>NZ_JAHHZM010000010.1 GCF_018642165.1 Echinicola shivajiensis
CTCCTTTCTATCCAACCATGCTCGAAAACAGGCAATTTGCACTATACCAGGGACGGCTATATTGTACAGGCCACTTCGATCTAAACGTCATTCCCTTTTGTGCGGTTGGGTACCAAATGTTAGGTCTCGGAATGACACTGTTTACGGAGCACTGATTACTGTTGATTGGTTATTATTAGAATGAGATTGCTTCACAACGTTCGCAATGACGCGTCAAGGACCTGATTACGGGATTACCGACCACTGATAACAGCTTACCGATTACCGAATACGGACAATTATCCTTATTATTGGGGCTTTACTTTGTTTTATTAGCAATAGAACTTTATGAATAACCCTATTTGGAGGCGTACGGGATTAATCCTGGGGCCACTGGCTTTTACATTGATCCTATTATTTTTTCATCCTCAGGGCTTGTCTCCTGAAGCACTTGCGGTGTTGGCCTTGGCCGTTTGGATGGCGATTTGGTGGATTTCAGAAGCCATTCCCATTGCTGCTACGGCCTTATTGCCTTTATTGATATTTCCCCTGACCGGTGCTTTGTCCATGGATGATGCGGCCAGTCCCTATGCAGACCCTAAAGTATTACTTTATATGGGTGGTTTTATGATTGCCGTTACCATAGAAAAATGGAATCTACATAAGCGCATAGCCCTATCGATCATTGCTTTTATCGGTACGGATATGCGTTTGATCGTGCTTGGTTTTATGCTGGCCACGGCATTTCTGTCCATGTGGATTTCCAATACTGCTACC
The DNA here is from genome assembly GCF_018642165.1 of Echinicola shivajiensis. Lineage (GTDB taxonomy): Bacteria > Bacteroidota > Bacteroidia > Cytophagales > Cyclobacteriaceae > Echinicola > Echinicola shivajiensis. Next base: position 757 of record NZ_JAHHZM010000010.1, read on the forward strand.
TCCCTAATGATGCTGCCCATAGCTGTGGCCGTAGTTCATCAGTTGTCTGAAGGGCTTTCAGGAACAAAAATCAGTGAAACCATGATCGGGCAAGCCCTGATGTTGGGAATTGCCTATAGTGCCTCTATTGGCGGAGTGGCTACAATTATAGGTACACCTACCAATATTGTTTTGGTGGGCATTGTCAAGGAATTGTATGGAATAGAAATTGGATTTGCGGAATGGATGATGATCGGCTTGCCGATTTCCTTAGGACTCTTGGGGCTTTGTTGGTGGTATTTAGTAAAAGTAGCTTATCCTTTTCCCAAGGATATGGCCCTTTCTGGAGGCAAACAGGAAATCCAAAGGCATCTAAAGGGTTTGGGAAAAATATCCACACAGGAAAAAAGGGTATTGGCCGTCTTTAGCTTAGTGAGTTTTTGTTGGATCAGCAGGGTGTTTTTATTACAGGAGCTTCTCCCCTTTTTGAATGACACCATTATTGCTCTGGCAGGCGTATTATTGTTATTTATGATTCCTTCTGGTCAGGGAAACAAACGATTATTGGATTGGAAAACAGCTGAAAATATCCCCTGGGGCATTTTATTGCTTTTTGGTGGCGGGCTTTCTTTGGCAGCAGGTTTTAAAGAGACCGGTTTGGCAGCTTGGTTGGGTGGCCATTTTGAAGCATTACAGGCGATCCATTTTCTGATTTTCCTTTTTGTAATTGTTGCTTCCGTGAATTTCTTAACTGAAATCACCTCTAATGTAGCCACAGCATCCATGCTTTTACCGATTTTAGGTTCGGTAGCCTTGTCTTTAGGCGTCCATCCTTATGGTTTGATGGTCGGAGCCACCATGGCGGCAAGTTGTGCCTTTATGCTCCCTGTAGCTACGCCACCCAATGCGGTGGTCTTTGGTTCGGGCTACCTCACTATTCCAGCTATGGCCAAAGCAGGATTATGGATGAATATATTGTCCATTATTTTTATCAGCCTTTTTGTCTATTACCTGATGCCAGTATTGTGGAATTTGGATTTGAAGGTTTATCCGTTTTAAGTTAGTATTTAGTCATGAGTCCTGAGTATTGAGATGGGAATCAGGTTACGTCATCGCCAGGAGCTTTGCGACATGGCGATCTTGTTTTCGGAAGACGAGATTGCTAAAGTCGTTCCTGATGGTGATCGGGACAGGCTCTACCGCCCTCCTTCGTATGACGTTTAAATCTTTGTTCTTTACTCTTTATTCTTAAATCTAAAGTCTAATATCAAGCATCTAATGTCTCACTACTCAATACTAGCTACTAACTACTCAATACTATCTTCTCTAATTATCCCTTGCCTCATAAATCCTCAAAAACAATATGCTGGCCATATTCCTTGCATGTTCTTTGGCGTGGTCGGCAACCTTTCCATCGAAAAGCCTATTCAAGGTGGTAAACCAAAGTTCCAGCCAGTTACCAAAATGAACCTGGGTGAGCCCCTGCCCTGTTTTTTGGTCCACTTCCTTATGGGCTTTCATTGGGTTGAATTTGTTTCTTCCGGGGCCAGACTGAAGCAGAATCATCTCCCAAAAGTCTGAGAGTCGCTCCAAGTGTTCTGGCCAGTTACTGACAATGCCATTGAATATGGGCCCCAAATTAGGATGCTCCCTTACTTGGGCATAAAAAGTATGCACCAGCTTTTCTACATCTTCCCTATTTTGAATATCATGTTTTGCCATGGTGTAAAGTTAGTGATTATTTAGATGTGAGACATGAGACATGAGATGGGAGACGAATTTGTTCCATAATTTCCACTTTATACCTTGTACCTCGTACTTTCCTCCGGTATTTTATTCGACCCCTTCAGGGTCGCGAGGTCTGATGTTGCTTTGCAATTACTTATGTTTAACCTCTTCGGGGTTTGTGGGAAGATAAACTCTTCATTACAGTTGAGATACTCGCCTTCTTCCTACTTTTTAATTTGCACCTAGTACTTGGTACTTAAAAAAGTAAAGTCTTGTTAAGGTCAATACTTAAGCGTAAATTATAGTTTTACAACCTTAAAAGTGACCATAATATGAAATTTACAAGAAGAGCATCGGCAAATTGGCAAGGCAGTGGTGATGATGGATTGGGAACAGTCAGCACCCAAAGCGGTGTATTGGATAAGGCAAAGTATTCTACCAAAGCACGTTTTGCTGACGGTAAAGGTACCAACCCAGAAGAACTGGTGGGTGCTGCACATGCCGGTTGTTTCAGCATGAAATTGGCATTTGTAATCAATGAAAAGGGATTTACCGCATCCAATATCGATACAGAGGCAAAGGTGACTTTTGAAGATGGCAAAATCAGTAATATTCACCTGAAGCTAAGTGCCACTGTGGAAGGAATGAGTGATGCTGACTTCCAAAAAGCAGCTAAAGAAGCCAAAGAAGAATGCCCCATCTCCAAATCTCTGGACACAGCAATCACTATGGATGCGAAATTGGTGTAAGATTTAACCCCTCAGTCCTTTGGACAGCTCCCCTAGTGTATAGGGGAGCATTGATCGTCTTTCAAAAATTGAATTTTATAAATTGTAGGATTAGGTTCCCCACCTTATTTTTAGGAGGGGCCAGGGGTGGTGAAATTTCTCTCGATTTCTGCTAAAACGCTTTGAAGTGAATTGAATACCTCCTCATTTCTGAACCTTATTACGCTAATATTTAAGTTTTCTAAATATTTAGTTCTTTCCTTATCATATTTATATCCTGCCTCCGTAAAATGATGTGCTCCATCTAATTCAATACACAATCTTTCCGATGGGCAGTAAAAATCTAATATATAATTACCTGCGCTGTACTGTCTTCTAAATTTTTTTCCTTTTAGTTTTTTATTGCTTAATGCTTTCCACAGAGTAGCCTCGGCAGGAGTACCATTATTTCTAAGATTTTTTCTTTTCTCTTTTAAATAGTGAGCATTATATATTGTTTTTTTGAATCCCATTATATCTGTGATTAATCATTCCTTAATTCACCATCTTCCCCTCCTTAACCAGTTCTTTTTTGATTCCTGCCAATAGGTCTTCTTGATCCAAGACTTGCTGTTCTTTCGCCAAGGCTTTGAGGCTGGCAAATTGGATGACATTGACAATATTGGCTCCGGAGAGTTCGTATTTTTTTGCCAGCATATTGAGATCCAAACCATCTGCCAATGTCGCTTTTGGAGGAATGTTCTTTTCCCAAAGCACCAAACGTTCAGCAGCCACTGGCATTGGGAATTCAATAATACTTTGAAACCTTCGGCTGAAGGCCGCATCTATATTGCTTTTGAAATTTGAGGCCAAGATCACTAAGCCAGGATGGCTTTCAATCCTTTGAAGTAGGTAGGAAACTTCTTGGTTGGCATATTTGTCATGGGCATCTCGGACATTGGTTCTTTTGCCAAAAATGGCATCTGCTTCATCAAAAAATAAGATCCAGTCTTTATTGGCTGCCTTATCAAATAGGGATGACAGATTTTTTTCGGTTTCACCTATATATTTAGAAGTCACCAATGAAAGGTCTATCCTGTAAACATCCTTATTGGTGTATTTTCCCAATAAACTGGCAGTAAGTGTTTTGCCTGTTCCGGGGACGCCAAAAAACATGACCCGATAACCCGGTTTAAGCCTGCTTTTCATCCCCCAATCATGCAATAAGGTTTGTTCATGTTTGAGCCATTCTTCTATTTCTTGAATTTGATTCAAGGTTTTGTTATTGAGTACAATATCTTCCCATTCCAGGTCTGTGCTAATCAATTGGGCAGGGAAATTATTGCTCAACTTGGGCTTATTGATATGCTCTGTGGTAAATAGTTCTGCATATTCATTATCCACTAGTAGCGCTGTAGACCATAAAGGCTCATTTCTATCACATTCATCTAAATATAGGATCCCTTTTTGGAATAATTGGGATTGATGGAATAAGGGAAAATATTTCTTTCGGGTCTCAGGGTCATTGCCCGCTAGTATATAAAGGGCAGTTTCTCCAGTGGGTATAATCCCCCTGTGGTGTTTTGCTTTGATCCCTCCAAATTCTGGGAACTCCCCTCCTTTTGGAAAGTAATCTTGAATAATCCTATTGAAAAAACCGGGATCGATATGTGGAACGAGCGCTAAAATCAGCAATAATAGATCTTGGTTTTTTATTTCATGGTCAAATATATATTTACCCAAGGAGGCTTCCTTGTTCAAATGAAGGTCCATCTGGGGCTTTTGCAATGTTTTACTTTTGCCCAGTTCAAAATCCAACCTGGATCGAATAGCTAAATTTAAAAATTGTAATAACTCGTTCATCTAGTGTCTTTGTTCTCAATACTCCCTACTCAATACTTTAGCTATACTTTTCGTAAGCCTTTTGCATTTTGACATCATATTTGTTTTGGGCATAGCCTGGTCCATTATAGCCACGGGCAAATTGTGCCCAGTTTTTAACCTTCAAGTGTTGAATTAAATTATTGACGGCTAAGAATTTTCCAAAAGCTTTTAAATGTTCCCTTTCGTGCAACTGCATTTTGGCCACAAAATCATCTATGGAAGGATAGCCTAAGCTATCACAATGGTAGCCCATAATTTGGAATGCTCCCCAAGAAGCAGATTTATAAGCAGCTTCCTTAAAGGCTGAATTATGGTTGATTTCAACTGCCTTTTGGAGTCTTATGTATTCTCCTGCACCACCTTTATAATGGCTTCTGGTCCATTTTGAATAGAGTACATCCTTGGTTTCCTCATTTGCATAATTGCTAGGGGCTATTCCCTGCTTTTTAAGTTGTCTCCAGAAAATATGGCCTTCAAACAAAATTTTGGCCCTTCCGTCCGGCAGAAAGCCTTTTCCGCTACTTTCTACTTCATTGACAGCCTTTACAGCGGCTAGTTCTAGACCATATTCTTCAGCAAAGTTGATCAAGTCCTTCTCGGATAATAGTTTACTGTGCTGACCCAAAACAGTTGGGTTTTTGGCCAATATTTTTGTCCAGGTTTTTATGCCAACAATTCCGTCAACGACCAGATCATTCTTCTTTTGAAAGTCCATGACGGCTTCATGGGTTTTCATATCGAAATAATTGGAAACAATAATATCATATCCCAGACCTGATAAAATTTCCTCTAAATATTGGACTTCAGGTCCTCTAGAACGGTATCTTAGGGTTTGCATGATGTTAGGATGTTTGGTTTTCCACTAGGTTTTTGTAATGTTGGGCTTTCTTGTTTTTTGGCTGGATTTCCAAAGCTCTTTCAAAAAGCTTAAGGGCCTCTTCATATTGATGAAGACTACAAAGAATAATTCCCTTTTCGGTCAAAATTTGATCGTTTTCAGGGTTTAGCTTTAGAAGCATGTTAATATGTTTTAACCCCTCTTCCATATTACCTGTTGCCAAATAATTAATGGCCAAATAATACCTGTAATCCTGATTATCTGGTGAATCTGCCAAGGCCTTTTTTATCGCTTTCTCTGCCAAACCATGATTTCTCAACTGGAATTCACATCGTCCAATTTGGAACCAAAGGGCCGCTGAATCACTATTATTTCCTTGCTGGTAAAGTATATTTAAAGCCTTGTCAAATTCCTTTTTCAAAATCAGGGTTTTCGCAAGTTCAATGAGGTAATTTTCTTGTGGACTAATATTTAGCAATGTTTCCCAATATTTTTCAGCCTCATCCAAATTACCTTCATGGCTTGTCAATTTTGCCAAGGACAGCCAGGCACTGGCATGCTTTGGATCTAAATCAATTGCACCCTTGTACCTTTTTCTAGCTTCTTCATTATTGCCCATCATGGCCAGTGAATTACCAGCATTGATCATAAAATTGGGCTTCCTTTCCTGTTCAAGGGCCAATTCAAAAAACTCAAGGGCCTTCTCAAAATTTCCTTGTTGATGGTGGTATAGCCCAAGGTTGTTGAGCAGTGAAGCATTATTGGGATCAAGTTCAAAAGCAGCTTCATAGCAGTTCATAGCCTGCTCAAATTCTTGGTTAAGAAAATGCTTAACTCCCTGATTATTGAGTGATATAGCTTGATCTTTTTCCATAATCATAATTTAATCAAATAAATCGTTTTTAACATCCCTAGCCAATCCTTTGGCCATATCGATAACATCCAAATCCGGATAAATCACTTCGATATCATCAAAGGACATATCAAATGGTTCTCCCTCCCTGTAGTGTACAGGGAATACTACTCCAAACTGGATGTCAGGCCCCCATTCATAGGAAGCAAGATTGTGTCGCCATGTTTCGGAAATTGAGAACCAACCAATACCCAGACTGGCTCTTGCAAAGGCATTGAGGTCAAAGGTGAATTTTGGATTGACGGTGATTCTTCCTTCAGCATCCAATGCCAGACCTGTTTGTGGGCTCCAATTAACATCCACCTCTGCAGCAGCCTCGCCTTCCAATCCCAAGGTTCCTGCCAGCTCAATTCCACCACTAAGGCTGGCAATGGCCACACTGACCCCTAAGCTCAGATCACCCCTTAGGGTCAAGCCAGCGTCAGCAGGAATGGCAAATTCACCATGACCAGCCACGGTGGTTTCCTCTTCCCTTTCAGGATTATAGGTGATTTCTGCGGATAGGTTTCTTAGTTCTCCTGGTCCAAAGCCTGCGGTAAAATCCAAGCCACCACCTATCTGGGCTACCAGTCCTATACTTCTTGGGCCCAACGGGATGGCGAAAAGGGGGATTTCTATGGTAGGTACGCTGAAGAGGTTTCTATTGATTTCTCTTCTTCGGAATACTTCATAGCTATCTGAAGAAAGCCTGGCAGTGACTTCTATTTCTCCCTCAGGGGTGAAATTCACGCCTGCAGTGGCCGCTAGCCATGGCGTAAGCTGTAGGGTGAGACTACCACCACCATATACCCGCATGGTATCATCAGGTTCTCCAGTAGGTTCCCCATCATCTCCTATTGCCCTATTGGTAGCGCCTACATTCACGGTTCCGCTGAGCATACCTCGACTATAGGAGGCAGATCCTTCAATGGTCAAGGCGCCATTTTCATAAGTAACCGTAAGGGAGGAAGAAATTCCAGGTATATCTGGTTGGGCGGTACCGGAAACAAAAATATCATATTCCTCTGCCCCTGCTTCCTTGGAAACACGGGCTTCCACATTACCACCGGTAATGCCAGGTATATCAGAACTCAGATCAAAGTTTCCACCAATGGAAAAGCCTTCTTCACCATATTCCACAGTCATTGAACCATGTTCAATACCAGGGATGTCCAGTTCCGCTTCACCTGTAGCGGTGAAGCCAGTTTCCTGTGAATAATCAGCATTTATAGTGGCTGTTTTTACTCCTGTGACTTTATTTCGAGGTATTGTTAAAGTTCCACCGACACTCCACAAGCTGTTTTCGTAAGCTATTCGAGTACTGGCTTGGGTATTTCCGAAAAGAGCTTCATCAAAATTGATTTCTCCTCTTAAATACAGTCCTTCTCTTTCAGAATATCCTGCAGTAATATTTCCGGCGGCAATGTCTGGCATTTCCAGTTCTACATCACCGTTAACTCCGAAACCATCGACAGTGCTATATCCTACTGTTAAAGTCGTTGAATTTACATTTAGCCGTGGTATTGGAATATTAATATTTGAAGGACTGTACTCTGCGTTAAAATAAATTTCTTTTCCCCTTACTCCCACTCTGATGGTAGCATTTTCCAAAAATGACAAGGATGGTGTTAAAACTCCTTCAGCTATAATTCCTTCATCCGTAATTTCAAATCCTGAAAACGAAATAGGGCTTAAATGAGTAAAATCCAATCCAATATCGGGCAAATTGCCCAACATACCCGCATATTGGCTTTCCGACTTCTTAATATTGACTTGAAATGTTCCTTCTGGGGCATTGAAATTTTCTGGTAGATCCCAAGCTACCGTCATTGTACCTATTTGTGCATCTTTCTCCTGACTATCATATCCCGCACTAATATTAATTTGAGAGATGCTCAATCCAGCTACAGCTTTGGACAAAGTACTTTCTGGAGAAACTGGAATTGACAAAACAGTTTCTTCATGAGGAAAAAGTTGCATCAAATACCCATCATCGGGAGTCATGAGAGCAAATTCAGTTGGGGCACCAGGCTCCCCAATATTACCCAAGTCCTCAAGGTCTGAAAGGTGCATTCCTTGTGTGATTTCCTCTCTGGTCCAATAGTGGGAGGTTCCTCCTCCATCACTATCTATTTCCACCATTTCAAATATTAGGTCATTTGAGGCCATATAGGTATTGGCATCTGCTTGGGTGTTACTTTCCCCATTTGCCTCCAGATAATCCCTTACTGTACTTTCTACATTGCTTCTTGTTTTAGATCCAGAAGATGCATTAGACCTTCCATCTAGCAATTCTAGATTTGGAAAGTCATTACCTTCTTGATTGTCAGCCCATCCAGCAACTTGGAGTTCAACAATATGATCGACCTCGTACCTATCCTTTCCTTCCTGGACAACTCCATTTTTATTCCAATCTGGGATAGTAAGCTTTTTTAATAGTGTTCTTCGTCTACCACTTATTTCTCTGTCTCCTGGTATCTTAATTTTTTTTACTCCACTGAAATCTTCATGAAGTCCCAAATTTTCAATGTTTTGTAGTTTATCCCAAAAGTGATTTTTCCAGTTCCGTACTTGTCGTGGTTTATCATTTGCGTTAGTATCTCTAGAAAAGTTTCGTTTTCTGATTAGTTTTCTCTGTGAAGCCCATGCTTGATAAACCTGTAGGTGACGGGCCTTGACAGCTGGAAGTCTGAAGATTTTTAGTATTTCATTCGGGTCTTGAGCTAGTGCTCCTGCCTCCTCCCCATCCTTCTGCACCATCTTGCTCTGTACTGCTGAACTGCTTCCTTGTTGGATGGTATGGGTCAGCTCGTGGGCAAGTAGGTGCTGACCAGAGGTGCTTTCTGGATCATATTTTCCTTCGTTGAAATAGATATCGTTGCCATGGGTAAAGGCCTGAGCACCGAGGTCTCGGCTCCTTTGAACAGCTGAACTGTCCGTATGGACCTTGACATCACTGAAATCAGCCCCAAATCCACTTTCCATATTGGATTGGGTATGGGCATCCATGGAACTTCCTCCTGTATTAGACTTAATTTGGCTTTCAAGCTGTGGGGAAACGGAATTGTTTTGGTCTGATTTGGCTTGTACATTACCTTCAGCATTTTCATCCTCACCTTCATCGCTTGCTTCTGGGCTTTTTTGGAGCTCTTCTTCTTCTAGCTTTTGGAGTTCTTCCTCCTCTTCTTTCTCTTGAACCTGTTCTTCTTCTACCTGGGCTTGCACTACTGGTGTTACCGTTTCTGCAAGTGGCTTTTCTTGGACTTCAGGCTCTGCTGTTTCCTTTGTTTGAACTTCTTCCTCTTGTTGTGTTTGAACAGCGGTGTCTGTAGCATGTTTTGCTGAAGGATCATTGATACCTTCAACTACTTGATCCGCCATTTGATCTGCTTCCAACTCATACTTATCACCTGGTTGACCCATGTTCAATTTAGCCTGAAAGAAGCTGTCAGTTTGGCTTTGGGCAGCTTTTCCTTTGCTGGAATCGGTTTTTGAGTTAAAAGATTTCATTGGCAAAATTTGGCTCTAATGGTACATCCTAAAAAGTTTATTTATTACTAATTGCCCAATTTCATCAGGTCGATGAAATTGAATACATTGACCTTATTGAGTTCGTTATTATTGAGGTGTTTTCTTACTTTATCCAATTGATCTGGATTGGTTTTTACCAGTTTTTGATCTGCATCGGCCATGGAATAACTGGGGTGCCCCCCTCCTCTCCACATCATATTATCCTTATTTTGATGATGGTGCAATTCCTTGATCAGCTTACCAATCATTCCTGACTCATCACTTTTTTCCATTAAGTGCTTCAATCCTGCCGTATGCCCGACTTCATGGGGGATGGTGTTTTTGTCGGAACCTGAAATCATTCCTGGAGTATGTTTCTCGTTTAAGTAAACTATAGTGCCGTAAAATGGTCCTCTACCATAAGTACCGTTTACCTTGGGATGGCTATCGTCCAGTACCACTATCAAATGCTCAGACATAAAATTAAGGTCGGTAAGTTTATTGATGACCCTGACATTGGCAGTAGTGCTGACATCATATACCACATCGATACCAAAAATGCTTTTTCTTAATTTCCCTTTATAGCTGTTTTCAATTTGGCTTTTGGCAGCACTGGCCAATCCTGCAGCATTAAGTGAAGCATTGCTGCTTTTATTGAGCACAGCCCCTTCGAATTTCAATTTTAGATCAGCTTTGATGGTTTTGCCATCATATGATTTATAGTTTTCATTCTTGCTCCAGTTCCTTTGGACTTTCTTTTGTACCATGCCTTTTTGTTGCACAGTGTGTGTGAGTTCGTGGGCCAAAAGCTCTTTGCCCTTATGCGATTCAGGACTGTATTTTCCTGAATTAAAATAGATATCATTACCATGCGTGAAAGCTTGGGCACCAATGGCCTTGCTCATATGGTTGGCCCGCTCATCTGTATGAATCCTTACATGACTGAAATCTGCCCCAAAGCCTGTTTCCATTTCATTTTTGATACCTGCATCCATCTTTCTGCCAGAACCCTTACTTTGATTGAGGCTAGCTTCAATATGATGGGCGCCTTGTTGCCTAGCTGAGGGAGTTTCAGATTTAGTCTGTGCGACTTCTTCTTCTTCTTGGGATTGAACTGCTTCTTCCTCCTCAGATTTCGTTTGCATGGCTTCTTCCTCTTCTTGGGCTTGAACTTCCTCATCCTCGGCTTTTTGAAGTGGTTCTTCTGGTTCCGCTTCCGCGGATTTGCTTTGAACAGGTTCTTGCTCTTCTTTTAAGTCTTGTTTTTGAACCATGCTGATCGAAGAGGCCAAAGGTTTTTGTTGCAATTCCTCTTCACTTCCTTTTTGTTGTATATGATCTTTTTTAGCGGCAGTATTATTGACAACTTGGTTTGCTACGGCATCTGCTTCTTGCTCATATTTGTCGCCCGGTTTGCCCATTTCTAGTTTGGCCTGTACACCAAAAAAATCTTTTTGGCCATCTTCCATTCTATTGATAAGGCCTTCATTGGATTGACCTCGTTTATTTCTTTTTTTTAGCTCTCTCATAACATCTACCATTCAATGAATAATATTCCCTTTTTCCATGGAAATTTTGCCATTCCAATACTCCAAGGCAATTTTTCCATTAAAATGTCCTGAGTCTTTCTCTCAATGATCAGCTTAGGATACTTGCCCCGGGTATCGAGTTTTCCTTTTCGATAGAGGAATTCTGCCCTTAAAGTATCCAGTCCTGTACCTTTTAATGCTGTCCAATGCCCGATCACTATTTTCAATAGCTCATCGGCATGCTCTTTCATTTCGTCTGACAAAATAATTTCACGATTGACTATATGATCCATTGGGAGTCCACAGCAATATTTTTCGAATATCATTTCATGGTCAAATGCCATCTCTTCTTTGGTAGCTAAATAGTGAAGTAAATGAACCGCTCGATCTATATCAGTAAATTCATTTTTATCATTCAATAGCTTACAGTTATTGAAGAGCTCCTTGAAAAAAGGGTGCAAAAGAATCAATCCTGCCTGGTCCAAATGAAGTTCTTTATCAAAAAAATGATCATCCAATAAATGGTCTTTTTTATGAATTAGGGACGGTGCTTTGCTTTCTTTAGTCAAATTCAAAGCATTTTTCTCCAATGCTATACTTTCCAATTCATTTGTTTTAGCATCTTTAATTTCTGGAAGTATTGCATTTAAAAATGAATTGGCCTTGCCTCTGTATTTAGATAAAGCACTGTACCAATTGGATTGGGCTATCTGCTGATAATTGTATTGTTCTATGGCGAGATCATAACTGGTTTGATAGATTTTCAGTAGGTTTTCCTGCTCTGCTAAAGAGGTACTTTCGAGCTTTTTGATATGATTAAAAAAGGCTGATTGGATTTCTGTTTCCTCTCTTTTCGAAAGTAATAATCGCCATATATCCTCTAATACAATTGATTTTCCTTGGCTGGTTATTTGGTTTGGCCAATCTGATAACAGCTTTTGACCTGAGTTCAAGGAGAGCTTTTCTGAACTATAAACCGACAGTATACTCTTGATTTGATTATAGCTGAATTGCTTCAAAAATCTGTTTCTCAAATTCACATCGCTTCCACTTTTTTCTAGGAAGCTTAGGAAATTAGGATGTATAAGAATTGATTTGACACTGTTGACATCAGACCAATTGCTAAAAAACTTAAGCTCTTCCTGATCACTCAGCCACCAAGGTTTTTCGCCAGTTTCAAGTATTTGAATAGTACTCTTTATTTCTCTTTCCAAGTTTGACAGTCCCAGAGTATGATTCCCACTTAAGCTACTTTTTGTCTGTCTTTCTTTAGAAAGGAAATTGGCTTGCCTTACCTTTTTTTCTAATTGCTGAAATTGCTGCTCCAATTGTTCCCTGACCTGAGATAAAAGTTGATCTTTTGCCAATTGGCTCATAGAAGCTTTGGAGCCCTCATACACTTTTGAGGAACTATGCAGGCTTATTTCCAATTTGGGAATTTGATAATGAACATTTTCCATTGTTCTGTCCATTTGCTCAAGATAAATCTCCAGTAAAGGCAACAATTCAGATGTTAGCCATTCCGCTAGATTATCCTTTAACATTTGGCTCCTTTCAGGACTTGCCTCAAGTACCTCGCAGTAGATTTTATGGATAATATGTAAAGCCTTATTATCCATTTAGCTAAGTGTTTTGGCTTGTGCTCTAATTGCATCCTGAATATAATCTATTCCATCAAACTCATTAATTAATGCTGAATAATAGTTCACCAAAGTTCCTTCTATATCCAGCTTGATACCTTTTTGTTTCAGTAAAACCATTTGATCCGAAATGATTTTCAAGATGTTAGTTTCAAATTCATTTCTGAATTTTTCGAAATTAGAAGTATCTTGACACTTGATTATTGTATAGAAAATTTTAACATAGCTTTTATAAAGGTCCTTTACCTTAGGCATTTCTGGACCATTTTCACTATCCATTTCTAATATGTATTTATGTAATTCCTTAGCGAAAGGAATGATATTTTCACTTAAGTTTGTGTTCATTTCTCCTGAGACAAAACTTAAAGCTTTATCAGATATAATATCCATAGCTTCGATTGCCCTCTTAAAAATATCCTGTGCAGAACCATTGAGATTTTTGAATTCTTCGGAATTTAGGTAAGTGGAAAATCTCTTGTTTTCTAATTGGATAAACCTAGTCCCTTCATCTATACAATTTCCTGATCCATCATTAATATCAATCGTTATGGTTTCACTACTTGCTTGTTCACAGACATTGTCCAATTCTACCATTACCCTTACCGATACTCGCTTCAAATCCGGTGAAAGCTTTTGACTTATATTGGTTTTAGTTGTTGGAGAAAGTGGCTTATCATCCAAAAACCAATGATAGCTTGTACCATTAGGGAATGGAGTTGTCACACTTAGTGAAAGAATGGAAGTACCTGAAGTTGGATCAGTATTGACGAAACTGGTAAAATTAATATTTGGTCTTTCATAAACCCGCACGGTCAAATCTGTTTCTTGACCATTGACCTTAAATTTCAACTCCTTCCCAAGATTAATGTCACTTACTAATAGCGGGTTAAATACATAGCCATTGGCTGTATTTTGAACGGCTTCTCCAGTTACCACCCCATCTTCAGGGACTACGGTAAATGCAATAGGATTTATCTGCGCATCTCTACAAATCTCTCTAGGATTAAGATCTAAGCGTACTTCTTCTACCGGTTCTTCAAAAATAATTTCCCCTGTTACTGTAGATGGGCAGGCGCCATTTTTAGGTGTGATAGTAAGGCTAACTGGCAGCTTATTTTCATCATTTACAGGTAGCTGATAAACCTTTTGTGGACTTTTGTCTGTTGATTGTGTTCCGTCTCCAAAGTCCCAGACATAATTGGCTTCCTCGAAAATTGGAGTTGCAGAGAACAGTATTGTTGGATCAGAAACTGGTCCATCAGGTAAATTAAGCGCAAATACCGGGCTTTGATATACTGTAATTTTTGCCGATGTAGGTTCGTCGTTGACCGTGAAGTTGATAGGCTGACCCAACTTGTCAATAGGAAATAAACTGGCATCTATACTTATTGCGTTTGATCCAACAATGACTCCTGGAACTTCATCTACTACTTTGATGGTACCGCCCACTGGGATCACCTCAAATCCAATTGGTGCTTGGTCCAATCCCAGACAATAAGTATCCTCACTTAAGTTTAGGTATACAACTGGACGTGGGACAATAAAATTGATGGGAGAACAATCAGAACAGCAACGGTACGGTAGCATAAAGTCAGCCATTACGGTGCCATCCTTAAGGCTACTTTTTAACTGCCCCTTAGTTAATCCTGAAATGCTTGAAAGACTTTTATCTCCTGATAATGCCTTTTTCAATGTGAGAAGGTCATCCTCAAGTTTTGTGGGGTCTTTGAAAAGATCATACTTTTCAGCAATACTGCCATAATCAGCTTTTTCATATACAGCCTCCTTGGATTCTCCCCACTTCTCCATGATGCTCAAACCAGATATGGATTTTTTAACTGCTCTTCGTTCTCGGCTGAAATATACCAAGACAAAAGTCCCACCCTTTGTGACTCCAGCCTGATGATCTAAGCCTGGATGGTGTTCAAGGAAATTACTTAATTGAAGTCCTTCTAAAATAGTTTTCTTCCTCGAATCGATCTCGGCTTGCAAGATTTTCAATTTATTGGCTGCACAGCAAATGGAGGAATAGAAAAGAGCTTGTGACTGATAATAGGACTTCAATCTATCGCTGATATCAAGCTTATCAAGACTTTTACTAAACTCCTTCAATTTATTGCATAGGCTTTCGATAGAGGTTTCATATTTATCAATATAAAAATCATCTAATTCAAAAAGCCTTTCGGGAATATAGTTTGAGATATCATAAGAGGCAGCTATTATCTCAATAGGCTTATCAATAAAGGCCTTTTTATAATCTTCAGAGATTTCTATGTCCTTGATATAATTTACTGCTTCTTTCTCTGCAGCTACCTTGATATCATTATAGCTGTAATAAGGAGTATCCTCCTTTTTGATAGTGCTGTCAAAGACAATACCTAGACTTTCTGAATCTGAACTGATATTTTTGCTTATACTTTCCTGAATACTTGACCGTGATTCAGTTTTATAATCCTTGGTGGCTTCAAACAAATATGGATAGAGCCTTTGGGCTTCTGCCAAAGAGATCTTTCCGCTATTGATTAAAGCCGCTACATCCTCTATGGTAATGGATTTAGGCTCATAAGCTTTATATAAAGGCTCAGCCATCTCTACTTTTGGAGTTACTGTTTCGGCACTTTCCACACTGCTTGCTGCCATTAGTTTTTTGATATCCAAGGAGGAAAAGAATTGGCTGATCTTACCGGTAATACAGCTGATTTCATCATTCCAAGCTTCCATTAGTAGCATTAGGTCCTCAAAATGGCATTTATAATCCTCCATTTTGATGCTTTCTAAAACCTGATTAATGGAAAGCGCTTTGACATCAAAATCAAGGTTATAGGTTTTTATCTTATCCATTATATTGATCAATGCCTGATTATATGATTTTCCTTGATGTCCTTCGATTCGGTAAAAATCAACCTCATCTGAATCATATTCCAAGGGTTCAATAGGCTCATTGCTTTGCGGATCTATGATCCTTTTGAAGCGGTTAATTTCATCGGTTTGCCCTCTTTGGGTTTTGTCGTAGTTCCAGTGATCAACTAAGATTTTACTGTCCTTATAGTAAAATGGAATGGCTTTATCTCCTAAATTTCCTTTAATTACCGAAGGGGTAATTGCTATTTCCACATTGGGATTTTGGAAGGTGAAAAGCATTAATTTCATCCTTTCCAATAGACTATTAAGCCTGGAGGTTACTGAAGTATCCCCGGTAATAGGTGATTTATAAAATCCATGTCGGAATTTTTTTTTATTGTCATTATCTGTGACCCTACCGAGCATAATGTGCTTAGGGAAAGCATCAATATCAGGTAGACAAGTAGCATTTAAGGCATACAGTGTATCTACAATTTCATGATAAGTGCTTATTACATCTCTTAGCCAGTCATATTGGTACTGGAAATAATTGACATAACTTGAGTTCGGCTTTTTCAGGAATATTTTTAATCGTTCGGTAATATTGGATGGCAATCCTAGGAAGTTGGATAAGGAATTCATACCATCAGCAAGCCCATCAATATCCGTTGACATGATGGCTTTATAATAACTGTCCTCAAGTTTTTGTAAATCTTGGGTGTTGGCTTTTGATAATAGTACCCTTTTGAGTTTGATTTTCTTTAAAGAGCTATAGAGTGTTTTGATATCAAGCTTTTGGTAGACCCCGTCATTGTCCATCAAATGCTTGGCTCCTTCTTCATCTGTCAATAGCACATGGAGTCTTGCCACCTGTTCCACTCCTTGGTTATCACAATTAATTCCACTACACATGTCCGCCTCAAGTGCGTAGGTTTCCAAATAAAGAAGGGCAATTTTATCTGCCAAGCCTTCTAAATTGCTAAGAGGCTGGTCAGTCTCTATAGCCTGATCTTCAGGTACGATTTTCCACAAATTTATTTTGGACTCAGCCAGCTTAAACTTTTCATAATTGCTGTTCTTATCCTCAAACAATCTGTAATGGGTATAATCCACATGGCCCTCTACCATCTTATATCCAGAAACGTCTGGATCTTCAGATTCTTGGAGTAATTTAAGCAAGTCACCATCTGTGGTCACACCAATCCCCTGTGTTAGTCGGATAATGCTGCTGAGTGGACGGCTGAGCTTAAATCCACAAACTATTCCTACGCCATTTAAAAATACACGGGTAAGCCTATCCTGATCCTCAAAAAATGATATGGATTCATTTAATTGGGTATGCGTTAATACCTGATCTACTTTGTAGGTATGGTATTGAGTGGTTATGATACTTAATTTATTAGCCATGACGGTATGGATTAAAGTGTTCCCAGATTCGTTTTTCCTAAAATTAATTTTCCATCAAGATCTTCGTTTTCATCCTCGCAATCGTATAAACGACCCGTAGGATAAATGGTGTGAAGTCCTGTCAGGGAGCTGGTCATTTCGTTCAATACTTGGTTGTATTTGTTCATTGAAGGAATGCTTTCCTTTCTTTTATGGATATCTGTCAGTTCATAGAGGTAGGATTTATAAGCTTTCTCAAAGCGTACCAGTTGATTTTCCTTAAAAATTGGACTTTCAGGATTCTCTACATCTTCTTGTGGTAGCTCTGGCTCCTCCCCCTTCCGGTATCCTATCCAGCAGATTTTTGCTACTATATGAACGGGAAGTTCCTCTCTAATGAGATTTTCTAAATAATTCCTAAAGTCTTTATTGGCAAAGCGATAGGTAAAGCCAGGAAGAACAATGCTTACCCTGAAGGAAAATGGATCGATCAACTTACAAGAAGCATAATCGTCTGAGCAAAATGGCAGGAAATTTCCACTCACATAGTCCTTGCCAGCCTCCTCTTGTTTTTTCTTATAATTTGCATCCAGAGTGCTTGGTCTGAGGAGTATGTGCTCAACCAAATAAATACCTTCTTCAGTAAATGTGTGTTTGATATAGTCCAATAATGATAATGCACCATTTATGGCTTCGTCTCTATTGGGATAATAGGTGTATTGCTTGGCAATAATAAAATCAGGATTGGATTGAGGTTCAATTGCTCGATTGACGATGTCAAAGCTGAATTTTTCTGATGTGGCTGCTTTGTGAAAGTGAAAGCTCCCAGTTAAGTATTCAGTGTCATTTTCTTCTTCTTTTTTGAGACTTTCAAGGTCTTTACCAGATGTCTCAAGAATTTTGAGAATGGCAAAGTACATTTCCTTACCTGCAGCATTATAACTTGGATAGGAAGTAGTGGCCGAAAGCAAAATATTACCTTCCTCTCCTCTCAATCTCCAGCGATAGACCCAATCACCATCTATTTGTTCATATTTATAAATTTCCACAGCAGTGTCCGAAAGATCCCTTCTGCTATAGTCCTTTATACCCACCAATTTGGCAATTCTCCTTTGGGCTCCTGATACATTGCATGTGTCCCAGAGGCACTTTTTTTCCTTATCGTAATAATCGAATGCTTCTCCCCTCTCTCTACTAATTTCTTTATACTCTTTAAGGAAACGCTGTTTGTCCTGTAATACCACTTCATCAGTGCTGGCACCATAGAGGAACTTCATCAAAAATGCATAGTTGCCGAAGTTTTCTGCAAATCTGGCTATCAGATGATCCATCAGTTTATTCCTCCGCTCAACAGTGTCATCCAATAGACCTATTGTGTCTTCTGTTAGCTTTTCATCATCTCCAAGTGCATATGGGTTTTTAAATAGCTTATCAGCATCCTTTATATCTTTAACTGCTTGGGTAAAATAGGTGATATTGGGGCCTTGGTATAAAGAAAGTAGCTCCTTGATTTTTTCTAGATGTTTGAAATAGGATGCCAAAATTTGATCAAAAAATAACAAATAGCCTTTTAGCTGACGGGCAAGCACCTCTCTTTTCTCACCTAGATTTTGAGGTAGTCCTTTGTCACTCAATCCGTATGTTTCTGGAAAGTCATGTTGGATAGAGCTATAATCTCCCCAGTTGGCAAAGGTTCCTTGCGGGATTTCCGGCTCAGGATTTTTCCCGGCCTTTTCGTTAAGATCAGCTCTTGCCTGGAGGATTTTTCCTTTATAATCTGCTACCCTTGTTTGATTAATATTGACAGGTAATACGCCTTTGAAATAATTAATGGTCGTCTTCTTACAAAGTTTTGGCTTTTTGCCCTCGGGAATACAGATTACCCATTTGTTGGGATCTGTTCCATCCTTATCATCACAATTTCCCAAAGTGATATCCTTTACCACTTTCACACCGGAAACGCCCATGATGATATTGATGATATCGGAAAGTCGTACCTCTTTTCGTAATGCAGAGGCTTTTAGTTCTTTGGTATCTATAAATCCATTGGCTAGAAAGGGACCTTCAAAGATTTCATCCATGGCATAGCCCTTTTGTATCATTTCCTTTAATGAGTAATGACGGGGGGCAGGAGCCATATAATCTTCCAAAGCGACAATTATCTGAGCATGGACCAATTCCTCATCAGCTTCAGGATTTACTTCTACATTGGCACAGACGGAGACAGGCTCTGAAGGTACTTTTTTTACTTTTACTAAATCTTCACAGAGATTCCTGTGCGCATGAAAGCGTTTAAAAATTTGTTCCTTTAATTCCTCTGAAAGTTCCTTTTGGGCATCATCGGTTTCTATCAGAATGCTATAAAGTCCCTTTAGATCGAACTGTGCTTTTTGATTTTCTTTTAAACCTTCTAAAATGCTTTCCTCGTAGGCTAATTTCTGGTTTTTTAGATCAGCAAATACAGTAACCTTTTCTTTTTTGATCCAGCAGTTTTTTATCCCATCGAGGTCAATAAACAGTTTTCTCAGATCATTTTCTGTAGTAGGTGCTGAAGGTAAAATATCGGCCACCTTGTAAAATTGTCCTTCAATTCCTCCATTCTTCTGGGCAACTAAGTCTTCAATAGGCAGGTTAATGCGGTTACCTAAATCGGTGATCGCATAGCAAAGTACCTCCAACATGGTAATGCCAGGGTCATGGGTATTATAATCAGTCCAGATTTTACTTCCTAATTCACGGATATGCCTGATTCCTTCTTCCCTCAAAAAGTGAAAGTCAAGATCATCCTTGGTGGAGGTGTTTCTGGCGATACTTTTATGATTGCTTAATGTTGACATTTTTCTTGGGAGTTTTCAGGTTCATTTTTACAAGTGACCGTAATCAGGTTAATATCATGTTCTTTGGCGGAAACCAAAATTGATTTTGGATTGCTGGGCCTGATAAAATCTTTCTCAGACACCTCTTCGAATTTGGGTTCGCAAGGTGGAGAATCTGCCAATCGTTTCATTAATATCAGATCTTCGAGATAGTCCACGTAAGCCAATTCCTCTAAATAATGGATCAATTGACTCCTGTGTAATGTAACACCAAATTCAACCGTCACTTTTTGATCATAAGCCCAAGGGGAAAGGAAACGCTTGATATCTTCTTTGATTTGACCTAAATAAAAGCTGGTGTCCAAACCATCCTTGAATTTTACTTTAAGGCCGACCTTTACTTCCTCATAATTGGGGTTGATGACTTTGGCTTGTACATGAAAAGTATTCAGCTCATTCACATAAGTTGCTACTTCATTTAAAGTTGCTTGGCTTACGCGGGGTTGATAAATATCAAATACAGACTGCTGAACAGTATCAGGAACCAAGATAATGGTGACATTTCCTGGGGATTGAAAGGAGGAAGAACAGGTATGGTTAAGGCATTTTACCTTGTAGACTTTCGGGAATTCCTGTAAGATCAAATGCTCGTAATCCCAAAGTGTAATGGCCCTGCGTTTGTGCCTAAGTCGTTCACTAACTCTCCTATAATATGCTTCATCGGACTCTTGGACCTTACCATCTGTAGAGGGGTATGGTTGCTGGATAGATTTAACCCAGCTTAACCTTTCCTGAAGCTTACTGATAGTTTTTTCAGGAAGTCCTTTGGCTAAATGATCTCCAGAATTTCCTTGGTTTTCAAATACAGCTTCGACAGCCTGTGCTTTTATATCAATCAGCTGGCATACAATGTCAAAAGGCTTAGCCATGGTAGCTTTTATCCAGTGAAGCCCTGAAGGTAGAATAGTATTGTCCTTAGTTGCCGCTTTCGGAAGTGAAAATTGGAAAATCCCGGATTCAAGAAAACGGGGTGTTTGGTTTTGAATGATTTCCCCAGTTTGGAAAACCTCCCACTTATTGTTTTTCAGGTATTTCCAATTGATCTTTTGGTTTCCGGTGAAGATGTCCTTTATACTTGGATTTTCACTACCCTCTAAAAACTGAAAATGAAGGGTTACCTGTTGCAGGTTTTTGGCATCTTCGAGTCCAATATATATTTCCCCGCCATGGCAATATTCAGGAACCAAATCCAACTCTGCATTGGTTTGACCAGAGGTAAATACTTGGTTGAACCCGAAGGGAGACTCATGGATTAAAGTGATATTATTTTCAGAAGATAAAGATCCAAAACTGATCGTATCACTAGCGTTATAGCTAAGACTTGGATTTTCCGCTAAAGGCGTATAAGGCTCATTGGGGATTTTGTCTATGGAAATATTGCGCCTATTGTGAATGGTGGCAACTGTTAGAAAATGCGGGTACTTTTCGTGGAGGAAAGAATTGTCCAAGGTGATTTTAAGCTCTTTTTTAAACGTGCTTTTCCATTCGTTACTGCCTAAATTAAATGTAAAGGTAGAATCATAAACACCTGCTTCTTCCTTGAACAGATCGTCATTATCGTTATTATGAGTCGGAATACTAGTGAAAGAAAAATAATCCAAATCTGTTATGATTGGGGAAATATTCCCTCCTGAATCCCTCTCCCCATATTGGGAGTAATGACTTACCAAATTCTCAGGCGTATTCAGGTAATTCATTTGAAAAGTGAAATTGGTAATGGGCTTATTAGCCGCTTCAGGATATTTAACTATGAAGGAAGAACCTTTGCCAGGTCTTGGCCCAAAAGGGAAGAATGGTTTTTCAGGGTTAAGTACACCTAGATCATTTTCTAATTGTACATTGGAAATCCCTGAAACATCTGTAATGATCTTTAGATTTGATAAAGTGTTTTTATTGAGCAGTCTGTATAAATTATAACCTTCCTTTTGCTCGGTTTTGAATAATACCCTTAGTACAGGTTGGTCAACCAAATATTTCCCTTCATGGATTTCAGGATGATAAGGGATTACTGCAGGCTGTTCTGGTCCTAACTCGAATACCAATTTCAGTTTATTGCTATTTGCAGTAATTGAACTTTCAGCAATCAATTCCATTGGAGTACCGGATATCCATTCCTTTTCTCCTGTTAGCTCCAAGGATAATGCATTATTTAGGCCAAAGGAATTGACAGCGGTGGGAACAATATTATTGGCAAATGTAAATTCCAAGATCACCTTACGTGTACCCTCAGCCAATTGAAACATTTCACTTGTTAAAGAAAAGCCCAATCTGGCCTTTGGAAGTGGAGGCAACTCGGTATTGGCATTGCAGATTTTGGTATAGCCAAAAGGCCACCATTTTTCAGCTCCCTTCGGAAAGTCCTCCCCTTGACCATCATAGGAATTGGCCATAGGTGACATAACAAAGTTTCCTGTACTTAGCGAAGAATCTAGGGAATTTATATCTGCCTTATTAATGGAAATTTCGTTATAAATGCTTTTTATTTGGGCAACTTTGGTTTTGTTCAGCACTGTTTCTGTCACTGTAACATAGTTCCTTTTCCTACCAGAACTGTCTTTGCCCCCGTCCAATATGGTGCCCTCTTCTAATTTTTCCTGGCTGGCATTTTTAGCCAATTCAAATATCAGATAAACATGATCAGGTTGTATTGGTTTTTTGTCTATCTGAAGAATTTTGTGATAATAATAATCGAGGTGCCTTTTCGTGATGCCATTAAATCGCTTTTTACTGAATTCCAATAATTTGAGAAAGGCTACAAAAAGGGTGAGATGAGGTGTTAGTTTTCCTGTAAGGTCTTGATCCTCCAGAAATTCAGCTATCTCAATTTTCAGTTTTTCTATTACGCCATCTTTTTCCAATTCATCGATGTCGCCAGGATTAGAAATGAAAGTTATAAAGAATTTTCGCCAATCTCCTGAAGGCTCAAGAGATAACTTATTGGGAAAAAAGTTTAATTGTTTTGAAAAGTTAAGCGCAAAGATTATCCAATCTCTCAGGTCAAAATCGTGCAATTGCACACTTTCTGGGGAAAGTTTGGGGGCTTGCAGCTCAGTTCTTCCAGTACCGTCTCTTTTGAGTATGTTGACTATATGATTGCAATTTGCACTCATGCGTTAAATTGGTTTAGGTGTTGGTGCCTTCTTCCAAGTAAAATGGATAGACCATGTTATTTCGGGCATTGGTGGCCCTTACTCTGTACTGTAGATGGATCAGTAATTCTCCTTCCAGTTCATTGCCCTCGGTGATATCGATTTTTTCGGGATCAATTCTCGGCTCGTGGTATAAAATGGCATTTTTGATCAGCTCAATGACATAGGTCTTTACCGTTCTGTTTAAAGGACTAAAGAGTAGCTCATCTAGGTTACAGCCATAAGTAGGCTGCATGATACGTTCACCAATTCGGGTGCTGAACAATATTTCAAGACTCTTTTGAATATCATCCACACCGGAAGTGGTTTTTGTTTGCCCAGATCCGATCTCAAATTCTGGGGGAAAACTCCATCCTGTGCCTAAAAAATCATCACTGTTCTCCATGGTATTATCCGATTAAAACTGTTGCTTCTCCTAATACTATTGTGCCACCATGAGCAGTGGAATCACCTAATCTAGCGGCAGGCATTCCACCAATCATTACTGTGGAGGATCCCATAATAATGGTGTCAGGAGGCCCTGTACAGGTAGCCATATCTCCTACCCTTGCTGCAGGCATCCCACCGATTAATACGGTAGGTTCTCCTGGCGGCAATATGGGACCTCCTACATGAGGTACGGTTCCTGTTACCATTGGGCAAACATGCATATCATTTGCTCTAGCTGCTGGCATTCCCATAGTGATAGCTGTTAGTTTATAGGTTTAAAACTTTAGATTCTCTTTCTAATAAATACTAGGTAATTACTTTGTCAATTGATTTGAACCAATGATCCTTTTAGCACTGCAACAGCACTGGTGCTTACCTCAGCACCGGCCGAGCCCTCTGCCTTGAATTGTGCATTGGCCTTAATATTGACATTTGTGCCTTCTATATTGAGGTCTCCAGTGGCCTTGATATTGAAATCACTAGCTGATTCCATAGTAATTCCATCACTGTCTATCAATGCTTTATTACCATTTTGGTCCTCAATAGCAATGCTTCCTGCATCATCGTTGAGCTCCACTTTGTTACCTGCAGGTGTTTCTATCAATAGAATGGTCTTATCATCATCAAAGAGGATTTTTATTCCCGATCTGGTTTGGATTACTTTTTCATGATTATCATTAGAAGCTGCAATTGGATTGGGATTGGCACTGCTGTGCAACATACCCAAGACCACCGCGTCATTAGGATCTTCATTGATAAAGCCAACTATTACCTCATCATCGGGTTCTGGCCTGAAAGTAATTCCCCTGTCACTACCCGCATCCGGGAAGGCTTGCCTGCACCAAATTCCTTCTTCCTCCTTATTGATAATAGGAATTTTTACTTTAATACGATCTTCCCCATCTGGATCCTCCAGGTCTGTTACCAAGCCTATGTGCAGACCACTGATGCCGGCATTTAAGCCAGCGGCAGCAGGCATGGAAATATTGGATTTCGTTTCTGCAAACCATTCTGGATCCATACCATACTGTGCGTCAATGGTCCAGTTCCCTTCTGTTATTTGGTGGTTCACGGCTGTGACATATACTTTCCCATTAAAGCGTTCCCCCACTCCTTCCAGCAAAAGGTTGGTGCCTGGTTTTACATTGGGTATACCTTGGAATTTCATTCTGCCTCTAGATTTGGCCAATTGTTGGAAAGTCCATTTGGCATTGGCCCATTCCTTCAGATCACCTTCCTTTTTGTTGCCACCATGACGCATGATCACATCATCAGAATCTAACAGTGAAGCCAATTCCTCTGAACTGATATTGCCATTGGTGTTCAAAGCAGGGTCAGCACC
Source organism: Echinicola shivajiensis (assembly GCF_018642165.1). Lineage (GTDB taxonomy): Bacteria > Bacteroidota > Bacteroidia > Cytophagales > Cyclobacteriaceae > Echinicola > Echinicola shivajiensis. Next base: position 25,487 of record NZ_JAHHZM010000010.1, read on the forward strand.
TTCAATTTCCACTAGTTCCTGGTCAGCAGTGTTCCAAGCTTGGGAAACGACCTTGGGAACTTGTGTTCGAGCATCCATTTCAGCATCAAACTCCAGTAAAGTCGCTCCAAAGGTGATGGTTTCCACCTCCGTGGCATTCAAGTCTGGCTTTTTAAGACTTATTTTTCCATCATCAACCATACAAAGTAGACCATTGGCCTGTAGGCGCAGCATCATAAAATCCCAGTCGGTAACATCATATTGTACCATTTCAGGATGCACGTTTTGTGTGGAGGAAATATCCGCTTCAAGATCATGGGCCTTTATGAGTTCTTCTATGATTTCAGCATCACTTTGATCATAAAAGTATTTACTTTTTCTGCGAAGGGTCATTTTTACAGCCTTGTCTTTAGCTTCAATCATCAAAAGTGATTGGTTATTCCTGATTCTGATGTTTTGCTTGATAATGATTCCTTTAAAGATCGTAGCTTCATCAGAGTGATATCCAGCGGTGATTTCTATTTCCTTACCAGGAACAAAATGATCGGAATTGCTCACCTTGAAATCCCTTTCTGCAGGATCACCATCGATTACTGCGAGTCGAGCAGTTGGAACCTTATTGATCCCTTTGCTTACTTGAATACTTTTTATTTGATAGGTTCCAGGAATTTCCTCACCTCCAATAAGGATTTTATGGGTTACCCTGTCCACACTTTGACTGGTCGCTATGGTTCCGCTATTGTTCATTTACTTTTGTTTTTGAAGCGGTGGAAAAAATAATTCTGTGCCTGTCTTTAACTTTCTAAAATTGGTCAGCTTATTGGCTTTGGCGACCTCTAGATAATACTTGGAGTCTCCATAAATCCGATAAGTCATCAATGGCAGTGTGTCTCCATCATTAACGGTCCTATAGTGGGTTAGATCAGGAGATTGGTTGTTCTCTTGGGCTGTACGAAGGTCTTCTTCTACAAACTCGCCGATTTTGGTGGTGGCCATCGCCCTGATGGGGGTGCCATCCGGTCTGAAGAGTTTGTATTCAATATCCATTTCTTTAAGGTAGCCCTTGAACAATAGGCTACCCCAAGTGATCATGAGGTAATTGGGTTTGTGTTTTTCGCCATTGTATTCATATACCACTTTTTTGAAGTGCTCTATATCATCAATGACGCCATTTTCAGTTGCTTCGTAGCCAGCAATTACACCTGTCCGATCAAAGAGAAAATCAAGTTCTAATGTCTGAGGGAGGATTTTATTAAATCTGATTGGGGCGGCACTGGTCCCTGCTGCCTGATCTTCATTTTGCTCTACCCTATACTGAAACTTATACTTTTCTGGATTGAGTAATGTAGTAAACTCCCCATTGTCTACTTCATCAGAGAATTTGGAGTCCTTGTAGGCTACGATTTTTAATTTTTCCAATTTACCTTCACTCATGGCTTACCTTTCTTTTTGCTCTCTAATTACTTCCATTACCTGTTCAACACATTTGGCAACCAGATCTTGTTGGTTCCCTCCTTGGGATGAGCTTGATCCAGCTCCGGTTTCGTCTACAGTAATTTTGATGTGCAATTCTTTGATTTCTATTGGCATCAGGTTATCGTTTTAAAGTAATTATAGGACAGCTCAATGGATTCAATGGCCATTTTGCTTTCCTGGGCATTAAAATCTTCAACATTCCATTTTACAGGATAGGCGTGCACAACATTCCAGGTCATCAGTGGTTCATGGTCTTCGTTGAGGAGTTTCACCGTTAGATCTATAGGTTTAAACTGAAAATCCTCAATAGCATCCCTACACCAAGAAATTAGTTTGGAGTCTAGCAATACTCCCCGTTTTAAGACCAAGTTTGGATATTTGGTCTTGACAGGGAATTTGTGCTTGAAGCGGTTTTCACCACCCTCTGCAATTTCTTCCGTGTCAATATCCACTGATAGGCCAGAAACTGATTGAAACTCATGATCCCCTTGATTAGTATCTAAGCCAGTAAATTCCACTAAAAAATGGAAACTTGGTGGCGGATAATAATTGGCCATCGCTATTAATCATTTTGGATGGTGAGGCCTTCATGGGCCAGTTCCATTGATTCAATAGCTACTTCATTACCATCACCTTTAAGATCCGTACTTTGCACTTTCAGCGGCCAAGCGTTTTTTACTTTCCAGGATACAACTGGTTCATGTTCCTCATTAAGCAGGCTTATGGTAATGTCCCTTCTGTCCACTTTATTGAGATTGATGGTATTGTACCATTCGAAATACTCGTTATCGCTTTTGAAAGTGCCCCTTTTCAAGGTAATGTTGGAGAACTTCTGCATGCCCGGCATTTTGATTTTGCTGTACTCGGGACTTGCTCCATGCCGGTATTCAATGATTTCTGTTTCTACATCAAGACCAGAAACTTCTGTAAAGCCAATTTTTGTTCCTCCCCATTCCACTGAGAAATGAAACTTTGATAATGGATAGCTCATGATATTATTATTAGTTTTTTAAAAATTGAGTTATTGGAAATTTAGGATTGGTCGAATAGGAAATTGATAAATTCTACTCCCTATTTCATACTTTGTACCTCGTACTTCCTATGATTCCTGCATTTTGTGGGAGAATTTCAAAACAATGAATTCCGCTGGTCTGACTACAGCCATTCCAATTTCCACATTCATTTTTCCTGCTAATATATCCTGGGAAGTCATGGTCTGTCCCAGTCCCACTCTTACATAAAAAGCATGCTCTGGTTTTGCACCAGCCAGTGCCCCGGCCCTCCATTGTAGGGTGAGGAAATTTTCGATCATGGCCCTTACCCTAACCCAGGTATTGCCGTCATTAGGTTCGAATACAAACTGTTCTGTGGCCTTTTTGATGGATTCCTCGGCCATATTGAAAAATCTTCTTACCGGAACATATCGCCATTCATTATCATTACCAGCCAGTGTTCGTGCTCCCCAAACCATGATGCCCTTTCCTGTAAATGGCCTGATAATATTGATGGATTTACCTGCTATGGCATCTACATTTAGATTTTCCTGTTCTTTATTGTCAATAAGTTCGGTTACACCGATTACATTATTCAGGGAAACGTTAGCAGGGGCTTTCCAAACTCCCCTATTGGAATCGACTCTGGCATATACTCCTGCCATGGTAGCGCTCGGTGGAAGGGTCAAGTATTCATTGGCGATGCGTTGGTAAATATTTTTAAGTGCTGGAATAGCTTCCACAGTTGAGGTTTCCACCGTAGCTGTAAAACTTTCAGCAGAACTGCTGATTAGGTCCAATGAAGATTTGATGCCGCTCCATAATTTGCTAATTGCAATGACATGTGGTTGGATTTTTTCAGGGTTAGTTGTCCCATTGCCAAAATAAACATTAGTAGATGTACTGGCGGTATAATCCAAACCAGTTGTGGAAGCTGCTAAGGTCAAAGCGGAAGACAATGAACTGGAGTCAAGGGCAATTTTGGCAATTTCATTTTCAGTATTGTCCAAAGCTGTTCCCAGTTTTGATACTAAATAGTCAAAAAGGAATTTTGTATCACCTGCTGGTGCACTTTTATCCTTTAAGGTCACTGATGCACCGCCTAAGTCGATAATGTCTCGAACTAAATCCATACTTTCTGTATAGTAATTGATCAAAGCTTCCAAATTGGCTTTTGTAGGTGTGTTTTTGAGTGTGTTTGACAAGGCATCGAACTTTCCTTGATAAGAAGGATTAGTTCCCTTTAAGGTTTCCAGTGCCCCATTGATAGCAATTTGATCATCAACAAGATTGTCCAATCTATTGGCCAGTTCTTTAGCATCAGCATCGGCAATAAGGTCAGCTAGATTAACACTAGGGCCATTTTGTGTGATTTTACCCTTGATATCCTTGTATTTGACTACTCTTGGAAGATTGGCTTTTAGCCAAGGTGAATAGGCAGCACCATATTTCAGGTAATTCATACCAATACCATTTCTGAAATTTTCAACGGCATCATCATAATCAATACCTGATTCTTTTAGGTCAAAAATACAGAAGCGGTCCTGTAGGTCATTGCACTGACCAAGCATGGCCGTATACAAAGAATTTATATTGTTTTGGTTCATCAAAGGTGCATCTGGAACCACCAGCAAAGTAGGCCTGTCTATTTTTTTTATCTTGGCTAGTCCAGTCAAAAAACCCGGCGTAGATCCATCAGCTGTACCATTTTGGATGGTATCTCCGTATTTGCCCACAGAAACTACATAACAGTCACCGCCTCCATTGGCATAAAACATTCTGATACACTCATACAGATAATATTTTTCTGTAAGGTCAACTTCTGTTACTTGGTTTTGTGCGTTAAGCTCCAAAGTATTAATGTCCACTTCAGGAGCACCACCAAAATATTCTGTAAACTCCAATACTGAGGAGATTTTTACAGGCTCATAGGGAGGAAGTTCTTTGTCTCCATCCTTTGCCTGTGAAGTATAGCCTAAAAAAGCAGGAATTGCCGTCTCAACTTGCGCTACAGATGGTGGGAATTTTGTGATTTCCTCTATGTAGACACCTGGTGTTTTCATTGTTGTTGCCATGGATAAAAAGGTTTAAATGAATATTTCTGAATAAAGTTTATTTCCGATTGATTTGATGTGCAAAGGATTTGGATTGGGAAATTTGTAGTCTTCCAAATCAGGCACAGGACTTTTAAAATCTGATGGGCTTTCCAATTGAACAAAACCATAATGGGTCAATGGCTGTACTTTTTTCGTTTCCATTTCAAAAGCACCTTTATGGTGGATATACTTCCATATGGTTTTCTGATTGTCAAAATGGATCTTAAAATGTGTCAACTGATTTTTCAGCTTTCCATTTTGCTGTAGCAGACTATTGGCTGCATTATCTGCTTGAACAAATAACCTTATGATTCCAATTGGTCTACTCTCTTGCAATTTTGATTGTTCCAATAATTCCATTTTGTTGTCACCGCTGAATAAAAAATCCGGGCTTATTAATTTTTTTTCCTGTGATTTATGAATGGATTCAAAGTCGAATGGATCAGGTAGGCTAGGCTGCTTATTTGAAAAATATAGAACTTCCTCCCCTGAAAAAGGTAAATTGGTGTAGTTCCAAAAAAATGGATCGTGGACTTTGAGCTCAAAGACGAATTCCTCATCCCCAATAAATCCAATATGTGGAACTCGATCATCTTCTGAATTCACCTTCAAAGCTAAAACTAGGTGGTCAGGATAGGCTTTTACCACTATATTATGGCCTTTTAGTAAATTCATAGTGGTTCTATTGGCCTTGATCTCAAAAAAGGAATTCCAATTATAAGCTTTTAATTGATCTTGTTTTTTATCCTCATCCATATCAACAAACTCTATATCACCATCATTTAAAAAATAGTTATGATGGATACTGATCTTTAAAAGCGGCTTAAAAATAGTTGACACTTTCATCTTATTATTGCTGTTTATAATTTCTATGAATTTCTGTAATAACAGACTGTTCTGAGTTGATCAGATCCCTATCAATCTCTATCAGGTTCATCCTGTAAAAAACTGAAGGGTATTGACGTCCGCCTAAGGTTCCCCAGATGTAATTCAACTCTTCAAAGGTTGGTGTAAACAGCTCCATGGTGAAGCGAAAATTCTTTACAGCACTCATTTCGTCTAAATCTCTATCAAAGCTGGTATTGGATTGAGTGAATACCCTTTTTGATTGGAAAAATTCCAGAATCTTGGACAAGTCATTGAGTGATTTGTTGTATTGGGTCCTGTTGGCACAAAAGATTAAAAACAGGTTGATATTTATCTTGGGATTTTTAAAGCTGACAATATCACCGTCATTCAAATTGTTGGGAAAATTTTTAAGGGTAATTTCCTCTCTAAGATTGATAAGAGATAATATGATTTTGTTTTTTAGCGCTTCAGCACTATCGGATTGGGAATCGATCAAGGCAACATTGTCGAGGATGAGTACAGAATCATCCATCTCTAATTGCTTGAAATATTGGTTTACTTCTCCTGTAAGAATTTTTAAGACCTCAAAAATCATATTCTAAAAGATTCAACAATAAAAAGCAGCTGAACATTGGCACTATTGCTCATAATTCGGCTATCAAAACTTGGTATATTGATCAACTGGAGCTGGGACTATTTAAAAATGAAAAACCCTTAAAACCAGTTACCATCGTGATTTCGTTGACCTAAACTTGGTGAAATAATTAGGTGTGGTATTAGCTTCACGATTTATTTAAAGGTATGTATAAAAAATTAAAAGTCAAATAATATATCGGTTTTTACCAATAAATAAAAATTAAATTCCGTTCCTAAGGATTTAATTATTGAAACATTCTAACTGGTAATAAATGTTTACTAATTTGGTTGGTTAAAATTCTCATTAGCTATTCTGATTTATAAATTTTCTACAGTGGTAAATATTTTTTGTACAAATAGGAATTCGCTAATAAAGTATTCCTGTTTTATAGTTTAAAATGAACTACTGGCTTAATTGTAGAAATTGAAAATATTCATTAAATGGAATCAGCCCATAAATTTGGATAAGTGTATTTTTGATCATTTAAGGTGAAAATGGAGAACTTTTCTGTTTGATTGGTCTAGAAAATTATTTCTCGAAATATAATTTTAAGATGATGGAATATTCATTATTTCAATCTGTTGGTTGTTAGGTAGATAAGAATATATATAGAGGGGGAATAGTATCTATTACCAATAACTGTTAAAAAATTGAAGTTTAAATTTGACCCTTTTTAGAATAAAAAAGCCCAAAATTTCTTTTCGGGCTTAGATATTTTTTTTAAATGATTATTCCTGAGGACTGTTTTTTACATTGGTCCTTGCACGAAATTTTCCAGAATTCTTTGGTTTTGTTTTATCGGCTGTACTTTCTGGCTTAGGTGAACTATTACTAACCCCGTTGTTGGTTTTGGTATTATGATTTTTGGAATGTTTTTTATTTCCAGCTCCATTTTGCCTTTTTCTAAATTTATTATTGGGGCTTCCTGTTTGCTTTCTATTCTTAGCGTTCCCTTTTGGCCTAGCCTCTTTATATTCGGGCCCCTCTTCATATCCTTCTGGAAGATCTAGCCTTGGAATTTCAATACCAATCAGGTTTTGGATCTTATGGAATTTAAATAAATCCTTTTCATTTACGAAGGTAATAGCCTCTCCTTTTTTATCAGCTCTCGCAGTTCTGCCGACTCTATGGACATAGTCTTCAGGGTCACTAGGCGTATCAAAATTGATAACCAATTCAATACCTTCAACATCGATTCCTCGAGAGATAATATCAGTGCCGACTAGGATTTTCAAGGTTTTGTTTTTGAACCTTGACATGATCTTTTCCCTCTCAACTTGTTCTAAATCAGAGTGAAATGATTCTACATCAAATTTCTTTCTCAAAACTTTAAAGATACTTTTGACTTTTTCTTTTGTGGAAGCAAAAATTACTACTGCTTCATAGGCCTTTTGGGTAAGGATATGTTCAAGCAGTTTTTCTTTTTGATTATCATAGCACATATAGGCCATTTGATTGACACCTTCAGCCGTTTTACTAATGGCAATATTGATTTCTTGGGCTTCCCTTAGGATTTTTCTACTAAACTGTCTGATTTTTGGTGGCATTGTAGCAGAAAAAAGCACTGTTTGTCTTTCTTTGGGAAGGTAGTTGATGATTTTGAGCAAATCATCTGAAAACCCCATATCTAACATTCTATCGGCTTCATCGAGCACTAGGTGCTTAAGTGTGGATAAATCAACCTTTCCACCGGCAAGGAGTGCAATTAGCCTTCCAGGTGTGGCCACAATGATTTCTGTTCCATGCTGTAAGGCTTTCTTTTGTTGCTCCCATGCCAAACCATCTCCGCCGCCATAAATGGGAATAGAACTGATGCCCACAAAATAGGCTAGTCCTTGTATTTGTTGATCTATTTGGATGGCGAGCTCCCTTGTGGGTGCCAAGATCAGGGTATTAAGCTTGCCAATTCCTTCTTCGGCGATTTTATTGAGTATTGGCAAAATAAAGGCGGCAGTTTTTCCTGTTCCTGTTTGAGCGCAGGCTATCAGGTCACTGCCAGATAAAATCTCGGGAATGGCTTGCTGCTGTATAGGGGTCGGTTTGGTAAAGCCCATTGCGTCTAAACCTTCCTGCAATGCTTCATTGAAATTAAAGCTATTAAAATTTTCTAAATCCATATTTCTTAATTCTTAGTAGCGGCCTTATTGTGGACTATATAATGTCAAAACTAGGGTGAATCTCGATGATAAAAATTCCTTTTGAGGGCCGGTAATGTATTTCAGGTCAACTCAGCCTGATAGATATTCTTGAAAGAATAAACGTCCTTCTTAATACTCTTTTAATCAAACAAATATAATTATTGATAAACTCTAATTTGCCATTTGGAATCATTAAAAGCAAATTTGATATTATATATCTGGTGAATTGATTTGCAAATATAGTTTATATTATTGACAAACAGTATTTTAACTTTTGATTTTGGAATTTGGATCAATTGGTAAATATATTTTCCAATATTTTATAAGTGATTAAGTAGGTGGGTTTAACTCCTTCCATTCCAAGGCTTCCTGATGCTAAGGTACTTCCTGTTTTTAGGGGATTATCAGAGGCATAATAAGCATATAAAACTTTAACATTTTTACGGATGCTTCTCCTGATTTTGCTAGCTGCTTGTATGGCTTTTTGGTAATGGGCCCCTTCCATTTCCAAGCCGATGGCCTTCCAAGAAGAATCCATGAAATAACTTAAGACATCTTTGTTTTGTAATGAAGTGCCCAATACCGTAATCATGGGACCTTCAAATACTTCTAGCTCATAGCCCGCAAAATCACTTCCTCTTAACCGGTTTTTAAAAGGGTAATTATCTGCTGTACCCTCAAAAACATGAGAAGTAGGTATCATTATATCACCTTTGTTACCTTGAAGTATTCCTGCTTTTCCCATTATGGAAGCTGAAACAACATCCAGCGGAATCATTTGTTTGTTGGATTCAAATGGTTTTAAAAGTTCATCAAAACATTCATAGGCCTGTTCTCCAAATGCATAATCCATTACGACAATTACCGGTTTCTTTTTGGCTTCTTTAGGAATATTTACTCCAGGAATGATAGTATCCATTTGCATTTTAGCGGTATCGATTACCTGTGCACCTATATTGGTTCCGGAAACATCAGGAATTTCAATAAATCCATTCTTGAGGGCATAATCTAGGATTTCCTTTTGTTTATTATTTTTACGGCCAAGGCTTATTTCCCTGACTACTTTTTCAATTTTTTCGAAAGAATTCAAGCCTAATAACTGATGTCCATATACAGTATTGAGAATGCTGTGCAAGTTGGCGCTAATGATATGAATTGGGCGATGCAATAGGTTATTCTCATCTAAAATCCCTTTGATATGTTGTGCCCATCGTTCCCCATATACATGGTGTCCTATTCTCTCCCTTAGGGTGGCCGAAAAGGAAATCTCCCTATCTTTTTCCTCTACAGCTTCCTCAATGGATAGTTTTCCCAAATGATAAACAATACTAAAAAGGCTATTTGAGTTATGGGATGCATTGAATTTTTCGATGGCCCTATGTGTCTCATCATAGGTCCTTCCAGTAATATGGCTTAAATAAGAACAGGCTGCCTCATGATTGTAAGGTTCTCCTTGGAGATCTTTTTCCACAATTTCCCCGAGCATTTTCCAGTTAAGGTTGATCCTACCTTTTCCATCAGTACTGTTATTTCTTATTTTTTCTGCTTCTATATATAAAAATGTAAGGTGGGTCAGGATATCATAGATATCACTTTTTCCCCTTGTCATCTCGACAAACATTTGATTTTTATCCACCCTGTAGCAATTCCTTCTACGTTTGCTGGGAATGAGTTTTTCAAAATCGGCATTTTCATAACCTTCCCTGCTGATCAATCTGATATAACGGCATTCTTCAATGCCTCTGGGAAGCCTTTCCATAACATAAAGCAATCCATCCAGCTCGATTTTTTCATCTTCCGAAACCAATCCATATATCTCTGGCTGTAATACATGAAGAGCGGAAATCAAGGATTCGCCTGATACTCCCAATGGTTTATAGACTCCGCGCATAAATAAATGCCTCATGGTGATGTAAAGTCTTTCTATGGCGGCGCGTGATTCTTGTGCTCTAGTTCTCATTTTGATGCTTTGGGTTAAATCCTATTTAATTAAAGTTGGACCAACTCTTAAAATATTTAATAATTAAACAATCTCTTTAAATGATGCTGGCCAGGTCCATTTACATAAAAATAGTTCTTTTCTTAAAACAATATAGCACATAACTGCTTTGAAATGCTTATCTTATTAGTATAGAATGGGTTCTTAATTGCTGATTACTAATACCTTAAGTATTGGTTTTTTTATTTAAAAAAGAGCTATGAAGAAAAAATTAAATTACTATTCGAGCCACCTAAACAAAGATTTTCCAGCGGGATTGGTGGTGTTTTTAGTGGCTTTGCCACTTTGCCTTGGTATTGCATTGGCCTCTGGGGCTCCCCTATTTTCAGGTTTAGTAACTGGGATAGTAGCAGGTTTGGTGGTGTCCATGCTCAGTGGATCTCAGACAGCTGTGAGTGGACCAGCGGCAGGTCTGACAGTCATTGTACTGAATGGTATTGATACGCTTAACAGTTACGAAGCCTTTTTAGTGGCTGTAGTGTTGGCAGGGGTAATTCAATTGATTTTAGGTCTTATCAAAGCGGGTGTTATTGGTCTATATTTCCCTAGTTCGGTTATTAAGGGTATGTTGGCTGCAATAGGCTTGATCCTTATATTAAAGCAAATCCCCCATTTCTTGGGCGTCGATTCGGATTTTTTTGGTGACGAAGGTTTTAGGCAACCGGATGGGAAAAATACCTTTACTGAACTGTTTTATTCTATTTTCCATATTGGTTTGGGCCCTATGATTATTGGGATTGTTTCATTGACAATAATGATACTTTGGGAAAAACCATTTATTAAAAAAATCAAAGGATTGACTTTCCTTCCAGGTGCTCTATTGGCAGTATTGGCGGGGATTTTTATCAATATCATTTTTAAAACTACCATGCCTTCTTTGGAGGTGGTCCAAAGCCATTTGGTGAATATCCCAATGATCAATTCCTTTACGGGGCTGGCTGACCAGCTCACTTTTCCTGATTTTTCTGTTCTGGGTAATATAGACTTGTATATCGTAGCTTTTACCATTGGAATTGTGGCCAGTTTGGAAACTTTACTTTGTATAGAGGCTTCCGATAAACTGGACAGGCATAAAAGAAGAACACCGAATAATAGGGAATTAAGGGCGCAAGGAATTGGCAATATCATAGCGGGTTTAATAGGTGGATTACCCATGACAGCGGTTATTGTGCGAAGTTCAGCCAATATAGAATCTGGAGGGCAAACCAAAGTATCTGCATTTATCCACGGCCTTTTGCTTTGTCTTTGTGTTGCCTTGATTCCCAATATCTTAAATATGATTCCTCTATCAGCATTGGCTGCAGTTTTATTGATTGTAGGTTATAAGCTGACCAGATTTGATTTATATGTGAAGATGTATAAAATGGGCATTGATCAGTTTATTCCCTTTGTAGTGACCGTTTTAGCGATCTTGGTGACCGATCTATTGATTGGAATCGGAATTGGGATGTCTGTGGCTATTTATTTTATTCTTAAAGCCAATATCAAAACTCCTTATTTTCTCGAGGTGGAGAAAAATGCAGATCAGCATTCCTTTAAATTGGCACTTAGCGAGCATATGTCTTTCTTGAACAAGGCAAGTATGGCTAAAACCTTGGAAAAGATTCCTGATAATGCTATTCTTGAGATAGACGGGGAAAAATCAGTTTATATCGATATGGACGTATTGGAGACAATTTATAATTTTAGGGAAACTGCAAAAGATAAAAATATCCAACTTGTATTAAGAAACTTGCCCAAGATGGAGACCTAATCTGCTGAAAATGTCATCTGTTATCCTTTGATAAATTATCAAATGCCCTACTTACCTTATCCAGTTTTGGCCTGATGACAAATTGGCAATAAGGCTGGTTTTCATGGTTATTAAAATAGTTAATGTGCATGTTTTCAGCAGGATAGAAGTTTTGAAACGGAGTTATTTCAGTTACTATAGGGGAATCATAAACCTGTGCTTTTTCAACTAATTGCTTGAAGTCCTCAGCAATGATTCTTTGTTCTTCATTGTGATAGAATATGGCTGAGCGGTATTGTGGTCCTATATCCGCTCCCTGTCTATTTAATGTTGTAGGATCGTGTGTTGCCCAAAAGACCTCTAGAATATCCTGAAAAGCAATTTCCTTTGGATTATAAAAAAGTTGGATCACTTCTGCATGTCCTGTGGTGCCTGTAGTAACATCCTGGTAGCTTGGCTCTGCAATATGTCCCCCACTGTAACCAGGCAAAATTCCACTTATTCCTTTAAGTTTTTGGAAAACAGCCTCTATGCACCAAAAACAACCTGCACCTAAAGTAATTACTTCATGTCCGACCGGTATATTATTTACAGTAGTTTTGGGAAGTGATATCATACTATATTGGTTCTTGCTTTTATTAACGAGTATATCAGCAATTACGCTAAAATCCATGATTGTTAAAATAGTCTCTAATTGATTTAACTGATATATATGGGTGTTTTCTTATTATCCTGCGAAAATCTGTCTTTTAGCGGTTAGATTCTTCCTATCTTCTAAAAACTAATTTTTTCCCTTTGTGGTGAACAATCATCTTAATAATGTACACTAAATTAAGCATGGGACTTTTCTGTTTTCTTAATTACAATAATTGGATGTTTATCATTATCTTGACTATTGGTCAAGTCAATTTTTCCAATGAGTGCTAGGTTGTGCGCAGCTAATTCAATTTCACTGGTAAAATGTTGCCAATCCTGAGGGAAAATCCATTTGATAACCTCATAAAGTTCAAAGGGTGTATTTCCTCTTTGTCTGGCCATTTCTAAAATAGCTATTTCCAAAATGTTGTTCATAATTTCTTCCTATTAAAACAGACGCATTTGTCCATGAGGTGAAAACTTGCTAAGATCAAAAGAAGGCATAGACCTATTTTTCATATATCTTTCTTTTGAAGTGAGAAAAATCTTTTCGATCATTTTGGCCATGGCTCCAGAACCTTTGATTCTTCTCCCCCATTCTGTATCATTTAATTTTCCTCCGTGCAACTCCTCAATTTGGTGCATTACTTTTTCTGCCCGGTCTGGAAAATTTTCCCTTAACCAATTGACAAATACTTGTTTTACATTGCCATTCAGCCTAACCACTGTATATCCAGCATTCAATGCACCTGCTTGCGCAGTCCTTTTTATGATTTCAGCAATATCAGCAGTGTTGATAGCCGGAATAATAGGCGCAACCATTACACCGCAAGGGATCCCAGCAGCCGTAAATTCTTCCATGGTCTTAATTTTCTTTGTAGCGGTGGCAGTCCTAGGTTCAAGCAAAGTCTTTAATCTGCTGTCAATATGGTTAATAGAGAAATACACATGAACCAAATTAAGCTTGGCCAATTCCTGGATTAAATCCTTATCTCTTTGAATAAGCGTGTTCTTCGTAATGATACTAAGTGGGTGTTTCAATTCCAGGCATAGCTCCAATATCTTCCTTGTCAATCGATATTTCTTCTCTGCGGGTTGATAACAATCCGTATTTCCCGATAACATAATCGGTGAAGGGACATAGTGTTTGGAGTTCATCTGTTGTTTCAGGACCTCAACGATATTACTTTTGACCATAATATTGGTTTCAAAGCCAAGTCCCGCATCAAACCCCCAATATTGATGCGAATTTCGAGCATAGCAATAAATACAGCCATGTTCGCAACCTTGATAGGGATTTACAGAGTAATTTAGAGGTAGATCAGGGCTGTCATTTTTACTGAGTGCTCCTTTTGTGTGTTCCTTATAGTATTTGGTTTGAGGTTTTTCCAAATACTGCTCTTCATCAACACCTTCAATATGTTCTATAACCAGTTTTCTCTTTAAATAGGGATTATCAGGTGTGATGTTTGCTCCTCGTCCTTTGAATACTTCTTTGCTCATCAATTTCAATTTAAGGCAATAATGCTTAGCTCAAAACAGATTGACATAAATTGTCAGCAAAAGGTCCAGTACTGGTAAGAAATGGGTGGATATTGGTAATTATTATTTGCAAATGAGAATAAAGGCTGGAGGAAAATTTTTTAAGGTAAAGGCTGTTTTAATGTTGTTGAAATAATTGGCGAATTGGAATTTTAACAAATAGGAATAACAAATTTGGATAAAAAAACCATTTTTATCCAATGAAGACCTGGTTTTGGAATAAATATTATTTCTGGATTCTTTGGGAATCAGACTAAAAGGTAGTGATGAAAAAATGAGATCTGCTGACTTCCCTTCTAGGTATTTGTCCATATTTTCAGCTGAATCATTGATGATGTGGACATTCTTTTGGGGAAATTCTCTTTTTAGGTTTTTACAAAATGCCTCACTAATTTCAAAGACGATAAGGGTTGCATCATTGTCCATTCTATTGATAATTCCCCTGGTTATGCTCCCGTCTCCTCCTCCAAGTTCAATAATTATCTTTGCCCCTTTAAAATTTGCGAAAGAGAGCATTTTATTGACAAGAGACTTTGAACTAAAAGTTACTGCGCCTGTGGTTTTAATATTGGCAAAGAGTTCTTTAATTAAGAAACTTTTATTCATTATTATGATGAAATTTGAATTACAATATAGTTAATTTGTTGCGAAAATTATTGGAAACTGATCTTTAGAATTTGGATATATACATCCATCATTAAATAATAATAATGAGTCAAAAAACGGTTATCAAATCCAATTTGGTAAGCAATATTACAAGCAATTTGATTAAATTCTGGCAAATCAGTATTATTTTCTTGTTGCTTTTAATTTTTGTTGGAATTGTCGAGGTATTTTGGATTGGTAATATTCATGGGCTTTCGGCTGATCCACAGTGGAAAGTGTTCTTTATAAATTTATTGGAAACCATAAAGTGGGGATTATATACTGTTGGGGTGTTTTTTTTGGTTCAAGGTATTCTTGGATTAGTTTTTCCTAAAATTTCCTACACCCTTTATAGGACGCTGCTTAGTTTATTAATAATTGGTCAAATTGGTCTGATTTTCTATTTCTCCCAGGCTTTGGTTCCTTTAGGAGCTGACTTGTTCACTTATTCCTTTAATGATTTGTTGGAGACTGTGCAAGCTGCAGGGGCTTTAAATGCATTTAGTTTAATAGCCTTTCCAGCAGCGATTGTATTTGTCTACTGGTTGCTGGGACAGGGAAAGTTTATCCATTTCAAATTGAATGCATTGCTTTCAATCTCCCTTGCTTCTTATGTTCTTTTGGCCATTTTATTGTTGGTGCCCATTTCAAAACCTCAGGGCTTTTCCAGCTTGGAAGCTAATCTTTCGGAAAATAAATCGCTTTTCTTTTATGAGGAGGCTTATGAGTATTTTAGTACCTCCAGAAACATCTATTTTGATTTTTATTTGGCACCGGAGATGGATGAAAATGCCTTGGTGCAAAAGGAATTTATTGATCCTACCTATCCATTTTTACATTTGAATAATTATCCGGATTATTTGGGTCCTTTTTTCGATTCATTTGAGAAAAAACCTGATCTAGTATTTATTATTGTAGAAGGCTTAGGGAAGGCATATTCTGGGAAAAACGCTTACTTGGGAAGTTGGACACCATTTTTAGATTCGCTGGCCAATAAGAGCCTTTATTGGGAAAATATGCTTTCTACCACTGGTCGTACCTTCGGCGTGCTTCCAGGATTGTTTGGTTCATTGCCTTTTGGTGAAAATGGTTTCATGGAAGTTGATCCTTACCCAAGACATTATACCCTTATTTCATTATTGAATGAAAATGGCTATGAAGTTAATTTTTTCTCTGGTTTTGATTCAAAATTTGAAAATGCCAAAGAATTCCTTCAATATCAGGGAGTAGATCTCTTGGTAGATGAGGATGATTTTGATGATGACTTCCAAAAATCCCCTGCATCTGCGGCTGGATTTTCATGGGGCTATGCGGACAAGGAAGCTTTTCAAAATGGAATTAGAAAGCTCCCCAATTCAGATTCTCCACAACTGAATATTTTTCAGACAGCCTCGATGCACTCTCCTTTTTTGGTTCCAGACCAGGAATTTTATTTGGACAAGGTTAAAGGGAATTTGGTGAGCTTGAAAGTGGACGCTAGCTATGACCTAAATAAGTACGAAAATGAACTGGCCAGTGTCTTGTATGGTGATGATGCCCTGAAAGAATTTTTTAAGGAGTATTTGAAATTGGAAAAAGCAGAGAACACCATTTTCTTTATCACTGGTGACCACAGGCTACCAGAAATCCCAATGTCTACCAAAATTGATAGATTTCATGTTCCCTTTTTGATTTATTCCCCCAAATTAAAAAGGGCTAAATCTATGGCGGCAGTAAATACCCATCTCGAGGTAAGCCCAAGTGTTCTGGCGTTTTTAGAAACCAATTATGAAATTGACTTGCCAGATTCCGTGGCTTGGCGAGGAAGTGTTTTAGATACTGCAGCTGCTTTCCAATCCAAAATTAGCCATGCTCTTAAGAGAAATAAATATCAGTTTGGTGATTATATTGATGGGACTTATTTTATGTCCGATGATGAGGCTTTTGAAGTAATGGAATCCCTTTATTTGGAACCTGTTAATGAAATTGAAACCTTGGATAAATTGAATACCATGTTTGATGACTATAATGGAAAAGACAGTTATGCCATGAAAAATAATGCTATTTTGCCTGAAGAGAATTAGGCCGGAATTAACGAATGAATAGTCTTATGATATGGAAAAGCTACTTGGAAGACTATCAAAAATAATGATGAAATTATTTTTGATAGTCTTCCAATATATTCTCTATTAATGGGTAGAAATAATTCCAATAAAAGGAATTTCGGTTAGAGTAATCTGTTTTGTCATTAACCAGCTTTTGTAGCCTCGCAACGCCCAAAAATGGTGTAGAGCTCATGGATATGGGATTATCTGAGAAGTCCCCCGTGAAGTAAAAGATATTTCCTTTACCATTTTTTCTGATCATGCTTGCTGGAAAATATCTAGGCAAGCCCATGGATCGAAGCTTTTCCAGACCACTCTCCGTTGGTGTAAGGTCAAAATAGGAGATTACCTCATAATTTTTGTCAATTCTAATAATTTCAAACCAATAAGGATAATTGGTTTCTTGGGGCAAATCATACTTTTGTTGGCTTTTTAAGGTAGAGACGATCAAGGGAACCTGTTGGACCATATCCTTTTTGTGTTCCAGA
This sequence comes from Echinicola shivajiensis, assembly GCF_018642165.1. Lineage (GTDB taxonomy): Bacteria > Bacteroidota > Bacteroidia > Cytophagales > Cyclobacteriaceae > Echinicola > Echinicola shivajiensis. The sequence continues at coordinate 42,780 of NZ_JAHHZM010000010.1, forward strand.
ATTTCAATCCTACCGGTTTCATTCACGAAAACTTGAGCGGCACCTTTAAACAACCATTGTCCTTGATGTTGCTGTTTGTAATTTTCGATCAGCCAATTTGGTATTTCATTATTGATCAGGGTATCCAACTCATCAAAATAGCGGCTTATCCATCCTGACCATTTGATCTTCATGATTTCTTCAAACTCTAATCTAAGTTCTGGGCTTGTGGGAGCACCCATGGTATTAAACTCAGCTATTACTAGTTTTTCTTGTTCGATGGATTTTGAAAGGAAGTCAATGTCATTTTGACTCAGTCCACCATAAATTTTTTCCGAATAGACATTTTTATTGTTTTTCCTAAAATCAGCTTCATAAACCCCATAAGTATCAGCAAAATAAAGAATGTCCATTGTCTGTGTCAAAGAATCCAAGGCTTTTGGGCTGTACTGTTGCAAGCTTTTTATTTTGTGCTTGCCATTTTCTTGGGGATAAAACCCAAGGTAATCTTTATCAAATTGGTAAAACTGGCCATCTTCCCTTCGAATATTGAGATGCTTCATAGCCCAAAATAAAGACCTGTGCTCCAATCTTTCCTGATCTGATACAGTTTTATCCATGATAACTACATTGATATTCTTGGGTGTCGAGAATTTCCACGCCAAGTGACTTAAACCGGGAATAACGACAGCTGGAATAAGAATGATCAGGACTATGATGAAGGTAAGTCCAATTTTTGATCTTGAAAACCTGTATGCAGCTTGGTTAGAGGACATTAAAATCTGAATTCAGTTCCTATTGAAATATTTAGATTTGGTCGATAGTTGTCTGGGCTTAGTTCATCATATGAGTAGCCCACAAAGGCATAACCTAGCCATCTTGGACTCCAAAGTTGCTGGTAGCCTACCCTAGCCCTGTAAGAATTCAATAATTGAGACTGAAGGTCCCTGTCTTCCTCATCAGGGGAAACCCCAGTACTTATTTGAGCTACAAAGTAATCCTCTGACCCTTTGAAGTAGTACCTGGCTTGAACATTTCCACTTATCGAGCCTCCTTCTTCGGAAGGCACATGGTTAGCTCTTAAGTTTAACCACCAATTACCAGTGTATTTTCCAACAGAGGCTGTAAAGATATGGGTAGTTTCACTAAATCGAAGATGCCTGTACCCAATATCAAATTCATAAGCTTTTGGTAGACTCCAATATATGGAAGTTCCAAATCTATAATTGGGAAAAAAAGAAGCATTAGAAGCTCCCACATTGACATAGGCGTAAGAATTTTTCCCTAAACTTGGGTAAGCATCAATTTCATATTGGGTACCATAACTGTCAAAGCGATGTGAATGGGTTGCTCGACCAATAACATTCCCGAGGAACCCTACCCTAGTCCTAGCGTATAAGGAGTAGGTTTGCCAAGGCGTCAATTGCCCTTGAAAGGAATCATGGTCTGCAGTTACACCCACAGCACTTTTTATGGTTAATCGCTTGATGCGTTGGATATAAGAAAGCAAACCATCTATACTGGCATTGTTCTCATATAGTTTCTCAGCGATTTGAATGGCTTGTTTATAATCTTCCCTATAATAAGCGTACTTTGACTTTCTGTATTGTAGGGCTGAAGAGCCTTGACCAAATTGCGTTTCAGCCCTTTCCAGTACCTGTCCCGCAGAATCAAGTTGGTCTGCCCAGAATAGATTGTCAAGGTATCCTATATAAGCATCTTCATAATCAGGGCTGATTTCAATGGCTTTTTCAAAATAAATCGATGCGGAATCATTTTTCCCATCCCAACTGTACATTCTCCCCAATAGGATCCAAACATCCGAATAACCAGGGTATTTTTCTATGATTTTATTGGCCAATTTTATAGCTTCTGCTCTATCTCCATTAATGGCCATGTCTCTTGCCTCGAAAAACTTTTTATCTGGATCAAAGCCTTCTTGGGCCATTGCAGGAATTACCAATAGACCTAATATTAATAAGATATATATAGTTTTATTTGCCATTATTCTCTGTACTTGATTTCAATTTGTTATTAAATCCAACACGTACCATTTCCCCCCAGCCTCCAATGCCTTTGATAAATTGCCAGTGGCCTTTCATACACCAGCTCATGATTTTGGGATGTATGAAAAGAGGCTCCTTTATAACTGTTGTGATCAGCTTTTTCAGGTCGCCTTTTTCCTGATAATTATCAAAGGCCAGCTCTTCGAATAGAATACTGAAAGAAGATAGCATTACAGCAAAGAAATAAATCAGCACAAAAAGGCTTAAAAAGTAAAGAGCACTAAAATCTCCCATGACGATCAAAATGATGGTATAGATGGCACCGAGGAGTTCTATTATTGGTGCATTTTTTTCAAATAATGACCAAAAAGGAAAAGAGATCATCCCTAGGAATCCATATTTGGGATTTAGTTGCATGGTTCTGTGAAGCTGTAGTGTTTCAATTGTCCCACGCATCCATCTATTCCTTTGTTTTGAAAGTACTTCTTCCGTTTCAGGAACCTCAGTCCAACAAAGCGGATCAGAAACAAAAGCCACTTTGTAAGGAAGTTTTTGTTCTTCCATATAGCGTCTCATCCTTACCACCAATTCCATATCCTCTCCAACCGTCTTTGGAAAATATCCTCCGACTTTTAGTACCAATTCTTTATCAAAGAATCCAAAAGCTCCTGAAATAAGTAAAAGTCCATTCATTCTTGACCATGCCAAACGTCCCAAAAGGAATGAACGGAAATATTCAATTACTTGAAATCTTCCCAATAGACTGTCAGGAACCCTGTATTTTACAACTGTCCCATCCTTAATATCACAGTTGTTGGCAATACCAATCCCTCCTCCTACTGCTATAACCTTCTTATTGGTTTCTTCCAAGAAAGGTCTTAACATTCTAACAATGCTGTCTGGAGCCAAAATACAATCCACATCTATACAGGCTATCAGTTCCTGTCCGCTAATATTTATGCCAGCATTTAGCGCATCAGCTTTGCCTCCATTTTCTTTATCCACTACGATTAACTTGCTGAAAGATGGGTTGTTGGATTTGTAAACGGCTTTTACCTTGGCAGTGTCTATTACCTGTTCAAATGCAAACTCTGTTTTTCTTAAGTCAAAATTCTTTATCAATAAGTCTATGGACTCATCTTTGCTGCCATCATTGATAATGATTACCTCATATCTACTATAATGTAAAGAAAGTAAGCTCCTGACATTTTGAACGATGGTTTTACCCTCGTTATAGGCAGGTGCCAGTATGGAAACACTGGGTCCTACAGGTGTCGTGATTACATCTTTGTAGTCCACAAACTTGTTTTTCTTGATTTGCTCTCTCAGTTCTAAGCCAGAAAGTAGGGTGATGATCATATAGATGATGATCACCGCAAATCCATAAAACAGGAAAAACATGCCCATTATTTGGGTTACCAAATCGAAAAGTAAACTATACATAGCTCAGCAAACTGTCTTTTATGTGATTTTTGATTAGGTAAATATGCTCTTGGTTGAGGTTCTGGACTTCTAATTCAAATCTTTGTTCATCCAATGCATGTAAGCTGGTAAGGATGCATTTTTGCAATTTGAAATTTTTTGTCTCTTTGACTTTTTTACAGAGGAATTCGATAGAATCTTCATTTCCAATGTCCGCCAATAAATTAGCTGCCAAAATTGAAAGAGGATTATCCTTTCCCATCAGTACCTTATGGATTAATTCCAGCTCCCCAAAAGCTGTTAATGCCTTAAATGATTTTAAGATTTCCTGCTGTTCATAGTAGGTGACACTATCATACATACTAGATAGCTTTTCTATTAATTCAATTTTTCCAAGAAACCTGACCAACCTGATTCCAAATAGTCGCACGGAATGGTTTTCTGAATCCAATAGAATGGCAACTCCCACTTTTTCTGTTTTTGGAATATTCTTTAGTACCCTGTAAATGGACATTTGCTCCCATTTTGAAAGCGGGTATTTTTGTTGTGCGAGAAATTTTAGGTTTTTATCTATAGATAGATGCAAAACAGCCCTCACAGCATTGGTCCTAACAATAAAGTTTTTACTGTAGATTAATTTTTCTATTTCATCTACCGTATATCCAATATTCATTTCAAATAGCTCAACAATTCCAGAACTTTGCTCGTCCCAGTTTCTGCTTTTTAGTTTGCTCAGTGAAAACTTATCTAATTCAAGTATAGTATAAATGGCTCTCAGCTTGTCTTTAAACTCACCTTTGAGATTTTTATTGACATTTACAATTTCCTTGATCAGTGTATCCTTAAATAGTGCTTTACTAAAATTGGTTTTACCAAACTCATCGGATAATCGATCAAAAGTCATAGACTCAATTTCCGTATAACTGTACTCAAACAATAAACTGGAAATAGGCGCTTGGCAAAGGAGCTTATATTCTTTGATCAGTTTTTTCTGCTTGGCATTTTTTGATCTGACAATGGTAAGAAAAAATAATAATACCAGAAAAGTAATAAGGAACAGCCCTAAAATCCCAAGTAGAATAATGAACTTAGCATCATTGAAGATTCTGTATTTTAACTTATAAAAAGGCTTAAAAGGAATCCTACTTGCAGCAATAATCAGTTCCTCATTCGTTTGAGCCTTTTCTGTTTTAGGAATATAAAGTTCATTTTTCTTAACTATAGAGATGTAGTCAATGACTTCTTTAAATTCCTTGACATCATCAAAAATGTAATACTGTATGTCTGTGTTGCTTATACCAGCATTGATTAAGGAATCTCTAGTGAAAGTAGCCCTTTCAAAATCATAATATACCTTGCTTAAGATTTGCTTTAGCTGTGCGGATTGGGGGCTTATGTTTGGGCTTACTTGATCATCTTTGATCTTCAGTTTAAAGTACATGGACTCTACCTTATCTACTCCATTTAAAAATGAAATGGTAGCCACTGAATCGCTCACTTGAAAAGCCGTAACGGTACAGACTTTTAATGACAGTATTGCTGCAAAAAGAAAACTAAAGGAAAGTTTGATCACAATAATGTATTACCGGTTCAATTAATCAGTCTCTTCACCCTAATAGCAAGCTCATTAGGGTTGAAAGGCTTTGGTACAAAATCTGAAACCCCCAAGTTAAAGGCTTCCATAACTGTTCCCTCTTCTTCACCTAAGGCGCTAAGTACAATAATAGGGCATTCTGGATATTTTGCTCTGGCAAATTCTATGATTTCAATCCCGCTCTTAAATGGGACCATAATATCGGTGATGATTAGATCAGGAGTGTTTTCTTCCAAGGCTTTAACCCCTTCATTTCCGTCCTCAGCCAAAATCACTTTATGCCCCTCTTTTTTGAGCCTAAATTCCACCATTTTCAAAATTAAGAGGTCATCTTCAATAACTAATATATCTTTCATGGCTGAACTTTTCGTCTTTTAATAGGTAAAAATATACACTTTTATTTATAATTCTATCTACAAATACCATTCGTATAACATTGATTTTGGACTGTTTATTTTCGAACGGTAAAAACCATTTTTCAAATACATAATTACGCATTTAACAATATTTTTTTACCGATAAGAAAATTATGCTATGTCAAAAAATAAATCTTTTGTTAGTTTATGGCTTGATTTAATATTTTATCTACCCATAATTTTATGATTAAAAGACAAAACACCTTAAAGCTTTTAATGGTGTGGTTATGTTTACTGTTTGGACAAGCTGTTTATTCCCAGAGTGATTATACTGGAAAAAAACGGGTCACGGGAACCTATGCCATAACCAATGCTACGATTATCACATCTCCTGGAAAAACCATCAATAATGGAACTGTTATCATCAAGGATGGACTTTTTGAAAGCATATCATCGAATGCCCAAGTGCCTGTGGATGCACAAATTATTCCTGGAGATTCACTAATTATTTACCCTGGATTTATCGATGCATTAGGAGAGCAGGGTGTTTCAGCACCAGATGAGGTTAAGAAACCTGAAGGTATGGATCCTTCGAATCCACCGAATGATGTAGCCGGTATTACGCCTGAGCTTGAGGTATTACAATATTGGGAAATTGGGGATAATGGAGTGGAAGATTGGAGAAAAAATGGATTTAGCATTTCCCAGGTTGCGCCGAAAGGTTTGATGCTTCCAGGAAAGACTGCTTTGGTGGTATTTGGTGATGAAAAATCTTCCAACTATTTGTCTACAGCATCAGGATTATATGCCCAGTTCAAAACCGCAAGGGGTGTGTATCCTGGTACTACATTAGGATTGATGGCCAAATGGAGGGAATTATATAAGAATGCAGAGCTTAAACAGCAACATTCCAAGATGTTTGCATCTCAAGGAAATGGGCTGGCAAGACCTCAAAATGATCTAAGTTTGGAAGCTTTTTACCCTGTGATCAACCAAGAGATTCCGGTTATTTTCAAAACCAAGGATGAATTGGAAATCAGAAGGGCCTTAAAATTGCAAAATGAGCTAGGGTTTAAGCTGGTATTGGCAGGGATAGAAGATGGAAGTAGTCTAGCAGATGATATAAAAGCCGCTGGAGCCTCTGTAATTCTATCCTTGGATCTTCCTGATCCCAAAGCCTCGCAAGCCGAATTAGAAGATGCCACAGAAGAAGCAAAAAAGGCACAACAAAGAGTTGTGGAAGCATATAATAATGCGTTGATGCAGGCTGCTAATTTTGAAAAGGCGGGTATTCCATTTGCTTTTAGTACACTAGATGCCAAATCTGGTGAGTTTATGAAGCACCTTAGGCTGATGGTCGAAAATGGCTTAAGTGAAGAAGCTGCTTTAGCTGCCCTAACTGTTAATGCTGCTGAAATATTGGGCATCAGCCAGTTTACGGGAAGTATTGCTGAAGGCAACTTGGCCAATTTGGTGATTACCACTGATAAGTTGACCGATGAAATGGTTAAAATAAAATATGTTTTTGCGGATGGTTATTTGTTTGAGTATGAGGGTGGAAAATCCAATGTGGACATGAGCAAGGCCAAAGAATTGGTAGGTAACTGGAATTATGAATCAGAAACTCCTGGGGGGACTTCAAAAGGAACTGTGAAATATGAAGTTAGCTCTGGGGAACTGCAAGGAGAAATTGTAGTAGATGATCCTGATGGAGGTGGGCAAATTACCCGAAAACTAAAGGATATCAATTATGATGGAAAAGAACTTTCTTTTAATTTTTCTGTAATGGCACAAGGGAACAAACTGATTGTTCATGCCAAAGGAATAGTAATGGATAATAAATTCGAAGGTACTTTAAGCATCAAGGATATGGGTAAATATTCCCTAAAAGCCACTAAGGTGCCAGAATTTAAATTATAATGATGATATCAATGATGAAATTTAATTATATACTCTTATGTGTATTGCTTTTAGTCGCGAATGGGCTCGCCGCCCAAACTCCTAAAGGCAGTGTATTGATTAAAAACGCCACGGTACTTACTGTCACCCAAGGAACATTAGAGGGAACAGATGTATTGGTTCAAGACGGATTGATTAAGAAAATAGGTCAAGGTCTTTCCGCTCCTAGGAATGTAGAAAGTATAGATGCTACTGGGAAATTTTTAATGCCAGGCATCATAGATGCCCATTCCCATTTGGCATTAGATGTGGTTAATGAAGCCACAGCACCAATTACGGCTCAAGTAAGTATGGCCGATGTGGTCAACCCTTATGATGTTGGAATCTATCGTGCACTGGCTGGGGGAACTACCATTGCTCATGGACTGCATGGATCTGCCAATGCCATTGGAGGCCAAAGTATTACCATGAAATACAGATATGGTTCTCATGATCCTGAGGACATCATCATGAAGGAAGCGCCTAGAACCATCAAGTTTGCTTTAGGGGAAAACCCAACCAGAGTCCACGGTAGAGGGAAGAATCTACAACCTAGAACGAGGATGGGTGTGGAAGCAGTTATCAGAAATGGATTTGCCGAGGCCATTCAGTACAAAAAACAATGGGAAGCCTATAATGCATCCAAGGATAAAAAGAACAATACCATCACTCCCCCTGTCTATAATTTAAAATTGGAGACACTTGCTGATATCCTTGATGGTGAAATCATTATTCACTGTCACTCTTACAGGGCTGATGAAATTTATATGCTTATCAATGTTTGTAGGGACTTTGGAGTGGATAAATTAGTGTTTACCCACGTGAATGAAGGATTTAAAGTGGCTCCTGAACTGGCAAAGTATACCATGGGGGCATCGGTTTTCAGTGATTGGTGGGCTTATAAGTTTGAGGTGTATTACTCAACCGCCTATAATGCTGCTATCCTAATGGAAAATGATGTGATTACCTCTATCAATTCAGATTCTGATGAACTAATCCGTCACCTTTACCATGAAGCAGCGAAGACCCAAAGATACGGTGGCTTGACTGATGAGCAGGCATTATCTTTGATTACCATCAACCCCGCCAAACAATTGGGTATAGATAAATTTGTTGGATCTATAGAGGAAGGAAAACAAGCCGACCTGGTCATATTTGACAATCACCCTCTTTCTGTATATGCTATTCCTCAAATGACCTTTGTGGATGGAGTAAAATATTTTGATATCAATGAAGATGAAGATGACCAAAGGTTAAAGGTGAGCCCTACTCAAATGGTGGAGCCAGTTTATCTTCAAGCAGAGGATGAAAGATGTATGCATGGTGTAGAATTATTTACTGGAGAAACAGCGAATTTTACGCATACGCATTGATTTATAATTCATTGATAAACAAATGAATAACTGTAAAATGAGAAAAATTAATTTAATTATATATATAGTCCTTTTACTATTGCTTCCGATACTGTCTTATGGGCAGATTGAAGGGGAAGTGTTAAAGCCTAAAGGAGGTGCCTATTTACTCAAAGGAGCTACTGTGGTGACTGTTACCAATGGTATTCTTGAGGCTACTGATGTACTGATTCAGGATGGTAAAATTCAGGAGGTTGGTAAAAACCTAAGTGCTTCTGAAGCCACTATTGTGGATTGCCAGGGACAATTTATTTATCCTGGAATGATTGATTCCGGAACGAGAATGGGATTGGTAGAAGTAGGTTCTTTGGCTGAAACCCAAGATTATGCAGAAACAGGAAATGTCACGCCTAATATGCAGGCTTTGACGGCTATTAATCCAAATTCAGTAGTGATTCCTGTAACTCGAGTTTCCGGGGTCACCACTACCCTATCTGTGCCCGCAGGTGGGCTTTTTCCAGGTACTTCAGCCCTGATCAATCTCAATGGCTATACACCTGACCAAATGTTCGCTGGCTTCAAAGGTGTTCCTATGAATTTCCCTAGCCTAGCTCGTAGAGGTCGTTGGGATAAGAGAAGCGATGAGGATATTGAGAAGGATGCCGAGAAGGCCATGAAAGATATCAATGATATTTGGGATAGGGCTAGCACTTATATGAAGCTGGAAGATGCAGATGCAGAACTTACCTATTATCCAGAGATGGAACAGTTGGCAAAGGTTGTAAGAGGAGATTTGTCCCTAATGGTTGAGGTAAACAAGGCTGAAGATATCAAAAGTGCTATTAAGTGGATTAAGGAAAAGGAAGTTAAAAAGGCTCTCCTAACTGGTGTTTCGGAAGGCTACAGAGTGGCTGAGGAAATAGCTGAAGCCGGATTGCCGGTTATCACAGGGCCTGTCTTGGCCATTCCAGGCAGAGACTCTGATCGTTATGATGCGGCCTATTCCAATGCTGGTAAGATGAAAAAAGCCGGGGTAAAGGTAGCCCTAAGAACGAATGAAGCTGAAAATGTGAGAAACTTACCATTCAATGCAGGATTTGCAGCTGCCTATGGCATGGGCAAAGAGGAAGCCCTTAAAGCTGTCACGATAGTGCCCGCTGAAATTTTTGGTGTAGAGGATAAATTGGGCTCCATTGAAGTAGGTAAAAATGCTACTTTGTTTATTGCAGATGGGGATCCTTTTGAAACCAAGACACAAATTATACATGTATTTATCGATGGTTATATGATCCCTATGACCAGCAGGCATATTAGATTGTATCAGGAGTTTTTGGAAAGAAATCCTGGATTGGAAAAATAATTAGCAAAACCCCGGTGAACTTTCCGGGGTTTTGTTTTATTTAATAATTGGAATCAAGCATATACCGTATATGAATTACTTAAAGAGAAAAAATATATTTTCTTGCCTTGTTGCCTTGCTTTTATTGTGGTCTTGTCAGCCAAAAAAAAGTAAGGATTTATCCCCGATTATTGATCAGGTTAAAGCTGAATTTGCTCCGGATAAACGAGTAGCATTGTTTAATCTATCCTTTGAAGGAGATACACTGAAGGGGGAGACAAACTTGCCAAAAGCCTTGGAAACACTTGAATCCAAACTGGATAGTATGGGGCTTGAATATATTAAGGAGGTAAATTTGCTGCCTGATGCTGCCTTGGAGGGAAAAACTCATGGTGTTGTGACCATTTCGGTTGCCAATATTAGAAGTGCTCCGAAACATTCAGCTGAATTGGCCACTCAAGCGACCATGGGCACTCCACTAGGAGTTCTTAAGAAAGAAGGTTCATGGTATTTGGTCCAAACTCCTGATAAGTATATTTCATGGGTAGATGCCGCAGGTATTGCATTGATGAATGATATGGAGTTTCAGGCTTGGGAAGATGCAGAAAAAGTTATATTCACTGGCTTGTTGGGATATGTCTTTGAAGATGAATCTGAAAAAATTATGGTCAGTGATCTGACAGCAGGGAATGTTTTGGAAGTGATTTCAAATTCACAGAATCATTATCAAGTGACTCTTCCTGATGGAAGAACGGGATATGTCAATAAACAGAAATCTGAGTCCTTTGAAGGCTGGTTAAGAAGTAGGGAATTAAGTGATGAAAATTTGATCAGTACTGCTAAAAATATGATGGGGGTTCCTTATCTATGGGGAGGTACCTCTATCAAAGGAGTTGATTGTAGTGGTTTTACCAAAACGATTTATTTCTTAAATGGCCAAGTGATTCCCCGTGATGCCTCTCAACAAGTTCATGAAGGAGAATTGGTAGATACCGATAAGAACTGGGACAATTTAAGAGTTGGAGATTTACTGTTCTTTGGTAGAAAAGCTACCGAAGATAGTCCGGAGAGAATCATACATGTAGGTATGTGGATTGGAGATAATTCCTTTATCCATTCAAGAGGAAGGGTGAGAATAAGCAGCTTTGATCCGCAAAGCCCAAATTATGATGAATATGAGTTAGGAAGATACCTTAGAACAAAAAGGATAAGACAGGTACCAAGTGAAAATATTATTGCTGTTGATAGGGTGATAAATTAAAAGTTATGCAATAAGTAGTTAAAGATCAGCGTTGTACAGGTACATGAAATTAGTTCTCGTACATTAAGTCAGAAACAGAAAAATGTTGCTTATCTTATCTGGGTGTTCTATTCAGATAATTTTTAGCCCTTTTCCATAATCATGGAAAAGGGCTTTTTTATATTCTCACATCATATTACTAATTTGAACCATAGATGTATACAGATGAAGGTCGCTGTTCAAGTTTTTAAAAACTGGAATGTATACGAGTCATGCTAATCCTTCTGGTACTTCCCTTTTTTACTTCCTTGGTACAGTTCATATTTTAGTAAGCGGCAATCAATGGTACCATTAAAGAATTCAATTTTTCTACTTGGCTTCAATCCTACTCTTTTGCCCAAATTCATGTTTCCAGTAAAAATATAACCTGTATAGCCTGAGCATTCCTGCTTCATGAAGTCTCCCATTCGCTTATAAATAGCTATCAGTTCATCTTCCTCTCCCAACCTTTCGCCGTATTCAGGGTTAAAGAAAACCACACCATGGTCACTTTCTGGAATGGTTGTTTCTGCAAAGTCCCCTACCTCAAATTGTATATGGTCAAAAACCTGGGCAGTTTTGGCGTTTTCTTCAGAAGCATATATGGCCCTTTCGCTTAAATCCGAGGCAATGATTTTTGTACTGATATTATCATTGATTTTTTCCTCCAACTCATATTTCAATTGCTGATATACTTCATCCTGATATCCTTTTATATGCATAAAGGCATAATGGTCCCTGAAAAGCCCTGGATATCTATTTGTAGCCATCAATGCAGCTTCAATGGCCAATGTTCCAGAACCACACATAGGATTCACAAAAGGACCTTTTCTGTCCCAATCACTCGCCAAAATCGTACTTGCAGCCAAATTTTCGGCCATTGGAGCTTTACCTGGGATTTTTCTATACCCCCTTTTGGAAAGTGTCTCTCCAGAAGTATTAATAAACAAAGAAGCTTGAGTATCCTTCCAAAACAGTTGGATTACAGCACCTTCAAATTCAGAACCAGTATCAGGCCTAATGCCCGTGTTTTCCCTAAACCGGTCAACTATGGCATCTTTGATTTTTACGTTGACGAAAAGAGCATTGTTAACACTTTCATTTTCTACATGGGATACCACGGAAAAGTAGGTGTTGTTATCAATATAGTTTTCCCAAGGCAAGGCTTTTATCCTTCTATAAATATCTTTGGCGTGATGCAGGTAAAAAGATTTTATTTCAAATAATACATGGCTGGCTACTCTAAGGTGCATATTCAAAAAGATACACTCATTTAGGCTGGCGTAAAGCTCTACGCTGGTCCTGCTCACATTTTTAGGCTTAAAACCCAAGTCTTTTAGCTCCTGCTCTAGATAAGGCGCAAAGCGATCTTTACAGGTGACTACCACCTTACCTTTATGATCAAAATTATTCATGCCTGCAAAAGTACGTTATTTAAGTGACTTATGAATTGGCTTGCCAGCTAAAAGGAAGTAGTAGTCTCAAAATTTGTCATATCAACCTATGAGGAATCACTTTGTTGAATTTTTTGTTGATATCATCTAGATAGCCTGATCCAATAATTCTTATTAACAGCATACAATATTTTAAACGAAACTCTTTTGATTAGAAAATATTGTCACTCAGAGCATAGCGAAGAGTCTCTTTTACGCCATTGTATTGATAATATATTATTACCGAAAGAGATCCTTTCCCGAAAGTAATAGGGACAGGCTCTGTTGTCAGGATGAAAGTCTGTTTGGCTTATGAGAAACATTCTTGTGATCATTATATGGGACATTATTTAGGCTTTACCTCATTGATCCATTTGGTCAAAGTACTGTAGCCTATATGGTGTTCTTCTGCAAATTCCTCAGCATTGGCATTTTCATCTATCATGGCGTAGTCCATCCATTTATCCATGATTTCTTCCTTATCATAAATTTTTGAAGGAATGGATTCAGGTATATGGTTGCCATTGTCATTGAGAAGGTCTAGTAATTCCTGTAGGTCTTTTCGGACTTCTTCCCTGCTTAAGTCCAGACCTTTGTCTTTGAGCTTTTCCACTGCTTTGGTTTTGACTTTTATGGGTTTTACGTTGATACCTTTTTGAGCAGCAGTATCCAGGTCTATCAGTTTTCCCTTATCATCAAGGTATATGAAGTTTTCTTTGTGTTCCTTGATTGTTTTGATGGCTTCTCTTATCTGTCGTAACATGTTGTATGGTTTAAAATTTTAGGTTTATTTATCTTTCTTGATTTGACCAAAAGTCAAAAATAGACATTGTATTGTCTTAGGTTCGCTTTATATTATACGTAATTCAGACGCTACTGTATATTATAAACAGTTGAATCTTAGTGATGTTTCAAAATATTGGGATATAAATTCGCTTGGAAATAATGATAAAGGCAAATGTCGTTTTTGGATCATTAGAATAGCTGTGCAGCTTATTTTTGATTTGTTTTTTCCATTAGCTATTAGTTCAATTGGTCTTTTATAATTCCTTATCTTTGTATCACCACAATGGAACTAATAGCTATTTATTTGGTTAATCTATTTGATTTAATTGCCGATAAGGGCAATTGGTAAATTATTAATTTTCATCTCATGGGCCTTGACCCCATGGAAATGTAAAAGTCATGAATAATAAAAAAAGGGTTGTAGTAGGCCTTTCTGGTGGAGTGGACAGCTCTGTTACCGCCTATTTATTACAACAAGCAGGTTATGAAGTCATCGGTATGTTTATGAAAAACTGGCACGATGAATCCGTTACCATTTCCAATGAATGTCCTTGGATGGAGGACAGCACCGATGCCATGTTGGTGGCAGAAAAACTGGGCATCCCCTTTCAGGCCATTGACCTCAGCGAAGAGTACAGGGAGCGTATAGTAGATTATATGTTTTCTGAATACAAGGCAGGTAGGACTCCCAATCCAGATGTACTTTGCAATAGGGAAATCAAGTTTGATATTTTCTTAAAAGCTGCTGAAAAATTAAAGGCGGATTTTGTGGCCACTGGGCATTATTGCCAAAAGGGGCAAATTGAAGTAAATGGGGAAACAGTTTACCAGCTTTTGGCAGGTGCTGATAACAATAAGGACCAGAGTTATTTCCTTTGTCAGCTAAATCAGGAGCAACTTTCCAAGGCACTCTTCCCTATAGGACATTTGCAAAAATCGGAAGTAAGAAAGATTGCCAAGGAGCAGGAGTTGGTCACAGCAGATAAAAAGGATAGCCAAGGGCTTTGTTTTATAGGAAAAGTCAGGTTGCCTGAGTTTTTACAGCAGCAATTAAAACCCAAGAAAGGGGATATTTTGATTGTTCCAGATGACCTTGCTGTTTATAAGCAACAACAAATCCCCGTTGGCGTGGCACTTGAGGATGTGGAGCAGGAGACCTTTGATCAAATTTGCTTGCCTTTACAATACACAGCTGATCAGGGCAAGAAGGTAGCTGAGCATAATGGCGCCCATTATTTTACTGTTGGGCAACGTAAGGGATTAAATGTAGGAGGAACAGGCAAGCCTCTATTTGTTATCCAGACGGATACAAAGGAGAACATTATTTATACAGGGTTGGGAGAAGAACACCCTGGATTATTGCGGAATGGTTTATTTGTGCCCAATGAAGATGTTCACTGGATACGGGAAGATTTGAGATTAAGCCCAGGAGAAAGTAAGCGATATCTTGCTAGGATCAGGTACAGGCAACCCCTAAGTATGGCCACTTTGATCATGAAGGAAAATGGCCTTTATGTTCTTTTTGATCAGGCCCAAAAGGGAATTGCTTCTGGGCAATTTGTAGCTTGGTATGATGGTGATGAAAGTATTGGATCTGGGGTAATTGCATAAAATTTTATCTCCCACAAGATGAAAAAGCAGGAAACATGCAGGGGCTAAGGGCATGAAGTTAAAATGTTGCACAAAAGAACATACCAAACCTTCATGACTCTTAATTCCTTATTGGTTAAAACTAAGAACCAGGAAGAGTATGATGGAAATTCCATTTTTTATGTCTTTAAACAATTTCAATTTATGATTTGATAGCAAATTTTTTCCTTGATTTTACCTATATTGAGACAAACATAAAACCAAAATAAATTTATGAAAACAAGTATGATCAGCAAGCTTAGTATTTTTACCATTTTAAGCTTTTTACTTTGTATCAGCCTTTATGCCCAAGAAGCCCAGAAGCCAAGTCCTCCAGCCACTGCCAAAGGAAAAATTAATGGAGCAGATATAACCATTAATTATCACAGTCCCGGAGTTAAGGGTAGAGTGATTTGGGGTGATCTGGTTCCGTTTGGAAAAGTTTGGAGAGCTGGGGCCAATGATGCCACCACCTTTGAAACCAGTAAGGATATTAAGGTAGAAGGCAAAACTTTGCCTGCTGGAAAATATAGCTTCTTTATTATCCCTGGAGAAGAAGAGTCCGTATTTATTTTCAACTCAGTAGCCAAACAGTGGGGACATTATGATTATGATGAGTCGAAGGATGTTTTAAGGGTAAATATTCCTTCTGAGCAGACTTCTACCATGGAGGAAAGGTTGGTATATGAAGTAGTTGAAGATGGTTTTGAAGTTAGATGGGAATACGGAAAAGGAAAAGTTAATATTCAATAACCCTAATTCAGATAAAGACCCATTTGTTAATAAACCGTCCTTAGTAATTAAGGGCGGTTTTACTTTTTATAAGGACTATTTTGTCTTGAATTCCATTCTTAGTCCCCTTACCTTTGGATCAAAAAATAGTATAGCCTTGGCATTTGATCCCTTAAAAATAAATCTCCCTGTCGTTGACATCATCCCGCAGGTCAAAAAACAACTAGCTGAAAATTCATCTTTGATCCTTCATGCCCCTCCCGGTGCGGGTAAAAGTACCTTGGTGCCTTTGGCCGTGATGGAGGAAGAATGGCTAAAGGGAAAGAAAATCCTCATGTTGGAACCTAGAAGGTTGGCGGCCAAGTCCATTGCTATGCGCATGGCAGGTCTTTTGGGTGAAAAAGTGGGTCAAAGTGTGGGTTATAGGATACGATTCGAGAGTAAAGCTACCGACCAAACACAGGTAGAAGTGCTCACTGAGGGGATCATGACCAGGATGATCCATCATGACAATGCCTTGGAAAATGTAGGCTTGGTGATTTTTGACGAATTTCACGAAAGGAATATTCATGCAGATGTTGCCATGGCACTTTGCAGGGAAGTGCAACAAGTCTTAAGGCCAGATCTTAGGATTATGGTCATGTCGGCTACCTTGGATATGCCGCAGTTATCTGACTTGCTACAAGCGCCAATTGCCGAAAGCTTGGGTAAGCAGTATCCAGTTGAAATAATCCATACTCAGGATGCAGATGAGTGGACACTGCCGGATATTATGAGCCAAACTATAATCAAAGCCTCCCTAGAAAAAGAGGGGGATATTTTGGCCTTTTTACCTGGCCAAAGAGAGATCAAACTGACAGAAGAAAAGCTTAAGCGCCTTTTGCCTGATTTGGCTATTTGTCCCTTATATGGGCAACTATCACCCCAGAAGCAGCAACAGGCTATTTTGCCCCATCCCGCAGGTAAGCGAAAGGTGGTATTGGCCACTTCTATAGCTGAAACCAGCTTGACTATTGAGGGGATCACGGTTGTAGTTGATTCCGGTTTTGGCAGAACTTCTAAATTCGATCCTAAATCAGGTTTGTCAAGGTTGGAAACCATAAAGATATCTAAGGATTCGGCTGCCCAAAGGGCCGGTCGTGCCGGTAGGTTGGCACCGGGAACCTGTTACAGACTTTGGACCAAGGCGACAGATGATCGATTGGCTGCATTTAGGACTCCTGAAATCATGGAGGCAGACTTGGCTTCACTTTGTCTTGATTTGGTTCAATGGGGCATCAAGGATATTCCCAATATGACTTGGTTGACCCCTCCTCCCGCTGGAGCATTGTCACAGGCGCAGGAGCTTTTGGAACAGCTTGGCGCCATAGACGATAATAAACTAACCAAGCATGGTGAGCAGTTGCGGGAACTCCCCTGTCATCCTAGATTGGCCCATATGCTGTTGATGGCCAAGAAAGAGGATAATTTGGCCTTGGCTACTGATATTGCGGCTGTTTTGGAAGAAAAGGATCCCCTACCCAAGGAAGCGGGAACTGATCTTAACCTTAGGCTTGAGAAATTGCGCAGACATAGGTCTGTCAATAAACAAGGCCGTGGGTTTGACCGAATAGAAAAAGTAGCAGCCAATTATAGGAGATTATTTGATCTGGCTGAAGATAATGGTCCTTTTGATCCTTTTGAATCAGGTCTTATCCTTACCTATGCCTATCCAGAGCGTATTGCCCATGCTAGGCCGGGGAATAATGCCCAGTTTAAAATGACGAATGGTAAACTGGCCATGATGCACCATAAGGATGAGCTGGCGCATGAAGCATGGCTGAGTATTGCCCATGTGGATGCCAGGGATGGTATGGGCAAGATTTTTATGGCTGCGCCACTGAATCCCAAAGACCTTGCTTATATGGTCAAGGAAAAAGAAGTTGTGGCCTGGGATAGTAGGAAAGGTGAGCTGATAGCAGAAAAGCAATGGCGTATTGGCCATATTGTGTTACAGTCTAGACCTTTGGAGGACATTGATCCTGAACAGCAAAGTGAAGCACTTTATAAAGCGATACAAGATGAAGGAGAGCGATTATTGAATTTTGATGATAAGGTTCAAGAATGGCAGAATAGGGTTAACAGTTTAAGAATTTGGAATCCAGAGGAAGATTGGCCTGATGTTAGTACCAAGAACCTGCTTAAAGATCCAGAATGGTTGATGCCCTATCTCATTGATGTAGACAGCGCAGAAGAACTTAAAAGACTAAACCTTAAGGATATTCTACAGCACAATATGTCCTTTGAAAAGCAGCAGTTACTTGAGCATTTGGCACCAGAAAAGTTAGTAGTTCCAAGTGGCTCAAAAATTAAGATTAGCTATCAAAAAGATGGTGAAAGTCCTATTTTGGCTGTCAGGCTCCAAGAGGTCTTTGGTCTAATGGATACTCCAAATTTAAATGGTGGAAAGGTGGGGGTTTTGATGCACTTGCTTTCTCCAGGATTTAAACCTGTGCAGGTGACTTCTGATCTTAGGAGTTTTTGGGAAAACACCTATTTCGAAGTAAAAAAAGAAATGAAAAGACGTTATCCAAAGCATTACTGGCCAGATGATCCATTGGATGCTGAAGCTGTAAGGGGAGTGAAAAGGAAGTGATTTATTAAGGCCTTGTTCCTAGAAATGTATAAGGCCTCTTTACTTTCATATAATGCGTAGATAAATAAAATAAAGGGCTTACAATTAGCTATCCTGCGCTTTTTTGTTGACCTTTGGTTAATTATAAGCAAGCATACTTTCCTAAGTTTTCCTTAAAGGCTATTTCCAAATTTCATTTCTAGTTGAATGCTAGTGCATTAAGACATCTACTAAAAATTATTTTGTTGAAGTTTTTAACTAAAGCTAGGTGGCTTGTATTTGAGAACCAAACAAAATATATGGCAAGATCGAATAATAGCTTTATCAAAAAGCAGAAGGCAGACAGAAAAGCAAAGAAGAAAAAGGAAAAATTTGAGAACCGCTTGGAAAGAAAGCAGCAGGAAACCAGTGGAAAACTGGAGGATATGATTGCTTATGTGGACGAATTTGGGAATATTTCGGACACACCACCTGAGCCGCCTACTGAAAAAGATGATAAAAAGAAGCCAGGTTCGGATGAAAGGAGAAGACCAGAAGGCCAACAAGGCAGAAGGCCATATAATCCTGACCGCAGAAGACCTGATTCTGATGACAGAAATAAATAATTATTAAGATAAGCCATTACCTGATCCATGTAATGGCTTTGGTTTTTTATAGGCAGAAGCTTTAGCTATTCTAAGTTTAGGAGGAATATGTATGGATTTTTTTCTTTATTTGATTTAATGATAATTAGGCTGTTGGGTATATGCGATTAAAGAGCTTTTGTCTTAATACTTAAAACTAATATTTCAAAATTTTACTTAAATTTAGACGCAGCCAAATACTGGATGTAAGGAACTAAGAATGAAAATGCTTAGTTTTAGCTAATAATTATGAATAAGATGAAAAACGTATTAGCAATCCTTGTATTAATCTTTTGTGCTACTGGTCTTTACGCACAAGACAAAGCCGAAATCAAATGGTACAGTTTTGAAGAGGCTACAGCCCTTAATCAAGAAGATTCAAAAATGCTTATCGTGGACGTTTATACTGACTGGTGTGGATGGTGCAAAAAAATGGACAAGGAAACTTTTACCGATGCCAAGGTAATCGAATATATCAATGCGAACTTTTATGCTGTGAAATTGGATGCGGAAAATAATAAGAAAACTTTCCAGTTCAGAGGTAATGAATACACAGAGGAAAGTATGGCCAGGTCCATGCGTGTAAGCTCCTACCCTAATTTTGTGATTATTGATGCAGCCATGGAAAACATTACCCAGTTGCCTGGTTATAGGACAGCAGATGTATTTCTAAAAGATCTTGATGCTACCATACAGCGTTTTTCCAATTAATCAATCGGTTAATATTTAATCAACAGCTTTTATGGCTTTTTCAATCAGCGAAAAAGAAGATACCATTATTGCTTTGGCCACTCCGCAGGGAGTTGGGGCCATAGCTGTAATCAGGTTGTCCGGAAAGGATGCCATCAAACTTACCAATGAGGTATTTGCAGGGAAAGACCTAGGAAAACAGGATTCCCACACCATTCATTACGGTACGATCAGAGATGGAGAGAAGATCATTGATGAGGTCTTAGTTTCGCTCTTTGTGGCGCCTAAGTCATTTACCAAGGAAAATGTGGTGGAAATTTCCACCCACGGCTCTTCTTATATTATCAATCAGGTAATCAAGCTATTTATTAAAAAGGGCGCTAGACCTGCTAAGCCAGGCGAATTTACGCAAAGGGCCTTTTTGAATGGACAGTTTGACTTGGCCCAGGCAGAAGCTGTTGCCGATTTGATCCATTCAGATTCCGAAGCTTCCCATCAGGCTGCACTGCACCAAATGCGTGGTGGATTTAGTGGCGAGATAAAGGAGTTAAGGGATAAGCTGATCCATTTTGCTTCCATGATTGAGCTGGAGTTGGATTTTTCTGAAGAAGATGTGGAATTTGCCAGTCGTCAGGACTTGCAGCATTTGGTAGAAAAGCTGTTGAGGGTGGTAGAGCATTTGATTTCCAGCTTTGACCTTGGGAATGTGATCAAAAACGGGGTGCCTACAGTGATTGCTGGCAAACCCAATGCAGGGAAGTCTACACTACTCAATGCACTATTGAATGAGGAAAAAGCCATTGTTTCTGATATTGCCGGAACAACCCGTGATTTTATCGAAGATGAAATCAATATAGGCGGGGTGATCTTCCGCTTTATAGACACCGCTGGATTAAGAGAAACTACAGATACTATTGAGGCGATTGGGGTATCCAGGACACAGGAAAAAATGAAGACTGCTTCATTGATCCTTTACCTATTTGATCTATCCGATACCGATATGGTGGAGATCAACAGGGATGTGAATAAACTGGAAAATTTGGGTGTGCCATTTGTTAAAGTAGCGAATAAGATAGATAAGTCCAATAATCAGTTTGTCAAAGAGTTAAAGGATAAATATCCAGATGTGATTTTTATCTCTGCAGGTAAGAAAGAGCATCTCGATGAACTAAGGGATAAGATCTTAGAATTGGTGAATTTGGACAAATTCAAAACTGGTAATACCGTGGTAACCAATATTCGTCATTATGATTCCCTGGTGAAGACCCGTGAATCTTTATTGGATGTCTTGAATGGTATAGACAATGAAATCACCAATGACTTTATGGCCATGGATATCCGTCGCTCCTTACATTTCCTAGGAGAGATTACCGGTGAGATCACTACAGATGATTTGCTGGCTAATATTTTTAGTAAGTTTTGTATCGGAAAGTAATTCCGTTAAAGAAAGAGATATAATGCTAGGCCGGATTTGAAATTCGGCCTTTATTTTTTCAAAGAATCAATAGGCCTCAAATATATTTACTTTTCTGAGACACCATAGACTTGGTACAGCTGGCCTCATTTAATCTTTTATGTATATCCGCAATTGCACCAGTAAATGTTAAAAGGGAATCGAAACGATCCTTTTGATGAAAGTATCAATTACTTCAGTCTTCGGACCACTTGAGCAAAGGATTTATGGTTACTGGCATCATAGCGGATAATCAGAAAATCTTTATATCAGTTCTTTTCTTAGCTTACTTTTTAAGAGTAGGTCTTTTAATAGCCGGGCCATTTTGAGGAGAATCTTGTACCAGGCCAATCCAGTGGCAAATTGTATCCCCCATCTTATTACTTCTACTACAAATCGAATACTGGGATAAAGGGCTCCTGAGCGTAGATCGAGTTCTTTGAGATGTTGGCCGAGGGGCATGGAGGAAACATCTGATTTCAGGAGGGTGTGTCCATCGAAGTCAAAATCATAATCGGTAATGATATGCTGTTGAGTGGAGACCTTTCTTCTTCCAAAAAGGAAGGACATTCCTCTTTTAAAGGTAAGCAAGGCTTCTTTGATCTCATCGAAAATGAATTTTATGGTCTTTGACAATAGCTTTATCAATGCCCTGATCAATCCCAAAAGTTTGCCAGCAACTTTTTTTATGGTCCGGGTTAATTTGGAAATTAATTTTTTGAATCCTCGCTTGCCCTTATAGACCCTTAGGGGATTTTTTAATGTGATCAGCTTTTGGGAATGATCAATTAAGTTGGATTGGAGCTCCCTGTCCAATTTTATTGCTGCATTACGGATTTTTAGGTTTTTATTGTCGATGTAATCGCCTTCCAATAATTGGTAATAATCTTCATAGGGATTTTCTTCTTCGTCCTGTGTTTCAAGGGGAATAATATGGTTTTCCAGCAAGTATTGGAAGTTAATAAGGCACTGGTCTTTATTAATGATGAAAAGAATGTTTTTCAAATCCTCCTCCCCTTTTTGACTATCCTCAAATATCATTTCCAAGAATTGTTTTAAGGCATCCAAAGTGTCAGGGCCGAATTCATGATCCAGTTTACCCTGATAAAGTCCGAGCACCCAGAGTTTGACCTGAACAACTCTGAGCATAAACTTATTTTCATCACTTAGGATATAATTATCAATTTGTGTCTTGGGCTTTTTTGATAAGACTTTCCTTAAGCTTGACTGAAGTTTGCGTTCTTTAATTCCGTCTATAAAATCCTTTGGCTTGGTAAGCCGGACCCTGTCCCCTGTTAGTCCATTGAACCGTCTGGCATTTTTGTGTTTGACACTGAAAAAAAAGATGGGGCCAATAAAGCCTTCTGTACTGAAACTGGAGTTTTTGCAAAAGTCACTCATCAATAACTGATCTCCCAGTATATTGAGGAATTCATGCAAGTCACCTTCAAATTTATATTGCTGGAGTACTTGCCGAAACGTATTAATATGTGCCTCGAAAAGACTTTGACTAGGTCTTAAATGTGGGTTAATGAGACTGTAAATTCGAAATCTATAAATGGCTACCCTATAGGCAATATTAACCGATCCTGGAGATTGATTAAAAACAAATTCTCCTTCTAGGGCAGTAAGGTCTTTCAGAAGCAGAATTTCTTCTTGGGACAATTTTCCTTCTTCATAAATGGCGCTGTTAAGCAAGGATTCGTCCCAGAGCTGTTGAAAATTGGAGCAATTATCCTTTCCTGTTAAGGCTTGATCACATTCCTCTCTAAATTGTGCAATGGCTAATTTAAGCTCTTCATTCGTTATGATACCATCTTCAAAGGCCCTTTTGGGAAGGTATTTGAGGTCGCTGAGCAATTGTATAGCATCCAATCTATCCTGCTTGATCAAAGCTCTGGCAAATGTAGGCCTTTCGGTTTCGGGAATGAGTTCTAATACATCAGTTTCGCTCATATTCTTTCCATTAGCCAAGCGTGGGATTTTTTTAAATCAGTCCAGATCAACAGAAGTTCGTTTACTTGTGCATCTGTTGAATCTAAACTTGTATGGTCAATGACTTCATGTTCTTCAGTTGCTACTGCTTCAGGATTTTCATTTAATTCTTTTTTCCACCATATTCTGAATTTTGATATTAATACAGGGAGTTGAACACTTGGTCGAAAAGAATAAATAAAGATTTTCATTAAATATCCTTTATGGTTTTGAGCACAAATTCAAAAAAGTCTTTTCTGGTTCTCTGGGCACCTTCAACTAAGGTATTATGACCGTCTGTTAAATATTTCTTTCCTGCGCCCAGATCACTATTGAGATAATTGATGGTGTCTCCTTCCACTTCAAAGCGGGAATAGCCCACCAATGTGGCTGTTGGAAGTCCTTTTCTTATGGTTTCAAATAATTTGTTGGAATTATATTCCCCATTTTCTTCAGCAGTATTAAGGTCAATTTCCGAACCTGTAAAAGTGGCAACTTCAAGAGTGCCAAGGTCTTCTATCCCCTTTTTGATTGCTTCCTGTAACTTGCTTAAGTTTTCGTTCATCTTGATTTGCTTTTAGTGGTTAATTTTTGAATATCTCTATGGCAGCCCTAATGATTGCATTTCTGGAAATCACTGATGCTTGAAAGGATTCATTAAATGCTTTTATTAATTCGGTGGCAATTTTTTCAGAACTTTGGTAATTGACACAGTCACCGTCCAATCCCTGTTTCCGGTAAATCAAAAGCTCATCTTTACCATTATTTCTTTGAATAAGGGCATGTTCTATGCTTGACTTATCCTTTATGCTGTCCTCAAGTTTATTTTTAATTTTCTCAAAAAAATTCATCTTGATTGTTTTTAGTTGGCTAAAGCAAAAAACTCACAGTAATAAAATATTCTTCTATTAATATTGCTATAAAAGAATTGTATTCCAATAATTTACAAAATTGATTATAGAAATTAAACACTTATGAATTATTAGTAAGTCTTATTTTAAGACTCAGCTGTCAGCCCATGATTTCTATTTTTATTCCATAGTTTTTAGGGTGTCCAATAAGGAAACTTTCTTGATTTAGTCTTTGACTTTGGTTTTTTAAGGGAAGAATTGTTTTTAAATTTGCACCAGATTATTTCAGGTATAAATTATTTGTTTTGGAGCGTATTCAAAAGGGCTATAGAAAGGCTAAGTACATTGTTTATAAACAGACGATTCTTGATCCCATTGACCATATTTGGACTTTTATTGGGGCTGTTTTGGGAATTGGAGCAGTAGGTTTTGTGCAATCTTATTATCATGATTTTTCTGCCCTGGAAAATGTTTTCCTGATTGGTTCTTTTGGGGCAACAGCTGTACTGGTATATGGAGCTACCAATAGTCCACTGGCACAGCCTAGAAACTTGATTGTCGGGCATGGGATAAGTGCCTTTATAGGGGTGACGATGGTGAAAACCGTTGGCTATTTTGAGGTATTTTGGCTGACTTGTGCTTTGGCAGTAGCCACGTCCATAGTTGCCATGCAGATGTTAAAGGCTCTGCATCCCCCTGGCGGTGCTTCTGCCTTGATAGCTGTGATAGGTTCTGAAAAGATTCAATCCTTGGGTTATTTTTATGTGCTCAGTCCGGTTTTATCAGGTGCAATAATCCTATTGGTCATTGCCTTACTGGTTAACAATTTTCCCAAAAACAGACATTATCCCTATAATATGCATCCCAAGAAATACCAAAGTCGAAGGGAAAAGTATATCATGAATTTTAAAAGATGTCTTGGAATAAAGAGTTAATGGAGATTTTATAGAAAATGATATTATTAAAATGAGTAGGAAGCTGCCAAACTTGATAAAGTGACAGCCTCCTTTAATTTAAATTATAAGACTGGTAGACTTTCAGTTCTTAACTCCTCACTTGGGCCGAAAAATTCATAATGAATATTTTCCTCGTTAATTCCCATTTCCGTCAATAATTGTAATGTGTATATCATAAAAGGTTTAGGGCCACAGAAATATACGTCGCTTGGCTTATCTGGCCATGAAGCTTGTAGCATTTCCGCAGTCAGCAAACCCTTATCATCGAAGTTTTGGTTTCGCTCATCTTCAGCAGTCGGGTCACTAAAAATCACTTTATATTTACTATGCCCAGTACTGATCGCTTTAATTTCGTTACTAAATGCATGTACATCGGAATTAATGGCGCATTGAAATAGTACTACTTCTTTGTTTTCTTGATTTAAAGTTTTGTACATGCTTAGTAATGGTGTAATCCCTACACCTCCTGCAATTAGGACTACTGGCTTATCATTATCTTTAAGCGTGAATTCGCCAGATGGCATACCTATTTCTAAAGTGTCTCCAACTTGAATATCTGAATGGAGAAAATTGGATACAATTCCTGCAGGATTACCTGGCTCTTTCTTGACGCTAATTCTTAAGGTATCCTTTCCAGGTAAATCCGACAAACTGTAATTTCTAGTATGCAAGTGTTCTTCACCAGGAATTTCTACGCTTAGTGCAATATATTGCCCGGGGATAAAGTCAGGTACTTTACTGCCATCAGCAGGCTGTAGACAAAAGGAAGTAATGATTTTACTCTCAACTGTTTTCTGTACTACCTTGAAAGTTTTTTTACCTCTAAAACCTCCTGATCTTGATTCTTGGGTATGATATATTGTTTCCTCGGTTTGGATAAATATTTTCGCCAAATCCCCATAAGCTTCTGCCCACGCGTCGATGATCTCATCTGTAGCAGCATCTCCCAATACCTCTTTAATGGCCAGTAACAGGTTCTCTCCTACTATGGGGTACATTTCCGGTGTTATGGATAGAGAGCTGTGTTTATGTGCAATAGTGCTTACTGCATCTGATAGCATATCCAATTGATCGATATAAGTGGCGTATTGGAATATGGCATTGGCCAAAACCCTTGGCTGGGATCCCTTAGCCTGGTGGGTCATATTGAAGATATTCTTTAGTTCAGGATGCTTTGAGAAGATGTTTTGATAGAAAACTTTGGTGATGGTTTCTCCATGCTCTTTTAGGACTGGAGCGGTAGATTTTACAATCTCGATTGTTTTAGCACTAGCCATTTTTTTGTTGATTATTGTTGTAAATAAAAGAATAAAGGATCTTTATATCCTTTATTAATGTAATTTTTTTTTATCTCTTTAAGAAGGTCAAACCAAGTTCTAAATCATTGACTAATTTTTTTATCGTAGTGGTTTCCAATAGTTGATGGATATTGGTTCTTATTCCAAGGAATTCATTGTGAAGCGGGCAAGGTTTATCCTCATTACAGGCCTTTAATCCTAGGGCACATCCAGTAAATAATTGATCACCGTCAATGATTCTTACGATTTCAATTAGTTTTACCCTCTCCATGGTATCATCAGGAATTTCAAAGCCACCATTGGGGCCTTTGATGGATAATAAAACATTATTTTTGGATAATTGCTGGAGGATTTTAGCAGTAAAAGCCTCAGGTGAATCTATCTCCTTCGAAATATCTTTCAAGGATGTCCTCCTACCCTGTTCGGATTGGGTAGCAATGTAAAGGACTGCTCTAATGGCATATTCACAGGCTTTGGAAAACATGCTTATTTAAGTTTGGTTGGCACAAATGTAGGAGCTTTTTTATTTCGGACAAATTTATCCTAAATAATTTTTCTCTAAATTCTAACTAGGCTTTATGCGAAGAGTAACCTAATCTGCTATCTGAATTCCAGGGAGTTTGTGACATGATATCCTTTATATGCTATTCTAAAAATAGTTTCAGTCTTGGACATAAAATTATGTCTAGGAGCGAAATACCTTTGTTGTTCAATGAAAATTGAATGGGCCGCTTAGTTGATTGGATAATGAATATTAATTCCTTGCATAGAAGTAGATAAGGTAATGGCCAAAGAAACGAAGGCTAAGCCTAACAGAACATAGTTAAGGGTATTGGAGACTGCGTGTCCTTTGCTTGACAATCTATAGGCATAGAAAGAAGTAAGACCTAGGATTATCATACTTGTTAAGGCTCCCTGAGCGATGTACTTGTGTAATTGGATAGATTCCATCATCTCGTTACTGGGAGACTTTATCGCATCCATAATCCAAAATCCAGTGATATAGGTGAGCATAGTAGCTATGGCACTGATCATAAAAACCATATAGGATTCTCTATCGTATCGTCTTGAGGATTTTACTAAGCCATATCCTAATAAAATCAAGCCGGATAATGTGCCTAAAACTGGAATTGCATTGATCAATAAATGTACGTAAGATGGGTTCATTTTTCCTTAAGTTTATAATTCAATGTACAGTAGATTTTGACCTAATCACATGATATATATCATGTTTTATAATGATTCTGGTAAAATAACCGAATTAATTGCATTATAATTTTTCTTTTTTTAAGAAAGAACGAATTAATCTTTGGGTTTCCTTATTATCTGACTTGGATTGAATATGTTTCTTTAGATCCTTGCCAAGGGGCTGATCACTTATAAAGCCGTAACCTTTATATACTCCATTTTCTATAAGTATTATACCCCTTTCTTTTGGCTTTCTTCCAGCTAAAACAATTAATTTATCTTCTTTGGGAAGGAAGTTGTCATTTATAAATCTATCTACTCTTCTGTTATAGGTAAAGGGATCCTCTTCTTGAATACAGGCTCCTTTACACATTTTGAGTGTATATTGGAAACAGGATGATTGGCTTGGATACAGGCCATTGATTTTTTGGCAAAGCCCGTATTTTTCTGTTATTCGAAATAAAAACTCCTTGCCTTCTGATTTGTTGGAAAAAGACATCAATTCCTGTTTTGATTTATCAATTTTATCCAGATATAGCGAATTATATCCATTGGCATCTATATCATTAAAAATCCCCCAATTAAAAAAGGCCCTTCTTTGCGCTCGGTTAAAAATAGGCTGGTATGTTTTGATTTGCTCTGATTCTCGTAAAAGTGCTATTAATTCATTGCCTAGGTTTTCAAAGGTGATTTTTACCGTTTGCTTTTGCATCCTTTGGGCTTTATTGGTGCTATTGCTAAAATGTTGGTATAGTCTTGACCTGATATTCTTGCTTTTACCAATATAAATAACCCTATCCCTTTCATTCCATAAATAATAAACTCCAGTAATATTATCAGGAACCTCATTAATTAAGCTTTTCAATCGATCAACAATCATTTTTTTATGTTCAAGGCTTTCATTACCAACTCTTCCCTCAGGATTTTGTTACAAAATGACTTTGTTGGCAGAAATGTCTCCCTTAAAAATATCTAAGAATGGACACATAATGAAGTAAACATAAAAATAAAGGGCTAAAATTAATTTTCAGCCCTATTACAATCAAGAAGTTATATGTTCAGATTGAAGAGACTTTAAATAATCTGCTGCACTTTCCAATTCTCTCTTAATTTTACCGATAGCCTCATCAGATTCCTTGATGGTTGTACCCAAAAGGGATTTATAATATTGAATTCCTGATTGCAGGTTTTTATTGAACTTATTCAGATAGGAAGCCAATTTTGGTAGTGGTGATGCATTGTATTCACCAAGTTCTTTTTTGAAATAGTCCATGTACAATTGTAATTCCTTGATGAAGAAATACGGTCTATCCTGTTCTATGGTCAATTTATGCTTACCATAAATATGATCTACCATTTCCTGCAGCTTAAAGATACCTTTGAAATAGGCCAAATTGGGGCCAGGACATATCGTCACTGCATCCAGGTTCCTAGCTGGCTGTTCTCCATGGGATAATATTGCTGGGGCTGCCAAACCCTCACATAGGCAGTCTTTTTCTGTGATCTTGGCAGCTTCTCTTTGGTATTCTTCCTCAGAAGAACTGCTATTTTTAATTTCTTTCAGTTTAAGGTTTTGATACTGTCTGGAGGAAGTACATATTGGGATATCAGTGAATTCCGTATTTGAAGAAAGCACTTTTTTATAGCAAGGACTTCCAGGTCTATCCTTGGCAATTCTTTCTTTCCTTTGCTCCTCTCCCGTGCTGGTGCGGAGATTATTAAATGGTACTCCCAAAGGAGATGCATGACTTAGGAAGAAATCAGATTTGTCGGCCTTGATAATTCGTTGAATAGTATCTGAACCAACACTGGTCGCTTCGGGCACCATCAAAAAGGGACTGCCCCAACCTGTACTGTCCAGATTATAATGTTTCAATAGTAACTGGTTTTCTTCAGCAGTTCCAATCCCACCCTGTGCAGTAATCTTAATTTTAGTGTTACTGGCTAAAGCAACTTTTCCCTTGCTGCTGAGTACCTGTTGGCATAAGTCAAATAACTCTCCATTTAAGGCACTCCGTTTTTCTTTGAATTCCTCCAAAATAGGGCCCATCAAGTGGCCATCAGTTGCAAAAGCATGCCCACCACAATTAAGGCCTGATTCTAGCCTGAACTCTTTGACCCAAAGCCCTTTTTTTGCCAAGAATTTCCCTTGAATTAAGGCGGAGCGGTAGTCACTTACCTTTAATATAATCCCTTTGTTTATATGCCCATTGACATCTGGGAAGAAATCTTCAAAGGATTCCAAATAGCTGAATAAGGCAGGGTTCATTCCCGCTGAGAAAACCACATTGGACTTTAAATCACTTTGGGCAAAGCCTCTCAAGGCTGAAAGTGCAGCAGAAAACTCTCTCGGAAGTGTATTGCCCTCTTTGTCGTAACTTAGGCGATCTACTTTTGTCATTATATTAACATCTATATTTCCTGCTTTTATTGAGTCTTTCAGAATATTTTCCAATTCAAGCTTCTCAGACCCTTTGCTATGCAGCATTTGCTGGTAAAGTTGTGCATATGGATGAGAGGAAGGTAGCATTTTAAAATACCTGTTCAGGTCATTCTCTTCATTTTGAAAGGAAAGCTGCTTTAGTTTTTCAATTTGCGCATCAAGCAATTTATGCATTAGATTCAAATAGGCAGTGATCCTTTTTGCCCTAGAATCGGCTTCTTCAGCACGAATGGGGATGTAGGGTTCACCTGATTTCCTACAATGGATTTTCCTCATAGATTCTATTAAGTCATCTTCCATGATAGAAACTACACTGTTGATTCCAAATCGACCTACCTTTAGTGGGGTATCTATGGTAAAGCCCAATCCCATAACGGGAATATGAAAATTATGAATATCTAGTGAATGGGATAGAATATTGTTGCTAAGTGACATATTGTAAGATTTACTTGATTGCTCTTGACAAAATTAAATCCTTTAATGGCTTAAAATCAGAGCAATATTCAGTTGGAGATATGATAAAAATCATGTAATTGTCCCAGCCTTAAGCTGTTGGTTAGATTCTTTCCAATACCGATTGGGCTTCCAGCCTATTTATTAAAGTAGAATATTATGTGATGAATGGATTTTTTTTAGACTGTAATTCAAGTAATTTCAAAACTTTATGTTAACCCAATAAACCACCAAAGAAGAATCATTATGCATAAGACTATTATTATTTTTTTAATCTGCATGTTCTGCGGATTAGTTCCTTTATCTGCCCAAAATATCAATTACCAGCGTGTTTATCTTTCAGGAAAAGATGCTGCCACTGCCGTGGAATGGGACTTTAAGGTATCGGATGGTAGGAAGTCCGGAGAATGGTCCAAGATTCCTGTACCTTCCAATTGGGAATTGCATGGTTTTGGAACCTATAACTATGGGCATGACCATAATGTAACCGATAAGGTACTTGGTAAGGAAGTCGGTTATTATAAACATGAATTTAGTGTCCCCAAAGACTGGAAAGGTGAAGTAATTAATATTGTTTTTGGCGGATCGATGACAGATACGGAAGTAAGGGTAAATGGTAAATTAGCTGGTCCTATCCATCAAGGAGCTTTTTATGAGTTTAGGTATGATATTAGTAAATTATTAACCTATGGTCAAAAGAATTTGCTTGAGGTCAAAGTCGCGAAACACTCCACCAATGAGTCTATCAACAGGGCTGAAAGGCAAGCTGATTTTTGGATTTTTGGTGGGATATTCAGGCCTGTTTATTTAGAAGTTCTTCCCAAGTATCACTTTGACAGGATTGCCATCAATGCTAAAGAGGATGGAGAATTTGCATCCTTTATTACTTTGAATAAAAGCTTAAAGGATGCCGAGGTAGAAGTGCAGCTTTTTGACCAGGATAAACTAATAGCTAGCCTTAATGAGCCTATTTCTGGTGATGAAGGATGGATAAAAGGAAACTTTGAAGGCATTCAGAATTGGAATCCTGAGCACCCTAAATTGTACCAGGCCAAATTTCAATTATTGGTCAAAAACAAAGCTGTATATAGCAAGGTAGAGCGAATTGGTTTCCGTACTGTAGAGCTTCGGGAAAAAGATGGTATTTATATAAATAATGTCAAGGTGGTATTTAAAGGTGTCAATAGACATTCCTTTCATCCCAAGAGTGGCAGAGCCTTAAGTTTGGAAAACCATCTTGAGGATATTCAACTAATGAAGGAAATGAATATGAATGCCGTTAGGATGAGCCATTACCCTCCAGATGAAGCCTTCCTTGATCTATGTGATTCCTTGGGGATGTTTGTACTTGATGAGGTTACTGGCTGGCAAGATGGCTACGATACTATTGTGGGGCCAAAACTGATTAGAGAGACAGTACTCAGGGATGAAAACCATCCATCTGTAGTTCTCTGGGACCATGGAAATGAGGGAGGCTGGGATTTCAGAAATGAGCCTTGGTTCCATTATATGGATATACAAAAAAGGCCTGTAATCTATCCATGGCTTCGAAGAAATGGAGTGGATACTTTTCATTATCCAGTTTACGGGGCAGGAATCCATCGATTGTCCAATGGACAGGACATCTTTATGCCTACAGAGTTCCTACATGGGCTTTATGATGGCGGCCATGGTGCTGGACTGGAAGATTTTTGGAATGATTATATGGCAAATCCAGCAGCAGCAGGTGGGTTTCTTTGGGTATTTTCAGATGAAGCTGTGCTTAGGACCGACTTGGCCGATAGTTTAGATGCGGATGGCAATCATGCTCCAGATGGGATAGTAGGTCCTTACCGTGAGAAGGAAGGTAGTTTTTATACCATAAAGGATATTTGGTCTCCTGTGCAAATAAAACCTATGGTGGTAAACGAGCATTTTGATGGGAACCTGGTTTTGGAGAATAGATACCTCTATACAAACCTTAAAGGTTATAATTTGGAATGGTCATTATTGTCCTTTGATAATTGGAACAATCAAAATTTGATTAGTTCTGGTTCACAGGTTTTGCCTGAAATTTTACCAGAAGAAAGCAAGAAGATACAGCTGGATATCCCAAGTGAACTTTCTACTGCAGACTGGATCAAAATATCTGTGAAAGATCCAAAGGGTAAGGAACTTCATTATTGGACTTGGGCAATAGGCCAGGCAAAAGAATTTGCCGAGAGGAATATTTCAGCTAGAAATGAAGCAGGTGTTGATAAGGTAGTTTATTCAGAAGACGGCAATATCCTAAAAATAAGTGTCAATGGATCTGAATATAAATTTGACAAAAGCTCCGGAATGCTTAATCAAGTAAAAAGTAAGGATGAAATTTTTGAGCTTTCAGGCCCAATTCAACAGGATAATAATCCATTGGAAAAGTTGGAATATGATTTGGATGGTGAAGGAAATTTTGTTTTGACAGCTCATTATGAATCTTATCCTAAAAGAATACGGTGGACGGTATTTAAAAATGGCTTGTTGAAGGCTGTAGTGGCTGCTCCGGACAAAAGGCTATCCAATGTGGAGTTTTTGGGAGTTAACTTTTCATTCCCCGAGGAAGAGGTAAAAGGGATCTCGTGGCTGGGCAATGGCCCTTACAGGGTTTGGAAAAACAGGATGCGGGGTCCCAAATTTGGCGTTTGGCAAAAGGAGTATAATAATACCATCACTGGCTTTTCTAATGGAAAGATGGAATACCCTGAATTCAAGGGATATCATGCCAATTTATATGCTTACAACTTAGCCTTGAAGCAAGGTAATATTAAGGTATTTACTGAAACAGCTGGCTTATTTTTCAGGTTATTTAGTCCGGAGGACTCCCCTTTTGTTACTCAGCATTTGAAGGTTCCTTTTCCTAAAGGTGATTTGTCTTTCTTATACACTATCCCTGCTATTGGAACCAAGTTCCACAGTGCCCAAGAAATGGGGCCTCAAGCCCAAAAGGAGAATGATGTAATGCACCATGGAGACGCAAAGATGGATATTGTTTTATGGTTTGACTTTGAAAATAAAGAATAGTTTTAGTAATATACTATAGTGCTAAATATGCAAGCGACTTATATAATGCCCGGCCCAAAATAGCTGGGCATTATTACTTTTATGGGAAGGGTGTTATTCAGTTGCTTTTCATTTGTAATGATTTGAATAATAAAAGATTAGACTGATTTGTTGTCTAAGATCTGAACGCAAATATTAGATAATAAATGAACCATTTTTGGTAAAAATGGGTATAAGTTATTATTGAATACATGTTATGAATATACAAACAGCTTGGAATAACAATTTCCCTTATTTGACCAGTCAAAGGGAACTCTCCTTTTTGCCTTTGTTCGCTACTTGGGAGGAAAAAGCGGAAGACAAGGATGAGCTTAATAGTTTTTTCTTTAAAAGACTGTTAGAAGAGGCCAGGTCCTACCCTATTTTGCTTCAACATAACATAGATAAGGAAGAATTGATTAATGATAAAAAGGCACTGGCCTTTATTATTAATAGTGTGTTTCCGGTTTCACTTGACTCTAAAAGGCAGATGTATATGATGTCGCTGCCATTTACTATGGATATTGTTTATGCCTCAGATGGGTTTAAAGAGAAGTTTTTATGTCCAGATGCCTTTTCTGCTTCCAATATTGAAGAGAAGAAAGAAGAGATGCGTTATTCAAAATTAATCCATGCCTATAAAATCATACTGAATAAATTCTATGGCTTAGATATCAAAGCTGATGACAGCTTGGTCTATAAAGTCGTGGATAGCACCGGACTCAACAAGTATTTTTACTCAGAAGTCAATTCAGAGTTTATTGAAGTTACTACAAATAGTACTTTACCTTCAAAGGAAGAAGTCCTCAGAGCTTGTTCTGGAAATAATCCATGTATTCGTGATTTGGAAAAATGGCAAAAGATTTTGCCTCTGGAGGATTTTACCTTTTCGGGTTTCCTTATACTACAACTTAAGGATTTTACCAGAACGGAGAGCATTTCAGAGTTGAGCAATGCCTTATTGGAAGAAAATGACTTTTCATCGAAGAACTTTATCGATGTGGTAGACCAAAGTGTAAAAAGCCTTTTGGGAGTTTCCAATATCAAGGTGGGGGTTGCTGCATTTCAAAAGTTCGATAATAAATACTTGATTTCGGACAGAAGGCTTGCCAATAGTTTTCTGATTAGACATCTGTGCATGATGGATTGTGATCACAGTTATGAAAGTGTGGTTTCTTTCCTTTCCAATGTGAAAGATCCTGTTTTTCTAAATGATTTTGCTACTTGTCCTGAGGCTCCAGCGTCTTATTCCCAGATTCAGGAGATGGGGATCAAAGAAATCATTATTGTTCCTTTGCATTATGATGGAACATTGGTGGGGGTCCTGGAGATAGCCACTGAAGAAGATGGTGTTTTAAATGCATTGATGTTGGATAAGCTCAAAAATATTAATCAACCTTTGGCCATTGCGATGCAGAAAAACATGAAGCAGTTTGAGTATCAGGTCCAACAAGTAATCAGAAAGAATTATACAGCCATACAACCTGCCATTGAATGGAAGTTCAATGAAGTGGCAGTCCAAAAGATCGTTGATCTGGAGAATGGTAAAAACAGTAATTTGCAGCCTGTCGTTTTTGAGGATGTCTACCCTCTATATGCGGCTGTGGATATAAGAAATTCTTCCTCAACAAGGCTAGAAACCATCCAGAGAGATCTCCAAGAGCAATTAAAAATGGCCCAAAAGATTATTCAAGCGGCCATTGAATTGAATGATTTGCCTGTATTGGAAAAAATGAGCTTTAAGATCCAGCAAATGTTGGAAGATATCCAGTTGATTTTGGTGGCTGATGATGAATCCAAAATCAATTATTTTCTTTCAGATGAGCTGGAGCCTTTGTTCAAGCACCTTCAAATAGTGCATCGAAGTTTGGATGAAATGATCAATTCCTACTTTTCTAAAATCAATCAGGAAGTGGGTTTATTATATGAAAACAGGAGTGCCTTTGAGCAAAGCTTGGCCATGCTTAATAGTGCATTAAGTCAGCATATAGACAAAGCGCAGGTTCAGGCCCAACAAATGTTCCCTCATTATTATGAGAAATATAAGACGGACGGCATTGACTATAATATCTATATTGGCCAATCCCTGGTTAGGGATAAAGTGTTCGATCCTGTGTATCTTAAAAGTCTTAAATTATGGCAGTTAACTACTTTGAGTGAAAGTGCTTTTCTAAGTGAATCTTTGAAGGATAAGCTACCTATTCCATTGGAAACTACCCAACTTTTATTGGTGCATAGTTCTCCGCTATCCATAAGTTTTAGAATGGATGAAAGAAAGTTTGATGTTGAAGGTGCTTATAATATTCGTTATGAAATCATGAAAAAACGAATTGATAAGGCATTGATAAAAAACAGCAAGGAAAGACTTACCCAACCAGGCAAAATTGCTATTATTTATTCACAGCCAAAAGAAGAGGTGGAATACATGGATTATATTGCATATCTGCAAATCAAAGGTTTGCTGGGCACTGAAGTAGAACACTTGGATTTAGAAGATTTACAAGGGGTAAATGGACTTAAAGCCATTAGGGTGAATGTAGGTCAACCTTTGTATTCTGATATCTCCCAACGCAAGGGCAAAGACAGCCTTAAAACTGATAACCAAAGGTAAAGGTAGGCAGTACTTCTTCTTGGCCAATGGATAATGTACCTGATATTACCATCATGTTCATTGGTGCTAACCAAAGCCCAGCACCAAAACTATTGTGCCATCTTGAAGAGTTTTCACCTTCATACCATACTCTACCTATATCATGGAATAGCGTAAGTCCAATACTTGCAGGGAATAGTCTAGTGGTAAAATTATTAAGCCTTATCCTAGCTTCTGTATTGTTATAAACTATGGAATGACCCTGAAAACGGCTTCTTCTGTATCCTCTTAGGTTATTTTGACCACCCAAACTTTGGGCCTGGAAAAACTCATATTTTCCCCAGTTGAACCCAGTTCCGAATTTGGTTGCCCAAGTTACTTGGGAAGGGATCAGGCGGCTCCAAAAAAGGGCTATTTCAGTATTCATGGAGCTTAGGGTATTGCTGCTTTCTGTTAGACCTGCACTCAGGTTAAATTCATGAAGGAATTTAATGCCTCTGTTGGGCAATTTGGGATGATCTGTCTGGTCGATTATAAACTGCGCATTGAATCCAGCATATTCCTTTAGTTTGTTTAATTCAGTGATATCGATATCCGTTTGCTCTTCTGAATTGATATATTTATCAGCATTATCATCTTCGTCCATTCTGACCCTTTGGTATTGAGGCCCAACTCTAAAGTATATATTCTGATTAATATTTTTTCTGATCCAGGTATTTAGGTTGATTTGATTATACCTGACCCTATAATACTGTGGACCAAATTCATCCTTTAGGAATTCACTTTTTTCATTTCCATAACCGAAGAAATTATTTACATAATCTGGGGTTTTGAAAGAAGCATTCCATTCCAGATCGAGGCTTTTGATAAGTTTAACCGCATGGCCTTCATAATAGATATTGAAAGCACCTGTTTTAACTGCTATATTGGACTTGATACTTTGCTTGACCGCATATGGGTCTTTCCTAAATCCATGTGTGGTCCAAAGAGCCCCTGCACCTAAAAATATGCCATCATCAACATTGTATTCAAAGGAAGCTAAAGGCATCAGTAGATCATATTTGAAAGCCTTTCTATCGTAGGAAAAAACAGAACTGCTTTTGGAACTAATGATTTTAGACGAAGCGCCCAATTCTAGGTTATCAGCCTGGCCTTTCCACTGATAAATGATATTGGCCCTTTTATCAAGTTGGCTCTCATCAATAATCTTATCAGGGCCGAGGCCGCTCATTAACCGGACCTTTATTTCTCCAGGGCCCTCTCCTGTTATTTCAAATTGATCATCACCATTGAGTCCATAAATTCTTATCTCTTTGGTTTCCTCCGGATCAAATTTTCTATTGAAGAATTTATGCTCTAAATTACCTTTCTTGGAAATTTTTCTAATTTCTACATCTACCTTTCCGTTCGGTTCATGTCTTATTTTGAACAGTTCATCCTTATTTGTGCCGTATACATCTACATTTTCAGAAATAAAGTCATAATATTTTAAGCTTTCTTCCTTCATCCAAGACTTTCGGAAATCCAGCATCGATGGAACATCCGGTTCTACTCTAATCAGCGTCTGAATGGCATATGGTATTTGTGTTACAGCCTGATCAATTACAGGGCTGGTGATCTTTTGAAGAAAGCGATCAAGCTCATCTTCCCAGTCTTCACGGTCAAGATCATTTAAAAAGGATCGATCAAAATACCTGCCGTTAAACATAAATCCATTGATATCCCTCATTTGGTAATCAAAGCCTTGAAATTTTGGCATGATCCATTTTCTACTGGCTATCTTGGGTAGTATTCCCTGATTAACAAAAAATGCCTGATCCCGGTCTCTAGGTACAGGAATAAATTTCCTTCCCTCCTTGTTTTCAATTCCTATCCATCTCCATTGGTCATCATGCCTGTCCCAATCACCAATATATAAATCCAATAACCTCGCCCTTAGGACTTCCTTTTGATCCAATTCATAGTCCTGATCATCCAAGCGTTTGTTAAGCATTTTCTCCGTGCTGTAAAACTTATAGTCTTCATCTTCTAGGTCTTTAGGGTTTATTTCCCTTTCCTCATATAGATAAACAGCCTTTCCGAATTCCTTTTGGTAAATCCCTAATTCAGGATCATCTGGAAGCCAGACCATTTCAGGATTGGTGTGGTAAACCTTTAAAGCATCGGCAAGTGGCGGAATCATTAATGCTCCGTATGGATTGGAGGCAGAAATTTGATCTTGCACCACATCTTTTGCAACGGTTTTTCTTAAAACTTCGGGAATAGCAGCAGCTGGGTATTTCTCTACTGACCTCAATACATACTGATTACCCGTGGAATCTTCGAGCCTTAAGGATTTGGTTTGCATGCCACCGCCCCTTTTGACTATCTTCATTCCTCCCTTCTCCTTGGTGATGTCAAAGACCCTGAACTCAACCTCTTCTCCCCATACTTTTCTGTAATTTGTTCCGTACCATTTTTCTTGCTGCTTGCTTGCTTTATACTGCTGACTGATAGCTACTTTGATAGAGTCAGGAAAAGTGTTTTTTGTGCTCAAGAGTGAATCACCTACAACAGGAATCCCTTTAAAAATTTCCGACTGGTATACTGGGTTTAAGCCAATTTCAAGGTTATAAAAGTTTAAGTCTAATTTTCCATTGCTATAAAGGTCCAGACTAGCAAAACCTTGTGTTTCCATTGCAAATAGACTTGGATTGTTTTTTCTGAGTTGGGTGCTTTTGGAGCCTGCTCCGCTGACGACATGGTGTACGCCCTCATCAAGTGTATATTCCAATGCATGCTCATGTCCTCCAACGACTACTACCTTTGGGTGTTTATTAATGATCTTGGAAATTCCCTCAATCATTTCCTGATATTTTGGATGCGGTATATCCTGGATATTTCCTAAATAGGTTCTATAAAGTGGGTATATGGAGCCAATAATAGGAAGCGGAATATATAAATTGGGCTTCATGGCCGTAAAGGGAAAAAGATGGTCTTTCCAGCTGTAGGCACCATTATGCTCTCCATAAGTTTTAAGAGGATGGTGCATGGCCAAAATAATGATCTTGTCTTTATTGGCATTGACCATATCCTCAATGGCCGCTAAGACCTCAAGACCAGTTTTGTAATCACAGTCAGCATCTAAACCAGGCTTGTCATTAGGGTGTAGCCACCATTGGCTATCTGCTATGATCACAATGGCTTTATCCCCTATTTCCCTCATTTCTGGACCAGGGCAGCCATTCTTTGGTATCCAAAAAAGGTTTTCCTTTTTCAAGGAATCAATAAATGATTGGGCTCTTAAGACTGCAGCAAGGCCGCCTTCCCGTCCCTTTTCCCAATCATGATTGCCTGGAAGAAAATAGACTTCTCCATTTACTTTATCGGCCATGCCTGCCTGCAATGACAATATATTCTCACTTTGAATTCTATTAGGATCGCCGATTTCCGGCATGCCTTTAGGATAAATATTATCTCCCAAGAATAAGATATCGGTTTGATTGCTGCTTGTATCTTCTGCAACCAATTGATTAACCAATTCTATAACAGGATGATGACCATTATCCAGCTCACCAGCATCGCCAACAAGAATGATTCTTCTCTCCAGTGTTTGGGCTTGGAGGAGTCCTCCCAGAAAAATAAGAAGAATGAGGAGTGAGTTTTTCATTATAATTATTCCGGCTGATATTTAAATTTTAGAATATTTGCATTTCCATCATGCGCTTCATTGGAAATAAACATATCCCCCTGCTGATTAAAAGTGATCCCTTCAGCCTGTTTAAAAAGCCTTGGGTCCAATCTGTAAATTTCCTCTGGATCTCCAAATCTATCCATAACCAGCAACCATTTTCCTATGGAGGAAATCACATACAATTTGTTTTCAATGGGATGCATGGCAGCTGCAGAGGGTTTTACCGTTAATTTAAAATCCTGTTCCTCTTTAAGGACTTTACGTAATTTTTTCTCGGTTAATTTATAGTCCTTAAATTCATTGTAAGTTTTGGTGCTAAGGTCAAAAGTAAAAGCACTTGCCTCATTCTTGTCCTTATCTAATTTACATGATTTACAGAACAATATGACTTGATTTTCACTTATTTGTGCAAGGGATTCTAAGTCTCTATTTCCCTTGAATGGGAAATCATAGGAAATTGAACTCGTATTGTCCTCAAATACATCAAGAATCTCATAGATATCCCCATTGCTCTTTAAACCAAAGAGTCCATTTTCTGTGAAAAGAATATCTTCCAGGTCCATATTTTTAGCAAACTTACTTTTCCTCAGGATTTTCTTGTCGGGCCATTTTAGCTCATATACAACCGATGATTCGTCTTGGATGGCCCAAATATTGCCGTTTTTTCCAATGGTGATTCCTGATACTTCATCCAATACTTCTGGGAGAATTAACTTTTCCGCATTGGTCAAATCATAAGATTTTGGAGATGAATATTCTCCATAGAATCTCCTTTCCCTTAGGCCACAAGAGTTGAATAGCACAAAAAATAAAAAGACTATAAACTTAAATGAATTCATGTTTTACTAAGATAATACTGTTAAATTTAGTTCATTCTAAGTATTTAATAAATATGGAAGAAGTTAATATTAGTTTGCTTCATAAAGTAGAAAATTATGTAAAGGCCCTTTATGAAGACAGCAACCAGAAGCTTTTCAAATACCATAACCTCGAGCATACCATTGATGTGGTAAAGGCCAGCGAGGAGATCAGTTCGCATTACCCACTCTCGGATGATGAAAAATTGCTGCTAATGGTAGCTGCTTGGTTTCATGATGCAGGATGTTGGGTGAGATCCAAATTGGAAAACCATGAAAGTGAAGGGGCTAAAATAGCAAAGGAATTTTTAACAGATCAAGGCGTAGATCGGGACTTTATCGAAAAAGTCCAGGCATGTATCTTTTCCACCCAAATGCCGCAAAGTCCTTCCAATCTCATTGAAAAGATTCTTTGCGATGCTGACCTGTCCCATTTGGGAAATGATAAATATTTTGAGAGGTCTTTGAAATTAAGGGAGGAATTGATCGAGCTAAAGTTATTGGATATGGATCTAAATTCTTGGCTTCGTTCCAATTTGATCTTTTTAAACAAACATCAGTATCATACTGATTATTGTAAGGAGAAATGCCAGATGGCGAAACAAAAAAACATCAGTCAGTTGATAGGAAAAATAGAAGCGTCAGAAGAAAAAAAGGACAAAAAGAAGAAAAAGCAAAAAGGTCCAGAAAGAGGTGTGGAAACGCTTTTTAGAACCACCTCAAGGAATCACTTGGAATTATCCTCCATCGCTGATAATAAGGCGAATATCATGATTTCTGTTAATTCAATCATTCTTACCATTATTGTTTCAGTACTGCTAAGGAAGCTGGAGGAATACCCTAATTATATCATTCCAACAACCATGCTGTTGGCCACGAGTTTGGTTACAATGGTTTTTGCCATTTTGGCGACTAGACCCAATGTAACTTCAGGAAAAGTCAATAAGGAATCCATTGACAAAAAAGAGGGCAACCTTCTCTACTTTGGTAATTTTCATGAAATGACTTTGGCAGAGTATGAGTATGGAATGGGGAAGATGTTGCAAAATGCAGATTACCTCTATGGCAGCATGACCAGGGATATTTACTATTTGGGCAAGGTCCTGGCTAAGAAATATGTTTTACTTAGAAAAAGCTATACTGTGTTTATGTTTGGCTTTATTATTTCTATACTGGCCTTTGCTATTGCGACAGTTTTCTTTCCTGTGGATAGTTATTAGGTAATCAGATTATTCTTTATGAAGTAAGTAACTTTGTATGTTTAGCTTAAGAGGTCGGAAGCCTATCTACCTGCCAAGCAGATTTGAAGTCTGAAAACCGAGGCTGTTGATATTGATTTATATTAGTAGAGAAAGTATTTATCTATCAATAAAAAAGATCTGGACAATTTGAGAAGAAATTGTCCAGACTTTTTTATTCCACACCTTGTTGTTACACTTTACTAGAAATTAGTATCGGAATTTTTTATATCTAAATTTTCAATCCAGATGTTTCGATATAGCACTTCATGACCTTCAGATTGTAGTTTTAAGCCTCCAGGACGATCTGTTATGCCCTTTCCACCATCATTGCCTCCATCCAAACCTGAATTTGGTCCACCCCAGACTTGTTGTATGTGCTCATTTTCATGGATTTTCACTCCGTTGAAATATATAGTAACAAGAGGCCTTTCGATTAGTTTTCCTTGCTTGTCAAAACGTGCTGCGCGAAATTGGATATCATATGCATTCCATTTTCCCAAACCATTGTAGATATGGTAAGGAGCCGCCTTTTCATTGATAATCGCTGCCATGCCATGACTGGTAGTATCTCCATCCAAAACCTGAATCTCATACCGGTTTTGCAAATAAACCCCACTATTGCCTCCTTCATGAGGAATAAGAAATTCGATGTGCAATCTAAAATCCCTGAACTTCTCTTTGGTTACAATATCGGCAGCACCATAAAGTCCATTAGCTGCGCTTTCGTCATAGGTGTTTAATGCCATTCCACTATGAAGAGGATCGTTTGATAGCTGCCATTTGATAGGTAAGGTTGCTTTCAACCGAGGTCCTTCCCAGTATGTCCATTTGTCATCAAGCATTTCCCGAGTGCCATCAAATAGCCATTTGGCGCTTTGTGGTTTTTCCGCCCCTACTCCTATTTGGGCCATACTGGTTTTCACAGTGAATAATAAAAGAATGATATAGGAGAATTGATAAAAGGTTGCTTTGGATAGATTCATTTTGATTTACTTAACTTTATACTTTTAAATATATAAAACACATAAATCAATTTAGCATAAAACATACAGCTTTTTTATAAGAGGTAATGGGGGAATGTCTCTAGCGATGATATTTATTTGACACCATGCTGAAACAATCCCCATTACTGATCTAGCATTAAAGTATTAGCAGAAATTAATCTAGCTCCTGTTTTCTAAAAAAAATCTGATCTTCTGTGTAATCTTAATGCTCATGTCCACCTTCACCTTTATTCATTTCAGCCATAATATAATAAGCCTGGTTCATGACAAATTTCTTGTTCCTGTCATCTGGGTTTAGGAACTGAATGGCTTTCCAGTCTTCATTACTTTCTGTAACCAAAACTTCTATGGGCTCAAAATTCCATTCGTCACCAGTTTGATTTGCAGTGAACAAATAGTTCTTTTCACCAGATTTGGCAATGGCACTTTCCTTTACTGCATATTCTAGTATCCCTTCCGTGATAACCTGTCCTCGCACATACATGCCTGGAATCAGCAATCCCTTTTTGTTTTCTATTTCTGCATGAATATGCACTGCTTTGGGCTTCTCTTCAAAGGATTTTCCAACAGCATATACCTCTGCATACAGCTCATCTTCAGGAAGTGTTTGTACCTTGAATCTCACCTTTTGCCCTTCCTTGACTTTATAAATATCCTTTTCGAATACCATTAAATCAGCATGGATATGTTCTATATTGAC
Source organism: Echinicola shivajiensis (assembly GCF_018642165.1). Lineage (GTDB taxonomy): Bacteria > Bacteroidota > Bacteroidia > Cytophagales > Cyclobacteriaceae > Echinicola > Echinicola shivajiensis. The sequence goes on from NZ_JAHHZM010000010.1 coordinate 86,290, forward strand.
CACTTCGAACATAGTGAACTGGGGAGACACATATTGTCCAGTCTTTACATTCACTTTTTTGATATAGCCTGAAATGGGACTTTTGATTGGGATATTTTGGAGGATTTCCCCTTCTTGAACCATTTTAGGTGAGATGCCCAGCAAATTCAATTGGCTTTCCATTCCTTTTACGCTTCCATTGAGCCCAGCTAAATTGGCCTTAATTCTTTGAAAGTCCTTTCCTGATCCAACTTCGTTTTCATAAAGCACTCGTTGCCTTTCAAACTCTTGGTTCATAAACTTTAATTCATTCCATTTTTGTTGGTAATCAATTTGAAGCTGAATTAACTCTGGGTGACTTACATAGGCCAGCACTTGCCCATTATTGACTTTATCACCTTCTATAACCTTAATATTATTGATATTGGCTCCTATGATAGCTGTTATATTGGCTTCGTTCTGTGGTGGAACCTCTAACACACCATTTGCTTCTACCACCCCACTTATGATCCTCTTTGGAATGCTGTCTATTTCGATTCCCAAGGCCTTTACTTGCTCAGAAGATAAATGGACTCCTTTATCATTTTCATGTTCAGTATGGCTGTTTGAATTAGATTCAACATTCTCTATGGTCCCTGAACTGCACGCGCTTAAGGCGACGATTATTATTAAACTATATATATGGTTAAAATTCATGGTCTTAATAATTTATTGGGGTTTCAAAATAGGACATGTTTACCCTGCTTATCAGGTATTTTTCCAAAGTTTCCAATGCCCCTATCCTGATATCCATGACAGTATTGATATTCTCTAAGAAGGTTACATAATCAATGGCTCCTTCCTTATAGGCCAGCTGAGCTCCCTTTTCCTGTTCTTTTGCCAAGGGTAAAGCCTCTTCCTGATAATATTCATATGAGGTTTTCCACTTTATCATTGATTCCAAGCTGTTTGAATAAGCGGTATTGATTTTGATTAGCTGCTCTTGGTAATCTTTATTCGACTGTTCCACATTGATTTTGGCACTTTGAACTTTAGCTTGGTTGACATTAAAGGCCAAGGGAATGTTCAAGCCTATTTGAAAGGCACGGTATCCTGTGTTTCCATTGACGCTTTGCCATCCATATTGTCCACTAATGGTGGGCAAGTAAGCGGCTTTAGCTTTTTTCAGTGCCCTGTTTGCCAATTCATTTTCCTCAGAGGAAAGCATGATACTTGGATGCTGTTCAAGATTTGGATCAATACCTGAAAATTCCTCCAAGAGCTTTGATTCATCTCCCACGTTTATGGTATATTGTTGATCACTTACTAACCACAAATTGAACTTTTGTTCGGCAATATTATGGTCGTGGAAGGCTTGTTGCTTTTGAATACTAATCTGTTTGGACTTGTTCTGGGCCGTTAACCATTCTAGTTTGCTAGTAGCTTCAATTTCCCATCTAATTTTAGCGGCCCTACTGAATTCCTGAAAGAGTGTATCCAGATGAGAATAGAGCAACAATTTCCTTTTAGCAATATATAAATTGGCAAAGGCTTTACTGACTTCACGGTTTAACTCCAGTTCAGATAGGTTTTTTGCAGCTTCAGCAAGAACCACTTTTTGTTTCTGGTATTTTATCTTTGAAGGTACCCCGAATAGATCTATTTGCTGCTGCATCACTCCAATCCTCGTATAGATCCCTTCTCCCTCAAACAATTCCTCACCACCAGTAAATACCTGTGTATTTCCCATATCCCAAGCACTTTTCTTCATGGCCTCTTGTTTATCAATTTCCATTTGAGCTTTACTGATCAATGGATAATTGGTTTTGGCCATTTCCAAGGCTTCATTTAGGCTAAGGCTTGGTAAGTTGTCTTGGCTTTGTGCATTTGCTGTTTGAGTGCCAATAATAAGTCCGAGTAATAGAAGAGCAGTTCCTAATTTGGGGAAGGCTGTTGTGATGCTTTTCTTCTCTACCCATTGGTATAATACTGGAAGCACAAATAAAGTCAGCAATGTGCTACTAATCAATCCTCCAATGACCACAGTTGCCAGTGGCCTTTGAACCTCGGCACCTGCAGTTGCAGAAAGGGCCATGGGGAAGAAGCCAAGGATGTCAGTTAGGGCTGTCAATAAAATAGGTCGAATCCTTCTTTTTGTTCCTTGCTGTATCCTATCGTTTAAGTTTAACTTTTCTTCCATTTTTAGTTCATTGAGTCCATTAATCAGTACCAGGCCATTCAAGACGGCCACGCCAAAAAGCACTATAAAACCGACCCCTGCCGAAATACTGAAGGGCATATCCCTTAACCAAAGAGAAAAGACACCTCCAATGGAGGCCATAGGAATGGCTATGAAAATCATTAAAGATTGTTTGATAGACCCCAAGGCAAAGAATATGAGGATAAAGATGGAGGCCAAAGCAACTGGCACTACCATGACCAACCTGGATGTAGCACGTTCAAAGTTTTCAAATGCTCCGCCATAACGGATATAATATCCTGGAGGCAAGTTTAATTCGGCTTTTAGTTTTTCCTGAATTTCCTTTACCAGGGATTTGATATCACGTCCCCTTACATTGATGCCTACATAGGTTCTTCGATTGGTGTTATCCCTGCTGATTTGCATTGGACCGGGCTGATAGCTTACTTCAGCGATTTCCTTCAGCGGTATTTGGGAACCATTTTGTGTATTAACATAAAGGTTTTTTACATCATTGATTTGGGTTCTGTAAAGGGTGTCCAAACGCAGAACCAAATCAAACCTTTTCTCCCCTTCAAAAATCACCCCTGCCTTTTTACCCGCAAATGCAGTCTGAATTACAGCATTGATATCCTCAACATTCAAATCATATTGGGCCAATTTATCTCTTTCATAATCAACTGTCATTTGAGGTAGGCCGGTTGTTGCCTCTACCCTATAATCAGCGACGCCTTCAATTCCATTGACCAAGCTGCCAATTTCTTGTGCCTTTTGCGCCAATACGTCAAGATCATCACCAAAGAGTTTTATGGCAATATCTTCTCTTACCCCCGTGAGCAATTCATTGAATCTCATCTCTATGGGTTGGGTAAACTCATAATTCACACCAGGGACTACGCTGATCTTTTCCTTTATTTTATTGATCAGTTCCTCTTTAGTATCTGCAGAAACCCATTCGGATTTTGGCTTGAGAATGATAAAACAATCCGCGATATCCATGGGCATGGGATCGGTAGGGACATCGGCGACCCCAAAACGGCTCATTACCTGTTCCACTTCCGGAAAGTTGTCTAATATGATCCGTTCGATTTTAGTGGAAGTTTCCAATGATTCGGAAAGGGCGCTTCCCGGCTGCAACATGATATGAAAGGCAATGTCACCCTCATCCAGTTGGGGAATAAATTCACCACCCATTTTTGTGAACGAATAGATGGCCATTGAAAACAAGAACAAGGAAATTCCTATTACCCATTTAGTTCTTTTTAGTGACCACTGTAATAAAGGTAAATAAGCATTTTCTACAGCCAATACGATTTTGTCTCCCCAGCTTTTTGAGTTTGGATTTTTACTGGCTTTTATAAATACCGAAGAGATCATGGGAACATAGGTTAAGCACAGTAACATGGCCCCAATCATAGCAAAAATGAAAGTGAGGGCCATTGGCTTGAACATTTTACCTTCCACACCTTCCAAAGCAAGAATGGGAAGGAAAACAATCAAGATGATCAATTGTCCAAAAAATGCTGAATTCATCATTCTTTTGGAAGCTGTGCTAGCGACCTTATCCTTTAGATCAGCATTAAGTTCTTTACCTTGCTTAATTTTACTGTACAATAAGAATACAGTGCTCTCTACTATGATGACAGCGCCATCTACTATTATCCCAAAGTCTATAGCTCCTAGACTCATTAAATTGGCCCAAACTCCAAAAACCTTCATTAGGATAAAAGCAAACAATAAACTTAGAGGGATGGTTGAAGCAACAATCAATCCTCCCCGCCAATTGCCCAGTAACAATACCAAGACAAAAATTACTATCAAGCCTCCTTCCAAAAGATTAGTCTTAACAGTACTGGTGGTTTTATCAACTAGCTTACTACGGTCCAGAAAGGGTTTGATATTAATTCCATCAGGTAGTGATTCTTGGATTTGTTCAATTCTAGATTTGACATCAGAGATCACTTTATCTGAATTAGCTCCCTTGAGCATTAAGATCATTCCACCTACGGCTTCGCCGGCTCCATTTTTGGTAAAGGCACCATAACGCACGGCATGTCCATACCTAACGTCTGCAACATCTTTGATCTTGATAGGTAATCCTTCTTCGTTGCTGATAGTGATATTCCTTATTTCATTGAGGTTTCTAACCAAACCCTCGCCTCTAATGAAATTGGCTTGATGACTTCTCTCTATATAGGCTCCACCGGTATTTTGGTTGTTCTTTTGCAAGGCCTCATAAATATCCAATATGCTGATACCAATAGCTCTTAATTCATCAGGAGCAACGGCTACTTCATATTGTTTGATTTTTCCACCAAAAGCATTTACTTCTACTACTCCAGGAACCATCGCCATCTGTCTCCTGATGATCCAATCCTGAATGGTTCTAAGATCCGTGACTGTATAGGAGTCTTTATATGCAGGATCAATTTCTAAGGTGTATTGATAGATTTCACCAAGGCCGGTGGAAATTGGGCCAATCATTGGCGCTCCAAAACCGGCCGGTATTTCATCTCTAACCACATTGAGTTTTTCTGCCACAAGTTGTCGAGGCAGATAAGTATCCATATTATCATCAAATACAATGGTTACCAATGAAAGTCCAAATCTTGAAACGGATCGGACTTCTTCTACCCCAGGTAAGTTGGCCATCGCTAACTCTACTGGATAGGTAATGAATTGCTCTATATCTTCTGTTCCCAAATTTGGTGCTTGGGTGATTAATTGGACTTGATTATTGGTTATATCGGGAACCGCGTCAATTGGAATTTGTCTGACAGCCCATATACCTGTAATAATAAGTGCAATAGTAAACAGTGATATAATAAGCTTATTCTTTATAGAAAAATCTATAAGCTGATTAATCATATATAATTGGATTGTAATTCCTTCCTTCTATGATCACATATTGCCTGTGCCATGGCATATATCTATATCTCCTGAAAGAGATATTGATTCAGGAATTGATTTAAATAAAATAGAATGGTTTTGACTCCTTTGATAAATAAAGAGCCAATGTTTTAAGAAATAATGGGTTTGGGCGGCTTTAAAAAATCTTTTACCTGGTCTTCAGGAATATCTGATACATAGACCTTATTAAAAATAGAATATGGCTTGATGAAATTGATTTCAGCTTGATCATGTATAACATAATGCAGGTGGCAACAATGGCACACGCAAAGTGGTGAACAGTCATCATGATCACTATGGTTTTGGTGCCCCTCATCTTGTGCTAGGAAAATCGTATCGGTAGAATCCGTATCTATTTGAACCTGTTCATCCCCACAAGGGAATAGCATTAGGGCAAATAAATAATACCTTAATATGATTTCCATCCATTTCATAGAACAAAGATATCCATTTAACCCATGCAATAGGTTTGCAAAAGTTAATTAATCCACATATGCAATATCATTGCGCTAGGTTTGGTGTTGAATGCTATGATATAGAAATTAACTAATGTTTTCCTTCAGCTTATGGTTAAATTAGTGATTTTACAGCTGCTAATAATTCTTTTGCCGTGAAGGGTTTATTAATGATAATGGAATTTTTAATTTCCTTTAATTGACCATTAAATAGTTCTTTTAAGTAATTATCACTTATGATTACAACTGGAAGATTATGGTCAGGAAGTAACCTTTGCATAATTTCAATTCCTGATTGATCATAGTCAATTGATATTGACAGGATTAATAAATTGGGATCAGATTTCCTGATCTGTTCTTCTATATTTTGTGTTTCGTAACATTGCTCTGTTTTGTATTCATATAGTTCCAAAATTTCACAAATGTTACTTGAAAAGTTTTTATCCTTTTCAACTATTAAAATTTTAGACATGGGTGACTAAGTTTAGGGTGATACTATCAGTCCTATCTATTTATAATCTAGAAATCAAAAGTGGTGTGGGGTACCAAAAAGCCTAGGGAGTGAAAAGATGAAAAAGCAATATTTATATTTCTGATATTATATATAAAAGGGACATTCAAATCTCATTTTCATGTATCCAATAAGCGTCTCCTATTGGTCAATGATTAACGTTTTGCTAAAAGTAAATATAGAAACGTATTTCGAAAAATAAATATTAAGGATTTTTTTACATCATTAAATATCATTAAATATAGAAATTTCACCATTTTTACAGTGGTAGATGTTAACCGTTACGGTTGAAGTAATGTCAGAATATATATGTAGAATTTCTTTTAAAAACGAATATTTATTTTGTACTAGTTGATGTTTATTATTTTTTAATTTAATCCGATATTTAACTGTTTTTTCGTAGAATAGTTTAAAAATTTATTTATTTAAAATAATTATATATATGATGTTCAAACACAATATTTTGTTACTACTATTGATTATGCTCATGTTTTTAGGTTCTTGTAAGCCGAAAACTTTTATTTCCAATAAAGTGATTGCCCATCGTGGAGCTTGGAAAATGAGTGATTTACCACAAAATTCTATAGCTTCTTTGGAAAAAGCCATTGCACTTGGTTGTGAAGGTTCTGAATTTGATGTGTGGATGACTAAAGATAGTGTATTGGTAGTCAACCATGATGCTGATTTTGAGGGAATGGAAATAGAACAATATAACTACAGTGAACTTTTGGATGGAAGACATTCCAACGGGGAAAAGCTGCCAACTGTGGAAGAATACCTGTTGGCAGGAATGAAGCAGACAGGTACCAAGTTAATTTTTGAAATAAAGCCATCGAAGCTTGGTGTCGAAAGAAGTGAATTTTTGGCAGAAAAATCCCTAAATACTGTTAAGGCCCTTAATGCAGAGGAGTGGGTTGATTATATCACTTTTAGCTATGAAGCAGGATTAAAAATCATTGAACTTGATTCAAAAGCAAGGGTTGCCTATCTAAAAGGTGATAAGAGCCCTGCAGTACTTTCAGATGCTGGTTTTTTTGGGTTTGATTATAATATAAAGGTTTTAAAGAATAATCCAGAATGGATAAAAGAGGCTCATGATCTTGGATTAACTGTGAATGCATGGACGGTAAATAAGGAAGAGGATATGCATTGGCTATTAGAGAAAAAAGTTGATTTTATAACAACAGATGAACCAGAAAAACTAATGGAATTGATCAAAGAATAGCCTCCTCGATCATACAATTGCTTCTTGACTTTATTTGGGGTATAAATTATAGAATATGAGAGGGGTATAATGAAATCCATACAGCGTATTAAGGCATAAACGGATTAAAATTTGTAAATTAAAAGGTACAAATCTAAACTAACTCCTAGCCTGATTGCCACTCCCTTTAAGATTTTATTCTGGGACTTTCTTAATTCATCATTTAAAATATTCCATACTATGTCTGATAAAAAAATCATTACAATTATGGGGGCCACGGGTGCCCAAGGTGGTGGACTTGCAAGAGCCATCCTCAACGACCCTAACAGTGAATTTGCAGTTCGGGCAGTAACTAGGAACAAAAACTCAGATAAGGCCAAAGCACTGAGTGATCTTGGAGCTGAAGTGGTTGAGGCAGATGTAGATGACAGGGCTAGTATAGTTGGAGTAATGAACGGTGCTTATGGTGCTTATTTGGTCACTTTTTTTTGGGATCATTATTCTCCAGAGAAAGAGTTTTTACATGCCAAGAATATGGCTGAGGCAGCTAAGGAATGCGGTTTAGAACATGTGATTTGGTCAACTTTGGAAGACACCAGAAAGTATGTCCCGTTGAATGATGACCGCATGCCTACATTACAAGGGAAATATAAAGTACCACATTTTGATATGAAAGGTGAAGCCAATCATCTCTTCAAGGACCTAGGTGTTCCCACTACTTTTCTAATGGCTTCATTCTACTGGGACAATTTCATCTATTTTGGTAGTGGCCCTCAAAAAGGAGAAGATGGTAAATACTATTTGACATTTCCTATTGATGATAAAAAGATGGCCGGAATAGCTGCTGAGGATATTGGAAAATGTGCCTATGGAATTTTCAAAAAAGGTAAGTCTATGGTAGGAGAAACTGTTGGAGTCGCTGGAGAGAAACTATCTGGAGCAGAAATGGCTGCAGCGTTCACCAAACACCTTGGCAAAGAGGTTATTTTTAATAATGTCAGCCCAGAAACTTACAGGAGTTTTGATTTTCCTGGCGCTGATGATCTGGGAAATATGTTTCAGTTTTATAGGGATTTTGAAGAAGTTTGTAATCGTCATAGGGATGTAGCGCTTTCGAAAGAACTTAATCCTGAGTTGAAAAGTTTTGATGATTGGCTCAAGCAGTATGGAAATAAAGTACCGATGGACTGAAGCAAACAAGGCCAAATTTCAATCAAAGTTTGGCCTTGTTTTTTAATCCACAACAATAAATCCCACATGAAGTGGGTAAAGGCTGAGAAATGAAGATCGTAGAGTGAATAAATTGATATCAGGTCTTTGTGCTATTAGCTTCTCCTCGGGTGACTTAGGGAAAAACAAAAACTGAATTTCACCTAGTGGGGCAATAAATCATTATAGTCCTGTTCTGTATCAATGTCGACTTCGCCACCTTCAAACGGGAGAGAAATTAATTTATCTTGGTAATTTATTAGAAGGCTCTTTGCCCCCTTATCTTGCTTTAGTTGCGTAAGATCTTCAAAAAAGTCGCTTGGGAAAATTGCCGGGACGCCAAGAGTTCCAACATAAGTGCTACAGATGATTTTGCTTGGATTATTTTTCCAAGCCTTTATTATGCCTTTCAATTGATTTGAATTTATATGGGCTTGATCACAGACCAAAATTAAAATGGCACTTGTCTTTTCTCTCAAGTATTGTACTCCCTTTGTAATTGACGATGCAAGGCCCCTTTCATATTCTTCATTTTTCAGGACTATCACATTGCTTAAATCTAATTTTTCCTCAATTAGCTCTGAGTTTGCCCCCAGGATCACAACTGTATCATTTGCCCCTAAAGCAGTGCATGCTTCAATAGTATTCTGTAATAAACTTTTTCCCTTGTATTTCAAAAGTTGCTTCGCTTGGCCCAATCTGGAAGATTTGCCAGCAGCCAATATCATGATGCTAAAATCAGTTTCCACGTTCATCGGGGTATTACTTATAATGATAGAATCGATCAGGATGTATTCGGCCTTCTTGTTTGAATAGGGATCCCCCTTTACTATCTGCAAAAACTGCTTTTATCTCAGCCAAGACAGATAGAGCTATTTCCTCAGAGCTCTCTGCTCCTATATCCAGCCCCATTGGGCTATGCATCTCAATTTGCAAGAGATCGAATCCTTCTGCAATTATCTCTTCCTTCATCATGGCCCATTTCTTTTTTGGCCCCAACATTCCTATATATTTGATTTCCTTGTCCAGTGCCCATTTTACTATTTCTTTGTCATAATTGTAATTATGGGTCATCAATAACAGGGCAGTATACTCATCTAGATTTACTTCTTTAAGGACTTTTCCTGCTTGTCCAATCAACAGCTGACATGTTGGGAATCTTTGTTTATTGGCGTGGCTGGGTCTTCCGTCCAATAATACCATTTCCCAACCCAAAATTTCTCCAGCTTCCACCAAAGGAATCACATCATTTCCAGCTCCAGCAATCACTAGTCTGGTTCTGGGGGCGATATATTCAAAAAAAATTTCAAAAGCTTCATTCTCTAATTTGAAGCTTTTGAATAAAGAGGTTTTTGTAGAAAATATTTCACTTATTTCGGTTTCAAAATCTGCCCAATTGATTTCATTATTGATTCCAAGGGCTTGTCCCATTCGTATTAGGGTATAGGTTCCCTGCTTGCTTGATTTTTTGTTGCTTTTTGAGAACAGACTGACCAAAATATTAGGACTGCGCTTTTTCAGGCATTGTTTCAAAAAGTAAACAGGATTTAAAATCTGCTTATTATCAATTGGCTCAATTAAGACGTAAATAATCCCTTCACAGCCCAGGCCTACCCCAAATACATCTCCATTTTCTTCTGAAGTATCGTACTTGACCAGCAAGGGCTTATTTTGTATAATGACCATCAAGGCACGTCTTAATGCATCGCCTTCCAGACAACCCCCACTAATGGCTCCGCTTAGTTGGCCTTTTTCAGTGATTAGCATCCTAGCTCCTGCTCCTCTATAAGATGAACCTTCGACTTTTACGACAGTAGCAAGAGCGGTAGCCTCTCCTTTTTTCTGGGCAGTTTCATATGCGTCAATGATAGATATGATTTCTTTCATGAGTATGTGCTAGAAATTTTCATACTTTCTTGCAACTTTAAAACAACCTTTGTTATCGTATTTATGGCTATATCTATTTCTTCTTTCCCTACGAACCTACCAAGACTAATCCTAATAGAATTTAAAGCATTTTCATCGTCTAAACCTATCGCCTTTAGTACATGTGAGGGCTTTTGGACAATTGATGAACAGGCACTTCCCCTACTTATAGCCAAGGTTTTCGACATGGTCAAAAGCAATGTTTCAGCCTCTATATTCTTAAATGTAATATTGCTAATATGGCTTAGTCTAGTAGATAAACTTCCGTTGATCCTGGTTCCGGGGAGAGTTAGTAAAGCACTTTCAATTTTGTCCCTGTATTGCTTAAGTGTTTTGCTATTACTTGACAGTTCTTCTTTGCATAATTCGGCAGCCATCCCAAAACCAACTGCCGCAGGGACATTGATAGTTCCTGCTCTTTTGGCCCCCTCTTGTTTTCCGCCATGGATCATTGAAGGAAAAACTTTTTTTAAGGAAGAATTATTAATTATCAGTCCCCCTATTCCTTTCGGTCCATAGATTTTATGGGATGAAAAGGCAAGTAAATCAATATTTGATGAAGACAGGTCAATTGGAATTTTTCCGACAGCCTGAGTAGCATCTGAAACGAAATAGAGGTCATGCTCTTTTGCTATTTCAGCCATTTCTTTAATAGGGTATATTGTTCCCAACTCATTATTGGCGTACATGCAGCATATAGCTAGGGTCTCCTGTTTAATTGTTGATTTCAATAAATCTAAATTTATCTGCCCATACTTATCAACTGGAAGGTAACTTACTTGAAAGCCCTCTTTTTCCAAGTATCTGAATGTCTCTAAAACGGCGCTATGTTCAACTTGACTGGTAATAAAATGTTTTTTATTATTTGGAGCCATTTCAGCCAGCCCCTTAATCGCCCAATTAATAGATTCTGTTGCTCCACTTGTATAGAAAATATCGTTGGGATGACTAGTTAATAAATCGGCAATTTGCTCTTTAGATCGTTCAACAGCCTCTTTATTTAGCCAAGCATAATAGTGATCAGTACTGGACGCATTTCCAGAAAATTCAGAGAAATAGGGCAACATGGCCTCTACTACCTTTGGGTCGCAAGGTGTGGTGGAGCAATAATCTAAATAAATCGGCCGCTTCATAGTAAATAATTAGCTAGCATTAATTCAAAGTGGGTTTGAAGTGGTTTTGTTTAGTCATAAACTAAATGAAAAAGGCACTTTTATTAAATGGCTGAGCGGTTAGTCGAACCTTGGTTGCTGAATATATGGCATTTGCTAATGCTGCGCCAGCAGGTGGTAGGCCTGGCTCACCGAGTCCCATGGGATTTTCATTGCTTTCGATAAAATGCACCTCAATTTCTGGGATGTCCTTCATTTTGATCATTCTGTATGCATCAAAATTTTTCTGGTTAGCCTGACCATTGGTCAAGGTTATTTCAGCAAACATGGCATGTCCTAGGCCATCAATAATTCCACCTTCAATTTGAGTTTCGGCACCACTTTTATTAATAATTATCCCACAGTCAACAGCACAATAAACCTTATTGATTTTTAGTTTTTGATCAGGTAATTCTTCCAATTCGACGATCTCTGCTACATACGAGCCAAAGGAAAAATGAGCTCCAATTCCCTGATAAACTCCTTCAGGTTTTTCTTTTCCCCAGCCAGCCATATCGGCCACTTTCTTTAAGACTGCCGCATATCTGTCTACATCATAAGCAACGTTTCCTATGGGATTGGATTTGGCTTTCTCAAGTAAGTGAAGCCTAAATGCTAAAGGATCTTTACCAGTTTTATGGGCAATTTCATCGATAAAGGATTCTTCAGTAAAGGCTATGAAATTGTGATTGGGAGCTCTCCAAGGTCCCGTACTTACCGGTGAATCATATCTTTGAGTATCCACCTGGAAATTCGGTACTGCACCAGCTGGAAAATTATCCTGTCTTGAAAGATTTCCTGCAATTCCGGCAGAATTATGATGCCAGCCTATTATTTCACCATTTTTATCCAATGCGGCTCGGTATTGGTATTTAGCCATGGGCCTATAGAAACCTCCTCCCATATCATCCTCTCGGGACCAAATAACATTTACCGGAGCCTTGGCTAGTTTAGAGACCATGGCTGCCTCTTCCACAAAATCGGACATCAACCTTCGTCCAAATCCACCTCCCATCCTAGTCAGACCTAAACTGATTTTTTCCTCAGGAATTTCTATTAGCTTGGCCACCTTTTTTCTGGTTCCCTCAGGAGTTTGGATGGGGCCATAGAGTTCAGCGCTGTTTTCCTTTACATCTGCAAAGAAGTTCATAGGTTCCATGGTATTATGAGCTATAAAGGGAGCATCAAAATCCATTTTTACCACTTGGTGCGCATTAGCAAAGGCTTTTTTGATATTTCCATCCTTTCTTTTTGCTGTAGCGTTATTTTTGGAATTAAGCGCTGAAAATAATTTGACTTTGATTTCATCCGTGCTTTCCAGATCATTTGGGTCAGACCATGTTATTTTAAGTGCTTTTTTCCCTTTCATTGCGGACCAAGTATTATTGGCCAATACCACAACCTTATGGTCATAACTAAGGACCTGATGTACGCCATTTACTTTTAGGGCATCTTGGTCTTCATAGGAAATCAATTCCTGTCCAAATGCAGGAGGCCTGGCAATAACGGCATAGAACATGCCTTCCTTTTTGGTGTCAATGCCATATTTTAGTGATCCGCTTACTATATCCTTATTGTCGACGTTTTTAATTCTTTTTCCAAGCAATTTGAATTCAGAAATGTCCTTTAAAGGAGCAGTCACAGGAACAGTCATGCTTGCAGCCTTTTCTACCAATTTTCCATAGCTTAGAGACTTGTTACCATCTTTGAGAAAAACGGCTCCTTCTGAAGCATAACAGTTACTTGGTGTGGCTCCCCAAATTTCAGCTGCAGCATTGATCAACATCAATTTTGCTGTAGCTCCGGCGCTTCTGAATGCATCCCAGCTTGATCTTACAGAGCCGCTTCCTCCAGCTACTTGCCGATTATATTTTTCAGTATCAAGCCCTGCCTGTTCAATTTTTACATCTTCCCATTTTACATCCAATTCTTCCGCAACAATCATTGGCAGAGCCGTTTTAACACCTTGTCCAATTTCAGGATTGGGAGCCATTAGGGTGACAGTTCCATTGGTGTCAATTTTTACAAAGGCATTTATATCGACCATTTCGGCCATTTGTTCAGAAGTAGGATTTTTACAGGACGAAAGCCAGTTGAAACCTAAGATCAACCCGCCACCCGAGGCAGCACTCACCTTCATAAAATTCCTGCGAGATAAATTCATAGTGCTTTTCATGATTTACCTCCTTCCGCAGCCATTTTAATGGCCTTTTTAATTCGTTTATAGGTTCCGCACCTACAGATATTGGTCATTGCAACATTAATGTCATCGTTTGTAGGCCTCGGGATTTCTTTTAATAACTCAGCTGCTGCCATAATCTGACCAGCTTGGCAATAGCCACACTGTGGAACATCTTCTTTATCCCAAGCCAGTTGCAATGGATGGTCACCATTTTTGGATAGGCCTTCAATAGTGGTGATTTGATCATCTTTAATGCTAGAAACGGGAATTACGCATGATCTTACCGCCTTGCCATTGAGATGGATGGTACAGGCACCACATTGGGCAATTCCACATCCGTATTTTGTCCCTGTCAATCCAACAATATCACGGATCACCCAAAGTAAGGGCATATCAGGATCCACATCCACTTCGTGGGTCTTATCATTAATATTTAGCTTAAATTGGGTCATTTTATTATCATGGTTTAAGGGTATCAAAAAGTCTTGATAAAGTAATTAATTTAAGGATTGATTTTTACAATTGGTAATATGGAACTAGTATTTCCACAAATGGTAAAAATAATCCTATTCAAGAGGCTGAAAATGAGAGAACAGTTTTAAAATGCCTCTCCTATATAAATATAAAATCCATTTGTATCCTGACCAAAAGCATAATCCAAACGGGTATATATGTCTTTTTTGGGAAACAAAAGAAAGCGCAAACCAGCACCAGCTGACCATACTATCTTGTCAAGGTATAAATTGTCGAAATCAGGAAATACGGTTCCAGCACCTGCAAAGGCTGCTGCTCCTAGCCTCTTGGTAAATCCTAATGGAAGGGGTAAAAACCTAAATTCCACTTGACTTGATATATAGTTATTATCCCTATAGCGTCCATAATAATAACCTCTCATTTGGCTCTCTCCTCCTAGGGCACTGGTCATATTGAAAGGAACTTCTCCAGTATTGAACTGCCCAAAAAGTTGTGCAGCCAAGACATTGTTTTTTCCAATGGGCCGGTATATCCTATTGTCTGAAACAATCGTTGCAAATTCATATTTTCCTTTCCAAAAGGGGGCATACTTGATATAAGCCAGTTCTGAGAACAGTCCACGCCTTACATTAAGCACATTGTGTCTATTGTCATAAACTACTCCCATTCCCAGGCCAATATTGGTGGACCCTTCATATCCAACAGGTAGCTCAAGTACTTCATCGGAGTTCTGTGGCTCAAACTCAACTGATCCGAAATGGTTAAAATCAAGCTCCATACCAAAATAAAAGTCCTTCTTTAATTTTCGTAGAACCCTTTCCTTGATGAGGACTTGTTTTGAATCTACGATTGCTAAATAATCATTACTGGTATCTGGGCCCAAACCATAATAATATAGGGGGAATTGTTGATATCGTAGCCTTCCTAGGAAGAACCATTCCTCTTTATCTGCATAGTTAGCATGATCGAACCAAATCCCATATTGCCCTTCCAGGGTAAAAAATGTAAATCCATTAATTTCACTGAGTCTATTGCTCGTATCCTTTTTAGCATAATAGACATATAGGGAGCTGAAACCAATCTCCCAACTGGTTTCGGGAGAATAAGCCAAAGTTGGATAAAGCAGGAACTGGGGTTCAGCTACATCGCTGGTATCATTGATGATTTTATTAATATACCTTTTAATAAAACCTTGATCCTGGGCATTGGCAAGGTATATATTACATGAAATCAGGAATGTTAGTAAAAGTAGTTTCTTCATTGGTTATAGAAAACAGTCTGCCATAAGGAACAATAACTACATTAAACCCAAAGTAGTTTATTTATCGCTGCTATTTGTACAAGATATTAATATTCAAGATAAAAAATGAAATAGCAGTGTATGTTGCTGTGGTACTTTCAAGGAAACATAAAAAAAGCAGTCCTAAAAGAACTGCTTTCGAATTTAACTATCTTCAAGATTACAGACCAAATAGTCCTGGCAACCATAAGGTCATTTGTGGGAATAAAGTAATAATGATCAATCCTATGATCATTGCCACAAAAAAAGGAAGCAATGGTCGGACTACTTTTGCAATGGATGTTTTAGCCACACCAACGCCAATAAAGAGTACTGAGCCGACTGGAGGAGTACATAGTCCAATACAAAGATTCAGTACCATAATGATCCCAAAATGAACTGGATCGATACCCAATTCGCTTACAACCGGTAAGAAAATTGGCGTAAAGATCAATACTGCTGGTGTCATGTCCATAAATACCCCAACAAATAGTAAGGTTAAGTTGATGATAATAAGGATGATGTATTTATTATCACTTAATGAAAGTAGGATTTGACTAATTGATTGTGGAATATCTTCACTCGACATAACCCATGACATACTCATAGAAGTCGCGATCAATAATGCCACAACAGCCGTTGTGGATGAAGATTTAAGTAAGATGGCTGGTATATCTTTTACTTTTAATTCTCCATAGATAAAGGAAAGCCCTAATGTATATAAGACAGCAATTGCTGAAGCTTCTGTGGCTGTGAAAATTCCAACTACGATTCCTCCAATAACTATAACCAACAAAGTCAAGCTTGGGGCAGCCTTTAGAAATACACTTCCAAATTCACTAACAGTGGTTGTTTCACCTTGCGGTAATTTGTGTTTTCTGATAAAGAATGCTGCAGTTATCATCAATAAAAGTCCTACAAATAAACCCGGGATATAACCAGCAACGAATAATGCACCAATGGAAACACCACCACTAGCCAAGGAATAAACGATAAGAATGTTTGATGGTGGAATGATCAAACCGGTGGTGGAAGAGGTTACATTAACCGCAACACCCAATTCCTTAGGATAACCTTCATCATCCATTCTTTTTCCTAGAATTCCCCCTAAAGCAGAGGCTGCCGCCACCGCAGAACCGGCTATGGCCCCAAAAAGCATTGCCGCAATTACATTGACATACAATAAGCCACCTGGTAGTCTTCCGGTGATGGCCTTGGCAAGATTAATTAGTCGGTTGGCTATCCCTCCTTTATTCATTATTTCCCCAGCCAGTATGAAAAAGGGGATGGCTAATAATGAAAAACTATTTAATCCAGCTCCCATTCTTTGAGCGATAGTGGTCATGGAAGGTACAGCAGCAACAGTGATCATCAAAGTTAATAAGCTACTAAAACCTAAGCTCCAGGCAACTGGTACTCCAAGTCCCATAAGGGTAATAAAACTTAATACTAAAACTATTATGGTTAAATATTCCATGGTTATGCGGCTGGTTTATGTTGGGTCAAAAGTTTGATATCTGCTATTTGATAAATGGTAATCAATAGCCCACTAAGAGGGATTATCGTATACACATAGGCCAAAGGAATTTGCAATGTGCTCGATTTTTGTCCAAGTATATAGGTGATGTAGACCAAATTGCTTCCACCAAAGATCATTACAGGTATGGCAAAGGCAAGGATGATAATATGGATAAATATCAATAGATTGTTTTTGACCCTTCCCGTCAGCCTAGCTGGGAGGATATCAATGGCCAAATGTTCATTATGACCTGCAACATAGGCAGATCCAAGCATACCCAACCAAATCAATAAAAACCTGGACAATTCATCGGTGAAAGAGCTCGGAGACATCAAAATATATCTAGATAGCACTTGCCAAGTCACATTGATAACCATTAAGCTCATAATGATCATTAGCACATAGCCTACCCGATGGTTAATTTCATTCTTAATAGAACTGCTGTGTTTAGTCATGGTTTCTGATTTTTTCAATGATTTCATACATTTCTGGCTGTTCCCGCTTAATGGTTTCATACAGGGGCTCTACTGCTTTTCTGAATGGTTCCTTATCAGGATAGGTGATGGTCACCCCTTCTTTTTCCAGCAGTTTCATGGACTCTTCAACTGATTCTGCCCAAATTTTGTATTGATAGGTGGCAGATTCATCCGCTGCTTCCTGTAACCATTGCTGTTCTTGTTTGGTTAATCTGTCCCACACCTTAGTGCTGACAATTAACATGTCAGGTACAGCAGTATGCTCATTGATAGAATAGAATTTACAGATTTCATAGTGTCTGGAACTCACTACACTTGGAGGATTGTTTTCAGCGCCGTCAACGATACCTTGCTGTAAGGCGGTATAAAGTTCACCCCAAGAAACAGGTGTGGGTGAACCGCCCAAACTGTTCACCATATTGATGGCTGTATTACTTTCCATTACCCTGATTTTCTTTCCAATCAAATCTTCAGGACTTCTTACAGGCTTGTCTTTGGTGTAAAAGCTCCTTGATCCAGCGTCGTAGAAGCAAAGGCCTTTTAACCAATATTGGGTACCTTCATTAAGCAACATTTTTCCGATTTCACCATTGAGCACCCTTTCTTTGTGTTGATCATCTCGAAATAAATATGGCTGACTCAGTACCTGAATTTTGGGGGCAAAACTTTCCATTACCGCAGAGGATACTTTGGTCATACCCAAACTTCCAATTTGAAGTAATTCTACTAATTCACGCTCATTGCCAAGCTGTGCATTTGGGTAAACATGAACCTTCATTTGCCCATTAGACTTTTCCTCAACTCTTTTCGCCATATATATCATGGCATCGTGAACTGGATGATTAGTGTCTAAGCCGTGTCCTAATTTTATTACTGTTTTACCACCTGGACCTTTACATGAGATAGCCAAAGCTATCATAATAAAAACCAGTAAGTTAAAGTGGGTTATTGTTTTTGTAGATCTTAAAAATTTCATTCTCAATAGTTTAAGATTTAAGGGATTTTATGACAGAAAGAGCTTGGCTGATTTTCTCTTCCAAGGCATCATATTTCTTGTCCTGAATCCACTCTTTTTTGAATAACTGTGAACCCATCCCAACACAAGTAACACCTGCTTTGAACCATTTTCCTAAATTATCTTCGGTGGGTTCCACACCACCCGTAGGCATAATTTTTATTTCGGGTAATACGGCTTTTACCGCGGAAACAAACGATGGACCAAGGACATTTCCCGGGAAGGCTTTGAATACCTGTGCTCCCATTTCTTTGGCGTTAAAAATTTCAGTAACAGTTCCGCAACCTGGTATCCATAATATATCTTGTCTGTTGCAGACTACAGCAACGGAAGGAATTAAAGCTGGAGAAACAATGAAATCGGCACCTGCCTCTAAAAATTCTTCGACCTCTGTAGGAGTAAATATGGTACCAATACCCAAAATCATTCCTTCATATTGATCGGCATGAGTTTTTAAATCTTTAAACACCTCAAGAGAATTGTTACCTCTGTTTGTAAACTCAAAAACCCTTATGCCTGCTCGGTAGGAGGCATCCATTACTTCTTTTGCAACTTCAGTATCGCTATGGTTAAAAACAGGGATCATCCCTGTTTCTTCCATGGCTGCAATAATATCACTTTTGCTAAACTTCATATTTGATTATTATCTTAATAATTTTCCTACATTTTCTCCTCTTACCAGCTGTTCTACCTCTTCAACTGAAACAAAATTCGCATCCCCTGGTATGGAATGTTTCAAAACAGATGCAGCCACAGCAAACTCTAAGGCTTCTTTATCCGAAGAACCGAGTAAACCATAAATCAGACCGGCCATAAAAGCATCACCGCCACCTACTCTGTCCACTATATGGGTCATATCATACGTTGTTGACTTCAGAAGATCTTCTCCATTCCATAGAACGCCCGAAAGTTTGTTATGGGAAGCACTAATGGATTCCCTATAAGTGGTGGAAA
Source organism: Echinicola shivajiensis (assembly GCF_018642165.1). Lineage (GTDB taxonomy): Bacteria > Bacteroidota > Bacteroidia > Cytophagales > Cyclobacteriaceae > Echinicola > Echinicola shivajiensis. The sequence goes on from NZ_JAHHZM010000010.1 coordinate 105,713, forward strand.
CATACTTGATGGAAGGGTATTTTTCCTGTGCTTTTTGACAGGCGGTCACAAAATCGTTTTCATGAATATCCATGCAATTTTCAAAATCCGTAAGCCCAGCAATGATCAAGTCGGTTTTATCAATGAGTCCTGGCATTATATCCAAAGGACCTTTTCCATATTGCCACAAATTTCTTCTGTAATTGATATCGCCACTTATTTTTACACCTAATCGGCGGGCTGCTATCACCGCGTCAAAGCAGATTTGGGCAGCACTGGAAGATATCGCAGGAGTGATTCCCGTCCAATGGAACCAATCCGCACCCTCAAATATTTCTTTCCAATCAATTTTATTGGGATCAAAATTGGCAAAGACAGAATCAAAACGGTCGTAAATAATTTTCGAAGATCGCTGCATGGCTCCATTCTCCACGAAGTACAATCCCATCCTTCCTTCATCAAAAAATACATATGAGGTGTCTACTCCGGCAAATCTCAAATACTGTGTGGCAGCCTTGCCTAAATCGTGTTTTGGAAAGGCGGTAACATGAGCTGCGGACATTCCCCAATAAGCTAAAGAGACCGCTACATTGGCCTCTGCCCCACCATATACTGTGTTGAATGTGTTTGAATTAACAAATCTTTCGTGCCCTGGTGTGGAAAGCCTCATCATGATTTCCCCTAGGGTGATCACCCGTTTTTTCATTGATAACTTCTATTTTATTTCCCGAATTAAAGCCAAAATAAATTTGTTTAGAAAAAAACAGCAGAATTTATTCTGATTAATTTTTTTATTGCATAAATTGCGCAATCGATTGCGCAATATAGCAAAATTATACAGATATGACACATAAAATTTTAAAGATTCATCCTAAGGACAATGTCTTAGTTGCCCTAAAAGATTTGAAAAAAGGTGAACACATACACTTTGAGGGAAAAGATATTACCCTTAGTCATGACGTCAAGGCAAAGCATAAATTCGCTGAAGAGCGATTGAACATTGATGATAATATTTTCATGTATGGCATTATCTGTGGAAAAGCCCTGTCACCAATTATGGAAGGAGAAGTGCTTACCACACAAAATGTAGCTCATAAAACTGCTGAATTTACAGGAAAGAGAGAAACTAAGACATGGACTGCTCCTGATGTTAATAAGTGGAGTAAGTTGAATTTTATGGGCTATCATCGCGCAGATGGTCTAGTAGGGACGGCCAATTATTGGTTGGTAGTTCCTTTGGTCTTCTGTGAAAACAGGAATATTGAGATCATGAAAGAGGCCTTTGTAGAGGAATTGGGCTTTGCGAAGCCTAACAAATACAAAGCCTTTGTCAAACAGATGCGTGAGCTTTATGCTCAAGGAGATAAGGAAAAAATAGCTGAACTCAACGTCGAGACAATAGAGCAAAACGAAGAGAACAAGATTTTCAAAAATATTGATGGAATAAAATTTTTGACCCATCAAGGTGGTTGCGGGGGGATCAGACAAGATTCAGATATGCTTTGTGCACTTATAGCCGGCTATATAAATAACCCTAATGTGGCTGGAGCAACCATTCTTAGTCTTGGTTGCCAAAATGCTCAACCAGCAATCCTTAAAGATAAGTTGAATAAGATAAATCCTGATCTTCAAAAACCGGTTTTACTTTTTGAGCAGCAAAAAGAAGGAACTGAAAGTGCCTTGTTGACCAATGCCATACAGCAAACATTTTTGGCCTTGACAGAAGCTGACAAAATCTCCAGAAAACCAGCCCCACTTAGTAAATTAACCGTAGGCTTAGAATGTGGTGGTTCGGATGGTTTTTCTGGTATTTCTGCTAATCCGGCAGTAGGACACGCATCAGACTTGGTCGTAGCCTTGGGAGGAAAAACCATCCTTTCAGAATTTCCAGAATTATGTGGAGTTGAACAAGAACTAATAAACAGATGCACCACAGATGAGTCTGCAGAAAAATTTGTCAGCTTGATGCGGGCTTATGCAGCATCAGCAGAAGCAGTAGGTTCAGGATTTGATATGAACCCAAGCCCTGGCAATATCAAGGATGGCTTGATCACAGATGCCATGAAATCAGCCGGTGCTGCCAAAAAAGGAGGTACCTCCCCTATTGTTGATGTTCTGGATTATGCGGAATTTGTCACCAAACCAGGTTTGAATTTATTGTGCACACCTGGAAATGATGTGGAAAGTACTACTGCCATGGCTGGATCTGGAGCCAATATCATTTTATTTACCACAGGACTTGGTACCCCAACAGGAAATCCAGTGACACCTGTTTTAAAAGTTTCTTCAAACCACATTCTTGCAGAAAAGATGTCTGACATCATTGACATCAATACTGGTGGAGTAATTTCCGGTGATAAAACAATCGATGAAATGGGTGAGGAAATTCTTGAACATATCATTGAAGTGGCCAGCGGAAATAAAAAGGCGAAGGCGATGAAGCTTAATCAGGATGATTTCATTCCTTGGAAGAGAGGCGTTTCTTTGTAAGGTTCTAGAAGAGAAATATAAGATAGTAGACAAAAAGGCGCCGATTGGCGCCTTTTTTAGTATGGTAGTTATAACTTGGGGACATCAAATGATTTTTGCCTAGAAGGTTATTTTTATACATTTATCAATAAGTCAACAAATTTTAACTTTATGATTCCTAATAGTTTATATCTTGTTTTTGGCTTTACATCGATACCACGTTTGAAAGTTGCCTTCGAAAAACTATCCATCACTGGTACAATAATTTGTTTAGATGATGACTTAAGATTTGGTCCAATTGACCAGCTTGACCAAGATCAAGGAATCAATAAAAGAACGAGGTGGTTGTCCCAGCATACCTTCAATGAATTGGATAGAAAAAAGCATTCCTCTTCATTGAATGATGATATTAGAAAATAAAACGTTTAAAATCTGAAGTTAAGAAAGACCAAATAATTTATATCTGGTGTGGTAGAACTGGATTGGATCTAATATCCACTGCTAGGTTAGTAAAAGAATTATCAGCTCATAGAAACATCTATGTCACAAATATTCCATACATCACCATTAAATCAAAGTTTGGTCACCAATATGTGCCGATATGCCTATCAGTTATGAATTCAGAGGAGATACCTTTAATCATTAAGTATTTTAAAAAAATTGATGAAAGCGCTAAAATAAGATGGATAGAGTTGTGGAATAGATTGTGCGAAGAGGGTAAGAATCTGAGAACTCTTGATAATGAAGCAAAGATTATATCTACAGCAGATGATTTTTTTGATCAATTTCTTTTAAACAACTGTTCTGGCAAATTAACTAAAGCTGCGCGAATTATCGGCCTTACACTATTGGACATAGATTTTAATGCCAGTGATGCTGTGCTCAATTGGAGATTGATCCACCTTGTTCAAGATAAGCGGCTATTATTTAAGGGTAATTTAGAAATGATGAGGGATTATTCAGTAAAAACCACATGAGCCATTTCCTTTTAAAGTTTTCTGATCTTCACTTTTCTCGGAATCGATTTCGTAATTAAACTGAATCCTTTATTTGACAAGCTATGATTTAATTGTCATTTTTAGACTTGAATAATTTAATCAAATAGAAAAATCATGTTTAAGAAATTTTCTTTTACTGCAGCGTTAATCCTTGGAGGATTAATTTCCTTTTCCTGCTCCCAAAAGGCCGAATCAAGTGTCCAGAAAGAATCATGGACCTCATTATTTGATGGTGAATCACTAGAAGGCTGGAAGGCACTAGGTGGTGAAGCTGAATTTAAGATTGAGGATGGTGCAATCGTTGGTATTTCTAAAGTAAATACGCCAAACACTTTCCTTTGTACTGAAAAGCTATATTCAGATTATATCGTTGAGCTGGATCTTAAAATTGAAGATGAAACCAGTAATTCAGGTGTAATGACCAGAGGACAATATAATGCCGAGAAAAACAGAGTATTTGGTTACCAAATCGAAGCTGATCCAAAAGAAAGAGCTTGGTCTGGCGGACTATATGATGAGGCTAGAAGAGGTTGGCTATACCCGTTGACCTTAAATGAAGAGGCTAGAAAAGCCTTCAAATTAGACGAATACAACCACTATAGAATTGAGGCTATCGGAAATGAAATCAAAACTTGGGTAAACGGTGTGCCTGTCGCTTATGTAGTTGATGATATGGACAGCAAAGGTTTTATCGGTTTGCAAGTGCATGGTATTGGAAGCAATCCTGATCACGCTGGTAGAAAAACATATTTTAAGAATATTAAGGTTAAAACTGGAAACCTAGAGTCTAAGCCTTTCCCAGCTGGACATTATGTGGTAAGCACTGTTGATAATACATTGACAGATTATGAAAAAGAAGATGGTTGGAAACTTTTGTTCAATGGTCAAAATCATGATGGATGGAAAGCTGCCTATAAAGAAGAATTCCCATCAAATGGTTGGATAGTTGAAAATGGTGTATTGACTATCAAAGAATCAGATGGTAGTGAGTCAGAAACTTATGGTGACATTGTTACCAAGGATAAATACAGTGCTTTTGATCTATCTTTCCAGTTTAAGCTTTCTGAAGGAGCTAACAGTGGCGTTAAGTATTTTGTGACACTAAGTGAGGGAAATAGTGGTTCTGCTATTGGTTTGGAATATCAAATCCTAGATGATGAAAAACATCCAGATGCAAAAAAAGGAAAAGATGGAAACCGTACTCTATCTTCTCTTTATGATTTGATTAAAGCCGACAAGCAAGGAAGATTTACTAAGGCAATTGGTGAGTGGAACCAAGGTAGAGTTGTGGTATACCCAGACAATAAAGTCGAACATTATCTAAATGGAGTTAAGGTGGTAGAATATGTTAGAGGTTCTGATGAATTCAGAAAATTGGTAGCTGGTAGTAAATATAAGAACTGGGAGAACTTTGGCGAAGCACCTGAAGGTCATATCCTATTACAGGATCATGGCAACAGAGTGAGCTTTAAGTCCATTAAGATTAAGGAGCTCAAGTAATATTATTTGAAATTTACATGTTGCTTTTAAACAGCTATACTGATGACTCCAGGTCCAATTAAAATTGGTATTTGGGGTCATTTGTTCTTTAAAGGTCAATTAATAATAGTCCCAAAAAATTAGAATCAATATTCCGTTTAATTATGAAGAATAAAAATAACAGAAGAGAATTTATCAAAAAGTCTGCTTTGGCTACAGCAGGGATTTCCAGTTTGGGAGCTCTGGGTTTTTCAGCCAAGAGCTATGGAAATATTATTGGGGCCAATGAACGCCTAAATGTGGCAATATGTGGATTAGGCAGGAGATTGGGCGCTTATTATGATCCTATTAAATTACCACAATCCAATGTTAATCTGGTTTACCTATGTGATGTGATGGAATCCCAAAGAGAAAAGGCCGGAAAGAAATTTCATAGCCTTTTGGGATACAGCCCAAAGTTGGAAAATAGTATTTTCAAGGTAATTGAGGATCAAGAGGTAGATGCCCTTATCAATGCCACTCCTGATCATTGGCATGCTCCAGGTACATGGATGGCTGTGGAAGCGGGGAAACATGTTTATGTTGAGAAGCCTTGTAGCCATAATCCTAGAGAAGGAGAGCTTTTAGTAGAGTATCAAAAGAAGTATAATAAAGTCATTCAGATGGGAAATCAACAAAGGTCTTCCCTACCAAGTAATGAAATTGTCAATGCGATCCATGAAGGAGCATTAGGAAAAGTTTATAAGGCTACGGCTTTCTATTCTAATTCTAGGGGAAAGGTGCCTAATCCTACAAAAGCTCCTGTACCAAAAGGCTTGGACTGGGATCTTTTTCAGGGGCCTTCGCCAAGGAAGGAATATATGCACGATACTTGGGATTATAACTGGCACTGGTATGGTTGGGACTTCGGTACTGCGGAGACCGGTAATAATGCCACTCATGAATTGGATATCGCCAGATGGGCATTGGGAGTTGATTTCCCTAACAGGGTCATGGTGGACTCAGGAAAGTACCATTGGGAAGACGATGGCTGGACCATGTATGATACCATGGATGCGGTATTTAAGTTTGAAGACAACAAGACCATCCAATGGGATGGAAAAAGTCGAAATGGAATGCAAACCTACGGTGGTGGAAGAGGAACAATTATTTATGGAACTGAAGGTTCTGTATTTATAGATAGAAGTGGGTATAAGCAGTATGATCGTGGTGGTAAATTGGTAAGAGAGAATTATGGTAAAGGATCTGAATCAGCTACTGCCTTAGGTGGTGGTGGAGATGTTTCTACAACTCACGTATACAATTTCTTTGAGGCTATTAGGGGTAAAGAAAAACAAAACTCCCCTATTGATGAAGGAGCTAAAAGTACCTTACTATGCCACTTGGCCAATATAGCTTCAAGAACTGGTGAGGTTCTGGAATGTGATCCTAAAAATGGTCATATCATCAATAACAAGGAAGCTAAAAAGCTTTGGTCAAGAGAATATGAAAAAGGTTACGAACCAACCATTTAATATATAGCAACCATGAAGTTAATAGCGGGGAATTATAATTCCCCGCTTTTTTTTAAACTATTAATTATTAAAAAAAGGCCATAAAACGATAGTTTTATGGCCTTTAGGATTTGATTAAGGTTCAATTACACCACCTTAGTTTTTCCTGGTACCGCATGAGGATAAAGTCCATCTTCATTTGGAAGTACCTTAGGCATAGCATCCCAAGTATAAGTTTCTGGCATAAGGTCAATTTCTGAATTAAAGGCCTCATCCCAAGTGATTTCCTTACCAGAATATGTGGCATTTCTGCCCAATATAGCCGTCATAGTACTCATGGCAGCCCTTGTAGCATCTTCATATTTGTATTCACCATTTACAATAGCACCAAATAGCTTATTATGCTCTTGTTGATAAGGGTTGATATTGCCCTTGCCATCGTGGTTATAAAGTTCGCTTCCATCTAATCCCCAGATTTTACCTACATTACCTGCATTCATATAGGCACGTCCTTTGGTTCCAATAAAGGATTCATCTACTTTATTATCTGCGCCGGGGAAGTGACGACACTCACTATTGATAATAGTACCATCTGCATAGGTCAATCGAATAGTATGGTGATCAAAAATTTCACCTGTATCCAATCCTGTTCTTACCATTCTACCACCAGTACCTTCTGCTTTGACAGGATAACCACCTTTTACCCAGTTGGCAATATCCAAATTATGAACGTGCTGCTCTGTAATATGGTCTCCACAAAGCCAGTTAAAATAATACCAATTTCTCATTTGGTATTCCATTTCAGTTTGCTCTGGCTGTCTGGCACGGGTCCAAACTCCGCCTCCATTCCAGTAAACATGACCTCCTACTACTTCACCAATAGCACCATCCTGAATTCTTTTGATGGTTTCAATATAGTTGTCTTGGTATCTTCTCTGAAGGCCTACAACGACGTTTAACTTTTGCGCTTTTGCTTTTTCAGCAGCAGCAATTACCCTACGGATACCATTGGCATCTACTGCTACCGGCTTTTCCATAAAGACATGCTTGCCTTGTTTGATAGCTTCTTCAAAGTGCATCGGTCTGAAACCCGGAGGTGTTGCCAATAACACTACATCGGCTTCTTTGATGGCTTTTTTGTAAGCATCGAAACCTACAAACTTTTTATCTTCTGGAACTTGTACTTTTTCAGGTCCTATTTTTTTCGATAAAGCATCATAGCTATTATCCAATCTATCTCTAAAAGCATCAGCCATTGCGACCAATTTGATATTTTGGTCTGTACCGAAAGCTTGGAAAGCAGCACCGGTTCCACGACCACCACAGCCAATCAAGGCAATCTTGATTTCATCAGATCCAGCGGCATAGGCACCTGGAAGAGTAAAAGGGCTTATCATGGCACCACCGGTAACTAATGCGGTGGTTTTCAAAAAATCCCTTCTGTCATTTTTTTGTTTAAGGTTCATGTTATTTATAGGTTTTATGATTAATAGTCATCAATTGGGGCTTGGTTATAATAAGCCATAATTTCTTCTTCAGATGGAGTTTCCAATGGTCTAACCACACGGATACCCAAGAATGGAGCTTCAGGGAACCACCATTGGCTCTTTGGGATTTGTGGATCGATTTGTTTCCAATCTGGGGTTGAGGCAAATCGGTTACTACTTCTAAGTTCCGTAGCTTCGCTTACATAACTTCCTCCCCTAATCGTTCTAGGATATAATTCATCAGTAGTTTCCTGTGGATTAGAAACAGGACCATTTGCTTCTGGATAATTAGGAACGTAAGCATCACCAGTCCATTCCATTACATTGCCATAGATATCGAACAATCCCCATGGGTTGGCTTTTTTCTGGCCAATTTTATGTGTACTTTCTTCGGAATTTTCAGCATACCAAGCATATTCTCCCAATTTACTGGCGTCATCTCCAAAGAAGTAAGCAGATTCGCTGCCTGCCTTAGCAGCATATTCCCATTCAGCTTCTGTTGGAAGCCTGTAAAATACACCTGTTTTGGTATAAAGCCATTTGCAGAATTGAATAGCCCCGTATTGGGTCATGCCAATAGCAGGCATTTCTTCCTTGCCCATACCAAATGTCATATCTAAATAAGGTGTAGAAGGACGGGTTAATCCATCTACCTCTGGACTAAGGGCTTTTTCACTTACAGAAGCTTCATAATTTTTATTAAGGAACAATTCAAAAACATCCCATGTAACCTCATGGGTTCCCATCCAAAAGGCGTCGATTTCTACTTCTCTTTGTGGGCCTTCGTCTGACTCTCGGTCCTTTTCAGAAATTGGGCTTCCCATTACAAACTTTCCAGCAGGTATAGGAGTCAGTCCAAAGGTCAATTGGGTATTAGGGATTTCTTGTTGATAAGCTTTAAAATCAACAGAATCAATCTTGGCATTTTCTTGACTTGGTAGAATTCCACCTGCCAAAACTGCAGCCAAAAAGAACTTATTAATCAACATATAACTTGTACTTTTAATAATATTTGGCTCACAATATAAGAACTATTTATAAAATCGATTGTCCATTCATATAAATAATGAGGGAAATTTTAATTGGACTTAATTTCCTGAATTTAATTCCTTTTTTGCCTCAATGACAAATTATGTGTTTTAATAAAGAATTGTTTGTCCTTTTTTAAACAGTGTTCCGATTCCTATGATCAATATCATGTTGATCATAGGAATCGGAAACATTAAATGAAAAATCACTTCGATAAAACCCTGTTTTATTTTTCGCTAAAATTGATTATTTGACCAGGCACTGTTTGTATGAAATATTCAAAAAATGATGCTTCTTTTTTGTCTTTGATTTCACCCTCAAAGTGATTAAGGAAATCTCCAGGCATTATAGGTTCAAGTAGTTCGTTACTTTGTTTTTCTAGAATGCTGATTCCATCATTGAAGGAGAGTGGTGTCACACTTCTCAAGGGTAATACTCCTCCTGAGTTAGCAATGATTTGTCCTTTTTTAAGTTTGTTTTTTGACCATTCTATGGCCACTTCAAAATTACCTCTAGCTTTAAGTCCTGATATCTTGCCCGAATCCCAAGATTTAGGTAAGGCTGGTAAAAGGTGGACTGCTCCATCATGACTTTGTAATAACATTTCTGCAATGCCAGCTGTAGCTCCAAAATTACCATCAATTTGGAAAGGAGGATGCGCATCAAATAGGTTGGTATAAGTACCACTTCTACTTCCTCCCTTTTCATTTTCCTTTACCAATTGCAGTAGGTTGGTCAATAATTGTAGCGACTTATCTCCATCATAAAGTCTTGCCCATATATTCACTTTCCAGCCCATTGACCAACCGGTTGCCTGATCTCCCCGGCGTTCCATAGATTTCTTTACAGCTGCTGCTAGCTCTGGAGTATTATTCCAATTTATCTGGTTGCCAGGATGGAATCCATACAAATGGGAAATATGTCTATGTGTTGGCTCTAGCTCCTCAAAATCAAATTGCCATTCCTGTAGCTGCCCATATTTACCTATTTGATAGGGTAGTAATTTGCTCAATTTATCATTTATTTCTTTACTGAGTTCTGACTGCAAGTCAAGTAAGTTACAGGCATCTAAATACCGGCTAAATGACTCACGAATAATTGCCATGTCCATGGTAGGTCCAGGACTTTGCGTAGAGATTTCTTTATCTCTGTAGATAAATTTGTTTTCGGGACTATGTCCCACGGGAGTGACCAAATAACCTTCCTTATTAGGAACTAACCAATCTTTGTAAAACAATACCGCCCCTTCCAATAATGGAAAGATTTCAGTTTTTAAGAATGATCTATCAGCACTGTAAAGGTAATGTTCCCATTTGTGGCTCATTAACCATCCAGCCACCATAGGCCAAAACGAGCACTCGCACATATCAACAGGTTCTGCATGCCTCCAAACAGTCATATTATGATTTCCCAACCATCCTTGGTTGCCAAACATCTGCTTGGCTGTTTCTTGACCATTGATAGCCAGTTCATCAATAGCTGTAAAGAGCGGTTCTTGACATTCAGAAAGATTGGTCAGTTCTGCAGGCCAATAATTCATTTCAAGGTTGATATTCATGGTATAAGCACTGGCCCAAGGAGGAATCACCTTATCGTTCCAAATACCTTGCAGGTTTAGTGGTTGACCTCCAGGTCGGGAACCTGAAATCATCAAATAACGGCCAAATTGAAAGTACAAACCTACCAAAGATTGGTCTTTGCCATTGGCAAATTGAAGTAATCGTTGGTCAGTCGGAAGCTTAGATTGCTTAGTTTGTTTATCCAGTTTTATTTTTACCCGATCAAATAGCTGCTGATAATCATTGGTATGTTTTTCTAAAAGTGATGCATAACTTTTGTTCTCTACAGCTTTTAAAAAGCCCTTGGATTTAGCTTTCTCATCCACTCCTTCTCGTACGGGAGATTTATCAAATCCATTATAGCTGGTGGCAGCTGATATTAAGAAAACCACTTCATCGGCTCCTATTACTTTTATACTGCCATTTTCTGCAAGGGTCTTTCCTCCGTTTATCCTAGTCTCCACGCGTGTATCAAAGGCCATCCCTAAGCCAAATACATCTTCATCGTACATGACTTGACTTGCTCCAGGCTTTATATTGCCATTCATATCAAATATCTCAGGATATTTATGTTGGTCTCCAATATTCTGTACTGTTTGAAGCGACCTTCTTAGGGCAATTCCAGGAGCCTTCCCTTGTAGTACCAATTGATTTTCATTATTGAAAACTTTTTCAGTGGGCTTATGTGGAGTAGAGAGTTTTAGTTCACAAGTGATGGCACCTGATTTATCCGCCGATAGTTTTACGGCAATCAAATGGTCTGGATAACTCGCAAAATACTCCCGTGCATAGTTTACTCCTCCTTCTTCGTAGCTTACTTTGACAATAGATTGGGCCAAATCCAGATTTCTCTTGTAGTTTTTTATTTCTCCTTTATGATCAAAATCTATCCAAACATCTCCCATAGGCTGAAAACATTGCTGTGCCCTGCCCAACCAATCTTTTTTGATTATCTCTTGAGCTTCTCCATATTCTCCGGACTCCAATAAGGCCATAACTTCAGGATAGCGCTTGCGTACGTTGATGCTCTTGAAAGTGAAATCAGGATCCCCGGAATACAAAGTCCCTTCGTTTAACTGAATACGTTCATTTATCGGATCACCATAGATCATTCCTCCCATAAAGCCATTTCCTATAGGAATAGCTTCTGTCCATTCTTTTGCAGGACTATCATACCAGACCTGAAGATCTTGGTCATTTATTTGAATTGGTGATTTATCTTGGGCAAAACTCCATGAGTTGATAAGACAAAAGAGGGCCAGAAAAAAATAGGACTTAGTGAACAGCTTCATTGGGCAGTTGGATTTGTAAATATATCATAAATGAGTTCTAAAAAATAAAACTACACTCTCTGTGTGGATTATTACAATTGTATCTTATCCGAAACTAATATTATCTTTTCAATGCCCTAATAAAAGAAAAGGCCATTCCACAAGTAAATGTGAAATGGTCTCATTAGTGAAAATTATCAATGATTAAAAAACCTCACTGGCGACCTTATATACCGTATTTGCTTTACTCATGGTATAATAATGTAAGCAAGGAACACCAAATTCAATCAGCTCTTTGCTTTGCTGAATGGCCCATTCGATTCCCACCTCTCTTACATCAGCATTGTTTTTACACTTTTCTAGTTCATTCATTAATGGATCTGGAAGATCCAAGAAGAAGATACTAGGCAGCATAGTGATCTGCTTTAAAGTGGTAATTGGCTTTAAGCCTGGAATAATAGGAACATCAATACCAGCAGCCCGAACTTCCTTCACGAAATCAAAATACTTTTCATTATCGAAAAACATTTGTGTAACAATGTACTCGGCTCCAGCATCCACTTTCGCTTTGAGGTATTTGAGGTCAAATTTGAAACTTGGTGCTTCAAAATGCTTTTCAGGATAACCTGCTACTCCGACGCAGAAATCCGTATGAAATCCGGTTTCGGTTTCTTCATGAAGGTATTTGCCATGATTCATTCCCACAATCTGGGTTACTAATTCATTGGTGAAATTGTGACCGTTTTCGTCCGGAACAAACCTGCCTTCGGATTTTGGTGCATCACCTCTTAATGCAAGGATGTTTTCTACGCCAATAAAATTCAGGTCAATAAGGGCATTTTCTGTGTCCTCCTTGTTGAATCCACCACATAGAATGTGAGGTACTGCGTCCACTTTGAACCTGTTCATTAGGGCAGCACAAATCCCAACTGTGCCAGGTCTCTTACGGGTACTTACCTTCTCCAAAAGCCCATTAGGATGCTTCTTGTAGATGAATTCTTCTCTGTGATAAGTTACATCGATAAATGGAGGGTTAAAATCCATTAATGGAGAAATCCCATCAAGCATTTCATTAAGACTTTGTCCTTTTAAAGGTGGTAATATTTCAAATGAAAAAAGGGTTTTTTTCGCTTGCTTAATGTGTTCGGTTACTTTCATTTTTATATATGGTTGTCATTAGGTCCATTGACTATTAATAGCTAGTAATAGTCAACAGACCCCTTGGTCAAAGCTAATCTTTATTGCATTACAGGGTTGAGTTTTGGATTGTAGGCCAAATTAGGAGCTAGGAGCCTTTCTGCTTTTTCCTTTGAAATACCCTTGCGGTGGGCATAACTAACCACTTGGTCTTCTGCGATTTTCCCTAATCCAAAATATTTACTGTCAGGGTTTCCAAAGTAAAACCCACTTACAGAGGAAGTAGGTAACATGGCATAACTATCAGTTAGAGAAATGCCAATTTCCTCGGCATTCAACAATTCAAATAGGCTAATTTTTTCAGAATGTTCTGGACAGGCAGGATAACCAGGAGCAGGTCTAATACCTGCATATACTTCCTTGATCAAAGCTTCATTATCGAATTGCTCTGATTTGGCATAACCCCAATACTTTTTCCTTACCTCTTCATGCATATATTCTGCAGCTGCTTCAGCCAATCTGTCAGCAAGCGCCTTTAACATGATTTCATTGTAATCATCTGTCTTTGCCTTAAACTCCTCTACTTTATCGTCCATTCTTAATCCAGCAGTAACAGCAAATCCACCAAAATAATCTACCTGATCTGGATGCAAATAATCCGCTAATGAACGGTTTGGAACTCCTTTTCCCTTTTTACCTTGTTGTCTAAGGAAGTGGAAAGTGGTGGAAGTGTCCTGATGATGCTCGTCTAAAATAACAATATCGTCTCCAGACCTTCTAACTGGGTATAATCCAATAACAGCCTTTGCGTCTAGCCAAGATTCGTTAATGATCCTGTCCAGCATATCATTGGCATCATTATAAAGCTTTAAAGCTTGCTCCCCTACTACTTCATCTTTAAGGATTTTCGGGAATTTCCCGGCCAACATCCAAGTACTAAAGAATGGTGTCCAATCTATATAATTCCTTAAGGTTTTAAGGTCTAGGTCAATAATTGTCCTACCAAGCTTTTCAGGTTTAACAGGTACAAAACTATTCCAATCTATAACTGTATGGTTTGCTTTTGCCTCATCGTAAGTGGCCAATTGCTTTGCCTCTTGTTTAGCTTGGTGAGATTCCCTTAATTCTTGATAAGTAGCTTTCATTTTTTGATGGAAAGCCACTTTGGTTTCTTCACTGATTACTTCACCCGCAACTGGGACTGATTTGGATGCATCCATGACATGAACCACGGTTCCACTGTATACAGGATCAATTTTAACAGCCGTGTGGATTCTACTGGTTGTTGCTCCCCCGATCAACAATGGAATTTTTAAGCCTTGGCGCTCCATCTCAGAAGCTACATTGACCATTTCATCCAGTGATGGAGTAATCAAACCACTTAAGCCAATGATATCCACCTTATTCTTGATGGCTTCATCAATGATTTTCTGGGCATCAACCATTACGCCCAAATCTATAATTTGATAGCTGTTACAAGCCAAAACCACACCGACGATATTCTTTCCAATATCATGAACATCTCCTTTGACAGTGGCCAATAATACCTTTTTAATAGAACTGCTGCCCTCATCAAAATCAGCATCACCTGCCTTTGGCATAAATGGTTCCAAATAGGCTACTGCCTTTTTCATTACACGGGCAGACTTAACCACTTGTGGCAAGAACATTTTACCAGATCCAAAGAGATCCCCTACAACGTTCATACCATCCATCAAAGGTCCTTCAATTACCTTTAGTGGACTATTAAGTTCCTGTCTGGCCTCTTCTGCATCTTGCTCTATAAAATCAATGATACCTTTTACCAAGGAATGTTCCATTCGCTTGGCTACAGGATCTTCCCTCCATGCTTCACTTTTCGCCTCTTTTTTGCCCGTGGACTTAACTGTCTCTGCAAAATCCAACAATCTTTCAGTAGCATCTTCCCTTTTGTTCCAGATTACATCTTCTACATGTTCCAAAAGATCCTTTGGAATATCATCATATACCTCAAGCATACTTGGGTTAACAATTCCCATATCCATTCCATGTTGGATGGCATGGTAAAGGAATACGGCGTGCATAGCCTCTCTTACAGGGTTATTGCCCCTGAATGAGAAGCTGACATTACTCACCCCACCACTTACTTTGGCTCCGGGAAGGTTTTCTTTAATCCACTGGGTGGCCTTAAAGAAGTCTATGGCATTGGTTTTATGTTCTTCCATCCCTGTGGCTACAGGGAAGATATTTGGATCAAAAATGATGTCCTGAGGATTGAAATTCACTTTCTCCACAAGAGTATCATAGCTCCTTTTACAAATGTCTATTCTCCTTTGGTAAGTATCGGCTTGTCCATCTTCATCAAAAGCCATCACTACCACAGCAGCACCAAACTTCTTGATGATCTTGGCTTGGCTGACAAACTCTTCCTCACCGTTTTTCAAACTGATGGAATTAACTATTCCCTTACCTTGGATACACTTCAATCCAGCAAGGATAATATTCCATTTTGAACTATCTATCACTATTGGAATTCTGCTTATTTCAGGTTCGGAAGCCAAAAGGTTAAGATATTTGACCATGGCAGCTTCACCATCCAGCATCCCTTCATCCATACAGACATCAAGGACCTGTGCACCGCCACGAACCTGGTCCAAGGCTACTTCTAATGCTTCGTCAAACTGGCCGTTAAGAATTAATCTGGCAAACTTTTTAGATCCTGTTACATTCGTCCTTTCACCAATATTGACAAAGTTCAATTCTGGTGTAAAAACCAAAGGTTCAAGCCCTGATAGCTTTAAAAGATCATGTTTTCTATTATTGTCCATTCCCACTGTTCTTCTTATGCAAATGCTAGTTTTCGAGGTTCGTATTTTTTACTTACTTCGGCAATTACCTTAATATGTTCAGGAGTGGTTCCACAACAACCACCCAAAATATTGATCAAATCATCCTTAAGGAATTCTTCAACTTGGTCAGCCATTTCCTTTGCAGTTTGATCGTACTGTCCAAACTCATTGGGCAGGCCTGCATTTGGATAGGCACTGACATAGAACGGCGCCTTTTCGGCAAGCACCTTAAGGTATGGTCTTAATTCCTTTGCTCCCAAGGCGCAATTTAGACCTATACTGATCAATGGTACATGAGATAAAGAAATTAAAAATGCTTCCGTTGTCTGTCCAGACAGGGTCCTTCCCGAAGCATCTGTAATGGTTCCTGAAATCATGATGGGAATCCCTCCCTCTTCAGGATTCAATGGAATGCCTTTTTCTTCATAAACCTCTTGAATCGCATAGACTGCTGCTTTAGCATTTAAAGTGTCAAATATGGTTTCTACCAAGAGAATATCCGATCCTCCATCTATTAGTCCCCTGATTTGTTCTGCATAGGCTGCTGCCAACTGGTCAAAGTTCACTGCCCTAAACCCAGGGTCATTCACATCAGGAGAAATAGAAGCTGTACGGTTAGTTGGTCCTATTGCCCCTGCCACAAATCTTGGCTGGTCAGGAGTTTTCTCCGAATAGGCCAAGGCTACTTCCTTGGCTATTTTAGCAGAAGTCACATTCAGCTCATAGGCTAAGTGAGAAAGATCATAATCCTCCTGAGCGATGGAAGTACTACTGAAGGTGTTTGTTTCCAAAATATCAGCACCGGCATCCAAATAGGCTTCATGAATCTGTTTGATTACATCCGGCCTACTTAAAGAGAGCAGGTCATTATTACCTTTCAATGATTTAGCGTGACTTTTTAAAGCTGCTGTTCTAAAATCATCTTCATCCAATTGATAACGCTGGATCATGGTCCCCATCGCACCATCAAGGATTAAGATTTTGTTTTTTAATTGCTGAAGTAATATATCCGTTCTAGTATTCATGCTCAATAATTTTTATAAAAGCTTATGTCGAGCAAGAACCGGAAGAAAAATGAAGCATTTATCTGCCGCTCATCTTTTCCTGTCTTACTCAGGATGGGAGTTAGCACCTTGTATGGTTCAGGTTGCTAAGACGTCATTGGGCCCTTCCCTCGGTCTTTCTCGATAAGCAATCCCAAAGTTAACAGGAAAAGATGGAAAAAAATTGCAAAGAAGATATTTTATTTAAATTTCTAGTTGGCATTAGAAATATATTGTACAACAGCTCTATGGTCTAATTCCCAAACCGAATTGTAAGAATGGACCAGCCATATAACTTGACATGCTCACGTCAGCCAACTTATAATTCCCTAATGGAATTTCATAGCCAGCTGTGATAGAGTATTTAAGTGCCAATTGCGATTTTTTGGAAAGACTTGATGCATAGGACAAAAACGCTTCCGGTTTGGCCATTAAACCACCTTTCTTCAGTTCCCCATCATAATCAGGTATATCAATTAAGCTGGGAAAATCCACTTTATACTTATGCAATAAGGAATATCTCAATGAAGCATAACCTATTCCCCCCATTAATCCGATTTCCCAATTATTCAGGTCCAAAAATTTGCGACCCAAATTTCCATAGACCCTGGTACTGCTCAAACTTTGGTGATAGGATTCATTTGCATCTCCATTTTGATTGGCATTGTAAAGATCTGCTCCATATAAAAAGCCCCTGTTTTCCCCTACTATCTTGATGCCAATATTTGTGGGCCAGCCGGATAGTTCATTATACCCATTACTGGAAAGATAATTGTTAAGTTTATTAGGTTTGGTGAAGTGAAACCCATAAAATAAATTCAAGGCCAAAGTGGCATCACGATAAAAATAATTGGATTCAGGCAAAGTGATTCCTGCTCCAATTCTAAGAAAGGGACCACTTTGGATATTGTCAAAGTTCATTCCTTTTATTTTCCAAGATTCTTCAAATGGATTGAAAGAATATCCGAATTTTGCTGAAAGGCTAATTACTTCCTCAGCTGAAAGCAAACCCAGGTCATAGCCCAATTCAAAACCAATTTCGGTCAGGAAATTACCAAAGTTCTCTGCTCCGCTGGTGACATCATTTCTCCTCAATATATAGCCATGGGCAGGTTCTTCCAAGAATTCGTTCATTGTTGCAGAATTGACACCCTTGAGCATCTGAAAATTCATATAACCCATTCCAATGGACATAAAATGGATTAGCTGAACTTTCCCCTCTTCGGTAAATGCATATCCTACATTGAGAAATACCCTACTGGTTCTATAATCGATTATATAGTCGCCAAACTGGTTGTTTAAGCCATTGCTTTGGTAAATCTCAGTACCAATAATAAAGTCATTGAACCTTGTCTGATATCCCAAACCAATACTATGATAAGAGTTGGCCATTTTTGTTCCACCTCTTTCCTCAAGTAATTTGTTGAAATCCAAGAGTGGAGCTCCTGATATTCCATAGAAAAAATTGGCACTTGTTCTCTGGTACAAATTGCTTTTTTGGGCGAAAAGGCTGTTTGCCCACATTACTAAAAGTATTATTGAGACTAATGATCTTTTCATGTATCGAAATTTCACCTCAAAATTAAAACTTTAATTAAGGATATGGCCATTTTACCTTTTAAAATACCTTTGAAACATAAATAACTATAAAACGCTATGCTTCCGTATAAGCAAAGCCAATATATTTTTAACTATGACAGCAATAAAAGTGCCCATAGGAAATGACTCAATCATTGACCGATTCTCATTATTTCAAATTATATTTAACAGACATTATTTGAAATTTGAATCAATTAAGCAAAAAGCTATGATTACGACTACAACACCACATATTGAAGGCCATGAAATCAAAAAGTATTGTGGAATAGTTTCCGGAGAGACCATCATTGGAGCCAATATTTTCAGGGACTTTTTTGCCGGAATTACAGATATTGTTGGCGGTAGATCAGGTGCTTATGAAAAAGTACTTAAGGAGGCTAAAACCACTTCATTAAGGGAAATGGAAATGCAGGCTATGGCCTATGGTGCTAATGCTGTTGTTGGCGTAGATTTGGATTATGAAACTATCAGGGATGGAATGCTAATGGTTACTGCCAGTGGAACCGCTGTTATTACAGAACCAAAATAAAGTAAAAGGCTGTCTTTAAATTAATTGCTATTGGAGGCATTTAACTTAAAGGCAGCTTTTTGAATAAGAAATCAATGATTCTTATTTTCCAGAACGACCTTTAACTGCTCTTTGGTCGATTTTTTTATCACTTCATTGTTAACGACAGTTATAGGCCCCGACTTACAAAAGTCCATGCACTTGGTTTTGACAATTTTATATTTTCCCTTATGATCATCCAGCTTGGTAAGGTCCTTAATATCCTTTAAAAGACCTTTACAACCATTCTTCTTACAATCAGATCCAGTACATACAAATATGAATTTTCGGTAAAGGGCCATAATTAATTTGATACAAATTGTAATAACAGACCACAAATATACGCTCCATAAGTGCCAACAGCATAACCAAATACAGCCAGCAATACCCCTACTGGTGCCAGAGAAGGATGAAAGGCCGAAGCTACTATAGGTGCAGATGCAGCCCCTCCTACATTGGCTTGAGAGCCTACCGCCACAAAGAAAAATGGCGCTTTAATAAGGTACGCAATTATCAGCATAATACTTATATGTACTAACATCCAAACTGCCCCTACAATAAACAGGGATGGGTTATCTAAGATAGCAAATAAATCCATTTGCATACCTACTGTGGTAATCAATACATACAATAAAACACTTCCTAATCGGGATGCTCCTACCCCTTCCAAATTCCTCGCTTTGGTAAAAGATAGGATAAGTCCTCCTGTGGTTGCAATTACAACTATCCAGAAAAAGGTAGAGTCTAAGGAATATTTTTGTAATTGCGGATAATTGCTACCTATCCATGGCGCTATATAATCTGCAATCCAGTGAGAAATTCCTGTGATAACAAACCCTACGCCCAAAACCTTGAAAGTGTCACTCATATTGGGGATTTTCATGATACTACCCCTATATGCTTGGATATTTCTTTGCAACTCTTCTATGGCAGAACTGTCTGCTTTAAAAATTCTGTCAATCTTTTTGGGATTAGCGGCCCAGAAAAGTAAGAATGCCAACCATAAATTGGCTATTACAACATCTACTGCAATTACTGAGCTAAATAATTCAGGGCTAGCTCCAAAGGTTTTAAGCATAGCAGTTTGATTAGCACCACCACCAATCCAACTTCCTGCGACTGTGGCCAAACCTCTCCAAACTTCATCCGGCCCCACTCCTCCCACTACAGAAGGATCTACAATAGAAACCAACAAAACTGCAATAGGACCACCTAGTATTATTCCTAAAGTTCCCGAAAGAAACATGATCAAAGCTTTAGGACCCAGTTTAATTATCCCTTTGAAATCTATGCTTAGGGTCAATAACACCAAAGAAGTAGGCAATAAGTACCTTGAGGCTACTTGGTAAAGCTTTGATTCGCTACCGGAGATAATTCCCAGTGTATTGAAAATCGAAGGAAGAAAATAACAGAGAAGTACAGATGGAACTACCCGGTAAAATTTTTTCCAAAAGGGTCTGTCACTGCTGGAAGTGCCAAAAACCAAAGCTAAAATACCAAAAAGAAGTCCTAGTACAACAGCATCATTGCTGATCAATGGGGTAGATTCCTGCATGTAAATAAATTGTATGAAATTTAAAGTATTACAAAACAAGTAAAAGCTAGCTGAAAAAAAAATATAATACCAAAGGCTTATGACTTCCAAATAGCCATAAGCTCACCTAATATCATCGCTGTAGCTCCCCAAACTACCTCCTTTTCAATATCAAAATAAGGTGCTTTCAAATTGAAGCCTGATGCTAGTTTAAAAGATGTTTCCTTTATGTTTTTCTGGTCTATCAAAGCTGCAAAATCACTATGGATAATTCTGCTTACCTCTCTTGGATCAGGTTTAAAGTTTGGGGTCTTTTCAGAAAATCCAATATAAGGAGTTACCAAGAAATTACTTGGAGGAATGTATAAATTTGACATTTTTCCAATAATGTTAATTTGGTTTTTGTCTACTCCTATTTCTTCTTCAGTTTCCCTTAATGCTGTTTCCTGTAGATTGATATCATCCTCTTCCCACTTACCTCCTGGAAAGGAAACTTGCCCGCTATGGTTACCTTCATATTCGGGTCTTTTGATGAAGGGAACCATACATCCATCTTTTCCCCTATAAAGCAGGATCATTACCGCTCCTTTGCGCGCATTTTTGACGTTTTGATTGGCAAACCTAGCCTCATCTAAAGGCTGTGGGGCCATGATAATCTGACCTTTTTTGCCTGGTAATGGTCCATGAAGTTTTGTTTCTAAATGTTCAACTACCTTTAATAATTCCATGAAAATATGCTTAACTATTTTTGGTTTAAACAAACAATATAATTGGATAATTCAAAAGTAAAGGGAAGGATTAAACTCATATCCATAAAAAAGGTCCGATTATTAATCGGACCTTTTTTTACTATCAAACCTATTAAACCTATTGTTAAGTTATTCAACAAGTAGAACAACTTGTTGGAAAGGTATAAAAATATTCTCATACTACAAACAATCGATTGCGGAAGAAATATTTTCTCCAGACGAAAACAAGTCTGCCCATTAATATTTTCCCAAATATCATTTTAATAAACTGAAATAAAATTAAATTTTGTTTTAGAGATAAACAGTTTAATAAGAAATTAGAGACTTTTAAAAAAATGTGGTTTTTCTAAAAAATAATCACATACCTTCTTGTATCTCAGCGAATTTCTATTGATTTAATTAACTTCGATTAGTTTCCATTAGATCTTTCTAAATTATGTTTACAGCAAGCACCGAAAAACCTTTAGTTGTTGACGAAATAATAAAAGGTTATATCAAATACATCAATTCTTTTAATGAATATACAAAGCGTGCCCCCATTTATTTTAGGGAAAGAGATTGGGACGGTGTCCAACTTAATCAGCGACAAAGACTAAGACTCTATAAAGACTGCGTAAATGAAGTTGTAAAAATATGCAAAGTCAGCTTTGGTGAATTTTTGAATGACCGTCAGTATTGGCTTTCTGTAAAACAGTTCTTTTCTGAATCCATCAATGAAAGAAATGACAAAGAACTGGCAGAGTCGTTTTATAATTCCGTGATCCGGAAATCAGTAGCGAAGTTGTCTATTGATGAGGAATTAATGTTTGTTCTGGAAGGATATGATTCTTGTGAAATCCATCCCCAAGAAAATCTTTTTTATAATTACCCATCCACTTGGGGCGTACAGAGGATTATCAGAAAAATACTAGAAGATTTTGACTTCAATGCCCCTTATTACCAAAAAGAAAAGGATGTCCAATTTTTGGTTAGAAGCATAAGAGAGGTCATATTAACCAGGTATAAGGTAGACAAAAGCACAACCACCCAGGTACTAAAACAAGTTTTTTATCGAAACAAAGCTGCCTATTTGATCGGTAGGACTTTTTTGGGTGGAAAATGGATGCCTTTTATCATTCCCTTTATGCATGGTCCAAATGGCATTTTTGTTGACACACTGATCTTTGACCCTAATTTGATGAGTGCGACATTTAGTTATACGCGTTCCTATTTTATGGTCGAAACTGAAATACCATCCCAGATTGTCGCATTTTTAAATTCCGTGATTACCCATAAAAAAGTTTATGAATTGTACAATGCAATTGGATTCAACAAACATGGTAAAACAGAATTTTATAGGGATTTTCTTAGTCATCAAAGCACCAGTGATGACCAATATGTCCTTGCTCCAGGAATAAAAGGCATGGTAATGACCGTATTTACCCTTCCTTCATACAATATCGTATTTAAAATGATTAAGGACAGTTTTGATCCTCCCAAAAACATGACACGTCAAGAAGTTAAGGACAAATACCGATTGGTGTCCTTGCATGATAGAGTTGGAAGGATGGCAGATACCCATGAATTTGAGTATTTCAAGCTTCCTCTCAACAGGGTCCATCCAGATCTTTTGAGAGAATTGAAGAATACTGTCAATTCTTTAATTGAGATTAAAGATGACACACTAATTCTCAAGCATCTCTACACAGAACGTAGATTGACACCTCTTAATATGTACTTGGAGGAATGTAGCTTGGACGATGCAAAGATTGCCGTAGAAGAATATGGAAATGCGATATTGCAGCTGGCAAAGGCAAATATCTTTCCTGGAGATATGATGACGAAGAATTTTGGCGTTACGAGACAGAAAAGGGTGATCTTTTATGATTATGATGAAATCGAGTTTTTGACACAAATGAATTTTAGGGAGAAACCCAAGCCCAAAACCTTCGAGGAGATCTATGCTGCAAGTCCTTGGTATGAAATAGCGAAGAATGATGTCTTTCCTGAGGATTTTAGACGGTTTATGATTGGCCGTGCTGATGTTAAAGCCTACTTTCTAGAATTCCATAAAGACCTGTTTGATCCGGATCACTGGAGAAGCATCCAAAAACGCATTGAAAACGGTGAATTCATGCATACTTTTCCTTATCCAGATTATATGAGGTTCAGACCTCATGAACCAGTTTAGGTATGCATCTAGAAGAATACTAAAGGTGCGAAAATAGCCTCCTTTTTTTATAGAAATTTTTTATTGTGACAAAATACTTTTTTATAGCTTAATCCAACTTAATTCTTCCATCGTATATTTTGAAAATTCGAGTTAATTAATTAATATTCAGTAAGTCGAGCGAGAAAATTCATAACAATTGGTTTTCTAAATGGTTATATACAAAGTTTCCTTCATTGAAGAAAATTAAACCCCACCCTTACTACCACAAATTTCTTCATCATGTTTGTTTAGATATCTTAAATTCTGGAAAAATGAAAAAAGCTCAATGGTACATCATCCTAGCTGCTCTACTGTTTACATCATGCTTTTCCTCTAAAGATTTTGTAGCAGAATACGATTACGACTACAGGGGCAATTTCAAAAAATACAAAACTTTTGCCTTTATGGAGGATACGGGGACTGATTCGATAAAGCACATCCCTATAATAGATAAAACGATTATTTCAAGGTTAAATTCTCAAGGGTTTAGACATCAAATAACTCAGCCTGATATTTTAATTTATTATAAGTTGTTTGTCAGTCAGGTTCGATATAGAGGATATATACAGCCAGAATTTGACAATTGGTTATCCGCCAGAGGTTTGGAAATCCTGAAGGAAGAAGAGAAAAAAGAGGAGCTATTGGCTAAAAAAGGACTGGAAGAATTAGATGAAGAAGAAGAGAGAAAAGTCGGTGAGGATTACGATAATATAAAATACTACGAAAATGAGGGAATGCTGATAATTTACGTAATCGACTATAAAAAAAATAAAACCATATGGCAAGGATATACTGCGGCGGATTTCGATATCAATTCTCCAAGCATAAACTTAGACCTTACACGGGCCACTTATAAGGTAATGAACCAGTTCCGTTTAGTCACCAATAATTATACCTTTTAGCTATATAAATATATTGTATTGTTAAAAGAGGCTGTCTCATACATAAGTTTCCATCACTGGGAACCTAGCTGTCCCAAGAAAATTGGGGACAGATTTATTTATGGAGACGGCCTCTTTTTAATTATGATGCAAAGTCAAGCATTTCTATAAAGCACCTAACTTTTGAACTATATTCTTGACACACTTTGCTGGGAAAATATAGCAACGCGATCCAAGCCCCAGTGATTCCTTGCGAGCTGCCTGTTTATGGTAGTCAATACATTCTCTAAAGGCATTCATTCTTGTTGTGTTCTTAATACTTATCCTTTCTGTGTCCATAAGTTCCTCCAAGATCACTAAATCGTGTTCCTCTCCTATTTTATCTGTAAGTTGGTTAAATTCACTATTTAATACTCCTATATAATTAGGCCATAAAGGGCTGATAAATTCCAACTGGTAGTAGAAATACTTGGCTTGCTTCCTCCATTCATGAAAGTCTTCCAACTTTCCAGTAACACATGCTTTATGCCTTATCTTTTGACCCTTTTTATATACTTTTTTGAGACCTTTTGCCAATAACTCAAATGAGGCTAATTCTAATTCCCAATTATTTATTTCTTCTAGCTTGAATTGAAGCAGGTTAACTATCTTTTCAAAGAGCTTGTCATTTCTGATCAGGTTTCGTTCAAGTTGGGCTTTTTTTACTAATAAAGGTTTTGAAATAATCTTACAGCTAGCTCTTCTGGCAGGATGGTCTTTGGTTTGGTATAAATGCAAGAGAGTGTCTTGTACTGCTTGATAATCTCTCAGCTGGGATAATAGCCTTCCAAGATCCCTGAAAAACAGGTTCTCATCTTTATAACCCTTGAATCCAAGTTTCCCGGCTCTTAAAGCAGTGCGACATTTTTTAAATGCCTTACGTGATTCATGAACGCTCATTGGAATGTTTCGACGGGTTTTTAAAAGATTAATAGCCATCTCTGATTGTTCAATCAAAACCCTTTTCCATCCGTTTTCCAATTTTTCACCATTATATAAATTAATATTGCCCATTTTATAAATTAACATTAAAAGAGTTTAGCTAATAATTATCTCCTAGTTAATTCTAAAATGGTCATGCTAGATTTGAATTTCAAATGAAAAAGTTTGGTTAAAAGGAAATGGCAGCGCTTGTTTCTTTAGACTGGTTTAAATTGCTTAATATATTTTTATTTTTTCTCAACATTATTTTTCTCCCTGAATCACAGATCGTTATTGAAAATATGTTAAAAAAGGACATAAAAGCCTTAATTATTTACCCATCCATGTTTGCTTTAGTGAACAATTATCATTTATATTTGCATCGCAATAAGGGGAAAACAAGAAGGTTTTTTCAAGAAAATAGAGAGTTGGGTGAGTGGCTTAAACCAGCAGTTTGCTAAACTGTCGTACGGGTCAAACCGTACCGGGGGTTCGAATCCCCCACTCTCTACAGAAAGGATTCTTATGAATCCTTTTTATTTTCGGGGTGTAGCGTAGCCCGGTCATCGCGCCTCGTTTGGGACGAGGAGGTCGCAGGTTCGAATCCTGCCACCCCGACAAGACTTTATAAAAAGACAAAAGCCTCTAAAGCTAAACTTTAGAGGCTTTTTTAGTTCAAATGTTAGCTGTCATTTTTACTTTGTTTTTAGAATTTCTAGATTTTATAAGAAAAATTGACGAACACGTTAATCTTAATAAGATTATCCTTAAATTCTAACTGTATATTATTACAGTTATGAAAATAGGCTTTTTTAAGTTTTTTGTAATCTCCCTATTACTTTTGGCTGGATCTGTAAAGTATGCCCATGCTCAAGCTATGTGGTTGGTACTTATATTCGGTGATAAAGCAGCTACTGAAAACTTCTTTTTTAGTATTGAAGGAGGATTAAACTTTGCCTATATGCCTGGAATGGAAGGCAGAGTGAATTTGCAGCCTAATTTTGGCTTGGGAGTAAATATGAAAATAAATGACAAATGGTATTTTGTCCCTCAGTTTAAACCCTTCTCGCGAAAAGGACAGAAAAGAATCAATATAGACAATCCATTTCCCAATGAATTCGATGGAGCGGTATTGTCATATAAAACCTCCATTAGAACGAACTATTTGGATATTCCTTTAATGTTTAGATATGGATATACTGAAAACGTATTTTTCTCAGCAGGTCCACAAGTTAGTTTCTTATTGGATGCCAAGAATATTACGATTGGAGATACAGCTGATGATGGTGAATTTTTATTTTCCCATGGCGTTAAAGACCAACTAAATAATGTTGATTTTAGTTTTCCTATTGAAGTAGGTTATACATTTACCGAGCTCAATAATGGCCATGGTATAGATTTAAAATTACGGTATTGCCATGGTTTTGCAGAAGTTTTTAAAAAGGAAACAGGAAGGTCTGCCACTAATTCAGTTGTTCAAGTAATTATTGGGTTCCCCTATCTAAAATCAGATAAGCATTCTGCTGAATAAATAATAATTAATACTGTATTTTTACGTTTCTTATCGCATCCGAATATTATATAGTGACAAAAAATTAATTAACATCTAGAAGTGTTAGAAAAAAAACAGCGTATTCACTTTATTGTCAATCCTATTTCAGGTAAAGGAAATAATTTTTTGGATAAAATTTTACTGAAAGAAGCCTTTACAAAGTCTCAGTATGAAGTTTTTTTAAAAATTACTTCAAGTCCTGGTCACGCATCGAAGTTAGCCCAAATTGCCATTACCGAGGGCGCAGATATTATTGTGGCCTGTGGTGGTGATGGTACTATAAATGAAATAGCTTCTTGTCTCGTAGGGCATGATATTCTCTTAGGAATAATTCCTTTAGGATCCGGGAATGGTTTAGCATCCAATTTACAAATTCCCCTTAAAATTGATAAAGCCATTGAAATCATAATCAATGGTAATGTAAAAAACATTGATAT
Organism: Echinicola shivajiensis; assembly: GCF_018642165.1. Taxonomy (GTDB): domain Bacteria; phylum Bacteroidota; class Bacteroidia; order Cytophagales; family Cyclobacteriaceae; genus Echinicola; species Echinicola shivajiensis. Next base: position 132,935 of record NZ_JAHHZM010000010.1, read on the forward strand.
CGGGAAGGTAAACGGGAAGTATTTCTTTAGTAATATGGGAATTGGCTTTGATGCTGCTTTGATAGCACATTATAACCGACTTAAGCAAAGGCAATTAAAAGGCTATTTAAAAGCCCTGATAAAAACTATGGGGACCTACAGTTCAACAGGAAAGATTAAACTTGTTAAAAACGGGAAAGAATGCAATGCAGATCCATTTTTATTGTTTGTTTCCAACTCAAATAGAATGGGCTATGGATTTACGCTTACTCCTAAAGCCAATATAAGCGATGGCTTGCTGGATATGGTTTTGGTCAAGAAAATGTCCAGGCTAAAATTATTATTGTTTGGATTGTTGGTCGCCTCAAGAAAAATTCATGCGCTTAAAGAGGTAAATTATCAGTTGATTGAGAATTTAGTGGTTCTTGGCAATGGTAATTTATTGCAATATCAAATCGATGGCGAGTTGGTGCCTGTTAAAGAAAATCAGTTGGAGATAAGCCTGTGTAAAGAAAAGCTAAAAGTGCTAGTCCCCTAATAACTATTGGCTTGATAATTATGCCCTATTGTAAAGCATTTTAAGTCTAATTTTGGGTGTTATCTGTCTTAGAATTAATGATTGGACCATTAAAATTCTTTTAAGTACCAACGATTTGATCAATGTGCTTATCTTTGAATAGTGAGTTCCTACCGTCCCTAAATAAATTCGTTTTGAAATAACCTTTAATGAAAAGCTTTTTATTACCCTTATTTTTATTGTCCTCTATTATAGCCTGTAAAAGTCCATCAGATAATAAACTAAGCATTGCCACGGCCTCTAATATGCAATATGCTATGGCGGCATTAGTCGATAAGTTCAATGATGAGACAGGGATGAATTGTGACATCATTCTTGGCTCTTCTGGTAAATTAACCGCACAAATAATTGAAGGAGCTCCTTATGATTTGTTTGTGTCCGCTGATATAAATTTCCCCAAAGCTGTAAAAGAAGCAGGCTTTGCAAGACAAGCGCCAAAAATCTACGCTTATGGAAAATTAGTGCTTTGGGCCATGGATGAGAAAAATAAACCAAGCATCGAACAATTATCCAATAACACTATTAAGCATATTGCCTTGGCTAACCCCAAAACAGCACCCTATGGAAAAGCGGCTATGGAAGTGCTCAATTACTATCAGCTAAATCCAGTAATAGGTACTAAATTAGTATATGGAGAGTCTATTTCTCAAACCAACCAGTTTATATTATCTGGTTCAGCTGAAATTGGCTTTACTGCTAAATCTGTTGTTTTGTCCCCTCAATTGAAAAATAATGGATATTGGCTTGATATAGATTCAGGAATTTATTCGCCCATAGAACAAGCTGTGGTATTATTGAAAGGCAAAAAAGAAAAACAGGACTTGGCACTAAAATTTTATGAGTTTTTATTTTCAAAGGAAGCAAAGAGGATTCTATTGGAATATGGTTATGATGTTCCATAAAATCACTGCTATTGATAAATTGTTTAAATTCATTTAGTACTCAACCATTATTCTTATTATAGAGATATTATCCAATAATAATTTATTCATAACCTATGAACCAATTTGAAGGTAAAATTACGGGTATTCAATCTAGTGAGCATATGTCATTGGTTTTGGTGGACTTAGGGGAGGGAGTTGAATTTCATTCAATTTTATTGGATACTGTGGAATCAGCACATTACCTTCAAAAGGGAAAAAAAGTAAATATCTTATTCAAAGAAACAGAGTTGGTCCTATCCAAGGAAGAGAAGATCAACATCAGTATAGAGAACAAAATTCTAGGGACTATCACTGAAATCAAAAAGGGAGAGATATTGACTCGGGTAAAATTGAATACTGCCATAGGGGATTTGATTGCCCTGATATCCAGCATTAGCAGTAATAATATGTCTTTGAAGCTCAATGATCAAGTATTGACCCTGATTAAATTCAATGAAGTAATATTGTCTCCATTATGACTTGGATTCCTCTTATATTGACCCTCAAACTTGCCTTGGTGACGACTTTGGTCCTTTTTATCCTGTCAATTCCACTTTCCTATTGGTTATCTATTACCAAGTCAAAAATAAAGCCTGTCATTGAGACCTTGGTGAGCATGCCCTTGGTGCTCCCTCCTACTGTTTTGGGTTTTTATTTATTGTTGGCCTTTAGTCCCCAGAATGCCTTTGGTGCTTGGTTAGAAGGCTGGTTTGGAATTCGTCTGGTTTTTTCTTTTTCAGGTTTGGTAGTGGCATCCTGCATTTATAGTTTACCTTTTATGGTACAGCCAATACAATCTGGTTTATCAGGTATTTCTTCCTCTTTAACAGAGGCAGCCAGTTTGCTTGGGAAAAATAGATTGAACACACTTTTTTACATTCTTTTGCCGAATATCAAACCTTCCATTATCACTGCACTGGTACTTACCTTTGCACATACAGTAGGAGAATTTGGTGTTGTATTGATGATTGGCGGGAATATTCCTGGCAAAACAAAAGTAGCTTCCATTGCTGTTTATGATGAGGTGGAATCCCTTAATTATGACCTCGCCAACAAATATTCCATTGTCTTGATTATTTTATCATTTATAACCCTATTTATAGTTTACATGATTAATGGTGGCCATTTAAAAAGGTTGACAAGATGATTGAACTTAAGCTCCAGAAATCTTTACGATCCGGGGATCAGGAAATGCTATTGGATTTGGATATATCCATCAAAAAGGGAGAATTCGTTACTTTCTATGGTGAATCTGGATCGGGTAAAACATCTACCTTAAGATTGATAAGCGGCCTTATGGAAGCCGATAGTGGGAGCATTTATGTGGATGGAGAGTGCTGGTGGGACAAGGATGCAAAGATCAATATAAAACCTGCCAAAAGGAGAATTGGCTATGTCTTTCAGGACTATGCCCTTTTCCCTAATATGACTGCTTATGAAAATTTGGAATTTGCACTTCCAAAACATCAAGACAAATCTATCATAGACGAGTTGATAGAAATCATGGATTTAATGGATTTTTTAAATCTTAGACCAGATATGCTGTCTGGGGGGCAAAAGCAAAGGGTAGCATTAGCCCGTGCTCTGGTAAGTCAACCTAAAATACTCCTGTTAGATGAGCCATTATCTGCCTTGGATAATATAATGCGTTTAAAACTACAGGACTATTTAATAAAGATTCACCAGAAATATCAATTGACCACTATTTTGGTCAGTCACGATGTTGGAGAAATTATTAAACTGTCACAAAAAGTATTTGAATTTAAACAGGGCAAAATCATTAGCTCGGGCAATCCAAAGGAGATATTTACACATGGTAAGAACAGTGCAAAATTTCAATTTACTGGTGAAATAATTGAGATATTTCATGAAAAAGTTATAGGAATTATCTCTGTTTTAATTGGGCAAGATATTGTAAAGGTAGTTTGTGATCTGTCAGAATTGAAGGATTTTAAAATTGGGGACAAGGTCATGGTAGGCTCCAAGGCCTTTAATCCTATCATTCAAAAAATATAATTGGTCAAAATGCAAATCCTTTACACTACCAGCTATTCCATTCAATACCAATGCTATTAGTATTTTTTGCACTTTGGTGAAGAATTTTGCTTTGTTACAAAGCTGTGATACTTATCCCATACCTTTTTAGTCTGAATCGATTGTTTATCAAACTAAAAAGCTATGAAAAAGTCCATTTTATCTTTCTTGGCGGTATCAATGGTCTATCTATGTACTTCATGTGACAATGTAGATAGGCCTGTGAACTTGCCGACAACGAATTTTACGGTTACAGTTGAGAATGTTTCCACGCACAAAATGTTTTCCAGTTCGGGAGTATTTACAAACCCCGTTGGTTCCAGTTCACCTGGACCAATCGTCCCCGGAGGTGCTTATGAATTTGATATTAAAGCGGGCAAAGGAGAGAGACTTAGTTTTGCAAGTATGTTTGCCCAGTCCAATGATTTATTTTTTGCCCCTAGTGAAGCTGGAATAGAATTATATCATCCTGACGGGAGCCCCAGAAGCGGAGATGTAACAAATGAAATAATGCTTTGGGATGCAGGAACAGAAGTAAATGAAGAGCCTGGAATAGGGCCAAATCAGGCACCAAGACAAGCGGGCCCAAATACAGGCGATGATGAAAACGGCGTAGTACAATTAGTAGACGATGGCTATACTTATCCTGAGGCTTCGGAAGTAATCAAAGTTACTCTCGAGCCATTGGATGATTATATGTTCAAAGTAAGAATTGAAAATGTATCGACTCCATCGACCTTAATAACCAGTATGGGTTCTGTAACAATACCTTTATCTCCAGGAGGTTGGGTAGTTCATACATCCCCTTCTCCACTTTTTACAACAGGTGAAGCTGAAAGGGAAAATGGTTTAGAGCAAATCGCTGAAGATGGAAACGCAGGTGTAATGGGGCCTTATTTGGCAGAGCATACTGGATTGAATTACCCTCTATCTCCTGGAGCTTGGGCCGTACATACTGGGGGGATGCCTATTTATCGTTTAAACCAGGAAGATTATGGGGATGGCTTGGAGTATATAGCAGAAGACGGGGCGCCAGGAGTTTTGGGGAGTAGCTTGAATACACTTTCAACAGTACGAGTAAGTGGTGTTTTCAATACCCCTACTGGTGCTGACGATCCAGCTCCTATCGGACCTGGACAGAAATATGAATTTAGCTTCAGCGCCCATCAAAGCGATAAATTATCATTAGCGACCATGTTTGTCCAATCCAATGATTTATTTTTTGCTTTTAATGATATGGGGATAATGCTTTTTGAACGTGGCCAAGCAATATCTGGGGATGTTACGGGAATGTTGGACTTATATGATGCAGGTACTGAGATAAATGAAGAACCAGGTTACGGCCCTAATCAGGCAATAAGACAAGACGGTCCTAATACGGGTGAAACGGAAAACAAAGAAATCATTCCTGTAAATGATGGTTATTCCTATCCTGAAGTCAGTGAAATAATTAAGGTTACTATCACAGCAAATTAAACCTAAGTATCCCCATGAAGTTACATTTCCATGGGGATATTTTAGTTTTTACTACAGATAAAATGATTTTTGATTAAATTAAAAAATAATCAATTGAGGTATGCACAGAGTATTGGTCATAGAAGATGATTGGGATATTGCAGAATTATTAACCATCCATTTGAAGGATTTAGGTTGTGAAGTAAGTCATGTCGACAAAGGCGACTTAGGCTTTGAAATGGCGCAAAACCATTCCTATGATTTGATAGTTTTGGATCTTATGTTGCCCAAAATGAGTGGTATGGACATATGTCAAAGGTTGAGAGATCAGCATTTCAGTACTCCGATAATGATGTTAACAGCCAAATCCGAAGAGATGGACAGAGTGGATGGATTGGAAATTGGCGCTGATGTGTATATGACCAAACCCTTTTCAATCTTAGAATTCAAGGCCAGTGTAAAGGCCGTTTTCAGAAGGATGGAATTGGCTAAGAAAAACGCCTCTCCTATCAAAAGCATCGTACAGCGTGGCAGTTTAAAGATAGACCTGGACAAAAAATCTGTTCATGTCAATGATGAAAGAATAAGCCTTACTTCAAAGGAATTTGAATTATTATCCCTTTTAGCATCCCATCCAGGAAAGAGCTTTAGTCGCCGGCGTTTATTAGAATTGGTTTGGGATTATGACTTCCAAGGTTTTGAACATACGGTTAACAGTCATATCAACCGCCTAAGATCAAAAATAGAGGCCGATATGCAAAGGCCTAAATACATCCTAACTAGCTGGGGAATTGGTTATAGATTTGTTGAATAGCGAATAGACCTAAAGATCAAAATCATGTTTAAAAGTCTTCCTAATAGTTTATTCTGGAAAATATCAGCTTTGCTTTTGGGTATATTATTGACCCTTTCCTTTATTTTTATTTTAATCCTCGGAAAGACAGCTTTTCAATTTAGTGAAGAAGCTGACCAGCATTTGAATAAGGAGGTGGCAGCCCATATTGCAGTGGAAATATCCGACTTTCCGCTTGATAGTATAGATCAAAATCACCTGGAGCATATATTCCATAGTGCCATGATTTTACATCCTGCCATTGAGATCTATTTTTTGGATACAACTGGACAAGTGCTTAACTATTCAGCTCCAGACAGTTTAATCATAAAGAAAAAAATTGATTTAATTCCCGTCAAGGAAGTCTTATATAGTAATGACGTATATTATAAAAAATCTACTGACCCAAGACACCCTGATCAAGCAAAGGTATTCTCTGCAGCACCTATCAATAAAGATGGCAGGTTGTCTGGATATGTCTATGTAGTATTAACTGGACAAAAGTATGCAGAAGCAAGAAATGAAATCTTGGACCGATATATCTTCAATATAGCCAGCAATACACTTCCCATTTTAATCATTATTGCGCTAGCAATTGGTTTGCTGGCCATATATGCATTAACAAACAGCCATAGGAAAGTAATTTCAGCAGTTAAGCGATTTCAAAGTGGTGATTTCAATGCGCGTATAGATATAAAAAGTAATGGTGAAATGAAGGATCTGGCCCAGACCTTTAATGAGATGGCTGCAGAAATTCAAAAAAATATCAAAGCCATCCAAACAATGGAACAGTCCAGAAGAGAGCTGGTGGCCAACGTATCCCATGATTTGAAAACCCCCATTGCTACTATTAAGGGCTTTGCTGAAACCTTAGTGCTGAAGCAGCATGAACTTAATTCAGGGCAGCAACAAAAATATATACATACCATCCTCAAAAACACATCGCAACTAAAAACATTGGTTGACCAACTTTTCCAGCTTTCCAAATTAGAGGCTAATGAGGTAGAAGCAGTCATAGAACCATTTTCCATGAGTGAACTGCTTCAGGATAACCTTTTGAAGTATAAGATGATTTCTAAAGAGAAAGGTATTGAAATGAGAAGCAAAGTCCCTACAGACCTACCCATGGCCATTGGAGACGTAAGATTGATAGATAGAGCGCTACAAAATCTACTAGATAATGCGATCAAATTTACGCCAGAAGGTGGCAGCATATATCTTGAAGCCTTTTCAACCCAAGATAAAATCATGGTCAAAGTAGCAGATACTGGACATGGAATTCCTCAAGACAAACTAAATGTGATTTTTGAAAGATATAAAAAAGGTACGGAGACTAGCGGTGAAGGTAGTGGAGGAATTGGATTGGGATTGGATATCGTTAGGAAGATTCTGGAATTACACCAATCAAAAATCGCTGTTACAAATGGTCCAGATAAAGGTGCCGTTTTCTCTTTTGAGCTACCACAGTATTCGGCTAGAATTTAGTTTTTGATCAACTGCCATTATCAGAAATAGACAACCTTATTTATAGATATCAGTTTAAATGGTATAAATTACCTTATCCTAGCAAGCTTAATATTAATTATATGACCATTCATCCCCAGTTTGGCGGCTCAGTAAGAAAAGCAGATTTGGAGAAATTCAGAAATTCGCCGCAGTGGAATGGAAAGAAGTTTCAAAATCTTTCTGCCACTACAATGAATGTCAACCTCAAGACACTCCCTAAACTACTAAAAGAGAATTTTACCAATACAGAAGAAAGGATGCCCAATCAGCCATTGCCAGTCATTGAGTTTGATAAGATGGCATTTACTAATGACGCATCTCAGCCTAAATTCATTTGGTATGGACATTCTGTATTGTTGATGCGCTTAATGGGTAAGAATATTCTGATAGATCCAATGTTCGGGGACAATGCCTCTCCTATTGCTCCCTTCAAAACAAAAAGATTCAGTGAAAACACACTTGAGATAATCGATAACTTACCTGATATAGATGCCATTTTCATCACACATGATCATTATGATCATATTGATTATAAGAGTCTATTAAAACTGATTCCCAAGGTTGAAAATTGGTTCGTGGCACTTGGCGTAAGCAGGCATTTAGAAAAGTGGGGCTTGGAAGCTTCCAAGGTTAAAGAATTCGATTGGTGGGAAGAAGATGAATTTAGCGAGATATCTTTTGCTTTTACGCCATCAAGGCATTTTTCAGGTCGCGGTGCGTTTGACCGTGCAAAATCCCTATGGGGTGGCTGGGTGTTCAGAACGCCTCAACACAGTATTTATTGGAGTGGTGATGGTGGTTATGATCACCATTTTGATAAAGTGGGAGAAAAATATGGGCCATTTGATGTCATGTTTGTTGAATGTGGCCAATACAATGAACACTGGCATCAGATCCATTTATATCCAGAAGAAGCCGTCAAAGCGGCTATTGATGCTAAGGCCAGTATAGCAATACCAGTTCACTGGGGGGGCTTTTCACTTGCGCCACATCATTGGAAAGATCCGATCATAAGATTTGAGAATGAAGCACTGGCCCAAAAACAACCACATTTCACCCCTTCTTTGGGACAGGTATTCGGTTTATCTGATATGGAAAATCAGAATTATTGGTGGAAGAAAATAGATTGAACAGGCAAAATATGAAAGATCAGGATTTAATATTTGTCTGAAGTTGACGGTACTTTTTGAATAACTTCATAAATTTTTTTCAATTATTTTTAAATTGAACATAGGGTAGATCATTTTCAACGTGTCCTAATAGTAACAGGGAATAATATAGAGATCAGTTTAAACCACAATTAGACCTAACAGGTGGAATATTCTACACAGCTTGAAGTGGAAGACTCATCAATCATTGATGAGAAAGTGTTTGAAGTGACTTTCAAAAGTCATTTTCAAGCCTTGCACGGCTATGCCTGTGCCCTATTGAAGGATGAAGATGAGGCCGAGGAAATTGTCCAAAATGTATTTTTGAAACTTTGGGAAAAAAGGGAGAAAATTCATATCGAAACTTCGGTAAAAGCCTATTTATACCAGATGGTATATCGCGATAGTATGAATGCCATAAGGCATGAGAAAGTGAAACAAAAGCACCAAAATATCACAAAATATCAATCAAGTTCCGCACCAATCCAAAAAGATGAGGGCGATGATTCAGAACTGATGGAAGAGTTAAAATCGGCTTTACAATCATTGCCCGAGAAATGTCGAAAAGTGTTTCTTTTGAGTAGGTATGAATCATTAAAATACCAGGAAATAGCAGAACGCTTGGGTGTTTCTGTAAAAACAGTCGAAGCGCATATGGGCAAGGCCCTAAAGCATTTGAGAGTGGAATTAGCTGATTTTCTACCTATAATATTATTCCTGTTTACAAATATATAATCCTATGAATGATAGTAAACTTATAAAATATCTGTTGCAGGAAACTGATGAAATGGAGAACAAGGAAGTCAAACAATGGATTGACGCTGATCCAGATCATCAGAAACAATACCAGCATATCCGATTAATTTGGGAGAAAAGTCTCAATGCCCCACTATCCAATAAAATTGATGTGGAAGAGGCTTGGGAAGATTTTAGAAATAGAAGAAGTCGAAAGCGCCCTTTTCTAGGTAAGCAGCTCTTTCTAGGGCAATGGTATAAAGTAGCTGCTACGTTTACTTTGATCTTTGTAGCTTCATTTCTTATTTACTCCAATTTGATGGAACCGGATAATCAATTGATTTCCAATTTGAAGCTGGAATCAACCAATAAATCCATATCCCATACCATATTTGACGGGTCTACAATTACTTTAAATAAAGATAGTAAACTTGCATTTAATCAATCAATTATAAATCCTAATAGAAAGGCAGAGCTCATAGAAGGCGAAGCATTTTTTGAAGTGGAAAGAAATGAAAATAGACCATTTGAAGTGAATGTAGGAGCAGCTAAAATAACTGTACTGGGCACATCATTTAATGTAAGAAAACACGAAGAGGAGGTTGAGGTGATTCTTAAATCCGGATCAGTTCAGGTAGATTTTGAGGATGAGACTCATATCATTAAGCCTGGTGATAAGTTATTCATAGATGGATTAAAAGGTTTGCTGACCATTACTCAGGTTGAGGATGATCTTTATAATTATTATGTTGGTGATTATTTTGAGGCCCATGATACACCGCTCTGGAGGGTTGTTGAGGTACTTAACCAAGCCTATAATGCAAACGTCATCATAGCCAATGAACATTTGCGAAATTTACCATTAACTACTACCTTCAGTAACGATTCTCTAGACAATAATTTGGAAGTATTAAAAGCTACCTTTGGTTTAACCATAGTCAGAGAACCCAATAGAATCGTTATCAAATAATTAAGTCAAACATGACAGCAAAGGGGCTGGTAAAGGACTGCATAGTCCTTTTTATATTATTTTTTTCGCTTTTTTTAGAGATTTTCGCGCAGGGAAATCTTGACAAGTCTGTTTCGTTGGATGAAATGGAAACTGTCAGTATTGAGGAGCTTTTGAAATCCACCTCTGGCAAGCATGATTTTTTCTTTTCCTACAATAGCAATATTATTCCTAAAGATAGCTTAATCAATTTCCCTGAATACTCAGGAGATATTCGTGGGGTGCTTTTAAGGGTTTTGGGTCCGAAATATGAGTTTATTGAAACTCCAGGGTATATCGTAATCCGATATGCTCCCAACAAATTGTATTTGGATGAAGGCATCGATACCCAGCAAGGAAATTCCTGGGTTATCACAGGACAAATAAAAGATTTGGATAGTGATGAATTAATAGCCTATGCCAGTGTTTATGAACGCAGCATGTTAGCTTCCTCCATGACCGATAAAAATGGATATTTTGAACTAAAGCTCAAGAATCCGGATAAATCTGTGCTTTTGACCATAAGCAAGGAAAACTATAGGGACACCACTTTTATGCTATTGCCTCCATTTGATATAGCTGCTAAGAAGAAAAATCCAAAGTACAAGTTTTATCCCGATTCCGAAGAGGGTGATGGTGTTGAAAACACCTATATAGGTAGGATGTTTACAGGCTTTAAGCAAAGAATGCAAGGACTTAATATCGGAGGATTCTTCGCAGAAGTGCCTGTCCAAGTTTCACTGATTCCTGCTGTAAGTACACATGGGATGATGAACACGCAAGCTATAAATAATGCTTCCATAAATATTTTCGGAGGATATTCGGGTGGAGTAAATGGGGTGGAATTTGCTGGTTTATTTAATATTAACCGAAAGGATGTAGATTATTTACAAGCTGCAGGTTTGTTCAATGTTGTTGGAGGAAGTACCAAAGGAGTCCAATTGTCAGGTATTTCCAATATAGTACTAGGCAATACCAGTGGGTTTCAAGTAGGTGGATTGGTAAATGTGAGTAATGATACCAAGGGTTTTCAATTAGCGGGTTTAATCAATAGAGCCAAATCGATGAATGGACTTCAAATTGCAGGATTGGCCAATCAAACTACTGAAAAAACTGGTACGCAGGTTTCTGGACTTTTCAATAAAGGTGGAAATGTAACTGGCTGGCAAATCACCAGTTTCCTCAATATTGCAGATAGTAGTAAATACCCAATTGGATTTATCAATCTTATCAAGTCAGGGGAAAAAACGATTTCATTGGCCTTTGATGAAAGCCAAATGGTCCAAGTGGTTTTTAGATCTGGAGGGACACATACTTATGGCTTGATAGGTATAGGAAACTCTTTATTGGGAGATCGGAACCCACTTGCTGTTGATGCTGGTCTGGGCTATCACCTTATCAAAAGCAAATCATTCCAAACCAACACAGAACTTGTATCCAGGACCTCATTAGGTCCTTACGGTAAAAATTATTTTACGGCTTCTTTTAAACTCCTCCCTGCACTTAATTTCAGTAAGCGCTTCAGATTTTATATAGGCCCATCTTTTAATTTTGGTTCATTTGAAAATGTGGAATCAGAAGTCCCTGGTTGGGAAATAGCCAAGGAAATAAACGAGTTTGGAATCCATTACCTTTATTACGGTATATCCGGAGGTCTTCAAATTATTTTATAGATTTTTATTAGGGTACTTTATCAGCCAAGTGTCTTATAAGAAAACAAATTATTCTAATAAGACTAAAGTCATGAAAATCTTAAAACTAATATTAACTGTTATATTGTTGTTGGTTGGATTACCCATCAAAGCTCAAGATAATACTTCAAGTCCAGTCTTATATACGGTAGTATATAATCATGTTCCAGAAGGTTTTAAATATCCATTAATAGGATTTATTAACCATGGCGAAGGTAATCAACATGGTGCTCAAATTGGGTTTGTCAATATTAACGAAAAGGAATTTATGGGTAGTCAAATTAGCTTTGTCAATACAAGTGGCGGGGCTGTCAATGGCTTACAAATAGGATTTATCAATACTGTCGCAGATTATATAAATGGCGCGCAAATAGGTTTTGTAAATACTAGTACTAAGTATTTTAAGGGAACTCAGATTGGTTTTATCAATACTGCAGTAATGTCCTCAAATGGCGCCCAAATAGGATTTGTTAATACGGTAGCTAATGATTTGAAGGGAACACAAATAGGTTTTGTTAATATTAATCCCAAAGAAGTCACTGGTGCACAAATTGGATTTGTAAATGTTGTTAAAAAGTTAAATAGTGTACAGGTCGGTTTCTTGAACTACGCTGACAGCGTTGGTGAAGGAGCTGTTCCTATAGGGTTCCTATCTATAATTAGAAAAGGTGGCTATAAAGCATTAGAGGTGGGATTTACAGAAATGCACCCTGTCAATATGGCCTTAAAAATCGGGGTATCTAAGTTTTATACCACCTTAAATGGTGCATATAATCCCGATTTTAAAAATAAGTTTGCTCTAGGGGGAGGTTTTGGTAGCCTGTTACCACTTGGTTCTAAAGTTTATTTAAACCCTGAAGGCTATTATTTGAACCATATCAATTCAAATAAAGATATGGCAAGGCTGAGCCTAAATTTGGGATTAGCATTGAGCCCCAAGGTTCATATAATGATAGGTCCAAGTGCTGTATGGTCAGGAACTGATCGTGCCAATGACTTCTTAGAGCCAATGTTCTATTTCTACAAAGAAAGAATAGATTATAGAAATGAGTTTCTAATTGGAATGAATGCTAGCCTAAGATATAACTTCACTTTTTAAATAACTGTCTAAATTTAAATGCAAAATCAACAATCCCTATCCATCTTAAATCTTCATTATTTAGTGGATAGGGATTTTATTATGGATAACCAAATTCTTTATTCAAAGATCATTTCTACAAGGTCCATAACATTTTGGTAGGTAGAAATCCCTTGCAAATCTGTTTTTTTAAAAATAAACTTTATTTCACGACATTCAGCTGTTGGGGTGAAATCCAAATGGGGTAGTTGTGTTTCATAAAGAACATTTACAATTGGCTCACCTTTTGGATTATTTGAAGAAAAAAGCAAGATAGGTCTTGGCTCTATCTTAATCGGCTTCAGTCCCATTTCCTCATTAATTTCACGGTGAATGCAATCTATAGGACTTTCTCCGCGATCCAACCCTCCCCCAGGCAAGTCCCAAAGGCCATTATCTTCCTTCATTATTAAGAATCCACCCGATTCATTTAAAATAAGCGCTTTAATGCTTACCCTATATGTGCAATCCCAATTATGCCAATCCATATATTCTAATTTCTAAGTACTACAGTCAAGAGAACCTCCAAATATCGTATTATTACGATTTGAGGGCATAAGTTGAATAATTAAAAATATAATTGAAATAGGCAATTTCATATTAGGGTAAAAAAGACATATAATGCTGTATTGATATAGTTGATACACTTTTTTTAATCATTCATATTATTTATATCACTTTTTCAATTATTCATATACCATTATTTCTTAATCTAATGGAT
>NZ_JAHHZM010000011.1 GCF_018642165.1 Echinicola shivajiensis
GGGAGCGGTTGATCTCGGGTTCATATTTACTGGCCCTGGTGACCGCCGATTTTAGGTTGTCAGAGACCACGGCCTTGGAAACGCCCCCATAAAACCACATCATGTTGTTCATGCAGTGGACAAGGTCCTCACGTTTCTGGCTCCAACATGCCTCTACATAGGTATACAGGCTGAAGGGAAGCACGGCCACAAAGACTTCTGCCTTTTTGACTTCCCCGGTATCACGGTCCACAACTTCCATCCTTGTGCCCGCAAAATCGATGAACACCTCGTGGCCGGGAAGGTGCTCAAGCTTCATGGAGCCCTCTGCATTGGGATATTTTCTATGGTAATGCTCCATGAACTGCGTATAGCTGTAGGGACTGTCCACCAGCTGCCTGTACTCCTGGTAATGGTGCAAAAAGGTAAACCCGGGATGCTTTCTAGCTGCTTTTCCCCGTTCAAAATAACGCATCAGGGCATCAAACCTGTCATTCTTTATGGTGGTGCGGGAAGGGAACAGCTCCCTTAATTTAGTGTTGGTAAGGGACATGACCTCATCCACTTCGTAGTCCGAGGCTGCAAGCCAGGAGATGTACTGGTTGACCGTATTGCGGGAAATCCCCAGCACGGCACCTATCTTCCGGTTGCTGAGCCCGTCCCTGTGTAAACTGAAAATCTGCTTTATATCCATGGGATCAAGTACGTTGGCCATATCGCTCTTTTCTTCAGGCGATATAGCAGGTTAAACTTGATCTTTCAAAAGTGGCACGGTTCGAACCGAAATCTGAACTCGAAATGGCACGGTTTAAACCGAAAGGCCTGGCACAGTTTGACCGAAAAGGGTGGCACAATTCAAACCGTTATATCCATGGGTTGAAACTTAAAACAATTGGAGTGATTATTACGATGCTAATACTTCATTTAATTGTTAAATATGGAATCTAAATCAAATATCACAACTGGGTAAAGTATGCCACTCCACCCTACTATCCTGGAAATTTGTAATTCTCTTCTTGTAAGCCAACCATTCTTTTGACCGGCTTCCTCAAAAATATTAGGGCAGGCTATCCAATGATGTTTTAACGCAATCTTGATAGTCTTAAGAAAATAGTTTATTTTTTTGCCTAGATTACGTTTAAAATCCTTTACGTTATCAGAAATGAACGAAATCGCAGATGTAATAAGAACTCTCAAGGAAGGAAATCACAATCAAGTGGTAACCCTGAAACCTGCTGTGTCCGAATCTGACATACTGAGTTTCGAACAACGACTAAACTTACGACTTCCGACCGAACTAAGAGAGTTTTATAGATTTTCAAACGGTTTTGAAACAGAGGAACTCCTATTTCGGATACTCCCTCTTGAAGAAATACTCGAACAAAAGGACGAATACGAAAAGGATGAATTTTATATCGCTGAATACCTTATTTACAGTGACATCTGGACGCTTCGAGTTAACAAACTAACGGGCCAACTTTCAATTTACAATTCTGATCATTCAAGCAGACATTGGATGTTTTTAACGAACTCCTTCTCCGAATTTATAACAAGATTTCTGAACTATGGACTTTTTGAGGAACATGGACTATATGATTGGGTAAACGAAGAAAAAGCTGATAGTCGAGTAGGTAAAGGGGAATTTCACCCCTAAACCTCTCACTACCTGTCCCGCCATAGCGGGAGAACCGTATCCCGCAGGTCTGCTGGACAGGCTGTGAACCTCTCGATTGTCCATAATGAATCTTTTCCAATTGTTTTCACGAATGCTATGGCATTTCATACGGCTCTTATTATGCAGTCGGTTAATAATCCATTAAGTTAGACTAATTTGTATCCCATCCCTCAGTGATAGAACAGGTTTGGATAAGAGACAGTAACTTGGTGAAGTATGCCCCCCGTCTGAGTGAGTATGACACTCCACCCTACTATCCTTGGAATTTGCAATTCCCTTCTTGTAAGCCAACCATTCTTTTGACCGGCTTCCTCGAAAATATCAGGGCAGGCTATCCAAGGATGTTTTAACGCAATCTTGTTAGTCTTAAGAAAATAGTTTATTTTTTTTTGCCTAGATTGCGTTTAAAATCCTTTACGTTGGCATTAATGGTGAAAATCCGCTTCCAAAAGAAATTACCAACTAAAAAACCATAAATTTATTCCATATAAAAAAGAAATGGACAAACGATTTATAGACATCATTCAGCTCATAAAGCAGTCTAGAACAAATGCCATAAGAGCCGTAAACGCTGAACTGATTAACCTTTATTGGAACGTTGGCGAACATATCAGCCAAAAAATTGAAAAATCGGAATGGGGCGATTCTGTAGTAACTGAACTTGCCAAATACATTCAACAAACAGAACCCGAAATAAAAGGCTTCTCCGACAAGAACATATGGAGAATGAAGCAATTTTATGAGACTTACAAGGATTTCCCAAAACTCTCAACACTGTTGAGAGAAATAAGTTGGTCACACAACTTGGCTATTTTTTCTAGGTGCAAGACCGTCGAAGAAAGAGAGTTTTACTTAAAACAGGCTAAACAAGAAAATTACAGTTTCCGTGAACTTGATCGCCAAATTTCCGCCAGCCTTTTCGAACGGACAATGATTGGAAACTCAAAACTCTCGACAGCGTTGAGAGAAGGCAAACAGGACCTTACGGACACTTTCAAAGACAGTTATGTGTTTGAATTCTTAAACCTGTCAGAGCCACACAGCGAAAATGACTTGCAGCGTGGACTTGTAAGGCAAATGAAAAAATTCATACTCGAACTTGGAAAAGACTTTTTGTTCATAGGAGAAGAATACAGATTGCAAGTTGGCAACAACGATTTTTTCATCGACTTGCTCTTCTACCATCGCGGACTGCAATGCTTGGTGGCATTTGAACTCAAGGCGGATAAATTTAAGCCCGACCATTTAGGACAACTGAATTTTTATTTGGAAGCCTTAGACCGAGACATAAAGAAGCCGAATGAAAATCCGAGTATCGGAATATTGCTGTGTAAAGACAAAGACAGCGAAGTCGTTGAGTACGCCTTGAGCAGAAGCTTATCACCAACAATGGTTTCGGAATACAAAACACAACTTCCAGACAAGAAACTTTTGCAACAAAAATTACACGAACTGTTTGACAATGAGAGCGGCGAAAAATAACCAGTACTAATAACTAAGCATTCGTGTGGCCGGAAAGGCCGAACCTACCAAAATTCGGCAGGCAGGCCTGAATGCAGTGTTGAACGAGTGGTGCTGGGAAAAGGATAATTACGGGGAAAGCTTTTTCCCCTTTTGTATTTTTGGAGGTTCGGGATCAAAAATTACGGTATTTTTGGAACTTGTTGGTTTCTTTTTGGCAGTGTTTAGGTTTTTCTTTGTATGGCTTATAGACATTTGGACAGCTTTACAGGCTGTTTTTTGGTTTTTGGGCATAGGTTTCCCCTTACCCCCTTTGGTGTACCGACGGTTGTTTTCTGATTTTGTTCACCCAAAAGGTTGGTGGCCCCCTTTGGTCGAAGCGTGCCACTGTATGCAGCGTGCCGGTCCTGCAGCATGGGCATTTCCTGAACAGGGAAACGGTACCCTCAGCTTCTTCAAGGGCCACTTCGCCGATCTGGCTGTCTATAGTGGCCTTGTGGTCTTTCTTGAAGGCCGATGCCAGGATGCCGTAATGCCGGATGCGGGTAAATCCCTTGGGCAGGATATGGAGGGAGAACCTCCTGAGGAACTCTCCTGCTTCCAGTTCACAGGTTTTCCTTTTTCCCTGTTGCCGGTAGTCCTTTACCGAGAAGCGAACCTTTCCGTTCTGGAAGCCCCAGGCTGAGTGGAGTATGCCACTCCCCCTTCTATCCTTGGAATTTGTCTTTCCAGTGACAAAAAACTATATCCATAAAGACCTCGTCAAAGCCGAGGCTTTTTGTTTTGGGGGATGGGTAAAAACACCCTAAGTGAGCTTATCGAAGTGGATTACTACTAGGCAATTATTGTACTTGTTTTTGGGCATTGCAAATGCCTTTTATTTAAAGGTCCAGATTGCAAATCTGGACCAGCAAAGATAAATCCCCTTGGAACCAGATTCTGGCGTGCCGATGGCACTGGGTTACGAATCCAAGTGTTCAATCAACTGAAAATAGGATATAGGAAGGAAAACAGACCGGAGACGGGAGATTTAAGATGGGAGATGGGAGAGTCAGAGACTCAATTTTAATTGTCCCGCAGCTCAACTAAAGGGACAACCGGTATCAGCTTTATGTCAGGTGACGACAAACCTTTTTTATTGAATAACTTTAAATCATCCGCTGTAATCACTCCTTAAAAACAGCCTTAGGGCAATATAAAATTCCCACAGCTATTTCCTCCCCGACTATTCCCCATACAAGTGGACTTATCATCCAATTACTTGTTTGCAATAACAACTAATCATTGAAATAGTAGGATAGAAACAATTTAATTAGAAGCTCCATAAATTATTTTGAATAAATATTATAACAATTAAAACAAATCCATTATTTTTTATAACTTAAAATATGAATATTACTGTTTTTTCACCAATACCTAACACACATTTTAATGCTTATGTTACAATTAAATTTTCAACTATGAAAATCTTCTTAATTTTCACACTTGCCCTATTGCTCATATCCTGCAATCAAGAAAAGGGCGACTCAAACGATGGGAAGGAAAGCGATAAGCAAGGAAAGGTTTTGCCCTATCCTGAACAAGCGTTCAATGGAAAAATCGGGAAGAGTTTTGAAGACTCCGAGGAGGACTATCCGCAACCTTTTGAAGCGCCCGAAGGAGCCCCCAATGTAATTGTCATCCTATTAGACGATGTAGGTTTCGGACAAGCGGGAATTATGGGTGGACCGGTTCCTACTCCGGCAATGGATCAATTAGCAAAAGAAGGGTTAACCTATACCCGATTTCATACCACCGGAATATGTAGTCCCACAAGAGCTGCGCTATTGACAGGTAGGAATCATCATCAGGTAGGTTTTGGCACTATTTCCGAATTGTCAACAGGGTACCCAGGTTATAACAGTATTTGGGGAAAAGATGTAGGAACAGTAGCGGAGGTATTGAAACAAAATGGTTACAGCACTGCTGCTTGGGGAAAATGGCATAATACGCCAGACTGGGAAACCAATCCCATTGGACCATTTAACCAGTGGCCAACAGGTTTAGGTTTTGAGTATTTTTATGGATTCCAAGGTGGAGAAACTAATCAATATTACCCACAGCTTTTTAAAAACACCATCCCTGTGGAACCAAGCAAAAGTCCAGAAGAAGGATACCACCTGACAGAAGACCTCACCGATGATGCCATTTCCTGGGTAAGCCAACAGCGATCCATCAATCCAGACAAACCTTATTTCATGTACTTTGCTACTGGAGCTACCCATGCCCCATTACATGCTCCAAAGGAATGGATTGACAAGTTTAAAGGTAAATTTGATGAAGGATGGGATGCCATGCGCGAACATACCCTTGAGCGCCAAAAGAAACTGGGTATTGTACCAGAAAACACAAAACTAACGGCTAGACCAGAGTCCATTCCATCCTGGGAAAGTTTAAGCTCAGATGAAAAGAAGTTATTTGCCCATCAAATGGAAGTATTTGCCGGATTTTTGGCACATACAGATTATTGGACTGGGAAATTGATAAAAAGTGCCAGAAGCCTTCCAGGAGGCGAAAACACCATGATTATTTATATTATTGGAGATAATGGTTCGAGTGCAGAAGGAAGTATGACAGGGACATTAAATAATATGATGACTCAGAATGGTTTTCCTGATAATGTGGAAAGACAATTAAAAGAAATGGAAAATTTAGGTGGACCAGAACATGAAAATCATTTTGCTGTGCCATGGTCATGGGCAGGTAGTACCCCATTCCAGTGGATGAAACGTGTACCTTCCCATTTTGGAGGAACCCGAAACGGCATGATTGTTTCTTGGCCTGCCTCCATAAAAGCTAAAGGAGAAAAAAGAACCCAATTTCACCATGTCATTGATATTGCTCCCACTATTTATGAGGCTGCACATATCGAAATGCCAATACGTATCAATGGCGTGGACCAGACACCATTGGCGGGAGTGCCTATGAATTATTCATTCTCAGATGCCAATGCTGAGGATACCCGCACTACTCAATATTTTGAAACAGGAGGACATCGTGCCATTTATCATGATGGCTGGGTGGCCGCATCATTTCATGGTGTCCCTTGGCAATTATCAGGATCTATAGGATTTGAGGATAACGAATGGGAATTATATAATATTGAAGAAGACTTTTCCGAGGCTGTTGATATTTCAAAAGAGCATCCTGAAAAGCTGGAAGAGCTAAAAGCTATTTTTGATCAAGAAGCAGAAAAATTCGATGTCTATCCACTGGATGATCGTTTTGTGGAACGGGCTACAAATCCCAACCGACCATCTGTAGTTAGAGGTAAAACCGAATTCACTTATTTATCCGGAACTACAAGAATTCCAGAAGGCAGTGCTCCTCCCGCATATTCACGTACACATACTATTTCTGCTAAAATTGATTATTCCAGGGGAGATGAAGGAGTTATCGTAGCCAATGGCGGTACCTCTGCTGGGTATACTCTATTTATCAAAGGCGGAAAGTTAATTTATCACTATAACTTCTTTCATTTAAATCACTATGAAGTAGCATCTTCAAGCCTACCTGAAGGCAATTTGGAAATTCAAATGATTTACAGTCAAGAGTCAGATGAACCAGGTGGTGGTGGTAATGCTCGTTTATTTGTTAATGGTAATGAAGTCGGAGATGGAATGATCGATAAAGTAGTTCCGTCTCGGTATTCGGCAACAGAAACAATGGATATCGGAATGGATTTAGGATCTACTGTTTCCACCGATTATAAAACACCATTTGCATATACTGGTAATATTGAATACGTGAAATTTCATCTAGAATAATATTGAGTTGTGTATTGTTTATTGATAATATATTCCCCAGAAAGGGTGGAGTATTCCACTCCACCCTTCTATTCTGGAAATTTGTAATTTCAATAAAAAACTAAAACTTAAAAAGCCTCGTCAAAGCCGAGGCTTTTTTGTTTTGGGGGATGGGTAAAAATAGCCTAGGTGGGGTATTTGTGGGGAATGGGGAGATGGTTAGTTTTAATGATTGATAGAATAAAAGTATATGTCTATTTGCTTCATTGCACCTGCCAAATTAACTTGGGTCCTAGCTTATTTTTAAGCTTTCCCACTTTTTCCATTGATGAAAAAGTTGGCAAAAAATCTAGGCCGGTGGAGCCTTCTTCAAATTGAACTGATTACAGTTTCGATCAGAACAATTTTCCTCAATTTGATTTTGGAACACTTGCTATGGGCTAAAAATGAGTGGATCTCGCTCGTCCACTTCGCAAGCTAACTCATTTTCTTAACGCCCTCCGCAACCATTCCAAAACCGAATGCTCCAAAGGCCGGAATACCTGATTTCGTAGAGTAATCCACTTCCCCCTACTATCCTGAAATTTTTAATTCCAGTAAAGAAGAACCTTATCCACGAAGACCTCGTCAAAGCCGAGGTTTTCTTGTTTTAGGGGGATGGGTAAAAACACCCTATATGGAGGAAGTAATTAAAAATAGAGACATTAAAAATTTGGTATTAAGGCTGAGGACAACCTATTGTATTTCATTTTGGGCATTGCAAATGCCTAGTATTTATAGGTCCAGATTGCAAATCTGGACCAGCAAGGATGTTTTAACAGCAATCTTGATCGTATTAAGAAAATAGTTTATTTTTTTGACTAAATTAAGGTTAAAACACTTTAGGCTAGCAGCAATTCGGTTTTGGAAACTAAAAAATAAATTAATCTGATTATCCGCTATGATGCCAGTAACCATAAAACCTTTGCTCAAGTGGTCGGAAGACTAAAGCAATTGATACTTTCATCAAAAGGATCGTTTCGATTCGCTTTTAATATTTGCTGGTGCAATTGCGGATATACATATAGATTAATAATATATCGGAACTTGTTATAAAAATTTTAAAATTAAAAATAAGGGATATGAATACATTGGACTTAAGTAATACAATATTTAAAAAACTCTTATCCTTCTTTCAAACGATCGTATTTTGTTTTATTCAATTACAGGTGGTGGCTCAAGTAGAAAAACTAAGCCCTGAAACCCCGCTTCCTTTGGTTAGCAATGAGGTGTATCAAGCTCTTGCCCAATTTTTGGAGTATGATAGAAATATCCCACTAGATGACAGAATTATTTCAAAGGATGAATTTGAAGGAAGTACAAAAGAGAGTATTGTTTTTACAGGAGTTAATAATAGTAAAGTACCGGCTTATTTGATTATTCCAAATGATGGATCAGCTACACATCCTATTGTATTTTTAATTGATGGCATTTATGGTTCAAAAGATCGTTGGTTACAGGATGATAGTTGGCCCAAAGGTGGATTAGTAACAAAGTCATTACTAAATAAGGGCTATGCTGTAATGACATTGGACGCTGTTTACCATGGTGAAAGGTCCTACGAAAATGACTTTATACCACCACCTTGGCCACGTCAATTTCCATATCAGGCTAGACAAGTGTTTTTAAATACAGCGATAGAGTATAGACGTGCCATTGATTATATATCAACACGTAATGATATTGATACAACTAGGATAGGTGTCATGGGCTTAAGCATGGGCGGACTTATAACATTTGAATTAACAAGCGTCGATACAAGAATTAAATCAGCAGTTGCAGGATTAACCCCTGTTTGGAAGGCACGAGAATTTCAACCCTGGTTACCTTCCACTTATGCAAGTCATATCAAGTGCGGTTCTTTTCTCATGTTTATGGGAAATGAAGACCCAGTATACACCATAGAGGATGCACATCTATTATTTGATTTAATCCCAATAGATCAAAAGGAATTTGTTGAATACAATGTTGGTCATGAACCACCTATTGAATATGCAAAAAAAGTAACAGACTGGTTTTTGAAAAACCTTTAGTAGAGATAATAATAGTTGAATATAACTGCTGTTAATCGAGTAGCCCGACCTGAGCTATGAGCTCACAGCCTGTCCCGCCTAAGCGAGAGTGGGCGTACGCCACGTCGCACACGGTCTCACACCACCGTATTCCGCATAGGCTGGACAGGCAGTACGAGTCTGATCCCTCCCACTACCCGGCTCCTTCGCCAATAATGTCCAGTGGACATTTTCTTTATGCTTGGCCCCAGTTCACTGGATTGTAGGTTGTGCCTGTCTGCAGCCAAGGTAGGTTTTTGAATAATAGGGGACAAACCGACTAACTTTAAATCATTAGGATAGGCTGTCCAAGGATGTTTTAAGAGCAATCTTGATTGTCTTAAGAAATAGTTTATTTTTTTGCCTAGATTACGTTTAAAACACTATACGTTAGCCTTCACTAGGAAAACTAAAGTAAACAATTATGAAAAAGATATTGATAATAGCTCAATTAGTATTCTTAATATTGAGTAGTAGTTGTAAAGACAAACAGCCAGCTAACGGAACTTACGAAGTAATTAATATACCAGCCCATTCATTAAAAAATAATCTTATAGGAACCGACACCATTCAACAAATTGGAGTATATCTACCTCCTTCTTATCATATTTCAAATAAATCATATCCGGTGGTTTATTTTTTACTTGGTCATGCTACCAAGGTAATGGAAAACAGCCCTGAAATTTTTAAAATCATGGAACATGAAACATCTCAGGAAATGATATATGTTCAAATGTCAGGGTATAACTTTTACAAAGGGAGTATGTATGCTAATTCACCTGTGATTGGCAATTGGGAAGATTATGTAACCTTGGATGTGATATCGTTTATGGATAATAATTATAGAACGATACCTGATAAAGCATCCCGAGGACTGGCAGGTCACTCCATGGGAGGTTTAGGAGCGTTTAACATCAGTTTAAATCACCCAGATAAGTACTCTTGTATTCAATTAATGAGTCCTGCTATTAGCGCAGGTGATGATATAATAAATTGGATGTTTTCGAATGATTCCATAGTTATGTCATTGAAAAGTCTATCTTATAAAATGGAAGGTATTCATGATCATTATACTGAAAACCTAACGAGGGCAATGAATGAAGTTGGTGATTTGTGGCTTGGTGTAGGTTATGGTGTAGCATTTTCTCCGGATGCCGGTAAATCATTACTTATGGATTCGCCATTTTACTATAAAGATGATGGTACCTTTGAAAAAAATGAATCCGTTTGGGAACTATGGAGAAATGGAGCAGGAAATATACCGGGAAAGGTTAAAAGATTTGAGGAAAATCTAAAAAGCTATACCTATTACGGCATGGATGTGGGATACTATGATCAATTAGGATTTAATGTAAGAGCTGTAAAAGAACTTTCATCTTATATGACGGAAGAACATATACCGCATTCAGTACATATCTTTAATGGTGACCACTACAATAGAATGAATGAGAATTTGGAATATCGGATAATGCCTCAAATGTCTATTTTCCTTCAAGTACAGCAATAGTTACTATCAAACTAACCTTTCAAAAATAAAAACAACGAACCGCTAGTCGAGTAGGTAAAGGGGAATTTCACCCCTAAACCTCTCATCCCGGTGGACCGGGATACGTGAACATCTCGATTGTTCATAATGAATCTTTTCCAATTGTTTTCACGAATGCTTTGGCATTTCATACAGCTTGTCCCGAATTTATTTCGGGGGCTCTTATTATGCAGTCGGTTGATAGTCCATTAAGTTAGACCAATTTGTATCCCATCTCCCAGTGATAGAACAGTTTTGGATAAGAGACAGTAACTTGGTGAAGTATGCCACCCGTCTGAGTGAGTATGCCCCTTCCCCCTATTATCCTGAGAATTCAAAATTCCTGTAAAAAAACTAAATCTTAGAAGACCTCGTCATAGCCAAGGCTTTTATGTTTTGGGGGATTGGAGGAAATACCTTAAGTGGGGGATTTGTTTGGAATGGGGAGATGGTTAGTTTTAGTGGTGGATAGAATAGAAGTATATGTGTATCCGCTTTACTGCATGTGCTCAAATTAACTTGTGTTCTCGCTTTCTTGTAAGGTTTCCCACTTTTTCCATTGATGAAAAAGTGGGCAAAAAATCTAGGCCGGTGGAGCTTTCTTCAAATTGAGCTGATTACAGTTTCGATCAGAACAATTTCCCTCAATTTGATTTTGGAACACTTGCTATGGGCTAAAAATGAGTGGATCTTGCTCGTCCACTTCGCAAGCTAACTCATTTTCTTAACGCCCTCCGCAACCATTCCAAAAGCGAATGCTCCAAAGGCCGGAATACCTGATTTCGTAGAGTAATCCACTTCCCCCTACTATCCTGGAATTTTTAATTCCAGTAAAGAAGAACCTTATCCACGAAGACCTCGTCAAAGCCGAGGTTTTCTTGTTTTAGGGGGATGGGTAAAAACACCCTATATGGAGGAAGTAATTAAAAATAGAGACATTAAAAATTTGGTATTAAGGCTGAGGACAACCTATTGTATTTCATTTTGGGCATTGCAAATGCCCTGTATTTGCTGGTCCAGATTGCAAATCTGGATCAGCAAGGTCGTTTCAATAGATGTAGCAATATCCAAAAGATACTTTTTGATATTATGCTGCATAAAGAAGCTGCTTGGTTTTTTCTACACCCTCAATAAAGTAAGGATTGCTTAAAGACCTTTCTGTAATTAGATCAACCTTACGGGAAAATAGTTTCTCCAAATCCTCATGTAAATTAAAATAATTGTCCGTGTACTTTTCGATAGACATCTCTTTGAAAGAAACCAATATATCGATATCACTAGATTCATTAAATTGATCAGTTGAGGCAGATCCAAAAATATACATGGTTTTGACGCCATAATTTTGGCACAAAGCCGTCAAAGCTTGTTTATTATTTTTTATAATATCAACCATATTGTAAAAGTTATACTCAAATATAAGAAATAAAGTTTTAAATGATTGCTGAGTTTTGGGTGTAAGAAGCCGGGATGAGTAATTCCAGAAACTAATAACTTTATCCACGAAGACCTCGTCAAAGCCGAGGCTTTTTTGTTTTTGGAGGATGGGTAAAAATACCCTATATGGCGGAAGTAATTAAAAATAGAGACATTAAAAATTTGGTATTAGGGCTGAGGACAAACTATTGTATTTCATTTTGGGCATTGCAAATGCCTCATATTTATAGGTTCAGATTGCAAATCTGAACCAGCAAGGATTTTAAGAGCAATCTTGATTGTCTTAAGAAATAGTTTATTTTTTTGCCTAGATTAAGGTTAAAACACTTTAGGTTGTAGTGCATTTAACGATAAAATTCATATACTAAAGGAAGATGAAAAAGCAAACCATATTCCTACTTCTAATAATAAGTTCTTTTGGAAATTGCTTTAGTCAAAATGAAAACGACAACAGCTTCAAAAGCAAATTTATTGAGGTAAACGGACTTCAGACCCATTACCTTGATTTTGGTGGCGAAGGGATTCCGGTAATTCTGTTACATTCGGAGGCATGGGATGCCTATACATATAAGGATTTTGGTCCACTTCTAACTCAAAACAATAAAGTATTAGCAATTACAAGACCTGGATACGGCAAATCGGATAAAGGGAATTACTCGGTGCAATATCAAGGAGATCATTTAATTGCATTTATTAACGCACTGAAAATTGATAAAGCAGTCATCATTGGAAATTCATCAGTCACCTCTGAACTAACTTACCTTGCAGAAAATTATCCTCAAAGAATATCCGGAGTAATTTATCTAAGTGGTCTTGCAGGTGCTTGGGGTGTAAACAATTCAGATCCGTACAAAGCTGATGAAATGTTTAGTAGATCAAGTCCAGTAGCAAATTCAGAGAAAAATGATAGAGAAGCTATTACTAAGGCAAGGGAATCTTATCAACCAAAACATGCTAAATCTGATTCTATTAAAATTGAGGTTCCAGCTTTAGCTTTTATTGCTCAAAATGGAAGACAAGGTCATGAGAAAGGAGTGGCAATATTAGTTTTTGTAGGATCAAAATTAATGGAAGATGTGAGACAAACTTTTCCACCATCTGCACTAAAAACTCACTTAGACCGAATGGCAAGTGATTCATTATATAGATTAGAGCAAATTAATAATATCAATGATTCATTAGCGCGAGAGTACTTTCTCAACTTAGCGGCAGATACTATTTTACAAAGAGAAATTTATGATTATCATATGGAAAACATTTATCCTTCAACTATAGAGTCACAGAACAAATTTATAAATGCATTTGGTGACTACCTAAAACTTGTAAAACTCGATGTTCCTCAAATAGTAGGATATGAGTATCGAGATAATCCTGAATTGATTATTAATTATATTAAAAAATTTCTTGATCAACTGCACTAATCACAAGCCTTTTTGAAGTTAAACGCACTACAACCACGTTTACCGCAAATAACAGGTTTCATATAAAAGGAACTAAATTAGTTTCCATAATCAGCCAAACCGTAAGCAGGCAAATCCGCAACCATAATTCCGCGTCACTTGTCTTTAACCGGGCCGTTGAAAAAAAACGCTAGGTGTAGTCTGTGACACCTAGTCAGGGCAACTATATTCCTGAGGAAGGAATCAGAAAAAGATATACAAGAGCCATCCTTACTTTTCGATACCATATTCTGCCTATAAACCAGTACGTGCAAAATTGTGGATATACATAATAAATAATTTGGTACAGAGACTGAGGGAAAACTATTGTATTTCATTTTTGGGCATTGCAAATGCCCAGTATTTATAGGTCCAGATTGCAAATCTGGACCAGCAAGGACTATAAGTAATTGCTTGTTCTCACCTACTTCTGAAAATCTGCGCGGATTTTCAGTTTGGTGTGTACTTGTAAAATTAACCGCTACTCCACGCAACTACTCATAGCCTAGACCGTTCTATTCAATTATAAAAAACAACTCTTTGAAACATTTAACACTTTTACTTCTCTTAATAACCTCTCTTGGTTGCAAACAAAATTCTAAATCTGAATTAACCGCTTTGATTTCAGATAAAAGTTCTATCCCAGAACGAACTAAATTAAATCAAGGCCTGCTTAAATATGTAAAATTCAGTGCTGATACCCTTGCTTTAAAAAATGTGACATTCTTTGATGGAAATGGAAATCCTGCTAAAGAAAACCAAACCTTGATTGTTGTAAACGGATATTTTCAATCAATTGGACAAAGTTCAGGCATTGATATCCCTAAGAATGCAACTATATTAAATCTAAAAGGAAAAACTATTATTCCAGGAATTGTTGGCGTTCATAACCATCTTCATATTCCACGATTTCCCTTTGTTGGAGATATCGCATCAAAATTATACCTAGCTTCTGGAGTAACAACAATTCAAACGTGTGGTTCAGCATCACCGGAACAGGATGTTGAACTCTCCAATAAAATAAATAAAGGCGAATCTCTTGGCCCTAACATAATAACAAGTGGTCCATTTTTTACTGGAAAAGGAGGAAATCCCAATATGATTATTCCGAAAAATGAAAAACAGATTAGAGATACTATTGAGTATTGGACTAGAAAAGGAGTTAGCTGGTTTAAAGTTTATCGCAATACAACACCAAGTGATTTAGAAATCATCATCAAAGAAGCACATAAACGAAATGCGAAAGTAACAGGGCATTTATGTTCAATCACCTTTGAACAAGCTACAAATCTGGGAATTGATGGAATAGAACACGGACTGAATAGCACAAGCGATTTTAGAAAAAACAAGACATTCGGCATTTGTGATGGCTCAAGAGAATATATGGATGAGTTAACTATTAATAGCGAGGAAGTTAAACGGCTTCAGCAATTGATGGTTGACAACAAAGTCTTCTTGACTTCAACCCTGGCCATATACGAAGCGAGTATTCCAAATAGAGCCTATGCAGATGAACGCACTTTAAGGGCAATGTCGCCATTTTTACTTTCGCAATATCGTGAAAGAAGAAATAATTATGACACCCAGAAAACAAGTGATAACATAAGGGAGAAAAGGCTAAAACGAATAATGGAATTTGAATACCAATTTTTTAAAATGGGGGGAACTTTAACGGCAGGAGTTGATGCAGGAAGACACGTACTCCCAGGTTTTGGAGACCAAAGAAATTTTGAACTATTAAAAGAAGCTGGATTTACAACCGAGGAGGCAATTAAAATTATGACAAGCAATGGAGCGGGAGTACTTTCAAACCCCGAAATAGGTACAATTGAAAAAGGTAAAAAAGCTGATTTTATAGTTATTGAAGGAAATATTGAAAAAAATATACGAAATATTGAATTCGTTTTTAAAGACGGTTATGGGTATAACACAAAATTAATTTTAGAGGAAATGGACGGGAAATTTGGAGAAGAATAACTGCATAGAGTCGAGTAGGTAAAGGGGAATTCCACCCCCAAACCTCTCACCACCTATCCCTCCATAGCGGGAAAACCGTATCAAGCAAGTCTGCGGAACAGGCTGTGAACCTCTCGGTTCATATGGCTCTTATTATGCAGTCGGTTAATAGTCCATTAAGTTAGACCAATTTGTATCCCATCTCCCAGTGATAGAAAAGAATTTAAATCGATAATTTCAAAATGCCAAAATACCAATTTGACGTATCTCAATATACATAGTTATTTACATTAGCATTAAAGCAGATCGGTGCGAACAGTGAACGATTATACCATTTATAACTTTTCTATGTATATGTCCACCTCCGAAATGGTCATATAAAATTTACAATAAAATATTGTTTATTACCGATTATAAGTTGTTTATTTATAAACACTTTTTACTTACTTCTTCCAAAGCTGTTTTGGAAGTTTGATGGGACACTGCTAAGACCTTTATTTATCTAACCAATAACCGAAAGGGATCAGTACCTATTGTTTGGACTAAGTGCATAAAATAACTCTGTTTAATAAATCAAATATTTTACAAGAACATCTCAAGAAAATCAGCAGTAATCACTAACCATTAGATTAAAACATGAACAACCAACAGATCGAATCCCTTAGTTTATCAATAATTGGAACAACTTCCGCTCAGCTACCTCCACCCTGGAGTACCGGGGCAGGAGTGGTAGTAAAAGTCCTTTCTGAACTTTTTGGATTGTTTGGCAAATCCTCTCCAAATATCAGTCAGCTTATTCAACAGGCAGTTCAAGACCTTGAAAACTTCTGGGAAAACAACCAAATACAAAATGGTCAAGATTCCATTAACGCATTTTTGAGTTGGTACCAGCAGAATCTAAATAATCAGAGCCCAATAGATTCTCCGGAAGACAAGGATTATATAGTAAATTCCCTTTTACCCATACTATCCAATCAGCTGGATCCTTCTTTAAAAGATAGTGGAATATCTCAGTTGTACATGTTATCCGACCCAAGGTTTTTAAATGCCAATATCTGTACTAACCCTGGTGATAATACTGCATTGAATGTTTTGGTTTTATGTATTTCAGCGCTCTGTAGTACCCGACAAATGATGATGCTATTAAATGCCAAACTGGCCTCTTTTGGAATGCCAAAACCAGACATTAGTCCTGATTCATTAAATGATGATACACAGTTCCAATCATATATGACCGATTGGATGGATATACAAAATTCCTTTGATTTGTTTGTCAATGGTAACGGAGAGCCCATTCCAGAAGGTGCAAACTATCAGGAAAGTGCACAATTTATTGGCTGGGCAGGTGCAATAAGCAAATACTTAAACGACTGGCTGGCTTACAGGGAAGGTCAGGTACAAACGACAAGTAAAGTTGTCCGTGGCGCAGATATAGGCTGGGTTTTTTGGGTTACTGACCATTGTACTGGTAATCAACAAGCCAGTGATTTAGGATGGACAAAAGAACAAGCAGAACAATGGGCTGTTTACACGAGAAATCAAATGATTGCTCCTTTTCAGGGAATGATAACTGGTGTACAAAATGTTGTTAATCAATGGAAGGAAATGGTCACTCACTGGAAGTCTTTACTTCCCTTGGGCCAACCTTCTCAAAGCTCAATTGAAATTACTTCTTGGGGAGAAGAAGCCACTTCCGAAAGCCATTGGTACGGAGTGGAACAGGTTAGGTATGGTGTGAGTTTTACCAATGAGAATGGACCTTCATTGAGAAGTGATTGGAGTGGAGCTTGGGTAGATACCAATGGGAAATCAAATCCTACAATTAGCGGTTTACCAACTTTGAAGGCTGGTCAAGGCACCAGACAGATATGGAGGCAATTCAAAATATCTGGAGACCAAAATTCCATTCCTTTAGGAACACCCATGATTGTAGAGAATGATTCGGGAGAATCATCCATTCTTAAAGATGCTTCAACCCTTGTGGTTTAGTATTTATTATTTTAACCAAATAGGCTTTTTTAGACCATTAGAAGGTGTACATCTCTATAAGAACAGGCTGGGTATAATTTGTAGTTGGGCCCAGCCTATTCGTAGATACTATGTTTCGCCCTTGCTTACTATTCATCTTGCCTAAGATGCTTATCACATTTGATAGCAGTGTGACTAAGTATAACACCATCCTATCCATGGAATGTGTAATTCCAGATTACGGATTGTTTTGCTAATAGAGCTGGGAACTTATCCCCCGACTGGATGAATTATGCCCCCCTTCTATCCTGGGAATTTGTGATTCATGAGACTAAAAACCTTATCTATGAAGACCTCGTTAAGGCCGAGGCGTTTTTGCTTTTGGGGGATGGGTAAAAATACACTAGGTGGGGTATTTGTTGGGAATCGGGAGATGGTTAGTTTTAGTGGTGGATAGAATAGAAGGAATTGAAAATAGAGATATAAATAATTTGGTTATAAGGCTAAGGGCAAATTATTATATTTCATTTTTGGGCATTGCAAATGCCCTGTATTTATAGGTCCAGATTGCAAATCTGGACCAGCAAAGTTCGTGAAGTATGCCACCCGTCTGAGTGAGTATGCCCCTGCCCCTCCTATCCTTTGAATTATTGATTCCTGATTTTGGAATGAGGCTTGCCTAATTTATACAGGGAGCAGGCTAACCGGTTAAACCCTAATAATCGGGACAAGCTGTCCAAGGATGTTTTAAGCGCAATCTTGATCGTCTTAAGAAAATAGTTTATTTTTTACCTAGATTGCATTTCCCCTTTTTTGGCTTGGTGACAAGTGAAAGAGCGATACCAAATTGAAAACAATAGCTAAAGGATATCAAATGAATAAATCGACAATAGAAGAAATTAAGCAAAGGTTTGACAAAGATGTAGATAGATTTTCCAACCTAGATACAGGCCAAGTTTCAACTATAGATGCAAAAATTTCATTGGAGCTTATTACAGAAGCATCAAAAAGAATTGTTCCGAATGCTGAAAATCTATTGGACATAGGTTGTGGAGGAGGGAATTATACCTTAAAGATGTTAACAAAGATTGGAAACCTAAACTGTACAATGGTTGATTTAAGCAAGCCTATGTTAGATAAGGCATTTGAAAGAGTATCTCAAAAGACCAATAACAATGTGACTATTTTACAAGGCGATATTAGAGAAGTAGCATTACCTGAGAATTACTATGATATTATTTTAGCAGGAGCAGTTTTACATCATTTAAGAGATGACAAAGACTGGGAAACAACATTCAACAAGCTTTTTAAGCTACTAAAGCCCGATGGATGCTTAATGATTTCGGACTTAATCACACAGGATACAGAACTACTTAATGAGTATACTTGGGAAAGGTTATGGCGACTATCTAGAGTCATTGAACGGAAAGGAGTATCGGCAAAAAGTTTTAGACTATGTGGAGAAGGAAGATTCCCCAAGGTCAATGAATTATCAATTAGACCTAATGAAGCATGTTGGGTTTAGAAAAGTTGAAATTCTACATAAAAACATGTGCTTTGGTGCATTTGGTGGGATTAAATAGAAAAGCTAATTGGCCGATGTACGAAACACCAACAGGCAGTAGAGTAAACAGCCCAGAGCCATAAACCCACCCGTTGGTCCTACCCCCGACTGGTTGAATTATGCTCCCTACTATCCTGGGAATTGGTAATTCCAGTAAAAACAACGATACCTTAGAAGACCTTGTCTAAGTGGAGGCTTTTTTGCTTCAGGGAATAGGTAAAAATACCCTAAGTGGGGGAAGTAATTGAAAATAGAGACATTAATAATTTAGTACAGAGACTGAGAGCAAACTATTGTATTTCATTTTTGGGCATTGCAAATGCCTTGTATTTATAGGTCCAGATTGCAAATCTGGACCAGCAAGGATATACCTATATGTCAAACACTTGTCTTTGATATATTGATAAAATTCGATATATTATTCTAAACAAGTCCACACCATCATGTCTACTCAAAAGATTAATGCTAGTTTAATTGAAGATCTTAGCCAAAAGATTAGGGGAACCATAACACTACCGGAAGATCCTAACTATGATGAAGAACGAAAGGTATATAATGCAATGATTGACAAGCGACCAGGAATGCTTGTGAAATGTGTGGATGTTGCTGATGTGATTGCGTGCGTAAATTTTGGTAGAGAAAACAATCTATTAATCGCCATAAGAGGTGGTGGTCACAATGGTGGTGGTCTGGGTATTTGCGATGACGGATTGGTGATCGATTTATCAGGGATCAAGTTTGTCCATGTAGATACCTCCGACAATACCGTTCGGGTGGGTGGAGGAAACCTATGGGGAGAAGTGGACCATGCAACCCATGCTTTTGGACTTGCTATTCCTGCAGGAATTATCTCTACCACTGGAGTTGGAGGATTAACACTGGGCGGAGGAATTGGCTATCTTGCAAGAAAGTACGGCCTGACCATAGACAACTTGTTAGAAGCTGACATGGTATTGGCTGATGGATCCTTTGTAACGGTAAACGCCAAACAACATACAGATTTATTCTGGGCCATCCGAGGGGGAGGTGGAAATTTTGGGGTTATAACCTCTTTTAAATTTCAAGCTCATAAAGTAAAAACTGTTTTTGGAGGTCCTACTTTGTGGCCTATTGAAAAAACAGACGAAATAATGAAATGGTACCAGGATTTCATCCATAAATCCCCAGATGAGTTAAATGGGTTTATCGCCACTTTGGAAATTCCTGGTCCACCATTCCCTGAGGCCTTACACCATAAGCAATTCTGTGGAATAGTGTGGTGCTATACTGGCGAGATGGATAAAGCCAAAGAGACATTCAAGCCTATCCTAGCTCAAAATCCTATATTTGAACACCTAGGTGAAATGCCTTACCCTTCTATTCAGACCTTATTTGACGGATTGTTTCCTCCTGGGCTTCAGTGGTATTGGCGTGCAGACTTCTTCAATGAATTAGGGCCAGAAGTAAGAAAACAACATTTCAAATTTGGCTCTTCTATACCCACTCCGCTTTCTCAAATGCATTTATACCCACTCAGTGGGGCAGCTAGCAGAGTGGGCGCAGAAGATACCCCTTGGGCATACCGTGATGCCAAGTATGCAGGTGTCATTGTGGGGGTAGATCCAGATCCAGCAAACTCCAGTAAGATTACGAAATGGTGTAAGGATTATTGGGAATCCTTGCATCCGTATTCATCAGGAGGTGCATATTCTAATTTTATGATGGACGAAGGACAAGAACGTGTTCAAGCTAGCTATAAACATAATTATAGCCGTTTGGCCGAAATAAAAAAGCAATACGATCCTGAAAACCTTTTTAGTGTGAATCAGAATATTAAGCCGGCCATTTAATTTAACTGATTGATGAGTTTAGAATTCTTTTAGCTTCATTAATTTCAATTTCTGGGTTAATTTCTAGAAGACGATTCTTCGCCTCACCTATTATTTCCAATTCCCTAGGTAAAAGTTTGTTGGATTCATATTCTATAAAATCTCTTTCATCTCCAAGAAATTCTTTGAGGGTTTCTATTGAATATGGCAATATCCAAAAGATACTTTTTAACACTATGCTGCATAAAGAAGCTGTTTCGTTTTTTCCACACCTTCAAATAAAATAGGCACCTTGATGACTAAAAGTAAAAGTAGAAGCAGTAAGAATGGAACAGATCTAGGCTCATTTACGTCAGAAGACCATTGATACTAAGGTATAAGTCAGCACTGCTCTGAAAATTTATAACATAAATAGTTTTTCTATTAGGAGGTTGTTTCTACACCAAGGCGGATCGCATTGATGTATGACAATATGATTTCCTTCATTGGGAGGATCTGCCCTGCTTGAACATAGAAGCTTGATAGAGACTGCGGCATAGCAGGCCCCTCCCCTACCTGACGGCAAGGCAAGCCCAATATGACGTATTGAATTAACGGTGGGAGATTCTTTTGCTTCGTACCACGAAGAGGTAGAACATACGTAAATACAATATAATACCAAATCCTCAGGACCCTGAAGGGGAAAAAAAAGTCCTAGCTCAAGAATTGGAAAAGCTGAACAGCTTAAAAAGCAGTAAGGAATCAGCCCAGTAAGAAATGTTTTTATTTCCCCACAGTCCCTGTCTCGACATTTCCGGAACGTGTGTAATTAGCCAAGATCACTCCTTTTGAGGTGTAATTACATTCGGTCAACTTAAATGCTAAAGGGATCACTCCAAAGTCAAAAAGTTTTTTCCCTTTTCCCAAAGTCAAGGGGTGAATTTTGAGCCTTAGCTCGTCTACTAAATCATGGGCAAACAACAACTGAATAAGTTGGCCGCTGCCCCAAACCTGAATATCCTTTCCTTCAGTACCTTTCAGCTTTTGAATATCGGTAATAGACCTTAGGAACACAGAGTTTTTCCAGTCTGATTTTTCCCTTGTCCCTGAAAGGACGTATTTGACACCATCATTGATCTGTGGCCAAAAGTCTGCATGATCAGGCCAGTAATTCTCCCAAATCTCAAATGTTTTTCGTCCCAAAAGATAATCTACTTGTTCTCCCAGTTCTTTTGCCACCGCATCGTCATATGCTTCATCACCATAAGGGGCTACCCAGCCACCAAACTCAAAGCCACCGGAAGAATCTTCTTCAGGTGCGCCTGGCCCTTGTATTACACCGTCCACTGTTAGCATCGATAAAACAATTATTTTTCTCATTATAAAGGTCCTTTTGTTGGAATATGCAATCTATAAAAAAGTTAGATAACAGGCTGGATTATAAAAATGGGAATGGAATTTTGGTGTTGCGCCATGAATACCCAAGGAAAAAGTCAAAAACTACTGTCATTTAGATTCCTAACATTTAGAGTAGACATTCAAATCCTGATAAGGTAATTTAAGTCCTATAATAACTTTGAAAGCTTCGGCCCTTCGACAGGCTCAGGAACCTTAGGTTAAGAAGCCGGAACTCCCCGACTAGGTCCAGTCTGTAACTAAACCTTCCTATCCTTGGAATTTGCAATTCCAGTAGAAAAAACCATATCTTAGAAGACCTCGTCAAAGCCGAGGCTCTTTTGTTTTTGGGGATGGGTAAAATACCCCTTAATGTGGGGTGTTTTATTTAACCTAGGCATTTCTTAGAGAAAAACAGCATAAAACAACGAACAGCCAATATTGTAAAAGCGGAATATGTCATTAGAACTGAATTAAAATTTAAATGAAATTAAGAGAAAAAAAACCAGCTTTAATTCTTATAGATGTACAAAAAGCCTTTTTGGATGAAAACTATTGGGGTGGAAACAGAAATAATAAAAATGCTGAAATCATTTGCGGTAAGATACTAAATAAATGGCGTGAACTAAATTTGCCCATTTTTCATATTAGACATAGTTCTACAAACCCGGATTCGAAACTTAATCATCAAAACCCAGGATTTGGGTTCAATGAAAATGTTTTGCCCAAAGAAAATGAACCTATCATAACAAAAAATGTAAACAGTGCTTTTATCGGAACCAATCTAAAGGAACAATTAGATAAATTCAAGATTACAAGTCTAGTGATAGTTGGGATTACCACAAATCATTGTGTATCAACAACCACTCGAATGGCCGGAAACTTTGGTTACGATGTATATTTAATTGCTGATGCCACTGCAGCATTTGACCGAATTGGAATCAACGGAGAAAAATATGACGCTGAATTAATACACTTGACTACCCTCGCGAATTTAAATGAAGAATTTGCCACTGTTTGGAGTTCTGAAAAATTAATGAATGAAATATAAATAAGTCCCCCAACTGGGTGATGTATAACACTCTCCCCCCATCAGGTGTAGTCATAGACTGCACCTTCCTTTCCTTCCTAATGTGAGTGAATTTTGATTATTTGTTGTAATTTATCTGATGAAGTATAGGTGGAAGATTTAGGATTTAGCTATCCCAATTGTCCTTAGAGTTATATTTACATTAGGTTTACCAAACCAACATAAACTACATGTATATTGCATCAGGGAGGTAGTAGCTCATCGTTAAATCCTTATACCATACATTCTAGATGCAGCATCCAAGTATTGGTTTACAAAACAAAAAGTATTGAATTTTGGAAATTAGAATATTAAAATACCTCTCAAAGTATACTGCAATTACAGAGGAGTTAGAGAATGCTATTTATGAAAGTGCGTTTTTCAAAAGCTATAAAAAAGGGACCATTCTACTTAAGGAAGGTGATTTTTCTAATGAATGCTATTTTATATTGGAGGGATGTGTCAGAAGTTATTTTTTGAAAGATGGGGAAGAAAAAACCATAGAGTTTTATACAGAAGAACAAGTTGTTACACCAGCCAATTTTGGCAAACCAATACCTTCACCATATTACTTAGAATGCTTAGAGGATATAGTAGTAAATGTAGGTAATCCCACAGTGGAAAAAGAAATGTTTCAAAAATACCCGCAATTAGAATCCTTATCAAGGGTAATAGCTGAAGTAATTTTAACCAAGCAACAAGAATCATTTACTGAGTTTAAAACATCCAGTCCAGAAGAACGTTATTTGAATTTGCTGAAAACTAGACCAGATTTGCTCCAAAGAGCATCTCAACATCAAATTGCCAGCTACTTGGGGATTAAACCGGAGTCTTTAAGCCGAATTAAAAAAAGATTAATGAACAGATAAATTGCTTCTTAACTTAAGTCAATGCGTTCCTCATAAGACCATTCTATTTTTGTGATAAATAGTAATAAACAAAAATATCATGGCTCCAATCAGAAAAAAATCGATTATTGTAGGTGTATTATTAATTCTTAGCATAGTTGTAGGTATTCTTAGTATAGATCCAGTAATTGATGAGCTTAATAACCTGGAAAATATTTCCATCAAAGCTAATCCAATATTAATTAGAGCTTTCATGCAGTTTATCTTAGCCCTAATTTATGTTAGCATTCCTATGATACTATTTTCGGTACTGAATAAAATCAACCTCTGTCTAACAATTGGTTTTCTTGTTTTTAGAATTATTTCTGTAACATTTATTTTTATAGGTTGGTTAAGTATCCTATTACTATTGTCCTTGAGCCAAGATTTTTTCAAAGCAGGAAGTCCCGAATTATCGTATTTTCAAACATTAGATAATTTAATACGGTCGGGTAGAGATTTAATAAACCATGTGGCAATGCCCTTAATTCTGAGTGTGGGCAACCTCATATTTTATTCTATTTTGTATCAATCAAAACTTATCCCAAGGTCCCTATCTATATGGGGTCTTATTGCCACTGTGTTAGGCGGTATTATAGCAAGTCTACTGCTCATGTTTGGCATTATAGGTGTCATTACTCCTACTTATATTGCATTAGCCTTTCCGACAGCGTTGTTGGAAATAGTACTAGCAATCTGGCTCATTACAAAAGGATTTTCTATACAAAACTTTAATTTACAACGCACTGCATAATTCATAAAAGGGTCAGTGTACTCAAAAGTTTGAAGGTTTTGCAAAAGTAGTTAAAGATAAGCCGGAAAAAACAGGAGCCTTTTTATTAGTTCTTGGCGGTTTCAATCCAAATAAGATGGCTTTGAATTCGTTCCTTACTCTCTACGCATGTAGAATAGGCGGGAGTATAAAGCCTGCCAATTGACAGACAGGTTGGGAGCCCCTATATTAATTGTTCCAAATCACCGCTACATTAAAGACTGATAACCGCTAAAGGCTTATAAACGATTTTGGTTCTTTATTTAATTAGTCTCCTAAAACTTCAAACTCCATCTTAGACCAGTGCTGTATCCCATCAGAGGAGATACTGCTCACTTTAATTTCGTATTCTCCGGGTATCTGAGAAGTAGTAAACTTAATTTTTGCTTTTCCCTCTTCATCTACATGGATATTTTCATCCCAGAAAAGAATGGTCCTGAAATCAGGCAAACGGTCTTCCTCTTCTTTTAATGGACTATTAAACTTCCAGTCCACTGCTTGTTGAATTTTTGGATATTCAAGGTATAGTGCCCGGTCCGGGATGGGGAAACCACCAAAGTCGTTGTGGTAAGATTTAATATTGATCACTCCCTCAAAAATATTGTCAAGTATATAGAAATTCCTGTTTACCACCTCAATTCTTTCTATACTATCTGCACGATGTTTCCCTAGATCATCACTGTCAAAAACAGGCATGGCATCAATCAGCATCAATGGGTTATTTTTAAACATGCGATCTTCTGGAAAATTGGAAAGTTTAAAATGATATTTTCCCCCATTTTTCCTGACCATCACCGTAGGAACATACTCTTTTAAAGTAGTCGCCACGTCAGCAAAGCGATTATAATTATCCAAGTGATACGCTCTGTCAGCATCGAATCCTGTGATAATGGTCTGACCTATGCTTTCTTCAGGTTTAAAATAATAACCCGTTGTTGAGGAAGATATTACCATGTCATTTAATAAATCCATATCCTTTTCAGCAAGCTGCAATGGAGGAAAGGCTAAAAGTTCCTCATTTGGTGCTGGGGCAAAGGGGTGCTGGATGGACATACCAAATGGCACCGTATCCTGTTCAGTCTGGAGAAGCAAAAAATCATAATCTTTCATGGCCCCCATTTCAAAAAACACCTGACCATTTTTATTAGGCTTTCCTAAAAACAAATCCGATTTCTTCCCGTGGGCAGAGAGGAAATAAACCTGAGTAGTATCTATCTGAGAACCTGAGATAGCCCCTTTAATAATATGCCCCCTCAATTCAGGAATTAATTCATAACTTCTTGGCTGATGTATTTCAGTGTCTAGCCTTTTAACCTTCAAGTCTGGCAGGTATGGATTCTTTTTGCTTATCGAAATGCTCAGATCTTTACTTAAAGGAGCTGTTATGATAAGTTCAGCCTCTTCAGTTTGGGCCAGTGTTTCTTTACTTAAGCTCAACTTGATGGGGCTTTTGACACTTCTTTCTTCCCAAGCCTTTCCTATTTGTTGGCTACCTTGGGGAGGAATTTCGGGATTGATTACTGTGATCAAGCTATGGTGGTAATGATTTTCATTCCCCAAGCTACTGGCCAACCTCGAATACACCCTGAGGAGGTAATGGTCTGAAGGAATCCCTGTAGGGATTGTTAGGTATGCGTTAGCCTTACCTGATTCCAAGGGAATGATGGTTCCAGTCATCCTTTCACCTTCCCTGCTTATCAAATCCGCATAGGCCATTTTTGAAAAGGTAGGCTTATCATGCGATCTAATATCCACCGAAAAAGGAACAGTTTCTCCCGTGACTGCAATGGATTTACTTTTATGTATATAAACCTGCTCAGAAAAATCATAGAGCTTGGTCTCTTGCAAAGCCAATGCAAGAGATAGTTTGCAACAAAGGAGTGGGAATAAATAAATAAAAATTCTCATGTTCTATATCGATTAATACTCCCAGAAATCAGGTTTTTCCTTTTGTCCTCTTAAGGTACAGTCTGTACATTTTCTGCTTGACCCAAGGTAACCAATGATTATCCTTGGATCATTGGCGGCAGTTAATGCAGCTACTGGCACCCTATAATTATTATTGAAATTTTCTGTAACATATCGCACCTCAACAGTATCTACTGAAAATTCACAGCCCGCATAAAAAGGGATATTGACACGCCAATTTAATATTTCATGACGGCCAATGTATATTCGCTTTTCCACGGAAGTCCCTACGGTAACATACCCTATTGCTTTTATTTCATCATTGGATTCATGATGGATATTGCTGCTCAAATTTGAAGGTAAGGGGCTGAATATTCCTCCGATATCATCCGCATTTTTCCTAAGTATTTCATAGAAATCATATGCCTCTTTTGGTATGGCTCTTTGCTGGACCAAAATAGAATATCGCCTTCCCAACTTTTCTGAGCCAAAGGGAATCTGCTGAATTTCTCTTTGATAAATGATTTGGTCCCTATATTGGCCGGAAGAACCTATGATAACCTTATTTGATTTTTCTGAAAGAAAGCATTGATCAGTCATTTCATCAGGAGTCCTGGCCACAATGGTGTCCCTGGTCTCACTTCGCCTAACATATTTGAGTAAGCTGATAATAGGCGTATTGAAGATCCATGTTTCTTCAAAATTCCAAATGAAATATTGGGCATTTGCCTCTCCCTTGGTGTTGAGGTAAACCTCTACATCATCATTTTCATTTTGGAAAAAGCCTACTGAATCTATGGGCGGGCTAATTTGGGGTTTTATCCATTCACTTAGGTACCTACCCTTTTCTGGTACATTAATGTTCAATCTATATTCTTGTTCACTGTCCAAATAAGTATCCAGCAGGTAATTACCTGATTGATCACCTTGCATAGGAAATTGGATAAGCTCCCCTCCCGGGCTTTGGTATTCTACAATTACTTCTCCATTGGGTATGTTTTGAAAGGAAGACCCATCGGAAAAAATGGGAGAAGTATAACTTAAACTCACTTTTGAAACACCACCCTCTACTTCTATATGCCCTTCCACCACGAGAATTTCAAGTTCTTCCTGTTTGATTTCTGGATCATAGATCTCTCTGCATCCCCAGCTCAGCAGAGGAAGCACACAATAAAGCAGCTTGATATATATATTTTTCATCCTCAATTCAGAATTTAAAATTATAAGTAATATAAGGAATAGGCTGGGCAAATATGGATAGCTGGTACCCTCTCAAAATCCCATTTACAGGAGTAAAGTATACAGAATAGGGATTGCTTCTTCCCAATACATTATAGACGCCCAAAGACCATGAGGCGTGGGCCAATTTCTTGATTTTATGACTTCCCTCTAGATTCAAGGATAGGTCAATTCGGAAATAGTCAGGTATTCGGTAGGCATTTCTATCTGAATAATAAACCTGTTCGGAACCATTATAGTTAAACTTGGCCACAGGTAGTGTAATAGGGCGTCCAGTGCTGTAATTGGCATTCATCGAAATGTTTGCCCTTTTGTTAAACTCATAATTGGTCACCAGCATAATATCATGAGGCTGATCAAAGTTACTCGGATACCACTTTCCATCATTGACCTTTTCAGCAAGTTCATCAGGGGATGTTTTAAGAAGCGACCTGGAGTAAGTATAGCTAAGCCAACCACTCAATCTACCTGTGGGCTTTTTTATCATCAATTCAGCACCATAAGCTCTTCCATCGGTATTGAGTACATCCTGCTCTATTTCATTATTGAGCAATAGTTCTGCCCCACTTCTATAATCAATAAGGTTTTTCATGCTTCTATGATAGACTTCAATAGAAGTTTCCACTAGGCCCTGACCAAGGTTTTTGTAAAAGCCCAAAGATACCTGATTACCCTGTTGAGGTTTAACAAATGGATCACTGAGTTTCCAAGTGTCCGTTGGAGTAATCGAAGAGGTATTGGTTAATAGATGGATGTATTGTCTGGTAGTATGGTATCCGGCTTTTATTGAGGTAAAATTGTCTAAAATATATCTCGCAGACACCCTGATTTCAGGTGCATGATATGTTTCTATGATTTCATTATTGCCATATGATTTTTGACCTATAATGGTAGACTCGTTTTTGGCTAAGCCGGGGGAATATTCATACAAGTCGTTTGGTCCGAGAAAGCTATACAAAACATACCTTAGTCCATAATTGATACTGAGTTTGTCATTGATTTCGAAAAGATCATTAATAAAGAACGCTGTTTCCATGGCCGTTTCCCCATTAACAGTCTCTGGAACAACTATGGAAGATGGTCCTATAGCTTGCCTTCTACCGGGGTTAAGCTGGTAGTAGATATTGTCCAAGCCAAAGTTAAGGTGGTGACGATCATTATAATCGTAGTCAAAATGGGCCTTAAAATTGTACTGGGCGATATCAAAATCAAAGTCAAAGGCACTCAAACTATCTTCCCTACCTTCTATCCCAAATTGATAATGGTCATATCCTAAGATAATTTCACTTTCCAGCCTTTTGCTGAAATAATGGGTCCAATTGATATTGAAATTTCTGTTGCTGTAATTATATAAGGTGTCGGCATCAAAATTGAAATCATCCTGGCTCCAATAAGAGGAAAATTTCAAGATATTATTATTGTCAAATTGATGTTTCAAGTTGAGGTTTAGGTCATAAAATGAGGCTCCAGCAGCATCTAAATCCGATCTATCATTAACTAAATTCAATAGCCAATTACTATAGGTCGTTCTTCCACTGACCAAAAAACTGGTATTATCTCCTAAAGGCCCATCCAGTGTC
The DNA here is from genome assembly GCF_018642165.1 of Echinicola shivajiensis. Taxonomy (GTDB): domain Bacteria; phylum Bacteroidota; class Bacteroidia; order Cytophagales; family Cyclobacteriaceae; genus Echinicola; species Echinicola shivajiensis. The sequence goes on from NZ_JAHHZM010000011.1 coordinate 29,514, forward strand.
AGTCTACTCGTCAAAAGCCCAATACCACCTTTTCCGTGCAGCTTCTCCTGATTACCATATTTGCCCTGTATATCCAAAACAGAAGAAAGCCGTCCTCCCAAATCAGCTGGCATCCCTGCTTTATGCAACTCGACATTATCCACCATATCCGCATTGAAGGAGGAAAAAAAACCGAAAAAGTGTGAAGGATTATAAATGGTGCTGTGGTCAAGTAAAATCAAGTTTTGGTCAGCCGCCCCCCCTCTTACATTAAAGCCCACGCTGGACTCCCCCACTGTCTTTACACCCGGCAAAGTCAAAATGCTTTTGATGACATCAACTTCACCCATGGATGAAGGAAGCTTCTTCATGGACTCTATGGACATTACCTCCACGCCCATTTCTGATCGATTGATATTGGAGAGCCTATCAGAACTTACCACCACTTCATCCAAAGAAACAATGCTTTCATCAATTTGCAGGTGCAAGTTTCCATTTCCCAAAAGTTCTATTTGCCGCTGTTCCTGAAACTGGCCCAAATGCTGGATAAACAGGGTGTGACGGCCAACGGGCAGTGAAATGCTAAAACGACCATTTTCATCTGTGACTACCCTGGTATAATCATTCTTCTCAAAAATAACTGCTCCAAAAACAGGCTCACCGGATTTTAAGCCATAAACAGTACCTGTCAATGAAGCTTTTTCTCCAGTTTGCAAAGGCTCAGGTGCACCGATACGCCATAATTTGTTTTTGGTATAAGCCCTGTCCAGATAACTCTCGTTATTCTGAATTTGTTGGTCGCTTTCGGAGGACTCCTTATCAAAAAAATCATTGGACAATTGCGTATGGAATTCTTGAGAACGGTGAATAAACACCCTTTTTTGGCGATCGATGGTATAGTGGAGTTCTGTTTCACTAAAAATAAGATCTAGGATATCTTTCAGATCATTTTGACTGGCACTGACATTCACCTGAATGCCTTCAATATCGTCCCTTTTAAAGAAAAAGCGATAGTTAGTTTCTTTTTCTATGGCATTGACAAAGCGTGCAAAGCTGATCCCGGGGAACAAGCCAGAAATCTTTTCATCTTCAACTTCCTGGGAAACAGCTACCAAAGGAAAAAGATTAAAGACGATGCTAAAGCATAAAATCAACCTGTAAACTTTCATCACTTAGTTTTTAGATACATTTGACAAGTGAGCTTGAACAACAACCACCAAACTTTCCGCTGTTTGCTTTTTGAACTTAAGCTGTTCTTTCTTGAGGACCTTATTCATTTGCTTTTTAGGAATTCCCAGCAACGAAGCCAAATCCTTTTTCTTCTTAATCCGGTAAAACTGGCCATTTGAAAAAATAAAAAAATGGGTATTATGAATGAAATAAAACTTCCGAACGTCGTCGCTGCTAACCTCCTTTTTTAATTCATCCACTTTGCTGTGCTTAGCCAATACTGCCATTTCTCCCTCCAAGAGTACTTCGTAATATCCATTTTTGTGAAGGTAGTAATCAGTATTTCCATTGATTTTAATAAAATATCTACCATTTCCCATGGTAAACGAATCCACTTTTCTGGCATTTAATATTATTCTCTGATAGTTATTGGGATGGAAAGTGACAAGCTGATCTTTCTGAATATCATAATTCAAAAGGATGTTCTCAAAGAAGAGGCCATTAATACTTAAGCTGCCTTCTGTAAATTCCGATGATTCCAAAAATGCAGTTCCTTCGATATGAAACGCTTCACTCACGGCATATTGACCTCCTGAATACACTTCCTGAGGGTTGGGAATCAGCTTCAAATAGGAAGCAATCAATTCTTGTGGGACAGCATCATTGATTTGGGAATAAACCGATCGAGATAGCGTCAGACAATACAGTATAATGCTGAACTTGTAAAAATGTTTCATAGTAAAACAAAATAATAATGTTCCATAAAATAAACAGGAGATCATTAACAAAAAACATGAATTATATATACGGTTTGTAATTTCTTTAGTTCAGATAGGAGTATAAAGTCATTAGGAGAAAGTCATGGGTATTGAGTATTGAGATGATCATTAGAGAGTTGTATGGTATTGAAGAAATCAATCGTATTGGAGGATGGAGAATTCTGAAATTTATAATCCCTGCACCGCAATTTTTATAAACACCTGAAAAACAAATTAAAAAGAATCAAATTATCGAAAGAATACTTTGCAACCCAATCCGTCAACTTCTGCCAAAGTTAAAAGTTACTGAACTAAACAACATGTTTATTTAATCATTTTTTTTCTATAAATTATACCAATAGTTTCTCTTTAACTAAACCTTTGTCCCATAAAATTGATTGTTATGAAAAAAATCACATTCAGTATTCTGGCATTAATATTTTCTCTACAAATAGAAGCCCAGCAAATAAGCATATTTGATGAATCTGTCGTCATAAAAGAAAACCTAGAACCTATCATCCCACGACCAGAACAAGAGAAAATTGCGAATCAAAAATTAAAAGACTTAGCATCAAAAACAGGTCAAAAGCCCAATATACTTATCTTTCTGGTGGATGATCTGGGATGGGGAGATATTGGTGTAAATGGCGGAGGTGTAGCCGTCGGGGCTCCTACTCCAAATGTTGATCGTCTGGCACGAGAAGGTAAGCGTTTTACATCTTTCTATTCTACACCAACCTGTACCTCATCAAGAGCGATGATGGTAACCGGAAGACAACCTATTAGAAGTGGACTTACCCGACCATTACTGAGTGGAGACAAGGTTACTACTAACCCTTGGGATATAGAAGTTACACAAGCAGAACTGCTTTCATCAGCTGGCTATCAATCGGCTCTGATAGGAAAATGGCATGTTGGTGAAGGTGAAAATATGTTGCCCCATGAAGTTGGTTTTGATTACTTCTATGGGCTTCCAGCAGTACAATCGGACTATAGCCAGTTTTTGGTGGAAAGACAATATTCAGATATGATCAATAATAAGGAGCTTCATGATAAAGCATTTCAACTGCAACCAGAAGGACTGATCATGGGGAAAAAAGGTGGGCCGAGAGAGGTTGGTTTTGAAATCAATAATATTGATGATCTCCGACAAATCGACGAAAGACTAAAAGAGGAATCCATCAAGTTTATCAATAATAATACTGACAAGCCATTCTTTCTAGTTCACTCATTTACCGCCATCCATAATGACACTTACTGTGGCGAAGAATATATAGGCAAAAGCCCTGCTGCAATGCCAGTTAAAGATGCCATTGTTCAAATGGATGATATTGTGGGAGAGATTATGATGGTACTTGAAGATAATGGTCTGCTTGAAAACACCTTGGTCTTTTTTACCTCAGACAATGGAGCAAATGAAGATGTATTTCCAGATGCGGGATACCACCCTTGGCGTGGCGGAAAAGGAACGACCTGGGAAGGTGGTGTCAGAGTTCCTGGAATAGCTTACTGGAAGGGAATGATCGAACCAGGACAAGAAACCAATGAACTGATAGACCTTTCTGATCTTTATATGGTTTGCTTGCGTTTAGGAGGCGTATTGGATCAACTTCCAAATAATTTATATTTTGATGGTATAGACCAAACTTCATATTTGTTAACTGAAAACGGACGCTCCCATCGTCAAGTAGTATTTTTATGGAACTCAACTGATTTCTGTGCTTTGAGATGGAAAGATTACAAAGTCCACTTCCAGGTATTTGACGTAACTGAAACAAGAAGAAATATTGATGCCTCTACCCTCTCAAAGGTTGGCACTGCTCCATGGGTCTTCAATCTAAATGTTGATCCAAAAGAAATGGCTAGCGAGGGACACCGCTATTTCGAATGGGGTATGCCCGCTTCATTGGCCTTTTATAAGAGACATATTGCTACCATGAAAAAGTTTCCCAATACTGATATAGGATTAGGCTTTTAATTTAGAAACTAGATTTGATTCACCTCACTTAGCAGGATCAAAGGATTTTAAGAATGAAACTGGAACCTTTTTACTTTCGGTAACGAATCCTCGGGGTTCCATTTTTTTTGTTCTTTATTTAGATGTAAGACTGTTACCTAGACCGTGTGAAGCGAGGCACCCAAACACCAACTAACCAGCTTTTTATCAACAGATTACATATTTTACACTGTGTATTTTGTAAATTGTATTAACTGAACTTTAATCTAACAAGCATAAATATCAGAGTCATGAGCAATACAGAAGGATATGCCGCCTAGAAGCTAGACACTAAAGCCGTAGCTCCCTTATTATGCGCAGGAATTACTACCTATTCCCCGCTTATGCATTGGAAGGTAGGTAAAGACCAAAAGGTTGGAATTATTGGTCTTGGAGGTCTTGGACATATGGGGGTTAAATTTGCAGCTGCCTTGGGAGCACATGTAGTGATGATCACTACTTCGCCAGAAAAGGGTAAAGATGCCATGCACTTAGGAGCCAATGAAGTCCTTATATCAAAAGATGAAGAGCAAATGAAGGCCAACATTGGCAGTTTTGACTTTCTTTTAAATACTGTACCTGTAAAGCATGATCTCAATCCATATATTCCCTTACTAAAGGTCGGAAAAACCATGGTGGTATTGGGGGCAACGCCTGTGGACCTACATACTATGGGGATCATTTTCGGGAGGAAAAATATTGCCGGTTCGTTGATAGGTGGACTAAAGGAAACTCAGGAGATGCTAGACTTTTGTGCAGAGCACAATATTGTTTCAGACATAGAAATGATAAAAATGGAAGATATCAATGGAGCTTGGGACAGGGTAATTAAAGGGGATGTTAAATACCGCTTTGTCATTGACATGAAAGACTTTTAGACTTGGGCAATTGTACTTCATTCGATAACTAGCGAATTCAAAGGAAATCTAAAGCAGAAAAAGGAATTCATAAAATCGAATAGGAGCGTTGGGAGACTCCCTTATTTTTTATTCCAAGTCACTGTTTACCCAAAAGCTTAGAGCAGCATAAATCTGGAAAGATAGGAACTGAATTATAAAGTTATTTATTATCTAAGGTTCAAATCAGTACTATTTACTTGTTATAGTGGTAACAGCAGAAGAGGAATTTAACTTAATCCAGTTGGCAAGGTCGGCAGTAAAAGCCCTGGCACTTTTCGAGGATAGATGAAGACCATCTTTAAACTCATAGCTCGTTTCCTGCTTGGTAAAATCAATATAAGGCACTTCTAAATCTGAGGAAAACTCCATCATCAATTGATCAAAATCACCCATTAATCTTTCCTCAATTTGAAGAATTGGCTTTTCTAAAGGCATTCTAACAAGGTATACCTCACCAAAGTTTTTTAAAAATAAAATGGTTTCCATTAAATATTTTAATCTTACTTCAGAAAAAGTAAATTCCCTCAGATAGCCCTCGAACATTTCTACCATAACGCCAGTCCTGTATGAAATTGCATTCTCTGACATCTCCCTTTTGGTTTCAAACCAACCATTGTCATGCAGTTTGGATGGACCAGGTCTAAGCCATTGTAATGGTATTTCGTAAAAAGAATTTTTATAATGACCATTTAAATAATACCAATTGGGATCCAAATCCACTTTTTTCACTTCATGTAAGAACTTATTATTTTCATCAAAAATTGAGGTGTCATTTGGATCTTCTTTATAACTGGATATTCCCCAAGGATCAATAGTTACGATAAAGTAACTACCCCTAGCATTCTCATCTAACTTTCTTTTTATGCTATTAAGATATATAGAGCCATAGGGGGAATTATTAACAGAAAAGCTATAATTATAAATGGGGGCATTAAATAGCTCCATTAATTCAGCGTCCAATACATTTGGAACTATTCCTTGAGCGGCTTTGGAATTACCTATAATCAATGCGCTTTGCTTAGGGGTAGTAAACCTTCTATAAAAGGAATCTGTCCGCCCTTGGTCGAAAAATAAAACCAACCAAAAAGAAGTGATCGGGAATATGGAAAACAAGACTATTTTAGTAAAAAACCTTATCATATCATTCGATCCTATCATCCAATAAGCATTAATTTACTACTATTTTTTGAAGAGATTATTTTTTTTCACCAAAGATTTCGATCTAAAAAACAAATCATAAAAAACTGTTTACCAACTACTTAACACCATCAACAGAAAACTTCATCTTCAAAGCTTTAGATAAACTTAACACTAAAGCTGTAACTCCTTTACTCTGTACTGAAATCACTACCCATTCCCCAAGTGTACACTTATGTTGTGGAACAATGGTAAAGTCCAAAAGGTTGAAAATGGTGCTTCGGCATTAATGTAAAGGAACTTTTAACCTGAGCAATGTCAGTGTTCCCTTGTTTTTTATTGTCGACTTCAAGTTAGGACGCGAAATTGGAGAGACCGAAGAAGCGAGTTGGAAGGCTCCCTTATTTTCATTCCCATCATTATTCCGATAAATATTTGGAACAGCAGCCATAACTGATCTGTAATACCTACTAAGGAACTGGTAGAGCACTTTTTCAAGTGAGTCTATTTGCCAATGACTTGGAAGAATATAATTAGTGTACCAAATTGAAAAGTCCATCTTGGAATCTAATCGAGACAGCCCTTAATCTAAATACAGAAACAATTACATAGATTCATAGAGCATTATGAAATTTAGTCAAAAAAATAGCTAGCTTGACCTTTACTAATCCATTCATTATTTTCCTTTTCCATATAATTTACCCAGCCCATTTTTTTAGTCTGTCTTTTTCCATCCACCATCAAAAAATAATAATCCTGTCCACCGACAAATGCCTGATTTCGGTCAGCACTATATGCAATTTTATTTAGAACTGTATGATAGCCATCAGGCACATCATATCGGCTTTGCATAATTTCCCAGGCTTTGTGATCGTCATTTCCGAAAATAAAGGAATATTCACCATTTGAAATTAATTTCACTTCTTTATGGAAATTGATCTTGTTTTGGTCAAGGAAAGAAACAGAGGTATTTTCTTCCATAAACTTTTGAAACAATCCATCCTCCATCATCTTTAAAGTATTTGAATTAAAAAACAATTGTAAATCCTTTGATAAGGGAAGAATAATTGACGTTTCCTGCTTGACAAGCATATTACTTAAGGAATAATCCTCCAAAATCGTTTGATAAACCGAGTAATCCTCCAGATCTTGGAGGTCTGCACCATCAAGTTCAAATTTTGGAAATTCATGATTATCGGTTGTACATGCAGTAAAAGAAACTGCCATGACTAAATAGGCGATCAAAAACAATATCGTCTTCATCCAATTTCAATAAAATCTAAGTTTATAATAAAGTAGTTAAACTTTAAATTGAAGCTAAAAGTTTTTTTATTTTTAAAAGATCAGCCTTGGGTGAATTTATATTGAAAATGGTGTCTTGGAATTTGTTTTCTCCAATTTAAACGTTTCTAATCATTGCTGATTTTCATTTTGACAATGAACAAAGAAACATTAAACACCTTTAAATAGACTATTTATATTTAAAACCAGCACATTATCAGTTGAAAAAACAAGATCATATTTTAGTTCACTGGACATAAAACAATCATGGCACTTGTAAGACAGTTTATAACATTATTCTTATTGCTGATTTCTATATTTTCAATGGGGCAAAGCGCACAGGATACTTTTTCAAAGCCTACAATCTTATTTAAAATTACTCACCCCTATTCCCAAAATGTTTCCTATTTATTTGGAACACATCATGCTTTTGGAAAAGAATTTTTTGACTCCTTGACCAATGCCAATCAAGTTTTGTCTGCTAGTGATCTCTTAATCAAAGAAAACCTAAACGATCCGGAGAATTCGGCTGAGCAAATCATCAATAGGCGTACATTGATTACTGATTGGGACAAATATTTGAGCAAAAAGGATTTGGCATTTGTAGAAAGCCTATTTGCCACAAGTCCAACGAACTTCAACAAAATGACTCCCACTGAAATGTACGTTTTTCTTAACAGGCATTTTAAGCAGGAAGTTTGCCTTTCAAAAGTCCCTTCGGACACTTCAATGTCTTTAGATGATTATATCGGTTCAATCGCCAAACAACAAAACATAGAACTATTGGGGCTTGAAACAGCTGAAGAACAAATAAAACTGATCAATAAAGATGTGGAAGGAATGCCTCGAAAAACGCATCAAAGAAGGTTAAAAAACATCATCGAAAAAATGAGGACAAAAAACATCAAGGACTGTGTAGAAACCAACGGGTACAGTAACATGCAAATTGACTATCAATTGAACACTCCCTGCAGGAATACACTTATTTTAACTGACAGAAACAATAGATGGATGCAAACTTTAGAGAGTTTGCTAAAAACGAACAACTGCTTCATTGCTGTTGGATTAAGCCATTTAATGTATGAATGCGGACTGATTAACCAGATCCAAGATCTTGGTTATACTGTACAAGCCATAAATGTAAAATAATACAGTGAAGCTTATATTTTGAAGCCTCTTCAATCAATTCGGTAAAGCCCACTCAATACTGTATTAAACCTACTTCCCTATAATTTAAGCTGTTTGATTCATTCCTGAAACCGGTACGACCCTCACTCAAAAACAATCATAACATATTGAATATCTGATAGTTTAATCAATATATATATCGTATATTAAATAAAAAAGGCGCAATGTCAGATAAACAGAATACCTCAAACAACAAGGGAAAAATGGCACAATCAAGAAGAGGCTTAATCAAAACCTTGGGATTTGGATTAAGCCTGGCATCATTGCCTCCTTTTATCCCTTATCATATGATGGACATACCTGAAGAATCTCTTGATCATGGCGAAACTATAATTCCTTTGAATGAAAGGACATTTATGGAGATGCAGAAATTTATCGAAGAATGTATTGAAGCAAACAAAGAAAGTAATCCTCAAGAAGCTGTAAAGGAAGTATTAACCAGGGCTCTTTCAGATCCATCTAAAATTTTAAAAAATATTGGAGAACCCAGGGAAGCTGGCTTAAAAGTCTTTCTCCGCTCAAAAGAGCTGACCATATTTGCTGCTACTTGGACCCCTCAAATGAACCTCATGCCACATAATCATCTAATGTGGGCAAACATTGGTATTTATACTGGTCGGGAAGATAATATTCTATGGGAAAGATCTTCAGAAACATTAGAAGCAAATGATGTTAGGTGTTTATTTGAGGGAGATGTTGCTACGCTAAATCCCAATGCCATTCACTCAGTAACCAATCCCTTACAGCGTTTTACAGGCGGGATTCATATATACGGAGGAGATTTCTTTGCCACCGCGCGTAGTCAATGGGATCCTGAAACACTAAAAGAAGAACCGTCCAACGGTGAAGTAATTAGAAAAATCTTCCAGGAGGCTAATGAACAATTAGAGCGGATGAAAAATAAATAGACTTATAAGCATTCAGAGTTATTTATCAGAAAACCATATTAGACCATATATTTTACCCTCCCTTAAATCTTATTAAGATTCTTATTTTAATCTTTTGCAATCACACTAGGAATGAATTGAAAGCCATTTAAATTATCTATTTAATTGAAATTTCATTAAATATTCAATAATCCTTTCCACTGATGTATCAATAGATAATTGATGTGTCTTTATTTGAATATGGGGATTTCTTGGCTTTTCATAAGGTGAATCTATACCAGTAAAATTGGTAATTATCCCAGATCGGGCCTTTTGATATAAACCTTTGACGTCCCTTTCCTCACAAACTTTCAGTGGGCAGTCAACATGAACCTCAACAAAATTTTCTTCTCCCACCAATTCACTGATCATCTGACGTTCATTTTCAAAAGGGGAAATAAAAGCCGCAATAACAATCAGTCCTGCATCCAACATTAACTTACTCACTTCCCCTACTCTACGAAGGTTTTCTATTCTGCCTTCTTTAGTGAAACTTAAATCTTTATTGAGACCTGACCTCAAATTATCACCATCCAGTAAATAGGTTTTATATCCCTTATTATATAAAATGGTCTCGGTTAAACTAGCCAGAGTTGATTTCCCTGAACCTGATAATCCCGTAAACCAGAGTAAAAATGGTTTTTGCTTAAGCAAAATTATCCTATCTGATTGCGTAATCTTAAACTGATTTGGAAAAACATGAGCAGTCATAAGGTATAATATTTTCACAAAAAGGCGGGAAATTCCGCTAATTCCGGTGTTCGCAATATCTAAAAATAAACAATTCCTAATAATTGGATCGTATCTTTTTAAATCATATCCTGGATAAAGAAACTGTTATAATATAAATCCTGTAAAAGAAGAAGATCAATAAAAGAGCTAGTGAAAGCATTCCTATTTTCTTAATAAATGAGATTAGGTCAATGGTTTTCTATAACCCAATATTGGTTTAGTTTAAGTTTTGAATTTCCTCGATTTTATCTTTCAATAGCCCCGCTGCCAAGTCCACTCCATATTCATTCCAATGGGTATCTTGCCTTTGGTAATACTCTCCATCCTCCTCCAACATTACTTTTAACACATTGATATTATTGATCCCAAGACAATCCAGTCCTGCATGAATACCATTAAGGTACTTAGGGAAATCAGACTTTTGTAAGACTTTATTATAAACCGTTTCTTTAGTCGGTATAGGCATGACAATTAATTTTATTCCCTGATTATCACAATAATCCTTATAGCCAATCAAGCTAGTTAGAGAATGAATTTTGTCCTGATTATTGAAAATCTTGTAATTTTCACCTTTATATAAATACTGGTCCTTAAGCTTTGGATACACTGGCTTTTCCTCAAACAATTTATGGCGTAAAAAATATGCCCAATGAACCCTGCTGATCTTATCCCAAACCAAATTAAGTTGATATTCATTTATCCAATTAGTAACAGGTACCTTAATCATATCATATTTTCCGGATGTATAAGGCACAAAAGTCTCAGGGAACAATTTTTCAGCAAATTCATAAACCAAAATATCCGGCTTTTCTACCAATCCTTTTTTTAACATTATATCAAAGGTCCTTAAAGGAACAGGGGCCATATTATATACCTTTATCTGCCCATTGTATAATCTTGTCAATTGGTTGGACAATATTTGACTCTGGTTCAAGCCAGTTCCCACTATAAAAGAATCTCCCAACAAAATGATATCAGGATTTTTAATAAAGTAATCATTTCTAAAACCATATTCATCAGTAATCCAGCTGTTCAGAGAATATATTGCAGAGTCTGCTCCATCACTCAAATCCCCCCTCTCCAACATTTCCAGAGATTGGCTTTGATAGAACTGACCATAAGTCAACATATCTTTTTGATAGGAAATAGCCTCCCAAAACCTATGAGTCCAAAATGTATGTGGCAAAACAAATACTTCCACACAGCCCAAAAAGATGACCGGAATAAGAAAAACTCCTATTTTCTTAATAAAAAAAGCTTTCATGTTACAATTGACTTTTAATCCATCTACCAAGATCCTTTGATATCGTTCTCCCGGACTCTTGATACAAGTGAATACCATCAGTGTAGATGAATTTCCCTGCCTGAGAACTATAATCTTTATAGGCGACCTTATATTTGTCGCTTATTTTGTCCATCATTTTTTGAAAGTCAGGAAGAACCAACTGATCATATTTCAATATCTTAGGATGCGCTGGCATATAAACCAATACAACCTTTCCATGATTCTTGAGTTCGATAATGGTTTTTTCCAAATACTTCAATCTGGTTTCTGAAAGCTGGAGACTTTTGTAACCACTTTCAAACTGCCTCACCTTTTGTTGTATTCTATAATTTACCGTTGCTGTATCCATAGGCAATACTAGTTCCAGCCAGCCATTATTTCTGTGTAAGCGTTCATTGGCAGGTCTGAAGTAACGGTGTATAATTTCGTAATAGGATGGACCAAACCAATTCATCATATAAACCAAATGAGGCTTAAAATTTTGGTTTTGCAGTTCAGCCAAAGGTGAATCCCTCTCTGGGAAAAATACCGGATCATTTGGATGGTTACCTCCCTCCACCAATGCCCAAGGATCAACAGTAACTATAAAAAGTCCATCGATTGTCTTTTGATCCAACTTATCCATAATGCTTTCAAGATAGATTGGACCATAGGCAGAATAACCTATTCCAAAACTATAATTATACAGACCTGAGGATAATGGTGTATCAATTCCCTCTTCTACAAACTCAGGTATCAATCCCTGAGCAGCCCTTGAATTCCCAACAATCAATGCGCTCTTTTTTCCTGTAGTAAAACGCATACCAAATGGATCCGCATTACCACCTTCAACGGCCCAAACTGCCCAAAAACTTAATGCAAGCACCAACGAAAACAATATGCATTTCTTCAGAAAACCCCACATACTAAAACTGAAAATAAATGAATTCCTGCTCCTTGGTGGCAAACAGGAATATCATCATCACAATACTATAATAAAAGCCATAGCGCACAAGAGAAGGCCACTTAAAACCCATCCTTTGGATTGCAAAATCATCTTCCCTGCCCATCCATTCAATAAAGACAAAACAAATAATCAAAATTGTAAATAAATAGATTCTTATATCCATCTGTGGCTTTGAGAAAAGATCCATTGACCACAAGCCCTGAAAATACACCCATGCATCTGATAAGGAAGCGGAGCGGAAAATCACCCATGCCAATGTTACCAAAACAAAATTGACCAATATCAAGCCCATATCCTTCCAATGTGGAAAGGTTTGTCCCTTTGCCACAATCTCCATATGATTCCTATGTTTATTATTGAGCATTAATGGTAAAAATAGCAAGGCATTCAATCCACCCCAAACCACAAAGGTCCAATTGGCCCCGTGCCATAGGCCTGAAACCAAAAAGACAATCAAGACATTGCGCATGGTCATCATTTTATTTTCTTGATTTCCTCCTAAAGGAATATAAACATAATCCCTAAACCATGAGGACAAAGAAATATGCCATCTTCTCCAAAATTCAGCTATATCCCTTGAAAAATATGGATAAGCAAAATTCTTCATAAGATCAAAGCCCAACAGCCTTCCAACACCTATCGCAATGTCAGAATAACCTGAAAAATCCCCATAAATCTGAAAGCTGAAAAATACCGCCCCCACTGCCAAATTACTTGCTGGCTGATCGGAAGGGTTGGTAAAAACTTGATCAACAAATACGGCACAGTTATCCGCGATCACCATTTTCTTGAATAGCCCCCAAAGAATTTGTCGCATCCCATCCATGGCCTTAGCATAATCAAATGTCCTTCTCTTCATAAATTGCGGCAATAAATGCTTAGCACGTTCAATTGGCCCTGCCACTAACTGAGGAAAAAAGCTCACATAGGCAAAAAATGCAATTAGACCTTTGGTGGGATTTAATTTACCCTTATAAATATCCAAAGTATAGCTCATCGTCTGAAAAGTATAAAAGCTAATCCCAATAGGCAGGATCAATTTCAACGAGTAATCATTTGCCTGGAAACCCAAACTATTTATTAAGTCAGTTGCAGACCCAATGAAGAAATTGAAATATTTGAAAAATCCCAATAGCCCCAAATTAAAGGCCATACTGAGACTAAGGTATTTCTTCCTTCCCCTAAACCATGATAAAGGACCTTTTGATATATTTTCAGAAATTTGATATTCTTTAATAGCACCTAACTTTAATCCACATAAATAATCCACTAAGGAGCTGGCAGCAATGAGGCTCAAAAAACGCCAATCCCACCAACCATAAAAGAGGTAGCTGGCCAAAAGCAAAAATGCATTCTGAGCCTTCAGGTTCTTTTGGAACACTGACCAATAAAGCAGAAATACTATAGGAAGAAATATTAAAAACTCTATGGAATTAAAAAGCATATAATATTTAGGCTAGGGTGTGGATCAATAAGGTAAATTTAAATTAATCAAAAGCGATTATTATTAAAAGAAGAAAGTTCAAGTAATTGATCTAAATCGAAAAAACATCAAAATAAATCTGTTCCAAATCTTTAACAAAGCGATGACTTGGAACAATTAATAATAGGAGTCTTCATACTCAGTATTCCAACTTTGAAAAGTTAACCACATTTTGAACTCTTGTTCCTTCCCACTACCCGCTTCAAGCATCAATCGCTCCCATTTACTATAAAAAGCCCAGAAAGTAAGGGCTTAGGGGACTTTCTGGGCTGGTTTAAGCAAAAAGTTGACAAATCTATCTTCTACCCTCAGCCTTATGGTAGATGAGCATAACCATGTTTATTTTTCCATATAAAATATTTTTCTAAGGCCACCTTACCTAGGTCATTAAAGATATTTGGGATCATAATGGCAAACTGTCTAGGTTTAAAAAGGTGATTCGCTAATAGGTACACTTCCTTATGCCCTGCATCCATAACACATACTGCAGGAATTTTTCCCCATTCTTTTTCAATCAAGTTTTCCTTACCATTAATTAACCTTAGGATATTCTTGGCAACTATTTTACCAGTCACATCACTTGGGTATCCTGTTTTTGGTACACCAAATGGCGTATTCCTTATTTCAAATGGTACCGCCACCTTGACTGCCAAACCTGCCGCAAATACATTTTTATAGCCTATATGCTGGTACGCAGCATTGGTTTCAACAAACCCCTTTTGATCCACCAATTTTGGACTGGCTTTCATCACCTCGGCTCCTTCAAATGGAGGCATAAGCATAGCCATTTTATAGGGCAGTTCCTCTCCAGTTTTAAGGATGATCTTATTGTCCTCAATTTTGTCTATGCTGGCATCTGTAATCCACTTAATATTGTACATTTTCATAAATGTCTTGAGCATGGACTCTCCTCCAGGCATTCCATCAATACCAAAATTACCTAGATATGGCTCGGGAGTGATCCAATATAGTTTTACTTTATCCCTAACATTTCTTCTTCTTAGCTCCTTATCCATATTGAAAAGGTATTCGTAGGCGGCTCCCATGCAGCTAGCTCCTTGAGTGGCGCCAATAACCACCGGACCAGGGTTTTTAACCAATTCTTCAAAAGCCTCATAAGTTTTCAATGCCAATTTAGGAATCACAATATTATTGATCTTATTGTCCTCAGGTTTAAGCCCATCAAGAATGTCAAAATTCATTTTCACCCCAGTGGCGACCACAAGGTATTCATAATCTAGGATCTCGCCATTATTCAAAATCACTTGGTTATTATCAGGATCTACAGATTTGGCAGCCTGCTGAATAAAATCTATTCGCTTCTTATTGAATATTGGCCTAAGGTCAAAACGTATATCCTCTACTTTCCTTCTGCCGAAGGGAACCCAAATCAATGAGGGAACATAAAGAAAATCATGGCTCGGTGAGACAACGACGACATTATAATCGGCTTTGTGTTTTCCAAGCCCCTTTTGAATTTGGATGGCTGCAGTATAGCCAGCAAAATTACTACCCAGAATAATTATATTTTTCATGACGATCCGATTTTTGTCTATAATAAATTTACATTATTACACACTGATCCTGTGTAACTTTTGGCACACTGAAACCTGAAATTTGTCATGTTTAAAGACCAGAAAAATTGAGCCTTTTGGTCCCTAGAAAGTGAGTAAGAACAGTTAAAAAATGATGAGATAGTCCTCATAAAAATTGACTATCTCCGAATTACACTAAACTTTTCTGAAGTTTATGTAATAAGCTTACCAATAAATATTATCCTTTAGGACTCTTTCCTCCATACCTTCGGTTGGTTGGTAAAAATTGACTTTCACATTACCACTATAAGGGTTTATAATATCCTCCAACAATCCATCCTTAGCACCTATTATCTTAGAACTAAAATGGATATTTATCTCCTCAAGGTCCTTATAAATCAAGAAGTCTAGAATGTGATAAATATTCTGTTTATTGAAATTCATTAAGGTAATCTTTTTCACTCTTTCAAGGCTATAAATAAATTGATACGCTTCTGATTTTTGGGCATTCCTAACGAAAACCTCTTCCAGCATAAAGCCTTTATCAATATGTAGGCTATCATTTGGCCATTTTATTTTTGGTCCCTCTTCTAGACTTAGCTTATTCAGTCTTGACAATTGTGCCAACTTATTGAAATCAGATTCGCTATCCAATTTGCCTTTTATTTCCAATTCAAATATATTTTCTAAGGCATTGATTCCTTTAAATACATCATAATGAAATCTGTTCAACCTGTATGGCATTTCAATACATAAGTGTTCTACTTCACTCAACTGGTTGGGTAAAAAACCTTCATTATGGACAGCCAACTTCAACTCCCTAGATAATTGCCCCCATTTATCATTATAAAAGGAAAACGAGCTTTGTTTAAGTAGGGAAACAGATAATTCAGAGGCTTTTAGCAAATCATCCACCTGGTCTAGAACACTTTCCAATTGAGAAGCAAATTCATCTTTGGAAATGAATTTGGATTCTCCAGCTCCCTTCTTGGTATATAGTACATGTGATTCACCGAATTTTGACTTTAGTAATTCTTCAAGCTTACTTTCTTGAAATAAAACATCACGATACAAGCCAATTCCATGAAAAGCTTCAGGAACACTTTCCAAAACCCTTTGAATTTTAGCTTTGATCATATTGGATTGAAAAATTAAGAGGTAAATATCGGCATTCCCATTAAATCCATCAGGCATGGAAAAGGGAAACTCATCCCCTTTTTTAGATTTCTTATTACTAAATAAGAAATCATTAAATCGTTGAAACAATGCATTAACAGCCATATCATTAACATGAATTGGTTAAACAAAATATTAATAAAATAATGGCGACAAAAAATACCTAAAAAGGATATTTGAATGCCTTAATCAAAACAAGTACACAGCTTAATGCTGCGATGCTATTGCGTCATTTCAATTTCAACAAACAAATACGAACAAATTTACCTGACTGGATTAAAGAATCATGAATTTATCAAAAATCGTAAGCCTAAGTAGGTACAATGTCATTATTTGCACTTTAATTGAAATGAACTTCTTTAGACTAATTAGAGTACAAAAATCCAACCAAAAAATTTAGACAAAATAGGATAATTGATAGAATAATTATAAAAAACCCCGATTCAGGTAAATTGTAATTAATTATATTTTCTTTTACCAAATAAAATATAATTAATTACAATTGCTCCTTTAATGCTGAATGATATACTTCATTTATAAAACTTTCATGCTATACAGATACATAAAACTCCTTTATAAAATAAGTGTTTGCACTCCCCTTCCAACTGGGCTAAACTAACAAAATCCATGACCAGCCATATTAAATAATAGGTATGGCTTAAGTTCTTTCACTTTATTACTTTAGTAATCAGAAACAGGCAATCATTATACAATTAATTGATCAGCAAATCATAAACCCGAGTTAGTATGTCAATGAATACCATTTGTTATTTTGAAATCCAATCTTCCCAACCTGCAAGAGAAATAGATTTTTACAGGAATGTATTTGGTTGGGAATTTATTAGAGACGAAAGCGTACCTATAGAATTTTACCAATTAGACAACGCTGGATTAAATGCAGCGCTATTTAAAAGGCCTGCCAAAGTTCCTCCCAAGAAACATGGCACCAATGCATTTACGTGTTCCGTAGTAGTCAAGTCATTTGAACTTACTCAAAGATTAATTCTAAAAAATGGCGGGCAGCTAGCTATGCCCATGTTCTCTATTCCTGGAAAAGGCTGGCAAGGATATTTCATGGATGCTGACAATAATGTTTTTGGAATTTTTCAGGAAGATAGTTCCGCAGGTAAAAAGTAAAAGACTTGTTCTCCTAGAAACGAAGGTAAAAAAAACAATAATCTAGTAATTCCTTCAAAGTTCAACTCCCAGGATGGTATTTACAAATCCCATCCCCCGCCGAGAACCTTATAAAGATTCACGTAAGAGGACAATAATTGGCTTTTAGTAGAGATCAATATCTGGGCCGCATCAAAAGCCTGCCTTTGTTGCTCAAGGTACTCAAGGTAGGAAGTCACCCCTTTATCGTATCTTTGGAAAGAAAGCATCTCTGCATGATCAGCAGCTGTTACCCTTACCTGGGTGGCCTTCAGCTCTTCTTTTAATGTGGCAATTTGAATTAAAGCATCTTCTACTTCTCTGAACGCATTAATTGCAGAAGCTTGGTAATTGAGCACCGCCTGATTGCGCCTACTTTTCTCAATTTTCACGCGCTTGGCGTTTTGCCCCCAATAAAAGAGGGGGCCAAATAATCCACCCCCAATATTCCAAGCCATACCATTTGAAGTAAGGTCTGATAGGTCATCACTGGCAAGTCCCAATAATCCTGTCAAACTTATTGATGGCAGTCTTTGCGCCTGCGCAACTCCGACAAAGGCATTAGCAGCAATCAACTCCTGTTCGGCGGCCACCAAATCAGGCCTTCTAAAAAGCAGTTCACTGGGCAAACCCATAGGAATATCAATATTGATATCTTGATCTTCCAAAGCAACACCCATTTCAATAGCGCCAGGTCTATCCCCTAATAAGACATGTAAAGCATTTTCACTTTGATAAAACTGTCTCCGGTAAAACGGCACGGCTGAGGCTGCAATAGCTTGCTGTATCTGAGATTGATCCACATCCAATTGTGGAATAATACCTTCTTCAAACCTTCTTTCTACAATATAAAGCACGGAATCCCTGGACCTAAGAGTCCGCTCTGAAATATCCCAAAGAGCTTTAAACTCTAACATGTTAAAATAAGTTTGGGCTATTCCTGCTACCAAACTGATCTTTAAGGCTCTTGTTCCTTCAACAGTCGAAATATAGCTGGCCATTGCTGCCTCATTCAATCTCCTTAGTTTACCAAAAAAATCAAGTTCCCATTTCAAATTACCGGTAACAAAAACATTATTGGTAGGATCAGGAAGCCTGATCCCCTGATAATTACCCCTGGCATATCCGGCCTGCAAATCAATTTTGGGAAGCATTTCCCTTCTTTGGATTTGAAGCATATAGCTGGCCTGAATAATAGATTCTAAAGCAATGTTTAGATCCTGATTGTTGAGTAAGGCAACCTGAATCAGTGAATCCAAAACCGGATCTTCAAAAATCCCCCACCATTGGATTGCGGCCAAGGAATCTACCTCTAATGTATCCGTA
The DNA here is from genome assembly GCF_018642165.1 of Echinicola shivajiensis. Lineage (GTDB taxonomy): Bacteria > Bacteroidota > Bacteroidia > Cytophagales > Cyclobacteriaceae > Echinicola > Echinicola shivajiensis. Next base: position 48,486 of record NZ_JAHHZM010000011.1, read on the forward strand.
TTCACCAGCGAAGTATCCACTGCCAAGCTGGGATCTTCAAGATAAAATCTCTCTGGGACAATAATTTCTGTTCCATGGTAATTCTTCCCTACCTTACATCCCCAACTCAGAAATAAAGGGAGCAAAAGCATCCATAATATTTTCCCTTTTATTCTCATCAGGTATCGGATTTCTCTTTTGATTTTGCCTCCTCATATCTGCCCAATTTACCTATTAACAAGAAAAATTGCGGATACATAAACACCCCTATCAAAGTAGCCAAAACAATACCTCCCAACAAGGCTACTCCCATAACTTTCCGGGCCTCGGCCCCTGCTCCAGAAGCAAAAATCAGAGGCAAAATCCCCAGTACAAACGAAAACACCGTCATTAGAATAGGACGAAATCTCAGTTTTGCAGCTTCACAGGCTGCCTCATACAAATTCATCCCCTCGTCAAATTTGATTTTGGCAAATTCCACAATTAGAATGGCGTTTTTAGCGGCCATGGCAATTAGCATAACCAATGAAATTTGCGCAAAAACATTCAGCTCATAGGATTCACTAAACAACCTAAAAATAAACAAGAACAACAATGCTCCGAAAATAGCAAAGGGAGTCCCCAACAAAATACTAAACGGTAAAGTCCAGCTTTCATATTGGGCTGCAAGAATCAGGTAAACGAATACAAGTGAAAAGATAAAGACAACTGAAGTGGATCCTGAGGATTGCTTCTCCTGAAAAGACATATTAGACCAAGCGTAGCCCATGTCTTCTGGCAAGATCTCGTTCGCCACATCCTCTAAGGCTTCCAAGGCTTGTTGGGAGCTGTATCCTGAAGCTGGTGAGCCTGTAACTTCAGCTGATCTGTATAAGTTAAACCTATTGGTATATTCAGGTCCATAGGAATTTTTAACTGCAACTAAGGTATTCAGCGGGACCTGATCTCCTTTTGAATTTCTCACAAAAAACAAGTTCAAGCTTTCTTCATCCTGTCTATACTCAGGTTCAGCTTGTATATAAGCCTTATAAAGGCGTCCAAAGCGATTAAAGTCATTGACATATGCCCCTCCCAAAAACGCACCAAAGGTGGTGTACAGGTCATTCAGTTGCACACCAGTTTTCAATACTTTATCTCTGTTTATATCAATAAAACGCTGAGGAACTGCTGCCTGATAAGGACTAAATGCAGTGGCAATTTCAGGTTTTTCCATGGCCATCTTAACAAAATTGGCAGTATTCTCTGCTAAATATTCAGGACTATTACCGGCTTGGTCTTGGATGACTATGGAAAAACCAGATCCACTACCAAGTCCTGGTATAGCCGGTGGACCAAATGAAAATGCAGCAGCTTCCTTAATATTCATCACCAATGCTCCATTAATCTTCCTTGTTAGTTCTTTTACCGTATTTTCCCGCTCATTCCAGTTCTTCAATGAAATAAACATAAAGCCTGCATTTGTGGACAGGGCACCTGTTAAAAGAGAGAATCCCGAGGCTGTCGTCACCATTTCAATCTGCTCTTCCTGAGCCAATATCTGTTCTATTTTTCTTGCTACCACATCGGTCCTTTGTAAAGAAGCTGCATCCGGCAATTGAATATTGACAAACAAATACCCCATGTCTTCCTCAGGAATAAAGCCTCCTGGAACTTTTGAACCGATAAATGCAGCTGCAACACATACAATTAACAGGAACAAAAATCCCCTTTTCAACTTACCTGTGATTACCCTAGTCCATTTTGCATAGGCAATGGTAGATTTTTCAAATGTATTATTGAATCCGTTGAAAAACTTACCTAGTATGCCCCCATATGGCTCTTGTTTTCTCAATAACATGGCACATAAGGCCGGACTAAGGGATAAGGCATTCATGGAAGAAAACACCACAGAAACAGCAACCGTAATGGCAAATTGCTGGTATAATCGTCCTGTGATTCCCGCCATGGTAGCCACAGGAATAAAAACAGCAACCAAAACCAAAGTGGTTGCAATAACCGGGGCGGTTACCTCCTTCATGGCCAAAGTGGTAGCATCTCTAGGTGACATGCCCTTTTCAATATTAACCTGAACTGCTTCCACCACTACAATGGCATCATCCACCACTATACCAATGGCCAATACCAATCCCAGCAATGAAAGTACGTTTAAGGTAAAACCCAAAATCGGAAAAAGCATAAAGGCGCCTACCAGAGAAACAGGAATGGCCAAGGTTGGAATAAGGGTTGCCCGCCAATCTTGAATGAAAATAAACACGACCAAAATCACCAAGAGCAAAGCAATGACCAGGGTTACCACAATTTCCTCAATACCTGCCGTAATGGGCTCGGTAGAATCTAATGAAACAGTGTATTTCATACCCTCTGGAAAACTTCTTTCTAGACGATCCATAGTTCCAGTAATATTTTCTGCCAATTCAACTGCATTAGAACCTGGAGCCTGATAAATGGCCAAAATACTACTCTTTTTCCCATTCATACGGGTAATAGCTGAATAAGACTCAACACCCAACTCTACCCTGGCAATATCTTTAATCTTGACCTGCGAGCCATTTGAATCCGAACGAATGACAATTTCGCCAAACTCAGCTTCTGTCTGCAACCTGTCCGGCAGACGAACAGTATAAGTAAATTCTGTTCCAGCTGGAGCTGGTTCAGCGCCAAACTTACCGCCTGGAACAATTACGTTTTGAGAACGTATTGCATTGAGCATTTCAGGAATGGTAATCCCCATTTTTGATAGCAGGTCAGGTTTCACCCAAATCCGCATGGAATAGTCACTACTTCCCAAGACATCCACACGGCCAATTCCCTTGATCCTGGCTAACTGATCTTTGATATTAATCAGGGCATAATTGCCCAAAAAGTTCTGATCATACTTATCTCCATCCGAAGTTAGGGTGATGAGCATCAATATATTTGGTAAAGACTTCTCGGTTTTTACTCCTAGACGCTTAACTTCCTCAGGTAATTTTGCAGTGGCCGCCGCTACACGGTTTTGAGTAAATACAGTGCTTAAATCCGGGTCAGAACCCACATCAAAGGAAACGGATAATGACATGGTTCCATCATTGGAATTGGTAGAATTCATATAAATCATATTCTCCACCCCATTGATTTCCTGCTCCAAAGGGGCTGCGACAGATTGTTCTACAGAAACCGCATTGGCACCAGTATATGCTACACTTACCCTTACCACTGGAGGCGTAATATCAGGATATTGCTCTATTGGCAAACTCAGTAGAGAAACGGCGCCGACAATGACCATTATTATAGAAATGACAAAAGCTACTATGGGCCTTCTGACAAAAAAATGATGATCTTCTATCTTCATAGTTTCACTTGGTTTCAAGGCCTGATTTTGACTCGAATTTCACCAATTCAGGCTGAATCTCCATACCTGAACGTGCAGTCTTTAAACCTTCCAAAAGCACCTTTTCACCATCGGAAAGCCCTGATGAAATGACATATAAATCTCCATAAGAAAAGTCAACCTGAATTAATTTTCTCTCAAGGGTATTTTCTGCATTAATCGTGTAAACAAATAATTCCCCCTGTAATTCAGATACACAACGTTTGGGAATCAGTATGCTGGCTTTATTACGTTTTATGGTAGTCCTAATTTTTGCGAATTGGCCAGGTCGAATTAAAAGGTCAGGATTGGGGAAAGTAGTCTGGATCAAAACTGCTCCAGTTTCAGGGTTGATGCTTCTATCTATAAAATCAAAACTTCCAGGCAATTCATAGACTGTTTGATTCGAAAAAACCAAATTAAAGGTCAGTTCATAGCCCTCATGCATCACCAACTTCTCCTGAACATCTATTACAGCCCTGGCCAATAACAAGTAATCATTCTCTGAAATAAAAAATCTAACGTGGACAGAATCAATTTTTGATACAGTATTTAATATGACCGGATTAGGTGATCTGCCCACAAACTCACCTATCTTGGCCTCTGACTTCCCAATTATACCGCTAATAGGAGATGTAATCCGAGTATACCCCAATTCTATCTCAGCCATTTTTAATTCGGCTTGGGCAGCCCTAAATTTATCCATTGCCCCTTGATAATAAGCTTCAGACTCATCAAGTTCCCTTTGGGAAACTGCATTAATTTCGGCAAGGGGCTTGATCCTTTTCAAATTGTTCTCTGCATTGATTACTTCTACTTCGGAGGCCGCAACCATGCTCTTTTGGGCCAGCACTTTTTGCTGATAAACTTGGGGATCTATGGTATAAAGGTGCTGACCCTTTTCTACTCTCGAGCCTTCCTTAAATTCCATCTCCTCCAAAAAACCCTCTACCCTAGTTCTAACTGGAATATCAAAAAATCCATAAACCTGCCCTACATGCTCATTGTAAAGAGGAACATTTGACTTTTGTACTTCTACTACCTTTAAAGAGGGAATTGGCATTTGGGCTTGCTTTTTGGAATCCTTGGAACAGGCCATCAGGAGAAGCAATAAAGCTATGTAAAGAGATTTTTCCATAGTCAGCTAAGATTAACACACAGCCTTTCAAACACTCCTTATGGCTTGGGTGACCAAAAGCAGGGTGTATAAACAAACATTGATAATTCCATGTGACTTAACAAAGCAAATAGGACTAGCTTTGTAAATAATTATAATTTTGAGCAATATTTCACCTTCTTAAAAATACTACTTGAAGCTAGTTTCTCGAGGTTTTAGCCCCTTCCTTAAAAATAAAAAAGCTACGAAACAAAGTTTCATAGCCTTAGTCAATTAAACAATAAACCCATTGGCAAGTAGGGACCATTTTCCATTAAAACAAGGATGTTAAAAAGGGACTTCAACTACTCCCCTTTCTATTTTACCTGAATTAAGGACATAGATGCCAATCCCATGATCCCACATTCAACTTACCTTATAAATATAGGTGTTTTTCCTGTATCTGCCCATACTTAACACATATATTACATTTTCAAAACGACATTAATTAATTTTTTTCATTATCGCTATTATAAGACATACCATAACAATTAATGAATATTCTTCCTTTAGATTCAGGAGGAATACATTGATTTTTCATCAGATCAACCATAAAGACAAATGATATAATGTCCAAAATCGATCATATTGTGTACGATTCCAAGACAAGAAAATCCAAGAATCCGTAGTATTAATGCTTCAGCCCATTGGCATAATTTTAGAAGCCCCAAAAGTGACATATCAATTATATAACATGAATTTATTTCTGAATTTAGTTCTTTGGACCATCCTTTTCGTACTATGCTGGCCATTGGCCATTATCCTTATATTTCTATATCCATTTGTTTGGCTGATCCTACTGCCATTTAAGTTGTTGGGTTGGGGAATAGACTTAAGCCTTTCATTGATAAGAAATATATTTATGCTTCCGTTTAGGGCCATTAAATAAGCTAATTCCCAAAGCCATAAGATCCCTTGCTCCAAATTGCGGGGATTTTTTTGTAACTTCTTGTCTGTATATATCTACTCTAAAAGACATTGGACCATGAGCACTGAAAGGAAAATTGCATTGATCACTGGAGGCAGCAGAGGGCTTGGTAAAAACATGGCGCTTAGAATAGCAGAAAAAGGACTAGATGTAATAATTACTTACAAAACCCATAAAGAGGCTGCCTATCAGGTGGTCAAAGAAATACAATCCTTAGGTCAAGAAGCTGATGCCTTACAGTTGGACGCTTCCAAAACCGCCACTTTAGATGGATTTGTTGCCCTTTTGTTGGAAAGCTTAAAAGTTAATTTTGAAGAAGAAGCCATTGATTTTTTAATCAATAATGCAGGAATAGGACTCAAGAGTCCTCAAGGTCATACCGAAGAAAAGGTGTTTGATGAATTAATGAATGTCCATTTGAAGAGCGTGTTTTTTATAAGCCAAAAGTTGATACCTTATATGAAAAACGGTGGTGGAATCATTAATATTTCTACCGGACTTACCCGCTTTGCCATCCCTGGATATTCCCTATACGCATCAATGAAAGGGGCCATTGAAGTTTTAAGCCGCTATCAGGCAGTAGAACTAGGTTCCAGGGGTATCCGATCAAATGTGGTTGCTCCAGGACCTATTGAGACAGATTTTGAAGGTGGAGCTGTCAGAGATAATAAGGAAATCAATCAGTTCATCTCTCAATCCAATGCTCTTGAAAGAGCCGGTCTTCCTGAGGATGTAGGAGGAGTTGTGGCCTTTTTATGTACTGAAGATGCAAAATGGATAAATGCCCAGAGAATTGAAGTTTCTGGTGGACAGAATTTATAGTCCCAATGTTCATAATATTCTGACCACTTTGGTATAGTTGTTTATTAAACCTCTTATCTTCAAATTCATTTAATCAATTTCATATAAATAAATATCCCAAGCTGATTCCTCATTTTTGAAAACCTTGAGCAAATCTACTTTTTCTTCTCCCACAAATGGATCAGTACTCAGCAAATATTTGCAGCCCAATTCCTTTAAAGCCACAAAATCATACTTTACATTTTCCAGCTCCACTCTATCAAACCATTTGCATCGAAGGAAATTATCTCCCTGCACATGATTAAACAAATAGCACTTATTGCCCCAACCAACAAAATGGCCATATAGCCCTTCTGGATCTCCCGGCTGCAACTCATTTTGCAGCACTTTGAAAAAACGATGTTTATAAGTCAAAGGATAATTCCCTGTATACCCATCAATGCTATGTACCCCGTTATAAGTGGCCACAGCAGGATGTAAACCAAGGCTTCCCACTTTATAACCAACCTCTTCTTTCCCTTCAAGGAAAGCCTTTATTTCTTGAAATTGATCAACAGCATAAAATTCCCTATAAGTAGGGTAATGCTCTCCTTTTCCAGTCAATGGCTTTAAAAATTTATTGCGATAGTTATCGTCCAGAACTAGGATGTTATAGCAAAACACCAAACCCACAAGCCCATAAAACAAGCATTTATACCTGACATATCCCTGGTCAACTACCATAATAAAAGCCAGTACCAAAATAGGAGCAATAAATAACACATACCGGTCATAGCTAAAAGTATTCATTAGCTTCAGTATAGATACCTGCTCCACAAAAGGAGTGTATTTTATTAAAGAGGCACTAATTGCCAAGAAAAAACCAAGCAGGAATAAGTTGAATATCAACTTAGACCTCATATCCCATTGATTGATTCCCTTAAAAAGCTTAAAAATTAAAAACACCAAAATGACCAAGACAGGTAAAGGGCTGAACATCGCTCCGTGTAAGTTTCCCTTCGCCAAATGCTGCCAGATAACGCCAAAAAAGTCTTGATGATAATAGGCAAAGTCATACATATTATACTCCACCCTGTGAGGAATGAACCAATCCCTTCCAAAAAAGTAAATTGCAAATAATCGATAATTGAACAGGCAGTAAATCAGGGTAAACAAGCTAAGTGCAGCCCAATATCCCCAATTCATTCTTTTATGCTTTAGCAAGTGACTAACTCCCCAAATAAATAGGGCTAGACCAACAAAAAAACCATGCAGGTGAAGTAGAGAATAAAAGCAGTAAAACAGAATCAAACCAACATCAATAAAACGCAGCGAGTTTCCTTTATTCAGCCTATAAAACACATAAAAGATCGTTGGATAAAAAGCCGAGCCTATTCCCGATTCGGGCCAAAATGGAAGAGTAGCCCATAGCAATCCATATAAATAAATGGGGCCATTAAGCCATTTCCCTGTCACCTTTGTCAAGAAATGATAGGCACTGATATAGGCTGTCAAATGAATGAGCAGTTTATTCAATATTATTGCCTTATAGGGCTCAAAAAAATAGAACAACCAGGTTTTAAGGTACCATTCACTAGCAAATACTCCCCTTGGCAAGCAGTCAATCATGCCAGTAATCTCAAAATTATTTGGCTTAAATACAGCCTTTTGATCAACCAGCAACTTATACCAAGGAATCACCAGTTCCAAATAATCATTGGCATACCAAACGCTATCCTGTCCTAGAATGATATAGGGAGACATGAAAACAAATACCCCAATAATTCCCCACCAGAAAGTGTTGCTGGCTTTTAAATCGAAAGAAAAAGATTCATTGGGCATATTAATATTTCAAGGGAATTACGGTGATCATTAAAAAATCGATCTGGTAAAGATAGCATTTGATTTACTATAGGAATAATAACATAGTGCTAAGTTTCACATGTTTTACTTCCATGGGCTAATAATTTTAATTTGTCTTTCTGTTCTTTTCTATTGATAAAAAGGACCAAACCTGCCTGTTGCAGGCAGGAATCTAGGCCTGTGGAATATCCTTCAAATTGGCCATTTTAGTTTTAGATAATGTTCCTTTTTCCCCAATTTCATTTTGAATAATTGCTTCTGGTTAAAAATGAGTTAGCTTACTCGTACACTTCGCAAGCTAACTCATTTTCTTAACACCTTACACAATTGTTCAAAACCGGATATTCCAAGGGCCGTCTTTAATGATCTGCTTATAATTTACTGCTTTGTCAAACCTACGAATAACACTCCGAAAGCTTATAAAATAGATCGTTCTATCAGATAAGAACAAAAAAGCCGCAATAATGAATATATTACTGCGGCCAATTTTATCGATTCTAGCTAATTACACTTTATAATAATCTTCCCATCCCTTTCTTGGAGGCTCTCCTACCAATAGATCATTGGCCAAGGAATTATTGGTGATTACCTTTTTCTCTCTGTCAAACTTTAATTTGGTATTCAAACGCTGCGCCAAGGTTCCAAGTGTAAATACTTGGCTCAATGGGCCTGCCACTTCAAATGGAGATCTTGTTTTCTCCTCACCTTTGCAAGCTAACAAGAAGTTTTCAAAATGATCAGATGGACTTTCAGGAACCACAGGAAGCTTACCAGCCATGTCCTTAGCTGCTTCTTCTGGAATAATCGAAAGCGTACTTGAATGGGATCCACCTTTAAAGGTCAAATCTTTACCATAAATAATTTTTCCTGGATTCAATTTAGAAGGTTGGATTTTCCCGTTACTAGCTGCAGGGATATTGGCATCCAATTCAGAGTTTCCATAACCTGCTGGTACCTCGGGAACATTATCCACTCCATCATACCAAGTAACCGTCAACTTCGGATGTTTACCTCGTTTAGGGAACTTAAAGGCCAAAGTAGTTGATTGGGGATAGAACAATTTATTATAACCTTCAATTTTTACTGGGTCAACTTCATATGGCAATCCGCAGTCTAAAAACTGATGGAAGGCATCCATAATATGAGCACCCCAGTCTCCCAAAGCTCCCATACCAAAGTCATACCAGCATCTCCACTGTCCATTTATAAAGTCCTTATTATAATCATGAGGCTGTGCAGTGCCCAACCAAGTATCCCAGTCCATAGTAGAAGGAATTGGCTCTGCTGCTGGGAAACTACTCATATTGGTATCCCAACCATGCCATCTCCGTGCACTGTTCATATGACAAGTGATCTTTTTCACATCCTTGATCACACCAGCATCCACCCAGGATTTAAACTGAAAATAATTGGCTCCAGAATGCCCTTGGTTACCCATCTGAGTCACCACGCCATATTTATCAGCAGCCTTCATCAGCAATTCAATTTCATTGAAGGTCCTGGCCAAAGGTTTTTCAACATAAACACCTTTACCTTCTGACATGGCATGCATGGTAATAGGAAAATGTGAAAAATCAGGAGTTCCTACGGTCACCGCATCAAACTCCCCTCCCACTTTATCAAACATATCCCTAAAATCCTGGAACCTATGCGCCTTTGGATGCTTGTTCATTTGGTCCAAAGTATGCTTTGCTCCCATGTCTACATCACAAAGGGCAACAATATTGGCCATTCCTGTGTTTTGTATGGCATTCATCACCTGCCCTCCTCGGTTACCTATACCAATGCACGCTAAGTTCACCTTATCACTAGGTACCACAGAAGCTCTTCTAATCAATTCGCCAGTTTTGCTTCTTATTTCAGGCTTGGCAAAAAGTACATGGCTTGGCACGATGGTTACAGCCCCAAAAGCCAATGCTCCTCTTTTTAAAAATTTCCGTCTTTCATTTTTCTCTTTCGAGCTTGGTTTGCTAAAATCCTTCTTCATATTTTTTGGTTTATGATCAATCCTATTCTAATTATAGAACAGAGATTTATTGGTGGTTTATTGTAATAAAATTCAGGTTCCCAAGATTAACACCCCTAAAGTCAACAGTTTATACAATCACCCTTTTACCTAATAAAATCAAAAGATAAGGGTAAAGTGCAATAATAAAATAGCATTATCCATTTTTATTTAAAATATTCATAGGAGCACCTACCTTGAATTTCAACTAGTTTTAAAACTAATGATTCTTTATAAATAAATACAAAAAACTTACACAAATAGAGGCTTATAATTTACAAATGGTTAATAAACAAAAAAGGAGGCTTACGCCTCCTTTAATATATTTATCGCGCAATTTGAAACTTACTTTCCTTTCAATTTTGATGCAGCTGCCTCATCGGCAAGCCAAAGCAATTCACCATCTACAGGCTCGATCAATTGGGAAGGATAAAGTTCGTAATTGGATTCCCCTTCCAAGACCTCATAAAGTGCATTGGATTTATTTTCTCCAAAGACAAAGAAGACAATCTTTTTGGCCTTATTGATCAAAGGAGCAGTCAAGGTTATTCTATAAATATCCTTAGCTTCCAAGAAATAGCCTTCCACCCATTTCTCTCTTTCTTCCAACACCTTGGTTCCAGGGAATAAAGAAGCGGTATGCCCATCATCTCCCATGCCCAAAAGAATCAAATCAAAGACACCATCTTCTCCCAGCACTTTCTTCAAATATCCTTCATATTCAGCTGCCCTTGCTTCAGGTGTGATACCTGCCGCCCACATCGGATATATATTTTCCTTTGGAACTGGCACATGGTTTAACAAAGTACCATAGGCCATACCAGCATTACTTTGCTCATCCTCCAAAGGCACCCATCTTTCATCGCCCCAGAAAACAAATACCTTATCCCAGTCTACCTGGCTCTTGTATTGTTCCTCAGCAAGTAATTTGTACAATTGAACCGGCGAACTCCCTCCAGTAAGGGCAACAGTAAACTTGCCTTTTTCCTCGATTGCCGCCTTGGCCGAATTAACAAATAATTTGGCGGCTACTTCTCCAAGCGCTGCCGGGTCTTTATGAATATTGATCATTTTAAGCATTGTTTTTAGTCTTTCTGAAGATTGGTAGCCCAAACATGGCCATCCTTGGCTATCAATGCCTCAGCATTTTCAGGTCCCCAAGCTCCCGCTGCATAGTTAGGAAAGTCCAATGAAGGCCTATTCTCCCAAACATCCAAAATAGAATCAATCACATCCCAAGCTTCTTCCACCTGATCGGAACGCATAAACAAGGTAGGGTCCCCTCTCATGGCATCCAGTAATAAGGTTTCATAAGCCTCAGGCGTTTGGGTGCTGCAGGCATCATAATCATAGATCATATCTGCCTGATTCAGGTTCATCTCCAAACCATGCTGCTTAACAGTAAACCTCAATCTGATATCCATTTGAGGCTGCAAGTTAATGGTCAACCTATTAGGCATTACACTATCTCCCTGCTCCTTAGAAAAGGTTGAGTGAGGAACTGGTCTAAACTGAATGGTCACTGAAGAAGTCTTCACTGGCATTCTCTTACCTGTTCTTAAGTAGAAAGGAACTCCCTGCCATCTCCAGTTATCCAAGTAAAACTTGATTGCAGCATAGGTCTCAGTACCAGACTTTGGATCTACGCCATTTTCTTCCCTATAACCGGGAACTTTCTTTCCTTCTACCCATCCTGGTCCATATTGACCACGAACAGCATATTTATGTACCTCTTCAGGATTGATTCTTCTTACAGCACGCAAGACATCAGCCTTTCTGTTACGGATCTCCTCTGCCTCAAAAGAAATAGGAGCTTCCATGGCTACCATACACAAAATCTGCAAAAGATGGTTCTGGATCATATCCCTAAGGGCACCGGAACCTTCATAGTATCCTCCACGGTCTTCCACCCCTACTTGCTCAGCCACGGTAATTTGTACAGAATCGATATAATTTCGATTCCAAAGTGGCTCAAACAATGCATTGGCAAACCTGAAAGCAAGAATATTTTGCACGGTTTCCTTACCCAAATAATGGTCTATCCTATAAATCTGCTCCTCCTTAAAAGTCCTACGGAGCATTTCGTTAAGCTCAATGGCAGTTTCCTTATTGGTACCAAAAGGTTTCTCAATAATGATCCTGTCCTTCAAATCATCACAGGCCAAACCAGAAACACTAAGGTTAGTGGTGACACTTTCGATGAATCTAGGAGCCACAGAAAGATAAAAAAGCCTATTTGCCCTGACACCCCATTCCGCATCGATTTGGTCCATTTCTTTGGCCAATTCTTCATAGGAACTTTGGTCATTAATATTGGACTGGAAATAGCTGATGGCAGGATTGAATTTCTCCCAATTTTCTTTTTCGGGCTTTCCATTTCTGGAAAATTCAGTCAGACCATCAAAAAGCCTTTGCTTATAGGCTTCATCATCCAGCTCGGTTCTTCCCAAACCGATAATGGCAAATTTGCTCGGCATCCACCCATCCAGGAACAGATTGTAAAAAGCTGGTACCAGCTTACGCTTGGCCAGATCTCCTGTACCTCCGAAAATTACAATAATGGTAGGGTCTGCCTTTTTCGTTGTTTTCATTTTTTAATGCTTTAGATTAATCCCTCAGCTCGATCTCCCTACTCCCACTGCGCGTGGAATACCCCTTCTTTGTCAATGCGCTCAAACTGGTGCGCACCAAAGAAATCTCTCTGAGCTTGGATTACATTTGTCGGTAATATCTCACTTCGGTAAGAATCAAAATATCCCAGTGAAGCCATAAATGCAGGAGCAGGAACTCCTTGGTCTACAGCTATCTTCACTAGTTCTCTTATATCTTTTTGCTTATCAACTAAATCCTGGCCGATTTTTTCATCCAACAACAAATTAGGCAAATCAGCATTTCTACCGTAAGCCTGCCTGAAGTCTTCCAAACATACAGCTCTAATGATACATCCTCCACGCCAGATTTTGGCCACTTCCTCCAAGTTCAATCCATAATCATACTCTTTGGAAGCTATGCTCAACTGTGCCATCCCCTGTGCATAGGTTGTAATCATGGCAAAGTAAAAAGCATTTTTCAACATATCCAAAGAAGCATCCTTTTCAACTACAGGATTCCACAATAAAGTTTTGCTGGCACTTTCTCTTTCTTCTTTGAATTTGGATATATCTCTCATCAATACAGCCACATCGATCACTGGCACAGGAGCCTGCAAATCCATGGCATTTTGTGAAGTCCATTTCCCGGTACCTTTTGATCGGGCACGGTCTGAAATCAAGCTGACCAAGTGCTTTCCTGTGGTTTCATCCACCTTCTTAAGCAATTTGGCTGTGATTTCAACCAAGAAAGATTGCAATTCACTTTGGTTCCAGGCTTCAAAGACTTCCTGGATTTTGGCATCATCCAAGCCCAGTCCCCTTTTCATGATATCATAGGTCTCTGCAATCAACTGCATGATACCATATTCGATACCATTATGCACCATCTTTACATAATTACCAGCTGATCCTCTACCCAAATAGGTAACACAAGGTTCTCCGTCCACTTTTGCAGCGATAGCCTCAAAAACAGGCCTTAACCTTTCATAGGCTTCAGCATCCCCTCCTGGCATCATACTAGGACCAAATCTTGCCCCCTTTTCTCCACCGGAAATCCCCATTCCAAAGAAGTGAATTCCCTTTTCAGCCAATTCATTGAACCTTCTGTCCGTGTCAGGGAAATAGGAGTTTCCTCCATCCACTACTATATCACCTTGATCCATGAATGGCAACAATGAAGCAATGGCAGCATCCACGGGCTTGCCAGCAGGCACCAATAGCATAATGGCTTTTGGATTTTTCAGGGATTTGATAAAATCTTCTGCAACGGTAAATCCCTTCACCTGATGTCCCTTGGCAGCTTCTGTTTCGAGCGAAAGTGCTTTTTCTTCGTCCAGATCAAGTCCTGCCACTGCAAAACCATGATCTGCCATATTGAGCAGTAGATTCCTGCCCATAACACCCAAGCCCACTATACCAAAGTCGTATTGTCCCATTTCTTTTACTCTTTACTATTATTTTTTTGGTTCTTCTTTTTTTGTCGATTGACTAAAAGCCTTCTCCAATTCATTTACTTTATTCAGACGTCTTTGGAATCTTTCCTTCTCCACATACTCTGACTGTATAAAGACAGCCACTAACTCCTTGATCAAGGCCGGACCGATGACCCTGCCCCCCAAACACATCAGGTTCATATTATCATGCTCCACACCTTGGTGGGCAGAATAGGGTTCAGTGATCAATGCTGCTCTTACCCCTGGCACCTTATTGGCTGCCACGGAAACGCCTACCCCACTTCCACATATCGCAATCCCTTTTTGCACCTCGCCATTGGCTATGGCCAAGGCCAAAGGTTTTACCACATCCGGATAATCATCTGCCTCATCAAATTCATGGGCACCAAAATCAATCACCTCATATCCATTCTCCGTTAGAAATCGAAAGATTTGTTGTTTCTGGTCGAATCCACCATGATCAGCAGCTATTCCTAATTTCATCTCACTTTTGTTTTTTGGATGTGTATCTTCATACGAATTTGACATCCGATTTTTCCCTAATTCTAAAGAAGCCCCAAAAATAGGCTTTTTTTAATATAATCTTATCCTTTTTTGCTTGCAATCACCCTTTCACTTTTGCCATTTTGGATGGTTTGAAAGGGAGAACAAAAAAAGATGTTGACAAAACTAAAGAATACAGGTGGAAACTCCGAGAATTCGTAATGAAATAGCCAAACATTTAGAAAATAATTAACAAAATGACCTTTAACTGATCTAAACCAAAAACAAAACTTATTGACAACCATTAAAAAAAATCCCCATCAATAACTATTTAAGGTAACAGTCTTTCTAATACATTGTATTCGGATTCGCTGATTTCTTGGGGATCTGCTGGATAGCATCCCAGTGTTCGCATATTTTTCCATTTTCATCAAACCGGAAAAAGTCCATTGTTACATACTGGTCATTCTCAGGCCAAATCTGATGTGTATGCAAGGCCACTAAATCATCTTCGGCAATGCACCTTACAAATTCAATGGACTTTTCCGGATATTCCGACTGCATCTGCTCAAAATATTCAATGAAGCCTGAAAACCCATCAGCCACATCGGGATTATGTTGGACATATTGCTCACCAACATAAAGTTCCACTGCCTTTTTGGGGTATCCTTCATAAGCCATTTTATAAAATGCTATCGCATTTTCTTTATTTTCTGATAAACTCATATTTTAAATAGCTTTTGTTTTTAGATCTGTGAAAAAGGGGCTTTACAAAACACAGACTTATAACATTTGGTTTGATGATCTCTTCGATATTGGCATTAAGGAGAAAACCCCTTTAAGTACACCGCATTACACAGCTTTCGCTAATAAGACTATTTTAAGCCATTAACATACTGAATGTACCCACTTTTCTCCAGCACTTCTTTGACAGGTAAATCATAAATATCTTTCCAGGAATCAGGGCCATGTTCGTTTACATAGAAATCTATTATTCTAAAGCCCAACCAATAAAACAAGGTTTTCGGCGCGTTCATTTCATTGCCCAATTTCCTTAAAGGATCTTCATCGCCTTTATAAAAGAAATAGGGAGCACATTTATTGTAAACTTCTTTCTCATGTTGTAAATACCAATCCAAGTCTTCTTCTGTCATTTGTTCAACCGCCTGGGCTTTTGTGATTTCTCCATCAAAATACTTGTAGGTATAGTAGCAGGCAAAGCCTTCGTCAATTGTTAACCTTAAAGGAGTATCCTTGTTTGGGTCATTTTCTCTTGTAGGTTCGTAAATAAAATGATTGAATTCATGAGGAATACCTTCTTGAACCATACTTATTACATCGAAGTTATTGTCTAGCAGATCCAAGATAAACGCATCATTTTCCATGCCTCCAAATCCAATCCCCTCTACTGGTGCAAGGATGATACTTAACCTAATATTTTTTGGCGTATGTCCTGTTAGCGTTTTGATTCCTTTCAAGCTCTTTTTTAAGGTTGAATCAAATTCACTATCCAATAGCGCATTGACTCTTGATTCAATGGAGTCCCTTCTATTTTGAAAGATTTCTTTGTTCCATTTTATCATTCCCTGGGTAGTGGTAAACATTTCCCTATCGAATAAAACACCATACAGATCTTTCCAGATTTTAGGCTGCTTATTATACACCAGGTTAATTAACAGTGCACTGTCAAATAAGTCATTCTTATTCGCAAGGATTTGATATTTAAAAAGGTTATAGATGACAATATCATCTACTTTGATACTGTCGGGAACATTATCCACTTTTTCAAAAATCGAAGCCTGATTTTCATTTGTGCCTTTACCCTTTTCACTACAGCTTAGTGTGAAAATAAATAAACAGATTATTAAGATATAATTGGGATGTTTTTCATGCTTGATACTGTTGGTTATCAACTTTATGGCGGAACATTCGTAACCATTCATTTTAAACCAAATTTCAATTTCTGTAGATACTGATTTCCAGAATTACACCGAACTTGTTACTGGATCCAAGGTGATGTTAGAGGCTGATTACATTAACCTTTCATCACGAAGATGTTTTTTTATAGCCTGGAATATGGGTTTAAATCTATATGGAATTACAAACTCAGTTGTTGAAAAAGTTATTGATTTATTTTCATTATAATTAACCTCGAAATCTATTCGCCATCCATCCGTCTCTATTGGAACCATATTTGGATCGAGTTCTTTTATATTTGTCCACTTAAATAGGCTGTCTATTTCGTCCAATAACTTTTCATTAATTCTACCACTTTTTATCCCATAGGTTTTAGTATTGTACTTACCATTAAATACTTCGAATCCTTCACTATCTAATTTATAATCAAACTCCCAGCATAAATCTAAACACCTATAAGCGGCAATTGAGATAGAATTGAATTTTAAATCCTTATCGTGCTCTAATCTTCTTGAATAGTATTTGGTTATCACTCCATTTCTTCCAATTATCAAACTATCCCTTGTAAGGTTTTGTATTTCAATTTCTGAAGGGCCTTCAAATTCCTCAGTTACTATACGATTTTCAACAATTGAATATGGGCCGTTAACTAAATTCCCAAAATCACTTATCATATAAACTGTATCACCCTTAAATTTTAATCCCGACCAATCGTAAATCCATCCTGTCTTTAAAGGCACTTCCATCCAATCTCCTTCTAAGGAGATTGCTAATTCAGTATTCTTTTTTTTAGAACAGCTAAAGATTATTACAAAAATCAATGGGAAGTATTTCATTTTTCAGCTTGAATACAAGGGTTTGTGCAAATTCTGTATCTCAAGGGATATGCACTTGGTTATGTTTCTATTTTTTTATTTAGCTCGTTAAGTATAATCCTTTTCCCATTTTTATTTGAAAATATTCCAAATCTTTTGATTTGAATTATTGATATAGCGATAAGAATAAGTCCACTTATCCCAAAAAACATTTTATTGTTTCTCTTCTTGCCAAATGCTAAGACCTCACCTTTTTTATAAGTGTCATAGTTAAAGATAACCGACCTTGAACCGTTTTCATCAATTTTTACAATTCTTGGCCCTATAAGCTCCCCCCCATCCTTATATTCGAAAATATAAGCTTCTCCTGAAAAGAAGTCAATTGCAGTGGGCATCCAATTCTTTTCTGATTTGTAAAATGTTTCATTTTGGCCATTGCTGAGAATTTTCACAATTCTCTTTCCAGCAGTTTCAGCCACATAAATATGTCCGCTATCTCCTTCGGTTATTCCTAGCAGTATATCATTATGAATATCTTTTTCCCTGTATAGTTTGGTAATAAGGTTTTTAGCAATAATTGAGCTTTTTCCATTGCTGTCAATTTTCACAATACAGCCATTATCTCTTCCAATTTCTGTGGCGTAAATGGTTCCCTCCGGTGCAACATAAACTGTCTGGTTCCATATAAATTGATAGTCTCCAATATCTTTTTGATTTCCGTTTAGATCTAACTCTCTTAAGTACTTGTGTTCTCTCAAACCGTAAACAATCTTCCCGGTACTTGCCGACCAAGCGCAGTTTCCGCCAAAAAAATCCTTATAGTCTTTAGTGTGATATAATGTATCAATATTTCCATTTTGCTTGATCTTAACCAATGTATAAGGGACTTCTCCATGTGCAGTTATAATATTACCTTCCTTGTCCAAGCTGACATTATGGGCGTGAAAATTTTCTAGAAGCAATATCAACTCTCCCTTATTCGTCAACTTCCAAACCGAACCCATCCCATTATGTGCAATATCAGCAAAGTAGATATTCTTATCCTTGTCCACGACAATGCCACAAGATGGGTGAGCATTAATACTTTGTGTTACCATTAAAAAAGCCACTAAAGCGAGTAGGTATTTTATGGTTTTCATATTCTTTAATTAAGCTCTAAAGTTATTTTCTTTGTAGCAAAACATAAGTTGATGATTTTCAGTCAAATCACCAATATTTAGCCTAGTAAAACATCACCAATTTCGTCCACACGAATCTCAAAAAGACCAGCAATTTTTGGCAATTTGAATACCCAGGTAAAAGCTAAAGCATCTCCATCAAGAGAAAGATTCCGCCCCGTAGGTAAAGTCAGTGCCCTGTACCATAAGTTGGGCTTCAGGAGGACCATGGCCCCTTACAATTAGTTAGGGGCAACTAATATACAGGAAGCCTGGAAAGATACCGGAAGGAATGATTGGGGTACAGGGGAGCAAATTATAAGATTTGTTATCAAAGGGGCTAATTGGACAGATATGCCCAAAGCGAAAAATAAAAATATAGGGATAAAGAAACTAAAGGTTGTTGATGGAAGCCGACATTGGTAATTCTTTGTCTATTTTTTCGGTTTGTTAAGAAACTTTTCGATCATCGGCACAACAAATTCATTTTCTTTTGTAAATGGTGTTATTGTAGTGATTTCGCCAATATATTCTCCGTGTCCACCTGGGACTATTGCTAATTCAGAGTCCTCAATTTGTCTATGCAATTCAAGGGCGTGTTCGGGGCTAATAATGTCTTTATCACCAATGATAATTAAAGTCGGGACTTTTATAGATTTAATTTGCTCGTCCGTAATGTCTTTGTAATTGATCATTCGCTTTGCATCTCGATCATGCATTACTTGTAAACTGCTTGTTTCTGGTGCAACTTTCTTGTATGCCGTTTTTAGTTGTTCGGGCATATCTTCCAATTTCGCTTGTTCCATAAATCCCCAAAACCATTTGGGAACGCCATTCCGTTTGGCAAGTGCAGAACCTAAAACAATCTTGTCAACTAGTTTGGGGTGCCGAATAGCAATTTGCAAAGTCGTTGTTCCACCATTGCTAAAGCCGAAGAAGTCAGCTTTGTCAACACTTAGTTTTTCGAGAAGTAATGCAATATCGTCCGCATCCTGTTCAAATGACAAGTCTGCATTTCTGTCACTCGTCCGTCCATGTGCTTGTAATTCAACTGCAATTACTTTTCTGTTTTTTGCAAATAATGGAATAACCTTTTCAAAATTAGACTGAATTGTCGAACCACCACCGTGAATGAGAACAAGCGGTTTACCTTGTCCGTAAATTTCATAATACATTTTCAGTCCGTTCACTTCTGAATATCCGCTGTCAAAAGTCAATTTGTCTGTCTTTGCCATTTCATTTTTTTTGCTGTTTTATTTTCGTTACACGATGTCAAAGTAAAAAATTGCAATTATTTTAATCATTCCAGTGACCGTTTGAACTTTATAAGCCATTCATTTATATGGTTGCCAAGGGGCTTTGCATAAGGTGCTACCGACCGAAGGAAGTTAATGGCCTTTAATTCCCATAATATAACAGCTTGGTTTTAGATTTTGGACTAAATCATGGCAATTGACAAAAAACAGCCAAAAAGAAAAAATAAAGAGATATGGGGAACTAAAGGTTATTCATGAAAGCCACTATTGTTCAAGATTTTTTAAGTTCAGACTTTCTGTATATCCGCTATTCCACCAGCAAGTATTACCCTTCAAAACATTCTCTCAAAAATGATCCATATTTCACAGAAATAATTAATTAAACCTGTCTTCCGCCAGGTAGATCAGTGAAAATCCGTGGAATCCGTGAGAAATAAAGCTACTGGCATGATTGCGGATAATCATATTGTTTAAAGTATCTAATTTGAAATAAAACGGTTCTGCTAAATTTATTTTGTTGTAATTATGTTCCAAATCAAATCCCTATTGTACTTTTTTCCACAAACTTTAATCTGATTCCAATTCCGCACTTTTTAGAATTTGCTCTACAATAGTTTTCTCATTAAACTATTTATATTCAATTGTCAGTCTATTATAATAATCAGAATCAAAAGCTTTCACCTATTTCACAAAATTTACCATAAAAACCTCCGAGCCCTCAGCGCCCTCTGTGGTAAAAAAATCCCATGTGTCCTTTGTGGTTAACCAAAAACAAACGCCCTAAAAAAGTAAAAGCCCCGCACACGCGAGGCTTTTGCCAACCCACAAAATAACAACATTCAACTATATAACTAATTCCGAAATATGCCTTATTTATTTACTTTCCTCCTCTGAAAGTTCATAACTGATATTGGACTTCTTGACCAGCTGTACCACTACTGGAATAGCTGCCAATGCCATCAATACCGCCCCTCCCAATAAAATATGATAGGGATTTGCAAAATAGCTTCCGGAGGTAAACACCCCTAGTATCACCAGGGTGCTAAAAGGCAGGGATACCGCCAGGATATTCAGGCCAAGCCCCATATCGAAAGTCTCCTCATGAGCTGCCTTATTGTCCAGTTTTTCCATACCCGAGACCGCTGACATATGCGCATAAGGCCAGAAGCTACAGGCACTTTGTGGAAATACTACCGCCAATAGGATGGCCGCTTCATTGGGCATGGGCACTAGCATTACGAGTAAACCACTGATGATAAAGGTGATCCCTGACCTGAAAGACAGCAAGGCGACGATCATCTTCAATTGATCCCATTTGAGTACTGCTGCCACACCGATGAAAATCAAAATAAGCGGTGTCATCAGGTTCTTCATTTGGATGATGGCCTCACTCAAGAATAAGGGCAAGCTATTGAGGGTAAAGCCAAAGCTCAATAAAATAATCGCCACGATCATTACCATATTGATGGGCTCATTGAGCATGGAAAGCAATAGGCCTTTGATCTTTTGGTTCCCACTGTGATTGACCGATTTATTGGCCTTATAATACCAACTCATGGCCAGCAAATAAGTCAAAATCAACACAAACACCTTGTTCCCAATATCTGCCAAGGCTCCCATGGCCAGGGCCTCATCTCCCAGGTATTCCACCAAAAAAGGAAAACAAGAGAGTCCAGGTGCCAAAGAAGGCAAGAGCATCATCAAGGTCCTCATCGTCGGACTATCATTATCTATCCCATATAATGGCAGGACATACTTACTGACAGCCAACATCACCAGGTTAAATACCAAGGCCAAAACAGGCAGGAACAAAAGGTCGGGCTGAATCTCAATCTTAAGCAAGGCCACAAAAATGATCGCAGGCAATGCTATATTGAGGATGATAATCTTCAGCCCTTTTTTATGCTCTTCTTTACTTAGTTTACTCTTTAGAAAAAAACCTATACCTATGAGTAATAGTAGAGATAGGGTTTTTTGTATAGCTATGCTCATGATAGACTAATTTAAATTAGGCGGTAACTTTCTTAAATGCTTCTAGGAAAATCTTCATCTCAGGCATGGTACCCATACTTACTCGGCACCAAGGCTTATCAAGGAAATTATAGGCTCTTACCCCTACGCCTTCGGCAAACATGGCCTTTAGGAACTTATCACCATCCATTTCAATAGGGAAGATCATAAAACTGGTAGAAGAAGGAATCACATCATAACCCATACCTGTCAAGGCAGTATAGGTAAAGTCCCTACATTCTTTGTTCATCTTCTTGCAGTCCGCGATGAACTGCTCTTCTTTCATACTGGTAATGGCACCTCTTAGGGAAGTTACGGATAGGCCCATGGTGCTTCTTACCTTACTGGTGATGCTTTCAATCCTTTCTGGCTGAGCAACGATATAACCGATTCTCAAACCTGCCATACCGTGAATCTTACTGAAGGTCCTGGCAATGATGACATCATAGCCTTCTGCTACCAAACCAGCCATGGTGTTTTTCTCAGAATTGTCCATGAATTCCAAATAAGCCTCATCCACAAAAATTGGAGCCTTCTTGGAAACAGTTTTACAGAAACTCTTCAACTTGTCTGCATTGGTAATAGAACCAGTAGGGTTATTAGGATTACATATATAAACCATCTTGGTATCACTGTCCACGGCACTTGCCATGGCGTCCAGGTCATGCGAAAAATCTGGCTTCAACGGAATGGCCTTCCAGTCAGCACCTATTCCTCTGGAGGTATTGATCAAGGACATATAAGTTGGGTCTGCTGACACAATATTTCCTCCATTAAGGAAACTTACAATGGCACTTTTCTCCAGCAAATCAGTAGAACCAGGGCCTAACATGATATTTTCCTTGGAAACTCCTTCTTTCTCAGCGATCATGTCAATCAAGGTAGCCGCATCACTATGGGCATATCTATTACCCAGAGAAACCGCTTCAGAAATAGAAGAAATCACTTTTTTGGCAGGGCCATAAGGATTCTCATTCGCCAAAAGCCTGGCCTTTAATGCCGGTGCACTTTCCTTGAACATGGGATCATGCTCCCAAAGCAAACTTTGAGGATTGATAGGTGCTACATGGGAAGAAACTCTTGAAACTGCCGCTCCCGCTAAAGATGGAGCCAATCCTATACCTCCAGCTGCTAATAAACTGGACTTGAGCCAAGCTCTTCTATTGATCTTTGTTGTCATGGTTGAAATGGTTAAAAACTTGAAAATTGAACTATAAATGATTTAAATACTTTACTAATAATGGGCTTATTGTAATGCTTCGCCGGGAGGAATTTTTCCGGACTTAAATAATCATCATTTATTTTGGGCTTCTATATATAAGTCAACCAAGGAATGGTTAACCTCCATAAAAACAGCGATATTTCACCCTATTTTTAATAAAAAAATGTGAATAGACAAAAAACCGGTTATTTTTTTAAATCTACAATTCAACCATTACCATAACACAATAATCCACAGCTATTAAAGACTATCCCATCCAAAGACATACTTTAAAGGCTAAATTCTTGATCTTGACACTATATTGCTCTCCATTTAATAAAAACACGATTAGCAATTCAATTTTGGCATAAAAAAACCTGAACAGCTGCGCCATCCAGGTTTTTGACCTATAGAATTACCCATTATAAATTCTTATTACGGATCATGTCAAATCAATCCACTCTTACTGTATGGTATTTTCTGAATTTTACATTTTTATAGGAACCAGTAAATTCAAGTTTTACCTGGTCTCCGGAACTGGCAGCTGTCAAGCCAAGGTCCTCCCAGCTCAATTCCAACATGACCATACCGTCCTGATCTGTCACCAAGGAAGAAACTTCCTCTGTTTGGTTGACATAAACAGTGATCGGCAGATCCATCACAGGAATAGAGTCGATTCCCACATTATGATCCAAAATACCAGATTTATCCAGCTCCATAAACTTGGCCATCACGCCTATTTCAGTATCAGCAGGAAAAGAGCTACCTTCAACCATCACCAATACCGGCGAGGCAACATTGGGAGTGGCCAAATCTTCAGCATCTGTACAAGAGAAATTCAAGAAGCTGACCAAAATCAATAATGCTCCTGAGATTTTATATGATATATTTTTCATGATTTTTTACTTTAGTTGAATACTGCTAATAAGGTACACACTGACTTAATCTTCCACCCACCAAAGTGGTATGCGCATATTATCTTCTCCACCTAGCATCCTAACACCTTCATCCAGGGCAGTTTTATTAAGTGAGTACTCTGAAGTTGGGTACTCAATTCTTGTTGGCAATACGCCTTCATTATAGAAAACTGCACTTGGGTGAGCCGGAGGAAAAACAGGATAACCGGTTCTTCTGTATTCTGTCCAGGCCTCTATTCCCTGGCCAAACAGCGCCAACCATTTTTGCGTCATGATGGCCTCTTTATCTACCGTGCCGATTCTGGATATATAATCATCCGGCATTACCAAACCGTGCTGATCAAAGGAAGCAGCAATAGCCTCTTCCAATAATGCTTCAGGGTCACCAGAGATATCTCCGTCAAATGCTGCCTCTGCCTTGATGAACAGCAGTTCGGCATAACTCATCAATATGCTAGGTGCAGTTGGATCCAAAAACTTGGTACCAATAGTGGAAGCAGTAAAAGTGCCAGCAGCCGCATCAGTCAAACCATTTGGGAGGCCAGCATAAGTTCCATCTGCCAAAGGCTGTGCATACACAGTAATGCGTTGATCATCCAATTCCAATAATTTATCGATCAGTGTACTACTGATATTCCAGTCAGAACGGGTAGAGAAAACGTCGAACATTTTATTTCTACTGCCGATCACATTTACATGGTGCAGTTGGGCAAAATCATCATTACTTGTAAATACCGGATAAGTGGATGGATCACCTAAAATCTCTGCCATGATGGCTTTGGATTCAGCTGGCTTTTTGGCTGCTTGGTGATTGGCGAGTTTCAACCTAAGGGAATTGGCAAACATTTTCCACTTCATGATGTCCCCTTCAAAAAGGATGTCACCACTAATGGCCGGACCTCCTACTTTTAAATTCTCATTGGCCATCTTCAAGTCAGCCATCAATCCAGCGTAAATATCTTCCATGGAATCATATTTAGGACTGTTGATAGCCTCCGCTGCAGTTCCTTTTAGAGCCTCAGAATAAGGAATAGGGCCAAAAACATCCGCCATATAGGAAAAGGTGAAGGACTTCATCACCAAAGCAACTCCATAGTAATTGCTATTGGTAAAATCCCCCTCAGGGCCTGAAAGCTTCAATACACTTTCAAAGTTCACCAAGGCATCATTATAAAGGGCATTCCAGGTTCCCGAAGAAACCGTCAAGGGAATCTCATAACTGTCCCCTTCGACATTGATATAAATATTTCGTGACAAATGCTGCATCCAGCACATGGCTGCATCTATATTCAACCTTTCAAATCTTTCCTCATGCCCCCAGTACCTATCTACTGAAACCTGAATAGCATTTGGCAGTAACAAGGCCGGTGAAATACTCACCGGGTTGTTAGGGTCTGTGTTCATTTCTTCAAAATCTCCGGTACAAGCCCCCATTGAAAGGCCCGCCGCTGAAATCATAAGAACGCTATATAGTTTTTTAATACTTTTCATAACTCGTTGTTTTTAGGTTCCTCAATTAAGATCAAAAAGTAACGCTTAGGTTAAAACCAATACTTCTTGTGGAAGGCTGCTGCCCGTAGGCAAAACCCTGCCCATTGCCACCTTTCATATCAACTTGAGGATCCATGTGTGGGTGATTTTTGTAAAGTAAGGCCAGGTTCCTTCCTACTGCCGACAACTTCATGGATTGTATAAAATTGTTTCCAAGGAAGTTTTTAGGGAAACTATAACCTAGGCTAAGCTGACGTAGTTTCACAAAGCTTCCATCAAAAATACCAGCTTCATGGTAGTTCCTAGGGTTCTGGGCATTCCAGAAAGTAGAAGCATTGACGATCACATCATTCTCAACATACACCGGAGACTCTTCAGTACCCACATTCATTACACCAGCACCAATGATTCCTTCTTCACGACCGATAGCTGTCTCAGCATATTGTCCCGTCTTGCGCGCCAAACCAGTTCCTACGTCAAATAGGTCTCCACCCATTCTGATATCGATCAAAGAACTCAATGACCAATTCTTATAGCTAAAGTTATTGGAGAATCCTCCCATCCAATCAGGCTGGATATTTCCAAGGGCAAAGGTTCCTTCTTCCAATTGAGGCAAACCCTCCTTATAAACAATCTCCCCTTCAGGAGAGCGTTGGTATCTTCTACCATAAAGAGTTCCATAAGGCTGTCCTACCCTAGCCTCTGAAGTCAAACTATTTTGGCTCTCCAAAGTGTAGTTCTCCAAACCTTCTGCCAATTCCACCACAAGGTTTCTGTTTCTAGAAAAGTTGAATGACATGTCCCAAACAAAACCTAAATCGGTTTTAATTGGCGTACCATAGATCATCAGCTCCACTCCCTTATTGGTAATTTCACCGGCATTTAAGATCTGACTGGCATAACCTGAGGACCTAGAGATGGACACTGCCAGAATTTGGTTGGTGGTCGATTGAGCATAGTAGGTGAAATCCAAGCCAAGTCTTCCTTCCAAGAACCTCAAATCCAAGCCTATTTCTTTACCGGTGGTGATCTCAGGCTTTAGGTTGATATTGGCAATCTCATCAGACTCTGCATAAGTTGGGGTGGTGCCTGCCCAAAGCCCCTGTGAATTATATACCTGGTTAAGCATATAAGGATTGGCATCACTACCTACCTGTGCCCAACTGGCTCGGAATTTCGCAAAGGACAATACATTACTTTGAATATTAAATATATCAGTCAGCACCGCACTCAATGCCAAAGATGGATAGAAAAAGGAGTTGTTTTTCACTGGCAATGTACTGGACCAATCATTACGACCTGTTACATCCAAGAATACGTAATTGTTCAATCCAAACTGCGCTGAAGCAAACAAACTGTTTACCTCTTGCTTTCTGATCATGCTTTCTGGCGTAACAGGGCTGGCATAGTTACCTAGGTTATAAAGACCGTCTATGGTCAATTCACTAACATCAACATAGTTTCTTTTATAGTAATTGGTCCTGTTGATTCCCCCTGCTTGGGCTTTCAATGAGAAGGAATTGGAAAAATCTTTATCATAGGTAAAAATAAAGTCACTGTTGGTTTCCTGGCTTCTCAACACTTCTTCTTCATAAGATCCCTTGGTAGTCACAAAGTTCTTTGTTCTCTCTACACCAGTCACATTGATTCTAGTATCAGTCCAGAAATCAGTACCTGTTCTCACCATTAAACTCAACTCATCAGTAAAGTCATAGTTCACAGCAATATTCCCTAACATTCTATCCTTTGTATTGGCATTGGTATAGAATTCCTGCAGGAAATAAGGGTTGGTAAAGTACTCATGTTGCCAGTTAGCATACGGATAGTCATCGCCATCCCGAAAAGTTTCCTTTTGGATATCATAATAATCTCTCCAGCTTTTCAATTTGGTGAAATCAGTATGTCTGTGTGACCAAATAAAGTCAGAGCTACTTGAATACCTTCTGTTATCAGAGCCTGATTTCACATACTCTGCACTGATGGTTACTTTCAGTTTATCAGTGAAATTATACCCAGTATTCAACTTGAAGTTATTTCTGTAATAATCATTATTGTACATGATACTATTCTGGTCGAGACGACCCACGGAAAGCCTGAAATTACCTTTTTCATTTCCACCAGAAACCGCTATGTTATTACTGATGGTCTTACCCGTTTCCCAGAAGTCCTCCCAGTTGTTTGGTTGGGGAGTCAATGCTACTTTTTCAGGAGCTGAATACCAAAGCGGAACCATTCTACCATCCATTGGAGCACCCCAACTCTCATCCACTCCAGCTGTTCCTCTAATACCATCTTCATCAAAGCCATTGCGGCCATCAACATAATAGGTCCCGTATCCTGCACCTCCTCCATAAATGTTTTGGAAGTTGGGTTTTACTAGCGGATTGTCAAAGGTCATATTTGAATTGATCGCAACACCAACTCCTTTTGTGCCGGAACCATCTTTGGTGGTTACCATGATAACCCCATTGGCGGCTCTGGAACCATATAAAGCTGCTGCAGTAGCACCTTTCAAAACATTAATCTCTTTAATATTATCTGGGTTGATTTCTGAAAGGCCATTACCATAAGTCCTAGATGAAGTCTGTTCCAAAGGAACACCATCTACAACCACCAAAGGCTGGTTACCACCTGCAACTGAGGAAGAACCACGAATAACTACATGGGCACCACTTCCTGGCATGGAGTTCCCATTGATCTGTACACCTGCTACCCTACCTGAAAGACTATTTACTACGTTTGGGGTTTGCGCTTCCGTAAGGTCATCACCCTTTACACTTTGTACAGTATAACCAAGTGCTTTTTTATCTCTTTCAAGACCAAAAGCGGTTACTACGACCTCATTCAACGCCATAGTACTGGAGCTAAGTACGATTGTAAATTCCGACTGGGCCCCCATAGCTACCTCTTTGGTTTCAAAACCGATGAAAGAAACCACCAAAACTTGGTCCGCAGCTCCATCTTCAATATCCAGAGTGAAATTGCCGTCAAAATCAGTAACACTACCTTTCATGGTTCCCTTTACCAAAACACTGGCACCCGGAATAGGCATTCCCTCCTCATCCAATACTACACCCTTTATTTTCTCAAAAGCCACCTTTTTTGGTTTAACAACAGTCGCTGAAAGGGATTCTTTAACAGATTCTTCAGCTTCTTTCTTCATGACAACATAAAACTCTCCAACCCCCTGACGATAGATAAGCTGGGAATCCTTCAGCAGATTGCTTAGGTTTTCTTCAATACTAAGACTACGATTTGGGATGAAATCCTTGGACCATTTTTCGTCAGCCAAATCAGATGGATAGGCTATGGACACATTATAAATGGCCTCAAGCTTACGAAAAACATCTGGCAGCGAAGGCTCTCTGGAGACCGTAAACCGATCCGGAACCTGGGCAAATTCGGCGAGTAGTTGGGACTTTGCCTCTTCAGAGAGAACAAAGGCTGCCATTAACACTAACACGCGTTTGGTAAATGTGTTTAGCATAGGTATTTGGTTAAGTGGTTAAAATACTCTCGTATTTTGGGCTCAGGTGTCAATTGACCATTTTGCTAAACAAGCCTGCCTCTCCCCTCGAATGGTAATCAGTTTTTTTTTTGGCAATATTCTTCCAGGGAAAGCCCATACACAGTTTTCCTGGAAGTACTAATATTAAATCAGTACTGATCTTAAGAATTATCAATTAAGGGTGAAGGGTGATCCCCCTTCTTCAGATCTTTTCGTTCGATCTGATTGAAGAATAATTTTATTTCTCTTCGGTTATTTCAATATCGACATCAAAAAGCTGTTCTAGATTCAATATCAAAGATTCAGGATTCCTAGTCAGTGGCAATGTCCCTGAAACTTTCTTTTCTCTCCAGCTAGAAGTATCTAAGCTTATTGTTATTCCATAAGTACCTCTCAACTTTTCAATGATCTCTGGCAAAGTGGAATAATCCATAATTAGCTTTCCATCCTTCCAGGCGTAATAACTCTCCAAATTACTCGGTGAATCTATCTCCACGCTTCTTTCTTGTGAATCAAACCGTGCCATCTCACCAGGCTTAAGAAAATGTTCCCTTTTGACCTCCTTGCTATCTTCAGTTAACATTACTTTTACACTGCCTGATTTCAACGCTACAGCATTGACTCCCTCTCTAACACTATAATTAAATTCCGTTCCGTAAACTTCGATCCCCATATCAGCTCCTTCATTTATAGTGAATCTTCGTTTATCAACGGTATGGAACACTTCAAAAAAGGCCTCTCCTTTTAAACTTACTTTCCTGTCAAACTTACCCAACCAGTTAGGCTCATAACTCAACTGAGAGTTGCCATTTAGCGTGACTTGTGTACTGTCTGGCAACTTCATGATCAGTACTTCTCCAAGATCAGTTTGGTAAATCACAGGTTTTAAACTCGGATAATATACCGAATAGGTAATTGCAGCGATCAATACCAAGGATGCTGCTGCTGCCATCACCTTGATAAATAATTTACCTATTGACTTTTGAGAATCGCTTTCCTTGATCTCACTTTTAAAGGACTGCTCTTTTATCGCCTTTAACATCCTGTTGCGAATCTCCAATTGCTCCTCCTGCCTCATCCCTGCAGTAACATCGTCTTCGGAATCGAAATCTTGATACCATTTATCAAGTGATTCTTTTTCCTCCTTACTGATCTTACCGGACAAAAATTTATCTAACAAATTATTGATCTCCTCTAGGTTCATTTTAACTGCTTTCTATACTTATGTCAACTTTATCATCTCCCCCCTCCATTATCATTCAAAAAAAATTAAAAAAACTTATGCATTTATCATAATACCATAAAAAAACATTATGTATTTAAATAATTCAGCAAACTTAAGTTTGGTAAAAAACAGTTACCTAGAGATTTAACTGTCCCAACACCCCAAGTATAACTGCCGAAAAAGAGTAGTTTTTCAAATTATTACGGAGGATTTTAAGCGCTTTGATCATATGCTTTTCCACCGTGCTAATGGAAATCTCCATATTCTCTGCTATTTCGGCATAGCTTTTACCTTCATTGTTTTTTAGGGTATATACTCTTTTGGCTTTTTCTGGTAGCCCTGAAACCTCCTTTTTATAGGCTTCATCCAATTCCTTATAAAATATCTTTTCCTCAATTTCACTTCCAAATGATGGTCTTTTTGAATTCACAAAGGCAACATACTTTTCCTTTACCATTTGGGATTTCATTTGATTGATCACCTTATACTTCATAGCAGTATATAGATAAGAGTTTAAGGAGGTATGGATTTCTAAACTCTCCCTTTTCATCCACATTTCCACAAAAACTTCCTGAACCAACCCCTCAACAATCTCCTTTTTTCGAAGTCGCTTATATCCGCTATTGAAAAGCAATTTCCAATACTTATCATACACTTCAACAAAGGCCAACTCGTTTCCTTTTCTGATTTGTTTAAGTAGTCTTAATTCGATTTCTTTCATGGGCTAGTGGTGTGGTTTTCGGAATAAACGAAATAAAAGCTGGAACAAAACAATATTAAAATCTAAACAAGATTAAATACAAACCTATTTAAACCAACTTTACGTCAAATTATAAATTTTAAGGTTAATTAAAAACTTGTTTTAACATTTTTTCAACAAAATCATTATTTACAAGTTAAAAACACAACCACCATTTACATATTTTACATTATACACATCAGCAATGGGATGAAATTAAAAATCAATATTTTTTCAATTGAAAAATAAAATTTTGATGTTTAAACAGATAATCCTATAAACTTGAGCGAAAAAGAAACTATATCAAAGATCAAAAACGACCATTCCATCTATAAAGTCAGGCTCCTCGTCAAAAACTTGCACATTTATTTTTCTCTTAATTTTATCTTCAGCCTTTTCTATTAAAAAATCCAAATATTCTTGGTTGATATCTTTGGCGACCAAAACCAAATCTATTTGTCCTGAATCAATTCCATGAGCATAGTCACCTACAACAATGGCCTTGCTCACATTGCCCAAATTTCGAATAACCACTTCTACCAAACGATCAAACCCTAGGTACTTGGCCACCATATTTTTCATTTCCTTAAAGAGCGGGTGTTTTTTATTGGCAGAATAAGATTTAGTATTCCCCTCTTTTTCTGACACCAAAATACCGGCATCCGATAGACGGTTCAACTCCACTCTCACTGAATTGGTGGATTCATTGAACTCTTCGGCCAATCCACGTAGATATCCCTTATTGGATTCCTGAGTAAAAAACTTAATCAGAAGTTTAACCCTGGTTTTTGAGGTGATCAATATATCTAACATGCTCCGAGGAAATATAACATAGACCCTTTTGTCTGAGTAAAAATCTTACTCATTTAAAACAAAATTAAGTTATTTAACCTAAAAAGCAATTTATGGTGCTGAAAATACAAAAGTGTAAATCCAGTAAAATGCCACCTTGTTTTCAACACTTTTACAATTAAAAAATAAAACCTTATTTATCATTTTTTTTAAGAAAAAGAGGCAATCTCAAAAAATAAGACAGCCTCCTTTCCAATCATTTCTCTAACACTATTGACCCAAAGGAAGACAAGATCACTTTACCTCCACTCACCTCCGCTCCTTTTAAGCTATAAATAACATTACTATAAGCCGGTGGCAAATCTACTTCTATAACTTTCTTTCCTATATTATGAAATACCATCAGATCTTGGGATGCTGTTTTCCTGTTATATGCCATAACAGGCTTGGGATACTTTTCAGAAGGAAGCTCCAAATCTCCTATGGCTAATGCAGGATTGGTATTGCGCAAATAAACAACCTGTTTATAATGATTATAATAACTGTCTGTATCCACCTTTTGCTTAGACAAAGGGACTACGGTTTTATCAGTAGTATTTAAGGGCTCGATCCAGCTAGTACGGCCTATATCCTTTGAAACTTCATCCCAAAGAAATGGCTCCCGAATATTCGGATCGGGCTTTTCACCCAACATCCCGATCTCTTCACCATAATATAAATAAGGAGCTCCGGGCATGGTCATCAAAATAGCGATGGCCTGCTTTTGCTTGTCCGGGTTTTTACCCAATTCATTTAACAACCTCGGCTGATCATGGTTAGAAGAAATGGTAGCATCTATAAAATCACTGGTAATCCCCTTGTAAAACTCAATAATCTCTTTTTGTTTTTTGGCCAACAGCATACCGTCCTCCATTCCAAAGGCATCCAAAAGAGTATAGTGAAAATCAAAATTGAACAGCGCTGGCAACCCTGTCAAATAAGGGGCGACTACCTCTTTCATATCATAAACCTCTCCTACCAAATAAATATCTGGTTTTATTTTTTCCATTTCAGCCCTAAACTCATTCCAAAAAGCATGGTTATCTACAGCCCTATCATCTGGATAGATATGCTTGGCTGCATCCAGCCTAAAGCCGTCTACACCAACTTCCTCTAGCCAAAACCTTCCTATATCGTAAATTTCTTCCCTAACCTTAGGATTATCAAAGTTCAAATCTGGCATATCCCCAGTAAAAAAACCATAATAGTAATCCTTTCCGTATCCTGGATCGTGCCATTGACGGATATTATCACTGTCCAAGGTGACCACTTTTTTATCCAAAAAGTCCTGAATTGTATCGGCCTGAGCCCAAACATAATAATCCCTGTATGGATTATCCCTACCCTTTTTTGATTCCAAAAACCAAGGATGTTCATCACTGGTGTGGTTAATGATCATATCAATGACCACTTTTATATCTCTTTTATGAGCCTCTTCAATAAGCTTTTTAAAATCTCCCATTGTCCCGTAATCCGGGTGGATGGCTTTATAATCTGTCACATCATACTTATGATAAGAAGGAGAAGGCATGATAGGCATAAACCAAATGGCATTGGCGCCAAGATCCTGAACATGGTCTAGCTTTTCAATAACCCCATTCACATCTCCGATACCATCTTCATTGGTATCATAAAAAGATTGGATAAAGATCTCATAGGTTATCCCCGCTTTAGGCCAATAGTTTTTCACCTCCTTGTCATTTTTTGGCTGGGTATCACAACCAAACGCTATCAATAAAGATACAGCACAGATGGAAAATTTTAATAGTTTACTCATTATACATTTGGTTTTTGGGCACAAAAAAACCGCCTCAGAAGTCATCTAACCACTCAGATCAATCTGCATTTTCTTGAATTCCAGTTTTCGGAAATTCTTGCTATTGAACAAAGATGTTAAAGTAAACTCCTGAGACGGTTCCTATACCGCATTATAGAAATAATTAGTTTCTATTCACCGCATTAAGCATGTCGAAGGCAACTTCAAGACGCTTCACAAAGCTCTCTTCACCTTTTCTCAACCACACTCTCGGATCATATTTCTTCTTATTAGGTACATCTGGACCTTCAGGGTTACCCAATTGAGACTGAAGATAACCTTCATTCTCCTTGTAATAATTAAGAATACCTTCCCAGAATGCCCACTGCATATCTGTATCGATATTCATTTTGATAGAACCATAGCTGTTGGCTTCTCTGATTTCCTCTACAGAAGAACCTGATCCACCATGGAATACGAAGCTTACTGGCTTACCGCTCAATCCGAATTTCTCACAGATATAATCCTGAGAGTTTTTCAAGATCTTAGGCTGCAAGCTTACA
Source organism: Echinicola shivajiensis (assembly GCF_018642165.1). Lineage (GTDB taxonomy): Bacteria > Bacteroidota > Bacteroidia > Cytophagales > Cyclobacteriaceae > Echinicola > Echinicola shivajiensis. The sequence continues at coordinate 82,460 of NZ_JAHHZM010000011.1, forward strand.
TTACCTGGCTTGTACACACCATGAACATTACCGAAGGCAGCAGCGATCGTGAACAAGTCACTTTGAGCTTTAAGGGCTTCATATGCATAAGCAACTTCCTCAGGCTGAGTGTAAAGCTTAGAGCTGTCAATATCTGTATTGTCAACACCATCTTCTTCACCTCCAGTTACACCTAATTCAATTTCAAGAGCCATTTCGTATTTCTTGAATTCAGCTAGGTATTTTACAGAAGTTTCAATGTTTTCCTCAAGGCTTTCCTCAGAAAGGTCAAGCATGTGAGAACTGAACAATGGTTTCTTAAAAGCTTCATAATACTCTTTACCTGCAGCCAACATACCGTCTACCCAAGGGATCAACTTTTTAGCAGCGTGGTCAGTGTGAAGGATTACCGGTACTCCGTAAGCCTCAGCCATTTTATGAACGTGCATAGCACCTGAAACAGCACCTGCAATAGAAGCTTGTTGCTTATCATTAGCCAGACCTTTTCCGGCAAAGAATTGCGCACCACCGTTTGAGAACTGAACGATAACAGGTGAATTTACCTTTTTAGCTGTTTCCAAAACTGCATTGGCAGTACTGGTGTTGATTACATTGACAGCTGGTAAAGCAAATTCGCTCTCCTTGGCATAGTCCAACAAATCTTTCAATTCTTCACCGAACTTAATCCCTGGTTTGAATTTCATAATTGAATGGTTTAATGGTTTGATTACTTTTTGATAAATTGCTTTCTTAGCATCTGACGATTGTCATAAAGCTCAAAGATATAAAGACCTGCTCTAATATCCTTTAATTGAAAGGCTAAAATCTTATCATTTCAGTAATTTGTCCCCTCAAACCACACTTTTCCACTCATATCAATAATTCTATATATAAATTCCCCGATTTTCTCTGGCAATTCCACATTTAAGGTTCCGCTTACCGGTACTGGAAAAAGCTTGATTTCATCGAACTTTCTCCCTTCTTCCGGTAAGGCTGTAATCAAATCCAACGACCTGATCTCTACCTCAGGCTTTGGTAATTTTTTATTGGTAAACACCAAGAATTCATTGGCTTCGAGATCCAGAATCCGCGAGTCTCCCACTACCTCTATTTCTTCTCCGCTTATATACTCATACCAAGTCCCCGAATAAGGAAAGTCCACACTTTTCTGCTTCACTTCTTGCAAACCAAAATTCCCTATTAGCACCACATCCAAATCCTCCCCAACCAAACTAATCACTTTGACGGCATTAGCTAAATCAAGAGATACCTCTTTTGGGTAATTGAAAACAGCATACTCCTGCTTCAATTTTATCATGGCCTTATATAAATAATACAGTCTCAACCGCTCCTCATTCTCTAAATACCCCCAATGAGGCGGTTTAACACCTAAACGATCATTGTCCAGCTCTACATCATAGCCCATTTCTCCGAACTGCCAGATCATTTTAGGCCCCGGTAGGCCAAAATAGAAAGCAGTCAATAGCTGGTTCCTGTCCACTGCATTTTCCAAACCACGTAAATCCAAAGGTGAACGCTCACCAAAACTCAATGTCTCCCACATTAACCGCTCCTCATCATGGCTCTCCATATAGCTGATCAGATGGTTTTTCTCCCAACCCCTGGTTTTATAATATGAATAGGAAAAGTCCAAAGATTCACCCTTGGCCATTTGCCGAAAGCTATGATTCATATTTCCCCACAGGATCATAGCATAATCCGCAAGGATTTTTTCCTCTGCATTTTCAGCAAGATGCTCCAATATTACATAGGCATCAGGATGATGGGATCTGATTTGATCATATATTCTTTTCCATATCTCAATTCTACTCTCATCAAGCTGAGACCACTTAGCTACATCATTTCCTGCATCTTGCTGGGTAAATCCTTTGCTCAAATCAAAGCGAAAACCATCTATATGGTATTCAGACATCCAGTAATGGTTCACCGAGTCCACCAGATCCTGGGTATACTTGCTTTCATGGTTGAAATCATAACCCACATTAAAAGGATGGGTAGCAGTAGTGTTCAGCCAAGGGTTCTCAACTGTAGGAGCTCCATAGTCTCCCTCATTGTACAGCCGCACAAAAGGGCTTTGGCCAAAAGCATGGTTTAAGACCATATCCATTATCACTACCATCCCCCGCTTATGCGCTTCATCAACCAGTCTTTTCAGCTCATCTCTGGTCCCATAATACTTATCCGGTGCAAAGAAAAATGAAGGATTATATCCCCAGGAAAGATTCCCTTCAAATTCCATCACGGGCATTAACTCAAGGGCATTTATACCTAAAGATTGCAGATAATCCAACCTTTCAGTTACTGCATTATAGGATCTCCTTTCATCGAAATCCCTTACCAACAACTCATAAACGACTAACTCTTCAGCCAGTGGTTTTTCATAATTATTGTATTTCCAATCATATTTTTCTTGGGCAGTCTGTAGATAAGAAGCCTGAAACTCTTGCCCTTCTGGATAAAGCTTTAAGCCTGGGTATTTTCCCAAATCAATGATTTCTTGATCATGGAAAGGGTCAGCTATCTTTTCAGCATATGGATCTGCTATTTTCGTTTTTCCATTCACCAAATATTGAAACATATACTCCTTATTTGGTTCCAAGTCATCCAGCTCTAACCAAAATATTTCTCCAGCTGCTGTTATGTTCATTTGAAAAGCTGGCAATACTTTCCAGTCATTGAAATCACCAATAACAAACACATTATCCTTTCTAGGAGCTTCAAGCACCAAAGCCACTTTGGTTTCAGAAAGGTAGTTTATCCCCTTCCTTAAGCCATTGGGAAGCTCTTTCACCTCACTATCCGCAAACACATTTACTGACAGGCTTTTTGAAACCTCCAACCCAACTTTTTCTCCCTTTCCTACAAAAAGAAATTCACCCGGTTCATCAGAAACAAAACTATAAGCTAAGGAACTGCCCTCATTTTCAAAAGCCACTTCAAGACCATTCAGTTCAAGACTTATCCTTGCATTTGAGCTAGCCTGGATTTCAATTGCCAATTCTTCCCTTTGCTTAAGAAATACCCTTTCCCCAGTTGGCTCTTTAAAGGAAATATCAAATCCCTGAGCCAGGTTAATAAAGAAGTCCTCATTGCTTTCACTCTTTCCCTCCTTAGTCCCATCAGCATTTCTGAACACTAGCCCGAGCCTGAAAATCGTTTCATCATTTGCCCTTTCGAAAAACTCATTCGGGACCAATTCAAAAAACCAAAGATCATCTTCGCCTTCCACTCTGCTCATCTTGGCGGCTGGATCTGAACTCCCCCACTCAAATGGGACTACGGACCAAAAGTTGGAATTCTCGCTTTCTGTAATCGCACCAATATGAATACACACCTCTTCCTCACCCTGTAATTCAGAGACTTCTGAGCTGGCATCATAAATGATTCTCACCTTTTCATCTGCACGTGGGAAACTAGGCTTAGTACTTACTTGCCCCCAAACTAGCACAGGAATACAAGCCATTACAAGTACCAGTAATGCATTTTTAAGGTGAAAATCTTTCATTTGGTTATTTGAGGTCTATAAATAAGGCTGTTTCTAAGTCCTCAATTTCATTGTTGGGATAAGAATGAAATCCGTAATGTTTTTGAAACAGCCTTAGTTTTTCAGATAGAAGGATTTAATTTTTCACTAGAGTATAAGACACTTCTCCTGGAACTTTGAAATCCATTGTAATCGTATAGTTGCCTGCTTCTAAAATGGCTATATCAGAACCTCCAGCCTCTAACTCTCCATCGCCCTCATCATCTCCGTAATTATTATCCCAAGCATCATTGGCCCTAAACTTCATATTCCCAACACTTAGAGCAGTAGTAAGGGTCAAAATATTTTCATCTGCATTATATTCCATTGGAGTGGAACTGTCCCAACCTCCAGTAGTAGCATCACCAATGATTCCCCAATAAAGAGGAGCCCCGATACTATAGGTTTTATCATTTAGGTTTACCGTCAATTTATAGGTTCCCTTGGCATCCACTTTCAGGTTTGCTCCTCCTGCATCGAGGATACCGTCTGCACCATCATCCCCGTAATTCACATCCCAGTTTGGTCCTTCATTTACTTTAAATTCCCCGTTTCCAGTTATTAGATGTACAAAACCTTCGTAAACATTATTCGACTTTACTGAATATAGAATTGTGTTTTCATTGGCAGGGTTCCAGCCTTGATAATCTCCAGGAACGTACATTTTAGGATATTGTAAGGCTACCTCATAGGGAGTCAAGGACATAGTAATAGTCTCAGAAAACTCATCACTTACATTGTCATTAAGAAATGCCTTTATCCTCATCTCTACTGTCGTTCCTTCATTGGGCATCAAACCTCTGCTTAATAGTTTTTGATTCAAATCAGCATAAGTCAATATCGCTTTATTGCTGGTAGAGTTAATTACATCTACAGATTCAGCAAAGCCATTACCTACCAGGTCCATTTGAACGGTATACCTGGTTGCTGCTGAAAATCCATAATCGGCTTCCTGGTATTCAAATATTACTTCCTTCGTTTCTTCCTCTGCTGTAAGCACCAAGGAGGTGCCAGATTCCGGGCTCATCAATACTGGAGATTGGGGATCACTGCTGATCACCGGATCCAAGTCTTCGCTACACGACCAAATCATCGCTATGGTCAACAACCAAAATATATTAGAATAATATTTTTTCATGTTTTGAGAAATTTGGGTTTAGTATCCGTTGTTTTGCTCAAGGTTTGGATTGGCCGTCAAGTCTGCAGTGGGAAGTGGATAAATATCCCTGAACGAATCCACATCTCTGCCTTCAAAGGTCCCACCTTTCCATTGCCATACATAGTCCGCTGTAGTGAACCTACCAAATCTGATCAGGTCAGTTCTTCGATGAGCCTCCCATTTCAACTCACGGGCCCTTTCATCAATGATAAAATCAAGGGTCAATTCCCCAGCTGAAATATTTCCGGAAGCATCACCATAAGCTCTCTGTCTTAATTCATTAATATAAGCTAAAGCCTGCCCTAGACTTCCTCCACTACCACCTCTTAAAATAGCTTCCGCATACATCAAATAGACATCCCCCAACCTGAACATTGGGAAATCTGTATCCACCTGATCATTTCCTGGACTAGAACCTCTCTCTCCATCTCTGGTAACATTTTTGTATTTCTTCACAGCATATCCATCTTGAAAAAGGGAAATATTCTCTATATCTAGGTTTTGTTCATCAGTATGAAATAATCCCCTTGCATCCGGTGTGCCATTTGTACCAGGATAAAGGGCAACTATTTCTGGTCTGGTTCTAATCCCTTGCCATCCCCCCGGAATTCCAAATTCCTCTCTGTCCATCGTACCTCCTACAGCCGCATTGACCAAAAAGGTGGTTCCTCCAAATGAAGTTGTGTTCACCCCATCAAAAGCCACAGAAAAAATCAATTCTTGGGAAAGATGATTATCAGCTAAAAACAGGTAATTATAATTTGGTTCTAAAGTATAACCACTATTCAAAACCTCATTCAAATAAGTCAATGCCTCAGAATAGTGATCTTCTTCGATATACACTTCTGCATTAAGGTAAAGCTTTGCCAAAAGCATCCAGGCTGCAGCCTTATCGGCCCTGGCATACTCATTTTGCCTTGCATCTACCAGCATAGGTAATATTTCCAGCAATTCGCTTTCTACATAATCAAACAACAATTGTCTATTGCCCTGCTCTGGGAAATAGGCTCCCACTCCATCTTCCTCCGTCACAAAAGGGACATTCCCATACATATCCAATGCATGATAATAACTTAAAGCCCTTAGAAATCTGGCCTCAGCCCTGAAAATCCTTGCCACTTCCTGATCAGCTTCAGCGATACCTCTACTGGCCATCTTTTCATCACTGGTTTCCCTGATATATTCATTGGCTAAAGAAATTTGATAGAATATCCTATAGTACATTGCAGCTATGAAACCATTGTCAGAAGTCCATTGCATGGTATTCAAGGTAGGCAGGCCTTCATCATTCCAAGCAATAATCGCCTCATCTGTTGGCAACTCCTGCAATTTCCAATATGCCCTGATATAAGTGGAAGCTCCCTCGTCCAAACCACTGATATCCGGTTTTCCCGCAGGCCCTTCCTGTCCACTTACCGCTAGCCCTCCATAAAGCTTGGCCAATACATTTTTATAATTATCAAAATCTTCATAAACCTGTATGGATGTCACCTCATTATAGGGCTCTAGATCCAGATTTGTGCATGATGCCACGGCAAACAAGCCCAACACCCAATTGATTTTATATATCCAATTAATTTTCATTGTTATTCAGGGTTTAAATTAAAATCCTAGGTTTAGACCAAATGAGAAGATCCTCGGCACTGGGTAGAAATTATTGTCAATACCTCCTCCAGTGGCATCATCCTCTCCAGGCGCAATCTCTGGGCTCACCCCATCGTAATCAGTGATGACAAACACATTTTGTACTGTTGCACTTGCCCGTAAGTTGAGCTTGGAATCAAAGAGGTTTCCGAAATTGTAGCCAAGACTGATATTTTCCATTCTCAAGAATGAAGCATCTTGTACATAATAATCTGACCTTAACTGATAATTTTGGAAATTGGTATTCAAAACATCTGTTGGAAGATTGTTCAAATAATCAGGGAACCTCAAGCCTTGATAGGCAGCATTGGAAGAAGCCACATTATTATAAGCCTTGTTCCCTGCACTTCCCCTAAGGACAAACCCAAAATTCCAGTTTTTATATTGCATGGATGAATTGAATCCGAAGAATTGACGGGCATCAGGATATCCGTTTCTTACTAAGTCATTTTCATTGATAATTCCATCCTCATTCTGATCCACATAGAGCCCCTCTATTGGAGCACCATTATTATCATATACTTGCTCATACACATAAAATGAATTAGGCTGATATCCTACTGTATGAACCTGAATGGTATTTCCGGTTCCACCATTAATATCTCCGACCAAAATCCCCACAGCATCTTCTTCTACATTGCTTAAGCTCTTGATCGTACTTTTATTATGCGTATAGTTGGCTCCGATATCCCAGTTAAAGCTGGATGTTTTTATCACATTATAATTGATTCCAACTTCCACACCTTGATTCTCAATACTACCCACATTGGTAAACAATCTGTTGGTCAGGTTGGTACCTGCAGGCACTGGAATCACCGCCAATAAGTCATCGGTTCTTTTGAAATAATAATCCAAAGTACCGTAGAGTTTTCCATCTAGGAATTCATAATCCAAACCAGCATTGATGGTTGTAGTCTCTTCCCACTTGATATTCTCATCATATCCCTCAGGTCTAAGGGTGGTGTAATAAGTATCCCCAAAACTGTACCGTGAGGCATTATCACTCTGCACATACCTAGGAAGATAAGGGAAATAAGAGCCTATATCCTGCTGTCCCGTAACACCATAGCCTAACCTTAGTTTTAAATCAGTCAATGTCTCATTGGTTTTCAAAAAGTCTTCTTCACTGATCCTCCATGCAGCAGCTAGAGAAGGGAATACGCCCCATCTGTTATCAGGACTGAACCTCGATGAACCATCCGCTCTTACTGTAGCAGTAAAGAGGTATTTGTCTTTTAAGCTATAATTGGCCCTGGCGAAATAGGATATTAATCTGTATTGAGGTCTCGTTTCAACACCCGCTGCCGCCAATGTATCCCCTTCATAATTCAGTCTTGCGAATGTTGGGTTTTTGGTTAAGAAATCCTGGGCTGAATAGCCCACCATCAAATTCAAGCGACTATCCTTAAACTCCTTTTGATAATTCAGGTAAAAATCAGCCAACAAGTTTCTTTTGCTTTGGGCATAAGGGGCATTGCTACCACCCTCATTATAACCAGCGGCAGAATTTGGAAAGATCAGGGTGCGGCCATCACTCTCACTGATATCATAGGCCAAGTTAAGATTGGCTTTTAACCCCTCTAAGAATGGAAGGTCATAAATCAACTGAAGGTTTCCTATGCTTCTTTTCACTGTTCCCCTATCATCCTTTTGCATCAACAGCCCCAGCGGGTTTCTTGACGCCAAGGTTTGGGGAGATCCATTTTCATTCAACCATTCCCAATACCCTCCGAGTCCTTCAGCATCATATATAGGCTGTGTAGGATCAAATGCAGCTGCAGCACCAATGGCATCCCTATTGGCAAAACGGCTTTTTGTAATCACTCCCTTTACATTGAAGTTTACGTGCAGTTGATCATCGAATAGATTAGGATTCAAACTGATACTGGCAGATGTTCTTTTTAGATTGTCGGTCTTTAGAACCCCGTCCTGATCCAGATAACCAACAGACACCCTATATGGCAATTGGTTCAATGATCCAGTTATGGAAACATTATTATCAAAACTAATTGCATCTCTATATATTACGTCCTGCCAATTGGTACTTGCATCCCCTACCAAGGCTGCTTGGGATGGAATGGCTTGTTCAGCCACCACATCTCTAAACTGATCAGCTGAGAGCATATCCACTTTTTTGGTTACCTGTGAAAGGGAAACCAAAGAACTCATGTTCACCTTCATTGGCTGGCCTTCTTTGCCTTTTCTTGTAGTGATCAAAATCACTCCATTGGAGGCCCTTGAACCATAAATGGCTGTAGCTGAAGCATCTTTAAGGATATCAAAGGTTTCAATATCATTGGGGTTAAGAAAGTTCAGCGGATTGGAAGTACCTGATGTTTTGGAATTATCCAAAGGCACACCATCAATAACAATCAAAGGATCATTGGAAGCATTCAATGAAGCTCCTCCTCGGATCCGGATCCTACCTCCTGATCCGGGAGCACCTCCATTGGGTGTTATTTGAACGCCTGCCACTTTACCAGTGATTAGTTGTTCTGGATTGGTTACTTGTCCGACATTGAAGTCGTCCCGTACAACAGATCCCACAGACCCCGTCAAGTCCGATTTTCTCTGCGTACCATAACCTACCACCACCACTTCATCCAGCTGCTTGGTATTGCCCTGAAGCTGAACATCTATTATTGATTGATTATTTACTTTGTATTCCTTTGGCTCAAACCCAATAAATGAGAAAACCAATACATCATCTTTTGAATTAATATTGATGGTGTATTTACCATCAATATTTGTAGTTGTTCCTCTTGTAGACCCTTTCAATAATACATTCACAAAGGGAAGAGGCTCTCCGGAATCAATATCCGTCACCGTACCGCTCACCGTTTGAGCATGTGCGACCAGGTTTTGGCTACCCAATAGCACCAGGCAAATTACCGCTACCTTTAAGCCGGTATAAATCTTTCGCATAATGGTTATTTTTTGGATGAATTGTTAATTAATTCACGATAAATATTTTCTTTGATTAGTACAATTTTAATTATTCCCTACCAAATAAATTAAAATGAGATTCATTCACCAATCAGTTCATTTATCTTGAACGATTAATGAATATTAGGCAATACAGAACGTACGAACAAGCTTTTGGAAACAAAAAAATCAACTATTTTTTATGCAAACGTCACCGCAAACGTTTTCATAAGGGTACAATTTTTTCACTTACAATAATTCAATTTTAACGTTTTTGAACGATTTTGTCCAAAACCCTAAATCTGTCACTATTCTAAAAACAAACAAAAATCTTATCTTAGATTCTTAGAAAAGTTAAATTTTACCATGAGATTAGGACAAGCAACCATTAAGGATATTGCCAAGGCCTTAAACATATCTTCTTCTACTGTTTCCAGAGCACTTAAAGACTACCCTGGAATCAGTAAGGAGACCAAGGAAAAGGTAAAAGAGTTGGCCAAAAAGCTTAACTACAGACCTAATGCTGTAGCATTGAGCCTAAGAAAGAGCAAGTCCTCTACTATTGGCGTTATTGTTCCAGAAGTCGTGCATTTTTTCTTTAGCACTGTTATCAGTGGGATTGAAGAAGTGGCCTATGCAAATGGTTATAATGTTATTCTATTGCAGACCAATGAAAGACTGGAAAGAGAGAAAGCAGCTATTGAAACTATGATCACCAATCAAATAGACGGTTTATTGGTCAGTTACTCCAAGGAAACGGTAAATTTCGAGCATTTTCAAAAGTTGATGGACTATAATTATCCCATCGTATTTTTTGATCGTATTCCAGATCTTAAAAACACCATTAATGTCACTGTGGATGATTTTTCCGGTGCATATGAGGCCACAAAACACCTAATAGAACAGGGATATAAAAAGATAGTCCATCTGGCTGGCCCCAAAAATCTTAAAATAAGCAAGGATAGACAGGAAGGTTACACCAAAGCACTGACGGAAGCAAATATCCCCATCAGGGAAGAATGGATAATCCCTTGTCCTAAGGGAACTCCAGAAGAAAGTGAAGAAATATGCTTAAAGTTACTTCAAGCTGGTGACCGTCCAAATGCAGTTTTTGCTTCAAATGACATAGCAGCAGCTGGTGCCATGAAGGCAGCCAAATCACTTGGACTTAAGATCCCAAATGATTTCGGAGCAGTAGGCTTTAGCAATTGGCAGTTTTCCTCCATGATAGATCCCCCACTCTCCACCGTTTCCCAACCTGGCTTTGACATGGGGGAAAAAGCAGCCACATTACTTCTAAAAATGATAGACAACGAAAGCGAAGAAGTCTTTAAACCAAAAACCGAAGTTTTGGGCACAGCCGTTATTATCAGGGAATCCTCAACTAAAAAAGGTTAAACTTTTATGGTGGAGGATTCATTTTTTTCAAATTTTCCCATTTATTTTATGCACACGATTGAATTGGAAAGAAAGGCCTATTTGTAGGGGATTTTTGCAAAAAAAACAAGCGATAAACGGCCCTGTGGCCTGATATCCAATTTTTTACTTTAATATTACTTTATAACTTAGCTGTAGAAAACCTGTGTTTTATCACTAAGCTGTCCGTCACCAGCAATGCGCATTAACAGGTTTCTAAGCTACTCCAAATCCTACCCAAGGAGGGCTGTAATAACTATTAATAAAGATTAATCACTAATTACACCCAAATGACTACTGTAGCAACAAGCAGCAATCGTGCTCAAAATGTATCAGCTGGAAGGATCATTTCTTGGAAAAAAACCTCCACTGGCTTATGCGGACAAACAGTCAATGCACAATTTAACATTAGCGTATACGCCAGTAACACCATAAGGATCCAGCTCAGTCAAAATGATCATTTTAGTCCCAACCCTTATAGTGTTATTGCAAATCCATCTGAAGAAATCTATCTTATTTCTGAGGATGAAGAACATATCTATCTTGAAACAGCCAAATTCAAGGTTCAGCTCAATAAGAATGAATGGGCACTGACCTTTCTTGACCATAATGGACAAACCATCAATCAGGACGACCCTGCCTTTGGGGTATCTTGGCTGGGCACTGAAGTCAGCAACTATAAAAAATTACAGGCCAATGAACGGTTCATTGGTCTTGGGGAAAAAACTGGCGGATTGGACAGAGCAGGACAAGCCTTCACCAATTGGAATACCGATTTCTTTGCATACGGAGTGAATGATGACCCATTATATATGTCCATTCCCTTTTATATGGGAATCCACCATGGATTAGCCTACGGAATATTCTTTGACAATACCCATAAATCAGTATTTAACTTTGGGGCTTCCAACAGAAGGTTTTCCTACTTTTCAGCAGAAGATGGAGATATGGACTATTACTTTTTCCATGATCAAAATGTAGAAAGAATCATTTCTGCCTACACTGATATCACAGGAAAGCTGAATTTACCTCCAAAATGGACATTGGGTTATCAGCAATGCCGCTATTCCTATTATCCTGAGTCTGAAGTAAAATCCCTAGCCCAAACCTTTCGAGACAAGGATCTGCCAGGAGACGTCATCTACTTGGACATCCACCATATGGAAGCCTATAAGGTCTTTACCTTCGATGGTGAAAAATTCCCTGATGCCAAATCCATGATCCAGTCCCTTAAAGAAAGAGGATTCAGCGTGGTAGTCATCATGGATCCAGGTATAAAGGTTGAAAATAATTACTTGCCTTATGAAGAGGGAAAAGAAGAAAATTTGTTTCTAAAATATCCCGACGGTGAAATTTACGAGGGACAAGTTTGGCCTGGCTGGTGTGCCTTTCCCGATTTCACCATGGAAAAAACCAGAAACTGGTGGGCCGAAAAAATGAAATTTTATACGGATGCCGGCGTAGATGGTTTCTGGACAGACATGAATGAACCTGCCTCATGGGGACAACACACTCCAAACCTGATCAATTTTGATTTTGAAGGAGAACAGGTCAGCCACAGAAAGGCCAGAAACATCTATGGCATGCAAATGGCCCGAGCCGCACAACAAGGTGCGTGCAACAATGGCCAAGAAAGACCCTTTATACTCACAAGGGCTGGTTTTGCAGGCATACAGCGTTATGCAGCAGCTTGGACTGGAGATAATGTAGCCAGTGAAGAACACATGTTAGCAGGAATAAGATTGGTAAATAGTCTTGGCATGAGTGGAGTGGCATTTGCCGGATATGATGTTGGCGGATTTTGTGGAGAAGCGAGCCCAGCTCTTTTCGCAAGGTGGATGAGCATAGCGGCTTTTTCGCCTTTATACCGGTCGCACTCCATGATCAATAGCAAAGCCGCAGAACCTTGGTCCTTTGGTGAAGAAGTGGAAGAAATTTCAAGAAATTACCTAAAACTTCGCTACCAATTGCTCCCTTTGATTTACAGCAGTTTTCATCAAAGCAGTCTCAATGGCTTACCTTTAGCCAAAAGTCTGGCCATTGATTATTCGCATGACAACAACATCTTTGACAGCAAATTTGAAAATCAATACCTTTTCTGCGACAGTTTTTTGATTGCCCCAATAGAAAACAATAAAGAAATTTGTAAAGTTTATTTACCTGAAGGACGCTGGTATTATTTCTTTAATGATAATGAGTACCAGGGAAATCAGGAAGTCTACTTGGACAGTCCGATCAATTATTTGCCTGTTTTGGTAAAAGGAGGTTCCATACTCCCCTTGCAATCAACTGTTAATCACACAGGTGAAGACCATGATGGAATTTTGAGATTACATATTTATAAGGGAAGTGGGATTACAGAATACAATCACTATGAAGATGATGGGCTGAGTACTGCCTATCAAAATGGAGACTATTATTCCAGAAAATTCATCCTAAACAGTGACCAACAAACATTACTATTAGAAAAATCAACAGGTGAATTTGATTCAAGCTTCAAGCAACTCGAATTGATCTTCCATGGCTTTGAAAGCAATAATATAAAAATAAACAATGAAGCATTGGAAACTAAAATGAAGACAGCTGCATTTTTGTCAAGGCTCACCGATTTTGATCCATTGCCGGACAATTGTTTGCCATTTCTAGAAACGCCTGCCCTACCTTCAGTAAGGATCAATAATGATTCTGAGGAAATTAAGATTTTCTTTTAATCATAATCAATCATTAAATTACTAGGGAAAGCATACTAAAAAACACTTATAATGAATGCTTTCCCTTTTTAAAACCATTTCAAAAATAAATGCAAGCCAATACACATAAGAAAAAACTCAGTTTCTGGCAGATTTGGAATATGAGCTTCGGATTTTTAGGCATTCAAATGGGCTTTGCCCTCCAAAACGCCAATGCAAGTAGGATTTTACAGACTTTTGGTGCTGATGTGGAACACCTTTCGCTCTTCTGGTTGGTTGCCCCAATTACCGGAATGATCATACAGCCGATCATTGGTCATTACAGTGACAGAACCTGGACTAAATTAGGAAGAAGGAGACCTTACTTTTTGGCGGGAGCGATACTAGCAGCCATTGGTTTAATGCTTATGCCAAATGCCTCTCTATTCATAGCATTCCTTCCAGCCTTATGGGTTGGGGCAGGTTTCCTGATGATCATGGATGCTTCCTTTAATATTGCCATGGAACCCTTCAGGGCCTTAGTAGCAGACAAGCTACCCACAGACCAACGCACTCTTGGTTTTGCGGTACAAACTCTATTAATTGGACTAGGTGCAGTAATCGGTTCTTGGCTACCCTACATTCTTACTGAATGGATGGGAATATCCACTGGTAGCTCGGATGGAGTAGTACCGCAAAACGTCATTTGGGCATTTATGATAGGCGCAACAATATTGGTAGCATCAATACTTTGGACGGTAATCAGGACCACTGAATATCCTCCTGAAGAAAATGAAGATATTTCTAATAGTCCTGAAGAACAGAAGGGAATTCTCGGAATTTTCACCGCCTTTTGGGCAATGCCCAAAACCATGCGCCAACTCGGTCTTGTACAGTTTTTCTCTTGGTTTTCCCTATTCTCCATGTGGGTATTTACCACTCCAGCCCTAGCCCAGCATGTATGGGGACTTTCTGCAATGGACAGGTCATCTGTCGAATTTAATGAAGCTGGAAATTATGTAGGGGTAATTTTCGGGGTTTACAACCTTGTTTCGGCCATTTTCGCTTTGACACTTCCAGTCATAGCGGCAAAAATAGGTAGAAAGCTGACTCATGCTGTATGTTTGACAGCTGGAGGCTTAGGCCTAATTTCAATAATTATGGTAAGCAATGTAGATATGAAATGGTTGCTAAATATTTCCATGATAGGAGTTGGCATTGCATGGGCTAGTATTTTGGCCATGCCCTATGCCATTTTAGCAGGCTCAGTTCCTCCAAAGAAAATGGGAGTATATATGGGGATTTTCAATTTCTTTATCACAGCACCGCAAATCTTAAATGGCTTTGTGGGAGGTTATATAGTGAAGTATCTCTACGATGGACAAGCTATCTATGCTTTATTTTCAGCAGGGATTATCCTCATCATAGCAGCTATTTGTGTGATATTTGTTGATGATAAAGACGATGTAAAAATTTTCGAAGAGGAATTACTTCCAGAAAAAGTATAATGATTTCAAGTCTAAAATCGTAGATAACCATCCCATAAAAGTTACATCAAAGCTTCTTCAAATTCATTTCAAGAAGCCTTTTTCCTTTTTAACTTTCGCTTTTCTTGGCAATGTAAAAAAGAACTTCGTCCCTTTTCCCAGTTCACTTTCTACTCCAATTTCGCCACCATTCTTCTCCACAAAATCTTTGCTCAACATCAAGCCTAATCCAGTACCTTGTTCTTTTTGGGTTCCAAAGGTAGTAAATGCTTCCGCTGAAAAAATCCTATTCAAATTTTTGTCGGGAATACCTACTCCAGTATCCTCTACTAATATTTTTGTTTGATTTTCGGCAAACTCTAAATAGACACTGATCTTATCTCCTTTATTGGAAAATTTAAGGGCATTGCTTAGTAAGTTTCTCAGCACAAGACGGGTCATGTTAGGATCAGCAAACACCAATGCTTCTCCCTTACTTAAGTGATTGACATGTATTCCCTTATTTTCTATTGAAGGCCTAAACAGATTAACAGCAGAGCTCAATTCTTTATCTATATCAAACACTTCTTTCTCTATATTCTCTCCCATTAATTGGCTCTTGGCCCACACCAATAAGTTTTCCATAAAACCAGAAACCTGCCTTAGGTTCTCTGAAATTCTTGGAATCATGGCCTTGAATTCTTCATCGCTGATAAAGTCCGATTCACTCATCTCCAAAAACTGAGTTAGAGAATTAAGAGGGCTTCTCATATCATGGGAAATAATGGATAAAAGCCTATCTTTTGTCATGTTCAGCTCACTCAATTCCCTGGCCTGTTCCTCTAGTTGCCTTTGATCAAGCCTAAACTGGGTAATATCCCTAAACATTAATAACCTACCCCTAAAATCCCTTTTGCCGCCACTGATAATTTTACAGTTGATTTCATAATACCTCTTTTCCTCCTGGTGCAACAAATCAAGATAAACAACTTGCTCAGTATCTTGTTCTAATAATTCAACCCAACGATCATCATTAAATCCCAGTTTACCAAAAACGATCCCTGTAACTTCCCCTTTCCTCTTACTCAGTATCCTAAGCATTTGATCATTAAAATCCACTACCCTATCCTCGACATCCAGAACCAACATTCCTTCTCTCATGGAATCAACTACCTTGTTGCGGGCTATTGGCCTTAAATCAAACAAGCTCAATTCCCAAAAACCAAAAACCACTATAAAACTGGTAATCACAAAGCCGTATGGTGTCGGGTCAAAACCATTAAATGGTCCTACTTGGAAAACAACCAAAATATTCGCAAGCCAAGGCACCAAACTGCCCAAAATGATAATCAATGTTTGCTTGCGATAAATGCCCTCGGACCTTTTGTAGTGAAGCAACAATAGGAATAGGCCAAATATCATCCAACAATAGAAATAAGTAGTATGGATAATATACCAAGGACCTTTTGAGGTTATCAGTCCATATAGCCCATTAATTTCCTTAATCTCTGCAGACTGGTAATGTAGGTGATGATAACTATTCGTCCAAACCATTAACAAGGTCAACAGAGGAAAAATAAATTGCGCCGCCACCATTTGAGGCTTCAACCATTGCTCTTTGCCTACAAAGCGAAGAACAAAGAGAAGCCAAAAAACAGGCACTAAGGATATTCCGACATACTCAAATTTTACAATGGATAGCATGCGATCAAGATCATCTATAACAACCATAATCCCATCTGAGGCAGCCCAAACACTTACAGCAACCATCATTGCTCCAAACCATCTAACGTTTTTGTTCAGTCCAATGAAAACAACAACGGACAAAAACAGCGTTAAAACGGAAAAAATCAATAGAGAGAGCGAATATGCGCTAAGTGTGAATTCCATTATAAAATTACTTGGTGTTCAATAACATTTTGAAAATAAATAAATCCCATATAAGTTATATGAATTTCATAATTCATTTTTAACAATAATTTCAACGGACTTAAACACCGGTATTTTTAATTTAAAAAATTGATTATCAACACCAAGGCTTACTATCATATTATTTACTGGTTAATAATTTTGGGCAATGAATAATATAAATAAATTACGTTATTCAATATTTAAACTACAAATATAGTATTATATTATTCTGTTTGTAACTAATTAGCATAACTTTATTTACTTTTTTCAACCTTATATTTAGAAATCACTCCATAAAACCAGGAATATAATCTAACAAATATTTTTTTTTGATCCCAACAAATACTCTTGACAGAACATGAAAAATATACGGTATATGTAAGAATTTAAAGAAAATCAATGCTACCAGACCTAGAAAGAGGACAGAGAAAGCAGGGCATTTTACAGAAATTCGGGAAATTAATTTTAGATCGTCGCAGTTAAATTTAGCTTCCTTTATATTTAGAGTCTTATGTATTAATTTTTGAAATATGAAAAATTAGATCCTAAGTAGCCAGTGATTTCATTTTGGAGCTGCTTTCCAAAAGTATTGATCTCCAAAAAGCTTATTATAAAATCTGTATATCCCCTATTCCACCAGCAAGTATTACCCTTCAAAACATTCTCTCAAAAATGACTAATATTTCACAGAAATAATTAATTAAGTCAGTGGAAATCCGTGGAATTCGTGAGAAATAAAGCTACTGGTGTGAAAACGGATAATCATATTATAAAAATTTCAGCTTCCAAAAATGAAATAGCTGGCAAAGATTTATTTTTAAGCTAATGATTCTGTATTTTATTATTTTGGTAAACGTTAGGCTTGAATTTCCTTTATCAGAATAGTTATCAAGTAATCATCTTTAAAATATAAACCATGGACAAATTTTTAGAAGCAGCAATAGAAGAAGCTAAAAAGGGCTTAAGTGAAGGTGGAATCCCAATAGGCTCCGTTCTTGTATATGAAGGAAAAATAATAGGAAAAGGGCATAATAGAAGAGTACAAAAAGGCAGCGCTATTTTGCATGGAGAAATGGATGCCATAGAAAATGCTGGACGACAAAGCGCAAAAGTTTATCAAAACAGCATTCTATATACCACCCTTTCCCCTTGTCCCATGTGTTCTGGTACCATCTTGCTCTATGGCATTCCAAAAGTAGTAATTGGGGAAAACCAAACATTCATGGGAGAGGAAGAACTCCTAAAATCAAGAGGCGTGGAAGTCACTGTTAGCAATAATGAAACTTGTAAGGAATTAATGACTACTTTTATCGCTTCCAATTCAGCCCTGTGGAATGAGGATATCGGTGAATAAAAATTCTACCAACAACCTATTTCAAGTATGAAACCCTTTATTCTATGCATATTATTAGGCGCATATTGTTTCTTAGGAACCAAGTTATATGCACAAAACAAAAACCAGATGGCTCCGCAAAATCCATCTCCTATGACGGAAAGTATACGGCCCCATGAACGAATCCCAAAAAACAATTACCTGGGCAAACACCTAGAAATTAATGATATCTTTGAATCTCCAGCCCACCTATTTATTCCTACAGAAACCTATCCTCAGGATTCTGTCTGTCTCTTGATTCATTTTCATGGTTCCCATGAAGTGGCAGATTATGCCATAAAAAACAAAAATGGATGGGCGGCTTTGACACTTAACTTGGGCAGTGGTTCTTCTGCATATTCCCGCCCTTTAGATCAGGTCGATGCTTTCCACAAATTATTGAAAGCCACAGAATCAACAATGCGTAAACCTATTAAGGCTATTTATCTTTCCGGATGGAGCGCAGGGTATGGTGCTATTAGGTCTATTCTAAAATCAAACTATTATTCCCAAATTGATGGAGTCCTACTTTTGGATGGCATGCATGCAGGATATATTCCCAAAGGTCAACCCTTAGCTACAGGGGCTAAAATCAATGAGGAAGATTTATCAATATTTCTTCAACTAGCCCAAGACGCTATAAAAGGAAACATCATATTTACTTTTACCCATAGTAGCGTTTTCCCTGGCACCTTTGCAAGTACAACAGAATGTGCCGACTACCTAATCAACCAACTTGAATTAAAGAGAAATCCTGTCTTGATCCAAGGTCCACTTGGAATGCAGCAAGTCGCAGATAACCAAGAAGGTTCACTCAGAATAAAGGCCTATGCAGGCAATTCAGCACCTGACCATGTAGACCATTTACATGCATTATCCTGGTTTCTTGAAGAAATGACTCATTGAAAAAACCATTTTATTGACTATTAAAATGCCCCTAAGTGCTTTAAGAATTCCTCTGGGGCGTATATCTTTGAATATGAAAACAATCCAAATCATAGGGGTTCCTGAACACTTTAATTATCCTTGGATACAATTGGTCGCTGAACAACCTCTTGAAGACAAAGGCATAAAACTGGCTTGGAAGAATGAATCCAAGGGATCAGGAGCCATGAACAAAGCCATTAGGGAAAACGAAGCTGATATAGCCATTATTCTCACCGAGAGCTTTATAAAAGACCAGATCGAAGGTAACCCTGGTAAAATAATAGGATACCATGTACTCTCCCCTCTCACCTGGGGAATCCATGTACCTGCAAAATCAGGAGTTAAAACAGCTAGTGAGCTTCAAAACTCCCCTTTTCTAATCAGTCGATATGGTTCTGGCTCCCATCTTATGACCTATCTATTAGCCAAAGAAAAAGGCTGGAAAACCGAAGAGTTGAAATTTGAAGTAGTGGGCAATATGGATGGAGCAAAGGATTCCTTTGAAGATCAAAAAGCAAAAGGATTCTTATGGGAAAAATATACCACCAAACCATTGGTTGATGAAGGACTTTTTAATAGGGTCGATGAAATCCCTACTCCCTGGCCATGCTTTGTAATAGTTGCTCGACAGGAACTTATTGACAAGTACAAAAGCGAGTTAAAACTCATTCAGGACTTACTCTATAAAAAGTCCAATGAAATAAAAAACAAAAACAACCTATCCCAAATAATAGCTGAAGCATACGGCATTCAAGAAATAGATATTAAAGCTTGGTTAGAACAAACTACCTGGGCAATTAACAGTCAGGTTAGTGCAGATAGTTTAAAAGAGACAATGGACATTCTATTTGAATTAGGATTGATCAAAGAAAAAACGGCAGTAGAGAATCTGATTGCAGATGAGCTTGTCCAGCTTATATAAACAAAAGCCCCTGAATCGGGGCTTTTGTTTTTTTAAGAGGAAGGCATTGTGAACTTATTTTTCATCTGCCTTTTTGATCAGATCTCCATCTTCCAATTTTTTGCTCACTATATGGTACGGACCTGAGACAATCTCAACACCTTCATCCAGTCCTTCCAATATTTCAATATTTTCAAAATCAGAGATCCCCGTTTTCACCTCTGTCAATACAGCCTTACCTCCTTCGGTTTTAAACACCAATTCTTTTAAATCACTGGACTGATCAGTACTGTCCTGTCTCATATTCTCCCGGGTAGTTACAGATGCAAGAGGAACAGAAAGTACATTTTCTTTCTTATCGGTAATTATCTCCACACTTGCAGTCATCCCAGGCCTGAAAGGAAAGCGGTTTTGTTCTGTCACCAAATGCTTATAGGAATCATTGATTACCCTGATTCGAACTTCAAATTCCGTTACGGCATCCTGACTGGCCTTTTCATTAGCTGAATTGGCTATGGAAGTCACTACTCCTTTAAATTTATCTCCTGTACTGGAATAAGCATCAACATCAATAATGGTCGTATCTCCCAGAGAAAGCCTTACAATGTCGTTTTCGTTCACATCCACCCTAACCTCCATTTTGCTCATATCAGCTATCCTTAACATCTCCGTACCAGCCATCTGCTGGGTCCCAACTACCCGCTCGCCTTTCTCCACCAATAGCTTAGAAACCACCCCACTTACTGGAGCAAAGACATTCGTTAAGCTCAGATTCTCTGAGGCTTCGTTTACGCTTGCTTGAGCACTTTTTACGATATATTTGGAAGCTTCAACGGATTGTTTGGCTGCTGCTAAATCATTTTGTGCTGAAATATAATTGGCCTTTGCCTGTTCAAATTCAGAATCAGAAATCACCTTGCTCTCATAAAGATCCTTATTCCTATCATATTCAAGTTGAGCTCTTTCGAATTGGGCCTCAGAACGATTCAAAGCTGCTTCAGACTGGGCTAAATTGGCCTTTTGTTGACTGAGGTTGGCTTTATTTCTATCTAGCACAGAAATGAAATTATCAGGTCGTATTTTGACCAAAAGGTCATTTTGCTGAACAGAATCCCCTTCTTTGATGTTTAATTCAATGATTTCCCCAGCTACATCTGGACTAAGCTTGATTTCTGTCTCAGGCTGAATCACTCCTGAAGAACTTACTTTTTCTACAATTGTCTTTTTGGCTGCCTTAAAGGTTTCTACCTCCGTCTCTGCTGGGCCACCTACCCAGCCCATAGATTTACCTACCAATATCACTACCACCAAAATTCCCAATGCGCCAGAAAGCCAGTAAATAAGCTTGTTTGATTTCTTTTTAGCCATGGTTTAATTTATTAAAGTGTTAAGGGATTGCCCACGTAAAAATCCAATACTTTTACACTAAAAATATATTGATATTTTGCCTGAAGCAAATCTGCCTGCGCATTAAATAAGTTATTTTGTGCCACCTGAAAATCTACTGCATTGATCATTCCCACTTCAAATCTCTTCTGGGCCATCCTAAAAGCTTCATTTAAAGAAGATACCCTCAAAAGAGAAGATTCATAGGTTTGTTTGGCGGCAATTGCATTGGTATATGCCGTTTCTATATCTTGCCTTAATCTATTCTTAACCTCCTTAACATTAATCTTACTTAATTCTTTTTGGACTCTTGCCCGTTGTAAATTAGCTCTATTGGTTAAATTTGAAAATATGGGAATATTCAGGTTTACCCCAATCACTTCACTTAAATTCCCATCAAATTGCTCCCAAAAAGGCACAACATCTTTATAGAGTTCATTATAATTTGTACTTGCATTTGCTCCAAAACCTAAAGTAGGATAGTAAGCTCCTTTAGCAATTTTAACCCCATATTCAGCACTCTCAGTGCCCAGTTCTGCAGCTTTTACCTCTGGCATAAGTGCCAAGGCAATGGCATAGACCTCATTTACACTATGTCCACCAATCAAATAATTTTCTGCATC
Organism: Echinicola shivajiensis; assembly: GCF_018642165.1. GTDB lineage: Bacteria > Bacteroidota > Bacteroidia > Cytophagales > Cyclobacteriaceae > Echinicola > Echinicola shivajiensis. The sequence continues at coordinate 104,382 of NZ_JAHHZM010000011.1, forward strand.
TAAATCTGGCACCGACACATCAAATTCTTCCTCATAGGGGATTTGAATGGCCTGCATTAAGTTCAACTTCGCCAATCTCAAATTGTTCCTCGCATTGGTCAACTCCACATTGCTGGTGGCATTCTGGGCTTCCAAATCATATTGATCTGAAATAGGAAGAGCACCAACTTCTACCAACTTTTTTGTCCTCTCCAACTGATTACTGGTTACTTCCAGTTGTGAGGCAGCCACATTTACCTGTTCCTTGGCAAAAACCACGTTTACAAATAAGTTGACAATATTAAGGGTAATATTATTTCTAGTGGCTTCCACATTCAGCTCTCCAGTTTCCAAATCCACCACAGCCCGATTAATACTATTATTAATCCTACCTCCTGAAAACAAACTTACGTTAGTCCTTACACTAAAACCTGCACTCCCAAAACTACTACTGGGTAAATAGTCATTAGTTACATTATCAAGTGCACGCCCCCAACTATAATTATAAGATGAGGTCATTGAAAGTGAAGGGTAGCGTTGCCCCCTGGATTCCATCAAATTGGTTTGATTGTTTTCTTGATTGAGGACACTCCTCTGTAGTTCAAGATTGTTTTCAAGTCCAATTTGTACACATTCCTCTAAAGATAAATAAGAAATATTCTCTTGAGTCCAACCATTTAAAATACTAAAAACAATTAAAGCTAGGGTTACAAAAAATCTCTTGGTCATAGCAATTACTAAAGGTCTATTTTTGGAATATAAATTAATTCATGAATCCATCCAATACTTTCTAAATATTGTATCGTAATTGGATTCAATCCTGAGTCCATTTCTATCACATGACAGGCTATTTCCCGCTTACCTTTCCGAGAAACCGACATGGTAGCTATATTGGCCTTTTCTTGGGCCAGAATACTTGTAATAAAGGCAATGGCACCAGAAACATCATCTGCTTTTATGATCAAAGTATGTTCTTGTGCCGAGAAATCAGCATGAAATCCATCAACAGCACTGATATTGATCAGTCCGCCTCCCAAGCTCTCACCGATTACCTCTACTTTTCTTTCTCCTTTTTCAAGATTTAGTTTTATGGTATTGGGGTGATATACCGAGGCATTGCCAATAGATTTAAAGCTATATTCAAGCCCCCTTTCCTCAGCGAGATCCAAGGATTGCTTAATCCTAACATCATCAGTTTTGAAATCCAATAATCCTCCGATTACGGCCTTATCACTGCCGTGTCCCTCATAGGTACTGGCAAATGAATTATAAAAGGTTATTAAAGCCTTATCAGGAATTGATCCCAATACCTTTATTGCTGCTCGAGCAATTCTTACCACTCCTGCTGTATGGGAAGAAGAAGGACCTATCATTATCGGTCCGATCATATCAAATACGCTACTCTTTCTAGCCATATTTTAGCCAAATTCACTAATTAATATGCTAATCTACTATTAAAGATTTAATTATCTCCCATTATGTATTTTAATTCAATCTATTCAGACCAATTTGAAATATTTTAACTTAATTTTAACATTATTGGTCAAAAATTGAAAACAAGCAGCTAATTTCTAACCCACCATGTCCATTATTGAACCCATCCTTTTATCTCCTTGCCAGGATAAACAATATAAAGAAATCGATAAGCAGGCGGCCAATAGAGCTTCATTTTTTGGTGATGGAATATTTGAAACCATGATTTTTTCAAATGGAAAAATCAGGTTTGCCAAAGCACATGAAGAAAGAATGAATTTGGGTCTGGAAAAATTAAAAATTCAATCTCAGGGACTTTCCTCCCTTGGACAACTTGAAAAATTCCTTTTGGAAGATTATGGAAAGACTTGCAACCTGAGAATTAGATGGAATATTTTTCGGGCAGGACTCAGGAAATATACTCCCCAACAATCTTTAGCTGAAGAAACCATCATGATCGCATCCCATTCTTCTCCACCCCTTATTAAAAATTCAGCTTATTTTAGTTCCACAATTAATGTACCCTTCTCCCCTTGGGCCAACTGCAAAACCCTCAATGCCCTTACTTATGTAATGGCAAATATTGAACGTAACGAAAAGAAAATGGACGAGGTCATACTATTGGATGACAAGGGTAATATTTCAGAAGCGGGTGCTGCCAATATTTTTTGGATAAAGGACAATACGTTTTATACCCCTTCACTCAATTGTAATTGCATTGCTGGGATAGGAAGAAGGATGATCATCGAAACCATAAAAAAAACAGGCAGAAAATTAAATACAGGCGAATACAATGAGGAAAATCTACTAAGTGCTGAACAGGTTTTCACCAGCAATGTAACCGGTATTGCCTATATCAAAAAAATAAAGGAAACAGACTTTGATACTCAGCCCATTTCCTTTATTGAAGATCTTTTTATTTGATTAAATCCCCTTTCTTACACAGCTACTGGAGCCTTAATATGTGGGTGAGGATCATAGTTTAACAGTTCAAAATCCTCGAATTTAAAATCAAATATATCCTTTACTTCGGGATTGATTTTCATGCTTGGTAATGGTCTACAGTCTCTTGTAAGTTGCAGTTTAGCCTGTTCAAGATGGTTGGAATATAAATGAGTATCACCAAAGGTGTGAATAAACTCACCTGGCTCCAAACCACAAACCTGGGCTATCATCATAGTAAACAAAGCGTAGGAAGCAATATTAAAAGGCACACCCAAAAACACATCTGCACTCCTTTGGTATAATTGGCAGGAAAGTTTCCCCTCCGCAACATAAAACTGGAACATAGTGTGGCAAGGTGGCAAAGCCATATTGTCCACATCTGCAACATTCCAAGCGCTCACCAATAACCTTCTGGAATTTGGATTATTCTTGATTTGATGGATAAGATTTTTGATCTGGTCTATTTCACCTCCTTTTCCATCAGGCCAATGTCTCCACTGATAACCATATACAGGTCCCAAGTCTCCATTTTCATCAGCCCATTCATCCCAGATAGAAACTTTATTGTCTTTAAGGTATTTGATATTGCTGTCCCCTTTCAAAAACCACAATAACTCATGAATAATGGATTTAAGGTGGCATTTTTTGGTTGTTACCAAAGGAAACCCTTCTTGCAAATCAAATCTCATTTGATAGCCAAAAACACTGAGCGTACCCGTACCAGTACGGTCTCCTTTTTGGGTACCATTATCCAGAATGTGCTGTAGTAATTGGTGATATTGTTTCATTTCTATGGGTATTCAATAAATCTATAACGGGAATTGGCCTCGAAAGAACTAGCTGAAATCATTTTAAATGATGTTCAGAGCCTGCTCTTTGATTTTTTCTAATTCATCCTTCATGATAATCACATGTCTTTGGATATTGGCATCATTTGCTTTTGAACCGATGGTATTGATTTCCCTGCCAATTTCTTGCCCAATAAATCCCAGTTTCTTTCCTTGGTTGGCACCATTGGACATGGTCTTATCGAAATATTCTAAATGAGTACCTAATCTGACAATTTCCTCTGTAATATCCAATTTCTCAAAATAGTAAATCAACTCCTGCTCGAAGCGGTTTTCATCAAAACTATTTTCTTCCATCCAATCCTTGAAATTATTACGGATCCGGGATTTAATTCTATCCTTACGTTTTGGCTCCTCTTCTTGGATTTGATTAAGGCCTGAGGTAATCACTTCAAGATTTTCCTTGAACTTACCAAACAGGGTTTCTCCTTCATCCATACGGAATTCATTACATTTCTCTGCAGCTTCAACAACCACTTTCTTCACTGCCTCCCATTCTTCAGGATCATCAGATTTCTCACTTAAAGCAGTGACTACATTGGGTGCTTGTGCAGCCATTCTGAACAAATCCATTCCTCCTTCAAGTCCCACTTTATCAGCCATGCCTTTATAGGTGTTGAAATAGTTTTCAAAAAGGTCCTGATTGATACTTACAGGAAGATCACTACTGGATTTGGCTGTAAATTCTATACTCAAATTGACTTTTCCCCTACCTAGAATATCTCCTACCAAGGTTCTGAGTTCTATTTCACGGTCTGAAAATTGACGAGGACTTCTGAGATTTAAGTCCAAAAACTTAGAGTTAAGGGTTTTGATCTCTGCACTAATAATATAGCGCTCATTTTCAAAATTGGCTATACCATAGCCGGTCATGGATTTAATCATGCCACAAACTTAAACAAATAAGAATCATTTTAGAAATTATAACCTAGCGTCACGTAAAACTTGGTCTTCTCCACATCATAGTTACGGATCGGTCTGGCCATATCAAACTTCACATAGTAATTTAACAATACAGTCCTCAGTCCACCGCCAAAGCTTTGAAGCCAAGGGTTGTTAAAGTTGTTAAGGGTGATCACAAATGGCGAACCATCTGTATTGATTACTTCAGTATTTTGGTCATTTACGCGCTCCCAAGGGGCTGCTTTATCCCAAGCGGAACCTGCATCGTAAAAACCAACTAACTGGAAGTTTTTAATAAAATTAGAGGCTATATTTCCTCTTGACAGATATGAAAACAATGGTATCCTCAATTCTGCAGAAAAGGTAACAACATTCCTTCCTCTTATTTCATCATAATCATAGCCTCTCAAATCCGCAAATTCCGCAAAAAGAATATTGGAGTTTTCCCTACCATCATTATTCCTGATAGGAGAAGATTCAGGTCTGTTGGAAGGTGGCTCATAAAATTCATTAAATAGCCAGTTTTTCATACCTCCCACCAAATAACTCTGCGGGTTATTGCCCATAAACGATCCTGCGTATAATCTGGTCGCAAAGGTGATATTCTTATGGACTTTTTGATAATTCCTTATGTCAAGGTAAAAATTACTGAAAGTACGGTCAGACTTTCCTATTCCCTGATAATGCTGGAATCCAGCCTTGCCCTTAAAGCCTTGCTCCATATACAAACCCAACTGTCTGGTTTTGTCCATTACAAATTCAGCCTTACCACCAATATAATTTACATCAAATCTGTTTTGAGGCCCATCTCCTCCTCGAATTAAAGAATCAGGGTTAAGGTTATAATACTGGGTCTTTGCAAAGAAAGGGGCGGCTGTAAACCTCGTATGCACTGTAAATGGATAAGAAAAGCCTAACTCGGTCTTGGTCAACACATACCTTTGAAAGGTAACATCACCTTCTGAAATCACTAAAGCCTTACGGTCAAACCTACCTCTAAAATCTATCCTACTTTTCAAATACTGGTATTCAAAGAAAATATCACTACCGGACCTAAAATCTAACGTAGTCATTATCCCTCCCTTAAAAATATGGTTATCCAATAGGTCAGCCATTTGGCCGGCTATATTGATTCCAAATCCCCTCAAAGGATCAACTACAAAAGTCGTCCTTAAACTGTGCGCCATAAACTGTGAAGAGTAGGCATTAGGACCTCTCACCGTATTTTTTAAGCTTTGTTTTCTGAATGCCTCCAAAATACTACTTCTACCTGTTCTAATGGTATTTTGTTGTTCTTCCCTTGGTGCAGGCACTGTATCGAAAATATAATTTTCTGTATTTATACCTCCCTTACTTTCAAATCGAAGACGATCAATATTGATGGCCCCTGTGGCCCTATTGGGGAGTATGACGGTATCTTGAGCTAGCTCATCCAGTTTTTCAATGATTGGCTCTTTTTTTACTTCTACCTGGTTATTGTCTGCTTGGTTTTCTAGCCTTCGCGCAGCCAACCTTTCATTAAGAGCTTTGGCCTGAGAAAGCTGAACCCTTGGGGTACCCGGGGTGAATTGATCCAAGTTTGGATAGGATTCCAAAACCAATTTACTTCCAGTTCCATCTTTGATGGCATAAGCCCATTTATTGGTGGAAGGAGAATAATCAAAGCTCTCTACACTTGTGTTAAAGGCAGAGACTTGGCTGGAAATATCACTTCCTATACCTAATCTCATCACATTCCTAATTCCACTTTGATCACTAAGGTGTAACACAAAGTTCTGGTTCATCACCCTAGGCATAAAGTTTTTGGAACTCATATTGGTCAGCCTTGTGGTAACCATACTATCTCCCAAATCAATTTTATATAAATTGAAATATTCAGGTAATTTCCTCACATCAGGAGCCTTACTCATCACGCTATCGGGCAAATCTGTTTTATTGGAGGAATAAATTATAGTAGAATCATTGATAAATACCGGGGTGATATCATCAAACACATCATTGGTCAGTCTTCTACCCTGCCCTCTCAAATTAAGGGTGTAGATATTAGTTCGCCCTCCAGCCATGGCGGAAAGCACCATATTCTTTCCATTTGGAGAAAAATTCAGACTATTGATCTGGGTAATATTCCTTAGAAAAATCTTGTCCTGGTTACTGCCGTCAATGCTGCGCATTCTCAAAGTTGTAAGCCCCTTCTTAAAAGTGGCAATAGTTAGATTTAAAGTATCCCTCCAGGCAATTACCGGTGTGGTAAAATTGGGTTCCTGATCATCAGTCACATAACCACCCTTGTAAATTGTCACCTCGTTGTCTGTGCTTAACTCTCTTACAATGACTTTAAACTTCCCGTCACTATTTATAACATAGGCCAAATGTTTTGCATCGGGGCTAAATTTAATGTCATTTATAGTTCCGTTATCGTTCTTCTTCGTCCTTGCTATGATATTCTCTTCCTTGGCTTCCTTAAATGAGGAAAAAACAGGTTCGTTGATTCCCCGATAATATTGCTTCCACTGCTCAACAAAGTTTTTGAAGCTTATACCCAAGGTATTGGCAATGCTGTTCTCCTCGTTTCTATTAATCCTGCTCAGGTTTAATACACTCGAAATATATCGTTTGCCATACTGTTGTACCACAAAGTTCCAGATGGATTGTCCCACCAAGGAAGCTTCTTTGTCATTTAATTTAAATAACTTGGGTTGTTTGTTATCATTTAAATAATGGCGCACATAATCATCCATCTCCATACTCCATCCCTTGGCCAGATACAAAGCTGCCCCATCTATAAACCAAGCAGGAAAACTAGTAATCAAATTGGATTGAAAAGCATCGGCGATGGTACTGCCGAAAAGCATCTCCTCCAATATCACCTTAGTCGTCCGATACAATAACTCTTCCTTAAAAGAAGCCATATCCCCTGTATAGGGCACTTCAGCCAGCAGCTTGGAAAAATAGGTCTGACCGTTTACAGTGTAGTTGTTCTCAAAAAGGTCTTTATTGCTTTGCAACCATTCTTCGTGGCTATTATAAATGTAAATTTTTGGTTTGGTATAGGCTACATAACCTATTAATTGGGTGATTCTTTCAAATTCATTTTCCAGATAGTCTATGGCCATTCTGGCATTGTCCCTACCTCCTCCATAATAGTAGACCTCAAAATTATTGGAAGAAAAAAAATACCAATCAAATTCTTGGTGCTGGATGCGGTTTTTACCAAATCGTTCCTGATCAAACTGGGCCTTTGAAACACCGAAAGAACCAAGCCATAATAATGTAAAATAAATAACAACTAATTTTACCTTCATTTAACTTTTATGTTGTCTTTGTTCTAAATATACTTAAAAAATCGACTTATGTTAACATCTTTTTCAGGTTCAATATTCCCAAACAATAAGTCGAACATTATATTGCTGTAATAAGGTACTAAAGAAACACCTTTGGCTCCAAAGCCATTAAATATATAAACGCTTTCGTTATCCGGATGTTTTCCCAAAAACGGCTTTCTATCTTTTGTAGCTGGTCTAATCCCCGTTTTGTGACTAATCAATCTTTTTTCCTCTGTGTGTACAATTTTATTTAACCGTTCGAAAATCTCCTTCTTTGCTCGCTCCGTCGGACCAACATCCAGATCATGCCAACTGTAGGTTGACCCAACCCTAATCGTATTGTCAGGCATAGTAATCCTAAAGACACCCCGGTTAATAATTTCATTTGGGGTAAAATCATCCTTCATTTCAAGGATTTCTCCTTTCACTGGGGCAAAAGGTAGCCAATCAAAAAAACGGCTTTTCATTGCTCCAAGTCCATTACAATAGATAATTTTCTTCGCTTTAATATCCTTATAATTCCATACTCCCTCAATTTCTTTCAATATTGATTCATCAAATACTTCATCCCTTAAGATGCCGAACGCTTGGAACCATTTTTTATAACCGTCCAATAAAGAGTTTATATCCACATATCCAGAATTCTTTAGCATGATCCCTCCATATGGATCATTGACTTCGGGATAAAGGGAATTAAGCCTAACATCTGACAAATATGCCTGCAATCCTTCCTCAATACTTTTCCCCATCCATTCATTTTGCTCCTCGATATTGGTGAAAGGCCTATAGATTGGCTTGGAATAAATTATCCTTTTGTTAATCAGTTTCTCCAGTTCAGAATATAATGGAATAATTTGCGGAAACAAATTATCTGCATTCCAAGTCTTTACCATTTTCCTCCCTGTAATCGGGTTAAATAAACCTGCAGCTACCCGACTACTTTTATTTTCTGAAGCCTTATCCAATATACAGACAGACTTCCCCGCTTGGTGCAATTTATAAGACAGTACTGTCCCGGCAATACCTTGTCCAATGAGTAAAAAATCTACTTCCATACCCAAAATTAAATTCTTTCTTCGTTATTTTGGCATGAATTCAAAAATGTTTAGGACATGCTCCACATTAAAACTTTTACCTTTAATCCTTTCCAAGAAAACACCTATATTCTATATGATGATACGAAAAAAGCGGTCATCATAGATCCCGGCTGTTATGAAAAAGGTGAAAAGGATCAATTAAAAAATTTCATAGAATCCAATGGTCTTCAGCCAGTAAGATTGCTTAATACCCATTGCCATATTGACCATGTTCTAGGAAATGATTTTATCAATCACAGCTATAAATTACCATTGGAAATCCACCCAAAAGAAGAGGTCGTGTTAAGATCTGTAAGCTCATATGCTTCTAATTACGGATTTCCTGCATACGCTGAATGTGAACCGGAAATCTTTTTTGAAGAAGGAGAAAAAATAAATTTTGGCGACACAGAACTGGAAATCATCTGGGTACCGGGACATGCTCCAGGACATGTAGTTTTCTATCATCCCGAGTCCAAAATTTGTATTGGAGGTGATACGCTCTTCCAGGGCAGTATAGGTAGAACTGATCTTCCTGGTGGTGACCATCATACCCTACTCAATGCCATTAAAAACAAGCTATTCACCTTGCCTGATGATGTAACGGTTTATCCGGGGCATGGACCAGCCACTCAAATAGGCATTGAGAAAATCCATAATCCATTTGTTGGTAAAAACGCAAATCAATTATAAATCACTAATTATCAATTGTTTATAAATTATAGTGTAACAAAAAGTATAACAAAATTAGTTTTAAAGTTATTTACTTTATTTATGTTACACTTTCTAAATATCAATTTCTAACACCTAGATTACATCTTTAGGTACACCCTATTTAAAAGTAAATTGAAATTATTATATTAATACCAATAGGCATACGGCCTATATTTTTTATTCCCTTTGGCGGATAAAAAATTATACAGCCAATTAAAAGGGGATGGTACTTTCTTCATATTCTAAGATCATACATCATCTCATATCATCCCCTTTTTTATTATATTTTTAATAAGCTTGACTGCCCAGCCTCATTTATTGCACCAACCCAATATTCATATCCTGATTCTACGTGAAAATTATGAATCGTTCCAAGTTTATTACTCCTATTGTAAATCTGAACATCCTTCAACTCCCCCCCTAAAGGTGCTTGAAAAACAGCACATTTAGTTAGCTGATCGGTGCTGATTTCTATAAATTCTCCGTCAATTGTAGTCGTGATTACAGGAGGTGTGAAATCCAAATAACCTATCCCTTCTAAATCCTCCTCTATCACCAAAGCGGCAAACCCTTCAACCGCTGATTTGAAAGGAACTTCAACTATATAATTATCACTTCCAAGGCTTATAGGCTTTCCGTTAGTCGTTATAATTGATTTTCCCGATAAAGAAGTGCCTGATAAATCTACCTGAATGGAAAGCGGTGTATTAATACCATCCAAGGGAGTTGCAAGCGAAATCCCATCAACCATCATATCCTTAAAGTCATCGTCAACATCAAGTATCACGGTCACTTTTCCGTCCTTTTCCTGAGCGGTCACCCTGTTGCATAATTCACGCAAATACATATACTCCAAGGCCTCCCCATTCGAGCAGTACCAAGCGAAATCAGCTCCGACTGACGTCTTTACAATCTGCATAAACTCGTCAAGACTTTCAAGGTTTCCAAAGCTATAAGCACTATGAAAGTGGGTGAAATCCCTAAACCAACCATTGTTAACAAGCGTTTTTCCGATCTCCTGCTCCAAGTAATCTATCGCATCAGCTTTCGGCATTGGAGGCACGTAGAATGTGTTCCAGTAGTCCCACCATCTTGTGGTTGACGGGTAGTCTATAAAATACTCCCTAAATGATCTTGAATCACCTTTATAACCTAGTCCACTACCGTAATAAGTGTCTGCGTCTCCATTGGCTAAAGCTGGCCCTGCATTACTATTTCTCACCCCTAAGAAGTTAGGGTAATTCAGTCCAGATGTTTCCCTCCTCCCATTCCTGTAACTTCCTGAGCTTACATTTCTGCCCGTCAGCCCTTTAATCCAGTTCTTTTGGATTTCAACGACTCCTTTATACTCATATAGATTGCTTGTCCCTGCAACATCATTGGAAAAGTCATAACCGTATGCACCATTTGACATATCATACATCTGCTGTCCGTTATTAGGGTATCTGGTAGCTTTCGGCTGCCCCTCAATTGCATTGACAAAATAGGACGCGCCTAAAGTAGTCCATTCTGAGTCGTAATAATCGGGAACCACTTCGACTACGCCCGTAACAGGGTTCTTCCACATATCCGTGCCAAAATAGATGTCGTGCCTAATAAGTCCAGTTGCCTCGGCTTCGGATATTCCGCTTTCAATCTGATTCACTAGATTCGACTGAAAAGCTCCTATTCTGAAATTATTTTTGAAGCCAAACGCTTCAACCGCATAAATAGAAGTAGTTAACCTACTATCTGTCTGAAAACTGAAAGTCATATCAGCACCATACCTGTGATTGAGCTTAATAGCTGGTATTGTCGACTGTTTCGGCCAAAATTTAATTCTCATACTAATCTGACTTTAATAATTGAATCATTAGTATCAACCCACAAATCCCCTATTTCAACCCCTAAAGGTGGAGATCCTGCGCCCTCTGGTAAATCGAACGTAGCTGCTTGGGCTGTAATAGCAACAAACTGGACTGCATCCGTAGTATTAAGGCTCTGATCGTATGCCTCTCCTCCTCCGCCTTCGGATGACTTTAATGGGTAGCCCTTTATGTGTGTGACAAGCTCAAAGCTCCAAGCTTCATAAGGTGTTAATAAAGTTTCGCCGTCGTTAACAGTGCCCTCATTATAAACAGAATCATCATCTACATCCCTCTTTATAAGCACCTTCAATTTAGCGCCATTTGAAGGTACTGTAACTACTTGAGTAGCACCACTTGCAAATCCTCCGTTCGTCAATTTAACATCACTGGCATCCCATATTGACCAATATACGGTTCCAGTTGAAAAAATTCTACCTATAGTGTAGTCTGTCAGCTCATTTACGGGAATATCTATATATTTCCATCCCACTGCATTTGTGATAGTACCTGCACTATTAACATAAGCATCTTCCACTATCAATGTAGGGTTAAATAAATTGTTAGAAGGTTCTAAAGTCAGGTCTTGTGTTCTAACAGAATTTAAATCAAAGTACCCTTTATTGATTGCATTGTGATCGTCATCAGGGTCAGGAACTCTATTCTCTTTAACTAAGGATGTAGCCTTTAAAGGGAGGTTCTCAACCTCACTAATAGAATAACCTTGAAAAGCCTCATATTCAGTTTTTACGCTTCCTTCTTCAAACTGTGCATTAGCCCAGCCTGAATCATCAGGCTCACTTTCCCATTTTATCGTATATCTCACTTCAACCGCACCAGCTGGGGCAGTCACTACAAGTGCTGTAACATTGATCTGGTAATGAGTGCCTAATTTCGTGCCTGAGCTGTCGTGAAATGTTAGGTATTTTGAGCTGTTTGGCTTAATCCCACTTACAGTATACGTTTTATTTTCGCTGACAGGATGAACCATTAATTTACGCCCTGCAAGAGTGGATATCACACCATTAGAAGCTATGTATTTATCGTTTTGAACCAATGAAGGTTTGAAATGGTTAATTCCTAATGGTAGCTGGTTGGTATTTTCTGTTAATAAAACACCGCCCAAATCAAGCTGTATTCCCCTACCATCAAAATTACCATCATTAACAGTAATTATTGCAAAGTTATTTGGTGGTGCTAAAACAAATCCACCGTGATTAGTATATGTTCCTTGCTCAGTTGCCCAATACCAACCAGTAGTGCCACTTATAGGGGCATCATCACTTGGACTAATCAAGCCCAAGAATTGACCACTTACAGTTATTTGTAAAAATTGCGGATCTATGTAGCCGTTATTGTTTATACCAGCTACACCACCAGCTTTATCTTTTTGACCGTTAAGGACTGATACTATTTTGACAGAATCAATAGTTTCAGTTTCAATGCTATTTACTTCATTATTTGAGTTAAAGTATATGTTATATGTACTCATTTGTTTATTAAAAAAATTTAAATCTTAGTTGTGCTTTGGTAGTTATTGAAAACTACCCTAAAAAGGGTAATAACAGTAGAACCAGTCATTACTTTAAGGTCTCCCCAATATTTGGATTGATATAACAATTGGGTTTGATTATAGTTAATATCAATCAATATTGAATTAGCCCCAGTAACAGTTATACCATTACCTTTTGATAGCTTTATTTCCTCACTTTGCCTATCATCAAATCTTGATAGGTCTAGGAATATATTGTCATAGCTATCTATATTTAGGGGTGCTTCATTTTCATCAAAAAAATTAAAAGTGAGTTGCTTAGTATCACCTCTTACAATCTCTACATTTAGTGTATTCATTTTAAAAAATATTGTTTTTAACTACATTATTAATTATTAGTTTAATTGAAGTAGGTAATAAAAAATTCTCATCATCTTCTTCAGTATCAATTATTGTTTCATTTATATCTTCCCACTTATCATAATTCCTATTTTTGAAGTAGCACAAAGCAAGTAATAAGCTTGTATATACTTCTTCATCATAGTAGCTTGATATACCATCAATAAAGCTTGAATTACCACTATATAGATAAGCAAAAGCACTTAGCAATAATGATTGGTTATTCTCTTTAAGTTGGTTGTTTGAGTGGCTTAAAATACCGCTGTAAACAGTGTTACCATTGAAAAGTTGATAGTCAATCTTATACTTTAATTTAACCGCCATATCCCTATCAAAAAGCTTTAACCCAAAATAGTAGGTAATATTATCCTTTGTATTAATTAGATTATTATCAAACCCTAAACCTATTCCATTTTTGAAATAATGACCTTCAATAAAGCCATACATTTTACTTACTATCACCTTTGCTTTATCAAGTCCATTTTTATTATGATATCTGTTTTTGATGTAATAATTCAAGCCATAAAATAAAGCTGAATTACTTCTAAATGAGGTATTACCAGCTAAAGCCCCATCTTCTAAATAATCAGTAAATGAGCCATCAGAAGCTTGAACATTAAAAAGTATATCAATGATATTATCAGATATATTAAAGTAATCCCTATGGCCTAAACAAGCTATAATAGCAAATCCTAAATCATAAGTATTACTTATTCCAGTTTCTAAATTTGATAGTGGTATATCATCAACCCCTACACCATCCCTTATAAGGTTGTAATAATGGAAATTAATAGGCTTGTAAAGCTCCCTTAATTCAAGTGAATATTCTGCCTCTTTATCGTTAAGCTCCAAACCTTGAATTACATAGTTCTTATTGGTAATTGGGTTAAATATTACATCATTAAGATTCAATATTTCACTTGTAAAAATATCAGCTCTAAATATTGTGGTTGGGGCTTGATATTGATTTATAATCCTATTAGCAGTGTGTTGTAAAATGGGTAATTCAATAGAATCTTTTTGCCAACTAATGGTTGGTGTAATACCATCATTTTTGAAAAGTGTACCAAAATATAAAGCTTCACCATCACCAGTTTCAACTTCAATATCATCTAACTTTTTAATGTTTTTTCCATTATCACCAGTATAAATTATAGGGTCTTTATCAGCATTTTCATTACTTACATTTATTTGTTCAAAATATACCCCAACACCACTAAAGTCAACCATATAATCGACTGGAACTCCACTTGTATTTATAACTGCCCCAGTAAACCAAGGCACACAAAAGTAAAATTCAAAATATCCATCATCTTGAATCAATGGTGTTTCTTGATCATACTTTTCTTCATAGAGATATATTCTTTGATCATAATTGAATGTCTTGTTTAGGAATTCAATATTTTCTGGAAATAAGATTCTATCATATATATTCCTATTAGTGCTAGGTTCTAGTCTATTAAACTCTACCCTATCAGCATCTAAATATTGATTCCAGATAATAGTTGGTTGGTTAATCCACTCACTTCGATAATTTCGCCCTCTAGCTACTGGTGTATTTGTTATACCAACTAATGTATATCTAAAATTTAACCAATAAGTACCACTTGAATCAACATACTTTACAGCAAAAAAACTACCCATATCAAGGGCATTGATAAAGTCATTTAGTTGTGTCTCTAGGTATAAATAATATTGCTCCCTATCAAAGTTGGGATCAGTGGTCAATCCAGTTGGTTCAAAATATTCTGGTCTTAACTTAATTTTATAATCTATATCAAACCATTTATCATTACTTGTTGGACTAGAAGATATTGGTAATCTACTTACGGCAATTGGATTGCTTTTTATGTAGTAATCCTTGGTATTTTCTTCAAATCCAGTTCCTTGATGAAGGTTATCAAATTTGGAAGTTATGTATAAACCATCTTCACTTTGTTCAACCTCAATATTATTTTCATTCCAATTGAGTAAATCAGTAGATGTATTCCAACTAGCATCTTGCTTAAAATTACCCCCAACAATTATATCTTCATTACCTTCTATTTTTTGCGTTATCTCAACACTTTTTTTAGCACCTTCTATTTCAAGATCACCACTTTCACCAAGTATTTTTAATTGATTGTCATCAAGGTATTTGGTTTGATTGATTGCTTCAGAAGCTATATAAGTACCATTATAAGTAAACTTTTGAAAGACCTTAGATTGATTATCAAAGTGGGTTATTTCCCAACGTCCTTTATTTTGCTTTAATGTAGCTCCAAAGATTGTAAGTATTTCTTCTAAAACTTTTTCGCAATCCCAAGGTGTAGGATTATCACCATTTAAATCATCTATAAATTTCTTGCAGTTGATCTTAGTTTCATCTAAGGCACTAGTTACACCAGCATCATATTTACAATCAATTCCATCATAAATAGGAATATCTAAGCCTATTTTATCAAAAATGATAATAAGGATTTCTAAAAGTGATTTGGTTGTGTAAATATTATTCCCTAGTGAATCAGTAAAATCAATATCCTTAAGACTAGTCAACCAATCGATTGCCAATAATTGAATCTCATATGGTGGTGCAACATAAGATTCTGAATAATTATCTGGAAGTAAGTAACCTATCCAATAAACTAAACCTCCTTTAATAATCTCAACTAAATATTCCTTTTCCTCAAAATCAGCAAATTCAAGAAATTCAAAATTAAACTCACTTAATAAGCTAATAGTTGCTTCTGATTGCTGTATAGTTTGAAACTTACTTTCACCCTCACCATACCATTTTATATATAATGGATCAACCCCAAATTTTTCTAATTCAATTAGTTCACCATTGTAATCTTTTTGTTTGATATTGATGGTTGTTTGTGAATTATTAATGTCAGAATATTGAATTTGATACTTGGTGTTATACATACAAATAATTAAAAAATAATCAATTATTTACGCCCCCTCTTATTTTGCTCTTTTCCAAAGACATACACCAAGTCGCTACCTTCAGCAGTTAATTTACCATTGATATTTACAGCTTGATTACCACCAAATTTAAGATCATTAGAACTTACTATAGTACCAGACTGATTTGGCACAAATAATTCTTTGCCCCTCTCACCTACATAATAAGCTTTTCCAAAGTCAACATTACCACCTTCAGCCCTACTACCTCCAAACTTATCACCCATATTACTAGCACCACTTTTAATAGCACTTGATAAAGCTATCAAGGCTACACCAGCAGCAATTGCAACATAAGGATTAAGGGATTTTAAAGCAGCTTTAATACCTTGGATGGCTAAACCAGCAGCAATTGCCATCTTACCCAATTGCCCCATTACATCAGCCAAAGTTGTAAGTAAGGAAACACCTATACTACTTATATGAGCACTACCACTTATTACTTGTCCTAAAGCATCACCAAAAGAAGATAAACCATTTGCAATACCATTATTGATAATATCATTAAATCCATCAGTAAGCCTTTTAGCCATCTCATCAACTGTAGTTGCTAGTTGAATACCTTTGTTTTTGAGTTCCTCTAAGCTCTTGTTGAATTCCTTTAATTCAAGTGGTGGTAATTTTCTTTTGCCAACTCCAATTGCATCAATTATAGGATGACCACCATAAGCTATTGAAGATGTATTTGTATTAGTTGTTGGTGGTGTAATAGCTGGTGTTAAAACACTTGGAGTATCATCACCACCAGAAACTTCTTCTTTAGCCTTTTTAATTAATTTAATGTAATCACTAAGATTACCATTAGTGGCACTTAAACCATTAGCAATAGTATCAAATCCAAGTACATCAGCTATACCACTTATACCCCTTATAACAGTCCCAAAAACTGATAGTATTGATTCAAAAATGGTAAAATATAGTTCTTTGATAAAATTACCTACACTTTCAAATGCACCTTTAAAATCACCCTTAACAAGCTTTACAATAACATCAATGAAGGTACTTATATACTTTACAACAAGGGTTAATTGATTGATGACAATATTAAAGGTGGTCATTATAACC
Source organism: Echinicola shivajiensis (assembly GCF_018642165.1). Classification (GTDB taxonomy): domain Bacteria; phylum Bacteroidota; class Bacteroidia; order Cytophagales; family Cyclobacteriaceae; genus Echinicola; species Echinicola shivajiensis. Next base: position 121,389 of record NZ_JAHHZM010000011.1, read on the forward strand.
TCTCCTAACCAACTAAATATTTGTGTTATTTCATCACCGTACTTACTCCAAATGTCTTTTGCTGTATTGGTAAAAGTTTGAATTAATCGCCTAATATTGAATAATACATTTGACCATAATATCTTTAATTCATTCAAAAATTGAATACCATTACCAGTTGTAAAATACGCTACTATATCATCCCAATATTTGTAAATGAGATAAGCAGTAGCACCAACAGCAGCAGCAATACCAAGTACCGGTGCACTAATACCACCTATAAGAGGTATCAATATTTTGATTGCTCCAATTGAGCTACTAACCAATTTAATGATCTGTCCAAAGGCTAAAATCAATGGAGGGATTACAGTAAGCATTACACCAAAACCAGTTGCTATTGATTGTATGTTAGGTGATAGGTTATTAAAAGCATTTGAAAATTGATTTATTACTTCACTGGCTTTAATGATGTATGGGGTAAGATTTTCTGAAATTGTTACAAGAATCCCTTCTATACTACTTCTGATCTTACGCAATGCACCACCTAAACCACTATTCATAAGCTTTGCCATCCTATCAGCAGCACCATTACTATCTTCAATAGCTTCTTTTAATTCGTTAAATTTATCGGTTGGGGCATTCATCAAAGCTAGCAAACCACTCATTGCTTCTTGGCCACCTAACATAGCAGCCGTACTTGCTTTTTGTGCTGGTGTTAAATTGGCAAACTTACCCCTTAAATCTTCTACTATTTTGGTCAATGGCTTAATTGTGCCATCACTGTTAATTATTGAATAATTAAGTAGGTCTAAGGCTTTCTGGCTTTCCTTGGTTGGTTTAACCATTCTTGATAAAGTGGCTCTTAAAGCTGTTCCTGCTTGACTGGCTTTGATTCCGTTGTTAGCCATAGTGCCGAGCACCAATAAAGTATCTTCAACTTCAAAGTTTAATGCACCAGCAACGGGGGCTACATATCTAAAAGCATCACCAAGTTTAGTTACATCGGTATTAGCCCTAGCACTTGTAGTAGCCAAAATATCAGCCATTCTAGCACTATAACTAGCTTCTTTATTGAATGCTGATAGGCCATCAGTAAGAATATCACTAACAGTTGCTAAATCTTCACCACTAGAAGCAGCTAAATCCAATACACCTTTAACACCATCCATAATTTGGGTAGTGTTCCAACCAGCCAAAGCCATATATTGCATTGATTGGGTAACTTGGGTAGCACTAAAGCTTGTGTTAATTCCAAGCTCTTTAGCCTTTTTGGTAAGTTTTTCAATCTCATCACCAGTACTATTTGTTAATGCTTGCACACGTAACATACCATCACTGAATGAAGCACCAACAGCAGTAGCAATACCACCAACTAGGGCTAATGGGGCAGATACTTTAGTTGATATATCACCAGCTATTTTGTCGAGATTCCTTGAAAATCTGTTTAAATCTCGTTGTACACCACCTATAGCTTTTTGAAATTGGGTAGCATCTCCACCAATGGAAATTAAAATCTTACCTATATTTGAATTCACTTAGATTAAAAAATTTATCTAAAAAGTTATTATTATTAAAAGTTGAATTTCCTTCTCAATTCCTCTACTTCATCAACTGTTAATTGTCTGTATTTCTTCTTCTTAGTTTCCCAATTAAAGGGTATTAAAGAATCAATATCTTTGTTTTGTTGTGCTTTGTCTAAGTGTGGTTTGATTGAAAAATATGATATAAATCTAGCTAGATTATATTCGTGCTTTTTACGGTTTTCGAAGCCTATAATAAACTTTGAAAATTCAACTGGTGTAAGCTGGTAGTATTCATTGATATTCATTCCAGCTTCAAAAGCAAGTTCTAATGATATATCACTATCATTTATATCATCCTCTTCTAAATCTGAAGAAGAAGTACTATTTACTTCTCCTTCTTTTCGGTAAAAAAATCAGAAATTACTTTACCAGTTTTTTCATAAAAATCAGATACTGAAAGCTTATCAAGTTCATCTTCAAACTTTTCAAAAGTCTTGAATTCATTCTTTTGTTCTAAAAATCTGAATCCTTCACATACTCCTAAATAGATTAGATAACTTAATTCATCGGTTTTGATGTTAGCTAATTCAGTTAATCCTTTATTAAATTTCTTTTCAAACTGTACAATTACTCTTCTGTTGATCCTTACTGGAAATTCATTTTCATCTACTTTTAAATATTCTATCATTTTAAAATTGTTTATCATTAGTAAGTAGATTCATATCAATAAAAAAGGGCAATTACCTTGCAGTAACTACCCTTCACACTTAAACAAAAAACAAAATGAAAATTTTTAATTATACCACATCTTCAAATGTTAAACCGCCATCAATTTGCAAGGTAAATGATCCAGAAACTGTTTCATCCATTGCATATGAACCAGAAGCAGAAGATAAATAACCGCTTCCTTTGGCTATTCGGTCGCCCGTAGATGATCCCCCCAAAGCGAAGTCAACTAATACACCATCATAACACATTTCAATCAATTCGTGGCTTGATAAACTACCACTAGCATCTTGTAAAGACTCAATTGAGATACTACTAGTTACTCTCGTTGGAATATACCGCCTAATAGGTATACCATTACCATCTACAGTAGTTTTACTAGTAAACTCCCTCATTTCTTTCGTAATCTCTAAAGAGGCTGAAGTTTGCCCAGCTAATACAGTTTCAGTTGCACCAGTATCAGCATTATCTTTTATTTTTATAAGTATTTTATTGCTATCTTGATTATTCATTATTTCAAAAAATTATTTAATTCAATATTATTATTGTTGTTAATAATTAAAAAAATATCAATTGAAGGTTAGTAATTCGAAGTTGATATTTCTAAAATAAACCTCACTTGATTCTTCAAATTCATCAGTGTAAGAACTAAACCTAACCAAATCAATTATTACATTATCTTCTTCATCTGTAAAGCTTTTAAAATCAAGTAATTCTTTTAAAATTTTAACAGCATCAATTACTTGCTTATAGTCCTCACTAAACACATTAATCTTTAATAAATATCCATCTTGGAGGCTCTTAGAGGTCTTTGTATGATTTACATCTACTTGGTTAATTTGGTATAAAAGTATTGGTAATGGCTTACCTTCACTCCCAACCAAGGGAAAAATATTAGCTCCAAAAATATTACTTAATTCAGTTGAATTACTAAGTACATCGTATATTACTTCTTCTATTAACATTATAAACTATTCTCTTTGATAAACTTTAGTATATACTCATTAAAAGCTTTTCTAGCATCATCTGCTTTAGCTTCATAAGCTTTCCCCAAGAATGGATTAGCTTTAACACCTTTAACTTTTTTCACATATATCATTTGGCCGTTACTACCTTCAAATTTTAGTAGTTTATGGTTGGTAGCTACTCTGTCTTCAGTACCTAATTCAACTAAGTGATGTGCTGGACTATCTACATTTACAATCAAAGAAAACCCTTTGTAATACCTTCTATTAGCTAGTTTAACCTTGATCTTCTTTTTCATCAAACCGCTATCAACTGGCACATTCCTTTTAGCTTCCTTCTTGATTTCATTAGCACCTTTTCTTACGGCTTTTTTAATTACTTTATCTTCAACACCTTGATTAAGTTTTCTTAGTTTTTTAAGAATTAATCCACTATCTAAATCAACCTTAATCTTTGCCATTATCTATTGTTTTTTGATTGAGCTGTAATTTCTAAACCATCTTTATAACCTAATTCCTTTACTCCTTTGATATTGTATTCAACACCTTCAAATTCAATCAAATAACTAGTATTAATATTCTCATCATAATAGGTTTTAAATATTATTACATTAGATTCAATGAGTTGATTGTTTTCATATTTTTCACGGTTTTGCCATTGATACTTTGAAGCCCAAAAATCTTGGTAATGGGTTTTAGTCTTAATTATTTGGCCTACACTATTTTTTGATTCAGTGTAACTAAAAATTGATATTTTATATCTTAAATCTTCTAGGTGTATCATATAAACCTCACTTTCCTATATGGTTGTAAAAGTCTGTCAACCGTCTTATTAAGGTGAATTACTGTCTTACCAATTACAATACTACCCCTCAATAAATAAAGGTCTGTTAGTTGAAGTAAAGCAGCTTGTTTGATTGCAGTGGGGATATCATCAACATCTTCATAACCCTTCTTATAGGTTATTTCTATTCTAGTGTAATCACTTGGTAATTCTGAAAAAGTAATATATTCATCTGAATTTGAGTAAGTAAACCCACTTACTATTTCAGTAGAATTATCAAAAAATTTAACAGATTCAATTGCTACAATTGGTGAATTTGGGAACAAAATATTTTCATTTACTTCAACTTCTTCAAATATTGAAAAGGTATAAGATGTATCTACCAAATCCTTTTCCAATTCATTTTCAATAGTATCAGTAACCACATAAAGAAGACTGTTTAAATACAAATCTTCGTGAGTATGAAGAATTTTCAAATGTTCTTTAGCTTCATCTAGTGTTACAATAGATTGATTACTTTTCTTGGTTAATTTTGCAATCATTTAAAAAAATTACTTCTTAGCTTTTCTACCTCTTTTAACAGTTGGTTTTACGGCCTTTTCAATGTTATTTGTATTAATCGGTTCTCTAATAATTGACTCCTTATTAACTGCCTTTTCATTTGATTTATCATCAATAGCAGCAGTTTCAATTATTTCAACTTCATTATATTTTTTAATCACTTCTAATAGTTCTGGATTGATTTCTATTTCTTGATTTGCGAAATAACCAGACTTATTAAAAGGTTTAACTATCTTGATTTTCATATTATTAATTAAAAAATTATCAATAAAAAAAGGGTAATCGATTGACTACCCTTTAATATGGATTTTTTATACTTGATTATACTTATGCTATAATATCTTTTTGAACTGCTAAAGCCTCTGGATATTTGTTTTTGATATCGAAATAAGACCCGACATTAAGCACGGTTTTGCCCGATCCCGCTTGCGTATAAGGATCTATTAGGATTTCCACGGTTGACCACCCAGCTACAATTGTATTAGTAAAGTCTCCAAAAGCAGCAGCACTTAAATCAGTACCAGTACCTTTAGTAAGGTCGCTTGGAATTCTATTGGAAACAACATAATCAAAGCCTTCAATCTTATCATCTTCCAAAACAAATCTTTCGTTTGATGTACCTTTTTTTAGTTGCTTTAATGCTCCGTAAACATCCCAGTTGATTAGGAATTTAGCATTAGCCATATCAGCTTCAGATTTACCAACGGTTGAAATGTATGACATAATACCATCATAATCAATGGCCTTTCCATTAACATCACCAACAATCGCATTTACATCAGAAGAAGCTAACAAATCAGTGATGAATTTTTCATCCAAAGCTTTTTGAATAGATTTTTCAATCTCATTTCTCAAATAAGCTTCTACACTTTCACTAGATTGAATAAAAAGTTGATTACTTACATTCATTCTTGTAGCCAATCTATTTGGTCTTAATTCAACATTTCCAATTTCGTGATCAGAAGCAGAAACAGAAGCGTTTTCACCTACCCAACTAGAAGTTACTGAATTTCCTTTTGGCAAATCTACATTTGAAACTAATCCAAGCATACTAGAAGCCCCAACTTTATTCAATAACGACCCCTCAAATAAGCTTTCAATAATTCCACCCTTTTCAGTAGCTACAAGATTTCCACCTTTAGCACCACTATCTCCAGTTACACTAAAATCCCTTTGATAATTAGCTGGAATATAAACAGCATTAGCATTAGGGCTAACACCAGAATCCCTTACTTCTTTTTCACCTTGACTTTGAGCTTCACCATAAATACCATCTAATTTACCGCTTCTTACTGCATTAATATGACCAATGATTGAATACTTCTCTTTTGATCTAGTTTGGATGGATGGAACAGATTTACCAGCTTCACTTGCTTGTCTTGCTTCAAATGCTTCTACTTTTTCCGCTTGTGCAATATCATTTCTCAACTCTTCTGCTTCAGCAAATTTACTATCAAAAGATTCCTTTTCATCTTTGTTAAAATCTCTATTTTCTTGTTTAGCTGAATCTAAAAGTTGTTTAATTTCATTATCTAAATCAGCTAATTTTTTTCTAAGTTCTACACTTTTTTTCATCTATATTTAAAAAAATTATTTCTAAAAATTATTTATTATTATTAATTAAAAAGTAATCAATTAGATAATTGAGTTTTTCAATTGATTGTATTTAATAAGATATTTATAATTAAAATTATCTACCTTATCCAATTCTTTTTTTACTTCATCAAAATTCCTTACTGAAGTATCTTCATAGGCTGGATTAACAACTGGTGCTACATCTGCCAAAAGTTTAAAACTAGTAATAGTTCTTACATATTTATCATCTATCTTTTCCCATTTTTCACCATCTTCAGCAATTTGAAATGCAAATGATGATTTACTAACATCACCCCTTTTAACCGATAAATACAAGTCTTTATGATAACTAATATCCAAATCCAATTCACATTTATAAAATAGACCTTCATCATCTACCCTTACTTCAAGTGTGTTTGAAGATGATCTACCTAAAATGTAATCATCCTTATGATTGAATCTACATACTATATCATCCATCACAGTATTATCATTAATGGCTTCATTATGGATAGTTTCAAACCATCCTCCAAAATCTTTTGAAAGTGTGTTAAAGCGTAAAGCATACCCACTTATATAATACTTACCATCTTCTTCAATTGCTCTAAATTCAGTTTGAAAAGTTCTTATTTCATTATTCATTATTATTTAAAAAATTTACGTCTAAAAATTATTCTGCATCATCAGCTTTAGAATTATCTAAATTTGATTTTGCTTTGTTTTTCTCCATTAAGGATAACCAGTAATCATTGCTTAGATTTGAAGGTATTAGGTTTGAATGTATATAACCTTGACCATTGTAATCAATCGGTAAATCTTCTTTATCCCTAATTTCTTGTGGTGTGATGGCATTTAAATAAAAAAGCTCTTTGTAATATTCCGCCCTACTTTTTGAATCACCCCTTAATACTGCTTCAACATTGGCTTTGACATAGTACCCATTTACAATTTCACTTTTTGAAAGTAGTTTGTGTTTTAGCTCACTTTCAATTTTTGTGATTATTGGCAATAGGGTTTGTTTGTAATAATGAAGGTTTTGGATCTCTACATTAGAATAACTCGTTGAATAATCCCCTACAATAAATGGAGGTACATTAAGCATACTAGCTATTTCACTTTTTTCAAATTCCCTTGATTCTAAAAATTTGGTGTTTTCTGGACTTAAAGAAAAATTATTATCTAACTTCATTCCATCCTCTAGGAATAATATTCGCTTGCCATTCTTACCACTGAAATTATTAGATAACTCACTTCTTAACCTCTCTCTTTGTTTGTCATTCAAAGGCTTATCATAGGTTATTGTACCTCTAACACTTGAAGCTTCACCATTGTAAACATTGTTAGTATAGTTAGTAGCGTTAAGATTGATTTCAATATTTTTCCTAAAATTGCTTATCGGATCAATACCCAAATAACCAGCTCCAATATTTTTAAAATGAATTAAATCCTCATTTGCTATACTTTCATTACTATCAAATTTGAAGTATAACTTATTATTAAATATCACTGGCTCTACCACCGAATAGTTAACTATAATCAATTGACTAACATCACCCCTATTATCTCTTACTATCCTAGCAAATGCATTGCCCTTGATCATCATAATCAAAAGCATAGTATTGAAGAATTCAAATGATGTTTGATAGTCATTTGTCTTTTCCTTGATTAAAAAATGAATTGGGTTTTCCTTCTGCACCTCTTTGTTTTTATATAACTTAAAAGGTAATGAAGCAATGGTATTTGAAATTGAGTTTACGCCTTGGTAAAATGTAGAAATACTTAAAGCTGTAGAAGCATCTACAACAGCATTATTACTAATATCTTCAATTGATAATATTGCTGGATTGATTACTACTGAATTTGATAATATATTTTTAAAAAATGACATTCAATTTTTGATTACTAATATTTAATTAAAAATTTATCAATAGTCTTAGCTAACTCACTTACTAGTAAATGCTTATTGATTATATAATTGCTTATATCCTTTTCATTGGTTATAAAACATACTTCAATTAGTATAGTTGGTTTAGGTAAATTCAATATACCTATTCTCTTACGTGCTGATTGATTTTGCTTTTTTATCCCCCTACTTCTGGTATTAATACTATTACAAATAGTTCTTTTAATTTCAGTTGATAATTCTATTTCTGAATTAGTGGAATAATCCCTAATAAATACCTCTGTACCATTAGCAGCTTCACTTGCTGCATTAAAATGTAAATCAATAATCAAATCATTTTTTGAAGCTTTTTCATTCAACCAATTGATTACTTTACCTAAATCTTCATCATCATTATCTTTTATAATCCTTTTATTATCAATGTATTTTGATAATTCGATAAAAAGTAAATCCCTAAATTCTTTAGTTAAATCTGATTCAGTAAACTTTATTTCATTTCCTTTGATTGTATGACTGTATATAGCACCAGAATCTTTATTATGATGACCAGCGACTAAAAAAATCTTGTTAAACACTTACATCTTTTCGTTTGTATAATCTGTAATTTTCTTTTTGAGCTTGTTTAAAATGCTCAATGGCAAAAGCTTTAATTCTGTTAAATTTTCCCCTATACTAATAATATTACCCCCTAAAAAAATTGAATAAAAAATAGCAAATAAAGGATTGAAAATAATGGAGTAAACACCAGCAAATCTTAGTAAGGATAAGATTAATATGGCTGCTAACATTGTAAATAAAAACCTTGGAAACTTACGACTAGTAAGCACCTTATCTTTTATCTTATCAGCTTCTATTGGGTTTGATTCCTTTAGGTTACTGTATAGAATTGAATAATTAATTGCTTTGGCTATCCCAGTACAAAAATCAATGATATATACTATCATCAAAAAATAGATTGATTCTGTATAGTTATCGAAAAGGAAATTAAATACGGTATTTACCAAAATGAAGAACGGTATAACATACTTGATTACCCATTCATTGGTTATATGTTTGAATGTTTGGGTGATTAATTCACCTATACTATCATATCCAAAAAACATCTAGTTTAAAAAATTGAAATAAATATTATTAGTAGTAATTAATAGATTATCAATCTTTACAAAAAGAAAAAACCACCATCATTATAAGGGGATTTATTGTTTTCCTCATTAATTAAATCCTCGTTTTTATCAATATAATATTGACCTACAGCCATTACCAAAGCAACAGCATTATCAATTTTTTCCTTTGACCTCTCTTTACTCATCTTCACATTACCAGCATCATCTTTTACAATCTTGACATTACTAATTGTCCACTTCAACACGGGATTATTATTATGAAGAAGGTTCTTTTGTAAAATTAATGATTCACTTTTCTTAATTGCTGGTGACATAGATTTATAACCTTGGCCGAATGAAGTAAACTTTAATCCTTCTATTTCAAGCTTAGTAACCAGTTGATCAGCTCCCCATCTATCATAGGCAATATTTTTGATTTTAAACTTATCTGCTATTTCCATTATTTTATTGATGATAAAATCATCATCCCTAACCCTTAGATCAGTTAAATAAAGGTGGTTTTTCTTTGTTTTAGCCCATCCCAAAAATGCTTTACCCGAACTGATATTATCCTTTAATTTGGCACTCTCATAGGGCAAAAATGTATATGATAAGGTTTTGAATTTTCCGTTGTTTTGTGGGAATACCAATACAAAAGCATTTAAATCTCTATTGTTTGATAAATCAAGCCCAGCCCAACAATCCATTCCTAGTAAATCATCTTCATCATAATCAATATTATTAGCCATCCAATCTTGATTACTTACCCAAGCTTCTACACTATCTACCCAAATATTAAGATGTAATTGCTTATAGGTGTTTAGATAAGTTGGAATGGCTTTAGCCTTATTGATTTGCTCAATTATATATTCTTCCTTGATAGATTTACCAAAGCTAGGATTAGCCTTTTTTGCTGTTTCGATTGAAAAAGGATCATCATTTTCATCAGCTTCAAATATTACTGGTAAGAATGTTTCATCCTCAATAATTCCGTTTATTATCTTCTTGCTGTAATCGTATAGTTGATAACAAATATGATGTTTGTTGCTCCCAGCAGTACTTATACTGACTAAAAGGGGCTGGCTTCTCGCTCCCATTGAGGTCTTCAACACATCATATAATTCACCGTCTTTATGGCTGTGTACTTCATCTACCAAAGCAAATGATAGGTTAGCACCGTGAAGACTTCCAGCATCAGCACTTACCACTTTAAAAAAGGAATTTGATTTGCTGTATTCGATTGAATTTCTAAAAATTTTAAGGTGTTTTAAAAGCTCCGGTGAATTCTTAATCATCCCTCCTAAAATATCAAACGCAACTCTAGCCTGTTCCCTCGTGCTGGCTGCAAAATACCCTTCACCACCCTTTTCACCATCAGCCAAAATCATATAAAGGCTTATAGCAGAAGACAAAGTTGATTTACTATTCTTCCTTGGTATTAAAATAAAAGCCTCTCTATATTTCCTTAGATTGGTCTTTATTGACTTCCAACCGAATAAATTTTTAACAATTTCCTTTTCCCATTCCTGGAGAACATAAGGCTTACCAGCAAGATCCCCTTTTACGTGAGAACAAAAGCCCTCAATAAATCTTATTGCCCTATCAGCGGTATATTTATCAAAGTAATATTTGGATGTATCTATTTTGGAAAAATCAACAGTCAAAAAAATTAAAGCTTAAAAAATAAGTGTAATTAGTTATTGCTTAAAAAATCTTCTAATGAAACTCCCTTTTCTTCAATTGGTGCTGAAGCTATTTTTTGCCTATCGGCTGGATTTAAACCAAGTTTAGAAGATAAAGTAATAAAGTTTTTTAATGCATTATTTGCAATTGATAACCAAGGGCTAACCATTTCATAGGTACTACCATTCTTATTAGTACTTACTGTAACAGCACCATTCTTTTTGATCTTATATTGAGCTTCAATGTACTTTCCCCATTCCAAACTACAAGCACTTAATACTTCAATATCAGTATTGCTTAATACGCCCATTTGCGTAAGTTTTTGATACATACTTTGGAAGAATATTTTACCGTATCGATTTAAAAAAGTAGGAATTTTAATTTCAGAATTAGGAAGTAATTTATCTGGTTGCATTGAATTTTCAACAGATTTATTTTTTTCAAAAGTTCCTCTTTTTTGTTTTATTTCCAGCGGTATATGATTTCTTCCCATAATCTAATTTCTACTTTACCCCCTCCTATGAATTTTTCGAGTAAAAAAGTCTATCTCCACTAATACGGTTGTATAGCAATATTTAAAAATATTTTAAAGGGGGATACCCCTATTTTTCATTCGTAAATAATTTTAAAAAATTTACGCCCATCATCAATAAGAGTTGGTTATTAGTAAGTAAATACGTATCAATTTACGCCCAAAAAAGAAAGCCTAATTAAACCAATAACAACTGGATCAATTAGGCCATAATGCGCATATCATTATAAGACAAAATAAAAAAACAAAAAGTTATAAGTAATTAGAATGGTATCAATTACTTATTAAACTTTCTAAAAGCTGCAATCATTTGATAAAGGACTAAAGCGTAAATTAAATTATAAGCGAAATCAAAAAAGTAAATACCATTATGGAAAGTAAATTGTTTAAGAGAAACTAAAAAACTAAATGGAGAAAATATATTAGGTAATATTAATGAAGTATCCCAAATAGAATTAATTTGAGAAGTATATAACAAATAGGAAGTTGCTAAAGCAAAATGAAATCCTATCATACATATAATTATAGAGAAAGCTCTAAACCAATCTGTAACATAGTTATTTGTCACCTTATTAAACCATAGCACAAACTTTTCTTTTCTACTAGTATCTTTACTTTTACGTAATTCTTCAAACTCAAATGCCTTATATTTCTGATAAAGTGGCAAATTATCTTGTTTATTTGAAAAGGTCTTTAGAAATCTAAGAAATTCTATTTTATCACAATCATCATTAATTCGAATGGGAAAAATTTCTTTAAAATTTGAAATAACAACACCTTCCATTGATGAATTTACGTAATTAATATTATCAAATAAATGAAGAAAAGATGTTTTAATAATCACTTTATTAAGTAAAGAATCAATAATAGATAACTGCGATATTGAATCAATCTTAACATCATTAAATTCCACTTTATTTATAACAACAATCCCATTGAAATTTAAATATTTAATAGTTGATTGATTAACGATAATATTATCACATATACCCTCTAAACTTAAACGATTTATATATATTTTCTTTTCAAAGAGAAAATTTGTAGTATCAATAATTCTAAAATGATTAATCTTGTTTTTATGAATATCACTGGATAAATCAATCCTTCCATTAATAAAATTACAATCTTCAATAAAAAAATTATCTAAATTAGTTCCACCGCTTGAATAAGCTAGTAATTCATTCACTCTACATTTCACAAAATAAAGGTTTGTAACATCCTTTACATCAATAAACAAGGGATAATCAGAAACAGATTCAATTCCTTCAAAGGATATAGATTTATAAGGACAATCTTTTAAATCTATCCTTTTTATTTTAATATTTTGGATAACAAGTTCAAACTGATTATAAATGGAAAATTCGATGTTGGATATAATTGGTTTTTTATACATACTAAAAATACTAATCTCCTTAACATCACTAAAAGAAAACTGAATTGATTTAATATCCTTTATAACATTTATTTCTAATCTCCTAATTCTTAAATCATTTCCAAAATACAATGTTTGATTTTCATCAACCACATCAATATTTATTTCACTTGATTGTTCATCAATATCAAAATTTGATAAATTGTTTTCAAACCATAAATTATTATTAGCACCACGAAACTTGGCTCCATCCAAAAACTTACAATTAATAAACCTTACTTGCTTTCCAAAAAATTGTAAAAAAATACCAGTGGTAAAAACGATATTAACAAACTTAATATTTCTTCCAATTTTTTCATATAATTCATAATCCAATTTGGTATGGCTAGTATCAGAATTTTTAAAAACGTACCAACCCGATTCTAACGAAAAATCATCAATAGAAATACCCATAATATTTTACTTGTTAAATTTTCTAAAAGCAGCAATCATTTGATAAATCAGATATCCAAATAAAACTTTATATCCATAATCAATAAGAAATATACCATCTAATCTAAATTTACTTTTCAATTTTGGATCTATATCTGAAGATGATAAAAATTTGATAGGTGTTAGAAAGTATTCTGGTGAATGAATGAATAAGGAATATATTTCTTGACTACCATATTTGTTAGATAAAAAGGATAAATAGCCAAATAAGATAATGATTATCCAACAAATTGATCTAATAGGGTTATTGGAATGATCATTACTTAAGTAATTGGTAAATTGAATAAACCAATCCATTAGGTTAAACTTAGTTTTCCTAGAAAACAACATCTCATTATATTCATCTCTTTTGTATTTATGATATAAGTTTATATCTGTTTCCTTATGCGCATAGGTTTTCAAAAAACGCAAAAAGCCCACTTTATCAAATCTTACCCTTCTGTCTCCTTTAATTATTGAAATTATATTTCTTACATTATACATAAAGTCATATTTCTTACTAATTAGAGTTTTAATTTCTCCCTTCTTTCTAATTCTATCACTTATTATTGGTTTAAAATCAATAAGTTTAATATCTCCAATAGAAGAATTATAAATTTCTATAGATTTAAAAGAATGAAGAAAAGAAGGCTTAAATACAACGTTATCTAATCTAGAATCAGTAATAACAAGTTTAGAATCACCAATAATATCAATATTCTGAAATTCGAAAGTATCATAAGAATAAAATGACTCAAATTCCAGTGTAGAAAACTTATAATATCTAAGATTATATTTATTGTAGAACGATTCTGAAATTTTAATATGATGAATAAAACATTGAGTAATAAAAAAATTTATATCACCACTAATATATACATTTCTTATTTCATTAACTCCTTTTAAAAAAATATTTATTTTTTTACTATTAGAATCTCCAATACTAACAAAATCAACCGATTGATTATTATCGCAAAAATTATTAATAAAAATTTGATTTGGAAAATGAACGGACTGTATTGTTATATCTAAAAGATCAGAAAACCTAAAACTTAAATCCTTGTCAATATTATTAACAATTGTTAAGTCCACTAGTGTTAAGGTAGTAAGACTTAACTCTGGTAAATAAAAGTAGTTTGTTTTCAAATTACTAATTGAAAAACATCTTATTTCTTGGTTTGAAATATCTATATTCTCACAAAAATATTGATCTTTATAACTCCCCAATATAGAAAGTGAAAATAACTTTACTTCATTAGTAATCTTTATAGTTTTTATATCTGACCCAATTGAAATATTTAATTCATTAACATTCCAAGTATTATCTAGAATAATATCATCATAATAATTTTTAATTAAAAATAGAGTTGAATTTTCTTCATTAATATCAAAAAATTCAAAATTATCATCAATAAATATTATATTATTATCACCTTTTAATGAAGCACCAAATCTACAAGAAATAAACTTAATCGTTTTATTTTTAAACTTTAAGCAAGCTATTTCAATTTCTCTTGAAAAGGTAACATTTTTAAATTCAATAATTTTGATTTTTCTTTCGTCTAACAATTCATTAAAGGAATTATCAATATACGTGAAATTGAAAATATCTTTATTGAAAGTGCAAGTATCACCATTAATATTAAACTCCCTAACTGATAAAGCAGCCATAATATTTTATTTATGAAATTTCCTAAAAGCTGCAATCATTTGAAAAAATAATGCACCTATAAAGAATTTATATACAACATCAATTACATAATACCAAGATGGAAATACATAACCATTTAAAGTATTTAAGTACTTAACTGGACTAATAAATATATATGCATTTTGATATATAAGATCATAATCAGTTATTTGATTAGTACCTATTAAATGGGATGATAAAAAATAAAAATATGCTAATATCAAAACACTTATACATCCCAATGCTCTAAACCAACTAGTTGTATGATTATTAGTTATACAATTAAATAATAAATTAAACCACTCAAATAGATTAACCCCTTTATATTCTCTTAAGGTATAATTATATTCTAATGCCCTATATTTCTGGAATAAATTTAAATCCCCCTCTTCATCAGCTAGTTTTTTCAAGAATCTTACAAAATCAATTCTATCAAGCCTATATTTCTTTTTCCCTAAAACACTATTGTAATCACTTTTAGATTCAATATATCTACCTTTAACTTTTTCAAAACTAACTATATTTATACCATTAAATTTGGATTGAAAGTTTTCAATTGAATTAAACCTATGTAAAAATGAAGGATTAATAATTACCTTATTAAATAATGATTTATATATAATTAATTTAGATTTTTTAATTACATCTACATCCTTAAAAGTAAATTCTTCAGTAGTAGAAAAGTTATCAAATGTTAGATTACCGATTGTAGCACCTTCAATATTTATTTCTTTGGTAAATTTATTTTTAAGTACCAGTGAATTATAAGTATTTTGCTGAAGATCAAATGTACAATCGTTTTCTATATTTAGTTTATTTACAGTAACAAGATCACATTTACCACCTTTTCCTTCTTGCCCAATACTAAGTTCATTAAACTTACTTTCAGCAAATGATATTGATTCAACAGTAGTTTTATCTTTAAAGAAAAAGTAAACATTTTCAAAGGTAGATTTAGAAGATTTAAATGAATTGATTCCAGAAACTCTTAAGGCTAAATCACGATCCTTATTTGGATTAACAATACCAGCAAGGTTATCCGATCTAAAAACACAATCCTCTATACAAATATCATTGTATTTTTTATACTTAAATTCTACCCGTCCAATATGGCAACCATTAAATTTAATATTTGGAGAATTTTCACATTCAAAACTGATTAAATCAATAAAATAGTTTTTATTATTACCAGAAATAACAAATTCATTAACTCCATCACTTATTGAAGAAATAGCTACTGATTTCTTAACATCAACAAGAATACTTTTACTATAAATAAATTTATCAAATGAAATTACTTCTCTATTTTTTCCGTTTATTTCCGTAAAATAAAATTTAAATTCACTATTAATTTCTTTAATATTATTAATTTTTAAAGAATATGTACAGTCATTAAAAACAACTTTATTTTTATCTCCAATAAAATTAAATCCCTTATTAAATCGACATTGATTAAATTTTATAGTGGTATCCTTAAATTCAAACTTTAATTCATTTACAAAAGTCACATTTTCAAACAGAATTTCCTTCCCCTTAAAATGAGCAAAAACTTCATCGCTAAACCCAATTTGATGTGTATTCCTCGGATTAAATTTATTCTCAGTTAAATTAAATTGGTTGAGTGTAATTAGGTTATGATTAACAGCCATATATTCAAAAATTAGTTACAAAAGGCATAATTTACGCATAATCACCAATAAGCAAAAAAGACCAGTAAACATTTACCAGTCTAAAAAAATAAAATAAAAACAAAAAATAATATGTTATATCACCTATATAGCTTATTTATAGGTCATTATACCATTAATTTCTTTATCGCACAGATAGAAGTATTGAATAGCAGTTTTGTAGCTAATCCCCAGCCTAGCAAAGATTTCATTATAATTCCACCCTTTTAATCTTAGGTAGTATACCTTCCATCTAGTAATGTTCTTTCCTCTACTGTAATATTGCCTAAATACATAGGTTTTAAGGGTGCTATAAAGCTCTGAAACTTGATGATCATTGTTAGTATCATCTGCTTCATCCGTAAGCTTATAGGTGATGTTTGGGCTTAATTCGTATTGGTTCTGGTGGATGGCCTTGTAAAAAGTAACTGATTGATTAAAAACAATTCCTTTTATATAGTTCTTTAGGGTATCATTAAGTTCATTATTGATTAAGTTCTTTTCGCACAGGATCATTAATACATTTTGCACTACATCTTCAATATCATTCTTGTGTTTGATTCTATTGGTAATTTTGTTTACATAGTTATAAATATTTTGATTCATTTTTCATATTATAAATTATTTAAGTGTTATTAATCAATTTGTAATTTCTCTCTTTTTATTTTTTATTTAAGTTTAATTTTTGCTTCATTTATAAATACTTTGCTT
>NZ_JAHHZM010000012.1 GCF_018642165.1 Echinicola shivajiensis
AGCAAAAATCAGATTTTTATAAACATTTTTTAGATTAATTTATAAGTTACTGATAATGAGGTTAATTATTTTTATTTAGATATATATGTATTACATCAACTAAACTATATTGACTACCTTCAACCAATAATTTGATATTACAATCATTCAAATAACCTTGTAGTTCTCCTACTGTTAATACTTGTAATTGTTCTCTAGTAAAATCTAATTTTTCCATTTTCTATTTTATTTAATTTTTTTTCAATTCCTTTTAAAACCAAAATAACCTTCATCAACCAGCTTTATTTATTACTGATTGACAAAGGTTAATAAGACCTATTATATAGGTAATTTGAGTTACTTATTATTTCACTCTGTTGCGTTTAAGACTTATCTTATCACAACCATATTCCAAAAGTAGTATATAGAAATTAATTAAACAAATAATTATCCTATTTTCTTATCAATTATTTATATAATGTATTTACTTTTATTACTTATTTAATAATGTATTTATTTTATTTAATATTATTAAATTATATAATTTAATTAGGCTGATAATTTATGCTTCTTACAATATGGTTTAACTTTATCAACTTTATAATTTGTCCATTGATAATCACCAGCTTTCTTATATTTACCTTGTATACAATAAAGAATACTTTGATAATGCATATTATTTTTTATTGATGCTTCCTTTATTGAATCATATTCATTTACATATTCTCCTTCCAATGTAAATTGGTATACTTTAACAGGGTGTTTGGAATGTTCTTTATTAATGTAAGTTGATGAACTTATTTTTTCATTATAAAGAAGTGGAGTATCTCTGTTTTGAAGAATTTCGGTTAATTCCAATGTTTTGTAAAATGGAGTTTGAAAAACTATTTCAACATTGAAATTCTCCAACCCATACTTCTTATATTCTCCATTCAACTTATTATTGATATTGAAATAGCTAGAATGTTGTTTCATCCTATGCTGTAAATTGTTAGTTGAACCTATGTAAAACTTATTATTAATAGTATTAGTAATCCGATAAACGCAAGCCACTGAAGGCATTTCTTTAGTATTATTTAATTTATATATCATAATTGTTTTATTTACTTATTTAAGCTGATAACCTATTCATTACAGATTTCTTTAAATCATCCATATCAAAATTGGCTAAATCATCTTCATCATAATTATTATCTACTTTATTTTCTTGAGGCTGTATTTTGTTTGATTCTGTTATATGGTCTTGATCAATGTTCTCTGGTAAAACCTCAAGCCCTTCACTATTATTGTTATTTACTTTATTAGGCTCTGTAATGGCTTGTATAGGGTTAAAATCTACTTCACCATATGTTTTTATAATCTCTCCATCACTGGCCTTAATTGTGCATTCTACACCCATATTTATACAAGTTGATTTTAACACCTCTTTAATTACCTCCAAATCACTTTCTTTAGCATATAAAGCATCGTGAAGGGTAATAGCATCTACATTTGTATTCTTGTAAGCAGTCTGTATAATATGACTTTCTTTGGCTTGAAGAAGGATAGATAAATGATTGTAATTATTAACCTTAAGTAACCATACTATATCAAATATTTGTGGGTATTGCTCTTTGAAGATTTTACCAACTTCTTTTGCTTCTGAATATTTATTGTGGCCGTACAGATAACTAAATACCTTTTCTTTGGCTGCTTTTCTATCTTCTCCTTCAATCACATCTTTTTGAAAAATTGATTCATAAAACCTACCATCCCTAATTAAGTTGATCAATCCCCAAGACTGATTGTCTAATTCTATATTGTTATTCTCAGCATACTCCTTTATTACCTCAACAAAAAATATTAATTGGGAATTTACTAGGTCAACTGATCCAAGCAATTCCCCATCATACATCAACTGTTTTCGTATCTCGGTTGAAATATTGGTAAAGCTGTTACATATTCGGTTGGTATCCTTGCTATACACTTGATATTTATCGTCTGCAAACATATCCAATTGCAATAATTGATTATTGTCTAGCTTTAATCTATCTACTCCACTATAATCTATACTCATCAAGAATTTAGCAGTTCTTTTAGTAATTTCAGAATCAATATACCAATGTTCCCCATCCATCTTAATCTTCTTAACCTTAACTAAAAACCTATGTTCCCCATCCATTAAGTATCTTTTAAAGGTATGTTCCCCATCTATGATTTTAAATGTTTTGCTGATCCCTCTTTTCTTGGAGTAATAGTTATTCCTTTTCCATAAGCCAGCATCTTCACCAATCTTAATAATGGTTGAATAGGTATTGTTATTCTTACCCCCTAAAGCAGCTTCTAATTTTTTAGCTGATAAGGGGCAATAATCAAAAGGATCACGCTTGAAGTGGGTATTTGTGGTGTAAATCTTGGAAAGGATATAAAGGAATTTATAAAAATTGTAGGTTAAAAAAATCTTGGTTTTCCTTTTATCTCCCTCAAAATGAAATAATAATTGCTCTTGTACTTTTTCTTTAATTACTTCTGGATCTTGATTTAAATAGAAGTATAATTTCTTTTCATTGTTCATTAATTTTATTCGTTTAAAATAGTTGCTGTTTGTAATGTTTTAGGTAGGAGGGTTAATTACTCCCTCCCATTCTTCCTTATACATTTTTAAACGAACAACTTAAATGTAATTTTGAATGCTTATTTATAAATACTAGACATTCACTATTATTAACGTAAAAAGTGATATATTTTTCCAAAATTATTCAATTATTTTACAATATTTTCATAACTAATTGATTATCAACTATATTAATTTCATTAAATATTTATATTTTATTTACTTTTATTAATATTTACACTTCATTGATTTAATATTTAATTCATTATTCTAATGTTCCCCATCGATAACTAAATTGATATACCTATTATATTAATGTTCCCCACCCATAGATCAATAATAACATAATCAAATAAGGTATTTTAAGCCATTCTAAGAGGTTTTAAAGAAGAATGATGGATTTGTATTAGAAGTATTAAGAAGTCTTTAAGATGAAGCTAAAAATGGTATTTATGAATAGACATATTATATTATATAAATACAGTATATAACTATTAATATATTATAATTATGTATAGTATATAGAAGTATAATAGATATATATGGGATATATTAGAGTTCCCCACCCATTGAATGTAATTATTGATTATTAGTTATGTATGTTCCCCATCGATAGACCAATAATCAATCATTATAATAGTATATAGAATAAAGATATATAGGTGGCTATTATAGGTGCCCTACCTTTGACTATAAAAAAGTATTATATAATAACTGCGCCCTACCTAATAAATAATAACATATATACTCATATCGGTATCGCAAAGCAGAAAAAAAAAGGATAATCAAATAAATGATTACCCTTATAATATATAAAAATCTAATTTACTTATTCTTCCAGTTTCTTCTTACTCATTACCATACCACTAATCTCACCTTGACAAGCTTTAAACTTCTTCACCCAGCTAGGCTTACGACCTTTACCATTAATAGCATCACTAACTCCTTTAGATTCTGATATTTTAGGTAATGACAATATATCAATCAACAATTCTAAATCATTAACATCTTCAATATTGATATTCAATTGCTCCTTAACCTTTGCTACTACATCTTGATAAGAATCACTTACAGTAACTTTCTTACCACCTTTAGCAGCTTCAGCAAGGGTTATTTCCTTCCCAGCTTCATCTTTAATAATTACCTTACCCTCTTTAGCATCAGTAATTAATTGTTTTAATTCAGTTCCTTTTTTAGCCATTTTATTTAAAATTTAATTGATTACTTATATATGTTGTGTAATACTATTAAATAAATGTTTTAAATCCAACCTATTATATATCAATAAAAATTTTTATTACTGATTTACAGATAGTTACAAATTATTTTTAGTGAAAAGTAAATTTTAGATAATTCCATAGTATTTATATTAAATAAGATACAAATGGATAATATAAATGAATTTTTAAAAAGTGAAGATGAATCAAAAAGAAAAGGTGCTTTACTCCTACAAATATTAGGATTTGAAAATATTGCTAAAACAATTGGAAAATTTGATGACTTTGATTTGTGGGCTACATATAATCATACACCTTACTTAATAGAAGTAAAAGCAAGGACTACTTATAATTTAAATAGTTTTAATACCCACTTCTTAGAAGAATCAAAACTAAATAGATTACAAAAATACAAGGGTATCAAAAAGATATATCTAATGATTTACAATGATGGGATCATATTATTTAATATAAATAAGCTATCAAACTACAAAATTGAAAATAAAAGTCTTCCAGCTACAACAGCAATAAAATCAAATAATATAGATAAAAAAGTAATTAATCTTACTCCAACATCTAATGACAAAATAATAACACTTAGTCAATTAAGAAAAATGATAAACAAATGAAAAAGAAACAATTAAACTTACCACCTCCAACACTTATACTAATTTACATCATATTAGCTATAACAAGCTTCATTACAGCGTTATTACCCGAAAGCAATACATTAGTATACATTGCTTTATTACTAGGTTGTACGGCCTTAATTAAGGTTCTTATTTACTATATAAAAATCTTTAAGGCTATGATTGATTTATACAATGATAATTACATAATGAATAAGATTATAAAGGATAAATTGAATAACAATTATAACAACGATATCAAAATTGATTAATTTCAAAAATAAAGGTACAGCTAATGAGCTAAGATTTTTAAAAAAAATAAATGAGTTATATAATAAACAACACTTTACAACTCGAAATTCCAATAGAATGCTTGATGCTAAAAAGGTAGATATTCAAACAGATCATTTTAACATTCAATGCAAGTCAACAGCTAATAATATCAATTACAGTAAGCTAATGAAAGAGATTGATTTATGTAATAAGGATGATGATAGGATTAACATTATTCAATCTAAAGTAACCCATAAGGGGAACTACATTATACTTAAAGAGGGCGATTTCTTGAATATTATCCGTAATTATTTGAATGATAATGAGTAAATGGAATAAAAAAGGTTGGACTAATTCGGGGAATAAATTCTATCAATCTTCTAAATGGAGAAAGATGGATATAACGGTTTGAATTGTGCCACCCTTTTCGGTCAAACTGTGCCAGGCCTTTCGGTTTAAACCGTGCCATTTCGAGTTCAGATTTCGGTTCGAACCGTGCCACTTTTGAAAGATCAAGTTTAACCTGCTATATCGCCTGAAGAAAAGAGCGATATGGCCAACGTACTTGATCCCATGGATATAAAGCAGATTTTCAGTTTACACAGGGACGGGCTCAGCAACCGGAAGATAGGTGCCGTGCTGGGGATTTCCCGCAATACGGTCAACCAGTACATCTCCTGGCTTGCAGCCTCGGACTACGAAGTGGATGAGGTCATGTCCCTTACCAACACTAAATTAAGGGAGCTGTTCCCTTCCCGCACCACCATAAAGAATGACAGGTTTGATGCCCTGATGCGTTATTTTGAACGGGGAAAAGCAGCTAGAAAGCATCCCGGGTTTACCTTTTTGCACCATTACCAGGAGTACAGGCAGCTGGTGGACAGTCCCTACAGCTATACGCAGTTCATGGAGCATTACCATAGAAAATATCCCAATGCAGAGGGCTCCATGAAGCTTGAGCACCTTCCCGGCCACGAGGTGTTCATCGATTTTGCGGGCACAAGGATGGAAGTTGTGGACCGTGATACCGGGGAAGTCAAAAAGGCAGAAGTCTTTGTGGCCGTGCTTCCCTTCAGCCTGTATACCTATGTAGAGGCATGTTGGAGCCAGAAACGTGAGGACCTTGTCCACTGCATGAACAACATGATGTGGTTTTATGGGGGCGTTTCCAAGGCCGTGGTCTCTGACAACCTAAAATCGGCGGTCACCAGGGCCAGTAAATATGAACCCGAGATCAACCGCTCCC
>NZ_JAHHZM010000013.1 GCF_018642165.1 Echinicola shivajiensis
CGGTAACCAATACTGGTAATGTAAGCTTGACCGGGGTAAGCGTAGCGGATGCCTTTGCGGGCGGGGCTACCCTTGAAAGTGGCGATGCAGATAATGACGGTGAGTTGGATCTGACTGAAGCATGGGAATACAGCGCCTCTTACGATGCTACTCAAGCGGATATAGATGCAGGAGCTGATTTGGTTAACACTGCCATTGTAAGCAGCAATGAGTCCGGAAATGCGCAGGATGATGCTACAACGACGATCACGCAGACTCCAGGCATTGCTATCGAGAAAGTGGTAGACGTGGCTGATATCAGTTCACCGACTACCCTTAACTATACGATTACGGTAACCAATACTGGTAATGTAAGCTTGACCGGGGTAAGCGTAGCGGATGCCTTTGCGGGCGGAGCAACCTTTGTAGGTGGTGATACTGACAATGACGGCGAGTTGGATCTGACTGAAGCATGGGAATACAGTGCCTCTTACGATGCTACTCAAGCGGATATAGATGCAGGAGCTGATTTGGTTAACACTGCCATTGTAAGTAGCAACGAGACTGCTGATGCGCAGGATAATGCGACAACGACAATCACGCAGTCTCCGGCATTCACTGTGAATAAAATTGTTGATTTGGGTAATATTAACACCCCTTCAACCCTTGCTTACACTATTGAAATTGTTAATACTGGTAATATCAGCCTTAATAATGTGTCCCCTGTGGATGTAATGCCTGGCGGCGGATCAGGAGACTTAGGCACTCCAACTGAAAGTGTAAATGCAAACGGTATATTGGAAGTGGGTGAGAAATGGACATATGCTGCAGAATATAATGTCACACAAAGTGATATTGATAAAGGCAATCCATTGGTGAACACTGTAACGGTGACTGTGGATGAGTTAGGAAACCCAATTAGTGATGATGCTTTGACAACCATCACCCAGTCTGCAGGAATAGCCATCGAGAAAGCAGTTGATGTAGAAGAGATCAGTGCACCGACTACTCTGAACTATACAATCACTGTTACGAACACTGGCAATGTGAGTCTGACTGATGTAATTGTGGCGGATGAATTCGCAGGTGGAGCAACTTTAGTAAGTGGAGATACAGATAATGACGGTGAAATTGATTTGACCGAGACTTGGGAATACAGTGCTACATATGAAGTTACTCAAGCTGACATCGATGCAGGTGCTGACCTAGTTAACACTGCGATTGTAAGCAGCAATGAGACAGGGGATGCGCAGGATGATGCAACTACTACCATTACTCAGTCCGCGGGTATTGCGATTGAGAAAATAGTTGATGACGCTAATATCAATGCACCAACTACATTGACCTATACGATTACGATTACCAATACAGGTAATGTGAGCTTGACGGGAGTAAGTGTAGTGGATGAGTTTGCAGGCGGAGCAACTTTCGTAGGTGGAGATGCGGACAATGATGGAGAACTTGATCTAGCTGAGGCTTGGGAATATAGTGCTACTTATGAAGCAACTCAAGCTGATATCGATGCGGGAGCTGACTTGATTAATACTGCGATTGTAAGCAGTAATGAGACAGCGGAAGCACAAGATGACGCTATCACTACCATTACTCAATCTGCAGGCATTGCTATCGAGAAAGTAGTAGATGTTGCTGAGATCAGTGCACCGGCTATCCTAAACTATACGATTACAGTAACAAACACTGGAAACGTAAGCTTGACGGGAGTAAGTGTAGTGGATGAGTTTGCAGGCGGAGCAACCTTTGTAGGTGGTGATACTGACAATGACGGTGAGTTGGATCTGACTGAAGCATGGGAATACAGCGCCTCTTACGAAGCGACCCAAGTGGATATCGATGCAGGATCCGATTTGGTTAACGTAGCAGTAGTGAGCAGCAACGAGACTGCAGATGCCCAGGATGATGCGGTAACCATGATTGTTCAATCTGCCGCAATTGATTTGATCAAAACTGCTGATAAGGATTCCTTCAGTGAACTTGGTGAATTGATCACCTATACTTTGACAGTAACCAACACAGGTAATGTGAGCCTAAGCGATGTGGTAGTCACAGATCCTTTAACTGGAATGGATGAGAATGTAGGTGGACTGATGCCAAATGAAGAAAAAGAGTTGATCACAACTTATGTGATCACTCAGGAAGATTTGGATGCCGGAATGTTGACAAATATGGCTTCTGTAACTGCTGATGCACCAGCAGGTGGAGAAGAAGGTGATAGTGATGAAGTAACCATTGACGCGGACCAAACTCCAGGTATCCATTTGGATAAAGTAGCGATAAGTGAAAACTTCGATGAAGTTGGTGATGTGTTGGATTATGAAATCCATGTAACCAACACAGGCAATGTAACCTTGTCAAACATTATCATAGTAGATCCTCTTACAGGGCTAGTACATAATGTAGCAAGTCTAGCTCCGGGAGTAATTGTAACTGTCAATACTAGCTACACAGTAACTCAGGAAGATCTAGATAGAGGATTCGTAAATAACCAAGCTTCTGTTATAGGCAAAGGCCCTCGAGATAACGATCACGAGTTTGGAGACGAAGAGGAAGTTCCTGCTGAATTGAGCGCTGGAATTAATTTAGACAAAGTTGCTGATAAGGAAAGCTTCAGTGTAATAGGTGAAGAAATCACTTATACTTTGACGGTGACAAATACTGGCAACGTAACGCTAAACAATGTCGTTGTTGGTGATCCATTGACAGGATTTGAAGAAACTGTAGCGACCTTGCTTCCAGGTGAAAGCCAATCATTCAATACAGTTTATACTGTTACTCAGCGTGATTTGGATAATGGAGGTGTCACTAACGTGGCGAATGCTTCTGCTAATGATCCACAGGGTAACACAATTGAAGATGATGCAAGTGAAGAGTCTGGAGCTTCTTTCAACAGAATCATAGCTAATGATGATAACTTCGGAGTCTTCAATAGGCCTAACTCTAGAGCCTTCGGAAACATCTTGCTAAACGATAGGTTGAATGGACAGAATGTAAGCCCAGATGATGTAGACTTTGAGTTTGTTGACTTGGATGGCATCATAGGTTTGGAGATCGCAGCTGACGGTACCTTGTCCATACTTCCAGGAGTTGAGGCCAGAGAATACACCTTGAGATATGAGTTGAGAGAAAAACTTAATCCAAGCAATATGGATGATGCAATAGTGACTTTCAGAATAGTTGCCAATGAGGTGTTGCCAATGAATGACGAAGTGACTACTAATCAGAATCAGGAAGTTAATATCGATGTCCTGGACAATGATGCTACAGACTTTGTTGAGTTGGATAATTCAAGTGTAACAGTGGTCGATGGACCGGCAAATGGTTCGGTGACTGTGAATCCTGATGGAACAATTACCTATGTTCCTGACACGAACTTCAGTGGTACAGATACCTTCACTTATCAAGTATGTGATGTAAGTATCCCTGATCCAATCTGTGGAACTGCAGAGGTAACCGTTGAGGTGAGGCCATTGTCAATGAGCATAAGCAAAACGGTGAATGTGACCAATGCGACAGTAGGTGAAATGGTAACTTATATGATCAGCTTAACCAACAATAGTATATTCACAGTTGAGGATATAGTGTTGTCAGATCTGTTGCCTGCTGAATATATGATGGTGTCCTCTACAAGAGAGCCAATAGATGGAGAAGTGACAGTTTGGTCAGTACCAAGTCTGGCACCAGGAGAATCTATCTCCTTCGATATCCAAGTAATGGCGCTTGCAGAAGGTACAGCAATCAACGTGGCAACAGCTACTGCGGGAGATTACACAATAAGTGATGAAGCAGCGGCTGTGGTGATTGAGTTGGCAGACATTGACTTGAGCATTACCAAATCGTCCATGGGAGCGGAGATTTATGAAGGTGACCAATTCGACTACCAGATAGTAGTTCGAAACGAAGGAGTAGCGGATGCAAGTGATGTCCTAGTTACGGATCGACTTCCATCAAATGTAAGCTTTGTGGATGCAACTTATGTGAGCAGTAGTGATGAGATAATTCCTGAAATGAATGTGAACGGACAAAATGTAACTTGGAACGTACCATTCTTCCCTGTGGGAGGAGAGCTTACCATCACGCTGACAGTGAGAGCTGAGGCATCAGGAAATGTGATCAATGAAGTGACCGTTGATGCAGCGGAAAACGAAATTGATCCTGATGATAATACAGCGATAGATCAAAATGTTATCGAACCATTCTTCATCCCGAATGTGATCACACCAGGAGATGTCGATAATAAGAACGATCAGTTTGTGATTAAAGGTCTGGATAAATTTGAGCAAAACGAGATTGTGATCTTCAACAGATGGGGAGACCACGTTTACGAAGCGAAAGATTACCAGCAGGATTGGACAGCAGAAGGCCTTAATGCAGGTTCCTACTTCTACGTACTGACAGTAACTGACAGACAAGGAGAGCAGCATATCTTTAAAGGCTGGATCCAAGTGATTAAGGATGGAAGTGAATTCGATAACTAAAAGCTGATAAAAAGATGAAAAGTATTTTTAAAATTTTCATAATGTCCCTAGTGGTAGCCTTCACGGCTACCCAGGGTACTTTTGGCCAACAGCTTCCGCAGTTCAGCCAATACATATTCAATGGACTGCATGTGAACCCGGGTTATGCCGGTTATAAGGGAGTACCCTATATTCAATCAACCTATAGAAGCCAATGGGTTAATTTCCCAGGCGCTCCTAAGACCTTCACCATTACGGCAGATTTAAGCGCCAATGAAGGTACCATGGGATTTGGTGCTTCTATCATGTCAGATAAAATAGGGCCTTCGCAGACCTCTTCGGGCATGTTAACTTATGCTTACAGAATCCAGACAGGGCGTGGGTCATTCCTTGGTTTGGGGGTAAGTGCAGGGGTTTCTGAATATGTTATAGATGGTACCATGCTAGATCCGAATGATTTTGGAGATAATAATATTCCTGAAGGAAGGGTAAATGTTTTTACACCTAATGTTAATACAGGGATTTTCTTTAACACAGCAAGGTTTTATACAGGTATAAGTGTGTATAATTTGGTAGGAAAGAAGGCACTTGAGAAAGAAGATATTGCCTTGGCTTATCATAATTTTCATTACTATTTTACCGCAGGAGCCATGCTTCCGATTTCAGATGATGTACAGTTCAAGCCATCCATCTTGATCAAGGAAGAAAAAGGAAGTGCAACCAATTATGATATCAATGGTATGTTCCTCTTTATGCAGACTATATGGTTGGGAGGATCCTATCGTTCCAACATGGGCAATGGCAATGAGGCCTTGCAGGAAGGTTTATCCAAGAGGAATTCTATTGCGGCAATACTTGAAATTTTTGCCACTAATAATTTAAGAATTGGGTATGCTTATGATCATAGTACCAATGTTTTGAGTAATTTAAGAAACAATTCCCATGAGATTTCTGTGGGTTATTATATTACTCCTAAAAATATTAGAATGAAAAACCCAAGATGGTTCTAGATATGAAAAGGATTTTTATACTTCTGTTTGTGGGTGCATTTATAGGATTTAGCCAAGTACCGGCTTTTGGCCAGAATGCTCTCCTTCGTTATGCTGATAAACAGTATAAGTTGTTTAATTATGAGGAAGCCGCTCAGGTTTATGAAAAGGCTTTTGATAAAAAGGGCAAGTATGTTGCGGCGCAGATGGCAGCAAAAAGCTACCAAAAGCTGAACGACTATGATAATGCCTATAAATGGTGGAAAACTACTGTTGGGTTTGAAGAAGCCAGCACTCAGGATTATGTGAGCTTTGCGGCTGCAGCCAACCAGCTTGGAAAGATGGGTGAATTGGTAGTGGCATTGGACTCTTTGCCTAAAGACGGCAAGCTGGACAAGATCAACCTTGATTCTATGATGAGCTGGTACAATAAGCCTGTAGCTTTGGAAGCTGTGGGCATTGATTCTTTGAACTCATCATCTGCAGATTTCGGAATGGTAATGGATGCCAAAGGAAATAAATATTTTGCATCTGACAGAGGAGCTGAAGGTGGTTCAGGAAAAGCTGCATTGAGGTTTGATGTTTCCAATAAAATTGATGAAGATCATTATGCTTGGACAGGTCGAGATTTCTTGACAGTTTATAAAATCAATAAAGATGGACAAGTTGCCAGCTTGAATTCACCAGTTCCTGATAGTTACCATTTTGCAGACCCGTTCTTTTTGGAAGAGCAAGCCGTGGCATTCTATACAGTAACCCGTGAGGTGAAAAGAATAGATGGTAAGAAAGTGAAAACCAGAAAAATGGTCAATCCAGAAATGGATTTTGGCCAAAATCAAGATGAATTTGTTGATTTTCACCCTGAGATATATTTCAGTAAAATAGGTGAGAATGGTGAATTTGCTGACTATAGTGCTTTCCCTTTGAATGATGCGCTGAAGTATTCACTGATCAATCCATTCCTTGATGAGTCTAGCAACAAGCTTTATTTTGCATCTGACATGGAAGGTGGTTACGGTGGGTTTGATATCTACGTGATAGAATATGACAAGGATTTCAACTTTGGTGAGCCCAAGAATTTAGGTGAAGCCATCAATACCAGTGGAGATGAAAGAGATCCATTCCTTTTTGGTAAGCATTTTTACTTTTCTTCTGATGGACATTTTGGATTAGGAGGTCTTGATATCTTCAAAGCAGATTTTGATAATGGTAGCTTTTCTAATGTGAAAAATATGGGTATTCCATACAATTCACCGCAGGATGATTTTGCTATGACATTGTCAGAAGAAGGAAGTCAATATTTATCCTCAAATAGAACAGGAGGTATGGGCTATGACGATATTTACCTGATCAAAGATATGTACAGGAGGTTTTTGGCCAAGGTGGAAGATTGTAATGGAGATTTAATTACTGATGGATTTGTAGCAGAGTTTATAGAAAAAGACATGGACAAGGCCATTGATTTGGAGAGAGATGTTGAAGGAGAGATCAAAGCTAATATTGCACCTGAAGCAGATTATGAATTGAAGATCAGTAAAAAAGGTTATTTCCCTGTGCATGATGAAGGCATCAGTTCTGTAGGGATGGAAGGTACTTTGTTAGAAAGGGAATATACACTGATCCCAATTCCTTATAGGACTACTGTGTTTGTGGATTTGGTATATTATGACCTGGATAAATCGATGATCAGAAGTGATGCTCAGCCAGTATTGGATAAGCTAGCCTCATTGATGAATGAGCACGATTATTTGGATTTAATGGTGAGGTCACATACAGATGCGAGGGCTTCAGATGAGTATAATGAGAAATTGAGTAATACTAGAGCAGATGCTGTTGCGGCCTATTTGGGACAAAAAGGAATAGCTTCAAATAGGGTGCATGAAGAGTGGTTTGGTGAAAAGGAATTGGCCAATGATTGTGGCGATGGTGTACCATGTCCAGAGCGTTCCCACCAAATGAACCGCAGGAGTGAGTTAGTGTTGATGGCCTTTGCAGATGAAAGCAAGGAGTATGAATTACCTGCGGACTTATTGGATCTGTGTTCTAAGCCGAATTTGGGTATCCAAATGAATGTACCTACCGTTTATTTCGATTTTGACCAAGCGGTTTTAAGAACAGAAGGAGTGAAACAACTTGAACGTTTATTGCTTCTAATGAAGGAAAGAGAAGGCATTCAATTGGCGTTGGAAGGACATACCGATGTAAGAGGTTCTGAAGCATATAATGAAGGGCTTTCAGAAAAAAGAGCTGAGGTGGTAAGGGATTTTCTAACAAAAAGGGGAATAGCTGAAAGCAGAATTTCCTATAAATGGTTTGGGAAGACCCGCCCTGTACATGGCTGTGAGGATGGTAACTGTACTGAAGCAGAACACCAGTTGAACAGAAGAACAGAAATCAAGTTGATGCTAAATGAAAAGAACATCAATGCTTCCAATGAAGAGATTCAGGAAGAGAAGATGGCTTATCTTAAAAAAAAAGGTTTGATCAGTGAAGCAAGTGGAACAGTAGTGGTGACTGGAGTGTTTTCCTCCAGCACCAACGCTACTAAGCACTCTTTGAATTCAAGATTGAATGGATTTGCTGATGCAGGTTTTTTCATTGATGATGCAAGCGGATTATATTATTGTTATGCTATAAAAAGCAATAATGCCAATGAGCTTAGTAAGCAGTTGGCCCAAGTGAGAAAAGCGGGTTATGAAGGAGCTTGGATCATGAATTTATAGTAAAGAAAAGAGATTTGAACAAAAAAATAAGGCGGTCAATTGACCGCCTTATTTTTTATGTAATCTTTTATTGAAATATCCTGAATCATTAGAGAGATATAATCTTAAATCTTAAGGACCTCCAATTTGTCTTTTTATCTCTCTGTTAATAACCTGTCTTCATCTTGTCCTTCTTCATAAGGAATAGAGGCTAGCAAATCAAGTTTTTCTTGTTTTACTCTTTCAAAAGCCAGTTTGTTTTGTTCTGAGATCGGTTCTGAAGGCGGAATTTCCTCTCTTAACCAGTCAACTTGTTTGCCATGTTTCCAGAACCTGAAACAAAGGTGAGGTCCTGTGGCCAAACCGGTGCTACCTACATAGCCAATTACTTGTCCTTGTTTTACTCTTACGCCATTCCTTATCCCACTTGCTATTTTGGACATGTGCAAGTACTGGGTAGTGTATGTGCCGTTATGTTTAACCTTAACATAATTACCATTGCCTCCAGTGTAACTGGCAGCAATGATGGTTCCATCACCCACTGCTCTGATTTCCGTTCCTCTTGGTGCAGCATAGTCTGTGCCAAGGTGGGCTTTGTATCTTTTTTGTACTGGGTGGTATCTTCTGAGGTTATATCGGGAACTAATTCTAGTAAATTTAACCGGATCTCTCAAAAAGGCCTTCTTAAAACTGTTGCCCTTCTCATCAAAAAAGGAAACCTGTCCATTTTGTTCAAAAGGAATGGCATGATAAGGCTGTCCCATATGCTCAAAAAAGGCTGCTTGGATATCATCAACTCCTACCACTTCTCCTTCAACCACTCTTTCGTTATAAACTACTTTGTATTTGTCTCCCTTTTGCAGGCGCTGGAAATCTACGCTCCAGCCGTAAAGGTCTGCAAACTGGTCAATTAAGTCCGGGGTGATGCCCTGTTGGGTCATATTTACATAAAGGGAGCTGGTGATTTGTCCTGCGACTTCCCTTTTCCTATATTCTACTGGTTTGGCCTCTTTATATATATCCTTACCATCCAATTTGTAGACTACAAATTCCGCAGCATTGGGCTCGTAGATAAAGAACGCTGCTGTGGAGCTACTGTCCTTGGCTGTCAGGACAGTGTACTTCTTATTGTAGGCGATTTTCCTGACATCAAAAATGTCCTTGGATTTTTTCGCTATTTGGTCAATGATTTGGTAGGGGACATTAAAAGGGGCCAGTATGGTTGAGAGTGTTTGATTCCTTCCCACTACCCCTTCGACAACAG
This sequence comes from Echinicola shivajiensis, assembly GCF_018642165.1. GTDB lineage: Bacteria > Bacteroidota > Bacteroidia > Cytophagales > Cyclobacteriaceae > Echinicola > Echinicola shivajiensis. Next base: position 9,407 of record NZ_JAHHZM010000013.1, read on the forward strand.
CTAAGTCATCTACATCGATGCCGTAAAGCAAGTTTTTTTCCTTTACGATTTCTGTTTCAACAGGTGTTTGAGTTTCTTCTACCACGACCTCTCTTTCCGGCTCAAGATTAAATTGGTAGTATCCAATTCCTGCCGCCGCCAGCAGCATTGCTCCTGCTGCTGCGATCCATTTTTTCTTCATTCCCTAATTTTGATTTTGGCGATTAAATAATACGGTAATTAGTTTAAATTTAGGTCAATTTCCAAGCGTTTGGGCCTTTTTTTGAGCCACTTACCAGTAGCTTGGTACTCATTACTTGGTTTAGTGGATTTTCTCTGTTATTTTCTTGGAAACCGAGACACAAAGCTCGCTATTTTTTGAACTTTGCCGAAAAAAAGATCATAAAAATATGTTATACTCTTTGTCATAATAGTAAACTGTGATTCGAATTATTATCTTTGGCGATCAATATTGAATAAAACAATAAAAATATGCTAAGAACACATACTTGTGGAGAGTTGCGCTTAGAGGATGTGGGCAAGGAAGTGACACTTTCTGGTTGGGTACAACGGGTCCGAAATAAAGGTGGATTGGTATGGGTGGATTTAAGAGACCGATACGGCGTTACCCAATTGATTTTTGAAGAAGGGTCCAGTGATCAGGAGCTATTGGATAAAGCTGCTTCTTTAGGAAGAGAATTTGTTATTCAGGCCAAAGGAGAAGTGATTGAAAGAACTTCTAAAAACAATAAGATTCCTACCGGAGATATTGAATTGAAGGTGGTGGCTTTGGAAGTATTGAATGCTGCCAAAGTTCCTCCTTTCGTCATTGAGGATGAAACTGATGGGGGTGAGGAATTGAGAATGAAATACCGTTACTTGGATTTGAGAAGAAGGGTAGTCCGTGAAAAACTTCAGCTAAGACATCATATGATGCAGGAGACTAGAAAGTTCATGGATGCGGAAGATTTTATGGAAGTGGAAACTCCTGTGTTGATCAAATCTACTCCTGAGGGGGCTAGGGACTTTTTGGTGCCTAGCAGGATCAACCAAGGAGAGTTTTATGCATTGCCACAGTCTCCTCAGACCTTTAAGCAATTGTTAATGGTCAGTGGATTTGACCGTTATTTCCAAATAGTAAAGTGTTTTAGAGATGAAGACCTAAGGGCCGACAGGCAGCCTGAGTTTACTCAGATAGACTGTGAAATGTCCTTTGTGGATCAGGAAGATATCTTGCAGACCTTTGAAGGTTTGGTGAAGCATTTGTTCTCCACGGTGAAAAAGGTAGAGTTACCAGAAGTGGAAAGAATGACTTTTGCCGATGCCATGAAATATTATGGTAATGATAAGCCTGACCTTAGATTTGACATGAAATTTGTTGAGCTGAATGATTTGGCTCAGAACAAAGGTTTCAATGTTTTCGATGCAGCTGAACTGGTTGTTGGTATTTGTGCACCAGGTGCTGCCAGCTATACCAGAAAGCAGGTGGATGCATTGACCGAGTGGGTGAAGCGTCCGCAGATCGGAGCCAAAGGTTTGGTATATGTGAAGTGCAATGAAGATGGATCCTTTAAATCTTCTGTAGATAAATTCTATAGCCAGGAAGACCTTAAAGCTTGGGCAGAGAAAATGGGCGCACATCCAGGAGACTTGATGTTGATCCTTTCTGGAGATAAGAATGCTACGAGAAAGCAGCTTTCTGAATTGAGGTTGAAATTGGGCGCAGATCTTGGTCTTCGAGATAAGAATGTCTTCAAACCTCTTTGGGTATTAGACTTTCCATTATTGGAGTGGGATGAGGAAACTGCAAGGTATCATGCCATGCACCATCCATTTACATCTCCTAAGAAAGAGGATATTGCATTACTGGAATCGGATCCAGGAGCAGTTAGGGCCAATGCCTATGACTTGGTGATCAATGGTGTTGAGATCGGTGGTGGTTCTATAAGAATCCATGACCGAAATACTCAAAAGACCATGTTTAAGCATTTGGGCTTTACTGATGAGGAAGCACAAGCCCAGTTTGGGTTCCTTATGGAGGCATTTGAATATGGTGCCCCACCACACGGAGGGATCGCATTTGGCTTTGATAGACTTTGCGCCATATTTGGAGGTAGTGACTCAATTAGAGATTATATCGCATTCCCGAAAAACAATTCTGGAAGAGATGTAATGATTGATTCTCCAAGTGTCATTGCTGATGATCAATTAAAAGAGTTGAGTATTCAATTGGATCTAAAGAAGTAATTTCAAATAGTTTTGAATATACATTTTGAGCAGGTGCCTTAGAGGTACCTGCTTTTTTATTGGTCTTTAGTTTTGACAGGACTGTAAACAAGGTGACTTCTGATGCCCATGACAATTAGCAATTGGGCAAGAATATATGTGGCCATGATCAAAAGGCCACTATTGTTGATTGGCTGAAAGAACAGGTCTAAGGCCAAAATACTGTCTGAAATCAAAAAAAGTATTGCGCCCAGGAATACCTGAACGAAGCTCTGTGTATTTGTCCTTTTGAACCTCTCTCGTGCGGTGCTTACCATCATGACCATCGCCAAGATGTATAAAACTACTGGGGTTTTAAGTTGGTGGAGGCTGTCGTTGATGAGGAAGTAAACTATGGCCGCAGCAATATAAATGGGCAGGTTATAAAAGAAGATTTTCAGAAAGTTGATCTGCCTAAGGTTTATCTGATGGTTTTGGATAAGCTTGAAAGCAATGATATAACATATTTGGGCAATAAAGAAGGCCCCTAGACCGTACAAAAACATTTCGGGAAACAGTAAAAACACATCACCGATCAGGGATAGCACCAAGGCCGCTCCTACTGATTTTCTTAGCAAGCTGTTCTTTATCAATGAAGTGGCGCTCAAAAAATAGGCAGTTAAGGATATCATCAGCAATGGTTTTGATATAAACCTCATTTGTTCCTGCTGCTGAGTGATCAAGGCTATATCAGCCAATCCTGAAAAGAGGTAAAGATAAAGCCAGCCAATTCCTTTAGTCTGCATAAATTTTTCTGTGGTTAAATCTAATGGTATATGTTGAACCTTTTTGATACAAATAATTGCCCGTTTTTCAGTGGGTTATTCTAATAGGCTTGCATGGTTATTTGTAAGGAGTTTTGAAGATAATAAAATTTTAGAATAGTGCTGAAGGGACAAAAAGTATCAATGAGTGTATAAAAAATGTATTTAAATTATATTTAATGGGATATATGTCACATAAGTCTCTTTTTTGCTTTTGACGATTTAAAGGTTTTAATAAATAAGGTGTTTGTGTTGTTTGATTTTGTATTGGCCTTATTTAGTGATTATATTTAGAATATTGTTTTAAATGAAGTTTTATTTGATATTAATTAGACTACTTTTTTAGGAGTTTATAATTAATAAATATTAAAAATAAAACATCTAAAAGTCCTATAATTTTATGTTTAATTAGTTCAAATTCTAAACAGTTTTTAAGTCTATGAGGAAATTACTACTAAGAAATTTATTGACAGTATTAATGATACTTGGTGTCTTGAATATGGCCTGGGCACAAGGAGTTACTACTGCAAGTATGCAAGGGGTTGTGACTGACGCCTCTGGTGAAACTTTGCCTGGAGCCAATATTGTAGCGATACATTCGCCTTCAGGAACTAAGTATGGTGTTTCCACTAGAATAGATGGCCGTTTTACTATTCAAGGAATGCGTGTTGGGGGCCCCTATATTGTGGAAGTCTCTTATATAGGTTTTGAGACCGTAATTATCGAAGATATTAACCTGCGTTTGGGGCAAGCATTTAGCTTAGATGTGATGCTTCAGGAGGAGGGGATTATGATTGAGGGAGTAGAAGTCCTTGCAGTCAGAAATCCTGTGATGAATGATGAGAGAACTGGTGCTGCTACTAGCATTAGTAATGAACAACTCAATTCTTTGCCTTCCATTTCAAGAGGCCTGAATGATTTTACTCGACTGACTCCTCAGGCTTCCACTGCAGGAGACGGGATATCCTTTGCAGGTCAAAATAACAGGTACAATCAATTTGCTATAGATGGAACCGTCAACAATGACGTTTTTGGGCTCTCTGCTTCAGGGACCAATGGAGGGCAAACAGGTGTTCAGCCCATTTCTTTGGATGCCATAGAACAGGTTCAGGTAGTGATAGCTCCTTATGATGTTCGTCAAGGAGGTTTTACAGGTGGTGGTATCAATGCCATTACCCGTTCGGGTAATAATGAATTCCAAGGTTCGGTTTATTACTATTTTAATAATGAAAGCTTGGTGGGCAAAAGTCCAGATGAAGAAAGAACTAGACTGGACAGTTATTCAGATTATCAGACTGGGTTTAGACTTGGAGGTCCTATTATAAAGGATAAATTGTTCTTCTTTGCCAATGGTGAGGTGACCAGCCGTACCCAGCCTTTACTATATAGACCGGGTACCAGTAATTCCAACATCAGTGTAGAGGAGATGGAAAGGGTGCAAGCAGTCGCTAATCGCTTGGGCTATGAACCTGGCCCATTTGGGGAATATAGTAATGAGACCAATTCCGAAAAGATTTTTGCCAGATTAGACTGGAATATTAACCAGAACAATAAACTTACCCTAAGGCACTCTTATGTATTTGGGGAAAACATCGATGGTTTTAGAAGCCCTAATGAAGCAAACTTTTATAATTATGGAGAGTACTTCCCTTCAACTACCAACAGTACGGTGTTGGAACTTAACAGTAACTTCAGATCGGATATCTCCAACGAGTTAAGAATAGGATATACCACAGTAAGGGATGACAGGAATTATTTGGGAGATCCATTTCCTACTGTGAATGTGAGATTAGGAGGAGGGAGAAGTATTAACTTCGGTTCGGAGCCTTTCTCCACAGCAAATCAGTTGGATCAGGATGTACTGACCATTACGGATAATTTGACTTTTTATAAGGGTAAAAACACCATTACGGTAGGTACACACAATGAGTTTTACAAAACTTATAACCTGTTCATCAGACAAAATTTTGGTGCTTATTCTTACCATTCTTTGGAGGATTTCGAAACGGTGGGCACAGCGGCTGAGATCCTGCCAAGAAGCTACGATTATTCTTATTCCAGGACAGATAATCCATTGCAAGGAGCAGAATTTAATGCATACCAATTAGGATTTTATGTTCAGGATGAATATCAGGCCAGCAGGGATTTGAAGATAACTGCAGGAATCAGGCTTGATATCCCAACTTTCTCTGAAGAGCCTTCTGTAAATACTGCTTTCAATGAAGCTTTTGCAGAATATGATGTGGCTACGGATCAGATGCCAGGAAGCCAGTTGATGATTTCGCCGAGAGTAGGGGTGAACTGGGATGTCAATGGTGATGGAACCACTCAGGTTCGAGGTGGTATAGGCTTATTTACTGGTAGGGTGCCTTTTGTTTGGTTGTCCAACCAATATACCAATACAGGGAATGAATTTGCTAGAATTTCTTTATTCAGAAATGATGGCAGTTTGGGGGATTTTGAAGGAAGAGAGGATTTTACATTTGTGCCAGATCCCTATGGCCAGCCTGATGCTGAAGATCTTAATGAGCCTCTTGGCATTTCGGAAGTGAATGTAACGGATAAGGATTTCAAGTTTCCACAAGTGTTTAGGTTAAATGGAGCCATTGACCATCAGTTCCCTGGGGGGATCATTGGTACGTTTGAGGCCATTTATACCAAAAACCTTAAAAACATAGATTTTAAAAACCTGAATATCATGGAAGATGGAACACTTGAAGGAGGCCCTGATAACAGGACTTATTTCAATGGTTTTATCAATGATAATTTTAATAATGTCATCTTATTAACAAATACTGACAAGGGGTATGCCTATAACCTTACTGGGCAGTTTCAGAAATTTTTTGAAGGAGGTTTGTCCTTGAGTGCGGCCTATACTTATGGGCAATCCAAGGACGTGAATGGAGGTACTTCCAGTCAGGCATTTTCCAACTGGAGATATGTGGAAAATGTGAACGGTGGAAATAATCCTGGGATTGGATTTGCTGATAATGATATCCGATCAAGAGTGATTGCCTCAGTGAATTACAGAATAGAATACCAAAATGGTTCTGCTACCACTATAGGATTATTCTATAATGGGCAATCTGGAATTCCAGTATCCTATGTTTATGATGGAGATATTAACAATGACAGGACATTTGGTAATGACTTGATCTATGTTCCTGCCAACTCTGGGGAGATAAATTTTACAGGTACGCCTGAAGAACAGACAAGGCAGTGGGATATGTTAAATAGTTTTATTGAGGGGAATGATTACCTAAAATCAAGAAGAGGTGATTATGTCGAAAGGAATGGTGATAGGCTTCCTTGGACCAATCAAGTGGATATGCGCTTTATGCATGAATTCCAATTGAAAACTGTCGGGGATACCAACCATAGGTTACAGTTCTCATTTGATGTGTTTAATCTGGGCAATTTGATTAGTAAGGAATGGGGTCGACAATACAGTGTAAACAATAACTCCTTCTCATTAATCAACTTTGATGGGTATGAAGATGGTACAAAGATACCCACCTACTCTTATGATGGATCTGGGCTAAGCAATGGAAATCCTTACTTTGTTAGTGACTTCCTGTCAAGATGGAGAGGTCAGGTGGGCATCAGATATATTTTCGATTAGTGTTTAATTAAATCCAAACCAAAAAGTATCCTGAGCAATTGGGATACTTTTTTTCTTTTGATTGAAAATAGCCGCTTTACGGCTTATTATTATTTTTGCACTTATGAACATTCAATACCGTCCTATACAAATCAAGGATAACCAAGCCGTAAAGGAATTGATTCAAAACGTTTTTGTTGAGTTTGATGCTCCTCGTGAGGGAACCGTTTTCGCAGATCCAGATATGGAGGATTTATATGGGCTTTTTGAAAGGACCTCTAAGTCAGTTTTTTGGATAGCAGAAGCCAGTGGAGAAATATTAGGTTGCTGTGGCGTATATCCCACAGAAGGCTTGCCCAGAGAGGTGGCAGAGTTAGTGAAGTTTTACCTTGCTCCCTCTTCAAGGGGAAAGGGAATAGGGAAGGCTTTATTGAAAAAATGTACAGAAAGTGCCCAAGAACTTGGTTTTAAGTCGCTGTATATAGAAAGCATTCCCGAATTTGAAAATGCCATTGGTCTTTATAAAAGACAAGGTTTTAGGCGTTTGGATCAACCATTGGGTGATTCTGGGCATTTTACCTGTACTATATGGATGCTTAAAGAATTGAGCCCTGCTGTTTCAATTGCCATTGACTAAATGAGAATATTTTTGGTTCGATATAATATTTCGTATTGCTGGCGAATAGCCAATTCTATTTGAATATTTTGTGTTCGATTGCTTAATGGTGTTACTGCATAATAGTCTGAAACAGATAAAAGCAGTATTATTAAGTGATGAAGACAACTTATAATATACCTCGGCCATTTAAAGGGATTATTCCACCGATGGTCACCCCGCTTACGGATGAATACCATCTTGACTTGAAAGGACTTGAACGTCTTGTTAATCATATTTTGGCTGGAGGAGTTCATGGACTTTTTATTTTGGGGACTACAGGAGAGTCTACAAGCCTCTCTTATGTTATTCGTCACGAGCTAGTCAAACGAACTTGTGAAATAGTTGATGACAGAGTGCCAGTTTTGGTAGGGATTACGGATACTGCTGCAGCTGAGAGTCTGCGATTGGCGGAGACAGCAGAGAAGGAGGGGGCTTCAGCTGTGGTTGCTGCACCACCTTATTATTTTAATCTTGGCCAGCCTGAATTAATAGAGTATTATGAATTTTTGGTGGAGCGGCTTTCCCTACCTTTGTTTCTTTATAACATGCCTTCTCATACCAAAATTATTATTGAACCTGACACAGTGAGGACATTGTCTAAATATGAGGGGATAGTAGGTTTAAAGGATAGTTCTGGCAATAACGCTTATTTCAATAATGTAATGAACAAGATGAAAGGGCGATCAGATTTTTCCTTGTTTGTGGGGCCGGAAGAAATAATGGCAGAAACAGTTTTGCTTGGCGCTCACGGGGGGGTAAATGGTGGTGCCAATATGTTTCCTGAGTTATATGTAAAACTATATGAAGCAGCAGAAGCAGGTGATATAGCTACTGTCAGAGCCCTCCATGCCATTGTAATGGAAATCTCATCAAAGCTGTATTCCCTGGGTAAGTTTGGTTCCAGCTATCTGAAAGGAATTAAGGCAGTATTGAAGATTATGGGAATCTGTAATGATTATATGGCTTCTCCATTACATCGATTTAGAGAAAAAGAAATTGAGGAGATAGCTGCTAATTTAAGGGGAATAAGGGAAATGATGCAGAAAAAAGCAGGGCTAATTGACTAGAATTGGCTCATATATTATTTTCCCTAGAAAATATAAATAGAGAATCATTTAATAACCCAATAACCCCATGCAATTACCCGTAATAGACCTGGTCATTTTTTTAGTATACATGATGGGCATACTGTTTTTCGGAGCTTCATTCTATTTCAGAAAAGGTCGAACTACTGATGACTATATGGTGGGAGGAAAGAGGTTGCCTGCCTGGGCTATAGGAATGTCCATTTTTGCCACCTTCGTAAGTAGTATCAGCTTTTTGGCTTTGCCAGGTAATGCTTATATGAGCAATTGGAACAGTTTTGTGTTTAGTCTTTCAATTCCGATAGCCGCCTTAGTAGCTGTTAAATTCTTTGTTCCGCTTTATAGGGAGTTGAAAAGTCCCTCAGCTTATTATTACCTGGAAACCAGGTTTGGGTCATGGGCAAGAAACTATGCTTCTATTTGTTACTTGCTCACTCAGTTGGCAAGAATGGGAACCATATTGTATTTGTTGGCCTTGCCAATGAATGCCCTATTGGGTTGGGATATTATGACCATTATCATTGTGACAGGGGTTTCTGTTATCATTTATGCGTCCCTGGGCGGTATCGAAGCGGTCATCTGGACAGATGCAATTCAGGGGATAGTCTTGATCCTGGGCGCCATACTTTGTTTGGTAATTATTTTGTTTTCTATGCCTGAGGGGCCAATGCAAGTGATAGAAATAGGTAGGGGACAAGGCAAATTTAGTTTAGGAAGCTTTGGAATAAGTTTGAGCGAAACCACCTTTTGGGGGATTTTGGTTTACGGTTTGTTTATCAATCTTCAAAATTTCGGAATAGATCAGAATTATGTACAACGATACATGAGTGCCAAATCCGATAAAGAGGCGATCAAATCGACTTGGTTTGGAAGTAGTTTGTATGTGCCCGTTTCGCTTTTATTCTTTTTTATTGGGACAGCCCTGTTTGCCTATTATCAGGTGCAACCGGATTTGCTTCCTGCTGATTTAGGAGCAGCAGATGCAGGGGACAAGATTTTTCCTTTTTTCATTGTCAATGGACTCCCAAGAGGAATGACGGGCTTGCTGATAGCTTCTATCTTTGCTGCCGGGATGAGTACAGTCTCAACCAGTTTGAACAGTTCTTCCACTGTGATACTTACCGATTATTTCAAGAAGTATTTTCCATCTCTTTCAAACAGGAAAAACAATTTTAAAGTGTTGGTTGGATCGGCAGTGTTCATGGGGCTGCTAAGTATGATGGTTGCATTGGCAATGATTCAGGTGAAAAGTGCTTTGGATGCATGGTGGGCCTTGTCTTCTGTTTTTAGTGGAGGTGTTTTGGGCCTGTTTTTACTGGCTTATTTTTCAAAAAATGTCAATCAGTTGGAGGCTGCTATTGCAGCAGTAATTGGTGTTCTGGTGATTTCTTGGATGAGTTTGACTCCAATATTCATTACTGAAGGACCATGGTTTTCTTTCCGAAATCCTATACATACGAATCTGACCATTGTGATCGGTACTATGGTGATTTTTTTCTCTGGATTTCTACTCTCTTTAGTATTCAAGAAAAAGCAACGAAATAGCTATATCAATAGATAAAATATTCAATATGGAAGCGAAATTATTGTCTAGAGAGGTCAGGCCAAATACAGGTAAGCCTGTGATTGGAGTCTTTGCCCCTTGCGATCCGCGCATTGATGCTGCAAGCAGGGAACGCAGTATTAACCTCATAAAGCACGCTGCAGATGTATTAGCAGGAAAGGTGATATTGCCTGGCGGCGCTGCTGTAGATGTGGTTTATTCGGATGTCTTGATAGATGCCGAGGCCCAAGCGGATCAGGTAGCTCTTCAGTTTAAAGAGGTGGGGGTCAATATTCTAGTTTGTGTGCCAGATACCTGGTCCTTTCCGCAATTGACTACCATTTCTTTACTTTCACATTTTCCAAAAGATATTCCTGTCAATTTTACAACGGGTAATAGTGGCACCCGTCCAGGGGTGGTTTATACCCATGCTACTTCTGGTGCTATAGCCCAATATGGAAAGCTCACGCACATCAATGTGGGTAAATGGCCGGATTCAGGTCAAAATCCCGAAATGAGTTCAGAAACAGCCAAGGATTTAATCGATTGGTGCTATGCTGCAGTAACCTTTCAGGGCCTAAAGGGTAAAAGGGTAGTCGTTTTCGGGCATGACTCCATGGGCATGGAGACCGCTTTGCCACATGTGTTGGAAACCAGGAACCAGTTCGGTTTGGAAATAACTAGACTGGATATGAAGTTGCTGGCAGATATGCTGAAAAAGGAATCTTATGATAAGGAAGAGTTAAAGAAACTGAGGAGTTGGCTGGAAAATCATGCAGGGGAGAGGATAGAGTTACCTGATGGGGAAAAGGATAGTGAATTGCTAGACCAAAGCTTGGCGCTTTATCTGATCGTTAGGGATCTGATGAAGGAGTTGGATGCTGTAGGTGGAGGATTTATGAGCCAGTTGGAATGGGGATCCGATGATCGTGGGATCCAATTGCCTGTGGCGGACATTATGGAGTCCTTGTTCAATAGTGATTTTGACCATAATGGACCTAAGTCTGTGCAGCCTTTTGCGACAGAGGCAGATGTGCAGGCCCTGTTGACACAGTTGTTTATGACTTGGCTTTCAGGGGGGAATCCACCTTTGTTTATGGATTTCAGAAAGGTTTGGGAAAAAGAGGATGTAGCTGAGTTTGCCGCCCAAAATGGCTATCAGGCATCTGGTAATGAGCCTTGGATGCAAAAAGGATTTGTTGATGGTGTGAATTCTGGTTCCGCCTCATTCAACTGGGCGGCAGTGCCGGGAACTTCAGAAAAGGAGGTTATGGAAAAGATCAGCTTTCCCAAAGCAGTGGATTATTTTTATTATTTGGGCAATTCGGTTCACTTTATCTCCCCAGGGGAAATCAAGGGCTTGGCTGCCCGCTTGGCCTTTAGTTCCTTATCAGGGATGTTTTCTATGATCTGGGATGAGGCTGAAACAGTGGAATTACCAAAAGATTTGGCTCAAAAAATTTGTGAGGGAGCCAATCCTACTTGGCCACATACTTTTGTTGTTCCCAAATATGCTTCCATGCTGGAATATAAACAATATGCTCCTGCAAATCACTTTCATATGACTTGGGACCTTGAACCGGCAAGGCTTCAGTTTTGGATGGATTTCTGTAATGTACTTTCTGTTGCTCCTTGGAATGCGCGTCCACAGTTTATAGAAGGAAAAGACCGCCCTATGCCACTATTATATTTGCTAAATGGAGGAGAAGATGTGACCAAAAAATTAAAAGCAGGAAAAGCTTAATCCCTGAATTGGTTTGTTTTGAAAATGAAGTTGTAACTAAAAATCTTCTTTCAGAATATTGATCCCTTGATGATCTATTAAATATTAGTCTTTATATTAAGGTTTAAAAGGTAACTTATTGTAATTTCTTCATTAATTTACTATTAAAATGCTCTCTATCACCGGATAAGTGCTGTGATATTTTGGTTGAAATATGGTTTAGAATAGAACCCGTTATCGCTCGTTTAATATTTCTGAGAGCTCATTATCAAAATCCAATGAAACAGCAATGTCAGATAGCTTAAAGTCCGATTGTATTTCTTTTAATTCTTTTCCACCAATTTGTACTGGAAAAATTCCAAATGCTCATCGGAGGTACTTGGTTCAAAGGGTGTCAAGTTATACTGGTCTTTGAACCCGAAAAATCCGGAGTATAGTAGGTCTTTGTTTTTTCCGAGGTAATATTCCTTAAGCAGTTCACCATCTTCATAGAATAGGTCCAAGTATCTCTGGTTTTCCATTCCATCTTCTAAGTTGATAATTGTTCTAATTCGATATATTATATGATTAACTTCGTCAATATATGGCAGACCAAAGGAAGTACTTTCAAAGTTTGCTAAAGGTCGTCGGTCAGGTGGAGAGAAATTGTCTCCTGAAGAAGGATTTAACATTATATTTCTGGTTTTCCCGCTAGTGAAATCGTAGAAGAATACCTTTGATGAAAAGGAATATTGATAAATTAAAAAGTTTCCTGAAACTGAATAGCTTGGGTTTTCATTGTTTTTATAACTGAGGTCAGGCGATTTTATGAATTCCTCTGGAAAGAAAATGGGCAATTGCTCGAAATTGAATTCCCAATTTTCTGGGTCAATTTGAAGTTTAAGGAAATGTGGAAATATTGGGTAAGGAATTGTATGGATAAGGTTGACCGAAAAATTTCTTTTTAGTTGAATGATAATATCTCCTTCATCGGTTCTAGGGTACGCAGTCAAAGCACCTGAAAGGAAAAATTCATGATATTTTTCACCAAGCTTTCCAATTACAGAGTTTTGTAAGTCAGTTTTTTTGACTACTTCTCCTTTATTATTAACGATATAGAAATGGGTGAGTGAAGTTATTAAAAAGTGATCATCAAAAATGGGGATGGCTTTATTAGGGTGTAACTGCAGTTGTTTTGGTCCATCACCTCTCTTTAAAGGAATGATGTCAATCAGTAGTTTTTTGTCTAAGTCGCTGATGACAATTTGTAGATTAGGGTCTATGAAAATATGTGCATTTTTGTCCTTGTATTTACTGATGGTTAAGTTGAATGTTTTTGGAGTGATGAGATTTTCGCCAAAATCCACAAAACTTTTTGAGGATACAATTTCATGCTCTTTTTCAGATCTTGATGGTCCTGATTGGCAGGCATAAAAAAGTCCTATTACGCAAAAAAGTAGCCATTGTCCCATGATCTAAATGATTTTACTAAATATACTAAAAACTATTGAAATAGTTGAAGAATAGGATTGTGGATTCATTGGCTTGAAGCGATTCCATTTGCTTTATTTTTTAAACTGCTTTATGTTTAGGATTCCTACAATAAATATCAACCATGAAAAAGGTATTTGTATTTGCACTGTTTTGGGTGTTATCAGGTTTTGCAATGGCGCAGAACAAAGCGGATGAGGCTATGGGGAAATTGACCTTCTTGCAAGGAGAATGGGCTGGAATCGCAACAAGCCGGCAGGGTGCTGGAGAGCTTATCGAGTTGAAGCAATATGAGGAAGTGAGCTATAAGCTCGAAGGGAAAATGCTGTTAATCGAGGGGAAAGGCTTTGTGGAGGGAGTTTTGAAATTCAATGCTGTCGCTGTGATCACCTATAATCAATGGCAAGAAAAGTATGAGATGAAGGTTTGGCGAGGAAATGGCCTAAGCATAGATGCCTATTTTAAAGCACTTGGCGAAAGCCATTTTGAGTGGGGTTTTGATATTCCCCAAGGTGGAAAAATGAAATATGTGATCAGTCTAAATGATTCAGGTCAATGGTATGAAGTGGGCAAGTATTCCCCTAATGGGGAAAAGTGGTATCCAAGCTTTGAAATGACCCTGGATAAAAAATAAAGTATTTGTAATTCAAGGCCTAATTTAATTCCAACCAAGCCGTTTTGTTTGCGACATTACAGGCCAGTTGGGTAATAGTTGTTTTGATAAGGCCGAGCAAAGTCGAAGTGATGTTAACACTTCGACTCCGTTCGGTCTGAAAATATTTGGTGATGTTTATTGATGCAAGTGTTATTTGTCGTTTGAACAGGGTCTCGACTCCGCTCAACCTGACAGTCCTTCGTCACCTTGAGTACCTAAGTAACGGTAGTTATGAAGCAACACAACACTAATATTATTTAGCCAAAGTCAGTTGCCAGTTCCAGGCATCTTTTAAGGCATCTTCCAAATTGTATTCAGGTGTCCAGCCTAGGACTTTGCTCACTTTGTCAGTATTGGCCCATACTTTTTCGATATCTCCACTTCTTCTTGGTCCCAATTCATAATTAAGCGGTTTTCCACTTACTTTTTCGAAAGCTTTGATAACTTCCATCACAGTGTTCCCATTTCCTGTTCCAACATTGAAAAGATCAAAGAAGTTGTCTTTTTTGTCCGTAAGGTATTGGATGGATTTTACATGGGCATCGGCTAAGTCCATAACATGGATATAGTCTCTGATGCAAGTGCCGTCAGGAGTGTCATAATCATCCCCAAAGACAGTGATCTTTTCTCTAATACCCGCTCCCGTTTGAGTGACAAATGGGATTAAGTTTGCTGGTACTCCGATAGGCAATTCACCAATAAGGGAAGTAGGGTGGGCGCCAATAGGGTTGAAATACCTTAGGGCTACCACTCTTGCTGCTGCACCACTCTTTACATGGTCCATTAAGATGTCTTCGCAGATTTTCTTTGTGTTACCATAAGGGCTTTCGGCATCTTTTCTAGGGGTGGTCTCCTTTACTGGTAACTCGTCTGGTTGGCCATATACGGTACAGGATGAAGAGAATACGATGTCTTTTACATTGAATTCCTTCATTGTCTCCAATAATACAATTAAGGAATTGATATTATTGCTGTAATATTTTAAAGGGATCTGGGTGCTTTCGCCCACAGCCTTGGAAGCTGCAAAATGGATAACACCAGAAATATTATTTTCCTTGAAAATATTTCTAACCATTTCACGGTCATTACAGTCCCCTTCGTAACATTTTACAGAACGATTGAGGATTTTTTCAAGTCCATTTAGAACTGTTTTTTCTGAATTGGAAAAATTGTCAATGATAATAGGCTCGAAACCGGCATTTACCAAGGCTACGGCTGTGTGGGAACCTATATATCCAGCTCCGCCAGTGATTAAAATTTGTTGCATGAATTGTTTGTTTTAAATAGGTTTTAAGGGGCTCTGTTTGATGTCTGGGCAAATATAAAGTAATCAGATATGCCATGAAATTTTTACGGCTTTTTAATCCTTGAAAACTAAATATTTGCGTGGAAGTTAATATCTTAGGTAGAGTTGCTTATGTGGCAGGTGTTTACCTGCCAGAACATCCAGAAAGAATATAACCCAAGAACTAACGATGCCATGATGAATTTTGATGTGAATGAAAATCAAAGCATGATTGCCCATATGATCAGGGACTTTGGTGCCAAGGAAATAAGCCCTTTTAGAAAAGAATGGGATGATGAACAGCAATTTCCTTTGCCACTTTTTAAAAAGCTAGGTGAATTGGGCTTGATGGGAGTACTGATTCCTACTAAGTATGGAGGGAGCGGATTTAGTTATGATGAGTATGTAACTGCAATTTTGGAATTGGCTAAGCTGGACCCGGGAATTGGATTGTCCATGGCAGCCCATAATTCACTTTGCTGTGGACATATAATGCTTTTTGGCACCGATGAACAAAAAGAAAAATATTTGCCTAAGTTAGCCTCCTGCGAATACCTAGGAGCTTGGGGGCTCACTGAGCCCAATACGGGTTCCGATGCAGCCAATATGAAGACAACAGCTGTAAAGGATGGTGATTATTATATTATCAATGGGGCAAAGAACTTCATAACCCATGGAGTCTCGGGGGATGTGGCCGTGGTGATCGCCCGTACAGGAAATGTGGGTGATTCGCATGGAATGACTGCCTTTATTTTGGAAAAAGGTATGGCAGGATTTAAAGGAGGTAGGAAGGAGGACAAGCTGGGAATGCGTACCTCAGAAACTGCAGAACTGATTTTTCAAGACTGCAAGGTGCACAAAAGCCAGATGTTGGGTGAAGAAGGAGAAGGGTTTATACAGTCCATGAAGGTATTGGATGGCGGAAGGATCTCCATTGCGGCACTTTCACTGGGGATAGCAGAAGGAGCCTTGGAAGCATCCATTCAGTATTCAAAGGAGCGGCATCAGTTTAACAAGCCCATTAGCTCCTATCAAGGGATTTCATTTAAATTGGCAGACATGGCCACCAAATTAGAGGCAGCAAAACTATTGACCTTTAAGGCCGCGAATTTGAAGAACAGAGGGGAATATGTGACCTTGGCCAGTGCAAAAGCGAAGTATTACGCATCCGAGGTAGCCGTGGAGTTGGCCAATGAGGCGGTACAGATATTTGGGGGATATGGTTTTACCAAGGATTATCCTGTAGAAAAGTATTATAGGGATGCGAAGCTTTGTACTATAGGCGAAGGCACTTCAGAAATTCAAAAACTGGTTATCTCAAGAGAGATACTGAAATAAATTTCCGAATTATTGGATAAGAATTAAGCTGATTTAAAACAATGTTTTGTTTTACCGAACTATCTTTATACATTTGCAGCACGAAAGGGGGTGTAAAATTATGATCGTAGTAAACGTAAAAGAGAACGAATCTATCGAAAAAGCGCTTAAGCGTTTCAAAAAGAAGTTTGACAGAACTGGAGCAATCCGTGAACTTAGATCTCGTCAACATTTCGAAAAACCATCTGTGAAAAGAAGAACAGAGGTAATTAAAGCCGCCTACAAGCAAAGAATGCAGGACGAAGAAGGGAGATAATTTATTACTTCCATTCTAGAAAATAAATGAGCATATTAGCGTATTAAATTACGCTGATATGCTTTTTTCGTTTATAAACTACCTTGAACATGAGAAACGGGCCAGTTCTCATACAGTTTTGGCTTACCAGAAGGATCTAGAACAGTTTAAGGATTTTTTACAACTGTCCTTTGGGATGGAAAAACTGGAAGAGGCACAGCATGCTGAAATTCGAGCATGGATCGTGGATTTGGTAGAACAAGCATTATCTGCTACCACCGTCAACAGGAAAATAGCCACCCTGAGATCTTATTATAAATTTTTATTGCGCTCTGGCGTGTTGACCAAAGATCCCACCTACAAAATTAAAGCACTAAAAACACCGAAAAGATTGCCCGAATTTGTTCAGGAAAATACCATGGAAAAGGTATTGAATGAAATATCTTATGAGGAAGGTTTTGAGGGTCAGCGAGATAAGGCGGTAATGGAGTTTCTTTATCTAACAGGGGTAAGGTTGTCCGAATT
The DNA here is from genome assembly GCF_018642165.1 of Echinicola shivajiensis. Taxonomy (GTDB): domain Bacteria; phylum Bacteroidota; class Bacteroidia; order Cytophagales; family Cyclobacteriaceae; genus Echinicola; species Echinicola shivajiensis. The sequence goes on from NZ_JAHHZM010000013.1 coordinate 26,572, forward strand.
ATTGTCAATAAAATGGCAAGACATTGATATTCAGGGTCAGACAGTTAAGGTGTTGGGTAAACGTAAGAAACAAAGAATAATTCCTCTTACAAATGAGTTGGTAAGGAATATTATTTCGTACAAGAAAGTATTTAAAGAAACATTTTCAAATGTAAACGAGAGTGATTATTTTATCGTTATAAATACAAGAAAGCAAGCGTACCCAATGAAGATTTACCGAATAGTGAGGAAATATTTAGACCTTTTTGCGCAGACGTCCAAGCGTAGTCCTCACCTTCTGAGACATACATTTGCGACCCATTTGCTCAATAAAGGAGCAGACCTCAATGCGGTTAAAGATCTTTTGGGACATGCCAATTTAGCTGCTACGCAAGTTTACACTCACAACTCTATGGAAAAACTGAAGGCTGTGTTTGACCAAGCACATCCTAAAGCTTAAATAAAAGTTTAACTTTTAAACTGTTAAAATTATGAAATTACAAATGCATTCAATCCATTTCGACGCAGATCAGAAGTTGATAGACTTTATCCAGAGAAAAGCGGATAAGTTAGATACTTTCTATGATAGGATTATTGACGGCGAAGTATTTATGAGGCTCGATAAGAACGAGAAAAACGAAAACAAAATCGTTGAAATTAAATTGAATGTACCTGGGAAGCAGTTGTTCGCAAAGCATCAGAAGGATTCTTTTGAAGCTGCTGCTGATGAAGCGATCGAGGGTCTGAGAAGGCAGATCAAAAAGTTCAAAGAAAAGCTAGTGCTAGCTAGACAATAAAAATATAACCCACAATTTAAATAATGCATCAACAAACCCGCTCAAGTGAGCGGGTTTTGTTTTTGCTTTATAATCTTTCTGCCCAGTAGAATTTTTTTGTGCCCTTTTCCCTCCAATTATCCTGAGTGCCTTCCAAGATTGACAAAAGAATGTCAGGAATATATTTCGCGTTCCAATTGGTAGAGACCACTTCTATTTTATAATCAGCATCATTTAAATTTTGCCTAGTTTCTTCATCACAAATGAGAAAATCAAAATTGGACAAAGCTTCCTGGTAATTAGCTTTTGGTAGATTGACCAAAGAATAATCCGTTCCCAGACCTATCCTAATCTTGCTGGCAGTATGGAGGTTGCCAATAAAGGCTATTTTACTATCATTAGTTATATTTTTTTTCTGGATATGCTCAGCGGCTTGTACTCCTTGATCAGGTAAAGAAATGACCTTGGTGAAAAGAGATAGACTAAAAAATATCAATAAAATAGCTGTAGTAAGAACGGTGGCTGGTTGCCAAGATTTCTTAAATGCAAGATAAAGAGCAATTAGTAGTGCCATAGAAATTAATATTCCCAAAGCGGTAAAAAAGGTAAACGTTCCCAGTCCTAAATTGAGGTATAGGGCAGTGAGGATGACGATTAAGTTGAGGAACAGAAATATACCAGAAGTCCATTTTATTACTTTGCTTTTCAATCCTATTGGGTTTTGCGCTATCAGCCAAGCCAGAGCTACAGCACTTACAGGGAGAACGGGCAGGAGGTATCTTTCATAAAATACTGAAACCATGCTGGTCATTAAAACCATGGAAATACACCAGATAAATACAAAGCCAAAAAAGGATTTATTAATGTCAGAAACCTTTGGATGAATCTTTTTTAGGGAAGCTATCCCCGGTGCTATCCAAGGGAAGAACATCAGAAAATAAAGAACTACAGCCAAAAGGAAGTTGGTAGCAATAAGCAAGAGTTTACTCCCCACACGGATGCCTACTTGATCCTCTATGAAGGAGTTTAGGTAGGTAGGTCCAAATTTGATATACATGGCCCAAAACCAAAACAAGCCTATTATCAACATGATAATAATCGAAGGTATATGAGCCAGCTTTTTCCAGGAAATTCTTTGCCAAGGATTGACCAGCAAATATATAAGGGCAATGCCTCCTAAAGCAGCAGCAGGAAGCCCTTTTACCTCAAATGCCAGTCCAATTCCCAGATAGAGCATCCATAAATACTTTTTGGAAGCATCGTTACCATATTTAATCAGGCCAGTCACTCCTAAGACTGATAATGTCATAAATAGGGCCAGTAAAATATCGGGGATGGATCTGGTACTGCTGAAAATGATCAAACCATGACTGGCAGCAATACACGTGGCTAAATAGCTGATGTTTTTTTGATTGAAGATCAACTGGGCAATGCGATTGACCAAAAGAACTATGATAGCTCCACTCAGCAAGAAGAAAACTCTCGATGAAAAGGCTGAAATTCCAAATATTTTAAATCCTGCCAGAGCAGTCCAATAGGTGAAAATGGGCTTCTTAAACCTTAATTCCCCACTGCCCAAATAGGTGGTGAGATAATCTCCATTTTGCATCATCTTGATGGCTGCATCAGTATAATACATTTCGTCTGGATAGTGGAGGTGGAATTGTAAGGCAAAAGGAGCAACCAAAAGAATGAATAAAGTAATAATTGGCCAGGCTCGGTTTTGAATAGAAGAGGAAAAATTATCTAACATTAAATTCATTAGTAAGAATAATAGGAATTGTACTATTTGGATTAGGTCCTTTACGGTCGCGAAGTTACAATCTTTCAAAAAGAAGTGGTGATATCAGGACTTAAAATTTTGTTAAAAAAAAGTATTGTTGTGGATGGAATGTGTTGATTTTCAGATGATAAACTATAAAATAATAGCTATATTTATGTAGCAAAAGGTAATACATATAGATAAATATGTATTTAAGCGTTAAGTGATATTGTTTAGACCCGCTAAAGGATTTTTAGGTGAAGCGTTATTCATTTCTATTGATTTTGATCATTTCGGTGGTATCAATAGCCAAGATACTATTTACAGCCACTACTTCTTTAAGTTTGTTTTCTGAGGAGGCACAACATTGGTTATGGTCACAGAATTTGGACTGGAATTATTATTCTAAGCCATTGATGGTGGCAGTGTACAATTTTATTTTCACAGGTCTGTTTGGACATACCAATGTTGCCGTGCGCTTAAGTGCGGTCTTATTTTCAGCTGGCACGGCCTGGATGGTTTTTGAACTGGGCGAGAAGATGTTTAAGGATTCAAGGGTTGGATTCTGGGCCGCTATTATGTTGCTGGTAATGCCTTTTTTTCATTTGGCCTCCTTCTTTCATACTACGGATTCCTCTTTATTGTTTTTTTGGGCCTTGAGTTTTTATTGGCTTTGGATGGCTACAGAAACCCATAAGACCAGTTATTGGATTTATGCAGGTATGGCAAGTGCAATGGGAATGCTTTCTAAAAACACTATGGTTTTGGTAATCCCATTGATTCTTTTGTATTTATTATTGGTGGATGCCAAACAGCTTAAGGAAAAGGGTTTTTATATTTTTTGTCTGGTATTTTCACTTTCTTTTATTCCGATAATAATATGGAATATTCAAAACGATTTTGTCACCTTTAAACATGTGGGGGCTCTTGGAGGGGTGGTCGGTGAAAGTAAGCCCTTTGATCTGACCGCTTCACTGAAGTACATCTCTGAGTATGCCGGAGGTCAAATGGCCATTATTTCAGCGTTTTTCATTCCCTTCTTATTGATGTCCTTTCGTAGGATGCTGAAGTATAAGGAAAGGCAAATGATATTTATTTTACTACCAGCGGTATTGGTCTGGTGTTTATTTTTTGGGATTTCCATTTCGAAAAGGGTAGAGGTCAATTGGCCTGTATTCGCCTATGTTAATCTAAGTATTGCCATGGTTTATGTAGTTTCAAGTGCTGAGGATTATTGGAGAAAATATGCCCTTTATTCTACCGCTGTATCGGGATTGATGATAATTTTAGTTATGAACCCGGCCTCATTGGATTCCTTTGGCTATAAGAAGGTATTGAAGCCAGAAAAGGATCCACTTGGTAGATTGGCTGGATACGCCGAGATGGGGCAAAGAGTGGATTTTCTCATTGATTCTTTGGCTTTGAATAAGTATTTTATATTTAGCGATAGTTATCACTTGGCTTCTGAAATGGCTTTTTATGTGAGTGGCAATCCTCAGACATATACGATCAACCTGGGGAGAAGAAAAAACCAATTTGATCTTTGGCCTGGAATTGAACAATTTGAAAGGAAGGGTTATTTCGGGCTTTATCTGCAAAGGGGAACAGGTGACCGATCTGAGCTGCTCAATGGATTTGAGGAAAGAATATTGAAAGAGGCTTTCCATGTGGTATATAGAGGGGATACTGTGCGGACCTTCAGTATTGAAGTATATAAGAACCTGCAGCATGTGGAAGAGCAGGAAAATGAACATTATTGATCTTTCCTTTTTAGTGTATAATTAGTTGATTATCTTCTTTTTTAGGCTTGTTAAGTTTTAGGGATGTGCTGTTAACTTAGTTTTGAAAGGTGTTGTTTAACAAAAATGGATTTTTTAAGTGGCTGTTACATTTTTTGCTTTGTCCAAGGTGTTAATGCCTAAATGTCTTTTTTATGTATCAAAAATAAGCCTAATGCTAGGGTGTAAAATCAAGAAAGCATTATCAAAAGGTTAGGTTTTGATAGGGCTTCTTGGTGAGAGGTCAAAAAAGGATTAATTTTGGCCAAATTTTATATGGTATGTCTAAATTACAACTCTCTCTAGTCGTTACTGTTTTTAACGAAGAAGAGAATATTAAACCCCTTTTGGAAGCAATCTATAGCTCTATGGAAAGTATAGATTACGAATTGATATTGGTGGATGATGGGTCTACGGATAAAACTGTTGCCGAATCAAAGAAATATGCAAATGAGCGAACCAGGGTGTTGATTTTTAATAAGAATTATGGACAAACTACTGCCTTGGCTGCCGGAATAGACCATGCTGAGGGGGAGTATATTTCCACCATGGATGGAGATTTGCAAAATGACCCTTCAGATATTCCAATGATGCTAAAAAAGGCCATTGATGAGGATTGGGATGTGGTGGCAGGAGTAAGGGCCAATAGAAAGGATGGTTTTGTACTTAGGAAGATTCCTAGTAAGATGGCCAACTGGATGATTAGAAATACTACAGGGGTACATTTGAAAGATTACGGTTGCAGTTTAAGGGTATATAAGGCACATATTGCCCAAGACATGGGATTATATGGGGAATTGCATCGTTTTATTCCTGTTTTGGCGAAGCAGGAAGGGGCTAGGATGACCGAAGTGGATGTTAAGCATCATCCAAGAATTCACGGTACTTCAAAATATGGCTTGAACAGGACCTTTAAGGTAATGGCTGATTTGATTTTGATGCTTTTCTTCCAAAAGTACCTTCAGCGACCTATTCACCTTTTCGGTACTATGGGGCTTTTAGCCTTTTTCATTGGAGTGATCATCAATATATATTTATTGGCCCTTAAAATTCTGGGTGAAGATATCTGGGGAAGGCCAATATTGTTGGTGGGCTTGATCTTGGTTCTAGGAGGTTTGCAACTGATCACAACAGGGATTGTTGCAGAGATTATAATAAGGACTTATTTTGAATCCCAGGATAAAAAGACATATAAAGTAAAAGAGGAATTCCGAGGTGAATAAGAAAAACATCAAGCTACTCCTAAAAGTACTCCTTACGGGAGTAGCGATTTACCTGGTAATTCGAAAGATTGATACACAAGCCACTTGGCAAGTGTTGAAGGATATCAACTTGGGCTATCTTTTATTGGCCGTTTTATTTTTTACACTTTCAAAGGTGATTTCTTCTTTGCGTCTTAATTTTTATTTCAGGGATTTGGAGGTGAATTTGTCTGAAACAAGCAATCTCAAATTATATTGGAAAGGGATGTTTTATAATCTGTTCCTTCCTGGTGGAATAGGTGGGGATGGATATAAGGTTTACTTGCTCAATAAATATTTCAAAGGGCCAGTTAAAAAGCTTTTGGCAGCGGTGCTTTTGGATAGGATAAGTGGATTGGCAGCTTTAGTGTTTTTGCTTTTGGGAATTTGGTTTTTCTTGCAAAAAGATGGGATAGATCTGCCGATAATGGACTTGAATATGCTTGCAGGAGCAGGTTTGCTATTAACACCAACTATTTTTGGAGTGGTTTACTGGTGGTGGTTTAAGTCCTTCAGATCATCGATGCTGATAAGCTCCTTGTATTCTATATTGGTGCAATGCTCCCAGCTCGTAAGTGCCTACTTTATCCTTTTGGCTTTGGGGATACATGAGCAGATATTGGATTACCAGTTTGTGTTTTTATTGTCTTCGATTGTTGCCGTATTGCCTTTGACCATTGGAGGAGTAGGAGCAAGGGAGCTGGTATTTATTTTTAGTCATAGCTATATGGGGATAGATAAAAATGCTGCAGTAGCTTTTAGCTTGATCTTTTTCCTGATTACAGCTTTGGTATCGCTAATCGGCGCTTTCCTGAAAGTGGATATTGAATCTGAAGTTTCAGTAACTAATTAGCCCAAGAAATTATTGGACAGCAGTTGGTAGCCCAAGCCAATTACAATGCCGCCCAGGATGATGAGTGGTGAAGGGATTTTGGTGAATTGCAATAAAAGATAAGTTCCTACAATGGCTGATATATTGAATATATTGGCCGGCATAGGTTCAAAAAGCAAGTAGGCAGCTGCAATCAACATCCCGCAACTGACAGCATTGATGCCTTCCAAAGCCGCTCTGACAGGCCTGTATTTTTTGAGTTCATCCCAAAATTTAATCACAAAGAATATCAGGAATGTACCCGGCAGAAAAATACCTGCAGCAGCAATTAATCCACCAGTAATAGCGCCGGTAATTCCCATACTACGCATGGAGAGAGCACCTATATAAGAACTAATGCTAAATGTAGGGCCTGGGACTCCTTGAGAGATGGCATAGCCCGTTAGAAATTCCTCGGATGTAAGGTAGGCCTTGAACTCCACGAATTCTGTGTAAAGGTAAGGGACTAAGACTTGCCCGCCTCCAAATATAAGGCTACCATTACGGTAGAAGTTCTCAAATAACCTGATGGGTAGAATTCGGGTAAAGTGCCCTAATGTGGCCGCTAGAATCAGTACTCCTGCCCAAAGTAAGAAGTTGGCCCATTTTACATTGATACCACGTTTTTCCTCTATTTTTGGCTGCTTATGAAATTTCAAAGAGGTGAACACTCCCCCGATTACCAGCATTACCGGGAATACGTAGGGGGAATTATAGAAGAAAGCCACAAAAGCCGAGAGCATCATCAAAACGGTCGCTTCGGGAGTTTTGACCATTTTACCTATGGTTTTCTGGGCCGCATAAATGATAAAACCGATCGCCATAGGCTGAATGAATTTTGCAAAATCGAGCGAACCGGAAGTTTGGGTCTGCAGGAAATCCACCAAGATGGCCGCAGAAGTCATGATGAGGGTAGCAGGAAGTATCCATACCAGTAAGGAGAGATAGGCAAGATTAGGCCCCCCAACCCTATAACCTATAGCAGAGATGGTTTGAGTTGAAGTAGGGCCTGGCAAGACCTGGCAGAGTGCGTGTAATTCCCAAAGATCTTCCTCTGAAATATAACGGCGTTTTTTAACCATCATGTCCAAGACCATTGCCAAGAAGGCCTGAGGTCCCCCAAATGCCGTAACTGACAATGTAATGACATCCTTTAGGTAGAGGTAATATTTGACTTTCCTTATGGTCACGAGAACTATTTACGTAAGCCCAGTTCTCTTAACCTTTCTTCTAGAAATTCTCCAGCAGTGGCATCAGCAAATGCTTTTGGGTTTTCTTCATCCACGCAGGAATCAAGACAGGTTAAGTCCATATCGGACCTTGGGTGCATGAAAAAAGGAATGGAATACCGACTGCTGTTCATTTTGTCCCTAGGAGGATTGACCACTCGGTGAATGGTTGATTTCAATTTTTTATTGGTCAGCCTTTCCAGCATATCTCCCACATTAACTACTAGCTGTTCAGGAAGAGCTGTGATAGGGATCCACTTTCCATCTTTTCTAAGCACCTGTAGTCCATCGGCACTGGCTCCCATCAAAAGAGTGATTAGATTGATGTCTCCATGTTCCGCTGCCCTAACAGCATCTGCAGGGACTTCTTCTGGATTTTGAATAGGGAAATAATGAATTGGCCTAAGTATAGAGTTGCCATGCAATACCTTGGACTCGAAATAATCTTCAGAAAGTTCCAAGTGAAGAGCAATGGCCCTAAGCATGGCTTTACCGGCATTTTCAATGGTAGAAAATACCTCTAAGGCCACATCCTTAAAATCAGGGATTTCAGTGGGCCAAACATTGGGTGGATAATCTTTTTTGAGTGGATCACTATCTGGGATATGGCTTAAATCTTGTCCGACATGGTAAAATTCCTTTAAATCCCCTGTATTTCTTCCCTTTGCATGTTCCTTGCCTTTTCCAGTGTATCCTCGTTGATATCCAATTTCAGGACGTTCATACTGATTTTTCACACTGTCATCTAGGATGAAAAAATTCTTTATACTTTGATAGAGCTTGTCTTGTAGTTCTTGAGTAAGGCCATGGTTTTTGATTGCCACAAAACCGATGTTTTGATAGGCATCCCCCAGTTTTTTTACAAAGGCAGCTTTTGTATTGGCATCGCCAGTGGTAAAATCAGCCAGGTCCAGAGATGGGATTTCATTATATAGGATATCACTCATGACGTATTTTATTTATGTTGCAAGGTAAATATTTTATGGGAAATTTAAATATCTTTAGGCAAACCCAAAGTTGTACATATGAAGAAAATCAGCCCAATTGCCTATATATTTTTAATGATATTTATCATGCTTTCATGTGAGACCAAAACCAACGAAAAAGTTGAACAAGAGTCCCTTGTTGAAGAAGAATTAGTGGTAGAGGAGAAGGCTATTAAATTCCAATACTTGATCCAAGAAGCGTCTTATCCTGATGCCATGTTAGAACTCTACAGTCCTTTAGAAAATGAGGTGTTTAAGGAGGGGCGAGTGCCATTTGAATTCAATATCAAAAATTATCCTTTTGAAGATGGGATAAATGGATTTCAGCTAAAGATGATTATTAATGGCAATGATCCTATTGGATATAATATGCCAATTTTCAAAAAGAAGCTTGATAGGGGAACCTATAAGGTGCTGGCCTATCTGGTAGATGACACAGGTCTTGCCCTAAAGGAATATGGTAACTACGTAGATAGAGATTTCGTGGTGGGAGAATCGAATCCTTTCCCGGAAAATGAAGACCCTGTAATTGGCTTAAATTTGCCTCATAATGGCCAAGAGTTCAAAAAAGATGAAGCTGTACTAGTTGACTTTATTTTGGTAGGAGGAGATTTGGAAGAAGATGGAATGACCATAAAAATCAGCGTGGATGGCAAGGAATATATTGTTAAGGAGTTAGGTCAGGTTAAAATCAGTGATCTTCCAGTTGGTAAACATAAACTCGAAGTTGTACTGGTAGACTCTGATGGCAATGAAATTTCTGGGATCTTTTCCAAAAGCATAAAAGAAATTATCATTAGCGGATGATTGGCTTTACATTAGGTTTCTAAGGACTTCCAAGGATTTGACTTCTGAAAAGGTCTCAAGGTGTATGCTGTAGAACTTTAAAAGGTCATCCAATAATTTCCTGCGAATAGATGCTGGGATTCTAGTTTCATTATTGAATGGCGCATGTAAGAGCTGGTTGAAGTGTCGCTTTTCCTCTAAAGCATATGAGGAGTCGTTGATGTCAGGATGGACCTGTTCAAAGAATTCAGTAGCATTGTTGGGAGAGAAACCCAAAAATCTCGAAGTTTCCAATAAGAAGGCTATGGGGTAATTGCCCAGATTGATTCCCTCTTGATCCAATAAAGCGATCGCTTGATAGATAAAGTCAAACAGATATTCATTATGATAGTTTTCGTATATGGATTTGCCTAGCACTTCAGCAATAAACATAGCTGTACCAGATCGATAATAATCAAAAGGGATTTTATGAAAGGGAATGGATAGTTTTACTTCCGAAATTCGATTGAGGGAAGCATTGTCCTTGTCATATACTACCAGGTCCAATAAGGTGAGAGGCTGGTAAAAGGCCATTTTAGATTTAGACTTAGGGCTGCGCACACCATTGACTATATAACTCTTCAGCCCCAGGTCCCTAGTGAAGATTTTAACGATAATAGAAGTCTCCTTGTACTTGATATAGTGAATAACGATGCCTTGGGTTTTTTTTATCATGGCCTAATGGACAAAGGGAGGTGAGGGATTATTTTTTGTCTTCATAAAAACATTTCCTGCATCTTGCTTCATAGCTTTCTTTTTCTCCAAGCACCACTTTTTGTTTAGCATCCGATAGTCTAAAGCTGTAAGAAGCCAAATCCCCACATTTCATGCAGATGGCATGTACTTTAGTAACATATTCGGCTATAGCAAGAAGCTGTGGCATAGGTTCAAATGGTTTTCCCTCAAAATCCATGTCCAGACCAGCAAGGATGATTCTTTTTCCTCCTAGTGCCAGTTTATTCACCACTTGTGTAAGATTTTCATCAAAAAATTGGGCTTCATCAATACCTACGACTTCACAATCCCCTGCTAAAAGCATGATGTCGTCTGCAAATTGGACCGGAGTAGACCTGATTTCATTTTCATTATGGGAAACCACTTTGGTTTCATGATATCGGGTATCCATCGCTGGTTTGAAGATTTCCACTTTTTGCTTGGCAATTAGGGCCCGGTTTAGCCTTCGGATCAACTCTTCTGTTTTTCCTGAGAACATGGAGCCACAAATAACCTCTATGTGACCTGTTTTATCTTTGGGGTGCTTGTTTCCTATGGAAGGCTCTATAAACATTTTCAGTTGATCTTTATCTCAATTTAGCTTGATTGAAGTATGAATAACAGGGGAATTATTCGCTATAATCCATATGTGGGAATTTGTACCGTTCATCCACCTTGATGCGAATGCTGCCCTGATTTATCTTCGTCTGGCAAGTTAATCGTTGGTTTTCTTTTAGCCTGCCCAATTTTCGAAAATATTCTTCCCTCTCGGTCAAGTCTGATAGATTTTCCTGACCTTCTGTGACAATCATCATGCAAGTAGTGCAACGTCCTTTTTTACCGCAAGCATGCATCCAATCTATAGCATTTTCATGGATAATTTCGATAACTTTGTTATCAGGTGCTTTTGTGTAAATCTCCTTGTGGTATAGGTTTTCAATTACTATTTTAGGCATCATTCTTCTACTTCATATAAGAAAATCCTTACTAATGAACGATAAAATTAACCTCAATTATTTAGAAAACTATGCTCAGACCTTTTCAGATAAGGTATGTTCTGATTATTTCGGTACTAAAAAGTACATGTCTGGGCAGGAAATTATCCAGCTTACACCCAATTCTCAGGTTAATTTCATGATCATTAAGACCCTTTTTGAGAAGTGGCAAGAAGAATTGGAAAAGCTGAAAAGCAATCCTTTTTTTGATTACCGGGATATGGCAGTGGCTTCAGCACTTAAGGAGTTTATGAATGTTCTTTCAAGGGCAATAAAAATCGAACGTGGTCATTTTGAACCGATGATGGAGGTGGCAGTGATAGACACTGTTTTGCTGGCCTTGGATCCCATGGTTTACTTTTGGGGAGAAATTGAAAAAGCGGCTTCTAACAGTCCTGCTGACCACCTTAAGGCCAGTAAGAAGTATATCAAATGGCATGGGAAACTTCTGGGTGAACTTTTGGAAAGAGGAGGACAGGCCAATTCCGATACTTTTAAGAATGAATTGAGCAAAGTCTATGAAAGGCTAAAAGCTGAGCTGACACCAGCCAAAGAACTATTGGGAAGTTTAAGTCAAGTCCTCCCGATTAATTGGGAGGAGCTCTTACCTAGTATCGAGGTGTTTGAAAAAGTAAATGAGGAAGATGCAGACATTCCTGATGAGGCAATGATTGAAGATAAAGAGACAAAAGAAGAGGAACCTAAAATACAGGAGGAAGAAAGGGAGGAAGCTCCTGTTTTTGAGGAGAAAGAAGTGTCCGTGAGCTCTGCAGAAGGAAATATAGATCCTGCTTTGGCTTGGGCTAAGTTTGAATCTGAACAAAGTGGACTTTTAAAAGGCCCCATAGATAGCTTGGAAGATGGAGTGGCTATCAACCAAAGATTCATGTTCACCAAAAAATTATTTGAAGGTAATCCAGACCTGATGGGGCATGCCTTTAAATCCATAGATCAATGTGATAGCTTCGTGGAAGCCATTGATTTGATTAACGCTAGATATTTGACTGAATTGAGTTGGGACAAGAACTCTGAAGAGGTCCATGAGTTTTTGCACCTGATATATAGGAAGTTTGATGAGAAATAACACCCAACAGATCTGATAATCTCTAAATGAATTTATAATAGAAGAATGGTGGAAGGCAGGATGAAATGCTTTGCCCATTTTGAGATAAGGAAAATTTATGAAAAGATTAACAGTCGTGGTGCTCCTACTTTTGGTGAGCACTTTTAGCCTGAGGGCTCAAAATGGAAATGGCTCGGAAAAGCCCAATTATATATTGATTGTCGCCGATGATCTTGGCTATGGTGATTTAAGTTTTACGGGGAGCACCCAGATTAAAACTCCACATATTGATGCCTTGGCTAAGTCCGGAGTGTTTTTCCCTGGGGGATATGTTTCTTCAGCTGTATGCAGCCCATCAAGAGCGGGGCTTTTGACGGGAAGAAACCAGGTGGAGTTTGGATATGACAATAACTTGGCGAATAATCAACCTGGCTTTGATCCTGAATATTTAGGCTTACCTGTAGACCAAAAGACGGTAGCTGACCGTTTAGTGGATTTGGGCTATACCACTGGCATTGTAGGAAAGTGGCATTTAGGCTATGAAGATCAATTTTATCCTTTGAATAGGGGCTTTGACGAATTTTGGGGATATAGAGGTGGAGGACATGACTATTTTACCTCAGCGCCAAATGGAAAAGGCTATAAAAGCCCTATAGAATGTAATTATAAGACCCCTCAGGAAATTACCTATATTACGGACGATAAAGGGGATGAATGTGTCGGTTTTATCGAGCGACATAAGGATGAACCTTTCTTTCTTTATGCCTCCTTTAATGCTCCACATACTCCTATGCAGGCCACTGAAGCTGATTTGGAACTGTACAAGGATATTAAGGATGAGAAAAGAAGGACCTATGCAGCTATGGTCCATAGACTGGACATAAATGTAGGAAGAATAGTAGAGGCTTTAGAAGATGCCGGTTTGAGGGAGAATACCATGATTGTTTTCATCAGTGATAACGGTGGGCCGGCTGAAACGAATGCTTCTGTTAATGCCCCATATAATGGTAAAAAGGGAATGTTGATGGAAGGTGGAATCAGGGTGCCGTTTATTATCAACTGGCCTGGACAGCTTCCTGCCGGTGAGGTATTTGAAGAGCAGGTTTCATCTCTTGATTTGACGCCTACTTTTGTCGCTTTGGCAGGGGGTGAATTGAAAGATGAGGATAAATTTGATGGGGTAAATCTGATGCCTTATCTCAAAGGTGATAAGCAAGGTGTTGTACATGAGGAAATTAAATGGAGATTTACCATCAGTGCTGCCATACGTGAAGGGAAATGGAAATTGATCAGGGTTCCAGACCGATTGCCAATGCTGTATGATCTTGAAAAAGATATTTCAGAGCAAAATGATGTGGCCTTGGAAAACCTTGATATTACCAAAAGGCTTTTAAAAAAGCTGGGCACTTGGGATGTGCAATTGCCACACCCATTGTTCTTAGAGGGCCCAGAGTGGAGAATTAGGCAGGTTGAACAGTATGATAAAAAATATCAGCTGACCCAGCCCGAATAAGAGAAGCATGCAAAAGCCGAGGAACTTTCTTCGGCTTTTTTTAATTCATTCTGCCCAATAATTGAATTCTGTGGGAATCCAGTTTGATGAATATAAATAGCAATATGGTAAATGACCAAAGAGAGGAACCACCATAGCTAAAGAAGGGTAGTGGGATTCCTACTACAGGAAACAGGCCAATAGTCATGGAGATATTAATGAAAAAGTGGAACAGTAATATCGAGATTACGCAGTAACCATAAACCCTTGAAAAGCGGGTCTTTTGCCGCTCGGCTAAGAATACCAAACGTATCAATAAGGCAGCAAATAAAGAGACTACCACGAGACTTCCTATCCAGCCAAATTCCTCTCCCAAAGTACAGAAAATAAAGTCTGTATGCTGTTCGGGCACAAAGTCAAATTTAGTCTGAGTCCCCTCTAGATAGCCTTTGCCCCAAAAACCTCCAGATCCAATGGCAATTTTTGATTGGGTTACATTCCAACCCACACCCAATGGATCAATGTCTGGATTGAAAAGTACCATGATCCTATTCTGCTGGTGACTGGGTAGTTTGGAAACTACTAAGTCCAAACTATAACTATAAGCAATAATAGCTGCACCAATTAACGTAAAGGTCAAGATTCTTTTCCAGGTTTTTTTGCCTGATAAAATCAGCAAAATGGTGATACCAGAAACAGCTGCTACAATATAAATATTGTTTTCCACTGCTAGTGAAAGTAGAGAAATAGCAATAAAGACCAGTGCCAAGACATAATATTTCTGTGGCATTCCCTCTCTATATAGCATGATAAAAAAGGAAGTATACACCATGGCTGTTCCCGTATCAGGTTGTAGCATGATCAAACTGATAGGTAATAGGATGATCAAAAGGGCCTGAAATTGATATTTGGGAAGGCTTAGGTCAAAGGAAGGTTTCTCTATGAATTTAGCCAAGGCCAATGCAGTAGCGAATTTGGCAAATTCCCCAGGTTGTAGTCGGAAAGGTCCTAATTCAAACCAAGCTCTTTGCCCGTTGATTTCTTTTCCTATAAATGGCGTGAGCAATAGAATGAGTAGGAAAAAACCGAATAATATCAAACTTAGGTTGTCAAAAAGCCGATAGTCGGCCACCATGATAATGGTAATCAAGAGAACAGCTGTGCCTATCCATACCAGTTGTTTACCTGAATTGATACTAAAATCAAATATGCTTTTAGCCGCTTGTTCATCGTAAACAGCAGCATAGATATTGATCCAGCCAATCATCACCAGGGCTAAATAAATTAATATGGTTAGCCAATCAATTTTGTTGATATATAAATCGTCTTGTCTCACTTTAGTCTCCAAAATCGCCGACCAAGACATAATTTTCTAGGTTCGGTCTTTCTATATGTCCTCTTAAATATTTTTCTATCATCAGGCTAGCTGTGCTGGCTGCCGCTCGACCACCCCAGCCTGCATTTTCTACATAGACGGCAATCGCAATTTGTGGATTCTCCTTAGGTGCAAATGCAACGAATACCGAGTGGTCCTCCCCGTGCGGGTTTTGGGCCGTACCGGTTTTACCGGCTATGGTGATGTCACTAATGATTGCTCGCATGGCTGTTCCATAAAGCGCTTCAGCCATGGCATCCTGAACCATGTCAAAATGATGCGGAGACACTCCAACTTCATGCTTGATTTGGTATTCTTCAGGTATTTTTCCAGGGTCTCCATCTACAGATTTAATCAAATGGGGAGTGTAGTAATATCCTTTATTGGCAAAGATAGCAGCAAGGTTGGCCATCTGGATGGGAGTAACCAACATCTCTCCTTGGCCAATGGATAGGGAATATATGGTAGAGTATTTCCATCTGTTCTTGCCATACATTCTGTCATACAACAAGCTTGAGGGAATACTGCCGCTTTTTTCAGATGGTAAATCAACGCCCAATCGGTTTCCAAGCCCAAATTTTTCAACTGCATCATGCCATTTGTCCAATCCAATTTGGGTGTCCGTAAACGTATTGGAAGAGACATCTTGATTGATCATCAATCGGTAAGCCTGATAATAATAGGGGTTACAGGAGTTTCTAATGGCTCCAAATAAACTTACTGGGCTGGGATGATTATGACATGCAACCAAGGCTTTGTTACAGGCAAAAGTTGTATTTGGAGTAATGATGCCCCATTGCAGTCCGATAAGAGATTGAACAATTTTGAAGATAGATCCTGGAGGGTACATGGCCATGATAGGCCTGTTAAACAAAGGTCTTGTGTAGTCATTAAGTAATTTGCCATAGTTTTTTCCATAAGCGGCCCCTGCCAACAAATTTGGATTGTAGACTGGTGCGGAAATGATGGAAAGTATTTCCCCAGTTTTGGGTTCAATAGCCACAACTGAACCTTTTTTACCTTCCATTAGCTTTTCACCATACTTTTGCAATTCCAGGTCTATGGTAGATTGAAGGTTATAGCCAGGAATGGAAGCTGTATCCAATTGTCCGTTTTTAAAGGAGCCTTTGTCCACTCCTCTTACATTGACCATCTTATATTTCGCTCCTTTTTTTCCTCTTAAAATTCCTTCATAATAAGATTCAATTCCGGAATGGCCTATATAATCACCTTGGTTATAGTAATTGGCAGAATCACGCTCTAATTGTTTGGGTTGGATTTCAGCAATATATCCCAATGCACTGGCTCCAACAGAATCTGGGTAAGCCCTGACGGATCTGGTCATAATAAACAAGCCTGGGTAATCTATAAGGTAATCCTGGATTTTGGCAAACTCTGTGTTGGAGATTTGTTTTATCAGAGGAGAAGGCTTAACGTAGGAGTATTTCCTAGCTTTTTGATAGCGCTCTATAAGTTGATCTTTTTCGATTTGGAACAACTTACAGAATTTAGAAGTGTCCTTGATGCTGAACTCTTTTGGGATGACCATGAGGTCAAAAACAGGATTATTATAAACCAGCAATTCCCCATGACGGTCGTAAACTAATCCTCTATAGGGATAGTCAACTATTCTTTGCACCGCATTTCTTTCAGCACGTCGCAGGAAACTATCATCCAATACTTGGATGACAAAAAGCTTAGTGAGTAAAACTAGGCCTACAATAATAATGACCACAGTGATGACACTGTGTCTGTTCTCATTCATTTAAATGCTTCTACTTTTTTTATAAAACAAGACTTGAACAATAACACCTATTATAAAGGTAAATACAGTACTGGACAAGGTCTTATATATCATTGGAATATACAAGTTAGTACCGATATTGTCAATGAAGAAGAATGTAAGATGGTGCACTAATATAAGTGGTAGTGAATAAGTAAGATACCATCCCATTCCCATGTTCAACAGATTAGGCGGTGTGTTGGAGTCGTATCCGCCTGTCGGAGTGATTAATTGAATCCAGGGCCTTCTCAAAAAGGCCATCATAACTGCACTGCCCGTATGAAGTCCCATGCTATCGTAGAATATGTCAATACCAAAACCCAAAATGAATGCCAAGAGCATCATAGGTATAGTTTTGATTTCAATTGGTAGCAGTAGCAAATATATAACGTAAAGAAAGCAAAAAGCCATGCCAAAAAGCACCAGGTTTTTTAATACCAGAATTTGTATCAAAAAATATAGGGCAAGTCCTATAATGGATGTAAATATGGTTTTACTGTTCATTGATGCTTGTGGAAATTTCTTGGAGTGAATCCAGTTCGGCCTCCATATTGTTTTCTACCAGATATACATAAGTTAGTTTATTGAAGTTGGTCGCCAACTTAATGGTAATGTCCAAATAATTGGTTTCAGTTCCCTTATTGACCTCTTCAATAGTCCCTACTAAAAGTCCCTCGGGGAATACAGCGTTATAACCCGAAGTTACCACTGTATCGCCTTTGCTAACATCCACGTGTCTTGGAACGTATTTCAATTTGGCCAATTGTGGATTTTTTCCATCCCACTGGGTGGATCCAATCTCATTTTTGGTTTTGATTTTAGAGGAAATCAATAGGTCAGTGTGCAAAAGTGATATTACTGATGCGAAATTTTTGGAAACACCTTTTACCCTACCTACAATCCCTTCTCCGTTAAAGACTCCCATGCCTGCTTTGATTCCGTCCTTGGCCCCTTTATTCAAGGTGATTTGGTTGGTTTGCAAGTTGATGGAATTATTAATGACCTTTGCGGATCTAAATTCATAATTGGAACTAAGCACACTGTCCAGCGTAAAAGTGACACTGTCCTTTTCTGGGGTGTAGCTGGCCAGTTTGGCCATTAATTCCGCGTTTTTTGCCGCTAGGTCCTCATTGGTGCTTCCTAAGGAGAAATAGGAAGTGAAACCATCTTTTGCATTAAGAAAGCTTCCGGTAAAACTATTGGAGCTGTTAAAGAAAACAGCCCCTTGTGGTGAATTATAACTTACGATCAGCCAGATTGCTATTGTCTCCAAGATGATGAATAGCAAAAAGGCCCTTATACTATATAGGAATAATAATATGCGTTGCATTCAATCATCAAGTCATCAGCACGGTTCTGAAACTATTTATATTTTTCAGGGCGGTACCTGTTCCTCTTACTACCGCTCTCAAAGGATCTTCGGCGATATGAATAGGGAGTTTGGTCTTCTGGTGAAGTCTTTTGTCCAGCCCCTTTAGCAATGCACCACCTCCAGTAAGGTGGATGCCATTGTCATAAATGTCTGCGGAAAGTTCAGGAGGAGCGATCTCCAATGCCTTTAAAACTGCCTCTTCAATTTTGGAAACAGACTTGTCAAGGGCAAAGGCAATCTCAGAATAGGATACTTTGATGACTTTTGGAATACCAGTCATTAAATCACGGCCTCTGATTTCATAATCTTCAGGAGCATCATCCAATTCCGTTAAGGCAGAACCAATGGCAATTTTCACCTTTTCAGCAGACCTTTCACCAATAAGTAGGTTATGCTGCCTTCTCATATAGTCCAAGATGTCCTTGGTGAAGGTGTCACCGGCGACTCTGATGGACTGGTCAGCAACTATACCTGAAAGGGCTATCAAGGCAATTTCTGTGGTGCCACCCCCGATATCAACAATCATGGAACCCATAGGCTTTTCTATGTCTATACCGATACCGATTGCCGCGGCGATTGGTTCGTAAACCATGTACACTTCCTTGGCGCCAGCATGCTCTGCAGAATCCCTAACGGCTCTTTTCTCTACTTCAGTAATGCCAGAAGGAATACAGATTACCATTCGGTGTGACTGTGGAAACATGCCTTTTTTATGTCCAGGAATCATTTTGATCAATCCCCTGATCATTTGTTCTGCTGCGTAGAAATCCGCAATCACTCCGTCTTTTAAAGGACGGATCGTTTTGATGTTTTCATGCGTTTTTTCATGCATGTTCATCGCTTCACGACCTACCGCCAAAATCCTGTTGCTGGATTTGTCGATAGCAATGATCGAGGGTTCGTCCACCACGATCTTTTCTTTATGTATAATAAGGGTATTGGCTGTACCTAAATCTATAGCTATATCACTTGAGAAAAAGTCGAATAATCCCATCCTGGTCTTTTCTTAATAAATTACGTTTGAGTTGATCGTTTAAAGTTAGCATTAACAACGCTTAAATAAAACGAGGGACAACAAAATTATTACCTTAATTTGGATTTATAATATCGAGCACAATTTTTTTTTAAATCACTTGCAATGAGAAAGAAAACTGCTTTGCAATAAAAGACATTTTCTATGTAGGAATATGCTTTTTTAGGTGATTATTTGATTTTCCGTGCTTGGCTCGGGCTGATTAAGCAAAAAGCAGTCCAAATTGTCCTTTTGGCGCTATCTTTTCGAAACTATAATGGCTATTCGGGATTTGCAATCCCGAATCTAGGTGAAGAGGATTTCAAATCCTCCTTATTTCTAGTTCAGGATTGCAAATCCTGAACAGCAGAACAGCAGACAGTTAAACTATAATGGAGCGAGTTCTATGGGGCATTTTCTGACTCCATAGAACTCGCCACAGCTACTGAGTAGATATTCTTCTTCTTTCTCAACAATCCCTGCTTTTACAGGGTTTTGGTGGATGTAGCGGATTTTAGTATCAATGAAATACTGAGAAGTGAGTTCTTCTCCATGATATCCCTCTTTCCAGAACCAAATACCATCTTCCTTTTTCAGCAGCCATAATAACCAGTTTTTTCTGCTTTCATGAGGGTTTTCTTCAATGGCTTTGATAATGCTTTTGGCCGTGTATTTTTTCAAATCCCTGATAATATCACTTAAAGGGTCTTTTTTACTTCCGATTATTAGGTGGCAATGGTTGGTCATGATGACATAGGCATAAACCAATAATCCCTTATGTTTTTGACAATGTTTTATACTCTCAATAAGAAGGTTTGTATAGACTTTGCGCGAAAAGACATCTACCCACTGCTTGACAGTAAATGTTAGAAAGTAAATTCCATATTGATCTCTGATTTTATACATAAAAGCCATATCTAAAAAAATATTAGTTGAAAAATATAAACTAGTTTAAATTAAGGAGATCATATTTGAATAACTAAGACTAGCCGAAAATTTTTGGTATTCGGATAATTTGGCTATTCGAGATTTGCAATCCCGAATCTAAATGTTGAGGATTTCAAATCCTCTTTATTTATTGTTCAGGATTACAAATCCTGAACAGCAACAACAGCAACAAATGAAATAAAAAACTCCCCGACCTTTCAGCTGGGGAGTTCTATTATATATCAGAATTGATTTTCTAATTAGTGTTTGAAGTGTCTTACTCCTGTCATTACCATGGCCATTCCAGCTTGGTCGCAGAAGTCGATACTGTCTTGGTCTTTGATAGATCCTCCTGGTTGAACTACTGCTGCTACACCTTCTTTTGAGGCGATTTCCACACAGTCAGGGAATGGGAAGAATGCATCGGAAGCCATTACCGAACCTTTCAATTCAAAACCAAATGACTTGGCCTTTTCGATGGCTTGCTTCAAAGCATCTACCCTTGAAGTCTGGCCAACACCACTGGCGAACAATTGATCTTGGTTGCTCAATACGATGGTATTGGATTTGGTGTGCTTACAAACTTTGGCAGCAAATACCAATGCGTCTTTTTGTTCTTCAGTTGGGGCTAATTTGGTTGCCACTTTGAAGTCTTCTTTGGTTTCCATGAACAAATCCTTGTCTTGCTCAATGATACCGTTCAACAAGGTCTTGATTTGCTTAGTACCACCTACTTTGGTTTTCTGAAGTAGAAGGATCCTGTTTTTCTTACCTTTCAATACTTCCAAAGCATCTTCATCAAATGCAGGGGCGATCAATACTTCGAAGAATAAGCTGTGCATTTCTTCAGCAGCTGCTTTGTCCACAGTTTGGTTGGTGATCAATACACCGCCAAATGCAGAAAGGGTATCTGCTTCAAATGCCTTAAGGTAGGCTTCTTTTACGGAAGCTCCTTTGGCCACACCACAAGCATTATTATGCTTAAGGATAGCAAAAGCAGTTTCTCCGTCAAACTCAGCCATCAATGCAACTGCTGCATCAATGTCTACCAAGTTATTATAAGAAAGTTCTTTTCCGTTCAATTGCTCGAAAAGGTCTTCAAGCTTGCCATAGAAATGGGCTTTTTGGTGAGGGTTTTCACCGTATCTCAATGCTTTGGCAGTAGTTTCACTGATTTTCAAAGCAGGGATTTCTTCAGTTTGGTTGAAATAATTGAAGATATGTGTGTCATAGTTAGAGGACACTTGGAAGGCCTGAGCGGCAAAGTATCTTCTGTCTTCAATAGTAGTGCCACCTTCATTCTTTTTCAATCTTTCCTCCAATTCACCGTACTGGTCACGGGAAGCGATGATGGTTACATCCTTGAAGTTCTTGGCTGCTGCTCTGATCAAGGAAATACCTCCAATATCGATTTTCTCGATGATGTCCTGCTCAGGAGCTCCAGAAGCTACAGTTTCCTCAAAAGGATAAAGGTCCACAATCACCAAGTCAATTTCTGGAATTTTGAATTCCTGGGCTTGGGAAAGGTCTCCCTGATCTTCTCTTCTGTGAAGGATTCCACCAAATACTTTTGGGTGTAAGGTCTTTACCCTACCTCCAAAGATGGAAGGATATCCAGTAAGATCTTCTACAGCAGTTACTTCTGCACCTTGCTCCTCAATGAACTTTTGTGTACCGCCAGTAGAGTATATTTTTACTCCCTGCTCTTTTAGAAGGGCGATGATAGGTTCAAGATTGTCTTTATAAAAGACAGAAATAAGGGCAGATTGAATTTTCTTAACAGCCATTTTTGAAAGGATTGTATGAAATAGGTTTGCGTAATTATTTTTAAACTGCAAAGGTAGGAAAATCAGCCGATTAAAGCAGACTTTCGATTACTTTTGGGAAATATTTGTATTCTAATGCGTGTACTTTGTTGGCAATGTCCTCTGGGCTATCTGATTCTTCCACAGCAACTGCTTTCTGGAAGATGACCCGGCCATCGTCATATTTTTCATTGACAAAGTGGATGGTAATCCCAGTTTCTTTGTCGCCATTTTCCTTTACTGCCTCATGGACGCGCATGCCATACATGCCTTTACCTCCATGTTTGGGGAGCAAGGCAGGATGAATATTGATCATGCTATCAGGGAAATTATGGATAAGTCCATCGGGGATTTTTAACAGGAATCCTGCTAGAACCACAAAATCCACTTCCATTTCCTCAAAGGTCTTTTCCAAGATTCCTGCTTCCATTTCGGATTTGGTAAATGAAAAACATGGAATATTATGGTTTTTTGCCCTTTCCAATACATAAGCATCTTTCTTATTAGAGGCGATGCAAATTACTTGGGCCAAGTCGGAGCCATTGAAGTGTTTGATGATCTCCTCGGCATTGCTGCCATTTCCGGAGGCTAGGATGGCGATTTTTTTCAAGTGATTACCTGTTTAGATGATCCTAAATGATTGAGGACACAAAAATAAGGATAAATTTTTAGCCATTAAGCATTTTCACCCCTAAGAAAGGGAAATCGTTATTAACCCTTGATATTGTTTAATTAGAGTAGTTAGGTGTCAGACCGAGCGGAGTCGAGATCCGTTTTCTTGCCTTCGACTCCGCTCAGGCTGACATCACTTTTCTGATAGTTTGTAAAAACGATTTCCCTGAACCCTAAGTATAAGTATACGAAAAAGTTTTACCTACAGAAAAGCCATGCTGATAACCCCGGTTAGCATGAGTAGTTTGGATAGTTTACTTAGTTGGCTGAAATGGCTTTTTCGGTCTGCATAATAGATTTTATACATGAAGAGGAAAAACAAAATTCCCAAGGCACCGAAATAAATATACAACAAGGGATTGTTGACTTTATAGGCGACGATTAAGATGGCCAAAACAAATATGGCAGCAATAATAAAAATGATGTTTTTGGTGGCCCTAAAACCCAGTACTATGGGCAATGTTTTACAGCCATGCTTTCTGTCACCTTCTCGATCCTCAATATCTTTGATGATTTCCCTGATTAGGTTGATGAAAAAAGCAAAGATGGCGTAAGTTAAAACGAGCATTTCAGAGCGCTGATAGTAAAAACCTATGATCCAAATGGCCAAGCCAGTTAAAAAGGCTACGGCAAGGTTTCCAACAAATGGCAGCCTTTTAAGTGAATTGGAATAAAGCCATAGGATAAAGGCAGCTATAAAGTGTATTAGGCCAATTTTTAAGCTCACTATACAGGCTATACCTATTCCTGCAAAATTCAAGACTGTATGAAGAAACATGACCATCCTTCTTCGCATACCCTTGCCTACAATGACTTCATCTGGTTTGTTGATATAGTCAATTTTGACATCATAGTAATCATTGATAATGTATCCAGCTGCAGCAATGATCACAGTAGACAGGATCAGTAAATAAAGATTATAATCTGAGATAATCGGTTGTCCATTAGTTTGTTTTTCGACCAAGAAGTACGCCGTCATGATTTGGGCAAAAGCCATCATCATCAAATTATCGGATCTGATAATTTTGAAAAATGCGGAAAATGAGAATGCTTTTGGTGATGATGACGTATTCATGGTTCAAAAATAGGCGAATCTATGGTTAGTGCTTAGTTATACCTCGAAAATATTGGGTTTGCTTGTTTTGATTTGCCTTTAATTAGCGTCAATAATATCTTGGGAGATTAGCTTATAAATTTCTGCTAATTGCTCATTATAATTTAAAAATTGATGGTGAAGGTCAAGGGTGTTCAGGTCTCCTCTTACCGCAGGGCCAGTTTGTGAAGATTTAGCGCCTATTTGTAGGGTTTTACTGATTTGTTCAATAATCAATGGTTGGAGCATTTCAAAATCAAGCCCCTGTCGGTTCATGATATCTTCAGAAATCCTGATCATATGGTTGGTGAAGTTGCTGGCAAAAACAGCCGCGACATGCAAGGCCCTTCGGTCTTTGGATTTGACTTGGTAAAAGCTTGATTTTAGGCTTTTGGCCAACCTTTTTAATATTTGCATGGTCTGCTGATCATCTGATTCCAACAGAAATGGAACATCTTCAAAATCCAAGGGGCGCGATTTGCTGAAACTTTGTAATGGATAGAATATACCAGTGTAGGTGGCTGAACTATAGCCCAAGATATTCAGATCCATACTGCCGGAAGTGTGAAGAAGTACACTGTTTTCGGGTAATATAATGGAGTCAGCCATTTGCTCAATGGCATAGTCACTGATGGCCATAATGTAAATCTCTGCCTCGCTATTGGAAAAGTCCAGGTCAGTTTTTACCTCAGCAGTATATAGGTTTTGGGTGATTTTTTCTGCGCGGTGAAAATCTCTACTATACACCTCAGTAATGGAATGTCCAGCATTTTCCAAAGCTGGCGCCAAATGCCAGGCGACATTTCCTGTTCCTAAAATCGCAATAGAATATTTCTCCATGGGAGTTGATAGACGATTATTAAATGATTTGGAAACCTAAGATACGGCTTTCGTTGATTGTACAAAATGTTTAGGTGTCAATCAAGACAAATCCAGTTTGGATTAGTTTATATACCATCTTTCCTTGACATAAAAAAAGTCTGCATTCAAATACAGACTTTTTATTGATTTGTAGAAAAGCTTATTCAAGCCCTTTATCTCTCATTTTTACAAATTCATCATATCTTCTATAAATGGCTACACCAAATCCTATCAACATAATAATGGTGCCGATCCAAAGTATATTGATATGTGGCTTAACCAATGCCTTCATCACCACATAATCTTTTTGATAGGTATTGACCTTGAAGGAGAATTTATTGGTTTCAGGTGAAATATTATCCACTTGTACCTTTACTCCCAGATCATTATTAACCGAAGGAATTTTACCCACTGAATTCCCACGGATCAAAAATATGGGATCCAGTTGAATTTCAGTATCATGGTCGTGAATGGTAAGATTGGCTTTAACCGCCACATCACCTTCTTGAAGGTCCACACCTTCCACCTCATTCAATACCTCACCACCTTCGAAAGTAGTTACATAGTCCGCCAAATGGAATTGCTCTCCAGGAGATGCTTCAAAAACTTTATCTTCACTCCACTCTGGATCATCATAACTGTTGATGGCAGAAACGTGCGTGTAAAGGTCCTTCTGTAAGAAGTGTTTTGAGTCAGGAGATGAAATCAGACCCATAGTAGGGTTTGGCTGAGACATTGGGAACAAAGTGAACTGCAGTTGTTGATCTTGGTAATACTCAATCTCAAAATAGCTGTTTTCCTCTAGTACAATTTTTACTTTATCGCCTTTCTTATGATAGGTCTTACCATCAATAGTGATGTCTTCTAATGCAATGGCTTCATTGACATTGTCAGTAGACTCCAATTTGTTGACACTTACATAACCAGGTACTCCTTCTAGCTTTTTGTTTCTACCTCTATACACCACTTCATAGTCCTTCATCTGAAGGGGCTGGTTGATCCAAAGCAGTACATTTTCCTTGTTCAGCTCATCTTCCCAGTCCTTTTTATAGGTCAAGCCGGACATGTTAATGGAGATCACATCTGAATAACCTGAAGAGAACATTACTCCCATCAGGATTAATCCCAAGCCTATATGCGCCAAAGAACCACCAGCTAATTTAAAGGTGGACTTTTTGAGTAGTCCGGCCAGTATTGTAGCGTTGGCGACAATGGTGAAAGTACCTGCCATGACAATGACCATATAGGAAATATTGAATACTTTGGCTACTGTAATAATTACAGCTGCTATAAGTAGAGAAATGATATATGGTGTTGCAAGGGCATTTTTAAGCTCCTTTTTGTCCATCTTCTTCCACCAGAAAAACTGCCCCACAGCTGTGAGCAATGCCAATACCACTCCAAACCATAATTGGAATTTGGTGTAGAAAGTTACTGGATCAGCAGGAGGTGCCATATTGGAGATGCCTCCAAATGCTTCTACAATTGCATTAAATACAGGGATGGAAGTAGGCAATATAATTTGGAAAGCCATCAAGCCTAAAGTGGTGGCCCCAATGAATATCCAAAACTCTCTGGAATATACAGAAGCTTCTTTTTCAGAGGTAGGGATTTTGTTCCATGACCTTGCCGAGAAATATATGGCCACGAACATGAAAAAGAAGAGATAAATCAGTAATTGCCCTGATAGTCCCAAATCTGTAAAGGAGTGTACAGAAGTGTCTCCCAATACACCTGACCTTACCAAGAAGGTAGCGTATAATACCAGGATAAACTGTAGGGTGACGAGAACTATGGAGGTTTTTAATGCCGTGCTACTTTTCTTAAAGGTGATCATGGTGTGGATAGAAGCCACGATGATCAACCAAGGAACAAAAGAGGCGTTTTCTACCGGGTCCCAATTCCAATAACCTCCAAAGTTTAGTGTTACATATGCCCAGTAGGCGCCCATGATTATTCCCATACCCAAAATCAGCGCAGAGAAGATGGTCCAAGGTAAAGCTGGTCTAATCCATTCTTTAAACCTTCCGGTCCATAGGCCAGCCATCAAATAGGCAAAGGGAACTAATGTGGAGGCATAACCCAAGAATAACGTTGGGGGGTGGATGACCATCCAGATATTTTGCAACAATGGATTTAGTCCCGTTCCATCTTCAGGAACGAAATCAGGATTAATTTCAAATATAGGCGCATTGGCTACTTCTCTTAATAGGATAAATGGAGAACTTCCTATCTTTAAATCTCCGATCACAACACCTAAAATCATGGATACAAGGAAAGCTTGCACCAAGGAGAAAACGACCATTACTGGACCCTCCCAAGATTTGTTGGTGTGGATAAGTACCAATCCCAGAATTACGTCCCAAAATATCCATAGGATAAATGAGCCTTCCTGTCCCTCCCAGAAACTGGAGATCATATAGTGAACAGGCAATGATTTGGAGGCATGCGAATAGGCATAAAAGTATTCAAATCTGAATGTATAAATTATATAGAAAAGTATTGCTGCTATGGAGACAGCAGAAAAGGCATGAATATAGAAGAAAACCCTGCTGAATTTTCTCCAGTTGGCTTTTTCTATTTCAGAAACTACCGTGTATTGATAATAGGAGTAGGCCGTGACAAGGGAGCTAACAAAAGCCAAAATCACCATGAAATGGCCGAGGTTACCTATAAAGGTATTGATCATAATTTTAGAGAAAATCTAAGGTGCAAAATTTGATGAAGATTACATGGAGGCTGCTTTAAGCTCCGTTTCCTGATATTTTGAAGGACACTTCATCAATATTTTATCTGCAACAAACATTTTTTCATTTTTATAAGAGCCTATAACCACTACCTGCTCAGAACGAGTGAAGTCAGAAGGAACGGGTTCATTATAATAAACTTGTTGCACAGTGCCATCGTTGTCTATCATGGTAAAGGTAAAAGAGGTTTTGTCCTCACTTACTTCCAAGCCTGTGACAGTACCCATGCTGTCTTTGGTCAGTTGACCGACAACATGTATCGGCGCGTCATCCCCACTGTTGGCCATTTCTTTGGCTGTGGAAAAACTCTCGTATGAACTGGCATCTCCAATTGAGGAAATGATTATCATAATGGCCACTGCAATGATACCCAGTCCTATTATATGTCCCTTTTTCATGTTTAATCTTGTTGACTAAAATCCTTACGCAAATCCTTTGCTTGGGGTTTAGCTGTTGAATTCCTTTTCTAGCCGTGAGAGTTTTTTGTCGGTTCCTACTAGGTAAACCAAAATACCTCCCATAACAATTCCAATTATGCCAACCAAAACGTAGATTTTTCCGTTTTCGCGCATTTGGTCAGCCATGTCTACACTGTAATTCTCGTAATCTTCAGTTTTGATTTCTGTTTTTTCCTGGGCCACCACCTGAAGGCTGATGAAAAGCAGGAAAACCACTAACCACTTTCGCATTTAATGTTGATTAATAATTTTATCTTCTAATTTTCTTTCTAATCTCTTTGCTCTTATTCTAAGGTTGGAAAGCCAAACACCCAATAATGTCCAGGCAATTACTGCAGGGTAAAATACCATGCGGAGCTTGCTGTCCATATCGTAGGCATTGAAGCCTGGGTTGCCACCATTTCCTGGGTGTAGACTGTCAGTAAGACGTGGCAAAATAAAAATCAACGGGATAAAGGCCGCAAAAGCAAAAATATTATATACAGCGCCAATTCTGGCTCTTTGATGAACGTCAGTTAGCGAATTCCTTAAGATGAGGTAAGCGAAATACATCAACAAGCCTATGGCCGCTGCATTTTGCTTAGGGTCTCCACTCCAATAATCGCCCCAGGTAAACTTGGCCCAAAGCATACCGGTAATGATGCCGAGTACGCCAAATAATATGGCTGCATTGGTGAATTCCAAGGCCACATCATCGTCCTGCAGATTGCCGGACCTGAGGTATTTTACACTATATGCCACTGCCACCATCAGCATGAGAATCATCCCAAACCACATGGTCACATGAAAATAAAGTGCGCGGATTGTTTCGTTGAGAATGGGTAATCTAGGTACTTCAAATAGAAGACCGGCGACAATCGTGTATGCTAATAGTATGATCGCCAATACTTTCCACCAGTGTGCTCGCATTTTGATAAATTTGCTATACAAATGCAAAAGTAAGGTATAAGTTCCTCATTTTCGACCTTTTCCTTAAAAAGTTACATGGGCGGACGCTCCCTAGTCTGTAAACTCTCTTAGCTTCTCCAGAGATAGGGGAAGAGTATATAAGCCGTAACGCCAATTATTGCATTTATAGCTAAAAGGGTGAAAAGTTTATCAAGGCTTATTCCTCTGTCAAGACCATCTATCGCATTTTTTGAGATTCTTATGGCCATCAAAAGTATAGGAATGATAATAGGGAAACTCAAAATGGCCATTAAGGTGGCATTGTTACTTGCTTTGGAAGCGATGCCTGAAACCATGGTAAGACAGGCAGAAAATCCAACCGACCCTAGTAGTAGGTTGAGGATGAACATTCCCTGGTCCTGAACCGGGTTACCCAAAATGATGCTGAATACAGTATACCCCAATAGGGCCAATATCAAGGTCAGAAGCGTATTATAAATTATTTTTGATAGTATAATTGATTCTGGAGAGGCAATCATATAATAATATAGCTGTCTTCCCTGGTGTTCTTGGACAAAGCTTTTGGCGACAGCATTGACTGAGGAGAATAATATAATGATCCAATAAAGTGCATTCCAAGTAGGGATGGAAAGGTTGCCCTGCTTGGCACCGACACTCAGGTAAGTGATGAACACTGCGCTGACCACATATAATAGGATACCGTTGAGTGCGAATTTTTGTCTCCACTCTAGGGTGATTTCCTTTTTGATCAAAACAATTATTTCATTCCACATAGCGGCACAAATATAGGAAAGATTGGTTTAGCTGAATAAGATGCTGTCAAGTTGTTTTTTTCTAATAGGGGCTGAAATAGAAAATGCCTTTTCAGAAAGTCCTGAAAAGGCATTTAGCATGATGGATAGATGAGAATTAATCAATCCATTCAAAGCCTAGATAAGGAACCAGTACCTCAGGCATCTTAATGCCTTTTTCCGTTTGGTTGTTTTCCAGAATGGATGCCACAATTCTCGGTAAAGCCAATGCACTTCCGTTTAGGGTGTGTGCCAAGACTGTTTTCTTATTTTCATCCTTGAACCTGAGCTTTAGTCTATTGGCTTGGTATGTTTCAAAGTTACTTACTGAACTTACTTCAAGCCACATTCCCTGAGCGGCTGAGTAAACTTCCATATCATACGTAAGGGCAGAAGTAAAGCCAGTATCTCCTCCACAAAGTCTTAAGACGCGGTATTGAAGACCTAGTTTTTTTAAGAGTCCTTGAACGTAAAGGCTCATGTCTTCCAAGGCTTCATATGATTTGTCCGGGTGACTAATCTGTACAATTTCCACCTTGTCAAATTGGTGCAATCTGTTTAGTCCTCTCACGTGGGCACCCCAGCTGCCCGCTTCCCTTCTAAAACATGGCGTAAAGGCAGTGTTTTTTATAGGGAGATCAGATTCCTTGACCATCACATCCCTGTACATATTTGTCACAGGGACTTCAGCTGTTGGGATCAGGAAAAGGTTGTCTGCAGTAGCATGGTACATTTGACCTTCTTTGTCAGGTAACTGACCAGTGCCATAACCGCTGTCCTCGTTGATAAGAATCGGTGGCTGAACTTCATTATAGCCCTGTTTGGTAGCTTCATCAAGGAAAAAGTTGACCAAGGCTCTTTGAAGTCTGGCTCCTTTGCCCTTATAAACAGGAAATCCAGCACCAGTGATTTTATTCCCTAGTTCAAAGTCTATGATGTCGTACTTTTTGATCAAGTCCCAGTGAGCCTGGTTGCCCGCGTATAAGTTGGGTGTTTCACCGTGTTCAAATACCACTTCATTGTCCTCTGCTGATTTTCCTGCAGGAACAGAACTATGAGGAATATTGGGGATATTATATAATAGCGAGCGAAGGGAATCTTCGGTCTCGTTATAGCTTTCTTCCAAGGATTTTATTTGGCCTTTGATTTCAGCTGTTCTAGCTTTTACTTCATTGGCTTCATCTTTTTTGCCTTCTTTCATAAGCATTCCAATTTTTTTGGAAATGCTGTTGGATTCGGCTTGAAGCTGATCTCTCTCTAATTGAGTTTCTTTTCTTTTTTTATCTAAATCCAGGACATCCTGCAGTTTTTGAGCTGCCTCAGGGAAAAAACGTTTGTTTAATCCTTCTACTGCCTGATCAAAATTGTCACGAATAAAATTTACTTGTAGCATGTGTATCGCTTAGCTTTATTTAGAATTGCAAAGATAATGATTTCATATAGAGCAAAAGGATTGCTAAGACAAAAAAAAGAGCTGGTGTATTTTTTGTAGATTATTCCTGATAACAAAGCTCTTTAAACTCCGTATATATTTAGGAAATATACCTAAAAATGGCTTTCAAAGTCATTGGGGCTAAAATAATTAGGCCCTATTTATTAGGGAAATCTAACAGGGTAAGCAAAATAATTTCACAAAAAAAAATATCCTAGAAGAAAAAGTTTGCGTATTAAAGTTGCTTACTGTAATATTGTGATATCAAAAAGTTCATGATCCACGCCCTGTGGATCCATCTAAATTCACAGATATCTTTTTATACCAATCAATTAAATAGTCACAGTACTAATTTCAATTAATCACATCAAGTACATCTTATACGTTTTTTATGTATAATATTGAAGAACTAAAAATCAGATTGCTATCTGAATTAAAGGAGATAGCAGAAGAACTTGGGGTTAAGAACTTCAAGTCCCTAAAAAAGGATGATCTCATTTATGCCATCTTAGATCAGCAAGCTATCACCCCAGAGAAAGCCCTTCCAAAGAAAAAACCTTCAAAAGCTGAAACTGAGAAAGTCCAAACTGAAGAAAACAAAGCTCCGGAAGTAGTAGAAGAGAAAAAGGAAAGCAAGCCTAAGTTCAAAAGGCAGAATGTTTCCGATGTTAAGAGTGAGGCTGTAAGTGAAGAGAAGCCAGTTAAACCTGCTCCAAAAAGAGAAAAAGTAGAGGAAAAACCTGCTGAGGCAAGTCATAAGCCTAAACCAAAGCCTAGGGAAAAGCAGGAGACAAGTGCTCCGGAAGTTAAAGCCCAAGCAAAAAAAGAAGAAATTTCTGCAAAAGCTGATGAAGAAAACAAGCCTAGAAGCTTTAGACCTAGAAGAAAGGCTGTGGTGGATGAGGAAGCCCACCGAGTAGCGGTAGAGCGTCCGGCAGATGCTGATGCAGATATTCCAAAAAGAAAAAACATAAAAAGCCAAGAAGAGGCTTCATCTGTACCGACCAATGGCAATAAGAAAAAGTATTCAGTTGCCGTTAAGGAATTTGATGGG
Organism: Echinicola shivajiensis; assembly: GCF_018642165.1. Classification (GTDB taxonomy): domain Bacteria; phylum Bacteroidota; class Bacteroidia; order Cytophagales; family Cyclobacteriaceae; genus Echinicola; species Echinicola shivajiensis. The sequence continues at coordinate 58,574 of NZ_JAHHZM010000013.1, forward strand.
ATTATTGAAAATGAAGGGGTGCTTGAGATTATGTCTGATGGATATGGTTTCTTGAGGTCCTTGGATTATAATTATTTAGCTTCTCCTGATGATATTTATGTCTCCCCTTCTCAAATCAAGTTATTTGGATTGAAGACCGGAGATAATATCAAAGGTCAGATCAGGCCACCAAAAGAAGGTGAAAAGTATTTTGCCCTATTGAAGGTGAGCTCAGTAAACGGTAAGACTACTGAGGAAATCAGAGATAGGATTCCATTTGAATACCTTACCCCATTATTCCCTGAGGAGAGATTGCAACTGACCACTAGGGCAGATAACTTCTCTACTAGGATTGTCGATCTTTTTGCTCCAATTGGTAAGGGGCAACGTGGTATGATTGTGGCTCAGCCGAAGACCGGTAAAACTGTATTGCTTCAAAAGATAGCCAATGCCATTGCGGAAAACCATCCTGAATGTCATTTGATGATTCTTTTGATTGATGAACGCCCAGAAGAGGTGACTGATATGGCGAGGTCTGTAAAGGCAGAAGTGATTTCTTCTACATTTGATGAACAGGCTGAACGTCATGTAAAGGTTTCTGCTATGGTTTTGGAAAAGGCCAAAAGAATGGTGGAATGTGGTCATGATGTGGTTATTCTTTTGGATTCCATTACCAGGTTGGCCAGAGCCTATAATACGGTAGTACCATCGTCAGGAAAGATCCTTTCGGGTGGTGTGGATGCCAATGCACTGCACAAGCCTAAGCGTTTCTTTGGTGCGGCCAGAAATGTGGAGAATGGTGGTTCTCTGACCATCATAGCTACTGCTTTGGTAGAGACTGGTTCCAAAATGGATGAGGTAATCTTTGAGGAATTCAAAGGTACTGGTAATATGGAATTGAGTTTAGATAGAAAACTTTCCAACAGAAGGATCTATCCAGCTATCGATGTTCCTGGTTCTGGTACTAGGAGAGAGGATCTATTGATGGAGAAAGAAGAGATGCAAAGAGTTTGGATCCTGAGAAAACTGATGTCCGATATGACTTCACAGGAAGCTATGGAATTCTTGCTCCAGAGAATGAAGGGTACTCGAGACAATGCAGAGTTTTTGATCAGTATGAACGGATAGGGCTGAATATCAATAAAATACCTAAATCCCCATTCTTGAAAAAGAATGGGGATTTTTTTGTGTCATTTCAAATAAGTGTTTTTGTATTTTTTTGTAAATATTTTGTTATTCAAAACATAATTTCGCTAATCTACAATATTTTAATTTTTTGTTTTATATATTTGTGTGTATACGTTGATTAATAGAATAATGTATGGATTTATTTGTTGTTTGAAATACGTTATTTCTACGATGAAATAATCTAGGGAATTATTTAAACTTAATTCTATCCTTTTTGATAAGACTTGACTCACCATTAGGTCTTACTTTGGCTAAGAGTTTAAGTGCATGTTTTATCCACACTGAAAGATGCATGAAACGATCGATAAAATTAATTTCATCTCAATATACCCTGATATTGATTATTGGGTTATGTATTTGGCTAAGCCCACTTTTTGGACAATCCTGCTTTGCGGAAGGTTCTGGAGATTGGGGGACGGCTTCTGATAGATGGAGTTGGCTTTGGGTGCCTGCCAATAGCAGTTCATCCAACACGGGGTATGGTACGCGGGGTTTTATGATGTTGCCTTCAAACACAGATAATTACAATCCCGACCACCGATTTTATGTTTATGTAAAGGATGGGGAGACTGTTTATTGGGGATTTAGAAAGCGGAGTGGAGGTGATAATATGCGGGTACGGTGGTTGTATGATGATACTGATACCTCCTTTTTTCCTACCGGCACAGGTGGTGATATGGTGGAAATCGATGATGAATATTACGATGCTGGTTCAGATGGAGCTGATCAGGGCAGACCTGGGGATGCGCTTGAGGCAGCCAGTGGACCAGATGCCATAGTTGGGGGAAGCGGATATGATGCTTTTTGGTTTACTAATAATACCGGGGCTGACAGGGCTTTTTGGATTGAGATTTCTGATGAAGATGGTGATATCATTGGAAATGGGTTCCAGATTGATTACTGGGATATTACAGTCGTCAATGCTTCTGATGAGATCCAATCAGGAAGGGTGTACTGTAAGTATTGGAGTGTGTACAATGGGCTTCCTAGTGAAGAAGGGGTGGCAAACAGTCAATCCTTTCATGATAATTTTGGTTTTTTTGTGCCTGTAGATGATACTTTTGGAGGCGATGGGGAGTCCTATTTTGTCAAATACGCGCATTTTGGTGGTGCCAATGGTGGCTATGTTAATTTTTTCGCCAATGCTGATGGTCCTAGAAATGATCAAGGAAGTCATACCGAAAACAGGAAGTCCATTTCTGGAACTTCTTCCAATTACCAATATCCACTTTTCTTAAATGATCCAGATCATGAATTTTGGCCGACTACCGATGTACCTACAGCTACTTTAGATATCGTCTATCAGGAGAAGGTTCCCAGCGGAACTGGGGGCGAGGCTTGGGTAGAATTCAATATTAGCCTTCCGGGAATAGTAGATGTATTGATTGATCTAAATGGAAATGGAGTCTATGATGGTGGTGTAGATATTATCATGAGTGAAAGTTATGCTGCTCCAGGTGATTACCAGATTTATTGGGATGGAGAGGATGCCAATGGTAATGTGATTGTAAGTGGTTCCCAGATTGAAGTTTTTGCCGCCGTAGTCTTTGCCCCCGTACATTTCCCAGTATATGATATGGAGCAGAGTTTAGGGATTACCATTACCAATGTCCGGCCTGGGGATCCAGAGAATAATGACATTTACTGGGATGATTCTGGAATTTCCGTTGATAATGAGCAGTCCTTGGAAGTAAATGTAACTGGAGAAGCTGGGACTTCACATATTTGGTATGCAGATGGGAATGAGGGGTTCGGGAACGAAAACACCATCAATACTTGGGCGGCTTCCTATTATGCAGAAGTCAATGAGGAAGACGGTTATCGGTACCTGACTTTTCAGGGGAATGTGTTTGATGATGAGGATGGCTTAGATGATAATTTGGTGAGTGGACTTCCTACTCTGGCTACGGGGCTTTATGCATTGATCGTGGATGAATCAGATCTGGTAGTGGCCTCTGCACCGGTTTTGGTAGATGGAACATATACGATTGATCGGGTGCCAGATGGTGTATATAAGGTGATTCTCTCTATTGTAGATGCTTTGGAAGGGGAGCCAAGCCCTGCTCCTTCCTTGCCGGAGAGCTTTGAAAATTCAGGGGAACAATTGGGAACAGATGTAGGGGTAAATCTAATGGGTGAGGATGGGGTCTTGGAGGCTTTTAACTTGAACAATACTTCAGTAGTCAATGCCAATTTTGGATTGAGAGTTTTGGCAGTTCTGCCCGTTGCTTGGGAAGATTGGCAAGTCGATTTTATAAGTTCGAATAGAGACGCATTCGTCAAATGGACTGTCAGCAGAGAATGGGAGAGTAGTCATTATGAAATTGAAAGATCTGTAGATGGAGTCGAAGCATTTGAAAAGATTGGAGAAGTGCAGGCGGTGGGTTGGACAGATGAGTTAGTTGAATATGAGTTCAATGATGTGTCTTTGCCTTCTAAAGGAGCCGTTCTTTATTACAGGATTAAACAAGTTGATTTGGATGGAAAATTTTCTTTTAGTGATGTAAGATCCTTAGGGATTCCAGAAATTTCGTCTATTGCTAGGGTTTGGAAGATTTACCCTAATCCTGTAGTTGGTAATGAATTATCAGTGGAGGACACTCGTAGTGTAACTGCTGCAAATGATCCATTAAGGTTTAGGTTGGTGGGAGTTTCCAGTGTTTCACCTTATATGGATGTTTTGGGGGAGGAAATGTTAAGCTTGGAATTGCGAAGGTTGTTGGAAAACGCTGGGAGTGGCTTTTATTTGCTTGAAATTCAATGGGATGATAAGAAAGAAATGTTAAAGCTGATTAAGCGATAGTGAATGAAAGAACGACGATATTGGTAAATCTGATTATCTGACCAGTTCTTACTTCTCACGGATTCCACAGATCTACTTGGAGGAAGACAGGTTTACACAGAATAAAACCTCATTTTTCTGACTCTTAAGTGCTTTTTGAAAGAATATTTTCTGTTCAAAAGCTACTGGTGTCCTTAATGATATGCACATTTTTTAATATGTTGCTGCCTTTTTAAGCAGTGACTCAATAAATCAAACATTTTAATACAAGCCTTGATCTTGCATCTGGTATTTTTTATGTGATTAATTATCAGTGAGTTTTGTTGAAAATGTTCATTTTTTTTGTTTGAGCTCAGTTGAGCTTATAACTCTAATAATTATTACTCCACATCAATTTTGTCGGCTGGTTTTTGTAAAAAGCCTCTATATATGATATATAGGGGCTTTTTTGTTTTATTGATATTCCAAACGGTAAAAAACAATATATAAAAAACAAAAAAGTGTAAATAAAAATCAATAAATGTTTTTAATAATAATTTTAAATACTAATATTTGTATAGGAAAAACATAAAAATGTAAATAAATATTTTTAGAGATGAAAAGAAATTTGTCCATACTGATGCAATTAACCTTTTTGCTAATGCTAGGGGCTAATGTGTATGGGCAGACTTTTACCTACAGTCCAAGTAATAGTGGATGTAATGGCACTTGGGGAGATGCTGACTGTTGGAATGTCAGTGCTACGTCTGGCTGTACAGCCAATTCTGCCCCACCTTTAACGAACACTTCAGGTTGTGAAGTGAATATTGTGATCAATGATGATATCAGTTATGATACAGGAGGTGATTACCTGGTCTTTGGAGGTACTTTTAATCAATTGACTGTAGATAATGGTGCGGTTTTAACAATTGTCGGAAATGTAGAGATTAATTCCGAAGATATAATTTTCTTTAATGTGGAGAATGGAGGTGAAATTGATATTCAAGGGGAGCTTAAAATGTCTTTAGGGACTAATTCAAATAATACAATTTTAAAAATAGACGGCGATTATAATTCATTTGTGAATACTGAATTAATCGATTTAAGAGGGCGAGCTATTATTGAAATTTTGGATGGTGGCTCACTTGTTTCTAGTGGTCCAACAAATTATAATGGGAATAGTTCTCGTATTGATGTTTATGGATTCTTTAGAACTGCGAAAGTTGATATACAAGGGGGGAGTAATCATCAGTTGAATTCATATGGGACTGCAGAAATAGTAATTGAGGGAGATATAGTTCTAGGGGGGACCACAGATATTACATTTAATGGAGATAGTGAAGTAGATGTGGGCGGTGATATTATCAATAATGGTGCGGCTATTATAAAAGCTACAGAAAATGCCCAAGTATATTATTGTGGAATTATTTGGGATGAACCGGATGCTGAGGAGATTGATAACGGAAAATTTAATAACTCCTGCCGTTTGCTTCCTGTTCAAGCTTTAGAGATTTCTGGGGAATATAATAAAAGCGTCAATAAGGTTGTATTGAACTGGTCCACATTAAAGGAGAGTGACAATAGTCATTTTGAGGTGGAGAGATCATTTGATGGAATCGATGCGTTTGAAAAAATCGGTGCTGTCCAAGGAATAGGCTGGTCTGATAAGATGACTTATTATGATTTTGAAGATGAAAATCTTTTGGTAACCGCCAAGAAGGCCTATTATAGAATTAAACAAGTGAGTTTGGATGGTGAAGAAACATTTAGTGATGTCATTGCTATTGATCTTCCCAATATCAAAACTACCAAAAATGTTTGGCGCGCCTATCCCAATCCAAGTAGGGGTGAGCAGGTAAAAGTGGCCTTACTCAACCAAGAATTATATCAAGGTGAAGAGGTGAGCTTTAGGGTTTTCGATAGCCTGAATTCCTCTGGGCTAGTTAAGGTAAGTAATGCGCAGGCCCTTAACCCTAAAATAGCAGAGGTGCTAGGTCAGTTTTCCGCTGGCTTGGTAGTGGTGGAGATGATGTGGGATAATCATGTAGAGTATATTAAGGTGATTTTATAAAAAGGTATCTCACGGATTCCACAGATTAGCACGGAAAAATACTGTTAACTCTATGGAAAACAGGGTAATCTATGGGAAACCAACTTATTTTGTATCAAAACATGTATTAAATATTACCTGCTATTCGAGTAAAAGAAAATTGAGAAATTATTTAGGTTAAAATTCAGGTTGCTTTTATTGTTTTAATCCTCTCTAGGTGTGGTTCCCTGGAGAGGATTTTTTTTATGAACGACATTTTTTTAGGGGTAAAACCTTTTTATTTACGTTTCAAAAAGCTAAATTATATATTTATAATACAAAAAAATATATGTAAAAACATATTTCGGTTTTTGATTCGTTGATCATGAAAAATCTGCATTTCATATTTTTAGTGATTTTTTTGGCACTTTTTGTAAGTGAGGAAGTGTATGGACAAGGAGGTAATTGTAATTGTCATCCAGTTAATGATTTGACAATTACCATTTCAGGTAGCGATAACGGAGTCCATGATGCTTCGGGATTGACAAATGTTTGTATTGAAGGGACTGGGATTTTTTCTGGGACAATCATCAATTTATCTGCTGATGCAGTAATTTGTATCGATGAAGAGGTTACTTATGAATTTGGTAGTGCCATAACTGATAATGATGATGAAAATTGGGGACAAATATGGCCGGGTACTTGGACAGTAAACAATTATGGAAAGTTTATTGGGAGTACTGTTTTAACATTGCAAGATGGTCAGACATTTAATAATTATAGTTATGGAGATTATGAGAGTTATGGCGATGTAGATGCGGATTTGTTTATAGAAGCGGGATTTTATATCCGTCCGGGAGGAGAAGGTCGTGAGGAGAATGATCAGTTTAATATTGATGAAGGAGGGGAATTTAATAATTATGGTTCAATAAATATTTCGGGTGATTTTGTTAATAATGGTGAGTTTTTATCTGATATTGATGCAATAATTAATGTTGGAAATGAGTTCCATAATGAATCCGGGACTTCAGATATTTTAACATTACGAGCTTATGGGGAAATTACTAATACTGGCGAAATAACACTTAGGGGTGTCATAGAATCGGTAACTGATGGGTTCAGAAATGCAAGAGATGACGATAGCGGTACGGTGATAGGAGTAGGAAGTCCTTGTGTTATGATTAAGGTGGCCACATTTATTGAAAATAATGGAGATGCATCACTTTTGGATGGAGAGAATGGATCAATTATTCTTGATTCGGGAGAAGAGAATTACGACAGAAGCGGTAATGAAGAGCCTGGTGTTTATGCAGTCGGTCAAGCGGATGATGTGAATATTACTGGAGAATGTTTTAGTCGATTGGCAGCAGTATTGCCTGTACTTTGGGACGGTTTTTCTGCAGAATATATCACGTATGATAAGTCCATTAAGTTGGATTGGTCCACCTCCAAGGAATGGGAAAACAACCATTTTGAAATAGAGCGCTCGGTCGATGGGGTGGATAAATACCAGGAGATAGGAAGGGTAGCTGCTGTGGGTTGGTCGGATTTGATTTCCTATTATTCCTTTAAGGACACTGAACCGCCCATAAATGCTGAAAGGCTTTATTATCGAATCAAGCAGGTGGATCTTGATGGAGGCTATTCCTATAGCAAAACTTTGATGGTGGAGATGCCAACGATCAATTATACTCATGGGGTTTGGAAGGTATATCCTAATCCTACAAAAGGAGAATGGCTAAAACTGGTCTTAACCAAAAAAGAACAATATAAAGGAGAGCTAATCAACTTTAGGATTTTTAATACTATAAATGCAACAGCTTACCAGAAGGTCACCTCATTGGCTGAGCTGAATTATGAGCTGGCCGAGACAGTCAGAAATTTTTCTAGTGGATTGGTAGTGCTTGAACTGCGATGGGGAGAAAGTGCGGAATATATAAAAGTTATCAATAGGTAAATGAACATATGGAAAAACGAAATGAACGGTAAAAAGTAAAGGAAACTGTTTTTTCTTTTTTAAGTTTTTATATATTTGTTTCTATGTGATGCATATTTGTTACTAAGATAGGTTTAGTTGTAATAGAAATCTGTGTCATATGTAATGTGAGTATCATATCACCTGACTGTTAAGTGAGCCGCCCTACTCCTTGACGTTTGACAAATTGGAAACAAATGACCGGAATAACTTGTGCTTTTACTGCGCTGTTCTGCAATGGATCTATTAAAAGAGTGGCCTTTGTACTCATTGTTTTTTTAATTATTTCTCTCCAAGACGTCCATGCAAAATGTAATACACTTGTGGTAGAAGGGGATAACTATGAGGTAAATATTGAGTTGGAGATGATTGAGGTAGTTATCAATAATGATCAGTGCGCCATAGGTGGAGGGTATAATTATGATATTGTAGTCGATTATAATGTGTCTTTTTCTGGCGTCGATCCAGTTTTATACACTTTGCAGGGGTACGCTGGATGTAATGATCTCTATTTCGATTTGCCAAATGCGGGAGGAAATAGTTCTGTTGTCTCAAGTGGAAACGCTTGGAGCAGTTGTGGTGTGGTGCCCACTTTAGAAAGCTTGGGATGTAATAGTATTGATTTGGTTATTGAAGGTCGCGGTATATCCCATCAGTCAATCACCTTAGATTGCGAAAGTTTATTCGATGATAATGCGTGTTTCGATACTTTTTACACAGCAGATGGAGATGGTATTTTGTATGTTTATTACTGTGATGAAGTCTTTACAATGCCGCAAAACTATGATGATGTTGAAGTGATGATTGTTGCTGGTGGTGGAGGCGGAGGCTTGGGAGAAAGTGCCGGTGGTGGCGGTGGCGGTGAGGTGATTTATAGGGCTTCGATGATTCTTAGTCCAGGCGCAAGTTATCAAGTAGCGGTAGGAGATGGTGGTGAAGGTGCTGCGAGCTTAAGTGAAACAGGAAATAATGGAGGTAATTCAAGCTTTAATAGTGTGGAGGCTATAGGCGGTGGCGGCGGTGGTACTGTTTCCAGTAATCCAGGTATAGCTAATGGTAAAGTAGGCGGTAACGGGGGGGGTGGGGCTGCATCTCCTGGAAATAGTTATCACGGAGGGAGTGGCAATGGCAATGCCCCAAGTCATAGTAATGCGGGAGGAAATGGGCATCAGAGTGGTGCAAGTAATAATCGTGCAGGCGGAGGCGGAGGAGGTGCTGGAGGATTAGGAAATAGTGCAGGGAATGGCCATAATCCAGGAGAGGGTGGCCTTGGAAGGCAGATTGATATGTTTTCGGAGTTCTCTTCAGTTACAATTGGGAATTTTTTTGCGGCAGGTGGTGGAGCTACTGGAAGAAAGAATAATGGCGATATGCAAGCGTCTGTTGGCGGTTCTGGTATAGGGGGTGATGGCAATGCATACGGTAATGGTGGACCAGGAAAAGAAAATACAGGTTCTGGAGGAGGTGCTGGAGTAAGCAAAGGTGGCAAAGGAGCTGATGGGGTGGTGGTTATCAAGCTAGGGGCAAAGATTTTACCTGTTGTTTGGGGTGAAGTGAATGCAAAATTATCATTTGATCAAAGAGGCGTTCAGCTCAGCTGGTCTTTGTTGCAAGAGGTGGATGTTAGTCATTACATTATAGAGCGTTCCTTGAACGGTATTCAGGATTTTAAGGTCATTGGAAATGTAGGTGTTCAACTAGACGGAGATTTACAATATGAATTTTTGGACAATAAATTACCTGATGCAGGAGGTAGGGCTTATTATAGGGTCAAGGAGGTCGGTATTTCTGGAAAATATAACTACAGTGAAACGGTTTCTGTACGGATTGCTTACCAAAGAGAAAAGAGTTTATGGAAAGTCTTTCCCAATCCTTCCAATGGACAGGAAGTGAGTATAGCATTTAATGGAGAGTTAAAGAAGACTCATCAAATTAAATTAACTGCATATAATTCCCTTTTTCGATCTCAAGAAATAACAGCAGTTTCTGTTGAGGAATTAAATAATAAGCTAAAGGTATTGTTGGGAGGGCAGATGTCTGGACTTGTGATTTTGGAGATTCATTGGGGGGGTAATACAGCATATTTAAAGTTGGTGCTTTGAGCTGAGGAAAAATGACTAAGAAAAACAGGGGCTTTTCATAAGTTTAGAAGACTGTTTTAGTCTCTTGCTGGGTGTTTCTCGTTTATTTTGATTTCTGCATTTCCTGAGATTAAATACCTTTTTCCAGATGGAATTTCTTCACAAAGGATTCTTGTACGCCTTGGTTGGATCTTTTTGAATTGGCGGCCTTTAATTTCAAATACAGTCCCAATTCCCACTTCATTTAAGTAGATGTAATTGGAGTCTACTTCTTGTTTATCGTATTTTCTTAATTCTTTAATCAGCCAAAAGTCCGCTCCTGAGCTAGCTTTGGGATTGATCATATGTCTTTTGAGTGGGAGCAGTATGTCTTTGGGGAAAATCAGATCAGAAAGTAAAGGGGCCAATAGTGTTTGAAATTGCCTTTTCCATTCAGATCCATGCGGTTTAATTTTTATCCCAAAAAGTTTAAAAGTTCTGTAATGGGCTACTTCATGAATATAGGTTATTAAAAACTGATAGGGGTTAAGATCGTGATTGATGGTGATTTTTTGAATCTTTCGGTCTGCCCTATACCTGAAGTCCCCAAGTTTGGTTTGTCTGGATTTACTGATGGTAAAGTGAAATGGATCCTCTGCCCAGAGGTCCCAGCAGTACTGAACGGCATTTTCTGGTACCTTTTCTTTGAAAATGCTTAAGATTTCTAACTTTACTTTATTGTCCATCTAAAAGCGAATTAAATAAAAAAAAGAGCACCGATTGCTCAGTGCTCCTCATAAAATTTCAATAAATCTAATTAGCCATTGATATCTTGAAGAGGTTCTTCAGTGATTTCCTCTAATGAATCAATAACTTCCTCCATGGATTCTTCTGATTCTTCAATTGAAGTTTCAATGGTTTCTTCAACCTCAGCAGGTTGAACTTCGATGATCTCTTCAGTTTGTTGAGCATCTTTTTTGCCACATGATACGGTCAATGCCAGACCGGAAATGGCAAACATCACGAATAGTTTTTTCATGTGTTGAATTATCTTAAAATAAGTCCGCAAATGTACGTCTGTGAAACCATATTTTGATCAATTCCATGAAAAATATTTTTACTTTTTCTTATAAGTGATTTTTATTGGAACTCCCTGGAAATCAAAGTGTTCTCTCAATCTGTTTTCCAGGTATCTGGTATAAGGAGCCTTCAAGTATTGAGGTAGGTTACAGAAGAAGGCAAATACCGGGTTTTTGGTTGGCAACTGAGTGATATATTTTATCTTGATATACTTCCCTTTGTATGCTGGTGGTGGATAACGCTCGATCTCAGGAAGGATTTTATCATTCAATTTAGAGGTGGAAATTTTTCTGGTCTTATTGTCATATACTTCCACCGCCAACTCAATAGCTTGAAAAATTCGTTGCTTGGTAATCATTGAGGTAAAGATGATTGGGATCCACTTGTTCTCTCCCAGTTTCTCCATCATATTTTCCTTAAACTTGTCCATGGTCTTGTGGTCTTTTTCAATTAAGTCCCACTTGTTGACCATGATCATAATTCCCTTATTGTTTTTGATTCCCAACGAAATCAAGTTGACATCCTGGGCTTCCAGACCTCTAGTTGCATCCACCATCACGATGATCACATCAGAGTCCTCCAAAGTACGTAATGAGCGCATGACCGAATAAAATTCGATATCTTCCTTTACACGTGATTTTTTACGGATCCCAGCAGTATCTGTGATGATGAAGTTCTTTCCGTAAAGGGTGTAATGGGTGTGGATCGCATCTCTGGTAGTTCCTGCTTCATTGGTGACAATGGATCTTTCAGAACCCAATAATGCATTAAGGAATGAGGATTTACCCACATTAGGTCTACCCAAGATGGCAATTTTAGGAATTCCAAAGTCAGGGTTTTCCTGGCCCTCATCTTCGAAATGAGTGATCAGTTCGTCCAATAAATCTCCTGTTCCACTGCCGCTTACGGCTGCAATTGGGAATATTTTTTCGTTTCCAATGCCCAGTTCATAAAACTCGTTGGCCATGAACATTCTTTCTTGTGTATCTGCCTTGTTGGCTACCAAATAGATAGGCTTTTTGGATGACCTGAGTTCATTGGCAAATTCCTTGTCCAAATCTGTCAGACCATCAATACAATCTACAACGAATAAAATCACACTAGCTTCGTCCAAAGCAAGGTTTACCTGCTTGCGGATTTCCGCCTCATAAACATCGTCTGATCCAGTTACGTACCCGCCAGTGTCAATTACAGAGAAAAACTTCCCTCCCCACTGAGCGTGTCCATAGTGACGATCACGGGTGACCCCACTCACGTTATCTTCAATGGCTTTTCTCTCTTCTACTAGTCGATTGAAAAAAGTAGATTTCCCTACATTTGGCCTTCCTACTATTGCTACGATATTAGACATTTTTCTGCTTTCTTTATATTATTGGTCGTAACCAAATTTTCGTAATTTATTTTTATTTTTTCTCCAATCGTCCTCTACCTTCACATGCGTTTCAAGGAACACTTTTTTGCCAAAAAACTCTTCTAAGGCTTCCCTGGCCAAGGTGCCAACTCTTTTAAGTGCTTTTCCTTTTTCACCAATGATAATACCCTTTTGACTGGATCTTTCCACAAAGATTAATGCCCTGATTTTAATGATTTTGGCATCCTCTTTAAATTCGTCAATGACTACTTCAGAGCTATAAGGTATTTCCTTTTTATAATTGGTGAATATTTTTTCCCTGATGATTTCAGAGGCAAAAAAACGTTCCGGTTTATCTGTTAGTTCCCCCTTGTCATAATAAGGTGGGTGAACAGGTAAACGATCCAGGATTTCCTGAAGAATTCTTTCAATATTGAAATTTTCCGTGGCTGAAATTGGGATCACGGTATCGGCTTTGATCCTTGAAGTCCAATATTCGGTCACTTCCTCCAATTTATTTTCCTTGGAGAGGTCTATTTTGTTGATCACTAATAATACTGGTACTCCTGAAGCGTTGATTTTTTCAATTACTTCCTGGATTTCATCTTCAGTTTCATAGAGGTCCGTTACAAAAACGATTACATCAGCATCCTCCAGAGAAAGGTTGACAAAGCTCATCATGCTCTTATGTAATTCATATTTTGGCTTCAGCATCCCTGGGGTGTCCGAAAAAACAATCTGGTAGTTTTCGTCATTCATTAATCCCAGTATACGGTGCCTGGTGGTCTGTGCTTTGGATGAAATAATGGAAAGCCGCTCACCCACAAGGACATTCATTAATGTAGACTTGCCCACATTAGGTTTTCCAATGATATTTACGAAACCAGCTTTGTGTGTTTTTTCGGTCATATGAATAATTTTTTACAAAGGTACTTGATTTTTCATAATATCTACTTACCTTTGTATCACAATAAAGGAAACAGGAAGTAAGAAACGCTAACTTCACCTTTAAACTCTGAAAAAGATATAAAATATTTAAGATATATCGCGGGATGGAGCAGTTGGTAGCTCGTCGGGCTCATAACCCGAAGGTCACTGGTTCGAGTCCAGTTCCCGCTACTACGAAGGATACCTTATGGTATCCTTTTTTTTTGTTTTATACTTTTTGAATGGATGTCTTTAGTGTGATTTTTTTTAAAGTTTCAGGTTAAATTACTCTTCTTCTTCAAATAAATATAGTCAGTCTAGTCTTGTATTAATTTCAGTGATTAAAAAAAGCTCAAAGGTAAGGGAAGCTATTCTTCATTGCTGCCTGAAAAAAACATTACAATATCGAAGTTTGTTATAATTAGATTTACGTGTTTAACTTTTTGCTTGATTATCAATTATCTCTTTGGTGTTGTTGATTTGTTTTTTATCCGATTATCTGGTTTTTGGAGTTGAAACCATAAAAACTGAAATTTTTAAAGAGAATTAAATGAGGTTTTGAAAATAAAGTGATTAAAAGTTTGTGTAAAATTGGTTTCTGTGTAAATGTAAATTTCACCTATGTTTGAAGGAAATAATTGATTTGTTTTTTGATTACAGATACCCTGTTTTTTATGACATTTTTTTGCGAATAGCATAAAGCTGAGAAATAAATATTCAACTTTGCTTAGATGTGCTTGAGATGGTATGTGAGACGGTAGTCAAAGTTGATATTTTATAATAGTAAAATATGGAGGCAAATTTTTTTTTAGGTTTAGTATTACTTCATCAGCTTCCTATGCTATTAAGCTTTTTGGGAGTATTCTTGGTGGGGGTTAATATTTTTTTTATCATTCTAGCTGTAAGCAAAACAAAAAGAATAAGTGGTAATTACACCATTTTCAGCATGGTTTTTCTGGCCTTAATTGCTCAGATAGATATGCTGTTCTTAAGCTTGGGTTTTTCCCAAATGATATTCTTTAATAGATATCTTGAACTTTTGTTGGGAGCAGTGCTCTTACAGTTTATTATGGGTATTTATGATCAACAAGCTAAGTACCCAATTTCCTTTTTCCTTAACTATGGATTTATGGTCTTTCTGATTCTTTCTTCTTTATCAATTGGGGGGAGCGAATCTATTGCCATAAATTTCCAAATTGAAGGTGAGCAGTTTACTTTTGATATTTTGTACCTGGGCTTTTGCCTCCAGATAACAATTGCCCTGATTTATTCTTTGATTTATATTTTGAAAGGAAATGAATTTAATTCCATTCGGAAAATTTCTATCATTTTGAATTTGGGATTGGGTTTGTTTCTTTGGGTTTATCTTTTCGGAGATTCCTTGCCTACGGAAGTGTCCTCTTTTTCAATAAAGGCTTTTTCCTTCGGAATACTAGGGTTTACTGGTTTATGGTCAATGCATGAAAAAGGGAGGGTTGATGTGAAGCGTAATTTAGGAATGGGGCATCTCTTGGAAAATTTCCGTGGTCCAGTGCTATTGATTTCTAGTAAGGGGGATGTTGTAAATTTGAATTCTAAGGCAAAAACATTTTTTGGAATAATAAATGGTAAAGCGCTCCCTCATGTAGTAGATATAGTTTCAAGTTCTGAGGAGCAAAATAGGTTTGACCGGAAGTGTAGGCAGATATTGTTAGGAAGTCCAAATAATCAATTTTCATTTGTAGGGAAGAAACTAAGTGGTGAAGTGGGAAGGATAAGGGCTCAGGGACAGTTGCTGCAAGGGATTGCGAAGGAGGTTTATTTGTTGTTGTTCTTGGAAGATGTGTTGCCTTTGATGTCTAAAGAGTCAACAGTTGATGGTTTTGATGAAGTTTATGAACCCTTGTCAAAAGTTTCAAGCGAAGCATTATGGCAATATGACATCAAAAAGGATAAGTTGTATTTGGGAGAAGGTTTTAGAAACTTATTTGGGATGGACTTGGAGAGCGGGAAAGTAAATATGGAATATGTTAAATCCAAGGTTCATCCTGAAGATCGTGAAATGGTTTTTGATAAGCTTGATCAATTGGTCCTAGATTTGGATAAGAACAACTGGGAGAACGAATATAGGTTCCTGAAAGAGAGTGGGGAGTATGCCCAAGTGAAAAGCAGAGGTTATGTCCTTAGGGATGCAAAAGGGCGGCCGATCAAGCTTTTAGGAGCATTAAAAGACGTTACCAATAAGTATACATATTTTAAGAAGATAGAAACCCAAAATGCCCATTTCAGGGAGATTATCCAAATGCAATCCCATGATGTAAGAGAACCTCTCACTAGGATTATGGCAGTAGCGAGTTTTATTTTGGAAAATGGATATTCAGATCTTGAAGAGAAGGAAGCCCTGAGAATAATAGCTAGTAGTTGTCAGGAATTGGATAAAGTGATTCACCAAGTAGTTGAAAAGGTTGAGCGGGCTCATATTGATTTGTGATTTTTTTGTAAGTAATTGAAACAGGCTGCTTACTAAAAGATTGGAGTGAGGATTCCCCGCGTATCCCTCTTTGGAGGCTAGCAGGCTTGCATGGATGAATTAATTTTTTTTTAATATTATATTCTGTTTATTTGATTTTTGTTTAGCGTTATTTAATTTTCAAGCAGTATATACATAAATAAAGCAATGCTCAGCTTATCTGAAAAAGAAATAGAAACTATCGCAAAATATTTGCTAAAAGGAAAGGTTTGTTATTATCAAGAAGACAAAAAACTGATCCATCACCTTCCTGATGAGGAGGAAAATTTTAATGAAAACCTTACAGAAGAAGAAGAGGACTTATTGGATGAAATTGATGCTGACCCTATGAACTATGCAGAGTTTGTAAAAATGGAGACAGCACAAGAATCACTGATTATGGATCAATTTACCGAGCTGTTTGTTGAAGACAGGTCCTTTCAGGAGGATTTGTACGATGCCTTGACAAAGAGTAAAGCGATGGAGAGGTTCACTTTTTTAATTGAGGAGTCCAAAGCCTATAAGGATAAATGGCTGGAATACCGTCGTACAAAGTACAAGGATTGGGTGATGGAACAAATAGATAGTTATAATGTACAAGAATGATAAAAGGGCCTCGGCCCTTTATTTTTTTACTATTAGAATTGGAAGGTTTTTTTCATGAGAGATTAGCTGTTCTGTAACACTGCCAATTAATAAATCCCCTTCATCATTTTTCCCTTTATTTCCAACAATGATCAGACTGGAAGAGGTGTGGACAGCAAAGTTATAAATCAATTTACCTATGTTTTGTTCATTGTCCTTAATGATGGATAGCTGAGGGTCAAAGTGATGTTTTTTCTGGAGCTTTTTGTATTTGCCAAGAGTTTCCTCTTCCAAGTCTTTGCTGATTTGTTGATAATTTTTGATATAGGGAAAGTATTGTCTCCCAATCTTAAGAATGCTGACAGGATGAATGGTGCTGCGGGCTGTTTCTTGGAATTTTTTGGCAATAGGGATGATTTTATCTGTATAGGAACTGAAATCTATGGCAATAGTGACATTTTCAAATACTGGTTGGCCAATTTCAGGCACAAATAGTGTGTTGCAGCGACATAATCTAGCCAGTTTTCCACTTAAAATTCCTGAGCCCATATAACTGGTCTTTTTGCCATATATAATAACATTATAGTCTTGTTGGTCGATATAGTCGGAAAAGTCTTCAACATCTGGATTGGTGTGGATATGGCAGCTTATTTTTGGTCCATGCTTTTCATTGAAATGCTCTTGGGCACTTTCCATTAATTCATTCTCTATTATTTGATCGAGAGAATTACCTAGCTTGGGAATAATAGCGCTGATTTCATCTGGTAGCTCCTCTAATTCCATCAGGTGCAATAGGTTTAGATTTTGAAAAGGAATAAGGTCATGAAGCCTTTTGAGGTAGGTAAGTAGCACCCCGTCCATTTCGGTAAGGTCCAAGCAAACGGCTATGTTTTTTATATTCTTCATTTCTCTTGTCTTTTTTGAAGGGTTTTCTGGATGACCTGATTTAGGTTTTTCTCATAGGATTTTTTGTTCAGCTCATCTTTCAAGGCCTGGTTTCTGGCGTATTCTTTTTGCAATCCCTTGTGTAGACTGTAGGCCATAACGAGTAAAATTATTAGAAAAGGCAAGCCTGTTGTGATGGAGGCCGTTTGCAGTGCAGTCAGTCCTCCGCCAATTAGCAATACGGCGGCAACACCTCCTTCAGAAAGTGCCCAAAATATCCTTTGGCCCACAGGCGCATCTAGTTTTCCTCCAGCTGTGATACTATCAATTACCAATGAGCCAGAATCAGAAGAGGTAACAAAAAAGCTGATGACCAATAATACTCCAACAAGTGAGCCGATGGATTTGAAGGGGAATTGGTTTAAATAGACAAAGAGCGCTATAGCTTCATCTGCAATGATATTGTTGGCCAATTGGTGCCCTTCGTTTTGGATGTCCATAAAAATTGCTCCACCACCCATAGCGGTTAACCATAGGAAAGTGAGCAATACAGGTACTAGTAATACCCCGAAGATAAATTCTCTAATGGTCCTTCCCCTTGAAATCCTAGCAATGAACATGCCTACAAAGGGGGACCATGAAACCCACCACGCCCAATAGAAGATGGTCCAATCTGCTTGCCAGCCATTGTTTCTGTATGCTTCTGTCCAAGTGGAGACTGTTATTATTTCATTGATGTAGTTTCCCAGATTTTGTACCAATGATTTGAAAATAAATAAGGTTGGCCCAACTATTAGGATAAATATCAATAAGATGGCGGCAATTCTCACATTCCATTCACTAAGAAATTTCACTCCTTTATCTATTCCGGAGTATACGCTTATGGTTGCAATTCCTGTAATCCCAGCAATTAGAAGTACCTGAATTGTTGTGGTGTTAGGTACATCAAAAAGGAATGAAAGTCCTCCATTGACTTGCTTTACCCCCAGTCCCAATGAGGTTGCAAGGCCAAACAATGTGGCCAGGACAGCCATTACATCAATGACATCACCAATCCATCCGTGGATTTTGTCGCCAAGAATAGGATGGAAAACCGACCTAATCGTCAAGGGTAGTTTCCTGTTATAGGTGAAGAAAGCAAGTGAAAGGGCTACAATGGCATAAATAGCCCATGCATGAAAGCCCCAGTGGAGAAAAGTCAGGTTCATGGCCCTAGTTGCAGATTCTATAGTGTACCCTTGTCCATAGGGAGGGTTTGCATAGTGGGAGACCGGTTCGGCTACTCCCCAAAATAACAAGCCTATTCCCATGCCCGCACTGAAAAGCATGGCAAACCAAGAAGGAGTAGAGAACTCAGTTTCTGCATTCTTGCCACCAAGTTTTACATTGCCATATTTGCTAAATCCGAGGTAAAAGCAAAATACGATGAAGGCATTAATGGCCACAATGAAAAGCCAACCAGTTTTGTCAGTTATAAAGTTTTGGATATTATTAAACACCTGTTCCATTGGTTTGCCCACTATTAATGTGATCATGATAAAGATGATGATCAATATGGAGGCAGGCCAAAATACAGGTGCATGTACGTCAAAATATTTTTTATTCATGGTACTTTTTATTTAGAAATAGTAACCCAAATTGATGTTTACCCTGGTATTCCAGCCGGGCTTAGGGTCGATAGGATTTGATTCGGAAACGGGTAAGTCATATTGAGTTCCTCTCCCAGGACCTAGTGCATTGCCACCAAATGAATCGCTGATCCAGGGATGATTGTATCCTGAGGCAATGTCCACATAGGTATAGATTTTACCCGCTGTAATTAAAGCTCCCAATACATTTTGCTGGGTCTTTTTGAAGGGAAATAGTTCGTTATCTAAACGTAGTTTTTCAGGCTTGTATATATAACTGAAGTCGTTATAGATTTGAATGTTGGAAATGGGGCCCCAGTTGGTGGGAATATCATAGGCTAAGCCAATTACATACAAAGAAGCTTCGGAGGCAACATCATATGTGCCAAATCCATAAGCTCCCATTTGGAGGCTTGAAAGTAGGTCTCCAGCATCATTTTTAACCTTGTCGTACTTATAATATATCACTTCAGTTTTTAAATTCCAGCGGTTTTGCTGCCACTCAGCATGGATGGCTGCTGCAAATTGATTTCCTTTATTTCTGGTGCTTTGATTGTAGATTTCCATCCATTGGGTGGACGCCCCTAGCTGTGTATTACCTAACTGATAGGCGGCCCTAAAGTTTAGTTGATTTCTTTCAATATTACTTTCGCCAGGAATGGGGACTACATCATAAGAGTATCTTGCGCTAGAATAGACCCCAAAATCCGGGTCATTGGTGCCTCTAGGTTCTGACAGTGGAAAATAGGCAAAATTAAAGGTCCACTTTTTAGGTGTGAAGCTTAGATTAAAACCCATTTGGTGATCATCTTCCAATCCTAAATAGTACGGAGCTTGAAACCACCAACTATGAGAAGCATAGGTTAGTAATCCAAATGGAACCTGGGAAATTCCCATTTGTAAATTCCACTTAGGGTTAAATCGATAGCCTATCCAGCCATATTTGATGAAGTGGGTATTAAAGGTTGGGTAGAAACGGTATTCGAATGAAAATTGTAGCCCATCTGAATAGGAATCCACATTAATTCTCCAAGTGTCCCAGGTCCATTCATTTCTAGACGCTGTTCCCAGGGGAAATGTCTGGCCTTCGTAAAAACTGTAGATGGCATTGAGCCTTAACGCACCTCCAATTTTTAGCCATGATGTATCTCTCTTTGTTTCGTTCAGTACCCAGTTGCCCTTTTCAAGACTGGTTTTGCTTGTTCCATAGTCTTTTTCGAAAATCAAATTAATGGTTTTGCTTTTCTTAATGCTGTCAGGCTTGTCAAGAATAAAACCAAAGGATGATGTACAAATGAACATTAAAACTATCGTCAAGAACTTTAAGGTGCTCTCCCATTTGATGACAGATTTGATGTTCATTTTTTAATCATTTGAAATTTCATACTGGAACAAGCAATGGGCCTGTTAACTGGTAATTAATCATATAAATCATTTAAACAACTATAAATTAGCCATTATGAAGGTGAAATAAAATTTTATAGGATAACAATAATATGATTAGGACAATTTTGGGAAATTAAATGTTAAAAATAATCTCTAATTTCCATGCTTGATGTTCAGGTATGGGCCAGAGTGCTTGATGTTATAATATTTGCAAAGCAAAATCTATCAAGCAGCTTATTTTTGAGTGGTAGAATACTAAATTTGCGTAAGGCCGCTAAGTCGACGCTTTTAGTGTACAAATAGTAAAGAATCAGTATTGATGAGAAAGTTTTTAATAGTATTTCATATACTTCTAATTTCATGCAGTTCTCTTTTGGCGCAAGAGGATGAAGGATGGTCATGGGGAGGAAAAATGGATCCCTTGCAAAGCAAATTTAGGGTTAAACATTATTCTTTGGAAATTGAGTTATTGCCTAGGATCCGGGGTATCAATGCGAGTATGGAAATGCTGTTTGAAACAGAGGGGAATATGGATACTTTGAGATTGGACTTGGTAGATAATTTTGAGGTGATCAAAGTGGAGTCTTTGGGGGAGGAGCTTGACTTTAGCCACCATGATGACTTGCTTGAAATTTTTTTGAATGCACCCAGCAATCAAGTGAAGGTGTTTTATCGGGGTAGACCTCCGGTGGCGAAAAATCCCCCTTGGTCTGGCGGTTTTACCTGGAGCAAAGATGGTCATGGAAACAACTGGGTAGGGCTTTCCTGCCAAATGGAAGGTGCCAAGGTTTTTATGCCTTGTTTGGATCATCCGTCCAGTAAAGCTAGTAATGGTGTGGATCTATATTTTAAAGTGCCATTCCCATATTTTGTTGCTTCTAATGGAATATTATTGAATCAGGAAACCAGTTTAGGTTATAATTATTTTCATTGGGCAACGGCCTATCCCATCAATAATTATGGAATCAATTTTACTATGGGGAGGTTTGTGGAAAGGTCACAAGACTATGCATCTGTTTATGGCAGAAGTATTCCCATGAAAGTGTATTTATTGGAGGAAAATAGGAATATGGCAGAGAAACTGATGGGAGTTCTCGAAAGAAGCACCCAGACCCAAGAGAAATATTTTGGAGAGTATCCTTTTCCTGATGATAAAATTGCGGTGGTTGAAACGCCTTATTTGGGCATGGAGCACCAAACAATCAATGCCTATGGCAATGATTTCAATTTTACTGAGGTTGCTGGAAATGATTTCGACGCGCTCCTTCATCATGAGCTGGGCCATGAGTGGTGGGGCAACAAAATGTCGGTAAGTGACTGGGGAGATTTTTGGATTCAGGAAGGGTTTTGTTCCTATGGAGATTTGCTTTATTACTTGGATCGTGGAGGGGAGAAAGCTTATTTAGAAAGAGCAAAAGCTATGGCGAGCGGGATAAAAAATGAGCGGCCTATTGTAATGGGGAAAAACATTAATTCTTATGATGCTTATCAGGGAGATATATATTCAAAAGGAGCTTTAGTTCTTCACAGTCTGAGATTTGTACTTGGGGATGAATTGTTTTTTCCATTGATTAAAGCATTTATAGAGAGCGATGAATTTACGTATGAAAATCAAGTTGATTCAAAAGATTTTATAGATTTTGTCACTAACTATTCGGGAAAAAATCTTGATAGTTTTTTTGATATGTATCTATACAGCACGAAGTTGCCAAAAGTGAAAATCAATAAAAAGGGTAAGAATAAGTACGATGTGTCACTATCAGATATCCAGTTATCACTTCCAATGGAAATTAAAACTTCTGATGGGATTGAAAAAGTAGAACTTTCAAATAGCCCAATAAGGTTAAAGAGTGATGACCCAATTGAAGTGGATCCTAATGGATGGTATTTGTTAGATAAATAGAAAATGCCCCAGTGGCAATTTTGAACTGGGGCATTTTAGTGGATTAGCTCGCGGCTTCTTCAACCGCTCGCCATACCCTAAATACATTTTTATAGCAGATTTTTTCGATATCTTCTCTGCTATATCCTCTTTTCAGCAATTCAGCGATCAAGTTGGGGTACATAGAAACATCCTTAAGTCCATTAGGTAGAGAGTCTCCCACACCGTCAAAGTCAGAGCCAAAACCTACATGGTCAACCCCTACTAAGCTAACAACATGATCAATATGGTCAGCAACAAGGCTTACATCCGGGAATACATTGTGATCTGCGACGTACTTTTCTATATATACTTGTGCTGCGGAATCGCTCCTGCTCAGTTCATTTTGGGCAAGCCAGTTTACAATATGTTCTCTGACAGTCGCAGTTCTTTCATTGTAGTCTCCATCAATGAAACTTCCGCCAAAATTGATCATAATGACGCCTTTGTTTTTACCCAATGCTTTGACCATTTTGTCGTTCATATTTCTTTCGAAGCCCGGTGTAAATTTTCTGGAGGAACTATGTGATGCTATTACAGGGACATCTGTCAGTTCCATGACATCATAAAAAGTATCATCGGAAACATGCGAAATATCTACCATGATACCTACCTTGTTCATTTCCTTGACCACTTCCTTTCCAAATTCAGAAAGCCCACCATGTGTTCTGGTGGTATCATAGGATGAATCCCCAATAAGGTTGTCCTTGCCATGAGTGAGGGTGATATATCGAATACCTTTTTCATGAAAATAGGACACATTGGAAAGGTCGTCTTCTATGCCGGCACCATTTTCCATTCCCATAGGTAGGGAAACTTTTCCTGCCTTGAAATTGGCTTCAATATCGTCAGGACTATAGGCCATGGCAAATTTTTCGGGCCAAGTTTCTGCCAATCTTTTGGTCATTAAAATAAGTGAGTCTGCGAGTATTTTAGCACCACCAGTTTGTTGATATCTTGCAGGTAGATATATGGACATGAAAGGTGCATCTAGGCCGCCTTCTTTAGCTCTAGGGAAGTCAAAATTACCCCCGTCAGTTCTTTCAGATACATCCAATATTTCTCTTTGTAGGGTAAAGCCTCCTACTTTCATCCTATAAGGTAAGTCCACATGTCCGTCTACCATAATGGTTTCATGAGCGATAGTCTTGGCATATTCGAGTCTTTCCTCGTCGGAAACTTGAGTATAATCTATTTTTTCCTCCTTTGAATTACAGGAAATCAAAGCAAGGCTTAGAAAAAATGCATTAAGGGTAAGGGCGTTTTTCATATTCGGTATTTAAGTATTAACGATGTTGAACGGGGTAATTTACAATATTTGAAAGTCTTTAGGCAGTTCCCTGAAACTATAATAGGTTTGTTTCAGTCTTTTGTTTTTGATTAATGGGAATTTTGGGTAGGCCTAAGGTACAGGAAATTGATTTCGCAAAATGTATTTCAATCCAATATGCTAAGTCCTTTCGGATATAGCAAGGGATTGTATATGATTGCTTTGGATTTTGAGGGAAAAAGAGGTCAATCGGCATATTTCGTATCGAAACGGGGGGTGAACTAGTCCATGGATAAGTATTTTAAGCAATAAGCTTGTTAGATGGCTATTATTTTCACTAAGTTTATTTTAGTACTTTTAATATTGTAACCATTAAAGTTTAATGTGACCATGAAAAAAACTAACAATTTTCTGATTATGATGATGATATCTCCACTTCTATTTTGGAACTGTGGAGGAGAAAGTAAAAAAGAAGCTGAGGAGGAAAGTGTAATAGAGGTCGAAGAGGAAATGGTAGCGCCCAGTTTGACACTATTATGGGAAACTTCTGATGAGCTAACTACTTGTGAATCTGTTTTGGTGGATAAGGGAACAGGTACTATATATGTTTCCAATATTGCCGGAGATCCAAGAAAAAAAGATGGAATTGGATTTATTTCTATTATCAATAAAGACGGGGAGATTGTAGAAAAGGATTGGGTGACTGGAATAGATGCACCAAAGGGTATGGGAATACTGAATGGTAAGCTTTATGTGACCAATATTGATGAGCTGGTGGAGATTGATATCGAAAATGCCAAGATTGCCCAGCGATATGCTGTAGAGGGAGCAAGTTTTCTAAATGATGTAGATGTTTATGGAAGCAAGGTGTATTTTTCTGATATGGAAACTGGGAAAATCCATGTACTTGAAGGTGGAGAAGTGACTGAGATAGCTTCAGGTCAAACAGGTATTAATGGATTAAGACTTGATGATGCAGGAGTTTTGTATGGTTTGGATGGAGCGGGATTAAAAAAATATGACAATGAGGGGATGGCTGAAGTGCTCAATGGTGAAGTTACAGGGGGGGATGGATTGATTATTTTGGGAGATAATGACTTCCTTGCTAGTAGATGGGTTGGTGAAATCTGGATTATTCAAAATGGAGAGGCTACGAAGCTATTGGATACTAAGGATGCTGGTTCTAATACGGCAGATATTGGATATCTTGTAGAAGATCAGATTGTATTAGTTCCTACATTTATGAAAAATAAGGTTGCAGCTTATAAACTGGATTATTAGAAAAGCCTAAATAGTAGAATAGCGAAAAGGGAGTGGGATTTAATTTCACTCCCTTTTTGTGTTTAGGGATTATTAGGTGTTGTTTTATTAATGTGAGGATGACTAGTAGATATATAGTACATCAGCTTTAATTTGTATTTGAGTATTTAGAAATGAATTAATTTTTTCGAAAATAAATATAGTTCGAAAGAATATTTAAATCGTTATAAAAATACTAGTGTACTTTGCGGTTGTGTCAGTTTGTATTTGAATAATATTTTGATAACCATTTTTGGTTTGCTGATTTGTATATAAAGTGGCTGATTCTTTTTTTTAGTTGACAATGGTAGGTTTTTTTGTAGGAGAAGATAGTTTGGTCGCTTTGAAATATAATTATGTAGATACGGAAAAAACCGATTGTTTATTCTATTGAATGGTGTTTTTTTTGACTAATCAATATATGATAATAGTTATAGAAAATATTTGAATAGAACAAATTGCTTTTTATAATGATTTTATTTTTTTAAATTGATGATATCCAGTACGTTATGGTACGTGTGCTGTGTGTTTAGGGTTGAAATTTACTTTTCACTCTAAATAAGAAGTAGTGTTAAACCAAAATAAAACAACCGCATATGAAAAAAAGTGTACTATTAGCCCTCTTGCTGGGCTTGATTGGGCAATTCGCTTTTGCACAATCAAGCTCAGTAAAAGGAACGGTTACTTCAGCTGAAAGCGGAGAGCCGATTCCCGGCGTAAGTATTCTGGTGAAAGGTACCTCTAAGGGTGCTATCACAGATTTGGATGGTATGTATTCTCTGGAAATACCATCTGGTGGAGAAGTGTTAATCTTCTCATTTATAGGTATGACTTCTCAAGAAATTGTTATCGGTGACCAAAGTGTAATTGATGTAGTGATGGAATCCGATGCGAGGGAGTTGTCTGAGGTTGTCGTTACTGCAATGGGTATCACAAGGGAAAAAGCATCTCTGGGTTACTCAGTTCAGCAAGTCGACTCCGAAGAGCTTAATAAGTCTCAGCAGACAGATGTGTTGAGTTCTCTTTCAGGTCGTGTTTCTGGTGTTCAGTTAAGCTCCTCGACCAATATGGGAGGGTCTAAGAGGATTACTATTAGAGGTGCCAGCTCATTTTTTGGTGAAAACCAGCCATTGATTGTGATTGATGGGTTACCTGTAAATAATTCCAATTTTAACGATGAGAACATGCAGGAAGGTAGCGGTGGCTATGATTATGGTAATATGCTAAACGACCTTAATCCAAATGATATCGAGAGTATCTCGGTTTTAAAGGGAACGGCTGCGGCACTATATGGATCCCGTGCGGCAAATGGGGTTTTAGTGATTACAACTAAAAGAGGAGTGCCCGGTAAAGAATCATTTAGTGTAGATGTAAGTTCATCGGTTAATTTCGAGAGTGTTTATTTAATGCCGGATCTTCAGACCAAATATGGAGGAGGAGCGATTATTAGCGATGAAGATGGTGGGGTAGATGGTTTTGAAGTAGCCAATATCAATGGCACTGATTATAAGGTAGTACAATATGGTATTGATGAAAGCTGGGGGCCAAGGTACAATCCGGATGTTTCAGTTTTACACTGGGATGCTTTCAGTGAAGATTACCCTGAAGATTATTTGAACCCAAGACCATGGGTTACCCCTGAAAATGATGTGCGGGACTTTTTTGAAACCGGTGTTTCTTATGTAAACTCTGTGGCTATTTCCAGTTCCAATATCAATTCTGCTGTTCGCTTTGGCTATTCCAATACCAAGACTTCTGGTACCTTGCCTGGTTCTGATATGGTGAAGAATAATTTTTCATTGAGTGGTAAGACCAAAATAATGGATAAGCTCAGCGCTAATTCTACTTTGAATTTTGTACGAACCAAAACAAAAGGTAGGCCGCTTTTGGGGTATCCGGCATCCAATCAGCCTTATGGTAGTCCACTAGGTCAGATTTTGTTTCAATGGACACAGCGTCAAATAGACTACGGAAGATCAAAAAAATACCTGAACAATGACGGTACTCAGCGATCATGGAACAGAAACTCTTGGGATGATCCTACTCCACATTATTCTGATAACCATTACTGGGCAGCTTATGAAAACTTTTCTGATGATGAAAGAGACAGGTTCTATGGTAATATAGGTCTGAACTATGAAATAATGGAGGGGTTGAACTTGAGTGGTCGAGTAAGTGGCGATTTGTATTCCTTTTATAATAGGGAAAGAGTCGCTGTTGGTTCTCAGGCACAATCCTACTATTATGAGGCAGTAAGAAATAATTACGAATATAATTATGAGCTGACTTTGGGCTATGATAAGCGCATCAATGAAAGTTTTCATATTAACGCATTGATTGGAGGTAACCAAATGAGACAAAGGCTCCATCTCAATAGGGGAGAATCCTCAGGTGGACTTGTCGTAGCAAAATTGTATAACCTGTTGAATTCTGCTGGTGCAGTATTAGTTAATGATCAGACCACCAAAAAAGGGATCAACAGCATATTTGCCACCGCGAGTCTAGGTTTTATGGATATGTTGTATTTGGATTTGACAGCTAGGAATGACTGGTCCACAACACTTCCAGAAGGCAACAATTCTTATTTTTATCCTTCTGGCTCACTTAGCTTTTTATTCTCTGAAAAATTAGGCTTGTCCTGGTTGAGCTATGGTAAGTTGCGTGTAGGGGCAGCTAGGGTGTCAAAAGATACGGATCCATATAGAGTAATAAATACCTATCAATTTAATGATGATGGTACTTTCCAAGGTTTGCCTAGGGTTTTTACTCCTGAAGAATTGTTGAATAGCAATTTGAAACCGGAAAATACTGATACCTGGGAGATCGGTTTGGAAGCCAGTATGCTGAATGATAGGGTTGGATTTGATGTGACCTATTTTAAAAATGTGACCACAGACCAAATTATTCCGCTAGAAGTATCGAGGTCCACAGGCTATAAAGCTAAATTTATTAATGCCGGTGAGATTGTTAATAAAGGTATAGAGGTGATGTTGAGAGGTACGCCAGTACGGACCAGTAATTTCAGCTGGGACATCACCGTGAACTATACTAAGATTGATAATGAAGTCAAGAGCATTATTGATGGTATCGAGGCTATGGATATTGGTGTGGCACCATTTAGTGGGGTGACTTTGAGAGCTTCCGTTGGTGAGAGGT
The DNA here is from genome assembly GCF_018642165.1 of Echinicola shivajiensis. Taxonomy (GTDB): domain Bacteria; phylum Bacteroidota; class Bacteroidia; order Cytophagales; family Cyclobacteriaceae; genus Echinicola; species Echinicola shivajiensis. Next base: position 86,542 of record NZ_JAHHZM010000013.1, read on the forward strand.
ATGGACAGCTTTGGGGCTATGATTTCTTGTATGATGATGCTGGAAATAGAGTGGTCCAAGACAATGGCTACTGGGCTAGGACCCCCAATCTAGTTCCTCTTGGATCAGTATTACCGGATTATAATATGGGTATTAGGAATTACTTTACTTATGGCGGTTTTGATTTAAGTGTGTTATTGGACATTCAGCAGGGAGGTAAATTCTATTCCGTATCCCATATGTGGGGGCACTATGCAGGAACATGGGGGCCTACTGCAGGGGTGAATGACATGGGAAATGAGATCCGTTCTCCTGTCGCTGAAGGTGGTGGTATTAAGTTGGATGGTGTAACTGGTGATGTTGAGTTCAATGAAGATGGAACCTACACTGTTAGTAATACTGCACCTAATGAAACCTATGTGGAAGGTCAAGCGTGGGCAGCAAGGCATTATCACGGTTTTGGAATGCCAAGTGCACAAAGTGTATTTGATGCTGATTATATAAAAGTGAGAGAATTGGCCTTGGGTTATAATTTCAATATTAGTTCTATTCCATTAATAAGGACATTAAGAGTTTCTGCTTATGGTAGAAATCTGTGGACATTTGGATTGGATTATAAAGGATTGGATCCAGAAATCGCTGTAAATGGTTCTGGTAACATTCAAGGTATTGAGGGGGCGTTTATGCCAACTTCAAGGACTTATGGATTTAAGTTGGATATTGGACTATAAACACTTAAGTATTATGAAAAGCATAAAATCGATAATATATATACTTGGAATAACATTGTTATTCGCAGCATGTAGCTTGGATTATGAAAACAATCCTAATGAAGTAAACGATCCACCTACTTCAGGTTTGCTGAACGATGCGACCAAAAAGATGATGGATGATTTTTACGATGAATGGTTTCAGGGTAGGTTTACTTTGGTGACAGTACAATATTGGACTCAGACAGCCTATGCAGATGAGGACAGGTATGTTTACAGGGAATCTCAAAGAGAAACATGGGAGGACTTCTATGCCAATTTGGAGGATCTCAGAAAGGTGATACAATTGAATACAGATGAGGCTACTAGGGTAGAAAATAGCCAGTATGGATCAAATGCCAATCAGATAGCAGTGGCCAGGATTTTAATGTCATGGACTTTTAATGTCATGGCCGATACCTGGGGTGATATTCCTTATTATTCATTTGGGTCTGAAGATCCTGACTTTCAGGCGTTGGAAGTAGCTGATGCAGAAGAAGAAATATTAGCTCCAGTGTATGCCACACAGGAAAAGATATACGCTGATATTTTAAATGAATTGGATGAGGCTGAGGCTATGATTGAAGTAAATGAAGCTGGAGTAGTGGCAGACGTTATCTATGGAGGTGATATGGCAAAATGGCAGAGATTTGCCAATTCTCTTAGATTAAGAGTGGCTTTAAAGATAAGAGATGCCAATCCATCATTAGCGAACACACATATTGCTGATGCGATTGCTAGAGGGGTTTTTACATCTGTTGATGATAATGCCAATTTTATTTACGAGGCTGCTGATGTAAATGCCGGACCTTTTTATAGGGCTTTTAATGTAAGTAATAGAACAGATTTCGCTATTTCACATCCTTTCTGTCAGTTGTTATTAGGTAATAATTTGTTTGATCACGACCTAAATGATATTACAACAAATCCATTTCTTGGAATTCGTGATCCACGAATTGAGCAGTATGCAGGGGTGAACAAAGACGGTAACTATATAGGAATGCCCGTAAATGAAAGTTCTACAGAGTCTCAATTGTTTGTTTGGGAAAGTTTTCCAGGCGATAAGATCATCAATACTCCCGACTTTACTCAATCTCTGATGGAGTTTGCTGAGGTTTCGTTTATTCTCAGTGAATTAAATGGTTGGGATCAGACTCACTATGAAAACGGTGTACGGGCCTCAATGGAGAAATGGGGAGTGGCACCTGCTCAAATAGAAGCTTATATTGCAGCATTGCCTCCAGCGAATGAGGAGACTGTATTGACCCAAAAATATATTGGTCTATATATGGATGCTCATACGGCATGGGAGGAATATAGGCGTACAGGTTATCCCAGGACCCTCATCATGCCAGGTACTGAATTCAGCGTAATTCCTGAGCCTGGAACTAAATTCGATTATACATTTTCTTCATTGGTTGAAGGCCTTACTGATTTGCCATTTAGATTACAGTATCCTGATTTTGAAAGAACCTTGAACGGTAATAACAGAGGACAAGCTGTAAGTAGGTTGACCAATGGTGATGCTTTGAATTCAAAATTGTGGTGGGATGTAGATTGATTAATTTTGAAGCAGCTAATTTATTTGAAGCCATCCGCCTCGGCGGATGGCTTTTTTCATTTATGCTCTTTCAGTGAATGGTATAGGCTTATGAATAAGAGGTTTATTAAATCTTGGGTAAAAGGAACCGTTCAAAATCACCTAAAGTCTTAAGTTCAAAGGTCAATTACGGTCTTGTTCAAAATATTGGATTTTAATACCGTCAATTTGAATTATTCTGAAATAATGAAAATTTATGAATTAGAATAAATCAATTGATAATCGTGTGAAAACGGTGAAAACTGAAGCTTTTAGAGTGAAAATTTACAATCAAATGGCATTATTTTTTTCGAATTAGTAAGGGAGATAATTAAATACGTAGATTTTATAAAATCTTTAAAAACAAAATAATATTCTGAATAAGTTGTTAGTTGATCAAGGTGTAAAATAAAATTATTAATTGATTAGTCAATCCAATATTATCGAATGGAAACTTTAGAATTTAAATTAAGTTTTCATCACCGGTATGTAATTAAATTGGGTTCCAGTGAAAAAAACATTCTTAATATATTGTAGGAAATGGTTTTCTGTACAAATATTATTTGTTCTAATAATTATATGGTCTATTAAAATAGGTCAATTTTTTTTAAAAATATTTTTTCCTTTGTAAAACATTGAAAACCAGAAAGTTATATACTGGTTTCCTAATGTTATCTTAATGTTAAAATTTCTTAAAGTTTTTTTTTTTGATGAGGCTGTATACTTTGCATCAAAATCAAATCAACCGCATATGAAGAAAAGTGTACAATTAGCCCTCTTGCTATGTATGTTTTTGCAATATTCTTTTGCACAGACATCATCAGTAAAAGGGACGGTTACTTCAGCAGATAATGGAGAGCCGATCCCAGGTGTAAGTATTCTCGTGAAAGGTACCTCAAAAGGGACAATCACGGATTTGGATGGTAAATACCTATTGGATTTGCCAGAAAATGGAGATGTTTTAATCTTCTCATTTATTGGGATGACTACTCAGAATGTATCCATCGATGGTAGATCTATCATTGATGTGGCTTTGGCATCTGACGCTGAAGAGCTTTCTGAGGTAGTGGTAACTGCCTTGGGTATCCAAAGAGAGGAAAGATCTCTTGGTTATTCAGTTCAGGAAGTTAAAGGTGATGAAATCAGTAAGTCTAAAGAATCAAGTTTTATCAGTTCTCTATCAGGTAAAGTTGCTGGTCTTAGTGTTAAGAAAAGTAACTCTCTAGGTGGTTCTGTTAATGCGGTTATTAGAGGATCTAACTCATTCACTGGAAATAACCAAGCTTTGTTTGTTGTTGATGGTGTGCCTATCAGTAACTCTAACATCAACACTACTGATCAAGCTACCAACAGAGGTGGTTATGATTATGGTAATGCTGCATCTGATATCGATCCAGAGACAATTGAATCTATCTCTGTATTGAAAGGTGCTACTGCTGCTGCCCTTTACGGTTCTGATGCTGTAAATGGTGTAATTATGATTACTACCAAAAAAGGTGCTGGCAAGAAGAGCGGTTTGGGAGTGTCTTTGAGCCACTCTACTAACTTCAGCATGGTTGATAAAAGCACTTTCCCTAAATACCAAAAGCAATATGGTCAGGGATATGGTCCTTATTATGGTGAGACTGGCGGGTTTTACGATAATGATGTAAACGGAGATGGTACTTTGGATCTTGAAGTTCCGGCTGGTGAAGATGCCTCTTTTGGTGCAGCCTATGATCCTAACTTGATGGTTTATGGATGGGATTCTTTCTATCCTGAACTAGATACATATTTGACTCCAAAGCCTTGGGTTGCTGCACAAAATGGTCCTGATTATATTTTCCAGACTGGTGTAGGTAACATCACGAACGTTGGATTGTCAGGTAGCAACGAAAACGGATCTGTTCGTTTCGGATACACTAATGATGACCGTTCTGGTATACTTCCTAACAGTAATGTTAAAAGAAACGTGGTGGATATGCACGCTTCCTATAACTTAAGTGATCGTCTATCTATCGACGGTAAAGCGACTTATACTAGAGTAGAAGGTAAAGGTCGTTATGGTACTGGTTATGATGGCAAAAACGTAATCCAAGGTTTACGTCAGTGGTTCGGGACCAACGTTGATCTTAGAGATCAAGAAATGGCTTACAAAAGCACTGGCAAGAATATCACATGGAATCCAATTGGTTCTGGTGACAATTCTCCTCACTATTTTGACAACCCTTATTGGACATTGTTTGAAAACTATCAGAATGATAAGCGTAACAGGTTCTTTGGTAAGTTCCAAAGAACTTTTGAACAATATAACAGTGACTTCATCTTGACTTTTGATAAAAACCTTAATGAGTCTCTATCATTGACAGGTTTGGTAGGTTTTAATGTTAGAAACACTAAAATCATCAGCTCAAGAGGAAGTACAAACGGTGGATTGGTAGTTCCGGGAATCTATGCCTTGAGTAATTCTAAAAATGCGCTTGAGCCACCAGTAGAAAAAGATATTCACCACAGAAAGTATGGTTACTATGGTCAGTTGACCCTTGGGTACATGGATTACTTGTACTTGGATGCAACTGCAAGAATTGACCAGTCTTCAACTTTGCCAGAGGCAAACAATAGCTACTTCTACCCATCTGTAGCTGGTAGTTTTGTGTTCAGTGAATTGATCGAAAGTTCAGTATTGAGCTTTGGTAAATTGAGAATGGGTTACGCTAGTGTATACGGAGATGCTCCTTATTATAGTGTTACTAACACATTCAGCTCAGCTACTCCATTTGATGGTGTTCCAATGTTCTACACTCCGGATACTTCAAACAACCCAGATCTTAAGCCGGAAAAGACCAATGAAATGGAAGTTGGTTTAGAGGCAAATTTCTTGAATGGTCGAGTAGGTGCTGATATCTCTCTTTATAAAAAGAATACCATTGATCAGATCCTTCCTGTAGAAGTTTCTTCTTCAACTGGATTTAACTATAAGTATGTTAATGCTGGTGAGATGGAGAACAGAGGAGTTGAGGTAAGTTTATTTGGTGATCCAATCAAAACTCCAGACTTCTCTTGGAGAGTTAATGTAAACTGGGCAAGAAATAGAAACAAGGTAGTTTCTCTATATGAAGATGGAGAAAATCTATTGATCTTCTCTGCTTGGTCTACTGCAATTAACGCTAGAAAAGGACAGCCTTATGGTACTATTACTGGTACAAACTATGTTTATCATGATGAGACTGGTGAAAGAATCGTAGGTGCAGATGGTAAATACCTAAGAACTGATGACACTAACCAAATCATAGGCAATATTCAGCCTGACTGGATCGGTGGTATCAATAATACCTTCACTTACAAAGGTTTGTCTTTGAGCTTCCTAATTGATATGCAAAAAGGTGGTGATATCATAAGCTACGACTTAGGCTTCGGTAGAGCTACTGGACTTTACGCAGAAACTGCAGGGTTGAATGATTTGGGTAATCCAATGAGAGATCCTATTACCAATGACGAAACTTCTGGTGGAATTATCCTTCCAGGTGTTAAAGCTGATGGTACTCCAAATGATATCCGTGCAAATGCTGGAGATTACTTGAATCCACTTGGATACTATGGTGGTTCAAGCGAAACAGGAACTTATGCTCCTGATGCCGCTTTGGTTTATGATGCATCTTTCGTAAAACTAAGAGAGCTTAGCTTGATGTATGATCTTCCTGCTAGCTTATTTAGTAATCTGTTCATCGAGAAAGTATCAGTTGGTGGATTTGGTCGTAACCTATGGATCATCCATAAAAACCTGCCTCACTCAGATCCTGAGTTTAGTGCAAGTTCCGGTAACTATCAAGGTATCCAGAATGGTGCTTTGCCAGCTACTAGAGAATTCGGTTTCAACGTAAATGTTAAATTCTAAACTGAATCACAATGAAAAAGTCATTATTAATATTAGGTATAGCAGCAGCGGGACTATTTTCTTCTTGTGATGAAAATCTCGCAGATCTGAATACGGATCCTAAGAATCCTACAGAGGTAGAGCCAGAAGTATTGTTTACTTATGGACAGTATGGAATAGTAAAACAAATGGTGGACATTGACTATAATGCCAATGTGGGTCGTTTGTGGGCTAACTACCTTACCCAAACTACTTATATCCAGGAGTCAGCATATGATGCAGCCAACAGAGATATTGGTGGTAGTCTTTGGGATAATATATATACAGAATCTCTTTATGAGCTAAAAGAGGCAAAGGAAATTCTTAAGTCAAGAGAAGTTTCTGCAGCTTTAACCCCTGAGAGAGACAACAAATTGGCCATGATTTCTATTATGGAGGTGTATGCATACCAGTATCTTGTGGATAACTTCGGTGCTATTCCTTATACTGAAGCATTGGATATCAACAATGTGACTCCAGTTTATGATGAGGGAGAATATGTGTACAATGCCATTATAGATAGCTTGGATATGGCTATTGCAAACCTTGATGCGAATGCTCCAGGATTCAGTTCTTCAACAGATATCCTTTACAGTGGGGACATTGCAGCGTGGCAGAAGTTTGCCAATTCTATCAAATTGAAAATTGGTATGCGTCTAGCAGATTCTAATCCTTCTTTGGCTTCTACTTTAGTGTCTGAAGCTGTTCAAGCAGGAGTATTTGAATCTAATGAAGATAATGCTGTTTATGCTTTTAGCACTTCTCAGCCTTACACGAACCCTATTTATGATTATTTTGAAGTAGACAGTAGAGCATCTGACTTTGTTGTTACTCAGTTTTTCATTGATATGCTTGAAGGTGTAAATGATCCAAGAATGGATGTTTACTTTGACGATAATATCGCAGGCGGTTATGTAGGAGGCGAGTATGGTGCTTCTGGTAATGCATATGCTGAACTCACTCATCTTAATGAGTTGTTCTGGAAAGCAGATCTTCCTGGTACTATTTTGGATTATTCTTTAGTGTCATTCTTGATGGCTGAAGCGGTAGAAAGAAATTTTATTTCTGGAAGCGCTGCTGAACACTATGAAAACGGAATCCGTGCTTCTTTTGAAGCTTGGGGTTTAACTGATGTACAGGCTACATTGTATATCGCACAGCCTTCAGTTAACTATTTGACTGCTGCTGGTGATTACAAAGAGAAAATCGGAAAGCAAAAATACATTGCCTTGTTCGATCAAGGACATGAGGCTTGGACTGAAGCTAGAAGATTGGATGCTCCTCAGTTGTTGACTGCCATCTCCAATGGTGTTGAAAACCCTAAGAGGTTGATCTTCCCTACAAACGAGCCTTTGATCAATACTACCAACTATAATGCGGCTAGTCAAGCTCTAGGAGGAGATAAGACTTCATCAGCTATCTTCTGGGATATGAATTAATAATTTGCTTTTGATAGCAATACCTATATGATAAAAATGCTGTATGGTTTCATACAGCATTTTTTTTATTCAATTAGCTTATGGAGGGTATTGATTTCCGTAGCAAACAAATTAATTTGGATTTATAGTCCCAATTCCCCTTTTTCTCCTCTTGAGGCTATTTATTCAACTTTCTTTTTACATTCATAATAGAAATTATCATTGAAATTAGATTATTCATGATAAATTTGTGTTATGGATATTATATGCTTATTAATTTATGAGCAGTTTGAATTAATGGCTAACTTGTGAGGTCATTGAGAACATCTTAGATTTAAGTACGTTTTCATTAATATACACCTAAATGTATGATCTGTTTTGGTAGGTAGGAATGTGAGACTCGTTGCAATGATTGGTCATATTTAATAATTATTACCCTTAAGCATTATTTTATGAAGGATAGAGAAGCGATAGACTACGAATTGGAGAAGAATATGGAAGTTATCAGCCAGCTCGATGCTATGGTTGGTGAAACGGTCGATACTGTATTGGTGAATCCAGATGAATGCTGGCAGCCGACAGATTTTCTCCCTGATATGACTTTGCCAGATGCTTTGGATCAAGTAAAGTTACTCCAAGAAAGAGCTGCAGGTATTCCAGATACTATCATCACTTCTCTGATTGGTAATATGATTACGGAAGAGGCCCTTCCTAGTTATCAAACCTATTTCAATTTGTTGGAAGGGATCAATCCTGAGGGAAGCCTATTAAGTGAAAGAGGCTGGGTCAGGTGGTCAAAAGCTTGGACTGCCGAAGAAAATAGGCATGGCGATTTGTTGAACAAATACCTTTATTTGTCTGGCAGGGCTGATATGAAAAAGGTAGAGCAGACCATTCATCGATTAATTTATAATGGTTTTGATCCAAAGTCTGAAAAGGATCCTTATCAGGCTATGATTTATACTTCTTTTCAGGAAAGAGCTACAAAAGTGAGCCATGTGAACACCGGTAAACTTGCTGAAAAGGCCGGAGATACTGTATTGTCCAGAATTTGCAAAACTATTGCTGGTGATGAGGCAAGGCATGAAAAGGCTTACAAGACCTTTATGGCTAGGATTTTTGAGATCGATCCGAATGGGGCCATGCTTGCTTTTGAGAAAATGATGAGAAAGCAAATAGTTATGCCGGCTGTTTTGATGGGTAAGGGAGGTAATAATCCAACATTATTCGATCAGTTTTCTGCTATAACCCAAAAAATAGGAGTGTATACCGGTTGGGATTATGCCCGTATCGTAGATCATTTGGTGAAACAATGGAAAATTGAGTCTGTTACTGGTCTGGAGGGTGCGGCTGCAAAGGCCCAAGAATACCTTGCTGGACTTGGAGATAGGTATATGAGATTAGCGGATAGGATGAAAGCTCCAGATGAAATTAGTTTAGCTTGGTTGAAGTAGAGCCCGATATAAAAATAGTTAAAGGGGACATTTTGTCCCCTTTTTTATTTGCATCGATATATGTTTTTCTAATTTTTTGAAGCCAATTGTCTGTCTAAGTTCAAAAGTTAAGAAATAGATAGTCAAGGATCTGTTCTATTGATTTATAAAATATTGTTTAAAACCATAGTTGGTATGAGTAAGAAATAATACAGAAGCAATCATATTTACCCTTTTGATAGCTTATATAATCAATTCACTTATTCAGCTTAAGGAATTGATAATTAAGGGAAAAACAAGAGGCCTTAAAAAGTTAAGATTAAAATGGCCTCTTTAGATTTCGTTAAACACATAAAATATAGTGGAAAAAGTTGCTTAATCACCCTATCCAAATGTAGTACATATCCAGTTTCCAAAAAATACCCCATTTGGGGTATTTTTTGATAAATAATTTATAAATAGGTGATTTTTACTTTGTTGTAGGTTGGTTTTTTGGGTAATTAATTAAAAAATGATTGATTATTTTTCTCCTATGAGCGCAATTTTTAGTTGAAAATAGGAATATCTTTCTCCAAAGTGTTCTTTTAGGGGTTTTAGGTAGGAGTTTTCCTGCCGTCTAAATGCCAGTTTAATGTTTAAAATATCGTCTTTAGAGATAAATTTTTCAGCATCGATTTTTCCATGTTTAACAAGGTTCGCCAAATGACTTTCAATTGTATTGTATGTCATTTCTCTCTTCTGAGCTATTTGGAAAAGATTCAGGCCCTCCTGATGGTGTTTTAAAGTTACTTTCTCGGTAGCAGAGATTCCTAGATTTGAGCTAGATTTGGTCTTTTTGGAGGCATTTAATTTTTTACGAGGTTTTAACTGATTTTTTTGGACGTAATTTGAAATTAGTTCTAAGAAATCATCGGCATAATTGTCTGCCTTTTTCTGACCAACCCCGGAAATGTTTAGGAAACTCTCCTCCTCAATAGGGAAATAAGTGGCCATTTCCACCAATGTTGCATCAGAAAAGATAACATAGGGAGGAACATTTTCTTTTTGGGCTAGCTTAAACCGTAGAGATTTTAGTTCCTCGTAAAGATCAGTTTCATGAGATACTTTGGTAGTGGTTCTTTTTAGACCATCATCCATGGTGAGTAATATCTTTTCTTTTGATTTAAGCTTTTCCCATGCTTTGGTAGTGAGTTTTAAGGTGGGGAACTGCTGCCCCGCCTCTGCGATATATCCTTCTTGGATTAATTTGGCTCCTAGTTTTTTCCAGAATTCCTCCGACTGTTCCTTCCCAATACCGTACACACTAAGGTTTTTATGGACCTCCTGAATTTTTGCAGATTTGGAGCCTTTTAGGATTAATATGGCATAACCCATTCCAAAAGATTCCTTTAACCTTACTAGTGTGGAGAGTAACATTTGAGAAGGGATAGTCATATCTTGTTGGTTACCCTTATTGAAACAGATGTCACAATTCCCACAGTCCTCCTGCTCTTCTTCACCAAAATAGGCCATCAGGTACTTCCTTCTGCAAGAATTTAACTGGCAGAAGGTTTTCATCCTTGTAAGTTTGCCTAGTACGATTTCTGAATAATCAGGGTTTTCGGGCGTCTCAATCATTCTTTGGAGGGTAAGGTAATCTCCATAGCTGTAGAACATCAGCGCTTCACTGGGCAGGCCATCTCGTCCCGCTCTACCTGTTTCTTGGTAATAGCCCTCAATGTTTTGGGGCATATTCATATGGACTACGAAACGAACATTGGACTTGTCTATACCCATGCCAAATGCAATGGTAGCTACGACAATCTTTACTTCATCACGAATGAACTTTTCTTGATTCGCTGCCCTTACTTCCCTGTTTAATCCTGCGTGATAGGGGAGGACGGAGAGACCAGCAGCTTGTAGTTTTTCAGCAGTGTCTTCTACATTTTTCCTTGAAAGGCAATAGATAATTCCAGAATTTTTCTGATGGTATTCTAGGAATTCCAGTAGCTTGTCAAAGGAGTTTCTTTTGGGAGCTACCCTGTAGGTGATATTTGGACGGTCAAAGCTGGAAATAAACCATTTTGGATGTTGCAATCCTAGTTTGTCAGCAATATCTTTTCGGGTTTGTTTATCTGCTGTTGCGGTGAGCGCAATAAAAGGCACTGATGGAAAGGACTGACGGAACTGACCGATTTGTAAATAGTCTGGTCGGAAATCATGCCCCCATTGGGAAACACAATGGGCCTCATCTACTGCTACCAGGGATAGCTGGATGTCTTTCAGTAATTCGGAAAGCGGCACAGCGCCTCCAAACAGTCTTTCCGGTGCAACATAGAGTAACTTCAATTTGCCAGATTGAATTTCCTGTGTAATATACCTTTGCTCACTTGTGCTTTGAGTGGAATTTAGATAGGCAGAGGGGATACCGTTGGCATTCAATGCGTCCACTTGATCTTTCATTAAGGCAATCAATGGTGAGATAACCAATGTTAATCCCTCATTGACCATGGCGGGTACTTGGTAGCAGATGGATTTTCCGCCTCCAGTAGGCATGAGAACAATAGTGTCCTGGCCACCTAAAATACTCTTTATAATGGCTTCTTGCTGTCCTCTAAAAGTGTCATAGCCATAAAAATTCTTTAATACTTCATTTGGACTCATATTAATCTAGCTTTGGGGAAACAATTGGCTAAATTAATTAAGATTTTGCCCCTAAAAAATTTATCTGTTGAGCAGTTTTATTTTTTGGGAGTTGTCCTTCCAATTGATTTCGAGAATATGTACTCCTTTACCTAACATATTTATCATTTCGTCCAAGTTGATGTTTGGACTATAATTAAACTTTTTGGTTAGGACTTGACTGATATGGTTAGAAGAATAGATTTTAACTTCTATAAGTGTGTCTTCTGGGATTTCCTGGTTGAGCGATGCCAGAGAAAGTTGAGTTCCGTTACTTGGATTAGGATATGCCCTCCAGCCAGTGTGCTTGATGTTGGATTGGGTTTTTATAGCAATGACAGGGCTATAGGCAAAAGAGCCATTGAGGTTGACCTGTTTGACGCGGTAATAAAGGATAGGATTATTGAATAATACCAAGGTTTCGCTGAATTCATAATTGCAGATTTTGTCAGACCAACCTACAGCATTTACCTTTCCTACCACTTTGAAGCCTTCAACATCATTGATCGACCGTTCTATCTCAAAATGGCTGTTTTCCCATTCTTTTACCGTGGACCACTGTATTAGGCTTTTGTTGATCAATTCATTCCACTGCCCCGTAATATCATTCCAGATAACTGGCAGAAGGCGGCAGTTATCTTCATCAAATAGGCCTTCGTTTTCTTGGACTCTGTTAAATTTTGGATCAAAAAATCCACAAGTTAAAATGAGGGCATCATCGGCTTCAATATATGCACCATTTCCATTAGTTGTGATAGCCCCTCCTACGTCTATAACGGATTCACGATCTGCATCAGCTGGGTCGCCAGTGTCAGCATAATCCCCATTGAATATCAAATGGGAATTGGTGCCATTCATATCCAATGTTCCGCCTGGTTCAGATGCCCTGACCTCAGAATCTTCTTCAACAAAAAAGGTTAACCAAGTGTTTCCGTTGATATAAATGGATTTTGTGTTGAATATACCGCTGTCTATATCAATAATGGCAGAATTTGCTTCAGAATTAGCGGGCGTTTGAACAGAGGTTGTACCTTCTATATCAAATCCCGAATTTTCATTAATATGCAATGTGGATCGACCATCAAGAAGGAGATTGCCTTGTACATTTACATAATTGGTGATTTCATCGTAAACGTTTCGGTAAGTAGAAGAAGTGCTAAAATATGCGTCATCATCCATGTCAAAATTCCCATTAACATTATAGGATGAATATAAGCCATCAAACTGTAGGTTTATATTTGCATTTTTTCCAACGGTTTGGACTCCGGTGGTATTAATACTTGAATTATTGCCGTCGACATTGACATTAACAGTAGAATTAGTTTTGTAGGTTAAATTTCCTCCAATATTTATGGTAGTGTTATTCCCCTCTAAATTAATGTCCATTTCATCAGAAATTTCAACGTTACCTGAAAAGGTAACTGTACTTCCCTCATATACTGTTAGCGATGAAATTGTACCACTCCACTTTGTGGTGGAATAACTACATGTTACGTCTCCATCTATAATAATTTCAGTTTGGCATGACATAGGACTAATAGTACTGGGAGGGTAAGTGTTGGAGGGAGTGCAGTTTGTGGCTGTTACCACCCAACATGCCGCGGTCTCCCAGTCTCCATCACAGCCTACATTTGTACTTGTATAGGTATAAGTCTGGGCATAGATATTCACGGCATTGAAAAAAGTCAAGGCGGTGGTGATTATAGAGGTATAAAGAAGTGTGGCTTTATACATAATTTTATGTGGTGAATAACAAAATAAAGATAGTTGTAAAAATATTATTTTGCAAATAATGAATAATGAAGTCAAAAATTCTGTTTTTAAACTAAATTAAATGAAATTTAACCTGTAAAAAATGTATTTGGTGAAAAATGAAAGGTATTAATCCGTTAATAACCAGTTATATGTAATAAAAAAAGCAAGCTGATTAGCTTGCTTTACTTGTTGCTGTATTCAAATAGTTTTCGCTTTTCTTCTTTGGATAAACTGTCGTAACCTTTGTCTGCAATTTTGTCAAGGATTTTATCTATTTCCTCCTGGGAGGTGGTATTTTTGGATTTCGAATTATCCTTCTTTAAAGGTTCGCTTTTATATGGTGGATGTTTTTTCCTATAGCTTACTTTGACATTTGGGCGGTTGGAAAATAAATTTCCAAAGAACCGACCTACACTCTGTACTGGTTTGCCCAAATCTGTACCTTTCCTTAAAAGGACGATATAAAAATATCCAAGGGCAGCTCCTCCCAAATGGGCCAACTCTCCGCCGGCATTGGCGCCAGTACTATTTGCAAAAGCCACCACAACATAGAATATGGCAATATACTTTATCCTTACAGGTCCCAAAAGGATGAGGTGAAAGGTAGTGTCAGGACTTAATGTAGCTGCGCCAACAACAATAGCATATACTCCAGCACTTGCGCCCAGCATCAGGGCATGATCTGTTTGACTACTAAAATAAGGTGCGAAATTATAGATTATTACATATAGTAAAGCTCCTGCAATTCCCCCAAGAATGTATAGATTGGCCAATTTTCTGCTACCCAAATATTCATGGATTAAAAGTCCAAACCAATAAAGGAATAGCATATTGAAAAGGATATGGAATATCCCTTCATGCAAGAACATATAGGTAATGATGGACCAAGGCTGGGTGATGAATCTGCCCACATCTGCCGGCATCATCAGATAGGACAATATACTTCTGTAAAGTTCCTCTCCACCTCCAATGGTCAAAAATACCCTGAGTACCAGAAGAACTAAAAAGACAAGGATATTAATGGCCAGTATTTTATACAGGCTGTTATCCTTTTGGTTAAATGCGTTTTTCAAATAATACCAGAATCCTCCGTACATGATCAGTAAAAGCTAGTTCTGTTTTTTTTCCAGAAAGTTACCAAAATCGCTCCTATTATTAAACCACTTAAATGGGCAAAATGTGCCACATTGTCCATGGGGTTGTTGACAATAATATTATATACGGTATATAGTCCGTAAAAGAGTACTAAATATTTTGCTTTTATCGGCATGGGTGGAAATAATAGGAAAAGTTGCGTATTGGGGAACAGCATGCCAAAGGCTATTAATATCCCAAAAAGGGCGCCTGAAGCACCTACCATGGGGACATTGGCTTTACTTTCCCTTACATAATCCATATACTTTTCAGCTGTGCCTATATATTCTTTATTTTCGGGATTCCTACTGAAGGCATCTATAAAGTCATAGACTGCGGGTTTGAACATTTGCCTGTTTTCTGAAATGAACTTATTGAAAGTTTCCGGATTAGGATCATTATAGAAAGCCTCTATTTTATTGTCTACTTGGTTGATCTGATAGGCCGTATAGCCTGAGTAAAGTACTCCGGAACCAATTCCACAGACCATCCACAGAATGATGATCTTCTTAGGCCCAAGAAACTGTTCCAGTAGTGGACCGAATATAAATAGGCCAAACATATTGCTGAACAAGTGCCAAAAATCAGCATGCATAAACATATAGGTCAAAAACTGAAATGGCATAAAATGATCGCTATTGATATAATAGAGTGCAAATAATGATTGCAGTTGTGGTAAAAAATAAGCAGCAATTACAAATATGCCTACATTTATCAATAACAGGTTTTTGACAATTGGTGTGAGAGATCTAAACATAAATTATTTTTCGAAAAAACTACGTATCTTACTTAAATCAAGTTTGACAAAGGTTTTGTTCCCGGAAAGACCATAATTTGGGTTTTGACAGGCAAATAATTGTCCAACGATGGTTTCCATTTCCTGATGATTTAATTTGGTTCCTTTCTTTATAGATGATCTTTTGGCCAATGATCGGGCCAAATTCTCTCTGTTGTCCAAGGAAAGTTCAGATTTGAAATGTTTGAACTGCTCCAATAATCCCTCAAAGAGCGCCTTTTCATTATTGATTTGGATATCTGCTGGTACGCCTTTGATCAATAAGGTTTGCTTTCCAAATTCCTCAACTATAAAGCCTAGGCTATTCATTTCTTCTTGAAGGTCCATTACCAAAGCAAAATCTGTCGGGCTAAGGGAAATGCTTTGTGGAAAAAGGCATTGTTGGGAAGCTCCTCCATTACTTTGCAATTGTTTCAAATACCGTTCGTATAAAATCCTTTCATGGCTTGCTTGCTGGTCCAAAAGTAAAAGCCCAGCGCCCAATTGAGCAACAATATAACTCAATTCCACCTGAAAGGTAGTTCCTGCACTGGTTTCTACAGCGGGCGTTACAGGGAGCTTGTCTTCTTTCTTTTCCACAACTTCATCATTGGCCTTACTGGAAAAGGTCATCAATTCTGTTGATGGAGCAATGCTGCTTTGTTCAAAAGCTTCCTTTCTGATATTATCTGTATGGTCTTTTTCCCCTTCAAATAACTTCTCCCAGCCAGAAGTGTCTTGCTTCTTAAAGGAAGGTGAGCTGTATGTTTTATAGCTATTTTCTCTGCTGAGTTCTTCTTTCCTGACTTCGTCATGATTCCAGTTCTCAGTGAAGTTTACATCCATACTGAAATCCAAAGTAGGCACCACATTATGAGCGCCCAAAGCCTGTTTAACTCCAGCCTTAACTACAGAGTAAATGGTTCTCTCATCATCAAACTTGATTTCAGTCTTCGTGGGATGAACATTGATATCTATATGTGATGGGTCGATCTCCAAGAACAGGACATAAAATGGATGCTGGTCAGAGGCCATCAAGCCCTCATAGGCATTGCCTACGGCATGGTTGAGATAATGGCTTTTGATATAGCGATTATTGACAAAGAAATATTGCTCGCCTCTGGATTTTTTGGCATTTTCAGGTTTGCCTACATAGCCTTTGATTTTTACATGGGGAGTGTCCTCCTCACAGGCAACCAGCTGGCCTTGATAGTTTTTGCCGAAAATCCCGACAATTCTCTGGCTGAGTTTTCCAGGACTCAACTTGAAGAGCTCTATATCATTATTGATAAGACTGAAACTGATTTCGGGATAAGACAAGGCTACACGCTGGAATTCTTCAACAATATGTTTTAACTCTACAGGGTTGGACTTCAGGAAGTTTCGTCTTGCAGGAACGTTGAAAAAGAGGTTCTTCACAGCTATGGAAGTTCCCTTCGGCGTAACCACAGGCTCCTGTTTCTTTACTTCAGAGCCCTCTATGCAGATAAGGGATCCTAATTCATCTTCTTCGGTTTTTGTTTTTAATTCCACCTGAGCAACCGCTGCGATAGAGGCCATGGCTTCTCCTCGGAAACCAAATGTTCGTATGGCAAATAGGTCTTCGGAATTCCTGATCTTAGAAGTGGCATGCCTTTCAAAGCTCATCCTTGCATCTGTAAGGCTCATGCCCTTGCCATTGTCAATGACCTGCATCAGGTTTTTTCCAGCTTCTTTGATGATTACCTTAATATCAGTGGCACCTGCATCTATGGAATTTTCCAGCATCTCTTTCAGGGCAGATGAGGGCCTTTGTACCACTTCCCCGGCAGCTATTTGGTTGGCAATAGCGTCTGGGAGTAGTTGAATAATATCACTCATTTGCTTTTACTTTTTAATCTAAAAAAGAATACCAAGGCTGCAATTCCCAACCCACTATATAACAAAATATAAAGCATTTCAGCGCCAAAATATAGGTATCCAGTAATTGTTCCAACTAACACCAATAATATGATCATACGTAGCATTCCTGTGCTGGAAAAAATGCTGGCAGGTTTGTTTCTTATAGGCCCTCCATGAGTAAAGGCTCCTCTAATGGAGCTTTCTCTGTCTCTTTTATACGCATCTTCAATTTCCTTATCTGTTGGCAAAACACCATCAGCTTCCAATTGCCTTTTGATTCGGGATGTCCGCTGCTCTATTTCTTCTTTCACAGGATCATAATGTCTGGCCTTGATATCAAAGCGCATTGGTTGGGCTGTTCGGAATATGGATGGAAATTTCATGGCGTCTAATGATTCGATTATACCTTTATTACGTTAATAGATATAAGGTAAGTTCTGCTTATCACTATTTTGATAGACAGAAGCATGAATTTTATGTATGTTTGATGTTTACTCTGAAATGAATCAAAGTAGCACTTACAAAGTTATTTTAAATTTTAAGCAATAAAAATTAAACATCCGCATGAATCGAAAAGTTTGGGTCCTCATTATACTGGTCTTTGCACAAGTTTCTTCAATCGGGGCATTTTCTGAAAAAGGGGCCGACGATCCATTTGCAACTTTTGATATTCAATCCCAAAATCAATGGGTGGACAGTGTTTTTAATAGTCATACTTTCGAAGAGAGACTGGGGCAGCTTTTTATGGTGGCGGCCTACTCTAACAAGGATGAGGCACATAAGCAGGCCATTGCAAAATTAATCAAAGAGCAACAGATCGGTGGGCTTATTTTTTTTCAAGGTGGTCCGGTAAGACAGGCCAATCTGACGAATTACTATCAGTCTATATCAAAGACGCCCCTGTTTGTTGCCATGGATGCTGAATGGGGCGTAAGCATGCGTTTAGACAGTGTTTTGCAGTTTCCCAAACAAATGACTTTGGGAGCAATTCAGGATGATAGGATGGTTTACCAGATGGGTGAAGAAATTGCCCATCAATTTAAAGAACTGGGCATGCATATTAATTTTGCCCCGGTTGTGGATGTCAATGCCAATCCAGATAATCCGGTAATTGGTTACAGGGCTTTTGGAGAACAAAAAGAAAATGTTGCCAATAAATCTGTGGCCTATATGAAAGGGCTTCAAGAAAATGGTGTAATCGCCAATGCCAAGCATTTCCCTGGGCATGGAGACACGAATTCTGATTCCCATTATACTACCCCTGTGATCAATAATTCTAGTGAATACATCAATGATATTGATCTCTATCCTTACAGGAGACTGATAGATGAAGACTTGATGAGTGTGATGGTGGCCCACTTACATATTCCAAGTTTAGGTACCAAATCCGGATTGCCTACTACTTTGAGTAAGAATGTAGTTTCAGGGTTATTGAAACAGGAGATGGGCTTCAAGGGGCTAGTTTTTACAGACGCTTTGAATATGAAGGGGGTAAGTAATATGCACAAACCTGGAGAGGTTGATTTATTGGCGTTATTGGCTGGTAATGATATTTTGCTTTACGCAGAAGATGTGCCCAAATCCAAGCGTTTGATTTTACAGGCAGTGGAAGAAGGTCGGATTAGCCAAGAAGAGATAGACGATAGGATCAGAAAAATCTTAAGGGCGAAATATTGGGCAGGCCTAAGCAAATCCCAAAAGATTGAGACGACTCAGTTGGTGGAAAGAATCAGTAATTATAAAAGCAATGCATTGATTGAAGATTTGTATGCCGCTTCGATGACCCTTGCAGCTAATGAAGGAGATTTTCTCCCTATAAAAAATCAGGATTTACTGAAGATGGCCAGCATTACTTTAGGGAATGGTGGTCATACTTTTCAGAAGTATTTGGATAAGTACGGGGACTTTAAGCATTTTAGATTACCTAGAAATAGTAGTTCTGCCTCTTACAATGCTCTCGAGGAAAATCTTAAGGACTTCAATACAGTAGTGGTGGGGGTGATGGATGTGAGCAATAGTCCCAGAAGGAATTTTGGGATAAAGGAGAGTGATATGTTCTTCATCAAAAAACTAAGCGAAAAGTATAATGTGATTACAGTATTATTTGGTAACGCTTATGCAGCTAAGTATATGGATGAATTGCCCAATGTGCTGATAGCTTATGAGGAAAATGATTATACAGAAAAATTAGCTCCTCAAGTACTCTTTGGTGCCAGGCCAGTGAATGGAGTGTTGCCAGCTACGGTGAGCGATCAATTAAAGGCAGGTACTTCATTTTCTTATGAGGCCATCGATAGATTGGGCTATAGCAGTCCTGAATCTGTCGGAATGGACAGTAAGGTGCTGAATAGAATTGATAATGTCATGGATCGGGCAATTGCCAGGAAATCTACTCCTGGAGGCTGTGTATTGGTTGCCAAAAATGGAAAGGTAGTCTTTGAAAAGGCTTATGGGCACTTGGATTATAATCATTCTGCAGTAGCGACTGCTGAAACGATTTACGACTTGGCATCAATTACAAAGGTAATGGCCACCACCCAGGCCATCATGTTTTTGAACAGTCGTGGATTGGTGGATTTGGAACAATCCCTTGGGTTTTACCTTCCCGAGTTGAAGGGCACCAACAAGGCGGATATGAAAATTAAGGATGTCCTGATGCATGAAGCAGGGCTGCAACCATGGATTCCCTTTTATACCAAAACGGTGAGTGGAGGGAAATGGGATCCCAATTTTTATCGCACTGAGAATGAGCCAGGCTTTAGTGTTAAAGTAGCAGAAGGTATGTATGCCATAGATGCTATGCCTGACAGTGTAGTGAAATGGGCGGTAGAATCAGATCTCAGGAGAATGCCTTATGGTAAGAAAAAATATGATTACAAGTATTCTGATTTAGGAATGTATTTTTTGCAAAGGATGGTGGAAGGGATGATCCATCAACCAATGAACGAGTTTTTAACACAGAATTTTTATCAGCCTTTGGGGCTCAATACGCTTACTTATTTGCCATTGGAAAAATTTAGTATTGATCGAATAGCACCTACTGAAAACGATAGATTGTTTAGAAAGCAGTTGGTCAGAGGCTATGTCCATGACCCCGGAGCAGCGATGTTTGGAGGGGTAGCCGGGCATGCCGGTCTGTTCGGAACGGCACATGATTTGGCTGTGATGATGCAGATGATGTTGCAGGGTGGTGAGTATGGTAAGGTGAACCTATTGGATGCAAATACCGTTAAGGTCTTTACCCAGAGTCAGTCCGATCAGAGCAGAAGAGCTTTGGGTTGGGACAGGCCAGATCCAGAGCCTGGCAAAGGAGTTTCAGCCGGTAAGCTGGCCTCCAAGGCTAGTTTTGGACATACTGGTTTCACGGGGACAGCGGTTTGGGCAGACCCAGAAGAAGACTTGATTTATGTTTTTCTTTCCAATAGGGTTAATCCAAATGCTTCCAATAATTCTTTGCTCAAGTATAATGTCAGGACAGATATACATGATATTATTTATCAGTCAATGATGTTTTCAGTAAAAAGTTATGCCCTAAATGAACAAAATTAATGAGCTATAGGTTATAGCATTTGAAATTAAAAAAATTGCTTTTTTAATCCAGAAATAATGAAAATCGGAATTGTCTGTTATCCTACCTTTGGTGGGAGTGGCGTAGTGGCCACAGAGCTAGGAATCGCCCTTGCCAAAGAGGGACATCAGGTGCATTTTATTACCTACAGACAACCTACCAGGCTAGATTTTTTTAGTGAAAACCTATTTTATCATGAAGTTGATATAAAGAGCTACCCTTTATTCGAGCATGCTCCGTATGAATTGGCCTTAGCCAGTAAGATGGTGAATGTTGTGGAGTTTGAAGGTTTGGATTTACTTCATGTACATTATGCTATACCCCATGCTTCTGCTGCATATATGGCTAAGCAGATTCTGAAAAGCCAAGGAATTGAGATTCCAGTAGTGACCACGCTTCATGGTACTGATATTACCTTGGTGGGCAAGGATCCTAGTTATGCGCCAGTGGTCACCTTTAGTATTAATCAATCTGATGGTGTCACAGCCGTTTCTGAGGATCTTAGGAGGTCTACCTATGAACATTTTGATATTAAAAATGAGATAGAGGTAATCCCTAACTTTATAGATTTAAATAGGTTTAAAAGACAGAAAAAAGAGCATTTTAAAAAGGCTATATGTCCTAATGATGAGAAGCTCTTGGTGCATACTTCCAACTTTAGGAAAGTAAAAAGAGTTGAAGATGTAATCAAGGTGTTTTATGAAGTAAGAAAAGTAGTACCTTCCAAGCTGTTATTGGTGGGGGATGGTCCAGAGCGGGACAGGATGGAGAGGATATGTAGGGAGCTTGGAACCTGTGAAGATACCAGGTTCTTAGGTAAGCTTGATGCAGTGGAAGAAGTCCTTTCGGTGGCAGATCTTTTCTTGATCCCATCTGAAAAAGAAAGTTTTGGTCTTGCTGCCTTGGAGGCAATGGCATGCGAAGTGCCAGTGCTTTCCTCAAATGCTGGAGGTATCCCGGAACTAAATATCGATGGTGAAACTGGCTTTGCTTGTGAAGTGGGAGATATAGAAGATATGACTGCTAAAGCGCTACATATTCTATCTGACGATAATTTAAATGCTTTTAAAAAGAGGGCTCTGGCCAGGGCCAAAGAGTTTGATGTTTCTAAGATCCTTCCTCGGTATGAGAATTTTTATAAAAAGACAATTGAGAAAACCCTCACTGTTTCGAAATAATTGATTTATGTCATTATTTCTCCTTAACAATCGCTCCTTTTGAAATCAATCCATTAAATTTGCGGATAATTGGCCTTGTATAATCAGAGGTTGAAGGGTAATTGGTTGTTTTTTAATTGATTACAGGGTGTTTAAAAAAAAATAATTTGATAAAAGGATGAAAAAGATTGGAAGACTGGATAAACCTGACAACAATGGGTCAGCTCAAATGTTCCAAAATCCTGTTCTGGAGAAATTGTCCAGGACACATATAAGTATTCCAATTGTCATGTTTATGGTGATTGGTTCTGTGTCATTTTATTACGGAGTGACAACCACAACTATACCTTTGATTGTTGGATTAGGTATGGTGCTTATTGGTCTACTCGCATTTACCTTGGTAGAGTATTTGATGCATAAGTACTTTTTTCATATGATTCCAAATACTAAACTAAAAGATAAGCTACAATATTCTGTTCATGGTGTCCATCATGATTATCCAAAGGATAAAGATAGGTTGGCCATGCCTCCGTTTATCAGTGGCTTGTATGCTTGTATATTCTATTTTGTCTTTACCTTTTTTATGGGAGATTATGCCCTTTATTTTCTTCCAGGTTTTTTAATGGGTTATGCATTGTATTTGGGTGTTCATTATATAGTACATGCTTATCAGCCGCCAAAGAATTTTCTAAAGATATTATGGGTAAATCATGCTATTCATCATTATAAAGACCCAGATGTTGCCTTTGGGGTAAGCTCACCTTTGTGGGATATCCTATTAGGGACAATGCCAAAAAAAGATTAACAGGCGCAAGAAACCTTCTTTTTATTTAAAGAAGGTTTTTTTATGCTTAAAATACAACTTTTTGTATTTGAAATGAGTATAAGGTAATAAGGGTTTTTTTAAGATGAGAATTAGTATAATAGGTCTTGGTTGGTTAGGCAAGCCTTTGGCAATGTATCTGCAGGCCAAAGGTTTTGATGTTATGGGGAGTGCTACTTCCGAGGAAAAGTGTGCCAAATTGCAACACGATGGTTTGGATTGCACTTTGTTAAAAATGGTTCCACATCCAGAAGGAAAGAATTTCAATAAACTATTTGATACGGATGTACTAATTATCAATATACCACCTAGGCGCAGAATCCATCCTGATACTTTTCACCCTGAGCAGATCAAATATTTGAAAGCTTTGATAAAGCAAGGGAATGTCAAGCATGTGATCTACGTTAGTGCGACCTCAGTATACCCTGACTTAAATAGGGAAGTGAGTGAGGAAGAAGTCTTGACCAGGGAAAGCACTTCTAATCCTGCCTTATTTTATGCTGAACAAATATTATGGCAGGATAAGAGTTATGATCTCACAGTTATTAGGTTTGGAGGTTTGTTAGGAATGGACAGGGTTCCTGGCCGCTATTTTTCCAATAAAGAGAATGTTGCAGGTGATCCCCCGGTAAATTATATTCATCAGACGGATGCGGTCAGGTTGATCGATTTCATTATTGAGAAAGGCATGTGGAATGAAACATATAATGGCGTCAGTCCCCTGCATCCGAGTAAAAAGGCCGTTTACGAGAAAAATTTTCAGGACTTTAGGATTGCCCCACCAAAAAGTTACAAAGAAGGGCCTAGCAAGTCATGGAAGCAAGTTACCTCTTTAAAAATCCAATCGAGAGGTTTTAAATTTGTGTATAATAACCCATTGCTGTTTGATTATTCACCTTTTTAAAGAATAATTTAACATTTTTTCAAATTATTCTAAAGTCTTATGGCGAAGAGTGCTTCATTTTTTGCAATAACTCCTTTTAATTTCAATCCAATTCCATTCGATAATTAAGTGATCTTCTTTATTTGCCAAAATATATTTTGTTGCAAATATTTAATAATGCTGATTATCAGATATATTTGTATAACCGTATAAACGGTTTTATTAAAAAAACATAAGTATCTATATTTGTGCATCGAAATAAATTAAAAATGGACAAATTTTCATACATCTCCAATGCCCATGTAGCTTATATAGATGAGCTATATGAAGATTATAAAAAAGACCCAGAATCAATCGACCCAAGTTGGAAAACATTTTTTGATGGCTTTGATTTTGCCATTACCAAGTTTGGAGAAGACGAAAATGGAGGCGCATTAGCTACTGCTTCAACCTCAGGAAAAGCTGTCAGTGGCAGCTTGGCTACCAGAGGTACTATTATGGATATGGAGCAATTGCCTAAAGAAATTAAAGTTAGAGCACTTATCCATGCTTACCGCTCAAGGGCTCACCTCAGGTCAAAGACCAATCCAGTAAGAGAAAGAAGAGATAGGAAAGCCTTGATTGACCTTGAGGATTTTGGTTTAGGTCAAGCTGACCTCAATACTGAATTTCAGGCGGGAAATGAAATCGGCATTGGCAATGCAAAACTTGGAAAGATAATTGAATCCTTAAAGACCATTTATGAGGGATCTATGGGTTTCGAATATCTGTATATCAGGAATCCAGAGATGCTGGATTGGTTGAAGCAGAAGATTGAAAAGGAAGCCCTTTCTTTTAATCCTCCTTCTGAGGAGAAGAAGAGAATCCTATCGAAGCTAAATGAAGCTGTCGTTTTTGAAAATTTCTTACATACCAAATATTTAGGACAAAAAAGATTTTCCCTTGAAGGGGGAGAAAGTACTATTCCTTTTTTGGATGCCGTGATAAATAAGGCCGCTGATTTGGGGGCTGAGGAAGTAATGATCGGTATGGCTCACAGAGGTAGGCTAAATGTGTTGGCCAATATTATGGGCAAGACCTACGAGCAGATTTTTTCCGAATTCGAAGGTACTGCCAAGCCAGACCTTACGATGGGGGATGGAGATGTGAAATACCATATGGGATTTTCCAGTGAGGTAATGACCTCCTCTAATAAGAAAATGAACCTGAAATTGGCCCCAAACCCTTCTCACCTGGAAGCTGTAAACCCAGTAGTCGAAGGTTTTGTAAGGGCCAAAATTGATCATCAGTACGAAGGAAATAAGGATAAAGTAATTCCTATTTTGATCCACGGTGATGCTGCGGTAGCTGGACAGGGTATTGTTTATGAAGTAACTCAGATGGCCAATCTTAAAGGCTATAATACTGGAGGTACTATTCACTTTGTGATCAATAACCAAGTAGGTTTTACCACAGATTTTGATGATGCCAGAAGTTCTATTTATTGTACGGACGTTGCCAAAATTATTGATGCCCCAGTGATCCACGTCAATGGGGATGACCCAGAGGCTGTTGTTTTTGCTGCTAAATTGGCTGCTGAATTTAGACAAAAATATAATCAGGATATCTTCATTGATATGGTGTGTTATAGAAGACATGGCCACAATGAATCTGATGAGCCTAAGTTTACTCAGCCTGAATTGTATAACTTGATTTCCAAGCACCCTAATCCTAGGGAAATATACAATAAGGAATTATTGGAAAGGGGAGATGTCGATGCCAAACTGGCTAAGCAGATGGATAAGGAGTTTCGTCAATTGCTTCAGGATAGGCTGAATATGGTGAAGGAAAAACCACTTCCATATAATTTCTCTCCTTTTGAGCAGGCTTGGAAAGAGCTAAGAAAATCTACTCCTGAAGATTTCGAAAAGTCTCCTGAGACTGGTGTTACAACAGAGGAAATTAATACTGTTGCTGAGGCTTTGACCACTTTACCGAAAGGCTTTAAGCCAATCAAGCAGATTGAAGCTCAGATGAAGCAGAGAAAGGATATGTTCTTTAACTCTAAAAGCCTTAACTGGGCAGCTGCGGAGTTGTTGGCTTATGGTTCCTTGTTATTGGAGGGTAAAACTGTAAGGTTGACAGGCCAGGATTGTAGAAGAGGGACATTCTCTCATAGGCATGCAGTGTTGCATGATGCTACCACCAATAAATCTTTCAATTCTTTGAGAGAAATGAAAGAGAACAAAGGACAGTTCCATATCTATAATTCGCTATTGTCTGAATATGCAGTGCTTGGATTTGAATATGGTTATGCCATGGCCAATCCTGATTCCCTAACTATCTGGGAAGCTCAGTTCGGTGATTTTGCCAATGGTGCCCAAACCATGATTGACCAGTTCATCAGTTCTGGTGAATCCAAGTGGCAAAAGATGAACGGGATTGTGATGTTGTTGCCTCATGGTTATGAGGGCCAAGGGCCTGAGCACTCCAATGCACGTCCTGAAAGATTCTTACAGCTTTCTGCTGAGTACAATATGGTAGTGGCCAATATTACTGAGCCATCAAACTTCTTCCATTTGTTAAGGAGACAGTTGGCTTGGGAATTCAGAAAACCATGTGTGGTGATGTCTCCTAAGTCGCTGTTGAGAAACCCTAAGGTAGTTTCACCTATCGAAGAATTCACTAGTGGAGGTTTCCGAGAGGTATTAAGTGATACCACTGTTAATGCGAAAGATGTTACCCGAGTTGTATTGTGCTCAGGTAAGATCTACTATGATCTTGTTGATGCCAGAGAGAAAGAAAAAGTAAAAGATGTGGCCATCGTAAGGGTGGAACAATTGCATCCACTACCTAAAAACCAGATTCTTGATGCTGTTAAATCATTTAGTAAGCAGAAAGAAGTGGTATGGGTACAGGAAGAGCCAGAAAACATGGGTTATTGGACTTATATGATGCGTGCCCTGTTCAGAGAGTTCCCTATGGATGTCATCGCTAGAAAAGCCAGTGCTTCCCCAGCAACAGGATATCATAAAGTTCATGTGGAGGAGCAGACTAATATTGTGAATAAAGCATTAAGAATAAAATAAATCCCCCTGGCTGCAAAAGTGAAAGCTTTTGGAATGCTTAGGGCTTAATTTAATTATCAAAAATTAACCTTGAACCGAAAGTGGTTTGGGGGGTAAATAAAAAAGCCATGAGTTTAGAAATCAAAGTCCCTGCAGTTGGGGAGTCAATTACCGAAGTAACCATCGGTCAGTGGTTCAAAAATAGCGGAGAGTATGTGGAGATGGATGAGGTGATCTGCGAATTGGAATCTGATAAGGCCACTTTTGAATTAACTGCTGAACAATCTGGTGTGTTGACCACTAAGGCAGAAGAAGGCGATACATTGGAGATTGGCGAAGTGATTTGCGAAATCGATACAAATGCCTCTGAAGGAGACGCAGCCCCAGCTGCTGCGGAAAGTCCGGCAAAAGAAACTCCTGCAGCTGCTAATGCAAGCGGCAGTGCTTCAGGAAAGACGGGCGAAATAAAAGAAATGATTGTTCCTACTGTTGGTGAATCCATCACTGAGGTTACCTTGGCTTCTTGGTTGAAAGAAGACGGTGATTTTGTGGAGTTGGATGAAATTATTGCTGAGGTAGATTCTGATAAGGCTACTTTTGAATTGCCAGCGGAAGCGCAAGGAATCCTAAGGCATGTTGCTGCAGAAGGCGATACTTTGGAAATCGGTGGATTGATCTGTAAGATCGAAGTAGTAGAAGGAGAAGCTCCATCAGAAGAATCTACTTCTTCAAGCGAGACTGCAGCCACAGCTTCATCTGGTGATGCTACTTATGCGACTGGGCATGCATCCCCTGCTGCCGCGAAGATTTTGGCTGAAAAAGGTATTGATCCTAAAGATGTGAAAGGCACAGGCAAAGATGGAAGGGTGACCAAGGAAGATGCAGAGAAAGCACAAAAGTCTGCACCAAAACCAGCCACTCCTCAGAAGCCAAAAGCTGAAGCAAAAGAAGCTGCCCCTGAGACACCAAAAGTAGCTGGTGAAAGAAATGTGAGAAGGGAGAAAATGACTTCACTAAGAAAGACCATTTCTAAGAGATTGGTTGCAGCCAAAAATGAAACGGCAATGTTGACCACTTTTAATGAGGTGAACATGAAGCCTATCATGGATTTGAGAAAGCAGTATAAGGAAATGTTCAAGGAGAAGCATAATGTGAACCTTGGGTTTATGTCTTTCTTTACCAAGGCGGTTTGTGTGGCATTGCAGGAATGGCCAGCAGTGAATGCACAAATCGATGGAAATGAAATTCTTTACAATGATTTCTGTGATGTGTCCATTGCAGTTTCTGCACCAAAAGGTTTGGTTGTTCCAGTGATCAGAAATGCTGAGCAGCTTTCTTTTGACCAGATAGAAAAAGAGGTCGTAAGATTGGCCACCAAAGCTAGAGATGGTAAGTTGACTATTGAAGAAATGACTGGAGGAACCTTCACCATTACCAATGGTGGTATCTTTGGTTCTATGATGTCGACACCGATTATTAACCAGCCTCAATCTGCTATTTTGGGAATGCACAATATTGTAGAAAGACCAATGGCGGTAAACGGCGAGGTAAAAATCCTTCCAATGATGTATATAGCTCTTTCTTATGACCATAGAATCATTGATGGTCGTGAATCAGTTAGCTTTCTGGTAAGAGTAAAACAACTCCTTGAAGATCCAGCTAGACTATTGCTTGGAGTATAGTGGATGAAAAAGTATAAAGTACGAAGTATTTAGTACAAAGACGAAGTGCTTTATCAATCAATGTTTTATTTCTAGATTGTAGGTAAAAGATTCGTTAAATTGATGAGGTAGGTAGATTGTTTTTATGCTTACCTCATTAACCTATTTTTAATTTAACTTACTTTTATTATGCACAGGTATAAGAAACTTCAAGTTTGGAAAAAATCCATTGATTTAGCTGTTGACATTTATAGTGTTACCGAAAACCTCCCAACTCAGGAAAAATATGGTTTGATAAGTCAGATTAATAGGGCTGCCGTTTCCATAGCTTCTAATATAGCTGAAGGGGCTGGAAGAAATACAAAGGGAGAGTTTGATCAATTCTTAGGGTATTCTTTGGGATCTGCTTTTGAATTGGATACACAGTTAATAATTTCCAGCAGACTCCAATAAATTGATGATCTAATGTTTATGAAGATATCCGAAGATTTGGAAGTTATACATAACATGATCTATGGGCTAAAACAAAGTTTAAAAAGATAATTAAATTTACTTGGTACATTGTACACCATACTTTGTACTATTTTCAAAACAACCAATCATGAAATACGACTTAATCGTTATTGGATCAGGGCCTGGAGGATATGTGGCTGCTATCAGAGGAGCTCAACTCGGCATGAAAACAGCTATAATTGAAAAATATCCTACTTTAGGAGGTACCTGCTTGAATGTGGGTTGTATTCCTTCCAAGGCATTGTTGGATTCCAGTGAGCATTATCATAATGCAGCACATACTTTCAAGACCCATGGTATTGACCTGAAAGACCTTAAGGTCAATTTGGGTCAAATGATCGCCAGAAAGGATGATGTGGTCAAGCAAAATGTAGATGGTATCCAGTATCTGATGAAGAAGAACAAAATTGATGTTCACCAAGGTGTGGGGTCCTTCGTGGATAAGAATACCATCAAGGTGACCAAAGATGATGGGAAGTCTGAGGAGATTACAGGTAAGAACATCATCATCGCCACTGGGTCTAAGCCGGCCTCTTTACCATTTATTGAGATCGATAAGAAGAGAATCATTACTTCCACAGAGGCATTGAAAATGAAGGAAGTCCCTAAACACCTCATCGTAATCGGTGGTGGGGTGATCGGGATGGAATTAGGTTCTGTCTATGCCCGTATGGGAGCAAAGGTGTCTGTGGTAGAATATATGGATTCCCTTATTCCTTCTATGGACAAAACCATGGGTAAAGAACTTCAGAAATCTTTAAAGAAAATAGGTTTTGAATTCTACTTGAAGCACAAAGTTACTGAGGTTAAAAATTCCGGTAAGGAAGTTACGGTAAAGGCTGAAGACAAGAAAGGCGAGACGGTAGAGGTAAAAGGAGACTATGTATTAGTGTCTATCGGTAGAAGACCATACACAGATGGTTTGAATGCAGAAGCTGCAGGTGTGAAGATTAATGAGAGAGGCCAGGTAGAAGTAGACGAGCACCTTAAAACTAATGTGGATAATATCTATGCCATCGGGGACGTGGTGAAAGGAGCCATGTTGGCACATAAGGCTGAAGAAGAAGGTGTGTTGGTGGTTGAGCAGTTGGCTGGACAAAAACCTCATATCAACTATAACCTAATTCCGGGAGTGGTATATACATGGCCAGAAGTGGCTGCAGTGGGTTATACTGAAGAACAGTTGAAGGAAAAAGGAATAAAGTACAAAGCAGGTAAATTCCCTTTTATGGCTTCAGGCCGTGCAAGAGCATCCATGGATACTGATGGGCTTGTAAAAGTATTGGCTGATGCAAATACTGATGAAATCCTAGGCGTTCATATGATCGGTCCAAGGACAGCAGATATGATTGCTGAGGCTGTAGTGGCCATGGAATACAGGGCTTCTGCTGAGGATATTG
Organism: Echinicola shivajiensis; assembly: GCF_018642165.1. GTDB lineage: Bacteria > Bacteroidota > Bacteroidia > Cytophagales > Cyclobacteriaceae > Echinicola > Echinicola shivajiensis. Next base: position 116,850 of record NZ_JAHHZM010000013.1, read on the forward strand.
CTAGAATGTCCCATGCCCACCCAACTTATACAGAAGCATTCAAGGAAGCGTGTTTGGCAGCTACTGAAAACAGGGCGCTACACGTCTAGGTATTTATTTAAAACTTATTTAAAAAGCAGTTTCAATTCAGGAACTGCTTTTTTATTGCCTTTATTAAAAGAAAGAATAAACTAAAGGTCTTTTAGATGGTTGTATTTCAAATTGGTTGTTGGTTTAATGTCCTCGTCTAATTAGCTAAGCATTTGATGGCAAGATATTAATGCCCGAGTATAAGGAATACTCAGGGGCCTTGATCTGAATGAATTAAGAATAAATTTAAATTACTGTAAAGGTTTTTTTAAATATATCCCTGCAAGTTTCAATAATTTACTTAATTTTGCACCAATTTAGCCATAAGTAAAAAACTTATCCAAACCTCTCTATAGCATGCCTAAAGATAATAGCATTAAACATGTACTGATCATTGGAAGTGGCCCAATCGTAATTGGCCAGGCCTGTGAGTTTGATTATTCTGGATCTCAAGCAGCGAGATCTTTAAGAGAAGAGGGTATCATTGTGACCCTTATCAACTCCAATCCGGCGACGATTATGACTGACCCGGTTACCGCAGACAATGTTTACCTGCTTCCGTTGGAGAAGAAATCCATCGTAAAAATCCTGACTGAGCATCCGGATATTGACTGTGTACTCCCTACCATGGGTGGTCAGACAGCACTAAACTTAGCCATTGAGGCGGATCAAGCCGGAATCTGGAAAAAGTTTAATGTAAGAATGATCGGTGTTGATATTGACGCCATCGAGACTGCAGAAAACCGTGAGAAATTCAAGGCCCTAATGGAAGAACTTAATGTAGGGGTTTGTGTTGGTAAAACAGCAACATCTTTCCTACAGGGTAAGGAAATTGCTCAAGAAATCGGTTTCCCATTAGTAATTAGACCTTCCTATACCCTTGGTGGTACCGGTGGTGGATTTGTGGAAAAAGAAGAAGATTTTGAGAAAGCCCTAATGAGTGGGCTTAAAGCTTCCCCGACGCACGAGGTACTTGTTGAACAGAGTATCCTTGGTTGGAAAGAATATGAGCTTGAAGTGCTCCGTGATAGTCTAGGTAATATGATCGTTATCTGTTCTATTGAAAACTTCGACCCAATGGGAGTTCATACAGGTGATTCTATCACTGTAGCTCCTGCCATGACGCTCCCTGATCCAGTATATCAGGAAATGAGGAACTTGGCCATCAAAATGATGAACGGTATCGGTAATTTTGCCGGTGGATGTAACGTACAGTTCTCTGTAAGCCCTGATAACCAAACCATCATTGGTATTGAGATTAACCCTAGGGTTTCCCGTTCCTCTGCATTGGCTTCCAAAGCAACTGGTTACCCAATCGCAAAAGTTGCCGCCAAACTTGCAGTAGGTTACAATTTGGATGAATTGCCTAATTCCATTACAGGAACTACCTCAGCTTTCTTTGAGCCTGCAATTGACTATGTGATCGTTAAGATTCCTAGATGGAACTTTGATAAGTTCAAAGGTTCTGACCGTAGATTGGGCCTTTCCATGAAAGCTGTAGGTGAGGTAATGGGTATTGGTAGAAATTTCCAGGAGGCCTTACAAAAAGCTTGTCAGTCTTTGGAGATCAAAAGAAATGGACTCGGTGCTGATGGCAAAGAATTGAAGAATCAAGAGCAGATTCTTTATAGCTTGGAGCATCCTAGCTGGAATCGCCTTTTCCATATTTATGATGCCTTTAAGCTGGGTATCTCTTTTAGAACCATCCATGATTTGACAAAAATCGATAAGTGGTTCTTGAAGCAAATCGAGGAATTGGTGCACCTTGATATCACCTTGGACAAGTACACGTTGGATACTATTCCTAAGGACTTGATGGTGATGGCTAAGCACAAAGGTTATGCAGACCGTCAGATTGCCCACCTTCTGGGTTGCTTGGAGAGTGAAGTCTTCAAGAAGCGTAGGGACGAAATGGGTATCAAGCGTGTCTATAAATTGGTAGATACCTGTGCGGCTGAATTTGAAGCGCAGACGCCATACTATTACTCTTCTTTTGGTGAGGAAAATGAATCTATCGCAAGTGACAAGAAGAAAGTCATTGTATTAGGTTCTGGTCCAAACCGAGTAGGACAGGGGATTGAATTTGATTATTCTTGTGTGCATGGGGTTTTGGCGGCGAAGGAATGTGGTTATGAAACCATTATGATCAACTGTAACCCTGAGACTGTTTCCACTGACTTTGATATTGCAGATAAGCTTTATTTCGAGCCGGTATTCTGGGAGCATATCTATGAAATCATTCTTCATGAAAAGCCTGAGGGTGTAATCGTTCAGTTAGGTGGACAGACTGCCTTGAAATTGGCCGAGAAGCTTGAGAAATATGGAGTGAAAATTTTAGGAACTAGTTTTGAAGCCTTGGACCTTGCAGAAGATAGAGGTGAATTTTCTAGCTTGCTAAAAGAAAACGATGTGCCTTACCCAGAGTTTGGTACTATTCATAATACGGATGAAGCTCTTGAGCTTTGCAAAACTATTGGATTCCCACTATTGGTAAGACCTTCTTATGTATTGGGTGGTCAAGGGATGAAGATCGTGATCAATGAGAAAGAGCTTGAGCAGCACGTTGTAGAGGTATTAAAAGATATTCCTGATAATGAAATCCTTTTGGATCACTTCCTAGAGGGAGCTATTGAGGCGGAAGCAGATGCGATTTGTGATGGAGAGAATGTGTACATCATCGGAATCATGCAACATATTGAGCCTGCAGGTATCCATTCAGGTGACTCTTACGCGGTATTGCCTCCGTATAACTTAGGAGATTTGGTTGTCAGACAAATTGAGACCTATACCGAAAAAATTGCCTTGGCATTGAAAACTGTAGGTTTGATCAATATTCAGTTTGCGATCAAAGATGATAAGGTGTATGTGATCGAAGCTAATCCAAGAGCATCGAGAACGGTTCCGTTTATTTGTAAGGCATATCAAGAACCTTATGTAAATTATGCCGTAAAAGTGATGTTGGGTGCTAATAAAGTGACCGACTTTAAATTCAATCCTACTAAGAAAGGATATGCAATCAAAGAGCCGGTATTCTCTTTCCATAAGTTTCCTAATGTCAATAAGGAATTAGGGCCAGAGATGAAGTCTACGGGAGAGGCCATCTATTTTATTGACGATTTAATGGATGATTACTTCTTGAAGATTTATGCTGAGAGAAACCTATATCTGAGTAGATAATTTGTAATTAAATTCAATTCGCTTTGAAGTATATAATATTAATTCTTTGTATCGGATGGTTGTTTGGACAGCTTTTTCGATACTTCTTAAGATCCAAGTTGGGGCAATTTGCTCAGCAGGTGAAAGCAGCTGCTAGGGAAGAGCAAAGGGCTCGGCAGAGGGCAACAAAGGATAATGGAGAAATCCATGTAGACTATGTGCCCAAGGAATATCAAAAAAGAAGTAAGAAAGATATTCGAGGCGGAGAGTATGTAGATTATGAAGAGGTGAAGGATTGATTAAGTTCAACTTCTATAAATAAGATTTCTAAAAAAAGAGTCCCATGCGAAGGGACTCTTTTTTTTGTACTATAATGAATAGGTGTTTGACTTTTGAAGAAGATTTGACAACTTGTGCAGTTAACCGCATGACAGTGTTCAATGATTGTCTAATTAAACCTTAATTTTCAATGAAAAAAATCTACTTACTTAGTTCATTATTTAGTCTTTTCATTACTGTTCAGATGGCCTATTCACAGGGTTGTGTGGCTATTCGCGGTTTTTCTGCCTGTAACGGACAGGTCGGATCGCAAGCCTTCTTACCAAAAGGGGAGTGGTTGATCAATGGGAATTTCAGGTATTTCCATTCTTTCAGACATTTTCGTGGGCATGAAGAAGAAACCAATCGAGTAGAGGAAGGAACAGAAGTGATCAATGATTCTTATTTCTTTGATGCTACAGTCTCCTATGGTTTTAGCGATAGGTTATATGGTTCATTGGTACTGCCATTAGTTTATCATGAACGTTCTTCGATGTATGAACACGGCGGAAATCCACCAAATGGATTGGGAGATAGGCATAAAACCTATGCTGGCGGATTGGGTGATATTCGTCTTAGTGCTACTTATTGGTTGCTTGATCCTGAAAAGAACCATAAAGGGAATATAGCTTTAGGCCTTGGGTTAAAGCTGCCTACTGGGGATTATGGAGCGGTTAGCACTTTTTACAATCAAGGAGAAAACAGAGATGAAACTTTGGATTTGACAGTGGACCAATCCATCCAGCCTGGTGATGGAGGTTTTGGTGGAACTGTGGAGCTTCAAGCTTACAGAATGTTGTCTTCTAAAATATTGGTAAATGGAAGTTTCTTTTACTTAGTAAATCCTAGAGAAACGAATGGTAAGTCTGCTAGAGACAGGGGAACACTATTCTCTGTTCCTGATCAATTTGCACTGAGGGCTGGTGCCACATATATAAGTCCACTTCCAGGCTTGAGCTTTTATCTTGGAGGAAGATATGAATGCATTCCTGTTTATGATTTGATCGGGGGAAGCGATGGATTTAGAAGACCGGGATATGTTGTTTCTGTTGAACCAGGGGTGAATTATTCAAAAGAGAAATTCTCTATCAATGTCAATGTCCCAATCGCTGTGGATAGAAATAGAACAAGAAGTTATTTGGATATTCAGAACAGTACTCCTGATAGATATAGACATGGTGATGCAGCTTTTGCTGATTATCTTGTCAATATTGGCTTTGCTTGGAGAATATCCAAAAAGGTATCTACGCCTTTTCATAGCATGTAAAGCAACTTAAATAATTTCCAGCAATAAAAATGGGGGCAAATATTTATTTGCCCCCATTTGCTTTAAGATCATTTAGACAATTTTCGTCAAGGCTCGGGATGCCATTGTTTACTGAATTGTAAAGGATATTGGTTTCGACGGCCCAGTACATTAAGCAGTCCCTGTTGTCACAATGGTGGTCATGTTCTTCATCTTCATGCTCGACTTGCATAATAGAGCCAAGGTTTACCAGTCCCATCAAATGGCCAAGTTCATGTTCCAATACGGTGGTTTCTAATTTCTCCTTGCTGGGTTTTCCAATTCGTCCTGAATTTTCCAATATCCTTTGCCCCAATAAAGTCAGGGAAGTGTTTCTATGGGAAAAGCCCAAGCTGAATTCATTATCGGTGTCCTGATCGAAATATCCATCCACTATTAAGATATACATCCCCAGCTCTGAACCGGTGTTATAGCTGTTTCTATTATTATCCTCTATTTCTCTTATTTCATCAAGAGAGTAATTTTCTTGCCCCAAAGCGGGGATGGAGCTTATACTGACATTAAGCCCAGTAGGTTTATTCACTAAAGTTGCTATCCAATTAGCAATGGCTTCGATGGAAGCTTGGTCTGGCGGAAAGCCTTCCATGTATTGGATTTCAAGGTTAATGCTGGAAAATTTATCAGCTGAAAGAATTTCATTGGAAGAAGCGCCGACAGGCCTTTTTGCCGCCTTGATGCTTTCTATTCTTTCATCCACCTCACTGTCAGTAAAACAGGAAGAGACTGTAAAAGCTATAAAGAGTAATAAGAATATCTGAGTACTAAGAAAATTTCTGTTCACTATTTGGTATATAAGTTGAACTGATGTAAGTGTCAGTATATTAATTGATTAAGGTGCAAATATACCTACTTTTTCTATTTAAAAGAACTTCCTGTTTCGGGAATGGGTGATTTTTGCTCCAAACTTTTTCTGGCCAGAATAATCAAAACTACGGAAAGTACGAATAAAACTGCGGCAATAACTGAAAGCACATATGCTTCTTCTTGAAAATTTTTCCATGCAAAGATTCCCAGCGATGTCAGTGTAACTGTGAACATGAAAAACATTGGGATCAGCACGAAGGTAGCATTCACATTTATATTGATCAGCCATACAGCAATGGCCAGCAATGCCAATGCTGCCAATAGTTGATTGGCAGAACCGAAGATAGGCCATAAGGTGGTAAAGCCACCAGAACGTATCAATAATATGGAAAGAACGACTACTATGCCCGTGCTCAAAAATCTGTTTTCAGATAATTGCTTGCCAACGGGATTTTCTACCCCTTCAAAATATTCCTGTAGGGTAAATCTCGCCAATCTAGTGCAGGTATCCAATGTGGTTAAGGCGAAGGCTGATACTGTAAGAGCTACGAAGCTAACGGCCATCTGTTCAGGAATCCCCAAGGTGGCCATCATGGACCCCAAGCCATCTGAAAACATGGTTACAGGGCCTTTCAAGCTTAAACTACTTGCATATTCTTCTCTGCTGAGGATAATGACTGCTGCTACTGAAATGATGGCTAGAAATGATTCGATCAGCATTCCTCCAAAACCTACTACTTTGGCGTCGCCCTCTTTGTCAATTTGCTTGGAGGTTGTTCCTGAGGCGACCAATGAGTGGAAGCCGCTTATAGCACCGCATGCGATAGTGACAAAAAGTACGGGGAAAAGATATCCCAAGTTTTCAGAAGTAATATTCACTTGGGTGTCCATCTTGATTTCAGGATTTGCATAAAAAATACCCATAGTGGCGAAAATGATCAGTCCGTAAAGCAGGAAACTGTTAAGGTAGTCCCTGGGCTGCAGTAAAAGGGAAACGGGAGTAACTGAAGCAATAAAAGCATAGGCCAATAAAATATAAAGCCATAATTCATAATTCAATTCAAAAGGGATTTGCATTCCCAGATAAACAAAATAATACATTAATGCTACTCCTATTATGGATACTATGATAAATAGCCTTTTTTTATCTGCTACAAATTTGTTTACAAAGCCGAAGGCCACTGCAAGGCCTATAAAAAGTATGGAGGCAGAGGCTACGCCTGGGTTATTAATGAATGTTTTGGCAATGATATCAGCAAATACGGCTATGACCAAAATCAATGTGGAGAAGCTAAAAATCATAAACAGCTGCTTTCCTTTATAGCCAATATTGTTTTTGATAATGGTTCCTATGGATTTGCCCTGATTTCTCATGGAAGCGATCATACTTCCCAAATCATGGACGGCACCGAAGAAAATTCCCCCTACCAGTATCCATATGATGGCAGGAATCCAACCAAAAGTCACGGCAATAATAGGTCCTACTATAGGGCCTGCACCTGCAATGGAAGCAAAGTGATGTCCCAATACTACTATTGGTTTGCTGGGAACATAATCTACTCCATCCTTGTATTGATGCGAAGGTGTTTGGTTTTGATCATTGATCTTGAATTTCTTGAATACATATTTTCCATAAAGTAAATATGCTCCTAAAAGAATTAATCCTGACAACAATAGGATAGCAGGTAGTGTCATGGTGTTTTTTTGGATATATTGTTTCTTCTATCTATATTATAACGAAACCTTAGGTTAATTGAATCCTTCATTTGGTTTTTCTATATAATCAACAAATGTAATTAATCCCTGCTTTCCATCTATATTCCTTCTGGACAAGTAGTGAAAAAAATCTTAGCCTTTTGCCTCCAATTAATTTATTTGCCCGATAACCTTGCTTATTCCTTGATCACTTAAATGCTATTAAGATGAATGACAAGATTATATTTATTTCTATTTCCTTGGGCTTGCTGTTATGTGCCCATTTGATAATCAGGTTGTCTTTTACCTCTCTGGTTAAAAAGTTTTATAAACCCCAGTCTGTTGAAGGTAGAAAGTCTATTCAAGGCTTGTCCAATTCCCTGAAATGGGGACTGTTTTTTCTTCTTTTCCCATTATTGGAGTCGAATTTTTCTCCAGACGACTGGAGTTATATAAGCCAGTATAAAGTTTTTCAGGTGTTGTTTTATATCAACCTTGCCTGGGTGCTTATAGCACTTACTAAGATGATGAAATATTATTTTTTGGAGAATCATTCATTTAGTAAAACGGATAACCTGAAGGAAAGGCGGATGCATACTCAGGTTAGCTTTATCCAGAAAATAATAGTTGTTGTGATTGTAGTTGTGGCTTTTTCTTTGGTAATGATGAGTTTTGAGGCGGCTCGAAAGGCCGGTCAGGGTATTCTAGCATCAGCTGGGGTGGCCGGTATAATAATAGGTCTGGCAGCCCAAAAATCAATTGCCAATCTGTTGGCTGGATTTCAAATTGCTTTTACCCAGCCTATAAGGATAGACGATGTGGTGGTGGTCGAGGGAGAGTGGGGGAAGATAGAGGAGATCAACCTGACTTATGTTGTAGTTTGTATCTGGGATCAGCGTAGACTTGTTTTGCCCATTTATTATTTTCTGGAAAAGCCATTTCAAAACTGGACCAGGACCACCGCAGATATTTGGGGGACAGTATTTTTATATGTAGACCATACCATTCCTATTCAGGATTTAAAAGATAAACTCAAGCAGATTCTGGACAGTACTGATTTGTGGGACGGAAAGGTTCAAGTGCTGCAAGTAACTGAAATGAAGCCTACCATGGTGGAATTAAGGTGTTTGATGAGTGCTAAAGACAGCCCTTCTGCATTTGATTTACGTTGTTTGGTAAGAGAAAAAATGGTGGAGTATATTCAAGAAAAATATCCGGAATCCCTACCCAAAACCCGTGTTTTGATGGACCGATTGGAAGAAGTTGAATCTATCGAAAATGGTCATCCGAAATGAGAAAGCAACATTTCATTTTATTTAACGGATAATACCTATAAATTTGTAGTCCCTGAAAAGAAATTTTCAGCCTTAAAATACAACATATGGCTTGGTTTAAGAGAAAAGACGCAGGAATTAAAACTTCTACTAAAGAGAAGAAAGATGCCCCAGATGGCCTTTGGTTTAAGACACCAAAGGGAAATATCATCCACACCCGTGAATTGAAGAACAATGCATTTGTGTGTCCTGATGATGATTATCATGTGAAAATTGGGTCAAAGGAATATTTTGAAATTTTATTTGATGACAATAAGTTTCAGGAGCTTGATGCCGATATGACCTCAGGTGATCCGTTGAACTTTGTGGATAGTAAACCTTATACTTCAAGAATTGAAGCTACTATCAATAAGACTGGATTGAAAGATGCTGTTCGCTATGGAGTTGGTAAGATCAACGGTCAGGATATCGTGATTGCTTCCATGGACTTTAGCTTTATTGGTGGTTCTATGGGCTCTGTTGTGGGAGAGAAAATTGCTAGGGCGATTGATCATTCTTTAAACAACAAAATTCCATTTTTGATGATCTCCAAATCTGGTGGTGCCAGAATGATGGAGGCTGGTTTCAGCTTGATGCAGATGGCCAAGACCTCTGCAAAATTGGCTTTATTGGACGAAGCAAAAATCCCTTATATTTCTTTAGTGACTGATCCTACTACTGGTGGTGTGACCGCTTCCTATGCCATGTTGGGAGATTTTAATATTGCTGAACCAGGAGCATTGATTGGTTTTGCAGGACCTAGGGTGATTCGCGAAACAATTGGTAAAGATCTTCCAAAAGGATTCCAAAGCGCAGAATTTGTTTTGGAACATGGGTTCTTGGATTTTATCGTAGACAGAAGACAGCTTAAAACAAGGCTTTCCACTTTGCTTAAACTATTGAGCAATTAATCGGTTATATAGGGAAATTAAAGTTAAATTTTACCTTATCGGTCACCGATTTTAGGGAATATTAAATATATTTGTGTGCCTCAAATGAGGCGCTTGATATACTGAAAGAGAACTAGAAAAAGCATTATTAAATGAGTTCAGTAATTATTACATCAATTGTAGCATTTACCTTGATTATTTTGCTACTTGTTTTCATTCTGCTGTTTGCCCAGTCTAAGCTGGTAGCATCAGGAGATGTGAAAATTATCATTAACGGTGATGAAGCCAATCCGGTTACTACTTCCGCTGGCTCCTCCCTTTTGGCTACTTTGGGTAACCAGAAGATCTTCTTGCCTTCTGCCTGTGGTGGAGGTGGTACATGCGCTATGTGTAAGTGTACTGTTGAAGAAGGTGGTGGAGAGGTGCTTCCTACAGAAGTTGGACATCTTAGCCGTTCAGAGCAACAAAGCAATGTGAGGCTTTCTTGCCAGGTAAAAGTTAAACAGGATATGAAAATTCGTATCCCTGAAGAAATCTTCGGTATTAAGAAGTGGGATTGCGAAGTTATATCAAATTACAACGTATCTACCTTTATCAAAGAATTCAAAGTGAAATTGCCTGAGGGTGAGATTTTGGATTTCGAATCAGGTGGATATATACAGATTGATGTTCCTGAAATTACTGTAAACTTCAAGGATATTGATATCACTCCACATCCTGAGTTGGGTCACCCCGCAGATGTGTACCAAAGTGACTGGGACAAGTTTGGTCTTTGGAGCTTGGTCATGAAAAATGACGAGGAGCTATTTAGGGCTTACTCCATGGCTAACCACCCTGCTGAAGGTAATATTGTGATGTTGACCATCCGTATTGCTACCCCGCCATGGGATAGAGCAAATAATAAGTGGATGGATGTTAATCCTGGGGTATGTTCTTCTTATGTGTTCTCTCGTAAGCCAGGGGATAAAGTGACTATCTCAGGTCCTTATGGTGAATTCCATATCAACCCTACCCAAAGAGAAATGATCTATATTGGTGGTGGTGCAGGTATGGCTCCATTGAGATCTCATATCTTCCACCTATTCCATACTGAGAAATCTGATAGAAAAGTTTCTTACTGGTATGGTGGTCGTTCTAAGAAAGAGTTGTTCTACGTGCCTCACTTCAGGGATATAGAAAAAGACTTCCCTAATTTTAAATTCTATATTGGTTTATCTGAACCACTTCCAGAAGATAATTGGAAGATCAAGAAGTCTTTGGACGATGATGAAGGAGACGGATATGTAGGGTTTATTCACCAAGTGCTCTATGATAATTATTTGAAAGATCATCCAGAGCCAGATGAAATTGAATTTTACCTTTGTGGACCTCCATTGATGAACTCAGCAGTATTGAAGCTGTTGGATGATATGGGAGTTCCAAAAGAAAATATCAGATTTGACGACTTCGGTGGTTAAGTTAAAAAGGTCCTGCAATCGCAGGACTTTTTTATTTGCTATTAGTTTTTGATTATTTTTACAAGCTGAGCTTCCATAATTTATGGAGTAGCTGCTAAAGAATCACCTATGGACCTTAAGATTTTATTTGACCCAATTCCAGATCGCATTACCCAAAAGTCCTATGCGCATAATTCATTTTTCAAACACATCCATTATTACGGGGAGCTTTTTCCAGATTTGAATGGTGTTCAGATAGCTATAGTTGGATTGGAAGATGCCAGAGGCTGCAGGAATGAGGATAGTTTTGATCAGGCAGCAAATGAGGTGCGCCAAAAGCTTTATAACCTTAAGAGGGGCCTTTCGCATTATAAAATAGCTGATCTCGGAAATTTGAGAGCCGGGATAGACCTAAAGGAAACTTATATCAGGATTCAAAGTGTGGGAGAGGAGCTGATGAAGAGGCAGATACTTCCTATATACATTGGAGGAACCCATGACTTGGATTACGGCCAATATCTTTCTTATGAGGGGATGAAAAAGCTGGTAAGTATGCTTACGGTGGATGCCAAGATTGATATGGAAGATGAAGGGGCGCCATTTGAGATACACTCACAAGATATTATTTTACATCAACCAAATTTCCTGTTTAATTATACCCAATTGGCTTACCAGAGTTTTTTGACTGACCGAGATCTGGTGAATGTCATGGAAAAATTGTATTTTGATCATGTAAGATTGGGCCAGTTAAGGGATAATTTTAAGGAGATAGAGCCTTTGATTAGGAATGCTGATTTGGTAAGTTTTGATATATGTTCAATTCAATCAGCAGATGCGCCTGGAGCTTCAGATGCACAGCCATTTGGTTTGACAGCCGAAGAAGCTTGTCAGATTTGTTGGTTTGCAGGTATGAATGAAAAACTAAGCTCATTGGGGCTTTATGGTTATCAGCCGGTTTATGATGACCAAAGGTTTAAAACTGCCTCTGTGATCGCTACGATGGTATGGTATTTTATCGAAGGTTTTTATCACAGGAAAGATAGTCTTTCATTCAAGAGTAATGACTATACCAAATACACGGTGTCACTTGACTCTAAACCTTCTACCATATTGTTCTACAAGAGTAATTTAAGTGGAAAATGGTGGATGGAAGTTCCTCAGACAGGCAAGGAGAAGTTTGAAAGGGATACGATTATTCCTTGTAGCTATCAAGATTATCAAACAGCTCAGCGTGGGGAAATTCCAGAGAGGTGGATCAATGCTCAATTGAAATTGTATTGAGCATGAGATCATATACCAAGCAGCAATTGGCGTTGCGTAATGGGCAGGACAAGCCAGAAATCTGGGTAGCCTATAAAGGGCGTATTTATGATGTTAGCAGTTCGAGGTTGTGGAGAAATGGTAAGCATTATGAGCATTGGGCAGGGCAGGACCTGACAGATGAGTTGCCAGATGCACCTCATACAGAAAATGTATTTGATAAATTTGAGACTATAGGTCAGTTAGTTTAATGGCATGATTTTAATCGCGGACAGTGGATCAAGTAAGACGGATTGGCGGGGTATTGACCATAAAGGTAATATTTCCCAGTTCAGAGGAGTGGGGTTTAATCCCTATTACCAAACTGCGGTTGAAATGGCTGCTGAGCTTGAGGAGGAGTTTTTACTTAACCTGAAAGAGGAGGTAGAATATATCTATTATTATGGTGCTGGCTGTACATCTGATCAAAATAAATCCACGGTTTCCCATGCCCTACAAAATATTTTTGGGAAGGCTGTAATCACAGTTGATCATGATTTGATGGCTGCTGCTAGAGCTACCTGTGGCCATGAGGCCGGCATAGCTTGTATATTGGGGACTGGGTCTAATAGTGGAGATTATGATGGGGAACTAATAGTAGATTCCCGGCCATCTCCGGGTTTTATTTTGGGTGATGAAGGGGGAGGCGCCTATGTCGGTAAAAAATTCCTCATGGATTTTATACATGACGAATTGCCCAGAGAAATCAGGGAGAAGGCTTTAGAGCACTTCGATCTGACGATACAGGGAATTCTGGAAAATGTTTATCAAAAACCATTTCCAGGAAGGTATATGGCTAGCTTTTGCCGGTTTTTGACTGAAAATATCCGTGATCCTTATTGTTACCTTTTGTATTACAATAGCTTCCAGGATTTTCTGAAAAAGCATGTAATGAAGTATAGGGATTTTGAAAATAAGAAAGTCAATTTCGTAGGCTCAGTAGCTTTTTATAATAGCGATGTGCTCAGAAAAGCTGCTGGAGACTTAGGGGTGAATGTAAATTTAATTTTAGAAAGCCCTATTGCGGGTTTGACATTATATCATAAAAACGAAAAATGAGAACGACCGAAAGTAGCTCCAATTATGATAATTTGGAGTCCATGAGTGTTGAGGAATTGATTGCCAATATTAATAGGGAAGACCAAACCGTGCCCCAGGCCGTCAATAAAGTCTTACCCGAAATAGAAAGGCTAATAGAGCAGATTGTAGCCAAGATGAAACAAGGAGGTAGACTTTTTTATATAGGCGCAGGTACAAGTGGAAGATTGGGGATTTTGGATGCCTCTGAGTGTCCTCCGACATATGGGGTTTCACATGATATGGTTATTGGAATTATTGCCGGTGGTGATACAGCTATCCGTAAAGCAGTGGAAAATGCAGAAGATGATCCTAATCAGGCCTGGCAGGATTTGAAGGCCAATGGTGTCAATGAACTGGATACTGTCATCGGAATAGCTGCTTCTGGAACTACTCCCTACGTGATAGGGGGAGTAAAGGCTGCAAGGGAAAATGGATTGCTTACAGGGTGCATTACATGTAATGCAGGATCGCCTTTAGCTGAGGCTGTGGAGTATCCTATTGAAGTGGTAGTGGGACCGGAGTTTGTGACAGGGAGTACGAGAATGAAAGCAGGAACTGCTCAGAAGTTGGTATTGAATATGATTTCAACTGCTGTGATGATCAAGCTGGGTAAGGTAAAGGGAAACAAGATGGTCAATATGCAATTGTCTAACGAGAAGTTGGTAGAGCGAGGAACTAGGATGATTATGGAAGCAACCGGATTGGAGGAAGCTCCAGCAAAAGAAAGGTTATTGAAGTTTGGTTCTGTGAAAGCGGCTTTGGATGATTGGGAAAGTAGTCATTAATGAATAAACGGGGCTGTCTCATTTCTTGTCATTTCGAGACCTAACATTTGGTACCCAACCGCACAAAAGGGAATGACGTTTAGATCGAAGTGGCCTGTACAATATAGCCGTCCCTGGTATAGTGCAAATTGCCTGTTTTCGAGCATGGTTGGATAGAAAGGAG
>NZ_JAHHZM010000014.1 GCF_018642165.1 Echinicola shivajiensis
CAACCTTTTTAATTGGCCGGATATACTTCCCTTCCCTCTTTTGGGTCTGCAAATTTAATGGCTTTTTCATTCTTAAAAAACATTTATTTTAAAATATTTCTTAAGCCCTGTAAACCAAAAACTTGCACAGCTAAACACCTCAAAACACCCCGGTAAACCGGCCCTGTCCGTCCAACAGGATGACAAAGGTAAGAAAGGTTTTCTCTGTGGCAAGAAGCAAGACATTTAAGTTACAAAAATTAACCAAAAACACCTGTAAACCAGCAAGAAAAATTTCACAAATACAATTAAACCAAAAAAAAGCCCCTTTAAATCAGAATCATTCAAAGGGGCCATCTTATTATTAATAATATTTCACTATTATTTCATAATGGTCTGTTCACGGTCCGGACCAACCGAAACCATTTTAATAGGCACATTAAGTTCAGCTTCTAACAAGGCTACATAGTCTTTCAACTCTTGCGGGAAACCTTCATAAGAAGTCACGTCACTCAAATCCTTATTCCAACCTTTGCAGACTTTATATACAGGTTCAACTTTCACATCATTGATTTCAAATGGCAGCTGATCAATCACTGTTCCATCTTCCAACTTATAATGAGTACAAACCTTGATCTCTTCGAATATATTCAAAACATCCGCCTTCATCATGAACAATTGAGTTACACCATTGATCATAATAGAATATTTCAAAGCAGGTAAATCTATCCACCCACATCTTCTAGGTCGTCCTGTGGTAGAACCAAATTCATTACCTTCTTTTCTCATACGGTCACCATCTTCATCAAATAGTTCAGTAGGGAATGGACCGCTACCAACACGGGTACAGTAGGCTTTGAATATTCCAAAAACTTCACCAATTCGAGAAGGAGAAACACCCAGACCTGTACAAGCTCCAGCCGTCATAGTACTACTGCTGGTGACAAATGGATAGCTACCAAAATCAATATCCAATAAAGACCCTTGGGCTCCTTCAGCCAAAACTTGCTTACCTGAAGAAAGCTCTGTATTCACTTCATATTCGCTATTGATTAGATTAAGCGTTCTGAAGAATTCAATCGCCTCAAAGAAAGCAGCCTCCAATTGTGGTAATTCTGAAATATCATAGTTATAGAAGCCTAAAGTATTCTTATGCTTTTCAACAAGCGCATTATATTTATCCTGAAAGTCTGGACTAAGAATATCCCCCACCCTCAATGCAACTCTTCCTATTTTATCTTGATAAGTTGGACCAATACCTTTTAAAGTGGATCCAATTTTCTTATCTCCTTTCGATTTTTCATAAGCAGCATCTAGCAACTTATGGGTAGGTATGATAATCGTAGCTTTTTTGGAAATAAAAAGGTTTTGCTGATACGCAATATTAAACTTTTTGAGCCCTTCAATCTCTTTTCTCAATACCACAGGATCCAAAACCACCCCATTACCAATGACATTTTTAAGGTTCTCCCTGAAAATACCGCTTGGAATCTGGTGAAGGACATGTTTAATCCCATCAAATTCCAAGGTATGACCTGCATTCGGACCTCCTTGAAACCTGGCAACCATATCGTACTTAGGTGCGAGGAAGTCAACTACTTTACCTTTGCCTTCATCCCCCCACTGTAGGCCTAAAAGAACGTCCATTTTCATTTTATATATTTAATGTCTAATTTTTGTATTTGTCAAATTCCGCGTGAAGTTTGCAATAACAAAAAAAAATAGCAACTCAATGCTACTTTTTTTATATCCAAAGCTTTAAATTTTAGTAAAAACCAATCATTTTACTTTTTCCCTGGCATCTTCCAAAGATTCGTATACGGTAAATATATTATTAAGCTTGGTGATGATCAATAATTTCTTCACATGCTCTGAAGGCGAGGCCAAAAACACTTCCCCTCCGGCATTTCTCATTTTAGTAAGCATCGTTATCAACACACCAATACCGCTAGAGCTAATATACCTCACTTCTTCTAAGTCAATTATACAACTTTTAACTCCTGCCTGTAGAGCGTCAGAAATCACCTCGACCAATTTAGGTCCTGACTCATCCCCTATTAAATCTCCTTTTATTGACAGTATTAGGTTTTGACCTTCTCTTTTAGAGTTATATGTTAATTTCATACGGCTAGCTTGTTTTCACAATCCTTCTTATTGCAATTTCCGTACAAAATTAAGGAATGATGCAGAATATTAAAATTTAAAATTTCACCCACCGTGTTTTGGATATTCTGGATTCTAGGATCACAAAACTCAACCACCTTATGACACTCAGTACAAATCAAATGATCATGCTGCTTATAACCATATGATTTCTCATATTGGGCTAAGTTTTGACCAAATTGATGCTTGGTAACCAAATCACATTCCACCAGCAAATCCAAGGTATTATACACAGTAGCCCTACTGACCCTGTAATTCTTGTTTTTCATACTGATATAAAGTGATTCTACATCAAAATGCCCGTCTCTCCCATAAATCTCCTCCAAAATCGCGTAACGCTCGGGAGTTTTCCTTAGCTTTTTGTTCTCAAGGTAGGCGGTAAATATTTTCTTTACTTCTTCAAATAGCGTTTCATTCAATGCCATTTTCTCGTGTTTTATTTTTACAAATATACACTTCTTATTTAGAAAAGATTCAAATAAGACCTGACTTATTAATCAAATCGGGTAACTTTAATCACACCAGGAACTTGGGACAGATTTGTAATCAGGTTTTCGAGATGATTGGTACTATGTACATACAGTTTAATGGAGCCCTCAAAAAGTCCACTTTCAGAGTCTACTGTTATTGACCTCATATTTACCTTAAGCTCATCAGAAATCACCCTGGTCAAATCATTAATCAAACCTACCCTATCTGTTCCCACTATTTTTAAACCAGCAAGAAAGGCAATCTCCTGCTGACTGGTCCATCGTGCCTTTATCACCCTATTGCCGTGATTGGACAATAATTCCAAAGCATTTGGACAGCTGGTCCTATGGATCTTTATCCCTTCATTCACTGTCACAAAACCAAAAACATCATCTCCAGGAATTGGATTGCAGCATTTGGCCAAAATATAATCCACCACATCCATATCCTCACCTATTAACAACTGATCATGATCCGGCCCCTTAAGGTTTTTGATTTCTTTTGTAAAGGTCGACTCATCCACCACATTTTGTAACGGGCTTTTGACTTTTTTCTTTTTCGTCTGCTTAAAATCCTTGAAACTTTTAATAGACGTAGGGTCAATAATCCCTTTCCCTACCTTAAAGTAAAACTCATTTGCAGTTTTCGTTTCAAAAAATGCCCTAAGCTGCTCTACCACTACCGAGGTGAAATCCATCTTCATCTGACGAAGCTTGCGCTGCACAATCTCCTTCCCATCCATAATAAGGGACTTCTTCTCTTCCTTCAGGGCGTCCTTAATTTTGGCTTTGGCCCTTGTAGTAATAACAGACCTCAACCAATCTTCAGAAGGCTTTTGTTTATTAGAAGTAAGGATTTCAACCTGGTCACCATTTTTTAATTTATGATTGATAGGCACTAAGCGCTGGTTAATTTTCGCGCCAATACATTTAGCCCCTACCTCCGAATGTATCTCAAAGGCAAAATCCAAAGCTGTAGCTCCAAAAGGCAATACTTTCAAGTCTCCTTTTGGGGTAAAAACAAACACCTCATCTTGAAAAAGGTTACCTCGAAAATCGTCCATAAACTCTATCGCCGATCCATCATTGGATTCCAATAGCGTCCTTACCTGTGTAATCCAGTCATCCAAACCAGCACCCCCTTTGGATGAACTCACTTCCTTCTCTTTATATTTCCAATGGGCTGCATAACCTCTCTCCGCAATATCATCCATCCTTTTGGTTCTGATCTGAACTTCCACCCATTGACCTGTATTACTCATTACAGTAGTATGAAGGGACTCATAACCATTGGCCCTAGGAGTACTTATCCAATCTCTCAACCTGTCAGGGTTAGGACGGTAAAAATCTGTTACAATGGAATAAACTTGCCAACAATCTGCTTTTTCAGATTCATCATTGGAATCAATAATGATCCTGATAGCAAACAAATCATAGACTTCCTCAAAAGGAATATTCTGTTTCTTCATCTTATTGTAGATAGAATAAACAGACTTTGGCCTTCCTTTAATATTAAAATTAAAGCCCTGCGTTTCAAGTTCTCGTTCCACTGGAGCAACAAAGCTCTTGATGAATTTATTCCTAGAAAGCCTGGTCTCTTTGATCTTTCCTACAATAAACTGATAGGTCTCTGTATCTGTATATTTTAGGTATAAATCCTCAAGCTCTGATTTGATGCTGTAAAGCCCTAAGCGATGGGCCAATGGAGCATATAGATACATGGTCTCCGAGGCTATCTTCAACTGCTTATGCCTAGGCATGCTTTGCAGGGTTCTCATATTGTTTAACCTATCTGCCAGCTTGATCAAAATCACCCTCACATCATCAGAAAGAGTCAAGAGCATTTTCCGGAAATTCTCTGCTTGCTGAGAACTTCCATACTCGAAAACACCAGAAATTTTTGTAAGTCCATCAATGATTTTGGTGACTCTGGGCCCAAACTCTCTTTCAATATCCTCTAGTTCCCATTCAGTATCTTCTACCACATCATGGAGTAATGCTGCCACAATACTGGTTGTACCCAAACCGATCTCTTCAACACAAACTAAGGCAACCTCTAGTGGATGATATATATAGGGTTCTCCAGATTTCCGCCGCATCTCTTTATGGGCTTCACTGGAAACATTAAAAGCCTTCTTAATAATTTTAGCATCTCCACTTTTCAATAAAGGCTTGGCCAACCTTAGTAGCTTTCTGTATCTCTTAAGTATTTCTTTTCTTTCGACCTCTGGATCTATGTTAATCATATTCTTATAATCGTAGTTTTAGCTGATCTGCAGCTATCAGGTTACCAACTCACCAAATTACACACTAATTTCAGTCTTTTTTCTCCAAAAGCCCAGAAGGCAAAGAAAGATTCTCGGGGGCATTTTTAGCTCAAAAATTCTTCTCATTGATTTTCAACTACTTAATATTTTACCTTGAAATTTATTTAACTTTTTTTCGACCTAACTATTGCAAGTTAGAATTTCATTATTACCTTTGCATCCACATTAGAGAAGCAAATGTAAGCAAAACCAAAAGGGTAGCACTTACATTGACTAAACAAGCGGATGTGGCGAAATTGGTAGACGCACTAGACTTAGGATCTAGCGCCGCGAGGCATGGGGGTTCGAGTCCCTCCATCCGCACTAATCAACCAGCCCTCAATCACGAACCACCAACCCAACCCCGATTCGTCGGATAGGAGAATGGCGTCGAGGTTGAGGGTTTTTAGTTTATAGCAAAATTTAATCAATTACAGCCTTGGAAATCAAACTAGACAAGCAATCTACTAATCAAGCTTCTATTAAAATTAGTTTAAATGAAGCAGATTATCAACCTAAAGTTGATGCCAAACTAAAAGACTATGCCAAGAAAGCCAATATCAAAGGTTTTCGCCCTGGTAAAGCTCCTATTGGTATGGTTAAAAAACTATACGGAACGTCTGCTTTGGTTGAAGAAATCAATGAGATACTTTCTTCATCTTTGAATAACTACATCAAAGAACAAAGCTTCAAAATTCTAGGCGAACCACTTCCAGTTGTTGAAGACGCAGATGCTATCGACTGGAACAAGCAAACTGAATTCGATTTTGAATACAAAATAGGATTTGTAGAGAATGTTGAGGTTGCTTTAGATAAATCTATCAAAGCCACAGATTATAAGCTAAAGGTTGACAAAAAGGCTGTCGATGATGCTATCGAAAACTTAAGACGTCAGTATGGTAAAATGACCAACCCTGAAGTAAGTCAGGAAAATGACTTCCTTTATGGAGACCTTAAGTCTGCCGATGGTTCTTTCGAGCAAACACTATCCCTACCGCTTTCTAAAATAGACGGAAGATCTGTGAAGAAATTCATCGGAGTGGAAAAAGGCGCTGTGATTGAATTCGATCCATCTAAAGCTATTAAATCTGATCTTGCTGAAGTATTGAACGTAAGCGAAGAAGAAGCTGCCAACATTGCTGGCACCTATACTTTCACTGTTCAAAACATCAACAGAACTGAAGATGCTGCTTTGGACCAAGAATTCTTCGACAAGGTTTTCGGCCCTGACCAAGTAAAAACTGAAGAAGAATTTGTAGCCAAGGTAGAAGAAATCCTTAGCGACAACTATAACAAAGAAACAAAGGTTTTCAACGAGGAGAAAATCAAAGAACTTCTTGTAGAGAAAGCCAATATTGAACTTCCTGAAGCGTTCCTTAAAGAGTGGTTATTAAAAGCCAATGATGGAAAAGTAACAGAAGCTGATGTGGAAAAAGAATTTCCTATCTATGCTAAACAATTAACCTGGTCGCTAATCTCTAACAAAATTGCTGAAGAGAATGAAATCAAGGCCGAGCACGAAGATGTAATTGCCAAGACCCAAGACATGGTTCGTGAGCAATTAGCTGCTTCAGGTCTAGGAGCACAGATGGAAGACAATATGGACATGTTTGTTAACAACTACCTTCAAGGTAACGAAGGGCAGAATTACATGCAGATGTTAACAGCTGTTCAAAACGACAAAGTTCTGGATCTTGTCAAGGACAAAATCACTATTAAGGAAGAAAAGATAGATGTAGATAAGTTTAAAGAGCTAATCGAAAACTAATTCCAATAATTAATCGTTAATAAAAAGTCCTTTTCTAAGGGCTTTTTTTATTTTTGTACTAATTCATAAAAAAGACGATATGATTAACAAAGAAGAATTTAGAAAATATGCCATTCACAGCCAAGGTGTGAGCGGTACTGCTTTTGATCAATATACCCAACAAATCGAAAACATGACCAGATCGGTTATTGAAGAAAGACCTACCAATTTCCGTGAAATTGACGTGTTTTCAAGATTGATCATGGACCGCATTATTTTTCTAGGCACCCAAGTTGATGACCATATTGCTAATATTATCACTGCACAGTTACTTTTCTTGGAATCTGTAGACTCCAAAAAAGACATCTTACTATACATCAACAGTCCGGGAGGATCTGTTTATGCTGGTTTGGGCATCTATGATACTATGCAGTATATCAATCCGGATGTAGGGACTATCTGTACTGGTTTGGCCGCCTCTATGGGCGCAGTATTATTGGCCGGTGGAGCAGCTAACAAAAGAGCAGCCCTACCCCATTCAAGGGTCATGATTCACCAACCGTTGGGCGGTGCTCAAGGACAGGCTTCTGATATTGAAATCACTGCCAAACAAATCTTGATTTTGAAGCAAGAACTATATGAAATTTTAGCGCATCACTCTGGTAAAGACATTGAGCAAATTGAGAAAAACTCAGATCGTGATTACTGGATGAGAGCCCCTGAAGCCAAAGAATATGGCTTGATAGATGAAGTATTGACTAGAAAAAAATAATAATGGCTCAAGTTACTTGTTCCTTTTGTGGGAGAAATAAGAAAGATGTAGACCTGATGGTTTCAGGAATTTCAGCACATATCTGTAATTTCTGTATTGATCAGGCCTTCCAAATCTTAGGTGAGGAAGAAAAGACAAAAAAGCAGGATAAAAAACCGAAGTTTAAATTAAAAAAGCCGAAGGAACTTACCCAGTACCTTAATCAATATGTAATTGGTCAAAACGAAGCCAAGAAGGTACTTTCTGTGGCTGTTTATAATCACTACAAACGGCTGCTTCAAAAAACCAGCGATGATGAAATCAAGATAGAAAAATCAAACATCATCATGGTTGGGGATACAGGAACAGGTAAAACATATTTGGCCAAAACATTGGCTAAAATTCTTGAAGTTCCTTTCTGTATTGCTGACGCTACGGTTTTGACAGAAGCAGGCTATGTAGGCGAGGATGTAGAGAGTATCCTTACCAGATTATTACAGTCTGCCGATTATAATGTTGAAGCTGCAGAAAGGGGTATCGTGTATATTGATGAGATCGATAAGATTGCCCGTAAATCTGACAATCCATCGATTACCAGGGACGTAAGCGGTGAAGGTGTTCAACAGGCTATGCTTAAATTATTGGAAGGTACCACGGTCAATGTTCCACCTCAGGGAGGCAGGAAACACCCTGATCAAAAAATGATTGCTGTCAACACTGAAAATATTCTTTTCATTTGTGGCGGTGCTTTTGATGGCATTGCAAGACATATTGCCAATAGACTCAATACACAACCATTAGGTTTCAGTAAAAAAACTGAGCAGGAGATTATTGACAGGAATAATCTTTTACAATATGTAACAGCTCCCGATCTAAAGTCTTTTGGCCTAATCCCTGAATTGATTGGTCGTCTCCCTGTGTTAACTCACTTGGACCCTCTTGATAAGGAAACACTTAAAAGCATCCTTACTGAGCCTAAAAATGCCCTTACCAAACAATACATTAAATTGATGGAAATGGAAGGCATCAGTCTTGAATTTGAAGAGAGCGGTATTGATTACATAGTTGAAAAAGCAGTAGAATATAACCTTGGAGCAAGAGGGCTTAGGTCTATCTGTGAGGCCATAATCACTGATGCCATGTATGAACTACCTTCAGAAACTGACATCAAAGAATTGATAATAAACAGAAAATATGCGCAAGAGCAATTTGACAAATCAAAGTTCAAAAAGCTTCAAGTAGCATAATCTGCTTAAACCAATCATAAGCTATAACCTGCTGACAGTTGTTGGCAGGTTATTTTTTTATACTATCCACAATCATCTTCGCAGTTTCCTTAGAAGCACTTTTCTCTCCCAACAGCTTTCTTACCAAATTATAGCCCTCAAGGATTTCTGCTTTTCGCTGAACATTACCTAAAACAGCTCTGAGTTCTTTTAGCAAAGCATTTCTATTATACTCACTCTGGATTAATTCCCTTACCACCTCCTTATCTGCTATTAAATTCACCAAAGAGATATAAGGCACTTTAATCAATTTCTTGGCAATGGCATAGCTGATGCCCGAAGTCTTATATACCACCACCTGAGGAACTCTAAACAAGGCCGTCTCTAAGGTTGCCGTTCCTGAAGTAACTATGGCTGCATTGGCATGATAAAGCAAATCATAAGTTTGGTCAAAAATCACCTTCACTCCCATTTCCCTGGCTTTTTGATAAACCGCCTCTGGAAGATTTCTAACCCCGGCTATGATAAATTGGGCGTTTGAAAATTCCGGAATAATATCCACCATAGTCTGTATCATTTTCTCCACCTCCTGTCTCCTGCTTCCAGGCAACAAGGCTATTATAGGCTTATAGCTCAACTCATTTCTTTGATGAAAAAAATCATGTGGCTTAAACTTTGCGATCTCATCCAAGAGCGGGTTGCCCACATAATTCACATCCCAATCAAATCGCTTAAAAAATTCCGGCTCAAATGGTAATATGGAATACAAATGATCTACATACTTTTTCAACTTAAAAGCACGTTTTTGGTTCCAAGCCCACACCTTCGGTGAAATATAATAATGTACAGGGATGCCTTCTTCATGACAAAACTTGGCAATTTTCATATTGAATCCGCCATAATCTACCAAAATCACAGCGTCTGGTTGAAACTCCAGTATATCTTCCTTTACCAATTTGAGGTATTTGAGCACTTTCCTGAAGCCAAATAAAACCTCAACAAATCCCATCAATGCCACTTCATCATAATGAGCCACCAAAGAAAGATGAGCTTGTTCACTATAATCTCCACCCATCCCCCTCAAATTGGCCTGAGAGTCCAGTTCCCGGATAGTAGTAATCAAGTTGGACGCATGCAAGTCGCCGGATCTTTCACCGGAAATAATATAGTATTTCATATAAAAATTGATCAAAGAAAATCCACAAATCTAATAGGCATCACTGGTTTCAATAATAAAGGAAAATGATAACTAGCTTTTGAGCCTAATCATTTAACAAAGTAATCATAGAAAAAGAAAAAGCCCTTTTAAAAGGGCTAATTTTATTCTCCGTAGTATTCCACAAAATTCCGTGGTGTTTCGTACAGTTTCAGTTTATACAATCCACCATGTGGCGTAATCTTGTCTATTGCAGGTTCCAAAATTTTCCAGAACTCCATCACCAAATTTTCACAACTGGCCATTTTTCCTGACATAAAATCAACATCCACATTGAGATTTTTGTGATCTACCTTTTCTATCACTAAAGTTCTAATTAAAGTACTCAGGGCCTTTAAGTCCACCACAAAGCCCGTTTCTTCGTCAGGCAGTCCTTTAACTGTCACTATTAAATCAAAATTATGTCCATGCCAATTAGCATTGGCACATGGTCCAAATACTTCAATATTCTTCTCCTCAGTCCATTTGGGATTCCATAATTTATGAGCTGCATTGAAGTGTTCTTTTCTAGAGACTTGTATCATGACTGGTATTACGATTTGAGACTGCAAAGATAAAAAAAAAGTAACACCCTGATATCATGAACTTGGTAATCCATTTAAAGACTTAACTTATTTCATTCATTTTGACCAAAAATTGGATAAGATGATCCTCTCTATTAAGGTTTAGCTTATTTTCTTTTAAATACTGCTTCCCTATACTTTGATCATTTGAATCTAAACTTTTCACCAAACTTCTACTATTCAGTCTTACTGACTGTGCTTTACCACTAGAATTAATCAAATAGTAAGATTCTGATGGAATAAACCTTTTGCCAGGGCTTGGTGAGTAAGAATTCTTTGGAGGTGTTTCCAACTTATTCTCAAAAACCCTCACCAAAGTATAATTTGATCCTTCTATCAGCACGTTAATAAAATCACTTTCAGTAATCCCTGAAATCTGACCAAATCCCTTTCTAAAAACCATTTTCACCATAGCTCCTTCTTGATCTCTAAGATTATCCTGTGGACGGTTCAAAACAAATGAATAAATCTGTTCTTTATCCAAGACAATCTGATTTCCATTATCGGTTACAGCTAAAATTTCCTTTTCGTAAACATTGATTTTAGTCGGTACATTTTCTTTGGTCCAGCCCTTCTCCATGGTATAACTTGCATTTGACCAATCATCAAATAGAAATGGACTTCCCTGAATTCCATCATAAGATGAAAGTCTCAAGGGAACACCGTTCATCTCGACATTGGCTATTTGACCAAAACTATTAAAGCTAATGAAACCGAGTATTAATATTAACCTCAATGAAATCTTCATGACTATTTCTTTATCACTTTGCTTCTAAGCACCAAATCCCCCATTTTGATCGTAAATAAATAAACTCCAGAGGGCTGCGACAAATGATACTCATAAAGCTCATCTTTTTGTTGTTTATAAACAGATTTTGAAGAAACTTTTCTGCCACCAATGGAATAAACTGCCAATTCGAGTTCTCCTTGATAATCGTTATTAATCCTTAAATTAACTTTCCCTGTTGTTGGATTAGGACCAATGAATATACCAAAATTGCCCAGAGAGGGCTGTTCATCCTCTAAAGCAGTAACCAATACTGGTTCAGAAAGCCTATTACAAGTTTCGTCAAAAATTGCGACCTGATACATACCATCATTATCAGCTGAATAAGATCGGTTGGTTGCCCCAGGAATTTTCACTCCGTCATAATACCACTGATAAGCAGTAGCCAAAGTCTGACTTGTCATCATATTTCCGTTTACCACAATGACTGGGATCTTCAAATCATTATTAATAATGGTAAGCGTGCTTGAAAATGACTCACTAAAACCATTATCTCCAATGGTCAAATCCACCTCATATTCACCTGTCTCTGTGAAAGTAAAAGTTGGGTTTTCCAAATCCGATTCACCCACATTTCCAAAACTCCAAGAGTAGGAACTGATACTTCCTTCGCTGAGATTTGTAAATTCAGTTGAGCCACCAACGCAATTAAATGCTGAGGTGAAATTGGCAAACAGTACATCTTCACAATTTTGGGCCAACCAATTTGCGGCATTATTCACATCAGCTCCTAAGCCTAAATTGATGATGGCATCACCAGAAAGGTCGACTCCATTAATGTTCAAATACTCAAAACAGTACTTCTTGTAAACATCGTGCACAAAGACTCCTTTTTGTGAAGCAAATATGCTTGCCTCATTATTACTGCTAGATTCTACGGTGAAATTTTCAAGCAAATCAAATTGCTTGTTTGGAGATAAATCAAGAAGAGCACCCTGCCCTAGGATCAAGTTGTTGGCTGTAAGGCCTGTAACATTTCCCAAAATCAAACTTCCATCATGAATATTTATATCATTGATTGAATTAGAACTACCATTATAAACCAAATCTCCAGATTGAATTTCGAGAGAATTAATATTGCCATTATTGTTTGTTAATGATCCATTTTGACCTTCAAAAACAAAATCACCTTCAAAAGTAAAACTGGCATTATTCGCAATACTTATGGTTTCATGAAATTCCAATACATCTATACTTCCTTTTAAAACAGCATCTTGCTCTAAAAACAAGCTGTTCAATTCCAAATTTTCGGACTCTACCAAAAGTTCTCCGCCCACAATCTCCAATCTATCCAATAGCTCCGCATTCGTTAGATTCCATTTACCCGAAGTGATTCTTATAACCAAGTCATCAAAAACAACACTGGCAAATTCCATGAACTTATCTTGTTCGTCAGCGGTATTAAAAATCACTTCACCATTGCTAATCGTTGTCAGCTGATTACTTACCCTAAAGCCTCCTCCAACAGTCAAGTTGAAGGTATTCATGTCCAATGCAACTACACCCTCACCAAATATATTTACGCTAAAGACTGATGAGTTTTCTGATAGATTTACCTGAGCTGTCTGAGCTGATGATAGTTCAAAAAGAACCCTTGAATTCGCATCAGGAATTTTGTTTGCCGGGGCTCCCCCTTGAGTTTCTGACCAATTTGAAGCATCGCTCCAGCCCCCTGTTTCTCCTCCAATCCAATACAAAGTCTCATCAGCACCATCAATGGTTCCAGCCTTTAACACCAAAGAGAACTCTTGAGCATCATTGGCCAGTTCGCCTTTGTGGCTAATTCTTACTGTATACTTTTTGGGAGTCGGTGAGGTAATGATCACCTGTTCAACGTTGTCCCTAAAATTATCAGCAGTATTTATGGCTTTACTATTGGCTCCTTTGCTTGGATCCAGCGTCCAAGGAAAATATTCCTGGCCAGACTCATCTATAATTCGCATATCCAAGTCATTCACCAAGTTCAAGTTTGTTGGGTTCAAAACAGTAGGACTTGGACTTCCTGATGGATCGGTCCACGCAATAGTGGCTTTTATTGGGGTAATCCCATCTGACACAATCTCATATTCAAAAACTTCCCCTTCTTCCAATATAAGTTCTCGAATCAAGTCTGAAGATCCATTTTCATTAATGATCATTTCTGCCGCAGCCTTAGCATTCAAAATACCCCAACCATAAACATAATCAGGCCCCTCATAAAGTCCTCCATCAAGTGCTGTATTAATGGCCAAAGCTTTTAGTGTTGCTGCCCGCATATACTCCCCACTATTTCTTTGGGCATATAATTGCTGCAATAATAACAGTGAACCGGCAACATTGGGTGAAGCCATGGAAGTGCCATTCAAAGTAGTGTATGCATCACTTCCAGTATCTGAAATTGCTGTACTAAAAACACCTACACCTACACCTACCAAATCAGGTTTGATCCTCCCATCATCAGTTGGTCCCCAACTTGAAAAATCGCTTATCGCCAAGGAAGATCTATCATTATATTCTTCAAAGGGAGAAACAGCCCCTACGGTAATTACATTTTTTGCTACCCCTTCTGGACCTATGGTATCATCTGGACCATCAGGGTCCCTGCTACCATCACCTCTATCTGTCCTATCATTTCCTGCCGCCCAGACCATGGTATAATAGGGTTTTGAAAAAGCTAAATCATCCAAGGATTTACTTTTTGTGGTATATAAACCAAACCTGTAGTCCTTATTAGGATCAACAGAAGGGTTTCCTGCCCATTTCCAAGTTCCACTTTGATCTCGATACCAGCCCAAAACAATCCCGTAGGAATGGTTTGAAACCAAATGTCCATCTGGCTTTGTCTCACCATCATAAGCATTGGTACCCATTTTAGAAATATCCCCCTCCCAGTTAAAGGCCCAACCATTTGATTCGTAAGCCATACCTTTTGCGTTGGGATTCAAGCCTCGAGCCAAAAGTGTTCCAGTCACGTGTGTAGCGTGATTACTGATCACCTCACTTGACCCATCGACTTGCCTTACTCTACCACCGAATTCAGCATGATCAGCTTTAGGCCTGGTTTGGTCGTAAACACCTATCATTAGCCCCTTACCTGTTAAGCTTAATCCCAGTTCACCTTCGGGCTGAAGGGCATCTGTTTGGGTGGTTTCTGCAGCCCTAACATTATACGTAATATAATAAACGGGAGCCCCCTTTTCATCAAAATATCGTAGTTCTCCTATTTTCCCTTCTTCCAAAAACAGCTTCACAGGAACTCCTTTTGAAGCCGCCATTACCTTAAGAGCATCATTGCCCATTAGGTATTGCTTATAATTAGAATTGAAGTTCTCCTGAATCTCCTTTCTCACGCGCTCAATTTTTTGGGGACTATCAGAAGAGCCCTGTCCCCACACACTGGTGAGGACAAAAATCAAAAAGCCACTTATCAGTATTAATTTTCTCATATATAATCCACTTATGCCCAGTAGTTAACTTTACCAAGTTATAAAAAGTTTGGAATAAAAAAGGGAGACCTAACATCTCCCTTTAAAAAATCACTAACTAAAATTATTCTTTTGTAAGTACTACAGTACCTCCATCACCATAGGTATTTGACCATACGATCCGAATAGTTTTGCTATCAGGATCCGAGACACCATTGATTGTAAATGGATCACTGTATTGATCTGCATTGCTCGCATCACCTGTAATCACATTACAATTATCACTTATCCTACCTTTGGGTGCAGTATCATTATAACCATTTGGATATAATCCAAAGGTCATATCACTTAATTGATAAACACCAGTTCCTATTTTAGAAATATCAATTGTATTTCCAAAAGAATAGTTATTTAAGGTTTGGTTTGCTCCACCATTACTATCTCCATAAATCAGTGTTTCCCAAAACACCGAATAAGTCCCCTCCAATTTAGAAGCGCAAACCATTCTCATTTTATAGGTCAACTCTCCATAATTAGCACTTATTTTTGCACCACTGGCATCTGTAATTTTCAATACCAAATCTGGGGTTTCATCCAGTCCAATATTACCAATCAATACTTCCACCATTAATGTCCCCGATACCTCGCCGGCTGGGATGGTCACGGTATTGGAAGGCAAATTGTAATGGACACTTTGAATAGCCGTAGAACTAGGGTCCACTGCTACTTCTATAGTAAGATCACTAGTAGCAGGCGCTCCCACCAAATTGACTTGGATCATGCCCATATCAGTCTGAGTGTCATTACCATCTTCCTTCTCAAAGTTCTCTGTATAACCATTAGGTAGGTTAGCTGCATTAAACTCAATTTCTGAACCATTCCATGTAGTCTCTAAACCTGGATCATCGAAACAGGATGTTGCCACAAAGGATACTAGAGCTACTAATAAGTATATATATTTTGATTTATGCTGTCTCATCATTTCTCCTTTGTTTAGTTATACTGTGGATTATTTTCCAACAATTCATTCAGAATGATTTCATCCTGAGGAATAGGGGATAAAATTCTATAATCGGTATAAGGAACAGGTTCGAAACTTCCAGATTTGGTAATTGTCATACCATTTCTTTTCAAATCAAACCATCTATGCCCTTCAGTTGCAAATTCCACTCTATTTTCATGCATGATAAGCTCCATCAAAGCCGTTCCGCTGGCTGCGGTATTGCCCAACCCTCTTTTGCTTCTCAATGCATTAAGATCTGCTCTGGCACCAACTTCATTGGAAGTTTTATATCTAGCTTCGGCCCGGATCAAATACAATTCAGAGGCCCGCATAATTGGAAGGTTTTCAAGAAAATCCCCCTTATGTCCTAACCACTTGTTGGATCGGTAAAAGGTGCCTGCAGTACCCTCTCTCACTGTAGCTGCCCAAGTGTCCAACCGGACATCTCCTGCTTCATAGGAAGCAAGCAAATCATCAGACACAGTCAGAATAAACTGAGCACCCGTGTATACATTGGAGAGAAGTGAACACATTGAATTATTCAAGCCATCAGTACTCAACCAATCCTGAGATCGAATTTCAACTTCAAATAAAGATTCAGGATTAGGTGCAGTAGAAAAGCCAGCGACATAATCTTCTGCCTCCATTAGACCACTACCATTGTTGGTCAAACCAAAACTCACCATGGCATTTGAAGCCATAGTTTCAGCCTCTGAATAATTGGCCATATAGAGATAAACCCTAGCCAATAATGCTTGCGCTGCTCCCTTTGAAGCCCTATAGACCCCAGTAGTTCCCAAACTTGCACTCGGCAATAAATCAATGGCGTCATTCAAATCCGAAACTATCTGAGCATACACTTCATCATTAGTGGACCTGGCCCTGAAATCAGCAGATGACAAACCCAAAGTGGGCGTGGTTCTTAAAATCACACTTAAATCAAAACCATTTACTTCTTGTCCTGGCTCATAACCATAAACCCTGGCCAAATCAAAGTAATTTAGGGCCCTGATAAAATAAGCTTCCCCTTTTACTCTGTTCCTTAAATTATCATCTCCCTCGACATCATCTATCCCTGCAATAATAATATTGGCATCATTGATGGAAGCATATACTCCGGGGTTATTATCAGAAGCATCATCGATTTCTGTGAACTCCCACAAGTTTATATGCTTACGATCTGCATTTGCTTCCTCTCCAATATATCTACCCGTATTGGCTATAACTTTTAAATTGTCTGCCAATACATCAGGGGCCACAAGCATAACCTGACCGTAATAATCAAATCCCCTAGTTCTTCCATACATGGAATATGCCAGTGATTGATAGCCTTCCACATCTGCCAATGCAGTATCGGGTGTTAAGCTTTGGCGAGGCTCTGTATCCAATAAATCTGAACATGCCCCCATTGCTAAAGCTGAACCAACAAATAGTATTTTTATAATGTTTTTCATTTTGCCTTAGTCTTAGAATGTTAGATTGATTCCCGCGGAAAATTGCTTAGAATTTGGATAAGCACCATAGGTGCTGGATCCCACACTTAGTACTTCAGGATCAATACCATTAAACTTGGTGAAAGTTGCTAGATTGATTCCCTGAGCATAAATCCTTGCCCTCTTCATTCCTATTTTATTGGCAATGGCCACAGGTAATGAGTAATTCAGGGTTACTTGCTTTAACCTGATATATCCGCCATCATTGACCAACCTGGTCGATTGAGTCCCAATGCTTGAAGTACCAGGTTCTTGGCCTCCTTCATATGGCTTAGGAGTCTTGGTAATATCCCCCGGTTCCTTCCAATAATCCAACTGAGAAACTACCTGATTATCAGGACTTGCTCCCGCGTAGGCTATATTATATAAATCCTGGTTGAAAACTTTGTTTCCAAATTGGTATTGGAAAAAGACCTCCAAGGATACAGGACCATAACTGAATGAATTGGATAAACCACCATAGCTGTTTGGCAAGGCACTTCCAATATACCTTAATGAAGATTCACCCGCTATATAGGTATATTCCCCATTTTCATCCTCATACATGACCCTACCATTAGCTGGGTTAACTCCCAAAAACTCATTGGAATATATGAAGCTAATCGGTTTTCCAACTATATAATCGTTACCAATTCTATCCAATCCGTCATACAGCTCCATCAATTCATTCTCCAAGAAGGTAATATTGAAAGCAGTATTCCACTGGAAGTCCCCCGAAACAATATTTACAGTTTGTAGATCGATATCAATTCCTTGATTTCTCACTTTCCCTGTATTTCTAGTAATTGTTCTAAAGCCGGCATCAATAGGAAGAGGAGTATCCAAAAGCAATGCATTTGAATTCTTTCTCCAAAAATCTACTGTACCAATTAACCTTCCATTGAACAAGGTCCAGTCCAAACCTATATTAAATGTTTCCGCTTCTTCCCAAGTCAATAAATCATTGCCTAATTGCGACACTCTTAAAGCTGCATTTCCTAAATATTGCCCTGCACTTCCTACCAAAGTCCTTGAAGCAAAATTGGAAATTTCAGAATTACCAGTAACACCATAGGATGCCCTCATCCTTAAATTATCTATCCAGTCCATGTCCTGGAGGAATTCCTCTGAGGAAATTCTCCATCCAGCAGAAAATGCATAGAATGTACCCCATTTATATTCTGAACCGAAACGGGAATTACCGTCCCTTCTAACAATTACTTCGGCATTGTATCGGTCATCGTAATCATACTTCGCTTGACCAAAAATACCCGCTCGCTTATATTCAGTATAGTTACCGTTAACGTCATAAGGAGTAGCGGCATTTTGCAAGTACCTTAAAGTTGGGTTTGCAAATCCTCTACCAGTTGCTGCGCTCAACTCATCCTGAGCCCCCTTATATTCAAAACCTAGGATCCCTGAAATATTATGAACATCCTCGAAAGACTTATTGAAATTGAAGTTATGGTTGGTATTGAAGTTATTATACCTTCTGTCCGTGTATGTTGCAGACCCTCCATAGGATGAGAAAGCAGGAATAGTAGAAGGCCTGTTGTTTTCATCACGATTATCAGTAAAATCAATACCAGCATATGATGTAAAGCTTAACCATGGCGTAAACTGATAATTCAATGATAAATTAGACACTGACTGTACAGTAGTGGCCCTCCTCAATTCTTCATAAACACCTTGGACGATATTGTAACCAAATAAGTGATCTGATGGGTACATAGCAAATCCACCATCTTCATCATAGATAGGAACATTTGGTCTCGCTGAGTATCCTGCCACAAAGGGTCCATTCACAAAATTACCTCTGTCTATAGTCCCATTGGTTCTCTGATAAGCTAGAGACAAATTAGCCGTTACAGTAAACTTATCATTTGGACGGTGGGTCAGGTTCAACCTACCTGTTCCTCGCTTATAATCCGATTGAACAATTTGTCCTTCTTGGGACGTATAAGAGCCAGAAAGATAAAAAGTGGTTTTTTCATCACCTCCGGTAATAGAAAGATCATATATGCTCAATCTTGCATTATCTCTGTAAAGTTCATCCACCCAGTCAATGGACTCAAGATCTGGGTCTTCAGGATTTCCATAAATAGCCGCTGCATCATTAGGGTTTAATCCTGCATTGATATAAGCAGCTCTTTTGATGGTTGCAAGCTCAGTGGCATTCATCATATCGTATAAGCCCAAGGGCTGCACTATACCTTCTTGTACAGAAAGGGATATATCCGTTTTTCCCTCACGACCTCTTTTAGTAGTGATCAGTACTACCCCATTTGCAGCTTGGGCCCCATAAATGGCAGCTGCGGCAGCATCTTTCAATACTTCAATGGATTCAATATCATTAGGGTTAATCGCTGCAAGACCATTTTGGTCACCCTGAGTAGAAACACTTCCTGGAGTTAGCTGCACTCCATCCACGATGTAAAGAGGAGAATTACCAGCATTAATGGATCCTGTCCCTCTTACCCTTACATTCAAAGTTCCTCCTGGCTGCCCGCTTCCAGAGGTTACCTGCACACCAGCGATTCTTCCCTGCATGGCACGATCAAATGACTGCATTGGAAGGTTCGCGAAAACTTCGCCTTTTACCGAAGCTATGGCCCCTGTAATCTCTCTTTTGGATTGATCACCATATGAGGTAATCACAAACTCAGACAAAGTTTGTACATCGGGTTCCAATTCAACATTAATTATTGATTTGTTCCCAATTGGAACTTCAATCCCCTTCATCCCCACGAAACTAAAAATAAGAACTGAGCTACCTGTAGGTACATTAATGGAATACTCTCCATCAAGGTCTGTAGCTACTCCTACTGTAGTCCCTTTAACGAGAACCGTAGCCCCTGGAATGACCTCTCCATCTGAAGCGGAGGACACTACCCCAGTGACAGTACGGCTTTGACCGTACACCATGGCACAGGCCATTAGGAATACCAGTCCTAGCAGTAAAATTTTCTTCATGATAAATAATTTTATTTTGGTTTAACATCTATAAGATAGTCTATTATCCTCTAATAATCCAATATCAAATCCCAATTTCAATTAGCTATAATAATTGATGATTTCATGACAGATTACTAATATCATTATTTACGAAATTTTATTCCGAAAGGATTACACAAACCAAAACATATCTCATTATCAAAAAAACCAATCCTATTACTTCAAAAAACATTAATACCAAATAATATTTCAACCACAAATATCAACTAAACACCATTTAGAACATTATTAATATCAAAGTGTAATAAATTGACCACGCTATTATTAAGGTAGCCGATATATACCTTTACGAACTTACACCTTAGAAGAAACAAGAGTTAACACATTGAAATACAATAAATTAATGCGAAAAAATTAAATAAATCATAAAAATAAAAGGTTAAAAAACGACAATAAAACGACTCAATATAGAAACCAACGAAATTTTTTTTCCGGAAAATTAATTTATAACTATTTCAATTCTTCTATTTTTTGCCCGATTAGACTGATTTGAATTGGGCACTAGAGGTTTTTTATCTCCCCAGCCCATTACATCCAATCTGGATGCTGGAATTCCATTTTCTATCAAGTAAGCCTCCACACTTTTGGCTCTGCGCATGCTTAAGTCTTGATTATAACTTTCTTCTCCAATATTATCAGTATGACCCTCGATAACAATATTCACTTGATCATTTTCCAAAAGGAATTTCTTAAGCCTTAATAAAGAGCTTTTAGATTCAGGCCTTAATTCAGATTTATCAAAATCAAAAAACACATTTTCAAATAGAAACTGTTCACCTTTGGCTACTGGCTTAAGGCCAATTTCCATATTTTTTATATCCTTCAAGCTATCTTTTTCAACGTTATAAATCTTCGGCAAAAAACCTTTCTTTTCAACATACAGTCCAGAAAAAGCCTTGTCAGGGTATATCATCATGAATTTCCCTGAATCTCCACTTGACCTAAACTCATAAAGGGTACTATCATTTTCCAGATTCACTAAAGCCAAGGAAGCCACTATAGGCTTGCCTGTCTTTTCGTTCATCACCTTTCCTCCTGTAACTATTAATCTTTCGCCTAAATCTATTTCCTTTGGAAAGTTAAAACGGTATAAATACGATCTATCCAAAACACCATTCCTAATAGAGTTTTCAGTGTAATAAGCATAATCTCTTTGGGCTGTAATGAACAAAGCCAATTGATCCCTTTGATCATTTATAGGATAACCTAGATTATCAGGGATTTCAAAATCTCCTTTATTGATCTTACTGCTAAACAGGTCCATTCCTCCAAAGCCCAAATGCCCATCCGATGCAAAAAACAACAGCTCATTATTGAAATATAGGAATGGAGACACCTCATCAAACTTAGTATTCACCACTTCCCCCACATTGACTGGCACAGACCAAAGTCCATCTTTTGTCCTCATAGAATAATAAATATCATTCCCTCCAAATCCACCTCTTCTATTGGATGAAAAGAAAAGAATGCTGCCATCTGCTGATAATGATGGCTGCGAATCCCAGTACCTGGAATTCACCTTCTCTCCCATATTTTTTGGTTTCTGCCATTGGCCATCTACCCTGTAGGCAATATATAAATCACAAGAACCATAGGAATCCGGTGCATCACAGCTGGTATAAATCAATATATTCCCATCAGCGGAAATGGTACAAGTCCCCTCATTGTACATTGTATTAATGTTTCTCCCCAAAGCCTCAGGACTGGACCAGCTCATCCCATCCCAAGAAGAGGTAAAGATGTCCTCGTGATCTGTTCGGGCGACACCATCTCTTTTGGTGAATAAGATCTGTTTGCTATCTGCTGTTAAAACGGGGAAATATTGTTGATGAAACTCATTGAGAGGAACAGGTAGCTTTTCTTTATCAATTTCCTTGGCCTTTTTCATCTCTTCCTTGATAAAGGCAAGTTGTTCCTCCATTTCTTTATAGGCATAAGAAGTCTTTAGACTACTGGAGAAATATTGCTGCGATTCTTCGAACTTTTGAATAGCTTGGTTAAAGTCCCCAGACTTCAAATAAATATTGGTGATCAACCAAGCAAAATTGGCCTTATGTTCAATATTCCCTTCACTTTTAATATCTCCGTTTATAGACACCTGAAGTGCTTCAGAATAATCCCCTCTATTTAGTAATAACTGAGACCATTTTTTATAGGCCTCTAAAAAGTGGTCATTTCTTTTTACCGCTAACTCAAATTTTTCAATAGCCTGATCATATCTTCTCCTCAAAGTCAAGTCTTCCCCCTCTTGGTAAAGCTTAATGGCTCTCCTATCATCAACGGAATACTCTTGCCCGTAAAGATTAAAACTGATAAATATAAAAAAGAGGACTATTTGGGTTGTTCGCATTTATTTATGGTATATCCATAAATTTATGAGTTTGGAGCGAAATATTCCAATCTGGATGACTTTTTACGTAATTAATTATTTCGTTGGTATACTTTTTGGACTTGCTCCATTCAGGCTGAAGGAGTTTTTTGCAGTTTTTTGACACCTTGGCAGCATGTTTTTCTGCAAAATCAAAATCACTCTTATGAAAAACAATCACTTTGAGCTCATTTGCCCGTTCAAAAATACTCTCGTGGGGCTCCTTGAATTTCTTGGGTGAAAAACATACCCAATCAAAATCACCAGAAAATGGATGTGTTCCACTGGTTTCAATATTGGTAGTAAAACCCTTCTCTTTTAACAAAGAGGTAAGAGGGTTTAAATCATACATCAAAGGCTCCCCTCCTGTAATCACCACCAATCTCCCTGGATGCTCCAATGCTCCTTGTACAATTTCTTCAACAGAAAGTATTGGCCACTTTCCTGCTTCCCATGATTCTTTAACATCACACCAAACACAACCTACATCACAGCCCCCCAAACGAATAAAATAGGCAGGATGGCCCGTAAAAGTCCCCTCACCTTGAATGGTGTAAAACGCCTCCATTACCGGAAGCTTCAATCCTTTTTCCACTAACACTTTCTCTTCCATAATAATTTTTGATTGAGCGGGTAATTGAACCGCTAATTATTTAGGTCTTTGCCCTTTTATATAAAAAAGCAGGCTTCATGACTGGAAGGTTCCTCCCAATTACAAAGCCTGCCATAAATAGCATAAATTAATTAAGAATAAACCTTTCTTTCAGCTGACTGTAATGTATTATACAATAATGAAGCAATGGTCATCGGACCAACACCTCCTGGAACGGGAGTAATTGCTGAAACTTTATCAGCAACCTCATCAAACTTAACATCGCCAATCAAACGGAAACCGCTTTTCTTGCTAGCATCTTCAATTCTATGAATCCCCACATCCACTACTACAGCTCCTTCTTTGACCATATCTGCTGTTACAAACTCAGGCTTGCCAATTGCCACAATAAGGATATCTGCTGTTTTGGTAATCTCCTTTAAGTTTTGCGTTCTACTGTGAGTAAGGGTAACGGTACAGTTTCCTGGATTTCCATTTCTGGCCATCAAGATGCTCATTGGAGAGCCTACTATATGGCTTCTACCAATAACCACACAGTGTTTACCGGAAGTTTCCACATTATATCTCTTAAGTAATTCCACAATTCCATAAGGCGTTGCAGCAACATATGTTGGCCAGTTCAAAGCCATTCTGCCAACGTTTGCTGGAGTAAATCCATCCACATCTTTTTCAGGCTTGATCTTAGCAGTTACTTTCTCCACGGAGATATGATCTGGCAATGGAAGCTGAACAATCAACCCATCGATAGCGGGGTTCTCATTGATATCTTCTACTGTCTTCAATAGCTCCTCCTCAGAGACACTATCCTCTAGCCTTACCAATGTGGAATCAAACCCCACAAACTCACAAGCTTTTACTTTGGCACCTACATAAGTCTGACTGGCTCCATCATTACCCACCAAGATAGCAGCCAAATGAGGGATTTTACCTCCTTCTTTTTTGATTTCCTTAACTCGGTCAGCAATTTCATTTTTAATTTCTGCTGATGTTTTTTTACCGTCTATTATTGTAGGCATAATTTATTTTTTAAGTGAGAAGGTCGAAGTGGGAAGTACGAAGTTTTATAAAAAGCTTCTTGTCCCTCTCTTCACCTATTTACTATTATTAAGCTTAACTTTCTTAATTGAAGCTACCATTATTGACAATATTTCATTGCCTTCTTGATGTAATACTTCAATATCTTTTGACAAGTCAGGCTTTATCTCTTTTAATATTTCCAGGAAGTAAAGACTTTCGTCAGCCTCTTCCTCAACTATTTTTAATTTATTTAGAAAATCAGCTGTTGATTTAGCCCTTTGGGATGCTCTATAATTAGCACCTACCGAGCTGGAACATCTTATCAACTGATTAACATAAGCATTATACTCTCTGGATTTGGGAAGTTTGGAACAAAAGAACCATGTTTTCACAGCATATTCCTTTGTTCTTTGAATCAGGTTATTTTTCATAGTAAAAAGTAATTCAGTGTTAAAACAATAATGATCGTTTAGAAAATTAATAAATTAATTTAACTGAATACTTCCTACTTCAAACCTCCCTCTTCGTATTTTCTTTTAATCTAATTTCAATACTGCCATAAATGCTTCTTGAGGCACTTCCACATTACCTACCTGCCTCATACGCTTCTTACCTTTCTTCTGCTTTTCAAGTAGTTTACGCTTACGGGAAATATCACCACCATAACACTTGGCCAATACGTTTTTACGCATGGCTTTTACAGTTTCCCTAGCAATAATCTTCGTACCAATTGCAGCTTGAATAGCAATTTCAAACATTTGACGTGGCACTAATTCCTTCAATTTCTCACAAAGTCGCTTACCCCACTCGTAAGCCTTGTCCCTGTGTACTACAGCAGACAAAGCATCCACTACCTCACCATTCAACATCACATCCAAACGAACCATGTTGGATGGTTTATTATCTCTTAGTTCATAATCCAAAGAAGCATAGCCCCTGGAAATGGTCTTAAGCTTATCGAAGAAATCAAATACAATTTCAGCAAGTGGCATATCAAAAGACAACTCTACCCTATCTGCAGTAAGGTAAACCTGGTTTTTGATTTGCCCCCTTTTTTCCATACATAACTGGATTACCGGACCAACATAATCTGACTTTGTAATAATGGATGCATGTACGAATGGTTCCTCAATTTGCTTGAAAAGATTTGGATCAGGCATATCAGATGGTGCATTGATCAGTTTGTATTCTCCGTTATTCATCAAAGCTTTGAACTGAACTGAAGGCACCGTAGTGATAACCGTCATATCAAACTCCCGCTCCAATCGCTCCTGAATAATCTCCATATGAAGCATCCCCAAGAACCCGCAACGGAAGCCAAAGCCCAATGCAGCCGAGGTCTCTGGTTCCCATACCAAAGAAGCATCATTCAGCTGAAGTTTTTCCATGGAAGCTCTCAACTCCTCAAACTCAGTAGTATCAACAGGGTAAATCCCAGCAAATACCATAGGCTTCACATTTTCGAACCCTTGGATAGCTTTGGTACAAGGTCTTTTTATATGGGTAATGGTATCCCCCACCTTTACTTCTTTAGCTACCTTGATACCAGAAATCAAATAACCTACATTACCAGCACTTATCGTGTCCTGCGGCTTTTGTTGTATACCTAAAATACCGATTTCATCAGCATCATATTCTTTTCCGGTATTGACAAACTTAATTTTGTCACCTTTCTTGATGGTTCCATTGAACACTCGGAAAAGAACCTCAACTCCACGGAAAGGGTTATATACTGAGTCAAAAATCATGGCCTGCAATGGCTCATCCACGTCTCCTTTAGGAGCAGGTACTTTTTCGACTACTGCATTCAATATATCTTCTATACCCAAGCCTTCTTTTCCAGACGCATGAATAATATCCTCCTTCTCACATCCAATCAAATCGATCACCTCATCGGCCACAACCTCTGGGTCTGCACCTGGAAGGTCTATTTTATTCAATACAGGAATGATCTCAAGATCATGTTCCATCGCCAAATAAAGATTGGAAATTGTTTGGGCTTCCACACCTTGCGAGGCATCCACAATCAATAATGCACCTTCACAGGCAGCAATTGAACGAGAAACCTCGTATGAGAAATCCACGTGACCTGGTGTATCAATCAGGTTCAGGGTAAACTCCTCTCCCTTGTAATTATATTTCATCTGGATGGCATGAGACTTAATGGTAATCCCCCTCTCACGCTCAAGATCCATATTATCCAATAATTGATTTTGCATCTCCCTTTCAGTCACCGTATTGGTAAACTGTAGCAGACGATCCGCCAATGTACTCTTCCCATGATCAATATGGGCTATGATACAGAAATTTCTTATTTTTTGCATATCCATTCTGAGGGCAAAAATAGTAAATAGTTAGTGTTTTAACAGTATAGCCTTGACATATTTATCATTAAGTACCTTAATACCTGACATTCCCATACCTCCTTTGGACTTTCTATTCTCATTTTGGACTTGTTGAACCTTTTTAAGCTCCTTATCTTTGCAGCTCCAATATCATAATCGAATCATGAAACAGCTGGCGGAAAAGAAAAAAGAGAAAAACATAGGTGAGTATATTGTCTATATGTACCAAATGGAAGACCTGATAAGGTCATTCCAGTTCAACATGGACGAAATCCGCCAATATGTTATTTCCCACTATCCAGTATCAGAAGAGGAAAAAGCTGAAATTACAGATTGGTTCCGCCATTTGTTACGGGAAATGCAGAATGAAAAAATCCAGGAAACCGGCCATCTTTCTGCTACTCAAAAAGAGGTCGACCGCTTGGCTAATATCCATTGGAGCCTACTCAAGAATGACCAAGAATACTTTAAAATCTACAATGAAGCCAAGCCCCATATAATCGAAGCTATCATGGCTGCAGATGGACAGGATTTAGGTCATGAAATCCAAATTTGTATAAACGGGGTTTACGGACTCCTGTTATGCCGCCTCACTGGTAAAAAACTAAGCCCAGAACAGGAAAGATCCGCACAGGCTTTTGGAAGCGTCTTGAGTTATCTTAATCTTGCTTATATGGAAGAAAAGAAAGATCAATAACAAAAAATCTTTCAAAGTTAATAAAGCCTGAACATCAGTTGACGTTCAGGCTTTTTAAAATTCCATCACTTCGTAAATGCTCTTGTAAAAACCAT
The DNA here is from genome assembly GCF_018642165.1 of Echinicola shivajiensis. Taxonomy (GTDB): domain Bacteria; phylum Bacteroidota; class Bacteroidia; order Cytophagales; family Cyclobacteriaceae; genus Echinicola; species Echinicola shivajiensis. The sequence goes on from NZ_JAHHZM010000014.1 coordinate 27,238, forward strand.
TTTCTGTCACAAAATCCAAATACTGCTGATAAAATGGATGGGCACTCAAAGTAGCACTATCTCCCACAACGATCAACTTCCGCTTGGCTCGGGTCAGCGCCACATTCATTCTTCTAGTATCAGCGAGGAAGCCAATTTCACCTTGTTCATTGGACCGTACCAAACTGATCAAAACAATATCCCTTTCCTGGCCTTGAAAACCATCGATAGTCCCTATGCTAATATTATCTCTTAATTCCCTTAATTGGTCAAACCCTTCTCCTTCCTCCAATAATTCGGCAAGCTTCTTAACCTGGGCTTTATAGGGAGAAATAATCCCAAAAGTATAGGTACTGGTTTTAAAAATATCTATCCCTAGCCTTTCAATTATTTTTTCTAACAAACCTAGAGAAAATCTACCCTCTTCTGTATTGAGTTTACTCAAGGAATCTTTCTCTAAGTGTTCATTAAAGCCGCTTCCTGCAGTATCTATAAACTCAATAACCGGCTCTTCCTCAGCCAAACGGTGGCTCAATGTATTTTCGGCAGCCTGCAATGCTTCATGATAAAAGTACTTGCTTGAAAATTTCATGATCATTTCAGGCATTCTGTACTGGAGATTTAGCATTGAACTGGCCTCAACCTGTCTTTTGATCACCTTTTCAAATAAGGTTTCACTTAAGCCTTCTTGACTGGCTTGATAAGATTTGATTGTTGGAGGAAGTTGACAGTGATCTCCTGCCATAATAATCTTCTCAGCTTTCATTACAGGTATCCAAGTGGCAGGCTCCAACCCTTGACCTGCTTCATCGATAAAAGCTACGGGAAATTTCATCCCCTTTAGTACTGGATTATTCGCACCTACCAAGGTAGTTGCAATCACTTGGCTTTGCTGAAAAACATCAAATAATATATAATCTTCTAAATGGGAAGCCGCATCCTTGGCCTTACTTGCCTCTGCCATTAAACGCTTTCTCTGCTCACGTTCAGCATGTCCAAAATTCCGTTTGTACTTCCTGCCCATTCTTCTATACTCCTCCACTGCTTTCCGCAATTTTTTGAGGTCTTTGTAACTATTATGCGCAGCAATCTTAGCATCCAAGGTCTGTTCTAAAATCTGATCGTCCACTCTTGCTGGATGCCCAATTCTCAGTGTGGACACGCCATTAAACGTTAATTTCTCAACCAAAAGATCTACAGCTGCATTGCTTGGGGCGCAAACCAATACCTGTGAGCTCTCTTTTAAAACCTCCTTGATGGCAGCCACAATAGTAGTAGTCTTTCCTGTACCTGGAGGACCATGAATTATTGCCACATCTTGGGCACTTAAAACCTTTCCTACCGCAGCATTCTGACTGTCATTTAAGGTTTCAATATTCTCAAGACTTATGTCATTATTAAAAGCAGCTTGGTTTTCGCCTAATAGGACCTCCCTCAATTGGCCCAACCTTCCACTCTCTGCTTTTATGACACTATTCATAGCAAAGTCCATTTCCCGGTAACTGGCCTCGTCAAAATGAAGGTCTACTCCCAACTTACCGTCATGGAGCCAATCTGGCCATTCATTGCCCATAAGCGTAATGGTCATGGTATTCTTACGGACAAAATTCACAACACCATTGGCTCTAAGGGCTTTCCCCTCTGAGAAATTGGAAAATAAAGAAATGGATTTACCCGACTGGAAACTATGGGACCGGCCACTTTCTGCTCTCTCCACTTCCAATATCAACCTTTCGCCCATACCAACTTTAGTTTTGATCACTTGCACGGGATACCAGCAGATACCTTCCTTTTTCTTATCCGCAAGCGAAGCACTAAGTGTTTTTAAGCGGTATTGCTCCAAATCCTCTGCCCACTCTTTTTTTAAAAGTTGTAAAGTAAATTTTAATTCTTCCTGTATTTTCGACATCAATGGTTATTTTTAATAATCAAAGCTAATGTATTTGATAATGTTGAGAACCATTTAACCCTTTTTTCTGCCTTGAATTTTTTAGCGCACGCATATCTTTCATTTGACCATCCAAAGGTGCTTTTAGGTAACTTTATTGGAGACTTTGTCCGTGGCAATTTAGAGGAACAATTCGAACCTAGGATAGTAGCGGGAATCAAACTTCATAGAGAAATTGATAATTTCACTGATAGCCACCCTATCGTAAAAGAGGCTCAGGAATTATTAAAACCGCATTACAAAAGATACTCCCTAGTCATTACCGATGTTTACTTTGATTATTTCCTTAGCAAATACTGGGAAGATTACGACAACAGAAGTATTGAAGAATTTGCGGACAATGTTTATAAGACTATAAAAAAAAACGATTATTTACTACCGCAAAGCTTCATGTATCTATTTCATTATATGAAAAAAGACAATTGGCTGGTGGCTTATGGCACTATTGAAGGAATGAAAGCTTCCTTAACGGGTATTTCCAAACACACGAAATTTGACTCTAAAATGGAAACCGCACACCTATTTTTAAAAGAAAACGAAGCAAAGCTTAAGACTTATTTTGATGCTTTCTTTCCTGATTTGGTTAAATTTGCCAAAGGAAAACTAGAAGAGCTATTAAAAGATTATGATTCAATGTAAACCAAAAAGAGCTACTTATATTTCACTAACAGCCATAGTGATTATCCTTATTTCTGGGCTCAGCTATATTCTCAATGACTTTAGCACTTCCAGGTCCTATGGGTTATTTTTCTACTTGATCAGTGCCGCATTGCTTACGGTGGTTATTTTATTGATCCTCGTAAAAATGATGGCAGGCTATCGTTTTATAAGTGCAGGAAAGAGCGAAATTGAAGTGCGATTACCTTTAAAAGGATTTAAAAAAACTTATAATCTTAGCCAAATACTAGCCTGGCAAGAAGAAATTGTCATTACCAATAAAAAAGAATTCCGACAGTTGACCATTGCTTTTGAAGATAAAACCTCAATTAGCCTTAGCAATCACGAACACACTTCTTATCAGGAACTCTATAAATATCTTATGAAAAAGATTCCTAAGAAAAAGGTAAAATCCTAAAAAAAGCCTTCTGATTTAATCTCAGAAGGCTTTTTTGTTACAGGCATTTTTAATGTTGCCAATCATATTTATCAAGGTTTTCCAAGCAAGCATTGAGCAATTCTATACTTGCGGCAATATCATCCTTATTGGCCATCTCAATCACCTGATGTAAATGCCTTGTCGGAATAGATATAGCTCCAGCTATAGCTCCCTGCTTGCCCATCCGTTGCACACCTGCAGTATCAGTACCTCCAGCTGTTAATATTTCAGGCTGCCATTTAATATTTTTCTCAGACGCGGTTTTCTTCATAAAGTCCACCATTCTATAATCACAGATGGTCATGGCATCCATTACTTTTATCGCAGTTCCTTTTCCGAGTTCAGTGATTTTTTCATGAGGGGAAGCTCCTGGGACATCATAGGCAATGGTTGTATCTAGAGCAATTCCAAAATCCGGATCAACGCCATGCGCAGCTACATTTGCCCCTCTTAATCCTACTTCTTCCTGAACGGTAAATGTTGCATAAACATCATAAGGGGGATTTTTGATGGACTTCAAAGCTTCTAATAAAATAAATACCGCTACCCTATTATCAATTGACTTACAGTTAACGCAGTTTCCCATCTCCACCAATTCTCTATCCCTGGTTACTGGATCTCCAATTGAAACGTACTGCTCCACTTCCTCCTTGCTCATTCCAAGATCAATAAAGTAATCGGTTGTTTTAGGCAACTTATTCCTTTCCTCAGGCGTCATCACATGTATAGGCTTACTTCCCATCACGCCTACCAAATCCTTTCCCCCATGAACGATCACACGTTGCGCGGTCAAGGTTTTCGGATCAAAACCACCCAAAGTATGGAACCTTAGAAAACCACTGTCATCTATATGGGTTACGATGAAGCCAATCTCATCCATATGGGCAGCCACCATGACCTTCTTCCCTTCCGGATTATTGACACCTTTTTTTACAGCAATCACATTTCCCAAATTATCCACTTTAACTTCGTCAACCAGTGGAGTCACTTGTTCAATTACCAAATCCCTTATTCTTTTTTCGAAGCCGGGTGCACCGGCGATTTCGCAAACTTGCTTTAAAAGTCCTGTATTTATACTCATGTTGCTATTATGATTAATATGAGAAACTTAGGTTTTCTGGCCATAAAGCCAAAAAAGGCCATCAGTTAAAATGGCCTTTTCTAAAATTCAATCATGTATTTCTTAATATGCTCTTACGGCTTTTCCTTCCATAAAGTTAACAAAGGATTTGTTTACCACTCGCATACCTCCTGCAGTAGGGAAATTACCAGTAAAATACCAATCACCAAGGTGCTCAGGGCAAGACTTGTTCAGGTTTTCTACGGTCTGATAAATCACTTTAACTTCAGCTTTGATCTGATCTGCAGTAATAATATCAGCGATCTTATCTGATATTTCTTGAGGAGTAAATTGATTATAAACTTCCTTCACAAAATTCTCTCCTGCATTCGGATGGGCGATACATTTTTCATAAACCTCATCCAAAATATATTGCTGTCCTGTTTCCTCCAACAATTTCAAAGCCGCTCTAAAGGCAATGAACTCCTTCATCTTTGACATGTCGATGCCGTAACAATCAGGAAATCTAATTTGCGGAGCTGAAGAGACTACTATAATTCGCTTAGGGTTTAACTTATCCAAAGTGGTCAAAATGCTCTTTTCCAGAGTCGTACCGCGAACAATACTGTCATCCAATACTACAATCGTATCCACTTCTGGTCTGATCACCTCATAAGTAGTATCATAGACATTGGCCACCATCACATCCCTGTCATTATCATTAGTAATAAAGGTTCTTAGTTTCACATCCTTATTGACCAACTTTTCCACTCTAGGGCGGAAATTGAGCAGCTCCTCCACATCACCCAAATGGGGCTTACCATCTAGTAGAATCTCTCTTCTTTTAACACTCAAATAATCTTCCAAGCCTTCAATTAGGCCTAAAAAGGCTGTTTCAGCAGTATTAGGAATATAGGAAAATACCGTGTTTTTCAGATCAAAATCTATGGTTTTTAAAATTTGGGGGATGAGGGCCCTGCCTAGCTGCTTACGCTCTCTGTAAATGTCTGGATCTGTACCTCTGGAAAAATATATTCTTTCGAAACTACACGATTTCTTTTCTAAAGCTGGAATGATCTCATGTTCACCATAAGAACCATCTTTGTTTACGATCAAGGCATTACCAGGCTGGATTTCCTTGATGGCATTATAATCGATATTGAAAGCTGATTTGATAGCAGGCTTCTCTGAAGCAATCACCACTATTTCATCATCAGCGTAATAGTATGCAGGTCTGATTCCTGAAGGATCTCTTACCACGAAGCTGGCACCGTTTCCGATGATCCCTGCCATCGCATAGCCACCATCAAAGTCCCTACATGATCTTCTTAATATTCTGGCTACATCCAACTCTCTTTCGATCACCTCAGTGATTTCATTATTGGAGTACTCTTCCTTATACTTATTAAAAATCCTTTGATTTTCTTCATCCACAAAGTGGCCGATTTTCTCCATGACCGTCACAGTATCTGTTTTTTCCTTAGGGTGCTGCCCTAATTCAACCAGCTTACCGAACAATTCCTCCACATTGGTCATATTGAAGTTCCCTGCCATGACCAAATTTCTACTCCTCCAATTATTCTGCCTTAGAAATGGATGACAGGTTTCTATACTATTTTCACCGTGTGTACCATACCTAAGGTGACCTAACCACACTTCTCCGGAAAAAGCAACATTGTCTTTTATCCACTGTGCATCCTTTAGGCCTTCTTCACCTCCAAGCTTCTTCGCCTTTTTATATTTCTTAGATACTTTGGCGAAAATGGAGTTAACTGCTTGCGGGTCAATTGACCGATACCTACTAATGTATCGGGTTCCTGGTTTGCTGTTGATCTTGATATTCGCAATACCTGCACCATCTTGCCCCCTGTTGATCTGCTTTTGCATAAGGACATAAAGTCGGTTTGCAGCATACAAGGGAGTTCCGTACTTATCAATATAATATTGAAGAGGTTTGCGGAGCCTGATCATGGCAATCCCGCATTCGTGTTTGATTTGATCGCTCATCGAGTATTAGCAAGTAATATTTTAAGAAGCAAAGTTACATCTTTTTTATAACTTTCCCCCACATTAATATGGGCTTTGATAACCTTATTCTGAAAAGAAAAATTCATTTTTTCAAAATATTAATAAGTAATAAAAAATTCAGGTGAACAATATTTCGCAATAAAGCCAAATAACCACAGCATTATTTCCCCAAGTCTAACTATACCTAGTTATAATTACTTAAAAAACCTCCATTATAAAACCCGACAAATCACAGATATAATTCAGTTCCAAAAACAATCATTCCCAAAGAGGATATTTTTCCAAATTTACTTCCTTGCCAAAAAAAAGTTTGGTGGTATTCTCAAATGATGGAGTATAGTCAGAAACCAAAAATCTGTCTTTTTGTTTTTCTCCTTTATTTAATAGCCCAAGTGATTCTAAAGAAGTATATGTGGCTTGGGCAACCATTTCTGAACTATCAATCACCTCCACTTTGCCATTATAAATACTTTCTATTTGGGATTTAATCAAAGGATAATGAGTACAACCTAAAATCAAAGCATCCACATCTTTTAACTCAGCCTCTTCCAAATAGTTCCGAACGATCACCTGACTGATCTGATTATTATGAAAGCCCTCCTCAATCATAGGCGCCAATAATGGAGTGGCCAAGGAAGAAAATTGCACACCTTTATTGAGGGCCTCTATCTTCTGTCTATAAACACCTGAATTTACCGTTTGCTTGGTACCGATCAATCCCACTTTTTTACCTTCATGATGTAAGGACACATAATCAACAACAGGCTCAATCACATCAAAAACTTTTGCCCTCGAAGCCACATAAGCCTTCACCAACTCAAATGCTGCAGTAGATGCTGAATTGCAAGCAATTAAGATTGCTTTACACCTCGCTTTCAGCAATACATCAGCAATTTTCACAGAATAAGCCTGTATAGAAGCAGTGCTTTTATCTCCGTATGGTAAATGAGCTGTATCCCCAAAATAAATCAGCTGCTCATTGGGCATAATGTTCTTTACTGCTCTAGCCACTGTCAAGCCACCAATTCCACTATCAAAAATTCCAATTGGAGAGGATGAGTCCATAATTAATCGATCAGGTTTAATTGCCAAATATAGTCATTCGCTGTGCAAAAAATAAGCCCTCAAGTGCACGTACTTGAGGGCATTTTGCAAGCAAAGAGTTAATAATATATTATTTAGCTCAAATATAATTATTTAAGACAATTGTAAAAAATATTATCCCCTTCCATAAATTTTTTCATTGCAGCAAAAAAACTCAAAGCATACTCTACATATTGTAGAAGATTCTCCACATGAGCAATTCCACAACATGTTATACAATTACAAATAAGTTACTTTTATACCATTTTTTGCCATTGGTCTGATATTAGCCTTCCAAAAATTATCGTAAACATCACCTAAATCAGTATTAAGTACGCTTGACCGAAACAAACCCTAACGAGTACCTGAAATGAAAACTTTAAGAATACTTATAATTCCATTATTCCTGTTTATCCTTGAAGGATGTACCAAGCCTACAAAACTTCACCCTTCAAATGATACTATTGCTTTCACAAATTCAGATTTGACACTGAAATTAGAGCCAATTTCAACAAATGAAATCCCAGTATTATTGGCAAAAAATATAGAAGCAGATTTAATCTTTTCAAACTTAAAATTAGTAGAAGCAAACATGCTTAAACTAAGCAGCAAAGTTTACTACGATCTAAAATTTGTTGACGAAGAGCAATTTGCCATAATCGCTACCTTCGACGAACAAGGAAACATCATAAGCAACTAACACATAAACACTTACAGAAAACTCACCGTAATTAACACAAGGAAAAACGTATATAAAACACGATTTAACCACTTTAAAACACATTTTAAACCATTGGTAATAAAACACTTAGGAAACCCGTAAAAATCTTCCATTATTATTGATAATGGCAAATATTTTATGGTTACTTTTGCAAGAACCCCTAATCACAACACCCTACAAATCAAGTAGTAACAGACCATTTAAACCCTAAAAAAAGGGACTAGGGATTAATTATTAATAAATAATCATTGAGTCCGAGCTTTATGGCATAGTTTCGGCTTGTACCTGATTACTGATATAAAAGAAACCTATGGCTAAAGAAAAAATACTTCTCATTGAAGATGATTTAACCTATTCCAAAATCATAAAAAACTTCTTGGAGAAGCATCAGTTTACGGTTCATACCACTACTAGGATAAAAGATGCTTCCTCTGACATGGAAAAGGAAGATTATGACCTGGTTATCACTGACTACAGACTTCCTGATGGTACGGGAATGGAAGTTTTGGAGAATATTATTCATTCAGAAAAGGACACAAAAGTTATTCTAATCACCAATTATTCTGATATCCGCACAGCAGTAAAATCCATGAAACTGGGCGCTTTTGAGTACATCACCAAACCAGTTAATCCTGACGAGTTACTTTCAACAGTTCAAGAAGCCCTTAAGGCTGCCCCAAAAAACCAAACTGTCAAAGAAAGTCCCACTCCTAGTCCTTCAACTGCAAAAAGCACCACACAAAAACAAGCCACCAATACCCAATATGTGGTTGGAAAAAGCCCCGAAGCCCTACAGCTAGAACAATATATTTCACTAGTAGCTCCCACAGAGATGAGCGTAATGGTATTGGGAGAAAGCGGTACTGGTAAAGAATTTATTTCTAAAAGAATACATGAAAAATCATCCAGAAAAGATGGCCCCTTTGTAGCTATTGACTGTGGATCACTGTCTAAAGAACTTGCAGGGAGTGAACTATTTGGACATGTGAAAGGATCCTTTACAGGTGCCTTGGACAATAAAACTGGCCATTTCGAAACAGCCAATGGAGGTACCATATTCCTAGATGAAATCGGGAACTTAAGCTATGAAGTTCAGATAAAGCTCCTCAGAGCTATTCAGGAGCGAAAAATCAAAAAAATTGGTAGCACCAAAGATATCCCAATAGATGTAAGGATAATAGTTGCAACCAATGAAGACCTTTCCCAAGCTTCAAAAACTGGAGAATTCAGAGAAGACTTATACCACAGACTTAATGAGTTCAGCCTAAAATCAACCCCATTGAGAGAAAGAACTGAAGATTTGTTTCATTATGCAGACATCTTTCTTGACGAAGCAAATGAGGACTTGGGCAGGAACATTGAAGGCTTCTCACCTGAAGTAATCACAATATTCCAAAACTACAGCTGGCCTGGAAACCTAAGAGAGCTTAAAAACATCATCAAAAGAGCTGTGTTATTAACACCAGAAGGTAAAATCCAGAAAGAAGCATTACCCGTTGACCTTTTGGTACCTGAAAGCTCTAGCAGGCAAACCAGCGAAACAAAAGATCTAAAGTCTTCATTTGAAACGCAGGAGAAAGCCATGATTATTAAGACCTTAAGTGAGGTTAAATACAACAAATCAAGAGCTGCTAAGATCCTGAATATTGATAGAAAGACACTTTATAATAAAATAGAAAAATACGGAATTGATTAAATCTTCGTTGAATTATCAATCAATCTTACTCATAAGTTGATATTCTTTAAGTATTCTATCTATGACTTGAAGAGTATCAACTTTTATTTTTTCAATCATTTCATGCGCTTTTGAATGGTCCCCCTCTTTAAGATCATGTTCTAATCCCCTAGCCAAGGTAGCTGTCTTTATCTTCAGCTGCCCTAATCGGCTTCCCAGCTTATGCGCTACTTCCAACACTTCAGACCAATTATTAGCCTCGCCAAACATATTCAGATCCACCAGGTCATTGCTGGTACTTATACAAAAATCCGTCAATACTTCTTTCAGCATTTCTTCATCATCCATACAGAATTTTCTCAAATCAGAAGTATCATAGCTTGAATCCTCGGAAACACTAGGTTCAGAGGAAGATTTGTCCCCCCCCTTTGCCAGTGGTACAATCTCTAAATTTAGGATTTCGCCTATTTTATTCAACAAATCCTCCTCTTTAAAAGGTTTCAACACGATGGCGTCAAAGCCCACATTTGAGATTTCATCCTTCTCTTTGGCAAACACATTGGCGGTCATCGCAATAGCAGGAATATCCTTGTACTTTTTATTTTCCCTAAGCAATCTTAAAACATCATAACCACTGACTTCTGGCATTTGAATATCGATCAAAAAGACATCATAATCCTCATCAATGACACCATCTCTAATCTTTGTTCCACCCTGCATGGCTTTCACGGTCGCACCATTACTTTCCAATAACAATTTGGCAAATTTAAGCCCTACGGAATCATCATCGACCAGTAAAATATTAAGCTGACTGATATCAAAGGAAGTCTCATTATCAGCAGCATTTTTCACTTCTGCTTCAACTAATTTAGACGGTATCTTCAAATGAATAGAAGTTCCTTCTCCTACTTCACTAGTAAGTTCCATTTCTCCTTTTTGCAGTTCCAACATACGTTTCACTATGGTCAAGCCTAAACCTGTACCACCATATCTTCGGTTAATAGAACCATCCCCCTGATTGAACTCCTTGAAGATATTCTCTTTGAACTCCTCAGTCATACCTATACCCGTATCTTCCACTTTCATGCACAGAAAGCCTTTCTTTTCGAAATCAATACTAACTTCCACTTTGCCATGCTCGGTAAACTTAAGGGCATTACTGATCAGATTATTTAAAATCTGACTGACTCTCAATTCATCCCCCACTATCCATTTATCCTTTGGCAAATTCACATTCCACTTAAAATCAATTTGTTTTTCATTGGCTTTCAACTCAAAACTGTTTTTAATAGAATTGAAAAGTTTATGGGGATCAAATGGTGATTTCTCTATGGAAATCTTACCCGCTTCCAACTTAGAAAGGTCAAGAATATCATTAACTATACCTGATAAGGTTTCGGCAGCAAAACCCACCATATTCACATAATCCTCCTGGTCAGGGCTCATTGCTGTCTTTTTAATGGCAGCATTATATCCTTGGATGGTGTGAAGAGGATTCCTTATTTCATGGCTCATATTGGCCAAAAAGTTCTGCTTGGCCTTGGCCAGCTTATCGGATCTTTCCTTAGCCACCTCTAAGTCTTCCCGATAACTTTCGTCTTTTCTGATCTCTGTTAGTATACTATATATGAATGCTGAAGTCCCTAGCACCCCGACTAATATCAATACTCCTAAAAGAATGGATACATCAAAGGCCAGTTCATATAAGGAATCATTTTTCTGTTGGCTTTCTTTAATAGCATCCTCCTGAAGATTGGAAATAAGGGATTGTATTTCCTCGATCAGCTCTTTATTTTTCAAGGTAAGCTCCCCTTCCAAATTGGCCAGACTGGACCTTAAATGCTGCTCTTGATAGTTGATATCCAACAAAAAACGTTTAACGGCATATAAAATAGAATCGGTTGTATTGTTTCCCTCAAAATCTACTGAATCATCCTCTCCGGCTTGTGGCCGAAACTGCTGAAACATACTTCGAAGATTTTCTATTTCCTCAGAAGATATCAAACTCCCATTTCCAGAATCAGCAGCGCTTTTCTTGCTACTATTAAGATCAAATTCTACAGGTTTGGTCCTTCTGATTTTATGGTCAAATCGGATACGTCCCAAACTTTGCAATCTATTGATCTCTTCCTGCCGCTTTATTTTTGTTTCCAGGCTTTTCAAGGCCTGCTGACTGAAATTTCTATTAATCAGGTTTTTCTTTACATCTTTCAGGCCATTGTATACCACTACCAGTTCATTGATATTAAAGTTGATCTTTTTAAGGTGATTCAATTCAGCACTATCATTAGCACTTTTCTCCAGGTACTCTAACCTCCCCTCAATAAGATCAAGATAGGTTTCTGTCACTGTGGAATCACCCTGTGCTTTAAAATCTCCCTTTACCTTGTCCAGTTGGTACACATCTGCCAGCAAGGCATTCAGCTGTTGCACCCTGTCATTAGGCTCTGACAGGTTTTGGGCTGTATTCAATAACTTATCAATACTAAAGTAGGTAATAGCACAAACACTTAATACCAAAAAAATGGCCAACAAAAAGCCCAACACTACTTTTTTTCTGGCTTTATGGGTAGTTTCTTTCCTCTTCACAATTCTCTGATTTTCAACAAATTTCGCAACAAATTTGACACTACCAAAATCGTGCCTTATTGTTGATGCAGCGCCTCTTGAGTAACTTCCTCAAAAGCACAATAAGCGACATAAAAAGATACAGGAATGGTAATAAATAGGCCTACAATTAAAAACAATCCAATTGCATTGATAACAATAAAAATAAGTACAAGTGTGAAAAACTTCCACCAATTCACCGTTACCAGCTTCCTGCTATACTCTAATGAGTCCCAAAAGTCCAAACCGGCAAAAATATGAAGGAGTATGGCAAACATATAAGCCACCATAAGATAAACTCCTGGAACAACAAAAATTATCAATCCGATAGAAACCAAAACTTGGCCTATCAGCCAGATCAAAATGATGGGAATATAGTATTGAAAGCCCTTAAAAAAATCTGGATAAATGATTTCCTCACCCGACTTCATCTTATTTGCAGCCAAATAGAACCCTGAAAAAAGAGGTCCCGAAAGAAAAACACTGTACAGTATTGCATACTCTTTTAGATATAAAACGAAAAGCAATTGCAACGACAATATAAAACCTGTAAAACCTATTGAAAACAGCGGCTTCATGGTAAATAGCTCCCAACCTTTTTGGAACACTTGTTTTACATCAAAATCATAACCGGTCTCGATCAGGTGGTTTAAACTGTTTTTATCCATTTTTTCATTTAAAATAAAATACACGGCAAATTACCGTGTATTTTTTATTTTATCGAATCTTAATTCAAGTAAAAGGGAGCGAATTAAAACTATTTAGTAATCGCCCCTAAAATATCATGCTTGGTAATGATATGAATCTGATGTAAATCATCCCTTACCAGCACTGCTTTATCCTTATCTACCATCGAAGAAAGCACATCCAAAGTACTGTCCATGGCTACAAACTTCATGGATTCTTCCATCACCTCCTCCACATTCGCATCCTTCAACTCTGGTTTTACAATAATTTTACTTAGCAATTTATTATCGGTTATACTTCCTATCACCTGTCCATTATCCATTACAGGAATTTGGGAAACACTTTTCTCATTCATTACCTCTATGGCATTTTTGACTTTCTCTCCTTTCCTTGCCACGACCAATTCATAATTACCATTTCTCCCTGCGATAATATCCCTAGCAGTCCCAAAGGTAATATCTTCCAAAAAGCCATGATTACGCATCCAGTCATCATTATATACTTTTCCAAGGTATCTCGTTCCATGATCAGGCAGAATGATGACCATCACATCGTTTTCCTTTAAGTTGTCTTTGGCATACTCAAGAGCCCCATGAACTGCCGATCCACATGACCAACCAACAAACAGCCCCTCTTCTTTAGACAACCTTCTGGTCATAATAGCCGCATCCTTATCGGTTACTTTCACGAAATGGTCAATTACAGAGAAATCCACATTTTCCGGAATGATATCTTCCCCTATACCTTCTGTTAAATAGGGGTAAATTTCATTTTCGTCAAACTGTCCGGTCTCCTTATATTTTTTAAAGACAGACCCATAAGTATCAATTCCTATAGAAACCATATCAGGATTTTGCTCTTTCAAATACTTCGCAGTCCCGCTCATAGTACCACCAGTACCTACACCAGCAGCAAAGTGAGTAACTCTCCCTTCAGTCTGCTCCCATATTTCCGGCCCTGTAGTTTCATAGTGCGCTTTCCAGTTGGAGAGATTATCATATTGATTAGGATAAAAAGAATTAGGGATATCCGCATTTAATTTTTTAGCGACTGAGTAATATGACCTTGGGTCATTTGGCGAAACATTGGTAGGGCAAACGATTACCTCAGCCCCCATGGCCTTAAGTACATCAATTTTCTCTTTGGACTGTTTGTCAGCCATAGTAAAAATACATTTGTATCCTTTTGCAATAGCAGCCAAAGCAAGCCCCATACCTGTATTTCCGCTAGTTCCCTCGATAATAGTTCCTCCTGGCTTCAATATCCCTTCTTTCTCAGCATCCTCCACCATTTTTATGGCCATTCGATCTTTAACGGAGTTACCTGGGTTAAAATATTCCACCTTCACCAATACCTGGCCTTTTATTCCGCTGTTCAGTTTGTTCAGCTTTACTAAAGGAGTATTGCCTATGGTCTCTATAATGGAATTATATATCATGACTAATAGATTATTTTTACAGCAATTTACAAATATTTCCCACTTCTGCGAAGTGAACTTTACACCTACTTAATTAAACAAAAACGGTCAAAAAATCCTTCCCTAGTAAACAAAAAAAGGAACAGCCTGCCATTGCCGACTGTTCCTTTTGTCTATCTTTTATATGTCTTATTTAACGCCTGCCAGAAGATAAAGCACTGCCATCCTAATAGCTACACCATTTTCCACTTGGTTAAGGATAATCGAATGCTCACTATCTGCCACATCTGAATTTAATTCGACCCCTCTGTTGATAGGTCCTGGGTGCATAATGACGATTTCCTTATCCAGTTGATCCAACAATTTCTTGTCAACACCATAATATAGCGAATACTCCCGCAAAGAAGGGAAATATTTAATTTGCTGCCTTTCTAATTGGATCCTCAAAACATTGGCTACATCGCACCATTGTAGGGCTTTCTTCACATCATATTCCACCTTCACACCCAGACTGCTGATATACATAGGCAAAAGAGTAACGGGGCCACAAACCATCACCTCAGCACCCAATTTCTGAAGGCAAAATATATTTGAAAGTGCCACCCTAGAATGCAGCACATCCCCGATTATGGCTACTTTTTTCCCTGCTACATCACCTAGTTTTTCCCTTATCGAAAATGCATCAAGCAAGGCTTGGGTAGGATGTTCATGAGTTCCATCTCCTGCATTCACAATATTGGCATTAATATTCTGGGAAAGGAAATGAGGAGCACCTGGGCTACTATGCCTCATCACAACCATATCCACTTTCATGGACAGGATATTGTTCACCGTATCGATGAGGGTTTCTCCTTTTTTAACAGAGCTATTACTTGATGAGAAGTTAATTACATCAGCTGAAAGCCGCTTTTCTGCCAATTCAAAGGATAAACGCGTCCTAGTCGAATTTTCAAAGAATACATTGGCAATGGTAATATCCCTTAGGGAAGGCACCTTTTTAATAGGGCGATTGATAACATCCTTAAAATTATCAGCAGTTTCGAAAATTAACTGGATATCTTCTGCTGTCAGTCCTTTGATACCCAATAAATGTTTGGTACTTAGCTGTTGCATTATTAGCTTTTAACTTCTTTTTCCGTGATCCAAATCGCATCTTGGGCAAAACCTTGGGAAGCCCACTCTACACTTACATATTGACTTTCTAGGGTATTTACCTTTCTACCACAGTAGTCAGGCATTATGGGATAATCTCTGGTATATTTCCTATCAATCAACACCATTAATTCCACCTTCTTAGGCCGGCCAAAAGCAATCATTGCATCCATGGCTGCCCTGACAGAACGCCCTTTAAAAAGGACATCATCCACCAACACTACCTTCTTGTTTTCAATCAAAAAATTAATTTTAGTCTCGTTTGCCTTCAAGGGAATATCTCTCCTCCTAAAGTCATCTCGGTGAAAGGTGGCATCCAGGTACCCTGAAGGGACTTCTACTCCACTGATTTCTTTTAGCCTCTTGACTATTTTATCCAATACCAAGGTTCCTCTGGGCTGAAGCCCCAAAAGTACCGTATTTTCAAAATCATCATGATTTTCAATCAACTGATGACAAAACCGATCCAAGGTAATGGCTATTTGCTTTTGGTCTAAGACGAGTCTTTTTTGCATAGCTGTGATTTGAGCACAAATATAAAAATAAATTACTTTCAGCCTTTGAATAAACTGATTATAAAACATGAATCTAAGCCCGATTTCATATCAGGCTGAATAGAAACACTTTTCATTCCCTGCTCCATCTCATTTTAGTATCCCCTATTATTCCATTTCTGGCATTATTGATGCCAAAACCTTAATTTTTGACATAAAGAAAATTTCCCGATTGTTTTCTTTACCCTCTTGGTCCAAAAAGCGGATTTTTTGCTTGCCTGTCAACAAAAAGTAATCCTCATACCACCAAAACAGTGATAAGCTCTCATCCAGGGTATCTCGGATTCGCTCATTATCATCCATCAGCTCCAATTCAAACTCCACATTTTGATAAACTACTTCTCCATCTTCCAATAAACTTAGTCTGAGTTTGTCTTCATCTAAATACATATAAAACAGGTTATGACCATCATAACTCACTTCCCCAAATTTACCAGGGCTTACTCTCGTTTCATCGTCAAGACTTAGTGAATTATCCCAAATCATCCTTCCCTGCTCATCCAAAAGCACAAATTGGGCAGCCATAAATTTGTATTCATTATTAATGGTTCGATTAGGGTAACCAGAATAATACCATGGGTACGCTCCGGAGGATAAAACCCTGTTTCGCATCCCCATGGGAGCATAACGATAAAAATCACCCGAATACATTAAATCCCTTGGAGAATACCTCCCTGAACTGGTGAGGTAGTAATCGTTATAAATCAAATAATTACCTTGGTCTGTAATAACCTCTCTAGTTACCAAACTATTGGGAATGGTGATTTTCTTTTCTTTTTCAATGGCTTTCTCCAAGGATTTCTCCCTTCGTTCTTGTTGATTTTCCGGCAGGTAATTGTAGAATTTTTCAAAATCCTCCAGGTTGTAATATTGGTTTTCATACTCCCCAAACTCATTGATCCTTGCCATATAAAGCCCTATATTCGGTTCCCTTTTTCGCTCTCCATAAGGACCGATCAACACCTGTTTATAATCCAAAATGGGAGTGAGCACCCCTTCTACAATTTCCATATCTGGCTTTTCGTTGGGCTCTACTTTTACCTCCCTAAGCTTATCTCCTTCCAAATTAAATGTCATCAAAGAAAGAGACCGTTTTTTATACCTGTCCCTTTTGCTCACCAAAACATCAAAGACCCTTAGTTCAGGATCTTTCCTTAACTGTAGTATACTGGCTTCGTTTTGATAAACCCCCTGTATAGTAATGACATCTTCACTATTGGTATCAAAAACCTGGATGGCCGGCCTATAATCCATCATGCCCATTAAAATGGCCTTCTCTTCCATCACCAGGAACTCCTGCAACTCCATGTCCAGCACATTTTCCAATGTCACAGAAGTCATAACCTGGTCTTCAAGGCTTACTGTATAGATAATCCTGTCTCCAGAAAAGGACTCTCCCTCTTGAAACAACAAATACAAATGTTCATCGTCTAGATCAAAGCCCAGAAGGTTATAAAAGTCTTCTACAGGAAATTCGTAAACCGGGGAGGTATTCAACTGCCGATCTGTGGTAAAGTATTGTAACTTTTGGCGGGAGTTCAAGCCTCTTTCTGCTTTGGCTCTAAAGGCAATGGTCCCATCACCTGTAGGCATCACAATATAATCATAATCATCCCATTCTGTTGGCACCTCCGTTCTCTGCACAAATTGGACTTGTGCCATCCCCTCCGTTCGAACAAAGAATATCAATAAAAATAATAACAGTACTTTATTTGTTTCTAAGCGCATATTTATAACTTGATTATTCCTTAAGATAAGGCATATGATTTTATTTTAAAACAATTATTCCGGACATTTGTACCATTCAAAATCCGAAAACAACAGATCGCTTTGGACAATAAAAAAATCACCAAAATACTGAAACTAACTTCCCAGTTAATGGAGCTCCATGAAGTAAACGCTTTCAAAATCCGAAGCTATACTTCAGCGATTTACTCTATAGACCAGGGGAATATTAGCCTGGAAAACCTCACAAAAGAAGAGCTGCAAAAAATCAATGGCATTGGTAAAAGCATTGCTGAAGTAATTGTACAACTTCAGGAAACGGGCACCCATAAATACCTTGATGAGCTTTTAGCGGAAACACCTAAAGGACTTTTGGAGGTATTGGAAATAAAAGGTCTTGGTCCCAAAAAGATCAAAGTTCTCTGGAAAGAGCTTAACATCACCTCTGTACATGAACTTCTTGAAGCCTGCCAAGCAGGAGAAGTGGCCAAAATAAAAGGCTTTGGTGCTAAAACACAGGAAAGCATCATTCAATCTCTGGAATTCATCGCTTCCAATAAGGGGAAATGGCACTATGCTGATGTGGAGTCCGATGTAGAAACACTTCAGAGCGAATTCGAACAGCTTTTTGGAAAAGACAATATTGCCATTACAGGTGAATACGCAAGAAAATCTGAAATTATAGAAAAGGCAGAATGGATCATTTGCACAGATAACCGAAATACAGTCTTTCAAAAGATAAACGCAATAGATTCTTTAGAGCAATGCAAAAAAAATTCCAGCCCCTTTACTTGGAGAGGAAAGCTCAAGGAAAAAGAACTAGAAATCACCATCTTTGCGACTGAGCAAAGCTCATTCGTAAAGGAGCAGTTATTGCGAACGCCAAGCAATGCCCATCTAATGGCACCTGTAGATGCCGAGCAAAGACTGGGCAGTTTTTTCAAATCCAAGACTTTTAGTTCACAGCAAGAAGCTTATAAAGAGGCGGGGTTTGCCTATATTTTGCCTGAATTGAGAGAAGGGCAATTTGAAATAGAGCTGGCCAAGGCAAATAAGCTTCCGACCTTATTGGAGGAAACTGACTTGAAAGGAATCCTCCATAATCACTCTACCTACAGTGACGGTAAACATAGTCTTAGAGAAATGGCCGAATACTGCAAAGAACTTGGCTACGAATACCTAGGTATCTCTGACCATAGTAGAACGGCTTCTTATGCAGGAGGACTTTCCATTGAGCAGGTGGAAGAGCAACAAAAAGAAATTAAAAAGCTCAATGAGGAATTGGCACCCTTTAAAATTTTCAGTGGCATAGAAAGTGACATCCTTCTAGATGGAAGTTTAGATTATCCTGACGACATACTTGCTTCCTTTGATTTTATCGTATCCTCCATTCATAGTAGTTTGAATATGAATCGAAAAAAGGCTACTGACAGATTGATAAAAGCCATAGAAAACCCATACACTACCATTTTGGGTCACCCAACGGGAAGGCTTTTGCTCAGAAGGGAAGGCTATCCTATAGACCATAAAGCCATCATAGATGCCTGTGCAGAAAATCAAGTGGTCATTGAGATAAATGCCAATCCATGGAGGTTAGACTTGGATTGGAGGTGGGTTCATTATGCATTGGAGCAGGGAGTCAAACTCTCTATCAATCCTGATGCTCACGAAAAGGCAGGCTATGCGCATATGAAATATGGTGTATTGGTAGGTAGAAAAGGAGGGTTGAGTAAAGAAATGACCTTTAACGCACTGAGTTTAGAAGAAATCGATCGTTATTTCAAAGAAAGAAAATCAAAAATCAAATAAGGCTCCACAATGAATTTAACCAATAAAGACCCTAAGCAATTATTGCAAAGGTCTTTTACCATAGGCATAGTAGGGATTGCCCTCTGCTTTATTCCCTTAATCAACAATGTCATATCCTTCGCTGATCCTGAGAAAATATTCTTTCTAAATGGTTTTGGCTTAGGGGCACAATTTATGGCTTTGAGTTTGGCCATATTGGTAATCCGAAAAAGAAAATTACCACAAGAAATTCTCGATAAATCAAAAAGAATGATCATAGTTTTGGCTGTTTCCATCCTATTCTTTTTTCTTAACACATAAAAAAAAGCGCATTTTTGATGCGCTTTTCTTTTTGCAAAAAATGGCTTAAAAAACACTATTCTTCTTTTTTCACATTAATAGCATTCAATCCTTTTTTTCCTTCTTTGACATCAAAAGACACTTTGTCATTTTGCTCGACTTTGTCCACAAGCCCAGTTGCGTGAACAAAGACATCATTTTGGGTTTCATCGTCTATGATGAAACCAAACCCCTTTGCTTCATTGTAAAATTTGACAGTTCCGGTAAGCATAATAAATAAAATTGTTAGTGGTTAAAAACGAATTATTAAAGTAAAAATATTCATTCAAAAAACAAATATGTTTTTTTAGTATCTTATGATTATGAAAAAATTAGTAATATACCGTCACGCCAAATCTTCTTGGGCGGAACCTTTTTTGGAGGACCATCAAAGGCCCCTAGCAGAACGAGGTTTGAGGGATGCTCCTAGAATGGCGCAAAGATTAAAAAAGAAAAATATCCAGCCAGATTATATACTTTCTTCTGATGCTGAAAGGGCCAAAACAACAGCTCTGATAACTGCTGAAAACTTAGAATATTCACCTGACAAGATCAATTTTACTGGGGAGCTGTACCATGCTTCCTCTAGTCATATTTTAAAAACCATTAGGCATATTCCAAATAGTAAAAATATCGCTTTTGTTTTTGGACATAATCCTGGCCTCAATGATTTGGTTGAACGACTGGGAGGGGAAATTGACAATCTCCCTACTTGCGGACAGTTTGGTTTTATCTTTGAAACAGATTCTTGGGAAAAAATAAGTCCCAGCAATGCTAAAGTTTGGTTCTTTGATTTCCCCAAAAACCAAACTGGAAATTAAAATTTCCTAACATCATGAATTACCCCATTGAACTTATCAGTATGCTCAATTAGGTAAACCACTTTTTTGGCAACCTGTTCGGGCGAACTCAGTTCATTATTGGACTTAAAGGACTTAAAAGTTTCCAGCCCACTAAAATCCTCCAATTTTGCCGACCTAATATCCTCTTGCATGGGCGTGTCAACAATCCCCGGAGCCAATGCAAAATACCTTATCCCATACCCCTTTAATTCACTCTCGACTTGGGCAACGCTGGAAATACGATTCAATGCTGACTTTGAACTGCTATAACCTGACCAACCGTCTATATCCTTTACTGCAGCTCCTGAAGAAATATTCACTACCAACTTTTCAACTTTTCGCTTAGCATATTTCCTGACAAACTCATTAATCAATATCGCAGGAGCCACTACATTAATTGCATGGATCTTGGCTATACCTTCAGCTTCTAGCTTTCCCAAAGGAGCGATCTCTCCTATCCAACCGGCATTATTTATCAAAACAATCTTATCAAAATCACCGTCAGGGAAAATATCAGACAGGGATTTAATCAATGCCAAAGTATTGCCCAAATCCAATTGCAAATGAACAAACCTTTCTCTAACTTCCATGGCAGACCTAGCTATTCCTACAACCCTATTCTCCTCGTCTTCCAGCAAAGTATCTAAAAGAGCCTTTCCCAAACCTTTACTACAGCCAGTTAAAATATACAGATTCTTCATACTGATTTTCTTTAACAAAGAAGGAGGCCAATGCGCCTCCTTCTTGAATTATAGTATATACTGGGATAGGTCTCTGTTTTGAACCAATGAACTCAGCCTTTCATCCACCATATCCTTGGTGATCATTATTCGTGAATTAGCCTGAATAGTATCCGGCACCTCAAATAGAAAATCATTCAACAAATGACTCATCACTGTATGCAGCCTTCTTGCTCCAATATTTTCTACTTCTTCATTGATCTTAAAAGCAATCCTGGCAATTTCCTCTATCGCCTCATCTGTGTATTCCAGTACTACCTCTTCTGCTCCAAACAAAGCCTGATATTGCTTGGTCAAAGCATTTTTTGGTTCTTTAAGAATTCTCGTAAAATCTTCTTGACTAAGACTATCCAACTCTACACGAATAGGGAATCTGCCCTGCAACTCAGGGATCAAATCTGAAGGTTTGCTCACATGGAACGCTCCAGCTGCGATAAACAACACATGGTCCGTATGAACGAGACCATACTTCGTATTCACAGAACTTCCTTCTACGATTGGGAGTAAATCTCTTTGAACACCTTCTCGGCTTACATCGGGTCCTCCACCATTTTTTCCACTTTTTGAAGCAATTTTATCTACCTCATCTATAAAAATGATTCCATTATTTTCAGCTAGGAAAATGGCCTCCTCTTTTACTTCATCAAAATCAATCAACTTAGAAGTTTCCTCTTCCATTAATATTTTACGCGCTTCGGAAATGGTTACCTTTCTCTTTTTGGTCTTTTTAGGCATCATCCCACTGATCATATCCTGTAAGCCTGCCATGCTTGCATCATCCATCATGCCATTCCCAATCATCCCTACACCCACTGGTGAAGATTGTTTCACATTGATTTCGATCTTCCTTTCTTCAAGCTCTCCATTTTTTAACTTCTCACGGAAACGCTCTCGGGTCTTTTCGTTCAATTCCTGCTCGGAAGCCTTTTCAGGATCAAAATCACCATTACTGATAGATCTCGAAGTACTGAAACCCGCTGTCTTCACCGGCGGGATAAGAATATCCAGTAAAATATCCTCTACATTCTCCGCTGCCTTTTCCTTTACCTCCTCATTTTTGTTTTCCTTCACCAAATTGATTGCTTGTTCTACCAAGTCTCTTACCATGCTCTCCACATCACGGCCAACATACCCCACTTCAGTGAATTTTGAAGCCTCCACCTTGGTAAAAGGTGCATTGGCCACACTTGCTAGCCTTCTCGCTATTTCAGTTTTACCCACACCTGTAGACCCAATCATCAAGATATTATTGGGAACAATATCTTTCTGCAAATCACTTTTAACCATCATTCGCCTGATCCTATTTCTAAGGGCAATGGCCACATTTCTTTTTGCATCCCTTTGTCCAATTATATATTTATCCAATTCATGGACAATTTGCTTTGGGGTCAAATTATTAATTTCTTTCATATTTTCTGTATATCAAGAAACCAGACAAAGCTGATTCCAATTTTTATCCTTTTTGATTTGCCGTACTAACACATAAAACATACCGACAAAACTTTAGTTCAAATTAAAAATGCTTTCACCCAATATATACTCAAGCATTTTTCACCATTCCTAATTGAACGTAAATCATTTAATATTAGTGGACCTAAGGAGGTCAAAATCAAATGAACAACCAATGACCTTTGCTCAAAAAATAACCGGCAGCAATTCGATTGCTGCCGGTCATGGTACTATATTTCTTAAGCCTCAACAGATTTTGAGGCTTCCTCGAAGGAAAATTTCAAAGGCTCATCCACCTTGGTATTCAACAGGGAAATCCTAAGGACCTCGTCTACATTATCCACAAAATGGAAATTCACTCCTTTTATGTATTGATCGTCGATTTCTTCGATATCCTTTTGGTTTCTTTTACAAAGAATAATTTCCTTGATTCCCGCCCTTTTGGCAGCAAGGATCTTTTCTTTTATTCCTCCTACTGGCATCACCTTACCTCTAAGAGTGATTTCTCCAGTCATTGCCAGCTTGGCCTTAACCTTTCTTTGAGTATAGACAGAAGCCAGGGCAGTCAACATGGTAATACCAGCTGAAGGGCCATCCTTTGGTACCGCGCCCGCAGGCACGTGAATATGAAGATCATAATTATCAAAAACCCTATTATCGATCCCATACTTCTCAGCTTTTGACTTCAGATAGGAGATAGCAGTCATGGCTGATTCTTTCATTACATCTCCCAACTGTCCAGAAAGGGTAAGCTTTCCTTTTCCCTTGCTCAAAGACGATTCAATAAATAAAATCTCACCGCCCACTGATGTCCAGGCAAGCCCGGTAACCACGCCTGCTACACTATTATCTTGGTACATTTCCTTATCAAAAATTTCACCTCCCAAGATTTTCCGAACCATATCTGGGCTGATCTTTTTCTGATAATCCTCTTCCATGGCAATCGACTTGGCAACATTTCTAATTACCGTACCGATCTGCCTTTCCAGACTCCTCACCCCTGATTCACGGGTATAATCTTCTATAATCTTTACGATGGCAGCTTTATCAAAATTGATATCCTTTGCCTTTAATCCATGTTCTTTTCTTTGCTTCGGAACTAAGTGCTTTTTAGCAATCTCCACTTTTTCCTCCATAGTATAGCCCGTCACTTCGATAATTTCCATCCTATCTCTCAAAGCCGGCTGGATACTCTCAAGTGAATTGGCTGTAGCAATGAATAACACCTTAGACAAATCGTAATCCACTTCAAGGTAATTGTCCACAAAAGCACTGTTCTGCTCAGGGTCCAACACCTCAAGGAAAGCAGAAGAAGGATCTCCCCTAAAGTCTGAGCTTAGCTTATCAATTTCATCCAAAACATATACAGGATTAGAAGTTTTCACCTTCTTCATGTTTTGAATAATCTTACCCGGCATAGCGCCTACATAAGTTTTCCTATGTCCCCTGATCTCTGCTTCATCATGCAGTCCACCAAGTGACATACGAACATACTTTCTGCCCAAGGCCTTGGCGATTGATTTACCTAACGAAGTTTTACCTACACCAGGAGGGCCGTAAAGGCACAATATCGGACCTTTCAGATCTTTCTTAAGTTTCAATACGGCCAGATATTCTATAATTCTTTCTTTGACCTTATCCAGACCATGATGGTCCTTATCCAAGATTTCCTTGGCCCTTTTAAGGTCAAAATTGTCTTCCGTGAATTCATTCCAAGGCAGTTCCACCATTACCTCCGCATAATTCAAAGCAATAGGATACTCAGCAGCGGAAGGATTAATCCGTAACACCTTATCCAATTCCTTTTCAAAGTGCTTGGCTACCTCTTCAGGCCATTTCTTCAATTTACCCTTTAAACGAAGTTCCTCCACTTCCTTTTCCGGCCCTTCTTCTCCAAGCTCCGTTTGAAGCACCTTCATTTGCTGACGCAAGAAATAATCCCTTTGCTGTTGGTCAATATCCGTATGGACTTTTTTGTGAATCTCACTCTTCAACTCCAGCATCTGGATATCCTTCATCATGAACTCCAAAAGCAAGGTAGCCCTATCCAACCCATCATTGATTTCAAGCAATTTTTGCTTGGACTCTACAGGTGCATTAATGTTTGAGGACAAGAAATGAGTCAAAAAAGCAGTATTATCGATATTATCCAATGCAACTTGGGCTTCTCTAGGAATATCAGGATTCAATTGCAAAATCTTAACAGCCGCTTCCTTCAAGGACTCTTCCAAAGCTTGGATTTCCTTATTGCCTTCAGGAAAGTTCTCTGACAAGTAATCTACCTTTGCCTGAAAATAAGGATCCTCAGAAACCTGCTCCTTGATTTTGAACCTTTTCTTTCCTTGAATGATAATAGTCGTGTTTCCATCGGGAAGCACGATCATCTTCACTATCTTAGCAATGGTACCTACTTGATAAATATCATCCCAGGAAGGGTCGTCATTATTAGGATTGATCTGGGCACATACCCCGATCATCTTATCTCCCTTCTGGGCCTTTTTAACCAATTTGATAGACCTTTCCCTACCAACAGTTATTGGTATAACCACTCCAGGGAAAAGCACAGTATTTCTTACGGAAAGAATAGGAATCTCTTCTGCATAATCCTCATTTTGCGACTGATCATCGTCCTCATCATCAGTGATCAACTGGATCAGATCTCCCTCACCTGCAAAATCTCCTACGATCAATGATTGAAATAATGGACTATTGTTTTTATTCATATAGAGAATGACTGTTATTTTGTCATATTTAAATTTAAAATAAAAGAAGAACCTTTAAATTCAAAGGTTCTTCTACTAAACTCAATGGATATGCCAATGTTTTAAATGGTACAAAATGGCAGTATCTATTTCATTCCTTAACCTCCGGTGAACAATTTCAATATATCATTACCAATCGCGAACACCATCAAGGCTAGTAGCAAAACCATACCTACTTTCTGAGCATTCTCTAGGAATTTTTCTGAAGGGCTCCTACCTGAAACCATCTCATATAGCAAGAATACAACATGGCCACCATCCAAAGCAGGAATAGGCAGTAAATTCATAAAGGCCAGAATCATGGAAATCAATCCTGTGATACTCCAAAACTTCACCCAGTCCCATTGACTGCCATATATCTTGGCCATTCCGATAGGTCCACTAACATTTTTAGTTGAAACCTCTCCGGTGAACATTTTCCCTAATGCTTTTGCATTCACGATCACAACACTAAATGCTTTCTCCGTTCCTTTCCCTATAGATTCATTGAAGGTGAAATCTTTTCTTACCGGCTGGATAAGTGGATTGACCAAAACACCAATGGTGCCATCATCATAAACCTCCATGCTCCCAGATTTTGCCTGGCCGTCTCTTTCAAAGGACAGTTCAATCGTCTTACCTGCATTTTCCTCCAACACACGCTGAAAGTCTGAAAAGTACCTTATTTTTTGATCATTAACAGCTAATACCTTATCTCCATCTTTCAATCCCAAACTAGCTGCACGCTTACCTTTGGTGGCTTCCTTAATGGTAAAAGGCACCCCAATGTCTATGAAATTAGAAAGACTTTCTTTATTGGAGAAAGAGTTGATGAAACCTCTCGGTATTTCAATTTTCAGGATTTCACCATCCCTATCAACAGTGTAATACCCGTTTTCACTTAAAAGCACATCACCACTGGACAGATCAGCCAAACTTTCATAAGTATGACCATTTACATCAAGCACCTTATCTCCATCTTGAAATCCTATCTGTTGCCCTATATCATAAGCAACAATACCATGCTCTATAATCTGGTCCCTTGAAAAATAAGTTTCGCCTCGGTTATAAACTAGGGCAATAAAAATAATGATACCGGTAATTACATTGACAATAATACCTCCCAGCATCACGATCAATCGCTGCCAGGCTGGTTTAGCCCTAAATTCCCAAGGCTGAGGCTCAGAACTCAACTGTTCTGTATCCATGGATTCATCCACCATGCCTGAAATCTTCACAAAACCGCCCAGGGGAATCGCCCCTAGGGAATACTCAGTCTCTCCATATTTAAAGCTTACTATCTTTGGCGGAAAACCAATAGAAAACTTCTCCACTCTCATCCCAAACAGCTTTGCTGCAAGCATATGACCTCCTTCATGCAGGCCCACCAAAATTGACAGTCCTAGCAGGAGTTGGCCCACCATTATTAAAGTATCCATGTTTTATTATTTATTCTTAATTATTTCTTCCGTTATTATTCTTGCCTTTTTGTCAGTCTCTATAAAGTCTTCCAAAGCAGGCTTGGACACAAAGTCCACCCGGTCAATTGTTTCAGCGATTACATCTGACATTTCCAAGAACCCCACTTCGTCCCTCAAAAATGCGGCCACAGCAATTTCGTTGGCAGCATTTAATACACATGGAGTATTCCCCCCTTTTTCAAGTGCATCAAAGGCCAGCTGTAAATTCCTAAAGGTCTTCAAATCTGGCGCCTCAAAATCCAGCGAAGCATACTGACTAAAGTCAAATCTTGGAAAATCCGATTCGAACCTATCCGGATAACTCAATGCAAATTGAATAGGAATACGCATATCTGGCAGTCCAAGTTGTGCTTTCATACTCCCATCCCTAAACTGGACTAAGGAGTGAATGATAGATTGTGGATGTACGACCACCTCAATTTGCTCAGCACTGACGCCAAACAGCCACTTCGCCTCAATCACCTCCAATCCCTTATTCATCAGAGAAGCGGAATCTATTGTGATCTTTGCCCCCATATCCCAGTTGGGATGTTTCAATGCCTGCTCTTTGGTAACATTGGCCAGATAGGCACTATCCTTCCCCCTAAAAGGGCCTCCCGAAGCTGTCAAAATAAGCTTTTCAATGGGATTGTGGAACTCACCGACTAAACACTGGAAAATAGCTGAATGTTCTGAATCCACAGGATAAATATTCACTGCTTTTTCCTGGGCTATTTTAGTTATCAACTCCCCAGCGACCACCAGAGTTTCCTTATTGGCAAGCGCTATCTGCTTCCCTGCATTGATCGCACTGATGGTTGGCAACAAACCAGAATATCCTACCAAAGCAGTAAGGACAATATCAATGCTGTCCATTTCCACCACTTGAGCCAATGCTGCTTCACCAGCATATACCTTTATAAAATGCGGATCCAATGCCGCTTTTAATTTCAGATAATGGTCCTCATTGGCAATTACAACTGCATTGGGCATAAAAGCCAAAGATTGCTCAATGAGTAAATCAACATTATTTTGGGCGGTTAAAACCTCGACCTCAAATCTATCCTCATGCTTCGCAATAACCTCCAAGGTCTGCTTTCCTATACTTCCTGTTGACCCCAAAAGGGCCACTCTTTTCTTATTTGACATTGATGTCTAATTTCTCTTTAAGGAGACTTTTTGTCTCTTTGGCAATTCTAAAGGCTTCTCAATAAGCTGACAAATTTACAAGCTTCAAAGACTTTTCCTTTGTTTTTTGCCACTTTTTCACCCTTAGGCAATTTGGCATTTACTTAGCCATATTTTTATTGGACAAATTGGTGATGCGTTCAGCATCGGATATCCATTTGCCCATGCATATGTCCTGTTCTTAACATATACGAGTTTTAGTTAATAATCAGTACAAAGAAAATTCTAAACATTGATAATTAGACAGAAACTCAGCCTATAGAAATATTAAAAAATGTTAAAGAGTTTATCTTAAATTTAAAAAGACCGTTTATTCAATGATTCAAAAATAATAGTCTCATGCAAAAAAATTTAAAAACTATTGCTATTGCTTTTTCTGCAGGCATTTTGGGTGCATGGTCTCATCAGGAGTTTTTAATGGACGATGCAAATGCAGATTCAAATGAATTTACAAGAAAAGAAAACATATCTCATCAAGTAAACTACACAGAAGAAAGTCCCAGAAGAGCAAGTGCTGCCCTGAATGTACCCATATCTTTCGTGGAAGCTTCCGAAAAAAGCACAGAATCGGTGGTGTTCATCAAGAATTTCTCGGGTTCGGACTACCGCCGCTACAGTATGTTTGACTTTTTCTTTGGCCCCCAGGGAAGCCAAGCTCCCAGTGTAAGCACCGGGTCTGGGGTTATTTTCTCAGAGGACGGTTATATCATCACCAATAATCACGTAGTAGAAAATGCAGAAACCTTAGAAGTGGTGCATCATAAAAAAACCTATCAAGCCAAACTTATAGGTACGGACCTGAATACAGATATTGCTGTTCTGAAAATTGAAGCAAAGGGATTACCCGCCATAAAAAAGGGCAGTAGTAAAGACCTCAAAATCGGGGAATGGGTAATTGCAGTAGGCAACCCTTTTAACCTTACTTCCACCGTTACTGCAGGAATTGTATCTGCAAAGGAAAGGCAAATCAATATCCTAGGTGGTGACTTCCCTTTGGAATCATTTATACAGACTGATGCTGCCATTAACCCTGGCAACTCTGGCGGAGCCCTAGTGAATATCAAGGGAGAACTGGTAGGTATCAATACCGCTATCCTCTCAAGAACAGGATCCTATACCGGCTATGGATTTGCTGTGCCGGCAGATATTGCCTCTAAAATAGCCAATGATTTGATTAAATACGGAGAAGTCCAAAAAGCAATCCCAGGTATTGAAGCGGTGGAAATCACCCCTGAACTTGCTGAGGACATGAATCTGGAGTCCTTAGACGGTGTAGTGGTGAGCCATATCATTCGAAATGGAGCTGCCGAAAAATCAGGATTACAAGTCAATGACGTCATTACGGGAATTGACGGAACAAAAATAACTGGAAAAGGCAGCTTTGAGGAAGTGCTCTCTTATTACTACCCAGGAGACAAAATCAACATTTCCTATTTCAGAGACAAAAAACCAAAGACAGCGCAGCTTACACTTGAAAATCTTGAAGGAAGCACGGGCATTATAAAAAGGGCCTTCTATTCCTCAGCTCTTTTAGGAGCTAGGCTGGAGGCAGTAAATACTGTTGAGAAGGACAAAATGCAAATAGAATATGGCATAAAAATCACCTCACTCACCAGAGGCTATCTAAATGAACTGGGCTTAGGAAATGGATTTATTCTTACAAAGATAAATGGCGAGCCAGCTAAGGATCCCGAGGAAATAGGCCAATTCTTGGAGGAATATAGCGGAAGATTGGTCATCGAAGGATTGACCCCAAGAGGTAGGGCTTTCAGACAATCTTATAGTGTCCGTTAGACCATTATTTAGAGCAAAATTAAATTATGAGCACCGATTATTTTTCGGTGCTTTTTTGCTGGAATTTTGTATTTTTAGAAAAATGACAACAATATGAAGACCCAGCCAATAACCTGTGAAAAGTGCTTTGAGGACTTTTCAATCTCACTTAGAGAATTGCAAGAAGTAATCGAGGAAATTAATACCAGAGGTATTAATCCCAAATCAGAACAACATCTTCATCGTTCCTTTGAACTCACGCATGAACTTGCTCTAAATACGATGACAGAATTTTTCAGGGACCAAGGTAGGCCTCCCTATTCTGGATCAAGGGATGTAACTTTGGATGCTTTTAATGAGGAATTAATTGATGATGGCAAAGGCTGGCTCGACATGATCATTCAAAGAATCAAAGCTACTGATTTGTATACCGAGAACACAAATGACACCCTCACCCAAAACATCCTAAAAAACTACATCCATCTATTTGAAAATTTTGAAAACCATATGAAGAACATCCTCTTTTAAAACACCTTCATTATTTTTTCAAAATTTTTATTCAAAAAACTGTAGCACTTCTGTTAGATTCTGCGTCTATAGGTTAAAAGCATTTTTAACTAAAAAAAATTGGCTATGAATCGATCCTTACTAGCTCATCGCTTTTTACCCGACTGGCTCTTGATACTAACAGTAGTGCTATGTTTTTCTGCCTGCCAAGACCAAGTAGAAAGCACCTACACTTATGAAACAACATACCCTGTCTCTATCAAGACGAGCACTTTTCGAGAGATGAGTGTTGGACAAACTGAACCGCGAACCATCAATAAAACAGGTAAGATTTATATTTTTGGTGATTATCTATTTATCAGCGAACCTGACGAGGGAATACACGTCATAGATAATACTGATCCATCAGCCCCCAAGAACCTTGTCTTTATTGAAATCCCCGGCACTGCTGACTTGGCCATAAACGATAATATTTTATATGCCGACAGTTATATTGACCTCTTATCATTCGATGTCAGCAATCCATTCAAAATAAAACTTTTGGACAGGGAAGAAGATGTTTTTAGAAATCATTATAGCGCCGTTGAAACTGGAGAATTCACCATTTGGAAAGATACAGTACTGACTTCAGAGCGACCCTTTAGGCCTTGGGAAGGCCCTTTCTTTTTTGAATCGGACATGCTTGCATTTGCCAATGGTGATGGGGGGAATTTCGGCCAAGGCGGCTCTATGGCCAGATTTACTTTAGCCAAAGGTCATTTGTATGCTGTCGATGAGCAGGACTTGAGATTATTTGATATTAGCCAAAAAGAAAATCCTGAATTTGTAAAACAAATAGGTTTAGGATGGGGAATCGAAACAATTTACCCATTCAAGGACAAACTATTTATTGGCTCCACCACGGGTATGCACATTTATGACATATCCTCTCCTGCTTCCCCAGAACAATTATCAGTATATTCCCACTTGACCAGTTGCGATCCAGTTGTAGCAAATGATGATTACGCTTTTGTCACTTTAAGGAGTGGGAATTTCTGTCAACAGGGAGTGGACCTTCTAGAAGTGCTGGACATTTCTGATCCCTCTCAGCCTAATTTATTGAAATCATACCCCATGGAAAACCCTCATGGACTTGGATTATCCGGTGAAAACCTTTTTGTCTGTGAAGGGCAATTCGGTTTAAAAAGCTTTAAGGTAAATGACGTCATGAAAATTGACGAGAACCAAATGGAGCACCTGAAAAACCTTAACGCTATTGATCTAATCCCTGGCCCAAAGTCCCTTATCGTCATCGGAAACAATGTGATTTGCCAATATGACTACAGTACACCAAGCAAACTAATCAAACTAAGCTGCATGGAAATCGAAAAACAGGAATTGTACTAAACTATATGGCATACATGAATAAAACATTTAGTTGGATTGTTTTAGCTCTGGTGATAATTCTTTTTTCAAGAGGAAGTGTCTTGGCTCAGACGCTTCCTTTCACCAATCATACGGAAATAGGCATCTTACAAAACAATCAATCCGTGGGTCCTCATACATCCTTCACTCTTCAAACCTTCAATGGAGTAAAGGCCAATAATTGGTTAAGCATAGGCTTCACTACTGGGCTAGACAATTATAACCAAACCATCATCATTCCTTTTGCTTTAGGAGCTAGGGCCATACTACCATCCGAGGGAAAAATTTCATTTTTGGCAGGCTTGGATACTGGAGTAGGGTCTGTACCATTTGAAAAAGACAGTCGAACCAGTTGGACAGAAGGCGGATTCTTGCTTAACCCAATCGTCGGTATGCTAATAAAAACCAAAGGCAAAGGTCAATTTAGTTTAAGTTTAGGATATAAAAGACAGGTCATTTCCAAGTCAGAAGGCACTTTGGATCCTGGAAACACAAATGGGGCCAATGGGCTTCCTCCAGGTTACCGCTCCATCTTTAGAGAAACATTCATCTATAATCGGGCATCTATTCGATTGGGAGTATTTTTCTGATAAGTTGGTAGATAAAAACCCTAGATGTATTTTTGATTTCAGTTTTCTAAGGCCAAACGCCTTATTTAATATTTAATCAATAATCATTAATAATTTAAAGGGTTCCAATACGTGATGAGAATAATTTCACCCTTAATTTTTATCCTATTACTTGTTTTTGCCTGTTCACCAAAAAAAAGTAAAATTCAAGCAGCTTCCTTAGAAGAAATTAAACTGGACTATGCCGTAGGTTTTAAGATTTACCAAGGCGAAGGGTTCAAGCTGATCAAGGTTCAAAACGGCTTCCCCGGCGAGCATAAACCATTCAGTTACTTGGTCAAAGATGCAGAAGACATCCAATTCCCCAAGGGCCAATACGATGCTATCATCGATCCCAATGTTCAAAAAATCACACTTACTTCAACGACCCAAATTCCTCATTTGGACAGACTGGGCATAAGCGATAAACTCATTGCGTTTCCCAATCTTGATTTAATTTCTTCAAAAGAAATCAGACAGCAGATCACAGATGGCAAAGTAGAAGAATTGGGCGGTGGTGCAAAATTCAATATTGAAAAGATTTTGGATATCAATCCAGATTTAGTAATCATATCCACCTTAGGAGACAACCTCAAAGATCTGCAATTACTCAACAAGGCCCATATCCCCAATGTTATAAATGGTGACTATCTGGAGCAACATCCTCTTGGTAGGGCTGAATGGATAAAGTTCACCGGAGCCCTTACTGGCAAGTTGGAAAAAGCCACTGAATTATATAATGAAGTAAAAAACAATTACGAAAGCCTCCGCGAAAGCATTGTGAATGCCGACCTTGACTCCTTACCTAGCGTATTAAGTGGCAATATGTACAAGGACATTTGGTATGCACCCGCAGGAAATAATTGGGGAGCTATTTTCCTTGAGGATGCCGGCAGTGACTATATATTCGATGAAGACATCAATTCAGGAAGCCTTCAACTCAGTTATGAATATGTATTGGACAAAGGCATGAATGCAGATGTCTGGATCAGTACTGGGGAATTTACCAATCTCGAAAACATGAAAAACGCTGACCAACGTTACACCCAGTTCCGTTCTTTTCAGAAAGGTCAGGTATATACATTTTCTCTCACCCGCGGAGCTACAGGTGGGTTGGAGTACTTTGAACTTGGATACTCAAGGCCTGACATTATTTTAAAGGATTTGATAAAAATCTTCCACCCTGAGCAATTACCGGACTACAAACCTTATTTTTACCAAAAATTAAACTAGCCTTCAAGCTTGCAATCTGCAAAAAAACATACCAGTCTGTTACTTTTCTCTGGATCAACTCTGGTCCTTTGTCTATTTCTAATCAATATAGCAGTTGGTTCTGTTTATATTCCATTCGGAGAATTATTAGGGGGACTTTTCGGTAGCCCAATGACTAAACCAAGTTGGAGCACTATACTCTTTGATTATAGAGTCCCAAAAGCCCTAACAGCCATCATTGTAGGCATTTCGCTATCTCTTAGTGGTCTACAAATGCAAACTTTTTTTCGAAATCCATTGGCAGGCCCATATGTTTTAGGCATTAGTTCCGGCGCAGGCTTAGGAGTCGCCATCTTAATTTTGGGAGGCAGCGCCTTCGGTTGGAGCCTGGCCAGTAATGCAGGAAATTATCTCACTTGGGGCATTTGGGGGATTATTATTTCTGGAAGCTTAGGGGCAATTGCGATACTGTTGTTAATGAGCCTGACAGCTTGGAAAATTAAGGACAGTATGACCTTGCTCATCATTGGGCTGATGTTTGGTAGTGCCTCTGGAGCCATAGTAAGTGTCCTGTCCTATTTTGGAAATGCAGAAGACCTAAAACTCTTCACCATTTGGTCCATGGGAAGTCTTGGAGGAATAAGTGGAAGCCAACTATATATATTATGTTTGG
This sequence comes from Echinicola shivajiensis, assembly GCF_018642165.1. GTDB lineage: Bacteria > Bacteroidota > Bacteroidia > Cytophagales > Cyclobacteriaceae > Echinicola > Echinicola shivajiensis. The sequence continues at coordinate 61,694 of NZ_JAHHZM010000014.1, forward strand.
TTTGTCTATTAGGAATCATTCCTGCTTTAATCATGGTAAAATCTTACAATGCCATGCTTATGGGGGAAAGGTATGCTACAAGTATGGGTGTAAATATTAAGGCACTGAGATGGACCATGATCATCAGTACTGGACTATTAGCAGGAAGCGCCACTGCTTTCTGTGGCCCTATTGCATTTATTGGAATTGCCGTTCCTCATTTGGCAAGGATGGTTTTTAGAACAGGTGATCACAAAATATTATTTCCTGCATCTGCTTTGATAGGAGCCGCCTTTTTACTGGCCAGTGATGCCATTAGTCAATTACCAGGATCCGCTGAAACCTTACCAATTAACGTGATTACTTCACTTTTTGGGGCCCCTTTGGTTATTTGGTTAATTTTGAAGAGAAACTTTAGCAATGAATTTTAATGAAAGCTGAACCCACCATATTGGAAGGAAAACAAGTCAGCATTGGTTATGCAAAAAGAAAAAGCACCAATGTTCTTGCAGAATCCTTGTCCTTTCAGCTGAAAAAAGGAAAGCTCACATGTCTACTTGGACCAAATGGGGTGGGTAAATCCACCCTGATCAAGACCATCATGGGGCAAATCCCCTGCCTCAGTGGTCAAATTCTCTTCTTGAACAAGGACATCCATGAGCATCCAGCCAAATCACTGGCCCAAAATATCAGCGTAGTGCTTACGGACAGAATCATGGGAGGAAACCTTACAGTCCAACAATTGGTAAGCTTAGGCCGGACTCCTTTCACTAATTGGCTCGGTAAACTTACCCCTGAAGACAATAGAATCATCCTTGAGGCCCTACAAGCAACCAAAACCTATTACCTTAAGGACCAGTTCATTTCTGAAATCAGTGATGGACAATTACAAAAGGTGATGATTGCCCGAGCCCTTGCCCAAGACGGAAACCTTATTATTCTGGATGAGCCTACTGCCCACTTGGATTTGGTGAACCGCTATGAAATCATGCATTTATTGAGGGACATCACCCAGCAGCAAAAAAAATCCATTTTAATCGTCACCCATGATCTTGACATTGCCATAGAAACTGCTGATGAATTATGGATTATGCAGTGCGGCTCTCCCCTGCTATGCGGGAGCCCTGAAGACTTGATCATATCTGGAGACATCAACCAATTGCTAACAAACGGGCAATTACTGTTTGATCTGGAATTAGGAAAAATCAGGCCTAAACATGCCTCAGATTATCCCCAAATCAAGGGAGCAAAGCACATCAGGCAATGGTTAAAGCTAGCACTACAAAAAAACAACATCAAATTGCCAGATGATCTGGAGGTACAGATCAATGAAAATCCTTTGACCATTACAGTTTCCAAGGGCCAATCAAAACAGACCTCCACTGACATCCACACAACATTGGAAATGATCAGAGCGCTAATTTTTTAACCTCGAAAAACACTCCAAAATGCTTAAAAAACGCGGGTAAAAAAAAATTAAACCATAAACCCTATCTTTTTTATAGGGTTTTGTTTTTCCTAAAACATTTTTCCATTATATTTGTCATACTAATAATTGCGATGACAAAAGAACAATTTAGTCAATATTCATTTTTGTTGGACAGAACTGCCAGACGGGTAAAACAATATGCCCAGCAAAAATTTAAAAATGGTGATTTTGATGTCACGGTAGACCAATGGCTCATACTCAAGAGACTTGCGGATCATGAATCCTTAAGTCAAACAGAATTGGCCGGTTTGGTTTTTAAGGATCAACCAACACTAACCCGAATAATTGACATCCTTTGCAAAAAAGGATACACCGAAAGGCGCCCTAATCCTGCCGACAGAAGGAGCTTTCAGATCCTTCTTACAAAAGAAGGGCAGGAGAAAGTGGAGGAGCTCAAGCCAAAAATCTCTGTCATCAGAGAAAAGGCTTGGGAAAAATTGAATGAGAAGGACTTTGAAGAATTCAAAAGAATCCTCAACACAATCTACACTAATTTAGAACAGTTTTAAATAACTCATGGAATTGGCCGATTTCCTCCTTATATTTGCACGAAAATTGGACAATTCACCTTGCTAGCAGCAAGTAAATATTAAATCATACCATGATAACAACTGACATTTGCATCATCGGAGCCGGACCAGTAGGATTATTCACCGTATTTGAAGCAGGCTTGCTAAAAATGCGTTGTCACCTGGTCGACGCATTGCCTCAGGTGGGTGGACAGCTCTCAGAGATATATCCACAAAAACCTATTTATGATATTCCTGGCTACCCTGAAGTAAAAGCCCAGGAATTGGTAGACAATCTGATGAAACAGATTGCACCTTTTAACCCTACCTTTTCACTTGGAGAAAGAGTGGATCATTTGACAAAGCAAGATGATGGTTCTTTTGTTTTGACTACTAGTGACAAAACAAAAATCCACGCTCAGGTCATTGTAATTGCAGGTGGTCTTGGATGCTTCGAGCCTAGAAAACCAGTTTTGGAAAACCTTGAAAGCTTTGAAGGCAAGGGCATCACTTATATGGTGAAAGATCCAGAGCAATTCAGAAATAAAAAAGTCATTTTAGCGGGTGGTGGTGATTCAGCCCTTGACTGGACTATTTTCCTTGCTGACGTTGCAGAAAAAGTAACATTGGTTCACAGAAATGAGACTTTTAGAGGAGCTCCAGATTCAGCCGCGAAGGTATTTGACCTTGCCAACAATGGTAAAATTGACTTGATCCTAAGCTCTAATTTGACCAAAATTTCTGGCAACGGACACCTCCAAAGTGTTACCATGAAAAACAAGGCAAAAGAAGAGATTGTAGTGGATACTGATTATTTGATTCCATTGTTCGGATTGAGTCCTAAACTAGGACCAATTGCAGACTGGGGATTGAACATCGACAAAAATGCCATTGAAGTAGATACCACAGACTATTCTACCAATGTGGAAAGAATCTATGCTGTCGGTGACATCAACACCTATGAGAACAAGCTTAAATTGATCCTTTGTGGCTTCCACGAAGCTGCATTGATGTGCCACAGTGCCTTCAAATTTGTTTACCCTGATCAAAAATTAAGCTTTAAATACACTACCGTTAATGGTGTTAATGCATTTTAATTATATTTTTGCGTTATGGTAACATTTGAAGTAGAAGATCACGACGGAAACCGTCAAACAATTGAAGCCCCTGGAGATATGGGCCTAAGCCTGATGGAAGTCCTGAAGGCATCTGAATACCCAGTTTTGGCTACCTGTGGAGGTATGGCACTTTGTGCAACTTGTCACGTGGAAGTTTTGGACGGTAAAGACGGGTTGGGAGATGCTACTGACGTAGAACTTGACCAGCTGGAAACCCTACCTGAACTATTCCCAACAAGTCGTTTGGCCTGCCAAATCAGAATAAGCGATGCACTTGAGGGAGCAATCTTCAAACTTAGAGGAGAAGAAAACTAGAATTTCCTGTGTAATACAATGATAGGAAGGTTGGTAATTTGTTTTGCCAACCTTCTATATTTTCAGGCCCACGGTGACTTCAAGAATCACCTCTTCACCTATCATTTCTTCAATTTCCTTTTTAATCTCCTTAAAATCTTCTTCAGACAAATCCCTATCGGAAACAGCCTTGATTGAAATAATGATGGGACTCAAACTCCTGACCTCCACATTCCGCAAAGTGATTCCTCCTTTTACCTGATACCCGCTCAATTCTTTAAGCAATCTATTTTCTCTTACCAAGTTGCTAAAACCAAAGGTCAAAGGAGCGCTTACACAAAACACCAAGACCAATGACCACACAAGCCCCTTTTTTGCGAGATGAAAAGGGCTAAACCCCAAGAGTAAAAAAGTGAAAGCGGCTGACAAAACCATGCCCGCCAAGTTGGTCACCAAAAGCAGTAAGGAACCAGAAAACACAACCCAATCAGCCCAGCCTAATCCAATCCCTGATACGGCCATGGGCGGCACCAAGGCAACGGCAATGGCCACACCTGCCAATGTTTTCGCTATTTCCTTTTTGGAATGAGCATAGGCTCCGGCAGCGCCTGAAGCCGCTGCAACTCCAAGATCCAATAGATTAGGTCGAATCCTTGCAGTAATTTCTCCATTCAGGGCATTTAAAGGAGTCAGCCATGTCAAGATCACCGCAAAGAGATAGCCCAACAACAGACCTAGCCCAAGGGTCTTAAGGCTATTAAAAACCAACTTCCTGTCCTGCCTCAGCACCCCCATACTTAATGATATAATCGGAGACATCAAAGGAGCTAGAACCATGGCCCCTATAATAACCGGGGAGGAATTAGCAAACAAACCAAAAGTCGCAATAATAGTCGATAAAACCATTAGCACTAAAAAAGTAGACTTAGGCCTAGAGTTCTCCCTTAAGAGACTAAATAAATCTTTAAATTCCTCTGTGGTCGCATGATAAATGTATGGCAATGGCCCTCTCAACAGTTCATCCCTAAGTTCTCCTCTGGGAAGCACTTGGGTCTTGTAAACTTCCCTGTTATTGGCCTCCACCTCTGTATCCAGAAATCTCCCTGGAACGATTTTTAAGGCCTTTGACATTATCTGTAATTCTACCTCATGAACACTCTGCTGCTTACCATCAATGTTCATATTGATAGATTCCTCGCTCTTTACTATCAATTTTGAAGTCCTGATATGTGCAGTAAATGGGGGCAGGGAAGTTTGCACTTTCCTACTCAACAATCCATTTATCCCAAAACTTATCAAGCCAATAATGCTTTGTGGTGCCAATATCAATGCATGCAACATGCCATCATTAACAAAGCTATCCTCTAATATCCTCCTTGAAAGCAAGTTACTTTTCCCATGGGGCATCATAACCATTCCCAGCGCAGCGGTGCTAATCTCTTCTTGATTCTGATCTAATTGTTTGTTTTCCTCACTTCCCTTTGGGATCAAAAGTGTATAAGGATGCAGTTTTACCCTTTTAAAAAGTCCAAAAAAACTTTTTAATCTTCCAGAAAATTGCTTCAGCCAAGTACTTTCCGCTTGCCCGTACATTAGCCCCATGGAATCCCCAAGAGTCACAGAATCAAATACAATTTGACCATTGGCTGTAAATAAATCAAAAGGCTTAATTTTTTCAGAACTCAACATATGAGCAAGGGATTTATCAAGGCTTTTCCCTACTCCAAATCCTTGGCGTGCATATATCATTTCTGGATGGGGCAAAAATCCAATGCCCCAATTCTGCCCTTCCGCTTTGGGCAGAAATACCTTCAACTGCTCATCCGACAAATAACACAATACAAAATCCCCTTCACTTAAATCCAATTCCTCCAACTGGCTAAAAGGGACTGCAATTTTAAGGGTACCTGATAATTGAGGCAGTATATTTTCTTCTACCTCTTTAATATATTCATCTGCAAACAATAAGGTAATGCCCTTCATTTTCTTAACTTAAAAACATCAAATCCCCATCAACTGATTAAGTATTTTTATAGCAGCAGCTGGCAGTACTGTACCAGGCCCAAAAACATCCATCACTCCTGCATTTGTTAAAAAATCATAGTCTTTTTTGGGAATTACACCACCTACTACAACGGCAATATCTTCCCTCCCAAGATTCTTCAATGCACTAATTAAAGCAGGTACCAAAACTTTATGCCCTCCGGCCAAGGATGAAACCCCAACCAGGTGAACATCATTTTCTGCAGCCTGCCTTGCTACCTCTTCTGGCGTTTCAAATAAAGGTCCTATATCTACATCAAAACCAATATCAGCAAAGCCCGTCCCGATTATCTTAGCTCCCCTATCATGCCCGTCTTGTCCCATTTTGGCAATTAATATTCTTGGTCTTCTGCCTTCTATTCTTTCAAATTCATCTGTTAAGGATTGAGCCTCCTTAAACAGATTATCCTGTGCTGCTTCCCTTGAATACACGCCTGAAAGCGTTTTGCTCTCTGCCTTATGTCTTCCAAATGCTTTTTCCATTGCCATTGATATCTCACCTAATGTAGCTCTTTTTCGGGCCGCTATAATTGCCAGTTCTAATAAATTCCCCGTCCCATTATTTGCAGCTTCAGTAATATCACCCAAAGCATCTTTTACTTCTTCAGAATTCCTTTCTGACTTCAAAGCATTCAAGCGGGTCAATTGTTTCTTTATCACCTCCGCATTGTCCACCTCCAATATGTCAAAATTCTCCTCCAGTCCAGATTTAAACCTATTGACACCAACTATAGCTTCAGTTCCGCTGTCAATCCTTGCCTGTTTTCTAGTAGCTGCTTCCTCTATTCTCATTTTGGGAATACCGGACTGCAGTGCCTCAGCCATCCCCCCCACTTTTTCAACTTCCTGAATATGCTCCCAAGCCTTTTCAACCAATTCTTCCGTGAGTTGCTCCAAATACCAACTTCCTCCTAAAGGGTCCACCACCCGTGTTAGTCCCATCTCCTCTTTTAATATGAGTTGAGTATTCCTGGCAATCCTTGCTGAGAACTCCGAAGGCAGGGAAATGGCCTCATCAAAAGCATTGGTATGCAGTGATTGCGTTTGTCCCAATATGGCCGACATTGCTTCGATAGTCGTTCTAGCGACATTATTCATGGGATCCTGTTCTGTCAATGACCAACCAGAGGTTTGACAATGGGCGCGTAACATAAGGGACTTTGGATTCTTAGGATTAAACTCCTTCATTAATTTAGCCCATAACAGCCTCCCTGCTCTCAACTTGGCAATCTCTCTATAATGATCCATCCCTATGCCCCAAAAAAAAGACAACCTAGGAGCAAATTCATCGATCTTCAAACCTTTGGATAGACCAGTCCTGACATACTCCAAGCCATCTGCTAAAGTATAGGCCAGTTCCAAATCAGCAGTGGCACCGGCCTCATGCATATGATACCCAGAGATAGAAATAGAATTAAATTGGGGCATATGTTTGGCAGTATATTCAAAGATATCTGCCACAATTTTCATGGAAGGCTTAGGAGGATAGATATAAGTGTTCCTCACCATGAATTCTTTCAATATATCATTCTGAATAGTCCCTTTTAGCTTTTCTGACTTTACACCCTGCTCTTCTGCAGCCACAATATAGAAAGCCATGATAGGAATAACCGCTCCATTCATGGTCATTGAAACGGACATTTTATCCAAAGGAATTTGATCAAACAAGCGCTTCATATCCAGCACAGAATCAACTGCTACTCCCGCCATGCCCACATCCCCCTGTACTCTAGGATGATCAGAATCGTAACCTCTATGCGTAGCCAAATCAAATGCAACCGATAAGCCCTTCTGTCCTGCGGCTAGGTTTTGTCTGTAAAATTCATTGGAAGCTTCCGCTGTCGAAAAGCCAGCATATTGCCGGATCGTCCAAGATCTTGTAAAATACATGGTGCTGTATGGTCCCTTCAAAAAAGGAGGAATACCTGAGACATATCCTGAATGAGCAGGCATTTCGGATATATTCCCAGACTTTGAAGACTGGTTAGAAAGTTCCTTTTTCAAGCGGCGGAAATCAAGTTTCATTTGAGATTAAAATTAAGTTGATCAAATAAAACACTTTTTGGAATGCTCCTTAATTGTAATTCTGCCTCACCCCTTTGCTCCCAATTATCAGATACCACATTCAAACTCTGATCCTCATAAGCATTTACTCCAACCATCAATTGACTCTTACTCTTCAATGCTTCCACTTGTAAATTTCTGGTCAACTTGATTTCTTTTTGCATCAGCCCTGATTTGAAACATGCCAACCAGCCTCCTTTTCCCTCTAGCTCGATCAGCTTATCTCTTACCATATCAAATATCCTGTCCATTAAAAAATTCAAATAAAAAGCTCCTGAACTTGAATCCTTTCTAAAAGAAATATGAGATTCCAATTTCAACAAATTGGAAATATTGGCTGCTTGTTGCTTAGAGGAAACATCTGGAAAAGCTTGTGACAAATCATTCTTACTCACAAACAATATGTCACTATTTCCATTTACCGCCATTAAACTTTCAACAGTACTACGAACCAAATTGCCATATTTATCTTTGTGCGATTTTGTCCATAAAGAGGTATACGAAAAGATTATTAATTTCATTTCGTCATAACCATTATCAAATAAACCAGCCACCTGATCAACCAATATCCTAGTAAGTTTTAACTTGGCTATATTCAAAAAATAGTCTCCTCCCAAACCTACCTTGACTGTTAAGTTTTCGAAAACTCCCTTCATATCACGCCCCTTGCAAGAGAGCTCTTTAAGGACTTCTGACAACCTTAACATACTGTAAGTCAATTGCTGAACAGTATTGGCTCCGCTATCCAAATAAGTACCCATATCCACGCAAATCCCCCTAAAATGAGGATATTCTTTAGTCAGTTGATGGATTTTTTCTATCTGCTCCTTTAGCGACTGGTTTTCAAGCCCATCATCAAGCACTTGACTAATGGGGTCCCATAAAAAACCTCCTTTAATTTTTCCCTTTGCTTGGTCATTTGCCCAGTCCAGAAAAGACTTTAAAACAGCTATTCCATTCCCTTTTGGAGCCAACCAAAGGCTAAGATATTCGGGACTGAGCCCATACAGTTTTTGTTTTATGTCTCCCTCTCCTGACCATTGTAAAACCAGTCCATCAATACCCAAAGCAAGTGTCTGTAAGAGATCATCATTATTTTCTTGATCGAGATCAAAACTACTGACATTCTCCCAGGCATCATTGATATTTTTGGGTAGGCTTTCCCAAAAACGGTATTTCTCTGCATCCTCTGCCAAAGTAAATAATGAAGGAACAGAAATACCCTCTATCTTGTCAAAGGTAAAAAAGTCATTCTCTGACTTAAGTCCTGTTTCCTTTAAGGCCTTGGCTATCCATTCATTTTTATCTGAATAAGAAAATCCATAAAAAGATAGGTCTATCATATCTGGGTCTATTAGGTATCATGAGACATTACCATCTATACATTACTTCCAAAAACCAGAAATCATTTGACATATAGAACATTTCGAAATGTCTTTTCATTAAAAATAAGATTTTGTACTTAAAATACCAGCTTAAATAAAGGACTTATCTAGTATCGTTTACTTAAAATTTATTTGTTCTTATTCCATTATTTTTTTTGTATATTCCAAATTGGAAGCCGCCAGCTATACTTACTTTTCAGAAAGAAAAGACTGATTCATTCACCCACCTATATTGGTGGTCACTAATACGATGATTGCAGCTAAAATATTTTAGCCTTCCACATAATATCCCTTTATTTTCAAAGGGTAATTTTATTATATTCATAAAACAAAAAAACAACAATAACCAACATGACCTTAATACTAAACAGCAGTTAAGTCAAGCAAATTTTGATTTTTAATTTAGATATATTTTCCCCAAATTTGTTGCCCTTCTAGGGTGAAGTGGAGCATCTTTAATTCTTTCTTGTAACCAATTTTAAATGAGTTCAGAGGCAAAAGCAGTATGGGACGAGTGTTTGCGTGTCATTGAAGACCACGTAAATGACCAAAGTTTTTCCACCTGGTTTAAACCGATAAACCCGGTGAGATTGGACAGTTCAATACTTACCATCCAAGTACCTAGCCAATTTTTTTACGAATGGCTTGAGGACAACTATGTCCAAGTGTTAAAATTAGCCATAAAGAATGTTCTTGGTCCAAATGGAAAACTTGAGTATGCTGTGGTTGTGGATAGAGGAAATTCCCAAAACCAGCCTTATGTAGTCAGCTATCCTCAGGGAAATATCAGCCCTAACAAAAAGAAAGCAGCTGAAAAACTGGAAAAAGAGCAAAGCAGAAGTCCTTTTGATATGAAGTCTTTGGACAGCAATGCACTCTTACAATCCAACCTTAACCCCAATTACAGCTTTAACTCTTATATAGAGGGAGACTGTAACCGTTTGGCAAGGTCAGCAGGCTATGCAGTAGCTACCAAACCCGGAGTAACTTCCTTTAACCCCTTGATGATTTATGGGGGTGTAGGTTTGGGAAAAACCCACTTGATCCAAGCAATTGGAAATGAAATAAAAAATGGCCCAGAAGAAAAATTTGTACTGTATGTATCCTCCGAAAAGTTTGTAAATCAATTCATGGATTCCATCAAAGATGGAAATATGAAGAGTTTTACCAATTTCTATATGCAGGTGGATGTGCTGATTATTGATGATATTCAATTTTTGGCAGGAAAGGACAGAACCCAAGAAATGTTCTTCCACATCTTCAATCACCTTCACCAAAACAAGAAGCAAATCATTATGACTTCCGACTGTCCTCCTAAGGATCTAAAAGGTTTGGAAGAAAGGTTGTTATCCAGGTTTAAATGGGGGTTGACAGCAGATTTGCATATGCCTGACTTTGAAACCAGGGTAGCCATTATCAAAAGAAAAATGCAAACAGAGGGAATTTACATTCCTGATGATGTAATTGAATATTTAGCCTATACAGTAGACACCAATATTCGCGAGCTTGAGGGAGTATTGATTTCATTGATCGCCCATGCTTCCCTAAACAGGGTAGAAATAGATCTTGGTTTGGCCAAGACCATCATGAAGAATATTGTCAAAGACATTGAAACGGAAGTAGGGATAGATTTTATCCAAAAAACTGTTTCTGATTATTACGGAATAAAACTGGATGACTTAAAGGCAAAAACCAGAAAAAAGGAAATTGTTGTTGCGAGGCAAGTGGCCATGTATTTCTCCAAGGAGTTTACCAATCATTCGTTGAAATCCATAGGTTACCATTTTGGAGGAAGAGATCATAGTACGGTTATTCACGCTGTACAAACAGTCAACGACCTCATTGAGACCGATACCGCGTTTAAGAATGCCATCAATGAGCAAAGGAAAAAATTCAAAATGAGATCATATTAAAAAAGGGGCTGTGCCCCTTTTTTATTGCTTAACCACACCATTTAAAGTCGCTAAAGGAAACCTTAATTCAGTCTGTCCCATCGAGTATGGGGTGATTTCATAGGTATTATAAAGTAATACAAATTCCTCACCTTCATACCCCATGGCCGCAGGTAGAAAAAATTTTCCTTTCTCTAAGAAAAACCTGCCATCTTCCTCAAGACTTATTCCCTCTTTCACCTCATGGTATTCTCTAAAAGCCTGCTTGGCCAACTCCATCAATTTCTCTTCATCCAAAACAATATCTTCATTTTTCAGCAAGGACTTCTTTTCCACATCAAAATTCATATATTGACTCACATAATTAGGGTGAGCTCCTCCAGTGTATGCACTATTTAAAAATTTAATAGAAATCAAATCACTGTCAATCAATGTTACCATAGCTTCGGTTTCGGAATACCAAGACTGGCTGGACTCTGGAAAGTCCTTTTTAAAAGAACTATACTCATCTAAAACATCATCTGCCAACTCATTCAATGAAGGTAAACCACCTTCTTTCTCTCCCCACTGTAAATACATCTTCAATTGCTCTAGAACATGGATATTCAGCAATACACTCAGCGTATCCTCTCCACCACTGAACAGTGGATAACTCATTTTCACTTCCGCGCAAAACTCCCCACCACCAGGGCAAGTTGATTTCTTAAATTCTTCAATTTCATAGGATATTGGGTCCTCAGTAATTTCCTGCTTTGAAGAATTACAGGCCATCAAAATAAGCCCTATTAACAGGCAAGGCCATTGAACAGTTTTTAATCTCATTTTTTCTAGTCGCTATTTTTTGGTTTAAAAAAATCATTCACCAAATTTCTTGCCATAGATTGCGGTGAAAAATCCCCTTCCTTGATAGAAGGTAAAATGCTCCATATTTTGTCCTTTACATCCTTGTTTTGATAGAATCGAGCTTCTAATATTTGCTGTACATAGGCATAAAACCAATATTCTCGCTGATGAATACGATTTTCATTAAAATAGCCTGAGGCTTTCATTTTTTCTTCAAAGTCCCCAATCAGCTGCCATATTTCCTCCAATCCACGCTTATTCTTTGAAGAACAAAGCAGTACTTTCGGCATCCATCCATCTTCCCTTACACCCAAAAGCTGACTGGCATTTTGCAAAGCCAGTTTAGTTTCTTCCGCTTTGGACTCTTGCTCTCCATCCACTTTTGTCAGAACTATCGCATCAGCCATTTCCATTATCCCTCGCTTGATCCCCTGTAGCTCATCTCCAGAATCAGGCTGTACCAAAAGTAAAAAGAAATCAACCATTTCATTCACGATAAATTCAGACTGCCCCACCCCTACTGTTTCCACCAAAACCACATCATAACCTGCTGCTTCACAAAGCAAAATACTCTCCCTAGTCCTCGCCCCTACACCACCTAAGCTTTGTGCATTTGGCGAAGGTCTGATAAACACATTCGGTTCTTTTGAAAGTAATTCCATTCTGGTTTTGTCTCCCAAAATACTTCCCTTTGATTTCTGGCTGCTTGGGTCAATGGTCAGCACGGCTAATCTCTTGCCCTTCTTAACAAGTAATTGTCCAAAATGCTCTATAAACGTACTTTTCCCTACCCCTCCAGCGCCAGTAACTCCTATTCTAATAGAATTACCAGTGTATTTCATCACCCTATCTAGCAACTGATCGCCAAGTAGCTGATCTTCTTCAAGCTTACTTTCCAATAAGGTAATGGCCCTGCTTAGAATTATGGCATTATTTGCAAGCAAACCCTGCTCGTATTCTGATAATTTCAATCTTTTTCGATCGGAAATTGACATAAAAAGTATGGTTACTTTCTGGAAATAAATTTAATGAAATGGATACTTGACAAAACCTTCCTCCCCCATTGCCCTTTTCTCAAACTTCCCTAGACAATAGCTGTTATACTCAGTTTTAAAATAAGGCTCAGCTCCCTCCACTTTCTGAGGATATTCCCCTTTTTCGGAAAAGAAATAAACCTGGGTATTGCCATATTTTGTATGCGGCATCATTTTACCGTATTTCTCCATTTCCTGCCATAACGTATCGGACACTGTCACAATATACACTCTTTTGATAGGCCCAGTATTATTAGGATTTCTGAATTTACTGACCTCATTAAAATCCATCTTTAGATCCTTTATACTAGGTTGCATAAAAGTATCAGCCATAATCCAGGATAAGACTCCAATTACTATAAGTCCTATTAAATAAAACAGTTGTTTAGTTTTCATTATAATCTAAGGTTCTTCACTCTTAAAACATTAATTTAGGGGAAAAATTTGAATATGGGTTTTGAATATATCAAAGCACTGCATATTATCTTTATTGTCACATGGTTTGCAGGCTTATTCTACATTGTCAGATTGTTTATATATCAAGTTGAAACCCTTGAGAGGCCTGTAGAAGAACAAAAGTTTCTAAGACCACAATTGGACCTGATGGCCAAAAGACTTTGGCTAGGGATTACATGGCCATCTGCCATTTTGACCCTTATTTTTGGATTTTGGACCCTTTATTACCGATGGGGCTATTTAGAATTGGGGTTTATGCAGGCCAAGCTTGCATTCGTCTTTTTCCTTTATGTTTACCATTTTATTTGCCATAGAATTTATTCAGACCTTCAACAAGGCAAAGCGAAGTGGACGTCTACCCAATTAAGAATCTGGAATGAGGTAGCCACCGTCATCCTCTTTGCTATTGTCTTTCTGATAGTATTGAAAAGTCTGTTGAATATGCTTTGGGGAATAATAGGATTGCTGCTGTTAAGTATCCTCCTTATGTTAGGCATCAAGCTTTACAAAAAGTCCCGTGAAAGGAACTAATCAATATTTTGAATTGTAGATTATACAAAAAAATGCTCAGACACAATCTCACCATACTAGCCTTTCTTGCTTCTATATTTTTAATTTGGAACTGCACATCAAAAACCGATAAAAAAGAACAGTTACCGATTCTAGGCCACAAATACACTGAAGAAAAGACCATTGATGGAAATACTGTCACCGACACTGTCTATCATGAAATCGCCCCTTTCTCATTTACAGACCAAGAAGGGAACATCATTACCAAAGAAGATGTAAAAGGTAAAGTCTATGTAGCTGATTTTTTCTTCACTTCATGCCCGACCATTTGCCCGATAATGAAATCCCAAATGCTAAGGGTCTATGAAAAATTCAAGGATAATCCCGACTTCAAAATCCTTAGCCACTCTATTGACCCTACTTATGATACTGTAGAAGTACTAAAGGATTATGCCGAAAGATTGGGCATTAAGGATGCAAGTACTTGGCACTTTCTCACAGGTGACCAAGAAAAGATCTTTGAAATTGGCCAAACCAGCTATTTGGCTACAGCTATGGAAGACAAAAATGAACCTGGAGGGTTTCTTCACAGTGGAGCTTTTATTTTAATTGACCAAGAGGGGCATATTAGGGGAGTATATGATGGTACCAAAGAGGACCAGGTAAATAAATTAATGAAGGATATTCCAAAAATTCTGAACAATAATGAAAAAGGGGCTTAAGCTGTTTTCTATCGGATTTTGCTTATCCATATCCATTTGGGGATGCCAAGGAAATAAAAACACCGAACAGGATCATTTTTCTCTCAACAGCATTGAAGACCTAAAAACCCGACAATATGCCATCGAGGGGCAGGTATTATATGAAAACTATTGTGCCAATTGCCACCAAACTGATGGCACTGGGCTAGGGCAGCTGATTCCTCCTCTTAAAGACGCGGACTACTTGAAAGAAGATGTAGGAAGAGCAATAAGAATCATCAAGCATGGTATCAAAGGTGAGATAATTGTAAATGGCAAAGATTACAATAAAGAAATGCCTGCTAATCCCGGCTTAACCAATCTGGAAATTGCAGAAATTGCTACTTATATCTATGCTGCCTTTGCTAACCAAGATAAAATTATTGAAGTGAAAGAGGTCAGAACTTATTTGGAGGAGTAGCTTTACTCCTCTATTTTTTTAGCCTCTTCCAATGCTTTTTTAATATCCTCATTCACCTCTGAAACCATCTCCTTTTGCCCATTTAAATAACTAATTGCCTCCTCTTCCTCCATCTCACTTAGATCAGCTTTAAATTGCCTCATCCAAACAAACATCCCGTCATAAGCCTTCTCTAAATTACTTGCTGCTTTTTTTATTTTTTCTGCCTTACCGATATTATTCACACTGTCTTCAAGAAGATATTGTTTAGCCAAGTCAAGTAAACGTTTCTCTTCAGACTTAAGCTCTCCCATTTTTGGCATAACTTCATCATGAATCTTAATTACTTCATCCTTTAAAGCTTCCTGTTCTGACACTCCCCCACAAGACACCATAAACGCCAAACAAATAATTCCTAGGGCTATACTTTTAGTCATTTTCATATCTAAATTTATTTTTCTCAAATTTCCCCAATTCAAAAGTCAGAATGAAATAAATCTCCAATTAAATCATTCGCTTTTCCAAGAGTAAATCTATCGTTAAATAAGATGTCTAATTTATAGCAATCCATCATCCAAAAAGTTATTTTTAGACCATATTATACCTCTCTGGCATTGACATGCTCTATTATATGTTAACCAGAAAATACAGAATAACAGAACCTAGAAATAACCCTCTTATACTTACTGTTTTAGCATTAAAAACTATCCAATAAATCATTACTATGAAACCGTTTTGCTTTGCTGTAGATCAAATAATTAATAGTGAAAAGGCGAGTATGCATCCAATGGACATTGGCTTGATCCGTGGTTATGCTGTATTTGATTTTTTCAGGACCGTAAACTACAGCCCCATATTCCTTGAAGATTACCTTAATAGGTTCATCAGCTCAGCCCAAAAAACACATTTGAGCTTAAACTTAAATCCCCAACAATTGGAAGATGTTATTTTGGAGCTCATCAAAAAAAACGATCTAAGATCAGGGGGGATAAGAATGGTATTGTCTGGTGGAGTTTCAGATAATCATTTCTCTCCAGATAAAGGAAGTTTATTTATTTTCTGTGAAGACTTGATTTTTCCTTCCCAAGAAAAATACAACAAAGGAGTCAATCTATTGACAGTAGATTACATTAGACCTATTCCCGAGATCAAAACCACGAATTACGCACTTCCGGTTTACCTCAGTGCTGATTGGAAATCAAAAGATGCAGAAGATGTCTTGTACCATTATAATGGTATTGTATCAGAAAGCTCCAGAAGTAATATTTTCATAGTAAAAGAAGGAATAATCAGTACGCCAAAGGAAAATATTTTGTTGGGGATCACGAGAAAGAGAATCTTGGAAGTTGAAAAAGGTATTCAGATACGTGATATTTCATTAAAAGAAGTTTTGGAGGCGGATGAGGTATTTATGAGCAGCACCACAAAAAGGATTTTACCAGTTACCCAAATTGATGGCAAAAACATTGGTAATGGAGCTCCAGGAGAAATCACAAAAAGTATATTCGAGAAATTAGTATCATTAGAAAAAGAAATCGCCCTCTAGGAAGGCGATTTCTTTTTTATTTTATAATACCAGCTCAGCATCTGTTAAAATGTACATGAGTTTTTCTGGATCCTTTTTATTCAGTTTTAAGGTACCTTTAACCTTTACTCTCTTTGAGGTATATTCAATAGGTGTACTTAGCATCACCTCCATAACCGTTTCAGGTCCTCCAGAGCCACAGAAAAAACACTCAGCAAGCGGTAATGATGACAATATGATATGTTCCGGCTTAAACATCCCTTCAAACGGAATTATATAACCCTCTGCAGAAACTTCTTTTCCTTCAAGGGATTTTATCTTATCGCTAAAAACCGGCAGATATAACTCTCCATATTCATCATTTCCTATCTCGTAAGTTACCTCTGATAGGTCCTTCCAAACACTTTTTTCTGATTGGGCATGACCAAGCCCCAAAAGCCCCATCATCATTACCACTAACAAACTTAACTTTAATCTCATTTTTATTCTTTTCAATTATTTGGTCAACTGTTTTGCAATATCTGTCTTGTAGGCACCCAAAGCAGGAATAATGGAAGCTAAAATTCCAACCACAACGGCATAGACCACAATCCATGCCTCTGCCTTAAGAAATATCCAAGCAGAAATACTACTTAGTGCGCCTTGTTCCTGACCCATAACCAAAACTGATAGAAAAAGGTGCCCCATTAGTATTCCTACCAAAGCTCCCAAGCCAGTCAATATGATTCCCTCCAAAATGATATGAACAAATAATTGTCCTTTAGATGCACCTATAGTACGCATTACAGCTAGATCGTACCTACGTTCCTTTAAGGAATTATACAATGCAATAAATATACCTAAACCAGCTATGAAAATAATAACAAATGCAAGGCCCTTGATTAACTTAATACCTACTCCCAATAGTTCAAACAGTCTTGAAATCTCAAATGTTGGGGAAGCGGCCTGCAATGAGCTTCTACTATTGATGAATCTGGGCAATTGCACAGCCGCCATAGGGCTTCTGTACTGAACCAAAAGGGTAGTAATTTCTCTATCATCTTCTGTTTCTGGAAACCCTCTCGTGGCAACAGCCGCTTCCATTTTATCATGATCGTGTTCCTCTTCTTCATCATGGGTAAACCAAACAGATTCCAAACTAGTTAGAATTAGCTTGTCCACCACCTTGCTTGAAGGTGCCAACACCCCGGTAACCACATAATCATGATGATCGTGCTCATGACTGCTACTACCTATACCATGAGACCCCATAAAAGCATCTCCAACTTTAAGGCTTAGTTTCTCTGCAACGGTGCTTCCCAACACTACTTCAAAAGGTTTTTCCCATGCCCCCCCAGAAGCAAAAGACACCTCATATAGGTCTAAGTAATCATGATTGGTTCCAACTATTCGGAATCCCTCGTAATTATCCCCTAAGCCCATTGGAATAGCTTTCTTGATCAATCTGTTTCTGGAAACACCCTTGGCCTCTTTCAAATCTATATTGCCAGTGGGAAAGTCAATATGATATACACTTGAAAGGATAAGCTGCAATGGACTTCCCTTTGCTCCTATCACCAAATCCACGCCTTTTGCATCCCTGCTCATCTGATTCTCGAATTGGTCCTGAATAAGAATCAAGACAGTTATGATCGCTAATCCCAATGCCAAGAGCAAAATATTCAACCCCGTATTCATGGGCTTTGCGATCAAATATTTCCAACTTAATCGAATCATGTTCATAACTGACCTCCCATGATAATTTGGTTAGCCACATGCTCCTTTACCCTTTGGTCATGGGTTACTATGATCAGGGCCGAGCCCATTTTATGTGCCTGTTCTTTCAGCATTTTAACTACCATGGCTGCATTACTGTCATCCAAGCTTGCTGTAGGTTCATCGGCCAAAATCACCTTCGGATTATTAACCAAGGCCCTGGCTATAGAAACTCTTTGTGCTTCTCCTTCACTCAGTGCATTAACCTTGGATTTTTTCTTATGCCCAATCCCCAGGTCTTGAAGGATTTTGTCAATGTTTTTTTGCTTTGTTTTCCCCGAAAAAAACTGGGCCAGCTCCAAGTTCTCCTCCACGGTCAAAGGGCCAAGGATATGGGGTTTCTGGAAAACCATCCCAATATTTGCACCTCGAAACTTATCTAACTTTGCTCCTTTTAATTGATAAATATCGGTTTGGTCTATCTTGACCACCCCTTGCTGAGGTCTTAGTAAGCCCCCAAGAATATTCAAAAGAGTGGTTTTTCCACTTCCTGATTTCCCCAACACCAACAATTCATCATGTCCCCTCAGGACAATTTCCGGTATTTGGATTTGTTGAGCTCCCTTATAACTAAATGAAATATCCTGAGCTAAAATCATATTATTACCCAATAGGAATTTTCACTACAAATCTAGACCCCTTACCTGCTTCACTTTCCACTATAATATCACCTTTCAACACATCTACACATTTTTTCACAATTGAAAGCCCCAGTCCAGACCCCTCAGTAATCCCTACATTCTTGGCCCTGAAAAATCTATCAAACAATTGAGGTTGCTCCTTTGCAGGAATACCAATACCATCATCTATAATTTCAGCCAACATGATGCCATCATTCACAGAAACTATAAAGTCTACCTTTCCTTTCTCTTTGGAATATTTCACTGCATTGGAAAGCAAGTTTTCAAAAACCTGATAAAGCAATTCCGTATCAGACTTAATGGTCTTTGGCACATTGCTAAATGAAGTACTGATCGTAACTTCATTATCATTATTTGCCTTTACTACATCCAACACTTCATTGAAAAATGCCGCGGTAAAAAAGCGGGAAGGTTTATAATCAATTTTATTGGCATCTGCTTTTCCAAAGAATAGTACAGATGTCAGTAAACTGTTCAAACTTCTTACGGAATTCTCGATTTTTCTGGAATGTTTCACCAGTTTTTGCTTCATGGGATGGTCTTTTTCCGCATAAATCTGCAACAACTGGGCAGAACTCAGAATGGAAGTCAGCGGAGTTTTAAAACCATGTGATACGTTTTGGACTATCCTGGATTTTAACTCCCCAATCTCACGTTCCTTTTCAAGCGCCTTTTTGAGCTCTTTGTTCGCTTCATTTAAGTCCGCTGTACGCTTCCTAACTTTTTCTTCCAACTCATTATTGAGCTTTTGAAGTTCTTTTTCCTTTTTATCCTTAAAAATAGCCAACTCAATCATCATATTGAGTTCCCTGATATTAAAAGGTTTTATAACGTAAGCACTTGGGTTGGTACCAGCAATCTTGTGCAAAGTTTCTTCATCCGAACTTGCAGTAAGGTACACCACAGGTATATCATACTTCTCATTGATGATTTCCGTGGTTTTTATCCCATCAAGCTCTCCCCCAAGGTTGATATCCATCATCACAAGGCTTACATCATTTTCCCCAAGCACATCCAAGGCTTCCTCACCTGTAGCAGCTATACCAATTATTTCATGGTGGTTCTTTTCCAGCGCCTTTTTAAGTAGAAGTGCTGAAACATTATCATCCTCTACTATTAATATTTTAAGTGCTAGCATAGATTTTCGTTTGTTTCAAAAAAGCAGTTGAATAGGTCAATTTTCCACAATATTAACAATATATATTAATTGATTGGCAATTTCACCCTAACAGTAGTCCCTTCTTTTTGGACACTTTCAATTTCAATGGTTCCTCCTAAAATCTCAATTAGATTTTTTGTGATCGATAATCCCAATCCTGTTCCCTCAAATTTCCTGTCATAACCTCCGCTTTCCTGCTCAAATGGAGTATAAATGTTTTTTATAAATTCTTCACTCATACCGATCCCCATATCCTTTACGCATAGACATATGTGTCCATTTGATCTTTTTACATTTATCTGAATCAAGCCTTCATTGGAATATTTGATGGCATTGCCCACGATATTATTCACAATCATTTCAAAATAGCGTTTATCAACTTTTGCATTAAGGGGCTTGGTTTCAAACTTCGCAGTCAGCAATAAATTTTTCTTTATGGCAAGTGTTTTTAGAGGTAACAGAATTTTGGACAGGAAATCATTGACATTGGTTTCTTCATAAACCACCTCCATCTTATTGGCTTCAATTTTGGACATATCCAAAATACTGTTGATGGTATTCAACAACCGTTCTCCACTTTCCATAATGATCTCCAATTGTCCTACCAAAGCCTGATTTTGTTGATTCTGAATAATGATATTTTCAGTACTTCCAAGTATCCCATTTAAAGGTGTTCTAATTTCATGGCTCATACTTGAAAGGAAATTGGTTTTTATACGATTGGCTTCCTCTGCTTTTTCTTTCGCCTTCTTTAATCCTTTTTCATATATTTTCTTATCCGTAACATCTCTAAACACGAGTAAGATCACCTCTTTATCCTCATTCTTTGGATTTACGCGAGTCACAAAAAGCTCGATGGACTTTATTCCACTATGAAAAGGAATATCAACTTCAAAACTTCCACCCTCTCCATCTGTCTTTTTGAGAATTCGGACGATTTGTCTTTTATTTTTATAAAAATACCTCTTGTCCTTAAAAAGCTCCTTGACATAATATGTTTTTTTAGCATTCTCAGGTTTTATGCCTGCCATGGAAATTATCGAGGGATTCAGTGCCAATACCGTTCCATCAGTATGTGTCAACACCAATCCATCCTGAGAACTCTCCCAAACATTTCTAAACTGGTCCTCCGCCGTCTTAATCACTAAATTTTTCTCATCGATGCTTTTCTTAAGCATCCCCTGCTCTTTAAATTGGTTGACGATCATATTCAGTCCAAAACCAATCATAAGAAAGAAAAACATCAGTAGGCCAATAAACCAGAATTGTAGATAGACTGGCTTCACTACAGAAAAACTATCTGAATAGGCCAATTCAGACTCAAACTGCCCCCCTAAACTTGCCTTGAGCACCAATTGATAATCGCCCGGAGGAAGATTATTAAATTGGATTTCGCTAGTTCGTGGATTAATGGAGGTTTGCCAATCCTCATGTAGGCCCAAAAGTTGATAGCTTACCGTAAAATTATCCAGCTCCAAAAAGCTGATAGCACTGAATTCAATGGAAACATTGTTCAAGTTGTATGGAATTTTACTGATGTTCACCTTTTCATCTGTGGTACCCAAAATCTTGATTTCACCTATCGATACCAGAGGCTTTGCTACAAAATCCTCATCCTCTTGAGCCATAAATATCGAAAGACCATTTTGGGTTCCAATCATGACCTGCCCATCATCTCCCATGATCAATGCACCTCTATTTATTTCATTCCCCGAAAGTCCATTTTGGGCATCAAAAAATCGAATTGTTTCTCCATTCAAAAGAGCAACTCCTTGATCAGTTCCTACCCAAAGCCCCCCTCTATTATCCTTTAATATGGCATAAACAGGCCTGGTGATTTTTTGATTATTGATGGTATAATCCTTAATTTCTCCATCCCGAAAAACCTTGAGCCCCTCTGGTGTCCCCAACAACATTTCATCCTTAAAATAATTCCAATCATACCCATTGAACATCAAGAAATCCACTCCTTGTATAATTTGTTGGTCATCATATAGTGACCCCACAGTCATAAGGATAAATCGTCCATCCTTATCAATATCAATCTTCCTTAAGCCAAGAGGTTCTTTTCCCAAAAGATCCCTAAAAAATGAATTTGAAATCTCATTCTTAAACAAATCATCACCCTTTGCATGAATACTCGATTTGTATATTTTCCATCCTGCTACTATATATAAGTCCTCACCTTTGGGCAAAATATTAACTACAATACTACCTCCCGGGGATTTATAAAATACCGCCTCTTTTGCTTCTGGATCAAACCTGCCCACACCTCTAACCGAGGAGGCAATCCAAATAACTCCCCTTTTATCCTTATGAAAACTTGTCACTCTATTTTTGGGTTCTCCAAGATCTCCATCACCCTTGGATTCATATAGCAATTCATCATTTTTCCAATATTGAATGCCATTATTAAACCCAAACAGAAACTCATCTTCACCTAGCTTTTCAATAGCAGAAACCTCATGTTCCATTAATCCATCCAACAGTCCAAAATTTTGAAACCTCAAATTCGGTAGATTAACTATTCCCCTAAGCGTGCCTATCCAAATAATATTTTCTCTATCAACCAAGGCCGTATTGATGTAATAAGCCTTCAATGCATCAAAAGAGGTGATTTCCAATACCCCTTCATTCTTTGGGCTATATTTAAAAAGCTGGGAAGAATAAAAAAAGTATACCTGGCCGTGTTTCACCTGTAACCCAAATTTCTTTTGAGGGGCATAATGAACCTTTGAAAAACCTTGATATATAATTTCCCGAGGTTCAAATGGATTTTCACCTCTTGCTAAAAAATCCTCGCCTAAAAAATAGTATTGCTTATCGTCCTTATTATAAGCCATCTGGGCAATGCATCCCGGAAGCAACCTATTGCTGTGTTGAATCATTAAAAGCTCTCCATTTTCCAAATGAAATGCTTCATTTCTAAAATACAAAATGAAACTTTCATCCTTATACCGGAAAACAGACCGCAAATCTCCCCTTGCAGCACTTTCGAAATAATAATAATCCCAACTGGAATCTGAAACGTTAACCACCCCTAAAAAATCTTCCTTGTATATAAAAAGCTTTTTATTGGCCTTTGCTCCGTGTATTTCAAGTTTTATATATTCAACCCCATGGCCATCCGAAACCTCTTCTGGCAAATTGAATAAGTGCCATTGACCATTTTCCAAATAATATACTTTGGGAATCCCACTGCTATTATAAACCCAAACTAGGCCTTCATCATCTACCCTTATACCCAAATTATTACCAAGACTTTCTTTTACCTTTTGGGGCAAGGAATAAGTATTTATCCCATCGGAATAGAAAACTCCCCTAGCAGTAGTAAACCACATCCTTCCTTCAAAATCCTGGGCCACTCCATATATATTCTCGGTGGGTAATACCAAGCTCTTTATTTGCTTGTTAACCTGAAAAGATTGGGAAAATGCCACGCCACACACCAGTGACATCAATAGAATTAGGAATTTCTTTTTCATCATAGCCGATAACTAAATTAGAAAAAGAATCCATTCGATTAAATTAAATTTGACATTGTTTCCCCATTTCTTTTTGTACTAGGTCTTAATCTTATATTTTTGTATTCGAACTTTAAAAATAGCATCACATGAGTGTTTTAGTAAATAAAGATTCTAAGGTAATCGTGCAAGGCTTCACTGGATCGGAAGGTTCATTCCATGCGCAACAAATGATAGAGTATGGCACTAACCTAGTAGGTGGTGTCACTCCAGGAAAAGGAGGAAATACACACTTAGGTAAGCCAGTCTTCAATTCGGTAGCAGAAGCAGTAAATAAAACTGGTGCAGATACTTCCATTATTTTCGTTCCACCGGCTTTTGCAGCGGACGCGATCATGGAAGCAGCTGATGCAGGTATTAAAGTAATCATCGCTATTACTGAGGGGATCCCTGTTAAAGATATGATGGTTGCTAAGCCATATATCAAGGAAAGAGGAGCTACTTTGATTGGCCCTAATTGCCCAGGTGTGATCACTCCGGGAGAAGCAAAAGTAGGTATCATGCCTGGCTTTGTTTTCAAACAAGGCCGTGTTGGAATCGTATCAAAATCAGGAACCCTTACCTATGAAGCTGCTGACCAGATTGCAAAAGCAGGTTTAGGTGTTTCTACAGCAATTGGTATTGGTGGCGACCCTATCATTGGGACTTCTACTAAAGACGCTGTGAAATTGTTAATGGAAGATCCTGAGACAGATGCTATCGTAATGATTGGAGAAATCGGTGGTAATTATGAAGCGGAAGCGGCGAAATGGATCAAAGCTGATGGCAACAAAAAACCTGTTGTAGGATTTATTGCAGGACAGACGGCACCTCCAGGTAGAAGAATGGGACATGCTGGTGCTATTATCGGCGGAGCCGATGACACTGCAGCTGCCAAGATGAGAATCATGAGAGAAAATGGCATTAATGTAGCCGAATCTCCAGCTGAAATTGGTGAAGTAATGGCCCAAGCATTGAATGTAAAGGCTTAATCAATAGATAAGAATAATAAAAAAGGCGCAGAGGTTGACACTTTTGCGCCTTTTTTATTATCAATATTCTATATCCCTAAGCCATCCGGTAATGCTTACTCGCTGCTTATTAGTTGTCAAAACCTCATGAGGGATTTCTCCGCTCATAAATACCACTAACTTTCCTCCTTCTGGATAGACATCCATGATTTCTTCATTTCCTTCTTCAAGGGGAAGATACATTCTCAAGGCTCCGCCATCTTCTTCAGACCATGAATCGTTCAAATAGAGTATCGCCGTAACAACCCTATATTTCACGTTCTGAAACTGATCCAAATGCCTAAGGTAAAAAGAACCTGGAGGATACATTGAAAAATGGGCCTCAAATGAACGGAGCCCTAGAAAACACCTTTGATTTATCTCCCTACGTAAAGCTTCCATTTTATCCCAGTAAATTTCCTGTAATTCGGTTAAGTTCAAAGGGTCCAACCAAAAGACTTTGTCACTTCTAATTTCGGGTTGAATCCTAAAAGCATCACCCTTGCCTATTCCCGCATGTCTAAATTGACCATGTACCAATATTTCCTGCTGTTCATGCAACAATTCCTTTCTAAATTCGTCAGAAATAAAATTCTCGGCTATATACCAGCCTTTATCATAAAGTCCATTTACAATGGCCTCATACAGGTTTTCCATACTTGATGTTTTTTGCCAGCAAAAGTACATCAATAATTTTCCAGAAAACCATAATTTTGTACTGAAATAATTTATAAAGATTCACTCAGATAAAATATTCATCAAGCACAGCTAAAATGTTCCTAAAATCAGACGACATAAAAAGACTCGAAATAGATTTTAATTCAGGGGTAGTCCCCCCTCCTTTCAGTCACGTATTTAAATTAAAGCTTGGCTTTGAAAAAGACTTTATTAATACCCAATTCAATATCCAGTATACCGACCGGGATGAACTTTCAGAAGAAGAAATTATTGCTGAGGGATTTAACCTGGATGATGATTATGATTTCATTGGTGAAGTGGCTCCCATTTGGGAACAGCCCTTCAAGGAATTATACACCAAAACCAAATGGTCAAATAAAAAAGAGTTGGATGAAAATGGAGGGGTAAAGATCTTCGCTAAAGATATCCACGGCAAGATTGCCAGAAGTATCCCCACCAGTCAAGACGAGTGGCATATGCTAGCTCAGGAATTTATTCAGGCCATTTTTGAAATCACCAAAAAAGAAGCCCCCCTGACTATCCGCTATAGAACGGTCACCAAAGAAACCAGCACCGATTATACACTTACGGTTAAATTCTCTGTGAGGAAAGTAATCGTTGAAATAAACGGTAAAATCAAGGAAATGGACTGGGAAGATAGTCGAGAATTGCTTTCCAATATCTATCTGCCAGACTACGATTATGAGATTGCCTCGGAGTCCGTCCCCAAGAAAAGAGGCGAATATATTGACTGTGGAGATGGACTTTGGCACAAATTTGGCAAAGGTGTAAGCAACCTTGACGATTCCTTTGATGCAATATCATTAATCCAAAAGGGCTTTGAAAATTTAAACCAACTATAAATTTTATTATGAAAACTTTTAAATCAGTACTAGGAATTATTTTGAGTTCTGCCATTTTATTCAGCTGTGCAGACTGGAGTAACACTGGTAAAGGGGCTGCCATTGGTGGTGGCGCTGGTGGCGCAATTGGTGGACTAATTGGTTCAAAAAAAGGTAATACTGCTGCAGGTGCCGTAATTGGTGCCGCTGTTGGAGGAGCTGCAGGAGCCGCTATTGGTAAATATATGGATAAGCAGGCCAAAGAAATGGAAGCCATTGAGGATGCAGAAGTAGAAAGAGTTGGAGAAGGCATCCAGCTTACATTTGACTCTGGAATCCTATTTGGATTTGACTCTTACCAACTTACCCCGAGCGCACAGGAAAATGTCATGAAATTGGCCAAAATTTTAAGTGAATATCCTGACACCAACATCATGATCAACGGTCATACAGACAGTAAGGGTAGTGATCAGTACAACCAAGAGCTTTCTGAAAAAAGAGCAAGTTCTGTAGCTAATTATCTAAAGATGCAAGGTGTCACTAACTTTAGATTAACAACAGTAGGTCACGGTGAGAGTATGCCCATAGCAACAAATGACACCGATGCAGGTAGGGCACAAAATAGAAGAGTAGAGGTAGCTATTACAGCCACGGATGAATTAGTTGAAAAAGCGGAGAATGGTGAACTGGATAAAATTTAACCAGTTCTCACTGATAACTTTTTCAAAATAAATAAGGCGGCTAAAAATTTAGCCGCCTTTCCTTTTATCGTCCCACTCTAGATTGCATCTCTGGAATGATTCCTTCAAATTTTCGCAAGATCCTATCCCACTCCCTGAAGGCCTCATCGGTTTTCACTGAAGCACCATTTGCATTGGTATATTCACTTACCAATTTAACCTTGTATTCTAAAGGATTAGTACTACCCAGTTTTACAATACATCTTGATCTAACCATTGAACCATTGAAATTCTGAGCTACCCAAGCTGTCCTTAAATATCCTGTTTCCCTATCCGTGGTTTCAATTACATCAAAATAGGAAGTAATTATCCTTGACAACAACTTCCATGTTTCCAATTCATCGCCACTTGGCTTAAGACTAATGTCCACATTAGCAATATCAGAACTAGAAGATGCGGTATATGCCTCATCTACTGCCATCCTAATATATTCACTCTTTTCCGGTTTAGGTTGGTTCTTTTGATCACAAAACGATCTTTCTTCAATCACAAAGCCCACTTTTTCAACTCTTACATTTACGCAGGTTCCTTTCTCAATTTTCAACTCAACACTCCCTGCTCCTGCAAGTTGCCCATCTACATAAATATTAGCGTCCTGCTCGGAAGCTGATATTTTGATTTTCTTGTCAAAGGCATGAGAGGTAGCCATTGACAACACTAACAATGAAAGAATAGTAAATAATTTTTTCATGAGAATTACAATCTTTTAATTAATTATCCAAAAACATAACTACGCCAACAAAA
The DNA here is from genome assembly GCF_018642165.1 of Echinicola shivajiensis. Classification (GTDB taxonomy): domain Bacteria; phylum Bacteroidota; class Bacteroidia; order Cytophagales; family Cyclobacteriaceae; genus Echinicola; species Echinicola shivajiensis. Next base: position 89,047 of record NZ_JAHHZM010000014.1, read on the forward strand.
CATTTGTCAAACCACGTAGCTTAAAACCAACTGCAATAATACGTAAACAAACAGTAGTGAACAATACTCAAAAAGTGGTATTTTAAACAAATTCCCCCGAAATTAAAACCAAATATCAATCAGGATCTAAAAAGTAAATAAAACCTTACAACTATTAAAAAACACCAAATTAAAACTCAAAAAAATAATGCAAAAGGTACGGCGTAAAGCATAAAAAAACACGGTTGCTTTATTCAAGGATATACACTTAAATAAAAACAACCGTGCAATAGTTCTATTCGGAGCTGTACTTTTTACTTAGCGTAATTTACAGCTCTCATTTCTCTGATTACAGTGACCTTGATTTGTCCAGGATACTGCATTTCTTTTTCAATCTTTTGGGAAATATCAAAAGAAAGTTTACCTGCTGTATTATCATCTACATTCTCCGCATCCACCATTACTCTCAACTCACGCCCTGCTTGCATGGCAAAACATTTATTGACACCGTCAAAGCTCAATGCCAAATCTTCGAGATCTTTAAGACGCTTGATATAGCTATCCATGATTTCTCTTCTGGCCCCAGGTCTAGAACCTGAAATGGCATCAGAAGCCTGGATGATTGGAGATATCATTGAAGTCATTTCAATCTCATCGTGGTGAGCTCCTATGGCATTACACACTTCTGGATGCTCCTTGTACTTTTTGGCCAACTCCATACCCAAAATAGCATGAGGTAATTCCGCCTCTTCAGGGTACACTTTACCAATATCATGAAGCAAACCTGCTCTCTTGGCTAACTTAGCATTAAGCCCCATTTCAGCAGCCATGGTCGCACAAAGCTTCGCCACTTCTCTAGAGTGTTGCAATAGGTTTTGGCCATAAGAAGAACGGAACCTCATTCTTCCAACCATTCTGATCAATTCAGGATGTAATCCATGAACACCTAAATCAATACAAGTTCTTTCACCAATCTCTACAATCTCCTCTTCAATGTTCTTCTCGGTCTTGGCAACTACCTCCTCAATTCTGGCTGGGTGGATTCTTCCATCCTGAACCAATCGGTGAAGTGAAAGCCTAGCTATTTCTCTTCTTACAGGATCAAAACCTGAAATAATGATCGCCTCAGGTGTATCATCCACAACAATCTCTACCCCAGTAGCTGATTCCAATGCTCGGATATTACGTCCTTCCCTACCAATGATCTTACCTTTAATATCATCACTTTCGATATTAAATATAGACACACAGTTTTCTATGGCATGCTCAGTGGCAGTACGCTGAATAGTGTCCAAAACAATCTTTTTAGCCTGCTTTGTAGCACTTAATTTGGCCTGATCCAGGATATCCTTGATATGCGAGGAAGCTTTGGTGTGCGCTTCATCTTTCAGCATGACCACCAGTTGATCCCTTGCTTCTTCCTTGGTCAATAAAGCTACTTTCTCAAGATCAGCAATTCGCTGATTGGTTACCCTGTCTAGCTCTTCCTTCTTGACTTGTACTGAATGTAACTGGGCATTTAGGTTTTCCTTTTTACTATCAAGCTCTGCTTCTTTACGCTTGATCTGCTCCATTTCCTTGGAAAGGATTTGCTCTCTTTGCTTCAGCTTGCCTTCATTGGTAATAAGGATGTTTTTCTTCTTATTTACCTCTTCTTCAAATTCAGATTTCAGTTTAAGGTATTTCTCCTTAGCCTCTAATATCTTATCCTTTTTAATGGATTCTGCAGTTAATTCGGCCTCTCTAACAAGGCTTTTGGCCTTGTCTTGAGCTTCTTCTTCTAACTTTTGATTGTTTTTCTTTAAAAAGATCCCAACCAAAGTTGCTCCAAGAATAAGGCCGACTATGCCCGCTACGATAATGTATAGTGATTCTCCCATAGGTTTTTTAGGTTAATAAAAGACCTACCGGCATGGATAACTAATCCAGAAAAGTGGGTGAATAAATAATTATAAGATGGATTTTAATTGGTTATTGATACTCGACAAAGTCTCTGAAATCTGCTCACTGTCTTCTGAACTTACCTCATTCGCTTCCATGGCCTCGACCATACAATCAAAAGCGACCATGGCCAACAGATCCTGTCTATCATCCAATCCAAATTCTTCTCTATATCTCTTTAATTTATCATTAATCAATTTACCAGCCCGCCTGATTTTCGCCTCATCCTCTGCTTTCACTTTCATAGGGTATTCCCTATCGCCTATTTTTATTCTGATCGAAAGCGTATCCATATTATTCAGACAGGTAAGTAATTATCTTATCGATTTCTTTAATATAATTATTGATTCTATTTCTCAATTCTGCAGAAGCTATATTTTCTACCGGTATGTTGTTTACAATTTTACTAATTTTAATTTGATTTTTAAAATGTTCCAAAGCAGCCTCCTTTTCGCCAACTTCCGCTTTCAATCCTCCCAATTCTTCCCTTAAAGATTGGTTTTCCAGCTCCAGCTGTTCGATTTTTTTTGCGACCCTATTGGCCAGTTGACGCAAATTTTGGAGTTCCTCGTGGATCATTTTATCATTTTCTAATCAATGCTCCAATCTCTTTTTCAAAAGACTTCATCAGCCTGTTCATGGACTGGTCAATGATTTTATCTGTCAATGTTTTGGTATTATCCTGAAGATAAAAACTTAAAGCATAGGCCTTCTTGCCTGCCTCTATCTTATCCCCTTGGTACACATCAAATACGCCAATATGCTTTAGCAATTTACCTCCTGACTTTTCAGCCACCTTTCTCACTTCATCAAAGGAAATCTCCTTATCGATCACCAAAGAAAGGTCCCTTCTCACTTCAGGGAATTTGGATATTTCACTGTACTTTTTCAAACCCGCGGCCTTTTTTACTAAGATATCCCATCTGAGTTCAGCGTACAACACTTCCTGCTTGACATCTGACAATTTGGTGATTTTTGACGATAGAAGTCCTACTTTTCCTATTTCTTTTTGACCCAAGCTTAGTTTCAGAGCATAATCAAATGGCGCCTCATGGATAATTTCCACGTCAGGCATTTTCACATTTAATTTATCCAATAATCTCTCCACAACAGTATAAAGATCAGGAAAACTTACAGACTTGGATGGTTCTAACCAGCTTTCGGCAGCTTTGTCACCAGTTAAAAATAATGAAAGATGCTTTTCCTCTCTATACCCCTCTTCTTCTTTGAAATAAGTAGACCCAAATTCAAAGAACTTCAAATCCTTTTGCCTCCTGTTGATATTATGGGCCAATACCTCTAAACCTGTAAACAGTAAGGTTTGCCTCATCACACCAAGGTCTTCACTAAGTTTATTGTAGATTTCTACATTTTCCTCAATTTTCAGGAAGCCTGATTTCTCAGCATAAACAGGCTTGGTCAGGGAATTGGTCATGATCTCATGGAAGCCCATGCCTGAAAGCAACTCAGAAGTTCTGTACTGGAGTTTATTAGAGTCCTTCGCAGGGTGTTCTGCTAAGAAACCTGCCTGATAGGTGTCAGACAACAACACATTCTCGAAACCATAAATCCTAAGGACTTCTTCAATGATATCCGCTTCTCGGGTCACATCAACCCTATAAGGCTTTACAATGGCTTTGAATCCAACCTCTGTTTTCTCAGTCACCTTGATCTCAAGACTTTCCAAAATCTCATCCACAGTCCCCTGTGGAATATGCTTACCGATCAAGCGATCAATATGAGCATACTTTACATCGATTTCAAAATCAGCAATTGGCTCAGGGTACAAGTCCACAATTTCAGAGCTCACTTCTCCACCAGCAATTTCTTTAATCAAAATAGCTGCTCGCTTCAAAGCAAATACAGGCATATTAGGATCAGTTCCTCTTTCAAAACGGAAAGAAGCATCCGTTTTCAAACCATGTACCTGACTTCCTTTCCTAATAACATCTGGAGAAAAATAAGCACTTTCCAAGAAAATTGAAGTAGTCTCTTCAGATACACCAGAACCCTTTCCTCCAAAAACACCAGCGATACATAAGCCATGATTTTCATCGCAAATCATCAATTCCTCTCCTGTCAACTTTCTTTCTTTCTCGTCAAGCGTGACAAAAGCAGTATCCTTGGGAAGTTTTTTTACAATGATCTTGTCATTGGCTACCTGATCCAAGTCAAAAGCATGTAAAGGCTGTCCCAAATCATGCAATATGAAATTGGTAATATCCACCACGTTATTGATAGGCTCCAAACCTAATGCTTTTAGGTAATTTTGAAGCCACTCAGGAGAAGGGCCCACCTTGATATTTGAAATGGTCAAACCGGCATAACGAGGACAGTCTTTGGCATCTTCTACCTCCACAGCAACTGGACGGGAAGTATTGTCCACCTTGAAATCCTCTACCGAAGGAAGGACCAAATCATTTTTCAACAAAGCTTTTAGATCCCTGGCCACACCAATATGAGAAGCTGCATCGGCACGATTTGGTGTCAATCCAATTTCCAGTACATCGGTGCTATCAAGGTTAAAATATTCACTTGCAGGGGTTCCATTGGGAAGTTCTGTGTTCAATACCATGATCCCATCATGACTCTTCCCCAGTCCCAATTCATCCTCTGCACAAATCATCCCTTGAGATACTTCTCCACGAATCTTTGCTTTTTTTATAGTGAATGCTTCTCCCCCTTCAGGATAAAGCTCAGCCCCAACGGTAGCCACAACTACTTTTTGTCCTTCAGCTACATTCGGTGCTCCACAAACAATAGGAACCACTTCGTTTCCTATATCTACTGTAGTTACACGAAGTCTATCCGCATTGGCATGTGGCACGCAGGTCAACACTTCACCAATAACTACTCCCCTTAAGCCTCCAGGAATGGACTCAAAAGCCTCCACACCCTCGACTTCCAGGCCGGATTGGGTCAGTAATTCCGAAATTTTTTCGGTAGGTTCATCAAAGGGTATAAAATCTTTTAATCTATTTATAGCAACTTTCATGTATTCAATCTGATTTTCTCGAATTAAGGAGCAAATTTAAGATAATTGCCAATGGCAAAAAGCTTATTCTTTGTAATTTTTCTCTCCCGCCTCAATTGGGATGTTTAAAATATTTTCTTTTGGAGGAATAGGACAAGCAAAATCAGGGTTATAGGCACAATATGGATTATAGGCAAGGTTAAAATCAATGGTAATTGAATTCATTCCATCCTGCCTTAAGTTTAAATATCTCCCACCACCATAGGTGGATTCACCACTGGTCGCATCTGCAAAGGTCAGAAAAAAGTTCTTCCCATCTACCTCCTTTTTTGACTGCAACAATAAAAGACGCTGAGTACTGCCATTGAGTTCAAATTCGGCTACTGAATGCTTCACATACATCTCCTTGGAACCATCTGACATGGCTATTTCTAAAGTCTGCTTGTTTTGCAAGGGAACCAACCTTGCCCTTACTTTGTAATTTTCATCTATCGGAAAACAGTCCAAGGAATCTAACTTTGATTTCTGCTCATCACTGAGGGGTGACTCTGCATTAAATTTCAAATACTTGAACTGCCTTTCTCTCTCTTGGCTAATTCTCTCTTGATAGACCTTTTCACTATCTCCTCCTGCAAACATATAAACTACTGTAACTAAAGCTACTAAGCCTACCAATGCTAGGAACAACTGTTTTTGTTTCATTTTATTTTAGATCATTGCTTCATCCGCAAAGCTAAAATAGCCAACATCTGTGAAAATCACATGATCAATTACAGGTAACTCTAAATTCCTACCCAAATCAACCAACTTATGTGTTAATTGCTCATCAGCCCTGGATGGCTTCTTGTTGCCAGAAGGATGGTTATGAACTAGAATAATTGCTGCTGCTTTATTTTCCAAAGCATATTTAAAAATAAGCTTCGGGTCTGCAACTGTACCACTTGTTCCTCCCTGACTGATCATTTGTTTTTTTATCACATAATTGGCCCTATTCAGAAGAATTATATAAAAATACTCCACGGATTCATCCATGAGTACTGGCCTCATGAGTTCATACACCTCATTGGATGAGCTTATCCTTGCCCTTTTAGGGGGATCAGAAATTTTCCTTCTCCTTCCTAGCTCCAGTGCACTCACAATAGTAATCGCTTTGGCCACTCCTATCCCCTTGAACTTTTGCAGATCTTTCACACTCAGTCTGGCCAAATCAGCAAGATTAAAATTTGCACTGGACAAAATATTCCTTGAAAGATCAATTGCACTAAGGGATTTTGTACCCGAACCAATCAAAATAGCTATCAGCTCCGCATCAGACAATGCCGATTTTCCTTTTAACAAAAGCTTTTCTCTCGGCCTATCCTCTTCTGCCAAAGAGGATATTTTAATTGATTGATAAGGTTCCATAGAAAAAATATTAAACGGTAAAAAATAACAGCCAACTGACTTTCGTTTAAAATATCAAAAATCAAGCAATAAAAAAAGCTCCGCCGAAAAGGGCGAAGCTTTTAAAAATCTTTATACAATTTTGCTTAAGCAATAGCGTTAACAAATTTAGTCAAGCTAGATTTCTTGTTGGCAGCGTTGTTTTTATGAATGATATTCTTCTTAGCAAGCTTATCAATCATAGAAGAAACTTTCTTTAATAGCTCTTGCGCCTCAGCTTTATCAGTAGTATGTTTCAACTTCTTGATAAATGTTCTGGTCGTTTTAGCCTGATATCTGTTTCTCAAACGCTTGGCTTCGTTTGCACGAATTCTTTTTAGAGCTGATTTGTGATTTGCCATATCTTATTTTTACTTAAATTTCTTTTTTTCTACTCTTCCCTTAAATAGGAGTGCAAAGTTAACTGATTTATTTATAATCCCAAAACGAATAAGAAACTATACATCAGAAAGTTTGATAAATAATTATACTTAACTACTTCGTTATACTCCTAATTACTTGCAAAGGTAAGTAATTTCATCTTCGATTATTTTATTTTTTTTGACTAAATTTCAACATGAAGCGTTTATTATTTTTTTGCGCATTGTTTTTAATTGATTTTCAAAGCTTTGGATACTGGGGATTTTATGCCCATAAAAAAATCAATCGGCTTGCTGTTTTTTCATTACCCTACGAAATGCTGGGCTTCTACAAGGAAAACATCCACTACATCACGGAAAATGCTGTAAATCCCGATAAGAGGAGATATGCTGTAGAAGGAGAAGCCGAAAAACATTATATCGATGCCGATATTTATGGTGACAGCGCAATCTACAAACTACCTAGGTATTGGAAACAAGCAGTTGAACAAATTGGAGAGGATAGCCTCAGAAAATATGGGATTGCCCCTTGGAATGTGCATTGGGTAAAACAAAGCCTAACGGAGGCTTTCAAGGAGAAGAATGCGGAAGCCATCCTTAGACTTTCTGCGGATTTAGGTCATTATATTGGAGACATTAATGTGCCACTACATACCACAGAAAACTATAATGGCCAACTGACCGACCAATACGGCATTCACGGATTCTGGGAAAGTAGGATACCAGAACTTCTCGCAGAAGATTTTGATCTATTTGTAGGCAAGGCCTACTATATTGAAAACACGCAACTGGCAGCTTGGCAAGCAGCAACTTATGCCCACGCTGCTTTGGACAGTGTACTGACATTTGAAAAAACACTTAGCCAAAAGTTCAAAAACGATAAAAAATATAGTTTTGAAGAACGTGGCTCCATTAACACCAGGGTTTATTCCAAAGAGTTCACCATGACCTACAACAATTTATTGGCCGGGCAAGTTGAACGCCAAATGAAAAGATCAATCATATTGGTGGCCAGCTTTTGGTTTACAGCATGGGTGGATGCAGGCCAACCTGATCTCTCCTCTCTCCTAAATCAAAAAATCCCTTTCGAAGAGTTAAACCAACCACTCCACAATCCTAAAACCAACATAGAAAGAAAGCATGAACACTAAAAAAGAAGCAGCTTCCTGAAAAACCAGAAAGCTGCTCATATATCATATTCAATTTGATTTCTAACTCAAGCTGACTTAAGATAAAAGCGAATGCTGTTTGCAATTCTTGTAAAGGTATCCCTGAATTTATCTTCATTTTCCTCTAACAAGGTCACTCTGAACCCTCGTAAATTAGAGCAAAATGAACTCACAGGAACAACACAAATACCTTCTGAAGCCAATAAGTTATAAACGAAACGTTTATCATTTGGCATATCATCTTCTTTCAGCCATTGATCCAGATATCCTTTCACCCTCTCATCTTCTACAGGCAGATACTGTTTTTCATTGAGCATCTTCTCATCAAAAACAATGGTATTATAGAATGCCCCCTTGGTTTTATTAAACTTAATTCCAGGAACACCTGACAATACCTCTTCCATTATCCTACTTCGCTTACCAATCCTTTCATTGGCTTCTTTACGGTAAGGAGCATATTCAGGATGGCTCATCACTTTTGGAATGGCCAACTGAGGTAGCATGGTCGAACACACCTCGATCATCTTTGCATTTTCCAAGGTATTGCATAGCTTATTGAACTCTACAGAAGCATCCTTATTATAGAATTCCATCCATCCACACCTTGAGCCTGGCCAAGGAAATTCCTTACTGATACCTTTTAGTGAAATCCCCGGAAGATCCCCAATTACCTCTGACAAGGAAATAGCTTCAAACCCATTATAGGTAATATTCTGATAAATCTCATCAGCTATCAAAAGCAAATTAAATTCCCTAGCTATTTCCACAAACTGCTCCAAGACCTCTCTTGGATAAACCATCCCGGTCGGATTATCAGGATTGATAATCAGTAATCCTACGATATTCGGATTATACTTGACTTTATTATATAGATCATCCATATCCGGATACCAATTATTGTCCGGATCCAACTTATAAGTAATCGGAAGAGTATTGGCATGGGCTGCTTCAGCAGAACTATGGGTAGAATAGGCAGGAGACGGGCCAATTATCCTTGCCGTAGGAATCAAAAACTGATAGAGTTTTGCTATCGCATCTCCCAATCCATTGAAAAACAGAATATCCTCTGCAGAAATCTTCACACCTTCACGCTGATTATTCAAGCCGGCCAAAAACTCACGCGTTTTCAACATCCCCTTAGAATCAGCATAGCCGTAAGTCTTGTCATCACTGACCAAGTCCTGTACGATCTCCTTCATCCAAGCAGGAATAGTGTTGCTTTTCTGTATAGGATCTCCAATATTTTCCCAGGTAATTTCATGCCCTAGGCTTTCAATCACCTTTGCCTTTTTAACTATACCCCTGATCTCATAATTCAACTCATCAGCTCCTGGGGCAAGCAGTATTTGTCTGATCATAGCAATACCAATAATGCATTTTCAAATTTCCGCCAAAGGTAGGGAAAATTAACTCCCTAACCTTGATTCACCACTAATATAATTTGGTGATTTTCCCTTAGCGCAAACTATTAAATACTTGGCTTATTTTATTTTTCTGTACTTAATCCTTTTAGGCGTTACATCGCCTAGTCTCTTCTTCTTGTTTTCCTCATAATCGGTAAAATTCCCTTCAAACCAATAAACCTGGGAATCACCTTCAAAGGCCAAAATATGCGTACAAATCCTATCCAAAAACCACCTATCGTGAGAAATCACTACCGCACAACCACCAAAATTCTCTAAAGCCTCCTCTAAAGACCTTAGGGTATTTACATCCAAATCATTGGTAGGCTCATCGAGCAATAATAGGTTTCCATTTTCCTTTAAGGTCAAGGCCAAATGCACTCGGTTTCTTTCACCTCCAGACAGTACACCCACCTTCTTCTCTTGATCCGAACCTGAAAAATTGAACTTACTTACATAAGCTCGAGCATTCATTTCCCTATTACCCAGTTTAATGTTTTCATTGCCTTCAGATATGGTCTGATAAACAGTCTTTTGAGGATCCAAGGTATCATGCTCCTGATCTACATAAGCAAGCTGAACGGTTTCCCCTACTTCGAAACTTCCATTATCAGGCTGTTCATTGCCTGTAATTAATTTAAACAAAGTCGACTTACCAGCTCCGTTTGGACCGATTACCCCTACAATTCCACCTTGCGGAAGCGCAAACTCCAAGTCTTCAAACAACAATTTATCACCAAAGGATTTAGACACACCATTCACTTCAATCACTTTGGAACCTAATCTTGGCCCTGGTGGAATATAAAGTTCTAACTTGGCCTCCCTCTCTTTAGCTTCTTCTCCAACAAGTTTCTCATATGCGTTCAGACGTGCCTTACCTTTAGCCTGTTTAGCCTTTGGAGTCATCCTAATCCAATCAAGTTCTCTTTCAAGCGTTTTCTGACGCTTTGACTCTGTCTTTTCTTCCTGCTTTAATCTCTTTTGCTTTTGATCCAACCAACTGCTATAATTCCCTTTCCAAGGTATACCCTCTCCTCTATCAAGTTCCAAAATCCAACCAGCAACATTATCCAAGAAGTACCTATCGTGCGTTACCGCTATAACAGTACCTTTATATTGCTTAAGATGCTGCTCTAGCCAAAGTACCGACTCAGCATCTAAGTGGTTGGTAGGCTCATCTAGCAATAGCACATCTGGTTCCTGTAACAATAGTCTGCAAAGTGCTACCCTTCTTTTCTCACCTCCAGATAAGTTTTTCACAATCGCATCACTAGGAGGAAGTCTTAAAGCATCCATGGCCTTATCCAACATCACATCAAGCTCCCATGCATTAGCTGCATCCAGCTTTTCTTGCACCTCACCTTGACGTTCAATTAATTTATTCATTGCATCTGGATCCTCCATCAATGCCGGATCCATGAATTTTTCATTAATCTCTTCGAACTCCTTCAACAAACCTACAGTTTCAGCCACTGCTTCTTCAACAACCTCTTTAACCGTCTTATCAGGATCTAACTGTGGTTCTTGCTCCAACATCCCCACAGAATAGCCTGGAGACCAGACTACTTCCCCTAAAAACTCTTTATCCATTCCTGCGATGATTCTCAGCAAGGAGCTCTTCCCTGAGCCATTCAGGCCTAGCACTCCAATCTTAGCACCGTAAAAAAACGATAAATAAATATCTTTCAACACTTTCTTCTGAGGAGGGTAAATTTTTGACACCCCCGCCATTGAAAATATAATTTTCTCGTCACTCATATTTTTTTGAATTACCTTATGGTTTATATTTATGGAATAACAAATATGGCAAATAATCGCCTTTCTTAGGATAAATGCATCTTAATTAATTAATTTGCAGAAAACAAGAATTAGCCTACTTACCACCAACCTATTGAATCGAGATGGAGCATCCATACGGATACATTAAAGACAGCAAAGTTTATCTAAAGGGTTTTTTGAATCAGGAGGACAGAGTGATCGGTGAAGTCAAAGAAAGTGAAGCTTCCACCATCAAATATTTTGAAGACCGCTTTGCCCTCGCTGAAAAGAAGGTCGCTGATCTCAAAAAGGATATAGAAGAGAACCAAAACAAGGGTTCATTTCTAATGAAACTTATCCATTTGAGAGAGGCCCTGATGAATTATGATGCCCTTGGAGATTTTGTCCCCCTAATTGATGAACTAAATCAATTAGAAGAGTACCTCAATGAAATCATCCATGCCAACAGAGAGAGAAATCTTGAGATCAAGAAAGAACTCATCAAGGAAGCTGAAGCCATAAAAGACAGCACTGATTGGAAGGAGACCTCTGAAAAATTCAAAGACTTAAAATTACGCTGGATAAAAACAGGACCTGTTGACCCTGAATTAAAAGAGGAAATAGAAAACGCTTTTCAAAGCTGCGCAGATATATTTTTCGACAACAGGAAAAATTATTTCGAGGGACTAGCCCTGCAGGCAGATGAAAATATCAAAGTTTACGAAGCACTGGTAGTTCAAGCAAGGGAAGCCTTTGCCATGCATGATGCCAAACAAGCCTTTGAAATCAGTAAGAAAATCCAAAAACAATGGAAAGAGTCCGGAAAGGTACCAGCAGAAAGAAGGCAGCCTTTATGGGATGAGTTTTCAAAGTTGAACAACAGGATTTTCAGCCGCTTCAAAAGAACAATGCAAAGCGACAGAGCGCCGAGACTGAGGCCATTTGAAGTGATCAAGAAAATCGAAAAGCTTGCTGAAGAAATGAGCAACCTCTCTCAGGGAGATTCTACTCCGGAAAAAATTTCCAAAGCCAAAAGATTACAGGCAGATTGGAAAACTCTTCCTCCGAAAAAGCCAAGAGAGGCACAACAATATTCACGTTTATTCGTCTTCTTTACTGATGTGGTTTTTGAAAAATCTTTTCTTAACAAACTTGCAAGATCTAAGTATGACAACTTCCATGATCTGAGTGAAAGAGAAAAGAGTCAAATAAAAATTAATATCATTAAAGACTTAATTGGACGTGACGAGAAGGAATTGAATACCGTGAAAGAAAACGCAGAAAAATTCCATTCGCATGAAAGTGACTTTGAGACAATGCTGTACAGAAAACTCGGCGCTTACAAAAGAAAACTAGATGTTAAAAACCATATCTTAAAAGAACTTTCAAACAAAAGTTAAGTAAAGGTTTTAAAACTTAAAAGATTTTATATTTTTGCACCCCGCACTGGGCGGAAAAACTAAAAATGTTGACACTATGTATTGGACTTTAGAACTTGCGTCTTATCTGGAAGATGCTCCGTGGCCAGCAACAAAAGATGAATTAATCGATTATGCTATTCGTTCTGGAGCTCCCCTTGAAGTAGTTGAGAACCTTCAAGAGCTTGAAGATGATGGCGAGCCGTATGAAAACATTGAGGAGATATGGCCTGATTATCCAACAAAGGATGACTTCTTCTTCAATGAAGATGAATATTAAAAAGAGCCCCTTTTAAAAGGGCTCTTTTTGTTCTTTTTGATAGCCTATAGCCTTCATATACCCAATACTTTCTTCAATCTAAGCATCCCATTTTTACTAACGGGAACGAAATTGCCATCCCTTAATTTTAGTATTTGGCTATCTTTTTCATAAGTCTCAATTTTAGAGATCTCTGATACCTTCACGATGTAAGAACGATGAACCCTGACGAATAATTTTGGGTCAAGGGCTTCTTCAAAATATTTCAAAGTTTTGTTTTTCATGTATTTCTTCCCTGCATAATAAATATTCACATAATCATCATTAGCCTCAAGATAGCCCACATCCCCTACTGGTATCACCAAAATCTCTCCTTTATCTTTGACCACAATCCTACGAGCAAATCCTCCCATTAAATCTTTCACTTGCAAATTATCCAAATACCCCTGATTACCCATGACAAGAAACTTTTGGATTGATTGTGCGAACCTATCCTTCGAAAAAGGCTTTAAGAGATAATCAAGCGCATGCGCATCAAAAGCCTTCATCGCAAATTCATCATAAGCCGTGGTAAACACAACTGCGGGTGGTTGGTCCAACAGTTCCAACATTTCAAAACCATTGATCTTTGGCATTTGAACATCTAAAAAGATGATATCAGGTTCATGTAGCTGAATAGCTTTTAGTCCATGAAAACCATCCGAACATATCTCCATCACCTGAAAATCAGGAAAATCTTCAAGATACTCCTCCAGCAGCTGTGCTGCCAAAGGTTCATCGTCTATAATTACCGTCTTAATCATTATATAGAGGAATTCTCAATTTTACATGAAACATATTATTGGACTTAACAAAACTCAAAAGGTCATTCCGTCCAAAAAACAGATAAAGCCTGCGCTTTACGGACTCTAGTCCAAATCCAGTACCCTCCTCACTTACAGATCCCGGATCAAATGGATTTGAAATATTCACCTCCAGATAACTCTTAACCTTCTCAATTTTCAAACTGATAACCACATTTTCAACCAACCCATAAAGTCCATGTTTTACTGCATTTTCCAATAAAGGCTGCAAAAGCAATGGGGGCAACTTAAGCGCCAAACTGTTTTCATCTACTTTAAAGTTAACATCCAATCTGTGACCAAACCGTACTTTTTCAATTTCCAAAAAAAGCTTTAATGTTTCCGTCTCATCCTCAACACTTACCCATTCCTTCTCATCCTTCTTGATGGTCCCCCGCAAAAAAGAAGAAAGCTGCAAAATCATTTCCCTTGCCTTATCTGGCTGTCTTTTAACCAAAGCATTAATAGAATTAAGACTATTGAATAGAAAATGGGGCTGTAATTGTTGCCTCAAATGAAATAGTTCTGCCTCTTTGGCCATCTTTGTGATCATCTCTTCTCGCTTTCTCACTTCCAACTGATCTTCCAATTTCCCATTGACAATTAGAACCAGAACATACCCCATAAAAGCCAATAGCACCAAAGCCCCCCTTACCATCATAGACTGCTTAATAAACAACGAATCATCTATCATAAAGGGCAAAACAAACCTTCCGGTAATAACCACCAATATGGCCATCATCAGGGGCAATAAAAATGCTAACCACAAATTTTCTTGTTGAGGTTTATAAAATCTAAATACATTCTCCAACAATAAAAATCCCACAAACAACAAGACTGTATATACACCACTATCAATCAACGCCTTAGAAACCCCTTCTCCATAATAATGAAGTAAAAATGTGCCTCCCCCTAAAAAAAGCAGAAAAAGAGGCAACAGCTTTAACCAGCCATACTGTGAGGAAACCAACATTTTACCAATCATTTTATCTTCTGGTTTTATAAAGATCCATACATGCTTTTCATTCTATAAGTGAAGCCAACAATTTAACCCGAATTAAGCAATAGAAGATCTATGGCGTAATTCGGGTTAAATTAAGATTTTCCAGATTGATTCTTAGAATGACTTGATCTCAAGTCCTCCAAAAACAACAGTTCCGGTAATGGTGAGTACCTTACCAGACTCTTCTGTCCCTTTAGGATACATTCGCTTATCCTCCACGCCAGCAAATATATTACTTACTCCCATTCTCAACTCCCAGTGTGGTGGCACTAATAACTTCACTCCTCCAAAGGCAACTTCAATATTTAAAACTGCATTTTCTGCCAAATCTGCCTGGGTAAGATCAATCTCCGTTCCTCCAAAAATCGCAGAAATCTTACCTCCCTTAAAGTTTTTGGACTGCACACGCTTCTGTATTCCACAAAACAATGCTTGTGAATTCAACATGTCAAGATCATCAGATTGGAAACCACTTGGACCTGATCCAAAATTATAATCCTTATCTGACATAACGGTTTCACCTGTACCTTTTCCTTTGCCCTGTAACCCTTCCTTGTTGATCGGACCAAAATTCGAAAAGTCATTAAACCTTGATTGCTTTTTGGTAACCATTAAAAATAGGCCAAGCAAAATCAGCACTACAGGAACTATAAAAGCCCCCAATCCTACAGGGAAGAAATGAAATTCATTTTTCAGAAGAAAAAAGCCACCGAACAGCAACATAAAAGCGCCCAAACCACTTCTAAAATTATGTTTGGCCATGATGACTAATCCGATAGCTATAAATATCATAGGCCAGGAAAAAATCCAATCTGGAATCCCAATACCTAATTTTCTTACTAACAGAATTAATCCAACAGAAATTACAATTAAACCGGTAGTGAACCTACCTCCATCAGCATTTCCTACTCTTCTTGACATAGCTTTATTTTTTAGTCCTAATACTAATAATTAAATAAAACTACCAAAGTCTATATTCAAATGGGAACACAAATAGGTCATCACCTGAAATTTCTCGGTGAACAGTCCCTTTTCATCGGTAAAGGATTAACCCTTTTTTTTCTGGATCAAATAATTCGCATAATCCATATCTTCTGGAGTGGTAATCTTGATATTCTCCAAATTACCTGCCACCAGACTTACTTGCCAGCCTTGATGTTCATAGACGGTTGCATCATCCGTGAAGTGGCGCAGCTCAGTCACATCAAAAGCCTTCTTTATTTTGGCCAGGTCAAAAGTTTGCGGAGTCTGAACCAATCTAAAGTACTCTCTTTCCTGAAAAAAAGACTGGTTACTGTCCGTCAATTTCCTAATGGAGTCTTTTAAGGGTACCACCGCTATTCCACTTCCGTTCTTGGCAGCTTCCTGAAATGAATTCCTGATTACTACTTCATCAACAAATGGTCTTACCCCGTCATGAATAGCCACCAAACCTGCTGCCCAATCTATACTTCCCAGTCCATTTTTAACAGATTGAAATCGGGATTTTCCACCCGCAACCAAATCATGTGGGATTTTAAAATCAAACTTTTCACACAATTCTTTCCAAAAGGAAAAATCTCCTTCCGGTATCACTAGAACCAACTTCATTTCTGGATCAAAGTCAAAAAAAACCTTCAAAGTATGCATCAGGACAGGTCTTCCTCCTATTTCCAAATACTGCTTTGGAATAGGAGCACCCATTCTGGCGCCTTTTCCCCCTGCTACTATAATGGCCGCTTTTTTCATATATCGATTCATTAAATTTCCGCAAAAGTAGGGAAATTGAATTTCTTATGATCTAGAAATAAATTATCTTTGTTTTACCAAAATGGCAATAAAAAAGGCTCCGAATGGAGCCTTTATATTTTTTAGATGATCAACATGGCGTCCCCGTAGGAGAAGAACCTGTATTTTTCTTTAACTGCTTCTTGGTAAGCCTTCATGATCAAGTCATAACCTCCAAAAGCTGCCGTGGTCATCAACAATGTTGATTCAGGCATATGGAAGTTGGTTATCAAAGCGTTGGCAATTTTGAAATCATAAGGAGGAATGATGAACTTATCTGTCCATCCGCTAGACGCCTTTAGCCTATTATTGGCAGTAACTGAAGACTCTATAGTCTTTAGCGAAGTAGTTCCTACTGCAACTACCCTTTTCTTAGCATCCAAGGCATTGTTCACCAACTCAACAGTCTGCTCTGGAATATCATAATTCTCAGAATCCATTTTATGTTTGGTCAAATCTTCCACGTCCACTTGACGGAAAGTTCCTAAACCAATATGTAAAGTGATAGGACTTACATCAACACCTTTGATTTCCAGACGCTTTAACAAATGAGGAGTAAAGTGCAAACCAGCTGTTGGTGCTGCTACCGCCCCTACGTGTTCAGCATAAATTGTCTGATATCTTTCTCTATCCTCCTCTTCTACTTTTCTTTCAATAAAGTCTTTGAGTATAGGCGTTTCTCCTAATGCATCGATGGTCTTATAAAACTCTTCATCAGTTCCATCAAATAAGAACCGGATAGTCCTTCCTCTGGAAGTAGTATTATCTATAACCTCTGCTACCAAATCACTGTCTCCAAAGTAAAGCTTGTTGCCCACTCTGATTTTACGGGCAGGATCCACCAAGACATCCCAAAGCCTCAACTCCTGGTTTAATTCTCTAAGCAAGAATACCTCAATTTTGGCTCCGGTCTTCTCTTTATTACCATAAAGACGGGCAGGGAACACCTTGGTATTATTAGTAACAAAGACATCGCCTTCGTCAAAATATTCAATGATGTCCTTGAAAATCCTGTGCTCAATTTCACCGGTGTCCTTGTGGACCACCATTAAACGGGATTCATCCCTGTTTTCTGTTGGATATAAAGAAATAAGCTTTTTAGGAACTTCGAATTTGAAATCTGATAATTTCATATATAATTTTAAGAAATACGATGAATATTTTGATTTTACGATACGGTCGTAAAAACCGCAAAGTTATAAAGAATTATAGCTAAATCTACTTATATTGACAAATAGTTTTTAAACAAAATTTATCCAGTGATAGTTTTCCGACTTATTTGGGAGAGTTTCAGGTTTGCCATTCAGGCACTAAAATCAAACTTAACCCGCACTGTACTGTCCCTACTGGGAGTTACAATAGGTATTTTTTCCATCATTGCAGTTTTCACCTTAGTAGATTCCCTAGAAAAAAACATCAAGTCAAGTTTTTCATTTTTGGGAACCAATGTATTAAGAGTAGACCGATTTCCATTTGCCGCAGGAGGTGGGGAATATCCTTGGTGGAAATATTTCCGCAGACCACCAGGCAATTATTCTGAATTTGTATTTCTAAAAGAAAGACTTAAAAATGTCGATGCCATTACTATTTCAGCCTCGTCCAATACCACTATCAAAAGAAAAAGCAGCTCCTTCCAAGGAGCTAACCTCCAAGGAGTAGTTTACGAACATCAAAATGTATATGATATCCCAGTTGTTGAAGGACGTTATTTTACAGAAATGGAAATTACCGCTGCAAGAAATGTAACTGTCATTGGAGCAAAGATCGTCGAAGCACTTTTTCAAGGTCAAAACATCATAGGACAAGAAATAAAAATCAAGGGGAAAAAATTCACTGTCATAGGCATCTTAGAGGAAGAGGGAGAAGGCTTATTTGATCTTCCATCAAAAGACGATGCCTGCCTCATCCCTTATGGGGCTTTTGGCAAGATGTTCTATTTAGGACGCTGGGGAGTCGAACCGACAATCGCTGCCAAGGGCCTTGAAAGCGACAGAGACCTTGTATCACTTGAAAACGAAATGACTGGCTTACTAAGAGCAAAGCGAGGCCTAAAACCCATTGAAGAAAACAGTTTCGCTTTGAATAAATCAGAGTTCATTCAAAACGCTATAGGGGCAATATTTGATGTTATCAGTATAGCCGGAGCGGTTATTGGCGGATTTTCTATCTTGGTTGGCGGATTTGGAATTGCCAACATCATGTTTGTATCGGTAAGAGAGAGAACCAACATTATAGGGATCCAAAAATCATTGGGGGCAAAAAATTATTTCATCCTTTTGCAGTTTTTGTTTGAAGCCACCTTCTTGAGCCTGTTTGGGGGAATTGCAGGATTAGCCTTGGTATTTGGAATCACCTTTGTTCCACTTGGATCTTTGGAAGTTTTTCTTTCCGCAAAAAACATCATTTTGGGACTTGGACTTTCTTCAACTATAGGTATGCTTTCGGGAGCCATACCTGCTGCACTAGCAGCAAGAATGGATCCTGTCGAAGCCATCAGAACAAATTAAGCACAAAAAAAAGGAAGCCGAGACTTCCTTTTTTTAATATTATCTGATGTAGTCAAAAATCAACTTTCTGCTATTTCTTCTTCAACAGCGCCATTCAAACCTGCTTTGTTTTTAATCTTAATCTCTAACTCTTCCATTAACTCAGGATTGTCTAGAATCAATTTCTTAACAGCATCCCTTCCTTGACCTAGTTTATTACCCTCGTAGGAAAACCAAGAACCAGCTTTTTTGATAATGTCAAACTCAACACCCAAGTCAATAATCTCTCCTACTTTTGAAATTCCTTGACCATACATGATATCAAATTCAACCACTTTAAATGGAGGTGCAACTTTATTTTTCACCACCTTAACTTTGGTTCTATTACCAAGTATATTATCAGCACTTTCCTTGATCTGGCCAATTCTTCTAATATCCAACCTTACAGAAGCATAGAATTTAAGGGCGTTACCACCAGTAGTGGTTTCTGGGCTTCCAAACATCACCCCTATTTTATCCCTCAACTGGTTAATGAATATACAAGCACAACCCGTTTTGTTGATAGCTCCTGTAAGCTTTCGCAAAGCCTGTGACATCAATCTAGCTTGAAGTCCCATTTTGCTATCCCCCATTTCACCTTCAAGCTCACCTTTTGGCACCAAAGCGGCAACGGAGTCTATCACGATAATATCAATGGCTCCAGAACGGATCAAGTGCTCAGCAATCTCAAGTGCCTGCTCTCCATTATCTGGCTGGGAAATCAATAAGTTTTCTGTATCAATACCGAGCTTCTCTGCATAGATTTTATCAAAGGCATGCTCCGCATCAATAAACGCAGCCAAACCTCCTTGCTTTTGTGCCTCAGCAATACAATGCATGGTCAAAGTAGTCTTACCTGAGGATTCAGGGCCATACACTTCTATAATTCTGCCTTTCGGCACCCCTCCTATACCCAAGGCCATATCCAAGCCCAACGAACCTGTAGAAATCGCGGGAATATCAACGACCGTATTGTCACTCAGCTTCATGACAGTACCTTTACCGTAGGTTTTTTCTAATTTGTCAATCGTAAGCTGAAGTGCTTTTAGTTTTTCAGTATTTTCACTCATATATCAAAAGGTAGAAACTTGGTGTATAATTAATACGTGAAAGTAATCATTCGTTACTTTAATATCAACTTTCCAAACAACCATTGTTTTCAAATGACGTTTTTATAAATTAGAAAATTGCATAAATTTGATCCATATGAAATTGGTATAACTTTTGAACTTCACCGCATGCACAAGTAATAAGCACGGAATATGCCCTTAAATCCCAAATTATTTTTAATCTTTTTTTATTTGGCTATTACCATGGCTTCTTCAGCTCTTGGGCAAAATGGCGATTCAAAACCTTATATGGCTGGAGAGGAATTGACCTTCAAAGTCAAATATTTATTTTTCAATGCTGCGGAAGCAAAAATGATCATTGATAAAAACATACATCAGATCCAGGATCGACCTAGTTACAAAATTGATGTTTATGGAAAAACGCTCAGTATTTTCAGCATTTTCAAAGTTAAAGATAACTGGGGAACTTATATGGACACCACTAAAAACATCCCCTACCGATCCTACCGACACATTGAAGAGGGCGGGTACCGTAAACACGAGGTAGTCGATTTAGACCATGAAAACGAAAAAGCTACCACCAATTTATATGACCGAGAAAACAGAAGAATAGTTAAGACTTTAGAACATGATATTGCCCCAGAAATCCAAGATATTGTTAGCGGATTCTATTATTTGAGGCATTTGGAACTTGATAAATTCAAAGAAGGAGACACAATTAGCATCAAGGGATTCTTTGATGAAAAAACTTATAACCTAAAATTAATATATAAAGGCAAAGACAAAGTTTCCACCAAAATTGGAGACTTCAACACCTTTGTCATCTCCCCTATTATGCCAAGTAATAAATTATTCAGTGGCAAAAACCCCATAAAAATCTGGATTACTAATGATAAAAACAGAATACCGGTAAAAATTGAAGCAGATTTGGTGGTTGGAGCACTTAACATGGAGGTAACATCCATAAAAGGCTTGCGTAACAAATAGATCATCATGACGTAACATTAAATTAATATTCAGTCATTTTCACAGAACATTATATTGACTAAAACGGCATTTTTACTGATTCATGTTATTTCTTTTCATAGTTTTTCTAAATTAGCACTGTTTTTAAGCAATTTTAACTGGCAAAGTCAAATGAGTGACAAACCAAAAATCAAGGTTCTGGTAGTAGATGATGAACCAGATATTATTGAAATCTTAACCTACAATTTAGAAAAAGAAGGCTACGATGTCAAATCAGCCAACGACGGTATCAAAGCCGTCGAAACAGCCTCTAAATTCAAACCTGATGTAATCTTATTGGACATCATGATGCCCAACCAGGATGGTGTAGAAACATGTAGGCAAATCCGAGACATGGAGGAGCTAAAAAACACCTTCATCATCTTCTTAACCGCCCGCTCTGAAGAATACTCCGAAGTAGCAGCATTTGATGTTGGTGCTGATGACTATATCACGAAGCCAATCAAACCAAGGGCATTGGTCAGCAGGATTGCTGCACTCTTTAGAAGAGAGTCAAAGAAAGAGCAAGATGTATCACAAATCCGCATCAAGGACCTGACTATTGACAGAAGCAGCTTTACCATTGATCAAGCAGGCAAAACCATCACCCTTCCAAAAAAGGAATTCGAGCTATTGTATTTCTTGGCTAAAAACCCTAATATGGTGTTTAGCAGGGACGAATTATTACAAAACATCTGGGGATCTGACGTTTTTGTCCTTGCCCGAACAGTAGATGTGCACATAAGAAAAGTTCGCGAAAAAATAGGAGACAATTATATCACAACCGTAAAAGGCGTAGGATATAAGTTCGACAACAATTAAAATATGCTTACCACTTCCAGAGGGATTGCCCTCGTACTGGCATTTGCTATTTCAGTCTTTACAGTCGCATTTCTATCCTTAATGGATGATGCGACTTTATTATTACTGACTGTTGCTTGGGCATTAACTATGTCCATCTCTTACCTATTAATGAATGTCACTTTAGAGTTTTTAATTTTTAAGGAGATAAGCAATATTTATTCGGCTCTTGAAAAAATCCAAAAAAAAGACCTCTCAGGAATTGCCCAAAAACCAAAGAAGAGCTCTATCTCTCCATTAAGAAAAATAAACAATACCATCAATTCTTATGCAATAGCAAAGAACAAAGAAATTGAGACCTTACAACGTAATGAGGCGTTTAGAAGGGAATTTATTGCTGACATTTCTCATGAATTAAAGACCCCGATTTTTGCAGCCCAGGGCTACGTACATACCTTACTTGACGGAGCCGTTGAAGACGTCAAAGTAAGGGACAAATTTTTAAAAAGGGCAGCAAAAAGCCTTAACGCCCTAGACCACCTAGTTCAAGACCTACTTACACTAAGTCATATGGAAAGCGGCGTAGTGAAATTTAATTTCGAAAAATTTGATATGGTCAGCCTCATTGATGAGGTCATGGAAGAGCTTGAACACAAAGCAGAAAAAAGACATATAAACTTAAGGTTCTTATACAATCACAATAAGTCCTATATCATCAAAGCTGACCAGGACAAAATCTATCGTGTCTGTCAAAACCTCCTATCCAATGCCATCAAATACAATAAAGAAGGTGGAGAAGCAATAGTTTCCCTTAAAACATCCAAAAACAACCTAACGGTCGATATTCAGGACAATGGCCTGGGGATACCCGCTGAAGATATCAAAAGGATATTTGAGAGATTTTACCGTGTGGATAAAAGCCGCTCAAGAGAAATGGGAGGTACCGGTCTTGGCCTGGCCATAGTAAAACATATCCTAGAGGGGCACAAAAGCAAAATATCGGTTTCTTCAACAGTGGGAAAAGGCTCCAACTTCAGCTTTTCACTTCCACTGGAAAAAAAGAAAAAAGAGGACAAACATTAATCCTTCAATTTCACCACATAATATTTGGCTCAGCATTTTTTACCTATCCATTTTTTACCTAATTTTGCACATTGATTTGGAAGGTGTAAGCCAGGCTGTATGAAAAAAGTAGATTTTAATGATCTTATTCTGTTTCAAAACGAGGACTATATAGTCATCAATAAGCCTCCATACTTATCGACCTTAGACGATAGGCATGAAAGACAAAACATTCTCCATTTGGCCAAGAGTCACACTCCAGATGCCCAGGTGTGTCACAGATTGGACAAGGAAACTTCAGGATGTTTGGTAATTGCAAAGAACCCGGAGGCGTATAGAAATATCGCCATCCAATTTGAAAACAGAAAAGTAGACAAAATCTACCATGCAGTAGTGGATGGAATCCATGAGTATAAAGATGAACTTGTGGACAGAAACCTGATCGCAACCAATAAGGGGATAGCCAAGATCAGTATCAAAGGAAAACCAGCCACCACCTACTTCAATACGTTGAAGACCTTTTATGCCCATTCTTTAATAGAGTGTAAACCCATAACAGGTCGACTTCATCAAATCAGAATTCATTTATCTTATTTGAATTCGCCGATTTGTGGAGACGTGATGTATGGAGGAAAGCCATTATACCTATCAGATCTGAAAAGAAAATTCAACCTTAAAAAAGGCACTGAAGAACTTCCAATTATGCAGCGGGTTTCACTGCATGCCTATTCAATAGCCTTCAAGGGACTGGACGGAGAAGCAATCAACATCACCGCCCCTTACCCTAAAGACTATTCGGTATTGATGAAACAATTGGAAAAGACCAGCTAGATTCAAAAAGATCAAAACTGGGATTTCCCAAGCATTAATTACCGTGGACACTTCCAGGGATTTATGCTATATAATTAGCTATCCTTGTGAAAATTAGGCAGTAAACCTCAAGATATTTTGCATATGTATGGAAATCCTTCTATCTTTGTGTCCCTTTTTTAGGGTGAAATGTATTTAACAAGCTAATAATTAAACGTTTACACAGTGGATACTTTAAGCTATAAGACCGTATCAGCAAACAGTGCGACCGTACAGAAGAACTGGGTAATAGTGGATGCCCAATCTATGGTACTAGGTAGATTTGCAAGTGAGGTAGCGAAAATTCTAAGGGGAAAGAACAAGCCTAGCTATACTCCTCATGCAGACTGCGGAGACAATGTAATTGTCATCAATGCAGACAAAATCAGGTTAACCGGAAAAAAATGGGACGAGAAAGTTTATGTTCGTCACACAGGTTTCCCAGGTGGTCAAAGAATCTCTACTCCTAAACTTTTGAAGGAGAAGTCTTCTGCTATCCTTATTGAGAAAGCAGTAAAAGGTATGCTTCCTAAAAACAGACTAGGAAGTAAGTTGTATACCAATCTTTATGTGTACGAAGGTGCTGAGCACCCTCATGAAGCACAACAACCAAAAGAAATTAAATTATAATTTGATCATTCCATGGAAGTTATCAATACAATCGGTAGAAGAAAAACATCTGTTGCAAGGATCTATATGAAGCCGGGCAAAGGTGAAATCACTGTAAATAACAGAAGCCTAGAATCTTATTTCCCGTTTGACCTGCACCAGATTGTAGTTAAGCAACCTCTTACTTTAGTTAATGAGGGTGAAGCTTACGATATCAAAATCAATGTAGACGGTGGAGGAATCAAAGGACAAGCTGAAGCAGCCAGAATGGCCATTTCAAGAGCCCTTTGTGAATTCAATGAAGAGCACAGACCTGCATTGAAGAAAGAAGGATTCCTTACTCGTGACCCAAGAATGGTTGAACGTAAGAAGCCAGGACGTAGAAAAGCTAGAAGAAGATTCCAGTTCTCTAAACGTTAATCTGGACCATACTCAGATATTATATAAAACATACATATTTAAATGGCTAAAATCGAATATAAAGACTTACTGGATGCTGGTGTTCACTTCGGACACTTAACAAGAAAGTGGGATCCTAGAATGGCGCCGTACATCTTCATGGAGAAGAACGGTATCCACATCATTGATCTAAACAAAACGCTCGTTTGCCTTGAAGAAGCATCCAACGCAATCAAGCAAATCGTACGCTCCGGCAAAAAAGTGATGTTCGTAGCGACTAAGAAGCAAGCTAAGGACTTAGTAGCTGAAGAAGCTGCAAGATTGAAAATGCCTTTCGTTACGGAAAGATGGTTAGGTGGTATGATGACCAACTTCGCTACTATCCGTAAGTCATTGAAGAAAATGTCTTCTATTGACAAATTGATGAAAGAAGAGTCTTACACAAGCCTAGCAAAGAGAGAGCGCTTGATGATTACAAGACAGCGTGAGAAATTGGAAAATGTATTGGGAGGTATTGCTGACCTAACTCGTCTTCCAGCTGCGCTTTTCGTGATCGATATCAAAAGAGAACACATCGCAATTGCCGAAGCTAAAAAGCTTGGTATCCCTGTATTCGCATTGGTAGATACAAACTCTAACCCTGGTGAAGTGGACTTCCCAATCCCAGCCAATGACGATGCATTTAAATCCATTTCACTTTTGGTGAAAGCCGTTGGTTCAGCTATCGAAGAAGGTCTTTCTGAGAGAAAGAAAGATAAAGAAGAGGCTAAACTCTCTGAGGAAGAAGAAGCAAAAAAAGCTGCTGACGCTGCCGAAACCAAAGAGTAATCCACTATGATTTAATAATAACAGAAAATTGAACATACGGTAAATTACCTATGTTCAATTTTTTTGTTATTACCCATTCATTTCAGTCTCTGAAATGAAATATTCAATTAAAAGTCATCATTATCATAATTAAAAATATCTAACAATGGCTATTACTGCACAAGAGGTAAACAAACTAAGACAAATGACTGGTGCCGGTATGATGGACTGTAAAAAGGCCCTTACCGAAGCTGAAGGAGATTTTGAAAAAGCGGTTGATATTTTAAGAAAAAAAGGACAAAAAGTATCTGCATCCCGTGCAGACCGCGAAACTAAAGAAGGTGTAGTAGTTACTAGTGTAAGTGCTGACAAGTCTCAAGGTGTCCTTATCACTCTTACTTGTGAAACTGACTTCGTAGCTAAAAATGAAGAGTTCGTAGCATTTGCTAACGCTATCCTTGACCTAGCTGTTGAAAAAGGAGCTTCTAGCAAAGACGAAATTCTTGCTTTGCCATACGAGAACATCACTGTAGGTGAGAAAATCATCGAAATGACTGGTAAAATCGGTGAGAAAATCGAAATCAGTAACTTCGTGGTAGTAAAAGGTGAAGCTGTTGTTCCTTATATCCACTCTAACGGTAAATTGGGTGTACTAGTAGCACTTAACAACGTAGGTGGTGCTGACGTTGAAGAAGCTGGAAAAGACGTAGCTATGCAAATTGCAGCTATGAACCCAGTAGCTGTTGACAAGGATGGAGTAGATGCTTCTTTAGTAGAAAGAGAAATTGCCGTTGGTAAAGAGCAAGCTCTTGCTGAAGGTAAGCCTGAAGCTATGATTGAAAAAATCGCTATGGGTAAACTGAACAAGTTCTACAAAGAAAACACTTTGCTTAGCCAAGCTTTCGTTAAAGACAACAGCAAAAGCATTGCTCAGTACCTTGACGGTGTTTCTAAAGGTCTTACTGTTGTAGACTTCAAAAGAATTGCAATCGGATAATTATCTCCGAGTAAACATAAAAAAAACCGCAACTTTTCAGCTGCGGTTTTTTTTATTTTTCTTAAAAGCATCCTAAGCATTCATAAGCTCTTCTATTTCTTCTAACTCAATAGGAATATTCCCCATTAGGTCCAAGTTCTCCTCTTGACCTATCACGTAGTTATTCTCCAATCTGATCCCTATCTTTTCTTCTCGAATGTAAATTCCTGGTTCCACTGTAAACACCATCCCTGGCTTGATAGGTTCATATACAGGCCCAATATCATGAACATCCAGCCCCAAATGATGGGAAGTTCCGTGCATAAAATATTTTCTATATAATGGATTGAAAGGATCTTGATTCCTAACTTCCTTTCTATCCAATAAACCTAAGCCTATAAGCTCTGACTCCATTATTTTACCAACCTCTTTTTGATATTCCTGAATAACTGTTCCAGGCCTAAGCATGCTTACTGCTTCTTTCTTCAACCTTAATACAGCTTCATAAACTGCCTTTTGCCTCGGGTTAAACCGGCCATTTACTGGAATGGTCCTAGTCATATCGGCATTATAATTCCCATATTCAGCGCCTACATCCATAAGTATCAGCTCCCCGGAATTACAAATCTTATTATTTTCCAAATAATGCAAAACACAACTGTTTTCCCCTGAGCCAATAATAGGCTCATAAGCAAACCCCCTACTTCCATTCCTCAAGAATTCATGTATAAATTCAGCTTCTATCTCATATTCCTTCACTCCAGGCTTCACAAACCTCAACACTCTTCTGAATCCCTTTTCAGTTATATCACAGGCTCGCTGCATTTGATTTATTTCATCTTGCTCTTTAACCGCCCTCAAACCCTCCATAATTGGAGCTATTCGCTGGTAATTATGCAATGGAAATACTTCCCTAATTCTCTTAATAAAACGAGCATTTCTTGTCTCGACCTCTTTGGAGGCACCCCTATGTTCATTAGTGTGAAGAAACACATGATCACAATAAACCATAAGTTGACTCAGCATTCCTTCATAATCTGACGTCCACTTTATCTGGTTTACACCTGAAATCTCAACCGCCTCTGTCTTAGTCAATTTATTGCCCTCCCAAATTGCAATATGTTCATTGGTCTCCCTAACAAAAAGGATTTCCCTCATGGCTTCATTGGGAAAATCTGGACATATCAGCAAAACAGTTTCTTCCTGATCAATACCACTAAAGTAAAACAAGTCGTTATTTTGCCGAAACTTCATCGTCCCATCTGCATTGGTGGGCATCAAATCATTAGAATGAAAAATAGCCAAAGACCTTGGTTTGAGTTCCTTTGCGAGCTTTTCCCTGTTTTTTATGTAGAATGATCGATTGATTGCTGTATATCTCATTTTACTTTTTGCTAATTCCATTTTCACAAACAAACTTATTGCTTGTCCTATTCTTCTCCATTATTGCTAAGTTATCCTTCTGGTCTGTCCAGCTTTCCTTATGATAAAGGTGATACTGTACTGCCAAATTCCTTAATGATTTTATTTGGTAACCAAGTCCATTAAATCGCCATAGTAAGTCAGCATCTTCCCCAACAGCTGGCTTGGTATAATCTTCATCAAAACCATTTATGGCATAGATCGCTTCCTTGTGAAAAGACATATTACAGCCTTTTAAATTCCTCATCGACCTCTTCCTCACCAGAAACCCAAACAAGCCCTTAGGATCGATAAAAAAGCCTTCCTCGACAAATTCTGCTCCTCGCTTTTTAATAGTTCTGAAATTTTTCTTTAGAAATCTATTTATATTTTTTGAGCTAAGTTCTCCATTCAACAACATATCAGAGGTAGTGGCATCCAATTTAATTCTTTTACCAGCCAAGATATGATTTGGATTTGCTCCACTTATATGGAACTCCATAAACCTAGGATGCAAGACACAATCCCCATCAATAAAGACCAACCAATCTGATTCCGACTTTCTAACCGCCTCATTCAAAGCCCTATTTTTCTGCCATCCCAAATCCTCTCGATGAAGATGTTTGAAAGGGTGCTTAAAAGAATATCCATCTATAAAAGCTTTCATTTCTCTGGAATTCCCATCTTCCGAAATGATCACTTCGAAACTGTTTTCTGTTTGATCAGCCAGTGAATCCAAAACTGCTTTAAGAAATTTCGTGTTTTTATAAACTGAAATGATCAATGAAGCCTTTAGCTTCTCCCCTTGCTCTGTCATAATGGGCTTTTGAATAATTTACATGGCTAAAGCCCATTTAAAAAGGGCCTTCAATCCGCTAAAATTAACATAATTCTTTCCTTCAAAAAAATATCCAGACAATGTACATTATTTTCGTAATTTCAAAGCTGAAAGCGTTTATTACATGTCATATAACATCAAAGAATTACAGAATGGAATTCGCATAGTCCATCAAGAGGTTAACCATACCCGATTAGTGCATTGCGGATTTATTCTTGATATTGGAAGCAGAGACGAAACCCTAGAACAAGCTGGATTGGCTCATTTTTGGGAGCATATGGCCTTTAAGGGCACCACCAAAAGGAAAGCTTTTCATATTTTAAATCGCCTTGAATCTGTGGGTGGAGAATTAAACGCCTATACCACCAAGGAAAAAATCTGCTTTTACTCCTCCATTTTAAAAGAACATTTCAATAAAGCTGCCGAGCTCCTTTATGATATCACCTTCCATAGCACCTTTCCCGAAAAGCAAATAGAAAAAGAAAGGCAAGTGATATTGGAGGAAATGGCCATGTATAGAGATTCTCCTGATGACGCCATTCAGGATGAATTTGACGAAGTGGTATTCCAAAACCACTCATTGGGGAGAAATATCCTTGGAACTGAAGATACCGTCAACTCCTTTTGCCAATCAGACTTTTTTGACTTTATCTCTACCAGAATGGACACCACTAAAATTGTCTTTTCTGTTGTCGGAAACATTTCATTTAAGAAGGTACTAAATCAACTGGAACCCAAATTAAATGAGATTCCAACCAAAAAGAGCCTTTATATAAGAAGTGATTTCGGCCATTACACACCACAGCATAAAACTGTATATAAGGACATTACCCAATCACATTGTGCTATCGGGAAACCAGCCTATTCCATATACCATCCTAAAAGATTCAAACTCTTTCTACTCAACAACATTCTAGGTGGTCCCAGCATGAACTCAAGGTTAAATCTCTCCTTAAGGGAAAAATATGGCTATGTGTATAGTGTAGAGTCTGCTTATCAAGTATATAAAGACACTGGTTTTGTCGGTATATTCTATGGCACTGAAGAACGAACAGCCAAAAAGGCCCAAAATTTGGTAATGCGTGAACTCAAAAAATTAAGAGAGAAAAAACTAGGCACACTACAGCTACATATGGCCAAAGAACAGGCGATAGGTCAAATGGCCATGGCTGAAGAAAACTATGCTGCTTTGATGCTGGTTTTTGGTAAAAACCTATTGGACAAAGGAAAAATCGAATCGCTGGATCATATCTTTGGTATAATCAGAAACACCAGTTCAGAAGAACTACAGGATATAGCCCAGGAAGTTTTTATGGAAGATCAATTAAGTTTTCTAACCTATTTACCCAACTAACAATGGAATTCATCAGCGAAGAATTACAAAATTATTGTGAACAGCATACTAGTAATGAGGACGAGCTACTACAGCTCATCAGCCGCGAGACCCATGCTAAAGTATTGATGCCAAGAATGCTGTCTGGCCACCTTCAAGGGAAAACCCTTGAATTGTTCACCAAGATGCAAAAACCAAAAACAATTCTAGAAATAGGCACTTACACAGGCTATTCTGCCATTTGTATGGCCAGAGGGCTAGACCAAGGAGGCAAGATTATCACATTGGACAAAAACGATGAACTTGAAGACATGGTAAGAGGCTTCTTTGACAAATCAGGACTAGCGAGCCAAATCGAATATAAACTTGGCAATGCAATGGATATTATCCCTGAATTAGATGAGACTTTCGATATGGTATTCATCGATGCGGACAAAAAAAACTATATCAATTACTATAACTTGGTCATTGATAAAGTAAGCAAAGGAGGATTGATTATGGCTGACAATGTGCTTTGGTCTGGAAAAGTACTCAAGGATCCTGCTGAGAAAATAGACAAGGACACCAGGGTAATAATGGATTTCAATGATATGATCCAAGCCGACCCAAGAGTGGAAAATGTATTATTTCCTATCAGAGATGGCATCATGATGGCTAGAAAACTATAGTTTTACACAAAAGACTTTATTTGTTATATTAGACTGAACGCCATTACATTATTTCTCTGAACAGTTTCATTATTCTTTCACCAACATGAATTTCACTTATCGCCAAAACGTCATATTCGGGCTAGGCCTTTTTTTCACATTACTTTCCTCAACGCTTTACGCCCAAGCACCAAGGGTGCCAAGTACCATACAGTTTGCTGGAATGACCTTACAGCTCAATGACCAGGCACAGAGGGATATTCAATTGGATGTAGATGCCCTTTGCAGAAGCGAAAGGTTCTTCAATATGAAGTTGGAAAGAGTCAATCTTTATATGCCCATCATTGAAAAGGTACTATATGAACAAGGAGCTCCTGATGATCTAAAATATTTGGTCATTCAAGAAAGTGGACTTATTCCAGATGCAGTATCCACTTCAAATGCAGTTGGGTTTTGGCAATTTAAAAAAGGAACCGCTCATGAGGTATTCCTTCAGGTGGATAATCAAATAGATGAAAGAAAAAATATAGTAGCTTCTACTAGAGGTGCGGCGACTTATCTTAAAAAACACAATAACTATTTTGACAATTGGGTATGTGCCTTGGTTTCTTATCAAATGGGTCTTGGAGGTGCAAAAAACTACTTTGGGAGCAAATACAACGGGCATACATCCATGAAAATCACCAAAAGCACCCATTGGTATTTCAAAAAATATTTAGCCCATAAAATCGCATTTGAAAACAGTATTGGCAAGTTTACCAGCAACCGATACTTAAAAGAAGTTTCCGTTCAAGGACCAACAACCGTAAAAGCACTTTCTAAGAATATTGGGATTTCTGAATCGGAACTTAAAGAGTACAATAAATGGATCACAGGAAACAAAATCCCAGAAGGCAAAAGCTATTCACTTATTTACCTAGCTACTGGATCTGCTCCACTAACTCCAGTTTTGACCTCTTCAAGTTCTAGCAATATCAATCCAGAAAATTACAGCTTACCAACTGAGGAATTCAAAAATGCTGTGGGATATCCTAAGATAAGTGGCAGGCAAGCTCAACCATTTGAAACCGGTCAAATCAAGGTGAATGGCATAAAGGGAATTCAAGCAGCTGTAAATAGCACTCCTGAAGCATTTGCTGAGAAAATCGGAATGAAAGACGGTAAATTTCGTCGCAGAAATGACCTCTCAAAAAATGACCGAATACAGCGAGGGCAATACTATTATACTAAAAAGAAAAAAGCAAAGGCCAATGTACCCCACCATATTGTTAAAAAGGGAGAAACGCTGTGGAGTATATCCCAAGCATATGGGATAAGACTCCATTCTCTTAAAGCCAAAAACAGGATTTATAAAGATGAAGATCTAAGAGCTGGAATGGTCTTAAATTTACAAAAATACAGAGGCAGAAATGAAGATATCAGAATCATGTCTGTAAATCCTGCTACCCAACAAGCGAATTCTTCTACACCAAACCAAAAGACAAGCCCAGCACCAAAGCAAAATATACAACCAAAGCCTAGTCCTGTCAGCAGCAATATTACACATACAGTTTCCCAAGGTGAAACACTATATGCTATTGCTAGAAAATATGGTGTTTCCGTTTCAGAAATTCAAACCTGGAATAACATCCAAAACCAAACTATCATCAAAATAGGTCAAAAGTTAATCATCAAAAAGAACTAATTAGATTTGAATAAGAAACGTATCTTTACGTATTAATTGAAACTCCATTCAGGAATGATTCGGTATCTTACCATTTTTGCAATAATCATATCATTTTCAAGCTCACTCAATCAGGCATGGTGTCAGGACAATAAAATTGTTCCCGACACCATTGTAATCAATGGTGAAACCTTGATCATGCTAGGTGATTCCTTGATAATAAAAGAGGAGGTCAAACAGAATTACTGGAAAAGAGGCGGAAACTATAACCTTAGCATCCAACAAGTGAGCCTATCCAACTGGGCGGCTGGTGGTGCAAGTTCTTTTGCTTTAAATACTGGTGTCAACCTATTTGCCAATTATAAAAAAGGAGGGCGTATTTGGGACACCAAATTAACCGTCAACTTTGGCTTTAACAGACAGGCTGAGCGAGCATTTAAAACCCGAAAAACCAACGATAACTTTAAGTTTGTAAGTAAGTATGGTAGAGAACTTTCAAAAGGCTTTTATCTTTCCACTCAGCTTGAAGCACGAACGCAGTTGTTAAAGGGTTACAAATATTTTAAGCCAGCCAACTCTGAAGTTGAAGACAGGGATCTTATTTCCGATTTCCTAAGCCCTGCATACATCCAATCTTCCACAGGTCTTAACTTCCAAAAAGATCAGGATGGTTTTAAAATATCCTCCATACTTTCCCCATTTACAGGACGTTTTACCATTGTGGCCAATGACTCGTTAAGTCAAGCCGGTGCTTTTGGTATATTACCTGGAGAAAAAATCAGACCTGAAGCAGGAGCTTCATTGGGTTCATCCATAGACACCAGATTGATGAAAAACATAGAGTGGAAAGCTGATCTCAACCTTTTCTCTAGTTACGGTAAGTTTGGAAACATAGTCGTCAATTTCAATTCAGCCCTTAGAATGAAGGTGAACAAATACATAAGTACTCGCATTGAGACCGTGCTGATTTATGATGAAAATGTATTTATTAAACAGGATGATGGCAGTAAGTCACAGGCCATTCAGTTTCAAAACTTGATAAATTTTGGATTAGGATTGGACTTTTAGAAATCTGTCTCCAATCCAAAACGTTTTTGCAGTTCTTTCAGTGCTGGGGATTTTTTAGTAAGATAGGCCAGTTTATCTGTAGAGGTATACAATTTATCCTCTTCTTTCATCGCCTCTTCTCTAATTTCGTAGTGAATCTCTACAAGATCATTTTCTAATTTTCTTTTTACAATCCCCATTAACTCGGGTTTAAGCTTAGAAAACAGATGTTCTTGCAATTCACCGTTTAGGAAAAAGTTTACTTTATTTCCTTCTACCTCAAAAGGCTGTTTCAAAAGTGTAATATCTTGATACTTTCGTTTCTGCTTGAAGTCTGAAATCACCTCTTCTAGCATTGCACCAAATTTCCCCTTATCAAAAGGTGTATTTCTCAGCTCTCCATCGTTTTTAACTTCGACTTGATCCTTTGCCTTGGATTCTTTCTCCTTTGATTCTTGAATGCTATTTTTTACTTGCCTTTTGACTTCCGTGATATTAGAAGGAATAGGCATGGTCTTTTTGACTTCTCTCTTAATGGCAGCATCAGAAACCAAGTCCGCCTGGCTAGAAGTACCTTTTGAAGCCGTTGCCTTTTTCTGCTTAGCTAGTCTTTTTTTTTTATCTCCTCTTGGGCTAATGCGGCTAAAGAAATGGCTTGGGGTAATTTAGCCAATTTCATAAGCGCCAGCTCAACATGTAAACGCTGGTTTTTACTGCCCTTGTACTGCATATCACACTGGTTGCAAATATTAAGTGCAGACAACAAAAATGAAAGACTGGACTTAGCAGCTTGCTCTACATATCGTTCTTGAGCACTTTCAGAAACCTGAAGTAACTCCACTGTAGCTGCATCCTTACAAACCATCAGGTTGCGAAAATGTTCGCTCAGACCAACAATAAAGTTGTGACCATCAAATCCTTTTTTGAGTATCTCATTAAAAGTGAGGAGAACATTAGATATACTTTCTTCCAATAAAGCATCTGTCACCTTGAAATAGTAATCATAATCCAAGATGTGAAGGTTATTGATAGTTTCTTGATAGGTTAATTTATTTCCCGCGGAATAAGTTACTATAAGATCATAAATTGAAAGTGCATCTCTCAATGCTCCATCTGCTTTAGCAGCAATTAACCGGAGAGCTTCATCTTCATATTCAATATCCTCTTCAGAAGAAATATACTTCAAGTGCTCAGCAATATCCTTAATCTGAATTCGATTAAAATCGAATATCTGACATCTAGAAAGAATAGTAGGGATAATTTTATGCTTCTCTGTAGTGGCCAAAATAAAAATGGCATATTTCGGAGGTTCTTCCAATGTTTTCAAAAAAGCATTAAATGCCTGGGTAGAAAGCATATGAACCTCATCAATGATATAGATTTTGTATGATCCTTTTTGGGGGGCATAGCGCACTTGATCTACCAAATTCCTAATATCATCAACGGAGTTATTGGAAGCAGCATCCAGTTCATGTACATTAAAAGAACTATTGGTATTGAACGCCTTACATGAGTCGCATTCATTACATGCCTCAAAATCCTCCCTTAAGTTTTCGCAGTTAATGGTCTTAGCCAAAATACGGGCACAGGTCGTTTTACCTACTCCCCTAGGACCACAAAATAAAAATGCCTGTGCAAGGTGATTATTCTTAATGGCATTTTTTAAAGTGGTGGTAATATGCTGCTGCCCTACCACACTTTTAAAATTAGAAGGTCTATATTTTCTGGCTGAGACTACAAAATTTTCCATCACCGCAAGATATAAAATTCCTTTAATTTACTCTTGCAAAAAAAATAAAATCCTAAACCAATTTCACCAAAACATTAAAAATCAAAGACTTCAATTTAATGAAAAGCTCAGCCTTAGTTAAGCCTATCCAACACAGCAAAACGGGAAGTATTACTTACATATTCCGGCACAATGGATTTAATATGTCGAACAATATCAGTTTCAGAATTTAATACTAATAACTTTTCAAAATACTCTACTTGATAATTGATCCTATTAAAAGAAATTGGCGACATTTGAACTACCCTAATTTTGGGATGGTAAGTAATTTTCAGTTCCTCTGAATTACACACCAATTCCTCATGCATTTTCTCCCCTTCTCTCAATCCTGTAAAGACTATCTTAATGTCCTTTTCTACTCTTTTCTCGCTTAATAGAATCATTTTTTTGGCAAGGTCGAGTATTTTCACAGGTTCACCCATATCAAAAATAAATATCTCCCTACCCTTTGACATCGCTCCTGCCTCAAGTATTAACTGGCAGGCTTCACCTATGGTCATAAAATACCTAGTGATATTAGGATCCGTAACAAAAACAGGCCCTCCTTGCTCTATTTGTTTTTTGAACAAAGGTATCACCGATCCATTTGATCCTAATACATTACCAAATCTAGTAATAGCGAATCTAGTATACTGCCCTCCTTCTACCTTCATATAGTCACTTAATGCCTGTATATACAATTCCGCAATGCGCTTTGAAGCCCCCATTACATTTGTTGGGTTCACAGCCTTATCTGTGCTTACAAAAACAAATTGCTTAACATTATTGATGATAGATAAATCAGCCAAGTTTTTTGTCGCTAATATATTGCTCCTAATAGCTTCTTCAGGAAATGTTTCCATCATCGGAACATGCTTGTATGCTGCAGCATGATAAACAATCTGAGGTTTATAAGTTTTAAAGATACTTGAAATGACTTTTTTGTTCCTTATATCTGCTAATATAGGTTTAATGGGCACCTCCAATTTCTGAGACTTAAACTCTTGCTCAAGATCATATAAAGCCGATTCAGATTGATCTAATAGGATCAAAAGCTTAGGGGTATGAATGACAATCTGCCGACACAACTCACTCCCTATTGACCCCGCAGCTCCTGTAACCAAAACAACCTTATTATTTATCTGACAATATACCTGTGGATTATCAAGGGAAATCTCAGGTCTAGACAAAAGGTCTTCGATCTTTATTTTTCTGATTTTGCCAACATTAAAACCACCTTTGACCCATTCATCTATAGAAGGCACAATGCTTACTCTGATTCCATATTTAAAACACTCATCAATGATTTCCCTTTTCCTTCTTGGAGAAATACTCATGACCGAGATTAACAGATCAGTGATTTTATACTTAACGACAAGTTCCTTTAACTCATCTAAGCCAAAATAAATTGGGATATTATCAATAGAGCTTCCTGCTTTATCTGGGTCGTCATCCAAAAATGCGTGAATTTTTTGTTTATAGTCCCCATCCTTACCAAGCACTATCTTTGATAACCTACCTGCTTCACCGGCACCAAAAATCAAAATGTTCTTAACTGGTAACTTATTGGTTATATAGTATGAATAAACTTCCTTAATTAGGCTCCTGTATAAAACTAAGCATGAAAATGAAATCAAAGAGGCTATCACCAAAACGGATAGAGGTTGAAAATTAACCGCTTCAAAATTACTTTCTATCCAAAGGCCTATAAGAAACGAGATAAAAAGAGCTCCAACTACAATTCTGATTACGGACAAAACATTACTAAAATTGGTCTTAGCAATTTTCCAAATACAATTTTCACACACCAACATAGCTAGCAACCCTGAACCTGCAAACAATACTCCATCTTCAACAACAGGGAAAGAATCCATCAGGTTTAAATCAAAATTTAGCCTTATAAAAAATGCTAAAATTACTGATTGAAACAAAATGAAAGAGTCAACAAACCGGGTGATCCATTTTATCATCTCAAAATCTTTATCTAAAAATGTCATATTTCCTGATCAAAACCAACAATTATTTCTAAAAGAATAACTGAATTTAGTTTAATCAAGCCAAAAAAACAATGTGTAAAACATTTTTATTTATTCAAACTACATTTAAAATGAAATAACTAGCATATTTGTCACAAAATACATCCAATACAAAGAAATAAATTAGATTTTTTACCAAACCAAGCGCGAAGAACCATACACAAATCACCTTAAAAGAGTCTCAATTTCCTTCCTTTTTCGTTAAATCTCCCCTAAATGGCGTTACTTCTCCGTTATCTCCATATATCCCTTTTGGATTAAAAAATTCTAGACAAGATTTCATTAAAATTAAGAGATCCAACTTTAATGATTGTTGGTTCACATAGAGGACATCATAATAAAATTTCCGCTCCCAGCTTAGGCCATTTCTACCATTAACTTGAGCCAAACCAGTTATCCCCGGTTTTACCAAATGGCGCTTAGCTTGTTCATTATTATAATATTGCAGATACTCAACTAATAGGGGTCTTGGCCCTACCAAACTCATATCTCCTGTCAATAGATTATAAAATTGGGGTAATTCATCTAATGAGTAATTCCGGACAAATCTCCCTATCCTCGTCAGCCTGAGGTTATCAGGAAGCAATTCTCCATTTCTCCCCCTTATATTATTCATAGTTCTAAATTTGACTATCCTGAATACGTTGTTTTGTTTCCCAACCCGGTTTTGAAAAAAAAACGGACTTCCTTTATGGTGAATAGAAAGTATAATTATCAATATAATTAAAACAGGACTTAGAATTACCAAGCCTAATATCCCAATCATCCTATCAATTATTGATTTAAAAAAGTTAATATACATTATTCCAATTATCCCTTACTACAAAAATCTAAAATCGCATTTGATGTTCTCTCCAATTGTTCATCAGTCAATCCACTGCCAGAAGGAAGACACATACCTTTCTCAAAAAGAGCAACTTCATAATCATCCCCATAATAAGCACAATTTTTATATAATGGTTGAATATGCATAGGCTTCCAAATTGGCCTAGTTTCTATATTCTTCTTTTCCAAATATTTTTTCAATTCTTGAACTGTCTTGCTATCGGGAAATAGTATACTTGTTAACCATCTATTACTAAAATCCCCTTCAATCCCTTTTTGAAAACTAACATATTCCAAAGGACCAAGTCTATCAAAATAATGATAAAACGCTTTTCTACGTTTATTAATTTTATACTCTAAATTTCGGAACTGCTGAACTCCTAAAACAGCATTTAAATTACTAAAAGCATAATTATAGCCAAGCCGACTATGTTCATAATGCGGAGCTGGATCTTTTGCCTGTAAAGCATAAAAATAAGCGTTCTCCAAATCTAAACTATTCTTGGCTATCACTGCACCACCACCTCCTGTAGTAATGATTTTATTTGCATTAAATGATAGTATACCGAAATCACCAAAAGAACCGCACATTCCATCAGAAGTAAAGCTTCCAAGTGCCTCTGCCGCATCTTCAATAACAGGAATATTATATTTTTTTCCAATAGATAAAATCTCATCTATCCTTGCTGGCATTCCATACAAATGAACGGGAATTATAGCGCTGACTTTTTTTCCTTTACTTTGCCTATCTATTATGGCAGCTTCAAGAAATTCAGGATTCATATTCCAAGTAGTAGATTCACTTCCTACAAATACTGGTCGAGCCCCCAAAAATGAGATAGGATTTGCAGATGCAGCGAAAGTCAGCGATTGACAAATAACTTCATCACCTGGCATTACACCTGCAGTCAAAAGGGCCAAATGAATAGAAGATGTACCTGAACTAAAAAGCCCTAGATATTTTACACCTAACAAGCCCGCTAACAAATCTCTAAACTCTTCTATATAGCTCCCTACATACCCCACCTCTTTATTTAATAAAGCATATTGAAACCCTTCTAGATTTTCAACTTCAAATTCAGGTTCAGATAGTTTAATCAAATCCATTAAATATTACTAAGAGTATAAAAACAAATAAAGTAAAATTTAAGAATTTACTTAGACATATAATAGAAAATATTAAACTGGTTTTATGAATAAAATAATCTAAAAACAAAAAAGAGGATTATTAAATCCTCTTTAATATATTAATTCAAATTAACATTTTCCTTTTCTAGTACTTCCTTATCAATCTTAACCTTTCCACGTAAACCATGATATGATCTTTGCGAAAGTACACGTGGCGAATCACGAACGATTCCCTTAACACGGCTTAAAGTCACTCTATCCAAAACAATACCGGCACTAATCACTAACACCGCAAAAATTGGAAACATTATTATATCAGGAAGACCATTGAGCAAAATAGCTAAAACAATAAAACCAATCTTAACAGCTCCTAATATCAAAGTAACTTGATCATGCCTGAATCCCATTCGTAATAAAAAGTGATGCACATGACTTTTATCTGCTGCCATAGGGGATTTCCCCTTACTTGCCCTTCTAATAAAGACCCTTAATGTATCATAAAATGGAATAATCATTAATACAATTGCTGTAGTAAGCGGTGCACTGAACTTAAAAGCATCTCCCCCTAAACTTCCATTAACTTCTATAAACTTAACACACAATACAGAAAGTGTAAATCCTAATGTAAGAGATCCTGTATCACCCATAAATATTTTTGCAGGATGCCAGTTGTATACCAAAAAAGATAAAATTGCTCCAACAAAGGTTAATGCTATAAATCCAAAAGTATCTTCTCCAGAATAAATAAACCAAGCTCCCAAAAACATAAAAGTTATCAAACTTAATGAACTTGCTAATCCATCCAAACCATCAATCAAATTGAAAGCGTTGGTAAGACCAACGATAGTAAATACAGTTAATCCATAACTAAACCATAATGGCAATTCTTCAATTCCAAAAAATCCATAAAAATTTGAAATCCGAACATCACCCAATACAACAACAGATATAATCGCTATGAGCTGCCCTATTAACTTTTGATATGCTGTTAATTCAACAAGATCATCCCTCAAACCAAGAATAAACATAATTCCCAATCCCAATAGAAAAAACCTTATTTCAATTAATTGATTGTAATCTAACCAAATCAATACTCCACTCAAAAGAGCCACAAACATTGCAATTCCACCCATGGATGGCACAGAATATTTATGGATTTTTCTTCCTCCTGGTTTATCAAGAATATTACCTTTTCTTATTAAGAAGATTAGTAGAGGTGTAATAATCACCCCAATAAAAAAAGATGTCAATACTGAAAATGCTAATAACATATAAAAATATTAGTTGTTAAAAAACGGCTGCTATTTAAGTTTAAACTATAAAGTTTTACCAAACACCAATTTTAATTAGGTTGAAATCGAACTACTTAATCCGCCACAAAGATAGCTATTTTTTCATAAAGTGTTAGCTAATAAGCAGAAAGCTTAATGTTTTTATAATTAGATAATATTTTAATAAAAAATACTTTTAAATTATTTTTTATTAAAAACAAAAAGCCCCTTTCACGTTTTTTGTGAAAGGGGCCTGATAGGTGAGGGCGGCGACCTACTCTCCCGGGTGTAACCCCAGTACCATCGGCGCGACAGGGCTTAACTTCTCTGTTCGGGATGGGAAGAGGTGGATCCCCTGCGCCGTACCGCCCA
>NZ_JAHHZM010000015.1 GCF_018642165.1 Echinicola shivajiensis
AGTTTGACTTGTACTTCTGAATCTCAGGCTAGATCGATAGAAAGACATTTAAAAAAGAATAAGTC
Organism: Echinicola shivajiensis; assembly: GCF_018642165.1. Classification (GTDB taxonomy): domain Bacteria; phylum Bacteroidota; class Bacteroidia; order Cytophagales; family Cyclobacteriaceae; genus Echinicola; species Echinicola shivajiensis. The sequence continues at coordinate 66 of NZ_JAHHZM010000015.1, forward strand.
CAGGAAATATTTATCTAACCTAAAAAAGTACGAAGCCATTGGACGAAGGCTCTTGGAGCAATACAAAGATTAGCCTCCTTATCCCGATGGCTATCGGGATGGTAGAGCATTCCGATAGTTATCGGAAAGGTCGTTGGTTCGATCCCGACAGGAGGCTCAAAAGGACAGTTCAAAAGCTGTCCTTTTTTTGTTATGTCAATTTTTAAGGTTTACATATTGTACTCAAAATCCATTGATACTTTTTATTACATTGGTTTCAGCAGTGATCTATCCCAACGAATAGATCAGCATAGGGAGCATGGTATTAAAGGGAGTTTTACCAATAGGGCCGAAGATTGGGAATTGTATTTAAGTTTGACTTGTACTTCTGAATCTCAGGCTAGATCGATAGAAAGACATTTAAAAAAGAATAAGTCCAGGAAATATTTATCTAACCTAAAAAAGTACGAAGCCATTGGACGAAGGCTCTTGGAGCAATACAAAGATTAGCCTCCTTATCCCGATGGCTATCGGGATGGTAGAGCATTCCGATAGTTATCGGAAAGGTCGTTGGTTCGATCCCGACAGGAGGCTCAAAAGGACAGTTCAAAAGCTGTCCTTTTTTTGTTATGTCAATTTTTAAGGTTTACATATTGTACTCAAAATCCATTGATACTTTTTATTACATTGGTTTCAGCAGTGATCTATCCCAACGAATAGATCAGCATAGGGAGCATGGTATTAAAGGAAGTTTTACCAATAGGGCCGAAGATTGGGAATTGTATTTTAGTTTGAGTTGTAGATCAGAAGACTATGATGGTCAAATAGGACTATTTAGTTCAATAATCCCCTCAAGTTATTAAAAAATTGGACAATCATTAAAAAGAGTAAAGGTGAAGAGGATGAAGGAAGAAGAGGCTGCCTTAAATTGATGTGTCATTGTGATCCTGCCTACCTCGGGATGACGGATTTACTTATTACAAGACAGCCTCTTCTAAGGAATTAATTTGCTGGAGGTAGGAATCCATCCTCTCTCATTTGCTTATAAGATTCATTGAGAATGTTCTTTACCGTTTTTTCAACAGAACTTGGGTTTACGGTTGAGCTGATACCAGACCATACCAATTCATTTTTTTCTAAAGAGTATAAGCTTACTTCGATTAGATAATTAGTGTTTTCTTGATAATAGCCTGGGTCGTAGTAGCCACCCCAATAATAACTATACCTGCCATAATATCCACCTGTATAGGAACCCGGAACATAATTCTGGGTTTTTTCCTTGTCCACTAGTTTTAGAATCAAAACCCCATCAATATTTTGATCTTTCAAGATATTGCCACTTTTTTCTTTGTCCATGGATACTTCCTTATTATTGAGGACTTGATATGATGGAACAAAAATTGAATTTTCTCTTGCTAGTTCATCTTCAGCTTGCCTTCTTGATGATTCAGTACTGGCCATTACTACAGCTAAAATTTTTGAAAATTTGGTGTTTTCCATATTGGCACCGGGTTCTTTCCAAGAACTTACGATTGAAGTGCTGCTTGAACAACTCATCATTAGTATCAGAAACAAAATCCATAAGTTTTTCATAATCTATTAAGGTTAGTTGTTGAAAGAATTTTTTATTGGTCTAAATCAGATAATAATTTCTTGGTCCCTTCTTTGAGGTCTTTATAGGCTCTGTTGTCGTTTTTGGTAATAACTCCTTCAGCAATACCTTGCCACATTAAGTTTTCTGACTTTGCATCTACTAAGTCTAAAGTAAATGTTCCCTCATTATACCTTCCAACTTCAACTTCCTGGACTTCCCAATGGTAATTTCTTTGTCCAACATAGGTAGGGGGATCACTTCTAAGGTCAGTTTCTCTTGTTTGTACTTTTTCTTCTAGTACTATGCCAATGTTAACAAGGAGATCAGGAGATATTGTATCTCTTTTCAAGCCAAATTCGCTAAATTTTTCAGCTATGGCTTCTTTGATCCAATCTACCCGTTTTTCAAATTCAGGCATTTCGTCGATTTCAAGGTCTGTTTGATAAAAATCAAAACTTTCATAATTATTGATATTAAAGTTCTCATCTGAAGTAGTGTCAATGACCTTTCCTGCAGAGCAGCTACTGAACAAATAAATTAGAGTAGCGATGGCAAATAGACTTTGTTTATTCATAATATTTTAGTTTGAAACTTGGTAAACAAATGTGACAGGACTTTTATGGTTTGCGGTATTGATATCAATGTTTTCCCAAATAAAATCTGTAGTGGCCATTGATAAATAAATTAAGGTTTATCAGTTATGTATTACCTAAAAATACGAATAAAACTAGCTGGTGATTGAATTAATAAACTTGATATGCAAAATATTCATTAATAATTTGGTAAAAATTGGCAGGGTCAATTTTGTTTATCTAATTTTTGAGGAGCTTAATGTTTTTTAATTCTCTTTAGACACATCCCAATCGCAGATGTCAGTTTCAAAATTTAGTTTTAATGACATGATTGTCCTGTTCTGAGAAGCCCCAAACCTTTGTTGGCAATACCACTTGTATAAAAGTGTTTTATCATATTTAATGGTTATTTTAGATTCGTTTTTATAAGACCATACCCTATGAAGCTAAAAATACGATTACTATTTTCTTTTATCTTGATTTCTGTTTTCGGGCAAGCAGCTGCCGAAAAGATAATACCTCAACCTTCTTCTTATATTTTCCATCAATTATTAAGGTTAAATGAAACCAAAAGGGTGTTATATATTGCTGCTCACCCAGATGATGAAAATACAAGGTTGATAGCCTATTTAGGAAATAAAGAACATGTTCAGGTGGGGTATTTATCTCTCACAAGGGGGGACGGAGGTCAGAACCTTATCGGAAAAGAATTGGGTGTTGAATTGGGCATGATAAGAACCCAAGAACTTTTAAAGGCAAGGGAGACTGATGGTGGCCAACAGTTTTTTTCCAGGGCAATTGATTTTGGCTACAGTAAGAACCCCACTGAAACCCTGAATAATTGGGATAAGGAAAAATTGCTTTCAGATGTTGTTTGGGTGATCAGGAATTACCAGCCTGACATTATTATCAACAGATTCAATACCATTCCTGGAACCACTCATGGTCATCATACTACTTCTGCCATTTTATCCACTGAAGCTTTTAGGGCTGCTGCAGATCCAAAGGTCTTTCCTGAGCAATTAGATAAAGTTGGTGTTTGGGAAACCAAAAGGGTATTTTGGAATGCATATAGTTGGGGGAGGCCCTATGAGCCAGGCAATGAAGCAGTTTATCATTCTTTTCCCGTAGGTGAATACAATGATCTTTTGGGTACAACTTACGCTCAGATAGCTGCTGATAGCAGAACCATGCACAAATCTCAGGGCTTTGGTTCAACAGCTTCTATAGGTGATTCTGAAGATATAATAGAATTGGTCGATGGAGAAGATTTTAAAAATGATCCCTTTGAAGGTGTAGAAAGCCGATGGGGTAAAATCACAAATGGTAAAGAAATTCAGGTAGCATTAAATAAGGCAATAACAGATTTTGATTTTGTTCATTTAGATAATAATCTTTCCAATCTACTCAAGATAAAAGAACTATTGGATAAAGTCAAAAGTGAAGGAAAGTGGATTAAAGAGAAAAAAGAGCTTATTGATGAGATAGTTGTGAATGCGCTTGGGCTGAAAATGGAACTTTTAGCAGACAAACAAGAGGCATTTGTAGGAGAAAAGGTAAATGCAACCTTTGTTTTTAATAACCCATCTACGATTCCAGTAAAGGTGAACAAAATTGATGTTCAGGACGGAAATCATGATTTGAATACAACAGTTTTAGATAATGAGGTGTTGAGGGAAAGAATGCAAATGTCTTTTGACGCGAGTAGCAGGGTTTCTCAGCCTTATTGGATAGAAAATGAACCAGAAGGCAAGCTTTATGATGTTACAGATCAATGTAAGATTGGAATGGCCTTCAATAAACCAACAGTTACAGCTAAGGTCAGTTTCAATATTGATGGACAGGAATTTCAGGTCGATGTTCCATTGAAATATAAATATAATGATCCTGTCGACGGGGAGATCAACCAACCATTTGTTTTAATTCCTGTCATTCAACTGAGTATTGAACAAGATCAAGTTTATGCCATTTCTGGCAAACCAGCCATTTTTAATATTAGTGTGAAATTTAACGATCAGCCTGTTTCTGGAAGACTGGAGCTGGCAGGTTTGCCTCAAAGTGCCTATAAAATTGTTAAGGAAGAGAGCAGTAAAAGTCCTAATGAAATTACTTATCAGGTCAGCATCAACGGGGATGCGAAAATCGGTAAAACCAGTATTACTGCTCGGTTTAAGACAGATGATGGGAGGACTTATGATCAAGGGATTAGGCATATTAATTATAAGCATATTCCAGACTTGACTTATTTTCCAAAGGCTAAGTTTGATTTGATTAAACTTGACCTGAAGATCAGCAATCAAAGGATCGCATATATTCCTGGAGCTGGAGATGATGTAGCCCAAGTATTACAGAATTTGGGTTATGCAGTGTCAATTTTAGAAAGTGGAAGTTTTGATGAAAAAAGACTATCCGGATTTTCAACTGTGATAGTAGGGATCAGGGCTTTCAATGTGAATGAACAATTGGTTGGTCAATTTGGTGAATTAATGAAATATGTTGAAAATGGGGGGAATTTGATTGTCCAATATAATACCACAGCTTCATTGATGACAGATCAGCTGGGACCCTATCCTTTTGATATTACCCGTAAAAGGGTGGCTGTTGAAAATTCACCTGTAATGGTGGATTTCAAAGCCCATTCGGTCTTGCAAGGGCCTAATCCTATAAGTATGGAGGACTTTGATGGTTGGGTACAAGAAAGAGGCTTGTACTTTCCGGATAATTGGGATAAGCAGTATGTTACTCCTATTACGATGAATGACCCAGGAGAAAGTGCAAGTAAGGGAAGCCTCCTTTTGGCCAAATACGGGAAAGGTACGTATACCTATTCAGGGATCTCATGGTTCAGGTTATTGCCTGCAGGAGTTCCTGGAGCAATTAAACTTTTTGTCAATCTAATAGAGCAAGGTAATGAATGAACCATCGGTAAACTGGAATAAATTATATGCCCTATTAATACTGGTCTTGGCCGGCTTGATACTTTTGTTTTATACCATTACCAAATATTATTCATGAGTTATCTTGACTGGATTGTCCTTTTTGGAACCTTGATGGCCATTATCGGTTATGGCGTATACAAAACCTATGGACCAAAGGATATGGACAGCTACCTGAAGGGTGGAAACGAACTTGGATGGTGGACTATAGGTTTGTCCATAATGGCCACTCAAGCTTCTGCTATTACCTTTTTGAGTACACCTGGACAGGCTTATCAAGATGGGATGCGGTTTGTACAGTTTTATTTTGGCTTGCCTATAGCTATGATAATCCTATCTATAACCTTTCTTCCTATATATTATAAGTTAAAGGTTTACACAGCTTATGAATTTTTGGAATCAAGGTTTGATTTAAAGACCAGAACACTTGCTGCCTTTTTGTTTTTGATCCAAAGGGGATTAGCAGCAGGAATAACTATTTATGGACCAGCCATAATTCTTTCTACTTTACTGAATTGGAACCTGACCTTTACCAATGTTTTTATTGGCTTGGTGGTGATAATTTATACAGTTTCAGGAGGTACCAAAGCTGTTTCCATAACGCAGAAACAACAAATGACCGTTATGATGGGTGGGATGATACTAGCAGGGATTTTGGTGATCAATATGCTACCTATTCCTTTCAATGATGCCATGCATGTGGCTGGAAAGATGGGGAAATTGAATATTGTCAACTTTGAGTTTGATTTGGGTGACAGGTATAATTTCTGGTCAGGTATTACTGGTGCTTTGTTCTTGTTCTTGTCTTATTTTGGCACTGATCAATCTCAGGTACAAAGGTACCTTAATGGGCGATCTTTGAAGGAAAGCCGGATGGGGCTAATTATGAATGGTTTTTTGAAAGTCCCCATGCAGTTCATCATCTTGTTTATTGGGGTAATGGTATTTGTGTTCTATCAATTTTACGAACCACCTATCTTCTTTAATAAGGTCCAGACAGAAAAATTGTCCAAAAGTGAATATAAGGATGATTTTCGCCAACTTGAAAAAGCCTATTCTGATGCGTTTGAAGAAAAGAATTCAGCCATATATTCCATGATTGAAGCGGAAAACTCAGGAGATGAAGGCAAGGTAGAAGAATTGAAAGTTCAAATAGACAAAAGCCAACAAAAGCAGGAAGCTATAAGAGGTGATGTAAAAGAGTTGATACTTAAAAATGAACCAAAAGCCGAAACCCGGGATACGGATTACGTGTTTATGCGTTTTGTAATGGATTATCTGCCTTCAGGTGTGGTGGGGCTTTTATTTGCAGTAATATTTTCAGCGGCTATGTCCAGTACTGCTTCAGAACTCAATGCTTTGGGATCTACATCCACTGTGGATATTTACAAACGTTCTATTAATAAAAACAAGTCAGAGAGGCATTATACGCTTTCGTCTAAATTACTCACTGCAGTTTGGGGAGTGTTTGCGATTCTTTTTGCTACATATGCAACATTGTTTGAAAACCTGATTCAAGCTGTGAATCTATTGGGCTCACTTTTTTACGGAACCATCCTAGGTATATTTCTAGTAGGGTTTTATATGAAATGGGTGAGGGGGAATGCGGTTTTTATAGCTGCATTAATTACGGAGGTGATCATATTATTGATCCATTGGAAAAATGGCAGTGAGTTTCTAGGTATAAGTATTGATATTGGCTATTTGTGGTACAATGCTATAGGTTGTCTGTTAGTAATGGGGCTTTCAGCAGTGATTCAGCTTTTCAATTCGAAGGACTAACTATCTAAGATTTATCACTTATCCATAAATAAAAAAGACCACGATCATCACAATCGTGGTCTTTTTTACTGAAAATAGCTTCTCATTTAATCGATTTGATCAATCTCTCATTGAGACCTACATAATCCATGTTTTTAGCTTCTCTGGCCATTTCACTTGAAAGGTTGGCACTTTCTATGGCTTCGTCTTTCATACCCAGTTTATCTTCTATTTTTGCCTTCAAATGCATGGTCCAATACTTGGGATCTGCTTCCACTGATTTTTCTATCCATTGGTGGGCAGTTTTCAAATCTTTGTCTTGGGAATAATAATAGGAGGCAGCTTGGTAAAGTAAGCCAGGGTTATCAGAATTTTGGTCAATAACCAAATCTTGAATTTGACTCATCACTACAGGCTCCACTTCAGTTTCAATATTAAAACTGATTGCTGTTTTTTCCCAGTTCAAGTTGAAGGCAGCTCCAGAATCTGTTAGTTTGTTGAAGCTGATTTCCATTGTTTCAAAATCTTCCCGGCTTTTCTGGGCTGGAACCGTAAATTTCAATACATCATTTTCTGCTGTGTAGCCAATGGATCCCCACAATTCAAGATTGTCCGAAAGAATAACAGTCCATTCCTTTTTATTTGGAATGGTATACAGTGCATAGGTGCCTGCAGGTAAATTTTTTCCTTCGATGATAACATCGGTATTGAAGGAAATCTTGGTGCTTGCATTGGCTCCGGTTCTCCAAACCTCTCCATAAGGAACCAAAGTTCCGAATATTTTTCGGCCCTTTACGCTTGGCCGACTATATTCAACCTTTACATCGGTTAAGCCTATTTTTTGGCTTATACTGGCCGCAGGACTTGCTTGTGGCATTTGGATTTGTTGTGCTAACGCCCCAAAAGTAGCACTGATGGTTAGTAGCAAAATGAAGATGCTGACTCTTAGCTTCATAGGTAATTTGAATTGGTTTAATTGTAAGAAGTAATATTAATGATTTTTTTATTTTGACTAAATTATAGATATTAAGGTGTTATAATATTAAGCATGAAAGATATTAAAATTCTTGCTAAAGAATTCTTTTTAGACAGGAATGTAACCGATATTGCCAAGGACCTTTTAGGTAAAATCATTGTTTCAGAGTTTAACGGAAAGATTACTACCGCTAGGATAGTGGAAACAGAGGCTTATGACGGAAACGTGGATAAAGCCTGTCATGCATTTCCAAATAAGCTAACGCCAAGAACCGCTGTAATGTTCAAAGAAGGTGGAAGAAGTTACGTTTATTTGTGTTATGGTATACATCATTTGTTGAATATTGTCACTCATGCTGAGGGGGATGCGAGAGCAGTACTGATAAGGGCCGTGGAACCAATTTCCGGGATTGATATTATGCATGAGAGAAGAAAAGTGAAAAATAACCGTGACCTGACCAATGGTCCAGGGAAGTTGACCAAAGCGCTGGGAATTACTTCAGAAGATAATGATGTAAATCTATTTAACCAAGAATCAGGCCTTTGGATAGGATATAAGGAAGAAGGATATGATGATTTTGAGATTATTACTACCCAAAGAATAGGTGTAGATTATGCAGAAGAAGATGCTTTATTGCCTTGGCGGTTTTATATTAAGAACAATCCATATATCAGTAAAAAATAAATGAGCTTAGCAATTATTTCCCCGAGCAGGGATGTTAGTCCTTGGATAGAAATATTTAAAAAGGAATCACCAGAAATTCCATTGGAGATATATCCTGATATCCAAGAACCTGATAAAGTAGAGGTAGCCATGGTTTGGCAACATCCAAAGGGCTCTTTATCCCAATTCAAAAAATTGAAAATCATTTGCTCTATGGGGGCGGGGGTGGATCATATTTTGGGAGATGAAACAATTGACAAGACCATTCCTATCTGCAGAATAGTGGATCCTATGTTGACTTTTTCAATGACCAATTATGTGGTGATGGGAGTACTCAATTATCACCGTCAAATTCAGCGGTTTTTGGCTGATAAGGAAAAGCAAAAATGGGATATGAGCCAGCCTGAACTGCCGGTTAAAATTGGTGTGTTGGGAGTTGGTGAGCTGGGGGGAGATGTCTTGGATAAATTGGACTATATGGGATTTGAGGTGTTTGGTTATGGAAACAGACCAAAGGATAATTTTAAATTCCCCTATTTTTTTGGTGATCAATTGGGAGATTTTCTCAAGGAAATCAATGTGATGATTTGTTTATTGCCCTTAACGCCAAAAACTGAGGGTTTTTTAAATACAGAATTATTTAAGCAATGTAACAAAGGGACGTATTTGATCAATGTGGCAAGAGGTCAACACCTGGTTGAGGAAGATTTAATCCCTGCCATAGATAAAGGATGGCTTTCAGGAGCATTATTGGATGTCTTCAGAAAAGAACCTTTACCTGAGGGACATGATTTTTGGAAACATCCTAAAATCACCTTTACCCCTCATATTGCAAGCGTAACCAACCCTAAGGCTGCTGCTCCCCAAATAATTGATAATTATCTTAGGCAGAAGGAGAATAGACCACTGATCAATCAAATTGATCGTGAAAGAGGTTATTAATAAATAAACCCTAATTTATAATGAGTACTTTTAAAATTTTATGTCCAACTGATTTTTCGGAATGTTCCTTAAATGCAATTGAGTACGCGGCAAAAATTGCCGAAAAATATCATGCAGATTTAATCCTATTTCATGTTCCCGACATGGACGACTATAAAAAGCTCTTCCGAACGCCAAAGGAGGAATTATGGGAGTTTGTGCAAAAAAAGATGGATAACCTGGTCAATGAAGTGCTTCTTGAATGTTCGGATAAAGGCATAAATTCGTGTAGGGCTGAAATTAGAGAAGGAAAGACTGTTCCTGTAATAATTGATTATGCTGAGGAGAACAATATCGACTTGATCATTATGGGAACAGAAGGGGTCAATGATATTAAAACCAATTTCATTGGGTCCAGGTCTAGCCAGGTGATTGACAAAGTGGATAGAGATGTACTGATCGTGCCCCGAAAAGTGTTTTTTAAGCCTCCTAGAAAATTCGTTTATGCGACTGATTATGTAGAGGAAGATAAATTAGCCATTCAAAAAGTGGTGGAAATGGCAGGGCATTTTGATAGTGAAATTGATATTGTTCATGTAGGAACAAAAAGTAAAATCATTGATAAGGCCTTGCATCAAACGATGGTGGAAGAGATCAAACCATTTATTCGTTATGAAAAAATGAGTTATGTGCTTAAGACATATCGTGATGAACCTGGTTTAGGTCTTGAGAATTATTTGATTGTAGCCAAAGGAGATATTTTGGTTACACTTAGCAAGAAAAAAAGCTGGTTTGACCAGCTTTTTACAAGTAATCTATCCAGAAAGATGTCTTATTTCATCAATAAACCGTTAATGGTGATCAAAAGGGTCTAATCATTTTTTACCTCCAAATTTTGATTTGATAAAGTTATAAAACTCAGTTCTGGTACTTTTATCACCTAGTACTTTCGCTACAGTTTTCCAGTAGTCTTTAAATGAAAGTGAGTTTTCAGCCTTTTCTTCTTCTATTGGAGAGGAAGGAGTAGATGGTGCGGATTCTTTTGCGGGCAATTCAGTATTATCTTTTTCCTTGGGAGCTGCGGTGCTTTTATATTCTTTAGGTTGATAACCGATAAGGTTGTCGGCCTTGTCAAAGCTTTCTTTTGACCGCTTTTTATAGCCTAGTTTTTCTTCTACAATGCCTTTATTATTATAGGAAACAGCATCCTCAGGGTCTAGCTCAATGGCCTTTTCATAATCAGCAATGGCCCCTTCCAAATCCCCCGCACGGTCTTTTAGGAAGGCACGGCTTGAATATCTATATGGGTTCTTTGGATCAAGGTTCAGGGCCCGGTCCAATTCCTTCAAAGCTTCATCATTCCTTTGCATCAAATGGAGTACCACAGCCCTGTCACTAATATAATCCGGATTAAAATTATCCACTTCAATGAGTTGGTTGAAATCGGTCAATGAAGCCTCAAGTTTCCCTAGTCTGGAAAGGATTCGCCCTCTATGAAGTAGTAAAACCGGCTCTTTGGGGCTTTGAATGATCAGTTGATCAAAAATTACCAATGCCTCTTCAAATTTACCTTCTTTATAATAGGAGATACCCTGATTAATATCACTCACGATGTATTTGTTTAATTTATTTGCTTCAAAATTAATAACATTATACTTAACAGGCTATGTCCCGAAGAAGTTTATTCAGCTCAGAAATTCCTTACTTATTTTATTGGATTGAATTCAGTGAGATTGACTTTTGGTCAGTCGCTAAATATCACAGGATAATGACCATATATTATTCCTATCATGCCAATAATTTCTATATTTGAGTAGAAATATAGAATTATGCCAAACCAACCTGAAGCAGTCTTAAAGGAGTTGAAAAGCGGGAAATATGCTCCCGTTTATTTTTTACAGGGAGACGAGCCTTATTTTATAGACCAGATTACCAATTATATCGAGAAGCATGCCATTCCTGAGCATGAAAAAGGATTCAATCAAATCATGATGTATGGGAAGGACGCTAGCATGAACCAAGTGTTGACCAATGCCCGGCGGTTTCCCATGATGGCTGAGCGACAGGTAGTCATTGTAAAAGAAGCGCAGAATTTACCTGATTTGGGAAAGGAAGCAGGGGACAGCCTGTTGATAAATTACCTTTCTAATCCACTGCCGAGTACTATTTTGGTTTTTGCCCATAAATATAAAGTCCTTGATGGAAGAAAAGCCTTGGCCAAGGATTTGGATAAGAAAGCAGTCTTGGTGAAATCTGACAAGGTTCCTGAATACAAACTTTCGCCGTGGATCGATGGATATCTTAAGAGTAAGGATTTTACCATTGAGCCTAAGGCCTGCCAGATCATTGCTGAATCTATTGGTAATAACCTTGAGGTGTTGACCAATGAAATTGATAAGATGTTGATCAATTTCAGTGAGCCTATTCAGATCAATAGCAATCATATCCAGCAATATATTGGGATCAATAAAGACTATAATAATTTTGAGCTAACCAAGGCATTAAGCTTCAGGGATGTTTTAAAGGCCAATAAAATCATTAACCATTTCAGTCAAAATCCTAAGTCAAATCCTCTGATTCCGATAATAGCCCTGTTATACCTGCATTTTTCGAGACTTTTATTGGTGCATTCCAACAGGAAATTAGGGGAAAGGGAGCTTGTCGGTAAACTGAAAGTCAATCCTTTTTTTATGAAAGAATACATGATTGCCTCTAAAAATTACCCAATAGGCAAGGTTATTGATAATATAGGATATTTGAAAGAAGCAGATCTACGTTCTAAGGGTATAGATGCCAACGGGATGAGTGAGGCAGAAATTCTTAAAGAACTCATATTCAAATTGATGCACTAGTTTGCGAACTTTACCATGAGAAAAATATTATTACTGTTGCTGACCACAGGCTGTATTTATCAAGTCAATGCCCAATCAGGCTTGTACCAAAAAGGACTCGATAAAAAGATAGATGATGCCTTTGAGCTTTTTGATAAACACCAATACAGTGCTTCAAAACTGGAGTTTGAAAACTTAAAAGAGGAAAATCTCAGCCCTTCCCAGCGCATTGATGTTGAATATTATCATGCAGTTTCCGCTTTAAGGACAGATAATCCTGACGGCCCTTCTCTTGTAGAAAATATCACCAATAATTATCCTACAGACCCTAAGGCCAATGAAGCAGCTTTTTTGCTAGGGGATTATTATTTTGAAAAGCGACATTATAAAGATGCCATCTTACAATACAATAAGGTAAACGTCAATGTGGTGAGTTTGGAGGATCGATCCAAAGTTTACTTTAAGACTGGATACGCTTATTTTCAGTTGAAAGACTATGCCAATGCGGCGAGATATTTTGATCCTGTTAAGAAGATGCAGACCTCATACACTGCAGATGGATTTTATTATGGCGGTTATGTAGCACTTCAGCAAGGGAAGTATGATCAGGCGATTGCCGATTTCAAACAAGCAGATAGATATCAAGTCTATCAAAGTAAGGTCCCTTACATGCTTTCTGAACTTTATTATAGACAAAAGCAATATGATGAGCTAATCGCCTATGCCACTCCAATAACCCAATCCAGAAACAATTTGGATCGAAAAGGAGGAATTTACCTTTTGTTGGCCGAAGCTTATTTTGAAAGAAGGGACTTTACCAATGCTGCTACCTATTACGATGCTTTTACAAAAGCAGGCGGCGGGGAGATGAGCAGAGAGCAAATGTATAAGGCTGGTGTAGCCCAGTTTAAAGTGCAGAAATATCAGGAAGCGACGAATTACTTTAAGAAAGTTGCATTGGAAAAGGACCGATTGGGACAGGTTTCCAGCTATTATCTGGGTCATTCTTATTTGAAGTTAAACAATCCTCAATTTGCATCAACCAGCTTCAATGCTGCCTATAAAAGCAATTACGATGCGGCCATTCAGGAAGAATCATTATTTAATTATGCCAAGTTAAGCTTGGAGAAAGGCAGTTTTCAAGAAGCAGTGAATGCTCTGGACAATTACCTAGATAAATATCCGAATGGTGCCAACAGGGCAGAAGCAGAAAATTTACTAAGTGATGCCTTGATCAATACCAATAATTATTTGAGGGCAATTACTCATATAGAGGGAATGCAGAACAAATCTCCTAGGATCAGGGCTGCTTACCAAAAGGTAACTTATTTTCAAGGAGTGACTTATTATAGAAATAAGCAATATAAAAATGCCATTACCTATTTTGACAAGTCGATAAGTTATCCGATCGACAAAACCATTGTGCATGAAGCTTTTTATTGGAAAGCGGAAGCTTATGCTGCTGCAGGTAATTTGAGTCAGGCCATTCAAGCTTATGAGCAGGTAACCAATATGCGATTGACTTCATTAGATCCTGCTTTGATCCGAAGCTACTATGGTTTGGGATATGCCTATTTCAATACCAAGCAATACGCTAAGGCTGAAAAGCAATTCAATAATTATATTAGGCAGATCAAGAAAACTGATATCAAAGGCTATTATGATGATGCTTTGATAAGACTTGGTGACACTTATTATATCCAAAAGAAATTTGATGACGCATTGAGCACTTTTAGAAGGGCTATTACTGAAAGGAATCAATCAGAGGATTATGCTTATTATATGGCAGGTGTCGTGCTTAATTTCCAAAATAGAAACAGAGAGGCGATAGCGGAGTTGGATAAAGCAATAAGCAAATATCCAAATAGCCTTTACAGGGATGATGTGATTTTTCAAAAGGCCCAGATCAATATGGAGGAGTCTAATTATCAAGCGGCCAGGACTGGATTTTCAACATTGATTGACCAAAGTCCGAATAGTCCATTTGTACCTTTTGCTTTGGAAAGTAGGGCTATTGCCAATTATTCTTTGAAAAATTATGATCAGACCATCAATGATTACCAAAGAATCCTGAACAGATATCCTAATTCAAGTAATGCAGATGCGGCCTTGGTGGGATTACAGGAGGCACTTTCCCTTCAAGGAAGATCAGGTGAATTTTCCAATTACCTTTCCGAATACAAGAAAGCCAATCCAAGTAATGAAAGTCTGCAAAGTGTGGAATTTGAATCGGCAAAAAACCTGTTCTTTAGCCAGTCTTATCAGCAAGCTGTACAGGCTTTTGATAATTTCTTGAAAAGTTATCCTAATTCTGGGAATAAACAGGAAGCCTATTTCTTCATGGGTGACGCCTATTACCGTTCTGGCCAAAAGGAAAAAGCCTTGGCTACTTTCTATGAGTTGGAAAAAATGGGAGCTTCTACCCATAGATCAAAGGCTATACAAAAAATTGCAGAAATTGAGCTTGAGAATAAGCAATACAGAAAAGCAATCCCATATTTCTTAAGCAGTGCAAAAGCTGCAAGGGACAGGATTGAAGAATATGAAGCATTCAAAGGTTTGATGACTTCCTATTATGAAATTGACAATTTTGATTCTGCTAGCTTCTTTGCAGACAAAGTCATTGCATTGGGGGACATCACCACAGACGCCAAGTCAAATGCTCAATTAATCAAGGCCAAATCACTGATTAAAACTGGCAATACAGCAGGAGCACAGGATGAATTGATGGTGTTGATCAATGAAAGTGAATCCATTCAGGGAGCAGAGGCGCTTTTCTTGTTGGCCACTTCATTAAATGAAGCCGGGAATTATACCCAATCAAATGAAACTATATTTAGTTTCTCAAATAAATATGCTGTTTATGATTATTGGTATGGAAAATGCTTCTTGCTTCTAGCTCAAAACTACCTTGCTTTGAATGAAAACTTCCAGGCAAAAGCCACCTTGGAGTCTATCGTTGAGAATTCTGAAAATCAGGAAATTAAGAAAGAAGCCCAAGAATTGTTAGGCACAATTCAATAATTTTTGCTTGAATAAACTGTTGAAATAGAGATGAATAAATCGTTGATAATTATATGTTTATTGTTTTTGGGAAATGCCTCTTGGGCGATTGCTCAGGACAATAAGGGCAGTGAACGTGGTGAGGTCACCAATGCGGAATTTGTCATTAGAAAAGACCGTGTTTTGAGCTTGCCCACAAGACCTAGAAATTTTGAAAGTGCGCCAAATATACCACAGCCAGAAGGATTGGGGAATTTCAATTATGATGTAAGGGATTTCTTCTTCACTTTGGATCCAAGTATTTCTGAGTTGAAGCCCTATCAAAAAAGATTTCCCTCCACTACTCAAGCCCTTAATCACGGTTTGGTAAAATTGGGTTATGGTAATTATCAATCACCTTTGGCTGAGCTTCATATTAATAATGTCGAAAGTGATTACCTTAACTTCGGTGTTTTTCTAAAGCATCAGGGGTTCTACGAAGGTCCAGTAGATAAGGAAAACTCTGCAGAGGATCATACCAATGTCCGTTTGAGCGCAAGTTATTTTACCGAATTTTTTGAAGTTTTTGGTAAGCTAGGATATGACAGGGATAGATACCATTTTTATGGATATACACCGGGTACAGAGGTTACAGCAGATGAAATCCAACAGTTGTTCCATAGCATTTATGGGCAAGCAGGAATCAGGAATATTGAAAAGGACGATCCGCTTAACTACGAGTTGAAACTGGGAGCAAGACTTTTCAATGATGACTATGATGCTAGGGAGCATGAAATTAATTTTTCTGGAAAAACCTATTATAATTTCAATGATGAAACTAAGGCAGGAGTTAATCTAGAAGCTTTATTAACTTCTCCTTCAGATATTACCTATTCAGATATAAACAGGAATTATGTGAAATTCTCGCCTTATGTGAAATATCAAAATGAAAGTTTTGAAGTTAAGGCTGGAGCTAATTTGGTAGTGGAGAATGATGTTTATGCGGATAAAGGCAATGATTTTCATGTTTTTCCAAGCATTGAAGCGAGTTATAATCTGCAAGAGGAATTTGCATTGTATGCTAGCTATATAGGTGATGTCAAGAGAAATACCTATTATAGTTTTGCTATGGAAAACCCTTATTTAGGTCCAAGTGATCAGTTGCTGAATACCATACAAAAATTTAAGGCTGAAGGTGGAATCAGGGGTAGTGTTGAAGACGCTTTTACTTATAAGTTAGGAGTTGCCTATGGAGATTATGAAAATATGCACTTCTACGGAAATAGTATGAATGATAGCACTAGGTTCCAAATCGTTTATGATGATACTCAGGTATTAAACTATACGGGTTCATTGGTATATAGCTTTGGAAGCCAATATCAAATCAATGCTTCTGCCAATTATTATCATTATATATTTGATGATGAGCAAAATGTAGATATCGAAAGAGGTGCTTGGCAAAAACCAAAGTGGGAAATCAATGTGCACAATACCTTTACGCCAGATGAAAAGTGGTTGCTTCAGGCAGGACTAGATATGATGGGAGGAATAGATGTGATTAACTTTATGGGGGCTGATGCTGATAACACAGCTACACTTAGCCCGATCATTGATTTGAATGCTAAAGTCGATTATAAGATCACGGACAGGTTTTCAGTATTTGCCCAAGGTAATAATTTGTTGAACCAGAAAAATGAAAGATATTGGAATTATCAATCCCGTGGAATTCAAGGGATTGGTGGTTTAACCTTTAAGTTTTAACTTGAATTAAAGCAAAAATTGAAGCGTAATTATTACCTACAGCTTTATTGAGTAATTGCAGGTTTTATCTTAGCTTAGCAATTTAATCCACCCATAAAAAAAGAAGATAATGGCTAAAAAGGATCAGGATAAACATTCAAAAAGAAAAGAAGAAGACAAGGATTTTGGTTTGCCAGAAATCAAAATTACGCCTATTTCTAGTGAAGAAGAGAAGCCTGAACCTAAAGTAACGCCAGTTCCAGAGAAGAAAATAGAAAAGGAGCCAACCAAAGAACCTGCAGAGGAGAAAAAGGACACTCCTCCAACCGCAATTCCAGTGGCAAGCCCCCAAAAGGAAAAGGTGGAAGCTAAAGAAGAAAAACCTGAGCCTAAAGAAGAGAAAAAAGAGGCAGTTCCGATTGTTGCCACCAGTGCTGGACCAAGTAGATCAATCTCTGAAGAAAAGGAAGAAAAGAGTAGCAGTAAGGCCTGGATAATCATTTTACTTATTTTCTTGTTGGGAGTCATTGGTTATTCAATTTATTATTTCGCAGGTGATGGAGACAGTAAAGATGTTGAATCTTATCTAACTCAAGATGCCGAACCAATTAGCCCAAGCGAACCGGAAAATGTAGAGGAAGAAGTTGTTGAAGAAGTTCCTACAGCTCCGATTGAAGCAGCACCTGAGACACCAAGTCTTACAAGAATCAGCGAAAAGGGTGATAGCCCAAGGTATTTGGTGACAGTAGGCGCATTCATCGATGGGGATTTGGCAAAGGACTTTTCTGACCGATTAAACAAAAAAGGATATAGCACCTATATTATACAACCTGGCTATGGTTCATCGTTTTATAAATTGGCCATAGCAGACTTTGACAATGTGGTAGATGCCACGGCCATGATCAACGAAGAGCAGGCCAATTTTGAAGAAACTTTATGGGTTTTTAAATACTAATATGATATTACTACAGACTTTATCAACCAATGATTCATTGGTTGCGGATTCCCTTTCCGTTATGGAAAACAGTGCTGACAGTATTGGCCTTATGGATTTGATGATTAAAGGCGGCTATATGATGTTGCCTTTGTATGCGTTATTTGTATTGGCAGTATTTATTTTTGTAGAGAGGTTGATTACCTTGAAAAAGGCGGCCCAAACACCAAGGGGAATGGTAGATCAGGTGAAAATGATGGTACAAACCGGGGATATCGGAGGTGCCAGAATGATCTGCCAAGGAGAAGATACACCAGTGGCCAATATGATAGCCAAAGGCTTGGATAGGATAGGAAGCCCGCTCAAAAACATTGAAGTGGCCATCGAAAACGTGGGCAAGATAGAGATATATAAGTTGGAGAAAAACCTCAGCTTATTGGCTACTGTATCTGGCGCTGCTCCAATGATTGGTTTCTTGGGTACTGTAGCAGGGATGATCAGGGCGTTTATTGGTGTGGCCCAGGAAGAAGGAATGGTTTCACCTAAATTACTTTCGACAGGTATTTATGAGGCCATGATCACTACAGCAACTGGTTTGGTGGTCGGTATTATAGCTTATTTGGGCTATAACTATCTCGTGACTAGAGTATCTAAGCTGATCCACAATATGGAATATACTACTGTGGAATTCATGGATTTATTGCAGGATAAAAAATAATATGGCACTTCAATCCAAAAATAAGATAGAGGCGGCGTTTAGCATGTCTTCGATGACAGATATAATATTTCTGTTATTGATCTTCTTTATGCTTACCTCTTCCTTTATTACCCCTTCAGGACTACCTGTAAACCTGCCAAGTAGTGAGGCATCAGATATTGTGATGCAGGAAGTGACTGTTACTGTTACCAAAGACTTGAAATATTCCGTTAACGACAAAATTATCAGTCGTGAGGAAATTAAAAGTGAGCTAACCAAGTTATTAAAAGGTAAGGATGGACAGGTTGTTTTGCATATTGACAAGGAAGTACCTGTGGAATACCTAGTTGAAATAGGAGGTATAGCGGCATTACTGGAAGCAAATGTTTCTATCGCTACCAAACCTTACAAATAATAAGAATGGAAGTAGAGGGTATCAATAAGGAAGAGCTGGATAGTAAAAAGAAAGCTACCATTATAACCATTATAGTAAATATTTTGGTATTGGTAGCAATTTACTTCATTGTGGTTTGGAGACCACCCGTTCCCCCTATGGCCCAATTTGGACTTGAATTGAACCTTGGTTTTACCGATACTGGAAGCGGTAATGAGCAAACTGATGCGCCACCATCAGAAAGTAAAGAAATCAATACAGATAGTCCTGCACCGGGAAATCCAGTAGAGCAGGTAACGGAGCCTGTTCAACCAGTTGTACAGCCGCAACCAGAACCAGCAACAAAGCCTAAGCCTTCAGAGTCGAAAAGTAGCCTTGAAACAAAGTCTAATGTAGTAAGTCCTTTAAAGGGGGCTGAGAAGACTACCGAGGCGGTTAAGGAAACCAATAAGCCTGAAGAAAGCGCTAAGCCCGTTACTGAACCTGTAGAAAAGAAAGAGGAGAAAGTAGAAGAAAAGATCGAGGAAAAAGTAGAAGAAAAGCCTAAGATTGATCAAAGGGCTATTTTTGGGGCAGCAGGAAATAAAGGCACAAGCAAAGAGGCCTCTGCAGGCAGTAACCAAGGAAATTCTACGCAAAAAGGTGATGAAGGAAATCCTGAAGGTACTATTGACGGCCGTTCTATTTTGCAGTCTGGAGGAGGTAATGCAGGAAATGGATCTGGTTATAATTTGGATCTGGCAGGCTGGGATTTTGCTAGCAAACCTAATATTCAGGATAGGGTTTCTAACCGAAGTGGCAGAATAGTTTTCAAAATAGTTGTAGATGATAATGGCCGAATTGCCCAGGCCATACCTTTGGAATATAATGTTACTAATGAAGTATTGGCTTATTATCGTGGTGTGGTCAATAAACTCAATTTTAAAAGGAAAAGCGGCAACCCAACCGCCGAATATTCTGAAGGGAAAATTACCTTTATTATCAAAGTAGATTAACAGGACATGAATTATCAGGAAACGTTGGACTATCTGTTCAATGCCTTGCCCATGTTCCAGCGAATTGGTGCAGCAGCCTTTAAGAAAGATCTAAGCAATACCATTCAGCTTTGTGAACATTTGGGGAATCCCCAAAATAAATTCAAATCTATACATGTGGCAGGAACCAATGGCAAGGGAAGTTCTTCTCATGCTATTGCTGCGGTTTTACAGGAGGCAGGTTATAAGGTTGGGCTATATACTTCTCCGCACCTTAAATCTTTTACGGAGAGGATCAAAATCAATGGTAAAGAAATTCCAGCTGATAAGGTAATAGAGTTTGTCGCAGAATATAAGGGGTACCTAGATGAACTGAAGCCCAGCTTTTTTGAAATGACCGTAGGCATGGCATTCAAGCATTTTGCTGATGAAAGGGTGGATTATGCTGTGGTGGAAGTGGGGATGGGAGGAAGGTTGGACAGTACCAATGTCCTGAGACCTGAGCTTTGTTTAATTACCAATATCGGCTTGGACCATACCCAGTTTTTGGGAAATACTTTAGAAGAAATTGCTGTTGAAAAGGCAGGGATTATTAAGTCCAAAACACCAGTTGTAATCAGTCAAAGTCAAGTAGAGACAAAACCTGTTTTTTCAGAAATTGCCAGTGAACGTTCAGCCCCGATATATTTTGCGGATGAGAATTATTTGGTTTTATTTAAAGGTTTATCTAGTGATGGTTTGTTGTCTGATTATCAGGTTTTTAAAAATAATGAAGAGAGCTGCGTTTCAATAGATCTTTTGGGGAAATACCAGGCTAAAAACCTAGCTGGAGTGTTAATGAGTATTGATCTATTGAGGGGAAAAGATCTTAAAATAGAGGAGAGACATATCTTAAAAGGTTTGGCTCACGCATCAAAGGTTACTGGTTTGAAAGGTAGATTCCAAAAATTGCAGGAAGCACCTTTGGTATATTGCGATACTGGTCATAATGTTGATGGAATTAGAATGATCACGGCGCAAATACAGGAAATGGATTTTCGCAAATTACACATGATATTGGGGATGGTTAACGACAAAGATCTTGGGGAGGTGTTGAAATTGTTGCCAAAAGATGCCGAATATACTTTTTGCCAGGCCAATATTCCTAGGGCTTTGGAGGCAGAACAGCTGAAAGAGCAAGCGGAAAAACAAGGATTAATGGGGAGAGTGATTAAGGATGTTAATGAAGCCTTGACCCAAGCGATAAAAAAAGCGGATAAAAAGGACTTAATTTTTGTTGGAGGAAGTACCTTTGTGGTCGCAGAAATTGAAAATTTATAAAATGGGTAGAAATAAACTTGCCAGGTTTAAGGCCAATGAAGAAAACAGGAATGTGGTTCAGGAAGGCAAAGAGATTTTTGAAAAGATAAAAGGGAACTGGAACAAAGAGCAGTTTCAAAATGATCATCCTATAGTAGTTGAATTGGCCTGTGGAAGAGGGGAGTTTACCGTTGGGTTCGCAAGACACTATCGTGAAAGGAATTTTATAGGTGTGGATATCAAGGGCTCTAGAATCTGGAAAGGAAGTACTATAGCCATTTCGGAAGGTTTAGAGAATGTAGCTTTTCTAAGAACCCAGATCGAGCACTTGGACAAGTTTTTTTCGGAGGGGGAAATTAGTGAGCTATGGATTACATTTCCAGACCCTAGACCCAGGGATGGCGATGAGAAGAAGAGATTGACCAGTCCAAGATTTTTGGAACTTTATAAGCCAATGATCAAAAAAGATGGTATTATCAATTTTAAGACAGATAACACTGGTTTGTTCGATTATACGCTAGAGTTACTGAAAGAAAGGGAGGACATAGAGATTTTGGAATTTACGCATGACTTTTACAGCTCTGAGATGAGAGATGAGCATCATGGAATAAAGACGCGATATGAAGCGATGTTCAGCGCTAAAGGTGAAAAAATCAAGTACCTGAAGTTTAAATTTAATTAACAAAAAGGCCTTTGATAATCAATTCAGAGGCCTTTTTGTTGTTTTTATATTTAGTCTTCAATTTCCAAAGATTCCAATATATCGGCGAGTTCATCAAAGTCTTTTAAGCCAGGCTTAATTTCATCCCCACCTTTCATGGCTATTCCTTTTACTTGGGTAGCTGCAATGGTTTCATCAATGCTTTCTGCCTCAAGTCCAAACCCTAATAAAACATCACATTTTGAAGATAATTCCTTGATCAATGCAATGGTTTCTTCATCCAGCTTTAAATTGGAAGATTCCAATAACAAGGTCACCTGATTTTCTTTCATTCCTGGAGCTTTAGCAACCAATTCCTTTAATTCATCCAAGGTTTCAGCCCATTTGTTCCAGATAATGCCAAAAGAAGTGTTTAAAAGCATCTGTAGATGATGCTCTTCTGCGACTTGAATATAGCTTATTCCTTCATAGTTTTTTACTGTCTCCAGGATTTTGTCAGGATGTGTGTTTTCAAATTCGGCTACATAATCCAAACCAGAAAGCCAGTTGGTCATTTCCTTGAATTTTTCAGGAGAAAGGAAGTTTTTATTGTTCTCCTCTAGATTAAATCCCATTAAATCCACATACATTCCTGCACAATAACGGGCATCGCTCAGGTTATTAACAGTACTTATTTTTACAAAAGTCTTAAGCGCCATTCCAAATCGGTTTTAGCAATTGATATAATTCTTAAATTTCGCTCAAAGATAATCAGAAAAGGGGCTTTTTCTATATGATCCTTGTCAAGCTTTGGATTTAGAAAATACAAAGCTGCTAATTTTCAGGATAAAAATGTATTTTTGTATTATACCAAGCATAACTGAATGAAGAAAGTTCTACTTTATGTATTAATATTGTTTGTTGCTGCCTGTCAGGAAAGTACACCTGATTCAGTGGAACTAGGTCTTGATTATATGCCCTTATCCGTTAATAGATTCTGGATATATGAAGTTGCCGAAACCATTTATTTTGGAGAATCTGATATTGAGTCCTCCAATTTTTTTTATAGGGATATTATCAGTAAAAGTAGTATAGATGTAGAAGGCAATCTGGTTTATTTGGTAACTCGTGAGAAATCGAATAATCAATCAGATTGGGAAAAACATAGTGTTTACACCCTTCAGTTAAAGCAGCAGTCCCTTTTACGTTATTCAGATAATTTCAAAGATATTCCTTTGGTCTTTCCACCTAAAAACCTGATTAGTTGGGATGCCAATGCTTATAATAACCTTTCCAAAGATGAGTTTAATTTAGAGTTAGTCAATGCTTATGAATTAAATAACAAGACCCATCAAAGTGTGGCAAGAGTTATACAGGAAGAAGAAGATGATATGATCACTTTTAGGGATAACCGGTATGAGATTTATGCAAAGGGAGTTGGATTGATAGAAAAGTATTATGAAGTGCTTAGCTATTGTTCTAGGAATGATTGCCTTGGAGAACAAATAATTGATGGAGGCCGTATTACACATTTGAAACTAATCAGCAATGGACAATATTAAAATTGGAATTTTAGTTCTTTCATGGGTATTGCTTTCAGGATCATTTGCTTATGGTCAAGATAGGTATGTGGTGAAATATAAATACAAACCCCAAACTGGATATAGTTTGGAAAGGCCTGAGGAATTTTTGACTCAAAAAGCACTCGATAGAAGGTCACGGGAAGGGATTTTGGCAGACAGCACTGATTTACCAGTATCACAAAAGTACGTTGAAAGTGTCGCAGGAATAGTGGAAGAAGTGATCTATAATTCAAAATGGTTTAATGCTTCTGTGGTTATTGCGAGTGAAGATCAAGTTGAAATCTTAAAAACTTTAGATTTTGTTGCTGAGGATGGCGTGGAGCTAATAGCGAAGAATTACTATTCAAATGGAAGTAATGGTAGGTCGAATATCTTAAAACTTCCAGTAAATATCCAAGTTAGGACCAAGGGGAGTTCAGAAGATGATTATGCCTTTCAAAATAGTATTTTAGGGCTTCCGGAGATGCATGCTGAAGGATTGACAGGAAAAGGAATTACCATCGCTGTTTTTGATGGGGGCTTTTTGAATACAGATGAAATCGATGGTATGAAGCATTTGTTTGATGATAATAAGATCATCGCCACCAAAGATTTTGTTATGCCATGGTCTGATGATGTTTTTAGGACCGAAACACATGGTACCTCCGCCTTGTCGTTGATTGCTGCCAATGATGTGAACACCTTAGTGGCAGGCGCTTTTGATGCGAATTATATTTTGTGTATTACCGAGGATGTATCTTCAGAATATAGAATAGAGGAATATAACTGGGCAAGAGCGGCAGAGTATGCCGATAGTTTAGGTACAGATATAATTAGTAGTTCATTAGGCTATAATTATTTCAATGATCCGGGAATGAATTACACCAAGGCTGATTTGGATGGTGAAACTGCTTTAATCACAAAAGCGGCCAATATTGCATCAGATAAAGGCATATTAGTAGTTACCAGTGCGGGTAATGAAGGAGGTGGATCAGAAATCACCATTACCGCTCCTGCAGACTCCAAAGGTGTACTTTCGATAGGGGCGGTGAGTAAGGATTTGACCCGTTCCTCGTTCAGTTCCATAGGCCCAACAGCAGATGGGAGAACAAAGCCTGACCTAATGGCATTGGGAAGTGGGGTGAGGTTATGGAGAGGAATCAATGCCACTTCAACTTCCAGCGGTACTTCCTTTTCTGCTCCTCAAATTGCTGCTCTTGCTGCTGGAATTTGGCAGGGAAGGCCAGAATGGACCAAGGATGAATTGGTATATTATTTACTAATGAGTGGCAGTAATGCCAATGATCCCAATTCAGAATTAGGCTATGGAGTCCCTAATTTTGAATTGGCTTATTATGGAGAAATATTGGATGTGGAGCTGAGTCCGGAAATTTATGAGACCAAGATCTATCCTAATCCGCTTGAAGGAAAGGATTTATTTATCAAGTTTGGACATAAGGATCAATGCACCTATACCCTCATAAATGGTAATGGCCAAATAGTGAGCAAGGATATGCTTTCGCGTACTTCTAATAGGGATCCATACGAGTTGAAAATTAATTCATTGAATAAGGGATTATATATAATAGAATTGATAGAAGGAGTTTCCTCAGAAAGGCACCCTATATTGATCAGGTAAAATATTGACTATCTTTTTAATAGGTTCCGGCGTTTTTAATGTGAAAATTCTGGAACCTATATTTTTATTAATACCTTAAGTCAAGCCCATAATTTTGATGGTTTAGTTTTTGGGAAAATTTTGTTTTCTTTAAGCATTATTAAATAACACTATTATATGAGTACATTGGTAGCTCCGTCTGTATTGGCCTCGGATTTCGGGAATTTAAAATCTGAAATAGAAATGTTGAATGCGTCAGTAGCAGACTATATTCATGTGGATATCATGGATGGGGTCTTTGTTCCCAACATATCTTTTGGTTTTCCTGTTTTGGAAGCGATTAATCGTCATGCCAAGAAACCATTGGATGTTCACCTTATGATTGTGAATCCAGATCAGTATCTGAAAGCATTTAAAGACGCAGGAGCAGGAACTATTACTGTTCATATAGAGGCGTGTAATCATTTGCACCGAAGTATTCAAGCCATTAAAGAATTAGGTTGTAAGGCCGGGGTGGCCATTAATCCGCATACCTCTGTGGAATTATTGAGGGATATCATCAGAGACATAGATCAGGTTATAATCATGTCTGTAAACCCTGGTTTTGGAGGTCAGAAGTTTATAGAACACACTTATTCAAAGATTCGTGACTTGAAGGCTATCATTACTGCAACAGGTTCCAAAGCCAAGATAGAAATAGATGGTGGCGTTAATATGGATAATGCAGCTAAAATTATAGATTCGGGGGCTGATATCTTGGTGGCAGGAAGTTTTGTGTTTAATTCTGAAAATCCAGAAAATACCATAGAATCCTTGAAGCAAATCCAATAGAACCAGCTTTTTAGGAGGGTTTTTGCATTGGTATCCAATGTTTTTGGTATTAATAAAATTAAGTTTTTTTACGGAAAATTCTTGCTTAATAAGCTTTAAACCCTTTTATTGGAATTTAGTTAAGTTTACAGTATTTATTAAAAAGATTGAAAAAGATGAAGCGTTTATTTGGATTGGCATTTTTGATGTTGTGTATGATTAGTATCACTGCAAAGGCTCAAGAGGCAGCAGCAGAAGAGGTGAGCACTGAGGAGATTGAAAAGTTTGCAGCGATGAAGGATTCTGTAAATCATTTTATGGAAGTGAAACAAGGAGAATTGGAGAGTATGATTAAAGAAAATGAGGTGTTTGATGTCGCGAGATACAATGAGATCAAAGATGCTTGGGGAGATGATGCTAAACTTGGTGAGATTGAAATTACAGAGGAAGAGAAAGCTGAATACAGCAAAATCGTAGAAACTAAAAATTCTCTATCGGATGTGATCAAAGAGAGAATGATTTCTTTGATCAAAAATGATGAGATCCTAGGTGCTGCTACCTACAACAAAGTGAATAGTGCCATGAAAACTGATCCTGAAGTAAAAGCTAAAGTAAATGCTATTATAGCGGAGAAAGCAAGTGCTAGAACTTCAGAAAAAGAAGAAGATGGTGGTGATGCTGAATAAGCACCATTTATAAATCATTTGACTGGCCTTCCAATAACTTGGAGGGCTTTTTTTGTGGAAACATAAATTTGTGGAATAGCTTATTTTATATTTGGCTTAACTTGTTCATGAAATTATATAAATTGTCTATTCACTAAGAGGCGTTATTAAAATAAACTACTGCTATGAAAAAGGCTGTAAACACTACATCTTTTGACCATTTTTATTATTCCAAATTCAGAACATTATTCTTCAATGTACCATTGCTTTTGCTTATCCTAGGATTAAATGTTCCCTTAAAAGCACAGGATGGGGATATATTTGGAATTGATACAAAGGCGAGGAGTAAAACCAGGAGGAGTGACAGTGGATTAGGGAATGTGACCAGAGGGATTATCAGTAAAATCAGTTTGGAACTCTCAGGCGGATACGGCCAGCATTTTAATACTATGGATTTTACTAGTAGCAGCCCGGCCACCTATCCTATTACTCCGGCTTTTGAAGATGTTTCCTCAACTGATATTGGCTCAGGTGAAACAGTATCCTTTGACTCCAAAAGCTCTGTTATACCTTTAAACGCTGGTGTTAGAATTGACCTGTTTGGGATACTAAGTGTGGGAGGAGGATATGGCCGGGAATTCGGCAGTATGGCCACACTTGAAAGTGAGCAATACCATTTTAATTTTAACAGTGATAAATATGTATTTGACAAACTCTATGGAACTGTCGGGTTAGTACTTTATGATGCCCAAAGGAGGCAGGCTTACCTAAACTGGAGGTATAAAAAGTACAGTAGTGTAAACACCTACAAGCAAGCAGAGCATAAGATCAGGATGCGACAGGATTATCCTTGGCGCTTTACCTTGGAAGGAGAGTTTGGTAATATTACTGTTCAAGAAAGTTATGATGCAGCATTGACAGCTACTGAACCTTATTATGGAATTGGGTTAAGAATAGAGCGGGAGCTCTCAGAGTACACTAAGGTGTTTCTCAAACCAAATGCTGAATTCAGAAAGTTCAATTATCAACTTCCAACCTTAGAAGAAAGTCAAATTATCAAACAAAATCTTTATACGGTAAATATTGGTCTTTCGGTAAGGTTACCAGGGACAAAGAGGTGTAAAATTGGTGGATGTGGGGTGAAAATGAAACATTTACATGATGGAGTAGAATACAGGGGAAGTTCTATCTGGAATATGCAAAACCGAAAGATCGGTCAGTGGTACTAAAAACAGCCTAAATAAACCTTTTTGAAAGGAAAATAGTGTTTTAAAACCTTATTCTTTTTATTATCTTGCAACCTTATATTGAGAACTACAAAATATGGCTCAAGGAGAAAACGAGAACATTATACCGATTAACATTGAGGAGGAAATGCGTGGTGCCTACATCGATTATTCGATGTCGGTTATTGTTTCCAGAGCACTCCCAGATGTAAGAGATGGGATGAAGCCAGTTCACCGCAGAATCCTTTTTGGAATGCAGGAATTGGGCGTCCTTCACAATAAGCCTTATAAAAAATCAGCTAGAATCGTCGGGGAAGTATTGGGTAAGTATCACCCACATGGTGATAGTGCCGTATACGAAACCATGGTTAGAATGGCCCAAGAATGGTCATTACGTTACCCATTGGTTGATCCTCAAGGAAACTTTGGTTCCATTGACGGTGATAACCCAGCGGCGATGCGTTATACTGAAGCCAGGCTGAAGCGAATTGCCGAGGAATTATTGATTGATATCAACAAGGAGACCGTGGATTTCCAGTTGAACTTTGATGATTCCCTCAAAGAACCTGTAGTACTTCCTGCAAAGATTCCAGCATTGTTGCTTAATGGTGCATCTGGAATTGCTGTTGGTATGGCTACCAATATGGCTCCTCACAACTTGGGAGAGGTAATCGATGGCATTGTCGCTTATATAGACAATAATGAAATCACCATTGAAGAATTGATGAAGCATATTATTGCTCCTGATTTCCCAACGGGTGGTATCATTTATGGCTATAATGGTGTCAAAAATGCCTTTGAAACTGGTAGAGGACGAGTGGTGATGCGCGGCAAAGCCACCATAGAAACCAAGGATAACGGTAAGGAAATGATCATTATCGATGAGATTCCTTACCTGGTCAATAAGGCCAATATGATTGAGAAAACTGCTCAGCTTATTCAAGAGAAAAAGCTGGAAGGTATTTCTGCTATCAGAGATGAGTCTGACCGCCATGGAATGCGTATTGTATATGAGTTGAAAAGAGACGCTATAGCCAATGTGGTGCTTAACAACCTCTATAAGCAAACCCAGCTTCAAACTTCTTTCAGTATCAATAATGTGGCCTTGGTTAAAGGTAGACCACATACTTTGAACCTGAAGGATCTGATTGTCCACTATGTCAGCCATAGACATGAAGTAGTAACCAGGAGAACTGAGTATGAATTAAGAGAAGCTGAAAAGCGCGCACATATACTTCAGGGGTATTTGATCGCCTTGGATAATCTTGATGAGGTAATCAATCTAATCAGAAACTCAAGAGATCCAGAAACAGCCAGAAATGGATTGATGGAGAAATTTGAGCTGACCGAGATTCAAGCCCGTGCCATTTTGGATATGAGACTTCAACGTCTTACCGGAATGGAAAGAGAGAAGATTGTGAAGGAGTATGAGGAGTTGATGAAATTGATCGAGGATCTTAAGGATATCTTGGCCAATAAGGAAAGAAGGATGGATATCATCAAAACTGAGCTTTCTGAAATCAGGGAAAAATATGCAGATGAGCGTCGTACGGTTATTGAGCATAATGCAGAAGACTTCAGTTATGAAGATATGATTCCAAATGAGGAGGTGATCATTACCGTTTCTCATCAAGGCTATGTTAAGAGAACTGCATTGAAGGAGTATAGAACACAAGGTAGAGGTGGTGTTGGTTCAAGAGGCGTAAGTACTAAGGATGATGATTACACCGAGTATATTTTCTCAGCATCGACGCATAACTATCTATTGATCTTTACCGATCTGGGTAAGTTGTTCTGGTTAAAGGCCTATGCTATTCCTGAGGGAAGTAAGGCTGCTAAGGGAAGACCTATTCAGAACCTGATCAATATTGAATCCCAAGATAAAATTAGGTCCATTATTCAAGTAGCTGATTTGAATGATGAGGACTATATTCAGAATAATTTCTTGGTGATGACCACCAAGCAGGGGATTATCAAGAAAACTACCTTGGAGCAATACTCCAGACCAAGATCAAATGGTATTATCGCCTTGAATATCAGAGAGGATGATCAGTTATTGAATGTGGAGCTAACCCATGGTGATTCACATATCATCATAGCTGCCAAATCAGGTAGAGCGATACATTTTAATGAATCTGCAGTAAGACCTATGGGGAGGACAGCTACAGGGGTAAAAGCTATTACTTTAGCTGACGATAAAGACTATGTAGTTGGCATGGTTTGTGTAACTAGGGAGGATGCAACCTTATTGGTGGTTTCTGAGAAAGGTTATGGAAAGCGTAGCCCGGTAGAGGAATACAGAATTACCAACAGAGGGGGTAAGGGCGTTAAGGCCATGAATATCACTGAGAAAACAGGTAGTTTGGTCGCCATAAAAGAAGTGGTAGATTCTGATGATTTGATGATCATTAATAAATCAGGAATAATTATCAGGACTCCGGTGGCAGGATTAAGGGTAATGGGTCGAGCCACACAAGGGGTTAGACTAATTAAACTTAATGATAATGATGAGATTTCATCAATTGAAAAAATTGAAAATGTTGAAATTGAAGAGGAGGAACTTCAAGATGAAATAAATGAGTCGTCTTCAGAAAAACCTGAATCTTCCCAAGGAAATTCAGAATCCTCTGACGAAGATTCAAGTGAGACCTAAAAACCAATACAGGAATAAATAAATCAAAATGAAAAAATTAATTTTATCATTGACCTTGGTCGGTCTGGCTTCAACGGTAGCCTTCGGCCAGAAAAAGGTAGTTAAATCTGCGGAAAAGAACCTTAGAAAAGGTGAGTTTGCCACTGCACTTTCAGAGATTGAAATGGCGACTCAAGATGCTGAGACTGGTTCTGATCCTGAAACATATCTTATCAAAGGGAAAATTTTGACCAGTCAATATGTAGCGGATTCTTCGAACACCCTAGGGACTGTAGATAAAGGTAGAAGTGCTTTTGAAGCATTTATTAAGTCATTTGAAATGGATGGACAGGATTCTTCCAGCAAAGTAGGAAAAGAAATTTTCAAGGAAGTAGTTCCAGGTCTTCCTGACAATCTTCAAGGTGAAGGTGTATTTAGGTTGAAGAATTCGTCAGTGGATAAGGCCATTGCTAAATATGATGAAGAAGATATGGATCTTGCATCTAAATTCTTTGGATTGGCTGCAGATATCGATCCTTCTGATACTTCAATTGTTTTTAACGCTGGCTATACAGCCAATGCAAGTGAAAACTTTGATGATGCTAAGAAATATCTGACCATGTTGTTGGATAATCCTGATTACAATAAGTTGAATGCGTATTATTTCTTGATCCAGATTGCCAACACGGAAGATGAAGATCAAGAAGAAGCTTACAGATTGGTTAAGCAGGCTAGAGAAGAATATCCAATGGACGAGGGGCTATCAGAATTCGAGATCCAGTTGTTGTTACAATTAGAGAAAATGGATGAAGCTATGGCTTCTATTAAAGAGTCATTGGAAAAAGATCCAGATAATGCACCTATCCGTTTGAGATATGGTTATTTGAAGGAGCAATCAGGTGATATTGATGGAGCTCTTGAAGAGTACTTGAAAACTGTAGAGACTGATCCTGACTTCTTTGAAGGTAATTATTATGCTGCAGCAGTTTATGTAGACAAAGCTAGAGATATTATCAATGAGGTTAACAACCTTCCTGATGATGAGTGGGAAGCTAAGTCTGAGACTATGCTAGCTGAAGCTGATGAGCTTTATAAGAAGGCATTACCTTTGTTTGAAAAAGCTTCAAGCCTAAAGCCTGAAAATACTGAAATCTTAAGAATCTTGTTTCAAATTCACACTCGTTTGAAAAACGAAGCAAAAGCTGCTGAATACGATAAAAGATTACAGGAACTTGAAGGTCCTAATTGGATGGAGGGCTAATTAGTTCATTAAAAGATATAGAAAGGTTGCTGAGGATTTCAGCAACCTTTTTTTGTGCCAAATGGTAAAGATTTATTTATTACAAAGAGTTGGTATCATTTAACTTTCTAGGTTATTTCAGGATTAATATGATCAATATGAAACTACCCAAATTATTTCTTATAGGATTATTCTGCGGATTGATTTTTAAATTATATGCTCAGGAGAAGGACCAGTATGTAATATTAGTTTCTTTGGATGGCTACCGATATGATTATACAGAAAGATTCCAGCCAGCAAACCTATCAAAGTTTATTGAATCCGGTGTCAATGCTGAATCCCTAATTCCTACTTTTCCTTCAAAAACCTTTCCAAGTCATTATTCTATTGCTACTGGGATGAGGTCAGGAAAGCATGGCTTGATTAATAATACATTTTATGATCCTGATAGAAAGCAGGTATATAAGAACAGTAATCCTGAAAGTTCTCAAGATGGGGTTTGGTATGGAGGAAAGCCTTTGTGGGTATTGGCTGAGGAAAACGGCTTGAAAACTGCCAGCTACTTTTTTATAGGGTCCGAAGCAGAAATTATGGGTTATAGGCCCAGCTACTATTATAATTATGATCGGAATGTTCCTAATATGGAAAGAATAGCTAAGGTTTTGGATTGGCTTGCATTGCCGGATTCTCAGCGGCCAAGGTTTATATCCTTATATTTTTCTGATATGGATGATATAGGTCATATATATGGGCCTGATAATGACGATCAAATTAAAGATGCGATTTTTCGATTGGACGCAGAACTAGGGGTACTTTTTAATGCTGTAAAGCAAACAGGGCTTGATGTTAATATTTTGATTGTTTCTGATCATGGTATGATGAGTGTAAACGAAGATCACTTGTTGGACCTCGAGAGAGCTTTAGAGGGCTTGCCTATTAAATATGCTAATAATGGTTCTGTGGTACATGTTTATTTGGATAATGGGATTGGTAAATCCAAAATTAGGAAGAAAATCAGGAACAGCATTACACATATCAATATGGTTGAACCAAGGTCAAAAAAGTATTATGGTGACTCAGGAAACAATAATCCCAAGTTGGGTGATTTTATGATTATTCCTGATTTGGGATATTATCTTGTTGAAAAATCAGGTTTCATCAAATATGATAAAAGGTCAACAATGTACGGTACCAAGACCTTTGGTGAGCATGGTTTTCATCCCAAATTCAAAGAAATGCATGGTATATTTTATGCAAATGGCCCAGCAATTAAATCTGCATATAATATAGGCTCATTTGAAAATATTCATATTTATCCTCTTATTTGTGAAATTCTAAATTTGCCAATTCCAGACTATATTGATGGTGATTTGTCTGTATTACAGGAGATTATAGAGTAGTTGATTTTTGAAAGTTTGTTTTTTTAATTTTTAGGGATAAAAGAAAATGCATAAAACATTTTGGAAATTCCCTTATGAGCATACCTTTGTAGACACGTATTAAAAAACTTTAGGGGTGTTCCGATAATAATCGGGACTGAGACATACCCTCCGAACCTGATCCCGGTAATGCGGGCGAAGGGAAAAGTGAAGCGTCCTTCCGACAGATTATCTTCATTCCTGAAGTTATTTTCTTAATTAATAAAATTTATTCTTATGAATTTTCTCCTTAATGGTGAACCTATGGTTCATACAAACGGGGATATCACTTTATCAGGATTGTTGGCCAATCAGGAGATTAGCTCACTCCGTGGTCTTGCTGTAGCTGTAAACCAAGAAGTGGTCCCTAAGTCCAGATGGGATGATTTTAAGCTCAAAGAAAACGATGACATTTTAATCATTAAAGCCACTCAAGGTGGATAATCAGTAGTCTATATGAAGGATATCAATCAACAGGAAATGAGTCATATTATCACCACTGAACCGTTTCCAAATTCCAAAAAGATCTATGTTTCGGGTGAAATTCACCCAATCAAAGTCGCCATGCGTGAAATCAGCCTGCATGATACCGTCTCACATTTGGACAGACACCAAACAGTGGAGAAAAATGCCCCGGTAACTGTATATGATACAAGTGGGCCTTACACTGATCCAAATATTCAAATTGACGTAAAAAAGGGATTGCCCAGATTAAGAGAAGAGTGGATTACCTCTACTGGTGATGTGGAGCAATTGGAAAAGTTAACTTCAGAATATGGGCAACGCAGACTGGATAACCCAGCATTGGATAAGTTTCGTTTTGAATTGGTAAAACCACCTCTAAAAGCTAAGCAGGGTGTAAATGTCAGCCAGATGCATTATGCAAAGAAGGGCATAATCACTCCTGAAATGGAATATATTGCCATAAGGGAAAATCAAAGAATTGCTGAACAAAAGGAATTGACCAAGCAGCATCCTGGGCAAAATTTCGGAGCAAATACACCTAAAAACTTTATCACGGCAGAATTTGTCCGAGATGAGGTAGCTCAAGGCAGAGCTGTCATTCCTGCCAATATCAACCATCCTGAGGCAGAACCAATGATTATTGGCCGTAACTTTCTGGTAAAAATCAATGCAAACATTGGAAATTCAGCCATTGGTTCCAGTATTGAGGAAGAAGTTGAAAAGGCTGTTTGGGCTTGTAGATGGGGAGCAGATACCATAATGGACCTTTCTACTGGCAAGAATATTCATGAAACCCGAGAGTGGATATTGAGAAACAGCCCTGTGCCTATTGGAACTGTGCCTATTTACCAAGCCTTGGAAAAGGTCAATGGCAAAGCAGAAGACCTTACTTGGGAATTGTTTAGGGATACCCTGATAGAACAGGCGGAGCAAGGGGTGGATTATTTTACTATTCATGCTGGAGTACTGTTGAGATATGTGCCATTGACGGCCAAAAGAGTTACAGGTATAGTTTCCAGAGGAGGTTCCATTATGGCCAAATGGTGTTTGGCACACCATAAGGAGAATTTCTTGTACACCCATTTTGAAGAAATCTGTGAGATCATGAAGGCTTATAATGTCACCTTTTCTTTGGGTGATGGCTTAAGGCCAGGATCTATTGCAGATGCTAATGATGAAGCACAGTTTGCTGAATTGGAAACTTTGGGAGAGCTCACCAAGATTGCCTGGAAACATGATGTACAAACCATCATAGAAGGTCCTGGGCATATTCCTATGCACATGATCAAGGAAAACATGGATAAACAATTGGTGGAATGCGGAGAGGCTCCTTTTTATACTTTAGGGCCATTGACCACAGATATTGCACCTGGTTATGACCATATTACTTCAGGTATAGGAGCTGCAATGATCGGCTGGTATGGATGTGCCATGCTCTGTTATGTTACCCCTAAAGAGCATTTGGGTTTACCAGACAAAAAGGATGTAAAGGATGGTGTAATCACTTACAAGATTGCCGCCCATGCAGCAGACTTGGCAAAAGGTCATCCAGGAGCACAGCATAGGGATGATGCACTTAGTAAAGCTAGATTTGAATTTAGATGGGAGGATCAGTTCAATCTGTCTTTAGATCCAGATACAGCTAGGTCATTCCATGATGAAACATTACCAGCAGATGGAGCAAAAGTAGCCCATTTTTGCAGTATGTGTGGACCAAATTTTTGTTCCATGAAGATCACTCAAGATGTTCGTGATTATGCTGACCGACAAGGACTTGATGGGATTGATGCCATTGAGAAAGGCCTGAAAGAAAAAGCAGAGGAATTTACTGATAAAGGGGGGGAGATTTACCTCAATCGCTAAATGGATTTGGTGATGATAACAGACCCTGGCCATCCTGAACATGAAGAAGAGAGCCTGATCCAATTTCTGGATCAGGGACTTTCTCGACTTCATATACGCAAACCTGATTGGGCGAGTATTGAAATTGAAAAATTGGTTAAATCAATACCTGTTGAATTTTATTCAAAAATCAGTTTACATGGTGATTTGAGAATGGCTGAGGATTTGGGATTGGGTGGTTGTCATTTCAAGAGCAATCAGGAAATTTCAGCATCCAATTTAAGAAAATCAAAGTCTTTTCATCAATTAGATGAGTTATTGAATGCTGAAAACAAGGAACTCGAATATGGGTTTTTAAGCCCTATTTTTGATAGTATTTCAAAGCAAGGATACAAAGCTGGATTTGACCATGAACTATTAAAAAAGTGGATGATTGATCATAAGTCTAGATTAGGTTTTTCTATATATGCCTTAGGGGGAATTAACAGAGGAAAAATTTTGTCTGCGAGGGAAGTGGGATTTGATGGTGCAGTAATAATGGGAAGCATTTGGAAAATAAAGGATTCAACTTCCAGAATTTCAGCTTTTAGAGAATTAAGTAAACAATTAATTAATGCAAGATAAGCAAATCAGCACATTACAATATATAACTCCCAATTTAGACCATCAGGATGATTATTTGTATAATATCAAATTGGTATGTGAGAATGGGGTAGATTGGGTGCAACTGAGGATGAAGGAATTTCCAAAAGATACTATCCTTCAAACAGCTTCAAAAGCTAAACATATTTGCGACCAATATGGATGTCAACTGATAATCAATGATCATCCAGAAATAGCACATAAAGTGGGTGCATCGGGTGTTCATGTAGGCAAGGAGGATAAAGAGGTGGAATATATCAGGGAACGATATGGTAATAAGTTGATTATAGGTGCAACGGCCAATTGTCTGGAAGATATTTTGGGGGTGGCAGAAACAGCAGATTATATAGGATTGGGCCCTTTTAGGTTTACTGAGACAAAGAAGAAATTAAGCCCGGTTTTAGGAGTAGAAGGTTTTAAGACAATCATGGATGCTCTAAAAATTAAAGGAATTAATATTCCTGTGTTGGGAATAGGAGGGATTGGAGAATCTGATATTACTGATTTAAAAACTACAGGTATTTATGGGGTGGCGCTTTCAGGATTTATCCATAAATCTGAAAACCAACGATTGATGATTGATTATATAATAAAAACATTTGATTATGCTGACTATAGCCAATAAAACATTTTCATCAAGACTATTTACCGGAACAGGTAAGTTTCCAAATTATGAGATCATGCAGAAATCTTTGGAGATTTCTGAGTCGGAGTTGGTTACTGTGGCACTGAGAAGGGTGGATGTAAAAAGTGATCATGATGATATGTTGGCACATTTGTCCCATCAGCGCATTAATTTACTTCCCAATACTTCTGGAGTGAGGACTGCTAAAGAAGCAGTTTTTGCTGCTCAATTAGCGGCTGAGGCATTGGAAACCAATTGGATTAAATTGGAAATCCATCCTGACCCCAAATATTTACTTCCAGATCCAATAGAGACTTTGAAAGCTGCTGAGGAATTGGTCAAAGCAGGTTTTGTGGTGCTTCCATATATTCATGCTGATCCAGTTTTGTGCAAGAGATTAGAAGAGGTTGGAGCGGCTGCAGTGATGCCATTAGGCTCTCCAATAGGAAGTAATAATGGATTAAAGACAATTGATTTTCTTAAGATTATTATAGAACAAAGCAATGTACCTGTGGTGATTGATGCTGGCTTGGGAGTTCCTTCCCATGCTGCCCAAGCCATGGAAATCGGGGCAGATGCGGTTCTGGTCAATACGGCTATTGCTGTTGCAGAAAATCCAGTAAATATGGCCAATGCTTTTAGAATGGCTGTAGAAGCGGGCCGATTGGCATATGAATGTGGACCCGCGGCCATAAGTGCTCAGGCTGATTCAAGTAGCCCATTAACCGAATTTCTTTCTTTATGATGGATTTCAAAGATATTCTGGCCAAATACTCTCCTGAGGAAATCCAAGTTAGATTGGATCGCTTTACAAAACAGGATATAGAAAGGGTATTGTCCAAAAAAGAAAAAAGTCTTGACGACTTTTTGGTGATGATTTCTCCTGTAGCAGCCCCTTATCTGGAAACAATGGCCAGACAAAGTAGGGAACTGACTTTGCAGCGATTTGGAAATAATATGCAGCTTTTTGCTCCACTTTATCTTTCTAACGAATGCCAAAATATATGCACTTATTGTGGCTTTAGCTTGGACAATAAAGTAAGGAGGAAAACCCTAAGTGATAAGGAAATCCTCATGGAAGTGGAAGTGTTAAAATCAATGGGATTTGACCATGTGCTTTTGGTTACAGGTGAGGCTAATAAGACCGTTGGTGTAGATTATTTGGAACATGCGATCCAGTTGATCAAACCCCACTTTGCCAATGTAAGCATAGAAGTTCAGCCTCTTGATCAGGATGAATATGAGCGACTTATCAAAAGTGGTTTGCACAGTGTTTTGGTATATCAGGAAACCTATCATAGGGAAACATATAAGGAGCATCACCCAAAAGGTAAGAAATCGAATTTTGATTATCGGTTAGAAACTCCCGATCGATTGGGAAAGGCGGGAATTCATAAGATGGGCTTGGGTTCTTTGATTGGCCTCGAAGACTGGAGAATAGATAGTTTTTATACGGCCATGCACCTGCAATATTTGGAAAAGAAGTATTGGAAAACCAAATATGCCATTTCCTTTCCTAGGTTAAGGCCTTTTTCGGGCGGGCAGGAACCCAAAGTGGCCATGAATGATAGAGAATTGGTTCAGCTGATCTGTGCATATAGATTATTGGATCCTGATGTTGAATTGTCTCTTTCTACTAGGGAAACGGAACACTTCCGAAACCATGTAATCAAATTGGGGATAACATCCATGAGTGCTGGTTCTAAAACCAATCCAGGTGGCTATGCAGTAGAAAAGCAGTCCTTGGAGCAATTTGAAATTTCTGATGAAAGAAGCCCAAAAGAAATAGCTGTATTATTAAAAAGTAATGGTTACCAACCTGTTTGGAAGGACTGGGATCAAATTTTACAATATGCAGAATAATTCAAAAAGGTATAGCCGTCATTATTCCTTGCCTGGTTTTGGGAAGGAAAAACAAGATATGCTTATTTCTGCTAAGGTTCTCGTAATCGGAGCTGGTGGTTTAGGCTGTCCTGTCTTGCAGTATTTAACAGCTGCAGGAGTGGGTACAATAGGTATTGTGGATGGAGACAAGGTGGAAATTTCCAATCTTCAACGTCAGGTGTTATTCGGTGAGGGAGATATTGGAGAATTCAAATCATTAACAGCAAAGGCTAAGCTACGTTCCCAAAACCCAGAAGTGAAAATTTTCACCTATGAGGAGTTTCTAACAGTAGATAACGCCTTGGAAATCATGTCGGGCTATGATGTCGTTGTGGATGGAACGGATAATTTTGAGTCACGCTATTTAATTAATGATGCAGCGGTGATTTTAGGGATACCGGTGGTTTTTGGTTCTATATTAGAATTTGAAGGACAGGTGAGTGTTTTTAATTATGGAGAGGATGGACCTACTTATAGATGTTTGTTCCCGGAACCTCCAGATCCTTTGGATTCACCAAATTGCAGCGAAATTGGTGTAATAGGAGTTTTGCCGGGATTGGTAGGGACCTTGCAGGCCAACGAGGTAATAAAAATCATCGCCAAAATCGGTAAGCCCCTATCTGGAAAACTACTCATTATTGATGCTTTGACCAATAGTCAATCAGCTGTTAGTTTTTCATTAGTTGGTGAAAATAAACAGATTGATTTATTGAATAGGCAGGAATATTCGTGTCGAGTAAAGGAAATATTGGAGGTGATAGAAGTGGAGGATTTTATCGAAGCTGAATCATATTGGCAGCCTAAAATTATAGATGTTCGGTCAGAGAATGAATTTTCGATTTTTAATCGAGGTGGATTAAATTA
This sequence comes from Echinicola shivajiensis, assembly GCF_018642165.1. GTDB lineage: Bacteria > Bacteroidota > Bacteroidia > Cytophagales > Cyclobacteriaceae > Echinicola > Echinicola shivajiensis. Next base: position 39,452 of record NZ_JAHHZM010000015.1, read on the forward strand.
TCCGTTACAAATCCTTTCAGAAAAATGGATTGAACTTCAGTCAATGGGTAAGATTTTGCTTGTCTGTCAATCAGGACAAAGGAGTAAGGATGCGCTTAAATTCTTAAAAGAACAGGGATTGAAAAATGTGGTTCATTTGAAAGGTGGTCTAAACGCCTTGGAATTGATTGATTAGACCAGATCATCTTTTCTTGTGACAATAATTACTTACTAAGTTTATTTATCAATATTGAAATTTTTTCCTAACAATAGACTTAAAGGAACTATTGGGTTTTTATATCCCTTTCAAAAGGTGTAATTTTAGTTTAATCCTGTTGAAAGGGATATAATTTTATAAAATCTAACAAACCATGAAAACCTTAACTTTTGATAATGGGGACAAGATGCCCATTTTAGGACTTGGTACTTGGCAGTCCAAGCCTGGAGAAGTGTATGAAGCGATTATCAATGCAATTAAAATGGGGTATAGGCATTTCGATTGTGCCTATATCTACAAAAATGAAAAGGAGATAGGAGAGGCTTTTGCCAAAGCTTTTAAGGATGGGGTGGTAAAGAGAGAGGAACTATGGATTACTTCTAAATTATGGAATGATTCCCATAGGCCTGAACATGTGATGCCTGCCTTAGAACGAACATTGAAAGACCTTCAATTGGACTATTTGGATTTGTATTTGGTGCATTGGCCGTTGGTCCTTAAACATGGAGTAGAATTTCCAGAGAAGAAGGAGGATTTTGAAACTTTGGATGAAGTTCCTCTTACTAGTACTTGGAAAGCAATGGAGGAATTGCCAGCAACTGGAAAAGTGAGGCATATTGGGGTTTCTAATTTTAAGATTAAAAAGTTAAAAGAAATACTTGATTCCGCTAAGATTAAGCCTGAGATGAATCAGGTGGAAATGCATCCTTTTCTCCAACAAAATGACTTGGTTGATTTCTGTAAAAGTGAAGGCATACATTTAACTGCCTATGCACCTTTGGGAGCAGCATATAGGATGAAGGGGGCAGGTGGCTTGGACTTACCTATATTGCTTGAAAATGAAGCGGTGTCTTCAATTGCTGAAAATCATAATGCCAGTGCAGCTCAAGTTGTCTTGGCCTGGGGAATGAGCAGAGATATCGCTGTTATTCCCAAATCAGTTAACGCTAAAAGGATAGCTGAAAATCTGTCATCTACAGAATTGACTTTGAGTCAATCAGAGGTTGACAGCTTGAATAAGCTTGAAGGGCCAGTTAGGTTTACAGATGGAAAGCTATGGACCCTGCACGATAGCCCATATGAGTTTTCAGATTTTTGGGAAGAATACAGCTGAGAATTAGAAGAATAACAATAGTATAATTTTATTACACTATTGTTAATTCTATTTTCTGATTATCCGCTATGATGCCAGTAACCATAAATCCTTTGCTCAAGTGGTCGGAAGACTGAAGCAATTGATACTTTCATCAAAAGGATCTTTTCGATTCGCTTTTAATATTTACTGGTGAAATTGCGGATATACATATTCTATTTTTCGAATAAACTACAAACCAATTTTCTCCTCAATTTTCTTTACATAGTCTTTAAAGAAAGGAATGGACACAGAAACTATAAATTGCCATCTGGACCATTTTACTATGCCAGTATCATCAGTTTCTATAGGATCATAATTATTATTGTTTTGTATAGGTAAACTTACTGGTTGGGCATAATTACTTTTTCCACCGGTATGGGTTGCTCCTAATGTAAAATCAGCACCTTTAAATGTTAACAATGTCCCAGCTGCAATGTGTAGATAATTGGCATTAAATGTCATATTTGACGCAATAGGCATTTGACTGACGAAACTATAAACTTCCTTAGGTGCTGAATTAAAGTCTGAACTTACACCTGCATAAAGACTTACACTTTCATTTAAGTACCATTCTCCCCCAATTCCTAAATTTAAGATACTTTTATATCCATCAATCAATGAAAATGTAATGGTGGAATCAGGCTGACTTTGCATCACATGTGGTTCCGCTGTAAAAACATTAAAATTCCTAACTCGATGGGAATATTCCGCACTGAAGTGGATAATATTTTTCTCACTGATATTATAACCTGCACCAAAGCCAATGGCAAAAGGTGTTTTTAGATTGATATCTAAGTCATTTTGATAACTATTTGCATAAATATCATTTATTTCATTCTCTGGGGGGAAGGAGAAATAATTTTGGAAATTATATGTGCCCTTGCCAGTTATTTTTATTCTGGGGGTAGTAACTGTTAGTCCTAAATTCCAATCATCCAAACTATAGGCAACTCCAAACTTGGCCACCAAACCGTAACTTTTGATTTGATAGTTACGGTTGTATTCATAAATACTGACATCACCATTACTGTCCAGTGCCCGTATATTATAAATGTTTCCTTTGTTTGAATTTAATTTAGACACAAAAAAGGAGGCACCAACACTAAAATTATCTTTGACAGCATAAGCCCAACTACCTCCAAACCAGTGATCCTTTGAATTGTTTTGCAATTCCACTTCTCCTTCTACCAATTCATCCCCTGGAATGGAAGGTATAATATCACGTTCATTTTCATTATTGTAGCTTAATCCAAAATCACTATTGCTTCTTAAAAGGATGGCATAAGCGAATGAATGCTTAGACCCCTCTTTGCCCTTTATGGTTCCTGCGGCTAAACTTGGTACACCACCAAAATTAGATTTGCTTAGATCTGCCCGGGTTCCTATGGCATCTTCAATTTTATAATTATTCAGTTCATAGACATCTGCGCTAATGACAAATGCTGGGTTTTTAATCAAGCCTAGTCTAGCAGGGTTATAATATACAGCTCCTAAATCCTCCACACTTCCAATGACAGAACCATTCAGGAGCATAGACTCACTCCCATAGTTCATTGTCCAAAAATGGTGGTTTTGGCCATAGACATTCATATATAGAAAACAATTGATAAATAATATAATAATGAATGATAGCCTCATTTTTGCGAAATCATATAAAAGTAAAATGTATGCCCTAAAAGATATGATTTAACAATCCTTTATTTTCGGGAGGAATTAAACCTAGTTCAATTTAACTAAAACTGGACTATTTTTTACATTAAGTTGAATTGATTTTTTATTAATCTGATAATAGCTATTTGAAGTTCTAATTAATTTATATTCAGGTGAATAAAGGATTAAGGAAATTATACAGAAGACTTGAAAGTATTGCCTTATTCTGGTTAAGAGAAATTGGATAATATACCACTATAATCATTATTGGACCTTATATATCAAGATAAGAAATGTGATTGAGCAACGAAAAGAGTTTTATAAATTGGTGATTAAGGATAAGTATTTTTTATCGCTAGGTTTTTTAAAAAATTCTGGAAAAGACGGAAAATTGATTTAATTTTGAGCCCAAATTTGAAAATTGTATGAAGAAAAAGTGGAAAGTAGCCTTTGGGACAATCATTATTGCTTCCTTAGTAGGGCTTTTTTGGGAAACAGCTCAACCTGTTGTAGAAAATTTTGGTTCCGAAGATGATTTAGTTTTTGCAGATATCGCCTGGTTATTGACCGCTTCCTGTTTGGTATTGCTAATGACTCCAGGCCTATCTTTATTTTATGGGGGAATGGTAGGAAAGAAAAATGTGATTTCTACTATGCTTCAAAGTTTCATTTCTTTAGGTGTGGTAACCATGGTTTGGACTGTGGTTGGATTTAGCCTTTCATTTGGTGATCCTATAGGAATAGAAATAGATGGTAATCTCTATGGTTTGATAGGTAATCCATTTCAGTATATGTTTTTTGATCAAGTAGGTCAATTACCTCATATTGGTATTGCAAGTAGTATTCCGTTCGTTCTCTTTGCCTTATTTCAAATGAAGTTTGCAGTAATTACTCCTGCTATTATTACAGGTTCTTTTGCGGAAAGGGTGAGGTTTATTGGTTACTTGTTTTTTATCGGGATTTTTGTGGTATTGGTTTATGCCCCACTTTGTCATATGGTATGGCATCCTGATGGTTTGATTGGAGCATATTTTGGCGTCTTGGATTTTGCTGGAGGAACAGTGGTACATATTAGTGCAGGTTTAGCCTCTTTGGCTGGAGCTATATTTATTGGAAAAAGAAGAAATCAACATCATGCGCCATCCAATGTGACCTATGTAATGCTTGGAACCGGCATGCTATGGTTTGGTTGGTTTGGATTTAATGCAGGTTCATCCCTAGCTGCTAATGGAACGGCTGCTGTTGCCTTTGCTACCACGACAATTAGCTCTGCCACTGCAATGATGACATGGGTGTTTTTTGATCGTATGCAAGGAAGGAAAATTTCAGCAATGGGGGCTTGTATAGGAGCTGTAGTTGGTTTGGTTGTGATTACACCGGCTGCAGGTTTTATTACCATTCCACAAAGTATGTTTTTTGGCTTTATAGGAGCTATTGTTTCCAACTTAGCTGTAAACGCCAAGTTCCTTAAGAAAATGGATGATACCCTAGATGTTTTTGCCTGCCATGGTGTAGGAGGGATTATGGGTATGATTTTAACAGCCATTTTTGCTCAACCAGAAGGATCAAGTTTATTGCATGGTGGTTGGGCAGTATTTGGTTCTCATATGATCGTACTTTTAGGTGTATCTATATTTTCCTTTGGAATGGCTTACATCATCTTTTTCCTTTTGAATAAGTTTGTTACACTTAGGGTAAGGGATGAATACGAAGAAGTAGGCTTGGATATTTCCCAGCACGGAGAGTCTGCCTGATAATATTAATTAATTGCCAGATTAAAGGAGTGTTTATCATCATCTGTATGTTGGGAGGCACCTTTGATCTGGCAATTTGTTTTTTTTTACCAGTCCTCTTCTTCCTCGTTTGAATTTGATTGAGGACTATTTTTTTCTATAAAACCATAGATTAATTCTTTTAATGAAGAATCAAATTGGACTTCAGATTTTAACATAAAATCATTGGTGTCCAAAAGGGCTTCATAAGTAGGGTTGGGTATATGCTTGGGGATTTTAAAAAGCCTAGCATCATCTTTTTCAAAAGGTGTTGCTACTTTGCTACCGAATAAATAAGGGATGAGGGTAGTGGCACAGCTTAATCCTATTTTATCTACCCTGAATTCATTAAAATAGTATTGGAGTCTTTCATTGATATCCTCAAAAAATACCAAGGTTTCGGCCAATCTAACCCTCGATCCTGCCCGGGATTTCCCTTTTGTTTTAAGATACTTGATTTGGCTTTTTCCTTGTTTTTTTCTCACCATATAGGCCCTAAAAACCTTATGGTCCATGTTTTCTCCATTTTCAAAATATCCGATGGACGCTATCCCAGAACGGATCATTAATAAAACATAATTGGTTTGGTCTAATTGGTTTTTATTGTGATCCGTTGGAGAGTGCCAATAAACGGGTAAGCGTATTTGAAGTTTTTTTTCATCACCATCGCTTAAGATTAATGTATTCCTTTGGGGCTGGTATTCCTGATGAAAAGCATAGGTGCTCAACTTTTCCATTATCTTTTCACATTCATCTGCAGTGATCAATCTTTCCTCCATGTCCAGGAATTTGGTTCAATATTATCGTCCTTGTAAATTATCCAACTATCTTTGTCAAAGTACTGAAAAATTCAACAAAGATGGCGGCAAATATTGACCTTTTGATTCAAAAAATGTGTGATAAGCAGGAAGAGGAAGCTTATGTTTATGCAGACCAATTGGCAGAAATTGGAGGAGAAGAAGTGCTTCAAAAATTGGTGCTTGTATTGAAAGGTGAGGATATAGAAAGTGGCTATTTGGCAGCTAGGGCCCTGTCTGCTATGGAAGATAACCAAGCCGCCTTGGAACCATTATTGGAAGTCATTCATGATAAAAACAACAAAATGAAGAATGGGACTTTTGTTCAGGCCTTGGAAGGTTTTGACCTGAGTTCAAAGTTTGTGGATGTCTTGAGGCTTTACCTTTTCGGTAACTTTAAGGCTTCATTTATTGCTAAGGATTATCTTGATTATACAGAATTTGATATTACCCCTAGAACCATCAAAAAGGCCGAAAAGCATTGGAATCACTTCCAGAATAATAGCAAGCATGATGAGAGTTTTGATATTAAAAAAGAAGAGGTGGAATCAATTCTAAGCGATTTAAAATCAATGTTTGAGGAATAAGGAGGCTTTCTATTTGTGGTAGCTGATACTTGGGAATAAATGCCTTACTTTTTGAAAAAAGTATAGTAAATTAGAGTAAACCATATAATAATTTACTATGAAATCTATTCTGAGCATTTTTTTAGTAACAATAACAGTTTTACCCGTATTAGGGCAAAGTTCCTTTCCCTCCAAAGAGAGTCAAATAAAATCTGCTGTGCTTGCTGCACCTGAGGAGGGAAGGCTAGCAGCGACTGTTTATGGTTTTGATGAAGACGGGGAGTTGGTCCTTTTGCGCCACGGAACCAATGAACTTATTTGTATCGCTGATGATCCGGCAAAGGAAGGCTTTAATGCTTCCTGCTACCATAAGGATTTGGAGGCTTTTATGGAAAGAGGTAGGGAGTTGAGAAAAGAAGGGAAGAACTTTAAGGAAATTTTTGATATCCGTGAGGAAGAAGTCAAGAGCGGAAAATTATATATGCCTACTAATGGGGCGACCTTATTTGTTCTTTCTGCCAATAAGGAAGATTATGATGCAGCTACTGGAGAAGTGAAAAATGGACATTTCCGATATGTAGTTTATATCCCTTTTGCCACTGTGGAAAGTACTGGCCTGCCACTTAAACCCGAAGCTCCTGGGATGCCTTGGATCATGGATCCTGGAACACACAGGGCCCACATAATGATTACTCCACCAAAAGAATAAGGAGCATAAAAAAGTCCCTTTAGATTATCTAAAGGGACTTTTTTATTATAAATCTGAATAATCGGTCGGGTAGAGGAAGTATTTGTCAATGTGCGATACATTGTTTTGGTATTCAGGGTCTACTTTTAGTTTATTCCAAGCAGGGTCATCTGAAAATGATTTCCATTTTTCCTTCTCCACATCCATATTGTCAAATGAGGTCATATACATCAGGTTGGGCATAGATGGTCCAGCAATTACCTCTCCATAGAAAACGGCATTGAATCCTAGATTATCAAATATTTCAACTTCTCCACTGTTGAACATTTTTACCTTATTATGGAAAAGCTTTTCGGTTGGACTCTCATAGCTCCTTAACTCATATATTCTATTTTCTTTTGGCCCTTTTAGTTTAGGAACATCATATCCAGGCATGTCACTGAATGCCTTGAGCAAAATTGATTCTATTCTATCAAACGGAGGGTTTTCATGTGAGGCATATTGATAGTCCTTTCCGTTTTTTAGATCTTCCAAATGAAGATTGGAACTTATATCCATATACTGTGCAGCAGAGGAATAAGGGGTAAATACAAAGACTCTTTTACCGCTTAGTTCATCAGAATCAATCGGCTTAAATACGCCGATACGCTTAATTCCCTTTTTATGCATTGTAGGTATATAAGACTTTTCCAAAAATTGATCGACGGCCTTTTCCTGCTCTATGCTGCTGATGTGATAAATTTTGATCTCAAAGATACTGCGGTCTTGGTCTTTCTGGGCCAATACAGAAAAGACGTTGAACAATAGTAGCACAAAAGTGCCTAAAGCTAATTTAAGTTTCATAGGTAGTGGTTTGATTAAGTGTTTAATTATCCATTAAAGTTTAAAGATAAAGACTTAATTGAATAAATAAATTTACTTGAACTGGCTGTATAACCACTTATAAAAAATATTGTACAGACCGAAAAAAAATACAAAGTTTAGCTCGAAGCCAGGGGACAATTTGCCCAAACCTCTATGAACTTTGCTCATTTGACTTTATTCATTAACTGGTATGTATGTCACCTGTTTTTAATCCGCTTAATTTTTTCTTTAAAAGAGGGAGTTGCTTCCTTTGTAAAATTACACTTACGAAGAATATAAAACCTGCTACGCTGGCCATGGCACCAGCTATGGAACTGTTCAAAGCGAAAGCCAAATAATAGCCAATAATTGAAACTACGATTCCCAATGCTATAGTAATCTTGATCAGCTTATTAAGGTCTTTACTCCAGAGATAGGCTGTAGCTGGTGGAACTACTAATAGAGCTACTACTAAAATAGCTCCAACAGCTTCAAATGAACTGACGGTAGTGTACGATACCATTCCCATCAATCCGTAATTTACCCCTACAGTAGATAGCCCAATGCTGGCTGCAAACTCTTTGTCAAATGTGCTGATCTTAAGTTCTTTAAAAAACAGGTAGATAAATAAACTTACGAGTATTAGATTGATCAAGGACAAATAGGTGACACGTGGCCCAAGAATTTGTCCAGATCCGGAAATCCATAGGTCTATGGGGACATAGGCAATTTCTCCATATAATACACAGTCCTGATCAAGGTCTATTTTATTGGCAAGAAAGGTGATTAATATAATGCCGATAGCAAATAGAGAAGTAAAGGTAATACCAATGGATGCATCTGATTGGAGTTTGACCTTATTGCTTAGGTATTCGATAAATACTGTAGCAATAATTCCCACCAAACCGGCTCCTATAACCATAGCCAATCCGTGGCGACTTCCGGAGATCATGAAGGCAAGGACAATTCCTGGTAATACAGCATGGGAAATGGCATCCCCGGTCATGGCCATTTTTCTTAACATTAAAAACACGCCGAGTAATCCACATGATATGGCTATCATGGATCCCGTTACAATAATAATGAAAGCATTTGGATCAAAACTCATGATTTCTTAGGGTCTCTAGGGATGATGGAATGGTGCGGATCTGCTTTAGGAAAATTAAGATTTTTATCCAGTTTGGATTCCAACTCTGGGGTAATGATATGCTCCAGTTTTTCAGCACTATCGTGTACATGATCAGGGGCAATATTCATGTATTCAGTCATATATAATTCCCATAATCTATGTAATCTAACTATCCTTTTGGCTTCGGTTAAACCTGATTCTGTAAGGTTTATTATTGATTGATTTTCAGTTATATATCCTTTTTTTGTTAATGCTTTAATTGAATTTTGTGTTTTGAAGTTTTTACCAGGGAATATATTGAAAATATGTTTAGTTTCTAGTCCTTGTTTATCCTTTTCCCAGGCCTTAAATAGGGCCTTAAGAATATGGTCAGAATGAATTTTTCTTTGATAATTTCTCTTTGCAATCCACTTGGTCAAAACACCTTTTTTTACAGAGAAAAAGAAAGACAAAAATGCGATCAATGAAAGAACGATAACTACCCAAGGGCCAGTGGGCATATGGGGAAGAACAAAGGAAATATAGGCACCGACGATTCCAGAAATTAGAGAAAATACTACTGCAATAATCAACATTCTGTCAAGACGGTCTGTCCAGAATTTGGCGGCAGCTGCAGGTGTGATGAGCAGGGCGGCCATTAGTACTACGCCGATAGCCTGTATGCCTGTCACTACTGCAAGTACCATCAATGAATTAAACAGGAATTCCAATCTTTTTACAGGTAGTCCAATACTTTGGGCAAATGACCTGTTAAAGACCATTACTTTAAATTCTTTGTAAAAGAAAAGTATAACCAAAATGATGGTTAAGGCAAGTGCTCCATATACCAATAAATCCTTTCTTACAATGGAGATGGCGTTTCCAAAAATAAAATGATCCAAGCCAGAGAGGGCAGCGTTTCCTGTTTGCTGCAATTGCGTCATGATGACAATTCCCAGTCCAAAAAAGATGGATAGCACAGCTGCAATGACTGTATCTTCTTTTAGTTTGGTATAATTGGAAATCCAGCTGATAATATAAGTGGATAGAGCTCCAGTGATGAATGCTCCTGAAACAATCCAATAGGGATTTTTGCTGCCTGATAACATAAAAGCCAGACATACCCCTGGTAATACTGCATGCGAAATGGCGTCACCAATAAGTGCTTTCTTATCCAGGAAGGTAAATGTTCCTACCATGGCGGCACTGATTGATAGCAGGGATATCCCAACCACCACCATCAAAACATTAGGGTCTTGAAATGAAAAGAAATAAATAAAATCTTCCATATTAACTTTTCAGTGGATTGAAATCGCTCTTTTTAATCAACTCTCCAATATCCGTAAGCATGGATAGTTTTCCCCCATAAGTTTTGGTCAACAATTCCTCAGTAAGCACTTGTTCGGTTGGGCCAGAAGCTATCAAGTGCATGTTGAGCATAATAAGCCAATCGAAATATTTTCCAGCCGAGTAAATATCATGGTGGACTACGATAACTGTCTTTCCTTCCTCAGTCATTTCTTTGAACAGACTTACCAAGGCTTTTTCAGTGCTCATATCTACTCCTGCAAATGGTTCATCCATAAAATAGATGTCTGCTTCCTGGGCCAGCGCCCTTGCAATAAAGACCCGTTGTTGCTGGCCTCCTGAAAGTTCGCTGATCTGCCTGTTGGCAAAGGCTTTCATATTTACCTTTTCCAGACAAGCCATAGCCAGTCCTTTTTCTTTTTTACCGGGTCTTTTGAATATACCCAAATGGTGATAAGTGCCCATCATTACAATGTCTAAGGCAGAAGCTGGAAAATCCCAGTCTACTGACTCCCGCTGAGGAACATAACTTACCCTGTTTCTAACTTGGTTTAACTCTTGGTCAAAAATCCTTGAATACCCACTATTGGCTTCAATAAGCCCCATAATACTTTTGATGAGTGTGGATTTGCCGGCTCCATTAGGTCCGAGAATTCCAATGAGCGATCCTGAAGGTAAGCTTAGGTCAATATTCCAAAGCACTGGATTTTGTCCATAGCTGACCATTAGGTCATGTACTTCAACTACTGGATTATCTATTTGTTGTATCATTCTGATTTCAGGTTTTGTACGATAGCATCCACATTGGTTTTAACCATGCCAAGATAGGTGCCAGCAGGGCCATCCGGCTCTCCCAAACTGTCAGTGTATAGTGGTCCGGCAAGCTTCACCGCATGTCCTTTTCTTTTGCACCCTTCAACTACCGCTTTAATGGCTTTTGGAGAAATGGATTGTTCAATGAAAATGGCTTTAATATCCCTTTCTATTATAAAGCTGACCAATTTGGAAACATCATTTAGGCCTGGCTCACTCAAGGTAGATAATCCTTGTAAGCCCTTTACTTCTATATCGTACGCCTTTCCGAAATAAGAAAAAGCATCATGGGCAGTGATCAATACTTGGCCTTGTTGAGTGATTTCGTGGATTCTGTTATTCGTATATGTATCTAATTCATTTAGCTTTAGCTGATATTTTTCCCAGTTGGCATTGACATAAGCTTTCCATTCTGGTTTTCTTCTGATGATTTCATCTTTCAGGTTTTTCATGGCAGTTGTCCACAAACTCACATCAAACCAAATATGAGGATCTACAGTATTGACATAATCAGGACTAGCAATCAATAGGGTGGGAGGGAGTAGCTCACCAACATCAATGATGGGATGAGTCCGGGCAAACTTTTCCAGTACTTCAACCATCTTTCCTTCCAGATGGAGTCCATGATAAATAACCAGGTCAGCATCGAAGAAAAGATCAAGGTCCCTTTGAGATGCCTTGTATAAATGAGGGTCTACACCAACAGCCATTACTGGAGTCACAATAGCACTGTCCCCAACTAACGCTTTTACCCCATCAGCCATGATATTGGTGGTGGCTGTAATTCGGAACTTTCCATTTTCGCCATCTCTGTCAAATTTACATGAGCTGGTAAGTGCCAAGGTAAATAGGATGAAAAGAAGCCTATATTTCATGAGGTCTGCATGATTAATATATTCCCTGCGACATCCTTGGACATGAATAGGGTTTTCTTGTTATCCACCAATATTTCCAAAGATCCGTCAAATTCTACCTTGTCCAATATTTTGATTCTTGCGCCAATGTATGCACCTACCTTATCAAGGTATCTTAAGAAGGCTGCACTGCTGTCCTTCACAGCTACAATCTGTCCGCCATCATTTACCATTAATTCATTAAGAGGGAGCCTAGGCCTTGCCTTGACATCTCCAAATTCATCTGGGATAGGGTCGCCGTGTGGATCATATTTGGGGTTGCCCAAGAAGTCATCCAGTCGTTGGATCAGGATAGGTGATTTTATATGTTCCAATTCCTCTGCTACATCATGGACTTCGTCCCAGCTGAACATTAGTTTTTCTACGAGGAATACTTCCCAGAGGCGGTGCTTTCTAATGATCTGCAGGGCTGACTTTTTACCCTCTTCAGTGATCGTAACACCATAGTATTTTCTATAATTAATCACCTCTTTGTCGGAGAGCTTTCTTAGCATATCACTGACGGAAGCAGGCTTGGTTTTCATCTCTTTGGATAGGTCATTGGTAGAGACGTTGTTCTTCCCGCCCTCGGACAAATGATAGATGGCTTTGAGGTAGTTCTCTTCTGCGTATGTTAAGCTTGGCATTAATTCTTGTTTAAGTTGACAATTCAAATATAATAATTTAGATGATACTAAAAAAATATTTCAATTAAACCTAAATCGACTGTGGATAACTCATTTTATAATGTTATCATGGTTTTAGTCTAGGCTAAAATAAAGTTTAGCTTTTGGTAATAATCTGTTTAAATATCAGTAAGTTAGCTTGTTGTGATTTGACTAATTTATTCGTTGATTTGATTTTGTTTTAAAATCTAGAGTTTCCGTTTTGATGCCTTTAGTTTTTTGAAGAGGCTATAGGTGGATAACTTTTATTGGTGGTGTGTATAAGTCGGGCAATGGGTATCTGGTGCTATCTTTTGTGAGTAGCATTTACGATGCTGCATTAGGCGTAGTATATACTACGCCTAGTGCCTTAACAGTTTAATAGAATAAGAGCTGAATAGCCTAGTTAAAAGGTATTGAAAAAAGTGATGGAGATAGGAGCATTTAAGGGATCAGATTAGCTACTACCTTTTGGAGTTTAGTGGCTTCATTTGCCCAAGTTACTTCAGGGCCAACTGGTTTTGTAAATCTTGGATTGCTGAGGAATTCTTTAAACTTAGCAAGGCTACTTTCAGGCTTAGAAAAATCTATGGCAAGTCCTGCAGAGTAAGGAAAAATCAGTTCTTCCCAAATAGGATTTTCAGGGATAATCATAGGGATTCCCAAGGCCAGTCCTTCATAAATTTTTGTGGGTATTTTTGGGGAAATGCTGGGAAGGTCATGGTAAGGTAATACTAGGATATTAGCTTTCAATAGCGCGTCATAAATTACTTTTTGATCCATAGGGGTGGAGCTTAATTTGAGCCTTACACCTGGACTGTTCGATGCTAGTGATTCAAGTTGTGATTTATATTTCTTTAAAGGTACATGGCCAATTATTTCTAAGCTGACATTGGTATAGTGTTTCCTGATAAGATTAAACCAATGTATAGCTTGTTCTGCTCCATAGACTGGCGTGATAGTTCCGGTGATAATGAATTTTAAGGTGTTATCATCGATCATGAACGGGGTTTTGGTAATGACTTTTCCAGAGAATTTATTTTCAAGGATTGTGTAGTCTATTATATCCGGAAACTCTTTTTGATAGCATTGTTCTGCGAAAAAATGATGGTCGATCTTTGATTTGGTAATTTTCTCAACAAATTGGACATATTTTATCGCAATTAATTTGACCCAATGGGGTAATGTCTGATTAAATTGAATATTTTTAGTGTAATTTTCTTGCACATCATAAACCAATTTATATTTCAATATCCCCCTTAACAGGACAGCAGGAAATAATAGTTCATAAGTAGTTATGATCACCAATTTTGGTTTTGATTTAATTAAAAAATAACAAAGCTTAATAGGAGCGAGCAGCCTAAATGGGTGCAGGCGGTTTTTATTAAATATTGAGGTAAATTCAATATTATCTTGTTTTGGTGTTTTTTTTTGTAAAAATCCTATGATGTTTATGTGGTATTTATTTGTTTCACGCAGTGAAATTGCGAGTTTATTAAAAGCCCTTGTATCAGTAACAGGTTTCAGTACGGAAGCTATAAGTATAGTGGCTTTATTCATTAAAAAAGAAAACTTAACTAGAGCGAATCTAATATAATTTTATGGAATTACAGACTATCATTGAGAAGGCCTGGGAAAACAGGGAGCTATTAAAGGAAAAGGATGTTCAAATTGCTGTTAAAACAGTGATTGACGATTTGGATACAGGCAAAATTAGGGTAGCCGAGCCATTGGAAAATGGAGAGTGGAAAGTAAATGACTGGGTGAAAAAGGCAGTTATTTTATATTTCCCAATTCAAAAGATGAGAACCATTGAGGTAGGACCATTTGAATTTCATGATAAAATGGCCCTTAAAACCAATTATGCCAAGCACGGTGTAAGGGTAGTTCCCCATGCAGTAGCTAGATATGGCGCGTTTCTTGCAAGTGGTGTAGTAATGATGCCTTCATATGTTAATATTGGTGCATATGTGGACAGTGGAACGATGGTGGATACTTGGGCTACGGTAGGTTCTTGTGCGCAAATTGGTAAAGACGTCCACCTTAGTGGTGGAGTGGGTATTGGAGGTGTTTTGGAACCTGTTCAGGCTGCTCCAGTAATAATTGAAGACGGTGCGTTTATTGGTTCGAGAGCAATTATCGTAGAAGGAGTTCACGTGGGTAAAGAAGCTGTGATTGGTGCAGGTGTAACTTTGACCGCCAGTTCTAAAATCATCGATGTTACTGGTGATGAGCCTAAAGAATATAGAGGTTATGTTCCACCTAGATCAGTGGTTATACCTGGGTCAATGCCTAAGCAATTTGCTGCGGGTGAATTTCAGGTTCCATGTGCATTGATTATTGGACAAAGAAAGGCATCTACAGATCGAAAAACTTCATTGAATGAGGCTTTGAGAGAAAATAATGTCGCAGTATAAAATTTTATTTAAATAATGAATTATAAGAAATCGGTTTTGGTCTTGTTGGTTTCAACAAGTCTAATGTGGGGATGTAACAATCAAGGAAGCTCTGAAGGTGACAAATTCTTTGAAAGTGGTAAATATGAAGAGGCAGTTAATGCTTATTCTGATAGATTGGCCACGAAACCCAAGGATGTAGATGCCCTTTATAAAAGAGGAAGAGCTTATGAGGAGTTGGGGGATTTAGACTCAGCCAAGGAAGATTTTGAGGCAGGGTACAAACAGAATCCTAAAAACATTCAAATTTTACTCAGCCTGTCCAATCTTTATCAGAAAGAAGGAAATTTTGAGCGTTCTTTACTTTATGCAGGCAAGGCAGTGGAAGTTCCTGGTGCTCCTGCTACGGCTTATTTTATGAAAGGAAGGGCATTGCATCAAATGGGAAAGACAGATGATGCAATGGACGACTATAGCAGAGCCATTCAAATAGACGATCAATACGGACAAGCTTATTATTATAGGGGTGTTTTAAAATATGCAACAAAGAAGACCAGAGGAGCATGTGAGGATTTTAGGTTGGCTTCTGGACTTAACTATAAACAAGCTGATGATGCTTTGTCCAAATATTGCAAATAATTCATCTCAAGATAAAAATAGAAATGCCGGGAAATCCCGGCTTTCTTTTTATATAGCTCAATTATTGACTTAAGGTCAAGTTTGAGTTATATGCTTTCCTTTTCCTCTTGGTGGTCACATATTTCATCCGAATGCACTTTTCCAAATCCATCACAACTATTACAATCACTGTTTTCTTTGAGTGAGCCTTTACAAAATGGGCAAACAAGTCGGCCTTTTCCCTCACACCTTTCACATTGAAAATATTCAGTTTGATCAAAGATGTTCTTCTTTGTAATCAGACCTGTAGCTTTACATCTGCTACAGCCCACTATACCTTTTCCTTTACAATAGTGACAATCCTGTTCAATCACCTTTTTACCTTCACATTTGGAACAGGTTTGATAGCGGTATCCCTTGATATCACAAAATGAACAGGATCTTATTTCATTGAGTGGAGCGACCAATCTTTTTTGAAGCCCTTTTGCTTCATCATAATAGTCCGCTTTAAAGCCATTTAATTGTAAATATTTATTAAGAAAGTTGGCACTGTTGTCGAATTGCTTAAGGGCGAACAGAGTCTCAGCGAAAAAATAGGGCATTTCTGATGGAATAGGTACCCCGCTTTTGATTATTTCCCTGAAATAATAATTGGCTTTTTCATATTCTGCACTTTCCAGGGCTTCCTTGCCCTTTTCCATTAATCTATCTGTTTGCCCCAAGTTAGGTTGAACCTGCGCAGTTGACTCAAAACTTGTTAGGCTGAACAAACAGAGCATTAGTAAAAGCAAATAATGTAGATTTGACTTTATACATTGATTTTTGACTCTATAGTAATTTTTAAGCGGCATTGTTTTCAACTATTGTATTCTTTTCTTGTGCCTAAAGAACTTAAAATTGATCCAAATGTCCATACATTTTTTGAAATATTTAAGGAGAATTAACTTCATACTCATTTGGATGGATTGGTTCCTTCATCTAAAGATTTTGGTGCCGAAATCTGTTTTTTGGTTAATAATTAATCACATAATTGTCCAATAATCTGTATATTAAGTTGAAAATTTTGGTAGGGAGTAAAAAAAAAGCGGATAGTTGGACTAAATTTCAATATTATGATAGATTCTATTATTAAAGGATTGCGGCCGGAGATATTGTCTAAGTTGACAGACCAGTTGGGCCTGAGTCAGGAGCAGGTATCGTCAGCAATGGACACTACCAAAGAATCTCTTTCTAAAAGTGTAACAGAAGAAGTAACAGGAGGCAATTTGGATAGTCTGCTAGAACTTGTCAATCAAGGGAGCAAAGCAAGTGGAAATAGCAGCTTCAATAACATTGCCTCTAATTTAGCGGCTGATTTTATTTCCAAACTCGGAGTTTCTGATGGGATAGCAAAGCAAATAACCAATTTTATTCTTCCAATGATACTGGATAAAATTGCTGCACAATCAGGCGGTAATGCCAGTAAAACTGATCTCGTTAAACTTTTTGGAGAAAGCTTGGGTAATATTATTAAGGGAAAATCCAGAGAAGGAATTTTAGGCAGATTAGGAGATTTATTTAAATAGATTTTGAACCCAATAACCAATCAAAATTATGTCAAAGCCAATTACAAGTATTGAGGGAATAGGCCCTGTCAATGAGGAAAAACTCAGTAAGGCAGGAATAAAAACGGTAGAAGCTTTATTGGAAAAAGGAGCTTCCAAAAAGGGAAGGAAGGAAATAGCCGAATTATCAGGAATTGACGAGCATAAAGTGCTCAGTTTTGTCAACATGGCTGACCTGTTTAGGATAAATGGGGTTGCCAGTCAATTTGCTGAGCTGTTGAAAGCAACAGGAGTAGATACCGTAAAGGAATTGAGAAATCGTAATGCAGAAAACCTTCATCAGGCTTTGACCGCGACGAATAATGAGAAAAAGTTAACAAGGGTCGTCCCCGCCCTGAGCCAAGTAGAGAAATTTATTGATGAAGCCAAAGCACTGGAACCTTTGGTTACTTATTGATTGATCCACTACATTATGAATACCTCAATTATCAAACTGGTTGAGGTATTTTTCATTTTTCAACAATTATCCCAGAAGATCTATGGCTCTAAGCACTAAATTTCAAGAAGCTATTCAAAATGGATATCAGACAAAAAAGGATTTTTTTGTTTTGGGAACAGGAATTTTGGGTGAAGAACCTGTTCCAGAAGCAACAGTTAAAATCCCTTTAAAGACACTAAACAGGCATGGCTTGATTGCAGGAGCTACAGGTACAGGTAAGACTAAGACACTCCAGGTAATCGCTGAACAACTTTCGCTGAAAGGAATTCCAAGTGTGCTGATGGACTTAAAGGGTGATATTTCCGGTCTTGCCAAGCCAGGGACTTTAAATGAGCATATTAGTTGGCGCAGTAAGGCGATTGGTGTGGAGTACAAACCTGAAGGATTACCAACCGAATTTTTGACTATAAGTCAAGAAAAAGGAGCTAAAATGAAAGCTACTGTAACAGAATTCGGCCCTGTATTGATGTCCCAAATTTTAGGGCTTAACAATACCCAACAAGGGATAATGGCATTGGTATTCAGGTATTGTGATCTTCAGCATTTACCTCTACTTCATCTCAATGACCTTAGAAAAGTTTTGCAGTATATCATCAATGAAGGAAAAGAAGAGATTAAAGAAGAGTACGGTTCTGTATCGAGCAGCTCAGTGAATACCATCCTGCGCAAAATAATAGAACTTGAACAACAGGGTGCAAATGAATTTTTTGGTGAAGCTTCATTTGATGTAAATGATTTTATAAGGGTGGAGAATGGTAAGGGAATGATTTCCATCATTCGTTTGACTGATATTCAAAACAGGCCGAAATTGTTTTCCACTTTTATGCTCAGCATACTTTCTGAAATCTATGAAAGTTTTCCTGAGCAGGGAGACCAGGATAAACCTAAGCTTTGTTTGTTTATAGATGAAGCGCACCTGGTGTTTGACAATGCTTCCAACGCACTGATTGAGAAAATTGAAGCAATTGTGAAATTGATACGTTCCAAGGGAGTAGGGGTGTATTTTTGCACGCAAAGTCCTACAGATATTCCTGAAAGTGTCTTAGGTCAGTTGGGGCTAAAAGTGCAACATTCCTTAAGGGCTTTTACAGCTAAAGACCGGAAGTCAATTAGTAAAACAGCTGAGAATTATCCTTTATCTGATTTTTATGATACCCGGCATGTTTTGACGATGATGGGAATTGGCGAGGCTTTGGTGACTGCATTAAATGAAAAAGGAATGCCTACACCACTGGTGAGAACTTTGATGCGTGCTCCCATATCTAGGATGGATGTCCTGAGCTCACAAGAAATTGAAGAAATCGTCCAAGGATCAAAAATAGCTAACAAATACAATAGGGACATTGATCGCGAAAGTGCGATGGAAATGCTGGATGCAAAAATTACAAGGGCAAATATTGCCATCAAAGAAATAGAAGAAGGTCGGGCTGAGAGGAAGGTTAAATCAGGAAGTAGGCAGGAGAAAGAAGAAAACATTTTTGAAGAGATCAGTAAGAATACCATGGTAAGGCAAATAGGAAGAACCATTTTTAGAGAACTAGCAAGGAGTATTTTGGGCACACTGTCTGGAAAGAGGAGGTGAGGATTCTCAAATAGAGAATACATTAGTGCTTACTTAAGGGATTCTATTCATCATTTTTTTCCATTTTTGCTCTTATAAATTGTTTTAAAGAAATATGAATAAAATAGGAATTATAGGAGGTGGAGCAGCAGGTTTTTTTGCAGCGATTCATGCAGCAGAAAAGGGAGCACAGGTAACTATTTATGAAAAGACATCAAAGACCCTTTCCAAGGTTAAGGTTTCTGGCGGAGGAAGATGCAATGTAACGCATGCGGCATTTCAAACCTCCCATTTACTGAAAAATTATCCTAGGGGAGCTAATTTTTTAAAGAAGGCATTCAGGGAGTTTCAGGTAAAAGATACAATACAATGGTTTGAATCAAGAGGAGTAAAGCTTAAGACTGAAGAGGATGGAAGGATCTTTCCCATAAGTGACGACTCCCAAACGATCATTGATGTGCTAAGAAACGAAGCTGCTAAAAATAGTGTAGTGGTGAAGTTAAAATCGGCAGTAAATAAAATAGAAGTCATGGATGATGGTTTCTTGCTTTTTGTAGGAGATGGATCCGAAAAAGTAGACAAAGTAATCATTACCTCTGGAGGAAGTCCAAAGTTAGATGGGTTTCGTATGTATCAGGACTTGGGGCACGATATTGAGCCTCCGATTCCTTCTTTGTTTACTTTTAATACACCAGGAGAAAGCTTGAAATCCCTTCCTGGGATATCTGTCCCAAATGCCCATGTGAGATTGGAAGGAACAAAACTTTCTTATGAAGGCCCTTTATTGATCACTCATTGGGGAGTAAGCGGGCCAGCTGTATTAAAGCTTTCAGCTTTTGGGGCTCAATGGTTGCATGATCATGACTATAAAGCAAATGCACACATCAGGTGGAATTCAGAATTAAAAGAGGAAGAAATCAGGAATACTTTAGTCACTTATAAGTCTAATCATCCAAAACGAAAGGTTCTTGGTTATCCACTTTTTGATTTACCAAAAAGGCTATGGGAGCATTTGATAGAAAAATCTGGTATGAAAAGTGATTTACTATGGATGAATGTTAGTAAAAAGCAAATAAATAGTTTGGAACAACATATTTTTTGCTATATATTGCATGTAAATGGTAAAACAACTTTTAAAGAAGAGTTTGTTACCGCAGGAGGAATCAGTTTGAAAGAGGTCGATCCCAAGACCATGGAAAGTCGTATCTTGAAGGGCTTATATTTTGCCGGAGAGGTTTTGGACATTGATGGTATTACTGGGGGATTTAACTTTCAGGCTGCGTGGACGACAGGATATTTGGCAGGAAAATCTACAACAACTTAGCTATGAGAAATTCAAATTTACTTATGGTAGAAAGTATTAACATTAATTTTGATAAGGTCCATGAAATGTCAGAGGGCGATGTAGCATTCGAAAAGGAATTGCTACATGCAATTTCAAATTCCGTAAAGGAGTTAAAGGAAAGATATCTTCAAGGTTTGAGCAAAAAGGACCCTGAAATCTTACATCAAGCGCGTCATAAGGTGAAACCGACGATTACTATTTTCGAATTACGAAAACTTAGTTTTGTTTTAGAAAATGGAAGAAATCTGATTAATACCAAGGGCTTAAATGCCGATTTGGACAATCATTATCACCTGTTTGAAGAGGCTGTTGATGATTTATTGGCCGATATTAATTCGACCATAAATTAATATTACCCAAACACCCATTTTGACTTTTTTAGGGACTTAATGCATGTTATATTTTGAACCTGTTAACAATGTTCAAAATATAACATGCCAATTATAAATTCCAATTACCCTGGACCACCTGCTCTTTATTTGAACGAGCATTTTGAAACTATTCTTCCAAGTATATTTCGTAAAATCGAAGGAGTAAGCTATCAAAGAGAAAGGATCACTACTTCAGACGGAGATTTTTTGGATCTAGATTGGAGTAGGCAGGGACATCAAAAACTACTTATTATTTCACATGGTTTGGAAGGAAATTCCTCTAGGCATTATGTACAGGCTTTGGTAAAATTATTCAACCAAAAGGATGTGGATGTTTTGGCCTGGAATAATCGGTCCTGTAGCGGTGAAATGAACCTTAGACCGATTCTTTATCATCATGGGGCTACCTACGATCTCAAAGCCGTCATAGACCATGTTTCAAAAACATACGGTTATGAGGAAATTTACCTTGCCGGAATTAGCATGGGAGGTGCTCAAACGCTTAAATATATAGGTGAAGAAGCTGCATCACTTCCAAACTCGATCAAGAAAGCAGCGGTATATAGTACTCCTTGTAATCTTCCTGATAGTGCCGCTACACTTCATTTTACGAGTAACTTCTTTTATAAAGAAAAATTTCTTTCAAAGCTTAAAGTAAAGATGGCGGAAAAAGCAAATCAGTTTCCGGACCTAATTGATTTGGATTTGCTTGAAAAGGTAAAGGAATTCAATACTTTTGATAATCATTTTACTGCCAAAATTCACGGCTTTAAGGATGCCAAGGACTTTTATGAATCTGTGAGTCCAGATAACTGGTTACATCAGGTTAATATTCCAACCTTGATCGTAAATGCATTAAACGATCCTTTATTGCAAGACAGGTGCTATCCCATAAACTTGGCACAAAAAAAGGAAAACCTTTTTCTTGAAATGCCCAAAAGGGGAGGTCATACGGGGTTTGCATTGAAAAACCAGGAATTTAGCTGGGTCGAGCAGAGAATGTATGAGTTTTTGATGGAACAATAGATAAGGTTTTGATTCTATTTCCTTTAGGAATAATAGATTTCCAAAATGAAGTTTGAAGTTTTTTCATTCCTTCTTAAAAGGTATATTTAAATAGTATAAACAATAGTAATTAAGATGAGATATTTATTTTATAATATAACAATCGTTCTTGTTATCATTTTTTCAATTTTGACCTATTATTATGAACAATGGATTTGGGCATTTATTATACTGATTCCATTGGCGTTAACAGGGATTTATAATCGCTTTCAAAAAAAACATACCATACTTCGTAATTTCCCAATATTGGGATATTTCAGGTATCTGTTTGAAATGATCTCTCCTGAAATACAGCAGTATTTTATCGAGAGAACCACTGATGGAAAACCTTTCAGTAGGAATCATAGGGCATTGGTTTACCGCCGGGCAAAAAATGTGAATGATACCCATCCGTTTGGAACCCAACTGGATATTTCAGGAGAAAACTATGAGGCCATCCGTCATTCTATTTATGCCACGGAACCTGTGACTGAAATCCCACGGGTGATTGTTGGGGGGAAGGACTGTAAAAGGCCTTATAGTGCTTCAGTTTTGAATATTTCTGCAATGAGTTTTGGCTCTCTGAGCAAAAATGCCATTATGGCGCTTAACAAAGGTGCTAAAAAAGGCAATTTCTACCACAACTCTGGAGAGGGCGGGATTTCTCCTTACCATCTTAAAGAAGGCGGCGATTTGGTTTGGCAAATCGGTACCGGGTATTTTGGTTGTAGAAACCAATATGGAGAATTTGACCCAGAGAAATTTAAGGAAACCGCAGCCCATGAGCAGATCAAAATGATTGAGATCAAGATTTCCCAAGGTGCTAAGCCTGGCCATGGTGGAGTATTGCCCGGTGAGAAAAATACTCATGAAATAGCCAAAATTAGAGGGGTAAAAGCCCATACCACTGTTATTTCTCCTCCAAGTCATAAAAAATTCTCCAATCCAGAAGGTTTGGTAGCCTTTATTAAGGAGTTAAGAGAGCTGAGTGATGGTAAGCCAATTGGATTTAAAATATGTATTGGTAGGACAGAGGAGTTTATTGACTTGTGTTCAGTGATGAAAAAATCAGGAATAGCACCGGATTTTATTACTGTTGATGGTGCTGAGGGGGGAACTGGTGCTGCGCCATTGGAGTTTTCCGACTCAGTAGGAATTCCCCTTGAACCTGCACTGATCTTTGTGACAAGAACGCTGGAAAAGTTTGGCTTAAGAAAAGATGTAAAGGTAATTGCAAGTGGAAAGGTTTTGACAGCCTTTTCAATTTTGAGAATGAGGGCCTTGGGGGCAGATATGTGTAATTCGGCGAGGGCATTTATGTTTAGTGTGGGCTGTATTCAAGCACTCAGATGTAATACCAACGATTGTCCAACAGGGGTGGCCACTCAAAATAAAATGTTGGTAAAAGGCCTGGTAGTTGATGATAAGGCAGAGAGGGCTTATAATTTTCATAGAAATACCATGCATGCTGTTTTGGAGCTTTTAGGAGCTTGTGGAGTGAAGCACACTGATGAGATAGATATAAGCATGTTTGTGAAAGGAGATGAAATGGTTGCTTTGAGCAATAAATACTTCCCTGATTCAGTTTTGAATAGGGTAGATTAAAAAAAGGAGGTTAATACCTCCTTTTTTTAATTAAATCGCTTAAGGGCAAGTTTTGAAACAGTTCCTCCTATACTTAATGAACTGGTTGCAGCTGGGCTTGGAGCATTCAGCACATTGATTGCATGGGCATTTTCGGTAATGGCAAAATCATCCAAAAGACCTCCTGTTCTGTCACAGGCTTGGGCTCTGACTCCAGCACCTCCATCAACTAAGTCATCTTCTTTGATATCAGGAATTAGCTCCTGTAGGGCTGATGTAAATGCTGCTTTAGAGAAAGATCTGTAGTATTCTCCAATTCCGGTTTTCCAGTATTTTTTTGCTACTTTTTGAAGGCCAGGCCATGTGATAGCCTCTTTGAACTCACCGAAATTAAAGTCTGTTCGTTTGTATCCTTCTCTTTTGAATGCCATCACTGCATTTGGTCCAGCTTCCACTCCGCCTTTCATCATCCTTGTAAAATGGACACCCAGAAAAGGGAAGTTAGGATCGGGAACTGGATAGATTAGGTTTTTAACCAAGTATTCTCTTTCCTTTTTTATCTTATAATATTCTCCCCTAAATGGAATGATTTTTACATCAAGATCCATTTCACCGTTCATATCTGCTACCTTATCAGAATAAAGGCCAGCACAGTTAATGATCAATTTTGAAACAAAATTATCATTTGAAGTGATAATTTCAGAAATGCTATTCTTATGGCTTATTTTCAGTGCTTTATGGTTTAAAAATATTTCTCCTCCAATGGTTTTGAACTTTTCGCCATATGCCAAAGCTACTTTTTTATAATCCACAATTCCAGTTTGAGGAACGTGCAATGCTGCCACCCCTGCACAATAAGGTTCATAATGTTTTAACTCATCCAGCGATATTTGACGGGTGCCTTCCAAGCCATTTTGAAGGCCTCTTTGCAATAAGTTTTGTAACAGAGGAATTTGCTCGTCCCTTGTGGCCACTACTACCTTACCGGTAAGTTCAAAAGGAATATTTTCCTCTTCACAAAAATCGATCAACTCATGATAACCATTGATGCAGTTGGTGGCTTTTAGCGATCCAGGTTTGTAATAAAGCCCAGAATGTATAACTCCAGAGTTATTGCCAGTTTGATGTTTGGCGAGCTCATTTTCCTTTTCTAGGATGGCCACTTTTAAGGTTGGATTTTGTTGTTTTATTTTCAGTCCTGTGGCCAGTCCAACAATACCGCCACCTATAATTGTAATATCGTATGTCATAAATATTGGTGAGTCAGGAGTAAGTAATTTTGTGAAATGAAGGTACTTACATTAACGAATACAAATATACATTACTATGATAGATTGATAAAGAATGATTCGGCAATTCATCCATTCAATTAAAGTGAAAGGAGTGAACTAAAAATTAAATCAACTGAAAGTCATTAACATAGGCTTTATGTAATCAATAATTATCTGGTTTTATTCGAGACTTTTCTATGAAATATTAGCTTTGCATCGAATGAAATTGTTTGATTATGAATATTAAGATATTTTTAGCTGCTTTACTATTTTCCTTTTTATCATTTATACAATTAAAAGCCCAATCCAAATCTGATACTTATCTAAATTTTGGCGGAGGAGTTGGGGTAGAGGGGAATATGGGAATTCCTGGGATCAACATAGCCAGTGATTTAAATTATTATTTGAACAAAAGCTTATCCCTCAACCCTTCACTGATCTTATTTCAATCTACTGATTTTCCGCAAAAAAAATCAAGTGAAAATCCTTATCCATCATTAGCAGATAGGAGCACAGCGCTTTTAATGAATTTTGCTTTTCAGGCTGATTTACTGAAAATCAACAACGGTTTTAGGCTTGGTTTGGCAGCAGGGCCATCGTATCGTGTTGGTGTGGATAACTATTTTAGAGGTTACGGAAATGATGAAAACAATGAGCTAGTTTCCAAAGGCTACGAAAGAATTTCAAGAAGTCAATTGGGACTTATAACTCAGCTTTCGTTTGATTGGAAAGGAAAGCAATCCAATCGAAAGCAATCCATAGACCTTTCGGTGAAAGGTTATGATAACTATTTTGGCTGGCACGCGATGTTGACCTATAAAATGGGGTTTTTATTAGAAAAATAAGCTTGAAGCCCAAATAGGGAATAGATTTTGTTTCCATAATACTCTAATACAGGATTATGGTGGATAAAAAAGAAGAAAAGAAGCAGAAAAGTATAGATACGGAATTAAAGAAATCCTCTTCAATTTCTAAAGATGCTAGCAAATCCCATGGAGAAATCCTGAAGCAACAAATCACAGAAGGGCAGGAGACTTACGATAGAAAACCAATCAGTCTTTTGCTAAGTTCGGTAACAGCAGGTTTGGAGATTGGCTTTAGTTATTTACTTATTTGTACTGTTTTTCAATTTTTCTCTGGAATTATAGAGGAAGAAATTAGCTATAAGCTTATTTCTGTGGTATATCCTGTGGGCTTTATCATGGTGATTCTCGGCCAATCCATTTTGTTTACAGAGCAGACTTCTTTGCTGACTTTGCCTGTATTAAATAAAAAGAGAAGTATAGGCAGCCTTCTTAAAATTTGGGGCATTGTGATATCCGGAAACATGATAGGAGGCTATCTTATTTCATTATTGTTAATGTGGATAGGCCCAAGGTTAAGCATATTTGATTTTAGTACTGTAGAAAAGATCGCACTACACGTGACAGGATTATCTTCCCTTGTAATACTCTGCAGTGCCGTTTTAGCAGGCTGGCTTATGGGCTTACTATCATGGTTGTTAACTTCTTCCAGAGATACACTTAGTAGGATTGTGATTATTTTTATCATTACCGCAATGATGTCATTTACAGGATTACATCATAGTATTATAGGTAATGTAGAAGTGTTCTCAGGATTGGTGAGTTCAGATAAAATTAATTTGTCTAATTACCTTAACTTTCAATTTTTTGCCTTATTGGGCAATGCAATAGGCGGGGCTGTCTTTGTAGCCTTGTTAAAGTATCGAGCTTTTGTTTACAATATTGATATAAAATAATCTGATTGCCCACTATGATGCCAGTGACCTGAAATCCTTTGATGAAGTTGATGGAAGACGGAAGCTTGAAGACTGAAGTGGCTATTATAGTAAAAAAGCCCCTTTAGTCTTTTAAAGAGGCTTTAGATTTTATTCCACATATAATACCAATCCTTTTAGGTATTCGGTTTCCGTATGGAAAATATTGATTGGGTGATCTGCAGGTTGGGAGAGGTATTGCAGGATCTTCACATTTCTTCCTACTTCAATTGCAGCCGCAGTTAGTGTATGGGCAAACAGCGCCTTGTCAACAACTTGTGAGCAACTAAAGGTAAAAAGAATGCCTCCTGGTTTGATGTGTTTTAGCGCTTCCGCATTTAATCGTTTATAAGCCTGAACGGCATTATGTCTTGCTTTCATATTTTTAGCGAAAGCAGGTGGATCTAAAACGATGACATCATAATCCTGTTCGATTTCACGGATGTATTTTACCACATCAGCCACTTTAGATTCATGTTTACCGGTCAAATTTGGATTAAGTTTTAAATTCTTTTCGGTTAATTCTATGGCTTTGGCAGAGATATCCACAGAGTGGACCTCTTTTGCTCCTGCCTGAAGTGCAGCTATGGAAAAACCACCTGAATAGCAAAATGTATTGAGTACTTTTTTCCCTTTGCTATAGTTTCCAAGTAAATTTCTGTTTTCCCTTTGATCAATAAAAAATCCTGTCTTTTGGCCTTTTTCCCAATCTATTTCATAGTTTGAGTTATATTCCTTCACCAGATTGGTTTTTGGAGAACCAAATAAAAATTGGTTTTCTGCTTTAACCTGATTCTTTGATAAGGTTTCTGCACTTTTGTCGTATACAGCATCAAGGCCCTCTGCATATACAAGTTTTAAAGCCTCTGCTATGTCATTTCTATGTTGGTACATGCCAATACTATGCGCTTGTATAACTGCTGTGCCATTGTAAAAGTCAATGATCAAACCCGGTAGCTGATCACCTTCTCCATGGACCAATCTATAGACATTAGTAGCTTGACTTTCGGTCAGTCCTATCTTCGATCGCATATCATAGGCCGCTCTTATTTTTTCTTCCCAGAAATTATGGTCAATTAGCCTGTCTTTAAAGGAAATAATCCTAACGGTAATAGAGCCAACCTGATAGTGACCTATACCAAGGAATTCTTGTTTATTGCTGTAAACACTTACAAGCTGGCCATTTTCAAGATTATCAGCTGTTTTGGCAATTGCACCTGAAAATACCCAATGGTGTTTTCGTTTTAAAGATATCTCTTTGCCTTTTTTTAATATGATTTTAGGATAGTTGTTCATTTGATCTAAAGCTAAAAAATCCCTTTCTGCCTAAACCTAATGGTCAATACAAAAAGGGATTTGTTGATCTTTATCTGATAAGGAGATTAACCCTTTTGATACATTTTTTCTCTAAGTTCCTTGATTTCTGGATTGTCCAAATAATCATCATAAGGCATACGTCTATCAATGGTACCATTAGGAGTGAATTCTACAATTCTATTGGCAGTAGACTGAACAAAAGCATGGTCATATGAAGATAATAATACCGTACCGTTAAATTCAATAATGGCATTGTTAAATGCAGTGATTGACTCCAGGTCAAGGTGGTTGGTCGGCTCATCCATTACCAAAAGGTTAGGGTTTTGGAGCATCATTTTAGAAATCATACACCTTACTTTTTCACCTCCGGAGAGCACAGAAGCAGATTTTAGGGTCTCTTCACCTGTAAACAACATCCTTCCTAAGAACGTTCTTACATAAGCCTCTTCTTGGTTGGAAGAATACTGTCTCAACCAATCAATAAGGTTGGAATCAGTCTTGAAATAGCTGGAGTTGTCATTAGGGAGATAAGCCTTATTGATGGTCACACCCCATTTGAATTCTCCTTTTTGAACAGGTAATTCTTCCATTATAGTCTGGAAAAATTTGTTAACTGCTTGTTTGGTGCGAGAGATGAAAGCGATTTTATCGCCTTTGTCTACCATTAGGTTCACATCCTTAAAGTAGGTTGTTCCATCATCTTGAAGGGATAATTCCTCTGTCATGAAGATTTGGTCACCTGCTTCTCTTTCAGGCTTAAAGATAATGCCCGGGTATTTTCTAGTGGATGGCTGTATGTCATCTACATTCAGCTTTTCCAACATTTTCTTTCTTGCAGTAGCTTGCTTTGATTTGGCCACATTGGCAGAGAAACGTTCAATGAACTGCTGAAGTTCTTTACGCTTTTCTTCCACCTTTTTGTTTTGATCAGATTTCTGCTTGGCAGCTAACTGGGAAGATTCATACCAGAAGGTATAGTTACCTGAGTAAATCTTGATTTTCGAGAAGTCAATATCCACGATATGTGTAGAAACGGCATCCAAGAAGTGACGATCGTGAGATACTACAATGACCAAGTTCTTAAAGTTGACCAAGAATTCTTCCAACCAATTGATGGTTTCAGCATCAAGGTCGTTGGTAGGTTCATCGAGAATTAGGATGTCAGGGTTACCGAAAAGGGCTTGCGCCAAAAGTACCCTTACTTTTTGGTTACCTGCCAAATCCTTCATCAACATATAATGAAGGTCTTCAGTGATTCCCAGTCCAGAAAGCATGGCAGCAGCATCTGATTCTGCATTCCATCCATCCATTTCAGCAAATTCAGCTTCTAATTCTGAGGCTCTCAGTCCATCCTCCTCAGAGAAATCAGGCTTCATATAGATAGCATCTTTCTCTTCCATAATGGAGTAAAGCTTCTTATGTCCCATGATCACTGTTTTGAGCACTTCCACCTCATCGAATTCAAAGTGGTTCTGCTTCAATACCGCCATTCTTTGGCCAGGAGTTATATTAACACTACCGGTGGTGCTATCTTGTTCTCCAGAAAGAATCTTCAGAAAAGTAGACTTACCTGCACCATTTGCACCAATAACACCGTAACAGTTTCCTGGGGTGAATTTTAGACTTACTTCATCAAAAAGGGTTCGTTTACCGAACTTTAAGGAAAGATTATCAACTGAAATCATGAATTATTTCGCTTCTATTTTTACAAGTGGCAAAGATACAAATTTTATTGGGGCAGAGAACCAAAAAGTCAGCTAAATCAAATCCTAATACAGGTTTTTTATTGCTGTTTTAATCCGAAGTTAAAACTTAGCAATAATTATTCAATGATAGCTTCTGATACTTGATAGTATTTAATGTTTGTTTGGATAATAATAAGGATATTTCACCCCATGATAGCATTAGCCAAATGGTGATGGGCAGAATTAATTTAAATGGGGTTCTTTAAAAAATCTGATAAGATTGAAAAATCCCATTAGCAGCTGAATGAAAATAAAAAATCCCGATAATTCATAAAATGATTATCGGGATTAATTAATAAAAATCGGCTGGTAATCAGTAATATCTATATAGCCATGGAATGTTGTTTGTCCTCCATTGCCTTTCTTTTTCTTGCATTTTTTTTCAAGCTGCTATCCAATATTAATGTCAGCAAACCACCAACAGCACAGAAGCTCATCATAATTACCATTGGATTGGCCGTTCCATTATGGAATACACTGACAGCTGCAGAAACCAAGCCTCCCATTGCCATTCTTGCACTACCCATTAATGCAGCGGCACTTCCTGCATTCCTAGAAAATGGGGCCAATGTAAGTGCAGCAGCATTTGGATTGCTTAAGCCATGGCCAGTAAGGAATATGAACATCAATCCAATCAAGGAAAATACATTTAACCAATCATTCCAAACGCCAATGATCATTATAAATCCAATGATGGTTTGGTAGGTTAGGGCAACCTTGATTACTTGCTGACTACTGAATCTTTTCAATAGAATATGATTCAATTGAGTAGATCCGATCATTGCAGTAGCCAATAAAGCAAAGATCCAACCATATTGCTGTTCTGTAACATGGTAGATATTCATAAAAACATCTGCAGAACCTGATATATAAGCAAAAGGAGCAGCTCCAGCAACACCTCCAATAAGCATGTAAACTAAGAATTGACGGTTTTTGCTAACCTCAATATATTTTTTTAAAACCTGTTTTGGCTTCAATGAAACCTCAGTATCGGGATTGGATCCATCTGGAAGGAAGAAATAGGAAGCAATGATGATAAGCATAGTAATTGCCGCCAAAATCATGAATACTACATTCCAGGAATAATGGGCTGTAACATATCCACCTAAAGTAGGGGCGATCATGGGGGAAACTGCAATTACCAGCATCAATAAAGCCATTGCCTGGGCTATTTTATTGACAGGGAATATATCTCTAACTAGGGCTTGGGCAGCTACCATTCCAGCACATCCACCAATGGCCTGAAAAAAGCGCATAAGAATTAAATTTTCTACGCTGGTGGTAAAGGCACAAGCTACAGAAGCCAACACATAAATTGCCAATCCAATATACAAGGGCTTTTTACGTCCAAACCTGTCCAAGAGTGGTCCATAAAATAGTTGTCCAATAGCAATACCTATCAGATAACTGGTAAGAGACAGCTGAACATTTGCGATACTGGTTCCTAAATTTTCCGCAATGGCAGGAAATCCAGGCAAGTACATATCAATGGAAAAAGGACTTATAGTACTTAAAGCACCTAAAATCAAAATAACTACAAAATACTGTTTCTTACTCATCTCACGACCTCATTAATTACTACAACCAAAATAATCTTAATTCTTCTAAACAGGATTTGTTTATGCTTAGTTCATAAACTTCTGTTTGTTTTATTGATTTATTGTTAATCAAATAGAACTAAATATGTTGTTTTGGTAAGAGTTTTGAGAATATTTGAAATATCCTGCAATTGTTTAGTGTTTTTCTGTTGTGAAAATTGGATGATTGTTGAGAATTGTAAAATTATTGATGGTAATTGTGAAAAAATGGTTTTCAAAAGATGAATAATGGTAAATAATTGGTAAATACCATTATTGTTTAGATTTTTACCAGCTGGTGTTATAATTGTTTTCTAAGGAGAATATTGAATTGTTTAAGATGAAGTCTATCCCATTAGTTTTTTTAGTCACTTTTACTTTTTTTTTATTTTGTGCAAAGGCTGCAAGTGCACAGCTAACAACAGTAGGGGAAGCCTTTTGGGTTGGATTTATGGAGAATTTTACTGAACAATCAAGTGGTAATTCTGTATTAATAATCACCGCTAATGAACCAGCAAAAGGAACTATTGATTTGAGTAATTTTCGTCCCAATTGGACTGTAAGCTTCGATTTACAGAAGGGGGAAAGCTATACTATGCGTATTTCTACCTATCAGGAGGACTTAATGCATCGCTCTTCTGGAATTGTTGAAAATAAGGGCGTATTTGTTTCATCTGAAGGAAAAATTTCAGTGTATGCTTTTAATGAAAGGTATAGAAGTGCGGATGGAACCGTGGTGCTTCCATTATCTACTTTAGGCAAGGATTATTTAGTGACTTCCCATTTTGAAGTTTCTCCTGGGAGCGATAATCCAATGGTTGATCTTAATGCAAAAAATGAAAGTCTACTACTTGTGGTAGGTGTTGAAAATGAGACAAGAGTTGAAATAACTCCCTCAGTAGATACTGATGATGGAAAATCTGCAAATGTTCCATTTGAATTGATCCTAAATGAAGGTCAAAGTATTCAGCTTAGGTCAAGGGATGATCTCACAGGCTCCAGAGTACGGGTTTTGGGAAATGATTTTGATGATTGTAAAAATATAGCCGTTTTTGGAGGAAATAAGTGGACAGGTGTTGGTCAATGTGGTGAAGCTAATGACCATTTGTTTCAACAAGTTTATCCAATTAGTACTTGGGGTACGCAATTTATTCATATTCCTTTTAAAGGAAGGACCTCTGGAGAAATGGTCAAAGTCCTTGCTGCTACCGATGGAACAGTTTTAAACCTCAATGGTCAGTATTATGCAACTTTGGATGAAGGAGAACACATTTCCTTGGATTTCGGAAAAGATGAAATTGTTCAGATTGAAACAAGCCACCCTGCTGATGTTTCGGTTTTTGCAAAAAGCCAAATGTGCAATGATCAAAGTGGACCATTTTCAACTTATGGAGATCCATTCATGATTAGTTATAGTCCTAATCAACAACTTTTAAAAGATGTAACTTTTGAGGCATTGGACATTGTTTCCATCGAACAGAATTATGTAAATATCATTGTAAAGACCAATAGCACAGGTCAAACTATTCTCGATGGGGTGAATGTTGGTAATCAATTTTCAACTGTTCCTGGTAGCTCAGACTTCTCATATGCCAGGATTGAGATTAATAGCGGCTCCCATCATTTACAAAATTTAAATGGTTTTATTGGTTATGTCTATGGGTTTGGGTATTTGGAGTCATATGGCTATTCAGTCGGTGCAAATTTGGAGAACCTTAATTTCGAAGTAGATTCAAAATATGAATTTGAAGTTTATGGGGAAAAAGTCGCTTGTCTGAATCATGAAACTATATGGTCAATTGTTCCAGAAAACCCTGTCTTTACCTATTTTCAGTGGGATTTTGGGGATGGTTCAGAGAAAAAAGATGGGAAAGAAGTAAGCCATATATTTCAAGAACCGGGTAATTATACCGTATCTATCCTTGCAGCTATTAGTCAATCTTCTTGTGATCAACAGGAAAAAATCATATTTGAGGTAGAAGTATTAGAAACGAAAGGTGAAATAGTAGGTTCTGAAGTTTCTTGTCCTGACGAGGAAATAACTTATGAATTAACGGGAATGGAGGGGATTGAAAGCTTTGTTTGGAAAATAGTGGGCGGAGAAATTATCAATCAGCAGGAGAACAAAGTGGACATAAGATGGGGAGAAATTAATGACGAGGCAGAATTAATCATCCAACCATTTACTTTTGAAGGTTGCCCAGGGGAGCCAATAGTTCTTGGGGTAAACATTAGTAATACCATCATTCCTGAAACACCAAAGGGGGTGGAGGAGGTTTGTTTTGATCCGGAACTAAGCTACCAATATGTCGCCAATAATGTTTTGAGAGGAAGAAAAGTGGATTGGTTTGTATCAGGAGGTGAAATTATTTCAATAGAAAATGATACTTTGATTGAAGTAAGTTGGAATGAACCTGGAATAGTTGGAGAGCTTTGGTTTAAGGAATCAAATAATGATCAATGTAGTGGAATATCCGATGTACTATCAGTTGTAGTCCAAGATGAAATTAAATTAGATGTCACTGTGCAAAACGGATTGTGTTTCGATGATGAAAGTGCCTTTATTGAAGTTAAAGTAATTGAGGGAACTTCCCCATTTACATTTTCATGGGATCATGATCCATCCTTAAATTCTTCAAGAGTTGAGGGACTGCCTTTTGGTTCCTATAGTGTTGTAATTACTGATGGGAATGGTTGTTATAAAAAATTGGAAGGAATAGAAGTCAAGTATCCTGAAATGTTGGAAGCTGAAGTGTTGGAGATCAGTGGGACGAGTTGTTACGGTCGTGCCGATGGAATCGCAAAATTAGAAATTAAGGGGGGGACTGAGCCATATACAATAGATTATAATAACTATGAATTATCCCAAGGTAGAATGACATTAAGTGGTCTTGCTGGAGGGAACCATCAATTTACTGTGGTTGATTATAATGGATGTTCTTTTCCAATCAGTTTCGAAGTGACTAGTCCTGAGCCTTTGGAAGTTGAGGTTGAAGTATTGAGAAGGAGTTGTCCAGGAGAACCAGATGGAGAGTTATTTGCAATTCCAATAGGAGGTCGCGAACCTTTTAATTATACATGGGATTATGAGGATCAAACTTCTGCGCATTTAGTTAAAGCTCCGAAGGGTAATTATTCGGTAACAGTAACCGATCAAAATAATTGTATAAGTTTTGGTAGTGCGCAATTAAATGAAATGGCACCGACAGTACGAATGCCTAATGCTTTCAGGCCAAGTAATAATAAAGATTTTCCATATTTTGAGCCAGTTTCAAATTGTCCTCTTTCATATAGAATTATCATCTATAACAGATGGGGAGAACTAATCTATATGAATAACGCTGGTTGGGATGGTACAGTTTCAGGTAAGAAGGCTCTTCCTGATAGTTATAGTTATGTTTTAGAATATAATTATAAACTAGAGGGTAAAGAGATAAATAAGAATATCAGGGGCACATTTCAGATTATTGATTGATAAAATATTTACTCTTGAACAGAGAAAATAAAAAAATTACTTTTTATAACCTCTATTAATGAGTTAAAGAACTTAAAACGGATGTTTAAATCTTATTTATTCAAAAATTAATTAAACATATTTTTGGTAAAATTTAGAAGAAATAATGATATAATTAACCTTCCAAATGATTTAGAAAACACCCATTTTCTCCAATTATTATGGAATTCATATCAATTTAGTTGGATTCTTAAGCTCAAAATGAAGTATATCAAATACATTTTGTCCGTAATATTAGTACTATTTGTTATTAGTACGAGTACAGTTTATGCCCAGCTAACTACCGTTGGAAAAGAATTTTGGTTTGGTTTTATGGAGAACAACACTGATGGGCAAAATGGGACAGCTGTAATCGTTATATCAGCCAATGAAGCAGCTCAAGGGACAATTGACCTCAGTAATTTTAATTCAGGATTGACTTACAATTTCAATTTACTGGCAGGCCAAAATTACACTCTAAGAGTTCCAGAAACCCAGCAGGACTTGTTGAATAGAAGCTCTGGCAGGGTAGAAAATAAAGGAATCCATATTGTTTCGAACGGTAAGATTTCTGTACACGCATTTAATGAAAGAATTAGGAGTGCAGACGGCACAGTTGTACTTCCTCTGACTACACTAGGTAAAGAGTACTATATCACTTCCCATTTTGAAACTACTCCAAATAGTGGAAATGGGAATTTGAATTCCAATAATGAAAGCTTATTTATGGTGGTTGCAGTTGAGGATAATACTACTGTAGAAATTACACCGAGTCAAAGAACCATTGATGGAAAAGCTGCTAACAGTCCTTTTCAAATTGTTTTGAACGTTGGTCAAACGTATCAGTTGAAAGCGAGGGCTGATTTGACGGGAAGTCGGGTAAGGGTCATTGGTACCAGTGCAGATGATTGTAAAAATGTAGCCGTTTATGGAGGAAATAAATGGACAGGTGTTGGAAAGTGTGGCAATGCCAATGACCATTTATTTCAACAAATGTACCCCATTAATACTTGGGGCACTGAGTTTATTCATATTCCTTTGAAGGATCGGTCTTCTGGTGAATTGGTGAAAATAATTGCAACAGAGGATGGAACACAGGTCACTATGAATGGGACAAATGTAGGTATTCTTAATCAAGGAGAGTTTAAAGAATTTGAATTGGGCCCTCAGGACATCAGGTTTATAAAAAGCAATAAGCCTATAAGTGTAACCACTTTTTCAAAAAGTCAAAACTGTAATCTATCCTCTGCACTATATGAGAATTTAGGGGACCCATTTATGATCACCTATAGTCCCAATGAGCAAATGCTGACCAGCATCACTTTTGAGGCGATGAGTGTTCAACAAATACAATATAACTATGTTAATATTATTGTCGAGGCATCCGCTGTAAACCAAACCATCTTGGATGGAAGAAATATAGCCTCTGATTTTTCTCCAGTTCCATTTAATCCAGATTATGAGTATGCAAGGATAAATATTTCAAGCGGAACCCATAAGCTGAGCAATCCTGAAGGATTTATAGCCTATGTCTATGGGTTTGGTCAAATAGAATCTTATGGATACTCTGTAGGAGCCAGCCTGGAAAATTTAAATTTTTTGGTTGAACCTGAATATGAATTTGAGGTTGTAGGCAATAAGGTAGCTTGTTTGAATGAAGAGTCGCTGTGGCGAATAGAGCCTGAAAATCCAATTTTCACTTATTTTACTTGGGACTTCGGAGATGGTTCAGCCATTAAAGAAGGACAGGAGGTAAACCATACCTTTGAAACTCCTGGAAACTATACAGTGACGGTAACAGCTTCTGTAAGTGAAAATTCATGCGAGCAACAAGAAGATATTTCTTTTGAAGTAGATGTATTGGAGACCAAAGGGGACTTGTCGGGAGCCACCATGGTTTGTCCGGATGTGGATGAAATCACCTATGAGCTTGTCAATACTGAAAATATCGCTAGAGTGGAATGGGAGGTTTCTGGCGGTGAATTGGTTTCCTCGGATGATCAATCTGCTACAGTTTTATGGGGAGAGGCCAATGATATGGCATATCTTTCTGCCCAGCCGTTTACTGCTAGTGGATGTCCAGGAGAAATAATTGTTTTGGATGTTAAAATTGATCAAAGAATAGAGCCTCTTGCACCTATTGGAGAAAATGAAATATGCTTTGATCCAAATGAGGTATATACTTATGAAGTTTCTCAAAATGCTCCTGAAAGGACATACCAATGGTTTGTTACTGGAGGTGAAATCATTTCAGCTTCAGATGGTGAGCTTATCGAAGTAAAATGGACTACCCCTGGTATTCAAGGGGAAGTATGGTATGAGGAGGCAAGCTTGCTCGATGCCATGTGTGCAGGTATATCTGAAAGCTTAAATGTTGAGATCAATGAAGAAATAATCAGTACATATATTAAAGAGGATATTGGTTGTTTTGGTGGAAATGAAGGCCAAATTGTGGTAAATACCAGTGGTGGGACAGCTCCGTATTCTTACCAGTGGAGCCATGATCCTAATTTGGGTAAGAATAAGGCTATTGATTTGGTAGCAGGGATTTATTCTGTAACAGTGATTGACAGTAAGGGCTGTGAATTTGTTCATGAAAATATAGAAGTCAAACAGCCTGATGAACTTCAAGGGGAAGTGGTCCAAATAGTAGGCACAAGCTGTTATGGGAAAGCAGATGGTGAACTTAGAATTCAAGTCACTGGTGGAGTGGCCCCATACAGTATAGATTATGAAACTGCGAATTTTCAATCAAGTGAGTTTAATTTGACAGCCTTAGAGGGAGGGGAACAGGTATTTTATATTACTGATGCAAATAACTGTCATGTAGCTGTTTCAACAAAAATACCGAGTCCTGAACCTATTATAGTAGACATTGAATTGGTTAAAAAAAGCTGTCCGGGAGAAGCAACAGGAGTTTTATTGGCAGTTCCGACTGGTGGAAACGGGCCTTTTACATACACATGGGATTATGACCAAAGCAATGAAGCCCAAATTGAGGGCTTACCCAAAGGAAGTTACGGTGTATCGGTGCTTGATCAAAATGGATGTATTAGCCTTGGTTCTGCGGAAATGCCTGAAGCTGCACCTATTGTTAGGATGCCAACAGGATTTAACCCTAAAGATTTTAGCAATAGTAGCTTATTTCAACCTATATCAAACTGTGGTTTAAATTATGAACTTTCCATTTACAATAGGTGGGGGGAATTGATCTTCAGCGAGAGTGAGCCATGGGATGGAAGGATCAATGATAATTTTGCTACAGCTGGATCTTATACATATTTAATTGAATACGCCTATGTATTAGAGGGGAATACGATTACAGAGCAGCAGAGAGGTGTGTTTACGGTAGTATATTAGGTTTGTAGGAGTATAAATAAAACAGCCCTGAGTTCTTATTCAGGGCTGTTTTATTTATATCAATATAGTTTAAGATTTCTACATCAATAGATTCAATAGATCCAGATTGTCATTTAGATAATTATATTTGAATCGATTATTGTCCAAGCGTTCGAAAATTCCTCCCAAGTCATCCGGGTTTTTCAATTCAATTCCGACCACTGCAGGCCCATTTTCTCTATTGTTCTTCTTGGTGAACTGGAAATAGGCAATATCATCATTAGGTCCCAATATCTTGGTGACGAAATCTTTCAATGCACCTGGTCTTTGTGGAAATTGAATCATAAAATAATGCTTTAATCCTTCGTATAGTAAGGATCTTTCCTTGATCTCAGCAGTTCTCATGATATCATTGTTTCCACCACTTACCACACAGACTACATTTTTTCCCTTTATTTTCTCTTTATCATACAAAGATAAAGCTGCTAAGGTCATGGCTCCAGCGGGTTCAACTACTATTCCTTCATTATTATAAAGGTTCAAAATAGTGGTGCAAATACGTCCTTCGGGGACTAAAAGCATTTCGTCCAGATTTTTCTGGCAGATTTCAAATGTGATGTTCCCTACTTTTTTTACTGCCGCTCCATCCACAAAACCGTCTATTTCTTCTAAGGCGGTGTTTTTGTGGTTTTGAATCGAAGTCAACATGGAAGGAGCTCCCTCTGGTTCGGTGCCAATGATTAGCGTGGAAGGGCTGGTTCTTTCAAAGTAAGTGGAGACTCCGGCTGTTAAACCACCACCTCCAATAGGTAAAAACAAATAATCAATTGGGAATTTTGCCTCCTCAAGGATTTCCTTGCCTACTGTGCCTTGTCCTTCAATAACCTTTGGATCATCGAATGGATGTACAAAAACAGCTCCTTTTTCATTACAATAGTCAGAGGCAGTTTTATAAGCATCATCATATGTGTCTCCAGCCAATTTGATTTCTACCCTGTCCTTTCCAAATAATTTCATTCGGTTGATTTTCTGGGCAGGAGTGGTGGAGGGTATAAAAATGGTGCCTTTTATATCCAGGTTTTTACAGGCAAAAGCCACTCCTTGAGCATGGTTTCCTGCGCTGGCGCAGACTACACCTCTTGCTTTTTCTTCATCACTTAAATTGGCAATTTTATGGTAGGCCCCTCTAAGTTTATAAGATCTAACTACTTGGAGATCTTCTCTTTTTAAGTAAACATTACAGCCATACTCTTCACTCAATTGATAGTTGTATTGAAGTGGAGTAGGAGTGACCACATTGGCCAAAACATGACTCGCTTGAACGATACCTTCAAAAGAAACAGAATCACTCATGGTTTTATATAGAAATAACTAATAGTCAATATAAATATAAGCCCCATCTACCAATATCTACGATTAATAAACTGGTAAATAGCTTTAAAAACAAAAAAGCCTTGCTTAGCAAGGCTTTTTGCGGAATGGACGGGACTCGAACCCGCGACCTCCTGCGTGACAGGCAGGCATTCTAACCAACTGAACTACCACTCCTTTGATAAAATCAGTTAACACTATTATTTATTTTCTTTGATTAGCGGAATGGACGGGACTCGAACCCGCGACCTCCTGCGTGACAGGCAGGCATTCTAACCAACTGAACTACCACTCCTTGATAATAGGTTAACTTCTTTCAATAAAATTTTTAAGCGGAATGGACGGGACTCGAACCCGCGACCTCCTGCGTGACAGGCAGGCATTCTAACCAACTGAACTACCACTCCGTTAATAATATTTATCACTCCTCGTTTGAAGTGATGCAAAGGTAGTAGTATTGTTCTTTAATGCAAAACCACATTGTAAAAAAATATTAAGCAAATACGCTAAGCCCCCTCTTTTTCAGCCAAATAAATTTTTTAATACATATCAGACTAGCATAAAACTGGTAGTTTTATCACCAAAAATTTGGTAAATGTTGAATTTCCCTGTGCATAACTGTTATAGTCAATTGTCTTAAGAGACTTTATTTCGTTGCCGGAATGACTATTAGTGAAATAAAGAAATCATCTTAACTTTTAAGTATCGTTTTATCCTTGGTTAACCCTTTGATATATGGGAATTACAAATTAATTATCAGTCAATAAAATTGGTTTAGGTAATTGGATGTTATGCTTTATTATTATTGTTAAAGGGCTCATTTTGAATCAAAAGATTGTTATTTTAGCTAGGTACTGTTGCGGTTTATTTAATGTTATAGAGTTTTTAGTGATACAGTAGGTGTCATTTGTCTAAAAAAACATTAAATATTCTTTTATAGTATTTTATTAGAAGGAAGAGAAAGTTTATTGTTTTATAACTAATCAAAAAATGCGGTAAGGATGTTAGTCTTGTTTAAATTCCTCTAATGGTTATAAGTTTAATGAAATATTACCGATTTAAATGGGCAAAGTACTGCTATCCTAAATCTTCTAAATACTTATATTCTAGAATTACATTCTTAGTTTTTATTAGCATTACTTTTTTGATTTGCACGGATGCTTTAGCCCAAAAAGAATCCCTTAAGGAGAAGCTTGGCAATTATATGAAAAACAGACAAATCCTAAAAGATTCCCTGATTTCTGAGGGGAGACCATTTTTGAGTGTTTTTGCTGGACCAGGTTATACACCGGAAGCAGGTTTGCTTATTGGCGGTGGTTTATTGTATACCTTTAGCACGGATCCCAATCAGCCTGACTTACAAAGGTCCTCTGTACCTTTATTGGGAATGGTCAGTACAAGGGGGAATGTGGGTTTGAACTCAACCATTAATACATTTTGGTTTGAAGATAAGCTAAGGGTAAAGTTGATTACCAAGTTATCCAATGTAAACGCTGATTATTTTGGGATTGGTTATGACAACAACTCCTCCCTTTCTAGGGGAAAAGAAACCACAGAATATAATCGCGTATATTTTCAATTCCAGCCTCGTGTTGATTTTAGGATCATACCTAATTTATATCTTGGCTTATCCTATCTATATAGCAGTTTTAATGTCAAGGAGACCAATCCTATAATGATGGAGGATCCAAACTATTTAGCCTTCGGACCTAATATCAAAGAATCAGGATTGGTGTATTCCTTGACATTCGACAGCAGAGATGTTGTAGTAAATGCCTACAAAGGGTTTTACGCGGCTATTTCCTATTATAATTCAAATAAGAATTTGGGAGGTAACCAGGATTTCGATGTTATGGATATGGATTTCCGTTACTATAAAACCATAAATCGTCCTGGAAATACCTTAGCATTTAGGTTGTATGGAAGGAGGGCGTATGGAGAGGTGCCTTATAATGCGATGACCTTAATAGGTGACACCTCGCTTTTAAGAGGGTATTTAAATGGACAGTATAGGGATAAAACAGGTTTAGCCTTAGTAGGTGAATGGCGGCATATGTTTTTGGACAAAACAGGAAAGAAGGGGAAGCATGGTATTACCACCTGGTTGGGAACTGGCTCTGTAGCCAAAGACTTTGGCGATTTGGAGCATTGGCTACCCAATTTGGGATTTGGTTATCGTTTGGAGTTGCAACCAAGGATGAATCTTAGGGTGGATTTCGGTTTAGGTAAAAACAGTACAGGTCTGTATTTTAACTTTTCTGAAGCTTTTTAGTTGTAATCAGTGCTATATGTTGTATCTCTAATATTTCATTGAACCCTCTAAAAACTTAAATAATTATGAGTGAAGGGATATATTTCATAAATTATTGATAAATAGAATTTTAAGTCATCCGCTAAAAAAGAATCGTTTAGTGATCTTGGTCTTTCAGGCAAAAGACTATTGGGCAAAGATTTTTCTTCGGGATAATCTTTTTATCTTTGTTTTGGTTAAAAAAATTAAACATGGTCCTAGAATTTGAAAAGCCAATTGCTGATTTAGAGCTTAAACTTCAGGAAATGAAGGATTTGGCTAAAGGCAAAGAGATCGATTTGTCAGACGATATTCAGTCTTTGGAAGAAAAAATAAAAACTTTGAAGAAAGAAACATTCCAAAATTTAACCAGATGGCAAAGGGTTCAACTGTCAAGACATGCAGATAGACCTTACGCCTTGGATTACATTTACGAAATTACCAATGATTTCATCGAACTTCATGGTGATAGAAATGTAAAAGATGATAAAGCCATGATTGGTGGTCTCGGAGATATCGATGGGCGAACTGTAATGTTTATCGGTCAGCAAAAAGGCCGTAATACCAAACAAAGGCAAGAGAGGAATTTTGGTATGGCCAATCCTGAAGGCTACCGTAAGGCGCTACGTCTTATGAAAATGGCCGAAAAGTTTGGGAAACCAATTGTAACCTTAATTGATACTCCTGGTGCTTACCCTGGGCTGGAAGCTGAAGAAAGAGGGCAGGGTGAAGCAATTGCTAGAAACATTAAGGAGATGTTCATGCTTAAAGTGCCGGTGATTTGTATCATTATTGGAGAAGGGGCTTCAGGTGGTGCCTTAGGTATTGCCATTGGTGATAAGGTGATGATGTTGGAAAATACATGGTATTCTGTAATTTCCCCTGAATCTTGTTCTTCCATTCTTTGGAGAAGTTGGGATTATAAAGAACAGGCTGCTGAGGCATTAAAGCTTACTGCTTCAGATATGCAAAACAATAAATTGGTAGATGGTATTATTCCAGAGCCTTTGGGTGGAGCGCATAAAGATATGAAGGCTATGGCCGCTACTATCAAAGCTAGCATTCAAGAGGCTTTGAAGGAATTGGATAAATTGAAACCTGAGAAAAGAATTGAAGCTCGAATTGATAAGTTTTCGAGCATGGGCGTCGTTAATGAATAGGCGTGTTATAGGTATAATTAAAACCTCTGTATTGCGCAGAGGTTTTTTTATTTCTTTACTTTAATTGTTGTGATTTAAATAACTGTTAGTCAGTGTTTTATTTTGTGATAAATATTTCCATATGAAGATACATGTGATCAATACAGGATTCTTTAAGTTAGATGGCGGAGCCATGTTTGGTGTGGTTCCCAAATCACTTTGGCAAAGGACCAATCCAGCAGATGAAAACAACCTTTGTAACTGGGCCATGCGATGTCTATTAGTGGAAGAGGGTGATCGCTTGGTATTAATTGACAATGGTATTGGAGATAAACAAAGTGTAAAGTTCTTTTCGCATTATTATCTTCATGGGGAAGATAGTCTCCACGGATCTTTAGAAAAAGCGGGATTTACAGCAAGTGATATTACAGATAATTTTTTGACCCATCTACATTTTGACCATTGTGGTGGTGGAGTAAAGTATAAACAAGGGACTGATCAATTGGAAATGGTATTTTCCAATGCCCAGTATTGGAGCAATAAAGATCATTGGAAATGGGCTACGGTACCCAATGCGAGGGAAAAAGCATCTTTTCTAAGCGAAAATATTTTACCCATGCAGGAAAGTGGACAGCTTTCCTTTTTGGACCTAGAAAGACCTAGCTTGTTTTCCGGCTTTGATTTTATGACTGTAGATGGACATACTGACAAACAGATGATTCCCAAGATTCGGTACAAAGGAAAAACCATTATCTTTGTTGCAGATTTGCTTCCATCTGTAGGTCACATTCCATTACCCTATGTGATGGGGTATGATACCAGACCACTAAAGACCCTTGAAGAAAAAAAGGCCTTTTTAGAGGAAGCAGCAGAAAAACAATATATCCTTTTTCTTGAACATGATCCTGTGCACGAATGCTGTACGGTGAAAATGACAGAAAAAGGAGTTAGGCTGGACCAAACATTTTCGTTGAGTGAAATCTAAAATTAGGATTGCTATAGCTTTATCCGGTGGTGGAGTGAGGGGGATTTCCCATTTAGGGGTCATCAAGGCCTTGGAAGAGTCTGGAATTTACCCTGATCTGGTATCCGGCACCAGTGCGGGTGCTATTGTTGGGGCTTTATATTGCTATGGCTATTCACCTGATGAGATTTTCGAAATTATTATCAACACCAATTATTTTAAATTTCTAAGACCTGCAATAAGTCGTAAAGGCCTTTTGAAAATGGATGTCTTGGAGGAGTTATATAGGGTGCATATGCCTGATAATAATTTTTCTGATTTGGAAAAGACTTTAAGTATTGCAGCGACCAATATTAAAAAAAGCAGGGTGGAATACTTTACTGAGGGAGATTTTATAAGGCCCTTAATGGCTTCGACATGCATTCCAGGCATGTTTGAGCCTATAGAAATAGGAGATGAATACTATATTGATGGCGGCGTGTTGAATAATCTTCCTGTGGAGCCTTTGATCGATAAGAGTGATTGGGTCATTGGGGTAAACTGTAACCACCTACCTGATGTAGCCAATGTGACAAATATCAAGAGCTTGATAGAGAGAACGGTAATTATGTCAATGAATTATAATGTCTATAATAGAAGGACGAAATGTGATTATTTTATCGAGGCAGAAGGTTTGGCACAATATGGCGTTTTTGACCTGAAAAAGGCAGAAGAACTATTTAAAGCAGGCTATGAGTCTGCCAAAAACTATATTATTGAACACCAAAGCTTGGCTGATTTGGGTCAAGCGGAAAAAACTATTCGTAACAAATGATGAAACAACTGGCCCGTTTTGTATTCTGGATTACTGGTTGGAAGGTGGCAGGTGCCTGGCCTAAAGAACTTAAAAAAGCGGTAATGATTGCCATTCCTCACACCAGTAATTGGGATTTACTTTATGCAAGAGCTGCCTTTTATATAATGGATGTTCCTGT
This sequence comes from Echinicola shivajiensis, assembly GCF_018642165.1. Classification (GTDB taxonomy): domain Bacteria; phylum Bacteroidota; class Bacteroidia; order Cytophagales; family Cyclobacteriaceae; genus Echinicola; species Echinicola shivajiensis. The sequence continues at coordinate 84,105 of NZ_JAHHZM010000015.1, forward strand.
AAGGTTTACTATCAAGAAAGAGGTAATGGTAGGACCTTTGGGATGGTTTATCGGCGCTTTGGGTGGTATTTCCATCGATAGGAAGAAAGTGGCCGGCAAGAGGAAACAAACCTATACCGAAGCAATGGTGGATATGTTGAACAAATCCGATGAGCTGGTGGTAATGGTAACTCCTGAAGGTACCAGGAGCTATGCCAAGAGGTGGAAATCTGGTTTCTATCATGTAGCCATGGGGGCAAATGTACCTGTAGTAATCGGCTTTTTGGATTATAAGAAGAAACAAGCGGGGATTGGACCGGTAATTCATCCAAATGGAAATATGGATGAGCAAATTGAAGAAATGAAGGCATATGGCCGCACAGTGACAGGAAAATATCCTGATCAGGGAATACGATAAATGCCAATTATTGGATATTATTTAAACATTTATGCCGGTACATCTTTTGTACCGGTTTTTTTCTGTTTATATTTTTAGAATATGATAAGGAAAATAAAAAAGCTTACTGTTTTTAGGATATTAAAGGATAGTGTCCAAACTTTTGCTAAGAGCGATTCAATGACCTATGCCGCCAGTACAGCCTTTTATACCATTTTTTCCATGCCTGCCGTATTGATCATTTTGATTAATATAGGGGCCGCTTTTTATAATGAGGGAACAGTAAGGGAGGAATTACTGGCTCAAATTTCCAAACTAAGCGGAGCTGAAAGTGCAGCAACTATTGATAGCATTATTTACAATGCCACCATAGATAGTGATGGTTTTTGGGCCCAGTTAGTAGCCATTGCTGTCCTAGCCTTTAGTGCAACCACAGTTTTTGTAAGCCTGCAAAATAGTATCAACCATATTTGGCATATTAAATCAAAGCCGGAAAAGGGATTGGTCAAGTTTATTATTAACCGTTTATTGAGCTTTTCAATGGTTGCTTCCATAGGATTCATTCTTTTGGTTTCCTTGGTGGTAGATGCTTTGATTGTGGTTTTCTTCAATCACCTTTCTAAGATATTTCAAGGAGCATCATTTTATCTTACTACCATAACTAATTTTGTGTTTACCCAGGCACTGATGGTCGTTATTTTTGGATTGATGTTTAAGATTCTTCCGGATGCAAAGGTAAAATGGCGATCGGTTTGGATGGGAGCTATTGTCACCATGGTCTTATTTGCTTTGGGGAAATACCTTATTGGCTTTTATTTAGGAAACAGTGAAATAGGCAGTGCTTATGGCACAGCCGGTTCTTTGGTGGTAATATTGGTATGGGTATATTATTCGGTAATTATTTTTTTGTTTGGAGCCAGCATCACCTATTATATAGCAGAAAAGACAGGGAGAGGAATCAGGCCCATTAAAGAAGCCGTTAAGATTCAAATCGTTGAAGTGGAAGATCAGCAGGAAGAGGAGGATTAACTGGTATAGCCACCATCAACCGTGAATATCGAACCAGTGGTGTAAGATGCTGCTGGGGAGGCTAAGAACAGTGCGAGAGCACCAATTTCTTCGGCCTTGCCCAGTCGTTTTATTGCCAGTCTTTTCATGATGGTTTCCATAACCTGATCATTGGACCAAAGAACTTGGCTGAATTTGGTTTTTACTACGCCTGGACAAATGGCATTGACCCTTACTTTATGATTGCCCCATTCTTTTGCACAAACCTTGGTGAGTGAGTGTAGGGCAGATTTACTAACACTGTAAATTCCCAATTGCGGTTCAGGTGTGATGGCTCCTATGGAACTGATATTGATGATGGAAGCATTGGATGATTTCCTTAAATGGGGCAAACAAAGTTTAGAAAGTTCAAATGGTGCTCTAACGTTTACAGCCATGATTTTATCAAAAACTTCCATGCTGGTGTCATGGACAGGACCACAAAATGGATTTATTCCTGCATTGTTGACCAAAATATCTATTTGTCCATAGACCTCTAAAGTTTTGTTTACCAAAAGTTCCAATTCATCTGGATGGCTAACATTACACGCAACCCCCAACACATCATATCCTTTATCGTTTAGCCTTAATGCGACTTCGTCCAAGGCTTCTTGATTTCTGCTGCTAATGACTACTTTTGCGCCTGCCGCTGCGAAAAATTCGGCAATACTAAGACCGATGCCCTTGCTAGCTCCAGTGATTACTGCCACTTGGTTGTTCAAAGCAAATAATGCTGATAAATCCATCAATTATTTATTTTATAGCTCGATTAAAAAACAACTTAATTTAAAAAATCTATTGGAATTGATTTCAAATTCCAGTTTTATTTTCCGAAAAATTGTACCAAATAGGGGATTAAATTATTAATTACTATTGTGTACAAATGACATTTGTAAATAAATGCAAAAAGCCCGCTCCAAAAAAGCAGGCCTTTTGATGAGGTAATATATCAGATTTAGAAATTCTAAATTTAAAATAAAGATCCTTGAACAGCCTTTGGCCTTTGGGCTTGCACTGTCCCCTTTAGCATATCTTGGATCAATTTTATAAAACCATTATGCCAGTTTTCGTTACTGATTTTTACTTCTTTATTATCGTAATTTATTGGACCTCTTAAACGCTCAAATCCCAGTAGCATGGTCCATACGGTATAAAAGGTGATCTCTGGTTGTAGATCAGGTCGCATACTGCCGTCCCTCACTCCATGTGAAATGATCTGTATCCCAATTTTGGCTGGGTCATGCTGTATTTCCAGTAATTCTGTGAAGTTTGGGCTTTCCAATATAAGTGGATCGATTTGTTTTCTTTTTTCAGGATCATTGTATTGATCCATGATTCCCATAAAATTCAGGATCGCATCCTGATACATTTTATTGTTTTCAGTGAAATTGATAAAGTTTTCCACCAGTATAGTGATCATTTCTGACCCAGATTTACCCTTGCTTTTTTGGGCTTCCCTAAAAACATCTTTTAGCTCTTCAAATGCTTTGCGGGTAACGGCCATATATAGGTCTTCCTTATTTTTATAATAGAAGTATATGAGGCCTTTACTCATTTTGGCCTTCTTCGCTACCTCATCCATTTTAGTATTGTGATAGCCTTTTTCAGCAAAAAGCCCAATGGCTGAATCTAATATCTCTTTCTCTTTCTTTTGTCTCTCGTACTTTCCCATTTCAGTAAGAATAGGTGTTGTTTAAATAAGGTTTAAAGTTATTGAACTTTATTTAAATTTATAATAAAAGATTGAAAATATGTGTGCTTAAAAATAGAGTGGAAAGTGTAGGTATTGTTGGTTAATTGATTGAATTATAGCACTTTAAAATGGTTTGTTTGAAGTGGAGATTGATAAAAAAATCTTTTTGAAACTGAAAGAAAGGGGAGACCACAAGATCTCCCCAAGAGACTTATCCATTAACTTTAATAATGAAGTAATTCTTTTTACCCTTTTGAACAAGTAAGTATTTTCCTTGTAAAAGTTCTAAGCCATCCATGGTCGTTTGAGGGTCATCAAGCTTAACCTTATTGACACTGACACCACCACCTTGGATCATTTTTCTTGCTTCGCCTTTGGACTTAAATATTACTTCTTGTCCCTTATCACCCAATAAATCTAAAACGCCTTCTATTTCATTGAATTCTGATTGGTTGATTTCCACTTGTGGAACTCCCTCGAATACTTGAAGAAAAGTCCTTTCATCCAAGGATGCTAAGTCTTCAGTAGAAGATTTTCCAAAAAGAATAGATGAAGCTTTCACTGCCATTTCATAGTCTTCTTCTGAATGTACCATGATGGTAATTTGCTTAGCTATTTCCTTTTGGAGTATTCTCAAATGTGGTGCTTCAAGATGTTCCTTCTCCAGGCCCTCAATGGTGTCTTTATCTAAAGTCGTGAATATGCGGATATATTTGGTGGCATCTTCATCAGAAACATTGAGCCAAAACTGGTAGAATGCGTACGGGGAAGTCTTTTCAGGGTCTAACCAAACACTTCCGCCTTCTGTTTTACCAAACTTGGATCCATCTGCCTTGGTGATCAATGGAACAGTAAGGGCAAAGGCGCTACCTCCGTCCATTCTTCTGATAAGTTCTGTTCCCGTTACTATATTTCCCCATTGGTCAGATCCTCCCAACTGCATGGTACAGTTCTTGTTTTTCCAAAGGTGGTAAAAGTCATAACCCTGGATCAACTGGTAGGAAAATTCAGTAAAGGAAAGTCCATTTCCTTCTTCCAATCTTCTTTTTACGCTGTCCTTGGCCATCATATAATTTACGGTGATATGCTTGCCCACATCACGGATAAAGTCAAGAAAAGAAAATTGGGACATCCAGTCATGGTTGTTGACCAATTCTGCTTTGTTTTCTTTTTCCTCGGAAAAATTCAAGAATTTGCCCAATTGCTTTTTGATACAGGCAATATTATGATCAAGGGTTTCTTTGTCCAAGAGGTTTCTCTCAGCTGACTTGAAAGAAGGGTCGCCGATCATACCTGTGGCACCACCAACAAGGGCGATTGGCTTATGTCCGGAACGTTGAAAGTGCAAAAGCGTCATTACACCTACCATATGCCCAATGTGCAAAGAATCGGCAGTTGGGTCAAAGCCTAGATAGGCAGAAGTTATGCCTTTATTTAGGTGTTCTTCCAATTCCGGAGTCATGTCCTGAACCATGCCTCTCCAACGCAATTCTTCTATAAAGTTGTTCATATTTATGTTTTGCTACTAATAATCTAAACGAGCTGCAAATATAGGTTTTGCCGCTTTAGAATTAAAGGAAAGCTTTGATATTTGGCCTTACCAATGAATGTAAATTGAATTAATTGGTTTTTTAATGGCTTTAGTCCAATCGCTCCATAACAAGCACCAGTTTATCGCCCTTTGGACTTATGGCCAACCTTGAGATATTACCATAGCCAGGAAAGGTGACCTTGGCGATTTTTTCCCAATCTTGGCTTTTATTGACTCTTTTTACATATAAATCCTGACCTTGGGCCATTAGCATCATGTTTTTGTCAATCCATATGAAATCTTCGCTTTCCGTCAATGCCGTTCCGTAGTTACCTTTGACTTTTTCTTCAATGTCAAAGGATTTGATCTCAAAAGTGGGTTTCCCATTTAAGACCACACTGGCACTTTTATCGATATATGTGATCTCACTGGTATTGGGCCTTTTTTGGATACTTCGTCCTATGTTTTCAGCGATGGGGAGTACATTTTCGCGGCTTAGGGGGTACACCAGTTTATTGGGCTCTCCTAGTACAAACATAGCAGCAATATTATTATACCAGGTATAATAGCCCACAGGTTCTATATCATCGTAAAGTAATTCTGGTTCACCAAAATTTATAGGGTACAGCCAAAGCCTCTGGCTACTATCTTCCTCCACCGTAACTGCAGAAATATATTGACCGCAATCCGTAAGTCTCGGGGAGAACTCACTCTTTGTATCTGTTCTGGTCATATTGGTAAAGCTATCCTTATCAAAACTGTAGAGGATAATATCGCTATTACCTGCATCGGCTATGGAAGAAAAGGCTACCTGCTCGTTATTGATAAAGAAGGGTTGATTATCATATCCAGCTCGATCAGTAAGCTTTTTGGCACTGCCCGGGACTATGCTGAATTTCCCTAAAAATTTTTTGGATTCGAGGCTTATGAGATCAAAAGAATCCTGTGCCTTAATGGAATTGGAAGCCAATGTGGATATAATTATTATCGCAAAAACAGCGATTTTTTTCAGTCTAAACATATAGATGGCTATTATTTGTGATAGTTGCTCTAAAATTACAAAAGGAATCGAGAATGAAGAATTTCTCACTGCCTAATCCTATATTGAGCAACAGTTTTTTCTTTTAAGAGTAACCAGAGAGTGTCCGTAAACGGTCAAATTTTGTACGTTTATGTAGCAACGGATTTTTAGAAAGTTGGCTGGTTTGATATTAGGGCACTTTTTAAGAAATGGCATCCTTTTCGTAATTTAAGTCTCAGATGAAAAGCAAAGTATATCACTTTAGAAGATTTCCCTTCGAACTGCTATTTTGGTGTTTGGCGATTGTGGGTATTTTATTGATTGATCCCAATTCCCAGACTCATTTTAGTATTTGTCCACTGGATATGCTTGGGATTGATTGGTGCCCGGGTTGTGGATTGGGAAGGAGCATGAAACTCTTTTCAACTGGTGAATTTTCAGCCTCTTTTGACATGCATCCTATGGGGGGGATAGCCTGGTTGATCATTGCTTTTCGAATAAGTGAATTGGTGAAACTATTAAAAACAACAAGTTATTATGGCTAATGTATTGAAGCACCTTCCGGAACTGGAAGGAATGGAACTTGGATATATCCAAGGAATCCTAAAAAACATGGATGATGAGCAGGCAAATCTTTTTGCACAGGTTTATAGGGCTCGAAGAAAAGACAGCCAAATGGTTTTGATCTTGGCTTTACTGGGCTTTTTTGGTTTTGCAGGTCTTCATCGCTTTATTTTAGGTCAAATAGGCCTTGGGATATTGTATTTCTTTACCGTCGGTTTATGTTTTATCGGGACGATAGTGGACTTGGTAAATTATAAAAGTCTGGCTTACGAATACAATATTAAGGTGGCTCACGAAACTTTATCCGTGATGAGTAACGGGTTTGGTCAAACAATTAATCAGGAAAACGAACAAAAGGAAAAAAATGATGAAGGATAAACCAAGCATATTGGCCTTAGCACTGTTATTATGGGCAGTACTACTTCCAGGATGCGGTTATTCCCAAATGACCGTGGTATCTGATATTGAGGAATCATTTTCAGGAATAAAGCAGGTGGAGTTATATGGTGGTCCACTCGAAGTTTCCTATGAAGGCAAGGAAGGAGCCAGTGATGTTTCTTTGAGTGCTTATTTGGAAACTAATAGAGAAAATGGGGTTAAAATTAGCTACGAGGTGAAGGGAGACAAGCTGATTGTGAAATGGGATCAAAGCAAAAAAACGAATTCATGGAGAAATTTTAGACATGAAGGATATATCAGTGTGACAGGCCCTAAAGAAATTCAGCTGGAGGTGTCCAGTGGCTCAGGAAAGGCCTTTGTTTCAAATATTGAATCAGAGGAGTTAAAAGTCTCTGCAGGATCTGGCCATGTGGTGGTTAATGACCTGGAAGTAAATCAAGTATACCTTGCTGTTGGATCAGGGCATATTGAAGCGATGGACATTGAAGGAAACATAGATTGCAAGGTTTCTTCTGGACATGCCGAACTAGAGGATATTGAAGGAAATATCAATGCAGTGGCCAGCAGTGGCCAATTGAGTATAGAAGATGTGGATGGAGAAGTAAGTGCTGTGGTAAGTTCAGGTAGGATTGTCATGGAGGATATTACTGAAGTAGCTAGTTTAACCAGTTCTTCTGGCTCCATAAGCGGTAACGATGTAGGATTAAGTTCGACTACCAATCTGAAATGTTCTTCAGGTTCCATAAAAATTAATACCACCAGTAACCTTGATGACTTTAATTTTGATATGGTGGCCAGCAGTGGAAGCCTTAGGGTAGGAGATCAAAAGAAAGGAAAAATTCTAAAGATTGATAATAACTCAGGCATGACCGTGAAAGGCGTAACCAGTTCCGGAAGCCTGTCTATTCAGCATTAACAATCATAATTATATAAAGGTTATAAATAGACAGGAAAGGGATGCTTTTTTGAAGTATCCCTTTCTCATTTTGATAAGGATCTATTTGGTTTTGAGAGAAGTCCACAGGCTAAGGGGCTCAGGTTTAAAAATCATAATAGAATAATAGATTCAACCTGAAGGCATTTCCTTTTGACATGTCCTTATTTATCCTGTTTCCCCATATTGTCTCAAAACCTATTTTGGTACCCTCTGTGATATCCCAAAAACTGTTCATTCGAAAGGTTTGAGCTCTGTGATAAGTGTTTTCCTCTGTGAAACTGAATTGCTCCAAATTAACCCATCCATAGGTTAAACTTGACAGCATGTTATTATTCCAGTTATGCTCATAGGTGCCATAATAGCCTATGGAGAGCGGTGTATAAATATTTGTTGGTGGGGCTAGTAATAAATCCAGTCCTCCTGAACTCAAGTCAGTAAAATATCTCGTAATGGCTTTTCCTGCTACTCCTTGAATGTACCATTTTCCATTTTTCCAAGAATTTAAAACTACCGAGGAAGAAATACCCCATCCAGGTTGTAAAAGCAATTTATCATTAGAATCCAAACCGGAGAGTACCGGTATCACGCCTGAAACTTGAAGCGATCCCCAGTCATAATTCTTGTTGATTCTGGTGGTGAAACTAGGAATGAGCTGGAAGGTCTCCGAGGAAGATGAGTCTGGCAAATTAAGATTGGGGATGGTATACTCTAGTCCCAAGGCTAGATCAAAGCCTTTGTATAGATTAGGTGCGGTAAAACGTATTTGGGGTGTTCTTGTTACAAGTGAACTGGTAGGGCCTGCAACATCGACAGTAGCGGGAGAAGCTCCAATATGTGAAAAAAGACTCCATGTTTGTCCAAATAGAAAGTGTTTGTATTGCCCATAGGCATGTCTAATTCTAAAGCCATTTACTCCCAAGAAATCTGTTTCCAATCGAATAAAAATATCCCCGTCATCTGTTTTTCTGGTGACTTCAAACCCTAAACGGGTTTGTTCAAGTCCGTTAAAATAATTAGGCAAGGGAGTGTTTAGCTCCCCAGTAGGAATTTCATAGGTGCTGTAGCCATACTTTGAATTTAAATTTCTTCCATCGAATACCACCAAGTATCTTACAGAACCTAAAATCCTTAACTGCATGGATCCGTCCGGTGTGCCAATAAATAAACCTCTGTCCTGTGCAATATCCAGTGGGACATCCTCAATTATTTTTGTTGAATCAGAAATTAAAGTATCTCCTACATTTAACGATATAATCGTTTTTTTGCCCTCACTTTCATCTTGTGAGTAAGCATGTTCATAAGTCAAAATGACTATGATGACCAGAAAAATATTATATGCTGATTTATTTTTTAACATACTACTTTGGGAATATTAGAGATATTACTGCTCTCATCCCAAATGCAGATTTTGCCCCGTTAGGTGCTGCTAAGTTGAAGCGTGGACCTGTTACGAATTGTATTTTTTGTTTTCCCAAGCTTGTTACTCCACTTACGTTAGGGTTGAACCATAAGGTGGTATTGTTAGATTGCCAGTTTTGGGTAAGTTCAAAATTAAAACCTGCGCCAGCACCTGATGGCCAGTTATAGGCCATAAAAGGCTGTAAAAATAGCTGACTTACATTATTCCTTTCACTGTCTCCTGCAATACTCCAAATTTGGTTGGCCAAAGCACCAATAGTAATAGCGCTTACTTGATATAAAGCAACAGCCGTGGGGCCCATTCCAAACTTCTTGCTTCCGAGTAAGTCATTTGAAGCTGTGGGAATGGCAAATACAGGCCCGAAACCCCAAATTATCTCAGATTCTTTTGGGCTTATAAATCCACTTAGAACCATATCACCAGTGCCTGATTGCTTGCTGCCAGTTTCAGTGATATTGTACTGGGTAATTATAGGTAAAATTGCCCTGGTAATAAGGTTCAAATCTTCAGTTAAGCTGAGGGGAATTACGGGTTGGATATTTACATTATAACGAGCACCTTCTAGATCTCCAATTCCAAAATCCATGTTTTGTTGAAATGGAACACTGATGAGACTAGCTATAGGATTGGCGAGTTTTTTGGCAAGCTCAGCAGCTGATTGTTGTTCATTTTCGGCTTGCGAATAGACAGTGGAGCAGCTAAGTACCAATAAAACGATCAAAAGATATGCTTTTACTTTCATAACTATTATGGTTTATAATGCTAAAAGTTAATTTTTTTGCTCTATTTCATTTAATCAGAAATGATTAGTACACTAAGGGTAGTCTTGTATTATAGATCGAATTAATATAATTTATTTTAAGCTATTTTTTGTCTTTATAGTTATAAATAATCATAAAAACCCACAATCTGACTTGTCTGTATCTGATTCTAATTTTGTAAAAAATATGGTTTTATGAAAATATTAAGGATCAGATACTTATAAGGAAAATTAGTATGCTCAAAAGGCTTGGTATTAAATCTGAAGCAAAAAAATAGGGAAGCCTTATTGACCTCCCTATTTCATATAAAATTGAATCATATGATTCTCCAAGTATCTGATTATTCCGTTCCGTACAGCTGTTTTCCAGCTTCTTCATATTTATCACCTTCTATCCATTTTGGCTGCTCAGGAGCATTGGCTATATTTTCAGCAGTGAGCAGGTATGATTTCCAATATTTCATGGCATAATCCAGGTCAAAATTATCTACCTGATCAGCAGCCTGATGATAGTACTTCATGATTTCAGCATCAAAGGCTGTGAATCCCAAGCTGAAAGTGGGGGCAGGGATTCCCTTTTTGGCAAAGTTGACATTATCTGAACGATCATAAAGTCCCTGCTCTGGAGATGGATCAGCAGTAACCCTCAACCCATAAGTATCAACAGCTTCCTTGATCAAATGGTCTGCAGAAGTTCTTCCAAATCCAATGACTGTGATGATTTCTGTATTATTATAACCACCATTGTCAATATTTAAATTATAGATCACCTTGTCCAAAGGGACCATTGGATTTTCAGAATAATAAGCAGATCCCAAAAGCCCTTTTTCCTCGGCTGTCCAGGCACAAAGTAGTATGGACCGCTTAGGTGGATTTTCAGCAAAGTATTTAGCGGCATTGATGATGGCTACGGTACCTACAGCATTATCCCTAGCGCCATTATAAATACTGTCTCCTTCTGCGTCTGGCTTACCCACACCTATGTGATCGTAGTGGGCGGATAGCATGACATACTCATCCTTTAAGTTTGGATCTGTCCCTTCAATTTGGGCAATTACATTTTTGCCGGTTATAGATAGGTTTTTCTTTCCTTTTATGTTGAGGTCAATTTCGGAACCAGGAGATTGGTCTATTGATTTAATCAAATTTCCATTAAGGTCTTTGGCCCAGATATAAGGGATTCCAGCTTCCTTTGGATCACCTTGGGCGATGGTCATTTGTGGTTTATTCAGATAGTTGGTCAATAGGCTCCATGGAGTGGTAGGGAGATTGTACATCTCTATCAAAGCCAGTGCTCCTTTTTCTTCAGCAAGTGCTAGTTTTTTTCTTCCTGCTGCAAAAAGCTGAGAAGGGCCCATCTGCTCAGGTCCACCAACCCTAACGATCAAAATTTTACCTTCTATGTCTTTACCTTCTAAATCTTCTTCTAAGCCATAGCCAGCTACGACAGTTTCATATTTCCCTTCAATGGCTTTGCCGTCCAAAACTAGAATTTCCTGACCTTGAGTCAAGGTTTCTTCTCCAAATATTATGGCCCCTTCATTTGGAGGATTGGAGATCCTGAAAGGAACTTCCTGAAAATAGTTATCTGCTCCTTCAACAGGTCGAGCATCGTATTTCCAGAATTGCTCCGCTATATATCTCGCCGCGATATCTATTTCAGAACGTGCAGCATCCCGGCCTTTTAGTTCATCTGAAGCTAAATACCTGAAATGGGAGATCGCTTCCTTTTCCTTGATGGATTGGTCGATTTTATTTTGCTGTGCATTAGTATAAGCGGGCATTAATGCCAATCCGGACAAAAATGAATAAAGTAGGTTTTTCTTCATGAGCTTTATTTAAAATTAGATAGCTAAATATAATTGATTTATGGCAGACTTAGTTCCTGATTAAATACTTAGGTTTTCTTCTAACTATTAGTAAATGAAAATGAGGCAACTAATAAAATTATATTAAATATGGGGTGCTTTTTATATGCAACATTGTTTCATTTTTATATAATATCATTACATTTGCAACAATGTTGCGTTTATGGTTATGATTATGTTTATAGAAAGCATCTTATTATTGTCCTTATTAAATCCCTTGCTAATTCGAGAAGGTAATGCCTATTTAGATATGGGCTCTTTTCCAGCTTATGCTCAACTTCAGCAGCGGAAAGATTCTACAATCAATAAAGAAGCAATTAAGACCTATGAATTGGGCGAAGTGATGGTCTCTGATCATCTAGAGCAAATCATAAAAGAAGAATCCTCCAATATCTCATTTGTCAGAAAAGATTATCTCCGAAAAAACAGGGGCAATAGCTTAATGAAGACAATGGAAAGATTGCCAGGAATAAGCACGGTCGGAATTGGTTCAGGCACATCCAAGCCATTGATCAGGGGATTGGGCTTTAATCAAGTTCTAGTGCTCACGAATGGTATCAAGCATGAAGGACAGCAATGGGGCGCTGACCATGGATTGGAATTGGATCAATATAATGTCGACCAAGTGCAGATCATAAAAGGTCCTGCCTCTATAAGTTATGGCTCAGATGCTATAGCCGGCGTGATAGATATCAAGGACAAACCTGTTCCAGACAGAGGAAGTCAGGGTGGAAGCCTTATTTTGAATGCCAAGTCCAATACGGCTTGGCTTGGGGCTTCAGCTAATATTTATGGACGTAGGGAAAAATGGTTTTATGATATGCGTTTCAGCTATGCTTCCTACGGGGATTTTAAAGTGCCCGCTGATACGGTTTATGTATATGACTTTGGCGTCGCCTTAGATCAGGGCAAGGTGCGAAATACTGCAGGAAAAGAATTTGATTGGTCTGTTAAGCTAGGATATTTGGAAGGCCCGTTGAAAAATACCCTTACCGCTGGAAGGGTATATATGAAATCAGGCTTCTTTGCCAATGCCCATGGATTGGAGCCTCGCAATGTCAATGAGGAATTGCATGATAGTGCTAATAGGGATATACTTTTACCTCATCAGGAAGTGGGACATTTTAAGCTCGTAGATCAGTTTTCCTATCGATTTGAAAAGCACCTCATAGAAGCTGATTTCGGCTTTCAGCTCAATGAAAGAAAGGAGTGGAGCCAATATGTTAATCATGGTTTTATGCCGCCTAATTACCCTGATGAATTGAGCTATCCCTCCACTTTGGAACGTTCATTTGACAAAAAAGTCTTCAGTATGCAGCCCAGAGATGAATGGTTCCTTAATAAACACCAATTGCAGTTTGGGCTCAGTGGAGAGTGGCAGATTAATGAGATCGGGGGCTGGGGATTTTTAATACCTGCCTTTCGAAAAGGTGGTTTTGGACTTTATGCCCTGGACAAGTTCAAGATAAATGAAGAGTGGCAAGTACAGGGCGCTTTGCGATATGATTATAGCCGGATAGCCATTGAGGCATATCAGGACTGGTTTCCATCTACTGAAGAGCAGGAGGAGCAGCCTTCTGACTATTTGTACCGCTCTCAAGCTAGTACAAGAACATTCAATAGTCAGGTTTGGGCACTGGGCTTCAATTACGTCCCTGGAAAGTTCAGTTTCAAAGGAAATATTGGAACAGGATTTAGGGTGCCTATAGCCAAGGAATTGGGTGCAAATGGGGTGAATTATCACTATTATCGATACGAAAGAGGAAATGCTGATTTAGCCCCAGAGAAGTCTTACCAGTTGGATTTGGGAGTGACATTTAAAGAAGACAGGTGGCAGATTGACTTTAGTCCTTTTTTGAATTACTTCTCCAATTATATTTACCTCAGTCCATCAGCTGAATATGATTATCTATACGGGGCAGGCAATCAGGTTTTTAATTATACCCAGTCAGAAGTAGTCCGTTTTGGAGGTGAACTTGCTGTAATTCACCAAATCAATAAAGACTTGGATGTAGAGTTATTGGGTGAATATGTATATAGTGAACAGCTTTCTGGGGATAAAAAGGGATACACCTTACCATTCTCACCACCGCCCTCAATATTGCTAAACACTACTTATAAACCATCATGGTCCTTGGGCATGGAAAACCCATATTTAGCCATAGATTATCGGTTAACAGCTAGACAGCAACAGATTGTACCACCGGAGAAAATGACTCCTGGATACCAACTGGTGGATTTGAGGTTTGGGGCCGAGTTGAATTTGTTCGATTCGCCCTTACAATTTGATTTTCAAGTTAGAAACGTTTCCAATACTAGGTATTTGAACCATACCAGTTTCTATAGATTAATCGACCTTCCCGAGCAGGGAAGAAGTTTTAATATTTCCTTTCAATTAGATATTTAAAAATAAAATGATGGAACAAAAGTATGTATGCATCTTATTGATTTTATGCTTTGGCTGGGCAATGTCGTCCTGTTCTGAAGATGATGCACAGCCAGATTTGGCCAATCCCCAGATTAGCAATATTGAGATTGGTTATGATAATAGAAAAGAAGGAAAAGTAGGGGAGGACTTTCATTTCAATGCAGATATCGTAGCTGGGGAAAAAATCAAAACCCTAACAGTTCAAATGCTACAAAAACAGGATCAGTCATACACAGAAGAATGGGAATATTTTGTGGAATGGAATGAATATAAGGGATTGAAAAACACTAATGTGCATAAGCATTTTACCATTCCAGAAAATGCTCCAATAGGTGCCTATGATTTTATCTTTACTGTGGTAGATACCAATGGAACTCATTTACAACTTAAAGAAGACTTTTACATCATCAACGAAGAGACAATATGAAGTACCTTAAGATACGTGAAATTTTTACTGCTTACATGCTCATCTTTGTTTTTTTGGTTGCTAGTTGTCAGTTCAATGAAGATGAACAGGATTTGATTTCACCTGAGATTGATAATAGTTTTTTAGGGGCTTTTCCAAGCCAATGTGCAGTGATCAAAAGAGGAGAAACATTTGTTTTTAGAGCTTTATTCAAGGATAATGTGGAATTAGGTAGTTACAGCCTGGATGTGCACCACAATTTTGACCATCATTCCCACAGCACAGAAGTGAATGACTGTAATATGGATCCGGTAAAGACTACCGAAAAGCCCTATTTGTTCATAGAAAGTTTTCCTATTCCTGAAGGCTTTCAAACCTATGAGGCAGTCATGGAAATTACTGTACCAAAAGATGTAGATCCAGGGGATTATCATTTTATGATCAAGGTTACAGATAAAGAGGGCTGGCAAACCCTGAAGGGAATTAGTATAAAGCTGGATTGAACAGCGTTCAATAATTTAAGTTTAGGCCAGGCATCTAATGGGTAAAATGCTCATTAGCTTGGATATGTATGTCTAATTTAAATATGCAACATTATTGCATTTTATTAACAACACTATAAATCAATTTTAATTTCTTAAATCAAACTATTTATGACACAGTTTATCAAAAGATCGTTTTTTCCTGTATTGTTCGTTGCATTGCTGGCCTTTTCATGTACTGAAGATGATGAGCCGGTGATTCCACAGGAAGGAATTGAAAAGGCCAATTTGGTTTTTACAGCACTTTCTGGGGATGACCATCTCAGTGCCCATGGGGATCATTTTCATGGTATAGATGGGGCAACAGAAGGAGAGCACATTTCAGTTGAATTTGATTCAGATGGAAATGCTTTAAGTGGTGGCCACCTTCACTTGGATCCAGAAGTAATTTATAAGGTTGAGCTGCAAGCTTGGGATTATCAAGGGAACCGGGTTGAGTCAGATTTTATCAAGAATAAAGCTACAGCAGACCAATACAAGGCCTTTTTAATAGGGGGGGATTTTGTGCTGAACCCTGATACAGATGATGAATCTGGTGCCATTTTCCAAGCTAGGGAAAAAGAATATGCAGATGGATCTGCCGTGGATGGCAAATATGAAGTCACAGGAATATTAAGTTATTTAATCATTGGAGAATCCAATGAGGGAGAGTCTAAAGCGGTGTCTTATGTACTTAGAAAATTCGATGATCCTATTACCAAGGCAGGGATTGAGCGTATTGATTGGAATGCAGATGACTACGAAGAGCGATTTCCAGGAGACGATGTTCTGAATCTTACATTTGAGATTCATGCAGAGCATGAAGAAGATGATCATGATCATGATCACTAAGTAAAAAATTACATAGATTTGGTTAGTGGAGTAAAAAGCCGGCCTTTATTGGGGGCCGGTTTTTTTATCTACGCTATGCTATTTCCCCAACCAAAAGATTGAACGATATGCATAAAGTAGTCAGGTGGATTTGCTTTCACCCGAATGACTTCTTTGGTTATGGGATGGATAAATTCAGTTTGCCAAGCATGTAGAAGCATATTGTGCATATTATAGTGCATTCGAAAAAATCTGTTTTGGCGATTGTCACCGTGTGTATTATCCCCGATGATATAATTCCTTTCATGGGCCATATGACGACGGATTTGATGCATTCTACCGGTGAGAGGGTAGGCCCTTACCAGTGAATAACGGCTAGTTTCATGTTTGGGGGAACTCGCAAAAGGAATTTCAACTTCTGCCAGTCTTAGGTATTCCGTTTGGGCATCCTGCAACTCTTTTTTTAGCTTCTTTTTTAATGGATGATCTATAAGCGCTTCTTTTTCCTTGGTATAGCCTCTAACAATGGTGAGGTAGTATTTTTTAATTTCATTATTGGTAAAGAGCTCTTGGAAAGGGGCCACTGCCTCAGATGATTTGGCAAACCAAAGAATGCCAGAAGTCGGCCTATCTATCCTGTGAAGGGGATAAACCTTAAGGCCTATTTGGTCTCTCAAGGTTTGAAGGGCATAAACAGGTTCATCCTCCATGGCGATATTGGATTTATGCACCATCATACCTGCTGGTTTATTGACAGCAATATAATAATCGTCTTGGTATAGTATTTCCAGCTCCATCAAATAGGTATTTCAATAAAAAGGCCTCTCCCAATAAACAGGAAAGGCCTTTAGCATCTTATATTCCTGCAAATCCTAGATTTTCACCCAAGCCTGCTTTTTATTACTTTCTATGATTCGCTCGCAAATCAACAATTCCCTGTATCCATCAGCAAAAGTAGGGAAGCTTGGTGCCTCAGGCTGCTTTCCTTCAGCAACAGCAGCATACACTTCTTTGAACATTTGTTTGGAGGTATCTGGGAAGCCTTCATTATGACCACCTGGGAAACTGATCAAACCAGCAGCCTCTTGGGTAAATAAGGAAGGATCTTTCATCAATTGTTGGTTGGCCGTTTCACGTTTACCGATCCACATCTCATTGGGCTTTTCAGAGCACCATTCAAAATTGGATTTAGAACCTGCGATCTCAATATTCAATCTGTTTTTTCTACCTGCGTTGACTTGACTTACGGTCACAGAACCTTTATTGCCATTGTCAAACCTTAGCATTACTGTAGCATGATCCTCAGTATCAATTGGAACTTCGGCATAATCTGATTCCTGAAGCATTTTGCCTGAATAGGTTTCTATGGCTTTTAACGGCTTCAAACGTGTTTTATGTACCGTAGAGAAATCGGCCATTACCTCAGTAACCTTTAATCCAGTTACATATTCAGTCAAATCCAATAAGTGGGAACCAATATCTGCAATAGCCCTGGAATCACCGGATTTGTCCGGCTCCAATCTCCAGTTATAGTCAGTTTTTAAGAATAACCAGTCCTGTAGGTAAGAGCCCATAATGCTATAAATATCTCCCAATTCACCATTTTCTCTCATGGTCTTCATCTGACGAACCATTGGATAATAGCGCAGGTTGAAGTGAACTGCATTGACAAGGCCTTTTTCTTTGGCCAGGGCTACCAATTCTTCAGCTTCCTCAATTTTGGTGGCCAATGGCTTTTCACAAACCACATGTTTGCCAGCTAATAAGGCTGCCTTTGACTGTGAATAATGAAGGAAGTTAGGGGTACAGATATGAACAACATCAATATCATCTTGCTTCAACATATCATCAAAAAGATAGGCATTTGGAATACCTAGCAAGTTGGCTTTTTCCTTGGCCAATTCGATATTCACTTCACATAATGCGGTAACTTCGATATTGGGAATTCTGCGCAAAGCCTCTAGGTGGGCTGGTCCGATAAATCCTGTGCCCACTATGGCCACATTAATTTTCTTGGTCATGTTATAAGGTTTTCTATAGGTTGTATTAAAAGTTGGGGATTAAAGATAGGAGCAAGAAACGGATTTTCAAATTAATGGGCTGCTTTATGAGCAATTGGAGTATTGGGCTATTTAAGGTCAATAGTTTATTGTTTAATCTACCACAAAGGTCACAAAGCTTGCACAAAGAACCCCATGTATGTACAAAGAACGAGGTGAGAAGTACGAAGTGGGATTTTTGAGTTGAAAAGTAACGAGTTAAGTCTAATGTCTTGTGTCTAACCTCTAAATATCATCCATCCCTCTTTCTGGTATCATGGGACCAATGAAAACAATTTCATCTTTTTCAGTATCAATTTGATAATCCAGTTTGATTTTGTCCTTATCCTGTTCATGAATATTCAGGCAGGCATTATAGTAAATCTTATTAAAAGCTAGAATCACTGTTCCTGAGAGATCTGTACCAATTGACTTGATTTCTTCCAATGAGATATCTTCAGCAATGGCCCCATCCAATTTTGCATACAAGGAGATAAAAATGCCCCATTCCTTTTGCTCTTTGGCTATGGTTTCCCCAATCAGATTTTTTGGATCAGAATGGGTATTGTTCAATTTGAATTTCCAGGATTCCTGCATCTTTTTGTTTTAAATAATATTCAAATTTAATGAAATCAATTACTACTAGTATAATTGTGATAGGTATTTAAGGCTGTGAGAAGAAGTATTGATGGCTTCATGTTGATATTTTTGGCTTTAATGATGACTTTTGGTTTATGAAACTCCCCAGCCTTGCCCAGATAAAAAAAGAGCTTTCCCATCTTTCAGAGGATGATTTGATTGCCTTGTTAATGGATACTGCAAAGTTCACTACAGACAATAAGCAGTTTCTGTTTTTTAAAGTTTACGGAAGGGAGAATCCAGTATTTTTTCAGGAAATGGTGGAAGAAGAACTCCAGCAGGCATTTGAGAATGCCAATTTGGATCATGCTCATTTTGCCAAAAAATCAGCCCAAGCCATCAGAAGGAAGCTGAACAAATACCTGAAGTTCACGAAGGATAAAACTATTCAGATTGAGCTGATTGCTTTCTTCTGCAGAGGACTGAAGGAAAACGGCTATATGGATTTTCGCCATCCTGTGATTGGAAACCTTTATCAAATGCAGTTGAATAAGATTCAAAAGCTCATTTCTGGGCTCCATGAGGATTTACAATACGATTACCAAAGTCTTTTGGAGGAATTAGTCAGTATTGAGTATTAAGTACGGAAAAAAATACTGAGTTTGCCATCTAATATTATAAGTAAGGCGCCTAGTGTTTCTCACGACTAAATACTCATGACTAAAAATTATGCCTTTTTCACAAACTCTGATTTCAGGGCCATAGAACCAAAGCCATCAATCTTACAGTCGATATTATGATCACCTTCCACCAAACGGATATTTTTTACTTTAGTACCCGCTTTGATAGGTTGAGGATAACCTTTAACTGGTAAATTCTTCACTACAATTACACTATCGCCATCCTGTAGTTCCATGCCATTAGAATCTTTGACCACCAAACCAGTTTCTTCTACCACTGCTTCATCAGGGTTCCATTCATGTGCACATTCTGGACAAACCATCAAAGCATCCATTGGATAAGTATATTCACAGCCGCATTTTGGGCAAGGGATAATATCAGACATTTTTACAAATCGTTTTAATGAGCCACAAAGATACGGAAATCTTGGATTTTTACTGTGAAAAGCAGAATTGCTCATAACAAGCATCTTAGTCCATTTCTTTCTCAATACTCCACAATCCCTACTGAATACTTTTTTTACTTTGCAATGGAAATTTTGATGACTAACTTCGGTCGAAATTATTTATCCCTTAGATTAATTATATGTTTGAAGGTTCAGATTATCCAAAGGCACTTAGTGAGGAACTTTTTGAAAATTGGCTAGAAGAAGGGCGCGCAAAAAAGATCAGGTATAACTATATGTTGATTATTTGGAATGTGGTGGATGAAACCTATAAGCCTCAATATGTGGAAAGCCGTGAGGAATTTAGCGGATATGAGACCTATCCCAATAATACCGGCCAGGAAGGTTTGGTAGCAGTATATGATTTATATTCGGAATCCAGAATAATGTTAGATATTCGACACTAGATATTCTACATTAGATTTAAGATTAATGAAAAAAGTGTCAAGTAATTTTAGGCCGTGACACTTTCCAGGCTAACTATTCATTAATCCTTAGAAGTAATTTCTTTATATTAAAATTTGAAGCTTCATTATATAACAAAACCCGCATTTTTAAAAGGCGGGTTTTGTTATTTGGATGTTTTGCGAATCCGGAATAAAATTTATTATTCCTGACAGTCTACCAGGACTTTTACGGACTTAGATCCATCGGCTTGTGTCTCAAATGCTTTTGGCAGTTCGGCCAACGGAAATTGATGGGTGACAAGTGGAGAAATATCCAGTTTGCCATTGCTGCTGAGTTCAATTGCCTCCAAAAAGTCTTCAGGTTTATAGAACAAGGATCCCCTTACCGTCAAGCGTTTGTATACCACAAGATTGGGGTCAACAATAAGGTCCTTGCTGTATATGGCCAAAACGGTAAGCTTACCATCTGGGGCCAGTAATTCCATGTTTTGGGCCAATAAAGCGCTCACTCCTGAACACTCAAATACGGCAGTCAAATTGGGCAATTTACCTGCATAGTTTAAAGAGTCTACTTCACCATATGTTTTAGAAACAAAATCCTTCATATTTCCATCGGTGGAAGGGTTAAAGGCATATTTTGCCCCGACCTTTTTTGCCAGTTCAAGTCGTTTTGAACTGATATCCGAGGCGATAATATTATCTATTCCTTTACTTTTTAACCCAGCAATTGTCACCAAACCAATGGTGCCACATCCTGTTACAAGTATATTATCCTGGGGGTGTACATCTGTAATATTAATGGCTGCCAGGCCCACTGATAGGGGTTCAATCAGTGCTCCTTTTTTGCTGTCAATATTATCGGGGATTTTATAAATGTTTTGGTTGAGCTTTGCGGCATCTATTTTTACATATTTGGCAAATCCACCAGGGGCAAGTCCAAGACCAATACCATTGTACATTGGGTTGATGACCACTCTGTCCCCAATATTTAAACCCTGTACATCTTTACCAATTTCTATCAATTCCCCAGAAAATTCGTGCCCCAATACAGAACCTCTGGGAACAAGTCCTTCATGATATATATGTAAATCGGTTCCGCAAATTCCTGTCTTTGCTACTTTTACAATTACACTATCATCGCTAATTATTGGCTTTTCCCTTTCTTCTACTTTTATATCGTGTATTTCATGGAATACTCCAGATGGGTTTGAATTTTTCATTTTCGCTAGGGTTTATGTTAAAAGAAATATTACGTTATTAACGATAATGAGGAGTGTGAGTTGTAAGTGAGGATATACTATTTGCTGAATATCAATGTGTTGTTGGATGTTTGTAATTGCTTTTACTTTATTTGAATGGAAGTCAAAAAGAATCAAAAGATCACTTACTACTCCAGGGTATTGAAAAAATCAAAAATCAAATGATTGGCATCTAAAATTTGAGAGGGGGCATCAGCCTTTCTCCATGGTTTCCCTTCTGCGCCTGGCCAAGAATGCCCTCCATCATCTGTGATATAATATTTCATGGGCACTGAACCTTTATTCCATTGGTATAGCGTATACCCATTGTTTTTTAAGGTTTCCATCTCTTCGCATTGATTGATTTCCTCCCAATTAGCGATGACTTCTTCCAAAGAGGGGAAATCAAAGCCTGATGGCCCATTTCCTTTTCCTCCTTCCAAGGGTACATTTTGGTCTTCCTTGGAGTGAAAATGGATAATAGGCACTGCTGAACCACAGCTTTTCACGGGTAGAATGGTACCTGCCACTGGTGCAATGGCCCTGATCTTTTCAGGAATTTCACAGGCCAGGCGATAAGCCATCATTGCCCCATTGGACATACCTGTAACGAATACTTTTTTAGGATCAATACCCTGTTCTGCCACCAATTTATCAATAAGCTTACTGATAAACTTCACGTCATCCACCTCGTTTTTAGCAGCATAACCACAACAGCCTCCTGCATTCCAAGTTCGTATATTCAATAGCCGTCCCTTACGGTCAATGCCATCTGGATAGACCACAGCATAGTCATTTTGATGAGATATAGGAGTGAGCGAATAGGAATCTTTTGCCTGCTGCCCACTGCCAAAACCACCATGTAAGACAATTAAAAGAGGTATTTTGTCATTCGGGTTTTGGGGTAAGTCCAAGATAAAACTCCGATCAATCCCATCGACTAAGATCGTATTTTTTACTGGGTCTTTTGTTGAAAACACAGTTAGGATCATTAAAATCACTATTTGAAAAATTAAAGTCATCAATTTTATCTGCTGGGATATAGTTTAGACAATATCCATATTGATCGGTTTAATATTCACTTTCCATCAATGAAAATTAGGATTACATATAAGATGATCAAAGGTTTAAATCAAAACCATGAGAAAATGAATAAATGTTAATTGTAAACCAAAGGTTGTTTTTTGGAAATGAAATATATTTGTTTTATAGTATTAAAATGAAAATTTAATTTTTAGATTTATAATAATTGTTGGTTGATAGGAGGAAAATCTCTTGAAATACAATGATATACAAGATTCTGAATTGAAAGATTTTATTGCAATGTTTAATGGGCTGATTGGGAATATAATTTGATCCAAATCATATTATTTTTTTAAAATCAGGAAGGTCAATTCGAATTGTATAAAAAAAGGGAGTGATCAAGTTTTAGTGTGCCTAGAATCATTATTTCCGCCTTTAATATAGGGGGAATAGACATAGATGAAATTGCCGATTTAATTCAATTTTTTTCACCAAACACAATGATCATGAAAAATAAATCACATTATCACTTAATGACGGTATTGCTCTTAGGCCTGTTCTCCTGTAAAGAACAAAAGAAGGAGGTTACTGAAACCGCTCTAATGCATTTCGCTTATGACAAGGTAACACCTGCGGAATTTCCTCAGCTAAATATTCCTGGTTTTAACTTCCCGGAAGATTCAACAGTCCTAAACCAGTGGATTCATGAAATGGATACCGAAAAAATCTATTTACATGGCTGGGGAATTTGGGCTGGGCTTACAGCCAAAACCGATCAAAAAATTCCCGGAGATCCAAGAAACTTGCTTGTTTTTGAGACATGGCTGACTCCAGAGGAAATGATTGATTCCATTAAAAATGAACCGATCAAAAGATCCAATAGGGCCAACCTGAAAGTCCCCAATCAATTCACCCATTTTGCTGCAATGCAAAAAACAGTCAATGATAGTATTTTTGAGTCTGTATCATATAGTCCAGGGGCATCCAGCTATGCCATTGAAAATAAAATATTCATGGCCACTACCCTTTATAATATGGCCAAAAATGAAGGGAGGACAGAGATTCCTTTTTTCCCAACTGATGCCATTACGATAAAGCCAGTATTTAAACTATTACCTACTTCAGGAGGAGAATCAAGGTTTGACATTGCTACTTGGCCGGGTACTATAGATTCATTGGCAGCTTTTCCAGAAAAGGAATGGGGTAGCTATGTGACGGTGGATGTAAATAATAATGGAAATATATCCAATGATATTTATCCCTTGGATGATTTTATCCATTTTAAGTTGAATGACGAAGATGCCTATTTTCTTAATGAAGAATTTTCTGAAAATAGCGGAAATCAGTTCAATGCAAAGCCCGGGGATATAGCCATATTGATAGGGATGCATGTGACCTCTAGAGAAATCACCAATTGGACTTGGCAAACTTTCTGGTGGACTCCTGATCATAATGACCCACCAGCCCCCAGTTCAAAATCCATAGCGGAAAGTAGGCCTGATGAACTGAAAGGGCCAGCCCGTCATTATGCTATGGCTGTGGCCTATTATATGGTAAATCCCAATGAGCCTTATTCTGGAGAAAATATCATCGGGACTCCTAATTATGCTTTTAATCCATATTTGGAAGCGGGCTTCGGTCCAAAGGTATTTGATGAAGCTATCAGCTTTGTAAATACGGAAGAAGGTAAAATAGATACCTATGCCGGGGTAAGGACCAATTGTATGAGCTGTCATAGAATGGCTTCGGTAAATCCAGATGGCCTTTCCACTTCCTCCACCTCAAAAACACCCTACGTGGGCAATTCCTATGTCAGTCGATCAGATACGATCTTTGATGGACAATTATTGTTGGATTTTGCCTGGTCCATCCAAGGTAATGTGGATACCACAGGAATTAAGGCTTATCTGGAAAAATAGTTGGTATTTGAGATATATGGGGATAGTTATTAATAGGTGTTTTTTGAACCTAGTTACTGGGTGTAGCATTTGCTACACCCAGTAATACAACTGTACCGGTTGTCATAGAAACGATATCTAGTCCTCATTTGCAACTAGGATTTTTTAATTTCAGCATTTTTAACGCTTCAATCATTAAATCAATTAGCCGAATTACAAATGCTTTGATATAGCAACCTGCGTTGCAAACACGGGTTAGCTCGATTTAATGTAATTGGGAACTTTAAATCCAAACTAGCGATTGTACATATTCGGTTTGAATTTCTTAACTTTAATATATGGATACCAAAATCAAGCGCTCTGTTTCCGATTTCAACAATGAATTAAAACTAAAAGGGTTCAATATATTCCAAATTGAAAAGGATGGTAATGCCACTAAAACCTATAGCCGAAAGGATTTTTATAAAATCTGTCTGACCACTGGTAAAAGTGTTATTCATTATGCTGATCGTAGTTTTGAGCAGGAAGGCACGATTTTATTTTTTGGTAATCCACATATACCTTATTCATGGGAGACAATTTCTACCAAGTATGTGGGGTACACTTGTCTCTTTTCTGAGGATTTCTTAAAGCAATCAGATCGTTTAGATATTCTCCAACAATCACCTTTATTTAAACTAGGAGGAACTCCAATACTTAAAATAACGGAACAGCAAAGGGAATTCTTAAATGGGATTTTTCAAAAAATGATTGAAGAACAGCAATCTGACTATTCCTATAAAGATGATTTGATTCGCAATTATATCTATTTGATTTTACATGAGGCCATGAAATTGCAGCCATCTGAAAACTATGATCAACATCATAATGCAGCTTCAAGGTTAACCTCAGTTTTCATGGAGCTGTTGGAAAGACAATTTCCCATCGAAACTCCAGATAACCCTTTGAAACTTAGAACGGCTCAGGATTATGCAAGCAATCTTTCTGTTCATGTCAATTATCTCAACCGGTCTATCAAGGAGGTTACGGGTAAACCAACGACAGCTCATATTACAGAGCGTATATTGAGCGAAGCGAAGGCTCTTCTTCAGCATACCAACTGGAATATTAGCGAAATTGCTTATGCTTTGGGTTTTGAGTACCCCACTTACTTTAACAATTTCTTTAAAAAGCAAACAGGCAATACTCCAAAGGATATTCGGATTGCCAATGTTTGAAATTCTTATTTTTTGATTTGATATTCATTATTACCCCAGCCCATTTTTTGCTGACCTTTGTATCGTGGTTCGAGCTCAACTAAAGCAATGATTAATATGCTTTGATGTATATTATATAAGCTTGAATTATTATCAGGGAAATCTAAATATTGAAGGAAATGGGCAAGTCAATTAAAACACAATCATCTGAAAAGAACATTTTTGATCGATTTTTAGAAGGGGAATCTATCCCAATGGATGACCCAGGTTTCGAACAGCTATCTGAAGAGGTAGACCATACCATAGTTCTTTCCACTCAACTGAATAATTCTACTAATGTGAATGAAATTCGGGAATATCTGAGTGAAATCATAGGAGAGAAGGTCGATGAGAGCACCAGGGTGTTTGCTCCGTTTTACACCAATTATGGTAAGAATATTTCTTTGGGAAAAAATGTGTTTATCAACCATGCCTGTAGTTTTCTTGATTTGGGTGGAATAACCATAGAAGATGGAGTGATGATTGGCCCTAGGGTAAATATCACTTCCGAAAACCACCCAGTGGAGATTTCCATAAGGAAAACATTAGTGCCTGGAGCAGTGACTGTAAAGAAGAATGCTTGGATAGGGGCAGGAGCAACAATTCTCCCTGGTGTAACTGTAGGAGAAAATGCTGTCGTTGCTGCTGGTGCTGTGGTAACATCAGACATACCAGCCAATACCCTTGTAGCTGGAGTACCTGCAAAAATTAAGAAGGAATTGAACGAATAAATTTTCTGGTGGATTGTGTCTCATTTTGATAGAGCTATCCCACATAACAACTTGTCATAACTAATCCTTATACAGATACAAGATTCTGTAAATAATCTTAATCTATTTCGAGGTTGTATTTTTTAAAAATAAGAACAACAGTCTGTTAAGGTGTCTTGTGAAATGGGGAATGATTTGAATTTCTTAATTATAGGTTTGATATCCTTTATCTCCTAAGTTATAAAATACAATACCTTGATCTTGAATTTAAATATAAATAATCATGCGAAGATTACTTACATTTTCAATGCTTTTAGCACTTACTGCAAGTTGTGGTCAGCAGGTTTCAAAAAGCCATAATGACCAAGTTTTGGAGAGCATATTCCCTAAAGGTCAAAAGGGCCCATCGGAATTTTTTACAGGAAATGCCTATAACCAGGGTTTGGTTCCGATGGATTCTACCTTGACTACTTTGGTAGGGAATGTATATTTTGAGCCAGGGGCTCGTAGTAACTGGCATACACATCCAGCTGGTCAAATCCTGATCATTACTGATGGTATGGGCTATCACCAAATTGAAGGAGAGCCCATTCAGAAGTTGGAGAAAGGAGATGTGGCGACCTGCCCGCCTAATACCAGACATTGGCATGGAGCAAGCCATGAATTTGGTTTACAGCAGTTGTATATCGTTCCTAATACTGAAAAAGGGATAGTAGAATGGATGGAAGCTGTATCTGATGAAATTTATGATGCAGGAAAAGAATAGAAATTCCTAATCAAACCTAATAAATCCATAAAATGAAGAATGAAAAAACCGTGAGGGAGAGCTCTAGAAGGGCATTTCTTCAACAATCGACCTTGCTTGGAGCTGGGCTGACCTTATCGAATCCTATACAGCTTTTCTCGAAGCAACAAAACAAAGAAAAATTAAAGCAAACCGTTTCTACCAGAGGCTATGCAGCAATGGACGAATCAGGAAAGCTGATGCCTTGGGAGTTTGAGCGAAGACCTGTCGGGGACGATGACATTCTGATTGATATCAAATTTGCGAGCATCTGCCATTCTGATATTCATCAGGAAAAAGGACATTGGGGCCAACAAATCTATCCTCAAGTACCTGGCCATGAGATTGTAGGCGTGGTGGCAGCAGTAGGTAAAAATGTCACCAAATTTAAGCTTGGTGATAGGGCAGGAGTAGGATGTATGGTTGACAGCTGTATGGAGTGCGAGAGCTGCACCCATGGTGAAGAACATTTTTGTGAAAGAGGGGAAACTCTATTTACCTATGGATATCCAACTAATGCCGAACCAACTGGTATTACCCAAGGAGGATATTCCAATAAAATTGTGGTAAGGGACCATTTTGCTGTACATATCCCTGAGCATATCAGTTTTGAGGAGGCGGCACCTTTGCTTTGTGCCGGGATCACAACTTATTCCCCTTTAATGAATGCACGGTTGAATGTAGGAGATAAGGTTGGGGTAGCAGGAATTGGTGGACTTGGACATATGGCGGTGAAGTTGGCTGTATCCAAGGGAGCTGAAGTTTATGCTTTTACCACATCCTCAGAAAAAGCAGCTGATATAAAATCTTGGGGAGCTAAGGAGGTAATCGTTGTAGATAAGGATTTCAAAAACCTGAAAGCATATGCCAAGCAATTGGGTTATATGATCTGTACAATTCCTTATCAATTTAACGCAGCACCTTATGTGGCCTGCGTAAAACCTTTTGGCCATTTCACCTATGTAGGGATGCCAGAAGCATTTGAAATCAACCTCAATAATTTGGGCTTGGCTGCTTCAAGGGTAAACTTCAATTCTTCTTTAATTGGTGGGATTCCAGAAACCCAAGAGGTCATTCACTATTGTGCAGATAATGGTATTCGGCCACAAATAGAAATCATCCAGGCAAATCAGATTAATGAGGCTTGGGAAAAAGTAGTCAACAAAGAAGCCCGCTACCGATATGTGATAGATGCGGCAACATTTTAAATTTTAAAACTAAAATAAATAATGATTATACAAGAAAAATTCACTTTATCCAATGGAGTTGAAATCCCTAAATTGGGATTAGGTACCTGGTTTATTGGAGACGAGGAAGTGGTAGAAGCAGTAAAAGAAGCCGTAAAATTGGGCTATAGGCATATAGACACCGCCCAGGCTTATGGAAATGAAGTAGGCGTAGGAAGGGGAATTAAAGATAGTGGTCTAATGCGTGAAGAGCTGTTCGTGACCACTAAGCTGGCAGCAGAAACAAAAACATATGAGGAAGCCGTAGCAGGAATCGATGAGTCACTTAATAAATTGGGACTTGACTATATTGATTTGATGATTATTCACAGTCCCCAGCCTTGGGCGGAATTTGGCCAAGATGATCGCCATCTCAAAGGAAACCAAGAAGCATGGAGGGCTTTGGAGGATGCTTATAAAGCAGGCAAACTGAAAGCCATTGGACTTTCTAATTTTAAAGAAGCTGATATTGAAAACATTCTCGATACTTGCTCTATCAAGCCTATGGTGAATCAAATATTGGCTCATATTAGCAATACGCCAAAGGAACTGATCAATTACTGTCAAGATCAGGGAATCCTTGTGGAAGCTTATTCCCCAATTGGTCATGGTGAGCTTTTAAAGAATGAAGAGGTAATTAAAATGGCTCAAAAATATAAAGTTAGCGTTCCACAATTAGGGATTCGCTATGATTTGCAACTAGGCATGCTTCCTTTGCCAAAAACTGCCAATCCTGCACATATGAAGGGCAATGCAGATTTGGATTTTGAAATCAGTAAGGATGATATGGAAATCCTTCAAAATATGGAGCAAATAGAAAATTATGGGGAAGCTAGTGTTTTTCCAGTATACTCAGGTAAATGAAATTACTAAAAGTCTGAACTATGGAAATCATAAAAAAAGATCAACTCAATTCAGTGAAAGGGCCTGAAGATTGGTTTACAGGGGCAGTAAGAATTGATCCACTATTCAACCAAAAAGAGAATACTACCAAGGCTGCAGGGGCCTTGGTAACCTTTGAACCTGGGGCTAGAACTGCCTGGCATACCCATCCCGCTAGGCAAATCTTAATTGTGCAGTCAGGTTTAGGTTGGGTCCAAAAGGAGGGAGGTCCCATAGAAGAGATCCGTCCTGGTGATATCGTCTGGTTTGAGCCAGGAGAAAAGCATTGGCATGGAGCATCCGCAAATAAAGCCATGAGTCATATAGCCATTCAGGAAGAAGTAAAAGGGGAAGTGGTGAAATGGATGGAAAAGGTTTCAGATGAAGACTATCTAAGATAAAAGCTATGCCTCATATTCAAATAAAGCTGTTAGAAGGTAAAACTGAAGCGCAAAAGCAAGCATTGGCAGATGAAGTCATCAAAGCAGCCCAAAAAGTCATTGGCTATGGTGATGAATCCTATTCAGTAACCATAGAGGATTTTACCTTAAAAGAATGGAAGGATGAGGTCTATCCGAATGATATTATGGGAAATGGCAATCAGGATATTCTTTACAAATCCCCAGGATACAAGATGTAAGCAAATAATCTAGTCCTCGTTTGCAACGAGGACTTTAAATCTCAGCGTTTTCAACGCCTTATTCTCTATTTAAATGGCCGCATTACAAATGCTTGAATCAAACAACCCGAGTTACAAAAACGGGTTAGTTAATTAGGGTATTATCATAATTATCAATATGGTTCCTAACGTTTAACTGGAACTCCTGCGGTGTTTGCCCTGCATGTAGTTTGAAGAAACGGCTAAAATAGGACCTGTCCTTAAATCCTAGGTTAAAGGCAATTTCTTTGATGGTATTTTCGCTATGGATGATCTGTCTTTTGGCCTCCAGCAATACCCGGTCATGGATCAATTGCATCCCCGTTTTATTCAATTTTTCCCTCAATATCTGGTTAAGCCTCTTACCGCTTATTCCCAGTTTATCCGCATAAAATTCAGCTGTACGCTCCTCTAAGTAATTCGTCTCTAATAAAATCATAAACTCATAGATGCGCTTCTCATTGATATCCTGCAAGGTAAAATGCTGCTCTTTCAATTGTATCAACTGAAGTAAAAATACTTTAAGCAGTGCCTTTATCATGGTGAGATTCAATACTGGTTGTTTGTATTCTTCATTCATCAGGTCAAAAATGGTATTCAGTTTTCTTGAGCTTTCTTCATTGACCTGTAGGCAAGAAAATTCTCCTTGAATATTGAAAATCCGGAAGACATCCAGTAAAAACTCCTTTAGGTCGCCCTCCAATAATTCTCTTTTGAAGGAAATCAGTAAGCCTTTTTTTCCAGCTTTATTTAACTGGTGAACTCGATATGGGGGAATGAGGTAAATCCAATCTCCCCGCAGGGTCTGGAAACTATGCTGAGGTTCATGAAGTGCATCTTCATCCTTGAGCCAGACTACCTCAAAGAACTCCTTTCTTCCAGGATCATCCAGATAAGAAGGTGGACAGTTATCAAGATTTCGAATATAGATTACCTTATCACTCAGCATATACTTGTTTTATCAGGGTTTTTATCTTTTTCCAAATAGTACCACAAAAATAGCGAATATCACCCAAGGTTTTATAGGATTGGGCTAATTGTACCACACATCTGTCAAATAGTGTACAAACAGTACCAGCTGTGCAACCTAGTTTTGTATCCAAGATTTACTTAATCAATTCGAGCCAAAGAAATTAGTAAAGAGTAAGAATATGGAAACAGCTATCGAAACCAATGGCATTCGGGAGGCCTTTGATTTGATCATCAAAGAACATGTGGACTTATCTAATAAACTTCAATTTGAATCGGTGAACACTATTATCCCTGTATTACTAGAAGCAGAGCATATCTTTTTGATTGGTGCTGGAAGGACAGGATTTATGGTGAAGGCAGCTGCCATGCGCCTGATGCATTTGGGCTATTCGGTGCATGTTGTTGGAGAGACGACCACACCTGCAATAGGTAGTGGAGATGTATTGATAGCTGTCTCCGGTTCCGGTACTACTTCTTCTATTGTAAAGGCTGCAGAAACAGCTTATAATCACCATGCAAAGGTTATTGGCTTTACGACCAATAATGAATCCGCATTGGCACAATTGGCACAATATACTATCATAATCCCTGCAGCGGGTAAGCAAGATCACGATGGAAATATATCTGCTCAGTATGCAGGAAGTTTATTTGAACAGTCCTTTTTATTGGTTTTCGATGCACTTATCCAGCATTTATGGAAGGAGGGAGGTAGTACTGCGGAAGAACTGTGGAAGCGCCACGCCAATATGGAATAAGCATATTTAGATTAATATTATCATTTAAAACTTATCACACATTATGACAAAATTACAAGTAGCCATTGATTTGTTGAAGACAGAAGATGCCATCGCCTTGGCCACCAAAGTGGCTCCCTATATTGATATTATAGAATTGGGAACTCCCTTGATAAAGAGTGAAGGCCTAGGAGCCATTACTGCTATGAAAGCTGCCTTTCCAAATAAAAAAGTATTTGCTGATTTTAAAACAGCCGATGCTGGTGCCTTGGAAGCACAAATGGCATTCGAAGCTGGTGCGGATTATATCACCATTTTAGGTGCTACGGGAGATTCAACGATTGCTGGAGCTGTGGAAGCGGCCAAAAAGTACAATAAAGGAGTGGTAGTGGATACCATTGGGGTGAAGGACCGCGTGAAGCGTGCCAAGGAAGTGATTGCGCTGGGAGCAGAATTTGTGGAGTTGCATGCAGGTTTGGATGAACAGGCTGAGCCTGGTTATTCCATTCAGGTATTGATCGATGAAGCCAGCAGGGCAGGGGTACCTGTGTCCATTGCCGGTGGAGTAAATATGAACAGCATTGAAGGAGTAAAAAAATCCGGAGCGGTAGTTGCCGTAGCTGGAGCGGCCATTTATGGTGCGGAAGATCCTGCCGCTGCCGCCAAGGCTTTGAAGGAAGCATTAGCTTAAGCTGATACAATACTTAGTCCTCGCTTGCAACAAGGACTTTTTAAATTCTAGCGTTTTTAACACATTTTTCAATAATTAAACAACCGCATTTCAAATGCATTACCATTACTTGGCGTAGCATATGCTACGCCAAGTAATGGATCAATAGCCGCATTTCAAATACTTTGATTTAGTAACCCGCGTTACAAACACGGGTTAGCATTGTATTCATAAAATGAGAGGGGAGTAGCATGGAATATATGGGATCGTTATTAAATTTATAATAGATGAATCAGAACAATACCCATACCATGCATCCTTTATATCGTCATATAAATCAGTTCACCGATATAAGCGAAGATGATTTTGAAGAAATCCTCGCTGCATTCAAAACCCTCAAATTAAGGAAAAAGGAGCATTTGATGTTTGCCGATACACCATGTGATAAGCAATTTTTTGTGTTGAGTGGTTGCTTGAACATGTACTTTATCGATGCAAATGGCTCCAAGCAGACCGTCCAATTTGCCATAGAAAATTGGTGGATTACGGATTATTTGGCAGTAGGAAAGAACCAAAAAACGGAATTTTTTATCCAATCGGTAGAACCCACCACCGTGCTGAGCATCGATAATTCAAGCCAGGAACAACTTCTCGAAAGGTTTCCAAAACTGGAAAAGTATTTTAGAAAAATGCTCCAGATAGCCTATGGAGCCTCATTAATGAGAATAAAGTACCAATTTGAACTGTCAAAGGAAGAGATCTATTTACATTTTACTAGAAACTTTCCTGATTTCGAACAGCGGGTACCCCAATACCTGATCGCTTCCTATTTGGGATTAACGCCAGAATATGTGAGTGAAATACGTAGGAAACAACTTTCTTAAACCAGTTTAAGGACTTATCATTATCAGGCACAATAGCTTTGTCATAGACAAAAACAACAGATACTATGAAAAGCAGAATTCAGATTGAATCAATAACACCTGATGCTTATAAAGGCATGTTTAGGCTGGAAAACTATTTAAAAATGAGTAGTTTAGATATCCGTCATAAGCATTTGATCTATATAAGAGCCTCGCAATTAAACGGCTGTGCCTTTTGTATAGATATGCATACAAAAGAAGCATTGCGCGATGGAGAGACACAGCAAAGACTATTTTTACTCAATGCCTGGAAAGAGTCTGGTCTGTTTAGCGAGGAGGAAAAACTGATCATCCAAATGACAGAGGAAATAACCTTGATACATCAGAATGGTCTTACGGATGAAACCTACGAGAAAGCCATGGAACAGTTTGATGGGAATTATATAGCACAGATAATTATGGCTATAGTTACTATCAACAGCTGGAATCGGATTTCAATAAGTACTTCAAAGCCTATTATGGAGGAATACAATTTTGAGGTTTAAAGGCTGAAACTGGGGGTAGTGATTTAATTATTACTGGGTGTAATGAGTAAATTATTACTGGGTGTAGCATATGCTACGCCCAGTATAACGGCTTATGCTAGACCTAGTAAATAAAAGTCATTATTTAAACATAATAATAAATGCTCCCAGGGCTGTTAACACCAAAATCATTTTTCTAAAAAAGGCATCATCGATCATTTTAACGATCTTGATTCCTAGTATAAATCCGAGGATTATTCCTGGAATCAATTTCAGATCGAGTAGGAGTGTTTCTGCTGTTATGGTGTTCCAGATAAAGAAATGAAAGGGTAATTTGAACACATTGATAATCATAAAAAGCCAGGCTGCTGTTCCTATAAATTGATTTTTGGGCAGTCTCATGGCTAAAAAGTAAATATTGGAAATTGGGCCAGCCAAGTTACCCACCATGGTAGTAAAGCCAGCCAAGGTTCCGACGCCGCTTGCAAAAGTCCAGTGAGTGGGGACATTTTTGACCT
This sequence comes from Echinicola shivajiensis, assembly GCF_018642165.1. GTDB lineage: Bacteria > Bacteroidota > Bacteroidia > Cytophagales > Cyclobacteriaceae > Echinicola > Echinicola shivajiensis. Next base: position 117,993 of record NZ_JAHHZM010000015.1, read on the forward strand.
TTTTTTGATCCCACCAAACGATAAAAGCAACGGTAAGGAAGATGATAATGGCCATACAGATTTTAAAGGCCTGCTCTGGTAGGTCCATACCAAACCAACTTCCCAGCACAATTCCCAATATCATCCAGGGAAGAAATTTGGCCACGTATTTCCATTGGGTATGTCGATTATAATAGATCACCGCAAACACATCTGCCACCACCAAAAGGGGCAATACGATGCCAGTGGATTGTTTAGCTTCAAAGGCTATGGCCATAAAAATCACATTGATGACCGCTATTCCTTTGATGCCGGCTTTGGACAGTCCGATTACAAAAGCGGCTAAAAAACTTAGAATCCAAGAAGTGGTACTGATCTCTGAGATAATGGTTAAAAACATAGATTAGGGTCAAAAACGAATGGCAAAAGCATTTTAATTCCGCAAACTTAAAAAAAAGAGCCGGAAGACCAGTCAACCAAGTTGGCTTAAATCAGAAATTAATTGGAATCTTAATTTTGTCATTGTTAGGAGCCTGCGATATGGAAATCCCAAATTAAAGAAATGGTTGCCGCAGTCTCTGTCAAGCCTGTATTTTCAAGCATGGCAGATACCTCCCAATTAAGGAAATCAAATTGTCATAAGTCAACGCGATCCGCCTTGTGGATAAACAACCTCCTATTAGAAAAACTATTTATGAAATAAATTTTCAGAGTCGTGCTGACTTATACCTTAATATCAATAGTCTTCTGACTTAAATGAGCAGAGATCTATTCCATTCTTACTGCTGCTACTATTTACTTTCGGTGTCTAAGGTGCCTATTTTATTTTGTGCTAATCATATCTCAAATATTGATTAATTACAGATAGTTATGAGAATGGATTACTTCATTCGGCAGACGCCTTGATTTTATAGCTATTTTAGTTAATTAGAATAACTTGATTAACAAAGGTGGCAATGTTCTTATTTCTTTTCCTATTTTAACAGGGAAGATTATCAAGTTTAATATTAGTTGAATATGCAATCAAACGTAGGGCTTATAATAGAAGAAAAAGCGGCTAGTATTGGGAACTTTATAGTAGGCAGGCTGCTCCCATTTCGACAAAAGAGAACAGTTGGACCTTTTGTATTTATTGACCATATGGGACCGGCCTGTTTGAAGGAGCATCAAAACCTAGATGTTCCACCTCATCCGCATATTGGACTTTCTACACTTACTTACTTATTTGATGGGGCAATTTTTCATAGAGATAGCTTGGGAAATGCCATAGAGATTAAACCTGGTGAAGTCAATTGGATGACTGCGGGAAAAGGAGTGGTACATTCAGAAAGAACACCTGAATATTTAAGAAAAGAGGATAAATATCTTCACGGATTTCAGATATGGATTGGTTTGCCAAAGCACCTTGAACAAACTGAACCATCATTTTTTCACTTTGGCAAAGAAGATATTCCACATTGGGAAGAGGAACAAGTTGCCTATAAGTTGATTGCGGGTGAGATAAAAGATAGGAAGTCGCCTGTTCCGGCAAACAGTCCCTTATATTTTGTTGAAATAAAAACAAAAACAGCACAAAAAATAAATATTGGTGAGCACCTTTTCGGAGAGGTAGGAATGTACATTTTAGAGGGAACGGTGAAGATTGAAAATACCGATTTTGATAGCAGACAACTACTTATTGCAAAAAACGCCTCATTGTGCGAATTTCAAACCAATGGCGAAACCACCCTATACCTTTTTGGAGGGGAGCCTTTTGAAGAGGAACACTTCATGTTCTGGAATTTTGTAAATACAGATAAAGCTGTTTTAGAAAAGGCCAAAGAGAATTGGAAAAAGCAAAATTTAGAGGCCTTCCCAAAAATTCCCTATGATGATAAAGAATATGTACCACTTCCAGAAAGCGTATTCAAAAAGAAAGCATGATAATATTTAAACAGGATAAGCAAATAAGCTAGGGATATGTACATGTATTTGTTCACATCATTCCAATCCCTTTTAGTTGCTTTATTCTCCCTCATTGTTCAATGCTCGTTTTAAGACAGGGGTTAATTTTGACGGACTTACTTTTGTTAACTTCAAGGATATACAACCGTTAAAAACGGCGAACCGCCTTATGGATTCCACAAAAGGTTCTAACCATAATTCAAGGTCTATATCCTTGTTTTCAATATGAAGATGTATGATCTCAAATTCCTGCTCTTTTCTATGTGCTTTACAGTCCACTCTGCCTATAAATTGGGATCCAAATAAGATGGGCAAACAAAAATAACCGAATTGTCTTTTCTCTTTTGGAGTATAGCATTCAAGCCGAAAATCAAAGTCAAAAAGTTGTTGGATGCGGTCACGATGAATAATGAAATTATCAAAAGGAGATAGCAAGTGTAATTTTTTACCCTTTTTTGTGAATGATTTATTCATTAAATCACTTTGTAAGAACAGCGGAGATAAACCTTCTATTTCGACTTTTTGTACGGAGCCTTCCTCGAGCATGGATGCCAAAACATCTTGGACATTGTTCCTAAGCGTTTTCCCTTTTTTAAGGTGGGTGATTTGTTTTATGCTGGTGAATCCATAAGCGCGCAAATAGGTTTTTACCAAATATTCAGCAAACTCCATTGGGCTTGGTACTGTCAAATCAATATTATCAGGCAGTACCCTTTCGGTAATATCATAGGTTTTTTGCATTCCATTCCGTTCACAAATCATCAAATCGCCTTGCATAAAGAGCCTTTCAAGCGCTACCTTGGTTGGTTTCCAATTCCACCAACTGCCTGGTTTTTTACTTTTGCTTTCAAAGTCTCTAGCTTTTTTGGGACCTTCCTCACGAACGGTTTCCATGACATATTGCATGACTTTGGGGTCTGCATTATAGTAATGTGACTTATCTCCTTTGACTGCCAACATTTGAGGAAGAGCAAAACGAAAATCCCTCATTGGGAGGTAAGAGGCGGCATGAAACCAATACTCAAACACTTTGGCTTCTTTAACCAATCTATCTAAATGTTCCGTTTTATAATCAGGAATTCTGGTATACAAGGTATGGTGGTGGGCACGCTCCACAATGGAAAGAGTATCAATCTGTAAATATCCAAGATGTTCCAAGGTATTGAGCACTGCCTTTTTCCCTTTTCCGAATGGAGAGTATTGGAGTAATCCTTGGCTTTTTAGGGTGATTCTTTGTAAATCTTCTAAGGTCAAAATGATTTCCGTATGTTTTTCATATTTCATTAAGAAATTGAAATATAAGTTTCTTTATCTGTATTACCAGGATGTTCCAGGCTTTCAGCAAAGCAGTGAATTAATCGTAATTGAGAGGAGCCTGAGACGCGGCAATCTCAGATACCTAATAGAAGGTTTGTTGAAAAAACAAAAGGGGTAGAATTTTACAATATTCCCCCCCTTTTGTCTCAATTAAAATACTGAAGGAATTATTTGTTAAATTGTTCGGACAATTTTTCTAGAAATAGCATCTCAGCATAGAATTGCCAGTCAAAATTAATGGACTGATTGGCCAAGTGAACATGGTGATCTTGATCCAGGATATAATTATCAGGTTTATAAAGTACCCTTGTTTTGCTATATACTGTTTCCAATTCATTTTTCAAGTTGTTGAATTCATCCGATAATCCCATTAAATCTCTTTTGGAGGCCTCTCGCTCTTCATTGGTTTTGGCCATATCGTAATTTCTTAGTAGTATCAATGAATTGGTAGAAAAATGAACCAGGTTATTAACCTGTTCATAAACCTCCAAAGTGTAGTGATTTCGCAAGGTTTTTGATTTGAGAGTCTCTATTTTCTTTTTGAGCTTAGAAGTAATTATTGCCACTTCTTCTGCTTGCTTTAATCTTTCTTGGTTAGCAGTTGTCCATTCTCCAGGGTTATCCGAATTAGGTAAGGCAATCACTCCAGCTTCTTTTGGATTATCGGATCGCATCAGGTAATTGCGCTTATTTCCTTGAAGCAAAGCGTTTTTCCAGAAAGAAACAGGACCTTCCAGCGAATCGATAAAGGCAAAGGATTCGTCTGCCAATGCGTTGGCTAAATCCCGTCTTCTGTAAAGGGATTTCATGTCTGCAATGGTGGTTTTATCTCCTGCCCAAGAATATTCGGCAAAGGCCAAAATCCCCCTGTTATAAAGTTCAAAATGAGGAGAATCATCATCCCAAAGTGTCAACAATAACCTCCCTAGATTATTTTTTATGGAGGATAGGGCAAAGGATCTGATTGGGCCAATATTACTTTCATTCTGAGGCATAAGTACCCAACGGGTTTGGCCGGCAGTAGCTCCCATTACTTGAAGGCCATTATCCGTAAACCATTGCATGGCTTTCTTATTCCCATAGAGTTCAGGATTCATGTAGCTCCACCTCATATAAATACAGTTTTTTGGAAATTGTTCCAAAAAAGCCTCCAACTTAGGACCGTTTGCTTTCCATAAAGAATCGGTTTCCTCTTTGCTGTACTTTGCATCGTGTGTAGGTCCATATACCCCAGCATTTTTGAGTGGCATATCATCCCAAAAAATTGGAATTCTATTATGCTTTTCGGCAAACTCAGTTACCCTGTTCAGCCAGACAAGTTGAAGCTCTAAAGCAGATTTACCACTGTTTCTTCCATTGGTATGTACTTCATCTCCACCAATATGTAGGTATTTGCCGTGTGGTGTTGCTTTTAGGGCATCTTCATAGAGATCAAATTGGACTTCATAGGTTTTTTCATCGAGAGGATTAAATGCCCAGTCACTTTTAGGGTCATCTCTTAAATCTTTATATTTATCATGTTTTAGGATAAATGAGGCATGACCCAGACCTTGGATCAGTGGACTGATTTCAATATGCCTTTCATTGGCATAATCACTTAATTTCTTCCATTCTTCAATAGAAAAAGCATCTGCTGAGGCAATTATAGGCTGTTGCTCATACTTTAATTTATCCTCAAATTCCAATATAATACCATTGACTTTATAATGTGCCAGCTTGTCTATGAGGGCATAATAATATTCAAGTGTTTCCCTATGGTGTTTGATGTCTAAATGGATGGACCTATATGCCAGTTCAGGATAATCAGTGATAGAACATTCCGGAAGGTTTGTATTTTGTTCACTAGCGTCCAGACACAGCTGTTGCAAGCTTTCAAAAGCATACAATAAACCAGCCTCGTCTTGGGCATGGATACTTACCTGATCCTTGCCAATGCTCATTTTATATCCTCCTTCTACCAGTCCTAATGAGTTGTCAATTTCAAAAACAATTGCGGCTTCAGGTGCAGCTTTTGATTTAGTCAATGATGCGGATAAGGAAGATTTCGGGAGTTTTTCATGGTTCAAGCTATAATAGCTGTTGATATCATTACTCTTAAGTTCACTGACTCCAGAGATTTGAAATTCTTGTGGAGTTGGCAATAGTTTGAAATCCCCAAGGGTCTTATGTTTTTCTTGACAAGAATATACTGTGATTAATATTATTGCCAGAATCATTAAATAGGACTTGTTCATAGAATTAAATTAAAAAGGTTATTTGTTTAAAAATAGAAGTTTTTACCAAGATGAAAAAATGAACAGTAAATTTTATTTACAAGAAAAATATTGTTTTGAAAATTGAACGTTACTTTTTGAAAGTAAATGAAAGACAAAGCATCGGGTATTGAAGCTGCTTTTCTATACCAAGGCTTTAAAAAAGATCTGAATGGAACGATTAAGTTTAAATGTCTTTGGAATTTAAATACCGTATAAAAGAAATGAGATTACGGATGAAGTATTTCCATTGTCTTAGATGTTTTGAGCCTTCAACAAGCTCAGGGGCCTCAAGTTCAGCAACCAAAACGCTATATGGATAGATGTAAAGAAAGACATTTGGTAGGTATCTAAAAAAATCCAATTTGTTAATGGATCAAATCACAGATTAAAATTGTGCATTGATTCTACCAATAATGAATATTATTACAACTATTGCTATTATAAAAATGATTAATCTCCATATCTGGCCAAAACAACCAATTTCTTTATTTCTATCAAGAATTTTCTGTACGGACGGATGTAGCATGATGAGGAATATTTTACCATATTTAATTTAATCATTTTAAAAATAATATCTCCCGCTTACTGGAATTAAAAATTCCAAACTAGGTGTAGTCATCGACTACTCCTAGTTTGGAAAATCAGTCGTTGCCAGTTCAGAGGATCATAATCCATGAAAATTGGAACATCCCCTTTCAGCAATAACACCGGCTAGCCACCATGATTTTGGTTAGAATAAGCTATTTCCTTCTGAAGGTGAAAATACCATCAATAGTAGTTGAATTTACCGCACCATCCATGCTTTGTTCCATGGTTTCGGCATAGGTTAAAACCATTTCATTGTCGGTAAGAGAAACGATTTTAGCGGCATCTGGAACTCCATCGGAAGGAGTAACAATCAGCTGCCCATCCTTTAATTCATAAGGGCCGCTTTCCATAAATCCCTCCATACGTAAATTATATTCACTTACCTGACCGAATATTTCTGTTTTCAGGTTGATAGTATAAGAACCTTCGGAAACGAAGGTCTGTGGAGAATCTTTAAATTCCAGAGAACAGTCCATATCAGTAGCCATACCCTCAAAGCTGCTGGGGAATTCCATTTCTTCAAAAGTAGTGGTGGAAGTACCCGTGTAAACCATACCAGTCAAATCCCAGGTTCCAACAACTGAATTGTCTGAACTTGGTGTTTCATCATTAGTACATGAAAACAAAAATACAACAAAAGCAAAAAGCAAAAGTTTAGTGAAATATTTCATTATAGTAAAAGATTAAGGTTAAAGAAGATTTAATTGAAGTGCAAAAATTAGTATTTGAATATATGAAAAAATTATTTAAAATACATTTTAATGATGTTGAAATTATTTTTTTTAATGGGTTTTGATCCTGAGGGGCATTTAGTTCAGTTTATAATTGCTTTTCAAATTTTAAAAGAATTCAAAAGAAGCAGACTGCAATAGGAGGGAGGAAGATCAAGCTACTAGTGCAGTACTTTTTTGAGTAATTTAAGGATGAACAACTGTCTGGCGGACTTGAGCAGGGAGGCGAAGTTTTTGTATGCTATAACTGTTCCAAGTCTTCATCCCGGTGTTGACTTGGAACTAACCAATTAAACTCAAAAGGAAATTTTAGATTCTCAGGAAAGTAGTCATAGGAACCTAGTCGTTCAGACCTCTAAGCGCCAAATTAGTTTAGTGAAGGGAGGTTTTAACTATGCTTGGCAGGGGTATTTACACCCAAGGAGGAAGTTCATACCACATGAATACTTAGTTATTATCAAGCGTAGGTCTTATTGCTTGTTCAAGTGATCAATTTTCATTTTAGCGTGTTCATTATTGGGATTGAGTTCTAGCGATTTTTTATAATTTTCGATTGCTTTTTTGTTATTTCCCAGTGATTCATATGCATCTCCCAAGCTATCATAAGCATTAAATGAGTTGGGATAGTTATCAGTATTCAAGATAAAGAATTCCAAAGCCTTTGGCTTATCACTTTCAAGACTACTTCTGAGGAATCTATAGCCTATTTGATTCACAAGGTACTCTGGTGGGCTGAGATCCCAAGATAGTCGCTTAGAAAGAGATTGAAAATGTCGAGTTAGCTGACCTATACTTTTCACATCTCTATAGGAAATCCCATAACCTTCAAAAATTGCAGAGATTCCATTATGAAAAGCAATGATTGGAACTGAACTATGGTCTTCATTTTCAAAATATTCCAACTTTGCAGGAAATTCATCTTTACATTTGCTGTTTAATGCCTCGTATAATCGTATATGGCGATCACGATTTCCGATATTCCTTTTTCCCCAATTCGCAGTGGCTATGTAAATGAATCGTTCAAATGAATTCTCAGTGACAACTTCTAACTTTTTGTCCATCGTTTCTGAATCCCATGTTCCAAAGCTTGGGTCAACAGCAATAAAAGAATTGAAAAGTGTCTTTTCTTTTAAATAGGTATGAGTAGCTAACAAACCACCCAAAGAATGCCCAAAAAGGATCCGATAGGCTGCAGTTCTATATTTTTGATCCAACTCAGGTAAAAGTTCATCTTCCAAAAAGCTTAGAAAGCTTTCTCCACCGCCTGTATTATTCTCTCTTACTGTAATGATTTTGTCAGGTGTGTAGTCTCTTCTTCTATCAATATTTTGAATCCCCACCACGATCATCTCTGGAATTTTCCAGCTCTTATATTCATCAGAACTCATGTAGTTTACTGTTCCTGAGATGGACTTAAAGTGTACATTTCCATCAAGTATTATAAGCAAGGGATATCTCTTATAGGATGATCCTTTTTCATGGTATGAATCAGGAAGACTAATCCAATATCCTCTTTCTTCATTCAAAATCTTAGACTGGAGTATATGTTTTGTGCCGATTACAATTTGTCCGGCATTTTGTGATTTTACTTGATTGATCCCAAGTATTAAAATTAGTATTACAATAATGCTTTTATTCATTCTATTGATTTCTTGATGATTGATAACAGTCAAGTAATAGATAATTATGTAATGTGTATGCAGGTTGAATATCGTAGAGCCCCATGTTTTTAGTTTTTATATAAATCAAAGATGTTAAAAAAGTTGATTCAATCATAAACCCTAGGTTTACTTTAACATAAAATCTTTAATGTTATGTCACAGCAATTGTCATAACTGATTTTATGTAAACCAGCAGAGCTGGCCTCAAATTATTATATAAGTTATATAATTTACATTATGTTAAATAAAGAATTAAACACCTCCTATATTTTGATCCAGAGCCCAATGCTTTAAGCTTCCTTCCGACCTATTACTTGCTGCCCTTTTGATGGTTCGATTAGTATTAGAGATTCCTCCTTTTGTACCAATGACGTAAAGAACTAGGCATGAATTTGTTCGAGTTCATAACCTAGTTCTTTAGCTGTTTTTTGTAGCCACCTTTCTCTGTGAAGCTGCATTTTTTCTTCATAGGCCTTGATACCTTTTTCA
>NZ_JAHHZM010000016.1 GCF_018642165.1 Echinicola shivajiensis
AAACAAAGAATCCAGAGCTGAATTGACTGTAAGTCAAAAAAAATAGAGGCCGATTTTCATTAATCGGCCTCTATTGGCTAAAATCGACTATCTCGCTTTTTTAACTCTTGTTTTGAGACAGCCTCTTTTTATTTGCCATCATCAGTTTGGTCTGCAATAAATCTTCATGATCAAGCCAATACTGTCTGCTAAAGACGAAGACTACGTGCCAGCCCTTTTGCCTTAACAACTGCGGATGGTATACAAAAGCCTCCTTAGCTGTTTTGGAAGCGAAAAGACGGTTATCATCTGTCAGTACAGCCCCAATGTATTTATCTCCCTCAAGCAACTCCAAATCCATTATTCGTGAAATGGAATTATTCTTTAATTCATGATTCCCATAGAGTCCCAGTAATTTGTCCTTCAAATACCATGAACTTTCAAAGCCTGTAGTATCCCTTTCTTGGATCACGAGCTTATCCCCAGCAGCTACCTGTTCTGCATATGCCAAATAATCGTGCAGCATTTTAACTCCCTGATTGAGCAGTTGCCTATGCTTAAAGTCCTTAGAAGTAATACTACTAACTACCACCACTCTACTTCTAGCTCGAGTTACAGCCACATTTAACCTATTGATCCCACCCTCCTTGGACAATAAACCAAAATTCGCTGTAAATTTCCCCGATTTATTCTTGGCATAACCAATAGAAAAAATCACTTCATCAAACTCATCTCCCTGAACATTCTCAATATTCTTCACTTTTACTTTCGCTGAGGACACTGAGCTATCTTGGGAAATAAGTTCAGCAATCAGCTCCATTTGGAAATAATTAAAAGTGATCACGCCTATTTCCACTTCTGGCTTATCTTTTAAAATTCCCTTTATTTCTTCCACCACAGCTTCAGCTTCAACCTTGTTGGACTGCTTATCCCAAATGCCATCTACCTTCTTCCATTTATAGGCCTGTACTGATTCATTAAGAGAATTCATTTCAGGCAACATGGTAAGTTTATTATTATAGAAATGTCGATTGGAAAACTCTATCAGTGATAAATTCTTACTTCTGTAATGACCGTCCAATGCATATTTCTTAAAGTAATTTGAAGCCAGGTCCAAAAGGGAATTGGAATCCAATTCTATTCCTTCCTCTTCTGATTCCAAACGAACTTTATAAAGATCAAAGGGCTGTAGCTGCTGACTGTCCCCTGCTACAACAACTTGTTTTCCCCTGAGCATGGCCGGTAGTCCTCTTTCCGCAAAACACTGTGAAGACTCATCAAAAACCACCAGATCAAACCTGCTTTCCAATGGGAAAAGGGCTGAAACGGTTTCTGGAGAAGCCAACCAACAGGGCACCAGTTTAAAAACTTCCGCTTCGAATTCTTCTATCAGTTTTTTAATAGTCCAAAGCCTCTTTTTCTTACTGACCTGATGCAAAAGGTCCCGATAGGTAATCAAATTGTTGAGCCTATTATATTCGAGTTTTTTAAAAGTATTTTCCCTTACCCTTAACTCAGCGATAAATCGACTTACTTTGATCTTCTCTTCTACTGAAACAGTAAATTCCTCGAGGATATCTTTTACTTTTTGAAGGCTAATCTCCTGCAAAATGGGATACTTTGCCTCAATATGTTCTATCCAACTGAATTTCAAGCCCTTCAGAAACACCTCTTGTAATTCTTCAAAGCTTCTATTTGGATAAGTATCGATCAGCTTATTGATCACCTCTACATCCACAGTGCGCAATTTCCTCTTCAACCTGTCCAAGGCTACTATTTCAGAAAAATCCTGCGTGATGGTACGTTTCACCATTTCCAACTTCTCATCATTGGAGGCTGTAAGTAGGTGTTTGATCTGAATAGTACTGAAATAATTCTTCCACTGGGAAGTTTTCATTTCAATCAAACCATTGACTCCGATCAATTCTTGTAGTACTAGTCTATATTGGTCAAAATCTGTCTTTTCAAAAACCAAATATGGAGAAAGCATTCCCAAATCCTCTAATATAAACTTAGCCTTCAAAGCCTCTGTGAGCACGTGGAACTGATGGTTGAATACTGTAAAATCGAATGGCTTGGCGGGCATTTCCACCCATTCCTTACGGTTTAGCAAAGTATACTGGTGATTAAGGTTCAGACGGTTTTCCAGCATTTTAACCAACAAATTCAGTCCTTCCTTATCACGATTAAGCCCATTCCGTTTTAATAAATCCCAAACTCCTTTGTACTCTTTTCTATAAAAAATCAAGCTAATTGACTTCCACCAGGATCCTTTCATCTGAAGAACATGAAGGACTTTTTGGTAAACAGCCTCCACATATTTATCACTTACAGTCCACTCAATCCCTTCCTCAGAAAGCAATTTTTTCACAACATCCACTTTATTTTCCAACCATAGCCTGTCGAGTTCTCCTTTCGGATACTTCATAAGCTTTTTGAGGCTTTGGAAAATCTCCTCATTAGACACTATTTCCTGTAGCTCTTCTAGCCTACTCCTATATTCAAACGATTGGTAAACCAAAGGAAATTCAAAAGGCTGGTAGAGAAGATTCCCTAAAATATTTTCAGCTGTTTGCTTCAGCTCTTTTATTTCCTCCAGATTCTCTTTAAAGCGATGGATAACATTGGGGGTAAATTGGGCAAAGTCTACCCGGTGCAACCAAAATGAGTCTGGACTTTCATATCTAGGTTGGTAATATATATACTCCTTAAAATCACGTAGAAACTCATCCAGCGAATTCCAATGGTAATTTTTATAATACTGAGTAAGATTAAAATGTTCCTCCCGAAAATCAGAACTGATATATAGCTCCTTGATCGGCACTCCACACTCTTCTGTATTGAAAAGTGCATGTCTATAATCTTCCAAAAACTCCGAATGCGTCTCAATCGTCCTTACAGTCTGACTGAAATTCCGCTCCAATTGGATGGCATCCAAACTTCTATTGAGCTCTTGGTAGCGTTCCAAAGATTGGATTTGATCACTTATTTTTTTGAATAGCCTATTTCTATCTGCCCTGAAATCATGAACTAAAGCTAAAAATCCTGAAAAGCCCTGCTCATTAAGCCTCGAATTGACTACCTCGAGAGCCGCCCTTTTTTGCGAAACCACCAACACCTTTTTTCCCCTGGAAATAAAATCAGTCACCAAATTACAGATCAATTGGGATTTACCTGTCCCAGGAGGGCCTTGCACCACACAAGAACCGCCTTCTCTGACTGTTTTGAGGACTTCCTCTTGACTGGCATCCATGGGGAATGTATTGAACAGATTTCCCTCTTTCAAGGACAAGGTTTGTTCCTCATCCTGAACAAACCAATCCATGAAAAGCTCTTCTAGGTTTTCTGAAGTATATTTTTGCCCAAGCTCCTCGTAGTCTCTGATCAGAAAGGAACTCTTCTGGGAAAATTGTCCCAAAACTGCATTGGGCTGTAGCTTCAGCACACCAGTTTTAAAATACTTTTCACTTTCATTTGGACTGTTTTCTCCAAAAGCATCCAGCTTTCCTTCAAACAAATCCTGGTTAAAATTGAGGGTAAGTTCTTTTTTAAGATACTGATAAAGCTCAGTCAAAAAAGGTCTGGGCTCTTTAGGAAAGTTTTCTATGGCATTTTCCCACCAATCTTTTTTGAATTCACTCTGATGGGCATGGGCATAAGCCAACAAAAATGATTTATTGATAAAAGGCTGATCTCCAGATTTTTTTTGTAAATACCAATAGTTCCCCTCTTGAATCAACTTAACAGGAAAAAACAGCAGTGGGCATCTAATAATCTGATCATTGGGCAGTTTGCCCTCCACAAAAGGCCAAGCCACAAAAAGGCTTTTCTCACCACTTTCCTCCTCAGTCAACTTTACATATTGGTTGATTCGCTTAAGGCGGTTTGAAACCTGATTGATATTTTTATCCCTCGCATCTGCTACTTTGATCAATGGGATCTTCTTCTTTCTACCCAGCAATTCCTGGATATAATCGAAGGCATTGTCATACTCCAAAAATTCAAGGTCCTTCAGGTCTATCATTTGGGAAGCTATTACCCTTGAAAGGTGGATGGACCTGTTTTTAGCAGACAAATCCATCAGCCTGTTCATATAAACCTGAAAGACATCTTGTATCATAATAATTATTTAAAAGGGGAATCTTTTTCCTTTGCCATATGATTGTAAACAATTCCATCCATTATTCCTGGAATCCACTTGTTCAAAAACACAGCCAATTTCCCTTCCCTGGTCAAAACCAAATCTCTCTTCCGCTTATAGGTTGCATTAACAATATGCTTGGCCACTTCTTCCGAACTCATCATATCACTTTCAATTCGAGGAGACTCACCTTGAGAGCTACCATCTGCAGTAAGTGCATTATTCCTAATATTAGAAGAAGTAAAGCCGGGGCAAGCCACTAGTACATGCACTCCCCTTTTCATTACTTCTGTCCGTAAAGACTCCATAAAACCATTCATGGCATATTTACTGGCAGTATAAGCTGTTCTAGCCGGGGTACCTCTATAACCATTGATAGATGACACTCCTACAACAGACCCCTTATTTTCAAGAATAGATGGTAAGCAATACTTGGTTGCATACACCGTCCCCCAGAAATTGGTATCCATTACTTTATGGAATACAGATGTGTCCAATTCCTCGAATAGTGCCCGCATGGAAATACCTGCATTATTGACCAAAACATCAATCTTTCCGAAGTGCTTAATTACTTCTTCAGCCATTCTTTTGTTATCCGCTTCCACTCCCGCGTCTGCCAAAATCCCCTTGGCCTCCAAACCTGCATCCGCTAACTTCTTAAGGCTATTATCAAGCTTGACTTGGTTTCTACCAGTAATCACTATTTTGGCCCCTTCATTTCCATATGCCAACGCACATGCCTCTCCTATCCCAGAAGTAGCACCAGTTACAATCACAACTTTATCCTTAAATTTCATTCTAATACTTTACTTTAAACCTAAAGATAATCATTTCCACTTATTTGGAAATTTCTTGAAAAAGAAGTTCTGAATACCCCGATCCCAAAAGACTAATATACAGTACTTAATTATTTATCTGACAAACTCAACTAACGCAGTCGATTCTCTTCCTCCAAAACCTTATCCCATTTCAAAGATTATGATTAATTTTGCAGCCTATGTCGAGAAAGATGAAAAATAAGGTTCTGGAAAACCTTACTATTGAGCGGATTGCCTCAGAGGGCAAATGTGTAACCCACTACGAGGGGAAAGTGGTTTTCGTACCACAAGTTGCCCCTGGAGATGTGGTTGATGTTCGTATTACCAAGGGGAAAAGCAGCTTCATGGAAGGGCAAGCGATCAAAATACACAAATACTCAGAAGACAGAGTAGATCCTTTTTGTGCACATTTTGGAGTATGCGGAGGATGTAAATGGCAGCATATTAATTACACCCTTCAACTATCTTACAAAAGACAACAAGTACTAGACCAGTTTAGTAGGATTGCAAAAGTGCCCATTCCAGAGGTATTGCCCATCATTGGTTCTGCCGATACCCAATATTACAGAAACAAACTTGATTTCACCTTTTCCAATAACCGTTGGCTAACACGTGAAGAAATTGAATCTGGAAAGGATTTTGAAAGAAATGCCCTAGGCTTCCATATACCAAAGCGTTTTGATAAAATAGTAGATGTTGACCATTGCTACCTTCAAGGCGGGATATCCAATGATGTAAGGAATGAACTGAGGAAGTTTGCTTTGGAAAATGGTATCACCTTCTTCGACATGATCCAGCAAATAGGCTTGCTAAGAAACCTGATCATCCGAACCAGCTCTACAGGTGAAACCATGGTAATCGTTCAGTTTGGAGAAGATCAGCCTGCTGATATCCAAAAGGTAATGGAATTCTTGGCCGACCGTTTTCCAGAAATCACCTCACTATTGTACATCATCAACCTTAAGAAAAATGAGACTTTCCACGATCAAGAGATCCATACTTTCAAGGGGCGAGACTATATCATAGAAAAAATGGAAGAACTTGAATTCAGGGTTGGGCCAAAATCCTTTTACCAAACCAATTCTGAACAGGCCTATCAACTATATAAAGTCGCCAGAGAGTTTGCTGACCTTAAAGGCGATGAGGTAGTTTATGATTTATATACTGGCACAGGAACTATCGCAAATTTTGTCGCTAAAAAAGCAAAGCAGGTTATAGGCATTGAATATGTGGATGCTGCTATTGAAGACGCTAAACTCAACGCTGAAGTAAATGGCCTGGAGAACACCTTATTCTATGCAGGGGACATGAAGGATATATTAAACGATGACTTCATTCATGAACATGCTGCTCCAGATGTAATCATTACCGATCCTCCAAGAGCGGGCATGCATGAGGACGTGGTCAATATGTTGCTGAAATTAGAAGCTCCTAAGGTTGTTTACGTAAGTTGTAATCCTGCTACCCAAGCGAGGGATGTGGCTCTTCTGGGAGAAAAATACCAAGTAGATAAGGTACAGCCTGTGGACATGTTCCCGCAGACTTACCATGTAGAAAATGTAGTTTTACTGACCTTAAAATCATCATGATAAGAGACGATAATGATCCGGAATTGAATGGCAAATACTTAGGCACCATTACAAAGGACTTTGTCAAAGTAGCCGACACACTTAAAGAAGCTTCTTACCAAATACGATCCAGAAAATTCTCTGAGCACCCTATTTTCCCAGTTTGCAAAACAGAACAGGCCATTGGTCAATTGCTTATCGGAAATAAAGACATCAAAGTTGATTGGAATTATTATATTACCTATTTGGATGAATTTATCCAAAGAAAGTTGATTGATGAAAAATCCATTGAAGATTTCAAAAAGTCCTATAAGGATCCTGATGAGTATTGCTGCTTATTTGTAATAGACCAAGATTTTACCAATTTTGTATATATCCCTTATCCAAATGAATAAAACAAAAAGCCTTGCTAATTCAAATAGCAAGGCTTTTTTACAGTTAATAGTTAAAGTTTTACTTCTTTCTTAATTTTTTCAGCAATAGCAGCCATTTCCTCATTATCCAATTTCAGTTTAGGGCGTGTAAAGTTAATATCATCCATACTGTTTAATGGCACCAAATGTACATGGACATGAGGAACTTCCAGTCCAATCACGGCTACGCCTACTCTTGTACATTTAATCGTCTTATCAATGGCCTTGGATACTTTTTTTGAAAACAAGTGTAAACCGGCCAATAAATCATCTTCTAAATCGAAGATATAATCCACCTCCTTTTTAGGAACTACCAAAACATGACCTTTCACCAAAGGCATGATATCAAGGAAAGCGATATAATTATCATCCTCAGCCACTATATGACCCGGAATCTCTCTGTTAATGATTTTTGTAAAAATACTTGCCATGGGATAAAAATAAAAAATCCCGATTGGAATTCCATCGGGATTGATATAATTAGTAATTAATCTCTAATACTTCGAACTCAACAACTCCTGCAGGAGCATTTATCTGAGCTATCTCTCCTACCTTCTTCCCTAACAAACCTTTACCGAATGGAGAGGACAAAGAAATCTTATTGGCTTTCAGGTCAGCCTCTTCCTCTGATACCAAGGTATAAGCTACCGTCATGCCATTTTTGACATTTTTTATTTTCACAGTACTCAAAATACCTACCTTGGATGTATCCATTTTCGAATTATCCAATACACGTGCATTTCCAACCACTTCTTCCAATTTGGAAATTTTCAATTCCAAAAGACCTTGAGCATCCTTAGCTGCATCATACTCTGCATTTTCACTAAGGTCTCCCTTATCCCTGGCTTCTGCAATCTGCTTGGCAATATCTTGCCTTCCCTTCGTCTTCAAATGCTGAAGTTCATCTTTTAACTTCCTAAGTCCTTCTTCAGTATAATATTGTACTTTTCCCATAGTCAAATTAATTTAACAAAGCTTGAAAAATAAAAGAACGGTCTCATTGCTGAAGACCGTTGTTCAAATCCTGCTTTTATTTGCGTGTAAGGCAAATATAATCATTACGTAACGATAATACAATCTTAAGGTTTAGATTGTTTTTTTCCCAAATCTATTTTAAAGGAAATGCCTCATGGATCTTCCCTACCAGCACCTGATTGATTTTCTCATAGGACTGAAAAGTCCAACCTGCAATATGCGGACTGAACAAGACATTTTCCCTCTCACAGAGTTCTTCAAAAGATAGCTTTTGTTCAGCAGTTAAAGTCTTTAACTTTTCATTCTCCAAAACATCCAACAAAGCTCCTTTTAGTTGGCCATTTGACAAAGCCTTGTTCAAGGTATCAAAGCTGATCACTTCACCCCTAGCAGTATTGATTAGATAAAAAGGCTTCTTAAATCCCATCAATACCTCCAAAGTAAAGAAATTCCTTGTCTCTGGTGTCAAAGGCACATGGATGCTGAGCACATCTGCCTTTTCTTGAATCTCCTCAAAGCTCGCTACGGTGGCATATTCATCACCATAGTTTTCCTTGTACTTATCATAAGCAAGCACACTCACCTCAAAACCCTTCAGCTTTTTTGCGAAAGTACTTCCCATATTACCATAACCAAAAACACCAACAGTCTTTCCTTTCAACTCCTCTCCTCTATTTCCTTCTCTATCCCAGATACCTTTTCGCACCTCTTTATCGGCTTTTCCGATATGATTAAAAAGTGCCAATAACATCCCTATCGCATGTTCCCCAACAGCATCCCTGTTACCTTCAGGCGCATGAAAAAGCTTGATATCATGTTCTTCAATATAATCCAAGTCTATCTTGTCCAAACCGGCACCTGCTCGGCCTATAAACTTCAATTTACTCGCCTTTTCCAAAAGAGGCCTATCCATTGGTGTTTTGGATCGAATAATCAATCCTTCATATCCTGCTACAATTTCTTCAATTTCCGGCCTTTTAATATCTGGCCTATAATCCACTTGAAAGCTCAACTCTTCCAAAAGAGGCGTAATGCTTTCATGCATATCATCAATAATTAGAATTCTCATATATAAGTTAATTTCTATTAGGGTGACTGTTCCGCCAATGGCAAACAGATTACAAATTTAATAGCATCATCGCTACTAGAAAATAGACCGCTAAGCCCAAAAGGTCATTGGCTGTTGTAATAAACGGGCCTGAAGCCATTGCCGGATTAATTCCAATTTTATCCAAAACAATAGGAGTTACTGTCCCCATAAAGGATGCCAAAAGAACGACACTAAATAAAGCCAGCCCCACTACAATACCAAACTCCACTTTATTTCCATAAACAAACACTACCGTTCCAAAAACGATCAACCCTAGGACTATCCCGTTAAGAATGGCTACCAAAAGCACCTTTGCGAAACGTTTTCCTATGCTTTCGGCAAAAACAGATTTAGCAGCTAAAGATTGCACTACCAAAGATGATGACTGGATCCCCACATTTCCTCCTGTGGCCGTAATCAAAGGTATGAAGGAGGCAAGTTCAATATATTTGCTCAAACCTTCATCAAAAATTCCTATTATCCGAGCCCCCATTAAACCTCCAATAATGCCTATCATCAACCACGGAAGCCTAGCTTTGGAAAGTCTGAAAACTGAATCGGATTCTTCAACGTCATCCGAAATACCCGTCATGGCCTGCATATCTTCTTCTGCCTGTTCGCGGATCACATCCAAAACGTCATCAACAGTAATTCTACCAACCAATTTGTTTTTCGCATTCACCACAGGCAAGGCCTCCAAATCATACCTGCGCATGATTTCAGCCACTTCCTCCTCATCCATATAAGTAGGAACAGAAATAATATCTTCTTCGTAAATATCCTTGATCTTGGTGTTGGAAGAAGAAAGGATGATTTTTTTCAAAGCCACCCTTCCAATGAGGCTTTCTTTATTGTCCACCACATAGATGGAATAAATTTTCTCAACATTTTCAGCTTGCCGCCGAATTTCTTCTATGGTTTGAACTACGGTCCAATTGAGGTTAGCTTTAATAAATTCCTTGGCCATCAAGGCACCGGCACTTCCCTCTTCATATCTAAGAAGCTCCTGAATATACCCTGACTTTTCTTTTTCCTGGATATTGCTGATAACCTCTTCCCTATCCTTGACTACAAGCTGGTTCAAGATATCCACCGCATCATCGGACTCCATATTATCCAGCAGGCCAGCCAGTTCGACAGAATCCATTTCTTGCACCACTTTGAACTGCGATTCTTCATCCAACTCTATCAGTACATCTGCAGAAAATGCCTTATCAAGTGTCCTCAGTACATACAGGGCCTCCTCCATATCCAACTCGTCGAGTAACGACGCAACATCGGCCTCATTCGCCCCGTCAATCGACTCGCGTATGGACACTGCATCACCAGCCTCAATGCTCTCCTTTAAGGATTCGAGGTACTCTTTGGATAACTCAAACTCTTTTATTTTTTCCAAGATGCTTCCAGTTTATTGGTTAAGGAAATAAAAGACGATACATCTAGTTGCTCAGCCCTCTTGTCCAAAATTGGATCCTGTTTCATTTCATCTGACAAGCCCATTGACTTAAGTGCGTTTCTAAGTGTTTTTCTCCTTGTGCTAAAACCCTGTTTCACCACCCTGAAGAACAACTTCTCATTGCAATCCAGAACTTTTACATCATTTCTTTTCAACCTGATCACTCCGCTATCTACTTTGGGCGGTGGGTCAAAAACAGTGGGAGGTACAGTAAACAAGTATTCAATATCATAAAATGCCTGTAAAAGTACACTTAGTATCCCATAGTCTTTATTGCCATGCGGAGAGGCAATTCTCTGAGCCACCTCTTTTTGAAGCATACATACTACTTCGGTCACTTTATTCCGCTCAGCGAGAACTTTGAAAAAAATCTGAGACGATATATTATAAGGGAAATTCCCCGCAATGACATATTCCCCTTCTATTACCTTTGAAAAATCATACTGCAAAAAATCCGCATCAATAATATGCTCTCCCAGTTGCGGATATTTCTTGTGCAAATAGGCAATCGATTCCTTATCGATATCCACCAGAAACAGGTCCCACTTTTCCTCCAAAAGAAAGTCCGTCAGTACTCCCATACCTGGTCCGATCTCTAAAACCTGCTTCACGCCCAGATGTCCTGTGACAGACTTGGCAATTTTTTCCGCAATACCTAGATCGGTAAGGAAGTGCTGCCCCAAATGCTTTTTTGCTCTGACTCTCTCCATCTTTAGTTCTCTGATAAAATTATACTAAATTGCCAACCAAAATTAAGACAATATATGCTAACTGCCATAAGATTATTAGACTCTCCAAAAAATCTTCTTTCAGAAGCAGGAGTAATTTTCATCTCTCAAGAAGACGAAATACAAAATCTTCCTTTAGCAGATGATAAAAAAGGCTTTATCAAAGAACAGCTTTTTAAAAATAAAAAAAGAGAATTGACTTTTGCGGATGATAAATGTAATCTACTATTTATCAAGCCAAAAAGACATGATGAGGGCGCCTATAAACTAGAGTTTTCCAGAAAATCCGGAGCAAAAGCATGGGCATTCATAAAAGATATCAATCAAGCAAAGGTGTATTTTTTCGGAAAATCTGAAAAACTATTCCTTGCATTTGTTGAAGGACTCGTCTTAGCTTCCTATCAATTTGACAAATACAAAAGTGATAGGAAAAACCCTATCAGCACACTGGAAATCCATTGCCCGATTGCTGAAGAAAGCAATTTAGAAGAATTGCTATATATGACAGTCGCAACTTTTGAAGCAAGGGACTTGGTTAATGAGCCTGTAATATACCTTAATGCATTAAAGCTAGGTGAGGAAATCAAGAGGCTGGGGAGTAAGTACGGATTTGAAACGGAGGTACTGAATAAAGCGCAAATTAACTCGTTAAAAATGGCTGGCCTAAAGGCTGTAAATGCAGGTAGTGAAATCCCCCCTACATTTTCCATTTTGCACTATAAGCCCAAAACTGGCAGAAAATTCAAAAAGCCTATTGTTTTGGTGGGCAAAGGAGTCGTGTATGATACTGGCGGATTGAGCCTTAAGCCTACCCCTAACTCAATGGACTTCATGAAAGCAGATATGGCCGGTGCTGCTGCGGTAATTGGAACTATTTGTGCTGTGGCCCAGCTTAAGTTACCCATGGAAGTCATTGGATTGATTCCAGCAACTGATAATAGACCAGGTTTTAATGCCGTAACTCCAGGAGATATCATTACCTTTGCAAACGGAAAAACAGTAGAAATACTCAATACCGATGCTGAAGGGAGATTGATTTTGGCTGACGCCTTGATTTACGCCAAAAAGTATGACCCTAAATTGGTCATTGACCTTGCTACTCTGACCGGATCAGCAGCTAGTGCGCTGGGCAAAGAAGGAGCAGTCATGATGGGCAAAGCCTACGATGAGGAAAAAAGCTTTCTCAAGATTGCCAGCCAAGAGGTATTTGAGCGCTTAGTAGAATTTCCGCTCTGGGATGAATATGGAGACCAATTAAAATCCTCCATTGCAGACATCACCAACTTGGGAGGCCCGACAGCTGGTGCGATTACTGCTGGTAAATTCCTTGAGCATTTTATTGATTATAACTGGATCCATATTGATATAGCTGGTCCAGCATTTATCAAATCGGGAGAGGATTATAAGACAACCGGTGGAACTGGATTTGGTGTGAGGCTAATCACCCAGTTTTTGAAAAACATTTCTAATTGATCACTCATGAATCAGAGACAAAATAAACCCATCATTGGTATTACCATAGGCGACATTAATGGCATTGGTGCCGAAGTAACCATGAAGGCATTAATGGATAACAGGGTTTTGAAACAAATCACTCCTGTAATTTATGCTCACGGGAAAGCAATTACTTTTTACAGAAAATTGCTCAAAATGGAGGATTTTAATTTTATGCAAATCCGAAATATTGATGAGGTACACCCTAAAAAGATCAATGTCATTAATGTAACTGAAAACTGCCCAGAGGTAATGCCAGGCGTAGAAACTCAGGAATCAGGAAAAATGGCTCTTGCCGCTTTGGACAAAGCCATAGAAGACATTAAGGCAGAAAAGATCGACGGTATTGTGACAGCCCCGCTCAACAAGAACAACATCAATTCTGAAGAATTGAAATTTGTCGGCCACACAGAATACTTGACCAATGCCTTTGAAGCCAAGGAAAGCATGATGTTCATGGTGGCAGAAGATATACGAGTAGGTCTGGTATCCGGACATGTTCCTTTGGCAGAAGTCGCCCAAAATGTAACCGGAAAAAAAATCAAACAGAAATTAAAAATAATGTTAAAGTCATTAAAAGAGGACTTTGGCATACAAAAACCAAAAATTGCCGTGTTAGGGCTGAACCCTCATGCTGGGGAGGACGGACTTTTAGGCAAGGAGGAAGAAGAAGTGATCAAGCCTGCAATCCGCGAATTCAAAGATCAGGGCCATATGATCTTTGGCCCTTATGCAGCGGATGGATTCTTCGGCATGATGCACCAAATGAAATTCGATGGAATCCTGGCCATGTACCATGACCAAGGCCTAATTCCTTTCAAAACATTAGCTTTTGAATCTGGCGTAAACTTTACTGCGGGATTGCCTGTTATCAGGACATCACCGGATCATGGAACAGCATATAATATTGCTGGAAAAAACATTGCTGATGAGGGTTCTATGCGCGCTGCTATCTTTACAGCCATGGATATAATCTCCCAAAAAGAGGATTGGGAAGAAGAGTAAATAAAATAAATTAGTGACAGATTTTATATTTCTAAAATAGTTCACTAAATTTGCGGTCTTAAATTATCAGGAGGAATAGTGAAATTCTGGAGAGCTTTCGATATTGACATCATCAAATTAAATGAAGGAAAGCATGAATTCACCTTCGATATAAATGATGATTTCTTCTCCCATTTCAAGGATAATGAAATGGTGGAAAAAGGTGACATGAAAGTCACGGTTTTGCTTAATAAGGAAGCAAACTTATTGGAAGCAACATATAAGATACAGGGCACAGTAGAGCTGACTTGTGACAGAAGTTTGGAAAAATTCAATCAAACGCTGGACGCAGATCAGAAAATCATCTACAAATATGGCCCCGAGGAACAAGAGATCAATGAAGAAATATTCATGATCACAAGAGACACTCCAAGTATCAATGTTGCCCAATTGATTTATGAGTTTATTATTCTTGCCTTACCAGCCAAGAAGCTTCACCCGGACTACAGGGATGATGAAGATGAAATGGATGGCCCGGGCGAGTTTGTATATTGGTCAGAAGATGAAGAGGATGAAGTAGAGGATACTGCTCAACCAGAAAAAACTGATGACCCGATAGATCCCAGATGGGAAGCATTAAAAAGTATTAAGAAAAAAGATTAATCTAAAAATTGTATAGAGATGGCACATCCTAAACGAAAAATTTCGAAAACCAGAAGAGACAAGAGAAGAACGCATTACAAGTTGACCGCTCCTGGTTTGGCTCAATGCCCTACAACTGGCGAGTACCACCTTCCTCACAGAGCTTACTGGCTAGACGGTAAACTTTACTACAAAGGACAGGTGATCATTGAAAAAGAAGTGCTTGCATAAGCTGAAAACATTTTAGTAAGTTGCGCATACGCTAATTACAAAAAACTAAATCCATTTGGGCATGGTCCTAAATGGATTTTTTTATGCTTGAGCCGCAGTTATCGTAGTGACTTGCTTTTAAAAACGTGGCTTTTAGGATTCTACTTGTAAAATTACTTGGTGGTAAGGCACATTTTAAATAATTTTGGAAGCCTAATTTAATTTGTGACATCAGCAAAGCAAAATCCTGTCACAAAAGGAGTATCCAAAGTGCAATTGCCAACATCATCCACGCCATGCGGATAGGCATTTGCCAAAACATTAATTAAATGGAAAAAACTAGAGCTGTTATAACCGGAGTGAATGGATGGGTTCCCGACTATATCCTCACTAATAAAGAGCTGGAAACAATGGTTGAGACCAGTGATGACTGGATCACCAGTAGAACCGGCATTAAAGAAAGAAGAATTCTTAAGGGAGAAAATCAAGGCACTTCGGTAATTGGCGCCAATGCAGTCAAAGGCTTGTTGGAAAAAACCAACACCAATCCTGAAGACATTGACCTGATCATCTGTGCCACTGTAACACCAGATATGCCCTTCCCTTCCTGTGCCAATCTCATTGCAGACAAAGTAGGAGCGAAAAACAGTTACAGTTTTGATATTTCTGCAGCCTGTTCGGGATTTTTATACGCACTTACAATGGGTAGTCAGTTTATCGAAACTGGCATGCACAAAAAAGTGATTGTCGTAGGAGCAGATAAAATGTCTTCTATTGTAAATTATGAAGACCGAACCACCTGCATCATCTTTGGAGATGGTGGTGGAGCAGTTCTTCTAGAACCAACTACAGAGGAACTTGGAGTTATGGATTCAATTCACCATTCTGACGGATCAGGCGCTCCATTCTTGCACATTAAAGCTGGCGGTAGCCAAATCCCAGCAAGTATAGAATCAGTAAAAGCCAAGCAACACTACGCTTACCAAGAAGGCTCAACCGTATTTAAATTTGCGGTTACAAACATGGCTGAAGTGAGTGCTGAAATAATGGAGAAAAACAACCTTAAAGGAGATGATATAGCTTGGTTGGTACCCCATCAGGCTAACAAAAGAATCATCGATGCCACAGCCAACAGAATGAATGTGGGACCTGAAAAGGTGATGATCAATATCGAAAATTACGGAAACACTACAGCAGGAACCATCCCTCTATGTTTATGGGATTATGAATCCAAACTAAAGAAGGGAGATAACCTAATCCTTGCCGCCTTTGGTGGTGGATTTACATGGGGCTCAGTTTATCTAAAATGGGGCTACGATCCAAAATAATTATATTTAACAAATCAAATAATCAAAATGGCTAGTACTGCAGATTTCAAAAATGGTCTATGCATGGAGTTCAACAATGATATCTATTCCATTGTGGAATTCCAGCACGTAAAACCTGGGAAAGGTGCTGCTTTTGTCAGGACCAAATTGAAAAGCCTAACTACTGGAAAGGTACTTGATAAGACCTTTAATGCTGGGGAAAAAATCACAACAGCAAGGGTAGAAAGAAGGCAACACCAGTTTTTGTATGCAGATGACATGGGGCATCACTTCATGGACACCACTACTTTTGAACAAATTCCCATTGAGGAAAAATTAATAGAAAGAGCTGACCTAATGAAAGAAGGTCAGTTAGTTGACATTTTGATCCATGATGAGACAGATACACCTTTAGGTGTGGAGTTACCTCCATTTGTGGAACTTATGATCACTTATACCGAACCCGGAATCAAAGGGGATACTGCTACAAATGCATTAAAACCTGCCACATTGGAAACAGGTGCTACGGTAATGGTGCCTTTATTTGTAGACCAGGACACCCTTATTAAAGTGGATACCAGAGATGGATCCTATTCTGAAAGAGTAAAATAATTTTTAAGATACTTGCTCTGTGGGCAAGTATCTTAGTGTTTTTAATTGGCCATTAATAACTCTATGTATATTAGAGTTTTAGAAAACTAAAAAATTATGAAAGCGAAAGAAATCCAAGAACTAATAGATTTTATTTCTAACTCGGGTTTGGCCGAGGTGAAAATCGAGACTGACGAGTTTAAGCTGTCAATCAAAAAGAATGCTTCAGAAACACAAGTAGTAAAAGCTGCAGAACAGGCTGCTCCTGTCGCTGCAGCTCCAGCACCTGTTGCGGCTCCAGCTCCGGCTGCAGAAAGCACTCCGGCACCGGCGCCAGCAGACAATGCTAATTATGTAGAAATCAAGTCTCCAATGATTGGTACTTTCTACACCACTCCTAACCCTGACTCAGATCCATTTGTATCTGTTGGTGACAGCGTGAAGCAAGGACAAGCTGTATGTATCATCGAAGCCATGAAACTGTTCAACGAAATCGAATCAGAAGTTTCTGGAAAAATCGTTAAAATATTGGTTGACAATGCTTCTCCTGTAGAATATGACCAACCTCTTTTCTTGGTAGATCCAGCTGGATAATTCTTTTTTTATACAAACTAGATATATATCGTGTTTAATAAAATACTAATTGCTAACAGAGGAGAAATCGCCCTTAGAGTTATCCGTACCTGTAAGGAAATGGGAATCAAAACAGTAGCGGTTTACTCTATTGCTGACAAAGACAGTTTGCACGTAAGGTTTGCTGACGAAGCCGTATGCATCGGAGCTGCTCCAAGTAGGGAATCCTACCTTAATATCCCAAGAATCATTGCCGCTGCCGAAATCACCAATGCAGATGCCATTCACCCTGGATATGGATTCTTATCCGAAAATGCTGAATTCTCAAAAATCTGTGAAGAGTACAACATCAAGTTTATTGGTGCCAGTTCTGACATGATTGATAAAATGGGCGACAAGGCCACGGCCAAAGCCACTATGAAAGAAGCGGGTGTACCTACTATACCTGGTTCTGAAGGACTTTTGGAAACCATGGAACAAGGCATCAAGATAGCCAGTGAAATGGGTTACCCTGTTATCCTTAAAGCAACTGCGGGAGGTGGTGGACGAGGAATGAGAATTGTTCATGAGGAAAGCGGATTCAAGAAAGCATGGGATGATGCCCGTCAGGAATCAGGAGCTGCCTTTGGAAATGATGGACTCTATCTGGAGAAATTTGTAGAAGAGCCTCGACACATTGAAATTCAGGTTGTCGGCGACAGCAAAGGTAAAGCTTGCCACCTTTCAGAAAGAGACTGCTCCATTCAAAGAAGACACCAAAAATTGGTTGAAGAAACCCCATCTCCATTCATTACAGATGAACTTCGCGAAGCCATGGGAACAGCAGCTATCAAAGGGGCTGAAGCCATTGGTTATGAAGGTGCCGGTACTATTGAATTTTTGGTAGACAAACATAGAAACTTCTACTTTATGGAGATGAATACCAGGATTCAGGTAGAACATCCAATCACTGAAGAGGTTACTGATTTTGACCTAATCAAAGAACAAATCAAAGTTGCTGCAGGAATACCTATCTCTGGCAAAAACTACTATCCAAAGTTATATGCAATGGAATGTAGAATCAATGCCGAAGACCCTGCAAATGGATTCCGCCCTAGCCCTGGAAAGATTAACAACCTACACCTTCCCGGTGGTAGAGGTGTAAGGGTAGATAGCCACGTTTATGCGGGCTATATGATCCCACCTAATTACGATTCCATGATTGCCAAGCTTATTGTTAGCGGCCAATCCAGAGACGAAGTTATCGTAAGAATGAAAAGAGCATTGGAAGAATTTGTAATCGACGGTATTAAGACTACAATACCTTTCCATCTTGCCCTTTTGGATGATGAAGAATTCAAGGCTGGTAATTTCACTACGAAGTTCCTGGAAACCTTTGATTTCTCAGTAATCAAAGGATAAAAGATCATAATAGATAAAAAGGAAAGGCTATTCTCAATTAAGAATAGCCTTTTTAATACCCATATTAAATATATTAACAGGGTACAAATCAACTTACTAAGACGGAGATAAAAAAATATTTTTATTCCTCACATGGTATCTCATATTGGGACTCCACATACACTGAGTAATAAGGATGGCGAGGAACAACTACCTCATAATACTCCCATTCATCTCCTGTCTTTTTTGTTGAAGTACCTAAATGTGTGGTTAACATTTCTATTGAAATGGCGCCCTCAGGAAGCACATCAAAGCCTCCAATCTTAATATTTTTAACATCAGGTACATAAGACCAACCTTTTTCATCAATCCTAACAGAAAGTTTCAGATAATCTCCGGGACTTGCCCCTTCAGGAATTTCCACATCCAATAATTCCTTGAGCTTAACAGCACCAATAGCCTCTTCACTTATTACAGATTCTAAATAAACCCATTTTATCTCAGCACCATTCCCTTTACTCGCGTCATATACTGGTATATCAACATATTTCACTCTTTTTCCATCAGTAGTAAATCTTGAACCAATAGCCCATGCACTTTCAGGGGAATAACACTTTTTCTCATTCCCAGTAGATGGGACGGTGTCTTTAGGATCGACCTCGTTGCAGGCTGAAACTGCAATAATAAATGTGATCAAAGCTAAACCCCAAACCTTGTTCAGGATATTAGCAGCATAAAAGTTTTCCATCATTAGTTAAGTTTATTAGATATGAATTTACCTAATTTGAACTACAAAAAAAATAATTTAAACTACATTTATTTACATTTAAAAAACTTAAAAATGAATAACAATAATTTGTAAATCAATTAACAATATTTATCAATCAATAACCTAAAAATTTTATTTGAGTTTCACTTATGATCCTAGTCCTAAACTTAAAACACAACTTTTAATATCCCGCACAAATAAGTAAGCTCAAGACTATCAATATTTAATCAACTAATTTCATCATCATTATCCTATAATTCATCCATTATATTTAGTAGTTTTTACTCTTCACTTTGTTAAACTTTTAAAAGAAAAAGTTTAAACAATAGTGCTTTTCTATCAGAAATCGAGTAATCAGAACCTACTATACCTAGCGTATAATAGCTAAAACATAACAAAATAGAGTTGTACCGTAAAATCAGCTTTTCATACCTCATATTTACAAGTAAAATCCACCTATGGATCCTTTATAATATAACTCCTTCTCCTTTCCAACTCATATTTTTCTACATGTCTTAAAGATTCTTGCCATTTTTTAAAGTATATTGAGGATTGTTCACTTCAAAACTCACCGCCTATGCAAACAATACTTGGATCAGGAGGAATAATTGTAACTTTGTTGGCAAAGGAATTAAACACCTATACCGATAAGGTTCGACTGGTGAGTAGACAACCCAAGGTGGTCAACCCCGATGACGAAGCTTTTCCAGCAAATCTTCTAGACCTCAAACAAACGCAAAACGCTTTGCGCGGTTCCTCTGTAGCTTACTTAACTATCGGATTTCCCTATAAAACAAGAATTTGGCAAGAGGCTTGGCCCAAGGTCATGAATAATGTCGTAAAAGTATGTTCAGAGCAAAACATTAAGCTAGTATTTTTCGACAACGTGTATATGTATGACGCATCTCATCTTGGAGAAATGACTGAATCCACACCTGTACTTCCTATTAGTAAAAAAGGAAAAATCAGAGCTCAAATAGCTGACAAACTAATGGAAGCTACTGCCAAGAAAAAACTTAATGCACTAATAGCCCGATCAGCTGACTTTTATGGGCCATCGACTCCAATGAAAAGCATTATGACGGAAATGGTTTTCAAACCTCTTTCTAAAGGCAAATCTGCCAAATGGTTCGGCAACAGCCATTGCCCACATTCATTTACCTATACCCCTGACGCTGGTAAAGCAACAGCCCTTTTAGGAAATACTCCAGACGCTTTTAACCAAATATGGCACCTTCCTACCGCGTCAAATCCTCCCTCGGGAAAAGAATGGATTCACATGGTAGCTAAAGAAATGGCTGTAAACCCAAACTATCAATTAATCCCTAAATGGATTTTCAATATATCTGAAATCTTTGTTCCATTTATGAAGGAACTTAATGAAATGCTTTATCAATATGAAAGGCCATATATATTTGATAGCAAAAAATTTGAAGAGCTCTTCTTTTTCAAACCAACTTCTTATTTAGAAGGCATCAGAAGAATTATAAAGAATGACTATCCCTCAAGGATAAGGCAAAAAGACAACCTTCTTTATTGAGAAGAAGGTCATCTTTTATCAATTCTATTTATTTCCTCCTTCAATATCCAAAACCAACTCCTCATACCATGCTTCTCCATATTTTCGGATTAAAGCATCTTTTACGAATTTATAAATTGGGACATTCAACTCCTTACCTAGACCACATGCAGGGCTACAAATATCCCATCTATCATAATTCAAAGCGTCATACTCGTCATATTTAGTCACTCTCACTGGATATAAATGACAGCTTATGGGCTTTTTATAATCTATCTCACCATTAATATGCGCTTCTTCTATCCCACATTTAAGTATCCCTTTATCATCTTTGATTGCATATGCACATTCCTTGTTTTCACCGACAGTAGGAGTCCCTTTGTCCCCATCCATATCATATACCCAGGTTCCTTGCTCCTCAATGGCTTTTCTTCCTGCTTCTGTAAGGTACTTTTTTACTTTTGGATAAATTCCTTCAAGAATTTCTGTTTCCTCATCATCCAATGGAGCTCCGGCATCACCTTCCACACAACAAGCCCCTTTACATTTCTCTAAATTACAAACAAAGAAATGCTCTTTTAGATCATCACTAAGTACTGCGTTTCCTACTAATATCATAACTCTCTATTTTCCTATTGCAAAGTTAGGAAAACTAATAGGGATTATGATTCAAATTGGTACAATTACTGCTATTAGTTCACAAATATCACGGGAAATCCCGTAATTTGCACCGTGCAAGTCAACTTGTCGCCATGATTGCTTCTTAAGAGGTAATTAGGGAGGAAAGTCCGGGCAACATAGAGCGCCATACTTCCTAACGGGAAGGGGCAAAGCTGGTGACGGCTTTGTTACAGATAGTGCCACAGAAAATAAACCGCCCCGGTTGTTATCGGGGTAAGGGTGAAAAGGTGGAGTAAGAGCCCACCGGGCTTCGGGTAACCAAAGTTGCATGGTAAACCTTATGGGTTGAAAGATCAAATAGGCCCCGGTCCAAGAGCTGCTCGTTCAATCCAAAATGGCTTTTGTCATTTTCGGAAACCGGGGTGGGTAGATCGATAGATCCTGACTGCGAGGTCAGGGCCAGATAAATGACAAGAACCATCTTTTGATGGTAACAGAACCCGGCTTATAGACTTGCACTTTTTACTTTTATTAAACATAATTTGTATGCAGAAAATCTTGATTATTGATGATGAAAAAGTCATCAGGTCGACCCTTAAAGAAATTTTAGAATACGAAAATTATGAAATTTTTGAGGCCCAAGATGGAGTTGAAGGACTCAAAATGATCGAAAGTCAAGACTTTGACCTAGTGCTATGTGATATCAAGATGCCTAAAATGGATGGGCTAGAAGTGATTGATAAGGTCAGCAAAATGGATAAACAACCTCAGTTTATCATGATTTCCGCCCACGGCTCAATTGAATCTGCCGTCGAAGCCACCAAAAAGGGTGCCTTTGATTTCATTCCCAAACCACCTGACCTGAACAGATTATTACTAACGGTGCGCAATGCACTCGACAAAAATAATCTAGTGACAGAAACCAAAGTTTTAAAGAAAAAGCTTTCTAAAAAACTGGATATGGTTGGTGAGTCCGAAGCTATCAGCCAAGTAAAGGAAACTATTGAAAAGGTAGCCCCAACAGATGCCAGGGTACTTATCACTGGCCCTAATGGAACAGGTAAAGAATTGGTAGCCCACTGGCTCCATCAAAAGAGTAACCGCTCCAGTGCCCCTTTTATTGCCGTCAACTGCGCGGCCATCCCCTCTGAATTGATCGAAAGTGAATTGTTTGGACATGAAAAAGGAGCTTTTACCTCCGCAAACAAACAGCGACAGGGCAAATTTGAACAGGCCAATGGAGGCACTATTTTCTTGGATGAAATTGGGGACATGAGCCTTTCTGCTCAGGCAAAGGTACTGAGGGCTCTTCAAGAGCATAAAATCACCCGAGTTGGAGGAGATAAGGACATTAAAGTAGATGTCAGGGTACTGGCAGCTACCAATAAGGATCTTAAAAAGGAAATC
The DNA here is from genome assembly GCF_018642165.1 of Echinicola shivajiensis. GTDB lineage: Bacteria > Bacteroidota > Bacteroidia > Cytophagales > Cyclobacteriaceae > Echinicola > Echinicola shivajiensis. Next base: position 22,666 of record NZ_JAHHZM010000016.1, read on the forward strand.
GAGGAAAATAATTTCAGGGAAGACCTTTACCATAGACTAAGCGTCATTCTCATCCAAGTCCCTGCACTAAAAGAAAGAAAAGAAGATATCCCTTTATTGGTGGACAGATTTCTTTCTGATATCGCCAAAGAATATGGCACTTCAAAAAAGGATATTGATAAAGAGGCCATTGAACAGCTTCAACAATTTCCGTGGACTGGAAATATCAGAGAGTTAAGGAATGTAGTAGAGAGACTAGTTATCCTATGCAACCAAAAGATCACTTTAGAGGACATAAAAAAATACGCTGACTATTAAATCAGCGTATTTTTTTATCCTTTTACTTCTTGGCTATCCATCGCCTTAGCATATGCTGGACAAGGCTTACTTGAGGCGCATGCTCCCAATGCCAAAAGGCAAGAAGCTAAAATAACTGCTGCTAGTTTTCTCATGATAATAATATTTGATCTAAACCAAATATTATTATTTATGTAAGGAATACAAAATTAATTGACCATTAAATTGCAGCCTCTCACTTCACTGTTGTCAAATCTCCCAAGTATTTCCAAACTACCATCCTCACTATATTTTCCTAAATCTTGGGTTTCAATAAAAGCACAAGAATGAAAATTGGCCAAATCAACAATATTCACTCCTCCCTGAGCCTTTGAACTCCATGACAAAGGGTCGTTTACATCCCTTAGAAAAACCATCATAGACTTAGGTAGAAAGTATTTTCCATCACCTTTTGAATACGCCTGAGACATCAACTCTGTCATTCCATACTCCGAATGAACAGAACTTATTTTAAAAGCATCCTTATATATATTATGAACCTCTTCTCGGATCATTTCTTTTCTACGGCCTTTCATTCCCCCTGTTTCCATTACAATCAGATTTTCAATTTGCGGAAACTGGTCAGCAAATTGCTCAGCCAAATCCAATAATGCAAAGGTAACTCCTAGCAGCAGCACTTTTCTGCAATCTCCAGCTGCCTTTAAATACCTTAGCTTTTCAATGAGTTCTTGATAATTATATAAATAAAAACCAGAATGTTCTGAATTAGACTTCTTAATAAAACAGTCTGCCATCGCAACAAGAGAACTTCCCTTTCTTTCCAAATAGGCTGGTAAAAGCGCAAGTACATGAAAGTCTTCAAGTGATCCATAGAATGACTCAAAAAGCTCTACAGAATGATTTAAATAAAAATCACTGGACCAAATATAATGTCGACTGGTAATTTGCCCTGTTGTGCCGCTGCTTGAATAGAAGTCACTGTACATGGCAGGATCTCCACATACCACCTGATGAGATTTAAAAAAACCAATCGGTAAAAATGGAATATCTTTCACCCTATTAACATTTTCAGGTTTTATACCTCTTGCATCCAAATAGGCTTTATATACCGTGTTTTCTCTGGCTTGGAACCTAAATAAACTTAATGCTAACTCATCGAAGTTTGAAGCATCCAATCTTTCCAATTGCTCTGAAAAACTTTTGAAATAATTCATCGTTTTATTATCTATAGTGGACAAATTTAAGCAAATTTAAGATTAGGTATATTTAATCAATCATTACAAGCAAATATGAAAGCAAAGAGCTCTATATATGTCTTGATATTAACTTTTTTAACGGGAGCCTGCGTATCCCCTCCTGACAATTTCCCAACAGTCCCTGAAATTAACTTTTCAGATATCTCTTATGTTGAAATGGATAATGCTGCAGATTCCTTAATCATTGCTCTAAGGTTCAAGGACGCTGAAGGTGATTTGGGTCTCGACGCTAGGGATATCGACCCACCATTTCACCCATTAGAATACCTTACAGACAGCCAAGGAAACTTGATCACCTATTCGAACCGGCCGGCCAATGCCCCCGATTACAACCCGATTGATTGGGCTGTTAACCCAATAGTAGACAATGTAGAAGTCAAGGATACCGTCTGGGTTGAACAAAACCCGGACTTCAACAATATTTTCGTACAATTTTTTATCAAAAGAAATGGAAATTACCAGGAGTTCAAATGGTCTGACGCACCATATTACACAACCTTCAATGGTAGATTTCCACTAATACTTTCATCTGACAACCCAAGGGCAATTGAAGGGACTATTCAATACTCCATGCAGTCTCTTGGATGGAGGTCTATCTTTAGAAATGACACTATTCGACTGGATATTCAAATTCAGGATAGGGCCTTGCATAAAAGTAATATGATTTCAACTCCTGACTTTACCCTGAATCAAATCATGAAATAAAAAAAGCTTCTCTTAGGAGAAGCTTTTTTTATTTCTTATGCCATACTATTACCACATCGGATAACTCGTTGGATCCACCTCATTCATGACCCTATAGGCTTTTTCCACCACATCATCTGCACTAGGCTTGGAGAAATAATCACCATCCGTAGAGTATGCAGGTCTATGCGCTTTTCCAGCTAATGTAACCGGCTCTGAATCCAAATGGTAATAAGCTTTTTGCTCCTCCAAAACCTGCTGCATCATATAAGCAGTTCCTCCGCCAGGAACGTCTTCATCTGCAAAAATAACCCTATTGGTCTTCTTAATAGAATCGGCGATAACGTGATGGATATCAAAAGGCAATAAGGTCTGTACATCTATTACCTCCACAGAAATCCCATATTCATCCAACTGTTCTGCAGCCTCTAGTACTATTTTGCACATCGCTCCATAGGTCACTATAGTAATATCAGTACCTTCCTTCAACACTTCGGGCCTACCTAATGGAACAGTAAATTCGCCTACATTAGTGGGTATTTTTTCCTTTTGCCGATAAGCATTCAGACATTCTATCATTAAAGCAGGTTCATCACTTTTTAACAAAGTATTATACATACCTGCTGCTTGAGTCATATTTCTAGGAACACAAACCAACATTCCCCTAAGACTTCCCAAAATCATGCTCATCGGAGAACCCGAATGCCAAACACCTTCAAGACGATGCCCTCTTGTCCTGACAATAAGTGGGGCTTTTTGCCCACCTTTAGTCCTATAATGCAGACAAGCCAAATCATCGGTCAAGGTCATCAATGCATAATATAGATAGTCCAAATACTGAATTTCAGTAATTGGCCTTAAACCTCTCAATGCTGATCCAATCCCTTGTCCAATGATGGTAGTTTCACGAATTCCTGTATCAGTCACCCTCAACTCTCCATATTTAGCCTGAAGCCCCGCAAAGGCTTGATTAACATCTCCAATCTTCCCTACATCTTCTCCAATGGCAAAAACCCTTGGGTCTCTGCTCAACATTTCATCAAAACAGGCCTGCAACACTTCCCTCCCATCTACTGTTGCAGAATTATCTTCATATATGGCTGGCACCACAGGTACTTTAAGACAGCTCTCCGATGACTCACTGTAGAGATGGCTATTATACCTTTCTTGATTAAGCTTCTGATGCTCTTGATACCACAGTTTTATTTCAGACCTCAAGCTAGAGCTATCAAACCTCATAAGGAATAAAGCTCTTCTCACAGCTCCTATCACATCTTTACGAATAGGATTCAACGTTTTTGACAAATCCTCTGCCAACAACAATAAAGCTTTTGACTGTGCACTTTCTTTGGCTGCGTTCTTGATTAAATCAACTACCTCTTTTAGCTCATTTTTGATCCCGCCAGAAAATGACTTCCAAGCCATATCTTTCTGCTCACGCACATACTTTAAAGCCTCCTTATCTATCTCGTCCAACTCCTCCTCTGTCGCTAGCTCGTTATCCAGAATATATTCCCTGAACCTAAGGTTACAATCATGCTGAGCTTCCCACTCCAAACGCTCTTTGGACTTATACCTTTCATGCGAGCCAGAGGTCGAATGGCCTTGTGGTTGAGTCATTTCCACCACATGCACCAGACAAGGAACAAATTCCTCTCTCGCCAAACGCTCTGCCTTTTGGTAAGCCTTATGCAAGGCTTCATAATCCCAACCTTTCACCACTATAATCTCAAAACCAGGCTTGTCTTTTTCCCGCTGGAACCCTGCCAAGGCTTCAGAAATGCTCTCCTTGGTGGTTTGATACTTATTGGTTACGGAAATACCATACTCATCATCCCAAACAGACATGATCATAGGAATCTGCAGTACCCCTGCCGCATTGATGGTTTCATAAAACATTCCCTGCGCAGTTGATGCATTCCCTATAGTACCCCAGGCCACCTCTTTTCCGAGTCCTTTAAATTCCGCTAATTTTTGAAGCTCTTTATTTTCTTTAAATAATTTAGTGGCATAACCTAGCCCTACCAACTTAGGAACCTGAGCTGCAGTGGATGAAATATCTCCTGCAGAATTTTTCATTTTCCTCAGGTCTTTCCATGTCCCATCATCATTTAGGGACCTTGTAGCAAAATGCCCATTCATCAACCTTCCTCCAGAAGCTGGCTCTTCCTCCACATCTACATGAGCATACAGTTGCGCGAAATAAGCTTGAATTTTGAGCTCCTGAATAGCTAACATAAAAGTTTGATCGCGGTAATATCCTGAACGAAAATCACCATCCTTAAAGTAACGTGCCATCACCACTTGGGCAAGCTCTTTCCCATCACCAAAAATGCCAAATTTTGCCTTGCCCATAAAAACCTCCTTTCTTCCCATCAAGGAAGCCTGACGGCTCTGCTGCACAATTCTATAATCAAATAAAATCTGTTCTTTTTCTAATCCGATATTAACCTTTGTTTTAGGTAAAGTCTCCACTTCTAGCATATTTAATAATTAAAAGCAATTTTGGGTTTTTCAAGGTATTCCAAAAATACAGAATTTTGGGGTTTTAACAAATATACCTGACAAGTATCAGTCTTTTCAATCCATAATAAATTTCAAAAAATACATTATTAAATCTTTCTTATAAAATAATATTTCGATTATAACAAAACAGCAGTAATATTACCATATTTTAAAATCACACCCTACAACATTAAACAAACATCAATTTATATAATAATCCGAACCAAATAATTAATATTAAAAAACACTTGCTTTAGAATTTTATTCACATAAAGACATTTTTTCAATTATTAATTTCATTTTTTGTTTATTTTCATCACCCACCCCAAATAAACTATAAGAATCTAACGCCCAATTACTTTCTCCTTACTATATTTGCCAATATTAAAGCACCCCCAAACATTTCTAACTATGATAATAGGGATTCCAAAAGAGATTAAAAATAACGAGAACAGGGTTGCCCTTACCCCTGCTGGCGCTCAAGAACTTGTAAAAAGAGGTCATACCGTTTACGTTCAGCATACTGCCGGTGACGGAAGTGGCTTCCCAGACGAAATGTATGTTAAAGCTGGAGCTAAAATCTTACCTAGCATAGAAGAAACATACGCCACTGCTGAAATGATCATTAAGGTCAAGGAACCAATTGAACCTGAATACGATCTCATCAGAGAAGACCAATTATTATTCACTTATTTCCATTTTGCCTCACATGAGCCATTAACCAAGGCCATGGCCAAAAGCAAATCCGTTTGTTTGGCTTACGAAACAGTAGAGAAAGCTGAAGGGGGCCTCCCTTTACTTGTCCCTATGTCTGAAGTTGCTGGTAGAATGGCCACACAAAAGGGAGCCAATTACTTGGAGAGACCTTTGGGCGGAAAAGGAATATTAATGGGCGGAGTACCAGGAACACTTCCTGCCAAAGTACTGATCCTAGGAGGAGGTATAGTAGGAACACAAGCTGCTTGGATGGCCGCAGGACTAAAAGCCGATGTCACCATCCTGGACGTTTCCCTTCCAAGAATGCGTTATCTCTCTGACGTAATGCCTGCCAATGTAAAAACAAGAATGTCCAATGAATTTAACATCAGAGAACTTATCAAAACTGCTGATTTGATCATTGGAGCTGTACTTATACCTGGAGCAAAAGCACCTCACCTTATCACTCGTGACATGCTTAAAGATATGCAAAAAGGTACAGTTTTAGTTGACGTAGCTGTTGACCAAGGTGGATGTATCGAAACCTGCAAGCCAACGACACACGAGAATCCAACTTATATCATTGATGATGTTTTACATTATTGTGTAGCCAATATGCCCGGAGCGGTTCCTTACACAAGTACCGTTGCTTTAACCAACGCAACCCTACCTTACGCCATTCAGCTTGCTGAAAAAGGTTGGAAAAAAGCTGCTCAAGAAAACAATGAATTGGCCAAAGGTCTTAATATCATCAAAGGCGACATCGTATACGAGGCGGTGGCTGAAGCTTTTGATTTAGAATATGTACCCGTTGAGAAACATTTGGTTTCCTAAGAATAAAAGACCCAAATATATAAAGGCTGCCGAAATATCGGCAGCCTATTTTTTTATTAAGAAAATTCAAAGTTTTACTTAAAACCCCACTCAAACTATCATTAAGAACTCAGCCCCTTAATAAAATCTGTCGCCAAATAACTTACCAATTTTGCAGCCCCCTCATCTGTTTTGCCATCTTTCATCATAACTGCACCTTCACATATATGAAAGTAGGCTACCTTCTCCATTCCCTTCCAAGCAACAAGAAAGACGTATTTCCGGGCATGCACCCCTGAAACACCAACAGGATCCATTGCACTGGACAACACCTTACCCACTACATCCAAATCAAGCTCAATTCCAAACTTCTTATCCTCCACAAAAGCTAAACCTCGACTGACTGCTTCTTCAAAACTCATATTTCCCCTAAGAAAAACATCCTCCCAAAAAACAAAATCAATCCTATCCTGATTTTGCATACATTCTAGCATTTCCTGAGAATTATAGTTCTCACTCAAACCAACCACCGCATATTTATCCAAAAAACCTTCCTCGAAAGCATACCGAAACCCATTCCCACTGTGTCTTCCTTCAAGTTTTCTAAAATCAGCATGTGCGTCTAAGTTCAACACATTGATATCTTCAGTACCTAAGCCTTTGGCTACTCCCTTAATAATAGGATAGCTATTATTATGGCCTCCACCTATTATTATTGGCAACTTCCCCTGTTGCACAACCTCTCTGACCATCTCAAATACAGCTGAATCAATCTGCTCAACAGCTTTTCTCCACTTCTCAACACCAGCCCCTTCCTCAGGAAGCAAACTGGAAAAATCAAATTCCCCCAACAAGGAAAACTCATCACCTTTTAGATTCCTCTGCTGTTGAACATTCAAAAAACTATTCAAAAAAGCAGGCCAAAGACTCTCCGTCCCCTCCTTACCTAAATTGGCTCGTACACCGATAGACTCAGGAATTCCAATGATCACCCCCAACTTCCCTGCAAAACCAAACTTAATACATTCCCCTAATTTGGCTTCCCCAGGTCTTTTTACCACTCTTTTATCAATATCCTGCTGATTGAAAAACTTAAAATAATTCATAAGCTTACTTAAAACTGTCCCCTAATCATTACTTTATCAATCAAATTCTCGCCAAATGAATACGGTAAATAAGCCAGCGAACTCATAGGTTTAGTAAATATCAAATTAGCCTTTTTACCTACAGTAACACTCCCCAGTTCCTCCTGAACCTCCATCGCATGCGCACCATTTATGGTCACGGCATTGATAGCTTCTTCAGGGGTCATTTTCATCTGAATACAAGAAAGCGCAATCAACAAAGGTATGTTTCCACTTGGGGAAGAACCCGGATTAAAATCAGTAGCCAATGCCACTCCTAATCCTGCATCAATCATCTCCCTAGCTGGAGGATACGCCATCCTTAGAAAAAAAGCAGCTGATGGCAATAAAGTAGGTATGGTTTCGCTTCCCAACAATGCCTTGATCTCCTCCACACCCATGGTTTCCAGATGATCAACGGATAACAAACCATTTTCTACACCAAATTGCACACCGCCGGAATTACTTAACTGATTGGCATGCAACTTCCCTTTAAGCCCATACTTTTGGGCAGCATCCATTACCTGCTTGCTTGCTTTTGCATCAAAAAAACCTTTTTCAAAAAACACATCCACATAAGAGGCCAAGCCTTCTTCCGCTACTTTTGGCAACATCTCGTTGCAAACTAAATCAACATAGGCCTGATGGTCATCTTTATACTCCAGCGGATAGGCATGGGCGCCTAGAAAGGTCGCCTTAATATGAAGGGGGGATTTTTCTTTCAGCCTTTTTACGACCCTAAGTATTTTCAATTCTGCCTCCACACTCAATCCATAGCCACTCTTTATCTCAATAGCTCCAGTTCCCATAGCCCTTACAGCTTCAAGCCTCCTCCAAGATTGCTGAAACAAATCATCTTCATCCGTATCTCTTAGAAGGGCTGCGGAATTTAAGATTCCCCCACCCTTTTGCGCAATTTCAGCATAACTTAGGCCTTTGATTTTATCTACAAATTCACTTTCCCTGCTTCCTGCAAATACCAAATGAGTATGAGAATCACACCAAGCTGGCAATACAAACTGTCCAGATGCATCAATAATATCTTCTTGATCCGAAAACCTCCTCAAATCAAGCTGATCCATGGTGCCATACCCCATGATCTCCTCCCCTTTCACCAGCAAGAAAGCATTATCAATAGCAGGCAAGCTAGCCATTTCCTTACCACGTAAAAATTTGGGTTCCTCTCTGACCCCAAAAAGGGTTTTAATATTTGTAATCAGCATTAAATTCTTTCATTTAAATCCAAACCGTGCTTTTTGGCCGTATCCTTGGCTATTTCATAACCAGCATCCGCATGTCTAATTACACCAATTCCAGGATCATTTCTCAAAACCCTCGCCAATCGTTCCTTAGCCGCTTCTGTACCATCCGCAACGATTACCATTCCGGCATGAATAGAATATCCCATTCCAACTCCTCCTCCATGATGAAGTGAAACCCAACTTGCACCACCGGCAGTATTCATCAAAGCATTTAAAATTGGCCAATCGGCAACTGCATCTGACCCATCCATCATACTTTCAGTTTCTCTATTTGGAGAAGCCACGGAACCAGTATCCAAATGATCTCTCCCTATAACTATTGGAGCCTTGAGCTCTCCATTCTTAACCATTTCATTAAATGCCAAGCCAGCTTTTTCTCTTTCTCCTTGACCCAACCAGCAGATTCTAGCAGGCAATCCCTGAAAGGAAATTTTTTCTTGGGCTAAGGTGATCCAACGTTTTAAAGATTCATTTTCAGGAAACAACTTGAGAATCATCTCATCTGTTTTTCTGATATCTTCTGGGTCGCCAGATAAGGCCGCCCACCTAAAAGGCCCCTTTCCCTCACAGAAAAGTGGACGTATAAAAGCCGGAACAAAACCAGGGAAATCAAAAGCATTTTTCGAACCTCTTTCCTGTGCCCTAGCTCTCAAATTATTCCCATAATCAAAAGTCACGGCACCCTTGCCCTGCAAATCTAGCATCAGCTCTACATGCCTAAACATAGACTCATAAGCTAGATCAATATACTTTTCTTCATCTTTTTCTCTCAATACATTAGCTTCCTCCACAGTAACGGTATGTGGATAGTAACCCAGCAAAGGGTCATGTGCCGAAGTTTGGTCTGTCAAGGTATCCGGAACAATTCCCCTTGCAATAAGTCGTTCCAAAAGATTCACTGCATTAACTGGAACCCCTATAGAAACTGCTTTATTTTCTTTTTTTGCTTCCAAAGCTGTATCAATTGCCTCATCAAGATCCGCGACCATCAAATCCAAGTAACTGGTCTCCAAACGCTTTTTGATACGCCATTCTTCCACTTCAGCCACCAAACAAACACCTTCGTTCATAGTGATGGCCAAAGGCTGTGCTCCTCCCATACCTCCAAGACCAGCAGTTACATTTAAGGTACCTTTAAGGCTTCCGCCAAAATGCTGTCGCGCCAATTCTGCATAAGTTTCAAATGTCCCTTGAACAATTCCTTGGGACCCAATATATATCCATGAACCTGCTGTCATTTGACCGTACATCATCAAACCAGCTTTTTCCAACTTGTCAAAATGTTCCCAAGTAGCCCAGTTCGGCACCAATTGGGAATTAGAAATCAATACTTTTGGGGCATTAGCATGGGTAGGCACAATGCCCACTGGTTTTCCTGACTGAATCAACAAAGTTTCATCTTCTTCCAAAACCTTTAGCCCTTTGATTATCTTATCAAGGGCATCAAAATCCCTGGCAGCTTTCCCCCTTCCACCATAGACAATCAAATCTTCTGGTCTCTCGGCTACTTCAGGATCCAAATTATTCAACAACATCCTCAATGCCGCCTCCTGGACCCAACCTTTACAGTTCAATTTGTCCCCAGTTGGGGTTTTATATTTCTCTTGGGAATATTTCGATATTACGCTTGACATCATTGTAAATTTTAAAGTGATTTAATTTCCTCCATCTTCCATCTCCTGATAAACTGAATGCTGCTTTCAATATCAATAGCCAACACCCTGTCCTGAGTATTAAAACTCACCTCTTTCCTATATAGATCCACTAACTTTTCAACTATTGGAGAACTCTTGACCGGTTTTCTGAATTCCAAAGCCTGAGTCGCAGTCAACAACTCAATAGCTAAGATTTTCTCAAGGTTATTTAATACCCTTAAACACTTGGTGGCACCATTGGCTCCCATGCTAACATGGTCTTCTTGCCCATTGGATGAAACAATGGAATCAACTGATGAAGGAGTACATAATTGTTTGTTTTCACTTACCACACTTGCTGCGGTATACTGCGGTATCATCAAACCTGACTGAAGACCGGGGTCATTGACCAAGAACAGCGGCAAACCCCTTGCCCCTGAAAGCAATTGGTAAGTTCTCCTTTCAGAAATGTTCCCTATTTCTGCCATAGCAATCGACAGATAATCAAAGCCCAAGGCCAAAGGTTGTCCATGAAAATTACCCCCAGAAAGTATTTGATCCTCATCGGGAAAAATATTGGGATTATCCGTAACTGAATTGGCCTCCACATTAAAAGTGTGCTTAACAAATGCCAAACTATCCTTTGATGCCCCATGCACCTGAGGAACACATCTGAAAGAATAAGGATCTTGCACCTGCTTATCTTTTGCCTGTGCAATCTCACTTCCTTCCAAATACTCCCTGATGACTTTTGCGGTTTCTAACTGCCCCTTATGAGGCCTAATTGCATGAATCAAATGATTAAAAGGCTGAACGTTTCCGTTAAATGCCTCCAAGGAAATCACTGAAATAAGGTCAGCCCATTTAAATAATTCTTCAGCACGGGAAACTGCAAAGGCCCCATAGCTCAACATAAACTGGGTTCCATTTATCAAAGAAAGCCCTTCCTTCGACCTCAGGGTAATTGGCTCCCAGCTAAACTGAGCAAGCACCTCTTTGCTTGTTTTGATTTTTCCTTCGTGATAAACCTCTCCCAAACCGATCAATGGCAAGCTTAAATGGGAAAGTGGAGACAAATCACCTGACGCTCCAAGTGAACCCTGATTATACACAACCGGCAAAACATCATGATTATAAAAATCCACCAAACGCTGAACCGTCACCAACTGCACTCCTGAATGCCCTTGGGCTAAGGACTGGATTTTAGTCAACAGCATGATTTTCACCAAATGCTTAGGCACCTTCTCACCCACTCCACAGGCATGAGACTGAAGCAGATTGTATTGCAACTGCTCTATCTCCTGAGGATCTATTCTTACTTGCTGCAAATAACCAAAACCAGTATTGACACCATAAAAAAGCGCCTCTTCATCCTGGGAAACCTTCTGATCCAAATAAGCCCTACATTCCTGAATCTTCCTTTCCATTTCTTTGGACAAGGACAATTTTCTCCCACTTGCAATTACTTCAATAATTGCTTCCAAGCTTATCCGCTCTGAACTGATTTCATGAAGCATATTTTCAGGTTCCACTCCCACCATATAAGTATTTGATTTTAAAAGGGTTTATATTCTACTCTTACAAATTTCCATATTTCAACTAATAATAAAAAATAGTATTATATTCACCTTTTAATAACTAAAAGTGATTATTATGGAAATTCGTCAGCTCAAATATTTTTTGGTTTTGGCAGAAGAGTTACACTTTCATCGTGCCGCTGATAAACTATACATCGTTCAACCAGCCCTATCAAAGCAAATAAAATTACTGGAAGAAGAATTAGGCATTGCCCTACTCAAAAGAGACAAAAGAAATGTCAGGCTTACCGAAGCTGGCAAATATTTTAAAACGGAAGCCAAAGCAATTCTTGACCAACTAGAATTAGTAAAAAGCCATACCAAATTAATACAGGAAGGAGAGAAGGGAGAAATAAGAATTGGCTACGTCGGTTCATGCATCCACACTTTTCTTCCAGACATGCTCAGTGAACTTCATGAAGCACATCCTTATATTCAAACCTACCTTAATGAAATGACCTCTTCGACACAGTTGGAAGCTATTCAAAACGGAGAATTGGACATTGCCTTTTTAAGAAACCCTTTGCCTTCACCACATTTTCACCACCAGCTTGTATTTAGAGAATCCTTTGCACTTGTACTTCCAGAAAACCATTATCTAAATGAAAACAATTTTGAAGGCATCCATCAACTTGCCCAAGAAGAATTCATCTTACCGACAAGGTCAGATGGGGAATTGTATTATAGACTCCAACTTAGTATTTGCGAAGACAATGGATTTTCACCTCGAATAGCCCACGAAACAGTTCATGGACACACTGTCCTTAACCTAGTTGGACACGGGCTTGGAATCACCTTTTTACCCACTTCCTTTAAGAATGTCACCAATGCAGCCGTAAAATTCATTGAACTAAAAAACATTTCACAGCGTGCAGAAATAACCGCTTTATGGAATAAAGAAAACCCCAATCCGAGCTTAGAAAAATTATTAAACTATATCAAAACACCTAAAAATTAATAAGATCATAAATATTAAAACAACAAAAAAACCATACAAATTTCCATATGTGCATCCCGTATAACTTAGTAGAGCAAATCGATTTCCTTATACAGGTTTTCGATTTTTTTTCATTATCTTTCACAACCATTAATTATTTTATCACTTATCCTTTGGTTTTACACCTATCAAACAGGAAAGAAAAACTTAACAATTCAGCACTTAAACAAATTCATTCTAGAAAATCATAAAGCTACATCCAAAACAGCCTAATCAATAGCTACCAAAATAAATAATCAATATTATGAAAAAACAATTTTGGGCAATCCTATTGCTCTTCCTTTTTATGGGTAAACTGCAGGCGCAGGAAAGCACTATATCCGTAATACCAAAACCAGCTAAAATGACAATCAACTCAGGCCAGTTTATACTGAACGAAGAAACTGTCATTATCGCTAAGGATTATGAAAGTAGAAATTCAGCCACACTATTCAATGAATTTCTTCAAGCCCAATACGGGTTTAAATTAAACATTTCCCTTTTAGAACTTCCGGGAAACACCATTGAGCTCATCTTGAACAAAGATTCAGAAGATTCAGAATCATATACCCTGGATTCAGATTCAAAAAAGATCAAGATTACAGGAGGAAAGAAAGGATTATTTTACGGTCTTCAAACGACCCTACAATTGATAGAATCAAATTCTGGACTTCTTACTATTCCAGCTGTAAGCATCCAGGACCAACCAGAGTTTGCCTATAGAGGCATTATGCTTGATGTGGGTCGCCACTTTTTCCCTGTTGACCAAATCAAAAAAATCATTGATTTGATGGCTTATTTCAAATTCAATAAAATGCATTGGCACCTTACTGAAGACCAAGGCTGGAGATTGGAAATTAAAAAATACCCTAAGCTAACAGAAATCGCTGCATTTAGAGACTCCACAATAATTGGACAATACTATGATTTCCAACCATTCATCTATGATGGTGAAAAACATGGCGGCTATTATACTCAAGAAGAGGCCAAGGGAATCGTAAAATACGCTGCTGACAGGATGATTACAGTAATCCCTGAGATTGAACTTCCTGGACACAGTTCCGCAGCACTAGCGGCCTATCCAGAATTCGGAAGTTTTGAAATGGAGGGCGCTAAGCCTGAAGATATCAAGCCTCTTTCAGGTAGTATTATGGCAATGAAAGAAAATGGCGACCCATATGACAATGACCTGAGTCCAAATGTCCCAGGTTACTGGGGCGTACATTATAACGTATACGGTGTAAAAGATGAGACGTTCCAATTCCTAGAAGATGTTTTAACAGAGGTAATGGAAATATTCCCAAGTGAGTACATCCACATTGGTGGAGACGAAGCTCCAAAAGACCACTGGAAGACCTCAGCTATTTCCCAAAAGCTTATCAAGAAAGAAAAACTGGAAGACGAGCACGAATTGCAAAGCTATTTCATCACTAGAATTGAAAAGTTTCTTAACAAAAATGGCAGAAAACTAATTGGATGGGACGAAATCCTTGAAGGAGGCCTTGCTCCTAACGCTACTGTAATGAGCTGGAGAGGTGAAAAAGGAGGTATTGCTGCAGCCAAAATGAACCATGACGTGATCATGACCCCTAACAGTCATATGTACATTGACCATTACCAATCTGAAGACAAAGACCAAGAACCACTCGCAATTGGAGGCTTCCTCCCTTTAGAAAAAGTCTACAGCTATTCCCCAAGACCTGAGAGCCTAACTGCCGAAGAAAACAAACATGTGCTAGGTGTTCAAGCCAATTTATGGACAGAATACATTGCTACTAACAACAAAATGGAATACCACTTATTCCCTAGAGCTTTGGCCTTAGCAGAAGTAGCTTGGAGCAATAAAGAAGAGAAAAACTATGAAGAATTCTCCCAGGAAAGACTTCCAGCAAGACTTGCCGAATTAGAAAAACTAGATGTATTCTATAGAATTCCGGAGGCAAAAGTGAATATCAGTAAAGACCAAAGCTCTGGAAGACACAAAATCACCATTACACCTTTTGTGAAGGGAGCTAAAGTGTACTATACAGTTGACGGACACAAAGCAGATCAAACAGGCTATCTATATAGAGACCCAATTTTGGCACCTATAACTAATGAAGGTCAGGAAAATTTAATCTTAAGATATTTAATAGTAACTCCTGAAGGCCGTCAAAGCAACCAATTTGAAGTAACCATTGAATAATAACCTCGGGCCGGAACATACATCCGGCCTTTTTTAACCCCATTTATTCACATGAAAAACACATCAAAATTATTTTTACTACTATTAGTAGGGCTTGCATGTTTCCAGTGTAAACCAAAAGAAACTGTAATCACCGTTTTATCCTATAATATTTATCATGGTGAAAACAGTTATGAAAACGGAAAAAGCAATCTGGAAGAAATCGCTCAATTAATAAAGGATCTGGACCCTGACTTTGTAGCTATGCAAGAAGTTGATAGCGCCACACAAAGAACAGCATCTATCAGAAACGGCCGAGCAGTAGACCTTACTGCTGAACTTGCAAAAGCAACAGGCATGCATGGATTCTTTGCCAAAGCCATCGATTTCAGCAACGGTGGATACGGAGAAGGTCTCCTAAGTAAATATCCTGCAAAAATGAGCAAACTCGACTTGCCCATCCCAGAAGGAGGAGAAGGAAGGGCGATTGCTTTAGCTTCCGTTGAAATGCCAAATGGAGTAACACTAACATTTGGCGCAAGCCACCTGTGCCACCAATATGAAAATAACAGAATCGCACAATGTGATGCCATTCTTGCCAACCAAGAAAATATTGACGGCCCTTTCCTTTTTGCCGGTGACTTAAATCTCAAACCCGACAGTAAAGCCTATGCTTCCCTAACAGAAAGTTTTATTGATGCTGCCGAGGCATACGGAACTCCACAATATACCTTCCCCACTGATGATCCAAGGATCAGGATAGATTATGTATGGCTATCCAAAAATGACAATTGGGAAGTGCTGGAAGTAAAAGTCTTAGATGTAGATTATTCCGATCACATGCCACTTTTGGTAAAAGTAAAATTGAAATAAAAAAAGATCCCGAACTTAGTTCGGGATCTTTTTTTATGTGAATCAACTGGCAATCACCACTTCCACATTATTTCTTTCCAACATTTTCACAAAATCAGGATCAATTGCATCATCTGTAATAACCTTGTCTACCTTATCGAAACCAGCAATAAATGCCAATCCAATTTTCTTAAACTTGGTAGAATCTGAAACCACGATCACTTCCTCAGCTATATCAATCATAATCTGGTTAAGATATGCCTCTTCCATATAATGGGTAAAGACCCCAACGTCAGATTTAAACCCATCAACACCAAGAAAAAGTTTGTTGCAGTGTAATTGCTTCAGATTTCTTTCAGCCATTGGACCAACCAAAGACATCGAAAACTCTTTCAAAAATCCTCCCGGCATCATCACATCCAAATTATCATAACTAGCCAAGTTATTCACAATATCCAGGGCATTACTGATAACCGTCAACCTTTCAAACTTACCAAGATTATTGGATATTTCGAATGTTGTAGTTCCTGAATCCAAAATAATGGAATCATTTTCTTCTATTAAAGAAACCGCTTTCTTACCAATTTTCCTTTTAAGATCAAGGTTGATCTTCTTCTTTTCTGTAACAGGAAGCGCCATGTTATTGGTCTTAAATGCCCCCCCGTGTGCCCTAACCAAAAGCTTATTACGCTCCAGATTAGCCAAATCATTTCTTATAGTAACTTCACTTACACCAAGATCCTTACTGAGTTCACTCACATTTACCTGGCCATGCTCATCCAAAACTTCCAAAATTCGGGACCTGCGTTGCGCTGTTTTTTTCATATTTCAATCCTAGGTTAAATTAAATAATTTCTTTTCCTTAAAAAATCTTTCGAAAAATACTCATTTAGTTTCATTATTCAAACAATACCTCAAGTATTTACGAATACCAAACCTAATCATCAATAAACAAACCCTCTATGAAAACATTTATATTTTCATATCCTTAATATTTACAAAATATTAACACAAAAGATTGAACCAACTAAAAACTCAAAAAATAAAACCAATTTATCTTTCGATATTTACATTAATGCTTCATTAGTTAACTTCAGCAAAGTACCAATATAAGCACTTTAATCCTACAATAAACATTTAAAGCTTAATACAATCAAAAAACACGAAACAAAAACTTGACATTATACATGAAAGCACGTGAGAAACAACCTATTTTTCGAAAGCAAAATCGAAAATATAAAAGAATTCAAAGAATTTTATTTTCGTTTTATTTGCATATATCATTTTTTTTTCTGTATTTAGTAACAAGATAAAGATTATCTGGTTTGTTAGGGTTATTTATTAAAAAAAGCCGATCTCGATTCTACACTTTGAAGATCGGCTCTTTTTTTTCTATTTTTCGAGAAGAATCTTTCTCCACACGCCAAAACCAATCAAATATGAATACAAATAAATTTATCCTCCCATTCACCCTATCATTTGGACTCTCTCTAGGAGCTTTTAGCCAAAATATCCCACAAAACTACAAGCTGCTCTATGAGCAAGACTTTTCAACTGAAAACACCTTAGAGGAATTTGAATCTACCGATGATAAGGCTTGGAAAATTTCCGATCAAAGTTTGGAAACCTACAAAGCAGCAAATTATGAACCCAAAGCAAGATCCCCTTTTAATATTGCCATAATTAAAGATTTGAAATTTGGCAGCTTTATCATGGAAGCTGATTTGCAACAAACTGGTAAAGAATACGGACACAGAGACCTGTGTTTATTCTTTGGAATGGAAAGTCCAAGCAATTTTTATTATACACATATAGCAACAAAACCTGATGCCCATGCCCATAATATTTTCTTGGTCAATGATGAACCACGAAAAGCCATAGGTCAATGGGTAAATGCAGGAATAGATTGGGGCAAAACCAATGAATGGCATAAAGTAAGAGTAGAAAGAAATATAGAGTCCGGGTCGATAAAAATATTTTTTGATGATATGGAAAACCCAATCATGGTTGCCAAAGACATCCACTTTGATTACGGACACATTGGATTCGGAACTTTTGACGATACCGGGAAATTTGATAATATAAAAATATGGGGACCGGACCTTGCTCCTCAACAAGATAGCTTCTTCCCATAAAATCAAGGAAAATATTTTCCCAACTCCTTATCAATTAGCCCATTCCATCTGTATTGGGCTTCTTTGTCTCTGCCATGATCAGTTTCTTTGTCATATGCCTCTTGCATTTGATTCATCTCTCGATATGTCTCAAGATATAAATAACCTATCTTCCCATCATAATCATCCGGGCTGAGTTCCAATTTCTTGATCTTCTCCTTGAAGCGCTCGACTATGATTTTGGTAATATCAAAATGCCGCTGTTCATGATTTAACCCATAATCATCCCTACTCCCTGACCTTACCCATGAAGAGGGCTTCAACATAAACACCTTGGTCACCAGATCCAAAACTATCACTCCGTCTTTAATTTTGGAATTTCCTTCCCAAGCAAAACTTGAAAATATGGACGCTACATAATTACTTCCAAAATGAGGTTTAGCCTTAAAGTCCTCCCATTTCAATGGGCGATCTTGATGATAGAAAACTGTATCTCCCAATTCCCGCACCTCATAATCTCTGATACTTAACTCAACGCTATTGGCCAATCTGATATCATTTAGTGCACCTTGGCTCATCCATTCATTAAAATACCTCAACGAACTGGCTAAAGATTGTTTCAAGGACGAGGAAACCGCTGAATAATTACCTGAAGATCTTTTATAATTAGCCCCACCTTGATAATCCATCAAATGGATCAGTTTCCCTTCTTTTTCAAGCTGAAAGGTGAATTCCAAATCTACCTTTCCCTCTATTAAGCCTCCTAAAGCTCTTTTTTCTGAAATCTCACATTTATTCACCTCTAGCACCACAGGCTTCAATAACCTGTCCTTTGGAACACTTCTAAAAATATAATCCCTCAAAGCCTTTTCCGTTCCGCCTTGTAGACCTAAAGGCTCCGTTTCCTTTGACTCTTTACTTGTAAATATCCTCCCAATTGTCTGCTCTGCATTTCGTTTATCCTGCACATCTTTATAATAATAACCATTAGGAGTAATTTTCAAATATTCGGGTTTCAATACAATCAATGTGGCCGGAGACTGCCCATAACCTTCAATTTCAAAAAATAAAGCAACAAAAAAGTATAGAAAAAAAAATTGGTAGTTAATCTTAATCCCTTTCATCATTTTTAAACAAGTAGTTACATCACTTGTAATTTAACAAAAAACTGCTGGCTCATCACCAGCAGTCTCAAAACCAAATACAAAAAAATACACCATCTACGGTAAAATCACATTATCAATAACATGAATCACACCATTGGTAGCGTGAATATTTAAAAGGGCTGTATTCAATGAAGCCCCTCCTACTGTTAAAGCTTCTAAATCAACAGAAAGCATGGCTCCTTCATTCAGGGTTGGAAGTGAAGCCCCATCCCTTAAGTCTTGAGAAAACGCCCTGGCTGGAACCACATGCGCGGTTAATACTGCTGTCAAAGTTTCTAGAGGAATGTCATTAAAATCATTCCAAGCGGGATTGGTATCATACAAAGCTTGGAAAGCAGCATCAGTTGGAGCGAAAACAGTTAAATCTCCATCATCTCCACTTACAGCATCTACCAAATTTGCTCTTTGCAAAGCACCTACTAACTGGGTAAACTCAGGACTTGAAGCTGTCGCATACTCAACGGTTATTTCAGCTATTGACTGAGAAGGAGGAACGATCACATAATCCAGAACATGAATAACTCCATTTGAAGCCATCACATCTGTATCAGTAATTCTAGCACTACCATTGATCCATAAACTACCATCGGGATCTTGGCTGATATAAAAACTATCCCCATTTACAGTAGTCACTTCTCCTACGCTTACTTCTGAAGACAACACTTCATCGGACAAAACATGATAGGTAAGAATATCCCCTAAATCCGGACTAGCTAACAATGCCTCCGCGGACCATCCATTATCGCCCAAAAAATCAGAAAAAGCAGCATCGGTTGGAGCGAAAACTGTAAAGGGCCCATCTCCCTGAAGAGTGGTAACCAACCCCGCTTCTATCACAGCAGCCTCTAAAGTGGTGAAATTAGGGCTGCCAACTACAATATCTACGATATCATCTTCCTCAATTGGAGTTGGATCATCATCATCATTGCATGCTGTCAAAAACAACCAGCAGAAAGTTACTGCCAGAATAATCGGAAATCTTTGCTTAGTGAGTTTCATGGTTCAGTTGTATTTAATTGATTATTGATTACAACTAAATAACTATACCAAGCAACTTTTGTTTAACTTTTAATTAATTTATTTAAACAAGTATTAAAAACAATCAAAACTCCTTTTTCCCACAAGCACTCTATTGATAAAAAACACAAGTTACTTCTTCAACTCATACCATTCAATCTCTGCAAGATTTGCTCTTCGGCCTTTTTGAATGGGGGCATAATTTTCTGATAGATAAGCAACGATAATCTCTTCATTGTCGCCCAAATCCCATAACCCTTGTGTCTCCTGCATCCAATTTATCAGTGACACCCAATGCGCTTTATCACCCCTATTTTGAATCACTAAATCTGCTGCATGACAATTGGTACAATTAGCTACCACTAGCTCATATCCTTCCTTGGCCACCAAGCCTGTCGCAACATGAATTCCATCCTTGACCACATCATCCTGAACTAAAGGGGCTGGTTTTTCTTCTTCCTCTTCACTTAACAACAATTCAGGATTTTGATTGATAACCAAAAGGCCTACCATAAATACAACCAAAAATATTGATAGCCCCAGCAAAAGCCCTAGAAGGCCTCTTAAAGAATTAATCAGTTCTTTGTTCATCTCAACCCACTTTTACTGCTATTCTGTGACATGCATTATTCAAATACCCTTTTGGGTTCCATCCAGGGACTACCATCGGCTGGGCCACTCCATTGGAATCCGTAGCTTTTGCCCATACCTCATAATACCCTTCCTTAGGGAACTTTAAAATAGATTTAAAATGCTGCCAAGCCAATCTGTTAATTGGCTTTTCGAGCTGACATTTCTGCCAAGTCTCTCCAAAATCAATAGACACTTCCATCTCACTAACCTCCAATTCTCCTGCCCACGCATGACCTCTAATCTCCAATGATTCTCCCGAACGAATCATAGCCCCTGTTTTAGGATAAGTAATCAAAGATTTAACAGGCATCGACTCTATAATACACATATCTTCATCTGCTACCTTTTCTCCAGGTGCTACAGGCTTACAGGGCACCCTATAGGATGGAGCGGCCATCTTTGGTCCATCATGGACTATATTTCTCACTGAAATACGGTTTAGCCATTTTCCAGATGCTGAAGCTGGAAAACCGCCCGCAACCAACCTTAATGGATATCCATGTGCTAAGGGAATATCCTTCCCGTTCATGGCAAATGCCAACAAAGTTTCCTCTTGCATGGCCTTAGAAATAGGAACTCCCCTAGAAATCGGTTCCTTATCAGGATTCCCGCTCAAATGCACATCTGCCGCATGATAACCTACATAAACCGCTTCATCAGTTATACCTACATCATTCAAAACATCTTTCAGTCTAACTCCCGTCCAATTGGCACAGGAAACAGCACCTGTTTTCCATTGATTCCCACTGGCTGGAGGATAAAATTCACTTCGTCCATTCCCTCCACATTCTAAAGTCAACTGATAAGTATAATGCTTGAATTTATTCTTCAGCTCTGACAAACTGAAGGTTTTTGGAGAGTTCACAGCCTCTCCATCAATGACCAATGTCCAATTACGCACATTAATATCTTTCGGAATCAACCCATTATTTCTGACAAACATCTTATCCTCTGGTGTCACCCTATCATCCAAAATATGAGGTTGGGACTCCAAATTCCAAGGCTTATTATTTAACACAATAAGGTCCTTATGTTTATTAAAAAGTTGATAAGGATCATCTTCTTTAAATGCAACTGGAACATAATCTTTCGGCAAATTACGACCAAAGACAATCTCTGCCCCTAGTGCTGCAGAGAATGTAGCCAATGAAGCGTTCCTAATAAACCTTCTTCTTCCTTCGTTGGATTTACTGTTTGACATGCTATTAATCAATTAATCAAATTAAAAAAATACTGTTTCATCTTTCCGATAAATATAACGCATCCTACTTAATCCATTATTATTATGTTTCAAATAATTATTCAAAACTCCAATGAGAGTAAATCCGTAAATCTGCACCTTTGATTCACCTCCAATTTAATATAAGCCTTCAAATATCAATTGTCTATTCATATCCACAATTTGTTCCAATTAAGAACAGATCAGTGATACACAATTAGTCATGACACCTATTAGAAGGCGTATTCTATCTTGGCACAATAGCTGAAACAAACCAATTAGAATAACGAGTGAATTTACCACCTCACTCCAAAAACCGTCCAAAACAATTGTAAACTTTATGAAAAAATTAGCATTAGTTTTTGCCCTGAACACCTTTGCATTAATTGGAGCAGATGCAGACTCAATTTCCAATAAAACACCTATCATACATCTCCTTCAGAATAAGAAAAATGAAATTGAGCCTCAAGATCTCCCGAAGGCAGTAAAGGAAACCATCTTATCGAAGGAAAAAACAAAATCTTTGCCCATCTATAAAGCTTACGAAATCAGTAATTCATCTGGAGATATAATTTATGAAATCAGTTTTGGTTTGGAAAAGATAGAGTTCACAAAGAAATACAACAAAAAAGGCAATGAGTTAGAGGAATAAAACATATTATTTAAACCACCTACCACGAATAAAGCACACCCAAGCAGTATAGGTGTGCTTTTATTTCTTTGCTTAAACAGGCCATTTTTCTAACTGATAAGCACTCTCCCAAAACATCCATTCCAATTTTGTAGCCATTTTAAAAGCAACCAACATTTCTTCTTGCGCCCTATCCCCTGCGCTACTGGCCAATTCATCAGTGATCTCAATAGCTTTTGATACAGCGGCCGAAAACTCCTCCCCTGAATAAGTAGCTATCCAGTTTTTATAAGGATTTCCACCTCCTACCTGTTTTGAATATATATAATCCCCTACTCTTTTATAGATCCAAAAACATGGCAGTATAGCTGCCACAGCAACTTCTATATTTGAAAAAGCAGCTTGGTTTCGGATATAATTGGTATACAATTGACATGATGGAGTAGGCTCTATTTCATCTGGCAAGCCAAGTTCTCTAAAGTAACTTTCGTGTAACGCCCTTTCAACAACAATAGCTCCAGCAGCAAATTCAGAAAAAGCCAAGACCTGATCCAGGTTTTCCAGCCTCCCACTAATTGTACTCAACGCTTTTCCAAACTCACCCAAATAATAAGCATCTTGCGCCATGTAGAACTTAAATATTTCTTTCGGCAGAACACCATTTTTTAATTCCTGGTTAAAGGGCATAGACAGGATTTTCTCATATAAGGGGGTAATCTCTTCCCATGCCTTTTCAGACCATTTCATATTTTATTAATTTTTGAGGTTCAAAAAAATGATTTAGTGGCCCATGCCCTGCTCCAACCTTCACTTCCCTTCCAGCCTCTATAGCCGATAATACATAATCCCTGGCCATCGCGACTGATTCAAACATTGTTAATCCGCGGGCCAAATAAGCAGCAATTGCAGAAGACAAAGTACAGCCTGTACCGTGAGTATTCAGTGTTTCTATTTTACACCCTTCAAATTCCTTATTAATACCACTAGCACCTATTAGAAAATCCACTATTTGGTCTCCTGCCAAATGTCCGCCTTTCACCAAAACATGGGCAGGTCCCATAGATAAAATTTCCCCTCCCGCTTTTCGCATTGCATCAACACATTGAACATCTCTTCCCACCAGCACAGCTGTTTCATCCAGATTGGGGGTGACAATATGAGATAAAGGGAATAATTTTGACTTGATCACATCGACCGTCTCTTGATTAATTAAACGGTCACCACTAGTAGCCACCATCACTGGATCAAATACAATGGGAATTGCAGGATAATTTCTTAATTCACTGGCAATAGCACAGACTATCTCAGGCCTGCTTAACATACCAACCTTAATGGCTTTAGGATAAATATCAGTCAATACAGCTCGAAGCTGGTCCAGTATATGCGCAACTGGAATATCATGAATACCATAGACCCCTTTCGTATTCTGCGCTGTAGTAGCCGTAATTACACTTGTCCCAAAACACCCAAGTGCGGAAAAGGTTTTAAGATCAGCTTGTATACCTGCCCCTCCTCCACTATCTGACCCAGCAATCGTCAACACTGAAGGATAGGACTTCTTGAAATCACCCATATTTACTTCCGTTAATATCTTTTAATATTATGAGTCACCGTAATTACCTTGGAATAATCAATTGATAATTCGCGTTTACGGCTCTTATTATAATAGTAACCAAGACTTACACCTTTATTCAAACTAGCAAAAGCTAATTCACTTATATCTTGAGGGTAAATTGACTCCTATATATTATCCATTAAAAAACTTCAGGAGTCCGTCCTAGCAAACAGGCATACAAAAGACAAGGCAACTTTTTCCTTCGCCGGAATTATCCGTTTCAGGTTCAAAGGGTATTATCTCAGCCAGAATAAATCTAGGCACCCCTAAAGTTTGATTGGTGGTGAAATTACAACATTATAATGAACCCACAATAGCAAAAAATGGAATTACCTTAACTGAAACAACTTCTAGCCAATTCATATGATTTAATCCTATCCGCGTGATCATAGATATGTGAACAAATCATAATTTCATCTACTTGAGCTACTTGCTGGAATTGATTCAATTCACGCTTGATTTTTGATGGCGTCCCAATAAAGGAACAAGCTAGCATTTGTTCTATTGCTGCGGCTTCAGCTTCAGACCACATGCCATCCATGGACCCAACAGGCCTTTTTAAGGGATATGATTTTCTCCTTATTATCCCCAAAGCCATTTGATAAAAAGAAGTTGCTAACTTTTGGGCCTTCTCTTCTTCTTCAGCGGCAATAATATTTACACAAGCAATTATATAAGGTGCTTTTAAATATTCAGATGGCTGAAAATTATCTTTATAATATCGAATTGCACTTAAGAATTGGGCAGGAGCAAAATGACTTGCAAAAGCATAGGGCAGCCCCTTTTTCGCCGCTAAGACTGCACTGCTCATGCTACTTCCTAATACATAAATGGGCACATCTAACCCTTCTCCAGGCACAGCTCTAACTGCCCCATCAATATTTTCATCAGAAAAATAAAGCTGCAGCTCCTCTAGATCATTAGGAAACTCCTCTACTGTCTCCATCCTATCCCTTCTAAGCGCTCTAGCTGTGGTTTGATCAGTACCAGGTGCCCTACCTAGCCCAAGATCTATTCTATTCGGGTAAAGGCTTGCCAGTGTCCCAAATTGCTCAGCAACCATCAATGGCGTATGGTTGGGCAACATTATACCTCCAGACCCTACCCTAATGGACTTGGTTCCTCCCGCAATATGCCCTATTAATACAGCCGTTGCAGAGCTACCTACATTTGGCATATTATGGTGTTCCGCTAACCAAAACCTTTTATATCCCAAATATTCAAGCTGATTGGCCAAATCCAAGCTCCTATCAAAAGCGTCTCTCGCATCAAATCCTTCTCTTATTATCGCCAGATCAAGCGCAGAAAATAGAGTTTGCTTAAGTTTTTTCTCTTCTTTCATAAATTGTTTAAATAAGCATATTTTCAAACGGACTCAAGCCAAAAATCGTTCTTGAAAAGCAAAAAATCAGGACAAAAAAAACCGAAACATCAAATTGACATTTCGGTTCATAAAGTTGAATTACTATTGCTTATCCAAATAAGTCTGAACTTAAATACCTATCACCGCGATCGCATGTAATACATACAATCACTCCTGAATCTAAAGTTTCTGCTAGTTTTATAGCTGCATGCAAAGCTCCACCACTACTCATTCCTGCTAAGATACCCTCTTCTTTTGCCATTCTACGGGTCATCTCTGTAGCCTCAGACTGGCTCACATCAATAATCTGATCCACTCTAGTGGATTCATAGATCTTAGGTAAAAACTCTGGAGACCATCTTCGAATGCCTGGAATACTGGATCCATCTGTTGGCTGGGTACCAACAATCTGGATAGCTGAATTTTGCTCCTTCAAATACCTTGAAACTCCCATAATGGTTCCTGTTGTCCCCATTGCCGAAACAAAATGGGTGATCTCACCATTGGTATCTTTAAATATCTCAGGCCCAGTACCCTCGTAATGTGCCCTATAATTATCTGGATTAGCAAATTGGTTGAGGATATAATACCCCTCCTTTTCGGCCATTTCTTCAGCTAGTATTCTTGAATATTCAATGGTCTTAGCGGCAGGCGTCAATATTACTTTGGCCCCATAAGCCTCCATGGAAACAACCCTTTCGCGCGTAGAATTATCTGGCATGATCAATGTCATTTCCACACCAAGAACTTTGGCTATCATCGCCAGGGCTATCCCAGTATTCCCACTGGTAGCTTCTACTAACTTATCGCCTTTCTTAATTTCACCCCTCTCCAATGCACACTTAATCATGCTATATGCTGCACGGTCCTTTACGCTTCCACCGGGATTTTGTCCTTCAAGCTTACAATATATCTTAACATTGGGATTGGTAGGTATGTGTTCAAGCTCCACTAGTGGAGTATTTCCAATCAACTCAAACAATTTCATTTAAGCATCATTTTTGAAGATGAACATATCAGTGGTTTCAGCATTGGCATTGTACATCTTAGTTTGGTAATAAATTTTACTTTTGGCAGGAATACTTTTTGTTAACCACACATTCCCTCCTATTATACTGTCTGCTCCCACGATGGTATTCCCACCCAGAATCGTTGCTCCAGCATAAATGACAACATTATCTTCAATGGTTGGGTGACGCTTTATGTCAGCATCTTCCTTATTGACACTCAAGGCACCAAGAGTCACCCCCTGATAAATCTTAACATTATCTCCAATAATCGTGGTTTCTCCTATCACGACTCCCGTACCATGGTCAATACAGAAATGCCTTCCAACTTTCGCCCCAGGATGAATCTCTATCCCAGTTTTACTGTGTGCAAATTCGGTTATCATCCTTGGAATCAGGGCCACTCCCTGCTGATGAAGGGAGTGAGCAATTCTATAGGCAGCAATGGCATAAAACCCAGGATAACTACGGATAACCTCCGTAATGGACTTCGCAGCAGGGTCTCCCTCATACATGGCCACAATATCTTCGTGTATGGAGTCAAACACCTTGTCTAAGCTGCCAAAGAACTCCTTGGCGACAATCTCACTATCTTTATCAATAAGCTTCTTATTCCGCCCCAAAATGGCTTGAAGTTGAACAATAAAGTATTGCAACCTATCTTCGACCTCTTGGGGATCTCTTAAAATCTGGACGGCATATTCTGGAAAAAGAACACCCAACAATCCTTCAAAAAACTCCCTAACAATTATAGGGGAAGGGCATTCTGGGCAATGAGCATGTGTTTGATATATTTTTTCAATAAAAGATTCCTTGAATTCCATAATCATTGAGTTTGTTAAAGTACAAAACCTGCTCTAATTACATATGGTTCATTATAAAGCAAATTTCGATTATCGTAAAGAACATTGTACAGCAAGGTAAAATTCATCCCTCCTCTTCTTCCAAAAGGGATAAAATAACCTCCTCCCAAAAACAATCCTGGCTCCCATTCTCTTCTACTTACAATATCCCCAGTAGCTGTTTCCCTGTAGGCCTCGACATTGAGGCTTTCAAACTCTGCTTGGGCAAACACACTGGAAAATATATTATAACGATTGAAAATCCTCCCTCCATAAACATTGGAAGACTCGGAAAAATCACGGTATTTCAAATATTGATAGGTAATTCCTAAACCTGCAGAATACCGTTCCGTAATCATCACTCCTACTAAAGGAGATACATCAACATAAGTAATTGACCCGAATTGCAGACCAAAATTACCTCCAAAATATAAACGATCACTCAGAGGGACTTTTTCCTCTTCATTTTCATAAAATTCCCTTTGGGCCAACACCTCTGATGGCAGCAAAGAAATACCAAGGGCAATTAAAAGTACTAGTCCCGAAATTTTATTCTTCAACGATAACATAAAGATCTTCAGTTTTTTTCTTCATTAAATATCTTTCACGAGCAAACTTTTCCAAAAGTTCATAATTACTGAGCAATTCTTCTCTTTCGGCTTTAATTTTTGCTTTGCGTTCCAAATAAAACGCTTTCTGATCCTCTAATTTGGAAAGCTTAGAACGAAGTGTAAACTGACTTATGATATCGTTTGTATCAATAAACACCATCCATATTATAAAAAGGACAGTAAAGATAAAGTAGAAGTTTTTAGTATATTTCAGGTACCTCCCCATTTCAATGATGCTTTTTGACCATAACAAATATAGGGAATAGTATTGACTAACGACTCCTCACAAAAGACAAAATGAAAGTCTTTTACCCTATCATTAAAATACAAAATTACACTGACCCTTCCTAAATAAGAGGAAAGGTTTTAAAACAAAAAAAGCATCCCAATTGCTTGGGATGCTCCTTAATCATATTTCTAAGAATTATTTTCCAGGAAAATAAGCAGACTCAGCCAATAATTCTTCAATTCTCAACAATTGGTTGTACTTAGCCATTCTATCAGAACGGGAAGCAGAACCAGTTTTGATCTGACCCGTGTTACAAGCTACTGCCAAATCAGCAATAGTAGAATCTTCAGTTTCTCCAGATCTATGAGACATTACTGCGGTAAATCCAGCTTTATGAGCCAATTCAATAGCATCCAAAGTTTCAGTCAAAGTACCAATTTGGTTAACCTTGATCAAGATCGAATTAGCTGACTTTTCTTCGATACCTCTCTTCAAGAACTTAACGTTAGTTACAAAAAGGTCATCTCCTACCAACTGAACTTTATCTCCGATCTTAGCAGTCAACATAGCCCAACCTTCCCAGTCTTCTTCGCCACATCCATCTTCGATAGAATCGATAGGATATTTCTCAGTCAACTCAGCAAGGTAAGCTACTTGCTCTTCTCTATTTCTAGCTACACCACCTTCACCTTCAAACTTCTTGTAGTCGTAAACTCCGTCCACAAAGAATTCAGAAGCTGCACAGTCAAGAGCAATAGTGATATCAGATCCTGCTTTATAACCAGCTTTAGAGATGGCATCTAAAATACACTCAAGCGCCTCTTCAGTACCTCCAGAGAAGTTAGGAGCAAATCCACCTTCATCACCAACAGCAGTACTCAAACCTTTGTCGTGAAGGATTTTCTTAAGATGATGGAAAATTTCAGCACCCATTCTGATAGCTTCAGAGAAATCAGCAGCACCTACTGGACGAATCATAAACTCTTGGAATGCAATAGGAGCATCAGAGTGAGATCCTCCATTGATGATATTCATCATCGGAACTGGAAGGGTTTTGGCATTAGTACCACCTACATATCTAAACAAAGGCAAACCAAGGTCATCAGCTGCTGCTTTGGCTACTGCCAAAGAAACACCCAAAATAGCATTAGCACCTAACTTAGATTTAGTATCTGTACCATCCAATTTGATCATCAAATCGTCAATGCCTCTTTGGTCAAAAACAGACTGTCCGATCAATTCTGGTTGGATAATTTCATTTACATTTTCAACAGCTTTCAAAACACCTTTACCTAGGTATTTGCTTTTATCGCCGTCACGAAGCTCCACAGCCTCATTTACACCTGTAGAAGCTCCACTTGGAACAGCTGCTCTACCAAATGCACCGCTGTCAGTTACTACGTCTACTTCCACAGTAGGATTTCCACGAGAATCCAAAATTTGTCTCGCATGAATTGCTTGAATCAATGTCATAATTCTAAAAGGTTTATAGGTTGTTCTATTAGTTTTTGATTGAAGAGATGAAGTCATCAAACAAGTACCTGGAATCGTGAGGTCCAGGAGAAGACTCTGGGTGATACTGTACAGAAAACACTGGTCTATCCTTTAATTTAATACCAGCCACTGTCTGGTCATTAAGATGGATATGAGTGATTTCTAAGGCATCATTTTCATCTATATCTTTTTTGGTCACCACAAAACCATGATTCTGGGAAGTAATTTGACTCTTACCAGTAATCAAGTTTTTGATAGGGTGGTTTAAGCCCCTATGTCCATGGTGCATCTTATAAGTAGATACATTACAGGCTCTAGCAATGATCTGGTGTCCAAGACAAATACCAAACACAGGCTTGTTTAAATCCAAGATTTGTTTAGCAGTCTCTACTGCATAATCCATTACTGCCGGATCACCAGGACCATTAGAAAGGAAATAAGCATCAGGAGCCCAAGCTTCCATTTCTTCCAAGGAAGATTTGGCTGGAAACACTTTGATATAAACTCCACGTTCTGACAAGCATCTAAGAATATTTTTCTTAACTCCGTAATCCAAACAAGCTACTTTAATAGATGAATTTTCATCACCTACAAAATACGGTTCCTTGGTACAAACTTGAGAAGAAAGCTCAAGTCCATCCATATCAGGAACTTTATCTAATTCTTTCTGCAGGTCCTCAATATTGTCAAATTCAGAGCTGATGATAGCGTTCATAGCTCCTTTAGAACGGATATGTCTTACAATTTTCCTTGTATCCACATCAGCAATTCCTGTAATACCATTTGACTCCAGATAATCCTGCAATGATTCAGTAGCATCCAATCTACTGTAGATTTCAGAGAAACTGTTCACAACAATACCTGCAATGGTAGGAGCGTCAGATTCAACCTCTGTGTCAATCACACCATAATTACCGATGTGGGGTGTAGTATTTACAATAATTTGTCCAGTGTAAGATGGATCCGTGTAAATTTCCTGATAACCGGTCATACCTGTGTTAAAACAGATTTCACCGCCATTAGTACCATGTTTACCAATTAGGGTCCCGTGAAATACGGTACCATCTTGAAGAAGAAGGGTTGCTTTTTGTTTGTCCATTTATTGAAATTGAATGCCCAAATTTAAGGATTTTATCACTAAGAGACAGAATAATTTTCAAAAGGATAATAAAAAAGGGATTGAACCAAAGTTCAACCCCTCTTTATATTTAATATAATGAATGCATTTATTATTCAGACTTTTCAGATTCTGAACCTGCATCGCTATCTGCTGCTTTATCTTCAGAAGCACTAGCATCTTCTGCTTTAGCTTCTGTAGCACCTGTAGCCTCAGCTGCTTTACCAGTACCTCTACGGCTTCTTCTGGTTTTCTTAGCTTCAGGCTTAGCTTCTTTCAACATCAATTCGTTGAAGTCAACCAATTCGATAATACACATTTCAGCATTATCACCTAGACGAAATCCAGTCTTGATAATTCTAGTGTATCCACCTGGTCTGCTAGCTACTTTCTCAATTACCTCACCAAAAAGCGCTTTGATCGCTTCCTTGTTCTGCAAATAAGAAAAAGCTACACGTCTGTTATGGGTAGTATCTTCTTTGGCTCTAGTCACTAGAGGCTCTACATATTTTTTCAACTCCTTGGCCTTGGCAAGCGTCGTAGAAATACGCTTGTGAAGAATGAGAGAGGCAGCCATATTAGAAAGCATAGCCTTTCTATGAGAAGCCTTCCTGCCAAGGTGATTAAATTTCTTACCGTGTCTCATCTTTTATTATTCTTCGTCAAGTTTATACTTAGATATGTCCATGCCGAACTGCAATCCTTTCTCTTGGATCAATTGTTCCAATTCAGCAAGTGATTTTTTACCGAAGTTCCTGAACTTCATCATGTCAGAAATTTCTAATCTTGCTAAGTCTCCCAATGTTTTCACATCGGCAGCTTTCAGGCAGTTAAATGCCCTAACGGAAAGATCAAGATCGCTAAGCGGAGTCTTCAACAACTTACGCATGTGCAAGAATTCTTCATCAATCGGCTCAGGGGAATCTCCACCTGGAGTATCAATAACCATAGTTTGGTCAGAGAACAACATAAAGTGCTGGATAAGGATCTTAGCAGATTCTTGAAGCGCCTTCTCAGGGTGAATTGATCCGTCAGTAGAAACTTCTAAGATCAATTTTTCAAAGTCAGTTTTTTGCTCTACCCTAGTGTTCTCAACACTGTACTTTACATTCTTAATTGGTGTAAAGATAGCATCGATCGGAATAACTCCGAACACCTGCTCTTTTGGTTTAGACTCTTCTGCAGGAAGGTATCCTCTACCTTTTTCTACAGTAAGCTCAATTTCAAAGCTTTTAGAATCATCCAAGTGACAGATTACCAAATCTGGGTTCAAAACCTCAAAAGATGAGGTGAACTTAGCGATATCTCCAGCAGTAAAAACATCTTGGTTTTTTACTTCCACAGTAATCTTACCATCTATAGAGTCGTGGATCTTCTTAAATCTAACTTGCTTAAGATTAAGAATTATATCAGTAACGTCTTCCACAACGCCTTCGATAGTAGAGAATTCATGAACTACACCAGGTAATTTCACCGAGGTGATGGCGTAGCCCTCTAAGGAAGAGAGCAAGATTCTTCTCAGCGCATTACCAATTGTAACCCCGTAACCTTTTTCTAGTGGTTTAAAGGTGAATAAGCCGTGGAAGTCATCAGCTTTTTCCATCACCACTTTTTCGGGCATTTGAAATGCAAGTATGGACATATCAATAGTTCTTTTAAGTCAGAAAGTTTAGTTATTACTTAGAGTATAGTTCGACGATAAGTTGTTCCTTGATGTTCTCAGGGATATCCTCTCTAACAGGGACACTTACAAACTTACCAGATAACGAATTATTATCCCACTCTAACCATGAATAGCGGTTTGCACCTCTACCCGCAAGACTAGCAGTAATTGCTTCAAGAGATTTTGATCTCTCTCTTACAGATACAATGTCACCAGGCTTCAAAGTGTATGATGGAATGTTTACCAATTCACCATTCACTAGGATATGCTTATGTGAAACTAACTGTCTTGCACCTCTACGAGTAGGAGCGATACCCAATCTATAAACAGTGTTATCAAGACGAGCCTCCAACAATTGAAGAAGGTTCTCACCCGTGATACCTTGCTTTCTAGAAGCGATATCAAACATTTTAGAGAATTGTCTCTCTAGAACTCCGTAAATATATTTTGCTTTTTGCTTTTCAGACAACTGAATAGCATATTCTGATTGCTTCTTTCTTCTACCTCTACCGTGTTGACCAGGAGGGTAGTTTTTCTTCTGAAGTGCCTTGCTTTGTCCTTCGATAGGCTCTCCGAATTTTCTAGAAATTTTCGCTTTTGGACCTCTATATCTAGCCATTCTTATTTCTTAGTTAAATTAAACTCTTCTACGTTTAGGAGGACGACATCCATTATGCGGAAGCGGAGTCACATCTATAATCGTAGTAACATCAAGACCTACGTTTTGCAAGGTTCTGATAGCTGATTCCCTACCTGAACCTGGACCTTTTACAAACACTTCAATTTTTCTTAAGCCAAGGTCATAAGCAACTTGTCCACAGTTCTGAGCGGCCATTTGGGCAGCATATGGAGTGTTCTTTTTAGAACCTCTGAAACCCATTTTACCGGCAGAAGCCCATGAAATAACCTGACCTGAATTATTGGTAATGGAAATGATGATGTTGTTAAAAGAAGCTTTGATGTGGGCCTGGCCTACAGCTTCCACCTTAACAACTCTCTTTTTTCCTTTAGCTTTATCGTTTCTTCTTTGAGCCATAATCTATATCAAGATTTATTTAGTTGCCTTCTTCTTGTTAGCAACAGTCTTTCTCTTACCTTTTCTAGTTCTAGCGTTGTTTTTAGTCTTTTGACCTCTTACAGGAAGTCCTTTTCTGTGACGAAGACCTCTGTAACAACCGATATCCATCAATCTCTTGATGCTCAACTGCACTTCTGATTTCAAAACACCTTCAGTCTTGAATTCTTCAGCGATAATATTTCTAATAGTAGTAGACTCATCATCTGACCACTCACCCGCTTTCTTATCAAACGAAATACCTGCTTTAGTAAGGATCGCTCTAGCAGAACTTCTACCTATACCAAAAATATAGGTTAAGCCAATTTCACCGCGCTTATTGTCGGGAATGTCAACACCTGCAATTCTTGCCATAATTTTTTAACCTTGTCTTTGTTTAAACTTAGGATTCTTCTTGTTGATGACGTAAAGCTTTCCTTTTCTTCTGATCACTTTACAGTCCGCACTTCTCTTTTTAATAGATGCCTTAACTTTCATGACATTTTATTTATATCGATATACAATTCTGCCCTTTGAAAGATCGTATGGAGACATTTCTAGTTTTACCCTATCTCCAGGGAGGATCTTTATATAGTTCATTCTCATTTTACCGGAAATGTGAGCAATCAATTGATGTCCATTTTCCAGTTCCACCTTAAACATAGCGTTGGATAACGCTTCTATTATAGTACCATCTTGCTCTATAGATGCTTGTTTAGCCATATTTAGAATTTAAAGTTTTCTTCTATGTATTGATGCGTTGTAAGTATTTCTGTCCTGTCTTCAAATATAGCTACAGTGTGCTCAAAATGTGCCGAGGCTCTTCTATCTGCAGTACGTATAGTCCATCCATCTCTTTCTTGAACCACATTTCTCGTACCTAAATTTACCATCGGCTCAATCGCCAACACCATACCTTCTTTCAATAAAGGACCACTCCCTTTTTTACCGTAATTAGGAACCTCTGGAGATTCATGCAAACTTTTACCCACTCCATGTCCCACAAGCTCTCTGACTACTGTGTAGCCTTTCGCTTCAACATACTTTTGAATGGCATTTCCAATATCTCCGATTCTTTTACCGGCAATTGCACTTTCAATACCTAAATACAATGATTCTTTGGTTGCCTTGAGCAATGACAATACTTTTGGGGAAACTTCACCGACAGGGTAAGTATAAGCGGAATCGCTATGAAAACCTTGGTGAAAGACTCCACAATCTATTGAGATTATATCGCCATCTTTCAAAACATACCCACTTGGAAATCCGTGAACGACTACTTCGTTCACAGAAATACAAAGTGAGGCGGGAAAACCATTGTATCCTTTAAATGAAGGTATACCTCCGTGATCCCTTATAAATTCTTCAGCAACTTTATCTAAGTCAGCGGTCTTTACCCCTGGCTTTACAAGTTTGGCCACTTCTCCGTGAGCCTTACCTAATATTTGAGCACTTTCTTTTATTAACTGGACTTCCTCTGAAGTCTTATAATGTATCATATTATGCTACTGCGTAATTTGAAGGATTGTTTTTCATGTTGCCACTCTTCATCATTCCTTCATAGTGCCTCATCAGTAGATAGCTTTCTATTTGTCTCAAGGTATCCATGATCACACCCACCATAATCAGTAAAGATGTACCACCATAGAAACCTGAGAACTGATTACTAACTCCAGCCATCATAGCGAAAGCAGGCATAATAGCCACAGCTGCCAATAATACAGATCCTGGTAAGGTAATCCTTGAAATTATATTATCTATAAAATCTGCTGTTGGCGCTCCAGGCTTAACACCAGGAACAAATCCTCCATTCCTTTTCATATCCTCAGCAATTTGTTCTGGATTAACAGTAATTGCAGTGTAGAAAAAGGTAAACAGAATAATCATGATAGCAAATACCAAGTTGTACTGCCAAGATGTAGGACTACTGAATGTGTTACCAATATAATTGGCAATGTCACTTTCCGAAGCCCAAATTTGAGCTACCAATGCAGGCACAAACATTAATGACTGTGCAAAGATGATAGGCATCACACCAGAGGCATTTACCTTTATAGGGATATACTGACGTTGACCTCCGTATACTTTACCTCCAACAACTTGCTTGGCGTATTGTACAGGTATTCTTCTAGTCGCTTCTGTCAAGGCTACTACGCCTACAACAACGAAGAACAACACAAAGAATTCAATGATCAACAACAATGCCCCAGATGTACCTTTTGATACTACCTCACCCAAAATTGCTCCTGGGAATCTAGAGATAATACCGATCATGATCAGCATTGAAATACCATTACCAATTCCTTTCTCAGTGATTTTCTCTCCAAGCCACATGCAGAACATGGTACCTGAAGCCAATAGTACAAGAGAGCTAAAGGTAAATAATGTCTTACTAACCATGATGGCTTCATTAGGAATAGTAGCGGTAATATACCCCACACCTTGAGCCAAGGTAATCAAGATGGTCAACACTCTTGTAATTTGGTTGATTCTCTTCCTTCCAGACTCACCTTCCTTTTGAAGCTTTTGAAAATAAGGTACTCCAACAGTTAATAATTGCAATACAATAGATGCAGAGATATAAGGCATAATACCTAATCCAAAGATAGAAGCATTACTAAATGCCCCCCCCAGGAAAGTGTCTATCAAACCGAAAATACCCTCAGAGGATTCTTTCAGTTGGCTAGGATCCACACCTGGTAATACGATATAAGAACCCAATCTGAATACAATCAGAAAACCGATTGTATTCAGGATACGGATCCTTAAATCTTCAATAGAAAAGATATTCTTAACTGTTGAGATAAATTTTTTCATTGGTTAAATCTTGTTAACAGTCCCGCCCAATTTTTCAATAGTTTCTATAGCAGAAGCTGAGAAATAATGAGCACTTACGTTTAATTTCGCCGTAAGTTCGCCTCTTCCTAGGACTTTTACAACATCTTTTTTAGAAACCAATCCATTTTCTACCAAAGTATCAAACGTAACAGTGTCAGTATTAAGCTTTTCAGCTACTGATTGTAATACGTCTAAATTAATTGGTTTGCATTCGATTCTATTAAGACTCTTGAAGCCAAACTTAGGAACTCTTCTTTGAAGTGGCATCTGACCACCTTCAAAGCCCAATTTCCGGCTATATCCAGATCTTGATTGAGCACCTTTATGACCTCTTGTTGAAGTTCCTCCTCTTCCAGATCCTGTACCACGACCGATTCTCTTTCGGCTTTTTACAGAACCTTTTGCAGGTTGTAATGTATGTAGTTTCATAATTAGGCTTCCTCCACTTTTACAAGGTGACTAACTTTTCTTATCATTCCAGCAATCTGGGGAGTATTCTCTACTTCCACAGATTTATTGATCTTACCAAGACCCAAAGCAACAATGGTTGCTTTTTGATTCTTTGGTCTGTTGATCGTGCTTTTAACTTGCGTTACTTTTACCTTCGCCATGTTCTTACCCGTTAAATACTTTAGACAATTTAACACCACGTTGTTGTGAAACCGCGATAGCATCTCTCATTTGAGACAAGGCATCGATGGTAGCTTTCACCACATTGTGAGGGTTTGAAGATCCTTTGGACTTAGCCAATACATCTGTAACACCAGCACTTTCCAATACAGCACGCATCGCACCACCCGCAATAACACCGGTACCTGGAGCAGCTGGCTTGATCAAAACCAATCCACCGCCGAATTTACCAATAGCTTCGTGAGGAATAGTTCCTTTCAAGATTGGCACTTGTACCAAACTCTTTTTAGCGTCCTCTATACCTTTGGTAATTGCATCGGTCACCTCATTAGCTTTACCTAATCCGTATCCCACGACACCGTTACCATCTCCTACAACTACTATAGCAGAAAAAGAGAACCTTCTACCACCTTTCACTACTTTAGCTACTCGGTTAATAGCTACTACTTTTTCCTTAAGCTCTGTATCTGTTGCCCTAATGGGTTTTTTTCTTAATTGGGACATAATTAATTAAAATTTAAGGCCACCTTCTCTCGCACCATCGGCAAGAGCTTTTACATTACCATGATATAAGTAGCCACTTCTATCAAAAACTACTTCTGTGAATCCGCCTGCTACTGCACGCTCGGCTATTTTTTTTCCCACTTCCTTAGAAACAGAAATATTAGCGTTCTTAGTAGCACCAAGCTCCTTAGAAGAAGCTTGTGCTAGCGTGTGACCCTTAAGGTCGTCAATTAGTTGAGCGTATATTCCCGTATTGCTTTTAAATACGGACAAACGAGGTCTTTTATCAGTACCGGAAA
This sequence comes from Echinicola shivajiensis, assembly GCF_018642165.1. Taxonomy (GTDB): domain Bacteria; phylum Bacteroidota; class Bacteroidia; order Cytophagales; family Cyclobacteriaceae; genus Echinicola; species Echinicola shivajiensis. The sequence goes on from NZ_JAHHZM010000016.1 coordinate 60,531, forward strand.
TCTTCTTCCGGATACTTCTCTTGATCCTAAGTCTTCTTGAATTCTTATTAAAAGCCATCTCTCAATTATTTTTTAGCGGCAGTTTTACCAGCCTTACGTCTAACAATCTCACCTACGAAACGGATACCTTTACCTTTGTAAGGCTCAACCTTACGTAGAGACTTGATTTTAGCGGCTATTTGCCCGATCAATTCTTTATCAATACCCTCTAGGGTTACCAATGGGTTTTTACCCTTTGGAGTCTCAGCATTCACTTTAATCTCTGCTGGAAGTGCAAAAAAGATACTGTGAGAGTAACCTAAAGAAAGTTCTAAAACTTGACCTTGGTTGGCGGCTTTATAACCCACACCCACTAGTTCCAATTCCTTTTTGTAACCTTCGCTAACACCAACAACCATATTGTTGATCAAAGAACGATACAGGCCGTGAAGTGACTTATGTCTCTTCGATTCGGTAGGACGAGTCAAAACAACTTGATTGTCTTCCACCGCAACGGCAATGTCGGGATTCACATCCTGAGATAGCGTACCTTTGGGACCTTTAACAGTAACAACATTACCTGTTGCCACGTCTACAGTAACACCCGCTGGTAGATTTATTGGTTTTTTACCTATTCTTGACATAACGGTATTATTAATATACGTAACAAAGTACTTCCCCGCCGATACCTTCGGTACGGGCTTCCTTATCAGTCATCACTCCTCTAGAAGTGGAGATAATCGCAATTCCTAGGCCGTTGATTACTCTAGGAAGTTCATCTTTCGGTGCGTATTTTCTTAGACCTGGCTTACTTACTCTAGAAAGATTAACGATAGCATTCTGCTTAGTAGATGGGTTGTACTTCAGGGCAATTTTAATCGTTCCCTGAGGTCCATTCTCCTCGAACTTATAGTTCTGGATATATCCCTTATCGTGAAGCACTTTCGTAATCTCCTTCTTGATATTAGAAGCAGGTATCTCAACGATACGGTGAGATGCCTTAATGGCATTTCTCAACCTGGTCAAATAATCAGCTATTGGATCAGTCATATTATTATAAGTCTAACTGCATGCGCTTTAAGGCGTGCAAAGTTACACATTGATTCTTAGAATAAAAACTTTTTCTGATTTTTACCAGCTCGCTTTAGTTATACCAGGAATTTTTCCCGCAGAAGCCATTTCTCTAAAGGTAACCCTGTTGATACCAAACTTCCTCATATAACCTTTAGGACGGCCAGTCAATTTACATCTGTTGTGAAGTCTTACTGGAGATGCATTTTTAGGCAGTTTATCCAGTGCTTCAAAATCACCGGCTGCTTTTAATTCAGCTCTCTTCTTAGCATACTTTGCAACAAGACGCTCTCTTTTTCTTTCACGAGCTTTGATCGCTTCTCTTGCCATAATTATTCTTCTTTATTATTATTTACAAAAGGCATCCCGAAAGCTTTCAACAAGGCATAGCTCTCTTCATCTGTTTCAGCAGTAGTCACAAACGTGATGTCCATACCTGAGATTCTGTTCACTTTCTCAATGCTGATTTCTGGGAAGATAATCTGCTCCGTGACACCCAAGGTGTAGTTTCCTCTTCCGTCAAAACCTTTGTCGCTGATTCCTTTGAAGTCCCTTACACGTGGCAGAGCCACAGTAGTAAGACGATCAAGGAATTCCCACATTTTGTCTCCACGAAGGGTAACTTTTGCACCAATTGGCATACCGTCTCTCAACTTAAAGTTAGAGATAGAGTTTTTAGCTTTAGTAGCTACAGCTCTTTGACCAGTGATCAAAGTAAGCTCTTCAACTCCTTGGTCTACCAATTTTTTATCAGCAACAGCTGCACCAATACCTTTGTTGATCACGATTTTGGTCAACTTAGGCACCTGCATTACTGTTTTATATTGGAATTTCTCCTTAAGTGCAGGAGAAATTTCCTTAACGTATTTTTCTTTTACTCTAGGATTAGCCATTGATCACCTCCCCGGTTTTCTTAGAATATCTAACTAATTTTCCATTTTCACCTGGCTTTCTTCCTGTTCTGGTAGCTTCACCAGTTTTAGGGTCTACAAGCATCAAGTTACTTACATGAATGGCAGCCTCTTTCTTTTCGATACCTCCTTGAGGGTTGGTAGCTGTAGGCTTTACGTGCTTGGTTACCATGTTAAGGCCTTCAACGATAGCTCTGCTCTTCTCCAAGTTTACCGAAAGTACTTTACCAGTCTTACCTTTGTCATCACCAGACAATACTTTTACAGTATCGCCAGTTTTGATGTGCAATTTTGGTTGCTTATTCTTTTTTCTTTCCATGATTACAATACTTCTGGTGCCAAAGATACGATCTTCATAAATTGCTTCTCTCTCAGCTCTCTTGCTACCGGACCAAAGATACGTGTACCTCTTGGCTCGTCGTTATTGTTCAAAAGAACTGCTGCGTTATCTTCAAAACGGATATAAGATCCATCTTTTCTTCTAACTTCTTTTCGAGTTCTTACGATCACCGCTTTAGAAACGGTACCTTTTTTCATATTGCTGGAAGAAAGAGCAGACTTTACCGTCACGACAACTTTATCTCCGATAGAGGCATATCTCTTACCGGTTCCTCCCAGTACTCGGATAACAAGCACTTCCTTGGCACCTGAATTATCCGCTACACTTAATCTGGATTCTGACTGTATCATGATTATTTAGCTCTTTCTAATATTTCTACTAATCTCCAACGCTTATTCTTACTCAGCGGACGAGTTTCACTAATTTTAACGAGGTCTCCTTTGCCACACTCGTTTTTCTCGTCATGAACCATAAATTTGGTAGTCTTAGCAACAAACTTACCGTAAATCGGGTGCTTAACCCTTCTCTCTACGGCTACAGTGATGGATTTATCCATTTTGCTGCTGACTACTTTTCCTATTCTTTCTTTACGTAGATTTCTCTCAGTAGCCATCTTCTTATTATTTAGCTAGTTGTTTTGCGCTCAAAAAAGTCTTCAATCTTGCGATAAGCTTTCTTGTCTCGCTAATTCTATTGGGATTCTCAATCGGAGAAATTGCATGGGCAAAACGTAACTTAGTTAGTTTTTCTTGCTCAGAGGCAATACGCTCAATGATTTCACTCTCGGAGAGTGCTTTGATTTCAGAGTTTTTCATAGTTCCTATTATCCTACGTAATCTCTACGCACTACAAATTTTGTACTCACTGGAAGCTTTTGCTGAGCTAAACGAAGGGCCTCTTGGGCCAATTCCTTACTTACACCTGTAGCTTCAAAAAGGATGGTTCCCGGCTTGATTACTGCAACCCAGTACTCAGGAGCACCTTTACCCTTACCCATACGAACCTCTGCAGGCTTCTTAGTGATAGGCTTGTCAGGGAAAATCCTGATCCATACCTGACCTTCCCTCTTCATTGCTCTAGTCATCGCAATACGAGCTGCTTCAATTTGACGGGAGGTAATCCATCCTGCTTCTAAGGACTTGATACCAAAGTTACCGAAAGCGAGCGTATGCCCTCTTTGCGCGATCCCTTTGATACGCCCTTTTTGCATTTTTCTAAATTTCGTTCTTCTTGGCTGTAACATGATTTCTCACTTATGGGGTGAAAATTAGTTATTTCTCTTTCTTCTCTTTGGTCCGCCTTCTCTTCTTCTACGACCGGCACCACTTGATTTTTCGTTAGCTATTCCGGCATTTGGAGAAAGATCTCTCTTACCGTAAACTTCACCTTTGAAAATCCATACTTTGATACCGATGATACCGTAGATGGTGTTCGCTTCAGAAATAGCATAATCGATGTCAGCTCTCAATGTATGCAAAGGAATTCTTCCTTCTTTGTACATTTCAGATCTAGCCATCTCAGCACCTCCAAGACGTCCTGATAATTTGATTTTAATTCCTTCAGCACCTACTCTCATAGTAGCAGCAATTGATTGCTTCATTGCCCTTCTAAATGATATCCTTGCTTGAAGTTGTTGAGCTATAGACTCTCCTACCAACTTGGCGTCCAACTCAGGACGTTTGATTTCAAAAATGTTGATTTGAACATCCTTGCTGGTAAGCTTTTTCAGCTCTTCTTTTAGTTTATCGACTTCAGCACCACCTTTACCGATTACTACTCCTGGACGGGCAGTATGGATAGTAAGCGTGATTCTTTTTAGCGTTCTTTCGATAATAACCTTTGCAATGCCTCCCTTAGGGATCCTAGCATATACATATTTTCTGATCTTTTGATCTTCGTATAGTTTGTCGGCAAAATCTCTGCCGCCATACCAGTTAGAATCCCAGCCCTTAACGATACCTAGTCTAAGACCAATAGGGTTAACTTTTTGTCCCATATTCTAATCTTAATTAGCGTTTTCTTTTGTTTCTACTTCATCAGCGGTAACCTCAGTGTTGAAAGCATCAACTACTAAGATCACATGATTTGATCTTTTACGAATTCTGTGGGCCCTACCTTGGGGAGCAGGTCTAAGTCTTTTAAGCATTCGACCACCATCTACTTGAATGGTCTTCACATAAAGATCAGCCTCTTCAAGTTTTACATCTGGATTTTTTGCCTGCCAGTTTGCAATGGCAGAAAGCAAAAGTTTTTCCAATTTGATCGCACCATGGTTAGGTGTGAATTTCAATATACTCAAGGCGTTACCTACACGTAGCCCTCTTACAAGGTCTGCTACAAGACGCATCTTACGAGGCGAAGTAGGAACATTATTTAGTCTTGCTATTGCTTCCATGATTATCTCTTTCCTTTATCTTTTTTGGCAATGTGACCTCTAAAGTTTCTTGTAGGAGCAAATTCACCAAGCTTGTGACCTACCATGTTGTCTGTTACAAAAACTGGAATAAACTTGTTTCCGTTATGCACAGCAAAGGTATGGCCAACAAAATCCGGAGAGATCATAGATCTTCTTGACCAAGTCTTGATGACAGACTTTTTGCCGGATTCGTTCATTGCATCTACTTTTTTGGCCAAGTGATGAGCTATATAAGGCCCTTTTTTTAATGAACGTGCCATAATTATTTAGATCTTTTACTAACGATAAACTTATTTGAATACTTTTTAGGACTTCTGGTCTTTTTACCTTTAGCTAGCAAACCAGTCCTAGATCTTGGGTGTCCACCTGAAGAACGGCCTTCACCACCACCCATTGGGTGATCAACAGGGTTCATCGCTACACCTCTTACTCTAGGTCTCTTTCCTAACCAACGGTTTCTACCAGCCTTTCCAAGTACCACGTTCATATGATCCGCATTAGACACTGAACCTATAGTAGCTGTACAAACAGCAAGTACCAATCTCATTTCCCCTGAAGGAAGTTTGATAGTTACATACTTGCCTTCTTTAGCAACTAGTTGGGCATAACCACCAGCACTTCTTGCCATAGCACCACCTTTTCCAGGCTTCAATTCCACATTGTGGATGATGGTACCTAAAGGAATGTTCTTCATTGGAAGGTTATTACCTACTTCTGGAGCTACATTCTCACCGGATACTACAGTTTGGCCTACTTCCAAACCTTCCGGAGCAATGATGTATGCTTTAGCACCGTCAGCATAGTATAACAACGCTAGACGAGCAGTTCTGTTAGGATCATATTCGATCGCCTTAACAGTTGCAGGAACATCAAATTTATTACGCTTAAAATCTACAATTCTAAGTCTTCTCTTATGACCGCCACCTAAGTAGCGCGCAGTCATTTTTCCAGAGTTATTTCTACCACCTGATTTCTTCAACGGAGCCAATAAAGACTTTTCTGGCTTTGATTTAGTGATCTCATCAAAAGCCGGAGCCATCCTAAATCTGGTACCGGGGGTTACAGGCTTTAATTTTTTAACTGCCATGATTCTGATTCAATTAAATTTCTCCGTAAAAGTCAATTACTTCTCCTTCGGCTACTTGTACAATAGCTTTCTTGAAAGCATTGGTATAACCGGATACTACTTTACTTTTTGTGTAACGTGTCTTCTGCTTCGCTGCATAACGCATCGTTCTAACAGACACCACCTTTACATCAAACATTTTCTCTACGGCTGCTTTGATTTCTGGTTTCTTTGCAGTTTTCTCAACTACAAATCCATAAACACCACTTTCGTTCAAGGCAGAAATCTTTTCCGTAATCAAAGGCTTCTTTAGTATATCCATTGTATTACTTCGATAAAAGGGTTTCTAACTTACTTACTGAACCTTCACAAAGCACCAATGTATCAGCGTGAAGCAAATCATAAGTATTTACATCACTTACTGTTTTTACCTGTGCCTTTGGTAGGTTTCTACTTGACAAATAAACATTCTTGTTAGCTTCTGGAAGCACAAACAATGTTTTCTTATCCGCCAAAGAAAGACCTGACAATAACGATACAAAGTTTTTGGTTTTGATAGAATCAAAGTTCACATCTTCCAAAACTGTAAGGCTATTATCCTGTACTTTGTAAGTAAGGGCAGACTTTCTTGCCAATTGTTTTACTTTCTTGTTCAATTTGAAAGAATAGTTTCTTGGTCTAGGACCGAATACTCTTCCTCCACCTCTGAACAATGGAGATTTTATAGAACCAGCTCTGGCACCACCTGTACCTTTTTGTTTCTTGATTTTCTTAGTTGAGCCGGCTATCTCAGCCCTCTCTTTGCTCTTGTGCGTACCCTGTCTTTGGTTGGCCAAAAACTGCTTCACATCCAGGTAGATCGCATGATCATTAGGCTCGATCGCGAAAATTTCGTCAGAAAGACTAACCTTTCTACCTGTCTCTTCACCGTTATGTTTTAATACTGCTAATTCCATTTGATTACTTCTCTAAAATAACGAAAGAATTTTTTGGACCAGGGACAGAGCCACTTACCAAGATCAAGTTCTTTTCAGGATAGACTTTCAATACCTTAAGGTTCAAAACCTTCACGCGGCTACCACCCATTCTACCTGCCATTCTCAAGCCTTTGAATACTCTTGAAGGCCATGAACAAGCACCGATGGAACCTGGGTGTCTTTGACGGTTATGCTGACCGTGAGTCGCACCACCTACACCTGCAAATCCGTGACGTTTTACTACACCTTGGAAACCTTTACCTTTAGAAGTACCGATAGCATCAACAAAGTCACCTTCACCGAATACCTCACCAGCTTTTACGGTTTTCCCCAAATCCACCTGACCTTCAAATTCAACTCTGAAGTCTCTGAATTCTACAACTTTCTGCTTAGGAGTAGTACCGGCCTTTTTGAAATGGCCTAAAAGTGGCTTAGGAGTGTTTTTCTCCTTACGCTCACCGTACCCCAACTGAACAGCGCTGTACCCGTCTGTTTCAACATTTTTTACTTGCGTCACTACGCAAGGACCAGCTTCTATTAACGTGCATGCGACATTACGCCCATCGGCACTGAAAATGCTAGTCATTCCTACTTTTTTACCTATTATTCCAGACATCTTCTGTTATATAATACAATTATGCACAAGTATTTACACACTTGTGCCTTTTTAAGGACTGCAAAGTTAGTAATTTATAAACACCTTACAAATTACAACTTATATATTTTCAAACATTTACAAAAATATTGTTCTATAAGTCACCAACTTACATCACATCAAACCGAATAATCTATGAGAAAAGAGCGGATAAAAGAAAAACCTGTCCACCAAAGCGAACAGGTTTTTCATATCTTAGATAGTATCCAGATCAAACTTTGATCTCAACATCTACACCACTAGGAAGTTCAATTTTCATCAAAGCATCCACAGTTTTAGAACTGTTAGAGTAGATATCAACCAATCTTTTGTAAGTACATAATTGGTACTGATCTCTAGCCTTCTTATTTACGTGTGGAGATTTCAACACAGTAAATTTTTCCTTTTTAGTAGGCAATGGAATTGGACCAACTACCACAGCACCTGTAGTTTTCACAGCTTTTACGATTTTCTCAGATGACTTGTCCACCAAAGTATGATCGTAAGACTTAAGTTTTATTCTAATTTTCTGATTCATTTTCTTTTAGTTTTAGGCTTTAGCTCCTTTAACTTCGGCAATAACACCTTCAGCTATGTTATTAGGAACAGGCTCATAATGAGAGAATGTCAATGAGGCAGTAGCTCTACCTGATGAAATTGTTCTTAGGTCAGTGATATAACCAAACAATTCTGACAATGGAACTGCAGCTTTGATTACAGATGAAGTACCTTTGGTATCCATACCTTTCATCAAACCTCTTCTTCTGTTCAAGTCACCTGTGATAGGACCAGTATATTCATCAGGAGTTACCACGTCAACAGACATTACTGGCTCCAACAACTGTGGCTTGGCTTTCTTAGCAGCTTCCTTGAAACCTATTCTTGCAGCTAGTTCAAAAGAAAGTGCATCTGAATCGACATCGTGGAAAGATCCATGGAACAACCTAACTTTCATGGCTTCAACTGGATACCCAGCCAAAGGACCATTCTTCATTGCCTCTTGGAAACCCTTCTGAATAGCAGGGATAAATTCCTTAGGAATAACACCACCAACGATTCCGTTTACAAATTCCAAACCTGGCTTAACTTCTCCAGTCTCAGCATCAGCCTCTTTTGGTCCAAGTTCGAATACGATATCGGCAAACTTACCTTTACCACCTGACTGCTTCTTATAAACTTCTTTGTGCTCTACGTTACCAAACAAAGCTTCCTTATAAGCAACCTGTGGAGCACCTTGGTTCACCTCTACCTTAAACTCTCTTTTCAGACGGTCCATGATGATATCAAGGTGAAGTTCACCCATACCTCTAAGGATAGTCTGTCCAGTTTCATGATCCGTATTTACCTGCAAGGTAGGATCTTCTTCCACCAATTTGGCAACAGCCATACCTAACTTATCAACGTCAGCTTGAGTCTTAGGCTCGATAGCATAACCGATAACAGGCTCAGGGAAGATCATGGATTCCAACACTACTTTACGGTTTTCAGCGCAAAGCGTATCTCCAGTTTTAATATCTTTAAATCCAACAACAGCTCCGATATCACCGGCCTCTAGTCGTTCGATCTGATTTTGCTTATTAGCGTGCATTTGGAACACACGAGAAATACGCTCTTTGTTACCAGAACGGCTATTGAATACATAAGAACCAGACTCAAGAACACCTGAGTAAGCCCTTACGAAACAAAGACGTCCTACGAATGGGTCAGTTGCAATCTTAAACGCAAGACCTGCAAAAGGCTCATCAGTATTTGGTGCAATAGAAACTTCCTTCTCTTCATCTTCAAGGTCATGACCGATGATATTATCTTTATCCAGTGGAGAAGGTAGCAATTCCATAACTAGATCTAGCATGGTCTGTACACCTTTGTTTTTGAAAGAAGATCCACATACCATCGGAACAATTTTCATATCGATGGTTGCTTTTCTAAGAGCAGAAAGAATCTCTTCTTCAGTGATTGAATTAGAATCTTCGAAGAATTTCTCCATCAAAGTCTCATCATATTCAGCCACAGCTTCAAGTAAATACTCTCTGTATTCCTCTACCTCATCTTTCATATCTTCAGGAATCGGAACTTCTTCGAAAGTCATTCCCATATCCTCTTCATTCCAAACGATCGCACGGTTGTTGATCAAGTCAACAACACCACGGAATTTATCTTCCGCACCGATTGGAATTTGCAAAGGAACTGCATAGCTCCCAAGCATTTCTTTTACTTGCTTACAAACTTCAAGGAAGTTAGCTCCAGCACGGTCCATTTTGTTAACGAAACCGATACGAGCTACTTTATAATTATCAGCTAGTCTCCAGTTAGTTTCAGACTGAGGTTCAACACCATCCACAGCACTAAACAAGAACACCAAACCATCAAGTACCCTTAGAGATCTGTTTACCTCTACAGTAAAGTCAACGTGACCTGGAGTATCGATAATGTTGATTTGGTATTTTTTGTCTCTGTATGGCCAAAAAACGGTAGTCGCAGCAGAAGTAATGGTAATACCTCTTTCTTGCTCCTGAGCCATCCAGTCCATAGTAGCGGCTCCATCGTGAACCTCACCGATTTTGTGAGATACACCAGAGTAAAAAAGGATACGCTCTGTGGTGGTAGTCTTCCCGGCATCGATGTGGGCAGCGATACCGATATTTCTTGTTAATTTTAAATCTCTTGCCATCTTGTATTAGAATCTAAAATGTGAGAATGCTTTGTTGGCTTCTGCCATTCTGTGGGTATCGTCCTTCTTCTTAACAGCAGCGCCTTCACCCTTAGAAGCAGCTATGATTTCTCCAGCCAGTCTATCCATCATGGTCTTCTCACCTCTTTTTCTAGAAAAAGTGATCATCCACTTGATACCCAGTGACATTTTTCTTTCTGGCCTTACTTCCATTGGAACCTGGAATGTTGCACCACCAACTCTACGACTCTTCACCTCTACAGATGGAGTGATATTGTTAAGCGCTTTTTTCCAAACCTCAAGACCATTCTCACCCAATTTTTCTTCTACTTTGTCTACTGCATCGTAGAAAATTTTGTAAGCAATACTCTTCTTCCCATCAACCATAAGACAGTTAACAAACTTGGTCACCAAAGTATCATTAAACTTTGGATCAGGAAGAATATATCTCTTTTTTGGTTTCGCTTTTCTCATTGTTCAGTTTTTTTCAATTGATTATTTCTTGTCCTTAGGACGTTTCGCACCGTACTTAGAGCGACCTTGCTTACGGTCTTTAACCCCTGCAGTATCTAGTGCACCACGGATGATGTGATAACGTACACCTGGCAAATCTTTCACACGACCACCTCTGATCAATACGATAGAGTGCTCTTGCAAATTGTGACCTTCACCTGGAATGTAAGCATTCACTTCTTTTCCATTTGTCAATCTAACCCTGGCTACTTTTCTCATAGCCGAGTTAGGCTTCTTTGGTGTAGTAGTATACACCCTGGTACAAACACCCCTTCTTTGAGGACAAGCATCCAAAGCTCTAGACTTTGATTTTGACTCAAGGGTAGTTCTACCTTTTCTAACTAACTGTTGTATAGTAGGCATTAACTGATAATTTTAATACTCCTTTAACATATGAAATTTGGACTGCAAAGGTAATCAAATAGGTAAAACAAACAAAATTAAAGGGTTATATTTTATTTAAGCCTCTCCTAATGTTCCACCAAAATTCATCGGGAATTCTGGTGTCTCAGATCCTGATTCAATTTTCCCAAATGCACTCTCGTACTTATCTATATTATCCTTCAGTGCAGACAATAACCTTTTAGCGTGATCAGGGGTCATTATGATCCTTGACTTAACCCTTGCCTTAGGTACTCCAGGCATCAAACGAATAAAATCAATCACAAACTCAGAATTGGAATGCGCAATCATTGCCAGATTGGAATAAATCCCTTCTGCAATTTCATCAGTCAATTCCACATTGATCTGCTGATTATTGTGCTTTTTCTCGTCTTTGTTATCTTCCATTTCCCTTTTAATTAAAAAAAGGCCTGCGATTTACAGGCCTTTTATATAAAGTTAAACTCTAATTACTTTACGGCTTCCTTAGTCTTACGCGAGCCTTTTTCCTTTTCAGAAGTGGAAAGTTTTTCCAGATCATCCTTGGATCCAACGATAATATCTTTGAAATATCGTTGACCTGTACCTGCAGGAATCAAGTGACCTACGATCACATTCTCTTTTAGACCAAGTAGCTCATCACGCTTACCTCTGATAGCAGCCTCACTCAATACTTTGGTTGTTTCCTGGAAGGAAGCAGCCGAGATAAAGCTTTCAGTACCCAATGAAGAGGCAGTGATACCTTGAAGGGTTGGCTTAGAAACTGCAGTTTCTGCATCTCTTACTTGTACCAGTTTCAAGTCTTTACGCTTCAAGCTTGAATTCTCATCTCTAAGTCTTCTAGCAGTGATGATCATACCTGCTTTAAGCGTGGCAGAATCCCCAGGCTCCATAACAACTTTCTTATCAAGAATATTGTCATTTTCCTCACGGAAAGCCCATTTATCTACTACTTGTCCTTGAAGGAATCCAGTATCACCAGCATCAAGGATTTCAACTTTTTGCATCATCTGGCTAACAATAACCTCAATGTGCTTATCATTGATTTTCACACCTTGTAGACGGTATACTTCCTGAATTTCATTCACCAAGTATTCCTGAACAGCAGTTGGTCCCTTAATGGAAAGGATATCATTAGGAGTAATAGCACCATCAGAAAGTGCTTCACCAGCTCTAATAAAGTCATTTTCCTGAACCAAAATGTGCTTAGACAATGATACCATATAACGCTTCTTCACTCCATCTTTAGATTCAATAAAGATTTCACGGTTACCACGCTTGATACCACCATAAGTCACCACACCGTCAATTTCAGAAACCACAGCAGGGTTAGAAGGGTTACGCGCTTCGAAAAGCTCGGTTACCCTTGGAAGACCACCGGTAATATCTCTTGTCTTACCTACAGAACGAGGAATTTTTACAAGAATCTGACCAGCTTTAACTTTGTCTCCTTCTTCCACTGCAAGGTGAGCACCTACAGGTATATTGTATCCTTTGGTCTCATCTCCATAGTTTACAACTACAGCAGGGTTTTTAGTTTTATCTTTAGTATCGATGATTACTTTCTCTCTATAACCAGTTTGGTCATCGGCTACTTCTTTGAAAGTAATGCCTTCAATAATGGAATCAAATGATACCTCACCGTCAAACTCAGACAAGATCACGGCGTTATATGGATCCCAAGTACACAAGGAATCACCTTTACCGATTTTCTGACCATCCTTAACATTAAGGATCGCACCATAAGGTACGTGGTTTGAAACTAGGGTTTTACCTGATTTAACATCATTGATCTTAATCTCACCTGATCTACCCATAACGATCGCTACAGGATCTCCTTCTTTGTTAGTGGTATTGATCCATCTCATTTCCTCTTCAAATTCAACAACGCCTTCAAACTTGGCATTGATGCTTGCTTCAACGGAAATGTTAGATGCAGTACCCCCAACGTGGAAAGTTCTCAAGGTAAGCTGCGTACCTGGCTCACCAATAGACTGGGCAGCAATTACCCCTACTGATTCACCACTTTGTACTATATTTCCAGTAGTCAAGTTTCTACCATAACACTTGGTACAAACTCCTCTTCTGGACTCACAAGTCAATACTGACCTGATCTCAACTTCTTCAACTGCAGACTCATCTACTTTCTTCGCCAATTCGTCTGAGATCTCCTCACCAGATTGGATAATTACCTCATCAGTAATCGGATCAATCACATCGTGAACAGATACCCTACCCACAATACGCTCAGATAGAGGTTCTACTATCTCATCATTATCTTTCAATGCCTGAACTACTAGACCTCTTAAGGTTCCGCAATCCTCTTCAGATACAATTACATCCTGAGCAACATCCACCAATCTTCTGGTCAAGTAACCAGCATCGGCAGTTTTCAAGGCTGTATCGGCAAGACCTTTACGAGCACCGTGAGTAGAGATAAAGTACTCCAATACATCTAGACCTTCCTTAAAGTTAGAAAGAATCGGGTTTTCGATAATCTCACCTACAGAACCTTGAAGGTTTTTCTGCGGCTTGGCCATCAATCCCCTCATACCACCTAGCTGACGAATCTGTTCTCTTGAACCCCTTGCACCTGAGTGCATCATCATATAGATAGCATTGAATCCTTGCTTATCCTCTTCCATCTGCTTCATCAAGATGTTAGTCAGATTGGAGTTGGTTCTGGTCCAGATATCAATTACTTGGTTATAACGCTCGTTATCTGTGATAAGACCCATTAGGTAGTTATTCCATACTTGATCAACCTCTTCCTTAGCTTTAGTGATCAATGGATCCTTATCTTCAGGAATAATTACATCGTTTAATCCCATGGATAGACCACCTTGGTAGGCCATCTGGAATCCAAGATGCTTGATATCATCCAAGAATTTAGCACTTCGTGCGATACCACATATTTTAACTACCTCAGCAATAATCTGCTGGAGCTTTTTCTTAGTAAGTAGTTCATTTACATAACCTACTTCTTCAGGAACAAACTGGTTAAAGATCAATCGACCAGCAACAGTCTCTATCACTTTTTCAACCAAAGATCCGTCTTCTTCCCTAACAGTAACCTTACAATTTATATAAGCATGCTGAGAAATAACTCCTTCGTTCAAGGCAATTACCACATCTTCCTCACCGTAGAAAGTCATACCCTCACCAGCAACAGGCTCTTCAGGAGTAGATCTTCTACCTTTGGTTACATAATAAAGACCCAATACCATATCCTGGGATGGAACGGTAATAGGAGCTCCATTGGCAGGGTTAAGGATGTTATGTGATGAAAGCATTAAAGTAGATGCTTCCAAAATCGCTTCATGGCCAAGTGGCACGTGAACCGCCATCTGATCACCATCAAAATCGGCGTTGAAGGCAGTACATACCAATGGGTGAAGCTGAATAGCTTTTCCTTCTATCAATTTAGGTTGGAAAGCCTGAATACCCAATCTGTGAAGCGTAGGAGCACGGTTTAGCAATACAGGGTGTCCTTTCAATACATTTTCAAGGATATCCCATACCACAGGATCTTTTCTGTCTACAATCTTCTTGGCAGATTTTACAGTCTTAACAATACCTCTTTCAATCAGTTTTCTGATGATAAAAGGTTTGAAAAGTTCTGCTGCCATGTTCTTAGGCAAACCACACTCGTGTAGTTTCAATTCAGGACCTACCACGATTACAGAACGACCAGAGTAATCCACACGCTTACCAAGCAAGTTTTGACGGAAACGTCCTTGCTTACCTTTAAGCATGTCAGATAATGACTTCAATGCTCTGTTACCGTCTGATCTTACAGCGTTAACCTTTCTTGAGTTGTCAAATAAGGAATCAACTGCTTCTTGAAGCATCCTTTTCTCATTTCTAAGAATTACTTCAGGAGCTTTAATATCGATCAATCTTTTCAGACGGTTGTTTCTAATGATCACCCTTCTGTAAAGATCATTCAAATCAGAGGTTGCAAAACGACCACCATCCAAAGGAACCAAAGGTCTCAATTCTGGTGGAATCACAGGAACCATTCTTACTACCATCCACTCAGGGCGGTTTTCAATCCTGGTTCTCGCATCCCTGAATGCTTCAACTACTTTCAGACGCTTCAAAGCTTCTGCCTTTCTTTGCTGAGAAGTATCCGTTGCTGCCTGGTGACGTAAGCTGTAAGAAAGATCATCAAGATCTAGTCTTGACAATAGCATTTCAATAGCTTCAGCACCCATTTTTGCGATGAACTTATTAGGATCATCATCATCAAGCATTTGGTTCTCTTTTGGAAGCTTGTCCATGATATCCAAATACTCATCTTCTGTCAAGAAATCTAGGTATTGAAGACCGTCCTCAGCCTTGATACCAGGATTAATTACAGCATATCTTTCATAGTATACAATTTGATCAAGTTTCTTGGTAGGAAGTCCTAGCAAGTAACCGATTTTGTTAGGAAGAGATTTGAAGTACCAAATATGCGCCACTGGAACCACCAATTCGATATGTCCCATTCTTTCTCTACGTACTTTCTTTTCAGTAACCTCTACCCCACATCTGTCACAAATGATACCTTTATATCTTATGCGCTTATACTTACCACAATGACATTCCCAGTCCTTTACAGGCCCGAAAATTCGCTCACAGAAAAGACCGCCCATCTCAGGCTTGTAAGTTCTGTAATTGATGGTTTCAGGTTGGGTAACCTCACCATGAGAGCTATCCAGGATGGATTCCGGAGAAGCCAAACTAATAGTGACTCTGGAAAAGTCGTTGTTTAGTTTTTTATTTTTTCTGAACGCCATAATTCGTTTTGTGAGTATGTGAAGGGCCTTTCGGCCCAAATTGATCTAATTTTAGTCTAAGGTAATTTCCAATGCCAAACCTCTTAATTCGTGAACCAATACGTTGAATGATTCTGGAATATTTGGTTTTGGAAGGTTTTCACCTTTTACAATAGACTCATAAGCTTTGGCCCTACCAATCACGTCATCTGACTTCACAGTAAGGATTTCTTGAAGCACGTGAGATGCGCCGAATGCCTCTAGTGCCCAAACCTCCATCTCTCCGAAACGCTGACCACCAAACTGTGCTTTACCACCCAATGGCTGTTGCGTAATCAATGAGTATGGTCCAATAGATCTAGCGTGCATCTTATCATCCACCAAGTGACCAAGTTTCAACATATAGGCAATACCTACGGTTACCGGTTGGTCAAACTTCTTACCGGACAAACCATCATATAGATAGGTTCTACCGAAAGATGGAAGACCCGCTTTATCCAATTCAGCAGCTACTTCTTCAGTTGTAGCTCCATCAAAGATTGGAGTAGCATACTTTTTATTAAGTTTCTGTCCGGCCCAAGCCAATACAGTTTCAAAGATCTGACCAATGTTCATACGAGAAGGTACCCCAAGTGGGTTAAGAACAATATCCATTGGAGTTCCATCTTCCAAGAATGGCATATCCTCATCACGTACGATTTTGGCTACAATACCTTTGTTACCGTGACGACCCGCCATCTTATCACCTACTTTTAGTTTACGCTTCTTAGCCACATAAACTTTAGCAAGCTGAACAATACCTGCAGGAAGCTCATCCCCAACTTCAAGAGTGAATTTATCTCTCTTAAATCTACCTGAAATTTCATTCCTGGTATTGGTATAATTTTTAACCAATTGCTGGATCAAGCTATTAGTGTGCTCATCATCTGTCCAATCATCCAAGATAATGTCAGAAACTAAATTAGCCTCTTCAGGAACATTGTAGTTACTTTCATCTCTGTAAGGATTCTTAGCAGGGAACAAGTTCTGCTCAATATTCTGAGCATTGAACTTCACGCCTTTGCTGATGATTTCATCACCAAACTTGTGCTTCACACCTTGAGAAGTTTTACCCTCAAGAATACCTAGCAATTTATTGATCATTTTAGCTCTTACACCAAGTAGTTCCTTAGTATAAGTCTGCTTCAATTTCTCAACTTCAGCTTTAGCCTTAGCTCTTAAATCTTTATCTTTTTTAGGTCTTGAGAACAATTTGGTCTCGATAACCACACCGTTCAATGAAGGAGAAGCTTTCAATGAAGCATCTTTCACATCACCTGCTTTATCCCCGAAGATCGCTCGAAGCAATTTCTCTTCTGGGGTAGGATCAGTCTCTCCTTTTGGAGTGATTTTACCGATAATGATATCTCCTTCTTTCAGCTCAGCACCGATTCTGATAATACCATTCTCATCCAAATTCTTAACAGCCTCTTCAGATACGTTAGGGATTTCAGAGGTTAATTCCTCTTCACCACGTTTGGTATCCCTTACTTCGAGTTGGAACTCTTCTACGTGAATAGAAGTAAAGATATCTTCTCTTACAACTCTTTCAGATATTACAATCGCATCCTCAAAGTTATATCCTTGCCATGGCATATAAGCCACTTTCAAGTTTTTACCTAAAGCAAGTTCGCCTTGGTTGGTCGAGTAACCTTCTACCAATACTTGGCCTTTCTTAACACGCTGACCTTTCAGTACAAGCGGGGTCAAGTTGATAGTGGTATCTTGGTTTGTTCTTCTGAACTTGATCAAGTCATAAGACTTGTACTCGTCACTGAAGTTAACCAATAACTCATCATCGCTTAGATCATATTTGATAACGATCTTCTTGGCATCAACAAAGTCAACCACACCATCAGCCTCTGCAATGATCAATGAGCGAGAATCAACGGCAGCTTTTGCTTCTAGACCGGTACCCACAATTGGAGATTCGGCTTTCAACAAAGGAACCGCCTGACGCTGCATGTTTGATCCCATCAGGGCACGGTTGGCATCATCATGTTCCAAGAAAGGAATCAAGGAAGCTGCAACAGATACAATCTGGTTTGGAGCAACGTCCATATAACTGATTTCCTTAGGCTCCAATACAGGGAAGTCACCTTCAAACCTTGCTTTTACCCTGTCATTAACGAATGTACCATCATCTTCCAACGGTGCATTTGCCTGGGCAATATTATTATTATCTTCTTCTTCAGCAGTAAGGAACACGATATCCTCTGATTCCATGCCTGCTTTACCATCCTTCACTTTTCTATATGGAGTTTCCAAGAAGCCCATAGAGTTCACTTTGGCGTGAACGCAAAGAGAAGAAATCAGACCAATATTTGGTCCCTCAGGAGTTTCAATAGTACAAAGACGACCATAGTGAGTATAGTGAACATCTCGCACCTCGAAACCGGCTCTTTCTCTAGATAGACCACCTGGACCCAAAGCAGAAAGTCTACGCTTGTGCGTCAATTCCGCCAATGGATTGGTTTGATCCATAAACTGAGAAAGCTGGTTGGTACCAAAGAATGAATTGATGACAGAAGAAAGCGTTCTAGCGTTGATCAAATCAACTGGCTTGAAGTCTTCATTGTCCCTTACGTTCATTCTCTCACGGATAGTTCTGGCCATTCTAGCAAGACCTACACCGAACTGGCTATATAATTGTTCCCCAACTGTTCTAACCCTTCTGTTGCTTAAGTGGTCAATATCATCAACCACAGCCTTAGAATTGATTAGACCGATTAGGTACTTAACAATGCTAATAATATCTTGGGTGGTAAGAACGATCTTCTCAGCTTCGATCTCCAATCCCAATTTCTTATTAATTCTATATCTACCTACTTCTCCTAGATCATAACGCTTGTCAGAGAAGAACAAACCATGAATCACCTCTCTTGCAGTAGCTTCATCAGGTGCTTCAGTGTTTCTCAATTGACGGTAAATTACCTCAACCGCTTCTTTCTCTGAGTTAGAGTTATCCTTCTGTAGGGTATTATAAATAATAGAGTAGTCAGCAATATTGACATCATCTCTATGCAGAATAATACTCTTAGCTCCAGAATCCAGGATCAATTCGATATCCTCTTCCGTCAGCACATAGTCTCTTTCTAAGAGTACTTCATTTCTATCGATTGAAACTACCTCTCCGGTATCTTCATCCACAAAATCCTCTACCCATGTTCTCAAAACACGGGCTGCTAATTTCCTTCCTACTACCTTTTCAAGTTTGGTTTTGCTTGATTCTACCTCTTCAGAAAGGCCAAACAAATCCAAAATGGCTTTATCAGAACCATAACCAATGGCTCTCAACAAGGTAGTTACAGGGAATTTCTTCTTTCTGTCAATATAAGCATACATGACATTATTGATATCTGTAGCAAATTCAATCCAAGATCCCTTGAAAGGAATGATCCTGGCAGAATAAAGCTTAGTACCATTTGTATGCTTACTTTGGGCAAAGAATACCCCAGGGGAACGGTGTAACTGGGAAACGATGACTCTTTCAGCTCCATTGATCACAAAAGAGCCCTTTTCAGTCATATAAGGTAGGTTTCCAAGAAATACTTCTTGTTCGATGGTTTCGAAATCTTCATTGTCTTCATCTGAACACAATAGACGAAGTTTCGCTTTCAACGGAACAGAGTAAGTCAAGCCCCTGTCAATACATTCACCGACACTATATTTAGGCGGGTCGACTGCATAGTCAATAAATTCAAGGGTAAAGTTTTCTCTTGAGTCACTTATAGGGAAGTTCTCAGAAAACACCTTGAAAAGCCCATCCTGTCTCCTCTTTTCAGCGGGAGTATCCAATTGGAAAAAATCCTTAAATGATTGCAATTGGATATCAAGGAAATCCGGATAGTCTTTGACTACCTTAATAGATGAGAAACTTTTCCTTTCGGTTTGATTCTGGATAGCCAAGGCAGTATATGTTTATAGTGATAATTAATAACTGAATGCGGCAATTTCCGCTTAGAATAGTGCAATTTTCAAACTGTGCACAAACAGGAAAAGACCTGACTAAAAAGTCAGGTCTATTGCAATAACCATCACCTATTAGATGAGGTTATTCAAATTACTTAAGCTCTACTTCAGCACCAGCTTCCTCAAGTTGCTTCTTAAGTGCTTCAGCTTCGTCTTTTGCGATTCCTTCTTTGATAGCCTTAGGAGCTCCGTCAACTACTTCTTTAGCTTCCTTAAGACCTAGACCGGTTAATTCTTTAACCAATTTCACAACTGCCAACTTCTGTCCACCAGCAGCTTTCAAGATCACGTCGAAAGAAGATTTTTCTTCTTCACCAGCACCTTCACCAGCACCACCAGCTACCATTACTGGAGCAGCTGCAGCAGCAGGTTCGATACCGTACTCGTCCTTCAATATTTCGGCTAATTCACTAACCTCTTTAACAGTCAAGTTAACTAACTGCTCAGCGAATGCTTTAAGATCTGCCATTGTATTATTATTTTAAATTAACTGATTTTTTTCTAATTGATTTGTATGATATTATGATTCTCTTTCAGAAAGAGTTTTAACAAGTCCAGCCAATGTATCCTGACCGCTCTTAAGCGCAGAGATAACGTTTTTGGCAGGAGACTGAAGCAATCCGATAACTTCGCCCAATAGTTCTTCTTTGGACTTCAAAGATGACAACACGTCCAAGTTGGCTTCGCCGATGAAAATGTCGCTGTCAATTGAAGCTCCTTTGAATACCGGTCTTGTTTCTTTAGATCCAGCCTTTTTTCTGTATTCCTTAAGGACTTTTGCAGGCAAGCTTGCAGTCTCTGTAGCAAACAAAACACCTGAAAAACCTTTAAGAGTTCCTTCTAATTCTGTAAAATCTGCGTCAAGATTTTCTAGCGCCTTTTTGATAAAGGTGTTTTTGTACACACGATATTCAACGCCCTTCTCGAAACACAGTCTTCTGAAAGCGTTTACCTGAGCAACATTGAAACCTGATGCATCTGCGATATAGAAATGCGGAGTTTCTTTAAACTTCTCGGTAAGACTTTCGATTATTGATTTTTTTTCCTCTCTAGTCATAATTAAATACCTTGAATACTCCCCTTATCAATTGCAATACCAGGAGACATTGTGCTAGATAAATGTATACTCTTGAAGTAAGTACCTTTAGAAGATGCAGGCTTCAACTTAGAGATAGTATTGATAAGCTCCTGAGCATTCTCTTGGATCTTAGCAGGTTCGAAAGAAACCTTTCCAACACTTGCATGTACTATACCGAACTTATCTACTTTAAAGTCGATCTTACCACCTTTTACTTCTTTAACTGCTTTACCTACTTCTAGGGTTACAGTTCCAGATTTAGGGTTAGGCATCAAACCTCTTGGTCCTAATACTCTACCTAATCTACCTACTTTAGCCATAACGTTAGGCATAGTGATGATGACATCAATGTCAGTCCATCCACCTTCAATTTTGGCAATATAGTCATCTAAGCCAACATAGTCAGCTCCAGCTTCCTTAGCTTCTTCTTCCTTATCAGGTGTGCAAAGTACAAGTACTTTAACCTCTTTTCCTGTTCCGTGAGGCAAAGCAACCACACCTCTAACCATTTGATCAGCTTTTCTAGGATCAACACCCAAACGGATGTCAACGTCTACAGAAGCATCAAATTTAGTAGTCGTGATTTCTTTGACAATTGAAGAAGCCTCAGTAAGGGAGTACTGCTGGCTTGGGTCGTACTTAGAAAGAGCTTCTTTTTGCTTTTTTGTTAACTTAGCCATTGTTTTTTATTTATTCCTCCCAAGGAGCTTTTCCTGAAACTGTGATTCCCATACTTCTCGCCGTACCTGCAACCATTTTCATTGCAGATTCCACTTTAAAGGCATTCAAGTCAGGCATCTTCACCTCAGCAATTTCTTTAACTTGATCCCAGGTAACTGAGCCTACTTTCTTTCTGTTTGGTTCAGGAGAACCTCCTTTGAGTTTGGCAGCCTCAAGCAACATATTAGATGCTGGAGGAGTTTTTACTACAAAATCAAAAGACTTGTCCGAATAAATCGTAACAAGAACAGGTAGAACTTGACCCATTTTATCCTGAGTTCTAGCATTGAACTGCTTACAGAACTCCATGATGTTCAAACCCTTTGAACCAAGGGCCGGACCAACAGGAGGAGATGGATTTGCCTGGCCACCTTTCACCTGTAATTTCAGATAACCAGTAATTTCCTTAGCCATTTCCTAGTCTTGTTTTTCTACTTGCATAAAGTTTAATTCGACAGGTGTATTTCGACCGAAGATCTTAACCATAACATTAAGCTTCTTCTTGTCTTCAAACACCTCTTCTATTGTTCCCGAGAAACCACTGAATGGACCGTCCATTACCTTAACGCTCTCTCCAACTATATATGGCGTATCAAGCTTCTCAGCAAATTCATCAATCCCTTCAACCCTACCTAAGATACGGTTGACTTCTGATTGTCGTAATGGCTCAGGAGTCTTGGAAGCTCCTCCTGCATTTGCACCTAAGAAACCGATAACACCCGGGATACTCGTAATTACGTGATTAGCTTCACCATGGGACAAATCCGCATTAACCAAAACATAGCCAGGAAAGAAGTTTCTCTCTCTGACTCTCTTTTTGCCATTGCGCATTTCGTATACTTTTTCAGAAGGTATCAAAACCTCAGGAATAAAATCCTCAAGCTTCTGCCTAGCAATTTCATTGTCCAAATAAGATTTGGCCTTTTTCTCTTGCCCGGCTACCACCCTAAGTACATACCATTTATGTTCTGCCATCAGTAACTATTGATTCAATTAAAATAAATCGTAAAACCATTTCATAATGTTCTCGAAGCTCAGATCTATTAAGCCGATAACTATGGCAAATATCAAAGAGGCAACAAGAACCAATACCGCATTGCTCTGCAACGTGGCATATTTTGGCCATGTAACCTTGTTCTTCATTTCGTCAATTGACTCGATAACAAAGTTCTTTACGTTCATGGTATATGATTTTAATTGCACGGGCAGAGAGATTCGAACTCCCATCAACGGTTTTGGAGACCGCTATTCTGCCATTGAACTATGCCCGTGTACACATTTACATTCCAAAAGGAATGCAAAAGTAGGTATTATTCTATAAAGAAACAAATGCGATTCTGAAAATTTCAGAACCGCATTTGAATTTATATCTTGATTATGTATTAGTCAAGAATTTCAGTTACCTGTCCAGCACCTACAGTTCTACCACCCTCACGGATAGCGAAACGAAGTCCTTTCTCTAGAGCAACAGGGTTGATCAAAGTCACGTCCATAGATACGTTATCACCTGGCATTACCATTTCAACGTTTTCAGGAAGTTTGATCTCTCCAGTAACGTCTGTTGTTCTCAAGTAGAACTGAGGACGGTACTTGTTAAAGAATGGAGTGTGACGTCCACCTTCTTCTTTTGACAATACGTAAACTTCTGCAGTAAAGTGAGCGTGAGGAGTTACAGATCCAGGCTTACAGATAATCATACCTCTCTTGATCTGAGATTTCTCAATACCTCTTAGCAATAGACCTACGTTATCACCAGCTTCACCTCTGTCCAAAATCTTACGGAACATTTCAACTCCTGTTACAGTAGACTTAAGACCTTCAGCACCCATACCGATGATATCTACAGGATCACCAGAGTTGATAACACCTCTTTCAATTCTACCAGTAGCTACAGTACCACGACCAGTGATCGAGAATACGTCCTCTACAGGCATCAAGAAGTCTTTGTCAACAAGACGCTCAGGAAGTGGAATGTGGTTATCAACCGCATCCATCAATTCCATTACTTTTTCTTCCCACTCAGGCTCACCGTTAAGTGCACCAAGAGCAGAACCAGCAATAACTGGAATGTTGTCACCGTCGAAGTCGTAGAAAGAAAGCAATTCTCTTACTTCCATGTCAACTAGCTCAAGAAGCTCAGCATCATCTACCAAATCAACTTTGTTCAAAAATACTACTAGAGCTGGTACACCTACCTGACGAGCAAGAAGAATGTGCTCTCTAGTTTGAGGCATTGGACCGTCAGTGGCAGCAACTACTAGAATAGCACCGTCCATCTGCGCAGCACCAGTTACCATGTTTTTCACGTAATCTGCGTGACCAGGACAATCTACGTGAGCATAGTGTCTTGATTCAGTTTGATATTCTACGTGAGAAGTGTTAATGGTGATACCTCTTTCTTTCTCTTCTGGAGCATTATCGATAGAAGAGAAATCTCTTAATTCAGAAAGACCCTTTCTGGCCAATACAGTAGTAATGGCAGCTGTCAAGGTAGTCTTACCATGATCGACGTGACCAATAGTACCGATATTTACGTGCGGTTTGGAACGGTCAAAGGTTGCTTTTGCCATGCGTGAAAATCCTCTGTTTAGTTAATGATATGAATTAGTTAAATTTTGCTAATGTCACTGAGCCAACGACGGGATTTGAACCCGTGACCTCTTCCTTACCAAGGAAGCACTCTACCCCTGAGCTACGTCGGCTGATAACATTTATTGTCTACGCTATAAATAGCATAGAGCGGGAGACGAGGCTCGAACCCGCGACCTGCAGCTTGGAAGGCTGCCGCTCTACCAACTGAGCTACTCCCGCTTATACTCTAATACTTTTATGCTATTCCTAAATTGCTTCCCGAACGAAGGGAAACTCTCTAGAATTCCTTCGTGAAAAATCCACTCAGGATTAATTTTATACATACCAAAATCTTGCAAAAGAATATCAACTATTGACAATAATTTCAATCGTCGTGTTCCTTTATGAAGAACTTTTGCTGTATAGTTTCCACAAATTTAATAATAAATGTGAAAATATAAAGTGTGGGGGAAACAGGATTCGAACCTGTGAAGACATAAGTCAACGGATTTACAGTCCGTCCCAGTTGGCCGCTTTGGTATTCCCCCATTCATCAATATTTCAAACTTCGTTTCGACTGTCGAACTCTTTTGTTCTTTTTTGTTTGTCTTAACGGATGGCAAAGGTATACCCTTTCCTGAAACATTCAAAACTTTGGCTAAAAATTTCTAAACTTTTTCACACCTTTTTTATTAAGCTTTTCGTAATCAGCGAATTAATTTTCATCTAAATATGGAAGCAAAAAGTACTCTTCTGCTTTCTGTGTTTCCAAATCCTTTTCCTTGAGATAAACATTCTTCAACTTTCCCTGTATTCCTGGGTCATCGACAAATCCAAAAAGCGCCTGAAATGCCGCAAGCCTAACATAGTTGGCATCATGGTTTTCAGCTAAAGCCAATAAATTTTCAATCGCACGATCACTACCTTCTTCTGGCATCCTCACAAAATAATCACTGTAAAAACCTATCAAGTAATATAAAGATTTTCCATTTGTCGCTTCAAATTTCTTATGAAGCCAATCCCCCTTCCCTCCTATGGACTCACGGCTATAATAATCAATCAAAGGCACCAAGATCCGTATATTATCCTCCTTCTCGAATGACTCTGCTACAATTGCTTTTCCTACTCCTTCTTCCACACTTTCCAAATACGCTGTCAACGCTGCACTGGAAACATAATAGGAAGGATCCTCCACCCATTCCAAGAACTTGTTACGGCTGATTTCATCCTCCAGCATTCCTAGCTTTTCTATAGCTGCAGCGCGAACACTATTGTTGGGATCCTCGGCGGCCAATTTCCTCACAATAGCCAGCACACTTTCCAATTCTGATTTATCGGCTAACCTACTAAGGGATATCTCTCTAATCGGCCAATAAGTATCAGTTAATCCCCTTTCTAAAATCCAAAGCACTTCTTTTTCCTCCAAGTCTAAATTACTAAGACTGTCCAAGGCCTCATACCTAGCAACACCGCTTATAGACTTTTCAAATTGACTCATAAACTGTTGCTTGCTCCTACTGGTATTGTTCTTGACAAGCAAGGTCTTATATTCATCAAACAAGACCAAATCCAAAGGCACTTCATTCTCCAATGCAAACTGCTGAAATTGGCGATCAAGAACAAACGCTTTTTCCATACGTCGACCATTCTCATACCAACTTACTGTAAAGGGTAATTTGTATAATGGAACCTCGTTAAGATCTTGAGTTTGTGTTACTGTTAAAAGTATATTCTCTGGAACAGAGTAGTCCATTTTGATCTTTAACTCAGGGTGCCCGGAATCCAAAAACCATTGATCAAAAAACCAGTTTAGATCGCGGCCCGAGACTTTTTCCATGGCCAATCTCAAATCATGGATTTCCACTGAACTAAACTCATTTTCAGTCAAATAGTATTTCAAGCCTTTAAAAAAGGCCTTATCTCCCAAATAGTTCCGTAGCATATGTAGCACTCTCCCCCCTTTTGCATAGGAATGGCTATCAAACATATCCTCATTATCTTCATACTCAAACCGAATCAAGTCTACCTGCTTGGAGCTTGCTTCATAAAAGTAAGTCTCCATTTCACCAATATGGTGGAGATCAGCAGCATCACGCCCTTCTTTATGCTCATACCAAAGGTATTCCCCATAATTTGCAAAGGCTTCATTTAAAGGCAAATTTGACCAGGACTCCGTAGTCACCAAATCACCAAACCACTGATGAAAAAGCTCATGGGCAATGATCCCTTCATACTCATTATCAATTGCTTCTCGGGCATTCATGTTTAACTCCTCCATAAAAATAGAAGCAGTAGTATTTTCCATTGCTCCTGATACAAAATCCCGAACGACTATTTGATCATATTTTTGCCAAGGAAAATCCACTCCCAATAACTCGGAATAAAAGCTCATCATTTCAGGCGTATTTCCAAAGGTTTTGGCCGCCCCCTCCTTGTATTTTTCTTCCACATAGTAGTTTACTGGCTTTCCTCTCCATTCATCTTGCACTTTCGCAAATTCACCGACAGCCAAAGCAACCAAATAAGGCGCATGAGGCAGATTCATTTCCCAATAATCAGTTCTAGTCCCATCTGCGTTTGCAGTCTGACGGATCAATTCTCCATTACTGATAGTCGTATACTTGTTTTCAACAGTCAGTTTGATATCATGCGTAGCACGTTCATTTGGAGAATCTATGGTCGGAAACCATTTGGAATTATGCTCCGTCTCCCCTTGTGTCCAAATTTGTTTTGGCTTATTCTCTTTCCCTTGAGGATTAATAAAATATAAACCCTTATTGTCCTTTATGGCTTCACTTCCCAAACCGCTATTTTTACTCGGATGTGCAATGTACTTTATCCTAAGATTTAAGGTATCTTCTGCAGAGAAGACCTTAGGCAAATAAACTTTCAATACTTTTCCATTATAACTCATTCCCAAAGGCTGTTCTTCCTGATTTTCCAGCAAGTTTATCACAAGGATATCAAAATCCTTTGCGTCTAGTTCTAGCTCCTTCTGCCCATAGAAATAAGGTTTCAGTTGAAGAATGGCATCTCCGTACACCAGCTCTTTATCCCAGTCAAAACTCAATTCCAAGCTGGTGTGCAGCAAATCGAACTTTCTTTCTCTACTTTCCCTGTAATTGGAGAGCGCATTCTCCTTGGACTTAATCAATTCCTGATAGTCCGATTTACCAACTTCCTCCAATGGCGGCTGAACCATTTCTGGAACCTTGGGAACAACTACTTGTTTTTGGGACTGGCAGGCCCCAATCCCCAAGCCCACAGTGAGAAGTACGAAAGAGAATTTTAAATTCATAAAGGCTTCTTAAAGATAAATAGTATATTGTATTGCTAAATTAAATCAAATGTACTCAGTATCCATAAACGAAGAAAACTTTAGTATTGAGCATGATGGCGAAGATTTTTTGATTAATGGTAAAGCCTTACACTGGGACCTTTACCAATTCAATGAAAGGCATTTCAACATTATTTATAATCACAAATCATATAATATAGAACTGGTCAGGCTCGACCCCAAGAAAAAATCCCTTACACTAAAACTGAACAACAAACAGGCTGAAATACAAATTCGAGACAAATTTGACCTCCTCTTGGAAAAGCTGGGAATCAATGGAAGAGAAGACCATAAACCAAAATCTGTCACTGCGCCCATGCCAGGTCTAATCTTGGAAATCCAAGTCACAGCTGGTGAACAGGTCACTAAAAACCAACCTCTGCTCATCCTCGAAGCCATGAAAATGGAGAATATCCTTAAGGCTCCAGGAGATGGATTGGTCAAGGAAATCAGGGTAAAAAAAGGTGATAGTGTAGAAAAAAATCAAGTATTGATACAATTTTAGAATCCCAGATTTATTTTTCTGGGCTCAAGAATTTATATTTGTCGAGTTTATCTATTCTATAATCAATCTAGTATTTAGCACTCTGCTAACCGAACACATTATGAAATACAAAAGAATTCTGCTTAAACTCAGTGGTGAAGCTTTGATGGGGGAAAATGGATATGGTATCGACTCCAACAAACTCAAGCAATATACCCAGGAGATCAAAAAAGTTAAGGAACTGGGAGTTGAAATCGCCATTGTAATTGGAGGCGGAAATATTTTCAGAGGGGTACAGGGTGAAAAAGTGGGAATTGACCGTGTACAGGGAGACTACATGGGAATGCTAGCAACCTTGATCAATGCCATGGCATTACAAAGTTCTCTTGAGCAAAACGGCATGTACACCAGATTGATGTCCGGAATAAAAATCGAAAGTGTTTGCGAGCCTTTTATCAGAAGAAGAGCTATCAGGCACCTTGAAAAAGGCCGTATTGTAATATTTGGAGCTGGAATAGGTAATCCTTATTTTACTACTGACTCTACAGCAAGTTTAAGGGCCATCGAGACAGAAGCAGAAGTGGTGCTCAAAGGAACAAGAGTCGACGGTGTATATACAGCCGACCCCGAAAAAGACAAAAATGCAGAAAGATATACCCATATTTCTTTCCAAGAAGTTTATGAAAAAAACCTCAATGTCATGGATATGACAGCTTTTACACTTTGTCAGGAAAACAACCTGCCTATTATCGTGTTTGACATGAATAAAGAAGGCAATCTTCAGAACTTGGTAAAAGGTGAAGATGTGGGTACTTTAATAAAATCTAATTAAGCAACTAATTACAATGGAAGAGATACAGCTAGAACTCGATGAAGCCAAGGAGTTAATGCAAAAATCAGTGGATCACACTGCAGCTGAGCTACTAAAAATCAGGGCCGGAAAAGCTATGCCCAACCTTTTGGACGGTATCTTGGTCGACTATTACGGAGCCCCTACTCCTATCCAGCAGGTAGCATCCATAAATACTCCAGATGCCAGGACTTTATCCATCAAGCCTTGGGAAAAAAACCTGATCGGAGAAATAGAAAAATCCATCATTAACTCCGATCTCGGACTAGCTCCTCAAAATAATGGAGAAATGGTTATGCTAACCATCCCGCCTTTAACTGAGGAAAGAAGAAAGTCTTTGGTTAAACAAGTTAAAAATGAGTGCGAGAATGGTAAAATCAGCATCAGAACAGTAAGAAAGGATACCAATGATTCTTTGAAAAAACTCCAAAAGGATGGTGCTCCGGAGGATGACATCAAAAGAGCTGAGGACACTGTCCAAAAACTTACAGACCAATACTCTACAAAAATTGACGCTTTATTTACTAAGAAGGAAGCCGAGATTATGACGGTTTAACCCTCAACACATCACCAAAGGCCCTATGAGCAATCATAAGGCCTTTGGTTTTTTAATTGATATTGATAAATGAGGCTACACCAATCCTCACCCCACTTCTTTGGTATTTGCTGTTTTCAAAACCAAGTCCGAATTCTACCCTGAATAAGCGAAATAAATTATCCAAAGAATATCCTACCTCCCAATAATGGGGACTTTCTTCTGTTTTAAGATAATTGACAAACAAGTTTTCCCTAAGCCCAGAGAACCTTAACATAGGAAACTGTGTAAAAAGCAACTTTCTGAATTGGTAATGAACAATAGAACTTAGATAATTTCCCTTTGTACTGTATTTATAGTAATCCAAGAGCCGGTAATTATTCACCGTTCCCATATTGGAAAAAATTGTTCTATTGCCCCCAAAATGTTTGTAATCCATAAAGTAGAGGTTTTCATTATTGATAAACCCACCAGCCTTAATATTGAATTCCAACTTTCCACTTACCCCAAATTTAAAACCATGCTTAGCGCCCAATTCCAGTTGGTCAAAATCAGCAGCTTCCTCTCCCAAACCAATATTGGCCAATCCCTTTCTATAAACAATGCTTATTAGTGGAGCAGTACTATTTATAGCATACCTTTCTTTATTTCTAACATAATATTTCAAACCAGGCCTCAACTCCATCTTCCAATCCAAAATCAATGACTCATTGGAAGCAAATGCCCCATCAGCTGCCTCGATATTTTCTGGTCTATTGGAAGCATACGCTCTTCCCGACTTGTTATAAAAGCTGTAGCTATTGCTGTTTTCCAAAGTGTTCCTGTTTGTGTAGCTCATGGATAGCTGATAACTAAACGCTTCACTAGGCTTATGTTCAAAGTATAGCTGAATGAATTTTTGGTCATATAGCTTCATATAGTTTTGTCTGAAAAAGAGGGAATAAAAAGCATTTACCTGCTCATTAATAGGATCCTCAGAATTAAATTGATATATATAACTCCCCCCTTTCATACCATAAGACATCACCCTTTGCTTACTGCTCCATGATTTTTTGAAGTCCACCATCCCATAAAATTGATTACTTGAAAAACCATAACGCAATTCAGGGCTAACACTCCAAGAGCTGGAACTTAGCGAAACGCTATCCATACTTTCAACCTTAAAATATCCACCAAAACCAACTTTTACTCCCTCCACAGTATTAAAAGACACCTTACTCCAATTCGGCTTAAAACCCACCGATACCCCATTACCAAAAAAATATCTCCCACCTATTAGGATATCAAGAGGCTTAAATTTTCTTTTCACCTCATTTGCAAGGGAATCTACATTTGATTTCTTTGCTGATTCTACTTTAGCCAAACTATCATCTCTTTGATAACCCAATATTTCTTTTTGAGTTAGTTTTACCGGCCTGATACTATCCCAATAAGATTTGTTTCTTTTCTCCGCTAATGAATCTATTGAATATTCCCTCTTAACAATCACCTCTGCATCCTTCCTTTCCTTTAGGCTTTGCTTTTCATATTGGCTGATTACTTTTCTAAAGTCCTTCCTGCTCAGCTGCTCCATATCTCCTAGATCCTCCACCGAGGTTTCTTTTGCACTTATTTGCTCCACATCTTCAGGAATAATTTCTACATGCTCATCTAAAATCTCAGTATCAACTATCAAGTCCGGGTTGAGTTTAATCTCATAATCTCTTGTAGACGCCAAATATTTATAGTGGCCTTTAAAACCAAAAAATTTACCTGAGAAAGAATAGAGATGTGTCAAAGGCATCCAAACATCCTTGGCCACCATAGCATATTGCTGACGGACCCCAATATCAAAGCCCATAAATGAAGTTCTCAATTCCAAACTGTGGATGGCCCAGATATCTTCGATAATATAAACATGACCTTCGAATACCTGCTCGCCCCTTGACCTGGGCACGACACGGATCTTATTGATCAAAACCCCATTTTCATAGAATGTGCCCTCATGCTTGAATCTATAATAAGCAAAGGCTGACTTGGATAATGGGGATACCACTTCGTTGATTTTGTCTGCATAAAAACTTGCTCCTATATAAGGTGCTGGACTTGTTTGATTACTTTCCCCCGTGGTCCTTATGCTAATTACTTTTTCTGAAATTTCATTAGGCTGCTTGAAAGTAATCTCCGAAACGGATTCTGAAGTATACGCCTCATTAAGAGCAACCCCTTCCTCTTTGAGCTTCTTTCTTAGAAAAAACGGAGCATCTGTCAATTCCCCGGTCCCCTTGATATAAACTTTCATGCTGTATTCGTCAACCTGAAGTCTATGGTATTTTGCCTTAGCAATTGCCTTCCTCATCACCGTCAAGGCAGGATCTTCAGCGTCATCCCTGATCTCCACTTCCTCCAAAGCATACATCTGAGGTTCCAAAACAAATTCTATTTCCTCCCATAGATCATTTACCACTACAGTTTTTTGAGAAAATTTATAACCTAAATGCTGTACAATGACATCATAATACCCAGGAGCCAGCTCAATCTCAAACGCTCCCTCTTGGTTAGCAGGAACACCGTCATTGAGATTTCTTATAAATATTGATGCATACGCCAGTGGCTCTCCAGCCTCATTCATCACTTTTCCTTTAATCCCTTGCCCTAAAGCCAAAATACTTAAAAAGAATGTGGTAAATAGACAGATAAATATGAAGTAAAAAGTTTTTAGCATACTAAAGCAACGATATCGCACGGAGAAAATTAATCATATCCTAGAAATAAAAATAGATGGCAAGTATCTTTTGTGTACGAACTCAAAAAAATCTAGAAGAACCTGTAAAAAAGGCACAAAAAAAGCTTCCAAAAGAAGCTGTTAAATAAAGAAGGGACAGCCAATAGCTGCCAATTCTTTTCCATTATTTAAACCTTACGCCTTAAATATACTTTGGCTTATTTCAAAATCAAAATTTTGGCAAAAGTAATTCCTCACAGTGGGCCAAAGGGGAGTTTTATACCACAGCAACAAGAAAAATTTAGTGAAGGCAAATTTAAGTGTATGTTTTACACAAAAAAATTTTATTTGGATTTCATTATCAAAAAACTCGCAAACTAGCACAACTGTCATAAATACAATTAAAAATAAGTATAAAATACGTTTTTCATATTATATACAAAATTAAATTACGCAAGACATGTGTATAACATCATGTTTTTAGTAGATTTTAATGATTTGAACACAACAACCGATTCCGATTAATAAATCAGCACTTTTAGCATCATTAAATAAAATTATCACAAACAAAAACCAATATAACTAAACAAAACATAATGTATTGCTACCAATTTAAAAAATTAGATATTGCTTTTTTCCTATTAAACAGTCATTTTTATATTAATAAATATTATAGCCTTTTAACAAATTTTAACAATAACCCACATGAGAAAAACTCTACAAAAGTTGAGGGTTCTGTTGTTATGCACTGTCTTTTTAACAGCGGTGCAATCGATAACATACGGACAAAGTAGAGAGATAACCGGTTCGGTTATTTCCTCCGAAGACAATCAGCCTTTACCGGGCGTCTCTGTTTTAGTACAGGGCACTACGAGAGGTACCATCACAGATTTAGATGGAAATTTTAAAATCACATTAAATCAAGGTGAAAATGTTTTGACTTTTTCTTTCATCGGATTTGAAACTCAAGATGTAACCATCGGAAATCAGACCAGTCTTACAATTACCATGAACGAAGACCTAAAATCACTAGGTGAAGTGGTCGTGGTTGGTTATGGTGAGCAAAAAAAGGAAACCGTAACGGGTTCCGTTGCATCCGTAAAGGGTACAGAACTGGCCAAATCCCCCGCTACCAACATCTCCAACTCCATAGCAGGTAGAATGCCTGGTGTTGTTGCTGTAAACCGTAGTGGCGAGCCAGGTTATGACGGATCAGGTATCCGTATCCGTGGATCAAACACGTTAGGTAATAATGATGCCCTAATTGTAATTGACGGAATTCCAGCAAGAGCCGGTGGTTTTGAAAGACTTAATCCAAATGACATCGAAAGTATCTCCGTATTGAAAGATGCTTCTGCTGCCATTTATGGTTCAAGAGCTGCAAACGGTGTAATCTTGGTAACTACCAAAAGAGGTAAAAGTGGAAAACCTGAACTATCCTACCAGTTCAACCAAGGATGGGCTCAGCCAACTGTCCTTCCGGACATGGCCAATGCAGCCCAGTACACTGAAATGCTTAACGACCTTAGTGTCTATGAACTACCTGTAGAAGAATGGCAAGCTGCCAATGACGCCTACAAAACCTCTGGTGTCTATACCCGTCCAAACGGCCAAGAAAGAGCCGCTCCGTTTACTCCAGAAGATATTGCAGCCTATCGTGCAGGCGGAGATCCTTGGAACTATCCCAACACAGATTGGTATGGCGAAACCCTTAAAACCTGGTCTCCTCAGGTAAAACACAACCTACAACTTAACGGTGGTAGCGAAAATGTAAAGTACTTGGCTTCCCTAGGATATCAAAACCAGGATGCTTACTATAAAAACGCTGCAACAGGTTATAAGCAATATGACATGAGAATTAATCTTGATGCGAAAATCAACGATTATATCAGTGTCAAACTAGGTGTTCTTGGACGTGAAGAATATAGATTCTTCCCTACAAGAAGTGCTGGAGCTATTTTCCGTATGCAGGTTAGGGGTAAACCTCATCAACCAGCCTATTGGCCAAACGGTCTTCCAGGACCTGATATTGAAAATGGAGAGAACCCTGTAGTAATTACAACCAATGCTACTGGATATGACAGAGACAAAAGGGATTATTTCCAATCCAACGGTGAATTGACCATCAAGATTCCTGGAGTAGAAGGACTTAAATTCATTGGTACTGCTGCTGTGGATAAACTTTCTAGAGACCTTAAGAGATGGGAAACCCCTTGGACACTTTATGAAAGAGGCAATGGCTTTGAGGATGATGGAGTAACACCAGTATTGGTTCCAAGTAAAAGAGGTCCAGCTGAACCAAGGCTTCGTCAGCAACACTACAACCAGTTAAATATACTTTTAGGTGGTGTTTTCTCCTATGACAAGACATTCAATGAGGACCACACCCTTAATATACTAGCTGGTACTAACCGTGAAACCGAGGAAGGTGACAACTTCTTTGCATTTAGAAGATATTTTATCTCCCCGGCAATTGACCAGATGTTTGCAGGTGGTGACCTGGAAAAAGACAATGGCGGTGGAGCTTATGAAAGAGCAAGATTGAATTACTTCGGTCGTGTTTCCTACAACTACAAAGAAAAATACCTTGCTGAGTTCCTTTGGAGATATGATGCTTCTTATATCTTCCCTGAAGACACTAGATTTGGTTTCTTCCCAGGCATAATGTTAGGCTGGGTAGCTTCAGAAGAAGACTTCTTTAAGAATGCCATTCCAGCACTGGAATACTTCAAGATCCGTGGTAGCTGGGGACAGATGGGTAATGACCAGATTTACTTTGAAAACACCCTTCAAGAATACCAATTCCTTTCTACCTATGGATTCAACAGTTATATCATAGATGGTGCTGAGACCAAAACTTTGTTTGAAACAAGAGTGCCAAATACTGCCATTACCTGGGAAGTTGCCAACAACTCCAATATTGGTATTGAAGGTCAATTGTTTGATGGAAAAATATTCTTCGAATTGGATTATTTCTATAATAAGCGAACCAATATCCTTTGGAGAAAAAATGCCTCTGTACCGGAAAGTACAGGTCTTTCCTTACCCGCTGAAAACATTGGTGAAGTGGCCAACTCTGGTTTTGACTTCCTAATGGGTTATAGAGGTCGCTCTGGTGATTTCAATTATAGTGCCAGTGTGAATGGTGGCTATGCCAAAAACGAAATCCTTTTCTGGGATGAAGCTCCAGGAGCTCCAGAATGGCAAAGATCGACTGGAAAGCCTATGAATACCTTCTTGGTTTACCAATATGATGGCGTATTCCCTGACCAAGCTTCCATTGATGCTGAAACCTTGGATTATTCAGCTATCACCAATGAATTGAGACCTGGTGATATGAAATATGTAGATTATAATAATGACGGTGCGATCACTCCTGATGACCAGGTAAGAATGGATCAAAATGACATCCCTATGTTCCAGGGTGGCTTGAACCTAACTGCTTCTTATAAAAACTTCGACCTTTCGATTTTATTCCAAGGAGCATTTGGTGCACGTCAATACATCAGTGCTGGTGAATCTGGTAATATCGGGAACTACTTCTTGGACATCTATCAAAACAGATGGACTGTTGACAACCCAAGTACTGAGCACCCAAGAATTGCCAACAGAAGTGACCAATATTATTCTAATGGAAACACTTACTGGTTCAGAAAAACAGATTATATCCGTTTGAAAAACTTTGAAATTGGATATACGCTACCAGCAGAGATTGGACAGAAAGTAGGTATCAGTAATCTAAGAATTTTCGCCAACGGATTGAACTTGGCCAATATCATGAACAAATCCGGCATCTTGGACCCTGAATCGAACAGTTCTACGGGTCAATACTACCCACAAGCGAGAGTAATTAACACTGGCCTTTCTCTCACCTTCTAATTATTAACCGACACGAAGATGAATAAACTTAAAAATATAAGCTACATAGTCTTGGTTACGCTGTCGTCTTGGATGATGAGCAGTTGTAATGCAGATTTTGTTAACACAGATCCTTTGGGAGAAGTATCGGAATCCGATGTTTGGTCTGATGCTGCTCTTGCTGAAGCTGCTGTAACAGATATATACCGAGGAATACAAGATGGTGGTTTTGATGAGCAAATGTTGGCCTCTTTAACTGATGAAGCTATTTTCACCCACCCAGGACGTGGTATCACCACGATTACCGAATCAAGGTCAAACCCAGCAGATAGAGGATGGACAAACAATACCCTTGCTTGGGAAAATATGTACAGTTTTATCCGTTCTGCGAACGTGGCCATTAAAAATTTAACGGAACCTCAATTCCCTAATGATAATGGAATTGTAGACCGCTTAATGGGAGAGGCCAAATTCATGAGGGCTTATTATAGCCATCAGTTGCTGAGATATTATGGTGCATTTCCTATTGTGGATAGACCTTATGAGCTAGGTGAGGAATCTTATGATGCAGCTAGAAATACCTTTGAAGAATGTGTAGATTTCATTATTTCTGATTTGGATGATGCTGCTTCGCTATTGGATGGTAAAGCTATGGTTTCTGGCCGTACGAATAGAATTGCAGCCTTAGCGCTGAAGTCCAGGGTATTGCTTTATGCAGCCAGTGATTTGCACGATATCCCAACTGCATCAGCCAATTCTTCGGTAATCTCTGGTTTCTCTAACAAAGAATTATTAGGGTATACTTCTGGTGACAGGACTCAAAGATGGCAAGCAGCCCAAGCAGCTGCCAAAGCTGTTTTGGACAATGCTGACGGTAATTTATTAAACTTATCTGCTCCTGTTCCTCACGAAGAAGGAATTCAAAACTATATCAACAACTCTCTTTCCAGAAATGGTGGTGAGAATGAATTGATCTTTGCTAGGTACTTTATCAATGCCAAGCAAGAAACTGGTGGTCGTCAAGGCCTATTCAATGGTCCTAATGGCTATAACAACTGGGCTGGTAATACTCCAATCCAACATTTTGTAGATGATTATGAAATGATGGATGGTTCTGAGTTTGACTGGGATAATCCTGAGCATGCTTCAGCACCTTATGATAACAGGGATGCCAGATTCTATGCTTCTATCCTATATGATGGTGCTCAATGGAAGCCTAGATCTTCAGCTAACCAACCAAGAGATCCACTGGGACAAATCCAAACTGGTCAATACGAAATCATGTCTGGCGGCTCTACCGTAATTCACTTTGGATTGGATACCAGAAATGGCCCTATTGAAGACTGGAATGGTAGTTATACTGGATACTATATGAGAAAATTCATTGATCCAGACCCAGCTGTAGTCGACCAAAACACTTGGCAAGAAGTTCCATGGCCTATTCTTAGATACACAGAAGCTGTGCTAAACTATGTTGAAACTTGTATCGAATTGGGTCAGGAAGACGAAGCCAGAAATTGGTTGAACAAAATCCGTTACAGAGTAGGTATGCCAGCCATTACAGATTCAGGCGATGCTTTGATGGATAGATACCGTAATGAAAGAAGAATCGAAATGGCCTACGAGGAGCAACGTTACCATGATTGTAGAAGATGGATGATTCCTGAAGAAACTTTAGGAAGAAAAGCCAATGGAATTAACATCGTGGGTACATTTAAGGCTGGACAATCATTGGATCTTTACAGATATGATCCAAACATCTATAACTATTCTTACCAGCCGGTTGAAATTGACCCAGGTAAGGAAAATAGGACTTGGTTGGACAAAATGTACTTCTTACCAATTCGCAGGGATGAAATGAACAGAAATGGAGCTCTCATCCAAAATCCAGGCTATACAGAATAAGCTGCAGCCTATTGTTATTTTTTGATAAAGAATCTATACCGAACCTCAGTGTTTGGTATAGATTTTTTTATATTTAGTTCTCCACAATAATTACCCAATATGCTCAAACTATACACCGGAATAACTTTATCATTTATTAGTTTAATTGTTTCTTGTACCCCCAAAGAGGACCAGGAAAGCTCGAAATTAAACTCCTCTCCCCTATTTGAATTAGTAGCTCCAGAAAAATCCCATATTACCTTCCAAAACACACTCACCGAAGGACTTAACACCAATGTCCTTATGTATGAGTATTTCTATAATGGAGGTGGTGTAGCCATAGGAGACCTTAATAATGATGGCCTCGATGATATTTATTTCACCGCAAACATGACTGACAACAAGCTCTACCTTAACCGTGGTGAAATGGAATTTGAGGACATTACCGCCCATTCAGGCACCAAGGGAAGAAAAGGGCCTTGGAAAACGGGAGTGACCATGGCTGATATAAACGGAGATGGATTGCTGGATATTTACGTTTGCTATTCGGGTAATTTGAGACCTGAAAAGCGAAAAAATGAACTATTTATTAATCAGGGCCCTGATAAAAACGGCCTACCTAAATTTACTGAGGAAGCTGAAAAATATGGTATTGCCAGTTCTGCAACCAGTACCCAAGGGACATTTTTCGATTATGACAAAGATGGAGACTTGGACTTGTACCTGCTTAACCACAATCACAAATCCCTTCCTGTCCTAGATGAATCAAGCACAGCCGAAATACTGAAATCTAAATCACCAGCTGGATCTCAATTTTTCAGAAACGACAACGGAAAATTTATTGAAGTTACTGAGAAAGCTGGGATAAGAAACTCAGCCCTCTCTTATGGATTGGGATTGGGTGTTGCAGACATTAATGGTGATGGATGGCCTGATATTTATGAAAGTAATGATTACACCGCACCTGATTACCTCTATATCAATAATGGAGATGGTACATTTACGGATGTCATAGGTGGTGAAATGGGACATACCTCCCACTTCTCAATGGGCAGTGATGTAGCAGACATCAATAATGATGGATTGCCAGATATTTTCACCCTGGACATGTTACCAGAAGATAACAACCGTCAAAAACTACTTATGGCTCCTGATAACTATGAGAAATTTGATTTTAAGGTAAAGGTAGGCTTTCACCACCAATACATGCGTAATATGTTGCAAGTCAATAACGGCAACCAATCCTTCAGTGAAATTGGACAAATGGCAGGAATATCTAATACAGATTGGAGTTGGGCAGCATTATTTGCAGACTTTGACAATGATGGCTGGAAGGATTTATACATCACAAACGGATATTTACGTGATTATACCAATATGGACTTCCTTAAGTTTATGGGAGATTATGTCCAAAATAATGATGGCAATATCAGAAGACAAAATGTATTGGATTTGGTAAAACAGATCCCTTCTTCAAATCTCCACAACTATATGTTCAAGAACAATGGAGACCTTACGTTTGACAAAGTCAGTAAGGATTGGGGACTAGATTTTTCATCTAATAGCAATGGTGCCGCTTATGCCGATCTGGACAATGATGGCGATTTAGACTTGGTTGTTAACAATATTAATCTGGAAGCTTTTGTATTTAAAAACCTAAGTGAGCAGCAATCTGAGAATGGATATTTGAAAATACAATTAAAAGGAGAAGGTAAAAACAAATTTGGTTTGGGCACCAAGCTATGGATTTACAGTGGCAGTGAAATGTATTATCAAGAACAAATGCCTACTCGCGGCTATCAGTCCAGCATTTCTCCGATTATGCATTTTGGAATCGGAAAGACCAAGACAATAGATTCCATCAAAATAGAATGGCAAAGCGGTAAAATCCAAATGCTTAAAAATATTCAAGCCAATCAATCATTAACCCTTTCTGAGACTGATGCAGCAGAGAAACAACAAGTACGCAATGCTCGCAAACCTTTATTTGTCGCATCTCAGGCACCTGTGTCAGCCAATCTTAGCAGCAATAATATTAATGATTTCAAAAGACAACCCCTGATCGTTAATCCATTATCATTCAACAGTCCAATTATGTCAAAAGCTGATGTAAATGGAGATGGATTGGAAGACCTTTTTGTGGGAGGAGGACTTGGAGATCCTGCCAGCTTATTTATTCAAAATAAAAATGGAAGTTTCATCAAAACTAAAGGAGAAGCTTTTTTGGAGGACAAGGCCTGTGAAGATACAGATGCCATTTTTGTCGACATCAATGGAAATGGCCATTTGGATCTTTATGTGGCCAGTGGTGGCTATGCTAATTTTATGCCTGAGGACAAAAAACTTCAGGACAGACTGTATATCAATGACGGTAATGGCAATTTTAAAAAATCTAATGAGGCATTGCCAAGTATGTTGGTAAGTTCTGGCACTGTAAGTTCTTCAGACATCAATTCAGATGGCGCTCCTGATTTATTTGTAGGGGGAAGAGTTATACCTGGAATGTACCCTGCCGCTCCTAGAAGCTATATTCTCATCAATGATGGCAAGGGACAGTTCTCCGACCAAACCAAGGAAATGGCTAGTGAGCTTGAAAGCCCCGGAATGATAACTGATGCCAAATGGGCTGATTTAAATACTGATGGAAAGGACGAACTGATCATTATAGGCGAATGGATGCCCGTTAGCATTTATGAGCAAGTAAATGGAAAACTTTCCAAGGCGACTAACAAATACCTTGATGGCGATTATAGCGGTTGGTGGAACACCTTAGAAATAGCTGATCTTAATGGAGATGGCCAAATGGACCTTATAATAGGAAACCAAGGCACCAATACCCAGATACACGCCAATCAAGAAAAGCCTACAGAAATGCTCTATAAAGACTTCGATGAAAATGGTTCTATTGACCCTATTTTGACCTGTTATATCCAAGGCGAGAAATTCCCTTACCTTACCAGAGATGAGCTTTTGGATCAAATGGCCAGTATGAGAACCCGTTTTCCAAGTTATAAAAGTTATGCAGAAGCAAAAATAGCTGATATCTTTACAGATGAAGAACTAAAAGGCGCTAAAGAACTATCTGCCAAGTATTTAAAAACAGCCGTATTCCTAAGTAATGGGAATGGGAAATACACAACAGCAACTTTGCCATTAGAGGCACAAGCTTCTCCAGTAATGGCCATCGCTTGTGATGATTTCGATGGGGATGGGCTCAATGATATCCTATTATGCGGAAATATTGAACGAGCAAGATTACGGTTTGGAAAATACGATGCTAACTATGGAACACTTCTTAAAGGAAACGGCAAAGGTGGCTTTACCTATATCCCCCAACATCAATCTGGGTTCAATCTAAAAGGGGATGTTCGTAGTATTTCCAAGTTAAATGACCAATGGCTATTTGGCATTAACCAGCAGGGCATTGTGGCATATAGCCCTGCCCAATAAATTTATCAAAGTATTAAATTCGATTACCAATCATGAAATATATCAATCAGTTTATAGTTCTTGGCCTAATTACCATAATACTATGCAGTTGTAGCGATAGGGATAAAAAAAGTATAGAAATACCTACATCCTATATTGAAGAGGTGACTATCCAAATGACTGAATTAATGATCCATGATGTCACCAATCCACCCTTGGCAGCAAGGTTCTTTTCCTATGCATGTCTTACAGGTTATGAGATCACTTCCCAAAATGACCCCAGTCTAGAAGATCTCCATGGTGTACTTAATGAATATCCTGAAATAAATAAACCATCGGATTACCCTGACCAATCTTATCAACTTAGTGCCGTATTGGGCATGCTCCAAACTGCTAAAAAAATACAGCCTTCAGGATCTGAACTTCAATCATTGGAGGATGCCATACTAGACAGCTGTAGAAATATGGGAATGGATGAAAGAACCATCGAACAATCTCTTGACTATGCAAAATCCATCAGCATGGAAATCCTCAAATACGCCAAGGCAGATGGTTACAACTTGATAAGTAATTACCCTAGGTATTCTCCCTTAGAAACTCCCGGCAGTTGGTATCCAACACCTCCAGGATATTTTGCTCCGGTAGAACCTTATTTCAATACAGTAAGGCCATTCTTCCTTGACTCAGCTCAACAGTTCAAACCAGCTCCTCCTGTTGCATTTTCGCCTAACAAAACTTCTGAGTTCTATAAGATTACTGAAGAAGTGTATAAGGTAGATCTTAATGAAGAAAACAGAGAAATTGCAGCATTTTGGGATTGTAACCCATTTGCTCTGCAAGATAACGGCCACCTAATGGTTGGAATGAAAAAGATATCACCCGGCGCTCACTGGATGGGCATCACCAATATTGCCTGCCAAAAAGCGGGACTCTCTTTTGCCAAAACTATGGAAATTCACACAATGGTTGCTGTAAGCCTGATGGATGGATTTATAGCATGTTGGGACGAAAAATACAGGAGTAATAGAATCAGACCAGAAACAGCCATAAGAAAGTATATCGATCCTACTTGGACTCCTTTCCTACAGACTCCTCCATTCCCAGAATATTTGAGCGGACATTCTACCGTTTCCACTGCTGCATCTGTAATCCTCACCCATTATTTAGGTGATAACTTTGAATATTCAGACACAGTAGAGGAGCGATATGGACTTAAGGCAAGAACCTATGCATCCTTTACCCAAGCAGCCAATGAAGCGGCGATCTCTAGACTTTATGGAGGAATACATTTTATGGATGCCATCACAAGGGGACAAACCCAAGGAAGAAATGTTGGTAATTGGATAGTTAACAAAATAAGTTCCTGATAGAGTCAAGCATAAAAAAGCCCTGACAATAAAAATTGCCAGGGCTTTTTTATGCTATTGAAAGAATTTCTTCCCTTTTATATAATCTTCCACTAAGGAAGGTAAGAGGTATTTTACAGACTTCCCCTCTTCTATGGATTTCCGGATAAATGTTGCCGATATGTCAATCAGTGGAGCCTCTACAAACCTGACATTTTTGTGTTCAAATTCAATTGACTCCCCCGGTCTTGGATAAACATACAGACCATAATTTTCTAAAATCTGCTCTGAGTTTTTCCATTTATGGAAATGGGTTAGGTTATCTCCTCCAATAATCAATTTGAATTCATTTTGAGGATATTTATCAGAAAGATAGGTCAAGGTATCTACCGTATAGCTCGGTTTGGGCATATGAAATTCCACATCCTTGGCCCTAAAGTTAAAATTCCCCTCTATGGCGAGCTCCACCATTCTCAGCCTGTCAAATTCATGCAATAAGGCCTTTCTCTTTTTGAAAGGGTTCTGAGGAGAAACTACAAACCAAACTTCATCCAAATCTGTTCTGTCCTGCATGACATTGGCAATGATCAAATGCCCGATATGAATGGGGTTAAACGAACCGAAAAATAATCCTACTTTCAATTTCCTTTATTTATCAATGAACTCATTGACTAATTCCTCAGCTTTGTCAAATGATCTTTCCATATCATCATT
This sequence comes from Echinicola shivajiensis, assembly GCF_018642165.1. Lineage (GTDB taxonomy): Bacteria > Bacteroidota > Bacteroidia > Cytophagales > Cyclobacteriaceae > Echinicola > Echinicola shivajiensis. The sequence goes on from NZ_JAHHZM010000016.1 coordinate 103,774, forward strand.
GACCAGTACAGCATCAAATTGATCTGCAAAAGACATTTCGTATTTGGCTTTGCTGATCCTTTTTTCAAGATTTTCCTGGGATTCAGTACCTCTATCTTTCAATCGTTCAGCTAAGATTTCTAATGAAGGCACTTTCACAAAGACAGCCAAGGCCCGCTTACCAAAATATTCTTTGATTTTCAAACCTCCCTTTACGTCCACATCAAAGACAACATGCTTCCCACTATCCCAAATTCTTTGCATCTCTGATTTCAAGGTACCATAGAAATTCCCTTCATAGACCTCTTCCCACTCTATGAAAGCATCCTCTTCAATTTTCTTTTTAAATTCATCAAGGCTCAAAAAATAATAATCTTTGCCATCCTCTTCTTTTCCTCGCTTACCTCTAGTACAAGCAGAAATAGAAAAATCCAAATTATCGTGGTTAGAAAGAAGGTGGTGGACAATAGTAGTTTTTCCGGAACCTGAAGGTGCCGAAAAAATAAAAGCTTTTCCAAAAGACATGGTGGTGATTTCTTATTTGATATCTTCTATTTTCTGGCGGATACTATTTGCCAATTCGCCTGGTACAGATTGTTTTGTGCACTTATTTTTAAGTACTTCGCGAATAGCTTGTTCCAGATGGTAATGCTCAAAACAAGGCTGGCATTTTGAAAGTTTTTCTTTCAAAACCTCTTTAGAAGCATCTTTATCCTCCCCATCTAATATACTCTCCAAAAGCTGGAAGCACTTGCTTACATCACTACACTTAAGTTTCTTTTCTCCGGACGAGTCTAATTTTTTCTCCATGTTCCTTTATTTTTCACTTTCTAACTCAAATCACTCTTCCTCAGTATCATACCCCATATTCTTTGCATAAGAATGCAATTTCTCCTTCAATAAGTTCCTTGCTCTGTGTAATCTAGATCTTACTGTACCGATAGGAATATCCAATATCTTTGCCATCTCTTCATAGGTAAAGCCTTCGAGGTCACATAAGATGATGACTGTTCTAAAATCAACAGCCAAACTGTTAAGGGCATTGGAAATCTCATCTCCCAACATATCCTTTACTGCATCTATCCTAAGATCAGAGGTAATATTGTAATCAACACTATCTGAGTTATAATAAGTTTCAACCTCTTGATAATCAACCTTAGATGGCTGTTTGCTCTTTTTCCTATACTCGTTGATAAAACTGTTCTTCAAAATCCTAAACAACCAAGCCTTGGCATTAGTGCCCTGTTCGAACGAGTTTATGAATCGGTATGCCTTTAAATAAGTATCTTGCACCAAATCTTTGGCATCATCCTCGTCAAAAGTTAGCCTGAAGGCAAAATTATACATCGAGTCAATGTGGGGCATAAACTCATGATCGAATATATTATTCTTATCTTTATCGGAATATTTTTTCTTCTGTACCTCAGACATAAGCTTCAAAAATAATCATTGACTTAATTTATCACTAATTTTTTGAAAGAATTCGCTTGATTTGATTTATTTTGAGTTCCCAAAACCACGCATTTTCACCTTTCAATAGGTCGAGTTTAACGTAACACAGCACTTAATGTTTGCATTTCGCTTAATTTCTTATCTACCCCTCTGGTGTTTATACATTATATCGGATATTTTCTACCTCATTGCGTATCATATCATTGGATATAGGAAAAAAGTGGTCAGCCAAAACCTCTTATTTGCCTTTCCTGAAAAAAGCGCCCAAGAGAGAAAAGAAATCATGCGGGAATTTTACAGAAATCTAACGGATTCCTTTGCTGAAACCATTAAATTGATGACCATGGATAAGGCTGAATTAGAAAAGAGATTTCAGCTGGAAAACATGGATATTTTAAGAGGACTCTTAAAAAAAGAACAGGTGATCGTTGGATTGACCGCTCATTTCTTCAATTGGGAGGCACATCCCTTGGCTGTAAGGGCATTGGTGGATGAAAGAATCGAGATTGTCTATCAAAAAGTCAGTAGCCCATTCTTCGAAAAACTAATGAAAACCATAAGAAGCAGATTCGGCGGTTATTTAGTGGAAAAAAGTAACTTTCAAAGACACTTTGTAAAACACCGGCATCACCCAAGGCTTATAGGATTAGCAGCTGACCAACGCCCAAACAGGGAAGACAAGCGGTACCATGCCAACTTCATGCACCGAGAGACAGGTTTTTTTGAAGGAGCAGAGAAATTAGCTAAACGATTTGACCTTACTGTCATATTTGCTGAAGTTCATAAAATTAAAAGAGGCCATTACAGATTCACATATCACTTTGTTACTGCTCCCCCACATGATACCAAGGAACATAGTATCACGGATAAATTTATTGAATTGACGGAAAAAAACATTCGGGAGGAACCAGCATTGTACTTATGGTCACACAATAGATGGAAAAACAGTAAGTGATGTCTGCTTACTTCCATTTTTCCATTTATAAACATTAACTTTGAAGCTTATAGGAGGTTAGAAGTATGGATTATTTAGAAGGGTTAAATCCCCCACAGAGACAAGCAGTAGAACACACAGAAGGACCATTAATGATCATTGCGGGTGCAGGATCAGGTAAAACCAGGGTATTGACCTACAGGATTGCCCATTTGATACATGCTAAGGGTGTGGACCCATTTCAAATTCTCTCCTTGACCTTTACCAACAAGGCTGCCAGTGAAATGAGAAGTAGGATTGAAAATCTTATCGGACTGGAAGCTCGCAACACATGGATGGGGACTTTCCACTCCATCTTTGCCAAAATTCTAAGGGTGGAATCTGAAAAATTGGGTTTCCCTTCCAACTTTACCATTTACGATACTGATGATAGTAAATCCTTAATCAAAAGTATTGTCAAGGAGATGAAGCTGGATGATAAGGTATACAAACCCAACACTGTTTTATCAAGGATTTCCGGAGCGAAAAACAGATTGATTTCATGGGAAAACTATCTTAACGATCCATACATCAAAGCAGATGATGAAACGGCCATGAAGCCTAGAATGGGTGAAATCTACAGGGCCTATCAAAAAAGATTGTTCAAATCCTCAGCAATGGATTTTGACGACCTACTTTTTAATACCAATGTCCTTTTCAGGGATCATCCTGATGTTCTTAACAAATACCAGCAACGATTCAGATATGTCTTGGTGGATGAGTTTCAGGACACCAATTTATCACAATACTTAATCACCAAAAAGCTCGCCGCTGTTCACCAAAACATCTGCGTGGTAGGTGACGATGCACAAAGTATATACGCATTCCGAGGAGCAGACATTCAAAACATTCTAAACTTTGAAAAGGACTACCCTGATCTGGAAGTAGTAAAACTAGAACAGAACTACAGGTCAACGAAAAACATTGTCGAAGCAGCCAATTCCATCATCGCCAAAAACAAAGCCCAGCTAAAGAAAAATGTCTGGACCCAAAACAATAGCGGTGACCTTATTGAGCTTATAAAATCAGCCTCAGACAATGAGGAAGGCCGAATGGTTGCCTCCACCATCTTTGAGGAGAAAAATAATAAAAAGCTCCAAAACAGTGATTTTGCCATTCTCTATAGGACCAATTCCCAATCAAGAGCGATAGAGGAAGCCTTGCGAAAAATGAACATTACTTACAAGATTGTAGGTGGACTTTCATTTTACCAAAGGAAAGAAATCAAAGACCTGATGGCTTACCTTCGCTATGTGGTCAATCTTGATGATGAGGAAGCTTTCAAACGTATCATCAATTATCCTAAGAGAGGCATTGGGCTAAGTAGTGTGGAAAAAATGCTGGTTGCAGCATATGAACATGACATTCCTCTCTGGCAAGTGGTAGACAATTCCAGTTCGTTCTTGAGCGGCAGAGCGGCCAATTCAGTGTCAGACTTTGCCACAATGGTCAAAAGTTTCCGAATGGAATGCGAACGAAAGGACGCTTATGAGGCTGCTTCCACCATTGCAAAACAATCTGGTCTGCTAAGAGAACTCTATGAAGACAAAACCATAGAAGGCCTCAACAGATATGAAAACGTCCAAGAATTGTTAAATGCCATCAAAGAATATGTCGACAATAAGGACAATGAAGACAAAAGTCTAGGTGCATTTTTGCAGGAAATTGCATTACTTACAGACAATGACAGAGATCAAGACGATACCGATGCGGTAACTTTGATGACGATTCACTCTTCAAAGGGTTTGGAATTCCGTCAGGTTTTTGTTGTAGGGATGGAAGAGGATCTTTTCCCTTCACAAATGATGATGCAGAGCAGAGAGGATCTTGAAGAAGAGAGAAGGCTTTTCTATGTAGCTTCTACCCGAGCAATGGAAAAACTATACTTAAGTTATGCCATTACGCGTTATCGATTTGGAAGATTGCTGAATTGCGAGCCAAGCCGCTTCCTCGAGGAGGTCGACCCCAATTGTATGAGGGTCACCAAAAGAAAGGGAATACAAATGGGGCATTCCTATAGGGATCAAACCAACAGCAGTGAAGGAAAATCTGGATTTATCGGTATCAAGCGACCAACAGTAAGGGCTAACACCACTGCCAAGATCCATACACCGAGTCCAGACTTCAGGCCTTCCAACACTAATAACCTTGCTGCAGGCATGAAAGTTGAGCATCCTAAGTTCGGATATGGAAAAGTTTTGAAGGTGGAAGTAGAAGGCATGAATAAAAAAGCCACTATAGGCTTCGACAATTTTGGAGATAAGACATTATTACTTAGCTTTGCTAAGCTTCGAATTGTGGAATCCTAGGAGAGAGCAACTTATATTAAATTGCCCCAAGAAAAATTTTCTAGGTAACCTATTCCCTTTTCCCCTTGTAACGACATTTTTTCGTAACTTGAAACAATCGTTAATTAAACTGGGGAAAGATATGAAAGAAACAGAAAAGCATAAACACTCAGTAATTTTGAAAGAATACGGAAAAAACATTCAGAAACTGGTGGACTATATCTCCACCGTTCCTGATAAAGCCAAGCGTACTGAACAATCCTATACCTTGGTGGAATTGATGAAGCAGCTAAATCCACAGCTTAAAAGTGAAAACGATCAAAAACTTTGGGATGACCTGTTCATCATGTCCGATTTTAAATTAGATGTGGATAGCCCATTCCCTATGCCTGAGAAGGAATTGTTGGGTAAAAAGCCTCAAGTAGTGGGTTATCCGGAAGGAGAAGTAAAATTCAAACACTACGGGAGAAACATAGAAAAGCTAATCGAAAAGGCTATTGAAATTGAAAATGATGAAGACCAAGAAACTGCCATCATTTATATCGGCCAGTTGATGAGAAGCTTTCACTCTACTTGGAATAGAGAAAACTTTGATGATGGTATAATCATCGATGATATCAAAACTCTTTCAAAAGGCAAACTTCATATAGACCTTGAAAAGGTCAAAGAAAATTCTCTTTTTGAAACCAACACAAGAAGGGATTTCAAAACACCATCCCAATCTAACGAGCACTCCAACAATAATGGTGGTGGCCGTAGAAACAACAAAAGAAGAAATAACGGGGGCAACTACAAAAAACGCAGAAATTAATGTCTTCATTCCGAGTAAAAGGGGGATTAAAACTTAAAGGCGAAATCACCCCTCAAGGTGCTAAAAACGAGGCACTCCAAATTCTTTGCGCCGTTCTATTAACCAAGGAAGACATTACTATCCACAAAATCCCTAATATCAGGGATGTCAACAAACTCATAGAGTTATTGGCTGACATGGGTGTAAAAGTCGATAAAGTCGGACCTGAAAGTTACAAGTTCAATGCTGGAAAGGTAGACTTAGACTATCTTGACTCAGAAAAATTCCTTACTAAAGCTTCAGCATTAAGAGGTTCTGTCATGATCCTCGGCCCACTCTTGGCGAGGTTTGGTAAAGGCAAAATTTCTAAACCAGGAGGCGATAAAATCGGCCGAAGAAGGTTAGACACCCACTTTGTCGGATTCCAAAAACTGGGTGCCAAATTCCACTATGACGACAAGCAGGAAATATATAATATAGACGGCAAAAAGCTTAAAGGAGCTTATATGCTATTGGATGAGGCTTCTGTAACCGGAACCGCCAATATTCTTATGGCTGCTGTAATGGCTGAAGGAAAAACGAGCATCTATAATGCTGCCTGCGAACCTTATCTGCAGCAGTTATGTGATATGCTTGTCCGTATGGGGGCAAAAATCACGGGTATTGGCTCCAACCTTTTACATATAGAAGGAGTCCAGGAGCTAGGAGGCACAGAGCACACCCTTCTTCCTGATATGATTGAAATTGGATCTTTTATTGGCCTTGCTGCCATGACCCAATCTGAAATCACCATTAAAAATGCCCAAATCCATAGATTAGGGATTATCCCTGATACCTTTAGGCGAATGGGAATCAAGCTTGAGTTCAGAGGTGACGACATCCATATTCCAGCACAAAAACATTATGAAATAGAAACCTTCATTGATGGTTCTATTCTAACAGTTGCAGATGCTATCTGGCCTGGATTTACTCCAGATCTACTGAGCATTGTTTTAGTTACTGCCACGCAAGCGAAAGGCACCGTTTTAGTACATCAAAAGATGTTTGAAAGCCGCCTTTTCTTTGTAGATAAATTGATTGACATGGGAGCGCAGATCATTCTTTGCGACCCCCACCGCGCTACTGTTATTGGCTTGGATAGAAAATACCCATTAAAAGGCATTCGCATGACTTCTCCGGATATTCGTGCTGGCGTTTCCTTGCTGATTGCCGCATTATCGGCTGAAGGCACTTCAGTAATTGATAACGTGGAACAGATCGACAGAGGCTATCAGTATATAGATCAAAGACTTAACGCTTTGGGTGCAGATATTGTACGAATCGATTAACAGAAAATAGCTAAAAATAAAAGAGGCCGAAAGTAATTTATACCTTCGGCCTTTTTTGATTGAAAAAATTAAGGTTATCTCCCTGCTAAGTTCTTATCACTATTATTACTTTCAGACAAATATTCATAAAAAGCCATTATCCTTTCTGAGGGATAAATCTGCTTCGCCTTTATCAATTGTTTTTCAGCCGTATCTGCCTTGCCTTGATTGAAATGATGGATTGCATCATTGTAATACTGCAAGCCTGCCAATTCTCTTAGTGAAATGGAAGAATAGATGGTTTTACCTTTTTCACTAGCATCAGACAAACCAGCCAATTCAGACATTATATTTCTCTTGGGACTTACCCTAGGCTTAAAAGAGGCTATATATGCTTTTACTTCTTTTTGGTCTTTTATGAACCCTGCTCTTGGCTCGGTGCTTTCCAACACATAAGTTTTATCCTGATCATTGACCAATACAAAAACATGAAAATCGGTTTCTATAATGTCATATGAAAAACCATATCTTTCCAAGAGTAGTGCATACAGGGCAGAACCACTCACGCAATCATAATCTCCCGATTCTATCAATTGATTAAAACTACTGTGCTTGGTATAGTTCTTTAATAAGTATTGATGGGCCTTATAAAACACCTCTCCAAGAAACCATTCCGTATAATTCTTTCTTTTGGCTTTTGTGTCAAGCTTATTCAGCAACTTATCAAAACGTTCCGTATTTAGGTCCTCCTCAGCATGCAATGCCTGGAATAACTGAATAGGCTCAGATGAGCTCATCAAATAGGATTGCTCTTTTAGATTTTCAAAAACAGACTTCTCTTCATCCCATTCTTGGGACATTCCGTGAGAAACAACTAACACCAATCCTAATATTATAAATAATATCCTTTTCAACTTTCCTCCCTTCTAATGTTAACTTAATATAAACAATTTAACAATTTGTTAACATTAGGACAATATCAAGCCTAAAAATCTTATGTTAAGTTTTTCTCTAAAAGTAAATTGGTTTAAAAACAAAAAAACCCGAGTCTTACGACCCGGGTTTCAAAATCTTTATAACTGGTGCTTACTTATACGTAATTGTTAAGCATTACTGGCATCACTAGCATTAGGATATCTTCATTCTCACCTTTTTCGCTTGGAACGATCAAACCAGCGCGGTTTGGAGCGCTAAACTTCAAAGTAACCTGCTTAGCAGAAATATTATTCAACATCTCTACCAAGAACTTGGCATTGAAGCCAATTTCAATATCCTCTCCTTCATGCTCACATGACAATCTTTCATTTGCCTCATTGGAGAAATCAAGGTCCTCTGCTGAAATCTGCAGTTCACTACCAGTCAACTTAAGTCTTACCTGATGGGTAGTTTTATTGGCATATATGGCAATCCTCTTCAATGAACTTAAGAATTCCACCTTATCGATGGTCATGTCATTGTTATTGTCCACAGGGATTACATTTTCATAATCTGGGAAACGCTCATCAATTAAACGACAGATCATTTGGATATTCCCAAACTTGAAGTATGCATTGGAATTATTGAACTCCACAGTAACCGGCACATTCTCAGCCGGCAAAGTAGACTTCAATAGGTTAAGTGCCTTCCTTGGAATGATAATGCTCGCAGCATCTTGGGCAGCGATATCCACTCTTCTGTAACGAATAAGACGATGACCATCAGTAGCAACAAAAGTAGCATTGGTATTACTCAAATTCACATATACCCCAGTCATTGCAGGACGAAGCTCATCATTACTCGTAGCAAAAATGGTGTTATTGATCGCACTGCTCAAAACCTCTGTAGACATATCCACCGCTGTCGCATTGGTAACAGAAGGGATCTTAGGAAAATCTGTTGCATTTTCACCTGCTAATTTATAACGACCGTTATCGGAACTGATTTCAACACTATAGGTATCATGATCAATGCTGAAAGTTACTGGCTGTTCTGGAAGGTTTTTCAAGGTTTCAATCAAGATTCTTGCAGGTACAGCAATATTTCCATCTTCTTTGGCCTCTACATCAATCTCGGTCATCATGGATGTCTGCAAGTCGGATGCCGTAATGGTCAGCTTTCCTTCTTTGATTTCAAAAAGGAAGTTTTCTAAAATCGGCACGACAGGATTGGTGGTCACCACCCCATTGATTCCGGATAGTTGCTTCAAAAGAGCAGAAGAAGAAACAATAAATTTCATGTGAATATGATTTAGTTTTTACTGGAATTTAATTGAAAATAAGTTTTGATCATCCACAATCCTATCAGAAAGACCAAAACTTTTCAATCAAAATACCAACGCTTTTATTCCAATTGGTTTTCAACAGGGTAAATTTATAAATAAAATCATAAAAGCCTGTATGGCTAGGGGATTTCTCAAGAAAAAAATTTCACACCAAAACATTAGGCCTTTTTTCTCAATAAATTACCCCCCATATCGCCTTTTTCGCATATAGACCTTAACCAGTCCAATCAGCATTATCAAGCCCACAGGCAAGGCTACGTTAACCAACTGCCATTTCAACTTCTCTTCCTTAACCTTCTTCTTATCCAGTGGACGGATTTTAAGCACTTTACTCCGTGTTGCCATTATACCCTCTGGATCTATCAGGTATTTTAAACTATTTTGTAAAAATGTCCTATTGGCGTAACTGTTACTTGTAAATGGACTTAAGCCCAAAGGCAGAGGATCCCCAGACGCTACTTCATGCTCACTTTGAATCCAATCACTATCTCCAATTATGATCACAGCTCCATCTGAAGTAGAATTAATAAAATCAGCATCATCATCAAATTCCTCAGGCAGGAATCGATTATTGAAATAAGACTCAAACTGACCTTCCAATAAGTACACTAATGGAAGTTGTTTCTGATTATACAAGTTTATGTCAGGCTCCTTTGACATATCCTCAAAAGCAACCTTCACTGGCTGAGCCAATGTCCGGCTGTAATTCCCACTAAACACCAACGGAGTCTTCTTTACCCCATCTGCCTTTACTGTATCCAAAGAACTGATAAATCTAAATTTCATTTGATCCAGTCCTTTAGTGATAACATGTTCGCTCATATTATTGGCGATAACATAAAAAGGCCAAGGCAAAGGGGCTATCTGAGGCTGATCACCAAACTCACCTGCCACTACCGGATAATACCCGAAATTCATATCCTGAACCAAATCCCTATTGATCCGAATACCATATTTAAACAACAACCTATCCAGTCCAGTATCAAAGCCTAAGGCCAAGGTACCTTCTCCACCAGCATCCTCCATATTGACCGTTAATGGATCAACGCAAAACATCAATTTGCCCCCACTCATCAGATACTGGTCCAACAAATACACTTCCCTTTCCCAAAAAGCAGATTTTGGTCCTGCAACGATTACTGCATCAAAACTCAGTAGGTCTTCTACACTTTGTGCCTGGCCCAAAGGAACTTTATATACTTCATATTCCTCAGACAAAGCCTCTACGATCCCATAGCCCTCATCTTCTTGCAATTCTCCATGATTGGTAATCATGGCTACCTTTTGCATTTCCTTTCTGGTGAGCTTTTTGATCATATTAATCAACTCAAACTCCAAATTCTCAACAGATAGATTAAGAATCTGGTCAGGTGTCATCCCTTTTTCCCCCTTTAGCAATAGTCCTCCAGTTTCGAATTCTTCATTTCGAATCACCACTCCAGGGAAAATCATTCTCGAAGTTTGGGCCCCACCTTCTGTGGCAAAAAGATTGGTTGGATTTATACCAAATTCAGCCAGATAAACAATATAGTCTTCCTTTTCCTTCTCTCCTTCTATGCTTAAGGGGTCAAATCTTTTCAGGTTAATAGATACAGAACTATAGTCATTGAAGGTTTTGACCATTTCTTCAATATTCTTTTGGAAACGACGCATCCCCCCTGGCAGATCACCATATAGAAGCATTTCTACTTCCAAAGGATCCTCCAAACTCTCTAAAACGTCCTTAGTTGATTCATGCAAAGAATACCTTTTCTCTTCAGTAAGATCTATACGGAAAGGGAAAAAATTATTCATGATTCCAAGAACCCCAATCAACAAGAGAATAAGAATTCCTCCTTTTAGGATTCTCATCCTTATCATCAGGCCAAAATTCATTTTCTTCTTACTCATTTTCTCCTGACCATTAGTGTGGTAAAAACAATCAATACAACTATCCAAGTCATGAAAAAATATAAATCTCCCGAATCTATCACTCCCCTACTCAAGTTTTCATAGTGATAGCTGAGACTAAACTGTTCTATTAAAACAGCCCATTGACTAGCATCAAAAAGACTTGCAAGCCCCATAAAACCAAAATGGAGTAAAAAACACAAAAACACGCCAAGGATAAAAGCGGTGATCTGATTATCCGTTAAAGAGGAACTAAAAAGTCCTATACCTGTAAAAACAGCACCAATCATGATGATTCCGAAAATGGACCCAAAAAACCCTGCACTATCAATATTTCCTACTGGAGCCCCCAATTGATAGATACTGAAGTAGTACAATAAGCTAGGCAACAAGGCAAAGACAAGCACCAACAGTCCTGCGAAATATTTAGCAAGCACCAACTGATGAGGCTTTAAGGGAGAGGTCATCAATAACTCCCAAGTACCCGTTTTCTTTTCTTCTGCTATCATCCTCATAGTGATAGCAGGTACCAAAAAGGCAAAAACATAAGGGGTATATACAAAAAGTGCCTCCAAATCTGCAAAGCCATATTCCAAAACACTTGTATTGGGAAACACCCAAACAACCATACCCATGGCCACCAGAAATACAATAAGTATCAAATAACCGATGATATTATTAAAAAAGGCATTTACCTCTTTGTAAACCAAACTGATCATATATTACTCCCCGTTAATTGATGGAAAATGGTCTCCAAGTTTTTTTCTACTTGTTTCAAGTTTAATAGGGAGAGCTGTCTTTCATGGATTAGCCCTATCAACCCCTTGCGCAAAAGCCCAGGATCATCAGTAGAAATTTGCAACTGATGCCCATCCAACAATTTCATCTTTTCCAATCCTGGTAAGCCGACAAACCACTCCTCTTTTAAGCTTTCCTGAGTTTCTAGAATTAAAATGGTTTTTTCTCTCTTGTTCTTCAAATTGGAAAGTAGGTCCTGAGCGACCACCTTTCCTTGATGAATGATCACCACCTTTTCACATAAGGCTTCTACCTCCTGCATAATATGGGTGCTCAATATTAGGGTTTTATCCTTGCTGATTGTTTTGATCAACTTTCTGATCTCCACCAGTTGGTTGGGGTCTAATCCAGTAGTGGGTTCATCGAGAATGATGACCTTAGGGTCATGTACAAGTGCCTTGGCCAACCCCACTCTTTGGCGATAGCCTTTTGAAAGTGCACCGATCTTTTTGTGCTGTTCAGGTATCAAGCCACAAGATTCAACCACCTCTTCAATCCTACTCCTTGCTTGCTTACCTTTAATATTGTGCAAGCCAGCCATAAAACCTAAAAATTCCTTTATGTACATATCCAAGTAAAGTGGATTATGCTCTGGTAAATACCCAATCAAACGACTTGTTTGTTCTGGATGCTGGACAGTTGAAATCCCATTCACCAAGACATCTCCTTCATCAGGAAGAACATATCCTGCTGCGATCTTCATAGTGGTGGACTTACCAGCCCCATTAGGACCCAAAAAACCCAATACCTGACCTGGAACAGCTTCAAAGCTGACCTGATCAAGAGCTTTTTGTTGCTTATAAAATTTACTGAGCTGCTTTACTTGAAGCGACATTTTTTATTGTTTTCCTTTTGGCCTTAGTGGACGACATTCCACATCAGCCACAAAATAATTGGGATGTGTTTCCAAAGTCTGGACAATCGTGCTTGCCACATCTTCTGGACGCATCATATTCTCATGTGCATTCATCCCTTCGATATCGTCGAAGAAATTGGTACGAACTGACCCTGGATAAATTGTAGAAACTTTTATTCCAAAATCTCTCAGTTCCATATACATGGCATGTGAAATTCCTCTGACAGCATGCTTTGTACCACAGTATCCTGCAAATTTAGCCACCCCATTTAATCCTGCAATTGAAGCCACATTCAGTATATGCCCTTCATCCTGCTTTTTCATATTCGGAATAACTTTCCTACTAGAATAGAAAATTCCATGGACATTGGTATCAAACATGGCTTTCCAATCTGCTGCATCCATTTCTTCAATGTTACCAGCCACTCCAAAACCCGCATTGTTGACCAAGATTCTTATATCTTCGCCCATTATTTTTTTTGTTTCTTCATAAGCCCTATTGACAGAATCCTCAGCTGACACATCACAGCTGACAAAATGAAAACATTCATTTTCCAATTGTGGGCAAGTCCTGCCCCATCCTGCTACTTGGACTCCATTTTCAAGAAGTTGTTTCACCACTTCCAGTCCTATTCCCTTACTAACGCCAGTTACGATGGCCCTTTTACCTGATAATTTCATATCTCATTGATCTTATTTCAACTTCTTTAATGAAATACGGATACAAATTGTTCCTTTTTTTTCTAGAATAAAATAGTTTCAAACTAAAAACTTATTAAAAGTTATTAAATCCACTAATTTCAATACTTTTTATTTTTTCCTACTTTTAATTAAACCAATCATTCAATCATGTATAAAAGCCTCTTCACTTCTTTTTGCTTGTTAGTAAGCACCTTTACCTTCGGACAAAATCAATTACATAAAATAATCGATCAAAGCGCCTCTGACATTGAATCAAAGGTAATTGATTGGCGAAGGGACATCCACCAAAACCCAGAATTAGGTAACCAAGAAACCCGGACTGCAGCCTTAGTTGCAAAACACCTTAGGCAGTTGGGGATAGAGGTAAAGGAAAATATAGCCGTCACTGGAGTGATTGGATTTTTAAAAGGTGGTCATGATGGTCCTACTGTCGCCCTAAGGGCTGACATGGATGCCTTGCCAGTAACTGAAAGAAATGACCTACCATTTAAATCCACCAAAACCACCATCTATAATGACCAGGAAATCGGTGTAATGCATGCTTGCGGACATGACACCCATGTTTCCATTTTAATGGGCGTGGCAGAAGTATTGGCGGGGATGAAGGATGAATTACATGGAAACGTTAAATTTATCTTTCAACCAGCAGAGGAAGGTGTCTTTGATTCAGGCACTGATTCTTGGGGAGCCAAACTAATGGTAGAAGAAGGTGTCATGGAAGATGTAGATGTGGTATTTGGACTACATATCAATTCCCAAACTGAAGTAGGCAAAATTAAATACCGATCTGGCCCTGCAATGGCCGCTGTTGACAACCTTAAACTTACCGTAAATGGCCGACAAGCTCATGGCGCTTACCCATGGTCATCGGTAGATCCAATAGTTACCTCAGCACAAATCATTAATTCCCTACAGACCATTATCAGTAGAAATGTAAACATCACTGAAAACCCAGCCATTGTCACTATCGGAAGTATCCACGGTGGCGTGCGCCAAAACATCATTCCTGAGAAAGTTGAAATGCTTGGAACCATCAGGACATATGGAACCCAACAGCAGGAACTTATTCATAAAAGAATTCACGAAATTGTAAGTCATACTGGAGAGGCAGCAGGAGCCCAAGTAGATATTAAAATTGACAAAATTTATCCGGCCACTGTTAATGATCCAGAACTTACCGAAAAAATGCTCCAAACACTATATTCCGCAGCAGGCGAAGAAAACGTCGTTTACCATGATCCTATCACCGGCGCAGAAGATTTTAGTTATTTTCAGCAGGAGGCACCGGGTTTGTTTATCTTTTTGGGAGGAATGCCAAAAGGAAAAGATCCCACGAAAGTAGCCGCTCACCATACTCCCGATTTTTTCATTGACGAAGAAAGTCTGAAACTCGGTGTAAGGGCCTTGAGTTATCTGACGGTGGACTATATGGATCAGAAATAAACTATTTCCATGAGGCTGTCTCAATAAGTCTATTTTTTGTATCATTTTGACGAAAGGAAGAATCTCATATAATTATTTTTAATAACCCAAGAGATTTCTCCTATCGTACCAATGACGTAAAGAACTAGGCATGAATTTGTTCGAGTTCATAACCTAGTTCTTTAGCTGTTTTTTGTAGCCACCTTTCTCTGTGAAGCTGCATTTTTTCTTCATAGGCCTTGATACCTTTTTCA
>NZ_JAHHZM010000017.1 GCF_018642165.1 Echinicola shivajiensis
AGTCTTTAAAAGCTACATTTAAGTCTTGTTTTTTCACACCTCAAAATATCCATTTTGAGTTAAACAGGAAAGGCTAGCCGAGATATCAGCTAGCCTTTTAAACTATCTACTTTTGAGACAGCCTCTTTTCTATTTTTAATCCAATGGATTCAACCCCTTTGAGCTCTTTACTTCTCATATATTGGATCAGTTGGACTTTTAGAGGCATCTGCTCATCCATGTTTTTGAGAGATAAGGTATCCAATTGGGTATAGGCATTTCCAAATCCTTCTCCCAAAGGTTTACCTGTCTTTGGGTCAAAAAGGTTGATGTCCAATAATTGATTCTCCAAAAGACTATCCAGACTATCTTTGAGGATATATCTGACATAGATATTATAATAATCGTAGCTGTCATTATACTTGATCCTCAAGGTTGACCTGAGGTTTTTTGCAGCTCCAGCAGGTACCTCAAAAGTTAAGGTATCATTGACTGGCCAAGTATATCCAGAAAGACCTTGATGTTCTTCATAGACCCTATTGGTATCGCAGGAAAATATTCCAGAGGTCAATAATCCTAATATAATAAAAGGGAGAAACGAAGGTTTCTTATTCATTGTTCTTAGGACCTTTGTTTTGATTGTTTCTGTTATTTTTTCTCCTAGGGGCATTTTTCTTTCTGTTGCCTCTAGGTTTTTGAGCAGAACCCGTTGTGTCTTTGCCTTCATTTTTAGGACTTGCTGCAGCAGGTTTTGGATTAGCTTTGTTTTGAGCTGCTCCTTTTGGTTCATTCCTTCTCTTGGCTTGACCTTGTGCCTGTCCATCTTTTTGACCCTGGCCCTGATTATTCCTTCTACTGTTTCGGCCTCTAGGAGGTCCCTGCTTTTCAGCTGTATTGGCAGGTTTGTTGCCTTCTCCTTGTTTGGCTGCTTGGTTTGTATTAGGACCTTTTGGTTTGGGTTTGCGTCTTTTCTTCTTCTTGGTTTTGCTTTTGAACTTTTGATCTAGCATTTCCAGATCCATATTGGATTTATTGCGATCATCGTCGATGTCCATCATATCGTCCATTTCAAGGCTAAATGGTTTTTTGCCTTGCTCGTTCATTTCTATGATTTCCTGTACACGTTCACAATCAATGGAATGCCAGTTGTTCTCATTATTATAACTGAACCACATCAGTTTCCTAAAGATATCAGTCTTTTGGAGTTTGGCTTGGCCAGCTTCTGTCAATAATGGTTTTTCAATATTGGGAATATCTTCTAAGGCGGACATATAAGTGTCCAGCTCATAATTCAGGCAGCATTTGAGCCTCCCGCATTGCCCCGAAAGTTTAGTGGGATTGAGAGAAAGATTTTGATATCTGGCTGCTGAGGTACTTACGCTTTTGAACTCGTGTATCCAGGTAGAGCAACATAACTCTCTACCGCACACACCAATTCCTCCAAGTCTACCAGCTTCCTGACGGAGACTGATTTGCCTCATCTCAACCCTGATTTTGAATTCAGAGGCCAATAGTTTGATCAATTCCCTAAAGTCCACTCGATCATCTGCTGAGTAATAAAAAGTGGCTTTTGAATTGTCTGCCTGAAATTCCACATCAGACAATTTCATCTCCAGTTTTATCTCATCAATGATCTGTTTGGTTCGATAAAGGGTGGGAACTTCACGGTTTTTTGCTTCTTCCCATTTTTCAAGGTCTTTTTGGTTTGCAAGTCTATAAATCTTGAGGATATTATCATCATTTTTGATTTTTCTTTTTTGCATTTGCAAGCGAACAAGTTCACCCTGCAAAGAAACATATCCTATATGATGCCCATTGGGTACATCCAATACCACTGGGTCACCAGTGGTTAATTTGAGATGATTGACATTGCGGTAGTAATCCTTTCTTCCCCCCTTGAATTTGATCTCAACTATATCGAAATTATCAATTGTTGGTATTCCCATATGGGATAACCAATCAAATGAATTCATTTTATTACAATCGCTCGTACCACAAGTGCCATTGTTTTGACACCCTCCGCTTCCTGAAGTGGTAGAGCAGCTACTACATCCTGCCATAAAGCTAGCTATTATTTAGGGAGACTGAAGATAGTCTCCTCGTGAATAGGTTATGGTATCATTTACCATAATTTAAAATGTCTTGACCGATATCTTTTCGGAAATAGACATCTTTCCAGGTGATTTCATTGACCCTGGAATAGGCATTCGAAAGTGCTTCTTCTACACTGTTTCCTTTGCCGGTAATCCCCATTACTCTTCCTCCATTAGTTACTACATCCCCCTCCTCATTATTGGTGGTTCCTGCATGGAAAGTAATGCTGTGGCCATTCTCTATTTCAAGGCCGCTGATTTTATCTCCTTTGGGGTAGCTGCCAGGGTAACCGCCAGCCACCATCACCACTGTAGTAGCAGTGAAGTCTTCCAATGCCAGCTCATACTCGGCTAGTTTTCCAGTTCCAATGGCATATAGTAAGTCTACAAAATCACTCTTGATTCTTGGAAGAACAGCCTGGGTTTCTGGGTCACCCATTCTTACATTATATTCAATTACATTGGGCTCTCCATTGGTGTTCATCAATCCAATAAAGATGAATCCTTTGTAATCAATGTTTTCCTTTTCAAGGCCTGCGATGGTGGGTTTAATTACCTTTTCCTCTACCTTCTGCATGAATGCATCATCTGCAAATGGCACTGGGCTAACTGCGCCCATCCCACCTGTATTCAATCCTGTATCCTTTTCACCAATACGTTTATAATCTTTGGCTTCGGGAAGGATTTTATAGCTTTTTCCATCTGTAGCTACAAATACAGATAGCTCGATTCCTGTAAGGAATTCTTCAATGACTACCATATCAGATGCGGCTCCAAATTTGCTCTCAAGCAACATTTCCTTGAAGGAGTTCTCTGCATCTTCTAGGGTTTCACAAATCAAAACACCTTTGCCCGCTGCAAGCCCGTCAGCTTTTAAAACGATTGGTAGGCTTTGTGATTTCAAATATTGCAATCCTACTTCAACGGTTTCTTTAGTGAAGGTTGCTGAAGCAGCAGTGGGGACATTGTTCCGCTGCATAAATTGTTTTGAGAAATCTTTACTTCCCTCTAGGGTAGCCCCCAATTTTTTAGGCCCCACAACAGGGATGTTCTTGGTTTCTTCCTGATCGGCAAAATAATCTGCTACACCTTTTACCAAAGGTTCTTCAGGTCCAACAACGATCATTTCGATATTGTTGGATAAAACAAATTCTTTAAGAGCTGGGAAGTCTGTTATGCTCAAGTCAACGTTATTGGCTATAGCTGCTGTTCCTGCATTTCCAGGGGCTACGAATAATTGGTCACACTTTGGGCTGTTAACAATCTTATAAGCAAAGGCATGTTCTCTGCCTCCGCTTCCTAATAATAATATGTTCATGAAATTTAATCTATTTTAATTGGCATGGTCTGAAATAAACTTGATTCTGTACACTCGAATTTCCTCTTCGCCGAAGTCTTCGTCCTCAAGTTCGTGCAATGCCTCTCTGATATTGTCTGTTTCTGCATTCATGAAATAGTCGTGAAGGGTGTCTTCACGGTCTTCATCCATGATATTATTTATATAATAATTGATATTTAATTTTGTGCCACTATAAATTATTTGTTCTATTTCCTGCAATAATTCCGTCATTCCAATGTTTAGGTTGGAAGCGATTTCATCGAGGTCCACCTTCCTGTCTACTTGTTGGATAATGGATATTTTTACTTTGGACCTGGTTCCGGCAGTTTTGACCACTACATCAGAAGCAGTAATGATTTCATTCTCCTCAACATAATTTTCGATGAGTTTCAGGAATGGAGCTCCAAATTTAGCGACTTTTCCCATACCAACCCCATTAATTTGCGCGAGTTCTTCACGGGTGGTTGGATAAACGGTGGCCATCTCTTCCAAAGAAGGGTCTTGAAAGATCACATAGGGAGGAAGTCCTTTTGATTTAGCGACTCTTTTTCTTTCAACTTTTAGAAGTTCAAAGAGTTTTTCATCATAGGCTTTTTTGGCATTATTGAATTCATCAGATTCCTCGTTTTCAATCATTTCCTCAAAGTCATGATCCTTACTCAGGGTAACTGCATGAGGGTTTTTGAGGAAATCTTCACTTATTGGAGAAAGCTTAATAACGCCATAATTTTCAATGTCCTTTTCGAGGAAATGAAGGATCATTGCCTGTCTAATTACTGATTTCCAATGTCGCTCATCCTTGTCCTTGCCTTGTCCGAACACAGAGAGGCCATCATGTTTATAGCTTTCCATGTATTCGTTTTGCTCTCCTTGGATGACTTTGACGACGTGATCAAGATTAAAACGTTGGTTGGTTTCCTTTACGGCTTCAATAGCAATCTGGATATCTTTCTGTCCATCAAAAGAATCTTTCTTTTTCTTACAGTTGTCACAATAGCCACAATCTTCATTGAGGCTTTCACCAAAATAATGGAGCAGAACTCTCCTTCGGCAAACAGAACTCTCAGCATAGGCAGCCATTTCTTGCAGAAGCACTTTGGCATTTTCCCTTTCGTTGACAGGCTTGTCTTTATTGAATTTTTCTAACTTAAGGATATCGTCAAATTTATAGAACATGAGGCAGTGGCCTTCCAATCCGTCTCTTCCTGCCCTACCTGTTTCTTGGTAATAGCCTTCAAGTGATTTAGGAACATCATAATGGATGACATAGCGTACATCAGGTTTGTCAATCCCCATTCCAAAAGCAATGGTAGCTACAACCACCTCAATTTCTTCATTAAGGAAATCGTCCTGGTTTTTTACCCTAGTGGCAGCTTCCAGTCCTGCATGGTAAGGAACAGCATTGATGCCATTGACTTTAAGAAGCTCGGCAATTTCCTGTACCTTTTTCCTGCTCAGGCAATAGATGATGCCGGATTTCCCTTTATGGGACTTGACATATTTGATGAGTTGCTTTTTGGTCTCTGTCTTGACCTTTGGACGGACTTCATAAAACAGATTGGTTCTATTAAATGAAGACTTGAAAAGGTCAGCCTCTTCCATGTTTAGGTTCCGTTGGATGTCCTGCTGGACCTTGGGAGTAGCTGTAGCGGTTAGGGCAATGATAGGAAGGTTTTCTCCAATCTGACCGATAATTGATTTTATTTTTCGGTATTCCGGCCTGAAATCATGCCCCCATTCCGAAATACAGTGTGCCTCATCAATAGCTACAAAGCTGAGTTTGGCTGATTTCAGAAATTCTATATTATCTTCCTTAGTGAGGGACTCAGGTGCTACATATAGCAGCTTGGTATCACCACTTAGGACTTGGTTTTTGACTCGGTTAGTTTCAGATTTACTAAGTGTTGAATTGAGGAAATGGGCATTTATTCCAAAAGCATTCAACTGATCCACCTGATTTTTCATCAAAGCGATCAATGGAGAAATGACTATGGCTGTTCCCTCACTTGTTACCGCAGGAAGCTGATAACAAAGCGATTTTCCCGCCCCAGTGGGCATGATGACAAAGGTATTGTTACCTTGAGAAATATTGTCAACGATTGCTTCTTGGTTTCCTCTGAATTGGTTGAAGCCAAAAATTTTCTTGAGGTTCTCTTTAATTTTTATATCCACTCCATTCTGTCTTTTTAATGATTTGCCGAATGCTTTTCATTAAATATTTAAAGTAAATAATTTTACCTTTGTACAAATTTAATAATAACCTCGGTAAAATTGAATATAATAAAAAATATTAAAAACAGTGCCATTCATGTCCTCAAAACAGAGGCAGAAGCAGTTCAAAATTTGATCAATCAAATTGATGATGAATTTGAAGCCTGTGTAAATGAAATATTGAATTCAAGGGGACGAGTGGTTATTACCGGGGTTGGAAAAAGTGCTATCGTTGCTACCAAAATTGTGGCTACATTGAACTCCACGGGTACACCGGCATTATTTATGCATGCGGCTGATGCTATTCATGGAGATTTAGGTATGATACAAAAGGAAGATTTTGTAATTTGTATTTCCAAAAGTGGCAATACTCCTGAAGTGAAAGTTTTGGTACCCATGCTCAAAAAGATGGGGTCTAAGCTTGCTGCATTGGTCAGTAACAAGGAAAGTTATCTGGCTAAGCATGCGGATTTTGTGTTGGATGCCACGATTGAAAATGAAGCCTGCCCTCTTAATTTAGCTCCTACCACAAGTACCACTGCCCATATGGCGCTTGGTGATGCATTAGCTGTCTGTTTGCTGGAGGCAAAGGGTTTTGGAAGTGAAGACTTTGCAAAGTTCCATCCAGGAGGCTCATTAGGTAAGCAACTTTATCTTACAGTAGACGATTTGGTGGTTAAGGATGCACTTCCTCTCGTTTCAGAAAATGATGACTTAGCCAAGGTGATTTTAGAGATTAGCGGAAAAAGGCTTGGTGCAACTGCTGTCCAAAATGAAGTGGGAGAGTTGGTAGGAATTGTGACAGATGGGGACTTGAGAAGGATGCTGGAGCATAAGCAGGATCTGTCGAAAGTTAAGGCGGTGGATATTATGACCAAAGGGCCTAAGACCATAGAGCTTGGTGAATATGCCATTCGAGCCCTGAATAAGATGAAAGAATACAACATAACCCAACTGGTCGTTATGGATAATGAGAAGATTGTAGGTTTTATCCATATCCATGACTTGATGAAAGAGGGGATTGTTTAAAACGAATCATGCAAAAACAACCATATATTGTAGTACTCGCTGGAGGAATAGGATCCAAATTTTGGCCATATAGCAGAAATAATTATCCGAAACAATTTTTGGACATTTTAGGCACTGGAAGAACCTTGCTCCAAATGACTTTTGATCGGTTTGTGAAATTATCAGACCCTAAACATTTTTTGGTCGTCACCAATCAAATGTATGTTGATATTGTAAAGGAGCAGCTTCCTGAAATTGCAGAAAGCCAAATTCTTGCAGAGCCACTTAGAAGGAATACAGCAACTTGTGTTGCTTATGCTAGCTATAGAGTCCACAGTGAAGATCCAAATGCAAGGGTGATTTTGACTCCTTCAGATCATTTGATTTTGGATGAAATGGCTTTTCAGAGAAAAATCAAGCAGGGTTTAAAAGAAGCTGAGAGTCATCACAGGTTAATTGCTATTGGCATTGAACCTAATCGGCCAGAGACAGGGTACGGTTATATACAGTATAAAGAAAACCCTAGTGGAGGAGCTTTGAAAAAGGTGAAGACATTTACTGAAAAGCCCAATGAAAAACTGGCAGAAACCTTTTTGGAAAGTGGTGATTTCCTTTGGAATAGCGGCATGTTTGTCTGGAAAAATTCCTCTATAATTCAGGCATTCGAAAAGCTGATGCCAGAGGTAGCAGAGGTCTTTGAAGAAGGACATAATTTTTATGGCACAGAGAAGGAATATGATTTTGTGAAGAAAGCTTATTCTTTGGTGAAAAATGTTTCTTTGGATTACGGAATCATGGAAAAATCAGAGGACGTATATGTGCTTAAAAGTAGCTTTGGATGGTCTGATTTGGGCTCATGGATGAGTGTCCATCAGATAAAAGAAAGAGACGCTGATAATAATGTGGTTGATGCCAATGCGGTGCTTTATGATACTACCAATAGTTATATCAAGGTTTCCCCTAAAAAACTGGTAGTTGTCCATGGTTTGGACAATTACCTTATTAATGAAACTGAAAATGTTATTCTTATTTGTAAACTAGACGCTGAGAAAAAATTCAAGGAATTTGTCTCTGATGCCAAAAACAAAGGCGAGGATTTTATTTAAGATTTAAGTAGGGCTGGTGTTTATCTGTCCAAACTATATAAAAAGGATTAACCCAAAGAACAATTTGTCTTTAGGTTAATCCTTTTGATTTTTTAACAAGATCTTAGATAAAAAAATGGTGTTAAAAGCTCATACTGTTTATCAAGGGATGGATTAATGCTTAAGCTCCAAGAACCTCATATGGAATTAACATTCTAGTTTTTTATTCAATATTGAGCTGATGCATTTTTTTTGACCAACCTGATTACTGGTTTGTGTCGAATGGGGAAATTACAGCTGTTGGCTATAAAGCAATGCTTTCTTGCTTCTTCATGTAATTGCATAGCTTTTGTTTTCATGGCTTCAGTTTCAACAGTTACTACTGGGTAAAGTACAACTTCGTTGAATTGTCCAGAGCCGTTTTTGTTTTCATGCATGATGCCTTCTGCATGGTCCTCGTAAGCAACCACACTTACTCCTGCTTCTGCACAAAGATGAAGATACCACAACATATGGCAGGAGGATATGCTCGCTAAAAACATTTCTTCAGGGTTGTGGCGGTTTTTGTCTCCCCTAAAACTGGGATCGGCACTTCCAAGCAAGTGGGGCTTTCCTTCAGTAATAATTTCAAAATTTCTTTGGTAGGCAAGATAGCCACGAGTACCCATACCGGAATTTCCGGTCCACTCTAAAACGGTTTGGTAATGATGGAATTTTGACATGTGAATAAGATAGAAAAAATAGCTTGAATTTTCTACCAACGTGAAGTGCTTATCAGAAAAATCTCAAAAAAATAATAAAAAACCCAAGCCTAGTTTATGTAGTGGCTTGGGTTAGAAATGGATTTTTTTGGATCAATTATAGATCGAATTCTACCTCAAATTTCTTTGCAAGTTCTTTAAGGTCGTTTTCAACTGGCTTTAAAAGTGGGATGCCGTTTTTAATTCTTTCTTTTTCAAGTTCCCTTTCCGGGTCTCCAGGAATTAAAACCTTCTTGTTGCCAGGTGTTGTTTGGGCCTCTCGGAACCGGCCAATCCAGTTGTCCATATGGTCTTTAAATTCATCGGCAGGTCTGAAAGCATCCACTCTCATGGCTCCGAAGAAATGACCAATTCCCTCTCCAACGGGGTTTGGGTCAGGTTGTAAGAATGCTACAAAAGGTGGTACCCATGGACCATAATTGGCTCCAGATAGCACGGCAGAGAAAATATCAACGATAGAGCCCAGCGCATAACCTTTGTGTGAGCCATGTTCTCTGTCCCCTCCCAAAGGAAGCAAAGCTCCTCCTTCTTTTACTCCATATGGATTTGTCGTTGGATTGCCTTCTTTATCTTGGATCCAACCAGAAGGTGCTTCTTCCTCTTTTCTTTGTAAAATTTCCAATTTCCCATTAGCAGCGGTTGTGGTAGCCATGTCAGCCACAAATGCTGGCTGCTTGTTGGCAGGGATAGCTACAGCAATAGGATTGGTCCCCAATAGTCTTTCTTTGGAGAATGTAGGGCTAACCAATGGGCTGGCATTGGTCATGGACATGCCTATCATGTCGTTCTTTAGGGCTTGCATGGCGTGATAGCCAGCGATTCCATAGTGGTTTGAGTTTTTGACTGAAACCCAACCTGTTCCTGCATTTTTTGCTTTCTCAATAGCCACATTCATGGCATAGGGAGCTACTACTAAACCAAGACCTCCATCTCCATCTACGACCGCTGTGCTGGGGCTTTCATGGACGATCTTAATATTTGGCTTGGTGTTTATCCTTCCTGCTTCCCAAAGTCTCACATAGCCCGAAAGACGTGCTACGCCATGTGAATCTACTCCTCTAAGGTCAGCTGATAGTAAAACTTCTGTGGCAGTTTGGGCATCCTCCTCTGGACAACCCATTTTGATGAAAATACTTTTGGTAAAGGCAAATAGCCCTTCAAAGTTAAAGTTCATACTGGTTTTTATTTGAAGGTCTGTGACTCGCTTGTCTATTTTAAAATTTATGATTTGGCGCTTTCCATATCTGTACAAGGCAGCATTTCATTTTTGTTGATCAGTCTGGAAATTACACCTTCCTTTAAAGCGTAATTGGAGCAAACAAGTTCAGATGCATCGACATATTGTAAGATAAATTCTATCAAACAGGAAGCTACCACTATCATGTCCACTCTCATGGGGATCATGCCAGGGATTTGAAGTCTTTCTTCTTTGTTTAGTGTGACCAGCTTTTGGGCCAGTATTTCGAATTCTGCTCTTGGGAGGTGAAAGACACTTTGCCCTTGGATCTTTGAAAGCTTTGAAGAAGCGTAGTACATGTCGGTAAGGGTGTCAAAAGTACCAGATGCTCCTACGAGTCTCTTGGGTTTGTACTTTTCTAAGACAGTGATTAGATCAACTAATTTCTCCTTAAGGTATTGGGTGAGTTTGACGACTTCCTCACCAAGTATAGGATCATGATAATGGAACAGGTCTAGCAGTCTTTGCCCTCCGATTTCGAAGCTTTGTTTCCACAATGCTTCATTTTCATTGCCAATGATAAATTCTACAGAACCACCTCCGATATCCATCATAAGGCTGTTTTCGGCATTAAGGGATCCGCTAAAATTTATGCCGTCATAAATCAGCTGGGCTTCCTGTGCGCCATCAATGACATTGACTCTAATATCAACTTGTTCCTTGATATATTTTACAAATTGGCTTCCATTTCGGGCATTACGGACAGCGCTAGTAGCAAAAGCATAAACCTTTTGGATATCATTTTTATCGATCAGCTTTCTGAAATGAGTTAGGGTATCAAGCGCTCTTTTTTCAGCATCAGGGTGGATATTGTTTTCACTGATTCCTTGTTGCCCAATTTTCACTGGAACTTTTTCCTTGTATATGGTTTTAAAACCGCCTTGGTCAAATTCTACCAACAACAAATGGAATGTGTTGGTGCCCATATCAATGATTGCTGCCTTTGCATCTGTCATAATGCCCTTCTTTTAGTTGTGCGAATATAAAAAGTTTATTTAAAAAGCTTAGTGATTGTAGGACTTTATGAAAGAAAGAGGGTAAATGACTTTTAAAGTAAAGAGAATTATTCTATTGGGATAATGAAGGGTAAAATTTCATCGCTATGGCCCTGCTGATTATATTTGGTTGTAGCTACTAAAGATAAACCCATGAAAAGTTCAACTAAAGGAGTGTATACCCTTCCCGGGAATCAAGAAAAATTGGATTTGCTAAAAAAGAAAAATGAGGAAGCACTTCAAGGGGGAGGGAAAGACCGCATAGCAACTCAGCATAAAAAGGGCAAGTTGACTGCTAGGGAAAGGGTGAATTTATTGATTGATGAGGGGACTTTTCAGGAGATTGATAAATTCAAAATGCACCGCTGTAAGGACTTTGGTTTAGATAAGGAATATTATCTGGGTGATGGGGTGATTACAGGTTATGGAGAAGTTAATGGAAGGCTGGTTTATGTGTTTTCTCAAGATTTCACGGTTTTTGGAGGGTCCTTGTCTGAAACACATGCTGAGAAAATTTGCAAAATAATGGATATGGCCATGAAAAATGGAGCTCCTGTAATCGGATTGAATGATTCTGGAGGGGCAAGAATTCAAGAGGGGGTGAGTTCTTTGGGCGGTTATGCGGATATTTTTTATAGAAATACCTTGGCTTCTGGAGTGATTCCACAGATTTCTGCTATTATGGGGCCCTGTGCTGGTGGGGCCGTTTATTCTCCTGCCATAACAGATTTTATCATGATGGTGGAGGAAACATCTTATATGTTTGTGACAGGTCCAAATGTGGTGAAGACTGTGACCCAGGAAAATGTCACCGCTGAGGAATTAGGAGGTGCCAGTGCCCATAGCGTAAAAAGTGGGGTGACTCATTTTGCCTGTGCAAATGAGGTGGATTGTATAAGAAATATAAAGAGCCTGTTAAGTTACATTCCCCAGAACTGTGAAGATAATGCGCCAGTTTATCCTTATGAGATTAAAAAGGATGAGACCAGAAAGCTATTGGATGACATTGTGCCAGAAAACCCTAACCATCCGTATGACATGCGTGAAGTGGTCAGGGGAATAGTTGACGAGGATAGTTTTTTGGAAGTGCATAAAAACTATGCGGATAATATGGTGGTGGGGTTTGCTCGGATAGCAGGAAGGAGTATTGGTATAGTGGGCAATCAGCCACAATCTCTGGCAGGAGTTTTGGATAATCATGCATCCATAAAAGCAGCTAGATTTGTTCGCTTTTGTGATTGCTTTAATGTGCCTTTGTTGGTATTGGTAGATGTTCCTGGTTTTTTACCTGGCACGGATCAAGAATGGAATGGGATAATCTCCAATGGGGCAAAGCTCCTATATGCTTTTTCTGAAGCAACTGTGCCGCGTATTACTGTGATAACCCGGAAAGCTTACGGTGGTGCATATGATGTGATGAATTCCAAGCATATTGGAGCAGATCTGAATTTTGCTTGGCCAACTGCTGAAATTGCAGTGATGGGGGCAAAGGGTGCTGCTGAGATTATTTTTAAAAAGGAAATTGCCAATGCGGAAAATCCTGAGGAAAAGCTCCAAGAAAAAATAGATGAATATACCCGTAAATTTGCCAATCCATATAGAGCTGCGCATAGGGGTTATGTGGATGAGGTAATATTGCCCTCAAATACCAGGATAAAACTTATAAATGGCTTTAAAATGTTGGAAAACAAAGTGGATGTATTGCCCAAAAAGAAGCATGGTAATATTCCATTATAAAAGAAATGTTAAAGCATCGGAGATGGGTTTATTGTAGTTTTTTTACAGATTTCAATTTATGAATAGTTTTGAGGAACTCGAAGTATGGGAAAAAGCTAGGGACTTGAGGGTTTTTGTTTCTAGTGTGATAGGTGATTTCCCAATTGAAGAGAAGTTTATGCTGGTTAGTCAGGTTAAAAAATCTTCGAGGTCCATAGGTAGTAATATTGCAGAGGGCTTTGGAAGGTTTCATTATCAGGAGAATATCCAATTTTGTAGACAAGCTAGAGGATCTCTTTTTGAAACATTGGATCATATGATTGTCGCTTTTGATGAAGGTTTTATTACCATAGAGAACCTAAATGATTATAGGGAGTACCATTCTGAATGTCTGAAACTTTTAAATGGGCATATTTCTTATTTAAAAAAAGGCAGAAATTTGTAAGAAATTCACCTGGTTAAAGTCACAGATAGGGATTTTAAATAGTGTAATAAGTAAACATATATTATAGTTTTATGACAAACGAAGAACAATTTCTTTATAAATACCTTAATAATGCCTCTCCAACGGGCTTTGAAGCCTCTGGGCAACAGATTTGGCTGGATTATATCAAGCCATTTGTTGATCGTTATTTTACTGATTCATACGGTACAGCAGTGGGTGTGATCAATCCTGATGCGCAATTTAAGGTGGTGATAGAAGCCCATGCCGATGAGATCAGTTGGTTTGTAAATTATATCACCGCTGAGGGTTATATATATGTACGGAGAAATGGTGGCTCTGATCATATGATAGCCCCTTCCATGAGGGTGAATATCCATACCGATGAGAAAATTATTGCAGGTGTGTTTGGTTGGCCGGCCATCCATGTAAGAAAGGGTGATAAGGAAGATAAGCCAAGCTTGGAGAATATTTTTATTGATGTTGGGGCAAGGTCCAAAGAAGAAGTTGAAGACTTAGGGATTCATGTTGGCTGTGTGGTGACTTTCAGAGATGAACTGATGGATCTGAATGGAAAGTTCTATGCAGGAAGGGCCCTGGATAATCGAATAGGAGGATATATGATTGCCCAGGTAGCCAAGAAATTAAGGGATAATGGAAAGGAGCTGCCCTTTGGTCTCTATATCGTGAATGCTGTACAAGAGGAGATAGGCTTAAGAGGGGCCGAGATGATTGCAGCCAAGATTAAGCCTAATGTGGCAGTTATTACTGATGTATGTCATGATACAACTGCTCCTATGTACAATAAAATCACTAGTGGTGAGCAGGTGGCTGGAAATGGGCCTGTATTGACATATGGAGCCTCTGTGCACAAAAAACTATTGGATCTGATCATTGCCTCAGCCAAAAAAAGAGAGTTGCCATTCCAAAGGGCTGCAGCCTCAAGAAGTACTGGGACAGATACTGATGCTTTTGCCTATTCTAATGAGGGGGTGCCTTCGGCATTGATTTCCCTTCCATTGAAATATATGCATACCACAGTGGAGACAGCGAGCAAAAAGGATATTGAATCGGTAGTTGATTTGATTGTAGCCTTTTTGGAAGATTTGGATCCGGAATTTAACTTTAAGTATATCGATTGAAAAGTTTTGGTATTATAATAGTACAAAGAGCAGTATGTAGCTGCTCTTTTTTTATGGTCTTATATTGTCTTTGTTCAGTGGAGTTTTTCTTAACCGTAAGAAAATGAAAAGTAATTCTTTTAAAAAAATAATTTTATTACTAATTTTTAACCTCTTATGAAAAGGATAAGATAAGTTGATCTTGTATTGTTTTATGCAATTGTAAGGGGAAAGTCTCGTTTTAATTTTTTAACAGTAGGTTAAAAGGCTATAACAAGGACTTGTATTAAGGTTTTTAGCTTTGTTAAAAACGTATTGAAATTTTTTTGTTTCATTTTATTTCGTTTAATTTGAAGTAGTTATGAAACGAAAGGAAATTGGTAAAAGATTAATTTCTAGGGAATTTTGTAGCCAAAAGGTAATTATTCAGCTCCTGCATAAGGAATTGCGTGAGGGGCGGATGGCCGATTAATTGGATTTTATAGAAAAAACAGATATGATACAAACCACTTATTTGACCCTTAACACTGAATTAGCAGAGAAAAAAGGGGCATTTCACACAGCAAAAGAGATAGCTGGGCAACCTGAACTTTGGAGCCAAGTTTATGAACAAGTGGATCAAATGAAAGAGAAGATCCAGGCTTTTGTTGATCCAATTTTTGAAAAAGGAAATGCAAGAATAATTTTAACGGGAGCCGGTTCATCAGCGTTTATCGGAGAATCAGCTCAGGGAATTGTTCAGCAAAAAACAGGAGTGTTGACACAGGCCATTGCTACTACTGATTTGGTGACGCATCCAGAATTATTTTTCATGGCTGATATACCAACCATATTGGTGTCATTTGCTAGATCAGGGAATAGTCCTGAGAGTGTAGAAGCAGTGAGGTTGGCTGATAAATTCTGTAATCAAATATACCACTTGATTATTACCTGTAATGCAGAGGGACAATTGGCTGCATATGCCAACGAATGCGAAGGAAACTGTTTGGCGATCGTATTGCCTGAAGCAGCAAATGATAACAGCCTTGCGATGACCGGGAGCTTTACTTCCATGTTGTTGACTGTATTGATGGTTGCTGGAATTAAGGAATTGGATAAGCTAAAGCCAGCCTTTGACAATGCTGTTGCTACTGCCAATCATATATTGCATAATCAATTAGAGGATTTTGAAGCTTTGGCACAACGTGACTTCAAAAGAGTAATCTTCCTTGGTTCAGGTTCATTATTAGGTGTTTCAAGAGAGTGTCATTTGAAATTGCAGGAGCTTACTGATGGTCAAGTGGTTTGTAAGCATGATTCTTTCTTAGGGTTCAGACATGGGCCTAGGGCTGTTGCCAATGAAGACTCTTTGGTCGTGTATTTATTCGCAAAGGATGCACATGTTGCCAAATATGAAAATGACCTGGCATTGAGTATTGGACAGGATAAAAGAGCTATCAAAACCGTTTGTTTTGGTGGTGAAAATACGGAGGAGTACAATTCTATTTTGAATATACCTGTTGAAGGAAATGCTGAAGACGCAGTGTTTAATGTGTTGCCTGCTACTATGGTGGGGCAATTGTTAGGTTTTTATAAATGCCTGCAGTTAGGTCTTCAGCCAGACAATCCTTCTGTGAGCGGTGCTATCAGCAGGGTAGTTCAAGGAGTTATTATTTACAAAAAATAAATTGACATGATCCTTTCAGTTTGTCCTAATCCTTCAGTAGATACATATGCGTGGTTGAGTTCCCTGGAATTTGGTGTAGCCAACAGGATCTCAAAACAACAGGAGTTTGCAGGAGGAAAAGGTGTTCATGTGGCTATGGCCCTTAATGAATTCGGTGCAAAAACTGATTTGCTGGGAAACTGGGCTGGGCATTCCGGCAAGTGGATTAGGGAATTTTGTGATGATTTGGGTGTACAGAGCTTTGGACCGGAATTAGAAGGTGCAAATAGAAAATGCTATACCTTTCTTTCAGAGAATGAAAGCTTGCATCATACAGAAATGCTGGAGCCAGGACCTGCATTGAAGAAGGATCAGTATCATGCGTTTATTGAAAACTTTAGTGAGCAATTAGACTCGGCTAACCTAGCGGTTCTTTCTGGATCATGGCCAAAAAAAACACCCGAAACAGCTTATGCTGAAATGATAACTATAGCAGAAGAAAAAGGTAAAAAGGTCATATTGGACTGCAGTGGGAAGCAGCTTACTAATGCTTTGCAGCAAGGTTTCTTTGGTTTGCACCTGAATGAACATGAAGCCAAGGAGCTTTGTGGAAAGGACGATCCCTTGGAGGCCATGCAGGAGTTGAACAAGAAAGTTGACTTGGTGGCATTAACGCGCGGAAAGGAAGGGCTTTACTTGAGTTATTTAGGAAAAGTAGTACATGCCAATGTAGTCCTTAAAAAAGTGGTCAGCACTGTAGGAAGTGGAGACTGTTTGACTGCAGGGGTAGCCTATGGGGTAAGCAAAGGGTTTTCTGTAGAGGAGATCGCCAGACATGGTGTTGCTTTCGGAGCTGCTAATTGCCTAAGAGAGGATTTAGGAATGTTGTATCGCTCTGATGTGGAGGAATTACTCCCTAAGGTGTCAATTAAAGAATTAAGCTATGCATAAAAAAGACCTTTTAGTAGTAGGTGAATTGAATATCGATTTGATTCTTAATCAAATCAAAGGATTTCCTGAAATGGGGTCTGAAAAGGTAGCTGAAAAGATGGATGTGACTTTGGGGAGCTCTTCCGCCATATTTGCCTCCAATATCGCTACTCTGGGGATTCAGACTTCCTTTTGTGGAAAAGTAGGGAATGATGATTTTGGACAGTTTGTCTGCGAAACCTTGAAAAACAAACAGGTAGGGACTGAACATATCTCGATCTCAAAGGAGTTGAAAACAGGACTTACTGTGGTGATGAACTATGATCAGGATCGTGCCAATGTGACCTATTGTGGTGCAATGGAGGACTTGACCATTGAGGATATTCCTTGGGAAAAGGCATCAGAGTACAAACATTTTCATTTGTCCAATTACTTTCTTCAAAAGGGAATTCAAAAAGATATCACGGAGATATTTAAAAAAGCTAAGGAAGCAGGGATGAGCACCTCACTGGATCTTCAGGTAGATCCAGATGATGTTTGGGATTTCGATTATAAATCCTGTTTGCCTTATGTGGATATATTTCTTCCAAATGAATCCGAATTACTTTCTCTTACAGGAAAGACTGAAATAGATGAAGCCTTGGCAGAGCTGAAGGACTATGCCAATATTATTGCCCTAAAGATGGGGATAAAAGGAGGGTTGGTTTATCAAAAAGGAGATATTATCAAGGCAGCGCCTTATATCAATAATCAATTTGTTGATGCAATTGGAGCAGGTGATAGTTTCAATGCAGGCTTTATCTGTAAGTTTTTACAGGGTAATACCTGGGAAGAATGCTTGAAGTTTGCCAATCTAACTGGAGCACTTAATACTACTGCTGCAGGGGGAACTGGAGCCTTTGATAATATGGATAACCTGAAAGACAGGGCTAAGAAAATTTTAAAACAAGAAATCTAATAGTCAAAATGAAAATAAAAGATCAATTAAGAGAGTTTACCACGCAGAAACGTGGCCTTTTAGCAACCAACTTCTATAACCTTGAAACCCTTCAGGGAGTATTAAAAGCTGCTTCAGCTTTAAACGAACCTATCATTCTTCAGTTGACCCAAAGCTCGATTGACTATATGGGCTTAAATACAGCTGTAGCTATGGGTAGAGCGGCATTGGAGCAATATGGGGTAAAAGGATGGATTCACCTAGATCATGGTGGTTCGGTTGATTTGGCTCAGGCTTGTTTAGATGCTGGTTTTGATTCTGTCATGATTGATGGTAGTGAGTTGCCATTTGAGGAGAACGTGAAAATCACTCAAGAAGTAGTGAAAAGAGCCCATAAGTATGGGGCGCACGTTGAGGCAGAATTGGGTTATGTGGCTAAGTTAGGTCAGTCTCATGAGCACCAAGGCTTTACTACAGCGGAAGAGGCAAGTACTTTTGTGGAGCAAACAGGAGTGGATGCATTGGCGATTTCAATTGGTACTGCCCATGGATTCTATAAAGAGGAACCTAAATTGCAGTTTGATCTACTGACTGAGATTGCAGCTGTTACACCGGCAACTTTGGTGTTGCACGGTAGTTCTGGAGTACCTGAAGCACAATTACGTGAGGCAATTTCAAAAGGTATCTGTAAGGTAAACCTTGCTACAGAAATCAAAAATATCTTCATGAAAACACTTCAACAATTGTTGAAAGAAAATGAGGAGATTGACCTTAGAAAGGTATTCCCTAAGGCTACAGAATCGGTTACCAGTTTGGTAACCAAGAAGTTGGAAATAATGAAAAACGAACAGTAAATGATACGCCCCTTTATTGACGCCCACGTACATCTGAACACCACTTCCACCCAAAAAATGGAAAAAGCGTTAGCTCATGGGGTATCGTTTCTTTCCATAATTACAGATATTCCTTTTTTTGATTCGATTGAAGGGCAGGAGCAGGTGATAAAGGAATTGGATAAAAAGTATCCCAATCAAATCAAATACATTACTTCCTTCACAGCAGAAGGTTGGGGTGAACCTGGTTGGGCAGAAAAGTCCATTTCACAAATACAAAGAGGTTTGGACAATGGTGCAGTAGGCGTAAAAATCTGGAAAAACATCGGTATGGACTTACAGGATAAAGATGGTAGGTTCATAATGATTGATGATGAAAGTTTAGCGCCCATATTGAAGTACTTGGAGGATAATGAAATCCTTTTGATCGGTCACCAGGGAGAACCTAGAAATTGCTGGTTGCCACTGGAAGAAATGACAGTTGACTCGGATAGAAATTATTTCAAGGGCCACCCTGAATATCATATGTATCTTCATCCAGAGTATCCTTCTTATATGGCACAAATGGATGCTAGGGATAATATGTTGGAGAAGTATCCAAATCTTAATTTTGTGGGTCTCCACTTATTAAGTATGGAATACAGTATTGATGAGGTGAGCAAGAGATTGGATAAGTATCCTAAATTAATTACTGATTTGGCCGAGAGGGTTTGTCACTTACAGTTGCAATCTCAGGAAAGGTGGGAAGATGTCCGAAACTTTATGATAAAGTATCAGGACAGGATCATCTATGGAACTGATGTGATTGATGACGGTTCCTTTGGTGATCAAGGAGTTGCTGATAGACTTGAGCATTTATGGAAGTTTCATTGGGACTTCTTTGCCACTGACGAGGAGCTAGAGGCACCTGAGTTTTCTGGTACTTTCAAGGGACTATCCTTGCCTGAAGAAGTATTGGAAAAAATCTTTTATTCCAATGCTGCGAGAGTTTATAGATTTGGTCAGTAGAAATAGGCTCTCGAGAGACGTGAATCAGGATAAATTAACTATGAAAAATTTACACTAACCATATAAAAAAATGAGCAATAATAGAAGAGACTTTCTAAAACTGTCAGGATTGGCAGGTATGGGGTTGGTAGGAGCAGGCATGAGTGGCTTCACTCAAGCCGAAATGGATAATGTATTAAAACAAAGTAAAAGAAAAGCAAACCAGCGCTTCAATATGTCTGGTTATTCAGCTCCTAAATTAGATGTAGTCCGTGTGGGCTTCATTGGTTTGGGGATGCGTGGTCCAGGTCACGTAGAGCGAATGAGTAAAATACAAGGTGTAGAGATAAAAGGTATTTGTGATCTTGTTCCTGAGAAAGTAGAAAAGATGAAGGCGAAGTTGAAGGGGACGTCGCACAACCCTGATACGTATTCTGGATCGGCTTATGCTTGGAAAGAAATGGTGGACAGAGATGATATCGATTTGATCTTTATCCTTACTCCTTGGGACTGGCATGTTCCAATGGCAGTATATTCCATGGAATCAGATAAGCACGTAGCAATTGAAGTGCCTGCAGCTACTACATTGGAAGGATGCTGGGAATTGGTGGAGACTTCTGAGCGCACCAAGAAGCATTGTATGATGATGGAGAACTGCTGTTATGATTTCTTCGAAATGATGACTTTAAACATGGCCAGAGATGGTTTCTTTGGAGACATAGTTCATGGAGAAGGTGCTTACCTACATGATTTGTTAGGCTTGAACTTTAGCAAAACGGGTTATGAAGATATGTGGAGGTTGAAGGAAAACTTCCGTAACGGTAATCTTTATGCTACTCACGGTTTGGGACCAATCTGCCAGATCATGGATATCAATAGGGGTGACCAAATGGATTATTTGACCTCTTTGTCAAGTAATGATTTCATGATGAAAAAGCATGCTCAGGAACTAGCTGAAGAGGATAATTTCTACGCTTCTTTCGCTGAGGAGGATTATAGAGGTAATATGAATACCACTATGGTGAAAACCAAGAAAGGCCGTTCTATTATGATCCAGCATGATGTAACTTCTCCAAGACCATATTCAAGAATCCATTTGGTAAGTGGTACAAAGGGAATTGCAAGAAAATGGCCTAAAGAAGGTGTAGCTACT
Organism: Echinicola shivajiensis; assembly: GCF_018642165.1. Taxonomy (GTDB): domain Bacteria; phylum Bacteroidota; class Bacteroidia; order Cytophagales; family Cyclobacteriaceae; genus Echinicola; species Echinicola shivajiensis. Next base: position 20,473 of record NZ_JAHHZM010000017.1, read on the forward strand.
GGGCACAAGTGGTTCACCGAGGAGCAGATGAATGATCTTAAGGAGAAATACACTCCAGAAATCACCAAAAAAGTAGGGGAGATGGCCAAGAAGATTGGTGGTCACGGAGGAATGGACTTCATGATGACCTGGAGATTGGTAGATTGTCTAAGAAATGGACTTCCTTTGGATCAGGATGTGTATGATGCAGCTCTTTGGAGCGCCATCTCTCCATTGTCTGAATGGTCTGTAGCCAATAGAGCAAGCTCTATCGATGTGCCTGACTTTACAGGTGGAGCTTGGAAAACCAATACACCTGTTAGCATTACTCTTGAAGGTGGTGGAACTACCAAAGTGGTAATATAATAGTATATAAAATTTTCTTTTATAAAGTCCTGGTTGTTTTGGCCAGGACTTTTTTTTACTAAGTAGAACTGATTCGAGCTGTTATTTGTCCTCGCTGAAGGGTGGTTGAATTTTTTAATTAAGGTGATTCCAAATATTATTTCGAAATTTTATGAAACTATTTTTTCATTTCTTTAAGTGTGGTTAACTTTGCGCATGGCAGAACAGATATTAATCCTAGATTTTGGTTCTCAGTATACACAGCTTATAGCCAGAAGAGTAAGAGAACTCGATGTGTACTGTGAAATTCATCCATTCAATAACATCCCAGAAATTACTCCCGATATAAAAGGGGTTATTTTGTCCGGCAGTCCTTGCTCGGTAAGGGATGAAGGGGCTCCAGATTTGGACCTTGATCAATTCCGTGGAAAACTTCCTTTATTGGGCGTATGTTATGGCTCCCAACTATTGGCGCAGAAATATGGAGGAACCGTATTGCCTTCTGAGATCAGAGAATACGGACGAGCAAACCTTAGCTATATAGACAAACATGTAGATTTATTCCATGAAGTATCTTATGATTCCCAAGTATGGATGTCTCATGGTGATACTATTAAGGAATTACCAGAAGGGTTTGATGTCATTTCAAGTACAGCTTCAGTCAAGGTAGCTGCATTTAAAGTGAAGGGTGAAGAAACTTATGGTATCCAGTTTCACCCGGAAGTAACCCATTCCCTTGAAGGAAAAAATCTTTTGAGGAATTTTGTGGTTCAAATTTGTGGCTGTAGCCAAGATTGGACTTCAGATATTTTCATAGATTCTACTATTGAAGGGTTAAAAGAGAAGTTGGGAGATGATAAAGTGGTGATGGGTTTATCAGGTGGAGTGGACTCTTCAGTTGCTGCGATCTTGATTCATAAAGCTATTGGCGATCATCTTACTTGTGTTTTTGTAGATAATGGTCTATTAAGGAAAAATGAATATGAGGAAGTTCTTGAATCTTATAAAGACCTTGGGCTGAATGTAATTGGAGTAGATGCCAAGCAACGTTTTTATGATGCTTTAAAGGGTAAGACGGATCCTGAAGATAAACGTAAGGCCATTGGAAATACTTTTATTGAAGTGTTTGATGATGAGGCACATAAAATAGAAGGAGTGAAATGGTTGGGGCAAGGTACTATTTATCCAGATGTGATTGAGTCTGTGTCAGTAAATGGACCGTCCGCTACCATTAAATCCCACCATAATGTGGGTGGTTTGCCTGACTTTATGAAATTAAAAGTGGTTGAACCACTGAACACTTTGTTTAAGGATGGAGTAAGAGCTGTTGGAAGGGCTCTGGAAATCCCTGAAGCAATTATTGGAAGACATCCTTTCCCAGGACCTGGTTTAGCGATTAGGATTTTGGGTGATATTACTGAAGAGAAAGTAGCAACCCTTCAAGAGGTTGATCATATTTTCATTCAGGGCTTGAAAAACCATGGTTTGTATGATGAAGTTTGGCAGGCTGGAGCTATATTATTGCCTGTACAATCTGTAGGTGTGATGGGGGATGAAAGAACCTATGAAAAAGTGGTAGCCTTAAGAGCGGTATCTTCTGTGGATGGCATGACTGCTGATTGGGTGCATTTGCCGTATGAATTCCTTGGTTTGATATCCAATGAGATTATTAATAAAGTAAAAGGGGTGAACAGAGTTGTTTATGATATCAGTTCTAAACCGCCTGCCACCATTGAGTGGGAATAAAATTTAAAAGCCTGGTGTAAATCAGGCTTTTTTTATCTGGTTTTGTATCAAAATCAATTAAATTCGTAAACCTTCAAAGAAAGGTATAAAATTTGATTCAAGCCGTTCAGGAACAGGGCTAACGATGAGCAAGTCAATTGATTTCTGCTCATATCTTTTGAGGGAGTTTTTCCTTTGGTTCCGGCAAATCATCATAAGTTAATCTTACCCATGAAAAAAATTCATCTAATAGTACTTTTGGGGCTTTTCTTCCAGTTAACAGTAATGGCCCAACAAAAAGGAGAAGGATATAGTAGTGCTGTACGCTTAATAGATCTTGGCAATCAAGAGGAGGCCATGGAGCAATTAAGGCCCTATTTAAATTATAAGGAATATGGGAATTTGTCCCTCTATGCCCGTTACCATTTTGCGAGGGCTGCTTATAAAAACAACCAATACCAATTGGCTCAGGCGACCTTGGTTGATTTGTTGGGGAACTATAATTGGGAGCGTGAGGATGAAGGACTTTATTTATTGGCTTTGACCTATTTTGCCCAAAATGAGGCTTATGCGGGATTGAGTGAAATAAGTAAGATAGATGGTGATGAATTAAAAGAGGAGGGCTTTAAGGCGAGCTATGATTATTTGAATAATAACGCTACCACCAGTTTTTTGGCTGCTCACTGGGCGGCATTTAAGCAAAACAAAGGGTATGTATTAGCCCTTAAGGAAAAATTACTTAGCCAATCAGTATTGACGAGCAGCGAAAGGCAGATCCTTACTGATATGGAAAATATGGATCTAGGAGGGGGAGAGACAAGTACAGCCAAGATTAGGAATCAGACTTTGGATGTAGCTATAATATTGCCGTTCAACTATCAGGGCGGTACGGGTGTTAAAAACCTTGAGGGAAATAATTTTATTTTCGAATTATATCAAGGGATTAATATGGCTGTTGAAAACGCCCGTTCACAGGGTATGGATATTAATGTCAAAACTTTTGATACTGAAAGAAAAAATGAGGTTGTAAGGAAGATTTTAACGGATTCATTTTTTTCTAAGGCCGATGTGATCATTGGGCCTTTATACCCTGAGGAAACTGAAATTGTGGCCGGTTTTGCCCAAGCTAATAAAATCCCATTCATCAATCCCCTTTCTAATATCACTGACGGTTTTGATGGAATGGGATACGCCTATTTATTTAGGCCTTCCACAAAAGAGATTGTGGACAGGATTTTAAATTATAGTAGATCAAATGTTACTGGAAACCGAATAGCATTGGCTTATTCTGGTTCAACCAGAGATGAGTTGATGGCCAGGGAGTTTGCCGAAGAGGCTTCAAAGAGGGGATATAGAGTGGTGTTCAACCAAAAGGTTAATTCCAGTAATATCAGGGATTTTATGGAAAATATAGGGATCAGACCTGGTGAGACTCCAGCGGTTGACGAAATAGTTATTTTCTCTGACGATCCTTATATTGCCTCACCAACACTTTCATTATTGGAATCGCAAACTACGCAGACTCCTATTTTTGTTATGGACAGTTGGTTGTATTTCAATTTTGCCAATTTTGATATGTTGGATGGAAATGAACTGTATTTCGTAGGGAATAATACTATTGATTTGTCTAAAAAGGCAGTAGAAGATTATAGGTTCCATTTTTTCGAGCGTTACCATGTTTATCCTGGAGCAAATGCGTATGTAGGTTATGATCTTATGAACTGGGTGGCTGAAACTATTAATGAACAGAGAGGCTTTGATTTTAGGGAAAACCTTAACCGAAACGGTATGGTGAAAGGAAGTTTAAGCTTTGGATTGAATTTTAGCAACAGTCAGTCCAACCAATACGTTCCAGTATTGAAATTGAATGAAGGGAAACTGGAAGAAATTAAATTATAGTTTTAATGAATATTAATAACAGCAAGGCGCTTTTTGCAAACGCCCAGAATTTTATTCCTGGAGGAGTAAATTCTCCTGTAAGAGCTTTCAAAGCTGTAGGGGGAGATCCATTGTTTATCAAAAAAGCCGATGGGCCATATTTATTTGATGCGGATGATAACCGGTTTATTGAATTGATCAATAGCTGGGGGCCAATGATCATAGGACATAACCATCCAATGATAAAAGAGGCGATCATTAAAGCCATGGAAGATGGTACTTCATTTGGAGCACCTACCTCTAAGGAGATTGAAATAGCTGAGCTGATCACTAAGATGGTTCCATCTGTTGACAAAGTTCGAATGGTTAACTCGGGAACTGAGGCGACAATGTCTGCAGTGAGACTGGCCAGGGGATTTACAGGTAGAGATAAGTTCATCAAGTTTGAAGGGAATTATCATGGACATGGTGATTCGTTTTTGATCGCTGCAGGATCTGGAGCCATTACTATGGGGGAACCCAATTCACCTGGTGTAACCAAAGGAACTGCAAAGGATACTTTACTGGCTCCTTATAATGACCTTGAAGCGGTTAAAGCATTGGTTACTGCAAATAAGGGTGAAGTTGCAGCGATTATTTTGGAGCCTGTTCCTGGAAATATGGGGCTTGTATTGCCTAAGGAAGGATTCTTGGAAGGCTTGAGAAAAGTCTGTGATGAGGAGGGAATTGTGTTGATTTTCGATGAGGTAATGACCGGTTTCCGACTTGCACAAGGTGGTGCTCAGGAAGTGTTTGGTGTTACTCCAGACTTAACTACCATGGGGAAAATTATCGGTGGAGGTATGCCGGTGGGCGCGTATGGAGGAAAGAAGGAGATAATGGAATTTGTTTCACCAGCAGGTCCAGTTTATCAAGCTGGAACACTTTCCGGGAATCCTATCGCTATGGCTGCTGGATTGGCTATGCTTAATTACTTGCATGAAACACCTTCTGTCTATCAAGACTTGCAGGCAACAGGTGATGCTATAGTTGCAGGTGTAAAGGAGAGTTTGCGCAAACTTGGGCTAGATTATTCAGTAACCCATTTGGGAAGCATGTACAGTTTGTTTTTTACAAATAAGGAGGTGACAGACTTTGAGTCCGCCAAGGAGTCAGATACTGCTTTGTTTGGGAAATATTTTCAGGCAATGCTGAAAAGAGGGGTGTATTTAGCCCCATCTCAATTTGAAAGTTTGTTCCTTTCAACCTCATTGAAGCAGGAGCATATTGAGCGTATTATTCATGCCAATGAGGAATCACTCAAAGAGATTCACTCATAAGGAATTTAGGCCAGTTCAATCGAACTGGTTTTTTTTATACCAATAATAAGGAAAGGTAGAGTTCAGCCATAATTGCAATGGACAGGGTAGTGAAATAGAAAAATCCCAATAACCAGAATTTTATCAGGGTTTTGAACCAGCCTTGTTTTTGGGTTTTAAGGAGGGATATATATGTATAGGTGCTGACTGCAATAAAGCAAAGCCAAAATGCTCCCGTGCTAATCCCGGGAGTGAATTTTATGAATAATAGACCAAGTCCATAAATGAGGTAGGCAAAGCTGTGCAAATGCAGGCCTTCGACTAAATGCTCCACATAGAAACCAGGATTCCTGATATATAAAAGCTTCATATATAAAGCAAAAAAAGGAAGTAGCACAAACATCATCACTGGAAGGTTTTTAGCCGATTCGATAAAGAAGAGGTTGGAGTTGGCAATGAAATTTCGAACAATAGTATCGTCGAGATCAGTCATGAAATTATATTTATGATGAAGTAAATCCATAAAAGTACTGTCAGGGATTTCTTCATCCTGTGCCATGATTTTTAACTCCTGCCAATCAGATTTTGTGGGCAGTGGTGACGAATCTAATGTGTCAGGGAGGTTAAGTTTTTTTGAGAGACTATCTGTACCTATATCTCCAAAAGTTTCTTTCAATTCTTGTATCTCTTTTTGTTCTAAAGAATCTGCGAGGTTGACTACTGTTGAAGATGATGAATCTGGTGGCGTAGAATTCAGGTTAATGGCCTTGTCCATAAGATTTTTTGGAAGGAGGCTACTGATAATAAAAAAATAGAAAATAGACAGAATGAGGTACATCCTAATAGGGTGAATGTATTTCGTTCTTTTACCCTCGTTAAATTCAATACTTAGTCTTCCTGGTTGGCTGATGAAAATCGGTATTGTTCTAAAAAGTTTGGTTTCGAAGCTGATATAATTGGAGAAAAAATCCTTGATAAAAAGTCCAATAGAAACATTTTTGTCCATATTTTCCTGACCGCAATGAGGGCAGAAATTGTCCTCAAGACTCAAGTTTTGGTCACAGTTTAGGCATTGGGTTAATTTTCTGCTCTTTTTCATTCAATCCTAATAAGTGGCTTACCTAGTTATTGTGCTTATTGATCGTGTTTTATGCTCGATATTTTAATTAAATAATTGCCCGGAAAAAGCCTGTCTATTACTTTTGATCTAATAATTAGCATTAAAATAGAAAATATATGCAAGAAAAGATAAAAGTATATGGTATCAAGAATTGCGATACAATGAAGAAGACTTTTAAGTTATTGGAAGAAAATGGGATGGAATATGATTTTCATGATTATAAAAAAGAGCAACCAACAGCTGAACTTTTAGAGTCCTTTCTTTCCGAGGTTCCTTTGGAAGTTTTGTTGAATAAACGGGGAACTACCTATAGAAAGCTGAGTGATGATGAAAAAGCACAAGCGGAAACAGCGTCAACTGCTATCCCTTTACTGGCAAAAAATAGTAGCATGATAAAAAGACCAGTAATGATTTTTCCTGATGGGGATATTCAGGCAGGCTTTAAAAAAGATGAAATATTGAATAAAAAATAAAACCTGGCTAGCCAGGTTTTATTTTTGCGTCAAAGTGTAATTCAAGTCCGATTCGATTTTATTTTTGTTTCGATCTAAGAGTGTAAAATGAATGCCGTCTTTTTCTTGAAGAAAGGTTTTGAACTGCTGATCATTCTCATCAATTAAGCTAACTAGCATTGCTCCGGGATCTCCTTCCATGCCATAGCTCACTTCGTAGGTGCCACTGGTTTCGAAAGTTCTGTCACCCTCCGGAGTTCCTAGATAAGTTTCTTTTAGCTTGAATTCTCTTGTTACCTCATCAGGGTTGTTTTCAAGCTGCAGGACCATTTTGATGCCCTCACAGTCAGCACAGGGAATGGTACCTTCGTAGGTGTACCAAGTAGAGGTTTTTTGCTCTAAAATCTTATCAGCAGTAGAGGAAGGTGTTACACTACTAGTTTCTTGATTAGCAGTTTCATTGGCAGGCTGATCACAGGCAATGGTCAGGCTAAATAGCGAGGCAAGACCAAGTAGATAGAAACTTTTCATCTGGTTGTTATTTAAAGTTGACTAAATACTCTGGTAAGTTAGTCAAAATATCCTTTGTCATTTCTTCTAAACCATAGGAATGTTTCCATCCCCAATCTCGTTGAGCGGCACTATCATCAATGCTGTCAGGCCAGCTGTCAGCTATGTTTTGTCTAAAGTCAGGATTGTAACTTATATCAAATTTTGCTCCTTGGCCAATGATACAATCATATAGTTCTTTCGGGTTAAAACTGATTCCTCCAAGGTTGTAGCTAGACCTGATTTTGATGTTTTCAGCGGGAGCATGCATTAGATCAAGGGTGGCTTTGATCGCATCTGGCATATACATCATCGGAAGATAGGTGTCTTCTTTCAAGAAACACTCAAAATTTTCTCCTTCTATGGCTTTATGGAAGATATCCACGGCATAGTCGGTAGTACCACCTCCAGGCAATGATTTATAGCCAATCAGACCAGGGTATCTAATGCTTCTTACATCAACATTGTATTTCTGAAAGTAGTATTCACACCATCTTTCTCCTGCCTGTTTTGAAATGCCATAGACCGTATTGGGATCCATTACGCAATGTTGAGGAGTGTTTTGAAGAGGGGTGTTTGGACCAAAAACAGCAATTGAAGATGGCCAGTAGATTTTATTTAGCTTTTGCTCTCTTGCCAGCTCTAAAATAGACAACAAGCTTTCTATATTTAGCTGCCATGCAAAAAGAGGATTTTTTTCGCTAGTGGCCGAAAGGATGGCCGCGAGATGATAAATCTGTGTGATCTTCTCGCTCTTAACAATTTTTGCCAAGCCATCTCGATCCATCACATCGAGGGAGGCAAAGTTGCAATAATCAAATTTGTGCGCTACTGCCTCGTTGATATCTGTGGCGAAGATGTTCTCTCCACCATATATACCTGCTAATGCTTGGGTAAGTTCTGAGCCCAACTGTCCGGCTGCTCCGGTAATTAATATTCTTTCCATAATATTCCTGAGCGAAGCTAAATCATTTTAGCTTAATCTCTTTTAACGTTTAGGGTTTATATTGGTGTAAAATTAATAAATTCAATTTTACCATTTATAAATTATTTCAATTACATTTAGACGAAAGATTTCTCAAAGTAATAAATAGAATTTAAATCCAAATAAAAAATGTACGAAAGTTTGAAGGAGAAATTAGGAAAGGAACTGAAAGAAATTAAAGATTCAGGACTCTATAAGACTGAAAGAATCATTACTTCCCCACAGGGAGCTGAAATTTCCACAGAAGATGGAAAGCAGGTTTTGAATTTTTGTGCCAATAATTATCTGGGGCTTTCCAGTCATCCAAAAGTGATTCAAGCGGCCAAGGATGCTATTGATAGTCATGGTTATGGCATGTCTTCAGTACGCTTCATTTGTGGTACCCAAGACATCCACAAAGAACTGGAAAAGAAGATCAGTGAGTTTTTGGGTACCGAAGATACCATTCTCTATGCCGCTGCATTTGATGCTAATGGTGGTGTTTTTGAGCCACTATTAGGTCCTGAGGATGCCATTATTTCAGATGCCCTGAACCATGCCTCAATTATTGACGGTGTTAGGTTATGTAAGGCCATGCGTTTTAGATATAAGCATAATGATATGGCTGATCTGGAAGAGCAACTTAAAGCGGCTAATGAAAAAGGAGCGAAGCAAAAAATAATTGTAACTGATGGGGCCTTCTCTATGGATGGTACCATTGCTCAAATGGACAAGATTGTTGAATTGGCCCAGAAGTATGGCGCAATCGTTATGTCTGATGAATGTCACTCAACCGGTTTTATTGGTAAGACGGGTAGAGGTGTGCATGAATTAAAAGGTGTGATGGGTAAGATGGATATCATTACTGGTACGCTAGGTAAGGCTCTTGGAGGGGCTTCTGGTGGATTTACATCTGGAAGAAAAGAAATCATAGATATTCTTAGACAAAGATCAAGACCATATTTGTTCTCCAATACTTTGGCGCCGTCAATTACAGGGGCTTCGATAGCTGTATTTGATCTGCTTAGCAGCACAACTGAGCTAAGGGACAAGTTGGAGGAGAATACCCAGTATTTTAGAGAAAAAATGACCGAGGCAGGTTTTGACATAAAACCAGGTGTACACCCTATTGTTCCGATCATGTTGTATGATGCGGTATTGTCTCAGAAGATGGCGGAAAAGCTATTGGAAAGGGGAGTTTATGTAATAGGCTTCTATTACCCTGTGGTACCGAAAGGCCAGGCAAGAATCAGGGTTCAGATTTCTGCAGCTCACGAGAGAGAGCATTTAGATAAAGCCATTGAGGCATTTGTTGCCGTTGGAAAAGAATTGGATGTGATCAAGTAATAATAAAAAAGCAGCCTATTTTAATAGGCTGCTTTTTTATGCTTCAGCTGTGCGCTGTTTGAATTTTTTGTTTTCAAAAGGGCTGATATATTCAAATTTGTCATCAATATCAGTTCCTGTCAAATAAGCATTGATCATTTCTCTTACTTCTTGAAAAGAAAGATTGTGAAGTATATTGCCATTTTTGGCCATTGAAACCTGGCCAGTCTCTTCAGATACAATCAATACTAATGTATCAGTGGCTTCAGACATTCCTATTGCTGCCCGGTGCCTCAACCCAAAATGAGCAGGAAGCTCCTTCTCTGTTACTGGCAAAATACAACGGGCAGCTTTTACCTTTCCGTTATAGATGATGGCAGCACCATCGTGCAATGGGCTGTATTTGTTAAAGATGGAAATCAATAATCGTTTGGATACCACGGCGTCGATAAGGTCCCCACTATCTGCGTAGAATTTTAGCTCTGAATTTTTAGAAATTACTATGAGTGCTCCGGTACTTGTTCCTGCCAAAGACTTGGAAGCCTCAATGATCGGAGTAATATTAAAAGCCATGGTTTCCTTTTTTCTCCAGAATAGCAATTCCTGCAGTACATTTTCATTGGATAAGATGGAGGTCTTGCCAATGATCAACAGGAATTTTCTGATTTCAGGGGCAAAGAGGATAATAGCGGCAATTACCCCAACTCCCATGAACTGACCTAGAATGATGGAGAGTAATTCCATTTTGGCAGCATTGACCACTAAGTAAACCAGATAAAGAGATAGGAAACCCAAAAATATTTTAATCGCAACACTTCCCCGCATCAACTTATAGACTTGATAGATCAGCACGCTGACTAAGGTTATGTCTATAATGTTGACGATAGATACGTCTAAAAAACCTATTTTAAATAGTAAGTTCAAGGGTAAATGTTTTTATATAATCTTATAGTCTCTTTAGCTTCTTTTACATCATGTACTCTTAGGATCTTTGCACCATTAATCAGGGCCGCCATGTTAAGGGCTGTTGTTCCGTTTAAGGCTTCTTCAGGAGCAATCTCTAAAGTTTTATAAATCATAGATTTTCTAGAGACTCCTGCTAATATAGGGCTTTTAATAGACTTAAAATAAGATAAGTTTTTAAGAATCCTATAATTTTGCTCGATAGTTTTGGCAAAGCCAAAGCCAGGGTCAATGATGATGTCATGTATACCAGCTTCCCGGCATTGGTTTATCTTTTCACTAAAAAAAAGTAAAACTTCCTTTTCAATATTATTATACTCCGTTTTGCTCTGCATAGTTTCAGGATTTCCCCTCATATGCATACATATATAAGGAATTTTTAATTTCCCCACCGTCGGAATCATATTTGGGTCAAGTTCTCCTCCAGAAATATCATTGATAATATCAGCTCCTGACTCTACTGCAGCTTTTGCTACTTCGTGTCTAAAAGTATCTACCGAGATTAGAATATCCGGGAATCGCTTTTTAATAATACTTATACTCGGAATGACTCTTTGGATCTCCTCTTCGGTGCTAATGTTTACTGCACCTGGCCTACTGCTGTAGCCTCCAATGTCCAGAATGGCAGCGCCATCCAAAATCATTTTTTCTGCTTGAGCTGAGATTTGGGGTTCACTTTGACCGATTCTGCTATCTGCATAAAAAGAGTCGGGTGTCATGTTTAGAATTCCCATTACACAAGGATCTTCCAGTATTAGGAGCTTTCCTTTGATTTGAAGTGTTATTTTTGAGGGAAATAATTTATCTTCGATTTCTAAAGAAGACTTTGGAATATCTTTCATTAAATCAATATTGCTTTGAAAACGCAAACAGTAGGCGAATATAATCAAGTTATCACCCTTTGTAAAGAACTTTTTAAGAAGAAAACGATAGATTACGGAACAGCCTGGAGAATACTTCGTCTGCCCTCTATTACAGATCAGATATTCATCAAGGCTCAGAGAATCCGTTCCATTCAGGAGAAAGGTACACAGATGGTTAATGATCCTATTCAAGATGAATTTATAGGAATCATCAACTATTGTATCATTGCACTTATCCAATTGGATTTAAAGGATGACGAGCGGCTTGAACTGAGTTATGAGGAGTTACAGCCCCTATATGAAAAGTGGGTTGATGCTACCCGATCCCTTTTGGAAAATAAAAACCATGATTATGGGGAAGCTTGGAGAGATATGCGTGTTTCCTCTATAACTGATATTATCTTGATGAAATTATACCGGGTAAAACAAATTGAGGATAATCAAGGCAAAACCTTGGCTTCAGAGGGAGTGGATGCCAATTATCAAGATATGATTAACTATTCAGTTTTTTGTTTGATCAAGCTAAAGGAAGCGCAAAATGCTTAAAAAATTGATATTGAATTTGTTCCGCTTTTTAGTAGGGGGGCTGTTTATTTTTTCGGGACTTATAAAGGTAAATGACCCCGTAGGGACTTCAATCAAACTAAAGGAGTATTTTGAGGTTTTTTCTCATGATATAGCTTCCTTCTTCAAGGTTTTTATGCCTTTTTCACTTCCAATTGCTGTTTTTTTGATTGTGTTGGAAGTGGTTTTGGGAGTGATGCTAATTTTTAATTTTAAGAAAAACCTAACAGTAAACCTGTTATTGCTGCTTATTGTTTTCTTTACGTTTTTGACTTTTTATTCTGCTTTTTTTAATAAAGTGACAGACTGTGGTTGTTTTGGGGATGCAATCAAACTGACTCCTTGGCAATCATTTTATAAAGATATTGTTCTATTGGTCTTGATAGGGGTATTGTTCCTGTATAAGAAAGAGCTGACAGATAGCAATGGATTGGGCGCAAAAACAGCTGTTGTCATTAGTTTGTTAGCTTCTTTGCTTATATCTATTTATGCTATTAGGAACTTGCCAATTATTGATTTTAGAGCGTATAAGGAAGGGGTGAATATACCTCTAGCGATGCAGCCCTCTGGGACATTAGAATACCGTTATATCATGACTAAGAACGGTGAGGAAGTTGTTTTGGATGAGTATCCTACGGATGAAAGCTATGAGTTTGTAGATATGCAGCTTAAAAACCCGGAATTCTTACCAAAGATCTCAGACTTTGCTATATGGAATGATGATGGCGATTTTACCGATTTGGTGCTTGAGGGGAATAAAGTTTTGATTTTATTCAATAGCCTTGAGAAAATTGACAGAGACAAGTTGGAGATGATTAGCCCTTTGGTTCAGGAATTAAAGGGAGATATAGAGGTGGTAATCATTACAGCAAGCTCAGCTGAAGAGATGGAGCTTCTTATGAAGGAAAAATCCTGGGATGTCCCCTACTACTACGGGGATGCTACCGTCGTAAAAACGATGATCCGTTCAAATCCCGGCATAATGCTGATCCAAGATGGAACTATATTAAAGAAATATCATATCAATAATACTCCTCATCCAGAGGACGTGAAAAGTTTATTCACCCAATGAAGGAACATTCAAAGATCATTCTAATAGGTATGCCAGGCTCTGGAAAATCAACCCTTGGCAAAATATTGGCGAAACAATTAAATTTTGATTTTTATGATCTTGATGAGGAAATCGTTAAGTCAGAAGGAATGGAGATACCTAAGATTTTCCTTACAAAAGGAGAGGGGTATTTCCGGAGATTGGAAACAAGGGTTTTAAGTGCTATTTTGGATAAAGAGGATTCCTTTTTACTTTCCACAGGTGGTGGAGCTCCATGTTATAATGATAATTTGGAACGTATCAATCAAAAGGGAATTTCTGTTTATTTGGAAGTAGGTGTTAATGAACTCTTGCAGCGTTTGACTAAAAATGAGGCAGATAAGCGCCCTATGTTTCAGGGCTTGGATACCCCCGAAATCTCACAAAAGCTTCAGGATTTATTGACTGAAAGGGAAGAGTTTTATCAAAAGGCGAAAATAAAACTCAGTGGAGATGATATTACCACTGAGTTTCTGGTTTCTGAATTGATGACTTATTTTAGAAATTAAATCCTAAAGTAAGCATTCCTTTATTGCTTTTATTATCTATGGATAAAATGTCAGCACCAGGATATGGTGAATAATAGGTGTCGAACTGACTATGAACAAAGGCAAAGTCTACGTACATTTTAGCTAGTTTCACACCTATGCCACCTGTGTACTGGGCTTTGGTTCTGTCAAATTCAGTGTTTTTGTATGGATCGCCATAGAGTGCTGTGCCGGCTCTTAATCTTAGTATTTTTATCCTGTATTCTGCGCCAACTCTATAGTTCAGGACATTTCCTGCGGAATTATCAATTTCATCATTTGCTCCATCAAGCCTATAATCCGGTGATGAAAGGTGCATTGAACCATAGTTTAGATAATCAATATCCGCTGTAATAAATCCATTTTTATTGATAAAGAAAGCCGCACCTGCACTTAATTTAGTCGGTGTTCTTAGGTTAATTACAGAGTAGTAAATGTCACTTTGTGCAAATTCTTGATTTTCAGGATTCCCCTCCAAATCGAAAAATTCTGCATTTATGTCAGCATCAAAATTCTCGTCGTATCTGTACCAGGTAGGAGAACTAAAAGAGACCCCTAAATTGATCTGGTCGATGGGTTTGTAGATTAATCCAGCATTGAGGTTGATTCCTGTGCCATTATGCTGTAGGTTTTCTCTCAAAGAGTAATATAATGAGGTGTTGTCATTTCCATCAATAAATTCCTCGTTATAAGTTTTAAACGAAGAAAAATTAAATGAAGTAACACCTATTGATCCACCTAGGAACAGTTTGTTTTTATAATTGGTACCATATGCAAAGGTAATTTGGCTCAAGCTGCCCTCGTTTTCAATGAACTCATCTTGGAATGGGTAGATTGGATCAACAAAGTCGTCAGGCTCATAAGTGTAGTCAGAACGATAGAAATTGTTGCCATTTTGACCAATTATGCCGACATCAAGAGGTAAACCAGCTGGATCTCCCACTGGTGGTGCCCCAAACTCGTTATAGTCATCCACATAATAATCCAAGAGAGAATTCAGGCCTTGAATATTGGAGAAGTAACCATAAGAATTGTTGAAATTACTGATCCTGTTGATGCTGATACCAAAGGAATGACCTCTCCAATTGTCTCTGTTTAGTGGATCTTTCACAGTACTAAGTACTATACTCACGTTGGGAAGGGCAAAATTCCCTGTGTTATCTGATTGTTTTTGGTCTATGAAACTAGAATTAGATTGCCAGTTTTCATAAGAAGGGGTTAAGCTAAACTCAGACTTTCTGAAGAAGCCTAAACCGGCTGGGTTGCCAGAGATATTGGAAATGTCACCACCAAGTGCGAACTGGCTTCCGCCAAGTCCCATTATTCTTGCAGAGCCCGTCGCATTGAAATAACTGTAGCGTAATGCGTCATCAAAGGTTTGGGCTTTTGATAAATTGATGGATAAAACTCCTAAAAGGACTGAGCCTAAAATTGTCTTAATACTAATTCTCATAAATTTTTAAAATAGAAATCCCATCGGCCAAATGACTGGCCATTAAGTTTTATTGTCAGGATACTCGAATATTTTAACGAAAGGGATAGAAAAAGTTGTAAAAAAAGGGGGATTAATTTCCCCCTCTTCTTGAACCTCCTGAGCTTCTAGTAGCGCTTCCTGAGCTCCTGGAAGACGATGAGCTACTGCTTCTTGAAGGTGTATAGCTACTGGAACTTCTGGTCCTAGTAGGTGTTGAATACGTGTTATTGCTTGAACGACTAGGTGAAGAACTTCTATTGTATGATGGTGAAGAACTTCTGGTTCTGCTGCTAGGTGCAGAATAACTAGAACTATTTGATCTGCTTGTAGAAGGTGCTATTGACCTCGTTGAAGTACTTCTGCTTGGGCTGTATGCACTTCTTGTTCTTTCGCTGCTGCTAGGGCGTGTCATAACTGCAGAGTTCGCAGTCCTTCTGCTAGGATTAGCAGAGGTGATTCTACTTCTACCGTTAGTGTAATCGTTTTGAGATCTGTTGAAATCTGAAGAGGCTTTTCTGCTACTTGCATCCACCCTGTTCACTACGCTTCTTCTTGCATCAGTTCTAGATGCTGCAGGTGAAGTAGCCCTTCTTGAACTTGCAGAGGTAATTGTACTTCCTCTTCTTGAACTTGCGGCTCTTACAATCCTTCTGCTTTCATTTGAATAGATATTGTTGATAATGACAGGTCTGCCGTAATATCCGCCATAGTAACCACCGTAATATCCTCCGTAAGCATAGCTAGGACCCCAGAAAGGATCATAGAAAGGGCTATAATAAGGTCTGTATCCCCAAGGGCTTCCAAAACCAATTCCGAAACCAATGGAAAGGTTGAATCCTGGTCTGAAACCATATCCTGGGCCCCAGAATGGATCGTAGAATCCACCGAAGCCCAAACTAGGATAAAAGCCATAAGGACCTCCGTAGAACCCTAATGTACTGTACATCCATGGATTGGTGTTCCATGAACTGGAACCTTTTGGATTGCTGTAGCCATAAAAATTATTGTAAACATTGACATCACCTTCTCCTCCGGTATTGCCTTCTACAGCTGCATCATCAAAATAAACAATATCATCTGCGACGGTATCGTTTTGAACTTGATATTTTGCAATATATTCAGGATTGACATTTTTTGCCGAAAAACTTTCCTGAGTATATTGGTTTGAATCATCCACTTCAGAGTATTTACTGAAGTTATTAGGTGTATTGTTGGAAACCGCATTAGCAGTTACTACTGCATCATCCGAAGCCATAAAATACATGTCGTCTGATTCTCCATTCATAGCACTGTAACTACTGCTACAGCCAACCATTCCCAGGGCGGCAAGGAAACCAAGGTATCGATATGTGAAAATTTTATTCATAATAGTTTAGTTTACAACACTCAACACTATATACGTGCTCTTCGGAAGATGGTTATGATTTTTTAATTTATATTTGCTTCCCAAAATAGGAACTAAAGTTAAAGAGTTTTTTCAAAACAACAAATTATACAAATGAGCAAAGGTCTGCCAAAAAGAAGTGAGGATTACTCCCTGTGGTACAATGAACTAGTGAAAAGAGCTGATTTGGCGGAAAACTCCGCTGTGAGAGGTTGTATGGTCATTAAGCCCTATGGTTATTCGATCTGGGAAAAGATGCAACAGCAACTAGACCAGATGTTTAAGGATACTGGACATAGCAATGCTTATTTTCCGCTTTTTATTCCTAAATCATACTTGTCCAAGGAGGCAAGTCATGTGGAAGGTTTTGCCAAAGAGTGTGCTGTGGTTACTCATTACAGATTGAAGAATTCAGACGATAATAAAAGTGTGGTGGTAGATCCTGAAGCAAAGTTGGAAGAAGAGCTGATTGTCCGTCCTACATCAGAGACGGTGATTTGGAGTACTTATAAAAACTGGATTCAGTCATATAGGGATTTGCCTTTGAAGGTAAACCAATGGGCCAATGTGGTGAGATGGGAGATGAGAACCAGGTTGTTCCTAAGGACAGCAGAGTTTTTGTGGCAAGAGGGGCATACTGCCCATGCTACTCGTGAGGAAGCTATTGAGGAAACTGAACAAATGATGAATGTCTATGCCCAGTTTGCCGAAGAATATATGGGTGTGCCTGTGGTGAAAGGTATTAAGACAGAGAACGAGCGATTTGCAGGAGCGGAGGAAACGTATTGTATAGAAGCTATGATGCAAGATGGCAAGGCCCTGCAGGCTGGAACCTCCCATTTCCTAGGCCAGAATTTTGCAAAGGCTTTTGATGTGAAGTTTGCCACTAAAGAAGGCGGATTGGAGCATGTATGGGGCACATCCTGGGGGGTGAGTACACGTTTGATGGGGGCTTTGATTATGGCTCATTCGGATGATAAGGGTTTGGTATTGCCTCCTAAATTGGCTCCGATTCAGGTTGTAATTGTCCCTATATTTAGAAGTGAGGAAGAATTGCAAGCTATTGAGGAAAAGGCCCATGAGATCATGAATAAATTAAAACCTTTGGGCATATCGGTTAAGTTTGATCATAGGGATACCCATAAACCAGGTTGGAAATTTGCAGAATACGAATTGAAGGGAGTTCCTGTGAGGATAGCAATGGGGCCAAGAGATCTTGCCAACAATACCATTGAAGTAGCCAGAAGAGATACTTTGACCAAGGAGATGGTGAAGCTTGGAGAGGTTGAAATAGAAAAGTTAGTGGTGGAATTGCTGGATGAGATCCAAGAGAATATTTATCAAAAAGCACTTCAGTTCAGAGAGGAGAAAACTACCAAGGTAAATACTTGGGAGGAATTCCAGAAGGTATTGGAAGAAAAAGGCGGGTTTGTTTCAGCCCATTGGGATGGAAGCTCAGAAACAGAAGAAAAGATCAAAGATTTGACCAAAGCAACGATACGTTGTATTCCATTGGATCAGGAAGCAGAGGAAGGAAAGTGTGTGTTGACTGGAAACCCGTCTAAAGGAAGGGTGCTTTTCGCTAAGGCCTATTAAATTATATCTCCAGAAGTTAAGCTGCCTCAGATGGTTCTTCAGTAAGTTGATTTTGCTTGAAGGACCAGTTGAGGCAGTTTTGTTTTTTAGGAAGACGGTTTTCAAATTGGCGGTTTATCAAAATTTATTTTCATTTTATAATCCCGAAAAATCTCTCTATTTTCAACAAATCAATTTTTAATTTTTATGACTTGGGTAATCATTATAAGTCTTCTTTTAATTGGCTTGGCATTGGTCTTACTGGAAGTGCTTTTTGTCCCTGGAACTACCCTTGTTGGTGTTTTGGGATTTCTATTTAGTGGTTTGGGTATTTATTTTACTTTCCAAAATTATGAATCCCAAACTGCACTTATGGTTCTTGGAGGTACTATCTTGGCAAATGTAATCGTGGTGTTTTATGGGTTTAAATCCGGGGTTTGGAAGCGATTTTCATTAAAAGATACGATTTCTAGCCGAACTTATGATGATCGATTGGAAGGATTGCAGGTAGGACAAAGGGGCAAGACCATTTCCGATATCAAACCATATGGCAAGGCAGAGTTTGGAGATAAAATATATGAAGTCAAATCCAATTCAGGTTTTATCTCAGCTGGGGCGGAAGTGGAAATACATCAACTTGAAAACAATAGAATTATCATTAAACAATAAACTATGGAATTTTCTAATTCAGCACTCATCTTAGTTGCAGCCTTTGGAGGGCTGATATTGCTATTTATTTTTCTCTATTTTGTTCCAGTCAACCTGTGGATTACGGCAATTTTTGCCAATGTGAAGGTGGGAATTGGGGAATTAATCGGAATGCGAATCCGTAAAGTGCCGCCAAGTATTATCGTTAATTCATTGATTAC
The DNA here is from genome assembly GCF_018642165.1 of Echinicola shivajiensis. Taxonomy (GTDB): domain Bacteria; phylum Bacteroidota; class Bacteroidia; order Cytophagales; family Cyclobacteriaceae; genus Echinicola; species Echinicola shivajiensis. Next base: position 39,418 of record NZ_JAHHZM010000017.1, read on the forward strand.
TGCAACCAAAGCTGGACTTGCTTTGACTACTAATGAGCTGGAAACTCACTATCTAGCAGGTGGGAACGTTCCCAATGTAATTCGTGCGTTAATTTCGGCTGACAAGGCTAATATAAATCTTTCTTTTAAGCAGGCAACAGCAATTGACCTTGCGGGTAGGGATGTATTCGAGGCTGTTCAGATCTCGGTAAACCCAAAAGTGATCAACACTCCTAGTGTTGCGGCTGTTGCAGCTGATGGGATTCAGTTGATTGCCAAAGCTAGGGTGACAGTTCGGGCAAATATTGCTCAGCTTGTGGGTGGTTCTGGTGAGGATACCATCCTGGCAAGGGTAGGAGAGGGAATTGTTACTTCAATTGGTTCAGCCAAAACTCACAAAAGCGTTCTTGAAAATCCCGATAAAATTTCCAAGTTGGTACTTGAAAGAGGCTTGGATGCAGGGACTGCTTTTGAGATCCTATCCATTGATATCGCAGATATTGATGTAGGAACTAATATTGGTGCGAAGTTACAAATTGATCAAGCGTCTGCTGACCTTAAAGTAGCAGAGGCAAAGGCTGAAGAAAGAAGGGCAATGGCTGTAGCCCTTGAACAGGAAATGAAAGCCCGTAATGTGGAGATGAGAGCGAAAGTAGTAGAGGCAGAGGCAGAAGTGCCAAAGGCTATTTCTGAGGCCTTTCGCAGTGGAAACCTTGGTATCATGGATTACTATAAGATGGAGAATATCAAGTCTGATACAGAAATGAGGGATTCCATTGCAAAACCTGACGAAGGAAAGAAAGGAGACAATAAATCCAAAGGAGAAAAATAACTCCTAAGATCCTATTTTGAATTTTAAAAGAAAGGCGCTGAATTTGAATTCAGCGCCTTTCTTTTTGGATTACTTATTCCGTTTTTTCTTCTTTTTCCCGTTAGGTTCTTCTATTACAGGTGGGATATAAATGTCTTCAGCCAGTATTTTATTCGTAGCGTTGTCTACCAAAATGGCTTGGTAGTAAATCGGCAAGGCCAATTCACCGTTTTCTTTTAATATTCCGAATTTGTTGTTCTTCTGTACAATGATTCTATCGTAGCCATCTCTTCTGACAGATTGAAAACAGGGAGAACTGATTTCATGACCTAGCGGATCAATTATTCCATATAGGTTGTTTTCTTCAGTGATGTAATAATAGTCATCCAAAAGTGAGATGGTGTTGTAGTAATCTTGAAGGAGAATTTTTCCAGTTTTGTCAATTAGGTTAGACTTTCCATTTTTCTTAACAATGGCCAAACCTCTATTAAATTCGCCTACTTCATCAAATTGATAAGGAATGACGAGTGCTCCACTGCGGTCTATATAGCCCCATTGATTGCCAGTTTTTATACCTGCAAAGCCTTCTGAGAATTTGTTGATTTCATCAAATTGAAAAGGGATTATCAAATTTCCACTTCTGTTTACAAAACCGAATTTTTGATCTTTTACAGCCCCGAATAGATCTTCTTTTCCTGGGTAAATAGCAGTGACTCCATCCATCGGCACTACTCTCCATACTCCTTTTTGGTCAAGCAGTCCTACCTTTCCATTCTTGAAGTACACATTATAGTGTTCTGGATCTTTACGGACAACCTCTTTCATGCCTACTATGTCCAAAAGGATGCCGTCTTTTTTCATGACCCTTCTCAGTTTTCCGTGTATATATTCCAATATGACATCATCTTCTAAGCTAATTTTATGATAGCTGCTGTAACGAATGTCAGCATCATCTTCCAAGGCCTTGATCAACATGTATTGGTTTTCGTTATAGCCATAGAAATACTCGCCTTCCAGATGGTACAAGCTATCCAAAATAGGTTCGAGAATGTATTTTCCCTGTCTGTTAATCATGCCAAAACCGGATGGTTCATGGGAAATGATCGTTCCATTGGATACCGAACTTAAGCTTTGATAAATCTGATTGGGATTCGGAGAGAGAGGTAGTAAGTAACCTGAAGGGATTTTAGCTATTACTTGTCCGTTTTGGGCGATGAATGCATTTTGGAAATTCCCTAAAGATTGAAATTTCTTACTGCCTATATCATAATGGAAATAGGTGTTGCCTTTATTGGCCAATAACTGGTTATAGTGGGTGTCAATATGGTCATATTCCGGCTTGAGTATTTGTTCCCCATATTCGTGGTACGCCCCAAATTTACCCTCATTGGTTACAATGATCCATGGGTTGAGGTATTGGTATATTTCAGCCCCTTCCAGTTCAATGAAAGGTTCATAGCTATGATTGAGAAGTTTTAGCTTTTTGTCTTTGTCGCTTACCCGAATGGATTCGCCCAAAAGGAAAATATGGTCGTTATTGATTTTTTGGACCATATTATACTGCTGATCATATACTTCGTAAATCTGGGATTGACAAAGATTGATACTTATTAAAAACATTGAAATGGCCAAGGCCCATTTCCCATAAATGCTCATAGATGCTTACTTATTAATATAGAATTCCTAAAAGTATTAGGAATGTGCGTATTTTCAAAAAATGTTTATTTGTGTGGTAAAAAAATCATGAAACAGGTGAATAGACTGATGTGTTTTTGAGCCTGCCCACCACACAAAGGAAGATGAATATTAGTGCTTGGTATTTATTTTTTCGAGATCAAACAAATCGGAGATAATGTCAATCATCTCTTCAGCTTGGTCTTTTTTACATGCTGCTCTTAACTGTACTACTGGTACTTTTATGACCTTTTGCATCATGCTTTTAGTGATCTTGTCAATGATAGCATATTCTTTCTCGCTGGCATTTTTCAAGTAGCGTTCAAGCTCCTCTTTTCTGATTTGCTCAAGCGCATTTTTTAGCTTGTTAATGGTTGGGGAAACCATCATTTCTTTTTTCCAGTCGTAGAATTCCTCAATACTTTGTTCAATGATACTTTCCACCTGAGGTACGGAAGCTAATCGTTTCTCAAGAGCTGCGGTAGCTTTGCTTTGGATATTGTCTACATTATAAAGCAATACGCCAGGGACATCTTCAATCGTCGTTTCGATACTTCTTGGTACTGAAAGGTCAACAAATAGTTTATAACTCTTAATGTCTAATTTTTTGGCTAGCTCCTTGGTGATGAAAGGATCTTTTGTTGAAATAGAGGATACGATTACATCAGCAGATTCCATGGCTTCATAGACTTCATCAAAAGGAATGACCTTGAAGCCTAATTCTGCTCCCATATTCTGGGCTTTTTCAAATGTACGGTTGGTTAAGGTTACTTCCGCCTCAGGAAGGTAAACCATATTTTTGGCTACATCCTCACCAATTTCTCCCAGACCCATTAATAGGATTCTTGGGTTTCTAGTATTCGAAGTAAGTTCCTCTATCAACTCGACAGCAGCGTATGAAACCGACGCAGCACCATCACGGAATGCAGTTTCTTGAACTACTCTTTTGTTGGTGAAGAAAATAGTGTGCATCAAGCGGTGTAAAAATGGACCGGCCATTTCTTCATCTGCAGCTGCTTGATAAGCTCTTTTTACTTGATTGGATATCTGCATGTCTCCCACAACTTGTGCTTCAAGTCCCATTGATACCTTAAACAGGTGTTCGATGGCTTTTTTATCATCATTGATGATAGTGAAGAATTCAAGATACGAGACGATATTGTGGACACATTTTTCAGATCCGATCAATTTGATGATCTCAACACTTAAGTCAAGTTCATGCGCATAGTACACCTCTGTCCTGTTACAGGTAGATAAGATAAGGGTGTCTTTCACATTGAAAAACTCCTTTAGCTTTACCAGAAGTGATTGAATGGCCTTATTGTCTAAAGCAATGATTTCCCTGATTTCTACAGGGGCATTTTTGTATGATAGACTTATGGCTCTAAACTTATGCTGCATTATTTAAGTGTTATTAAACTGCAAATTTATTACAGAATAGGCACGAAATGAATTATTTCAGCTTCCTCTATGTAATTTAAAATCTGTCTAAATAAGAAGCGTGGTTTTTTATTCCTAATCCAATGCAATAATGCTAAATCTTTGAAAATAATTCCAATACATTTATATTATAGGTGATAGTCAAATTCTATCATAACTCCAATTTATTGTTTTTTAGGGAGGTATTATTTCAATTAAAGGTTATTTTTTATGAGGAAGAGCATTTTTTATTTCTTGAAAGCCTATCTAGGTTTTACAAAAAGAGAATCGAGGGGATTTTTATTAGTAGTTCCCTTATTGTTTATTCTTGCTTGGATCCCGAGTGTTTTGGATTGGTATTGGGAACGTGATGCCAAAATTAAATATGAAGAATACTTGATGATGGTAAAACGGAAATCGGATAATGTGTTCATTAAAAATTCATATCATGATAGAGAGGATGGAAAGGAGAAGGTAGCCAACAAGAAAAGTGTTATTGCCGATACTGGAAGATGGGAAAAGCCCAAACGTGAAGGAGAATTAATCAATAAAATTGATTTTTCAGAAGCCGATTCTTCTCTTCTTCAGATTGTTCCTGGTATTGGGAATACCTTGGCATCCAGGATCGTTAAGTACCGAGAGCAATTAGGTGGGATGCATGAAAAGTCCCAGCTTTTAGAGGTTTATGGCTTAAAAGAGGAAGTCGCTAAAGGAATTTTTGAATATTTTGATTTCAATCCACTAATAAAAAAGAAGATCAACTTAAATCATGTTACGGTGCGGGATTTGTCAGCTCATCCATATGTGAAATACGGAGAGGCAAAAGTAATAATCGCCTATCGTGAACAGCATGGCCATTACCAGTCCTTGGATGATGTACTCGATATTAAGATCTTTACCAAGGACTGGCTGGACAGACTTAGGCCTTATTTGACCCTTTCAGAATAATGGAATTGATCAATAAACTTTTTCGCCTCCAATATAGGTGGACTTTACTTTCAGGTTTCTTAATTCTGTTTCAGGTGCGGTCATTATATCTCTTTCTAGTACAACAAAATCTGCCAGTTTTCCCTTCTCAATACTTCCCTTTAACCTTTCCTCAAAATTGGCATAGGCGGCCCAAATGGTCATCCCTTTAAGTGCATCTTCTCTACTCAATTTGTTTTCTGATTGGAACCCGTCTTCTGGCCAATCATTAGCATCTTGTCTTGCCACTGCAGCATGGAATCCAAATATAGGATTAATGCTTTCTACAGGGAAATCACTGCCCAGTGCAATTTTGCCGTTTTGCTCAAGAAGATCCTTGAAAATATAGGCAGTTTTTATTCTATCCTGTCCTAACCTGTTCTCTGCCCAATACATGTCAGAAGTGGCATGTGTAGGTTGTACTGATGGGATAATATTGTATTCCGCGAATTTGATAAGGTCTTCTGGGCTGACCACTTGTGCATGTTCAATTCTCCATCTGAGGTTATTTTTTCCTTTCAGAACTTTGGCATATATATCCAATAAGGTTCTGTTGGCAGAATCTCCAATACAATGGGTGTTCATTTGGAATCCATGCTCATAAAGTTCTTCAGCAGTGTTCAAAAAGTTTTCATAGGTATTCAGCAAAATGCCAATTTCATCTGGTCTATCATGATAGGGAGCTAAAAGAGCGGCCCCTCGTGATCCAAGTGCACCATCACCATAAATCTTAAAGCTTCTAATGGTTATAGATTCGTTTTGATAGGGGCCTCTTTCGAAATAATACGCTTTATTCTCCCTTGTGGGGTTGATCATGGCATATATTCTCATTTTAAGTTGTCCCGAATTTTGCATGGACTCCATTAAATCAATGGTTCCTTTGTCTATTCCAGCATCGACTACTGAAGTAAGGCCTACTTCAAAGCAGTTTTTCTGTGCATCCAGTAATGCTTGACGCGACTCTGCTTCACTAATGGCAGGGATTTTAGCACTAACTATTTCAATGGCATTGTCCACTAAAAGCCCCGTGGCCTTTCCATTGTTTAGGATTACCTTTCCTCCCAGGATTTGTGTGCTTTCATTGATACCTCCCATGTCCAAAGCTTTTTGATTGGCAAGTGCAGCATGTCCATCTATTCTGGTTAATAAGATAGGTGTGTTTGGAAAGGCTTTGTCAAGTGCAGATTTATTGGGAAAGGTTTTTTCCTCCCATTGGTTCTGATCCCAACCTCTTCCGAGAATCCAAGCCTGATTGGGGTGATTTTTTCTGTGTTCCCTTACCCGGTTGAACATTTCTTCTGGAGATTTAACACCAACGAGATTAATGACCTTTAGACTGGTTCCATATCTGTAGAAATGGGCGTGGGCGTCTATAAAGCCTGGGTAAATGAATTGTCCGTTGAAGTCATATATATTGGGGGCCTCATACCTTTCCAATATTTCACTGTTTTTTCCTATATCTATGAATTTTCCCTCTGAAATAGCCAGGGCTTCAGCTTTTGAAAAATCTTGATCAACCGTGTAAATGACCGCATTATGGATGATAAGGTCTACCTTTTGTTTTTCTTGGCAAGCAAAAAGTAGTAAACAAAGGTTCGCCAATAAATATTTTGCTGTAGATAAATTCATTTTTTACAAGGTTAGTTTTATTTCCGTTTTGAAGCAGTGATATTTGTAGCATGACAGCAGCTGATTACCCTTTTTTGAATAAACCACTTAATTTGCCTACAACTGACTTTCAAATTTCTTCTGAAAATGGAAAGTTATGTGTTTTTGATTCATTAAGAAAGAAATATTTGGTTTTGACTCCCGAAGAATGGGTAAGACAGCATATCATTTTTTATTTAGTTGCTTATAAAAAGTATCCTAAAAGTTTGTTTTCCCTTGAAAAGGGAGTGAAATATAATAAGCTGAACAAGCGCTTTGATATTTTGGTACTCAATAGGCAAGGTAAGCCCTTTTTCTTGGTTGAATGTAAAGCCCCAGAAGTGAAGTTAAACCAAAATGTGGTAGAACAGGTATGTGTCTACAATAAGACCATTGGCGCAGAGTTTATGGCGATCAGCAATGGCATACAACATATCTGCCTTCAGTATAATCATACTACTGGCTCCTATAAGCAGATCCAAGAGTTTCCCGATTTTATCTAGTGGGATTATAAACTTCTATTTCATTATCTATCATGGAGAAATTGGTTCCTTATGAAGGGGTGATGGGAATTGTTGTGTCCAGTCAATTTGGGAGAATGTTCGTTTATATAACAGATTTTTCCTTTGTCTTTTTGTTAAAGAAATAAAACGAAGAAAAATAGTAAATAAATTGAAAGAAAAATTTAATTGTATACTTTTTTATTGTAAATTGTGCCATGTCTCCTTTTGATAAACTTGTTTTTCGAAAGCGTTAAATGTAGCAAGCTTGTACTCTGAATTTCCAAAATGGATTTTCTGATTAAAAGGAGCGAAAAAAATCTTCATGCGGTTAATTGGTATTGAAAAAATCCCTGGATATTTCAGGGATTTTTTTTGTGCCATAATATTTCACAATTAAAGGACTGGAACCTTTATGGAGGGGCTTTGGTCTTTATTGATTTTATCGTGTTATTTGAGCTTCAGCATAAGTGTTAGGTTTTATGTTTTTATATAAACCATTGGGAACAGGTAGTTTTTTGATTTGAAGAGATTTATTAGAAATGGAGAAAAAACTTTACAAGGATCAAATGGGCCGAGAGGTAAAGATTGTCAAGCAACCAAGTCGGATTATTTCACTGGTGCCATCGCAGACGGAATTATTGATAGACTTGGGCTTATCAGATCAAATAGTGGGGCTTACCAAATTTTGTGTTCATCCCAAGGAGCTAAAGCAGCAAAAGACAATTATTGGTGGGACCAAGAATTTTAGGTTTAATACTATTCGTTCCCTTCAACCCGATTTGATCATTGGCAATAAAGAAGAGAACTATAAAGAGGGGATAGAAATATTAGAAAAGGAGTTTCCTGTTTGGATGAGTGATATATATGACTTGTCCAATGCTTATGAAATGATGGAATCCATAGGGGAGATTACTGGCAGTGGGAAGGCTGTACAAAATTTGGTAGGCGAAATTAAATCCTCATTCCAAGATTTGGAAAAGATTAAAGGTTCTGTATTATATCTTATTTGGCAGGATCCATTTATAGGAGCTGGTCAAAATACTTTTATAAATAATATGCTGGAAATGATAGGGTTTAGGAATGTGCTCGGAGGGGAAAGGTACCCAAGTCTTCAAATTCAGGATATTGAAGACCTGGACCCGGAGTATATTTTGCTAAGTTCTGAGCCGTTTCCCTTCAAAGAAAAACATATGGACTTCTTTAAGGATAGGTTCCCAAATGCCAAGCCTGTTTTGGTAGATGGTGAAATGTTTTCCTGGTATGGTAGCCGTTTACGGTATGCTCCGGTTTACTTTAATTCTTTAAAAAACAGTTTGAATTAACTTTTGAAATCTAGGATTTCCCCGATCTGATTGATCTTTTTCATGCTTTTACGAAGATCTTCGAATTGCTCATAGGCTAAAAGGTCCCTGAACTCAGTTAGATTTTTGATATAACCATTAAGGGCTTCAAGTACATTGTCCTTATTTTCTTGCAAAATAGGAGACCACATTTCTGGAGAACTTTTGGCTAATCTTACAGTAGAAGCAAAGCCACTTCCTGCCATATCAAGGATGTTTTTATCATCCTGCATTTTGTCAAGCACTGTTTTTCCTAGCATAAAAGAGCTGATATGTGAAAGGTGGGAGACAAAAGCCAGTTGATTATCGTGGTCATGAGGTTCCATGAACCTGATTTTCATGTTCAAGGCTTCAAAGGCCTTATAGGCCTTTGCTTTAAGGTGGAGATCGGTTTTTTCCATCTCGCAAAGGATCATGATTTTCTCCTTTAACAAATCAGGAAATGCTGCTTGGGGGCCAGAGTATTCCGTACCAGCTATAGGATGTGCGGCAAGGAAGTTTTTTCTCTTGGGATGATCACTAAGGCTTGTACATATGTTTTCTTTGGTTGAACCAAAATCCATTACTAGGGTTTGGTCGCTCACTTTGTCCAATAAATCTTTGAGAACTGGAATAATAGTATTTACTGGAATGGCCACCACAACGATATCGGTGTCTTGGTCAGGGCTTTCCTTTACCTCATCGATGATCCCTAGTTTGAGCGCCTGATCCAGGTGGGTTTTATTATGGTCCATACCCGTAATAGTGAGGTCGGGAAGTACTGATTTTAAGCCCAGTGAAAATGAGCCGCCCAAGAGGCCAAGTCCTATTATATGTATTTTCCTCATGCTTCTCAATTTATTTGGTCCAAGCGCTGTTTATTCTGTCAAATGCTTTTTGGATAATGTCTTCAGGCACACAAAGTGAAAATCTTATATACCCATTTCCATTGCTGCCAAAGATGTCTCCCGGAGTAATGAATATTTGGTTTTCGTACAGCAGTTTATCCACTAAGGAATGAGGATCGGTTTTGTCTGCTAGCTTGGCCCAAACGAACATCCCTGAGCTTTCCTTGTCACAAAAAGCGCCTATTCTTTCCGCTAGCTTCCATATTAGAGCCCTACGTTTTTCGTAGATATCGTTCATTTGTTCAAACCAGGAATTGTCAAGGTTCAAAGCCGCAATGGCACCTTGTTGAATGCCTAGGAACATACCTGAGTCCATATTACTTTTTACCTTTAATACTTCCTTTACAAAGTGGCTATCTCCACAGAGCATGCCGACTCTCCAGCCCGGCATATTGTAGGTTTTGCTCAAGGAGTTCAATTCTAAAGCGATTTCCTTGGCACCTTCGATACTTAAAATGCTGATGTGTTCCTTGGTGAGGATAAAGCTATAAGGGTTGTCATTGACCAAAAGAATCTGGTGTTTTTTAGCAAAATCTACCAACTGTTTTAATGTCTCTTTGCTAGCATTGGCACCTGTAGGCATGTGGGGGTAATTGATCCACATCAATTTAATTCCTTTGCTAGCAAATTCCTCTAGCTGATCCATGTCTGGCAGCCATTGGTTTTCTCCCTTAAGGTCATAATATATTGCTTCAGCTCCCACCAATTCTGTTACCGAAGTATAGGTAGGGTAGCCAGGATTAGGAATAAGAACCTTGTCCCCCGGGTTCAGGTAAGCCATAGAAATGTGCATGATGGCTTCCTTAGATCCCATCATGGGTAGGATTTCATGGGCATGGTCCAGGCTGACTCCATAATGTTTTTCATAAAATGCAGCAATGGCTTCCCTGAGGGCAGGAACTCCTTGATAGCTTTGGTAGCCATGGGCATTGTCCAGCTGGCTTGTCTTGTTTAGTGCTTCTATTACAGATGGGTGTGGCGGAAGGTCTGGGCTTCCTATTCCCATATTGATGATGTCATGGCCCTCAGATTTTAATCTGGCCACCTCTCTAAGCTTTTTGGAAAAATAGTATTCTTTGACCTTATTCAGGCGATTTGCTGCTTGGATCATGTTTAGGCAATTTTGGTGTTTTTGTACTCTCCCATTATTTTTATCTGATGGCCTGCATCTTGTATTTTTTGCATGGCTAACTGATAATCGGAAAGTTTTTCAAAAATTAAATCAATAAAGAAGGCATAATGCCATGGTTTATCAATAACCGGTAGGGATTGGATTTTAGTTAGGTCAAGATTGTTTTCGCTCATAATATTGAGCACTTTGGCCAAGCTTCCTTTTTCATTTTGGATGACCAATTTTAGGGAAACCTTGTCAAAACCTTCTGCAGGTACCTGTCCCTTGTCCTTAGTGACTATACAAAAACGGGTGATATTGTTTTTGATGGTTTGAATATCTGAAGCCAGAATGTCCAATTCATAAAATTCTGCTGCTGATTTTCCTGCAATGGCTGCTACTCCTTTTAACTCTTCCTCATGGATGGTCTTAGCCACTGAAGCAGTGTCCAGATCTTCTACCAAACGGATATGCGGATACTTTTCAAAGAAAGCTTTACACTGCAATAAGGCCATTGGATGGGAGCGGACCTCTTGGATTTCTTGGATGCTTTGCCCTGGCCAAGCCATTAACTGATGGGAAATGGGCAGGTAAAATTCTCCGGTGATCCTCAGGTTGTTTCTGTCCATAAGGTCATAATTAGGGAGAATCGCTCCTGCAATGGAGTTTTCCAACGCGAGTACACCGATAGTGGCTTCCTCACTTGTGATTTTTCTGACCAGTTCCGCAAAGGTCAGGCATTCCAATATTTCTGCCTCCTGGCCAAAAGTAGTGCGGGCCACCTGATAATGGTAAGAACCTTTGATACCTTGTATGGCTACTTTTTCTTGGGTTGCTTTCAATTTTGTAGTTGTTGTGGATTGGGCGGTGAACCGCTAATTTTTTTGTTGTGAAATTAGATGAAGGATGCCAGAAAGTCAAAAACAATTTATGTCTTTATTCCATAAAAAATGACATGAAAGAAAACTGCCTGACTTGTTAGGTCAGGCAGCAATCATTTTAATATGGTCTCCAGTCCGGCCAATTGGCAATGTTTCCAAAAGCTCGGGTAGGATTTGTTGACAACTTCCTTATCATCAAAGGTGACCTTGGTTTTGGTCGCTAATGGCATAAAGGCCATGGCCATTCTGTGGTCATCATAAGTGCTGATATTGACCTCTTCAGGTATACCTGTGGAAGGAATAAGCGTGAAGACCTCATTTTCTCCCTCTACCAATTTGGCGTTAAATTTGGCCAATTCCTGTTGAAGGGCATGAATACGGTCGGTTTCCTTGATTCTCAAGCTTTCCAGTCCGGTGAATTTGCTGGTCTGCCCAATCAATGCGCAGGTTACTGCCACGGTTTGAGCTAAATCAGGGCAGTGGGTAAAGTCAAAACTTTCCAAGCCGCTGACTGCTTTTTTTGTCAATAGGATTCCTTCTTCGTTAAATTCGCTGTTGATACCAAGGCGATCCATGATTTCCACGATTTTTGAATCTCCCTGAAGGCTGTCTTTTTTAAGTCCTTTAAGGAAGAACTGCCCTTCATCTGCACAAGCTAAGAGGCTGAACCAATAACTGGCTCCCGACCAATCGCTTTCTACCGCAAAATTCGTGTTATGGTAATCTTGATGAGCAATTTTAATAATGTTTTCTTCGAAACTGTATTGGATGCCAAATTGCTCCATCAATTTCAGGGTCATTTCTATATAGGTTCTAGACCCAATTTTTCCCGTCAATTCCAAGGTTAGGCCCTCAGGAAGTAGGGGGGCATTCATGATCAAAGCAGAGATATATTGGCTACTGACATCTCCTCTGATTTTTATATGGTTGGTCAACTGTTTGGAAAATCCTTTGGTCTCCATTGGGGGATAGCCTTCCTTGCCCTTATATTCTATCTCAGCTCCCAGGCTTCTTAGTGCATCTACTAGTATGCCAATTGGACGTTCGCACATTCTAGGTGTACCGGTCAAAGTTTTGTTTCTGTTGGTTAGTGCCGCATAAGCAGTCAAAAACCTCATGGTGGTCCCCGCATCCAAGACATCCAAAATTTCCGGATCCTCTTCCAATAGCCGGATCATTGTTTGGGTATCTCTGGCTTCAGCTAGGTTGGTAATGTGATTTCCCCCCTTGGTGAGGGCATCAATAATCAAAACCCTGTTGCTTTCACTTTTTGAAGATGGCAAAGGGATGTTTACTTCTCCAAAGCTTGCTTTGGTGCTTAATGTGATTTTGTTCATGGGTGTTGTGAATTGTAAAAATTCAAAGAAGAGATGATGTCTTCAAGGCTTACTGCTATATTATAATCGCATTCACCTATTTTTTTCAGTAGGGAGCAGTTGATGGTTTGTCCATCATTCTTTTTGTCCTGAAAGCAAAGTTGGGCAATGGTTTCCAGGTCTTCACTTGGAATTTCCACCTTGCCAAAAACTTTGAATAATGTTTCGGTGATGGTGTCAAGATCTTCCTTGGGCAATCTGATGTGATGATGAGAAAGATATGCCTCAGCGATCATTCCTATGGCAATGGCTTCTCCGTGGAGAAGGTGTCTTTCTGTGTCCAGATAAAATGATTCTACTGCATGGCCTACAGTATGGCCAAAGTTGAGGATTTTTCTTAGGCCTTCCTCTTTAGGGTCCTTGGTGACCACTTCCTTTTTGATTTGTACTGACTTTTCGATGATGTCCTTCCAGCTTTGGTTTTCCCAATTGTCAAGTTTTAGGCAATTGAAATAATTGGCGTTTTGGATCAAACCGTGCTTGATTACTTCTGCGTAGCCAGATCTTAATTCAGGTAAGGGCAGCGTTTTTAGGAAGACATCTGAAATGATAACGGCTTCAGGTTCGTTAAAAACACCAATATGGTTTTTGAAGCCGTTAAAGTCTACCCCAAGTTTTCCGCCTACACTGGCGTCCACTTGGGAAAGAAGGGAGGTGGGGATATTGATGAATTTTACGCCGCGTTTATAGGTGCTGGCGCAAAATCCACCCATATCTCCAGTTACTCCACCTCCTAAATTGATGATCAGTGATTTTCTGTCAAATCCACAATCTGTCATCCATTGCCATATTTCGGTGCAGGTGGTCAAGGTTTTGTTGACCTCTCCAGCTTTGAATTGGAAATGCTCATGTTCTGGGAGGATTTCCTGGATCAGTGGATAACAAGCTTGATAGGTATTGCTATCAGCTATTAGGCCTAGTTTGGAAAAACTTTTGGTTTTTAGATACCGCTCTAGGTCTGCAGCAATTTGAGTCGAGAAAATTATTGATTCCAAGGGATTGATACTTTATATATAAATAATTTTTTACGCTTCTTTTTTTACAGCGTCACCTTCTCTAAGTTGTTTTTCTTGTCTTTTTACAGACTCCTCATGAATAGTGAAAAGTAATTCTTTCATGAATTTTTCACTCATACCTTTCTTAACGCCTTTCTCGGTTCTTGATTCCATTACGTTTTTCCATCTGTCAGACTGAAATACTGTAAGCTTGTGTTCTCTTTTGTGAGCACCAATTTGGTCGATCACAGAGAATCTTTCAGCGAATAGATCCAATAATTGATCATCCAAGTGGTCTACAGCAGTTCTTAGGTCGTTAAGTTGCTCATCTGGATTTTGTGAATCCAAGGTGTTTTTGAAATCAATTTTAGAAAGGATTTCTTTCAACTGAGCAGGAGTTACTTGTTGTTTTGCATCACTCCAAGCATTGTCTGGATCGTGGTGAGTTTCGATCATCAAACCGTCTAGTCCGAAATTGATAGCTCTTTGTGAAACTTCCAAGATACCATCTCTTTTACCTACGATATGGCTAGGGTCATTGATCACTTCCATGCCTTTCCATTCTCTCTTCAAGTGGATTGGCATGGACCAGTTTGGCTTGTTTCTGAAACGCTTATCGTAAGCATCGCTGAATCCTCTGTGGATGGCAGCTAGCTTGTGGATACCTACTGCGTGAAGTCTTTCCAAAGCACCGATCCAAAGTTGAAGGTCTGGGTTCATTGGATTTTTAACCATTACAGGAATGTCTGTACCTCTAAGGGCTTCGGCGATTTCCTGAACAGCAAAAGGGTTTACTGTAGTTCTGGCACCGATCCAAAGCACATCAACTTTGTGCTTAAGCGCTAACTCAACGTGAGCAGTGTTACCAACTTCAGTAGTAATAGGGATGTTAAGGTGATTTCTTACAATCTCCATCCACTTAAGACCATCTTCACCAATACCTTCGAAGCTTCCTGGTCTGGTTCTTGGTTTCCAGATTCCAGCACGGAACATTGAAGGGATTATGTTTTCTTTTTTCATTTCCAGGCAAACTTTTTCAACTTGCTCTGGAGTTTCTGCACTACAAGGACCAGCGATAATTACATGACCGTTAAGTCCTAAGCCCCATTCTGACGTTTTTAAGTGATCTTTCATTTGTTTGATTGAAATAAAAAAGCCCGACTCTTTCGAATCGGGCTTTTTGGTTTATGTATGAATTTTATTTTTTATCCAGACAATAAGCAGCTCCGATTCGGCCTTGAGGTCGAAAGTAAAAGAAAAAAAAGATAAAATATGTAGCTGCTTGTTTAATCATTGTCCCAAAATTAAGAGCTGGATTTTAAATAACCAATAAAACATGAATTAATTTTTCATAATATTATACTTTTTCCTCCTTACCATTATGAATACCTTAAAAAATGCCAATTATTTTAAGGTAATTGTATTGGCGAGTTTCAATATTATCTATTGTTTTCAGCGGTTTGAGTTTAGATTTTGAGAAATCCTGTTTTGATTTTTTGTGAATTGCTTGGTTGGAATTTTAAAAGTGTTGGAGATGAGGGGAAAGCGAATAAATGGATTGGATTAAAGAGATTGTTTTTAGTTTAGGATGGCAAGTTTCTTGCGACTTATTTATAAGGTATAAAAATAAAGTCAATAGACGTTTTTTTAATATATTTGCACCTTGATTCAAAAAGATGAATACTAAGCCCAATATTTCTTTTGAAAACACAGAAATAGCTTTTGCGTCCAGGACGGATGTAGAGCTCAGAAAAATGTATCTTATTTTTGCCGTCATGGACAGTAATATGGCTGTGAAGCTGGGGACTAGCCTAGCAGATGTAGCATTTAAGCTGAGGTTGCCGGTAAAGGGGATCATGAAAAAAACAATGTTCGGCCACTTTTGTGGAGGAGAGAGCATTGATGATTGTAAAAAGTCCATCAAGGAGTTAGAGCAATATGGAATAGGTACTATTCTGGATTACTCTGTTGAGGGGAAAGGGACAGAAAAAAGTTATGATTTTACACGTGATGAAATCCTCAGTACCATTAGGAGGTCTGCTGGAGCAAAGGAAATACCTTTCACGGTGTTCAAGGTAACTGGTTTAGGATCCTCCAAGATTATGACCAAGGTACAGGAAGGTAAGGAACTTTCTGATAAGGAAGCTATGGCTTTTGAAAAAACAAAGGCCAGGGTAGACAGTTTATGCAAAGCTGCCCATGAATATGATGTAAGGATCATGATTGATGGGGAAGAGAGTTGGTTTCAAGATGTGATTGATGAAATGGCTTACGAGGCGATGGAAAAGTATAATCGTGAAAAAGCCATTGTCTATAACACCTACCAAATGTATCGTAAGGATATGTTGGGGCTTTTAAAGAAAGCTTATGCTGAGGCAGAAGAGAGAGGTTATTATATAGGGGCCAAATTGGTAAGGGGTGCTTATATGGAGAAAGAAAGAGACAGAGCTGAAGATAAAGGTTACCCAAGTCCAATCAACGATACCAAGGAGGATTCAGATAATTCCTATAATGATGCGCTTAAATTCTGTATGGAAAATAAGCAGGGGATTTATTTGGTAAGCGGTTCCCACAATGAATTGAGTAATATCATTTTGACAGAGCTCATGAATTTGCATGGTGTTAAACCATCTGATGATAGGGTGTTTTTCGCTCAGCTTTACGGTATGAGTGATAATATCTCCTATAATTTGGCTTTTGCAGGATACAATGTGGCTAAATATGTGCCTTATGGTCCTGTGGAAAAAGTAATGCCTTATCTATATAGAAGAGCTGCAGAAAACACCAGTGTTTCTGGACAGAGCAGTAGAGAGTTTGAATTGATAAAAAAAGAAATGGCGCGAAGAGCATCCATTAAAAAATAAAAATAAATATATCCAAGTCTATGCAATTACTGAGCGAACAAGAGATAGAAAGAAGAAAAGACAGGGAAGCCTTGATAAAGCTGGGGGTAGACCCATATCCTGCTGTTAAGTTTCCTGTAAATGTCACTTCTAAGGACATCCATAAAAATTATGAAAATAATAAAAATGACTATAAGGATGTTTCTATAGCTGGTCGTTTGATGAGCAGAAGGATTATGGGGTCAGCGTCATTTGCTGAAATCCAGGATGCTTCAGGGAGATTACAGATTTATGTGAGAAGGGATGATATTTGTCAGGGTGAAGACAAAACCTTTTATAATACTGTTTTTAAAAAGCTCTTGGGAATTGGAGACTTTATAGGAGTAAAAGGATATATTTTTACTACTCAGACAGGTGAGATTTCACTTCATGTGACTGAACTTACTTTGCTTTCTAAGTCAGTTAAGCCACTACCGGTGGTGAAGAGAGATGAGCAAGGTAATGTATTTGATGGGTTTACTGATCCTGAATTGAGGTATCGTCAACGTTACGTAGACTTGACCGTTAACCCTGAAGTGAAGAACACCTTCATTACCAGGTCTAAAATTATTTCCAATATGAGGAGATATTTTGATGACCATGGTTGGTTAGAAGTGGAGACGCCGATTTTGCAAGCTGTACATGGTGGTGCAGCAGCAAGGCCATTCGGAACTCACCATAATTCCTTGGATATGCCTTTATATTTAAGGATTGCCAATGAGCTTTATTTGAAGCGTTTGATCGTAGGTGGTTTTGATGGTGTATATGAGTTCGGAAAAATGTTCCGTAATGAAGGAATGGACAGAACCCATAATCCAGAGTTCACTTCAATGGAGATCTATGTTGCCTATAAGGACTATATATGGATGATGGAAATGGTAGAGGATCTTTTGGAGAAAGTTACCCTTTCTGTTCATGAAAGTTCTAAAGTGAAGGTTGGAGAAAATGTGATCGATTTTGCGGGGCCTTATAGAAGGTTGACCATGTTTGATTCCATCAAGGAATATGCTGGAGTTGACGTTAGCAAAATGAATGAAGCGGAATTACGTCAGGTATGTGCCGATATGGGGATTGAGGTAGATGATACCATGGGTAAAGGTAAGTTGATCGATGAGATTTTTGGAGAGAAGGTAGAGGCTAATTTGATCCAGCCAACATATATCACTGATTACCCAATTGAAATGACTCCATTGGCCAAGAAGCACAGAACTGAAGAAGGCTTGGTAGAGAGATTTGAGCTGTTTGTAAATGGTAAGGAAATTGCCAATGCCTACACAGAGCTTAATGATCCTATTGATCAAAGGGAGCGATTTGAAGATCAGTTGAAGCTGGCGGAAAGAGGGGATGATGAAGCGATGGCCATGGATGAGGATTTCTTGAGATCTTTGGAATATGGTATGCCTCCTACATCAGGTTTGGGAATCGGAATTGACCGATTGACAATGTTGCTTACTAATAAATCAACCATTCAGGAGGTGCTGTTCTTCCCTCAAATGAGACCAGAGAAGAAAGTGAAGATTGCCACAGATGAGGATTTCGTAGCACTAGGAATTGACCCTGAATTGGTTCCAGCCATTCGTGATCTAAATATTCATACCATTGATCAACTTAAGGAACAAGATGTCAATAAGTTATTCAATGATGTGTGTGGAAGAAGGAAAAAACTGAAGTTAAAAGCCAATAATCCTAGCAAGGAGGATGTAGCCAGCTGGCTGGCTTAATTAACAGTTGAATATATTAAACAGAGAACCGAGCCTTAGCTGCTCGGTTTTTTTATGTCCAATTTTTAGAGAGGGCTGTATTATTTATAGAAAAGAGAGATAGGATTTATATTTGATTACCGTATTGATAAAAATCACGAGTGTTTTTTTCTCTTTTATTAAATAAGAAGTTATATTATTAATTGATTTACAATATGTTTCTTCGAAAATGATTGATTTAAGAATAAATTCGGAATTTGGCACTTTGAAGGCAGTGTTGATGCACAGGCCTGGTAAGGAAATTGATAGGTTGACACCTTATAATAAGGAGCTTTTATTGTTTGAAGATGTTCCTTATTTGGAGGCCATGCAGTTGGAGCATGATTATTTTACCAATATAATCAAGCAGACAACAGGAGCAAAGGTTTTAGGGCTTCATGAGCTTTTAATGGAGACTATGGCTGATGAAAAGGTGCTTTATAATATGATGGAAGAAGCACTGAGTTTTTCCAGGCTTTCCCAGTATACAGAAAGTATTTTGGGTAGACTATCTACTTCTGAATGTGCCACAGCTCTTATTGCTGGGATCAAGGTTCATGAGCTCAAAAGAAAAATCACCAAACTACCTTTGGAAGACTTGATGGATTTTGCCTTTATTATTCCACCCTGTCCAAATCTATATTTCCAGCGTGACCCTGCAGCTTTGACACCTGGGGGCATGATTTTTTCTAGTATGAAAATGGAAGGAAGGCAGAGGGAGGCTAATGTCATTCGGGCTATTTTTGAAAATCACCTAGAGTTTAAAGATAAGGTCAATAAGATTTATCCTATTGACGGGCATAATACTCCTGCTTGTATTGAGGGGGGGGACGTGATTGTTTTATCCAAAAAAGCAGTAGCCATAGGCAACTCTGAACGAACAGATGAAAAAGCTATTTACCATGTAGCGAAGTCACTTTTGTCAGAGGGGACAGTGGAAAGGGTTTATGAGGTGCATCTTCCCAAGCAAAGAAATTTCATGCACTTGGATACCGTTTTCACCGTGCTTGACGAAAACTTAGTTCTAACCTATCCGGATGCTTTGGAGGCCGTACTTAAAACTTCCTTGTATACCTTAAAGAGTAATGACGGGGATCAGGTTCATATCAAGCGGACTGTGTTGAAAGAGTCTTTACTGACGGTTTTGGAAAAAGAGATTCCTTATTTGGAAATTATCCATATGGGCAATGGCAATAAGGATTATGCCTTGCGTGAGCAATGGTATGATGGGGCCAATGTTTTTGCAATTGGGCCAAGAAAGGTTATTTCTTATCGCAGAAATAAACATACCAACAGGGCTTTGAGAGATGCAGGGGTGGAGGTTTTGGATATACCTTCTTCTGAACTGTCCAGAGGCCTTGGTGGACCAAGGTGTATGACCATGCCACTTAGTAGAGCTAAAATTTAAGACAGAATATCTAGTTGCTTATTGGTCGAAGAAGGATCTTCTCCTAGATACTTTTAAGTCTTGAAGGATACTGGCTTTGACCCTGATATCAATGCTGTAGCTGGTAAAAGTACCGAAAGGAATCCAGCTTACGTTCATTTGCCAGCAGTGTAGATCTCTCGCAATTCCTATCATGGATTGCGTGATCTTGCTGGTGGAAATGTCATATCCTGTATTGAAGTTAACCTTCCACTTCTCTGAAAAGCTCACATCACCAGAAAGGTTTATTGCCTGCGTGATATTGGTGTTACCGGTTCTGTCACTTTTGCTATAGCTAAGGTTGTAGCTGTAGTTGATATTCCAAGGAATGCTCCAATCTATATATTGACTTGGGTCATTTGAAATCCGATTGATTTCATTTTCAACAAAGTCATTCAACTGTCCGCCCTGTTCCAGAAATTCATTGGTAAGGTCTTCCCTTGTGTCTGCTGGAGTTTTTTCTACACCTCTTGGATTATAACTGCCATTTAAATTTAAGTTGGCTCGACTAATGGAACCGATTCCTTGACCGTTATTCCAAGCATATTCATTGATCTTACGGGTAAGGGTGTTACCATCATTGTCCAAGTAGGTCGTAGTAGCATAAGGGTTTAGTGTAGCAGAAATAGCTACTGAGATTTTATTGTCAAAGAAGGAGGTCCTTGTGCTCATATTAATTGGAGCGAGCTGGAATGAGTCTGCTACAAAATTATAACTGGTCGAAAGGTTAAGCGATTGCAGTAGGGGGAATTTTTTGCTTTCAGCCTCAGTGCTGTCATTTTCTACTTTTTTCTTTCCTTCAAGGGTATTTCTAATAGAAACGTTCAAGGACCTGGATTCACCTCTAGGAGCACCTCCATAAAGGAAACCTTGGAATCTGCTATATAATTGTTCGTTTCCTTCTTCATCCACCTGAACACTTTGGTAATAACCATATTTTGGATCTGAGAAGTCTGGAGTAAAGGACATACCTATAGTAGGCTGAATATGGTGCCTAATAGCTTCAAGATTGGATTTGCCACCAAATGTGTAAAACCCATAAATATTAGTAGCCATATTAAAAGAAGTACTGTAATGGCCTACACGGCTGAAGCCTTTTTCCAATATCCTGTCAACCCTTTCTTCAGGTGCATTGTAAAAATAGTTGATCCTATCAAAGTACCAAAGCTCATTATAATTGAAACTGGCAGTACCTGTGAAATATTTAAATAGGGTGAAATTGGAAGATACTGGTATCGTATGCCTGAAGCCATTTTCAGCCTGCTTCATTAATTTAGGAAGATTGGCCCAAGTAAATGGGATAATATCTGGATTGGTGTTTTCATCCAAAACCTCGTCTTGTAAGGACTCCTGCTCCACACCTAGCTGTTGGACTACTTTGTTGTTGATGGAATTTTGGGCATTAAAGTTCCATGCAAAGTTCAGTGTTTTTAAAGGTTCAAATTTTGAGTTCCTGAACGGCGTTTGACGGTTCATGTTTACAGAAATATCAGGAAGGATCAAGCGTACTTCTTCAGTACGAACATTTTGGGAGTGCCTTAAATTGGCCGACATACTGAAGGGAGTTCCTGTAAATGTTTTGCTATATGAAATATTGGAAGTGAATTCAGAGTTGGTGTTTCTCATATAGTTATTAGGATTGACCACCAGATTGTTATAGTTGGTTGAGCCAGCATTTACTGAAGCTGAGAACCTGGAGTTTCCCCGTGATTCGGGGCTGTGGCTCCAGTTGACCCACAAGGTGGTATAATCCAATGGTGTTTCATCCGTTTCAGGACTTCTAAACTGTTGGAAATCGATATTGAAACCTCCGTTAAAACGGTATCTTTTCTTGTAAACTGTGGCGGCTTTTACTCCGTAGCCTCCTTTGGAGAATATCTCTCCAGTAAGCCTGGAGTGGATATAATCATTAAAGGCAAAGTAGTAGCCAAAATCCCTTAAGAAGAAACCTCTACGTCTTTCTTCTCCATATGAAGGGATAATAATTCCAGAAACTTGCTCCTCTTTTTGATCAGGTATAAAACCAAATGGCAGACCCGCAGGCGTAGGAATTCCATTAAAATAGAAATTGAATGGTCCGGATATGGTTTGCTTTCCGCTTACTGATTTGATTTTATTGGATGAAATATGCCAGTGTGGCTCAGCTAAATTACAGGTGGTATAATAGCCATGGCTAAGGTATACATTGCCCTCATCGTCTTTTTTGACTATTTCTCCACGTAATAGTCCATCCTGTTGTTCGGTGACAACATCCGAAATAATGGCCTTGCGCGTTTTGAAATTGTAGCGCATGTCCTTCCGGATTTCATATGAGCTGTTTCCTTCTTTGAACAAGGGACTTCCCTGTACTGCCCCTGTGGAATCCTTGACACCTGAGGCGTAAAGTTCGTTGGTTTCCCAGTTGATCTCGATATAGTCTGCATCCAGTCGGATATTGCCATATTCGAACCAAGCCTGGTTGTATAGGTAAACCTTTTTTTGCGTGAAATCAGAAAGTATGCTGTCTTGGGCAGCGTATTTTATTGTAGTTTGGATATCCCCTTTGGGCACAACCTTTGTAGTGTCAGTTATGGGGATAGTGTCGTTCAAAGCGAGACTATCCACTAAAATAGGAGGGATGGTATCAGAAATTGGCGTAAGATCTGGTGCTATAATTTCTTTTTCCTTGGGCCTCTTTTGCGTCCTTTGCGCGAAAGAGCAGTGTAGAGAAATTATAATTAAGATGAAGGAAAGATAGGCTACCTTAATATTCTGCACCGATTTACTTCTATTTACTTCAAAAATTTATAAATTTTGCGTAAAGTTAACGTTATTAATCTTTATGAAACCAAGGACTGCTAAAAATGTTGTAATAATTTCTTTCTTGACCTTAGTATCATTCCTAACTGCCTTTTCTCCAGCAGGCGAACGGGAGCGGGAGTTTAGACTCAGGAGGATAGTAATTGATGCGGGGCATGGTGGAAAAGACCCTGGCACCAGTGGAAGGACCTCAAGGGAAAAGGATGTGGCCTTGTCCATTGCATTAAAAGTGGGTGATTATATAGAAAAGAATCTGCCTGATGTGGAAGTAATTTACACCCGAAAAACCGATGTTTTTATAGAGTTAAAAGAACGTGCCAATATCGCCAACAGGAATAAAGCGGATTTGTTTGTTTCCATTCACTGTAATGCTGTTAGAGGTTCCAATGCCTACGGTACCGAAACTTATGTGATGGGGGCCAATCATTTTGAACGAAATTTTGATGTGGTAAAGAGAGAAAATGCGGTGATCCTAATGGAAGATGGCTATAAGGAGAATTATGAAGGTTTTGAACCTAACTCGCCTGAATCCTATATGATGTTTAACTTGATGCAGAAAGCCTATTTTGCGAATAGCCTTTCTTTGGCGCAGAAAGTGGAGCGTGATTTTAAAACTCGTCTAAATAGGCACAGTAGAGGTGTGAAGCAATTGCCTCTTTATGTGTTGTGGACGACCAGTATGCCGAGTATATTGATCGAAACAGGCTTCTTGTCGAATTCGAATGAAGAAAAGTATTTGAATAGTAAAAACGGGCAGGTTTATCTAGCCTCTGCAATTTATAGGTCCATTAAGGCATATAAGCAGGAAATAGAGGCGATATGATTTGTCCTGTTGTTTAATGAATCATTTACAAACCGATCAGAAATGGTCGGTTTTTTGTTTTGTGCCAATGGAGAATACATAAAATCATTTGATTTTTTCTATATTGAGATAAGGACTTTTTGGAAAAATAGTCAATGATTTTGTGTCAATTAGAATGTTTGAATCAGAATAATAACCCATGGATAAAACCAATACCAATCAAGAAAAACATTTGTCTCTAGTAAAGGAACTGCAGGAAAAAATCAAGCAGGTAAAGCTAGGGGGCGGAGAAAAGAGGATAGCCAAGGAACATGCAAAGGGGAAGCTGACAGCTAGAGAGAGAATCGATTATTTATTGGATGAGGGAGTCCATTTTTTGGAAGTAGGAGCTTTGGCAGCAGACGGGATGTATGAGGAAGAAGGTGGCTGTCCTTCAGCAGGGGTTATCACTGGTATCGGGCAAGTGAGCGGTAGAATGTGTGTGATAGTGGCCAATGACGCGACCGTCAAAGCAGGTGCATGGTTTCCCATGACGGCAAAAAAGAATCTACGTGCGCAGGAAATAGCCATGGAAAACAGATTGCCCATAATATATTTAGTGGATAGTGCAGGTGTGTTTTTGCCCAAGCAAAATGAGATTTTTCCTGATAAGGAGCATTTTGGAAGGCAGTTTAGAAACAATGCGAAAATGTCTTCCATGGGAATAGTGCAGATTGCGGCTATCATGGGGAGTTGTGTGGCAGGAGGAGCATATTTGCCCATAATGTCCGATGAGGCAATGATTGTTGATAAAACTGGTTCCATCTTTTTGGCAGGGTCTTATCTGGTGAAAGCGGCGATAGGAGAGACTGTAGACAATGAAACATTGGGTGGAGCTACGACCCATTGTGAGATCTCTGGTGTTACCGATAACAAATATGGAGATGATAAAGATTGCCTGGAGGCTATCAAGGGGATTTTCAGTACACTAGGGGCTAATGATAAAGCTGGTTTTGACAAAGTGGAAGCCAAGGGACCAAGCAAGAGCATTGAAGAACTATTTGAGATTTTTCCAACAGATAGGGTGAAACCATATGACATGCATGAAGTTCTGGACTGTCTAATAGATGCTGGCAGTTTTGATGAATACAAGCCCGGATTTGGTCAGACCTTAGTTTGTGGAACAGCTAGAATTGAAGGTTGGGCTGTCGGCATCATTGCAAATCAGCGAAAAATGGTCAAGACCAAAAAGGGAGAAATGCAGATGGGTGGAGTGATCTATTCAGATTCTGCCGATAAAGCAGCTAGATTTATCATGAACTGCAACCAGCGAAAAATCCCTTTATTATTCATTCAGGATGTGAGTGGTTTTATGGTGGGCAGCAGGGCTGAGCATGGCGGAATTATTAAGGATGGCGCCAAAATGGTCAATGCTATGGCCAATTCTGTTGTTCCTAAATTTACTTTGATTATTGGGAATTCCTATGGTGCGGGGAATTATGCCATGTGTGGGAAAGCCTATGATCCCAGGTTGATTTTTAGCTGGCCAACAGCTCAAATGGCCGTGATGAGTGGGGCTTCCGCTGCAAAAACCCTCTTGCAGATCAAAGTGGCCTCATTGAAAAAAGCAGGAAAAGAAATAAGCAAGGAAGAAGAGGCCAAATTATTAAAGGAGATAACCGATAAATACAATGAGGAGCTAAGTCCTTATTATGCAGCTGCTCGATTGTGGGTAGATGGAGTTATTCACCCAAAAAATACCCGATCTATGATTGCAAAAGGAATCGATGCTGCCAATCATGCTCCAATTACAGAGCGATTTAATGTAGGAGTTATTCAAACTTGATCGTAAATTTGGGCGTAAATTAAAGTATAAATATCCCTAAGATATAACGTCCCACTATAGAGCGGTTATGGAAAAGCTAAGTAAAAAAGAACTGCATGCATTGGTTTCCTTATTGGATGATTCAGACAGGGAGGTTAAAGAACATGTGAAGGATAAAATCATTTCTTTGGGCAATGATGTAATTCCTTTCTTGGAGGAGAAATGGGAGAGTAGCTTTAATCCAGAACTGCAGAAGGAGATAGAGGAATTGGTTCATGAACTTCAGTTCTCACTTTTAAAAGAGAGACTTGTGGAATGGAAAGATTCTGAGGATAAGGATTTGTTGAAGGGCTTATGGATTATCAATACCTATCAGTACCCCGATCTGGATTTTGAATCATTGAATTCAGAAATGCACCAGATATATTTTGACGTATGGACATCCTTTAAAACAGATATTTCTCCCTATGATCAAGTTCGGTTGATTAATAATGTGCTTTTTAACCAATTGAAATTTTCTGCTAATACCAAAAATTTCCATTCTCCGGCAAACAGCATGATCAGTAATGTGATAGATACCAGAAGGGGAAATCCTATCAGTCTCTGTTCTATCTATTATCTGGTGGCGAAAAAGCTTGGATTGCCAGTTTATGGAGTGAATTTGCCCAATCTATTTGTGCTAACTTACAAGTCTAATGAGGCTACTTTTTATATCAATGCTTTCAATAAAGGGCTAATATTTAGTCGTCAGGATATCAATAACTATTTAGAGCATCTGAAAATCGAACCGAAGGAGGAGTTTTTTGAGCCTTGTAGCCATGTTGATATTGTTAAGCGCAGTCTTCGAAACCTGATTGTTTCTTTTGAAAAATTGAGCGAACCTGAAAAGGTAGAGGAGGTAAGGCAGTTGCTAACCATCCTAGAAGAGAATTAATTAAGCACTTTGACGTTACATCCTATGGCCCTGACAAAGGTGGGCATTGGATTTTCCTTTTTAAGAATTTGGTTCAAGGCAATTTCTAAATGATTTTTGGTAACGCTTTGTGGGGCTTGCGGATTGTTATCAATGGCTCCGTGATAGGCTATTCCAAAGCCTGTAGGACTGGGGATGAGCACAAATGCCTCAGGTACCTTGGTGACTTTTAGCTGCTTGGTCAATAGTTGGTTTGGGTCAGATAAGTAGCTGAAAGCAATGTTTTTCTGACTGATCTTTGATTTGATTTGATTCAAACTTTCCTCTTCGGATTGACCAGCATATGGATTTACCAATGCGAATGTAATGCCTTTATCACCAAATTGCTTCTGAAGCTGAATGATTCGGTCTTCATAAAGCTTGGCGTAAGGACAGTCATTAGAGGTGAAGATGAGCACAAGGGCTTTGTCCTTTTGGTGATCTTTTAATTTAAAACTTGCAGACATGGTAATATCCTCCAATTCAATTTTTTCCAATTGTTGGGCTTGAATGGAAAAAAATACAAAAGCAAGAGCAAAAGTTAGTATTTGAACTCTTTTCATACCTGGTCTTTTTCCTAAACTACGAAAAAGTTGGAATATTAGGACTATTTACCAGATAGTATAAGTTAAAACCAGGTCGTTTTTTCGTTCTACTTTTACAGTGTAATAGTGGTTAGCAAAGTCAGTACCATGGATTTTCCCCTTGATGATATTGTCTTCAAGACTAAAGGGACTAAGCAGAATGTGCTGCCTTAAACTGATGCCTTTTCTTCCTTGGCACTTAAAGATGGATTCCTTTGCAGACCATGCTATAGTGTATAATATGGGGTCATTGTTAAGGAATTCAATCTCCGAGGGGTCCAAGAATTTTGGTCCTAGTCTTACCACTTTTTCCTTGACATAATCCAAATCTATACCTACTGGCATTTCTTTATGGAAAATTGCAGCGGCCAGGCCTTGAGTGTGGGTAAGGGAGACATTTCCATAACCGTCCATGGGATAGGATTTGCCATGCTCATCCTTATAAAATCCAGGGTAGCTCATGTTGATGGTGTCTAAGGCTGTTTTGATGGCCAAACGGGCCCCTTTCCATTCCTTTTTCTTTTCCGGGTGACTGATATTGGCGAAAGAAAGCTTTTCCCTAAAGCTGAGGAAGTCCACGGGTTTATTTTCCTGTTCGTCAATATTCTTGACGGCCAAGGCCGATAAAGGGTTAATTTTTTCTATTTTTGCTTGCATTGGGCTGGTGTGGTGAGTATGATGTTGAAAGTGCAATATATGTCAAAAATTCAAGTAAGTAAACTATATACCTTAACAGGTCATAATGATAGTATTTATGCCTTGGCAGAAGGTAAGAATCCTAGGTTTTTTTATACCGGAGCAGGTGATGGGATGGTCGTACAATGGGATCTTGATGCACCCAAGGATGGGAAATTGATCGCCAAACTTCCACATTCTGTGTATGCTTTGGAGGTGGATAAGGAACGTAATCTGCTGTTTATTGGTCATAATTTCGAGGGAGTTCATGTAATAGATTTAAATACTAATCGTGAGATTTGGTCCCTGAAAATGACCGATCAGTCCATTTTCGATATTAAGGTTTATGAGGACCGGGTATTCGTAGGAACAGGGGAAGGGCTTATTACTATATTGGATATCAATGAACGTTCCATTGTCAAACACATTAAATTAGGAGAAAAAAATATCCGTGTAATGGATATTGATGAGGAGAAAGGGCATTTGGCAGTTGGTGCAAGCGATAATTCTGTCAAGATTTTTGATCTGAAGGATTTCTCCCCAATTACAAAACTGGATGGGCACCAAAATTCAGTTTTTGCTTTATCCTATTCTCCTGATGGGAAATTTTTGATAAGTGGTGGCCGTGATGCACATCTCAAAATCTGGAAAACGGGACAATATCAGGAGGAGGAAAGTATTGTGGCACATATGTATGCCATCAACTATTTGGACTTTCGTGAAGATGGCAAATATTTTGTAACTTGTAGTATGGACAAGTCCATCAAGCTCTGGGAAAGTGCTACATTTCAATTGAAAAAGGTGATTGATAAATCACGGCATGCAGGGCATGGTACATCCGTAAATAAGGTACTATGGAGTAGGTACAGTCAGCAAATTATTGCCGTTAGTGATGATCGTACCATATCCATTTGGGAAGTAGAACTTTAATCATGCATATGAAAATAACACCATTAGAAATTCGCCAAAAATCCTTTGAGAAAAATTTTCGTGGATACGATAAAGATGAAGTAAGCTCTTTTTTGGTTTCTCTTTCTCAGGAATGGGAAAAAGAAATGGATGAGAAAAGGGAGTTGAAAATCAAACTTGATCAGGTAGAAAAGGAATCTGCCAAACTCAGGGAAGTGGAGGATTCACTTTTTAAAACGCTAAAGGCTGCAGAAGATACTGGGGCTAGCATGATTGAGCAAGCAAATAAAACGGCGGAACTTATTCTCAAAGAAGCTCAGATGAATGCTGATGCAATGATTTCTGAGGCGAAGTCCAAAGCAAGAAATATCATCGATGAGGCCGATGGAAGGGCCAAAAACATAGTGGAGGACCTAAAAGCCGAGGTGAACTCTCTGGTGAAAAGTTATGAAGACCTGTTGGCTCAAAGGGAGATTGTAATAAGAAACTTAAAGAACCTTTCTACTGATAGTCTTGAAAATGTGAAGCAATCCCAAGAGGATATCAAGCGGATCAAAATGGAAGTGCACACCAAGGCCGTAAAGGAATTGAGCAGGCAGATGCCAAATTTTAAAGCCGAGGAAGAGAAAGCTGTTTCAATGCCTAAGGAGAAATCACATACTTTTGTCATAGAAACAAAAAAAGAGGAGCCTTCAGCAACTATAGAAGCCCAAGACTTGCATGAAGAGGTGAAATCGGTAGAAATTGAACCTGTAACTGAAAAACAGGAACCAACCAACAAAGAAGTGCAGGATACATCTTCTAATGAAGCGCAGGTGAAAGATGAATTACCTAGTGATGCGGATGAGACCTCAAAATACAAAGAGAGCATATTGCCAGAAAAGAAGGAAGAAAAACCAGAAATCACAGATAATAAAAAGACTAGCGGATCATTTTTTGACCAATTTGATTAATGGGAAAAGTATCATTAGAAGGGATTGAATTCCATGCTTTCCATGGTTTTTTTTCAGAGGAGAAAAAACTGGGAAACAGATTTACAGTGGATATCCATGTAGACACGGATTTTAGGAAGGCCATGTTGGAGGATGACCTGACCGAAACGGTGGATTATTCAAAGCTTTACCAGATTGCAAAATCCCATATGGAGGAGCCTGTAAATTTATTGGAGCACCTGGGACATTTAATGATAGAGGATATCCTAAAAGTATACCCCAATTTGAAGCAGGTGGATATCATTATTAAAAAACATAACCCGGCCCTTGGTGGGGTAGTCAATTACTCTGTGGTAAAAGTTTCCTATCCAGAAGATTATCAATAAGTGTATAAGAGAGCAGAAATTACAAAGACCAAGAAAGACTTTTGGACAGCCTTTGGGCAATATATGAAACCAGTCCCATCAGCCGAAGGTGGACGAGTCAATTGGCAGAATTATAAAACCCATGTCAGCCAAGTGTTCTTCAGGATGAAAGCAGAAAGAGGCTTTTGTTCCATTGGGATCGAGATCAACCATAAGGATACCGAATTGCAGGAATTGGTTTTTGAGCAATTTGAATCTTTTAGGAAAATATTACATGCTACTCTAGAGGAGGAGTGGGAATGGGAGCTTCATGCAATAGATGACTACGGGAAGGTTACCTCGAAAATAGAGAAAAGACTGGATGGGGTCAATGTAATGGATAAGGATAAGTGGTCGGATATTATTTCATTTCTCAAACCTAGGATCATTGCATTAGATGAGTTTTGGTCCAACGTCAAACCTGCCTTTGAAGGACTTTCATAATTCAAACCTATCATATTCAAAAGTGGTAACGGAATATGCTCCATTATGCTCCATGACCAGTTTTATGGTCATTTTATCACCCGATCTTTGAATGGTCAATCCATTAAAATAAGCTGTTTGTCCTTCAATTTTTATTAACGGGAAATTGACCCAATGGTCTTTTTCCTCCCAAGGTGAAAAATTGGCACTGAAATGTTTGACTTTTAGGTTTATCTTTCTCTTTTCTTCTTCAATGGCCATGTATTCTGTGAAGATGAGTTTGCCCTTTTCTGAATAGCGAAAAACACCTATCATAGAATTGTCTTGGGCTGGCATCCAAAGCTCATCGCACTCTCCATTGAGCCCTGGGCCCTTCCAATACCCCACCATCCAAGACAAATCTGCAATTTCAGCTCCTGCAGCTTCAAATCCTTTTTCCTGTAAAATGACTTCCTGTGCTTGGGAATAAAAGAGGCTTACAAGAATGAATAATATGGAAAGTAGGGTGTTTTTCATCATGATTTTGGTTTAATCTTCTACATCATGTCGTTTGGGGATATCAGGGTTGACAAAGGTAAAGCCTCTGGCTTCACTGCCTTCGTAAAAATCAATTTCCATTCCCATCAGAAACATGACGTGTCTTTTTTCAATGAGGACTTGGATGCCATGTAATTCAAACTGCTGGTCACCTTCCTTAGCTTTGTCAAATCCCAAAGCATAGGACATGCCGCCACAGCCTCCTCCTTTTACGCCCACCCTTAAGGCGTAATCTGTGGGGATGTTTTTATGATCGATGATATTTTTAATCTCTAATTGGGCCTTATCTGTAATGGTAATCGGTATTAACATGCCTGATTAATGTTCTTTGTGATTCATTAGTTCAAAAATAATCACAAATAATCAACTTCTCTTTGAAATATTTTAGATATTCGAGTATAAATCAAATTAAGTAAATGGAGTATTTTGTTGAACTAATGAAGATCATCCTTCCTGCTGGATTGGTGATTTACGGAATGTATTTAGTAGTGGTGTCTTTTTTGTCAAAAGAGAGAGAAGCTAAATTAATTGCTTTAAAAACTAGAAATTCAGATGTGATACTTCCCTTGCGCTTGCAGGCAGGTGAGCGTCTTTGTTTGTTGTTAGAGCGATTAACTCCAAATAATTTGGTGAGAAGGGTGAACAATCAGCCCTATTCTGCCCGTGAACTTCATGGATTACTATTGAGCGAGATTAGAGAAGAGTTTAACCACAATATGGCACAGCAGATTTATTTTTCTGATGATACCTGGGAGAGTGTCAAGACGGCAGTGGAGGAAGTAGTGACTTTGGTCAATCGCTCCATGCAGGAAGTAAATCCAGATGAAAAGGGCGTTGAATTGGCCAAAAGGGTGTTTCAGCATTCCTTGGAGCAAAAAAATGATGGCATCTCTTTTGCACTTAAACAAGTGAAATCAGAAATCAGGGTTTATTTCTAAATAACAATATGAAAAGATACAGGAATCTGGAACCAAGTAGATTATTGGATAAAGCCAAAGGACTATATCAGTCCAAAGCTGAGAAAATTGTGAGAAGTAAAGAGCAACTGGAGAACCTTATTCACAAGGTCAGTGATAAGCTACAGGCTGTGTCTGAAAATCCAACGGTTCAAGAAGTGAAATTATATATTTCGGTAATTATTCGAATGATCAAAGCTTATTGTAATAATGAGTACAGGAGCTTCTCATCCAAGACCCTGGCCTTATTGGTGCTGGGCTTATTGTATTTTGTTATGCCTTTGGATTTGATTCCTGATTTTATTGTTGGATTAGGTTATTTGGATGATCTTTCTGTTCTTTTGGCTATCACAAAAAGCATACAGCATGATATCCAAAACTTTTTGGATTGGGAGAGAACCAAGATTTAATAGATTACGTTTGGTCCTGAAAGTAAACAGGATGATATGAGTAACTTAATTTCCGTAATCACACCAGAGGTGGTTGCAAACTCTATGAATTACGCCCAATATCGGGAATTAATTGACCAACTATTAGTAGAAAACAAAACCACAGGTGAAGATCATTCTGAAAGAATGTTGGACTTTACCCGATTGAATATCCAGCGAATGAAAAGGTGGGATAAGACCGCAAAGATAAGTGAAGAGGCTGTTCATCTTGTAAAGTTAATAGATAGAAAACAAATATGGCTGGTGATTACTGAAGGTTGGTGTGGAGATGCAGCTCAGATTGTTCCTTATTTTGAAAAACTGGCCTCTTATACTGATGGAATTGAAGTGAGGTATATTTTGCGTGATCAAAATCTAGCCGTCATGGACGAATATTTGACCAATGGCGGAAGGTCCATTCCCAAATTAATAGCTTTAGATGCTGAGGATTTGGAAGAAATGTTTGAATGGGGACCAAGGCCTAAGGAGTTGCAAGAAATGATTTTAGATCATAAAAGGGATCCAAAGGGAGTTTCATCAGAAGAGTTTAAAAAGAAAATCCATCTTTGGTACGCAAAAGATAAAAATAAAGCACTTGAACAAGAGATTGTTGCGTTGTTAAGCTAAATAAATCTTTATGAAATCCATTGCACTAGTTTCCGGAGCTTCAGGTTTGATTGGTGTGCAGCTGTTGCATCAGCTGTTTAGGGCCAAAGAATACGATTATGTGGTCACCGTTGCCAGAAGGGAGTTGGCTTTTAAACATCCTAAGTTAGTTCAGGTGCAGGTGGATTTTGCTAAGATTGATCAAATCAGTTTACTTGATAAATTAAGGGAGAATGATTTTGGTGGGGATAACCACCAATTAGTCATGGCGCTGGAAGCAAAGGAGGTGAAAATTCATGCTTTCTGTGCCTTAGGAACTACCATTAAAAAAGCCAAGTCCAAAGAGAATTTCTATAGAATTGACCATGATTATGTAATCAATTTTGCGAGGTGGGCTCATAGCTGGGGAGCAACCAAGTTCCTTTATGTGAGCTCATTGGGGGCAGACCAGCTTTCTTCTATTTTTTATAATAAAGTGAAGGGGGAGACAGAAGAAGATTTAAAGGTGATTCCATTTAAATATTTAGGGATTTTTAGACCTTCCATTCTTCTAGGACACAGAAAAGAAACCAGAATCGGAGAGTCCATCGGGAAGGCGGTGATGAAAGCCGTTACCTCGGTGGGCTTGTTCAAAAAATATAAGCCTATTTATGATCATCAGGTGGCTAAGACCATGGTTCACCAAGCTCTTAATGATGAACTGGAAATAGTGAAGATAATAGAGTCAAAACAGATGCAGATTTTTGAATAATATACAGTGACTGTCTCGAATCTTTTCATTTCGACTTTAGTTGAAATCTCTAGATTTACTTGCTGCTGAAAATGAGTTGTATGAGATTCTTTTTTGCGTCAGAATGATACAAAAAATGGTAAAGAGACTACCTCATTTTTGTTTTTCACTGCTGTCAAATCAAGTTAGATCGGGATTCAGATGCTTGGGCTTTAGCCATTTTTTGCTAACCACTGCTACCAGTAGCGTATATGCTCCATAAATGATCAGCCAATTGGTTGGTGCATATTCTGGATACCATTGTTTCCAGTTTTCAAAATCCGATCCACCATCAGGGATAAATTCAAACAGCCTCATTGCAGGAAGGTTAATGATTAAAAGTATGATCCACTGAGGGAAAGAAAGTTGAAGGTTTCGAAGGAAAAACAATAAGACAAATGGAGCTCCTAAGAAGGCAATCCTGGTAAAATCCCCTCCCGCGAAAAGACTGAAAAATCCATAGACTAAGATAAGCGGCATAAGAAACTTTTGCTTATCATCAGACTTGGTCAAAAACGGTTTAGGGTACCAAATAAATACCCATAGGAAGGCCGCATAGGCTACAGTCAATGAAAATATCCATCTTAGGAAAAGATCAGGATGTCCCAATAGGCCAAGTGTGTTATTAAATAAATTGACTAATGCGTTTTTTCCCGTATTGGCACCAGGAAAATAGACGTTGGTGATTTTAAGGGTAATATAACTTATTGAAAGTGCCAGTAGAATACTTATGAAAGCCTTTGTGTCATGCTTTCGGTAAAGGGAGATTCCTGGATAGATGCATAGGGCTAGAAGAATCGGTAAGATAGATTCTTTTTGTAAGGTTGAAATTGCTGCCATTAAACATAATAGCCACCACTTCCTTTCAATTAAAGCCAATAGCAAAAGTAATTGGAACAAATAAAGAGGTAGATCTACCGTGATAGGGTCAGAAAGATTGGCTTTCCAAACGCCTACCCAATGGAAGTTGATCCAAAACCACCCCAGCCAGGTTTTGAACCTGTCCAAACCAAGTTTTTCACCAAGATAGAACCAAACGGGGATCCAGGTGATCCCAAATATCGTATTGATGATTTTGAAATTGGTGAACATGTTATCAAATGGCAATTGGGCGGCTAGCCAAGGAACCAAAATCCTTACACTAAAGGGGTAATTGACAGTATAGGTTTCTAGGTTTCCCCTAAAGAATTCATAGGCCTTCTGATATTGGTTGGCATCAAACAATGTGTTCAATTCGTGTTGTAAGGGTTGTTGAAACCAATTAAAAACCACAAAGCCCATCAGGCTGATGAAAATGGCCAAAATGACATCCGGAAAACTGTAAATCTTAACTGATTTCAATTAACTTCAAGGTTTTATTTTAAAAATAGTATTACAATGATAGCAGTTATTCAGCGGGTTTCGGAATCTTCGGTGAAAATTGATGGAGAAATTAAAGGAGCAATAGGACAAGGTTTGATGGTTCTGTTGGGAATTGAGGAAGCAGACAATGCTGAGGATATCATGTGGCTAAGCAAGAAAATTGTCAATTTGAGGATTTTTGGTGATGAGAATGGCGTGATGAACAAAAGCTTGCTGGATGTGGATGGAGAGTTGCTTTTGATCAGTCAGTTTACCTTGCATGCCAGTACCAAGAAGGGAAACAGGCCTTCCTATATCAAAGCTGCCAAACCGGATATTGCGATTCCACTATATAAATCATTTATCCAACAAGTGGAAAATGACTTGGGCAAAACCATT
This sequence comes from Echinicola shivajiensis, assembly GCF_018642165.1. Lineage (GTDB taxonomy): Bacteria > Bacteroidota > Bacteroidia > Cytophagales > Cyclobacteriaceae > Echinicola > Echinicola shivajiensis. The sequence goes on from NZ_JAHHZM010000017.1 coordinate 74,374, forward strand.
GAAACAGGAGAGTTTGGAGCAGATATGAAAGTGGCTTTAGTGAATGATGGGCCGGTAACCATCAGTATTGATTCAAAAAATAAAATATAAAAGGATGGGGTCATTGTTTCTATCGATCGAAAATGCTCATGTAAGGTATTTGGACAGGAATATCTTTCAAGATCTGAACTTCCAAATGCAGGAAGGGGAGAGCTGGGTCATCTTGAGTGCTTCTGGTTCGGAAAAAACTGCATTTTTGGACACTATTCTTGGTAAGACTGTACTTTCAGAGGGTAGGGTGACCAGGGATTTTGCCGTGGATTACCAAAAGGAAATGACTGCACTGGGTAGGATCAATAGCTTTAGGGATTTGATTGCTGTAGTCTCCCAGAAATACACTTTTACCAATAAGTCCAACCTTCAAAACTTTTATTATCAGCAGCGCTTCAATTCATCAGAATCTGAAGAGGCGGCTACAGTAATAGAACACCTGCAGGAAGTGGAGGCGAAGCAAGATGGCCAATGGACTGTTGACAAGGTCATGGAACTAATGGATTTGGAGGTGTTAAAGGATAAGTCTCTGATCAAGCTGTCCAATGGAGAAAGCAGGAGATTGGCCATTGCAGGAGCCCTGTTGAGAAATCCAAAGCTTTTTTTGATGGACCAACCTATGACCGGTTTGGATGTAGACACCAGAAAGCATTTTGGAGAAGTATTGGAAGTCATGGTAGCATCCGGGATACAGGTAATCATGACGACTTCGCCAGAGGAAATCCCTGATGCGATTACCCATGTTGCCATAGTAGATGGAGGCAAAATTGTTCAAGAGGAGAAGAGACAGGACTTTCACCAAAAGGATCTGGTCAACCATTCAGCCCTTTCACAATTTGATCATAAAAAACTGGATAAATTGATCCAAAATAATCCAGTCAAGCGATTTGATACCCTGGTCAAGATGAACCAAATCCATATTCAATATAATGGCAAGGTGATTTTGGACCAGGTTAACTGGGAAGTAGAGCAGGGAGAATGTTGGGTTTTAAGAGGGCATAATGGAGCTGGAAAATCTACCTTACTCAGCCTGATCAATGGAGAGAATCCTCAGGCTTATGCCAATGATATTGTTCTTTTTGGTAGAAAGCGGGGAACCGGAGAAACTATTTGGGACATCAAGCGCCCTATAGGCTTTGTGTCTCCTGAGTTGGCCAGGTATTTTCCCAGAAACCAGACCTGTTTGAAGGTGGTGCTTTCTGGTTTATTTGATTCCATTGGCTTGTTCAAAAAAGTCAGTGAGGAGCAGGAACAAGTTGCCATGGAATGGTTGAAGCTATTTAGGATAGAACATGTGGCCCAAATGCTTTTGCATCAAATACCATTGGAGAATCAGCGCTTTTGTCTTTTGGCCAGGGCTTTGATCAAATCTCCAGCTTTGCTGATCCTTGATGAGGCGGCTCAGGGCATGGATGATGAGCAAAGGATTTTGTTACGTGAGACGATCGACCATATCGGAAGGCATCCCGATGTTTCGATGATCTATGTAAGCCATTATGAAGAAGATATCCCGAAAGTGGTCGATAGAGAATTGGTATTGGAAGAAGGAAAAGTTATAAGAAGTATTTAATGAAATAGAATGACGATAGAAGAAGCACAAGAAAAGGTTGATCATTGGATCAAGACAGTTGGGGTAAGGTATTTTAATGAACTGACCAATATGACCATCTTGACAGAAGAAGTGGGAGAGTTGGCGCGTATCATGGCCCGGAAATATGGAGAACAGTCCTTTAAGGAAAGTGACAAGGGCAAGGACCTAGGGGATGAAATGGCAGATGTGCTTTGGGTATTGATCTGCTTGGCCAATCAAACAGGTGTTGACCTTACCAAGGCTTTGGAGAAAAATTTTGAAAAGAAAAATATCCGGGATATTGATCGGCACAAAAGCAACGATAAATTGAAATAGGGCTTTAATCATGGCATGACTCCAAGTCATGCCATGATTTTTCTCATGTCTAGTGTCTTAAATCTATTTTCCAACCACCGCGCAGATAGCTTGTCCCCCAAAGCCCAATGCTGTGATCAAAATCCTATTGATGGATTGAGGCGGGTCAACTTCATTTTTGATGTAATCTGGTAATGTTGGAAGTTCCTGATTTTGCAAGATAGAGATGGCCAAATCCAAATTGGCTGCTAAGCTAGAACCTAGAGAATGTCCAATCTTCCATTTGTTGGAAATAGTATAAGGAATCTTATTACCAAAGACAGTTTGGTAAGCATTTTTTTCAGCTATATCACCTAGTTTGGTGCCTGGAAAGTGTCCGATTATTAAATCAATATTTGGATCAGATTCAGCGTTAAAGGCCCTTTTTGCTGCAGTTATTATGCAATTTCCTTGGGAGGATAATTCGGTGGAATGGTGGATTTTTTCTACAGCAGATCCCACGCCATCCAAGTAGGCAAGTACATTGTTATTGGTTTTCTTTAGTTCGAAAGCATAAGCTCCTTCACCTAGTACCATGGTGTTTTGTTCCTTTTCAAAATCCATGGACCTGCAAGGATAGTTGTTGTTCGCACCATTGGCATAAATTCGAATCGCCTTCATCTGGTCTATGGTCAATTGACTTGTGGGGCATTCCACAGCTGATGCGATAAAACTATCCGCCATACCACTATTCAGCCATGCAAAGGCATTTTGTAAAGTCAGGCCAAAGCTGCTACAAGTGGAGGATTGAAAGAAAAGTGAACTATCCGATTCATGCAGTAAGCTGGGCCAACTACTGGCAAAGCCTAAGGTGGAGTGGGGGGAAGTCCAAACTGGTAAGGAGGGATTTTCCTGTTGCATGCGAGAAAGAAAATCAATGCTTCCCCTTGAAGTGGCCGCATTGATCATTTGACCATCTAAAGGCTGCAAATCCATTTTGTAGATGAGATAAGAAAGCAATTTGGCTTCTTCTGGAAAACGTTCTGGTTTATGACCTAGGTCTTGAATATATCCATTAACTTCATTCCATAAATTGGGAGAAACGCTTGCCTTCCAATCTCCACTATGGTTTTGGTCAAAAGAATGTTCCTTTTTAGTGTACCTCTGTCTTTCTTGAGATTTATACAGCCCTAAAGGATTAATTCCCATGGCTTTAGTGATGCCAATTTTATTCTTCTCCGGTCTCATCTCTTCACTATAATTCATCTCAGCCGATATTTTTAAGATGCGGCAATTCATTTTTATCCATATCCCATTCATCCATTCTGTATTGTGCCACAGGGGTGAATCGTTTCAAAATAGCACTTTCGGAAGAAGCATTTTCTTCACCGTTCCAGATTATGGTGAAATCCTTAATTCCTGCCGAGGTCAATGCTTGCAGTGTCAGCAAACTGTGGTTGATGCTGCCCAAATAATGTCTAATGACAATTACAGGATGTAGTTTTGATTCCAAAAGAAAATCCAGATAGGTTTGGCTCTCATTGAAAGGAACCATTAAACCTCCAGCGCCTTCTACACAGATTTTTTCTGAATCTCTTGGGATAAGTGATTCAGGAAGTGAAATTTCAATATCTTCCAGCTTGGCAGCCAAGTGAGGGGATTGTGGAGTTTTTAACCTGTAAATCTCCTGATAAATATAGGTCTCAGGGGAATATTTGGAAATAAAAATAGTGTCAGATTGGTCCAGATCACCGCATTGCACTGGTTTCCAGTAGGAGTGTCCAAATGTTTTGCAAAGGGCTGCTGAACAGACCGTTTTACCTATTCCTGTTCCTATTCCTGTAACAAATACCTTATTGTTCATTTTATTTATTCAATAAGCTGATAAGCTCTTGTATTTCTTTTTTAGTGTTAAATGCGTGTAGCACCAGCCTAATTCTTTCCTCACCAGGCTTTACTGTTGGAGAAAGAATAGCATAACAATTCACCCCTGATTGTTGTAATAATTTCACTTTTTCCTTTAGTCTGGGGATGTCAGCACATTGCCAATACTGGATTGGACTTGGGTTTTGTGAAAAATTGTCAGGTAATTCCTTAACCAAGTTTAAATAGGTTTTAATGGCCTGATCAAGCTCTTCAAAATTGCTTTTATTTTTAAATAAGCCTAAAGCAGCCCTTATACTGTTCACCTGTTCAATAGATGGTGCAGTGGTATAAATAAAGGCCCTGCTAAAGTTAATCAAGAAATCCCTGAGCTTGTTAGAACCCAATACCATTGCTCCATGCCCTCCAGCAGCTTTGCCAAAGGTAACTACCCTGGCAAAAAGGTTGGGATGATGGTGGAGTGAAGCTGAAATTCCTTTTTTATCCTGTCCCAAAGTTCCAAGAGAATGGGCTTCGTCAATGATCAAGGCTGCTTGGTACTTTTGGCAAAGAGCAAGCATTTCTTTGATATCTGGGATATCCCCATGCATAGAGAATAAACCTTCTGTGAGCACCAATAGTCTTTTGTTATTGTCAGATTGTTGCTTGAGTTTTCTCTCCAAATCATCAAGGTCATTGTGTTTGAAGGACGTTTTTTGTCCGAAGCTCAGACGCATACCCTCTTTTATGCTGGCATGGACATGTTCATCAAAAACAAAACAGCTTTCCTTATCTCCCAATGCAGAAAGTAGACCTACATTGGCCATATAGCCGGAATTATAAAGTAGTGCTGCAGGGCTTTCCATAAAATCAGCAAAATCCTGCTCCAAAAGCTCTATTTCTGGATGATTCCCGCTGATTAGCCTGGAGCCAGTGGCGCCAGTCCATTGAGAAATTGAGGTTTGAGGAATTGATTGGTTGAGTAGACCTTTTGTGGAGTAACCAAGGTAATCGTTGGAAAAGAAGTCCACTTTATCAGGGGAAGTTGTTTTAAGCGTCCTCAGTTTATTGGTAGAGGCTGCTTGCTCCAATTTGGAATGGATAAATTGGTGGTGCTTTTCCATGGAGAACAAAGGTAAATCCTATTGGCCGAATTGCAAAGGATAAACCACAAAGGACAAGGAGAACAAAGGATATAAACCGCGGAGGACTCAGAGAGCGCAGAGAAGAAGGTTTTAATTGTTAAGTATTCTTTTTAGTTTGTAAGGGCTTTGTTTTATATGGTTAGACTTCGCTTTTTTAATTATGAATGAAAATGAGATTTCAGGAAAAATTATTGGATGTGCAATAGAGGTACATAAGGTTTTAGGTACAGGTTTACTGGAAAGTGTCTATCAAGAATGTTTGCACTATAAATTGAAGAAAGATGGGCTAAGGGTGTTAAAAGAAGTTCCAATGCCCGTGTTTTTCGAAGATGCTAAGATTGATTGAGGCTTTAGATTTATTAGTGGAAGATAAGATTGTTATTGAATTAAAGAGTGTGAAAGAACTTTCTGATGTCCATCTTGCACAAATACTAACTTATCTTAAGCTTGGGGATTTTAAATTAGGTTTATTGATTAATTTTAATGTTTTACTTTTAAAAAATGGAATAAAGAGAGTGATAAATGATCAATAAAGTCAAATAGTTTCTTTGTGCCCTCTGAGTCCTTTGTGGTAAAACAGGTTGCTACCCAACTTTATTAAGTGCTACTTTTACTAATTCCTCACCTTCGAGTTTTCCTATGAAGTTGTATTTGTCCAAAGTAAGGCAGAAGTCTATATCAGCTTCGATATTGTGGTTTTGTAGCCTTTTTGCATGGGAGGCTTGGCCTAAAAATCCCTTTAGGTCGGCTTTATTACTTTCGTAAAGGGCCTTCATGGCAATGGCCCCATCACAATCAAAATTGAATTTTTCCGCCAATGAGCTAATCAATGCGCCCGCATAAAGAGAGTCTTCTAAATTAAACATTCCTTTCCAGCCTGCGCAATGTATCAATATATCCTTTCCCTTATTGGCCAGATAATCAGCGGTGGCTTGTAGGTTTAAAAAAGCACCAATCAGAACCTCTGCAGAACCCTTTTTGGATTTCTCAATTGTCAGTGTTCCATTAGTGGTTGTCACGGCAATTTTTTCGCCAGCAAAGGCATTGTTCAAATAGCTCAGAGGTGAGTTTCCCAATTGAAAGCCTTCAGCTGTCTTTCCGTTCCTTTCACCGGCGATAATGTAGCCTTGTTCCTTCATGGACCTGCAAGTCTCTAATCCTGCTACTGGTGTGATGGAAGCTACATTATTGGCCAATCCAGTGACCATAGTGGAGGTGGCGCGGAATATGTCCACTACAACTACGATTTTATCAGTCAAATCATGCAGATGAATCAGTTCTGGGCTAAGGCAAACTTCAATTTTACTCATGGGAAAGAAACAGGCTCCTGAACAGTTCAAGAGCCCGATTTATTTTTAATTAGAATATTATTTCTTCAATAAGGGTAACTTTTCAACTACTGCTGATAAGTTTTTGTTCCTTACACTTACTGCTATTTCTGTACCCGGCTTTGCATATGCAATATCTACATAGCCAAGCCCGATTCCAATATTCATGCTAGGGGACATAGTTCCGGAAGTAACTTCGCCGATTTGAGCTCCAGCCTCATTGACAATCGGGTAATGGGCCCTTGGAATCCCTTTGTCCTTGAATTTGAAACCAACAAGCTTTTTGCTTACCCCTTCTTCTTTTTGTTTTTTAAGATTATCACTGTTGATGAAATCCTTGGTGAATTTGGTGATCCAGCCTAATCCTGCTTCGAGTGGAGAAGTGCTATCATCAATATCATTTCCGTATAGGCAGTATCCCATTTCCAGTCTGAGTGTATCGCGCGCACCTAAGCCGATAGGTTGGATATCAAATTCAGCTCCAGCTTCAAATATGGCATCCCAAACGGCAAGGGCGTCCTCATTTCTTACATAGATTTCAAACCCACCTGCTCCAGTATATCCTGTACCAGAAATGATTACATCCTGAATACCTGCAAATTCTCCAACTGCAAAATGATAGAATTTGATGTCATCCAAGTTTACAGGAGTGATTTTTTGAAGAGCTGCAGTAGCTTTTGGGCCTTGCACTGCAAAAAGAGACATTTCATCAGAAATGTTTTTTAATTCCGCTCCCATTTCATTGTGCTGGTTTACCCAAGCCCAGTCTTTATCAATATTAGAGGCATTGACTACCAATAAATATTCTTCTTCAGCCATTTTGTAGACGATCAAATCATCTACAATACCCCCTTTTTCGTTTGGAAAACATGAATATTGTGCTTGTCCAATTACTAATTTGGAAGCATCATTGGAAGTCACCTTTTGGATTAATTCCAAAGCATGTGGTCCGGTAATCATAAATTCTCCCATATGGGATACATCAAAGACACCTACACCATCTCTTACGGTATTATGCTCTTGTTTATCAGAAGTGTACCTTACAGGCATATTATATCCTGCGAAGGGAACCATCTTTCCTCCTAGTTCAATGTGCTTATCATTAAGCGCAACTTTTTTGATAGTGTTTTCCATTTATACTTGGGTCTTATTTCGGTTTCGGCAAAGGTAATAAATGAGGCCTAAAAAACGAGTGGACATACAAAAAAGACCGACTGATTTGGTCGGTCTTTATGATTTAATTAAATAAGGTAGTTCTTAGATAGAGAAGCTTTCTCCACAACCACAGGTTCTGGAAGCATTAGGGTTGACAAATTGAAACCCTTTACCATTTAAGCCATCGGAAAATTCCAAGGTAGTACCGGCCAGGTAAAGCAAGCTTTTCTTATCCACTATGATCTTAACTCCTTTGTCTTCAAAAACTTGGTCGCTATCTGAAATATTCTCATCAAATCCTAAATCATACATCAGGCCAGAACAGCCACCACCTTTTACAGAAACTCGAATGTTTTCATTGTCCTTTCTGCCCTCGTCCTGCTTTAATTTAAGAATCTGCTCCTTAGCGTTGTCTGAAACTATGATCATATTTTCTGTCTATTAATGTTCTTTTGTTTTTCGATTAAGCATGAAACATGCTTACCTTAGAAATAATTCCTACTACAAATATACAAAATTAGCGCATGAGAAAAATTGAGCACTTGGGAATAGCTGTAAAAGACCTCAAAAAATCCAATGAATTGTTTGAAAAGCTCTTGGGAAAGGAAGCGTATAAAGAAGAGTCTGTGGAAAGTGAGGGGGTAATCACTTCTTTTTTTAAAGTAGGGGATACCAAAATTGAATTACTTCAAGCCAATGAGCAAGAAAGTGCCATTTCAAAGTTTATTGAAAAAAGGGCTGAGGGAATTCATCATGTGGCTTTTGCAGTAGATGATATTTATGCTGAAATCAAGCGTTTAAAGGCTGAGGGCTTTGAAGTCCTCAATGAAGAGCCAAAAAGAGGGGCAGATCATAAATTAGTTGTATTTTTGCATCCGCGTTCTACCAATGGTGTATTGGTGGAGCTTTGTCAGGATGTAAATCCACTTTCAAAATAATATCCTGTATCATGACAGGAGCAATTAGAAGGAAATTATGAGTGAAAAGAGAACAGAAATAGGAGAAATCGGGGAATTTGGCCTGATAGATCAATTGAATAGCAAAATACAAATACGACATCAGGACACCTTGAAGGGGATCGGTGATGATGCGGCGGTGTTGGATGCTGGTGACAAAGTAAAGGTAATCACTACTGACCTGTTATTGGAAGGTGTGCATTTTGATCTTTCTTATGCTCCCCTGCATCACTTGGGGTTTAAGGCCGTAGCTGTAAATATTTCTGATATAGCTGCGATGAATGCGATCCCTAAACAAATTACGGTAAGTATAGCTCTTAGCAATAGGTTTTCAGTAGAAGCAGTGGAGGCTATTTATGCGGGGATCAATGCTGCTGCAGAACATTATAATGTGGATGTGATTGGTGGAGATACTACTTCTTCCAGATCTGGTCTGGTAATTTCAGTTACGGCAATCGGAGAGATAGAAAAAGGAAAAGAAGTGTATCGATCGGGAGCAAAGGTCAATGATATAATATGTGTGACTGGAGATTTGGGAGGAGCACTTATTGGGTTGCAGGTTTTGGAAAGGGAAAAAGAGGTTTTTATGGCTGACCCAAATATGAAACCCCAATTAGACAAATATGCCTATATCACTGGAAGGCAGTTGAAGCCTGATGCCAGAATGGATATTATCCACGAATTAAAGGAATTGGGTGTAGTCCCTACTTCCATGATGGATGTTTCTGATGGATTGGCTTCTGAGCTTTTTCATATTTGTAAGCAGTCAAAAGTGGGGGTAATGATCTACGAAGATAAACTACCAATAGATAAGCAGACTTATGATACTGCGGTGGAGTTTAATTTAGATCCAATTACTTGCGTGTTGAATGGTGGTGAGGATTATGAATTGGTTTTTACCATCAGCCAAGAAGATTTTCATAAGTTGGAGAAACATCCGGATATTCATTTTATCGGCCATGTAACCAAAGAAGAGGAAGGTAAGTTTATGGTCACTAAGAGTGATACAGCTGTTCAGTTAAAGGCCCAGGGCTGGGTGCATTTCTAAAAGGGTGTTAAATCCCCAGAGGGAAAATATAAAAAGGCCACAAAGTAAGCTTGAAAAACAAACTGCTTTGTGGCCTTTCTGTTTCTTATAATTTTCATTTAATCCTGTCTGGGTTTTCTTCAAGAAATGATTTCCAGCCTGCTGATCGGCCTCGGCTTTGTAATCTGCCATCATGGAAATGGTGACAAAGGGCTACCGCCAAAGCATCTGTGGCATCCAGAAGCTTGGGGATAGATTCTATTTTTAATAAAGTCTTCAGCATTTCAGCTACTTGTTCCTTGGAGGCATTACCATTACCAGTAACAGATTGTTTGACTTTCTTAGGGGAATATTCAGCTATGGGGATGTCTCTGGCCAGTGCTGCTGCCATAGCTACTCCCTGGGCCCTGCCTAGTTTGAGCATGGACTGCACATTCTGGCCATAGAAGGGGGCCTCAAGGGCGACTTTATCTGGGAGGAATTCATCAATGATCCCAGTAATGCGCTCAAAAATCTTTTTGAGTTTAAGTTCATGAGAGCCATATTTCTTCAGGTGTATCACACCGTATTGAAGGGGTTCGTATTTATTGCCTCTTACCAATATCAGGCCATATCCCATAACATTGGTGCCCGGATCAATTCCCAAAATGATTTGTTCTTTAAGCTCCTTTTTCGCTATTTTGCCCATTAGCGCAATTTACTAGAAATCCTCCCATGGACATGAATCTTTTGGTATTTTTCTTTTTTGGAGTTTTGGCTGTTTATTCAGCTATCCTTTTTCTTTTGGTCTATTATTGGGGGAAAGATAAGCCATCTGCCACTGGCCTTGAGCAGGCTTTTGAATATCCGGTTTCATTGGTCATACCTTTTAGAAATGAGATCAACAATTTGCCAAAACTATTGTCGAGCTTGGTCAAGCAGGAATATGCCAATTTGCAGGTTGTTTTGGTGGATGATCATAGCGAAGATGGTGGGGGAGAATACGTAAAAGAGTGGCTTAAAAGTAAAGTCCATGAGAATTTTCTGTTGATCGAAAGTCAAGGACAAGGAAAGAAGGCCGCCCTTGAAAGTGGAGTGGCTGTATCCAATGGTCTTATTGTGCTTACCTCAGATGCAGATTGTAAGTTGCCTGCCCAATGGGTAAAGCATATGGTGAAGCCATTTGATGATCCGAAGGTGCAAATGGTCGCTGGGCCAGTTATGTCTAAGGGTGGAAAGAAAATGTTTGAGAATTTTCAACAGATTGAATGGGGAAGTGTTTTATTGATGACCAAATTCTTTTTTCAAATTGGCCGGCCTGTGATGTGTAGCGGAGCCAATATGGGGTATAGAAAAGCGGCTTTTCTACATTTAAGGGGCTATCAGGGCAATCATGGTTATGCTTCAGGAGATGATTCCTTTTTGCTTGAAAAAATGAGCAGGCGCTTTGGCGCTGATGCTATAATGTATCTTTCTGGAAAAGAGGTTTTGGTGCGCACCAAGGCCCAGCAAAACTGGAAGAAATTATTGTTTCAACGTGCCAGATGGGCTAAAAAATGGAATAAACATCAAAACTGGGAAAATGCAGCAGGATCTATAATAAGTGCTTTGTTTACCATCTTCAGTATTTTAAGTGTGTTTTTACTGTTTGGAGGAGGTTTGATACCTTTGTTGTTTTTGCTTTACTGGTCAATAAAGGTTTTGGTGGAATATTGGTCCTTGAATAAAGTTTTAAAGGATTATGAAATAAAATTGCCCTTTTTAAGTTTTATGTACACCAGTTTTTTTCACCCATTATTTGTAGTTTCTGTGGTGTTTTTGGCTTTGTTTGGAAACCTGGCTTGGAAGGGAAGATAATGTTCAGTATTTAAATTTAACTGGTAGAAAAAGAATAAAATGTCAGACGAGGAATACGAATTACTGGATGAACTTTACTTTGTTCAGCCATATCAATATTTAAAAAAAACTTTAAACTGGGAAGATGAGGAGCTTTTGGCTACCTTGCAGGAGCTGCATTCCCGAGAACTTATCAAGTGTATGATAGGGCCTGATGAAGAACTCTTTGAGGGGATTGACATAGCTAGGCAAGGGAAAAAATATTATTTCCTGGCTACCAAAAAAGGACTGATGGAACACAATATATTGTAAAAAACAGGAGGGAACTTGACCACTGAAACCTTAAAATATCAAAGAAAAGAACTTGAGCTGAAAGCATTGCTGGAGATTACGCAGGCCATCAATGAAAATAAAACCGAATCGGTATTGCTCAATATATTCAAATTCACCTGTTTGGTTCATTTGAATATTAAGGCCTTGGTATTATATGTGGCCAATCAGGACGGTTTTCAGGAAAGGGTAAAACATGGAGTGAAGCAAAATATTCCAAAGTTGATACCTTATAAAGATGTGGATGACAATCGTGAGATAGGGAAGCTCAATTTGGTTATGCCCAGAGAATATTCCTTTAACGAATTGGATATTTATGTGCCGGTATATCATAAGGATAAAATGCTTGCCATACTCCTTTTGAAGACAAAGGATGTAGACCGAGAATTGGATTTGGATTTTACCCAAGCCCTAACCAATATCTTAGTGGTGGCCTTAGAAAATAAGCGTTTTGCTAGAAGACAGTTGGAGCAAGAAAGGCTGAAGAAAGAAGTGGAGATTGCGAGCAATGTTCAGCGTATGTTGTTTCCTGACAAACTGCCGGTGACGGATAAGTTAAAAGCTAAGGTTACATATTACCCTCATAGTACAGTTGGTGGAGATTATTATGATCTTATACAGAAGTCTGATGATGAGGTATTCTTCTGTATTGCTGATGTGTCAGGAAAGGGTATGCCTGCGGCTTTGTTGATGTCCAACTTTCAGGCAGCATTAAGGACATTATTATTGAGTTCCTCGGACCTTTCCATGATTGCCAAGCAATTGAACGTAACTATTTTTGATAATACAAAAGGGGAACGATTCATTACATTTTTTTTGGGGTATTATAATTATAAGACCAATTGTTTAAAATATGTCAATGCTGGTCATAATGCACCTTTATTATGTGGAGGCAATGTTGGTGAATGCGAGCTGTTAGAGGCTGGTACTACTATTTTGGGTGCTTTTAAAGAATTGCCTTTTATAGAGGAGGGGAGAAGAGACGGGGTGAAGGATTTTAGCATCCATATGTATACGGACGGGCTCACGGAGGCTATCAACAAGAATGAGGAGGAGTTTGGTGAAGAAAGGCTCTTTGATTTTGTAAAAAAAGAAGGAAACATTGAGCCTAAAAAATTTCATGAAATGCTGTTCAACAGCTGGGATAAATTTTCAGAGGGCGTGGAACGAAGGGATGACACAACCATGTTAAGTATCCAGTTCCATTAGACCGATGTCATGATAATCCATTTTGTGCCCAAGCCAGTAAAATGGCTTTTCCCTAAATATGTTTGGAACAAGTCAAGAGCAAAAAAGGAAGTCTATTTGACTTTTGATGATGGTCCTGTTCCAAGTATAACCCCTTTTGTTTTGGATGAATTGAAAAAGAGAGGGATGTTTGCGACTTTTTTTATGGTGGGGGATAATATTCGAAAGCATCCTGCTTTGGCGAGAAGAGTAATGGAGGAAGGGCATCAAATAGGTAATCATACCTATAATCACCTTAACGGGGCAAAGGTAGACCATAATAGTTATATTGGGAACCTAGAGAAATGCCGACAAACTATTAAAAAGGTATTGGGGCTTGACACACATTTGTTTCGTCCACCTTATGGCAGGCTAAAGGCTAGTCAGACAAAAGTTGTTTCCAAGTACTTTAAGATCATCATGTGGGATGTCTTGTCAGGTGATTTTGTAAATGGGATCAGTCCTAGTCAATGTCTACAAAAGACAATCAAATATACTCAGAATGGTTCTATTATACTTTTTCATGATCAGGAAAAAACAGAAACAGTAATTAGAGAGGCTTTGCCCCTATATTTGGATTACCTAAAAACCAATAATATCCAAACGGCCTTGTTATGATTGTTTGGACTGCTATTATCCTTGTTGCACTTTTAGTTGTACAGGATATCCTGTTGCTGATCCTTTTTCTGTTCAATTATAAAAACCATAGTGAACAAGATCAGGTAGAGCGTGATTGGCCAAGTGTTTCGGTTATTATGACAGCAAGAAATGAATCAGCTGTTTTAGTAGGTTGCTTAAGGGCTTTTGATCTAATTGATTATCCGAAGGGGAAAATAGAATTTATCATTGGAAATGACCAAAGTGAGGATGAAACTCCTGATATACTAAGAGCTTGGGCTGGTAATGGCAACCAAAGGACTTATATGGAAATTCAATCCCTGTATTCACATATCAATGGAAAAGCAAATGCCCTGGCTCAGCTGATAGAAAATTCAAAAGGTGAATTGCTTTTATTGACGGATGCTGATTGTAGGGTGGGTGATCAATGGGTAAAAGAATTGGTAAGGGCCTATAGACCAAAGTTTGGGTTGGTGGTAGGGGTGACTCAGGTCATTGGGGAAAATTTGTTTGAAAAGCTTCAGGGCTTGGAGTGGTGGCAAACCTTGGGAATGATAAAGGTGACCTCTGATCTTGGCTTTCTGTTGACAGCTGTGGGAAATAATATGCTGGTAAGCCGGGAAGCCTATGAAAAAGTAGGCGGCTATGAAGGATTGTCTTTTTCTGTTACTGAAGATTTTGCACTTGGCGAGGCTGTAAAGGCTATAGGCTATAAGCCTGTTCACCAATTTAGTCCCAATAGTTTAATAGATACCAAAGGGGAAAATAATTTTTTGGCTTTACTTATTCAAAGGAAAAGATGGATGTGGGGAGCGAGAACATTACCTATGAAATGGCAACTATTATTATTGCTTCAAGTAATGTTTTATCCCTGTATTTTTGTTCTTTTGATGTTTTTTCCACTTGAGGCAGGGCTGGTTTGGCTTGGTAAATGGATTATGCAATCTTTATTTATAAAGGCACTAGCAAAAAAAGTTGGACAGGTGATACCCCTATTTCAACTAATAATATTTGAACTTTATTATCCAGTAATTTCATGGTCCACAATAGTGTATTATTTTTGGCCTTCGAAAATTAAATGGAAAGAAAGGAAGTACTGATGCAATTTATTGATACCCACGCCCATATTTATTCTAAGAAGTACGATAGTGATCGTGATGAGGTGATCCGTAGAAGTGTTGAAAATGGTGTGACAAAGATTTATATGCCCAATGTGGATGTGGAATCTATTGATGCCATGTTGGAGGCTGAGCATCGCTACCCAGATATTTGTATTCCAATGATGGGCTTGCATCCCTGTGATGTAAAAAAAGGCTTTGAAAAGGAATTATATGTGATGGAGGATTGGTTGAATAAGCGACCTTTTGTAGCTGTTGGGGAGATCGGTACAGATTTGTATTGGGACAAGAGCCTATTTGAAGAGCAGAAAGAAGCTTTGAAAATCCAAGTTAACTGGGCCAAGGAAAAGGAATTACCGATTGTTCTGCATTGTAGGGAATCTATAGATGAGACTATCGAGATCATAGGTGAACTTAATGATCAGAAGTTAACTGGGGTTTTTCATTGTTTTTCAGGCAATGTAGAGCAGGCCAATAGGATAATAGAAATGGGTTTTTTGCTGGGAATAGGAGGTGTTTCTACCTTTAAAAATGGCGGTTTGGACAAAGTTTTGCCAGAAATAGGTCTTGATAATTTGGTTTTGGAAACAGATGGGCCATATTTGGCTCCAGTGCCGCACAGAGGCAAGCGCAATTCTCCAGAATATATTCCTTTAATTGCACAGCGAGTAGGAGATCTTACAGAGAATACACTGGAAAAAGTTTCCGAAATCACTAATTTAAATGCCAATAAAGTTTTTAACCGGTCTGAACTATGAATTATAAGATCGTAAGATTAAATACAGCCGCCAAGAGTGAGATCAAATCTTCGGTGCTGATAATCTATACAGGAGGAACCCTAGGGATGGCCTATGATGATGAAGGCTCTTTGGTGCCCTTTAATTTTGGACAGATATTGGAGAAAATACCCAATTTGACCAATATGAATATTGCCATAACGGTAATTAGTTTTCCCGAGCCAATAGACTCCTCCAATGTAAACATGCAGCATTGGGTGGATATGGCCTACATTATATATGAGAACTACGATACCTATGATGGTTTTGTAGTACTTCATGGAACGGATACGATGGCTTATTCAGCTTCTATGTTGAGCTTCATGTTGAAGGGCTTGAGCAAGCCTGTGATTTTTACCGGTGCTCAATTGCCCATCAGTGCCATGCGTTCTGACGCCCGGGAAAATTTGATGACTTCATTGGAAATTGCCATTTCAAAGGCCAATGGGAAGCCTATTGTGCCAGAAGTGTGCATTTTCTTTAATCATATGCTTCTTAGGGGGAATAGAGCCAAGAAGATGCAGAGTGTCCATTTTGATGCTTTTGAATCAGAAAACTATCCTCCATTGGCAGAAGCTGGAATTGTAATCGATTTTAATTATGCCGCTATTAAGCCCTATAAGGAAGGGGTTCAATTAAAATATCTTAACAAGCTGGATAAAAGTGTCATGATCTTGAAGCTTTTTCCAGGGATTACTTCCGAAGTCATGGATAGTTGTTTTAATACCAAAGGACTTAGGGGAGTGGTTATGGAAACTTATGGGTCCGGAAACAGTCCTACAGAAGCTTGGTTCGTGGAATGTGTTGAAAGAGCCGTAAAGAAAGGTATCATAATATTGAATGTGTCCCAGTGTAATGGAGGTAGAGTAATACAGGGAAGATATGAGACCAGTAAAGAGTTAAAGAGAATAGGAGTGTTAAGTGGAGGTGACATTACTTCAGAGGCGGCCATATGCAAAATGATGTTCTTGTTGGCCAATGAAACGGATGATGAACAAATAAGAAGGAAGCTGATTACTCCTATTGCAGGAGAGATGTCTTTGACGAGTATTTAGGATTTTAAGGTTAATTTTTCTGTTAAAAGCTTAAAGAAACTGAAAAAAATCTAAAAACATCAAGCATTTGATTTTCAGTCTCCTATTTTCAATAAATCTTGAAATACGTCTTCTAAACGCTTATTTTTGCTTAAATAAGCGTTAGTTTATTTGCAGGAGGAAAATATTATATTTTTATTTGTCGCTTCGATTGTTAGCGAAGTATACAGAGAGGTGTCCGAGCGGTCGAAGGAGCACGCCTGGAAAGCGTGTATACCCCTAAAGGGTATCGAGGGTTCGAATCCCTTCCTCTCTGCATTTTAATTTTGAATTTAGGCCAATTAAGCCACCGACAAGCCATTCGTTCTTTCTTTATTATCCTCTGATAGAGTAATTGGTACACTTAATCATCCGTTCATAAGACTAAAGCTTTTTTAGTTTATGAAAAGTTAACTAACTTGTAGAGGAGTAAATAGAATAAGGTAGTGGATGGGTAGCTGAAAAAATTATAGCAGCATCCCTTGTCATTTGATTTGAAAAAATTATATCTTTAAAAGCTCAATATTAAAATTAGAAACCGTTTAACCTTTATTTAAAGTCTATTAAAAACTAAATTATGAAAAAGTTAATCGCTTTGTTCATGCTTACCGGACTACTTCTATCTCCGGTTATCACAAAAGCACAGGATGCCACAGAAGATGCTTCTGCTGAAGACACTACTGAAATGGCAATGGAAGAAGAAGCAGTTGAGGAACCTGCACCAGTTGTTGCAGACGACGAGATTGTAGTGGAAGATCAACCATTCCATCAAGTAATCAAAGACAAGTTTATTGAAGGTGATCCTACTTTCATGACTCCAGTATTGATTTGTTTGATTTTGGGTCTTGCAGTAGCTCTTGAAAGAATCATTACCCTTAACCTTTCAACTACTAACACTAAAAAGCTTCTTGCAAAAGTTGAAGATGCTCTAGATCAAGGTGGAATTGAAGCGGCTAAAGACGTTACAAAAAGCACTAAAGGTCCAGTTGCCTCTATCTTTACACAAGGCTTGATGAGATACTCAGAAGGTATCGAGATGGTTGAAAAGTCTATCATCGCTTACGGTTCTGTAGAAATGGGTCGTTTGGAAAAAGGTTTGGTATGGATTTCCCTATTCATCTCTCTTGCTCCAATGCTTGGTTTCATGGGTACTGTAATTGGTATGATTGGAGCCTTCGATTCAATTGAAGCAGCTGGTGATATCTCTCCTTCTTTGGTAGCAGGTGGTATTAAAATCGCCCTTTTGACTACTGTAGCAGGTTTGATCGTTGCGATTATCCTACAGTTGTTCTACAACTACTGTGTAGCTAAAATCGATTCATTGGTGAACGATATGGAGGATGCCTCTATCACTTTGGTTGATATCCTTGTAAAGCATAAATTGACTAAGTAATAGTCAAGCCTTGCTTTAACAATAAAATTATTTATTAACCAACCAAAGAACTAAACGATATGGATTCTTACGATATCATGCTATATGTAAGTTATGCATTGATCGGATTCGGAGTGTTATTTGCAATAGTAATGCCTCTAATCAAATCAATTGATAACCCAAAAAGTTTGCTAAAGATAGGTGTCGGTGTAATTGGTGTTGCGGTATTGTTCTTTGTTGCCTACTCAGTGTCTGGTGACGAGGTATTGCCTAAATTCGCAGTTGAACCGTTCAACCTGACTCCAGGAGCTTCAAAAGCTGTTGGTGGAATATTGCTAACTACTTATGTACTTTTCGGACTTTCATTAGTAGGAATTGTATATACGGAATTAAGTAAAATTATAAAGTAATTTACGATGGCAAGAAAGAAAAACCGAATGAGTCAGGAGGTAAATGCAGGTTCCATGGCGGATATCGCCTTCTTGCTACTTATCTTCTTTCTTGTAACAACTACAATTGCTTCTGACAAAGGTATCACTAACATCTTGCCTCCAAAGCAAGACCCTAACGTGCCACCACCTGATATTAAAAAGAATGAAAGAAATATCTTTAAGATATTAGTCAACTCCAATGACCAATTATTGGTTGAAGGAGATTTCAGGGAGAATTCAGAGGGTTTGGATCAGGAAGTAAAGGAATTCGTCATGAACTTCGGGAATCCTGATCAAGAGAATGTGGATCTATACAATAGCCTTCCTCCTTCATTGAAAGGAATGTCTGCTAAAGATCCTGAGTCTTCAGACCACCCCAATGAAGCGGTAGTGTCAATAAAAACAGATCGTGGTACTAGCTATGAGTTATATTTGGAAGTACTTGATTTGGTAAAGAAAGCTTATTTTGAAATCTATGCCGAAAGAGTAGGTTTGACTGCAGATGAATACAGGGCATTGTCCAGTAGAGATGCTGCAGAAAAAGAACTGATGCAAAGAGGAAAAGAAAACATTCCTATGGCGATTTCAATTGCTGAACCAGATAAAACAGGAGGAGAATAATTATGGCAAAGTTTAAGAAAAAAACAAAGACCGAAGAGAACATTCCTACGTCAGCCTTGCCGGATATTATCTTCATGCTTCTTTTCTTCTTCATGGTAACTACTGTATTGAGAGAGCAGGAACTTTTGGTAGAACAAAAGCTTCCTCAAGCTACTCAGTTGCAAAAATTGGAAAAGAAATCTTTGATATCTTATCTATATGTGGGTAAGCCTAAGAACACTTCACTTTACGGTACAGAGCCAAGAGTGCAGGCAAATGATGCTTTGATAACTACAAATGACATCTTGCTTTGGGTGAACCAGGAAAAAGATAATTTATCAGAAGCAGAAAGAGACCAGATTACCATTTCCCTTAAAGCAGATAGGGACGTTAAGATGGGACCGATTGCTGATATTCAGTTAGAGCTTAGAGAAGCTGATGCTAGAAAAGTACTTTATGCATCAGTTGGAAAAGTAAAATAATATTTGATAATATCAATATTTTGAAAAAGCTACCTTAGTAACTAGGGTAGCTTTTTTTTGTTAATCCAAGAGAAAATTCAATGTCAAAGAGTAAGAAGAAGACGCACTTTGCCTGGGCAATGTATGATTGGGCCAATTCTGTGTATAGTTTGGTCATTACCTCAACTATTTTTCCTGTTTATTACAATAATGTGACTCAAACTGATTCCGATAATGATTTGGTTTCCTTTTTTGGATTTGAAGTGGTCAACACGGTGTTGTATTCTTGGTCCATTTCTTTTTCTTTTCTTGTTATTGCGGTTTTATCTCCGTTATTGTCTGGGATGGCGGACTCTGGGGGTAAGAAGCTTACCTTTATGAAGATATTTGCCACATTGGGTTCATTGTCATGCATGGCGTTGTTCTTTTTTGATGGTTCTAATTTGGAGTTTGGAATAATATGTAGTGTTCTGGCAAGTATAGGATATGCAGGTAGTATAGTGTTTTATAATGCGTTTCTTCCAGAAATTAGTAGTGTGGATGAATATGATATGCTTAGTGCGAAAGGTTTTGCATTGGGGTATATTGGGAGTGTAATTCTTTTGGTGATAAATCTATTAATGATACAGGTGCCAGAATTATTTTATATTAGTGATGGAGGAGAAGCTGCAAGGTTGTCATTTTTGTTGACAGGATTGTGGTGGTTAGGATTTTCTATGATCCCATTTAGTGTGCTTGAAGACAATCCTTACGGCAGAAGATATGATAGGTCCTTATTATTGTCGGGCTATAGGGAGATCAGGTCCGTTTTTAAGTAGATTAAAGGTGAAATTCAATTGAAAAGGTTTCTACTTTCCTTTTGGTTTTACAGCATGGGTGTTCAAACGGTGATGTATATGGCTGCTTCTTTTGGTGATAAAGAATTAGAGCTTGCTGGAGATAAATTAATATTGACCATTCTTATTATTCAAATAGTAGCGATATTGGGTAGTTACTTGTTCGCCTTTATATCCATGAAAAAAGGAAATAAGTTAGCTTTGGTAAGCATGGTTGTTATTTGGGTCTTGATATGTTTTGCTGCATATTTTGTGTATACCGAATATCAATTTTATGCTTTGGCTTTTGTAGTAGGTATGGTTATGGGAGGAATACAATCGATTTCACGATCTTCTTATTCCAAGCTAATACCTGAGGAAACGGTAGATCATGCCTCATACTTCAGCTTCTATGATGTTACAGAGAAAATTGCGATTGTTTTAGGGACATTCTCTTATGGCTTGATTGAGCAATTTACAGGCAGTATGCGGGTTAGCTCTTTAGTTTTAGGTATATTTTTTGTAGTTGGTCTAGTCTTTCTGTTGCGGATGAGGTTTCCAAGTCATAAATTGCTTAAAGTTTAATAAATATTATAATGCTTGAAATTATTTCTGGTACTTCTGTGAAAAAACTGGATGCGGATTTTATACACGATAAGGGGATATCATCTCATCGCTTAATGGAGTACGCTGCAACAGCCTTTTGTGATTTTTTTGAAAAGAACTTTCATCGAAATGATAAAGTGGGGATTTTTTGTGGACATGGAAATAATGGAGGAGATGGATTGGCTATCGCAAGGCTTCTTTGGAGAAAAGGCTATGATGTTATGGTCTTTTTTATTGGTGATTATGTTAAGGCGAGCGCCGATTGTAGATTGAACAAGGAATTGTTACCTGATAAACTCCCTTCTGTTACAGTTTGCGACGAGCGTATCAAGTTGATAGATTATGACTTTCACGTTTTGATTGATGCAATACTAGGTATTGGAGTAAACAGACCATTGGATGGGCTTTATCTAGATCTTGTAAGCAAGCTTAATAGGATTGAAGATGCTACGCGAATAGCAGTGGATATACCATCTGGCCTTCCTTCTGATGGCTGTTTAGTAGGAGAAGCGTTTAAGGCAGATATTACAGTAAGTTTTCAGTTTCCTAAATATTCTCTTTTGTTTCCAGAGCATGCAGAAAACGTAGGTAAGCTCAAAGTTGTGAATATAGGGATTGAACAGCCATTTTTTGGTCAGTTTTCTGAAGGGAAATATTTTTTACAATACAAGGATATTAAACATAGGCATAAATCATTTAATAGATTTGCTCATAAGGGTGATTTCGGGAAAGTTTTGCTAGTTGGTGGGAGTTATGGGAAAATGGGTGCCATCCGGATGAGTTCTGAAGCAGCCATGAGGACAGGTAGTGGGTTAGTAACCTGCTTAAGTCCTAAATGTGGTGTTGCTGTATTACAGTCCGGTTTGCCAGAGCTTATGGTGATTGCTTCTAAGGATGAGGAGTATTTGAGTGATTTTGAACATGCAGAGCTTGATAATTACGATGCTATAGGCTTGGGTCCTGGCATGGGAACCCAAGAAATTACAGCAAGTTTGTTAAAAGGAATTTTGAAGAATTATTCAGGTCCTATGGTAATAGATGCTGATGGAATTAATATTTTAGCGAAGCATAAGTACCTTTTGCCATTGTTGAGGGAAAATATAATTCTTACTCCACATATTAAAGAGTTTGAACGCTTAGTTGGAGCTTGTGAAAATCATCAGATTAGATTGAAAAAGGCAAAAGAATTTGCTCAAAAATATAGTTGTTATTTGGTGTTAAAGGGCGCTCATACCGCGGTTAACTTACCAGACGGGAAGCAATATTTTAATTCGAGCGGAAACCAATACTTGGCCACTGGAGGGACAGGGGATGTGCTTACAGGTATGATTACATCATTTCTGGGGCAAGGCTATTGTGCTGAAGATGCAGCCTTGTGTGGAGTATATCAGCATGGAGTTGCTGGGGAGTTGGCTTCTGCTAAGAAGTTGAGAGGAACCATTGCCTCGGATGTTATTAAGGCTATTCCAAAGAGTTTCGTGAAATTAAGGATTAAATAAAAAATGTCCCTTGAATCTTCAAGGGACATTTTTTATTTAAAATTCTGCATTTCCTGGAGTTCTTGGGAATGCTATTACGTCTCTTATATTTCCCATTCCAGTAACAAACTGAACCATTCTTTCGAAACCAAGGCCAAAACCTGAATGTGGAGTTGCTCCGAATCTACGGGTGTCAAGGTACCAGTAAAGTTCTTCCTGAGGAATGTTCATTTCATCCATTCTATTTGTCAGCTTTTCTAGGTTCTCCTCTCTTTGCGAACCACCGACAATCTCTCCGATTCCCGGGAAAAGTATGTCCATAGCTGCAACGGTCTTTCCATCTTCATTTTGCTTCATGTAGAAAGCTTTGATCTCTTTTGGATAATCAGTTAGAATAACCGGTTTTTTGAAGTGCTTTTCTACCAAGAACCTTTCATGCTCAGACTGTAGATCTGCACCCCAACCTTCAATTAAATATTTGAATTTCTTTTTCTTGTTTGGTTTTGAATTCCTTAAAATTTCGATGGCTTCAGTGTAAGTGAGCCTTTCAAATTCATGCTCTACCACAAATTGAAGTCTTTCTAAGAGTCCCATCTCTGCCCTTTCATTGGCAGGTTTCTTTGCGTTTTCCTCGGCTGCTCTTTTATCCAAGAAATCAAGATCATCTTTGCAGTTTTCCATGGCATAAGAGATAATATACTTGAGGAAATCTTCTGCTAGATCCTGGTTGTCCTCAGCATCATAAAATGCCATTTCAGGCTCGATCATCCAAAACTCAGCCAAGTGTCTGGTAGTGTTTGAGTTTTCAGCTCTGAAAGTAGGTCCAAATGTATAGATTTCAGAGAGAGCCATAGCTGCTAACTCACCCTCAAGCTGTCCAGAAACCGTTAGGTTGGTTTCTCTTTCAAAGAAATCTTCCTTATAGTCAATATCACCATTTTCTGTCAATGGTGGGTTTTTTAAGTCTAGGGTTGTGACCTTAAATGTTTCTCCAGCACCCTCTGCATCGGAAGCAGTAATAATAGGTGTATGGATATAGAAGAACCCTTTGTTGTTGAAATATTGGTTGACAGCAAAAGCCAAGGCATGCCTAACTCTAAATACAGCGCCAAAAGTATTTGTTCTCATTCTTAGGTGGGCAATGTCCCTAAGAAATTCCATTGAATGTTTTTTTGGCTGCAAAGGGTACTTTTCAGGATCAGCTTCACCTAAAACTTCAATGGCGTCTGCGGCAAGTTCAGAAACTTGGCCTGATCCTTGTGATGCGACAACTTGGCCAGTAACTTTAATACAGGCGCCAGTGGTAATTCTTCTAAGAATATCTTCGCTTATGACATTCGGGTCAGCGACAATTTGATAGTTTTGGATGACAGAGCCATCGTTAAGGGCAATGAAAGAAACGCTTTTATTACTTCTTTTAGTTCTGACCCAGCCCATTACAGTGGCTTTTTCACCAATAATATCATTGTCAAGCAAGAATTTAATCTTAGATCGTTTGTTGAATGCCATAGGAATTGAATTTATGGTTTTACCCCTTAAAGGTAAGTTTGAATCATTGATTTAAAATGGAATGCAAAAAACGATATAATAAGCTTTTTATCAAAATTTTGCTGTAATTTCCTAAATTTGAATAATAATCGATGACCTTAATTTGGCTTGCCGAAAGTGGTGTTTAATTTTTAAGAAATAAGGAGTTCTAGAGTACGCGATATGCAGAAGCTTAATTTAAATCAGGTATTATCCCAAAAATTGTCTCCTCAGCAGATTCAGTTTATAAAGCTGTTGCAAGTACCAACAGCTGAATTGGAGGCAAGGGTAGAAGAGGAGTTGGAAATTAATCCAGCACTGGAAGAAGGGAGAGATGAAACAGGGGAGCCTCAGGAAGAGGAAATCCTTCCAGATAGTTATGAAGAAGAGAAAAAGGAGGATAAAGACCTTAACCTGGATGATTATTTAAATGATGATTATGGCGGGTATAAAATGCAAGGTGATGGGAATTATTCCCCTGATGAAGAGGAAAGGGAAATGCCTCTTTCCAGTGGTACCTCCCTGTCTGAGCAGTTGATTTCTCAATTAAATTTTTTACGTCTTGATGAGCATCAGAGAACAATTGGTAGACAGCTAATTGGTAGTATTGAGAGTGATGGTTATATAAGAAGGGATTTGGAAGCTATCATAAACGATCTGGCTTTCAGCCAAAATGTGGAGACAGATTTGGATGAGGTGGAAGAAGTTCTGCGTAAGATCCAAAACTTTGATCCTGCGGGAATTGCTGCTAGAAGTCTTCAGGAATGTCTTTTGATCCAGCTGGAGAGAAAAGAGCATCAAGAAGATGAGATAGTACAAAAGGCCCTTATAGTAGTTTCTGAATGTTTTGAAGAGTTCACAAAAAAACATTATGACAAGATCCTTAAAAAATGCAGCCTGGAAGAAGAGGATTTAAAAGAAGTCATTCATATGATTACTCGCCTTAATCCAAAACCTGGAGGAGGCTCTGATGGCTTAATGCGCACCCAGTACATAATTCCAGATTTTATTCTAAATAATGTCAATGGGAAATTGGAGATCAGCCTTAACTCCCGAAATGCACCAGAGCTTAGAGTGAGTAGATCATATTCAGAAATGTTTGAGGCATATGATAAAAGTGATAAGAAGGATAAAAAGCTTAAGGATACAGTTAGTTTCGTAAAGCAAAAGCTGGATGCCGCAAAGTGGTTTATAGATGCTATCAAACAAAGGCAACAGACCCTATTGAAAACCATGCAGGCTATTTTAGATTATCAAACTGAGTTTTTTATTGAGGGAGATGAGACCAAACTTAAACCTATGATTTTGAAGGATATCGCTGAGAGAATTGATATGGATATTTCTACGGTTTCAAGAGTGGCTAACAGTAAAGCCATTCAAACCGAATTTGGGGTCTTTCCTTTAAAGTATTTCTTTTCTGAAGGTATTTCTACAGAGGGTGGAGAGGATGTAAGTAACAGGGAAGTGAAAAGTGTTTTACAAAAACTGGTGGATGAGGAAGAAAAGAGGAAGCCACTTTCTGATGATAAGTTAGTGAAATTATTAAATGATAAAGGTTATAATATAGCTAGAAGGACCGTAGCAAAATATAGGGAACAACTACATATTCCAGTAGCCAGATTAAGAAAAGAATTATAGTGTATAGAAAGATAGCGCTCACCCTTTCGGTGATATTTCAGCCTTTATTAATGCCAAGTTTGGTTTTTGCTTTGATATTATATGGAGTTCCCGAGGCAACAAAGGTTCCTGATGAATTGAAGCTTTCCGTTTTTTTGTTGGTAATTGTTTCAACATTGATGATTCCTATGTTAACAATATTGGGCATGAAATACACTGATTCTATTCCCAGCATGCATATGGCTGAGAAGAGGGAGCGCTTTATTCCTTTTACAATTGTGAGCTTGTTCTATATTTTGGTAACCTACCTGTTTTATTTAAAACTGAATTTTGATGAGCTCATAGTCTTCAGTCTTGCTACAATAACTGCAGCCATTATATTGCTTACCTTGGTTACTTTTTTTTGGAAAGTAAGTGCTCATCTAACAGGTTTGTCAGGTCTTATAGCCATTATTATTGTTTTGAGCATGAAATTTCCACAGTCCCATTTATTATATCCATTGATATTAACAATTATCCTTAGTGGGGTTGTGGGATCATGTAGGTTGTATTTGAATGCACACCGCCCTTTAGAATTGGTGGCTGGCTTTTGTCTTGGCTTTTTAACTTGTTTTGCAGCTTTCTTTTATTTCTTGATGATTTAGTGGTTATGGATTATAAGTACATTATAGTGACTAAACAATCGGGATGGGTTGAAATAGCCCTGAACCGACCGAAAGTTTATAATGCACTAAACAAGGAATTGCTTGAAGAACTCTTGGAAGCAATTACCGAGGCTGATAATGATAGAGAACTTAAATGTATAGTGATGACTGGGCGAGGAGGGGCTTTTTGTAGTGGTCAGGATTTGAAATCAGTAGGGGGAGATTTAGACAATATTCCATTTAGCAAAATAGTCAGGGAACAATATAATCCGCTGATCTTAAAAATGGCTGAATGTAGAAAAACCATTATATGTAAACTGAATGGTTTAGCAGCAGGTGCAGGTTGTTCGCTGGCCTTGGCCTGTGACTTGATAGTTGCTTCTAGGGATGTTTATCTTGCAGAGATATTCCCTCATATTGGATTGGTAATGGATGGTGGTTCTACGTATTTCCTGTTGAACAAGCTTGGCTATACAAAAGCCTATGAAATTGCTACTACCGGAAGAAAGGTGTATGCGGATGAGGCTGAAAAAATTGGCTTGATAACAAAAAGTGTAGATTCCTCTGAATTGAATGAAGTAGTTCAGCAATATATAGATGTGTATACCAATGCTTCATTAGCAGCAGTGGCGGGGATTAAAGAAATGCTCCAAAAGGCAGGAGGGATGAGTTTGAAGGAGGTTTTGGAGATGGAAGCAGATTTTCAACAAAAAGTTGGCAGTGGGAAAGATTTTATTGAAGGTGTAAGCGCATTTTTGGAAAAAAGGAAGCCAAATTTCAATCAATAAAAAAGGGGATATTTAAATCCCCTTTTTTATTGATTGACTTGCTAGAATAAAGCTATTGATAGACCGAAGTTGAATTGGCTAGCTTCAGTGGCTAATGGACCAAGGTCTTTTTCAAAAACTTTATTTAGCCCGTAATAGGCCCATAGGTTAAATCCTGATAAACCTACTCTAGTATAAGCACCGTATCGAACTTTATTTAAACCATAGTCCTGAGTGGTTTTTATCTTTTGTCTTACTCCGTCAGGCGTAGTGATATCATTTTTGGTATGTGCATTATATAGAAATCCTACTTTTCCACCCAATGCGATTCTGAATCCTTCATTATAATCGCTTTTGTTGAAGTGGTAACGGAATTCTAAAGGGATGTCTATATAATTAAGTGCCATGGTGTTTTTATGAACTACAGTACCTTCTCCATATATATCTTCTAGATCTGCAACCATACTTGAATTGGTTCCTTTGTCTGGGTCATTGACTAAAGTCATATCATTTTTAAGGGCCATTTTATCAAGTCCAAAACCAATTCCTGGGTTGAAAGTATATCCTGACTTTTCTCCAAGGTTTATGGCTCTTTGAAAATAGATGTTTGCAGTCTTAGAAGCGAAAAACTTAGTGTTTAGATCTTCCGGTCTATTGTTTAATATATTGAAGCCGAAGTCCAAAAATAAATCTCCGTTTATATCTGGCCTGCCTTTTAATGGATTGTTCTTACCTTCTTGTGCATAAATGCTGATCGGAAAGGTAAATACAAGTAAAATAATTATAAGTCTTTTCATGAAAGAGTATTTTGTATTTTATTTTCAGGGAGCTAAATTATAAAAACTTGCTTGATAGTTAGGGCTTTTTATCTTAATTATTCTTAATGTAAGTTCTGGGAATGGAGTACATGGCTTTAGTGAGAAATTCGTTTTACGAAATATCTGGCTGATTAATAGACTATTTAGTTGAAATGCTTTTACTTTTTTTGAGATTTATTTTAAAAAACCTTTGATCATTTAACGGGATGTGCTACATTTGCAATCCCAAATAATGGCCTCGTAGCTCAACTGAATAGAGCACTTGATTACGGCTCAAGAGGTTCCAGGTTTGAATCCTGGCGAGGTCACTACAGTTCTTGTTTAAGGAAACAAGTGCTTTTTTAACGAACTTGCTAAAAGTTGCAGGATATATTGAGATTGAAATAAAGAAGAGGAAATTGTTCTTTTAAGCTTTCAAAGTTTTTCAAAACTTATTTAACTGAGAATTAGAGTAGTTAAGTTTTTGTTGAATAAAAACGAAGAAAAAGCTTTGTAACTAAGAAAAACTTCCTCACCTTTGCAGACCCAAACGGGGGAAGCTGAAATTGAAAGCGTTGTTAGAAGGTATTTTTTCGGGATAAAGTTCTGGAAAAATTAATTCTGGAAACGGTTTGTAAAATAAAGTTCTTTTTCG
>NZ_JAHHZM010000018.1 GCF_018642165.1 Echinicola shivajiensis
TGAAAAAGGTATCAAGGCCTATGAAGAAAAAATGCAGCTTCACAGAGAAAGGTGGCTACAAAAAACAGCTAAAGAACTAGGTTATGAACTCGAACAAATTCATGCCTAGTTCTTTACGTCATTGGTACGATAGGAGAAATCTCCTGATTTTCTTGCTTTTGGAAATCAATCGTTAGAGATTCTTCCTATCGTCAGAATGATACAAAAATTAGATTTACGGGAAAACCACTTTTAGTCTTTTAGAAATTTCCACTGGGTTTGATGATTTTTCGAGAGTGTTTCATTTTTCATTCTCGCCCTGATCAGTTCCACGGGAATGGCATTTTGGCTTAGGACCATATCGTGGAATTCCTTTTCGCTCATATTGCCATTATCTACTAATTCTTGTTTCAAGGAGTAGAACTGAAGTCCTCCAACCATATAGGCGATTTGGTATAGCGGTCCATAATTGCCCTCAAAAGATCTTCTCACTTCTGCTTCTGCATTGGCATATTCATGTCCCACTTTTTCTACCAAGAAATCGATGCATTGTTGAGGACTCATATTGCCCAAGTGGTAATTCAGAGAAAATATGATTCTGGCACATCGGTGCATCCTCCAAAAGAGCATACCTATTTTATCTTCTGTGTTTCTTGGGAATTCCTTGTTCCAAAGGTTCATTTCCCAGTAAAGTGCCCAGCCTTCCATCCAGAATGGTGTATGGAACATTCTCCTATGTGGTTTGTGCCTTTGAATCATAAAACCTTGTAAGTGATGTCCTGGAATGATTTCGTGGTGAACTACAGCACGTGAAAAGTGGGGATTGTTACCGCGCATGCTCATCATTTTTTCCTCTTGGCTCATTTCTGAGGTTGGATATGAAATGATGATGGTTTCTCCCCCCAAGAAGAATGGACTGACCCTTTGGCGTTCTGCGGACATCATTTTGGTTCTCCAAACTTCCTTGGCCAATTCAGGAATGGTAATCAAATCATTATTTTCCACATACTCTGTAGCTTCTACAACCATTTTAGCTACATCCTCAGGCCATTGCCCTGCAGGAACATAGGTGTTTTTTACATGTTCAAGTGCTGCTTTCCAGTCTTTTCCATAGCCTAATTCTTCTGAGGCCTTAAGCATTTCAGTTTCACACCATTCAAATTGCTTTTCTGCTTCAGCTATCAATTCTTCAGCAGAGTAGGGAATAAGCTCAAACTCCAGTTCCTTTTGTATGGCTTCGGCTCCAATGGGGTGACCGATGATACCACTGCCGTCATCCTTTACGCTGGTATTTTCGAAATTCTTTTCCAGAAATTCAGCATAAGTTTTGAGCCTTTTGTTAAGTTTCTCCCAAGGGCCGGCTACCCACCAAGTAAATTCAGGATCATAATCATAGTAGAATTCGTATGATTCTTGTACTTCTTTCTGAAGTGACTTTACACTCTTGGCTGCCAGATCGGCCTTTTGCCAGTTGTTATAAGGACTGTTTTTGAGTTCTTCCATTTTTTTGTCAATGGCCAAACTCGCATTATTAAATTGCTTGGCAATGGCTTTTGCATCTGGTTTATTGGCCCTTCTTCTGGCAATATAAAAGGACTCCAAATCCGAGGAAAAGTCAAGTACAGATTCTATCTCTTGGAATTTTTCATGATCTACATGGTGAAAATAAAGTTGTTTTTCCAGATAGTTCTTGAAAGCCAGGAAATCAATTTTTCCATCAGCACTGAGTTCCTTATAGTTCATGGAGTTGACCTTTTGTAGCCAATTACTGTAAAAGGTGTCCATCCTCTGAAAGTACTCTTCACTGAGATGGTTGCTGTATTTCCTGTTCAGCGCTGATCTGTCCGCTTGAAAACTCATGATAGGCTCATAAAGCTCAGTTGCCCTGAGGATTAATGGGGAAAAGAAAATTAATAATAGTCCAAAAATTTTTTTCATAGTTTCAAAATTGGTTAATATTCCATTCAATATAATTTTCATAAATGATTAAAATTACCTGGATTTAGGGCTATATCAGTGATTCAAAAATGAACTAATTTTTTTGTCAATAAAAGGAAGCATTCCAGATTTAGATCATAGGGCTGTAATATTTTAATTTGATAATACTCATAATATGTTAATCAAGTATCAGCATCGGCAATATTGTATCATTAATCACTAATTTGGTGCAATATTCTGATCTGGGCATATACTACCTTTGTCTCAAACATAAACTTGAAGACTATGAATTGGAATGGAGTTTTTCCTGCCGTTACGACTAAGTTTCATGCTGATGGCAGCATCGATTATGATACGTTTTTCTTGAACCTGGAGGCACAGGTTGAAGGTGGTGTTAAAGGTGTGATCTTAGGTGGAACACTTGGAGAGTCAAGTGTGCTGGAAGATGATGAGAAAATTGAATTGACTCAAAAAACAGTTGAAAAGCTTGCTGGTAGGGTTCCTGTTATTTTGAATATTGCAGAAGGTGCTACAGCCAAAGCGATCCATTGGGCCAAAAAGGCGGAAGAATTGGGAGTAGAAGCCTTGATGTTATTACCTCCAATGAGGTACCCGTCCGATCACAGAGAGACAGTAGCTTATTTCAAAGCTGTAGCTGACGCTACTTCCTTGCCGATCATGATCTATAATAATCCAGTAGATTATAAAACTTATGTGACATTGGAGATGTTTGAGGAATTGACGGTTTGTGAGAATATCCAAGCAGTAAAAGAATCCACGAGAGATGTATCCAATGTGACCAGGATGAAGACTAAATTTGGTGACCGATACAAAATTCTTTGTGGCGTGGACACTTTAACCATGGAGAGTGTTTTGATGGGAGCTGATGGATTGGTAGCAGGATTGGTTTGTGCTTTCCCTAAGGAAACTGTAGTGCTATTTGATTTGATCAAAGCGAGGAAAATAGATGAAGCACTAGAAATATATAGATGGTTCCTGCCACTTTTGGAATTGGATATCCATCCTAAATTGGTACAATACATCAAACTTGCAGAACAAATGGTTGGTTTAGGAACAGAAAATGTACGTGCCCCTAGGCTGACCTTGATCGGTGATGAAAGAGAAAGAATTGAAAAGATAATTCAAACTGGTATTGATAACAGACCAGAATTAGCATCTTTAAAAACAAGCGTATAATGCAAATTGATAAGGTATTAGAACAATCCGCTCAAGCTTTTACTATTTATAAAAAAACATCCTTGTCAGAAAGAGCCTTATTTTTAAGGAATGTGGCTGCCTGTCTTGGGGATATCAAGGAGGAGTTGATCCCAACTGCCTGCGAAGAATCACATTTGCCTGAGGGTAGAATTACAGGGGAGTTGGGCAGGACCACAGGGCAGATCAACCTTTTTGCAGATTATATAGAAGAAGGTAGTTGGCTAGAGGCGACCATTGATCACGGAAATCCAGAAAGGACCCCAGTACCTAAGCCGGATTTGCGGAGGTATTTGGTACCTATTGGCCCAGTGGTGGTCTTCGGCGCTAGCAATTTTCCATTGGCCTTTTCTACAGCTGGTGGAGACACGGTTTCTGCTTTGGCATCTGGATGTCCTGTGGTATATAAAGGACACCCATCCCATCCCAAAACTTCCCTTTTAGTATATGGAGCGATAAAAAAAGCATTGGAGCAAAGTGGTTTGCCTGAGGCCGTATTCCAGCATGTTGAGGGGGGGATAGCAGAAGGACAGGAGTTGGTGAAGCACCCTTTGACCAAAGCAGTAGGTTTTACGGGTTCTTTCAAGGGAGGAAAGGCCCTGTTTGACTTGGCTAACAGCCGTGAAGAGCCTATACCTGTGTATGCAGAAATGGGCAGTACCAATCCAGTCTTTGTGATGGAAAAGCCTTTAGAGGATTTGGATAAACTTTCGGCATTATATGCACAGTCACTTACCATGGGGGTAGGTCAGTTTTGTACTAACCCTGGAGTGATCTTTATTCCTGAAAAGTTTGCCCAAGAATTTGCAGCGGCAACCGGGAAAAATCTAGAGGCCATTGAAGGTCAGACGATGTTGAATGCTGGTATTCAGCGCGTATACAGTGAAAGTCTATCTGAAATGGAAAAGCTAAGTACTGTCACTTGGCCCAAAAAGGCAGAGCAATCGGACAAAGGATATCCAGCCTTGGCCTTGACCGATACAAAATCTTGGTTGGCAGACAAATCTTTGCAAGAAGAGGTATTTGGTCCATTTGGGATTGTAGTTTCCTATAATAGCCAAGAGGAACTGATGGCAGCGGCCCAATCACTTCAGGGCCAATTGACCATTACCCTTTGGGCTGATAAATCGGAGTTGGAAGCTCAGAAAGAATTGATCAGTGCGCTTCAGGAAAAATGTGGCAGGCTGTTATTCGGAGGAGTTCCTACCGGTGTAGAAGTAGGTTATGCCATGCAACATGGAGGACCTTTTCCCTCCACCACTGACAGTAGAACAACGTCTGTGGGAGTTTATGCCATCAAGCGATTTGTAAGGCCATTTGCTTTACAGAATTGCCCAGATGAGCTACTTCCGGAGGCCTTAAAAGAAGCCAATCCATTAGGAATTCCTAGAACAGTGGATGGCAAATTGGTGTCTTAATATTTGGTTCTAAATAATTGAATGAAGAAAACATTTAGTTGTATTGATTCCCATACCTGTGGCAACCCTGTGAGGGTGGTGACAGGTGGACTTCCCTTTTTGGAAGGGGAAAATATGTTCGAAAAACGGCAGTTTTTCATGGAACATTATGATTGGATCCGCAGAGGTCTGATGTTCGAACCAAGAGGCCATGATATGATGTCCGGTTCAATGCTTTATCCACCACATGATCCTGAGAATGATGTGGCCGTACTGTACATAGAGACCAGTGGGTGTTTGCCCATGTGTGGACATGGAACCATAGGAACGGTAACAGTGGCCATTGAGGAGGGATTGATCGTCCCTAAAACACCAGGGAAGTTAAGACTGGAGACTCCAGCAGGCTTGGTGTTGGTGAGTTATGTGCAGGAAGGTAAGCAGGTCAAATCAGTTAAACTGACCAATGTGGCCAGTTTTGTTAGTGCCAAGGACCTGAGTATTCATTGTGAAGAATTGGGTGAACTGAGCTTTGATGTGAGCTATGGGGGGAATTTCTATGCGATCATTGATCCTCAGGAAAACTTTACAGGCCTTCAGGACTTCACTGCTGAACAACTGATTGTGATGAGCAGAAAATTAAGAAAAGCCATCAATGAGAAGTATGAGTTTGTCCATTCTGAAAACCCAAGGATCAATGGGCTGAGCCATATCCAGTGGATAGGTAAGCCTTTGGATTCAAGTTCTGATAGTAGAAATGCTGTTTTCTATGGAGATAAAGCTATTGACCGCTCACCCTGCGGAACGGGGACTTCGGCGAGAATGGCCCAACTACACGCAAGAGGTCAGCTTAAGGTTCATCAACCATTTGTCAATGAAAGTTATATAGGGTCTAAGTTTACTGGTGAGATACTGGATACTACAGAGGTTGGGGGAGTTCCTGCGATCATTCCAAGTATTCAAGGCTGGGCTAAAATTACTGGATATAATACCATCTTTCTAGATGATGATGATCCTTATATGGAGGGATTTCAGGTGATATAGATATGAGATATTAGACGTGAGACTTGAGATGTGAGACATGTGATTTGAGTAGGAAGATAGTAGGACAGTTGACACGGTTCAATATTATCAAGAATTAAAATATTCTTTTGTCCCATATGGGATAATAACCCTTTTTGAATAAAACCCATTTAGTATTCGGCATCTTTCTGAATGCTTTATAATGTTGAGAATGTGTTTATGAAACCAACGATTGTTATAGGAGGAGGAATAGTCGGTCTTTTTACTGCTTATTACCTTCAGCAAATAGGTGAAGAAGTGATTGTCATTGATAGGGGCGACCTGGAGGAGAATTGCTCTACAGGAAATGCTGGAATGGTTGTTCCCAGTCATATAGTTCCTTTGGCTTCCCCGGGGATGATTTCCAAGGGGATATCCTGGATGCTGTCCTCAAAAAGTCCTTTTTATATCCAGCCCAGATTGGATAAAAAGTTGATTGAGTGGTGCTTGTTGTTTTATAAGAACTCCAATGCACAGCATGTGCAAAAGTCCATTCCCTATTTAAAGGGGATAAGCTTGTTTAGTAAACAGTTGTACTTGGATTTCATGGTTGAGCATGGGGATAATAATATCAATTTTCAAGACAAGGGTTTATTGATGCTATACAAGAGCAGGGAAGGGGAGAAAGAGGAAATTGAATTCAGCCATCTTGCCAAAAAAAGTGGGATTGATGTAGAAGTATTAAATAGGGATGATATCAGAAAAATGGAGTCCAATCAGGAAGTAGATGTACGTGGTGGTATCTATTTTCCAGATGACGCCCATTTATCTCCCAAAGATTTGTACGATTACCTGAAGCAATATCTGTTAAAGAATGGTGTAGGGCTTAAAAGTGGAGTAAGTATAATAGGATTTGAAAAGAGCGTAGACCAAGTGCAGGCTGTACTTACCACTAAAGGTAAAATTGATTGTAAGCAAGTGATGGTCTGTGCAGGATCTTGGTCTGGAGAAATAGCCAAAATGCTTGGATTCAAGTTGCCCATGATGGGCGGAAAGGGATATAGTTTTGTCCTTCCCAACACACCTCAGTTGATGCAGTCAAGTATCCTTACCGAAGCCAGGGTTTCCCAAAGTCCTTATGGAGAAAAAGTCCGTTTTGGTGGAACCATGGAGATATCCAATAAAGCGGATACCGTGAACATTAATAGGGTAAAAGGGATTTTTGAGTCTATTAAAAATTATTATCCCGAATTTCAGGCTGAATTTCCCCAAGAAGATCAAATTTGGAAAGGTATGAGGCCCTGTTCACCTGATGGTTTGCCTTATATCGGCAAGGCTCCTAAATGGAAGAATGTGGCTTTCGGTGCAGGTCATAGTATGATGGGACTTAGTTTGGCTCCTGCAACTGGAAAGATTCTTGCGGATCTCAGCAAGGGAAAAGAAGGAGAAGTGAGATTAGAAGGTTTTGCAGTTGATAGATATGCAAGGTGATTCGTCAGTATAACAGAAGCAAGAATTAAAAAGAAGGAGGTAGTCAGTAATGCATTTTTTGGCTACCTCATCATTTCATCGAATTCCAAGGTAATATAATAAAGCCCTCCTATCTGGGCATTTCCAAAAGCAGTTGTATAATACTTGTTGAGGATATTAGAGCCTCCGATTTTAATGGAAGTTTTGATTTTTGGAAGTTTATATCCTACCATAGCGTCCAAAGTATTGAAGGAAGGAATCGCAGCATCCCCAAAAGAAGATTCCCAATAAAAATCATTTTGCCATCGCCAGTTTACATTGGCACTTATATTATTGATAATATTGGTTTTGCCTAGCCCCAAGTTTAAACGGTAATCAGGCGTATTGAACCTGGTGCTAAAACCTGGAGGAGTGTCATTTTTTGATAAACCATTGTAGGAAATATTACCCTTTAACCAAATGCCATTAATGAAGCGGAAATCACCGCTCAAGGCCCAACCATTGGCGGTTACCCTGCTATCTGAACTGATGGTGGTTTGAAACCTTGTTTCTTCAGGTGTGTTAGGGTCCTTTACCATCAACTGTCTTGAGTGAAATCCATTATAGATATTTTGGAATACATAAAAGTCTACGAACAGCTGTTTTTTGAAGTATAGGCCTCTGTATCCAAGCTCATAGGCAGTTACTTTTTCGGGTCTAAAGACAGGGAGATTAATAGGGCCATCATCTAAATAGGGCTTGTCAGTAATTGGATTGGATCCGGTCAAAGGGTAGACATTGTCACTGGTGATTCCGTATTTCTCAAATACCTGGGGGAGTCCACCTATCACCTGAAAAGCGCCAATATTCAGGTCTACCCATTGGTCAGCGAGGCTTGCATACCTGAAGGCTGATTGGAGAGAAGCCCTTACGGTGTGGTTTTTCTCCTTATCCATGGAATAGACCATCGAAAATCTTGGCGTATAGATGGATTCAAACTGCTGATGATCATCAAAACGTGAAGAGAAGGTAATCCTCAAATGGTCCTTAAGGATATCTTTTCTGATTTGGGCGTAAATACCATACCACCAAGAGTGCAGGGGATCATCCTTTTCGTCCAAAAAAGTAGTGCCTTCCGTGTTGATATTATAGTATCGGTACTGCCAGCCAACTATCAGTTCAAATGCCTTGATTAAGTGATTGAAATTATACATTCCTTCAAAGCCAATCTGACTGGTTTTGTCTACAATTAAGGAACCACTGGGCAGAGAGGTGCTTGTGATATCATTCAGTAAAGAATTAAATTCTTCTGTGCCAGCAAGCGGAAAAGCAGGTTTACTGGGATCAGGGATGTTTCCTTGGACATTTCTATTATCGGCAACTGTTCGGGCAAAACTATACGATTGATTCAAAGGAAAACCAAATACTACATAGCCCTGTGCAAAGGCACCAAGATAATCAGCATACCAGTCTTCGCTTGATTTCCAAGCTTCATTCAATAAAAGTCCTGTAGTGCCAGCATCATAGGTGTCACCCGCATTTTCTCCTACTGTCCAAAGTCGCAAAAATCCCTCTGGTTTTTTCAATTCCAGCTTGCCCATATAGGTACTGAAGTTCTTAAGCGAAAATCTGTTTTGAGCAGTGTAAACAGATGTCCCACTGCCAAAGCCTCCTGACAAAATAAGTTCTGAAGTCTTTGAAAAGCGATAGTTTAGAGAGGATAAGATTCTTAGATTTTTGGTGTTATAGTCCACAAGGTCCTTCTCTTTCCAGCCTGTCCTGCTAACTATCTGGTCTGGGAAAAGAGCTGCTACACTGTCCACATAATAGTCGAATTCCGGCGTGCCTGGCTGTAATCCAAGGAAATTTTCTGCTAGTCCAGCAGCTACTTCCGGAGCTACTTCTTTGAGGTTGACAGGGACTATAATATCATCGCCATACACGTTTACACCATCATAGCCTTCATTACTTTCTCGGGTTGAATTGGGATCACCCAAGTTGTTCCTGTCCCGATAATCAGAAGCATGCCAGTCATTAGCTTGTAGGTAACCCAAGACCACTTTGAAGGCAAATTTATCTTTAAAGGATTTAGCATATCGAAGATTCAAATCAACCATAGGAGAGGGATTGTCCCTGTATTCGGCATTCATGTGCATTATACCTGTTTGGAGTGAGGCACTTAGTCCTTGGTATTCAAAAGGGTTTTTACTCGTCATAAGTAGGCTTCCGTTCATACCCCCTGGTCCATATAGGGCACTTGATGCTCCGATCAGTAGCTCAACACTTTCCACATCTAATTGCGATAGGCCAAAAATATTTCCAGCTGCAAAACCCAATCCAGCAGGAGTATTGTCCATACCATCAGTAAACTGGTTAAATCGGTAATTAGTGTTGCCATTAAAACCTCGTGTGTTTAAAGTCCTGAAAGTTAGACTTTGGACATTCATGTCCACTCCTTTTAGATTATAAATCCCGTCATAAAAATTAGCAGCAGTGGTCCTTTTTAGATCCCTGATGTCCAGTTTTTCTATACTTACTGGAGATTCCAGCAGCGCCTCTTCCATCCTTGATGCTGAAACTACTACATCTCGAACCTGAAAGGCTTCCTCTTCCATATGGATGTCAAGGATGTTGATTGGAGTTTCTATCAGGATTTTCTGATTCGAATAACCGATCATACTAAACACCAAAGTGAAAGGCAGCTCTTCAGTGACTTCCAATGAATACTTACCATTTATATCAGTATAGGTGCCTTGAAATGTGTTTTGTATAGAAATATTGACACCATTTAATGGAGATCTTGAATTGTTATCAAAAACGGTTCCCTTAATGGTGAATGACTGGGCAAAACAGGAAAAATTGAACAAGAAAAAAACAAAAAATAGTCCTAAACCAATCAGCTGATTGACCGATGTTGGATTCAATTCCTTACTTATTGTTCCAATAAAAGTCATTGATAATTAAATAGTTAAATCATTATTCATTCAATATATAATTATTTTCTGTCATTATTATGAATTTAATTATACTTATATTTATATAAATGTATTTCGTCCCATTCTTTTTTATGTTATACCTTATTATCATGCACAACTATGGAAATCTCAAAAAAAATATTTTCGATCTTCTTAATGGTTTTCGCGCTTTTCATTGTCTCCTGCGGGGATGATGACGATGATGTAAAGGAACCTGATCCTCTGGTTGGGACCTATATACTTTCTTCTGCTACGCTTAATGCTGAAGTAACCTTTATGGGAAATACTTGGCCTGCAGGCTCACCCATCACTGAAGTGGTTAAGCAGCTATTATATAATGATTCTCCTTGTGCAGATGGAGCCAATACCCAGATCATTCTAATGGAAAACTATGATGTGGCCTATGGTTGCGATAGCGAAAATTTAGATCCTTTGAACCTCGGGACTTGGTTCGTGAATGATGACAGGTCTGCATTAACTATGAACCTGACCATTCAAAATCAACCTTTTCCACTGATGTTAGAGAACTTGGCCAATGTCAATGGAGATGTGGAAGGGGATGCTACAAATTTTCCTTTGGTGGATCCAGGCGATGGTAG
This sequence comes from Echinicola shivajiensis, assembly GCF_018642165.1. GTDB lineage: Bacteria > Bacteroidota > Bacteroidia > Cytophagales > Cyclobacteriaceae > Echinicola > Echinicola shivajiensis. The sequence goes on from NZ_JAHHZM010000018.1 coordinate 10,552, forward strand.
TTTAACCATTGCGAATGTCCATATTGTATTTGAAGAAATTTAGTTTTTTATAATTTCCATATTGTCAGGAAGATCATAATTCCATCTCTGCAGATAGTCGGCCCAATGTTTTTCTACAAGGTCCTTTTCTCTGATAGAGATGGAATATTTATTTTTTTTATAGGGACCTTGTTGGTCCAGGTATTTTTCAAAATTGCTTTTTGACTCCTTAAATCCACTGATGTCCAGTTGGTCGAAAATTTCTACCAAAGATTCTATTGGTGATCTTTCAAGCTCTTCAAATCTAATTTCAATTAGCCTGTCATCAGGTTTGACCTGGGTGTAAAAAGAATCCATAAGCTTTGTGTAGTTCTGGATAACCATTTTCTCTATTTCTTCATCAGTAAGTTCTTGAAACCAAAGTGTAGGCATCAATTCCTTGAAGAATTTCATAGTGGAAAGAAAAACCGTATAAGGGTTGCGGTAAATATGAATGAATCTAGCATCAGGGTAAAGTGATCGAAGGGTATCCAACCTGGCCGTAGATGCTGGGTTTTTGATGAAGAGCTGTTGGTTATGATTGATCAGGCTGGTTTTTTTAAGTAATCCATCGTAATCCTTGGCCCATTTTGCTTTATCCTTCTCACTGGAAAATGAAATATAGCGCTCAAAGAAATCTGATGCTTTTTTGGGGAAATAGAAAAAATTATAGAAGGAAGCTTCCGAGATATTGGAAAGGGCAAATTCCTCCTCTTGGGGATAGGTATAATGGAGTTTTACATTGTCACTGGGCCTAGTTTCAGGTGTTAACCAATTCATCAGTGGCGCCATCAATGGTTTTGAGGCCATATAATTGGTGAAAACAGTTTGATAGGTACTGACGAAAGCAGCTTTTTCAGTTTGGCAAAGGAGATTATGCAATAAGGTAGTCCCACTTCTCCAGTGGCCTAAAATGAAGACAGGCTTATTGACTTTCACCTGACTGGTATCCCTATATTTCCAATCCTCATACCATCGGAGTGGACTTAAAATGCTGATGATTGCACCTGTAAGAAAATATTTGAGAAGGTACTTTGTCTCTATTTGTTCTTTACTTGTTATCTTAATGTAATTGCTTAGTTTTGAGCCTATAAGGGGGGATAATGGAGGTAGGCTGAATTCTTTCTTTGACATAACTATTTGTTCATATGACAACAGGTATTTCTAAAGTTAAAAGTTTTCTTATTGTAATCATTGTTTATTGTCTCTGTTTATTGGTCTCCTGGTTTATAATGTTTTATGGAAATGTAGAAAATGATTTGTGGGCAATGGGGCTGGCAGATTTAACAGCTACAGTCATCGTTTTTGTTTTTTCATTTGCTTATAGTAATTCAAGTATTTACGATCCTTATTGGAGTGTATACCCGATTTTTATTTCGTCTTATTGGATCATTTTGATTGGGGATATAGGAAATATGTACCGTAACTGCTTGGTCTTTGCCTTGGTGTTAGTATGGGGAATCAGGCTGACTTTAAATTGGGCAAGGGGCTGGCATGGGATGATGCATCAAGATTGGAGATATGTTCAACTAAAGAGCGAAACTGGGCCTTTTTATTGGTTAGTCAGTTTTTTGGGAATCCACCTTTTTCCTACCCTATTGGTTTTTCTTTCTTGTATACCACTTTACTTTATTTTTCAGATTAGCGCCCCTTTGGGGATAGTTGATGTAATAGTATTCTTGGTAACTGGGGGAGCAATATTGATTGAAGCTATAGCCGATAATCAACTTAGGTGTTTTAAGCAATCAGCTGATAATGAGGGGAAAGTTATGGATAGGGGATTATGGTCTTATTCAAGACATCCCAACTATTTCGGGGAAATACTCTTTTGGTTTGGCTTGTTTTTGTTTATCTTAAATGATTACAAACCAGACCGTTATTGGCTTGTGGGAGGCTCAGTTAGCATTTTCTTATTGTTCGTCTTTATCAGTATTCCCATGATGGAAAAGCGAGAATTGAAAAAGCAAGGTTATAAGCAATATAAGGAGAAAGTTTCGGTCCTCATTCCTCTGCCCAATCGCAAAAAATAATGGCTTTAAAGGTACTCATATCAGGACCTACCTCTGGGACAGGAAAATATCTAGCGAACTTTCTTGCCTATAATTCCTTTGAGACTATTCTTTTGGGGAGAAATATGGAGGAAATGCAAGACTTGGAAGCTTTCAAATCTGGAAATTGTAAATGCTTTGAAACCAATTTGGCCAGTATGGATTCCCTGAAGCAGTCCATCTTTAATATCAAGAAAGAGGTTGATCAGATAGACATAATCATCAATAATGCGGGAATCCTTGGTTATGATAGCCCCAGAGTGGATGAAAGAGGAGTTGAAGCAACCTTTCAGGTGAATTATCTGGCTCATTACTATTTGGTTTCAGAATTGGCGGAGTTGTTTAATTCCCAAAGGACCAGACTATTTAATATGTGTTCTAGGGCGGCATTTTGGTATCATCTTGATGCAAAGGATTTTCAATCATTAAAAGCATACCAGCCCATGAAGGCTTATGGTCGGAGCAAGAAAATGCTTATGATGCTTGGGAAATGGATGGCTGACAATCCAGCTTATGCGCATGTCGAAGTGTATAATATTGATCCTGGAACATTTAAGTCTGGCATCAGCAGGTCTAGAGGGCTTTGGTTCAGGTTTTTATATGAAATTGCCCGTTCCTTCATGAGAAGACCTGAAAATGCTTGCAAAGAAATAGTGGAGATAATCCAAGGGATGAGAACATTTCCTTCAGGTGCTTTGATCAAAAATGGAGCTGTTAAATCTTCTCCAGTTGAACAGCATTTGCTCAATCTTTTGATCGAAGAAAGTACTGCGCTTACAGGCTCGGACATTCGTGCTGTCAAAGCATTCATAAGATGAAAAGGCGTTACTTGCTGATACTGCTTAGTTTGATTTTTCAACCCATATGGGCACAGAATACTCAAATGCTGACCATTCAGGAATGCTTGGAATTAGCTCTTCAGAATAATAAACGATTAAAACTTCAAAAGCTGGAATTAAATAAAGAGCAGCAAAAGTTGAAGGCTGAAGCTAATTTTTTGCAACCCGAGATAAGTGCATTTAGCCAATATTTTCTATACTTGGATGATTACCCAGTTTACTTTTTTCCTGAGAATACCGGGGCAAATTTGAATGGACCGGTACAATTGGGTGCGGACCAAAATTTTTATTCAGGAATCATGCTTGAGCAAAGCCTCTTAGATGCCCGCATGTTTGGTGCTGGAAAGCTAAAACAAGCTTCAGGTGAAATATTTGAAAGAAAAATACAGCTTGATGAAAATGAACTTAGGTATGAGGTACTCAAAGCCTATTTTCAGGTATTGAGCCTTCAAGAGAATCAGGTTTTATTGGATTTTAATAAAGAGAGACTTCATAAGCTGAAGCAGATTACCAGCATATCCGTTGATAATAAGTTTGCTAAATCGGTGGATCTGGAGGAAATTGAATTAAGGCAGAAGGAGCTGGTAATTAGAGAAAGGAAGTTTCAACAAGGGTATGAACAAAGTTTGAAATACCTAAAATTACTTTGTGGTTTGCCACAAGACCAAAAAATAGCTTTGGTCAATATTCAGAAACTGGAAACTGAATTTGTTCCTTTGGAGACTATGGACTCTATAAAAGGGATATCATGGGAATTAATGGAATTACAAAAGCAAATTAACTCCAGTGCTTCCGCAAAGGGAGATTCCCAAAGCTATCCCTCATTGGATCTTTTTATGTCTTTTCAGTGGTTGCAGCAGGAGGGCTATGGGGACCTGTTTAGCTCCAATGCGGAATGGTTTAATCAACACATTATTGGCCTGAGATTGAATATTCCGATTATTAGCAAGGGAACTATAAATCGGAAAGAGCAGGCCAAACTGGACAATGAGATTTTAAACCTTCAGCAAGAGTTGCTACTGGAAAGCCAGCAAATGCAAAGAGAAAAGGCTTTGGATGCCTCGGAGATAGCTCGAGTGGAAATGGAACACCATGAAGAGTTGCTTGATCTTCGGAAAAGACAATACGGACAGGCAGAACTCAGGTACAAAGAACACACAGCATCATTAAGAGAATTGCTTGAAACAGATGAGGAATTGGTGAAACAAAAGGTGGCATTCCAGCAAAAGAAGGTAGACTACTTTCTGAGCATATTAGACTTATATAAGGCTTATGATATTTTAGACCATATAACAGATCTGCCATGAAGCGGATTACGATCATAATGCTGTTAATTGTCCTTATCTCTGTGATCGGTTTTGTCTTATGGACAAACAGAAATGAAATGAGGAAAGCAAGCCTTTTGGCAGAGACCAAAGTGGAAAAGATCCCTGTGAATATTTTCACGGTTCGGCAAAGCAGTCCAAGTGCTTCTTTTAGACTTTCGGGGCAATTATCTCCATCAAGTGAACTGGTATTACTGTCTCAGACTCAGGGTGAAATATTATCCTTATCTAAAGGAAAGGGTCAATGGGTCGAGATTGGAGAAGAAATAGCCGCTGTGGAGGATTTATTGTACAAGGAAGAATATGAATTGAGCAAATTGGCCTATGAAAAACTGAGAATAGATTTAGAGAGATTTAAACGAATGGAAGAAGGGGAGGCCATAACTTCCCAGCAAAGGGAAGGTGTAGAGCTTAATTTGAATACCGCTAAAGCCAAATATTTGGCTGCCCAAAAACAACTTGAAAATGCTCACATCAAGGCGCCCATAGCAGGATTTATCAACCAGATGTTTGTGAAAAAAGGATCATTAATCGGTATTGGTGCCCCAGTTTGTGAAATTGTTAATACCAGTAGTTTGATCTTAAAATTAAATTTGGCAGAAAAGGAGGTCTTAGGATTAGAGTCGGCTAAGGAAATAAGAGTGGTTGTGCCTTCAATGCCCGGGGATACCTTAATCGGTAAATTGGAATTTGTCAGTGTAAAAGCTGATCATAATAATCAGTATGAAGCAGAAATCACTCTAGTCAACGAGAAAGCTCGTTTTAAGGCAGGCATGATCGGTTTGGCGCTTTTGGATAATGAGCCCGATGAAGAGGGAATTTATATCCCTATCGGTTCCTTGATGGATGTTGGAGAGAAGGAGGAATATGTTTATGTGGTAGAGCAGGGAAGGGCCATTAGAAAAAATGTTGTCTCTGGAGCTAGGTATGGGGATTATATTGAAATCCTAAAAGGTGTTCAACCCGGAGATAGGGTGATTCTAGAAGGAAAAAATAGGATTGATCCTGAACAAGCAGTAGTCGTCATATCGGAATGAATATTACCAAGCTATCCATAGAGCGTCCAGTTGTGGTAATCGTTTTTTACCTTTTGATTGCCATTTTAGGAATCTATAGTTATTTCCGGTTGAATTATGAATTGGTGCCAAAGTTTAGTCCAGAAGTGATTACTGTGGCAACGGCCTACCCGGGAGCCAGTGCAAAAGAAGTAGAAGAACAAGTCAGCAGAATGGGAGAGGACGCCTTGTCTTCCCTTTCTGGTGTAAGTGTGCTGACTGCTGTTTCTTTAGATAATTTTTCCTTGATCAGGTTGGAGCTGCCTTCCGGTACTGATGTTGACCTTGTCCTTCGTGAGGTTCAACGAATGATGGCAGCAAATGCGGATAAACTTCCTGCCGCTGCAAAGAGTCCTGTAGTTTCTCGTTTTGATTTTGATGCCCTTCCTGTAATGCGTATGGGCTTGTTTGCTGATTTGAATCCTGTTGCATTGCAGGAATTGGCCAAGGATCAGATTGTCCCTGCTTTAGCCAGAATAGAAGGAGTGGCAGAAGTGAGGATGCTAGGAGGCGAGGAACAGGAAATAAGGGTAATGGTTCACCAGGATAAATTGGAGCATTATGGGCTTTCCATTTTACAGGTAGTAGATGCAATGAAAAGGACCAATAAGGATATTCCTGTAGGTTCATTGCAGGATGGAGCATCCAAGCAATCGATAAGGCTGAAAGGAAAGTTTGCAAGCTTAGAGGAGATAAGGAATGTTCCTGTCATTCATCCTGTCAAAAGAAATACAGTACTGTTGGAACAATTGGCAGATATTTCAGAGGGGAAAAAGGAGCAGGAACTTATCAGCAGGGTAGATGGGAAAAGTGCCATAGGCATAGATATCAAGAAGAAAAGCGACGCCAATGCTGTGGAGATGAGTCGGCTTGTTCAAAAAGAAATATTAATGTTGGAAGAGCGGTTTAAATTGGAGGGTGTTCGATTTGATATTTCCATGGATACTTCCTCCTTTACCTTAAAGGCAGCAAATGCGGTCCTAGCTGACTTAGGATTTGCCATTTTGCTGGTCTCTTTGGTGATGCTGCTGTTTCTGCATAGTATCAGGAATTCGGTTATAGTCCTTTTGTCTATTCCCCTTTCTATTCTTAGCACTTTCACTGTCATGTATCTTTTAGGGTATTCCCTTAATTTATTGTCCCTGCTAGGGCTCTCCCTTGCAATAGGGATTTTAGTGGATGATAGTATTGTGGTTGTGGAGAATACATATCGACACTTTGAAATGGGAAAGGGCAAGAGGGAAGCTGCATATGATGGCCGTATGGAAATTGGCTTTACAGCTATTTCAATCACATTGATTGATGTGGTAGTTTTTTTTCCTTTGATATTTTCCACAGGGCTGGTAGCAGATTTGCTCAGGCAATTTGGGGTGGTCATCTTGGTGTCTACCTTGATGAGCCTATTGGTTTCCTTTACCCTAGTTCCCTTGGTGGCCTCACGTTTTGGAAAACTTGAAAGGCTGAGTCAATCAACATTTTTAGGCCGGTTTGTCCATTCTTTTGAAGGTTGGATAGACCAATTCAGTGATTTGATTGTTAATGTTTTGAAATGGGCATTTGGCCATCGTATAATTACTCTAGCAATGGCTTTTTTCCTATTGCTTGGGGCTTTCATCCTCATACCAGGCGGCTTTATAGGAATTGAATTTGTGAAGGGAGGAGACCGGGGTGAGTTTTTATTGGAACTTCGGGTGGAGGAAGGATCGACCTTATCTAAGACAAGTGAAGTTACGAGACAAGTAGAAGACTATTTGATGGAGATTCCAGAGGTGGAGGGAGTCTTTACAACAGTTGGAATTACCAGTAGTGGCAGGATAGAGTTTGCTACTCCCCACTTGGCGGAAGTAAGTGTTAAGCTTATTGACAAAAAGGATCGGGAAAGATCCGCTTCTTTAATTGCTAGACAAATAAAGCTGGAGCTTGAAGGAGCTATACCGGGTTTGGCCATTAGGCCCATTGATATTAATCTGTTGGGCTTGAGGGATGATGACGCCGTCCAGGTTGCTGTATTGAATCCTGATAAGGATAAGCTTAACCGCTTGGGCACCCAAGTTGAAAATATACTTGATCAAGTCAAAGGAACTGTCGAGGTTACTTCAACTTCCTCTTCTATTTCAAATGAATCAGAAGTTTCACTCAATGAAGATGAAATGGCGCTTTTGAAGGTTAACCCATTGATTGTCGGGGCTACCCTTAGGACGGCAGTTTTTGGTAATCAGGAGGAGAACTTTTTTAAAGACGATCAACTATACCCCATCAATATCCAGCTTAGTAAGGAATACATCAACGAGCCAGAAGATTTATTGGGCCTGACAGTCATCAATGAAAATGGACAATTGATCAAACTTAACCAACTGGCCCAAATCAATAGCGTGAAATCTTCCGAGGTGTTGGAACGTACCAACCGAAGCCCATCCGTGACTATAAAATCTCAAATTATGGGAAGAACTGCCGGTCAGGTAAACAATGATTTTAGAAGTAAACTTAAAGCCTTAGAGGCCCCAGAAGGAACAACTTTTCTATTTGGTGGCCAGTCAAAGAGGACCAAAGAAGGGATTGAAACCATGATTTTTGCCTTCTCACTTTCTGTTTTTCTGGTTTATTTCGTGCTGGTAATCTTGTATAATTCATTCAATTATCCTTTTGTGGTATTGCTTTCCATTCCAATGGCCTTGGTAGGGGCTTTGCTAGCATTGGCATTGACCAAAGAAGCCCTGAGTATTTTTTCAATCTTGGGCTTGGTTATGCTGGTAGGCTTGGTTGGCAAAAATGCTATCCTTGTAGTGGACTTTACTAATAGGTTGAGAGAAAAGGGGATGCAACTGAAGGATGCCTTGATTAAGGCGACTAGATTAAGGTTCAGACCTGTGTTGATGACCAATATTTCCATGATCATAGGTTTGATTCCCATAGCATTGGCCTCTGGTGCCGGTTCAGAATGGAAAAATGGATTGGCATGGGCGATTATAGGAGGTTTGAGCTCTTCGATGATCCTTACTTTGGTGGTGGTTCCTGTGGTCTATTCTATGTTTTCCAAAGAGAAGAGCATTACCAAAGAAAAGGTATAAGTGCCTTACGGTTTTTAGGATATTCAGGGAATTTGTTTAGGTACCATTGATGATGTGACCAAGCTCTAGGAGCGAGATTGGCAAATGTAAAGACAGCAAAAGCCAAACCCGGTAAGGACAAGGTGAGCAAGGCCCATCCCGACCACTCTAGAATTTCACCAAAGTAATGCGGGTTTGAAATCCAGTTAAAAAGTCCTTTCCTAGGTGCCTTATATTCTGTTCCACCAATTAATTTTAGTGACCTCAATTGGCTGTCGGCTTGTTTGTTTATCCAATAGCCCAATAGGAAAAGTGTAATTCCTGCAATAAAATAGGGTGACAATAACCACTCATTAGAAAAGGAGGCAAGGTGGAATAAATAATACCCATTGATAAAACCATTGATGCAATTAAAAATAATAGCAAAAAGGACAATCAGTCCAGGGTAAGGTTTATTGGGGCTGCCAAATCTAAAGGGATAGATAAAGGTCCTATGGAAATAATGAAATTCCCAGATGATCAGCATGATGATAGCAGGAATCGAATCCCAAGCTCGATAAGATATAAATAGCAACAATGGGAATAGAAAAGCGGGCAATTCTTGAAGTATCCATGCCCATCTGGCTTTGATCGTAAATCCCCAACCTGGACGCTGGAAGCGGCCGTAAGGTGCCTTGATATAAAACAAAATAACAAATACCATAATGGCAGTTAGGAATTCTGTTATGAGCAATATGTGATAAATGCTATTCAAGTTGCTTGATAAGGCTTTGGGTAGTTTCGAATGGGTTTTGAATTAAGAATTGATTGGTGATCCAGCTGGGAATGTTTCCCCCAGGATCAGAGATGAACTGATTTTTAATCAAAAGACTGTCATTGTCCAATATTTCAAACTGCCAAAACCCCTCCAGGTCTTCTATCCTTACAAGGCCTTTTTGGTGGGCTTTTAGGTGCTTTAGATCTTTGATTTCCAGTCTAAGAATGTCTTTTTGGGGATACAGAAATTTTATTTCAACCATTAGGTCTCGATTGGAACTGGGAAAAGGGGAATCAAGTATCAAATAGTATTGATAGGTGTTTTCGTCTAGCTGTTTGATTTCATCGACCTTTTCAATATCGGCCATCCAGTTGGGGTAGTTTTTTATTTTTCTGAACAGGGAATCCAAATCTTTGATCTGTGCCTTAACTTGGGTTTCAACACTAAATTGGCGGATAGGGTAACCGTCTAACTTTCTGGTAAAAACTTTAATTCCATTTTTATCCTTCTCCAATTTCCAATCAGTGTTTTGGGGCCATGAAAACAATATGATAAGAAGATAAAAAATGAACATCGATTATCTAATATTTTTAAAGTAAGATAATTAAAAGCGGTGGCTGATGCAAGGGGTTATAGTCCAGTTGATTTTGGAAATATAGGAAGGGTGAAAGCTAGGTTTTGAAGGAATTAAGGATGATACTTGTTTAATTGGAATGAAATTAAAAAACAGGAACTAACTTGTTTGGTTGTGTTTCTGATTATGGGTTTTAATGTATTCCGAGGGTGTGTAGCCAGTAATTAACTTAAACTGGCGGTTGAAGTAGGAAATGTTATAATAACCGCTATCAAATGCCACTTCCTTTACACTGTATCCTTCTTCAATAAGCTGCTTGCAGGCATGACCAATTCGAATTTCATTGAGAAATTGGGAAAAAGTTTTTCTAGTATGCTGCTTGAAAAAACGGCAAAAAGCATTGACACTTAAGTTGGCCACATCAGCAGCTTCCGAAAGAGAAATATCCTTAGCAAAATTTTCCATAATGAAATTGATGACGATATTGACTTTTTTGGTGTCTGTAGGCTTGGTCTCATGGTCAAAATCAATATGGCTTAAAGCTATCAGTTCATTGCTTTGAGATAATCTATGAAGTTGTTTAAGGAGATACAATATTCTTTCAATCCCCTTTTTTTTCACCATTTTATTGGCAGATTTATAGAGTTGTTTTTGGGCTTTCCCATTGACCATTAGGCCTCTTTTACTGTAATGTAACAGCTTTTTAATGGCATGGAGTTCAGGAAGTTCCAAAAGCTTTTCGCCCAGGCTTTCCAATGAGAAAATGATTGAAATGTTTTTGGATCTTAAGTGGGTGTTTTTTTCATAATAGGCTTTGTCACTTCGAAAGAAATGTGGAAGGTTAGATCCCAAAATAAAAATATCACCTGCTTTGAAGTTACCAATGGCATCTCCAATAAAATAAGTGCCAGCACCCTCTAAAATCACCATGATCTGCGTCTCTGCATGATAATGAAGGTTATCATAAAAATAGGGGTAGTCTTCTTGCAGGATTCGAACTGTCTCTTCCTCTATTTTGGCAATTTTAAACAGTAGGGGTTTCATTCTATTTGGGTCTTCGAATAATTAGGTAAGTTTACGATATGCCTAGCAGAATGAAAAATTATTTTTTGTTTGATATTATATTTAAGGAAATGCATTGTTAGCATTATGGTAATTAGGCTTAGAGCAAAGAAGTGAAATTATGGGAGAGAACTAATTGTTTTCAGCTATTTAGGAGGAAGAAGATGAATTAATTGACTTAATATTTAAGAGGTTAGAAATTAATCGAAAATAGAAGATTTAATTTATGTCAACGAAAAGAATATACAGCTATCAGTTTCATATGGTCAGGGGACTTATTTTGGTGGTTTTTATAAGCCAATTTTTTGCCTGTTCAGTTTTTGAAAGTAAGAACTATAAAGAAGGAAAAACCGTGTTTGCCAACAAAGCTATGGTGGTGAGCGCCCATCCAGAGGCCACAAGGGTTGGGATAGAGGTTATCGAAAATGGTGGTAATGCCATAGATGCAATGGTGGCAGTACATTTTGCATTGGCGGTTGTATATCCTTCCGCTGGAAATATTGGTGGGGGAGGGTTTATGATTTATCGTCCAGTAGATGGAGAAGTCGCTAGTTTGGATTTCAGGGAAAAGGCACCACTTGCCGCTTTCGAGGAGATGTATCAAGATGAGAATGGAGAAATTATTGAAGGTTTAAGTTTGGCTGGCCCCATGGCCTCTGGAGTGCCTGGTTCTGTAGCTGGGATGATTCAAGCGCATGGGAAATATGGCTCTCTTCCTTTGAAGGATTTGATTGCACCAGCTTATAAACTTGCCGATAAAGGCTTTCCAATTACAGAAAAGCAAGCCAATAATTACAATCATTATAAAACGGTTTTCATCGCGCATAATCAGGATAGTACAAACATTCCATTGGTCAGACTTGACAGGGAATGGAAGGAAGGCGATGTCCTGGTCCAAAAAGACCTGGCAATGACCTTAAAAAGGATACAGGAGGATGGCCAGGATGGATTTTATAAAGGTGAGACAGCAGCGCTCCTAGTGGCAGAAATGAAAGCTGGAAATGGCATCATTGAGTTGGAGGACCTGACCAAGTACAAGGCTAAATGGAGGACTCCAATTGTTGGTGATTACAGGGGGGTGAAGGTATACAGTATGGGGCCTCCTAGCAGTGGAGGGATAGCTTTGATGCAGTTATTGAAAATGTCTGCTCATTTTCCATTGGGAGACTTAGGATTTCATCAAGCAGAGACCATCCACTTGATGACAGAAATGGAAAGAAGGGTATATGCAGACAGGGCGGAGCATTTGGGAGATGCTGATTTTTGGGAGGTTCCTAAGGATGATTTGTTGGATGATGGATATTTGGAAAGCAGGGTAAGGCAAATTAATTCAACTTATGCCACTGACAGTGAGGAGGTATTGGCCATGAATTTCGACCATCAGGAAAGCGAGGAAACTACACATTATTCCATAGTAGATTCAACAGGAAATGCAGTTTCAGTTACTACTACCATCAATTCGGGATATGGTTCTAAGGTTTTTGTAACAGGAGCAGGTTTTTTGATGAACAATGAGATGGATGATTTCAGCAGTAAGCCAGGAGTGCCCAATGTCTATGGGCTTTTAGGTGGTAAGGCCAATGCTATCCAGGCTGAAAAACGAATGCTGAGCGCGATGACTCCAACAATTTTAGAAAAGGAGGGGAAGTTGTTTATGGTAGTAGGGACCCCTGGCGGAAGTACGATTATAACTTCTGTATATCAGACTATATTGAATGTGATAGATCATGATATGAATATGGCCGAAGCAGTGTCATCTGGTAGGATTCACCATCAATGGAAACCAAATTTTATTTTTCCTGAAAAGGATGCCATTGACGAGGCTACAAAATCCATTTTGGAAAGTATGGGGCATAGTATAAAGGAAAGAGGCAATATTGGCAGGGTAGATGCAATACTGGTAAATGCTGAAGGTTTGCTGGAGGGAGCAGGTGACCCTAGGGGGGATGATTGGGCTGCAGGTTTTTAGTATTGATTAAAATATCAAAACATATTTGTTTAAAATTGGATAGAGTGGATATACTAGAGCTCAAAATGATTAATTTTGGCTTTATGGAATTATTGTGATATCTTTCAAAGATATTAGTGAATTAAATTTAGTTCATAAGTATTGTTAATCAAGTGATTAGATGATTTTAATAATTTAGTTTGTCTCACCAGCAAACTTTTTGGTATTAAAATTGTTCACTTAAAAAACTTTTGTAGATCTGTTGCCACACACACCAGAAAAACTATGTCTAAAGTCGTAATTCTAGAGAAAGATTTTGATCTCGCTGACAATATTAAGGAAATCCTTAGCTACAAAAATTATGAGGTTTGCAGTATTGGTTCAGGGATCAACTCAAAAGCATTGGTTAATCGATTTTCACCATCCTTTGTGATTTTGGGAACAAGGTTAAATGGAGGAAAGGATGGTATTGAAACCGCTAGGGACATAAGAAAAGATTATTCTTGTCCATTGTTGTTTTTAAGTACTAACGAAAACAGCGAATCTATAAGAAAGTTGATAAAAAGGATTCCAAATAGTTTTATCCTCCAAAAGCCCTTTTCTATCAAATCGCTACATCTGGCAGTTGATCAGGTTTTAAGTCCAAAGCAGTAAGAACTTTCAAGGTAGACCATTACCTTGGTTTGAATCCATATTATCTTAATATGGATTTTTTTTTGATCTATATATTTTCATTTAGATGAACAATTATATGCTGTCTGTTGGCAAATATCATTTTCATCTTATCAAAAATCGCTTATTTTTATAAGCTAGCTTAAAGGGGCTATGTGGCCTTTTTGGCTTATTATTTCATAATGAAGACAGCTTTTAACTTATACTCCAATGAAAGTAAGTGTTTTTAGTGCGCATAAATTCGAACAAAGCTATTTGAAGGCCGCCATTCCCAATCACAAGCTTCTATTGATCGATGCCAGGTTAACTGTGAATACGGTAGGACTTGCTGAAGGATGTGATGCCGTATCGATTTTTGTAAGTGATGATGCCTCGGCACCGGTATTGGAAAAATTAAGTCAATTAGGCGTGAAATATTTGGCATTAAGATCAGCTGGTTTCAATCATGTGGACTTAAAAAAGGCTGAGGAACTTGGGATAAAGGTGGCAAGAGTACCAGAGTACTCACCAGCGGCCATTGCTGAACATACTGTAGCGCTGATGCTGGCTTTGAACCGTAAATTACCTAGGGCACACCATCGTATTAGGGATTTGAACTTCTCTTTGGATGGCTTGGTAGGTTTTGATATGGAAGGCAAAACAGTTGGTGTAGTCGGTACGGGGAAAATAGGAAGTAAAGTGGCGGCCATTTTAAAAGGATTTGGATGTCGGATTTTAGCTTATGATCCTTATATCAATGAATCATTGGTGGAAAAATATGGGGTAAAGTATGTCGATTTTAAGGAATTATGTCAGTCTTCTCATATCATAAGCCTGCATTTACCACTTAGCCCAGAATCGCGCTATATGGTTAATAAGGAAAGTATTTCCACCATGAAAAAGGGGGTGATGCTGATTAATACAAGCCGCGGTGCATTGGTGAATACTTTGGACGTCATTGAGGGGCTAAAAAGTGGGCAAATAGGGGCAATGGGAATGGATGTTTATGAGGAAGAAGAAGATTTGTTTTTTGAAGATCATTCTGAAGATATTCTTCAGGATGATGTGATTGCCCGCCTGCTGACCTTTCAAAATGTATTGATCACCAGTCATCAGGCTTTTCTAACCACGGAGGCTTTGGAAAAAATTGCTGAAGTAACAGCGTTCAATTTGGATTGCTGGGATAGGAATAAACCCAGTCCGAATGAATTGAAAGTATGAGAGAACAGGTCTAGGTAAAGAAATAGGGATATTTTTCATAAAAATATTGCCAATAGCGGGGTATTTGGTTAAATTAAGATAAAGCAAATCAGAGGTTGGATTAAACCTTTAATGCTTTAAATAATGGAAGAATCAATTAATCGGATGTATGGGTATAAACTATAATAAATAGTTTATCTAAAAGTAGCATTTGGCAATGCTTCTAACTGGATTAACAGCAAGGGTTATTTGAAGGAAAAAACAAAGAATGGTTATGGCGGGGGTAATAGGAGTGCAGTCCGGTATTGGATTAAATGTAAATCTCAATGGGGATGTATTAACGAGTTATTACGCCCTAGGTGAACATTGGCGTTCAGATTTGGCTTTCTATAAAGATGAAGTCAGGTTCCTTAAGGATCTTTTGGGAAAATATTTCAACAGGTTTATTGAGGATATTGATATCAATCATGTGAGGAGAATAGAGAACAGGCTAATGATTTTGGATAGAAGGAGGGAGGAAGTGGATTTTAAGATAGACCGTCAAATGAAAGCGATCAGCGAGCATTTAAAGTCCAATAATAATACGGCCAATCAAAGTATTATTTCCAATCACGGAGAATTAGAATATCTATTGTCAGTTCTTGCAAAGGACTTCAGAAAATTAAAAAGGATTATTTTTCAATTGGTAGAAGATGGTTTGGAGCAGTTTCAATCTGAAGGAGGAAAGGAATAAATTCTTTAAAAAACAGTTCGAGTTGGCTTTTTAGCATGGTTGTTGTTTTATTATTGAATATCAGAATATTTGATTTTTAAACCAGACAGATATTTTGATGAAATAAATGTTTTATTGAAATTATTAACCACTAAAAATTGTAAAATTATGGGTGAAGGAAAAGTATTGTTAGGAGTTGCAGCAGGATTGCTTGCCGGTGTAGCCTTAGGGGTAATGTTTGCTCCAGATGAAGGTGGAAAGACTAGGAAAAAATTTCAAAAACAAGGTGAAGACTTGGCCCACTCCTTAAATGGTAAAATGGACAAGAAGTTTGATGAATTGAAAGGTTCGATCAATGAGCTTTCACAAAAGATCAAAATGAAAAAAGAAGCAATTGTAAACAACGAGTCCTGAGTTTTAGGAATCGCTAGATTGAACAGGCCTCCTCATCGAATTGAGGAGGTTTTTTTGTTTTAAGGGAATTTATAGCCTAGGTTTTGGATGAAAGCGAAATAGAGGAGACTAAAGCGTTTTGTAAATTTCATTTCTCAATATTGGTCACTAAATGCTTATTTGAAATGGAATGTTTCTTAAAGTTGACCGTTTATAAAATAAATTATTTTCAATTGCTTTTTTTTCTCGGCAAAATGAGAGCATTTGTTTATTATTAGTATTTTTAAAGTTTGAATCAAAATTGAATAACATTGAAATTTAATAGAATGAAAGGGGCTAAGTTTGTGATGGCCTCAGTACTTACCGGGTGTAGTGTTTTGTTTTCTAGTTCTACCGTTGAGGCTCAGGAAAAACCTAATATAGTTTTTGTTCTGGTTGATGATTTGGGCTACCATGATCTGGGTGTTACAGGAAGTACTTTTTATGAAAGTCCTCATATAGATGAATTGGCGAGGTCATCTTTCCAATTTATTCAAGGGTATACTGCTGCAAGAGTTTGTAGTCCGGCAAGGGCAAGTATTATGACTGGTGTTAGTCCTGATGTTCATGGGATCACAGATTGGATAGGAGCTCCTGAAGGAGAGCAATGGAGGTCTTATGGCAGGGAAACCAAATTATTGCCTCCTCATTACGAGCACCAGTTAGGTAGTGATTTTGTTACCCTTCCTGAAGCATTGAAGGAAGAAGGCTACGCTACTTTTTATGCAGGTAAATGGCATTTGGGTGATGAAGGTTCTTACCCAGAAGATCACGGTTTTGACATCAACAAAGGCGGATGGGAAAAGGGTAGCCCTATGGGAGGGTATTTTGCACCCTATGTAAATCCCCGGCTGGAGCAAGGCCCTGATGGAGAAAATCTAAGTATCAGGTTGGCCAAAGAAACTGCTCAATATATCAAAGGGGTGCATGAAAAACCTTTCTTTGCCATGCTGGCCTTCTATGCCGTTCATGGTCCAATCCAAACTACAGAAGAGAAATGGAGTAAATATAGGGAGAAAGCTGTCCAAAATGGTGTGGCGGAAAGTGCCTATTCCATGGAAAGAAGATTGCCTATCAGAGAGGTTCAGGACAATCCTGTTTATGCAGGATTGGTTGAGACCATGGATGAAGCGGTTGGAATCGTGATGGATGCGCTAAAAGAAACAGGCTTGGATGAAAATACAATTATAGTATTTACCTCCGATCATGGTGGTGTAGCTTCAGGCGATGCTTATTCTACTTCCAATTTGCCGCTAAGAGGAGGAAAGGGATATCAATGGGAAGGAGGGCTTCGCGTACCCTACTTTATCAAAGTTCCCGGAATGACTCCAAATATGCTGATTGATTACCCTGCAAGTGGAATTGATTTTTATCCTACAATATTGGATTTGGTTGGTGCTGAAGTAAAAAGTGATAGAGTAGAGGGAGTAAGTTTACTTCCAGTGATGGAAGGGGAGTCCATGAAAAAAAGAAGCCTCTATTGGCATTATCCTCATTATGGAAATCAAGGAGGTGACCCAAGCTCTATCATAAGAGAAGGCAAGTGGAAATTAATTTACTATTGGGAGGATAAACAAGCGGAACTTTATGATCTAGAACAAGATCCTTTTGAACACGAGAACTTAGCTTCCTTGGAACCTAAAGTAACCAAGAAGCTACAGCAAAAACTTTTAGAGAGACTGAAAAATACTGAAGCTAATTTACCCGAGACTGATCCTCAATATGATGCCAGTAAAGAACAGGAAGTACTTGACAAAGCTAAGGAAATCAGATTACCTCAATTGGAAAGCCAAAGGATGAATATGTTTAAAACCGATTGGCAACCGAATTCAGATTGGTGGGGTTCAAAAGTCATTAAAGACTAAGATTCCATTGATTTAATTAATAACTAACCCAACAACCTTTTAATTAATTTATGTTCAAACTAAAGCACTTGATTTTTGTCTGCCTCCCTTTATTCTTTAGCTGTAAAGAGGTGGCAGAGGAAAAATTGATTGATTATGTAAACCCTTTTATTGATACACATAAGAGCCGCTGGTTTTTTTTCTCATCAGCAAGCAGGCCTTTTGGGATGGTGAACTTAAGTCCTGACACTTGGACTAAAGGGAGCTGGAATAGTGGCTATTTGTATGACAGCACTGAGGTGAGGTGTTTCAGTCATGTCCACGCATGGCAAATGGCGGGGATTCCGGTAATGCCTACATCCGGGAAGTTTGAAGGGCATATGGGGATGGAGGCTACCAAATCATCCTTTGACCATGCCTCGGAAATTGCAAAACCCGGATATCATCAAATCAACCTGGACCGCTATGGTATCAAGGCAGAATTGACCTCTACACAACGTGTAGGCTTTCATCAATATACCTTCCCAGCAGGCCAAGAAGCTTATATTAGTTTTCACACTGGAGAGTTTTTGGCTCATGGTAAGGTGGATTCTTCTATGGTAAGGAAAGTTGGTGAAAGTAAATTAGAAGGATTTTCCTTGATGGGTGGAACTAGGAGAAGACCCAAGTCTACTTACGTTTATTTTGCTGCAGAATTGGATCATTCTATTGAAGAGTTCGGTGGATGGGAAGATGGTAAGCTTCTAAATGCCAATGGAACTGTAAATGGGAAGAATAATGGGGCCTATGTCAAGCTACATATTGAAGGGAAACCCGTCAAGATGAAAGTGGCCATTTCCTATACCAGTTTGGAAAACGCGTGGAAAAATATGGAAGAGGAATTACCACATTGGGACTTTGACCAAGTGGTAATGGATTCAGAAATGGAATGGGAAGAAAAGCTTTCCCGAATTAAAGTTGAAGGAGGCAAAAAAGAAGAAAAGATCAAGTTCTACACTGATCTTTGGCATGCTTTGTTAGGGAGAAGGGTTGTGAGTGATGTTAATGGGGATTACTGTGATATGACTGGGGAGAGTCCTAGAATCAGAAAGGTGCCTTTGGATGACCAAGGGAAACCTGTTTTTCCGCAGTATAATTTTGATGCTTTATGGGGCAGCCAGTGGACCCTGAATGTTTTATGGTCAATGGCCTATCCGGAGATCATGGATGGTTTTTGCAGCAGCATGGTGAATATGTATAATGATGGTGGATTGATCCCTAGAGGTCCTTCTGGAGGGAATTATACTTATGTGATGATAGGCGATCCAGCTACGTCATTTTTCGCTACTGCCTATAACAAAGGGATTAGAGGATATGATATTGACAAGGCCTATGAAGGTTTGATGAAAAATGCCTTTGTGGCCGGAATCAGGGATCGAGCAGGGTATGAACATGACTTGACCCCTACTGGCGGTGGAATGAAATATTATGAAAGCAGAGGATATGTACCGGAGGGAGTAGAAGGAAATGGTGGCCACAAAGATGGGGCGTCCATGACTTTGGAATATGCTTACCAAGATTGGTGCTTGGCCCAGTTGTCCAAGGTGCTGGGCAAGGAGGAAGATTATGAAATGCTTATGAAAAGGTCCCAGAATTACCGAAATCTTTGGAACCCAGCATCCAAAGCCATTCACCCTAAAGATATGGATGGTAAATGGATACCTGATTTTGCATTGATAGGCGAAGGATTTAATACACTTGGATTTTGCGAAAGTAATTCAGCAATTTACTCCCATTTTGTTCCGCATGACATGCAAGGCCTGATTGAATTGTTTGGTGGAAATGAAGTGTATACAGAAATGCTCAATGGGTATTTTGAAAAGGCAAGAGGAAACAATTTTATCACTGACCATGGAAAGCATGCAGAAAGCTGGGTGGATTATGAAAATCAACCTTCATGTCAAATGGCCCATTTGTTCAATCATGCTGGAAAACCTTGGTTAAGCCAGTATTGGGTAAGAGAAGTCAAAGAAATCACCTTTGGAGATACAAGCCCGTATGGTGGGTATAATGGTGATGAAGATCAAGGCCAAATGGGAGCACTAGGTGTATTGATGGCAATGGGGATTTTCCAAGTAGATGGTGGTACTGCTATTCAATCAGAGTATGAAATTACAAGCCCAATTTTCAATAAGGTTTCCATTGACTTGAATAATGATTATTATCCTGGAGATAAGTTTGAAATCATTACGGAGGCAAATGATTTTCATAAAGATGTCTATATCCAGTCTGCAAAGCTCAATGGAGAAGAGTGGAGCAGTTATCGTTTTCCGCATGAATTATTTGCAAAAGGGGGCAAGCTTGAAATTAATTTAGGTGTACAACCTAATAAAGAGTGGGGAATAAAATGAGATTGCTCATAAGCCTCATCAAGAAAAGAAGTTTTTAAAAGTAAAAGATATGATACGTTTAAAAAGCCTACTAATTATAATGCTTGCCCTGTCCTTATGGCGTTGTCAGCAGCCGAAGGAGAAACAAGTGAAAAAGCCTAATATCTTATTTCTGTTTGCTGATGACTATACTTTTGAAGCGATCCATGCACTGGGAAATGAAGTGATAGAAACTCCCAACTTAGACCGACTGGTAAATGGAGGAACCTCTTTTACCCATGCCTACAATATGGGTGGCTGGAATGGGGCCATTTGTGTAGCTTCTCGTGCAATGATGATTTCTGGACGGCATGTTTGGAGAGCCCAAGAGGTATCAAAAAAATGGACAGAGGGAGATTCATTGTCACTACAGCAGACTTGGGGACGGTTGATGGAAAATGCAGGCTATTCTACTTATATGACGGGTAAATGGCACGTTAACGCCCCTGCTGAAACAGTTTTTCAAGTGGCCAAGCATATCCGTCCCGGAATGCCCAATGATCTTCGCGGAAACTTAGGAAAGGTTGTTCCCGATATTAAAGAGGCTTTGAAAAATGGAGAGAATATTGCTGATTTACGACCGAAAGGTTATTATAGACCTTTGAGCGAAATTGATACTTTATGGTCATCCTCTGACCCGAGCAATGGTGGTTATTGGGAAGGTGGAAAACATTGGAGTGAGGTGGTTAAGGATGATGCTTTAGCATTTCTGGATGATGCCAGAAAGAAAGAGAATCCTTTTTTTATGTATATCGCCTTTAATGCTCCTCATGATCCAAGGCAGGCACCTCAATCGTTTTTGGACAAATATCCCTTGGAGAATATACCTCTTCCGGAAAACTGGTTGCCTGAGTACCCTTATAAAGATGATATTGGAAATTCAATAGGGTTAAGGGATGAGGCTTTGGGACCTTTTCCAAGGACTGAATTGGCAATAAAAACGCATAAGAAGGAATATTATGCCATTATTAGCCATTTGGATGAGCAAATAGGGGAAATATTAGATGCTTTGGAAGCATCAGGAGAATTGGAAAACACTTATATCTTTTTTACTGGAGATCACGGTTTAGCTGTGGGGCATCATGGTTTGCTAGGGAAGCAAAGCTTATTCGATCACAGTATTCGTGTGCCTTTCATGGCCATGGGCCCTGATTTGCCTAAAGGAAATAAAGTGGATAATGATATCTATTTGCAAGATGTGATGGCCACTTCCTTGGAGTTGGCTGGGATAGAAAAGCCAGATTATGTTGAGTTCAACAGCTTTTTATCCTTGGCCAAGAATGAAACGCAAGAAGGAGCCTATGAAAAAGGTATATATGGAGCATATGTGGATTATCAAAGAATGATCCGTAAGGATAAATATAAGCTATTGGTTTACCCAAAAATCAATAAGGTATTGTTGTTTGATTTGGAAAATGATCCTTTGGAAATGAACGATTTGGCTGGAAATCCTGAACAAGCAGAAAGGGTCAAAGGTTTATTTGAAGATTTGCTGAAATTACAGAAAGAAATGGATGATCCGCTTGATCTGACTCCCTTTTATTCCCTGTTATAAAAGCGAAAATACAATTCATCATAACACGGTGTAAAAGCTTTTGATAAATTGAAGTTTGGATATTGCTTCTAGTCATTACTTTATCATAAGTAATGACTAGAAGCAATTTTTGTTATAGATCAAGAGTGGATTTTGTTTACAAATTGATGATGTTTATACACGTTTAGAGCAATTTTATAATAGGAGCTAAACTTGTTTTGATTGAAATTATTTCCAAAATCCTTTTTATAGTCTTATCTTTTAATCTACCGTTTTAATAGTTTAAAGCGCTTGTTTTTAAGAGCGTTTTATTTGTGTGTAAAAACAAAAAATCATATTTCGATTAGCTTAACCGGCTTTTGTTCTCAATTATGAAGCAACCTGTTCTAAACATTAATGGTCAATCTGATGCGTCTTATAGTAATCAAATCATACTCAAGTTGGGGAGGTTGTTGGAGTTATTAAGGGTAAGTCTTGACTTACCCGTTGCACTTATTCTTAAGCAATTTGAGGATCAGTTCGAGCTTGTAAAAGCCCTTGGTATAGATGAAAAGGAATTCAATGTTCAAAGGCTTGATTTCAAGGGACTTTGTCTAAAGTTTCCTCAAGGAATGGAATATGGTAAGTTGGAAGGAACAAATGGATTTGAATGTGGTGATTATTTCATGGAGTATTGCTCAATTTCACCAATTCAAAATGAAAATCAGTATTTAAAATATTGGGTGGTTCTTTTGGGTGATTCTGATCAGCAATACAGTGAAAGTCAGCGGAAATCCATGGAACTGATTTTGGAGGAAATCAAGGAGAGTTTGGCCCTAACGGAAGATGAGAGCGATGCTGAAGAGCATAGATTTAGGAAATTTTTTGAAAACTCCTTGGGCTTGATGTGT
This sequence comes from Echinicola shivajiensis, assembly GCF_018642165.1. GTDB lineage: Bacteria > Bacteroidota > Bacteroidia > Cytophagales > Cyclobacteriaceae > Echinicola > Echinicola shivajiensis. Next base: position 32,896 of record NZ_JAHHZM010000018.1, read on the forward strand.
ATTCATGATCTCTCGGGTAAGTTATTGATGGTCAATGAGTCCAGCGCGAACAGCCTGGGCTACAAAAAAGAGGAGTTGATTGGTAGAGAATTGCAGAGCCTAATGCCCCTAAATCATCAAAAAGGGTTTGAAGGCTACCTTATTTCAATAAAAGAAAAAGGGTTTGCCCAAGGGATAATGAAAATCCTGAATAAGTCTGGAGAACCTAAAATCTGGTTGTTTTCAAATGTGCTGGAGAAAGGAAAAGATGGTTCTGAATATGTTTTGGGCAATGCATTGGATATCACAGAGAGGAATAAATTGGAGCTGGAATATAACCGGCTTAAGGAAATTTTACAGCAAACCAATGAAATGGCAAGAGTGGGAGGTTGGGAATGTGATTTTGAGAAGAATAAAATCCATTGGTCAAAAGTAACCAGAGAAATTCATGAGGTAGATGAGGATTTTCAGCCTGATATTGATGATGCCATTGATTTTTATAAAGAAGGTGAAAGTAGAAATAAGATTATCAAGGCAGTTGAATTAGCTGCTAGTGAAGGAAAGCCTTACGATCTGGAGTTACAACTAATTACTGCTAAGGGCAAGGAGAAATGGGTTAGGGCCATTGGACATCCTGAGTTTAAAAATGGCATCTGTGTAAGGCTGTTTGGGACATTCCAAGATATCAATGAAAAAAAGCATTCAGAAATTGAAATCATAAGGTCTAAGAAGTTATTGGAGGACGTCCAGAATGCTTCTTCCGAAGTGAGTATCATTTCTACTGATAAATATGGAATGATCATCGTTTTCAATAGAGGGGCAGAAAAAATGTTGGGCTATAGTGCTGATGAAATGGTGAATAAACAAAGCCCTGCAATAATTCACGATCCAAATGAGGTAGCTAAGCGGGGAGAAGAATTAAGTGAAGAATATGGAGAGAAAATAGAGGGCTTTAGGGTATTTGTATATAAATCACAATTAGAGGGAGCGGAAGAAAGAGAGTGGACTTATATAAGAAAGGATGGTTCAAGGTTTTATGTTTCCCTTGCAGTTACAACCATTAGAGATGAAAAGGGAGATATTGAAGGGTATTTGGGTATTGCAACTGATATAACTGAACGTAAAGATGCAGAGAGGCAGCTCATTATCGAGAAGGCCAGATTAAATGCATTTGTTACGCACGCGCCTGCAGCAGTGGCGATGTTTGATACTGAGATCAAATATGTTGCTTATTCAAATAGGTGGCTGGAAGAATATAAGTTACAGGGACAAGATTTGAAAAACAGGTCTCATTATGAGGTATTCCCTGGTATTTCTGATGAATGGAAGAGCATTCATTCCAGGTGTTTGAAGGGAGAAGTGATCAGCAATGAAGAGGATGTTTGGAGACCACCTGGCTGGGATCATGACCAATACTTGAGGTGGGAAGTTAGACCCTGGTATCAGTTTGATGGGGAGATTGGCGGTATAATGATGCTTACTCAGGACATTACTGAAGCCTGTCTTCAAAGAGAAGAACTGAAAAGGGCAAAAGTGCTTGCTGAACAGGCGAGTATTGCCAAATCGGAATTCTTGGCCAATATGAGCCATGAGATCCGGACACCATTAAATGGGGTGATTGGTTTTACGGACTTGGTATTGAAAACCGAACTTACAGAAACCCAAGCTCAGTACCTTTCTATTGTCAATCAATCCGGCAATTCTCTATTAAACATTATCAATGATATTCTTGATTTCTCAAAAATAGAGGCTGGTAAGCTTGATCTGGATGTGGATAAGAATGACCTGTACGAGCTTACCAACCAGGCAAGTGATATCATCACCTATGAAGTCCATAGAAAAGGACTTGAAATGTTGCTTAATATCGATCCTGATATTCCTAGGTATATATGGGTGGACAGTGTAAGGCTAAAGCAAGTATTGGTAAACTTATTAGGAAATGCTTCCAAATTTACTGAGAAAGGTGAGATAGAGTTGAAATTAAGTCCACTGGGTAAAGCCAATAAAAATGGTGAGATGGCTATCAGGTTTTCTGTGAAGGACACAGGCATAGGTATTCATCCTGACAAGCAAAACAAAATATTTAAAGCCTTTTCTCAAGAAGATGTTAGTACTACCAAGAAGTATGGTGGTACTGGCCTAGGCCTTACTATTTCAAATAGCTTGCTACATATGATGGGAAGCAAGATGAATTTGGTAAGTGAATTGGGAAAGGGGAGCACCTTTTATTTTGACCTCAAAGTGAAGTGTGAACATGGCGAACCAATGGTGTGGGATGAGGAGCTTGATATCAAAAGTATTTTGATAGTAGATGATAATGAGAATAATAGGATGATCCTGGAGCGAATGCTAGAACTAAGGGGGATTTCTACTGTTCAGGCTAAAAATGGGTTTGAGGCTATTCAAAGACTGATCAATGGGGAGAAATTTGATGTTATTCTGATGGACTATCATATGCCCATGATGGATGGAATTGAGACTATCAGAAAAATCAGGGAAAGTTTTGATCAGGAGCCTATTATCTTTTTACATAGTTCTTCTGATGACGAAAAAATTGTCAAGGCATGTAGGGAATTAAATGTTCAGCTTAGATTAGTGAAGCCCATCAAGTTGAGGGATATGTACAACTCACTTTTGACCATCAATAGAAAAGGTATTAATAAGAAGAATCAGGATCAAAAAGTAGAAGAGACTTCAGTACTGCCAAGCAACACTAAGGTGCTGTTGGTGGAGGATAACAGTATAAATATGTTATTAGCGAAAACCGTATTGGAAAACCTTTCGCCTGGAATTAAAATTTTGGAAGCATTTAATGGTAAGGAGGCTTTGGAGATCTGTTCTAAGGAACTTCCTGATATAATTCTCATGGATGTCCAAATGCCGGAAATGAACGGTTACGAGGCTACCGCTGCAATTAGGGAAAAATACCATAAAAATAATATTCTGATTATTGCCTTAACAGCTGGGAACATTAAGGGCGAAAAAGAAAAGTGCCTAAAAGCTGGTATGAATGACTTTATAGCCAAGCCATTTGTGGAAGAAGATTTAGTCAAATTACTAGAGAAGTGGACTGTAAAACCGGAAGAATATACTTCTAGCTTTAAGCCTTCTAAAGCGGAGTCAATGAGTGATTTTGATGTTGAACAGCTTAAGAGATTATTGGGTATAAATGAGGTTGAAAATGAAATGTTCCAGACCATTTTGAAATCTGGAGTGAAGGAATTGGAAAGCTCCCTACAGGATATTGCGCAATTGTCAAAAGATAAAAATCCTCAACTTACCATTGCTGCACATAAGTTATATGGCTCATCTAGATCCCTAAGAATGGAAAAACTAGCCGAATTATCAGGAGGAATAGAAAAATCAGGTTGTAAGGATTTTGAAGATTTGAACCTTATTGTATTGGTGGAAAAGGTTTTGGAAGAACTGAAGGTTTCTATAGCTGCTGTAAAGCAGTATATAAAAAATTAAAAGCTTTCGGAGGGGATTACCCTCTCGAAAGCTTGACTTAAAGTGTAATTGAGTTGGTGTTTGGGTGATCAATCAACTTTTACTATCTAACTTTAAGCATTTCAATGTTTTCTGGAAAAATCATCGAGCCTCTGTCTTGGATAGATTTTGAAGGACCATACTTACAGTTTGTTTTTCCTTCTAATTCTATCTGGGTTCATTTTCTTTGTCCAGAATCTAAATGATTTTGATAATTAATTTACAATTCGTATGCCTTGATTTTAATACATTGATTATGAGTTGCTTGAGTGGTTTTGATCTGTGCCAGATTTCCAGAATTTGGAATTCATTCTAAATTCTGTACTTTAATCCACTCATATTTTGCATATATTAGATTTTTGAAAGGGGCTTACCCCAATTCTTTAATTGTTATGAAAACGAACGGATTTCAAATTTTTATTGTAGAGGATGACCCTTGGTATGGACAAATCTTGGAGTACCATTTAGGACTTAATCCAGATTATCAGGTGATGCGATACGAAACGGGTAAAGAGCTTTTGGCCAATTTGCATAAAAAGCCTGATGTAGTGACTTTAGATTTTTCCTTACCGGATATGAAGGGTGATGAATTGTTCAAGAAGATCAGGGAGACCCATTCAGACTTGCCTGTTATTGTGGTAAGTTCCCAAGAGGACATTGCTGTAGCGGTCAAGTTGCTCAAAATGGGCGTGAGCGATTACCTTATAAAGGATGATACCACCAAAGATCTGCTATGGAACAGTGTAGTCAGAATCAGGGAAAACCAAAGCCTGAAAAAGGAGGTAGAAAGCCTTAAGGAGGAATTGGGTCAAAAATTCAATTTCCAAAAGAGCATTATTGGCAGTAGTGATTCACTTCAAAAAGTTTTTGGGCTAATTGAAAAAGCCATTAAAACTAATATCAATGTTTCAATTTCAGGTGAAACAGGTACTGGAAAGGAAGTGGTTGCCAAGGCCATCCATTATAATAGTAAAAGAAAGAATAAAAAGTTTGTTGCCGTAAATATGTCAGCAATACCCAGTGAACTAATAGAAAGTGAGTTGTTTGGGTATGAAAAAGGGGCGTTTACAGGGGCTGTGGCTAGAAAAATAGGTAAGTTTGAAGAGGCTGAAGGCGGTACTATTTTTTTGGATGAAATAGCTGAACTGGACTTTAATAATCAAAGCAAGTTGCTGAGGGTTTTGCAGGAGCGTGAAATCACGCGTGTAGGAGGAAATGAAAGGATTAAACTGGATGTAAGGTTGATAGTCGCCACCCATCAGGATTTGGCTGAAAAGGTAAAGAAAAATGAGTTTAGGGAGGATCTATATTATCGGGTTATGGGGCTACCCATTTTGCTGCCCCCTCTCAGGGAAAGGGGGAGTGATGTTTTGATCTTGGCAAAGTATTTTATTGATGAGTTTACCCGTGAGAACAAAATGGCAAGTATTGGTTTAAATCAATATGCTAAGGATAAGTTACTGAAATATCATTACCCGGGTAATGTACGTGAACTAAAATCCGTAATTGAGCTGGCTATAGTTATGTCGAATGAGCAGGAAATAACAGAAGACGATTTATCATTTAATAGCATAGTGAGGGAAGACATGTTTCTAGCCGAGCAAAAGTCTCTAAGGGATCACACCACTGATATAATTAGATATTATTTGAATAAAAACAATAATGATGTGGTCAGCACAGCCAAACAGTTAGATATAGGTAAGAGTACTATCTATAAAATGATAAAGGATGGGGAGCTTTAATGCTTAGAATAATGTGTTTATAAAAGTGTTTTTATGTCAAAATAAAGATCTGTTAATTGTTTTTAAATTTTTTAATACCTGAATTTTGCTGAGGATTTTAGATCATCATATAGATAAACAGAATATAGAAAGAGGTAAAGTCTCTTTGGAAAATGTAGGCTTTGATCTAAAGCAGCTATTGCAAAGAACAATTGGATTTATGCATCCCCATGCTCAGGAAAAGGGAAAGTTACTGAATTTAGCTTTTATAGATCACCTTATTTCTCCTGTTCTCATAGGGGATCCTTACAGGATAAATCAAGTTTTTTGTCAATTAATTTATCAAGGTTTATTTTATTCCAAAACGGGTAGATTGGAAATTAGCTGTGAGTTAAAGGAAGAAAATGAGATAACACAAATTATTCAGCTTAAACTTACTGATATAGGGAATGATAATTTAAAAATGGCATTACCCTCTGAATCCCTTCAAAAGGATGCTGATAAATCAATAGGAAGTTTTTTTAAGTTTTATAATCTATTTACAGACGATAAATTGATCCCCATGCTGAAGGGACAGTTAATTTATACGCTTGATAAGGAGTGGCAAGAAGTAGTTTGCCTAGAAATCAGTTTTAAAATAGGAAAACCTAAAGATCAGTTGCCATCGGCAGATGCTGATTTTGATTTTATTCAGGACAAGAAGATATTATTGGCGGAGCAAAACGAGCTCAATAGAATAATGATCAAGGGGCTTTTTCAAGAAAAGGGAGCTGAGGTTCAGGTATGTAATAACGGATTGGAGGTCTTGAAAAAGTTGGAAGAGAGTTCAGTCGACTTTGTGCTATTGAGTGATGATTTGTCTTTATTGAATGGTTTAGAAACAGCCAAAATTATTAGGCAAAAGAGGGGGCTTGATATCTCCATCATCGGTGTATTTTCAGAGATGGAAATGATGAGGGTGGAGATGCTCGGTAAAACAGGCATGAATGATTATCTGATTAAACCTTTTGATGAATATGAATTATTTGAAAAGTTGAAAAATAGTAAAATTCAGTCAGTAGAGTCTCCTGAGGAGTTGTTATATGACCTCGAAAAATTAAAAACCATTTGCAATGGAAATTTAGGGTTCATGCAAAACATGATAACCTTATTTATTCAGGTTTCTAATTCCTCCATTAAGGAAATGAGGGAGGCTTTAATGAATAGGGATTTAGCGGAGGTTCAAAAAGTAGCTCATCGATTAAAACCCTCATTGAATAGTATGGGAATTACTAGGGTCAAAGAGGATATAGTGCTGCTGGAAGAAGGAGAGCTTAACCAAGATGAGATAGTGAAAATTCTGGGTAGGATAGAGGCTGTGGTTGAAGAAGCAAATATGGAATTAAAGAAGGTGAAGCTGATTTAAATCCTTATACCTGGCATTGAGCCTTGAAGTTCAGTTTTTTATTTTTGGGAAATCCATATTCAAATTAAGTTTTCCATATATGGAATAGGATTCCAATAAATGGAAATAGAAATAATACGAATCCTCGATTTTATCTGTTTTAGGCTGATTTTATGCTTGGCATAAGAATGGTAATAAGGCAGTAGAATATCCCTCAATCGTTAATCTTCCAAAGTAGCGATCACCTTATATAGGGATTCTTTTTTGATAAGAGTGATCATCCTAAGTGTCCAGATGGTTTGTCTGGGCACTTTTATTTTATCTTGAATAATTAATGTTTGTACTTCCTTAAAATGGTTAGGGTCTAATTGGCTATTATATTATAAATACTTATTGTTTCGGTAGATGATTTTGTGGTTTAGCCATATGAGGTCTGCTCTAATAGTTTATAGATGAAAAAAGCATAAAAAATTAGGTTTTGAAAGCTAATATTTTTTATTTTCAAGCTGTTTTTGAACTGATAGAATTTCATTAACCTTTAAATAAACAAAATCCCAAAGTAATGAACCAGACTATTAAAAAGTATGCATTATTTAATGCCAGTTGTTTGGCATTAATTGTCACCTCAATGACCTTTGCTGTCAGGGCAAAATTAGAAGGTGTTTTAGAAACTGATTTCGAATTAACAAGTACAGAAATAGGCTTGGCATTTGCGCCAGCTTTTTGGGGCTTTACCCTAGCCATGATTATTGGTGGTCCTTTGGTGGACTATTTTGGTATCAAAAAGATAGTTTGGATGGCTTTTTTTAGTCATTTAGTTGGAATTGTACTAACAATTTTCTCTACCGAGTTTTACTCTTTTTTCTTAGGAACCATGTTCATTGGTATTGGTAATGGAATGGTCGAGGCAGCTTGTAATCCTTTGGTGGCAAGTCTATTTCCAGAGAACAAAACGAAGATGTTAAACCGTTTTCATGTATGGTTCCCAGGTGGAATTGTGATAGGCAGCCTCATTGGCTATTTTATGATGGACATGCTAGGATTGCCATGGCAAGCTTTAGTAGCCGTATTATTTATCCCGCTTGTTCTTTATGGTATCTTGTTCATGGGCAAAGATTTGCCAAAAACTGAAAGAGTGGCTATGGGAGTTTCCAATAAGCAAATGTGGAAAGCCGTAGTGTCTCCTTTATTTTTATTGATGGGATTTTGCATGTTGTTGACAGCTTCCACTGAATTGGGGACCAACCAGAGAATTGAATCATTGCTGAGCGAAACTGGTGTTTCCGGCATTTTGATCTTAGCCTTCGTAAATGGAATTATGGCAATAGGAAGAGGGTTTGCAGGTCCCGTTGTGAAGAAGTTGGATACTACTGGAATGTTGCTGTTTTCCGCTATTTTTAGCTGTATTGGCTTGCTTTGGCTAAGCAATGCGAGTGGTGCCATTGTATTTGCTGCTGCTTTTGTTTTTGCGATAGGAATTACTTATTTCTGGCCAACAATGTTAAGTTTTGTTGCCGAAAGAATTCCAGAAAGTGGTGCTCTTGGCCTTTCCCTGATGGGAGGTTTAGGCATGTTCTCTGTTTCTATAGTCTTACCTGTAATGGGTTCATTTATGGATGCAGATAGCGGTGCATCGACTTTGTCTTATGTAGCTATTTTGCCAGCAATACTTACAATAATATTCTTCCTTTTGTTTATGAAATTTAAAGGGAATAAGATCCAAAGGGATGTAAAAGCTGAAGAGGCTTTGTCTTAAAAGCAGTTCTTAGTAAAATAAAAGGCCTTCTCCGAGAGAAGGCCTTTTATTCAACATCTAGCCTGATTTTACCTAACTGCTTCAAGGTGCTTTTTGATCATGGAATATAGCTTTATAGGCTCAAATGGTTTGCTAATAATATCACATACCCCAGCAGACTCTGCTTTTTGTATATCTTCTTCGAGCACTACTGCTGAAAGCCCAATAATGGGGATCTCACTATTTTGTTCCTGCATTTCCTTTTTGATGATCTGAGTGGCTTCAAATCCATTCATTTCCGGCATATACATGTCCATCAAAATAATGTCAAAGCTTTTCTCCTTAAACAATTGAACAGCTTCAGTTCCTGTTTCTGCTATTTCAAGATTTACGTTCCAATCTTTCATAACATGTTTTGCAGCAAACTGATTGATCATATTGTCTTCTGCCATCAAAATGGAAACTGTTTCCTCAAAAGGTCGGATTTCCTGATCTTTTTGATTTTCTTCTTCCATATACTCATCCTTTACTAGCTCAAAATCATTCATAAATGTAAAAGTCGACCCTTTTCCTAATGTACTTTCAACCTTTAAGTCCCCTCCTTTACATATCGCCAGGTTTCGAGCAATACTTAATCCAAGCCCTGTGCCTCCGTATTTATGGGTAATGGTAGGATCTGCTTGGGAAAATTCTTCAAATATACGTTCTAATTGTTCTAATTTCCTTATTCTCGGTTTGCAGTTTCTTAGATCCATCAATCGATTCATCGATATTTAATAATATCTTCTCAACTAAGCCTTCTAATTCCTTTACCCGCTTAATCTGATTGGGATTGTCTGATATAAGATTTTTGAGTTTATCCAGGCTTTCTTGAATGGAGTCTTTGGCCGTTATATAGCCATTTAGTTGATAATCTTGATTGGTTAAGGCAAAATTGCTCAGACTAGCTTCTGCAATGAGTAATTGGATAAGTGTTTCTTTTGTTGTCACTAGGACATCATAAGTGTGTTCTACTCTTTCTGATCTGTTTTCATAGGACTTTAAACTATTATAGGATGAGTAATTCACTAAAGCAATGATGATTAGTGAAATAGAGAATCCAATAATGATCCGATTTTTAAAATTTAGCATTGTGAGTAGGGAAACTAAGTTGGTAAATGAAAGGGGGATAAATTATAAAAGAATTTACTTCAAAATATAGCAATTAATGTCAAAAATAGTAAATATAGCAGACACTAATGTTTATGATTTTTTGCCGTTCATTTTGTGTTTCCAATAGGATTTTTACAAAAAACTATAAAATTGAAGATAGTGTAAACTTAATTGGATTAGCTCCTGATTTTACTTTGTAAAGGTAGTGTAAAAAGCCTAAATCAACCTTGCACTTTGCTACAAATTAAACAATTGTTATATGAGGTTATAATCGTTTAAGGGGTATTGTGGGGTACTGAATATTTTTGTTTTTTACTGAATATCTGAAAGAAAATATAGGAGATTAAAGAGGAAGAATTGGATAGTTTTGTTTAAGTTTAGTTTAGGATTAAATCAGGTTAATGCCTCAAGGCAATTTTTTCAAAACCTGAAAGGAATCAAATTATTTCTTAATTGTATTTAAATGGACGGATCAAGTATAATAATTCAAAGGCCAGAAAAGGAAAATGACACCAGTTCGGCAATTCCGCATATAGGCAGAAGTTATGCAATAGATGTTTTCCGTGCTTTTACCATGTTTCTGATGATCTTTGTGAACGATTTATGGAGTTTAGCTGGCTATCCGGCTTGGATTGGTCATGCCGCATTTGGTGAAGATAGATTGGGGTTTTCGGATGTGGTTTTTCCGGCATTCTTGGTAATCATGGGATTATCTATTCCTTTTGCTATCCAAAGTAGACTGAAAAAAGGAGCTAGTACCATAAGCACTATAGGGCATATATTTATCAGGTCAGCCGCCCTGCTTATTATGGGGATTTTTCATGTCAATTTGGAGTCTTATAGCGATGGAGCTGTTTTACCGAAACCGGTATGGCAGATTCTGATCACCATAGGTTTCTTTATGATTTGGTTGGATTTTCCCAAGCATCTTGCGAAAAGCAAGAAATATGTAATTCAGGCTACTGGAATTTTATTATTAACTGTCATGGCATATGTCTACGAAGGTGGGACAGTCGAAAATCCTGAATGGATGCGTACGCAATGGTATGGGATTTTGGGACTTATCGGCTGGGCCTATATGATCTGTGCTATAATCTATGTTGTCACCAAGGGGGCGAGTGCATGGCAGATAATTGCCTTTGTGTTTTTCTTTACATTTAATTCCTTTAATGAATTGGGTTGGTTGAACTTCTTGACCCCAATGAAGGAATACATATGGATAGTAGGTAATGGTGCAATGCCGGCCTTTACCATGGCAGGGGTTATTATTTCATTAAGTTATCGAAAGTGGTTTCTAAAAGGGAATCACAAGCATTTCTGGCTATTGTCTTTTGCTTTTTCAGCTCTTATGTTGGTTTATGGAATAGTGACTAGGCCCATTTGGGGGATTCATAAGATCGGGGATTCTCCCTCATGGTTAAGTATTTGTATAGCTATAAGTGTTGCTGGATTTGCCTTTTTTGTTTGGTTGATAGATATCAAAAAGCAAATGAAGTGGTTTAATATAATTAAACCAGCAGGTACAAGTACACTTACATGTTATTTGTTGCCCTATATTCATTATGCCATTTATACGATAATAGGAATAAGTTTACCGCTAGTATTGCGGTCAGGTGTATTGGGTATCATAAAATGTCTTCTTTATTCTATAGTGATTATTGTAATTGCCGGTGTTTTGGAGAAGTTAAGATTGAGGTTGAAACTTTAATACCTTATCCTTGGAGACACCAATTAACCTTAAAAACAGAAAGATGAAAATAATAAAGATTTTATCGTTGATATTGATAAGTTGCTTACAGCCCCTAATGGCTCAAGTGTCTTATGAAGCTTTGCCTGTAAAAGGTTTTGCTATTGCCGCACCAATGCCTGAGGAGGTAGATCGCTTTGTGAAATTTATAGATGAGGAATTAGCTACAAGAGGAATTAATGCCCTGATACTTAGAGTAGATTACAGGTATGAATATGAGGGGCGTCCAGAGTTAATTGGTGAGGATCCCCTAAGCGAAGAACAGGTGAAAAAAATGGTTGCAGTCTGTAAAGAAAATAATATCAGGCTGATACCTCAGATCAACCTCCTAGGGCATCAATCATGGCACAGCAAAATGGGTAAATTATTGGAAGTATATCCCGAATTTGATGAAACTCCAAATGTGAAATTGCCTGAGAAATATGAATGGCCTAATGAAGATGGACTTTATTGCAAGAGTTATTGTCCTCTTCATCCAGATGTTCATGAGGTCGTTTTTGATATGGTCGACGAGATCTGTGAAGTATTTGAAGCGGATGCTTTTCATGCGGGTATGGATGAGGTGTTTTATTTAGGAGAGGATGATTGCCCAAGATGCTCTGGAAGGGATAAAGCAGAATTGTTTGCTGGAGAGGTGAGCAAAATCAGGAATCATTTAGCCCAGGATAAAAGAGAACTGTGGATTTGGGGAGATCGTTTGTTGGATGGAAAGATTACTGGGTATGGAATGTGGGAGGCCAGTATGAACAATACCCACAGAGCAATCGATTTGATTCCAAAAGATGTCATTATTGGAGACTGGCATTATGAAAGACCTGATCAATCTGCTGTGTATTTTGCCATGAAAGGATTTAATGTGTTAACCTGTAATTGGAGGAATCCTGATGTGTCAGTAGCACAAGTTGAGGATATGTATGAATTTAGAAGTAAATCCACTGATGAAATGAAGGATCGATTTCAGGGCATCATGCAAACGGTATGGACTGGAGCCGGGAATTTTATGGATGGATTTTATGAAAATAAACCTGATCGAGAAGGCGGAAATAAAACTTCCTGGCATACCTTCAAGGTGATGTTTGATAAAATACAAGAATTAGAAGATTAAGTATCTGACAACTATGGGGAAGTTAGGAGGTGTTTTTTTGTAATGAACTTTCACGCCTTTTATAATGGATATCAGGATAGGTATCCATTTTTTTGTCCTTAGCAATGTTCCGCTATTTAGTAATGGAGTAAGTACAATTTATGCGATACAACTGATTAACATGAGGAGTGCTTAACATCGAAAATATTTGAAGGTTTGCATTTGTACGTACTATTTTTGCGTAATTAGTTGTGGGTGTGGGATAAAGTGTAAATTTTTATAATTTGTAGAATGAAAATGATTTTGAGGGTTAAGAATTGATTATAAAAGGAAATACTTGCAGATGAAGAACATTGGGAATGTTTTAATTGGTTTATCGTTATTGATATTGAGTTCTACTTTTTTGAATGCCCAAAATTATGAGGCTAACTGGGAATCATTAGATCAAAGGCCAGTTCCGGAGTGGTTCGAAGATGCCAAGTTTGGTATATTCATACATTGGGGACCTTATTCAGTTCCTGCCTGGTCTCCCAAGGGCACCTATTCTGAATGGTATCAGTTCTGGCTTCAAAACAAAGCTCTTTTTGGAAATGGAAATTTCAAAGGTGATGAAGTATATCAATACCACAAGAAAACATATGGTGCACATTTTGACTACTATGAGTTTGGGGATATGTTTACTGCTGATCTGTTTGATCCGGAGGAATGGGCTGGATTATTTGAAGAGGCGGGAGCCAAGTATATCGTACTGACCTCAAAACACCATGATGGTTATACCCTATGGCCAAATGAACAAGCCAATGATAGAGGGTTTGCGTGGAACAGTATGGAAGTAGGGGCAAAGAGGGATTTGGTAGGAGAACTGAGTGCAGCAGTTAAGAATACTTCTGTAAAAATGGGTCTTTATTATTCGCTCTATGAATGGTATCATCCATTATGGCTAAGTGATAAAGATAGATTTGTAGATGAACATTATCTTCCTCAAATAAAGGATTTGGTTCAAAATTATCAACCAGATATTTTATGGACTGATGGTGAATGGGAAATGGAAGGAGAGAAGTGGAAAAGTGAGGAGTTTCTGGCTTGGCTTTATAATGAGTCAGCAGCTAAGGATAATATCTTGGTGAACGACCGTTGGGGTAAGGGTTTGAGACAAAAGCATGGTGGTTACTATACCACAGAATATGAAGCTGGAAAAGTGTTTGATAAACCTTGGGAAGAATGCCGTGGAATGGGTTTTTCTTTTGGGTATAATCAAAATGAAGATGCGCAGGATTATAACAGTACACAAGCTTTGATATTAATGCTTGTAGATATCGTAAGTAATGGCGGAAACCTTTTGCTGGATATAGGACCAGATGCCAGAGGTAATATCCCTCCAATTATGCAAGAGAGACTTCTAGAAATAGGAGAGTGGCTGAAAGTCAATGGGGAGGCAATTTATGGAAGTAGGAAATGGGAAAGAGCAGCGCAATGGTCTGAAGGTGATAGGAGCATTGACCATAAAAAGGGATATTTGGGAGGGGATTATATCCTGAAGCAAACAATTGATCCTGCACCTGGTAAGGCCGTAAAAGAGCTTTTCTTTACTATAAAAGGTGATGACCTTTTTGCAATCAGTCCTAAATTTCACAAGAAACAGTTGGTGATAGATGATGTTAAAGTGAGCAAGGACACCAAAGTGAGTCTTTTGGGCCACGAGGGTGAATTGACCTATAAAGTGGAAAATAGGAAGTTGGTGATCGAGATGCCTGAATTAAGCAATGATGAACTGCCGTGTGAGAATGCTTGGGCTTTTAAGATAAGTCATATTAAGTAATATTATTTCTCTTTTATCGATATAAGACAAATAATGAGAATAGCAGAAAGAGAAGATAAAACCAAGGTGATTAGTATTTTGTGTAAGTCCTTTAATGATAATAGGAGCGTGGACTATTTGATTAAAAAGGATTCGCAAAGATTTAAGAGGATTGCTGGCCTAATGGATTATTCTTATGAGAGTTGTAAACTTAATGGCCAAGTTTATTTGAGTGATGATGAAAGTGCCTGTGCTTTAGTTCAATACATGGATTCAAAGCCTCCTCTCTTTAAGGCTATTATGTTGGATATTAAATTGATTATTAGTACTATAGGTATAGCTAATATTCTAAAAGCACTTAAAAGACAATCAATCGTCAAGGGAAATTACCCTTCAGGTCAAATATTATATCTCTGGTATATTGGAGTAGATCCTGCTATGCAAGGAAAAGGAATCGGGACCGATTTATTGAATGAGGTTTTGAAATTGGGAAGAGATAACAATCAAACTATTTGCTTAGAAACTTCCACTGAAAAGAATGTTCCATGGTATCTAAAGAATGGATTTGAACTATATGGGAAAATAAACGATTTCGGATTTCCATTTTATTTTTTAAAGAAAATTTATAATTTAGGGTAATTGCCCTATTTTGAGCATAAAATCATTTCAAAAGAGTGTTTTGGGATTATTACAAAGAAAAATATGTTACTAAAAGAAAATCAGTTAATTGTTAATTATTGGTTTTGAAAGTATTTTCCACATATTTGTTTAAACAAACCTACAAATTAAATATAAGCATGAAAACCCAAGTTAACCTTCTGCTTACTGGAGTGTTAGGTGCTTTAATTTTAAGCTCTTGTAATTCTGGGACAGATACTAGCAATCCTATGGTAGCATCTGATCAGATAAGCTATAATTTCCATATCCGGCCTATTTTGTCGGATAAGTGTTTTGCTTGTCATGGTCCAGATGCCAATAAGCGTGAAGCAGGTCTAAGACTGGATACTGAAGAAGGAGCCTATGCTGCCCTAAAAGATTCACCTGAGGAACATGTGATTGTTCCTGGAAAGGCCAAGGAGTCTGCAGTTTACCAAAGAATAAGTACTGAGGATCCTAGTATACAGATGCCTCCTCCTGATTCCAACCTTAAGCTCACTGAGGAAGAAATTCAGCTGATTAAGAAATGGATCAATAAAGGTGCTAAATATGAGCCCCATTGGGCTTTTACTGCTCCTCAAAAAGCAGCTCTTCCACTTGAAGATGAATGGTGCCGAAATGAAATAGATAATTTTGCGCTCGCTCAAATAAAGCAACATAAGCTCTCCCCAAATGAGGAAGCAGATGCTGCTACCTTAGTTAAGCGTTTGAGCCTTGATATTACTGGGCTTCCACCTAGTCCGGAATTGGTCGATAAATATCTGGATCTAAGTGGTGATAAATACGAAGCATTGATCGATGAGTTAATGGCTAAACCAGCATACGGTGAGAAACTAGCTGTACTTTGGATGGATGTGTCTAGGTATTCGGATAGCTATGGGTATCAGGATGATGAAATGCGTACCCAATGGCCATACCGTGATTGGGTAATTCATGCTTTCAATGAGAATATGTCCTATGATCAGTTTATCACTTGGCAGCTAGCCGGGGACATGCTTCCAAATGCCACCAAAGAACAAATATTAGCCACGGCATTTAATAGAAATCATAAATATACGGAAGAGGGCGGTATTATTCATGAGGAATATAGGGTTGAATATATACTGGACAAGACCAATACATTTACCAAAGGAATTTTAGGAATCACCATGGAATGTGCCCAGTGCCATGATCATAAGTATGATCCTTTTTCCCAAGAAAATTACTATCAAATGTATGCCTTCTTTAACAACACTCCTGAAAAAGGATTTGAAGGAGATGTTTCAAGAAGTAAACCTGCGAAAACCCCAATTCTGTGGATCAATAAAGAAGATACGGATCCAGAAGGTGTTTTAAGTTATTTGAATGCGCCGGATACTTCGCAGATCATGGTCTCAGTAATGGATGAGCTAGATACTTTACGTAAGACTTATATTTTAGATAGGGGAGTTTATGATGCTCCTACAGTTGAGGTACAGGCAGAAACTCCTCCATCCATCATGAAGTATGCTGAAGGATTGCCCAAGAACCGTTTGGGGCTGGCCAAATGGACAACAGATAAGAAAAACCCACTTACAGCTAGGGTGTTTGTTAACCTTGTTTGGCAGGAGATATTTGGACAAGGGATCGTAGCCACCGCTGGTGATTTTGGGATGCAGGGTGATTTACCTACTCACCCCCAACTATTAGATTGGCTGGCAGTGGATTTCATGGATAATGGCTGGAATATTAAAAGATTGATGAAGCAGATTTATTCTTCAGCTACCTACAGACAGTCTTCTGTGATTACAGAGAAAAAACTGGCTAAGGATCCTAGCAACCTTTATCTGGCAAGAGCCCCAAGATTAAGGTTGACTGCAGAAAATATTCAGGATTTGGTATTGGCCAGCAGTGGACTTTTGAACAAAGAAATTGGTGGTATGAGTATTAAGCCTTACCAACCTGAAGGTCTTTGGGAGGCGGCTACTTCAGGAAGAGGTTCTTTAGCCAAATATGTTCAGGATAAGGGTGACAAGATTTACCGAAGAGGACTTTATCACTTTATCAAATTAACCGTTCCGCCACCAAAAGCGATCATCTTTGATGCCAGTAATCGTGATCGATGTGAGGTGACCAGAGGCAGGACCAATACGCCATTGCAGGCATTGGTGATGCTCAATGACCCATTTGTGTTGGAGGCAGCAAGAGTGATGAGTACCCAAATGGAAAAAGACGGTTTAAGTCCAGAAGAGGGGATTGAAACAGCTTTCAAAAAGATTCTTTGCAGGGATATTAAAGATGAGGAGAAGGATGTGTTAATGGAATATTATGCGCAAGAGAAAGAACGTTTTGAAGGCAAACCTGAGGTGATTGAAGAAAGCTTAGATATTGGCGAAAAACCATTGTTGGAAGAAGGCGTCAGTGCAGAGTCGGCTGCTATGATGCAGGTAATCGTCTCACTTTACAATTTAGAAGAAACCATAACTAAGATTTGATATGGAAAAGGAAATATTAGAGCACGGATTAAATCAGAATAGAAGGAAATTTCTCTCCAAATTAAGTCTTGGTGTAGGAAGTATGGCATTGGGATCCCTATTGATTCCAGACCTGTTTAAAGGCAGTGCTGGAATGGAAGAAGATCTAATGGCAGCCATTCCCCATTTTGCCCCAAAAGCAAAAAGGGTAATCTACCTTTTCCAAAATGGTGCCCCAAGTCAACTGGAAAGTTTTGATTACAAGCCAATGCTTAGGGAACGGATGGGTGAGGACCTTCCTGCTAGTATCAGGAATGGTCAGCGATTGACCGGGATGACAGCAGGGCAAACCAATTTTCCATTGGTAGGATCTTATTATGATTTCAAGCAATATGGTGAATCTAGGGCATGGATCAGTGATATGTTCCCTCATACAGCCAGTATTGTGGATGATATTTGCATTGTTAAGTCTATGCATACAGAGGCCATAAACCATGATCCTGCTTTGACCTTCTTTCAAACGGGGGCACAGGTGGGGAACAGACCAAGTATGGGTTCTTGGTTGAGTTATGGTCTTGGAAGTGAAAATAATAATTTGCCAGCTTTCTGTGTCTTATTGAGTAGGGGTAAAGGCAATGGACAAGGGGTATATTCAAAACTTTGGAGTAATGGGTTCTTGGATGCAGTGCACCAAGGCGTTCAGTTTTCCAATTCTGAGGATCCTGTTCTTTACCTTGGTGATCCAAATGGTATGAAAAGAGCGGACAGAAGAAGAATGCTTGATCAAATTTCATCTTTGAACCAAATATCCTATGACCAGTTTGGTGACCCAGAAATTCAAGCAAAAATCCAACAGTATGAAATGGCCTTTAGGATGCAGACAGCTGTTCCTGAAGTAACGGATATTAGTAAAGAGCCGGATAGCATCATTAAAATGTATGGTCCTGACTGCTTAGTGCCAGGTACTTACGCTGCCAATTGTCTGTTGGCCAGAAAACTGTCAGAAAGTGGTGTTCGTTTTGTTCAGCTTTATCACCAAGGATGGGACCAGCATGGAAATCTTCCAAATGAAATGGCAGGACAGGCCAAAGATGTGGACCAGGCTTCTGCTGCTTTAATCAAAGACCTAAAGCAAAGGGGCTTATTGGATGAAACCCTTGTGATCTGGGGAGGAGAATTCGGACGTACGAATTACTGTCAGGGCAAGATGTCGGTAGAAAACTATGGCAGGGATCACCACCCAAGAGCTTTTTCTATTTGGATGGCCGGAGGCGGAGTGAAATCCGGAATTGTACATGGTGAAACAGATGACTTTGGCTATAATATTACCAAAGATCCAGTGCATGTTCATGATTTCCAGGCTACCGTACTTCACTTGATGGGGATCAACCACGAAAAAATGACCTTTAAACATCTTGGCAGAAGGTATAGGCTTACAGATGTGGCGGGATCTGTGGTGAAGGAGATCATAGTTTAGTTAAATAATCATTCATGAGGGTGCAGTCTGCTCTGTTTTGAGCAGTAGGCATGAGCTTAGTAGAATTAACAATGAACATTAGAAATAACCTACAGGGCTGGTTGGAAAACCTATTGATCGTTTTTTCCGGCTTAATTATCATATTTATTATCGGTGGGGATAGGATGATGGTGCCTCCTATTTTGCAGGTGCTGGGTAGAAGTCATCCCTTGATTCTGCACTTTCCCATTGTATTAATGGTATTGGCATTAGTATTTGTTCTGGTACCTAATTTACTTCCTTCACCATATCAGCAAAAAGTAGCTAGATGGTCTTTATTGTTTGCCTGTTTTTTTGCGGGTGTTACGGTATTGACTGGTTGGATGCTGAGCCAAGAAGAAGGCTATGAAGGGGATAACCTGGTGCTTCATAAATGGATGGGTGTAGCCGTGTTTTTCTTGGCCGTTATGGTTTATTTCTTAATGGAAAAACAGCCTAAAATGCAAAAAGGAATGGGCCTGGCTTTATTGTTGGTATTGATTGGTGCTGGGCATTGGGGAGCTAATCTAACCCATGGCACTGACTTTTTGATGGCACCTATTGCTGGAAATGATGGTGTTCAGGTGAACTTGGAGGAAGCTGAAGTTTTCGCGCATTTGGTTCAACCTATTATGGAGCAAAAGTGCAATTCATGCCACCAAGCAAGTAAAAGTAAAGGACAGCTAAGATTGGATGAAGTGGAGATGATCCAAAAGGGGGGCAAAAACGGTGTTCTGTTTGATGAAAAGAACTGGGAAAATTCTTTGTTCATGAAGCGTTTGGTAAAACCAATAGAGGAAAAGGGGCACATGCCTCCTAAAGGCAAGCCCCAGTTAAGTCCTGAGGAATTACAGATTTTGCAGGAATGGGTAAAAGGAGGATCCAAATATGATCAGAAATTAATTGATACAGGAGAGGAAAGTACTTTATTTCAATTGGCCAGTTTACAATTGGAAAAAGAGGCACCATTTGATTTTGAAGCCGCTGATGCAGATCTAGTAACCTCTTTAAATAATTTCTACAGAGTGGTAGAACCACTTTATCCAGAGTCACCGGCATTAGAGGTGTCTTATTTTGGAGCAAATGCATTTGATCCGGCTTCTTTGAAAGACTTGAAAAAAGTGAAAGACCAAATTGTTGGAATTAGCCTAAATAAGATGCCATTGAAAGAGGTGGATTTATCCGTATTAGCTGAGTTTACGAACCTAGAAGAACTAAAGCTTAATTTTTGTGATCTTGGTACTGAACAACTGAAAGTATTAGGAACCATGCCAAGATTAAGAAGTTTAACTTTGGCTGGAAATAAGCTAAGTCCTGAAATTTTCCAAACCCTTGCCAAAGCTGAAAACTTAGAGTATGTGTATCTATGGAGTACAGGGCTTAGTGAAGAGGATGCCAAAAGTTATCAAAAAGAATTTCCTCACGTAATGTTGGAATGGGGGTTCAGTGATGATGGGATAGTTTATGCCCTCAATCCACCACAGATCAAATTCGACAAGGAAATTTTCGACGAAAATGAAAAGGTAGAAATCAAGCATCCTATTGGCTCTGTTCAGGTATTTTATACCCTTGACGGTTCTGAGCCAGATAGCATTAACAGTTTGAAATATGAATCACCAATTGTAATTGATAATACCTCAAGCATTAAAGCCAGGGCTTATGCTAAAGGTTGGACCAAGAGTGAATTGGTAGATGCTTATTTTTATAAATCAGGTATCCAGCCAATTGATGTAGATTTAAAGACTTCTCCTTCAGGCGAATATCAAGGTAATGGTAAAGCCACTTTATTTGATTTGGTAAAAGGAGATAGTAATTACGCTTCTGGTGATTGGTTAGGATTCAGGGATGAACCTATGATATTGGAAATTGGCATTCCTGAGGGGCAAGATGTTGAAAATATAGCCTTTAGTTTAATGTATCATGAAGAGGCCCATATCTTTCCCCCGGTGAGAATATTGGTAGAGGGAAAAACTGGTGCTGGGGCTTGGGAAACCATCATACAGGAAACCCCAGAGGTGCCAGAAAAATCAAAAAGAAGCAGGATGAAACAAATTCTCTATCAGTTGGACCAAGCTAATTATGACAAATTAAAACTGACACTATATCCCAATCAGCACTTGCCTTCTTGGCACAGAGGAGCGGGAGACAAAGGCTGGGTGTTTATAGATGAAGTGGTGGTGAATTAGTGAGTGTATTTAGATTTAGTTCAACAACAATAAGATAACAATTCAGTGTGTTGAATTAGAATATGCGGAGATAAAATTTATTTTTGGCAAGTACAAATTCTTGGTTTAGCAGAAAAAATGGATTAGTATTGGGATAAACCCACAATAATCCGTTTGATTTTGAGATCAAAATTAGAATTGATTTTTAAAGTGCATTACCAAGAATTGTGCTTATTAGCGAAGGCTTATGTCAATGACATGAGTGAAGCTGAGGATATAGTGCAGGATGTATTTGTTAAACTTTTGCTCAAGAATAATTTAGCTGATGTTGATTTTTTGGAGTTTTATGTGAAACGATCTATAAAAAATGAATGTCTTAAACGATTGCGTGATAGAAAAACATTAATCTCCATTGAAGGTGAATTAATAGCTGAGGAAAATTTTTTAGTCAGAAAAGACGCTGAATTAACGGTCGAAAAGAAAAATTCCAAACTTTTAGCAGAAGTGAACAAGCTTCCGGTTCAATGTAGAAAAGTTTTTTTAATGTGCATAGTGGAAGAACTTACTTATCAAAATGTTGCTGATAAGCTTGAGATTTCAGTCAATACCGTGAAGTCTCAAGTCAAAAAAGCCTACAAAGTATTGAGAGAAGCTTTGGGGGAAACCATTTTGAAAGGACTTATAGTCGCCTATCTATACATTTTTTAAATAGTTTAATTTTTTTTTTTTTTTCAAAAATTCGTCACCCTGTTTTCCTGTTTTTGGATCTTATAAACAAAAGCAATAATTCAATTACGATTAGAATGGAAAACTGGGATCTGTTGATTAGAAAAATTCAAGGGAGCTTGAATGACGAAGAAGAGGAGTTGTTTAAAACCTGGTTAGAGGAATCTCACCAAAATAGGCAGTTTTTTCATGAGCTTAAATTATTGAAGGGTGTTGAATCAGATCAAAATAATAGTAAAGAATTAGATGCCAATGCGGCGTGGGAAAACGTCCTTGAAAAGTATAAGGAAAGGAAAAAGGAAGATAGCAAAAAGATCTACCCTTCTATTTTCTTCAAATATGCAGCTGTTTTGATTGCTGTTTTGAGCCTATCTTATTTACTATGGAATTTAAATCAAAGTCGACCAAATATCGATCCAGCTAACACAAATGAAATAACCCTGATTAATGAGGCAGGAGAGGTCCAGGTGATCAATTTAGATCAAGAGATAGCCCTAAAAGACCAAAATGGAAAAATAACAGGAAGACAAAAAAATGACCAGATAGTATATACTGGAGTAGTTGGAGATGAATTGATTTATAATGAATTGGTGATTCCCTATGGTAAAAAAATTCAATTGGCCCTTTCTGATGGAACAGAGGTGTATTTAAATGCAGGTTCCTCTCTCAAATATCCAGTAAATTTTGTTCGTGGAAAAAATAGAGAAGTTTATTTAAAAGGAGAGGCTTACTTTGATGTTAGCAAAGATGATGAACATCCCTTTCTAGTGAATACAGAGGAAGTAAATGTAAGAGTGTATGGCACTCAGTTCAATGTTTCTTCCTATCCAGAAGATCATACAGTTAGTACCGTATTAGTAGAGGGATCGGTAGGACTTTATGATTCCCAAAAATCCTATGAAGATGCCAGAATTGCATTGTTAGAGCCTGGATTTAAAGGTGAATGGAGTAAAGAGGGGAAGTTTGTGGAATATGAAAAAGTAGATGTTGATATTTATTTGGGCTGGAAAGAAGGAAAACTAATATTGAAAAACCAACCATTTAGTACCATAATCGCAAAGTTGGAGAGGCATTATAATATTGAAATTAAGAATTTATACTCTCATTTAAATGATCAAGTGTTTACAGCCACTTTTGATATTGAATCGATCGAAGAGGTCCTTAATTCCTTTAAGGAAGATACACCGTTTAGTTATCAGGTAAAAAATAATATTATAACAATAAGAAAACCATAGTGCCTATGGATTAAAAAACATCCGAAAAAAACAGCCGGAAAATGCGGCAACATTCCCCGGCTTATAGAAAACGATTATCAAAATAACCATTTAACACTTTACAAAAGTATGAAAAAAGACAATAGGATGTGGAATAATTTTCCATATCCGTTACAACCCATTTTAACCATGAAATTGACCGTTTTCCTTTTTTTTGTGTTGATTATATCTACACATGCGAATTCGTATTCGCAAAAGGTAAAGGTATCCTTTGATCTAAAAAATGTTCAAGTTTCTCATGTTCTTGAAGAGATTGAAGGAATGACAGAATATAAGTTTCTGTATAATCATGAAAAGATTAACGCTTTTAGAGTAGTTTCCTTCAAGGCTAATAATGAACCCCTCGATATTACTTTGGAGAGGCTTTTTAAGGGAACTGATGTTTTCTTTATTATTAGAAACAAACAGATTATCCTAAAAAATGAAGGTTATGACCAATCTCGAACTTCTCAGGTGACAGACACTCCCATAGCAGTAAAAAAAGAAAAGACTAAGATAAAGGGGGTAGTGCTTGATGAAACAGGGAATCCATTGCCTTATGCCAATGTAATGGTCAGGGGGACCAATATAGGTATGGTAACAGATCTAGATGGTAAGTTCGATTTTGAAATTCCTGATGGTAGCTCTGTTTTGGTGATTTCATTTATTGGATATAATAGTAAAGAGGTAAATATTGAAGGAAAATCCACTGTTACAGTTAGCTTGAAACTTTCAGCTGAAAGCTTAGAGGAAGTTGTAGTGGTGGGCTATGGAGCAATAAAAAAATCAGATTTAACTGGTTCTGTTACATCTGTTACCTCTGATGAACTGACTGCTTATCCTGCCATAAGTGCCACTCAGGCCATCCAAGGAAGGGCTTCAGGAGTAATGGTCACCTCTACTAATGGGGAACCTGGTTCAGGGGCAAGAATTCGAATTAGGGGAGGGACTTCTATTAATGCCAGCTCAGCCCCATTATATGTTGTTGATGGATTTGCCGGAGCTGTGATGCCACCACCAGAAGATATCGCTTCTATGGAAATATTAAAAGATGCTTCTGCCACAGCGATTTATGGTTCTAGGGGTGCAAATGGAGTAGTGTTGATTACTACAAAAAGGGGTAGAGCAGGTAGGAGTCAAGTGAATTTCAATATGTCATATTCTGCACAGGAAATCGGTAAAAAACTTGACTTACTCAATGGCCAACAATTTGCGGAATATATCAATGAACTCTATGCGAATGATGGTGTAAATAACATCCCTTATCCTAATCCTGGGCAATACGGGATTGGAACGGATTGGCAGGATAAGATATTTAGATCTGGAGGACTGCAGAATTACCAAGTTTCTGCCAATGGTGGAAAGGAAAATTTGAAATATTACACTTCTGTAAACTATTATGGCAACAAAGGGGTAGTAATCAATTCCAAATATGAGAGATTTTCAGGTCTATCCAATTTGGATATAGAGCTAAGTGATAAGGTGAGGTCTGGGGTGAAAATGTATTTTATGAGGACCCAAAATGATGGTGTCAAAACTCAAGAAACTACAGGCGGGGCTACCAATGTGGGTGTTCTTTCTGCAGCTTTGAAATTTGAACCCGTGCAAGGAGTTTATGATGAAAATGGTAATTATACCATTCACCAGGTAGGGGATCCTCATGACAACCCTGTCGCAGTTGCCAATGAATTCCAAAACAATACGGTCTCAGATATTTTTCAAGGCAACTCCTTTTTGGAAATTGACCTTATTAAAGACCTGACCTTTAAAACCACCTTCGGGGTTCAAATTTATAATACAAGAAATGGTCAGTTTACGCCAACTACATTGAGAGCTGGAAGAAACACTGGAGGTACAGGAGCGATTTCTTCCAACAAAAACACGATTTTATTGAATGAAAATTACTTAAACTACACAAAATCTTTTAACGATCGTCATCGGTTGAGCTTTATGGCCGGTTATTCTTACCAGTCTTTTCGAGGTGAATCTTGGAGATCTGTAAATACTAACTTCATTACCGACTCCTTTTCATATTGGAATCTGCAAGGTGGCTCTGTTTATCAAAGCCCTTCATCTGGTTTGACAGAGTGGAGTTTAGCATCCTTTTATGGTAGGGCAAATTATGCTTTCAATGATAAGTATTTGTTGACCTTTACAGGGAGATATGATGGGTCCTCAAGATTTGGCGCCAATAATAAGTGGGCATTTTTTCCTTCTGGAGCAATTGCTTGGAATGTCAAAAAGGAAGTCTTTCTGGAAGATGTGGATGCTATCAGTCATTTCAAATTAAGAGGAAGCTATGGTATTACTGGTAATACCGAGATAGGATCATATCAATCTTTGGCAAGGTTGTCACCATCTTTTACGGTGGTTAATGGAAATCCTGTAAATGCAGTAATTCCAAGCGCCGTCGCTAATAATAACCTTTCTTGGGAAAGTACAGCCCAGTCGGATATCGGGTTGGATTTCGGAATGTTCCAAGACAGGATAATTTTAACTGCTGATTATTATTATAAGAAAACCTCCGACTTGTTATACAATATCCCACTTCCCCAGTATTCAGGATATTCTACCTCTTTACAAAATATAGGTAGTGTGGAGAACAAGGGCTGGGAATTTTCTTTGTCTACAGTAAATATTGAGCGGGACTTGAGTTGGAATACTAATTTTAATATTTCATTTAACAGAAATAAGATTCTGGAATTAGCTGGAGGGGATGTGTTTTATTCTACTGTGCCAGGTCATATGATTTCTACTGATAGTCAGGTGCTGAGAGAAGGAGAAGTAGTAGGCGCATTCTATGGATGGATCTTTGACGGCATATATCAGGAGGATGATGACTTTGAGGCAGAACCTGGAAAGCAGGCTGGAGATGTCAAGTACCAGGACATTACAGGCAGAGATGCTAATGGTAACCTGGATGGTATTCCGAATGGTAGGGTAAATAACGATGATCGCGTCATCATAGGAAATCCGCACCCTGATTTCATTTTTGGTTTTAATAATGACTTTAAATATAAAAACTTTGATCTGAATATCTTTTTCCAAGGAAGTGTAGGCAATGATATGTTGAATTACACTAGAATGGAGTTGGACTGGATGGCTGGCAAAAGCAATGCAACTACTGATGCGCTTAACAGATGGACACCGACCAATACAAATACCAATATTCCGAGAGCTTCTGGGGCAAATAAACCGGAAGTTTCCACAAGATGGGTGGAAGATGGTTCCTATGTAAGAATGAAAAACCTGGCCTTAGGATATAATTTGCCAGGGGGAGTGTTGGAAAGATGGAAACTGTCCAAGTTAAGGGTGTATTTCAGTGCTCAGAATTTGTTGACTTTTACCAATTATTCCGGGTATGATCCAGAGGTGAGCTTTAGGGATTCCAATACCAATGTAGGTTTGGATTATGGAAGCTACCCTAATGTGAAATCTTACACACTTGGAATCAATGTAGGACTTTAAACTCCAAATTACCTAATTATGAAAAAGATACTTCAAAATATAACAATAATATGCCTGGTGCTTTCTGTAGGAGTCTCATGCACTAATTTAGACGAAAAGCCAGTAGGGATATTGGCACCGCAATCTTTCTTTAATACCCCGGCAGATGCAGAATCTGCTGTAATGGGCACATATTCCATGTTGGCCAGTGAGAGATTGTATGGAAGAAAACTGAATATCACTCTTCAACTTCTAGGAGATATGGTGGATATTGGAGACGTTGGAACTGCTTCTAGAAGAGTACAGATCAATAGCTTCAATACCGATTCCAATAATGGGATGATCAATAATATTTGGCCTAATTTATATGCTGTGATTGGGGCAGCCAATGCAGCGATTGATGGAATTCCTGGTATTAATATGAATGAAGACAAAAAGAATCAATTAATAGCGGAGGCTAAAGTGGTTAGAGCTTTAAGTTATTATCATCTGGTTCAACTGTTTGGAGAAGTGCCATATATCGGAGAATTTGTTTCAGATCCAAGCACAGTAGCTGATATTTCTAAAACTTCTGTTGAAGAAATTTACTCTAATATCATAGCGGATTGTGAGGCAGGAATTCAATATCTTCCAAATACCTATGCCAACAATGTCAGAAGTAGGCCTACCAAAGGGGCTGCACAGACCTTACTGGCGTCTGTATATTTGGCGCGTCATGATTATGCAAAAGCAGCTGAGCATGCAGAGGGGGTGATTAATAATGCAGGTAATTATGGCTATGATCTTTTGGCTGACTTTAAAAACTTGTGGGATGCGGATAATGCTAATCATGCTGAACAAGTCTGGGCAGTAGATTTCAAAGGAGGTATCGGTGGATCTAGTGGTCAAAATGTGGATTTTATGGCCCCATTGTCTGGTGTTAGGGATGCTGATATGCAAGGATGGAGTGTAATTGTTCCTTCCCCTGGTGTTTATGATAGCTTTGATGATCGTGATTACCGTAAGGAAGTCAGTTTTTTAACAGAAACGAATGTTGATGGAGTACTTACTTCGTATGAGGAATGGAAATGGCCTCGTATCCATATGGCCAAATGGTGTATCAGTCCTGGTACCTCTGCCAATACAGATGGATCATATTCAGATCACAATTATAATATTTTCAGATATGCGGAGGTATTATTGATGGCTGCAGAAGCCATTAATGAAGCCAATGGAGGACCAACTGCTGCAGCATATGAATACCTAAATCGCGTGAGGGAAAGAGCAAGAAATAAAGGTGGTGTAATGAGCGACTTTCCCAATGACTTAATTTTAGGGTTATCTCAGGAGGAATTTAGAGCTGCTGTCAGAGAAGAAAGAAGAGTGGAATTGGCTTTTGAGTGGAAGCGATGGTATGATCTGAAAAGATGGGGTAATGCTCAAGAAGCGTTTACTTCTCCAGGTTCTTATGAACCACATGAGAATTTTGTTCAAGATTATTTGCTGCTTCCCCTTCCTCAGAATGAGTTGAACAGAAACCCTAATTTACTTCCTCAAAACTCTGGGTATTAAACTTATCAATCATTGATCATTTTCCAAGGATACTAACATCGAAGAAATGTTCTTCGGTGTTAGCCTACCTCTCAGATGTACCCTTTTTAAGGTTATGATGGGAAAACTATGCCTTTGTCTAAATGGTCAATTGGTCACTAAATAATTGATTTCAAGATGAAAACACGATATGTACTGGGCTTCCTGATAATCTTCTTTTTCAGTGGTTTTTTACAAAAATCACAAGAAAGACCATTGGTATCAGTAATAGATGAAGCCTTGGAATTTTCCTTAAAACAAAGTTTGATTTTGGCTGAAATGTATGAAGACCAGGAAGGTGTTCTTCCTAAATCATATATCGAAGGAAAGAATATAACCTCTGGACCTGAGTGGTGGTGCAGTGGGTTCTTTCCGGGGGTATTATGGTATTTATATGAAGACAGCAAAAACAATCAAGTCCGTTCCTATGCTGAGGCTTATACTGCTCGAGTTGAGGAAGAAAAATACACTACAGATAACCATGATGTAGGATTTATGTTGTATTGCAGTTTTGGCAATGGACTACGATTGACAGGAAGAAAGGATTATAAAGATGTTCTAGTGACAGGAGCGAAGTCTCTTTCGACCCGTTTTAATCCTAAAGTTGGCTTGATAAGGTCATGGGATTTTAACAAAGAAAATTGGCAATATCCTGTCATTATCGATAATATGATGAACCTGGAATTGTTGCTTAGGGCTTCGAGCTTTACGGGTGATAAAAAGTTTAAAAACATGGCTATTAGCCATGCAGACAAAACACTTGAGAATCATTATAGGGATGATTTTAGTTCCTTTCATGTGGTTTCCTATGATACACTAAATGGAAAGCCACATAAAAAGCAAACCCACCAAGGGTATAATGATAGCTCTTCTTGGAGTAGGGGGCAGGCTTGGGGATTGTATGGTTATACAGTAATGTACAGGGAAACTGGGAAAAAAAGGTATTTGGACCAAGCAAAAAAAATAGCGAGATACCTGTTAGACCATCCTAATATGCCTTTGGATTTTATTCCCTATTGGGATCTAGACGATCCGGATATTCCATCAGCACCCAGAGATGCTTCTACTGCGGCTCTGATGGCTTCAGCTTTTGTTGAGCTTAGTCAGTATGTTTCCAAAACAGAAAGTGAAGAGTATCTGAAAGTGGTAGAAAAACAAATACGGATCCTAGCCTCTCCTAAGTATACGGCTTCACTCGGTGAAAATGGAGGATTTATTCTCAAGCATAGCGTTGGTTCACTACCACATAATTCAGAAGTGGATGTTCCACTTACCTATGCGGATTACTATTATATGGAAGCTTTAATCAGATACAAAAAATTACTGAAAGAAGGAAAACTTTACTTGACTTCCAAAAGATAGGCTTAGCCTAAAATTAATAAAAAAAGTGATTTGTGACTATAGTGATCACAATTATTGAGACGATTAGGGATTTGTTCAACCTATCAATTTTAACAAAATCGAAATAACCTATGAATAATTATATAAATAAATCTAGAATATTTACGGCAATAGGCTTGGTGTCTTTGTTGCTCATTGGAGGAATGGTCGCTTGCCATGTGGAGGGCATTCCTATGGTATTAGAAGATCAAAGTTGCAGAGAAGGAACAGAATACTTACTGGAAGCAAACTTTGAAAATGATACAGTTCCTGGAAGAGTGGAAATTTGCTGTGGGAATACAGATACGATTGTTTCTCCTTCATTTGGAGCCAGAACGGGAGATAAGGCTTGGAGAATAGATTGGTATGCTGATAATTATGATGGTACCAGAAAAGGTAGAGGTATAGAATTGAAGCCTATGGAAGTATCCCAAAGAGTTAAAAGTGAAGGGTGGTATGCAGCAAGTTTTTACCTGCCTTCAGGTGGGTTTCCCGTTACTGGAAAGAACAATATACTTCTTCAACTTCATGCATATACCTATACTGACTGCTGTCCCCCTGGTCCAGGTGGGGACTGCAAGGTACTTACGGTAAAGCATGGAGCAGACGGGAAACTGAGCATCAGTACCCATTTTAGGGTGGAAGGAATCAATAATATGACTACATATACTTATGAACTTGATCAGGGAGAGAACGTCTTTGATAGATGGATAGATTTGGTGATTCACTTCAAATTTTCCAAGTCAAATAATGGCTTTTTGGAAGTTTGGTATGATGGGGCTCATGAAGGAAATCCTACGGCAGTTGCGACTGATTTAAACTTTGGTGCACAAAACTGCTGGGACGGGGATGCCCTCTCTCAAGGAGCTTATAGTAAAGCGGGTATTTATGCTTATGATCCAGGAGATTATACCTCAGGTGAAAGAAGGGTGGCATATTATGATGATGTACGTTTCTTGGACGGTAATCCTGAAGATGCATTTACTTTAGTAAAACCAGGAGATTGTAAAGGCAATTAGAGTATAGCTATCAAAAGTCATTTTCCCTAATCGTGTCTTTTAAATGCTTATTTATCAGGAAAGGAAAATCACAAAAGGTATTCTACATTTTGCCTTTGTGATTTTCCTCTCTTAACTATTTATACCAAGATTATTTTATTGGAACAATACAAAAAACTGAAATAGGAATGAAAGCTAGGCTTATTTTTATCAGCATTATTATTACTTTAAATGCCTGTGGTTCATCTCAAGAAAAAGGGATGAAGTCAAGACGCCCAAATATATTATTTATTTTGGCAGACGATGCTTCCTATCCTCACATGAGTGCTTATGGTTGTGATTGGATTCAAACTCCGGCATTTGATAGAGTGGCAAAAGAAGGGGTTTTGTTTAACCGCGCTTATACTCCAAATGCGAAATGTTCTCCTTCAAGGAGCTGTGTTTTGACAGGAAGAAATAGCTGGCAGCTGGAAGAAGCAGCAAATCATAGTCCTAACTTTCCAGAAAAATTCACAACTTTTCCGGAAGCTTTGAAAATGTCAGGGTATCATGTCGGCTATACAGGTAAAGGGTGGGCGCCAGGAAACCCAGGGACAAAAGATGGACAACCTAGGATGCTTACGGGCGATTATTATGGTTCTCATAAACTAACACCACCTACAGCCTTCATTTCTAATGAGGACTATGCAGCAAATTTTGAAGATTTTTTAAATGATAAGCTTAAAGATGAGCCTTTTTGTTTTTGGATGGGAAGTAATGAACCGCATAGAGGCTATGCATTTAAATCAGGGATTGATAAAGGCGGAAAGACCATCGATTCCATTACTGAGGTGCCGCACTTTTGGCCTGATGTAGATTCGGTACGTGTGGATATGCTGGATTATGCTTTTGAAGTGGAGTACTTTGATAATCAATTGGAAAAAGTTTTGACAATATTAGAAGAGGCTGGAGAATTGGATAATACAATTATAGTAGTGACCTCGGATAATGGTATGCCTTTCCCAAGAGTAAAAGGTGCTACTTATGAGATTTCCAATCATATGCCTCTGGCCATTATGTGGAAAGATGGGATAAAAATGACGAATAGAAAGGTTGATGACTTTGTGAGTTTTATTGATTTTGCTCCCACCTTTTTAGAGTTGGCTGAAGTGGATCCAAAAGATCTTATGATGCCCATAACGGGAAAAAGTCTTGTGCCAATCCTTCAATCTAAGGATAATAGGGGTGATTATCCTAATAGGGATTTTGTCTTACTGGGAAAAGAAAGACATGATGTAGGTAGGCCCGATGATCAAGGATATCCGGTAAGGGCTATTATAAAAAATGATTATTTGTTTTTGATAAATTTTAAGCCGAAACGTTGGCCACATGGCAACCCAGAAACTGGATATCTTACAACTGATGGAAGTCCAACCAAAACATTTATTCTAAACTATAAGAATGTACCAGGATATGAAAAGTTTTATCAGTGGAGTTTTGGCTTAAGACCTTCAGAAGAGTTATATAATATCAAGAAAGATCCATTTTGTATCAATAATCTCATAGGATCAGAGGAGGATGACAAAATAGCTCAGTTCCTTAAAGAAGAGCTTTTGAAAAAATTAAATGAGCAAGGAGATCCTAGGATGTTCGGTAATGGAAATATTTTTGACGAATATCCATACTCCGCAGATGAGCATAGGGGATTTTATGACCGTTATTTAAATGAAGGAGAAAAAATAGAAACAGTTTGGGTGAATGAGAGTGATTTTGAATAGAATGGCAGAGGAAGTCTGTAAAAGAGATAAAAGAAATTTATGGGATTAATAAATGAATAAAATGGATATATAATTTATATTTTGTTAATTACTTATGATTTGATCATTAATAGTAAGTTTTTGAACATTGCCCTTAGCCCAAAATAATACTGAAAATAAATGGATCCTTGGATTAATTTCTGGGGATGAACATGCCTTTAGATTGTTTTTTGATAAATATAGTAAGCGGATTTATGGGTTTGCTTTCAAATTTTTAAAGTTGGAGGATCTGGCCCAAGATGTTACACAGGAGGTATTTATAAAAATCTGGCAAGAAAGAAAGAAGATGGCTGTTATAGATGATTTTGAAGCCTACCTTTTTCAGATTGTCCGAAGGAAATGTATAGATAATATTCGGAAGATTTCCAGAAATCAAAAGTTGCTTGACCAAGTTAAAAGTAAAATGGAGCCATCTGTAAATCCATTTTTGGAATATGACAATATGGGCTTTTTGGAAAAGATAAAGGAAAATCTTTCACCTCAACAAAAAGTCGTTTTTGAACTGAGCAGAACTAAGGGATTGAGTTATGAAGATATAGCTCATGAATTGAAAATATCAAAAAACACAGTCAGAAATCATATGGTAGAGGCCATAAAGGTTTTGAGGAAGCTGACGGAGCATTCCATATATTTGATTTTGATAGATTGTTTTATGATGTGATTATCAATTTTTAAAATAAACAATAATTTTTTTCGACTTTACTAGTCCTCTTCAAGCTTACGAGACGTCATCCCTATATAAACAAGAATTTTTACCTTGGAAAGGAAAGAAAAAGTAATAAAGTTAATTGAGAAATATCTATCCAATCAATCTACTAATGAGGAGATAGATGAACTTTTTGAAGAGATCAGCAAACCTGGAAATGAGGATTTGTTGGAGAGCAGCATGCATGAAGCTTGGTACGAAGATGAGGTGTTTTCTGGAATAGATACTGAAAATCAAGAGAAGCTGTTTAAAAGGATTTATAATAATAAAGCAGCTCATTTGCGTGTTTCCAAGAATAATAGGATAGAAACCTTATGGAAATGGTGGGGAGCCGCTGCGGTCTTTTTGATTATCCTATTAACAGGTTGGTTTCTGTTGAAGGAAGCTCCTGAAAGCGATAATGTCCTATGGACAGAAGTCAAAGCTGATATTGGCGAAAGGAAATACCTGACTTTGCCCGACGGTAGCGAGGTTTGGCTTAATGCTGGTTCTAAAATTTCTTACCAAAATGATTTTCAATCTAGGGATGTGGAATTGGTAGGGGAAGCATTTTTTGATGTCAAAAGAGATGAGGCCCGTCCTTTTACGGTCCAAAGTGATGGTATTAATACTAGGGTGCTA
The DNA here is from genome assembly GCF_018642165.1 of Echinicola shivajiensis. Classification (GTDB taxonomy): domain Bacteria; phylum Bacteroidota; class Bacteroidia; order Cytophagales; family Cyclobacteriaceae; genus Echinicola; species Echinicola shivajiensis. The sequence goes on from NZ_JAHHZM010000018.1 coordinate 66,230, forward strand.
GGTACTTCTTTTAATGTAAGGGCTTATAGTGAAGACAATGGAGTAAAGGTAACTGTCAAAACTGGGAGGGTTGCCGTGGGGAAATTAGGAGCCCAATTTGCCTCTATTACCCCTAATCAACAAATACATTATAGCGAAGAAAATCAAGATTTTACCTTTCAGGAGGTTGATGCTTCATCACTTGCTTCATGGATAGGGGGTGATTTGGTTTTTGAAAATGTAACATTCTCAGAAGCCATTGTTACCCTTAAAATGGAATATGGCAAGGATTTTAAGTTTGACAATCCCTCATTAGGAAAATGCAGGTTTACTTCAAAATTTGATGTGGGAGAAGACTTAGATCATATCCTGGAAGTTTTGAGCACCTTAAATGGTATAGATTATAGAACAGAAGGAAATACGATTTATTTCAATGGTAAAAAATGTATATAAGTGATAAATAACCTAGCCTTAGCCTATGTAACATATCAAAAAAGAATGCTGTTTCGGCGGCCACCGAAACAGCAAAACCTCCTGATGGGAGGTTGTAGATTCAGTTAATTAACAATTACTTAATCCAAGTCAAAATTATGAAAATATCTTTACTTGGGGCAATTAATGCCCTTTTTAAAAAAAGCTTTTTCTCATCCAGTGATAGGGTGGGATATCGTAGAAAGCTGAGTAGTGTTTTATTTGGAATAGCTTTTATGGCAACCATTATTCCATCAATTGCCAAGGATCAGCTGCCAGATCTAAATGATGTTTATATAAGTGTAGAGATTCATGAAGAATCATTGGTTTCTGCTTTTAGGAAAATAGAGACCCATACACCATATAAGTTTTCATATAAGCTAGAACATGTTAAGTCTTTTAAGAATGTCAGCCTTTCCAAGGCAAAAAGAAGCTTAAAAAACACTTTGGATATCTTGCTTAAAGATACAGGTCTCCAGTATAAAAAAATAGAAAATAGCATTGTCATAACCCCTGATGTTTTAGTAGCGAGAGTTGATACTAATAAGAAATTATCGGAAGAAAAGATCGTAAAGATAGTTAGAGGACGTGTGACTTCTGAAGCAGAACCCGAGGGTGTGCCCGGAGTAAACGTATTAGTTGTAGGTACACAAACTGGGACAGTTACAGATTTGGATGGAAGCTATCAAGTTGAGGTTGAAAATGATGCTGCAGTTCTTGAGTTTTCTTTTATAGGTTATAAAACCGTAAGACAGACGGTAGGAAACAGGACTGAAATCAATATTGTGCTTGAAGAATTATTGAGCAGCATGAATGAGATAGTCGTTGTTGGCTATGGTGTACAGAAAAAAAGCGATCTAACTGGTTCTGTGGTTTCCCTATCAGAAGAAAACTTTACTCAGGGAGCCAATTCAAATGCGCTTCAATTATTGAACGGCCGTGCACCAGGAGTAAACATCAGTCAACCCAATTCTGCGCCAGGAGCCCAAACTAAAATTCAAATTCGGGGAGCAGGATCAATTAATGGTGATAATAATGCTCTGGTAGTTGTAGATGGCCTTCCAGGAGTCAATCCTCAAGATCTGAGTCCAGATGATATCGAGTCAATAGAGGTCCTTAAGGACGCATCTTCTGCAGCCATTTATGGTACACGGGCGGCTAATGGTGTCGTTTTGATCACTACCAAAAGTGGTAAAAAAGGAGAGCCGGTACTTAAATACAACACCTATTATGGTGTACAGTCAGTAGCCAAGCAAATTGATGTGCTGAATGGGAGAGAATATATGGAAACCTTGAATGCTATTAGAGAAGAAGGTGGCGGGAATCCTATATATACACAGGAAGAAATTAACCAAGTAGGAGTAGGAACCAATTGGCAGGATATTATTTTCAGGAACAGTGCTCCTGTGCAAAATCACCAACTTTCGATGTCAGGTGGCTCTGATAAAAGCACTTACTATGCAGGTTTGAACTACTTCAATCAGCAAGGATTGGTAAAAAATTCTGATTTCAAAAAGTTGAATTTGCGAACCAATGTAGACTTTAGACCAAAAGATTTCTTACGATTTAAGTTTAACCTGAACTATACCCGATCAGCCCAGAATGAAATACTTTTTTCCAATTCAGCCAATGAAAACGCAGGCCCCATAAACGGTTCAATTCAGTTTGATCCTTCTTTGCCTTCTGGCTTAGATGAAAATGGAATGTATTACCGAAATGATTTTATTTCTTTGGACAATCCAGAAGCACTTATAAATGGAGTTACTGATGAAAGTCTCAGAAATAGATTTTATGGAACCTTTACTACAGAGATTGAACCATTAAAAGGTTTGGTAGGCTCTGTTCGTTTGGGAGGAACGACAGTGGGATCAATGAGTTCTTCATACAAGGACAGGTCTACCCTTAGCGGTCAAAGTAATGGGGGATTAGGTTCAAGGTCTGCCTCTGATTATGTTCAGTGGTTAGCGGAATTCTTGGTGAGATATGATAAGGAATTCAATAATGATCATCATCTTAATATTTTGGGAGGTGCTACTTTTGAGGAGTTTATGACGGTGGGAGTGAGCGCAAGTTCACGAAGTTTTCTGTCCGATGTAACTAATGCGGATTTATTGCAAAGTGGTGATGGTGACGAAGGAGATAATGTGAGTTCTTCCAGAAGTAGGAACCGATTAAATGGTTTTTTAGGAAGACTGAATTATGATTATAAAGGAAGATATTTGTTGACAGCTTCATTCAGGGCAGATGGAACATCAAGATTCTCTGATGAAAATAAATATGCATTTTTCCCTTCTGGAGCATTTGCTTGGAGAATTTCAGATGAACCTTTCTTTCAGCCTATTAACAATACCCTCAGTACAGCTAAATTGAGGCTAGGATATGGTCAATTGGGAAATCAGGGAATCGATAATTTCAGTACCATTCAGACTTTAGTAGCCGGCGGAAGTGCAGTATTTGGAGATGCTATTTATCAAGGAGTCGTACCCGCCAGATTGCCTAATCCTAACTTAAAGTGGGAAACGACAGAGGAGATCAATTTTGGACTGGATTATGGATTTGCTGAAGACCGTATTTATGGTTCAATTGATTATTATATCAGAAATACCAAGGACCAGATCTTTAGAAAGCCAATACCATCGGTAGTAGGTTTTACTGATATTTTGGTGAACTTCGGTGAAGCTAGAAACTCTGGATTGGATTTCTTAATCAACTCTGTGAATATCCAAAATCCTGATTTCAAATGGACCTCTACGCTGAATTTTTCCCTTTTGAAAAACGAGGTCACAAAATTGCCTGATTTTATTCCAGAAATTGTCTCTGGAAATATTGGGACATTTATCAGTAATTATTTGCTTGTTCGGGAAGGTGTAGCCATGCGTTCTTTCTATGGATTTGAAACAGAAGGTATATTTCAAACGGGTGATGATATTGAGAATTCAGCACAGCCAAATGCTGAGCCTGGACATATCAAGTTCAAGGACCAAAATGGAGATAATGTAATTGACTTAAATGATAGGGTTGTTTTGGGTGATCCATTTCCTGATCTAACCCTTGGCTTTAGCAATACATTAAATTATAAAAATCTGTCCTTGGATATTTTTATGCAATGGGTAAACGGTATTGAAACCCTTGATGCCAATGTTACAGAGTCTTTGTACCCGACAAATGAGTATAGAAACAGGATTTCAAAATACCTATTAAACAGATGGACGCCTAATAATCCTACCAACGAATACCCAAGTGGTGTAAATCCAACAGCTTATGGCGGGGATTATATCATCAATTCAATCACAGTACAGGATGCTTCATTCTTTAGGCTAAAGACGGTGACTTTAGGTTATAATTTCCCTGTTAAAAACAAAAAGGTATTCAATAATATCAATGCTTATGTAGCCGCTGATAATTTGTTAACCATCACAGATTTTGAAGGATTTGATCCGGATGCGAGTGCTACAGGTACGAGCAGCGTTTCTAAAGTTAATTATAACAGTTATCCATTGAGCAGGACTGTACGTTTTGGACTGAATGTAACCTTTTAAATAAAAGAACGATGAAGACGCTTAACAATAAATATATAAACGGAATCCTTGCTTTAGTTCTATTATTTAGCACTACTTCCTGCTTGGATTTTCTTGAAGAAAAAGTATATACACAATATGACCCAGACTCCTTTTTGAAGGATCCCTCTGGGGTAGATGCTTTGCTGACGGGGGCATATAACAGATCCAGGATTATAGCCTATGATCATAGGAATTATACGTATTTGCTCAACGAGTTCTGTACGGATGTTTCTTTTGAAACTGGAGGAGGCTTGGAACGAGTAGCTGCCCCATTTATCCAGTTTAACTGGCCGATTAATAATAATATATTGAATGGACAGTGGAACAAAATGTATGCTGCTATTGCAAGTGCAAATACAGTGTTGATTGTTGCCAATAGCCTTACAGACTTACCTGAGGACAATCTAAATGCAATTAAGGGAGAGGCCAGGTTTATTCGCGCATCAGCCTATTATTATCTGTACAATATGTTCGGTCCAACTCCCATAATTGAAATTCCTGAAGGAGCTTCTCCGGATGAAATAGAGGAAATCGGACAGAGTACACCAAGAGCTACCAAAGAAGAATTCTTTGATTATGTGATTGCTGATTTAAGCTTTGCCGCCGACAATTTACCTACTGAGGAAACTTTGATTGGCAGGGCTACAAAAGGGGCAGCGCTGGGCTATTTGATGAAACTTTATCTTAATGATAAAAACTGGCAAATGGCAGCGTCAACAGCCCAGCAGATTATAGATTTGGGTTATTATGCCCTATATGATGATTATGAGGAATTATTTTCCGTCAATGGTGAAGGGAATAAGGAATATATTTTCCGAGCTCCATGCTTGCCGCAGAGTGGCTATCAAAATAATTATATGGCCCATGCGTTCCCTCCAGGATATCCTGTATTAAGTTCTTGGGCTAATTATGGTGCGCAATTCAGAACATACACTGCTTTCTACAAAACCTTTGAAGAGCAAGATTTGAGGAGAAATCTTTTTGTAACGGAATATACTAATACAAGTGGGAATTTTGTGGAGCTAGTAGAGGATGAAAGTGGCAATCCTTTGGATGATGTCAGAAGCTTCAAATATTGGCCTGACCCTGATGGTGTAGGAGAATCTCATGGGAATGATATCGTTTATATTCGTTATGCTGATGTTTTGCTTAGTAGAGCAGAATCTTTGAATGAACTTAATGGACCAAATAGTGAATCTATTGACTTGATCAATGAAGTGAGACGAAGGGCTAATGTTTCTGAAATTTCAATGGCTGATTATCCATCCACTGAAGCTTTGAGGGATTTTATCCTAGAAGAACGCGGAAGAGAATTTTATAGTGAGGGGTTAAGGAGAGAAGATCTTATTAGACATGGGAAGTTTATCTCAAGTGCTATATCAAGAGGCTATAATGCTGAACCACATCAAGTTTTATATCCCATTCCATTGCAGCAAATAGATACAAACCCTAACCTGGAACAAAATTCAGGTTATTAATAGGAGTTAAATTGAGGTCGGTGAATTTTCATCGACCTTTTTTAAAAAAAGAAATGAGAAAGAATTTATTATTGATAATTCCTTTTTTTGCTTGCTTGATCTCTTGTAGCGAGAAAAGGAACAGCAGCTATCAGAAACGGAATATATCTGAAGAGCTGAATATTATAATTATACATGTTGATGATCTGGGCTGGACAGATGTAGGAGCTTTTGGTAGTGATTATTATAAAACTCCCAATATTGATAAGTTGGCTGATCAGGGAGTGAAGTTTACCAATTCCTATGCAGCAGCGGCGATATGCTCACCTACACGAGCTGCAATGTTAACAGGTAAACATCCTGCTAGAATTGGCATCACTGATTGGATAAGGGCCAAGTTTCAGGGTGGAATTATTCCTCAGGATGGAAGTAACCCTCAAGGTTATGATGAAAATGGAGATCTTCCCTTGAAAACTCCTAAAAATTACCTTTATATGCCTCTGACTGAAATTACCATAGCTGAATTGCTTAAAGAACGAGGTTATCGAACAGGCCATATTGGTAAATGGCATTTGGGCCCAGAGGAGTATTTTCCCGAAAACCAGGGTTTTGATGTAAATATTGGAGGTTGTGATTTGGGACAACCGCCTAGTTATTTTGACCCTTATGAGCCTTTCAATGGAAATAAAGAATACATCATTCCTAATTTGCCTGCTCGTAAAGAAGGCGAATACCTGACGGATAGGGAAGGGGATGAGGCAGTGAAATTTATTGCCGAAAATAAGAAAAACAAATTTTTTCTTCAGTGGGCAAGTTATACCGTTCATACGCCTTTAATGGGAAAGGACGAGTTAGTTGATAAATATGATTCATTACAAAGAGGAAAACAGGGAAATGCAGTTTATGCAGCCATGGTGGAAAGCCTGGATGATAATGTTGGGAAAATCATGCAAGCCCTGGATAGCTTGGGATTGACTGATAATACCTTGCTGATATTTACTTCTGATAATGGTGGCTTGATGGGGAATCCTCAACATCCAGTAACCAACAATTCGCCACTGAGATCTCAAAAAGGTTATCCTTATGAAGGTGGAATCAGGGTCCCTACCATTATGAGATGGCCAGGTAAAGTGCCAGCTGGTAAGGTTTCCAAATCACCTATTATAACGATGGATATTTTACCTACTGTTTTGAGATTTGTTGACGGGAGCGTAGATGAAAGTAAATGGGATGGTAAAGATATTTCGACAGTGATAAGCCATCCCGAGGAGGAATATAAAAGGGATTTGTTTTGGCATTTTCCTCATTACAGGGGTGAGGATGTTGTGCCATATTCCATCATTAGATCTGGTGATTTTAAACTAATCAAATACCATGATGGTAGTCAGGGAGAATTATACGATTTGAAAAAAGATTTGGGAGAAAATAAAAATTTGATCTCAGAAAATCCTGAATTGGCCAAAGAATTGGAGCTAAAATTAGAGGAATGGCTTATTCATGCCAAAGCAAAAATGCCTGTTAAAAAATGAAGCAAAAGTATTTGTTATTAAAATAAAAAGGGGCTTTTTAGCCCCTTTTTATTGATAATACCCCAAAACAGGAGCATATTGGATTTTTATTTATCTTCCTCTTCAGATTCAGAAGCCAATTCCTCATCTTCGAATTGCTCTTCATCCGTTTGGTCAATTGGCTCTTCTTCCTCTGACTCAAAAGATTCTTCATAATTGTCTTCAGCAATTACATCTTCTTCCTCTTCTTCTTGAGTATTTACGGGAGCATTGGCAGCTCTTGCTTCTTCCCTTCTTGCCTGATCAGCCCTTACCTCACTGACAGGTTTAAGGTTGGAAGGTGGGGGAGGAAGCAATTCTTCATCTTCACTTTCATAAGGGAAGATTTCTACAATAGGGCTTTCGTTGATATCAGGTACCCTAAAGCTGACTAGCATATTGCTGAGGCTTTCGTGAATCCTGTCATAGGCTTCTTTCACATCATGTGCCGAAACCAACATGTATTGGGTAACCTTTTTCTCCTTACCACTATCCGCATCTGTAACAACATAGGTGATTTTACACTTATGCCAGATATCAATATCCTCATAGAAAAATACATCAACAATATTGCTTTTACTGATGTTGGTTACTTGAAAATCCCCTCTAATCACGCTGCCTAGCATGTCATAAATTCTTGCCTCAGCTTCAGTAAAGGAAACAGCATCGATAAGATATTGCTCATTTACATTCTTTAGCAATCCTTGCTCATTTTCCTTGGCATATTTTACTTTACACAAAAACCAAATTCTCATATTTTTCCTCTTTAGACTTTTCGGATGACTAAGGTAATACCTATTGTAGAAAGCCCAAATATAAATTTTTAATATTCGTTAAATCAATGAATAAAAGGTCCAATGGCTGAGATTCTTTTTCAGGTAATCCTTACCGATAAGCCGCCAAAAAGTGTATATTAACTATTACAAAAATACAATTTATGTGGAATAGCATTTTGCATAGCTTCCCAGTTCAATTGCTTATACTCCATTTGAAAAAAAATATTGCATTGGTGGCAATTTGGGGGCTGTTGATTCTGGTTCTTTCTAATAATTTCGGTAAGGTGTTGGGGATTCCTTATCTTTTTTTGGATCCTGAATACCTCAATGAAGTTTCTTGGATTGGATTTTTTTTGATGGGAATTGGTTTGGCTATTTTTACCATGGCCTTTCATATGACCACCTATATAATGGATGCAGCTAGATTTAAATTCTTAGCAGTTCTTTCGCGTCCATTTATAAGGTTTTGCATCAATAATAGCCTCATACCGCTCATAGCATACATAGTATATATCATTAACATTATTAATTTTCAGCTGGACAATGAGTTAGATAGCAGTTGGGAGATTTTTAGATACATTATCGGCTTGTTGATTGGTAGTTTGCTGACCTACCTGTTTTTGTTTGCCTATTTTGCTTTGACCAATAAGAACTTTTTTTTGATGTTTACCGATACATTGGACAAGACGTTGAGAAAGTCTAAGGTTTCCCGGGCCAATGTGATCAAACGATATAAGGACCGCAAAAGGGCCCTGGATTCTGTGGGGACCTATTTTGATATTGATCTTAGATTCAAGGAAGTAAGGCCTGATTTATCAAGGTTTGAAGGGAATATGTTATTGAAGGTTTTTGACCAGAACCACCTTAATTTATTTATTATTGAAATTGGCTTGGTGGCTGTCATTTTGATTCTCGGATTTTTTAGGGACAATGAACTCTTACAGTTTCCTGCAGGGATGAGCGTGATGTTGATGTTTTCTATTTTGACTTTGTTGGTTGGTGCCGTTACCTTTTGGTTGAGAAGTTGGTCCACTTTTGCTGCCATAGCTATTTTTATAGTTTTTAATAGTGCTTCCAAAACGGAGATCATGAACAGGCCTCATTCGGCTTTGGGGATGGATTACAGTGCACAACCAGCTGTCTATAATCTTAATCGATTGGACAGTTTGGTACATCCAGATACAGTGCAAAAAGACAAGCTGAACACCATTCAAATTTTAGATAATTGGAGGAAACAATTCCCTGCTGAGGAAAAACCAAAGATGGTGTTGATTACCTGCAGTGGAGGAGGGCAGCGAGCTGCTTTATGGACCTTGCATGTTTTGCAGCAAATCCATCTGGTGACAGATGGTAAGTTTATGAAGCACACCAGATTATTTACCGGAGCTTCAGGTGGGGTAGTTGGCGCCGCTTTTTTTAGGGAACTTTATCTCAGGTATATGCAGGGAGAAAACATTGATCTAAGTGATGAAATATACCGTAATCAAATTTCAGCAGATAATCTAAACCCTATAATTTTTACATTAATGGTCAATGACTTATTGATCCGAAACCAAAAGGTAGAATATAATGGAAGGAATTATTTGCAAGACCGGGGATTTGCTTTTGAAAACCAGCTGAATATTAATACTAAAGGTATTTTGGACAAACCCCTTAAGGCCTATGAAGAGCCTGAAAGAGAGGCCTTGATTCCTATGTTGCCCATCACACCGTTGATTGTAAATGATGGCAGAAAGTTATTCGTGTCTCCACATTCCATGAGTTATATGGGGACTTTTATCAATAGATTAGTGGATAAGGATGAGAAAAGTCAGTCCATCGATTTTTTGAGGTTTTTCAGGGAGCAGGATGCGGAAGATTTAAGGTTTATTAGTGCCTTGAGAATGGGAGCTACTTTTCCATTTATCACCCCTAATATCCAACTTCCTTCAGATCCCTTAATGGAAATAATGGACTCAGGATTATCGGACAATTTTGGCATAAGTGATGCCATGCGTTTTCTTAATGTTTTTGAGGATTGGATTGCAGAAAACACTTCTGGAGTATTAATGATTACTATTAGGGATTCTGAAAAAGTACTTGAAATTGAACAGAAAACTCCGCCTACCATTTTTCAAAAATTGGTTACTCCTCTCAAAAATATCTATATCAATTGGGACAATGTGCAGACCTTAAATAATGAAACCCTTTTTAATTATATGAAGGAAAGTGTGCTTTTTGATCTTGATCGGGTGGAGTTTGAATATTCTTCCAAGGATTACCTGGAAGCCAAAGAAGAAAATGGACTTGGTGATGATGTGACCCTAAAAGAGCTGGAAATTCAGCGGGCATCGCTAAACTGGAGGTTGACTTCAAGAGAAAAGAAGGATATCATTGACTGTATAGGCAGTGCCCAGAACAGGAATGCTTTGAAAGAACTCCAGACCATTTTCAAGGAATATTAAATGGCCTGGCTTTGTTCCTTATTTTTCCTTGACTTCCTTTCGAATTGGTTGAGCGCATCAGGCTTCCCTACTACATAAACCACATCTCCCAATTGAAGCTTGGTGTCACCATCTATTTTTGAGCTGGTCATACCGTCTCTTTCCTGACTTCGACATTCGTTAGCCCTGTTTTTAAATAAATAATTGATAGTTAGTGACCTAAGATTTAATTCTGTTTTGTGTAATGTTTTGTTATATTCATTTTTATCAATTCTAATTTTTAATACTATGAATTATTTTGTTTTTCTATTCTTTGGTTTATTGATGTCATTATCTTTAGAATATACCAATCAAAGGGCTTCCAATTTCAAATTCGATCTTTCAAATAACATCCATTTTGGAGACACGATTTATGTAGATCCTCCTACTGGATTATTCGAACAGGACAGAGAACATATTACCTCCAAACTCAAACAATCTAAACCTGGGGATGTCATATTATTTGCTGCAGGTACCTATCGAATAGGCCCAGTTATTGATATTGATGTTCCTGAAATCATTTTACTCGGTGATGAGAAAGGAACCGTTATCCGGGGGTGTGAACCCGATGGTTTCATAGAACATGCACAATCAGTTATCGAATGCGGAGGTTTTCAACTAATTGCAGATTCGCTAACGATTAGGAACTTTATTTTTGAATATACATGGCATGGAATCTATATAGGCTGTTGTATACCGGCGGACATGGAAGAATTTGATTCGGGACTTAATATGAAAACTGAATCATATGGAGGACATATTATAGAAAGCAATACATTTAGGTATAACTCAACTGGTTTAAGGGCTACAGGAGTCAGTCATAAACCTTCCAAGGTCTCAAACAATATTTTTATTGACAATTATCATGGACTCACCATAAATGGGGGAAATGTAACAGTAGAGGGGAATCAATTTTATTCAAGAGAACCAGAAAAAGTCCCGTTAGATGGTGAAGTCCACAATGCAATATTAGTTGCGCCTTTTAATATGTTTTTACCTCCATTTATAGAATATGAAAATGATGCAGATTGCAACAACAATTACATCTTAAATAACTATATCGAAAATATACCGGACGACATTAGAATCATTGACAGCAAACCAGATGAAATTCCAGAAGAAGAGGAATGCGGTACCACATTAGTTCAAGGGAATAAAACTGTCAACTAATTAAACTCGAGGTTATCCTTTATTCCACATTTCCGCAGCTTAGAATAAAAAAATAGAGAATTTATATTAGAATTTGTAGTGGGGTTTATGCTCATTTCATTTGTAATGTACTCTTGAATTGCTTAGGTTGAAAAATAACCTTTCATTTGTCCCTATGATGGGATTGATTGTGATTTTGGACATACTTATTGACTTTCCAAAATCACTTTTGATTCCCTACAGCAAAAATGAATTTTTAGCTCCATTTGCTATTTATATTTCATGGAGAATTTGCATTGGGATGGGTACTTTTATTCACAATCCAATCATTCCTAATACAGGCAAAGAAAGTACAAATACATAAGAAACTGCCATATCCGAAATTGTTGAGAATTTCACTTTAGCAGCGATGTTTTTACCCTTGGTTACTTTTGGAATCCTTTACCGGAAGAAACCTCAAATCCACAAAAGGTTATTGCTCCTGACTTCCACAGTCATGAATCCTATTTATTAATGTCTTTTTGATAATTAGATGTTTAAGGTTTTTAGTGTTGGTTTTAGGTGTCCCAGTGTCGAAGTCAGGAGAAGGATATCATTGACTGTATAGGTAGTGCCCAGAACAGGAATACTTTGAAAGAACTCCAGACCATTTTCAAGGAATATTAAATGGCCTGGCTTTGTTCATTATTTTTCCTTGACTTCCATTTCGAATTGGTTGAGCGCATCAGGCTTCCCTACTACATAAACGACATCCCCCAATTGAAGCTTGGTGTCACCATCTATTTTTGAGCTGGTCTTACCGTCTCTTTTTATGGCCACCAAATTTACTCCGAGGTTTTCCCTTATCTTGGCCTTTTTTAAAGGCTCATTTATATAGGTGCCTGAATCTCTGCCTACTCTGAGGCTGACAAAATTAATTTCAGGAAGATCGATATTTAATCTATCCCTTCCTTTCGTCAAAGGAGACCTAAACATCGCATAATTATCCGACCTCACTTCTTCAGTAAAGTCTTCTATTTCATCTTTGGCAATCAGGTATTTGTTTAATACGCGAGTGAAAATTTCAATGGAAGTTTCAAACTCTTCAGGAATGACTTCATTGGCACCCATGGACAGGTTGTCGGAGATTTCATTTACATACCTGGTTCTGACAATAATCGAAGCGTTTTGGCTTAATTGACGTATGGCGGCAATAATGTTTTTTGTGGCATCACTGTTGGATATGGCAATTACTATTACCCTTGCTCGGTGAATATTAACATGTTTTAAGACTGTTTCATTGGAAGCATTACCAAAGATAATTGGCTCTCCTTTTTCAGCCTCGACCTTAACTGTTTCAGGGTTCATTTCTATGATGGCATAAGGAATGTTTGCCCTTTTTGCTGCTTTGGAAAGGTTTCGTCCATTAAGTCCATAACCTATGATGACCAGATGATCAGTCAATTCATCACCGCCGATATTGGCCATGGAAATACTTTCAGTGCTTCGTACAAAATGGGTTTTTAGGCTTTTTGGCAAAGGAAGGTTGACGAGCTTATAGGAAAGCTTTTCCCTATTGTTCAATATAAAAGGCGTGATGGCCATGGTCAATATCGAAACAGCCAAGAAGTATTGGTAGTTAGTTGCATCCAAAAGTTCATTTTCCATACCTACTTTCGCCAAGAGCAAGGAGAATTCCCCAATTTGGAATATGGAAAAAGCGACCATAAAAGCTTCCCTAAAACTCATCCCTAGTGCTTTGACCGATATGGTGGTCATGATAAATTTAGAGAGGAAGACCATTAGGACTATGATTAAAATGACCAGTATATTCTGAAAGAGAAAACTGACATCAAATAACATTCCTACAGATACAAAGAAAAAGCTAAGGAAGATCTCACGGAAAGGAAGAATTTTTCCTGTAGCGTGGTGCCTATAGTCTGATTCAGAGATGATCAAGCCAGCCAAAAAGGCTCCCAGCCCCAAGGAAAGTCCCAATAGGGAGGTTAAAAAGGCTACAGAAAAGCAGGTTACAATGATGCTTAATAGGAATAGCTCCTCGTTTCTGGTTCTTGCTATCCTATACAATAGATTAGGTACCAAGTATTTTGCAGAAAGGATGGTGATGATAACTACCAAGGCACCCTTGAACAGCATAAGTAACAAAGAAAGGGCAATATTTTCTGACTCGCCAGCTAGCATTGGAGTCAATAACATCATTGGTACGATTATGATGTCCTGAAATATGAGAATGGCCAAAATAGTTTTCCCAGATAGATTGTTTACCTGACCTCCTTCCTGTAATAACTTTAAGACGATGGCAGTACTACTTAGGGCTAGAAGGAATCCAATAAAGACGGCTACATTCCAATCAAAACCGAAAAGATTAGCCAATAGAGCTGTGACCAAGATGGTAAGCCCTACTTGTAAAGAACCTCCAATGAACACCGCTTTCTTTATAGACATCAAGCTTTTTAGGGAAAATTCCATACCTATGACAAACAGCAAGAGAATAACACCTATTTCACTGAGTACATCTACTGTGGTGGAGGTATTTACCAGTGAAAGCCCATAAGGGCCTGCGAGAGCGCCAGTAAATAAGAAACCAATAATGGTAGGCACTTTCAACCGCATGAAAAGCAAGATCACCAGTGTTGCCAATCCGAAAATAATAACGATGTCCTGCAACATTGGAAGTTGTGCGGCAGCTAATAAAGAATAAATCATTGATGGTAAAATAAAAGCTTAAGTGATTACTGCTTTAAAAATACAACATCATCCATGAATTACATAAAAAGTGAAGATATTCTCAGATTAATAGGCAAAGCCCCATTTTTTGTAAATCATATGCATCAACCAAGCAGGACCTATCAATAAGAACTGAATGTCTTTGAGAAATGATGGTTTTTTACCTTCGATTTTGTGTCCATAAAATTGAAAAATCCAAGATGCAAAAAAAATAGTTATACTGATTGCCCAAAGTGGAATAGGAGATATTATGGTGATCAGGTTACATAGAAAAACACAGAGAGAAACGAACAAAAACATGCCCAAGGATAAGGGGGGAGATAAAGAATAGTAATAAAACAGTACAAGAATAAGAGCAAAGGTGGCCCAGTTGGCAAAAGGACCAAGATAATCAATTAAAAAATCAATAGGACCTACAGGGATACTAAAAATCAGTCCCACGATACTGAAGAATATAGCTGGCACGCATATCCAATGTATTTTTTTGTTAATTGGATTTTGGTGACTTCTTCCATATTCCTGAAGTAATTGATCTATTTTTCTAGTTGTGGTCTGGGGCATCGTATAGAATTTGGTACGGTTAACACTTTCTATTAATTTAAGGAATCTTAATCAAAAAATTAATTTACCCATCCATATATGTTAAGTTACTGGGAGAAGAAAAACCTTATAAATTATGATTTAGTGGTTGTTGGAGCGAGCTTTGTAGGCTTATCTACAGCGATCCATTATAAAGAGAATTTTCCTGGTAGGTCTGTTTTGGTGTTGGAAAGGGGAGTTTTCCCCAGTGGAGCCAGTACCAGGAATGCAGGGTTTGCTTGTTTTGGAAGCCTTACAGAAATTTTGGATGATTTAGAAAAGACTTCAGAGGAAACAGTTTTTGATTTGGTTGTAAAGCGAAGGCTTGGACTTAAAAATATCAGAAGTGTTTTTGGGGACGAGGCATTGGACTATGTTTCAACGGGAGGCTTTGACCTTATAAGGCCCCAAGATGAATCCTGCCTGGAGAAAATGAACTATGTAAATAGTATGCTTAGGACTGTTTTTGGAGGGGAAGTCTTTGAAATGGCCAATCCAAAAAGTTTTGGCTTTGGACCGGAAATATCCCATTTAGTGAAAAACAGGTATGAGGGCCAATTGGATCCAGCAAAGTACCTTAAATGCCTTTGGCAAAAGTGCAGGGAATTGCATATAAATATTCTTACAGGTGCTGAGGTAAAAAGCTTGGATGAAGAATCATGCAAAGTCCATGTTCAATCTTTTTATGATGAGGACATTGTTTTCCAGGGAAGGTTGCTTGCTGTTTGTACCAATGCCTTTGTGAACCAATTGGTAGAAGGATTGGACATAAAGCCTGGAAGAGGGATGATTATGGTAAGTGAATTTATCCCAGAGTTTCCATGGGAAGGTACTTTCCATATGGATAAGGGATATGTTTATTTTAGGAATGTTGACAGCAGACTGCTGATAGGAGGTGGAAGAAATTTGGATGAAGTTACAGAAATGACCACTGAACGTGGGATAAACAGTATCATTAAAGCCTATCTGGAAGAGCAAGTAAAGAATATAGTTTTTCCCGGGAAAGACCTTGTATGGGAAAGCGAGTGGTCTGGGGCAATGGCTTTTGGTGAAATGAAAAGGCCTATTATACAACAGGTTAATGCACGGGTTGCAGTAGGTGTACGACTAGGAGGGATGGGAGTTGCCATTGGATGGGAGGCAGGAAAGGAGCTTGCCAATCTCCTAGGCTCTTAAAAAAATCATATTTTTTGTTAATTTTGACTTTCTAATATTATTCTGATACAATATCAATGACCAATCTTCAAAGAAAGCCCAGTTTGGGAGAGGCTTTAGTCCCTATTATATTTCTGATACTATTATTGGTGATCAATATCCGAATTTTCGGAACTGATAGCTTATCAGGTTCCAACCAAATGGTCTTGATAATTTCATCTGCAGTTGCTGGCTTGGTGGCTATCCTCAGGCTAAAAATTGGCTGGGAACCTCTCCAGGAAGGCATTGTGAATAGTATTGGAGCAGCGATGCCTTCCATACTTATTTTACTTTTGATTGGGGCTTTGGCAGGGACATGGTTGCTTAGTGGTATTGTTCCGGCCATGATTTATTATGGACTGCAGATCTTAAGTCCCGGGATATTTTTAATAGCAGCCTGTGTGGTAAGTGCTATTGTTTCTATTGCCACAGGGAGTAGTTGGACAACAGTTGCCACTGTTGGAGTGGCCTTATTGGGGATAGGCAAAGCACTTGGTTTTGAGGAGGGAGTTATAGCAGGAGCTATTATTTCTGGAGCTTATTTTGGTGATAAAATGTCTCCACTTTCTGATACGACTAATCTTGCGCCGGCTATGGCTGGGACAGACCTTTTCACCCATATCAGGCATATGACCAAAACGACTACTCCATCTATTTTGATCACATTGGGGATCTTCGGTGTCATGGGCTATACCATTAGTGCAGAGGGGTCGGTAGATCAGGTTAAGGGGATTTCTGAGGTGATTTCTGATAAATTCAATATTTCCGGTTGGTTGTTTATAGTTCCAGTATTGGTTTTGGGTATGATCGTAAAAAAGGTGCCTGCAGTCCCAGCACTTCTTGCTGGGGCTTTATTAGGCGGAGTCTTTGCCGTAATTTTCCAGCCGCAAATTATTCAGACCATAGCAGATGAAGCAGGTACTGATTATGCTTACCAGTCTTTTAAGGCTGTGATGATGGCACTTTATGGAGATATTAGTGTTGTAACTAGTAATGAGATGGTTAATGATCTTTTATCCACTGGAGGTATGGCAGGAATGTTGAATACCATTTGGTTGATCATCAGTGCTATGATATTTGGAGGGATAATGGAGAAAAGTGGAATGCTAATTGTGATCGCAGAAGCAGTGATTGCTAAGGTGCATTCATTAGGCTCGTTAATAGCCTCTACTGCTGCTACCTGCGTTTTCTTTAACCTTACCACCTCGGATCAATACTTGGCCATTTTGGTGCCAGGAAGGATGTATGCAGATATTTACAAGAAAAGAGGTTTGAAGGGAGAGAATCTGAGCAGGACGCTTGAGGACAGCGCAACAGTAACTTCCGTTTTGGTACCTTGGAATACCTGCGGAGCCACGCAGGCTTCAGTTTTGGGCGTGGCAACCATGACTTATGCACCTTATTGTTTTTTTAATATAATTAGCCCCTTTATGACCATATTATATGGCTATTTGAAAATGGGGATTAATTATTATACAGAAGAAGAAATGAGAGAAATTCAAAAAGAACTGGCTGTATGATACCTTTTAAAATTGCAAAAGAACAAGTGAATGAATTGCCCTTAGGACATTTTGAGGGGGATATTGTGCTTATTGAAGATGAGAACCTTGTTTCTGAAGCTATTGAAGAGCTTAGGAAATATAGGTTGATTGGCTTCGATACTGAAACCCGCCCATCTTTTAGAAAAGGGGTGAAATATGATGTTTCCTTGTTGCAATTATCTACACCTGAGAAGGCCTTTTTGTTCCGTTTAAACCATGTAGGATTTCCATATGAGGTGAAGACGCTCTTGGAAGATCCGAACAGGGTGAAAATCGGTGCCGCTGTGAGGGATGATATCAAAGCCTTGAAAAAGTTGGATCCATCCTTTAAACAAGCCAGTTTCTTTGATTTGAATGAGGAACTAAAAAAGGTGGGTTTTCATAATGTAGGGGTAAGAAATCTCAGCGCCATGGTCCTGAATATTAGGATTTCAAAATCTGAGCAAGTTTCCAATTGGGAGGCAGAGAAATTAAGTAAAAAACAGCAGCTTTATGCAGCAACCGATGCTTGGGCATGTCTTGAGATTTTCGAAGAACTATACAAAAAGGGCTATTTGGATGAGTTGTTTTCTAATCAGTAAGTTTAACGGAATTGATATTGGTTAATTTTTCCATAACTTCTTCATAAAGGGAGGCTCTAATAGAAAGATGCATTAGGCAGGTATTGTCAAATTCCTGCTTTTTTATTTCCAGGTCATAATCTTTGATCAGTTTCATGACATCGTTCATGTCCAGGTAATCAAAATTAAACTTGACTGATTCCTTGACTATGGCCGTAATGATTTGACCGTTTGTTATGGCCTCGGCAGCAGCTGTTTTATAGGCATGGATAAGGCCTCCAACACCCAGTTTAGTGCCGCCAAAATACCTAACAACCACCACCAGTGCATTGCTCAGATTGTTGGATCTTAATTGCCCGAGAATAGGGTCACCAGCAGAATGGTTAGGTTCCCCGTCGTCATTGGCGCGGAACTGTTCTTGATCCTTTCCTAGGATATAGGCATAGCAATGATGCCTAGCATCATAATATTTCTTTTTTAAAGCTTCAATATTTTCTTTGATTTCCTCTTCATCCTGGACAGGGTAGGCAAAAGCTAAAAACTTACTGCCTTTTTCCTTATAAAGTCCCTCGGATTCCCCTTCCAGGGTAAAAAAAGTATCTTCTGCTTTCATATTTATTGATCCTCTATCTTCGTCAAGCAGCCAAAAGTAAAACCTCTTTTATGGATAGACAAAAATATTGGCCAATAATGCCCTTAATTTTGATGAAATGGAATATTTGAAAAAGCTATTCTAATTCTTTATACTTAAAGTAAGGAGGCATGGTGAAAATATTTAAATTAGCCACTGGTATTATAATTTAAGAAAGCGATATACTTAGTAATTAGAATGGTTGAACCTTATGTTTTTTCTTTGGGAGCAGTGAAGCGTGATTCTGGAGATCTTTGTTTTTGGAGCCAGGAAATTTTTCCTTTTGAAGTAGCGCGTTCTTTTTGGATAACAGGGGTACCGGCAGGTGAGAAAAGAGGTGTGCATGCTCATTATTCTGATGAACAGATCACCATATGTTTGCAGGGCAAGGTAAGCGTGGACTTAGAGGATTTAGAAGGTGTCAAATATCAGTTTGAATTGGATAATCCGGCTGAAGCCCTTTATTTACCCTCCTTGGTGTGGTCCAGTTTTACTTTCGACGCCAATAGTATCTTATTGGTATTCTCCAGTAAACCTTTCTCAGAAGCCGATTATATCAGAAATAAAGTTGATTTTGAAAAACTCCAAAATGGATCCTAAGAACTATGATTTTGTAATTCATGAAGATCCGATGGATGTCCATGATTACTTTTTGCAAGAAGGAATATTGGCAAAGGGAGACAGGTATTTTTGTGCCAAGCTTCTCAAGAAAAACAAGAGCAAAATGATACTGTATTTCGTATTGCTCCCAGACGGTCAGGCTGTATCACTTAAAAACACACCTTTTGGTGGCTTTTGGGTGGAGAAAAAAGTATCCTCTGAAGCTGTCCAGTATTTTTTAGAGGAATTGATCATTGGTTTAAAATCCCTTTCTTGCAGGTCTTTTAAATTGGTGCAGGCTCCAGATCTGTATGAAAGTAATAACCCCCTGATTCATTATATCCTATCTTCCATGGGTTTTGTTCTTAAGGGAATGCTTTTGCACCAATTCTTAGAAGACAGGAAAATTATCAAGGGCTTATTAATGGCCAAAATTCCCAAGCATAAAAAGAAGATGAAAAAACTCGGCTATACAACGGAGCTTGGAAGCATTGAGAATTTCAATTTTTTGAAGGATGTCAAGCAGTGGCGTAAGATCAGGGGCCATGAATACAATGTAAAAGAAGAAAGTTTGATCAATCAGATCAGTAGTTTCCCTGATCGATATTTTTTGATTTCAATTTATCAAGACGGAATACCTGTTTCCCATGTGCTGTGTGTGAAGTTGACCAGTAATAGCCTGTATTATTACCTTCCGGCTATTAATCCCCATATTCAGGTGGCTTATAGTGGAGAAGCCATGATCTTGGAAGTTATACAGCTGGGAGATAGTTTGGGAGTTGATTTTATTGATTTTGGCTCTTCAGACCTTGATGGGGAGGCAAACCATAGTCTCATCCGTTTCAAAAGTAAATTTGCCAATGCCAATGCCAATAAATTAACTTGGGTTTTAGAGCTCTAAAATTTAGGATGGGAAAAGCATTGGTATCCATAATATGTATTTGTCATAATCAGGAAGATTTTGTTGTAGAGTCTCTTGATAGTGTACTAAGTCAATCATACGATGCTTTGGAGCTCATCATTGTAGACAATGGCAGTACAGATGCTAGCAAAGGTAAAATCCATGCTTGGTTGAAGGAAAAAGAACTTCTAGATCAGGTAAGAACCATTTTTTATCCCAATGCTATCAATTATTGTCAGGTCTTTAATGAGGCCCTACGATTAGCAAATGGAGACTATATCATAGATCTTTCAGGGGACGATGTGCTTTTTCCTGAGCATGTTGAATCGTCTGTAAAAGCCTTAGAAAGTACACCTATGTCTGCTTTGTGCTCTTCCAATGCAGTTTTGTATAATGAGGAAACGAAAAAGACATCTCGATTTTTTCCGTTTTCAAATAAATACCTGCCAGTCGATTGGAGACCCAATGGAAATGTTTATAGAGAGGTGGTCAGGAATTACTGTTTGTGTACGCCAACAATGGTTTTTCGTTCGAGTATTTTAAAAAAGGAGGGAGGATATGATGAAAACTTGGTTTATGAGGACTTTGATATTATCGTGAGGCTTGCCCGAAAATATAGTTTTGCTTTTAGCCCTCATATTGGGGTGAAAAAAAGGCTGCATCAGGCCTCATTTGCTAGGGAACAATACAAAGCCCATGCATCCAGAATGCTTTGGTCAACCTACAGCGTTTGTCAAAAGATTGCTGAAATGAATCAATCTAAAGAAGAGAATTTGGCCTTAGCATTCAGGTGCAAGCATGAGGCAAAGCATGCCCTTGCCTCTGCAAATTTTGAGGTTGCTCAAAGTTTGTTGGAACTTGCCGGAAAATCAGGAGCGAAAGGGCTTGGTTTTATTTTTCTTAAAGCTTGGGCTTTCCTAAAATTTGATCTCTCCTTTGTCTATAGAGTTTACACTCAATCTTAACCTACAACCACCTCAATAATATTTTCTCTCTCAAAATATTTTTGGCCAACCTCCATGATTTCCTCGGGAGTGAAGGACCTGAAATAATTCAGTTGTTCTTCGTAAAAATCATAATCCAAGCCAGCATGATGAATTCCCTTAAAGCGGTTTATCAGGTCAAAGGCATTGCTGAAATTGGACAGGAAGTGTCCAATCATATAATTCCTGACGGTTTCTAATTCCTCTTTTCCAACTGGAATAGTTTTCAACAGTTCAATTTCCTTATAAACTTCCTCTATGACCTCATCTGCATAGCCCTTTTGGACATCTGCCATGACCAGCCAATAATCGGATTTTTCCAAGCTACCAATTGAGCTGTAAATGCCATATGTATGGCCCTTGTCCTCTCTGATATTCTTGATCAACCTACTTCCAAAATATCCTCCTAAGATGGTGTTGAACACTGTAAGGGCATGATAATCCGGATGGGTTTTGGGGATAAGGTGTTGGCCCAAGCGGATACTGGATTGAACTGCTTTTTCCTTTAATTCACTTAGTCTTTTTTCTGGCCAGATCTGAAAATCAGTGCTTTCTTTTGGGGATTCTATGATCTCCAAGTTTTCAAATTCAGAGATGATGTTCTCAATTTCAACCTCATTCAAATTGCCAATGACAAATATCTCTGGTTGAACCAGAAATTTGTGCTGATAGAAATCCTTTAATTTTTTAGGAGTGACGGCATTGACATGCTTTTCCTCTGCAATAAAACCATAAGGATGGTCAGTGCCGAAAATGGCTTTTCTGTAAAGCTGATTGGCCCTGGCCCCGTTTTGTTCTAGCTGTAGTGAAATAGTAAGAGCTTTTTGGGATTTCCTTTTCTCCAGTTCCTTATCAGGGAAAACCGCTTCAGTAAGCAGAGACCTGAATACAGGTAGGACACTGCCGAAATGCTTTTTAGTGGTCAGCAGAGAAATACCCTGCTGCTCAAAAGAAGAGATAATATCCACTTCAGAGGCATAATGGTCAAAGAAATGGTCCAGTTCGGGTGAGCTCATTTTTTTGGTTCCTTCCAAGAGCATGTGCAAGGCAAAGAAAGGTACCAATGAATCTTCTTCTTTCAATAGCGATTTGTTCGAAAGCGTGATGACTTCCAGTTTAATCGCATCGATTTCTGGTGTGGGAATAAAATACAAAGGGACTCCATTTTTTAGAGTCCGCTTTTCAGGTTTTATCAATTCTATATGCTCTGGAATTTTGAATTCTGGAGCTTTGGACCGATCGAGAGTTTTCATCACTGCGGTATATTATAAGCTAGGGAGAAACGAAGCGTTTCTGCCAGTGGGTGATTTTGTTTTTGAGGTACAAGGTAGGAGAAGTCAAAGCCGAAGCGCTTGATGTCAAAACCTACGCCCATGGTGAAATACTGTCTTCCACCTTTATTTTTGTTTTCATGGAAATATCCCGTTCTAACGGCAAATTTTTCAGCGTATTCATATTCCACGCCAAATGAGATCATCAATTCTTGCATTTCCTCGCTGAACCCATTAGGAGCATCTGTAAATGATCCGAACATTCCACTCAGTAAAGGCCTGTTAGGATCCTTGCCTTTCAGGATGATGGGATTTCCATCAGCATCTGTTTTAAGTGAGCCATCTTCATTTCGGTCATATATAGGTGGAGTAGGGATGAGCAGTTTGTTGATGTCAAAGGCAAATGTCAAATCATTGTTGTCATCCAATGCGATTTCTAGGGCAGTACCTAAACGTAGATTGGTGGGGATATAATCCAGATCATCTGCACTGTTATAAGTGATTTTTGGACCGATATTGCTAATATTGGCACCAAGGGACCAATTGGCCTCTTTTCCTCCAAATAGTACTTCTTTGTTGTAATATACTCCCACATCAACTCCAACACTAATTCCAGGTTTGCTGTCACTGCCTCCACCTGAACTGATATTACCAGAAAGGTTGGAGTGAATAAACCGTGCAGATATTCCCAAAGAAAGATGCTGCGATAATTTTCTGGCGTAGGTACTTCCTATCGCAATGTCTCGTGGATTAAATTGTCCAATATCCTGACCGAATCCATCCGTAAGCTGGATGTCGCCCATATTAAAGTAGCGGAGATCTAGTCCAAAGGTGGACATATCGTCGATTCTCATATACCCCGAAAGATAATTTAGGGACATGTCAGGTACCAATTTCCCTAACCAAGGTGAGTAGGACAATGAAAAGCCCATTTTGTCCTTTACAAAAGCCAGTTTTGCGGCATTCCAATGTGCAGAATTGGCATCTGGTGAAGTGGCTACTCCCGCATCACCCATTGCAGAGTGGCGACTGTCCGGTGCGAAATTTAAGAAGGGAACAGCTGTAATAAGTACTCTTCGGCCATCATCCTGACCAGAAAGGATAACCGAGTTTTGCTGAGCTTTAGCAGTAAAAACTGTTAAGCTTAGTCCAGTTAAAAAAATAAAGCCTTTTAAATAACCACTTGATATCTTCATTGAATATTTATTTTTCCAATAGCTTGGTCGGAAGTTCCATCCTCCTCACTGAATAGCTGTAATTTGTAAATATAAGTTCCTTTTGCGGGAATTTTGGTGATGTCACGCAAAAATATCCATTCTAGATCTATGATTTCGGGTTCAGCTTTTACTAAACGTTTATTTGCTGAATATATTATGCTGCCCATCATATTATATATGTTAAGCTGCAAATTTATGTTTTCATCTGGACGATTGTGTTTGATATAAAAATGGCTGATATTACTGGTAGGATTAGGATAAGTTATATGTTCCAAGATTCTTAATCTGTTACTGCCCTCTACTCTTATTTCCAAGCTTTCCGTATTACTATTGCCAAGGTTATCATAAGCAGTTAACTGCAAAATATTAATTCCCTCCCGAAGTGCATTGATTTTGGTATCTATAAATCCCTCTTTATAAGAACCATTGATGGAGTGATAGAACCGACTGATGTCAATGGGGGCATTTCCATTAACCTTTAGGGATATGTTTTTACCTTCTGGGGTATTGGAGAGTTGAATGCCATTTTCATCATTGATATTTGCTAAAAAACGAACTTGAGTAGATGAAATAGTATGAATGTTTTTTAAGCTATCCTCTGCAAATAGTCGAATGGTCGGGCCAGTTTCATCCATTGGAATTTCATCGGGCATACCTCCAATAATGACTGATCTAGCTCCGAAAGCCTCAATGCTGCTATTTGAATCAGTGGCGAAAACCCTGATTTTCCCTTTTTCAAAGCTTTCGTGAATTTGTGGGCTGATCAATACCTCGACTTCAAACTCTCCGGAAATCACCTTTCCAATTCCCCTAAACAAGCTGTTTTCCTCATTTAAGAATTTCCCTGCTGGCCCCTCATCTCCCAAGGTTTCTGCCTCAATGGCCTGATCTAAGAGGCTCAGTTTATAATTCCCCTCAAAGTTCTGCATCAATGCACCTGTCATCGGATCAACAACCTGACCTTTTAAAAGTACTTTATTTCCTGCTTTTAGGCTATCGACCGAAATGCTTACTTCAGGTGTTTCAATAGCAGTTTCAACTCCCAAATCGGGTAAAGCCAAGCTTAAGCTAGGATCCCCTAAAAGGGAGAAATTGCGATTATAAGGACCATTTAGGCTATTGTTTTTGGTAACTCTAAATATATCGCCTAGACTGAGGTACTGCCCATTGTTTTGACTGAAAAGGGCAGCTATAAATGCTTTGTTGAGTTCGAAATTGATACTGCTGAAAACTGGCCTTCCTGTGGTCAATAAGGCAATAGCCCCTTTCTTTTGTCCCATTAATAATTCCTCAGCACCTGAACGGATAAATGGACTGTCATGCCTGCCAAACTCACAGGTGGCTGTAACAAAAATTGGATAATGGTCACTTTCAGGCCAGTCTTGTAGGTCGCTGGTTTGATAAATTCGCTCAGCCATTAAGGTGTTTTCATTACCATGGCCAATATAATTTAGCAAAAATACCCCTTCCTCCAGTTTTTCGTTTAATGCTGATTTAGCTGAAGGGGAAGTTTGATAATCTCCATCCCGAACTTGCTCATAATTGTCCAAGTATAGCTGCTCAGCGATAAACGCAGGATGCTGTTCTCTGATGGTCTGAATATGAGTTTCGCTGTGCTTCAAATGAATATTATTATCGCCATCATCCGCCAGAAAAAGGAGTTTGGATTTCCAATCTCCCAACTGTTGATTGGAACTTTCATATTGGATGATTTTGTCGACTACATTTTTTGCCTCCTGTGGATTGATCACTGGTATTCTGCCAATTCCAATAGCTAAGTGTGAGTCACCTGACTCGTTTTCTGTCCATTCTCCTTGGCCAAAGTCCAGAAATCCAAAGTAATCATCTGAACTGTAGGAGGTCAATGGGTTAAGGCTGTTTCTAGAACTATAGGTTGGCACTAAATTAGGACGGCCATCAATGATGTTTTTATAGTCAAAAGTTCCTTTGCCCATGAAAAGCACATTTTTTAGTTGACCAGAAGCATGATATTGATCAGCCAGAAAGTTCCTGATAGCTGAAATATCCCTAGTACCGTAATTGTAAGCGTCATAAATTTCTTGGGTGGTTATGACTTGGCTACTAATTCCTTTTTGTCTTTTATGATCAGCCAAACGGTTGGACTGATAAAGTAGGGAAGGAGAGGTGATAATGATGAGTTCAGCCTGCCCTTTATTATTTCGACTATTTAAATCTGCGGTTTGAAGATTTGAAATATTGGGCACCATATCAGGTCTAAACACTGCTAGGGCTTGCCCTTTGGCCAGAGATGTATAGGAGCTAGAAGATTTTATTTGTGTTGGTTGATGGATATTACTTACATTCCAATAGAAATAATTCTCTCTTAGTCTAATGGATTTGGGACTTTCACCGAGAGCGAAATATAAACCGTTTTCAAGTTGTTGAGAATTATAAGGTAAGCCCAGAAGGAAATAGTCCAGAAAGCCAGTACCATTCGAGCCGCTACCTGTCATTTCAAGGTTAAAGCTGGAGATAGCCCCAAGTTCAGTATGGGGCATGAAACCGTAATCAAATCCCTCGCGTCCTTTGAGTCCATAGGTTGAATTGGGAACGGCAGGGATATTTATATTTGTAAAAGTATTGGATCCTGTTCTGATGCTGAGTGAACTGTTTGAAAAGGACTGGGCCATGACCCTGGTTTGAAAATAGATTGGTCCTTGGTCATATGCATCGATATTGATATTGAAACTCGAAATTCCCCCGGGAAAGAGCCTATTGCTATACCATTTCCTTCCCGAAGACAAAAGATTTTGTACCTCTTTTTTATGGGCATAGATCTTATAGAGCAAGTCTTGGGCTGAATCTTCGCTGGGATAATCAGCTTCGTCAATTCTCAGGGCCAATTCATTATTGGCTTCAATTAGATAATAACAGGTGTCAGTATAAATATGATGCTGATAGGAAATAGAGTCTGCGCTGACTTCTAAGGAGTGCGGGCCTTCCAAGAATATGAAAAGTTCACCATTTATTATCTTGCCCGGTATTTCCCATAATTGCAAATCTTTTGGATCCAGTTTTTGGGGCAACATTCCCTTTCTGCCATAAATGCTTATGTTATCGATATTCGAAACACCTATTTTTTGCATTTCGGCCTGACCGATTTTGTAAATGCCAGATTGGGTTACAGGAAATTTGTAGTAGTTGGATTGGGCATATAACTCTACCGACTGGCACCAAATTATCAGGCCAGTCAATAGGCATAGAAATGTTGTTTTAGGATTAAATTTCATGCGGTTTTATCCAACTCTCCACCAAAGAAAGCAAAATATAACCCATAATGACAAATGGAATACCGGCAATTCCTAAAGAAATAATACTTATTAAGCCAATAAGGATAGTGATATACCGGAATACATTGTCCTTGATACCGAAGTTTTTGAATTTTAAAGCAATTAGTGGAAGTTCTATAGTAAGCATCAGAGCCATTAATATAGAAAATCCAAGTAATATATAGCCATTAGAAATGAAACCCTCTGCCCAACCAAATTTATTGGCAAGAAAAGGCAAGGTACATAAAAGTAGGGCATTAGCAGGAGTGGGTACCCCTATGAATTGATCGGTTTGTCTGTTGTCAATATTGAACTTTGCCAGTCTCATGGCCGACTGCACAGCAATGAAAAAGGCGAGAAAAGGAATATGGCTACCTGGAAAGGCATCCATTAGCATTTTAAAAATGACAAATGAAGGCAAGACTCCAAAAGTGACCATATCTGCCAATGAATCCAACTGCTTTCCAATCTCACTATGGACCTTGAGTAATCTAGCGACCATTCCATCTAGAAAATCGAAAATGGCTGCAGCGATTATAAAATAGGTGGCATAAAGGATCCTTCCATCAAGTACGAAGAAAATGCCTGCCATACCACTGATCAGGTTCAGACTGGTAATGGCATTTGGAATATGCTTTTTGATGCTCAAAATTGTGCGTTTTTACCAACGAAATAAAACATAGTTTGAAAGCCTTTTAAGGCGGTTTAATAACTGTTTTTTACTACTTTTTTTGTATAATTGTTACACTTTATGTTACACTAAAAAAGAAGGGTATTAAAGATGGCTAATTATTTCTTCCTCAAATATGCTAAATCAAAACCTAACCAGCAAAATAACATTGTCTTTAGGATAAGGATAAATGGTAAGATGATAGTTAAGGGATTAGGTATCAAGTTACTGACCAAAAATTGGGATCAATCACAACAAAGAATAAGAAGGAGTGAAGAAGATTATAAGAAATTAAATGATAGGCTATCAAATATTGAGGATAATATTAACCAGATTGAAAACCTTACTAAGGTAGATGTAGATAGGGTTATTAGCGGTGTTAAAGCCAATAAAGCAATTAATAGTAAATCAAATCTTGTTGAAGTGGTAAAGGAGAAGATGAGGCAATATGAAGTTGATTCTGCTATTTCCAACAATACCACCTATTCATATAAATATACCCTTGAAGTAATCGAAAATTTCGCCAAGGAAAATCAATTTGATGTTGAAGGTAATCTATTTACCAATTTTCAAAATTTTATCAATTATTGTAGAAAGGAAGGGTTGAAAGATAGTAGTATTAAGACTTACCTTTTTAAAATAAAATCTTCAATTAACAGCTATTACAAAGCCAATGGAATTTCTAAACCTATCCCATCATTGAATGAATTTAAATTTTTAAAAGAGGATAAGGAAAAAATATATCTAACTAAAAATGAAATTAGGAAGCTATATGATTATGCAATGGATACTGATGATAATCCGCTAACAGATATTAAAAGATTACCTAGTCAAATTAAATATTTAAAATATTTCTTGTTTAGGTGCTTTACTGGAATGCGAATTTCAGAGATGGTAAAGAAGAATATAATTGAAGAAAAGCTAGATCCTTTTAATAATCAATCATATAGCTTTAGTTATTATTCTTTCAAGACTGATAAAGTAGTAAACATACCCACATTGGGCAATACGTATGCTTGGGAGCTTGCACAAAGCCTTAAATTTGATTTTCCAGAAGAATATACAAGTAAGATTAGAATGGGTGAAAAAAGAGCTATAAATTACTTTTATAAGGCTATTGTAAAATGTGAGAGAAAGGTTGAGGTGATTAATAATGAGGGTATATGTTATATTCCAGTGTGTGGTAATATAACAAGTCACGTTGCTAGAAGGTCATTTGCAAGGATGATCTATGATCATAAGAAAAATATTTACTTTGTAAGTAAGTTGATAGGGCATAGTGATATTAGTATAACTCAAGATTATTTGGGGTTGAACTTTGAGAAAGAATTTGAGGAATATACTGATTTGAAAATATAATAAGGGGCTTTAGTTACCCTCTTTTTTTTATATTTGGTGTGGACGTAAATTTTTAAAAAGAAAGTATGAGGTATTTAATTCTTTTTCTTGGTGTGGCTTCTTTGATTTTAACAATTTGCTTGTATTTAAACCCTTCCTATTTTTGCGACATAATCGGATATTTTTATTCAGATAGTAGTGAAAGTATTGAATTAAAAGATCATTATAGCTTTTTGTTTGGTATTGAAGGTACTTTTTTATTGGTGCTTACTCTTTTATTTCAACAATATCAATTCATTGTTCAAAAGGAACAATTTGATATTCAATTATACAATCAAAATTCTCAATATCATAGAGATAAGATTGATGATAGGTTTTTTAAAATATTCGATATTTATATAAAAACTAGAGACGAATTTTCCTATAAATTTAATAACCAGAATTTGAAAGGTGATCAAGCTTTTGGATTAGTGATTGAGCATATAAAAGATTGGACTAAAGAAGGTGGTAAATGGACAACTTATAATAAAAGTAACTGGAATAACGATTATGAATTTAAGCCACGACCAAAAGATTTTTCATTTGAAACTATAGATATTGAATATACTGAATTTGTTTTTAAAGCGGTTGGTAATGAGGTGAATTTTGGTAAGTATTTTAGGGTTTTAAGTTTGATTTTAGGATTTATTAAGGTAAATAATTTATCAAATTACTTGGTGGATCTTGAGGCAGTAATGGGTAAGGAAGAAAGAGTATATTTATACTATTATATTGCATCAAGAAGGGATAATGTAAGTCCAGATACTTTAGAGTTTTTAAAAAAGAATAGGTTTTTATACAACGTAAACCCTAAACATCTCATTGAAAGGGAAAACGTTAAATTATTATATGAGGGTAGAGATCCTAGTATAAATACTACAGATTAATTTCCCCTCATCTTCCTAATCAATCTATCCCTCTTATCCTCAGTACATATATACATTAACTTACCTCCATCCATTTCATTTACATAGTCCTCTATGGTGGTTATATTACGCTGTAAGGCCGTCTTTTGGCTATGACAATTACTAGCACCATTATAATCTTCACAAAGAGTTTGAAAGTTATCAGTGTCAAATTTAAGATGGTCTGCAATGGAGACTGGTATAATGTGATCCACTACTACACCAGCGTTAACTATCCCGAATTGGTTACATAATTCACAAATTGGATTAGCTTCAATGTAAGCTTTTCTTATCTTTTGGCTATTTCGGTCTGACCATGCCAGTGATTTCGGTCAAACCGTGCCACTAAGAAAGATCATTTAAAGAAGGTCATTTTTTATTCATTTTTCAAGATTCCCTTTCTCAAAGATTCTCCCTTGAGGTCTATTCTATGGGAAGAGTTTACGAGTCTGTCCAGTATGGCATCTGCGATGGTCCCTTCACCAATGATATCATACCAGGT
Organism: Echinicola shivajiensis; assembly: GCF_018642165.1. Classification (GTDB taxonomy): domain Bacteria; phylum Bacteroidota; class Bacteroidia; order Cytophagales; family Cyclobacteriaceae; genus Echinicola; species Echinicola shivajiensis. The sequence goes on from NZ_JAHHZM010000018.1 coordinate 96,579, forward strand.
GGATACCGGCAATTGGGAGGATACAAGGGTTGATTTTTCTGTAAACCTATCGTCAATAATATCCAAAACGATTTCCCTTGCCGTCGCATCAAAAGCTTGCAATCCGAAGTCATCGAGGATGAGGACATCGGTATTCTGGAGTTTCCTCAGCTCCCTGAGGTAGGTTCCGTCGGCTTTGGAGAGCTTGAGTTTTGACAGCAGCCTTGAGGTGCTGCTGTATACTGTCCTGTATCCCATTAGGCAGGCCTGGTTTCCCAAGGCCTGTACCAGATAGCTTTTGCCCACCCCCGAAGGTCCGGTAATGATGATGTTTTCCTTTTTGTCCACGAAGCCAAGCCCTGCAAGCCTTGAGAACATATTCCTGTCAAGGTTCCTGTTATGGCTGTAATCGATATCGGCAACGGATGCTTTCTGTTTGAAGGCGGCCTTTTTGATCAACCGGGCCATTTTCTTGTGCTGCCGGTCTTCCCATTCGTGGTCTGCCAGCAGGGCGATGTATTCATCGGCGGTAAAGTCGGCGAACCTGTTGCTGCCGATGTGCTGGTGGTGGAGATCCGCCATGGCGCTGAGCCTCATCTGTCTGAGTTTTTCTACTGTCTGGTTACTGTTCATCATTGTTCTGTTTATTGGTAAGTGGATGCCCCCCTGATGTTTTCGTGGTCGGGAATATGGGATTCCTTTTT
>NZ_JAHHZM010000019.1 GCF_018642165.1 Echinicola shivajiensis
GTTTGGGTCTGCAAAGGTGAGGAATTTATTTTGTTTTTCAACACACTTTTTTAAAATGTTTTTGAAAGTTTTTTCAACCTTTTTAATTGGCCGGATATACTTCCCTTCCCTCTTTTGGGTCTGCAAAGATAACCGCTTTTTTCTTACCGGAAAAACTTTTATTTTAAATTTGTTTCTTGACGCTAGCTATCAAACACTTACCTTAAAACAAACTCAAAGTCCATTACCAATTCAGCAACTTTCCTTGAAATAGTAGACAACAGAATTTCTTCATACCAAAACTAGAAAGCTACTTATTGCCCATATTCTAACCATTAAAACAAAAAACCGGACAGAGTTACCTCTGCCTGGTTTATAAATGCTCATATCAAATTTACTGATTCGACTTGGTAGTATCCTTTGATGTCTTGGACTTGCCAAATAGTCCCTTCACTAAATCCTTCACCTCATCGGTAGCTTTATTTTGGGCTTCTTCGACCTTTTTATTCAGTTCTTTCTTGGCACTGTCCTGAGCAGCATCTGCTTTCACCTTCATTTCCTGCTTGGCACTATCCTCTTGGGCCTTAAACTGCTCTGTCAACTGGTCCTGAAGTTTCTTTCCTTCAGAAGAAGCCCTTGCTTTAAGGGCATTCGCAACCATAGTTTCCATGCTTTCGCCTCCTGCCAAGCCTACCTTAGGTTGTTGATAAGTTCCTCCTAGATTGATCGCCAATGGTATTTTCGTTTCTCCTGTAGCCTCAGTACCAGAAAGGGATGCCAACAAATTATTGGCCTGACTGCCCAACTTGCCTGCAGGAATTTCCATATTCACTAAATAATTGATACTGCCATCAAAACCAGTACTACCTTGGACCTTGGCCTTATAATCCCAAAGCTTAATATCAAAAGGACTCACGGCCAGCATCCCATCTTTGATCTCAGCCTTAAGCTTTAGATCCTTGATCTCTATGGTATTGCCATCCTTCAATTTGGTCAATGAAGTGATCCCGCTCACAATCTTGCTATTTTCCAACACAGCCTGAGCCACTTCTATCAGCCCGCTGCCATCCAAGGAAGAAAGCACCGGCATCATATCTTGACCCAATTTACCGGAAAGGGAAAATCCACTGGTAAAATCGCCATTCAGGTGCTGGGCAATCGGCGCAAAGGCCTTAACGGTATTGAAAGATTTGAAGGCCTCCTGAATACTTATACCAAGGACTTTAAAATCCATATTGAATTTTGGATCCTTAATATTCTGAGTATTATAAGTACCGTTCAAGGTCATTTGTCCACCCATAGTTTTCATTCCTGCATCTTTAAAAGTCAGAACACCATCTTTTAAAGTCATTTGCCCTTTGGCATCATTGAAAACCAAATTATCGTACAAGACTTCATCTGCCTGCACACTCATACTAAAGTCTATATTCTTGGGCAGTTCAATCAAACTAAGTTCAGTAGTATCAGCTGTAGCGCTTTCACTCTCGGTCATCCATTCGTTAATATTGAACTTGCTCGAATTGACATCCAGTTTACCTTTCAACACGGCTTTTTCTTCAAACATATAAGCCATATAATTGGAAAGGCTACCCGCAGCTTTCACAGGACTTTCCCCAAGTCTGGCATCAAAGTTCGTTAGGTTAACAGCCTGTGGGCTAAAATCTCCTTTGGCTTGATGGATACGGATCCCCTGCGGTAAGTCCTTATCTGTATAATAAAAGTCATTCAGTACTACCTGTCCTCTAGTATCCAGTTTATTGTAACGCTCGGTTTCAACATCTGCATAGCTCCCTTTGGTATCTATATCGGCCTTGATCTTGCCTTCCATAATAACACCTTCCATAGGAAATATTTTAATGATCTTACCTAAATCCACCGCACCATGAACGGAACCATCCCAGTTTAGACGATCCAAATCGCTGACTTTCATATTACCCTTTACCTCTTCACCTTCTAGTTTAAAGCCTATATTGGACATGTCCACTAAAAAGTCAGCCATTTTCCCTGTACTATTCACAATGGAGGTCTTGACATTTAGATCCTCAATAGGTGCAGGATATTCTTCACTTTTCACGTAACCATTACTCAAGTTCATTTTGGCATTGATGGCAGGAATAATTTCTGCTACACTATCATATCGCCCTTTGGCAGTAGCATCTACATCCAAAATACCCTTAAGGTCCATCCCGTCAATCGGGAAGATCGAAGTCAATTCGGCAAGATTTAGCTTACCTTTTAATTGTCCATCAACATCATAAGTAAGTAAATTTTCCAAGAACAACCTTCCTGAGATAGGGTTGGATCCGAAAGTAAGATTAAAGGCCGGGATGTCCACCTGAGTATAATCCAGGTTGCCAGATTCATTTTTGACTGTCAGATCTATATTTACATCTTTGACTGGTCTAGGCAGGTCTGGATATTGGAACATTCCCTCTTTTACTTTCAATCCAATATTGAATTTAGGGAACTGACTTTCACTATAGGTTCCTTTTAGAAAACCTCCAAAGTCCATCGTTCCACTGGTATTTAAACCCGTAAACGATTCTGTATATATACCAGGAACTAGAGAAAGCACACTTTTAAAGGTATTTTCCTTTCCCTCAAAGGTCAAATCAATATCAATATCATCCGAAGGCATAGCCACAAAACCATTCACCCCGAACAAAAAGTCATTTACACCAAATTGCCCTTCGCCAAAAGAGAACTTCATTTGGTTCATATCCACCTGAATTTCCGTATCTGCCATAAAGGTCTTATCACTGATATAATTGACATCGTCAAAATCCACTTTCAACACTTTGGTATCAATGCGCCCATCAATACCGTAAATGTCAGCGTTAAAGTCTCCTGCTCCTTCTAACTGGAAATCCTGCAAAGCCATGAAGTATTTAAGTTGTCTGTCATCATAGACAAAATTGACATCACTGACCTCCATCAAATCAATCCCAAATTTGAAATTCGATGGTTCCTCTGGCGCGGAAGGCTCTTCACTTTCCTTCATGATGTTATAGTTGGCAGTTCCATCCTCCAATACCTTCACATAGATTTGTCCACCATTTAAATGTAGTCCGGTGAGTTCGGGATAATCCCCAAAAATGACTGAAAACAGGTTGAGGTCAACCTGAAAACTATTGACATGGGCCAGTGTATCACCTTCAAAAGGTCCACTGCCTACCACACCAAACTCTTCAATGGTCGCAGAAATATTAGGAAATCGCTTCAGCACACTTAGGCTGAAATTGTCAACATCATAAAAGACATGAGCATCTATTGTATTGGCTATTTCTTGGTCAATTCGTGCTACGATTTTATCCTTGAAAATAATAGGAAGAGCTATTAAGCTCACTAGCAAAAGGGCAAAAGCAACTAATACAATTATTAGGGTCTTCTTCATGGCAAAATTTAAAATTTGATTTATCCAATTATATATACTGAATTCAGCATATTAAAAATTCATCTAAAATTACATCAAATTTAATGCCTTGGAGCCCCTTGGCTAAGGAAAGTATAAAAAATGCTTCTTGTCAGACAGACATTAACTTAAAGTGATAATCTATGTTCTCGTTTTTTTGGTGGCTGATCTGCTTCCTAAGATGGTAAAAGGCCTCTAGCAATGGAGCATTATTGAGATTTCCAGCGTCCACCGCCTTGAAACCAATCAGCTCTATAAGCTTCTTTACCTTAAACTTATCACTCTCGTTATCTCCACAAAAATAAGTTTCCTTTACCAGTTCCAATGGATCTGACTTTGGATAGTCCAAGCCCAAATTATTAAAACCTTTTAAGACCCTGTCATAACCAGAGTTCTCTTGTATATAACAAGTATTGCAAGCAAAATTGGGATTATAATTTCCATTTGTGCAGTCCAACACAATCTTGTCCGTTTTATCATATTGGCTCAGACACTGGCAAACCAATGGTAAATATTCATTCTCACAACATATCAAAATAACATCGGCCTTCTCCATCGCTTCACAATAACCGAAGACCTTGTCATTTTGCATTTTCAGGATCTTCCATTCAATCTGTTTTGCTTCAAATTCCTCCCTTACGCCAAACACAACATTCAATCCCCGGGAAAGGTATTTGTTTCCCAAGCTTATTGAAAGTTTTGTTCCGCCTATTATTCCTAAAGTCATGCAAATAGTCTAATTATAAATATCGGTTCAATGTTAATGACTGTGGAGAAATTACCCTTCTTGGTGAGAGAATGGATAACGATTGGGTGATTGCACTTGTTAAGATTTTCACTAGTATAATCATTTGAAAACTATAAAATTCCAATCGATTAACCAAATTTATTACTGCATATCTTACTGAAAACAAGCACAATACATTTTTCAAATGATGAAAACCCAAAATTATAATTCAAATGGACATCAAAACAAGCCTACCAAGACTTATTTACCTCTTCTAATAGCTCATTATGAATATTCCCATTACTCGCCACAATCTCCCTTCCAAACACAAAGTTCATACCATTTCCAAAATCACTTACCTTTCCACCTGCTTCTTGTACAATGATCAAGCCTCCCGCTACATCATAAGAGTTAAGGTTATATTCGAAAAATCCTTCTACTCTTCCAGAAGCCACATAACATAAATCCACTGCTGCACTTCCTAACCTACGAATCCCATGGGACTTCTGCATAATACGTTTTAAAATTGACAGGTAATCATCCAGCTTTTCAAACTGATAATAAGGGAAACCGGTAGCTATCAAACTGTTGGCCAGGGAAGGGGCAGTGCTTACATGGATCTTCGTGTCATTACAAAAGGCACCGCCTCCTTTGGTAGCATAAAAACACTCATTATTGTTCACCTCATATACCACACCCAAAACGATCTCCTCATTTTTCATCAAAGCAATGCTGACAGAAAAAACCGGAATGCCATGCACAAAATTGGTGGTACCATCCAATGGGTCTACTATCCAATTATACTCTTCTTCACGCTTGTTAGCTGTTCCCTCCTCTGTGATGAAGCCGGCTTCAGGCAATACCTTCTTAAGACCATTAACGACAATTTTTTCGGCTTCCTTATCCACATAAGAAACAAGGTCGTTGAACCCCTTGTGCTCTACGTCTTTTAAATCAAAACTTTGTCTTTCTCTCCTAATAAAAGCTCCAGCCTCTTTGGCTATCAGAATGGTTCTATCCAAAAGTTCTTTTAATTCCATCATCTAATTTTTACCTGAAACAGTAATTACAATTTCCCCTTTAATGGGATTATTTTCATAATATTCTATTAACTCCGACAAACTGCCTCGTATATTCTCTTCAAACACCTTGGTAAGCTCTCTGGAAACACATGCAAGCCGATCTTCCCCAAATGCCTCTTTAAATTGACCAAGGGTCTTCAAAAGCCTATGTGGTGACTCATAGAAGATCATGGTACGTGGCTCTTCCATCAAATTCTCAATACGCGTTTTACGTCCTTTCTTATGTGGCAAAAAGCCCTCAAAAACAAAGCGATCATTGGGCAAGGCTGAATTGACCAGGGCAGGCACAAATGCTGTAGGTCCAGGAAGACAGTTTACAGTAAGTTCGGCCTCTCTGGCAGCTCTTACCAACAAAAATCCAGGATCACTGATAGCAGGAGTTCCCGCATCACTGACCAAGGCAAATTGCTCCCCAGCCTCCATCCGTTCAATAAGCTTTTCTACGGCCTTATGTTCATTAAAAATATGGTAACTCTGCAGTGGCCTCTTGATCTCAAGATGCTTTAACAATTTGCCCGTGGTACGTGTATCTTCTGCAAGGATTACATCCACGGTCTTCAGGACCTCTATGGCACGCAAAGTAATATCTTCAAGATTACCTATAGGAGTAGGGACCACATAAAGGTCAGGTCTGTTTATTTCTGTCATTTTTGAAGATTGTCGATGGCCTTAGCCAACTTCCTGTCCTTTTCAGTTACAATATTTCCTTGATCATGCGTGCACAGCTCAATTACTACCTTATTGTATACATTGCTCCAATTCGGATGATGGCCATGGGCCTCAGCAAGAAAAGCTACCCTGCACATAAAGGCAAAGGCTTCTGTAAAATCCCCAAATTCGAATGTTTTTTTTAGCTTATTGTTTTCTTCTGCCCACATACAATTATTGTTTATAGAGAAATTATTCCTTCTATTTTTGAGGCTTTTTCATATATACCAAGAATCGAATCACTATCTGGCATCATGGCCTTTATGGTGACACTGATATAAGTACCCTTTGCAGATTCCTTTAAATTGGTTTCATTATTGGGCAATAATTCTGCCACTTCCCCCTCCTTGCCCCTGGGTACAATAAATTTAAACATATACAAGGCCGGAAAAGAGTTCTGCTCCTCCAGTTTCGCCTTAAAAGCCTTTTTATCAAATTCTTTTTTCATAATTACCCCGAATTTAGTCTTTTAACATGACAGATGAAAAATAAAATCCCCTAAACAAGAAAATCCCATCCTCTAATGAGAATGGGATTCAATATTTAAAGCAAATCCTAATTAAAAGAATTTGTATCTATAATCTTTTACATCAGCCAATTCCTGGGCAGCCATCATAATCATATAGGTAGTTCTTTGCTTAGCACTCGCCTCCAATTGGTTTTTATACATGCTATAATCAGCAATTTCACTAGCAGGAGTCTTGCTGTTCAGTTTCGCTACAACCACACCAATATCTTCCTTGATAGGCTTGGTAATACCACCCTCCTTCAAACCGAAGATCGCACCAACAGCTTTTGGAGCATAACCGATTCCTGGGATAGTATTGTCCATCAAGTTCAAATCAGCAGCAGTACCCAATGATGCAAACTCTGGGAACACTTCCTGCATTGCAGAAAGGCTTTCCTTACCAGCTAACTTATCTATGATCACTTTGGCTTTCTTGTCATTTCTTACTTGGGCAGACACCTCAGCTCTAACCTGTGCAAGCGTAACTTCTTCACCATCTGTCTTGCCTTTCAAAGTAGCTACTACATAAGCATTCTCCAATTCAAACACTTGGGAAACACTTCCAATAGAGGCATCATTGAATGCCCATCTTACTACTTCTCTAGCTCCTGTAAGGTTGTTGATAGTTCTTGCATTAGTCGTCAATTCAGCAGCAGACATTACTCTGTATCCTTCTTCTTCGGCATTGGTCTTGAACTCATCTGCGTTTCCAGAGTTGGCAGCAAAGTAATCTGCATTTCTAAAGATTTCATTTCTAGTAGCATCACTTGGACCCAATTCCAACTCAAGAACAGCCAATTTCACTGTTTCAGTCTTAGGCAATTCAGTAACACTGATAATATGGTAACCATATTCTGTCTCTACCACTTTATTGATCAAGCCAGTAGATTTAGCGGCAAATACAGCTTCGGCAAATGGCTCAACAAAATCTGCTTTTGCAAACCAACCCAGATCACCACCTCTTTGGGCAGTTCCATCTTGGCCATATTGCTGTGCAGCAGCAAAGAAATTACCTGATTCTTTCACTTCAGCAAGCACTTCCTCAGCTTGGGCTTTCACTTCAGCTTTGGCTGCTTCGTCCATTCCTTGCGTTCCCAATAAAATATGGCTTGCTCTCATTCTAGGCGTACTGTCAAATTTATCAGAAACCTTATAAGTCACATAAGTACTTCTATTGGTAATGAAAGGCCCATATACACCACCTTTTTCGATTTCCCCAGCATTAGAGGTCAAATCAGTCGGAAGTGGTTGACCTGGAAGGAAAGTTCTGAATGGATTGCTGAATTCTGAATTTCTCAAAACAAAAACAGAATCATCTGCACTAGCTCTTAATTCCGCAGTCAATTGGTTGATCTCCTGGATTACCGCTGCAGAATCTTCACCACTTGGGTAAAGATTAAAGGTAACATAGGAGATATCCCTAGTCTTGGCTGCTTGGAATCTTTCCTTGTTCTCATCCAAATAAGCTTTCAAATCAGATTCACTGATACTAATCGCAGAATCTGAAACAGCATAATAAGGAATAAACAAATGCTCTACATCAGCAATGCTTGACTGCATCTTATATTGCATTGCTCCTTCTTCCTTATTGGCATAAGATGAAGATGCCAATAGATTGTCATACTTGATACGCAATCTAGACTCAGCAAATGTTTGCTCTTGCTGCGCCCACATGGCACGCTGTTGAGCTGGAGCCGATTCCAGTGATTGTAAAAAGGCAATCAATTGTTGTTCGTCAAACTGACCAGTCTCAGGATTGGTCAATTGCTGACGGAGTTCAGCAACAATGTTTTTTCCTTGGACCATATCCACCAATTCCTTATCGGAAATAGTCATACCTAGGGCTTCATATTGCTCAGAAAACACTTTCTTCACTATCATTCCCTGCCAAGCCTGCTCACGGATGCTGTACATTTCATTTTCTGATGGGTTCCTTCCCGTGTTTTGAACATAGTTTTGCTTAAATAGCTCCACTTGATTCAAATACTCATCATAGGATATTTCTTCCCCGTTGATTTCTCCCACTGTGGTATCCCTACCTCCAAGGAGCATGGAATTTGGACCCAATAAGTCTCCTCCTACAAGGAAAAGTATTAATCCAAATGCAATAACACCTATTGCAAGACCTGTTCTCTGTCTAATTTCTTTTATTAAAGCCATTCTTCTAGTTTTTGAAGTGTCGCAAAATAATTACATCTAACGGTAAATTCAAAATATTATCGCTGTCAATAAATTACTTATTAAATTCTCTTATGTATTTATCTTCAATTTTACCGTATCGATTCGGTGTTCTTGCTTGGAAACAACCGTAAAAGTAAATGGCCCGTAAACCACTGATTCACCCTTTTTGGGGATATTTTCTGTTATGGAAAGTATAAAACCCGACAAGGTATCATAGTCCCCTTCGGGTAAGTTCCAATCATATTTTTCATTGAGATAATCTATCTCATGCCTGGCACTCAAAAGGTACTCATAATCTCCTACTTTCTGTTCTATCAGGTCATCACTGTCATATTCATCCTCAATTTCACCAAATATCTCCTCAATAATATCCTCCATGCTCACTATTCCACTTGTGCCGCCAAATTCGTCCACTACCAATGCCAAACTTTTTCTTTCTGAGATAAACTGAACCAAAAGCTCATTCACCAAGGCGGTCTCTGGCACGATGATTATTGGTGTAAGAATATCTTCTATACTCTTTGGCTTTTTGAATAGCTCCAAATGATGGCAATAACCAATTACATCATCAATATTTTCCTTATAAACAATAATTTTGGAATGGCCACTGCTCATAAAGATACTTTTTAGGTCTTTGATATTGTCTTCCACATCCACAGCTACAATATCAGTTCTTGGCACCATGCAGTCCCGTGCTTTTACCGTTTTGAACTCTACAGCATTGTCAAAGATCTTGGTATCTATATCCATACTGTCATCACCTTCAGTTTCCAGGTTGTTCTGGATAAAGGAATTCAGGTCAGTAATTTTAAACACCGGCTTGTCTTCACTATATTCCAAATTCAGCACTTTTGTAATAAAAAACCTAGACATCCCCACTATCAACCAAACCAAAGGATATAGCAAATAATAAATCACCAAAAAAGGAAGCGCAAAAAAGCCTAACAAATTATTAGGATTGAGCATAAAAATACTCTTGGGAATAAATTCCGCGGTAATCAGTACAATAATGGTGGAAATAATGGTCTGTATAATCATTACAGTTGCCTCATTATTCAAACCATGAAAACCATCTGGTAAAAATCCCAAATAGTAAATGATAGAAGGTTCAAGTAGATAGGCCATAAAAATACCATAGACTACAAGGGAAACGGTATTGCCCAGTAGGGTAGTCCCAATAAATTGCCCAGGGTTTTTCACAAAACCAGCCAGTACTTTTCCGGTAAAACCTCCCTGCTTATTTTGCAGTTCTATTTGAAGTTTATTGGCTGATACAAAGGCAATTTCCAATCCTGAAAACAAAGCCGAGAACAAAAGCGTAATCAGGACATAAGCCAAATATTGATATTCCATTATGGGCGTTTTTTCTTTCGTTTTTGTGGCTGCTGAGCTTCCTGCTCCTCATTTTCTGCCATCTTGGTCTTTAGGTATTTGTACCAAAATAACATTGCCACAGCAAACATAAAAATAGGGTAGCTAAAAGTAATCCCTTGGGTCATGGTAACATGCGTCCCTATGATCACTAAAGCTGCTGACAATGACAATAAAACTATTCCTTTCAATTTCATATTTAATCTCACACTTTAGGGCACTCTTCCTCAGGGCCTAGACCCGCCGTTTTCTTCAGGAATAGGTATGGTACCATCCGTAACTTCAAAGAAAGTAATATCAGTCAAAGCCTCATCAGACTCCATTCCCTTTGCAGGGATTACCGTTCCATCAGCTTTGGTTACTGTCACAAACTTCTCCGTGAAAATCCTACCATTTCTCTCATCCCAGTAGAGCTCCTCAGAATTTAACTTGGTGCCATTTTCTAAATTATGCACCCTCACATCCCCTTCTCCACGGTATATTTTGTCCTTTTGATTCTGAAATCCTTTGTCAGCTTGGATGGTGGAAGTAAGTTTACCTTCATCATCAAAGAAGTGAATCAAAATCCCCTTGGGGAATTCAGAATTCCCATTATCGAATACAAGCTGTTGCTCAGCATTCACTTTGACTTTCACAACCGCAGAATCACTTCGATAAACTTCCATTCCGGTAGTTATCCTCGTCGGACCATCATAATTCTGAAGCTGCCTAAGGTCCACGCTTTCCCTACAGGAAAAGCCAATCGATAATATCAAAAGAAGTAAAACACTCCGTCTCATGGCACAAATTTATCAAATTAATCCTGTTTTAAACGGCATTATATAATAGGATTCGTAATGAAGACTGAAAATACAAGAAAACAACGCTTTTTAGAGTTTAAGGATAACAGAACCACAGTGGGTAGTATCTACAGTAACCTTACACTAAAACTAATGCAAACAAATAGTTTTAAAGTAATTTCAGATCACAATGGAATAACTATTCATATCCCGTTTTTTTACGAAAGAAAAAAGGCGGTTGTTCGAACCGCCTTTTAATTTCTTAAGAAATATATTTTTCAGGATTAATCTCTGGTTTTCAAGGACACTGTTTGTCCAATCCAACATCCAGTATTCAATGTTTGTCCAACCTGATAACCTTCTGTAAACAACTCTTCCTTAGAAGGGAACCTAGCCTTAGCATTGGCCATTCCTTTGTTGTCACCTGCTTTTGCGAAGGCATCGTAAGCAGCAATAAATATAGAGTAATCTTTTACTCTACTTTGGCCACCTCTACAGTCACTGGAAGAGCCCATGTACAAGCTACCAATAAATGTCCAAGCTTCAGATGTTTTTTCTGAATCAAGCTCAGCTACTTTCATAGCAGACTGTCTTGCTGCAGATTTTTTTCCTAATTGGGCCTGTGCCTTAGCAAGGTCGTAAGTTACCTCTGCCTTTTGCTTATCAGTTTCAGCCAATTCCAATGCCCTAGTGAACATTTCTTCAGCTTTTGCATGATCTCCATCCTGCATATATCTCAAACCTCTCACTTGGGAAGTAGAGAATGTTGGACTGTCATTATCCACCACCTCTAAGGCCTTAGCAAAAGTCTCGGAAGAAGTACACTTGTACTGAACAGAATATTGGAAAATTCTTTTAGCCAAAGTGATATTGCTTGGATCTGCTTCCAATTGTGGCCCCAATTTCTCTTGGATGAAATCACAGTCAATGATTTCCATGGCTACTAGGAGCTGATCCAAAGTTGATTTTGCGCCTGAGGCGTCATCACCTTCCGCTTCAGCTTTATCTAAACGCTTGTAAAGATCATCATAGATTTCAAGTACCTGCTCATCAGTATATGCTTTATTGTAAGCATAATTTCTATATACAAGGTCAAAATAAGCTGGTACCAAACCTATGGTATTGATTTCACCATTAAGTTCAATATCTCTAGCAAAATAAGAAGCCGCATCGGCTACTTTATCTTTGTTTCCTTTATAATATCCGTAGCCGTAATAAGCTTTATTTTCAATCCAATCAGCTTCATTATTGTATTTTTCAGCTCTAATATCGTATACCGTCATTACTGAATCTTGGTAAACAGCTTTTTGAGCTTCATCAGTGGCAGCCTTTGCTGCGCCATCGTAAACTTTTACACCATTGATATAAATGGCTTCGTTTAGATCTGGAGCATTCACCAATAACCAATGTAAAGGTTTGGTTGCCTGAATAAATTGATCTGATTTTAAATAATCATTGTAGGCAGCATTATACTCCCTAGCTTTGGCCTCCATCTGAGGATCTGACGGCCAATTCCAATTGTCCTGTGCATGCGTTAAGCCCACAACAACAAAAGATAATAACCCTAATAATGCAAATTTAGCTTTCATACTCGTTGTGTTTATTCAAATACTTTTTTGTAGAACCAACTGTTATCATTTATGGAGAAGCCCAAAGTGAATTTGAAATAATTCTCTTGAACCAATCCATTACTTGTTGTACCTCTCTGTCCCACCTTAACAGCTAAATTCAAAAGTGACAAGCTGCTCATAGGAACAGAAGCTCCAAAATTAATGCCAATATCATTGACCTTATTTTGGTTAATAAGATATGGGGTTTGCTCAAACTCAATTCCAGCTCGGAAAGTAGTACGCATAAACACGCTCTCCAAAGAATAAATATCGGGAACAAACTGTCCCCCTAAGCCAACTTTAAAAGACTTCCCTAAGCCAGTATTGTCGTCAGAAAAGGACCTATAATCCCTAAAATCCTGATGTTGAGCTTCAAGTCCAATTACAAATTTATTAATTTTTTCGAAAGTTATACCATAACCTAATTTATTAGGTAAATAAATACTCCCAATTTCATTATCGTAAATCAGTTCTCCGTCAGAATCAGGATCTGTACCTTGACCATTTTCCGCAACTTTTGTATAGCGTTTCGTCTTTAGATCTCCATACACCTGGTATATGGCACCAAAGTTCAGCCTGCTACGATCTCCGGTACGGGCAGCATAATGAACACCTGCCTTAAGGCCAAAATCATTAACCGTCTGTCTGTCATACAATTCCGTAAGCAAACCTGTCAATGCACCTTCCTCATCTACCAATGACAATTGCTCTCTAGCGATAGTCGAGCCGAAGACATAACTTCCTTGAAAACCTATATTAAGGTCTTTTAACAATTCAAAACCAGTGTTCAAATAAACCTCACTGATTCCCCCACGTCCTCTGACCCTATTGATGGCAGTATAATCTGAATTAGTCACATCACTATTGATAATGTGTTCATAATCCACTGAACTTACCTGATTCAATCCAAGCCCCACGGTCCATTTTCTAGGCTTAACAGGCAAAGACACGGCCACATAACTTAAACCTCCTCCATCAAGTGTGGCACTGTTTTCTTCTGTTCTAGCTTGATAGCGCTTATAATTAAATGCAGCCTGAAAGTTAAAAACATTGTTTTTTACCGATAAAGCAGGGTTTACCTGATTCACCGACCAAGCATCACCATAACTGATACCCAAACCACCCATTGCTTGGTTCTGGGTAAGGCCAGAATTGTTCATATCCCCAACTCCGATGGAACTGTAGGTAGAGGAACCGATTTGCCCTTTTGCTTGATTAAATATAAAAAAGGCGCAAAAGACGCCTAACAGATGCAGTCTAGTTTTTATTGACATTGTAAATTAATATTCTATTCAGTCCGTGAAGGACTAAATTGGGGATTACAAATATGTGGTCTTTTGTTAAGCTTTCAAAGAATTTTGCATCACCACCGCAAATAAAGACCTCTAAATCCTGATGATTGCCAAGGTATTGGTTTATTATACCTTCTATTTCATTTTTAATTCCAAAATAAACACCACTTTTCATTCCATCGAGGGTATTAGCACCTACTAATTCGGGAGTCCCTCTCTCCAAATCAAAATTGATCAAAGGCAAACGAGCAGTCTGCTCATGCATGGCCCTGAACCTCATCTGCATTCCAGGAGATATTCCCCCTCCTAAATAGGATTCCTGCTCATTGATAAAGTCATAAGTAATACATGTACCCAAATCAATGCTCAAAACCGGGCCTTTGCCCGCACTACTAAAGGCTCCAATCGCCGCTGCCAGCCTATCAAGTCCCAAAGTATGGGGCGTTTGATATTGGTTTTTGACAGGAAAAAGGGTTTCCTTGTCAAGAAACAAAAAGTCAAAAGGCAACATCAGCCCAAGTTCCTGACTTGACCAACGCACCGAACTGACTATTACATGATCAAAATCCCAGTTGCTGGTTTGTTGGATAAGCTCATCCATATAAATTAAGCTTTGCTCCTCAATTATTTCCAGCCCCTCAAACAATGCGCTTTTTATCCTGGTATTCCCTATATCTATGACTAAGTTCCTCAATCAAAATTCATTTTTGAACATTCCTGTTCTATCTATTTTTTGACCTTTAAATATTGAAAACAGGTGGCCAAATTTTTGCCTAAATTAATGATTTTAATATCCGAGTTTAAAATCCACCGTATAAATTTATCTTTACATATCTGATTTTAACAAACTTTAACCCTAACATGGATACTTCAAATATTTACCATGTAATCGGTCTAATGTCCGGAACTTCAGGTGATGGGTTGGACATGGCACACTGTAGATTTGTATATGACCAAAAATGGTCCTTTAACATTATTGAAGCCACTACTGCTGAGTTTCCTGAGGATTTGGGAAAAAGACTTGGGCAAGCACACTTGCTTTCTGGAGAGCAGCTCTGTCTTTTGGACAGGGAATTTGGTACTTGGATGGGAGAAAAGGTAAACGAATTCTGTAAAACTTATCAACTTGGGCCTGATGCTGTAGCTTCTCACGGCCATACGGTTTTTCACCAACCCCAAAAAAGATTAACCACACAGATTGGCTGTGGGTGGAGCCTAATGCAAGCTTGTGGCCTACCCGTGATCAATGACTTTAGGACCAAAGATGTTTTATTAGGTGGTCAAGGAGCCCCCTTGGCACCAGTTGGGGATCATTTTCTTTTTGAAGAATACGACTTTTGCTTAAATTTAGGTGGGATTTCCAATATTTCCATGATAAGCAACGGTCAAAGAAAAGCATTTGACACTTCTCCTTTCAACTTGCTCCTAAATCATTTTGCAGCCAAAAGGGGGTTCCCCTATGATGATCAAGGGAAACTGGCAAAAAGTGGCAAAGTGGTACACTCCCTCTTGGACCAACTCAACACGCTTCCATATTACACACATACCGGGGCGAAATCATTGGGAAGGGAAGATATAGAAAACAGCTTTCTTCCACTATTGGAAAGTGAAAATAATGCAGAAGAGGATATCCTAGCCACCTTGGTGAGACATTATGCAGAACAGATTAGTAAAGTAGTACTTTCACATACTTCAAAACCAACAAGCAAATTACTTATCACAGGCGGAGGAGCTTACAATAGTTTCTTTATAGATGAACTTTCTGAAAAATTAGGCAACAAGGTATTAGCAATTGTTCCTGATAAAGAAATCATTGACTTTAAGGAGGCACTTATTTTTGCTTTCTTGGGAGTTCTAAAACTCAGAAAAGAAGCCAATTCCTTTTCCTCTGTAACTGGTGCGAGCAGGAACAGCTGCGGAGGAACGCTCTATGAACCGAATTTGATTTCTTGATTTTTTTTAACTGCTATTCTTTTACCAAGCATATTTCACTGAACGTAAATAAATTACTTCATAACAAAAATTAGTTTTTACCAGTTTTAAACCAATCCATTTGGACAAATTCACTAAATTGAACAGAATCAGTATTTGACTTATTTACCAAAGCCAATACACAGACCCTACAAATAACCATGGATTTTAATTTTTATCAATCAAACGGCAAAAACAGGTCGAAAAAACAACCTAAAACTAATCATTTCACAAACTATCCTCAAACATAGGTTTCCATATAGCAAAAGTCTGTTTTTTTTATATTTTTGTGCAACCTTAAAAACCCAAATATGATTGAGCCGCTCAAAAAATTTGAGGACAAACCGCCTGAAATAGTTTTTGAATGGAATGACAGTGAAACAGAAGCTAAAGGCTGGGCTGTGATCAACTCTTTAAGAGGAGGAGCAGCAGGGGGAGGAACCCGGATGAGAAAAGGCTTGGACAGGAGAGAAGTTGAGTCCTTAGCTAAAACTATGGAAATAAAATTCACTGTCTCAGGCCCACCGATAGGAGGGGCCAAGTCGGGAATAAATTTTGATCCGAACGACCCCAGAAAGGAACAGGTACTGAAAAGATGGTATAAGGCAGTGATGCCCATATTAAAAAGTTACTATGGTACCGGTGGGGACCTCAATATTGACGAAATCGATGAAGTGATCCCAATTACCGAATCATTTGGTCTTTGGCATCCTCAGGAAGGTATTGTTCATGGACATTTTCATGCTACTGAGCCCCAAAAGATTAAAAAGATCGGTCAACTGAGGCAAGGGGTTTCCAAAATTTTGGAAGACCCTCATTACACACCAGACAGCCCAAAAAAGTACAAAGTGGCAGATATGATCACTGGTTTTGGGGTAGCTGAGGCAGTAAAACATTACTATCATCTCTGGGGTGGAGAATTGAGAGGCAAAAGAGCCATCATCCAAGGCTGGGGAAATGTAGGAGCAGCAGCAGCATGTTTCTTGGCGGTAGAAGGAGTTAAGGTAGTGGGCATTATGGATAAGGAGGGAGGCTTGATCAACAAAAACGGCTACGGACTTGATGAAATCCGAAAATTATTTACCCATAGATCGGGCAATAAATTAGTTGCTGAGGAGTTGTTACCTTTCAAGGAAATAAATAAAACAATTTGGGACATCCAGCATGAAATATTTATTCCTGCCGCTGCCTCAAGATTAATCAATATTGACCAAGTAAACAGATTGGTCAATGCTGGACTAGAAGTACTTTCCTGTGGCGCCAATGTCCCCTTTGCGGATAAGGAAATCTTTTTCGGTCCTATAGGCTTGGCGGCTGATAAAGAAGTCTCCGTCATACCCGACTTTATTGCCAATTGTGGAATGGCTAGGGTATTTGCTTACCTAATGTCTGATAAAGCAGAAGTTACCGACAAGGCCATTTTTGAGGATGTTAGCCAAACAATTCTCAGGGCTTTAAAAAAAACTCATCAAATGCAGCCTGAAAAGACAGGCATTGCAAGAAAATCTTTTGAAATAGCAATAAATCAACTTATTTAACAATATCACCTTTTTAAGGTCAAAAAGATTAACACAAAGTTAATTTATTCCGACCATACCAATTTTGTTTGGTGGGTATAATGCAAATTGAGTAGTTTAGGGGGATCATAACAAAACCCTTCTAACTATTCTTTAAACTTAACAAAATAAAATCAGCGTAAACGAAGACGAAAAAATTTAATTTCATTTTAATGAAGAATATTATTATTGCTTTTGGTATTATTTGGGGAGCCATATTTTACACGGGGATACCCACTGTTCTGGCACTTGATAATGACCATAAAACAGAAGTAGTACAGGACCATGAACAAATAGACCAAGGCCACTCATCGGACACTGTTCATGCCTCTGAAATGCCTGGAGAACACGGAGAGGAAGAGGGAGAGCATGGACAGGCTCCAATTTGGTTAGTAATTCCATTTGTAGTTTTATTATTGATGATTGCCACAGGACCGCTATTTTATGAGCACTTTTGGCATCATAATTACCCAAAAGTGGCTATTATTCTAGCCACATTGGTTGTTGCCTATTACCTATTCGTATTACACGACGTCCACCAACCCATCCATGCACTGGCCGAATACCTACAATTTATTGCCTTACTTTCGTCATTATATATAGCATCAGGAGGTATTCTTATTAAAGTAGATAAAAAGTCAACCCCTTTTGCCAATGTATCTCTACTGATCATAGGGGCCATCATTTCCAACCTTATAGGTACGACGGGAGCTTCAATGCTTTTGATCAGGCCATTTATCAGATTAAACAAACACAATATCCAAGCTTATCATATCATCTTCTTTATTTTTATGGTAAGTAATATTGGTGGTTCATTGACTCCTATTGGAGACCCTCCACTTTTCCTTGGTTTCTTGAAAGGGATTCCTTTTTTCTGGACATTGGATCATAACTGGCCAGCTTGGACTGTTGCTTTAGTGATCCTTTCTGTAGTATTCTACTTCATCGACCGCAAATTTGGAAGAGCTAACGATAATGAAACCATTGAAGAAGTAACCTACAGTAATAAAATGTCATTGATAGGTTACAAAAACTTCTTATGGTTACTGATCATAATCATCTCTGTATTCTTGGATCCAAATGTAATCGATTGGGTTCCTGCCATACATTACGACGGAATGAAATTCTCCTATATTAGGGAAATCATCATGTTCTCCGTGGCTTTCTTTTCATACAAATTTGCTGACGATAGGGCCATAAAAGGAAATGAATTCAATTTCGAACCCATTAGGGAGGTAGCCTATATATTCGTAGGGATCTTTGGCACCATGATGCCGGCACTTCAATTGGTAGGGAATTTTGCCAAATCGCCAGAAGGATCTGAGCTGATCACTCATAATACCCTTTACTGGGGAACAGGTTTATTATCGGGTTTTTTGGACAATGCCCCTACCTATCTCAACTTTTTGGCTGCAGCCATGGCCTCTAAAGGAGCTTCTATTTCGAACGTGGAGATGGTAAAACAATTTGCCATGGACGGCTATCATGATTCTGCTTTCGAACTCATGGCAATCTCTTTAGCTGCTGTATTCTTCGGAGCTATGACCTATATAGGCAACGGACCTAACTTTATGGTAAAGTCTATTGCAGAGCAAAGTGGCATCAAAATGCCTTCATTCTTTGGATATATCATTCGTTTCTCTATCCCTATACTGCTTCCAATATTAATCATCGTTTGGCTGATCTTCTTTGCTTTCAGTTGATAGGTGATGAAGATAAAAAAGGGGCTGAAACTTAAGTTTCAGCCCCTTTTTTATTGAGTTAGCAAAACACCTTAGTCAATCACTTCTCCCTGTACTTTTATCTTATTTGGCTCCAAAAACCACACTTTCTGAAATCCGCTAACTTCATATTGCTCTAAAGCACCAGTCTCATTCATTTCCAATACTCCCTCAGCTGAAGATTCATAAAACATATTATCTTCCTCAGATTCAAAATAGATACTGCTTACTCTATCACTTCCCTCCGCATAACTTATCTCAATCAATTTAATGGAACCTTTTGCCCCTTCTTTTAATCTATGAGTGAGCTTACCGTCTTTTTCAATTGTTTCGTAGGAAGAAGAGTTAGCTGCTTTATTGATATCTGACTGAATAAATATATCCAGCTCCTTACGCCAGGCATCCTTGTCCAAAATCACTTCAGAAGTCTGCTCATCACCATTGATCAAGCTGAGTTTGCCTACCTTTTGACCATCAAGACTATTGATCTGTTCTTCTACAAAATCCTTGAGTGGAAAATATTTATCAATTTGGGTCGGATTTGCCAAGGGCTGCTTTTCCCCTTCTGAACAGGAGAGCAGCAGCCCACTAAGCAATACTATAGAAAATCGTTTTTTCAAGATCAATTATTTTAGCAAAACATCTCCTGTCATATCTGCAGGAATGTCCACACCTATCATCGTAAGGATAGTAGGAGCTAAATCTCCCAATTTGCCATCCTTCACTTCTAGGCGGTCCTTCTTATCAACCATGATACATGGCACTAAGTTCGTTGTATGTGCAGTATTTGGAGAACCATCTTCATTGATCATCAAATCACTATTCCCATGATCAGCAATCACAATTACTGAATAGTCATTCTTCAGCGCAGTACTGATCACAGAACTGGCGCATTCGTCCACCGCTTCACAAGCTTTTACGGCAGCATCAAACACACCGGTATGCCCCACCATATCAGCGTTGGCAAAGTTCAAACACACAAAATCAGCTTCTTTCTTATCAAGTTCAGTGTTTATTTTCTTCGCTATTTCGTGAGCACTCATTTCAGGCTGAAGATCATAAGTAGCTACTTTTGGTGAGCTACAAAGGATCCTGGATTCACCATCAAACTCAGTTTCACGGCCTCCTGAGAAAAAGAAGGTTACGTGAGGATATTTTTCTGTCTCGGCAATACGGATTTGCTTTTTACCCTTTGCTGCCAAAACTTCACCTAGGGTATTTTTAAGATTGTCTTTTTCAAAAATAACCTTGACACCTTTGAAGGTCTCGTCATAATTGGTAAAGGTTACATAATGAAGGTCCAATTTCTTCATCTTATAATCTTCAAAATCCTCTTGGGTCAAAACCTGGGTAATTTCTCTACCTCGGTCTGTACGGAAATTAAAGCAAATAACCACATCACCATCTTCTATTTTGGCAATGGCATTACCTTTTTCATCTACATGAACAATTGGACGGATAAACTCATCCGTTACTCCATTAGCATAGGATTTTCTAATCGCTGAAAGAATATCTTTAGACTTTTCACCTTCACCCAACACCATCGCATCATAGGCCAACTTCACCCTTTCCCATCTCTTATCACGATCCATGGCATAATAACGACCAATTACAGAGGCTATCTTACCAGAAGAGTTTTCACAATGGTTCTGTACTTGCTCCAAGAATCCTAAACCGCTCTTTGGGTCAGTATCTCTTCCATCAGTAAAAGCATGGATATAAGCTTCTTCAACCCCATTGGCTTTGGCAGCATCACAAAGTCCCAAAAGATGCTTAACATGGGCATGGACACCACCATCAGAAACCAATCCGATAAAGTGAACTTTCTTACCCTTTTTCTTTGCTACTGCAAAAGCTTCTTTCAACACTGGGTTTTCATTCAAGTCACCCTCGTCAACTGCCTTATTGATTTTTACCAGATCTTGATAGACAACTCTGCCGGCACCGATGTTCATATGGCCTACTTCAGAATTACCCATCTGCCCCTCTGGTAGACCAACTGCCAATCCAGATGCTTCTAATTTAGAATGTGGGTATTTTTCAAAAAGGCTGTCAATAAATGGTGTATTCGCTTTGTCTATAGCTGATACTTCAGGATTGGTGGCCAAGCCCCAACCATCTAAAATCATTAATAAAACTTTTTTATCCATAAGGCAAATATAAAGATTTAAATGCAATGATAGGAAATTCCTCCGGCTTAAGCCATTTTTCTATTCCCTGATTTTAAAAGGATTTAAACAACATTTTCTTCTATTTTTATCAAAAAATACCTTTTTTTGTTCACTTCAAACAGTTACCCAACCAATCATAAATTTTGGCTTAAAATTTGAGCTAAGTCTAATAATGAAAAAATTAATTACGCATACATTTTATATTTTTATGTTTGCCATACTGGCCAGTACTCAGCCTGCATGGGCGCAAAGTAGTGACCATGAAAAAAGTATAAGCATTTCACTCAAAGCCGGATCAAGTAGGGATCTCTCTGCTATGTTCGAAAATAATGTGGAACTTAACATTAATGGAAATGAGGGAGACTACTCCAAAAACCAAGCTGAGTTGATTCTTAGGGATTTCTTCAAAAAATTTCCTCCAGAAGAATTTGACATTGTACATAAAGGAAAATCGGGATCCCAAATTCTTTATTATATAGGAAGCTATCAAAGCTCGCACGGAAATTTCAGAACCCTGATCAAGTGTAAATTGAAAGATGACAATATCAGGATTTACTCCATGGACTTCAATAAGGAGTAAATTATATTCCTAAATACTTCCGAGTATCTTTTTATCACCAAGATTGAGCCTAAAAAAGGCTGCTTTCCTGAATTTTCTTATTTTTACAACGTGAAAGAAAATTACTTAACTCAGGAAAATTTAGAGGCATTTATCCAATCCGCTTTTAAAGAAGATGTTGGAGAAGGTGATCACTCCACCTTGGCCTCCATACCCAAAGGTCAAATGGGTAGGGCACAGTTAATCATCAAAGAAGAAGGGATTATTGCCGGCTTAAAACTAGCGGAAATGATCTTTCACTCTTATGACGCTGACCTAGAGGTAAAACTTTTGATGGAAGATGGCCAACAGGCAAAAAAAGGAGACATTGGCCTTACAGTAGCTGGAAAAGCGGCCTCCATTCTTACCACAGAACGCTTGGTACTGAACTGCATGCAGCGCATGAGCGGTATCGCTACCAAGACCAATCAACTCTGTCAATTAATTTCCCATACCAATGCCAAATTATTGGACACTA
Source organism: Echinicola shivajiensis (assembly GCF_018642165.1). Taxonomy (GTDB): domain Bacteria; phylum Bacteroidota; class Bacteroidia; order Cytophagales; family Cyclobacteriaceae; genus Echinicola; species Echinicola shivajiensis. The sequence continues at coordinate 22,145 of NZ_JAHHZM010000019.1, forward strand.
GGAAAACAACTCCTAACTTCAGAATGTTAGAAAAGTGGGCAGTAGCCATTGGGGGAGGAGAGAATCACCGCTTTGCTCTTTATGATATGGTTATGCTCAAGGATAACCATATTGACTTTGCAGGCGGCATAGCAGCGGCCATAGCCTCTACCAAGCAATATTTAAAGGAAAATCTGCTTGATTTGAAAATCGAGGTAGAAACCCGGAATCTTGAGGAAGTAAAAGAAGTTCTATCTGTAGGAGGAGTCGATGTAATCATGCTCGATAATATGGGCAACGATGAGATGAGGAAGGCCGTTAGTCTTATAAATGGCAAAGTTGCAACTGAGGCTTCAGGAGGCATCACCGAAGATACCTTAAAGGGAGTAGCAGAATGTGGCGTAGATTTTATTTCTGTTGGAGCCCTTACTCATCACGTAAAAAGTCTGGATATTAGTCTAAAAGCCTATTGATCCCTTTTTTATAACGGAAAAACTATCGGTAAAAACTGTATATGGAAGCAAAAAATCATTTCATCCATTGTTTGGTCATTCACAAACCTGAGGAAGGCTATAGACTTAGCCACCATATCCATCAGGCTTGCGTAGAGGCCAAAACCATGGAGGTCCTGCCTTCATGGGAAGAAGCTATCCATTATTTGGAGGCCGGAAATAGGGTGGACTTGATCTTAGGAAGCTATGAACTGATTGATTTGCATCCTTATGCTTTCGAGAAAATGAATAAGTTTATCCCGGTGATATTCACCTCTTCCAAACCATTTGTCACGGAAAAGGCTTTCTCCCTCAACTGTCTGGATTTTATCAACGACAATCCCTCTGACGCGCGCCTCTCGAGGTCTTTTGAGAAATTCAAATCATTGTACCGCTCAAACAACAAATTACATTTCAGCAAGCAAATTCTAGGAGTGACTGGGGCTAACCATCAGAAATCAAGATTTTTGGTAAAATCTGGAGAACAGCTTTTTTACAAGAACCAAAATGACGTGGCTTTTTTCCTTGCGGATCAAGGGCAAACCTATTTGGTGGAATTGGGATCTGGAAACCAGTACCACATCAGTTATAAATTGATGGATCTGGAGGATCAACTCGACCCAGCCCAATTTTTCAGAATCAACAGAAGCATTATTTTGAATATTGAAACAATAGATACCATTAAAAAACACCTTAACAGTAGGCTAAGAATTATTCCTAAAGTTCCATTCGAGAGTGATATTATCGTCAGCAGAGAAAAAGTAAGCAAATTTAAAAAATGGGTAAGCCAGTAAGCATCATACTTACTGGCTTTTTTTATTTCTATTTTTCAGCTCCTAGTCTGCAAACTGCAATTTGACCAGATTGGCATAAAAACCTCCTTCTTGGGCCGCCAAGGCCTCATGATTTCCTTCTTCAACTATTTCACCATCCTTCAGGACATAAATCCTATCCACCTTTCTAATAGTAGCCAGCCTATGAGCAATAACAATGGTTGTCCTATTTTTCATCAGTTCATCCAATGCTTCCTGAACTAAAGCCTCGGATTCTGCATCCAATGAAGAGGTAGCCTCATCCAAAATTAAAATGGATGGATCTTTCAATATCGCCCTTGCTATGGCAATCCTTTGCCTTTGACCTCCTGACAATTTTACTCCGCGCTCACCCACCATGGTATCCAAACCTTCCGGGAACTTGCCGATAAATTGCCAAGCATTGGCCTTCTTCGCTGCAGAAATGATCTCCTCTTCACTGGCCTCGGGCTTTGCATAGGCTATATTCTCCCTAATACTTCCACCAAATAACAATACCTCCTGAGGAACAATCCCAATATTGGAACGAAGTTGCTTCAAATTCCAGTCCTGAATGGGCTTCCCATCAATCTTGATCTCCCCAAAACGAATCGAATAGAACTTCATCAACAGCTGGATAATAGTTGACTTACCCGCTCCAGAATGACCTGCCAAGGCTATTTTTTCTCCTGACCTAATGGACAATTGGATATTGTTCAACACCGAAGCATCTGGTCGGGTCGGGTAATTAAAGCTAACATTATTGAATTCCACATCTCCGATAATACTAGCATCCTGATAATCTGCCAAAGACTCTTCTGGAGCTTCCTCCAAGATTTCTAGTACTCGTTCTGACGAACCAATAGCCTTTTGAACCTGCCCATAAATATCCCCAAGCCCTGCAATGGAACCTCCAATAAAAGTAGTGTAAAGCACAAAGGAAACTAAATCCCCAATACTCATGGCACCTGTACTTACCATCATGGCACCATACCACATCACTGCTACTATACCTCCAAATAATGCGAATATGATAAAGGAAATAAAAGCCCCTCTAAATCCTGCTGCTTTCAAAGCCACTTTGACCACCTTATTCAATCCCTTTTCATATCTGGCAGACTCATAAGCTTCCCCTGCGAAGGATTTCACGGTAGTAATAGATTGAAGAGTTTCTTCAACGATTACATTGGCATTGGCCAATTGATCCTGGGTTTCCTTAGATAGCTTACGGATAAACTTCCCAAACACCATGGCGATGATAACCAACACCGGGAAAGTCGCCAGCATAAACAAGGTCAACCTAGGAGTAGTTACAAAAAGAAAAACCGTACCAGCCAGCAGCGTCACTATCTGACGGAACAATTCCGCAAGGGTAGTAGAGAAGGTATCTTGCAATAAACTTACATCTGAAGTAATCCGACTGATCAGCTCCCCAGTCCTCCTTTTATCAAAAAAGCTCATGGGTAAATTCACCAACCTGCTGTACAGTGACAACCTGATATCACGCATTGACTTTTCACTTACCTGCGCGAACAACCATACCCTAAAAAAGGAAAACACACTCTGGACAAACAATATCCCTATCAATACCAATGCGATGATATTAATATCATTGAATATCCACTCCTTGCCCTGAGCTGTATCAATCAACTTACCGGCCACATAGGGAAATGCCAATAAGGTCAAGCTGGAAAACAATAGGAAAAACAAGCCTATTATAAATACCCCCTTATAGGGCAAAACAAAATTAAATATACCTATCAGCTTACGTAGGTTCTTCTTATTCAGCTTTCTCTTTTCGTGTTCTTCCAGCGCTTTTTTCTTCTTTGCCATAATTTGGTCAGGTGCTTGTACATTTGCGGCTACAAATGTACATGATTTGGTTTACAATTGATAAAGTTCAGTAGATCAAAAGAAAACGGCCTTCATAGGTGCTTTCCCCGCTTAACCTACGCTTTAAGGATGGTTACGGATGAACAGCTTCCTTAATCTTTGGAATATTTCTTTCTCTTTTTCCCAAAAGAAGCTAAACTGCCCGAACAAAAAACCATAAAACAACAGCATGATTTGGTAAAGTGGCAAAACTAGCAACAAGTACAAAAGGGTTTTCCAGACCCCGCCAGACTCCATGTTCACTCCAAGGAAATCAAATATAGGCTGTTTGATGAATACTACTGTCAAGCCCGTACAGGCAAACACCAATAATACCAGCAGCACTTGCCCAAGGCTTTTCAATTGCCATTTTTTCTGTAGTCGTTTTAGATAGCTTTGTTGGTTCATATTCTATTTATTCCAACCGGAATATTGGATATTGCATATGTGCGTCTTCTTTCCACGGAGAATGTTTATAAACCCACATTAGCTGGGCAGAACCATTATTGGCAAATTCGGCATCTTCCGACTTTTTCTTTTCCAGTGCAATTCTTACCTCCGGATTTTCTTCCAAGAATTTTGCAGCTAAGTCTTCAAAAACATAAGCAGAATATCCTTCTTTGGATTGGATTATGGTATCAAAATAATTCCAAGCAAAAAAGCTGTCTTCAGCTTCCGGCTCTAAAACCTCCATAATATAACCGTTGGCTTCCTGCTCCATAGGAACATACCAGTCACCAGCTCTCAGCTTAATGGTTTTCTCCACTTTCTTCACCTTGATATCAGAATGAAGGTAATGTCCTTCATATGGACTGGACAAAGTTTTGAAATCTTCAATCTGATATACCTGTAAAGTCATGGTAGTATCAGACTGCAAAGCATGCATCTTCACTTTATTACGTTTCAAGTTCTCTATTACTTTTAGCCATCCTTGTGGAATCAAGTAGGCTTTTGGCTTTTTTATATTTAGACTTGGCCTATAGGTATCATAATAATCCACCTCTATTTCATAAGGTTGGCTTCTGTCATAATACAATCTATCCTTTCCAGAAACTTTACTCGGCTTATATCCTGACTTAAATCCTAAAAACTCAATCTTAACAGGGTTTTCGCTCAGAAGCTGATAATTAAAATCAAACGTTTCCTTACTTATATCAGCTTTTCTATCTGCCTCTACAGACTTTACCACCATTTCAGCATCTCTTTCCAATATAGTGAAATAGGATTGATATAGGGCATACATACTTTCCACCCTTTGTTTGTAAGTTTTGAGCATATGCGCCTCAGGTACATAAGAGATGGTATGAAACAAGGAAGTATATCCGCTGCTGTATCTAGGAGAATCCTTAAATTGGTTCCATCCTTTTTCTGGAACATCACCCCAGACATTTACATAGGGTACCAATGGAAAATCCCTTTTCTTCATCTCACTGAATAAACCAGGAGTTAGCACTTCATGCATATACTTACCTGCCTCACCACCTAACATATTATGTTGGGTTTCGATCAGGGTCATCACATGCTGGTAATCGGCTCCATTACTGGTATGGTTATCCAGAAAAACATGGGGAGACAACCATTGAAAAATTTCCTGAAAACTTGCGGAATTCTTTGTATCCGTTTTGATAAAATCCCTATTCAAATCATAATTTTGGGCATTCCCTCTGAAACCATGTTCTTCAGGTCCCTCTTGATTGACACGAGTAGTGGAGTTTCTGTTAAGATGACCACCAATATTGTAAACAGGTATCAAAGCTAGAACCATATCCTCAGACCATGACTCTTTACCCAATAGCAAATCCCTCAAATACATCATGGAAGCATCTATCCCCATTGGCTCTCCTGGATGAATGCCATTATTGACAAAAACTACCAAACGACCATCTGACTTCCACTTGTCCGGGTTGAAATCCCTTTTTGGATCATAAATCACCAAATGCAAAGGCTTACCAGAATCTGTTGGCCCCATAGCTTTGATTTCAACATCTTCAAAATCATTAGCTAAGACCTGATAATAACTGATAATTTGTTCATATTCGGGCGTTTGCGTTCCGCCAGATTGCTCGAATTGGGTAATATATTGACCTTGGGCAAAAGCTTGTAAAGCAAAGGCCATCAAAAATGTAAAAAGGGTGAATTTGTTCATACGGGCTGATTCAATTTCAAATTTTGTCGCAAGATAAACAATCTGTAAGGAAGCTTATTGCTTTTTTCATCAATGGGACGGGTTCAAAAAAATCCAAAGTTTTTTTGAAGGGGCTATGATATACTATTATAAATTCAAAAGCCATCCGCCTAGGCGGATGGCTTTTGAATTTTATTACCACTGGAACAACTCATCATTGAGTCGTTGCAGGGCCTCATTTTTATATTTAGTATCTATAAGGATGGAGACATTGTTACGGCTGCCACCATAAGAAACCATTCTTAATGGGAAGTCCACCAAAGCATCCATTACCTCTTTCACCATACCGGTATTTTCAGCAATCATATTTCCAGCTACGCAGATGATGGTTTGGCCATAGTCTACCTCAGTATTTCCAAATTTCTCCAACTCAAGGACAATGTCCTTCAAATGTGAATCATCATCGATGGTTACAGAAACTGCCACTTCTGAAGTGGTAATCATATCGATTGGCGTTTTGTACTTTTCAAAAATTTCAAACACCTTTCTCAAGAAACCATAAGCAAGCAACATACGGCTGGATTTGATTTTCACCGCTATGATTCCATCCTTAGCAGCAATGGCCTTAACACCTTTTCCGGTTTCCTCAGCGGTAATTGTAGTTCCTGCTGCTTCCGGCTCCATTGTATTCAACAATTTCACAGGGATATTATAATTCTGCGCTGGCCAGATAGATGCAGGATGAAGGATCTTAGCTCCAAAATAAGCCAACTCAGCAGCCTCATCAAATGACAACTGGGCAATAGGACGGGTTTTGTCCACAACCCTTGGATCATTATTGTGCATTCCATCGATGTCTGTCCAGATTTCCACCACACTGGCCTTGATAGCAGCCCCGATAAGAGAAGCAGTATAATCACTACCTCCTCTTTTGAGGTTATCCACCTCGTTTCTATGGTTTTTACAGATATATCCTTGAGTTACAAAAATTGCATCCTTTTCGTAATTCTTAAGGATTGACTTCAGCCTATCACTTATTTTACTCAACTCCGGCTCATTGTTTTCATCAATGCTCATAAACTCCAGAGCAGGCAAAAAGATGGCAGGAATATCTTTCTCTTCTAAAAGGGTGTAGAACAATTTAGTAGACAAAAGTTCACCTTGAGCTAAGATATCACGATTAATTGCCTCGTTAAAAGAAATTTTGAGGATGATGTTCAAAAACTCAAAATGCTCCTTAATGATTTTCTCAGCCTTTTTCTGACCGGCTTCAGTTTCCAGAAGTTGTTTGTAAAACTCTAGGTAATGTGCATGTAAGGCGTCGATACGCTCCTTAGCCAAATCCTTCTTTCCTTCTGCAAGTGCATCGCCGATACCTACCAAGGCATTTGTTGTACCAGAAAGGGCCGATAAAACGACAATTTTCCTTTCACTAGTTCTGGTGATCAGGTCTTTTACCTGATGCATTCTTTCGGGTTTACCTACAGAGGTACCCCCAAACTTCATGATTCTCATAGGAGTATTAATGTATGTTAATGGTTTGTTTTGTCCTTGGGCAATTAGAAGCCAAGCATTTTAATAGCAGTAATAGCAGCTTCATCACCTTTATTTCCATGCTTCCCTCCAGCTCTATCCAAAGCTTGCTGATGGGTATTAGGGGTCAGTACCCCAAAAATCACTGGCTTATTATATTTTAATCCAACATTGGTGATCCCATGGGCCACCGCATCACAAATAAAATCGAAATGCTTAGTTTCTCCTTGGATCACGCAACCTAGGCAGATTACCGCATCAATCTCTTCTACCTCAGCCATCCATTGGGCAGCCAGTGTAAGCTCAAAAGAACCCGGAACATTTTTACGATAGATGTTCTCTTTTTTGGCACCATGAGACCGCAAAGTCTCTATTGCACCTTCATATAGCGATTCCGTTACCTCTTCGTTCCATTCAGAAACGACGATTCCGAATCTTTTATCACTAATATCCTGGATATTTTTGCCTGAATGCTGGCTTAAGTTTTTAAGTGAAGTTGCCATCTTTATATTTATTAAACTTATTCTTTAATGTATAAACACAAAAAAAGTAAGACCTTTTGGGCCTTACTCTTCAATATGCTGTAATCCTATAGGCATTAATTCGAAGCAAGACCCTCTAAGCGAGCCTTGTGCTTTCGTGCCAAAGTGTATTCGTATGACTCAGGGTAATTGCTTTCAATTTTCCCATAAGCACTTATCGCCTTATCCAGCTGACCAGCTGCTTCATAAGCAATGGCCAATTTATTCAGGTAAATAGGCGTAAAGAATTTGTTTTCTTTATAGCTAACTGCTTTTTCATAAGCTGTGATGGCACTGTTGATATTGTCTAACTCAACATATGCATCTCCCAAAAGAGAGTAAGCTTTAGCTTGCACAAAGAAATCTTCAGATGAAAATTCTTCTAAATGGTCAACGGCTTTTTGAAACTCGCCATTCTGAAGATAAATAGCACCAGTGTAAAATTGTGCTAAGTTAGCAGCATTGGTACCACTATATTCATCTATAATCTTCAAGAAGCCGTCATTTACTCCATCGCCATTCAAAGCATAATCCAAGCTATCCTGCTCGAAATAATAAACTGCCTGGAACATATCTCCTTGAGCCTTCTTGTCTTTATTGGCGGTATTGAACTGGAAATACAAAATACCTGCGATCACTATGATCCCTGCTATCAGTATTCCACCTACCACTCGAGAATTCTTTTTCAAGAAAACCTCTCCTCTACCTAAACTTTCAGCAATCGCTTCTGGGTTTTCAAGTAGCTCATTATGTTCTTCTTGAGCTGGCCCCTTTTTTATCTCTTTCTTAACCATTATTATAAAATTTCAGTCGCAAATATAACGGTTTTAGTTTATTCGCAAACTATCATAAAAAAAGTCAGCCAAATGAATAAGATTATTCATGCTAAAGGCTGACTTCTTAATAATATCTTAGTTTATTCCATTACAAAAGGATAATCCTCTTGCATGTAAACATCTTCAAATGCTTTTTGTCCGTCAGGCCATGGAGATTCTTCCGCAAATTTAACAGCATCAGTCACTTGCTTTTTCACTCTTGCATCGATTTCCTTGATTTCGTCTTCAGAAAGAATAGCATTATCTACGATGGTCTTTTTAACCTGCTCGATTGGATCCTTTGCCTTATAAGACTCTACCTCTTCACGGGTCCTGTATTTTTGCGGATCAGACATTGAGTGACCTTTATATCGGTAAGTCCTGAATTCCAAAAGGGTAGGTCCATCACCTTTTCTTGCTCTTTCAGCTGCTTCAGAAACAGCTTCATGAACTTCTTCAACGTTCATCCCATCAACGGCAAAAGATGGCATATCATAAGATTCACCAATAGTAGAAAGATCATCTACATTTGAAGAACGCTTCACTGAAGTACCCATTGCATAACCGTTGTTTTCGATTACAAAGATTACAGGGGTTTTATAAAGCATAGCCAAGTTAAAAGCCTCATGAACGGCCCCTTGTCTAACAGCACCATCACCCATATGACAAATACATAGGTTCTTAGTGCCTTTATATTTTTCGGCAAAACCGATTCCTAGACCCATAGGCACCTGAGCACCAACGATTCCATGACCTCCCATAAAGTTTCTTTCTTTATCGAAGATGTGCATAGAACCACCTTTACCCTTGGTAGTACCAGTAGCTTTTCCATAAAGTTCTGCCATTACTGCTCCTGGGTCAGTGCCCAACCCTAGTGGATGAGCGTGATCACGGTAAGCAGTAATCCACTTATCGTCTTTATCAAGAGCTGTAATTGCACCTGCAGCACAAGCTTCCTGTCCTATGTATAGGTGACAAAAACCTCTGATTTTTTGTTGGCCGTATAATTGACCAGCTTTTTCTTCAAATCTCCTCATGAGCAACATGCTCTCATACCAATATGCATAGGTATCTTTGGAGTATTTTACTTTGGATTTAGTGGTTGTCGAACTCTTTTTCGCCATATCGTTATTTATAAAATATGCATTTTTCGGGGCTCAAATATAAATAAGTATTCACTGATTAACAAAGTCTTTTATGATTCTGGAAAAGGAATTGGGGAAATAAGAAGCTCTTTTCAAATTCACTTTCGAAGAAAAGTGTATAAGCTCTTGGCAATTTGAATTTTATAAACTCCTAAGGTTATAGGCTAATCTCCTTTCTTTTGCATAAAATCAGGAAATCCACTTGGTGTCCAATCAATTATACGGGCCCTCGTAGCCCTATTTGGATCCGATAATTCATGTCCCTGGATATCTTTATAATCACGAGCGTGGTAAATCATTATGACTGTTTCTCCATCTTCAGCGGTTGTAAAAGAGTTGTGTCCTGGGCCATACCTGTCCAAATCTTCATTGGAATAGAATACTGGGCCTGGGGACTTATTCCAGTTATTTATATCTAACAAATCTGCGTTTTCATCAATCCATAATAGCCCCATACAATAATTCTCATTGGTGGCACTTGCAGAATAAGTGACAAAAATTTTCCCGTTTCTTTTCAGGACAGCCGGTCCTTCATTGACATTATATTTTACTCTTTCCCAATCAAACTCCGGTTCTGTCAGCACCAATTCGGGACCTTTTAAAGTAGTTGGATCCTGCATTTCTGACATGACCAGACCAGTACCATGTTCACCACCACGCACATTTTGCGCCCAGATCATATATCGCTTACCATTATGTTCAAATGTTGTGGCATCAAGTGAAAAAGAATCTATATCTGTCATTATCCTGCCCTCTTCTTCCCATTCTCCTTCTGTGGGATCCTCTGATGCATTCGATAATGCCCACATTCGTATATTCCAGATATTTTCCGCTTCACCTGCTGCAAAATAGATATACCATTTCCCATCTATCCGATGCAATTCAGGAGCCCAGATATGGTGTCCCATTACACCTTGTTCATGTTTGTGCCAAACCTCTTTTTCACTGGCTTGCTTAAGCCCATTAATGCTCTCGGATTTCCTGATGACTATGCGGTCATATTCAGGCACTGTGGCGATTAAATAATACGTCCCATCCTCATTTTTGTAAATCCAGGGATCCGCTCGCTGTTCTGCAATAGGATTATTAAAAGACAATTCTTGGGCGAATAAAGAGCTGGAAAATGCAGTAGCCATCATCAAGGCCATGCACAACTTTTGCAGATAATTCATGGGGTTATTTTGTTTGTCATTGTAAATTCACCATTCTCAATGGTCAGCTGTAAATTTAGTGTATTTTTTACATTTAAAAAGTTTTTAGTAAAAAGAACTTTGTTACCAGCTACCAAACTGATTAACATACACCCCTATCAAGTCCTTATAAATTATTACTATTAAATATTCTCTTTCAAAAAATATCCTTCTCCTTACATTTGTATATTGAACTTTAAAGAATATTTACTCCATGCACCTAAAAAGCCTTCAACTGATACAATTCAAGAACTACCCCAAGGCCAAGGTGACTTTTTCGGAGGAAATCAACTGCTTCTTAGGTATCAATGGCAGTGGCAAAACCAACCTGCTAGATGCTATCCACTATATGTGCCTAACAAAAAGTGCTTTTAATTCGGTGGATATGCAGAATATCCAGCATGAACAAAGCTTCTTTTCCATGAAAGGGTCATTTGAAAAAGCAGGCAAGTACATAGAAATCCAATGCATCTTGGAGGCCAAGAAGAAAAAACAAATCCTCAATAATGCAAAGGCCTACGATAAGATGAGCGAGCATATCGGTTTATTGCCGGTTGTCCTTATAGCTCCGGATGACACGGCTTTGATCAAAGAGGGAAGTGAGGAAAGAAGAAAGTTTTTTGACAGCTTACTGTCGCAACTGGACAAGAACTATCTCTCCAATCTGGTGCGCTATCAGCATTTTCTAAAACAGAGAAATGCCCTGATCAAACAATTGGCAGAGCACAACAGCCGGGATAAAAGCATTCTAGAACCCTATGACTTGGAGCTGATCAATTTATCCAAATGGATCCACGAAGAACGAAAAGTCTTTATCGAACGATTTGAGCCTTATTTGCTACATCATTATGCCGAGATTTCAGGCCAGCGTGAAGCTGTGGAAATCCGCTATGAGAGCCAATGCGCTGCAGATGATTTTGAAAAGCAGTTTTATAACAGTATTCAAAAAGACCTCATCCTCAAACGAACCAATGTAGGTATCCACAAAGATGATTTCGTTTTCCAGATTGATGGTTATCCCTTAAAAAAGTTCGGCTCCCAAGGACAGCAAAAGTCCTTCGTGATAGCTTTAAAGCTTGCGCAGTTTCAGGTATTCAAGGAAGAAACAGGAACCAAACCAATTCTTCTCCTGGACGATATCTTTGACAAACTTGATGACTATAGAATTAGCAAGATGATGGAATTGGTGGCTAACCATGAATTTGGTCAACTCTTTATTACTGACGCTAGACCAGAGCGAACCATCAATATCTTAAAGAATATCGATGCAGATATTGCTTATTTTGATATTGAAAAAGGAAACATTAAAATAAGACAAAAGACGCTAGATTAAAGACAAAAGACTTTTAACCTTCGCTTTATAGCCGACATTTAACACCCTATATCTATGTTGTCGCGACAGCTTCGCTCTGTTATGGTAAAATCTGAGCTTTTAGCTGTTGTCTAATCGATTCTCTTCACAAGAACTCATTGAAATTAAGGCGCAAACCCAAGAATAAAGATCTTAGACTTTGTCTTTTATCTATCGTCCAAAATCTAGCCTGTTATTTGCCAAAACCAACAGGCTTCAAATTATTCATATTTCTTAGTATCCAGGACTGCCGCTTATAATTATAGGCAGTTGGTCGGGCAGGAGACCAAAGCTGTGGATTGGGTAAAATGGCTGCAATCATGGCGGCTTCGTTTCTGTTAAGTTGGGCAGCTGGCTTATTATAATACTTTTGAGCAGCCGCTTCTACACCATAAACGCCATCGCCTACTTCTATGACATTGAGATAGACTTCCATGATTCGCTCTTTGGACCAAATCAGTTCTATCAAAACTGTAAAGTAGGCCTCCAAACCCTTTCTTAGGTAATTTCTTCCAGGCCATAAAAAGACATTTTTTGCTGTCTGATTGGAAATGGTACTACCTCCTCTAAGGCGCTTCCCTGATTCATTTTCCTTTAATGCTTCCTCAATAGCCTCCAAATCAAAACCTGAATGCTCCAAAAATTTTTGGTCTTCAGAAGCCACTACTGCCTGAACCATGTGCTTAGATATTTCGCCTATAGGTACCCACGTCTTCTCAAGTTTCATCTCCCTTTTTTCATCTTTTGACTGTTCTACCAGTCTAATGATCATTAAAGGAGTGATAAAAACCGGGACAAATCGGTAGATTACCGTCAATCCAATGGATATAATAAAGAACCAAAGTATGATCTTAACTAAAAATCGAAATAATCTCTTCATACAATCAAGAATGCCCCAAACTAATTTAAGATCCTGATATCAAGTTATTAAAAAAATAACTTCAAATAAAAAATGAAAACCAATGCCTTCAGGCATCAGTTTTCATCACCTTCTTCTAAATTTTCAAATTGAGAAAGATCATAGGTCTCTGCTGCTAGGTAATGAGGATAAATCCTCAAATGCTGCTTTTTCACCTCTTCTGTAAGGCTCTTTCTGAAACCTTCAATATTGGTACCATCCTGCGCCGCCATAAACACAGGTTCAATTCCTGTTTTCTTGAAATAAACTTTTTTAAGCTTTTCTAGATCTAAAAAATTGGCTTCCTCCACTTCCAATTCTGTCATATGCATCAACTCTTCCTCAGAAGGCATTTTCGGCACCAAATCAACTTTATTGAAAACCAGTAAGACAGGCTTATCTCCAGCACCCAGCTCATTTAAGGTCTGGTTTACCACTGAAATATGGTCTTCAAAACTAGGGTGAGAGATATCCACCACATGCACCAACACATCTGCTTCCTGAATCTCCATCAAGGTGGACTTAAAAGATTCTATAAGGTGTGTAGGGAGTTTTCTGATAAACCCAACTGTATCGGAAAGCAAAAATGGAATTTGATCCAATACGACCTTACGAACGGTAGAGTCCACTGTAGCAAAAAGCTTATTTTCAGCCAGAACCTCAGACTTGGTCACCAAGTTCATCAAGGTACTTTTTCCCACATTGGTATATCCTACTAATGCCACACGAACGATACCTTTTCTGCCCTTTCGTTGGGTCTCGCCCTGCTTTTCTATTTTTCTTAACTTTTCTTTGAGCAAGGTAATCTGGTTCCGGATCATCCTTTTATCAGTCTCAATCTCTTTCTCACCGGCACCACCCCGGGTGGAAGTACCACCTCGCTGACGTTCCAGGTGAGTCCACATCCTCGTCAATCTTGGCAAAAGGTATTGGAAACGGGCCAGTTCCACCTGGGTCTTGGCCTGGGCAGTTTGGGCCCTGTTGAGGAAGATATCCAAAATCAATAGGGAGCGGTCATAAACCTTGACCTTAAGCTCATTTTCCAAATTCCTCATTTGAGAAGGGGAAAGGTCATCATCAAATATTACCATATCCACCTCAAAATGCTTGATATAAGCCTGGATTTCCTCCAGCTTACCTGAACCAACAAAACTTCTCACGTCTGGTTTTTCCAATCGCTGAGTAAATCGGTACACCTCCTTGGCACCCAAGGTCTCTGTCAAAAAGGCCAGCTCGTCCAAATGTTCCTCTACTTCATGTTCTGATTGGTTTTGCCTGATCAAGGCGACCAAAACAGCCGTTTCCTCCACTGGAGCGGTGTCTATCAGTTTTTTTAATTTTCTTGTATATTTACTCATTCAGTATACTTCTATAAGTACTGCAATTTTATGTATTATAATTTAACATTTACCAGAACCATTTAAAATAATTAGTTAATCTAAATTGTTTTGGATTTGTCCCTTAGGGGAGGTATAACAACAAAAATCCCTTTTCCATTCCCAACAAATCTCTAAATTATTTTGTTTAAAATTAGTCTACTAAAGAGAAAGAATGGAAATTTACAGCTTGCTAAAGTTAATTGACTATTTTAATCATGGAAATAAGAAGTACACCTATTCAGGATGTATACGAAATTTACCCAAAGGTTTTCAACGACGCCAGGGGTTATTTCTTGGAAACTTACAGGGAAGATATATTGGCCGAGAAAGGCATAAATACTAATTGGGTACAGGATAACCAATCTTTTTCAGTAGCAGGGACTGTTAGAGGCTTACATTTTCAGCATGCTCCTTCTGCGCAGGGCAAACTCGTAAGGGTGATAACAGGTAAGGTTTATGATGTAGCTGTAGATCTTAGAAAGGACTCCCCTACATTTGGGCAATACCATGGTGTGATCTTGGACAGTGCTCAGCACAATTTATTATATGTCCCAGAAGGTTTTGCCCATGGCTTTTCAGTTTTGGAAGATGCGGTGTTTTCTTATAAATGCTCCAATTTTTACAATAAAGAAAGTGAAGGAGGAATCATCTGGAACGATGAATCTTTGGATATTGACTGGATGGTAAGCTCTCCGATCATTTCTGAAAAGGACCTATTATTGCCCACTTTAGAAGAATTTAAACAACAAACTGGAGGAGGTTTGTAAATATGGGATTACTCGATTTATTCAAAAATAAGAAAACGGAACCTTTATCCTTGGATTGGATGGGAGTAGATATGCACTCACATCTTATCCCTGGAATTGACGATGGTTCCAAAACTTTGGATGAATCGGTTGCCTTGATCAAAAGGCTCAAAAATTTCGGCTTGAGAAAACTCATCACCACCCCACATGTGATGACGGAATTTTACAAAAACACCCCTGAAATCATCTCAGAAGGACTTGAAAAACTACAAGCCGCCTTAATTAAAGAAGGTATAGACATAGAGATTGAAGCAGCTGCTGAATATTACTTGGACGAGGTATTCATGGAGAAAATCAATAATGGAGAACCTCTTCTCACATTTGGTGATAATTATATCCTTCTAGAAACAGGATTCATCAATAAACCAAGAATGCTCCAAGAAACCCTTTTCGCCTTGGAAACCAAGGGCTACAAGCCCATATTTGCCCATCCAGAAAGATATCTCTATCTCCATCAAGACCACAAATTATTAGATTCATTGATAGACAAAGCTGTAACCTTCCAAATCAATTTACTTTCCCTCACTGGTTACTATTCCAAACCCGTCAAAGTACTTGCTGAGAAACTAATTGACAGAAATGCTGTTAAATTTGTTGGAACTGACTGTCACAATCACCGCTACTTGGACAGTTTAGAGGATTTGACCGCAAGCAAGTATTATGAAAAATTAAGAGCTTCAAAAATAGCCAATACCCAATTATGAAAATATTAATTACCGGCATCACAGGTCTTTTTGGCAGTTACCTTGCCAAAGAGTTTTTTGGAGAAGGTGAAATCCATGGATTAAAAAGGCCCGAAAGTAAAACGGATCAATTGGGACAATTGGCTAAAAAAATCATTTGGCATGATGGAGACATCAATGATTACCAGTCATTGGAGGAGGCATTTGAGGGGATGGACCTGATCATTCATTCCGCGGGCTTGGTATCGTTTGACAATAAAGACAAAGAAAAGCTGTTGAAAGTGAACCATGAAGGCACTACCAATGTGGTCAATGTGATGTTGAGCCAAGGTATCAAAAAGATCATACATGTAAGTTCAGTAGCCGCTATTGGAAGAAACCCTGAACAAAAGGTCATTGATGAAAACCATAAATGGATAGACTCTCCTTGGAACACCCCTTATTCCATTTCCAAGTATTTTGCGGAACTGGAAGTTTGGCGTGGAGTACAGGAAGGCCTAGAAGCCATAGTCCTCAACCCTTCCATTTTATTGGCCAAAATGAAGGAGAGAAGTAGCAGTACAGGGCTATATGATTACATCAATAAGCAAAGTTCTTTCTATCCCCTGGGAGACATCAATTATATAGATGTGCGAGATGCAGCCAAAATCAGCCTGCAGTTATTCCAAAAGGGACAATGGGGAGAGCGATTTATCCTAAACAATGAATCTCTAGCCTATCAGCGATTTTTCATGGAAATGGCTGAGGTAATGAACAAAAAGGCTCCTAATATCCCAATAAAAGATGCGATGATTCCTGTCGCAAGCCTGTTGAGCAAAATCTCGGGTTTATTTGGCAAAAAAAGTATCATCAACAGGCAAACAGGCCAATTGGCGCAGCAGCAAATAAAATTTGACAATACAAAAATCAAGTCAACATTAGATTTCCAGTTCTCTGAACTAAAAGACACCTTTAGATGGGCATTGAACGAAAAATAATTCAATTTCGTTAGATCGAATATTATCAAGTATTTAGATCAAAAAAGTCAAAAAATATTTTCATTGGCTATTTGTGCTACCAATTTAATTGGTATCTTAAATTTAAATTCAAAACGACGCGCATGACTGGAGATTTTGAACACGATAGGGAAGAAGAAAGAGCATTGGTAGAGCGGTTTGAGAACTCCCTAAAGGCTAATCTAGATCTCTTCTTTGATGAAGAGGAACTGGAAGACATTATCCGTTTCTATTTTGACACACAAAAATTCAAAAGGGCCCTTAAAGCCAGTCAAATTGCCCTGGAGAGATTTCCCTTTTCTTTGGAAATAAAATTACTTCACGGACAATGTCTGATCTTCAATGATGAGCTGGAAGAAGGACTGGAGATGCTGGAGAACCTCAACAACCTTTCACCCAATAATGAGGAAATCATTTTGGCGCTATCCAATGGCCTATTGCTCAACGGAAACATTAAAGAGGCTATTCAGATATTGGAGGACTTCCTACCAATGGCTGAAGACAAAGCAGAGGTACACTATTCACTGGGAAATTTTTACCGGGCCGAAAACAATAATGAAAAGGCCATCTACAACTATAAAGAAGCAGTAAAGCTGAAAATCAACCATGAGGATGCATTATTCCAATTGGCCATGATTACGGAGGAAGAAGGCTCATTTGATGAAATCCTACAGTTTTACCAAGACTTTATTGATCAGGATCCTTATAGCGCAGGCGCATGGTATAACCTTGGGGTAGTCTATAACCGCCTTGGCCGCTTCGAAGAAGCTATCAAGGCCTATGATTATGCCTTGATCATTGATGAGTCCTTTGCTTCCGCTTATTTCAATATGGGCAATGCCCTAATGAACACCAAGCAATATGAAAAAGCACTGGAGGCTTATCAAAACACCATCAACTGTGAGGGAGCCAATTCAGAGAATTGTTGTTATTTGGCAGCAGCCTATGAAAAACTGGACCAAATAGACCAGGCTTTCAAATATTTCAAGAAATCAGCCAAACTGGATCCTGAATATGATGATGCCTGGTTTGGGCTCGGCATGTGCATGCTCAAAAAGGACAAATATTTTGAGGCCATCCATTATTTCAAAAAGGCCCTGAAAATATCTGCTGTAAATGCCAATTATTGGGTAGGTCTGGCTGATGCTGAATATCACTTGGGCAACTTACAATCCAGTTCAGAAGCATATGAAGAAGCCATTAACCTAGAACCTGGGCTAATGGAAACCTATATTAACCTCTCCATCATTTATTTTGATCAAAACCGTTTCGAAGAAGCCATAGATGTCCTTAAGGAAGGAATGGACGAACTTCCCGAAGAATCGGAACTCTATTATCGACTAGTAGTTTATCTAATAAAAACAGGTAAATACAAAGAAGCCTTTTCATATTTAGAAAATGCATTAACTTTGGATTTTGAACGACATGAGCTGCTATATGAACTGATGCCTGAAGTAAAGCATCAGAAAGCCATATACAAGATCATCGCTCAATACAAAGAAGGATTATAAGCCGAATACTATTTACCTTAAAAATTAGAGAATGAATTACGTGCTGAAGAATGTGCCCGTACGTACAGAAAAACCACGAACGACAGGATACACAATGGCAATGGACAAAGGTCTTAGCCTAAGAGAAGCAGAAGATTTTATAGATTCCTGTGGAGATTATGTAGATATTGTGAAGCTTGGTTGGGCAACTTCTTATGTTACTAAAAACCTACCTCAAAAACTCCAGATATACAAAGATGCCGGTATCCCAGTTTACTTTGGAGGAACGCTTTTCGAAGCATTTGTAATCAGAGATCAGTTTGAGGACTATAGAAAGGTTTTGGACAAGTTTGACTTGGCATATGCAGAAGTTTCTGACGGATCCATCACTTTGGACCATGAAAAGAAATGTGAATACATCAATATTCTTTCTAAAGATGTAACGGTTCTTTCTGAGGTTGGTTCAAAAGATGCCGCAAAGATCATCCCTCCTTACAAGTGGATTGAACAAATGCAAAAAGAATTGGATGCAGGTGCCTGGAAAGTAATCGGTGAATCAAGGGAAGCAGGTAATGTAGGGCTATTCCGTGATTCCGGAGAGGTGAGACAAGGTTTGGTCGAAGAGATTCTTACCAAAATCCCTGAAGAAAAAATTCTTTGGGAAGCTCCTCAGAAGGCACAGCAAGTTTGGTTTATCAAACTTTTAGGCTCCAATGTCAACCTTGGTAATATTGCCCCTAACGAGGTAATTCCACTGGAAACAATTAGGCTAGGATTAAGAGGTGATACTTTTGACCATTTTCTAGACCTAGCAAACATATAAAAATCCTAAGCGACTGACCACCAACTCGGTCGCTTTAGTTTTTATTTTCCATGAAACATTTGAAAAACCATATTCTCACCTTCCTCAAAGGAATGGGAATGGGAGCAGCTGACATTGTCCCAGGTGTATCCGGTGGTACCATAGCCCTGATTACAGGAATCTATGAAACCCTGCTGGATAGCATTAAATCAGTGGATATGGTAGCCTTGCAGCTCTTGTCCAAACTCCAGATAAAAGCACTTTGGAAACACATCAACGGTTCCTTTCTAGCTGCCTTGTTACTGGGAATCTTTACCAGTATTTTCACCCTTTCCAAGCTCATTACTTTCCTAATGGAAGAGCAGCCTATCCCCTTATGGTCCTTTTTCTGTGGACTGATTACCATCAGCTCCATTATGATACTTAGGGATATCAAAAGGTGGAATTTTATGGTCTTTCTTGCCATTCCTCTAGGTGCAGCATTGGCCTATTGGATAACTGGATTAAACCCGGTAAGCTCACCAGAAGCAATGTACTTTACCTTCATTGCAGGAGCCATCGCTATTTGTGCCATGATTTTACCTGGCATCTCTGGAAGCTTCCTTTTATTAATTCTTGGGAAATATGAAGTGATTTTAGAAGCTGTAAATCAGAAAGATATAATTACTTTAGCTATATTTGCAGCCGGATGCATAGTCGGCCTATTATCTTTCTCAAGACTAATTTCTTGGTTGTTGAATAATTATCATTCACTGACCATCGCAGCGCTTTCTGGCTTTATGCTGGGATCGATCAATAAAATTTGGCCTTGGAAAGATATCCTGAGTTACAGAATATCCAGCAGTGGGGAGCAAAAACCCTTTATTACCGAAAATATTTGGCCACATCATTACCTTTCTGTGACAGGCAATGAACCTAAGTTCTTTATTGGCTTATTGGCATTTCTTTTCGGGATTATCTTAGTGATAGGGTTAGAGAGAACAGCATATTACTTAAAAGGAAAATGAGAAAATTCGGACTTATCGGTTATCCATTAAAGCATTCTTTTTCGAAGAAATATTTTACTGAAAAATTTGAAAAAGAAAACATCAGTGGCTGTCAGTACGAATTATACGAGTTGGACAGTATTGATAAATTTCCTGATTTAATCAATAACAACCCTGAACTGGAAGGGCTAAATGTAACTATTCCCTACAAAGAGCAGGTAATTCCTTTTTTGGACGAGCTCGACCCTAGTTGTAAAGCAATAGGTGCCGTAAATTGTATTAAAATTCAGGATGGTAAGCTTATCGGCTACAATACAGACTATATTGGCTTTAAGGAGTCGCTTGAAGTTTGGCTTGGAGACAGCAATGATATTCAAGGCTTGATCCTCGGAACAGGGGGAGCTTCCAAAGCGGTAAAACAAGCACTAAAAAGCCTAGAGATTCCCTATAAAATGGTCTCAAGAAGTGCCAATGAACAAAACGGCACGATCAGCTATCAGGACCTGATCAAGAATGAAAAACTTCTTCAGGAATACCATCTTATCATTAACACAACTCCACTGGGCACTTTTCCGAATACTGAGGAAATGCCTGCTATTCCTCTTAGTCAAATAGGCCGAGAGCATAAAATATACGATCTGGTATACAATCCAGAAAAAACCTTCCTAATGCGGTCTACCGAAGCCCGCAGTGCAACAGTGAAAAACGGACTGGAAATGCTCCACCTTCAGGCTGAAGCTGCCTGGAAAATCTGGAATTAAAAGATTCCACCTTATTTCACATTTCAAAAACCTACTATTCTAACCTATCCTTGTGCTTTTGCCTAAGGAAGAATTGCATCTATTTAATTAGCTATAATTCTTATTTGGACCAAAAGTCAAGACCTATGCGTTTGCCTGAAATTTCAGGAGTAGAGTTAGTACAAATCAAAACATAATTATTATGTATTGGAAAAAGTTATCACACGAGGAAGTAAAAAAAGCTGTATTTGATGCATTAGCAGAAAACCATGACTATAGGGGAGAAAACCCAGCCTTAGGTGTCCCAGGAACCTATTTGGACACTACAGAATTCTATCATGATGCGCCATTTCTTAAGGATGCCCCTTTTATGTCTGTCATGGTCAATAACCCTAATCACATCGGTATCCATACTCTGAGTGAAGAATCTGTTCTGGATATCTTCAAAGGAACTCAAAAAATAGAAAGGGAGCTGATCAACCTGGTTGCTGAGGAAATATTTGCCGGAAAAAAAGGGCAGCAAGATGGCTATGTAGCCACAGGGGGTACTGAGGCCAATATTCAGGCTATGTGGGTCTATAGAAACTATTTCAGGGATGAGTTCAATGCCAAAGCTGAAGAAATTGCAGTAGTTTACTCACAAGACTCCCATTACTCCATGCCTAAGGGAGCCAACTTATTGAACCTACACAATATTATCTTAGAAGTAAATGAGGAAACAAGGCAAATCAAGCAAGAATCCCTGGAAAATAAAATTGCAGAAGCTAAAGAGGCTGGTTACAAATACTTCATTGTAGTCGCTAACCTTTCTACGACCATGTTTGGCTCAGTGGATGATGTGGACCTTTTAGGAGATTTCTTTACAGCTGCAAACGTGCAGTTCAGAATTCATGTGGATGCAGCTTATGGAGGGTTCATTTACCCCTTCACTAATGAAGACAGCGCATTCACCTTCAAAAACCCCTATATTACATCTATCACCAGTGATGGACATAAAATGCTACAAACACCGTATGGTACAGGCCTCTTCCTCATTAGAAAGGGCTATATTCACCATGTTTGTACCCAAGAAGCACAATATATCCCTGGAAAAGACTACACCTTGAGCGGCTCCAGGTCTGGCGCAAATGCAGTATCAATGTGGATGATCCTAAAAATCCATGGTTCAGAAGGACTTAAATACAAAATGGCTTCTTTGTGCGACCGTGCTGAAAGAATTTGTAAAAAGCTGGAAAGAATGGGAGTGGAGCATTTCAGAAACCCTCACCTCAACATCATCACGATGAAAGCAGCATATATTTCCGATCGCATTGCCAAAAAATACAATCTAGTAGCAGACAGCTATGAATTTGGAGCAAAATGGTATAAGATCGTAGTGATGCACCACGTAAGACAAGGAGCTTTGGACAGCTTCCTTATGGACCTTGAAGGCGAGTTGGTAAGCAAAGCCTAACATTAAATTTCATTAAATGATTTAGCCCCTGGGAAACTTATTTTAGCAGTTTTCAAGGGGCTTTTTTTGTACATGCGTTCATTTCACTTTTTATTCATCTGAACTACAACAACTTATATATCATACCAGATTCACCCTCTTAATTTTGGTTAAAAAAATGGCAATCACAGAGATTATTATCTATCTTATTAGAGACTATTCACCACAAAACTTCGTCGCCTATGCCAAGAGCTAAAAAAACCGAGAACGACCGAAAAATCTTTGTTTTGGACACTTCGGTCATACTCTATGCCCACAATTCTATCATGAATTTCGCAGAGCACGATGTGGTTATCCCCATCACAGTTTTGGAGGAATTGGATCAGTTTAAAAAGGGCAATGATTCTAAAAATTTCGAGGCGCGAGAGTTTATTAGATTACTGGACAAATTGTCTAAAGACAATATGATCCACCACTGGACGCCACTCAACGGAAAAACCAAAGGATTCTTTAAGGTCATGATGACCTCCGATAAGCTTAAAGGAGAGCTAATCAATGCCAATAAGGTCTTTGGTGAGGAAAAAAATGACCATAAAATCCTCAATGCAGCCCTTGTGCTCAAACGTGAGGAAGATGGCAGAAAGGTCATTTTGGTGAGCAAGGATATCAACCTTCGATTAAAGGCCAAATCACTGGACATCCATGCTGAAGATTATGAAACGGGTAAGATCAAAAATGTCACCGAACTGGAAAATACCGGAAAAGCAGTCATTGAAGGTATTGATCCAGATGTAATCAACCAATTATATGACAGCCATACAGTAGAGGCCAAACTTGTACTCGGTACCCGAAAAAGGAAATCCAATACCTATTATATTTTGCGCAGCGATAAGAACTCTGTGCTGGCCTATTATAATGGGGATTCCAACACCATGGAACGGGTGGATAAAAAAATGGCCTATAATGTGAAGCCTAGAAATGCTGAGCAGACTTTTGCACTCCACGCGATAACCAATCCTAATATTAAACTGGTATCGGTACAAGGAGTAGCAGGTACAGGAAAAACCCTATTGGCGCTTGCTGGAGCCTTGGAACAACGTAGGGATTTCAAACAAATATTCCTGGCTAGACCTATTGTTCCCTTGAGCAATAAAGACATTGGTTATCTCCCAGGAGATATCAAATCAAAGCTCAATCCCTATATGGAACCGCTTTGGGACAATTTGAAATTCATTCAAAACCAATTCAAAGAATCCGACAAGGAATTTCAAAAAATCACTGAAATGGTCAACCAGGAAAAACTTGTAATTCAGCCATTGGCTTATATCAGGGGGCGCTCCCTTTCGAATATTTTCTTTATCGTGGACGAGGCCCAGAACCTCACACCGCATGAAATCAAAACCATCATCAGTAGGGCAGGGGAAAACACGAAAATTATATTTACTGGTGATGTGCACCAAATTGACACGCCTTATCTGGACAGTCAAAGTAACGGTTTGACTTACCTCATCGATAGGGTAAAGGACCACCCTTTATATGCCCATATCAAACTTGAAAAAGGAGAACGTTCGGAATTGGCAAATCTGGCCAATGAATTATTATAAATCTTAAAACGAAAAAGCCTCCATAAGGAGGCTTTTTCGTTTTTCAGAACGGATTTTTCATTAACTCTCAGTAATGGTGTTAAGCTTAGCCAAGAAGCTATTATAATACTGACGTCCCACCTGAACTACAGCTCCACTCTTAAGATTGATTTCTTTGGTACTAAAACTTTCTATTTGTCCCAACTGAACAATATAGGATTTCTGTACTCTTAAGAACAATTCGCTTGGAAGCTTATCTTCCATATCCTTCATGGACTTTCTAATGGTGTAGTTCTTATCCTTGGTAAAGATAGAAACCATATTTCCATTGGCCTCCACATAATAAATATCTTCGTAATTGACTCTTTCGTAGGCATTGTCAGACTTAATATAAACCGCATCTGTAACCAAATATGGGCTTTCTACCTTAGCCTTTGGAGCATCAGAATGTAAAGCATTGGTTCTTCGGTTATATAAAACAATCTCAACAATTGCGTGAATGTCATTGGTATTGAAAGGCTTTACAATAAATCCAGCTGGATGTATGCGCTTGGCCCTTTCAATTATGGATGGATCACTATATGAAGTAACATAGATGATGGGGGCATCAACCATTTGCTGAACGATCTCACCCAATTCGATTCCATCTTTATCTCCTTTCAATTTGATATCCATAAATACCAAATCAGGACGATACTTCTTGATTACTTTAATAGCTTGATTGGCAGAATTAGCAATGTCGATATTTACATATCCTAAAAGTTCGAGAATCTCCTCAATATTTTCTGCAATATCCGGATCATCCTCAACAACCAAAATTCTTTCTTCTTTCATATTCTATTAGCGGTTCCTTACCTGTAAATGTTATGTTCTTAATCCATTCTGGTTTCCGATCGTCCTCCAGAAATTCTTCCAAAACTGTTCTTGCGCAATGAAAATGTAAATATTAATCCACAAATACAATTCAATAACTGCATTTTTAAATCATAAACTCATCATATCCTTAAATCGGGCGGCCTGACGTCTACTCACTTCTATCCTGTCTCCTCCTTTAAGAGTCACCACTAGGCCTCCATTGAACCATGGCTCTATCCCTTCTACCCAACCTAAATTAATAATGTGCTTTCTGCTGGCCCTAAAAAAAGATTTCTCATCCAGCCTTTCATCCAGGGCATTGAGGGATTTGTGGATCATCGGCTTATTATTATCAAAATACACCTTGATATAATTTCCATCAGACTCAAATAATCGGACATTTTCTAGTTTTACAAACCAGCATCGATCACCATCCTTTACAAAAACCTGATCCTTAAGAGTTAATTTTGGCTCCTCACTTTCTACCGCCTTTTCACTTGTATTGTCGTTTCCGGAATCGGTCTGACTTTTCAGTTTAGCGATGGCCTCTGATAACCTTTCCGGCTCAATTGGTTTTAAAAGATAATCTAGCGCATTGACTTCGAAAGCCTTCAGGGCAAACTCATCATAAGCTGTGGTAAAAACTACTTTGGGAACAGCCTCTAATTCAGCCAATAAATCAAATCCTGTCTTCTCTGGCATCTGAATGTCCAAGAAAATTACATCGGGATTTAATTCCGCAATCTTTTCCTTGGCATCATCTACATTCATGGCCTCCCCAACTACTTCTACATCATTTATCCCTGAAAGCAAATTGATAAGTTCTTTCCTGGCCAGTCTTTCATCATCGATTACTAATGCGCGCATGGTTTTAAAAGTTTAATCTAATTTAATACTTTGTTTCGGAATTTTAATTTCTGTCAGCACAAACTCAGCATCAAAGTTTCTCATTTTAAAGCTGGCCTTGTTGCCATATATCAATCTAAGCCGCTGCATGGTATTGGAAACGCCATGGCCACTACCGTCATTCTTCCTACCAACACCCCCCTTTAATTGTCCGCTGTTCTTAACTAAGAGATAGAGGTCCCCAGCAAGGCCTATAGAACATTTGATTTCTATTAAACCGCCCTTCATACGGTTTGAAATTCCATGTTTGATAGCATTTTCAACAATGGTTTGCAACATCATAGGAGGGATCTTATAATGATAGGCATTCTCTTCTATATCAAAACTTACCTTAAGCCGCTCTTCAAACCTGATCGTTTCCAGATCCAGATAATCCCGTACAATCTTAATTTCATCTCCGAAATCAATGGTTCTTTTCTTGTCCATGATCAGAGAGTAACGTAAAATATTACTGAGCTGGGTAATGGCCTCCTTTGATTTTGGAGGATTTTCATCTACAAGAGCTCTCACACTGTTTAAGGCATTGAAGATAAAATGTGGATTCAGCTGACTTCTCAGTTGATTGAGTTTAATTTCATTGATTTTAGCTTGGTACTTAAGGGTGGTATTATAATTCTCCAAAAAGTGGTATAGAAAATACATCATCGTCCACAGCGTATAATACAGGAAGCTGATGAACATATTTACCAGTAATACTATCGGCTTTAGGTCCTCATGTACCCTTAAAATCCCAAATATCCAGTTAATCAGAATAGTGGCGATGACATTGGCAAAGCTCAACGCCAGCAAAAACACCAACGCATTCGACATCAACTTGCTGAAGCTAAAATCGAACCACTTTTTGGTAATGATGATATGCCTGAAATAGTGGGTAGAGACCAAATAAAAAGCACCTAAAGAAAGGTAGGCCCCTATCTGCACAGAAGTGATGCCCCTAATCAAAGAGACAAAAAAGAGGTTGATCACTGCAAAGCAAGACCAACCCAATATTTGCAATATCCAATATAAACGACTTCTATCCATGCTTTCCCAAATATAAGGAAGTATTGGGATGTCAGAAGGTATTTTTTATCAATGGATCAAGCATTGGCTAAAAGGGAAATCACCTGTTTTGACCAATTAGCCTAACCCTTACTCCAATTCCATCTTTAGGAATTTGGCCGTATAACTTGAAGGGTGCTCTGCCACTAGCTCGGGAGTCCCTTGGATAACGATCTCACCTCCTTTATTTCCTCCTTCGGGCCCAAGGTCAATAATATGATCAGCCACCTTGATCACATCCAGGTTATGTTCAATGATCAATACTGTATTGCCTTTCTCCACCAACCTGTTCAAAACCTCCAAAAGATGCTCTATATCTTGGAAATGCAAACCAGTGGTAGGCTCATCCAGTATATAGAATGTTTTCCCCGTATCCTTTTTAGAAAGTTCAGTAGCGAGTTTCACCCGTTGCGCTTCACCACCAGATAGGGTAGTGGCATGTTGCCCCAGGGTAATATATCCCAAGCCAACATCATTCAAGGTCTGGATTTTTCGCAGAATCTTAGGCTGTTTATCAAAAAACTCCACTGCCTGCTCAACTGTCATATCCAGCACATCTGAAATTGATTTTCCCTTGAAGCGGACTTCCAGGGTTTCACGATTATAACGTTTGCCTTTGCAGGTTTCACATGGAATATGTACATCTGGCAAGAAATCCATTTCAATCAATTTCATACCTGCTCCTTCACAATCTTCACAGCGTCCACCTTTCACATTGAAGCTAAACCTACCTGGTTTATACCCCCTAATTTTCGCTTCCGGCAATTCAGTAAACAATGCCCTGATGTCTGTAAAGACACCGGTATAGGTAGCTGGATTGGACCTTGGTGTCCTTCCAATAGGCGATTGGTCCACTTCAATTACCTTATCCAGATGTTCCAAACCTTCAATACTTCCATAAGAAAGGGGTTCTTTTCTGGAACGATAAAAATGCTGGTTCAAAAGTGGAAAGAGGGTTTCATGGATCAATGAACTTTTTCCACTTCCAGATACTCCTGTCACACAGATCATACTGCCCAAAGGCAAGGTCAGGTCAACATTTTTCAGGTTATTACCTGTAGCCTTGCTCAGCTTAAGTATTTTCCCATTGCCCTTTCTTCGCTCTTTTGGCACCTCTATGCTCATATCCCCATTTAAATACCTCGCGGTAAGGCTTTTCTGCTGGAGAAATTCTGAAGGACTTCCTTCGGCAACAATATGACCTCCATGCCTTCCCGCTCCTGGGCCGATATCCACCACATAATCGGCATCCATCATCATATCCTTATCGTGCTCGACCACCAAAACAGAATTGCCAAGATCTCTAAGATCTTGAAGCGCCTTGATCAATTTAACATTATCTCTTTGGTGCAAACCAATACTTGGTTCATCCAGAATATACAATACCCCAACCAATTGTGTTCCTATCTGAGTAGCCAGTCGGATACGCTGTGCCTCTCCACCAGAAAGGGTCCTTAACGGACGGTTGAGGGAAAGATAATCCAAGCCTATATCCAATAAGAAACCAATACGCTTGCGAATTTCCTTGAGTACCTCTGTTCCTATTATTTTCTGTTTTTCAGTCAGCTTTTCCTCTATATTATCAAACCAGTCTCCCAACTGCTGAATATCCATCATGGCCAGCTGTCCAATATGCTTGCCCGCTATCAAAAAATGTAAAGCTTCCTTTTTCAACCTGTAGCCTTCGCAATCCGGACAAACCCTGGTGGTAGTAAAATCACTCACCCATTTTTGGATTTTGTCTGAACCGCCTTCTTGCTGCTTTTCAAGAAAGTTAACTATCCCTTCAAAGGTGGTATTCCATTTTGTACCAGGATATTTTACAGAATCCACTTCTACTTCCATTTTATCTCCATATAGGAGTACTTCTAATACTTCCTCTTTTAGGTCTTTAATGGGAGTGGAAAGACTGGACTTATAATGTTTTAAGATCGCATCTATCTTTTTGAAAATCCAGATATCCCTGTACTCCCCCAAGGGAGCGATCCCTCCACGGGATATACTTAGATTGCGATCTGGAATTATATTCTCAGGAGTGATTTCATCTATTTTACCCAAACCATTACAAGTAGGACAAGCGCCATAGGGACTGTTAAAAGAAAATGAGTTGGGTGCTGGCTCATCATAGGATAGGCCTGTAGTCGGGTCCATCAAGTATTTGGAGAAGTGGTGTATTTCACCATCCTCATCACGCAACATGATGATCCCTTTTCCATGCTGAAGGGCTGTTTTCAATGATTGGGTAATGCGGTAACGGTCGTCCTCTTCCGCCACAACCCTATCCACCACAATTTCAATATCATGGATTTTATAACGGTCTACCTGCATCTTCGGTACCATTTCCATCACCACACCATCTACCCGGACTTTGGAAAATCCCATTTTACGGATCTGCTCGAAAAGCTCCCTGTAATGCCCTTTACGCCCCTTTACAACTGGAGCAAGGATATATAGTTTTTTGCCCTCAAAGTGCGTCAGGATTTGATCGATTATCTGGTCTTCCGTCTGCCTGATCATTTTCTTCCCTGAAAGGTAAGAATAAGCCTCTCCAGAGCGGGCATAAAGCAGACGCATGAAATCATAAATTTCAGTTACTGTCCCTACAGTTGATCTAGGATTTTTACTGGTCGTCTTTTGCTCAATGGATATCACCGGGGAAAGCCCATTGATCTTATCCACATCTGGCCGCTCCATACCTCCCAAAAAAGAACGAGCATAGGCCGAAAAGCTTTCCATATACCTTCTCTGGCCTTCTGCATAAATGGTGTCAAAAGCCAAGGAACTCTTACCACTGCCACTAAGCCCGGTAATGACCACCAATTTGTTCCTAGGAATGGATAAATCTATGTTTTTGAGATTATGCTCCCTTGCACCATAAATCTCTATTTTCTCTTCTACTGCTGCTACTGTATTGGCCATGAATGGATCAGGACTTTTTTGATGATATTACAATTTGACAAAAATATGGATTATTAACGGAATACCCTTGCCATCTTTTTAAACCCTTGGAAAACAAAATAAGTTTTCCGGATTATTGGGCTATTCTTTCCGTTCAGCATTTTTTCTCATTTTCTTTTCGTCCTGACCTGTAAGGGTTGATTGCATTCCGCTCAAAACAAGCTTCCACCAATAATTAAAAATGAACTTGCTCTGATCCCGCTTAAAGTAAACATCACCTTTTTTCAGCTGGCCTTTCTTATTCGGATTGTCAGAGGGGATAACCAATTTGTTTGTTAAAAAAGAACCGATTTTTTGAAAAATATTCTGTGGCTTACCAAATGATTTACCCCGTATATCAATCGCCAAATCATGGTATTTCATCACCACTTCCCCATAACCTTCTATGTCATCCCCTTTAATATTAAAAGCCAAATCATCAATGATCCCCGTTCTGGCTTCTACTTGAGTGGCTGGGCGAAGCATGGCATTCATAGCAGGAGCTTCTAAGTTCCTGACATTGCCCTTCATCGTAAATCCTCCTGTGCTATCCTGTAGATAATAAACTACATTGAGATCTACTTCCCCTTTGTCCATAATTCTAGCATCTGCCCTCAATGTCATCTCATTATGCATTTCAAGCATTTCAGGGATATTGGTGATGTTGATTATTTCCGCATTGATTTGGTTAAAAAACATCTTTCCAGCTATCGGATATTCATTATCGGGACGCTCTATATATTCCACATGGCCATTTTCTAATTGGACCATATCCACATGGACAGGCTTAGGAATTCCCCCTATGATTTTTTGGATCATTTTAGGACGCTTCAAGGTATTATCAGGCTTCCTTTTATCCCTAAACACCACTATCCGCCAATCCTTAGCAAATAATTTCTCTGACTCTATGATCCCCTTTCTAAAAAAAGCATCATAATTCATGTTTTTCATTTCCAGTCCTGCCTGCTCTATTTCTACCCAATCGGTCTCTTTATCAAATTCCTGTATATACTCATATTTGGGCAGCTTATTATCCAGACTTACATTCTCTATGGAAAGACTTCGCTCTTTCATACTGAACATTAAGTTTTCAGCATTTAGTTGATTCCTGTACTTATTGAAATGAATGGAAGAATGAACAATTTTTCCTTCAATGTCTTCCACATCAAACAGCGCATCAGGCTCTGACAAATCTTTACTGGTCAAGGTGAATTTCTGCGCTGTCACGGTCAGCCCATCAATCTCAAACCTAGTGGAATCGGTGTCCACATCTTTATTTTCAATAGAAAAATCACTCAACTGCACATTGTTCACACTAATGGCTTGATAATCTTTCCCCTTTTTTCGACTAATTCCTTGCTTGCTTTTAAGATTCAAAGAATCCAATGAAGGAGAAAGGGACTGTATTTTTACCTTCCTAAGCTCCGCCGAATCCAATATTACGGTATTGTTTAAAAGTAGGTCCTTCCATCTCAAGCCCGACAATAATATCCTATCTGCAAGCAACTGTATCTTGACCCTGCTTTCTGAAAAATTTTCATCAGGATAAATCGCCACGGAATCCAACTCCAAGAAGGTCCCACGGTAATCATAATCCAGTTTTACTTTCCCAAAACGTACTTTATGGCCACTAAAATCATTGGTCCTAGTGATCAAATCACCAACAATTTCATCTGCATGGCTATTCAGATACAGGTTCACAAAAAAAGGAATGCCCCGTAGGACAAACACAACTAATAATCCGGCAATACCCAGAAAAATCAATAATCTTTTGAACTTCATTGGGATACAAGTCTAATCCATATGAAAAATAGCGATTATTTCCCAAGATCACGCCATTAACCAATCATTCTACCGGAAGCTGCACAAAATACTCATTCCCTCTTCTTACAGTCAATTGACTTCTTCTCAACCAAGGATTATAGGTCTTCAGCTCCTTATAGTTACTTCCATGCTTAATCGCCCAGTCCGCCAAATCTTTCACATTGCTTTTGATGCCTAATGTCCTTAGCTCTGGAAGGCTGTACAGATCATCCTTGCTTAATTCAAACCCATATTTCTTCGGATTTTCAAAAATTGTTTTAAAAGCCAATATTCTAAACATGTACCTACTGGTCTCTTCATTTAATAAAAGATCATAGTAGTCGGGCTGGTGCTGATCATTTATCCTTCTGCTTAGCCCGGCTTGGCCTATATTATAACTAGCAGCTACATTGGTCCACTGACCAAATTTTGCATAAGACTTCTTGATGTATTTACAGGCAGCCAAAGTAGCCTTCTCAAAATGATACCTTTCATCCACTTCCTTATTTACTTCCAAGCCATAATCCTTTGCTGTCCCCTCCATAAACTGCCAAAATCCCCTAGCACCCGCTGGAGATACAACATTCATCAGGCCAGATTCTATCATGGCCACATATTTGAAATCATCTGGCACCCCATTCTCGGCCAATATCTTTTCAATGGTAGGCAAAAATTTCCCTGCACGCTTCATCATCAATAGCATATTGGACTCCCAATACACATTAACATAAATTTCTCTCTCCAACCGCTCCTTGATATCCCTTTCCTTTAAGGGCACTTCCTCTCCTGCAAAATCCAGCTTCTCGGGCAGATCGAACAGCTTTACCCTTGCCCCTGTCGAACTGGGCTGGGGACCAATATGAGCCTCTGTCCTTTCTCGAAAGGAAATATTTTCTTGAGGATTGTTTTTGTAATAAAGTACTAAACCAAAAAGTACGGCCACTAGGCCGTACAAAACGTAAATATGATAATTTTTCAAAATTAGAAATTCGGAGATAATAGGTATTTATTATAAAATTCGTCGATCAACTTGACCGCTTCCTCAGCTGTGTCCACTACCGAGAACAAGTCCATATCTTCTGGACTTATATTTTTGTGTTTTTCCAGCATCACACTTTCTATCCAATCTATCAATCCTTCCCAGAATTCCTTGCCGACCAAAATAATCGGAAAGCGGCCTGTTTTTTTGGTTTGGATCAATGTCATGGCCTCGAAAAGCTCATCCATCGTTCCAAAACCTCCAGGAAGAACTATAAAGCCCTGAGCATATTTTACAAACATAACCTTTCTGACAAAGAAATAGTCAAATGTTATCAATTTATCCTGATCAATATAAATATTATTGAACTGTTCAAAAGGCAATTGTATGTTCAAGCCCACAGATTTACCATTTTCTGCATGAGCTCCTTTGTTTCCTGCTTCCATGATACCAGGTCCACCACCTGTAATTACCCCATAGCCGTGCCTGACCAATTTAGAAGCCAACTCTTCCGCTATTTTATAATACTTATTTCCTTGTGGGGTACGGGCCGAGCCAAATATCGACACACAAGGTCCTATTTTGGCTAATTTTTCAAAACCCTCCACAAACTCCGACATGACCTTAAAAATCACCCATGAGTTTGCACTTTTGATTTCGCTCCAATCTTTCTCCTTAAAAGCTCGGCGTATTCTTTCTTCTTCTGTCATCTCCTTTTTTTTGGGTTCTCCGTTCATCATAATCATTAAGGTTTAAAAAACTTCGATCGAGACTTTTCTAAAAGTGGGTACTTTTAGCTACTTATATTAATCTTTTCCATTATTAATAAAACGCAAAAAAAACACCATTAGTTAAATCCCAATGTATAATTAAGGCCATTTCAGATCCTGTTTTAGCTCCCAAGCTTTGAATAAACAGACCCAATACCAGTACAAAACAAAGGTAAAAAACCAACTAATCCATTGTTTTACAGATCAATACACACAGTAATTAAGTTCATGATATTAATCATCCTATGATAAAAGCCTGCTCGCAAAAATTTGTTGAAAAATTCACTATTTCAACAAAGCATTACCTTTGAACTCTCTGAAATTTAAAGTCTGCTCAAAAAAAGAGGCATATAAAAAAACAAAATATCCCTACAGAATAGCATTGGTTTATATCCAATTTGATCTAGATTCATTAGAGCTATATCACTGAAACATATGACCATATTAAGTATACTCAAATGAAAAAGCTGCTTCAAATGCCTTAGGAAGCAATCCTAAAGAGTTAATTTTGCACTAAAGGTCATCCAATATTAGTTTTTGGTGCGAGCTTTTTGATGTATATTGTAACATATTAATCTCTTGAATAAATTTTTAATTATAAATCTAAAATGATGCTAAACGCCGCTGAGATTATCAAGACTGTCAAAAAGCTAATTGAGGTCAGGATAGAAATGGTCAAAAAGGATTTTGAGGGACAAATAGCTCAGGTAATTACCAAAGTTGCCCTTTTGAGCATGATGGTGATTTTAGCTGTACTGATCCTTTTATTTTCCAGCATTTCCCTAGCATTCTATTTTGCTGAAATTACCTATTCCAATTCTCTTGGATTCTTATATGTTGGACTGATTTATTTGGGCCTTTTTATAGTATTATATATCATAAAAGACTCTAAAACCATTCAAAACTATATCCTTGAGGGATTGCATAAGTTTTTTGTATACACCAAAAACCAGAAAAAAGATCATGACGAATAAAGACCTTAGGCAGGAAGCCGCTGATCTGGAAAAGCAACTGGAACAGCAAATTGGCACTTTGAAAAAAGAGTCTGAAACTTGGGTTAAGTTTGGGGGAGCTGTTCTGGCCGGAGGAATCCTTTCTTACGGGGTCTCAAAAATGTTCAGAAAAAAGAAAGACAAAAAACTTAAAAGACTGATCAAGGATTTGGAAAGTGAAGGAGCAATCGAAAAAAACACACTCAAAAAGGCTAATAAGAAGAAATCCTCCTTATTGGGCTCCATGGGAAAAAGACTTTTTATGGTTTTGCTATCAGCAGGTCAGGCAAAATTGATGAACGAATTATCAAAAAAAGCAGCTAATGCCAATAAAAAAGCCTGATCATATTAGCAGAAAACTTCAAGAACTGCATTTAACTGGTCAAAAAGCAGTGGCCCTGCTGATAGACCCAGAAAAAGTAGCGGACAAACGCCCCTTTGAAGCATTGATCAATATGGCGGCCGATAAAGCTATCGATTTCTTCTTTGTAGGGGGCAGCTTGCTTACAGCACAAAATATCCATAAGCTCATTTCTTTTATTAAAGGGATATGCCCTACAATACCAGTAGTAATTTTTCCGGGCAATGTCATCCAAGTAAGTGACTTGGCAGATGGTATTTTATTTCTAACGCTTATTTCCGGAAGAAACCCAGAACTATTAATTGGTCAACAGGTAACAGCTGCGCCAATCCTGGCCAAGACCAATTTGGAGGTTCTGCCAACAGGATATATGCTGGTCAATAATGGGGAAATTACCAGCGTCAACTATATCAGTCAGACCATGCCACTTCCCAACAATAAGCCTGCATTGGCAGTAGCTACAGCCCTGGCAGGAAAGTTTTTGGGATTAAAACATCTTTTCCTTGATGCCGGCAGCGGGGCATCCAGCACAGTAAGTGAAAACATCATTTCCCAAGTAAAAGAACATACAGCATGTCCATTGATAGTAGGAGGGGGCATCAATTCGGTGGAAAAAGCAAAAGCTGCCTGGAATGCGGGAGCTGATTTGATTGTTTTAGGAAATGGGGTAGAAAAAAACCCCGATCTGCTGACCGAGGTTCTTGATTATGTTCATGTCTATAACTTATCCCTGAACGTTAATTAGGGATTCTCTTCTTCTCATTTTTCCTGCAGGCAATCCATACATCATCTTAAATCTTCTACAGAAATAGGCAGTGTCCTTATATCCAACTTCCTTGCCTATATCACGGATGCTTTTCTTAGTAGTCCTTAGCAGATCCACTGCAGCTTCCATTCTTTGGTATTCGATATAATCCTGAGGATTGATTCCGGTAAGCATTTTAAAATACTGGCCTACATAGTCTTCTGATACATTGGCCACCTTCGCCAGTATCTTATTAGAAAGGTCTCCACCGATGTTTTTCTTGATATAATTAAACATATCGATTAATCGAGGGTCTTTAAAATAAGTACTATTGGTAGACATTTCTTCTACAAATAGACGGTTTTTAAGAATATGCCTCACCAATTCCACAACCAAAAGCTCGGTATGCAATTTGATCACACGTTCCTTACCAGGAGTATTTTGTTCCGATTCCTTAACAACGTCTTCTATTATTGATGCTAGACGGTCATTGAAACGAATTATAAATGGTGGAATCCCCAATGAGTTGAAGAAATTAACCACATCAAAAACTTTCGCTTCAAAGGTAACGAGGGTCATACAATCCTCTTCTACTTTTTTGATGTCCTTGAAACTAATACTCTGGAGATGCTTTTTCTTGTTTTCGACAAAGCTATCATTATTTGCCTCGCCTCTTTTGGTAGCTGGACCAAAGGTAACCTTCGAAGCCCTTCCTGCAGGAATAAATAGGATCTCTCCTTCATTTACTACTTCCTGCTCTTCGCCAAATTTCAAGACTCCTTGATGTAATAATATAACAGTATTATCAGGTTCAATATAGTCAGTGACCGTAATAGGTCTTTCCACCTTAAAATTATTCCCCCTCATATACCGTACACCAACGGATTCTATGACTTTATTGTAATATTCCATGATAAATGTATTAATTGAGTGACGCGTAAAAGTATAACTTTTTTAACATTTATATAATAAAAATAATACATTATTTCAAGTCGATAAAATATTTGCACATTTTTTTGCCAAACATTGTACTTTTTTAACCTTTCCGGTATTATCTTAATAGGGATCGGGATATAACTATTTTTTGAATCTCGCTAGTTCCTTCATAAATCTGAGTAATTTTTGCATCCCTCATCAGTCTTTCTACATGATATTCTTTGACAAATCCATATCCGCCATGTATTTGGACAGCTTCTATTGTAACATCCATAGCCACTTTAGAGGCATAGAGTTTGGCCATAGCGCTGGCATGGCCATAGTCCATGCCTTGGTCCTTGAGCCAAGCAGCCTTCA
This sequence comes from Echinicola shivajiensis, assembly GCF_018642165.1. Classification (GTDB taxonomy): domain Bacteria; phylum Bacteroidota; class Bacteroidia; order Cytophagales; family Cyclobacteriaceae; genus Echinicola; species Echinicola shivajiensis. Next base: position 58,434 of record NZ_JAHHZM010000019.1, read on the forward strand.
TCACCAATAGCCTTGCAGCTTCTATCTCCGTTGCCATGTCCGCCAATTTAAATTGAATAGCTTGGTGCTGACTAATAGGCTTGCCAAAGGTTTTTCTTTCCTTGGAATAAGCAAGTGCCAACTCATATGCACCCGAGGCTATCCCCAATGCCTGTGCGGCAATCCCAATTCTTCCTCCGTCTAAGGTTTTCATCGCAAAGGAAAAACCAAAGCCGTCTTCTCCAATACGATTTTCTTTGGGAACTTTGACATCATTGAACATTAATGAATGGGTATCTGAGCCACGAATTCCTAATTTATCCTCCTTCTTTCCTACTTCGAAGCCTTCCATATCCTTCTCAAGGATAAATACAGAGATTCCTTTGTGCTTCCTTTCTGGATCTGTCTGAGCGATAACCAAATAAATACTTGCAGTATTCCCATTGGTAATCCAGTTTTTGGTACCATTGATAAGATAATGATCACCTTTATCCTCCGCAATGGTCCTTTGCGAGGTAGCATCTGAACCTGCCTCAGGCTCTGAAAGGCAGAAAGCACCAAGTACTTCCCCTGCAGCAAGGGGCTTAAGGTATTTCTCTTTTTGAGCTTCGCTGCCATATTTCTCCAATCCCCAACAAACCAGACTATTATTTACTGACATGGCCACTGATGCGGAAGCATCAATTTTAGAAATTTCCTCTATGGCCAAGACATATGATATAGTATCCATTCCCCCTCCATTATACTTGGGATCCACCATCATGCCTAAAAATCCCAGCTCTCCCATTTGCTTGATTTGGTCCTTAGGGAAAGTAGCATGTGTATCTCGATCAATTACTCCGGGTAAAAGTTCAGTTCGGGCGAAATCTCTTGCAGCATCTCTAACGGCTATCTGTTCTTCTGTGAGGGTAAAGTTCATCTGTTTTGGGTTTATTTATAGAATAGAGGAATATAGTCCAAAAAAACAAAAGGGGCAATTGCTTGCCCCTTTTCAACTATTTAATTCTATTAATTTCCTCTTAATCCCTGCCTCCAAAAAAGACAGAGGCATAATATGCCAAAGTAGCCAATGATGCCAAAGCAGCTACCACATAAGTCATGGCAGCCCATTTCAGGGCATCTTTAGACATGCTGTATTCTGAGGAGGTTACTATATTTCTTTCCTGCACCCAAGCCAAGGCCCTCCTACTGGCATCAAATTCCACTGGTAAAGTCACAAAGGTAAATAAAGTCATGATCCCATAGGCTCCTACCACTATCACCCCAATGAACTCATACGGCAATCCAATCAAGAACCCACCAAATAATGAAGCAATTAAGACAATGTTCAAGATTTTGCCGCTTGCATTCTGCATTGGCACCATGGCAGACCTAAGGTTTAACCAAGCATATGCCTGGGCATGCTGTACTGCGTGTCCACACTCGTGGGCTGCTACAGCTGTGGCAGCTGCGTTTCTACCATAATATACATCAGGACTCAAGTTTACTGTTTTGTTCTGTGGATTATAATGATCGGTCAATTGACCGTCCACACAATTAACAGATACATTATGAATACCGTGATCTGCAAGCATCAATTCGGCTATTTCCTTTCCAGACAAATTAGACTGCAGAGCGGTTTGGGAATATTTCTTAAACTTACTTTTTAGCTTACTGCTTACTACAAAGCCTAAAATCCCAAATACAATTACAATTAAGATTAATAACATATTCTTGTTTATTTAAACACCTATTTAATACGCAACCCATCAGTTACTGGTTTTGATATCAAAGAGATTTTTGCCACAGCCAGTAAACTGATGGCACCTACCAAAACAACAATCAAAACCTGGGAACTATGAACAATAACTGCAAATATTTTGCCCTCTTCTTCACTTAGACCATATGTCATCAAAATAAAGGCCACTAGGGCATGAAAAGTACCGATCCCTCCTTGGACGGGGGCAATCATGCCAATACTGCCCATTACCATCACTACTAAAACGGAAGAGGGGGACAAATTGGCAGTGGAAGGAACTCCTAATGATATAAAATACATCATCAGAAAATAAATTATCCAAATAACAATCGAAGATAGCCAAAACCCCATTCTGTGCTCCATTCTTGAAACACTTTTCAGACCGGAAATAAATTCCCGCATAAAATGCTGGAACTTCTGAACAAGACCATGATCACGATACCTTCTCTTAATCCAGTAAATTACGATAATGAATAACAATAGCCCTCCAAGGAATAAGGGCAAATAGTTGAGCAATGCCTCTTTGAGGTTATCAACGGAAATCAAGTCTGCCGTTAAGCCCAGAAAAACATCCCGCTCCAAAATAAAGGCCAAGACAATCACCAAAAGCATAAAGAGTAAATCTACCGAGCGCTCCAATATTACGGTCCCCAGCAATTTACTCACTTGAAGATGATTAGTTTTCTTCAAAACTCCGCACCTGGCCACTTCTCCAGCCCTTGGAATTAGCATATTCACCAGATATCCTACCATCAAAGCCCAGAAGCTCCTTGCAGTAGATATTTTTTCATCCAAATCGGCATTGATCAACAGCTTCCAGCGCCAAGCCCTGATCCAAAACCCAAGCGTGGAAACAAAAATCGATAAGCCAATCCAAAAAAGTGAAGCCTGCTGAAGTGCATCCAACAGGCTTTCCATTTTAATATCTTTATATAAGAACCAAAAGATCCAAATTGCCACTGAAAGTGAGACCAATACTTGGATCCACTGCTTTAGAGATAGTTTCAAGCTTATATCAATTTGTTAGCATCATCCGGAAATATCACTATTGGCTTATACTTTTTGGCCTCTTCAAAGTCCATACTTGCATAAGAAATAATAATCACCATATCTCCCACCTGCGCTTTTCTTGCAGCAGGACCATTCAGACATACCATTCCGCTTCCTCTCTCTCCTTTGATCACATAGGTTTCCAGCCGCTCACCATTATTGATATTGACGATCTGCACCTTTTCATTCTCAATCATGTTGGCAGCATCCATCAAATCCTCATCAATAGTGATACTCCCTACATAATGGAGCTCTGCCTGTGTAATCTTAACCCTGTGAATCTTAGATTTCAATAACTGAATTTGCATCATTCTTTAAATTTGCCACAAATTTAAACATTAAATCGGTAAGTTGTCGATTAACCTTACATCTCCAACAAATGCTGCAGTGCAAAGTGAATATTTTTGACCTTGACCAAAATCCGTAATATGTTGCTCAACGACCATATTTAGGGTATCAGTTTCAACTAACTCAAAATATTCGAGTTTCACTCCATCTACCTGATTAAATTTGTGTTGTATTTTATCTCTAAGCTCAAACCATGACTTCCCTGCTAAAAGTTCATTTTTAACAAAAACCATTGACTCATAGAGCACTAAAGCCTTTTTTCTATCTTCCGCATCCAACCTTCGGTTTCTGGATGACATGGCCAAACCATCTTCTTCCCTTACAGTAGGCACCACGACCAGATCCACAGCAAAGGAAAGGTCATTGACCATCTGCCTAATAATGGCTACTTGCTGTAAATCCTTTTGCCCAAAATATGCCTTATCTGGACCAATAATATGGAACAATTTAGAAACCACTATTCCTACACCGTTAAAGTGTCCTGGCCTCATAGCTCCCTCAAGAATAGTTTCCAAAGTCCCAAAGTCCATTTTCAACTTTGCTTCCTCAGGATACATCTCCTCAACTTCAGGCAAAAACACATAATCCACTCCTTTGATCTCCAACATTTTAAGATCCTCCTCCACAGTTCTGGGATATTTCTCAAGATCAGCAAAATTATTGAATTGGGTAGGGTTCACGAAAATCGAAACCACCGTCACATCCGAATGATATTTGGACTTTTCCACTAAATTCAGATGACCCTCATGCAAGGCCCCCATAGTGGGCACCAATCCTATCGACTGCCCTGCATTTCTGTGCTTAAACAGCTGATCTTTAGCCTGATATTTTGTTTTAAGTATTTTCACTTGCCATTGGATTTAGCTTTGCAAAATAGGAGCAAAAGTAAATTATTCTGGATAATATCAATGGGTTTTTGTAATTTTTTTTGTATCTTTGTAGTCCCGTATTATCCCTCAATAAAAAAAACAAGATATGTCTAAACTTCGTATTCTCTACGTAGCAAGTGAAATCAATCCATTTCTTCAAACCTCTGAGGTTGCCAACTTTGTCAGGGCTTTACCACAGGCCATGCAAGAGAAAGGAATGGAAATCCGTATTCTTGTTCCTAGATTTGGATTGATCAATGAAAGAAAGAACAGGTTGCATGAAGTGGTAAGACTTTCAGGAATCAACATTTCTGTCGGTGAGGAAGAAAAACCATTGATTATCAAGGTGGCTTCAATCCCTAACGCGAAACTTCAAGTATATTTTATTGACAATGAAGACTATTTTCAGAGGAAAAGCGTTTTCTTTGACAAACAAGAAAAATTCTATGAAGACAATGACGAAAGAGCCATTTTCTTCTGTAAAGGAGTAATTGAAACAGTTAAAAAATTAGGCTGGGCGCCAGACGTTGTTCACTGTAATGACTGGATGACGAGTCTGATTCCATTATACCTAAAAACGACCTATAAAAACGAACCGTTGTTCAAAGACACAAAATCAGTCTTTACTATTTATAATAACGGATTTAATCATAAATTTGGCGATGATTTGTTGGAGAAAGTAAAAATGGTTGACATTGATGACAGCATCCTTGCTCCTTTAAAGTCTAAGGACTATGAAGGCTTCCTTAAAATAGGAATGGAATATGCAGATGTGGTTATCAAGGGCGATGAAATCTCTGACAGTCTGAATCAAATCATTGAAGAGTGCTCTAAAGATAAAAAGTGTGAGATTAACAACGAAGAAGAAGAAGAACAACTTTTTGAAAGTTACTACAACATCTATACGGACCTGGCAGGCTAAGCTTGCTGGTCTCTTATTAGTTTCTACCACGTTAAATAGTTCCTGTACCGATCCTTCTGATGTTGGATTGATATTGGACCCAGATATAAATCAGATAGGGGTTTTCTACGCAGAAATACCCCTTTCTGCTTATTTGGTGGATGTAGATTCTATGAATACCACCAATCCATTCCGATTAGTAGTCGGAGGCGATAATAGTGAGTATTTCGGTAGGACCGAATCTATCGGTTATAGTAGGATGAGCTTTGATCCTGATAGGACCAAACCAAGTACCGACGCCATTTTTGACTCGGCCAGATTCAATTTAAATATCACCTCCTTGACGGCAGAAGATTTAGACAACCTCAAAAGCTTTTCTGCCCATAAACTCACGGAACCGATATTAGATACCACTTATTATAATTTCGATCACTTAGATTACGAGGAAAGTCCCTTTGCTGCCGGATCTTTTATGCTAAAGGAAAATTCCGACACATTGGTAGCCATGAATATGGATGAAGCCTTCGCAATGGATCTTTTCACTAAGCTGCAAAATGATGATCCTGTCTTTAATAATATTTTTTCATTTAGAAATTACTTCCCTGGTTTTGCCCTAAAGGGAAATCCTGACGAAGAAACTGCTATCAACGTATCCGCTGGAGAAGCTACCGGGATCAAAATTTATTATCATGAAGATGAAGACGACACTGTTTCCACTTCTTATACAATCTACACATTAGAATCCAGGCATTTTAATGGAATTCTGACAGAAAAAACCGGTACTCCTACTCAGGTAGTGGTAGAGAAAAACCAAGCCTATGACGTTGGAAATCTAGTTGGTGGAAAAAATCTTTTGGGATTAGTGGTAAAATTAGACATGGAACCACTTTCAAATTTCCTAGATACCTTAGAAAATGTTACCTTCAACCAAGCGCTATTGGAGCTAGGACCTGTTGAGAATTTTCCTGATGGTAAACTTCCACCTGCGAGTTTAATCCCTTACTTCACGGATGAAACCAACAAAATACTTACTAGGGAAACGGATGGTATTCTTTTATCCATTCAGTCAGATGGATACAATCAAACTGTAACTGATGAAGATGGCAATGTAATCCCTGCATTTACACCAGCAGGAGCTAACCCATTACTCTTCAATTCTGAAAAGTTCAATTACGAAATTAGCATAAGCTCATATGTTAATTCCCTTTTCAGAACTGATGTAGCAAGAACCGATATTTTATTATACCCAAGAACCCCAAGTACTCAAGGCTCTCCATACTATCAACCTGACGAGATCCGTTCTCTAAGAGAATATGTACTGAACCAAAACTCTATCAAACTTAAAATTTTCTATACTAAAATGAGATAGCTTTAAATAAATTTCCGACCCTAATAAACAAAAACTTTTATGTGTGGAATTGTAGCCTATGTTGGCAAGCAGGAAGCCCTGCCTGTCATCATAAAAGGCCTAAAAAGACTCGAATATCGAGGCTATGACAGTGCCGGTGTGGCCTTACTAAATGAAGCCGGCCTGAATGTCTACAAAAAAAAAGGGAAAGTTTCCGAATTGGAAAACTCCCTTTTGGACAACACCAACCTCCATTCCCATATCGGGATAGGTCATACGAGATGGGCAACGCATGGTGAACCCAACGATGTAAATGCCCACCCTCATTATTCCTCATCAGAAAATTTCGCCATGATCCATAACGGGATCATCGAAAACTATGATGTGTTGAAAACTGACCTGATCAATAAGGGATATACCTTTCACAGTGAAACAGACTCCGAAGTCTTCATCAACTTTATCGAAGACATTTATCAAAACAACAACTGCAGCATAGAAGAGGCTGTGCGCTTGGCCCTACATAAAATTGTGGGTGCTTATGCAATTGTTTTGATGCACAAGGATGAACCGGACACACTGATAGCTGCCAGAAAGGGATCTCCTTTGGTTATTGGAGTTGGTCAAGACGAATTCTTCCTGGCTTCCGACGCAACACCTATCGTGGAATACACCAACCAGGTCGTATACTTGGACGACTATGAAATTGCCGTAATCCGGGATGCCAAACTACAGATCAAGACCATTGAAAATGTAGAAACCCACCCTTATATCAACCAATTGGAGATGGAATTGGAATCCATCGAAAAGGGTGGATTTGATCACTTTATGCTTAAAGAGATCAGCGAGCAGCCCAGATCCATTGCAGATTGTATGCGTGGTAGGCTGGATGCGAAAGGAGGCAGGCTGGTCTTAGGTGGATTGAGGGACTATATGAACAAGTTCCAAAATGCTGACAGGATCATCATCACGGCTTGTGGCACCAGCTGGCATGCCGGATTGGTCGCAGAATACCTCTTTGAAGAATTCGCCAGGGTACCCGTTGAGGTGGAATATGCTTCAGAATTCAGGTACAGAAATCCTGTGATCAACAGCAAGGATTTTGTCATTGCCATTTCCCAGTCAGGTGAAACAGCCGATACTTTGGCGGCTATTGAGCTGGCCAAATCTAAGGGAGCAACCATCTTTGGCGTATGTAATGTAGTAGGATCTTCCATCGCCAGGGCAACGCATGCGGGTTCATATACCCATGCCGGCCCGGAAATCGGGGTCGCCTCCACAAAAGCTTTTACAGCCCAAATCTCCGTGCTTTCCATGATGGCCCTTATGCTAGGTTATCAAAGAGGCACTTTGCCTGAAAGCAAATACATGCAGCTTTTAAGTGAATTGGAAGCCATTCCTGCAAAAGTTGAAAAGGCCTTGAAGTTAAATGAGCAGATAGAAAAAATATCCGCACAGTATAAAGACGCAAGTAACTTCCTTTACCTAGGTAGGGGATATAATTTCCCTGTTGCTCTGGAAGGAGCTTTGAAGCTAAAAGAAATTTCCTACATCCATGCAGAAGGATACCCTGCCGCTGAAATGAAGCACGGACCTATTGCTTTGATTGACGAGGAAATGCCCGTTGTTTTCATTGCTACCCAAGACAGTTCCTATGAAAAAGTAGTCAGCAATATCCAAGAGGTAAAAGCGAGAAAAGGAAAGATCATAGCTGTAGTAACTGAAGGTGATCAAACCGTGAAGAAAATGGCCGATCATGTCATTGAAATCCCTAAGGCCCATGAAGCCTTTGTCCCTTTGATTTCTGTGATTCCTTTGCAGCAGCTTTCTTACCATATCGCAGTGATGCGAGGCTGTAATGTCGACCAACCTAGAAATCTGGCAAAGTCCGTTACAGTAGAGTAAAAATAAACATCCAAAACAAACAATAAAGGCTCAGGACCAAAACGGTTCCGAGCCTTTTATTTTTACTTCTATATGATTTACTGTGGATAACTTTTAATTTGTTTGTCAAATTTCAGAGTGACTTTCACCTCATCCCGTTTGTTACTTTTTTCCTACAGGTGAAAAAAGTAACAAAAAACCCCGCCGCTATACATCTATTGAGCTAAAATTAAAACCCGCCCTCATGCAGGCAAACTCCTCCTGCATAGCTGACTGCGGCCTCTTTGTTTAGCATTCCGTCAAACGAGCCTGTCTTCTTATTTACCCACTTCTTTAATTTCTTAACACTCAATATCTGTAAGGCGGATTTGCAAACACACTAAAGATCTCCTGCGACAGGTTAGCTAGGATGGTCTTCCTTATTAAGGTTTAGCCACACTATTCCAATTAGAGCCTTATCTTTTTATCCACTTAGAAGTAAAAACTTCATCATTAGTAAAAATGGATATAATATAAATCCCAGTAGAAAGCTTTTTCAATTTTTGAGCTGCGGGGATTTGGAGATCTTTGACAAAACCTTCCAAGGTTTGAAATTCCAAACCTTGGATATCTTGAATTTGTATAATGCCCCACTTTGAATACAAATTCTCTGGCATTTGAAAATGAATATTTCCACTGGCATAAGGATTAGGAAAAACCTTAATGGACTCAATATTATTCGTATCCCTTTTCAGCCCAAAAACAGGGGAAAACTCAATTTCTCCATATTTATCCACAGCCCCGATCTTATAATAGACCTGTGGATAAATCCATGATACACTATCCTTGAACTGATATTTATCTATCAATCTATTTTTATTCCCTATTGGTGCTATTCCGATTAATTCAAACTTATCCACATTAAACAAAGATCTATAGACCTCATAATAATCGATGTCTTTTGTCTTTTCAACCCTCCAAAACACCCAATTATCTGCCTCATCCCTTTTGGCAAAATAAGCCAACCAATCCAGCGGAAGAATGGAAGCTGTAACATAGCTTCCTACAGTAAAATCTTTCCCATCCATTTCATCAAGAGACAGTTCCCTTCTTGCAAAAAACTCTCCACCAATATCTTCAGCAGCCAAGTGCTCTCCCGAAGCTGCAATATGATCGCCCACAATTCGAATGTCGTCAACATTATCCACAATTAGATCATCAGCAGATATCTTAAGTGTCAAGTCGCTATTATCCGTCACTGAAGCATTAATAGTAAAATAACTATTGAGCTGATACAGGATATTTGTTCCATCATCATCCAAGAAGTTTGCATGATGGTCTACTCCAGGCACCTGTTGATAAGTAATAGAAAGCGCTGAATTTAAAGCAGTATGAACACCCTCAAATTGCACTTTTCTTATTCCACCTTCATATTTATCCACAAAAGGAAAAGTAGCATTTGTGCTGTTTAAAACTACAGGAATTTGGCCATAGTGAAGCTGAATAAGTTTATGCCAACTACCCTCCGAATACTGGTAGGAACCTAAACCACTACTATTGATATATAAATCATGATTGGTAAAATCGATTTCTCCCTGCAACATCATAAAGTCATTGGTTACCTCCAGGTCATCATCAAAGCTGAGCATTCCTCCGGATTTGTCAACTTCCAAGTCTGATACAGAAAGTGCAAAACCTGCAATATCCTGGTCTGTTGTCCCGTTTATCGTCAAGAAAGTGCTATTATCCAATATATTCCCACCTCCCAATCTCTCCATATCCCCTTTAACCTCTAATATCAGTGGCAACTCCTTTTGGGCATCACCTTCAAAAACCAGGTGATTATATTCCCATGGCTCAACTGCTCCTAACATACTAGCGATTACGAAATTTTGATTCCCAGAATTTGAAGCATAATAAACTGTACCATGAAAATTGACTGTAATAGCATTTATCTCAGGATCATTACCATTAAAAATCAACTCCCCACCATCTTCCAAATCCAACAAGGATGCTGGAACCAAGCCACTGGCTGATCGAAAAAGAATTCCTTCAGAACAATCCGATTCCAAACTTGCTCCATTCTCAATAATTAAATCCCCATAAGCCCCAATGACCGCTGGATCATTATTAAATGAAAAGCTGGCACAGTCTGTACCAGGCACGCCTGCTTGTATTACTTTCCCAGCCTTAATCACAAATCTATTTGCCTTAACAGATTCCTGTATCCTTAAAATCTCACTAGGATCAGGATCAAAAACCATAGCATATTGGCTCCTCGTGCTAAAAGCACTCCAGGCCCCACTTGGAATAACCACCCTTGAAGTTCCTTTAAAAACAAGTTCGCTATTCACACTACTTCCAATCCAATCTATAGTATTCCAAGCTCCTCTTGGCGTACCTGGAACACTCCCTTCAAAAGCATTTAGACTGCCATAAACCTCCAATTGATAGTCATTGATATCCAGTTTCTTTCCTGTACTAAGTTCAGCGTTCAGATAGAGTGATTGAACCTCCTCATTTTGTTGCAGTGTTATATGATGCCCAAATGCTATGTAGACATCATTATTTGCCCCAGGCTTTACAGTACTAGCATTCCAACTGCTTCCATCAAAAACCTCCCAAATCAATATATCATCAAAATCTCCGCTTGAGATGGACTTATAAGCCCCGGTGGACTGGGCATAGCTATTCTGGGATAATATCCTTATGGTCATAAAAATTATGGATATTATCTTGTAATTTCGTTTCGGGATAAAAGCCCCAAAAAAATCAAGAGTTATCAAAAAATTCATCGTTCAAAAAATTCGATGCATTTTAATTTAATAAGATATTAAAAAAGATGAAAAAAATAGGACTAATTTTTTCGATTATACTACTGACTACCAATTTATTAAGTGCTCAAGAATATAGAATCAGCCTTTTAACCTGTGATCCGGGAACTGAGCTATACAGTGTTTTTGGCCATAGTGCCGTAAGGGTTACTGATCAAAAAACCGGCAGGGATTTAGTATTTAACTATGGGACTTTTGATTTTGATACGCCTAATTTCTACTTGAAATTTGCTCAAGGAAAATTGGACTACAAACTTAGCATAGGAACTTATCAATCCTTTATTAAACATTATTCCTATGAGGGAAGAGCAGTAAGAGAACAGGTATTGGATCTCAATCCACAACAAGCAGCCAAAGCTGTCGAATTCCTGCAAATCAACTATCAACCTGACAATCGCTATTACCGCTACGATTTCTTTTATGACAATTGTGCTACCAGGATCAGAGATATGCTGGAAGTAGTACTAGGCGACCAGTTAGAGTGGAAAAATCCTGATGACGCTGAAGAAAAAACCTTCAGAAACTTGATAGATGAATATGTCCTTCCTTTACCTTGGGGAGACTTGGGCATTGACCTTGCCCTGGGGAGTGTGATAGATATTCCTGCCAATGAAAGACAAAAGCAATTCCTTCCTGACTATATGGAAGCAGCATTTGGTAGAGCTGAAATTGTTGGAGACGGTCCCACTAGGCAATTAGTGAAAAGCCAATCAACTGTCCTTGATCTTCCACCTGTTAATATTGAAAACAGTATCTTCAATCCCTATTTTCTTTTCTGGTTTATAGCCATTGTATTTATGGTGTTCACCTATATTGGCTTCAAAAAGAAAAGACTCTATATCGGCCTGGATCAGGGACTGTTTCTTGTACTCGGTCTTTTGGGTATAATGGTCATTTTCTTATGGTTTTTCACAGAACACACTGCCACCAAGTACAATTGGAACCTTTTATGGGCATTCCCCTTACACGGGGTTTTGGTATATGGACTTAGCCAGAAATACCCAGCAGAATGGGTAAAGAAATATTTGCTATTCGCCCTGATCTTGGCAGATGCAGCAATCGTCTTTTGGATATTAGGCTGGCAATCCTTCCACCCAAGTGTTTTGCCTTTCATCCTCGTAATCATATTAAGAACCAATTATCTCTACTACAACCTAGATAGGCTAAAAGCATATAAAAGGAATGTAAAAGTTTAGTAAACTTTTACCCACTGAATAAACGTTAGTTAAGGACACTAAAGAAAAACCATGGATTTCAAAATAATATCTGATTACAGTCCTACAGGAGATCAACCAGCTGCCATCAAAAACCTCTCTGAGGGGATCAATGCAGGAGAACCATCCCAGGTGCTTTTAGGGGTAACTGGTTCGGGCAAAACCTTTACCGTTGCCAATGTAATTCAGGAAGTCCAGAAACCTACTTTAGTACTCTGTCATAACAAAACCTTGGCCGCCCAGCTTTACGGAGAGTTCAAGCAGTTTTTTCCTGAAAATTCAGTAGAGTATTTCATTTCTTACTACGATTATTATCAACCAGAAGCCTTTATACCCACCAGCGGAGTCTATATCGAAAAGGACCTTTCCATCAATGAAGAAATAGAAAAACTTAGACTTAGTGCTACTTCTGCGCTGTTATCAGGGCGTAGGGATGTTATCGTAGTGGCATCTGTTTCTTGCATCTATGGTATTGGCAATCCAGAGGAATTTGGCAAGAATGTCATCAAACTTCAGGAAGGAGATAGAATTCCCAGAAACCAATTGCTATTCAAACTAGTGGATATCCTCTACAGCCGCGCCAATGCAGATTTTAAGCATGGTACTTTCAGGGTGAAGGGTGATACTGTGGATATCTTTGTGGCCTATGCAGACTTTGCCTACAGAATCTATTTCTGGGGCGATGAAATTGAAGCCATTCAGCGGATTGACCCGGCTACAGGCAAAAAATTATCAAGTGAAAAACTGATCACCATTTTCCCAGCCAACCTATTTGTAACAGGCAGGGACGTAATAGATGTGGCCATCAAAGAAATCCAAGATGATTTGATGGCCCAGATTTCCTTTTTTGAAAAGGATATGCGATTGGAAGAAGCCACCAGATTAAGAGAAAGAACCGAATTTGATCTTGAAATGATCAGAGAACTGGGCTATTGCTCAGGTGTGGAAAACTATTCCAGGTACTTTGATAGGAGAGCAGCAGGAGCAAGGCCTTTCTGCCTTTTGGACTATTTCCCTGATGATTTCTTGATGGTAATAGACGAAAGCCACGTCACCATTCCACAGATCAGGGCTATGTGGGGCGGTGACCGCTCCAGAAAAGTCAATTTGGTGGACTTTGGCTTTAGGCTACCTTCAGCATTGGACAACCGGCCACTTAAATTTGATGAATTTGAATCCCTTACCAATCAACTCATCTATGTCAGCGCAACACCAGCAGATTATGAGCTGAACCAGACTGATGGTGTGGTGGTAGAACAGATTATTCGCCCAACAGGACTTTTGGATCCTTTGATAGACGTGAGACCAAGTGGTAACCAAATTGACGACTTATTAGAGGAAATCGACCAAACCATTAAGCAAGGGAACAGGGTATTGGTAACCACCTTGACCAAAAGAATGGCAGAAGAACTGAACAAATTCTTGGAAAGGGCAGGCATCAAATGCCGATATATCCACTCCGAAGTAAAATCATTGGACAGGGTGGAAATCCTCAGGGAATTAAGATTGGGAATTTTTGATGTTTTGGTGGGAGTTAACCTGCTAAGAGAGGGATTGGATTTACCCGAAGTTTCCCTAGTGGCCATTTTGGATGCAGATAAGGAAGGATTTTTGAGAAATGAAAGGAGCTTGGTGCAGACCATAGGTAGGGCAGCGCGGAATGAAAACGGCCGTGTGATCATGTATGCCGATAAGGTTACCGCTTCAATGAAGCGCGCCATAGATGAAACGAAAAGAAGGAGAGGCATTCAGATTGCTTATAATGAAGAGCACGGAATCACTCCAAAAACCGTAATCAAGTCCAAAGAAAAGATCATGGGACAAACCAAGGTGGCAGACAGTAAGAAGAATGCCAAGTATTATGATGATCACTTTACGGATGATCAAGCCTTTGCGGCAGATCCTGTGGTACAATATTTGAGCAAGGATAAGCTGGAAAAATTAATCCCTCAAACCCAAAAACAAATGGAAAAAGCAGCCAAAGAACTTAATTTTATGGAGGCTGCCAGGCTAAGGGACGAATGGCAGGGATTAAAGAAAAGACTGGAAGAGCTCAAACGCATGGACTGATAAACACTACTGATATTTGAAAATCAGGACATTATTTTTCCACCACCAATTGACAGAATATTACACATGAAAAAAATTTTAATGCTATTGGCTTTCCCGCTATTTTTGTGGGCAGGCAAGGAAGCACATGCACAGCAGGCAGCAGGCAGTTATTTGATATCAGGTGCCCTAGACCTAGTCAAAACTGATGTACCCGGAGTCATCAGAAGATACCAAATTGGTGCTGAAGCCAATTATTTTCACTGGCATAATATATCCTTTTCCGGTGGATATGAGTTTAACTATAATAGACCAAACCAAGTCAGCTTAGGTGGCAGGTTTTACCCATTGGAACCAGCCTTTATCAGAATGAGGGGCTTGGTTGGCAAGGATAGCGATATTGCTTTTGGGGCCGGTTATACCATTAACCTGTCTTACAGATTACGTCTGGAGGGAATGGTGGATTATTATGCGGTAAGCAATGTAGCAGGTTTGAGAGCTGGACTGAGCTTTTTGATCAACTAAAACAATAAAGAAATGACGCTTCAGGAAGTGACTAGACTGGCCCAAAAGGGAGAGGGTTTACATATTGAATTCAAAAAAAAGGCGTCACACCCTGAGAAGATTGTCAGAGAAATCATCGCTTTCTCCAACACAGAAGGTGGCTACCTCATGATTGGGGTGGATGATGATAAAACGGTAAGCGGACAAAGATATATTGAGGAGGATGTTTATGTACTTGAAAAAGCCATGAAAGAAAAAATCCGCCCTACGGTAAATTATAAACTATCGATTATTCCTATAAATGAAAAAAAGGGAGTAGCGGTTTACCAGTTTGAAAAAAGCCCAAAAAGGCCCCATTTTTTATATGAAGACGGCCGAAAGAAATCCTATGTAAGAGTGGAAGACCGCACAGTTCAAGCCAGTAGGGAAGTTTGGGAAATCCTTCGCAGGGGTAAAAATGAAAAGAATATTATCTTCAACTATGGAGACAAGGAAACCAAACTCATGCAGGCCCTCAATGAAAAGGAATCCATTACCCTAAAGGAATTTTCCAAAATTGCCAGATTGCCTCGGTTTATTGCCTCAAAGACCTTGGTGAGATTGGTCCTGGCCAATGTCCTGCAGGTGGTTCCTCGAGAACAGGAGGATTTATTTAAGCTCAAGCATCTTTCCTAATCTCCTCCAAAGCTGCTTGAACCAAGTCATTCTCAAATCCCCGGCTCAACAAATACCGATGAACTTTTACCTTCTTTTTAAAAAGGTCAGTATCATGGGTCGTATCCCATTTCTTTTGAGTAAGTCCCAATAATGTCTCCCAGTAATCCTCGGGATCAATCTCCCTCATTCCCGATCTAATGCAATTAGCAGTAAGCCGATGCTGCTTCAGGCCCTGCTCAATCTTAATTTTTCCCCATTTCTTAAGGTTAAATTTGCCCCTCACATAGGATTGGGCAAATCGCTCTTCATTCAAAAAATTCTCAGTGATCATCAAAGAAATCAAGTCCTCCACTTCCTCACTGTAGAGGCCATAACTATACAGTTTATCCCTTACTTCCTGTTGGCTTCTTTCCTGATAGGCACAAAAAGCAGCGATCTTCACCTTGGCCTCCGAAGGACTTAGTGTTTTTTTCTGCTGCTCATTTGAATAATCTTTTCTTGGAAAGGACATTTTGTGTAATTTTAGCATCGAAATTGCTTTTCCTGCCTTACAAAAATCAGGAAATTTATTTACTCATCAAATATATCAAACCTAACCAAAATTATCATGCGCAAAAAAATCGTCGCCGGTAACTGGAAAATGAACGGAACACAGGAAGAAGGTCAAAAGCTGACTTCTGAAATTGTCAATATGGTACAAGACGAACGCATCAACGATGTAATCGTAGTCTTAAACCCTCCATTTGTTCATGCTTCAAATGTAAAAAAATTGATCGGTGGAGTTCCTAACATCTTCCTAGGTGGACAAAACTGCTCAGATAAGGAATCTGGTGCTTACACTGGTGAAACTTCCGCTAAAATCTTGGCTTCTTTCGGCGCTAAATATGTGATCATCGGTCACAGTGAGCGTAGAGAATATTTCAACGAAAGCAATGAAGAGCTGACTGCGAAAGTTAAGCAGGCTCTTGCCAATGATTTGACGCCAATCTTCTGCTGTGGAGAGCCTCTTGAGATTAGAGAAGCTGGTACCCACGAAGATTATGTTAAGGAGCAGCTAACCGCCAGTCTTTTCGGTTTGACTGAAGAGGAATTCTCAAAAATCGTTATTGCTTACGAACCAATATGGGCAATCGGAACGGGTAAAACTGCCTCTTCTGACCAAGCTCAGGACATGCATGCAGCTATCAGAGCTCACTTAGCCTCTAAATATGGCCAAGCAATCGCTGATGGGACTTCTATCCTTTATGGAGGAAGCTGTAAGCCTGATAATGCTGTGGAGATCTTCTCTAAAGCTGATGTAGACGGTGGTTTGATCGGTGGTGCTTCTCTTAAATCAAGAGACTTCGTAGATATCATCAAGTCATTCTAAATATACCTAAGAGGCTGTCATATAAGACAGCCTCTTTAATTACCTTTTTAAATATATTTTTACTTTTCCCTTTCAAATCATGGATTACCTGGAGTTTAAAATCAACTGTACCGAAGAGTACAATGAAATTCTTATCGCCGAATTGGCCGAAGTGGGCTTTGATTCATTTTTGGAAACAGATCAAGGCATTGAAGCTTATATCCAGGAGGATCTTTTTGACCGAACAGCCTACGATGAAGTCATAGAAAAATACCGTGAGGCAGCAGAAATAACCGTTGAAGAGGGAAAAATGCCCAAGGTCAATTGGAACGAAGAATGGGAAAAACATTACGACCCCATCTCCATTGGAAAAGATGTCTATGTTAGAGCTTCCTTCCATGCTCCATTGGAAGGGGTAAAACATGATATCCTTATCAATCCAAAAATGTCATTTGGTACCGGTCACCATGCCACTACTTACCTGATGCTTTCCCACCAGTTGGAAATTCCTCATAAGGGCAAAAGCATCATTGATATTGGTTCAGGGACCGGGATTTTAGCCATTATGGCTCATAAATTGGATGCTGCGCATATTGAAGCATTCGATATTGATAATTGGTGTGTGGAAAATGGCAATGAGAATTTTGAACTCAATGGGATCACTGATGTAAAAATGGGCCATGGCACTATCCGTGAAGTAAATCCTTCTGGACCATTTGATATAGTATTGGCCAATATCAACAAAAATGTACTTCTGGATGAAATGGAGGTTTATGCTTCCTTGATGAAACCAAAGGCGAAACTATTGCTAAGTGGCTTCTATGAGCATGATGTACCCGATATCCAATACAGAGCAGAATCTTTAGGGCTTAAACTAAAGGGCCAAAAGGAAAAAGACAACTGGGCAGCGGTAGTCTTTGAGAAAGAATAGATTTTAGGCTCTCGCAAAGAGTGCCAAGAAGACGCAGAGAACGCTAACGCTCATGAGTAATAAAAAAACTTTCCGAGCTTAGCGGTACCTTTGTGGACTTTGCGTGAAAATACTATTTACCTCTTTTATTGGACCATTAAACAAATATCTCTAGCCCCTCTTCCGTAAAATTGGTTTTATAAACTTCCAAATCCCCACAGCCTCCACCAGAAGTCAATTGGCCTGTATTCATATTAAAGCGATAAGAATGCAAAGGACAAATCACCTCTTCAAACCTATTGATATGCCCATCCTTTAGTGCAGCTCCTCGGTGTGGACAAAGCTGCTCAAATGCATATACTTTTTCCCCCAGTCTCACCACACAGAGCTTCTTGGCCCCTAATTGGGTCACCTTTATATTTCCCTCAGGCAACATGCCTTTTACATCTTCTTTTGACTGCCCCAATTTAAATTTACCCATAGATTCGAAGATAAATGATTTCCCACGTAGTTAAAACAGAAAAACCATTGATTAATCACCATTTAAATAAAATCCACCAAAGATTGAAGAAGATATTACAGGTACTTGCTGAAATTTGTAAATTAGCTTAGTTAAAAAACCAAAATACCATGAAGACCCTACTGATTATCCCGCTTTTGATTTTTTCAATCTGTGTATTTGCCCAGGACTTAGATGGTGCTTGGAAGCTCACCCATATAAATGGTGATCCAGTGAAAGAAACGGAGTGCATAAAAATTTACCAAGATGGATACTTCGCTTATGGCAATAAGGAAATCAGCAACAACCACTTTTTAGGAGCAGGTGGTGGAATTTATATGACAGAAGGAGAGGACAGTTATATTGAAACTTTTGATTTTAATACGCTTGATCCCAAAAAGATCGGGATGAGCACACAGTACACCCAAAGCTTTGTAGACAAAAAAATGGTCCTTTATTACACCAAAAAAGGCAAAAATATGATTGAGATATGGGAGAAGGTATCAGACCGTGATGATGATCTAAATGGGACTTGGGTGATAACAGGGAGAAAAAGGGATGGAGAAATCAACACCATGACACCTGGAGCCAGAAGAACTATCAAAATCCTGGGTGGGGGAAGATTTCAGTGGATTGCTTTCAATTCCGAAACAAAAGAGTTTAGTGGTACTGGAGGTGGAACTTATAGTGCGGAAAATGGCAAGTATTCAGAAAACATCGAGTTTTTTAGCAGGGATGACAGCAGGGTAGGAGCTTCCTTAGGTTTTGATTATGCTGTTAAAAATGGTGACTGGCATCACAGCGGCTTGAGCTCCAAAGGGAACCCTATTTATGAAATTTGGTCAAACTACCGTAAGGCTTACTTAGACAAATTGAATAAAGAATAAATATTTAATACCCCAAAAAAAGCCCTAGGAAATATAATCCTAGGGCTTTTATTATTTGATGCTAAATGCTTTACTTTTCATCCGCTTCTTTCATCCTTGCATGTAGTTCCACTGGTTTCTTGGCTGTTTTCTTACGCATGCGCATATTGACCAACTCGACTGCCAAGGAGAAAAACACGGCAAAATAGATATAACCCTTTGGTACTTCCACATGGAATCCCTCCACAAACAGCATTACCCCTATCAAAATCAAAAAGCTTAGTGCCAATATCTGTAATGTAGGATGCTTGTTGATAAACTCACTGATCTTTCCAGCAAAAGCCATCATGATCAATAAAGAAATAACCACTGCAATGATCATAATGCTCACATGATCTACTAAGCCCACAGCCGTCAGAATACTGTCAAAGGAAAATATCATATCCAGCAATATGATTTGAAATAATACGCTGCCGAAACTCGCACCGGTCTTGGTCTTTACCTCCTCGGTTTCCCCTTCCATTTTGTGGTGAATCTCAATGGTAGACTTGAAGAGCAAAAACATCCCGCCACCTGCCAAAATCAAATCCCTACCGCTAAATCCGTGACCGAAAACCGAAAACAATGGCTCTGTAAACTGAATGATAAAAGATATCCCCAATAATAGTCCAATCCTGAAAAACATGGCCAATAACAAGCCTAAATTCCTGGCTTTGGGTTGCTGTTCCTCTGGAAGCTTATTGGAAACTATGGAGATAAAAATAATATTATCCACACCCAATACAATTTCCAGAAAAGTCAATGTCAAAAGTGCTATCCAAGTTTCACTTTGAAGAAATATTTCCATTTTTATAAAAGGTTAATTTAGCCTTGAATTTAACAAAGCTTTTTTGAACTCCTTCTCAGTGGAAATAATTATTTATTTTTGAAGGAAATTAATCACAATCAAGTCCATAGGGCTTAGATAGAAATACCATGATAGCAGAAAAAAACAAAGTAGTCAGCGTAGCATATGAGTTGCACGTTGATGATGGAGAAAACGGTAAGGAATTCAAAGAGAAGGTCACTAAAGACCAAGCGTTTCCTTTCCTTTTCGGGGCAGGAAATACTCTTCCAGCATTGGAGGAAGCCATTGCCGGCAAAAAAGTAGGAGACAGCTTTGAAGTCTTTATTGATTTTGAAAATGCCTATGGAGATTATGATGAGAGCAAAGTAACCATCATTCCTAAATCCAACTTCAAGGAAAATGGCAAAAAAAATAAAGAAATGCTGAAAGTCGGCAGAGTGATTCCTATGCAGGATGACCAAGGTAATCAACTAAGAGGTGAAATCCTTAAGGTAGATTATAAAGGCGTACACATGGATTTCAACTCTCCTTTGGCCGGTTATGACTTATATTTCAAAGGAGAAATTGTTGATATCAGAGAAGCAGATCCTGAAGAAATCGAACATGGCCATGTACATGGCCCTGGAGGACATCACCACCATTAATCATTATAGCCCTTCTAAATATTGGAAGGGCTTCTTTTTTAAATACCAGCGCTATTTGTCCTATCAGTCTCCTTTTTTACTACTTTTCGTAAATACCTCAAGACAAAAAAGACAGCCACACAAGCAAAGAACAACCCAAGAAGCACCATTCCTACAGCAAAAGTTTCTTCTGAACCAACATGATGAGGTTCATCGGCCATCTCCAAAATGGTATTCATGAGTTCCTGTCCATTAAATGCCATGATACTCAACCAAAAAAACAAACCTCCAAACAGGGCAGATAATATCTGTAGGATGCTTACAAAAACATTGGACAAATCGTGAGCTGGATCTTTCATAATAAAATAGTTTGTGGACATCATCTTTTTCTCAGGCTTTACCCAAACTCAGTTAATCACTGACAAACAACAACTTACCTAATTTGCTCGAATTTTGAAGTACTATTAATGCTAAAATCTTTATCAATTAAGAAATAATTGAAATCATTCCTTAAATTTAAACGAATCCACCTCTAAAGGGTTCTTCCACAGTGGCCTAGTGTCAAGTTCTTCAATTGGCCCATTACCCAATGTCTGATTTCGAGGTTTTCCATTAATTATCTTTTTCAAAGCGCCCAATAATCCATGAGATGGATTAGTAGAAAAGAAAGTTACACCTCCTCCGGTATTTACATTTTTTAGGAGTGTATTATAACTTGAAAAATCATGTTGGTAAGTTAGGTCCTTGGCTATCATGACCGTCTTAAGGTTGTTCTGCAACATTTTTCTCTCCTTAGCATGATCCAAATTACTATTCATCATAGCTTCCTTAAACGCCTGCTCACTTGGAAAATCGCTGACCTCAAACTCCCTCAGCTCCAAAACCCGCTCAGCGAGAACTATCTCCAAGTCCTCATCATTGCCTTTAACATTGATATGGGCAGTCTCATAGGTTAGATGGACAAAAGAAAGTTGATCCCCCATTTTCGCTTTGATAGTAAATCCCCCCTGCTCATTGGAAGATACCCGCTCAAGAGAACTGCTGATCCGAACCACCGGAATGCCTTGACCAGTTTTGGCATCCATTACCTTCCCCTTTATGATTACTTCAGTCTCCTGAGCCTGCAGCAATAAAGGCTTGGTTAATAAAAAAAGTACAATGACAAGGCTCCGAATCATATTCATTTAATATTATGAATACAATCTAGACCTTATCAATCAGGAAATTAGGGATTTAAAATTCTTTAACACGTTGCTTAACATTATTTAATAGGCCTCTCAATCAAAAAAGGCTGTCCTAGTTTTTTGGACAGCCTTAGCATATTGTTTTCTATTTAAGCTTTTTTATCCCTTATTCTTCAATGCATGATCTACAGCCCTTGCCGCAAAAACCATATAGGTCAATGAAGGATTTTGGGTACTGGTAGAGGTCATGCAAGCTCCATCGGTAACATATACATTGGTACAAGCGTGCAATTGATTATGCTTGTTGACCAATGAAGTCTTAGGGTCCTTACCCATTCTCACACCACCCATTTCGTGGATATCAAGCCCTGGTCTTCTTCCATCATCCCAAGTTCGGATATTCTTGAATCCAGCAGCATCAAACATCTCTGACATTTGCTCTTGGTAATCTTTCAACATATCCTCATCATTTTGGTCATAATCCACATTGACTCTGATGATCGGCATGCCCCATTCATCTTTTTGATCAGCATCCAAGGCTACGTAATTACTTTCCTTTGGAATGGTTTCTCCCATCATATGAGAACCTATTTTCCACGGGCCATAACTTGGATTCATCATATTAGAAACCAAATCACTCCCAGCTCCGTCATAATTTACCTCTTTTGATCTGCTACCATAAAGTCCCGCAGCATAGCCCCTTAGGAAATTGGTTTCTTGCTTATGCACATTTCGGAACCTCGGCATATAACCACTGGTCGGGCGCTTGCCTTCAGTAGTATATTCTTGTAAGCCCTCAAACTCTGCAGAAATCCCTCCTCTATAATTATGGAAAGCAACAAACTTACCCATTAGACCATTATCATTACCCAATCCATTTGGAAAACGATTGGAAGTAGAATTCAGCAGTATCAAATTTGTATTTAATGCACTGGCATTGACAAAAATGATCGGTGCATAATATTCTGTCATCTCTTTGGAATTAGCGTCAATTACCCTTACACCAGTAGCCTTCTTCTTGGCCTCATCATAAATGATAGAATGCACCACGGCATCATTTTGTAAGGTCAAATTCCCGGTTCTAGCCGCCCAAGGCAAGGTAGCTGAATTACTGCTAAAATAACCACCAAATGGACAGCCCCTTTGGCACAGCACCCTGTGCTGGCATATACCACGGCCCTGCTTGGCATAATATTCCGCATTGCCGGTAATATGGGCACAGCGCCCGCTGATTACATGACGATCAGGGTATTTCTCGGCCATTTGGGCTTTGAAATACTCCTCGCCAGCAGTCAGTTCAATTCCTGGCAAGAACTCACCATCCGGCAAATGCGCAATACCATCGTGAAAACCTGCCACGCCCACGAATTTCTCTACATAACTGTACCATGGCTCCAATTCCTTATACCTGATCGGCCAATCAACTGCAAAGCCATCCCTTGCTGGCCCTTCAAAATCAAAATCACTCCATCTCTGTACCTGTCTGGCCCATAGCAGGGATTTGCCCCCAGTTTGATAACCTCGAATCCAATCAAAAGGCTTCTCTTGAATATATGGGTGATCTGTGTCTTTTACGAAAAAATGAGCGGCATCTTCCCTGTAAGCATAACATCGGCTAATGGATGGGTTTTCTCTTTGGATATCCTCTGGAATCTGGCCTCTATGCTCAAATTCCCAAGGCATCATATGTGTAGTTGGATAATCCTTATTATGCTCCACTTTCCTGCCCCGCTCCAAGACCAAAGTCTTCACTCCTTTATCACATAATTCTTTCACTGCAAAACCACCACTCATTCCAGAGCCAATAACAATAGCCCCGTATGTATTATCTTCTTTACTTTTTATATTCAGATTAGCCATTAATATTCACTTTTTCACCAGGTACTATTTTCTTACTTCCATTAAACTTTGGGCCAGGCACCAAAGTATATGGCATTAACTCAGTCATCACATACTCAGAAGCCATATAAGCTTGAATTGCATATTTTTTAGTGGTCTTTACAAAGTATTGATAATCTTCTGAACCCGCACTAACCTCTTTTTTAGCATCCAATAGTGTATCAACAACCTCCACAGCTTTGGCTTGGTCGAGCTTTAAAAACTTTGTTCCAAAATTGGTTTTTACGTACTGATCAAAACCCTTTAACCCGCTGACGAAACGCTGCTGATCTTCTTTTCCTAAGCAATCATTGGCCATCACTAGGACAAAATCATGCACGCCCAATTCCACAGCGCCTTTTAAATCTGTCTTTGGTATAATAGTGTCCACCAGAGACTTTAACACCTGCTGGTGTCCGTCAGTAATTTGAAGTTCATCATAGGCAGCCAGTATTTTCTCCTCGCTGAAATCACATCCTGGAATCAGCGCCAGTCCTCCTGTCACCAAAGCCATCTGCTTTAAGGCTAATCTTCTGTTCATATTAATGGTATTATTTAAGCTACTTTTGAATGCCCATTATTTTTTTGAAAAGTTAAAACGGTTTAGTTTAATATTCAATTAATATGAAAATAAATTAAAAAAGCCGGAGGGTCTAGTCCCTCCGGCTCTAAATGAAATCAATAATAAATTAACGGATATGGTAGACCTTTTCTCCATAATGTTTGTTCCCAAACATATCCGTGGCCTCCACCTCTATGGTGTGTTGTCCTTTCTCCAGTTTGGCATCTATACTTCCTCTCCAAAGGTGGGTACTTTTTACCGGATTAGAAGGTCTTCTGCCATCCAGTAACTCTTCTGTCGTATCCCACTGATAAACTTCCATCATATAGGTAGGATCATATTCTTCCAAATACTTCATCTTTTTCCATTCACCATTATCAATTCGATATCGCAACTGATCCTTGGAGGTGCCCATAAAGAAGTTGACGAAAATTCCCGCAGACGTCCTCTTATCTTTTTCTAATACCTTAGGAGCAAAAATTGCCATTTGGTAATCTTTCTCCTGATCCACTACCTTGTACCTGATATCATATTGATTTCCAGTAAACTCTATAAAAGCATAACCTTTTGGAGTTCCATCTCTCATTGTGGACTTGGGAACACCTTTTTCATTCAAAACACCTGAGTACCAATCACCAGAGGTAGTACCTACATTATAATGGTGATGCGGATGCTTTTGATTCCAGCCATCTTTTTCGAAGAAGAAATCCTGTCTCTGCAAGTGGGTATGAGCAGAAAGAGAAAGGGTATTTGGATAATCTTTCAATAAATTGAAAAGCGCCTGTCTGTCCTCATCCTTAAACGGATCTCCAGATGGTTCACTTAAGGGAATATGAAAAGCCAAGACAATCAAATGGTCTTTAGGAACATGCTCCAGGTCGTTTTTCACAAATTCCAATTGATCCTTTCGGAAACCTCCCCAATAACTCTTGCCATCTCTAGGGTCTGGATAAAGTATATCATCTAGCACAATAAAATGGACCTTACCATGGTTGAAAGCATAATTGGCCGGACCAAAATGTGCTTCAAAGGTTTCATCGGAGAGGTGGTCTTCCTTTACATCAAAGTTCAAATCATGATTTCCTAGCACATTGTACCAAGGAACACCTACCTTGGAAGTAGCCTCGATATAAGGATCAAAAAGGTCCAAATCATTTCCAACCAAATCTCCCAATGATAAACCAAAATCAATTCCTTCAATACCCGCTACTTCTGAAACCACCCCATTTTCAAAATGATTGACCTCTTCAATAGTATACGGCTGGGGATCCCCAAAAACCAAAGCAGTAAAATCAGCTTTGTCTTCAGTTGGGATCAAACCAAAATTCAGTTTCCTTGGCAGCTTTCCTGTAGGCACAACTCCTGGAAATTTTGTAGCGGGAGAGCCTGATGGCTTGTGAATATAAAAGTACTGCGGAAGGTTTTTGTCATTTACGGGTACTTTATATCCTGATGGCTTGATCACAAAAATGATTTGGTCATCGGCCACAGGCAATTCATAGCGGCCCTTTTCATCTGTCAGTATTACTTCCAAGCCATTGGAGATCGCGACATTGGCTAGGCCCTTTTCTCGGGACTCTTTTTTTCCATTTCCATTCAGGTCTTCATAGACGACTCCCTTGGCTTTTTCCTGTGCCAAAACGGCCAATGAGGAAGCAAAAAGCAAAGTTGATAAAAGTAGTTTTTTCATTTTGAGGTTTTAGAGATTAATGATAAAATTCTATTTTATTGATAATTACAAGCCATCATCATTTCAGACATGGTTCACTAGTTGTCAATTATCATTTTGATAGAAATGCAATTCTATATAGGTATAGTATATTTCAAAGGGGCTCACTACCATTCAAAACGATTAATTAATTGTTATTAAACAAAAAATCAGATAATGTCACGGTAAAAAGATGACTAAAAAATTAATGTTAGCATCTGTAAAACCAACTCAGAATAGCAGCTTTTCATTGAGGCCAACTTTGGCTCTATTCTACTTCCATTTCTTCATGTATTTCCAATTTCTTGGCTTTCCCTCTTCCAAATAACCTATGGCTGTCTCCAAGCGGTGACTGCGAGTATTTTCAGTCTTGGCCTCGTCCAGCCATTCTATGTATTCCTTTTGGTGCGAATAACTAAAACCCTCAAAAGTGTTCAGTGCTGTCACATTAGCTTGTAGGGCTAATTTTAAATCCTCTGGTATCACAAGCTCAACTTTCTCATTTGTTGGCTTCTTGGGTAATTTAACTCCTTTTTCATTGAGCTCCATCGCTTCATAAAGATAGGCCAACATTTGTTCATCCTCTGGGAGGTCGTCCATTTCTGTAATTTTACCTAAATTGCCCATAGCCGTACCACTCACTGCATTTTCCTGCAAAACGGGATCTCTCATTAATGCCCCTTTCCAAAAAACAAAAACACAATGGGCCTTAAAGCCTGCCATACTACACAATATCTCATCTCTGTACATAAAATGGGGCATACCCCACTTTATGGTTTCCTCTACCTCTGGGCATGCTTGATGAACCAAGGCGCGCAAATGCCTTAAAATGGGTTCAGCAAAGGTTTGCGACTTATTGATATAGCTGTCAATTCGCTTATCATGTGAAGGGTGAAAATTTGTCTTTCCTTTATTATTCATAATTACAGGCAATAGTACCTTGACCTAGGTTTATCCTTCAATTTATGCAAAAATTCCCTAAGGCTGAAAATTACTTTCATTATCCATCCCTATATTACCAGCAGAATTTTCCAATTATAACACACTGATATGCAATATATTTGACACTCAATTACAAGTCCTCAACCTCATTTTTTGGTATATTTAACCTATTCAATTCTTTAATCATAAACCCAAATGATCATGAAAAAACTATTAAGCCTACTCATACTAGTAGCTTGCTGCTACGGAAATGCTTTCGGACAAGAAAAGCTGTACGCAATTTTGGAATTCATGAAAGTGGATGGTGATCAGGAACAAGCATACTGGGAAACTGAGAACTTTTGGGAAAAAATCCACCAAGAGCGCATTAAAAATGGAGACATTGTGGGCTGGGACCTTTGGTCCCTCAAACCGGGCGGTGAAGATCAAGGCTATCAATATTTAACAGTAACTATCTTTGATGATCTAGCTAAAATGCTTAATGCAGGGGAGGGTATTATGGCTGCAGCCCAAGACGCCTATTCTGATTATGACGAAGAGCAATTTCAGGAAAAAATGAAACAGACCACCAGTTCAAGAGACCTATCTATAAGACTCTTTGTTGAAGTACTCAAGGAAACCACCTCTGACATGACTATGGAACCTGGTATGGTTGCCGGCATCACACTTCTAAAAGCCAAGCCGGGAATGGGAGGACAATACGAAAACGCTGAAAAGGAAGTATTTTATCCAGTCCATCAAAAAATGGTTGATCAGAATATCATGGAATACTGGGGATTAGGAAGAGTAATGCTTCCATTTGGCAGCGATGTCTATGCTTCCCATATCATAGTCACTATGTTTGGTGATTACGACCAGTTTGTCAAAAGCATTGCTGTAAATCCATGGGAAGGAGCAGATGAAGAGACCATCAAAAAAGCAGATGAAGGCAGGGCATCAAGGGATCTAAAATGGGGTTATCTAGGTAATTTGGTCAAAGCAGTAAGATGATCCATTGCTCATTCAGTATTGATTCAAAATGTCCATTGGCATTAGAAAAAAAATGCCCCCTTTTAACGATAGCAAATAGGGGCATTTTATCTATTTCTAAAACCTAAGAAAATCAATCCATAACATGTATTTTCATCTGCATACCCATGTTTTCATAACGTGCCTCCAGATTATAATAATCTTTATCAATTCCTTTTACCTTAAATGATATATCACCTGTAATAGTCATATTTATATCAATGTCCTTACCACTAAAACTTTATTTTATAATTGAATGGGACTCCATCCTTTGATAGTAGGTCTCTCCTTCGTCCAACTTAAGCTCTAGTAAAGTCCTTTTAGACTGACATGCAGCTATCGACATGACCAGTAAAAAATAAATACTCAGTTTTTTCATTATTGGAATAGTTTCTTGTTGTGTTTATTTCAAAAATTATGTGCTTTTCGGCTAGTTTAAAATTCAGAAAAAATCCAAAATGATTATACAAACCCTAATCTCTACAACTTAAAAAGCATATTGCCGATTAGAGGCATGATTTTAATTAATTGCAAGGGAAAACTACCTATATCCTAATGCTTATTTTCATTCTTTTTATTGAGGTCTATTCCTGCGTAAAAGCCTAAATCTTGTTCTCTTATTACCTTAGTCCAAAAGGCAATTTGGCCTGTATGGTATGAAAAATGTTCGACGGCATGAAGGACATTACCCACCCCAGTATACCTAAAGCCCTGAACATTATATTTACTGATTAAATCCTCTTCTGTCAAATCCTCTATAATTTCACAGGCAGCCTTCACTTCTTCATTGATAACATGAATCAAAGCGTTTTTTGCCATTCCACCACACGCAGAAAACTCAGCGTCCCTGTCTCTTTTATCCTCATGACCTCCGAGTGATGAAACGATATATTGCCCCAAGTTTCCTCCCAAATGGAGCACCAAATTTCCAATGCTATTGGAAACCTCATTAGGTCGCTGCCAAATTTCTTCCTCGGTTAACCAGTTTAGACAACTGATAATCTTAGCCTTATTCTCATTCAATCTAAAAATGGCATGTTTAATTAGCTCTTGCCCTATTGGGTTATTATCCATTATGTTACTCTCTTATTTTTCTGAAATTGTATTTACCTTACTTTATTAAATAGATTAAAGCCTGAAAAGTTTAATCGCTTCTAGCTAAAATGGTGGCCTATTATATAAGATAAAGGCTAACTGATTTTGGAAAAGGGTAATTAGTACAAAAAAGGAAAACGCTTCAATAATATACAAAACCAGGAACAAATGAATCCTTTACATTTCATCATCATTAGATTTAGTAAAAGCTTTTCCTTTTCTAGTTAAACGTTTTTAAGTAAGTCGAAGTTTTTTATTCGTTTACAATATATTTTTAAAAAATTACTCCAACATTTTGATATTACACCCAACATATTGACAATCAATAATTAATATCATTTCTTTTCATAAAACAATCGCTTCAAAATTTCTTACAAAACCCAAGTGATATACCCCAGGTGTCATAGCCTTTCTTAATATCAAATAATAGGGTAGGCGTGAATTCCCAATTGCGCTGCATCTCAAACGCATATTCTGTTCCAAGCCTGAAAATTCCTAGATTTTCATGTTTCTCAAACTCTGCGCCTCCACCCGTGAATGCTTTCCATTTTTCAGTAATACTATAGGTAAGTACCAAGGCAAAAATCATTGCTCGTTCCCTCTCCAATTCCTTACCAGTAACAATATAATGATCTAATTCCCAGTCCCACATCATTCCAATTTCAAATTTTTCATGAATTTTCCTGAAATAATCAAATCCAACAGCTGGAACAAAAAAACCACTTTCTGCTTCTGACTCACTTAATTCAGCCCCTTTGGGGATCCATGTGTAACCAAGAGAAAAAACTACTCTATTTTTTAGCTCTTCTTCTTCCTTGTTTTCTTCCTCTTCCTGAGCATAAGCTGAATAGTTAAACAAAGTCAACAGAAAAATAATAAGGGTTAATTGCCTGAGGTCTTTCATAAAGAAATATTTTAATCAAAAATTACTCCTTCATAAATTTACTACAAAAACGCAAAAAAATCACCCTATTCAACTCATAATAAATCGTTTACAAAAAAAACACATGACTACTTTATGATATAATCCCAAATCATTTTGGCTATTGCTTCCATTCCTTTATCACTAGGATGCCTGGCCACTCCTTCCACTTCATATTCTCCCAATGCCATATTTTCATCATTAGCACTCAAATGCGTAATATCAACCAATGTCCATCCCTGATTATCAGCAACCCATTCTATCTGACTATTAATTACAGGGTTTTCCCAAAAAGTAGTAGTTATCAAAACTTTGGTTTTTCCATTATCGCTTAGATAATTGGCAAAATCTACAATTGATCTTCCAAAATTATATCCTTCAACTTCGGCTATATCCACATTTTCGCCCAATCTAATAATCAATAATTCGGGCTTTACTGCTTTCAAATACTCATAATCGGTAAAATCCAAGGTCTCAAAAAACCTTTCAAATGGATATACATTTTCCCGAACAATTTCCATTTCAGGATTAAGGGTAAGGAGAAAGTTACTTAACACACTAAAATAATCCTTGTCTGCTGCACTGGCAGCCATTCCCCAACCATTTTCCCAGCCTATTTCTGGTGCAGGCGGGTGATAAGTAATACTATTTCCGATTATCAAAACCCTTGATAATGGGTCTTCAGCAGGCTTTTCTTCCTTACTACAAGAAACAATTACAAAAAATATTATCACCAAAAACAAAAAGCCAATAATTCCGGCTTTGCTCAATTTGATTATATCCATTTCGCTTGTGCAAACTTGGTCAAAATTTTATTATTATATCACTCTCTGCAATAATAACGATTTTCTAAATCTTCTTTCAATTTTAAAAATTTTTGCCATTTCGGGTAAATGGTTACATCATGTACCGCCTGTACCTCATCGAACATTTCCTGCGCGAGATTATACTCACCTTGCCTAAAGGCCCGAAAAGCATGTTTCAATAGCTGCATTGCCCTGGCCAGTTCCAATTCCTTTTCTACTTGTTCTGCTGCTAATCGCTGACGACTGAACACCAAACTATCCGGGCTGACCTTGACACTTTGAATACCAATAGGGGATTTTAAAACCAAGCCTTCCAAATTGGTACATCTACTTAATGCTACATATGCCTGCCCTGCTTCAAAGGACCTGCTAATATCCAAAATAGCCCTTTCAAAGGTCAAACCTTGGCTTTTATGTACTGTGATTGCCCAAGCCAACTTCAATGGAAACTGGGTAAATGTGCCGATCACCTTTGCCTCTAAATGTTCCTCTTTTTCATTATAGATAAACTCCACATTTTCCCAGGTTTCCCTACGAACTTCATAAATAAAGCCCCTATGATCCTCTACCTCGATCATATCCTTTTCCATTTTGGAAACCTTTCCAATCATCCCATTATAATACTTTGCCTCGGCGTTATTCCTCATAAAAATTACTTGGGCACCAATCTTTAAAGTCAGGTCCACCGGGTCAAAAGGAGCCATATTCATAGGAAAATCATCCTTTATCTCAGCAGCATAGATCCTTGGTTCTTTTTTGAGTTCAGCAAGCTTTTTGGTGTTGATTTCTGAAATGGTAGCATTGTGGGTCCCTATTAGGATATACTCTTGGTCCAATAAGTCAAAGCGGTATTTACTGGCTGTGGCATTCAGAACACGCAAATCCTCTTGGGTATGTTCACTCTCTCGAACCCTATTGAGGATTTCCTTAAAGGCTTCATCTTTTTGCCTGTATATTTTTCCCAATTCAATATGAATTGGATTGAGCTCTTTAAAAGCATGGGCACTAAAGAAAAAGCGGGAAGCATAATGGGGCGCCAAGTGCTCCCAATCCGTATTTCTCACCACTGGAGGGAGTTGAAATGGATCCCCAATAAAGATCATCTGCACACCTCCGAAAGGTAAATGCATCTTCTTTCTATAAACCCTTAACAGTTGATCGATCACATCCAGTATCTCCACACGCACCATGGACACCTCATCAATGACCAAAATATCAAGCCTATTGATCAAATCCCGATGCTTCTTTCGATACTGGAATTGCTCAAAGATGGACATGCCTTTCTCTTTGGCCTTTGGCGAAAGACGAGGATCACCAGGCAAAAACATTTGCCTTGGATCAATCTTAAAAAAAGAATGAATGGTTTTCCCCTTGGCATTGATAGCTGCCACGCCTGTGGGTGCAACCACAGCCATATTCTTTTCACGGTTTAACTTTCTAAGCGTGTGTAAAAAAGTAGTTTTCCCAGTGCCGGCTTTCCCAGTCAGAAAGAGTGACCTTTTTGAAAACAGGGCAACTTCCAAGGCATGAATAAATGCCTCGTTGCTGGTGTCCAAGCCTTCAGATTGAAACTCATGGTATAGAAAGTCCTTAATGGAAAATGCCATAGACAAATGTACTATTTTTTAATCGGCCAAGTCAAAGCACCAAAAGATAGAAAATCACCTTTTACCATATTAGGCTTATCCTGTCTAAATTGACTTAACCGAGGCGCCTTTTCCAATGGCCCATACGAAAATAAACGAAGGCTACTGTGGCGGAAATCCAATTGGAAATAGGGAAGGCCCAATAAATGCCCTCATGTTTAAGATCTGTATGATAGGCCAAAAAATAGCCTACGGGAAAACGAATAATCCAAAGGTTCAAAAAGGATATAAACATGGAAGCCTTGGTAAATCCAGCACCATTAAAGGTACCATTAATGACCTGTTGAACACCCAAAAACCCAAAACTTGGTCCCATAATCTTGATAAAGGTAGCACCGTCATGGATAACTTGAGGTTCATTTGGCACAAAAAACCGCACCAAGTCCTCAGCAAATATAAACAGCAAAGCCCCGACACCTGTCAAACCGAAAAAGGCAATTTTAACGGACAGAATACCTGTTTTTTCTGACCGGTGAATTTTATTGGCTCCAATATTTTGTCCTACCAAAGTAGTAGTGGCAATGGCCAGTCCAAGAGCTGGGATAATCACAAAACTCAAAATCCTTGCACCAATACCATAAGCTGCAACCACCTCAGAACCAAAACTGGTGACCAAAACCACCATCATTGCCATCCCCAGCGCCCTGGCAGACTGCTCCATGCTTGAAGGCAAACCCAGTTCAAATAGTTTCTTGGTCCAGGAAAGATGAAACTTCATTTCTGAAAAATGAATCTTTATTCCATGATTCCCTTTAAAAAGAATATAGAGGCCTACTACTGCAGAAATCCCCTGTGTGATCACACTGGCAACAGCAGCACCTGCCACGCCAAAACCAGGAAGGGGGCCAAAACCATAAATAAATAGCGGGTCCAAAACCAAGTTGAGCAAAACAGTCACCAAAATCACATAAACTGGCAAAAGCACATTGCCGATTCCTCGCATCAAAGACTGGAAAACAAAAAATATAAACAGAAATACAAAGCCTAGGGCAGAGACTTTGAAATATGCAACTGAGTCCGCCTGCACTTCCGGGCCTGCACCAATTAACTTCATCAATGGCCCAGCCATAGTAAAGCCGATAATTGCCAACAGTACGGAAACAATAAAGACCACTAGTACGGTTTGGGAAGAGGCAAAATTGACCATTTTCTGATCATTGGCTCCCTTATGCTGTGAAACCAATACGGTACCGGCAAGGGTTAGTCCACCGCCAAGTGAAAGAATCAGGAAGAGAATGGGAAAGCTCAAACTTACCGCTGCCACAGCATTGGCCCCCAAACGCCCCAACCAAAATGTATCTATCAACTGATAGGCAGTTTGTAGCACATTGGCCAAAATTATGGGTATGGCAAGCTGTGTAAGCGCAGTGAGGATTTTTCCTTCAGTGTATTTTTTTTCCTTAGGTGGCTGCATAAAAATCGATTGCCCAAAGATAACCAATCGCTTAGAATTTACCTTTCATGAAGATTTTTTTCGTCAATTCACCTTCTCCCCAAACGTAGGTTTTCTTAAAAATTCAAATACCAAAAATCCGCGATTCACTTACCTGTAATAACTGTTTATAACTATTTAAAAGTCATTTATTTTAAAAAATAGACATACTTATACAAATTGGCTATTTCCAAAAAACTTTGATAAATTCAAGTTAGACTTTTTTAATAGATGTGGTGATTGAGTACCTTCGTGGTTCGGAAAAAAATAAAATAAATATAGCTATATGGAAATTACTGGAAAAATCATTCAAATCATGCCAGAACAGTCTGGTAGTGGAAGAAACGGTACCTGGAGAAAGCAGGATTTCATCCTTGAAACAGAAGGACAATATCCAAAGAAAGTATGTTTGACCGTTTGGGGAGACAAAATCGACCAATTTGGAATGCAACAGGGCGATTCCGTAAAAGCGGGAATTGAAATCGAAAGCCGCGAGTACAACAGTCGTTGGTATACTGATGTAAAAGTTTGGAGAGTGGACAAGGCGGGCGCTGCTGCTCCTGACACTGCCAATGCTGGTGCACCTGAAGTTAGCACCTTTAATGACGAAAGCGGAGAAGATATTTTGCCATTCTAATAGGTAAGGATATTTCAAAAAGATTATATTTAAGCGATCGAATGATCGCTTTTTTTATAACACTAATAGAATTACCATGTGGGATGACTTTGATGACGAAGAGCACTGGGACAGTGATGATGAGGAGGATTTCCGTAAAGAACAGGAGCGCATTCAGAAACACCCGCTGATGCAAAAAGCCAACGATATCCTTCATTTAACGGAAGCCCTTGTCGGTGCATTGGATGAAATGTCCAAAGAAATGTATGGTACCTTTATGCTTGAAGATGCCACTGTTATCTGCGGCAAATTTGCCGGTGCAGAAGGAGTAGATGACTATATTCTTAAGATGGAAAATGCCGTCTTTATGAAAGTCCATGCCCGCCATTTAAATTCCATGACCTATTCGGTCGCTATGGTAGATACCCATCCTGAAGAACACTTACAGTTATTGAGGGATGCTATCAATGATTTCCAACAGCTTTTTATTGACTGGGTGAAAGGCTTTGACCCTAGTAATAAATATGATGATGGCTGGGGCTTATTCTTGGATTAATTCACGGGGCTACTTTTTATTTATTGCTATCTTTTAGTCTAGAGAAGTGATTTAACTCATTACCAATTCATTAAGAAATATTTTTACCTTATATTAAATAATAAGCAGTAGGTTCCAGATTAAATTGATTTTCACACCTTTTTGAATTTAAGAGG
Organism: Echinicola shivajiensis; assembly: GCF_018642165.1. Taxonomy (GTDB): domain Bacteria; phylum Bacteroidota; class Bacteroidia; order Cytophagales; family Cyclobacteriaceae; genus Echinicola; species Echinicola shivajiensis. Next base: position 93,388 of record NZ_JAHHZM010000019.1, read on the forward strand.
TGTTTAATTACTCTTACTTCTTAGTGAAAACGGAATTCCCTTTTCAAATCCTATTTAATTGATTTTGCATACTTTTTTGACAAAATCATCTTGTAATTATTCGAATTACCTGTTTAGCAATTGAGTTGCTTAGCAACTATCTTATAATTTCTAATCATTAATAACTGATTACAATGAATTCAACTTTTTTCGGAAGTATCTTATTTATGTGCTTTATGATGCAGGAGTTTTTCTTTTTGGATTCAATTCTATTTGGTGCACGTAGAGTCCTTAAACTACCTATTAAGAGGAAATTGATAAATAATAAAACTCTACGGTTTTTCCCCGTATTTTTAGTAATGATTTCCTGTCAAAAGAAATCTTCAAAGAATGCATTGGAGATTAAAGAAAAACCTCCAGTGATAATAATTAATAACACCACCGAATTGCCAACTCAAATAAAATCAGACCGGAATTTTCAAAATTTAATATATCATGAAGATTTACTGGTATATGGCAATGATACTGTTCAAATTAAAGGGATCAATTACCAATACATTTATATAAGTAACAAGAATACTTTTGTTGATACACTTTTGATTAGTAATGGAGATACGATTGTGCTAGATATCTCGAATACTGGAATAAAATTTAAAAATGATATTCTGGAAGAAACCAAAACGCTTTTCAATTCTATCCAGAAATTATCGAATCCATACACAGATTCACTATTTAATATTTTCTATGTAATTGATTATGAACACAAACTAAATATACATGCAGATTTTAATAGGTCTGAAATATACCCAGTACACTTTAATTCTAAGCGATATTCTTCTAAACCCGAAGAGCTAACTACACTATTAGAATTGTTGGAATCAGATTATGATACCCAACTAAATATTATTGATAAACTTATAGAGGAGAGAAAAATTGAAGTCGAATATGGTACTTTACTAAAGTATAGATTTAAACAAGTTTTCTTTGAAAAGCTTATTGGCTATTTCGGTCTGACCATGCCAGTGATTTCGGTCAAACCGTGCCACTAAGAAAGATCATTTAAAGAAGGTCATTTTTTATTCATTTTTCAAGATTCCCTTTCTCAAAGATTCTCCCTTGAGGTCTATTCTATGGGAAGAGTTTACGAGTCTGTCCAGTATGGCATCTGCGATGGTCCCTTCACCAATGATATCATACCAGGTGGATACTGGCAATTGGGAGGATACTATGGTTGATTTTTCTGTAAACCGGTCATCAATGATGTCCAAAACGATTTCCCTTGCCGTCGCATCAAAAGCCTGTAGCCCAAAGTCATCGAGGATGAGGACATCGGTATTCTGGAGTTTCCTCAGTTCCCTGAGGTAGGTTCCGTCGGCTTTGGAGAGCTTGAGTTTTGACAGCAGCCTTGAGGTGCTGCTGTATACTGTTCTGTGCCCCATCAGGCAGGCCTGGTTTCCCAGAGCCTGTACCAGATAGCTTTTCCCGACCCCCGAAGGTCCGGTAATGATGATGTTTTCTTTTTTGTCCACGAAGCCAAGCCCTGCAAGCCTTGAGAACATATTCCTGTCAAGGTTCCTGTTATGGCTGTAATCGATATCGGCAACGGATGCTTTCTGTTTGAAGGCGGCCTTTTTTATCAACCTGGCCATTTTCTTGTGCTGCCGGTCTTCCCATTCGTGGTCTGCCAGCAGGGCGATGTATTCATCGGCGGTAAAGTCGGCGAACCTGTTGCTGCCGATGTGCTGGTGGTGGAGATCGGCCATGGCGCTGAGCCTCATCTGTCTGAGTTTTTCTACTGTCTGGTTACTGTTCATCATTGTTCTGTTTATTGGTAAGTGGATGCCCCCCTGATGTTTTCGTGGTCGGGAATATGGGATTCCTTTTT
>NZ_JAHHZM010000020.1 GCF_018642165.1 Echinicola shivajiensis
ATCCATGATTCAGTCAGATCCAACTCGCCGTCATTATCTGCGTCGCCACTTTCAAGGGTAGCCCCACCCGCAAAGGCATCCGCTACACTTACCCCGGTCAAGCTTACATTTCCGGTGTTGGTTACAGTAATTGTATAGTTAAGGGTAGTCGGTGAACTGATATCAGCCACGTCTACCACTTTTTCGATAGCAATACCTGGGGTCTGCGTGATCGTCGTTGTAGCATCATCCTGCGCATCGGCAGTCTCGTTGCTGCTTACAATGGCTGTGTTAACCAGGTCAGCACCTGCATCGATATCCGCTTGAGTAGCATCATAAGAGGCGCTGTAAATCCATGATTCATCAAGATCCAACTCACCGTCATTATCTGCATCGCCACTTTCAAGGGTAGCCCCGCCCGCAAAGGCATCCGCTACGCTTACCCCGGTCAAGCTTACATTTCCGGTGTTGGTTACAGTAATCGTATAGTTAAGGGTAGTCGGTGAACTGATGTCAGCCACGTCTACCACTTTCTCGATAGCAATGCCTGGAGTCTGCGTAATTGTCGTTGTCGCATCATCCTGCGCATCGGCAGTCTCGTTGCTGCTTACAATGGCTGTGTTAACCAAATCAGCTCCTGCATCGATATCCGCTTGAGTCGCATCGTAAGAGGCACTGTAAATCCATGATTCATCAAGATCCAACTCACCGTCATTATCTGCATCGCCACTTTCAAGGGTAGCCCCGCCCGCAAAGGCATCCGCTACGCTTACCCCGGTCAAGCTGACATTTCCGGTGTTGGTTACAGTAATCGTATAGTTAAGGGTAGTCGGTGAACTGATGTCAGCCACGTCTACCACTTTCTCAATAGCAATTCCTGGGATCTGCGTAATCGTCGTTGTCGCATCATCCTGCGCATTTCCGGACTCATTGCTGCTTACAATGGCTGTGTTAACCAAATCAGCTCCTGCATCGATATCCGCTTGAGTCGCATCGTAAGAGGCACTGTAAATCCATGATTCAGTCAGATCCAACTCGCCGTCATTATCTGCATCGCCACTTTCAAGGGTAGCCCCGCCCGCAAAGGCATCCGCTACGCTTACCCCGGTCAAGCTTACATTTCCGGTGTTGGTTACAGTAATCGTATAGTTAAGGGTAGTCGGTGAACTGATATCAGCCACGTCTACCACTTTCTCGATAGCAATGCCTGGAGTCTGCGTGATCGTCGTTGTCGCATCATCCTGCGCATTTCCGGACTCATTGCTGCTTACAATGGCAGTGTTAACCAGGTCAGCACCTGCATCGATATCTGACTGGCTAGCATCGTAAGAGGCACTGTATTCCCATGCTTCAGTCAGATCCAACTCGCCGTCATTATCTGCATCGCCACTTTCAAGGGTAGCCCCGCCCGCAAAGGCATCCGCTACGCTTACCCCGGTCAAGCTTACATTTCCGGTGTTGGTTACAGTAATCGTATAGTTAAGGGTAGTCGGTGAACTGATATCAGCCACGTCTACCACTTTCTCGATAGCAATGCCTGGAGTCTGCGTGATCGTCGTTGTAGCATCATCCTGCGCATTTCCGGACTCATTGCTGCTTACAATGGCAATATTCACTAAATCAGCACCTCCATCTATATCCGCTTGAGTAGCATCATAAGAGGCGCTGTAGATCCATGCTTCATCAAGATCCAACTCGCCGTCATTATCAGCATCTCCACTTTCAAAGGTAGCCCCGCCCGCAAAGGCATCCGCTACGCTTACCCCGGTCAAGCTTATATTTCCGGTGTTGGTTACAGTAATCGTATAGTTAAGGGTAATCGGTGAACTGATATCAGCCACGTCTACCACTTTCTCGATAGCAATACCTGGGGTCTGCGTGATCGTCGTTGTCGCATCATCCTGCGCATCAGCAATTTCATTACTACTTACAATGGCAGTATTAACAAGAGCAGTTCCTGCATCAATATCTTCTTGTGTAACTGCGTAAGATGCTGAATATATCCAGGTTTCATCTATATCCAGTTCATTATCTCCATCATCACCACTTTGGTATGTGGCTCCACTTGCGAAGGCATCTGCTACGCTCACGCTGGTCAAGCTTACATTTCCAGTATTTCTAATAGTAATAGTATAGTTCAAAGTGGTTGGTGAACTAATATTAGTTTGATCAACTACTTTATCAATTGCAATACCAGGTCCTTGACTGATTTCAGTTGTTGCGTCATCTTGAGCATCTGGCGCTTCATTACTACTTACAATGGCTGTATTCACCAAATCATTTCCTGCATCAATATCTTCCTGAATTGCATTATATGAAGCACTATATTCCCAGATTTCTGCCAAATCCAGCTCACCATCATTATCCGTATCACCACTTACATAAGTTGCTCCGCCTGCAAAAGCATCCGCTACGCTTACACCAGTTAAGCTTACATTTCCAGTATTTGAAACCCTAATCGTATAATTCAAGGTAGTTGGAGCTCCTATGCTGGTAGCATCAACTGTTTTTACAATGGCTATACCTGCATTTTGATCGATAGTAGTGGTAACATCATCCTGAGCATCTGCAGCTTCATTGCTGCTTACAACTGCTATATTTACCAAATCATCTCCTGCGTCAATATCTGCCTGACTTGCATTGTAGGAGGCATTGTATACCCAAGATTCTGCGAGATCTAATTTGCCATCATTATCTGTATCACCACTTACATAAGTTGCTCCGCCTGCAAAAGCATCCGCTACACTTACACCTGTCAAGCTTATATTACCAGTATTGGTTACAGTAATCGTGTAGTTCAAAGTAGTAGGTTCGCTGATACTTGCTTCATCCACTACCTTCTCGATAGCAATACTTGGCGCTTGATCTATTGAAGTAGTAGCATCATCCTGAGCATCAGCAGTCTCATTGCTGCTTACGATCGCAGTATTTACCAAATCAGCACCTGCATCTATATTTGCTTGAGTAGCATTATAACTTGCGCTATAGATCCACTCTTCATCCAAATCCAATTCATCATCTCCATCTTCATCACCACTTACATAGCTAGCTCCATTTGCGAAAGCATCAGTCACGGAAATATTTGTAAGGCTTACATTACCTGTATTGGTTACTGTAATGGTATAATTAAGTGTAGTAGGGGCGTTAATTTCATCTACATCCACCACTTTCTCAATAGCAATACCAGGAGTCTGGTCAATAGTAGTGGTTGCATCAGCACTAGCATCGTCAGTTTCATTACTGCTCACCACAGCTGTATTCACCAAATCATCTCCTGCATCAATATCCTCCTGGGTAACTGCATAAGTAGCACTATATTGCCAAGACTCATTGAGATCTAATTGATTGTCATTATCAGTATCACCGCCTACAAAGTTTGCGCCACCTGCAAAGTCATCCGTTACACTAACTCCAGTCAAGCTTTGATTACCTGTATTGGTAACTGTAATGGTATAGGTTAATGTACCTGGGGCAGAAATGCTAGTTTGATCAACTGTCTTTTCAATATTAATATTTGGCGCATAAACAGTAACCACAAAATCATAATTTGCAGTATTTCCGCACTCATCAGTTGCAATCCAAGAAACATTGGTATCTCCCAATCCAAAAGAAACTCCATCCAAGGAATTAGCTACAACTGCGGTACCACCATTTATGGTATAGCTCAACTCAACATCACTACAGTTATCAGAAGCAACAGCATCAAATTCTCCAGCCGCTGCGATATATTCAGTTCCGCCGGCATCTATTGACCTTACTTCTGAATTGCTTGGTCCAGAACTAAAGGTTGGATCTGTAGTATCATTAATATTGATAAGCTGAATTTGGGTATCAGAAAGACCGCAATTGTCAATTACTGTAAAAGTTCTAGTAACCACAATTGGACAAGTTCCTAAGAAACTGTCCTGATAAGTAATGCTTGAAATATTATCTTCTATTATGCTTCCTCCCTCATCAATAAAATCTTGAAGAGAAATAACCACCTCAGTATCACTGTAAGCCAATGCAGTTTCTCCACTTCCCACTAAATCATCAACACCACAAGCTTCTAGATCCAATCCAGCAGGAGCTGTCATCACAGGAGCCACATCATCATCCAGAACAATGCTGGCATTTATTTCAGTCTGACAACCTCTAGAATCAGTAATCGTTATCATATAATCCCCTACAGGAAGATCAGAAAAAGTCGATCCATTTAATGATCCAGCAGCGGGTGAAATAGAATAAGAATAAGCTCCATCGCCGCCTAGAATATTGGATAGAACAATCGAACCATCATCTACTCCTGAGCAACTTGCATCTATTACTTGTATATCTGAACTGATAACTGGATAAACATTAACTGTCTGAGAATATGTATTAACCGTACCTTCATTATCTGTTACAGTTAATTCAACATCAAAATTTCCAGCATTAGGAAAAGTATGCAAAGGATTCTCATCAGAAGAGCTTGTTCCATCCCCAAAATCCCAATCTATCGTATATGGCGAAATTCCTCCATTGGTGGTGGAGGTGAATTGTACGGTAAAATCACTTTCGGACGGCAAACAGGACTGACTATCAAACTGGACTGCTAAAGGTGCCGCAACCAAAATGCTCTCAGGCCGTTCACATTGAGATTGTGAATAATCCCCGCAATCAATTGGTTCGTCTGGAGCATTGTTACTAGTTTTCCAAACAACCAACGGAAAGCTCAAAGTTAACTCTTGCCCACATTCCCAATTAATCGGACCATAGATCACCTTGTTGGTCACCTCGTTTTTACTGGAAGGCATATTCCCTAAAGGAACATCCAAATAAATAGAAGAGGATCCGATGATTAAATCAGCATATAACCTACCAAAGTAGTTACTGGCATTTTGATTGGACAGAATTCCAATTGAAACGTAAACACCATTAATTGGATCTCCCGTTGTACATGTTTTGTTCGCATCCGTAATTGGAACTCCATTCGCATCGCTCAAATATACTCCAGCAATTGAATAATTGTTGGAGGTACATCCGTATCCACAATCTCTCAAATCAGCATTTGATTGAGCTTGGACATGACCAATGTTAAATATTCCAATTAGACAGAAAAAGATTAATACGAAATACGTAGATAATGATTTCATGACTGTCTCTTTATTAAAGTGAAGCAACCGCTACACTTGTTAAATTGATATGTTGAAAATTAAAACCAGTGTCCTGGATATAAACTGGTGAGCGCAGGAAAGACATATCCTCCTGATCTTCAGTACCTAAAATTCTGCTCATTGAAAAACCATCCATTACTAGATGCACAAGCAGAATGAATTTTTCTCCTCTATTTTTTACTAAATCAAAAAACTCGTTGCGTGTAATTTCCTTGTAAAAGTTTTCGTTCATAAGCCTACTGTTTATTCTTACTTGATGCAGCTCAAACAATCTTTCAGAACACTTATAGACTATTTTACGCTGTTTAAATACACTATTTTGCTATAAAAGTACACCAATTGTGTTTTCCTACAAAGGAAAATGTATTTTATTTTTAAATAAAAGTCATTTTTAATAAACTCAATTGCGTTTTTATGTGTATGAAAAGTGGTTAAAATTACTAGAACAGGACCTATTTAAACGCTTGAAGATGAGGACTATTAAGCACAAAAGATATTTTTCCTATCTTGTATTAAACCAGCAATAGGATAAAAATAGCAGCTATGAATACTACTGAAATTTTATCAAACACCTTCACTCATCAAAAAATCAAAGCAATTGCCAAGAGAAAAAGTACAAGTGAAGAAAGGACAAATTCACTAAAAAAATTACGTGAGTGGATCAAGAAAAACCAGCAAGAAATTGCCAAAGCCATCTATGCAGATTTCAAAAAACCAGCTGCTGAAGTCGCAATTACCGAGACCGCTTATGTCCTTATGGAAATCAATCTTGCCATCAAAAATCTAGCAAGCTGGATGAAACCACAAAAAGTTGCAAGTCCGATATATTTTATAGGTAGTAAGTCTTACACCATCATTGAACCAAAGGGACAGGCATTAATTATAGCTCCTTGGAATTTCCCCTTTAACCTAAGTGTAAGCCCGCTCATTTCTGCCCTTGCTGCCGGTTGCACAGTTTGCCTTAAGCCATCAGAGCTTACGCCGCACTCTTCAGCATTGATCAGAAGGATGTGCATGGAAAATTTTGAAAATGATGAAGTCGCTGTATTTGAAGGAGATGCTGAGGTAGCCAAACAACTATTAACACTCCCCTTTGACCATATATTTTTTACAGGCAGCCCAGGAATAGGTAAGATGGTGATGAATGCCGCGGCACAACATCTGTCAAGTGTAACATTGGAACTTGGAGGAAAATCTCCTGTAATTATTGATAAAGCTTATGATTTAGAAGATGCTGCGCCAAAAATCTCCGCAGGAAAATGGATCAACTGCGGCCAAACCTGTATTGCCCCGGATTTCCTTTTTGTACATGAATCCCAAAAAGAACTTCTTTTAGAATTACTTAGTAGCCAAATCAAAAAAATGTATCCTTCAAAGAAAGAAGGCATCTCCAGTAATAAAGATTATGGAAGGATAATTAGCCGGAAGCATCTGAATAGGCTGCAGCACCTACTGGTGGATGCGCAAACAAAAGGAGCTACAGTTAACCATGGTGGTGAAATAAAAGCAGAGGAAAATTTTATGGAACCTACGGTTATATCAGGAATGACAGAAGAAATGCTCCTGATGAAGGAAGAGATTTTTGGGCCGATTTTACCGGTGATAACTTATAATAAAATGGACGACATTATCACATACCTGTTCCACAAACCAAAACCGCTGGCCTTATACCTATTTTCCAAAGACAAAAGTACTGTTGAAATGATACAACAAAATGCCAGCGCTGGAACCATGGCGATCAACGACTGTGGCATTCAATATTTACAAAACACACTGCCTTTTGGAGGAACGAAACAAAGTGGAATGGGGAAAGCACATGGACATTTCGGATTTTTATCCTTTAGTAATCAAAAATCTGTGTTGAAACAACGTAATGGAAAAACACCATTGAATATGCTTTATCCTCCCTATGACCTCAAAACCAATAAAATCATTTCCGGCTTCCTTAATTTCCTATCCAAAGGCTAAGCCTAGCCTCAGTCAAATTCTAGGAGGTCTTCCATATGTCCCTTATATAAAATCAATGTTTTAGGTTCATCATTGAGATAAAAGTTAATCATATTTTGCTGTTCCTGAAAATCACTGACAAGTACTTTATTGGTGATCTTAACTTTCTTTGGCATAGGTACATTTTTGGCTTCCATATAAAACCAAGCAGCATCTTCTTCAATCTCATAACCGAGGTAATCAATCCTAACCAAATTTCCGTTTACCTCAAACGCATTATTTTCAAGCAGGTATGCTTCTACCAACTCATTAAGTTTTTTGAGGTCTTTAGGATGTAAAAAATCAAGATCCTCATCGTATTTCTTGTTAAGGGCCTGCTCTAAATCGTCCCAAAAAATCTTTTGCGCAATTTCCAAACTTTTGGCTTCAGTATTATAGTTAACATCTGTCACACTGATATAAAAGGGATGAAAGTTAACCATCCATCCAAGCATCCATATGACTATATAATTATATAACATTTCGTTATTGATTTTTACTTTTTGTCCGAATTAAACATTAATATTACACCGCTGTTTTTCTTACCCATATAAAACTAAGCCAAGTCCTCATTGAGAAGTTTCCAAAAGCTTGTGTTTTTTTACAAAAATACATCCTTCAAGCCGAATCTTTTCAATCAGATGGAAAAACGAAAAATTACATGAATCAGTTTCAAGCGTATTTTAAGTTAGGCATGGACCACATCCTTGACCTAAAAGGTTTTGACCACATCTTATTTATCATTGCACTTTGCGCAATTTACCTTCTGAGAGATTGGAAGAAAATATTAATCTTGGTAACCGCGTTTACCATAGGTCATTCCATCACCCTTGCACTCGCTACTTTAAATATCTTTACAGTTAAAGGAAGCCTTATCGAGTTCCTTATACCCGTAACTATAGCTGTCACTGCATTTTTTAACATACTCCGTCCAAGACCCTCTAGCGGTTCTGGAATACAGGCCAACTACTTCTTTGCCCTGTTTTTCGGATTAATTCATGGACTAGGTTTCTCCAACTATCTGAAATCATTGCTAGGTAGAGAAAGCTCCATCTGGGAACCATTATTGGCTTTTAACCTTGGATTGGAAGTGGGCCAGCTGGTTATCGTAGGAATCTTTATCTTGATATCATCTATCGCCATTGGCATATTGAGTGCCAACAGAAAAGAATGGGCCTTGGTCATTTCTTCTGTGGTATTCGGGATGGCCATAATGATGATACTGGATGCAATATATTGGTAATTAACACAACCCAAATACAACCTATTTAAGAGTTCACCGATGAATCGGTGAGAATAGTTCTGTTACTTATTCATAAAAACTCAATAGAGAGATATGAAAAAATTAATTTACTCAATCGCATTTAGTTTAATGTGTGTGGCTACTGCAAATGCCCAGCACAGTGAACAAAATCACGCGGAACGCTTCGAACAACTTGGGCCAATGCTTCGTTCTCCAAACGTTTACCGCACTGCCTCAGGAGCTCCTGGACACTTATACTGGCAGCAGCAGGCCAATTATGATATTAAGGTAGTTCTGGATGATGACAACCAAAGCATCAAAGGATCAGAAACGGTAACTTATATCAATAATTCGCCTGACCAACTTAGCTATCTATGGATCCAACTGGACCAAAACCAAAGATCTAAGGATGCAGAAAGCCAAAAAGCTACCACCAGCAGTATTCACGAAAGGATGTCAATGCGTCAATTGGAATCCATCCTATGGCACGATCTTGACCTTGGATACAAAATCCATAGTGTCAAAGATGCCCAGGGAAACGATATTCCTGTAGCCATCAATGAAACCATGATGAGATTGGATCTTCCGGAGCCGCTTAAAGCTGGTGAGCAATTGGAATTCACCGTGGACTGGAGCTTCAATATCCACGATAGAACCAGCTTTATTGGAGGGAGACCGGGCTATGAATACTTTGAAGAAGACGGAAACTACCTTTATACCATGGCTGAATGGTTCCCTAGAATGGCGGTTTATTCGGATTTTGAAGGTTGGCAAAACAAACAGTTTTATGGCCGTGGAGAATTTGCCCTGACCTTCGGTGATTATAAGGTAAGCATCACCGTGCCTGCAGACCACATGGTGGGAGCAACTGGTGTACTTCAAAACCCTGAAGAGGTTTTGAGTGAAACTGAAATGGACCGGTGGAACAAGGCCAAAACGACCTTTGATGACCCTGTTATCATCCGTACGCAGAAAGAAGCTGAGAAGCTTGAAAAAGGAAAGGCCTCTGAAACCAAAACTTGGGTATTCGAAGCAGAAAACGTGAGGGATTTTGCATGGACATCTTCAAGAAAATTCATTTGGGATGCCATGGCAGTAAACGTGGGTAATAAAGATGTAATGGCTATGTCTTACTATGCCAAAGAAGCTAACCCTCTTTGGGAACAATATTCCACCCGAGTAGTGGCCCATACATTGAAGTCATATTCTGCAAAAACTTTCGATTACCCATACCCTACTGCCATTTCTGTAGAAGCTTCCAATGGGATGGAATACCCAATGATCTGCTTCAACTATGGTAGACCTGATAAAGATGGCACCTATTCTGAAGCCATTAAAAACGGGATGATCTCAGTTATCATCCATGAAGTAGGACACAACTTCTTCCCGATGATTGTCAATTCTGACGAACGTCAATGGACCTGGATGGACGAAGGCCTGAACACTTTTATGCAGTTTATGGCTGAGCAGGAGTGGGACAGAAATTACCCATCCAGAAGAGGCCCTGCCCACAAAATCGTGGATTATATGAAAGGCGAAAAGCAATATTTGGAGCCTATCATGACCAATTCAGAGAATATTATTCAGTTTGGAGCCAACGCCTATGCTAAGCCTGCAACTGCCCTTAATATTCTTAGAGAAACGGTAATGGGCCGCGAACTATTTGACTTTGCTTTCAAAGAGTACGCAAAAAGATGGAAATTCAAACATCCAACGCCTGACGATTTCTTTAGAACTATGGAGGATGCTTCAGCAGTTGACCTAGACTGGTTCTGGAGAGGTTGGTTCTTTGGTACTGAGCCAGTCGACATTGCTATTGAAAATGTTCAATGGTACCAGCTTGACAATAGAACTCCTGCAGAAAAGAAAAAAGCTGAAGCTGCAGATCACGAGAAATATGAGAGTTATATTTCAAGAACTGTCAACGAAAAGGATATCCAAGAAACTGTATTGGAAAAAAACCCAAAAACGAGGGACTTCTATACCACTTATGATAGATTTACAGTAACTCCAAGTGATGAAAAAGCCCATAAGGATTTCGTAGCTAACTTGAGTGAAAAAGAACGAAAGTTATTTAATAGCGGCCTTAATTATTATGAGCTTACCTTCAAAAATGTAGGTGGATTGGTTATGCCACTGATTGTACAGTTTAACTATACTGATGGAACCTCTGAAATAGAACGAATCCCAGCCAATATCTGGAGACACAACGAAACAGTCGTCACCAAAGTATTCCCTAAAGAAAAAGAAGTGGAATCAATCGCGCTAGACCCTTATAGAGAAACCGCTGATATTGACGAGTCTAATAACTTCTTCCCTCAGAGAAACTTACCTTCACGCTTTGAACTTTACAAAAGAGAAAGCGCACCGAGGGGAGCAGCATCTGGCAGCAACCCAATGAAAGACGCTAAGAAAAAGAAGTAATTTAAAGTAATTCGATCCAGAAACTAAAAGGGGATGGCATTAATAAAATGCCATCCCCTTTCTCATTATATCCTTTGTTCGTAATCAGCACCTCAAAGTGCGAATCTCCGAAAGTCTGCTTTTGCATCAAGAATTTAGTAAATTGAAGAAAAGCATTTATAGCCATGATGATATCAAGCCAAGCATTTAGCAGTTTTGCGGTAGACAATTTGGAAAAGGCCAGAACATTCTACGATAAAATACTGGGATTAAAAGTCACTGACCATCCTATGGGAATCCTTGAAATCCATACCAAGGGCAACAATCCAATCATCATTTATCCCAAAGAGGATTTCAAAGCAGCTAGCTACACTGTACTGAACTTCCCTGTGCCTGACATCGAAGCAGCGGTAGAAGCATTAATTGTCAAGGGAATTAAATTTGAGCAATACGCGGGCAATATAATTACTGACGAAAAGGGAATTTCAAGAAGTGAAAAGGGACCGGCCATTGCCTGGTTCAAAGATCCAGCTGGTAATATTTTGTCCGTGATAGAAAGTTAAACAACGATATAAAATCCCTCATAATACGTTCTCTGCTAATCAAAAAGCCGTTTGCATTATTAGCGTCTGAAACATAAACCTTTTGAAGGATCTCGACTCATTTTTTCAATAAGGCAATTGGTTCAAATGCCAATTGAGAAACTCCTTAAAAGCAAAACAGCTTTATATCGTCATATAAAGCTGTTTGATGTAGCCTCGCTAGGAATCGAACCTAGATCTAAAGTTTAGGAAACTTCTATTCTATCCATTGAACTACGAGGCCATAGGAATCTGGAATGAATTATTGGGATAACTTATCATCAATAGATGATACAGTTAAAAAGCCCCTCTGTTTCGAGCCGCAATTTAAAACATATTTTTTCTATTCCGCAAATATTCCTAACCTAACTTGTTCTTTTCAAGATAAATCCGCTATCTTTGCATTCCAAATTTACGATGGACGGGATCCATCAATTAACTAAATATCAATATACTATGGCAGTAAAAATCAGATTAGCACGTAGAGGTAGAAAAAGAATGGCCATCTACGATGTAGTTGTAGCTGATGCAAGAGCTCCACGTGATGGACGCTTTATCGAAAAAATCGGATCTTATAACCCGAACACTGACCCTGCTTCTATCAACATCAACAATGAGCGCGCTCTACAGTGGTTGTTGAATGGTGCACAACCTACGGACACCGTTAAAGCTATGCTTTCTTACAGAGGTGTATTATTGAAGAAACACCTTCAAATTGGTGTTTTGAAAGGTGCTATTTCCCAAGAAGAAGCTGATAAGAAATTTGACGCGTGGAAAGAGCAAAAAGAATCAGCTATCACAGGTAAAATGGACCAATTGGCTAAAGCAAAAGCTGATGCCCGTCAAAAAGCCCTTGATGCTGAAACAGCTAAAAACACTGCTCGTCTAGAGGCGATCAAGAAAAGAGAAGAAGAAGCTAAGGCTGCTGCCGCTGCTGAAGAAGCAGCCGCATCTGAAGAAGCTCCTGCAGAAGGAGACGCTTCTGAATCTAGCGAAGAAGAAACTCAAGGTTAATTACACGTTTTTCCATGAACAAGGAAAATTGTTTCCAAATAGGTTACATTGCTAAGGTTCATGGACTCCATGGGGAAGTAACCGCTGTTCTTGATGTGGATTACCCAGAAGAATATGAAGACATCGAACATGTCTTTCTGGATAAAAACAACAGATTGGCACCTTACTTCTTAGAACATTTTGTCTCACAACCTAACGGCAGAATATTAGCCAAATTTGAAGGTTATGATGACAAAAGTTCTGCAGAAACCTTGGTTGGCTCTGTGCTTTACCTTCCTCTCAAGGATCTGCCTAAGCTCAATGATGACCAATATTATTATCATGAGTTAGTGGATTTTGAAGTAGAGGATGAGACCCGAGGAGTAATTGGAAACGTGCAAGTTATATATGACCTTCAAACCCAGTATCTAATCGGGTTAAACTACCAAGGAAAAGAAATACTAATTCCTATTCAGGATGATGTTATTCTCAAGGTAGATAAGGCAGCAAAAAAAGTTTTCTGCCGTTTGCCGGAAGGCTTACTTGAAATTTATTTGGAGGATTAGTCCATGCAGATCGATATTATCACGGTGGTTCCTGGGCTTTTAGAAGGTCCTTTCTCCCATTCTATTTTAAAAAGAGCGGAAGAAAAAGGTCTCGCAAAAGTCAATGTCCACAACTTAAGGGATTATGCCAGTGGCAAACACAAGCAGGTCGATGACTATGCTTTTGGTGGCGGTGCTGGAATGGTAATGATGGTAGAACCTGTGGCCAAGTGCATTGAGACACTTAAAAGCCAAAGAGAATACGATGAAATTATCTACATGACCCCAGACGGTGAAACGCTTGATCAACAAATGGCTAACACCCTATCCTTGAAAGGAAATCTGATGATCCTTTGCGGTCATTACAAAGGAGTGGACGAAAGAATCAGACAAAAGTACATCACGAAAGAAATTAGTGTTGGAGATTTTGTCCTTTCCGGAGGAGAGCTAGCTGCTGCAATCGTAGCTGATGCTGTTATCCGCTTGATCCCAGGAGTACTCAATGATGAGACCTCTGCCCTTTCAGATTCATTTCAGGATGGACTGCTTGCCCCGCCGATCTATACTAGACCAGCAGAATATGATGGTATGAAAGTACCTGACATATTATTATCTGGACATAATGAAAAGATCGCTAACTGGAGGTTTGAAGAATCGGTTCGCCGCACAAAAGAAAGAAGACCCGACCTATTGGAAGGGAAGGATTTCGATTAAGGCGATTAAGGTAAATAATTGATAATTAATTGAATAAAATAGATAATTGCATACCTTTGCAATTCGAATTTGCGATAAGCACATAAATATAAAGATATGAGCGAACTACTTAAAATTGTAGAAGAGGAATACAAAGACGTAAGAGCTAAGTTCCCTTCTTTCAAGGCAGGAGATACGATCAACGTTCACGTTAGAATTAAAGAGGGTAACAAAGAGCGTATCCAGCAGTTCCAAGGTACCGTAATTCAGAGAAAAAATGTAAATTCTAATGGTGAGACTTTCACTGTAAGAAAAATCTCTAGTGGTATCGGCGTTGAAAGAATCTTCCCTATCCTAGGCCCAAGCATCGAAAAAATCGAACTATTGAGATCTGGTAAAGTAAGAAGAGCTAGACTTTACTACCTAAGAGGTCGTCAAGGAAAGGCTGCAAGAGTAAAAGAAAAAATCCACGTGAAGAAGTAATTCCTCACCCGATGAATACAAAAAAGGAATCCAATATGGATTCCTTTTTTGTTACCGTCCCTTTTATGGACCAGCGACCTTTCCTCCCAGTTCAAATTCCTTTAATACAGACCACCTGTAATCCTTCTTTTTGAGCAGCGCTATTTTGTCCACCTTCATTTCTCCATAAAAGCCTTTCTCTTTGATCCATTTCCAACATTCATCAAAAAACCTATCCTTCAGATCACTATACACCAAGGTCATATGTGGCGTATAAGCCTTATCACTTAACTCTTCATTCAACTTCAACTCCTTCCTACAATATAGCTTAAGCTCCTCCTGCAGAACAGACAACTCAGGACCGTGGCTAACACGCGCATACATGATCCTTTTGCCAAATCTACCTATCCCCTTAAATGTAATTGCAAAAGGCTTGTACCTCTCAAAAAAGCTTGATAAAAGAAATTCTAATTTATCCTCCTTTCGCTCATTCCAGACAAATGGCATTTTCAAGGTTACGTGCGCCGGAGACTTAAGAGCATGCTTTGCATTATACATTTCCTTGACCTCTTCCTTAATCAGCACAGCATCTTCCTGTATTCCTTCACTTGGAACTATAGCCAAGAAATATTTTTGTATCGATTTTGCCATTAAAGAGCATCGTTTTTATTATTAAAAATGGACTTTTAGTCCTAATCCATGATTAAAATCATGATACAAATTTAACATATAATACACTCATAACTTTAATTCTTACAATTATCCATAATTGCTTTCTAAGCTGAGCTCAATCTATTAAATTGTTACAAATCCGTTAATCTTTAATCATGGAAAAACGAAATACCGCTTTAATAGGCTTGGATCTTACCCAGATGGACCAAGTTATTCTTGAAAACACCAACAAAGTCATTCAACTTTTAAATCTGGAAAAAATTTATTTTATGCATATAGCGGAAGACCTGGCTCTTCCTGAGGATATTGCGAGTACTTATCCCAACTTATTGGCACCAATTGATGAAAGCATAGAAAAAGAAATCCTCAATAAAGTAAAATCCCTAAATCTACCAAAAGAAGTAAAAATAGAAGTTACGGCAGAGGAAGGCCATCCTATGGAAAAACTGCTGAGATGGTCCAAAATCAAAAATATTGATTATATCATCATGGGCCGTAAAAAGGAACTCAAAGGTAGTGGTGCGCTACCAAAAAGGATTGCTCAAAAAGCCCCTAATTCCGTCCTCTTTCTTACCGAGGGCATGAAAGATATTGAATTCAAAAAATTCATTGTGCCCATTGATTTTTCTAAGCACACGGAAGTAGTGCTTGAAAGGGTAGAAAAATTCATCAAGTCAAATACTGACGCCGAAATCCAGTATTTACATGTGTATGAAGTACCTATCGGCTACCATAAGACAGGAAAATCCTATGAGGAATTTGCTGAAATAATGCTGAAAAATGCCCAAAAAGAATTTAACACTATGGTGGCAAGGCATAAGATAGAAAAGCATCCTTGTGATTTCATCTTAAAAGGAAACCAATCCAGTGCAGATCATATCTTGGATGCAGCGGAAAGACATGGTGCGGATATGGTTGTCATTGGAAGCAGGGGAAGAAGTAATTCTGCAGCCATTTTACTGGGTAGTGTGACAGAAAAACTCGTTCATATCAACTATAAAATACCTATGCTTGTGATCAAGAAAAAAGGTGAAAACATGAGCTTTCTTGAAGCCCTGCTTAATATCTAAGCCTTTACAAAATAAAAACAGGCCTGATCTCCTTGTCCCTCTCTATTTAAATTGAGGGACATTTTTTTATATTCTTCCAATTCTTCTTTTGAAAAGAAAGAATCCAATTTAGCCCGATGGCGTGGAATTCCCTTTTTATTCAATTCACTGCCCCAAAATTGAAAAGGAGTACTATCATATACCGTTTTTCCCAAAGTGAAACCAACACTCTCTCCAAGTTTTTTCATGGACGTTTCGCTATGAAGATATAAATGCCTAGGTGCGTCCAATTGGACCCAGTCAGCGCCATATTTTCGCCAAGCTTCTTTGTCGGCAAGAGGGATCCTTACGAGCAATTTACCTCCCTGATTCAGCAGATCAAAAGCTTTTCCAAGCACCTCTTTGGGATTTTCCATATGCTCAAAAGAATGATGCATCATAAGACAATCAAACTTTTCCTCAATCTCAAATATTGATTTTTTCAATAATGTTAGGGTACTATTAACCCTCTTGCTACTCGATATAAATGGGTCAATTCCTACTAAAGAAGTATATCCGGACACAGACCATTCATATAACAGTTGTCCATTACCACAACCAATATCTCCAATTTTACTATTAAAAGGAAGATCAAGTTCTTCAAGCCAATCTCCATAATGGTAATGTTTAAGAAAGTTTAGTTTTGTCCATTTAAACAATGATCCCCTAATGATCTTAACAATCTTCTTAATGCTATTCGAATAGTTAATTTCACCAAGAGAATAATACTCGTTTGGATAATATTTACCTAAATCTTCTGGAACCTTGACAATCTGAATTGTTTTGCAGCTACCACATTCGACATAATCAAAAACTTCCTGAAAGCCAAACATCATCTCCCTTACAGGGAATATCGAATTTCCATTATCGTTACCACAAAGTCTACAAGAAGGCGGTTTAATTTCGGCCATTTAATAAACATTATCCCTATTAAGCCCTAGCTCTCTTATCGTTTTGAAAACAATTTCCAAGTCCATCCAAAGTGTCCAATTTTGGATATAGAAATAATCTAAACGTACCCTTGATCTAATTTGATAAGGACGGATAATTTCACCTCTATACCCTTTTACCTGCGCAAGTCCAGTTATACCAGGTTTGATTTTATGACGGGCATTATACTTTTCAATTTGGGTGCGAAAGTTTTCATTCATTGGGACTGTATGTGGTCTTGGCCCCACAATAGACATATCTCCAATAAGTACATTCAAAAACTGTGGCATTTCATCCAATGATGAGCTTCTTAAAAATGTGCCAATACGTGTTATCCTTGGATCATTTTTGACAGCCTGATGGGTGTCTGCGTAGTCATTAGGTGTCATTGACCTAAATTTTAAGCATTTAAAAACCCGATTATTCTCTCCATTTCTATTCTGTATGAAAAAGATAGGACCTTTTGACTCTAATTTAATTAGCAGCCCCACCAAAGGAATCATCCAACTAAGCACAAATACCGTGACAAACAAAGAAAAAAGAATATCAAACGCTCTTTTACTAACTCTATTCAAAGTATTATCTAACGGGATAGCATTGATATTGATTACAAAGAAATCACCATACTTGGAAAAAGAGAGTTTCTTTTCCAGCTGAAGATTACCTCCAGGTATCACTTTAACTTTAATATAATGTTCATCTGCATAATTGATGATCTTTTTCATGGTGGACATCTCAAGTCTTTCATTGATATAAATCAAATCCAAATCCATATTTTTCACATCCCTGAAAAAATCATCGAGATTCCCTCTGGTCTCTACACATGAACTTGCATCATCATAATACCCCATAAAATTGATCCCAAAATCCTTCCGACGTTGAAACACCTTGGCCAACTTATAACTCGTTCCGCCCTTTCCTATAATTACTGCATTCCTATAGTTCCCCCCTCTTGAGCGATATTGTTTTAACACTATATGTACAGAAACCCTATAAACACTAAAAAGCGTCAACATAGCTCCTGCATTCACAAGCAAAAACAGCCTACTTAAATGATATGCCTGAAATGCGATCCATAACACCGATATAATAGAAAAGAACCATAATATGGATCCAAACAGTTTCTGAAGAGTAAAAATATAATCTGTGGTCCGACCTACTTTATAGTCTTTTCTGTACACAATCAGCATTAACCAAATCAATACATAAACACCATAAATCCCCATGCTGATATTATCTACAGCAACATAATTTGATACAATTAAATGCGTAAGTATTAATGATGCTACAATTACCAATGCATCACCCAAAACAAATAACCAAGGGAAGTATTTGTAAAACCGTCTTGCCATAAAAATTTTTCCTACTTATGAATTCCGCAAGGCTAAAGCAATTTAAATACCATTTCTTCTCGTTGTAAAAAATTGCCTGTGCTCTGTATTGATTAAATAGTCTTATTTTTCACTAAAGTCTTGTAAAATTATAAAAAATTCTTTTTTATTCAGCATTAAATATCTGTTAAAATATTTTTACTCCCTTTCCTTGACATCCATCAATATGATTTCTCGAATAAAATCCATGCTTTCATCATCCAACCATCCTGACTCTTTAGGAATGAAATTTCGTAAAGCAAGATTTGAACTATTTACCCAACTTTTTTGGAATACTTTTGAGAATTCCGAAAAAATAAAAATTTTAGATGTCGGAGGTACAGAAGACTTTTGGAAAGACCAAGAAATCCTAAAATCAGGAAAAGTTGACGTGATTATCCTCAATTTGTCCAAAGAACCAGTTTCCACTCCACACATTTTCAGTGTCGCCGGTGATGCTACCGACCTATCAGAATTCGCCGATAATTCAATCGATTTGGTCTTCTCAAATTCTGTAATAGAACATCTCTATACTTGGGATAACCAAATTCTGATGGCAAAAGAAATAAGAAGAGTTGGGAAAAAGCATTTTGTCCAAACCCCTAACAAATATTTCTTTTTAGAACCCCACTATGCTCTGCCCTATTTCCAGTTTTGTCCAAAAGAATTAGGTTATACTATTCTAACAAAAACCAATTTAAGTCGATTTAAAAAGTGGGAATCAGAACAAGCGCGCCAATACTTGGAGGAAATCAGATTAATCTCTGAAAAAGAAATGAAACAATTATTTCCCTTGAGCAAAATCCATTACGAAAAATTCGTGGGACTTAACAAATCGTTTTACGCACATAATCTAAATCATTTTACTAGCTAAAGTCTTAAAAATCTGGCGCCTTTTTATTTAACCACTCAACAAAAAGGCTTAAGTTTTCAATAAAATTAGAACGAAATCTGATCTTTTTCCGTTAATTTTGCAACAATTTAGATTTAATCTAATTTCATAAGCATGAGTACGGCGGATAAAATAGAGCAAGGAAAAATGGCAGTGATTGATAGTATCACGCCCAGTGAACTTACCTTACATTTAATGGAAATGGGCTTTTTACCAGGAAAACGTATTTCCCTTTTGCAAAAAGCACCACTTAAGGACCCCTTAGCTTTTAAATTGGAAAATACTGTCATTGCCCTTAGGAAATCTGAGGCTCGTCTTATCCAAGTGAAATTAGAAAATTAATCTTATATGCCTGAAGTACTTACACCTGAGACTCCTACCCAGCAATCTACCTTTACTGTTGCCCTTATAGGAAACCCTAATGTGGGTAAGACAACTATTTTCAATAGGTTAACAGGACTCCGCCAAAAAGTCGGTAATTACCCTGGTGTGACCGTAGATAAACGATTCGCCAATATTAAATTAGGGGATCAAGAAGCCACAATATTGGATCTACCCGGAACTTATAGCATCTACCCCAACTCAGAAGATGAAGTAATCGTCCATAGAGTATTGAACGGCTTGGATAAAGAAAATAAACCTGACTTTGTGCTGGCTGTGGTCGACATGTCCAGCATGGAAAGAGGCTTGTTTTTGGTGACTCAAATAATGGATCTTGGTCTTCCAATGGCAATAGTGCTAAATATGGAAGATTCCGCAGAGGAACAAGGCATCAAAGTAAAAACCCATGCTCTTTATAAGTCTTTAGGTGTTCCTATCATTCAATCAAATGCCCGAAGCAATAAAGGAATCAACGGGATTTCTGACTTGATTGAAAAAAAGATGTTTGAAAAACCTCAACCTTTTTTAAACATCCAAGAACTATTACCTGAAGCGCTATCCAATGCCATTCAGGAAAAATTTCACTTGCAGAACACTTATCAAGCCTATCAACTTATCCGGTTCCATGAAAATGAACCACTTTTGGATGAGGGCCAAAGGGAATGGTTAGAAAATCAAATGGATTCATCAGGTTTTGATATCAAACAAATCCAATTAGATGAAACCCGACACCGGTATGAAGGCATTCAGTCTGTTTTGGATAAAGCTATTGAGAAAACTGATATCGGGAGAAAAAGATTAACAGACAAACTTGACAGTATATTCCTCCACAAAATCGGTGGATATGCCATTTTCTTAGGTATCCTATTGGTTATTTTCCAATCAGTATTTGCTTGGTCAGCAGTCCCAATGGATTTGATAGATGGCTTTTTTGCCTCGCTCAGCTCTTCTGTTGCCAAACTTCTTCCCGCTGGAGTTCTGACCAATCTCATCACAGAAGGAATTATCCCAGGTATTGGGGGTGTGGTGATATTCATTCCCCAAATAGCCCTGTTGTTTGCCTTCTTAGGCATTTTAGAGGACACGGGCTATATGTCTAGGGTAGTTTTTCTTATGGACAGGATCATGCGTCCATTTGGCTTAAATGGAAAAAGTGTTGTTCCTTTGATATCAGGCATTGCATGCGCAATCCCGGGGATAATGGCCACCAGAAATATTGGTAATTGGAAAGATCGTTTGATCACTATCATGGTCACTCCACTGATGAGCTGCTCCGCAAGACTTCCTGTTTATGTTATCTTAATTGGAATCGCAGTTCCTGAATCCTATATTGGCCCCATTAACATGCAAGCCATCGCATTATTAGGAATGTACTTGTTGGGAATTGTCGCTGTACTTTTCACTTCATGGATTCTTAAACTGGTTTTAAGCTTTAAGGAGAAAAGCTATTTGATGGTAGAAATGCCTTTATATAGACTCCCAAGATGGAAGGATGTGCTGATCACGATGTATTCTAAATCAAAAACCTTTGTTTTTGCCGCTGGAAAAGTGATTTTAACCATATCTGTCATACTTTGGGTACTCGCTTCTTACGGCCCTTCAAGCGTCAAAGAAGAAGTCATTGCAAATATTGAAGTTCCATCAGACAATGCTTCGCAAGACGCATTGGATAATTATCAAACTCAATTGGCCTCAGCAGAACTGGAATCCTCGTATATAGGAATAATGGGCAAGTTCATTGAACCTGCTATCAAACCATTGGGATATGATTGGAAAATAGGGATTGCCCTGATTACTTCTTTTGCAGCGAGGGAGGTCTTTGTCTCTACCATTGCCACCTTATATAGCGTGGGAACTGATGTGGAAGATGAATTGACCATACAGCAAAAACTGGAATCTGAAGTCAATCCTCAAACAGGTGAAAAAGTATTTAACTTGGCCACTGCCTTTTCCCTCATTGTATTCTACGCCTTTGCGATGCAATGCATGAGCACCTTGGCAGTTGTTTATAGGGAAACAAAAGGCTGGAAATGGCCAATTATTCAGACAGTTTATATGACAGCGCTAGCCTATGTATCAGCTTGGGCTGTATACCAAATATTGTCTTAAGAAAACTAGAAGATTATGTGGCAGGAAATTATCGTATTTGCATTATTTGTTGGCATTATTGGCTGGAAAATCTACCAATATGCCAAACCAAAAAAAGCTAATGCTCTCGACTGTGGCTGTAGGAAATGTGATGCAGTAAAATCTTCAAAAAATTAAAATTCATAGTATTTCAGGATCTCTTTGTAAGATCCTGAAATACTGCAATATATTGATCAGTTACATGATCCCAATTGTATTTTTGGGTCAAGCCTCGTTGGGAATTTTCTCTTAATTTTTTCATCATTTCAGGATTAGCCTCTGCCCTTTCCACCATCTTGCCTACATCGCTTTTATCTTTTTCAAAATACCAACCGTACTTCCCGTTCTGAAGCATTTCCTGATTAAACCTCGTATTCAATGCCAAAATAGCACAACCATAACCAAGCGCCTTTAACATGGCGGGATTGGTACCACCATATTCATGTCCATGAAAATAGCCATAACAGTTTTGATACAAGGCTGCCAATTCATGTGGATCTTTCACATACCCCGTGAAAAGCAAACGCTCATCTGGAATATCTTTCAACCTTTCTGCATAGCTGTCCTGATAAGGAACATCTCCCACTACCACTAATTTCCTTTTAGTCTTGGATCGAATAAAGCCTTCAATGACCAAATCTGCATTATTATCAGGCACCAGTCTTCCTACAATCAGGTAGTAATCCTCTTTCTCCAAATTCCACTTTTGGATTAAATTCGGATCTGCTTTTAAGCCTGGATTAGAGCCATAGGCGATTACCTTTGATGAAGCTTGGAAAAGCTCCTCATAGACTTTCTGCATCTCATCAGAATCATTGATGATCTGATCGTAGAATTTAGTGGCCATTTTCGAAGCCCAGTAAAAATATTTGGCACCTAAGCCCTTCCATTTGGGACGCAACCACTCCAAGCCATCCACATTGATAGCTGTGGGTTTTCTGAATAGTTTTGATATCAAACCAAAAGGACCATTGCCACTATTAACCACAAAAATGACATCTGCATTCGAAAAGCAGGCGTGAATCATGGAAAAAAAGGAATGGGTCAATTGGGTAAAAGACTTTGACTCTATAGCGGGCATATAAACTAAATCGATTCCATTAACCTGTTTCGGTCTTTCCTTAAACAAAGAACGATGACAGTAAACCGTTACTTTAACTCCCTTCTTCACCAAACGCTCCCCCAGCTCTTTGACCATAGTATCATATCCCCCATAGACATATGGATAACCTTTTGCGCCAAAAATGGCTACTCTCAGTGGCTTTTCCCTACTCACTTTATGCATTTTCTTTATTGTTGGGCAAAATTGATTGAAATATCTCGCCCATATTTTTAATATAAGCTTCAATAGAAAAATCCTTGATCACCCTTTGTTGACCAGCATTTCCAAAGCTTATTCTTAAGTGTTCATCTCCGATTAATTGCTCAAAGGCTGATGCAGCTTTAGGAGCATTGTCCCAAGGTACCAAATGACCTGTTTGCCCATCCAGTACCATTTCCTTTGCTCCACCATGATTAGTGGCAATCACTGGCTTTCCAGCTGCCATGGCTTCCAAGACGGTAGTAGGCAAGGGATCAGGAAGTATTGAAGGAAGCATAAAGATATCCAAGCCACTCATTATCTCCGGAACATCGGTTCGATAGCCCAAGTCAGTCACTTTGCCCTCAAGGCCATTTTCCTTGATTTTGTGCTTTATCTCATCATATAAATACTCATATCCAGTAAAGGCATCTCCCACCATCACAAAATGAATTTGATCATATTTGCTAGCCAGCTCCTTTGCCACATCCAAAAAGTAGGTTTGCCCTTTCCAAAAATGTACCCTGGCGATCATCCCGATCAAAATGGTGTCCTGGGGAATGCCTATTTCGGCTTTAAGATTATATTTGGTCTCTTTAAACGGAAGGTAATCGATACCATTGTAAAGTAACTTTATTTTGTGATCGGGTAGATTTGGCCTCATATTTTCCATTACAGCCTTAGAAACACAAACGGCCAGCTGACCAGTATACTTGATATATTTTTCTAAAACATACTTGAACCACTTTGGTTGCAATATTATTTCATGGATATGCCAAATATGCTTAACACCTGTTAATCGACTCACAATCCCCCCTACCACATTTGCATTGGAATTGGTATAAATGAGCTTTACCTCTTTTTCTTTTACCAACTTGGCAAGTTTCCTACTTGAACGGAATAATTGTAAACCCAATTTAACCAGACCTTGAGGAGAAAGGTTTTTTCTTCTTAAAACCCCATGGTCAAGAAGAATCACTTTAAATCCAAGATCTTCGATTTGATTCACTAAAGGACCATCAAAAGGAAGTACTGTTATAGGCTCCATCCCTAGACTCTTTATCGCCAATAATGATCTCACTAAATTTCTACTGGCACCATAGAGGTCTGCAGCACTATGAATTACTAAAACACTTTGCACAATTGGTTTTACTTATTGATTTTTAGCTGTTCCACTTCCAAAAAACTTATTTTTTGTCTGCACCAAAAAGTTATAATTATTGGCAAACATTTTTTTAAAATAAGAACTATCTTCCTTAGGGAACCAGTCTGTAGTACGTGGCTTCTCTATGAACATTTTATGCTCTTGGTAGGCATATGTAGCAATTGAAGTTCTGTAGCGTCCCTCAGGAAAATTGGTCATGTCATAACCATGTAAGGTATAAGGACCACATTGCTGGATTATTAATCGATTAAACGGTACGGCTATCTCAGCTTCCTTATCAGTCCTCAAATCCCTTATTCGTAACCCCCCCTTATATTCTGGCTTCCAATCTTTATTCAAATACAAAAGTAAATTCAGTTCTCTGTACCAATTCTTTTGAATGGGATGATAATTGAAATCTAGATGCATATCCAAAAAGCTATTTTTCTTACCCTGATGCAATCCACCACCATGATTTTTTGGATCAACAAAAATTTCCTTGGCCGTAATAAATGAAAGAATTTTATTAAAACGATCAGAACTCAAATCCTCATAAAGTTCTTTAAGCTCAGGACCTATTTCTTTATAATTTGATTTCTCAAATTTATTATTTGCAAATACATAATCCCTACTTTTATTTTCTAGTTCGGGTATAGAGTTATAAGCTGAAAGAAGCTTTTCTTCATCACAGAAATCATCAATTACCAAATGGGGAAAAGGCTGTGCGGAGAGGTAATCAATCCTTAAATTCTCTAAATTCTTTTCTAATTTGTCAAAGTTGATCATATCTTTTATTAATAAAGAAAAACTAAATATCTGTATTTATTGACTTCAACCTGCTTTTAATCACTCTTGCAGGATTACCCCCAACAACACTATATGGAGGTACATCTTTGGTCACCACACTGCCAGCAGCTACAACTGAACCTCTTCCAACCGTAACCCCTGCAAGGATAATTGAATTAGAAGCTATCCAACAATCATCTTCAATAATGGCATAAGATCGAGTTACACCTTGATCGATCATTGGTTGGTTAGTATCTGCAAAATTATGATTTTCGGAATATATGCTTACTCTTGGAGACACCATCACATTATTGCCAATTTCAATATATCCAGAACAGCCTATATAGGCGTATGGCCCAATACTTGAGTTATCTCCCACTTTTAAGCCTACACCCGCTTCTCCACCGTAAAGGTTGGTCGGTCTAATAATGGCATAGCTACCTACCGTCACCTTATCCCCAAAAACAATGCCCTTTTGAGACAAGCAATTAATTTCACAATTATCCTGCGCGATAAAATTCCTACCAACGCTGAGATATTTTGACTGTCTGATAGTAACCCCTTTCCCGATCAAAAGCATTCCTGATGAAGACTTGAACCAAAGTCTTTTCCATAATCCCCGAATAAACCAAACGAACATTCTGAAGATCACTCCTAAAGTGGACTTACTGTCCCAGTCCTCATTAAACCTATCAGAAAAGTCCAAGCCTGTGGCTTTACTTATTGTATTTGCTAGAAAATTGGCCATTATAGTTGCAAAGCTAAAAGGCTAAACTTATTTATTGGCAATTATTGTAAGAAAATCACCTGTCAAAAGTGAGTATCATTTTATCCAAACAAAAATATCTGAAAAAATAATATCTAATAAATACTGAGGTTTAAAACGCCTTTAACAAATTAGGCTATTCATCAAAATAAAAATGGTGGAAGCATTTTTTATGCTTCCACCATTAAATTAAACTTTTTCTTCAATAGGGAAAATACCCTAATCCGTCATTTTTAGAAATCACACATATTTGATTCCGACTTCCATACTAATTTGACTTCAGTCAAATCACTAATTTCTAAGTCTTCCTGAACTTCACCTTCGCAATTATAGAAAATAGGAGCCCAATTGCAGTTAGGACAACAAGATCCCACATAATAATAGTTGTTTCCTTCATAATTCCCGCTTCTGATATAACCATAATCTCTACCTATTTCCGTTGACTTCAGCTCATCAATTACCGGCTTCATCCAAGCCAAATCCTCCGCAGGATTTTCGACGCCACAGCTTGCACTCGGCTGTTCCTCATCTTTACATGATATAGCGAAAACTAAAAAGCAAGCAAAAAGAAAATAAACGGCTTTTTTCATAATATTCATAATTAAAAGATTAAACATATCAACCCCTATACGTGTAAAAACTGAATTATGCTACATAATAAAAATATTATTTCCTGATTACTTTAATCGGCCAATGTCATAGTCGAAAAAACTTTCTCCAGCTTAGCTAAAAAACGGGATCCAGAAAAATTCTTAAGCCTCTTTTCAGCTCTTTCCACTAAGGATTTTCGCACTTTATTATCTTTCACCAATTTTCCCATTTCTTGGGCAAAAGCTGTAGCTGAATCATCCTCAGGATATAGCACTGCATCACCACCAACTTCTCTCAATGCGCCCTGATTGGAGATGATCACTGGAATCATATAGGAAAAAGCCTCCAAAATGGGCATACCAAAGCCTTCACTCAAAGAGGGAAAAACATAGGCAAATGCATGACGATAATAATTATCTAGCTCACTTTTACTGACAAAACCAGGCAAAATGACCTTTTCTTCCAAGCCCAGCCTTTCGATCTCCCTGATGATATTATCATAATCGTCCAATTCTTTCCTAGGACCTCTTTGCCCTACCAATACTAGCTGAAACTCCTTATTGTCTTCTTCAAAAAGAAACTTACTAAAAGCCCTTATTAAAGTCACTAGGTTTTTTCGCTTCTCCATTACCCCTACATGCAAAAAATAGGGAGATGAAATGATTGAATGATCTTCTAATTGTTCTTTAGCAATAATATTTGATGCAGGGTAAACCACATGAACGGACAGTTGCGGCATTTTAAGATACTTCTGGATCTGCTTTTTGGAATAGTCAGTAATAGTGACTACTTGGGCATTTCTCCTGAGTGAAGTCTTCAACAGCCATAGATAATACTTCAACCAATGGGGATTATAATGGCTGGGATTTTCCCAAAAAAAAGCATCATGAATAACAGACAGTTTTTTGCCTCTTGACCATAGTGGAGAAACAATATCCGGGGAGAACACAATATCACTTCTGTACCAATAAGTGAGCAAGGGTAAAATGATTGCCTTCCTTAATAAATAAAGTCCCTGAAAAAGCAGGTTTTTCCATTTGGGGGTTTTCCCTCTATAAAACTGGCTAGACTTTACTTTTGTATAACTGGGCGAAATGATATATTCAAAATCAGTTGTATGCTTGGCTTGAATACTTTCCACCAAAGATGCTGTATAGGTTTTTATGCCTGTTTGGGCCACATACAAATAATAAATATCAACCAGTACTCTTTTATTTCTCATTTTCCTTCTCCCTACCTCAGCCTAAAGCTAAAGAAGTGCTTTTTTGATACTTTAACTTATTGTATTCTTTCACACTGAGTCCAACCATCCACCATGTCAACCAAGAGACAAAGGCATATAATTCTGCATTGGCTGTAAACAAAGGTAATAATAGCCCCACCTTAACAGTAGCCGCGATAAAAGCTATCCTGGCTATATGAGTATTTTTAGAATCCCTAAATACCTTGATCCCCGTCCAGATACCCATTCCTAATATCAATATGTAAAGGAACATACCCAAAAAACCCAACTGTACCCCAAAAACCAAAAATTGGTTTTCCCCTCCAATTCTTAACTCATCTGAAACGCTTCCAACATTCCCACTTGTAGCCAAGCCTGAACCAAAAGGAGCAACCACCATTTGATTTAATGCCTCTAACCAAGCAATCACATGCCCTACACTGGACGCATTCTCAAAAGTGATGGTATCCACCACAAAATAATAAAACTCATCGCTGGCAAAAATGAAAACGAAAACAACAAATGAAGCTAATAGAGCCGCTCCCAATTTAATCAAGCCATATAACCTAAAGATCACCGCAATAAAAATCAGCATGATAAAAAATGAAGCAAATGAGGCCCTTGAAGCTGCAAAAAACAAGCTTCCTATGGAAACCAAAATAACAAGAATAAATATCCAAGATTGTGCTCTTTTTGAGCTAAGATATCCAATTAACCCTAAAGAAAAACCCAATAAACAGGAGCTGGCCAACTCTAAGGGATCGGAGAAAAAAGAGGCCAATCTCATTCCCCCGGTTTGGGTTTCGAAAGTCCAAGTTAAATCATAATTTCCAGACGGTTCAACATTATTAATGGCCTGATTAAACAATGCATAACCAGTAATGTTTTGAAAATGTAGGCCCACGAGCTTTTCAAAAAGATTCAATCCCAATGCCGCAACAAAAATCAACATGATGGATTTAAATAAAACTCGGTAATCCAGATCACTAAAGTTCGTATTCCTGCCTAAAAAATAAAGCATGCCCATCATCAACACATTTTTAAAGTATAGGGCTTTTGTAAGCATATTTGCCGGCCCAATGGGCAAAAACAAAAACACCAGCCCCAAGCCATAAAAGGCCAAAAACAGCTTATCTGTTATTTGTAGCCTAAATGGATAGTCAAACAGATTCCGCTGATAAAAAACAAATGATAGCAGGGAGATCAGTAATACAAATTCTTTTAAATATTGAAAAATACTTACAAAGAACGGAGAACCGGTAGCTTGATATACAATGCTTAAAATTGAGATATAAAATGGCAGGTAAAGCGACATAAATATTATTACCCATTCCCACTTGGTCTCAAATACAATCTTATTAACCGTAATGGAAAGTAATAATCCTACCGCTATAACCACAAAGACAAATAACACTAACCTCCTAATTGATCATTTACATTCCTGAATCATTCCATCCTTGATTCCCATCAGCATGGCCAAAAATTTCTGCTTTCTTCCCCTAAAAAGAAAATAAAGTCCATAAAGCCCCATTTTCCCAAATTGGAAGGGCCATGCTGTAAGCAAATATGGAAAACTCAAATGGTTCCTAAGCTGGAATAGTTGATTTCTGGCATTTAAATAATGAACCTTGGGGGCTAATCTACCTTCTTTGCCTTTTGATTTGGATTTAGAAGAAGCCCCAGCCTCGTGGTAAATTACGGATTTTGGAACCACCCACATTTCATAACCTGCTTTTTCCATTCTTAGGGACCAGTCTACATCCTCATAATAAGCAAAATAATGTTCATTTAGCTTTCCCACCTCTCTAATGACACTGGACCTAACAAGAATACAACAACCTGTAATCCAATCTGTTTTATATGCTTCTATCCCCCTAGGCTTTGAAGTATTAGTAATGGAACTACCTGTCCATGGATTCCAAACAGCACCAGCATTCCAAATTTGTGATTGGTCATGAAGATAATACATCAGGGGCTGAACCGCTCCAATGTTCAAATTGGCCTCCATTAAGTTTAGCAGGGGATCCAAAAAATCAGGCTCTACTTCTGTATCATTATTGAGTAACATAATATAAGCATGGCCCACTCCCAAAGCATAATTAATTCCTACATTATTTCCACCCGTAAAACCTAAATTTTCCGAATTGCAAATGAATTTAGGGAAGTCAAATTCTTCTTTAAGTTTATCAACTGATCCATCAGTAGAGGCATTATCCACTAGAATCACTTGGAAAGCTTGCTTTTTGACCTTTTGCAATGAACGCAAGCATTGCCGAGTATAGTCATAACCGTTCCAGTTAAGTAGGATTATTGCGATGGAATTACTTAATACTTGGGAAGTTCTTTCTTCCATCCATTAACTTTATTTACTCTCACAATTGCTTCTAAGTCCTCTGCAAAAAAACCAGTGCTATTCCCTATCCGTGCCAACAGGTTATAGATCAACCCAGGTCCTTTTAAGCTGTAATTTTTGTAATAATACTTTTCAACTTTTATATCAAAATCATCACTCAAAAACTTAAAATACCGTTTAATCTCACTTCCAGAATATTCCTTCCAGTGATGTCCATATGTTACGCAATCAAAAATTCTAGGTACGCTAATTCCTATTCCTCTTAGCGTAAACAAATTCTTCATACCAATTGCTATACCTGGTAAACTCAGGCTATTTGGAGTAGAAATATAAATGATTCCACCACTTTTCAGGGACTTATAGACCTGTTTCCAAAAATAAATGGGGTTAAAGGTGATATGTTCTAATATTTCAGTAAATAAAATGATATCATAATAATCCTCCTTGTCATCTAAAGAAGCTATTGTCCCCAGATCATTTTCAATAATGGGGTTTAGGCCATAATTAGCCGCCCTATTTTTAACAAAATCTAGCTCCCAAAAATCAGATACATCCATACTGTCCACTTCATAACCTATTTGTTTGGCTAGGATAGAAGTATGCAAATAATGACTTCCAATATCTAAGACTCTCTGTGGTTTATTTCCCTTTTGATTTTTTAAAAAACCATGAACCCTTTTAAACCTATTTTTGTGGAAATTATAGTATTCCTTATCCCTTTCTAAACCCAAATAATCAACTTGATTATTTAATTCTTGTAAAACATTTTCCATTTCTTTCCAATAACATTTTTTCCTAATTAGGGAAACCAATTGATTACCTTAATTCAATTAGACCGCACCAATCCATAAAATAGATCGGGAGCTTTACGCTTAATGAGAATGCTCGAAAAAATAAATACAAGGGCTTCAGATATTATTAGCCCATAACAAAGACCTATCCCTCCAAATAATTTTATTCCAATTAAGGAGAAAGTCAACATGGATAAACACATCACCCAAGATGAATTAAACAATAAGCTTTTATAGTCAGAAACTAGCATTAATAATGAGTTCCCAATGTTCATACTTGCTAGAAAGGGAATAAAACATAGCACCCTTAGAAAAGAAACACTTGTTGCCAGTGATTCCTTAGATAATATTTCAATAATAAAATCCGCTAAAAAATAGGTTACTAGTGATATGGCTAGGCATGATAAGATAGAAAACAGATAAACCTTCTTAACATAGACGAAAAATCTTTTCTGGTCACTTTTATAAAGCTTTGTTGCATGGGGATAAACTGCCTGAGCAATTAAAGCAGGAATAATCCGCAATACAGAACTAACCCGCTCAGCCAAACTGTACATCCCTAGAATTTTGGCACTAGCAAAAAAACTAAGGAGCACAATGCCTCCGCTTACAGAAACATGACTTGCTAAGGTAGATAAAAATAGATACACATTGGCCTTCCAGGATTGAACAATCTTCCTCAGCTTGGGAATGAAAAATTGTATATCCATTACAAAATGGACATAGACTAATATGACCAAATTAGTAGCTAATGCCGCTCCGCCAAAAAAGAAATTCACCAATTTGGCATGCTCTGGGCCAACAATAAAAAGTACTATGCCCATTAGATACAACAGTTTACTGAATACATTGGCCACTGATACTAGCCGCATCTTTTCAATCCCTTGGAAAAACCATACAGGAAGTGTTGCCTCTGAAAAAAGCATCAATAAGGAATAAACCAAAATCACTTGGTATTCCGGGAATAAATCAAAGCCAAAAACCGCTATCAGCAAAGCTAAAGCCGCAATGATCGCCAATAACGTTTTACTGAAAATGGTACGGGAAACAATCTCAGAAAGGGCCTCCTTATCATTTTGGTTCAAGGC
The DNA here is from genome assembly GCF_018642165.1 of Echinicola shivajiensis. Classification (GTDB taxonomy): domain Bacteria; phylum Bacteroidota; class Bacteroidia; order Cytophagales; family Cyclobacteriaceae; genus Echinicola; species Echinicola shivajiensis. The sequence continues at coordinate 31,522 of NZ_JAHHZM010000020.1, forward strand.
TACTTCCCTAGGAGCACTGAGATTATAGCCATATCCTACAAACATATTTGCAATGAGGATAACTGACAAGGCTAAACTCACCAAACCAAATTGATCCACCCCTATTGACTGAATCAACAGAGGCATCACCATCAAAGAAATAAGGATATTGGAGGATTGTATGAAAAGTAAAAAAATAAAGTTCTGAATAGACTTGTGTCTTATCAGCTGTAAAAGTGAAATAGAGCTAAGCTTTTCAAACATAAAAATAATAGCTTAGCCTTCAGTGTTTTTAATATTAGCCTGATATAACCTGCCAACATATAAATAAACTAAAGCAAGGAAAAAAGCAATTGCACTCCCCATAAATAATCCAACATACCATTTAAGCTTCGTTTCCGTGAGTGGAAACCGTGGATGGTCTATAATCTGAATCAAAGGCGAGCTATTTCTATGATTAATTTTAGCCACCTCGAGATTTTTTACTATTTCTGTATAAGCACCACTCGTCACTTGAAGATCAATCTGCTTGCTTTTTGCCTCTACAGCTGCACGCTGCATTAGTGGATTGGGATTAGGTCGATCATCTTGCATTCCGGCTAATTCCAACATATCCTGATCTAATATACTTCTCAGGCTGTCTGCCTGGTTTTGAAGAATAGAAACGTTTTCAGAAGTCTTTTTGGTCTTGGTTTCAAAATAAAATTCATTGACATTCTCTACCAATTTCTCATTATAAGCCTTGGAAAAAATTTCGTCTTTGGATGTATGGGTAACTTTGATAATGCTCAACTTCCTATCTGGTTTGGAAACACCTAATTCCTTGTCTCTAATGATCTTTGCAATGGCTTTCATTACACTATCCTGCAGGACAGAAAAGTGCTCTCTATCCTTAGTAAAATCCAGTTTTTCAAAATCTACCTTATCAGCCCACTTTTCATCCAATTTATGAAAGCTAACAAATCTATCTACCAATAGCCCTCCAGCTTGTTCACTAGGACTAAGAAGCGTCTTAATGAGCATATTATCTGAGCGATATAGTTCCATGATATTATCACCTTGAAACAATCCACTGCTGGACCCCAAGGATCCAAGGTTAATTCCTGCCAAACTGGCCAAACCTGACAAACCTCCCATTCCAGCACCATCGGATTCTTCTAATACAAAGGTAGTTTCAGCGGTGTACCTTGGCTTTTTAAGCCAAGAGGCCACTAGTCCAAGTATTCCTCCAATAACCAAAGCGATAAGCAAAAACCTTCCTTTACTTTTAAAAAAATTCACCCAGTCTTTACCTCTTTGGACAAGTTCTCCAAAAGTAATTTTATCATCAATAATATGTTGCTGACCTGCCATTAGTTTGCTTATTATTAGTTTATTTGAGTGATCACCAATACCAAAGTGGCCAAACCGGATGTCAAGCCAATAATTTCTCCCAGTCTAATGGGCGTACGTGGTCCCTTGGATGGAACGATCACTTCTGAACCCGGCTCAACGGTTGGAAAGGATTTCATGAACAAAAAGGTCTTGGTTCTGGCCACTTCACCATTGGCATAGACCACATAGGTTCTCTTCTTTTTGGCCCTTGTTTCGAAGCCTCCCGCCCTGTCAATATAGTATTTCATGCTACGGTTATTTTCATATCTAACCGTAGTAGGGTAGATAACATCACCTCTCATCCTTACTGTCTGAAGTTGCTTTGGAACGCTAATAATATCACCTTCTTCCAAAATGAGGTCATACTTTGAACCAGGATTTTCCATTATCGCCTCCAAATCAATCGCAATGGCTTCTGTCTCCTTGATTTTTATTGCTGTTTGGGGACCTTCCACCTGGCTGATATCCTTTAATGTCTCCTCTTTTGTTTTAATGATCAAATCACTTTTTGAATTTTGACCATTACCTTTTCCGGTTTCTTGCTGAAGTCTCAATTTTTGGTTGGATTGTGCTTCTGAAGGATCCGTAGCCTCTGTATCCAGCCTTTCAAGAAGCTTTTCCATATTCTTCTCTCTCCTAATCCTCTCAGATTCTGTATTAAAAAATTCAGTTCTTCTGATCAAAGTAGCTCCCTTTGGATAAGCAAAACTGGTCAAACCACCAGCTCTTTTTATGACGTCTGAAACTTTTTCCTCGGCACCACGAAGCGCAAACTCCCCAGGAGCATTGACCTGTCCATCCACCATAACGATTTTTTCCAAAGCAAAATTAGGCTTTCTTCGGATGATCACATTGTCGAAAGGCTTCAGTACAGCTGAATTGGCATTAATGCTTAAGTCTTGATTTACACTTACTGGGATAAGCTCGGCAATCTCTCCTTCACGCTCTCCTTTTAACCTTCTGGCTATTTCAAGATCATCTATTGAAGCGGCCTCATTAAAGCCACCGGCACTGATGATAAGGTCTTCAACGGTCATTCCTTCCGAAAATGGATAAATTCCGGGATTTCTAACCTCACCAGAAATCTTCAAATAATACTCATCCTTTAAATCATAAATAGAAGCTATTTTGACAATATCATCAGCTTCCAGTTTAGTATCTTCAGATCCACTAATCACCTTGTTCAAATCTACCTGAATCACTGAAGTACTCAGGTCCTTCGCTGTCCTTACAATGCTGGCTCTTTTTAGATAGGCCTCACCCTTTAATCCCTCAGCCTTATCAATCAACTTTGATAAAGTCAAGCCATCAGTCAAAGCGTAGTTTCCAGGCCTATAAACAGCTCCTTTAATCTGAACCCGGTTTTTATATCGATCTAGTACGTTCCCAACTTTATATTCATCTCCTCCTTTCACTGTAAAAATATCGTATTGCCCAGCAAATACATCAGAAACTGCTTTTTCCTTTTCTGTATATCGGGTCACATTTACCCTTTCAGTATAGGCATTATCTGTAAATCCTCCTGCATACCTCAAAATGTCTCCAAAGGTCTCCCCTTCCTTTGCCTCAAAAATCAATGGGCGCTTTACCGCTCCCTCCAACTTTACCCTTGATTCGTAGGGCTCTACCAAAATAACATCTTGATCCTGTAATTGAAATCCCATATTGGCTTTTCCATCCACAAGAAAATCATAGGCATCAACCACCGCCACTTGTTTATTATTTCTTATGACTTTGATATTTCTCATGGTACCATTAATATTGGGACCGCCCGCAGCATAAAGCGCATTAAAAACAGTACTGAAAGCACTCAAATTAAAAGTTCCTGGAAGTCTCAGTTCTCCAACCAAATGGACTTTGATACTCCGTATATTTCCCAATGACACCTGAACGAAGGTGCTTGGATTTTCACCTTTCATTTCCACATAATACTGGGACAGCTTATTTTTGATCACCTTACTTGCAGCATCTATGGATAAACCTGCAACACTTATTGGCCCGATATTATCCAATATCAATCTTCCTTCGGGAGTGATGCTTGACTCGTAGTATTGTTCAGATGCTCCATATACATCCACATATACTAAATCCCCTGCTCCCAAAACATAAGTTCTTGGCGTAGCTTGGTTCAAACTCGGTTCAAAAGTCAACTTCCTTTCTTTCTGATAGAATAAATCTAATCCAAAATAGGGTTGGATTTCTTCTAACTCCTCAATTTCTTCTTGATTACTTAGGACTCCTTGTAAAATTTCATTTAGATCCATTTGCCTTCTTGGCTCCCGATTTGACGAAGTTGAGCTTGACTTCATGGTAGTATTCTGTCCATCAAGTTTTTCAACTCTTTTTACCAATTTTTCAAGTTCCATTGTTGACATACCTCTTGCTTTTGCCATTTGCAAAAGTTCCGCCTGACTAATGCCTGCATCAGCGGCCCTTTCGACCATGTCCCTAATTTGGACATCTGAAAGTTCGTCTACTTTAATATTGGCAATATCTGGAATAGATTGGGCTTGCAGCATTGGCTCACAGGTAAAAAGCAGGGCCAGAGCCACAATCAAGCCCAAAGGCATTGACTTTAAAAATTTTATCATCTTTTTTCTTCTCGTTTTTCCATTAAGTTTGCTGTGAACAAAACACAGCTTCGCCACCTTACTCCCATAAAGGGAACAATCCATAGTTTTCAAAAGATTTTGTTTTGAATATTGAAAACCACCGTAAAGATAATTATTCCGAATGATTGAGCCCTATTCTTGATAAGTAATTAGAGCTTCGCTAGACAAGCAACAAACTCAAAATTGATATTTACTATAATCCATCAAGACTTAGAGAATAACCTTAGAATTGTAAGAAGTGGATTTCACTATCAACTATTGTGCTCATCATTGAGTCTCCCCAAAAATAAATTCATCCCGTTAAAAAATCTATGCACACTATTCCGAACAATTTTTGCAGATTTCAATTTGACTTCGATCACTGAGAAGCTGTCGCCTAAATCCATTATAAAGGGAATTTCTCCATACTTTACCAAGTCTTTCCTTAATTAAATTGCCCATTACATGTGAAGCATCCTTGTCAAAGCAACATGGAACAACATCCCCATCCCAAGTCACGACCGCCCCTTGCCACATTCTCCAACATTTGTTTTTGATTTCCTTTTTAAGCTTCCACTTTCCGTTTTTAAGAGGAAGATATCTTGAAAACCTAAGGTCAGAAGGAATTAATTCAGACCCATTTTCATAATCATAAATTTGGGCAGTTTTCAGCTGTAGTTCATCCACTTCTAGCTCCTTTGCCAATTCCTTTATTTTAGGAATTTCATGCTCATTTTTTCCGGTCACCAAAAATTGAAAAATCACTTGTGGAAAACTCGAACCTTTTGCTTTTCTTTCCTGAATCAACATTTTAATTCCTGACTTAACGCGGGAAAGATCTCCTCCTATTCTGTAATTCTCATACACACTTTGGGTAGCACCATCTACAGAGACAATCAATTGTTTTAAGCCCGAACTGACCACCTTCGCAACGGTTCTTTCATTTAAATAATGGGCATTGGTGGAAGTAGCGGTAAAAATCCTTTTTTTATCAGCAAAGCTCACCAAATCTAAAAATTCTGGATGGAGAAAGGGCTCTCCCTGAAAATAGAGGTGTAAATAGGTCAGATGGGTTGCTGATTCATTTATTATTTTATGATAAGTTGATTTTTCCAACATCCCCCTGGGCCTAGTGAAACTCCTCAAGCCTGAAGGACATTCTGGACAGCGCAGGTTACATCCCGTAGTTGGCTCAATGGACATGGCGGTAGGCAAGCCCTTAATAATAGGTTTTTTGGTGAACCTTGACCGATAAAATGAAATATACAGTAAACAAAAATTGGCCAACTTTGCCCATGTAAGGTAGTTCAAGTATGCTTTACCAAGAATCCATTTACTTTTCAAACTCATTTGATTTTTCCATCATTAACCAACAAAACTCACTCTGCAGTAATTTCCTCAATTTTCTCCTGGATCCAAAACAGCTGTTATTCCATGAAACACACCATTAACTGCATACTTATTCACGTAATCAACAACTAAGTTAGTCTCATTTACCTTAGGTCCATCAGAATCTAGTTCCAGCAGGCTTCCCTCTAACCATGTATTCAGCTTATCTCCTTTTCTAAAATCTTGGGTAAAAACTCTCCCTAAAGCAACATGATATTGAAGAGTAGCCCTTAATAGGTCTTCATCTACTTGATAATATCCTGTTACACCCAACTCTTGGTACCATAAGTTGAAAGCCTCATTGTTCGGAGCAAAAATGGTGAATGGTCCCGTACCATCCACTTCCAGATCATTAATGAGACCTGAATATATCATGGCCGCTTCAAACTCAGAATAATTGGCTGAATTACTGCTTTCTGAAAGCAAAATCACAAGCGACTTATCAGGTAAAGTATACACTATATCCACACTATTGATCAAGCCATTTCCAGCATTAATATCTCTATTGCCGATAGAGGCCTGGCCATTTATCCACAAACCATCCTCTATATCCCTGCTAAAATATATCATACCACTTTCAATTGTTTCTAGCTCCCCAGAAACCAAATCAGAGGATTGCTTCATCCCCTCTAGGATAAACAAAGATATAAATGACCTCAAATTAGTAGAAGCAAGCCAGTCCTCTTTAGTGATACCTTGCTTTTCAAAGTAAGCCTCAAAAGCTTCATTGCTTGGAACAAAAACGGTGTACAAGCCTTCTCCTGAAAGTAATTCATCAAAACCAGTTTTTTTAAGCCCATCTACAAAAATGCTAAAACCGAGACTTTCTGAAACTTCCAATAAATTTAAATTCACTGGTTCCAAAATTTGTTCTAATCCATGAACCTCACCATTGGAAGTAGAAATATCCTTGACCAATATCTTAACTTCAGAATTCACCAACAACTGCCTGTCCACCTCCGAAACATACCAGAAATAACCTGGAAGTAAAGTCTCTTGTATCCTATTTAACAAGGAATCACTTATTCTTGCCTCTTCAGTCAAGTGGTATCTCACTATCCTCTCCCACTCTTCTGATGTCCGGTCATCTACCGACTGAATTCCAATTGCTTCAAAAGCCTTGTTTGTAGGAGCCATAAAAGTAAATTCCCTATCACCGTTTAATATCTCCGCCAAACCTGTTAGCTCCATTGCTTCAGACAATATGCTAAAATTAGGATCTTGGTTTATAAATTCGGTAATGGTAAATTGTTTGAAGTCCGGAGGAGTACTCTCCTCCCGACAGCTCGGTAATAAGCCAATAGTCGATATCAAAAAAAATAGACCATATAATACACTTATATATTTGGACTTCCCAAAATGCATAGATTAATGATTTATTAAGCAGAATTCTTGTAAAACTACAAATGCCGTGCTTAAGTTTACCTTTACAAATATAGCGCTATTAAAAAAAATCCTGACCTTTTATTTAATTACCAGAAAATACATGCTCCAATGAAAACCAATCCACTGCTTTTTCTTGCTCTGTTAATAGTTTTATTTTCTTGCCAAAAGGAAAATCAGGATTGTGATATTTCTGAAGATGTACAGGCTATTCAGGTAAATCTAAAAATAGAACGGCTTGAGGATTTACTTTTTAAAGCCAAAAATCAGGAGGACATAGATTATTTCCTTGAATCTCATCCTGATTTCTCTTCGAAATACTTACAAGAAGGACTGTATCCCAGTAGAGAAGCGCTGGTCTCAACCCTTGCTGATATCCCTAAAGACACCCTAATGTTTGAGTTATACCAGGAAGTAAAGGCTGAATTTTCCAACATCAGGGAAATAGAAAAAGATTTAGAGCTTGCATTTAAACATATAAAGTATTTTTATCCAAATTATAAGATACCTAAGGTTTATACCTTTGTCAGTGGTTTTACTTCTGATATTTATCTGGATGAAGAAATGTTGGTAATTGGCTTGGATTATTTCTTGCCCAGTGACCATCGCTTTCAACCTCCAGAAATGCCAGACTATATAGCTAAAAGATATGATAAAGACCATCTTGTCCCCATGATCATAACGGCCATTTCTTCTGTCTTTAATGAGACAGATCTACAAGACAATACTTTATTGGCTGAAATGATTTATTATGGAAAGGCTTATCATTTCACAAAATCCATGCTTCCCTGTATACCAGAAAGACTGATCATTGGATATACAACAGAAGAACTAGCCGCCTGCTATTCCAATGAGGACTTTATCTGGACGCATTTGATCGAGGAAGAGGCTATTTATGAAACTAATCCTTTCAATATTAGAAAATATACCGGAGAAGCTCCCTCCACAGACGTGATCAGCCCTGATGCCCCTGGGAGAGTTGGTCGTTGGGTGGGCTGGAATATTGTCGATGCATATAGTGAAAAGAATAATATTGGACTAGTAGAACTAATGGCCCAAAAAGATGCCAAGAAAATCTTTATGCAATCAGCATATAAACCTCGTCAATAGCAGGCAGCGGGTATTTCTTAGGATCAAGAGTAAACAAAAGCCTGCTGAGCGCCTTCTCTTTTGAAAAATGCAAAACTGCCAAATCATTTGCCCTTTGCTTCATTCCACTGAGTTTCTTTCTATCAGCATCTAAAGCTTCCAGATCAGCCATGCCTACATCCATTTTTTTGGCATTATATAAAATCCCAATCCTATTATGCTTGACTAGGTTATAAACCCAACCCTGATGGTTGACCATAATGGCATTCCCCATGGCTATTGCATCAAAAAATTTATTTGGGCTGTTCGTTTTGAGCACTGGAAGATGATCAAAGGAAATAAAGGACACATCAGTTACTGACAATAATTTCTTGACCGCTGCCTTATCCCCAAAGGGAAGAAATTGAAGATTGTCCAGTTTTTTCTGTTTTGCTTTAGCTTTTAAATCTTCCAGTCGCTTTCCCTTGCCCATAATGGCAAACTGCCAGTTTTTGTTTCTTCTCTGGGCCCCTTCTGCTAAATCCAACAATTCGTCCACCGCATTCACATCCCCTATGGCGCCAGTATAAGCAATACTCAATGCTCCTTTTTTCCAACCAAGATCTTGAAGATATGCTTCATCTTTCTGAAAACCAGGTTTAAAAAATCCTATGTCAGAAAAATTTGGAATCAAATTAACATTGGCTTCTGGGACTGAATCTTCAATATATTTTCTTATTCCAGGAGAAAGGGCCACAATCTTTAATGCATGTTGATAGATTCGCTTTTCAAGCTTATAGAGGGCTTTTTTTAATATGGGGTTTTTCACTGCACCTACCTGAACAGGCGCTTCAGGCCATAGGTCTCTAACCTCAAAAATATAAGGAATCGCCAACCTACGCTTTGCCCACAAGCCAATCAGACCAGTAGTCAAAGGCGTAGAAGTAATATAAAGCAAATCAGGCCGATTAAGCTTCTTCAATAAATGTTTTGCCTGCCTAACAAACCTGAAAAACGCCAATGACCGCTTAGCAAAACCGAAAGAATTATCATAAGACACAGGAAGATAATGTACTTTGACCCCATCCACTAGTTTGAAGTCATATTCCTTAGATGAATGCGCAGTGATCATTTCCACTTCCATACCAGCATCGACCAATCCTTTGGCGAGATGGTATGACCTCACAGCCCCTCCTTCTTGGGGGGTCACAAAATACTGGTGAATATAAATGATTCTCATTTTTGAATTTTCCTATACCAACCTGCAAGCACAAAAAGGTTCCAGATTTGAAGGAAACTGTCATTAATGTGTAAACTTGGCTTTCTAGCTAAGTTAAGCATTTCTTCAGGAAAGTGCTGCCCCTCCTTGGTTTCAAAATCCCTAATTTCCTTGAAAACTTTATCTCTGAAGTTTTTATTTAACTTCAACCATTCTCGTATAGGTAAACCAAACCCTGCTTTTTTTCTATTTGCCAATTGCTTTAGCCCAGTATCTTCAAGAAGCTCCTTGATCCATTTTTTATTGCCTGATTCCAAATGCTCCTCCTCATTAAGTGATAAACTCAATTCCACCAATCCCTTATCCAAATAAGGTGCTCTCCCTTCAATTCCATGGCTCATCAATGCATTATCATGAATTTTCAGTATATCATTTACCAAATAATATTGCCTGTCCCATTCCAGGGCAGCTTTATAAGGATTTAATCCTTTTGGGAAGTATTTCAAAAATGTACCTATATCTTTTTTGGGTATCCTTTGCAAAGAACTGAAATTTAAAAATGTAATTTGCTCTACCTCATCTATCGCATAGGCCATTTTACTGGCCTTACGGCTTAGAAAGGGAAATACCTTTCCAATCTTTGCCATTTTCAGCAATACTCTCTTATTTTTTAGATAGTACCTAAAAGCTGTATGTCTACTGTATCCGCTGAAAAGCTCATCAGCACCAGCACCACTGACCAAGATTTTAACATACTTTTTAGCTTCCTTCGCTATCATCCAACTAATGAAACCTGCACTATCCCCAATTGGCTGATCAAGTGAAGCTAGATAATCTTCCCAATTCTCTAACACCAACTCTGGAGTAATCAGTATTTCGTGATGAGCTGAATTATATTTCTTTGCTACATTTTTGGCATATTTTGAGTCTGGGTATTCCTTTAAATAATTGTCTTCAAAAGTGAGTGTAAATGTATGCAGGGGAATCCCCGTCTCCTCCACCCATGTATGAAGCAATAAACTGCTATCAACACCTCCACTCAATAATACACCAACTGGAACATCAGCCTGAAAATGCCTCAGCACAGCCTCTGTCAATAGATTTTTGAATTCCTTCTTACCAGAAAATTCATTTTTACAAGGTTTTGTAACTAGTTTAAAAGTATCTAAAATTTCTCCGCTGAAGTCTAGTTTTATTATTTCTCCAGCCGCTAACTGATTGATGGATTTGTAGAAACTTTTATCTGGAAAACTATGCCTGCTGTAATAATACGGCAGATATTGGTCTACATCCACAGCGGTATTTATTAAGCCAGAGGAAGCAATTGCCCTTGCCTCTGAAGAAAACATCCATTGATCTCTATAATGGAAATAATAAAGTGGCTTTTTTCCATATTCATCGCGGGCAACTATTATCTGTTTCTTTAGCTTATCCACAAATGTAAAGGCAAACATTCCCTCTAAATCTCCTATTCCTCTCTCTCTCTTTTGTATTAACCAGCGCAAAAACACCTCACTGTCAGACCTACTTTCGAAAGAAACCCCGTCTTGGAGAAGTTGGTTTCTAAGCTCCTCAGAATTATAAAGCGCTCCATTCCAAGCAAAAAAATATTGATCATCAATACAGACCGGTTGGTTTGCCCAATCACCTAGATCTACGGTTTTCAACCTATTACCTGCAATAAACAAATTGGGATTAATTGACTTCCAAGATGACTGGTCTGGACCACGATGCCGAGTTGACTCCATCATAAGCTTTATGGCTTCCTTCCCCGCCGTGGAAAAATTCAATACCAGGTTAATCCCGCACATAGCCTATTTCTTGGAGCCTGACAATAACTCTTTTTCTATTTCCATTTTGGCTTTATTTTTCTCATAATATCTACAGAAATAGGTAATATCGCACACATCACATTTTGGCTTTCTTGCTAGGCATACATATCTTCCATGAAGGATCAACCAATGATGAGCAATGTGTATATGTTCTTCTGGGATATGCTTGATCAATTGCTTTTCTACTTCCAAAGGAGTTTTGGCATTCTGAGGGACCAATCCCAATCTTTTGGAAACCCTGAAAACATGCGTGTCCACTGCCATATTGGGCTGGTTCCAAACAACGGAAGTGATTACATTGGCTGTCTTCCTTCCTACCCCTGGAAGTTTCACCAACTCTTGCACAGTAGAAGGAATTTCGCTATTGAAGTCTTCCACCAACATCTTCCCCAAGCCGAGCAGGTGCTTGGTTTTATTATTGGGATAGGATACCGATTTGATATAAGGAAATAACTCATCAAAACTGGAGGAAGCTAAGTGTTCAGGCGTTGGAAAATCCCTAAAAAGAGCTGGGGTCACCATGTTGATCCGTTTATCAGTGCACTGAGCACTGAGCACTACAGCTATTAAAAGTTGAAAAGGGTTTTCATACTCCAATTCCGTTTCTGCCACAGGCATATGGGTGGAAAAGTAATCTGTAAATGCCTTATATCGCTCTTTTTTCAACATGTTTTGTCTCCTTTATCCTTTCAAATATAAGGGAATTCTAAGCCATTATTTAAGTCCTTGGCTATAAAAAAGCCCTCTGAATATGTTTATTCAGAGGGCTCTCACCAAAGTTTCTTGATGTCAGACCTTTTGGAGCCCAGAAGTCTTGGCTTTTTCCTTGATAGTAGCTACCACCTTATCAGACGGCTCCAACATCAAACCATTGATTTGATCAATGGTACTCAAAAAGCCTAAGTAATCTTGCATGAGACCATCATCTTCACGCAAGAGCTGCTCGAATTCGATACTTTCTTCTTCGCTCATTTCCTGATAGACATACCGTATCAGGTGATCATTTGGGGTAAAATATATTGTCATAGGCAACATTTATTTGTTTTAGTTTCTTCCTAATGTTGATCAATGCATACCTCATCCTTCCAAGAGCAGTATTAATACTTACTCCAGTCTGATCAGCTATCTCCTGAAAACTCAAATCCATATAATGTCTCATGATCAAGACTTGTTTCTGAGAATCAGGCAACTCATTGATTAAATCCCTTACCAATTCATGTGTCTCATCTTTGACCTTTTGGTCTTCGACATTATCCTCGGCAAATTTTAATGTATTGAATAAACTGGAACCATCCTCCATGACAATAGAGGGATACCGCTTCATCTTTCTGAAATAATCGATGGCCAAGTTATGCGCAATGCGCATGAGCCACGGCTGAAATTTTCCTTCTTCGTTATACCTGTCTGAGTTTAGGGTCTGGATTACTTTTACAAAAACATCTTGTAATAAATCCTCCGCTAATCCTTGATCTTTCACTATCATATAAATCGTGGTAAAAACACGCGATTTATATTTATCTACCAACACTTCGAAAGCTGCTTCGCTTCCATTTCTATACTGAGCAATAAGCTCACTGTCTTTAGGTCCTAACCTTTTACTCATAAATTCTGACGTTTAAATAACGTAGAGGTTTATTTCATATTGCGGATTTTAGGTGGGAAACTGAAATTATTATTATCAAATGTATCGAATTGAAAAACACAAAGCAATGAAATAAATGATTTTTTTATGTTGTCAAAACTCTTATAATCAACCCTTTCCAAACAATTATCTGAATTACATTAAAAAAACAAAACTTTCAATTGAATCCACCATATAGCAGCAGGTGAATTTCCCAAGATAACTCTGGTTAAAATACCTGATTTACCGCTGTCTATACCATTAGAGATAATTAAAAGCCAATTCAGTCGATATTTTTCAAAGCATCTTGCTAACTGGCTCATTTATTGATAAGTAGAACTCAAAGGTCGAAAATTTTTCATTTAACCACTTAACAACTATGAAAATCATCCTGATCAATACCCTCTTATTTATAATTATTTGTACTTCAATATTTTCCTGCAACAATCAGCCAAACCAAGAATTTCAAACCATAGAAATAATAGGAGCTGCTGAAATTAATTTTGAATCGCTACAGCCTTGTTTGAATATCAATTATAACGGTCAAAAAAAAGGCAAGGAAAGCTTAGAAAAATTAATGAATGGAAAGAAAATGGAAGCCTTTCAAGCCAAAAAAATGTATGAGAATTATTATAAACCTAATAACTTAAAAGGAGGAGAATTTGAATATGGAGTTAATTACCGCTTAATAATAAATAAAGAATCCGACAGGGACCAAATAAGTACCCTGTTACAAGAAAATAATATTTCTGCCAATCTAAACAGCGGCGGATATTACATCGAAACATCTGAAATGAAATCTAAAAATGATCAGGGATTTAATATTGCTATAGAAAATGCAAAGTCGAGAATTGAGAAACACGCCGGTTCTTTGGGAAAATCTTATAAAATATTGTCCATCGAAGAAATCGATGATTACCAACAATTTCCCATTGATGGCATCATTTACAATAATAGCCTTATCAAAAAAGTCAAAGTAAAGGCCCAATTACAATAAAAATACCATAAGGAACTTTTCATCTTAATTCAGCTTTAAACAAATTACCATTTCACCTGTTCACTTGGTATCTTTGTAAGCTATGAATGAGACTACTGCTTTGAATAAGACTTCCATAGAAGATCTTAACCCCAAAGAATATATAATTATTAAGAATGCTAAGGTAAACAACCTTAAAAGTTTGAGTGTGGCTATCCCTAGAAATAAACTGGTGGTGGTCACAGGGCTTTCTGGATCTGGTAAATCCTCATTGGCTTTTGATACCTTATTTGCTGAAGGCCAAAGAATGTATGTGGAAAGTCTCAGTTCCTATGCAAGGCAATTTTTGGGCAGAATGGAAAAACCAGATGTGGAATACATCAAAGGAGTCTCTCCTGCCATAGCCATACAGCAAAAGGTTACCACAAAAAACCCACGCTCCACTGTAGGCACTACTACAGAAATCTATGATTACCTCAAATTATTATTTAGCCGAATAGGAAAAACCTTCTCTCCAATCAGTGGCGAAGAAGTAAAACACAATACCGTCACCGATGTCGTGGATTATATCCATAGCTTTGATGAAGGAGAAAAGGTAATGATCAGCTGCCCCTTGCAGATTAGCGAAGGCAGAAGTATTAAAAAAGAATTGGAAGTATTACTACAAAAAGGCTTCACTAGGATATTGATCGATGGTGATGCCCATTTTGTAGAAGACCTTTTGGAAGAAAACAAAATCCCTGATGGACAAATTGAAATCCTCATTGACAGGGCCATGATCCAAAAGGAGGACGAGGACAATCAATTCAGAATTGCCGATAGCGTTCAAACCGCATTTTTTGAAGGACATGGGGAATGCATAGTGGTGGTACCAAGAAAAACCAAGAAAAAATTCAGTGACAAGTTTGAAATGGACGGCATGTCCTTCGAACTACCTACTGTCAACTTCTTTAGCTTTAATAATCCATATGGGGCTTGTAGAAGATGTGAGGGATTTGGATCAGTACTTGGCATAGATCCAGATTTGGTCATTCCCGATAAATCGCTTTCCATATATGAGGGAGCCATTGCCCCCTGGAGAGGGGAAACCACCAAAAAATGGGCTGCCCCTCTTATAAAAAATGGAATCCAATTCGACTTTCCCATCCACAGACCTTATGAGGAGCTAGATAATGCCCATAAAGAGCTTCTTTGGAAAGGCAACAGTTATTTCAAAGGACTTGATGCCTTTTTCGAACACCTTCAAAGCAAAACCCATAAAATACAATACAGGGTAATGTTGTCCAGATTCAGGGGACGCACTACCTGTCCGGACTGTAAAGGAACAAGGCTTAGGAAAGATGCCGCCTATGTGAAAATCAATGATCATTCCATAACGGACATTGTACTGATGCCAATCGAGAGGGCATTGGACTTTTTTCAGAATCTCCAATTAAGTGATGCAGATGCAAAAACTGCCAATAGACTTTTGAAGGAGATTTTAAACCGGCTGGAATATATAGATAAGGTAGGCCTTGGCTATCTTACCCTGAACCGACTCACTTCCACACTATCTGGCGGTGAGTACCAAAGAATCAAATTGGCTACTTCGTTGGGAAGTGCCTTGGTTGGCTCGATGTATATATTAGATGAACCAAGTATTGGCCTACACCCAAGAGATACCGATAGACTAATCTCTGTATTGAAAACCCTAAGGGACCTGGGCAACACTGTTATTGTGGTGGAACATGAAGAAAAAATCATGAAGGCCGCAGATGAGATCATTGATATTGGTCCTGATGCCGGTGTAAACGGTGGTGAATTGGTATTCCAAGGCGGACTGGAAGAGCTGCTAGACCATGGTGAGACATACACGGCTAAATACCTAAAGGGAGAAGAAAAAATCAATATCAAAACCGGCAACCGGAAATGGAAAGATAAAATTATTATCAATGGAGCCAGAGAAAACAATCTAAAGAATATTGATGTACAGATCCCACTAAATACCCTTACCTGCATCACAGGTGTAAGTGGATCTGGAAAATCCACATTGATCAAAAAAGTGCTTTACCCCGCATTGGGCAAAACCTTAGGAACAGTCATTGATGAAACTGGCAAGTTCGACAAACTAAGTGGCGACTATAAATCCATTGGGCAGGTAGAATTTGTAGACCAAAATCCAATTGGTAAATCTTCGCGTTCCAATCCTGTAACCTATGTAAAAGCCTATGATGCCATAAGAAGTCTTTTCTCTGAAATAGGAATCTCCAAACAGCGAGGATACAAACCTGCATTCTTCAGTTTTAATGTCGACGGAGGAAGATGTGAAGCTTGTCAAGGTGAAGGAACCCAAAAGATAGAAATGCAGTTTATGGCTGATATCTTTCTTACCTGTGAATCCTGTAAGGGAAAACGCTTCAAAAATGAAATTCTCGATGTCACTTACAAGGATAAAAACATTGCTGATGTACTGGATATGACGATTGACGAGGCAATGATTTTCTTCGAAGGAAAAAACGCCATCATCAACAGACTTCAGCCTTTGCAAGAAGTTGGACTTGGATATATTGGGCTAGGACAGTCTTCAAATACCCTCAGTGGTGGAGAAGCCCAAAGGGTGAAACTGGCCTCCTTCCTTGGCAAAAGTCATGGCAAAAGCAAAGATCATATACTTTTCATCTTTGATGAACCAACAACAGGCCTACACTTCCATGATATCAAAAAACTCCTTCACTCCATCAATGCATTGATTGAAGAGGGACACTCTGTTATCATCATTGAACATAATACGGAAGTGATAAAATCTGCCGACTGGGTGATCGACCTTGGACCTGAAGGAGGAGAAAGAGGTGGACATATTACTTTTGAAGGAACTCCTGAGGCCCTTAAAGAAGTAAAGGACAACTACACAGCTAAATACCTCAGAGAGTCCTTTATGGATTAACCTCTTCAAACTCCCAAACAAAAAATAATGCCCATAGAAACTTTTCTATGGGCATTTGAGTTTTAAAATCTATCAAACACAATCAAAACTGCATTCTTAAATATTAAAATGAGAAATATTTTCTATCTCCTTTTTTTAACCACTATATCTAGTCTACTAATTAGTGCTTGCCAAGCCCCAAAGGCGCAGGAATTAAAAGTCCCTCTTGGCTGGGAAATAGTAGATACTCCTACCAATAGCTCCATCAGAGGCCTTTGCCCACTTACTGAAGATATTGCTTGGGCCACAGGCTCCAATGGTCTTTGGATGTTGACTGTAGATGGAGGAAAGACTTGGGAACACGGCGTTATTGACGGGTTGGACTCTGTTGATTTCAGGGATATCGAGGCTTTCAATGCCAAAAGCGCAATTGCAGTTTCTGCTGGGCAACCAGCCGTGATCTACAGGACCAATAATGCAGGTAAAACCTGGAAAAAAACCTATGAGGGGCCAAAAGAAGCCTTTTTGGATGGCTTATCCTTTGAAGACAAAAAGAAGGGCTTCGCATATGGTGATCCTGTAAATGGCAAGTTAATGGTATTGCAAACCTTAAATGGCGGAAAATCATGGATAGAGCTAAGCACTACACCAGAATTAGCTGAAGGTGAAGCAGGGTTTGCAGCAAGCGGCTCAGGAATATTAATTGACGGAAATGAAATTTGGATTGCATCTGGGGGAATTCAAAGCCAAGTCTATTACTCTCAAAATGCTGGTGTAAACTGGAAAAGCTTTTCCGTGCCCATTCTTCAGGGGGAATCGTCTCAAGGCATTTTTTCAATGACCTTCATTAAAGAAGAAAATATTATAGCTGTTGGAGGAGATTATAAAAACCCTGATTCCAACAATAAAAATATCGTTATATCCTTAGATGGAGGCAATACATGGACAACACCTTCTGGAAAAGGGCCTTCTGGCTATCGCTCCGGAGTGGCTTACTTTCCTAAAGAAGGTTGGCTTATCGCCGTAGGCACCAATGGAAGCGATTACTCAACCGATGGAGGGAACAATTGGTCAAAATTCTCTGATCAAGGTCCTCACGCAGTCAAGCTTTCAAAAAACGAAGGCACTTTATGGGTTTCAGGGGCTAATGGCATGGTTGGCAAACTCAAGTACTAAAGATTTTCGTCATTCTTTAACATTAAATAGGTACAATTATTATTAATTAAGGCTCCTATTTATTATATTAGGTAGCTTTCGGCATGAAACAGTATCCTATTTCTTTAGGAGTCGATAGCAAACGAAAAGACCTAAATAACCCAAAATGTTCGAGATTATTCCATCCATCTATATTATAAATGGGAAGTGCGTCCGTCTGAAAAGAGGGGACTTCACCACTGAGAAAGTTATATCCAATAACCCGCTTGAGATTGCTCAAAAATTTGAAGATAGTGGGTTCGAAAGGGTGCACTTAGTGGATTTGGACGGCGCCAGAAGAGGTGAGCCCAAAAACTATCACATACTAAATATCATTGCTGGATATACTAGCCTAAAGATAGACTATACTGGAGGTCTTTATACTGATGGAGATGTCATTAAAGTTTTTGAAAACGGAGCTAAAACTATCACTGCCTCTACAGCTGCGGTAATAACTCCGGAAAAATTTTCACAATGGCTCATGTCATATGGAAGGGAAAAAATCAATATGGCAGCTGATACAGACCCCAAAGACTACAAAATCAAAATAGCAGGATGGCAAAAAAACACTGACATCAACCTTTTTGATCAAGTACAATATTTTTATGATCGTGGACTCAAATACCTTAAATGCTCAGACACGACACGTGATGGAATTTTGGAAGGACCAAACTTTAAACTTTATGAGGAAATGGTGAAAAAATTCGCTGACCTTCACGTAGTTGCTAGTGGAGGGGTTAGAGATGTCGAAGATTTAAGAAGATTAAGAGACTTAGGCTTGCGTGGTGCAGTAATCGGATCGGCTTTTTATGAAGGCAAGATCAAACTAGAAGATCTCAAAGAATTTGTGATTACCGTATAAACAAATAATTCTCCCAATAGGTACAAAAAAGAATAAGGAGACAAATTTTGCCTCCTTATCTTGGGTTATTGTTAATTGTAAAACTAATTGGGTTCAAATTTTAATCCTCTTTAAACCTATCCATAATATAAATGAATAAATTAAAAGACAATGTAGACATTTCTTCCTTGTTCACCTCTTTTTCTCCTGAGGCTTTATATATGGGATTTTCTTTCACCTCTTTTACTGAAGACTTGGCCTTATTGGAAATTGACACCTTTTCAGGCTTATATTCTTCAGAAGAAAAACTTTCAACACTTTCAACAGAGTTGAGCATATTGCTTCCAGCCCTATCTGGTCTTTGGTCACAATCCCTAACCTCTTGAGCACCAACCTCCACGTTACAGAAAGCAGCAACAGCAATACCTGCTATTACAGCCTTATATGAATGTGGTAGAATTTGGCTTATGTTAAACATTATAAAATATTATTTTAATAATCTTTATCTTGCCCTTAATTGGTTTAAGGTTTCCAAATATACAAATTATTCAAAAACATGCAAACGATTCAGTTTTCTGATTTCCAAAAGGTTGATATCAGAATTGGTACAATTACAAAAGCCGAAATTTTCAAGGAAGCCAAAAATCCATCCTATAAGCTCTTTGTAGACCTTGGTGAACTTGGCATTAAAAAGTCATCAGCACAAATTACAGAGAATTATAAACCTGAAAATTTAGTTGGAAAGCAGGTGATTTGCATTTGCAATTTCCCCCCAAAGCAAATTGCCAATATAATGTCCGAGGTTCTTGTAACAGGCTTTCATGATGAACAAGGGAATGTAACATTAGCTACTTCCGATTTAAATGTTCCAAATGGAGCTAAACTCTATTAACTTTATACTTTTCTCAATATTAGTGCCTCCAACTATCCACAAAGATGATCAATCCTTTAGCGGCAAACAGACTTCCCTCCATTATTAATGGTCAATTTATCCAGCAAAACAATAACTTAACCATAAAGGAAGTATTAACGGATTCTAGAAAAATCATTAGTGGGAAGGATACTGCGTTTTTAGCCTTAAAAGGTTTTAAGGTGGATGGTCATGACTATCTTGAGGAAGCTTATAATCTTGGGGTGAGAAACTTTATAGTACAGGAAAAATCAAGTTTAAATAAGCTTGAAAATGCCAACATCATCCAAGTATCCAATACTACTGAAGCCCTCCAAGCCTTGGCCGAATATAATCGTTCCCAATTCTCCAAACCAGTAATAGGCATTACGGGTAGCAATGGCAAAACCATTATTAAGGAGTGGCTTGGTCAATTGCTATCTCAAAAATACCACATTGCCAAAAGCCCAAAAAGCTATAATAGTCAAGTCGGAGTACCTTTATCCATTTTCGGGATTAACCAACAACATCAAGCAGCTATTTTGGAGGCGGGCATTTCCAAGACTGGAGAAATGGCCAAATTGGAGAAAATGATCAAACCCAATATTGGCATTTTCAGCAATATTGGAACTGCCCATGCTGAAGGTTTTTCTAGTCAAGAAGAAAAGCTCCATGAAAAGCTATTATTATTTAAGCATGCGCAGTATATCATTTACAGAAAAGATCAGCAAATGGTCCATCAGGCTATGCTAGAGCATTTTAATCATGAAAAACTCATCTCATGGTCTGAAAAACCGGGAGCTGATTTTACACTTTCTACAAAAAGAAATAATTCAACTTGTAAGATCACATTGATCAAACCCGACATGGGCTTATACACATTTGAAACTGGATTTACCGATGAAGCCTCATTAGAGAATCTCAGACATTCTATTGTAGCAGCACTTACTTTGGGAATGTCAGAAAAGGAAATACAAGCTTGTCTACCACAATTGAATACGGTAGAAATGAGACTTACGTTAAAGTCCGGGCTCAATCAATGCCTGTTGATTGATGACACCTATAATAATGATCTTGCGGGACTGGATATTGCACTTGAGTTCTTGCAAAACCAAAGGCCAAAGAACAGAAAGATCTTAATTCTCTCTGATCTCTTGCAGGCAGGAAAATCTGAAATGGTCTACCAAAGAGTAAGGGAATTAATCCAGCATAATCAACTAGACTTACTTATTGGAGTAGGAGAAGAAATAAAAAAATTAGAAAACACCCCTCCTTGCAAAAGCCTCTTTTTTAGAAACACTGAAGACCTACTTTCTTCTCTGCCTGATATTTCATTCCAAAACGACCTTATACTTATCAAAGGTGCCAGGGCTTTCGCCTTTGAGCAGGTGGTAAATGCCCTACAGGCCAAACTCCATGGTACTGTTCTGGAAATCAACCTTAATGCGTTGCGAAGAAATTTCACCTTCTATAAAGAGCAAATTAAACCTTCCACCAAAATAATGGTGATGGTTAAGGCCTTTGCCTATGGAGGGGGAGCTACCGAAATAGCCCATCATTTAGAACAACTTAGGGCAGATTATTTAGCTGTGGCCTATACTGATGAGGGGGTTTCACTTAAAGAGGATAAAATCAAACTGCCCATTATGGTCCTCAACCCTGCCCCAGAATCATTTGGCAATTTGGTTAAATATAATCTAGAGCCAGTGGTTTATAGTCTTTCTTTCTTTGAGCAGCTAGGCAGGTATTGCCGCAGCCAATCATCTAAACTAAATATCCATTTGGATCTGGATACGGGAATGCACCGTCTGGGTTTTGATCAGGAAGATCTTGAAGATCTCAAGAAACTGATCCACTTATATCCGGAACTTAGTATATCAAGCTTTTACACCCATCTCGTTGGTGCAGATGAAAGTATCCATGAAGATTTTTCATTGGAGCAGATTAGGCGTTTCAAATCCATGGGAGAAGAACTAAAAAAAGAGCTGAATTACCGTCCAATCATGCATGCACTCAATTCAGCAGGTATACTTAGATACCCGGAACATCAACTGGATATGGTCAGACTAGGGATTGGACTTTATGGGATAGAGGTCAATGGTCTTCTTGAAGCGGCTTTGCAGCCTGTAAGCATTCTAAAAACCACTATCTCTCAAATCAAAAAACTCAAAAAAGGCCAAACAGTAGGCTATAGCAGAAAAGGTATAATGAATAGAGATGGTAAAATAGCAACCATTGCCATAGGTTATGCCGATGGTTATGACCGCAGGTTCAGCAATGGAGTGGGGAAAGTGCTCATCAATGGTCAAATCGCGCCCATAATAGGTAATGTCTGTATGGACATGTCCATGGTTGATATCACAGATATTAATGCTAAGGAAGGTGATGAAGTCATCATTTATGGAAATGGATTATCTCTAAAAGAGCAGGCCAAATCTATCGGTACCATTCCCTATGAATTGCTAACCAACATAAGTGACAGGGTAAAACGAATCTATTATTTGGACTAACTCCCTATCCATATACTTCCTGAAGTTTTTCCACTATTCTCATGGCTGTCTTTCCATCCCAAAGCGGAATCCCCTGATATTGCTTCCATGTACCAGATAACAATTTTTCTAAATAGGGCTGTAACTTAGCAGGATCTGTTCCTACCAATTCATTTGTTCCCAATTCAATGGTTTCTGGTCTTTCGGTATTGTCCCTTAGAGTAAGGCAAGGAACATTCATTACTGAGGCCTCTTCAGTAATTCCGCCAGAATCAGTGATTACAGCCTTGGCATTTTTGACCAGATAATTAAACTCTAAATAAGAGAGTGGCTCAGCATAATGGAGTCTTTCATGCTTGATTCCTAAGCGCTGCAACACCTTAGCGGTCCTTGGGTGAACTGGGAAAATTATTGGATATTCCCCTGTACCATCAATTATCGCTTCCATCATTGCTTTTAACTTACTTTCCTCATCTACATTGGCAGGCCTGTGCAAGGTCAATACAAAATAGGATTTTGGTTGAAGCTCCTTATAATGTGCATCAGTTGGTTGCTTCAGCTCATCCATTTTGTGTATGAGCGTATCAATCATGGTATTTCCCACAAAGTGGATCCGATCTTTACCTACTCCTGACTTTAGGAGATTATCATTTGCCAAGACTGAAGTGGTGAAAAAATGATCAGTAATGCTATCAGTTACCATTCTGTTGATTTCCTCTGGCATCCTCATGTCACCTGATCTAATCCCTCCTTCCACATGTACCACGGGAATAAGCAGTTTTTTTGAAGTAATGGAGCAGGCCAAAGTAGATGTCACATCCCCTACCACCAAAACCACATCAGGTCGATTAGCTTCCAGTTCCTTTTCAAATCCAATCATTATAGCAGCGGTCTGCTCTGCTTGTGATCCACCGCCAGCTCCCAAATTTGCATGCGGATCTGGAATCTCCAATTGCTCAAAAAAATCTCCAGACATTTTACGGTCATAATGTTGTCCAGTATGCACTAGCCTAAAATCTATAGCATCCCCTGACTCCTTTTTCTTTTGGATAGCACGAATTATAGGAGCAATTTTCATGAAATTTGGCCTTGCCCCAGCCACTAAAGTTATATTCAGCATGATATTATTTCCAATTTAATTACTTCCAAGGCAAAGCTTGATTTGGAAAGCGAATATACACATTCTTAGACTTCACAAAAAACTAGCTTTCTACTCTTCCTCCACTACCTTAAAATAAGCAAAACCCTAATTTCCTTTATTTTATCTTATATTTGTGCCATTGTTAAAACCCTGATAATAATATCATTCATATCAGGTGATTAATAAGTATATTATTAAAAAACCATCTAAATTACCACATGCAGCAAGCTTGTTTCAGGCCCAACTATTTACTTTTTGGGCTATTGATTTCATCCTTCTTTTTCAGTTCCTGTCAAGAGGATCAGCTACTAGACGAGGTCTTAGTCTATGATAATGATTTCTCGCAAGTAGGAAGCCTTACCAATATTGAGAATGGAAAACTACATATCTATCAAAATGACACCATATTGGGAAACTTCACCAATGAATCATTTACCGTCAGACTTAATGAGCTTCCTGGCCATAACACAGTAAGGATCGTGATTGATCTCCTTCTGCATGATAGTTGGGATGGTAACGCCACAGGCTTAAGTGGTCCAGATTACTGGTATCTTAGTGTGGATTATCAGGAGATATTTAAAACCACCTTTTCAAACTCCCCTTGTGAATGGAATTATTGTCTTTTCCAGTCTTACCCAGACCAGTATGGAAGGCATAATGACCCTAAAACTGGCGCTATAGAAAAAGAGTTACCTGGTCTCTGCCAATATAAGGATACTCCTGGTTGGACTACAAAATACAGAATCAGCAAATTGATCAGGCATACTGGTCCAAAAATTGAATTCACCTGTGGGGATCTATTAAAACAGGACAATGCACCTTCCTTGATTTGCGACGAAAGTTGGTCTGTATCAAAAATCGAAGTCAGTACTCTCTCTGTTAAATAAATGATGATTTTGACAACTCCTAAAAGCTTCCAAAATATAAAAGCAATATTTTTTTGCTTATTGTTTGTTATTCCCATTTACTCCAAATCTCAAACTGCCAACCTAAACACCCCTTACTTAGAGGATTATCTAAGAAGGCAGCAGCTCATGGGAAATTTTGACAAAAATTTCTCTTTCAATATTCGACCGATCACTCCCGAAATGGGTGATTTGGAATTAGCCGGTGAAAAATCAGATTTCTTTGAACGCTTGTATGGGTTTAAAGAACATCAATTATTTGCCAATGGAGAGGGTAAAATCAAAGTCTTGCCTCTACTTTTTAAAAACCAGTATAATTCCAACTATTCATTTGGTACCAATGATGGTTCCATGATTCCGAATAAAGGGATTCAATCACTCATAAGTGGTGGACTATATGCTTCCTATAAAGGTTTCAGCATCCAGTTTCAACCAGAATTTTTGACTGCTCAAAATCTAGATTTTGAAGGATTCCAATTGAGTACCGATGGATACCATTGGCTGGACTATTTCGAATGGCTAAACACCAGTGATATTCCTGAACGATTTGGGACTGGATCTTACACAAAATTCTTCTTGGGCCAATCAAATATTAAATACACCTATAAAGATTTTTCAATTGGGGTCTCCAATGAAAATATTTGGTGGGGACCAGGCAAAAGGAACTCATTATTGATGAGCAATAATGCACCTGGATTTCTTCATGCCACCATCCACACAAATAGACCAATAGCAACACAAATCGGATACTTTGAAGGGCAACTTTTCTCAGGAAAGTTAAAAAACTCAGGTTACTTACCCCCAAACCATGGGTTTGTTTATAAACAAACTGAAGCCTATATCCCCAAAAGGGATGAGGATTGGAGATATCTCTCTGGCATAACTATCAGCTACCAGCCTAAATGGGTACCTGGACTTTCTGTAGGCTATAGCAGTGTATCACAAATGTATTACAATGATATGGACAAGCTGGCAGATTATCTCCCTATATTTAATGGAGAAAAAGGCCCCTCAAATATTGTCAATACAGACCGTGATCAAAGAAACCAATTGAGCTCTGGTTATTTTAGATGGATGAGCCATGGTGGTCTGTTTGAATTTTATGGAGAATACGGCTCCAATGGAAACAGTAGACAGTTGAGAAATTTCTTGGTCAACCCAGACCTAAACCGAGCATTTACCTTTGGATTTAGTAATCTGATTCCACTGAAAAAAGAAGATGCTTATATTCAGATAAGTTCTGAAATGACACAAACAGGCCAGACAGTTAGAGAGGCGATTATTGCTGAAAATAGTTGGTATACGCACCCTCATGTGCGCCATGGTTACACTCACTTAGGGCAGGTTCTGGGAGCAGGTAATGGCCCTGGAAGCAATGTAATCTTCCTAGAGGCCAGTTGGGTGAAAAACTATAACAAAATTGGATTCCAAATGGAGCGAATCGTTTACAATAATGATTACTATTATAATACATTTGAGATAATAAAAGACTATAGAAGAAAATACATAGACCTAGTACCATCACTATTAGCTGACTGGAAAATCGACAATTTTATTCTTTCCAGCAAATTCCAATATGTCAACACCCTAAATTATAAATGGTACTTAGAAAACAATCCTAATCAATATTTCATCGCAGGACTGGACAAAACAAATTTTGTGGCTCACATTAGCTTAAGTTACGTTTTTGACTAATCACTAAGTAAAAAATTAAGCAAAAAAAGATAGGTCAAACTAGTAGCCTATCTTTTTTTGTTTCTATGGAAAAACAAAGTCCATCAAATAACCTCATTTAGCCCAAAGTAAAAAGCTGTCTGGTCACCAAATGCAAAATCAATTCTAATATTTATTCCCTCATCGTTCATCCTATACCGAATCCCGAAGCCAGCCCCATAATGGAAACGGTCAAAGGCATATTGGGAAACCTTATTGGCAACCTGCCCGGTATTGCCAAAAAAAACCATTCCTAGGTTTCCATATACCGGCAATCTCAGCTCAGCCTGGTAAACCATGGCCATTTTTTCTCTGTATCTGCCCTCAAAATAACCTCTCATCCGTTTGCTTCCCCCAATCAGTGACATTTGTTGAAAAGGGGCTTCACCATTAATAAAACTCCACCACGCTTGCATTGCCAATATCTTATTCCTCCAAATAGGCACGTATTTCCTAAGGTCTAACTCATAACGATTATAGGTAAATTTACTTCCCAAAAAGGGCTGAAATGTCATCCAGGAAAACTGATGATAAGAGCCTGAATTGGGTTGGAAAATATCGTCCCTGGAGTCATAATTCGTTTTAAGCCCAAGACCTGCAACCCTAGGATCATTGGAACCAGGAACCTCACCACTTTCCAAGGTACCATTGAGCTGGGTCTCATAAATATTATCTGTTCGGAATTCCAACCTTGGCCCCAAATAAACATTTGGAATAATCCTGCGCATATAATTTAAGTGAAGATAGGCATACCTCGTAGCATAATCTTCCTGATTATCTATGGGCGTATTATTCCCTATTCCATAAAATTTAAAAGGATAATCCGTCAGCTCCAACCTTGCATTGATATAATCCTTATTGTAGTTTTTCCATAAATCTAAATCAAGCTCTAAAATGGCCTGCTTCTTTAAAGTATAAATAAAAGTAATTGGCATGGAGGATGGCCGCAGTTGTTGCTCTTCCATTTTTTTGGACTTAAAAACCTTGATAGCCCCGGCCCCAATTCCCAGACTAGTTTCAGGAGAATAAGTCACTGCAGGGATAAATGACCAAGTATCTGTACTCAACTTATTCAATACATGATCTACCGTATTAAAAAACTTACTTTCTCCCTGCTCATTTTCTACTGAACTTGAATCAGTTTGCGCATGAGCGAATCCCCCCCCTATAAAAACCTTAACAAATAATAGACATTTAATTGACCTATGAAGAAATTGGTACATATGGAGAAAAACTATTATATATAAAATCCCACAAAAATAGCTGAAATTAAGGGGAATATTGGTT
Organism: Echinicola shivajiensis; assembly: GCF_018642165.1. Taxonomy (GTDB): domain Bacteria; phylum Bacteroidota; class Bacteroidia; order Cytophagales; family Cyclobacteriaceae; genus Echinicola; species Echinicola shivajiensis. The sequence continues at coordinate 58,315 of NZ_JAHHZM010000020.1, forward strand.
CGGAAAGCTTAATAATATTCTTCTGATCACTTCATTTTCCACAGTCTCCACCACGGGGTTCCGGGAGAATCATGATGCTCATAATGGTATCCAAAAAAATAACAGGACAAAAAAGCCCATAAATGGTTCTTCGGCAAGGTTCCAGACTTATGTTTGTTATGGTGTTCTCCCCTATGTGGCAAAAAAGTACCAAAGTAAAACAATTGAAAGGTTGATAAGATCGCTGGCAACATCCAGTAGAGAATCAGATTTTCAACAGGAAAATATATTCTCAAAATTTGAAAAGAAACCCCCATCAAAATCAATTGACCTATGGTAATGTAGGCCTTTATAAAACTCCAGTACCATTTCCAAAATTGATGAGATTCATGATAATCGGGATCCTTTCCTGTAGCTACAAAACGGTGATGCTCATGGTGCTTGGGAAATAGCCGAAAATAAAAATTGAATGAAAACAGGATAGCAGAAAACCAGCCTATCGCATCATTGATTTTTTTATTTTTGGCAACCGTCCCATGCATTGCATCATGAGCCGTGATAAAAAGCCCTGTATACAAATGCATTTGCAATAAAATGGCCAGATAGGTCAATGGATTATAATAATCTAATTTCCAATTCAATAAAAAACAAAGGACCAAAGCCCAACAAGTAATGATCACCAAAGCGATGATAACACCGAAAGGACCCACTGATTGATTTATAGATGTTGATTTGGTCATATTACTAAGGTACTCTACTGAAGCTATAAAAGGAAGATTAATAGCTAAGTAGTGACTTTCTTACGTCCTCCATCAGCCACATTGGAGTAGAAGTTGCTCCACATACCCCCACAGAATCACCCGAAGAAAACCAACTTTTTTCAAGCTGATCAGGATGGGAAACAAAAAATGTATTTGGATTATTCTGTCTGCACACCTCATACAAAGCTTTACCATTGCTGGATTTTCTTCCACTTACAAACACAATTTTATCATATGACTCAACAAACTTCCTCAATTCTTTATCCCTATTGGAAACCTGTCTGCAAATAGTATCATTGGTTTGAACAGTAACTCCTTGCTCTATTAATATCCTGTTAATCTCATAAAACTTATCGGTACTTTTGGTAGTCTGACTGAATAGTGTAATGTTTTCAGGCATATTATCTAAATCCAGTTCCCCAATATCCTGAAACACTATCGCCTTGTTAGCGGTTTGTCCAAGCAGTCCTTCTACCTCCGCATGCCCATGTTTTCCGTAAATATATATCTTCTCTTTTTTATCAAAGGAATTCTTTATTCTGTTTTGAAGCTTCAACACAACCGGGCAACTTGCATCCACCAAAGTCAATTCGTTTTTTATGGCCAGTTCATAGGTTGAAGGGGGTTCTCCATGTGCCCTAATTAGCACTTTCTCACCTGTCAACTCTTTGAGTCTTTCATGGTCGATGATCTTAAGGCCCTTTTCTACCAACCTTTTTACCTCCTCATCATTATGCACTATATCCCCAAGACAATACAAATGACCTTCCTCATTAAGAATATCTTCGGCCAACTCAATCGCATACACCACACCAAAGCAAAAGCCTGAATTAGTATCAATATGAACATTAAGATCCAACATAACTTATTAACCTTTAGGACTGATTATTGTTTTGCCTTCTTTTATTTTTTCATAAATGCTGATATTCATCAACATTAGCCCCAAGGAATAAATGAAGTCCTCAATAGGAATTGTTATGATTCGAAAACTCAGATTTTCGGCATTATCATAAAACACCACCGGCTCTGGAGTAAAAGCACCTGTCAAGGCGCCATTAAACAATAAAAAGGGAATGAGATGCACTAAATAAAATAGGTAAAACCTACCCAGAATTTTGGTTCCAAAATAATGGTAGTGAAACAACAACAACATAGCAACAAACAAGAAATTGACACTTGTATACCATTTGTCGAGATTCAAAATTCCAACCAAGATTAATATGCCCAATAGTGCAAAAGTCAATACCTTGGCCTTACTAGCCAAATAATCCTTTCTAATATAATATTGGAGTACCTCATAGATAAATATGGTAGAAAAAGGAACTATCAGAAAAAAAAGACATTCTTCCACAGGCAGGCTCCCAAAGTAAGCACCGGTCAAATATCTAGGGTTAAATCCCCAAACTTCTATGACGGTAAACCATTCATCCCAGATGATAAATACCAAGCTGGTGATCAAAATGGCAGGAAATAGGGCAAACCATTTTTTATAATAGTTGATTTTGGATTCGAAACTCCACAGCAAAGGCAACAGTAAAGTTGCTATGTCTAAAATCAAATAGAGATATTTCTCCATAAACACCTTATTCGAAACCTAATTTGGTACCAAAATAAATACTCATTAAAAGGGATAATTTTTTGATATTTGGAACCCTCACCCTCCTAAGGGTAATGGTATTTGGCTCTAATTTCTTGATTTTCCTGAATAGATTGAGATAATACAGATACGCAATCTTAACCCCTATTTTGGCCCCCACTGGCAATCTCTTTATTCCTTCATAGGCATCCTCAAAATCCTTTTCTATGTCTGCTTCAATCATCTGTTTCATTGAATGGTCAAAAGTCCGATAGTCTACCCCTGGGAAATATACCCTTCCGCGCTCTTCAAAATCACTCTTGATATCTCTTAGGAAATTAACTTTTTGAAAAGCAGACCCCAATTTACAAGCAGGGGATTTTAATTTCTCGTAGGCTTCATGATTACCCTGGCAAAACACTTTTAAGCACATCAGGCCAACCACTTCTGCTGAACCATAAATATATTCCTTGTACCTATCATCACTATATGTACTAAAATCCAAATCCATCGCCATGCTATTCAAAAAAGCATCAATCAAGTCCTTTTCAATTCCATATTGATGAACGACCATTTGAAAAGCATGCAATATGGGATTTAAGCTGATCTGTTGATCAATAGCCTCGTAAGTATCCTTTCTGAATTTTTCCAAAAGATACGCTTTGTTCTTGTGGTGAAAAGTATCCACTATCTCATCTGCAAACCTTACAAAACCATATATCCCATAAATTGGCATATGAAACTGGTCATCCATCACTCGAATACCCAAACTAAAAGAGGTACTATAGCGACGTGTCACAAGCTTGCTGCATTCCAATGTCGTATTATGATATAACTTTAAGGCGTCCATAAGTCTAGTTTTGATGAGCTTTAGAAAAATGATTTTTAATGATTTCATGAGCGACCACCTGCCCAGAAATCAGGGAAGGCGGAACTCCTGGTCCTGGCACTGTTAACTGTCCTGTGTAATATAAATTTTTTAACTTCTTGTTCTTGATTTTTGGTTTAAGCAAAGCTGTCTGACCCAAGGTATTGGCCAGACCATATGCATTACCTTTATATGCATTATAATCTTGAACAAAATTGCTTTGAGCATATGCCCTTTTGTAGATCACATGATCACGAATAGATTGACCGGTGAGCTTTTCAAGCCTATCCATAACCATATGATAATATCTTTCTTTATGCTCCTCTGTGTCATCCAAGCCAGGCGCCAACGGAATAAGGATAAACAAATTTTCCTTCCCTTTGGGGGCTACAGATGGATCGGTGACTGATGGCGCGCACACATAAAACAAGGGCTTGTCTGGCCAATCAGGATTTTCATATATAGCGTCAGCATGTGGCTCCAATGCTTCATCAAAAAATAAATTGTGATGATTGAGCCCAGATAATTTTTTATCGACCCCTAAATAGAAAATCAAACTGGAGGGTGCTAGGGTACGCTTGTCCCAGTATCTTTCGGAATAATTACTGTATTCTGGAGGTAATAGTGCGGCATCGACATGATGATAATCAGCGCCAGCAATTACTATATCAGCAGGTATGATTTTTCCATTCTTCAAAAAAATTGAGGATACAGCGCCCTCCTTAATCTGAAGATGAGACACATCTGCATTATACACAAATTCAACCCCCTTTTCCTCAGCAAGAGTAACCATTGCCTTCACTATCTCATGCATTCCCCCCATAGGATACCAAGTTCCCAAAACCAAATCAGCATAATTCATCAAACTATACAGTGCTGGTATCTTTTCTGCTGTTTGGCCTAAAAACAAAATGGGAAACTCCATCAGCCTTATCAGCTTTTCATTTTTAAAAAATTTGGCCACATGTTTTTTCATGGAATGGAATATATCCAGCTTTATCAGGTCGTTGATTATACCTGGCTGGGCAAATTCCCAAACGGATTGGCCAGGCTTGTAAACCCATTCTTGAATACCAATCTTATACTTTTGTTCTGCTTGAGCCAAAAACTCTTCTAATTTTTTAGCACTTCCAGTTTCTGTTCTTTCAAAAAGCAACTTTAACTCTTCAAAATTGGCGGGAATGTTCATTTCATCATTCTTAGCAAAAATCACCTTATAAGAAGGGTCTAACCTCACCAATTCATAATAATCAGACACTTTCTTTCCAAATTGGGAAAAATAGTTTTCGAATACATCAGGCATCCAGTACCAACTAGGCCCCATATCAAAAGTAAATCCTTCAGCGAAAAAATTCCTTGCACGTCCGCCAGGACTATTGTGCCTCTCCAACAGCTTTACACTATAGCCTTGATTGGCCAACCTGGTAGCAGCCGCTATTCCAGCAAAGCCCGCCCCTATTACCACTACCTGATCATCCGTCATCCTAATCAACTTTATAAATTTTTAAATCCTCTTTAAGAATTTTTCTTGCGATATGAATTCTGTTTTTAACAGTACCTATTGGAAGATCTAATTTCTCAGCAATCTCCTGATACTTATATCCACTGAAGTGCATCATAAAAGGCTCTTTGTACACTTTGTCTAAATTCTCGATACAGGCTTTGATATCTTCAAGGGTAAAGCCTCCCTGAGCACCATTTTCAATACAGACATCACCAGAGTTAATATAATGTAAATTATCAGTTGTATCTACAAAAGTGGCTCTTCTTACCATTCTCTGATAATTGGTAATAAAAGTGTTTTTCATAATGGTATAAAGCCATGCTTTCAAATTAGTACCATCCGAAAACTTATCTCTATTCGTAAATGCTTTTAGGACTGTGTCCTGTAGCAGATCATTTGCATCATCCACATCCTTGGTCAGCCTAAGTGCAAAAGGCTTTAATGTCTTGGAATACTGGTTAAGCGAGTAACTGAATTCTAAAGTTGTCATGCCTTTGATTATTTTGTTTAAGTAAATATAATTTTAATTAAACAATATTCAAAGTTTTGTTTATTATTTTTTTAATTATAGTTAAACAATTTTATGGAAAGGCAATAAAAAAGCAGACTTTCGCCTGCTTAGTTCAATCCAATACATCTCCCCTTCTTACTTTTCCTGTGGAATATTGTTCATCTCCTCCATAAACATTTTTATATCTTCAATTTTTTCCATTAAATATATGTTTTTAGGAAACTCGAACTCCGCCCGCAATGCCTGATAACCAGAGACTATAATTTTACTCTCAGAAAACTGGTTGGACAAGGCTTCCAAATACACTTGTAAATTATGGATATCCGGAGAAGTGGTGACAACAGTGATCAAATAATCTGGTTTATGAAAACTATATACTTCACCCAAATCATTTTGTGGAGTACTTTGTCCCAAATAAATAACCTTATGCCCTTCTCTTTTGATCAGGTAACTTGCAAAAAGTAACGAGATCTCATGCAGTTCTCCTTCAGGCAAAAACAACATGAATTTTTTTCCTCCACCTTGATAAACATACCTATCAATGGCAACAATTAGTTTTTGCCTAATCAAATTACTTATAAAATGTTCCTGTGCAGGTGTAATTGAACCAACCTGCCATAAAACACCAATTTTTGCCAAGAAAGGATAAATGACCTTTAGCATGGTTTCATCAAAACCAATGCTTCTATTGTTCATAGATAATACCTTATCAAAGCGCTCCTCATCAATTTCTATCATAGCTACCGTCAAGGCATAGATCTGATCTTCATGCGCCATCACTCCTTCCGTCAGCTCAACCACCTTTAACCGAACCTCTTCAGAGGACATTTTGGCAATTTTAGATATCTTCAGACCATTATTGTTCAATAAAGCTACATTCAATATGAGCTTTAGATCATCATCATCGTAATAACGAATATTGGTTTCGGTGCGCTTTGGATGCAACAAGTCATAGCGCTGCTCCCATATCCTCAAGGTATGGGCCTTGATCCCTGAGAGATGCTCCAGATCCTTTATAGAATAACTACTCATTTCTTCCCTTCTTTAAAATACTTCTTTGGAACAATAAATAAACCAAATGCTTCCGCTCCTTTCTTTTGGTTATTGGCATGATGGGCTTGGTGGGCCTTGAATATTCCGGAAAAAAAAACATTCTTAGGCCTTTTCAACCACTTACTTCTTCTATGAATAAGTACATCATGCAATAGAAAATAACAAAGACCATAAACACTAATCCCCACTCCAAGCCAAAAACGATAGTCCAAAGACCCAAAGCCTTTCCACATCAGTAAAACTGACACGCCACCAAACAATATTGAGAAAACATCATTCAGCTCCAAAAACCCCTTGGAATGCTCATGGTGAGTTTTATGGATTCTCCACAATAACCCATGCATAAGGAACTTGTGTATAAACCAACCAGAAAGCTCCATCAACAAGAAGCCTATTACCACAAATAAAATTGCATTAACCATCATCAAAAGAATAACCAGTTTTGATTTGAAATGTTTATCGGGTGATTTACAATATTCACTTTTTCTTAATTGAGCCTAAGTTAAAAGTGCTTTCCAGGGATTATTCCTATTTTTGTAACAAAGTAAACAAAATTAAAATTGTTTACTCTTTCCGTCATGAATTTAAACAAAATAAACAAATATGATTTTATATAATATTACTGTAAATATTGACCAAGAGGTAGAGCAGAAATGGATCAAATGGATGAAGGATGAGCATATACCATCTGTGATGGCCACTGGTATTTTCAGTGAAAACAAATTCTACAAGTTAATGCACGAGCCACACGATGGTGGAGTTAACTATTCTGTACAGTATTTCGCAGATAGCATGGAAAAGGTTTACGAATACCAAACCAAATTCCTTCAGGCCCATCAAGAAGATTTCCAAAAATCCTTTAAAGACAAATACGCGATTTTCCGCTCCCTCCTTCAAGAGGTATAAAAAGCAAAGCCCCATTGTTGGGGCTTTGCTTTTTATTATTTGGAAGCTAACATTTCTTCTATCTCTTCAGATTGCAAATGGCAGTTGTACCACCCACCTTCTATGTCAGCCTTATATTTTTTATAAAAGTTAATAGCAGGATCATTCCAATCCAAAACTTGCCACATCATACCCGTGCATTTCTCTTCCACAGACTTTTTCATTACTCTTTCAAAAAGTAATTTCCCTGCTCCTTTGCCTCTTTCCTTTTCGGTAACTATATAATCTTCCAAGTACAATCTCCTTCCTTTCCAAGTACTGTATCTATAATAATATATTGCGGTCCCTATAATTTCCTGTGTACTTTCCTTGATCAAAACAAAAAAGCCATACACCGGATTAGGGCCAAAACCATCTTCCTCCATCATTTTAACCGTGTTGGTCACTTCCTCTGGAGCTTTTTCATACAATGCCAATTCCTCGATCAACTCAAAGATCCTTGGCAAGTCTTCTCTTTTTCCTTCTCTGATCGTATACATGACTCGAAATTATGAAAAATTGTAAAAAGAACTAAAGACTTCCTTCCTTTTGGAATAGAGACATGCTAGTTTTAAGTATCTCAGTAAAGTCACTGAAGATTATCCTTACCCTAACATAATCAAATATTAAGAATATGTTTTTATCTATAGACGCAGGAAATTCGAATATCGTTTTTGGATTTTATAATCCAGCAACTGAAAAATGGACCCATGAGTTTCGTCTGGAAACCAAAATGGACCTAACGCTGAATTATCTGGTAAAAAACATTCAATTCTATTTTCTCGAAAATGGTTTGAGCGCTACTTTAGTAAAAGCAGTTGGGATCAGTTCGGTAGTACCGGAAATAAGCAATCTATTGGTTCAATTTTCAGAATCATTTTTTAACAAAAGCCCACACTTAATCAATGAAAGAAGTTATTCAAGCCTTTTGGTTTCAACGGCTAGACCTGCAGAAATAGGCACTGACCTTATGGCAAATGCGGCAGCAGCTTATGAATATTTCCGAACCGCCTGTGTGGTCATTGATTTTGGAACGGCGCTTACATTTACCATTATTGATGAGCAAGGCAAAATTATGGGAGTCAACATAGTACCAGGGCTTAAAACAGCCATTAAATCTCTATTTAGAAATACCTCCAAACTTCCAGAAGTAAAATTGGAAATGCCCAAATCCGCAATTGGGAAAAACACTATACATTCCATCCAAGCGGGCATCCTCTATGGCTACACTGGCCTAGTAAAAGGAATGCTTGCGGCCATACGTAAGGAAATGAATAGGGAAGTAAAAACAATTGCTACTGGTGGACTCTCAGCAATCATCAGTAGCTTAGAAGGTGAATTTGATATGATAGATAGAGAACTTACTCTGAAAGGAATCAAGTTGATCACTGAAACCAACAATCCCTAATAGTTTAAAAAAAAACGGAGCTTATTCGGCTCCGTCTTTTACTGTAAGTTCTATTTCTTCTCCTGTTTCATCCAGGAATTTATACTCCGTCACTGGTAATGAAGAATCTTTGATCAGTTTTACCCATTTGAAATATTTAAAAAACCACTTTACCCTTCTGGAAATCATACCCTGGGTAAAATAAGCATGAAGGTAAGGGTGTAAGCCAACCTTAATATTGGCTAAGTTTTGATGCACAGCAGTGTACTCAAGATCTCTTTCCAGCTTATCAGCCACCAAAATAGAGGCTTGGATTTTTCCTGTCCCATTACATGCAGGGCAGGTCTCCTTGGTCACAATATTCACTTCAGGTCTTACTCTTTGCCTGGTGATCTGCATCAACCCAAACTTGGTCAATGGCAACACTGTATTCTTGGACCTATCATCCTTCATCTCAGCCTTCATTGCGTCATATACGGCCCTTTTATTCTCAGCCTTCTTCATATCTATGAAGTCAATGACTATAATCCCTCCCATATCTCGGAGGCGAAGCTGTCTGGCAATTTCTTTGACAGCCACCAGGTTGGTTTTTAATGCCGTTGTTTCCTGGTCGCTTTCTTGGTTGGACTTATTTCCGCTGTTTACGTCGATAACGTGCAGCGCTTCGGTATGTTCTATAATAAGGTATCCGCCATGCGGAAGACTTACCGATTGTCCAAACAGGCTCTTGATCTGCTTTTCAATTCCAAAACTTTCAAATAGCTTGGCTTTACCGTTGTAAAGCTTAACAATTTTTTCCTTTTCAGGGGCGATCGATCTGATATAAGATCGAATCTGATCATAGATTAATTCATCCTCTACCGTGATTGCATCGAATGATTCGTTGAGCAGGTCTCTTATTATGGAGCTGGCCATACTCATTTCTCCTATAACCTTGTCTTTACTTTTGGCTTTCATCAACTTCTTCATCCCATCCTCCCAGGTGTTCACCAAGTTTCTGAGGTCTTTGTCCAGTTCCGTTACAGACTGTCCTTCAGCAACTGTTCTAATGATAACACCAAAATTGGCAGGTTTGATGGAAGTGATTAGCCTGGCAAGTCTTCTTCTTTCTTCAGCTTTACGGATCTTTTTAGATACATTGACTGAATTGGAGAAAGGTACCAGTACCAAATAACGACCGGCTAAGGAGAGCTCACAGGATAGTCGCGGGCCTTTCGTAGAAATCGGCTCCTTTACAACCTGAACTAAAATTTGATTGTTTTTAGAAAGGACTTGAGAAATCTTTCCAAGCTTTTCTATCTCAGGTTCTAGCTCAAACCCTTTAAGCGTGGGATGCTCGGAGTGATTGTTTCTGATCTGTTTAGTATACTTGATCAGACTTTTCACTTTTGGCCCGAGGTCCTGGTAATGCAAAAATGCATCCTTTTCATAGCCCACATCAATAAAAGCTGCATTGAGCCCATTGACGATTTTACGGACCGTGCCCAGGTACATATCCCCCACTTTGAACTGGTTGTTTTCTTCATCGGAATGAAGTTCAACCAGTCCTTTATTTTTTAAAAGGGCTATTCGACTACCGTTTTGAGCAGAATCAATTACTAATTCCGTACTCAAATCGTGTCTCCTTTATGTTAATGAACGTTCTTGTGTAAAAACTATAAAAGAAGAAGTGTATTACTTCTTCTTATGTCTGTTTTTTCTTAGTCTTTTCTTACGCTTGTGCGTAGCGATCTTATGTCTTTTTCTTTTTTTACCGCAAGGCATAATCTTATGGATTTTAGTTTAACAATACTTTTATAATTGCCCCAGATAGTTATCTACACTTGAGATGATCATAGGATCTTCTGTCATGTCTTTCACCAGCTGAAACTGTTTTTTCGCTTTATTTTTCTGCTTAGCTTCGAAATAGCTCACCCCCAAGTAAAACTGACCTTGGACATTCGCTGGATGATGACTGATTAGGTCTTCAAAACGCTCCACTGCCTTCTTATACTGACCAGATTGCATGGATAATACCCCCATATTAAATAGGGCTTCTTCATTTTGAGGATCCTGCTCAAGCACCTCTCTAAGCATCATAATACCCTGCATAGGGTTTGTGGATGACACATGTGTCATGGCCACTTTAGTTTTTAGATCAAGCCTCTCAGGATTATTTTCCAATACCTGATTTAGATATGATCTGGTCTGCTCAGCCAAATAGGCCATTTTATTTTGGTCCATCGCAAAGCCAAATGCCTCATAATAAGCATTTCCTGCTTTCTCTAAAGATTTGGGATCAGGGAACTTCTCAGCACTTAGCCCTAAATAATAGGCCGCGCTATCATACATCCCAGCTCCAGAATAGATAGAGGCTATTGAATCTGCAAAGATAACAAAATTTTCTTTACTTTCTTCTTTTTCCAGTTTGGTAGCCAGACCACTAACTGTTAATTTGTCTGAATCTGCCACACTTGCATTGTGTGCTTCGGTGACAGGTTCAGAAGCCGCATCACCTTGCTGCGCCATACTTTGACCTTCTTCTGAGTTATCCACCACTACCCTGGGAAGGGAGTACAAGACACCAACAGCGACAATTACAGCTACGACAAGAATGATTTGCGACTTTTTCATAAATCAGAAACTTCTAAGGATTAATCTTGAAAAGCTACTTCTTTAACTTTTTTGCTGTTTTTGATTTTGTCAATGAAGACTTTTGATGGCTTAAAAGCCGGAACATAGTGCTCATCGATCACGATAGCAGTGTTTTTAGAAATGTTTCTGGCGATTTTCTTAGCACGCTTCTTATTGATGAAGCTACCGAAACCCCTCACATAAATATTCTCTCCCTCAGACATGGAATCTTTCACCACCTTGAAAAATGCTTCAATGGTTTGAGTCACATCGTCCTTCTGAATTCCTGTCTTGTCCGAAATCTTGGTAATTACCTCTGCTTTAGTCACTGTATTTAAATTTTAATTTGATTAAATTGCTTAACAATCTATTAACCAACTAATTTTGGGACTGCAAATTTAAATGATGCTTTTCAATATAAAAACAAAATGAAGAAAATTAGCGTCTTTTGTTCAACGAAAAGAATTAAGAAAAAATTTCAAAAGTTTTGAATTTCAACCATTTTTCCCAAAAACTACTCCAGTGGTACCCGGAAAATAAAAGGGATCTGCCTTGGAGAAACACCCAAAATCCATATATCATTTGGCTATCAGAAATTATTCTTCAACAAACAAGGGTGGCACAAGGCTTACCATATTTCCAAAAATTCATAGAAAATTATCCGACTGTTGGCGATTTAGCAGCCAGTCCACAAGAAGAAATTTTAAGACTTTGGCAAGGACTTGGATACTATAGTAGAGCCAGAAATCTACACAAATGTGCCAAACAAGTAGTGGACAACCACCAAGGCGAATTCCCAAACACCTATAAAAGCCTACTCAAACTACAAGGAATCGGTCAGTATACAGCCGCTGCAATTGCCTCCTTCGCCTATAAAGAAAAAGTAGCCGTGGTAGACGGAAATGTATTCCGGGTATTAAGCAGATATTTCGGAATTGACACAGATATTAGCAGCACTGCAGGCAAAAAAGAATTTCAAAATCTGGCCAACCAGGTCATTTCCCCTGAGCAGCCCGATGAATACAACCAAGCCATCATGGAATTTGGCGCATTGCAGTGCACCCCGAAAAAGACGGACTGCAATAGCTGTCCCTTACAGTCAGGATGCTACGCTTATAACAATGACTTGGTCGAAAAATTACCGGTCAAGAACAAAAAGATAAAAGTTAGCACAAGGGCTTTCTTGTACCATGATATAGAGTGCAATGGGAAAACCATCACTAAAACAAGAGGACCTAAAGATATTTGGGAGGGCTTAACCGACTTTCCCTTGGTTGAATTTCAATCACCGGAAAACATAGACCTCGAAGAATCAAAATTGTTTCATGAACTTCAAGCATTTAGCCCAACGATCCATTTTGAAAGCGAAAAGACTTATAAACATATACTAACTCATCAAAAAATTTTTTCAAACTTTGTCTCTTTCAAAATCCCAAGTGATTACCAAAAAGCACTTGAAGATTGGGCAGAACATAAAGGATACCTCCTTCGTGAGCCAGATGAATTGGAAGCCTTGGGCAAGCCAAAACTGATTGTCCGATATTTGAACGATAAAAAATAATCCTTAATTTTAACTATACGCATTTAAGCAACATAAATTTTAATTTAAACTATGGCCGGTGTAAACAAAGTAATATTAGTAGGCAACCTAGGTAAAGACCCAGAAGTAAGACACTTGGAAAGCGGGAGTGTGGTGGCCAACCTTACCCTAGCTACCACGGAAGCCTATAAGGACAGAAATGGAAATCGTGTAGAAAACACCGAATGGCATGATCTTGAACTTTGGGATGGACAGGCAAAAATAGCTGAACAATACCTTAGAAAAGGCAGTCAAATCTTTGTCGAGGGAAAAATCAAATCCGACACTTGGCAAGATGAACAAGGCAATAACAGGAAAAGGACTAAAATCAGGGTACTAAGCTTTACTATGCTAGGATCAAGAAATTCCGAAGGAGGTGGCCAACCAAGCTCAAATCCTAACACCATGAGCCAAGCAAGCTCAAACAGTCCACAACCTGCATCAATGCCTTCATCGAATACCAATATAGATGAGGGAGAAGATGACCTTCCATTCTAATTTACATCAGATTAGAATCCTAATGGATAAATCATTAATTTTGCATAACAATATTTGAATCATTTAATGGACGATCCATACCCGAGTTTGTCAATGCTGGCTGAAATTAACCAGATTTCAGCTGGCTATATCATAATAAACAGCCTCATTTTTCTACTTCTGTTAATGGCTTCAGCCCTAGTATCAGGCTCTGAAGTGGCTTATTTTTCTTTATCCCACGATGATCTAGGAGAGTTGAGTAATGAATCGGAAGAAAACTCTGAACTGGTCATCAAGCTAATAGAAGCTCCTCAAAAACTTCTTAGCACTATATTAATACTGAACAACCTTATTAATATTGGTATTGTAACCCTGACCACTTTCTTCACCATCAACCTTTTTGGAACAGATGCCACAGGAATTCTCATCATTCTTATTCAGACCGTTGGAGTTACCTTTGCCATTGTCTTTTTCGGTGAGATAGTACCAAAAGTATATGCCAACAATGCACGGGTAAGCTTCTCCAAACTCATGGCCAAATCCTTGCATTTTTTCTCTATTGCCCTAGCACCGCTTTCTTCTTTCCTTATGGCCATAAGCAACATCATTGAGAGAAGAATTGAAAAAAAGGGCTATACACTCTCAGTAAACGAACTTCACCAAGCATTAGAAATCACCGCGGAGCACACTACAGAAGGTGAAAAAGATATTTTCAAAGGCATTGTGAACTTTGGCACTTTGTCAGTGAAACAGGTGATGTGCTCAAGAATGGACATTACAGCAGTGGATGTAGAAATGGACTTCCATGAGCTAATGGACAAAATCAATAAAAGCGGCTATTCAAGGATTCCTGTTTATAAAGAAACCATAGACAATATAGAGGGGATACTCTATATTAAGGACCTCTTGGCACATATAGAAAAAGAAGATGATTTTCAGTGGCAAACGCTTACCAGAAAGGGATTGTTTGTCCCTGAGAACAAAAAGGTGGACGCCCTTTTAAAGGATTTCCAGAACAAAAGAGTCCATATGGCGATTGTTGTGGATGAATACGGTGGAACATCCGGGCTTGTTACCCTTGAAGACCTGATCGAAGAAATCATCGGTGAGATCAATGACGAATTTGACGACGCAGACAATTTGCTTTACAAGCAAATCGATGAGAACACCCATGTTTTCGAAGGAAAAGTATCCTTAAATGACTTCTGCAAAAGACTGGAACTCGACCCGCAATCATTTGACGAGGTAAAAGGAGATAGCGAGTCGCTTGGCGGCCTACTACTGGAACTTAACAGAAAACTCCCTAAAAACGGATCCAAGATTCAATTTGATAAATTCACATTTACCATATTGGCTGTGGATGCAAGGAGAATCAAAAAAGTAAAGGTCTATATGAACCCACAAGTAACGGGAGATTTATCGCATAACGAAGATTAACATCCAGAAAAAAAGAAAGAAACAGTCAATATAAATTTTCAAAGAAGGATAAAGGATATAAGTATTCACATTTTTTCAAAAATTCACCAATAAACTTGAATACTATCAGGTTTACCCTAATTATTTTTAATTTCAGAGAAAACAATTAGAAATTCATTTTTTCAAACCCCATCTGAGTAATTTTACGTAAAATTCAAAAAAACAAGTTTATTTTTCAACCTATTTCAGTCAATTCAACATAAAATTACCAATAGTCAGCAATAACAGCTTCCAGATTTCTATTTTAATAATTGTAAAAATCATAGCCAAATTTGGTTACTAATGTATTTTTTTCGTTCTTTTGTTGCCGAGATTTTAAAAAAAGAAAAATTCTTTGTAATTTATTCAATCGAATTTACAAACCTATTTAAATAACACTAACTATGAATGAAGGATTATACCATTCACAGTTTGAGCACGACGCCTGTGGGATTGGCGCTGTGGTCAATGTGAAGGGCAACAAAAGCCATGAGACGATAAGTGATGCGCTCTTTATGCTGAGCAATATGGAGCATAGAGGAGGAAGAGGCAGTGATCCTAAAACAGGTGATGGAGCGGGTATTTTGATTCAGGTACCACATGATTTTATGAAGGAGGTGACTCACCGTGCTGGCTTTGAACTACCAGAAGAAGGTAGTTATGGAGTGGGCATGACATTTTTTCCTAAGAACAAACAACTACATAAAAAATCAAAAATACTGCTCAATAAAATCCTGGAGGAAATGGATTTTGAGCTCATCGGTTACAGAGAAGTCCCTGTGGATGAAACTGTACCAGGCTCAGGTGCTTTGGAAGTAATGCCAAATATTGAGCAGCTTTTCGTTAAACATAAAGAAGGTCTAGTAGGCAAGGCACTTGAAAGAAAACTTTATGTGCTAAGAAACTATGCTACAAAAGTAATTAACTCAACAATCCCAGGGGTTAATAGATCATTTTACTTTGCTAGTTTCAGTTCCAATACCCTTATTTATAAAGGACAATTGAGAACTGATCAGGTTCTTGCTTTTTATAAGGATCTTCAAAACAATAAAATAACTTCTGCCCTTGCATTAGTTCACTCAAGATTTTCTACCAACACATTCCCTAACTGGAGATTGGCGCAACCTTTCAGGTATTTATCCCACAATGGAGAGATCAACACCATCAGAGGTAACCTGAACAAGATGCGCTCTAAGGAGTCATTGATGAAGTCTGAGTTGTTTAACGATGAAGAGCTTGACAAATTAATGCCAATTACCAATTCTACTTATTCTGATTCAGCTAACCTGGATGCGATGGTAGAATTGCTGACCCTAAGTGGAAGATCTTTACCACATGTTATGATGATGTTGGTACCTGAAGCTTGGCAGGACAATAAATCAATGGACAAGTCCAAAAAGGCATTCTATAAGTTCCATGCAGCATTGATGGAGCCATGGGATGGTCCTGCGGCCTTATTGTTCACTGACGGTAAGTCTTTGGGCGCAACTTTGGACAGAAACGGCTTAAGACCACTTCGTTACTTCACTACTTCTGATGACAGATTGATTCTTTCTTCTGAGGCAGGTGCTTTACCAATCAGAGAAGCTACTGTAACAGAAAAAGGTAGAATCAGCCCTGGAAGAATGATTATGGCTGACCTTGAAAAGGGTAAGGTAATGTTCGATGAGGAAGTAAAAGCTGAAGTTTGCGAAAACAAGCCTTACGATACTTGGGTAAGAAAAGAAAGGTTGAAATTGAGATTGATGCCAAGCCCTAAGGTGCTTTCTCAGCCTTATAACACCCAAAATATCAAAGAAAGACAAACTGTCTTCGGTTATACTACTGAAGATGTCAATACTATCTTGGCTCCAATGGGAGATACAGCTTATGAACCACTAGGTTCAATGGGTGCGGATACGCCTCCTGCTGTACTTTCCAAGCAAAGCCAACATATTTCCAATTACTTCAAGCAGTTATTCGCCCAGGTAAGTAACCCTCCTATTGACCCGATCAGGGAGAGATTGGTGATGTCACTTTTCACCAGAATCGGTGAAGGCTACAATATCCTACAGGAAAGCCCTCAGCACACCAGACAGATCCACATTTCTCAGCCAGTGTTGTTGAATGAGGATTTGGAAAAAATCAAGAACCTTGAAAACAAAGGATACAGGTCTAAAACCCTTTATGCTCATTTCAAAGCTGACCACAAGCCAGGCAGAATGCTTGAGGCATTGGACAAGCTTTGTCAAGAAGCTGTTGACGCTATCAACGAAGGCTATAACGTCCTGATCATTTCTGATAGAAACACTTATGAAGGTGTTGCTCCAATCCCTTCACTATTGGCTATTGGTGGTGTTCACCACCACTTGGTCAACAAGAAATTGAGAACCAAGGCTGGCATTATTGCTGAAGCTGGTGATATCAGAGAGACCCATCACTTTGCCACTGCTGTTGGTTACGGTGCTAGTGCGGTCAACCCATATTTGGCTCTTGAGACACTTGTTCACTTGAATGAGAATGAGCAGCTTTCTAAAAAATTCGAAGAGAAAGAATTGTTCGAAAACTATCAAGATGCGATTGGAAAAGGCTTGCTGAAAGTCCTATCAAAAATGGGTATCAGTACTCTTCAGTCATACCAAAGTGCCCAGATTTTCGAGGCAGTTGGTTTAGGCCCAGAGGTAATCGAAAGATGCTTTAAAGGTACTATCAGTAGAATCAGCGGTGTTTCTTTTGACGAACTAGCTGAGGAAGTACTTACCAGACATAATGCAGCGTATGGATTTGAAGGACCGAGATTGGAAACTGGTGGAGTATACCAGTGGAAAAGAAGAGGTGAGAAACACCTTTTCAATCCTGAAACCATCCATTTGCTACAAAAATCCACAGCAAACAATGACTACGCACTGTACAAGAAGTTTGCTGAAAAAGTAAATAACCAAACCAAAGATGCCCTTACCATTAGGGGATTGTTTGAGTTTAAGAAAAGAATTTCTATTCCGATAGAAGAAGTAGAACCAGCTGAAGCTATCCTGAAGCGTTTTGCTACTGGTGCCATGTCATTTGGTTCCATTTCTCACGAAGCTCACTCTACCTTGGCTGTCGCCATGAACCGTATCGGTGCAAAATCCAACAGTGGTGAGGGTGGAGAAGATGAAATCCGTTTCGAAAGAAAAGAAAACGGTGATTGGGAAAGATCAGCTATCAAGCAGGTCGCTTCTGGTAGATTTGGTGTGACCAGTAACTACCTCACCAATGCCGAAGAATTGCAGATTAAAATGGCTCAGGGAGCGAAACCTGGTGAAGGTGGACAGCTTCCAGGTCACAAAGTGGATGATTGGATCGGACGTGTAAGACACTCTACTCCAGGAGTAGGTCTTATCTCCCCTCCTCCTCACCACGATATTTACTCTATTGAGGATTTGGCTCAGTTGATCTATGACTTGAAAAACGCCAACAGAAAAGCACGTATCAACGTGAAACTGGTTTCTCAAGCTGGTGTAGGCACAGTAGCTGCCGGTGTTGCAAAAGCACAATCTGATGTTATCTTGATTTCAGGTGCTGACGGTGGTACTGGTGCTTCTCCATTGAGTTCCATCAGACACGCTGGTTTACCTTGGGAACTTGGTTTGGCTGAAGCTCACCAGACTTTGGTGAAAAACAACCTTAGAAGCCGAGTAACCCTTCAAACTGACGGTCAAGTAAGAACTGGTAAGGATTTGGCCATCGCCGCCTTATTGGGTGCTGAAGAATGGGGTATTTCTACTGCAGCCTTGGTTGTGGAAGGATGTATCATGATGAGAAAATGCCACTTGAACACCTGCCCAGTAGGTATTGCCACGCAAAATCCTGAGTTAAGAAAACTATTTACAGGTAACCCTGACCATGTGGTTAACTTCTTCAAATTCCTTGCTGAAGACTTGAGAGAGATCATGGCTTCCTTAGGATTCAGAACGGTTAACGAAATGGTAGGTCAGTCAAATGTACTGAAATCTACCGGTCACTTGAACCATTGGAAATGGGATAAACTAGACCTTAGCCCAATCTTCCACATGGTAGAAGTTCCTGAGCACGTAGGTATCTACAAGCAAATCGACCAGGATTTCAAATTGAAGAAAGTATTGGACAGAAAGTTGATCAAATCAGCACTTCCAGCACTTGAGCAGGCTAATCCTGTTAAGGATAATTTCCAGATCAAAAATATAGACCGTTCGGTTGGAGCTATGCTTTCCAATGAAATCTCCAAGATTTATGGAAGTCCAGGCTTACCGGATGATACTATCCACTATAAGTTTATGGGTTCGGCAGGGCAAAGCTTCGGCTTATTCCTGACAAAAGGAGTAACATTCGAGTTGGAAGGTGAAGCCAATGATTATTTTGGTAAAGGCCTTTCAGGTGGTCAGTTGGTGATCTATCCTAGCAGAAATGCAAAATTCAAAGCTGAGGAAAACATCATCATCGGTAACGTAGCCTTCTATGGTGCCACTTCTGGACACGCTTACATCAACGGTAAGGGTGGAGAACGTTTCTGCGTAAGAAACTCAGGTGTGAAAACCGTAGTAGAAGGTATCGGAGATCACGGTTGTGAATACATGACCGGTGGCCAGGTGATCAATCTAGGTGAAATTGGAAGAAACTTCGCAGCAGGTATGAGCGGCGGTGTCGCCTACCTACTAAAGGATAATGTGAAACATATCAATCAGGAAATGGTTGATTTGGATCCATTGGAGCAAGAAGATTTCGACATCATCAAGAAAGAACTCGAACTTCACGTTAAGTACACCAACAGTAGCTTGGCAGCTAAATTCCTAGAAAATTGGGAAACCGAGAAGGAGAAATTCATCAAGGTGATGCCAAGAGATTACAAAGCTGTACTTAAGCAAAGAGCGTTAAAACAAGAAGAACAATCAAAAACTTTAGTGTAAGATGGGAGCGAACGACGGATTCCTTAAATATAAAAGAGAGTTAGAAGATAATAGAGACCCAAAAGAAAGGGTTGGCGATTATAATGATATCCATCATCCGATTGCCCCTGAAAAACTAAACAATCAGGCTGCAAGATGTATGGATTGTGGTATCCCTTTTTGTCATCAGGGATGTCCACTGGGCAATGTAATCCCAGAATTCAATGATGCAGTTTACCGTAAAGAATGGGGAGAGGCTTTTGATATCCTAAGAGGCACCAATAATTTCCCTGAATTTACAGGAAGGATTTGTCCTGCCCCTTGTGAGGCCAGCTGTGTGCTAGGTATCAACAAGGATCCTGTTGCAATTGAATTGATCGAAAAAAATATTGCGGAGAAGGCCTATGAATTGGGCCTTGCTACTCCAAAATCTCCAGAAACCAGAACGGATAAAAAAGTGGCAGTTATCGGTGCAGGTCCTGCAGGACTTGCTGCTGCTGACCAATTGAACCAAGCTGGGCATGAGGTAACCTTATTTGAGAAAGACCAAAAAGTAGGTGGTCTGCTAAGATATGGGATCCCTGATTTCAAAATGGAGAAATGGGTAATTGATCGCCGTGTTAAACTGATGGAAGATGAAGGGGTTATTTTTGCCACCGGAACTGAAATCGACACAACAAAAGCAGAAAGCATCCTTAAGGACTTTGATGCAGTAGTGCTTTCCACTGGAGCTCAAGAACCAAGAGATCTTAAGATCAAAGGTAGAGAAGCTAAAGGAGTTCACTTTGCCATGGAATTCCTAGGAGAACAAAATAAAGTGGTTAGTGGAGAAAGAGATACCCCAAACCCAATTTCTGCTAAGGGCAAGCATGTCATCGTAATCGGTGGCGGTGATACTGGAAGTGACTGCATCGGTACTTCTAACCGTCACGGTGCTGCTTCCATTACTCAGCTGGAATTATTGCCAAAGCCACCAAAGCAACGTGCTCACTTGAACCCTTGGCCTGAATGGCCAATGACCCTTAAAACTTCAAGCTCCCATGAAGAAGGTGCTGATAGGGTTTGGTCGGTATTGACCAAAGAGTTCACCAAAGATGAGCAAGGCCAAGTTACCGGTCTTACCTTAGTGGACATCGAATGGAAAGAGGAAAACGGCAGAATGCAGTTCTTCGAAATTGAAGGAACTGAGAGAACCGTTCCTTGTGACCTTGCTTTATTGGCTATCGGTTATACCGGCCCTAAGCAAAATGGTCTTCTTGATGCATTTGGTGTGGAAGCTATGGAAAATTCACTTCCTAAGTCAAAAGAATACCAAAGTACTAACCAAAAAGTTTTCTTGGCTGGTGATATGCGAAGAGGACAGTCTCTAGTGGTTTGGGCTATTTCTGAAGGAAGGGAGTCAGCTGTAAAAGTGGATGAATTCCTAATGGGTAAATCTAACCTCCCAAGAAAAGATCGTTCTTTCTTTGAGAACGTAGAAGACGCTGAATTCTGTGAATAACAGTAGTTTAGTTTTATTTAACAAGTTTGTTAATTCGATGGAAACTCCCTGTCTCGGCAGGGAGTTTTTTTTATGATTTAGTGAATATTAAGTAAACCTTTTAGACTTTTCAAATCTTCGTATACTTCCACATCTGAAAGTGTCTTCAACTTGTGGAGATTGAGCTTTAGTTGCTTTGCATCAGCATAAATATCCTCCACATCAGAAAGGTCTTTCCACGATTTCTCTTCAAAGAGTTCATCATAAAGAGTTCCCATTCCCAATAGATAAAATGAGCCATCTTGTGCTGGCCCGACAACTAAATCCTGATAATTAAGTGCTTCAAATGCCTCATCTAAAATATCAGTGTTCAGCTCCATGCAGTCAGACCCAATTATCAGAACCTTTTGATATCCTTTACCTAAAACCTCCGCAAAAGCTTGTTTCATCTTATCTGAAAGTCCGCCATTACCTTGTAAACTAAGGTGATAATGCTCATTCAATAAAAATGATTTATCAACCTCTTCCTGAAAATATACAAATACATCTGCCGGATAGTTTTTCACCAAATCGTGGGTATAATTCAACAGGTATTCATAAACCTCAGCGGCCTTTTCTCCTCCGATGACCTCACCAAGTCTGGTTTTTACCTTTCCTGGCTGAGGATTTTTTTGAAAAATGATAATTGCATGTTCATTCATGGTCTTACATGTTATACTCGGGTGCGCTATATAATTTAATTTACTTTTATTGCTCAAATCATCTGCCAAAACATAAAAAAAGAAGATCTAAAAAGATCTTCTATGATAAATGAACCAAAATTTGTCATTAGACGCAAGAAATTATTTTTTTATTTATGAACCACCATTTCCACGCCTTTGTCTGTCACCTCCACGTTCACGCATTCGCTCTTGCATCTTCTTCTGCATCTCTTCCCACTTAGCAAATTGCTCTTCAGATAAAATTTCCTTTAACTTTGCTTGCTGCGCTTCCCTGTCAGCCTTCATTTGTTCACGAGCTGCCTCTCTTTCCTCTTTTTCTTGATTCCTCATTTCCATTCTTTTCTTGGAAGACTCCAAGAAAAGCGCATAAACTTCTTTCTTTTGATCCTCACTGAGTTCTAGCTCCTTTTCCATATGGCCGGCCACTCTCTCGGCCATTTTTTCTGGATCCATTTCACCGCGCCCTTGTCTTTGTTGCGCCTCTGATTGTAAAACGGTGGCAGTCAATATCGCCAGCAAAAACATTATTTTTTTCATAATCATTATATTTTTTGTTTAATACTCCTTTGACCATTATTCCTATCTGGGGTTTAAAGGGTCAATAACTTTTTAACAAAATTTTAACATTTGTGCTACTGAAGTTCTAAACCCTTAATCATTTTAATAGAGAAGATAATGCTCAACATTTGGAAGAAATAAATCTGACTGCCCCATTTATGATATTTAACTTTTCAACGTCCAAAAGATTAGACGGAACTATTTTATCTTGGCCTTATGACTGGTCAAATTGACATGCTAGCTAAAGTTCTAAAAAGGCCCTGATTGGGAAAGTCCCTCTCCCATAAATGGCGGGAAAAAAACCAAGTTTAGTATATTATGAAAAATGTAAGAGTATTGAACTTTGAGGAAATGAGGGAAACAAATGGAGGCTTGGGGTCAGATTTTTTGGAAAGGGTAGGCTATATTATAGCTGAGACTTTTTGTCAATTATGAAATACCGCCTACGACAACCCTATTAGAGGAGGAAACGGCGAAGACATGAATAAGTATCGTTTTGAATAATTAATTAAAGCCACTATGAAAGATAACAACATAAAAATAGTCGAACTAAACACTGATGAGTGTACCAGCATAAATGGTGGATGGATTGGTATAGCTATTGAGATAATAAGTGCTTTTGGAACAGGTTTTTCAGCAGGTTATGGTTATGGGTCTTATGATTGTGATTGTCCTGATTCAGATGGGAGGAGGTTTGATGAAATGGGGCCAACCCATTATAGAGCCTAAAATTTAGACGGGCAGAACATTCCCCTGCCCCAATAAGCTGGTAATTCAAGTTATATGAAATTCTTACAAACTTTCTTTATTATTTTAGCTACTATATTTCTTTTTAATGCATTATATGCCTTATTTGTTTCGAGTGAGAGATATTTATTATTCAGTTTTCAGGTAAGTAAGCCCGTATTTATTATTTACTATCTCGCTTTATCCATCGCATTATTTAGTATCTGTATTCGATCAATACAAAAGAGAAATGATAATTAAAATAACAAAACTGTTAAGAAGCGTTGTCACTATTATTATTGTAGTAATCCTCAGAATTGATTTGGGAATTGTTTATTAATAGACCCCAAATCTCTTAACGAACATATTAGGAGCCATGACTGCCAATGCGTGTAATTTTGCTGATTGGCTCGCAGAAAATATATCTGAGGCAGTTGGAACGGCAAGATCCCTTGTAAGGTAAAATCAAAAAGGTGTGAGCAATAATCTTACACCTTTTGCATCATCTGATGAAAAATAAAATGTATAAAAAACTTTTCCAATACCTCTTTCTTAATTTTTGCGCTCAAACTTTAGCTTTTTTGTTGAATAAAAAACTACTTGAATTAGGCTACCTTGAACGATTGCATCCATTTCAGCATGATGAAGTAACCTTTAGGTATGCATCCAAACTTTTCCTCTTACTTATCATTTTGGCCCCAATTTTTGAAGAATTGGCTTTTAGGTTATTTCTTGTACGAAATCCACTAAACTTGAAAATTGGGGGAGCATTCTTCTTGTCAATAGCAGTATTCAAAGCCATAAGCTACTTCGCCAACTTGAATATTTTTGTTGATTACGCATTGCAATTCACCTTGGCTATCTTACTCTATTTGCTATTGGAGCAATTTATCAAGGCAATCCGCATCCCTAAA
Organism: Echinicola shivajiensis; assembly: GCF_018642165.1. GTDB lineage: Bacteria > Bacteroidota > Bacteroidia > Cytophagales > Cyclobacteriaceae > Echinicola > Echinicola shivajiensis. The sequence goes on from NZ_JAHHZM010000020.1 coordinate 82,285, forward strand.
GTTGGCTTTTTCAATCAACATGCATTTTTAATAATAAGTAGCGTCATATTCGGCTTATTTCACATAGGTATTTATTATACCAGTGAAACAACTTCCTTCAAAGTGATTTCTGTATTAGGCTTTATGTTTTCAGGATATATTTTTGGGAGATTTAGGATAAAGTATGGTGTTTTCAACTCCATTAAATTACATGCCTCTGTAAACAGTCTCTCATTTATAGCTATTATACTATAATCAGTTTTTAATTGTGAAAGCGATAAATGCCAACATTTAATCATTCCACTAAAATCCTTTCCCTTTTCATCTTGGGCTATTTACTTGTAAGCCATTATCGACCTTATCATACAAAGAAAGAGTTTAATAACTTAGGCTTAGCGGATAGCGGGCCAGGACTGGTTTCATTACTCATAGTCTACCTCTTTTTTAACAAGCCTGCAAAAAGTCAATCCCCTTCCTTGAAAAGTGCCCTGCTGATTCTTACTATATATTTATCTCAAGAACTATTCTGCCTGTTGGTTCCAGGAATAATTGGGGCTTTTGATTATAAAGACCTTATATTTTATATAATTGGATTCTTCCTCATCTATTTACTTGATATCCGTAAAAAGGCTTTAGTATCGTAAACTTTCTTTGTACTAGATTATTGATTCCCAGAAACAATTCCCTACTTTTCAATAGCTTCATTCAAATTAGCCTAATATGGAAAACATAAAGTATTTTGGCTTTGCCAGTAACCCTGACCAATCTACCCTTGACAGCCGACTAATACACCCTTCAAAGTATATGGGCATAGGAGTCCTTAAAGGCTATGGGTTTAGATTCAATCATAAAAATCCAAATGGAAGTGCAAGAGCAAATATCATAGTAAGTCCAAATGAAACTGTTTATGGAGCCCTGTACCAACTACACAAAGATGATATCAAACATTTTCTAAAATCTGAAAAACTTTATGATTTTAAGGAATTGGATATACAAACAAAAAATGGGGAATTAAAAGTATTCACCTTCATTTCCCCACAAAATATATCAGCCATTTTTCCTGAAAAAGAATATCTCGAAACTATTCTAAAAGGTGCAAAAAACATAAAACTGCCCAACACCTATATTAGCTCCATTCTAAACAGAAATAAACATAAACTGTACTAAAACTGGTATCAACTGTTTAAAAACACTAATGAAAATACACATCATTTACTATCATATTCCTCATGTTTGTCTTCAACTAACTCTTCCTTCTCTTTAGGTTTTACATAACGTGGCCTAATCAACAATCTCAAAGAAGGGTCAAATGAAAGATAATTCCATGCCCAATCCAAGAAAATAAATATTCTGTTTTTCACCCCAACAATCGCCATTAAGTGAACGAAAAGCCAGGTGATCCAAGCGAAGAAACCTTGGAATTTCATAAATGGCAAATCCACTACGGCCAAACTCCTACCGACAGTGGCCATAGAACCAAGATCTTTGTATTTAAATTTCTTTAATGGACGATTATCGGCCATTGCTTTTAAATTATTGGCCAAATTATCTGCTTGCTGTATGGCAACCTGCGCTACTTGAGGGTGCCCCCTTGGGTATTCTTCATCTGTTTGGATACACAAGTCCCCAATTACATAAACACCGTCGGCATCAACAAGCGCATTATACTCATTGACTTTCAAGCGGCCATTAGGAATCATTTGATCTTCCCTAAGTCCTTTTATATGGTTAGGCTTTACACCTGCTGCCCAAAGTAAAGTTCGTGTCTCCAGGCTTTCATGGTCTTTGATTTTAATGGTAAGACCATCATAATCTTCCACTACCGCATTGACCATGATCTCCACGCCCAGTTTATCCAGATACACTACAGCTTTATCGCTCGCCTCGCTTGACATCCCTGCAAGTAGTTTAGGTCCTGCCTCGGCAAGTACTACTCTCATATTCTGGAAATTCAACTCTGGATAATCCTTGGGGAATACGTTATTCCTCAATTCTGCGATGGCTCCTGCTAGTTCCACCCCTGTTGGTCCACCTCCCACGATGACCACATTCATCATGGATTTTCTCTTCTCCACATCAGCTACATTTATGGCCCTCTCATAGTTGGAGATAATACGGTTCCTGATGTAAAGCGCTTCAGATACTGTTTTCATTGGGGTACTGTGCTCCATGATATTCTTCATACCAAAATAATTCGTATCCGCTCCCATGGCCAAAACCAAATAGTCAAAATCGATATAGCCTACATTGGTAAATAATCTTTTATTATCTTGATCCACTTCCAAAGCCTCTGCCATCCTGAAAGTGATATTGGGCGTGTGATGAAATATCTTTCTCAGAGGAAAAGAAATAGCACTGGGCTCTAATGCTGCTGTAGCTACTTGATAAAATAAAGGCTGAAACTGATGATAATTATTCTTGTCCAGAAGGATCACCTGATATTCAGAATTGACCATCTTTCTGGCCAATTTAAGACCAGCAAAACCTCCTCCTAAAATAACCAATTTAGGTCGGTTGGATACAGGGAGATTTGGAATGGGGTAATTTATAGTTTCTGGCATAGCTGCTAGGGTTAAGTCTATTATTTGTTGAAGCAAGTCCGTTAAAATTGCCATAACAAATATAAAAAGCATAAACTTGAAAAGTACTTGTTTAGCCAGTTATGATGAGCCAATTCAAAAGATTTATTATTTTTACAATCCTGAAATTAAAATCATATGGGAAGAGCATTCGAATTTAGAAAAGAAAGAAAGTTCAAGCGTTGGAGTAAAATGTCCAAGGTATTTACCCGCTTGGGCAAGGAGATCGTTATAGCTGTAAAAGCTGGGGGACCAGATCCTGACAATAACCCTAAGCTAAGGACGGTCATGCAGAACGCCAAGGGTGCTGCCATGCCAAAAGACCGTATCGAATCGGCCATAAAAAGAGCGAGCAATAAAGACCAGAGCAACTATGAAGAAGTAGTATATGAAGGCTTTGCGCCTCATGGAGTGGCTATTTTATTGGAAACCTCCACAGATAATATTAACCGGACTGTAGCTAATGTAAGACACTATTTTTCTAAAGGTGGTGGCTCACTGGGGACTTCAGGATCTGTTAGTTTTATGTTTGATCACAAAGCAGTATTTAGGTTTCCTAAAGATGAACATGATCTTGAGGAGCTTGAGCTTGAATTGATTGATTTCGGCCTAGAGGATATAGATGAAAATGAAGGTGAAATCTTTATTTATACCGCTTTTGAGGAATTTGGCAATATGCAAAAAGCCTTAGAAGATAGAAATATTGAAGTTACCAGTGCAGAATTCCAACGCTTCCCAACCACTACCGTGGACCTTACAGAAGAGCAGGAAGAAGAGGTCAATAAAATGATTGAAAGAATGGAAGAAGACGATGATGTCAACCATGTCTATCATAATATCTCGTAATTAACAAAACAATCCCAATTGCCTTTGGTATAGAACCAAAGGCTTTTTTTATTTTTAACAAAAGCTATTTAATGGCATTTCCTAAAAGAAAAAACATTCAAAAGCGTGACCGCCAGCAATTGGTCGTGGTAGGTAGTACTAATCCTGTAAAGGTAAGCTGTACTGAAAGTGGCTTTGCCCAAGCTTTTGAACAATCCTATTTTGTGGTTCAAGGCCTTAATGTCCATTCAGAAGTAAGTGAGCAGCCTTTTGGGGATGAGGAAACCTATACAGGAGCCTATAATAGGGCGAAAAATGCAAAAAGCGCATTTCCGGAGGCGGACTATTGGGTAGGCATCGAAGGAGGGGTAGCGAAGATGGGCAATGACCTGGAGGCTTTTGCCTGGGTGGTTATTTTGGACAGAAATGGTAAAGAAGGCAAATCCAGAACAGCCACTTTTTTCTTGCCTGAAGCCATCAGTAAATTAGTAAATGATGGAATGGAGCTTGGAGCTGCCGATGATCAGGTTTTCCAAAGAGAGAATTCCAAACAAGGAAATGGCGCTGTAGGAATTTTAACCAATGGAACCATCAATAGAAAAGAATATTATTACCAAGCAGTCGTTTTAGCTTTGATCCCCTTCATCAAAGAGGAGTTATTTTAAGCACATCTATGACTCATAGATTTTATCAATTGGTTAAATAATTTAATTGATATTACTTTTGTTTCATCAATAAGCAACTGATAAACGAACAAGAATATGTTACAGGAATTAGAACAAGACAACCTACAGGAAGTAATTTCAGAAAACGATAAAGTGATTGTACAATATGGTGCAACATGGTGTGGCAACTGTCGTATCATGAAGCCAAAAATGAAACGACTTTCTGGCAACTATGAAGACATCACCTTTTTGTATGTAGATGCAGAAAAGCTTCCTGAATCAAGAAAACTGGCTGAAGTAACCAACCTACCAACTTTTGCCACTTTCAAGGGAGGAAAACTGGTTAACCAAACTCAAACAAATAAAGAAGACAACCTTAAAGCTTTGATAGATGAGATTGCCAATAATTAAGCATGTGCTCGGTTTTATCGAGGAAAACGATGAAGACTGGGTAAATGAAACCATAGAACTTTTAGAGTCAATGACCGAAATTTCTTCGCTTAAGGACGAAGAATTGGAAGTTATGGGCGAATTACTTTCCAACCTCTATGGGTCCTTAGAAGTAAATACCATGATCAAGGATGGCATGGATAAAAAAGAAGCCATGAATGCTTTTATGAAGCGAGTAATGGGTTCTATAGACAAATAAAAAAAATCCCCGGTAGAAATACCGGGGATTTTTTTATTTCACCCATTTTACTTTTTCAGCAATAGGCTTTCGCTTTCCTTCAGGCCAGATATCCAACTTAGGCTTGGCCACATAGAAAAACCCCATCAGCTTGTCTTCCTCTCCTAATCCAAAATACGCTTTGGCTTCAGGATAAAAAGTAACTCCTCCTGTACCCCAATAAGCCGCCAATCCATGGGCACTAGCCGTCAAGTACATATTCTGAACAGCCATGGAAACTGAAGCTATTTCTTCTATCTCAGGAAGATTGGCTTTCAGATCTCGCTTCATTACTATGGCTATAACATGAGAACATTTCAACGGGTTTTCTTGAAGCTTTTGATAAACCGGCTCTTTAAAATTCCCATTTCTTTCTGCTCTTTCCTTATAACATTCAGATTGGAAATCGGCCAGTTCTTTAAGCCCCTCTCCTGAGAATACTGTAAATTCCCAAGGCTCAGTCAATTTATGCGTAGGTGCCCAGTTGGCATTTTCCAGCATTTCTTCAATGATACTGTCCTCTACAGGGTCATTTTCCTTAAACTGTGCCACAAACATGGAGCGACGGTTTCTAATGATCTTATTTACCTCTTCTATATTAAATACTGGTTTTTCCATCATAGGTAATCTTACTGTTTTAATTATTCAGGTTGCAAAGGTAGCAAAGCCTTTGAAAAGACTGATCATGCTCTCTATTGTGACTTAATATTTATCAATTAAATAATCGTTAAATAGGTTCAAAAAATTTGAAGCAAAATAGATTCATATTAATATTAGTCTTCATTTTTTAGCAAAAACCAGATATATGTCCAAAACGACGCAAAGATGTCACCAATTAGACGCAATTACGACACTATCATTCTCCTCTATGCATCACTAGTTTTGAGGTAAACAAATCGTAAAATCATGGCAAAAGAAACCATCGCACAAAAAGTAAGAACACTAAGAACCTCCAAAGGAATATCCCAAGAGTTACTAGCAGATGAAGCCGGGCTTAGTTTAAGAACCATTCAACGAATAGAAAATGGGGACTCCAAACCCAGTGGCGCTACCTGTGCCAAACTTGCCGAAGCGCTAAAAGTAGATCCCCAAGTATTATTGGACAGCGATCATTCAAAGGACATCGCTTATCTAAAAAAACTAAGCCTGTCTGCTCTCTCATTTATTTTATTCCCTCTGTTGGGAATTTTAGTCCCAGCCATCCTTTGGGTGCTTAAGAAAGACGAAATAAAAAACATCAATGAGGAGTCCAAAAACTTGATCAATTTTCAGATCACTTGGGTGCTACTACTATTCCTTATTCCATTTATTCTGATCCCAATATTAGGGATGCTCCTCAGTATTCTAGTTTCATTCGTTTTTAAAGAGGCAATCTCTTTCAATATTGGTTACTATGGAGTTAGAGTTATTTGGGTTCTGATGTATATCACCAATGCTACTTTTATTATCATCAATACTTTCAGGATCCATGACCAAAAAGACACCAAGTATTATCCAAAGATCAGGTTTATACGAGCTTGATCTTATCCTATTTTATTTATCTAATGCCTCTTATTTTATGACTATTTTAATTTTTTTTCGTACCCAAATACAAACGAAATATTTGTACGCAAATTAACCATTTGGACTTTGGAACATTCGTTTTTGGGACAATTGATGGGGGTGTTAAAAAAATGAGTTAGCTCACGAAGTGGACGAGCGAGATCCACTCATTTTTAGCCTACAACAAATGGCAGAAAATCAAATTGAGCCAAACGTATTATAATCGGAAACGAAATTTACTCAATTTGAATATCTTGCCCGCCCGTGGTGGGAGGTTCCTTGGCCTAGATTCATGCCTGCCGGCAGGCAGGTTTGGCTCTTTTCATCAATGGAAAAGAACAGAAAACAATAAGATCCTTACAATGTTCGGCTCCCCACAACGATGCGGACGCACATAATTTACTTTAATAATTCACTTTTAACTTAATTCCCCCATAAAAATTCAATGGGGCAGCAGGCTGATAATAGCGTCCACCAAAGGCATTTAGATCATTGCCCAGACTATATTGCTCATCCAGTATATTCTCAGCTCCAAAATACAGCTCCAAATCAAACAATGCCCCCAAACTCTGCCTCCAGCCCATTCTGGCACCCAATAAATTGTAAGCATCCTGAAAAACAGTATTGGCATCATCCAGAGGAATTTTATCTACAAACTGATGGGTAATATTAAGATACAGGCCAGCCCTAGTCTTTAGATTAATTTGATTAACCAAATTATTAGGAGCCACACCAGTCAGTTTATTCCCAGAATAAACCTCACCATCATCCACATAGTCCTTAAACCTAAAATGGTAAAAGGAATAGGCATGTATGAGGTTCAATTCTTGTAGCCAAGACAAAGGATTTCTAAAAACTATATAATCCAGTTGAGCTTCCAGTCCTTTTTGATCTGTGGCACCGGCATTTTGGAAAAGTACCACTCCTTGCTCATTGGTATAAGTGGTAATGGTTTCATCCAACTTAAAATAGAAGGTACTTATATCAATATCAAATCTATTATCCCAATAACTCGCCCTATAACCTATCTCATAATTCACCCCTTTTTCAGCTTCCAAATCCAGATTGATGGTACCTTCATTTGTCCTCACCTCATCAATCGTCGGTGGCGAAAACCCAGAGCTGATGCTGCCAAAAACCGAAGAATAATCATTCAGCTTTCCAGAAAGAGCCAGTCTAGGGACCCAAACTGGATCAAATGTCCTTTCCACAGCATAGGGCTCTCCTGTAGATGCATCAATGGTCCTATTGATATCAAACTTTGAGAAATTCTCACTTAAGCCCAGGGTCATTCGAACAGCCTCAGTCCAATTTATTTCCAACTGCTGAAACAAAAATGCTTGGGTTGTGATCAAATCGTCACTAAATCTAATGGTATCTGCTTGTCCCCCACGATTCCCAAAGTTTTGCGCACTGGTATTGGAAAATTGATATTCCCCACCAAAAATGACTTTTACCGGAAAACTAGCCCATTGATCGTTCAAGCTAAATTTTGTCCTTCCTCCATAACCATACTGAGTTTCTTTTTTATAATCCAAATTAAAAGGGTTTTCAAAATCCGTTGTTTGGATATATGCAGAAGTGTGATTATTCCACTGATCATTAAAATCATAATCATGGACAAAAGTCCCATACAAGGTTTTTTGGGAAATAGAGGCATTTTGGGCTGCAGAACCAGGCCTAGCTTGTTGTGGGTTTTCTGCTACTTGATCAGCATTTAAGCCACCGGGAATCTGATAGAAAAGATCTGAGTAAAGTAGCTGTGTAGAAACTGATTGCTTTTCAGAGGGAAAAAAATTGGCTCCCAGCTGTAGGACCTTCCTGTCAAAGGCACTGTGATCCCTATAACCATCTGACTTTTGTTGGACGAAATTAGCATGTATATTGGCCTTTTCCATCTTTTGCTGCACTGCTAAGCTATATTTGACCAAGCCATATTCTCCCAATCCCAAGTTCATTTGGAGATTGTTTTCATCGATGGGCTTAGAATTGAAACTAATGACACCACCGTTTCCAGCTCCATAGATACTCCCTGCTGGTCCTTTTATGATTTCTGCACCCTGCACATTATTCAAATCCAATAAATTAAGTGCAGTTGTTCCATCCGGAGATGTAAAGGGAATGCCATTCCAATAAACCTTAACATTTCTAACACCAAAAGGTGCCCTTAAGGAACTGCCCCTGATAGAAACCCGATAGCTCCCTGGGGCTCTTTCCTCAAGTCGAATCCCAGATTTTGTATTAAAGACAGATACCAAAGAGGTCTCGTTAAAACGATAAAATTCCTGTTCACCTATTTGGCTTACTGCGGCGGATTGTTCTATTAGTGGTCTTGAAGAACCAAAAGTAGAAACCACCACTTCTGATAGGCTATTGGTCTTACGCTGCAATAATATCGTTTTGTTTTCATTTGGCTGGATCTTTACCCATAAGCCATCATATGAAATATGTGAAAATGAAACATTCTCAGTTTTCTGGATGTCTAGCATTACCTGACCTTGCTCATCGGAAATTTCTTTATTCTGAGAATTGATCTTGACCAATACGGCTGGAATAGGTTCCTGATTCTCGGCATCTAGAATGGTCAAAACAGTTTGTCCCAAAAGTAAATTGGGCAAAAGGCCAACAAAAATGGCAAAAGGTATGGTCAACTTTAATTTCATCTGCCAAAAATAAGGATTAATATCCTTTCCGAAAGAAAAAGTCAACGACCTTTATTTTACAAATAACATAAAACCCCAATCATTGAAAATATAATTATTCCTCCAAATTCTAGGCCTTTCCACCTATAGATTGATTCACATAAGCTCTCCTAAACTTGAAAATACCTTGCTAATACTAATACAATTTTGACACATTTAAAGGACAATGAAGTATATAAAGTCAAAATTTATAAAATTACCCTCCAATTAATTATATTGAAGCTTCTTTATAAACCATACCCAATGATAAAAAATTTAGCATCTCTATTATTGCTCATTACGGTGGCATGCCAGACTAGCACAGTCGCACCTCCTGCACCTGTAGAACCTACCCCTTCCGCACGCCAATTAGCTTGGCAGGACTTGGAATATTATGCCTTCGTTCACTTTAATATGAACACTTTTACCAATATAGAGTGGGGACTGGGCGGAGAATCCCCAAACACATTCAATCCCACCGAATTGGATTGCAGACAATGGGCTAAAGTTGCCAAAGAAGCAGGCATGAAAGGTATCATCATCACTGCAAAGCACCATGATGGATTTTGTCTCTGGCCAACTGCAACCACAGACCATTCAGTAAAAAGTTCTTCTTGGAAAGATGGAAAAGGAGATGTCTTAAAAGAACTATCTGAGGCTTGTAAAGAGTATGGATTGAAATTTGGCGTTTATCTCTCTCCTTGGGACAGAAATAACGAGCACTATGGTACTCCAGAATATATTGAGATCTTTAGAGCCCAGTTAAAAGAACTATTGACCAACTATGGTGATGTCTTTGAGGTATGGTTTGATGGTGCCAATGGAGGTACTGGATACTACGGTGGTGCCAACGAGGACAGAAAAGTAGATAAGAAGACTTACTATGATTGGGAAAACACCTATAAGATCATCAGAGAACTTCAACCCAATGCCGTAATTTTCAGTGACGCAGGTCCTGATATCAGATGGGTGGGCAATGAAGAAGGTCATGCCTATAAAACTACTTGGTCAAATTTACTACGTGATGAGGTTTATGGAGGCATGCCCAATTATCACACTGAGTATGCAGATGGACAAGAAAATGGTACGCATTGGGTGCCTGCAGAAGTGGATGTATCCATCCGACCAGGTTGGTATTACCATGAGTACGAAGACCACAAGGTAAAATCACTTCCTACACTTTTAGATATATATTATGAAAGCATTGGCCGCAATGGCTCGCTTTTATTGAACTTCCCCGTGGATAAAAGAGGCTTAATCCATGAGAATGATGTAGAGCAGGTATTGAAATTGGCTGATAAAATAAAAGAAGATTTTGCCAAAGATCTAGCTGCTAATGCCGGCAGCATCGAGGCCTCCGAAAGCAGGGGTAATGGTTATGAAGCGGAAAATGTAATAGATGAAAACCCTGAAACTTATTGGGCGACTAATGATGGAGTAATTGAAGCATCATTAACCATCAATTTTGATGGACCTACTACTTTTAACCGTTTCTTGGCCCAAGAATATATTACTCTAGGACAAAGGGTGAAAGCTTTTACGGTTGAAGCCCAAACTGAAAACGGATGGGAAGAAATTGCCTCGGAAACCACTATTGGCTATAAAAGGATATTGAGATTCCCTGAAGTAACTGCCAAGGCTGTAAGGTTTACTATTACTGACGCCAAGGCTTGTCCAACCATTTCAAAGTTGGCAGTCTATAATGCTCCTAAGGTAGTTTTGGCTCCCGAAATCAAAAGAGCGATCTCCGGAAAAGTGAGCTTAGAGGTTCCTGATCAAGGCGTGGATATCTACTATACCACAGATGGAAGCCAACCTCATCAGAATTCAACCAAATATGAAGGCGAATTTGATGTAAAAACGCCACAAATTATTCAAGCTATTGCCTTAGATAAAGCTACCGGAAAAGTAAGTGAAGTAAGCAGAAAGGATTTGGACCTGGCCAAAACCAACTGGAAGGTAGTAAATGGAGGCGAAAAAGCGCAACAAGCCATTGACGAAAACATCCACTCCAACTATGTCAGCAAAAGCAACGAAATTATAATCGATCTTGGAACCGAAGTGAATTTGAAAGGCTTTACCTATATACCTATGCAAAATCGCTATATGTCTGGAGTCATCCATCATTACAATTTTGCTGTGAGCACAGATGGGAAAAGCTGGAAAACCGTCAAGACTGGCGAATTTGGTAATATTGCCAATAGCCCAATTGAGCAAAAAATAAGCTTTGGCACTGTTCCTGCTAAATTTATCAAATTAACAGCTACCAAAACTCTAGATGGAAAGGATGCTTCCTTTGCTGAAATCGGTACCATTTCTGAATAGAAAATAAAAATAAAGAGGCTGCCTCAAATCAAGGGATTTCTCCTAAAGTACCAATGACGTAAAGAACTAGGCATGAATTTGTTCGAGTTCATAACCTAGTTCTTTAGCTGTTTTTTGTAGCCACCTTTCTCTGTGAAGCTGCATTTTTTCTTCATAGGCCTTGATA
>NZ_JAHHZM010000001.1 GCF_018642165.1 Echinicola shivajiensis
CCTTACCAGTACCGTTTCAGGTAGCAATATGCCATCAACGGCCACTCCCCAGTCCACGGTAACTGCAGCAGGCTCGTAGACCTCCTCGATCTTCATGCCCTGGATGGTAAGCGTGGCTGACTGGTAGACAATATTATAATTATCCCCTGCGGACAAGCTGCCCAAATTAATATCATATACACCAATTGACTCACCTGCTGCTCTGCTTAAGCTTCCTGTCAAAATGTTCTCATCATCACCATTGACAAAACCGGAAGCAGTATAGCCCAATACAGGATCTGCCGTGCCATAGACCTTGGTCTGCTCATCGGCAATGACCGATAGGCTGGCCTGGCTTATTTCAAGGTTGCCGTCCATATAACTGATGGTATAATTAAAAGAAGTATAACCCGATGCAGTGATCGCATAGGTGCCCACATCCTCACCAGTTGTACGGCTGATATCCAGTGTACCTCCAAGGGATGTGGCATCATCACCGTTTACAAAGCCTAAATAGGAAACGCTCAAGGCAGGATCAGTTTCACCGTACACTTTGGATTGATCATCTGCTGATATGGCTAAAGCCGCCTGGTTAATCGCTAAGCTGCCATCCATATAGCTGATGGCATAATTGGATGAGGTATAACCTGATGCGGTGATCGCATAAGTGCCCACATCCTCTCCGGCTGCTCGGCTCACATCCATGGTACCGCCCAAGGCTGTTTCATCATCTCCGTTCACAAAACCTGAATAGCTTACTGTTAAACTTGGGTCGGATGCTCCGTAGACCTTGCTCTGGTCGTCGGCCGTTACTGTTAAGGCCGCCTGGATAATCTCAAAGTTACCGTCTGTATAGCTGATGGTATAGTTACCAGAGGTATAACCCGAAGCCGAAATCGCATAGGTTCCAACATTCTCTCCGGCGGCTCGGCTTACATCCAAGGTACCGCCCAAGGCTGTTTCATCATCTCCGTTTAAAAAGCCGGTATAACTTACTGTTAAACTTGGGTCGGCTGCTCCGTAGACCTTGCTTTGGTCATCGGCCGTTACCGTCAAGGCTGCCTGCGTGATCTCCATATTGCCATCGGTATAGCTAATGGTATAGTTCGATGAAGTATAACCTGATGCGGTGATCGCATAAGTGCCTACATCCTCACCAGTTGCACGGCTGATATTCAATGTCCCGCCCAGGGCAGTGGCATCATCTCCATTCACAAAACCTGAATAAGAAACATTCAGACTTGGGTCTGCTGCTCCGTAGACCTTGCTTTGGTCGTCGGCCGTTACTGTTAAGGCCGCCTGGGTAATCTCTAAGCTGCCGTCAGTATAGCTGATGATATAGTTCGATGAAGTATAACCCGATGCAGTGATCGCATAAGTGCCTACATCCTCTCCGGCTGCTCGGCTTACATCCAAACTACCGCCCAATGCTGTCGCATCATCTCCGTTTACAAAACCGGTACAGCGTACTGTTAAACTTGGATCTGCTGAACCGTAGACTTTTGATTGATCATCTGAGGTTACCGTCAGGGCTGCCTGGGCAATCTCCATATTGCCGTCCACATAACTGATGGCATAATTGGATGAAGTATAACCCGAAGCCGAAATCGCATAGGTTCCTACATCCTCTCCTGCTGCTCGGCTTACTGATAGTGTACCGCCAAGGGAAGTGGCATCATCACTGTTTACAAAGCCTGAATAGCTTACTGTTAAACTTGGGTCGGTCGCTCCGTAGACCTTGCTTTGGTCATCGGCCGTTACTGTTAAGGCCGCCTGGGTAATCTCCATATTGCCGTCTGTATAGCTAATGGTATAGTTCGATGAAGTATAACCTGATGCGGTAATGGCATAGGTGCCAACGTCTTCTCCGGCTGCTCGGCTTACATCCAAGATGCCGCCCAGGGTAGTGGCATCATCTCCGTTTACAAAGCCTGAATAGCTTACTGTTAAGCTTGGATCTGCTGCTCCATAGACCTTGCTCTGGTCATCAGCAGTTACTGTCAGCGCTGCCTGGGTAATCTCCATATTGCCATCGGTATAACTGATAGTATAGTTCGATGAGGTATAACCTGATGCGGTAATGGCATAGGTGCCTACATCCTCTCCGGCTGCTCTGCTGATATTCAATGTCCCGCCTAGGGATGTTTCATCATCACTGTTCACAAAGCCTGAATAGGAAACGCTCAAGGCTGGATCAGTCTCACCGTAAACCTTGCTCTTGTCATCAGCCGTTACCGTCAATGCTGCTGGGGTAATTCCAAAGTCTGCACTGATGTAGTTGATCGTATAATTAGGACCTGCATCAAGTGATCCTTGTTTGATGGCATAAGTCCCTACATCACTTCCTGCATCTCTCGAGAGAGCTCCAGTTATAATCCCTTTATCATCTCCTCCTTCGAAGCCAGAAGCCTGATAAGTAAATGCTGGGTCGAGATCCCCATATACTTTGCTTTGTCCAGGATCAACTGTCACATTGAGTACTTTGGGAACCACCACGATAATAACCTCGATATCCACTTCAGATGAATTACCATTAACATCGGTAACAGTGTATTTCACTGTATTGGATCCTTCATCCGTTCTGTCAAATAAAGTTTGACTTAAAACTTGTGAGCTAATACCACAATTATCTGTCGAACCTTCATCAATCATTCCAACGTTCAAATCAACTGTCCCAAAAGAATCCACATTAAGTGTGATCGTTGATTTTGCTTGAATGGTTGGTTTTGTTGCATCAACAATATTGACATTGGCGTTCCCAATCTTAGCATTTCCTGCAAGGTCGGTTACTGTAACAGTTACAGAATTGGTTCCAACATCAGAGCAATTGAAAACTGATTTACTTAAGCTTGATTGTATATTTCCTTGTGGTGTATAATCGTCAAAAATCGCAATGAGCAACAATTCAGATATGGAGAGTGGAGGTGAAATTCCATCTTGGTTCAAAGTACGGTTAGTGGAACCGGATTTTAATATCAGAGATGGAGGGTTGACATCAAAAGTTACCGACAAACCACTCGAGGCAGGACTGTTATTGCCTGCCAAATCAGCTTGGGTAGCAGTAATGGTATGTCTTCCTGTAGATACACTTCCAGCAGTAAAGGTCCAATTACCGGATCCATTGGCAGTTGTGGTACCCAATGAACCATCTTTACTACTGATAACAGTAACAGTACTATTTGCCAATGCTGTCCCTGAGAAGGTCGGTGTTAAATCATTGGTAATATTATCTGTTTGACTACTTCCCGAATCACTGCTTGCAGCTAAATCTGGAGTGCTTGGAGCATTTACATCATCATTCAAAATAGTGACCACCGCCCCATCTGTAATATCAATCGATCCAGGAGAAACAATAGAAGGTACCAGACCACTCATGGATATCAGTACTGTTTCATTAGCTTCAACAACTGCATCTGAAGTAGGAATAACAGTAAATGCTTGAGTTTCTCCAGCTGTTCCAGCAAAGATTAGACTAGTCAAAACAGAAGTATAATCAACTCCAGCTATGGCTGTTCCATCCAATGAACTGACATTCACAGTAAATCCACCTACAACTGCATTATCCAGGCTTGCAGTAACCGTAATAGCCCCATCATCTTCATTTCCACTAACATCAGCGATAGTCACAGAAGCTTGATCATCATTCGATATAGTCAATGTCGCTGCATCTGAGATGTCTACATTTAATGTAGTACCTGCAAGGTTACTCATAGAAATGGACACCGTTTCGTCTGTTTCTACTTTGTAATCATCTGTAATTGGAATCTGGAAAGTCTTAGACTCACCAGACGTACCAGCAAAAGTGAGAGTTTGAGATGTCACAGCTGTATAATCTGCATCTGCGGTGGTGGCAGTGCCATCTGCCGTAATGACATCTACAGAAAATCCTCCCTGAACCCCATGATCCAATATCGCAGTAATCGTTGCATTTCCATCGGATTCATTCACAGATACATCTGCGATGGTGACGGATGCCTGATCATCATTAATAATAGTTCCTAGACCAGAACCATCTGCAAGGAGTACACCGGTACCCGTCGGGTTAGACAGGGTAAGAGTAAGAGTCTCATCCATCTCCACTGTTTCATCACCTATAACACTGATATTTACCGTCTTACTGGTCTCTCCTTCTGCAAAATTCAAAGTTCCACTAATAGCTGTATAATCAGATCCTGCTATCGCTGATCCATCGGATGTGGCATAGTCAACGGTTGCGCCGCCTACCGGAGCTGGATTATCCAGACTTACAGTAAAGGTTAAGGTGGTAGTACCTGAATTTCCTTCAGTTACACTTGGATCATCCACAGAGACAGAAACATCAATATCTTCAGTACTCAGTGCAATTCCCCTAACAGTGCCTGAAGATGCAAATGGTATTATTTCCGCATCACCATTTCCATCTAAATCTACTATTCGGATACCTGATCCTCCATAATATACTTTGTCTGCCTCTGGATCAATATCCAATCCTTCTGGAATTCCATTGGCAGACAAACTCTCAATGTTCGATCCATCCAAATCAGCTCTTCTCAATTGAGAATGATCTGTAAAGTACACCTTACCATTCAATGCATCCGACTGAATACCCCATGGCTGACTGACCCCTCCAGATATTATTTGCACTTTATTTGTTCCATCCAAATTCGAACTTGAAAATGTCTTATTATTGTAGGAAGCCCAAAATAATTTATTGTTGAAATTGTCTACCCAGACTTCAAAAGGATCATTTGTTGATGAGATGATATCTTCCGCAATTGTCCCATCTAAATTCGCTCTTCTTATTTTTCCGGAAACAAATTGTGACCAGTATATTTTGTTATTGGCAAGATCCAATGCAAATCCATTTGCTTCTGCTCCGGGAATTAAAGTTTCTACATTGGATCCATCTAGGTCTGCTTTGAATATACCACCATCAACCTCATTGAAATAAATCTTTTGATTAATGTTATCAATACGAACCCCTACATAAAATCCAGTCAGCACTGTTTGAATATCGGAGCCATCTAGCTTGGCAGATTGTATTTTTTCTTCATTGGTCCAATAAATCCTGGTCGCTTTTTTGAAATCATCATTGAAAATCAATCCTGTCCCTGCAGCATCACCAAGTAATACACCAGTTCCACTTGGATTGCTAAGAGTCAATGTAAATAT
Source organism: Echinicola shivajiensis (assembly GCF_018642165.1). Classification (GTDB taxonomy): domain Bacteria; phylum Bacteroidota; class Bacteroidia; order Cytophagales; family Cyclobacteriaceae; genus Echinicola; species Echinicola shivajiensis. The sequence goes on from NZ_JAHHZM010000001.1 coordinate 5,131, forward strand.
TTCACTTCCTTCTACTTCTGTGTCTCCGGAAACGGGCACATCAATCGTCTTGCTTGTTTCCCCTGCTGCAAAACTTAGTGTTCCACTAATAGCTGTATAATCAGATCCTGCTATCGCAGTTCCATCCGATGTGGCATAATCAACCGTAGCTCCGCCTGCCGGAGCTGGAGCATCTAATGATACGGTAAACCGTAGGGGGGAAGTACCTGCATCGCCTTCAGCTACCGTAACATCATTGATGGAAATTAAAGTAGGTGTGACCACATCGATATTAACAGTACCAAATGACGCACCTACTAGTCCATCGTTCCCGATTAAATCAATGCTTCCGGCATTATCCCCTATTACTCCTGGATTGCTGGTAAACATAATAGAGGATAGATCACTCAGGTAGGTGTTTAAGTCTGAAATAGTACCCGAAGTAGTCCAAACTCCAGGAACTGGCTGGCTGACTGTAATACCAACTCCAGGATTAAAAGAAGGTGTTCCTCCCAAAGCAATATATGTGATTCCCAACACATCATCAGGTGCTGCATCAGGATCACCTAAAGTGGATCCTGACAGATCAATACTGCTTGGTACTCCTTCGGTCACAGTAATATCCGTTGGAACCCCCGTCATGAAAGGAGGGATACTGGCCAATTTTTCTGCAATATCTTGGACTGTGGCACCGGTATTATTGAATGAATCCGTCAGGTCCACCGAAAGTGTAATGGTACCATCTGACAATCCACTTAGATCAATATTGGAAATGGTTTGATCAGTGGAAGAAATTGTTCCAGACCCCGAAACGGTACTTCCCCCTGCAGCACTGGTAAATAGATAATTATAGGTCGCGTCTATTTCGGCATTGGTAAAGGTAAAACTGACATCGGATGAATTGGACGGAAGAATCGGGCCCTGATTAATTTCTACGGTATAATCCTTAGGAGCAGCCAAATCTTCATCCTTGATGGTCAAAGTCACCTGATCCGGGCTGCCTTTAATTGCATTGGTCGGAGCACCCATATCAATAATAATGGTCTCATCTCCTTCTTCTATTCCATCCAAAAGGGATTTCACCCGAATACTGTCCATGGTTTGTCCTGGAGATAGGGTAATCGTGGGATAAGTAGTTTCATAATCGGTTCCTTCAACCGCCGTTCCTGAAAAGCTTAAAGGGATAGTTATCGACGTTCCTGCTACTGCATCAATTTTCCCCCTAACAAAAGCATAACCGCCACTTTCATCAGTAATAGGATTCCAAAAATCCACTACTTCGAGCGAAACTGTTGGTGCGAGATCATCTTCCAAAATTGTAAAAGTTTGTTGTTGAGCACCATTTTCAACCCCATTCATCACAGAAGCAATATCAATGGTTATAGTCTCATCTCCTTCATACAGGGCATCATGAACCAATCTAATAGCACTCATCCCAATTGTAGTTCCAGGATTGATTATAACTGGGTTTACAAGAACCGAATAATCAACTCCTGACCCAGTTGCCGTACCTCCGAAATCTAGATTCACCGTGACTGGTGCCACAAAAGAATGTGAAAGATTAACCTGGATCATCTTATCTGAGGAGTTTCCTTCAAAGTCTTCTGCCTTAGTCAAATAAAGTGTAACCGTGGGAACAGGGGTAATATTTAATGTCGCGATATAATCTCCTGAACTGTAATCTAATCCATCACTTACCTCAAACTGGAATGAGGTATCGGTGCTGCCATTTTGGATATACTGTAAATTGCCTGCATCCAAATCCGCTTTGCTGATCTGGTCATTGATGCTGACTTCCTCTCCTGCATCGTAAACGTCATCATCATCGGCATCCATATATAAGGTTCCCTCACCTGGCAGGGATTCTATTAAGACATGGCTGATAGGATCCCCATCGCTGTCAGAATATCCAAAGTTTGCTGTTGAAAAAGCATAGGTCAAATTCTCATAAGGGCCGCTGCCAGCGGTAAAGCTGGAAGCAGTAGGGGGAGTATTAGCTGGAGGAACAGGGCCATAGACAAAATGGTCCAGATAAAAATTGATATCAAGCGCCTCTATTCTTATTTCATCAACATCAAAAAAGTCAGCATCTGAGGAATAATCCTTATATCCATTAAAATTGATGTTTTTCTTCGCCGTTACCGCAAATCCATCCTTAAAACCCTGGATGGTACCAGATGTTGACGCAAAGCCTGCATCCTGCAAGTAAATATTTTTAAACTGAAACTCAGTTCCATCATTTTTGATTATAGTCCATGTATTGATTCCCCCTACTGCCAAATTATTATCATAAAGCGTGGTGGAATTCACATAGCCTAAACCAGTTCTAGCAATTATCTGTTTTCCTCCTCCTGGATCATTGATAGAAAAAGTAAAACCTCCTTCAGAATAGCTTAAGCCCAAGCCTTGATAATTGGATAAGGACTCAAAACCTATTGTCTGAGAAAATGATTGAGAAATAGAGAATAGGAAAAAGAGAACAATTCCAGCAAAGAAGTTCGTAATTCGATTCATGAGTATTTTGATTTTAAGAGAGATGAAAAAATCCCTTGATGAAATTTCTTAAGCAAAAGGTTTGGAGAACCAACACAAGTCCCAGCCAAAGATCCCTGAATCTGAACGTTTGTTCCTCCTGAATTTCTTATAAAAAGGCTTGTGCACTCAAACGGCAGTCCATCATCCCTTGAAATAGTTACTACTTCCTGAGTATAGGGTATGTATGTATTGGATTCCACAGAGACAGCAGCAGGATTATGCGATTCTCCGAGATTGTAAGATAAAAACCTCCCATGATCTCCCGCATTTGTAAAAACAAAATTAAATTGTACACCTGCTATTGTTTTACTGAAACTGGAAGGGCTACCCACAATAGGAACTTCAAAATCCTCTGTAAAAGACTGACCCAATAAAGATGGTATTGAAAACAGGAAAATTAATAAAGTGGAAACCCATTTTAAATGGTGATAAGAGTAAAGTTTTTTCATGGAATTTAAATGTAAAATCAATAAGACGTCAGTTTTTTTGGACGCATTCATAATCTGTGCAAGCCTATTTCTGCGCTTTTGGTAGTTTTACTGCAACACCATGGAAACCGCATGAAATAGCTTTTTGAAAGCTGAACCCAGTGTGGAATAACTCCATTTTTTAACAAAAAATTGGAGAACTTATTTGGAATTGAAACCATCAGTTTTTTCTAATTGTTGAATGTTTTCTTCTATCGCTCTTTCCTTTTTCTCAAAAAAACAGTAGACCAAAAACCCAACTACCACCAACAGAAATATTACCCCCCAAAGAATTGATTTGCGTTTTGACATTTGAGAACAAGTTTAACTAAAGGGTTAAACATAGTTCCAAGCTTCCAAAAAATAACATTCTGGGGCGTTACAAAAGCGTTACAAATAAAAAAACAGGCCTTCAGGGCTCAGAAACGAGCTTTTCCAAAAACTGGGAAGCTGAATAATCTTTGGGTAAATCCAGCTTTTTTCGGATTCTATACCAGGTCACCCGAAGAGATGCCGGAGAAATCCCCAGGGCATTTGCGATTTGCGCTTTTGGAATTTCCAATTTGGTAAGGAGCAAAAAGCGAAGTTCAGCTGGTGAAAGAGATGGATATTTTTTTTGCATGTCTGCAATCAAATCAGGAAAAACTTTGGCGAATTGCTTCTGAAATGAGTCCCAGTCTACCTCTGTCAAAATCGTACTTACTTTAAGCTCATCCAATAATTTCTGCTGCACAACTGTGGGCTGTGATTTTTCAAGCGATTGAATAAGTCTGGAATTGTCCTTGATTTTGTTGAGGTAGGTTTTCAGCTGGTTTCTGGCATTTTCCAAATCTAGATGGGTCTGTTCCAACTCAATGGTCTTCAGCTTACTTTCTGCTTTGTTTCGTCCAACCTGAATTTGATATACTATCAAAAAGACAAGCAACAATAATACCAAGCCTCCAATAATAAAATTCCGGGTCATTTTATTTCTTTCCGCCTCGTCTTGTAGTCTTAGAATTTCCCTTTCCCTTTTGCTAGCCATTACTTCTTGATTTGCCCGCATCAGCTTGAGGGCACTGAATTTCTCATTCACTCTTTTTTGGAAAATAAGGGCAGAATCCAGGTAGGCAGTTGCCATTTCGGGCTGATTCATTGACGCTTCCCATTTGCTCATCACCGGATACAACTGTGCATAGCGATCGGTCTGACCAGAACGTTGAATATATCCTATGGCTTTATCGATGTAGGTTCTTGCCAGCGATAGGTTCCCTTGCTGAATATAGATATCAGCAATCGGAATACATGAGCCCGCTGCTAATCCAAAATCCTCAAATTGTTCGGCAATCCGGTTGTCGGTTTCCAAATAGGGAATTGCAGCATCAAATTCCCCTTTGAGGAAATGATTGAAACCCAAATTTCCGGAGGCTATCCCGACCCACTGTTCAGAAGTGGTATCTGCATGCACCAACAAGCGTTCAAAATAATAGTCTGAGCTATCCAAATCACCGATTTCACGGTAAGAAAGCCCCAGGTTATTGAATGAATGTCGATAGGCGTAGATATAAAAATCATCCAAGGTCAGCTCCGCCACTCTTCGAAAATAGGAAATTGCCTTTTTATAATCTCCGAAAAAAAAGAAGTCATTTCCTATTTGCTGGAGGAAGATGGCTTTGTCAGGAAATTCTTCAATGCCCATTTTACTGATCAGCTCATCCAGCAGAAGGTGCCAATGAATGGATTTTTGAAATTCCATATCCCCCCAATAGACGCCAGCGATGGCATTGGCAGCTCTACTGGCAATATATTGAAATCCTTTTGCTTTACTTTCCTTTTGAACCTGTATCAACAGATCCACCGTTCCCAATCCATTAAAGACTTTATAAAAAGCTTCCAACAGATCTGCTTCCATCAACAAGTTAGGATCCTTTTCTTTAGTGGCTAGTTCACGCATCCCTGCTATGGTATCAGCAAAAGCTTTGAAAGGAAAACCGCCGTCGCTGGCACTAAAATATAATTCAGATAATATCTCCTTTTGCTCAACATGTGGTTTATGAAGCAACTTGGAATATTGGGCCTTGCCCTGAGAAGAAATAAGTACCAGTAAAATGGATATCAAAACAAAACCCTTCAATCGGGTTGATCGGATGAAAAACTCCAACATTATTCTTTTAAAAAGCCAACTTTTTATGAAAGTGCAAGAAAATAAAAAAATCCCGAATTTCCAGTACCTTCCCAAAAGTCATACGAATCCGTTGTCCTGACAGCTAAACTACGCCACGGCGCACAGGTGCAGGACCACCTAAACTTGAGTCTCCGACTCAACTACTATCTTCCACAGCTCACTCCGCGTCCCCCGTACTTTCAATGCCCTTTAAAGTATTCAGAAAAACGTCCCCTGCTCCATTTCATCCAGCAATTACCAAAAGTTGAGGCATGAATTATTTAAATTGAGGAGCTATTTGGGGATGTTTGTTTTGGATCCCCATAGCCACGTTATTTTCATATACCTTAATTTCCTTCCTTATTTTAGGCATTTGTGACTTCATCTTGCGTTTGAAGTTTTCTATCTGTCTAGTGATATCGTCTTTCCTTTCCTTCATATTACAATTTAGTGAATTCCCGTTGTCCTGACAGCTAAACTACTCCCCGTAGTCCTGCCAGCTGAGCTACGCCACGGTGCACAGGTGCAGGACCACCTAAACCTGAGTCTCCGACTCAGCTACTTTCTTCCATTCAGTTGTTCCAAGTCTTTAGCACAGCGGTGACTTGGAACTTAATAATAGTAGGAGTCTCCAGACTCCGATCAAACCCATTATCCTCCCCTGAGAATTACAACCCATTACATCCTCAGTGAACTCCACGCCCTCCGTGATTCCCAGTCTCCCGTCCCATTCTTCCCTCTTCGCACCCTCCCTATTTCCCAGTCTGGCTGCCGCAAGGCAGGTTCAACAGTTCAACAGTTCGACAAATCCCCTATCTTCAGTCTTCCGTATCAAGACCCAATACTCCTGACTAATACCCCTCCTACTTTTTCCCATCTCCCTAGCACCTTTCTACCATATACCTAGGGGATGTCTTGGGGACACCTTGCCTTCGGGTAAATTAATTCTTGGAAAGATTATATATTTTAACATCCTCGAGAAAGCTATAAAATCCGAAAATGGAAATTACAAATTCCCAGAAGATACGTTTAAAGAAGCATTCTTCACCCAGTCGATGCCTATCATTTCATCCCTGCCCGCCCGCATGCATTTAGATTTTGTTGAATGTAATTTTCATTTATTAATCCCATATAAATGGTCGCTCTATTCCCATTCCTCTGAGGCACGAAATAAATTGTCCCGCATGGACAGATTCATGATACCCTATTCGTAATAAATATTGGCCGAGTGGTTTTAATTCCCCATTACCCGGATGAATAATATTAGTTTCAATAAGCTCTCTGTCTGAAAATTTCTGTACACTATTCAGAAATATTTCCCGATACGGTTGAGCAAATTCAAGCTCATCTTCAACGCTCTGAAAGGGTCTATTCTCCCAAGGACTGCTATAGTTTGACATGTCACCATTATTAATGATAATATCCCAACCGTAGTCAGCTTCTAGCACGTGTCTAACCATTTCAATAGCCGTCATGGCATTTTCATCAGGTTTCCAGCTATAATGACCTTTTGGAAGTCCCTTCCAGAGTGCTATGCTTCTCCTCCTTATTTCTTTAAAATTTAAAATGATTAATTCAGTTTGAGTCATTATTTAATGTCGAAAAGTGTATTTATTTTTTCTTGAATTTGATTATTACCCTCTTCAGTTGGACCATATACTTCATTTATATCTTGACTAGTCATTGGAGCATCCCTATAAGGCACCTACCCTTTCTCCCCTTCCATATCTACCAAATAAAATTTGGACGTCCCCTCCTCATCTCCTCTTTTCTCCTACCAGCTCCCAAGATTATAATTCGTCCAAAATAAAAGAAATAACATATTCCCAGGATAGTAAGATCTGACATACTTATTCCTTTAAAACCAAGTGTTTTTTCTCATTTGTTTTTCGGTTGATAATAAAGAAGTAAAGCACCGCTTTTAAAGGTTCTAGTCTTAACGAGTTTAAAAATAATCCTGTCTTTTATATCTTCAAAGAATGGCAAACCCTTTCCTTCCACCATTGGATATATGCAAAGTTGCAATTCATCAATTAAGTTAAGTTTCAATAGTTGTATAATTAAACTGCGACTACCAACAAGAATATCTTTTCCCGATTGTATCTTAAGTTCTAATACTTCATTTTCTAAATCGCGTTTTGCCATCGTCGCACTTTTCCATTCGATATTTGTAAGCGTATGGGAGAAAACAATTTTTGGGATTTTGTCAATAGCCATAGCAAAGTCATTCATTGATTGTAGCTCGGATGGATTTTCTAAAATCGTTCGCCAAAACTCCATAAGTTGATACGTTATCCTACCATAAAGAATTGCGCCTCCTTGACCTAATAATTCGGCATAATGTCGATGTATTTCTTCATCGGGTATTCCAGCAGTATGGTCGCAAATCCCGTCAAGTGTCATATTTAATGCTGCAATTATTTTCCTCATATTTGTTTATTGCTCCACTTTTGATTTTTGAAAATAGTTTTCTCCGATGCAGCCAACGGTCTCGAATAACCGTCAGTTTCGGATTTGCATTCGTTAATTTTCCGTTAAGCACTGATGTTAGTAATTTCGAGTGGATTCGGAAGTAGTTGAATCTGCAGCATTTGCAGTTATGCTTTATTAACTGTTGCTTTTTTCCTTCAATATTAGTTCCATTCGGTACTTAACCATTCTCTCAATCAGGTCTTTTGGTAACGGTTTGTCCAATAGGAATTGGACCGAACCTTTCCCTCTTTTAAATTCACTTAATTCCGAGTCGAACTTTTTCATAGTTGTTGGGTGAGGATATAGTCCAACGTGCTTTCTGTAGCCTGCAATCATAATTTGCTGTTCTCTCTTTCCTCCTTCCACTAATGAGTAGGCAGGAATATTGTAGTTAAACATTTCAGTCGCATCAGGTTTAACTTTGAGAATACACTTTTTTAATTCTATAAGTGCTTTTTTTGTTGTTTCTGGTTGAGCATTAAAATAGTCCTCAACCGTTTTGGGTTTGTCCATTTTTATATTTTTTCGTTTGCAATGAAATGGTGATTAACCAAAGAACACAGCATAACAAAACTATTCTTCCTGACCAACCGATTAAAACATTCGGACCCAAATCCCCATTGTTTTTAGGTAGTTCCGTTACCATATCCATTATCACATAAATTTCCAAAACCCAAAGCAGAATTGTTATTAGCAAGACTGGAGTCTTATGGTTTTTATAGTTCGGATTTTTAATAAAAACCCAAGTGAATAGCAATGAAGCAATTACTAAAAAAACCAAAAAACCTGCCCCCACGCTATGGATTAATCCGCTGATAGTTGTTTGCTCTTTTGGAATAATTGCCGGGTCTGTGTTGAAGAACCCTGCCATTAAAAAGCCTATTGCCGTAATTGCCAAAAATATCTTTCCGATTTTTCCTCCAAGATTTGTATAACACCTTCTTGATTGCAAAATGAAAAACACAATACCCATAGTCATTAATAAAAATGCCATGTTCATTAGCCAACCATTATTACCGAGAGCTGTTTCGCTAATTGGCTGCCAAGATGGGTCAATTTCGGGATTTATAAAATGAACAATAATTGCTAGAACAACTGCTAAAATGCTTGAAAAAATCGAAAGCTTGCCAAAATCTGTTGTTTGTGATTTCATATTTGACTGGTTTTATTTAAGATTAATAATATTTTGCCCAACCTTTCTAATGTGGATTTCATTCCGTCTTCCATTTTTATTATCGTTTCCAAATCCTCAAGTGAATCATAGGTTATAACAGTTTGAAACATTGTAAAATCGGCATTATCCAAAAATGTCACTTTCTGTTTGGCCCGAGGAAGTTATTCGTTGATTTCGCCTTGTTCGTTACCAATTCCGTCTATGGCTGTAAAGTAATCAATTGGCTGAATTCTTTGATATTCTACCAAACTCCAATATTCCGTTCCATTAGGTTTGGCCATTGCAAAATGCCAATGTCCACCTTCTCTAAAATCCATTGATTTGGTTTTGTTTGATAGTGGTTCTGGCCCAAACCAATGGACGGTCAGCCAAAAAACGCTTATTTATTGTTATGGTGTTTTTCTTTCTGTCCACTTGTAGACATCAATCATAAGTGGACAATTAGTAGCCGCTGTACCAAGCTATCCGGATAAAAACAGCTTATTTTCCATCTGTTTATTCAGTTGGCATTTTTGACATATCCATATGGAATACTTCCCAAGTATGTCCGTCAAAATCTTCAATTGTCCGCTGTTGCATAAAACCATAATCCCTTAATTCGCTTGGTTCAGTTCCGCCTCCTCTTAATCCGTTTCCCAAGATTTCATTCATTTCATCTACACTATCGGCAGACAAAGAAAAAAGTCCTGCTATATTCCCTTTTGTGTCTGCTATGGGCTTCGTTGCAAAGGTTGAAAACTTTTCGTGTTCCATTAACATTACAAAAATGGTTTCGCTCCACACCATACATTTTGTGGTGTTGTCTGAAAATTGAGGATTATTTGTAAATCCTAATGCCGTGTAAAAGTCCATTGATTTATCCACGTCCTTTACTGGTAAGTTGATAAAGATTTGTTTTGCCATTTTATTTCGGTCGTTAATTTATTGTTTGAATTTTGTTTTTGTAATAATAGGATAGTGCAAGTATGCCCAAGAAAACCAAGGGCATGATCATATAACCCATATTTTTATCTACATGAGCGTGGCTAATGAATGCAAAAATAAGGGTAAATGAAAGGCCTGCATAAGCCCATTCTTTTAGCTTTTCTGGTGTTTTAGGGTAAGTGATTGCAATAACCCCCAGGACTTTTGCTATTATTAATGAGTAGGCAAAATAATCGGGATAACCTAAGGCATTTGTACCAACAGTAATATACTCCGATGCAAAAATCCAAGTACTTATTGGCATAACGGCTTCCCAAAGTGCTATGATAATAATGGCCGTCCAAAAAATGATTAGGTTCCTTTTCATTGTCTTAATTTTTAAGGTTTGATAATAATTCCGCTAAATGGTTCAATGTTGCTGTAAACCCTTCTTTGAAGCCCATTTGTATATGCATTTCAAGGTCTTCAAGTTTTTCGTGTTTAATGGAAATTTTCACTGTTGTAGTGCCTTTGCTTTCACTAAAGTCCAGACTCCACTTAGCAGATGGAAATTGCTCGTTGATGTTTTCATCCTTGTCAGCAAAAGCGTCCATGAACTGGAAATTGTCCTTTGGTGAAATTGAAGTAAAGTCCTGAACCGACCAATGTTCCTCGCCTTCAGGACTAACCATGGCATAAAATCTTCGTCCGCCTTCTTCAAAGTTCATATACTTTGTTTTCGATTTCCAGGGCTGCGGTGCCCACCATTGATCTAGGAGATCCTGTTTTGTAAAAGCATCCCAAACCATTGGTTGTTCTGCATCAAATTCTCGGTTTACGAAAACGGTGCTTGTTTTTTTATCAACAGTAAAGTCGAATAACAGATTATTTTTCATTTTTCTATTTTTTTAGTTTTGATAATAAATTGTCAAGTTGGTCAAAACGATTTTCCCATATTTTTCTGAACTGTTCCAACCACTTATCGATTTCTTTCATTTTTTCTATTTTCAGCACATAGTAGATTTCCCTCCCTTGTTGCTTGCCTTCTACAAGCTCACATTCGTTTAAAATTTGAATATGCTTGGAAATCGTTGGTCTCGCTGCATCAAAGTTTTCTGCAATTGTTCCTGCAGTCATCGCTTGTGAGGTCAGCAAAACCAAAATTGCTCGTCTTGTAGGGTCGGAAATAGCTTGAAATATGTCTCTTCTTAATTTCATTATGTAGTTATTTGGCTACAATTTAAATGAAGTTATTTAGCTACGCAAATAATTTCCATCTTTTCTTTGAAAATTATAATTTAGATTGAATGGATTGATATTTCACGGGGCCGCTCATAAATTGTCCCCAGCCAGAGAATAGGCGCATTTTGAATAGTCGCTACCTAGTTTACCCTCCCCAAAAAGTCTCTTACCTTATGGCAAGACCAGTGAACTAATTGTTTGCCATTATTTTCAATTTAAGCCACCTTCTAAAACAAAAACATCCAAAACAAAATACCCCACATAGGAGCGACAAGCGTAGAGAAAACGGTCAGTGACTGTTTTTAATGAGTAGCCAGCTTGCAGGGCAGGCCCTTTCGTTTAAGAGGTAATCCCCCCCTTCCATATCCACCAAATAAAAATTGGACATTCCAACGGCGTCTCCACGACGTCTCCTCGATGTTTTCTCTATGTCTTCTACTTGGTTCTAAGATTAAATATTTTTTAGCGTAACTAATATTGCAAGTTCCCAGATTAGAAAGGTGTAGTTACAGATTCATATCTTAATAATAAATCAAAAAACAGAATAAAGTTGTAAGCCGATCCATCGTCAAAGTATGGTATGACCAATACTGAGACATGACAGGCTAGAGGATAGAGCATAGTTTGCTATTCAATAGAAAAACTCACTCCTCCCTGCGTTCCATATTTTTGGGGCTGGCCAATAGAAAGCATCCAACGGTCATAGGTAGCCTTGGCCAACCACTGGACCTGATATTCCCCTGTCATAGTTGGCTCAGCAGCAGCCTGGCGGGCGAGTTCATGAGCAAGTTCATACATCGAACTATCCTTCATGGGATTATGATGGAGGATAAAGGAAGCATAGAACTTGTCCCAGGGCTTCTCTATTTGTCCCTTTCCAATCATTTCCCTGACCACTTCAAACCGTATGCTATCCCGTGCTTTCATTTGTTCCGTAAATGGTGGAAGAAAAAATTTTAAGTTCATCCTGTCCCCTTGGTCAGTACTATGGGCATATCGCAGGTCCTCTCCTACCTCCTGTGTCCAGGAAATGGGCTCTGGTAATGGTTTAAGGAGCCCTATTCCCAAACAGATCATTATCATAACCGCTAGGATTAACGATACCCTTAACCGTCGCCATGCAAACCTATTTCTGATCAACCAAACAACACTTGCCATCCCCATATACAACAATACCCCAACCATTAGGGCCAGTAGCAAAAAGACAAACCATGGATATTGATAGGACAGGAATCCTACGACCAATAGGCAAATAGCTCGGATAATGTACTTCATCTTCATTTTCTAATCTTTTTTTTGTTGCTCCATTTTTGAAAGTCAAATGTGGCTGAAAAATGTTACACCTGCGGACACTCCATGTGCACAAGTGTACATTTATATATTATTTATCCCATCTCTTTGAGACATATAAAGTCGTACTTACCACCCATATATTGACATTGACGGGTTTCCATCGCAATATCGCCGGCAAAGAAGCCTTCGTTAGAATAGAAATAAACCAAGAACAGTACCGAAAAATAGTCTATCTACTCTTTACTACCATTGGCTTTTAGAAATACAATTCGTTCTGCACAACGGGAATTTCAAATGCCAAGAATAGTATCATGAAGAAGCATTCCTCATCCAATCAGGGAAAAGCCATCCCTATAATAATCCAATTCCCAATATCCCTTAACACTAAATTCAAGCCTGTCTTAGGTAGAAGTTTACCCACCAAAAGTTAAGACAGCTTCTCTTAAAAGGTTTATCTGCTATGGAAGTCTTGGCTGTTCCAGCCTCAATCATGCTTAGTTTTTGTATAGTTTTTTCAACGGTTGGTGTCATTCCTTTTGAGAAAACATTTAGATTAAAATAAGTCTGTTCTTAAAACAGCTCCACTACTGGCATTCTTTACTAATGCTCTATATTGACGAAGCCAACTGGAGTTTAATTCTTTTTTTATTGGAATAAATTCAGCCCTTCTTTTTGTAACTTCTTCCTCACTCAAGTTTACTGATAATTCATATTGATGTACATCAATATGAATTTCATCTCCATCTTTGAGCAACCCAATCATACCGCCCTCAGCTGCTTCAGGACTTACATGACCAATACTTGCTCCTCTAGTTGCACCACTAAACCTTCCATCGGTAATTAATGCGACTTTATCTCCCAATCCCATACCCATAATTAAAGAAGTTGGTGCTAGCATTTCTTGCATGCCTGGACCTCCTTTAGGCCCTTCATATCGAATTACCACAACGTTACCTTCTTTTACTTTACCTCCTAAAATACCTTCAATGGCCTCAGCTTGTCCATCAAAACAGATAGCAGTCCCGGTTAAAACCCTTTTCCCAGTAATTCCAGCCGTCTTAATTACTGCCCCTTCTTCTGCTAAGTTTCCATACAAGATTGCAAGGCCTCCTACTTTAGAATATGGATTATCAATAGTGTGTATAATATTAGTATCTTTTATATAAGCATCTTTTATTTTCTCTAATACTGTTTCTCCCGTTATTGTTAGATTATCTTTCAAAATATCATCATTTCTTTTGGTCATTTCTTTCATCACGGCATTTACACCACCTGCTGTATTGATATCTTCCATATGCACCGTTGATAAACTTGGTGATATTTTAGCAATGTGAGACACCTTTTTAGAAATGTGATTGATATCTTCTAGATTAAAATTAACATGTGCTTCTCTTGCGATCGCCAGCATATGTAAGACAGTGTTTGAACTTCCTCCCATAGCCATATCAACTGCAAAAGCATTCCTTACTGCATTTTCATTCAGAATATTTCTCAGCTTGAATTTTTTGGTTTGTTCTTTACTTTTGGCTATTTCACAAATTCTTCTTGCAGCTTGTTTATAAAGTTCCTCTCGCTCTTTAGTAAGGGCGAGTATAGTGCCATTGCCAGGTAAGGCTATTCCCATCGCTTCCATAAGCGTATTCATAGAGTTAGCTGTAAACATACCCGAACAACTACCCCCACAAGGACAAGCATTACATTCGATATCCAGTAGCTCTTTCTCAGACATACTACCTGCCTCGAATTTACCTACTGCTTCAAAAGCTGTTGCAAGGTCAATAGGCACACCATCTTTGGTATGGCCTTTTTTCATTGGGCCACCACTCACGAATATAGTAGGAACATCTACTCTCAAAGCTCCCATTATCATTCCTGGTACAATTTTATCACAGTTTGGAATGGCTATCATCGCATCAAGCTTGTGTGCATTCATAACTGTTTCTATAGAGTTGGCAATAATCTCTCTGGAGGGTAGGGAAAAAAGCATTCCATCATGCCCCATGGCAATACCATCGTCTACTCCTATAGTATTAAACTCAAAAGGTACACACCCATTTGCTTTGATTTCTTCCTTAATAATCATTGAGACGCTATTTAAAAAAAAGTGACCCGGAATAATTTCTATAAAGGAATTTGCTACACCGATAAATGGTTTTGCAAAGTCTTCATCTTTTAATCCTGTAGCTCTAAATAGTGATCTGTGTGGAGTTCTCTGATGCCCTTTTTTTACTTCATCGCTTCTCATGATTGTACTGATAATAATAGAGATAATTGATTATATCTTTGATTTAAGCCGGCTTAATGTTTCTGGCGAAATATTGAGGAAGGCTGCAAGATTCGAATTTGATAAACGTTGAACAAGTTCTGGGTTGTTTTTAAGCAATGTCAAATAACGTTCAACCGCGTTTTGTGTCAAAAGACTACTGAGCTTTGAATTGATAACTGTTAGCCCATATTCCAGTATATGTATGTACATTTTATCCCATTCAGGTATCAAATTCCTTAATAGGGTAAACTGATCATAGGAAATCACCAAAAGCTCAGAGTCCTCGATCGCTTGAATGTATTCAGTTGAAGGTTCTCTGGAAATAAAACTAACTATTGAGGTTAGGAAGGTATTTTCAAAGGCCATGATTCTTGTCAATACCTGATGATTCTCATTGATATAATACAAACGAAGACAGCCTTTTTTGATAAAAAACAGCTGACCAGACACCTTACCAGGCTCTAGCAAATGCATATTTTTCTTGACACTTATTGATTTAAAATATGAAAGGACTTCTTCAATCTGTTTATCATCCAACTTTGTTTTTGTTCGAATTAAGTCTGTCAACATTCTAAGGATATTAATTAAGGTCAAAGTTCCGATTTTAGATTTTATAAATCATTGACTTAGGTCAAAATCAAGCGGCTAATACTTAAAAGTGTAAGGAGAAAAGGTTTGTCATGCCGAATGTACAACAACGGTCTCACTCATGGGCAGTAGCGGATTTAAATGACTACTTATCTGAGTATAATAAACTTTAATAAAATAAAAAAAGGTTCAAGTTTGCACTTGAACCGCTGTTGTTTATATACATTGGTAGTTGCTGGATTTATTTCATTCTTAGTTTCATCATTCCCTAGTTTGAAAACGTGCTTATCGAAAGCTTTAAATCCATTTTTTTCATAAAATCGGATTGCTCTTGGATTCTGTTCCCAAACTCCCAACCAAACGTATTCCACATCTTTTTCTTCCGCCAATTCAATGGCCTTGTTATAAAGAATCTGTCTATTTCTGAGTGGCACTGTTTGACCAAAATCACTGGCATGGTCAGACCGAAATAGCCAATCAGTCCACTTTTGTATAAATTGTCTTCCCTGTACAATTTGATAGTACATCATTACAAGAAAATTCGATGACTATTCTCTGACCACCATCTATTTGCTCAAGGATGCCTGTTTGCGTAATATTAGAGGGCTCCTCATCGGCTTTCAATCCAGCTCTGGGAGCATACAGCTCCTCTGGGTCCTCCAAAGCATAAAATTCATCCCATACCACAGTCAGTTCCTCTTTATTAAGCTCATAAGTTCCTAGCATTGAGCTAGAGTATCCCAAATCATCCCCATCCTCACTTTCACGTATAGTAATCCGTTGCTCCAGATCACCATTATCCTGGAATACCAGGCTATGTACATACCAAACCTCAACTTCTTCGGAATACATGGTCTGTTCATAGGTTCCATTAAAATGCATTCCCAAAGGCTTGATTTCATCCTCATTGCAGGAAAAAAAGGAAATGAACAGTAATGTAAGTAGGGCAAGTTTTTTCATTTTGCTAAAAGTTTGTTCTTTCACAATACGTGATCACCATTCAAAACGCTAAACAAAACCCTATTCCCCTGTAAATTACCAGTCAATATCACACTATAAAATCGAAATCTTCTGTGGACATTCCCACGACGTCTCCTCGGTGTTCCCTCCATTTCTCCTCTTTACTACTACCAGGTCCCAAGAATATAATTCACTCAGCATAACTGGAATTAAAAAATCAGAGAATATAAGGATGAAGCTACCTATTCCACCAAGTCGAGGCTGTTCAAACCGTCAGAATGCTATTGACGGTATTTTTTTTATTTCTTTATCAGTTTATATCTCAAATGAGTAGTCAAGTCAGATGGGATGACATCTAAGATTTTAAGGTCATATTTGTCTTTGTCGATTCCATCAAATAACCTAATCCCACTACCCAAGAAAACGGGGGCAATATGGATAAAAAATTCATTAACAAGTCCTGCATTAAGAAATTGTTGAATAGTATTTGCCCCACCTTGTATTCTCACATCTTTTCCTTTTGCGGATTGAATAGCTTTCTCAAGTGCACGCTCTATTCCATCATTAATGAAATAAAAAGTTGTCGATCCTTTCTGAACCCAAGGTTCACGCTTTTCGTGTGTTAGAACATAAACGTCTGCTTTATAGAGGTCATTTGGCCAACTTACTTCGCCTTCCTCAAACATTCGTTTTCCCATAATGAATGCTCCAGTTCTTTGAGTAGTCTGTCTAATGAATATCCCATCCTTTCCATCTTCCTTTCCGCCTTCCATTCCAAGATACTCCCAAAATGCTTTTTGATTAAACATCCATGAATGAATTTGTCCCGAAACACCACCCATAGGATTTTTAGGACTTCTATTGTCTCCAGCAAAAAATCCGTCAAGAGATATCCCGCTGTCAAATATAATTTTACTCATTATTCTATTTTTTGGTTTTATGTCATTGTAGATTAATATGTGCAGCCAATCTTTGTAAGTTTTGATCAAGGCCAACATCAGCTTTAAACGCTCTCACTGCTTCCTCCTTTGTAGGTATCGAATCAAATATATTGCACCACTCAACGGTTGTTTGGCCGCCTTCTTCATGAATTGAAATGATAATGGTAAACTTAGGTTCCTTTAGATGATCCAATACCATTTTTTTCATAGGAATGATTTTGCTGTACACATATTCATTTTCATAATCTATACCATCAGGACCGTGCATGATAAATTCCCATTTTCCTCCTTCACGCACATCCATTTTGCGAATTGTGTTGGTAAATCCATCAGGCCCCCACCATTCTCCAACATGTTCAGGTGAGGTTAGTACTTTCCAAAACAGCTCTGCAGTTGCATTAAATGTTTTTATCATTTTCAATGATCGCTTACTTATGTCTTCCATCTCTTGATTATTTGTTTTTGTTTTGAAGTTTGTTTATGATATTGCCCAATCTGTCGAGTCGTGCCTCCCAAAGTGTTCTGAAAGGTTCAAGCCATTCTACAACCTGTTCCAATTGGTCGGCTTCCAATTTGCAATAGCGTTCCCTGCCTTCTTTTTTTATAGTAATGACCCCACATTCTTGCAGGTATTTTACATGCAATGAAACTGCCTGACGAGTCATGTCGAACTGCTCTGCTAGGGTACTTACATTTTTAGTCTCTTTCGTAAGTGTCAATAGTATATCTCTTCGGGTAGGGTCTGCAATAGCTTGAAATACATCTCTTCTCATTATGGTAGATTTTATACGCAAGTGATTACTTGCAAATATATACGCAAGTTTTTACTTGCGCAAACAAATTATTAAAAAGCAAGAAGCGTTATTACTTGAGGAGTCATACTACAGCCAAAGTAAAGCAAAACCGTTCTAAGCTTGAAGCCAAAGGTAAACGTATAGTATACTAGGCATCGGATGGGACAGGGAGCATCCATAGGGGAACGAGCATAAAGAAAACAGTTTGTGACTGTTTTTAGCGAGTACAGTTTGCAGGGCACCTCTACCCTTTTCCTTTATTATCATCAAATAAAATCTGGACGTCCCCTGATATTTCCTCTATATCTCCTCTTTACTACTACCTTTTCCCTAAAAATCGAAATCCCCATCGAAATCCCTTTAAACGGCCTTTGGACTATTCGTTTTTGGGACAGTTGATGGGGGCGTTAAAAAAATGAGTTAGCTCGCGAAGTGGAGGGACGAACGTAAAGAAAACAGTCAGTGACTGTTTTTAGCGAGTAGCCAACCTGAAGGGCAGACCCTACCTACCGTTGTTCCAAGTCTTTAGCACAGCGGGGACTTGGTACTTAATATAGTAGGAGCCAGCCTGGCAGCAGACAGGTCACCAAGCTAAGGTAGTAACTCCATAATCCAATACGCGAAAAAAAGGCAGAAAAATATTGGTAGTTCATTCTGGGCATAAAAACATCCCCTTACAACAATCAAAAATCAGTCATATTCTCCGTGTAGGGGAATTGGTACAGGTAATTACTTTTGATCAAGAAAAGCATACCTGCAATTATAGTTTGGATGACCTTGAAGCAATCCTGGATGAGCATGATTTCTTCAGGGCCAACCGTCAAACTATAGTCAATTATAATGCCTGCAGACATTTTGAACCTGCTGAGTATGGAAAGGTAAAACTGGAACTAAATCCACAATCTCCCCAGCCAGTAATAATCAGCCAAAAAAAGGTAAAGGCATTCAGAAAATGGATCAATCAATGAAAGGCAGTTTTAATTGACAAAAATGAGTATCAATATCCAAAAACAATAAACGGATTCTCTACAATATTTATAGACGTATTCACCATATAAATAATAAAAAACAGGTGCACTTAACCACCCAAATTTATGTAAACATATATTGATCACTTACTATATAACTTCTTACTTCTAAGAATAGTATGTCACAATTTTGGTAAATATTTGTGACATCAAACAATTACCAAAAGTTGAGGCATGAATTATTATACCTGAGGAGTCAGGACAAATTATCTGCCTATTTTTAGTTTGTATAAAACGATTAAAATAACTCCGCTTTAATTCAGTTTAAATATTGCTATTTGCCGTTATTGTTCTAGTCCTAATTGCTTATATTTTTCTTCAAGTAAATTTTTATAGGCTATTTTCATGTATTCTGATAAAAAAGATCGATTGATCCAATCAATTGCTTTTGATTTATTTTTCATCATCCTATTGAAACTTCCTTTGATCTGTTTAGGAGTCAACCCTAGCCCATTTCCCAATTCTTCAAAATGTTCTCTTTTCAACTTTTTTTTCTTTCCAACCAGTGTCAGTGCAAGTTCTTCCGGATCTTCTGGGAATATTATTGCAACATTTAACAAATCATAAGCCGGAGACAACACCCAGCCTGAAGGACCTTCGATCATTGAGAAATTCTTCAGATGCATATCATTATTTCCAGTTAAAAAAGAAAATATGGCCAGGTCAAAATAAAAAATTTTGTCTAGTAAAGTGTTACTTGAATAGCTACCCAATGCTTTTCCTACTTTTTCCATAGAGCTTCTGTATTTATCAAATGCTTCCGTGATTTGAAACATATCGATCATGTGAATCTTCGATCCATTTTGTGTTCGATCTACTCGTTTTGTGACATAGGAGAGTTCACCTGATGATAATCGAATCAATGATGATGGCACGACTTGGATTCCAAAGGATTCTGCTATCCGCATGGTTACATGCTCGTTTTCGGGCATTTCCGGAAATCTATCAGAAGGTGGTTTGAAAATAAAATGACCTCCTAATGCCCCAACCACGGTCAATCTTGTGTCGGATTTCTCTTTGGTTTTTTTAACTATTGACATGGATAGTTTTGCCTGAACACCAGGAACAGCAACACTTCTCTCAACCACTTTTTTCGCGAGCTCATCCATCTGATCAAGGGAATATTCAATTTCAGGAGGAGTCGGTGTTCCAAAGAATTCCATCGAACATCTCTTGTGAAAGTCATTTTCACCTTCTACAGGTTTATAACAATATAAACATCTATTTTCCATCTTCTCCTTCTTTTGCTAGGCTGTCCGGTAAACAGGATTTCACACTCACTGCACCTATGCAATTTTGACAACAAGCCAGTAATAAACCCATACGGTCATTTTTATTGATTTTCCAGTTTTCTGAAGCTATTTCAAGCAACCAACCTTCAGGAATCAATCCTTCAAAAAATGGAAAAAGTCGTTTTTCGGTATATGGTTTTGATCTTACTGGCATTGTAAATGTGATGAAATCATTTGGATAATCTTTTATGTATATCTCATCATACTGAAATACATACTCGCCTTCATCCGTTTCAGTTAGGATACCGGCTAAATGATCCTTATAAAACACTTTACCTTGTCTCATTCATTCAGGTCTTTTCTTTTGACAGGTGCTAGTTCATGCCCAAACATCTGAAGGACTAAGTTCACCTTATCCATATTCAGATTTGTTTTACCCTGTTCGATTTTACGTATAACCGTTAGTGCAACCCCTGTGCGTTCGGCAAATTCTTCCTGCGTAAGATTTACTTCCTTTCTTCGTTCTTTTACAAATGCTGATAATTGCTTCATTATATGTATCTAAATATAATTTCAATCAAATATAAAAATTTATATGCAATTAGATATAAAACCATGCTAAATTTTTGAATTATATGCAATTAGATATAATACGATAGAATAAAATCTCCCTATATCCTTTTACATATAGTTCATTAAAATTTATATTACATAAAACCTCAATGTTCCCCCTATATATCCACTTCACTCCCTCTAAAGCCCCTTCTTAAACGTCATATTAAACGTAGTGAAGTTTACCTGCCTCTGGCAAGCAATCTCATCTCCAACAGTCAACACACTTTTTCCCCTTACCGAACTCTGTGCCCTCCCAATTCACAATTCCCCAATCCCCCGATTCGACAGCCTGGCTGCCGCAAGGCAGGTTCAACAATTAACCGATTAAACTTCCCTCCCCCCTTCTCCCTTACATCTTTCTACCATTTACCTAGGGGATGTCTTGGGGACACGTTACCTACAGGTAAATTAATTCTTGGAAATATTATATATTTTTAAAACCTAAAGACAGCTTTAGGTTTCGAAAATGGGAATTACAAATTCCCAGGATAACAAGGTGAAGTGGCATACTTCGCCTAGTCGGAGGTACCTCGTCCACATATTTGGGTTTATTCTTTTCTATTCTTTATTTCCAATAATTTTCTTTTGTCCATCAACTCCTTGGCCTCTATATATGCTGTATGCAACCGTGCTTCCAACTCCTTTCTAGAGGGCAGTTCTGTCCAATATTCGGCCACCATAATTCCGTCCTTGTGCATTTCCAGCAGTTCCACCTGTTCACGACTTGTTTCAGCACACAAGATAAGTCCGACCGGAGCATTTTCCCCTTCTTGTCTTTCATATTTGTTCAACCATTTCAGATAAAGTTCCATCTGGCCTTTATACTTCGCTTTGAACTTGTCAATTTTCAATTCAATAGCTACTAATCGTTTAAGTGAACGGTGATAGAACAGTAAATCCAAATAATAATCTTCTCCATCAATGATCATCCGTTTTTGCCTTTCTACAAATGCAAATCCTTTACCTACTTCCATGATAAATTTTTCCAATTCTTTGAGAATAGCTGTTTCAAGGTCCAATTCCAGGTATCCTGTTGGCAAATTCAGAAAGTCAAGAAGGTACGGGTCTTTAAATTTGTTGGACAAATGGTGTTCCGTATTTGGCAACTGGGTATTTGCAAGGAATGTTCGTTAATAGGCTTTTTGTGAAATTTGTTTTCTTAGGCTTCTTACCCCTAATTGTTCCTTTATAGTTTGCTGAGCGTAAAACTCACGTTCCTATTTTGTTTTCAGAGGAATTAACACCAAAAAGTGTGACCAACTTAAATGTCGTGACAGTGTAACGACTTTTTCCTCCTCAGAAAATGTAGCTGCAAACTGCAGCATTCTTCGCAGGTTCTTTTCCTCAAAATTTCGCCCATATTGCTTTTCTAATTGTCGCGACAGGGTAACCACAATCTGCTTGCCATATTCAGCTCTTTTATCTTCCAACACAAATTTATTGATCCGTTTGCCGACCTGCCAGAACAACAGTGTCATGACACTATTTACTTGTGAGACAACTTGGGCCTTACTTTTTTCAATAAGGCCTGATAGTTCATTGAACAATGCTGCTGCAGGTTGTTGTAAATCTTTCTTTCCTGTCATCTAATGTTTACTTTTGACTATTACGACAATAGGCCGGAATATACACTATTTAAAGTAGTAATTTATAATAGATATTTTGGATTATAAAACATGGTCAGACTACTTTGCTCTGATGGAAAAAAACGGTTTCGAAGTAAAATTTAAGCCCTGCCCCCTGAAGGGGGAATCCCCCCTCTCCAAAAAGTACCACGATTTCTTAGATTTTAGCCAAAAGTAAACGTATCCTATACTAGGGGTATACTAGGCATGGGAGTATCTATAGGGGAACGAGCATAAAGAAAACAGTCTATGACTGTTTTTAGTGAGTAGCCAGCTTGCAGGGCAGGAACCCTTGTTAAGAAGTCATTTCCCCTTCCATATCCCGTTGTCCTGACAGCTGAGCTACGCCACGGCGCACAGGTGCAGGACTACCTAAACTTGAGTCTCCGACTCAGCTACTTTTATCCATCTTACAACGCAATCTCATCTCCAATAAACAACACACTTTACTCCTTACTATAACCCCATCTCTGCTCCCCTTCTCCCTTACATCTTTCTACCATATACCTAGGGGATGTCTTGGGGATACGTTACCTTCAGGTAAATTAATTCTTGGAAATATTATATATTTTTAAAACCTAAAGACAGCTTTAGATTTCGAAAATTGGAATTACAAATTCCCAGGAAAGTAAGTAAAGTGGGCCAGTTCAATTGGCATCGAGGCTGTCCTCCCGTTTGCGTGGGACGGATCCTAACCGTCTACACAATTAGATATCTTAAACAGCGCTAACCGGACCGACAACAGGAGTCTGAGCTGGCTTAGCTATTCCGTAAATTACCAATACACCTGAACCTCCTCCCCATGTTGAAAAGGCGGGATCCGGTTTCGCTTCCATTACAGTTTGGGGCAGGTTCCAGTTATTGGCACACCATATATTCCCTGCCTGATCAACGACCACATCAGTCAGCATCTGAATACTGCCGGAACAAATGGTGTGAATCACATCTCCTATATTAAACGCTTCCGTACGCCCGCTCGGTGAAGCTCCGGCCATGAATGATACTCCTCTGCCCATAAAGTTGGCCACCCAAACATCATCATTTCCATCAACTGATACCCCCCAGGGTGCATTCAGTTCACCATCTCCATAGGCCTTTAAATTAGATTCATGAGTGCTTTCATCAACCATGTCCTTTGGATCGGCATCAGAGGGAACCATAAAAACAGAACCGGTTTTATGGTTCCCTCCTACGGTTTGTTCAAGGTGCGGATAGCCAAGGGCAAATCCTTCAATTATAGAAACGCCGTCTGTGGGAGTTGTAGAAGGAAAGTCTGGGCTCGTATTACAGGCTACCCAACAATTCCCTTTGGAATCAAGGGCCACACCACGTCCCCCACCTGCAAGGATAAAACGTTCCACCGGCGTATTTTTTTCAGAAGGAGAATAACGGACCAAGGATTTACCATTCGTATTACTGATCCAGACACGGTTAGCATCATCTATCGAAGCTGCAAATGGGGCAGAAAGAGCGTCGTTAAGGTCCTCATTTACCACAACCCTACCTCTGGAAAGATCCCCTTCAGGGAAATGAAGCATCTTATTGGATGAGGTCGCTACAACCCAGATATCACCATTTGGTGCTACCCCAATGCCTTGCAGCCCCCCGATTTCATTTAAGGCTTCCCCCAGGTCTGCAGGAACCTTGTCAACTACAGGAGCACCGTCTTCCAGCCGGTATGCACCAATTGCTCCGTTAAAACTCGTCACCCAACAGGTATCATCTTTGGTGACTGCCGTTCCCCAACCTGCGCCGTCCACCCCCATTCCCGTGTAACCGGTAACTGGTGGGGACAGTAATCGACCGGTCGAATCAAGCTTGACCAGCCCTCCTCCTATACCTTGATAAACGCCATTTTGTGCCCCTGGCATCCAGTTCAATCCGGTCCACAAATTCCCCTCTTCATCCAAAGAGAGCTTTCCGGGTGCACAAATTCCACCTTGGCCAAAAGCCAAAATCATGGCAAAATCTGCAGGGGCAAAACTTAAATAAGGTACAAAAGGAGAACTCCTTCGGCTGACGGGGACCTTACTGTTGGGCTTTGCAGGGAAACCATCTTTTGGCTGTGGGTAGGCCTTATCAAAAAGATGATATAAATCTGTTGGATGTGCCCAAGGAGATTGGGCAATACCTATCATCGCTTCTGCAGTATTCTCTGGCCTCTTACCAGCTAAGGGTGTGGCGTATTTCAAAAATTCATCCTGCCAGTCAGATCCCTCTATCTGTACCGTACCATAAGCGGTAATTAGTGCTGCCAGTGTATTCAACCGTGCCAGGGTCTCATTCTGTGTGATGTTGAATGGGTCCATTAACACATCACCCCAGAAGCCTGTCACTGGATTGACAAGATTGGGGGTGTTTTTAGCAGCGATCGTAACTCCATGTAGATTTCCCGACAACTGAAGTCCGTTAAAAAACTGGGCACAGGTAAAAGCGGAGGCCACTGTGGTCAGCTCATTCACCACTACCCCGTTCTTTGCTATATCCTCCCGAAAATTAGGCGAAAGTACAGACAGCATTACCACCTTAGCATCTTCCAGTTCTGCGGTAATATAGAGGATAACACCATCTGATTCAACAGTAGCTTTTATGGTAAATTCACCTTTCATTTCTGCTGTCACAATATATTCCCCGATCGAACCTTTATTATTCGCCTCCCACAATTTAACGGATGCAGTAATATCACTGGAATGGTTAAATGATAAACTTCCTTTAACAGTAATTTGATAAGACATGGCTTTGATTTTAAAAGTTATTTTTGATTCAAAAATTATTTAATCCTTAAATTAAAGAATACTGTATCTTTTTCCAGCTGCGTTTTTGTCCTTCATTGCCTAAAATAGCTCGGACATACCCAAATACCTACTTAAAATACACAATCCCTTCGGTCAAAATCTTGTTTTCTAAAAATACAAAAAATTCTAGTTTTAGCACAAAACTCCACCTTTTTGCCAAATGCTAGGTATGCCATGAATGGTGGATATGATCCCAAAAGTTGGCAGGTTCTTTGACATCCCTCAATTTGTCCTCTTTTCTACAACCAGTACCCTAGATTATTATTCGTTCAGCACTACAGAAATTACAAATACCAAGATTATTAGGATGAACAGGCATGCTTCATTCATTAAGGTGGGACCTGCCCTTTTTTAGGGTATATTCCTCTTTAAAACCCTCTCCAAAAAGTACCACGTTTTCTTAGAATTTAGCCAAAAGTAAACGTATCCTATACTAGGCATCGGATAGGACTGGGAGTATCCATAGGGGGGCGAGCCTAAAGAAAACAGTCAGTAGTTCCGATAGCTATCGGAATTAGCGAGTAGCCAACTTGCAGGGCAGATCCTACCTACCGTTGTTCCAAGTCTTTAGCACAGCGGTGACTTGGAACTTAATATAGTAGGAGCCTGCCTGGCAGCAGACAGGTCTCCATACTCCGATCAAACCCATTATCCTACCCTGAGAATTACAATCCATTACATCCTCACCTCAATAATCAACACACTTCCCCCCTTACCGAACTCCCCTCCCAATTCACAATCCCACGATTCGACAACTCAACAATTAACCACTTCAACAATTAACCAATCAAACTTCCCGCACCCCCTGCCCCCCCTGGAGGGGGAATCCGCCCACAACTCATTACGAACCTATTTCCAGCTGCGCTACGCCACGACGCACAGGTGCAGGACTACCTAAACTCAAGTCTCCCTCTATGCCTCCTCTTTCCCCCTACTTGGTTCTAAGAATAAAACTCGTTCTGCATACTTGGAATTACAAACTCGTTGGAAAGAAGGCTGAATTAGCATACTCACCAAGTCGGGGGTATTTAACCTTCACCTATCGATCAATATTTTCTTTGTCCAATGGTATTAGCATCAATAACCCTTAAAGTTCATTCAAATGATATTGCTTTTCTTGAAACTAGATCTTCATGAAAATATACATAGTTGATATGCCACCCAAGGGAAAAGCAATTTAGTCAGTGTGTAACAATTAAGTGTTCAAGGCTGGTAAAGACATCTAAAGGGATGTGTTACCACTTAACCAATAACTTCGAAATAATAGGGAGATGGTCCGAAAGAAGCATTGGGGGACTTGAAGAATGGAGCAGTTCCCAGCTTCCTTCAGGATAGCCAAAAATATAATCGATTTTAAATCTAGGTTGCTCTGATGAAGCAGTAGGCTTATTATTATCAAGCGGCTTCCAGAATTTCATTCCTGATTGAATTTCAACGGACTCAGGACGAGCGTTAAAATCACCACATAAGAGCACTGGATTTTGATTATTGGTCAATGACTCATTGATGGCCTGAACTTGTAATTGCCTTTCTTCAGTGTTGGTATAGTCCAAATGGGTGCTGACAAATGAAATGGTGGCTTGATGTTTTAACTCAATATTTGCAACCATAAAAGCGCGCTGTTCTTTTCCGTTCTCTGTAAGGGGCAAAAGAATTCTTTCCACAGAAGAAATGGGATATTTTGAAAGTATACCAATTCCATAATACCCTCCGGCATGATCGATGGTTTTGCCAAAAGCAGCAAACATCCCGGTATAATATGCCAGTTCCCCGATAAAGTCCTTTCCATTTTGATTTGGAGCTCTCTCCCTAAAGGTTTTAATATCCACCTCCTGTAACGCAACTAAATCGGCATCCTGTTCTTTGATGAATTCTGCAAATTCCCTCATGGAGGCCCTTTCCCCAAACCGTAAATTATAGCTGATAACGGTCAGTGTATCGGATTTTTGTTGTGCTTGTAAGGATATGGATGTACATATGAAAAAAAGAATGGGGAGAAATTGTTTCATGATAAGTTTTTTTATTTTAAAGTAAATGTTGTAATGATGGGCAGGTGATCAGATGCCTCTGTGTGGAGTATTTTGTGGTCTATTATTTTGAAGCTGGATTGGGGCCTGAAGAGAATATAATCCAGTTTTCGGTCAGGCTTACGGGAAGGAATGGTATAGCAGGATGCGTTCCCTTCACAGGAACTTTTGAAATGTCTCTGGAAAAACGCCGTCATGGTCGGGCCATCTGGTGTGGCGTTAAAATCACCACCGAATATAACGGGATAGCTGGATTGAGAGAGTATGCTGTCGATAGCAGGAACCTGAAGTTCCCTGTTTTCCAAAGTCAGTTCCATATGGGTATTGGCAATAGTTAGTCGTTTGTTACCTACTTTAACGGAGGCGCTCATAAGGATAC
Source organism: Echinicola shivajiensis (assembly GCF_018642165.1). Classification (GTDB taxonomy): domain Bacteria; phylum Bacteroidota; class Bacteroidia; order Cytophagales; family Cyclobacteriaceae; genus Echinicola; species Echinicola shivajiensis. The sequence goes on from NZ_JAHHZM010000001.1 coordinate 32,589, forward strand.
GATAGCTTACATACTTTCCTTCTAGTTCAACCCTGGGCAAATCATGGATTTCTTGCTCAGACAATGGATACCTTGAAAGAATGCCCAAGCCCGTTTCTCCACCCTGATAGGAAATCGCCTTGCCATAGAAATAATGCTTTAAGCCAGTTTTTTCAGCTAGGATGGCCAACTGATCCACCTTACCGCTTCTTGTAGTGTTTCGATCGATTTCCTGTAAAAATACAATATCCGCATTGGCATAGGTGATAATTTTGGCAATGGAGTCAATATTGGGTTCACTGCTTTTGTAGGGTGCACAGTATTTGACATTATAACTCATGACATTGAGGGTGTCGTCTGGGTAAACTAATTGCTCTAAATAATAGGGAACAATTATAGATGTCCAGGATATTAATAGGAAAGATATATAATTCATAAATAGTAAGTAATGGCCTTAAAGGAATGATTGAAAAGAGTAAAGGCTGGAACAAAATAGATCGTTCCAGCCCATTTTTTATTCCCAACCAGGGTTTTGGCCCAGATCTGGATTTTTTACACGTTCGGCATAAGGAACAGGCCATAGATAATGCTTTGATGGATCGAAATTATCCAGTCCACCCTCATCCACAGACTTTTCATAGATGATGTCCCCAAATTCATCTGTACCATTGTCTGGGTAGGGGTTGGCGCCTAAATCATTCAAACAAACAGACAAGCTGGGACCTACCATAGCTTTGCCCAAGTGCTTTTCTCCTTCTCTCCACCTGAGAATATCAAAGTACCTCATACCATCCATGGACATTTCTACTCGTCGTTCCCTATGAAGTTCCGTCTTTAGGTCCATGCCCCAATCATTCAGCTCTTGAAGTTTCATGGGGTGCATGCCCACTCTTTCCCTTAATTGGTTGATGGTCATGTCAATTTGGGATTGGGTGAGGGTTTCACCCTGCATGTTGAAAAGTGCTTCTGCATAAATCAGTAGGACCTCGGCATAGCGAATGACATTGATATTGTTATGGTCTCGGTTATATAAACCTGCCAACTCCATTGAGTTATATTTTTTAAAATAAAACCCTGTCAATCCATTTGCCCCGAGCCTGTTATTGTTTTGAAGCACCGCAAATCTAGGTAATTGATAGATATCATTGTCAATATCTGTATCAGCATCTCCGTCATCACCACCGGGCCATTCATCACCTGGACTGTAAACGGTCATTTTTAATCGAGGATCCCGGTTCTCAAAATAGTCCGTATAATGTTGCTCGGGAAAGTTGTACAGATCAGAGGTGCTTACGGATTGACCATAGTATTCCAGCCCTGCCTTGGCAGGTTTGCCATCTGTACATAGATAGGCATCCACCAAGCGTTTGGAAGCATTCAGCCGTACATAATCCACTGGAGTACAAGTGTAGTTGCTGAGGTTATTGGTGCGTAGATCCTCGACAAACAAGCTGTAAATGATTGCTTCCCGATTGGCAGGGTTGGTTTCAGCATTACCGGCAAGTTTGTACATGTCCTGATAGTTACTGTATAATTCATATGGGCTGTTGTCAATTATTTCTTTCGCTGTACTGGCAGCCAGTTCCCACATTTCATTTTGTAGTGCAACACGGGCCTTTAACGCCAAGGCTCCCCAACGGTTGATGCGTCCAACATCAGCTCCAGAAGGGATTTCACTGCCAAGTTTGCTGGCCGCCCAGTCCAGATCATCCAGTATAAACTGGACAACGTCTTCTCTGGGAGTCCTTGGCATATAAGCTTCCGATGCAGTGATGACCCTGTCCACCAAGGGAACATCACCCCAATAACTGGTTAGCCAGAAATACTGCAGGGCCCTAAGCACCTTTACCTCGGCAGCATACTTGTCTTTGATGTCCTGATCAATAGCCGCCTCATTATAGTGGTCCAGAAAATTGTTACAGGTAAAAATGGGAGCGTAGAGCCATGACCAAAAAGTGGCAAACGGGAAACCGTCCATGGCTGTATGCCTTCCTCCTGGTACTTTGCTCAAACCACTGCTTAAACTGCCCCAAACAACATCTCCTCCATAAATATTGGGGTAGATGATCAGTTCGTAGTCCAATCCTTCATAACAGGGATATAGGGCGGCCCTAAGTTGGTCTTCTGTTTGCCAATAGGTTTCATGGGTTACGCTATCCAAGGGATACTTGTCCAAGAAGTCTTCATTGCAGCCACTGGCCAAAACCAGCAACAAGAAAAGGGAATATTTTATATAATTCATGGTAAGTCGTATTAAATATTGTAAATGGATTATTCTTTAAAACCCTATCTGCACTCCCAAAGCCATGGTTTTTACCTGCGGATAGGCATCTCCAGAAGTTTCGCGTACCTCTGGGTCAAATCCTCCGAAATAATTGGTGATGGTCAGTAGGTTTTCAGCTGTAAAATAGACCCTACATCTGTTCATCTTTATTCTCTCGACTAAATATTGAGGTAGGGAATAGCCCAATTGGATGTTCTTAAGCCTTAGGTAAGAGGCATCTTCCAACCAATAATTGGAAAAAACAATATTATGATCTGCCTCATAATACATGCGGGGATAAGAGGCATCCGTATTTTCAGGACTCCATCGATCGAGGTGCTCTACCTTTGGCACCGAATAATCATTGATAAAGGGATGTCGGGCTTCGTCCCGCAAGTATCCGTTGACTTTTCCTACCCCTTGGAAATAAAAGGAGAAATCAAACTGTTTCCAGTTGGCGTAGCCTCTAAAACCATAGCTGTATCGAGGATAGGGGTCTCCAAATACCACCTTGTCATATTCATCTATAATGCCATCAGGTTGTCCTGCTTCTCCACTGATATCTTGATAAATGACATCACCAGGTTGGATGATAGCAGCATAACTACTGATTACAGGAAAGTTGGGGTTCAAATAACGGTCATTATCTTCATCATATGATTCAAAGTCCTCTATTTGCGCTAGACCATTGGTCAGGTATCCATAATAGGCATTGACCGGGTCGCCTTCCCTTCTGATATTGTTTCCTAATGAAGCAGCACTAGCTCCCATATCGGTGATTTTGTTTTTTGCATCTGAAATATTGGCTGTAAAACCATATTGAAGCTCTCCTAATTGATCATTCCAACCTAAGGCTATTTCCCAACCTTTGTTTTCAATCGCTCCAATATTTTCTAATGGTAGGTTGCTGGAAGATGTAATTCCGATAAGAGAAGGGTAGATAGGCTTGAGCAGTGCATTGATATTGTTTTTCTTAAACCAATCTACCGACAAGGTCATGCGGTCTTTCAAGAGACTGAAGTCTGCTCCTATGTTGAACATCTGTATGGTTTCCCATTGGATATTTTCATTGGCCAAGGCATACTGTTGAAACCCAACATTCTCTTTGACCCCAATAGGGTAAGCTTTGGTTTGCCTCTGAATTTCTGTAAGATAAGGATAGTAATTGCCACTGATATTCTGGTTTCCCAATTCTCCCCATGAAGCCCTGATCTTACCAAGGGTCAGGATGGGTTTGGCAAAATCCATAAATGGCTCTTCAGAAAATTTCCAACCTACTGAAAAGGAAGGGAAAACACCCCAGCGGTTATTTCTGGCAAACCTAGAGGTACCATCAATACGGAGGTTGGCCTCAAAAAGGTATTTTTGTTCAAAATCATAATTTACCCTACCAAAATAGGAACGAAGGGCCCATTCTTCAGAAGTCCCTCCATTGATGATATCCTCTGTACCTGCGTCCACTTCAGTAATCCCATCTAGCAGAATGTTTTTTCTCGAAGCATATAGTCTTGGCATGCTGGCCCATTCTTGGGAATACCCTACCAAGAATTTGACACCATGTCTTCCAAGGATTTTTTCATAATTGAGCGTAGATAACAATGTTTGGGTTAGGGTGCTGCTGTGGGTATTGGAAATACCGTTCCGGATATTTTCATTGGAGGGATGGGGGGTACCATCTGCCAAAAACCTGGGCATGGTGTCGGTCCAATCCTTGATGTCTCTGGTGTAATAGTTATAGGCATATTGGGCATTGATGTACATGCCGTCAATCAGGTCCAAAGTAGCTTTGAAATTTCCATTTAGCGTTCGGGACTTATTTTTGGTATATCCCGATTCATATGCTGTTCTTACAGGATTGGAAACGGAGCCATAAGACCAATAAGGAGAGTCTTCCCAGCCTCCATTATTGGTGGGGCTTTGCCACATGACAGGGAGAAGAGGCGAAATACGCTGGGCCAACCTAAAAACACCTGATGTACCAGCCCCGCCGGCGTCACGCTTGTAGAAATCCACATAACTGATATTGGCATCGACTTTTAATCGGTCGATTACCTGGGTTTCCATTCTCAAGCGGACATTGTTCCTGGACGAGAAATAAGGGTCTCCTATGACCAAGCCTGTTTGTTCTAGATATCCATAGGACAAGTAATAGGCTGACTTATCCGTTCCTCCCTGAATGTTGAAATTATGGTTTTGTTGAGTGGAGTGAGACTTGTAGGTTTCCGCAACCCAATCCGTATTGGAATAGTCATTAGGGAAATTTCCGGAATCATACATTTCAAATGCTTCATCCGAGTAGGCTATGGCTACTCCTCTGGCCTGCCGGGCCTCATTTTCCAAGGTCATATAATCTCTTCCACTGACCAAAGCAGGGGTGGCGATAGGGCTTTGAATACCGAAGTAGTTGCTGTAGTTAAGGGAAACTTTTTCTTCACCCTTTCCTTTTTTTGTGGTTACCAAGATCACTCCATTGGCTGCCCTGGCTCCATAAATGGCTGATGAAGCGGCATCTTTGAGTACCGTCACACTTTCAATATCGTCTGGATTGAGTAGGTTGATATCTCCACCTGCCACACCGTCTATCAGAATCAGTGGAGTGGTCTGGCTGTTGATGGTATTGACTCCGCGAATCAACAGGTTGGTAGCGGGACTTCCCGGCTGACCAGAGGGAGAGGTTACTGTCAATCCAGGGATTAAGCCTTGTAGGCCTCCTGCGACAGATGAGATGACACGGCCTTCCAGAACTTCACCTTTGACTTCTGCTACTGCTCCGGTAATATTGGCTTTCTTTTGACTACCATAACCGACCACTATAACTTCGTCCAAACCTGTCACATCTTCTTCCAAGACAATCGAGACGCTCGTACTACCTCCCAGGCTATATTCCTGTGGTACAAAACCAAGGTATGATACTTTTAATACTGCATCGGGGCCAGCTACTTTTATCTTAAAGTTCCCTTCAATATCTGTGATGGTGCCATTATTGGTGCCCATTTCCAATATGGAAGCACCAGGCAATGGCTCCCCTCCTTTATCGGTCACCTTTCCGGTCACTATGATATCTTGCTCTGGCCTCTTAGCTATAGTTTCGATATTTTTCTTCTTAAGGACGATTTGGGTGTCCGTAATAAAGTCGAACTCAATATCTGTTGCTTGAAAAAGTCTTTTCAGCACTTTTCCCAGCGGTTCTTCCATTGCTTTCAAAGAAATGCGTTGGCTGGGATCAAGTTCTTTGGTATTATAGATGAACTTAAATGAAGTCTGCGATTCTATTTGGTAAAGTACTTCTGATAGGGGCATGTTTTGGATGTCCAAGGTTACTTTATCTCCTTGTTCCAAGGCAGAATAAGCTTGGATGGGACTAAAAGTAAAGATCATGAGCAATAAGGGAAGCACTTGGAGAAATTGAATGCCTCTCCAGCACCTTAAAAAGGATTTGCCTTTCGGCTTACGTAGATTTTTCATACTTTTGAAATGCATTTAGTGGTTGAATAGTATTTGATCACAAAATCTTTCATCGGAAAATGTTCCCGCATTTTCCGATTTTTTCTTTATAGAGATATTTATGATCTGATGAGAGATAATATTTTATTACTGATGGTTCATAGGCATTGGTTTAATGGTGAATAATTATCTTGTTTCCATTGATCTCATATTGTAAGCCATAGGCTTTTTTGAAGGTTTCCATCACCTCTTCAATTGTTTCTACATCGAAGCTTGCAGAGAAATATTCTGTTTCAAATGCCCCTTGGCTATTGACGATCTCTACATCATAGTGTCTTTCTAGCTTTTTGATTATGTTGGGAAAAGCGACATTGCGGAAGATGATTTTTCCATTGAGCCAGGCAGTGTACATATCCAGCTCTGTTTTGTTGATCTGGATTTTTTCGCTGTCCTTATCCCAGTTAGCCAGTTCTCCTGGTCGTAGAATATATGCAGTATCTTCGTATTCGCTTTCATTCCCATAAATACTGACTTTACCTTCTACCAAGGCTGTTTGAACCAAAGGATCTTCAGGGTAGGAGGAAACGTTAAACTCCGTGCCCAAAACCCTAATGTTCATCAGGTCGGCTTTTACAATAAAGGGCTGGTCAGCGTCCTTTTTGACCTTGAAGAAAGCTTCGCCACTTAAGGTAACTGACCTTGTTTCCATGTCGTCGAAGCTGGTTGGGTAAGTCAGCGAGCTTCCCGCATTCAAGGTAACTTCAGAACCATCTGGAAGGATTACTTCAAAGCGCTTTGCATAGGGAACTTTCAAGGTGTTGTAGCTAGGGGGGCCCTCATCGCCATTTCCCTTTTTGGATAAATAGCTTAACCTTCCTCCCTGCTGATTTCCGATTACCTGACCTTTACTGTCTTTAATGGACAGTTGTGCAGATTCTTCCATTAGGATGGTTTCACCATTGCCCAACTGAAGGGTAATTACTTTATCATCACTGTAAGGTATAGGTGATTGATCAGGAATCCCTTGAAATAGATAGAATAAAGCTCCCAGCGCGACTAATAGGGTGACTGATGCGGCATATTTAAGTAAAGGCGACCTGAACTTGTATATGGACTTGTTTTGAGTCTTGTTTTGAAACTGTTGCCATTTTGTATTAAGGTCAATCTGGTCCGAAGTTTCTTTAAACTTAGAGGCAATATATTGGGCTTTCAGCTGGTAGAACCGGTTTTCATTGCTGCTAGAGACCTGAATCCACGCTTCAATGGCCTCGGTTTCTTCCCTGGTAGCTGTTCCTTCAAAATATTTTAAAAGTTTAGATTCGTCCATTGCTATTTATTGGTCAACTCAACAATAAACGGCTCAGCTTAAGAAGGTACGTAATGGGAAAACAAGAAATTTCATTTTTTTCTCTTCTAAGTTTTAAAAAGTCCCTTTCCATAAACTCAGCGTGTACTGAGGACTAGAGAAACAATGTCAAAAAATCCTTGAGTTGTAATCGCATGGATTTTAAGGCAAGTGAAATATGGGTATCAACAGTCCTTTTGGAAATATTCATTTCTTGGGCTATTTCTCCATTTTTCTTCCCATCAATCCTACTTTTAACAAATACCTCTCTTTGTTTTTTGGGCAGGGCAGTTATACTTTCCGAAATTTTCAGCGCGAGTTCATTTTCCAAAACCTTAGAAGCAGTTTCATTATGGAGAAACCGCATAGGGTCTGTCATTGCCTGATCATAAAGGGCCTTTGATTTTTGCATGACAACCTTCTTATGCCTTAAATAATCCATACAGGCATTTTTGGTCATGGTAAATAGGTAGCTGTTATTCAGGTGAGTGATACCTTGCCTGCGCTCCCACAATTTTAAGAAAACATCCTGTACGAGTTCTTCGGCATCAGACTCATCGTTTATATAGTATTTGGCGAGGTGGAAGAGTTTGTCATAATACAATTTAAAAAGTAACTCAAAAGCCTTGGAAGCATCCTTTTCAATCAGCTCGATGAATTGAGGGGAATCAATATTTAGGCTTTGATCTGGCAATTAAAATCTTACTTTTAAGAGAAAATACTTTGTTTCACAGGTATGATAAGCAGCTTTAAAATGATCTCTGCTTAACAAAAATAGAAAAAAGCATAAGTCATCAAAAAAAACATGGTATAAAGAAAAGGTTATCTATTTGTTAATAGCATTTATTATGGTAGGTTATTCTTCGAAAACAGAAACTTTCTTGCTTTCTACTACAGCCTTCGAACTTTTCCTTTCGCTCACCCCCTCCCCCCCTGAAGGGAGAATCCACCCACAACTCTTTGCGAACCTGTTGTCAGTTGAGCTACGCCACGGGGCACAGGTGCAGTACCACCTAAAACTGAGTCTCCGTCTCAGCAGCTACTTTTATCCATCTTACAATGCAGTGCTCACCTTCAATAGTCAATACGTCCGTTCAGCAATACAAATTCAAGAGATAGGTAGTTGAGTCACAGACTAAAGTAGTCGCAGAGACATCAATCAATTTCTAAACATGCAAGTTCTTTTTGATCATCGGATAATATAAAATCAGCAATCACTGATTTCATGCTAATCATTTTTTCTGCTATGCTTTTGGTTGTGGTATTCCCCATTCTCAACCATATGATCTTAGGTGGATGTCCCTTAATATTTGACAGTTCATAAAAGTCCGCATCAAAAGTGATAATTGTATAATCATTTTCTTTCGCGTATTCCCATATTTTCAAATCACTGGCATTTTCCAGACCTAGCAACCTGACCTGTTTGACTTCAGGATAATCATCTTTTAATAAGTTAACTATCCTGAAAGAAACATTTTGGTCAAACAATACTTTCATCAAGCCACCCTGATTTTATGCTCCCTGTCAGCAGCATAGGCAAGACAGGCTTGAATCTGTTCCTTCTTTATTTCGGGAAAATCTTCTAATATCTCATCATAGGTCATCCCATTGGCCAGCCAACTAAGAACATCATAAACAGCTATTCTACTTCCTTTTATGACAGGCTTTCCAAAACGGATATTGGGATCTATGGTGATATAGGCTTTATAATCGATCATTTATAACTGCTTTTTTAGAAAGATACGAAAAAACTATTTTAGGGTTAAATATTTATCTGGCATAAGCCTAGTGCTACTATATCTTTAACGAGGCATTGGGCAGGACTTGATGCATCTATGGGGAGAACGTCCACATTGAAAAGAGGCTGCCTCTTAGCTCTGAAATACGTCATCACGAGCGAAGCGAAGTGATCTCGAAGTTTTCACTTTGTACATAGGGGGAGATTGCCTGTCTTCCGTCCGGCAGGCTTCTCTTCGCTATCGCTACAATCACAATGATGTGGATTTTTGGGATACTCTCTTTTAAGTGGATAGCCAGCCTGCAGAGCAGCCCCTAGCCTTTTCCCCTCCAAAAACTACCAAATAAAATTAGATATCCCTATACATTCCCACTACGCCTCCTCTTTATTACTTCCTTTTCCCTAAAAATCGAAATCCCATTATTTGGCCATTGGAACATCCGTTTTTGAGGCAATGGTGGAAGGCGTTAAAAAAATGAGTTAGCTCGCGAAGTGAACGAGCGAGATCCTCTCATTTTTAGCATGGAACTATTGGCACAAAATCAAATTTGATATATGTATCGAAATCGAAAATGAAAATGACCAATTTTAAGGAGGTTCCACAGGCCAGTCCCGATAGCTATCGGGATTTGGTTCTTTTCATCAATAGCCTGTCCCGACTACTGTCGGGAGAAATGCAGAGCATTCATGAAGACCATTAAAGCTATTCTATCCCTGAATAAAAGAACATAAAGAGTAACACCAAATATAATTTGGACGTTCCCTAGACGTTCCCACTACGTCTCCTCGATGTTTCCTCTATGTCTCCTCTTTACACCTACTTGCTCCCAAGATTATAATTCGTTCACATAACAGGAACTTCAAATTCCCAAGATAGCAGGGGATAGAGCCCCCCCTCCAGTCGGGGCAAGAATTTATTGAATTTGATCGTTATTGAAACACTTCCTGAAATGTCCTTTCTATTTTTTTTATTTCCCCCTCAGTCAATGCTGAAAAATGCTTTTCCTTGGCTCTTTTTGATAATACACCATTATGCTGTAATAGAAAATTGACCAATATGGCCACTAACCGATCAGGCATCTCGAAATCATCATCCATTCGGTTCTTGAATTCATCATATTGGGTCAGATAATTTATTTCTGATGGTATGATGTTCTCTATCGTATCAAAGACACAGTCATATAAAAACTCCGCTTGGGATGTAGCATCGTAATACCTGTAATAATCAACCGTATCATTTAAGACCTTTACATTATGGTCTTTAGTCTCTTCCCATTCAATATATTCCAACAATGGATGTGAATAAGACTCGAGAACTTTCCTATAATCCTCGATATGGTCTAAAATAGAAGCAGAAACGGGAAATATGATGCCCTGCTGGGAAAATTGCTTTTTGGCCAGGACATGATGTACAAGGTACCTATGGATTCTACCATTCCCGTCTTCAAAAGGATGGATAAAGACGAAACCAAACGCTACTATTGCTGCCGATATCACTGCATCTATCTCACTTTCGATGAGTATGGTATTCGTTTCGATCAGACCTTTCAATAAGCTTGGTACATCTTGCCATTTTGCAGATATATGATCCGGAATGGGCTCTCCCGTTATCCGGTCATGTTCCCCTACAAAGCCACCTTTTTTACGAAATCCCATTTCCACAAAGCGGGTATTCTCGATGACCACTTGCTGCAGCCTGATCAACTCATCTCTTGACAATTCATTTAAACCTGCTTGACCAATAACTTGTCCCCAACGTGTCGCTCGCTTGCTTTTAGGACTTTCCCCCTCTATGGAAAACGAGGCTTTGGAATCCCTCAATAATAAAAATGCCGAGGCCCTTTGGACAATTTCTTTTCGAATTCCTTTTATAAATGCATTCTTCTGATTGGAAAGACCGGCATGGATATATTTTTCCAGTTTTTCTGTTTTCCTTACCATTGGACAGAACTCAGGCGTACCAGGAAGGTTATTGATCACTAGATGTCTTGGTGACTTTATTCCTTCTACGCCATACTGCTGCTTTGAATCCACTAAGGGAACATAGCCTTTTTTACTAAGCCCTTCTTTTCCACTTAAAGGCCTACACATCAGCCATTCCAAAATGAACCAAATACGCCTGCTGTATTGCCCCGTTGGCTCTATGGAGACCAGCTCGGTCAGCTGGGCTTCTCTATAATATTGGGATAGTCTTTTAAATAACAAAAGGTTGATCCCTTCATACTTAAGGGCAAAAACCAAATGCTTATAAAGTGCCTCAATTTCCTTAAATTCTGGCTTATCCTCTGGTAAATAACTTTTTGGAAGGACTGACCAGTCCTCAGACTGATACTTTCTATTATGTTCACAAACCAGCAAAATGGGCTTGACCATGGGCATTTCCAGGTTCAAAGTAGCTATAATAGCTGCATATCCAACTATCACACCTTCTTCCGGGCTTTGCCTTCCATGAAAAACAGGTTTTCTTTGAGAAAAATGAGTGCTATTATCCATAAACAATAAATTACAGGAGCAATATACCCAAAAAAACGAGCGCCAACCAATAATTACAGGTGCATTTTATATTAATCAATTAAAATAGGCGCGCTCAATCACTCAAATTCAACCAAAATATATACGTATCCTATACTAGGGGTATACTAGGCATGGGAGTATCTATAGGGGAACGAGCATAAAGAAAACAGTCAATAACTGTTTTTTTGCAAGTAGCCAGCTTGCAGGGCAGGCCTTTTCCCCCTCCCAAACCACCGAATAAAATCAGCCCCTTCCATAGACATTCACACGGCATCTCCTCTTTACTACTATCCGACCCCTAAAAAACGAAATACTTGTCAAAATCCCATTAATTGGCCTTTGGAGCATTCGGTTTTGGGACAATTGATGGGGGCGTTAAAAAAATGAGTTAGCTCGCGAAGTGGACGAGCGAGATCCACTCATTTTAAGCCAACAGCAATTGGCACAAAATCAAATTGAGACAAAAGAATTGTTATCAGCAACCAAATTCACTCAAATTGAAGAATGCTCCACGGCCTAGATTTTTTGCCTACTTTTTCATCGATGGAAATGCGAAGCATTCATGATGACCATCAAGAATAAAACATTACCTGAATAAAAAGTAGGAAAGCTTAAAAATAAGCAAAAACTCACCTTAGTTTGGTCGCAAGAAGTAAAACTCATCTCCAATAATCAACACACTTCCCCCCCTTACCGAACTCCCTCCCAATTCACAATTCCCCAATTCGACAGCCTGGCTGCCGCAAGGCAGGTTCAACAATTAACCAATTAACCAATTAAACTTCCCTACCCTCCTTCTCCCTTACATCTTTCTACCATATACCTAGGGGATGTCTTGGGGATACCTTGCCTTCAGGTAAATTAATTCTTGGAAATATTATATATGTTAACAATCTAACGACAACTATAAAATCAGGATACTGGAATTACAAATTCCCAGGCTATTTAGGCGAAGTGACACACCTTCACCTAGCCGGGGTTTTCTATTTCAATTTAATCAGAGTTAGAAAAATGTCTTCGCCAATAATATTTATCAGATACCATTGACTCAAAGGAATTAATTGCCTTTTTTTAAAATATAGCTATATTTGCCATCTCAAATCATAGAGATAATTAGATAAATTATGTGATAGCAAATTTCTTTAGGACAAAAAATCAAGTCTCATATACAATTAGTAATGAGACAGATTATTCATGTTTAAAAGAAAATAGATGCTTAATATCCATAATTTGTCATACAGACATCTCAATAAAGAAATACTCTTTCAAGGTATCACTCTCTCCATACTGCCACAGGATAAAATAGCCTTGGTAGGTAATAATGGAACAGGAAAATCCACTTTACTTAAAATAATTGCTGGTCAGTTTTCACCTGAAAAAGGAGAAGTAAATTTAGCACAAAGACCATATTATGTTCCGCAAATTTTCGGTCAATACAATCATCTGACCGTTGCTGAAGCACTAAACATTAGTCACAAGATAGATGCACTTCATAAGATTCTAGAAGGTGACCCATCCATGGAAAACTATGAGATGCTCAATGATGACTGGACCATTGAAGAGCGTTGTCTGAGTTCTTTGGCTCATTGGGGATTAGCTGATTTGAATCTAACACAAATGATGCATACCCTCAGTGGTGGACAAAAAACAAAAATCTTTTTGGCTGGCATTGATATCCACGAGCCTGATCTCATATTGCTTGATGAACCCACCAACCACTTAGATATTGTAGGTAGATCATTAATTTATGATTTTATAAAAAGCACCAAATATACGCTTCTCGTAGTAAGTCATGACAGAAAGCTGTTGAACCTGCTTAACACGGTTTGTGAATTAACACCCCAAGGTATCAAAGCCTATGGTGGAAATTATGATGAATATACTAAACAAAAGCAAGTAGAGTTGAATGCTCTTCATCAGGACATACAGGGACTGGAAAAGACATTAAAAAAGGCAAAGGACAAAGAACGTGAAACCATTCAAAGACAGCAAAAGCAAGATGCCCGTGGAAAAGTAAAACAGACCAAAGCAGGGATGGGAAAGGCCATGATGGATAAGATGAAGAATGATGCACAAAATAGTTCTTCAAAGATTGCCGGGGTTCATGCAGAAAAGATTGATGGTATCTCGAAAGAATTATGTTCTCTTAGAAACACTATGCCTGATTTGGACAAAATGAAGTTTGGTCTAGATCATTCCGTTTTACACAAAGGGAAAATACTGTTTGAAGCTAAAGAAATAAATTTCCGATATGAACAGAATTACCTATGGAAAAACAACTTGTCTTTTCAACTATTGAGTGGGGAGCGTGTTTCCCTCAAGGGTGAAAACGGTTCTGGGAAAACCACATTGATCAAACTTCTCTTGGGTGAGCTAGAGCCGGATTTGGGAATGCTTTCGTCATTTGTGTCAGGCAACGCTGTTTATATTGATCAGGACTATTCCCTTATCGATAATAATTTGAAGGTACATGAGCAAGCACAAAGTGTAAATACTTCCGGACTTCAGGAGCACGAGGTAAAAACACGGCTCAATCGTTTTTTGTTTCCACAGAAGGATTGGGATAAACCCTGTATGGTATTAAGTGGTGGAGAACGGATGCGCTTAATGCTATGTTGTTTAACAATCAATAGTCAAGCACCTGATTTGATTATTTTGGATGAGCCAACAAATAACCTTGATGTACAAAGTCTGGAAATTTTGACTGCTGCAATCAATGAATATCAGGGTACATTGATTGTTGTTTCTCATGATGAAACCTTCCTGGATGAAGTGCATATAAACAAGACCCTATTGCTAAACAATTAATAATATGAATAGAAAAATCACTCATGAAATGCTTTCAAATCCACCGAATGGAGGGATTCTATCAGAAATACATTCCTTTCTAAAAAACATGAAGTACCCAGACTATCGCTATCGGCAACTGGTTCATTCGCTGCAAAATGGTGTTGAATATTTTGATGACATTAATGAGTTACCAATAAATGTCCGAGAAACGTTGAAATCTGAATACGGACAAACACCTTTACCTTTGAGTCTGGCGGAAATACATGCTTCAAAACAAGTTGAGAAAGTATTATTTCAAACACAATCTGGCTATAAAATAGAAACTGTTCTTTCTCACTATCGTAAGGGCTGGAAGTCAATATGCATCTCTTCTCAATCAGGATGTGGTCTAGGTTGTACATTTTGTGCCACAGCTGCAATGGGTTTGATGAAAAACATTAGTGTAGATGAAATTTGTGCACAGGTCTTTCATCCTTATTGGAAGTATCATCTACCAAATAGTATTTCCTTTATGGGAATGGGTGAAGCATTGGCAAATCCAAACACGCTTACCGCTATAGATGTTTTAACGAACAAAGCTTTTGGAGGAATATCATCTAGAAGAATCACGGTCTCCACTGTTGGTTTTGCGCCTAATTTGGAAAGTTTAATTAATCAATTTCCTCAGGTAACCATAACCTTATCCGTACATTCTCCTTTTTCAGAGCAACGAGCAGAATTAATACCATTGGAAAAACGATTTTCATTACGTGAAAACTTAAAAATTCTTGATAAGTATGTTAAAACCTATAAACGCAAAGTTTATCTGGCATATTTACTCATTGTTGAAGTAAATGATTCGAAAGAACACTTGAATGGTCTTATAAATCTAATAAAATCACAAGCAAGATCAGAATTGTATCACGTGAGTGTGATCAGATACAATCCAGCGTTTGGGGCTAATCCTTTATATCAACAACCTACTCTAAAAAATTTGTCACTGTTTGTTCAGGGTTTAAATGAAAAGGGTATTCATGCAACACGCAGAACACAGTTTGGTTCTGAAATTGATGCTGCTTGCGGGCAGCTTCACGCTACAAATGAGAATTACAAAGTAAAAAAATAATTGATTAAACTCTTTTAAATGGTGAGCCATATAGCAAACATACTTTGAGCCATACAACAAAGCTTAGGTTTTATTATTGTCGGATATTTGTACTAACAGAATCTAAGAGAAATGGCAAAAGTTTGGTTTATCACAGGAAGTAGCCGAGGGTTGGGCAGAAGCCTAGCACAGGCAGTTTTAAAAGCAGGAGATACAGTAATCGCTACAGCAAGGAATGTAGAACAACTGGAAGACTTGAAGGACATTTACCCTAATCAGATTTATTTAGTAAAACTAGATGTAACTGATACGGTGCAAATAAGAGAAGCAGTTAATCAAGCCATTGAATTGACAGGCCGGATTGATGTATTGGTCAACAATGCTGGATTTGGTATCACAGGAGCGGCAGAAGCATTCACCGAGGAACAGGTAAATAGTCAACTCATGGTCAACCTGTATGCTCCTATTTCAATCACAAGAGCGGTACTACCTCACATGAGAAAGCAGAAATCAGGAAGAATTATTCAAATCAGTTCTATTGGAGGTAGAGTTGGCAATGCAGGCTTGAGCATTTATCAGGCTGCAAAGTTTGGTTTAGCTGGTTTCTCTGAATCGTTGAATAAAGAAGTTAGTCTTTTAGGTATCAATGTAACATCAGTTGAGCCGGGAGGGTTTCGAACCGATTGGGCTGGAAGTTCAATGAATTATGCACCAGATGTTCCAGGCTATGAAAATTCTATTGGCGCAATGAAAACGCTTTTCACCTCCGGAGAATTTGTGCCTATTGGTGATCCTGATAAAGCGGCAATGGCGATTATGGAAATTGTACGAACCCCCGAGCCGCCAATGCATCTGGTATTGGGGAGTGAAGCAATATGTATTTTGAAAAAGGCTGATGAAACCAGGTCAATAGAAATGGAAAAATGGATGGCATTAAGTCTTTCGACCGATCATAAAGAAGCAGGTACATTTTACCAAAGTGATGAGGGGAAGAATTACTTAAAGCAACGAGGGATAGTTTTATAACCTTTAGTCTTTGTGTTAGAAGATTAATAAAAGAAATCATTAAGATGGAGAAGCAAAAAAATGAGTTATCAGAGGTGGTCTATTCTTGCTACCACACGCTGAATAGAGATGGTGAGCACTTTGTACCACAGCACTCTTTAAGTTTTCAGATAGCTGGCTCTATGGTTTTTTGCGATGGGCTTAATGAATACAGTGCCTCAGCTGGAGCTTTTCGATTGATTAGAAGAAATCAATTATTGAAATATACAAAGCAGCCGCCAGCCCTTGGAAACTTTGAATCTCTTAATATCCATCTAAGTCAAGACATACTTAAAAATTTTAGCAGAGTCAACAATCTTACAGCTGAACCCCATGTCCCATCCAAACCAGTATTGAATATTGAAGTTACCCCGGTATTGCAGTCTTTTCTACAATCCTTGATGGAGTATCAAAAATTGGGAGCCTTAGCTGACCAAAGTTTAATTGATCTAAAGCTTAAGGAATGCCTCCAATTTGTTTTGCAAACTAAGCCTGAGTTGAAGAATATCTTATTTGATTT
The DNA here is from genome assembly GCF_018642165.1 of Echinicola shivajiensis. Classification (GTDB taxonomy): domain Bacteria; phylum Bacteroidota; class Bacteroidia; order Cytophagales; family Cyclobacteriaceae; genus Echinicola; species Echinicola shivajiensis. Next base: position 49,310 of record NZ_JAHHZM010000001.1, read on the forward strand.
TACCGAGCCGCATAAGATAGATCTTGAAGAATTTATGGTAAAGAATTACCATTTCAATGTGAGAGTAGACCGATTTGCTTATTTAACAGGGAGAAGCCTGGCAACCTTCAAAAGAGATTTTCAGAAGATATTTCAAATGTCACCAAGGCAGTGGTTACAAGAAAAACGACTAAAGGAGGCTCATTATCTATTGGCTAAAAAAGGGCAAACAGCAAGTCAGGTTTATCTTGATGTTGGTTTTGAAAACCTTTCGCATTTCTCTTTTTCATTTAAAAAGTTTTTTGGATATCCTCCATCTAACATACCATAGGCTGGCTTATTCTGAAGGCATGAGCGTCAAATAGGATAATCATTATAGTATATGATAATCAGATGTTAGATCAATTGGTTTTGGTCGAAAGTGTACCCCTATGCCTGAATTTAAATCACACAAAACAATCATTTCAAATAACAAATTATAAATACAATTATTATGAGACAGATACAAAGTGTTTACATCAATGGGAAATTTGAGCAACCCCATGGAACTGAAATCATGGACATTATTAGTCCAATTGATGAAAAGGCAATAGCTCAGCTAACGTATGCAGATGAAGTAGATACTAAGCGAGCCATACATGCTGCCAGTAAAGCTCTAGAAGGCTTTCAGCATAGTTCTAAAGAACAACGAAAAACGTATTTAAAATCCATTCATGATGAGATTGTGAAGCGATTGGATGATTTAATTGAAGCAACCATGATAGAGTATGGTGCATCCAGAGAACGCTCTAAATGGTCTAACCTACTTTCTGCCTCTGTTTTTTTAGATCAGGTATCGGTGTTAGATAACTATTCGTTTGAAAAGCAGGTCAATGAATCAACTGTCATTATGGAGCCAGTGGGTGTTTCAGCCCTCTTTACTCCATGGAACTCAACCGCAGGTTCAATTGCAGTGAAGTTATCCGCAGCTCTGGCAGCAGGATGCACAGTGGTACTTAAACCAAGTGAGTTTGCGCCATGGCAGGCGGCAATAATTATGGAAAGTATTGCCGCGGCAGGTTTACCGGATGGTGTAGTAAATATGGTTAATGGCAGAGGAGAGGTAGTTAGTAAGGTGCTCATGGAAAGTTCGGAGGTTACTAAAATTTCCTTTACAGGTTCTACAGTAGTTGGAAAAATTTTAGCGAAACAAGCATTGGATACCATGAAACGTGTAACGCTTGAATTAGGTGGAAAATCAGCCAATATTATATTAGAAGATGCCGAATTATCAAAAGCTATTCCTTTGGCGCTTCAGATAGCTTTTATGAATAATGGCCAAGCTTGTATAGCGGGGAGCAGATTATTGGTTCCTGAATCAAAAATGAAAGAAATAAAACAACTATTAGTTGCAGAAGCAGACAAGTTCAAAGTAGGAAATCCATTGATTGAGACTGTAGATATTGGGCCGCTTGCGAGCAGTAAACAATACCACCGTGTTCAAGAATATATTCAAATAGGTATGGAAGAAGGTGCTGAGTTGCTTTATGGAGGACTTGGTCATCCAGCAGGACTGGATAAAGGCTATTATGTTAAACCAACAATTTTTACTGGTGTGAATAATAGTATGCGCATTGCACAGGAAGAGATATTTGGGCCGGTACTTTCTGTGATTACATATAATAATGAAGAAGAAGCAATAGCAATTGCGAACGATTCAGAATATGGACTTATGGCGTTTGTAAGTACATCTGATCAGGATAAAGGTAAAGAGGTAGCTAAAAAACTGAAAGCAGGAAGGGTACTTGTTAACACCTTAAAACATGATCCACTGGCTCCTTTTGGGGGGTATAAAAATTCAGGATTTGGCCGTGAAAATGGTTTACATGGTCTTAAAGATTTTCTTGAAGTTAAAACGCTTATCCAATAAGAAAGTCCATTTTAACCACTCTTATAATAAGGGTGGTTAAAATTAAATAGGTAAAGAATGCTGTTTTGGTGATTGATAATATGAATACCGGAACAAATGGCTGCTATTGCTTTTAACCCTTGACATTTAGATTTGCTCAATTGGAATAAACCCATTGGAATTGACAAGGATAAGTTTTTCAATTATTTAGATATTTAGAGATATAAGATTATCCGTTTTCTTGCCAGTAATAAAGTTTCTCACGGATTTCTCGGATCATCACTGTTTAACCATCAAGAATTCGTGCTCATCTGGCCAATCGGTAAGACATTCTTCTTTATTACTTCCTTTTCCCTAAAGAAACGAATTACTCATCGAAACTCCATTAATGGGCCTTTGGAGCATTCGGTTTTGGGACAGTTGATGGGGGCGTTAAAATAATGAGTTAGCTCGCGAAGTGGGCGAGCGAGATCCACTCATTTTTAGCATGGAACAAGTGGCACAAAATTAAATTGAGGCAATTGAATTGTTATCAGTAATCAAATTCTCTCAATTTGAATATCTTGCCCGCCGTGGCGGGAGGCTCCACGGCCTAGATTTTTTGCCTACTTTTTCATCAATGGAAAAAGTAGTAAGGATTAAAAATAAGCTAAATATTTCTTTAGTTAACCATCAGCTGTAAAACGATACACTCAAACACCTGATAAGGTTAGTACTTCAATCTGGAATCCCAAGCCCTCATCCTTCAAATAAAATTTGGACGTTCCCTAGACATCCTCACGACGTCTCCTCTTTACTACTACCTGCTCACGAGATTATAATTCGTTCACCGTCACGTGAATTACAAATTCACTGGATATTAGGAGGAAGCGGTGTACTCATATATCCAATCTTTAAGGTCATGTGATGAGTAAACAATCTACTACTGATAAAGTCAGGACTGGTTAAAGATTGGATTTAAATTTGATCCTTTAAACAACCTCATTAGTTTATCAGGCAAATAATACCCACTATTTCACTGATCAATCCCTTATTCTGTTCATTATCTCCCTGCTTTTTTCCGTATCATAAATAATCTTTAGAAACCTTATCTCATCTGATTGGTTAAAATCAATTATATCGACCACATCAAAATCAGCGACCTCATTATTTTTCAAAGTCCATTTGTAATTAAAATACAAGGCAAGCTTATCGGAAGCTTTTTCCCCAAAAACGCCCTTTAGCTCCAATACTGAATGGGTAGTATCAGAAAACAACGCTTTGTAAAATTCAGAAGCTTTCATTTTTCCATACAGGGGAGACTCTACAATTCCATTTTCGGCAAATAATGAAATGATTTTATCTGAATCTCCTTTCTCTAGAAATTCGATATATTGATGAGCTATTTTAGTTTTGTTATCCATTTTTTTAGTTCAATTTAATCTTATCCTGCCTTTTGGACAATTTTCCGAAGGTTAGCAATGGGCGCTAATGTCCATTATATTGTTTTGGTGTCAGACCTGTCACCTTTTTGAAAGTCTTGGTTAGATGGCTGGTATCTGTAAATCCAAATTCCAGGGCGATTTCCTTTAATTTCACTCCACCTACTGCCAGACGTTTTTTTATCAGCGATACGCGGTATTGATCAAGATAACTTTGATAGGAAACATTAAAGTGCCTTTTGAAGTAATTGCTGAAATAGGTGGTAGAAATATTAAATTTATTGGCAACTGTGCTGACCCCAAGTTTATTTCTATCGTAAATATTTTCGTGCAAATAGGACAACAATTTTTCAAAGTTCACCCCATTAATACTTGGGTTTAGGTTTCTCTCCCGTAAAATCTCACGTATCATTCCAAAGATACTGAGTAGCTGATAATAAACGATCGGAGAATTGCTTACATCCAAGGAACTGGCATATCCCATCAGGTTATGTACTGTCGACCTCAAGATGCTGTCACATGGTGGTTTGATGCATATCTTCACCTCTTTCAGCCACTTCATTTCCATCAGGATCTCCGGAGATCCTACACGAAATTCATCAGGTGCCAAATGCTGCTTGCTTTCGAAATAGGACTCAGTAAACTTGATATAGATAAAGTGTGTGGGCTCATCGATCTGAAAAGAATGATAATCCCCAGGAGCAATCAGAAATAGATTACCCATTTCGTATGGAACGACATCATCATTGAACAAATGTTTCCCTTTACCGGAATCGATATATACCATTTCATAATAGCTATGGGAATGATGAGAACAACTGAAGCAAGACTCCTCTACCTCCTCAATAATCAAAGGGTCAAACTGTTTTAATATGGCCATGGTCAGATATTTTTTCAATGAATCAGGTTTCGGATTAATGTAATTTACCATTCGATGATTTATCGCCCATAAATACTAAATACATGTATTCCTTGAAAACAAACGACTAGCACAGAATTTGGCCCTACTAATCGCTTGTTTAATAGAGAAGCAAATCGACTATAACTATTTTGTCGCTATGAATTTGTCGTTATGAAACGCCCGGACCGTCCTCGTACCTAGGATAATCTATGTATCCCTCAGGAGAATTCCCATAATAAAATTCCCTATTGCCCTCTGTCAAAGGATAGTTGTATTTAAAACGTTCCACCAAATCGGGATTTGCAATCAATGGACGGCCAAATGCCGCAAGATCAATCAGGTCCTTTTCGATCATTAAAGATGCCCTCTCCTTGGTTAAAAATCCTGCAAACATGATATTTCCATTATACCATTTTCTGAATTTTTCGATGAAATCATAATGGTCCCTGTATAAATCACCTTGATCATGGAGATGTACATAGGCAATTTCTCTTATTGAAAGTTCATTGGCAAGATATTGATAAGTATCTTCAATTTCTTCAAATATCGCCATATCATGTTGGGTACCATATGGAGAAAACCGAATCCCCACCCTGTTTGCCCCAATGACGGTAGCTATCGCATCTACAATCTCCAAGGCAAAACGTGCTCGATTCTCTATGGAACCACCATAAGCATCTTTACGGAGATTTGTGTATGGATTTAAGAACTGGTCAATGAGATACCCATTGGCAGCATGAATTTCAATCCCGTCAAAACCAGCTTCAATAGCATTTTGGGCAGCCTTAATATAATCCTGTACAATTTCCCCAATTTCCACAGTTTCCAATGCACGAGGTACGGATACCTGCACCCTGCCTTCCTTACCATCTTCAATTCCCCATGCTGTGCTTTCCTTTGCCTGTATTGCCGAAGGTGCCACTGGGGCAAAATGGTTAGGTTGGTTGGAAATATGGGCTACCCTTCCAACGTGCCAAAGTTGGGTAAATATCTTCCCTCCCTCTTCATGAACGGCATTGGTTACCTTTTTCCAGCTTTGGGTCTGTGCCGCATTGTATAGGCCAGGGACGTAAAGATATCCCATTGATGATGCGGAAATAGAAGTTCCTTCTGTAATGATCAGTCCGACAGATGCCCTTTGTTGGTAATATTCAGCGTTCATGTCTGTCATTATACCATTGCTTGAGCGTGTACGGGTCATTGGCGCCATTACGATCCTGTTGGATAATTCCAGTTTTCCTAACTTAAAGTCATTGAATATCATAGTCCTTTGTTTTATTACATTTACAAAGGTATTTGGACTAAAACCCAATTAAAGGTAAATAAATTTCATTTTTAGGTAGAATTATTTCAAATATTAAAACACCCTACGTGAGGTATATTTCCCATCAAAACCCTCTCCAAAAAGTACCACGTATTCTTAGATTTTAGCCAAAAGTAAACGGATAGTATACTAGGCATCGGATAGGACTGGGAGCATCCATAGGGGGACGAGCGTAAAGAAATCAGTCTGTGACTGTTTTTAGCGAGTAGCCAGCCTGCAGGGCAGGAACTCTCATTTAAGAGCTGATTCTCCTCACAAAGCCCCAAATAAAATTTGGACGTTCCCTAGACGTTCCCACGACGTCTCCTCGATGTTCCCTCTATGTCTCCTCTTTACTACTACTTACTCACGAGAACTAAATTCGTTCTACATAACAAGAATTACAAATTCCCAGGATAGTAGGGTATTTTTTAAGATTATGTTTTATTATCTTCAATTGAATTTTTAAACATAACATTATAACATTAATGCGTAATCCTAAGTGGCACAGAGATGAAATTATTCTTGCTCTTGATTTGTATCATTCTTTAGAGCCGGGTCAAATTCATGGAAGAAACCCAGCAGTGATTGAATTATCGGAATTATTAAATCGCTTACCTATTTTTGATATAAGACCTGATGCGGTCAAATTCAGAAACCCAAATGGAGTTGGGCTAAAGTTGAGCAATTTTCTTGCGATAGACCCCGAATATCATGGGAAAGGAATGCAAAGCTATAGCAAGCTAGACGAGCAGGTTTTCAAAGAATTTGATGGAAAGCGATATGAATTAAAGAAAATTGCCAATTCTATCAGAAATGCTGTCAAAGACGTAAATCTGAGCAATAAGCTCTATAAAATCCCTGAAAACGAGGAGGAATCGGATTTTATCTTTAAAGAAGGAAAAGTGCTGTATAAATTGCACAAGTACCGAGAGCGCAACAGTAAACTTGTGCTAAAAAAGAAATCGCAACACCTTCAAAAATATGGTAGTTTGGATTGCGAGGCTTGCAGTTTTAATTTCCAAGTAAAATATGGTGATTTAGGGGCAGGATATATAGAATGCCATCACAAAGTACCTTTGTCTGATTTTGATGGGACGGTTGATACTAGATTAGAAGATTTGGCTTTGGTCTGTTCTAATTGTCATAGAATGTTACACAAAAGCTTTGACACGCTATCAGTTGGAAGCTTAAAATCACTGCTTAAATTATAATTATTCATATTGAATAAACTCTAAGAAAGAAAATAACACCAAGCAAGTAATTATTCAAAGTGCTAACTTTTGAATCTTAATTTCAAATAATACAAAAGGGAAAAGCTTTCCTGATAGTTATCTTCTTCTCAGCACAGCTTCATTTAACAACATATTCACACCTGCCTATTGAAGGAAATCTGGCCGTTCCGACCACACGAATGTATAGTTATTTTGGCCAGTTTATTTTTTAATTTTTGATGTGGTCATACATGATTACTTTTGAACATTAATTTTGGTATTATTTAGAAAGAAAGACCATTTTCAGGTAGAAAAAACAAAAAACTAATGAATAATATTTTTTTTGACCTTGAAATTTATTTTTTTGCTTACCTAAAATTAGCAGAATCCTCAATTTTAATACTACTTTGTATTTAATTTTAGGGATGTACTACGTCTTTAAATTTTGTAGCACCACGATATCTTATTGGTAATCTGTGATTTAACTATTGTTAGTGTTTAGTTTTTAAAAATATGTCAAACCAATTTCTCGAAATTGAATCTGAAATAACCTCCCAGTATTTATATGACGAAAATGTAAATCGTCCATGGATCATTGGTTTTAGTGGAGGAAAGGACTCGACTTTGTTATTACAGTTAGTGTGGAATGCTTTGCGTAAAATCCCTAAAGAATTAAGAAATCGTGAAATACATGTAGTTTGTAATAATACTCTTGTAGAAAATCCAAGAATATTAACTTTTATAGATAGGACCTTAGAAAAAATTCAAGAGGCTGCTTCATCTTCAGACATTCCAATTATAGTTCATCAAACTACACCTGAATTAGAAGATAGCTTTTGGACAAATCTAATAGGCAGAGGATATCCGGCTCCCATTAATAATTTTAGATGGTGTACAGATAGGTTAAAAATAAAGCCTACCACAAAATACATTCAAAGTATTATTGAAAAGAGAGGGGAAGCTATTATACTATTGGGTACAAGATCTGATGAAAGTTCAACTCGTGCTAGGTCTATGAAAAAGCATGAAAAATATGGACAGGATCGATTAAGAAAACATGTGCTTCCTAATGCTTTTGTTTATGCACCCATAAAAGATATTACAACTAATCAATTATGGCAGTATTTAATGCAGATGTCACCACCTTGGGGAGGTACTCATAAAGAATTGGTCACGCTTTATAGAAATGCAAACAGCGACGATTGTCCCTTAGTGATTGATAATACTACACCATCCTGTGGTAATAGTCGTTTTGGCTGCTGGGTATGTACAGTGGTTAAAAAGGATAAATCCATGGAGGGCTTAATTGATAATGGTGAGGATTGGATGCTCCCATTAGTTGAGATTAGAAACCTTATTGCTGACTATAGAAATGATCCAGAATGGAGGGAGGAATTTCGTAAAAATGGAATGCCAGGACCTGGCCCTTATAAAGAATGGGTTAGAGCTATGCTTTTAGAAAAAATCCTAGAGGCTCAGTATGAAATACAACAGGATCAGCCAGAAATGATATTAATCAAGCATCAAGAACTAGTAGCTATTCAGCTTGCTTGGTATAGAGATGGATTGTTCAAAAATAAGGTCTCTGAAATTTTTAACCGAGTATACAAAAAAGAAATTGTTATGGGTGAACATGAAGAAAAGCTCCGCCGAGAAGAAGAGTTACTGAGAAAATCATGCAATGGAAATGATAGGGATTTTGAGTTAATCGCAGACTTGCTCAAGTTGCAAAAGACTAAATCTTTAATGAAAAGAAAAAGGGGATTGCATGATGATATTCAGTCAAGAATAAATGGCTATTTAAAAGAGGCGAAGAAATGATATTTAAAGAGGTTCAGTTTAAAAACTTCAGAATTTACCATGGCACAAACGTAATTTATCTTGCTCCTGAAGAAGAAAAAAACATCAACGTTGTAAGTGGTCTTAATGGATTTGGGAAAACTACTTTCCTTATGGGATTGGTGTGGTGTCTTTATGGTAGACACATGGATGAAGTCGATGAATTTTACAAAAAGGAAATAAAGGAATTTGGTGGATACGACAGGTACATAATCAATAGTCTTAATAATAAAGCTGCAAGAGAAGGAAGTACTAAATTCAGTGTCTCTATAATTATAAGTGATGTAAACATTCCTGAAATTCCTTGTCAAGAAATAAAGATAACCAGGAATTTTGATACAGTAACGGGGAATCAAGATGAAGTAGAGGTATTAGCTGATGGTAGTAAAAATGAGCTAATCACAAATCTTGGCACTGATAAATTAACTGCTGAAGAGATCTTCATTCGTGATTTTATTTTACCTATTGAAATTGCTAAATTCTTTTTCTTTGATGCAGAAAAGATTATTTCATTAGCTGAGGTTTCGAGTAAAACCCAGAGGCAGGCTCTTAATTATGCATATTCTGAGGTCCTTGGTATAAAGAAATATGAAGATTTAAAGGCAGAACTTGAACAAGTTCGGATAAAATTAAGAAAAGACGCAGCTAGCAAAAGTGAACGAATTGAGCTAGAAGAAATACAACATAGGGTTAAGAATCATGAAATTGAAATTGAAGATTTTCATGATACAATATCCGAACTGGAAAAAGAAAAGGACGCTAAAGAATTTGAAGCGAAACAGATTCAAGAAAAGTTGATCCGGGAGGGAAATCAAATTACAATAGAGCAATTAGAAGAACTTAGGTCTAAAGCAAAAGATGCAGAATCAAAAATCAAGGAATTACAGGGAGAATTAAAGAATTCTTATGATATTATTCCTTTTGCCATTGCAGGCGAAAAATTTCTTGAAGTACTCAAACAATTAGAGATTGAATCTGAAGCACGAAAATCTAAATTAAATCTAGAAGAGGTTCAGACTAAAACGGATAAAATCATTAACGATTTAATTGCTATGCCCAAACCAAAGGATGTAGTGATAGATTACCGTGTTGAAGATTACTATAAAGGAGCTATTCGAGACATAATTAAGAAACATTTCTATCCTCACACAACTTTAGGGGACGATGATGTAGAGTATTTACATGACTATTCTGAAACAGAGAAAAATGAAATAAATGCATTGGCAAACAATCTTAAATTATCGTTTAAAGAGGCATTTAAAAGAATTAATAATGAATATAATTACTTCAGAAACGAGCTCTCAACCATTAACAAGCAGATCAAGAGCGCGGAGACAAAGATTGAAGATGAAGTAACAAATGGTTTACGTAAAAACCTAAAAAAAGCAGAAGACCGCATTTCTGAGATACAAGCTGAAATAGATTCCCTTAATAAGAAAATTGGAGGATATGAGAGTGATATAGGTATTTCAAATAGGCGTATTGGAGATATTACCAAAAAGATCAATGTTCATAAGCAAAATGCAGAACAGGACAAAGTAACTGCTAGGTTGATTGATGAATTAGAAGTTTTTATTCGAGAATTTAAAAAAGAGAAAAAGGAGTCGTTGGAAGCCCAAATCTTAAATGGACTTAACCAGCTCCTCCACAAAAAGAGTTTTGTTCATAAAGTGGATGTAGACATTATTGGAGATGAAGTCGATATTAAGTTAAGAAATAAAAATGGAGAGGAAATTAAGAAGGAAGGACTCTCCAATGGTGAAAAACAAATGTACGCATCTGCCTTATTAAAGGGCCTTGTTGAGGAATCCGATATTGAATTTCCAGTATTCATAGATAGTCCAATGCAAAAGTTTGATGTAAACCATGCAAGAAATATTGTTAGATATTTTTACCCAAATATAAGTGATCAAGTAGTGATTTTTCCACTGGTTAAAAAAGAAATGACAGAAGAAGAGTATGCTGATATTTTACCTAAAGTATCCAATGCATATTTGATTGCTAACCAAAGCAATGAAGAATCTAAATTTCAGGAAATCCAACCAGGAGAATTATTTGAAAAATTTGAAGAGCTAAATGCAACAATTGAATATTAAAACATCAGAGGCTAACAAAGAAATAGTCCAACAATTAACTTCTAAACTCAATTTTGCAGCAGAATATGTGATCTGTCGGATTGCCTTGGCCTATAGTCTTTCTAAAAACATTAATCTTCACTTAAAGAATGATTATACTGATGCTAAAGGAAAAGAATTTAAAGACTATATTCTTTTTGGCGATCGCCAGAGCCTATATATCTCGATGATTGCGCAACATTATAAGCTGCATAAAAATGACCCTGATATCGGTAAGTATATTAAGCTTCATATAGATGATGGATTAGTGAGAATTAACAAGATATTTGAAGAGAACCCTCATTATAATGCTTTTGATTTTTTATCAACAGAAATTGAAAGTGGTATTGAGGCGCTTGAGTCTTCAGATATTTCTCATGAAGCCATTATTTATGATGAAAAAACGAGAAAGCTTAAAGTTAAGGATAAGGGAGCCTATCAAGATTTGATCGAGATAGAAGTGGGTAAAACTCTGGAAGATGCAGAACCAATCAAATTCCGTATAAACGATATTAATATCCACAACAATCAGCATATTGCTGTTGCTGGGGCTTCAGGCACAGGTAAAACACAGTTTGCACTAGAATTCTTACGTCAAATAGTGACAAAAACAAACGGAGTGGTAAATTTCGTTTATCTCGACTTTAAAGGATTAAAAGGGGATGATTTAGAATACCTGAAGCCGTTCTTTGATACGACCAACACTACTTATATAGATTGTCCTCAAATTCCATTTCCACTGAACCCACTTTCTTTTATCGATAAGGATAATGAAACCAATAAAAAGATGGGAGTTGGTAAATTTGTGGACATAATTTCAAGCTTTGCTAACATAGGTAAAAACAAAGAACAATCTCTTAGAGAAGGTACATTAGCAGCGTTTGATTCTCATAAGAAGGATGAAAAGTATCCATCCATGAAGGAAATCTATGATTTGGTCATGGATATTGAAGGGGATAAACAGAGTACTCTTAAGAATATTCTGTTCAGTTTAAGTGACTACACCATTTTCGAATCAGAAGTTGATCCTTTAAACACTTTCTTGGATCGAAATTATTACTTCTCCTTATCGGGGGATTTACCTTCAGAGATCCGTTTTACTGCTACTTTCCTAATCATTAATTATATCTATAATACCTTTATGAACATGGCCAATACACCCGTGGAAGATGGTAAAGTAGGTATGCGTTATGTATTTTTGATAGATGAGGCGCACAACGTTTTCAATAACAAAAAAGCTCAAGGCCTATTGGATAAAATCCTGCGGGAAATCCGGTCTAAAGGGGTTTCTGTATTCCTGCTTTCTCAAGGGATAGAAGAATTTAATCAACCGGATATTGACTTTTCTAGTAACTGCGAAACAGCATTCTTGCTAGATATTAAAGATAAAAGTAATGTTCGGCTGATGAGTAAATTCTTAGGCATAGGAGAAAAAGAGCATAATGCTTTAATAAAAAACATGGGAAAAATCCAAAGAGGAGAGTCTATTTCAAATCTTAAAGAATCTCCTTATTTGAATATTTTTAGAATAAATCAATACAGAAATGATTGAAAACGATAATGAAGAAACGTTTTTAGAAGAGTTACATAATCGAATAAAAGCTCCTTTACAACCCAATTTCAATTGGGCTTTCTGGGGTTATTTCATTGGAATTGTTGTTTTATTTGGGGGGTTAGGGGTTTGGTTTAGTATTTACGAAAGTACTCTATCTAATGAAAACGACAGTTACTTAGTTAGTAGAAATTTAGCAACTTTTTTCATCTCCATTTGGGCAGCATCCTTTATAGAAATTAATTCTTTACACCACATTCAAAATAAGTTATCAATATTTATCTACACAACAATACTATTTGGTATTATTTTCTTTCTATTATTTTTGTCTTTTCAAATAAGTAGTGGTAAGTCTTTCTTTTTTTCTATACCTGGAATTATATTATCACTTTTTGTTTGGTATTTAGCTTATGCTGATAGTGATAAATTCAATGAACAATCATATAATGCTAAACTGCGGAATGAAGTTGCTCAAAAGGGGCACGGAAAGAAATGGGAAAAACAATGAATAGCTTAGAAAATAATATAATTAAAGCGATACCAGTTGTTCAAAACAAACAAGATTTCCTAATAGGTGTATTCACAATTGATCAGATACTTAAATTCACTAAATACACTAATAGGTTAATTGTTAGTTTTAATGAAGAAAATCAGCCAATTTATAATGAAGAAATTCAACGAGAAGTTGAGCAATCTAGGGTTAAAAAAATTGCAGATTTTTTGATCGATGATCCAGAAGCTACATTTCCAACTAACATCGTATTACATATCCCAATTGAAGTTATAGAAAGTCAAGAGCTTAAAGGTGATATTATTGAAATCCAGTTAAATAATAAAGTTTTCGAAGAAATTATAAAGGAGAAAGGGGATGTTTTTATTTCAATTATCGATGGACAACATAGAATTCGTGGGATTGAAGTAGCAATTGAAAGATTAGAACAGCATATAATTTCTATAAGTCAAACAAACAGGAATTCTTTATCACATAACAATCTATCTGAAAAATATGATTACTATGTAAATAGACTTGAAGATTTAAAGAATATTCAACTAGTTGTTTCTTTTTTTATTGATAAGAGCCTCGAATATCAGGCTATGATTTTTTCAACAATTAATAGAACACAAAAAAGAGTTTCACAAAATTTGGTGTACAGTTTATTTGGATTAACTACGCAAGATTCACCACAAAAAACATCTCTTCAGTGTGTTCTTGCATTAAATGGACACGAAGCATCTCCATTTTATAAAAGGGTTAAATTTTATGGTGCTTCATATGATAGAAGAACAAGCCCTCCTCTTTCTCAAGCTACTATGGTGAGATCAATTGTAAATTTGATTTCAGAAAATTTAAGGGAATCAGAAAGAGATAGGTTTAAGAAAAGAAAAGATTTACTTAAAAGAACCCCTGGTTCAGAAAAGTTTCTCCCATTTAGAAATCTTTATGCCACAGATCAAGATTCTAAAATTTCAGATCTACTTTATTATTATTTCAGTTCTGTTGAAGATATTTTTAGGGATTCAAGTGGAAATTCGTTTTGGTTTTTAGACCCTAGTAATTCAAGGCATAAGAACATTTTTCACACATCTGTAGGATTTGATTCTTTATTAAAAATATTTGTTCAAATTCTAGAGGAAAACCAAAACATGATAGAAACAGCAAACAAAGATTTATTTGATTCTTATATGATTCGAGCTACACATTTAAACATTGGGGATGTTAATAGGTATTCATTCAATAACCGAGGAAAAAAAATTCTATTTTTAGACTTAAATTTAAGTATTTGGCCATCGAATAATTATGAAGACAAGAGATTAATAGAGCTCAATCAACTTCTTGACCAAAATTAAATTATAGTGAATTGCCTTATAGAGTTAACCATTTCTTTTATGCTTTCTATGGTAATATTCATCTGATTTAAATTATTATTGTGGCTAATACCAAACCTCAAACAACAAAATGCTTCCTCTTCACTCAATCCTATAGCTAGAAGCACATGAGATGGTTCAATTGATGCTGAAGTACATGCAGATCCATTAGAAACTATAATATTTTCCATTCCCATCATCAGAGCATCAGAATCAATCCCCTCAAAATAAATATTGGTAGTATTGGGGAGCCGGCGCTCAATACAACCATTAACCTTTGTGCCAGGAATTTTTAGTATTTCAGATTCTAGATAATCACGCAGTTCAGAGGTGTGTAAAGCCACCTTTTGCATTTCTTTTTCAGCCATTTCGGCCGCAGCCCCTAACCCTACTATTCCGGGAACATTGAGTGTGCCACTTCTTTTCCCTTTTTGATGTCCCCCACCATGAATTTGACTTTCCAACCTTACTCTATGGGGCCTTCTGCTTCTTACAAAAAGGCCCCCTACTCCTTTGGGACCATAAATCTTATGCCCTGAAAATGCCATTAGATCAATACCTAGCTCATCTACATCCAAAGGAATTTTACCAAAAGCTTGTGTTGCATCAGTAAAAAATAATGCTCCTGCTCCATGAGTCATTTCAGCAATTTCCCTGATCGGTTGGATAACCCCAGTTTCATTGTTGGCCGTCATCATTGTTACCAGAATGGTACTATCCTTAATAGCTGTTTTTAAATCCTCTAACCGAATCAAACCATCCGGTTTAACAGGTAAATAAGTAACTTCAAAGCCCTTAGTTTCCAAATATTCACACACATCAAGAACGGCTTTGTGTTCTGTTTGAACAGTGATGATATGGTTGCCTTTATCTTTATATTCTTCTGCTACTCCTTTTATTGCCAAATTAATGGATTCAGTAGCCCCGCTGGTAAAAACGATTTCATTGGGCTGGCATGTAATCAAATCCACAATTTGATTACATGCTTTTTTTACTGCTTGATTTACCTCATGACCAAATTTATGATTACTGGAAGCGTTTGCATATAAATTAGTCATATATGGCATCATTGCGTCCAAAACTCTTGGGTCAAGAGGGGTAGTAGAATTATGGTCGAGGTAAATAAGATTATCAGACATTTAATGAAATGATTTTAATATCAAGTGCAAAATTATTTCAAATTAAATAAAAAGATGGGATAGTGAAGGAATAAAATTAAAACCAGTAGATTATTTTATAGACTAACCATAAATTTATGTCATAAAAAACCAATTTGAATTTATTTTTAAAAAAATAATGGTACTACTAAAAGATTTTTCTTGGATAACCTCAATACCTTCATATGTTATTGCGATTTGCGCGATGATTGCACTTTATTATAATCGAAGACATTATTTTAAAATTGTAAAACCTTTAATAATTGTTGGATACGGTGATTTTGAGAATTATTTGCTAGTTGAATTAAGGAATTGTGGAGTAGGCCCAGCTAAAATAATCAATACAAGAGTATTTAAAGATGACGATGATGAAATTAAGAATACCCTAATTGATTGGTTACCCAAGAAACTAGATAAAAGTTGTGAATATAAGTATTATGCCTCTCGTTATAAGGACTATTATCTGAGCAGTAATAATTCCTATAAACTGATTGAAATAAAAATCGATGATGAAGTTCAAACTGGAATTGAACAAAGGGAGATAATAAGGGCAATACTTAAAGATTTATACATTATCGTTGATTTTGAAGATATATATGGGAAAAGATTTGAATCTGTGAAAATGAATTTGAAATATTTTGGAAGGACCGATCATGTAAACAATTAAAGATTTTACTTCTATTAATGAGGGATAATTCCCTCATATACCCTCCCCTTTGCCCATTCCCGATGGAGCCTGATCGTCCCGAATCTGTAGCAAATAACCAAGAAACTATGAATGAAAATAAAAATAGGCATATCGGAACTTTCGGTTATTTATAGAATACAGTTTTGTGCTTAGTCTTTTTACCCCATACAGGATATTTTTACCATTAAATAACTTTGTGAAAATCAATTGCATTTTTTCCTTCCCATAATCCTAGTAAATTTCTATTCCATTGAAGACCTTTTAGAGACTGATAACCAATCCCATTTTCTGCAATTAATCCTTTAAATCCAGAAACTCCTAATTATTATTAAACTCCTCATCCTGGGTATTTCATAAACTTTTAAGTTCCTCCATCTTTTTTATGATATTTTTTGAATGACTCAATGCTTCTTTATCTGTAATGGCCTCAAACTTGGATGCAAAATCTGAAAAACTTAAGCTAAAAGCCTTCATTATCAAAAAAATTGTTTTAGTACTTGGTAAAGATTTACAATATAAAATATCAGTAACTGTTGCCTTTCTAACTCCCAATTCACTTGCTAAAGAACTCTCGTTGTACACATTAAGATTATTATTCTTTTTATAGTGCAATTTGTTTTGGTACAAACAATCATAAACAATAAGGCATAATTTCACCTTAATAAGATCAAAATCTTTATTTTCCATAAGGGAATCAAAAAAATCTGCAACAAAATGTGTTACGGTATAGCGTAACACAACTTTTTTTTATATATTGCACACAAGACATTTAAAATATCAATTAAGTTGAAATAGGGTGATTTAACGAGCCTCACTGCTAAACCTGACAGTTTATTCCCGAGTGAGCGTAAGTGAGTTGCCCCACTTTCTTATATTTGCAAATATAAGGGTGGGCACTCCTTATGTCTAATGTTCGGGAGCATTTCTTAATGAAATGCAGGCTTTGTCAGGGCCTTGCGACTTTAGACTATGATAGGGGTTGTCTGCCCTTTGTTTTTAGTATAGAGGCTCATAATGATAAAAAGACATTATGGGTAGCACATCATTTACATATCATTATCCTTTATGCCCTTCCATTAGAAGAGAAGGTTCAGCTGCCTGTATTTTTAATCCAAGTTGTCTAAATAGCCAAAACAGTTGTACGAAGTTTGAGATGCTATTTATTCGCAAACCAAAAAACCCCATCTAAGTCGCAAGATGATAGTACTTAGTAGCAAGACTCGATTTTTGTTTTGATACTGGTACTTATCCTATATATACCGATACCGTGAATAAAAACCACTATCAAACCTATTGTTAAAAGAGTAGTAAACCTGTTCCGATTGCTGATTGAAGGAACAGGATCGATGAAAGTACTTGATACTGAAATCTAGCTACTCGATACTTACAAAAGATCGGTATCCATTTTTAAGCCATCAAGATCAATCCGGTATCTAGTCTAGCTACTTGATACTAAAATCTTGATACTTCACTTCGTTGGCTGCATTCGTTCCGCTCCGGAAGGAACGTCTGGTAGGGCAGCCTGGCCTGGGGCTTTATAAGCACTGGGGTTTAATCAATTTATTATAAATGTAGAAAGAAGGAAGCTAAAGGTCGAAAGACAAAAGCCGAAAGCTTTGGAGTACGTATTGGAAGGCACGAAGTCTAGTTCCTAAGGTATAAGTTTACCCCCTAAATCCCCCTTGAGGGAGGGACAAGCGTAAAGAAAACAGTCGGTGACTGTTTTTAGCGAGTAGCCAGCTTGCAGGGCAAGTGATTTCGGTAATGAAATCGGTTCCTCACCCTATAGGGGGAGGCTAGGAGGGGGTAAAATACGAGATTGCCTCTCCGCCGCGCCTGCCTGGCGTCAGACAAGGCGGATCGCAATGACGGAAATTTGGGCGTTCTCGACTCCGTAAACGAGTCTCCATACTCACGACTCAAGACTAGATACTCCTAAGGAGACTCCTTAGGTGTCCCAACACTTTCTACACAACCGCATATTAAGCATGAAAAAAACAACGTTCACATGCTTCCTGGCATTGCTATGCCTTTTCGGAAGTGAGACATATGGCCAAGTTGCTTCACCTCCTGCCGCGGAAAAGCCGGAAAAAACTCCGGCTTCCGTGGTGGTGTATGGGGAGATAAAGGGTCATCCGCCGGTAGATAGCCTGCGCATCACCGTATGGGACCATTTCTTTAACCAACACATCCACATCCCCAAGGAAAAGAGCGAGGTGATGCGAACAATCCCAGGCAACTTTGTCGAGGGCAGCCATGGCACCGTCACTTTCGAATATTCAATCAAGGAACCTCGGCCCTACCAATGGATTTCAGTACAGGATAGAAGTATCAAGCTGATCGACCGCTTTCTGGTCCGCAATGGGGACAGCGTGCGTTTCAGGATTGACAGGCTTACCGGACAGGCTTTTTTTGGAGGCCCTTCTGCCCCTTACTTTGAGTTACAGCAAATGGTCAGAAATACCCTGGACCAAGCAGCCTTCAACACGCCCCCCTTGATGGTCACCGGTAATTTGGAGCGGACCATGGAGACCTCTCCTATGGACTCCCTATACAGCAAAGCCCTTTCCCGTATATCACCCCTCCATTTGGTCATGGATTTTGTGGAGCGAGGTAATAACGACCTTGACCATGCCAGAACACTGCTGGAAGCTCCTATTTACCAGCATCCGGTATGGGATATAATCAAGCTATTTGAGGAAAAGATAGACAGGGAATTTTTGGAGATCATCCGTGCCGAAACAATGGGAAAACTCTTGGAAAAGCCCATCCGCTTTCTTTCGGAGGTCTACCGCGAAGCCCCCCAAAGTTTCGGGCTTTACGAGGACTTATTGATTCCTATAATGGACAGCATCCCCTTTCCTTATTCCATTCAGGCCAAGGCTCCTAGTATGGTTAAGGCACAACTGGGCTGGCTACGGATAAAAAGCAAGGCTGAGGGCACGAGCTTCCTTACCTTATTGGACCAATGCCCTGCCCCCTTACGTGACCAGCTTTATGCCTACTATTTTTTTGAAAACACCTCCCTGATGGAAGACCCTGCCCCGATCCTACGAAGGGGACTACAGGTGGTGGAAACCCCTTGGATCAGGGATATATTCAAGGAAATACTGGCTGTAAAGGCACAGGGATCCCCCATGCTCCCGGTACCCTTGCTGTCCGCTTCCGGCAATACGGTAAAGTTGGAAAAATACCGTAACAAGACGGTCTTTCTCTATTTCTGGCTCTCGGGCTGCAAGTTCTGCATGGATTTTTACCAGCAAGGACTAAGCGAGGCCATGGCCCATTTCAAAGATGACCCGGACGTGGTCTTTGTGACGGTCAATGGTGACCTTTCACCCAACCGCTGGCTGAAAGCCGTGGAATCGGGAAACTTCTGTGATCCTCAGGGCCACAACTATTATGCACTGCGGCCCAGTCCCCTGTTTGATGATTACCACATCAGCAGCTATCCCTATAAAATGGTCCTTAGCCCGGGATATCGGATCTATAAACCCGCACTTTCGGACAACGATGCGGAAAGCATCATCCAACAGATCGATGCGGCCAAAGCCGTTTTCCCCTCAAGTACCCTTTCAGAATAACCCCAAATAAATTTTACGGCAGCCATACACCTGCCCCATTTTACAACCAAAACCTGACAACTATGAAAAATCTTTTACTTATGCTACTCCTCTGCTCTTACTGTCAATTTACTTTAAGCCAAGAAAAATCCATTCATGTGGTTACCGGTACGGTGTATTCCGATGCGGATGGTAATCCCCTGCCTGGCGCGGTCATCAGTAACGAAAATGGGCATCTCCGCACGGTAAGTGATGCCGAGGGTAGGTTTACGCTCAGCTTACCTTCAGGGCAGACTGTACTGAAAGTAAGCTACCTTGGAATGGACACCCACCAAATGACTTTCCAAGTGCCTACTAATAAGTCATTGAACATCCGGCTTACAGCTGCGGACATGCATCTCGAGGTAGTAGAAGTCGTATCCACCGGATACCAGGAAATCCCCAAAGAAAGGGCAACGGGCTCTTTTGTCCTATTGGACGAAAAATTGCTCAACAGACGTGTGGGCACCAATTTGGTGGACAGGCTAGAGGACATCACACCCGGACTTATATTCAACAGGGGAGTAAACGCTGCCCAGGATCCCATCAGTATACGTGGGCGGGGGACCATATTTGCCAACACCGCTCCACTGATTGTACTGGACGGCTTTCCCTATGACGGCCCATTGGAAAGCATCAACCCAAACGATGTGGAATCCATCTCGGTACTAAAGGATGCAGCTGCTGCTTCCATCTGGGGTGCCCGGGCGGGTAATGGTGTTATCGTCGTGACCACCAAAAACGGAACCCACAACACGGTACCTAAGCTAAGTATCAACACCAACATGACCATCACCGAGGCTCCCGATCCCTTTTACCAGCCCCAGATGGAAATTGGTGCATTCCTCGATATCGAACGTCAACTCTTCGAGGAGGGCTTTTATAACAGCCGGGAAAACAGTTCCAACAAAACCAAACTCTCCCCAATGGTAGAGACCCTGATTGCCCTGCGTGACGGCAGGATCACTTCATCTGAGGCCAATGCACATATTTCACGCTTTCGCACCACCGACTTCAGGCGTGAACTGGAAAACCATTATTACAGCCCATCTCTTGGCCAACAATACAGTATTGGCATTCGTGGCGGGGGCCAGAAAAACACCTATGCCTTATCGGTCGGCTACGACCGGAACAATATGTCTATTGCCCCTAATTACCATGACCGCTGGACCTTAAACGGCAAACAGCACTGGCGATTGCTAGACGACAGACTGGATGTCCTTGCCGGTATTTACCTGAGCAAATCATCGTCCTTCCAAGGCACAACCCTGCCACAGGGCTACGCCTACGAGTCCCTTACCGATGAAAACGGTATCCCTGTACCAGTCACTGGAAGTCTAAGCACTCGCTACATTGCCTCAGTGGCCGGTGACGGGCTATTGGACTGGGAATATGTGCCTTTAGCAGAAAAAGGCTTGCTGGACTATCGTAATGATGCCCTTGATTGGCGTGCCAACCTTGGACTGGACTATAGCCTTGGAGCGGGTTTCTCAGCCAAGCTCAACTACCAATACTGGAACAATTCGGGCATCGACCGGAACATCGATCCACTGGAATCCTTTCACACCCGCGACCAAATCAACAGTTTTACGCAAATGGATGCCAATGGCGTACTCTCCTATCCCCTTCCCATGGGAGATATTCTTTATGAAAGCCGGGAAAGTGTTCATTCCCACACGGTCCGTGGACAAATGGGCTATGAAAACAATTGGAAAGGTGAGCATTTCATCAATGCCATTGCCGGATTTGAGATCAAGTCCCTTGAAGGGCTGAGCTCGGCCAATTATTTCTATGGTTATGATGATGATTTGGGCACTGGACAACCCGTGGACCATCTTACCCGCTGGCCATACTATTACAACCCCGGACGGTCTTCGGCCATCAATGCAGGTATTGGGCATAGCGGACGTACCGACCGTTTTGTTTCTTATTATACCAACATCGGCTACCACTTTCGGCACCGGTATCACTTGACGGCCAGTGCCCGAAAGGACCAGTCCAACATTTTCGGGGTGGATGCCAACCAAAAAGGCTTGCCTTTATGGTCGGTAGGTACCGCCTGGACCATCAGTGAGGAGGATTTTGCCAAAGGATGGGGGATCCCTTACCTGAAACTGCGTGCCACCTACGGCCATAACGGCAATGTGGACAAGAGCCTTTCCTCACTGGTCACCGCACGCTATTTCAACTTTGCCTCTTACGAGGAAATCCCAGGTGCCCGGGGAGCACAGGTCATCAACCCGCCCAATCCCGATCTGAGGTGGGAGAAAATCGTCATTGCCAATATTGCACTAGATATGGAAACCAAAAACGGCAGGTTTGCCGCTACTTTGGAATTTTACAACAAGAAAGGCTCCGACCTGCTTGGCGAGACTACCATTGCCTCTTCCAATGGCATGGACGAGTATACGGGGAATTTCGCCAATACACTGACCAAGGGCCTGGACATTGAGCTTAGGGCCCGACCGCTTGATCGATCGGTAAAATGGCAGGTCACCTGGATCGACAGTTGGATAAACGAAAAGGTCGTAGACTATGAAAATGCCCCCACGGTCAACAACCTATTGGCTGCGGCCCTTGCCGGGGGAACATACCCTATGAGCGGGCGGCCACTATTCGGCATCTATACATACCACTGGGCAGGGCTTGACACGGATACGGGCGACCCCATGGGGATCCTGGACGGGGAGGCCAGCACGGAATACCGCGACATCCAACGTGCCGCTTCCATCGACAACCTCCAATACCATGGCCCTGCAAGGCCTACCCATTTTGGTTCATTGAGAAACGATTTCAGTTGGAAAGGATTCCAGCTATCGGTCAATATGTCCTATCGTTTGGGCTATTATTACAAACGCAGAAGTATCGATTATTTCACCCTCCTTCGAGGGGAAATCGGCCATGGAGATTTTGACAGGCGCTGGCAGCAACCGGGAGACGAGGCCTTTACCCAGGTTCCTTCCCTGCCCTCCTCTACAGATTTCTACCGCCATGATTTCTACTCCAACTCGGGTGTCCTGGTGGAGAAGGGCGACCATATCCGTTTACAAGACATCAGGCTGTCCTATACCTTCGACCGGTCCACCATGCCATGGCTACCTTTTCAACGGGCAGAACTCTACGGCTATGCCAATAATTTGGGAATTATCTGGAAGACAAGTGAAGATGCACTGGATCCTGATTTCAGGACTTCCCGGCCCCTTAAAAGCATAGCCGTAGGGCTCAGGATTGATCTTTAACCTTTTGTAAGGGAAATGGAAGGCAATTAAAAATTGACCTGCGTTTCCACAGGCCTAATTCCTAAAGGCCCCTTACCGCACACTTTCTTCATATGTAAAACATACATTTTTGCAGTAACGGGAAATGTTTCCAGACGGGAAACGGGGGCCTTTTCCAAGTTTCTCTTTGACAAAAACCATAAAAAAATGAAAAATAACTTCACTTATATAAGCATGATCATCATATGCACCGGACTGCTGTTTCAGTCATGTCAGGAATTTTTGGACGACAAGCCTAGCAAGGATATAGTAGTCCCCAAGACTACACAGGACATCGAAGCACTGCTGACCAATTACAGGAGGTTTTGCGTCGATCCCCTGATCACCTTTGTGCTCGGGCCCGATTACGAGACCACTACCGAGCTTTGGGAGGGTCTTGATCCATGGCAGCAAAATGCCTACCTGTGGAAAGCGGATATTTTCGGACCATTGGAAAGTTCAGTGGACTACGGATACCTCTATACCCAGGTCTTTCATGCCAACCTCAGCCTAGACCTCATGGAAGAGGGAATCGATGGAAAGGCCGAGGATATCCGGGAATTACAGGGACTTGCCCATTTCCTCCGCGCCTATGCCCATACCAACCTTGCCCTGCTCCACTTGCCACTTCTCGGCAGCCAATTGGACGACGGCAGCCATGAAATCCCCTTCAAGCTGGTCTCGGATATTTCCGAAAAGGCACATTGGGCCGGCACGGATGAAGTCTATGGACAGATCATCACCGATCTTGAAGCGGCCATAGCACAACTGCCCACTTCGGTCTCGGATCCGATACACGTCAACACCGTTGCTGCCAGGGCGCTCTTGGCGCGGGTATATCTTCTTATGGGCAATTTCGAAGGAGCTGCAGCCCAGGCGGACCTTGCCATTGCCAACGGGCCGGAGCTTTTGGATTACCAAGAGCTCGATCCCGAAATGGATTATCCTTTCGAATTGTTCAACAGGGAGACGCTGTACTATTCCAAGACAGATGGAAAACTTGACATTACTTCTTCCCCTTCCACCCTTATCCCCATGGAACTTTACGGTTCTTACACGGAAGGTGACACGAGAAAAGACCTATTTTTCAGCGCTACCGATGGAGGAAGGCAAAACTTCAGGGGATCCTATACCGGTGGCTATACGCTCTTTACGGGCATTTCCCTCCCCGAAGCCTACCTGATCGCTGCCGAATCCCATATCCGCACGGGGAATATGGAACGGGGACTTTCCGTCCTTGGCCAGTTCATGGAAACGCGATACAGGGAAAACATGGCCCCTACCGTTGATGGCCTTAATGAAGGAGAGGCCCTTGGCCTGGTCTTGGCCGAAAGGAAGCGGGAGCTGGTGTTCAGGGGCAGGAGCTGGGAGGATTTCAAAAGGTCACACAGGGACTTTGGCCAAGAAGCAGAAACCATAAGAACCATCGGAGGAGAAAGCTATGCCCTCTCCTCCAATGAGGACAGAACGATCATTGCCATTCCGGAAATCGAGCTTAAACTGGAAGAGAGGCCTTAAAAAAATCGGGCCGCAAGCAATGCTTACGGCCCAATTAACTGGATCATCTTAGGACAACTTAATCAGCTTCCTCTAGGTCCCCCCTTTTCACAAATACCTTGTCCTCTCCAGGGTTGATTGGTGAACCTGCCCCATGGGCCGCATCGAACAGGCATTCTGCATCCGTCTGCTGGTCACAGGTATAGGTATCCATACCCGGATCCTCATTGGTCACATCATACCATGTGCCCCCTGACTGTCCATATTGACCTATAATGGCAGATGGCTGCGTAAAAGCGAAAGCCATAACCATTGCCAATAGAAATACACCTCCACGTAGGAGATTAATCATTGAATTTTTCATAATTTTATATGATTAAAATGAATAATAAATGCCGGTCGTTTTGGTTTCGTGGACCTTCCGAGAGGGACGGCCGGATTTCTTCCCCCTACCGATGCCAGGCAAGCACTCCCTACCTTCACTGGCCGTTTTTATTTCTTATTAATGCTAGTATGGATTTGCAATCCATACTTACAGATGATGGGCATTTGCAATGCCCAAATCAAATTTCATTACGCCGTTGTCCCCTGTTGTCACCTCAGCTGTGCTGAGGGACTCTTTAAATTTGAGTCTCCGACTCAATTATTCACGGATTACCAAATTGCCTCAAGTCCCACTGATTTTTAATATTCCAATTTCCCAATCCAACAATTCACCAGCCCGGCTGCCGCATGGCAGGTTCGACAATTCCTCAGCTCCCCAGTTCGACAATTTCTCATTCCTCACTCCCCCGATCATACTTAATCAACCAAACCCCTGTTGTCACCTTAGCTGTGCTGAGGGACTCTATAAATTTGAGTCTCCGACTCAATTATTCATGGATTACCAAATTGCCTCAAGTCCCACTCATTTTCAATATTCCAATTTCCCAATCCAACAATTCACCAGCCTGGCTGCCGCAAGGCAGGTTCGACAGTTCCACAGTTCCTCTGTTCCCCTGTTCGACAGTTCGACAATTTCTCATTCCTCACTCCCCCGATCATACTTAATCAGCCAAATCACCATCATCACCAGCACCGAAAGATTAAACACCAAATGCTCCTCCCATCCCAAACTACTCAGTACACCACCGCAACTGCAGGGCACGCGGTCAAAAACATCCCCCATAACCAGACTGATATAGGCAGTAAAAGCAATCATCAGTAAAAAACCCGCCCACATACCTTTTCGCCTAAACTTCGGCAGCAGCACCATGACCGCTATTACCAATTCGATAACGGGAAGCCCATAAAATATCAGCTCCGCCATCCAGTGGGGAAATACCTGGTTATAAAGTGCCCTCATTGTCCCTACCGAATCGTAAACTTTACTTACCGCAGTATAAACAAAGAGCATGGCAACCAACAATGGAATCAGTTCTCGGTATATTTTTATTATCCTTTCCATCTTAGTTATTATCTTCTTAATAATTATATCATCAAACTTGCCCTTGCTGGTCCAGATTTGCAATCTCCCCCCATAAATCATCGACGCTGGGCGGGATTTGAAATCCCGCTCCACATATATCGCGCATTTGAAATGCCCCTTAACCCAAAAATTTAAACAGTTAACCCCTTAAACAATCACTGTTGTCCTGCCAGCTGAGCTGCAGGACTTTATAAATTTGAGTCTCTGACTCCCTATTTCTTACGCTGGGCTGGATTTAGAATCCTGCCCTCCACGCTGGGTGGCATTTGAAATGCCCAACAATTCCAAATACCGTAATAATCAGCTGGTCCAGATTTGCAATCTGTCCCCATAAATCATGGGCATTTAAAATGCCCAACTATTCCTAATACCATCATAAGCTAGCTACAGTGCCGAAAAAATAAAACAGCAAATTCCTGAACACCCTTTTCGAACACACAAACAGCCCAAAAAACTACACCAACCTAAAAATTGAAATCCACACTGAGTAGAATTTCGACAGTTCTACAATTCCTCAGTTCGACAATTCTACAACCCCACAGTTCGACAATCCAACAGTTCCTCATTTTCCCCTCCCCCCTAAACATTGCAATCCCGCCCCATAAATCATGGGAATTTATAACACCTTTAACCTTAAACAGTTAACCTATAAACACACCACATTTCCCCTGCTTGGCTGCCGCAAGCCAGGTTCAACAATTCAACAATCATTCAGTTCAACACTCCCACAGTCAAACCTTCTCCCAACCCCACGTCAAAGCCATACCAAAGCTGGGGCAAAGCTATATCAAAGCTAAGGTAAAGCTGGGGCAAAGCTGGGTTTAGTAATCCTTTTAGACAGTTGTCAAGCTAGAGCCCCCATTATCAACGCTGGTCCAGATTTGTAATCTGGTCCCATAAATAAAGGGCATTTGCAATGCCCCTAACCCCTAAACAATTCAACAGTCCCACAATCCAACAGTTCTACAATCCAACAATCCAACAGCCTGACTGCCGCAAGGCAGGTTCGACAGTAATCCACAATTAAACAGTTAACCTCTTAATCAATTATCAAATCCCCTGTTACCGAATAACATCACTCACGCCAAAAGGCCATTTGTCATACCCAACACCAAACCACAATAAACCTTGATAGCAATTATAAAAAGGTGATGATTCAAGCTCGTCTCCTCTCCAGAATAGTATAAACAGGTGCGGCAGGCCGCCAGAAATGCGGGCCAGCGGTGGCCATGAGGGCAGAAGCTTTATTTCTGGCTTGACTTTTTTGTTACTTTTTGTGTCTAAGACAAAAAGTAAGGGAAATGTCTCCCACTCAGCCACTTTCATCCATATTCAGGCCCAGACCCGATCCCCAATAAACCTTGATTGCAATTATAAAAAGGTGATGATTCAAGCTCATCTCCTCTCCAGAATAGTATAAACAGGTGCGGCAGGCCGCCAGAAATGCGGGCCAGCGGTGGCCATGAGGGCAGAAGCTTTATTTCTGGCTTGACTTTTTTGTTACTTTTTGTGTCTAAGACAAAAAGTAAGGGAAATGTCTCCCACTCAGCCACTTTCATCCATATTCAGGCCCAGACCCGATCCCCAATAAACCTTGATTGCAATTATAAAAAGGTGATGATTCAAGCTCATCTCCTCTCCAGAATAGTATAAACAGGTGCGGCAGGCCGCCAGAAATGCGGGCCAGCGGTGGCCATGAGGGCAGAAGCTTTATTTCTGGCTTGACTTTTTTGTTACTTTTTGTGTCTAAGACAAAAAGTAAGGGAAATGTCTCCGACTCAGCCACTTTCATCCATATTCAGGTCCAGACCCGATCCCCAATAAACCTTGATTGCAATTATAAAAAGGTGATGATTCAAGCTCATCTCCTCTCCAGAATAGTCTAAACAGGTGCGGCAGGCCGCCAGAAATGCGGGCCAGCGGTGGCCATGAGGGCAGAAGCTTTATTTCTGGCTTGACTTTTTTGTTACTTTTTGTGTCTAAGACAAAAAGTAAGGGAAATGTCTCCGACTCAGCCACTTTCATCCATATTCAGGTCCAGACCCGATCCCCAATAAACCTTGATTGCAATTATAAAAAGGTGATGATTCAAGCTCATCTCCTCTCCAGAATAGTCTAAACAGGTGCGGCAGGCCGCCAGAAATGCGGGCCAGCGGTGGCCATGAGGGCAGAAGCTTTATTTCTGGCTTGACTTTTTTGTTACTTTTTGTGTCTAAGACAAAAAGTAAGGGAAATGTCTCCGACTCAGCCACTTTCATCCATATTCGGACACAGACCTGATCCCCCGATCCCCACGCTGGGCGGGATGTGCAACTACGCTGGTCGGGATTTGAAATCCCGACCCATATATAATGGGCATTTGTAATGCCAATTAATCCCTCAATCCAAACCCCATTCATTTACAAAGCTCTATCACTCTTCTACATTTTAATATCATTCATTCCTTAGTTTCCATATTTTCCACATAGTCCACTTTCAGTTTTTTCTCAAAGCTTACCGTCCCAAATTACCTCCATGTTCAACCAAAACCCATATTATTATGGCTAGACAATCAAGTTTTATTAAACTGGAAGGAACCATCGGAGATGTGACCTTCTACAAGGGAAGAAACGGCTACAAGGCCCGTCAAAAAGGAGGCATCTCTAAAGAGCGCATCCTCAAAGATGAAAGTTTCAGGCGTACCAGGGAAAACCTGGCTGAATTTGCCCGTGCCGCTACGGCTTCCAAATTGCTCAAAAGGGCCTTTCAGGAAATCGTCGCAAGGGCCAGAGATCCGAGAACGCACACAAGGGTTTATCGCCAGACACTAAAAGTGCTAAAATCTGACTTGATATCAGATCGTGGAGAGCGAAAGGTAGAAAACGGGGACATCTCCTTGTTCACCGATTTTCAGTTCAGCTCTGCCTCAGTATTCGAATCTCTGGTCTTTGCAGAGCATACCGCTGAGGACAATGGCACCCAGTTGACGGTTACCTTTAACCCTTTTGTGCCGGTCAGGTACTTGGCCAAACCGGATGGGGCCAGTCACTTTAAAATGTTCATGGTGGCAGCAAGTGCCAACTTTGCCGAACAGACCAAACAGTCTGCCATTGTAAGCAGTGCCGAATATCCTATCGGTGAAACGGAGGTCTCGGATTTGGTACTTACTGTGGACAAAAACCAGTTGACTGGGGCAGATCATTTCTATGCGCTGGGTATTGAGTTTCTACAGGAAACCAATGGAAAAACCTACACCCTGAACAATGGGGCACACAATGGGGCGGGTATCATTCTTACCGAAGAAGGAGCATGATACTTCATCTCGAACGTGAATATTGGCCTGGGGGTACCATTGGTACCCTCACCATCGAAGGTTTTAGGATAGGCCGTACATTAGAATGGCCTTGGTACAGAAATGATTCTCAGACTTCCTGTATACCTGAAGGACTCTATCCGCTGGAAAAAGCTTTTGATGCTTCCAAAGGTTGGTACATTAAGGTGAAAAATATCCCTGGCAGGGATGAAGTTTCCATCCTTCCTGCTACGGACATCAAAAAGCTCTCACCAGGGAACATTGCTCCGGTAAATCGTGCAATGGGCGAATGTAAGGGAATAAAGTCAAAGCACCTGTTCGAAAAGCTCAAAGAAATACTTTATCAGGCCATGAGCCAAGAAGAGGTTTTTCTAGAGCTTCGCAGCTCCCCTGACAAGGCCTTGAATTTAGCGCAGTACCAACGGAAAGTGGCATGGATCAGCTGAACATACCTGAAATTTCCGAAACAGTGGTCTCCTTTCTACTTGCGGTGATCACTTACCTGCTAAAGCTATTGGTCCAAGAAATCCGACAGATGAAGCGTGACCAATTGGAACTCCGCGATATGTTCATATGGCTCAAATCTGAGCAGCAAAACATACGAGAGTGGCTGGACTCCCAAATCAAAGCAATAAAAACTGATAAATGATGATGGAGTCTTAATAGGAATGAAAGGCTGTCAGGCTGCGCGGACTTGTCTACCCAGATGGAGCAGAAGCTATCAACAAGCCACTAATTACCTGCCTTTATCAGTAGACAGGGCCCCAGCCTGACTTCTTGCCATCATTCTACTAAACGATTGTAATTTCCCTGAAAACACGTATAGGCACAGAGACACAAAATCATTGGCACAAAGGACATAAAGTACCTAAAACCCAAACCTTGACACCCATCATTAATCGAACATTACAGGTATTATCACCACATATATATCACAAAAAATCATAATTTATTTACATTTTAGAGATTTTGTGTTTATATTTTGCTAAAATCAGGAATATAATCCCTGAACCATATGAAGAAATTATAACCAAATTTTCAACTATGATGTTGACGAATATTCTTTTTTTAATGAATACGGGTCCCCCTATAATGAATTCTTTTTTATCATTTGATTCAAACAGAGTATCCGTATGATTAACCTAAATTATCTTGGTCACTTTTAAGAATACCAGATATAAATACCTATGCAAAAAACTGAGCGTAGTGTGATCTATGCACAGGATATCATGTTTATTACAGGAAGAAGCAAAAGTTATGCTTACGGCCTGCTTTCAAAGATCAAAAATTATTTTAATAAAAATGACCACCAAGTGGTGACCTTTGAGGAATACGCAATATTTCATGGTATCCCAGTAGAAAAAGTAATGGAATATATTCGGTAAAGCTGCACATAAAAATAGCAGGAAGTCATTGCCTTTTCTTCCTGCTCCTATTTACTGGGCCTTTCATTACCCAACCGGAATTTCGATCCGGTATCATAAAATAGCTTTGAACTATTATTGCTTATTATTTTGAGATAGGAAGACGGCTAGAAATGCTGACTCCCCATCTCGACCAGAAAAAACTTCAAAATTTTAAGCGCCAATACCTGTAATCGTTGTTTTGCATTCCCTAAAAATGCTTTGCAAAACTCCATTTTTGGCATTTGTGGCTTCCTTAAATCTTGAAGCTTGAGGATTCCTTTTTCGCTTTTTAATGTCGAATCCCCTGACATCTGCTGTTTTTATCATAGGCGTTCATTTTTCCTGAAAGCTAAATGATCGTAGCTATTTTATAAACCACTAAATCTCAAACAGCTCCATGACATACACAAACAGCCTATTTAACCACATATTCCTGAAAAATATCAAATGGCATTTTCTGGCCTGGACCCTATATATACTATTGGACTTTATATCCTCCGTGATTTTTGGCATGGCCACCTTTCAATGGACCTATATTTTCCTAAACCTGGCATACATCCTTTTCATTTTTTATTCCATACCGCTTATTCTCTGGCTATCATTCTACACTGAAAAAAAGAAAACATGGACAGCCTGTACCATCATCTCCGCTCTGCTGCTATTGAGCAGCATTAAAATACTGATGACAAACTCCCTTACAGCGGTGGAATACAATTGGGGACAATTGCTGATTGCAGAATTTTGGAGACTGCTCTATTTCGGTCTACTCTCCAGCGGATTTTGGTTTATCATTTTCTCCGTCCTTATGAAAAACCAAAAACTGGAAGCCCAAAACGAAACTTTAAAAGCCAAATTGGACTTGGCAAAAGGTCAACTGAGCCCACACTTCTTATTCAATTCCCTCAATGCGTTTAGGGCTGAACTATTCTACCAATCCAGAGACCTGTCTGATTGGATGGTAGAACTTTCCGATTTGGTCAAATATGGTGTTTTGTCCACCGAGAGCAACCTCGCTGAGGAATTGAGCATGATTGAAAACTATATCAACCTGGAACAAAGAAGGCACCAAAACGAATGTGCAATTAAATTATCAAAAAATATAGACCTGAGTCTGGCAAAAAAACTAGTTATTCCCAGAATGGTCCTGCTTACCTTGGTGGAAAACATCTTCAAGCATGGTGAATTGACCGACCATTTCCAGCCCGCCCGATTGGCTTTCAGCCTGAGGAAAAACAGGACATCCCCACACTCCCTGACATTTACCATGCTGATCGAAAACAAAGTCGGTCCATACCATCACCACAGTCTTGGTTCTGGTATAGACCGGATAAAGGAAATCCTGGAATTTCACTTCCCTTCCAAATTCGAATTAATAAGCCATAAAACCTCATCAGATTTCGAACTCTATTTAGCATTGAATTATGACCACACAGAACATTAAAATAGGCTTGGTAGATGATGAAAAACCAGCCTTGGACATACTGAAAAACCTTATCAAGGAAATCCCCTTTACAGAAGTAGTATTTTACACCACCAAGCCCGACCAGGTACTCGAACTATGTGAGATATCCTCCCCTGATATATTGATCATTGATATCCATATGCCAGGGTTTAACGGTATCATCTTATCCAGCATGGTACACGCAAAAAATATCCCAGTAATACTGACAAGTGGACATCCCTTGGATGCACGAGATGCTTTTGAAGTGAACGCCTTGGATTTTTTATCCAAGCCTTTTTTACTCAACAAATTGGCTAAGGCCATATTCAAACTCAAAAATACTCCCGCCCCTACCTCTCCAAGTGATGTAGAACCCGATACCCTACCGGATCATGTATTCGTAAAAGCCAACAAAGGTTATGGATATATTAAAATCAACACCCATGACATCCTTTATATAAAAGCCGCCGGTCATTACGCAGATATCTATACCAAAACCTTTAAATAC
Organism: Echinicola shivajiensis; assembly: GCF_018642165.1. Taxonomy (GTDB): domain Bacteria; phylum Bacteroidota; class Bacteroidia; order Cytophagales; family Cyclobacteriaceae; genus Echinicola; species Echinicola shivajiensis. The sequence goes on from NZ_JAHHZM010000001.1 coordinate 81,703, forward strand.
ACCTCAAACCTGGGCATGGATGAACTTTCAAAGATATTGGCCAATTCCTCTATTAAAAGGGTACACAAATCCTACCTGGTGAATTTTGATAATATAGAAAGCCTTTCATCCAGAGAAATAATACTGGCCGAAAAAAATATCAAGATCCCCATAGGAGAAACCTTTTGGGAAAAAGTCCACCTATACACCAAAAGTAAAACCTTATAAAACACCTCCGCTGATCCTCACCAATAAATTTATCCTTATCTTTAATGAATCCTCCCGCCTCAATATTCCTGGATTTTCCCATTTGCCATCAAGCTTGAATGGGGCAAAACAGGTATAAGTAGAGACTCCCACCCCAAAAGATGAACTAATCTTAATAAAACCTAGCTAATGCAATCTTTTCCCAAACTCCCTATAAACACAATACCACACAAAATCCTCGGTACGCTTGGAATCCGTTTCGGGAAATAGCCTGTTCACAAACATATGAAAATGGTGCCTCACCAACATAACCCGCCCGTTACCAACATCATACAATTTATGGTGCTGCCTTAATACACTCCAGTACCTATCCACAAAATCCCCCACATGCTCCATCTCCTCTTTCCCCATAAAAAAATCAATATCCATCATCCACTTTTTATGTTTTTTGGTTCGCTCAAGGGACATTGATTTAATCATCCTGCCTAGATAGCTATACCAAAAACCCATATTCTCTCCCAGCACAGCCACAATGACACTCACCGCAAACACTACCCTTTTTTCTTCCGCTAGCTTCAACGGTGATCCTTCCGCCATCACAAAAAAACTTGATTCATAATAGAACAATTTTTCCGATAGAACGATATCCTGTACCCCGTACTTTTGGTACTCAGGGTAATAATGTGCAGGACGGAATGCAGCTATGAATTTACACTCCTTGAGAAACAGGTAAAGATCTTTTTCAAATCCAGCCTTATGGCCTGTCGAAAGTTCAAAGCGCAATCTTAAATGATAATCAGAATCCCGATAGTGCAAATAATGCCAAAGCCCTACTTCATGGTATAAGCCCACACGCCGTAAAAACAGGGCCAGTTCATTCAACAAGAAATCTAGCACAAATGCTTGGGACAGGTACACATACACCACGGTCCAGTGCTCTTTCTTCTCTAAGATAGGATTAAAATCAATCCGCTTTGCCCCTGCTTCCCCCTCTCTATTATAAGTTGCTAGGAATTGTGGATATATGGGATGGCCTTTATATTCATAGCTCCTACTCTTAATCCATACACATTCCTTCACCCATACTATTTTTTCCCTTTTAAGTTCATCACTTAATATCTTCAGCGACAGCACATCCTCAATATCTATCAATAATTCTTGGTCTATTTCTCCCACCAGCAAATACCTCGGCATGGCTCTTTCTTCCATTTCTAACCTGAATGCTGCAAGCGTTTTGTTAGGCTCATAGCTCAGCAACCATTTTGCGGGCCTCAACACGACACTTTTCCATCTTAGCCGGGGTAAATACCTGATATGGGGTGGGACATCTTCATTGAACCTTAGCGACTTAACATGTTGATGGGCTATCTCCCATAACAGCCTAGCCATGGGATGGCTCATTAGCTTTTTATTGAGCACATGTTGAAATACAGGAACCACCTCCTTTTCTAATTTACCATGGTACAAGACCATACCCGATTCCCCAAGACCGATATATATATCATGTAACTGAAGGTCCCCCTCTCCACCCGGGTATCCGCTCAAATTGATCCTGTATTGGAATACATTTTGGTGGATTGCCAATTGATGGTTGACCGCATTTTCTTTCGTTAATACATCGGCATATATTTTACTCCCTCCCTCTTCAATGTCAGCACCTATTTTCTTGGCATGTTCATAAATTTTTCGATCTAAAGTAAACCTACCCAAAATCCCTAAAGACCTGTCCCCTACCATATCATCCACCACTATGCTGTTCCCCTCTCCCATTCTATATAAGATGGACAAATGATGATTTACAGTACACCTTTTAGGCTTAATTATTTTACTGAGATCTATCGAGTATTTTTTTTGATTACTGCTTGAAATAAAACCAAAATAAGGATTTATCAGCCCCACATTATCTTCCTCGGAATCCTTCCCCTTGTCTTTTGACTGGCGCAGAAAATCATACACCTTGGAATATGGCTCCAAGAGCCTCGACAATGACACGAAACGATCATCATACACTGAAAAAAAAGCCTGCTTAAACCCATCCAGATATCCGGATGATGAAGCTTGCAGTAATCCCCCCATTTCCTCAAATGCCATTTGCAGCAACTTCCTTACAGAGCATGGCTGCCCTATCTCATCATCCATTACACTAATGGGCACTATATTGGATCCTTTGTCTATTTCCTGTCTATTGTCATGGGCCTCTCCCTTATCTCCAATCAAAAATCTTGATCCATGTAGCTTTTTCCAAATAAGCTCGATCGCATCTTCAGCTATTTTTGGTTCAAACAAGCGTTTAAATTCACTAAAGTTCAACTCCCCCTGACGCTGTAGATGCTCATGGATAATTTCAAGGACATTATCATTCTCCAAGAACACCTCTTCCCACCTTTCCACTTCACTATCCCATTCCCATAAGACGAAGCCATTGTTTACTGCATACAAAAATGGATTGATAATGCTACTTCCTTTGTCTAGGGATTTATTTTGGGCAGCTTCAGATACCGGGCTAAAGCACGAATAGCCCAATCCTTTGATCATATAAGGGGCGCGACTTTCTTGCCATGTTCCAATGCCCACACCTGCCCATTTACCAAAAGGTATGGGGCGATACCGTCCCCTCAGCAAATACTTTCTTAGCGTCTTCAACTCCTTTTCTGATAATTCATCTAACGCTTTATCCTTAATCGCATCAACAAAAGATTCAGAAGAGAGGGATAGGGCAGCTATCAGCTCCTCATAATTTTCTTGGACAAGCTCATTGCTATAAATATCAAAATCCAATAAGGGCACGCGGTAGAAAAAATCCTTCATCTCTTTTTCCTTCAATTCTAGGCCTAAGAATCTTTCAATTCAAACTGTAATCCCATCAAATTACATGAACACGCATATCTAATACGCAAACGTCACCTAGAACAACACGTATCACCAAAACCAGTTGGGCCAAACTGGGGTAAAACCACCCAAGTTTGACGCTAGTTTCCAAAGAGCTTTGACCTAAGCATTTCCATATCTTGACTTATTTTTTTTCTCAACAACCCTAGCATATATTTGAGTTGTAGCAATTTTACTATGCTCCAACATTTTACTCACAGTTTCAATAGGTACCCCATTCATCAAGGTTACCGTAGTGGCGAAGGTATGTCTAGCTGTGTAATGAATGAGATTCTTCTCTATTCCGCATAAATCTGCTATTTCCTTTAAATAACTGTTCATCTTTTGATTCGAAATGGGCGAAAAAAAGTACACTTAACCTTTGATCTGGGGTCATTATGATATTTTTCAATGTCCCTTCTTCAAGTATGCCTTGATTTTGAATATTGTGGTATTCAATCAATTCCATCAAGGTATGTGTTTCTCCCTCTATACCTAAAACTTGTTTTTAACTGCTTGAGCTGTGATGCTTTTCCTTTCTACAAACAGTTCTTGGTAGCTTTCCAGAAGCTGGATTCTAAAATGTTCCAGAAACCTATTGAAGGTTCTGGACGCTGGATTATTACCTTTGGCCTTTCCCCTGATGGAAAAGACCAATCTCCAGGAAAAGATAATGCTCATCAATGCCATATACAATATGCTGGAAGGCATGGAGGCCTGGGTAAGGGAGGATACGGGGAGGTATATCCAATAGCACCGGCCTCCAATACATTTTTCAAAGTAATGATACCTCAGAGAAAATTATGGGAACAATATTGATTGGTCCTTGGTATTTTATTAATCATCAGTTTTGATACCTTCCACAAGTTCCAGCATAATCGAAATCGCCTCGGCATCACTTGGCGGGTTGGGGGCCTGATCAATTTGGGAATCAGGTCCTATAAACACCCCAGTAAGCGTAATACGGTGGTTGTCTTCATTTAAAGTCCCCAAATCCATATATAATTCATATCTCCAGTCCAATTTGCTATTGTCCTCATTACGAATGACAAACACATTCGCATAAGGCGCCTTCCCTATCCTAGGATCATTCACTTCTACCATACCTTCTGAATATTCTAAAATCTCCTCCTTGGTCTCATCTCCTATACCCGTATCACCGCTGACTGAAAGGTTTATACTTGCCAAGCTGCTGACTTCTTTTTCCCACCTGACCGTATAATAGTAAATATAGGGGAGCTTGGGATAGTTGCCCGTATCGGTAAAGGAATCATCTGAACCTAATTCATATCCATTTATTAATGGCAATACCGCTTCATTGACCTGATTGGCGTCGGCAAAATGTTTTAAGCGGACAGTTTCTTCCGTAGCTCTATCTGGAGTCTCATCCTTTTCATCGGTACAGGACAATAAAAAAAGGACAAGGCACAGCTGTCCTATTACACGCGAATAATTAAAAACTACTTTCATGGTTAAAAATTTAAGTTGGTTTAATATATGATTTCAAAGGTATGCCATTTAGCAACCTGTAGGATTTACATTTTGATCAGCTCCACTCTTCTGTTTTTGGCCCGGCCTTCTGCAGTAGCATTATCAGCAATGGGATCCTTGGCACCAAAACCTTTTGCATAAAGCCTTGATGGATCAATTCCATTTTTGACCAATTCCTGCACAATCGTTTCGGCCCTTAACTCGGACAGGTTTTGATTGTGCCCATCCCCTCCGGTATTATCTGTATAACCATGGACAGCAATTTTAAGATTTTTATCTTCCTTTAGCACTTTGGCTATTTCCAGTACTGCCTCTTCTCCCTGAGGTTTTAAGGAAGCCTTGTCTGTATCAAAATTGATATACAGGATTGATTTCCCATCTTCAAGCAATTCTTTTTGAATTTGGTCAGCCCTTAAAAGGGTAATGGTTTGGACAAATGGCTCTTTCTGTACGATCTGTATGGACCCACCAGCCGTATTCGCATCGAACTGGATGTGGATATCATCTCCATCTGGCCGGCGGATGATATAGGAATGGATGGTGTTATTGTAAAAATCCAAAGAGCCCTCCTCCCCTAAATATCCAGCATTTTCCTTCATAAACTGTATTTGCTCTGGCTTAAACTTCCCCTCAAAAACCTTGACCCCGCCGGCAGCTTTGATAGCCTCATCATAACTCTTTATAAAATAGGGACGCGACCATTCACTGTTATCTGTCCCCATCAAATAGGATTTAAAAGAGCGGCCAGCGATTTTCTCCAGCTTGCCTTTGTCTCCGATGGGGAAATAGATCTCATCATACTCCCTTTGCAGCGGTTTACTTTCGTAATGAATATTATTGGGCAAACTAAAAAAAGGAATAGTACCTAAATCCGCCTTGGAAATCGGGATAGTATCCATTTCGAAATCAATGACACTTTTTGTGGATCCCAGGCTTTGTTCTTGAATAATCCTGATTTCTGTAGGGGCATGATGCTGATTTCCATTAACTGCAAAAGTCACCGAGCTGGCTAATAATGAAACAGCAAGCAACGGTATTTTAGTTGGTGTTGGATTCATTTTCTATTATTCAGGTTTTTGTTTATCCTTCTTTATATTCCAAAATATCTCCCGGCTGGCAATCCAGGGCATTACAGATTGCTTCAAGGGTTTCAAAACGGATGCCCTTTGCTTTACCGGTTTTCAAAATGGATAAATTGACTGTGGTAATTCCAATTTTATCCGCTAATTCCTTACTCTGCATTTTTCGCTTTGCCAGCATCACATCCAAGTTTATAACGATTGCCATGACTATATATATAATTCTTGTTCATCTTGCAGGCCTATCCCCTGTGAAAAAATCTCAGCAAGAAAATAGATGAAGATACCTAAGATAAAATGCAATAATACAAGTAACCATATGCTATTTAGAATTTCTACAAAAAAAGAAGCTAACAAGGTAACTGGAAAAGGAACAAATAGATTATACCGATAGAATAGCCTAAGGCAATTGGCATTTTCCCTGGTAAATAATTTAGTCATGGCAAAGACCCTGAACACATTTGACGTAAGATAAAAAAACAAAGAATAGAGAATCAGGGGAAGTAAAAATGAAAATAGGATATACGGTATATTATTCTGCATTATCAGGAAAATCTTATCCGAAAATGGATATTGGATATATTTCATTTCCCCATCCTCTGAAATATTAATTCCATACCCTGTCCCTATGCAAAACAAGGAGTACATCAATACCAAGAAATAAGAAATGGCTATAACCTTTAAAAAACTGTTTAGCACCCTGGCGATTAATTTAGATTGTCGCATATTTCCAAAAATTTAAAATCCATTCAACAGGTTATCCCTTTACTAAAACTCATATTGGACTGTTGACACATCCTCATCGAAAGTATGCGTAAGCGCCGCTTCTGCTTTGTCATCTATTTCCGGTTCTATTTTTAATATATAGGAATGCTTATCATCACTACTAAAGCCTCCGGCAATAATATAAACAGCTGATAATGGGACAACACTTTCTAAGGTAACTGTTCCGGCCAAAATCTCATCCTCATCGATGGTGATACTTTTTTGATTGTTTAGTAAATCCCCATTCAATTTAAAAATGGTAGAGCCCTGTCCATCAGCTGGATTTCCATTAATTGTTAAGCTAATATAATCACCGCTTTGAAAACTCGACGTTGAAATTGTGAATTTCATACGCTTACCTTTTGGAAGTCCAGGAAGGTCATCATCCTTGGAACAAGCAGTGAAGAGCGAAACGATCAGTAAACTTGACAACAAAACAGACAGAGAGTGTTTGAACATATTAAATTTCATAGGAACCATAAATAAAAATGAAAAAAGCATCTTTCAATAGCTGAATAATTTAATGTTTCAAATATAATAATTAAAATAAAACAATAATTATTTATAAAATAATTTTAATTACACAACCATCATAACCCCTAGACAATTTTATATATTTCACCTATTTGGAAAGGGCTGTTAAGGATCTATTCCTGAAAGGAGTTGATCAGAAAAAAAGACCATATTCACAGGGGCATCCATGCTTTTTATAATGATGCCATAGGCAAGTTGTTTTGGAAAATCCACCGGGGTTGGTTCAGGGACAGGGCTCAAAAAATAGGCTTGGGCATTCAGCTCAGCAATTTCATCAGAAAATTCCTTAAAGCAGGCCTTTGGGAGGCCAAGAACCTCCCCAAAAAACAAGGCACCGACCATTATCAAAATGTTTCATCAATTGAACCGTGCTGGTCCAGATTTGCAATCTGGACCAGCACGGGCATTTGTAACGCCCCTAACCATAAACAATTTAACCGCCCCCCCCTGGGAGGTACATATGTTTTAACCCGCTTTATGCATTAGGAATCATTATGAGAACTGAAACTACAAGAAAATCAGGCTGTTTGGAGATTGAATCATAGCATCGCTATGGTGAACCTGTCTACCGCCAGGTAGAATCGAAAACAGCAGCGAAGCGACTGATTTTAAAGTAGTTTCAGGTCGTAATAGATAGGCTAATGCATAATGCGGGTTTAAGTAAGAATGAAAAAATTTTTAAGCGCTGAGAAATAAAAAAGGAGTTTGGTTGGCGGTCATTCAGGAAACCTTTGGCAATAGGTAAAATTGAAATGACGTTATCCCCCTTTAATTTTGTCGTATTTAGCCCTCTAAATTTTAAAAACGACATGGTATTTTTGTTCTAACGGATTTTTACTTCCAAAAAATAAATGATGAATAAACTAATTCTTGAAACACAAATAAGCATTGATGGATATATCGCAGACGAGAAGGGCGATACAAGTTGGATGGTTTGGAATTGGGGACAAGAGTGGAATTGGGATAAAGACTTACAAGCTTATCACACAAACTTAAATAAATCGGTTAACAGTATTTTGGTAAGTAGTCAAATGGCTCAAGAGGGGTTTAACGCTCATTGGAAACAAGTAACACAAGACCCAACAGATAAGAGATTTGAATTTGCCAACCATATTGTAAATGCAGAAAAATTTGTGGTGAGCAAAACTTTAACTACTGAAACAGAAATTCCGGGTGGTTGGCAAAACATATCCATTCTGAAAGATAATTTAGAAAATGACATTGAATCCTTGAAAAGTAAAAGCAACGGAAATATTATCGTTTACGGAGGTGCAAAACTTGTGTCTTCGCTAATAAAATCAAACTTGATAGACGAATATCACTTTATAATAAACCCGGTAGCATTAGGACAAGGCTTGCCTATTTTCAAGAAATTGACAAATCTAAAAATGGTAAATTCTGCACCATTTGAGTGCGGTATCATCGTTAATCATTACCAGAAGGAATGGGAAAATGGGTCAGGGAAGATATAGAGAGGTATGGATCATAAGTAATACAACCATATACTGCTCACCTCCATGCTCTCCTTTATCTTTTTGGCTTTCTGTTCTCAGATAACCCAGCGTTTATCTGACCATACCAGCAGCTACTCCCTGACGTCCTGTATCAATATTTAGAACTGATCCCCAGTTTCGGACAAGGACTACACCAGCCTAATAAACAAGCTGAAAAAATCGTATTGAAATTAAAAACCATTCTAAAATGACAAAGATTATTTCAAGTCCTAATTGTGGAAACTCTCCGAAAATGGAGCTTATCAAAAAACTTAATATTGCGTTTGCTAAAGGAAACGTAGAGTTTATTACCGAAAGCGTTACAGATGAAATTGTTTGGGAGATAATTGGTGACAAGAAAATTGAGGGAAAAGAAAAATTTACCGTGGAATTGGAAAAAATGAAATCCGAAAAAGCAACCGAGCTAACCCTCAAACAAATTTTATCTCACGGAAAAGAAGGAGCTGCCAACGGAATTATGAAAATGAAAAATGGAAAAACATATGCCTTTTCTGACTTTTATATCTTTCAGGGCGCTAAAGGTGTGAAAATAAAAAACATCACCTCATATCTTATCGAGGTTTAAAAAAAGAGCTTGAAAAATGTCCCCATATGGAAAAGCCAATCGTCATCGGGATGAATATTAAAAATTTATTATTATGAAAGAATTCGCATTAATTTTCAGACTAAACGACATTTCCGACTTCAAACCTTCACCAAAACAAATGGAGGAGCGGATGAATTGGCTTGGCAGTATTGCCGCTCAAAACAAATTGGTGGATCAAGGCAATACACTTTTACCAATTCCGGGAAGTGCCAAAACTGTAAAACCCGACAATATAGTAACGGATGGTCCCTATACTGAAATCAAGGAGTTTATCAGCGGTTACATTATTGTAAAAACGGAAACTATTGATGAGGCAGTAGAAATTGCAAAAGGAAACCCAATTTTTGAAATTGGAGGTAACATTGAAGTTCGAGAAGTTCTAAAACGTGATTAATATTTGAAAAATCAAAAATCACATATTGACCTTGTTCCACACTTATTCCGAGAGGAATATGCAAAAATGACGGCTGTTTTGTGCCGTCATTTTGGTTTAAAGCACATAGAAATTGCCGAGGACATCGCAAGCGATACTTTCTTAAAGGCATCCGAACATTGGGCAATCCACGGAGTACCAGAAAACCCAATCGCGTGGCTCTACACAGTTGCAAAAAACAAGACCAGGGATTATTTCAAACACATTTCCATTTTTGAAACACAAATCAAACACAACCTTAAGTATGATCAGCCTCAATACTCTGTAAATATTGAATTTAATGAGCAAATAATTTCAGACAGTCAATTGGCCATGGTTTTTGCCGTTTGCAATCCAGCCAACAGCGCAGAAAATCAAATTGCATTGGCACTACAAATCCTTTGTGGTTTTGGTGTGGAAGAAATTGCCAATGCATTCATCACTAAATCCGAAACCATCAAAAAACGACTTCAACGGGCGAGAAACAATCTTCGAAAAGACAATTTCCAATTAAAAACATTGACCAAACCTGAAATCCAATCAAGGCAGGAAACCGTTTTACAAACATTGTACCTGCTGTTCAATGAAGGATATTTTTCAAAATCAAACAATCAACTCATTCGCCGGGAACTTTGTACACAAGCAGTCAGATTGAATTTGATCTTGACAGAAAATCCCCTGACCAATACACCTCAAACAAATGCCTTGTTGGCATTAATGTGTTTTCAGAGTTCCAGACTTGAAGCTCGAACCAATAAAAAAGGTGAAGCCGTTCTGTTTGAGGAGCAGGACAAAAGTTTGTGGGACAAACCACTTATAGAAAGGGGTAATTATTATTTGGTCAAAGCCACTAATGGAAAAGAAACTTCAAAATATCATCTGGAAGCGGGTATTGCTTATTGGCACACCACCTCAACTGACAACGCAAACAAATGGAAAAACATTCTCCTATTGTACAACCAACTTATTTTAATCGAGTATTCACCCATAACAGCATTGAACAGAACATTCGCCTTTTCAAAAGTTTATGGAAACCAAAAGGCTATTATTGAAGCGGAGAAATTACACTTAACAGAAAGTAATTATTATAGCGAACTGATGGGGTATTTATATGCAGATATAGACTATGTAAAGGCAATTTCACATTATAAGCGGGCCATTGAGCTAACAAAGTCTGAAACCCAGAAGCGAACATTAACCAGGAAAATAGCACTACTGCAAAAAGAAACCAATTAAAATATGGAAACTATTTTTGATAAAAAGACAAGAGAACAATTGATCACTAGAATTGAGCAAATTAGTGAAGAAAAAAAACCTATTTGGGGGAAAATGAATGTTTTTCAGATGCTAAAACACAACACCTATTGGAATGAGTGGATAATAGGCAGTGACAACCATATTTACAAGCAAGCTTTTATTGGGAAAATATTTGGGAAAATAGCATTGAAAAGAATGATAAAGGACGAAAAACCTTTTGATAAAAATATCCCAACTTCTGACCAGTTCAAAGTTAAAGAGTCAAATGGCAATTTTGTAGCCGAAAAATCAAAATGGATTTCATTGTTAAATGAATATGAAAGTTATAATAACCCCAATTTCGTTCACGATTTTTTCGGAAAAATGACAACTGAGCAAATCGGAATTTTGGTTTACAAACATACGGACCATCATTTGAGACAATTTGGATTATAAAAAATGCAATAACCGCCACTACTTAATGTCACGCCGGTCCAGATTTACAATCTGGACAAATAAATCATGGGCATTTGTAATGCCCTTAACCATAAACAATTTAACCATTAAACGATAACACTCCTCAATCTACCGTCTCCAGTTCGACAATCCTACAATCCCACAGTCAACCAACACCGGATCTTCCCCTTAATGGGAAACACCCACCTGCAGGAAAAAACAAGGCTCATCAAAGCCATTTATGCTATGCTGCAAGGTATGGAAATATGGGTCAGGGAAGATACGGGGAAGTACCGGAACTTAGGAAATACGGTCACATGCTAACCATTACGGAATCTACTGCGTAAAAAACTATATTACCAGAAAAGAAAAACAAGACTCATTCTGACCTGATTCCTATAGTATTCCATTAGGTTAAAAAACCATAAAACATCTCAATTGATGCATGCGACCTCCTTAAGAAAACAAATAGAAGAAATCGTCAAATTAACCGATGATGAGTTTTCCCAAGTATTGGGATATTTTCAAAAAAGAACCTTTAAAAAACACCAGATCGTCCTCTATGAAGGTGATTATGCCCAATTCGACTACTTCGTTGTAAATGGATTGATGAAAGTTTCCAGGATGGATTCAGACGGCAAGGAACATATTTTACAATTTGGCATGGAAAATTGGTGGATTACAGACGCAGAGGCCTTTCATCACAGAACTAAATCAACGCTCATCGTAGATTGCCTGGAAGATACAGAAACACTTGCGCTAAGCTTAGATAACAAGGAAAGCTTAATCAGGGAATTCCCTAAAATGCAAACTTTTTTCTTCAACAAAACAACCAACGGATTTATTTCCTTACAAAAGCGCATCTTATGTTTTTTGAGCAGCAATGCCAGCGACCGTTACCATAATTTACTCACCCTATATCCAGGTTTGATCCAGCGCGTACCCAAGGCCATGATAGCATCATACCTAGGTGTGACCCGGGAAACTTTAAGCCGCTTGTCAAAAATGGAAGCTTAAAATGTGACATTCCTCACAGCAAATCTTTGACATATGTCCTGTCAGGCAAGGTATGCCTTTCAGAACTTTGTCATATGAAAAACAGTAAAGTACCAGTTACCCGACAACAGCGAATACCTGTAGCCATATGGGCATTGACCGCTAGCGTATTTGCCATTGGCACTGCGGAAGTGGTCATGATCGGCTTGCTGCCGACTATTGCAAGAGAATTTTCAATCAGTACGGCCTCTTCAGGCTGGTTAATCACCTCCTATGCCATGGGCGTGGCCATGGGTGGTCCGGTGGTCACGGCATTTACCAATACTATCAGTAGAAAAAAATTACTGTGTTATCTCATTCTTCTCTTTGTGCTCAGTAATGCTTTGGCTGCTTCATCGTATAACTATTTGATTCTCATTTCAGGAAGGGTTTTATCAGGAGTAGCACACGGGGTGTTTGTCGGTACCGGAGCCAATATCGCCAGCAATATGGTCCATGAAGAAAAAAGGGCCACTGCCATTGCTATCATGTTTACCGGACTAACCGTAGCCATGGTTACAGGGGTGCCCTTGGGGACTTATATTGGGCAACACTTCGGATGGCGCCTTACCTTTGCTGCCATTTCCGTCATAGGCCTTTTTTGTCTATTGGCCAACCAATTATGGCTTCCCAACAAAATAAAGCAAGGAAGCGAGATAAACCTTAAAGAACAATTCAAGGTCTTGAGGAGCAGTTCAATGCTAATAGGCTTCTCATTGACCCTATTTTCATTTGCCGCTTTATTTGGGACCTTCACGTATTTAGCCCCTTTATTGGAAGAAATTTCAGGATTCAGTAAAAACCAAATCACCTTGATTTTATTCCTTTACGGAATCTCTGTGGCCTTCGGAAACCTGCTTGGAGGAAAACTTTCCAATAGAAGCCCCGCACAATTACTCGCCGTTCTATTCACTTTACTTACGGTTAACCTTGGCCTGATGGCAGATTTTCTACCATCCAAAATACCTACTTTGATCCTGGTAGCCACTATGGGAACCATTGGATTTGCGACGGTTCCAGGAATGCAATTGTATATCATCCAACTTTCCGAAAAATATAGGGCCGGTGCAGAGGATGTTTCTTCTGTTTTGAATATTTCAGCTTTTAATATAGGGATAGCCTTGGGGTCCACTATAGGGGGAATTATTATTTCCAGTCCGTTCGGCTTACAATCAGTCCCCTCCATGGGAGCAGTATTCTCGGCAATAGCCATACTTATGGCCATCATCAGCATAAAAAAAGAAAAACGTATCACTAAAAAACAATTAAGATGGAATACAGAAAATTAGGAAATTCAGGTTTGAAGGTACCCGTATTGAGCCTTGGAACAGGCACTTTTGGCGGTACCAACGAATTCTTCCAGCGATGGGGACAGACCGATGAAAAAGAAGCCACACGGCTTATTGATATTTGCCTTGAGAGGGGAATCAACTTCTTTGATACCGCTAATGTCTATTCAATCGGAGATGCAGAAATCGTACTGGGAAAAGCTCTAAAAGGTAAAAGAAACCAAAGCATCGTTTCGACCAAAGCTACTTTCCAAATGGGAGATGGACCAAACGAAAAAGGTGCTTCCCGTTTCCATTTAATCAATGCCCTCGAAGACAGCTTAAAAAGGTTGGACACAGATTATATCGACTTGTATCTAATGCACGGCTTTGACCGTAATACACCGATCGAAGAAACACTTAGCACCCTTGACAATATGGTAAAAAGTGGAAAGGTAAGGTATATCGGCTGTTCTAATTTTGCTGCTTGGCAATTAATGAAATCCCTTTCTATTTCCGAAAGGAACAGTTTGGAAAAATATGTGGTTTACCAAGGCTATTATTCTCTCATCGGAAGGGATTATGAACAAGAACTGATGCCACTTTTGGAAGACCAAAATATAGGTTTGATGGCATGGAGTCCCTTGGGCTGGGGAAGGCTGACAGGAAAAATCAAGCGTGGTTTGGAAATAAAAGCAGGTAGAATTAAGTCGGGTGGAGACCTGGGTGGTCCACCGGTTGAGGAAGCTTTTCTCTTGAACATCATAGATGTTTTGGAAAAAATCAGTGCAGAAACAGGTAAATCGATCCCCCAGATTGCCATAAACTGGCTACTTCAAAACAAAAGCGTATCAAATGTGGTCATAGGCGCAAGAAATGAAAAACAGCTGCTTTCCAATATAGGGGCTGTTGGGTGGAATTTATCTGAAAAACACTTCAATCAGCTCAACGAAATCTCAACACAAACACCGATCTATCCCCATTGGGTTGGAGAAAGGTAAAATAACTGGTGGAGGAATATTCACTATAGATACACCTTATGCTAATGCGGTTGGGCAAACTGATCCAAATCATTATGGAATTGCTAAAAACCGCATTAGCATTAAACAAACATCTACTATCCCATTATAATTCAACACATTAAGAACACCCTCCCTTTCGCATTCTCCCACCAGGATTGTCGCATTCACACTTCTATTAATCGGAATTTATTGACGAGATTTGTATATAGTGAAACGGCCTTAAGGTTTATTTTGATATAAAAACATATTGAAGCATGCTAGCAATGAGAGAGAATACATTTACCGAATTTCATAAGACCACATTGACTTTATTGAAAAAGCTCTCCTCTTTAACTGAAAAACAATTAAACTTTCTTCCGCAAAGTGGCTGGTCAGCAGGACAGCTTGGGGACCACCTATTAAAATCGTATGCGTCTGCCGAGACATTAAATGGAAAAACAAAGGCGACCACCCGACCAATTGACCAAAAACTGGCGTCTGTTAAAACCTTATTCACTGACAATACCATCAAAATGGAATCACCAGAAGCCATTTTACCCTCCCAAGAGAAAATAACCAAAAGGGAATTAATTGATAGCTTAGAAGAAAGAATTGGGCAAATAAAAGAGGTCATACTAAACAAGGATTTATCATTAACCTGTGTTGATTATTCCATCCCAGAATATGGGGAGTTCACAAGATTCGAATGGGTCTGGTTCAATATCTACCATACCCAAAGACATATTTTCCAATTGGAGAATATGGTGCAATCAAACGACCTTAAAGAGATTTAATCAAAATGAAACCCCTTGACATCATCCAAGCATATTTTTCATGTTACGAGAAAAGTGATAGGGCTACCTTAGAAAACCTGCTTGATGACAGATTTTTAAGGAATTTGTACAACTCTTGAAAAAATTGCTCATTAAATTCCATTAAATCCTGTTTCGTAATAATATCTATATCCATAGCCTAAACTTTATTTGAAATAATACGATTTGAATGTAAATGATGGTTTTAATAAAACCACCCAAGTTTGACGCTAGTTTCCAAAGAGCTTTTACCTAAGCATTTCCATATCTTGACTTATTTTTTCTCAACAACCCTAGCATATATTTGAGTTGTAGCAATTTTATTGTGCCCCAACATTTTACTCACAGTTTCAATAGGTACCCCATTCATCAAGGTTACCGTAGTGGCGAAGGTATGTCTAGCTGTCTGATGAATGAGATTCTTCTCTATTCCGCATAAATCTGCTATTTCCTTTAAATAATTGTTCATCTTTTGATTCGAAATGGGCGGAAAAAAAGTACCCTTAGCCTTTGATCTGAGGTCATTATGATATTTTTCAATGTCCCTTCTTCAAGTATGCCTTGATTTTGAATATTGTGGTATTCAATCAATTCCATCAAGGTATGTGTTTCTTCCTCTATACCTAAAAACTTGTTTTTAACTGCTTGAGCTGTGATGCTTCTCTTTTCTACAAACAGTTCTTGGTAGCTTTCCAGAAGCTGGGTTCTAATATGTTCCAGAAACCTATTGAAGGTTCTGGACGCTGGATTATTACCTTTGGCCTTTCCCCTGCCATGGTCCCAGGGACACTTCAATTTCCTTCTTTACAGAGATTTCCACTCGCTTTCCGTCAACTGTTATTCGGCAATGAACAGGAGCTTCCCCTCCCTCGCTCACCTTATTTTTTCCTTATAAAAAAACTGAATACCAAGCGTTTTAGATCTTTTCATAACAATTTCATTTGATTTAAAATGATGCCTTTTTATCAAAAAAGGTCACCAAAACGACTTATTTTCAAGCTCAAAAAGGCCTAAAAACACCCCAAAATCAAGATCAGAAAGAACCTATAGATCAATGACTTAAGACCTAAAACGGGACCCAAAATAGAAAATTAAATTGGGTCACCGAATGGGTCCCATTTTCTTTGAAATCGAAGATTCATGAGCGCATTTCCCTATTAACCTGCGAATAAATTGTTTGATGTTCTTTAAGGTATAAAAAACAAAAAAGCCTCCAAAACATACGTTTTGAAGGCTTTTGGATCCAATCAGACCCCATTTTGTCGGAGTGGCGGGATTCGAACCTAAGCTTTCAACACGCTGTTTTTCAGAAAGTTAAAACAATTTCAAATTTATAGGTCACCGAATAGGTCTCAATTATTCTGAGTGAATTTCAGTGCATATTTGAACATTTACCAAATATACACTGAAATTCAGATTTTTGTATAGATTATCAAAAGATGAGATTTGGAGTTTCTTAAAAATATTAATTCAAACCTAAACTGAAGACATAAAATATAGATAATCCTTAATCAGTAATCCTTACTTTATGCTTTATTTCTTCATCTTCTCGGAAATTGGATGAGGCTTTTAAAATTATCTGATCTTTATTTTTTTCTGATGGAAGATTAATCCTTTTCAGGCTTATTCCTTCTACATCATCAAAAATAAGAGCTGGTCTAAAATCATCCTCTGCATGTTTAAGAGTTACATTTTTAAGTACTATATTATTCGCATGTCGAACATAAATACCCCATGAAGGTAATTCACCAAACATGGTAAACTCCGGATAGTTTTTGATTTGCTCAGGAACCCTATCCAAATCACTCAAAGGAATATAAGCCTGCCCTTTAGAAGACCTGCCTGGAACAGTTATTGCTATATTCTCCAAAATTACATTTTCCACCTTTTTGCCCGGTATCCCCGTTATTGAAGATGGAATTGGATTATGATGAGTTCCTGGCTGCCTAGCCCTCAAATCATAATTGATATCTGGACGAGCAAATGGAACCTGAACCTTAACATCTTTAATATGAACATTTTTTATACTACCTGGCTCCTTTCCATCTCTGTGGCCAAGTCGTATAAAAATGGCATTTCCTGTGTTTTTGGCGTTTATATCAGATATATCAATATTTTCTATTACTCCACCATCCACACATTCCAAGGCTATTGCTGAGCGAAAAGTATCAAATACTTCAATATTATTTATTGTAACATTTTTGAATCCCCCATATGATGCAGTACCGAATTTGATGGCACTTGCTCCAGTATTGATAACGCAATTGGCTATATAAATGGAATCATTAAAATGTCCCAAATAATAGGACTTAAGACAAATGCCATCATCTGCGGAATTGATTTTGCAATTGGTCACCCTGACATTCCTAGAATCTGTAATATCCATCCCATCATTGTTCCAATAGGCCCTATTATTGATATTTAGTTTATCCATTGCCAAATTTGTGCACAACTCAAAAGACAATCCCCAGCAGGCTGAATTTTTGAAATTTAAATTTGACAATTTGATGTTTTCACTAGTTGAAAAGCGAATCAATTTCGGTCTCATTCGCTCATTGGGCCTATTAACACTATAAGAATAATTGGGATCCACCACTATACCTGCATGATGTAAACTATCAATATTTAGAGCAAGTGATCTCCCTTGCCCATCAATGGTACCTCCACCGGATAAGGAAATATTTGTTGCTTTATAGGCCACGATCAAGGCCAACTGGGAATTATCATCCTTCTTAGGACTTTCTGGCCTATCCAACATTTCTAAAGCTCTATAATGCGATGGATTGGGACTCCCCAATAAAACACCTTCCTTCTGTACCTCTAGTTCTATATTACTTTTAAGTTCCAGAGTTCCGGTCAAAAACTTTCCCTTGGGTACAATCACTTTACCTCCCCCACTATTATGAGCCATATCAATTGTCTTTTGAATAGCAGAAGTATTTAGGCTTGTCCCATCTCCAATTGCTCCATAATCTGTGATAATGAATTCATTAACCTTCTGGGAAATTGCATATTCATTAGTGGAAATCATTAAAATAAATATCAAAATCAGTACACTGGTTACCTTTTTGATAAAACGGCTATTATTCATTATTAATAAGTTAAATGATTATTTACTCTGTTGATCCATTAGGTATATAAATCATAACCAATATTTAGATATCTTTTCTCCAAGAAACATATCCTAGTAGCAATCATAATTTCATTCTATAGGATCTTTGAGAAATATAAAATCAATGGTTTAGGAACTAAAAGACTACTAGTTTATTTATTCAAACCAACCTCCTCAATTGTGACAGGCCCCATTAACCCCGAAGGTTCCAATGTTATCGATTCAATTGGTCTGCCCCTGTAATCATAAAATAAATCAATATTAGTTTTGGTGAACTGATTGTTATTTGGAAACCTTTGATCACCTGCCACGCGGTTATACCATGAATTCACTACTTTAATTTCCAAATTGTTCTCTCCCTTCTTTAATTCATCGCTAATTTCCACCCTAAATGGGGCAGTCCACAATATCCCTTTGTCTTTCCCATTGATCCTGATTTCTGCAATACCCACATCCTTCACACTTCCCAGTTGCAGAAAATACTGCTTACTCTTATTGGGCTCAAAATCAACCTTAAATACTTTATTATATATGGCTTCACCTGAATAGTATTTGATCCCATCCTTAGCATGCTCCGACCAGTCTGCTAATTCAGGAAATACTACTGAGCCAGGACCTCCCTTTTCTGTATCGAAATTCACTACCCATTCTCCATCGATATACATCAATTTTTTATAATCAGGATAATTTCGCTTATCGGTCCCTTGTTTATCCTCTGGAATCACATCATTGAATGCCACAATAATGGCCCCATAAGGTTCTAAGGTCAAAGGAACTGTCGTCATTCCGTCGTTTTGTGTAAAAGCTTTGGCCTTTCGAATCTCTCCTGTCAGTGGATCCCATAATTCAGGTTGTTTTTCCGAAACCCGAAATCGGGCATTTATTTTTTGTTTTTCTACCGTTTGATTGGTTACAAAATAAATATCACTGCTTCCAATGGTGTAATGGATATAATCAAAATCGGTTTTACTGTCATTTTCAATAATATCAAAATCTTCCTTAACCTTTTTTGAAAGCAAATACTCTCGTGCAGTTATCCCCCAAAGGATCTTACCGCTGCCGTACATATGTCCACCTTTTCCTGGTGCATACCCATCCCAAACTCTATTAGCTATAAAATTAAACTCCTTCTCTCCTTTTGCTCCTCCAACTAAACTACTTGACATTTCAGGCTTTGCCCCCAAAATGACAGCCCCATCTACCAACAATTCCTCCAACTTTTTCAATACTGCCAGAGACAAAACTTTATGATCTGGCAGTACCAAAACCCTATATTCAACACCACCAGGTACAACTATCTTTCCGGCATCTACTTTCAATTGGAGAAAAATAGGTTCATCGGTCACATCATAATCAAACCCTGGCAATACCCCTGCTGGATCAGCGTGTTTAAACGGAAAAACATTAGGTACATGATCTCCATAATAATATAAGGCGTCAGCAACAAACTTACCTTCCTGCACCACGGATTGGGTACGGTGCATATAGTCAATAAATGGACCTGAATAATCCCACCAAGTTAATTGCGGATTAACATGCGTACCTGCAAAATATTCCTGACCTGGAAATCCCATTTCCTTTGGCGAACATGTAAATGTATGGAAGTACATACGGTTTAAACCTCCACAAATTTCGTGATCAAATGACGATTTCTGGTCATGCCATAACTCATCCGTCCAATGTTTCTTTATGGATGTAAATGATTCAGCTCCAACAATCTTCTTCCCATAAATATGGGCTGCTGAGGAAGCCTGTTTTAAAAAGAACCTATCCTTCGGCATGGGACGATGTTGTGAAGGAGACCAAAATTCACTCATCACTATATCACTAAAACCATAGTTTTTTATTCCATCAAATGGTCCAGCATGCGGACCTGCAGATTCGGGTTGAATACCCATATTGTATTTGTGAGCGTACTCCTGAAAGCGGGCATAATGATTATATGCCACTAAGTCCCCAAGTGTTTTCCTGAAATCAGCTAAAAAGGCATTCGAAGTTTCTATATCTTCAACAACATATCCGGCTACTATTGGCAAATAATTCTTAATATCATAACCTCTGTATTTTTTGAATTCTGATCCAAATTTATCCGTCCAATTCATTCCTCCACATTCCCAGCTATCCGTTTCCATATATTTCAAGGTGTTTCCTACATGGTCACCTGCTGCTTTAAAAATGGGCTCCACTACATCATTCCAATAGAAATCAAAAGCTTCTTCACTCATATGATCAAGAACATTTCCTTGCCAATCCCCACTGGAAGTAGAAACATCTTCTTCAGTACAGGTATAACCAATTCTTAATACTGCCCATTCCCCACTAGGTGCATCCCAATCCAGATTCCCCTTTTCATCTAATGCCCCTGATAAATCAAGTATGTCATCCTTTTTTACAATATAGGCTTCCGCTAATTTTTCATTCTTGTTCCGAGGTTTATTATGAAGCAGAAAACGACAATCTGTTGCCGAACCTCCCATTTCATGAAATCCAAGTTTTAGATCCAAATCGGAAATGCCCTCGTCTATCTTATTGGATGTATTTATTGGAAAGGCAAGCACGGCAATGTCATTATAATAATCCAAATGAGTCTTGGGTTGCTCCATTTTCACTGACAATTTCTTCCCTCCAGTTACCTTTGCTTCCGAATAAGTCAGCTGCTTAGCGGTATATTTAGCCGATACTCGGGGACCTCCTAGGTTCCAGCCACTCTGTATATTAAACCCTATTTCCAGGTCTAATCTTTTTGCTTCATTTAGGGCATAAACGAACAAATCATTCCAATCATCTGAACCATATAACGGTCCTTTGGGAATATCCCTATTTCCTCGTTGATTTTGGCCACCAGCATCAAATATCATCGCCCCGTGGAAATTCCGCGATTTCATCGCTTCAAGATCTTTTGTAATTGCTTCTTTGCTTACATTTCCATTTAACCACCACCACCAGCAGTTTACACCACTTTCTTTATCAGGAGCTTGAAAATTTGCTTTTACACTGTAAAAATCTACTTTTTTAGTGTCTTTATTATACCCTTGGGCCTTTAAACCACCTATTGCTAAAAAGCTGGAGAAAAATAATACTAGAAGGTTACTTATTGTTTTCATAAGGTCAATATTTAATTGTACTGCCTTTCTTGAGGTTATACATTGAGAAATTAAATTCTATATTTTGTCATTTAACAGTATTGAATTATTACATGACATTATTTATTCACCTGGTGATGCATTGCAGTCATTCCAGCCTTTTTATCTTTATTTTTCAACAAATTGGATCATAGACTAAATTGACATTGAAAAAAATCATTTAATCAATTTGCTTGGAGCATATCCAAATTGCTCTTTGAACCGCCTACTGAAATAAAGAGGATCATTAAACCCAACAGCAATGGCAACTTCAGAGACATTGTAGTTTTTAGTTTTTAAAAGCGAAGCTGATTTTTTTAATCGAATTGTCCTTATAAACTCATTGGGCGACATATCGGTGAGCTCGGTGATTTTCCGATAGAGTTTTGACGAACTCAAGGCCAATTCTGAGCAAAGAAATGTAGGCGTTAGATCTGATTTAGCGATATTCTCTTCTATAATTTCCTTTATTTTCGAAATCAAGTCAATATCTATTTGCGAATGTACCAAACTGATCACATCACTTTCCGTTTCTTCGGAAAATTTCTGTTTAAGGTCAAAACGAATTTTGATAATATTATCAATTCTCGATTTTAATAGTGAGGGATCAAAAGGCTTTACAATGTATCCATCTACTCCAACTTTATATCCTTTAATCCTATTCTCATTTTCCCCTAGAGCAGTTAGTAATACAACTGCAGTATGGCTAATTTTTTCATCGCTTTTAAGCGCATTTACAAATTCAAAACCATCCATTAAGGGCATCATGACATCTACCACACAGAGTACTGGTTTAATTTTCCGGCAAAGCTCTAACCCTTCTTTTCCATTTTCTGCCCCATAAACTTTATATTGATCGGATAAAAACTCTATTACATAATTTCGAAGTTCAGTATTATCATCAATTACTACCACCGATGACTTTACATCGGTATTGGATTTCGGGCTTATGTATTCACCTTGGGGAAGGATCGAATTTATAAAACAAGAATTAATGACATCTTCTTTCTCATCACTTGAGTAAGAAATCTGATTTATATTGTATGCATCTTTTGATACAGGTAATTCCACAGTAAAAATACTACCGGAGTTTGCAGAACTTTGAACCAAAACTTTGCCCCGATGAATCTCCACCAAAGATTTCACTAGTGACAGCCCAATTCCTGTCCCAGTTGTACTATCCTTACTATTTGAGGCTTGGTAAAATCTTGAAAAGATCTTTTCCTGGCTTTCTGGGGGAATGCCAATACCATCATCACTAACTTCTATCATTAATGTTTTCGAGTCCTGTTCCTTAACCCCGATAAACAAATCTACATGACCATTGTTATTTGTAAATTTCAATGCATTTGACAATAGATTATACAGTATTTTACTGTATTTATCCACATCTATCCAGCACTCAATCGCCTTGCCTTCTACGTTAAAATTAAAATCTATATTTTTTGATTGCGCCAATTCCATAAAAGAATAAAACACATTTTTTGTAAAAGGCAGTATATCTACATTCGTAACCTTTAATTTGATCTCTCCTGTTTCGGCACGTCTGAAATCGAGGATTTGATTAACCAAACTTAATAGCCTGTTGGTACTATGGTTGATTAAGTTGGCTTTACTATTGATAAAATCGTTACTGTTTTCGTACTCTAAAATTTGTTTTACAGGACCAAGGATTAACGACAATGGTGTTCTTATTTCATGTGAAATATTGGTAAAGAACCTTAGTTTTTCATTGTTGAGTTTCTCGTCACGTTCCCGCATAACTTTTTCAGTCAACAGCTCTCGTCGTAAATTAATACGGGATTTAATTTGCTTTCTTGTGAAGTACACAATCAAACTCATTACCAATAGTAATAAGGCAATTCCTTGGTAGCTTGCCCAAAAAGGAGGCAGTATCTTAATACTATAATTGGAGACCTCACTCCATATCCCATCACTATTACATGCCCTGATTTTAAAATTATAAGTACCTGAAGGTAAATTGGTGTATTGAACTATTCTTGAATTACTATTGGTCTGGATCCAATTTTGATCAAACCCTTCAAGCATATACTCAAATTTGTTTAAATGCTGATTTGTGAAGTATGCGTTTGCAAATTGAATGGAGAAATTTCGATTCTCATAGCTTAGTGTTGCACTTCTGGAATAATTTATATCTTTCAATAGCGGTACCTGACCGTTTATTTTTAATCCTGGCAAAACCAACTCATTGTTCACTTTGAACGCTGTGACAATTGGCTTGGGAGACCATTCGTTTTCTTTAATAGTCAAAGGAGAAAAATAGATAATCCCGTTTTTTCCACCTAAATAAACTTTTGTATTATCGAAGTTATAAAACCCACTGGAGCTAAATACATCAAGTCTGTTCCCACTGTTGACGTTATAAATATTGGCTTGGTTATTTTCAACATCAAATCTTGAAATATTATTATTATTCATATTTAGCCACAAATAACCATTTGCGTCTTCAACTATATCGGTTACCCATTTACCATTCATTTCTTTAGGTCCGGTATTTGGTTTAAACGCATCGACCTTTGCGTCAAAAAGGGCCAAACCTTTTCTTGTACCAGCCCAAATTAATCCACGGGAATCAACAATTATATCACTTACATTTTCATGGGGCAGACCGACATGCGGTTGATTTCTCTCTCCATAGACAATGTAATCTCCTGTCGTTAAATCATACTTAACTGCTCCAGCTTCAGTGGCAAACCATAAGTTATTCTCAAAATCTGTTGCTACCTTATTGATTTTAAATCCGGGCAATATGTGGATAGAAGGTTTTAGAGTATGTTTATCCAATAGCACAGCACCTTCACCATATGAGGAAACAACTAAATTGTCATCATATTCTAAAAAATTAACAATTACTGAATTTTTAAACCCGACCTCTATTATTTTAGACGTCTTTTGAAGATAGTTGTAAATCAGAACTTTCCCATTCCATAAACCGCAATAGAAGTTTATTCCGTCATAGGAATATATGCTTGCAATGTCATGTTTTTCTTTGAACAATGGGACAACCCCCCCTCTTTCAGAGAT
Source organism: Echinicola shivajiensis (assembly GCF_018642165.1). Classification (GTDB taxonomy): domain Bacteria; phylum Bacteroidota; class Bacteroidia; order Cytophagales; family Cyclobacteriaceae; genus Echinicola; species Echinicola shivajiensis. The sequence continues at coordinate 106,225 of NZ_JAHHZM010000001.1, forward strand.
AAAAAGGCCGTTATGCCTTGTTGCGACAACGATTTCATTTAAATTAGTTTTTGCGAACCCTCTGATCTTGGGAACCTGATTTTCGATATATTTCGAAATATCCTTGTTGATCTTAAATTGATTCTCGTAGGGATCATACTTATCCAGGCCCTCCTCAGTTCCAATCCACAGCACTCCAGCTGGATCAAAATACAGGGCCGAAACCAAATTATATACCAAGGATGTATTTTCCGACAACACGGAATAATACCATTGAAAATCCCCTTTTTGGATATCCTCCAATTTATCACAGACCAACAACCCACCGAGAGTCCCAACCCAATATTTACCGTCCGGGGCTTGGGCCACGCACAAAAAATATGGTCCAAGTTTGTCCCTTATTTCATCCTCATGGATATACAAATTCACAAAAGTATTGTGGTGTTTATCCAGCCTGTAAATTCCTTTTCGGGTTCCTGCGAAGATATCGCCCTTTTTATCTTCAAATATAAAATACAGGTAGGGATTGGTGACTTTTGAGCCAGGTACCGATAATGTGAAATATTCTATTTCCGAAATTATCCCCGTACTACCGAGTTTTACCTTGGCAATACCACCAGATTCATAGGATCCCACCCAAATATTTCCACTTTTATCTTCGAAAATCTCCTTTACATAATTAAATCCTTTAAGAGGGATTTTGGTAAAAGTATTTTTTTCAGGTTCAAATAAAAACAAACCGCTATTTCTTGTGCCGACCCAAACCCGATTAAACTTATCCAAGTAAACAGAGCGGACTTCGTTGTCCGGCAGGCTATTAGGGTCATTTTCATCGGATAAATAGGTTGTAAATACATGGGTATCGATTTGTAGGTGAGTCAAACCCTTTCTCGTTCCTATCCACAAGGAATTTGTTGCACTATCCAATTTTAAAGCGGTAATATCATCATTTTGCAAAGTATTGCTGCCTTCAGCATAACTTAAATAATGTTGAAATTGGAATCCATCAAAACGGTTTAAACCATTAAAGGTACCTAGCCAAACAAAGCCCTGGTTGTCCTGAACGATATGCCTGATGGAGTTATGTGACAGCCCGTAGTTATCATTGTAATGCTCAAATTCTATACTTTGTGATATAGCACAAAAAGGTAAAATTATTATTAATAAACCTATTACTAAATATTGCTTCATTAATGTATTGCTTAATTTACAGTAATCTACCTGTTGCCTTATTGAAATGAAGCAACAACCTTTATCCATCAAATTGGGTTTGAAAATACAAGTCCACATGTATAAACTTACCTATTTGATATTTTTAACCAGCCAATTTAATTTCAAGGTTAAGTATAAACATTTACTTCTGAAAACGGCATCAAACAAAGGACACATGCTAAAAACAAATATTTACACATCATTATTGATTTGCTATATAATAGCATTCCTTTTACCTGATCATCTTCTATCGCCCTCGCCCACAAGTCCTATTGTTCGTGTTCAATTACAAGAAACTTAAATCCCTAGATATTTACATTCTGGCTTTCCTTCAGCTGTACCGAACATTTGCCCCTATTTACCAACATACATACCCATTTAAGTAATATTCAAATAAAAACCTCAAAATCCGCTTAAGGAAAATATTCTAGAATTAGAATTTATTTAAGGTCTTCATTAGCCAAGTTATTGTCCATAGGAACATTTGAACTGTTGGTCATTTGAAGCTCTAGCTTTCCTCCATGAGTAATTTGATCATGATGAATCACAAATTCTTTTGTGGACTTATTATTTAATCGAACCGATTGGACATATACATTTTCCTTGCTGTTATTATTAGCTTCAATAATAAAGTTGGAATTTGAATAATAATCTGGATTCAATTTAATAATGACTTTGTCAAACATAGGACTTCCTATTTGATATTCAGGGTTTTCATCGACCCCACCATTCATTTGAAACAAACCTATTTTCATTAAAACAGATAAACTTCCCATTAGCCCCTGATCTTCATCTCCATTATAGCCCGTCGAAGGGGATAGACCACTGAAAGTTTTTTCAACCACCTTTCGTGACCAGTATTGGGTTAGGCTTGGGCTTCCAATTTTGTGAAAAACAAAAGCCGTTTGAATCGATGGCTGATTCCCATAGTTGATGGGTATTCTTCTATATTCCGGGTGTTCTTCCACATCATGTGATGTACCTGCCGTAAACCCCATTTTTTCTGCCTCAATAAACTGTCTGTTGAGCTTTTCCACGGCTTTTTCTGCTCCCCCCATTAGATTTGCCAAACCTTCCAGGTTGTGCGGTACAAACCAGGTAGCTTGAGCACTGTTCGCTTCAACAAACCCTACTTTATATTCATATGGATCAAAATTCCCATACCACTCACTGTTTACATTTTTAGGCCTCATCCAACCTGAAGTTTCATCATAAACATTCCTGAAATTTTCTGAACGTTTTAGGAAATAATTGTAGTCGTCCTTAAGTCCCAGTTTTTTGGCCAGTTGTGCAAGCGTCCAATCCTGATAGGCATACTCCAATGTCAGGCTTCCCCCTTCCTGATGCCCCCCAAATCCTCCTTCTGGGATAGGATAGGGAACCACCCCATTTTCCATATAGTATTTTAAGCCACCTCCGAGATTTGAGTAATGTTCATAACCGGCCTTTTCCATCATCCCCCCTGGCATATGGTTCTTCTTCAAAGCTTGGTAAATATTTTCCAAATCCTCGACAATTAATCCTTCTTGAATTGCACTTACAATAAAGGGTGTGCTGGAAGCACCTGTCATTACATTGGTATAATTCCCCCCGGATGGCCCTCTGGGGATTAATCCCCCATCTTTTTGATACTGCAAAAGTGAATAAACAAATTGCCTTTTAATTTCAGGATAAACCAAGCCCCAAAGTGTATTGATTGTCCATTGAGCGCCCCAAAAGGAATCAGAATTGAAGTGGTTAAATTTGGGTTTCCCGTTTTCATCCAATGGTAACTGCCCTACCCTAAATTCTTGACCAGTATTATCTGGGTATGCACCATTTACATCACTAATAATTCTTCGCCCCTGCAAAGCGTGCCATAAATCAGTATAAAATCTTCTTTGATCATTTACCGTTCCTCCCTCAACTATAATTCTACCCAATAAATTGTTCCACTCATTTTTTGATTGGGCCACTACCTTATCAAAATCCCAATGCGGTAATTCTTTATCGATATTATTTCGGGCATTTTCCAATGATGTGTAAGAGATTCCCACTTTCATGAGGACTTTCATTCCATCATTATTGATTTTTACCAGATAGTTGCCTGTTTTTTCATCTTGGTTGAGATCTTTGATCTCATTGTCAAGTATTATGTGGAAGAAAACAGTAACTGGTTTTGGCCTTCTATGAGTCGGGCTGATCACCACTTTTCCTGAAAGCTCATGATCACCAACCCTCTTTAGCTCACCATCCTTGTTTTCACAAGGACCTAATAAGGTGTTGAGATTAAACAATATCGATGCTTGCTTATTGGATGGAAATGTATATTGATGTAAACCGACACGTGTTGTACTCGTTATTTCTGATTTAATTTTGTACCTGTCAAGCTCTATATAATGATACCCCGGTGTTATTTTTTCAGTTTCATGGCTGAACTTAGAATAAAAATCTTCATACACAGAATTTATATTTTCCGATGAAATAGTAACAGGCATAACTGATACGCCAGCCATCTGCCATGCGTGAATATGACTAAACCCCTTGATGGTATCCGTATTATACCTATATCCACTTCCCCATGCCCCATCAATTTCAGTATCAGGGCTGAGATTTACCATTCCAAAAGGCCTACTTGCCGAGGAAAAGAAAAACCACCTTGAATTCTCTGTGTCAAGTTCAGGGTATACCAAATCTGCGTATAAATGGCTTTCAGAAGCTTTGCCATCCGACTTCACATTTTGTGTACAAGCCACAAGTGTTCCTACTACCAGAAAAAATAAAAATTGAATTAATAAATTGTTCTTGATCATGTATTTTCAGATTAAACAGCGCTCCAATCGTTTTTATTTATAAAATCACAGTTAAAACATTTCCAATTTATTCCACTCACTAAATCCACCCTCTAGATATTTTAATCTATGTGCCATCAAGATTTAAGTTTAAAAGGCAGATGATAATTTACCCCTGCCTTTTAAACTATAAATCACCTTTAAATAACTGTGAAGATTACCTTCAAAAGGCTATTTTTAATATTCAGGATTTTGAGATATTGAAGGAATAGATCTATCGATCTCTTTCTGAGGAATCGGACGTAAATAATGTCTGTCTTGCAGCTCCCCAACTGATGCCGTCCATGGGTTCATCAATGTGGTACGCTCAATCAGTTTTCCTGTTCTTTTCAAATCAAACCAACGGCTATATTCTCCCATCAATTCCCTTGCCCGCTCATCCAAAATCATATCTATGTCCAGGTTTCCGTTTGCGCGGTAGGATATTGTACTCATGGAAGCCAGGTTCGTCAGATCCTGAGCACGCATCGGATCAGCGCCAGCATTGGCACCGAGTGCCCTGTCAACTATGGCATTATAATAAACTTCTGCACCTCCCAGATCGCCCCCGGTAGCTCCCTTAATTATTGCTTCGGCTGCTATGAGATATGCTTCAGCAGAGCGGAATAAGGCAAGGTTAAAGGTTCCTTGAGCGTCATCATAGGGGATTCCTGGTTCCCAGAATTTCCACATAAGAGGGGTTTTATCTTGAGAGTGATAGGGAGAAATTGGGTTAATTCCAATTTCATCCAGGTTCAGTACTGCATAGGGCTTGCTTCCTCCTACATCCATACCTTTGTCTTGGTCGTTGGCAGGCTTATTCCATGGAGGAAAATACAGTACAGTATCTCCTTTTGCAATATCGATGGTCGAAGACGGATTATCTAAATCAGGCACAAAACCGGTAACATCGGTCAATGCGTACATCGCTTCTACGAAATTGTGATGGTACCTTGTATCGATATCCGGATCGAACAATCTATACGCTGCAGGGCTCACAATATAATTCCCTAACGCGCCATTACGGTTGTAGTGACTTGTTCTTCCCAAAGAGCCAGGAATATCTTCAGCACCTCCTCCAAAAATCGAATGGTAATCATTTCCAATCCCATACTCCGTCTCACCTTCATCACTGCCATTCGTTAAAATATTATCACTGTATTGTACCGCAAATACTATTTCATCGCTCTTATCATTTTGAGTTGGAAAAGTTTCTTCCAGCGGGTTTTCAGCGTGAAGTGGAAATAATTTGTGATACTCAGGTTCCAAGGGATAATTTGCTATGATCTTATCTGCATAATCAAGCGCCTTATTGAAATCTTCTGCTGTTCCACCAAGTGAATTGTTAAAATTCCACCCCCTTGTTAAATGAACCCTTGCCAATAGAAACTGTGCGGCACCTTTTGTTGCCCTACCGTACTCAGTATTACCTTTGGTAGGCAGTATCGATTCTACTTCTTCAAGATCTTTAATAATTTGGTCATATACCTGTGCTGCGGGCACTTTGATGACTTCCCTACTGCTCGTGGTTATTTCCTCCAAAGGCATTGGAATATCGCCCCACTGTTGCACTGCATAGAAATAAGCATATGCTCTAAGGAATTTAGCTTCTGCTACTCTGATGGCCAAGCGATCAGGGTCCATTCCTTGAACACCTTCCTGTCTTGATATTGCGGTATTTGTCCTGGCAATTTGTTTGTATAACAAATCCCATAGAGCAGTAGCCGGTTCAATATTAGGGGTAAATCGAATATCATACACGTTCAAAGCGTTGCCCTGATTTCCACTTCCCGCTTCGTCCCATGAAGCACTGGTAAATATATCAGTGCCCATTAAAACTAAATCTCGCTCTTTATGTATTTCCCTTAGCTTTGTATAGTTAGATCGGACAAGATCTTCGAATCCCTGCTCAGTCACATAATAATTATCTGTAGTCTGGTAAGAAACCGAATTTTCATCCAAAAACCCCTCACAACCGACACATAATACAAACAAAAAGACCAGAGCTATGCTATATTGTTTCTTAAATAGTTTCATATTATTATTTTTTACAATCCGTTATTAATCGATTAGAATGAGACATTAAAGCCCAACAAATAGGTTGCAGTAGGAATGCCGTCATTGTAGGTACTGGAATTAAATTCCGGATCCATTCCATCAAAATCATAGAAAACAAATGGATTGGTTATCTGGCCATACATTCTAAACTTGCTAAAACCAATTTTATCCAACACGGACCTTGGTAAGGTATAACCAAAAGTAATATCAGAGACTCTTACAAAACTTGCGTCTTGGTATTGGATTGCAATCCTGTAAGGATTTGGTACCCCAGGTCCATAATAATCATTGGTAGGATTGTTAACTGTCCAGTAATTCAGGTTTAATACATTATATCTTCCTGCACCTATCTCGCCCATCGTCCCCCTTAACATATTATTTCTGAACATAGCGCCCTGGCTAGTATATATCAGAAAAGACAAGTCAAAATTGCCATAGAAAAACTTATTGGTCATACCCATGGTCCAATCAGGTTGTTCCGAACCAATTATGGTCCTATCATCCATTCCATCATTTGAGGAAATAGTACCATCTCCATTTTGATCGACCACTTTTACAGAACCGGGTACCTGACCATATTCAGCAGCTTGGGCTTCCTCATCCAATTGCCAGATCCCACCAAATTCATAGTCATATAGAGCATTTAAGGGGTGACCTACAAATAGACCTGTAGAAATATCAGCTTGTATTCCCTTACTGCCGATGGAGATTACTTCATTGACATTTTTGGCAAAGTTGATATTGGTGTACCATTTAAATTTATCACTGGCAATATTTACCGTATTCAATGTTAGCTCTACCCCCCTATTGGCCACTTCACCAACGTTAGTCGTCACACTGCTAAACCCGGAAGAAGTAGGAATTTGCTCATTATAAATCAAATCAACCGTATTCCTGTGGTAATATTCAATAGTACCCCCTATCCTATTGTTAAGAAACCCCATATTGATACCAATATTCAATTCTTTACTTTTTTCCCAACTCAAAGAATTATCGGCCAAATTTCCAGGTGCAAAACCAAATGCATCCGATCCATCAAAATCATAGGCCGTTTTGATCAATCTTGCTTTGGTACTATAAGGACTTACAGCACTATTTCCCACGTAACCATAGCTCACTCTAAGTTTCAAATCAGAAACTGCATCCAAATTCTTAATAAAATCTTCGTCACCCAATCTCCACGCAACGGCTACTGAAGGGAAAAAATCCCATTTATTACCTTCGCTAAGCTGGGAAGCCCCATCCCATCTGCCAGTAAGTGTCAACAGGTATTTATCGCTGAAACCATACATTACCCTTCCCATATATGAAAGCAATGATCGCTCTGTCAACCTTGTATCTAACTGAACGGGTCTCCCGGTACCAAATGCGTACCACAAGGAGTTATATGGAAGCTCATCAACATAACTGTCCATTTCTTCATTTCTTTCCTGGAAGGTACTTTGTACACCTGTAACCGTGAAATCATGCTTACCTATGTTCTTTTTGTAGGTAATAATATTATCCAGCGTATAATTAGAAATATCATCAGTTTCCCTGTAGGCTCTTGGCAAAAGAGTGGTTTTTCGATCCTTTGTCATTGTCCCTCTATATTGCCCCCACCTTGAATTGCTTATGCCAGCTGAAATGGAGGATCGGATAGACAATCCCTGCACGGGATTTAATTCTAAATATGCATTACCAAAGAAATTATCAGACCTTGTTTCATCCTGAAAATTATTCGGGTCCATTTCGATGAGCGGATTTAATACTTGCTTATCATTAATACCCATCCAAGCAGCATATCCATTCCAAGATAAATCCTGGTTTTCATCCGGGTTAATAATATCATCAAACATAGCAACACCGGTCGGGCGTGCACGATAAGCACTCCTCAATGCTTCATTGGAACCCAATTCTTGTTTTGCAACGCTATAATTAGCAGTAAAACCTACATTAAGAAACTTGGTTAACTTGCTGTCCAAACTACCTTTGAGGTTGTATCTCTGGAATTTGGTATGCTTTAATGCACCGCCTTCATTCAAATATCCACCTGAAAAATGATAATTGGTGTTGTCGCTTCCTCCTCCAACTGATAATGAATGATTTGTTTGTAATGCCGATCTAGAAATTTTATCAAGCCAATCTGTACTATTACCAGAATTGACCAAATCCATTTCTGTTGAAGTAAATGAACGGCCCTGAGGATATCCATTTAATTCGCGATCAGTCACACTGGCTTTATAAAATTGTTGCGCATTCATCATTTCTGGAAGATGGGCAGGTGTATTAACCCCCACATAACCATCATAGCTTACTACCGGCTTACCTTTTGCACCTCTTTTGGTAGAAATAATGATCACTCCATTTGCTCCCCTTGAACCATAAATAGCAGTAGATGAAGCATCCTTAAGTATATCCATGGATTCGATATCCGCTGGGTTCAGGGCGTTTAAATCCCCCCCCATCACACCATCAATTACAACGAGTGGTTCGTTGCTATAATTAATTGAACTCAGGCCCCGAATATTAATATTATATCCGGCTCCCGGTCTGCTGTTCTGTTTAGTAACGATTACACCCGCAGCTTGGCCTTGAATGGCTTTAGCAGCCTGTACTGGATTTGCACGGACAATATCTTCGGATTTGACTGAACCTATGGCCCCTGTCGCGTCTTTCCGTTCTACCTCACCGTATCCGATGACAACCACTTCCTCCATCGAAGTAATATCTGGGATCATGGACAAATTAATGACAGACTGATTCCCTACTTGGATTTCCTGAGATCTGAACCCAATAGAACTAAATACCAAAACCGCATCAGGCCCCGATACCTCTAGTGAATAGCTCCCATCAATATCCGTTACGGCACCACTCGTTGTCCCTTTAATGAGGATATTTACACCAGGTATCGTCGTCTTTTCACTGTCTGTTACTACCCCAGTAATTTTGGTCTGTGCCCAGGATGTTCCAGCAAAGCCCAACAACAGGACAATCAATAAGAGTTTAAGTTTTTTCATAGAATTTTATTTTAGGTTTATTATTAATCTCAATTTCTTCAATTGGATATCCCCGAAATAAGGACAATAAGCTCTTTATTAAATGGATTTTTTATTCAAAAACATGGACGAATCGCTTTAGGGGCAAAAAATCTTCATTTCCGTAGATGAATATATTAAACTATAAATGGCAGGATTGACAAGCATATTAAGTCACACTTTACTTAATTTATTTAAGTGGAATTGGGTAATTTCCAAGTTAAAGTGGATATCAATAGAAAATAGGTGAGTCAAAATACCACCTATTTTCTATTGGTTTATAGGATAAGTTTTTCGCTGATCATTTTTATGATAGCGGATAAAATCATTATTCTACTTGAATTGAATTATTGATTTTAATTAGCGGGAATGTTGGGTAGCTGATATTCCAGCAAACATTGATTTTGTTTTAATTATTAATGCTTTTGATATCTATTATTCATTGATAAATTATTTTTTTTGAAGGGAATTTTCCTTCTCAGCCGAGACCTTCCCCAACAGCATTTTGAGGCCAGTTTGACCATGCGAAAATGAATGGGATATTGTTGGAAAAAAATATTTTCCTTCTTTTAAAAACTTATTAACATTCATATTTCTCGGAATCGATTTCGCAATTAAAATGAATCCTTTATTTGACATGTTTTAATTTAATTGTCATTTTTAGAATTCAAAAAATTTAATCTAACATAAAACACCTACTTTGAAAGTTTCTTTTTATATAGTGCAATATATTGATGGATTAATTTTGTTTTCATTCTGGAAATTCACCAAATCAATAATCCAAATAGAATCATTGCTCCCATTTTTCGATGGTGAATACCCAGCGGGTCAGAAGACTTTTTGCATTGAATCAAACTTTCGTAATGAAGATTGCGCAATCGATAGCACAAATAGAGTAAAGTACCAAGTTTACAGAATGATTATTAAACCACACAATTTAATAATTAACAACTATGCAGGTGAAATTCAATTGATTTTGAAGAAAACTTTCAAATTAAGAATTATGCAATCGATAGCGTAATTAACAAATAGGCCAAACATTTCTCTTTTCACTAAAAACTAGTATTAGAATTAAAAATTTTAAATCAATAATTAAAACCCAAAATTTATGAATGAAAAGAATTCGCGTCGTGACTTTTTGAAAAAGTCAGCATTGACCACAGCCGGCATTGGATTGAGTGCCATGTCATTCCCAGCAAGCAGTTATAGCAAAATATTAGGTGCTAACGACCGTATACAGGTTGGTATCGTGGGCTTTTCCAGTAGGGCTAAAAGTGCCCTGATCCCTGCTTTTTTGGGACAAGCTAAGGAATTGAATTTTGAATTTACGGCAGTATCTGATATCTGGAACCGCCGTCGTGATGAGGCAGTAGGTTATATCAAGGGTTTGACGGGAACTACCATCGCTGCAGCCCGGAATAATGATGAATTGTATGATAGGAAAGATGTTGATGCTGTGATAATCAGTACGGCAGATTTCCAGCATGCCCTACACTGTAAAGAGGCCGTGGAAGCCGGAAGGGATGTGTATGTAGAAAAACCATTTGCAGAGACCATGGCAGATGCCCGTGCAGCCAAGGAAGCAGCATTGCGAACCGGAAAGGTCATCCAGATAGGCTCCCAGCGCCGCAGTGGCGCCAATTACCATGCAGCCAATAAGTTTATCAAGGGAGGAAATTTTGGTGATATCGTAGCCGTTGAAATGACCTGGAATGTCAACCAACCTGGTCGTTGGAGAAGGACAGAAATGGCCAAGCAGATAAGAAAAGAAGATACCGATTGGAAACGGTATTTGATGAACCGTCCCTATCAAGAATGGGATCCGCGAAAATATTTGGAATTCCGCCTATTCTGGCCATTCTCTTCTGGTATCCCCGGGCAATGGATGGCTCACCAGATTGACACCGTTCACTGGTTTACCGATTTGCCACACCCAAGAAGTGTAGCGGCAAATGGTGGGATTTATATGTGGAAAGATGGAAGGGAGAATTTTGATACCATGACAGCAGTGATGGACTATGGTCCATTGGATGATAAGAGCAAAGGCTTCCAGGTAATCTATTCTTCCCGATTCACCAATTCCGCAGGTGGCACCAAAGAGATTTACTATTCCAATGCGGGTGAACTCAATTTGGATACCAATATGATTTCTCCAAATGGAGGCTTGAGAGAGAAATATGCCAAAGACATGGGCATGAAGGAAAACCTATTGCATGAAAAGTCCCTTGGTGAGCTGGCCAAGGTGGAAACGTCAGCCAATACCGGAGTGGACGATTTGACCTCTGCCCATATGAGAAACTGGATGGAATGTGTCAGAAGCCGCAAAAAGCCTAATGCCGATGTAATGGCAGGTTATAACCATTCCATTGCCAATATCATGACCACGGCAGCATTGAGAACGGGACAGTATGTGACCTTTGATGAAGAAAAGCAAGAAGTATTGGCTGGAGGAAAAGTGTTCCAATATTAAGGTTTTGGTTATGATAAATATGAGAAAACCATCAAAAGCGTTAGGTGCAGCAATTTTAATTTCAGGGTTGATCATGAATTCTTTTTTCGAAAGCGGAGAGGCTGTAGCTCAGGATAAAAAGAACAAGGTTCAACTGGTAAGACAGGATAATGAAAAGAAGGTGGATGTATTGGTAGATGGCAAATTATTTACCTCTTACTATTACCCCAATACAATTGCCAAGCCAGTGCTTTACCCGATCATTACCGCCGGAGGACATGAAGTGACCCGGGGTTTTCCTTTGGCCCCGCGTCCTGGTGAGCGAGTGGACCACCCGCACCATGTGGGAATGTGGTTCAATTATGGGGATGTAAATGGACTGGATTTCTGGAATAATTCTGATGCTATTCCAGCTGAGAAAAAGGATCACTACGGCAATATTGTCCAAAAGAAAATTGTCAGCACCCAAGAAGGAAAGGACCAGGCAGAATTAAAGGTTATGACGGATTGGATGGCCCCTGATGGAAAGGTCCTGCTTAAGGAGGAAACTTCGTTTGTTTTCAGTGCTGATGGACCGAAAAGAATGATTGACCGAATCACCAAGCTTACCGCTGTAAGTCAGGAAGTGGATATGAAGGATAATAAGGAGGGTATGCTTGGTATCCGAGTGGCTCGTGAGCTGGAACACCCATCTGATAAACCCGAAATTTTTACTGATGCTAACGGTATTGCCACCTCAGTGGCTTCCCTAAACAATGAAGGAGTGAGTGGAAATTACAGAAGCAGCAAAGGACTGGAAGGGGATGATGTATGGGGGACACGTGGAGAATGGGTGGATCTTTCCGGGGTGATCAAAGGGGAAAAGGTTTCTTTGGCCATCATTGACCATCCAGACAATGTAGGTTATCCCACTTATTGGCATGCCAGGGGATATGGGCTCTTTGCAGCAAATACCCTGGGGCAGAAAGCCCTAAGTGGAGGAAAAGAGGAGCTGAACTTTAAACTGGCTCAAGGTAAGTCGGTGACTTTCAAATATAGGGTAATTGTTGATTCAGAAAACCTCTCGGATAAGGAGTTGAACAAGGAGTTTGCCTCATTTTCCAAAAAATAAAATTGAAACCACTAATCTACCTTTATAAAAAAACGGATCCGGAATTATTGGATCCGTTTTTCTTTTTAGCTACCTATTAATTTGAAATTAAGAATAAGGATGGTTAAAGCCTTCCCTATATTTCCTTTTTAATAATTTTTGGCCTCTGGATCATTAGGGATCGTTTTACTAACCGGGTCATAGCAAAGTGGCCTGCCCAATTCCATGGACAGGTTGGCCAATATGCAGGAAGCCGAGGAAATATGCCCTTGCTCAATATCTGCAATAGGAAGGTGGTTGTTTTCAATGGCACTTAGGAAACCCCTCATATGGTTTCTAGTGGCCGGTGCCGCATACAGCTCAATGTCCTTTTCCGTTAAATCTTCAGGATATTTTTCTCTTTCATAGACCACATCACCATGTATGGGGTCGCCTTTTCCCTGAGGAACAAAATCGTACCGGCTTACACTTGCGGAGATGGCATCCTTTTCTTATTTAACACACCCTTTTGCCAACAATAATAAAAAGGGCTTTACAGCCCTCCTTCATCTGCGAATGAATAATATCCTCCAGATGTTACAATGATGTGATCTAATACTGGCAACTCCATCAGCTTTCCCAGTTCAACTATCTTTTCGGAAAGCTTACTGTCAGCATGGCTAGGAATCCTATTTCCAGAAGGATGGTTATGACTTAAGATCAATCCTGAACTATTGGCCTTTAAGGCGCTTGCAAAAATCAACTTGGGATCGGCAACGGTTCCTGATATTCCACCAGTGGATATATTAACGATTCCAAGGACCTTATTGGCCCTATTTAACAACATCACCTTAAACTGCTCTATAAATTGCAGTTTGGATTGATCCCAATTCCCAATTAACAGTTCATAAGCGTCCTTGGAAGAAGTGATTTTTGGTAAGTCTGAAAACTTGATTATCGGCTGATAGCTCAGGGTTATTTCTGCTACTTGGTGCGATGCGATATTTTTGTTTTTGGTATCCATAATATTTCGATTTAAATGGTTAGAAATTAAATATGGTACCATCTCAGCTTGAGGGCAATCAAGGCCAAGTGGCAACGGAATAAATGAGGGCCATGCGGGCAGAACAGTGTTTATGCCGGACACTCTTGGCCGCTTCAGCAGCCCGAAAGCTAAATTGTGACATGATTAATGTAATAATAATGATTAACGCTTTACCCCATTACTTCTAAGCATTAACTCTTATATAAAAAATTTCCCCTACCCTATTGATATGATCTAAAAGTTCCTGATTATCAATATGTTTCTTTATGGACAAATCGATCTTATAAGGTAAAAGAATATCATCCAATCTGTTTTCAAGGTCAAATAAGTCACTAAGATCAAAACCTTCACCTTCAATTGTTAAATCAATATCCGATGCTGGACGATAATTTCCCTTGGCACGAGAACCGTATAGAATAACTTTAGATATTGCAGGGAATTCCGAAAATATCTTGTTAATAGATTCTATTTCCTCAGTTAAAAGACCAAATTTCATCCTTCAAAAATGTTTTTTTGCTCCCCACTACGTTTATTTTCCATAATTGCCTTAAAGGCTAAAAACTCAGGATAATACTCCTCTAAAATTTTTGAAAAAATTTCCTGAGCAGTATCTTCATTATATGTATGGGAGGTTTTATTCCTACTTTGGATCATTTCCATCCAAACTTTTCCTTCAGTAATCAAACCTGTACTAAAGGCTTCCCTGGTGGCATCTCGTGACCCATATATTTCAATATTCCCTCTTTCTCTCAAAAAGTCCTTCATTACATTCCAGGCCAACTCGTGGGTATATTCAAACCTTTGAATCAAACCTTCCTTAACAATATCCTCTCCCTTTTCGAAAAGTAGCTCATCATATTCACCATCTTGATAATAATTTTCCTTAATATAATCCACTGCTTGCTCCAGCTTGAGAAGGGCCTTATTAAAATTGGCAAACCTTTGCTCCCATCTTACATCTTTTGACATATTCAAATAATTATCTATTGATCCATCTATTCAAAAGTAGAACCTTTTTTTAAATCAAAAAAGAATCGGAATTAATGCATTACTTCTCTAAATCAAAAAACACATGCTGTTTAGATTAAAACCCAAATTAGTTTAATATGATCATCCTTCAATTTGGGGATATGACGTTTTATGATTGCCCATACAATTGTATTGTCAATACTATCATATGCATGTACCAACCTGTTTCTAAATCCAACCATTTGATAGTCATGTTCCAAACGAACTCCTAATTTTCAAAGTTGGTTAATTGCTTCACCAATAATAGATAGTTGCCTTTCAATGGCACCTTGAGTTTTCAGATCAGCTTCATAATCATAAAAGTTACCTATCCCCTCCATGAATTGATCGATTTTATCAATTGCCAAGGAAATATCAGACAAATACTTTTTCGCCTGTTCGGTCATAAATTAATTGCTTGGATTGTTCTATTGATTTTCTCAAGCCTGGTTTTTTATAGATTGGTCGGTAAGCAGGTCAACTTTTCGATCATAAAATCCTTCCAATGTATCCCATAGGGAAAGAAGAAGCTCCCCTTTTTCCAAAGGATCAGAAGGGCTTAATTCCACCAGTAAATTAATATCACTTGTTTTTTTATTGAACCTGTCAGATATAGCTGAGCCAAAAGAATAAAGTTGTTCAACCTTATGTTCTTTACATATCTTTTTGAATTCCTCAATATTTCCAACAATTTGTACTTTCACCCGCATAAATCAAAAATAAGGACTTTTTTAATTATACGAGGAATGCCTAGGTTGGCTTGGGCAGCTTTTCTTCAAACTTTGCATAAAAACCTTCCATAAGAATTGGACAAAAAAAAACAGAACCACATTAAAAACATAGCCCTGTCTTTTTTTAAAGCATCATTCTTTTATCCCAGTCATCAATTAAATTTTACCTTCTATTGTTGACCACCTCTAGGTATTCTTTTAAAAACCGCTCGTCATTGGCATCACTGTCTCCATATTGCACTCTCAAGTCAGCCAATTTTTCGTGCATCATTTCCTGGACGTCGGAATATGAAGGGTCGTTATAAAGATTATTAAGTTCTTGAGGGTCTTTCTCCAAATCATAGAGTTCCCACTCGTCTATATCATAGTAAAAATGCATTAGCTTATATCTTTCTGTGGCCACTCCATAATGCCTTTTTACCATATGAACAGAAGGATATTCATAATAGGTATAATAAATAGCATCACGCCAATTCCCCTCATTTCCCTGTACAAGCCCCCTAAAGGATTCTCCTTGCATTTCCTTTGGAATTTCTAATCCTGCATAGTCTAAAAAGGTAGGGGCAAAATCCAAATTCTGAACAAGTCTGTCCACCTTCGTTCCAGCTTTGATTTCTTTGGGATATTTCACCAAAAGGGGAGTCCTAAATGATTGCTCATACATAAAACGCTTATCGAACCAGCCATGCTCACCCAAATAAAACCCTTGATCTGAGGTATAAACGACAATGGTATTTTCATCAAGTCCTTCCGCTTCCAAGTAATCCAGTAACTCACCTACCCCATCATCAACTGACTGGATAGTCCTCAAATAATCTTTGATGTATCGGTTAAATTTCCAAATCCCAACCTCTTCAGCTTCCTTCTCATTAAGCCCTTGCTTTTCTCCTTGTCGATATGCTTTTTTGAAAGCGTCATTTTTAGGGCCATAGGCGTTTTCCCACGCCTCTAATTGTTCGGGGGAAAATCTTGCCAGTTCCCTATCAAACCCCGTACTGTCTCCATCAGGGGAGACGACCATTTTAAAATCATGTCCCCATCTAGCATGTCCATCAATTTCCATTTCCTGCTCTTTGGCGGCTCTTCCACGACCTGCGTAGCCTGATTTATCATCATTATAAGTGGAAGGTGGAGTAAATGTTTTATCATCAAATAAGGTCAAATACTCTGGTGCGGGTTTCCAATTACGATGAGGGGCTTTTTGATGGTACATCAATAGAAAAGGTTTTTCCTGATCCCTACCATTCTTCAACCAGTCCAATGCACTATCTGTTGTGATATCAGTTACATATCCATCAAAGCGCTTCCTTTCTCCGTTTACAATAAAATCAGGATTATAATAGTGCCCTTGCCCGGGTAATACCATTGAATAGTCAAATCCTTGCGGTAAGCCATCCAAATGGATTTTCCCTATCAAAGCTGTCTGGTAACCACTTGACTGCAGCAGTTTGGCAAAATTATCTTGGTCCCAATCAAATGGTTGAACATTATCTACTTTTCCATTAACAAAACTATGCTTACCTGTCAGGATAACCGCCCTGCTGGGTGCACAAATGGAATTTGTCACATACGCTCGGTTAAAGATTGCCCCTTCATTAGCTATCCTATCTATATTTGGGGTCTCATTCAAATTATGTCCATAGGCACTGATTGCCTGATAAGCATGATCGTCACTCATAATAAAAATTATATTGGGTGGTCTTTTATCTGCAGACTCTTCTGTTTTTTCACAAGCGAACATAAAGCTGATCAACAACATTATGCCCAAAAATCCATTTTGTATTCTCATAATTATAGGGTATTAAATCCTTAAATATATTATTCAATCCTTCCAGGAACTCTTCTGTTATTACCTTCCATTCCTAATAAATCATCTCCCAAGTCTTGTCTGGCCTTCTTAGCTATCTCCATCAATTCGTCGACTTTCTCTGGATAAAGCACTTCAACATTATACCTTTCTCCAGGATCATCTTGAAGGTTATACAAACTAAGTGGTATATCATTCATCCCTGTCTTTCCAGGTACTCCATTCTTTCCAGGCAAAAACTCTTGATAAGTTCTGCTGCTGTGAGGTAAAATCAACTTCCAGTTACCTTTCCTTACTGCTTGCAAAGAATTTTTATTGTAGTAGTAATAGAATTCACTTCTTGGAACTACTTTTTCATTTCCCTTCAACAGTTCCATTATGCTTACACCATCAATCTTCTTAATGGGCAGTTCTGCTCCAATTATTTCAGCTATGGTAGGTAAAATATCAATAGTGGAAACCAATTTGTTGCAAACACCTCCCTCTTTGATCACTTTTGGCCATTTCATGATGCAAGGTACACGGTGACCGCCCTCAAAGGATGTGGCCTTTCCTTCTCGTAGTCCAAAGGCACTGCCTGCATGTTGCCCAAAATTTACCCATGGACCATTATCCGAAGTAAAAATAAGAAGGGTATTCTCTGATAAACCGTTTTCATCAAGCGCTTTAACTATTTCTCCTACCGACCAATCAATTTCCATCATGACGTCCCCGTAAATACCCTGATCGCTTTTTCCTTTGAACCTATCCGAAACTGCCAAAGGTACATGTGGCATGGAGTGGGACAACACCAATAGGAAAGGTGAAGTCGCATTTTCATGGATAAACCTCACTGATTGTTCCGTATATATAGAAGTCAGTTTTTCCTGATCCTCTAGATTCTCAACAGTACTCCATACTGTATCCATAGCCATTAGAGGTAATTCTGGGTAGCTGGCTTTCCGCGCATGGGTCTCTTCAGTGGCCAATTTCATATCATAGGTCCATTTCCACATGTCGTTGGAATAAGGTAATCCCACAAATTCGTCAAAACCTTGCTTTGTAGGCAAAAAAGGCGGTCTATTTCCTAAATGCCATTTTCCGAAGAGGGCGGTTTTATAGTCACCCTTTCTTTTTACCAGCTCCGCTATGGTTTCTTCATTCGGGTTCAAGCCAATTTTGGAATGTGGATTTAATGCTCCACTTATTCCTAATCGATTGGGGTAACAACCAGTCATTAAGCCTGCCCTTGAAGCACTACAAATGGGTTGCGCTACCTCAAAATCTGTAAACCGCATACCTTCATTTGCCAATTGATCCAAGTTTGGGGTCATATACCCTTTTGCGCCATAACTTGACAAATCCCCATACCCCATATCATCCATAAATATGATAACTATATTAGGAGTCCTATGAGCGTCATGGGCAAATAATTTTGGAAAAATGCCCACCAAGTTCAAAATCACAAGGAATGATATCCCTTTCTTTTTGATTCTGTCCATTTCTAAGAATTAAAAAAGACAATCCATTTCCATTAAAAAACAGAATTTGATCCGTTTTTAGCTAAAACAGGATTGTCTTTCTTTATGAGTTAATAACCATCATTTTGTTCAATGACTGGATTCAGGTCTACCTCCCTTTGAGGAATAGGCATCAAAATCATATAATCCTTTAAATTCTGAGCTATTTCCACCTTATTGGTCTCAGCTACTGAGGCCTCATATGCAGCGTGCGCTTTCATGGTCTCCACAAACCTTCCTGTCCGAACCAAATCAAACCATCTATGTCCTTCCATGGCCAATTCCAATCTCCTTTCTTCCCAAATGGCCTGACGTGCTTCCTCTTGGCTTAACCCCATAAAGTTAAAATCCATAGAATTAAATGCCCTTTCTCTAATCCTATTAAGTTGCGCCAATGCCAAAGCCGTCTTTCCTAGCTCATTAAGTGCTTCTGCATACATCAAAATGGCATCCGAATAACGAATAACATGCATATTTGCATCACTGTTAGCAGGATTGTTCTCTCCTTCTTCCCAATATTTGGTAAAAAGAGGTATGGATGAAGTATGTACTGATCCATCCTTTAAACTCACAAAATCCGTGGTAAAGGTAGCTGCTTTTCTTTCGTCCTCATCCTGAAACCTATCGTAGAGGTCGCGTGTTGGGATATCTGCTTCATTGGAATTGGTCAATCCCAGAACAGCAAAGCCTCCAGGCAAGGAATATTTAGGACCTTGAAGGATCATGGCTGAATTACCATTACCTGGCGGATCCATAAACTCTATAGAGAACACCATTTCCCAGCCGTTTTCAGTTGTAGAATTCCAGTTATCGTCATAATTTTCATGCAATCCATACCCATATTCCTGCTCATTAAGAAGTACTTCTGCTAATTTTTCCTCAGCCTTTCCAAACTCCTTCATAGTCAGGTATACCTTTCCTAGTAGAATCTTAGCTGCACCCTTTGTAGCTCTTCCAATATCCTTGTCCGCATAACCAATAGGCAATACCGTTTCAGCATCTGACAAATCCTGAATAATCTGCTCATAAACTTCACCGACTGAGGCTCGGGCTCCCAATGCATCTTCTACAGATTCCAGTTTTAGTATCAAAGGAACACCACCATGGAATCGCACGAGGTTAAAATAATACAGGGCCCGTAAAAACTTAGCTTCACCAACCAATCGATCTCGTATACCTTCATCCATATCAATTGCTGGAATATTGATGATGGCTGTATTCGCACGAGCAATTCCTGAATAATTCCTTTGCCACATTTCCCTAACGAACTGGTTTTCCGAAGTGTGTCTTAAATACTCCAGGTTTTGTAAAAATTGGTTTGGCATCCCTAAACCGTTTTTCTCATCATCTGTGGGCAAAGCATTTAGAAGGAAAATATGCCTTTCATAAATACTGTATAGTTGCTGATATACAGCAGTAACAGCGGCCTCTGCATCTGATTGCCCACTATAGAAATTGTCAATAACATACCTATCACTGGGTTCTTCCTTAAGGAAGTCAGTACAAGCACCAAGGAAAAATGTAGTTAAACAGATGGATAATATATATTTAATTTTCATGGCCATTCTTATTTAATATTCAGTTTAACACCTAACATGATCGTTCTAGACTGTGGATATCCTCCAAAATCTTCTCCCATTTCCAGATTGGAAGCCCCCCTATAACTTACCTCAGGATCATAACCAGAATATCCTGTAAAGGTGAGTAGGTTTTGCCCAGTCACATAAACCTTCATTCCTTGCAATACTTTGGATGTTAACCCCGGAAAAGTATAGGCAAAGGTCAATGTTTTTAACTTCAGGTAAGACCCGTCCTCTATATAGGCATCACTGAATACTGCAGAACGGTTAGTCGTCGCTTTAGGATAAATATTACTTGGGTTTTCAGGTGTCCATCTATTGACCAAATCTGCATATACATTTTGTCCTCCTGATGGAAGTTCCAGTTCCATCGCATTGTAATTGAAAATATCATTACCGTATGAATACTGGAGGAACATATTCAATTCAAAACCTTTATAGAATAATGTATTGGTCAATCCACCAAAAAAATCCGGATTGGGATCACCTATAATCCTTCTATCGTAAGTAGCATTGACCAATCCATCAGGGCTGCCTTCCGAACCTCCCAAATCCATATATCTTCGTCCACCTATCCAATGGGTTGGACTAACCGGTCCGGCATTCAGCTCTTCCTGGTTTTGAAAAATACCATCAAACACATATCCATAAAAAAGTCCAATAGGTTGTCCTACTATCAATCTATGTACTGAACCTGTTTTCAAATGGCCATCTCCCCCGCCAACATCTTTATAGTCTTCTCCCCCGAGTTCGATCACTTTGTTTCTGTTAAAAGAAATATTAAACCCAGAAGACCATCTAAAATCCGGGCGGGAAATGATTTCTCCATCTATTGCCAGCTCGACACCTTTATTTTCAACACTACCAATATTCTGTAGTGAGGAAGCAAAACCTGATACAAACGGAACAGCTACATTATATATTAAATTGGTAGTTTTTTTGTAATAATAATCAGTAGTAAACCTCAACCTCTCATCAAAAAAACCGAAGTCCAAACCAAAATCAAATTGAGAGGTTTTCTCCCATTTTAGGTCAGGATTTGGAATTTTATTGGGGTAAAAACCAGTGGCGAGTGTCCTTCCAAAAGTATAAGTCGTATTGGTCAATGTTGGAAGTGAATTATATAGTCCAATTTCCTGATTACCGGTAAAACCATAACTCACCCTTGCCTTTAGGTTAGAAAATACATTCCAGTCCTTGACAAAGTCTTCCTCTATTAATCTCCACGCAAAGGCCCCTGAAGGGAAAAAAGCATATTTGTTGTTATTACCAAATCTAGAAGATCCATCTATTCTGGCATTCAATGATATCAGGTACTTTTCATGTATGTTATAATTGATTCTACCCAAATAGGACATTAAACTCCATTCAGTACTGGAAGAACTAGGCTGATTATATATTGCCCCTGCACCAAGAGCATTCTCCTCCAGGACATTGTTTACAAAATCCTGGGACGAAGCCCCGAGACCTTCAAACTTGTTTTTTTGAAAAGTAATTCCTCCCAAAACAGACAACTGATGACCTTCTTTAAGGCTTGTATTCCATGTAAGGGTATTCTCGTTCAGCCAATTGGTCGTATAACCACCGTTAACTGAAGCACTGGCTACGCCTCCAGATTGAAAAATATTGGAAGGGATAAAGGTATCAAACTTGGTATTGACCAAATCGGTACCCACAGAAACTTTGGCAGTAAGATCAGGTACAAATTCCCATTGGGCAAACATATTGCCTAACACCCTGAGCATTTGGTTCTCCCTTACCTGTTCATCTGCAGTGGCAATTGGATTGGCATAAATTATACCCGGACTGTTCACTTGGGTGTATTCACCTAAAGATTCATTTTCATATATGGGTAAAACTGGATTAAACTTCATGGCTGAAGAAACGACGCCTGCAGCCCCTCCCGCATCAGTTTGAACAGCATTTGAGTTGGTTTTGCTTATATTCAGACTTGTTCCCACTTTGAAATTATCCTTAATATTTCTGTTTAAGTTAACCCTTGCAGAATAACGCTGAAAGCCAGAATTCCTAATTACACCCTGCTGATCAAAATAATTTCCAGATACCGAATAATTGGTCTTTTTGTCCCCTCCGGTAAATGTCAGTTGGTAGTTTTGAATAGGCGCTGACCTGAATAGTTCATCCTGCCAATCCGTGCCCTTTGGATTTTGTCGTAACTCTTCCATTTTCGCCGCATCATATACTGGGCTCAAGCCATCATTTTGGTAGGCTTCATTGACCAACTCAGCATATTGGAGTCCATTCATTACATCAATTTGCCTGACCACATTCTGTACACCATAATAGGCGTCAAAAATAATTTGGTCTCTTCCTTCCTTTCCACTTTTTGTGGTAATCAAAACCACTCCATTAGCTGCTCTGGCACCATATATTGCTGTAGCTGAAGCATCCTTCAGGATTTCAATTGATTCAATATCAGCGGGGTTTATGGATGAAAGCCCACTTACTTTTGCATTCCCACCTGTTTGACCAAAGCCACCGCCATTATATATTGGAAATCCATCAATTACATAAAGGGGTTCATTTCCACCTTGCAATGAACTAGAGCCCCTAATCCTAATAGATGCTACAGCACCAGGCATCCCTGATGTTTGGGTAACCATAACCCCTGATGCCCTTCCTACCAAACCTTGGTCAATGGAGGTAATGGGTGTTTCCTGCAATTCTGCAGCTTTGACAGATGATACAGCACCCGTCAAATCACTTTTCTTTACACTTCCATATCCAACCACTACTACTTCTTCCAGTGATTGCAGGTCAGGAGCCAAAAGAATCTGCAAATTGGTTTCATTGCCTACTACAATTTCCTGTTTCTCATATCCTACAAAACTCACTGTAATGACTGCACCTTCTTTTACGTCAAGAGTAAATTTCCCATCGATATCGGTAACAGTCCCATTGGAGGTTCCTTTCTCCAAAATAGTAACTCCGGGGATAGGTTGATTATCGTCTCCGGATAATACCTGTCCCTTAACCACCTTTCTAACTTCAGAAAGGATTTCATTTACATTTTTGGATTGGTTTGATGCTTTACTTACATGGATATTGTCATTTATTCTAACAAATTTCAAATTGGTTTGATTGGATATTTCCTGTAGGACATTAAACAGAGGCTCTTTTTCAACCTTTAAGTTCACCTTTAATTTCTTCACATTTAAAAAACGCTCGTTAAAGGTAAACCGAAGATTAGTCTGGGCCTCCAGCTTTGTAAAAACCTCATTTAAGGGCATATTTTGATAAACCGCAGAGGTCCGTATTACATGAATACTTTTTCTTTGGGCATTTCCAGGATGGGCAAGTATTACGGCTGTAAAAAACAGCTGAAAAACAAAGCCCAATACGAAATATTTGGATAGCATAATGATTTGCCTAAGTATCGTTTTTTCCATACTTTGTAATGATTTTGAGTTAGTAATGCTTAAAATTAGCCTTTGACTGATTTGGCGATCCTCAAAGGCATCGATGAGGCAGAAAAGGGATTTTCTGCCTCTTTTTTAACTAGAATTATCAAGGATACTTTTCATAAGATAGATTTATTTTGGGTTTTCAATTAATATGATTTTATCTTCTATTTTAAAAGTGAAATTTGAGGTAATGCTGATCCCCTCCAATACATTTTCAAGGCTTTCATTGTGATAAACCCCTGAATAGGACCAATCATGTTCCATTTTCTTCCTGCTGATGATTTTTACGCCAAACCAAGTCTCCAATTTTTCCTTCACCTCCTCATAGTTGTCCTCTTTGAATACCAAGTATTTGTTCTTCCATCCCGTAGTTTCCAATAAGTCAAAGTTGGATTTATAAAAATTCCCTGACTCATCTATCTCCAACTTTTCATTCGGAGATAAAATGATCTTAGTCCCTAGGTCATTTTCTACTGCTACTTTTCCTGAGACGAGCGCCACCGATAAGCCCCCTTTATTTTTGACATTAAAGGTGGTTCCCATAACTCTCACACGAGTATTATCTGCCTGAACAACAAATGGTCTTACCTTACTTTCTTTCACATCGAAAAATGCTTCTCCCTTTAACTTAACCAGCCTTAAGGAATCAGCAAACTCCACTGGGAATACTAAAGAGCTTTCAGCGTTCAAATAAACCTTGGTTCCATCTGGCAGGAGAACTTTTGACTTTTGGCCACATGGGTTGCTTTTAGTTATCAAATCTGGAGTTTCAATTTCCCCACTCCTATTCCCAGTAAGATTATTATATCCCCAAAAAATAAAGCCTAATACCAAAACAGCAGCTACCAGCTTATTCCAGAATCTCCACTTTACTAATTTAGACGGGTCATTGTAAGGTTCAGTATGCTTATCCAGTTTAATATTTTCATACATATCCAAATAAATATCATCAGGTATTTCATATTGCTTCTTATAGTCTACCGATTTGATTATTTGGCTTGCCTTAAATACCTCTTCTCTTTTCTCTGGGTGTTCTACCAACCATTTTACCCAAAAGTGATTGGTTTCATGAGTTGGGTTATTTACCCAATTGATGAAAAATTCATCCTGGAGAAAATCAATTATATTGAATTCACTGTACTTCATATTTCCCTTTCTATGCCTTGAATATAAAATGGGCTAAAATCACAAAATCTTCGACCTCAGGTTCTCCAATCCTCTATAAATCAAATTCCTAGCATACTTAATATCCTTAAACCCCATTATTTCAGTAATATCCTTATAGCTTAGGCCTTCCTTATAAAGAAGCAATAATGCTTCCCTTTGTCGAGCAGGAAGTTTTCCCATGGCCAATTCCAGTTGTTCTAATCGTTCATTTGTTAATTCTTCCCTAATCAATTTAGTCTCATGGGATACTTCTATTGGAAAGTTGCAGGATGAATATTCTAGAGAATCTATGCTCACATTATTCTTCTTCTCATACATCTTAATGAGCTCACGATACAGTATGGTATACAGGTATCCTCGAATATTATTTACTTTAGATAATTTGGCTCTTTTTCTTCTGATATTGATAAATAGAATTTGAATACAATCCTTTACTATTCCCTCATCATTAACCAAATGGATTCCATAATTATACATACCGGGAACAAACATCCTGTAGATATAGTTAAATGCTTCCTCATCCCCCTGCTTGAAAGCCTCCCAAATTTCCATATCGGGCACTTTGGAGAAATTCGCCATATCAGTTTTTTGATTAGCAGTTTTTGGGACTACATGAATTTTTTGGGAACTGTAGTTATTTTGGGGTTTTTCCATAAATGAAACAATTAAACTAGTCCTTCAATATAAAGAGGTAATAAACCTACAAAATACCCTCACTTTATT
Organism: Echinicola shivajiensis; assembly: GCF_018642165.1. Taxonomy (GTDB): domain Bacteria; phylum Bacteroidota; class Bacteroidia; order Cytophagales; family Cyclobacteriaceae; genus Echinicola; species Echinicola shivajiensis. Next base: position 131,804 of record NZ_JAHHZM010000001.1, read on the forward strand.
TTATATTTTTTCCATAACATAAAACTTAACAACAATAAGGCCCATTTCAAAAAGAACAATATATCTAGCATGTAATTGTAAAGCTTTCAATCTATACCTATATAAAAAAATATCTTTCAATATTCTGAATAATAAATTTCAATACGATAAAAGTTATTTATAAGGCAATATCCTTAATTTTTTTTATGGTTATCCGTTATTACACCAGTAAACTTGTTTCTCACAGCCTGTCCAGATTTATCGGGAGATTCCACAGATCTACCTGGCGGAAGACAGGTTTGCACGGAATAAAATATCGTTTCTTTTGACTTTTGTGTTCTTACTGAAAGAATATCTTATTTACAAAAAGCTACTGGTGTCTTTGCGGATATACAGAATTTTTTAAAAAGAATATAAAAGTAACTAATGTTTATGCCGTAAGCTCATGGCCGCTACAGCAGCCCGAAAGCTAACTTGTAACATGATTAATGAATAAAATCTCCCCCTCTGTTTTTAACCATGAAAAAAAGGCATCTCCATAAATTGAAAATGCCCTTCTAACAATAATAAATCACGCTATTTTTAAACCCTCGCTCCTTTTCCCTTTTTAGGTTCCTTAGGAACGTTCTTCATTTCTGGACCCTGGTTCTTTTTTGCCTGCTGCCCTTCCTTCACCTCCTTTCCCTGCTCCTTGTCCACCATCAGATCCTTGGTCTTGACCATTTTCATTTCCGTATCATACACATTGACCGATTTGAACTTGGGATTGGCCGATACATACATAATCTCTTCCTTCCCTCCCTTTTCCATGGTCACTGGATAGACATTCCCTTTCTCGAAGGCCTTGACCATCCACTCTGACTTGGTCGGGTCCTGCAGTTCCTTGATGGGCAGTTTGGACAAAGCCTCCTTGCTATCGAAGCCATAATTCTCGTGATAGGAGTCAATCTTGAAATTATTGTTCTTGTCCTTCTCCTTAAAATCCAATTGCATCCATGCCTGGTAAGGTTCATTATTGGCATTCAGCATCCCCTTTTTCACGGCCCTGCCCTCCATAAGGTTAAAGGCTTCCTTTGCCGTAACCGACTGGTTATTGTAGAAGGTATGCTCTTTCGGGGCAATATCCGGATTGGCATTGTGCAGGGATGCATCATATTTGTTGAGAAAATACCTTTCTGAGGTATTCGACTTACTAAAATGCAGGTTAAAGTCCATCTTCTTGCCATCAATTTCCATTGAATGTGGCAGCTCAAAGGCCTCCTTATTGGCCTTTACCTGTTTTTCCAGCGCATCATTCAAGGCCGTGTCAAAGCCTGTAAACTTTAGTTTTTCCTTGAGGTAATCCAAATTTTCCTGATCCATGTATTATGGTTATTTAGTTTGAACATTGGTTAAATTCCTGACTTTTTGCATATCCTTCGCCCTGATATTCAGGCTAAGGTCCCTGTCCCCGTTTTTCTCCCTGACAAGTACCTGAAAGTACTTTTTGTCCGATATGGTAAAGCTTGGAAAGGCCATCACGAGCTTGTTTGCCTCATGGCCATCTATTTCCTTATCAGCTTCCCAGTCAAGCCATACCGGTTCCAGGAACTGCTCCCCGATGGAGGTATGTTTGGACTGTTTTTTATCCTTGACCACAAATTCAAGTTCATCCGGCTCAAAGGCCAATGGGGACTTATTCTTTATTACCAGCTTTAAAAAAAGTAAGCCTTCGGCATGAAAAACCCCTTCCAACTTGACTTTGATGCTGTGTTGCTTGGAAGATCTTCTCAAAAACCCCTTCGCCTCCAATACCTGTTGACCTAAGTCCATCAACTTCTCGGCATCCACTATATCGTTCTTCAATACCAATGCCTTATGGGACAGTTCAGCCTGACCGACCATATTAATGGAACTTTCGGCCAATGCTTCTGAATAACTTACCCTTAAATGGTACAGCCGAGCATCAGCAGTCACCACATGGAGGTTGGTAGTCACAAACTCCCGCTTTCCTGCCTTCAGCAATAATAAATTGGGTGCTTGTTCTTCCACCTTGGCAAGGATCTTTCCATGCCCCCTATCGACACTCAGTACTTTGGCGGGAAATACCAGGGCAGTGGTATGGTCCCAGCCTACTTTGACCGGATAGGCAGGAATAAAAGCTGCTTTCGTTAGGGGCTTCACCTTGAACACCGGTTCCTGTGCCAACATGTCCAATGCCAAAAAGCAGTTCAGCAAGCATATCAATACGATTCCTTTTTTCATCTTTATCGGGTTTTATATGGTAGATTGGTTGACAAGTAAAATGGGGTGGCCTGCCTTTAGGTTGATCTTGACGGATTTGCTTTTTTTACGGAACAGTCCTTTTGCTGCAGATACTCCGGCAGAGGCCATCTGTTCCTCCATGCTTATTCCTCCGTTCAAACTGGGCATACCTGTAATCAGGGCATCCCCTGCCCCTTCCTTGATTTCCTGTTGGAGGCTCCCACTGATCGGGATGCCGGGCATGCCGTCCAGGTCAAAGGCTTCCAGTTCCACAGGTAGGATATGTTTTCCCGAACGTATGGCCGAAATGGACAGACTTACCCTGTTGGCATTCTGGCTGGCCTTTCCGTATAGGACAGCACCCTTTTTTAATTCCATTCCATTGACCGTGACCGTTTCCAGTAATCTGATCTTGGCCCTTCCTGATCCTTTTAGGCTGAGCGTCTCCGCTATTTCAGCAGCTATGGCCGCTTTTACAGGATGCTCCATTACAGCAGCTTCTTCCAGTCCATAAAAGCCATTTTGACCGCTATGGATTTCCTTAACGGCAGGTTCGGCCTCATTGGAAGCGCTTACCTGAAACCGGGGCTTTGCCAATGCTTTTTCCTTAAACCTGTCCCTTACCCTTTCAGGGTGCTGGACATCCAAAATTTTATCCAGCATGCCCTCGAGCTGCTCCAGTTCGGGATCAGGCCCGCTGGGCTGCATCCTGTCCATCAGCTCCTCCAGTTGTTCCACATCCTGGGAGATATCCACACTTGGCTGCCTTTTGGAAAGTACTTGGGTGCTGGCCCCTACCTTACTTGGTTCAGGTTCGGGACGACTAAGTTCTCCCTGCAATTGCTCCAATTTGTCCAAAAGAAGGGTTTCTTTCTCCTGCAATCCTGCACCCTTGCCATCTAATCCCAAGGGAGTTTGAAGAGATTGGGTTTCCTCCTCCTGTTTATCCTGCCTGTAGGGATCCATTCGGATCAGTTCCCTTTGCCTTTTGGCTTCCTTCTCCCGAAGTTGGTAAAGCTCCATTTTGTTCAGGGTCCCTTCTTCCAATTGGGCCTGCGGCAGCTCGGTATTCAATCGAAGTTTTTGCCTTGGTCCCGCTGTGGACCACTCCTGTTTGGCCCATGAGAATGCCAGAATGAAGGGCAGTACAAAGAGGGGCAGTACGAGTAAAATAATGCGATGTTTAGTGTTGATCGTTTTCATATTTTTTTGTTTTGGAGTTATTTGATATTGAATCTGTCAGGGGCCATAATTCATCCGGTCCCCTGTCCATGGTAATGGCCATGGTTTCGGTCTTACTGCCCTGATAGGCCTGGACAAGTATGGTTGCCGACCAACTGAGCAGTAGCACGAACCAGGTGATGATCCTGATTTTAGGAGGAAGTCTCCCCTCCCAAGTATTCAGAACCCCTGTAATAGTTTTGGGCAGTCCGAAAAGGAATTGGGCATACACCCTGTATTGGCGGTGTACCCTTGGTACATTTAATATTGCTTTCATCTTTTTTCTATTTTGATATCCCTGTTTTCAAGTGTTTCCCACTGCTCGACCAGGAATCCGTGGGGATTGTTGATGGACCTGGCCACTTCCCGCAGTTGCCCTTTGGTAACCAGGCTCCGGGTCAACTTGGAGGTGGGCCGGGTAATGGTTTGCCTTCCATAAAACCAAAAGCGATAAGGCCTTTGGGCCATATCCAGGGCGATACTGTCCACGCTCAGCTCCTGTCGGATATTTCCGGTGACCAAGCGGTTATAATAGCCCTGTTCCTTGAGTACCTGATAGGCCGACTGCACCGAGCCATCACTCAGATAAAAGGCCTTTCCCAATTGTTCATTTATTTGTTCCTCATCGGGAGAGAGGGAAAAGAAATGGTGGTGGAAGCGCAGCACATGCTCCCTGGCCTCTATTTTGATATTGGACTTTCTATCAGAGGCCACTGCTTCCAGCACCTTTCCATCCATAAGGATATACACCCTTTCGGTAGCCTGCTGTTGGAACCTATAGGAGAGCCAGATACTTCCCAGTGCCAATACGATGGCCCCAAGCGATAGGATCAGGCTAAAGCGCTTCACATGTTGGAAGGCCGTTTCGATATTGGTAAAGTAGTCGAACATATCAGATTAAGGATTTGGCGGCAGTGGCGGGAGCTTTGGTCACCATGCTGCTGGTTTTGTGCAATAGCGTATCCCTCCCCGCGGCATAGACAATATAATTGGCCACCGATGGGACGGTGAAATAACCGATAATGGCAATGACCAGAAAGATCAGATAGGCCGTATCGGTGGATGAGAAAAAGGTCTTGCCCGCATTTTCTATCTGTCCTATATCCAATTCGATCATTTTTTCCTGGATCCTACCTAAAATGGCCCCAAAAATATTGGCCACGGGCAGCCACATGTACACATTGATATAGCGGGCTATCCAGGAAGTGAGCGTATGTTGGAAACCATCGAATACCGACAGGCCAAATACGATAGGCCCCAGTATGGACAAGATGATCAGGTAGAACACCCTGATGGTATTGATGCATAAGGCCGCTGCATGATAAAGTACTTCCAGTACCTCGCTCATCCATTTTTTGATGGAATTGGAGAAATTAAATGAGGCCTTTTCCATGGCAAACTGTATATCATTGCCGAGCCCCTCCCAGAACCCCTCCTCCGTTCCTTCAGGATGGGTATATTCATACCAGCCTTCCCGGTCGCCGCTACCGCTTTCTCCTACATACATTTCCCAGTATTCCGTAGCTTCAATGGCCCTTTGTTTTTCTGCCAAAAGGCGTTCTATGGCAGCATTGGAGCCCTTCACCATATTTCCAGTATGGCTGGCCAGTGGGCTAAGGACCCCATTGAACACATCCAATACATTGGCGAATAGCAGGATGGCCATGCCCAAGGCAAAAGGTCTCAACAATGGATAAAAGTCGATGGATTCAGCCCTTGCGATATGGCCCCATACCCTGCTGGCAATATAGAAAATGGCCGCAAATCCTGCGATGCCCTTCGCCACACCTATCAGGTCAGCCGCCAAGGGTACCATTTCCAAATAGAGTTCATCCAACACCTCATGCAGTCCTCCTGCTCCACCACTGACCCCTTGGGCGGATGCTGAAAGGGAAACCAACATGGCAAGAATCAATAGCCAATACCTCATGGCTGAAGATCTTCTAGCATGTTGATTGCTCCATGCTCCCTTTTACGTTGGAGATTGAGCAAAGCGGCCTCATTGTTGAAAACCCGCACAAATACATATCGGTCCTTGATCTCATCAAAGATCCGGTCAATGGCCGTCATCCTTTCCTCATCGCTCATCTGCAGCTTTCCGCCCGTGATGACCAGTAGCATTTCCTCCATGTTCCTGGCGCTCATATCAAGCAGGTTCCTATAGACAAGGACCAAGTACTCCATTTCCTCCCTGTTAAAGTTGCCCCGAGCCATAAATTGCCGGTTGGCCCTTTGGTATTCCTCTATAATGATCTTTTGGTAGTGGATGATCTGCCCTACCTTATGATACCTTTTGACTACTGGACTGACAGCCGAAAGTCCATCAATAAAAGCCTTGTGCAATGAGAAGTTACCGGATGCTACATCCCTGACCATATTATAGCCCTTGCTCAGGGTCTGGTATCCCTTGTACATATCATCGAGTATCTGTTTGAACTGGCTGAGCTTTTCCACATTGAGCAGCAGCTGGGCTGATTCCCCAACTTGAGCTTTGCTTAAATTGGGCCCCATAAACAAAAGCCCCATCAGCAGAAATTTTAAACCTTGTTTTTTCATGGTGTATGCAGTTTATAAAGTGATTGGATCGTTTTGGTATCCCTTGCCTCCCAGGCCCTATGACGGAGCAGTTGATAATTCTCCCGGTTAAAGGCCCTTATAAAACTGTTTAGCTCCTGCAACCTTAAATAGACATCATCGATGATGGCCAGCCGCTCCGCCTCATCCAGTTTCAGTCCCGGTTGTAGTGCCACGGACATCAGTTCCTCCACAAGATCGGAGGCAATGGACAATGCGTGCTCAAATACCTTGTCCAGGTAAAGTCTTTCCCCATTTTTGATGCCTTCATGGGCAGCGAACAGTTTCCGGGAAGTCTTGATATTTTTCACCAACCTTATCTGCAGGTCAATGAATTGGGGAATCCTTTCATACTTGGCCACCTGAGGACTGACCCTTGCCAGCCCCCTGAAGAAATCACCGTGCAAACGAAACTCCCCGTCCTTGAGCTGATGGACCGTATTCCATCCCCAACGTAGGGTTTCATAGCCTTCTTTGGCATAGCCGATATACAGCTGAAGGCCGACCACCTGTTTGGCCAGGTACTCTTTGGCGGTCTTTTTTTGGCTGAACCACTCCCTGAAGGTTTGGCCATGAACATCCAGCATGGCCATCAGCAATAGGAGCAACAGGCTAATCCTTTTCATGGTGGATATCATTTAAGGTTTTGATTTCCCCTTTGGCATAGGACCGCTGCCTGCTGATCAAAAGGTTCCGTTCATTGAAGCGCATCAGGTCGGTCAGGTTAAAGCGCACTTTCTTTTCCACCCTGTCGATGATCATCAGCCGTTCGCCATCACTCATCTTGAGTTGGAAAGCATTGATGGCCCCGGTCACTTCCTCCAGGTTCTGCACCGAATGGTCAAGGATGCCCAGGTAGACTTTTTCCATCCACTGCAGCTCCTTTTGGCTGAAGTTCCCACTGCGCACAATGATCCCCCAGGCCTTTTGGTATTCGGTTACCAGACGCCCCTGCATTTTTGCGATGTCCCTGACTTTTTGGTATTGGGTCAGGACACTTTTCACCTTCCAGAGTCCCTCGTAATAGTCCCCGTAAAGCTCCTTTTGTCTTTCAGCCCAATCTGAGATCTCCTCCAGCTTGAGCTTGTTCAGGGTGTTTTCCAGTACCTGTTGGGCATTCTGCAGCCAGATGGTATTGTTCTGTAGCCTTTGGATCTTAAGGTCGATGGCCACAATGGCCTTTTTCACCCCTTGCCTGATGATCTCCAATATATAGGCCGGCACTGCCGCATCCGTGCGGGGCATTTGGGGAGCCCCAAAACACAGCAGTCCGGCCAACAATCCTATTTTTATGTTTTTGGATAGGCTCATCCTAGACCTCCCTTCATCTCGGCAGCAAGGACACCGATCCCTTTTTCCAGGTTACCGCCAAAAGCCTTTGCCCTTTCTGCCACACTGATCCTTTCCTGCTGCTCGGTGGTATAGGTGAGGTATTCCTCTGGGGACACCTCGGTCCTGTATACCTTGCTTACCGGCCCAAGGCCAATAAAGACCTCTTTGTACTTCCTGCCTGGTTCATTGGCCTTGTTGATGGACATGATCTGCATGGTTTCCTTATCGGTCAGGCCCAGCAGTTCCCTGATCCCGTCAAACTTGTTGCGGTACTTGGACTGGTCCAAAAGGATCTTGCAGTCCGAATTGTTGATGATGGCCTGTTTGATCACAGGGCTGGAAATAATGTCCTCTACTTCCTGGGTAACCACCACTGCCTCCCCGAAGAACTTCCTGACCGTCTTGAAAAGGTATTTGATATACTCGGCCATGCCCTCCTTGGCTATTGCCTTCCAGGCTTCCTCTATCAGGATCATTTTGCGCACTCCCTTTAGCTTGCGCATCTTGGCGATAAAGATCTCCATGATGATCAGGGTCACCACTGGAAAGAGAATGGGGTGGTCCTTGATATTGTCCAGTTCAAAAACAATGAAGCGCTGTTCCAACAGGTCAAGATTCTTACGGGCATTGAGCAGGTAATCAAATTCCCCTCTCTTGAAATAGGGCCGCAGTACATACAGGAAATTGTCGATATCAAAATCCTTTTCCTTGACACCCTGTTCCAACAGCTGCTCCTTGAATGCTGTGGAACAGAAGGCATAAAAACTGTCAAAGCAGGGAAAATCCTCCGCCTTGAGACTGTCGTAATAAGAACCAAGGGCATTGGAAATGGCCACATACTCACTGCGGGTAAAGGTCTCGTCATCCTTTTTCCAAAGGGCCAACAGCAGGGTCTTGATGCTTTCCTTTTTTTCGGTGTCCAAGGTTTTCCCTCCCAGATAGAAAGGGTTGAAGCAGATGGGCTTATTTTCCTCGTAGGTAAAATAATAGCCCCCGATCAGCTCGCACAGTCCCTTATAGGAATGGCCCACATCGATCAATACCACATGTGATCCTTGTGCATGGTAGCTTCTGACCATATGGTTGGTAAAGAAGCTCTTGCCACTTCCCGATGGCCCGAGGATAAACTTGTTCCTATTGGTGATCCAGCCCCTTTTCATGGGCTCATCGGAGATGTCCACGTTCAAAGGCCTTCCGGTTTGCCGGTCACCAAGTCGTATTCCAAAAGCAGATGGACTGGAGAGATAACTTGTTTCCATATTGAAAAGACAGGACACCTGCTTTCCAAAGCTCAGGAAGGTTTCATTGGAGGGCAAAGCTGCCGCATTCCCCGGTATGCCTGCCCAGAATAACTGGGGCGCACTGAGGCTTTCCTCCTTGGCCACGGCATCTATCTTTGAAAAAGCAGCCCCTACCTTATTGCGGATTTCCTTGCTTTCCTCCGGTCGCGATGCCCAGCACATGAGGTTAAAATGGGCCCTGACCGGTAGGCTTCCATCACTGATGCTCTCGTTAAGGTAGTCCTGTATGGCCTGGTGGGAATGCAGGTTTTCCCTGCTATAAGCAGCAAGACTCTGCATCCTTAGGGCCCTGCTTTCCAGCTTTTTGAACACTTCCTGTTTGTTTTCAATCAGCACGTACTGGTTATAGACATGGTCCAATGGCAATAAATGTCCCAATGGTGCAGCTTGCCCAATGACAAAGGGAAACCTGTCATTGCTATAGGCCTCAAAATCCATTTCTGCTGACAGCCTGTTGGGCAGGCTGTCCAGTTCACATAGGGAAAAGAGCAATACCTCCTTGGAACCTATGGTAAAACGGGGCTTAAAAGCGATGTCCCTGACCAAGGGTTTCTTCCCTGAAGGGTTCAAAAAGAGATCTTTTTCCAAAATCCCTGTCTGGTGTTTATGGCCCAGAAAATCTGCCTCCAACAACCTCTGGGTTTCCATGCCTCCATCGGCCAATAGCTGGCAGAATTGCCCCAGGGTATTTTCAAAGTTTTGCAGCAGTTTGGGGTCCAGCAGTTCCTTTGGAAGGAACTGTGGGGCAAGCAGGTTGGAGCTGGCCACATCCCCCGGTCTTTTACCCTTTTTGGGCATGGTGAGGTACACATGGCAGCGGTGGTCCAGATAAGGCCTTTCATGGAAGAACAGTTCACTGCTCCTGTCCAGAAACCCCGACTTTTCATCTTGCAACAGGCCATCATGGCCCTTCCTTACAAACCAGTCCTGCTTGTGCAGGATATGGCCCTCTGGCAATAACCGGATGGCCTTGGTCCAGGTGGCGTGCTGGGAGTCATAGTCTTTGCTGTCCTGGGTAAATATCTCGGGCAGCATTACCTCAAATCCAGCAGTAATGTCCCCGGACCGGGACAACAGAAAATCCCTTTCCACCCTCCCGATGGGAAAGTGGTTTTCCAACTCCTTTGGCTTGAGTCTATCCATTTTCCTTTTGTTTTAATTTCCTGACAAATCCCCTGTCGCGTACCTTTAGCCCCATGGGCACCCTACGGTGGGCCATGCGTTTTTTCATGCCATGCTCACCGTACTTCTTGTTCATACCAGCCACGCCCTCTGCAAGCAGGTAGGCCAGAAAGCCACAGCCAATACCTGCAATCCAAAAGGAGATCCCCAATACATAGGCGATGGCAAAGACCAGTAACAAAACCAGCAGCCCGATTCCCAGGTACAGGATATACTGGGCCTGCAGCCCCTTAAAGGATATAGGCCTGTTCACCCCCTTGTTGATCCGTAATTGCCCAGCCTTCATATCAACCGAAAAAGCTGGTCAGTACCGTGGCCACAATGACAAGGAACACACAACTGCCGAACCAGGCTGCAGCCACTTTTCCCGTGTCCGGCTCCCCGGAATTCCACTTGTTGAACACTTTTACCGCGCCGATCAGCCCTACGATGGCCCCGATGGCATACATCAGGTTGACCCCTGATTGGAAATAGCTGCGCACCTTGGTGGTCGCCTCCATGATTCCTGCATTGCCGTCCTGGCCCACTACCGACAGGGATATCCCCATCAACAGGGCACAGCAAAGCAGCATTTTGGACTGTTTGTTGGTCATGTTTAAGAAGGTTTAGGTGTTGACTTTTCCCTTTCCACCACCTGACAGAAAGGTTGCTTTGATAGCAGGTCCAATTGGATATTGGATGGGACCAATAACTTCCCGTCCTCGAAACGGGGCGTTTCGATCTTTTGGTAAACACGGGCATATTCCTGAAAGGCCTGACAGAGTTCCTGCTCTGTATAGGCACTATCCTCTACCGGACTATTTATCTTTCCTATTCCATTCTTCCTTCTGGCCAATAGTTTAGGGCCATACAATACAGTCAGGACAATCGCATAGTACAGGAAAAGAAATACAGGTAAAGCCCTCCAAAAATCAGGTCCAGTTATTATCCCATCGATCATATCCTATTTGGTTTGATGATGCATCAAATCTCAAAAAGGCAGGATTAAAAAATTCACCAGTTATACCCTACTGGGGTAAAAATTAATATTGTCAAACAGTAATCTTTTAAAAAAAAGGCTCCTAGCCCTTCTGCAAATAGTCCTCAATACTGATGACTTTCTGGATGGAATGAACACCACTTTTTTTATCCTTGTACCTAAATTTACTGCTGATTAACAAATGTCTGGCTTCCTTGGGTATGGCGAGGGGTAGGCTTATTTGCTGCTCAGTTTGGGCGTCCACGTAAAAGTATTTCCAATATCTTGGCAACCAATAGATATTCTTTTGGTCGAATTCCTTGATTTTTAAAGTATTCGGGAAATTTAAAAGATAGAGATCTTCAGAACAGGGCTGTCCATGTTCTCCCTTGCAGGGCACGCGCGTATGGTTGCTCAAGCCATTTTTTAAATCTTTGTCTGTAAGGTACCGGATTTTTAGAATAAATGAATCTGTCCGGATATAATGCCTGACCTGCCCCTTGTTTTCAATATTGGCTGTGAATTCAAACAGCCAGGATTCATGGTTCTGGTCAAACAGCTTGGCCTCCAGATTGAATACTGTTTTGGGATACCGGTCCCTCTTCAAGTAAAAGTTATATACTACCCATGCACCACCAATGATGACAAAAATCAATTCGATATGATCCAAATATTCCATTGGTAAAGGGGCCGAATTCCATAAAAAACATCTACTATTAAATTTAACCAATACGCCACATAAATAAAATACCCCTATTATGGTATTTAATTGAATACCAACGCGATTTCACAGCCCATCAGCCTCCTCCATATAGCCCTCTAGCTTTTCTTTTAATGCATCCAAAAACAAAGTCCTTCCCTTTTTACGTAACCGGATTTCCTGAAATACCCGATAGATATCTCCTACCTTGGCTCCAATCAATTGCTCCAAGGTTTGGGCCACTTCCTTCAATTCAGCCTGACCATGGTTGAATACCCCAGCTACTTTAAGGGCATAGATCAGTTCCACCAGCTGCACCTTTTGCCCTGTCCATTTGAGTTTAGGCTGTTCATTTTCCATTTGTGGTGAGCCCAATTTTTTAAGCTCATCCTCCAGGTATTTCACCAAGCTCTCATAAGCCTTGAATTTTGCAAATCTATAACTCCCGATGGTCTCAAACCGACTGTCCCGATGAACAATAGGCCTATGTGTGATAAAGGGAATGTCCTCGACATCCCGCAAAAACAACCATTGGTCAAGGGATGATTTCCCCAGCTGATAATAGGTATATACATAATGGTGCTTTTTGAAATGCTTTTTTATTAGGGTACGCTGTTGTTCCATTTCCAAAGCCTTTTTTTCATCATTTTCCAAGAGATGGTTATGGATATGAAAAATTTCCCGGTAATAGATTTGTAGGGATTCAAAGGCTGGTTTGATATCCTTGAAGAACTTTATTTCACTTTCAGTATCATTAAAATTATTCGCTATCACATAATCCTTTAAATCCACCATGATTTGATTGATATAGGTATAAATAGCTTCAGCCTCTCTTATAGTGGAAAAATGATTCCTTTTAATCCCCTCAATATAGGTGCACATTTCTTGGTATTTCTGCTGATAATATTCATTCATCATCTTAAAAGTTTATTTAATAATGGAAAAACATTTAGTGTATGAACATAAAATTATCGGAACTGATCGTTAGTTTTTCGAGTATATATAGACAAAATCGATGAAGTATGATTAATTCCCTCTGAAGTACTTGCTGCTTGGAATGGAATATAAATGGCTTAGGTACCTATTGTTGTCATCTTCATCATTCAGGGAAATTTTTAAAACTTAATAGGGAATTTTGTGGCTAGAATTCAATACCCATTCAATGATGTTTATTTCAGAATATCACTGTCTGCAGCCTATGCCTTATTTCTATGCATTCAAAAGGCTTTCTTAAGTGGGTATATCGGCCTTCATTACTCAGAAGCATTAATAAATTTCTGCCTTTATACCCTGCTTTGCTTTCTCCTTATGGAGCTCATATTAAGGGTAACCTTACATCTCGACAAGGTCAGTGATTGGCGGTCAAGGCCCTTTACCAGAACATTCAGTCAATTGTTCCTTGGGCTGGCCTGTCCTCTTTTGCTAGAACTCTACCTGGCCAAGCTGGTCCGGGCCTATTTCCCCAATATTCTCCTGGACAAAGGAGGATTTTCTTATCCACAAATAAGCATATTTGTACTTTTGGTCAACCTCTATTATACCTGCCTCTACCTCATAGACCTGAAGACAAGTAATCACTTAAGCGAAAGGAAGGCCAGGAATATTTTGGTGGTTCATTCTGGGCATAAAAACATCCCCTTACAACAATCCAAAATCAGTCATATTCTCCGCGTAGGGGAACTGGTGCAGGTTATTACTTACGATCAAGAAAAATATACTTGCAATTATAGTTTAGATGACCTTGAAGTAATCCTGGATGAGCATGATTTCTTTAGGGCCAACCGTCAAACTATTGTCAATTATAATGCCTGCAGACATTTTGAACCTGCTGAGTATGGAAAATTAAAACTGGAACTAATTCCAAAATCTCCCCAGCCAATAACTATCAGTCAGAAAAGGGTAAAAGCATTTAGAAAATGGATCAATCAATGAAAAACAGCTATTCTTCGAGAAGAAATAAGTGGTAAAATCTACAAGTTATATGCAATTAAATATAAAATCGTACTACTTTATTGAATTATATGCAATTAGATATAATACGATAGAATAAAACCTCCCTATATCCTCTTACATATAGTTCATTAAAATTTATATTGCATAAAACCTCAATGTTCCCTCTATATCTCCTCTTCACTCCCTCTAAAATACCCTTCCCAAAAGTAATACGAATCTGTTGTCCTGCCAGCTGAGCTGCAGGACCACCTAAAACTGAGTCTCTGACTCAGCTACTTTTATCCTTCATTCCAATGCAATCTCATCTCCAACAGTCAACACACTTTACTCCCTTACCGAACTCCCCTCCCAATTCACAATTCCCCAATCCCCCGATTCGACACTTCAACAATTAACCGATTAAACTTCCCTCCCCCCCTTCTCCCTTACATCTTTCTACCATATACCTAGGGGATGTCTTGGGGATACGTTACCTACAGGTAAATTAATTCTTGAAAATATTATACTTTTCAACAATCTAAAGACACCTATAATATCTGGAATGGGAATTAAAAATGCCCAAGATATTTAGGCGAAGTGGTATACTTTGCCTAGCCGGAGCACCTTATCTGATTTCGGTCGGACTAATAGCAATAAGCCTGATAATATTGATAGGAAACTCTGGCAATTTATATGGAAAAAATAAAAGTATTGATCAATTAGCTAATTCATCAAGCCTCGAGAATTAACTTTAAACATACCTTACCCAATACAGAGGACTCCACTGATTTACAATAGCAGCTCTTCAAAAACAAAATAAAAATAAGCTAATGATACTACCTGTCAATTTCTGATAGATGCTTTTGATTAAGCAAAATAAAGATAATAATATTACCTGCTTAACGTTTTAAGCTATCCACTAACCAAACACCCAATAAAATGAATAATACACATACAATGAAACAGTTTTTTAAAGAATTATTTGAATACAGTCATTATTCCAACCAAAAGTTATCAGATATTTTCATTGATAAACCTGACAAAACATCTGAAAAAGCAGTTAAGTTGTTTAATCATCTTTTAAATGCGCACCAAATATGGAACAACAGAATTAAGCCTGAACAACCGACCTTTGATGTTTGGGAATTGCACGACACGAAAGACTTGAAGAGCATTGACAAAATAAATCTCGAACATTCATTACAGATCCTTGACAAATTTGACTTAAACGAAAATTTCATCTACAAAAACACGAAAGGTCAAATATTCGATAACAGTATTCAGAATATTTGTTTTCATATCATTAACCACTCGACATATCACAGAGGGCAAATCGCAACGGAATTTAGGCTGCATGGACTTGAACCTTTAGTTACTGACTATATCCTTTACAAGCGATAATTTGGTAAATTATCGTAATACGTTACGTAACCCGTATTATCAAAAAACACATCTACAATCAGTTCAAGATAAATAGATAATTTTCGATTTATGTAAGACCGACATATCCAGCAATTTTTTCAAGATCCACCTATTTCTCATGTAGTTGTTCTGCCAATCCAACTAAAAGTCCTTCAACCCCTCGAATGTAGCACAGCCGATACATATCTTCATATTGAACCACTTCGCCAATGAGTTCTGCACCTTGCTTTGTAAGTCTAGCTACCAACTCATCAATATTCTCAACTTTGAACATAACTCTTAGATAACCAAGAGAATTTACAGGTGCTGTCCGATGGTCTGAAATAGGAGATGGTCTTAGAAAGCGTGAAAGCTCAAGCCTACTGTGTCCATCGGGCGTAACCATCATAGCAACTTCTACGGATTGATTTCCAAGGCCAGTTACTTGTCCAGCCCACGCACCCTCAACCATTCCTCGGCCTTCAAGTGCCAATCCTATCTCCGAGAAGAAAGATATTGCATCATCAAGGTTTTCTACAACGATACCGACGTTGTTCATTTCAAGCAATTTACTTTTAGTCATCTTTTTTCACTTTCATTTTTTAGTTTGATTCCTGTTCAGTATAGCTATGTTAGCCCATAATGATCTCATCTGTTTGCGAGTTAATTAAATAGGCGATTTGTGCCATATAAGTGGCAACCTGTACGAAGGTTTGATAGGTAAATTGATCTTGATTTAACTCCTGAACCACACATTTCCTAATCCGCTCATAGAGGTTCGCTTTTTGAATTGTTTTTTTTTGCCGAGTGCTGCGGCCTATTCTTAGGCTGGCTACTAGTTTGTCATAGCTTTAGTTTCTTTGTATATCAGCCAACTTATTCATCAATATCTCTTTCTCATTACTGCCATTAGTTGTAAAACGAAGTAAAGGTAAACCGTACTTTTCCAAAATCGTGTTTTTCATTTTATCTCGTTTCGCCTGACGTGTACCTTCTTTATGATAGCCATAACCATCCACTTCTACTGCCAGAACAGGATACTTGCTAAGTTTATTATAAATTAAAAAATCCAGATGCGTCATTGGATGTGTGGCATAATCTAATTCCTGGGCATTTAGTAAGGAATAATCTCTGATTAAATGCCTTACAGAAAGATGTAAAACAACCCCATATTTGGAAAAACTATCAATCGACAATACCTCCTTTATCAAAGCATACATTAGATTTTCACTATCAAATAGTGAAACCCTGCCACTTTTTTTTATTATCCCTGCTCGTTTAACTTCAAATCCTTTGTACAAATAATCAAATATGGAGCTGAGCTCGCTTTCGGTAACCGTAAAATTGTTGTATTCTATATACCTAATTAAGTCTGTGATATTATTATCCTTAAGACTTTCATTGCCATTTATGACTACGATAAGCTGTTTAATTGCACGAGAGACAGCCACATTTAGACGATTGGGATTATCGGTAAAGTCAGATATTTCATTATCAACCGTGGATAATATGATTACCTCATTTTCTCTACCTTGAAATTTATCTACCGTATCTGCCTTTACTTGCGTTTCGTGGAAGGCCTTTTGCAATTCATTGGTTTGATTCCGATATGGAGTAACAATCCCCAAATCAATGGATTCAAGACGCTCCTTTGGTATGATTTCATGCTTTATTATATCAATCTGTCTTTGATTCATTCTTTCCCTGGCATGATTTCCTGGAGCTGTTTTATACACCACAAGTGGTTGACGATCAGTTTTTGATTCCGTGTGAACAATCAACTGATTATCGTAAAATTTCCTATTACAAAACTCTATGATTTTGGAGTGGCATCGGTAATGTTCTCTCAAGAGAGTTTTTGGCACATTGGGGAACACCGCTACGATAGAAGACAATAAGCTGTGCGTTGAATAACGATAATGCTCTGATAAATCACTTTCCTCAAATACTCGGTCTGTCTTTATTTGCATTTCACCATCCACCACATTTGGCAATTGTTTTAGGTCACCAACGATGACAGCTTTCTTGGCACAGGATAAGGCAAGAGCTCCTGTCGCCAAATCAACTTGGGAGGATTCATCCATGATCAAATAATCATAGGAAATATCATCTGATAAGCTTTGCCTCAAAGAGTAGGTCGTACTCATGATAACAGGATAATCTTTTATAAAGGTGGATGACTTTGATCGCAATTCATTAATTACATACCCATCTCTTTTACGATTACCATACCTGTTATATAAATCAGCTTTAAAAAGTTGCATTGAAAGCATTGTATATTCTTTCATTTTTTCATCAAACGAAAATCTCCTTAAAGCAACTTCCAATGATTTTTCTCTTTCTTCTAATTCTCCAATCCGAGTAGGGTAATATTTTAGCTGACATGTTAGAATTATTTGGCTAAAAGAATATCTGTAGAAAGTCTTATCCCTAATACCAAATTTTAAACGATAAATCAATCGTTTAATCCATCCGATGTTTTTCTTCCTTTGATTTTCAATGGATAGCCACAAATCAAGTAGTTGATTAGAACTAATGTTATTCCTAAAATAGGAAGACAGGTCTATTTCATCCTTGTAAGTATTTTTAAAGTGAAGGTATTCATTGTTAATGTTATCAAGCTCTTGTTTTAATAAGGCCAATTCATTCTTTTTAGAAAGATATTCCTTCAAGCTACCAAAAAGTGAAAGCGAGCGCTTTTTAATTTTTTCTGTTTGTTTCTCAGATAATTTAAAAACGGATAAATCTGGGAAATCAGATTGGCTTTCAATGAAATCCTTTTTGTTTTGAGAGTTGCCAAGGAGGGCAGCAATAAATCCAAGACCATTCTTTTCAAGCTTTTCATAAACATTTTTTGTCGCAGAATTATTGCTTGAGACAATTGCAACACTCTGCCCATTCATAACGGCATTGGCAATAATATTCAAAATGGTCTGGGTCTTACCTGTGCCAGGAGGCCCTTCTATGACCGATAATGAATGTGAAAAGGCATTATTAACAGCATCACTTTGACTGATATTAAATCCAAATGGAAAAAAATCTATTGACCGAAAACTACCATTTTCTTCAGGGATCTTTCTGTTTAAATAATTTGACAAAATACAATCCTTAGGCAAAAACGAAATGTCATTATAGCTTTTGGCAAGTATATTATTTCCTTCTTTTGTCTTTAATCCAACAGTCGTTGCGATCCTTTTTAAGTAATCAAAGATGTTCTTTGCTTTGTCCTCGCTTAGGGCAGTCTTAACTATTTTAATCCTGCTACTATTATAAGTGTACTCCTTATTTCCTTTTTTGAACAGTATAGAGCATTTGTCTCCATGATCACGAAAAGAAGTTATTTGATCAGATCTTTCCTTACCATCAATATATATCAATTCTCTTTTCAATCCAGGTTTATTTTTGAGGGGATTTAGACTTTTCGATCATATGAAATAATTTTGACTTTTAGCCTGATATAACTGAAAATCAACGATTTGAAAAAATCGCTTAATTAATACTTGAGGATCCTATGGTTAAAAGTCCTCCTTAAAACTAAACAATCCCCAAAACAAATAAAATACCCCACATGGGGTATACTAGGCATGGGAGCATCCATAGGGGGACGAGCGTAAAGAAAACAGTCAGTGACTTTTTTTAGCGAGTAGCCAGCTTGCAGGGCAGCCCTTTTCCCCCTCCAAAAACACCAAATAAAATTTGGACGTTCCCTAGACCTTCCCTAGACGTCTCCTCGGTGTTCCCTCTATGTCTCCTCTTTACTACTACTTAGTACTTCCCTTATAGATACCTAGGGGATATCTTGGGGATACGTTACCTTCAGGTAAATTAATTCTTGGAAATATACAATTTATCTCACTTCCAAAATTCTTTTCATACTATCATAAAAGGCCTGATAAAAGGATTCATCCTTGGCATAGAGTTTATATAGTTCCAGCTCTTTTTTCCGCTGCTGACGCATGACATCATCCAAAATCTTCTTAAATGCCAGGTCACGGGTCTGCATATCAGGGTTATCCACTACTTTGGTCTGAAAATCCTCGTGTTTTTGAACATCCTTGGTCAAGGCAATAAAACGCACTCGCTGTTCCTCCGGTGTGGCATCCCAGCCCTGAAACCAACGGTCATTAAAGTTCCGGATGATTTCATCCAAGTGGTCCTTATCATCATCTCCACCATGGGCTCCTCTAGGATTGGGGTTTTGGGGATCTACCTCTGAATTCTCATCATCAAGATCAATGCTTTGGTTAAGTTTCGTCCGTTCCAGTCCATAGGTAGAAAGGTCCACTGACTCCAACAATTCATCGATCAGGACATCGTCTTTTGTTTTGACGATCAGTTTAGGGATTAAAAATTTCAAGAACCAAAAAAGCTTTTCCCAGTCCACTACCTCATAATCCATGATGGAAGCCATCTGCCCATAAATCTTGACAAATTGCTTTGCCTTGATCTTGAAGTCAGCCTTTTCCTCGTCTTCCAGGTCCAACTCTTGATTAAAACGGTTAGCTGCCACATCGATGATGGGGCTTAACTCCTGCGCATTTACTCCTTCAAAATACTTTTCCACGAAGCTTTCAACCTCAATCCATTCATAAACGGCTGTATCATCCAAGGTTCCTTTGATCTCATGCAGCACATTGATATCGGTAGCACCGCTTAATGATGTAGAAGTATAAAAAGGGTCAAATGCCTTTTTTATTTCTTCAACTAGGTTAAAAAAGTCCAGGATAAACAAGTCCTCGGTCTTTTTACCCTGCTTATTGGCAGAGCGGTTAAGGCGGCTAAGTGCCTGTACAGCCAAGACTCCCTGTAGTTTCTTATCCACGTACATGGTGCAGAGCTTTGGCTGGTCAAAGCCCGTCAGGTATTTATTGGCTACTACCAAAATCCGATAATCATCGAGATCAAATTTGTCGCGGGTGTCCTTTTCAGGAAAGCCATTGAGCGCTGCTTCGGTATATTCAATGCCATCCACTTCCTTTTTTCCGGAAAAGGCAATCACTATCTTAAATGGATTACCTTTATCCTTCAAAATCTTATTGAGTGCTTTATAATACCTGATGGCTGATTCTATATTTTGGGTAATGACCATTCCCTTGGCCTTGCCCTTCAGCTTTTTGGTATTGTAGACTTTCCCGATAAAATGCTCCATCATAATTTCTGCCTTGGTGGCAATGGTCCGTTTGTCCCGCTCCACATAGGCACGCAATTTCTTTTGGGCTTTCTTAGTATCAAATAAGGGATTCTCCTGAATGGATTTTTCTATTTCATAATAACTCTTGTAGGTGGTGTAATTGGCCAATACGTCCAGGATAAAGCCTTCCTCGATGGCCTGCTTCATGGAATAAAGATGGAAGGGCCGAAAAGTCCCGTCCTCTTGCTGAGTTCCAAATCGCTCTAGTGTACTGTTCTTTGGGGTAGCCGTAAAAGCAAAATAAGAGGCATTGCCCCTCATCTTTCGGGCATGCATGGCCTGAAGGATTTTGTCCTGTACATCTTCTCCCTCTTCTTCCGTGGCAGCAATACCCATTGCCTGGTTCATCTTTCCGGCTGCTGTGCCCGATTGGGAACTATGTGCCTCATCGATAATGACAGCGAAGCGTTTGTCGCTGAGGTCTGCAATCCCCTCTACGATAAAGGGGAATTTCTGTATGGTAGTAATGATTACTTTTTTGCCCAGCTCCAAGCTTTCTTTTAAATCCTTGGAGGAATAGGCTGGGGCAACGATATTTTTCACCTCAGAAAACTCCTTGATATTATCCCGCAATTGCTTGTCTAATAGCCTGCGGTCGGTAACTACGATGACCGAATCAAACAAGGGTGTTTTGACATCCTTGGCCCCAGGAATATCTGCATGCTGGGGATAGATCTCTATCAACTGATAGGCCGCCCAAGTAATGGAATTAGATTTTCCTGAACCTGCGGAATGTTGGATCAAATAGGTTTGGCCAACGCCAAATTCAGAGGTATGGGTTAATATTCTTCTGACCACCTCCATCTGGTGATAGCGGGGAAAGAATAATGTTCTCTTGCTTAATGGATCGGTGGATTTCCCATCAAAGCGCACAAAATGCTGTATGATATTGGCCAGGCTTTCCCTTGAAAACACTTCTTTCCACAGGTATTCTGTTTTGTGTCCAAAGGGATTGGTAGGGTTCCCTTTTCCGTTATTATTACCCCGGTTAAACGGCAGGAAGAAGGTGTTTTTTCCATCGAGCTTGGTGGTCATGTATACCTCATCGGTATCCACAGTAAAGTGGACCAAACAGCGCCCAAAGTTCAATAAAGGCTGGCGGACATCGCGATTGTTTTTGTATTGGTGGATGCCGTTTACACGCGCATTCTGCCCCGTCCAGGGATTTTTTAGTTCCAGGGTGGAGATGGCAATGCCGTTTACAAAAACCACCATATCTATCTCCTCCCGGGGATTGTCCAAGTTATATCGGACCTGACGGGTAATGCTAAACTGATTCTTTTCAAAATTATCTTTGACCATTTGGCTGCTGCTGGCCATGGGCAACTGATACAGCAAAATGAAATGGGCATCTTCCACTTCCAGTCCTTTGCGAAGCAAGCGTAAGACACCGTACTTCTTGACCATTCGATCAAATCGCTCCAAAATCCTTAATTGCCAATCTGAAGAACGTTTCAGCTTTTCCAATTCTTCCTTTTGGCTGCTCTCCAAAAAATGCCAGAACCGCTCTTCATCAATGGCGTATTTGGGATTAAAGTCCCTGGCCGATCCCATATAATAACCATTCCCGGCCTGGTAGGGACCAAGGTCTTCCTGAACTATAAGGCCGTTTTCCATTTCCTCCAAACACATTCCGGTCAGGGCTTTTTCTATGGCGGCTTCTAAGGCTTGTTCATTGGTTTGACTTGTCATATACTTGTTATTTTGGAGTCATCTTCATTTTGCCAAATGGGCTGCTGTTTCCAATTTTTTGGAAAGCCCATCTTGTATAAAGGCACTTGTGGAAATCTTTCAAACAACTCAAATAGCTCGGATTTTATATGGTGTCCGGGACTGATGCAGTTGTTCATGTAGATAATGGCGGATAAAATGGGAAACACCTTTCTCCATTGGTAATTTGAAGGGGTATAATCAAGAATAGTAATGTGTAATAGGAAATGTGGGGCTTCCACTTCCTTTCTAAAAGCCATATTGCGGCTTTTCAACAACTGGATTTGATCTAGAATGGTTTTGGGACCTTTAGCCATGGCAGGAATTCTCTAAAAAGCAATATTGGATTGCTTAAACTGTAAAAAAGAAGACCCGCGAGCAGATCTTACGAGATGCAACACGGGTACTGTTGATTTAAATTTAGGATTATCTAATTTATTCAGCAAGTTTTTCATTCATCGTTTTACTTTGCCGTAGCAATAACCTAACTATCAATGGCTTCAGATTAAACATTTTTTTTTTCAGCAAGTCAGTTTTATTTAACTCCTTTTTGAATCCGCTTTTGTGGTTAAACTTTATCCAGCCGCTCCAATTCGTATGTTTGGTTTATTATATTGACTTTAATAACAAATCAACAAAGATTTCTATCTCCTCTTTGTTTCTGGGTGTTTATTTCATTTTTATGAAATTCAATTTCCCCTTTATGATCATCATTCCCTAAAAATACTTCAAAAGCAATATGTTGAGTGTCAATTGAAATATAATAGTTTTTACAA
This sequence comes from Echinicola shivajiensis, assembly GCF_018642165.1. GTDB lineage: Bacteria > Bacteroidota > Bacteroidia > Cytophagales > Cyclobacteriaceae > Echinicola > Echinicola shivajiensis. The sequence goes on from NZ_JAHHZM010000001.1 coordinate 154,305, forward strand.
CTAAAGACAATTTTGTTGGAGCTTTGACAAGGACGACATTCTGTCCAACCATTTATTTTAGCAATGATTCTCCCTATTTCGTTAATATTGGTAATTCCTACCGTTCTATTATTAGGATATGTGTCTTCAATATTTTTGTGCCCATATGCTTCAAAAACATATTTTGATAAACCGGCGTTTGGTAAAATTAGGCTAGCAACATTTCCAGGATGTTTAAAAGAGCAATTTTTCCAAAGATTGTGATCTATGAATATGTGATGAAAATTTGAAATATGGTTTGCTAGGACCTCCTCTGAATTACCTTCACCTGGAATTTTTTCTAATGGGATATCCCTTTGCTGCCATAGATTTTGTCTTTGTGTATAGTTTGTCAAAAAGCTTAGAGCATAAGAATTGGTTTTGGAAGCTTCTCCTAACCCATTGGATATCTTATTATCCAATATGTATTCTGGTTCCCATTCTGGTTTATAGGCTTTAGAAATAAATGCTTTAAACCTTCTTATTTCAATACTGTTAAATTTTTCCTCATCAGCCAATAACTTTAATAAACCTAACACAGTTTGTGTTTCAAATATATAACTTTGTCCAACTTGGATATGATCTTCTTTATTGTAAAGTTGAAGTTCAGATTTTATTCCATAACTAGCTATACTAGCAAAACATACATTTACGAAATGTTCGAGCAATTCTTTTGCTTCCTCTATTGAAGATGGAAGCTCAGATACTTCAGGATCTAGTGAAAGCTCATTAAAATAAATTCCAGGCATAAAAAAACATTAACTTAGTAACCGGTCCAAATGGTTTTCAAATTCATTAAAATAACCTTCAGATTTATTATCCAAATGACCTTGATTGCTGATTTTTATTTCTTCTACTTTTGAGAAATGGTCCATTTCATCCCTATCAAAGTAGAAAAGCTTAATATGATTTTTGTTAAGCAGTTTCTCTTTTACTGCGACTCTAAGTCCATAAATGATATGATCACTGTGGGTTTCCAAAAATATTTGAACACCACTTTCAGCAGCCAATGCAAGTAATCTTGCCAATTCAGATTGCCCTTTCGGATGGATATGTGACTCAGGATTTTCTATAATAAGGATATCTCCTTTTTTAGCGGATAAAATAGCCACCAATACACTAAAAACATAAGTAAGTCCAAATCCTGCATTTTTGGCTCGGTAGGGGGAAGTGTTAGGTCCCTTTGTTGCATATTCATAGAATAGCTCAACAAGATTATTATTTATTTTGGTTTTTACTTGAATTTTTGGGCTAATTACACTTAACCATTTGTTTAGCTGTTCCTCCAATGAAAACACTTTGTCCTCTAATCCAAAGGCTAAGCTTTGAAGTGGAATATCTTTATTTTTATTTTCATGAAAATAGTGTACCGCGAACTCACCTTGATCCCCAAATTGATTATTGGCAATGATCGTTTTATTGGTGTTATAATAGTCACGTGGTCCAATTCGCTCTGCAGATAAGTATTTTACCTTATCTTCTTGAAACAGACATTTATCTTTTACGGATTCAAAATCATTTTCATTAAGGTCAATGACTTTTTGGTCATATTTACTTGAATCATAGTTGCTTTTTGCATCAAAGATTTTATCATCATCCCATTTTATCTGTATCTGGAAGATATCCTCATTAGAAGCCTCGCAAAAAAGTTCCTCGTAGGTTCCAAAGGATTCAATTTTTAATTCCATTGGTAATGTGGATTTAGAAAATCTAATAATTTGGAATGCTTGAAGAATCGTTGATTTGCCCATTCCATTAAGCCCGGTAAAAACATTGATTTTTCCTATATCAATGCTTATTTTTTTCAAAGCTTTGAAATTTTTAATCCTAATATGATTGATCATTTATTTGCTTTTAATTTTTTCGATTAATCTTTTAAGGCTATTGATTTTTGGTTTTGGACTTAAGGTTTTTTTATAAATAGTAATTCTAAATCTTGAAAAATACTCATTCAAAAAAACAGCTCTATTGTTAATAATGAATTCATAATCTTCTTGAGAAATTATACTTCCAAAATAAATAATAATTCCATCAAACATTTCGAATAAAATTCTTTTATCTAAATGATCTTCAAACATTTCATTGAATTTTTTCAAACCATTGTCCCATGAATTGAAAAGATTTTTATTAAAATCAGAGTCGTTTGCATATTTCTCATTTAAATAAAAAACCGCATTGTGAGCAGCTTCTTTTAAAAAACGAAGTTTTCTCGTGTCTAGGCGATCAAAATTAAAATATTTGCTTTGACCTAAATCTCCTGGGTACAAAAACATAAAGGATCGAATAAAATTCAAAATTAATTTGAAAGAATAAGTGGAATAGTTTTTCTTGAAATTAATTTGTTGTCTCCACAATCCATTTAAGAGATTTTGAAAATGTGGGTTGGATTCTAAATACTCAATAAGTAATTCTGAATTTTCAGAAAGAAATTTTTTGGATAAGTTCACTCCCAAACCATTTGCCATATCTGGTACAATTCGATAAATAATACTTAATAAAACTTCTTTTGAAACTCCTTGATTTATACTATAAATTGTGAAAATATTTTGTTCGATTTTACGAGCTAATGATCTAGGAAGATTTTCGAAATAATAATTATCATAATTCGCAAAGAATTCAAGGTCAATTAATGGGTATCCATTTTTTAAGAAACTATGCAGAGCCTGTAATCTTTTTTTTCCATCGATTACAATCCATCTTTTTGGGTTAGTAGCATCCACATATATTGGAGTCATAGTCAAATTTAACCAAATAGACTCTATGGATACACTTTTCCATTTGTCTTCCCATACATCATCTATATCTATATCGAGATCAATTAGCCCCATCTCAATCATATGAAAGATTTCGTGGGCAGAGATTTCTTTTTGACCTATTTTTATTTCAGATGGATGCATTATTCACTATTGGTTCTTTACACAAATATATAACCATAATTTCTTTCAAAATATTCACACCACCTTTATCTTCCCCGTCACCGCACTATCTATCAACACCGATTTATACTCCTTTAATTTTTCGATCTGCCTATCCTGCAGGGAAATGGATTTGTCTATTTTCAAAGATATTTCTTCAATGTATATAAAAATTTGATTTTGTTCATTTAATGGGGGAAGAAGAACTGGTAAGTTTTTTAATAATTCTTGGCTTAATGAAGCTCGAGTTACCAAATTCATCTCTTTCTCAAAATAGTTTCTTTGAATTCTTGAACTGAAATAGTATTTAGAAAACCCTTTATACAATTTTTTAGTTTTTGGTCTAAAGCGAATTAGGAAACCAGCAAAAGTTGCTTCTTTAATGGTATCAAAACAAACCGAACTAAATCCAACTTCATCAATAGTTTCAGAAGTCCTAGTAAAAAAGACATCTCCTTCCACAACAGAATAGTTCTCTTGATCTTTTGTAGTTGCCATTGCCAAACCCGAAACAGATTTTGGTAACTGAATATTTGAATAAACATCACCGTAGGTTACAAAAGGAAAACCTTTTCCAAAATATTCAGCTCCCGCACTAATCCCATTTTGGGTTTCTCCTACATGTCTTATTTTCTTCACCTCCCACCCCTCAGGAATCTCACCGATCCAATCTATCCCTGAATCTTTTACCTTATCCGGCTTGGTCCAGGCGTTTTTTTCGGCATTCCATACCTTTTTTCCAGTGACCAGCTCCTGAATTATAATTTGCTTACGCTCCTTCAGCAACTGGATCAGCCTTTCCTTTTGGGCAATGGCCTTGTCGATCTTGGCGGTTTTCTCATCCAAGAAATTAGCGATGACTGTTTGTTCTTCTTTTTTAGGAATTGGTAGAAGTGAATAAGAAAGTTCAGGGTAACTAATGTTTTTACCTTCCCTTATTCCAACTACACTTGTTTGAATTTCTGAAATGAATGAAGACGATTTGAATAAATACTTATAATATCTATCAACCAATCCATCTTTTTTCTTTAGGACAGTATATGCAGGACTAATTATTCCATCATGGTGACAATATTCCAAGCCTCCCTCAAAAGACCTCAAACTTATTGCAAAATCTCCTTTTTGGATATATTTAAAACTTTCAAGGTTACCGGAAGGCATAACCATTCTATTTTCAACCAACGTTCTTGGTACAACACCTTTATCTTGGGTCACCGAAAGAAGTTCCTCGTCAGGCTTATTCTTAATAGAGATATCTCGAAATAAAAATTTCATTCGGATAGCATCCCATCCTTTAGGAATCTCCCCTAACCATTCAACTCCAGAATCCTTATAAGCAGCGTATTTTTTATATTTTAAATCTTCGACAACCTCCATCTTAATCCAAGTTTAAAATATCCATAATCAACCCCTCATTTTCCTTTTCCAATGCAAAGATCTCTGTACTAACTTCTTCTAGACTTCTTAGTGGCTTATGCTGATAGAAGTACTTGTTAAAGCTAATTTCATAGCCGATCTTGGTCTTGTCCAGGTCTATCCAGGCTTCTTCCACATGAGGCTTGACCTCCCTTAGGAAATACTCGTAAATATTTTCTTTTAGCGGAACCGATTCACTGTCTCTTAGCTCAGTTTCGGATTGATAGAGAATATATTCATTAGCCTTTCCTGAAGGATAATAACCATAATCAGCTAATTGCTCTTTGGTACAGCCCAAGTGTGCCAAAAGCTGCTCCAGCTTGTCACCGCTGAGTTTTTGCACTTTTTTGATCACCTTCTCGGCCGATTCATCGTACCAGCTGACCACATTAAGAATGTTATTTTTCTCCGAAGCAGAAAGCTTGAGTGATTTGATCTCTTTAAGGGCCTTATCCACTTTTTTCATAAAGACATTAAAATCCCTGAACTCATCAGTCCCTACCTTTTCCATAAGCCCATCAGCTGCTTCCAATAAAGCTTTCTGCTTCTTCCAGGTACTTGGAGAAATCAAGGCTTTCCGCTTTTTAGCATTCAGGTCGATATCCTGCTTTTCGCACCAGTCCAGAATTTCTTTTTCCAAGGAGGAAAGATCGGTATAGACTTTTTCTCCATAGGTCTTATAAGCCCATTCCATGGGCTCTTTAAGGCTTTTGTCATAGCGTAAATCGGCTATTCTTTCTTCGGTGAACTGGGCCTTAAGCCTGCTCGGCCGTTCTATGCTGACCTTATAATAACCAAAGTCTGCATTATCAAAGACCTTGGCAGCCAGTCCATCCTCGCTGCTTCTTTCTACTTCCTGAAAGTTCAGGTAAGCATCCTGTATTTCTTTGATATGTTCGGCGGTCAGTTCACAGTTCTTTGCGCCCAGGTTTTTGCGCAGTTTTGCAAAGCGCTGGGAGGCATCGATCAGGATGAATTTCCCTTTTCGCTCCTTGGGCTTATAGTTGGTAAGCAACCAGATATAAGTGGTGATGCCCGTATTATAGAATAGGTTATTAGGCAACTGGATAATGCCTTCCAATAAATCATTTTCAATGATATAGCGACGGATATTGCTTTCACCACTTCCCGCATCCCCGGTAAAGAGACTGGAACCATTATGAACTGAAGCGATCCTGGAACCTAAAGGACTTTGATGGAGTGGTTTCATCTTACTGACCATTTCCATCAAGAACAGCAACTGCCCATCAGAAGACCTTGGCGTGGCATCCACTTCAGCGGTAATGCCCCAATAATCGGTTAAGGGTAGGATAAACCGGGGATCGATAATGTCTTTCCCGTCCTTGATATTTTTCAAGTCGGAATTCCAGGACTTGCCATAAGGAGGATTGGAAAGCATAAAGTCAAAGGTGGTTCCAGCAAACTCATCGGTGGACAGGGTCGAGCCTACCCGAATGTTCTTGGGATCATTGCCCTTGATCATCATATCCGATTTACAGATGGCATAGGTCTCGTCATTGATTTCCTTGCCATAGAGATAAACATCCCCGATGGCCCGAATTTCCCCTTCTTCATCCTTAATGAAATTCTGGGATTCGGTCAACATACCTCCCGATCCACAGGCCGGGTCATAAATGGTCATGACCTGGGGTAAATTATCTTTAATAGGCTCAAAAACAATATGCGTCATCAGGTCGATTACCTCACGGGGCGTAAAGTGCTCTCCGGCCTCTTCATTGTTTTCCTCATTGAATTTCCTGATCAGCTCCTCAAAGACATAGCCCATACCCAAATTGCTTAAGGGAGGTAATTTGCGTCCATCCGGATCTTCTTTATCAAAAGGAGTCAGGTTGATATAGGGAGAGGTGAACTTTTCCAAGACATCCAGCAGCACGTCTTTGCTGGCCATATGCCTGATCTGGCTTTTCAGCTTAAACTTCTCAATGATCTCCTTGACATTGGGACTAAAGCCATTTAAATATTCCTCAAAATTGGCCTGAAGGATCTGCTGGCTATTGGTAGCTGTCTGGTACAGCCGAATCAATGTCCATTCGCTGGTATTATAAAACACATAACCACTGGCATCGATCAGCCCGCCTTCATCCCATTCGGTAAAGCCCGCTTCATCCCGCTGGAAGGCCAGTTCCTCCATTACCGCCTCCTTGGTAGGTTCCAAGAGGGCGTCCAGTCTTCTCAGCACCACCATAGGCAGGATCACATCCCGGTATTTCCCTCGGACATAGACATCTCTCAAACAATCATCGGCAATGGACCAGATAAAGGAAACTAATTTATTATGTACGGCAGTATTCATATGAATGGTATCAACTATATATTAATGAATGCCCTTCACCAGAAGTCATGATGACATTACCCATTATTTTCCATACATGAGTTATCAATATAGCCCCAAAATTATCAAACAATTTTATAAGGTCTTGTTTATGAGAATACTCCTATGCATAACGGAAAAATGGGCAAGACATCAAACAACAAACGCTTTCAGTTCAAAAAGACTCCCTTGGTAAAAGCTGCCACAAGATGCCCAAAATTATACAAACAGGCAATGAAAATGTATTTGCTTGGTGGAATTTTGGGCTTTTCTGCGGAAAGTAAAAAGCTGATCTCATCCCGAAATCAGCTATTAGTATTCAGATAAAACGTCCATAAATTAGCTAGTATGGCAGGCATTACTGCAAGTCTTGCATCCATTAGCGGTAGGATAGATTTGCCTTGCTCTAGCTACTGCTGTGCCACAACTATAATGTTCTCCAAGATACTGGTAGTCGGAAGGAAAATACCGACATCCTTCCTTGTGCACCTCATGGTCACCATTAGTTTGTTGGCGGTTGTTTACTACGTACTTTTCCATGTCACTTAATATTTATAGTTAAAAACCTTAATTTTCAATAAGGTAGCTAAAAAAATGGCTTAAAAAATAGTAGTGACATAGGTTGTCTCGATTTATTGTATTAATAAAATAAGCCCCCTAATCTAACTATACGTTTCTTCTGTATATTATATTGAAATTGAATACACATTAGTAAGCAGTCAAAAGATTTGCCATTTTAACATCCTGTAAATATTCAAATACTAATACGAGCTTAGATTGTGTATTATTTTCAATATTAATTACAAATTTCTTGATTCCATGTTCATTGATCTCTAGATTGTATATATAATTTGAGGAAATTTTATGTTCGAGAAATCTCTCTAACTGACCCTTAGTCAGGTGATCTATACCAAGAAGTTCAAGATTCTTTTTTCGCGTTGTATGCAAGTAATCATTAAATTTTTCCTCTTTAATTCTTACTTTTATTTTATCAGGATTAGAAGTTGATTCAGTTACCGCATTAAGGGAGAATTTGAAATCATCTTGAAATCCTTGATAAACACGCCTTTCTATTTTGTAAGATAGAAATACTCCATATAAAATATCCTGAATCGAGTTGATTTTAATTCCATGTTTCTGAAAATCATACATCGTTGGATTATCCATCATTTTATAATCTTCATTCGGAACAATTACCCTGTCGTTTAATAATATAAATGCATTACTTAATGATAATGATATACTTTCTTTGAAGATTGAATGAAATGTCAAATCTGAATAACCAATACAATATTCCTTACTGAGAAGGTCTGACTTGACCTTTTGAAATTTATGATTACTTAAATTATTGACATAAATAAAAAATGGTTCAAAGAATGTATCTGGGGGAGCATCCTTCCATTCACAGCTTCTTATAACTAAATCGAGTGCAGAACTTGGAGAGTTTCCCCAAAAAATGAAATCTCCTCCCAAAATGCTATGCTTTCCAACTGTTCCAAGTGATTGCAGAACTACATCCATTGCAATTGAACCGTAAATAGAGGAGTTAAATTTAGAGGGATCAAAGATTAATAGCAGCTCCTTGCGATCTCTATTAGGTATTAAAACGTTTTTTAGTTCTGAATAATTAATGTTATGGTATATCAGCTGAAACTTTAATTCTTTAAATAAACTGTATATTTCTTTTTGTATATCCAATGAGGAAAGATTAAACCTTTCGCTCATTAATTTTAAAAATATATTACCCCTAGCATCAATCGTAAAAATTCTTTCTAACATGGTTTCCTTCAATTGATAATTGAGACTTAATTATATATTCGAAAACAGATGATTCCAATTAATATATTTAATAATCTAAAATTTTTCTCACCTGGTAATCCACTAGGTTCATACCCCAATAATCCCTAGAATAACTTGGGTAGTATCTTTTATTTTTGAGTCAGTTCGTACGACTTACTAATTTGCTTGTAAATTGAGCTTGGTCTCCTTTATATGCATCTAGAGGTTTTACACTCTCAACATCAAAATCTTCTTCTGTCAAGTCCGAATGCAAGCGTTTATTTTGTAGTATAGTTAGAATATCTTCTAAACTTTCCTCAGTTATTACAATCTGGCCGTCCTGAAAGTTAACTCCCCAATTTTTGATCTTGTTAACTTCTTTGAAGCGGTTAAGGAAATTCTGGTCTTTGTAATACCCCAGATTTTTTATTGTTGCAATTTTTCTTAAATATCTTTGATTATTCCCAACTTTATTTGTTAAAATATCCATGTTGACAAATAATTCTTTAACCTCTTCTTCTTGATAAAACTCATCCGCTTTTGCCATCATCCCTTCTCTAAAATTCATTCCTGTTTCAAATGCCTTTTTCGACAAAATAAATAACAAATCATCGTAAAACATGAAATCAATAGAGTTAGAAATACTGAATACATTATCTTCTTCCAAATCAACAAACATGTTTTCTTTGTAAAGTAAAGGAATGTAGCCTTTCTCCTTTTTCATTTTCCAGTTTTCAGGAATACGCTTAAATGCAATTACTTTTATTCCTTCAGAATCTCTCAAAATGATAATATAAGATTTTGCTTTAACTAGATCATCAACGCTATTGATAGTATCTTCCTCTGGACTGATTGAATCAAGAGCTTCCATTATTTTTTCAAAATCTGTAAGTCCCGAATCAATTGCTCTTATTTGATCCTCTTCGGGTTCAGGACAATCATATGAATATTTTTCAATACTATTTGCACCTTCAATCCTCCTCGCAACTATATTCTTTAAACGATTTTCAAGCTTTTTATCTATTTGAACATACTTTACATTGTAGTGAGATATTCGCTTTTTTTTGTATTCTTGAACGATTGCAAGTGAAATATAACAACTTTGAATGTCAATTTCTTTTAGGCTTGTGAATTTACTCTTGATTGTCATTGTTTGAAATTTTTTCGATTGTTATATATAAAAAACGGGTTAAACTTCTGATGTAGAATCGTTCACCTATTTTTGGTTCATGTTTACTTAATATTATTCTATAATCATCTTTCCCATCAAATTCATAATCCAAATCGTACAAATTATACCCAGCTAACAATAATATGGGATTAAGAAAAACAGATTTACTTTTAATTGTTAAGAACAACATCAATAAGAGAAAAATACTTAAAGAAATAACATCCTCTATTTTCGAAAGATCAAATCCAAAAAAGGAAACAATATAAGGAATGGTATAATTAATGAGGTCTGCCGAACGGTTTTTGACTGACTTTACTTTGACTGGCATATTACCTCTTTTTAAGGAATCAACAGTGAAAAATAATAAAACAACACTCAAGATTGCGATGCCAATCATTATGTAAATTGCAACTGGATGTTTAAAATAGTTTCTGCAATTAAAATCCCAGTCCTTGACAGCTAATATCAATATCAATGGGGAATATGCACTAATAAATAATAGTATAGAAGTAAAGATTCTTGGTTTCATTATAACACTTCTTAAATAGCTTTGTCAAAAAAAAATCACAACTGGACATATCCTTCAAAACTAAAAAAGCCATATAACAAAAAAAATACCCCATATGGGGTATTTTTCAACAGTTTCACTCTTAAAATCTATTTTAAATTACTTCTTATCCTCTAATATCTTTTTGATGGCATCATTCATCTGCATCATGGTCTCCATCATTTTCATCATCACCTCCGTTTGGTTTTTATCAGCATAGTTTGCTTTCACATTACCTCCAATTGAAAAAGGAGAATTAGTAAGATTTTCTATTACATGTCCTGGCTGACTGGAAACAATCTGGAGCGGATCCACCTTTAAAAATTCAGCTACTTGTTGAATAAGATCAATGGTAATTTTATTCTCACCACGCTCATATTTGGTATAGTTGGCTTCTGACATACCCAAATACTCCGCAACCTCCAAGGCTTTCTTGTCCCTTAGTTTACGAAAAGCAGAAAAATTCCTACCTATATTCTTGTTCTCGAGTACAGTAAACTCGCTTCCATTTTCCTCCTTCATATGATGCTTGATTTTATATTCAATATACAAAAATAACCATACTTCCTGTAGTTTTTAAAAGTGTTTTAGTATGAAATATGGATTATTCCAACTCCCAGTTGTTTTAAACTACTAAGGTATATAACGAAACTACTATGTTTTTAAGGCTTTTCAAAGCTATTCCTGTAAAATTGTGTATGGTTCATTTCGGATCACATAAAGCCATTACTTCACTACTCGGGTCATTAAAACCTGAGAAGAGAGCTATGGTATCCTATTATGATAACCGTTCCTTTGATATCCTACCGGGAATCTCCAAGTATGATATACTTTTCGAACGTAAACCGAAAAATCCAATATAAAATTAGTAGGGAGTATTGAGTCGTGAGGATTGAGCTTTTTGTTTACGTAAGCGATACTGATTACTTGCTACTGAATATGAATCACATACCGATACCGAATTTCCTAAAATACTATCGAACCTAAAATCGGTATCAATTTTTACGAAATGTAGTAGTTAGAACAATTGAGCTCATGACTCATGACTAGCTACTCAAGACTACAAAATTCGTTGGCTGCATTCGTTCCGCTCCGGAAGGGACGTCTGGTAGGGCAGCCTGGCCTGGGGCTTTATTAGCACTGGGGTTTAATCAATTTCTTATAAATGTAGAAGGAAAAGGAGTAGCTAGTATCGAGTCGTGAGTATTGAGACTTGGTTTCGTTTGTGAGGTCGAACTGTCCTTCGTCAAAGCGGGCTAGACTGGGAGGATGTTACTGGAAGAGATCCCTCGTTACCTCGGGATGACAATTCAGAAGGCGGGATTGCTTCTCCCGGCCCACCGGGATCGCAATGACGGAGAATTGGACGTTCTCGCCTCCGAAAACGAGTCTTTTATCTAGCGTCTTGAGTCTAATATCTATTAAGATTCTAGACAAAGCATTCCAATATTTCTACAAAGACCTTAATAACTATGAAAGCGTTAACGAAAAACTGCTTCCTGGCATTGCTATGCCTTTTCGGAAGCGAAACATATGCCCAAGTTGCTTCACCTCCTGCCACTGGGGGGCCGGAAAATGCTCCGGCTCCCGTGGTGGTGTATGGGGAACTGCTGGGCTATGAAGAGGGAGACAGCATTACTGTCAAGTTTCAAGAATACCTTTTTGATGAGACCTCCAAGGTCCCCGCCCCCACGATTATCAAGCCCGAATGGGAAGATGGTGGTGTATTTAAAGGTGTCCACCCGGGGATCGGTAAGATCTTCAGGCTCTCCACTCCCCCATTCCAGTCCCCCGGCTACCTTTCCATAAGAAATGGAAGGACGGGTTATCTGGACCATTACCTCATCGAACCAGGGGACAGCATCAAGATCTCCATCAACAAGCTCAATTTTACCCTATCCTTTTCCGGGCCTGCAGCAGAAAAGTTCAACCTCCAGCGGGCATTGGACCAGCAGGTGGCCACCTTCTTCGGAAACGGCAGCCGCAAGGCCAACCTCTTGGTCTCCCAAAAGCTGACACTGGAGCAGGAAGAAACACTCAAGGCCACCCAGGCTGCTTTTGGTAGAGAGGTAAAGGCCATCCTTTCCTTTGAGCAGGCCCTTGAGGCTATGAAGGTGGATATCAAAAGGCTTGACGCTACCATGATCCGTACTATCACGAAAAGCTACTCCCCTGTTGTTCCAGAAAAGTTCCTAGAACTCGTGGAGACCGAGTACCTGTCCAGAATGCGGCTTCCACTCATCAGTACCTTTTACAGGCACTATTTCAGGGTAATGAAACAATCAGGGAATTCTCCCCTCGCCAAGGAATATGAAAAGTTCTACGGCGATCACCTCCGGTCCATGGAAGACCTCTCCGCTTATGTCGCCGGAATGGAGCAATCCTATAGCTATCTGGACCTGATGGCCCAGCTCATGAAGATCAAAGCAAAGATCAAGGGAAAAACGGCCCCTGAACTTATATCGGCCATACCCCATACCCAACTCCGCGAGGCACTCCTCACCCGCTACTTCCTGGAAAAGCGCAACCTGGTAATTGCCGGCCCAGAGGCACTGGGGGATCTCCTTACAAGTATTGGTCAGGAACCCTATCGCTCCATCCTTAGCGAGTTGTATTACAGGAATTCTTCAGGGGAAAAGCTGGAGCCCTTTACCTTCCATGACCTACAGGGAAAGCCACGCAAGTTGGAAGAGTTCAGTGACAAGGTGATCCTGATGGATTTTTGGTTTTCAGGATGCAAGGCCTGTATCAATATGAATACGGACATCCTGCAAAAGCTTGCTGAAAGGTATGCTGGGCGGGAGGATTTTATCATGCTTTCCATATCAAGTGACCGAAAAGAAGAACTGTGGAAAAGGAGCCATCATTCCGGCAAATACGCCCCGGAATCCTCCGTCCACCTGAACACGGGGGCAGATGGAGGGCAACACCCCTTTCTGAAACATTATAATATCCACCTTTACCCCCACCTGATGCTGGTCGGCAAAAAGGGAAAGCTGATTCAGTCAGGCATGTACAAGCCTACCTATGAATCGGTTGCCGAACTGGTCGAGCGGGCACTGGACAAACAACCTAAACTTTAACATTATGCATCAACATCTACTCATCATATCACTCCTATGGTATATGCTTACCATCCCTTCCCTGCTCCATGGCCAGGAAATCCATAGCCTTGAAGGCAGGGTTACTGACAGCCGGGAAGGCAGTCCCCTTCCCGGAGCCTTGGTAAGCCTTGGAGAAAACGGTCCCAGACAGGTAACCGACGAAAACGGGAATTTTAACTTCCGTTTAAAAACGGGCACTTATACCCTATCGGTACATTACCTGGGGTATGTCCCCTTAGAGGAAACTGTGGAACTAAACGACCACCAAAACCTCAGCCTCCAACTGGAACAGGATGGACTGCTGATGGAAGGCGTGGAAGTGCTTTCCACCGGGTACCAGGAAATCCCCAAGGAACGGGCCACAGGTTCCTTCGTGCAGGTCGATCAGGAACTGATCAACCGAAGCGTGGGCGTTTCGGTCATCGACCGACTGGAAGATGTCACCAGCGGCCTTGCCTTCAATAAGGTGGGCAATGCGGCTGACCCCATCAGTATCCGTGGGAGGAACACGCTATTTGCCAATACCCAACCGCTTATCGTCGTGGACAATTTCCCCTATAACGGGCCGATCGAAAACATCAACCCCAACAATGTGGAAAGCATCACTGTACTGCGGGATGCCGCAGCAGCCTCCATCTGGGGGGCACGTGCCGGCAATGGGGTGATCGTCATCACCACCAAACGCGGTACCAAGGGCAAACCTAGGCTGAGCTTCAATGCCAATGTGAACTTTACCGAAGAACAGGATCCCTTTTACCGTCCCACCATGTCCATGGCCGATTTTATCGATATCGAATCCATGCTGTTCGGACAGGGATTCTACAGCAGGAACGAAAACGCCAGTGACCAACGTTCACTACCCCCGGCAGTGGAAACACTGATCAAACTTCGGGACGGACTGATTGACCCTACAGAGGCCGACAGACAACTGGATCTTTTTCGCTCCGGGGACATGCGAAGGGATCTCCTACAGCATTATTACCGTCCTCAGATGGACCAGCAATATGCACTAAACTTCTCCGGGGGCAGCGACAAGCATCGCTATGCCGTTTCCGCAGGCTATGACCACAACCTTGGGAATGTCCATGGCAATGACCGCAACAGGATCACGCTGGGCCTTAGCAGCCAGTGGACGTTGCTCCAAGACCGCCTCCACCTGGACATTGGCCTGAACCATACCCGTATGGATGCCAGGACCACCACCGAACTTCCTGATGGATACTCCCCCTATGAACGGCTTACGGATGAAGCGGGAAAATCGTCCCCCATCACAGCGGATTACAGCAGCAGGTACCTGGAAAGCGATGCGGTTTCAGGGCTGCTGGACTGGCGTTATATTCCACTCGAAGAGAAAGGTGAAATCGACGGGTCTACTGTCCAGGATGATTTCCGGGCAAACCTTGGACTGGCCTACACCTTATTGGATGGTCTCAAGGCCTCTGTAAAGTATCAATATTGGCAGAACAGGGCCAATACGGACAATTACCGTTCACCTGACCTGTACTTTGTCCGTGACCTGGTCAACCGCTTTACCCAGGATACTGGGGACGGTGAACTGCTCCGCATTGTCCCCAACGGGGGAATATTGGACCTTGGCAGTTCCGAATCCTACAGCCATAGTTTCCGGTCACAGCTTGATTTTGACAGAAAGTTTGGAAACCATCACCGTATCGATGCCCTAGCCGGTTTTGAGCTGAGGGATCAGGAACTTACTGCACACAGCAACCGCTATTATGGGTACAATCCTGAACTGATGGTCAGCAGCCCGGTGGACTATACCACACGCTATCCCATGTACCACAGCGGGTCATTTTCCACGGTTCCCTATGTGGGCAGCCACACTGGCACAATTGACCGCTTTGTTTCCTATTATTTTAATGCAGGATACAGCTTTAAGCGAAAATTGATGCTTACGGTCAGTGCCAGAAAGGACGCCTCCAACCTGTTCGGTGTGGAAGCCAACCAAAGATGGATCCCACTTTGGTCAGTGGGTGCAGGCTGGACCATTAGTGAAGAACCTTTTTATAATGGGGGCTACCTTTCCTTCCTAAAGCTCCGGGGATCCTTTGGCTATAATGGAAATGTGGACAAATCCGTCTCTGCCCTCACTGCTGCACGGTACTTCTCCAATTATTCCTTTGTGATCCCTGCCGGTGAATTGGCAGCGACCATCATCAACCCGCCCAATCCCGACTTGCGTTGGGAAAGGATCGGGATATTGAACCTCGGCCTGGACCTGGAAAGCCATGACGGCAGGATTAGGGCCAGTCTTGAAGGATACTATAAAAAGGGCCTGGACCTAATTGGTGACACGCCCATGCGGCCTTCCAGTGGCATGACCGAATTCCGCGGTAATTCGGCCAATATGGAATCCAAGGGCATCGATTTAGACCTTCAAACAGTTAACCTGAATGGTCCGGTTTCCTGGCACAGTAACCTATTGTTCAGCCTGGTAAAGGAAAAGGTGACGGATTATTTCTTTAAGGGTGCTGCCACACAGTACCTGCAGGGTTCGGCCATACCTTTGGAAGGCAGACCGCTTTATGCCATGTACAGTCTCCCCTATGCCGGACTGGATCCTGCTACCGGAGCTCCTTTGGGATACCTGGATGGGGAAGTTTCCGATGACTATTCGGCAATATTTGGCGAGGCCACTCCTGACAATATCCAGTACCATGGCTCAAGAAGGCCTACGGTCTTTGGCTCACTGCGCAATACTATATCATGGAAGGGATTTAGTCTTTCTGCCAACCTGTCCTTTAAACTGGGCTATTACTACCGAAGGCAGTCTGTTGCCTATAATGATCTTTTGAGCGGTAGGATTGGACATGCGGATTATGCCGACCGTTGGCAGGAACCAGGCGATGAACTAAGTACCCAAATTCCCGCCATGCCGGAAAACAGGAATACCCTAAGGGACAACCTGTATACCTTTTCTGACTTTCTGGTCGAACGGGGTGACCATATCAGGCTCCGAGACGTAAGGCTTGCCTATCGCTTCGATGAAAAGGGCTGGGCAAAACTCCCTTTCCGAAGTGCACAGGTATACCTCTATGCCAATAACTTGGGCATACTCTGGAAGGCTGCCAAGAATGATCCCTTGGACCCCGATTATAGGATTACAAATCCCCTGAAAAGTATTGCAGTAGGAGTTAAAATGGATTTCTAACCTACCAAAGACATAGCTCCGTCCGCCTTATTTCATGTTTAATTTAAACCGGATTGATTATTAAAGGCGAATCTTGGTGGGCGGGGCTTACTTTAAGTAAAAAGTAGCAAGATGATAGAAATAAGAATTATAGAGAAAAGAAGAAAGATGAAAGAGGAAAGACTTGAATTCGGAGGCGAGAACACCACTTTCTCCGTCATTGCGATCCCGTACGGTAGTCGGGAGAAGCAATCTCAGCTTCGAAATACGGGATTGCCACTCCCGGCCAACCAGGATCACAATGGTGGTGTCGATACGTCCTTACTCACGTGTACCAGTCTGCTGAGAGACCAAATAAAACAGCGCTTTCAGTTCTAATATAAAAGTCTGTGCCGTTCCAAGTCTTTAGCAAAGCGGTGACTTGGAACCTTAATACAGGGAGCCTGCCTGGAGGAAGACAGGTCTCCAGACTTCCACACTAAACACATATTAACAAACTAAATGCTATGAAAAATCAGCTTCGTCCACCAAATCAATCAATGTTAAACTTAAATCAAACAATAAACCGGGTTACACATCAACAGGTGGGCGGAGTTTTTGGAGAATAAAGAATTATAGAGAAAAGAAGAAAGATAAAAGAGAGGCTTACGTCAGTGCGATAGGTCAACATTTACTCAAATATAAAAGAGTTGAATGACGTGAGCTTCAAATCGATGTCATGCTGACGATAGGAAGCATCTCTTCCAGTAACGGTTAGGAAAAGAGATCCTTCCTTTGTCAGGATGACTTTGATTCACGTCACTGTCAATGGTAGGAGCTTGCGACGCGGCAGTCTCAGATCCAAAAAACGAGATTGCCATAGTCGTACTTCCGTCCTCCTTCGCTATGATGGAGACCAAATAATATCGCTCACGTGAACAAGTCTTTTTACTATGTACTAAAATCTAGCTACTATCAACGAGTCCCTTACCGCGCAATTTCTTCATATGTGATCATACATCATCTTAATTATAGCGGGAAATGTTTCCAGACGGGAAACCGGGACTTTTTTTAGAAGAAAGAATAATGATGAAAGAGAAAAGAGATTACGTCAATGCGAGTCATCGGACATTGAGCCTGCCGAAATGCAAGAGGTTGAAGCAGTCTCCTATTTTGAAACGAGATTGCCACAGTCGTCCCTCCGTCCTACTTTGCAATGACGGATATGATACGACCTCGACTCCGTAAACCAATCTCAAATCTCATGTCTCAAATCTAAAGTCTAATTAAAATATGAAAAACAAATTCAACCCCATATACACCATCATGATCATCAGCATCGTGCACCTGTTATGCTCCTGTGAATCCTTTCTGGATGAAAAACCGGACAAGGGAATCACAGTACCTGTTACCTTATCGGAAATCATGGCCCTGCTGGACAATGCCTTTATCTTCAACAGTACCCCCACCTTGCAAATCATCGCGTCAGATGAGTACTATAATACCACGGAAGGTTGGGAAAGTTATCCCAGCACCATGGTACAGCGTGCACATTTACGGCAGTTCGACACCATGTTCGAGGGGGTCGACAATGTTACCGAATGGTCCAATCCCTATGAGCAGATTTTCTATGCCAATATCGCACTTGAACAGGTGGAAAAGGTCATTCCAAAAAATCCAGAGGAAGAACACCTCAAACAGGTCATTACCGGCAGTGGACTTTTCAACAGGGCCTATGCCCTTTTCCACCTGGCAATCAACTATGCCCCTTCCAATGTAAACGGAACAGTTTCCGATGGTAACGGCATACCACTTCCTCTTGACCCTGATATCAATCAGGATCATCCTATTAGTGATCTGGGAGACACTTACCAAAGGATCATTGATGATCTGGAGACAGCCATTTCCCTGTTGGATGAAAATACTGCCTATGCCACCAGGCCTTCACTTCCTGCCGCCCATGCCCTCTTGGCTAGGGTATACCTCTCTATGAACAGTTTTGAAAATGCCCTATTCCATGCGCAAAAAGCCTTGCAGATCCATGATGATTTATTGGATTTCCAAATACTTGATGGAACGATGACCTATCCATTTCATTTGGCGAACAAAGAGGTCATCTATCATTCTGAGGCCTACTCCTATTCCGGTTTTGCAAGAAGTCAGGAAACCAGGATAGATACCTTATTATACCGAAGTTATGACAATGAAGACCTAAGAAAGACCTTGTTTTATGTAAAACGTGATAATGGAGCGATCAACTTCAGGGGGAGTTTTGCATCCGGATATGATCATTTCACTGGTCTGACCACCGGGGAGCTCTATCTGGTCATTGCAGAGTGTAAAGCCATGCTGGGCGATATGGATGGGAGTATCGATGCTATGGAAACATTGTTAAAATCAAGGTACCTGAACGGGAATATTCCTCCATGGCCTGACTTTACAGAGGACAGCCTGATAGAAAAGGTATTATTAGAGCGCAAAAAAGAATTGGTATTCAGGGGACTGAGGTGGTCCGACCTAAAACGGTACATTGCTTCTGGTGTCACTGAAGTAGCATTGAAAAGGGTCATTGATGGTCAGGAATATAGTTTGGAACCCAGTATGGAAAACTTGGTATTTCCCATCCCCAAGGAGGAGTCTTTGTTTTAAAACAAAAAGAGGTGCAAACCAAATTGCACCTCTTACCAATCTTAGACATCTCCGTTATGGATTTAATGAGAATCTTCCTTCTGGATAATCAGGCAAGGGCATAGTCGCTGCTTCATCCTGATAAAGACAGGTTTCTGAAATCTCCACATCACATTCATATTCGTTTGAGCCTACGGTTACTTCCTCGGTCTCACCTGTGATGGGATTCACTATTCCCCAAGCTGTCTCTACTTCCTCCATTGGAGTCGTAAAAGCAAAAGCCGCTATCATGGCGAGGAGAAAAACCCCGCCCTTTACTAAATTTAACACACTATTTTTCATAGTTTTATGGTTTAAATATTACAAATGGATCCGGGCGTTTCGATCGTTGTGTTACGCTTGACAATCTTTTGAGAGGAGCGTCCGGTTTTCTTCCCCCTACCGTTGCCAGGCAAGTACCTTGTACCTTCACTGGCCGTACAAATTCTTTCTTTGGTTTTTTGTTTATGAAAATCTCAATTCCAACCTCAAGGAGGTGTTCTCAGTAACTATTTCCATGGAACACTTATCTCCCATAAATTCTTTATCCTTGCTGGTACAGATTTGCAATCTGTACCCATAAATAATAGGCATTTGCAATGCCGCCTTCTTGACTTGAATACAACAGCTTAATCCCATTGCCAACTAATTTCCTACAATGGCTTGGCGCTTCTTGAACGGACGAATATTATATAACCCGATAAGGTTGATAACAATAAATATCAAATTAAACACCAAGTGTTCCTCCCATCCAAGGGCACTGAGCACTCCGCCACAACTGCAGGGCACCCTATTAAAAACACCAATCAATACAAGGAAGATATACCCGGTAAATACCGTCAACAGTCCAAAGCTTATCCAAAGGGCCGGGCCTACCGTCCTCCTTCCTACCAGCAGGATGGCCAATGCCAATTCTGCTGGTGGCAGGGAAAAGAGCAGGATAGAGCCCAGCCACTCAGGGAATACTTGGTTATATAAGGCCATTTCTGTCGCCTGCCAATCGTACCATTTGCTGATGGCCGTATAGGTATAAAGGAATGCCAAACTGTAGGCTATACCTGTGTATAATCCATATTTAATCTTTTCGTTCGGCACCATTGTCATAAGATTATTTACCTTGATTTCTATGATGAAACTATAAACACCAAACCAACAAATAAAATAAATCAAATATTTATTTGTACTTTTTATTAAAAACCTTTCACAGGATAGAAAAACGAAAAAAAGCTTGTGACACCTACCATTCATCACAAAGAACATTGACACAAAAAGCTCATATACTTATGTTTACGTACTATTAAGGTATGATCTTTTTATCCTCCCCCTGGGAGGTACATATGTTTTAAGTAAGAATGAAAAAATTTTTAAGTGCTGAGGAATTGAAAAAGGAGTTTGATATTTTCCATCAATTGGATTTATCCGTGTATAAGTATATTGCCCCCTACCTGATCAAAAAAAGCTATAAAAAGGGGACTATCCTAAAACCCTTTGATGAGGTGGAAAAACATGCGCGCTATGTTTATAGGGGCAAACTGGCCATGTTATATCCTTCACCCAAGGGCATGGATTACCGGGTTACGGTGTTCAGGAAAGGAAAAATAGCCAGCGATCTGATGAGTTATTTCAATCAGAGCCATTCCCCTTATGCCATTAAGGCAATCACTTACTGCACGGTCCTAGAGCTCAGTAGCTTGGCAGAAAAAGAACTATTGGATAAATTTCCAGAAATCAGCCCATTGTCCACCTCGATCAACCGGTATATTTTGGATGATTACACCTCCTGGTCACACCTCACCAACCTTCCTGTAGAAAAAGGGCTTGAAATAATGCACAAATGTTTCCGGGAGGAAAAAAATGATTTGACCATGAAAGATTTGGCCTTTAAGTTCAAATGTTCCGTTTCTACTATTGACCGAACATTAAAAAGGTTAAATATAAAATCCTAAGTACACATCCATTTTTCAGAAGTCCATCACAGGACAGCATTTTAGCAAAATAACCATTCTTATCCACTGATAATTTGCTTCCATAGCACATGAACATTTAGTTTACTTCCCTGATGACGGCTCCATTTTTCAAAGTGCTAGCAGGGGCAACCGTTTATTAAAGGTAATTATAATTCTTTTTTGTCATGAAGCAGGAAAAGCTGTACGAGGAGGAGCAGTGCTCAAAACTCAATCCACATTTTAAAGTGGCAGACCAACTTTGCAGGGAATGGGCAGCAACCCATATTTTTTTTCTAAATGATGAGGAAAGAAAGAAAACCCATGACCAGCAGTTGAACAAATTTGCCGCGAGGCTATTTCCCAATGCAGACAAACAGGAAATGCTTCAGATTTCCAAATTGTTCCTGGTCCTGTTTTGCCTTGATGACCGTGCCGATCAATTAAAAGGACAAACAAGAATAAAGTTCTGGAAGGAGCTCATCAAAAAATACGACCATATCCACAGGGGAATCCATGCTTATTATAATGATGCCATAGGCAAGTTGTTTTGGGAAATCCACTGGGGGTGGTTCAGGGACAGGGCTCGAAAAATTGGCTTGGGCATTCAGCTCAGCCAGTTCATTAGGAAATTCCTTAAAGCAGGCCTATGGGAGGCTAAGAACCTCCAAAAAAACAAACCACCGACCATTATCAAATATGTCCACCAGTTGAAGCATTGCTCAGGGGCTGGCATAGCCATAGAACTGCTGGGCTATCTTCAATCCAATAAACTATCTCCCCAGGTCTTCCATCATCCCAAACTGGAACCACTCTACCAGACCATCACGGAGATCATCTGTTTCACCAATGACCTATCCTCCTATGAAAAGGAAAAAAGAGATGGTGACCTCCATAACCTGGTCTTACTAAAGGAAATGCAGTACCATATCCCTTTAGAGGAATCCATCAAACGGATTAAAGAACGATTGGATTTTCTACAGCAAATATATGTCAACCAACATCGGATCTTTCCCTTAATGGGAAACACCCACCTGCAAGAAAAGATAAGGCTCATAAAAGCCATCTATGCCATGCTACAAGGCATGGAAATATGGGTAAGCAAAGATACGAGGAGGTATAAAAATAATTCAGAGTGAGTCCACTTATTAAACTACCGCAAAGATGAAAAGACTATTATCATTACTATTAAGCTTATGTCCTATCTTATTAATGGCCCAAACGCGACTTGAAGGCCAGATGGAAATTTCCTACAAGAAATACCTGCCTTTCGATGGCGACTATTTAGCACTCAAGAACAACAGTTCCATTCATTTGTATAATATAGAAAGCCCTTCCAGTTTCCATGTGATAAACTGGAAGCCACAATTATTCAATACAATCCCCTTTCAGATTATAGAGGGTTATTTTTTGGAAACCTCAGATGACAACTATTTGATCAAGGATACCAAAACCAACAACACCATACTGGAAGTAAGAAAATTATGGGAATGGAATAAAAATGGTGGAATAGCCCAATTGAATAGAGAAGGCCGTACCAACTTATCCTACCTATATTTTGATTTTCCAGGTCTACCGATCGACACCTTGACCAAAAGGGATTACCTGGCCATGTTCCCCAATGCAGAAAAAGGCCTGTTCAGGTGGTCCAGTATTCTCGGAAAGGATTCGGGAATGTACCCATTTTCAGAAGGGCTAGCTACCATCAAAAGTCCAGACCATTTGTTCGGCTATATGGACAAATCCATGGCGATGAAGATCGCTCCCCAATACCTGAGTGCAGGGAGTTTTTATGAAGGGCTGGCCTCTGTTCAAAACAAAGAGCATAAATGGGGATTTATTGATAAAGAGGGCAATATTGCCATACCATTTAACTACCATGCCCAACCCACACGTTTTTCATGCGGCATGGCCCGGGTTACGAACAACAAAGGAAAACAGGGCTACATTAACCCTTCAAATGAACTGGTGATCCCAGCGATATATACCTACGCAACTCCCTTCTACAAAGGACATGCACTGGTAAGGGAAGAGATCAATAGTCCCATTCTTTTGATCAATAAAGAGGGTAAGATTGTTGAAAGGTATGATTCCAACTATTATTATTTGGACGAATATAATTTCGAGATCCCCCTTCACTATGAAACGGAAAAGTTTTCTCCAACGCTCAGGCAATTGATGGATAGTGGAAAGGCCATTATCAGAAAAGAAGGACGTTATGGTCTTATTGATATAAATGGTCAAGTTATCCTTAACTTCAACTACGACCTCTTAAAAGATTATCGAAACGGCCTCATGCTGGCCAGAAAAAGTACTTTTGAAAATGGCAGGACCATTATCCGCGATGGACTGATTGATGAAGGTGGCAATTTTCGGTTTTTGTTTGGTGAGGAAGGTGGTTTTTAAACCCCTAACGGAAGTATTACTTCCGCAATCCCACATTCCTCAAGGCACTTACCTCAAGGGCATAAACACCAAACTCCTCCACCACCTTGCCATAAAGCCTATAAAATCCTCCAGAGTTCAGCGGGTATTTCTTTAATACCGGCGGGAAATGCACCGTATCCAGCCAGTCTCCCCTTTCATCCAGAAAGGTCCCAAAGGCCATATAGTCTCCCCGTACCGTCCTCACCGGTTTGGTGGTCACGATCCTGCCCAGCATGCATACCTGCTTGCCTACGAGTTGGGGCATTTCCATGACATAGGAAAGACCTTTACGATCATCGTCCACCAGCATAAAGGGATCCTCTAAGGAAAAACCGATCAGTTCGATCTCATCATAGGCATCTTCCAGGGGCTTCTTGGGGAATTGAGGCAGGGTAAAGTCGATTGGCTCCTCAGCAAAGATCGCCTCACAGCTTGGCGCTTTCTCCATCCGCTTATGCTTGAAATTGGCATGCCAGAGCAGCTCCTTTTTCTCCATGCCCGTAAACCGCAGCGCCCCTACCCTGATCAGGATATTGAGTTGCTCGACATCTACCTTTGTACGCTCGATAAAATCTATCAGCCCGGTATAAGCCCCATGCTTTTTCCTTTCTTCCAGTATGCGTGCTACAGTTTTCTTCTCCAGGTTCTGGATATGCACAAAGCCCACGATGACCTCCTCTCCCCTGATGGAGGTCAGGTACTGTCCCTCGTTCACACATGGGGGAAAGACCTTGGCCCCTGCTTTCTTCAGTTCATGGAAGTAAAATCGTGTACTATAAAAGCCCCCAAAGTTATTGATCACCGCCACCATAAACTCCATGGGATAATAGGTCTTTAAAAAAAGGCTCTGATAACTTTCGACAGCAAAGGAAGCCGAATGGGCCTTGGAAAAGGAATAGCCCCCAAAAGATTCCATTTGTCTCCATACTTCCCTACTGATCTCATCAGGATAGCCCTTTTCCTTGCAGTTGGCAAAGAACTTTTCCTCTATCAGCTTAAAGCGGTTATGGGAACGGTACTTGCCCGACATGGCCCTGCGGAGGATATCCGCCTCCCCCATATCCAGTCCCGCAAAATGGTGGGCCACCTTGATCACATCCTCCTGGTAGACCATCACCCCGTAGGTTTCCTCCAGTAGCTCCTTCATTTTGGGATGCAGGTAGGGTATATTATCCGGATGATGGAACCGCTCGATATACTGTTTCATCATGCCTGACTGGGACACCCCCGGCCGGATAATGGAGCTGGCCGCCACCAAGGTCAGGTAATCATCACAGCGTAGCTTGGTGAGCAATTGCCGCATGGCAGGGCTTTCGATATAAAAGCAGCCAATGGTGTCTGCCCTCCTGATCTGATCGGCCACTTTGGGGTCATTGAAGAACTCCTCCACCTTACGGATATCCACTTCCACTCCCCTGTTTTCCTTGATCAGCTCTACCGTATCCTTGATATGGGCCAGCCCCCTTTGGCTCAGGATATCCAGCTTGAACAGACCGATCTTTTCGGCCAGGAACATATCGACCTGTGCGGTATTAAAGCCCTTGGGAGGACGTTCCATGGCCGTGTACTGGTAGATGGGCGCTTCACTGATCAGCATCCCTCCCGGATGGATACTCTGGTAATTGGGAAAGTCCTGCATAAGTGCTCCATATTTTAGAATGGCCCGCTGGATCTTATCCTCTGGCGGACAGGCATCTTTCCTGTGGCGTACCAGTTGGTCTATTTCCGGTTTGGGCAGGCCAAAGACCTTGCCCAGTTCCCTGATAATGGCCCTGCCCTGAAAGGTAGAGTACATCCCCAATAAGGCTACATGTTCCCAGCCATAGCGCTTAAAGATATAATCGATCACCTCATCCCGGTCCTGCCAGCTGAAGTCCATATCAAAGTCAGGCGGTGAGGTACGGTGGGGATTTAAAAACCGCTCAAAATACAGGTCCAGCTTGATAGGGTCCACATCGGTGATCTTCAGGCAATAGGCCACGATGGAATTGGCACCCGAGCCCCTGCCCACATAGAAGAAGCCCCTGCTTTGGGCGTATCGTACCACATCGAGGACGATCAGGAAGTAAGCATTGAAGTTCAGCTCATGGATGATCCGCAATTCTTTTTTCACCCTTTCCAGTGCCAGAGCGTTTCCTTCTCCATATCGCACCTTCATCCCTTCAAGGGCCAGTTTTTCCAAGAGGATACGGTCATCCTCCTTGGAGGAGCTAAAGTACTTTTTGTTCTTATCCGAATACAATTCCATGCTTATAGCGCAACTGTCCATGACCTTTAGGGTCTGCTTAAGGATAAAGGGATATTCGGCATAGGCATTCCAGAGCTCCAGCTTATTGCCAAAGTATTCCTCCTCTCCTGCCAAATCATCAGGACCAAGCTTGGTGAGTAATGTATTCAGGTCAATGGCACGCAGGATTTTGTGTAGATTAAAATAGGTCCTGTTCTGGAAGGTAACCGGCTGCCATACTACCCACTTTTCAGGATGCTTTTCAGGTGCCTGCTTATACAGTTTGATCAATTGGGACATCCGGATCCCCATCAGTTCATTCTCTCCCAATTCGTCCACCTGTCTAGAACCAAAGGGATAGATCACCCATACTTCTTTTAAAGCTGGCATCCTTGGAAAGTCCTGCTTTTCCATCAGGTGCAGGCTTATAAAACGGTTGATATGCATCAGCCCTGCATCATTCTTGGCAAGCAGAATATACAGCATCTCCTGGCCATTCCTGATCTCTGCCCCCACTATGGGCTTGATCTGGGCTTTCCGGCAAAACTCCACAAAGTCCCAGGCATCTGCCGTGCTATTGATATTGGTCAGCGCCAGTGCTTTCACCTTTTTGGCCTTGGCCATGTCCACCAGTTCCTGGGTACCGATGGTCCCATATCGGTAGCTGAAATACGTCTTACAGTTCAGATACATGCCTACCTCCTTCCTGTGTTCATGCCCACTGCCCTGCTTACCGCCTGTGAGCCATACTTCCCCCTGATCGCATCCATGGCCTGATAAAGGCGCACATACTCCTCGGTATCCTCGAATAGGTTGATCTGTTGGAAACCGCCTACCAGATGGCTCACCTTCACCCCAATCAGCCTGACCAGCATCCTTCTATCATAGAGCTTGGCAAACAGCTCCTTGGCCTTGTTCAGCAAGACATCATCATTGGAAGTATAAGGCAATATGGCCTGCCTGCTTACCGTATCGAAATTGGCATAGCGCAGCTTCACCGTAATACAGCCACATAGCCTTCGCTGGTTCCGCAGACTGAAGGCCACCCTTTCTGTCAGCCGTACCAGTTCACCGTTCAGAAAGGCCATATTGATCGTATCATTTTCAAAGGTCTCTTCCTTGCCGATACTTTTTTGCTCGGTATAGGGAATGACCGGGGTATCGTCCTTGCCATTGGCCTTTCGAGAAAGGCTGATCCCGTTTTTCCCCAGCAGGTTCTGCATCATGGGCTCGGGGATTTCAGAAAGCAGCTTGATGGTCTCCACCCCCATCCTGCGCAATAAGGAAGAAGTCTTCAGCCCTATTCCCGGCATCCGCTCAATGGCCAGGGGCGCCAGATAGCCCTTTTCATATCCAAAGGGGATTTCCATCTGTCCATTGGGCTTGGCATCCTCGGTGGCCACCTTGCTTACCAGTTTATTGGAGGCCAGGGCATAGCTGATGGGCAGGCCTGACTCATGGAGGATCTTCTGCTTCAGTTCTGCAGTAAACTTGCTGCAACCAAAGAAGCGGTCCATCCCCGTCAGGTCCAGATAAAACTCATCAATGGAGGCCTTTTCCACCACAGGCACTTCCCCTCGGATGATATCGGTTACCACACGGCTATGGTAACTATAGCTGTCCATATCCCCTTGCAGATAGACGGCAGAGGGGCATAACCTACGGGCCAGCTTCATGGGCATGGCACTGTGCACCCCAAACTTGCGGGCTTCATAGCTGCAGGAGGCCACCACTCCACGTTCGGAGCTGCCACCGATGATCACTGGCTTATTATTGAGGGCACTGTTTGTCAGCCGGGCGACGCTGACAAAGAAGGTGTCCAGATCAAAATGCACCACATTCCTTTTCATTTGTCCGAACGATTTAGTAGTTTTGATAATAATTATATCATTATTGTGTTATAAATAATAGCAAAACAACATGGCAAATCAAAGCTTTTTTTGGTCTTCCAACATCAAATTCCTGCGTAAACGCAAGAGAATGACCCAGATAGAGCTGGCCGAAAAGTTGGACATTTCCCGTCCCAAATTAAATGCCCATGAAAACGGCTCCGTGAAGACCCCGGCCATGGCAGATATGGTGATGTTCGCAGACTTTTTTAAGATGAGCATAGACACCCTGATCAAGGTGGACCTGTCCCAGCTTTCCGAACTGGGGATCAGGGACCTGGAAGCAGGCAACGATGTCTATTTGAAAGGTGGAAGCATCAGGATTTTGGCCACCACGGTAAATCCCGACAATATGGAAAATGTGGAACTGGTGCCCATAAAGGCAAAGGCTGGATATCTGGCAGGATATAGTGATCCGGGCTTTATCAGTCAGCTTCCCGTATTCAACCTACCCCAGCTGGATCCCAACAGGAAATACCGCATGTTCCCTACCGAAGGGGATTCCATGCTGCCCGTACCAGAAGGGGCATATGTAATTGGGGAGTTTGTACAGGACTGGAGCAGTATAAAAGAAAAAATGCCCTGTATCGTGGTGACCAAAGAGGAAGGGATCAGCTTCAAGCTGGTCACTAACCACATCAAGGAAAACCGAAGCCTGCTTTTGGAATCGCTGAATACAATTTATGATCCCTATGAGGTAGCCGTAATGGATGTGTTGGAAGTATGGAAATTCCATAGCTATTTTACCGAAAACATCCCTGACCCACTGAGCGCTTTGGACCAGGTGGGCAGGGATGTCAGGGAAATTAAAGCAACCCTAAGTCAGTTGGCAAACGATAAAAAATAAAAGGGCGCCATGTTGATTATATTGGTTGAAGGACTTCAGGTACATTGGTATCCAACCTAGAATTGGTCACACCGTCCATGACCCGATATCCCTCCATTTTACTGTCATTTGGATAAGGGACCATAAGGTCAGTCATTTCATCCTTATTGAGATCCTCTATCAACCAAGCTTCCGCCTGATCACCATCCAGCACCAGAGGCATTCTTTTTTTCTCATTATGGATTTCCTCCAATAAGGGGTTGGCCGGTACGGTGATTATGCTAAAGGTCGGAATATCATGCCATACCGAATAGATCGCACCTAAGGTAAAGTACTCCCCTTCTTTGGGCCGGATGTAATATGACTGTGCCTTCTTCTGTCCGTCTGGATGATGAGGTTCAAAGAAGCCATTGCAGATCACCAAGCACCTGTTCTTCCAATAGGCCTTATAAGAACCCTTTTCAAACAGTTCCTCCCCTTTCGCATTAAGGGTATTGGCCCTCCAGGAAGATTCATCCTTCACCCAATGGGGATATAGTTTCCACCGGTACATATGGATGGCATTTTTATCGTGTGTACTGAGCACAGGAAGATAGGGCTGGGCAAATCCATTGAGGTGATAGCCACTTTGAAAAAGATCCGGTTCCGCAACCTTCTTATCAAAATCCTTTTCTACCGTCTTGATGTCCTTATTGAGGGAAACATGATAGCACATAGCATAAAAATGATGGTCCTATTAAAGATAAGGATTTATATAAAAATCACCTAGTGCTATCAGCAAAGGAAAATCCTTTTGTATATTTAGTAAAGGCCTGTCATCCAATTCAACTAATATGATTCCCATTGACTTCGATCATACCCACTTTATCAACCTGTGCCATAATTTCAGGACATTCGCAGAGGCAGAACCTGACCAAGATCAATTGGAAGAAATATATAAATTGGCTTTGCATCTTGATAGTTATAGTACCCACGTTATTCCTCCGAAGCTTATGGATTTTTACCTGATCAATAAGTGTTTGATAGGCACTGATGTTGAATTGGCATGGACGGATATAAGCTCAAAAGCCAGCTATTATAGTGGGATTTACGAATGGGAAGATGACTATTTTTTTGTGAATGCGGTATGTGGTACAGACAGCAATACAGTCGAGATCAACCATTTGGGAACCTGTCCCTACTCAGCCCCCTTGTTCCTTTACCACATCCCCAATAAACCATTCAGGCATAAATTTGAAATTATATTCGAGCAGATTTTTTCATCTTAGCTAATAAAGTTTTTTTTATCCCTAATATCAATATGGTCGACAATTAGCTTGGTATTCATGACTGCATGTTTATTTGATAGAATTTAAGCATTTGCCCCCTCTTACCTGAAAAACACGATAAATTTAGCAAGTCTTCCCATCTAGGAAACAATTGGCACGAATTTTTCCTTAAAATTGTCTTTTCAATAATTAAACACTTAAAAAAATGAGCAGATTTTCAGAAGTAAAGGAATTAGTGGATTCCTTGGAAGCAGATTTCGACAAGTTTTACGAACAGGGCAATAAGGCTGCCGGAACAAGGGTAAGAAACGGCATGCAGGCCATCAAGACCTTGGCCCAGGAGATCCGTACCGAGGTGCAGGAAATCAAGAACAAGGACAAATAAACGCATGAGCAAAAAAGGGGAATATCCCCTTTTTTGCTTTAATTCTTTCCACCGGTCAAGTAATCCACTGCTTTCTGTGCTTTGGCAGCAGATTCTACCAATAGGCGCTTATCCTCTTTCAGCTGTCCCAACCAATGCTGTATATATGCCGAAGAATTTTCCTGCTGGGCTTCTTTCCATATCCCACATAGATTGCTCAGGTAGCTGGCGCCCATTTCAGCAGTCAATTCTTCCTTGCTATAAGCGCTCTTATCCTTATCCGATGCATCCCATAGTTCCTTACGGTTAAGCCTTTTCTGGTGGCCGGTCGAATGGACCAGCTCATGGAACAGCGTCTGGTAAAAATACGCTTCAGTTCTGAACAGTTCCTTGGTGGGCATATTGATATAATCCTTTTTAGGGTAATAGTAAGCCTGTGCCTCTTCATATCTTACTTCAGGCATATCAGGTACTTTTTTCAATAAATCCTCACAAGCCTTGATTGGTTTGAAGGGCTGTTCAGTATTGGTATCAGGCAGTTCCCAATCCACTCCTTCCACATCAGCAATATTAAATACATTATAATATTTGAGGAATGCACGCCTGTCCACCAAACCTTTGGGCAATTTTCTAGCTTCCTGCTCAGTCAGCTTTTTTCCGGTTTCCTTATGCTGGTAAACAAAATTCCAGTAAACGATCGGGATGGATTTAGATCCCTTTCGTACCTTTCCTCCCAGGCTTTCAGCTTGTTTGAAGGTCAGGTAATAGGGTTTTCCATGGCCACAGCTTAGCAGTAGCCAAAGGTTGATCCCTTTGTACACCTTCCCTGACTGGTAGTTTTTGGGCAGTCCCATTATAGACCAAGGCCGCTTCCAAGGGATAATCCCCTTTTCAAGACTGGACATGATCCTTTCATTGACAATCTGATAAACATCTTTTCTGGAATGCTTTGTTGAACGCTTCATAATAACATCGTTTTGGTGAATGATTTTAATTATGAAGCATCCCCAGGCTGCAGGGCACATTAAAGGCAAGGAGGATCGGAATAAACCAGCCAAGGGATTAGCGGTGGTTTTATGCCGAAGTTCCTTGTCCTGTATGGGCAATGTCTGCCTAACTTAGCTGGATAATTGAATAAGAAACAGGAACTAAGCACCTTAAAAAATCTTTTAAGTAATATATTTATTACATTTGTAAATAAATTGTAATATTAGACCAGTATATACAGCTTGAGGTTTTTTCGAGATGATGTTCATTACCAAAACCGACATATCGACTTTACAAAGACTTTCCCAAAGCAATAATTTGGTACCCATTGATGAGATACCTGAATCGGTAAGGGAAGATTTTGATTTATTTTTCTTTGGTAAAACCATGACTACAGATGAATCCAACAGGCTTGCCGCTTATCCCCATGACATTAAAAATTGGGTTCGTCATCTCTTTAAAAAATACGCTGCCTGACGCCCTATGTTATCGTCTTTTTTAGTGGATTTCAATCAATCACTTCGAATTTTCAGAGAAAAGTACCCTGCCCCGAAGTGGACGGAAGAATTTAGCAATATGCTTATCAACGATTTCACATTTTTCTCCTCCCGTTTGGAGGATGATCAGATTAAGTACGGGGAAACCATACAGTTTTTGAATAATGAAATGGTTAGGAAGGGAAAGATGAAAAGTCTATTGGATGTAGCCAACCACAAGGATACGCTTCAAGGAATCATAGATCATATTGAAACATTTGAGTGCAGCGAAGAAGTTATTAAAGACATACATAGGAAATTGATGAGCAGCGAACTGGTTTGGGAAACTGATTTCAAACCCGAACTTATCGGTTGTTATAGAAATATCCCAACAATTGGATATCGTCAACCTTTGTACCCCAACAAAGAATATGCTCCTCATTACAACCTTGAAATGATTATGGGATCATATGTGGATGTTTTTAAAGAAAGTTTGACCAGATTGACAATTCAAAAGACGAAAAGCATATTTTGACAGTCCTTGCTTATTTTCATAATAAATTCCTGAATGACATCCACCCTTTTGCTGACGGGAATGGACGTGTATGTAGGATAATAATGGGTGCAGTATTGATGCAACATCAATGTCCTCCCGTATTTACCCAGATTAAATCCGAAAACGACAGAAAAGCCTATATTGAAACTATCATCTCCTGTGAAAGGTCAAATTCCGACCTACCACTTGTCCAGTTTCTCGCAGAGGGAATGACTAAATATTTACAAGATAAAATTGATAAAGAAAACGGATCATTTTCCTAATCAATTCCATATTAATTTTAGCTCCTGTATGCGAAGACTAAGAATCCAATGCGTGAACAAAGTAGAAAAAGGACCTTTTAAAGGATCAATAAATAGAATTGGTGGCTTAAATGAAAATGGTGAAAGGTGGAATATCTCCATTGAAGAAGCCCAAAAAGGCATAGATTCAGGTTTGTGGGAATTCTATATAAAGCAGGAAAAACTAGAGGAAAACATTACATTTTCTTCTGATGAAGAGCCGGTTTTGGAAAACCTCATGGAATGCCCTTGGTAATTTATTATCCGTATTAGTAATACTTAGAATCACCTTTTCTGAATAATCAGTCCCATTAATCCAGGACTGTCCATCATCCTTTCCAGTTCCGATTCAACCAGTTCATGGATTTCAGCCTTGATCCTTTTATAGTTTTCATTGACCTCCTTCTCCCCCAGCCTTCTACATGCAGGGATTTCCTTATAGGCGCTTTCTTCCCTTTTTATGGCCTCATGGTCATTGATGATTTTCGCATGGAACCCCTTCAGTTCCATAGGCTGTTCAGGAGTATCGGCCACTAATCCCACAAACTCCCCTGAGGAAAGTGAAGCAATGGTAGATTGTGGTACCGCCAGGTCCAGTTGGGTGGAATGGCTGATAGAAGTATCATTGGAATTAATGGAATGGCTTTGCCTTTTTTGCCTGATCTTCCCGAAACGGTCGGAAAGCTGTTTTGCCGTATCTCCCAGCACCTGCCCCGAGACAATATTTCCGACAGTGTTCATGATCACCTCGGCCTGCTCCCTGCCATAATCCTTTTTTAACTGGCTGTAGTCCTGGACCCCCAGACAGGTGGCTACCTTATTTGACCTTGCCGTGGCGATCAGGTTATCGATCCCATTAAAATAAATGGTGGGAAATTCATCGAAAATCAGGCTGGATTTTAGTTTTCCCTTTTGGTTGACCAGCTTGGTAATCCTGGAAATATACAAACTCAACACTGCTCCATATACCTGTTGCTTTTGGGGATTATTACCCATGCAGACTACTTTGGGTTCCTTGGGATTATTGATATCCAACGTAAATTCACTTTCAGAAAGCACATAATAAAGCTGTGGTGAGGAAAGCCTTGCCATGGTGATCTTGGCACTGGCTATCTGCCCTTCCAGTTGTTCCGCAGCTCCTTGGAGGTAAGCAGAAACAAATGGGTTGATGAGCACCTCGATTTCCGGTTCGGTCCTTAATACAGAAAAGAGCTTATCATAATCCACCTGCATCATTTCTATGACATGGGGCAGGGTGCAGAATTTGCCCTTTTGGTATTTTTTCAAAAACCAGATCACGGCAGTCAAAAAATTGATGGGCGACTCCACAAAGAAGTCCCCTTGTTTTTTGATCCATTCCCTGTTGAGGCCCATCATAATGGTTCGGGAAGATTCACTGGCATCGGTAATATCCAACATGGTAGAAGGTTCCAGGGGATTGCAGCGATGGCTCCTGGAAAGGTCATCAAAATTAATGGTATAAAATTGGGGTAAAACCTGATAGACACCTTTTGATTTTAGCAGGGCATTATAGGCTATCCTGGAAAGGTCATCGTACTTAAAATCATAGACGAACATTGAAAATCCCTTTGCAATATGCTGGGTAATCACATGACGGATCACAAAATAACTCTTTCCAGATCCAGGGGTACCCAGTACCAATAATGCCCTAAAAGGGTTGATGATATTGATCCAGCTCTTTCGGATTTTGTTTTTCAGTTGGTATTTGGCTGGAAGATTTATGGAATACTCATTGACCAGCTTTCTTTCCTCTTGGGGAAAGGTTTCATTTTCCCTGTTGAATACCCCTTTGCTGCCTTGGTCTTTCAGGAATCTGGACAACCTCCCTCCTCCCCATAGCACCATCAGATAGCCGATAATCATGGAAATACTGTGAAAATACCCCAAGGTCAAAGGATCTATTGTCAGTCTTCTCCAATAATTTGAAAACATAAAGAGATTACTGCCTAGGAAAAGGCAAATCAATGCAGAAGGCCATTTGACCTTTACATCCTTTTTACCCTTTGCTCCCAAAAGACTGATAAAAAGCAATCCTAGGGACAGGGCTTTGGCATAAAAGTCATTTCCAAGAAATGGCAGCTTGCCCAATTCCTGAATAAAATTATCCCAAAGCGGCTGTACCAATCCCCAATGGTTAAATAGTACAGGAAGCACCAAATATAAATGGACCAGTAATACTGTGAGGCTGGCCTTTCGGGTAAGATCCAGAATTTCCCTAAGCGCCTGGGTATTTTCTCCTGTAGCCATCTTAAAGTTGTTTTCTTCGTTTTTTCCTATTATTCTTTTTATCAAAAGGATCGGTTAACTCTTCCCATTCTGGCCTAGCAATTCCTTCAACAAGGCCTATAAAGGCACCTAATAAGCTACTATTCTCTACCTCCCATACTGGGGTTTCAGTTTTTTGTCTTTCCCTGAATTGGTTAAAGAATGATGGCCCCACATTATGTTGGAAAGCATCAATCTCCAATTTGGAATGGCCTTTCTCCTCCAAATTTGGATTTAGCTGGACAAAAACCTTTTGACCACTCAGCGATCTGGATAGTTTCGATGCCTTGAAGGCAGATCGGTTGACATGATCAATGATGGTCAGGCCAAAAACCACCCCTTCTTTGGAATAATGAAAATCAGCTGCAAGACCAGCCTTTTTAAGATTTTCCTCGAATGCTCCTTTCCCCTTCCCTTTGGAAATCTTCAGGGCTTCCAACACCTTATTTCGAGTGATTGAAACCAATCCTTCCTTTTTCCTTTTACTGTGCTCCATCCTCTTTTGAAGCTTGGAAAAGGTTGGTTTCGAATAAAAGGCACTTGCCTTAATGGGAACACCAATCCGTTTTCCCTTACTATCCATTGGGCTATAGGCCAGGCCCTTATTTTCATACATCTTTGTTCCCTTTTCTCCCTGAATCAATGCAATATTGAATTGCCGCAGTATAGAGGCAAATTCACCAATTGAGCCATAGGAATAAGTCCTCATCACCTCAGTGATAATATTGCCCATTGCAGCTTTACTTTCCTTTTTTCCATAATGCAGCCTTTCCAAAGGCTGCATTATTAGCACCTGTTCTTTTTGCTGTTCTGCAACCACCAGACCTAGCTCTTTTTCTAATTCCTTTCTGGCTTTTTCCGATTGCTCCTTGCCCAGGTTATGCGTTTCTATTCGCTTCCCTTCTCGAGTAATATTGGTACTGACAATATGCAGATGCGGATGTGCGGCGTCCATATGTTCATAGGCCAAATAAGGTTGACTTCCAAAGCCGATACGGTTCATATATTCTTGTGCGATAAATCGCTTCTCGGAATCATTCAATTGGTCCTTAGGAGAAAAGTTGAGGGAGACATGAAAGGCATTCAACTTGGCCCTGGTATTCTTTTCCGTATAAAAGAGAAACCTTTGGTGTTTAAATTTTAGGGAGGCATTTTCACCATTTGTCCCAAAACCATTGGCCATGAGAACGGACGCCTTTTTTTCCTTTACCTTATCCTCATTATAATACAGTAGGCCAAGGATATTTCTTCCCAAGCTGATCCGGGCTACCATTACCGAAAGGACTTTTGCATTGTACTTTCCAGTTCTTCTATTTTATTTCCTACCAAGGCCAATTGCTTTTCCACTTGTTTTACCAAAGCCTTTTTCCGCAAGGGGTCTTTCAGGCTATTGAAATAACGGGTAATCTGATTGATGTTTACCCCTATGGCATGGATCTCCATTTGAATGGATTGCATTTGATCTAGAAGGAGATCTGCCGTTTCATCATGGGTTTTGCAGATGATGGTTTTATTGGAAAGTATATCCCTGATCAGGGCGCTCATGGTGTTATTTTGAGATTTAGAAAGCAGGTTGACCAATTCCTGATACCGTTGTTCAGGTATCCTTGACTCCACCTGCTTGAGTCTTAATTTTTTCCTTGCGCCCATCATTGCTCAATCTTCAAGATTATACAACCATTCCTGGGCAGCCTCCTTCCAATTATGGATGGGGATTCCTCCTTCAGTATGCCATCCAATAGCTTGGTAATAATAATAAAAAACCTCTGCCTCGGCGACGGGAACGGCCATTGCTGAAAAGAAGGTCTTGATTTCATCAAGTTGGGGCGGTACGATATGCCCAAAGCTGAACTGGGATTGAAAAGTAGTCATGATATTTTCCTTTTTGGTTCATGACCAAATTGAAAAACCATTGAAACAAAAATTCACCAGTTAAACCTGAGTGGGGTGAAATCCCACTCGAAACACCTATAGCCAGTTAAAAAAATATCAAAAAGGATCCTAAAAGCTGTAAAAAACAGCCTTTCTAAATAATTAACCGGTCCAATAATTATTATTACGATTCTTAAAGCTCCGGCTGACGATCAACCATCCCAAACCACTTAGCTCACAACCACCCAAATCAGGTTTTAATGTTCTTTAAAAACTCCATTTAAATTACTCAAAAGCAAACCCTTTAGCCCCCTCTTAATGATTCCTCCTGGCAATTAAAATCCTTTCTGAATTTATTGATGACCACACCTCCCCATTCACTCCTATTGAATGCCACTTTATAACGGAATGGGAAAGGAGTCAAGGGTGCTGACGACAGGAAGCATTCAGCCTGCCCTTGACGCTTTTTCTTTCCGGAATACCTTTGCAGAAAGATGGAGTGATTGCTAAAAATATAGCATCGTGTTCCCCATATTTTTTATCCCCTTACAAAGGACTATTAATAATTTATGTTTAATGTTTTCATAAATTTATTAAACAAATAGATTGTGGTAAAAAGGTCAAATTTTCCTATTAAGTCCTAATTTCCCTTCTCATAAAGCAATAGTAAGAAAGGGCAAAACACAGTACAGTCGCTGCAATCAGTCCGCTCAACTGTGGCCACACAATCATCAAACTCTCCCTGAGTGGAAGTGGTGAGGGGATTGCCCCTGCCATCTGTTCCATGGTGATTGGTCCTAAACTCATTTTATTACTTCAACACCAAACTGAATACTGGGATAAAGCGCTGCGGAGCGCAATTGGAGTTCTCTGATATGCTGGCTGAGGCTCACAATGGAATCATTTGTCATCAGGAGTGTGTGCCTATCGAATTCATAATTTGTAATTACCAGTATATCGGTCATCATCTTTCATCTGCCAAAAGATATGTTATGACCCTTTTGAAGGTCAGCATTGTTTCTTTGATTTCTTCAAAAATAAACTTAGTAGTTTGTCTGATCAGGGCTCTTGCAGCTCCAAATCTGATAGGTTTTTGATAATTCTGGAGATATTGTAAGCCTTTTTTTCAACACCACATTTCCCTTTATACATCCGGTAGTGATTTTCCAGCATTTACTGTCCCATTTAATGTCCCTAATAATGCTGAAGCAATTTTAAATCAGTGCAAGAATGAATTCAACAGAAACAATTACTGTATCTAAATTTCAACTCCGGAAATAACAGCCCAATCAAAGTCAAATTGGAAACCTTCCAGAGTTGAAATCTCAGACCATCACAAAACTTGTTTCTCTCTTTCTTGTTTTATCTGAATTAGTCAGATATTGTGAATTAAATTACCTACCCTCAGAAATTACTATAGCTGATAAAAATAACTCGCAAGGTTATTTCATTTAATCAATGCCTTCTTTTTTCAATAACTCAACTCCTAGAACCTCAGTGTTGTCCCCATAAGAAGGGATCACTTTAAGTTCCTTTCCGTCAACTTTAACGTTATGAATTTTCGTTTTATCAGTATCCTTAATAATCACCTGATGATGATCAGAAAGTGAGGTTATGCTCCCTCCTTCAAGTTTTAAGTTCTTAACATCGTCAAAAACATATGAAGGTCTAAAATCATCATTACGCACGCTCAACCTCACATCTTTCATAGATAATCCATTTACATGTCGGACATAAAAGCCCCAGGCGGGGAGTTCCCCGAACATGTGAAACTCAGGGTATTCTGCAGCATTTTCAGGGATATCATCCAGCCTCCATAAGTCCATATGAGAGTAGCCTTTGTTAGCTCTCCCTGGATAAGAAATGTTGATGTTTTCTAAGCTTACATTCTCCACATCTTGTTCAGGAAGGCCCGTAATAGATGCTGGAAACGGATTATGAAAAAATGGTAATTCTGGTCCCCGAAATGAGTAGTTAAGATCGGGGGTTTCAAATGGAATATGCACATAGAGGTTTTTGATAGAGATGTTTCTGATTTCGCTAATTTCACCATCTACGTTCCTTTGTCCAAGCTTAATAAATATGGCATTTCCAGTATTGCTGGCGAATATATTATTGGCTGTTATGTTTTCGATTGTACCACCGTCTACAGCTTCAAATGCCAATGCAGACCTGAAGGTATCATAAATCGTGATGTCTTCAATAGTCACATTTTTGAACCCACCATTAGAACGTGTGCCAAATTTAATGGCACTGGCACTTGATCGAATAGTGTTATTGCTGATATAAACCTGGTCACAGTAAGAATTGGGATCATTTGACTTCAGGCAAATTCCATCATCAGCGGAGTTAATATAAGAATTTGTAATACGCACGTTTTTACAATCTTCAATATCAATACCATCATTATTCCAGAATACATCGCTATCTACATGTACTCGATCAATTTCAAGAGGTTCGCACTTATCAAAGCGCAGCACCCAACTAGCCGCATTCATAGCCTTTATTCCAAGAATCTTAGCATTTTTGCATCCATTAAATTTTATTAGGTGTGGTCGTCCTCCAGGGCGCATGCGGCGATAATTATATCCCTTATCTATCTTGATTCCACTATGATGTAAACTGTCAATTCCTAGTGCCAGCTCTTGGCCTTGTCCGTCAATCCTTCCCTCACCAGAAATAGTAATATCGTGCTGATTATGTGCAATTATTAAAGCATTGTTACCTTCAATTGTATAATAGTCCTTAATATCAGTACTGCCCAAAAGTACCGCACCCTTTTCCAATGATAATTCAACATTGCTCTTCAAAGTAAGTGTTCCTGAAAGGAATATCCCATTAGGAATTATTACTTTCCCTCCTCCTTCCAGATTTGCCTGATCTATAGCTGCTTGAATGGCTTTAGAATTTAAAGTCACACCATCATTCACTGCACCGAAATCGGTAATCATATAGTCTTTTCCATTAGAAATAGAATAAAAGAACATGAGAGATGTGAAAAGGGCAATTTCTAATATTTTTTTCATTTCATTTTTTCTTAGTAATACAAATTGAAAACCTATTTTGAACTTAAACCCAGGAAGGTTTAAAGACAACACTTCTAAAACTCAATCTTATAATTAGTTACTTCTTTTTTGAAAAAAGGTAATTC
Source organism: Echinicola shivajiensis (assembly GCF_018642165.1). Lineage (GTDB taxonomy): Bacteria > Bacteroidota > Bacteroidia > Cytophagales > Cyclobacteriaceae > Echinicola > Echinicola shivajiensis. The sequence continues at coordinate 193,934 of NZ_JAHHZM010000001.1, forward strand.
AATATCAACATTGTTACCTGCGTTAACCCCCTTGATTATAAGGTCATTTACATCGTGCGCCATAAATAATGGACGTGGATCGGGCTTCAAAGTATTAATTGAAAAATTGTTTATAGATATTCCATTCACATGACGCATAAACAAGCCACATACCGGTAGATTTTGCCATACTGTGGGTTGTGGATACCCCTTAATACTTTCACTTACATTATTTAAGCCTATTAAATAATCTCCATTTTCCAATCCTCCCTGCTGTATAATGTTGATATTATTCAGCCTAACATTTTCAATTTTATGTCCTGGAATCCCTGTAACCGAACAGGCAAAATTCCCACTGTTATAAGCCGTCACATTGCTAATGGTAATATTGCTCATCCTGCCTGTTTTTGGCTCTGGTGCCTCAGGATTATGTTTTCTGTTTCTCCCTCCCAGTCTTACATAAATCGGACATTTAGTACCTTCTATGGTAAGGTTATCCACTGAAATACCTTCCATAATTCCACCGTCAACTATTTCCAATGAGAGGCCGGTTATTCCAATGGCTGAAGGATTTCGGCTTGGATCAGGCTTCTCAGGATGTATGGAAGGTTTTATAATGCAATTGCTGATATTGATATTTCGAAATCCTCCCGTAGATTCGGTCCCCATTTTAATGCCGTTGCAAAAGCTGCTAACAACGCAATTACTAATTACAACATCTTCACATGGAGCAGTTCCAGTACTCTTTAGACATATTGCATCATCTCCAGAATCGAAGATACTGTTGGTAAGCAATACCCTTCTGCTCCCGTCAATATCAATTCCATCATTATTTCGATTGCTATGGTTATAAACTTTAATATTATTCACCAAAACATCTTCGCAATCCAATAAGTGGAAATTCCACATACCTGAATTCCTGAGTGTAATTCCTGTCACTGTAACATCTGAACAACTTATGAATAAAATATTTCGGGGTCTTCCATCTCGATCACCACTTCCTTCCTGACGAGGTAACTGGCCAGCTCCCTGTCCGTCGATTGTTCCAGTACCTGTTATAGCAATGTTTTTTGCTCCAGCAGCATAGAAGATGGAATACCAGCCAATTTCATCTTTTAATGAACGGTATGGCCTAACTTCCTGGCGAGTTAACTGATCGTGGTCTGTGCTTCCCAGGATATATGCCCCGTGTTCCAAATGCAGCTCAATATTATCTTTTAAGATAACAGTTCCACATAAGTATTTTCCTTCCGGAACAACAACTCTGCCTCCTCCTGCTTGATGCGCCTGATCTACGGCTGATTGTATGGCTTTCGTATTCATTGCTATTCCACCTTTGACTGCTCCGAAGTCTGTAATCACATAATCTTTCCCTTCAGAGGTTAAGGAAAAAAATATCAGAGTTATGAAAAGGCTTGTAATTATTATTTTTTTCATGTTATTATTTTCTTTTTTCAGTTCCATTCCATTCATTTTGTTCAATGCTATAAGAGCTATCCTGATTACGTATTTATTCAGGACTTCCCAATTTCATTGATGGCGAGTTTTCTCCACTGATCTCACATATTCTCGAGTTTAATCCAACGCTTGTGCTGCTAGGAATCTGCCCCACTAATCATCACTGTTCAATTCCCTTGTCCATCTTTTTATGACTTGGGCATACTGTCCGCCATGTACAGTGATCCTGATACAGTAATCAGAACGGCTTAAGCAATGTGGCAATATTATGCATATCCCTCTCCTCGAATACTATAATATCTTAAGGTATCGTCTTCTTTTCACTTTATGTTACTACCTATGTAATTTTTGTCAGTGCCCAGGAAGTTCAAACATAGCCTAACAACAAGGCAATCAATAAGAGTTTGAGTTTTTTTATAGAAATTTATTTTAGGTTTATTATTTATCTCAATTTATTCAATTGGACATCCCCGAAATAAGGACAATAAGCTCTTTTTTAAATGGATTTTTTGTTCAAAAACATGGACGAATCACTTTGGGCAAAAAAATCTTCCTTTAGTAGATGAATAAATTACATTATAAATGGCAAAATTGACAAGCAAATAAAGTCCCACTTAACTTCCTTTATTTTAGTGGAATTGAGTCATCTAAAGGAACTTTTTATTTTCCCTTAATCCTACTTCTCTAAAAGCAAGATCATTTAATAGCTGGGTCATTTCGGGAATGATAATGTATCAGGGCAGTCCAGTGGCTAATTTTACGCCCCATGCTTCCCCTTTCTAATTATCGCTAATAAATATCTCAAATTCTGAGATTAAAAAACCTACTAAAAAACATCAAAAAGCTGCGAGTCCCGAGCACCTTTCCCCCGACTTTGGAGGCTGAAAAGATGGTTTTGTATACAAAACTACATCTTGCTGTATCCAGAGGATATTACCTTTTAATCTAAATCAAAAAACTATGGAATCTATCGATAACTTAACTATAAAAACTACATCAGAAACTTAAGTAACATCCAAATATAGATTTATAATAGAGCTATTTACTCTTCAATATTTCGAGGAAAAACATTAATCCATGTATTTTCCTAATCAACAGAATAGCAACTTTTATTAAAACCTCGTTATATGGCAAATACTTTTAACTAAATGGATTACATAAGACATCATTAATTTAATCCTTAGTCTAATATTTCCAAAATTGGTTCGCCACTTGCTCCATTAGGAATTCTTATATTTAACAGCATGGACAATGTAGGTGCTATATCAGTAATCGTACAATACCTAGTGCTACTTCCTGCCCTCACATTCCATCCATAGAATAAAATAGGAACATGGGTATCATATTTATATCCAGTACCGTGGGTGGTTCCTCTAGAAGAGTTGACCAGCCAAGCAGGTTCTAAAATCAATAGCACATCACCTGAGGATTTGTGGTTGAAGCCCATTTGAAGTAAGTGCGCTCTGCCATGGGTGTATTCGTGGCTCATCATGTCAGACGCTGTGTATGCCTCCTTTATGCCGTCAAATCGGAGCATAAAATCAGCTACTTCCCTTTGTACCTTTGTCAATTCAAGTCCATTTTCCTTTATTAATTTTCTATTGAGAAAGACCTGCCCATTCGAGAAATTTAATACCCATTTCCCCTCTCCATAATTCTGATTCATAAAACCCTTCAATTGGGTAATAACAAATTTTGAATTTAAGCTTCCCGCTGGGATTTCTACGCTTTTCATATAATTCACAACATCTGCTACTGCATGGTCGGCAGTCAGAAAAACTAAATACCCATCTTTACCAAATTCCTTGTCAAGGTAATCAAAGAACTTTCCTAGGCCCTTATCTAATCGAAGATAGGTGTCTTCAAGCTCTATTGAAGTTGGTCCAAACCTATGCCCCACATAATCTGTAGAAGAGAAACTAACGGCTAAAAAGTCCGTTTCATCACCTTTTCCAAGGTCCTCGCCTTCAAGGGCAGCATATGCCAGATCCAAGGTAAGGTCATTTCCAAAAGGAGTAGAAGATATTAAGCCAAGACCGCCGTTGTTCTCTTGAAGGTCTTTTAGGTCATACGGAAAGTCTGTGGTTTCCCTTCCAATAAAAGGTGCTTCAAAGTCATTGTCATCCTCAATGCTCTGGGTATATGTTTTGACATTATAAAGTGGTTCCCAGTCCTTTGAAAGGTATTTTTGAGGATAATTTTTCTTATTGAATTTTTGAACCCAGTCAGGAAGCTCTTCGCCATAATAGGTAGAGGTCATAAATTCACCACTTTTACCATCATACCAATAAGCATCTCCTAAATGGCCTGCAGGCAAGGCAGCTCCACGGTCTTTGAGGGCAATGCCTACTACTTTAGAACGGCGATTAGTGGATAAGCGAAGTTCATCTGTAATAGTGGTAGTAAGAAGATTCCTTGGAGAGATCTCTCCCTTTTGTGGCGTTCCGCCTATTCCAGTAACAGTACTGTCGCTTGCACAATATATGCTTTTATCCAGTTCTCTCACATACCAATTATTCGCTATAATCCCATGAGTGACGGGAGTAGTACCTGTATATACTGACGAATGCCCAGGCCCTGTATACGTGGGAATATAATTATAATGAGCATTTTTCATTACAAACCCCTTATCCATCAATCGCTTAAACCCTCCTTCTGTATATCTTTCGTTAAATTTGTGAAGGTACTCATATTTCATTTGGTCAACCACAATCCCTACTACCAACTTTGGTTTTTTCATATTTTGGGCAAACCCAAAATAGATATGACTAAAAAGAATAAATATTACACAAAGTAGTTTTTTCATTTGATTATTAATATTTGCTGGCGCAGTCATTTAGTAAAGGTTTTGTTTTAAAAGTCCTTTGAACATCACCAACCAACAGATTATAACAGCTCTTTTATTTTCTTATATTTCCATCTGAAATCAAAGGAGTTACGGCCTTTGCTGCCCTAATAGGAAAATCAGATTCAAGAATATCTGCTCCATCCTCAATAACTTTTCTATAGGCTATGTTCCGCTCATTTTCTAGATCCAATTTATCATAACTTGAAGCTGCTGATACCATCACCATGACTCCTCTATCATGTAGTTTTTTGTACAACAATTTATTTTCCGGCTTGCTCAGTGGACCAACATATGCCATAACCTGCGACCAGGGGATATCTGCCTCCACATATGCTTCCAATTCTTCGAGATTCCTAATAAATGCTGCAAACATAAAATCTTTATGCCTTTCAAGATAATATTCAGCCTGACTAGGTTTATGTACTGTAACCATCACATGATCAAATGCATTTAATTTTATTATCAAATCCGCTGTCATTTCCATAGGAACATCTTTATGATCAAGATCAACTATAGTCTTGCCTTTGCTCCACTTAATAACTTCCTCTAAAGTAGGCACCTTATATTTTGTTACTTTTCCAGTTACATCTACCAACTTTAGTTTTTTGACTTCCTTCCAAGTATAGTCACTCAGTTTTCCCTTCCCATTTGTAGTTCTATCAATGGTGGCATCATGCATTAATACAATGACACTATCTTTGGTAAGTCTTGGGTCAATTTCAAAAAATGCAGGAGTATAACGAAGTGTATTTTTAAATGCTACAATACTGTTCTCTGGATATCCCTCCTCTTTTCCACCCCTATGGCCACTTATCAAAACTTTCCCGTCTTCTTTATAGCTGAAAAATTCGTGAAGTTCCTTGGCCCCCTTTAATTTAATTTTATGAATTTTTTGAGCATACGCACTCTCTTTTACAAAAACTGAAACAATAAAAACCACAAATAATAATCTAATTAAGCTATTCATTTCTACTTGGTATTTAAGTTGTACTATAAAATGCTGAAGCTTGTTGTTTCCCATAAATATCGGATCATAAAAACATGGATTCTATCAAAGAATAGATTTATCCTCCAATTTTCATAAGCTCAATAGCATCCAATTTCTTAAACCACAATAATTTTAAATCAAACAGGAAACAATGCTATTGCTTTAATTACTAAATGATTCCTCCGAAGTCATTACGACTTCTTCCTCCTCAGGAAGCTGTATAAAATAAGTTATTAAACTACTTATAAAATAGAGCCCAGATAAGATCCATACAATTCCTTCGGAGCCCACAACTCCAATAAATAGTCCTACCAATGCTGGTCCCACAAAAACCGGCAAACCTGCTCCCAAATTAAGGACAGACATTGCGGCACCTTTATCATCTTTTACTAGGGATGGAACCAATGCCGACAGGGGAACATAACCGGCCAATAATGCCCCCCAAAGAACTCCACATCCTAATACTGCCCAAAAGCTACCACCAGACCACTCTGCACTGTAGTAAAAAAGTAACGTAGATATTCCGCATCCAACTCCTCCAAACCACATTACAGTATTTCTCCACCCAAATTTATCTCCAACGAAACCAAAAAACAGGTTAAACGCAATATTAGCAGTAAATACTGTCCCCCATATTTGCAACCATTCTGTGGTACTTATTCCATGTATCCCAAAAAAACTGGGGATAAAAACTGGAAAAGCAAACTGCGCTGTTGTGTTTATTACCCTAACTACCCCTCCCAACAATACCTTGGGATGATCTTTCATAATGGATATTCCCCTATTGAGCTCTTTTAGTTTGCTGGTATTATTTTTTCGTTCCAATCTACCTTTTTGAATAATTATGGCAAAAACTGCTCCTAGTATTACCCAAAAAATAGAACTCCATAAGGTTTCAAGGTATCCCCACTTTTCAATGGCCCAACTTGAATAATATGCTCCCAAAACATTTAATCCCCCCGTAAAAACAAACCAAAACCAACCTACAGCTTTTCCCAGTTGATTTTTAGAGCTTTTATAACTTAGCCAAACCAAAAAAGAATACGCGAATAATGGATACCCAAATCCCCTTAATGCATAAGTAATCAACATCATATTAAAATCAAATGCATGAAGTCCCAAACCTATGAAACCTATGGTTCCCAAAACATAAAACATCAGACCTATAGTCATTGTCCTTTTCATTCCATACATTTCTGTAAGGACACCTGAAAACCACGATGCTAGGGCAATCGTTATTCCATAAACGGTAAATAGAGAAGCAGATTGCTGAATACTCAAGCCTCTTTCCATGAGGTATGGACTCAACCATCCTTGCTCAATCCCATCTCCCATCATAAATATAAGGACTCCCAAATACCCCCAAATAAGCTGTTTGGGAAGACCAATATTATCTATCCATTGATTTTGTTTTTTAATATCTATCATAAATTTTACTCTCTTAAATAGTCTTTATTTTACATTATCCTTTTACAAAAAATCACAATTTGTCAGATCGATTAATTGAAGCTTTTTATTCTGCCAAATAGTTCTTTAAAGTACCAACACTATAACCAGAAGGTGCTTCGTCCTTATTCCATCTAATTTTGTCAGCTTTCCCATCTCCATTAATATCACTGAAATAAAAAAAAGTACTTTCACTTTGAGAGGTTCCACGAAGTGAATACACTGGTCCATCAAAAGTTCCATCACCATTAGCTGGGTATACTTTCACTTTACCTTTATAGATATTTGGTCTCCAAAATATTTTATCTGATTTACCATCCCCAGTAACATCGGCAAAATAAAATCTTGTGGTAGACACTTGGCTGCTCCCAGAAGTGTTACTATTCAAAAAAGTAAAAGTTCCATCACCATTTGACCCATAGACCCGTGTATGTCCAGAGTCATATGTCGGGTTCCAGTAGATTTTATCTGCTTTACCATCGCCGGTAACATCAGCAAAATAGAAAGTTGTATTTGTACTTTGACTAGCACCATTGGTATTAGAATCTAGAAAGGTAAATGTACCGTCCCCATTGGATCGGTATATCTGTGTTTTGCCGGAATCAATGGTGGGATCCCACCGTACCTGGTCAGCCTTACCATCTCCAGTCACATCAGCAAAATAATAACTAGTACTTGTTAAATTACTGGCACCAATTGCATTTGAATTGAGAAAACTGAAGGTTCCATCTCCATTTGACTCATAAATCCTTGTATGGCCGGAATCATAAGTAGGGTTCCAATAAACCTTATCCTCCTTACCATCCCCTGTGATATCAGCAAAATAGAAAAAGGTATTTGAACTTTGACTTGAACCATTGGTATTAGAATCCAAAAAGGTAAAAGATCCGTCCCCATCAGATGCATATACCCTAGTGTGACCTGAATCGAAGGTCGGATTCCAATATATCTTATCTACTTTTCCATCTCCAGTTACATCTGCAAAGTAATATCTTGTATTAGCACTCCCACTAATCCCCTGATCATCAATATTAAGTTCACCATAAATAGCAGGGATAAATTCCCCCATTATAGCCCAATGATCAGAAGGCCAGTCCCCGCTATAACTGGTATCTATCACCTTGGAGCTAATAAAAGCCAAATCTCTTGAACTTAAGATCCAATCTAACTTACTATCTCCAATAGCATCCCATCCATGAAAAGTATTACCGCTTTCATGATGCACACATACCATACTGTTGCTACCAGTGGTATTTTTTAAGATCGAGATTTCAGGAGTCCCGGGCTGAGCATTAAAGTCTCCCATTACAATAACAGGTAGACCATTTGAATTATCTTCAACCACATCTTTAATTAAACTGGCCATCGCTTGTCTTTCCGTAGAAGAAACGGTTGTCCAGTGACTATTACAGATGAAATATGATTGACCCGTAATCGAGTCATTCAAAACAACCCAGGTCCCATTTCTTGTCTCAGTTTGAACAATTTCAAAGCTTCCTTGATCCAGTCTACTAAATCTACTGGATCTATAAAAAATTGCTTTTGGAGTCCCTGTTGAAGTAACAGTATAGATATCATATCCTAAACTATCCATTTTGTCTTCCATCCAAGCTTCAAACCAATTATTGGAAAATTCCTGTAATCCTACAACATCAGGATCATTATCAATAACTGTTTGAAGAATCAAGCCCTTCCTATCATTCAAAGACAAGGGATCATTTGCATTATCATGACGGATGTTAAATGACATGACTTTCAACTCTGACGAAATGCTAAACGAATTTAAGCTAAACGATTCCTCTGACTCAGAAAACTGTAAAGGTTCGAGATCCCCAGGCCCTTGGCAAGCTGACATTATCAGACAAGCTAAGAATATCAACATAGATAAAGCAATGCTAATACTTCCATTCAGAATATTTTTCATAGGTCATATTGGATTTTACAGAAATTATTCATTTACATTTTTCCTGGGTAAAAACTCTGCTGAAATAGCCCAATGGTCTGATGGCCACTGTCCATTTATTTTTTCATTACTCACCCTAAACCCTATTCTTTCAAGATTATCATAAGAATAAAAAATCCAATCTATTTTACTTTTACCTTCATCCTCCCAACCATGAAATGTTGGGGCAAAGGTGGAATCCGCATAAGTAATAGCAGGAACCTTGTGGCTTTCCATTTTAAGCATTTCTCGTGTATGGGGTTTTGCATTGAAATCACCAAAAGCAATTACCGGTAAACCTTGGTGTTTTTGCTCTATTTCCTCCAACACTATACCTGCAGTATTTGCTCTTTCAGTTGAAGAAACCGTAGTCCAATGACTGTTGCAAACAAAGTATTTAAGGTCATTTTCTTGATCATAAAGTATCACCCATGAACCCGACCTGTTTTCCGTAAAATTCATTTGAAAGGTTGCAAAAGACCGTTTTTCAAACCTATCTTCTTTGTAGAAAATAACTTTGGGTGAGCCTTTTGAGGCAGATTCATCCATATAATACTGATAACCTAAATCAAGCATTTTGATTTTCATCCAATCCTCAAACCAGTTATTCGAATATTCCTGTAGTCCTACTATTTCGGGATTTTGTTGTGTAATTTCTTTCAGAATAAGGTCTTTCCTTTCGTGAAGAGAAAGAGGATCCTTATCATCGTCATGCCTAATATTAAAAGACATGACCTTAAATGGAGCATATTCTACCTCTTTATCATCATCCTCTTTTGAATCAGAAGGACGATGTTCCTCTGAGTTGCAGTTTCCAAAAGAAAGGATTATTGCAAGCCCTATAAAAAAAAGTGACACTACACGCTTCATCATATTCTTTGAGTTGGTTTCAACAATTCTTCTATTGGGTATTATTGAGTAAGACATTTGTATTAGTCTATTACTTGGAAAACAGTGACTCCCTCATCCTCTTCGATTTCTGACAGCGTATTTCCATCTTCCTTACAATAACTAAAATACTTGATAGTACTTTTTCTTGATTCAAGCCAGATTTTTTCGGTTGTAACACCACCAAGTTTATTAAATCCGCCGACATCTTGATTGGGCTGGTCAAAGAGATAAGTATTGGATCCTTGACCAAAGAACGGTTGCTCGTTACCTTCACTATCAATATTGCTATATAGATCGCTGTTTTCGGGTATTCGATATCCATAACCATTTTCCTCATCAAATGCCCCACCGATTAAGGTTCCATAAAAAACAGCATCTATGGGAATTGAAGCCTCAGTAACATTAAGTCCTTCAAATACTGCAATACCATCAGCGGTATTGCTACCATCTCCAGACATATTTCCCAAAAGTCCACCGGTGGGATCCCCAAATCCGTCACCGCCATCCGTTTTGTAATCTATTGTTCTAATCCAATTGGCATTACTGATATCTGTGCTATAACCATCATTTCCACTTCCACAGCTTCCATATCCAGAAAGTACTTTGGACATACCCCCTACATAGAAAAAAGAACCCTTTGCAGCCGAGCCTTCCTTAAGATCAAATTTTATGGTAGACATACCTCCTTCTGCCCAACCATTTGGGCCTGCTGCACTGTTGTCACAAATGACAACCGAATATGGGGTTTGGGAAAAATCGATATCCTCGAGTGCCATTAACTGGATATATTCATATCCTCCTTTATGTTCTACAATGATATTCCCTCCATCATAGGATGAAGAGGTCCCTGCAGCAGCACCATCAGAACCACGCGGATCAGAGCAAATACCCGTCACAATAATTGACGCGTTTTGTTTAATTACTTTTGTTATAACTGAAATGGATTCTTCCAAGCTGATATAATCTAACCTAAAGTTCCCGGACATAGGGCTGTCCTCGTTTCCAATAACCGTATAAGAATATTCTCCCTCTGTAAGACCCGTAAATACAACCTTTCCTTCAATATCTGTATTTAGGGTTTCCAGTAGCTTACCAGTATCGTCATAAAGTTCTACAGGAATATTTTCAAGTATAAATCCTTCTTCATCCAAAACCAGAAGGGAGTAGCTGAAGGTTGGTTCGTGGTCTGATTTGTCACTGCTATCACAACCATATAACAAGGGAATAAGAGTTAATATAAAAAAGACTATTTTTTTCATGGGTTTGATTGTTTTTAAATTTTTCGAAATATTGATAATTAGGGCTCTCAATTGTCCCATTGCGGATTCTGTTCAAGTGTTCTATTTAGCACGATTTCATCATATGGAACAGGATAAAGATATTGGTAGTCCTCCCATAGACGTGTTAGGTTTTGGAAAAGCAGCAGCTTTCCTTTATTCCCTTGGGACAACTTGAACTGGTTCCCATCAATCAGGTAATACGTTACACCTGATTCTGGATTTGAAGGTGTACTGGAAACAAATGAAACATCTGGAAAACCATCTTGATTAACATCCATTAGCTCATCCATTCTCTCTATATACATTCCATCATATTCCATCGTCAACAGGTGCCCTTGTTTCCATCTCATTAGATCCTGGAAACGTAACCCTTCCATGACTAACTCTATTCCCCTTTCCCTTCTGATTTCCAATAGAACGGGATCTGAAATTTCAGGAAAATAGTGTTCCTGAAGATAGGCGTCCACTTGGGTGGGAATGGAAGAATCAACAATCCCTGCTCTCTTCCTTAACAATTGGATGCTAATTTCCCAGTCATTTGATGTGAATCCTCCAATCTCCGCTTTTGCTTCGGCATAATTTAGAAGGATCTCCCCATAGCGTATCAAAGGCAGAGAATTATTGTTCTCAGCTACTCCATCAGTTGCCTTGGAGTCCAATGTAAATTTAATAGGCTGATAACCTGAAAAGGAATATTTGAAATCAGTTGCTTCAGGTGTCCCCTCCCGGCTATAATCTCCCATTCGTATGGTTTGTTGGAGTCTAAGGTCTCTGTTTTCTACCTCCTCCCAAAAAGGCAGTTCATCATAATTCTCATGATCTGTAAAACGGGAACCATCACGATTGAGGTAAGTATTAATAAAAGTTTTGATTAGGTTTAACCGTTGCCCATAGGTTGAACTAGTAAAGTACCAATTGGCATCATGAAAAATACGCATAGACTGGCTACCAGCATAACTCAGTAGTACTTCGTCAGACTGTACCGACTCCTGAATAAAAAGATTTCGGTAACTAAGGTCCCCATCTGTATCATGGAGCTGGTATTTTCCACTTTCCATAATCTCTTCGGCCGCTGTAACCGCTTCAATTAACCAAGCTTCAGCACTTGTTTGCAAACCTATTTCATCATGATATTTTCTATAGGTTCCTTCATAAAGACAAACTCTTGATTTGAATCCCAATGCAACCCACTTCGTAACCATCGTTCCAGTTTCGTCTTTTAGGGAACGGATATTTTCGCAAGCAAAATTCAAATCTTCAAGAATTTTATCCATAACAAATTCCCTACTGTCTCTTGCCTTGTATATATCAGGGTCAGAAACATCCAGGGTTTTGTCATACCAAGGTACTCCTCCCCATTTCTGTACCTTTTCATAGTAAAACCAGGCTCTGAAAAAGCGGGCCACCCCTTCAAAGTGTCCTTTTGCTTCATCAGGAATATCGGCCTTATCAAAATTCTCCAAAAAATAATTGATATTCCTGAGCTGGGACCAACTCCACCCTCCAACATCATGAGAAGTATAAGTACCCGTAAGATAAGAAGTTACCGTATTCCTTACCATGTAATCACTTACTGCATCCCCACGAACAATAGCATCTCCATCGGGTAGTATCCTATAAAAAGAATTGGTATATAATTGTAGGTCATTTGCACTGTTAAAAGCGTTTTCTGGTGAAATTGTATCTATTGGCGAAAGGTTAAGTTCTTCAGAACACCCTGCCATTAACCATACGCATATCACCCAAACATTATAAAATAGCTTTTTCATTTTCATTGAATTTGAGTTTTAAAAGGTGACATTAATACCTAGAGTATAGGTCTTGAGCATGGGATACCTCATCCCATTTCCCCGATTAGATGCCAATTCTGGATCCGAACCCTCAATCACCTCTGGATCCATTGTCTTCATAATTTTGAACATAGGGGAATAGGTCCATAGGTTCTGCCCATTAAAATAAACTCTAGCTTTAGAAAGCCCTTTAATGCTATTAATTATAGCTGAAGGCAAGTCATATCCTATCGTAAGGTTTTTCAGTCTAACGTAAGCTGCATTTTGAATGTATTTGCTTTGCTCAACCCTAAGTTCACCACGACTATTAAGAGCAACATAACCTCGCAACCTAGGAAAATAGCTATCAGGATTGTTTTCCGACCACATCATAGACTCCATTTCTGCTGGATGCCAGCTGTAAGGCCGGTTATATGCCCCCCAAAAAAGGGAATTGTCTGTCCCAGGCCAGAATTCCCTTTTACCTACCCCTTGAAAGAAAAGAGAGAGGGAAAAGTTGTTCCATTCCATATTGGACAAAAAACCAAATTGGTAACGAGGGGTTGAATTTCCGATCACCCTCCTGTCCCCAGGGTCATCCACTGTATTGCTACCAGGAAGAATTACTCCATCACCATTTAAATCTTTGAATTTGATATCCCCAGGCATGGGATTATTTGCAGCTGAAACCCTGATATAGCTTTGATCAGCATGGTCTTCGATATCCTTTTGATCGGTAAAATATCCATCATTGACAAAGCCCCAAATTTCCCCTAGTATCTGCCCCTCATAATAATCACTAAGAACCTTTTCCGGGTTATTGTATTTGGTTACTTTTGTAATATTATCAGATATAGTCATCCTCAAACTATAGGTAAGCGGCTTATCCCATGATATTTGATCCCGCCAACTCAATGATAATTCCCACCCCTTAGTCTGCAAATCAGCAAAATTTCCTTTTGGTTCAGAAGCTCCAAAAACAGAAGGTAAAGGAGTGCTTTTTGTAAACATGTCCGTAGTATTACGAATATACCAATCAAAGGTAGCTGTCAATTGGTCACCGAACATCCCTACATCTGTTCCCAAGTTTAAAGTAGTGGCAGTTTCCCAAGTAAGTCCGTTAGGTACTACCTTAGGATTACTAGTATATAAAGGATTTGAACCATTAATATATCTTCCCAACAAACCGACGGACATCGTTCCTAAGTATTGGTATGGAGAGATATTACCATTTCCTAGTGATCCGTATGATCCCCTTAGCTTGAACTGTGGTATAGTTTCACTTAGAGATTCCCAAAAATCCTCTCCAGAAACTCTCCATCCAAGAGATGCAGATGGAAAAAAGCCCCACTGCTGGTTTTTTGGAAATTTGGAAGAACCATCATATCTACCATTAACTTCGATAAGGTATTTATCATCATAAGAATAATTGAACCTAAAAAATGTGCCCAGTATTGCCCATTCACTGCCCCCTCCTTTTAACAATATGTTTTGCCCAGTGGCAAGAGTAAAATCTGGCAACAGAGGGTTTATCAAGTTATCTCGCTCTAGATAATGACGTTTTAGGCTGGACATTTCGTAGTTATATCCAATCATTCCTTTAAAAAAATGAGCCTTGAGTCTTTCCTCATAAGATGCAAACAAATTGAACCCCTTATAACTCGTGGTATTATCTTCCTCAATCAACTTATTCTCTCCTCGTTCACGAGATTCCGACGGAGAAATGCTGTACGGCACAGGGGTATACTGCCAAACAGTATTATCGTAAATCTTATTGAAGGTATAATTACCATTCACACTTAAGCGATCATCCAATAGTTTCGCTGAAAAATCGATTGTATTTTGTAATCTTGAGCGGTTTTGATCTCTATAATTTCCACCTGAGATAAAACTTCCAAATACCAATGCTCCATTTTGAGTAATGGATCCGTCAGGATTTGTTAGCATCGCAATTGGAAAAGCCTCATCTGAAACCCTTCTAAATACAGGTGTATTTGAGGGGTGATTCAAAATGGGATAGAAATATTCCATATCCGAATACTCAAAATTGTTATTAACCTTTAACCAATCGGTTATATACACCCCTCCTTTAGCACGCAAATTATAAATTGAATAGTCGTCTGGATTGTACCTAAAAATTCCATCTTGAGAATTAAACCTTCCAGAAACATAAAAGTCACTTCTTTCACCGCTTCCTGAGACACTTAAATTGTACTCTTTTGAAGCCATGCGATCGGCATAAAGCTCCTTCATCCAATCTGTGCTGCCATAATAAACATAGTTTCCTGTGGCTGGATTCACCTCCACCATAGGCAACTTTGGGTCTTCGTGTCGCTTTTTCAGTTCATCAAGATAATCTAGAGAAAACGGGAACACACTATTCACTTTAGAAGGATGAGTCTTGTAATCATTCCATGAATAATAGGCATGGTCAAACAACTTCGCCCAAGTATAACCATCCGTCACCAGATCTGGCTTAATAGTTCTATCATTTAAAGAAATGTTCGAAGAAAAATTAACCTGAGACTTAGTTTTACCTGCTTTTTTAGTGGTAAACAAAACAACACCAAAACTTCCTCTAGCCCCATATATCGCGGCAGATGCGGCATCTTTCAAAACCGTGACACTTTCAATATCATTGGGGTTAAGCAGAGATGGATCCCCTGGAACCCCATCAATCAAAACCAATGCACTTCCTCCCGAACCAATAGATGTTCCTCCCCTTACATTAAATGAAGAGGTCCTCGTAGGTTTTCCATCTCCCATTTCAATGTTAAGATTTGGAATAACCCCTTGCAGTCCTCTAGTGGCATTTGGCATTGGTCGATTCTCAAATGCTTCCTCTCCAATTTGATCAACTGCACCTGTCAGGTTAATTTTCTTTTGAGTCCCGTAGCCGACTACCACAACCTCTTCCAACTCCTCCAAATTCATCTTTAAACCTACAGAGATTTGAGATTCATTATTAATCATCACCTCTCTTGGATAATAACCAACATAAGAAAAAACTAAAACACTCCCCTTTTCCTCTGGAATATTTATAGAAAATCTACCGTTAATATCTGTAGATGCACCTATTGTAGAATCTTTTAGCCTAACCGTAACCCCTGGTATTGTTTCCTTAGTTGATTCATCGAAAACTTCACCTGAAACCAGAATGGAATTTTGTGCATAAGAGATGGTTTTTGCAGCAAAAAACAAGACTACAATTATTAGAAATTTCACCCGCTCCAATTGCTGGAGCAGACAGCTCTTCTTTTTCATACATAAATATTTTGGGTTTGAATAATTTGACTATAACAATCTCATAAATAAACATATTTTAATTATTTTAAACAAATAATAACAATAATAATAAAGATTATTTAACTTTTTAAAATTCAAATAAACATTTTAGAACATCACTAGGGCTACAAACATTAAATAAAACAACAATTACTAATAATTAATTAAACATAAATTTATATTTGCATAACATTACATTATATTTAATTATGTTAAAAAAATATCTAAATGGACATAACTGAAAGGCATGAGTTAATCTTAAAAAAACTCCAAGAAGACGGGAAAGTAAAAATTCAGGAATTAAGCGACCTACTAAATGTCTCAGGGGTAACCATCAGAAAAGACTTAAAACTTTTAGAGGACAAACAGTTACTTTTTCGCACAAAGGGAGGGGCTTCCACCAACAACCCATACATGAATGAAAGAC
This sequence comes from Echinicola shivajiensis, assembly GCF_018642165.1. GTDB lineage: Bacteria > Bacteroidota > Bacteroidia > Cytophagales > Cyclobacteriaceae > Echinicola > Echinicola shivajiensis. The sequence continues at coordinate 210,247 of NZ_JAHHZM010000001.1, forward strand.
CTATTAATGAAAAAGAACTAATTAACTTTGAGGAAAAAGAAAAAATTGCAAAAGAAGCGGTAAAATTAATTGGAAACAATGACTCAATCATCATAGGTTCCGGAACAACAGTTTACCAATTGGCAAAACACCTTAATCCCCAAAATCGCCTAAACGTGATTACTCCTGCAGTAAAAGTAACAATAGAACTGTGCGACAAACCAAATATTGAAACTATTCAATTGGGAGGAATAATAAGAAAAAGTTCCTCTTCTATAACAGGGCCAGATGCTGAAAACACACTTGAAAACATTTCCTCAGGACTATTATTTCTTGGTGTTGATGGGATAGATTTAGATTTCGGTATATCTATTACCAACCTAGCCGAAGCTACATTGAACAAAAAAATGATTGATGCTTCCCAATCACTGATTGTTTTGGCTGACAGCTCCAAATTTGGAAGAAGGGGGCTAGGCAAGATATGTTCATTGGATCAAGTTCAATACATTATTACTGATGAAAAAGCTCCGTCAGGCATGATTAAGTCACTTTTAGAAAGAGATATAAAAGTAATTATAGCCAAATAAAAGCCCTATATTAAAAAATCAATCTTTAACTAGAAAAACATTTGTGTTGAGTAAACCAAAGGATTGTCTACTTACATTCTAAACCTATTTTTATAGGATTATAAAGAATAAAATAAGGAAAACGTAAAAAATGATTTTAAAAAAACAAAGTGTGTGTAGGGGGCAATTATTCATAATTTTTAAACTAATCACTTAAAATCATTAATTGCTCCCCCTAAAAAATCACAATAGCAAATCTTTTATAGTTAATTTTCTAGCGATAGCTTTTTTAGCTGCTTTAACAATATTGTCTGCATTCAATCCATATTTTTCCAATAGGTCAGTTGGCGTTCCTGATTCACCAAATGAATCATCTACACCAATGAATTCTTGTGGAGAAGGATTGTTTCTGGCCAAAGTTTGGGCAACACTGTCACCAAGACCACCATTATATTGGTGTTCTTCAGCAGTAACACAAGCACCTGTTTTGGCTACAGATTCCAAGATAGCCTCAGTATCCAATGGCTTGATGGTGTGAATATTGATTACCTCAGCGCTGATACCTTCTTCTCTTAGCTTAGCTTCTGCTACTACAGCTTCCCATACCAAGTGACCGGTAGCAAAGATGGTTACGTCTGTTCCTTCGATCATTTTCCAAGCTTTACCAATTTCAAATTTTTGGTCAGCAGGAGTGAAGATAGGCCATTTTGGACGACCAAACCTCAAGTAAACAGGACCTTCGTATTCTGCGATGGCCATGGTTGCTGCTTTTGTCTGATTATAATCACAAGGGTTGATTACAGTCATGTTTGGCAACATTCTCATCATGCCCAAATCTTCAAGAATCTGGTGAGTAGCACCATCTTCCCCTAAAGTCAATCCAGCGTGAGAAGCACAGATTTTGACGTTTTTCTCAGAATAGGCAATGGACTGGCGAATTTGGTCATACACACGTCCAGTAGAGAAGTTGGCAAAGGTTCCGGTAAAAGGAATTTTACCATTGATGCTCATACCAGCTGCCAAGCCCATCATATTGGCTTCTGCAATACCTACCTGGAAGAATCTTTCAGGGAATTCCTTCTGGAAGGCACCCATTTTAAGGGATCCGATAAGGTCAGCGCAAAGTCCCACTACATTTGGGTTTTTACGTCCTGCTTCTAGCAAGCCATCTCCAAATCCAGAACGGGTATCTTGCTTTTCTGTATAGGTGAATTTAGTTTCTAAAGTCTTTTCCATTTTTTGATCGGTTAAGCCCAAGTAATCTGAACTGATCAGGGATTGGGCGGTTAACTGTTTTGTTGATTAATAGTCACCAAGGGTTTCTTCCAACTGACCCAAGGCATTCTCCAATTGTTCATCACTTGGAGCGATTCCGTGCCACTTGTGTGTACCGACCATAAAATCAACACCGTATCCCATTTCAGTATGAAGCAGGTTCAATACCGGCTTACCTTTACCCAATAGTGTTTTGGCATATGCCAAGCCAGCCACTACTGATTCCATATCATTTCCTTTTAGGGTATCGATAACTTCCCATCCGAAAGCTTCCCATTTTGATTTCAAATCTTGTAGGCTCATTACAGCTTCTGTAGGACCATCTATTTGCTGGCCGTTGAAGTCAATGGTTGCAATCAAATTGTCCACTTTATGGTGTGGAGCATACATAGCTGCTTCCCAGATTTGTCCTTCTTGCTGTTCACCATCTCCCATCAAGGCATAAACAACACCTTCATCACCGTCTATTTTCTTAGCCTGGGCAGCACCTATGGCTACAGAAAGTCCCTGACCCAAAGATCCAGAAGCAATTCTGATACCTGGAAGTCCTTCCTCGGTAGCTGGGTGACCTTGTAATCTGCTATCGATCTTTCTAAAAGTCTTTAGCTCTTCAGTATTGAAATATCCGCTTCTGGCCAAAACACTGTACCATACTGGTGAGATGTGTCCGTTTGAAAGGAAGAAAAGGTCTTCTCCTTTTCCTTCCATGCTGAAGTCGGATTTATGATTCATTTGGTTGAAGTACAGTGCCACGAAAAATTCTGTACATCCCAAAGAGGCACCTGGGTGCCCGGATTGTACTTCGTGAACCATACGTAAAATGTCCCGTCTCACTTGTGAGGCAGTCTTTTTTAGTTGTTCAGTGGATTGCTTTTCCATTTTAAAGGAATTAATTAAGTATTTGATTTGAATGTTCTTTTGTTTTCTAAATCCTGCAATTCAGGCTTGTTAGTTGAAAAGGTTCTTCCCCAGAAAGATAAACTATGGTAACCGCCGAATTTTCCTGGACTATTCTTCTATAATTTTTAAGTGGCATCCCTAATTGATTGGCCATGAAAAGTCTGTTGACACCATTGTGAGCAACAACCAAAACATTTCCATTTTTATGACGGTTTTTCAAATCTTCATAAAAAGAATTCACCCTCTCAAGCACTTCAATCCCTGTCTCTCCATTTCCTCCAGCCTTTGCAGTATCTGGAGAAGCCTCCCAATCCTTCCATACCTCTTCATTTTCTTCAACAAACTCTTTCCGGGTCTTACCTTCCCAATTCCCGAAATCAACTTCTATCAATTCATTCACCCTAATTACATCCATTTTAGGAACAATAATTTTTGCTGTCATAAAAGCACGCTCAAGAGGTGATGAATAGGCAGCTAAAAACTCAACTCCATCAAGCATCTGATGAACTTTTTTGGCCTGTTCAATCCCTTTCTCAGTCAATCCTACATCAGTTCTACCACAATATTTATTTCCCGCCGCATTATAAGCAGTCTCACCATGTCTTAACAAATAAACTTTCAACATATATTTTCAGCCGTTAAATATCCTTTATCCAACAAACATTCTTTAAATTCTTGGTATTGCTCTTTATATTTCCCAATCAGAATTTCATCTGGAAAAACCTCCAAATCCTTTTTCACCATCGCTTCACCTGCTTCAACCAAGTTTTCAAATTGGGTTTGGGAAGCTGCTAAAACGGCAGCCCCATAAGCTCCACTTATGTATTTCATACGATATATTGGAAGCCCTAATACACTACTTCTTATTCTTAGCCACAAATTACTTTGACTTCCTCCTCCAGCTGTATAAATAGCTTCGATATTTTCACCCGATAACTCTTTTGCCACATCATAGGCATTTCGCTCCAAAAATGCTACACCTTCCAATCCTGAAACGTAAATTTCCTCCTCGGAAAGTCCCTGGGGACAGAACCCTTCTGCTCGCGGACTCATAAATGGAAATCGCTCTCCTTTTTGCCTGAGTGGATAGTGAAGATGACCAGATGGCACTAGGTTAGAAGACTTCTTCTCCAATTCACTTAACCTTCCCGCAAAATCAGTCGATAGCCAATCTGCCCCTGTATTACTCGCTCCTCCTGGCATCCAATATCCTTGAGGGTGCCTATGTGAATAAAATCTACCAACCGGATCGCTAATACGAGTTTTGGTTACTCCTTTAACAACCATTGTAGTACCAATAGTAGTATTCCAACAACCTGCTGCAATAGCACCAGAAGCTACCTGGGAAGCACATCCATCAGTCATCCCAACTGTCACTTTAGTATCAGGAGATAAGCCAAGTTCTTGAGCCAATACTATCTCAATGTTACCTATTACGGTACCAGAGGGATAAACTTCTGGCATCCAACTTTTCTTCAATCCAATTTGATCAAAAAGATAAGTGGGCCATTCTCCTTTCCCCACATCATATCCTGACTTTAAAGCATTGGTATAATCAGTCACCCCCCAGACACCGCTGAGTTTACTGGTTAAAAAATCTGCAGCATGGATCCACTTGTCCATTTGATCTGTTTTTTCTGGATGATTTCTCATGAACCACACCATTTTTGAAAGACCACTTGAACTATTAAAACCAGTATATCCAGCCACTATATTTTTTTCAGCAATATGACGGCACCACTCCCCTTCCTTTGAGGATCGTGTATCGCTGTACATTATTGCATTATGAAGTGGGTTTCCATCTTTGTCAACAGGAATTACTGTACCTGATGTAGACGTAACAGAAAGGGCCTGTATCCCTAAAACAAATCTAGATTTCAAATGTGCATCGTTGACGACCTTTTTTATCAAAGTCTTAGTTACGGTCCACCACATCTCTGGAGACTGTTCCTGTCGTGACACCTCACTTAGAATAAAGACTTCTTCCTCGCTGGAAATTAAATTACCGGATTCGTCAGCTATAATGACTCTCGCACCTTGTGTACCTATATCCACACCTAAAAAACACCGAATCATAGTTGTTCCTCCTCTCTATTATTTATTTGTAGCCGGCCCCTTGTTTGCTTCCAATTTTCAAACTGTGTGGAAAAATCCCTGTCCTGATCTTCAATATAAAAGTCATTCAGCAACCTATGCCCATTGTCATCATCACTTAAGGCTTCTAAGCAAATGAGCCAAGCTCCCATTACCGAAGCTTGGGAATAACCTTCTCTTAATCTAATTTTTTTGCCTAAAAGACCGGAAAGCAAAGTTCTCATCACCTCACTCTGAAAACCTCCCCCACAGGCCCAAACATAATCCTTATCATATTGTTCCAACTCTGTTAAAACATCAAAGTTCTCCTTGATACTACATGTAATATCCAAGAGAGATGCGCACATAAAATCACCCCTAGTCAATTCAGTAACGACAGGAACATCAAAGAAAAAACCTCCTCGGGTAATTGGATTGTCTTCTCCAGCAACCAGGGACCCCAAAACTGCATTTACCACAGTCCCTTCCTCCAAAGCGGCTTCAACCTCTTCCTGAACAACTTGGTAGCCTTCATTTGGATAAAAGGCCTCTTTTAACCTTTGAAAATTAAGACCTGTTACTCCAGCATTAGTCTCTAAAACAAACTGATTTTGTTCAACATGTCTTCCCGTCCAAGTTCTTTGCTTATTATCCAATAAATAGTTTTTCGTAATTTTCACTACAGGCGTTGTTGTCCCTCCTACTAAAATTATATCACCTATGGATGGACCTGTACTTTTGATAGCTAACTGTGTATCCGCCCCTCCTACAACCACCTTTGCATGAGTAGGAAGGCCGGATTCTTCTCTAAATTTGGAAGAGACAGGTCCTAAAATTGTTCCTGAATCATGAAGAGGAGGCAACAATTCCGGATCAAGACGAAACATATTGCACAATTCCCCTGACCATGATTTACTGACCACATCATACAATAATGTTTCCGACGCTTGGGCATGCTCATAGCCTAAAACACCACTGCATTGATATTGTACCCAGTCACTTACACTTGTAAAGCTGGAAGTCTTTTGAAAAACATCGCTTCTTCTTTCTCTAGTTCCGACCAACTTCATTGCTGAAAAAAGGGATGATGGCCGTCTTCCAGTAAGTTCATATACTCTTTGTGGTTGTTTTACTATATTTTCCCACTCTCTTCCTCTATGATCATGATTGGGAAAACCTATTACAGCATCTCCATTATCATCCAACAAAACAATACCTTCGCGTTGGCTAGAAGCAGTCACTCCAATAATTTCAACTTTTTCACTAAGGGTAAATTTGATTTTCCTAATTAGGTCAATAATTTTCGCCCAAATGACATTGGGCGAAAAATAAAGGGCCTCAGGATAGGCAGAATCCTTATGATAAACCATATTATCCCTTTCGATCCCCAATAGATCACCAGCTTTAGAAACTATTGCCACCCTAACATTTCCTGTCCCCACATCGATTACCATAAACCCCTCATTTTTAAGGGATGAACTGATTTTGCTCATAATCATGACTTTTTTGCAATGGAAGATTGATTGCTATTCAGCGCAAAGACCTCATTGAGTTTTTGATTCATAATCCTCGCATGATGGTCTTCAACTTCATGGGTTGCCCCAGCTATATGGGGGGTAGCCAGAACATTTGGATGTAAAATCAATCTATAATCCAACTCATCTGGTGGCTCATGATCAAAGACATCAAGATAGGCCCCTCGGATATCCCCACTCTCTATTGCAGAAAGAAGATCTTCCCGATTAACAACGGAAGCACGGGAGGTATTTACAAAAAGGGCACTCTTTTTCATCTTATTCAATAAGTTTCCATCAATCATCCTTAAAGTTTGGTCGTTTACCGGCAGATGAATCGAAACTATATCGCTTATCGCAAAAACTTCTTCTAAACTCACTTTTTCGCAACCAGAAAACTCTCCGTCCACAAATGGATCATAGTATTTAATAGAACAAGGAAATCCTTTCACCATTTCGGCAATTCTTTGCCCAATCGCTCCAAAGCCAACCATTCCTATTGTCTTTCCCGCAAGTTCATTTCCTTTGAAATGCAGATAAGAAGTATGTGCTCCCTTATTCCAATTACCTTTTTCCAACCAATCAATACCTGAAAGGGTATTTCTTAATAGTGTAATCACATTGGCCAAGAACATCTCCGCAACTGCTTGTGCATTTCGGGCCGGTGTATTGTACACAGGAATCCCGAGGGATTCCGCTGTTTTCAAACAGACATTTGAAGGAGTCCCCCTACACACACCTATAAATTCCAGTGCAGGGTTTTTTCTGATTACTGTGGAGCTCACATCATCATGCTCGGTGATAAGAGCATTTGCACCTGTCTCCTCAAGGAGCTCCAACAATTCCTTTTCATTATATGCACGACCATGAGGTTTCCAGGGACGGTAAATTACCTGTCCAATATTCTCCTCTAGGTAATTAATTGCTCCCTTATTATATGGAGCTGTCACTAATATTTTCATATTTCTTCTAATTTATTTATATTTTAATCGCTCCCGACTTTCGGGAAGCCCAATAAAAATTTTCAATTCCAGCAATGATCTTCACCCATGTTAAGGATACATACCAACGGCAATCCTATTATCATCAATCCGACAATACTCCTTCCATCAAAACCCCTTCATTGGTTTTTAGGGGTAAACCCAAAAGAGCACTAACAATTGGAGCTATATCCTCAAGCCCCATTTCTGAAATAACATTTCCTTTATTAATCCCAGCCCCGCATGCTACAAAACCAGTTTGGATTTCATTAAAATCAGGAAAATACCCATGAGAACCACCTTTTGCTGGACCAATATCATTACCTGTTATTCTCCCTCCAAAGCGAATCCCCTTTTGTCCAGCCAAAGCTAAAACCGGACTTGGATCAGTCCCCATTTCAGTCAAGACCTCTTTTTCAACCACCTTAAATAATTTTCTATGTGAATGGGGAAGTTCTTCAAGGATTTCTCTTATTTTAAATTTTGTAGATTCATCATTCTTATCCCTTAACATCAGAAATGCACTTCCTCCTGTTGTATAGAACTTTGCCTTCCAAAACTTCTTATCCATAATTAACCCCGCTTCTCTAAGCCAAACATTGGGATATATTGTGGTATGGACATCAACAAAACCATGGTCTCCGGTAACAATTATTGTAGATTCCTTCAAAACACCCCCTCTTTCTAAAGATTCAATGATATTTCTTAAAGCCCTGTCCACACCTGCGACGGCTTTCTTAACTGTAGGACCATTTCTTCCTTCCTTATGTTGAAAATGATCAATGGATGAAAACCTGATTGTCATCAGCGAAGGCTTATATCTTCTTAAAATATAAGCACTTGCCCTACCCACGTTTTCATCCATGGCAATCAGGTTCCCACTAACAACCATATCTTCATGACTCAATATTCCTGTAGCATTTCTTTCAATTTCGTCCAGAAAGCCCTTTGGATTGGAAAACTCCTTTATTACTTCCAACTGAGGCCTTCCTTTTTCCTTTATAATTGGAATATTATAGTCAATAGGTGCTCCAACGGATACAGGCCAATTTACCGAAGCTGTAATCAATCCTTCCTTTTTCGCTAAATCCCAAAGTGTTGGAACCTTAATATCTTGGGCATACCAGTACCACTCGCTACCATCAAAAGGAGCATTATAATAGACGCCATGGTTTTTGCTTCTTTGGCCAGTGATAATTGTCGTATGATTAGGAAATGTCAGTGTAGGGAATGTGCTGTTTACACCTTTAGCATAAATGCCGTTTTCCTTCATTTCCAAAAGATTGACCATTCCCCATTCTTTATCCATATAGAAATCGGGCCTAAAGCCATCTATTGTAATTATCACAACATGCTTAGTGGTTTGAGGAAAAACCTTTCTTTGAAAAGCAAACAAAACAAGCATGCATAGAAAAAGAGCTCTTCTACAATACATCTTCAATATTATTCATCCATTAATTTCAAATCATCCAGTTTAGATCAGAACTCTAATTCAGCCGATACAAAAAAATGATCGCTTGGATACTTTCCATTTTTTTCCTTTTTGATCACTGATGCTGATTTAACTGATCCTTCTCCTTTGAAAAAGACAAAATCAACTTTACCGCTTTTTTTATCCAGCCCTGCTCCCTTAAATCCATGCACAGTATATCCAGCATCCATCAATCCATTTACTGATTCATAGCTATCCTCCCAACCGTATCTTTTAATAGTTTTGATTCCTATACTTTTAGCATCCTGATTAAAATCACCCGTAAGGATTTGAGTAAAATCATCTTTATATTGAGAGCATTCTTCCATAATCATTGTTATTTGATGATCCCGAGCTAATTGAGAAATATGGTCTAAATGCGTATTGACCACCCTAAATTCCTTTCCAGAGTTTTTATCCTTTAATCTTACCCAATTGACATGCCGTGCCCTTGCTGTCCCCCAAGATTTACTCCCACCTAAATGAGGCTTATCTGACAACCAATATGTTCCTGCCCCCACTAATTCATACCTGTCTCGCAAATAAAAAATGGGATTTTTAGCTATTCCGTAATAACCATTATTATGATTATCCATTTCAGGCCCATAAAATCCAAAAGCATCATATTGTGAAAAATAATTTTCCAGATCCACCTGCTGATTCTTCAAAACTTCTTGAAAGCAGATAATATCAGGTAATTCGTTTCCCAACACTTCAAAAACTATATCCTTCCTTGATTCCCAGCCATTTCCTGAAACGGTATCTCTCGGTAGGTCTACCCTAATGTTTGCAGATATAAATTTATGATTGTCCACAACCTGTGCTGCCAAAGAATGTATGAAAACCAACAAAACAACAAGGCCAATGATTGGCTTTAAAATCTTACTCATCATTACAGTATTAACTATTTACAATACCACTCTCTTCTTCCTTAGGGTTTAAAAACGCCCCAGAGTTGGACAATTTTTGCCGTAAAACCCCTACATTTATTTGAGAAGGTTTTATTCCCTCCTTTATTGAAATGGCGGCTGCCCTACCTGCTGCTTCCCCCATAGCCATACAAGGAGCCATAACCCTTATAGCAGACATTGCTTCATGTGTGGTAGAAATAGCTCGTCCGGCCACCAATAATTGCTCCACCTTTTGGGGCACCAATGACCTATATGGAATATCATAACAATCTCCACACCACTGTAAGGTACATCCACCATCATGTGGGTGATGAAGATCTAGCGGGTAACTGGCCACAGCAACCGAATCCGAAAACCTTCGACACTCAAGCACATCCTCTTTGGTCATCACATACTTCCCTACAATTCTACGGGTTTCCCTAATCCCTAAAAATGGAGCCATTTTTGAAAAATAAGCTTTTTCAAAGCCTGGGACATAGTTCCTCAAATACTCCTCAATATCTTTAACTTGCTCTCGACCTTTTATTTCTCCTCTACTTAAGCTCTCGGGGTCAGTACCATCTACACCATGTACACTAGACATATTTATCCAAACTTCTCCTTTTCTTAACCCAGTAATAATAATGGTCCTTTCAGTTGGCAGTTGATAACCATCTTTCCTGGCTTTGGCCATCAACTCCCGAAGTCCCACTACAATAAACTGATTATTCTGTCCATAATATTCTGCTGGTATAAAATCAGTTAAATAAGTTCGTGGCTCTGAATGAATACTATTTCTTAATTTTTCTGTATCCACCCCCCCTAAACAAAACATTAAAGTAGGGGGCTGCATACCTCCCTGACTATTGCCTTTTTCACAAGGCACACCACTACGATATGCTACATCGGCATCTCCACTGCAATCAATCACAACTTTAGCAAGTATTGCCTCTCTTCCCGCTTTACTTTCAATAACGACCCCTTTAATTTCACCCTCTTCAATGATTGAATCAACGAAATAGGTATGCAACATTACATCCACCCCCTTCTCCACCAACATTGACAGGGCTTCATTCTTGACCGCTTCTGGCTCTACGAGAGTAATACTCATATGCAATGGACAAGGCCTATGTTCACTTGCTGCATTAATTGCCTGTAACCTTTCAATAAATTTTTGAGGTAAACCTTTAATTACCTGGTTTCCTTTTTGGCCCAAAAAGCCCAAAATTGGCAAACCAATAGTCATATTACCTCCCAAAAAGCTCCTATTTTCAATTAACATGACCTTCTGCCCTTCTTCAGCTGCAGCAAGTGCAGCTATAATACCAGAAGGCCCTCCCCCAACAACCAAAACATCTGTTTCAAATCTTACAGAAAGATTTTTGCTCTCCTCATTAATTCTTTTTTGATCTCTATTCATATTTATACTTTTAATTATTTTCATATACCGCAGCCTCTTCTTCTTTAAATTTGCTTTCGGCATCTTCAATTTTACTTCTGTCGCTTAATTTTTTATTTATCCAAAGAATAAGTAATCCTATAAAAAATAAGAGCGCTGAAAACCAAAGTACGATTACCCTATCTTTTTCTACAAACCGAGTGATAACAACCATAAGCACGCCTATGATTATAGTTGACCAGCCACACAATTTTGCAGGTGAAGGGGAAGGTACAACAGAGCGATTTACTTCAACTTGTTCAAACTCAACACCCTTCACCCTAACCCAACCTATATCTGTCTCTTTTTGTATAATTTCTGCAAGTCCCAATATTAAAACAGGTACTCCTAAGCCAACAATAATCTCGGTCATTCTCTGGTTACTTCTTACTAAAAAAATAAGATCATTAGTCCACCCGTAACCACCAAGCCAATTGTATTCCATCAAACCTATTTTCACAAAAAGACATGCAAAAATCCCGGTTAATGTCACAGCCCAAGCAGTCCTAATACCAATTCTTTTCGAATACAGTCCCCAAATTGTCGGCAAAACTAACGGGCCGGTCAACATAGCTACAGAAGCCAATATATAACCAGTATAGGTACCCATTATAGGTATCAGTAATGCCCCTGCAACTGCTATCCCCCCTAGTAAAACTGTAATAATTCTTCCCGCAACTACCTGTTCCCTATCCCCGGCAAATGGGCGGAAAATACGCTTGTAAAACTCAGAAGTAAAGGCACCAGCAAACACATTAAGTTGGGTAGTAACCATACTGGCAGTTGCTGAACACATTGCCGCAATCATTAATCCTAGCATTCCCGAAGGTAATACTAGCTCACAGGCATATATATACGCCTTTTCGGGATCAACCGAAGGATCAATAATTTGGTATGCAATTGGAGGGATCATCCATAATATGGGACTGATCAAATAGAGAATTCCAAATAGATAGGAAGATCTACGGGCATCTTTTGAAGTTTTAACACATGAAAACCGTTGTATATAAGCCCATTCCCCTCCCATCTTGAAGAAGAACACCAAACACCAACCCACTAAAAAATACCACGAAAATTCTCCACTTACTGGCTGCCAAAATCCATCAGGGCTCTTCTCTATTAAAGCCTTGACCCCTCCCACTTTCATCAGGATCATCGGAACCACCATAACTACTGAAACCGTTAACAAAATAAACTGAAGAGCATCGGTCATCAATACAGCCCAGAGCCCTCCCCCTGTCGTTATCAGAATTACAACAGCACAAATTATCAGCGAGGCTGCTGTTACTGAAAAATGCCCGGTTTCAGCATCAGCCAACCAATGCCCATCCGGCATGGGGATAAGTGCAGTAACTACCACTGCTAAAGCATAGACTGCCCCTCCCATTGTAAATAGCCCTACAACACCTTGGATCCAGGTATAAAACTGAACAATTGACCTTCCAAACCTGGCATCAAGGAAAGATGCGGCAGATTCATACCCCATACTTTTCCACTTCCCTGCCACCAACCAACCGACAAGCAATGAGGCTACGCCGATCACCATCAAAATTGAAACACCTACCAAACCATGCTGATACGCCAAACCACCCCATACAACGAAAGTACCAGCTGAAAATGTCGTCATAAAAGCTGACAATCCGGATAGCCACCACGGAGACTGCCCACCAGCGTTGAACATTGTTTTAGCATCTTTCATTTTGGAAAAGACACTTCCCATAGCTACCAGGCCAATCAAATAAACAACAAAAACAATAAGATCCAGTTTACTCATAATTCTTAAATCAACCCCTTCTCAAATAACTTAATCAAACAAAATTGTAATGTTCCGATATTAACAAGCAGTCTGATTTTAATATTTAGGATTTTGTTCCAAGGACTTATTTGTCAATATTTCTATATTAGGTATTGGCCACAAATAATCCCTATCGGGGTCAAAGGACCTAATTTCTACCAATCGCATTTCATCCTTATTTAAAACATTACTATAATCAGGAGTACCATTTTCATCTATATGAGGAGGATTTGATAAATACCCATTAGGTATTCTTCCCAAAAATTCTCCAGACATAACATCCTCAGCGATTTTCCATCTCCTTATATCCATTAACCTTAAGCCTTCATTCGCTAATTCATATTTCCTTTCCTTACGAACGATTGAGCGAAGTTCAGCCTGAGTCTTGCCCGGTAAAATTGGAGGCATACTCACAGAACTCCTACCTCTTACCTGATTTATAGCACTATACACCGATTCATCCAGTTCTCCTTCTTCAATTTTAGCTTCTGCATAAATAAGTAATACCTCTGCAAACCTAATAAGGGAGATATTTAACTCAGAATTAGTATCGTCTAGCATATCCTTTATATCGGTATATTTTCTATATAAATAACCGGTATAGGTGGCGTAGGCATGGGTGGCATCCAGATTTTTCACTCTTGTAGGAGGGCTTGTATTATAGTTCCAAACTTTAACACTATCATCATTCGTTTCAAACTGATATCCAAACAAAACACTTCCTGGAACTACTAGGGTCATGCCCAATCGGGGATCCCTATTATCAAAAGGGTTCTCTGGATCATATAATGGAGATTTGTCTATACTTAAACCATCAAGACATTCATAGGTATCCACCATACTTTGTGGAGGCACCTCGTTTGAAACTCCCCCAGCCAACCTAGAGGTCAAGTAATTTGGGGTAGCGTGGGTAATTATTCCTTTTAAATATTGCAAGGAAAAAATTATCTCATTAGAAGTTTGGCCAGAATAGGTAAAAAGTTCAGCAAAATCATCGTTCAAAGAATATCCCAAAGAAATCACTTCTTCTGCGGCTTCGGCTGCAATACCCCATCTTTCATCATATAGAGCTGTTCTGGCCTTAATTGCTAAGGCAGCACCTTTGGTAGCTCTCCCATGGTACTGATCTGCCGGATATTCTGATGGGAGAACCTCTGCAGCTTCAGATAATTCATTTAGAATAAAATCAACTACATCTCTCTTACTGCTTCTGGGTATTATTGACTCATCTAAAGTTTGGGTTTTGGTTACTAAAGGAACATCTCCGAATAACTCAACCAAATAGTGATAACTAATGGCTCGAATAAATCGTGCTTCAGCAATTGATTGAAAATAGACCTCACTAGGAATGTTCCCTTCCAATTTTCCGATATTATCTAACAGGAAATTACATCGCCCAATAGTTTGATAAAATTCTCTCCAGAAAATCAAAATAGAGCCATTATCACTATCATGGCTACCGTTACCAATATGTTGCATTTGATGGTTACTTCTGTTCCAATTAATATCAGTAGTAACATCTAAAATAACTGGCCAAGGCCTACCAGATTTAGCCTCAAAATTCAGCCCTTTATAGCAACCTAGCAATCCCATCATTAATTCATCTTCATTGGAATAAAAAGAGGCTGAAGATGGCCCATCCAAAGGGTACTTTTCTAGGTAATCATCACAAGATGATAGAAATAAAACAAAAGCACCTAGAATTATATGGTATATTTTTCCTTTATACATGACTCCAATTTTTAAAACTTAACATCCAATCCAATACTATACACCTTCACTTGTGGGTAGGTATCCCCCCTTCCTACAGGGGCTTCAACATCATATCCGTCCCAAAACTTATCAAGTGTCAATAAATTTTGCCCATTTATGTATAACCTTAAATTGTCGATCCCAAATCGGGAACTAATAGTAGAGGGCATTGTATAACCTATTTGAAGGTTTTTTAGACGAGCATAAGCTGCATTTTTCAACCAAAAACTTGAATTTTTTTCATTATTAGCTTCACTAATCTGCAATCTAGGGAAAGCGGCATCTCTGTTATCTGGAGTCCAATAATCCTTATGTTGCTCCTGAACTGTCCCACCGTTAAAAAATGGCATTATTCCTTGTTGGTAAAGATATCCATCTGCCCTGCCGACACCTTGGATAAAAACATTTAGATCAAATCCTTTATAAGACCCATTAAGTGTTAAACCATAAGTCAACCTTGGAATAGTACTACCAATAACAACATTATCATCATCATTTATTATACCATCTCCGTTTTGATCTTTATATTTAATATCACCTGGTTTAACATTTCCAAATTGAGAAGCATGTTCCGCTATTTCATCCTCAGATTGAAAATACCCCAATGATTCAAATCCATAAATTGAATTTATGGGATAACCTTCTCTACTAACTGTCAACCCAGATCTATTAACCCCTTTCAGATCGATAACTTTATTAACAACATCTGAAATATTGAACCCAACATCAAACATAAAATCATTAACTGCCCCTTTATATGTCAGTCCTGCTTCCCATCCCTTATTTGAAACAACGCCTGCATTTTGGTATGGCCTTCCCAGTCCAATGGTAAGAGGAATATCCAAATCATAAAGTATATCCCTGGTTTCTCTAGAATAATAGTCGGCTGTAATTGATAGGTTTGACCACAACGATATATCCAAACCAATATCTATCATCTCAGTAGTCTCCCATGAAATCTGGGAATTGGCCATGGTATTTAATGCTCCTATATTGACTATTTCTTTGTTAAAAGTATAAGACCCAATGGCAATTGATGAGGTAAATGGATAGTTACCAATATCTTGATTACCCAATCTTCCCCATGACCCCCTTACTTTTAACTCCGTAAGAAAATCACTTAAGCTTTCCATAAATCCCTCTTCGGACACTCTCCATCCAGCCGATAGCGAGGGGAAAAATCCATATTTATTGCCACTTGAAAACCTAGATGAACCATCATATCTACCATTTATTTCAAACAAATACTTTTGATTGATATCATAATTTACCCTACCAAAAAAAGATTGCAGGGACCATTCTGAAGCTGATCCAGAGTTTTGCTGATTCGCAGCCGACCCAGTGTTTAAAACAGGATAGTCAGGTAAAATAAAATTATCCCTAAATGCAGAGGTAAATTCATTATAATAATCTTCTCTAGATGCTCCCACTAGCACCTTTAAATTATGATCTTCATTTATTACCTTATCAAAGACAGCTGTTGCCCTTAGGTTATTATAAAAAGATCGACTATACTCTCTGGTAAGTGTGCTCAGAGCAGGAGATCTGTTCGCCAAGTTACCATCAGGATGAAAAGTGTCTATTGCTCCATAAAACTCATCATTACTATATTCTGCAAATCGAGGGGCAACTGCAACAGATAATTTTAAATCATCAATTGGATTATAATCAAATGATGTGTTAAGCTGTATTCTTGGAAGACTACTATTTTTTCGTAATCCTCCATCATTACTAAATGCTATTGGATTCGCACCGTTCCAACCTTCACCCCATGTACCATTGGAATTGATTCCCGGTTGATTTGCAGGGATCCTATTCATCCAGTGAAAAACACTAGATGTACTCCTGCCCGGTTCTTCAGTAACTTTTGCAAGCAACTGGAGATCTACCTTCATACCAAATCTTTTCGAAAAAGTAACGTCAGTGTTATTTCTAAAGGACAGACGTTTAAATCCAGAATTATTTATGATACCTTTTTGATCCAAATAGCCAAATGATGTAAGAAACTTAATCTTTTCAGCCCCTCCGTTTACACTAATAAAGTGACTGTTCATAATTCCTGAACCGGTTAGAACCTCTTTTTGCCAGTCTGTATTAGGATATAAATCTATATTCCTTCCGCCATCTTCTATATAATCATTAATTAATTCTTCAGAATATAAGGGATCTCTACCTGTATTAACATATGCTACATTTGTCAATCTCATATGATCTATAGCATTTACCATTTTTGGTAAATTAGTTGGCTGTTGCCATCCTACATATCCTCTATAATTTACAACTAACCTTTCCCCCTTTGCCCGCTTAGTTGTGACCAATACAACACCGTTTGCAGCTCTGGAACCGTAAATTGATGCAGAGGCAGCATCTTTCAAAACTGAGATGGATTCGATCATATTGGGGTCAAGACTATTGATATCCCCTTCTATTCCATCAATAATCACCAAAGGGTTTGCGCTACTCAAGGTACCTACCCCCCTAATTCTGATGGTCCCACCATCTCCTCCCGGCTTACCCGACCTTTGAGTAACAGTTACACCAGGTGCAAGCCCTTGAAGTGCTGCTGACGCCTGTCCTACAGGTCTTACCGAGATATTTTTATCTGAAATTGAAGACACAGCCCCAGTCAGGTTCACTTTCTTCTGAGTGCTAAATCCAACAACGACAACTTCTTCCAAGCCCTTTATGTCTTGAGAAAGTGGTATAGATAAAGAACTTTTGTTGCCGACCTGTACCTCCTGAGAGAGATACCCAATAAAAGAAAAAATAAGTACTTGATCTCCTTCCTTCAATTCAATTGAAAAGTTACCATCAATATCTGTAGAAGTACCAATATTGGAATCTTTAACCCTTACAGTTACTCCAGGAAGAGATTCTCCTGTATCTACATCATAAACTTTACCAGTAATATTGGAATTTTGCGCGCTTACTATCTTGGCATTTAATAGAACCAATAAGGGGACTAAAAACCAGCCAGCAAAAATCCACCTTAGGAATCCGTAAACATTAATTTTCATAAGACATTATTTTGGGTTGAAACAATCCATGATTAACAATAACACAAAAAAGCATTTTTTAATTTTTTAAAACAAATTTAAAGCGATTTAAATTATCAAATAAACTTTTTTAAATGTTTTATAACCAAATATTAAACCAAATATCAAGGCATAAATAAAATTATAGCCCTAAATAGCTTCAAATAAATTAATGAATGCCAAAAAAAATTCCATAATAATCTATATTTGGAATTGAATACATTAGTTTAAAAACACTTTAAAACCCTTTCATTAAATGGATATTACAGAGAGACATGAAATGATTCTAAAAATGCTTAATGAAGATGGCAGAGTAAAAATTCAGGAATTAAGTGATAAAATGAATGTTTCAGGTGTAACTATAAGAAAAGACCTTAAACTATTGGAAGAAAAAAAACTACTCTATAGAACTAAAGGTGGGGGATCTTTAAACAACCCCTATATGAATGAAAGGCCCATAAATGAAAAAGCATTAATTAATTACGAACAAAAAGAGAAAATAGCCAAAGAGGCTTTAAAACTTATAGGAGATAGTGATTCATTAATAATTGGCTCAGGAACAACTGTATTTCAAATTGCTAGGTTTTTACAACCTATACATCCCTTAACAGTTATAACACCTGCGGTCAAAGTAACTATTGAACTATGCGACAAAAAAAATATTGAAATAATTCAGCTAGGAGGCATAATCCGACCAAATTCATCCTCCGTCACAGGAACTAATGCTGAAAAAACATTAGAAGACATTTCCACAAGTATATTGTTTTTAGGAGTTGACGGCATAGATTTGGATTTTGGATTATCAATAACAAACATTTCAGAGGCAAGCCTTAATAAAAAAATGATTGATGCCGCTCAAACCCTCGTTATACTTGCGGACAGTTCAAAATTCGGTAAAAGAGGATTAGGAAAAGTATGTTCCTTTGATCATGTTCATTATATCATTACCGATGAAAATGCTCCGAAAAGCACAATCAAAGCATTAGAAGAAAAGGATATTAAAGTAATTATTGCCAAATAATTACTTTAATATCCTTTGTTTAAGGAGCAATATATTATTTAGACTTTGCCTCCATGAATGAGGATACAATTATACTTCAAGCATAGAGCAATTTACCAGTTCAGATTATTTCCACAGCTATTCTATCTAAAAAAATTGTAAGAGTTCAAGTAAACACCTAAAATATAAAAGGAAAAACCCCTTCACACTATTACTTTTCTCTTTTGATACAACACCCAATCAACAGTGGGTATATTTATAATCCTTGTCAATGGAAATCACCTCGATATTGTAAACATTATTTACTTTTTAAAATTCTATTATTGTTTCTCCTAATACCCCACATACTTTTTGATCTTAGCCTTAGAACATATTTTTTTATAAGCCAGTAGAACAGTATTTGACCATATTCACAGATAGTAGTCTTTCAAATGCCTAAGTTAATCTATCATTTCCATCTCTTCCAAAAAAGAGTTCGATCCATGTACCTCTAGCTCCAGCTGACGGTATCATAAACAATTATTCTTAGAATTAATTTCATCAGAAAGTTTCGAAATTATTCCCAAATCCTCCACAAATCGGTTCGAAACAAGTACCGAGTGGTCACCCGATATACTTACTTGAAAAAGGAAAAATCTCAAGGAAAGAGGCTAGTAACTTATTAGGATTGAAAAACACCAAAACTTACGAAATTCTCACTGAAATGGTGGACCAAGATCTTATCAAAAAACAGGGCAAAGGGAGAGCCACTTACTACAAACTATAGTGGCTCCTCTCCAGACTTCCCCAAAACTATAAGCTTCTCTATCATTTCCATTTCTTCTAAAAAAGAGTTCGATCCACGTATCGCCAGCTCCATAACAACAAGCAGAAAGTTATGAGATATAATTAAGTTAAAGGTTAATTAAATTAAATGTGTCTTTAGAAACCGTCAGTAATGAGCTAAAAACAAAGTGCCAGTGCACTTATTAGCGAAAGTAAACAATCCACTTATATTCATTTGATTATAATAAAATCCTAATAAAAGAGGCTTTTTTATATTTCACTAAAAAAACACAATGATTTACTAAATCCTCACAGAGATAACGCCCCCTGAATGGTTCCTATACCATCTGGTATTATTGAAATTGCCTTTTACTAGTATGAAATATTCAACGTTTTTTCCTCGCCTTGATGGAAATCCACCTTTACAGATATATCCGAGGACTTTGCATAGTTTTTTCCATTTTGATCTGTGATACTTTTAACCCCCTTTCTGAAAAACAATTCAATTCCCTGATCAACTGAGGAAGATATAATTACTTTAGCGGTTTCTTTTTCAAAATCCCATTCCAATTCCTCCACAGTGGCCTGGGTACGGCACTTGACTCCTGAAATGCTGCCTTTAGTCAATTTTTCATCCACAGCTGGCAAAAGTTCTATCACACCTGGTCGCGAATACACGAGCATTTCCAGTACCACAGCAGGCAGACTGTTCAGTGCATCAGCATTAAAAATCTTCCAATCTGGATTATGAGAGGTAAACAAGCTTGAAAAGATATAGTTATTTCGTAGCATAAACTTCAAGTTGTCATAAACTTTTTCACCATTCTTTAGCCTTGCAAAAATTAGGGCTCCATGCATCAGTCCATGGGCAGAATTGTTGCCTCGGCCTTTCTTCAACATTGCAGTAGAAGCTGCTACAAACAGCTCTGGCGTTTCTTCTGGGTTGATCTCAAAACCAGGCCAAACAGGGTACAAATGAGAAATATGCCGGTGGTCATAATTATCCTCCAAATCATCCAAAGCCCATTCCTTTAAGGCCCCATCACTGTTCACCAAATAAGGAGGCATTTGCTCCAGCATGGACTTCCAGTGAATCATTTTTTCCTGATGAACACCCAATTCTTCACTGATACGGATAAGGTTTGAGATCGCTTCTTTGGCGGCTGCAATATCCATGGTGGCATTGGCAGTTCCCTGCAAATCAATATTGGCCGGTGAATTCTCTGGGGAGTAGCTGGGTGCAAAATAATAATGCCCGTTTTCATCATAATCCTGTAAAAAGCTTTCGAAAAACTGTACCGTTTTTTCCAACGCAGGCAAAAGACGCTCTTTAAGGAAAACCTCATCCCCACTTACCTGATAATATTCATAACAAGGTAGCAATAGCCATTCAGCACCAGCAAGCCAAAACTGCCCCGGAAAACTGATACTAAAATGCGTATGCAAGTTTCTTCTTCCGGAAGTCCTGGTCCCCGCTAAATATCCCTCAGCTCCATACAGTTTCCGCGCATTTATCTCCCAGTCATCCATTACTCTTTCCAACATGGTCATATAACTATCGATGGCTTCAGGTAAGTCCCCAATTGCTGCAGAGGCAATCTGCAAATTTACATTGGCATCAGTAGTAAAATCTCCTGACCAAGCAGGCCGCCACTCCCCATTCCAAATGCCCATGAGATTAGGTGGATTATTACCTGAAGAGCTGATCAACGTATACCTCCCCATATCAAACATGGATTGCAAAAGCGGTAAAAATATTTCATCTTGATTTTCATTTTGCATTTGAATCAATTGCTCAGATGAATAAGCCATCTGTTCAGGCTCATCAAACAAATCTAGTCTCACCCGATTGAACATCTCCCCGTGAACCCTTCTGTGCCTATCTAACAAACTTTCATAATCGGTACCCAACTGATCAATGACTCCCTTAGTCTCGGGAATTAAGGACTTGTCAAAATCTTCTAAAAACTCGATTCGCGTAATGATCAACACCTTGTCCGCCCCACTGATTTCTACCTTTCCGTCTAATGCATGTAAATAACCTCCTGATGGATGAACCTTTTGGATGACTTCATATCCCCTTCCGAATAGCTCATAGGGCTGTCTGAATTCCATCCATTCACCAGAAACACTCTTGGTGGATTTTCCTATTCTTAAACTCTCTCCATATTTATCCTGCTGGGCAATTACTTCTGGAATCAACTGACCAATTTCCATTGAAATTTCTATATCAGATGAACTGCTATATTCCTGAACCACTATCCTGTCTGGTCTAGAAACAAATGTCTTACGTTTGTAATCATTTCCTCCTGCATACCAACTAACAGTAATTTCCCCAGTTTCAAAGTTTACTTGCCTTTTATACTGCTCAACTTCTCCTTCAAACTTTTGATCCACATTCATCAGCAAAGCTGGATGATAAGGATCTGTCCACATAATTCCTCCAAAGCCCTCTTCCACCGCTTTTTCATAGGAATACCTCGTTGCCTCATCATATTTCCCCGCTTTCATTAAGTCCCGAACATGAGGCAAATAAGCAGCAATACTGGGCGGTTCTACATCTTCTGAACCTATAAATTCATAACAAAGCTCATGGTTGAAAATGATCTGTTCATGGGTAGGGTTTCCAAACACCAGCACCCCCATCTCACCATTTCCACTTATAAGGGCATCTTGCCACTTTTCAGCAGGTTCAGAACTGAACATGCCACGAAACTTGGCTACCGGCTTTTCTTGCGTGCACCCCACCAAACTCACCAGTAGGGCCAAGCCAATAATCAGTGCATTTAGACTACTTTTAAAAACAATCATTTTGTTCATATAATAGATTATTGTGGTTCCAAAGATTTATTTTCTCCTTCACTCTTCTTCCAATACCAAGTCTTGGTCCTTGCCCAAATGAATGGCCTTCTTGCTCATTTCCTTAAGCTGAAGTCGCTTTCCCCCTTTATAGGTACTGAAATTATTGGACTGGATCTGCACATCAATACAGTGTTCGATAGATATGAAGGGTTGGCTTGTTGGTGGGACGATGTCTGCAGTTCCATTCTTGATGGTATTATCTTTAAAGACCAGGCCCTCGGTTGCCTTTGCGGTAAACAACGCACCATTTGCTAGAACAAATTCATTGTCTAAAATTTTGATGTTTCTGTGCACATATTTTCCTTTAGAAAACTCCAAAACTTCAGGTTTAATGGCAATGGCATAACTTTCAGGATAAGAATTATAGCCACATTCTATAAATTGATTATTGCGGATAGTCACATCTTTAACTGGCCCAGATTCATACCAAAAATTACAGTCATTTGCTATTAAAATGGCATGCATACCTGTGCGATAAAAGACATTGTTTTCTATTACCGCCTTTCTTCTTGTAGTCAAAAGGAGCCCACGGGTATTGGTATGCTCAAATCGGTTATTTCGAATCAATACCGAAGGTGATTTGGTAATATTTTCCACACAATGCTTCTCCCCCAGTTGCTCTGGAGCTTCCCTATCCAAAGTCAACTCCAGCTCTTTAGGATTGATTTTAGAAACCTCCTTCACCACTGCATAGTCATATATGGAAAGGTTATTATTATCTACAAAGCCAATGGAATCTCCTGCCTCAAAAGCCATCAGGTTCCAGGTCTGATGATGCATAAACCTTACAATGATTTTGTTTTGATCATTATTGATTACTCTAAGATGGGTTCCATGTATATTTACAGGGTCATCATGGGAACCAGAAAAGAGGCTGTTTTCAATGGTAATTTCTCCCGAACAACCTGAGAAATGCAGAAAGTCAGCAAAGCCGGCAATTACTCTTTGGGTAGATGCTCTAGGCTCTGCATGAATCCCATTAACATGAATATTTTTGGAAAATTGACTGACCATTCCTAAACCATGTAAATAATGGAGACTTATATTTTCAAAGGTCAAGTCTTGTGAAAAGTTGTTGAGTAAGCCAACACAGTCTCTATAGGTATCCCTAAAACTTAAAATTTCCCCTTCTTTCAGCTTGATGCCCTTAAAGTCAAATCCACGAAATAGTAGCCTGTTATCTCCAAGATCCACTGCCTCACTATTCTCCATAAACTTGGATTTTTCATAGTGCATGGTTTCCTGATCTGGTCTATACTTGATCACATGAAGATGTTTGGCTTTCCAGCCTTCCCCATACCAAGTGACCTTTCCATTTTCCACATGATGTTTACTGTCTTTGTTCACCTTCACAATGGCAAAGTCATCACCAAGCTTCTCCACCTCAAATTCAGACATTGTGGGTCTTTCATAATCAAAAGCAATATCCTTTACCTTTATATTCCTGCTGTGATCAATTGCCAGATGGATCATTTTCCCATGGCTGACAATCAATGTCCCGTTTCCTTCCAAGGTCACATTTTGCAGGCCTTCCAATAAAATACCAATGGACTTCTCCTTGCTTAAAGTGTCCGATTCGGTAGTATTGGAAATATAATATTCCTTTTTGATTGCCCCTTCAGGCCACAGGTCAAGTCTACCTCCAGGGAATTTGATAATGGAGCTTTCGTGTTTCGAAGCCTCTTTTAAGGCGGCCTGAATACCCTGCACCGCATTTTGGTAGGAGTTGGCCTCCACTCCATAATCTTCCAAGCGGATAATCGTTTGGGCATTCAATAGATTCTGTCCGGATAAAACGACCAAGAATACTATAGCCAGCAATAGATTATTAAATAATAGTTCACTGGTACTTTGTCTCATTGATAGCAATACTTTACTGTTATTCTGATTTGAAAACCTTTGTTATTCCACAATTATTAAGAATCCCTTTTTGGGGGTTATCAGAAAGCTTTCTTCCAAGTTTAACTCCTTACCTTCTTGAAACATTTCAATTCCCGGCATTTTCAATCTTTTTCCCCTTGACCCAATGCCCAATGTTTTCCAGTCAATGTCAAGTTTAACATTAACTGGATCTTCAGCCCAGCTTGCTACTGCGATCAAAAGTTCCCCTTCTTTCACGTAGGCTGTCGCCAATACATCCTGATGGGAAGTCTTTACTACTGCCCCTTCATCCCAATAACCAATCATCTTAGCCTCTGAAATACCAAAATCATCCCATAGCTTCCAAATGGCCCTGGGATCACATGAAACCCCTTCAGTATACCAAGGGTAACGAACGGTCATTCCATAAACCATCCCCCTCCATGGGTTACCTCCGGCATGAAGCATATCACCCATCAAACCATATGGAATACCTGAAACCTCCACAAGCCAGTTGGTAGGAGACATTTCGTCATAATGGAAACTCTCCCCAAACCAAAGTTTGTCCAGATACGGAAAGAACTCCATATACTGGGTGGCCGGACCTTTGGAAAACCCAGTGTTGGAATGCAAATCCAACAGACAGCCTGGCTTGGTACGGTCCAGGACTTTCCTTATTCTTTTCAGGGTTCGTCGGTCATAGGAAACATCATCCAAATAAAGTCCATCGATATCCACATTTTCGACCAACCAGGCCAACCCTTCTATATAGTAATTGTACCAACGGGAATCTCCTGGCGCATTAACAATAGAGGCATCCGCACTTTTGTCTGGAAAATACTGGTACCATTGTGGACGATACCCATCTACCAAATGTTCCCTGAGCCAAGGGTATCCTCCTCCATTTCCATCACCCAAAATCTCATTGCCAAGACTTCTTAGCGCCCAGATCTCTGTGGTGTAATTTGTCAATTCCCGAATGGTATAATAGATTTTTACCTTCTCCCCAACCTCATGCATGGCCTCAATAAATCCTTTCATTGCGTCTACCGCAACAAAAGGGTAGTTGATATGTGGATTGTATTGATTCGCATGATGCACGTTGATCACTTTTACACCAGCTTCAAAATCCTCTTTACTTGGCTCAGGCTTGGCTCCGTTATGGTAATACCTGTCATTGAATTGACTTTGGGAATCCAATTCCTTGATTGGGGTTAATATAAAGGCCCATTCAAAATCCAGTTCCTCTCCTACTGCCAAGCTTCTTTCTCCACTGGACACAATAGCAGTTACTTCTTCCTGATTGGATTTGATAGTAAAACCTCCCTTGCCATCATTGTACCATGAATCCGGATATTCCGGATGATAAAGGTTCAATAAAGGACCATGATATTCTCTTCCCCTTAACTCACACCAAAGCCCAGCTTCCGTACTCCCCATCCAAAAACTATCATGCGGTCCTTTCCAGCTTGCATGATGCTCTTCAGGAACATCCGTTCCGGGAAGCCCCATTCCCATCATATATTTGGCTACTTCCCTTTTGAAAGGAATTTCAAGGCTGATATCCTTAACTTGAACAGGTTTTAGGGCTTTCAGGCTTATGACATATTTGATATATCCATCAGATTCAACAGTTTTAAGCCCTTCGTAACTGAAATTATCCGAAATTCCTTTCCATGAAGAGGAAATCAATCCATCATCTTTTACAATAAATTCTTCTGCGTTCTTAGCAGCGAATTCTTCCGTTCCATTTTGGTTTTGGACCTTAAAAGAGATTGGGCGGTTAAGCATTTCCTTATTTTTGATCAAGACAGATGATGGAAGCCCCTGATCAGAAAACTGCAAATGCTTTTGAGTAAGACTGTAGACACTATTTTCCTCGCTTATGGCTTGAAAAGGCTCAGTAGGTTCATTATCTATCCCCAAAGTAGAATTAAGCCAACGCAGTCGAGAATGCCTCCATGGTTCACCATCCCCCCGATCAGCTAAAATCTTATTGTTGATTCTCAACCTGATATCTACGGATTGAGAAGACGAGTTTGTTGCACTTAGGGTAACCTTGCCTCGATAGTTCCCTGCAGCGATGTTTTCGGGAAGGTCTATACCTATCCATAAGGGCTGCACATCCCCTTTTTCCACATCCAGCACTTTCACAAATGGCTCCCCATATGGCCCCATTCCTCCAGTATTGAAACAGGTGATGCTTTCAGCCGAAACCTTTCCAGCAGGGCCTTCAAGAGCTGAAAAAGTAAGTTTCAAGTCTCTCAAATCCTTTTGGGAGGCAAAGACGCCTAATTGGAAGGTATAATATTCATTTTTACTTGCTTCACCCTCGAATGCCCCAGAAGGCCCTTGCTGTATCCACCGATATGGGATTTCATCCAGCATTCTAATCGGCAATTTTCGATCCTCAGGGAAGATCAAAAAATCCGCTTTATATTCACTTTGGAGTTTTTCCTTTTCGCTTTGAAGGGCAATTACTTCCATAGGAAAAAAGCTGTCAAAGGCTGTTCGCGACTGAAATTCCAAAGGCTTGGCCTTGGCCAAAGAGGCTTGAACTCCATTTACCAGCCCACTCTCCTTCAACCAATCGGAGTCAGGTTTTGACTCAACAGGCAAATAGTCCTTATTATAAAAGCCGTACTCTTCCTGGATTTCGTAAGGCAAATAATAAAAGTAGTAAATCCCTGCATTTTTTACAGGCCCAAATGCCAGCTCACACGTTTCGTTGTCAACCTTGATACGATGAATATTTTCGACTTCCTCCCCAGTCTCAGAATTGACAATTATAAAGCGCTTATCTCCGGGATCCTTGTCATACCTTCTCCATTCCAAATCCAAAATAACTGCCTCAGTTGCTTGTCCAACTTCCACCACAGCCCTGTGGTTTCCATATGCCTCTTCCCAAGGTTCAGTGGCCACTGAATAGTTGAGATCAGCATAATTTTGCCCCCAAGCAACATCTATATATTGGGTCAATAAGATGATTATTAAAAAACTAATATTTTTCATTTTAATCAAATCGGTTACTATTATTTATTCAGATTGATCTCAGTCGTGTAAACGGGTATAAACCTTATTCTTTTAATCTCAGGCAAACTGGACTTGGGCCTTTCTACTCCCGAAATTTCATCTGACCATGGAAAAGCTTCCATCTGTAATTTTACAGGTTCCTTATTCATATATCTTTTCAAGCCTATCTCCCAAGGTTCTCCGTTATACAAATTGTCTGTAAGCACTTTATTTTCCCTGCTAACTTTGGCCATTCCTCCTTGATAATCCAATTCCATAAACAGGTCGCTTAACTGATTGGGAAGTTCTTTATCTAGCTCAACCTCCCATTTGCTATTTGACAGTCGCTTGATTTTTGGTTTGGGATAGGCTTCAGGTAAACTGATACTAAACTCTTGGAAAACGCCATCCCCTCCGATCCTATTTAGCTGTCCATTCTTGGATTTTACCGATCCATTGAACGGAAATACTTTTAAGTCAATTTGTGATGTCCCCCAACTGTTGCAGATAATTTTATCTTGATCAAAAAGTAAATCCGAAGTGGAAACAATTACTCTTTCTTGTCCATCAATTTCCGCAACCCAGGTGTTTTCAGCCTCTTCCCTACTTAGCATTACCAAGACTGCTTTTTCTCCATTTTTTGACTGAAGATCAATTTTTCTTGCCTTACTGGTTCTTTGCTGCATTAAGACTTGTCCATCAACCATCTCCTTTGTCCAATTATCTCCCTCTACAGATGCTATAGATAATGCATCAAAGGCCAATTCCACATCCATGCCATTTACCTGATAGAAAAAATAATAAGGCACATCTTTATAGTTGATCTTAGCCAATGGTTGTGCTGTCGCATATTTCAGCAATGGGCCATTCAGGTCCATGTTAAAAGGCAGGATAGCGGTGGTTTCCCCTCTCAGTGTCAGTTCTTTTTCCGGAAAGACCAGCACTTCATCAGCCAGCTTTAATTTCAGTTGGAATTGTTTTTCCGGCATTGGGACCCGCACTTGGGTATTCCCCCAAAAAACAAAGCCACTTTTTCCATTGGTTCTCGCCACATACCTTAACCGATCTGTTTCCAATTCATCTCTGACAGGATCTTCAGGCTCTACCACTTGCATTTTGGCCAGATCACTTCCAAAACTATTTACAAAATGATGCAGTGTTTTAAGGTATTTATAGGACTCCCTGACTTGGCCAAACTCACCCAAGGGAGCCTGAAAATCATAGGACTCTGGATAGCCTGGTTCTTTCAGTCCGGGCAATTGGGTTCCGCCCTGAAACATATAATATCCCACCAAATTCATTCCCCTGCCTATTTGGTTTTGAAGATGGGCTTCTACTACATGGGGTTCCACTGCAAAGCGGTTTCTAAAAGTCATCTGGCTACCACAGCCCTGCTCACAAAGCCCCTTTGGGTATTTATGGACATCATAATACACCTTGCCAAGTGCATCTGTCATGATCCATTGGTCATTTCCATAAAGAAAATCCTTAGTGGCCTTTCCTCCTCCTTTTTCCCAACCTCGATAAGGGTAGGATCCCTGGAGAGGAATCACTTCTGTCTTGCTGTCATCAAAGACCGTATTGGCTGTCACTGTATAATAAACCGGCTTCATTCCTACTTCAACACTGATCTTTTTCAGTTCTCTGATGTGCTCCGAGTCACCGGAAGCATATTCGTTTTCCAGCTGTAGGCCAATAATCGGACCTCCTTCTTCAAACCACTGACCTTCCACCTGATCAGCTATTTGATGAAATAACTTTCTACTTTCTGCTAGATACGCAGGGGCATTTGACCGCTTGCCTTTCATATTATTGATCCAATCCGGATGCCCGCCATGAACCTGCTCACCATGACACCAGGGACCAATGCGCAGCCAAACATACATATCATGCTTGGCACATAAATCCACGAAATGGCGCAAATCCTTAATCCCTGACCAATCCCACCTATCGGGACTTGTTTCATGGGCATTCCAAAAAACATAAGTTGCCACAATCTGAAGCCCTGCACTTTTCATTTTCAAAATCTCCTCTTCCCAATAAGCTTCCGGGTATCGGATATAATGAAACTCCCCCATCAAGGGAAACCAAGGCTCCCCATTTTTTTTAAAGTATAGATTATTTACTCCCAAGGTTTCTCCTGCGGGGCCGTTTCCTTTGAAGCCCAAATCAACCATTTGAACCTCTTTCTTTACCTGACTAGCGTCTAACTGATATAGACTCTCCTGACCATAGACCCTACTACATAAAAGTACAGTCAAAATAATAATTGAACATTGGAAAAACCTCACAATAAAACAGCTATGAAAATATTTCCTTTCACTAATTTCTAATGTTTTCATTGGTATCAATCCTTCTTAGTTATCCTAGCAACCCAACCTCCACCTGAAGCCAAGTTGATTTTGACAGTATCATTTCGGGAAATTTCCTTAACAGTTTTCTTGTAATCAGAAGCTCTAGTGTCGGAATTGGCGCCATCTTGGATATATTCCATCATATAGGTTCCTTCATCCAAGAAATCGAAATTGACATCAAGAGAGCGGGCATCCCAATTTGTAATTCCTCCGATATACCAATCATTGCCTTTTTTTCTGGCCAGGACTGTATGAGAGCCTATTTTTGCATGAAGTACTTTCAGGTCATCCCATTCTGTTGGTATTTTGGAAATAAATTCTGTGCACTCTCTTTCCCTATAATAATCGGAAGGTGAATCTGGCAGCATTTGAAGTGGACTTTCAAAAACCACAAACATCGCCATGGAATGCGCTCTAGTTCCTTGGCTCATCGGCCTATCTCCTACTGACCGGAAATTCCCTTTGGTAGCATTATGGGTAGTAAATGGTATATAATCCATCGGCCCAGTCACCATTCTCAAATAGGGTAGCATATTGTCATGAACCGGGGTAACATGTTCTGTCCATCCATTGAATTCAAATTCGATCAAGCCCTCACGTGTCAATAGATTAGGGTAAGCTCTTCGAAGACCAGCAGGTTTATACGCTCCATGCAAATCCAAAATCATTTTTCTCTCTGCTGCTTTTTGCGCTATATGATGATAAAACTCGACCATCTTCTGGTCATCCCTGTTCATAAAGTCAAACTTAATCCCTGCCACCCCCCATTTTTCAAACTGCTTCCAAGCAGCTTCCTCCTGAGCTAAAAAAGTATTCCATATGGCCCATAGCATGACCTTTACTCCTTTTTGATCAGCATAATCCATGACCTCCTCCATATCCAAAGCAGGGTTAACAGCAAGGATATCATCTTGTTTTGACCATCCATCATCCAGTAAAAAATATTCAAAACCAAAATCTGCTGCGAAATCAATAAAATACTTCGCAGTGGCCGTATTGACACCAGACTTAAAATCTGTTCCGTAAATATTTCTTCTTCCCCACCAGTCAAAGGTCACCACACCCGGCTTGATCCAAGTGGTATCCTTCACTTTGTTTTCTTCTGCCAATTGGTACACCAAGGTATTACTTAGCAATCCCCCATCATTTTCTGCAATGGCAAAAATTCTCCATGGGTATTTCCTTTGTCCTTGTGTTTTGGCGATATAATCATAGTTGCCTGTCACCTGCCCTCTTTGGTAAGGATCACCATCTTCCTTGAATGAAAAAGGCAAGGGTGCTTGTGTAACACCAAGATTAGTATCTCCCGTCTTTGTCAACCATAAGCCAGGATAATCCTTTAAATCTGATTCCATTATCAGAACATTAATCCCGTCCTTATTTTTGATTAAAAAGGGTAGTCCCAATATTTGAGTCGAATCCAAATCAGAAATCAACTGATGTTCATAGGGCGTTTCATAAGCAGAATTGAAATTATTGGAAGGCTGGAAATAGGATGAATCAGTTGGTGCCAAATGCATATCCAACTCCTCCGAGTCTATAATCACTTCCCCTTCAAAATTGGTAAAAATCCGATAAGCAACTCCCGTATCATACACCCTTAGCAACAAACCAAATCCATTTCCAAAATTGACCTTAAGTTCATTATAATGATCTCTTATAGAGGCATACTTTTCCTTAATGACCGGAATGATTTCTCCTCTTTCTTCGTCAAATTGAAGTTGTAGACCAGGTTCATCAGAAAGGTCAAAGGATTTTCCTTCTATGTTTAAAGCGATATTATTAAGTCTTAGGAGCTCCTGTCCCCGCCTATAGATTGTAATTTGTGGCCTGACACCTAGATTCATCACTGCTTTAATATCCCTATCTGGAGAGTAAACTTCCATATCCTTGGCAAAGGATGTACGAATACACATCAATGCCATTAAACCAAAAAACCAATATTTGTAACTTATTTTATTCACGTTATAATCCAGTATCGTTTTTAGTAGTTTTAATTCATTGGAGGGTTCAATCCAAGTTCACTTTTACCATTACCGGTAAATGATCGGAGGGAAACTTTTGATCATATTTATCCGTCAGTACGCCATATTTACACACCTCCACTTTCTGGTTCACAAAGACAAAATCAATTCTGTTTTGTGGTGTTTGCCCAAACCGGAAACCATTAAAGGTCCCTTCTGGCCCATAGGCTCGAGCTTTGCTTATACGCTTACTATCCATAAGACCATATGAAGTCATCTGTTTATATGCAGAACTTTCGGAAGAAAAATTGAAATCTCCCATTACCATTACCGCTTCCTTTCCTGCAATCTCTTCAATTTTATTGTTGATCAATTCAGCACTTTTTTCTCTAGCAATCTTCCCTTTACTGTCAAAATGCGTATTAAAAATATAGATTGGCTTTCCTGTTTCCTTCAGCTCAAATTGGCCCCAAGTGCAAATTCGTGTATAGCCAGCATCCCAAGACTTGCTAGGTTTTTCGGGGCTATCAGAAAGCCAAAAGGTTCCTGAATCAATTAGTTCCAATTTCCTTTTGTTGTAAAATATGGGATTGTATTCCCCCTCCTCTTTTCCGTCTTCACGCCCAACTCCCAGCCAACCATAACCTGGTAGCATCTGCTCAAAATATTTCACTTGATGCAAATGGGGCTCTTGCAAACCAACTATATCGGGCTCGTGAAAACTAATCAATGCAGCCTGTATAGCTTTTCGATTTGCCCAGTCATTTTCTTTGGGCTCCCCAACATTAAAAAGCGCCTCATCATAGCGAACATTATAGCTCATCAGGGAAAAGATTTCCTGCCCCCGAACCATTCCAATGCCCATCAATATTAATAGACCAGTCAGCAATGTTCTCATTTTACTTTGTTTTTTGATTTACTTTTTCACTATCATTAAAACTTACCATAGATTGGGTAAAATTGGATCCTGAGGAGGGCCTATAGCATCAGCCCCTTTATTCTCATAGGCTTTCACTTTCTCTGATGCCCCCACCACAATCGGCTCTTTTTCGATTTCATTGAATTCGTTGTACCGAATTATCACATCCTGAGCACCTTTTATGCTGATCGCATGCTCTCCTCCGATTACCTTATTATTTTCTATCAAAATACGTTTGTGCAATCCTGGAACACTTCGGTCTTGGGCATTGACATGAACGGCAACGGCAGAAGCCCCGTCAATCGTTCCATCATTTTCTCCGCCCAAACCACAATTGCTAAATCTATTGTTCCTGACCACCACATCCTCAGAAGCTACCCCTTCTCCCCAATTCCCTTCTGCTCCAATATGGATGGCCGTACCCGTGGTGTTTTCAAATGAGCAATTCTCAATCAGCACCTTTCTTGTCTTTACCAAAACAGAGCGCGCTCTATGGGACTTTACCTTACAGTTGATAAATTCCAGGCTTGGGCAAGCGGTCATATTGGCCAAATAATAACTATCAATATCATCTGGCAACCGCCCCTCAAAAGTGATTTTTACCTTGCGTTCTTCTGGATTTGCTTCAAAATCACTGACCCTGATATACCCAACCTCTTTTAAAGTGCTTTTTTGCACCACTGCCAATACATCTCCAACCTGCGGTTCATCCTGATATAATGAGTGGGTAAACTCCCGCTCTCCCAAAAAAGTCTCGCAAATATTTTCTTCAGGCCTACTGACGATATGCGCATAATAATTATGGACATTGGTAGCGTCATCTCCCTGCCCAGCAAATTCACAGTCTTTAAAGCGGATAAAGCCCCTATTGGTGGAAAAATGGGTGGCATCGGTATTGGATGAAACATACCTTCCTTCGGGAGGAATCACCTTTAGCCTGTTTAAGGAAATGTTCTTGCTCAAATGCCCCACTATCCCCATTCCTGCCTGGGCATGAATGGTAACGTCATTGAGGGTAATACCCTTGGTTTTATAGATCAATATGGCCGGTCTATAATGAAAGCCAGAAAAAGTCACCAATACCCTGCCCAATTCTGACTGCTTTCTGATTCCTTCGCCCCAAAAACGTATAGTATTTGGAGCGATCATTTTTTTATTTTTATGGTAAACAGCTTGACCGACCAATGACTGCTTTGCATTAACATAAACCATAATCCGCAGAATGAGCATTTCTTCAGTCATCTTCTCTTCAGCAGGGAATTTGACATCTACAAAATCTTCTCCCAAATTGATGATCTCACCATAACTGTTCGGCCTTTTTTCATAATCAATCGTAATGCCATTTAAGATAATATCCTGGGCATTTCTAAAAGAAAGCGGTTCCATCCAGCCATCACAAACCAGTTTTACCCCTTCAGCATCAATAGTCAATCCTTTTGCCCCTTCAAAGTCCAGACCAATTATATAGGCTTGGTTTGGCCGGTAAAGTATATCCTGAGGATTTGCCCCTAATTTACCCGAAAGGGCAGCTTTCTGTATTTTAATGGCCTTAGGATCTGATAAATGATATTCTCCTGATGGAAAATAAAGCCTTGAGTTTGGAGTGGTCCTGGCCTTTTCCGCAGCCAATCTCAAGTATTTTGTATCGTCCAATCCATCATTTGCAATCGCCCCAAAATCAAGTACATTGATTACTTCACCCTCCCCTTTTTCAAAATACTCTACCGCTTTCACGTAAGATTTTACCATCAAAAAAGAAAGTAAAAGAAATAATACTTTCCCCAATGGAATTTGCACTCCATCCATAAATTTCATCTTAAAACATTTCATTCGACTGATCAACTAATGGCGTATACTCCAACAACTTCACCATCATCCCGAACCATCTTTACTTTTAGCGCATTAGCATCTGCATAAAACTGGATAACCGTGCGACTGCCAGTTTTGGGCCCTCCTCCAATAATAACTGGATAACTATGCTCCTCACTTGGCTTATGTACACCATACCGATGGGTATGCCCCGAGATGACCATGTCCACCTTATATTTCTCAAACAAGGGATGAAAAAGCTTTCTGCAATGGGTAGTTCCATGCCAATCTCCAGAGTGAAAGGGAGGAATATGCATCAAAACCAACTTGTACTTGCAATCCTTGAAAGCTGGATTTTGAAGTTCCTGCTCCAACCAAATGGCCTGTTGCTCCCTAAAAGGGTCAAAACTCACCATTCCGCTATATTCAGGATGATCATCCTCCTTATCCTCTCCCGAATCAAGCACTATCCAATGTACAGGTCCCCTCTTAAATGATAAATAATAGGCGCTGTCCTGAAAGGTGAAGTAATCCTTAAACTGTCGCGCATACTTCCCCCTTGTCTCATGATTGCCACGGATCATAATAAATGGTTTATCAGATGCAAAAAGTTGTGTGCAGGGGTCTACCAAATGATCAATTATTTGTTGCTCATCCGTTTGATAGTCAAACATATCTCCATTCAATGCTACAAAGTCAAATTCAAAGTCGCCACAATGCTCGAAAAGTTCTCCAAATGAATAAGGTCGGTCATGAATATCATTGAAAATCAAGCAGGACACTTTATCATCCCCATTGGAGGGAGTCCTGAAAACACCGCCTTTTAGATCTATAACATCCCCAAAAACAAGCTTATATGGATCAAACTGGACAATAGGCTTGCTTCTAAGTCTATATTGGTAACTGGTTCCTTCCTTCAAACCCGTCAACCTAATACTGTTCAAGGTATTATTGGCATCCACAAAACCTTCCGATTCAGCTGTTGCTTTTTGGTTAAAATCATCCTCTCCATATTCCACCCAGCTGTAAGCATTATGACTGGTGATAAACATAATGCTTACTTCATTTTCTCCAAGGGCCTGCAAGTAAGGAGCAGTGAGAAACCGGAATTCCTCAGGTGTTGGATTGGGGTAAGCAGGTTTTGCCTCAACCGCTGAAGTCAATGGCACCACTGCCCCTGTAAGGGCGACTTTAGAAAGATTACCTAAAAATTCTCTCCGGGTGTTTTGATCCTTTTTCATAGTCTTTATTTTGGTATTATTAATAGCATTTGATCTTTGGGCATGCTCAATGTCAGCAAACCATCTTGAACTGGCAGCTCTGAAAGTCTGGTTTTCCCCTCAATGCCTATCTCAAAAACTTCCAATTGACCTACTCCTTCCCAGTCCTTTGGGATGGCCCACTTTCGCTCCTTATAACCTTCCTTGCTGTAAGCAACAATTCCTTTTTCTGACATCCACAATGCTGGCACAAAAACATCCTGACCGTCAACAAGCACCTTTTCTTTCTGAAGAAGCTTCAATTCTCCGTTTTCCAACTCAGTGCTGACCCCATTGGAAAAAACAACACTTTGCAGTCCTTCTTCTTTCACATAATACTTTCTTTCCAATTGGTTCAGGAAGTACCAAATCAAGGTTTGGGTGCAGAATTTTTCTTTGAAGCCTAATAGGTTTTCAGGGTCATTTTTCACTAGTTGCTCACCATGCATACTGGTACCAAACAACTTTCCATAATCCCTACGGTCCACTCCTCCGCTGTAATAAGAGGCGGGCCAGTTAAGATAATCTTCCAATCCCCAATCTACCCACCAAGCCATTGGCTGTATACCTGCAAAATTGTTCTTTCTTAAAAAAGTGGCTCCTTCGCTGGTTACATCTACTCCTTTTGATGCCCAGTATTTGAATAATTCAACTTGTGCATTGGACTCGTCTTCTACCGAAAAATCCAGGTATGGACTTATTGGCTCCATTAAAAAGGGGTGTTTACCTGGACCTTCTTCACCAATGGGTGCCCATGTGTGGAATGCATCAATATGTACCGTCCCGGCATCCTTTAAGGGCAAAAGTGTACAAAGGCTATCTATTCGCTTTTGTGCAAAACCTGTCTTCAATTCTTGGGCGTAACTGATAGGATAACCCCACTCTCCCTCTCTTAGACTTCCATCTTTCTCTTTGGCGATAATATCATTTTCCACATATGTCTGCCAAAGAGGGCTGTCCTCATAAGCATCAAACATATTGATATGGACGCTCACTGTGGTATGGTATTTTTTGGCTGCCTCCATCAACCACTTCAAGCTCTCCAATGCGGTCTTATCTACTTTTCTTTTTAGCCTTTCATTGACCTCAAACCAAGCTGGATATTTGGAATCATGGCCATGATATTGCCAACCGACCAAATAAATAATTTTGGGCATTCCCAAAGTCAAATGGTCAATCTTCTTGATGACCTCCAGCGCTTCTTCAAAATCCAAAAACACTTCCGAATCTCCATTATCCCTTCTTTTCAATTTCCCGTCAAACTTGGATTGGGAAAGCATCAACTTTAGTGTCAGGGTCTGATGATATGCATGGTTCCATGAAATGATCTGGGGATTTTTCTGAAAGGAATTGAATAAAGTATCTCCTTGGCCAAGTGCTAAAAGAGGAATCAAGAGGACAAAAATCCCTAGTATTAAACTGATTTTGTATCCCTTTATATAAGTTTCCGAGCTCATAGATGATGCTTGATTTTATTATTCTGCCTTGATCAAATAAGGTTGACCTGCCTTCAAATTAAGTTTCAGAGCTCCACCTTTCACTTTCTCTTTACCAATGGATTGCAATCCCCCAATAGTCACTTCATAAAGCGTCACTTCCTTTAAGCTCTTCCAAATTTCCGGAAGCTCAAACACTTTGGACTCTTGATCTTTATCAGTATAGAGTGCCAAACAATTGCCTTCCTTCCAAGTCACTGGAAATAGGATAGTATTCTTTTCCCTCAGACGGGTCTCACCCTGCATCACCACACTGTCCTGCAAAGAGACCTTAACATCATTAGAAAATAAGGCTATCCGTTCTTCTCTACTTCCCTCCACCGCAATGCGTTTATGATCGTTGAGAAAAAAATATTGTAAGCAGTTCAGGTAAAATTTTCGGGCAAAATCCCTGTCCCAATCTTTATTCTCCTCTTCAGTCTTTTGGAAATAGGGCCACAGAGGTTCTCCATACATACTCTGTCCAAACAGAAACCCAAGTCCAAAATCACTCCATTCTATATCAGGATTGATCCCACTTCCGGTATAAATATTAGCTGGGATTTTCACGTATTGATCCTGAGTCCGATGGTTGAAATGCCAGGCAAATGGCACCAATCCTGTCATATAGTCCATGGCCCATTCACTGGTCACATCGATGCCTTTTTCCTTCCAATAATTTAGGGCTTTCTTCTGATAGTCAGCTTCCATAATCATGGATTCCTGATGCCCTTTACTTTCCCGGGCTATCCAAGCATCAATATGAATGGTCCCTGCATTTTTTAGCTCAGGAAGTAAGTTGACCAAACTATCAATTCTTCTTTGGGTCCATCCAGCTTCCCACTCTCTTTTATAATTGATCTGATAGGCCTTTCTGTTATTATAATTTCCGATAACCATCAAGTTTCCAGAAAGGCCTTTTGAAATCATATCGTTTTCTACATAGGTATCCCAAAGCGGGCTATCATCATATGCATCGGTCATATTGATATGCAAACTTACTGTGGTGTGATACTTTCGAGCTTCCCTTATCAACCATTGTAGGCTTTCCTGGGCAGTATCATCTTCCGATCTCTTAAGGGCCTCATTGACTTCAAAAAAAGCAGGGTATTTATCATCATGGCCATTGTACTGCCAGCCGACCAAATAAATGATTTTAGGCACCTGCAAGGTCAAATTGTCCGCTTGTTTAATCAATTCAAGGGCCTTTCCAAAATCACAATATACTTTTGACCCTCCATTTTCATCAGGTTTGGCCATCAAAAGCTTCATGACCACTGACTTGGAATAATCATGGTTCCAAATCAATTGTTGAGCTGAAATCCCATGAGAAAAAAGGCAAAGGAAAATGGCTAATAGGCTTATTGATTTTAATTTATACATTAGGTTTAATAGGTTATTCTTTTGTCTTTCGTTGTTAATTACTTGGTGTACTGGGGTAAAAAAACCGGCCAGTCATTTACATGAACCAGCCGGTTGATATAGCCAGTTAAAACAATATTTCTATTTAGTAGCCTGGATTTTGTCCCAATTCCAATCCATTGGCAGAATAAAAATCCACCTCGGACTGTGGCAATGGCCATAGATCATTATTGATACTGATCATATAAGGCACTGGAACTTGTGTTTCATCAATAGTACTTACCCTTTCTACAAGTTTACCCCATCTTTTCAGATCCAACCAACGAATTCCCTCAAAGGCCAATTCCACTCTTCTTTCATGACGGATGGTCGCTCTCATTTCTGATTGCGAAAGTCCTGATGGGATATCCGGCATCTCCACTCTGGAACGTACCTTATTAATTGCCTCATAAACCGATGCATCAGGACCAACCACCTCATTTTGCGCTTCTGCATAGTTGAGTAATACCTCTGCAAATCTCAATACCACGTAATCTGTATCGCAATGATTGGAGGCATCAACGCTGGCTTGGAAGGTCCTATCGGCATATT
The DNA here is from genome assembly GCF_018642165.1 of Echinicola shivajiensis. Taxonomy (GTDB): domain Bacteria; phylum Bacteroidota; class Bacteroidia; order Cytophagales; family Cyclobacteriaceae; genus Echinicola; species Echinicola shivajiensis. The sequence continues at coordinate 249,147 of NZ_JAHHZM010000001.1, forward strand.
TTCTAAGGTTATACATTAATGGCGGTGGCAAATATTGAATCCTATCTGACCACATGATATCTTCACCGCCATTTTCTCCAGCAAAGCCAAATACAGAACCAGGATGGTCAACCGTCAGGCTCAACCTTGGATCTCTATTGGCATAAGGATTTTCCGGATCATATCCAGAAGCAGGATCTGTAATCGGCAATCCATTTTTCATCTCAAAATCATCCACAAAATTTGCCAAAGGAGAAATACTCATCCACCAGCCCCAGTTCAAGGATCCAAAATTTTCTTCATTGGGTCTGAGGTATCTCACAGAATAAATTATTTCAGGGTTTCCTTCCTGTTCCGGCGCTGTGAATAGACTATTGAATGAAGGGGTCAAATCAAAGAAGCCGCTCTCCATGATTTCCTTGGTCAAAGCAGCCGCGGCTGACCATTGCTGATTAGCCATCAATACCCTTGCTTTGATAGCCTGCGCTGCAGTCTTTCCTACCCTACCATCATAAGCTTTTTCTTCCAAATTGGCAATAGCAAAATCCAAGTCCTCAATAGCCTGTGCCACCACCTCAGATTTTGAAGACCTAGGAAGCAAATCATCACCAAGGGCATAGGTAGAGGTTACCAAAGGCACATCTCCATAAAACTCGCTCAAATAATAGAACATTAAACCGCGGAAGAAAAGGGCCTCGCCCTTCCATTGGTTGATTTTCTGAGCCGCTGCTTCTACGTTATCGACATTTTCAAGAAAATAGTTTACCGCTCCTATTTGCTTATAAGCAATGCCATAAAACCCTGTCACCACACCTGAGGTTTGGGAATTAAGGGCAGTGGCCATGGCATTTTTAGCACCCAAACGGTTATGCTGTGTATAGGCATTATCTGTCAGTGCATCCAATGCAGGCAGTGAAAATGAATTGAGAAAATTATCGGATCCCCAAGGTTCATTGGTTTTCAATTGATCATAAATACCCGTCAAAGCCAACTGAGCATCGCTTTCAGTTTTCCAAAAGGTTCCCTCAGCCAATTGATCATGAGGATTTAAATCCATTTCTTTGCAAGCCCAAACAGAAAATAAAAGCACCGCTAGGCTTAGCCCATTTATTATTTTATTTTTCATCACGTTCTTCATTTTAGTTATTGACCTGATTAAAATTTGACAGTAGCTCCGAAAGTAAGCGTCCTGAACATTGGATATAAATTATCCGATGGCCTTTCAGGATCACCAAATTCAAACTTCGAGAAAGTAAGCAGGTTTTCCGCATTGAAGAACACTCTCACTCCACTGATAAAGGTATCATCCAAAATCTCCTTTGGAATACTGTAGCCAACATTCAAATTCTTAAGTCTCAAATACGAAGCTTCTCTCAACCAGTAAGTATTCGCTTCTTTGATAGATTGACCTTCTGGTGCTCCATACCAAATGGCCCTTGGCTTAGAGGTTGAAGGGTTTTCAGGAGTCCAAGCATCATCCCACCAAGTAATAGGATTGGCACCATGAACTGAGAAAGGCATTACCAATGACCATTCATTATTGATCAGCACTTTACGGCCTTTTTCACCTTGGAAAAAAATCGCTGCATCGAATCCTTTCCACTGTGCGGAAAACTCAAAGCCATAGAAAAAATCTGGATTTACCCCATCCACATCAATTCTATCATCAGGAGTAATAGCTCCGTCTCCATCGATGTCCTTATACCTGATATCTCCAGGCTTTGCTGGCCATCGTGGAGTAGGTCCATTGTCAATCTCCTCCTGGCTTTGATAGATTCCATCTGCCTGATACATAAAGAACCTGTTCATTTCTTTACCTTCTATCATAGCATTGGTGCCAAAAGTTCTGGTACCAAAGGTCACTAGTTTGTTCTTATATTTTGAAAAATTGAAGTTCGCGCCATAATTAAAGTCCCCCACAGAGTTTTGATGACCCAAGATTACCTCAAAACCTTTATTGTTCACCACTCCCTCATTTACAAATGGAGGCAACAAACCGGAAATCAATGGTAGTTGAGCTAATCTGAGAATACCAGATGTGGTCTTATCATAATAGTCAAAGGTCATGCTGAACAAGTTGTTCCTGATATTAAGGTCAATTCCAAAATCCGTTACTTCGGTTTCTTCCCATTTAATATCCTCATTGGAAAGTGATTGTCTAATAGCACCACCTTCAAGACTTCCGCTAAACGGATAATCCATACCCAAGGTCAATACAGACTGGTAAGGGTATAAGCCCACCAAATCATTCCCCATTTTACCATAGGACACCCTAAATTTCAAATTACTCAACCAGCTGGAAGCATCTTGAAGAAAGTTCTCTTCAGATATTCTCCATCCAGCTGAAAAGGAAGGAAAAAAGCCCCATCTATTGTCTTCTGAGAATCTAGAGCTACCATCACGACGGAAGTTGGCTTCAAAAAGGTATTTACTTCTAAAGTCATATGTAAACCTTCCAAAGATGGATTGTAAAACGAACTCATTAATATTGCCATCATTGGTCTGTCCAGCACTTGGTGCTCCTGACAACACATCCAAGCTTGGAGAAGCAAAGCCCCTTCTTGATCCACCTATGGTCTCATAAGAATCGGTCTCCTGGCTGCCTCCTATCATCAATCCTAAATTATGATCTTCAGAGATGCTCTTTTTGTAATCCAAATAAGAAAACAAGGTGTAATGTTGGGAATTGCTTACCCGATGGATCAATTGCTCGCTACCAATATTGTCCAAATTCCCCAAAAACTCTCCAGATCTATAGCTATACATCCTTAGTACAGGTCTTCTATTCTTATAATCTCCCTGAACTATATCGGCACCAGCTTTGGTATACCAGTTCAATCCTTCCATAAGATTGACCTCGGTAAAAATATTGGCATTAATGGCAAAGCGATTATCATAGGTAAGTGCGCTAGGACTGTTGGAAATAGCAAAAGCATTCTTACTGGACACATCCGCATAGCCCAAGGATTCGGGCATAGAACCATTATTACTTCCTGTATATCTACCAGAACCATCAAGCAGCCAAGGCTTATAGGTAGGCGATTGGGAAAGGATGCCCATCAAATAATCTCTTTCCCCATTATAGGGCTCTTTTCTTTTTGATGAGGTTCCACTGACATAGGCTCCCACTTTAATCCTATTATTCAATTGAGATTCTATATTGACCACGGCATTGGTCTTTTTGAAATCAAAACCATCTGCAATACCGTCTTGTCCCCAGTATCCTAAACCAATATTATATCGAGTTTTTTCAGATGATCCACCCATTTGGATATTATGGGATTGAACAGTAACATCATGTAAGTAAAAATCCTCATGGTTAAAATTGGGGAATTCATCAGAAGTATTGTTTCGAAAGTTGTTGATCACTTCTTCAGAATAATACCGCCCTGTATGTGGAGCCATCATGGTGTTAACTTTTTCCATGAAGTTGACCGAATTCCAATCCCTGTCTAGGGTATTGATCATTCGTTGATTCATTACTCTTCCAGTATAACTGATGGTGGATTTCCCCGGTGCTCCCTTTTTTGTAGTAACCAAAATCACCCCATTTGCAGCTCTGGCTCCATAAATTGAAGCGGATGCTGCATCCTTCAAAACTGTGATGGACTCGATAAAAGCTGGATCTAAGTCAGATAAATTCCCTACCAATCCATTAATCAATACAAGAGGCTTATTCTTATCGACTGTAGAAATATCCGAATCGGAGGAAAAAGAATTGACTCCCCTTATTTGAAAAGAAATATCTTCATTTCCTGGTGCACCGGTACTTTGTGTTACTCTCAAACCTGCTACTTTTCCCTGCAAGGCCTGAATAGGATTGGAAACATTTCTGTTCTCAAACTCTTCAGCTGATACGGTTACTATGGAGCCAGTAAGGTTCACTTTATTTTGTTCTCCGTACCCAACTACCACAAACTCCTCCAACTGGGCAAGGTCCTGCTCCATGGTAACATCAATGATCGACTGGTTCTGAACAACTCTTTCCTGAACCTTAAACCCAACAAAACTAAAGACCAGTACATCTCCTATTGCAGCATCTATATTATACTCTCCATCAATATTGGTCACGGTCCCCATTTGGGTAGCCTTGACTTTTACTGTAACACCAGGCAAAGGTTGCCCATCCTCCTCCGAGATAACTTTTCCGCTTATTTTATTGAGTTCAACATCCCTTATAAATTCTTCTACATCAGGTCGTGCATTCGATTGCGCAACGTTAATATGAATATTGTCATTTATTCTGGTAAACCTAAGGTTCGATTGAGCCGAAATATTGGATAATATATCTGCCAAAGTCCCATTTTTCACATCTATATCAACCCTTACCTTTTCAGCTTCCAGGTAATTGTCATTAAATGTAAACCTCAAATGCGTTTTTTGCTCTAGCTCCCTCAGTACTATCTCTAGAGGTTGATCATTTGCGGAAATAGAAGTTTTGATTTTATGGATACTTTCCCGCTGAGCATTGCTGGTATTGGCTAATAAAACAGCCGTAAAAAACAGCTGCACTACGAAGCCATATACAAAATATTTGGATAGCATAATGATTTGCCTAAGTACTATTTTTTCCATACTTTGAAATGATTTTAAGTGACACAATACTTGAAATTTGCCTTTGCTCGATTTGGCGATCCTGACAAAGGCTCAGGGACAGTACAGTTACCGCTGTACTGTCCTACTTTTAGCTACTGTTCATATATGTCTGTTTCATATTATTTTGGGTTTTTAATTGTTATGGTGTTTCCTTTTATCTCGTAATTAAAATTGGAGGTAATGCCAATTCCTTCCATCACTCGCTCAATGGTTTCCTGGTGGTATATTCCTGTATAGGACCATTCTTTAGGAAAAATATCTCCCCCGTAAATTTTCATTCCATACCATTTCTCTATTTTCTTCTTGACATCCTCCCAGCTATCCTTCTTAAATACAAGGTATTTGTCTTTCCAGCCGATGACTTTCATAGGGTCAAAAATGGATTTATTAAAGGTGCCCTTTTCCTCCATGGTAAGCATTTCCTTAGGTGCGAGCATGATCTTATTGCCGAGATCATCTTCAATAGCAACCTTCCCTGTTACCAAAGCAACTTCCAGTTTTTCGGATTGGTTAACATTGAATGAAGTTCCCAAAACCTTTATTTGAACATCTTTTGAATGAATAATAAAAGGCTTTTCCTTATCCTCTGCTACATCAAAAAATGCCTCACCCTGTAATTCTACCTCTCTGATACTATCACCAAAAGTTTTTGGGAAGGTAAGTGAACTCTCAGAGTTTAAGTGAATAGTAGTCCCATCGGAAAGTGAAATAATGGATTTCCTGCCAGAAGGGTTTGATTTGGTAACCAGTTCTGGTTTTACTTCCTCTACCTTTTCAGGAATGTTAATAATATTATAAGAAAGAATAAGGCAAGCCCCTACTAATATCGCAGCTGCAATATTCTTGATCCAACCTGTGTAAATTTTCCTGCTTTTTATAATTCTCTCTGGTTCTGCCCTGATGATATCTTCATACATTTCTGTATAATCAGCGTCGGATATTTTCACTTCAGCCCTATAGTTGACAGACTGGATGATATCAGAAGCTTTGAGAACCACATTTATTTTTTCAGGATGATTTTCCAGCCATTTTCTCCAAAAATGTTCAGTATCTTCATCTGGGGACTTCACCCACTTGACAAAGAATTCATCAGTCAAAAAATCCTCAATATCGTAATTCACATATTTCATATTTCCTACGGCCCCTTTAATGTCAATGCCTCTTATTCTCTTCGGTTGCTTACAAATTAATTTTCTCTTTCAAACTTGCTATGGCCCTGTAGACCACTTTCCTAGCGGATCTTACATCTTTAAAATCCATTAGTTCACACAACTGTTTATATGAAAACTCCTCCCTATAAAAAAGTAACAAAGCCTGCCTTTGCCTGCTGGGGAGTTGATTAATCGCTTCTTCCAAAAGCTGTTTCCGTTCTCTGCTTACTTCCTCATTGATCAACTTAGTCTCATGGGAAACTTCAACTGGAAATTCTTTTTCAAAATTGTCTACAGACTTAAAAAGTAGGTTACTCTTCTCCCTCATCATCTTCAGAAGATCCCTGTAAAGTATCTTAAAAAGATAACTTTTAATGCTCTGAACATCCCCTAGCCTCTCCCGCTTTCTCCTTAATGAAATGAACATCATTTGGATACAATCCTTGGTCATGGGCTCATTTCCGGAAATTTGAAAACCATAATTATAGAGCTCTGGAGTATACTTTCTATAGATATAATTAAAAGCCAACTCGTCTCCATTCCTAAAGGATTTCCAGATTTCAGCATCCGATATTTCTGTATAAACCACATTCACTTGCTTATGATGTCGGATCATTAGTGACTCATCAGCAGACTCGGAATGTAATTGGCTATTTTTGGGGTCCTTCATTAAAGTTTTGGTCTACTGTTAAACCTTCATATATAAGAGGGGAAAACCATATTAAATGTACCCAAAAATTTGAAGGTTTTTTCGTAAAAAAACGAAACAAAAAATGTTTCAAAAACACTTATCTTAAATATAAAACTTCATTTCATTACTTTTACAATAGCATCAAATAGATCAAAGACTATAAATAGCAGTGAGAATCATTGTCGCTTTAGGCATATTACCAATAGTTGATTATATCAATTTAAAGTCAATGCCAACAATCCTCCTATGATATAGGTAGACTGCCAGCCTAAGGACTTATGGTCTCCTTGGTGTAAAACATAAATCCAGGGAACAATACGCCTTTCACCATCCATATAAATACCCAAATAGTTCCTTGTCCTTCCTAATTGCCCCTTAGAAACAAAAATTTCTCCAGTATAAAAGGGTCTAAAAGGCCCCAGTTTGATTGATTCAGGAGGGATTAACCTTAGATCGGTCCTAAAGCGAAACTTTTTGACTAATTCTGGCAGCAACCTATATTCAAAGCGCTGCCTATTCCTTATTGCCCATTTTCCCAATTTAAACTGTGATCCTAACCTTATTTGCGGTCTGTTTTCTATATACCACCTTCCTTCATCTTGGTACCTTTCATGCCTAAAATAGCCTTCCAAATAAAAGCTCCTTGAAATAGAATATTTTAGTCCGGGCTCTATGAAATTATCATAATTACCCATTCCCTTTTGGAATAAACAATTAAGCAGAGCAAAAGTGCTTACCTTCTTAGAGATATTGCCATATAAGTATAATTCTGTCCATATTTCATGCTTAGTCATAGGACCATCCAGTCCTTGACATCCCCCTTTTAGATTAAACCAAAGAAATAATGCTACAAAAACAAGCGATGATTTTTTAAGGCACTTTAATCTCAGCACCTTTTTATTGCACTGTAACCTCATTGATAAACAATGCAAGGAGGTAAATTATTAGAAGCATAATCTGCCTTAGCAGTTTACAAATAATTGAAATTTGCATAGCTCGCCTGCTTATACATAAGGCACAATTCCGAATGTATAACCAAGCTATGAAATTGTCTACTGAACCATATCGCAGAGACAAAACCTACTTCCATTTATATTCTCCTGTAGTATTACCATAATGTAAATCCCTCCTTGCTTTAAATTCATATTATGGCATTACTCTTAATACTTATAAATGGGGTAATATTTATTCAATGAAAAAAAGGCGTAATGCTACTGAATGCTTTCAAATACTGGTTTCCCTCTCCATACTTGTGGCATGTCCAAACCAAATATCCAAGCTATTGTGGCGGCTGTATCATAAGTCATGATTAAGTCAGAAATTTCATGGTTCTTTTTGATCCCTTTTCCTTGGATAATCCATGGAATATAAATCTCTTCAGGACTCTTTCCTCCATGACCTTTCCCTGTTCCTCCGTGATCAGATGAAAGCATAAATATAGTTTCATCCTCTATTCCTGCCTCTTCAATGGCATTATAAATAATGCTAATTCTTTGATCCACTTTTATGAGTTCTTCATAATATTCGGGTGTATCATGGCCTATATTATGCCCAACGCCATCTGGCTCACTAAGATGAACAAACAAAAAGCTGGGCTTTTCAGCTATAATGGTTTCTGCAGCTTTCTTAGCACCATCTTCATCATTACCCTTTACATCTATGATGATGTCAATGGCATCCTTTTCCAATAATGGGCCTATGCCACCCCAGCTATAAATAGCAGCTGTTTTAGCTTTTGGTTTTTGATCCCTTAGCAATCCAAAAATAGAAGGATAATTTCCGTATTCACTGATCTTAGCTGATGGAATCTCAGGAGTCTTACTCCCCCATTCTGTATACCCATGTGCTGTTGGTCCAGAGCCCATCAGCATGGAAGCCCAGTTGACAGCACTTGATGAAGGCAAAACTGTTCTAGCCTTCAAACTATAACTTCCATTTTCCATGATCTTTTTTAGGTTTGGCATATCGGATTGGGGAATGGAATAAGCGCCAAATCCATCAAATCCTACCAATATCACATGCTTTACTTTCTTTACTTGGGCATGCAGACTCCCTGCAAACAGGACTATAACCTGTAGCATTAATAATACAATTACTCTTTTCACCTTCTTATTACTTAATGATTATTTATAGATTTAAAACAATAGGTATTTCCTGTAAAATCTGCTTTATAGAAGCCACTATGGGAAATTGCTGCTGAAGTGATCACAGGTTCTATTACATTTCTCTTCCAAAGTAGCCTCCCGGTATTTGAGTCCACCACGTAAATCTTCCCTTTCATAGCTCCAAAAATCAATTGATAGCGGACAAAAACCAGAAAGCTTGCATGCAGCATGACAATACAAATGATCAAGATCCAGAAACAAGTACATAGGAAAACTTCTTGGTAAACTGAGTACAAGAAGTTTTCCTTTATTTTTTATAATGAACTATTTAATTAGCCACATGACTTCATCCCTGCTGTCATTTTCTGAGCCGAATTGGTTTTTCAGTGCATTTCGATAATTCTCTTGGTTCCGGTCATTTTCTGAAGAAGGGTAAATCCATCGAACAGGTATTTGTTCCACATTATTCTCACTACTGAATTTATAGGTTGGAACCCCTGTTCTTCTTGTCATAAAGAAGGACTCCCAACCAGAGTTTTCAGCATAAGCGATATACATCTGCTCATGAATTCTTTCAAGCCCTTCCTCTCCACCAATATAGGGAGCCTTTTCCGCCACATAACTGGACGCTGCAGTTTCCTCTATACCATAGAATTGCATGGAGGCAACGACTCCCTCCTGGTAATGATCTGCCACACTTCCTGAAATCCAGCCCCTATGGACGGCCTCAGCCAAATTTAGTTCCTGCTCTGAATAACCGATCCAAATTGCCGCTTGTCCTGTGTAATTCCAGTATTTGGCTTCATTTGGAAAAGAAAAGTCTCCATCCAGTTTTTTGGAAGAATTTACAGTTCCATTAGCTGAGAAATCTGCTCCAGCATAGCTATTGAAATCAGCCCTAACTGCCAGCTCATTGCCTTGATTGGCATCCAAGGCATCCTGAGTTGGATCTGCCACAACCATCAATCTTGGATCTTCATAGGATTTTAACATTTCAATATAGGTATCCACATAAACAATTGCTGCCCGGTACACGGCTTGGTCAGGATTATAAGATTGTCGGAAACCATCTTCATTCCTGTATTCCAGTTGGGCATTATCATTAATGCCGGTCAATAATGGATATTTATCTGGTTGAGAATATAAACGATTCATCCTTCCAGGGACATCCAGTTCGGGATCATCCGATTTTTTACTTAAGGTCATTAGAATCCTGACCGTATAGGCATTTATGATTTTCTGCCAACTTTTAAGATTCCCTTTAAAATAAATATCCCCATCAATGCTAAGTCCAGGGTTGGCCTGGATAAAGGCCCCCAGTTCCAAATTTGCCTCATCCAACCATTCCAATGCCTGAATGTAAACTTGTTTTTGTGAGTCATAAGCAGGAGTTGGGTTTTCAGCTCCCATCATTGATTCACTTAATGGAATGTCCCCCATCCTTCGCGTCATTTCAACGTAGTAATATGCTCTAAAAAATTTTCCCAAAATCCCATAAACAGGTGCATTGGCTCTTTGGGCTTCTTCCTCCATTTTGTCAATATTACGAATGGTTTCATAGGTAAATGAAGCCCTCCCAAATTGATAACTTGGAGCGGTGGCATTGTCTGTGGCTATCCACATATGGTATTGGGCAAATGAATAGGCATCTCCGGAAAAAGAAGATTGTGGCTCTGGTGTTAAGCTGGTAAATAGCAAACTTGGAGGTACAGTTAGCGGGTCATTGGGATTTTCCCTAAGTTCCTCGAAATCCAAGCAACCAGAATTAATCAAAACCAAAGCAAATACGAATATTTTCTGTAATAATTTCATGGTTGTAAAATGTTAGAACTGAAGATTGAAGTTGAAACCGTAGGTTCTTTGAGAAGGCATTTGGAGGTTGGTGTCTCCCGTACTTACGGTGTAAGTATCCAGGTCTCCATAGGTATCGTCCTTGGTCCAATAAAGTAGATTTCTGCCTACAAAGGAAATAGAGGCTTGGTTAAAGAAAGTGCTTTCTATAATAGATGAGGGTAGGTTGTACGATATTACAACTTCTCTTAGTTTCACAAATGTTTTATCAATGATTACATTTTGCCAAGCAGCTTTATAGTTGATGGCCCATGATTGATAATCAACCATATAGTCATTTGGTGCATATTCCCTTGTGTCGGAAATGATGTTTCCCTCAGGATCATAGGCCACTTCACCTCCTACCACTTTTACTCCTGGGATAAGCATGGTCTTGGCATCGGTCCCATTTACATAAGCAATATTGGACAATTCCCTCTCTGGATGAACAGCATCCGGGTGAGAACCAGACCTCCAAAGATCCCTTTCGTAACGGTCATAGCTGACGCCACCAAAACGTCCGTCAATAAGAAAACTAAGGTTGAAATCCTTGTACTGAAATGAATTCTGTAAACTTAAGGTAAAGTTCGGCTGTGTGCTTCCTTGATTTACTGCAAAATCAGTCCTTTTTGGAAGCCCACTTGGTAAGATGATTAGCTGCCCATCTGGAGATTCTTCCCAAGAGGAGTACCAGTAATCATAAAGTCGGTCTCCAATATTGGTTCTCCCTTCATTTGTTTGAGGGGTTCCATCTGGTAAAGGAGGTAAAGAACTTAAGTAGTCTGTGTACTTTCCATAATTAACAATGGCATTCCACTGCAGGTTTTTCGTTTGAATCGGCATAAAATTAACCGAGAAATCCATTCCCTTTCTTTCTGTTTTCCTACCATTTTCCCTAATGCCATCCCAACCAGAGGCTGTGGAGAATGGCTGTGTAAAGATCTGAGGTCCATACTCATTTTTAAAAATTGAGAAATCTATTCCGATTTTGTTATTGAACAATTTTGATTCAAAACCATATTCCAATGAATTGGTAAACGAGGGTGATAGGTTGGGATTTTCAATGATCCCTGGGTAACTAGCGGTTGGTTCATTTCTCCATCTACCTCCAGTGGAATAGGAGTTGGCAGCAGTATAAATGGCCATATCCCCTCCAACTCGAGCATAAGCAGATCTCAATTTGAAATAATCAATTGGTTTAGGCATATTAAACACCTCATTCAATACGGTACTGAAGGTAACTGAAGGATAGAAAAATGTATCATTGAGTTCAGGAAGAGTTGAGGATTTATCCAAACGTCCGGTAAAACCTAGATAGACCATATCTTCATAAGCCAAATCCAACGAAGCATAGGCACTGTAGACCCCTTTATACTCTTTCCTACTACTTGGAGTGACCCTATCAACTGAATTGCTTAATTTAAACACTTCAGGGACAATTAACTGAGTGGTAGAAGCACTTTCGGTTTCATTTCTATAATACCTTTGATTTCCACCCAGTGAAGCATCCAGCCCAATTTTATTAGCAAAATAGTCTTTATAGGTAATCAAAAAATCAGTATTATTCTCGAAATATCTTGTTGCATTATATCTAAACCTTCCACCCCTATCAGGTATATCATAATCATAAATATCCATCGAAATCTCTTCGTTATCAGTCAGCGAAAAAGTATTCAAAGTGGACCTGATATACGCACTTACCTTATTACTGATTTTATAATTTAACTTTAGATAGGTCAATACATCATGCTTCGTCCATGGTTTTTTCCAGGAATGAGCCAGTGCATATGGGTTATTATACCTCCAGTTCTCTACAAAATACTGTTGAATTCCCTCTTTTCCAGGCACCCAATAATCTTCTATATCTCTTATATCAAAATGGGCTCCTCCCCACACAGATAACAAATAAATCGGAGAACCAGGACCATAGGTACCACGAATACGGTTATTTGAATATTGATAATTATATTGAAGAGAACCATCCAAATTAAATTTATCTGATAGAACTAAATTACCCCTCAGACGAGTGGTATTGATATCCAGCTTTTGCCCAGGGGTAGAAGCCTTGGAATATTTGTAAGTATTGGAAATCACAAAACTTCCTTGATCTGTATTGGTTTGAATGGAAAGGTTGTTTGAGGAGACTATACCCGTTTCCATAAAATTCTTAAGGTTATCTTCTCCCCTAGAAATCCAAGGGGTAGGAATTCTTTCTCCCGTTTCTGCGTCTATTGGTGAATCAAATTGTTTAATTAGCCTACCATCAAATCTTGGTCCCCATATGGAGTAATCATAATCGTTGATGCCTCCACTTCCTGCTGCACCAGTTCCGAATTCATACCTCCCCGTATTACCTGGGCCATACTCTGTTTGGGCATGGGGAATTCTCAAAAATCCAGTTTGGAATGTAGTAGAACTATTGAAAGAAATCGTAGTTCCTTTTGCTAGGCTTTTCCCAGACTTTAACGTAATCTGGATTGCTCCATTAGCTCCTAAAGAACCATAAAGAGCTGATGCTGACGCTGCTTTTAGGACAGAAATATTTTCAATATCATCCGCACTAATATTCCAAAAATCATTGCTTGGTTGAGGCACACCATCAACTACTACCAAAGGTTTACTACCTCTTAAATATAGTTGTGGATCAGAAAAAAAATCGGAACCATTACTTGTTACAATTAAACCTGCTACCTTTCCTGATAGCGACTCCACAACATTCGGAGTAACTGCCTTCTGTAGGGACTCCCCTTTTACCTCCTGAACAGCATAGCCAACTTTAGATCGATCTTTTTCGATTCCGAGAGCAGTCACTACAACCTCCTCAAGTCCTTTTGTGTCTGGAACCAGTTTAACATCAATAATTGACTTATTTTCTACCGATATAGACTGCTTCTGGTACCCCAGAAAACTAAATATCAGGGTAGCCGCTTCATCCACCATTAAGGTGAAGTTACCATCCACATCGGTAATCGTTCCATTTGTAGTTCCCTGCTCCTGAATAGTTACGCCAGGCATTGGTGCACCAAATTCATCTGTTACGCTACCCTTTATAGATTTAAAGAGATTTTCAGTTGAGATCTCTTCCTCAACAGGCCTGTTTTGGTTGTTTTTCTTATAAACATGGATATTATCTCCTGTCCTTTGAAATTTCAAATTACTCTGGGAAGATATAGACTCCAATAGTTCCCCAATGGAGTAGGCCCCCTGAATTGAGAACAATTTCTTTTTGTTAACAACTGAAGAATGGTATGAAAACTTAAACTCAGAGTGTGATTCTATATAGTCAAATACACGCTCTATTTGGGATTCATCAAAATTAACCTTTATGTTAATTTCATAAATACTCTTCTCCTGTGCCTTAGAATCTGCTCCTAATAATAAAGAAGCGCTTGCAGTTTGAATGGCAAAGATTAATACAAAGAATCTAGACATCCTCTTTAACTCCCGTAAGAGTTGATTAGGTAAATGATTTTTCATTAATTTTGGGTATTAAGTTTTATACTTGATTTTAACCAGAATTATCACTTCTGTCGCCAAACTGAATTTTGATGATTCTGGTGGATTTGACAGGGAATTTCTTATTCCCTGTCTTTTTTTAACTTGAATCGAATAAACTGTCCATCATTTTTATTTATATAATCTAACTTTATTTTCATTTATTGAATAGTTCAGGCCCATAGTAAAACAGATTCCCTTTATGGTCTTTTCAAATGAAGCATTTTTGTAGCTACCAGTGTAAGTTCCTTTAAGGATTTCTTTATCCGAAATTTCAATTTTCACTCCATACCATCTTTCCAGTTCTTTAAAAACCAAGTCTATTGGTAAGTGATCAAACTGTAATTCACCGTTTTTCCATCCTAGCTCCTTACTTTTTGAAAATTGCATAACCATTAAATCTTTGTCTTTTGTACTGAAAACCCCTTTTTGCGTGGGCATTAATAGAGCCTGGTTACCATAATCATCAGACACCGATACCTTTCCACTTACTACTGCTATAGACCTCTGCTCATCCTCAGGAAATGCTTTAATATTAAATGAAGTACCTAGAACCTTTGTAATTACTTCACCCGTTTGTACCGCAAAAGGATGTTTTTCATCACAAGCAACATCAAAAAATGCTTCACCCTTAAGTACTATAAACCTATTTTCCTCAAACGGCAGATTATATATAATTTCACTACCCGAATTCATTAGAACTTTTGAACCATCAGGTAATGTAAAAGTCAACCTTTGTCCATATAATGTGGATTTTCGTACGGTTTCTATGGAGGGCTTTATCAAATTTTCCTCTTCCATATTGAGGAAAAATATTAATCCCAAGGCCACAAAAAAAATAACTGAAGCTGCAACCAATATACTCTGCCAACTGGGTCTCTTATCATGATCAATATTATTTTTTTTATTACTATATCTAATAATATTATTTAACAATAGATCATAATCACTTTGAGGCATTTCCTCATCCACTTCATATTTGGTAGTAGAAATAATTTTTCTTGCATATTCTACATCCCTTGTTCTATTCGGATTCGCACTTAGCCATTTTCCCCAATAATAATTGGATTCATTCGTAGGTGAGGTCACCCACTGGATAAATTGCTCGTTGCTAATTAAATCTAATATTTCAGGATTCCTTTCTTCCATCTCTAAATTTCAGTGAAGCCACTTTAATACTACAGAGAAGAATTATTGGAAAATGTACATAGCTAAATTAAAAAATTATGCTATTTTTAAATTAAACAAAAAAAACACAACATACTTAAAAAAAATGGCTAAAAAAATATAAATTCCATAATCACCTTTCCGCAACATTAAACACCGCCACATAAGGACAATAAAATGGATAACAGCTGTTTTTTATGAGGACCCAATTCTTTTTGAAGCGAATCCAAGGATCTATAGGCTAAAGCCCTAGCAGAACGAACTTTAATTCCCATCACTCCAGCAATATCCTGATATGACAGGCCTTCATAAAAATAGAGTAAGATAATTTCTCTCTGATTAACAGGGAGATTTTTAAGCGCCTGCTTTATCAATCCAAGATCCAGGTCATCTACAGTAGTGGATATGGACCGATTATCTTGTTCGAGATGAAGAGAAAAGCCTTCATTTTCAAATCGGATTTTCTCTTCCTTCTTTATTCCTTTCAGGATTTTTCTTTTTAAAGAGACAAACAAATAGCCTTTAATTGAATCAACCTTTGATAATTTGGATCTTCTGTCTATCAACTCATAAAAAAGCTCTTGAATACAATCTCTTATATATTCATTTCTAGAAGTGAACTGTCTTGCATACCTGAATAGAATATTAGCATAATTTCTATATATATATATTAAACTGTCTTCGTCCCCATTGATAAACGATTCCCAAATTAATCTTTCATTCTGTTCATTATTTCTACTCAAGCTACTGCCCCCTCCTATACAAAAATCAAATTCAAATTTTTCGGATCTTAATTTTTCTACCTTCTCTTCTCTATTTAACATCACATATTTTTTTAACATTACTTCAGAATAACAAAAAATCTCTATTCAAATAATAATGAAAAATAAATAAACTAATTAAACACGTAAAAACGAAATAAAAACCTTCATTTTATTTTGTTTTTACTATTTATGTAACAATAAATTTACGTAAATTTACACTTTATTTACTTTTTAATAATTATAGTTAGAGAAATCTTAAAATTTGAATCAAATGATCAACTTCCAAATTTCACTGTACCTATTTGGGTACTATTTGTATAATTTGACTTACTTTCTAGCTTAGAAATAATTAATTACTACCATTACTCTTATGTCATTTCGCCAATTTCTACTTTTGATTCCACTACTATATTCTTGTATTTCAAATGAAAGGCAGGATATAATATTTGATGATTTTGAAGATGGGAAATTTCTAAAATGGGATAAGCAAGGTGAAGCCTTTCTGGAAGCAACGAATGTTGACTCCCTACAGCTTAACATTGTTAATGCCAATGGAAAATTTGTAGCCTACTCAAGGTTTAGTGGTAGCGGAGAAAGTCATGACCAAGGAAAATTGGTATCTGAAAAGTTTATAATCAATAGAAATTTCATCAGTTTTTTGATTGCAGGCCAAGAACACTCAAACAGATCCTGTATTAACCTGATCATTGATAATAAGATTGAGAGAAGCGCAACAGGAAAAAATGACCTTCAATTAAGACCAGAAATTTGGGATGTAAAAGAGTTTGAAGGCAAGGAAGCCTATTTGGAAATTGTGGATGCTATGGCCAATACTTCTGATAATCCTTCAGTAGCTAGGGTAATAGTCGATCATATAGTTTTCAGTGATAATAAATATGATCGAGAGGCTATTTTTGAAGATTTTGAAAGCGGAACCTATAATAATTGGACAGTTGAAGGAGATGCCTTCTCCGTTCCCCGTAATAGGACAAACGTATATTATCCAATTTCCGCAGATGGTTTTAAAGGTAATTACTTTGCTTTTAGCTTTGGAGAAAACCATGACAAAAAAACGGGGAAACTTACTTCCAAAACCTTTATAATCAATCATGATTTTATAAAATTCCTTATTGGAGGAGGAAACCATAAAGCTGAGACCTGCATTAATCTAGTCATAAACAATCAAGTTGTCTATACTTCGGAAGGACAAAATGATGGAAATATGAGGACAGAGATTTGGGATGTAGAAAAGTATAAAGGGCAAAAAGCATTTTTTGAGATTATAGATAACCATTCAGGAAGTTGGGGGCATATAATGGTAGATCATATTGTATTCTATAATCAAGCCCCTTATAAAAAGTATTTAAGTTGGCTACTGATTTTTATCGTGCTCATCCTTTCCGGATTCTTCTTTGTAAAACATAAACGTAAAAGCCCTACTCCCTCTAACTTGATCAGCGAAGAAGAAATCAACGAATTGGAAAGTATCAAAAACAAAATCAAGGAAGAAAAAAACTATATCAAGCAGTATTATAATATTGAAAGATTAGCCAGTGAAATTGGCAAAGATGAAAATGAAATCAATGCTCTTTTTGAGAAGATTGAAAGCTCCAGTTTTTCTAATTATATAAACCACCTCCGTGTGGAAGAATTTAAACAAAGGATCCAAGATCCTACAAACAATGCATATACCATGCTGTCCATTGCGCAAGATTGTGGCTTTAGTTCCAAAACATCATTCTATAGAATATTTAAGGCCCATACCAATATGACTCCTTCTGAATACAGGAATGAAATATCCTAAAGGGAAAAAAATCTATTAGAATTAATGCCTTAAGCTTAATACCAGCATTCATAATCAGCATCATATTCCTAATCCAAAATTCATCAAACATAGTCTTTTAAGCCCTTGGGACGTCCCAAAACCCATATTGGGACATCTTTTTCTTCTTTAGAGCCATTTGAGTTTTACGATGTGACTAAATTGAACACATCATAAAATCCAAATTCATGAAAAGACTTATTTTAATTCTCATTAATTGTTATCTCATAATTGTAAGCTCCCAGGCCCAAAGCCAATGGGAAAGCAAAGAATGGCCCGTATTAAAACATTACGACCAAGAACACCTTTATAATATAGCCCTGCCATTGGGCGGGATTGGTACCGGAACTTTTTCCATAGGAGGTAGAGGAGAATTAAGAGATTGGGAAATCATGAATATCCCAGGTAAAGGCTTTAGCACCGTAACAAAGGGAAATGATGCACCCTTCTTTGCCATATATTATAAGCCCGCCAATTCAAAACCAGTCACCAAAGGATTAATGGGGCCATTGGATCCTGTTGAATATTTACACTATGAAGGAAGACCGGTAAACCATCATGGTATCCCAAGGTTTGAAAACGCCAGTTTTGATGCGGCTTATCCATTTGGACAGGTCAATCTATCTGGAAATGATGATCCTTTAACCGTAAAAATTAAAGCCTTTAATCCATTAGTACCAGGAGATGAAGATGCCAGTGGCCATCCTATCGGGGTATTATCGTATGAAGTTACCAATACAGGAAATAAGGAATTATCTGTGTCCATAGTAGGGTCTATGAGAAATTTTGTAGGCAAAGATGGTAGTAAATTTAGGACAGATTGGAAAGGAGATAATATTCCAATTGGTGCAAAAAACAACCAAAATGTCTACAAGGAAGCCGAGGGAATTAAAGGGATATATATGTATTCAGATGATGTATCGGCTGATGATCCAGCCTGGGGAAATATGGCATTCTCCACGGATGCCAGAGATGGAGTTACTTATAGAACTAGTTCCAAATCCAATGCTTGGTCAAATTCATTATTGGACTTTTGGGATGACTTCAGTGAAGATGGTGAATTAACTGAAAAGGACCAGTTTTTTGGGGACGATCCCATGGCCTCACTAGCAGTCAAAAGGACCATAGCACCTGGTGAAACCAAAGTATTCAATTATTTCATCACCTGGCATTTCCCTAACCGAAAAGGTTGGTCCAATGAAGTAATTGGAAATTATTATACTAGCCAAAATGCAAATGCTTGGGAGGCTGCATTAAAGATCGTTCCACAGCTTTCTGAACTGGAAACCAATACACTGACTTTTGTAAATGCACTAATAAATAGTGACTATCCAAAGGATGTAAAGGAAGCTGCACTTTTTAATATCAATGTTTTAAGGTCACAAACCGTTTTTAGAATCCCAAGTGGGCATATGATGGGCTGGGAAGGTGTCATGGACAGGTTTGGCTCTTGTGCTGGTTCTTGTACGCATGTTTGGAATTATGAGCAGACCACTCCTTTCCTCTTTGGTAATTTGGCAAGGACTATGCGCGATGTAGAGTTAAACTATGCATCCCAAGAGAATGGATTTATGTGTTTTAGAGCTGGGCTTCCCCTATCAAATGGCAATGTTTGCAGCGGTGCTGCTGCTGATGGTCAAATGGGCGCTGTAATGAAATTCTATAGAGAGTGGCAATTGTCAGGGGACAACACTTTTTTAGAAAACAATTACGCCAAAGTAAAGAAAACTTTGTCTTACGCTTGGGAGGAAGGAAGTTGGGACGCCAATCAGGATGGAGTAATGGAAGGTTCACAGCACAATACCATGGATGTTAATTATTTTGGTCCTAACCCACAAATGGGAATCTGGTATTTAGGCGCATTGAAAGCAGCTTCAGAAATGGCCGCATATATGAAAGACAAAGCTTTTGAGAAAAAGTGCCTGACATTATACCAAAACGGAAGCCTTTGGATAGATGAGCACTTATTCAATGGTGAGTACTATGAGCAAAAAGTCACCAATCCTGATAACTTTGAAGAATTTTTGGATTGGGAGAATAACCCAGATATAAAAATTCCCGACTTCCAATTAGGAAAGGGCTGTTTGGTAGATCAACTGGTAGGACAATATATGGCCCATATTTGTGGTCTCGGGTATTTGGTCAAAGAGGAAAATGTAAAAACCACCTTAAACAGTATCATGAAATACAATTATAGATCCTCCTTTGAAGACCACTTTAATAATATGCGTTCCTACGTATTAGGTGATGAAGCAGGACTGTTAATGGCAGCTTGGCCAAAAGGAAGACTAAAAGTTCCCTTTCCTTATTTCTCAGAAGCCATGACAGGATTTGAATACACTGCAGCAGTAGGGATGATTTATGAAGGCCAAGATGATAAGGGGCTACAAGTTATAAGTGATATCCGTAACCGATTTGATGGACGTAAAAGAAACCCTTTCAGTGAACCAGAATGCGGCCACCACTATGCCAGATCAATGGCCAGTTGGGCCTCCATATTGGCCATTTCTGATTTCCAGTATTCCGGAGTGGACAAAAGTATGCAGTTCACTTCAAATCCTGGTAAATATTTTTGGTCTAATGGCTATGCTTGGGGAACTGCTAAAGTAGAAAATAAGCAGATTGAATTAGAAGTCCTATTTGGCAATCTTGAACTGAAGAAAGCAAGCCTAAATAACGGGCTAAATAAAAAGGTAAAATTGAATTTATCTGCAGGTGACCGTGAGACCATTCAGTTTTGAACCATAGTTAAGAAACACCAGAGATACCAAACATATATTGAATAATAGCTCAGTGATTTAATCTAAAATGAAGTGGATAATAATTCTAATAATAATATTCATACAATTTCAAGTAAAGGCCCAAGATCAAGCCCAGCTTCAATACATAGGTATGCCCGTAGGTGGGATTAGTGCTGGTCAGGTTTATTTAGGAGGAGATGGCCAATTATGGTATTGGGATATTTTCAATAGGCAAAGGATTGATCCGGGTGGACCTGGAGATAAATTTTACCTCAACCCAATGGTACAAGACCATCTGTTTGAGCAGGGATTTGCTTTACGCATTCAAAATGGATCTACCCCAATTATAAAGCCACTCCGTGAAGGAGGTTTTGACCAGATTGAATTTAACGGAGAATATCCAATAGGAAAAGTCTCTTACAAGGATAATGATATTCCTATTGAGGTCAATTTAAATGCCTTTACTCCCTTTATCCCTACGGACTATAAAAATTCCGCCTTTCCGGCAATTCTAATAGAATTTACACTCAAAAATTCCGGCATTAATGAACAGGAAGTGGAGTTGATAGGCTGGTTACAAAACATGGCCAACTATTATAGTGCTGAAACATATCAAGGCAATCATATCAATGAAATTATTGATATGCCAGAATATAAGCTGCTCTTCAATTCTTCAGAAGGTGAAGGAATCAATGAGCTTCCTGATCATGGAAACATGAGCCTAAGCCTATTGGAGCCAAGTGAACATTCCTGGTTCACAACAAAAGCACCAAGAGATATTATCAATAATTTAACCTCAATAGGCCCGAGCGCAAATAACAAACAAATAACTCCACTTGGCAACACCATTACAGGGGCACTAGGAGAAAAATTAAAACTTCTGCCTGGAGAAGAAAAAACCGTCACCTTTATTCTTTCCTGGTACTTCCCTAACCTAAACAGGAAAGAAAGCGGTTTGCACGATTTAAATAATAGAGAAAATTTGCGCTACTCATATAGTTCCAGGTTCACATCTTCTGCAGATGTCACAAATTATATAGCTACCAATCATAAGCATCTCATAAATGATACAAAAAAGTGGAATCGTACATGGTATGATTCCAGCCTTCCAAAATGGTTTTTGGACAGGACTTTTGTAAACACCAGCACCCTGGCCACGACTGCTAGTTACCTATTGGACGATCTTACAGATGCTCCCCAAAATGAAGGGCGATTCTATACTATGGAAGGCGTTTATCTGGGTAATGGTACCTGTACACATGTATTTCATTACGAACAGGCATTAGGTAGGGTCTTTCCTAATTTGGCCAAACAGCTAAGAGAACAAATTGACTACGGACTATCCTTCAATAAAAGCGGTATTATAGGATATAGAGGAGAATTTTCAAATATGGGCCACCATGACGGCCGAGGCTATGCTGTTGATGGACAGGCTGGCACTATCTTGAGAACGTATAGGGAACACAGTATGTCAAGTGACAATACTTTTCTTAAATCAAATTGGACAAAGATCAAAAAGAGCATTGAATATATGATAGCGCATGATTCTACTGGTCAAAAACCATTGGATGGAATATTGGAAGGTGCTCAATACAATACCCTTGACAGGGAATGGTTCGGGAAGATTTCATGGACCAGCAGTATGTACAATGCGGCACTTAGAGCTGGGGAAGCTATGGCCCTTGATATGAATGACCAAGTTTTTGCTAAAAAATGTAATGAGATATCCGAAAAGGGACAGGAAAATATGGTGAACCAATTATTTAATGGAGAGTATTTTATCAATATCCTTGATCCCGAAAACCGAGTAGCACCAAATTCAGCAACGGGTTGCCATATAGATCAAGTGCTGGGACAGTCTTGGATTAGTCAGGTCGGCCTGCCCAGAATATTACCTGAAGAAGAAACAAAATCTGCCCTAAGATCTATTTATAAATACAATTTTCAGCCAGACATAGGCAAATATCTAGCTACAGCTAAAATTCAACCAGTGAGGTATTATGCTTTGTCCGGGGAACCTGGCACCGTCATGTGTAGCTTCCCTAATGGCGGAGAAGAATTGGCTCCCGGAGAGGTAAGATCAGAATGGGAAAAACTAGTGGTAGGTTATTTCAGTGAAAGCATGACCGGTTTCACCTATCAGGCAGCTGCCCATATGATAGCGGAAGGATTGGTTGAAGAAGGTTTGCAAATGATTAAGGCTATCCATATCAGATATGATCCTACAAAAAGAAATCCTTATAATGAAGTAGAATACGGTAATCATTATACCCGTGCAATGTCCAGTTATGGCGCATTTATAGCAGCTTCTGGCTTTTATTATCATGGCCCAAAAGGAATCATTGGCTTTGACCCAAAAATCCAGAAAGAACAGTTCAAATCAGCCTTTATCAGCGCCAAAGGCTGGGGAACCTATGAGCAACAAATATCCAATAAAAACTTCGATGCCCAGCTAAAACTTCAGTATGGTGAATTAAACCTCAATAAATTTAAGTTACACCCTCGAAAAGAAGGAAAGCCTAAAGTATTGGTTAAATTAAATGGAGAAATCATTAAGACCCAAGTGATGATGGGGGAATCCTCAATAGACCTAGGCTTCAAAGAAGAAATCAAGCTAAAAGAAAACGACCTTTTAACGATAGAATTAACATATAACCCATGAAACACATTTTATTCAGAAAATTATTCATCGCATTTGCTAGTGCCATTTTAATGGATGCATCAGCCTGCACACCTAATACCAAGCAGCCAAATGAAGTAATAATCGAGCATGATTTGAAAACTCAACTTCATTCACTAATGCCACAATTGGGCCATAGGAATTGGGTATTGGTCGTGGATTCGGCCTACCCTTTCCAAAATTCTGATGGTCTGACTATGGTCAACAGCGAACTCAGTCATGAAGCAACTATAGAGGAAGTCGTGAAAGCTATTAAAAGTTCGGTACATGTTAGCGCCAATGTCTATTTGGATAAAGAGTTGGATTATATTGAGGAGACTGATATTCCTGGGATATCTGACTACAAATCGAACCTAAATACCAAGTTGGGAGATTGGAAGACTAAAAAGGTCCTACACGAACAACTCATTTCTAAAATCGATTCAGTTTCTAAACCATTTAAGATCCTTGTAGTTAAAACGGATTTCACCATGCCTTATACCTCAGTGTTTTTTGAATTGGATTGTAAATATTGGGGTGCTGATCAAGAAGAAGCTTTAAGAAATAGAATGAAGTCTACATCAAATTGAATGGAATGATTTTTTTCAATAAAGACATTAAAATCAAGCTTTTAATACTAGGGCTAAGTTTGATTTCATCAATTTTCTCTACCCAAGCCCAAGATAAAATAGAGCCGAAAGATATTTTCAGGTATGATAGTATTACTGGAATAGGTTATGAAAAAGGAGTAACACGTAGGGATCCTAGTGATATCATCAAAGTAGATGGTGTTTATTATGTGTATTATACCAAGGTTATCGGTAGATCTTCAGGCTATTGGGGAGATATATGGTATGCTACTTCTGTTGACGAGGGATTTAGCTGGGAAGAGCAAGGCCAAGCACTAGGAAAAGGACATTTAGGTGATTTTGATTCCCAAGCTGTATTTACTCCAAACATTATTTTTGCCCATAACAAATATTATCTTTTCTATACGGCAGTTAAACCGACACCTGGAAATTTGGACATGGAATTTGAAAATAATAGTAGTACAGACATTACGGCAATTGGTCTCGCCGTTTCCAAATCACCCTCGGGCCCCTTTGAAAGGCTAAGTGCTGAGCCGATACTAAAAGTAAGTACGGAGCCTGAAAAGTTCGATAGTTATAGAATCGATGATGCGTCCCTACTGTACAGAAATGGCTTGTATTGGCTCTACTATAAAGGAAGAAGCCGAGTCCATGCTGAAACTGGCCCAGCCCATACCCAAATGGGAGTGGCTTATGCACAATCACCTGAAGGTCCATATACCAAATTCAACCGACCATTATTGGATAAGAGTCATGAGGTTCTGATATGGCCTTTTAAAAATGGCGTAAATGCCCTTGCCTCTATCAGTAGCCAAATTAAATATGCTCCAGATGGAATTAACTTTGATTCAAAAAATGAAGGTTATAAGGTAAAAAGCCGGCCAAATGCACCAGGGGCTTTTAGACCTGACTTAACTAATAGCGTTGTAGTGGGTGAAAAACTTAGCTGGGGAATAGGAATGGTGCATAATGGTAATGACGCTTATCTTATACGATTTGACACAATCTTACTGCCCTTTGAAAAAATAAACTTTTCAAAATAAATAAGCCATTCTGCCACTAACATCAATGTCCCTACTGTTTTACCAAATAACATATCCTCAATCTAAAATGACTCAAAACTGATAAAATCCAAAAATAATTAACACTAAACTATTGTTTTTAAAAATTAAGTTAATATTGACTCTACTTATTATTACAATAAGAAGAAAGGAATATACATATTATCTATTGCCCATTTCATTTATTATAACGTGCTAGAAAGTGTAAGGATTTTAAGTTCTCCAAAGAAAATTAGCTAATTGTCACCTCAAAAACTTCTCTGCTAAAAAAAGAAAACCGTATCTATTGAAATTACAAAAAAGACAGCTTAAAAAAATCAGAGCCAATTGGTCACCCCCATTTTCAAGCCTTTTAATCTTCCGATAGCAGAATATTCCGGATTGATCTCCTTCTCAAAATTGTGTAAGAAATGATATACCTAGCCACATATTGGCATCAATTCTTCCAGAACCATTCTTTCTTAAACTCTAGAATTTCTCAATGAACTACTCCTTTGATCAAAAGATGTTGGAAAAACTATATTCCAATACTTAGGCTAAATTTTATATATCTGGTAAAATCTACTCACTTTATTGGATTGCACAAGCCCTTGAAAACTTTGCCACCCACACTCGTACAGCTTGCTAGAAATGGAAAAAGATTAATATCGGTTCAAATATTTCGTTTTAATCAACCGCAATTTAATACAGAATGAAAAAGACCATATATAATGATGATGGATTTCTTGTTGAAATCCTAAAGACTATCTGACAACCAGCAATGCATTCACTGATATTGAAGCAATAATTCTAGTAGACATTATTGGCATTTTAAATGCGCCCCAAATTCTTTTAAGGTTATAAGCTTCTCTATCATTTCTATTTACTCCATTAAGGATCTCGATCTACATACCGCCAGCTCCAGCCTAGGGAATCATTAATTAATATTTTGGCAACTAATTTCTGCAAACAACTCCTATATCTCCTCCATCCCCTTCACAAACTGGATCAATACAAATACCAAGTTATCATTTCCCACTTTCCATCAGTCTCCTTACATCCTCAAAGTCATAAAACATCAATCCCCCTACTTTAGTAAAGGGCAATGTTCCATTAATCCTTAGATTCTGTAAGGTTCCTGGAGATATCCCTAATAAATCACGGACTTCATAAGATTTAAGCCATCGCTTTGTAGGCGTTCCAGATTGCTTTTTGAGGAATTGGTCTAACTCTTGAAAAAATTGCTCCTTAAATTCCATTAAGTCCTGTTTGGTGATAATTTCTATGTCCATAACCTATTTTTTTATTTAATAATATGATTTGAAGTTAAATGGTATCATTTCATAACATTCACAAGTTAGGTAGGACTTGGGGGTGAAGTCCCCCTCCCCCTATTAGACTTTAGTATTAAAAGAGCTTTGCCCTTAGCAATCCCATATCCTGGCTTATTTTTTTCTCAACCACCCTAGCATAAATTTGGGTAGTAGCAATTTTACTATGCCCCAACATCTTACTTACAGTTTCTATTGGGACCCCATTCATCAAAGTAACTGTTGTAGCGAATGTATGTCTGGCTGTGTGGTGGGTAAGGTTCTTTTCTATCCCACATAAATCTGCAATTTCCTTTAAATAACTGTTCATCTTTTGATTGGAAATTGGAGGAAACAAGGTTCCATTAGCCTTAGACCTAGGATCATTTTTATACTTTTCAATTATAAATAATGGTTTAGGAAGCAATGGTAATTTTACCGGCTCATCTGTTTTCTTCCTGCTGGTTATCAGCCATTGCTCTCCATCAATTCCCTTAGCCATGTTTAATCTTTTTAAGTTCATGGAATCAATATAGGAAAGTCCAGTATAGCAACAGAAAACAAACAAGTCACGTACCCAATCCAATCTCTTTATGGAAAATTCTTTATTTTCAATTCGGGAAAGCTCTTCCTGCTCTAAAAAATTTCTTTGTACCTTCTTGAATTTGAATTTATAGTTCAAAAATGGATCTTTTGTAATCCATTCCATCTTGAATGCCAAAGTCATTAATTTCTTTAACCGAATGAGGTGCTTCATCACGCCATTATTGGCTATTGTCCGTCTATTATCCTTTGGCTTAAAAGTCCTTAAATGGTACTCATAATCAGTAATAAACTTATAATTGATTTCAGTGACATCAATATCCTTCCTCTTCCTTTTATTTTCAAGAAATTCTAAAAGATGTTTTTTAGTGGTACGGTAGTTTTTTAATGTCCCCTCTGCCAAAATCCCATGATTTTGAATATTGTGATAATCAATTAACTCCATCAAGGTATGTGTTTCTTCCTCGATTCCCAAAAACTTGTTTTTGACTGATTGGGCAGTAATATTTTTCTTCTCAACAAACAATTCTTGGTAGCTTTCCAGAATCTGAGCCCTAAAGTGTTCCAAAAAACTATTAAAGGTTCTTGACTCTGGGTTATTGCCTTTAACCTTCCCTTTTCCATGGTCCCAAAGACCCCATTCAATTTCCTTCT
This sequence comes from Echinicola shivajiensis, assembly GCF_018642165.1. Classification (GTDB taxonomy): domain Bacteria; phylum Bacteroidota; class Bacteroidia; order Cytophagales; family Cyclobacteriaceae; genus Echinicola; species Echinicola shivajiensis. The sequence goes on from NZ_JAHHZM010000001.1 coordinate 276,284, forward strand.
TGACAGAGATTTCCACTCGCTTTCCATCTACAGTAATTCGGCAATGCACCGGAACCTTCCCTCCTTCCATAGCCTTATTTTTCCTTGTAATAAACTGAATACCAAGTGTTTTAGATCTTTTCATAACAATTTCATTTGGTTTAAAATGGTGCCTTTTGACTAAAAAAGGTCACCAAAACGACTTATTTTCAAGCTCAAAATGGCCCAAAAACACCCAAAATTCGAGATCAGGAACTCAATGACTACCAACAAGTTAAGCTCTAACCAGTGACCTAATATAAAAAATTAATTAGGTCACCGAATAGGTCTCATTTTCTTTGAAATTGTTTGATGTTTTTTAGGGTATAAAAAACAAAAAAGCCTCCAAAACATACGTTTTGAAGGCTTTTGGAGCGATTTACCCCCCTTTTTGTCGGAGTGGCGGGATTCGAACCCACGACCCCTTGCACCCCATGCAAGTACGCTACCGGGCTGCGCTACACTCCGATTCTCTTGTCTTTAATATTGGAGAAAGACACTCCTTTTATCTTCCTATTCCAACCCACAACACTCCCGATCACCATCGGGATACGCTACCAGTCCCGATAACTATCGGGATACACTCCGATTCTCTTGTCTTTACTATTGGAGAAAGACACTCCTTTTATCTTCCTATTCGAACCCGCAACACTCCCGATCACCATCGGGATACACTCCGAATTTTTGACCTTTTTTAATGAAAAAAGATGACTTTTTTCTTCTCTTTCAACTTTCCGGACAGCTTTCTTTGTTTACATTTAGAAGCCGATGCAAATAAAATAGTTTTTCAATAATTATAAAACCAAATTTGATTTAATTCCATGCAAGTTGACTGCGCTCGTCCCAATAATCAGAAACATCAATCGCCATGGACCCTAGTTTTACCAAGTCTTTTCTCAACAACGTAAACCCGTTGGCTTTTAAATTCTCCTTCAATTGCTCAATATTCCCTGCTCCACTAAGAACATAATCAGGTTTGACCAAATCCATACAAAATCGCAATGCCAAAGCATCTATCCCTACCCCATATTCTCTGGAAATAGCAGACAGCACTTGATAATACCCCTTATAGTGTTGATAATGCTCATTTGGAAATATCCTGCCATTAGCCATTCCCTCCTTTATGATCAATAGCTTCCCTTTACTTTTTGCTTTATATAGCATTGGTAGTGTACTTTGCTCAAACAGATTGAAAGTAACCTGAAAACTGTCAAAAAGTTCCTTTCCATCCAACTCAATCCCCATTGCGAATTCCATAATTTTGCTTTGCTCCTTTCCGCTAGTGGTCAAGCCAATTTTCAACCCATACTTATTTTTAATGGCCATCAGCTCTCTATGCACCTCTTTGTTTTCCAGCACTCCAGATTCAAAGGTGGCAGAGTGAATTTGATATATTCCTAATGCTGGCAATAGCTGCTTCGAATAGGCCCATTGTTCTTTTAGTTTTCTCAAAGAATGCTCTTTTACCTCATGCGGGCCATTATAGCCCAATTCCCAATTGGCCTTGTAAGTGTATCCCCATTTGGTGCCCAACACCAAATCTTCATATTTTCTACTTTGATACCAATCCAATAAAAACTCCTCTCCCCTTCCGTATGAAGGCGCAGTATCAAAGTATCGAATTCCCTGTTGATATGCCTCATCGAGGACTTCCATGGTCTTTCTTTGAAAAGCCTCTGCAGATTTATCAATATTTTGATCGGGGCGAATATTAATGTATTCTGGTCTCCCTAAGGATGCTAGCCCTAAGCCTATTTTTGTTTTTGACATTTGAGGATAATATTTAAACCCATTTTTCTCACATTTTCATCCCTTACAAAATTAAAAGTTTAAATGATGATACCATTGAATTCCCAATAAACCGATACCCCTACCAGGTCTTCCTGTCATCTTCAAAAAACTAACAGCCAACCAACTAAGCCCCCACCATGGACAAATTATTTTGTACAAACCGACTTGATTCAGGCTATTAGATTTCACTAATTCTTACGAGCGCATTTTATTTATCGTCTCTTTTCGGATTGCATTCACTATATTTGCTGTTCAAAGTTCTTTACATAATTTCTTCATTTACCATTATAGGTCATCGGCGAAGGTCGATGATAATAGGGAACCGTGTGAAAATCACGGGCTGTCGCGCAACTGTAAGTAACGTGAAAGTTTTTGCCCACTGTATGTCCACTGTCCCGATAGCTATCGGGGTGGGAAGGATGGCAAAAATGTTATAAGCCAGGAGACCTGCCTATTTTGAACTGTCCATTATGGAGGACAGAAATGACAATGCTTTCGCGATTTGAAGCTCCTGTCAAGTACGACTCCTTTTCCTTTCTTCTCCTGGGATCAGTATGCCCAAGGGAAAAGTCCGTCCTATTTTTCAGTTTTGCCTTCCTATTGCCGCATTGCGAAGTTTAGCTAAAGGCTTTTGACAATTATTTATCATGTTAAAAGTTTATCATTATGCTAACGCACAATCTTGGCTATCCGCGAATTGGTAGCAAAAGACAACTAAAAAAGGCCAGTGAGGCCTACTGGAAAGGGAAGATCTCTCTCCATGAACTTCTTCAAACCGGAGCAGACATCCGATTGCAAAACTGGAAGTTGCAGCAGAAAGCGGGCATTGACCTGATCCCTTCAAATGACTTCTCCTTTTATGATCAAGTATTGGATATGTCATTGACCGTCGGGGCAATACCTGAAAGATACCACAATATCGTTACTGACCAAAAACAACCTGAACTGGACCTTTACTTCGCCATGGCCAGAGGATACCAAAATAATGAATTGGATATCATTGCCATGGAAATGACCAAATGGTTTGACACCAATTACCATTACATCGTTCCTGAGTTTAAAAAAGATCAAAAGTTCAAGCTTTTTTCCACCAAGGTGCTTGACGAATTCAAAGAAGCTAAAAGGCTTGGAATCCCTACCAAGCCTGTAATTTTAGGCCCTGTTTCCTATTTGCTCTTGGGCAAGGAAAAGGAGACGGGATTCAATAGAATCTCCCTGATCAAAAACTTGTTGCCTGTTTATCTGGAAATCTTAAAAAAACTGGAAAACTCAGGCGCTACATGGGTACAAATCGATGAGCCCTACTTGGCCATGGACCTCTCTAGCGAGGAAAAAGAAGCCATCCAATATGCTTATAAGGAAATCAAAAAAGCCAGTCCATCGCTCAAAATTTTGATAGCAAGCTATTTTGGTACTTTGGGAGACAATATCAATCTGGCGACCTCCTTACCTGTTTGTGCCTTACATATAGATCTCGTAAGGGCTCCCGAGCAATTGGATAAGATTCTTGAAGTCATTCCTAAAAACATGAGTTTATCATTAGGACTTGTAGATGGCAGGAATATCTGGAAAAACGATTTTGAAAGTTCACTCGAATTGATTGAAAAAGCTTTAAGTGCCAAAGCACCAGAAAGGCTATTAATAGGCCCAAGCTGTTCCCTACTGCACAGTCCATGTGATCTGGAAGGAGAATCCAATGAAATGGACCTGACTGCAGAAATTAAAAACTGGATGGCCTTTGCAAAGCAAAAAGTAAAGGAAATAGTTTATTTGAAGGAGTTGGCATTGAATAAGGAAAATGAGACCAATTTGGCCATTCTATCCGACAATAAGGCCGCTATCCATAGCAAAGCTAAGGCGAGCATTATTCACAATGCTAAGGTAGCAGCTGCATTGGGCTTGCTTGGTCCAGGGCATAGTCAAAGAAAAAGTCAATTTAGGGATCGCCAAAAACTTCAGGAACAGAACCTGAACCTACCCTTATTCCCTACCACTACCATTGGCTCTTTTCCACAAACCAAAGACGTTCGACAATGGCGTGCAAATCTAAAAAAAGGAGTATTGACTCAAAATCAATATGATGAACTTATCAGCGAAGAAACAAAAGCTGCCATCCAGTGGCAGGAAGCTATTGGCTTGGACGTATTGGTGCATGGGGAATTTGAGAGAAATGATATGGTCGAATACTTTGGTGAAAGGCTAGAGGGCTTTGTTTTTACCCAAAACGGATGGGTACAAAGCTACGGTTCTAGATGCGTCAAACCTCCTATTATCTATGGCGACGTCTCAAGGCCCGAGGCCATGACCAAATACTGGACTGCCTTTGCCCAATCCTTAACAGAGAAAAATGTAAAAGGAATGCTGACAGGTCCAGTGACTATTCTGCAATGGTCGTTTGTCAGAAATGACCAGCCACGGTCAGTTACTTGCCAACAAATTGCATTGGCAATTCGTGAAGAAGTCAATGACCTTGAAGATGCTGGGATCAAAATCATTCAAATCGATGAGCCAGCGCTTAGAGAAGGGCTTCCTTTAAGACTTTCTCAATGGGATAATTACTTAAAATGGGCCGTTGAATGTTTCCGAATTGCAGCATCGGGCGTGCAGGACAAAACACAAATACATACCCATATGTGTTATTCTGAATTCAATGATATCATCCAACATATTGCGGCCATGGACGCCGATGTCATCACTATTGAGTGCTCTCGTTCTCAAATGGAATTGTTAGATGCCTTTGCTGAATTCAAGTATCCAAATGAAATCGGACCAGGTGTTTATGACATTCACTCTCCCCGAATCCCTACAGAGGGAGAAATGGTGGAACTTATGGAAAAAGCCAAAGCCGTAATCAGTGACCGGCAATTATGGGTAAACCCTGACTGTGGACTAAAAACCAGGGGCTGGGAAGAAACCAGAGAAGCACTCATTAGAATGGTCCAAGCTGCTAAATCCCTAAGAAAAAAGGCGACAGTAAGCATTTCAAGCTATAATGCCAATGCAATTCAGTAATCTAAATTAAAGCGCTGATTCTTGGCCATGATGTCAAGCTGAAGGAGACCACAAATATAGATTAATTTAAACAATCACTATTCCGGACGAGTTTAATACTTATTCGGAATAGTATTATTTTTCAAGGCATGATTTCAAATAAACAACTAAAATATTCCCATAAAAAGACCCCTTTAAAATGCTGGGACATCTATATCCAAAGTGTTTTTTCTAAGAAACTCCCCAGTTCCTTAGAAAAAGACCAAGCCACACTAGAATATTTTGAAAGTCGATTTAATTGGTCTACTGGTTTGGACATGCTAAAGGAGAGCTATGATGCCCTTGTGCTAACAGACCTTAATGAAAGTATTCTTTGGGTAAACCAAGGTTTTCAAAAAATGACTGGATATGTCCCTCAATTTGCAATAGGCAAAAAGCCTTCTTTTTTACAGGGTGAAGATACTTCTCCCTTGGCATTACGGGACTTCAAAAAAAAATTAGCCGTCGATTCTCCCTTTCGATTAAAACTTATCAACTACAAATTTGATCAATCACCCTATCTTTGTGAAATTCATATTTTTCCTATGAAAAATGAATCAGGCAATACCTCTCATCTCCTCGCACTAGAAACAGAAATATGACAGCACTTGAACTTAAGATCAAAAAAGCCGAAACAAGGATCTTCAAAGCAGTTTTCCCTAACACCATCAATCACTATGACACCCTTTTTGGAGGCACCGCTATGCATCTAATGGATGAAGTAGCCTTTATCACCGCCACTAGGTTCAGCCGTCAGAAAATGGTTACAGTCAGCAGTGACAAAATAGATTTCACAGTCCCTATTCCTGCTGGAACCATTATCGAATTGGTAGGGTCAATAATACACATTGGAAATACCAGCCTTAAAATCCAAGTTGATATTTTTATAGAGCAAATGTATGAGGAAAGCAGGGAAAAGGCTATTAGTGGCACCTTTACATTGGTGGCCATAGATGAGAATAAAAAGCCTACTCCTATTATAAAGGGACATTAAGAAAGAAGCAGGCTCATTACAAGTAAATCCTTCCCCAAGTGTCTACTGGCAAACTATCACTTCTTCTGATAATTATCCAATCTAACCTTGGCAAACGGGTTAGCTATAAAGAGGGCTTTTGAAAAAGCTCTTTTCATCCAATGATAACTTCATTTAAACTTTCTTATCCCAAGGGCCTTCTATTGCAATGGTCAATCCAGCGCCCTGGATATTGACAAAATATATTTTACCATCTGGCGAAAACACACCTCCTGCAAACTCGCTTTCATAACCAACATTAGCTGCGAGCTTATAAAAGCCTCCCTCTGGAGTTATTCCAACCACAAAAGGGTGCGCCCTGTCTTCACAAAGCAACAAATCTCCCCAAGGGGCAATTGCCACATTATCACAGCTTTTTAAAATCTCAGTGTTATTAGGCTCAGCAAACAGTTCTAGCTTTCCTGGTGCTGACTGTTCATTGGGCTTCCCTTCATTTACGCCAGGTGTATACCTAAATACTTGGCCAGCATAAATTTCCCCTCCATTAGTACAGGCAAAGTACAATTCGCCCTGTCCAAACCAAATCCCCTCACCCCTAGCGAAGCAAGCCGCTCCCTTACCTGCACCTTGGTATCTTAAATCATCCTCGGAAGATTCTACATCCACCATATCTATCCACTCCACATCCATCGGTTTATTTAAAGGCATTTTTTCTGTCTCCAAATCTTTCCAGTTTCGCGTATCAAAAGCAGGCTTCCCCTTAATTGCCAGGGCCTGCAGTTTACCACCCCTATGCAATTTTCCAGGAACCTTTGGAATAAATCTATAGAACAATCCATCCCCTCTATCTTCAGTTAAATAAACAATACTGGTTTTAGGGTCAACAGCCACTGCCTCATGATTAAACCTGCCCATTTCCTTAATAGGGACTGCAGCATGCAATACTGGTTTCTCAGTAGCAGGCACCTCAAAAACATAACCATGGTCCTTTTCCAATATTCCATCATAATCTCCTTTTTTGACTGTTGACTCCTCACAGGTCAACCAAGAACCCCAAGGTGTCACTCCTCCTGCACAGTTTCGAACTGTACCTCCCAAACTTAAAAACTGCTTTTCAACCTTTCCGGATGCAGGATTATAAACCATTGTTGTAGTCCCCCCTAATCCAGGGAGAGACCCACAGCCATTTTCATAAATTACCGCTGCATGTTCCGAAGAATAATTTTCATTGGATAAACCAAATGCGCCCTCTTCAAATTCATCAGGACTATTTTCGTGGTTCCTAATGATAATTATTTTGCCATCATTTCCCTGAAAAGTTCCCATTCCATCAGGCCTTCCGGGAGTTATCAGCCCATCTTGCATAGGCTCTCCAGCTCGTGAAATAATAGAATACCTAAAACCTTTTGGTAAGTTCAGGAGATTATTTGGGTCCTTTTCCAGTTCTCCATACCCCACCAGATTATTTGATGAATTCGTTTTACCAAAAGATTGGACACAACTGAATAGCCCCATGAAACCTAGGGTCACCATTCCCGATTGTTTAATAAAATCTCTTCGATCCGTATTTTCTCCTGTCCCCATAAAATGGATATTTTGGTTTTATCAGTTTTAATTTAACTTTTATTTCCGCTTAAAAAAATCTAAATACAATTCAAATATCACATCAAAAGATAGGGAAGAAATTTAATATTGAGATTGCCCTAATTTTATTAAAACATTATGGTTTCCGAAATCTTCTTCTCATTTTAAAAAGAACGTAAAATTCTAGTTTTACTAAACATGTTGAAAAACATGGTTTGATTTCCTCCCCAAAAATCCTGCTTGTCCTGATTTAGAAGAAAATATCAAGCTAATATTCTACCTAAAATAGGATTTTAATTTATTTTTATCCGTAACTTATAATCAAATACCCAGTAAAACACACCCAACCAACCCGCTGAATACTAAATAGTTAAACAAGTAACACATTAAAAACACAAGGGGGTTAATAAAGGACAAGAAAACCATTGAAAAGTAATCCACACCTGAACTTGTCCCCATACATTTTATCATCAGTGGTCCAGTTGAGAAACCTTCGCCCACTACCTTGGTTTTATTGATTTAAGATCAATTTCAATGAAATGAGTGACAAATGAAAAAGGTTAAAATTATTTCTATAGATGGTGGAGGCGTCAGAGGAATTATCCCTGCCATTATTCTTCAGGCTCTAGAGCAAAAGATCCAGCTTAGAACTAAAAACCAGCAATCCAGATTGGTGGATTTTGTTGATTTTATAGCAGGAACAGGTTCTGGAGGATTACTCACATGTGCATTATTGACCCCAAATATTGAACTTTCATCAAAACCTAAATTCAGCGCTAAGGAAGTGGTCGAGTTTTATCTTGAATTTTGTAACAAAGTTTATTCAAAGACACTCTTTCATAAGATTCAAACATTAGGAGGTGTAATTGACGAAAAATACCCTGTAAAAGAACTAGAAACTTTTTTTGATAAAGAGTTTGAGAACAACAAATTAAGTCAATTAATTAAACCCTGTCTTTTTACTGCCTACGACCTTGATCACAGAAGAGCCATTTTTTTTACTCAACACAATGCCAAAATCACTAAAGCCAAGGACTTTTATATCAAAGATGTAGCAAGAGCAGCTTCTGCAACTCCACCATATTTTCAGGTAGCCAACATCAAATCAGAGTTGGGCATTAGCTATCCCTTGATTGATGGAGCTGTTTTTGCCAATAACCCTGCCATGTGTGCATATGCAGAAACACGTAAGATGTACTTTGAAAGCGTAAAACACCCCAGCAGTAAAGACATGTACCTTTTGTCCTTAGGAGCGGGTAAATCCGAACGGCATTTTACCTTTCATGAAGCTAAGAATTTTGGTTCCAGCCAATGGACAAAGCCCTTACTTTCCATAATGATGTCTGGAAATGCTGAAACAGTCTCCCATCAGCTAAAATGGCTTTTCGATTCGGAAAACAACAAAAATGGCTTTCATAGAATTAACCCTGAACTGAATAATGCTTCAAGTAATTTTGATGATTCATACAAGGCCAATTTGGGTGCATTAAGGGAAGCAGCCACCGAATACATATCAAAAAATCAGAACATTCTTAATGAAATTGTTGAGAACTTAGTACCAATAGAAAAGACCCTAGAATAACTAAATTCCAGGGCCTTTCGTGTAATACTGCTTTCTTTGATGTTAAAAAAACATTCCCAAATAAATTCACAAAAACAAAATCCTTATTTACCTGATGGCTTTCAATAATGTAGCCATATAAACCCATTTTTGGTCCCTATAACTCAAGCCTTCTTCCATGGCTGTTAATTGTTCTTCTGAAGCTTCGATGTCCTCATATTCCATGGAATTAAAAAACTGCAAATAATCATCATAGAAATTCAGGGTCATATGTGTATACTCAGCTGCACTTCCCATAGGAACTGCAGTTCTCAAGAACATCCAGCTCCCCATCATACCTGCTGCAATCTTATTTTGATGAAATGGAAGATAAAGATCTGTTTCCACATGCTCATATTCATTGAATCTACCTTCAGCTGCTTTCATAAGGTCAAAAGAGGCCAGCACACCAGGCTTCATTTCAAAATTATCCTTGGTACGTGCTACCAATACCATATAAGCCCTCATTGCCAAATCACGGTTAGCTACCGCATTTTTCACATTCATTTCAATTTCTTGGTCTGACATTTCTGAAGAAAAGGCCCTTTTAGCATAATTAACAAAATTATTGTCTGTCATTCCATTCATCATTTTCACAGGATCGTCATAGTAGGTGATAGTGACATACTGAAAATCTCCCTGATCAGGCCCTGACTGTAATGACCATAAGTCCCATCCTTCCACATCTCCTTGCTTAATGGCTTCAGAATAAATCTTCTCCATAAAACTTTTATTCTCAGAATAATCTACCATTTGTGTGGAAGCAACTTTTATAAATTCAATTACCATATATTGATGGTCTCCCTGAGCAAATGCCCCTTGACAGACGATAAACAAAACTGTGGCGAAATAAAACAACTTTTTCATATCGTAGAAATTATGGGTTTGTAAAACACTCTAAAACACTACTCTAATCAATATAAACAATTATTTGGTATATGTGAAAAATAAAAAAACATAATAAACATTTTTCCACCAACACCACCACTTTAAGGAAATTTATTCTGTTTTATCAAAAATAATAGTCTTTTATTACATTTACTAAAAAATATCTTTCGATTGATTACACAATGAATATTTAGACAAATACTCAACTAAGCAGCCTATGCTATCCTCCTAGAAAGACAACAAACCATAACCATTTGAATTACTTACACTTATAACTAAACCAATTGTTTAACGTTCCCCGATAAATTTTTAGCTAAATATTGTTCCAAGATATAAGTAGTTTCTGAAACTGGTTTTACGGGATCTAAAAAGTCCAAGAAACCAGCATCCTCAATGATCTCATTCTCCTGATTTACAAAGCCATAAGCCTTTAAGACTCCTTCCTCAAACAATATTGCTGCATCTTCTCCAGGAACTCTTCCCTTTTCCTTTATCAAAAGCCTAGAACGCTCTTTCTCCATTTGCTTTAACCAATCTCCAACCCTTTGATTATAGGAAGCTGCACCTTCTTTCCCGCAGCACGCACCTTCGCATTTCCCAACTTTATAATCATAACATTCTGCAGCAGTCTTTTGGATGCCACACAATTTGGGACACAATTGATATAACTCTACTTTTTCCAGCAAATAGGACCAAGCATCATGGTGACTTCTAAAACTTAAAAGAGGTTTGGTAAACCTGTTGGTCTTCGCCACCTGAAATCGCTCAAATCCAGCTCCATCTTGGTACCGATATAAGCCCCAAGAAGTCCCTTTTACCTTTTGAGCCCTATTGAATTTCGGCCAATGTTTTTTAATTTCCAATGCTTCCACCAAAAGGGCCAAAAATTCACTGCCCGTCAGCTGAAAACTCACACTGTGCACCTCTGATTTCATGGCCTGCTTTCCCTTTCCAGCACCAGAAAAATGACCTTTGAACCGACTCCTTATATTGAGGGCCTTACCGACATAGATCACCTTCCCATTTATGTCATGAAAGTAATAAACACCTACTTTTTCAGGCAAAGCCATAAATTGCTCCTTGCTAATATTGGGTGGCAAAAAAGCTTCTCCGGAATTCCTTTTTAAAAGAGAGTCTACCACGCCCTGATCATCTGCCTCGATTAGCATCCCAAACAGCTCAGCTGTAGCCTCAGCATCTCCATATGCTCTATGTCTTGCTTTAATGGAAATCGACTTGGACTCGCATATACTTCCAAGACTATATGACCTCAATCCCGGAAATATCTTTCGACTGAGCCTGACAGTACAAAGTTTCGGCAAATCAAACTCCCTGCCCACACGTTCAAATTCCGCCTTAATAAATTGATAATCAAAATTAACATTGTGCGCAACAAAGATCTTTCCATCCAAAAAGTCATATAGTTCATTCGCGATCTCCTCAAATACTGGTGCATCTGCTACCATCTGCTGATCGATGCCTGTAAGTCCAGTAATATAATTAGGAATCTCACATTCAGGATTGATCAGGGTCTGATAGGTATCCAAAACCTTCTCTCCATCATGTAGAAATGCAGCAATTTCTGTAATGCGGTGCCTTTTCCCATAGCCCCCTGTCGTTTCAATATCTACAATGGCATAAATCATAATAAAATGCTGCTCTATATTTTTTATTATTTGATGTCCAATTTGGCAAATTTGTCATTCATAATAACGATTTTTGACCCAAATTGTCCCAATAAAGAGGCTTGGTAATTTATAAAACTGATATTCATCCATAACCATACCCCATAATCCAATGGAAAGCAAGATCAAAGACTGGCAAGAGCGAATAGAAGAAAACACTCAGGTATTTTTATCCAGTTTCGGAGGCCTAAGCCCCGAGCAATCATCTTATAAACCTGCCCCAGACGTCTGGAGCATTGAGGAGAATATCCAACACCTGATAGTAATCAACCAAAGTTATTTCCCAATTTTTCAAAAGCTGGAAGAAGGTACTTATGAAAAACCCTTTATTGGTAATTTTAGTTTTCTGACAAAATTATTGGGCAATACTATTTTGAAATCAGTATCTCCAGAGAATCCTAAAAAACTTAAAACTATCCCAATTTGGGCTCCGAACAAGTATCCTGATCGAGATGCGGGAGCACTTATGAATAAGTTTGTAGATCACCAAAAGGAATTATCCCAATGGATAGGAAAACTAGGACCCTACCTGGAAAAAGGCCAGATCATCCATTCTCCAGCCAATAAATTAATCGCATACCCGCTATCTACTGCGCTGGAAATCATTGTCATCCATGAAAAAAGGCATTTCAATCAGGCAAAAAAAGTCCTGGACCAAATCAAATAACCCACTTATTCATAGCGAATTGCAATACCACAAGGCGATCATCTCATATTGGCTCAAGACCAGAAAAAACGGTAAAAAGATTACATCCTGATGAAAATTCAATAATTTTAGGGCTTGTAATTAGACCATTCAAATCGAATTTTGATGACTGAGATTAGAAACAATTGGACCAGAGAAGAAATCAAAGCAATTTTTGATTTACCTATTCTAGACCTCATTTATAAAGCAGGAACAGTTCACCGTGAATTTCATGACTCTCAGGAGGTACAAGTATGTACCTTGCTATCCGTGAAAACGGGGGGATGTCCTGAGGACTGTGCTTACTGTCCCCAAGCTGCCAGATATCATACTGATGTTAAAGTCCATAAATTGTTGGAAGTAGAAGAAGTACTACAAAAGGCAGCTGATGCAAAATCAGCAGGTAGTACCCGCTTTTGCATGGGAGCAGCATGGAGAGAAGTTAGAGATAACAGAGACTTTGACAAGGTACTTGAAATGGTAAAAGGAGTAAACACCATGGGAATGGAAGTTTGCTGCACCTTGGGAATGCTATCTGAAGAACAAGCTGCCAAATTAAAGGATGCAGGACTTTATGCCTACAACCACAATCTAGATACAAGCGAGGAACATTATAATGAAATCATTACCACAAGGAATTACGATGATAGATTAGATACCCTGGAAAATGTCAGAAAAGCCGATATCTCGGTTTGTTCTGGAGGAATCATTGGATTGGGAGAAAATCTTGAAGACCGTGTGGGCATGCTTCATACTCTTTCTACTTTACCATCACATCCTGAATCGGTTCCTGTCAACGCATTGGTACCAGTAGAGGGTACTCCGCTTGAAGAACAAGAAAAAGTTTCCGTTTGGGAAATGGTTAGAATGATCGCCACTGCAAGGATTATCATGCCAAAAGCCATGGTGAGACTTTCTGCAGGAAGGGTAAGAATGAATACAGAGGAGCAAGCACTATGCTTCATGGCAGGAGCCAACTCCATCTTTGCTGGGGATAAATTATTAACTACCCCGAACCCAGAGGTAGACATGGACAAGCAATTGTTTCAGACATTAAATCTTAAGCCGCGTAAGGCATTTAAAGATCAAGAAGTAAGCTTATAAAAAAAAGCTCTCTGTTTTCACGGAGAGCTTTTTTTTTTTATGCAGATTGTTTAATATGATTTTCCTTGATAATTCTTCGGAGAATCTTTCCCACATTGGATTTGGGGAGTTCTTTCACAAAATGAATTTCCTTTGGCACTTTATAATTGGTGAGACTTTGCCTACAGAAACTAATCAGCTCCTCAGCCGTCAATGATTCATCATTAGCCACCACATAGGCCACAACTCTTTCAGTTGAATTTTCATCTGGCATGCCTATCACCCCTACCTCATCAACTTTCTCATTTCCTGCAATAACATCTTCCACTTCATTGGGGTACACATTAAATCCAGAAACCAATATCATTTCTTTTTTCCTGTCCACTATTTTCAAAAAGCCATCCTCATCCTGCACAGCAATATCACCGGTTTTCAGCCATTCACCAAGCATGGTATCTGCAGTTTCCTGAGGACGCCTCCAATAGCCTTTCATCACTTGTGGTCCCTTAATGCACAGTTCTCCCTTTTGCCCCAGCGGCACATCATTCCCTTCATCATCTACAATTTTCACTTCTGTATTGGGCAAAGGCATACCTATCGTTCCAATTCGCTCCGTTCCATCAATTGGGTTACAGCAGGCCACGGGAGAGGTTTCTGTCAAGCCGTACCCTTCCGCTAAGGGCACTCCGGTAACTTCGTGCCACCGATCTGCCACATACTTCTGCACAGCCATTCCTCCTCCGACAGCGACCTTCAATCCACTGAAATCAAGGTTCCTAAAAGATTCCTGATTCAGTAAGCCATTAAACAAGGTATTCACACCTGTAAGGACACTAAACTTATTCTTACTTAGTTCCTTACAAAACGCCTTCATATCTCTTGGATTAGTGATCAACAAATTATGCGCACCTATCTTTAACATGGCCAAACAATTCACTGTCAAAGCAAAAATATGATATAAAGGCAATGCCGTGATCACAAACTCTTCATGCTCTTTCAGCTTTGGTTTCATCCAGGCAGATATCTGCTGCATATTCGCAACGATATTCCCATGAGTAAGCTCAGCTCCCTTAGACACACCTGTAGTCCCTCCTGTATACTGAAGATAGGCTATGTCTTCTAAATTAATTTTGACGGGATCTAAGCGTCTTTTAGCTCCATGAGCCATGGCAGATTTGAAGTTTATCTCCTCTGGGACGTGGTACTCAGGAACCATCTTTTTGATATACTTGACCACAAAATTCACTATTCCACCTTTCAGTCCTCCCAAAAGGTCACCTATACTGGTAATGATAATATGTTTGACTTTTAATTCTGGTAAAATTCCTTCCAGATTATGTGCAAAGTTGGATAATATCACCAAAGCAGAAATATCAGCATCTTCAAATTGGTGCTTCATCTCATGGGCAGTATATAAAGGGTTGGTGTTTACCACGATCAAACCTGCTCTCAATGCCCCGAACATTACCACAGGGTATTGAAGCAAATTTGGCATTTGAATGGCTATGCGCTCCCCTTTCTCAAGTTTCAAATCCTGTTGTAAATAAGCCGCAAAATCCCTTGACAGCTTTTCTAACTCAATAAAACTGATTTTTTTGCCCATGCATTCATAAGCAACTGCATCGCCATATTTATTAACACTCTCTTCAAAAAGGCCTATTATACTTTCATATGCCTTGACATCTACTTCTTTGGGCACTGATTCTGGATAGTATTTAAACCACGGAAAATCTTGCATCTTTTTTATTATTTTGGGTAATCAAACAATAGCCTTTTTACTTAAATAAAACACAACAATATAAATCATTTATGATTTTAATAAAAGACAAAACCTACCTTCTAATTATTAAGAATTGATATTTAACCCTTTATTTTAACACTTTTCTGGCAATCAATTCCTTCATTATTTCATTCGTTCCTGCATATATCCGTTGAACCCTTGCATCAGCATAGGCCCGAGCAACTGGATATTCCCACATATAACCATATCCACCATGAAGTTGCACGCATTCATCCGCTACTTCACACTGCAACTCAGTCATCATATATTTGGCTGCAGAGGCCATAGCACTGTCTACTTTCTTGTCAATATGCAACAATACCAGTTGATCACAGTAAATCCTTGCCTGCTCAATCTTTGCAGCCATTTCAGCTAGCTTGAACCGGGTGTTTTGAAACGCTGAAATGGTCCTCCCAAATGCCTCCCTTCCCTTCACATAGTCCACTGTTGATTGAAGCATAAATTCTGCAAGCGCCAATGCAGCCAATGCAACTATCAACCGCTCCTGAGCCAACTCCTTCATAAGGTAGGAAAAACCCTCCCCTTCTTTACCCAAAAGGTTTTCCTTGGGCACCTTAACTTCCTCAAAAAACAACTCACAGGTATCTTGGGCATGAAGTCCTACCTTTTCAAAAGGCTTGCCTTTTGAAAAACCCTCCATATTTGCATCCAGCAAAAAAAGGCTGATCCCCTTTGCTCCCAAACTTAAATCTGTTTTGGCAGCGACCACCACCAGGTCACATAAATAACCGTTAGTAATGAAGGTCTTGGTCCCACTGATTTCATAATGATCTCCCTTATCTATTGCCTTGGCCTTGATATTTTGCAGGTCACTTCCTGCCCCTGGCTCAGTCATCGCAATGGCACCGATATTTTCTCCGCTAATCATCTTTGGAATGTATTTTTCCTTGACTGCCTCAGTGCCATAATGCAACAAATAAGGGAATACTATATCTGAATGTAAGGAATACCCAATGGTAGGACCAGCACATCCGCTCAAGCCTAATTCCTCCGTAAAAATTGCATTAAAGCGAAAATCATCAATGGCCATCCCGCCATATTCACTAGGGGCCTGTAGGCAGAGAAAACCATTTTGCCCCAGCTTGCTCCATGATGCTCTGGAAACCTGCTTATCCCTTTCCCACTGGGCATTATTTGGTGTAATTTCCTTTTTGACAAATTCCCTGATGGATTGCCGGAACAGTTCATGTTCTTCCGTAAAAATGGTTCTTGGTATCTCAAACATATATTTTGGGTTTAACATGGACCAAGGTCTTAACCCTATCCATAAACTCATGTAATATAAAAGTTTACAAGGGCAAAATAAATTTTATCAGACAATTCTATAGGCTATTTTCATTCAATAATCCTCACTCATCCGCATTATTCAAGCATTTAAGTAATACACTAAACCCAAATTGAATTTTAGAAAAGAGATTTATTTCATCAATAAAATATTGATCATACATTTATGGCACAAATTTCGTGTAGCAATTGGAAATTTAATTTTCTATGAAAACTAAACTTTACTTATTAACAATCACCTTCTTATCTCTCAGTTTTCTCGCCTCAGGCCAAACTGACACCACTACAACCTCTCTAGAGCAATCACTCAAAAACAGCTTACTAAAAAACATACAGGTAAAAACGGATTCCTTGGACAATGAACTGGGAACAAAACTCCACGATCTGGACAAGAAGATCCAGATGCTCGATGCATCTTTGAACCAATCAAACAGTGAAGCTCAGAAAATCGAGAAGCTGATTGAAAGGGTTAAATTGATTGAAGATTTCCAACAGGCTGAAAAGGATGCTGAATTAAATATTTACCAAGGGAACTACCAATCAGCTATTATTAACCTGGTCTCCATGGAAAGGGAGCTGCGTCCTTTGATATTGTTCGGTGCTACAAGGGATTTCTTCCAAACATTAAATGCAGTAGGCAACCCCACTACTTATCCTGGATTCAATGATTGGTACAAAGGGTTCCAAACCTTTATTGATAAAAACAAAAAGGAAAGCCCTACTTTATCGGTCGTATCCAATCTTATCAGCCTGACGGGAGACCTTTCTGCCGGCACCCCAATTTTTGGCACCTTTAGCCAAGCCCTCTTTACTGGAATGTCCAGCTACGTAGAAAGCATTGGTACAGGCCGTAGAGACCAGAAACTGCGAGACCAAAGCCAAGAAATGTTTGAATTGGTGACAGAACTCGGTCAATTTACCAACGACAAAAACTTGATAGAAACAGAATGGGAAGCCATCGACACTGAGCTAGAGGAACTTAAAAAGTTATACGAAGAAAATCTCACCAAAAACCTTCAGGTTTTGGGAATTGACAAAAAGGCATTCGAAAGAAGTTATAGTATGGAGAATGATGCCAACCGAAGATATGAATACCTCAATGAATTGACCAATATCATTGCAAACAGGGTGAGACACGAAAAGGAAGCCAATCCTAAAAATTGGAAAAACACCTTTTACAATGAAATGGCAGAAATACAATCCCTAAAAATACGATTTGGAAGCATTACGTTCAGAATCAGTGAAAACATCAACAAGTATAATTCGTTGATTGAGAAATACAAAACAGCCAAGCATATCGGCCCGAAAATCAATGATCTTGAGTCAAAACTCAACAATCTAAAAAGTGCTTTTGACAAAGCCTTTAATCCATTAGAATATATCAATGCGGCCAATAAAATGTATAAGGTCGATTAATCTAATCTGCATGAAGACATCATCAATTTAAACAAAAAAACACGCTAAATCTCTAGCGTGTTTTTTTGTTTAAGGATCATTTCAATCCTCCTTAAGCTTTGTTTTTAACTGCTTTACCCTGTCGGCTATTGTACATTTGCTGATATCAAAATCATCCGTTGTTGCCTTCAAAAAATCGACAATTTCACCTTTATGCGCTTTTACCTTACCATCCTTTAAGCCTACATATTTAAGGGTGGTCCAGAGCAGGTTTTTCAATTCCTTTTTGGAATCATCAATCATATAATACTCTATCACCACGGTATTTTCATTGTGCCACAGCACCCTGCTTCTAATCCGGATCCACTCACCTACCATGGCAGGCCTTACATAAGAGATATTATGGTTATAAACTACCCAGGCGGCCTGGTACTTTTTTATCAGATCATACATTTCCACTCCATACAGCTTTGGAACTTGATCCTCTCGGGCATTGAAATAGTAATCAAAATACTTGGCATTATTAAGGTGCTGTAGCGGATCGCAATCTTGAAAGCGAATTACCGCCCTGCTTTCTGTTTCTTTGGGATAATGCTTATCTGGGTTATATTCAAACATAAAATATTTTGTTAAAAACAGGATTATGAATACCGCTCATGTAGGATCTGCATATGATGTTTAAAATGTCCCGGTATTATATTGAGCAATGCTCTCACACTAATTTCATAACCATTTGCAATTCCCACCCTCGTAAATGCCTCTTCTGGAAGTCCATTCATAAATGAGCGAATAATATATCTGGTAAGCTCAAATTCTTCCAAAAGGTTCACTAATGGCACTTCATTAAAATTGGCGGCCTTAACATAATCTTCCTGTTCCATCCCAGGCAATTCCTGATCATCATTTCTAGCAAAGCACAATGCCCTGAACAACATCACCTTTTCTGTATCATTGATATGGCCAACAACCTCCTTAAGGCTCCATTTACCATCTGCATATCGATAAGTAGCCTTTTCCTCGGACATCCCTTCAAAATACCCTCTTAATTCCTCCACTTGAGAAATCAACAGTTCTGAAATGTCTGCACCACGGACTTTAGAAACATAGGTCTCATAAAAAGGCCCATATTCACCTTCTTGGGGAATTAATAATTCACTCATGTAATTCTCTTTTTATTTACTTTTAGTATACTATAAATTTAAGGGAATGAAATCCTAAACCATGATCGAATGAAAAGAATTTTAGCATTATTAGCCCTAATTGTTCCATTACATAGTTTTTCACAGATAACCACCATACATAGAAATGAAGCCATTGAAAAAATGGTTCATGAAGTATCACCGGATCAACTCAAGACCTATATTGAAGGCTTGGTCAGCTTTGGCACCAGACATTCCTTAAGTAAGGATGAGGACAACAGGGGTATTGATGCAGCCAGGCATTATGTACTTTCCCAGTTTAAATCTTTCGAGCCTGGCTCAGGAGGGAGGTTAAGTTCAAAAATTGATTATTATACCATCGAAGCAGATGGCAGAAGAATCCCTGAAGATGTAAGGATGGGAAATGTAATGGCCACCCTAAAGGGAACTGACCCAAATGACGACAGGATATTTGTCGTCAGCGGGCATTTGGACAGCAGGGTTTCCGATGTCATGAATGCCCAGGCCGATGCCCCTGGGGCCAATGATGATGGCTCGGGAGTAGCTGCCCTAATAGAAATGGCCAGGATCATGAGCAAACAATCTTTTTCGGCAACCATCATTTTCATAGCCGTTTCCGGAGAAGAACAGGGACTTAAAGGTGCAGCCCATATGGCCAAAATGGCCAAAGAAGAAAACTGGAACTTAGCAGCTATGATCAATAATGACATGATTGGCAACTCTGCCTCAAGTGGAACAAAGCTAAGAGAAAACACAAAAGTCAGGGTTTTCAGTGAAGGTGTACCTTTATTGGAAACAGAGGAAATGGAGCGTTTAAGAAAATATACTAATGGAGAAAATGATAGTAAATCTCGCCAGCTTGCGAGGTATATAAAAGAAACTGGTGAGAAATATGTAGATCAACTTGAAATCAAACTAGTTTACAGAAATGATCGGTTTTTAAGAGGGGGAGACCACACACCATTTTCTCAGCAAGGATTCACAGCAGTCAGAATCTGCGAGTACAATGAAAACTATTATCAGCAACATCAGGACTTAAGAACCGAGGATGGCATCAAATACGGCGATCTACCGGAATATATTGATTATGAATATTTGCGTAAAAACACAGCTGTCAACCTAGCTGTTTTGGCCAGCTTGGCCTCCGCTCCTGCTGTTCCTCAAGAAGTAGGCGTTGATGTGAGCAAGCTTAGCAATTCTACCACATTAAAATGGCAAGTACCTGCAGCTGGAAAAGCCAAAGGGTATTATGTACTAATGCGCGAAACAAGCTCTCCAGTCTGGGAAAAGAAATTTTATACTGAAAACACTTCGATCACCTTACCTTATTCTAAGGACAATTACTTCTTTGCTGTTCAGGCAGTCGGTGATAAAAACACAGAAAGCATGGCCGTCTTCCCGAAACCTTTGAGGTAATCCCCTAATATATCACTCACAAAGCCTCTTATTCCTCCTGTCCAAATTACAGATGGAAAAAGAGGCTTTTTTATCTTCCCCCTTTAGCAGATGTATTGAGGTACTCAAACAAAAATCACTAACTTTAAGCCTATATTATCGTATACATCTGGAATAAAAATCAACAAGAAGTCAATATATGAATCCTTTATTGGAAAAATTCACTACGCCATTCGAAACAGCACCATTTGATAAAATTAAAAACGAACATTTTTTACCAGCTATCAAAGAAGCCATCAAAGAGGCTAAAGCTGAAATAGAAGTCATCAAATCCACCAAAAATCCAAACTTCAACAATACCATTGAAGCATTGGACAAATCAGGCAAAAAATTAAACATCGTATCCAGTATATTTTTCAATTTAAATGCTGCAGAAACCAATGATGAGATCCAAAAGCTAGCAAGGGATATTTCACCATTGTTGACGGCCCACAGCAACGACATCCTTTTGGACAATGTGCTCTTTGAATTGGTCAATAAAGTCTACCAATCAAAAGAAAACCTAAGTCTTAACGAGGAACAGGCAACTCTCCTAGACAAAACCTATAAGTCTTTTGTCAGAAATGGCGCCAACCTTTCGGATGAGGACAAAGAAAAACTTCGCACAATAGATAAAGAACTTTCTCAAAAAGGCCTTGCGTTTGGAGAAAATGTATTAGCGGAAACCAACAAATATGAATTGGTAATCGATAATGAGGCTGATTTGGCAGGCTTGCCGGATGCAGTGGTTGAAGCCGCTGCTCAAACTGCATCAGAAAAAGGCAAGGAAGGCAAATGGGTCTTTACGCTCGCCTTCCCCAGCTATGTTCCTTTTATGACTTATGCAGAAAACAGGGAACTTAGAAAGGAAATCTTCACCGCTTATAATACAAAATCATGTAAAGGTGACGAGTTGGACAACCAGCAAATCGTGAAAGAAATCCTCAACCTGAAAAATCAAAGAGCTAATCTTTTGGGCTATTCAAGGTATGCTGATTTTGTTTTGGAAGAAAGAATGGCCAAAAGCGCTTCAGAGGTTAGCGATTTCCTAAAAGACCTGCTGGAAAAAGCAAAACCAAAAGCCGAAGAAGAATTAAAAGAGTTGACTGAATTTGCTCAGGAGATTAATGGACCTGAGACACTTCAAAAATGGGATTTTGGCTATTACTCGGAGAAGCTCAAAAAGGCAAAATTCGAGGTAGATGATGAACTGACCAAGCCTTATTTTGAATTAGAAAACACCATTCAAGGCGTGTTTTTGACAGCAGGAAAACTATATAACCTTGAGTTTGTCAAAAATGACGATATCCCAGTTTACCATCCTGATGTAACAGCCTATGAGGTAAAGGACAAATCTGGAAAGCACCTTGCAGTTTTCTATGCTGACTTTTTCCCTAGAGCTGGAAAAAGAAATGGAGCATGGATGACCGTATACAGGGGACAGTCAAAAGAAGATGGAGTTGATCATCGTCCACATGTTTCCATTGTTTGTAATTTCACTAAGCCAACCAAGAGCACACCATCTTTGCTGACCTTTAACGAGGTGACTACACTATTCCATGAATTCGGTCATGCCCTACATGGAATGCTCGCAAACGGCACCTATGAATCACTATCTGGAACCAGTGTCTATTGGGACTTCGTAGAACTACCTTCACAGATTTTTGAAAACTGGTGTTATGAAAAGGAATGCCTTGACTTGTTTGCAAAACACTATAAAACAGGCGAAAAAATCCCTGAGGCGTTAATCGATAGAATCAAGAAAGCAGCAAATTTCCACCAAGGTTACCAAACCCTCAGACAGGTTAGTTTTGGTTTATTGGATATGTCCTATTATAGCACCGACCCTTCAGAAATAAACTCTTTATTTGAATTTGAGAAAAAAGCGATGAAGCCTACAGAGCTTCTGCCTGCTGTGGAAGGCACATTGATGTCCACAAGTTTCTCTCATATTTTCCAGGGAGGCTATGCTGCTGGTTATTACAGCTACAAATGGGCTGAGGTACTTGACGCTGATGCCTTTGAACTCTTCTTGGAAAATGGAATTTTCGATCCAGTGACTGCTAATGCTTTTAAAGAACATGTACTATCCTCGGGAGGAAAAGTACATCCATCCATTCTATACAAGCGGTTCAGGGGTCGAGAACCTAAACCTGAAGCACTTCTTAAAAGAGCTGGATTAATATAATATTCTGAAAGGACCGATTTACGGTCCTTTTTTTTTATAAAAAATCTCACCACTGAATCCAGAAAAAAAGCACTTAAACATCTTTTAAATGTTAAAAAAACAATTACAAATAATTCATATTTACATCAAAATAATTGTTAAATCATTAATTTTTAAATTTATTTATTGAATTATTTTGAATTTAAAATCAAACATATTACCTTTGAATCATAAAGAAAGGATAAAAGATCTTTTCATCTATACTGTAGGATGTTGAAACTGGCAGACAAGCCCTCCTGTCTCGAGGGTGGAGAATCTGGGATAAAGCAAATATCGAGCTCGTATTTTGCCTAACTACTCCGTGGAGGTTCGAATCCTTCTCCTACAGCAGGTTATTTTGGGTTTATTGTTAATTGACTAAAGCTATGAGATATTGTTTCATAGCTTTTTGTGTTTTATAGGCATTTTGGATAAAATCCGGTTTATTAAATCCTCAATTCAGCTGAAAAATTCCGGGACGATTTAGAAAGCTTTTCTATGGAAATCGTTTTCTATTTATATAAATTATATTTTTCGATTATTTTATTTAGATAGTTGATTTTTTTAAAAAAGTTTCGTTAATTTTGTGTCACACAAAAGGCAAAAAAGCTTTTTTAATACTGTAAGAAGATAAGGTAAAAGTAAACCTTATCCTCAAGGTAGAGTTGAAAAACCAACTCTGAAGGTTCAAATCCTTCTCTTACAGCAGGTTATTTTGGGTTTATTGTTAATTGACTAAAGCTATGAGATATTGTTTCATAGCTTTTCTTTTTATCACCCAATAAATCCATCCGGGATCTTGGCAGTTAATAAACTAATCTTTTCATTATAAAATTAAATCGTTTATTTTTAAGCTTTTCTAAAAACCTCACCTATCACACTGTTTAATGAAAAAGTTTAAGTCAATCAAAGGATACCTCCTACAAGTTGGTCTTTATTTTATCTTAATATTTACTTTTACAATTACACCTTCAAAGGCTCAAAATTTAAAAATTCAATCGCTTTCGGCTTTATCTGAGAAAATATATTTGCAACTGGATCGAAAAACCTATACAACTGATCAAACGATCTGGATCAAAGGTATCGTCACCGAAGGACTACATCATGCGCCAAGTCAACTAAGCAGTATTTTGTATATACAGCTGATAGGTGCTGATAAACAGATAAAAGACGAAAAGGTCATCAAACTTTCCAATGGTGTGGGAGACAATTTTTTCGATTTGAATGAAAATTATCCTAAAGGAAAATATTTGGTAAGGGCTTATACCAAATGGAATAATAATTTTGGCGACAATTTTGTTTTTGAAGAGTATATTGACATTTTCCCTTCTATTGATCAAGAACAGATCTCACCAATCAGCAATGTATTTTTGTCAGAAAAGTCACCTGGGGAATTTTGGTTAAACGCCCAATTTTCACCAAAAACAATTGACAGTCTACATCATAAAAAGCTGGATATTTACCTAGATATTAACGAGCAAAATGACACCCTTACGCTGAAAGCCGACAATAACGATCAGTACACCTTGGAATATCCGGTAGATATAGAAAGCGATTTGGCAACACTGGGTATGACTACCCAAAATGACCGTCACTTCTCTAAAACATTTTCTTTGGGTCAAGAAAACATTGATCTGCAGTTTTTTCCCGAGGGAGGAGATATGATTCACCGTCAAATAACTAAACTAGGGTTCAAGGCGGTAAATAGCAAGGGGCAGGGTATCAAGGTTAGAGGAGATATAGTAAATGATAAGGGAGAAATAATCATGGATTTTAAAAGCAACCACCTCGGTATGGGCGCCCTGTTTCTTTCTCCAGACAGCGCAAGACAGTATTTTGCTAGCATCCCCTCCTCAAGGGACTCAACTATTAATTTCCAATATCCTTTGCCCAAAACAAAACCGAAGGGACAAAACTTTTCTATCATTCGAGGGGAAGACATAATTAGATTAATATCTGTTAATTCAAGTCCTGTTAATGACAGTATTTTTATCCAAATCAATTGCAGAGGCATAGAATATTATCTTATAAAGGGTAGACTCAAAAAAGGAGAAATGATGGTTCCACTACCCAAAAACAGTCTTCCAGAGGGAGTCATTTCCTTTACGCTACTGGATAAAAACCAGCAGCCCTTAGCTGAAAGACTGTTTTTCAATGAAAAACCCAAAAATAGACTACAAGTCCAAGCTTACACAGACACTTCCACCTATTCTCAAAGGGAAAAAACAGAGATCTCCTTACAGGTCTTAAACCCTAAAGTCAGTCCTGAAAAAGTAAATCTGTCTGTCTTGGTCATTAATAATGACCTGATGGGGAAACACCAACAAAACCGACAAAACATCCTTTCCCAACTCTTACTAAATGCTGACTTAAAGGGAAAAATTGAAAGCCCAGGCTACTACTTTAATACAAATAATAAAAACAGACTCCAAGACCTAGATGCCCTATTACTCACTCAAGGCTGGCGAAGATACAACTATACCCAATCTGTCGATTCTATCATATACAAGCCTGAAACCTCCCTTCATGTCTCAGGAACAGTAGGTGGGGTATTCTCCCCCAAAAAGAAAAAGGAAGGAGCGGAACTAACTTTAATGACCTTTGGAGAACAACCGTCTTTTCAATCTCAAAACACAGACAGCCTAGGCCGTTTTGACTTCTACTTACCGGATTCATATGGCCATAAACTCAATATCCTCATCCAAAGCGCCAATAAATCGGGTAAGAACAAAAACTACACCATTACCTTGGACAAAAACCAATCTCCCCTCATTTCCTTTGACCATAGAAAAACCATAGAAGACTTGGACAGCATCCAATTTGCCTTGGTAGAACAACAACAGAAAAAAAACAAAGTAGATAGAGCATTCAGACTCTCAAATGATGCCTTTGAACTGGAGACAGTAACAGTAGAAGATTATTTACTCACCCCAGAAAGAGAAAAAGTCATGAAGCGCTTTGGCAAGCCGGACAAAGTGATCAACGGAGAGGAAATCCAAGAAAAAGAAGAAAAATGGTCTTATGGACTGTACAGCGTACTTCTTTTCAACTATCCGGAAATCAGAATTGAAAGAATGGAAGCGACATATGGAGAAGATAGCCTTGGAGGCCCTGAAGGAAGTTATCTAAAAGCAACTATTCCCGGAGGAGAAGAAACCCTTGTGGTGGTCGATGGTATCCCTGTCATCAATTATAATTACGACCTCATTCCGAACATCCCTCCTTCTGAGGTAAAAAGTGTTGAACTGATTCGATTTGCCGACCAGTTTACCCCATTATATATGGAAGTATACCCGCAGGCTTCTCCATTATCAGCTCCTATGTCAGGAAATGTGATCGCCATATATACCCACGCTGGAAAAGGGATTTTCAGTGTCCAACAGCCCCCGGGAATCCTCAAAGCTGCAGTCCCGCTTTATTCGCCTTCGAAAGAATTTTATACACCAAAATATCAACATATCAGTTCAGAAGACTGGATAAAGCCCGATCTGAGGACATTGGTTCATTGGCAGCCACAGGTTATAACCGACGAAAATGGAAAAGCTAACATCAACTTTTATAACGGGGATATTACCGGAAACATCATGATTGTCATTGAAGCCATCTCAGAAAATGGCAATATCGGCTATCAAGAATTGTTTTATAAAGTGATCAAAAGTGAAACAGCCCTGACCGACTGATTTTAAACCAAATCCCCTCAAAAAACATCAAACAAAACTAAATCCTTAGTCTTTTTTCATTACCTTTTGGAAACTTAGTATGAAACAAAGTACATGCTATTGATTCAATCTAAAAAGACAATGACCTGTATCACAAGAAAAAATGCCAAAGACATTGTATTCATTAACTTGTCATCGACACTCGCATTTTTGATGATATTGTTTTCTTGTAAAAGCAAAACCAACAGCCACCCTGCACTACAGGATCAAGAAAAAAGCCATTTAACCGAATATAAATGGACAAAAATTGATTCTTTTAGAGTGGAACGGATGACAAGGTTTACCATGCTGGTTTATAACTACAAGAGCAAAAAAATACTGGCCTATGATCCCATCACTGATGAATACCTTATATTGAACAAGCAAGGCAATATCCTACAAAATGTAAAACGAAGTGGGGATGGCCCCAATGAGTATACTACCAGAGCTTCCGCAGCCTCCTTTGACCATGAAACCGATGGTTATTTTGTACAAACGACCAATGAATTCGTTCATTATAGCGCCAATTGGGAGGTGAAAAAACGGACAAATTTTTCATCTTATCATACTGTAGTCCTCTACTCAGGCCCGAGAGTAAAGACCCCTTACTATAAAATATCAGATGCCGCCCCTATTTTTTTTGCATGCCTATTCTCAGGAGTGGGAATATTCAAGATAGTAAAACCTGAAGATGTGGACAATATAAAACTAGTTGAATATTATTCCCCCAAGACAGACAGCATACATTCAGCTCTTCCCTTGTACAAGGACCTATTCATGCCCAATATATTAGAAAAGCCTAACACCTTTATCAAGCAAGTATACACCATTGACAACAAAAACAACCTACTCTATTTAACCTTTCAGAAAGGCAAGGCCATCGGCCTGTATGACTTGGAAAAAGAATTCCAGCCGATTTCAAAATTGCCCATATCGCATCAGGAATATATAAAAAGCCATGGATCAAAAAACACCGCTTTATTTAAGTTCGACAAAGGATTGCTAGCCCTGTTATATTATAAGGGGCTTTCAGAAGGGGAAGAGCAATTAAGAAAAGATAAGGACCCAGATTATAATCCGAATAGCGATCCACGACTTTTCAGTTTTATCCTGTTTGACCAAGGCAAGCAAATCGAAAAAGAACTGCCTTTCCCAAAAAATGCCAGTCCTTGGCCTCAGCCACTTGTACTACAAGATAATTGTATTTTAACCATGGACAAAGCCAACGATAAAGTAGAACAAGAATTCACCGATTTCAGCATTTATCAACTAAAACAAACAACAAGTAACTTTCCGCAACCATGACCTTGTACCTTAATTCAAACAAGAAATCAAAATATTTACTCAATTGAAGTATGAATAACTGATTATGAATTTCACCTTTATAAATAGAGGGCAGTAATCAGCTACCTGAATCAATGGTTTCAAGTAGAATAAACAGGCTTACTTATGAAAGCACTTTCTAAAAACCCATTTAAGGCTATAATGTACTTTTACAATTGGAGTTCGATCAGGTCACATAGATCAAAAAAGCCTAAAACTTAGCAGTTTTAGGCTTTTTTGTTATCACTCAACTACTGCTTCTATATCCGTAACAGAATATGCTGCAAAATATCCCAAAGCAGTATCCCCAAAATTTGACAAAGGGTTAGATGGAGCAACTCCTCCACCATCTATTATTTCCACTAAGGTCCTATAATAGTCATAGGTTGTTCTATCCAAATGTCTCAACTCCACATACAACTCATCCCCTTCTTCCAATGTATGTGGAAAATCATAGTCCTGAACATTCCCATCAGTAAATTTATCATCCCACAGCCAAAAGTTGTCATCTTCAATCAATTCTCCATCAAAATCAAAAACATAAACTTCTCCATTCACATAAACATTAAAGCTATAATAATTACCTAAGCCTGGAGGATCTTCAAAATATGCACGAACATAATACCCTTCTTTATAAAACAAGGACTCTTCCTCATATCGCACAAGTAATGAATCAATAGCCACTTGCTCTTCTTGCATTTTACAAGCTGCAGTATAGGTATTTCCTTCCACTTCCACCTTGATTGAATAATTCACTCCACGTTCTCCTTGAAGGCTTGTCGTTTGGTATTCGCCATCCCCCATATCCTCCAGAATATCTACATTTCCTTTATCATCAGAGATTTCAACATATGCCCCCTCAACACCTGGAAAAACATTATCCTCATAGAATCCAACAGATTTACTTATTGTGACCGTGTATGGACCGGGCTGATCAGTCACTATACCTTCTATTACAATCCTAGGTTCTGCGTCTTCTAAGCTTATATCAATCACTTCCTCACAAGAAGCTAATGACAATACTGCAATAATGATTAAATATAAATATGATTTCATTTTATTTAAATCTAAAGTTATAGGTAATAGAAGGTAGAATACTGAATAGTGAGAATTTCACTGCTTCTGTCTTACTTGGATCTTCTCTACTTTCTCTAAAATTCACGATAAATGCATTCTTTCTTGCGTAGGCATTATAAACGGAAAAGTTCAGGTCCGATTCAAACCGCTCATTGCTTTTAAGCATCATGGTAGCCCCTAAGTCCAATCTATGATAATCAGGTAAGCGGCTGTTATTTCTCTTATCATATAGATTGATAACCTCTCCTTTTGATTCATATTTACCCACAGGGTAGGTAACAGCATCTCCAGACCTATAAACAAAGGCAGCCGAAAGATTCCATTTTCTATTCAATTGATACATCCCTACAATAGAGAAATCATGCGGTCTGTCCCAGCTTGCGGAATAAACTTCTCCATAATCCACCCCATCGAATTTTCTCTCAGTTTTAGATAAAGTATAACTTATCCAACCTGTCAGATCCCCTTTATTTTTTCTAAGGAAGAATTCCGCACCGTAAGACCAGCCCTTACCGAACAACAACTGGGACTCAACATTTTCATTAAACACCAATTCCGCACCTGTCTTGTAGTCTACCTGATTTTGCATGTCTTTATAGTAAACTTCTACCGATCCCTCAAAGGTATTGTTATCGAAATTCCTGAAATACCCCAGAGCGATCTGATCCGCTATTTGTGGTTTAACATTATTGCTTGATGGAATCCACAAATCAATAGGAGTTCCAGCATTGGAATTGGAAACTAAATGTAGGTACTGTCTATTCCTTCCGAAGGAAGCTTTAACCGAAGTCGTCTCATTCAACAAATAGGTCACACCCAGTCTTGGTTCCAAGCCACCGTATGATTTGACAATCTCTCCGCTTTTATAGATTCTGGAATCCACTACATCCCCATCTTCATCATAGGTATATATTTCACCGGGGCCAACCTGAGCAAACCAAGAATACCTCAAGCCCGCATTGACATTTAAATTGGGCGAAACATTCAAATCCTCCGATATATAAGCAGCAGTTTCCCAAGCATATTTCCGCTGAAGTTCTTGCGGGTTGATATAAGAATCCCCTTGAGGAACAATTTCACCAGGCAAGAAATTATGGCGAATACCACTCACCCCAAATCTCAAGGTATTTTCAGGACTGATATAATATTCAAAATCTTCCTTCAGACTTATATCCCTAATTGCTGACATCACCTTAAATCCATTCATCTCCCCATCTTCCTCTTCAGCCATGATTTCTACATCATAGTTATAATCACTAAAAACCGCTGTGGTATTTAGAAAAAGCCTGTCATTAAAAAGATGATTCCACCTAGCTGTAGCAGTCGCATTGCCCCAGTCAAAGCCAAACTGGTCATCAAAACCAAAATTATCCCTTCCAAAATAACCGGACACAAATACCCTATCCTTCTCCCCTATCTTATAGTTGGCTTTGGCATTGAGGTCATAAAAGTACAAAACAGAGTTTTTCAAATCTTCGTCATTGGAAAGCTTAAGAAACATATCTACATAAGTTCTCCTTCCCGAAACCACAAATGAACCCTTATCCTTTACAATCGGCGCCTCAATAGTCGCTCTAGAAGAAATCAATCCGATTCCGCCCTGTGCAGCGAATTTCTTATTGTTCCCTTCTTTCATTTTGATATCCAACACGGAAGATGCCCTACCTCCATATTCTGCAGGAATATGGCCTTTATAGATAGTCAAATCCTTAATGGCATCAGAATTAAATACAGAAAAGAAACCCAATAAGTGTGAGGCATTATAAACAGGGGCTTCGTCCAATAGTATTAAATTTTGATCTGCACTTCCTCCTCTTACAAAAAAGCCTCCTCCGCCTTCACTGGACTTAATGCCTGGGAGAAGCTGAATGGTTTTCACAATATCCTTTTCACCAAAAATCACTGGAATGGCCGAAACCTCCCTCATATCCAACTTATTCACACTCATTTGTGTGGAACGAACATTCGAATCCTCAGGGTCTGCAGTTACTACCACTTCCTCTAACTGGGTGGACTCTGGCTCCAACTCTAAATTAAGACTTTGATCATCGAACAAAGAAATAGATTTGGTGACTGATTCATAGCCTACAAAACTATACACCAACGTGTATTCCCCCTCAGGTACTGTTAGCGAATAAAAGCCATAAACATTACTTGTTCCACCTGTGCCTAATTCCTTGATGAAAATAGTGGCTCCTATTAAACCCTCTCCACTACTGGCATCTTCAATAGTTCCGCTCACTGTGACTTTATCCTGTGCAAGCAGTGAAAAAGTAAGGCTATTCGCAAACAATAACAGCCATAGAAATTTCAATTTTAAACTCACCCGTTTTTGGGCTAGACATTTCATTTTCATTCTTCTATAATTTTCAAAAACCCAAAACTAAAGGAAAATTAAATCTCCACATAATTAAATAATTCTTAACCTTGATTATTAACTAACATTTACTTTGTTCCTGTACTTCTCTTTGGAAGCCACAAGCAACATATCAAGTCTAACAGATAACAAGCAGGTATGCTTAGTTAAAGGACACTGAAAAAACAATATACCCCTAGTGTAGATGGTAATTTTATAAAAAACAGTATTGATTCGAAAAAGTTTCGGTCCAAATTCACAGGATCAATCCCCTATAATAGTCGGAGAAACAACGCACCAATAAAATCATTCAACGCCTAATAAAGAATCAAAAAAACTATTCGTATAGTAGAAAAAAACGGGATGATTTAAATCATCCCGTTTTTCTTAAATCTAAAAATTAATTCCATTTAAAAAATATGATTCTGTATGGTACACAGAAACGATATTTGCTAACTTTCTCTGCTGACTACATAACAATAATCAAAACAATTATTGCCAACCAAACAATGGCAGACGCAGCCAGAAACATCTTAAATTTGTCGTCGCTCATCTTCCTTTTTATTTTAATATACAAAACTGAAAGGACAATAGCAACAAACTAAACACCACAAAACACTGATTTACAACCAAATACAAGTCTGTTTTTACCTAAAAAACAGATGTTCCTTAACTAAAACATACCTTTTAATAACACAAATCATACATTATATAACTTATATACTTTCTGTAAATTCATGGTAATGTTTTTGATTTTTTGATACGTTATCCACGTTCCAACTAATCCTTTTTGATTTTGGGAATTGTCTAACAGGACAATTGGACACCTGACAATAATGACAGCATTTTTCTGGTATACATGGATCAGCGTGGACAAAAACTTCCACATAACCCTTAAGATTATCTTCCAAAACATCCTCCACCTTTTCTACCTCATCATGGACATTTTTCAGTTCAAAATAATAAGGCAGGGTCAAATGCAGATCAATGTGCTTATCAGCACCATACTGCTGCACCCGCATATTATGAATATCGATCCAATTGTTCTTTCTATACTTATTGAGAAGCCTAACTACTGTTTTCACGGAACTGGGATTCCTTTCATCCATCAAGCCTGCTACTGATCGCCTTACCAACCCATAACCATTAAAGATGATATACAATGCAAACAGGATAGAAAAAACGCCATCGAGTACATTAAACCCTGTAAAATAGATAACGGCAACGCCTAAGATAAGAACAAAACTGCTGATTGCATCAGTCAAAATATGCCTTCCATCTGCTTCTAATGTAAGGCTTTCCAATTCCCTGCCTTTATTAAGCAACATAAAACCCAATAAGCCATTTGCTACCCCCGAAACACCAACTAAGACCATCCCCATCGGAAGCTCCTTTAATTCTGCAGGAAAAAGGAAATTGTAAAGTGATTGATAAACAATAAAAATTCCGGCTAGGATAATCAAAACACCCTCAATGCCCGCACTGAAAAACTCAATCTTCCCATGACCATAAGGATGGTTTTGATCCCTCGGCATGGAGCTCAAATGAATACTATAAAAAGCAAAGCCTG
The DNA here is from genome assembly GCF_018642165.1 of Echinicola shivajiensis. Taxonomy (GTDB): domain Bacteria; phylum Bacteroidota; class Bacteroidia; order Cytophagales; family Cyclobacteriaceae; genus Echinicola; species Echinicola shivajiensis. Next base: position 308,925 of record NZ_JAHHZM010000001.1, read on the forward strand.
AGGCGACCACATTTACGATACTCTCCAGGGCATCCGTTAATATTGCATTGGATTGTGTGATATAGTAAGAATAAAACTTTACTATAAGTAGTATTACACTCACTGCAAATGAAGCAATTATCCAATGCTTACGAGGGTTTTTCACGGCACAATATTTAAATCAACGAGAGAACCTACAAAATATCTCTAACACGCTCAGGCGGACGCCCGATTACTGCCTTATTGTCTTTTATCACGATTGGACGTTCGATCAGAATCGGATGATCTACCATAATTTTCACCAACTCATCCTCCGAAAAAGTTTTTCCCTTGAAATTTTCTTTCCAAACCTTCTCATTCTTACGAATCAACTCTTCAGCTTTTATACCCAGTTTATCCAAAATAGCTTTTAACTCATCAGCTGATGGTGGAGTTTCCAAATATTTAATCACTTCAATATCCGCCTCAGCGACTTGTTCTTGAACCAATTTTAAGCTGTCTCTACTTTTTCCACATCGTGGATTATGATATACCTTAACCTTATTCATTTTAAATAATTATTTAATCCAAAAGTAGCCATTCACCATTTAAAAAAAAACTTCGTTTCTTAAGCTTGGACAATGGAAACACACTACTTAAACAAATTTTTATTGGCAAAATAGAATGTACAAAAAATCCTTTGTATACTAGCCTAATCCACCCAAAATCTCCATCACCAATGTAGGTAAATTTCAGTACCTCCTTCTTTAGTCAATTTTATAAAATCCTTTCATTAAATTTGCCTCAGATACTTAATAAACAAAAATGGCTTTTAGAAAGCCCAATAATACAGCATGCAGAACATCTTTCGAATCTCAATCGCACATCTCATTATTTGCCTTTTATGCTTAATTGCTTTTTCCTGTGATTCTCTGGAAGATAAAAAAGGAAGGTTTCTATTAAAAGGCAATAATAAATTAATGGAAAGCGATTACTCAAGTGCTATAGATTACTATAATGAAGCAATAAAATTAGACCCTGATTTTGAAAACGCTTACTATAACCGGGGACTGGCCTATAGTAACATGGCTAAGTACGATTTAGCCATCCATGATTTTTCCAAAGCATTAGAATTAAATCCATCTTATCAAGATGCCTATTACCAAAGGGGCATTGCTTATCTGGATAATGGGGAAAATTACAAAAGTCTTGCTGATGCCGAAAATCTTATTGAACTCGCCCCAGAGGACCATAGAGGTTATTTTATAAAAGGTCTAACTCTTGAGCAATTAAACAGGTACCAAGAGTCCCTACAGTCCTTTTCAGCAGCAATAGAAAAAGACAATAATATCCCTGACCTTTATGTGAACAGGGCCACCATAAAGTATTATCTGGAAGACTTCGAATCAGCCACGACAGATCTGGAAAAGGCTGAGCAAATCAACCCAAATGAGGCAAACATCTACAATATTAAATCCCTAATTGCATTTGAAAAAGAAGATTTATCTGCAGCTATTAGCTGGGTTGAAAAAGCAATTGGACTCAATCCTTCCCAAGCCTATTATTACAATAACAGAGGGCTTTACCTCCTTTTCAAGGGTGATTTAGAAAAGGGTCTAGAAGACATTAACCTTAGCCTTAAACAAAATAGCAAGAATTTATTTGCTTTAAGAAACAAAGGTATCTACTACTACCTAAAAGGCAATAAAGCTCTTGCAATAAAATACTTGGAAGACGTTTACAAAAAAGATCCAGCAATTAAGTTGACTAAGAAGTACTTGGAACTGGCTCAGGAAATATAATGCTGAATCAAATTCTCAATACTTTTCTGTAATACTATCGCATTGATGGGTTTGGAAACAAAGTCATCTATATTGCTTTTCTTCAAACCCTCCGCCACTTCTCTTCTGGAAGCCGCCGTAAGTGCAATAATAGGAATATCAAACCTCTCCTTTATGATTTTGGACGCCTCCAAACCATCAATCACAGGCATTTGAATATCCATAAGGATAATATCGTAAGTCTTATCAAAAACAGCAGCAATAGCCTCTTCACCATTCGAAACACGATCACAAGAATATCCCCACCCCTTAAGTATCTTCATCACCACCATCGCATTGACCTGGTTATCCTCCGCCAAGAGAACCTGAATATTTTTCCTAAAAGGTTTATTATCTAAAAAAGAGTTCCCATTTTTTGGCAATTCATCCAATTCAAAGGACAAATGCTGTTTTGGTGTGTCAAATTTCTCGAAGTTGATTTCAAAAGAAAAAGTACTGCCCACGCCTACTTCTGATTCCAAAAGAATTTGACTTCCCATGTTTTCAAGCAGCCTTTTGGTAATAGGCATTCCTAACCCAGTGCCACCATACTTGGCGTCAAAGGACTCTGTTACCTGATCAAACTCATTGAAAACTTTATTGAAGTCTTTTTTATCAATACCAACACCATTGTCTTTAACTTCAAAGTAAATCTTCGCCTCTTTAGGAGTATGATCAATCATTGTGACCGTCACATCTACCCTACCTTCATGGGTAAATTTAAGCGCATTAGTGATCAGATTATTCAATATCTGGGAGAGTCTTACTTTATCCCCCAATACAGTAAAGTCAACTTTATCAGAAATGATCAGGTTAAGGTCATTTTTGGATTCCAAGGCTTGGAATCTCAAACTATTAACCACCTGTTCCATCAACTGCTTTAAATTAAATGGCTTTGACTCAAGTACAATTTTCCCTGCTTCAATCTTTTGAAAATCTAAGAGATCATTAATCATAATGATCAAATTGTCCACTGCAAAGCTAATGGTATTAAGCAATGGTTCTTGTGAGCTATAGTGATCCTCTCCTAATAAGGTAAAAACAGACCCTGAAATGGTATTCAAAGGTGTTCTGATATCATGAGTAATCATGGAAATAAAATCGGACTTGACCTTACTGGCATTCAAAGCCAAATTCTTATGGTTTTCAAGCTCTATTTCCCGCTCCTTGAAATCTGAAATATCCAATAGGCAACCATACCAGTTCATATCACCAGTAGGTCCTTCTTCAGGTCTGGCCATTCCCTGTGCCCAAACCAATTCATCCTTACCTTCCAGCTTAAGCCTGAAAGTACAGTTCCACATGGACAATACCCTGGTTGAGTGCACCAAGGACTGTAAGACTTTCCCTACATCTTGGGAATAAACCATACTCAGCAAATAATCAATACCCTTAACTTCCCCATTCGAAGACTGGGACTCGTTAAAGATATTCATTCCGCCATCACTAAAGTATTTGAAATTCATTTTCCCTTCCTCTGTCATATTCATTTGAAAAAGGGTATTGGGAATCTTGTCTATTAAATTCTTATAAAAGCTGGAGCATTTTTCTTTAGGACTAGTTGACGCGCTTCCTTTGGATCTTTCTGCTGTATCTAAGTCCACCAAGCTTCCATTTTGAAAAATAAAATAATTGGCATCTTCCTCTCCCACAATAAAGGAATAATAAGCCCTATGGTATTTGATTGTAACCTGATCACCTGTAGTAAGGTTACTTCTGTCCAATCCGAAATCAGAAAGGCTCTTTCTCCTCAGATCCATCCCCAAAGCCTCACGAAAAGAACGATTTTCAAAAACCACACGGTACGGTGTGTTCTTCTCTACCAAAAATACCATTTCTGGAGATTGATCAAGTATCTTTCTAAAAACACTGGTCATTATTGCATTATCCTTTCAGCTATAGAAGTTTAAAATAGGCGAATCTTTCTGCTAATTCAAAAGTTTTTTTTTACTTAAATAAATAAATTATAACTAAACACATGGTTAAGATAATAAATCCCCTCTCTTAAAAAAATAAATCAATACAAAATTCTGATTTATAACCCCATATGTACCTACATAGACTCAGGAATCATTGGTTTTAAAATTCTGAACCACGACTGCACCCACTCGCACTTTATACCAACAACACTTAATTATTGACCAGTTATAATTTCGTAAAGGCCACTATACAAAAAACAAGGCTTATTGATTTTCATCAATAAGCCTTTTCTAATAAGTATTATATTATCGATCTATTAAGCTTGCTGCGCTTTGATCAAGTTAAGTGCAGAACCTGCTTTGAACCAACCAATCTGAGCATCATTATAGCTATGGTTAGCTACAATCACATCTTTAGATCCGTCCGCATGAACAAACTCTAAATTAAGTGGCTTCTCAGGAGCAAATTGATCTAAATCAAGGAAGTTGATAGTATCGTCTTCTTGAATTTTATCATAGTCCGCTTCATTGGCAAATGTCAATGCAAGCATACCTTGCTTCTTCAAGTTGGTTTCGTGAATTCTGGCAAATGACTTCACCAAAACAGCCTTAACACCAAGATGTCTTGGCTCCATAGCTGCGTGCTCTCTTGAAGAACCTTCGCCATAGTTGTGGTCACCCACTACAATAGTAGGAATCCCTGCAGCCTTATAAGCTCTTTGTGTTGCTGGAACAGCACCATACTCACCATTTAACTGGCTTTTCACAGAGTTGGTCTCTTCGTTGAATGCGTTAACCGCACCAATCAAACAGTTGTCAGAGATATTATCCAGGTGACCTCTGAATCTCAACCAAGGACCAGCCATTGAGATATGGTCAGTAGTACACTTACCAAAGGCCTTGATCAAAAGCTTGGCTCCAGTGATGTTTTTACCGTCCCATGCTGCAAATGGCTCCAATAATTGAAGACGCTTAGAATCTGGATTCACCACTACTTCTACACCGCTACCATCTTCTGCAGGAGCTTGGTATCCGTTATCTTCTACTGCAAATCCTTTTTCTGGAAGTTCATCTCCTTTTGGTGGATCCAATTTCACCTCTTCACCATCAGCATTCACCAACTTATCAGTAAGTGGATTGAAACCTAGGTCACCAGAGATAGCAATAGCAGCTACCATTTCAGGAGAAGTCACAAACGCGTGGGTATTTGGGTTACCATCAGCACGCTTAGAGAAGTTTCTATTGAAAGAGTGAACGATGGTGTTTTTCTCTTGCTTATCAGCACCAGTTCTAGCCCACTGACCGATACAAGGTCCACAAGCATTAGTAAAGATCGTTGCGTCCAAATCTTCAAAAATCTTCAACAAACCATCTCTATCTGCAGTGAATCTTACCTGCTCAGAACCTGGGTTGATACCAAACTCAGCTTTGGTTTTTAATTTCTTATCTACAGCCTGCTGTGCAATAGAAGAAGCTCTTGACAAATCTTCATAGGAAGAATTGGTACAAGAACCGATCAATCCCCACTCCACTTTTGTAGGCCAGCCATTCTTCTCAGCTTCAGCTCTGATCTGAGATACAGGAGTAGCTCTATCTGGAGTGAAAGGACCATTAATATGTGGTTCAAGAGTAGAAAGATCTATTTCAATTACTTGATCAAAATATTGCTCTGGATTGGCATATACTTCATCATCACCAGTCAAATGCTCTTTAACGCCATTCGCCAATTCAGCCACATCTGCTCTGTCAGTTGCTTTCAGGTAACGCTCCATTGATTCGTCATAACCGAAAGTAGAAGTAGTCGCACCGATCTCAGCACCCATATTACAGATAGTACCTTTACCAGTAGCAGAAAGGGACTTAGCTCCTTCACCGAAGTATTCCACGATACAACCAGTACCACCTTTTACAGTAAGAATACCAGCAACTTTCAAAATCACATCTTTAGCAGAAGTCCAGCCGTTCATTTTTCCAGTCAACTTCACACCTATCAATTTTGGAAACTTCAATTCCCAAGCCATACCTGCCATTACGTCCACAGCATCAGCACCACCTACACCGATGGCTACCATACCCAGACCTCCAGCATTTACAGTATGTGAATCAGTACCGATCATCATTCCACCTGGAAAAGCATAGTTTTCAAGAACTACTTGGTGAATGATACCTGCACCTGGCTTCCAGAAACCAATTCCATATTTATTAGAAACTGACTCCAAAAAGTTAAACACTTCACCACTTGCAGTAAGAGAACTCTTCAAATCATCCTTCGCACCATTTTGGGCCAAGATCAGGTGATCACAGTGTGCAGTAGAAGGCACTGCCACTTTATCTTTACCAGCTTGCATAAACTGCAAAAGTGCCATCTGGGCAGTTGCATCTTGCATGGCAACTCTATCAGGAGCAAAATCCACGTAAGATTTCCCTCTCTCAAAACTTTGTGTAGCGTCTCCTTCCCAAAGGTGAGCATAAAGTATTTTCTCTGCTAAAGTAAGTGGTTTACCCACCACCTTCCTGGCAGCTGCGATACGCTCAGGATATTTCGCATACACTGCCTTGATCATTTCTATATCAAATGCCATTTGAAATGAATTATTTTAGTGATAACTTGATTTCATTTAAATCGTTGGCAAAGATACAGTTTTAGGCGAAAAATAGAAGTAAAACCTAAGTATTGTTACTTATTTATACGGGTTTAAAATAACCCTTTAACAGTTCCTAAACAGGATTTTAAACCTAAGCGAGTCTTTCAAAAGGCCCATATTATCCCCAAAATCAAAACGGAAAGACCAAGAAGAAAAAAATAAACCGTGTACCTCAACAAGTCCCTGGGCGCCACACCGGTTATCGCCAGCAACGGTAAAGCCCAAAAAGGCTGTAACATATTGGTCAGCTGGTCACCATAGGCCATTACCATAATCATCTTAGGAACAGAAAGTCCCATTTGCAAAGCAGTCTCCACAATAACAGGCCCCTGAACAGCCCATTGCCCGCCTCCAGACGGCACAAATAAATTGATCAATGCTGCACTGAAAAAAGTCAGCAACGGAAAACTCTCGGGGGATGATACGGTCACAAAATACCCAGCTATCATCACCAACAAACCTGACAGCTTAAACACCCCTAAAATCCCTGCATAAAATGGAAACTGTAAAACAATTGCTGCAGCACCTCTCAAGGCCATTTCAATTGCTAGCACATATTTCTGGATACTTTTATGCAAAACCAAGCCAAATCCCAAGAGCAAAAAGTTGATATAATTGAGACTGATAAAACTTAGGTTCAAATTTGATTCAGACCAAAAATCTCCAATTGCCAAAACACAGATAATCCCCCCAACAATCCACCCCAAAACATCTTTTCCTTCAATCTCAATTGGTACTGAAAAGTCATCTTGAACAGGCTTAAAAGTAAACTTTTTCTTGGACAGCAACCACAAGCCTAAAAGAAGCCCAAGGATCATCAACAAATTAATACTAAGGTTAAAGGAACTAAGAATGGTTTGGGACACTGGAATCACCCCTATTTCACTTTCCAAAAAATGACCTTCTTCTGCCACTTTCAAAGGAGCAGAACCTGAAAAGCCTCCATGCCAAACCATCATCCCAAGATACCCTGATGCAGCCACCAAAGGATAATTGATTTCCAACTGCTCAGCCACTGCCCTTTCTCCTATTTTCCTGGCTAGCATAGCCCCTAATATCAAACCAAACCCCCAATTCAAATAACCTGCGAACAAAGTTGCTCCCCCAGTAATCATTACGGCTTGGGAATTGCTTTTTATGACCGATGCAATTCGGCTTAGAAGATTAGAAACAGGTGCAGAAATTGCTAAAGCATGGCCAAAAACCAATATTAACACCATCTGAAGAGTAAATTCCAGTAGGCTCCAAAATCCATCTTTCCAATACTCTAAAACCTGCCAAGAATAGGACAGAACCCCTTCTCCCTCTGGCATAGTGGCCATTGTAGCCCATAATATACTGATTGCAGAAAGTGCAAGGGCCAGGTCAAAAGGTGTTGGGAATGAAAATCCTTTTAGCTTATTCAACAATGCTTTCGGGTTTATTACTGCAAAAGTTTATAATGTTTAATATAATGGCTTTAGCCATAAAACACATCATTCAACTTCCTATAAACCCAAATTGGACTTTGATTTATAATTCCATCAAAAACGCAACGGTATCTACATGATCTGCATAATCACCAACTGAAGGCGTTTGAGCTTGACCAAATTCAAAGCTGGAAGGATACCAAGCACCTTTACTAACAATACATTGAATCTTTTCTTCTTGAGCATCCATTTTTTGTTTCAGTGCCTCCTTATCCTGATATACCTCATAATAAAGAACTGCCACTGGTGAAACTAAGTCCTCACTTTGCTTACAAAGCAAAAACCCATTGTCCAAATGCCGCTCACCGTTTACCAAATAAATAGATTTATTGTAATCATAGTTATTAAGGTATTTATGATGGCTCAACATAAAATGATATCCTTCTATGGCATCAAGAAATCCCTGCAATTGCTGTTCATCTGGCAAATATATCTTAGAGACATTTCTACACCCTAACCCGAAATATTGAAAAATATCCTTGGCTAATTCCTTATAATCGACCTTGGACTCAGAACCATCCAGCACCGCCACGGAAGTTCTGTTTTTCCTAATAACACTTGGATATTTACCAAAATAATACTCAAAATACCTGGCTGAATTATCACTACCAGTAGCGATATAAGCATCCATCCCTTTAAGCATCTCCTCAAAAACCACTCTTTTGGCCAGTTCAGGTGCCAATTCAGACAACTCCCTTACCAACCACTTAATAAGTACCTGATCTGTGGAACTTAACTTTACATGCGCATTATGCCCGGTCAGCAACACTACCATTAAATCGTGAAAGCCAACAGCAGGAATATTGCCAGCCATCATCACTCCTACTTTTTTGGACATCGGATGATCCGATATTTCATAATTCCCTATCCATTCATTCAGCACTGCCTCATCCAACATCTTCACCAAAGCCTGAAGCGCCAACTTTACTTGATCAGTTGTAAACCAATTATTATTGTTTTCAGCTCTAAATGCCAATTCATCCAACTCATATTCAGGCAAGGCATCAATTCTCTTTCCTAAAGCAACGAAGGCATTAATTCTCTCTTGGAGGGTCATTCTATTATTTTTTAGTATGCGGGCACAAAGATATTTATTTTGAACTTAAAAAGTGAATAATGCAATAATAAGCTAGATTCATTATAAATTATTTAGCAGAGCATTTTTTATATTGGTATATTGTCATATGCTTCTTAATTTTGAATTAGAATTTTAAAAAGGAGATTATAATGGCAATAATGATAACCGACGAATGCATCAACTGCGGTGCATGTGAACCTGAATGCCCTAACACTGCTATCTATGAAGGTGGTATTGAATGGACTTGGGGCGGGGGTACTGAACTCAACGAAGTAAAATTAGAAGATGGATCGGTAGTGGATGCAAATGAACCACAGGAACCTGTATCTGATGAGTTCTACTATATCGTAACCGGAAAATGCACGGAATGTACTGGATTCCATGAGGAACCTCAATGCGCAGCTGTATGTCCTGTGGACTGCTGTGTGGATGATCCCGACAACCCCGAATCTGAAGAAGAACTGCTTGCCAAAAAGCAATATCTTCACGCAGAATAAAAATATGAGTGGTTTAGGCCACTCTTTTTTTTTTACCCATTCTTCAAAAAAAACGATTGATTATTAACCTATTAGAGAAAAAATAAACGCTTAATTAAAAAAAAACCTTCTCTGCTCTTGAATTTAAAATGTTAATTGATTTAACTTGTCGTCTGTATTATAAATCCTTGATATAAGTAATTAAAAATTTTGGAAAGTGGAAGAGAATAAAGGACACGACAGAGAGGAGATTTTCTCAAGAAAAGTAAAAGCGGGTAAAAGAACTTACTTTTTCGACGTGAAGTCAACTAGGTCTAATGATTACTACCTTACTATTACTGAAAGTAAAAGAAAGGTAAGAGATGACAACTTCGTTTACGAAAAGCATAAAATTTTCTTGTATAAAGAAGATTTCGCAAAATTTGTTGACGCGCTACAGGACACTGTAGACCACGTTAAAACTGAATTAATGCCAGATTTCGATTTCTCTCAATACGAAGCAGAAGCTGAAACAAGCACTGAAGACAATTTCGGTGATGATTTGAAATGGGATTAATCCCATCAAAAAACCAAGGAGACTGTAGCAATTCACCAACCTGCACTGCACGGGTTGATCTTACATTGATCAAAATATTATTTGATCCTTTGTGGAATTGGTACAGTCTCTTTCCTATTTTTACTATATGCAGAAACTAGTTATCTGGATATTAGCGATTATCCTGACCATTCTATTATTGGGCTGGTATTTCTCTAATATAGCTTTTTACTTTATCATATCTTTGGTCATAGCCGCTGCACTGCGTCCCTTAACCAATCGAATCAACAGTGTCCATATTTTAGGACAACACCTACCTCGGTGGCTGGCCATCATATGCTCCTTTGCAACCATTGGTTTGGTGTTTTTTCTGATCTCCCTGCTTTTCGTTCCTTTAGTAGCCGCACAGGTTGAAATCATTCAAAATATCGATATACAGTTTCTCTACGAACAAATTCAGGAGCCTATTGACAAGGTGGAAGCTTTATTGATCAAGCTAAACCTGATGGCGGACAATCCGGGCTTTCTTTTTCTTCAATTTAAAAACACCCTGTTTTCTAGCTTAAGGGAAATGAATTTCCAAGGCTTTCTAAATGGGATAATCAATACCACCAGCTCACTCTTGATCACCCTTATGGCGGTAGTGTTTATTTCATTTTTCCTGTTGCTCGAAAACGGCTTGCTTAGAAGGAATATCATTAACCTGGTACCCAACAAGTATTTCGAATTATCGGTAGCTACTTTTCATAAGGTGGAAAGACTGTTATCGAATTACCTCTTGGGGCTTTTGATCCAAATGACCTCCATCTTTACCGTTGCTTCAGTTGGATTATCCTTGGCAAACGTTAAATACGCGCTTACCATTGGTATTTTCGCTGCAGTGGCTAACCTCATTCCTTATGCAGGTCCTCTTTTGGGGGCTACATTTGGCGTTTTGGTAGGACTATCAACAGGCGATTTTATCAGCAACACTGAAATGACCTTCTTTATTATAAAGATCCTCGGCGTTTTTTTGGTCGTTCAGCTTACTGATAATATAATTTTACAGCCCTTAATTTTCTCTAAATCAGTAAAAGCGCACCCACTTGAAATTTTTGTTATTATCTTTGCGGGAGCAAAAGTCGGCGGTATCATGGGAATGATATTTGCGATCCCAGTTTACACCATCTTTCGGGTTTCAATTCAGGAATTCTATAGAGGGTATAAGCAGTACCGCATATTTAGAAATTAACAGATAAAAATAAATGGCATTACAGTGTGGTATCGTTGGTTTGCCCAACGTAGGAAAATCAACTTTATTCAATGCGCTTTCCAGTGCAAAGGCAGAAGCAGCAAACTTTCCATTTTGTACTATTGAGCCCAATGTTGGGGTAGTAACTGTCCCTGACCAAAGGTTAAAGATTTTGGAAGACTTGGTCAACCCTCAAAGGGTTATGCCTACCGTTATTGAATTTGTAGACATTGCAGGTTTGGTAAAAGGAGCTAGTAAAGGAGAGGGTCTTGGAAACAAGTTCTTGGCGAACATCCGTGAGGTAGATGCTATTGTACATGTGATCCGTTGTTTCAATGACGACAATGTGGTCCACGTTGCTGGTACGGTAGACCCAATTTTTGACAAGGAAGTCATAGATACTGAATTGCAGCTTAAGGATCTTGAATCCGTAGAGAAGAAAATCCAGAGGTTAGAGAAAATAGCCAAGTCAGGGGATGCAAAAGCTAAAAAGCACCTTGAAATCCTTAAGATCTTCAAAGCAGGATTAGAAGCAGGAAAAAACGCCCGAGCAATTGATGTTGAAAAAGAAGATTTGGAAGCTATTCAGGACATCCACCTTCTGACCATCAAACCTGTTCTATATGTTGCCAATGTTGATGAAGCCAGCATCTTAAAGGGCAATGAGCATGTAGAAAAATTAAAGGAAAATGTAAAGGACGAAAACGCTGAAGTCATCACCCTTTGTGCAGCCATAGAATCTCAAATTGCAGAATTTGAAGACGCGGAAGAAAAAGAAATGTTTTTGGGCGAATATGGACTGGAAGAAAGCGGGCTTAACAAGCTAATCAGAGGCGCCTACTCTTTACTTAATTTAATCACCTACTTCACTGCTGGTGTTCAGGAAGTTAGAGCTTGGACTATCCAAAAAGGTTGGAAAGCCCCAGCTGCTGCGGGTGTAATCCATACAGATTTTGAGAGAGGATTTATCAAATCCGAAGTAATAAAATTAGCTGATTACGAAAAATATAAATCAGAAGCCGGCTGTCGCGAAAATGGTAAAATTGCCATAGAAGGTAAGGATTACGTAGTCCAAGACGGTGATATTATGCATTTTAGATTCAATGTTTAACATTATTCAGAATTTTATTGTAGTTTTGCCAACATACGGATTACTACCGCGTTGGTAATTATATAGTAATCATAAACATTAAATATTGTTTAACTTTTCATTTTTAATGCCGTGAGAATAAGATTAATATTTTCCTTAAAAAACAAAGGCGCTTATTTACCCTTTCACCATCAGTACATTTTGGCCCAATTCCTTAAAGGTCTAATTGTAAAAGGAGGACGTGAAGAGTTTTTCAACTACAATTACTTCAATTTCTCTGGTCTAAAAGGACAGACCAAAGTAAGTAGAAGTGGCTTACATTATTACTCAAGCTTAGTTACCCTAGTGCTTTCATCACCCAATGAAGACTTCCTTGACTATTTGCTAGAGCAAGTGTTTAAAACGCCAAAAATTGAGTTAGGAAATCTCATCATTTCGCCCGAGTACACCGAAAAGGAAGCGGAACCAGAATTGGAGCCTTCAAACAAATTTGTTTGTATCTCTCCATTGGTACTGTTAACTCCAACTTTCAATGACGATTCAGGTAAGAGATTCATCAATCCAGACACGGATGAATTCTCTGATTTGCTTTATGAATCTACCTTGACGAGAATGGAACGTTCAGGATGGTACACACAAGAACAAATGGAATCTTTCTATAAGTTCCAAGTGGTACCTGACATGAATTATGTAAATAAGCTGAAAGAACAGCAAAAGAAATTTGCTAGGATTTACTCTGTGTACGACATGGATGTAAAATATGAGGTAAGAGGTTACACCCTGCCGTTTACTTTATACGCTGCACATGAAGTTCAGGACTTCGTGTTCAAATGTGGACTTGGCGCATTTACCCATAAGGGATTTGGTATGCTAGACTTAGCCAACAATTCTCCTAGCCAGCGTACAGAATCATATAAGTTCAAGAGAGAGGGATTCATCCCTTATAAAGCTAAACAGCAAGACGCCTCTTCCAAAGATGAGGACGAAAGCGAAGATTAAGAAAAAGCCCTGATTGATTCAGGGCTTTTTTATTGTTCTATTTTTTCACAACCAGCTTATCAAAAATCATTTTATTAAAACCTCTTTTTATTCGCATTGACAGAAATATAGCCCAAAAGCTCATCATACCTGGAACCAAAATCCCTATAGTAAACCAAAACATCATATTCATTTTCTGTCTGATAATGACTTCCTTCCACAGGTAGTGTATCCCACTCTTCACCCTTTTTAACTGCCAAAAGAAAATCATACCAGCCCTGCTTGAGTAAGAAACTACTTTGATATACACCCTTCCCGGCATCATAGGTCATCTTTGCAGCATCAGCCTTTCCCCAATTACTCAAAGCACCAAAAATATAGGGTTCCCCCTCCACATCATCCATTTGGGCATTAAAGGTGACCAATACATACTCACTTTCCAGCTTGGGATTACCTCTTTCCAAATTTTCAACAATGTATTGCCCATTCAGATCCAAATACTCCAAATAACTCAACTGAGCTCTAGGCTTCCCAATGGCTGTTTCGGCATAGACGACATCATCCTCCATACTTACAGAGGCAATATTCCTTCCTGTTGTCCTGACATACCTGAGGTCTACAAATCGAAACTCATTCCCCGCATCAAAGATATTCTCACCATTAAAAAACTGATATTCCAAAACACTCCTATCATCTCTGATAAATGTAGGCTTTGTGCCTATTTTGGCATTGTCCCAGCGTTGGTTTTGGCGCACGACCACCTTAACGGTCCTGGCAGGGTCAACCAACTCCCTTGCAGCATAATTCACCTTAATATCTATTTGCTGACCAGTCCTGCGCTCTGCTGTTTGACTGGGAGCCATAATTGCAGCTCCTACTTTCACCTGATCATCATATACCATAAAGCGCTTGGTCAATATCACTTCTTCCTTATTTCTGTTCCTGTAAACCTTCATTAAGTAATTACCTGATTTCGTCACTGCTGGAACATTAAAAGTGAAATGGATATAGGGAATTCTTGTATTAATGGAGTATTCGTAAGTATTGACATTAAACTCATTATACTGTCTGATATAATCTGCAGGCTTTAAGCCAGAGGCTGTCCAATCTGAATTACAATGAACCAAAGCTGCTGAATACCTATCAGGTTCAAATGCCAAATCATCGAATTCCAAAATAAGTCCTGCACTCCCTAAGGGTATAACTGGAGCATTCATTTGAGCACTTACTCCCAGCCCCTTCCTATAGAGTTGAACTGACTGAATATTTCCTTCATATACTTTATCTTCCAAAACCTCCTGAGCATTTACCCAAAATGGAAGCATCAAAAACAACAAAAACAATCTTCTGTACATACTGAGCTTAATCTAATTTCCAATCAAAAACTTCCTAGCAATATAAAAAATAATGCCAAGTCCTTCTCAGCGACTTGGCATATAGTTCATTTCATAAAAATTCCAATTAGGAAAGCGCTCCCTGGAGGCTTTCAATTTCCTCAGCCAGCTTTTCCCAATTTTGATTCAGTTTATTTTCTTTCTGCTTTAATTCCTCATATGCTGAATTAACCTCCTTCAATTTCCCGTCATTCTTAAATATTTCCGGATCTGCAAGTTTAGCTTCCAAAAGGACCTTCTTTTCCTCAAGAGTCATGATATCGGCCTCTACAGTCTCAAGCTCTCGCTCTTTCTTTTTGATATCCTTTTTCACCTGATTCAGCTCATTATCATTTTTGGGAGCCTTTGGTTTATTGACCTTTTCCTTTTTAGGGCTTTGGACTGGAGCTGCGTGGGCATCCTGCTGTGATCTCCAATAAGTATACTCCTCATATGTCCCTAAGTATTCTCTTATCTGGTGATCTTCTATATACCAAATCTTATTGGCCACGCCTTTGATAAAATGCCTATCGTGAGAAACAGTAATAAAGGTTCCCTCAAACTGCTGCAATGCCTGTATCAGAATGTTCACCGATTGCATATCCAGGTGGTTGGTAGGTTCATCCAATAGAAGGAAATTAGATTCGGAAATTAAGGTCTTCGCCAAAGCGACCCTCGACTTCTCTCCTCCTGAAAGCACTTTGATCTTTTTGAACACATCATCATTGGTGAACAAAAAGCAACCTAGTACATTTCTTAGCTCTGTCTCCGACTTATCACTTCCAGCCTGCAGCATTTCCTGCAAAATCTCATTATTGACATTCAAAGCCTCCAACTGGTGTTGGGCAAAGAACGATTTAATAACATTATAGCCTTCACTTCTTTCACCTTCAATAGACTCCGTTCCATCAATTATCCTCAATAAAGTTGACTTCCCCTTACCATTGGCTCCGATCAAGGCAATCTTGTCTCCTCTTTCAATTCTCGCAGTGGAATTTTCAAGAATTCTTACATCTCCATAAGCCTTTGATACATGTTCCAAAGTGATCACATCCCTTCCTGATTGCTTGGAGAATTTAAACTTAAAATTCACAGCAATCTCATCACTGATTACTTCATTGACCTTTTCCAATCTTTCCAAAGCCTTTACCCTAGACTGAACCTGGTTGGATTTAGACGCCTTTGCCCGGAAACGTTCAATAAACCTTTCCGTATCCTTGATCATTTTTTGCTGGTTCTCATAGGCATTCTGCTGAATCTCTTCTCTTTCTACTTTTTCTTTTTTATAGAAAGAATAATTACCGGCATATGGTGTCAAACTTTGACGTGAAACCTCCACTGTAGTCTCAATACAATTATCCAAAAATGTCTGATCATGGGAAACCACGATCACGGCACCTTCATAGGTCTTTAGATAATTTTCCACCCACTGGATAGACGGAAGATCCAAGTGGTTGGTAGGTTCATCCAGCATCAATAAAGAAGGCTTCTCCAAAAGTAATTTGGCCAGCATCACCCTCATTCTCCAGCCTCCTGAGAAAGTCTTTAAAGGTCTTTTGAGGTCATCAGTGGAAAAGCCAATCCCTTCCAAAACCTCCTCAGCCTTCGCTTTTATACTATAACCTTCATTCGCTTCAAATCTTTCCTGCAGATGCGCCAGTTTATTGATAATCTCCTCCGAGTAATCTGTCTCCATCTGCTTCAGTACAGCATCGATTTCATCCTGAAGCTTCAATGTCTCTTTAAAGGCCTCTAAAGCAACATCCAAGATGCTATCTTCGGACTGATAGGAAAGCAAATCCTGATTCAAAAAACCGATGGTACAATCCTTAGCCTTTTGAATTTCCCCCTTGCTTGGTTGATAATCACCATTGATAATTTTCAGTAAGGTAGATTTACCTGTACCATTTAGCCCTACTAGGCCCATTTTATCCTTTGGTTTGATATGCAGAGATGCATTTTCATACAAGGCCCTGCCGCCGATATAATACGATAAATTATTGATGGATAACATGCTGCAAAAATAAGGAATCTCCCGCTTATAAATCAATCTCAGGAAAAAATTCAGCAATTTGTTAACTTGTAGTATTATTGGACAAATAGCATACTAACTTATGATCTATCAAAAATCCATTTTAGGGGCTTTGGCCCTTGGTTTATTGTTTTCCTGCTCTGCTGATGAAAACAAACTTCAACCTATTGAAGCCGTGGATAGTGCTAATAGGACTGACATTTCAAAAGACTCTGCTGAAGTAAAACTGGAAACTATACGGTTACCTGAAAACTTTTCCATTGAGGTTTGGGCGGCAAATGTCCCTAATGCCAGATCAATGACAATAAGTGAGGAAGGAATTGTCTTTGTTGGAAACCGGCAAGAAAAACAGGTTTATGCCTTAATCGATGAAGACGGGGATGGCAAAGCCAATTACCGATATACACTTGCTGAAGGATTAAACTCACCTAACGGAGTGGCCTATAAAGATGGAGACCTTTATGTAGCTGAAATCAGCAGAATACTAAAATTCCCTGACATCAAAAACAATCTTTCCAACCCTAGTTTTGAAGTCGTATATGATGGCTACCCTACTGAAGGACATCATGGTTGGAAATTTATTGACTTTGGCCCAGATGGGAAGCTGTATGTTCCAGTAGGAGCTCCATGTAATATATGCGACCCTGAGGAAGACATATTTGCGACCATCACCAGAATCGATGTAAATGCAACTTCTATCGAACCAGAAATTGTTGCTCATGGTGTAAGAAATTCTGTAGGTTTTGATTTTCATCCAGACTCCAAAAACCTTTGGTTTACGGACAATGGACGAGATCAGCTGGGAGATGACATTCCCGATTGTGAGCTGAATGAAATCACTGAAATTGGCCAACATTTTGGATATCCTTATTGGCATGCAGGAGATGTGAAAGATCCAGAATTTGGAGATGCAGGAGAGGAACAATCTGCTTATGAAGCCCCAAAAGCCAAACTAGGCCCTCATGTTGCACCATTGGGAATGCGTTTCTATATGGGAAGCTTATTTCCTGCATCTTACAGCAAATCTATTTTCGTAGCCAAACATGGTTCATGGAATCGAAGTAAAAAATCTGGCTATGTAGTGAGCAATGTACAACTCAATGGAAGTGAGGTAAGTGGAGAAACCGACTTTGCTTCTGGCTGGCTTGATGATGAGAGCCAAGAAGTTTGGGGAAGGCCTGTAGATGTTCAGGAACTCCCTGATGGAAGCTTGCTAATTTCAGACGACATGGCTGGCTGTATCTACAGAGTAACCTATAAACAATAATTTCTTTTCAATAAATAAAGGCCAGCACATGATAAATTTGCTGGCCTTTACTTTCAAAATTACAATAACCAATCTGGCTTAGTGGTCTTAACCTTTGCACCCAATTGGTTCAATAAACTATATAATCCAAAATAGGTCCTATTTACATATAAGCCATGTCTTGAGCCTCTGGCTTGTCTCGATTTTTTGAACATTTTATCATTAGAAACCCTATCGCTTAATTCATAAATCTGATCAAAGTATTTATTGTCTGCAAAATCAAAGCGCTCTTCATGAAATGGCTTTCCAATCAATGAAATCATCTCCTTGAAAATCGATTTAAAGAATCTTTTCTCCTCCTCCGTATCTTGGTCAGAAATAAATTCAAGGCTAAAAAAAATCTTATCCAATTCCTCTTGATTGGCGACCAATTCTTTCTTTATGAGACTAAAATAACCTTGATAAAAGTCCTCTGGTATAACCTTTACGCATCCGAAGTCAATGATCCCTAGTTTCCCATCCTCCAAAATAATAAAGTTACCTGGATGAGGATCTGCATGCACCTGCTTCAACTCATGTACTTGATGATGGTAGAAATCCCATAATGCCTGACCTATCATATTTCTATCATCTTGACTAGGATTGCTTTGAAGCCATTCTTTGATATGATTTCCTGCCAACCAATCCATGGTAATCACTCTTTCACAACTTAACTCCTCATAGTATTGAGGAAAGGCCAAATTGGGAATATGGGCACATTCAGCAGAAATTTCTTTTGATCTTTTTACTTCCAACTCATAATCAGTCTCCTCCACTAACCTTTCCTCTACTTCTCCCAAATAATGGCTCAATTCCTTGTCACTAATATTTAGCAATCGCAATGCAAAAGGCCTTACCAGTTTCAGATCTGAACTGATACTATCCGCAACACCCGGATACTGGATTTTCACTGCCAACTTCTTGTCTTTTAATACAGCCTGATGCACCTGACCTATAGAGGCCGCATTAACAGCTGACTTGGTAAATTGGTCAAATAAAACATCTGGAGTTTTACCAAAGTACCTTTGAAAGGTCTTCACCACCAAAGGATATGATAATGGAGGAGCGCTATATTGGGCCATAGAAAACCTTTCCTGATATGCCCTAGGAAGCATATTCCTATCCATGGACATCATTTGAGCCACCTTGAGTGCACTTCCCTTAAGTTGGCTCAAAGAATCATAAATATCGGTGGCGTTGTCATTGTCCAATTCCTCTCTGGAAAGTTTCGGATCTGCTATTTTTTTTGCATAGTGTTTAACATAGTTCCCTCCAACCTTAGCTCCCGTGCTGATAAATTTTGCGGCACGTTGGACCTTTCCGACAGGTATCTGTCTTTGCTCTTTCCCTTTTTCTCTCATTATTTATCTGGACTGGTGAAGAAACTTGGCAAAATCAATAAAGGTATCCAAGGCACTTTTGCCCATCAAATCAAAAGCTAGGTTGACTGATTTCTCTATAGCCTCATCGGTTTTTTCAAAACCTTCAGAATTATCCTTGATCCAAAATCTAAATATAAAAAGCACCTGTAACCAAAGTGCCTCATCATACTTTTCACTGATATATGGTCTAGATGCTATTTCTTCCGTTTCTTCTCCAGCCTGAAGAATCTCATTTATATATTCTTTAAAATCCTGTCTAAAGCCTCCCAACTCTTGTGGCAAACTGCTTTTAGGAAACTTATCTGTACCATATAAGGTCAGCAAATAACTTCTATTGTTCTTCAGCTCCTCTATCCAAGTGTAAAAAAATGCCAAAAGCTTTTCTCGACCGCTATACTCTTGATAAACCTCCTGGTTATTTAGAATGGTTATCGTTTCTTTAAAAAAAGATTGCCAAATCGCTCTTTTTATTCCTGTAAAGTTCGAGAAGAAAGCATAAAAATCCACCTCCTTCATTTTCAAGGACTGGGTGAATTTAAAAACAGAAACGGGCTCTTTTCCATTTTCCAGCACATGGTTTTTAAACTGTTCAATGAGCTTGGCCCTTTTATCTACCTTAGTTGTTTTCTTGGCTGCTGTTTTTTCCATAATCGTTTTTGCTTAGCTCTATTATTAACACCGAAAGGTCTAATGTGGTTTTAACTTTTGTATATTATTCTAAAATTTAACAATCCTTTATCTTAGGGGTTTAATTAAACCAAGTAATAAGAGCATTACGTTTATACTAGTACAGTCAATAGTTATGAAAAGAGTTCTCAATAAGTATAGCAAGTTTTTTTCGCTAGCAATTGTATTCTTGTTTATGCTGTCATCTTGTAATGAGATTGATGACCCAGTATATATTGAAGACACCGCAAAAACAGCCATTTTTGCCAGCATGCATGAATGGTATTTTTGGAACAAAGAACTTCCTGAGCAATTTTCCCTTGACCGTTCAGAGTCTTTACAAGGCTATTTGGAAAGGTTAAAATACAGGCCTCTCGACCGATGGTCCTATATTACAACTCCTGAAGATTTTGACAGAGCCTTTACTGGCCAAAATAGTGGTCATGGGTTTGGCTGGGCACTTGATGCGGAAGAAAACCTATATTTGGCATTTGTGTATAATGAATCCCCAGCAGGAATGGATGGCTGGCAAAGAGGTTGGAAAGTATTAGAAATAAATGGAAAACCAGTTCCAAGTTACAAAGTCGGAAATGGTTATGACTTTCAACTTGGCCCAGGGGAAAGTGGCGTGAGCAATAGTTTCACCTTTGAGCTTCCAGATGGAAGTATCACGACACGGACCATTACCAAAGAAGCCTATCAAGCCAATTCTGTACTCTATCAAAACATCTATGAAAACGCTGGTAAAAGAATTGGCTATTGGGTATACAACAGTTTTAAAGCCACAGCTGGCCAATCCCCCATCAAAAGTCTTGAGGTGGAAGAGTCCCTGGCTTATTTTGAGGAACAAAACATCGATGAATTGATCATTGATCTTAGATATAATGGCGGTGGATCGGTCGATGTGGCTGAGCAAATAATGAATAGTCTTGTTCCCAATAGTGCTGATGGGATGACCATGTATACCAATCAGCATAATCACAATAAGACCAAATATGACAATGCCACGAATTTCAAAAAGTCAGGTGGCATTAGCTTGGACAGGATTTACTTCATCACCTCGGGAGGCTCAGCCTCTGCGAGTGAATTGACCATTAATTGCCTCACCCCTTATATGGATGTTTATTTGATAGGTAGCAATACTTATGGTAAACCAGTAGGTGCTTTCCCCGTTTCAGACTTCAACAAAATGCTCAAAAAACACAATATCGAATTGGTCCCCATTACTTTTTCCACTGCCAATGCAGACGGCAAAGCGGAATATTTTGAGGGTTTTCCTGTAGATTTTCAGGCCACAGATGAAGTCAGCAAAAACTGGGGAGATCTTGAAGACCCTAGGCTAAATGCTGCCATTTACCATATCAGCAATGGTACTTTCCCTCCTGCTGACCGAAGATTGGTAAAACAACCTAGCTGGTTGATGATCGATGATTTTGAGGGACTTAAAAAGGAGTTTCCTGCTTATTAAATTTAGCACCATAAAAAACTAACCACAGATTTAAAGTATCAACACAAACAATATCTTTTACAGTGTCCATACGTGTAAATCTGTGGTTTGACAGGTTCAATAATATATAATATAGATCAGTTCACTATTTCTGATGTCTTTTGATCAACACATCCATCACCTCATCCAGTTCATATCCTTTGGCCTCCAATAGCACCAAATAATGGAAGAGTAAATCAGCCGCTTCTCCCATAAAAAGATCCTTATTATCGTCCTTGGCTTCAATAACAATTTCCACCGCTTCCTCGCCTACTTTTTGGGCAACTTTATTGATTCCCTTGGCAAAAAGTGAAGCAGTATAGGATTGATCACTTGGATTGTTTTTCCTATCCTTGATGATGCCTCGTAGGTGGTCTATAAAAGCAGTTTTAGAGGAATTTTTCTCATCAAAGCAGGTATCTGCTCCAGTATGGCAAACTGGCCCAACAGGATCCACAAAAATCAATAAGGTATCATTGTCACAATCCACCTTGATATCTTTTACATTCAAGAAATTACCAGAGGTTTCACCCTTGGTCCAAAGTCTTTGTTTTGTACGGCTAAAAAAAGTCACCTTTCCACTTTCTTGGGTATGCTTTAAGGCCTCCTCATTCATATAGCCCAGCATCAACACCTTATTGGTATTCGCATCTTGAATGACTGCTGGCACCAATCCATTTACCTTTTCAAAATCGATTTTTAAATTCTCCATTATCTATTGAGCTCCAATAAAAAGCCCAGCGTTTTATTTACTGTTTTATTTAAAGCCTGGTACTTACCCCTTCTCCAGAGAGATAGGATTTTAAATCAGGAATAGCTATTTCCTTAAAGTGGAAAATACTGGCCGCCAAAGCCGCTTCAGCTTTCCCAGCTGTATATACATCCTTGAAATGCTCCATATTTCCTGCCCCGCCCGAGGCAATCACCGGGATACTCAAAGCAGAAGAAATCTCACTGGTCAGATCATTGGCAAATCCAGCTTTGGTACCATCATGATCCATACTGGTTAATAGTATCTCGCCTGCTCCCCTTTCCGCTACTTCTTTTGCCCATTCCTGAGTTTTCAAGATGGTTGGTTTTCTTCCTCCATGGGTATGAACGAAATCAATTCCATCAATATTTCTGGTATCAATGGCCACCACGATACATTGACTTCCAAATTCAGCAGCCATCTCATTGATGACCTCGGGTCTTTTTACCGCTGCGGAATTGATACTGATTTTGTCAGCACCCGCATTGAGCAATATCTTCACATCCTCAACAGTGGAAATCCCACCGCCTACAGTAAAGGGAATATTGATCGCTTTGGCCACTCTTGTGACCAAGTCTACCAATGTTTTTCTCTTGTCCACTGTCGCTGTAATATCCAAAAACACCAGCTCATCAGCCCCTTCATCAGAATACACCTTGGCCAATTCTACAGGATCACCCGCATCCCTAAGATCCACAAAGTTAACCCCTTTTACGGTTCTGCCCTCCTTAATATCCAAACAGGGAATGATTCTTTTTGTAAGCATAATTTCCTTATTTAACGAATGAGGCCAATTGTTCCAGAGAAATTCGACCCTCATAAAAGGCTTTCCCTACTATCGTCCCATAAACGCCTATTTTCTCCAATTCCTCCAAGTCTTTCATCTCTGCCACACCGCCGCTGGCAATCAACTGAATACCTGGAATCTCCTGAAGAATCTCCTTGTACAAATCCACAGAGGGCCCTTGAAGCAAACCATCTTTGGCGACATCGGTACAGATCACATACTTGATTCCCTTTGCATGGTAATCTTTGATAAAATCCACCAAATCAGCTTCAGTAGTTTCTTCCCAACCGCTGATGGCTATTTTTCTATCTTTTGCATCTGCCCCCAAAATAATTTTCTCCGATCCGTGGGTATTTATCCAGCCTTCAAACAACTGAGGGTTCTTTACCGCTATACTTCCGCCAGTTACCTGACTTGCTCCAGCATCAAATGCCATTTGGATGGTTTCATCCGATTGTACACCACCGCCAAAATCCACTTTCAATTGAGTGTTGCTAGTAATATTTTCCAGTACGGCCCTGTTGACAATGGTCTTGGCTTTTGCACCGTCTAAATCTACCAAGTGTAAACGACGAATTCCCGCTTGTTCAAATTTCTGAGCTACCTCTAAAGGATTGCTGGCATATTCTTTTTTCTGTCCATAATCTCCCTGGGTCAAACGGACACATTTGCCCCCAATAATATCTATAGCTGGAATGATTTCCATGATTACAAATTCAAGAAGTTAGTTAATATTTTCTCTCCGGAAAGACTACTCTTTTCGGGGTGTGCCTGCATAGCATAAAAGTTATCTTTATGTAAAAGGGCACTGAAATCATTAAGATAGTGCGTAGTAGCAATGGTATATTCAGGATGAACCTCTGCAAAATAACTGTGCACATAATATACATAATCACTGTCATCAAGCCCCTTTAACAAGGGGCTTTTAAGGTTTTCAAGATTGTTCCAGCCTACATGAGGCACCTTATCCAAAGGAGGAAACTTTTTTACCTTAATGGGAAAAATCCCCAAGCAGTTTGTATCATTTTCCTCTGAATATTCGCATAGTAACTGCTGTCCCAAGCAAATTCCAAAAAAGGGCTGTTTCAAATCTTTGATCAACTGATCCAGGTTCCTTTCTTTTAGGTACTTCATGGCAGAACTGGCTTCTCCTTGACCGGGAAAAATCACCTTGTCTGCTTTTGTGATTTCTTCAGGATTATCAGTCAGTGAAGCCTTCACCCCCAATCTTTCCATGGCATACAATACTGACTGTACATTCCCGGAATTGTATTTAATAATGGCTACATCCATTTATTTCAATCTACTTTAAAGCTAAATAGACCTCAAACTCCCAAAGGGATCTGTTGAGGTCTATACTTTAGGTTTTTAATATTTCTAACTGCTTTCAACAGCTTTTTTGCTTCATTTTTTAAGAACATCAAAATTAAACAATATTCCCTATAAATGAAGGTATTCTTGACTTGATTTGGCTGTTTTATCCTTTTTCAGAACTTTTCAGGAAAGCTTGATCAAATCACCTCTTCATAATTCAGCTCTTTAATCGACCGATGAATTGGCCAGCTCTTCCAACAGCACACTTTCAATCTCAGGCAGAGACTTGTACAGTTGCTCAAAGCTGTCAATTACAAAATATTTGTCTTGGAATTTATCTTTCCAATAAGCTGTCTGCATAATCCTTCTCACATCGTAATCGATATGTGCTGGTTCATCAGAAAGGCTAAACTTGGTTTCTCCCGCTGAGCTAAGGATACCAGCCCCATAAATTCTCAAATCACCATTTTCACGGATCAGACCAAACTCAATGGTAAACCAGTAAATTCTGGAGAGCAACTCCACAGCCCACTTATTATCAATATGCTTCAAGGCTATCCCCCCCAGATTCTCCAAAAAATCCACATAGGATTGGTTGGTCAGCATGGGCATATGAGCAAAGGCATCATGGAACATATCAGGTTCTTCCAAATAATCCAATTGCTCCATTTTTCTCAACCAGGTTGAAGAAGGAAACCGCTTGTTTTTCAAGAGTCCAAAGAACAA
Organism: Echinicola shivajiensis; assembly: GCF_018642165.1. GTDB lineage: Bacteria > Bacteroidota > Bacteroidia > Cytophagales > Cyclobacteriaceae > Echinicola > Echinicola shivajiensis. The sequence goes on from NZ_JAHHZM010000001.1 coordinate 333,926, forward strand.
ATCATCGTCGATCAATCCCGGAACTACTTGCACCCCCCAACCAGTAGAATTCCCCAAAATCTGATTAACCTCCTTAAAGTTGGCAATACGATCAGGACCAAAATTAATTTCTTTCACCCCATCCAAATAGGCCTGAGAAGCGGCATTGGGAAGGTTGACAATTTGCCTTTCATAAAGGATTCTCCACACCTCAAAATCTTCTTGGGTGTAAGCAGCATAATCTTGCTCCATTTTTTTTAATCGTGGATCCTGAAAGACCCAATCCGCTGTTTTTCCAGTCATATTATATTTGGGTTAGTTCCTACTAAATTTACGTTATTTTTCTAGTCGTGTTTAAAACAAAAAAGCCTAATCCAAATGGATTAGGCTTATAAATTTATTCCTCAAAGTAAAGCATACAGCCCTACACCTAATCCCAGCTGGAGAAGAAGTGATAATAATGGCTATAATATTTTACTGCTTGATTTTCGAACATGATGCTCAAAGGTAACTTTTCATTTCAATAAAACAAAATCAATGACTTATAACAAATCAAATGTTTTTCTCATGGCAAATGTTTTTCTGATCTGATCTGTCAACTGTGCACTTTGGGCAAAGTTCAAAGTCTGCTGCCCGTCTGAATAGGCTTTTTCCGGCACTTCATGTGTTTCATAGATTATTCCATCAGCACCTGCCATAACACCTGCCAATGCCATTTGATGTACAAACTTACGAATACCAATACCGTGTGAAGGATCCACCACCACAGGCAAATGAGACTTATCCTTCAAAATAGGAACAGCATTCAAATCCAAAGTATTTCTACTGGCCTTTTCATAAGTCCTAATTCCCCTTTCACAAAGAATCAACTTTTCATTACCTCCAGAAAACACATATTCTGCTGATTGTAGAAGTTCCTCAATTGTACCTGAAATTCCTCTCTTGATCATCACCGGCTTATCTACCTTACCCAACTCGTCCAACAAGTTGAAGTTCTGTGTATTTCTCGCTCCTACCTGAAACACATCCACATAATCTAGCATTTCTTCAATCTGGGAAACCTGCATCACTTCAGTGATGATTTTGATCCCCGCTTCACTAGCCAGTTTATGCCATAATTTAAGTCCATCAATTCCCAAACCTCTAAAGGCATAAGGACTGCTCCTTGGCTTATAAACTCCCCCACGCATGATCTTGATATCATTGGCCTTAAGGTGATCGATTACCTTTACAATCTGGTCTTCAGTTTCAATGGAACAAGGACCCGCCATGATGGCCATATCTCCTTCCTTGATAAACACGCCATCACCGAGGTCTATGGATGTTGGTTTTACCTTCCACTTTCTGGACACCAATTTATAGGCATCAGAAACGATATGAATATCCTGGATCCCCTCATGATGGCCAAACCTTCTAATATCAAAATCAGAACTACCTATCCCTACTAAATAGGTACCTTCCTGAGTTTTAACTTCAGTGATTTTATAACCTATCTGGCCTATTTCATTGATAAGACTTTCGGTTTGACTTTCGGAAATATCAGGTTTTAATTGAATAATCATGGCTTATCCGTTTTTAACTGCTTGAATGTAATTTTTAATATCCTGTTGAAGGTTTTCCGCATTCTGAAGAACCTTAATAAATGCTGAACCAATTATTGCCCCATTGCTAAAGGAAGAAGCCGTGGTATAGGTTGCATGATCTGAAATGCCAAACCCTATCAAGCGTGGATTTTTTAATTCCATGGCTTTCACTCGGTCAAAGTATGCTACCTGCTCTTCGCTGATTCCTGATTTTGCACCGGTAATACTATGTGAAGAAACCATATAGATAAAGCCGTCAGATTTTTGATCTATCTCTCTAATTCGCTCTTCACTGGTTTGAGGGGAAACCAAGAAAGTATTTCTCAAATCATACTGATCAAACATTTCCTTATATTCATCCAAATATTGCTGCATCGGTAGATCCGGAAGGATCAAACCATCAACACCAACTTCTTGACATTTCTTGCAGAATGCCTCCATTCCATATTGCATAATAGGATTCAGGTACCCCATCAAAACCACAGGAAGAGCAACAGTTTTACGCATATCTTTCAACTGCTCAAAAAGCCTTTTCATGCTCATACCATTATCCAAGGCCACCTTATTGCTTTCTTGGATGGTAGGACCATCTGCTACGGGATCAGAATAAGGCATCCCTATCTCAATAATGTCTGCTCCAGCAGCCTCTAAGGCCTCCATGATAGGCAAAGTATCCTCCAATTGGGGAAAGCCTGCGGTAAAATATATGGAAAGGACTCCTTCCGTTTTTGTTTTAAATAATTGATCTATTCGGTTCATTTCTTTTCTTTATTGGTTAGTGGTGATTAGTTTTTGAAAGGCCACTTTTAGTTAATTCTTACTCACTTCAGTTATCGGACTTCCAACTTCGTACTTCCTAATAGCCTCCCCATTTGATATAGGTATCCAAATCCTTATCTCCTCTACCAGATAAATTGATCACAATAATATCTGAAGCATCAAATTTTATTTGCTTCAATGCAGAAAGTGCATGAGCTGATTCAATGGCTGGAATAATCCCTTCCAATCTACTTAGCTCAATACCTGCTTTCATGGCATCTTCATCATCAACAGCGTAAAACTCCCCTCTTCCAGAATCAAATAAATGGGCATGAACCGGCCCAATGCCAGGGTAATCCAAACCTGCTGAAATGGAATGTGGCTCTATCACTTGTCCATCCTCAGTCTGCATCAATAGCGTTTTACTGCCATGAAGTACCCCTGGGGTCCCCAATGCTGTAGTAGCTGCTGACTTCCCAGAATTAACACCAAGACCTCCAGCCTCAACGGCGGCCAGTCTCACCTCCGGAGTATTATAATAATGATAAAAAGCACCGGCAGCATTACTTCCCCCACCTACACAGGCAATTACCAAGTCAGGATTTTCCCTACCTTCTTTTTCCTTTAACTGGTATTTGATTTCTTCGCTGATCACTGACTGGAACCTGGCTACCATCTCTGGATAGGGATGTGGACCTACCACAGAACCAATAATATAATGAGTATCTACCGGATTGCTGATCCATTGCCTCAAAGCCTCATTGGTAGCATCTTTTAAGGTTTTACTTCCTGAAGTAGCAGGCACTACCTTTGCACCCAAAATCCGCATGCGTTCTACATTGGGTTTCTGGCGTTCCATATCAATCTCACCCATATAGACAGTACAATCCATCCCCATCAAAGCACAAACGGTCGCGGTGGCCACCCCATGCTGGCCGGCTCCTGTTTCTGCAATGATTCGCTTTTTGCCCAACTTTTTGGCTAAAATAATCTGACCAATGGTATTGTTTACCTTATGTGCCCCAGTATGACAAAGATCTTCTCTCTTCAGATAAATCTTTGCTCCATATTTATTGGAAAGTCGCTCCGCAAAGTATAATGGAGTTGGTCTTCCAACATAATCCTTGAGCAGGCTGTGAAACTCCTTCTTGAAGTCCTCTGACTCCATGATACGCTCATAATTATTTTTAAGTTCTTCCACATTTGGATAAAGCATCTCTGGGATATATGCTCCTCCAAATTTACCATAGAACCCTTTTTCATCTACTTTTATCATAACGCTATTTCTAATGCCCTTTGGCAAGCTTTATTTACTAAACTATTTACTTCTCAAAGCCTCGACGAATGTCTTGATCTTGTCAACATCCTTCAGTGCTGCTTCGATTTCAAACTTTGAATTAATATCCACACCGGCCAATTGAGGAACTTTCTGGGCCAATTCTTTTATTTTATCTACATTATCCTCATCGATTCCTCCACTCAAAAGAAATGGTTTTTGCAAAGGATAATCCTCCAATATGGACCAATCGAACTTCTTACCTGAACCTCCATACTGTTTTGTCTGTGTATCAAAAAGGAAATACTTCACAAAGGGCTCTAGTGCTTTCAGTTCATCCCAGTCAATGCTTTCTTCTACCCTGAAAACCTTGATAATTTCTGCTGAAGTAATTCCCTTCAACTCCTTCACGTATTCCAATCCTTCATCACCATGAAGCTGGACATAGGATAGATTAAACTGATCTACTATCTCCTTTATTTCTCCTTGTGGCCTATTGACAAAAACTCCCACTTTAACTACATCGGCAACTTCTAGTTCAGGAATTGAAAGACCAACATAGCGGGAAGATTTTGGAAAAAAGATCATCCCCATTAAATCCGGAGAAACCTTATCCAACAATTCTAACACATTGCTGGGCTCGCGCATCCCACAAACTTTCACCAACATAATTTATGCTTTCTGACTGTGAAAATCAGGACTTAAGTCCTTGAATTTATTCATGAAATTTAAAGCAGCCTGATGTGGTCTGATAGATTTCATAAAGTTCTCACCAATCAAGAAACCGTTAAATCCAGCTGCAGCCAAATCCACTAAAGTCTGGGGATCAGAAATACCACTTTCAGAAATTTTAACAAACTCATCAGGAATCTTATCCACCAAACCATAAGAAGTATCCAAGGAAACATCAAAGGTCTTCAAACTTCTATTATTAACACCTACCAAATCCAAATCAGGATTGACAGACCTTTCCAATTCTTCCCCATCATGTACCTCCATCAATACCTCCAGACCAAGGGATTTGGCAAACTTGGCGAGCTCAGCCAATCTTTTTGGTTCCAAAGCCGCTGCAATCAACAATATGCAATCGGCTCCAATCGATTTGGCTTCTACCAATTGATATTCATCAACGATAAAATCTTTTCTTAAAATCGGACAGAAGTTAAATTTCCTTGCTGTAATAAGGTCTTCATTTTTCCCTCCAAAAAACTCCTGATCAGTTAAAATGGACAAGGCAGAAGCTCCTGCCTGCATATAACCAATGCTGGTTTTTTCAACAGAGGCTGTTCCGTTGATCAAGCCTTTGGAAGGTGATTTACGCTTAAATTCAGCGATAATCCCAGTCTTATCCTCGCGAAGAATATATTTCTTCATGGACACAACCTGGTTATCGAAGAAAATGCTTCTTTCCAGTAATTTGGTTGGCACCAAGCTTTTCCTCTCGGCCACCTCTCCTTTTTTATGGGCTATTATTTTATCTAAAATATTCATATTCTTTCCTTAAGCTAATGAAATAGATGTTTTGGGATTCACTAAAGCATTGAATTTTTTTAAAGCAGCGCCACCTTTTAAAGATGCTTCAGCCCTCTCGATAGCATCTTCAAAACTCAGTTTGTGATCAGCAGTATAAAGTGCAGCTGCAGAATTGGCAATAACTACTGCATTCTGCTCCATACTGCCTTTTCCTTTGAGTATATCCATAAAGATTTTTGCCGATTCTTCAATGGTCTCACCTCCTTTTATACTTTCTGCCGAAATTTTAGGTAGTCCAATGTTTTCAGGGTCAAACAATTTTTCCCCCCTGTTAGAAATCATTTTAAAATCACCGGTCAATGAGATCTCATCATAACCATCCAATGCATGAAGAATACTGAATTTCACATCATTATTCTGATAGAGATAGCCATATAGCCTGGCTAGCTCCAAACTAAAAACCCCTACAAGCTGTTTTTTCGGAAAACTAGGGTTTACCATTGGGCCTAGCATATTAAAAAAGGTTTTTACCCCTAATTCTTTTCTGATAGGCCCTACATTTTTCATCGCTGGGTGAAATAATGGAGCATGTAAAAAACAAATCCCCGCTTCATCCAAGTTTTTACGAATTACATCCTTATCACTGGTGAACTGATAACCAAAATTCGCCAATAAATTGGAGGAACCACAGATAGAAGAAACACCATTATTACCATGCTTAGCTACATTTTGGCCCGCTCCTGCTACCACAAATGAAGATAGGGTAGAAATATTAAATGTATCTTTCCCATCTCCTCCAGTACCACAAAGATCCATGGCATCATACTCTCCTATTTCAACGGGAATACACTGCTCCAGCATGGCCTCCCTAAATCCGCTAAGTTCTTCTACTGTGATACTTCGCATCATAAAAACTGTCAGGAAAGCAGCCATTTGACTCTGATTATATTGGCCAGAAGTGATATTTTTCAAAACCTCTTTGGCTTGTTCCTTCCCAAGGGTTTGGTGCTCAATAAGGTGATTTAATATTTCTTTCATGGTTAGACTCCTTCGGAACAATGTTCCTTTATTTTTATGGTTGTTATTTCAATTTATAAGTTAACTATATCAGGTATGATATCATCCCTTGATCCAATTTAGAACAATTTGCTTTCCATGCTCTGTAAGTATACTCTCAGGATGAAACTGCAAGCCACGTACCTTATATTCTTTGTGTCTGACAGCCATTATTTGACCATCAGGTGTCTTGGCAGTGACTTCCAATTCATCGGACAAAGTACTTTCATCGATCACCCAACTATGATACCTTCCAATTTTAAACTTCTCAGGGACTCCCTTAAAAATCATATCTTCTTTGATGACTTTTACTTCAGAAGCCACGCCGTGAACAACCTCAGTAAGATTATTCAACCCTGAACCAAAAGCCTCGCCAATGGCCTGATGTCCAAGACAGACACCCAAAATATCCTTTTTGTCAGCATATTTCTTTAGTAATTCAGGCATAATCCCTGCATCAGCGGGAACCCCCGGTCCCGGAGAAAGCAAAATTTTATCATAAGCACCCACAGCTTCCAAGGATATCTTATCGTTCCTATATATATCCATTTGATTCCCAAAACCCAATTCACGTACTATGTACACAAGGTTGTAAGTAAAAGAATCGTAATTATCGAGTACTAATATTTTCATGTTAATTATTATTGTAAGATTGGAATATTGTAAAATTGAAAGATTAACCTTCATTCAATCCCCTACCTTCTTGTTTTTATTTTTTTCAAACTCCCTTAAGTAACTGACAAACCCTTTAATTTCCTTTGAAATCTGAACAAGGCTCTCTCTGAGAGAAATATAATCTTCATCCGAGATCCGAGCAGCCTTATTCAACACATAAGCCTGGCTTCGCACTTCTCCAGCTGAACCTTTGGCATAAATGAGAAACCTTACAAAATCCTTGTTGCTATTATACTCAAAGCTCTCGGCTATGTTATTTGAAATAGAAATTGCAGCTGAAATTAACTGATCTCTTGATTTATAATCTTTAGAAAGTGGGGTTTTATCAGCTATTCGATAGATATCAACCCCTATCTGAGCTGCGTGCTTCCAAACATCCAACTCTTCAAAACAGCTGATCTTTACCATAATCTTCCAATCTTGAAATTTTTCAATCTTTTAATTTTAGTCATACATCAAACCTCCTCTGCTGCCTTTAGCGCAACCCTCAAGGCTTCCAATTTATTGGCAACTTCCTGAAGCTCGCTCTCAATGGAGGACTTGGCGACCACTCCAGCCCCTGCCTGGAAACGTAGTTTATTGTTTTCCGAAACAAAAGACCTTATCAAAATAGCATGGTTAAAGTCCCCGTTAAATCCAAGGAAACCAATCGCTCCTCCATAAAATCTTCTGCTTGTACCTTCCAATTCATCGATTAATTCCATGGCCCTGTACTTAGGTGCACCAGACAGGGTCCCCGCCGGGAAGGTATCTGCCACCAACTGTAAAGGGTTGGCTTCTTCAGGCAGCACTCCAGTGACTTTAGAGACCAAGTGGATCACGTGGGAGTAATATTGGATTTCCTTAAAGACTTCCACATCCACTTTTTCGGAAGATCTGCTGAGATCGTTCCTTGCAAGATCCACCAACATCACATGTTCAGAGTTTTCTTTTGGATCATCATAAAGCTTGGTAGCCAATTCAGCATCAGCCAAATCATTACCCGTCCTTTTAAATGTACCAGCAATAGGGTAAATGGTAGCCTTTCTGCCTTTTACTACAATCTGTGCTTCTGGAGAACTTCCGAAAACCTTGTATGAGCCATAATCAAAGTAAAACAAATAAGGTGATGGATTTACAGATCTCAATGCCCTATACACATTGAATTCATCCCCTTTGAAACCAGTGGTAAAAGACCTAGAAAGTACTATCTGAAAAACATCTCCCCTAAAGCAATGCTCCCTGCCTTGACGAAGGATGTCCAAAAATTCATTATCTGTATAATTGGAAACTTCAGGACCATCAAGCTTAAAGGAATAACTTGGAATATTCTTATTATTGAGCAGGGTCTCTATTTTTGAAATACTGTCCTCCCCTTCGCCATTGATGTGATGATCAAAAATATGCAGCTCATTTTTAAAATGGTCCACTACAATCACATTCTTATAAACCGCATAGTAAGCTTGGGGAATTTCTGATTCCTTGGTGTTTTCCAGCTTAATATCCTCAAAACTCGAAACTGTATCATATTGCATATACCCAAAAAGTCCATTGGAGATAAATTTAAAATTGTTTTCTTCCTCCTTAAACTTACTGGAAAAGCTCCTTAAATTATCCACCAGCTTTTCTCCCTTTTCCAGTTGATAGGTCAATTTTTCACCTGAAGGCAAAGTCTCTTTCACCTTCTGACCATCAAAAGAAAAAGTAGCCATTGGGTTAAAACAGATATAGGAGTAACTATTATCCTGCCCATGATAATCAGAACTTTCCAGGAGAATGGGGTTTTTAAACTTATCCCTAACCTGAAGATAAATACTCACTGGCGTGATGGTATCTGCCAGCAACTTTTTGTAGCGAGTTTTGATCTTGAAATTTTGCGTTTTGCTCATGGTTAACTTTGAAAATAAAATAAAAAAGGCTTACTGGGAATTCCAGCAAGCCTCATTATATGTGGTTCTACTACTCTCTAATTTTAGACAATAGCATGCTGTTCTTCCGCTTTCAGAAGTTGAGTATGCCACCACCAATATTGAGTATGTTTTTGTTTCATAATTTTTACGATAGGCAAATATATAAAGGCATTTTATATTAAAAAAAATATTTATCCCAAAAAATTTCACCTATCACAATAATTAACGAAAAATCTCCCAACTGATTAAATTAAACCCATAGAATTAATAGGGAATTATATAATCAGCTCATAAATTAAAATTAGCTTAACTTTGCAAGTCAAAAAAACGACTGATCCGCATGGCTAATTTGGCAAAATATTTCAAAAGGACTTTTGACGACTATAAAGTCCTAGTTCAAGTCAATCCACAGGACTTTACTGGAATAGAACTGATCATCCACCCAGATGGTAAAATAGAAAAGACCACCATGGAATTCGATGAAGAAATCTATGATGATCTTGAAGTAGATGAATTTGAATCCTGCAGCCCATTAGAGTTTAATCTGTACCTAAAGGGATTGGGCTGACCTGGGTCCCAGTTTATTTAGCTTCAATGTTATTTTGACCAGGAGGAACTTGCCAAGCTTTTGGCAATTCCTTCTCTTCTAATTTGACCAACTTTCCGTTTTCAAAAGTAAACAATACATAGAAGTGTTCATCCCGAACCAACCTATAGGTCCGCTGCCCCTCTTCTAATCTACTAAGAACTGCCTCTTGATGCTTTTTCACAAAATCACGTTCTTCCATTCCCAATTCATACTTGTGCGGTTTCGAAAAAACTGCACATCCTCCTAAAATGATCCCCATACAAAGTATTGCAATAACCTTTTTCATAATTTAGCTATTTGTTTTCTAATAGGTAAAATCAATAATACTGCCATTTTTTTCTTTTGATTCATAAGAGCTTAGCCTGTTATAAAAGATATTTGTCACCGAGATTTTGCAAAGGTAAGTTTTTGACTTACCTTTGTACTCAAGCGGCACGACCAGCTCCTGTCAACTCCCCCAGGTCCGGAAGGAAGCAAGGGTAGACGGTTGTAGCGGTGCGATGCCGCTTCTTTTTTGTCTTGATAATTAAGTGTCATAAAAACATTTAAATATTTTTTGCCCGACTTTCAAAATATTAGGCTAACTTTGCAAGCCAAATTCATACATAACCAAAACCGTTTACAAATGAAATTCTTTATTGACACTGCCAATCTTGCTGAAATCAAAGAAGCCTATGATTTAGGCGTATTGGATGGGGTGACTACCAATCCTTCATTGATGGCCAAAGAAGGCATCACAGGAGATGAAAACGTAAAGGCTCACTATAAAGCTATTTGCGATATTGTGGATGATAAAGTTAGTGCAGAAGTAATTTCTACCGACTTTGAGGGAATGATCAAAGAAGGAAAAGAACTAGCTAAAATTGATGACAAAATCGTAGTTAAAGTACCTATGATCAAAGATGGTGTAAAAGCCATCAAATATTTCAGCAACGAAGGCATTAGAACCAACTGTACTTTGGTATTTTCTCCAGGTCAGGCCATCCTTGCTGCCAAAGCCGGAGCTACCTATCTTTCTCCATTTATCGGAAGATTGGATGACATCGCTTTTGACGGTTTAGAGTTGATCGAGCAGATCGTACATATCTACCAAAATTACGGATATGACACTCAAGTATTGGCAGCTTCTGTTAGACACACCATGCACTTGATTAAATGTGCAGAAATCGGTGCTGACGTAGTAACTTGTCCATTGAATGTAATCACCGGTCTATTAAACCACCCTCTTACTGATGCTGGATTGGCCAAGTTCTTGGCTGACCACGCTAAAGCAGCAGGTAAGTAATCATTATATTTTTCCACCAACCATGCGCTTTTTCTCCTTGGGGAAATCAGTGAGGGTTGGTGGTTTTTTGTTTATACAATCATGGCATGGCTTGAAGCCATGCCATGATTGTATAAAAGCAATTACAAATTAGAGATTGATCATTTCCACCTTTATTTGACAGAATATTTTTATCTGAACTCCTTATCATTTAAATTTCGCTTTTTAAAAATTGATTTAAAATCCATCTATGTATATCATCAAGGTAAAAGGCAAAGCAAAAATTCCTGACTATATTCAAATCAGGGATGAAAACTTTGTTCTCGTAGCCTACTTCAGGGCCGACCGTCCACTTAAAAACCTTGAAAAATTTGGTCTGGAAGGCAAAGAAGAAGAAATGGGAAAATTGATCAAAGAGCTTCCTTTTGGTAAATTACAGAAGCTAGAATTGTAAACTTAAATTATGGTATTTTCCAGCGAGCCCGTAGTCCGATTAAACAAAGCCTGTATCTTTCAAGGCATAACCGCTATTCTTCAGGATGTAACTTTTGAAATAGATAAGGATGAATTCGTATTTCTCATTGGTAGAACAGGAAGTGGAAAAAGCTCCCTATTAAAAACCTTATATTCTGACCTACCCCTCAAAATGGGTGAAGGCCATATTGCTGGCTATAATCTTAAGGAAATCAAGTCCAAAGACGTACCCTATCTCCGGAGAAAACTAGGCATCGTTTTTCAGGATTTTCAACTGTTCAATGACCGCACAGTGGCTGAAAACCTATATTTCGTAATGCGTGCCACCGGCTGGAAAGAAAAATCAAAGATGAAAACCAGAATGGTCGAAGTTTTGATGCGTGTAGGCCTTGGCGGTTCTGCCACTAAGATGCCCCATCAATTATCAGGTGGTGAACAGCAACGTGTCGTAATTGCAAGGGCTTTGTTAAACGAACCATCAATCCTATTGGCCGATGAACCGACAGGCAACTTAGATCCTGAGGTAGCAGATGGAATTTTTAAACTTTTCCAAGAGATCAACAAGCAGGGTACTGCTGTCTTGATGGCAACCCATAACCATGAATTGCTCAAAAAATACCCCTATAGGATATTAAAATGTGATAAGGGCTTCCTTCTGGATTCCAAAACTTCGGACATTTTCGAAAAGGATCAGATATAGATCAATAATGTTGAAGCAATACATTCCAAGCTTCCATCACCTTTCCCTCATGTAAAAGATTTTGGGCGTATTGGTGTAAATGGAACAGGAGACTTTCCTCATCATTTTGAAACCTGACCCTCATTTCTTCCATATCGGCATTATTACCATATTGAAACACTTCGTCCTCATCGGGCATTTTTTCAATATTGGCTAACCTCCCCAGGTCATTGCCTGTCAAAACAGAACTCAAGCGAATCCTTCTTGGAATCTGATCCACTCCTATTCCCTTGGTTTTAACCGGTTTTTCTATCTCGAAAAGAGCATCACCACTGGCCCTACAATACCAATTACCACCCATTCTGGCTACAGCATCCAGTTTATTCGGATCTATCTTACCATCATGGCCCATTACTCTTTCATCTATATGCGCGAGTAAAACTTCACAGATCACTAAATTGGCAGCTCCACCCTTATTCCCCATTTCCATCACTTCAAGCACTTTGCACTCAAAAGAAACAGGCGATTCTTTCACCCTCGGAGGGGCGACCAAGTCAGAGGGAACAGGCGTAAGCCCTGATTTAATAAATTCATTTACTCCCTTTTCATATTCTGTACTGCTCAAGGACATTTGCTGCACCATTTCATAGCTTACAATACTGATAACTGCTTCATGAACTTCCTTTACATTTTCCAAACTATGCTTGGTAGTATTATCCCTCACCCTTCTGGCTGGTGAAAAAATCAAAATAGGAGGATTAGAACCAAAGGCATTAAAAAAACTAAAAGGACTTAAATTAACCTGTCCTTCAGAATCCACAGTACTTACAAAGGCAATGGGCCTGGGGACAATTGCTCCCAGCATATAACTGTGAAAGTCTGCGATAGAAATATCCTTGGGATTTATTGTCATCATTTTTTGACTCATTAAATATCACATTTGCAGGTTATCATTATTTAGGTTCTAAAAGCAATTTATAAATATTTACCTTTGCTTTATAAACCTATCGATAATTGATTGTATTTTCCTTAAGGAATGCTGTCAGTTAACCAATAATATAACCTAGCTGCAAACTGTGAGAAAACTAATTTATTTTATCTTTCTTTCCACCTTTATTTCCTCTCATCAGCTCTATGCGCAAAGGATATCAGGAAGCTCCACTTTAAAAATCGATGATAATCTAAAGGAAAGGATTTTTTCCATTTCTCAATTGGAGTTTTTCGAAGACACAACCAACCAGCTCACTTTCCATGATATCATCAAGCCACGTTTCCAAGATAACTTCAAAATAAGACCTTCATTTAATAAGAACAAGTTTGATATAAATCACACCTATTGGGTCAAACTTTCCATCGACAAAACACCTGAGAGTACGAAAAAATGGTTGATGGAATTCTATGACCAAACTATGGATTTGGTAGACGTATATGCCCCTCAGGAGGATGGCAGCTATAAAAACATCCTGATGGGTGATGCCATTCCCTTTGGCACCCGAGATTTCAAACATAAAAACTTTGAGCTCATTTTAGAAAACTCAACCGAAGGGATATCCAATTATTATGTAAAAATCCGATCAAGCCAAAAAGCAGATATACGAATAGCCATTCGATCAGTAAACCGCTTTATTTTCTATGCCCTCAATGAGTATTTTGTTTATGGCATCTTTTACGGGATGATTGCCATTATAGGACTTTATAACCTTTTGGTATATGCAGCTGTCCGGGAGATCAAATACCTCTATTATACCTTTTATTTGGTCAGCGTGGGTATTTATGCCATGTGTGTGGACGGTATAGCCTTTCAGTACCTATGGCCAAACTACCCCGGTTGGAACCAAATAGCTAACGGTGTTTTCAACTACTCGATCGTGGTTTGGGCTATTATGTTTTCGATCAAATTTCTCAATACAAAGTACCGTACCCCCAAAATCCACTATGCTTTATTGGCAATATTAGGCATAAAATCCATACTCTTTCTTATAGGCCTACTCTTTGACCAAAAGCTCTTTGAGATCAAATACTATGATATAATCCCCTTCTTTTTCATTTTCTCAGCCAGTATTTATATTTGGTACAGGGGCTATAAGGTTGCCCGATTCTTTGTATTTGCATATGGTGTTCTCTTTGTGGGGGTGGTCATCAAAGTATTGGTAAATGCTGCCCTTATCCCGCATATGACCTTAGTGTACTACAGCTTACATATTGGTTTCCTATTAGAAATGCTGCTATTAACATTTGCTTTGGGAGATAGAATCAGAATTCTCAAAAACAACCGGGACAGGGCTTTGAAAAGAACCATAAAGCAAATAGAAATCAATTATGCATTAAAGGAAAAAGTAAACCGTGAGTTGGAAATCAAAGTTCAGGAAAGGACCCAAGAGCTGGAACATAAAAACAGTTTATTGGAAAAATACAACCATCAACTCATGGAAAAAGATGAGGAAATCAAACGGATAAATTCCCTTTTAGACAAGGATAATTGGAAGTTAAAAAGCAGCATTAAAGCTTCTTTTCAAGCAAGGCTTACCAACCAGCTTCTCTCCTATGAAGAATTTCAACGTATTTTCCCTGATCAATCTGCTTGCCTAAGACACCTAGAAGAATTTAAGTGGGGCAATGGCTTTGTATGCAGAAATTGCAAATACACCAAAAGTTCCAAAGGTCCAAAACTCTTCACCCGCAGGTGTAGCCGATGTGGGCATATTGATTCGGTTACTGCAGGTACCATTTTTCACGGTGTAAAATTCCCCTTAGAAAAGGCCTTTTATATTGCCTATGATATCATTGCCAATCCTGAAAAACAAACATTGGAACAGCTATCAGAACTGTTGGACATACGCAAAAACACAGTTTGGAATTTCAGAAAGAAAACCAAGCAAAATATTGAGGCTTTACGGTTGGAAACACCTCACTGGAATGACATACTGATGATGGAAGAAGAGAAAATAAAATCGAAATAAACCTTTTGTTTCCACCTCAAAAACAATTCGAATTCACTTCAATACCAGCTAGTAGTATTATAGTGTGATATTAAAGTATAAAAAACACCTTCAGAACTAGCAGAGCTACTTTATCATAGTACTGAACCGTTAATTATCCTACTTGTTTTGGGCTTAATCACCCTCCTAATCAGCTAAGATTTCACATTTTTTAACGTAGATTTTTTTTCTTTCCTCTACCTTTTCAATGTCAAACGGCAACAAATGCAAACGTTTGAAATTTTATCCATTTTAAACCCAAAACCAAACACTTATGATTAAGTCTTTACGCATAAGTAAGGAATCATGGAAACCCAAAATCCTTCTACTAGGAAAACTACCCATGGTGTTATTATTCGTCTTTGCGGTCTCTTTTAGTACAGCAACCGCTCAGGACACCAATGTCTCAGGAACAGTCCTCGATCAAGGAGGTGAACCCATACCTGGGGTGAACATTCTCGAACAGGGCACCACAAATGGAACCGTCACTGATTTAGACGGTAAGTATTCTTTTAAAGTCAGCTCTCCAGACGCGACATTAAACTTTTCTTTTATTGGTTTTGAATCTCGATTAGTTGAGCTGAATGGAAGAACACAGCTTGATATCACCCTTCAGGAAGAGCTAACCGGACTAGATGAAGTGGTCGTCATCGGTTATGGTGCGCAGAAAGAAAAGGAAATGACCTCTGCGATTACCACCTTGAAAACCGAAGACTTGGTCAAAACCCCAAGTTCTAATGCCATGCAGTCTCTTCAAGGTAAGGTCGCCGGTGTACAAATCGTCAGTAAAGGTGCTCCAGGAGCTTCCCCTACCGTAAGGGTAAGGGGCATCGGTTCCTTTGAAGGTGGAGGAGCTCCTTTGTACGTGGTGGACGGAATGTTCTTTGACAATATCGACTTCCTCAACTCCAATGACATCAAGACCCTTTCTGTACTAAAAGATGCTTCCGCATCTGCCATCTATGGTGCAAGGGCTTCCAATGGGGTTGTCCTGATAGAGACCAATTCAGGTGAATATGAGCAAGAAGCGAAGATTGTCTATGATGGATATTATGGGGTACAGAACCCGCAAAACGTCCTCAAAATGGCCAATAGTCAGCAGTTTGTGCAATACATCAACGAAACAGGATCAGCACCAGACATGGAATTCATCGACAATGCCATGCAGGCCTATGGAAGGAGCCGTATAGACCCCAGTATTCCTGCTGTAAACACAGACTGGTACGATGAGATCATGAGCCCTGCTGCTATCCAAAACCATACCTTGACATTCTCTGGTGGTAGTACCAAAACACGCTATTCCATTGGTGGTAGTTACTTTAAACAAGACGGGCTGCTCAATGAAACCAGAAATGAATACGAAAGGGTAAACATCCGTGCCAATATCGACTCTAAAGTCAAAGAATGGATCACTGTGGGTGGTAACTTTACCTTCAGTACTGCCAAACAATTTGTAGGTTCGGATGCAGCTTGGTTCAACGCTTACTTTGCGGTACCTATTCTTCCAAAATATGATGAAGACTTTGGCACTTCACCAGTACCATTGTCCAATGCACAAAGATTGGGCTATAGGGGAAGACAAAACCCTTTCTACCCACTACTCTATAATGACAACAGAAATAAAGTCAATAAAATCAATGGAAACCTCCATGCCGAACTGACTTTTATCCCTGATAAATTGACCTTCAGGTCAGCGTATAACTATAAGTTGGATTTAATCAATGCCAGAAATGTCAATTTTGCCTATAATGACGGTGTTCTTAATCCCCTTTCAGGTCTTTCCCGATCAAGCAGTTTGTATTTTGACCAAATCATAGACAACTACCTTACTTATAAGGAGTTCTTTGGTGACCATGGCATTACAGCTACTTTGGGACAATCCTTCAGGAGTGAGACCTTTGAGCGACTCAGTGGAAATAGAAATGATTTAGACCCTAATCCTACTTTTGGTAATGAAGAGCTATGGTACCTGAACAATGGACAGGCCAATGATATCAATACAGTTTCAGATGCTGGTAGTCGCATATTTTACCTCTCCTTCTTTGGTAGGTTAGCCTATAACTACAAAGAAAAATATTTGCTTTATGCTACTTACCGTCAGGACAATTACAATAAGTTTCAGGTAGATAGTGAAGATTTCTTTACCCTCGGAGCTGGATGGGTAGCTACCGAAGAGGATTTCTTTGATGTAAAAGGTATCGATTTCCTTAAGTTGAGAGCGTCATGGGGACAGCTAGGTAATGATGGAATCAGCCCATCAGTGGGCCAACCCACGCTACAGGGAACCAACCATGCCATTAATAATGTGCGAATTCCTGGTTTTAGGCTGGATCCAACCTATGACCTCATTGATAAGATAGAGACTACGGAGGAAACCAACTTCGGTCTGACCGCTAAGTTCTTCCAAAACAGGTTGTCCTTAGAGGCGGATTACTATATTAGAAATACACAAAGTCTGGCCGTAACCGTTTTACAACCCTTGTTTAGAGGTGCAGTAAGAAGAAGTGTCGGAGAGATTAGGAACCAAGGTTTGGAATTATCTCTTAATTGGGAAAACAAAGTTACAGAAGACTTATCCTACTATATCGGTGGCAACATCGCTACCTTGAAAAATACGGTCAGAGGACTTGGAGGACCTGAGTACCTCAATGCCGGTCAAGCGGAATTCCGTCAGCGCTCCATTGTTGGTCAGCCTTACCAGGCATTCTATGGCTATGAAGTCCAGGGCGTATTTCAAACTGAGGCCGATATCGCCAATAGTGGTTATTCAGAGCAATTCTTAATCGAAAACGACCTTGTCCCAGGAGATTTAATGTTTAAAGATCAAAACGGTGATGGTGCCATTGATGATTTGGACAGGGTAGTATTGGGTTCCTACTTACCAGAACTTACCTATGGTGGTAATCTTGGTTTCAGGTACAAAAACCTTGACTTTTCGGTGCTGATCCAAGGTCAATCAGGCCACAGCATCCTAAATAGAAAAAGAGGGGAAATGATCTTTACCAATGACACCAATATAGACGCAGACTTGGCCACCAATCTCTGGAGAGGTGAAGGCACCTCTAACAAATATCCTTCTGCTGCCGGACTGCGTAAAGGATGGAACCAAAACTTCAGTGATTACTTCGTGGAAGACGGTTCTTTCTTTAGGGTCCAAAATGTGCGCATGTCTTATTCACTGCTAGACAAAGAAGTGATGGGAGTGATCATGCCAGAAACGCGTATCACCTTGACAGCAGAACGGCCATTGACCATTTTCAATTACAATGGTTTCAACCCAGAAGTGGATAATGGCATTGACCGACAGACCTACCCTATCCCTGCTGTGTACACCGTGGGATTAAATGTCAAGTTCTAAAATCAATAACCCAAGAACAGTCATGAAAATATTTCAATATAAACTGATAAAATTGGTCACTGCATTATGCTTGGTGACTACCTTTTCCTGTAGCGAATACCTGGATGCGCCCTTAGAAGATCAAATCCTGGCTCAGGAGACGGATTATTCACAATCCCAAAACATGGTCTTATTACTCAATGGCGCTTATGCAGAACTATATGGATTCCAATGGGAGACCTTTCCGCTAATTTCTGTAAGAGGCGATGATGCCAACCCTGCTGGGGATCAAGAACCACTCTTCAAAACAGATACCTATGACTATGACAGGAGTTTCTGGATATATAATTCCACCTGGCTAAATATGTATTCCGATATCATTTATTGGAATGGGGCCATCGAAGAGATACAGAAATACCAAGAAGCTGGTGCAAATGCAGCAAATGCTAGTCAATACATTGCCGAAATCAATGTCATGAGAGGCTATAATCTGCTTCAATTGGCCAGGTTATGGAACGAAATTCTTATTCCTGTAAGCTCTGATCCCAATGCGCTGTATGAAGTAGCGCTTACTCCTTATAATGAAACCATGCAGTACATTTCTGATTTGATGGATCAAGCTATGCCCAGTCTACCCAATGTCCACCCTAACCAACGTTCGGACATCCGTGGCGGGATCACACGATATACTGCATTGGCCATTAAAGCATTAGCCAATTTGGAAATGGAAAACTACCAAGGTGTAGCTGATGCCACTGGAGAGATCATCAGCAGCGGAGAATTCATGCTAGAAACGGATTACTATCAGTTATTTAAAATCCCTGGAAAGCTCAACAATGAAAATATCCTTGAATTCCAATATTCAGATTACGGTGCTGAAAGCGGTACTTCAGACAGGTTCCCTTGGCAAGTATATGGCCCTCAAGCCGTAGGGTGGCAACCAGCTGTGCCTGGATCAAGTGGCGGATGGGGCTTCTGGGAGCCTACAGAAAAATACATCAAGTTTATGCTTGACCGAAATGATCGAAAGCGTCTCGAAACAACCGTACTATTTACACCTGATGGAATCAGTGATATTGAATCAGATCCAAACTATGCCAATTTACCTAGCTGGGTTACCAATATCACCCCTGATGGGGACGGTTTTGGCAATGCGCCCAGGTATAGGTTCCTCAGTGGAAAACACTATCTGCCTACTACCCAGTTGACCCCTGGAAGGTTTAATTATGGCGAGAACAAAAACATGATCGCTATCCGATATGCTGAGATCCTATTGATACACGCAGAGGCACTGGTAAGCGGCGCTTCCAGCAATGTCATGTCAGCAGATGAAGCAGTCAATGCTGTGAGATCCAGAGCTAATCTGGGCATGCTAAGTGGGGTGACTTTGGATGATGTGTTGGATGAAAAATTTGCTGAGTTCGGTATGGAATGGGGTGTTCGTTTCTTTGACTTGGTAAGACATGACCGCACAAGTGAACTCAACTATGGAGACAGGTCCTTCAATGAAGGTGATAGGTTCCTTCCCTATCCACTTGACCAACAAGACATCCTTCCTCAGCTTAAAGAGGCAAGCAATCAATAAGTATCGGTAAAACACAAACCCAAAAGACATGAAATTAACTTCTAAAATATTTATTGCAGGTCTGATGGCAACAAGTTTTGCCTGCAAAGACGGTTATATAGACGACATTAGCAAAGTCCCTCCAGCCTCAGATGAAACTGCCCCCATGGTCAACATCAATTTTCCTGAGGAAGGCCCACTTACTTGGGTCCCTCAGGATGTGATGTCCATTAATATTGATTTTGAAGTAGAAGATGATGTAGAAATTCAGGACATCACTGTGGCTTTGGATGGCAGTGAAATTGGAAGCTATTCGGATTTCAAAGATTATAGAAGAACAGCCGTCAAACTGCCTTACGACAATATCACGAACGGAGAACACACTTTGGCTGTAACCGCCAATGACCTATCTGGAAAAACGACAACAAGCACAGTAGTCTTTTCCAAGCCTGAATTCTATGTACCTCAATACGATGGGGAGATTTTCTATATGCCATTTGATGACGAGTATTTGGAATTGGTCAGCGTAAGTGAAGCCAGTGTGGTAGGGGATCCTGGTTTTGCAGGTGAAAGTGCTTCTGGTGCCAATGCCTATGCGGGTGCAACAGATTCCTATTTGACCTTTCCTACGACCAATTTGACCAATAATGCATTCAGTGCTTCTCTATGGTACAAGGTCGATGCAAATCCCGACAGAGCGGGCATTCTGGTCATGGGGCCAACTGATGAGGCTAATCCTGACTCCCAAAACAACCGTGCTGCGGGCTTCAGACTATTTAGAGAGGCCGCAGGAAGTAACCAACGTATAAAACTAAATGTTGGTAACGGGGCAGGAGACAACTGGTTTGACGGAGGTAGTGCGGCTGATATCAACCCGAACAGCAATGAATGGGTACATATTGCTTTTACTATTTCCGGAACAGAATGTACCGTATATATCAATGGAACAGTAGTGAGCCAAGGTACTTATCCGGGTATTTCCTGGGAGGGCTGCGACATCCTTTCTATAGGCTCCGGAGCACCTAGATTCACTGGATGGGGACACCTTTCTGACAATAGCTATATTGATGAACTTCGCATCTTTAATAGAGCGCTTTCGTCATCTGAAGTGCAGACAATCATGGATAATGAACAGCCGTAATATTTTATAAATCCAAGGAGGGCTTCTTATATAAGCTCTCCTACTTATAATTTATCCAATTTCATAACCTTGGCTTTTTACTAAACTGCAAGCCATCAAATAAATCGAAAATAATCTATAAAAGCGGCTGTCCCGTTATACCCAAAATGATGAAACACTCAGTTTTTCTGGTATTTTTCATTCTTTTCCTATCATGTAAAGAAGAGGATTCCCTTACTCCTTTGCAGCTCTTTGACGCCAAGGTGGGAGATAAAACACTTTCCCTTCAAGGATCAAATGAAAATATCGCCATTGATAGGACCATCAGCTTGACCTTTTCTCAGGCTATACAAAGCGAAAGTATAGCTTCAGCCATTTCTTTATCCAAAGATGGCATTCCTGTCAACTTTAACACCAATCTTATTGACAACACCACCATCGCCATTAACCCTATTGGTACCTTGGAGACCAGTAGTGACTATACTTTGTCTATATCTTCGGCCCTAACCGCCTCCAACGGAGCTCATTTTACAGAAACCACCATAGAGTTCACTACGATATTGGGCTCAGTTGAAATTACCAGTGTGCAATTATCAGGTGGTGATACCACTAGGACAGGCCGAATCCAAAATGTCCCTGTAAACTACAGTACGGAATTGATTTTCAACAAACCTCTGGATCCATCCTCTCTTCAACAAGCCTTTTCTCTGACAGGACCAGGCAATCCAAGCTTACAGTTTGAGCTAATGGAAAATGATCAGAAATTAACACTTTCCTCCTCGGCTCCTTTACAATACCTCTCTAAATATTCCCTAAAAATCAATCAGGAACTCATGGGCATCAATGGAGAAAACTTTGCTGGCCTTAGCAGTGTTTTCTACACCCAAATTGATGAAACACCTAAGTTTACATTGCTTTCTGAAGAAGAATTACTCACAAAAATACAGTCCCAAACATTCCGTTATTTTTGGGATTTTGCCCACCCAATAAGTGGAATGTCAAGAGAAAGAAACACTTCTGGAAACACCGTCACCATCGGCGGTTCAGGATTTGGTGTAATGTCTCTCATAGTAGGAGTGGAAAGAGGTTTTATTACCAGGCAACAAGCCTTAGAAAGATGGAACAAGACAATTGATTTTTTGGCATATGCTGATCGTTTTCATGGTGCATGGCCACACTGGATGAATGGTGAAACCGGTAAGACCATCCCCTTCAGTGCTAAAGATAATGGCGGGGATTTGGTAGAAACGGCATTTATGATCCAGGGATTACTCACCGTGAGGGCCTATCTCAATGCCAACAATCCTGCTGAAAAAGAGCTCATCGATAAAATCACCCTGCTATGGGAAACGGTGGAATGGGACTGGTATACCCAAAACGGCAGCAATGTACTTTATTGGCACTGGTCTCCCGATTATGAATGGGAAATGAACCTCCCCATTCGTGGCTATAATGAGTCATTGATTGTCTATGTGCTTTCAGCATCCTCCCCTACACATCCTATTGATAAAGCAGTTTACGAGTCTGGGTGGGCCAGAAATGGTAGTATAAAAAATGGCAACTCATTTTATGGACATGTGTTACCCTTGGGCAATGATCTTGGTGGCCCTTTGTTCTTTGCCCACTATTCCTTTTTGGGACTTGACCCCAGAAACCTTTCAGATCAGTATGCCAACTATTGGGAACAGAATCAAGTCCACAGCCTGATCAACCAAGCATATTGCATCCAAAATCCTAAAGGCTTTATTGGCTATACCGAAACTGCTTGGGGACTGACAGCCAGTGATAACCATAATGGCTACAGTGCACACTCCCCTTCCAACGATCTTGGCGTCATCACACCTACTGCTGCTATTTCATCTTTGCCTTATACCCCTGAAGCTTCTATGAAAGCCTTGAAGTATTTCTACTATCAGCTAGGAGATAAAATCTGGGGGGAATACGGGTTTTATGATGCCTATAACATTACCGAAAACTGGTATGCTGACAGCTATTTGGCCATTGATCAGGGGCCGATCATTCTAATGATTGAAAATCACCGGACTGGATTGCTTTGGAACCTATTCATGACAGATGAAGAAGTCCGATCTGGTCTGGACAAACTGGAATTCACTTATTGAAAAACAAACTATAAATATGGCAAAATATTGCCAGTAAGATATGGAAGTAAAGAAACCTATAACCATGAAAAACCTTATTCTCCTCGCTTTGGTAGTTGGAGGCATGACAATGGCCTGCTCTCCATCTCAAGATAATCACGGTTCACCTGACATCATTCTTCACAAAGCGGATTCCGTTTTGGCATTGATGACCCTAGAAGAAAAAATTGGTCAGCTCAACCTTCCCGCTGCTGGTGATTTTACTACAGGTCAAGCTTCCAGTTCAAATATTGCCGAGAAAATCAAAGCAGGAAAAATCGGTGGACTTTTTAACATCAAAACAGTTGAAAAGATCAAAGATGTGCAGCAAGTAGCTGTTGAAGAAAGTCGACTTGGAATTCCCTTATTATTTGGCATGGATGTTATCCATGGTTACGAAACTATTTTCCCCATTCCACTCGGACTTTCCTGTAGTTGGGACATGAATCTGATCAAACGCTCAGCCCAAATTGCCGCCAAGGAAGCCAGTGCTGATGGCATCAACTGGACCTTTTCTCCCATGACAGACATCAGCCGGGATCCTCGCTGGGGCCGTGTATCCGAAGGAAGCGGAGAGGACCCCTATTTGGGTGCCCAGATTGCCAAGGCCATGGTTCAGGGCTACCAAGGGGATGATCTCAGTCAAAACAATACTATTATGGCCTGTGTGAAGCATTTCGCACTTTATGGTGCCCCAGAAGCAGGAAGAGACTATAACACCGTAGACATGAGCCGTCAAAGGATGTACAATGAATATTTCCTTCCTTATCAAGCTGCTATTGAAGCAGGTGTGGGCACAGTCATGACTTCATTTAATGAAGTGGAAGGTATACCAGCCAGCGGCAACCAATGGCTGATGACGGACGTCTTGCGCAAGCAATGGGGTTTTGATGGCTTTGTGGTTACTGATTATACCGCCATTAATGAAATGATTGACCATGGCATGGGTGACCTTAAAACCGTGTCAGCATTGGCTTTAAAAGCTGGTGTGGAAATGGACATGGTAGGCGAAGGCTTTCTCACCACCTTAGAAGCTTCTTTGGAAGATGGAACAATTACAGAAGCTCAAATTGATAATGCTTGTCGCTTGATTTTAGTGAAAAAATTTGAGCTGGGACTTTTCGATGATCCCTACAAATACTGTGACACCGAACGAGCTAAAAATGAAATCTTCAATAAGGAAAACAGACAAATTGCCCGTGAGATCGCTGCCCAGTCCTTTGTTTTGCTAAAAAACAAAAACGAAGTTCTTCCGCTAAAGAAAGAAGGTACGATTGCGCTTATAGGCCCTATGGCGGACAATGCAGAAAACATGACAGGTACCTGGAGTGTGGCAGGCAGGTTCAAGGAGTCTGTTTCTCTAATGCAAGGCATCAAAAATGCTGCAGGCAATGATGTCAATATTCTTCATGCCAGAGGAGCCAATATAGTTGCTGATTCATTACTCGAATCAAGGGTAAGTGTGTTTGGAAAACCTACTTATAGAGATAGTAGATCAGAAGAGGCATTAATCAAAGAAGCGCTAGAAATAACTAAAAATGCTGACGTCATTATCGCTGCTGTGGGTGAATCGGCTGAAATGAGTGGAGAATCATCCAGTAGAAGCACCATTGAGCTACCCGAGAATCAAAGAAGGCTTCTAAAAGAGCTAGTTAAAACCGGAAAGCCTATAGTCATGGTAATGTTTACGGGAAGACCTCTAGCCATTAAGTGGGAGTCTGAGCATATCCCTTCCATCCTAAATGTATGGTTTGGAGGTAGTGAGGCAGGGGATGCTATTGCTGATGTGCTTTTCGGGGGAGTCAACCCCTCTGGAAAACTCACAACCACCTTCCCTCAAAATACAGGGCAAATCCCTATTTACTATAACCATAAAAATACCGGGCGCCCACTGCCAGAGGGACAATGGTTCCAGAAGTTCCGCTCCAATTACTTGGATGTATCCAATGAGCCTTTATATCCTTTCGGTTACGGCTTGAGCTATACCAATTTCGAATATGGAGATCTTAACCTAAGTAATAAAGAACTTTCGGGTAACCAATCCCTAACTGCCAGCATCCAGCTAACCAATAACGGAAAATATGATGGAGCTGAAGTCGTACAACTCTATGTTCGTGATATGGTAGGTACCATCACCCGACCTGTTAAAGAATTAAAGGGGTTCCAAAAGGTCTTTTTAAAAGCTGGTGAAAGTAAAGAAATCAAATTCGAGTTAAGCAAAGAGCATCTTAAATTCTATAACCATGACCTCGACTTTGTGTTTGAACCAGGTGAATTTGAAATCATGGTAGGCACCAATTCCCAAGAATTGAACATAGAAAAAATCAACTGGGAAGAATAAGCTTCCTAAACGCTTTAGGATCAAAAAGAAATTGGACACCACCCTAGCATGCTCATTTATAAACACGAAGGATCTTAGCGGAAGATCTGAAAAAACAATTGACGATGAACAAAACTAAAATATACCTCTTATTGATCATGTTCGCTTTGAACTTATTTAGTTCAAAGGAGTTGCTGGCCCAAGACAAATCTCTTTTTGAAAACCGAGTCTTTGTAAATCAAAAAGGTGATTCACTTTTATACCGTATTCTTTATCCTGCAAATTATGAAAGTGACAAAAAGTATCCGCTAGTATTTTTTCTTCATGGTGCCGGAGAAAGAGGTAATGACAACAAAAAACAACTTACCCACGGGGCAAACCTATTTCTTGATCCAGAAAACAGGGCGAAGTTTCCTTCCATCGTGGTCTTCCCTCAATGCCCCGAAGATAAATACTGGATTGATGTCAGCATTCGAAAAGAATTGTTTGGAAAAGGTGATCCTAATTTCAGTCAATCCATTGATCAACCCTCCGAACAGCTTGACTTGGTCAATGAGCTTTCTAAAATGATTATCAAAACAGAAAAGGTGGACAAAAAGCGCCTGTATATTATGGGACTATCCATGGGCGGTTTTGGCACTTTTGAAACAATTGGGCGTTGGCCTAAAAAATATGCCGCGGCGGTGGCAATCTGCGGAGGTGGCAATCTTTCACTTGCAAAAAAATATGCTCCACATACAGCCATATGGATCACTCATGGAGGCAAAGATGATATTGTCCCTCCTATACTTTCCAAAAGAGTATATGAAGTGTTAAAGGAAGAAGGAGCAGACGTCAAGTACACACTCTACCCAGAAGCCAACCATAATTCATGGGATCCCACATTTGCGGAGCCGGAACTATTGCCATGGCTTTTTTCAAAACATCATTAATTCCTCAATCTCATGAAGAAAACAAGACTTTCATTTTACTTAATGCTATTGTTTGGATTTACTATATGGGGATGTTCTTCAGCAGACAAAACCATTGACAGTCCTGTTCAAGCAAAAGGCTACGACCGACATGTTGAACTCCACTGGCCTAAACAAAGTGGAATATCCCAATATGAAGTTTGGGTCAGTACAGAAAACAATAATTTCAGCAAAAGAGCCACTGTGGATGATACCATATACATGGATTTTGTAAATGACCTGGGCAATAATCTCACACTGAAATACAAAGTGGTAGGCCTGCAGGATGCTGGTGAAAACACTGAAATAGGTTTGGCAATGGCCACTACCAAAGACTTCACTGATGAAGAATTATTGGATATGGTCGAATTTTACACCTTCCGATATTTTTGGGAGGGGGCAGAACCCATGTCTGGAATGGGGCCGGAAAGAATCCACATAGACGGCGAATACCCTCAAAATGATCAATCGGTAGTTACTACAGGAGGTACAGGATTTGGCATCTTTGGCATCATTGCAGCCATTGATCGTGGTTGGATAAATAGAGAAGAGGGGCTCAACAGATTCAATAAAATGGTCTCCTTTTTGGAAAAAGCCGATCGTTTTCATGGCGTTTGGCCACACTGGATTTATGGAGAAACTGGAAAGGCAAGATCATTTAGCGACAAAGATAATGGAGGAGACTTAGTGGAATCCGCATTCCTAATGCAAGGGCTTTTGGCGGTCAGAGAGTATTTCAAAGATGGCAATGATGCTGAAAAATCACTGGCCAACCGAATAGATACTCTTTGGAAAGAAATGGAATGGGATTGGTATACCCAAGGAGGTCATGACGTCCTCTATTGGCACTGGTCCCCTACTCATGAATGGGAAATGAACTTTCCTTTAGAAGGTTATAATGAATGTTTAATCACCTATGTTTTGGCTGCCTCCTCCCCTACTCATGGAATCCCAGCCTCTGCCTATCATAAAGGTTGGGCGCGCAGCGGTGGCATCAACACAGATCAGGAAGCCTTTGGTTATACTTTACATCTAAAACATAATGGGGCCGAAAAAATGGGTGGTCCATTGTTCTGGGCACACTACTCTTATTTGGGACTTAATCCCAAGGGCTTAACTGACCAATATGCCAATTACTGGGAAGAAAATAAAAATCACACCCTGATAAACCGCGCATGGTGTATAGATAATCCCAATGGATTTAAAGGTTATGGAGAAGATCTCTGGGGATTGACAGCTAGTTATACAGTAACAGGTTATTCAGCCCACCGTCCAGGAGCTGATCTTGGCGTCATTTCACCAACTGCCGCTCTTTCTTCCATCCCCTATACTCCAGAGGAATCTCTAAAGGTCATCAAAAACTTATATTACAACTATGGAGAGAAGGTTTTTGGCCGCTATGGTTTTTATGATGCTTTGAGCCCTGAAAACGATTATTACCCTAAACGCTATCTGGCAATAGATCAAGGGCCAGTAGTTGCCATGATTGAAAACTACCGCTCGGGACTGGGTTGGAAATTATTTATGGGGGCTCCTGAAATCCAAGCAGGCTTGAAAAAATTGGGCTTTGAAAGTAATCCATAATTATTCAGCAAGACATGTTTATATGACCTGTACCTTGACTTAAGCCGTTTCCCTTTGATATAAATGATAACACTTAGTAAGTAAATGATGATTCCGATTTTAAACCTAGAGTTTAAAAAAACAAACAATATGAATAAGTTAAGCTTTATAATTGCTTCCCTGCTATTAACTCTCAGTTCCACTATACGAGCCCAGGAAATAGTTCCCCAAACTTACTGTAACCCGCTGGACATTGATTATACCTATATGGTCTATAATTCTGCCAGAAACATATCTTACCGCTCCGGAGCTGACCCTGCGGTAGTTGAATTCCGCGGTGAATATTACATGTTTGTAACGCGTTCCTTTGGTTATTGGCATTCCACCGATCTGGTCAATTGGAATTTCATCAAGCCTGCCCAATGGTTCTTTGAAGGATCCAATGCCCCAACCGCCTTTAATTACAAGGATTCTCTGATTTACTTTGCAGGTGATCCAGCAGGGTATGGCAGCATTCTCTATACTGATGATCCAAAAGGAGGAAAATGGGCCCCTACAGCTTCAATCAGCAATAATATCCAAGACTCGGAATTGTTTATCGATGATGATGGTAAAACTTATTTATACTGGGGTTCTTCTAATGTGCATCCCATCAGAGTAAAAATGCTCAACAAAGATGATAGGTTTCTAGAAACTGGTTTCAGGAAAGATTTAATTAACCTAGTTGAAGAAGAACATGGCTGGGAACGTTTTGGGGAGAACAATTTTCACCCTACACTAAAAGAGGGGTATATGGAAGGAGCTTCCATGACCAAGCATAATGGCAAATACTATTTGCAATATGCCGCACCGGGAACACAATTCAATGTTTATGGTGACGGCGTTTATATAGGTGATTCCCCACTTGGTCCATTCACCTATATGAAAAACAACCCCATGAGCTTTAAACCAGGAGGCTTCACCAATGGAGCGGGACATGGTATTACAGTAAAACAAACCAATGATCAATATTGGCATTTTGGTACCATGGCACTGGCTTCCAACTCCC
Source organism: Echinicola shivajiensis (assembly GCF_018642165.1). Taxonomy (GTDB): domain Bacteria; phylum Bacteroidota; class Bacteroidia; order Cytophagales; family Cyclobacteriaceae; genus Echinicola; species Echinicola shivajiensis. The sequence goes on from NZ_JAHHZM010000001.1 coordinate 362,640, forward strand.
ATTGGGAACGCCGTCTTTGCATGTTCCCCACCTACTTTGACAATGAGGGGCTGATGCATTCAAACACCCATTATGGTGATTATCCCCGCTATGCCCCCAATCACCCGACAAAAGCCGGTGAGCACTGCGGGTGGATGTTGCTTTCCTATAAGGGAAAAACCACCGTTTCCTCCTCAAAACAGCAGATTAGAAAAAGTACTTCTACAGATGATGAAGTGGAAATAACAGAAATGCCTTTGGAAAAAAGTGAAGATGGAAAAATCTTATCAAAAGTACTGACTGATGAAAGTCCAAAATCATTCTGGGTGGCCGAAGCCAATGATGATCAGCAGTGGGTGGAAATCGAAATGCTGCAACCAGGCAAAATATATGCTTTTCAGTTAAACTTCCATGACCATGAATCAGGTATTTATACACGTACTGAAGGATTAAGGCACCAGTTTACAGTTGAAGTTTCAGAGGATGGTAATAACTGGAACACAGTAATAGACAGAAGTAACAGCTATAAGGATTCCCCTAATGCATACATTGTACTCAACCAACCTGTCAATGGAAAATATGTTCGCTATAACAATATCAAAGTCCCCGGAAACAATTTTGCCATGTCTGAAATCAGGGTCTTTGGAACAGGTTTTGGCAAGCAACCGTCAGAAGTAAAGGATTTTACTGTAAACAGGAAAGATGACAGAAGAGATGTTTCTTTGTCTTGGAAGCCTGTTAAAGGAGCACAAGGTTATAATATCCGATGGGGAATTGCTCCTGACAAGCTTTACCAATCCTGGTTGGTGTACGATACTACCGAACATTTCATGCGATGTCTTGACCGGGACACCAAATATTACTTCTCCATAGAATCCTTCAATGAGAATGGCATTTCTGAGAAAACGGAAATTATCGAACTCAATTGACACTTGAAGAATTAGAACATTAAAAGAAAGCATTAAAAGTCTACAAAATGGATAAGTTCACTTTTTACAATCGGATATTTATCGCAATCATACTAGCGTTATTTATCTTTTCAGGCTGCAAAGAAAAAATAGCGAAAGAGAAAAGGCCTAATATTGTTTTTATCATGAGCGATGATCATGCATACCAAGCGATCAGTGCTTATGATAATAAATTGATTGAAACCCCAAATATAGACCGCATTGCCAAGGAAGGTATGCTGTTTACCAATGCATCGGTAACCAATTCCATTTGTGCTCCCTCCCGTGCTACGATATTGACGGGTAAGCATACGCATATACATGGAAAAATTGATAATGTATTTCCCTTTGACACCACCAATGTAACTTTTCCGCAAATTTTACATGAAAAAGGCTACCAAACAGCGATGTTCGGTAAACTTCATTTTGGCAATAACCCAAAAGGATTTGATGAATTCAAAATCCTTCCAGATCAGGGAGACTATTATAACCCAGAATTCATCACCAATAAAGGTGATACTACCATCATGGGATATGTAACCGATATTATTACTGATCTGGCCCTTGACTAGTTTGATAACCGCAGGGAAGAGGATAAGCCATTTATGTTGTTTTATTTACATAAAGCCCCGCACCGTGAGTGGCTTCCTGCCCCTCGTCATTATAAGGAATTTACCAAACGTACTTTCCCTGAACCAGCTACTCTTTTCGATGATTATGAAGGCAGGGGAACGGCTGCCCGTGAAGCAGAAATGAACATTAGAGAACATATGACTGTTTCTGCGGACAATAAAATATACCCTGAAATTGCAAAGGAACTGGGCGTAGAAGAGCCATCTGAGTGGGGCTTTAATGTCTTCAAAAGCAAATATGCAAGATTTACACCTGAACAAAAAGCTGAATGGGATGCCGTATATGGACCAATAAACGAAGAGTTTAAAAAGCAGTACCCTTCCATGGATGAAGAAGATTTCATGAGGTGGAAATACCAACGATATATGCAGGATTATCTAGGATGCATAGCCGCTGTAGATGAAAATGTAGGTCGTATTTTAGATTACCTTGATGAAAATGGACTAAGTGAAAATACAATTGTAGTATACACTTCAGATCAGGGTTTCTATCTTGGAGAACACGGTTGGTTTGATAAGCGATTTATTTATGATGAATCCTTTAAAACACCTTTGCTGATAAAGTGGCCTGAAAAAATTAAAGCGAGAACTGAAAGTAGTGAAATGGTTCAAAACCTTGATTTCGCTCAAACCTTTCTGGAAGCTGCAGGAGTGGAAGCACCAAAAGATATGCAAGGAGAAAGCCTGATACCTTTATTGGCTGGGCAACCTGAAAAATGGACTAGAGAAGGTGTCTATTACCATTATTATGAATATCCGGGATTTCATATGGTTAAGCGTCACTATGGAATTGTAACAGAAGACTTCAAATTGGCTCATTTTTACTATGATATCGATGAGTGGGAACTGTATGACCGCAAAAAGGATCCAATGGAACTGAACAATGTATATAACGATCCCGCTTACGCCGATAAGGTTAAATCACTTAAAGAAAAGCTAAAAGAATTAAGGGGCAAATACAAAGACTCAGATGAGTTGGACCAGCACTATATTCAAATGTATAGAGATCGAGGTCTCATCAAAAATGATCAATAAATTAGAGTCTAAAACAGTATGCTTATTCAAAAATGATTTTTGAGAATCTGATTATTAAATACTGAAGCCCCCATAATCCAAACAAAAAAAAGGGAACTATTTTAAATAATGGTTCCCCGTTTTTTATCTAAACATTTCATTTGCTTCCCTGCTTTCATTTATTTTGCAGGCTTTACCTTAGTACTCACTTCCCCAAATCCTACTCTGATACCATCCTTTTCTGCAAAGCCCCTCATCTTCACGATATCTCCGTCCTCAATAAATTTTCTCTCGCTGCCATCTTCCAATCTGATTGGCCTCGTTCCTTTCCAGGCCAACTCCAGCATGGAACCGTAACTATTTTCATTAGGGCCCGAAATGGTTCCGGAAGCATAGATATCACCTATATTAATATTGCAGCCATTAACTGTTTGATGAGCCAATTGCTGTACGGTATTCCAATAAAGGTATTTATAATTGGATTGGCACACGAGGTTTTCCACCCCATTTCCTGGTTGGATATAAACTTCCAGATTCAAGTCATAAGCATGATCGCCCTCAAATTTTAAGTAAGGCAACAATTCTTCCTCTGGCTCAGGAGAAGCTGTTCTGAAAGGCTCCAAGGCCTCTATAACCACCACCCAAGGAGAAATACTTGAGGCAAAACTTTTTCCCAAGAATGGTCCTAAAGGCACATATTCCCAAGCTTGGATATCCCTTGCCGACCAGTCATTGAACAATACAAATCCAAAAATATAATCCTCAGCCTCGGCAGTTGAAATGCTTTCCCCCATCTTGGTGGGTTTCCCTGTAATAAAGGCCATTTCCAACTCAAAATCAAGCCTTCTAGTTGGACCAAATGAAGGCTTTTCCATATCAGGATCTTTAAACTGACCTTTTGGACGATAGATATCCGTCCCTGAAGGAACTATGGAAGAAGCCCTTCCATGATAGCCCACTGGTAAATGTTTCCAATTTGGCAACAATGCATTTTCTGGATCTCGAAACATGGCCCCTACATTGGTGGCATGTTCTTTACTGCTATAAAAATCCGTATAATCGCCAATTTTTACAGGCAAGAGCATCTGAGCTTCTTTTCTATTGACCATCACCTTCCCCCTAATCCTATGATCTTTTAGCTCCGGATTATCTTCCAACAATAATTCTTGGACCCTTTCCCTCACTTTCCTGGTAATAGGCTTACCCAAAGCAATAAAATCGTTGAGACAATCATTTAAGAAAACTTTATCGGGAAGACTAATTTCGGATAAAAACCCTTTCTCATGCAACACTGATAGATCTACAATCTTATCCCCAATTGCAACACCTAACCTTGGAGATAAACGCTTATTCTTAAAAACCCCATAAGGTAAGTTATATATGGTAAAATCAGACTTTTCGGGAACCTGAACCCAACTTATCATAATAGTAAAATTCTCTTTTTTCATACTATCAAAAATAGCTCTAGTACAAAATTAAAATTATTCAGCTAGGATAAAACTGATTCCTTTTATTTGAATCAATCTTCAGCTTTTACGCTCATTACCAGTTAATTTACAAATACATAAGCAAAAAACACCAAGTCCAAAACACCAGCTATCCAACTTGATTCAACAAAGTGTCCAAATATTAATCGATGTACAAAAACTATCGATTTTTAAGAAAAAATCGGGAAAGTGGATTAGGTCAGCACCTTATTGGGGGATTTTTACTGGCTTCAAAGATATTTATATTATTTTTGCGGACTGGGAAATAATTCAGTTTCTACATTACAAATCCTAAAAGCAATTATGTCGCTATCTACAAAATATAATCCAGCAGAATCCGAATCGAAATGGTACGAATTCTGGATGGAAAATAAATTGTTCAGTTCTAAAGTAGATTATAATAAAGAACCTTATTCTATCTCCATGCCCCCTCCCAATGTAACCGGGGTATTGCACATGGGGCATATGCTGAACAACACCATTCAGGATGTGCTTATCAGAAAAGCTAGAATGGAAGGCAAGAATGCCTGCTGGGTACCCGGAACGGACCACGCCTCCATCGCGACTGAGGCCAAAGTAGTGGCCATGCTTAAGGAAAGAGGAATTGACAAGAAATCCATCAACAGAGAAGAATTCCTGAAATATGCTTGGGAATGGAAGGAGAAATATGGTGGAATCATCCTTGACCAGTTAAAGAAATTGGGGGCTTCCTGTGACTGGGACAGAACCAAATTCACCATGGATGCAGACCTTAGTAATGCTGTTATCAGCGTGTTCGTTGACTTGCACAATAAGGGAAAAATCTATCGAGGCATCCGAATGGTCAACTGGGATCCACAAGGAAAAACAGCCCTTTCTGATGATGAGGTGATCTTTAAGGAAGTAAATTCCAAACTATACTATATCAATTATAAAATTGAAGGCAGTGAAGATGAGTATCTGACTATTGCAACTACTCGTCCGGAGACTATCATGGCCGATGTGGCCATCTGTATCAATCCGAATGACAGCCGTTTTGAGCATTTAAAAGGCAAAAAAGCCTTAATTCCATTGATCAACCGTGCCATCCCTATTGTAGAGGATGACTATGTAGACATGGAATTTGGTACAGGTTGCTTGAAGGTAACCCCTGCCCATGATGTAAATGACTATGAAATTGGTCTAAGACATAAATTGGAAGTTATCGACATCATCAATGATGATGGAACCTTAAATGAAAAGGCACAAATCTTAGTTGGTGAGGATCGTTTTATAGCAAGAAAGAAAATTGCTAAAATGCTGAAAGAGGCTGATCAACTTTCTAAAGAAGAAGATTACACTTCAAATGTTGGGCATTCTGAAAGAACGGATGCTGTCATCGAACCCAAACTATCTCTGCAGTGGTTCTTGACCATGGAAGATATCACCAAGCCTGCACTAAAAGCAGTAATGGATGATATCATCAAACTTTATCCGCCTAAGTTCAAAAACATGTACCGTAGCTGGATGGAGAATGTCAGGGACTGGTGTATCTCACGCCAACTATGGTGGGGACATCAAATTCCGGCTTACTATCTTCCAAACGGAGAATATGTAGTAGCCAAAACGGCTGAAGAGGCATTAAAAATTGCCAATGAAAAATACCAAGAGAATTACAGCCTTGAGGACCTGAAGCAGGATGAAGATGTATTGGATACTTGGTTCTCTTCCTGGTTATGGCCGATCTCAGTATTTGACACCGATGTTTTCACTACTGGTGAGAAAAACGAAGATTTAAAATACTATTACCCTACCAATGACTTGGTAACTGCTCCGGAGATCCTTTTCTTCTGGGTAGCAAGAATGATCATCGCTGGATATGAATATATGGGCGAAAAACCGTTCAAAAATGTTTACCTAACGGGCATTGTAAGGGATAAACAAGGCAGAAAAATGTCTAAATCCTTGGGCAATTCTCCCGATCCTTTGGAATTGATCAAAGACTTTGGTGCTGATGGGGTACGTACTGGTATGCTTTTCAGTTCACCCGCAGGAAATGACCTTCCATTTGATGAAAAACTGGTAGAACAGGGCAGGAACTTCTCCAATAAAATCTGGAATGCCTTCCGTTTGATCAAAGGCTGGGAAGTGGATTCCAATATTTTGGAACATAATAACCATACGGCCATCAACTGGTTTGAGAACCGTTTCAACCAGGCCTTGGCTGAAATCGAAGATCACTTCAGTAAATTCAGGATTTCTGATGCCCTGATGAGCACTTACAAATTGGTTTGGGATGATTTCTGTTCTTGGTACCTTGAAATGGTCAAGCCGGAATATCAAAAGCCAATCGACCTTGAAACTTATGAGAAAACCATTGGTTTTTTTGAGTCTATCTTGAAGGTATTGCATCCTTTTATGCCATTTATTTCGGAAGAGCTATGGCATCAAGTAAAAACCAGAGAGGTAAAAGATGCCTTGATCGTTTCCTCATGGCCAAAACTGGGTGAATATAATGAAAAACTGATCAATGATGCAGCTCAAATATTTGAGGTAGTATCACAAATAAGAAACATCAGGGCTTCCAAAGGTATCTCTCCAAAAGAAGCATTTGAACTAAGTGTAAACACGCAAAAACAGGAACTCTATCAATCTTTCGAAGCTATCTTGAAGAAATTGGCCAATCTAAGCCAATTGGGATTTGCAGAAAAAGTGGACGGAGCTTTGAGCTTTGTAGTGAAGTCGGATGAGCTGTTTATCCCACTTAACGAGCAAATCGATGTGGAAGCAGAAAAAGAAAACCTGACCAAAGAATTGGAATACACCAAAGGCTTCCTCAATTCAGTAATGAAGAAACTCAGCAATGAACGCTTTGTCAGCGGTGCCCCTGCTCAGGTAGTGGAAAATGAAAAGAAAAAGCAGGCGGATGCAGAAGCAAAAATAAAAGCCTTGGAAGAAAGTTTGGCCAAATTGGTTTAAGCTTTTAAAGGAGCATATATTGAGAGAGTCATTCAATTCTTGGATGGCTCTTTTTTTATAATTAGTCGTGAGGAATGAGCTTTGAGTATTTATTCTCTTAGATTCTCCTATTTTCTCAAGACTTCTAACCCTAAACATGCTACAAACATTTTTTCCACTATCAAAGATTAACATTCAAAGTATTGGTTTATTTTTACGGGCACGAAAGCATCATTTACCATTTCAGCTTCTAGCCAAATGAAAGATTTAAAAATAGCCATTATTGGTTGTGGAAACCTTGGCCTTTCCATAGTGAATGGCTTGTTAGACACCGAGGGATTCAATGCCCAGAACCTATCTGTTACCAAAAGACATCCTGAAAACCTTTTCTATTTACAGCCCAAAGGCGTTACTGTCACGGCAGACAACCAGGAAGCCGTCAAAAATGCAGACTTGGTAGTCTTGGGTGTCAAACCCTATAATATCCCGCATATCCTAAAAGAATTAAAACCTGTCCTTAATCCTGAAAAGCAGACCATCATCTCCTTGGCCACGGGAGTAACACTGAAGGATATGTACCAATATTTACCCCAAGAAACCAGTATTTTCCGGGCCATGCCCAATATTGCAGCGGATATCCAAGAATCCATCACTTGTATTTGTGGAAAAAATGGAAATGGAGCAATTGAAGCCAGCATCAAGGAGTTGTTCAACAGTATCGGTATTTCCATCATGATCGAAGAACATTTGATGGAAGCCGCCACTGTATTAGGTGCTTGCGGAATTGCCTATGTACTTCGCTTTATGCGTGCCATGACCCAAGGAGGTATACAAATAGGCTTTGATGCCCAAACTGCCAATACCATTGTAAACCAAACTGTAAAAGGTGCAGCGGAATTGATCATCAAAAAGGGTATACATCCGGAAGCGGCAATTGATAAGGTGACCACACCAAAAGGTTGTACCATAGTAGGGCTGAATGAAATGGAACACCACGGTTTTAGTGCAGCTATGGTCAAAGGGGTTTTGGCTTCTTATAAAGACATAGAAAAATAATTATTGTTGGGTGAAGCAGTCTGCTTCACCCTTAAAACTTGCAAAAACACATTCTCAATTTATTTTCTAAAAGCTATAAATGGTCTTTATTACAAAAAAACACCTTCTGGAAGATCATACTTCTCCAATTTGACAAATTAAGTACATAAGCGTTTCGCCATATTATTTCATACTGCAACTGTCATCAATAACCCATTGTTTTTGAACCATCTAGCTAAGGGGACATTATTTGACAAACCCATTATGCAGCAGCAATCCTTGAAAGCACTTCAAGACTCTTATCAATTTCTTCTACAGTATTCCCTACGAATGGAGTCAATCTAGCATATGAAACAGCATAAGGAGAGTTGCTGGCTATAACACCCAGTTTATGAAATTCGGCAACTATTTCTTCAGGCCCCAAACCATCAACGATAAAACAGTTGATACCGGCGGATAACTCAGGATTCATCGGAGTGACCAAGTCTAGGCCTTGAATATGCTTAATTCCTTCCTTCAAGCGAGTACTCATTTCAGTGGTACGTTGATAAACCCTATCCCGCCCCATCTGTTCCTGAAATTCAAAAGCCGAATTCAAAGCCCACCGATAATCAAATGAATGAAATCCTCCAGGAGACATCATTTCAAAAAAAGTAGGTTCTCTATCTGGGGTGTTTCCCAAGTAATCATAAAATGGATATTCCGAAAAAGCAGGTATAGTGGGTAAGATAAAATCCCAAGCATCCTTTCTGGCAAAGAGAACCCCAGTACCTCTGGGGCCAAAAATCCATTTATGTGTCCCTGCAGAAAAGAAATCACAACCCATGTCAGAAATATCTTCATCCTGATTTCCAAATCCATGCACTCCATCCACAACAAAATAAATCCTTTTATTTTCCTCTCTTTGTGCGTTTGCTTTCCTCACCACTCCTGCTATTTCCTTAATGGGCAATTTCACTCCAGTACAGGATTGTACCCAAGTGACCATTAACACTCTTGTTTTGTCTGAAATAGCCTTTGAAATATTCTCCAACACTTCATCCACTGTTACTGTTCTTGGATCCTTATATTCATCTATGCGGCGGTAAGTGGCCCCTGTCTTCTGGCAGGTATACTCAATGGATTTTTCCGTCACATAGTGATCATGGGTGGTGGATAAAATCTCATCCTCAGGTTTAAGTTTCATGCCATTAAACAACAATGAGGTCCCCATTGTTGTGCTATCGGTCAGTGCAATTTCATCAGCTTGCACCCCCATATACTTTGCAGCTGCTTCACATACAACCTTCTCTGCAGATATATAATGCTCTTCCCAATAAGTGGCCGGATTGGTGTCAAAAGCCTGCCTATGACTTGCGATGGCTTCTGCTACAGGTTTAGGGTGGGAAGCCAAGAGCATCTGGGCCATTTGGATATGGCTATTATCTAAAGGAAAAAGGCTTCTTACCTCTGACCAACTTAGCTCTCCAGCGCGAAATGAGGCAACTGGTAAAGATTTTTTATTAGTTTTTGCATAAGAAGAAAGACTGGAAGGCAGGGCAAGGGCAAGGCCCATGGAAAAGCCTGATGATTGGATAAATTTTCTTCGGTCCATGATTTTCAGGGTTTGGGTTTATCAATATAAGTTACTAAAAACCAGATCAATAACAATAAACCACTTCTTTAAAAAACACCATCTTTTGGGATATATATATAGCATTTCATTAACACCAAAAAACTTAAGTTATTAAAGTATAAAAAGTATTGGAATCCACTAACTAATTGGAAACTTCTTCTAAAAAAGATCTATTCACAAAGATAAATTATACTAGTCAAAATACACTAACCTCATTTTTCCACCGCTTTACTTTCTGAAAATGATGTAGATTTAATGTTAAACATTTGCGTATTTAATCCTATAAAAATATTATCCTTTACTTTTTCTTTTTCTTTCTCTTCTAAGTTTGTCTTAGTTAAAAAATTTTCAACAATTTTCCTTTCAATTCGAATTGATTTATATTCAAACAATGGGTTTATTGGCTTATCTTTCACAAAAATGATCAGTTTAACATTACTCCTTAATCTCTCCCCGATCAACTCCCACCAAACCTTATCAGTATCACCAATTGAAGAACCATAAATACATATTAAATTAGCTGAATTAATTTGATTTTCAACAAAACTATCTCTAGTGTGACGAAGGACTTTATTACAATTTCTTTTTACAAGAGACTCTAATACATCTGTATTATTATGAAATGATTTGTTTTGAATTTGTGATATGTCATTTACACCCAGTATCATTCTTCTATCAGTATAGCCATGAATATGTTCAACTCCACTCAATGTTGACCTTCCTCCGTTTTGATGCGTAGTGATTTGAATATTACTATATTTTTCACCTATTATTTTCTCAACAACTCTAGTATAATTAAAAGTAACTATTGAAACTCTGGAGTTCTTATAATTATTTCTAAAGGCTTTTAGCTTATTTTTATCAGCTTGTAAAAGAGATTCTTCAGGATATGCTAAATAATTACAAAACTTTTCTCTATCCAATATCGAAACATCTAACTTCTCTTCTTGATAACACAAATACTCTCCAAGGTTTCCTAAAAGATCTTCTATTAATTCATCATATTCATCTTGGCTGTTTATTTTTTCGGTGTATTTACCAAAAGCTAATTCTAAATCAGACCAGTTTTCAAGATCACCTGAAATTTCATCTTTCAGCTTCTTAACAACTTCACTTTTTGAATTAGTAGATTGATAGTATTCGTAAAAATCTTTGTAACCAGTTTTCATCCCGAGGCTCAAATCAAAACCATTTCCAAGGAGATAAACAATCTTCATTAACCTTTATATTAAAAGATGGAATAAATATTAATTAGAATTCTAAAATAGTATTTTTCCACACTACTAAAAATCGCCTAATTTAATTTCTTTCAACCTTAATAACATTAGGCCTTTGTTTAAGAATCGGGCAATGCCAATAAGCTCTGATATAACTTATATCTGCCTATTAATTTTTTATAATAAATTTAAGAAATTATATTACTTTAATTTATCTCAAAATAGAGGTTCTAAAAAGCATATCCAAACCCCACTCCAGCAAAAAGTGGCCAAAAACCATCTCCGTTAAAAATAGGCGTCAAATTCACTCTCCAGGTAAACCCCTCCTCATCTGGAATTCTTCTGTATCCAAAATTCATGGTTCCCATTACTGAAGGTGTCTCTCCCATATCCAAAATGAATTCATAATATTTATCGGGGTTCCCATTATTTACCGTCCCCGGATAGGAGTAATTATATTTGTCCTTATAATTGACCAAAGTAGCCCCAGCACCAAACTCAAAATAATGCTTTCTTTTACCAAAAATCTTGGTAATCTGCACCGGAATGGAAAGAAAGGACTCATCTGACAAGGCATAAGCTCCTACACCTGCCCGAAGCCCCCAAGAATCTACCCGGCTTTTATCAAAACGGGTATCATAATTGAAGGAATACACCAATCCCGCCCCTCCTATTTCCACAAATACTGCCTGGGTTGGCTTCTTCTCATCCTGTGCCAGCAAACTAGCTGACACCAACATTCCCATAAAAAGTATCAATGCTATTTTTCTCATTATCGCAAAATTAGAATGCATAACCAAAACCTAAACCTGCCCATAGTGGCCAAAAACCCTCATGGTTAAAAGCAGGAACCAAATTGGCACTAAACAAAAAACCTCCATCCTCTGGCACCTTCCTATAACCAAAATTCAAAGTTCCCATAAAAGCCGGCGTATCACCACTATCCAATATCCAAGAATAGTTCTTTTGGGTATGTTCTTCAGAGATATAGTAGGATTCATTGGTCTGGGGATTTTGGTAATAATTGGTATGGGTAACTTTATTCCTAAAATAAATCAATGTAGTCCCTGCCCCAATTTCAAAAAAATGTTGCTTACTTCCCAACAACCTATTTACTTGTACCGGTGCTGTTAGCAATGTTTTTCCATTTAATGAAAACCCACCCGCACCAACTCTCATTCCCCAGGAATTTATATTTTCCTGATCAAACCTAAAATCATAATTAAAGGTATAAGCCAGTCCAGCTCCCCCCAATTCTAAAAATACTGCTTTCGTAACTGGTTTTTCTAGACTTTGAGCATAATTAAAGGAAAAAATCAGCAGCGCCACTGCCAAACAAAAATACTTCTTCATAGTAAAATAATTTAATGATTTGGCAAAACTACATATTTCCTTAAAACTAAAAAACTAAGGAATTACAATTCATACAGTCCTTCATTTTAGCCATTATGAAACTATAGAACAAGTAGGGCTTACCAAGAAACATTATGATTTTCTCCCTATATACAAGTATTATTTTCCTTCATCAGCGAAGTGATTTAAACTCTGAGCCTTCTTTCCAAGCAGGCCAAACTTCCTGGGTATCAATCATCCTCCCAACTTGATATAGCAGTTCAGCATCTTCTACTGCTCCCTCCAGATTCCACCTGTCACTATCATATTCATCAGATTGCTTATGGTAGTATTTGACTGTATATTCATCACTTAAGGCCTTTCCTGCCTCTTTTCCCTGCCCAACCAAGTCTATCCCAGTATCAGTATAAAGTGCCGGCACACCCACTTTAGCAAAATTGAAATGGTCCGATCTAAAATAATATCCTGCTGCTGGATTCGGCTCAGAACTGATATAGCGTCCCTGATTATCCGCAGCGACTTGAAGCAAATCTTCAAGGTCTGACTGCCCTTCTCCTACGACCACAATATCTTTCATCTTTCCATAGGGATTAATTCCATCAATATTAATATTGGCCAAAGTCTTTGAAATAGGATAAACAGGATGTTCGGTATAATAGGCAGAACCAAGCAAGCCTTGCTCCTCTGCTGTTACTGCCAAAAACAATATGCTGCGGTTTGTCTTTTCCCCTTTGGCAAAAGCTTTTGCAATTTCCAATAAAGCGGCCGTTCCACTGGCATTATCCAAGGCACCATTAAAAATACTATCGCCTTCAGCATCAGGCTTCCCAACACCAATATGATCCCAATGGGCAGTATAAATGACATATTCCTCAGGCTTGGCAGTACCTGCTAGTTTTGCAATTACATTTTTTGAATCGTTGTGCCTAACACTTATTTTCAATCCAGTACTTGCCTTTATACCCAAAGGAAAACTTTCAAAGCCTGGCTTTCTCGCCTTCGCTAGCAACTCACCACTTTTATAACCTGCCATCTCAAAGAGTTTGCTGGCCGCAGGCATGCTTACCCAACCTTCAAAATCCAGCTGGTGGCTGTCTTCCTTTGGATTCAAATAAAGTTGTGGGCTATTCCAACTATTTTGAAGCACATTAAATCCATAACCAGCAGGTATGGTATTATGCACTACCAAACACCCCAATGCTCCTTGTCTCTTCGCTTCTTCAAACTTATAGGTCCACCGACCATAGTAGGTCATCGTATTGCCTTTAAAGAAACTTTCATCATCGGTTCCAAAGCCTGGGTCATTGACCAAAACCACTGCGATTTTCCCTTGCATATCAAAGCCCTCGTAGTCATTCCAATTATATTCAGGGGCCACAATACCAAAACCTGCAAACACAAATTCTGCCTGATCAACTTCTATGAAATCCACTTGCTTTTGGGTAGATATTACATAATCCCGTAGACCCTGAAAAGTAATTGACTTGCCTTCCCCTTCTAATTTCATAGTGGAATCGGCCATACTTGTGATCTCCACCAAAGGCACATCCTGAAAATAACTTTCCCCATTCCCTGGACTCAAGCCCATGGCCTTAAATTCACTTTCCAAATAGTCCAAAGTTTTCACTTCTCCTGAAGTAAATGGCATTCTCCCCCTAAATTCATCGGAGGACAAAGTGCTTATATGTTTTTGGAGAGCAATAGCTGTAATATCGGCTTCAGCATTATTCTCTTCAGAACTTGGCTCACAAGCTAAAAAAAGCACAAAAACTATTAAGCAGAATAGAGAGCCTAAATTTTTCATCTTCATAGGATTAGTGGTTTATTATATTTACAAAATAGTAAATAATAGGCAATTAATTTCCTCTCTAAAAATTGAGTCCTGCATTCCATTTTATAGGATAATCATGAAAAACAGTTTAGCTTTAACTTTTTATTTTAGACTGATATGATGAAAAAACTACTTCCTATACTATTATCCATTTGCGTTGTCCTAGTGATAGTCTATATGCTGGGTCCAAAGGAATCCTACTCTGAACTAAAGGGGGAATACCCATCAGTGCCAACTGACCTGCAGAAATTAGAAAGTTTTATCCGTGCGAAGGAAGATACAGTCAAAGGCCTTAAACCGAATAATGAGGCAAGAATAGTTTGGGCTGACAGTTTGAACAAACAAAAGACTGCTTACTCCATTGTTTATATTCACGGGTTTGGAGCAAGCCAGATGGAAGGTGCTCCTGTTCACCAAAAAATAGCTGAGCATTTCGGTGCCAATCTGTATTTGGCCAGACTTCCTGAACACGGCATAAAAAGAGATAACGCTTTTGAATATCTGACAGCAGAAAAACTTGCTGATGGAGCTCGGGAAGCCTTTATGATCGGAAAAAGTCTTGGGGACAAGGTGATTATTATTGGCACTTCCATGGGAGGAGCATTGACTAGTCTTCTGGCCTCGGAAAGGGATGACATCCACTCTATTTTACTTTATTCGCCTTGCTTCAGAGATTACGGTAATCAACTGGAGGCATTTTTCAGCCCTTGGCAGGGATGGCTATTCCAGGAATTCGCTACCAATGAAAATCATGTGATATTAAATCCCAGAGAAGGGAAAAAGGCAAAATACTGGGCTGAAGAATATCATATCAATTCTTATAGGAGTTTGGCCAAATTGATTTATAGTAAGATGGATAAAAGCACTTATGAAAAAATCGATGAACCCCTATTTTTAGGCTATTATTATAAGGATGAAGAAAACCAGGATCGAGTAGTTTCTGTGCCGGCCATGTTGGAGATGTACAAAGAAGTAAAAACTCCTGAGAACCTAAAAGTAAAACAGTCCTTCCCTGAAGCTGGAGACCATGTCATTGCTTCCTATATCACTTCAAAACAATGGGAAGATGTACTCAGTGCTAGTATCGATTTTCTAGAGAACACACTAGAGGTTCCTGTACCTGAAACCATACAAGTTGAAATGCAGCCTTAAAATCCTCTGTCATGACTTTTCTATCCATCAAACAGCCCACCTTGGTACTAGATGAAACCATCTGCAGGAATAATCTATCCAAGATGGCTGAAAAGGCCAAAAAGCATCAGCTAAATCTTGTCCCCCATTTTAAAACCCACCAATCCCTAAAGGTAGGCGAATGGTGCCGAGACTATGGGATCAAAGAAATCACTGTTTCCTCCCTGAAAATGGCCCAATATTTTGCCCAGCAACATTGGGACAATATACATATTGCCTTTCCCTTTAACCCACTCCAGACAGCTGAACTTAACCAATTGGCCAAAAACCAGTCTGTATCTGTTCAGCTGGTAAATGAAGAAGTAAGCAATATATTAGCAGAAAAGCTGGATCAACCGCTTGGCTATTTTATTGAGATTGATGCTGGCTATGGTCGCACTGGAGTGGAAGTAAGCGACTTTGGTTTGATAGAAAAAATTATGCGAGCAGCCCGTAAAAACAAAAAGTTGTTTTTCAAGGGTTTTTATATACATGCTGGCCATAGTTATCATGCAGATCTGGATGGAATAAAACATATCCATAAACAAACTAAGGCTGCCCTTAAAATGCTAAAGGATAAATATCACAGTGAATTCCCCAATCTACTTACCCGTTCTGGAGATACCCCATGCTGTTCCATCATGGATGACTTCAAAGGAATTGATGAAATAGGACCTGGCAATTTTATCTTCTATGACCTTACCCAAGAGAAAATAGGAAGCTGTTCAAAAGCCGACATTGCAGTTGCTCTGGCTGTACCTGTAGTGGATATTCAATGGGAGAAAAAAGAGATACTAATACATGGAGGAGGTGTCCATTTGGCCAAGGATGTTCTGATCAATGCTGATGGATCTAACAATTTCGGGGAGGTGGTCCTATTCAAGGATCAACATTGGAAGCTTCAGGAACACAAATCCTATATTAAAAGCATTTCTCAGGAACATGGGATTATTAAAGCTTCAGAACAACTTATTCGAGACATAAAAGTAGGCGACCTGATCGGGATTTTACCCGTACACAGTTGTATGACCGCAGACTGCATGGGGGCCTATATAAGCACCAAGGGAGAAATAATTGATCACCTGGAAGGCCAGCCACAAAATTAAGCCTCTCAATAAAGTCTAAACAACTTTAAAGAGAGGCCTAAATCAATATTCAATCCAACTAACTAATTGTTTTCTTAATTGCTTCCAGCTGGCCCAGGGTAACCTGGGTTTTGTGGAGTTAGATTTGGATTATTCTGCATCTCAGGAATTGGAAGCGGGAACAAATAATGTTTTTCCTGTAAAGGCTGGTCTGAACTTAAGTTCACGTGTCCTGCAAAGTCATCAAAACCTTTAGTGGTTTCATTGAATACTTTACGCAGACGAACCATGTCAAACCAGGTAATACCTTCATAACAGAATTCATACCATCTTTCTCTCCAAACAGCTTCACGGAAACTTACTTGATCAAAGGTTCCCATAGCCGGAGTGGCCAATTCAGCTCTATCTCTTATGCTCTTCAAAGCATTGTAAGCCTCCATATTAGGTCCGCTACCTACTTCATTTTGGGCCTCAGCATAGATCAACAGCACCTCTGCATAACGTAGCATTGGAACATTAAGATTATCTTTTGCTGTTCCTGCAACACCTGGGCTACCGTTTGCAGTAATATTGAAGTGTTTAAATATATATGGTGCACCCAAATCAAACGCTTCCCCATTACCATTGGTGTAGTAAGAAGTATAGAAATAGCCCTCCTGGTCTCTTGTACGCTTGTCTCCAGCTTCATAGGAATCATAGAATGAGCGTGTAGGCACGGTACTTCCTGTTCCTGATGGCCCACGATAAGAAACCGGCTTAAAGTTAGGGAACATATTACCCATTGGGTTTCCAGCTACTAGATCATTATACTGAATACTGAAAATATGCTCTTTCATATTGCCTAAGCTTTCATCATGAACTTCATAGTAGGTATCGAAAAGTCCGATTTCCCCAGGACTGTCAATGATCTCTTTCGCTTTGCTTGCCGCCAATTGATAATATTCACTGCCCTTGTTCAAAGGATAACCTGCCATAGTCAAATAAACTTTTGCAAGCAAACCTTTGGCTGCGGAGGTAGAAATTCTACCACTTGAATTCAACCAACCCAATCCGGCGGTTTCAGCAAACTTCAAATCCTCAACAATTTGAGCGTAAACATTTTCCTGGGTTTCACGAATAGGAAAAAAGTTCTCAGAATTGGCTGTCTGTGGCATAAGGATCAAAGGAACATCTCCCCAAAGCCTTACAGCATAGAAATAAGCCCAAGCCCTGAAGAACCTGGCTTCACCCAGAATTTTGGTTTTCTGTGCCTCATCCATAGGAGTGATTCCTGGGACCTTATCTAAAACCAAGTTAGCCTGAGCAATCAACTGGTAAATTCCTCTCCACCAGTTTTTCACATGGCCAGTGTTACCATCCCAAGTAAGGGAATAAAGGTTATTCAAATCTGAGTTCTGAGCAGTTTCAGTGGTGGAAGTCCCTGTTGGCGCTTCCAATAATTGCCAGTTGGACGAGAAAATACCCGCTCCATTACCGTAAAACCTGGAATTATCATAAACTGCAGCAATGGCTGCCTCCGCGTGATCTGGTATAGTATAGAAACTCTCCGGTGTCAAGTTTGAAGGATCTTCTTCATCCAGAAAGCCTGAACAACCACTGCCCATCACGAACATACTGCCTAGAAGAACTGTATATATATATTTTTTCATGGTTATTTTCATGGTGATTATTTTTATTATGTTATTAATAAAATTACAGCTGAATTTGTAGCCCTAATAAAAATACAGTAGGCTTAGGATATTCATGCCATTTCATCCCTTGTGAGAAAACGTTATTGCTGTCGTTTCCTCTAATTGGGGTGATTTCAGGATCACCAATCACTTCATCATCAACTATCAAGAAGAAGTTTTGGGTTGAAGCATACAATCTTAGGTTGCTCAAACGTAAACGGTCAATCAATCCTTTTTGGAAATTATAACCCACTACAAGGTTTCTACCACGGATAAATGAACCATTTTGAACCCAGTGAGAATCCACATTGGTAACATAACCAGCACGGGTATCCCTAACCTGAGCAATCATTGTATTTTGATTTTCTGGAGTCCAAGCATTCAATACTGTAGTATAACTGTTCGCTAGGGATTGACGGTCTTCACTAGAGTGAAGGTTCATATCCATAATGTCGTTTCCGTACATGTATTGCAGATCAAGTGTCAGATCAAAGTTTCCGAACCTTACATTATTGATGAAAGATCCCCAACCATCAGGACTACCGTTACCGATAATCTTTCTATCCGCATCTGTAATCGCCTTATCACCATTTACATCTTCATACTTGATATCCCCAGGAAGAATGGTCAAACCATTTCTATAACTGGTATATTCAGCAGCTTCAGCAGCCTCATCTGTTCCCCAAACTCCTAGTCTGGTCAAGCCCCAAAAGGCTCCAGCAGGCTCACCTACTCTAATGATACTGGTTTCGTTGGTAATACCCGGACCACCTACACCAAATATATCAGCTGGAGTAGCCAATGAAAGCACTTTATTTCTGTTGAAGGAAATATTGAAACTGGTACTCCAAGAGAAATTAGGCCTGTCAATATTGATGGTGTTAAGAGAAAGCTCAAGACCTTTGTTTTCCATAGAACCTACATTACGTCTGATGGTAGCATAACCACTGGTTTGTGGCACTGGAGCATCCAAAAGCATATCTGTAGTCTTTCTGTAGTACATATCTGCCTCGAATGAAATCCTGCCTTTGTAAAGTTCTATTTCCAAGCCTAAATCATATTGGCTGGTTTTCTCCCATTTCAAATCCGGGTTAGCCAAACGGTTGATTCCAGTTCCACCTACTCTTGAATCATTCAAGATTGCTGCATAACCTGATCCAAGTAGTGAAAGGGATGAATATGGAGGAATCTCCGAGTTACCTGTAAGACCGTAACTAGTTCTAAGTTTAAGATTAGAAATCACCTTATGATCTTTTAGGAATTCCTCATCTGATATTCTCCAAGCCAATGCTGCTGAAGGGAAGAATGCGTATTTGTTATTGTCACCAAACTTAGATGAACCATCCATTCTACCGGTAAAAGTGAATAGGTATTTGTTCATCAAGGTATAGTTGAATCTACCAAAGTAGGAATTCAAGGCTTCTCTTCTGGCATTTGAACCTACCCCAAGGTTATTACTACCTGCTCCGATATTATTGTAAGAGAAGAAATCGGTAGCAAAAGTACGGGCTTCCATATTCATGTTAAAATCATTCGATTCTTGCCATGATATCCCCAACATTCCTGTGAAAGAATGGATTTCAGAAAAAGTCTTTCTATAAGTCAGGTAGTTTTCAAAGGACCAGAAAGTTTCTCTTGAATTGGCTAGCCAAGCTCTACCCTGAGAACCAATTTGTATGGTTCTGCCTTCATACCTATCAGTTTCTCTTGTAATCACATTTGAGCCCAATACAGTTCTGAATTCCAAGTCCTTTGCTAAGTTGACATTTGCAAAGACACTTCCCAATAAGGTCTGGGTATTCAATATATATTTTCTCTCCATCAAATTGTGAACAGAACTCATTGTTCCCTCTGCATATGGATAGTCCCTGTTGTCTGCATAGGTTCCATCTTCATAGTACACTGGCAAGAAAGGGAAATCTTCCACCATTCTTCTCGGAACCTGATCACTATAGTCTACATTGTTTTCAGATTGATAGTTATAGCTAATGGACGTACCTACAGTCAACCAGTCCTTTACTTTTGTGTCTACAGTCAACCTACCGGAATACCTGGTCAAGAAGGAATTAATATAAAGTCCTTCATCATTTCTATAGCCCAAAGAAAGAGAGTAGGTTGTACGATCACTCCCACCACTAAAGTTTAATTGATGGTTTTGTGAAAGTTTGCTTTGAGTAGATTCTTTGATCCAATCAGTATCGTAATAAGGATTACCGTTACTGTCAAAAATCCTTGGATCAGTTCTTTTCAATGCAGGATTAAGATAAGCCCATTTTCCTGCAGCCCAACCTTCTGGATCAAATTTCGCCATATTTTCCCAGGCAAGTTGTTCAACTTCCATATACTGTTGGGTGTTCAGGACATCTGGTTTATTTGGACCATAAGTGTTGGTGCTAAACTCAGCATTATAGGTGATTTTACCTTCACCGGACTTGCCTTTTTTAGTAGTGATCAAAATCACACCATTCGCACCTCTAGCTCCATAAATCGCAGTAGATGAAGCGTCTTTAAGCACTTCCACTGAGACAATGTCACTTGGGTTAATATAATCAATGGCATTACTTCTTTGGTCCTGATTCCCTACAGGCAATTGAACCCCGTCAACCACAAATAATGGATTGTTTGAAGAGTTGATTGAACTAAAACCACGTACACGAATATTGGTCTTTCCTCCTGGACGACCAGAGTTCACGTTAACCTGAACACCTGGAATTCTACCTGCAATTGCTTGGTTAATGGAAGTGGCTGGTCTTTCCAATAGCTCTTCACCAGAAACTGAACCAACTGAACCTGTCAAATCTGATCTTTTCTGGGTACCATACCCTACTACTACCACTTCATCCAAATCAGATAGGTTTTCCTTCAGGACAACACTCACTGCTCTCCTATTCCCAACTTCTACAACCTGGTCTTCATATCCAATAAAGGAAAATATCAATACTCCACCCTCAGGGACGTCAAGAGTGAAATTTCCATCTATATCAGTTACTGTTCCAACCGTTGTCCCTTGAATCACTACGGTTACACCAGGAAGTGGCTCTCCCTTTTGATCTGTAACAGTTCCTGAAACCTCAGCAAGAATATTTTGCTTGGTCACTAATTTTTTTGAACCATTATCATCCTTAAGAACATCTATACTATTATTGACCTGTCTAAATCTCAGATCTGATTGTTCAGAAACCTGAATCAAAAGACTCTCTACTGACCCTGAGTTTTGGTCGAGAACAACAAGGCTATTGGTATCAATTTCTTTGCTATCATATAAAAAGTTATATGATGTTTGACTTTCAATGGCCGAAAAAAACTGATCGAGTGTAACCGATTCTTTATCAATTTTTACCCAAACCTTATCGATAGGTTTGTACTGGCCATTAACACTAGTTGCAGAAACCAGGTTAATCACCAATAGTTGGATGATAAATATATACAAGAAGTACCTTGACAACATATATATTGTCTTTTGTAAGTTTAATTTCATATTTTTGGAGGGTTTATTGAAATTTTCATTAAACTAGGTCTTAAGGGGCATCCTATTCCCCAATAGATTTATACACCCTTCAGACCGCTAACAAGCGCCAACTGATATAATCAGTTGGCTTTTTTTAAGAGTCATTGAAATAGATCATATTTTCATGGTTAAAATTTTAATACTACGTTCCTATTATTCAGTTGATATGTAAAGTCCTCTATATTGGACATACTCTTTAAGACATTTTCAAGTGTCTGATTTTCAAACTTTCCCTTGAATTGCCAATCCTGTCCCGGGCCTCCTACAATTTCAAACTCAACTCCATACCATTTTTGGAGTTTCCTGATTACTTGATGAAAAGATGAATTATTGAAAATCAACTTTCCCGACTTCCAACCCAACTCTGTATCATGATCAAAACTTCTGATTTTGGCCTGATGAGAATCTTTTTTATAATCTAGCGCAAATCCAGGCCTCAAGAAATAAGCAAGACTGTCATTTTGAGGTTGAACTGACACTTTTCCTGTAACCAATGCCACTTTTACTTTTCCTGGAATATTATTATTGATATTAAAAGAAGTCCCCAAAGCAGTGGTCAAAAGATCATCGGATAATACCTGAAATGGTTTTTCGGCATTTTCTGATACTTCAAAAAAGCCTTCTCCTTTTAATTCAACCAATCTTACCGTAGAATCAAAACTTTCAGGATATCTCAAACTACTTCCTGAATTTAACCAAACAATAGTTTGATCAGGAAGCTTAAAACTTAATTTCTCTCCTTCATTTATGGATTTTGTTAGCCACTTAGTAGTTTCCTTAACTTTATCATCAGAGTTATGCGCATTGAACATTTCAAAAAGAAAAGCAAATAAAACCCCCAAGACTAAGACAGCAGCAATTTTTGCAAATTGCCATTTATGAAACCAACTATGTTCAGAACTTGAAGTCTTTCTCGAAAACTCTATAATATCCGACCTTTCATTTTCCCTAAGCAAATTGGCAAAAACCTCTTCCCTTAGCTCCCCTGATGGAAGTTTAGAAGGAAATTGAAGCCCCAAAATCAATTCCCTGGCAAGCATTACGTCCTTTATCCTATCAGGATTGGCATCCATCCACTTTCTCCAAAAAACATCAAGGTCTCGATTGGGATATTTTACCCATTTGATAAATTCTAAATCTTCTAAAAGCTCAGATGCTTTGCTCATTATTATTCCAATTTTCTCTATTAAGTAAAGGAAAAAACAAGCAAAACAACGCCAAAAAAAATTACTTTTTTTTCAACTATTCAAAACCAACATTCTACACAAACCCATAAAAACAAAATAAACCGTAATTAAAACGGGATATTTATCAAAAAAAATACTGGAATAAAACCTGCAAAATCTCTAAGACATTTCAATGCTTTATAAATTAGGTCCCTTGCAGATTTTGAATCACATAATTCCATGAGTTCAGCAACCTGCTGGTAGGACATCCCTTCGTAAAAAACGTAATATATTGCCTCTCGCTTTCTTGGGCTAAGTTTTCCGATTGCATCATTTATCAATCGGGTCTTTTCTAAATCTATTTGCTTATTAATAATCGTCTGTTCGTGGGAAAAAGTAATTGAGAAACTATCCTGAATGGCCAAATCTTCCCTTTGGCTTTCCCATGCCTTAAATTCCTTATATATTTTTCTTTTAAGGCATTTAAAAAGATAAAACTTAATGCAATCAGTATTGCCTAAGCCATTGCAATTCTTTTTCAAATCAAAAAACACATCTTGAATAGCATCCTTTACTAAATCCTCATTGTCTTTTATTCTGATGCCGTAACTGAACAAACTATTGAAATATTTTTTGTAAATACTCAAAAATGCAGCGTTGCTTCCATTTTTAAATGCCTGCCATAACTCAAAGTCGCTTGGATATGACATCAAAACATCGTTAGAAGAAACATTTTTCCCCTGAACTGGAACAGCATTAGTTTGTTGGTTTTTCATTAGGGTATGGGTCTATTGTTAATTAAATAAAAGAATATTTCCTTTTATTTAAAACTCTATCCCATTAAATAAAGGCTACTTTTACCCAAACAATTACAACATACTCAGCTAAAACCATTTAGACCATACTCAAACAAAAAAATACGAAGCTTTCAAAAGTTCAATCCAGACGAATAAAACACGCAATAATCATATTAAAGCACACTATAATCCTACAAAGAAACAATCTCAATTAGTTCGTTTTTCAGTTAACTTAACCATAATATTCTTTGAGAAATTTTAAAAAATTT
This sequence comes from Echinicola shivajiensis, assembly GCF_018642165.1. Classification (GTDB taxonomy): domain Bacteria; phylum Bacteroidota; class Bacteroidia; order Cytophagales; family Cyclobacteriaceae; genus Echinicola; species Echinicola shivajiensis. Next base: position 386,331 of record NZ_JAHHZM010000001.1, read on the forward strand.
GGCATAAAAAAAACTATGAAATAGTATTCCATAGCTTTAGTCAATTAACAATAAACCCAAAATAACCTGCTGTAGGAGAAGGACTCGAACCTCCACGGAGTAGTTAGGCAAAACACGAGCTCGATATTTGCTTTATTCCAGATTCTCCACCCTCGAGACAGGAGGGCTTGTCTGCCAATTTCAACATCCTACAGTATAGACGAAAAGACCTTTTATCTCTTCCTTATGATACAAAGTTAATGTAACCCTCGTTATAATCAAATTATTTCAATAAATAAATTAAAAAATTACACATAAATTAACAAAATAGCTTTTTCAATACAAAAACAATAATTTAAGACATAAGTTAGACTTTCTGATTGATAAAATTTTAATCGTCCAATCTTAAGCAAAAAAAAGGCCGTTTTCACGGCCTTAGTGCTATTGATAGCCCAGAGTCTTCATCATGTTATCAGTCGTTTGTTCTTCCGCAAAAAGTTTATGTGTTATAGTCCCATCCTTATTTCGATCAATAAGGACATGCTTTGGAGCTGGAATCAAACAGTGTTGTATACCGCCATAACCACCAAGTGATTCTTGGTAAGCACCTGTATGAAAGAAACCAATATACTGAGGTTTTTTATCGACTTTTTTAGGCAAATAAATATTATACTGGTGAGCTTCTGAATTATAATAATCCATACTATCGCAAGTCAATCCTCCAAGGTTGATATTATGGTATTCTTCATTCCAGTTATTCACCGCCAGCATGATATATTTCTGGTTTAGCCCCCAACTATCCGGTAGCTGGGTAATAAATGAACCATCAATCATATACCAAAGCTCTTTATCATTTTGAAGTTTCTCTTCTAAAACAGAATATAAAACCGCTCCGCTCTCCCCTACTGTATAGCTACCGAACTCTGTAAATATATTTGGCTCAACGGTATTATTTTTTGCACACATCCACTTGATGTTTTTAATGATCTGATCAGCCATATACTGGTAATCATAATCAAAAAACACGTTTGTTTTGATGGGCCATCCTCCACCAATATCCATAGTATCCAATTCTGGGCAAATCGCTTTAAGATCCACATATTTCTGGATAAACCTTGTCAACTCAGACCAATAATAGGCTGTATCCCTGATCCCTGAATTGATAAAGAAATGGAGCATTTTCAAGCTCACATTAGGATTATCTTTAATTTTCTTTTCATAAAGATCAATGATATCCTTATACCTTACTCCAAGTCTGGATGTGTAAAAGCCAAACTTAGGCTCCTCATCAGCTGCAATTCTTATCCCTACCTTAAATGGAACTTTTACATGCTCCAAGTAATAATCAATTTCAGAAAGATTATCCAATACCGGAATACAATTCACAAATCCATCATTCAGCAATCCAGCTATATACTCCTTATAAAGCTCCCTTTTGAAACCATTACAAACTATATAGGTTTCCTTGGTTATTTTACCTCTCTCGTATAGATTCCTCACCAATGGTATATCAAAAGTTGAAGAAGTTTCAATATGAATATCATTTTTAAGGGCTTCATCCAAAACAAAGCTGAAATGAGAAGACTTGGTACAATAACAATAAGTATACTTTCCATGATAATCATGGGCCTGCATGGCATTGCTAAAGTAAGTTTTAGCATTTTGAATACTCTCACTGATCTTGGGAAGATAGGTCAATTTCAAAGGGGTCCCATATGTTTCTATTATATCCATGAGATCCACACCATTGAATAAAAGTTGATTTTCCTCTACCTTAAATTCTTTGGTAGGGAAATCAAACGTCTGCTGAATTAAATCAATGTATTTGTTCATTGAGCATTAATATAGTTAATGACATATAGACTCGAAAATTGCATTAATAATAATTCAAATCAAATCGATTTTTTTTAAAGGACTGAAATATAGCCACTAAAACTACACCTATGAATATTTTCACAACCACTTATATTCATAAGCCTCTGATTCACAAAGAACCAAACGCCTATAAAAGTAGCCACAATTTGAAAAACCCTACCACAACCTGATCTTAAATTCCCCAAAATGGGGAGGAGAAGCACACAAAACCACATCGACAGGCTTAAATATTTCAGCTCCAGAATAATACAATTATTTTACAAAATAGCACCATTAACCCCCAATATCATTAGTAAGTGAAATTATGGAACCATAATTGTAAAATTAGACAGAAAACTCAAACTACTCATGATAGAAAAACTTTACAAAACTTAATTTACATTGATTTTTTCATTGATCTACCCCTACCAAAGGCCCAAAACGGGCAAAATAACCAATATGTACAGAAGAAATGGGATAAAGTGTAGAGAGATTCCACACTTTTTAACCTATCACATGATGATTTCCATCTAAATACGTGAAAAACAACAGTTGGAATCAATATTGTATCAGAATCACTACTGAAACAAACAGACATTCATTTAACATTGACAAGACCATTCATTACATTATGAATTATAACATACTTAAAACATTCAAAACTTGGGCTATCATCCCTATCATTGCCTTAACATCAGGAATTTGTATTTCATGTAACACTGAAGGGAAAGAGATAGAAGATGAACTGCTTTCACTATCCGTACTACCATTGGAAAAGGATACAGCAGTGGTAAACTTCGAATATCTTGGCTCTATTGAGGGGAAAGTAAATGTGGAAATCCGTCCTCAGATAGAAGGTTTATTAGATCAAATCCATGTTGATGAAGGCGATTACGTAGAAAAAGGACAATTGCTTTTCACTGTAAATGCCAGCCCATATATGGAAAGTCTTAAAAACGCCCATGCTGCTGTTGAAGTAGAAGAGGCAAAATTAGAAAATGCTAAAATAGAATTGGAAAGATTGAAGCCGTTAGTAGATCATGACGTCATTTCAGAAGTCCAGTTAAGAACAGCCCAATCAGACTTAGAAGTAGCTAAAGCTTCTTTGGCACAGTCCAAAGCCCTGGAGGCCACCTCTAGACTAAATGTAGGTTTTACTAAAATCAAAGCCCCTGTAAGCGGATATATTGGAAGAATCCCGAAAAGAGTAGGGAACCTGGTTACTAAAAATGACACCCAGCCTGTCACCAATCTATCAGACATTAGCGAGGTATATGTTTATTTTTCCATGAGTGAATCCAATTACCTTAAATATAAAAGGATGCGCGCCGACAGCACCTCTGACTATTATTTGAAACCAGAGGTCAAACTGATATTGGCAGATGGTAGCACCTATGAACACAAGGGACAGATTGATGCAGATGGAGGTGAAATAGACCCATCTACAGGAACCATCACCATGCGTGCAAGCTTTAAAAACCCTGATAGATTGGTCAGAAGTGGTAACACCGGAAAAGTCATATTAGAACAAGTACATTCTGATGTATTTTTGATTCCACAAAATGCTACCTATCAGGTACAGAACAAAACTTTTGTATACCTACTTCAGAACGACAATACCGTTAAAATGAAGGAAATTTTCCCAAGTGGAAAATCTGGAAAAAGCTTTATTGTCAAAGGAAACGGTCTCAGCGAAGATCAAACCATCGTGCTATCAGGCATCAGCAAAATTAGCAACGGAATGAAAATTCTTCCTGAACGCGATAAGAGGCTAGCCCAAAACTAATTTCAATAGGCAGCAAATCATTCTCTTTATTTAACCAAGAAACCAGCTAAATGATAAAATATATCATCGACAGGCCGATTTTTGCCTCAGTAATTTCAATATTAATAGTATTAACTGGGGTAATTGGCCTTATAAGATTACCAGTAGCTCGATTTCCAGACATTGCTCCGCCAAGTGTAAGGGTGGGTGTTTACTATCCGGGCAGTAACGCTGAAACCCTAGCCACATCGGTAATGACGCCATTGGAGGAAGCCATTAACGGCGTTGAAAACATGACCTATATCCGTTCAAAATCAACCAACTCTGGACGGGGTAGTATCAATATTTATTTTAAACCAGGAACTGACCCTGATATGGCGGCAGTAAACGTCCAAAACAGGGTTTCTGCAGTTACCGGTGACTTACCACCTGAAGTGGTAAAAGAAGGCCTTTCCGTATTGAAGCGGCTTACTGGTAATATTATGACCATTAATATTTTTGCAGAAGATGAAGACAGCCCATATGATGAAACCTTCATCCAAGGATTTTCTAGAATTGATGTAAAAAGGGAACTGTTGAGGGTTGAAGGAGTCGCTCAGGCCTCCTTTGTGGGAAGGAGAAATTACTCCATGAGAATCTGGTTGAATCCCGAAAAACTGGCTCTATACGGCTTGGTTCCCCAAGATGTGGTCAGTCAAATCAATGACCAAAACTTTGAGGCTGCTCCAGGTAAATTTGGAGAAACTTCTGAGGAAGTTTTTGAAACAGTAATCAAACACAAAGGTAGATTCAACACGCCTGAACAATACGAGAATATTGTCATCAAATCCAATAAAGATGGTTCTATCCTTTACCTAAGAGATATCGCGAGAATTGAATTGGGAGCTACCAACTTGGCCAGTGACAACACAGTAGATGGAAGGCCAGCAGCCACCATCAATATTACACAGACCAACGACTCCAATGCCAAAGAAATAGATGAGAAGATCAGGAAGGTAATGGAACGTATTTCCAAAAACTTCCCTGAAGGGATCACCTATAATATTTCGTATTCGGTAAGGAATCAGATAGACGAATCCATGGATCAAGTACTTCACACTATTTTTGAAGCATTTATCTTGGTATTCATAGTGGTATTTATCTTCCTTCAGGATTTTAGATCCACTATTATTCCAGCTATTGCCATTCCAGTCTCCCTTATCGGGACCTTCTTCTTCTTACAATTATTAGGCTTCTCCATAAATGTCCTGACCATGTTTGCCATGGTATTGGCCATCGGTATAGTAGTGGATGATGCCATCGTAGTGGTAGAGGCAGTACACCATAAACTGACGCATGACCGACTACCAGCAAAAAAGGCGACCATCTCGGCCATGAAGGAAATTTCTTCCGCTATTATCTCGATTACCATAGTGATGGCGGCTGTATTCGTCCCTGTTGGTTTCTTGGAAGGTCCTGTGGGAATGTTCTATAGGCAATTCGCCTTTACCTTGATATTCGCCATCTTAATTTCTGCTGTCAACGCCCTTACGCTAAGCCCGGTACTTTGTGCGCTAATCCTAAAACCTGAAAAGGATGTTAATGAGGAGGATTTACCAAAAGTAAAAAGGGTGCAAAAAAGGTTATTCACTGCTTTTGAAACAGGCTTTGATTCATTCACGCATAGATATGTAAAGATTGTCAAATGGTTTTTGGTAAAAAGAACAGTGGCCATTTCAGGTCTAGTATTAATACTGGCCCTAACGGTAATTCTGTTCAAAAACACACCGAGCGCCTTTATCCCTTCTGAAGATGATAGTTTCTTGACCTATTCTCTTGTGATGCCTCCTGGATCTTCATTGCACAGAACCAGACAACCATTACAACAGGCTGACTCAATACTTAGAAATCATCCGGCAGTATTAACAGTAAACAGTGTTTCAGGCTTTAATGTCATAGAAAATGCCCGAAGTCCATCTTTTGCTATGGGGTATATTTCCTTAAAACCCAAATCAGAACGAGGTAAAATCAAAGACCTTGACGCACTTAAGACTGATTTGATGCGCCAAATGAGGGACATTGACGAAGCCAAAATCAACGTATTCTCCCGACCTACAGTTCAGGGATTCGGGGAATTCAATGGGCTTGAAATGGTTATCCAAGACAGACTTGGTGAAAGCTTCACTGAATTCAGTAAAACGGCAGATGACTTTATCCAAAAATTAGTAGCTGCTCCTGAAATAGAAGATGCATTTACTAGCTTCAACGCTAATTACCCTCAGTACGAAGTAGATATTGATTATGTAAAGGCCAAAAGTATGGGAGTTGAAGTACAGGACATGATGCGTTCAATCCAAAGCTATTTTGGACGTGTTCAATCCGGTGACTTCAACAAGTTTGGAAGACAATATAGGGTTTATATGCAGGCGGACGTAGCCTATCGCGAGGATCTTCAATCCATGGATGCCATTTTTGTGAGGAACAACAAAGGTGAGATGGTTCCGGTCAACACTCTTATCACCCTCAAAAGGGTATATGGACCAGAAATCGTGAACCGATACAACTTGTTCAATTCCATTACGATCAATGCAACTCCAGCTGAAGGCTACAGTTCCGGAGATGCCATGAATGCAATTGAAAAACTGGCTGAAACAGAATTGTCAACCAATTACAGCTATGAATGGACAGGAATGAGTTTGGAGGAAAAAAGCTCCGGAGTACAAACAGCTGTAATCTTCATTCTCAGCCTGGTGTTTGTCTACTTCCTCCTTGCCGCACAATATGAGAGTTATTTCCTCCCTTTTGCTGTACTGCTATCCCTACCTTGTGGGCTTTTGGGAGTGTTTGTAGCGATCAATTTGGCAGGAATCAACAATAATATATACGTACAGGTAAGTTTGATCATGCTCATTGGACTATTGGCCAAAAACGCCATACTCATAGTTGAGTTCGCCAACCAAAAACGTAAGGAAGGTTATTCAATATTTGAAGCAGCAGTGGAAGCGGCTAGATTAAGGATCAGGCCCATCATCATGACCTCCTTTGCATTTATTGCTGGTTTGATTCCATTGATGTGGACAGAAGGTGCTTCTGCCATAGGCAATGAATCGGTGAGTGTAGGTGCAGCCGGAGGAATGTTTGCAGGAATGATCCTGGGGATTTTCGTCATCCCAAGCCTATATATGATCTTCCAAATCGTCCATGAAAAAGTAAGTGGGAAAGTAAAGCAACTTGAACCAGCTACAGCATAATTATGAGAAACAAAGTAGATAAATATAAATCAAGGCCACTTTCATCCATACTGATCCTATTCTTAGGTATTTTAATTTTGACAGGATGTAAAGCTGGAAAAAACTATGTCAAACCGGATCTCAGCTTGCCGGCTGCATTTAGACATGCAGACTCTATTCAAGTAGATTCAGCAGCTAAAAAAGATGCTGTTCAAAACATCGGCGAGTTGTGTTGGAAGGAATTCTTTGAAGACAGCATATTGGTCAACCTGATCAACAAGGGGATGGAAAATAACCTTGGCCTTAAGCAAGCCAATGGGCAAATGGAAATTGCAGAGGAATATCTAAAAAAATCCAAAGCCAATTTCTTTCCTGAAATTGCAGTGGGACCTAGCTATGAATCCCGAAGGTTTTCGGAGAAATCCTATGCTAGACCCAATAACAAACATTATGAAGGAGTAGAAAACCCTCCTTCACAATGGTTTTTGGAGCGTTCAAGAAACATGTTTTCCATGCAGTCCAGTTGGGAGATTGACCTATGGGGGAAATTCCGAAGGGAAAAGGAATCAAGCCTTGCCAAATTGGTACAGCAAGAGTCCTTCCAAAAGGCAGTAAAAACAGACCTTACTGCTCAAATAGCAACCGCTTATTATAAGTTGATGATGCTAAAGGAACAGTTGGATGTGGCCGAATTTAACCTTAGGCTGAATGACTCCACCTTAAGCATCGTTGAACTCCAATACGCTTCAGGTATGGTTTCTTCACTGGCTATAACGCAAACAGAATCCCAAAAACTGATTTCCGCATCTTTGGTTCCACAAATAGAAAAACAAATTGCTATCCAAGAAAACAACCTTAGTGAGCTTCTGGGTGAATATCCAGGAGATAAGTTTCTGGTAAAAAGAGATCTGGCAGACATCAGACTATTAAGCGAAATTGCCGTTGGAGTTCCAATGGAATTGGTCAGGAACAGACCTGACGTCATTGCTTCCGAGATGAGCCTTGTCTCTGCCAATGCGGACGTAGGTGTTGCCCAGGCCATGCGCTACCCCTCCCTGAAAATTGGAGCGGACGTAGGTTTTGATGCCTTAAATGCAGGAGACCTATTTAATCCTACAGCCTTATTTGGCAGATTTGTAGGCTCCTTAACACAGCCTATTTTCCAAAACCGAAAGCTTAAAACCAATTATAAGGTATCACTAATAGAAAGGGACAATGCAGAATTGGCCTTCCGAGAAAAAGTCCTAGGAGCAGTTACGGAAATCTCCAATAAATTGATCAGCATTCAAAAAGCGGAAGAGGAGTATGATATCGCCAAGCAAAGGTTAAAAAACTCCAGAAGAGCAGTAAGGGATTCTTATTTGCTATTTAGTAGCGGTTATGCGAATTATCTGGAAGTCATCAATGCCCAAAGCAATGCTTTGGAGACAGAACTATACATGGTCGATATAAAAATGCAGTTGTTAATGGCCAATATAGAGCTGTACAGAAGCTTGGGTGGTGGCTGGAAATAATTAAAAAGACATATTTAAACCAACTATATGCCCCGGGATTCTACTTTGATCCTGGGGCTTTTTTTCAATCTAACTTACGCGGAGATAGTACAGCTTAAAAGTTTAACCGCAAAGGCTACAAAGAAAGCGGAGAGCCTCACTCTTCCATCATACTATCCACAGATAAAAAGGATAAACACAGATTGCATCATAGTCATGGTCTCTCTATTTTGAATAGAATTTGTAAACGGTCTAATACTGTCAATCCCCACTAACCCCATTTTAATCCGTAGTTCCATATTTTAACGCTTGATCATATTATTATTAACTAAACAAAAAGCCCTGCTTTTCAAGCAGGGCATCAGTATGGTTATTAATTAATGGTTTATTATGATATTATAAGCTCAATTCATTGAACAATAATTTCTCTTCTAGTCGGTGTTTTTCCTGATTCACCAACACTTTTTTCAATACCTTTTTGAATCTTATTTCTTCGTTGACAATTTTAAATATCTTTTCTAAATATTCTTTTGCAACCGATTCATTATTTTTATAAAACTTCAAAGAAAAGCTTCTTTTCTCATGGATATTTTCCAAATATACTTCCTTAGGTTGTCCTGCAAGAACGATACCTCTGAACAATGCATAGTGATCAGCCAAATCAGCCTCTAAGCTGAAATATATAACCTGAAAACTTTTATTTGAATTTTGAAAATTAGCAAAATCAAAAGCTCCCTGACCTTCTACTTTAACAGCATCATGCTGATCTAACCAATCAAAAACATTAATGTCAGATTGATCCTGAGCATTATTTCTGATTACAGATTTAAAGCTGAAGGTATTTGGTGCAAGTGAAGTATTATTATAGTTAGAAGCTGTAGCTGTCATGATATTTCTTTTTATAATGTTATTAGTTGTTTGATTTTGGCTGAGTTGATTTTGATCAACAACAGTAGTTTTTGGTGTCACTTGGTAAATAGTCCTGCATTCGCTGTGTTCCCATCTTTCTTTTAATTTATAGGTCCTTTAATTGATTTAGGCAGGATTTAGCACCTTTTCTCCCCTCCTTCCAATAAGAAGGTTCGAGAGGGATAGGTTGCTATAGGTTCTCAGAGCCTGATCTCTCCCCTATTCTTTATAAATTAGTTACTTACCTAAGAGGCTTTTCACTAATAACTTTTTCAAAGGTAAAACATTTTTTTTAATTTACTAATATCCCTATAGATTTTGTAGGGTTTTATTTTTCACCTTTTAAAATTCAGACAATCAAAACCTAAGCCACATTCGAATAAACCCCATTTCCATTGATTTTTAGGCTAAAAAATATTTTTCAAATCAAGGAAATATTTTTTTTCAAACCACCTTATCTGGAACAAAGCTTCAATTATACTTGGTCTTGAAATTCAAAATATTTAGGCAATACTTGAATCAGTGCATGTTTAATCCCATTGAGTAAATAAGAATAGATTAGTGATTTTGCAGCCGGTTCCTATTTATGCACATTTTTAACTACTTTTGTGGGAATCATTTTATATCCTCTTGAGATGTAAACCCTAAACCCAAATAAACCGAAGAGAAAAAGTTAATGAGAAACATTGAACTTGTAGAAGTAAGGTCAGAATTGGCAGCAGGAACCCGTGGAGCTAGTCTCGGAATAGATGCACTAAAAATTGCCAGCTTGGACAAAAAGTCTAACTTTTTCACCAAGTTTGATCCAATCAGTGTGCCAGATGCCAACAATTACCTTTGGAAGGACAATATCTATCCAAACGCAAAACACATTGACGGAGTCTATGAAGTGATCAAAAATGTTCATGACACCATAAAAGACCTAAGATTGGAAAGAAAGTTTCCTATCATTTTGGCGGGAGATCATTCTACTGCTGCTGGAAGTATTATGGGAATCAAATCAGCCAATCCCGAAAAAAGACTAGGGGTAATATGGATAGATGCACATGCCGATATCCACAGTCCATACACCAGCCCTTCCGGAAATATGCATGGAATGCCCTTGGGCATGTGCCTTCAGGAAGACAACCTTGCCAATAAAATAAAGTCTCCCTCTGAAGAGGAAATTCAATATTGGGAGAAAATAAAAAAGGTCGGGGGAGATTTCCCCAAAATAAATGCGGAAGATATCGTCTATATTTCAGTTAGGGATACCGAGGAACCTGAAAATGCCCTGATCAAGAAACATGGGATCAAAAACTTTTCCACTGAAGAGATCAGAACAAAGGGAATTTCTAGAGTTGCCAATGAGGCCTTGACCATACTTAAGGATTGTGAGCAAATCTACATTTCCTTTGATGTAGACAGTATGGACAGTAATATTTCTAAAGGAACAGGTACTCCGGTGCCGGATGGGCTAAGTGTAGATGAAGCCATCCATTTAAATGAAGAATTGATAAAAGATAAAAGAGTTTGTTGTTGGGAAATCGTAGAAGTCAACCCAACCTTGGACTCAGAAAATGTCATGGCAGAAAACGCCTTTGATGTTTTGGAGTCTATGACCAATTCATTGGTAAGCAACTTTTAAGTATAAATTATATAACTAAGAATGACCATTCAGAAACAAATTCTCCAGGCTATTAGCCAAGCGTTTGCGGCCACCTTCGATCATCGGGTGGATGCTGAATCAATTGCTTTACAGCCAACCCGTAAAGAGTTTGAAGGGAATTACACCTTTGTCATGTTCCCCTTCTTAAAATTCACCCGGATGAAACCAGAGGAAAGCGGTGAAAAAATCGGGCAATATTTGGTAGAAAACTGTGAAGTGGTCAGTGGCTATAATGTGGTGAAAGGTTTCTTGAACATTTCTGTTGATGAACAGTCTTGGCTGGATGTATTTCAGAAATTATATAAAAAGGAAAATCTGGGCCAGCTTCCTGCAAAGGGAGAAAAGGTCATGGTAGAATTTAGTTCTCCCAATACCAACAAACCCCTTCACCTTGGCCATTTGAGAAACAATTTCCTTGGCTTCTCTATTTCTGAAATCCTAGCAGCCAATGGTTATGAGGTAATCAAAGCCAATTTGGTTAATGACCGGGGCATCCATATATGTAAATCCATGGTTGCCTATCAGCATTTTGGAGACGGTGAAACCCCTGAGTATGGGGGATTAAAAGGAGATCACCTTGCAGGAAAGTATTATGTACTATTTGACAAAGCCTATAAAAAGGAAATCCAGGAGCTCATAGAAAAAGGGCTCAGCGAAGATGAGGCTAAAAAACAGGCCCCTTTAATGCTGGAAGCTCAGGAAATGCTCAGAAAATGGGAAGCAGGAGATGAAGCTACTGTAAGCCTTTGGAAGACCATGAACAGCTGGGTTTATAAAGGGTTTGATGCTACCTACACCAAAATGGGAGTGAGTTTTGACCAATATTATTATGAGTCCGACACCTACCTATTGGGAAAGGACATTGTAGAGGAAGGTCTTGAAAAAGGTGTTTTCTTTAAAAAAGAAAATGGATCTGTATGGGCAGACCTTACCGATGAAGGTTTGGATGAAAAACTGGTATTGAGAGGCGATGGCACCTCGGTTTATATAACCCAAGATATGGGGACCGCAGACCTAAAATACGATGATTATAAAATCAACAAGTCTGTTTATGTGGTCGGCAATGAGCAGGACTATCACTTTGATGTACTTTTTAAAATCATGAAAAAGCTTGGTAGACCATATGGTGAGGGGCTATACCATCTTTCATATGGCATGGTGGACCTCCCTACTGGCAAGATGAAATCCAGAGAAGGTACCGTAGTAGATGCTGACGACCTGATCCAGGAGATGATCGATACAGCTGCCAGCCACACCAAAGAACTTGGAAAAATTGAAGGTTTTACGGAAGAGCAAGCTGCAGCGCTTTATGAAATGCTTGGACTTGGGGCTTTGAAATACTTCCTGCTTAAAGTGGATCCTAAGAAGCGTATGCTTTTCAACCCTCAGGAATCTATTGAGTTCCAAGGTAACACCGGGCCTTTTATCCAATATTCCCATGCAAGAATCGCTGCCATTCTCAGAAAAGCAGACCAAATTGAACTTTCTTACCAATCTGAGGCTTTTGAAGGTCTAGGACAGGTTGAAAAAGCAGAAAAGGAATTGATTATCCTGCTAAATGATTTTGAAAAGAAAATCAGCCAGTCAGGTGAGGAATATTCTCCTTCTATCTTGGCACAGTACTTATTTGATTTAGCGAAGGAATACAATCGCTTTTATGCAGAACTTCCTATCTTTAGTGAGTCGGACGAAAAGGTACGCAGCTTTAGGGTAGCCCTTAGTGCCCAAGTTGCAAAAACATTAAGCGTCGGCATGAAGTTATTAGGTATCAAAGTCCCAGAAAGAATGTAACTATGAAAAACTTTATTTTAATGATGGCTGTGGCAGTACTAGTTGCTTGCAGCGCAAAATCAGAAAACTCAAAATCAGTTGAATCTTTGACAGAAACCAACGAACAAAATGCTGAAAAGACCTTTTATGATTTCACTATGACGACCCTTGAAGGGGAGAAAATAGACTTTAGCCAATATAAGGGCAAAAAGGTTTTGGTAGTTAATGTAGCCTCCAAATGTGGTTATACTCCACAGTATGAAGATTTGCAAAAACTAAATGAAGAATTTGGTGATAAAGTGGTCATCCTTGGATTTCCTGCCAACAATTTTGGAGGACAGGAACCCGGAACCAATGAGGACATCAAAAAATTCTGTACTTCTAATTATGGGGTTACCTTCCCAATGTTTGAGAAAATTTCAGTAAAAGGAGTGGACAAGCACCCACTTTACAGATGGCTGTCTGACAAGTCACTCAATGGCTGGAATGACCAAGAGCCAACATGGAATTTCTGCAAATATTTCATCAATGAAAAGGGAGAGCTAAAACAGTTCTTCCAATCCAAGGTGAATCCTATGGATGATGAAATCATTAAACTTATAGAAGCCTAATCAAATCCAATTTTAAGGTGCTTCAAATTCCATTGGAGCACCTGTTTTAATTCCGCCCTGCTACCGTGGACAATAATTTATCAAGCAAAAAGCAAGCATGGCTCCATGCCATCAGATTAAGAACCCTTCCTTTGGCTTTAGCCAGCATTTTAATGGCCAGTTTTATTGCTTGGTCTCATGAATTATTCAAATGGGATGTTTTTCTTCTAGCAGCATTGACCACCACCCTGCTCCAGATCCTTTCCAACTTAGCAAATGATTACGGTGACAGTGTGCACGGTGCCGATAGCGATGACAGGGAAGGACCTATCCGGGCAGTTCAGTCTGGTATTATCCAACCCAAAGAAATGAAACAAGCCATGATCCTTTTCGGAGTATTGAGCTTTATATGTGGCTTGGCCTTACTTTATGTTTCTTTGGACAGCTGGGTAATATTCTTCACCTTCATTGGAATAGGATTATTATCTATTTTTGCAGCAGTTAATTATACTTCCGGAGCAAACCCATATGGTTATATGGGACTGGGAGATATCTCTGTATTCTTATTTTTTGGTTTAGTAGGAGTGCTGGGCACCTATTTCCTGCACACTATGAGCTTCTCAAAAGCCTTGCTCCTACCAGCTATTTCCCTTGGCTTTTTCAGTAGTTCCGTTTTGAATATTAATAATATCAGGGATATTGCTTCAGACCAATTGGCAGGAAAAAAATCCATCCCCGTAAGAATCGGTAGAAAAGCAGCCGTGAGATACAATTGGGCATTGGTCATTTTAGGCAATCTTTCTTTATTACTTTTCGCTATTATTGAACAAAGCTATGGAGGCTTATTAGCCCTTTTGATCAGTCCCTTGATGATCAATATTGCTTATAATGTAGACAAAAAGACCCAGTCCAAGGAATTGGATCCATATCTCAAAAAAATGGCGATTTCTACCTTATTTTGGGTTTTGGCATTTGGTATTGGCTTGGTGATTTTCTCTTAATCAATCCTCCAATTCATGTTTTATTGTAATGGAACAATATTGGCTCTGAAATACAATATTATCTATTAAATTTTTGTATTTTATTGTTTTAAAGCCAATAACCATAAAAAATTCACCATGAAAACTATTTTAGTACCATTTGATTTTTCAGAAGAAGCCGAAAATGCATTTGATTTTGCCAAAGAACTGGCAACAATCACCCAAGCTCATTTAAAGTTGCTTCACGTTATTGAAATTCCCTCTGCCCAAAACTTTAACACAGTTGGTGAAGTGGGACTTGGTGGCGATGATATCAACAACATCTTTGTAATTGAATTAGTAGAAAAAAGGAAAAAGCAAATCAAAGCCATTGAAGAGGAAAACAAGGACAAAGCCTATAAGTTTTCTACAAAAATGATATTTGGCAATCCATACGCAGGCATTTCCAATGAGGTAGCTGAAATAAAAGCAGACCTTATCATTATGGGATCCAAAGGATCCAGTGGATTGGAAGAATTGCTTATAGGTTCTAATACAGAAAAGGTAGTAAGGCATGCGACTTGCCCCGTAATAACCATCAAGGGAGAAATAAGCCCAAATAGTATCAAAAGCATTATATTTGCCAGTGACTTTTCGGAAGAAAATGAGGCCATCATTCCTCATTTGAAAAAGCTCCAGACTAATGTCAATGCACAATTACACTTGGTAAAAATCAATACACCCAACTCATTTGAAAGCAGTAGGGAAAGTTTGGCAAAAATCAATAGTTTCATCGATAAGCTTAAGCTGAAAGATGTCAAAGTTGAAATTTATAATAGTGATTCAGAAGAGGATGGAATCATCCAGTATGCAGAAGACAACAATATAGATATGATTGCAATGGCTACTCACGGCAGAACAGGCTTTATGCACCTTCTGAGTGGCAGCATTGCAGAAGATGTCGTCAACCACTCCAAAAGACCGGTTTGGACGATGAAAATCAAATGACAAATTATGGGGAGAAAAAAAAACAACGATTGGAAAAAAAGGGATGGAGTAGTTTACTCCACCAATGATGAATTTGAATATAGTGACTTCAACCAAGGTAATGAAGGCACTCTCCCACCCCAACAGCAAAACTTAAAAGTTATGCTCGACAAAAAAGCCAGAGGTGGCAAGCAGGTAACCCTAGTTGCGGGTTTTGTTGGAACGGAGGATGACCTAAAAGAACTAGGCAAACTGCTCAAAAACAAATGCGGTGTGGGCGGTAGTGCCAAAGATGGTGAAATACTTATTCAAGGAGATCACAGGGACAAGGTCTTGGAAATCCTTAAACAAAACGATTATAAAGCAAAAAAATCCGGCGGGTAAATAAAAAAGGAGTGGTTCACCAAACCACTCCTTTATTTAGTTTAAAAAATTGAACCACAAACTAAATTCAAAACACTTAAGAACCACCAAAAACATTTTGAATCAATTGTAAGACGCGTTTAGCTTAAGCTACGAGTTATAAACAGCTTTTGGATTTCACCGAGCAAGTATATTTTTCACCTTATCATTATTTATAAGAGTTTTAAATAGCGGGATATTTATCCCTTCATAAATCCAAACTAAAATTCACCTGCGTACATAATGTCAGAACCAAAAAACATTTGAAAAAGAACCATTATAAGGTTCTGCTCAAAACAATAAGGCATTATGATCCAATTCAGACTTTTAAGCTTGTCCCATCAAACAACCGATATAACGATCAGGGAAAGGTTTGCCTTGAGCACCACTGACATCAAGGAGCTTTTGACTTTGTTAAAATTAAACCATAAAATTTCTGAAAGCTTTGTCCTGTCCACCTGTAATAGGACTGAAATCCTTTATGTGTCCGAGGAAGATTGCAACAAGGAGATACTAACTAATTTGTGCAAAGTAAAGCATCAAAACCTGACATTGGCCCAAGAAATTTTTACCTCATTACAAAAAGAAGAAAAGGCACTTACTTATTTATTCAGGGTTTCAAGTGGTTTAGAATCTCAAATATTAGGAGACGCGCAAATAATTTCGCAATTCAAATCAGCCTATGAACTGGCAAAGGAAACCGAAACAGCAGGAACTTATATTCATAGATTAATGCATGTAATTTTTGCTGCCAATAAAAAAATAGCCAGTCAGACAGGCTTTCGATCAGGCATCAGCTCTGCTCCCTACGCAGCGGTCGACATGATTTCTGAGTATCAGAACATGCTCAAACTCCCAAAGATTGCTGTCATTGGCTTTGGTGATATGGGCCAAAATGTATGTCGTCATTTGATCTCTCAAGGCTGTAATGACCTGACTGTCATTAACCGCTCACAAGAAAAATTGGAGCTTTTCAATCAAAAAAACAAAGCCAATATTCAATACATGCCCTTTAAAAATATCAATGAGGCAATAAATAAGTACGATATCATTATTTCTACCGTCAGTGTTCCAGCCCCAATAATTGATCAAAGTCATTTTGAGAAACATTCAAATGTTTTCAAGGTAATGGTGGACATTTCCATACCGCGCAGCATCTCACCTGAAATAGGGAAAATACCAGGAATGGTACTTTTTGACATGGATGACATCAGTCAGGTAACCAACGGAACCTTTCAGAAAAAAAAGGCATGTATTGGTAAAGTGGAAATGATTCTTGAAGAATATATTGCTGAATTCCTCAACTGGAAGCAGGACAGCAAAAACCTTGAAGTGATCAGAAACATGAAAACGGCATTACAGGCCATGAAAATGGAAGAACTAGACAAGTTTCAAAGACAAGGCCAACTTGAGGAGCGAGGTGATTATGATCAGATCATGGATTCAATGATTCAAAAAATCATCAAGAGGACCGTGGTAACCATGAAATCATTGAAAAATGATAAAGAGAAACATCTTTACAATTCCATGATAACACAGACATTTCTTTAAGGATTTGTTAATTTTCATCAAAAATCATTTCGTTTTTTTGGATAACAACGATAGCTGTTTAAATTTGTGATCAAATCATGAACAGCACTATCAAACATATCTCCATCCTTCCACTTTTTGCAGTACAGCATACTGTTACTGTTCATCATTTCCATCATTCCTCTTAAGGAGGAATACTATTTACATATCGCCCCAGTGGCTGTGCGATAACTGTTTGTGCGGCCCGATTGATTCAGAGAATTTCTAAAAAGAACTATTCATATTTGTATCTTTATTTCATGGAAAATATTATTCGCATAGCCGTCCAAAAAAGCGGCCGATTAAGTGAAGACTCATTACGCCTCATCAAAGAATGTGGCATCAAATTTTATAATGGCACTGGTAAGTTAAAATCCACTTCTACAAACTTCCCTATTGAATTTCTATACTTAAGGGATGATGATATCCCTGGTTATGTAGCCGACGGTGTTGCTGATTTAGGTATCGTTGGCGAAAATGAACTGGTAGAAAAAGACAAAAGTGTTGACGTGCTTAAAAAACTTGGTTTTTCTAAGTGCAGATTATCATTGGCCATTCCAAAAAGCCAAGAATATCCAGGTCTTTCCTATTTTGAAGGCAAAAACATCGCTACTTCTTATACTAAAATCCTTGGTGATTATTTAAAGAAAAATAATATCAATGCTGAAATCCATGAGATCAGCGGCTCAGTGGAGATTGCTCCTAGCATCGGCCTGGCTGAAGGGATTTGTGACATTGTCAGCTCAGGTTCCACTTTGATGATGAACGGTCTGAAGGAAGTAGAAGAAATCTTTAAATCCGAGGCCGTATTGATCAGCCACAAAGGATTGAGTGAGGAAAAAATGGCGATTGTAGAAAAACTTCTTTTCAGAATCAATGCTGTTCAAACTGGAAAGAGCAATAAGTATGTTTTGCTGAATGCGCCGAATAAATCACTGGATAAGATCATCTCACTGATCCCCGGCATGAGAAGCCCTACCATCTTGCCATTGGCCGAGGAAGGTTGGTCTTCCGTACACTCTGTATTGAGCGAAGATCTTTTCTGGGAAAACATAGAAGAGTTGAGAGCTGCCGGGGCCGAAGGTATATTAGTTGTGCCAATCGAAAAAATGGTACTTTAATTCGAATCACTTTCAAAAAAAATACTGATGAGAGTTATAACTAACCCAAGCAAAAGCGAATGGAAAAAAGAACTGGCAAGACCGGCTCAAAAAATGAAGGAAATTCAAAAAATTGTCAAACCTATCATGCGCAAAGTGAAGCGACAAGGTGACAAGGCTTTGAAAAAATTCGCTTTGGAATACGATCATGTAGAAATCAAAAACCTTTTGGTAAGTCGTGAGGAAATCAAAGCGGCTTATGACTTGGTGGATCAAGATCTTAAAGATGCCATATTATTGGCGAAAGATAATATTGAGAAATTCCATAAAGCACAAGCCACTCCAGACCTTAGTATGGAAGTAATGGAAGGGGTTACCTGTATGCGCAGAAGTGTTCCAATCCAAAAAGTGGGCTTGTACATTCCGGGGGGAACAGCTCCATTGTTCTCCACTGTATTGATGCTTGGGGTACCAGCAAATATTGCTGGATGTGAAGAAATTGTGCTTTGTACCCCTCCTAATAAAGAAGGGAAAATCCATCCTGCCATATTATATACAGCTGACCTCATCGGTATAGACAAAATCGTCAAAGTAGGCGGTGCCCAAGCTATCGCAGCCATGACCTATGGAACTGAAAGCGTTCCGCAAGTTGCCAAAATTTTTGGACCTGGCAACCAATATGTCACAGCAGCCAAACAGTTAGCTACCAAAAAAGGCATAGCTATAGATATGCCTGCAGGACCTTCGGAAGTTTTGGTATATGCTGATGAAACTGCTGTTCCTTCCTTTGTAGCTTCAGACCTGTTATCTCAAGCTGAACATGGGATTGACAGTCAGGTTGTGCTTGTAGCTAGCGCTACCAAGGTAGCTGAAAAAACCCTTAAGGAGGTAGAAAAGCAATTGGAGAAACTTCCACGAAAGGCAATTGCAAAAAAAGCCCTCGAAAACAGTGTTGCAGTGATCATGGGCAATCAGGACAAGGCCATTGCATTGATCAACGAATATGCGCCCGAACACCTGATCATCAATATTGAAAATGAAGATGAGGTAGTATCTCAAATCATCAATGCAGGATCTGTTTTCATAGGAAACTTCACTCCTGAATCTGCGGGGGATTATGCCTCAGGCACCAACCACACACTGCCTACCTATGGCTTTGCCAAAAATTACAGTGGTGTATCCCTTGACAGTTTTGTCAAAAAGATTACCTATCAAAAAATCACCGAAAAAGGTATTCAAAACCTAGGCCCAACCATTGAGGTATTGGCAGGCAACGAATTACTGGATGCTCACAAAAATGCGGTTTCAGTAAGATTAAAATACCTTAAAGAGAATAAATAATCATGGCTTTTGACCTTAATAAAATCTTAAGACCACATATTGCCCAGCTGAAACCTTACTCTTCCGCTAGGGATGAATACTCTGGTAAAGAAGGTGTGTTTTTAGATGCCAATGAAAATCCTTTTGGCTCTATCACCGCTGATGACTTCAATAGATACCCAGACCCTTATCAGTTTGCCCTAAAGACAAAGATCAGTGCCATCAAGGATGTCCCTGTAGATCAAATCTTTTTGGGAAATGGAAGTGATGAGGCGATTGATCTATTAATGCGTGCATTTTGTAGACCTGGGCTGGACAATATCATTATCCTTCCTCCTACTTACGGCATGTACGAGGTTAGTGCTGAAGTGAATGATATTGCCATCAAAAAGGTAAATCTCACAAAAGACTTTCAGCTAAGGACTGATGCCATCTTGGATGCAGTGGATGAAAACACCAAAATAATTTTCATTTGCTCTCCCAACAACCCAAGTGGAAACAAAGTAGATCGAGAAGATATACTAAAAGTAATCAAGGGTTTTGATGGATTGGTAGTGGTTGATGAAGCCTATATTGATTTCAGTGATGAGCCCAGCTTTACAACAGAGCTCAAAAATTATCCAAACCTCCTGGTCATGCAGACCTTCTCCAAAGCTTGGGGACTGGCATCTTTGAGGCTGGGAATGGCCTTTGCTTCTGAGGAAATTACCAAGATCATCAATAAAATTAAACCTCCTTACAATATTAGTGGTCTGACCCAAGAGACTGTTTTAGCAGCTATTGATGACACTGATAAGATGAAGAAAATGGTCGCTGAGATCATGGAGGAAAGAGATTTCCTTCAGAAGGCTTTTGAAAAGATGGATTTGATCAAAAAAATCTATCCAAGTCATGCCAATTTCCTTTTGGTCGAAGTACCTGCTGCCAAAAAGACCTATGACTACTTAATTGAAAATCAAATCATCGTTAGAGACAGATCAAAGGTGGTGCTTTGCAATGAATGCCTAAGGATTTCTGTTGGAACAAGGGCAGAAAACGAGCGACTGCTAGAGGCTTTGCAGCAATGCCCAGCTGAATTGGCAACTGCATAAACAAACGATTATTCCAATTGGCCATGCGCCAATAATAACCATAGACGAAAATGAAAAAAGTATTATTTATAGATAGAGATGGCACCATTATCAAGGAGCCACCAGTGGATTTTCAGGTAGATAGCCTTGAAAAACTGGAATTCTATCCAAAAGCCATTTCAAACCTAAGGAAGATAGCTGAAGAAACCGATTATGAATTGGTCATGGTTACCAATCAGGATGGTTTGGGCACAGATTCATTCCCAGAGGACACCTTCTGGCCTGCTCAGTTCAAGATGTTAAAAACCTTGGAAGAGGAAGGGGTGATTTTTTCTGACATCCATATTGACAAGACTTTTGAGCATGAGAATGCGCCTACCAGAAAGCCAAGAACAGGCTTATTAACCAAATATCTGGAAGGTGAATATGACTTGGCCAATTCCTATGTTATTGGTGACCGTAAAACAGATATCCAATTAGCTCAGAATCTAGGTACGCAAGCCATCTTTATTGGAGAAGAAGCTGCTGAAGGTGCCGCTTTGTCCACTGGCTCTTGGGATGAAATCTATGAATTTTTAAGACTACCTGCCCGAAAAGCTTCAGTTGAAAGAAGTACTTCTGAAACCCAAATCAGCATCAGTGTAAACTTGGATGGTTCAGGTAAATGCGATATTGACACGGGCCTGCCTTTCTTTGACCATATGCTAGAGCAATTAGGCAAACACGGAGGAACGGATTTGACTATCAAGGTAAATGGTGACCTTCATATAGATGAACACCACACCATTGAAGATACCGCTTTGGCACTGGGTGAAGCTTACCTTAAGGCCCTAGGGGACAAAAAGGGCATATACCGATATGGTTTCCTTTTACCAATGGATGATGTGCTTGCACAGGTGGCCATTGACTTTGGAGGAAGGCCCTGGATGATGTGGGAGGCGGAATTTAACCGTGAAAAAATCGGAGATATGCCTACTGAAATGTTCTATCACTTCTTCAAGTCTTTCAGCGACACTTCCAAGTGCAACCTGAATATCAAAGCAGAAGGAAATAATGAGCATCATAAAATTGAAGCCATCTTCAAGGGCTTGGCAAGGGCCATCAAGATGGCAGTTAAAAGAGATATAGCTGCCTTGAACCAACTTCCAAGTACCAAGGGAGTATTATAAAAAAACGCTTATTTAATTCACATAAAAAAGGCTTTCCGGTTGGAAAGCCTTTTTTGATATCTAATCTGAGTATAAATATTAAGAACCTTGAATAATAGCTCCTTTTAGCCCTTCGCTGGTCAACAAGCCACCGAATTCACCAATAATCGATTCTGGCACCCCTTTATTAGTAGCTGCTTCAACAACTGCAGTAATAAACAAATCGTAATCTGCTGCAGTTATTTTACCGGTCATTCTAGGATTTACATCAGGATTGTGTGCATCAGCCATATTCATACCACTGTAAGTAATATTGGTTGAACCGATAGATTGTGCCAACAGGTCACTAAAATTACCGACTAAAGCTGTAAATCCAGAAAAATCCTGAGCACCAACTTCTGCTAATAATACAGGGAAATAAGGCTGAAGATTATCATATTTACCTCCCTCATTTGTTGCAATCACCAATACTGTTTCGGTCACCACTGCCTGCAAAGGAAGATATCCTGCTTCAACCATATTTCCATTACCATCATCTACCATCACAGTACCACCTAAACGCGTATAAAGATCGATCATGGTTCCATCTTCACGCTGGACGATATCCGCTTTGGTAGAACCTAAAAGATCTCCTACAGGACCCAAAATATCCGCACTACCAAATCCAGCTTCCGTAGCCGCCTGTACCACTGCCTCCACGAATAAATCGAAATCATCACTATCGATCATACCGTTCATTCTATCATTTTTAGTAGGATCATGCGCATCAGCCATGCTCATCCCTGAATAGGTGAAATTTTCTGCACCAGTAGATTCCGCCAATAGGTCTGTAAAATCTTTCACTAAAGCAGTAAAGCCTGAATAATCACTGGCTCCCACCTCGGCCAAAAGCACATTAAAATAGGGCCTTATACTTGCGTATTTATCATCAGTAGCAATAGTTAGCACTGTACCCGTAACCACTGTTCTAAGGTTTAGATAACCTTGTTCGATCATCTGGCCATTATTATCTGGGTCAGCTACCATGGTCTCACCGCCCAGTTTGGTAGCATAGAAAGAATCATCTACCTCGGGTGGCATCACATCATCATCATCCTTACAGGATGAAAATACTACCAAAGTCATCAGTAGCATATAGGCCATCAATTGATTTAGTTTTTTCATTTTTCTTAAGGTTTATGTAATAAAATATTAGTTAGTAAAAAGGTTTTCGAAATAGCTCTCCACCATATAGGTCAATGATTTCTTGTCAATAGCAGGACAACTTGCCGCCAACTGTTCTTCGCTAGGCTGAAAAAGTGTTGATTGAAGCTGATAATCCTTGTTCAAGTTGTCCACCAAATCATGAGGATTATGTTGCTTGCGATCATATAGGACAATCAAATAATCAGAGGTCCTATTGATCCTGACATCCCGCATACCTTCTATTTCCAAAAGCTCAGTCTTGATCTCCTCCATCTTCAATGAGTCCATATCCTCGTTAAAGTCAATTTGACTCATGGCCCAATTTGGCCCTTTTGGCCTGTCATTGGTCACCAAATAAATATGAACAGCCAAGGTGGCCACCAAAATGACCACCAATGCAACTGTTCCGATTAAAATTTTCTTGATCATGGTTCTTTTGTTTAACAGTTAATTCAAAACCATATACGACCTGTCTATTGCAGCTGGATTGCCGAGGTTCAAAAAAACTTTCAATTGCTATTGATTAAAAACACCTATTTTGTTAGTTTTATAACTAAACTATTAACTATGAAAAATTTAGCCCCATTTTTATTGCTCTTGCTTTTTTCATCCTGCCAAGGGAATTTTGAAAAGGCCAATCGATATTATACCAACCAGCAATTTGAGGCTGCTATATCAGAGCTCAACTGGTTATTGTTTATGAAGATGTCAGATACCCAAGCCATACAACTCAGGGCCATGAGTCATGAAGCCTTGGAAGAATATGAAAAGGCATTGACAGATTATAAACGAATCCTACAATTGGCTCCACATGACCCACAGGCATTAGCAGGAATGGGCAAAGTCTATTGGGAATTGGAAGAGTATAAACAAGCTGAAAGACATTTCTTATTGGCAGCAAAGGAAGACCCTAAAAATGTAGAACTGCTAATTATGCTAGGTAGATCCATGATCAAGAACGAAAATTATAAATCAGCCGAGGATTTCCTTTTTGAGGCAAAAAAACTTGACCCCAAAAATGCTTCCATTTACTTCTATAGAGGAATAGTTCAAGCCCACCTTGGAGATGCCTGGACAGCTGCTTCCCAATTTAACATGTACATCATGTACTCGGGCGACAACATGACGGCCTATTATAACAGAGGCCTGGCTTATATGAGAATGGGCATGCTGGATTGGGCGACAGAGGACTTTGACAGGGTATTAAAAAGTCAGCCCAAACATTATAACGCACTTGCACGAAGAGCCATTTGCCAAATGGAAATCAACCCTAGCCAGTCCTGCCAAGACCTAAGACTAGCCGCAAAACATGGAAGTGAATATGCCAAAGATAACTTGGACAAATGTTTCTAATTTCTACTCATTGCGGATTTTTTACGTTTAACTATGTAATTAATCGCTTTAAGTCCTATTTTTGGGACTTGCAATATGAATCACAAGAAGTTAGTCATCATACCTACCTTTAACGAAAAGGAAAATATCCATGACATCATCATGGCTGTCATGGATTTAGCTGGGCATTTTGAGGTTTTGATCATTGATGACAATTCCCCTGATGGTACTGCGGGAATTGTTAAAGACCTCCAGCAATCCTTTGAAAGTAGGATCCACCTCATAGAAAGAAAGGGAAAACTAGGCTTGGGAACAGCCTATATAACTGGTTTCAAGTATGCCCTTGAGAAGGATTATGATTATATCTTTGAAATGGATGCTGATTTTTCCCATAATCCCAAAGACCTGATCAGATTGTATGAGTCATGCGCTATAGATGGTTTTGATTTGACTATTGGGTCAAGATATATTAAGGGAGTGAATGTGGTCAATTGGCCGATGGGCAGGGTTTTAATGTCCTATTTTGCCAGTGTATATGTGCAGTTCATTACAGGCTTACCTATTAAAGATACCACTGCTGGGTTTAAATGTTACCACAGAAGTGTCTTGGAAGGGATCAAGCTGGATAAAATCAAATTTGTAGGCTATGCATTCCAGATCGAAATGAAATTCACCGCTTGGAAGTTGGGTTATAAAATCACGGAAATCCCTATCATCTTCACCGATAGAACCAAAGGAACTTCCAAAATGTCCACTCATATTTTTAAGGAGGCGGTATTAGGAGTAATCTATATGAAATTCAAAAGCCTGTTCAGCCCTTATAAACGGGCAAAGATTAGTCAAAGCGAATTGCTTTAATAGGCTGAACATTACTGATCACCATGGCCGGTATAAACAATACCAAGCTAGTGATCACCAAAACCAATATATTGATACCCACAATTACCGCCCAATTCCATTGGATAGGCACAAAGCTCATATAATAATTTTCAGGATCTAGGCCAATAAACCTGGTCACATACTGAACCCAAGCAAAGCCCAATCCTATCAAATTACCTATTAGCATTCCCCTGCCAATTATCCTTATCCCGTT
Organism: Echinicola shivajiensis; assembly: GCF_018642165.1. Lineage (GTDB taxonomy): Bacteria > Bacteroidota > Bacteroidia > Cytophagales > Cyclobacteriaceae > Echinicola > Echinicola shivajiensis. The sequence goes on from NZ_JAHHZM010000001.1 coordinate 411,713, forward strand.
CCAAACAAAAATCCTTCTGATATGTCTATTAGCACTTCCCAAGGCCTTCAACATCCCTATCATCTGGGTCCGCTCCATGATAAGGATAAAAAGGATAGCGATCATATTAAAAGAAGCCACAAAAAGGATTAGGCCCAAAAACACATAAACATTATTGTTCAATAATTTAAGCCAGTCAAAAATCTGGATAAACTTATCGGTCACCTTATCCACTTTAAGGTCATAATCAATCATTCGGTACAAGGCCTCATTTTTCTCATCAATCTCTTCGGGATTTTTCAAAAACACTTCAAAACCACCTACCATATCATCTTCCCAACCATTGAGGTTTCGAATATTCTGAATATCCCCGATAATCATTTTATCATCAAAATCCTCCAAATAAGTTTCATATATCCCAACAATCTCTAGCCTTCTATACCTAGGCGGATCTTGTACAAAATACATGGTCACCTTGTCCCCTATTCCCAGCAATAGCTTGTCCGCTATTTTTCTACTTAGCAGCACTTCATAAGAGGTAGAACCATCTTCCTTAAAATCAATAAACCTTCCCTCCACTATGGAAGGCTCAAAAGCCTCTTGGTCAAAATTCTCACCTACACCTTTGAGCAGCACCCCCTGAACTTCCTCATCCCCTTTTAGTAAGCCTGGCTTAAAGGCATATTCCTGCACATGCTTAATGAAGTCATAGTCCTTATAATGGGTATAAAACTGGCTGGTTTTACTGGATGGATATTCCTCAAAGGCATTGTTTGAAGTGAATTTATGAACCTGATAATGACCAGTAAATGAAAAAACCTTTTCGGAAACCACCTGCTGAAAACCTCCTAAAATCAAAAATGAAATTATCAGTATGGATAGACCAATGGCAATACTGGCTACTGCAATGCGATGGATGGTTCCGGTAAATCCGCCTGTTCTTTTAAAGCTAATTCTTTTGGCAATGAAGTAGGAAAGGTTCAATGAAGTGTTTTATTTTGTTAAGATTCTAATGCAAATTAATATGAAGCAGTTAAAATTAATACTTCTATTGACTTTTTTAGTTGGTAGCCTTGCATATTGCAAAAGCCGGTCAAATGAAAATGCAGAAAATCAGCAGGAAAGCGAAAAGGAAGCTGCTACCATTTTGCCAGCAGCCGATCAGCCCGAAATCTATCTGCCTCTGCTTAAAGGAAAGCGGGTTGGGCTAGTAGCCAACCAAACCAGTGTTTTGACCCAAATGGACAATCAGCACTTAGCAGACTTTCTTTTATCCCAAGGCATCAAGATTCAAAAAATCTTTGCTCCGGAACATGGGTTTCGAGGAACGGCTGATGCCGGGGAGCATATAAAAAATGATATTGATAAGGAAACTGGCATTCCAGTAATTTCCCTTTATGGAAATAATAAAAAACCCACACCGGAAGTTCTGAGCGATATAGATATTCTATTATTTGATTTTCAAGATGTGGGGCTGAGATTTTACACTTATATCAGCACCATGCATTATGTTATGGAAGCTTGCGCAGAACAAAACAAACCTCTTATCATCATGGACCGTCCCAACCCAAATGGAGATTATATCGATGGTCCTGTTTTGGACCCGAAGTTCAAGAGCTTTGTAGGCATGCACCCTATACCTGTAGTACATGGACTAAGTATGGGTGAGCTTGCTCAAATGATCAATGGAGAAGGTTGGTTAAAAGGAGGCATCAAAGCAGATATTACTGTAGTTCCTGTAGCCAACTGGGACCACAGCATGCATTATTCCTTGCCTATCAAGCCATCCCCAAATCTTCCAAATGATGTTTCCATTAGACTTTACCCTTCACTTTGCTTTTTTGAGGGGACTGATATCAGTGTAGGAAGGGGGACTCATTATCCTTTTCAGGTTTATGGTGCACCAGATCCAAAATATGGAGATTTCACCTTTACCCCTGTCAGTATAGATGGCATGAGTAAGCATCCACCACATGAGGGTAAAAAATGCTATGGTACTGATTTGAGGAACACTCCGCTCTCCCATCAGTTCACATTACAGTACCTTTTGGAGATGTACCAAAAATCAGGCTTGAATGCCAAATTCTTCAATAATTTCTTCGATAAACTGGCCGGAACGAACAAATTGAAAGCAGACATCCTTGCGGGCAAATCAGAAGAAGAAATCAAGGCTAGCTGGCAACCAGGTTTGGAAGCCTATAAAGCTATAAGAGAAAAATACCTACTGTATAAATAAGCAGGAAAAGTAAAAACATAATGAATAAAGATCTTCGCATCATCTATATGGGCACGCCAGATTTCGCCGTGCCATCCTTAGAGATTTTAGTAGAAAATGGCTGGAATGTAGTGGCAGTAGTTACTGCTCCAGATAAGCCAAAAGGCAGGGGCCAGAAGCTTATCCCTTCTCCTGTAAAAGAAGCTGCTTTGAAGCATAATATCCCTGTTCTCCAGCCGACCAACTTAAAGAACCCGGATTTCTTGGAGGAGCTAAGAAGTTATCAGGCCGATATACAAGTAGTAGTTGCCTTTAGAATGCTTCCCGAATCAGTTTGGAGTATGCCTCCAAGGGGAACTTTCAACCTCCATGCATCTCTGCTGCCCAATTACCGGGGAGCTGCACCAATCAACTGGGCCATTATCAACGGAGAAAAGGAAACCGGTGTCACTACCTTTTTCCTGAAACATGAAATAGATACAGGAAGTATCATTTTCCAAGAAAAGGAAGCTATCCAGCCAGAGGACAACATTGGCAGTCTCTATGAAAAATTAATGAAAAAGGGTTCTAAACTAGTCCTTAAGACTATTGAAGAAGTCAGCAAGGGAGAAGTCACCACACAAATGCAGGATGAAAGCAAGGCACTGAACCATGCACCCAAAATCTTTAAAGAGACCTGTATGATTGACTGGAACCAAAAGGCGGAAAACATCCACAATCTAATCCGTGGGCTGTCTCCTTATCCAGCTGCCTGGACAAGCATTGATGACAAAACCTGTAAAATTTACTCCAGCGATGTAATAGATGATCTTAAAGGAAAAGCAATTGGAGAGATGGACACAGATAATAAAAAATACCTGCGCTTTCAAACTGCTGAAGGAGCGCTTGAGATCAAAGAAATCCAGATGCAAGGGAAAAAACGAATGCCAATTGAAGATTTCTTAAGAGGACATAAGTTCTAAAAGACAAATATTAGAATCATAAACCAATTATTTTTATTGTTTTTAAAAGCGGTGTTTCATATTAGAAGCACCGTTTTTTATTTTATATCCTAACCCAGCACCTTTACTTGCTCACCCAAAGGGGTAACCAACTATCCCAACGCACCAATACCCACTCATTACTAGCCACTTAAAATAATTTTGGGTATTTTTATATAAGACAAAACTCCCTCAGTCATGAAAGCGCAAATTAGAATATTAGCCATTATTATCAGTCTGTTGATTAGTCCCTCATTGGTCAATGCCCAGTTTATCAAAAAATTAAAAAAAGCTGTCCAAAAAGGGGCTGAAAACGCAGTTGAAGAACGGGTAAACCAAGAAGTAGAAAATGCCTCACAGCGCAAAATGGAAGAGTTCATGGAAGAAGTATTTGGTCCGAGCACCGAATACGAGGGTTCAGGAATGGATTATGGAGAAATGATGGGAAGCATGAACTTCAATGTGGATACTGAGGATCAATATCAATTCAAAGGTTATACTGATATGGAAATCACCGGCACTGATGAAAAAGGTAAAGAGATAGATCCCTCAGTGATAAGATTCCTTCACAGCGATAATTCGGAGCATTGGGGAATGGAAATAGAAAACCCTGAAAAAAAGAATGATCATGTTTCCATGGTATTAGATCATAAAAACCAAGCCACCATATTATTCATGGAAAACAAAGATGGTGAAAAAACCAGCATGGCTTATGGGATGGACTGGAACAAAATGATGGAAAAGACCTCGCAAAGTGATATGGAAAAAATGGAGGATGAGGAATTTAAATTTGATAAGACAGGTAATACAAAAAATATCTTAGGCCACGAATGCGAAGAATATCAGGGCGAAAATGAGGATGGTACTTTTAGTTTTTGGGCAAGCAAAAATCCTATTCCCGGATTTTCTTCATTCTTTTCTAATTCCAATTTCTTTAGCAGTCAAGCTATGAAAAATAAATATCCAAAAGTATATGAAAAACTTCCGGAGGGGAATATACTGGAAACAAGCTACTCCTCAAAAACCGACAAGAGCACTTCAATCATGAAAACACTGGAAATCAATAGTTCTAAAGATTTTGATTTCAACATGGCAGAATACACTAATGTCATGGAAGCACAATAAATTCAGATTTGATGACCAATTCCATCAGAATTACAAAAAACTTTTTGAAGGGCATTTTTTAAAGCTTCAAAAAACCTTGGTATCTTGTGCAATCCAAAAAATCTAAGGTTTTGACAGTTTCTATCATTGTAGCCAAGGCTAAAAACAATGTCATCGGAAAGGACAACCAATTAATCTGGAAGCTTTCCGCTGACCTTAAGCACTTTAAAAATCACACTACTGGTCATTATATTATTATGGGCAGGAAGACCTATGAATCAATGGGCAAGCCCCTTCCTAATAGGACCTCTGTAGTAATCACAAGAAATTCAGATTATTCCATTCCGGATGGTCACCATATCGTCCATCATCTTCAAGATGCCCTGGATCTGGCAAAGAAAAACAATCAGGACAAGGTTTTTATCATAGGAGGCGGGGAGATTTATAAGCAGGCTATAGAACTTTCAGATGAATTGTTGGTTACTGAGGTGGACTGTAGTCCAGAAGGAGACACCTATTTCCCCAATATTTCCGCTAATAAATGGAAAGTAGTCCAAAAAGAAGCTTTCCAAAAAGATGAGAAAAATGAATATGACTTTAGTTTCATCACCTACAAACGTGCGTGAACTGATTGATTATATCCTATGAAAGAGATAACAGCAGAAATTATAGCTATTGGTGATGAGTTGCTTTATGGGCAGATCGTGGATACCAATAGTCACTGGATCAGTAAGGAATTGGACAAAATCGGAGTAAGGGTTGTTCGCAAAACTACCGTAGGAGATAATGAAAAAGACATATTAAATGCCTTTTCAAGCGCTGAAAGCAGGGCAGACATTGTCTTGATCACGGGCGGACTAGGTCCTACCAAGGATGATCTCACCAAGCCTTTGATGGCCAAATATTTTCAATGTGAGATAGTCCCTGTGAAAAAGGCCATAGAAGATGTACGCCACTTTTTTGCCAAAAGAGGTAGAGAACTTACCCCTTTAAATGAACTCCAGGGACATCTCCCCAGCAAATGCCAATATATCAAAAATGATCGGGGAACCGCGCCAGGAATGTGGTTTGAAGAAAATGGCACGGTATGGATGTCAATGCCTGGCGTGCCGCATGAAATGAAACATCTTATGGAAAGTTTTGTACTACCAAAGATCCAAAATATTTTCCCATTGCCTGTCATATATCACAAAGTCATCAAAACTCTTGGTATTGGAGAAAGCTGGTTGGCTGACTTAATTCATGGATGGGAGGACAATTTGCCTGAACATATTAAATTAGCTTATCTTCCATCCCTTGGGCAGGTCAAGCTTAGGCTAACCGCCTTTGGGAGCAATTATAAGCAATTGGAAAAGGATGTTCAAACACAAATTGATAAGGTAACTCCTCTTATCCAATCCTATATCTATGGTTTTGACCAAGACGAACTGGAAAATGCCATAGGGCGACTTTTGAAGACTAAAGGTAAAACAGTAGCTTTGGCGGAGAGTTGTACAGGAGGTTATATTTCCCATTTGATCACCAGTGTTGCTGGTAGCAGTGAATATTTTAATGGAGCCATTGTTCCCTATCACAATAAATTCAAAGCTGAATTGTTGGGAGTAAAAAACAGCACTTTGGAAACCCATGGGGCTGTCAGCGAAGAAACCGTTATAGAGATGTCCGAAATGGTCAGAAAGAAGTTCAATGCTGACTTTGGCTTGGCCAGTAGTGGTATTGCAGGACCTGGAGGGGGAAGTGCCGAAAAACCTGTAGGCACTGTTTGGATAGCCTGTGCAAGTGAAAGCGGAACAGTTACCAAAAAGTTGCAACTAGCCCATGATAGAGAATTGAATATTCAATATTCTGCGATAGCAGTATTGAGTTTATTGAGAAAGGTGATTTCAGAATAAAACAATTAAAAGTTTTGACAAAACTATTTTGGAAACACATTATTAAAATATAATTTTAAATTTAGATAATTAGCCCAATTAAATAAATATAACATGGCAACTGTAGAAATGGTAATGCCCAAAATGGGTGAAAGTATTATTGAAGGCACCATCCTTACTTGGCTTAAAAGCGAAGGAGACTCCATTGAACAGGATGAATCAGTTTTGGAAGTAGCTACCGATAAGGTGGATACAGAAGTTCCTTCATCACATGCAGGCGTATTGAAGAAAATCCTCGTCGGCGAAGGGGATGTAGTTGCCGTGGGAGCACCTATTGCCATCATTGAAATTGAGGGTGAAGCAGAAGAAACCGTGCAAGAACCTTCTTCCGATTCCACAGAAGACAAAGACATAGAGGAAAAAGAAGAGCTCTTGGCTGCTGCCCCAGCACAAACAGCTGCCATAATGAGCGGTACTGTGAAAGCAAGTAGTATTAGTGACGATAGGTTTTATTCACCATTGGTGTTAAGTATTGCCAAAGAAGAAAATATAAGCAAGGCAGAACTTTTCACTGTCCCTGGAACAGGTAAAGACGGTAGGGTAACCAAAAATGACATGTTGAGCTACCTCAAAAACAGGGGCAAAAGTACCCAGCAGGCAGTGACTTCCATTTCTGGAACTCCAGCCCCAAGTATCAGTGCGGGAGATGAGATCATTGAAATGGACAGAATGAGGAAGATGATCTCGGAAAGAATGCTGGAATCCAAAAGAATCTCTCCTCATGTAACTTCATTTGTTGAGGCTGATGTCACCAATATTGTATTATGGAGGAACAAGGTCAAAGATGAATATAAAAAGAAAGAGGGTGAACCTATTACCTTTACTCCTTTCTTTGTCCATGCGTTGGCCAAGGCCATACAGGACTTCCCGATGATCAACATATCAGTAGATGGCACCAAGATCATTAAGAAAAAAGACATCAATATAGGCATTGCAGTAGCCTTACCAAGTGGAAACCTGATAGTCCCAGTAATCAAAAAAGCCAATGAACTGAACTTGGTAGGTCTATCGAAAAAAATCAATGATCTGGCCAATCGCGCCAGAAACAACCAATTGGGAGCAGATGATTTATCAGGTGGAACTTATACCCTTTCCAACGTTGGTTCATTTGGAAATGTAATGGGCACACCGATCATAGTGCAGCCACAGGTAGCCATCATGGCTGTAGGAGCCATCACTAAAAAACCAGCAGTGATAGAAACGCCTACCGGCGATGTGATCGCTATCAGGCACAAAATGTTCCTTTCTCATTCTTATGACCACAGAGTGGTGGATGGATCATTGGGAGGCATGTTTGTTAAACGTGTTGCTGATTACCTTGAATCCTTTGATATAGACACTAAACTATAAAAAGGTTAGCACCTATTATGCATAAAAAAGCCGAAGCATTAATGCTTCGGCTTTTTTATGCATTGATTTCAAATGATGCCTTTATCTTTTTCACCAATTCCTGAATCTTAATGGGCTTGGTCAAATAATCATCCATCCCTGACAGCAGGGCTTTTTCAATATCCTCCTTAAACACATTGGCCGAAAGACCTATAATACGTACATTCCTCCCCCTTCTTATAGATTTAATCGATTTTGAAGCTTCTAGCCCATCCATAAATGGCATTTGGTAATCCATAAAGATTAAATCATAGTCCTTCTTCTCTACTGCACTGATAGCCTCCACTCCATTATGAGCCGTATCCACATAGTACCCCAACTGTTTCATCAACAACTTCATAAATTTCAAGTTGATTTCATTATCCTCTACCAAAAGAATAGATAACGGATACCTATCGGAAATTTTACTAATGGCATTTTCACTTTGGGCACCTTCAAGTCCTTTGGTAGCATTCCCTTCTCTTGGAACAGCTACCCTGCCAAATACAGAAAAAGAAAACTCTGCACCCTGACCGTGCTCGCTTTCAATTTCCAAACTCCCTCCCATCAATTCTATAAGCTTATTTGCTATTGCCAAGCCCAGACCAGAACCATTTTTTTCTCCTGAATTCCCATGATTCGCCTGAGTAAAAGGATGGATAAGCTTTTCTATCTTATCTTTAGGTATGCCTATCCCCGTATCTTTGATCAAAAAGGAAATCATATAACTCTTGTCCATAATAGGCTCTCCCTTTACTCTAAGACTAATCTCACCACCTGTTGGGGTAAACTTAATGGCATTTCCGATTATATTAAAAAGTATTTGCTTGAGCTTTTCCTTATCCAATGTCAGCCATTTGGGAACATCATCTTCAATATGCAAATCAAACTTAAGTTCTTTTGCGGACATCAAACCTGAAAAAATATTGGTCACCTTATGTATTTCTTCAACTATATTGAAATCCAGCAAATCAAGTTCCAACTTGCCTTCTTCAATTTTAGAATAATCCAAAATATCCTTAATGATTACCAAAAGCGATTCACCAGAATCCTTTATCACCTTCACAAACTGTTCTTGCTCTTCATTTAGCTTTGTTCCCTCCAATAGGCCTATCATTCCAAGCAGACCATTCATAGGTGTTCTTATTTCATGACTCATACTAGCCAAAAATTCTGATTTTGCCCTATTGGCACCTTCAGCCATCTCTTTGGCTTCCTTCAATCCATTTTCCCATAACTTTTGCTCTGTGATATCACGAGCTACAGAAATCATTCTCTTATCATCCAACTTAAAAAATCTAGCTTGGAAGAACTTTTTCGCCCCGCTAATTTCAAGATCCATTTCCTCTGTCTGAAGCCTTCCTGTTTTCAAGGCCCTGTTAAATGCTGCGACCAACCTCTCATTTAAAGGAGGCGGCATCACATCCCCCAAATATTTCCCTAAAGCATCATTTGGGTCTATAAGCAGTAATTCACGAGACTGCACATAATAATCGATGAAGACCCCTTCATTATTATAAATAAATATAATATCAGGCAAACTGTTCAACAAAGCGCGAAGTCTGTTCTCACTTTTGATCAATTCCTGCTCAGCAAGGTGCTTTTCGTGAATATCAGTACTTATTCCTACACTATTGGTAAAATTGCCCTTTTCATCATAAAACAACCTTTCAAAACATTTAACCCTAATTATGGAACCGTCCTTTTTGATGTTATTCATCTCAAACTCCACATATTCATCATGGTTCATAATGGCTTCTTTTAATTTGGCCCTTATCCCATACAATTCTTCTGGAGCTACAGTATCCCTATTATTATTTAAAAACTCCTCTTTTTCATAGCCAAGTACATCAATAAGGTTATCACTAACGTTGGTAAGCTTCCCATGTGAATCATGAAAATAAACAAAGCCTTTAGTTCCTTGTAAAAGCAGCGTCTGCTGATCAAAGAGCCTATTTATCTCATTGGATTTTTTCTGTAGTTTATGGTTATTTATATTGATGCTTCGAAAGTGTTTTATCATAAAATAAATGATAAACAACAGTAGGACAAAAAGTCCCACTAAAAGTAACATATAGGTATTGAAAATCTTGGCGATAACCACTTCCCTATCCCTGGCAAATACTAAGGCATAATTAGATCTAAGAGGGTGTAAATTAAAAGGATATTGTGCGACAATCGCATTAATTGTCTTTCCGTTTTCAGCAGAGAGAATCAAATCACCTTCATATACACCTTTTAGTCCGCCTTTTATTTCATTTTCAATCTCCCGTTTTAAACTTGGATAAAATGAAATAAATCCACCCTCTTCTAGATCTGGACTGATGACCTGTGCCTTATCTCCTTGAAAATAAAATTTATACCCACCATCACCCAGATAATGGTTGGCAGCATAATCTGATAAAAACTCGCCTACATTTATGGATGCTACCACCTTGAAGGGTTTATTATGACTTTTTATGGTCAAATACTTATCAAAATCTGTAAATTCTTTACCCGGAGAAACTTCAATTCCCTCGAAATAATTGTTTTTTCTAACTAAATAAGCCCTTGATTTTTTTTCCTCAACAATAAACAATGTATCCACTAAATTCCCATAAGAACTAAGAAGTCGTCTAATTCTTCCTTCAAGGACCTGCTTATTGTCATTAGATTCAAAGTCAGGATAACTTTCCAAGATTTTGGTAAAAAAGGTAAGGTCTTCAAATAAGTTATTGAATTTTCTCTGGGATTCATTTGAAGCTATTTCTACCTGCTTACTTAAAAACTGCCGGCTATTGCCTATTAGGTTTTTTGACAGGGCATTATAAAAAAAATAGGCTAAAAAAAGGATAATAACAATGGAGCCCATGGACATCCATGTAAATAATTGAAACTTATACGGTCTGGCTTTATTTAGCATCTTGTGAGTTCTACCCTTCAATGGCAATCAAGTACCATTCTATTAAATCCAAAGGTCTACATAATACCTTATGTTGTTTTGAATCATATTCTCCATCCAATATAAACTTATTATCCTTTTCAAGGATAAATTTAGAGACCATTTTCCTGACCTCTTTACTTTTTGACTTAAACAAATTATAGTCTTCCCTACGGAAATTATTCGAATTTATCGTCTCTACATAAGTGTGGTTTCGTAATGGTGGCAACTTCAAAATTTCTATAGCATCAGAAGTGCCTGCTACCACATTCCCTGAATCATCCACCAATACCAACTTCTTATCTTTATAGCTTAATAATTCATTAATCAAATCATTTACAGTTACATCAAGCCCCATTACTCCCTGAAGTTCCTGATTATGATATATTGGGTGAATCAGAGAAAGTATCCAACCTCTTCCTGCTGGATCTATATAAATATCCTGAAGCCACTTTCTCTTTTTCTCAGGGTTCCGTACCTCGTCAGCCATAAAATAAAAATTAAACTTGGTAAGGTCTAGATCTTCCTCAAATACAGTCAGTACATCTAATTGAGGATAAATCCTGCACATTTGAAGCTTAGTATTTAAATATACCTGACTTACCAATGGCTGATCAACAAGAACCTGTGAAAAAGCTGAATCCAAGGCTTCAGTGTAATACACCTGATTAAATACTGATGCTTTATCAGGTGTAGCCGAGCTTACAAAAACACTGCTGACATCTTGCTTTCCACTTATTCTGTAAATTACTCCCGCCTCAGTGCTTTTATACTGATCTTTATTCGCCTTTTGGGCATACTGCTCTTTGTGTGCAAATAAATAAGTAGCATAGGATGCTAATTCATCGATATCTTTTTCCAAAGGGTACAAATTAGACTCAATTCTATAAACGATAGAATCCAGCAATTCAAATTCCTCAGGATTGACACCACTCTTTTCTTCAGAACATCCATAGAAAAAAGCCAATAAACATATTACAACTAAAAAAAAGCTATATTTCATCTATAAATATTTAAACTTTTCCGAATTTAAATATTTTCGATTTGATTTCTTAGTGTTTGGTGCATCTCATCAAATCTTTTTTGTACATCTCCTAAAAACTCAGAAGTAAAAAAGGCATCCAAATCACTTTCTTCCAGAATATCCATCTCATTAACTTTAAAGGTTTGTTCAATCATTCCTTGTTCATACTTAATGAGGTATTTGTTATTCCATGAAAAAACAGAAATCCGGATGTCTTTTTCAGTAAATTCTTTTAATACTCTCATTGCCGCTTCACTTCAGAACTATAGCTAATCTCAGCACTCAATGAGGCTGAAACCGAGCAATACTTATCCACAGATAACTTTACCACTTTGGCAAACTCTTCTTCCGTCGCATCCGGCGAAGTAAGAATAAAATTCATATGTATGGTCTTATAAAATGCTGGCACGCCATCATTTCTGTCTCCTTCGGTTTCCACTTTAAAATCAGTTACCGTCTTTCTCTTTTTCTTCATCATTAGTACCGCATCAACAGAAGCACAGCTAGCTACCGCAGACAATACCAAGTCCATTGGAGATTGATGTTGCTTCTTTTCTGGATCATACATATCTATCTGTACTTTGTTTCCTTGAGGATTAACAGCTTCATACTCGTAATCCCCTTTCATTGTAACGGTCACATTTCTCTTCGCCATGATATTAAATTTATTCCTTTTAAAATTATTGGTCTTTTTATTCTTATTTGATCAAATCACCTAATTTGCCTGATCACATATTCCTTCGATATTGCCCCCCCACCTCATATAAGGCATGGGTTATTTGACCTAGCGAACAATGCTTACCCGCCTCCATCAATTGTTCAAAGATGTTTTCATTTTTCAAGGCCGCATTTTTAAGTTCACTGATCAATTCAGCCGACAAAGATCGGTATTTTAAATGAAGATTTCGTAGTTCTTTTATCTGACTTTCCTTTTCTTCCTTATCTGCCCTGATCACCTCTCCAGGAGTAACTGTCGGAGAGCCTTGAGAAGACAGGAAGGTGTTTACCCCAATTATTGGATATTCTCCTGTATGCTTGAGGGTTTCGTAATGCATGCTTTCCTCCTGAATTTTGCCTCTTTGATACATAGTCTCCATGGCTCCTAAAACGCCACCACGCTCAGAAATCCTTTCAAACTCAGTATAAACAGCCTCCTCCACTAAATCTGTCAACTCTTCTATAATAAACGAACCTTGAATGGGGTTTTCATTTTTGGTCAAGCCCAGCTCTCTATTGATTATAAGCTGAATGGCCATTGCCCTTCTTACCGATGACTCAGTTGGCGTAGTGATTGCCTCATCATACGCATTGGTATGCAAAGAGTTGCAATTATCATAAATAGCGTACAGGGCCTGAAGTGTTGTCCTAATATCATTAAAATCAATTTCCTGTGCATGCAAAGACCGTCCTGAGGTTTGGATATGGTATTTCAACATCTGAGACCTTTCATTGGCGCCATATTTCATTTTCATAGCCTTAGCCCAAATCCTCCTAGCAACCCTACCTATTACTGCATATTCAGGATCAATACCATTTGAAAAAAAGAATGAAAGGTTGGGTGCAAACTTATTGATATCCATCCCTCTCGACACATAATACTCAACATAGGTAAATCCATTGGATAAGGTCAATGCCAGTTGGGTAATAGGATTAGCGCCTGCTTCAGCAATATGATAACCTGAGATAGATACAGAGTAAAAGTTTCTCACCCCATGATCAATAAAGTATTGCTGTACATCTCCCATCAATCTCAAAGAAAATTCTGTAGAAAAAATACAGGTATTCTGTGCCTGATCCTCCTTTAGGATATCTGCCTGAACCGTCCCCCTTACTTTGGTCAAAGTACTGGCTTTAATATCCTCATATACCTTTTGTGGCAGCACCTGATCTCCTGTCACCCCTAGAAGCATTAATCCCAACCCATCATGTCCCTCAGGCAATTCCCCAAAATAAATCGGTCGCTCTACTCCCTTTTCTTGGTAAATCTCATCAATCTTATTATTGACTTCTTCTTCAAGCCCATTCTCCTTGATATAAAGCTCACATTGTTGGTCAATGGCGGCATTCATAAAAAACGCAGTCATTGTAGCTGCTGGACCATTAATAGTCATAGAAACTGAAGTCAAGGCACTGGCAAGATCAAAACCAGAGTAGAGTTTTTTCATATCATCAAGACAGCAGATATTCACTCCAGAGTTTCCAATCTTCCCATAAATATCCGGACGATAATCTGGATCCTCACCATACAAAGTCACTGAATCAAAGGCTGTGGACAGCCGCTTTGCAGGCATATCCTTAGACACATAATGAAAGCGCTTATTGGTTCTTTCTGGCCCACCCTCACCTGCAAACATCCTAGTAGGATCTTCCCCTTCTCTTTTGAAAGGAAAAACGCCAGCCGTAAATGGGAAAGCACCGGGGACATTTTCTGTTAGGCCCCATTTCAGTATATCCCCCCAGGCTTCGTATTTTGGTAGCGAGACCTTTGGCACCCTTGTTCCTGATAGCGATTGGGAAGAAGTTTTAATATTAATTTCCTTCTCCCTTACTTTAAAGGTAAAAAGATCTGCTTCGTACTTCATTTTCGTTTCAGGCCAGGCAGTCAACCATTGCTTATTCTTGGGATCAAAATCCAGTTCAACCTGCTTATAGGCTTTTTGCAAGCCGGATTTTATTTGATCCTTTTCATTGATTTCAACGCTCTCTAAGGCTTCTAATGATTTTCTTATCCCATACAGTCTTTGTGCTATTTCCTGCTGCTGCTCTACCCATCGATCATATGTCCTATTGCTCTCCACGATCTCAGCAAGGTATCTGTTTCTGGAAGGAGGAATGATAAATTGCTTTTCAGTCCCTCCTTTGGCTGCTTCACCTTCTACTGCAAATGAGGCATTACACTTATTGCTAAGTTCGGCCATGATCTTGGAGTATAATTGGTTCATCCCTGGATCATTGAACTGAGAGGCTATCGTACCATAAACTGGATACTCTTCCTCCTTGGCATCCCAAAGCTCATGATTCCTTTGATATTGCTTCTTCACATCCCTCAGAGCATCCAAAGCCCCTTTTTTATCGAACTTATTTAACGCTATCAGGTCAGCAAAGTCAAGCATATCAATCTTTTCCAGCTGAGTAGCTGCTCCATACTCAGGTGTCATCACATACAAGGAAAGATCTGCATGTTCTGTAATTTCAGTATCAGACTGCCCAATACCTGAGGTTTCCAAAATTATCAGATCATACCCTGCCAGCTTGGCCATATTAACCGCATCGTTCACATGTTTCGAAAGTGCCAAATTGGCCTGACGAGTGGCCAAGGAGCGCATATATACTCTTGGATCGTTGATAGCATTCATTCTAATCCTATCTCCCAGCAAAGCGCCACCTGTCTTTCTCTTGGATGGATCCACTGAAATTATCGCCAAATATTTATCATCAAAATCCCTTAAAAACCTTCTCGCCAATTCATCTACCAGTGAAGACTTTCCAGCCCCACCTGTTCCCGTAATTCCTAACACAGGAACCGATGTTTCCTTGCTTTCTTTTCTTATTTTCTCTAGAATCTTTGAATTTTCTTCTGGAAAATTCTCTGCAGCTGAAATGAGCTTGGCTAGGCCACTAGGAAGCCCCTTGTCCAATTTTATATCTGGGTCCAAATCCTTGCCCAGAGGAAAGTCACATTGCTCAACCAAGTCATTGATCATGCCCAGAAGTCCCATTTCCCTGCCATCATCTGGAGAATAAATCCTACTTATGCCATAATCATGGAGTTCTTTTATTTCCTCAGGAAGAATCGTACCGCCTCCACCACCAAAAATCTTAATATGTCCTGCCCCCTTTTCCTTTAGCAAATCATACATATACTTAAAAAACTCTATATGACCACCCTGATAGGAAGTTATCGCTATCGCCTGTGCATCTTCCTGAATGGCACAATCTACAATCTCTTGGACTGAACGATTGTGCCCAAGATGAATTACTTCACAGCCTACAGACTGAATAATCCTTCGCATGATATTGATGGCAGCATCATGCCCATCAAATAGGGATGCAGCAGTAACAATTCTAATATGGTTTTTGGGCTTATATTTCTTAATTTCAGAAAGCATGGGCTTTTGGTTAATTTGATTCTAATTGAAGCACTATTTCTTATTCTAAATCCCTGTAGATGTTCTTGGAACTCATTTGCGAATATAACAAAATCATGTGAGTAAAATCTCCAGAAGCATTAGCGGTTTTCCATATAAAATTTCGAAAAAACCAATTCAAAAGCAAAAAACAACTGACATCTATCGAAAGATTCACATCAACAAAAACAGAAGTTAAACATCAGAATACAAGCTGACAAAAGTCAAACTTTTTTCGATGACAATGTGCTTCCTTTGTAAGGCTATCAAGATAAAACCTTAAATTTAAGCTTATTAGATCTTTGATTCATAAACTCAAAAAAGTATGAATTATTCCTACACCACCCCAGAAGAAGCGGTCAAAGTGGTCAAAAGCCATGACCGGATTTTTGTCCATGGAAGTGCTGCTACCCCTGCCACATTATTGAAAGCACTCGCCAAAAGGCATGAAGAATTAACAGATGTAGAGGTTGTTTCAATAACAACCCTAGGAGAAATGCCTCTGACTGAAGAACCATATAACGAAAGTTTCTTCATCAATTCACTTTTTGTTTCGGCCAATGTTAGGTCTGCCGTCAACTCCAGCCGTGGCGGATATGTACCTATTTTCCTTAGTGAAATCGGTATTTTATTTAGAAGAAACATTCTTCCTATTGACGTGGCCATCGTCAACGTATCACCTCCGGATGAACATGGATATTGCTCCCTTGGAGTTTCAGTAGATGTGGCCAAACCAGCTCTAGAGGTGGCCAAGCTCGCTATTGCCCAAGTCAATAAAAACATGCCAAGGTCTCATGGAGATGGATTGGTACATATCAGCAGTTTTCAACATATCATAGAGGCTGACGACCCACTACCTGAGGTAGATTACGGATCAAAAATAGGAGAAAAGGAAAAAAGTATTGGTCATTTCTGTGCTGACCTGATTGAGGATGGCTCGACCCTTCAAATGGGAATTGGCGCCATTCCAGATGCGGTTTTGGATGCACTTCATCAACATAAGGACTTAGGCGTACATACAGAAATGTTTTCTAATGGAGTATTGGGCCTGATGAGCAGCGGCGCTTTGACCAATAAATACAAAGCAAAACATCCAGGAAAAATAGTCACCTCGTTTGCCGTTGGCAACAGAAAACTCTATGATTTCATTGATGACAACCCTGTCGTTTCCTTTCATGAAGCTGCCTATGTCAATGACACTGCAGTAATACGTAGAAACCCGAAGGTTATCTCCATCAACTCATGTATTGAAATGGACCTTACAGGACAAGTCTGCGCCGACTCCATTGGTAGTTATCATTTCTCCGGAGTTGGTGGGCAAATGGACTTTATGAGAGGAGCAGCATTAGCTGAAGGGGGTAAACCCATCATGGCCATGACTTCTAAAACCAATAAAGGAGTTTCTAAAATAGTTCCTTTCCTCAAGGAAGGAGCTGGAGTGGTCACGACCAGGGCCCATATGCATTACGTAGTAACTGAATATGGAACGGCCTACCTTTACGGAAAGAACCTGCGCCAAAGGGCACTGGAATTAATGAAAATTGCTGCTCCTGAGCACAGGGAGATGCTTGAGAAATCTATCATTAAAAGGTTTGGTTCAACCAGCTATAGAACCTCTTAGGTGATCATCGAACCCTTTTCAGTGATTTCTTCAGTAATTGCGCATTTAATGCTACTACAACGGTACTCATACTCATCAAAACTGCTCCCAGAGCAGGACTGACCACTAAACTTGGCACAAAGCCTGTCGCCAATGGAAGGGCAATGGCATTATATGCTGTTGCCCAAAACAGGTTTTGGACCATCTTATTGTAGGTAGATTTTCCAAAATCAATTATAGCTGAGATATCCATGGGATTACTATTTACTAAAACAATATCGGCTGTTTCTGCTGCTACATCCGTTCCCGACCCAATAGCAACACCAATGTCTGCTTGGGCCAATGCGGGGGCATCATTTACCCCATCTCCTGTCATCAAAACCACTTCCCCATCCTTTTGGGCTTTTTGGATAATTTCCTTCTTGTCCTCGGGTAATACTTCAGCATAATAGCCATCAAGACCAAGCTGATCACTGACAGACTTGGCTGCTGCTTCATTATCACCAGTGGCCATTAAAACCTTTATATCTTGTTGCTTTAGGTAATTAACTGCCTGACTCGATGATTCCCTGACTTGATCGGAAAGGGTCAAATAACCTATCAAATTCGATTCTGCCACAACATATACCCTAGTTTCATCACCTCCACTATTATCAACTTGGGGAATATCAATATTAAGCTTCTTCAAAAGCCCAGGACCTCCAATCATCAGCTCTTCTCCGTTTACAACACCTTTAACTCCCTCCCCGGTTATATTTTCAAAAGAAGTTAATTCATGAATTTTCACTCCTTCTTCCTTCACCTTTTTCATGATTCCATTTGCAATGGGATGCTCTGATTCACTTTCAATGGCCCCTGCCAATTTAAAAATATCTTCTTCATTATAATCTTCACTTAAAGCTTTTACTTCCCTAACAGCAAAATCCCCAACTGTCAAGGTCCCTGTCTTATCAAAAATCACCATTGTAACATTTCTGGATTTTTCGAATGCTGTCCTATTTCGGATCAAAAGTCCTTGTTTAGCAGATGCTGAAGTGGAAATAGCCGTAACCAATGGAATTGCCAAACCCAAAGCATGTGGACAGGCTATAATCATGACAGTAACCATTCTCTCCAATGCAAAATCAAATTCTTTCCCCATCAGTAGCCAAACTGAAATTGTTATTAAACCTGCTCCCAAAGAAATATAAAACAACCATCCCGCAGCTTTATCTGCCAAATTCTGTGTTTTGGATTTAGCCTCTTGGGCAGACTTGACCATTCCAATCACCCTAGACAGATAGGCATCTTCCCCAACACCCTTTACTTCAACTTTTAATGATCCTCTTTCATTAATCCCCCCTCCAACAACCTCATCATCTTTTTCTTTTTTGACTGGCTTTGACTCTCCAGTCAGCATTGACTCATTCACATAACTACTCCCATCTAATATCTTCCCATCAGCAGGTATTTTCTCCCCTGGCTTAACCAAAACCAAATCGCCAACTTTTAAATCCGTAATTTTCACTTCTTCGGTTTCACCATTGTCCTTTAGAAGATGGGCCTCTGAAGGCATTAACTTTGCCAATTCATCTAAAGCTCCAGAAGCCCCCATTACTGACTTCATCTCTATCCAATGTCCCAACAACATCAAATCGATCAAAGTAGCTAGTTCCCAAAAAAATCCTTTGCCCTCCAATCCAAAAACCGTGGCTGAACTATACACATAAGCAACTGTAATGGCCAGTGAGATTAAGGTCATCATTGCAGGTTTTCGCTTAGAAAGCTCACTTACCAGCCCTTTTAGAAAAGGCCAACCACCATAGAAATAGACAATCGAAGAAAGTAAAAACAGAACATACTTATCCCCTGCATAGGCAAAATCTAAACCCAACCATTCTTGAATCATCTTAGAATGAACAAGTATTGGAATTGTGAGCAGGATGGATACCCAAAACCTCCTTTTAAAATCTTCAAGCATATGTCCATGATGTTTATCATGACCATGTTCGTTCCCAGAATGGGATTGATGATGGTCTGTGTGATGCTGATGTCCCATTGCTATTTCTATTATGAATTAAAAATAAATTAAACAAAAAATGGGAGGCTTATAGCGCTCCCATTTCTTTTTCTACTCTTCCACATTTTAGCATTTTATCTCCAAAATAAGGATTTCTAATCTCCGCTACATCTGATAACCAATATCCTCCTTTGTTATTAAAAGCCATTGGGCAATATTGCTTATAAACTTTTCCTTCACTGATATGTCCTTCTATTGCTCCTTCCACAGCTGCTGACAGTACTTCAAACTCCTCTCTTTGCTTCTCAATATCCGATGCTGCCCCAATGGATTTAGCTGCTTTCACCAATTCAGCATGACCTTCAATTTCAGCACTTGCCGTTGCCAAATCTTGAGCATATTTACTGGCGGATTTAGCATCCCCCTCAACCAAGGCAGTCTTAACTTTGATATAATTATCAAATGTTCCTGCTAGGCCTTCTTCTGTAAATGAGGCTTTTACAATTGAGGGTTCATGATGTTCCATTTCCATGTTTTCAGCATGCTCGTGTCCATTATGCTCATGCCCGCTATGTTCACTCTTTTTGCTTTCACTACAGCCTACTGCCAATAATAATGATATGGCCAAGCTAAACCCTAATACTGATCTTCTTTTCATGATTAATATGTATTTATTGTTAAAATTTATTGATTTCTAATTAATTATCAGACTTTCTAAACTCTCCTTTTACTTCTCCACAACCTAACATCGCAGAGCCGAAATAGGGGTTTTTGATGGTTTCTACCTCACTCAACCAAAAAGCTCCCTGATCATTTTTTGCCATCGGACAGTAACTCTTATATATAACGTCTTTGGAAGTCCCAAAATCCTCCAAAATAGTAATAAAGGTCTCCGAAAGATTGATAAATCCATCTCTTTCTTCTTCTATGGTCTTAGCTTTGGTAATTTTATCTACCGCTAATTCCATTTGTCCTTTAAGTGCCCCCCAAACTTCCAAGGCTTCCCCATCTAGCCCTTCTTGCTTAATTTCTTCTAGGACTCCTTTTAACTTCTGGGCCTCAGTTTTTGCCATTTCGTCTGATACCAACTTATTCTTCAAATCAAAATAGGCATCAATTGCCTTCTCAAAATCATTTAAGAACCCTGTTGGTACTGCTAACTTTTCAGAAGCGCTTTGACTCATCATGCTATATTTCCCACTCAACTGTGCGGCGCCATCCACTGCAAATACTCCATTGGTCACTACCTTATCACCAATATTCAAACCATCCGTAACGATTTGCCTATCTCCAGTAGTAGCACCAAGCGTTACTTCAACCATCTCAAATGCAGGAGCATCTACCTTTCCTACTTCCCGATATACTACCGATCTTTTTCCAGTCCATAGCACAGCAGTACTGGGAATCAATACACCTGTAGATGATTTTGGGGTATCCACACTTAATCTAGCAGTAACAAACATACCTGGCTTTAATTCCCCATTATCATTTCTTACCTCCGCCCGAACTTTGACACTACGGGTATTGGTATTGAGGCTTGGATCAATAAATGTCACCTTGGCTTCATAATCCTTATCAGTCATGGCATTGGCACTAAAAACCAGCTGATCTCCCAAATTGATATTATTGATATTACTTTCATAGGCATCTAAAATCACCCATACCTTACTTAAATTGGTTATCTCAAACAGCACTGCACCTTTCTGCACATAATCCCCAACGGAAACATTTCTTTTTCCTACTACACCAGATGTATTGGCATAGATATCAAAATGAATTTGATAGTCTGCCTGATTTTCCATTTTACTGATTTGTTCATCAGTCAATTCCCACTGCTTCAATTTTTGTTTTGCAGCTTCATAAAGTGCCGGACTGATATCTTGTGACTCTTTCGCCTCAAGCAACTCCCTATGTGCCGCAATCAATTCAGGAGAATAAATCCTTGCGAGCTTTTGCCCCTTTTTCACCTCTTGTCCGGTAAAGGCCACATAAAGTTCATCCACCCGGCCAGAAAAATTGGCAGAAACAGAAGCCACCTTTCTTTCATCAGCTTCTATTTTCCCACTCAGTTCCAGACTATAATTGTCATTCCCTGCCTTTACCCTGCTTGTAGAAATATTCGCCAATGCAATGGCTTCAGGACTCATATTAAGGACTGCTGGAGTCGCACTGGCATCCTTACTACCTTCTAAAGAAGAAACGGGTATTAATTCCATACCACATATAGGGCAATCTCCAGGTTCTTCCTGTCTGATCTGTGGATGCATTGAACAAGTGTAGATAGTGCCTGATTCATGGGAATGTTCCTCCTCCTGAACTCGCTCCCCTCCAGAACTGGCCCACCAGCCAATAAGGCCTCCCAAAATGAAGCTTATTCCTATAATGATGATTATTTTTTTGTTTTTCATGATTTCTAAAATTTTAAACCCGAATTATGGGATAGAATTCCTAATGAGTTTGGAAATTGCATAGTTCGGCTCAATTGGACTTTGCCATTAAACTTTCTAATTGAGCGATTGCTTTCTGTTTATTCACAATGGCCTCTGATATTTTCATTTCAAAATCCAAAAGCTCTTGCTGTACAGTCAATAACTCCTCAAAATTCCCATCTCCAGAACTGTACTCAGCTAACATCAAATCAAAACTACGCTGAAGCAAAGCGGTCTGGTCTTGGTATAACTTTAGGTTCCTTTCTGCATCCCTGATTTGCTTTAAACCTTGCTCCATCTGTAATTCCAAGGAATTGTACACCTGCTCTTTCTGATAATAAGACAATTCTCTTAAGCGCTCAGCTTCCCTTCTCGCTGCCTTATATTTCTTTCTATAAATGGGCAAGGATAAAGAGACCATAGGCATTACCATATTATGCCCCATTCCTCCAGGAACATATCCCCTACCACTTCCTATTTCTCCCATAGGAGACCTCGGTGAATTGATCATATAATCTACTCCAATACCAATACTGGGCAAACCGGCCTTATTGGCCACCTCAGATTTTTTCTGATAGGCATCCCCCATCACATCCAGTTTTATTAGTTCAGGATTCCTGTTACGAACACTGTCCATGATTACTTCACGTTGCCACATTAACTCCTGTTCCAGTTTGGAATAATCAAAATTCACCTTTTGGTCGATTGGTCGATTAAGTAATTGGTTAAATTTCACCTGCTCCAATTCCAATTCATCTTCATAGCCTTCAATCAAAGTAGCAACTTCCTTGGACCTTGATTGAATCCGCAGCACGTCCGTCATTTTATCCTTCACTCCCGGAACACCTCCTTTGAACCTATTGAGGGCCAATCGTTCCATGGTCTCCAATAACTCCAAATTTTCTTCTGCTATCATCCGGTGATGGGACCACAAATAGACTTGATAATAGGATTGTTTTACCTGATTATACAAGTCATACTTGGCCCTTTCAAACTCCAGGTAATTGGCTTGAGCCAATAAGCTGGCTTCATCCTTTTGGCTCTGAAATGTCCCAAACCAAGGGAACCGCTGCATTAAGGAAACATTCATTTTCTGGTCTCCCATCAACGTAGCCATATCCTTAAGGAAAAAGCCAAAACTTAATTCAGGATTTGGAAGCTGCCCCAACTGTGGCACCTTTTCCAAGCTTGACATATAAAAGGCGTATTTAGCTTTCAAACCCGGATTGTTTTCCCCTGCCTCCACCAGATAATCCTCCAGACTTTGAGCCATGGAAGAATTTAACAGCAAAGCCATCACGAAAAACAGCCCCAATTTGCGCTTATCCAAACCAAAATACTCCTTAACTATTATTCTAATGCCTTTCATTATTTCTCATTTTTGGAATTGAGTTTACTCCATTTTAATTCTTCCCACCAGCTGTAAAGTACTGGTACAATAAACAGGGAAATCAAAGCCACCATCATCCCCCCAAATGAAGGGATGGCCATTGGAATCATGATATCAGATCCTCGTCCAGTAGAAGTGAGTACTGGCAATAAAGCCAAAAGAGTTGTGGCTGAAGTCATCAAACAAGGTCTTACCCTTCTTAATCCTGCCGAAATAACAGCCTTTCTGATCCCCTGTACTGATTCGGTTTTGCGCTTATCAAAACTTTGTTTGAGATAAGTGGCCATTACCACCCCATCATCTGTTGCAATACCAAACAGAGCTATAAAACCAACCCATACAGCCACACTTAAATTAAATTCCCGAACTTGGAAGAGCTCCCGCATGGATGTCCCCATTAGGCTGAAATCCAAAAACCAAGGTTGTCCATAAAGCCATAACATGATGAAACCACCAGAAAATGCCATGGCAATGGCAGAAAAGATAAAGCTGGTCACTGCTACGGAGCGAAACTGGAAATAAAGAATCAGAAATATCACGATAAGACAAATAGGGATCACCAATGACAATCTTTTCTCTGCCCTTACTTGGTTTTCGTATGAGCCTGAGAATTTATAGCTCACACCTGCGGGAACTTTTAATTCCCCACTATCTATCTTATGCTTGAGGTATTGCTGGGCATTCTCAACGACTGTAACCTCCGCTACTCCATCTTGCTTATCCAGTAAGACATAACCTACCAAAAATGAGTCTTCACTCTTAATCACTTTTGGACCAGGTCTGTATTCCAATTTGGCCATTTCACCAATAGGCACCTGTTGTCCATCAGAAGTACTTACCAAAAGCTGTTCAATTGCTTCAGGATTATTCCTATACTCTCTTGCATACCTTGCCCTGATACCAAACCTTTCCCTTCCTTCGACTGTCGAAGTTAATTTCACTCCACCCAGAGCTCCTTTGATAGTTTCCTGAACATCCGCCACATTCAGGCCGTACCTGGCAATAGCCTGCCTATCCAAATCCAACTCCAAATAAGGCTTACCCAAGGTCCTGTCAGCAAACACTGAGGCAGGCTTTACACCAGGCACCTCTTTTAGATAATGTTCAATTTCTAAACTAAACTCTTCAATAGTCCTCAAATCAGGACCATATACTTTTAATCCAATTGGCGCCCTCATACCCGTTTGAAGCATCAGCAACCTGGTTTCTATCGGCTGAAGTTTAGGAGCAGCAGTCACCCCAGGGAGATTGGCCACTGCAGCAATTTCATTCCAGATATCATCAGGAGATTTAATATGGTCCCTCCATTGACGAAAGTATTCCCCATTTTCATCCTCAATAAGCTCTCCGTCTTCGTTTCTGAGAAATCCCCCCTCATCATCAACGGCAAACCTTATTTTCCTGCCATTTTCATCTGATTTAAACTCAGGCTTATATAAAATAACATTCTCGAACATGGACATTGGAGCAGGGTCCAAGGGTGTATCCGCACGACCTGCTTTTCCTACCACCGAGGATACTTCTGGAATAGTATTGACCAATAAGTCCAACTGCTGAACGATCTTCTGGTTGGCCTCTACACCTGAATGTGGCATAGAAGTAGGCATTAGCAAAAATGCCCCTTCATCCAATGCAGGCATAAACTCTTCTCCCATTCCAGGAAAAGTATGGGCCATGCTACTGTAAATGGAAGTAGTACGAATATTCCATCCCAATTTGTCAAATCCTTTAGCTATTCCTCCAAAGAAACTGGCAAAGCCCACCCAAATATTGAGTCCTAAAAACACCATCAAAAGAGGAAGAACAAGGAACTTTACTTTATTGGCCAAGCACCATGAAAGGATGGATTCATAATACTTTATAAATAGTGAAAATATTCCCAACACTGAGCCAATGACCAAGAGCACAAAGATAAAATTGGTAAAAGCACTCACAGAAACTCCTAAAGGTGCCCAGGTGCTCGCCAATAACCATGAAACAGCCAGTACGGCTATGGAAACCAATACTGGTGTATGGATTTTTTTATATTGTTCTTGATTTCGGTATAAGAGATAATTATTGGTTCCTATCGCTATCATCACCAATGCCGGTAAGGTAAACCAATAAATACAGATAAGGCCTATTAGAATCAATCCAATATTACCCCATTTTTTCCAAAATATCCCTCCGTTTTTAATCCCAAACACCCAATGTGCCAGGGCTGGCATAATCAACAAGGTAAACAATAAGGCAGATACCAAAGCAAATGTTTTGGTGTAAGCCAATGGCCCAAACAATTTACCTTCTGCAGCCTGCAAAGTAAACACAGGAAAGAAACTTACAATGGTTGTTGAAACTGCTGTAATGATAGCAGTGGCCACTTCGGTAGTTCCGTCATAAACGGTCTTTAATAAGCTTTGTCCCTTGGGTGCTTCATCAATATGTTTAAGAATATTTTCATTTAAAATGATCCCTAAATCCACCATGGTTCCAATAGCAATGGCAATTCCGGAGAGTGCTACAATATTCGCATCTACTCCTACATATTTCATAAATATAAAACAGGTCAATACCGCCAAAGGCAAAATGGCAGATATCAATAGAGATGCCCTGAGATTATAAACCATTACCATGATCACCACAATAGTCATCAAAATCTGTAATATAATGGCATCATTAAGGGTACCCAAAGTTTCCATAATGAGATTGGAGCGATCATAAAAGGGAACAATCGTCACCTTGGAAATTCTACCATCTTCCAGTTCCTTTTCAGGTAAACCGGTACTGATTTCCTCAATTTTCGATTTGACATTTTCTATCACGGCCATAGGGTTGTCTCCATATCGGGCTACCACCACTCCTCCAACTGCCTCGGCTCCTGACTTGTCCAAAATGCCCTTCATCGACCGATCCGCTGGTCCAATATTTACACGCGCAATATCCTTGATCCTCAAAGGGACATTATCACTAACTTTTACAACTGTCTCACCTATGTCTGAAATGGTTTTCACATAGCCCAAGCCCCTGAGATAATACTCCACTTGGTTAATTTCAAGTGTGTTGGCCCCCATGTCTTGGTTGGTCTTTTTGAGAGCATCACGTACCTCCATCATAGAAACACCATATGCCTTCATCGCATTGGGATCGAGATCCACCTGGTATTCCTTTTCCATTCCTCCTACAGATGCCACCTCAGCCACGCCATCAACACCTGCGAGGCCATAGCGCACATAAAAATCCTGAATGGACCTTAACTCCTGCAAATCCCAGCCTCCAGCTGGTTTCCCATCTTTATCCCTTCCTTCAAGTGTATACCAATAAACCTGTCCCAAAGCAGTAGCATCAGGCCCAAGCTTTGGTTGGACATTTTCTGGAAGCAAATTGGAAGGCAATGAGTTTAATTTCTCTAAAATCCTGGACCTGCTCCAGTAATAATCAACTTCGTCTTGAAATATGATGTAGATACTCGAGATCCCAAACATGGAAGATGATCGGATGGACTTTACTCCGGGAAGACCTAATAAAGATGTAGTCAATGGATAAGTAATCTGGTCTTCCACATCCTGAGGGGATTGTCCCATCCACTCTGTAAATACTATTTGCTGGTTTTCGCCAATATCTGGAATAGCGTCGACAGGCACAGGGTCACTGGGCAAAAAGCCTGTATCCCATTTAAATGGAATTACCACTAGTCCCCATGCAACTAATAACAGCAATAGAAGTACAGTTACCAGCTTATTTTCTAGAAAGAATTTAATGATAGCATTAAGCATAGCCTAATTATTAATGCATGAAATAATCGTATAAGAAATGAAATAAACTACCAGACAGGTAGTCAAAGAAATGTATAGCAAAGGCAAAAGGCCTTTACCAAAAGGCTATATCAAAAAAATCTCGTTTACAATATAAATCGGCAATCCACTGGGAGGTGCATCGTCCAAAGGAAAAGCTATTGCTTGTTCTTCCTTATACCATGACATGCACTCAATAATATCCGCCAATAAATGAGGGTATGGCAACAACACAGCGGTAATGAATTGTACATTTACAGTCTTAGAAGTGTTCTGCTCAGCATTCTGCAATTCTGTTTTTGGAACATCATCACAGCAACCAGGCATTTCCTCTCCTTCAGCACAACAGGTTTTTTCCTCTGCAAAAAAATTAATTGCTTCCAATTGCTCCCCACAATAATGCATAGAATAACTCAGCCCTGCATTGAAGCAGAGATAAATCATCAATAGCGATATTTGGAATAGCTTTCGCATGGTTTCTGTGAACAAATATAGAAAAGCTTTGTCTAGTAAAGTTATATAATTTTTGTAGATTTTAAACAAATGTCAACTGCAGCATGCTGAGCAAAGAAAAATTCTTCACCTGTCCTCATTGTCTTTCGCACATTTCAATGATACTTGACTTGAGTATTAGCTCCCAAAAATACATTGAAGATTGTGAGGTTTGCTGTCAGCCAATTGAAGTAAATTTCACAATAGAGAATGGAGAAATTACAAATTTCACAACAAGCCCTATTGAACAGTGAAATTCATCAACTAAAAACTACTTATTTTTAACAATCTTGCATTTATTATTTTTGTGATTTACTTTTGCGAATCACAAGCTATCTAACTCATGATCAAAGCATTAAGCACCTCTCTATTTATCTGTCTGTTCACTTTAATTGCAAATGCCCAAACTCCAACAGGAATCCAAGAGGCTGCTGAAGATTATGCCCAGGCAAATCTAAATGAGGACTTTGAAACTTTGGTCAATTACACTTACCCGGTAATTCTTGAAAAATCAGGGGGAAAACAGGGTATGATAAATTCTTTGGAATTGGCCTCTGATTTACTAAAAATCAGGAACATGAAGGTGGAAAGTTTTGAAATTGGAGAGGCCCAAAAATACACCCATTGCTCAGGGGAAACCCATGCTTTGGTTCCTGTCACCACCAAAATCAAGGTTCCAGGAGGCGAAATCATCAACCATATCACGCTTATTGCGGTGTCTAAAGCATCCAGTGACCAATGGTATTTCATAGAAGCTTCCAGCTTAGAGCCCAACACCATCCATAATTATCTACCAACTTGGGACTATACCTTGGGGCTAAAATTTGATAGCTCTCATGAATTTATCGGACTTAAATCCGAATAAATCACTTTTTATTCTTTCGCATATTCGCCAACTGATCCCATAATTCATCAGGAACTTGCTCCAAATGGTTAAATTCCCCTGCTCCCATTAGCCATTCTCCTCCATCAATGGTGATCACTTCCCCATTGACATAGGCCGAAAAATCTGAAACAAGGTAAGCGGCCACATTGGCCAATTCCTGGTGTTCTCCGACTCTTTTTAGCGGTATTTTTTTAGCAGGATCAAATTTATTGGCCAAATCCGCTGGCAAAAGTCGACTCCAAGCTCCTTCAGTGGGAAATGGTCCAGGAGCAATCGCATTGGAGCGGATATTGTATTTGGCCCATTCCACCGCCAAAGATCTTGTCATTGCCAAGACACCAGCTTTTGCTGTAGCACTTGGGACCACATAAGCAGAACCTGTCCATGCATAAGTGGTAACAATATTCAAAAACACGCCTCGCTGTTTAGTCGCTATCCAGTGCTTTCCTGCAGTCATAGTCATATTGACACTTCCTTTCAGTACAATATCAATTACGGTATGAAAGGCATTGGTTGAAAGCCTTTCTGTTGGGCTGATAAAATTTCCTGCTGCATTATTGACTACCGCATCCACTACCCCAAACTCCGCTACTGCGAGTTGAAACATTTTCTCCACTTGCTCAGTATCCCGCACATCACAGGCCAATGGAAATACTTTCCCTCCTTTCCTTTCCTGAAGTTCTTTTGCAGTTTCCTTAAGTATTTCCAGCTTCCTACTGCTAATCACCACGTTCGCTCCCAATTCCAAAAAATATTCCGCCATGGATCTCCCAAGACCTGTTCCACCACCAGTAATTAATATGGTCTTGCCCTTTAAAGCATCTTCCCTAAGCATTCCTTGATTATATTTCATGGCTATTTTGATTTTAAGGATTTATCCAATATACCTAAAAAACCTTTGTTATTTGAAATTCAGAAATCCATCAAAAAAAATTGGGTACAAAAAAAGCCGCTAATAATCAGCGGCTTTTTAAATTTTATCTCAACCCTAAGATTAATACCTATAATAATCCGGCTTGAATGGACCAGCCACTTCTACGCCGATATATTTAGCTTGCTCTTCAGTCAATGTTTCCAATTCCACACCTAATTTACTCAAGTGAAGCTCAGCAACTTTTTCATCCAAGTGCTTAGGCAATACATAAACTTTGTTTTCGTAATGATCCGTATTGGTCCATAACTCCAACTGAGCCAAAGTTTGGTTGGTAAAGGAGTTTGACATCACAAATGAAGGGTGGCCAGTGGCACAGCCTAGGTTCACCAATCTACCTTCTGCTAAAAGGATGATATCATTCCCATCCACATTATAAAGATCTACCTGAGGCTTGATCTCATCCTTGGTATGGCCATAATTGGTATTCAACCACGCCACATCGATTTCATTGTCAAAGTGACCAATATTACAAACGATGGTTTTATCCTTCATCACTTTGAAGTGCTCACCAGTGATGATATCCTTATTACCAGTAGCAGTAACTACGATATCAGCTTCAGCAGCCGCACCTATCATTTTCTTCACCTCAAAACCGTCCATAGAAGCCTGTAGCGCACAGATTGGATCGATTTCAGTAACGATTACACGGGCACCTGCACCTCTAAGTGAAGCAGCAGAACCTTTTCCAACATCACCATATCCACCTACTACAGCTACTTTACCAGCCAACATCACATCGGTAGCTCTTCTGATGGCATCTACCAAAGATTCTTTACAACCATATTTATTGTCAAACTTAGACTTGGTTACAGAGTCATTTACGTTGATAGCAGGCATCGGAAGCGTTCCGTTCTTCATTCTTTCATAAAGCCTGTGAACACCTGTGGTAGTTTCTTCTGATAATCCCTTGATGTCAGCCACCAATTCAGGGTATTTATCCAATACCATATTGGTCAAGTCACCACCATCATCAAGAATCATATTCAATGGCTTTTGATCTTCACCAAAGAACAATGTTTGCTCTATACACCAGTCAAATTCTTCTTCAGAAAGGCCTTTCCATGCATAAACAGATATTCCTGCAGCGGCAATAGCGGCAGCGGCATGGTCTTGGGTGGAGAATATATTACAAGAAGACCAAGTCACCTCAGCACCTAATTCAACCAAGGTTTCAATCAAAACGGCTGTTTGAATGGTCATGTGAAGACAACCTGCGATTCTAGCTCCTTTTAGGGGCTTTGATGCGCCATACTCAGCTCTTAAAGCCATCAATCCTGGCATTTCAGCTTCAGCCAATTTAATTTCTTTTCGGCCCCATTCAGCCAAAGAGATGTCTTTTACTTTATACTTGACGTATTTTGATTTAGTTTCTGACATGAATTTATCGTTTTGATATTAATTTCGGATCACAAATTTACTCAATCCCATAGACTTTACATAATTAGCTACTTAGATGAATTTAACTTCTTTGAAGGCATAATGGTTTAACTCCCGGTTATTTTTCTCAACTATCAAGCGCCCCTCTGAACTTATACCGATTATTTTTCCACTAAACCGGCCCTTTTCATCCTCATATTCCGACAAAACATTCTTTCTAAAAAGATTTCCCCAATAGTCTGAATGTAAGCTCTCTGTATCGTTCCTTTTCAACTGTAGGTATCTTTTTTCAATGGAAACTAATATACTCTCCATTATTTCCCATTTATCGAATGTCTGTCCACTTAGCTCTGCCAATGATGTGGGGCCTGGGAAAGGAAAATCCACTTGATTAATATTCAAGCCTATGCCAACAATAGATGTATCAATATTTTTTTTAGTGATGCTATTTTCTATCAAAATCCCACCTAGTTTACCTTCTTTTTCGTGTACTATATCATTGGGCCATTTCACTTTAATCCCTCCGACCAATCCACCAAGTGCATCCAAGACCGCCAAGGAGACCACCCTGTTCAACTCAAAATGTGACATTGCGTCCAAAAAAACAGGAGATAAAACCAATGAAAAAGTCAGGTTAGCCTCAGGCTCACTAAACCACCGATTGCCCCGCTGCCCCCTGCCCTTGGTTTGTTTGTCAGTAATGATGATACTGCCTTCTTTGGCGGTACCTTCTTTGATTTTCTGTGCGGCAATGTCATTGGTAGAATGACACTCTGTCAGATAAATGATATCTTTCCCCAGAAAAACAGTATTGGCAAGGATTTTATGCATCAATTTATTAGTTATTTTGTCGCACAATAAAGATATTTATCCTTTTATTGTGGCGTTAATTATGATATTGTAAAATTACAACAAAAGTATGACAGCAGAAGAGCTGAGTAAATTAATCGTGAAAGGGATGGAAGAAAAAAAAGCTTCCGATATCGTGGTGATGGATTTGAGAGATATCAATAATTCTGTTTCCGATTTTTTTGTGATTTGTTCCGGCCAATCAGACACTCAAGTAGAAGCCATTTCTGATTCAATCGAAGAAGAGGTTTTCAAATCCAACAAAGAAAAACCCTGGAGAAGTGAAGGAAAAAACAACCTACAATGGATTCTAGTAGACTACGTTGACGTGGTAGCCCATGTTTTCCTAAAAGATAAAAGAGAGTTTTATGGCCTTGAAGATCTATGGGGCGATGCAAAAGTTACCCATATAAATTAGGTCTTTGTAAACTTTCATTTTTTAAATCCGTTTTACCTAAAGTTTATTGAATTAATATTTAAACGATGAGTGATAAAAACAAAAATAAAAAATTCATTCCTAAACCGCCTCAAAAGCCCAATTTCCAGCTTTGGCTAATTGTCACTGCTGTGATTGTGCTTATCGGCATCACTTGGTTCAACCAAAGGAGTGCCGTGATCGACATAACGATGAAGCGGTTTGAGGACATGGTCCTGAGCAATGATGTGAAGAAGGTAGTGGTGGTCTATAATCAAAACTATGTAGAAGTCACCCTAAAGGAGGAAGCTCTGGAAAACCAGCGCTACAAAGATGAACTGGAATCCCAAAATCCATTCTTTAACCCTGCTGGACCTCACTACAAGATTACTGTAGCATCTGTTGATAAGTTTGAAGAAGACTTTGACAAACTGGAAGCCAAGCTTCCGGAAGATCAAAGGATAGGTACCTCAGCTAAAAAAGAAGAAAGCTGGGGCAACTGGTTTGGGAGCTTTGGTTTCTTGATTCTGGTATTTTTCCTTTTCTGGATCATGATGAGAAGAATGGCTGGACCAAGTGGACCTGGTGGGCAAATTTTCAATGTGGGCAAATCCAAAGCCCAACTATTTGATGCTGAGAACAAGGTAAAAATCACTTTTGACAATGTAGCCGGATTGGATGAAGCAAAAGAGGAAGTGCAGGAAATTGTTGAATTCCTTAAGAATCCTTCCAAATTCACTAAACTAGGGGGTAAGATACCTAAAGGTGCATTATTGGTAGGACCTCCAGGTACGGGTAAAACCTTATTGGCCAAGGCCGTGGCAGGAGAAGCAGGTGTTCCTTTCTTTACCCTATCGGGTTCTGACTTTGTTGAAATGTTCGTTGGGGTGGGTGCCGCTAGGGTTCGTGACCTTTTCAAGCAGGCAAAAGAAAAAGCACCTTGTATCATTTTCATCGATGAGATCGATGCTATTGGACGTTCAAGGGGTAAAGGCCAAATGCCAGGTTCCAATGACGAACGTGAAAACACGCTGAACTCACTATTGGTAGAAATGGATGGTTTCGGTACAGACACAGGAGTAATTGTACTGGCAGCAACCAACCGTCCTGATGTATTGGATAGCGCCTTATTGAGAGCCGGTAGATTTGACCGTCAGATCAGTATTGATAAGCCTGATATTTTGGGTAGAGAAGCCATTTTCAAAGTTCATTTAAAACCTATCAAGACCAGTTCTGATATTGATCCTAAAAAACTGGCTGCGCAAACTCCAGGCTTTGCCGGTGCTGAGATTGCCAATGTTTGTAATGAAGCAGCCCTAATTGCCGCTAGAAGAAATAAAGCAGCTGTCGACATGCAGGATTTCCAAGATGCTGTTGATAGGGTGATTGGAGGTCTTGAGAAGAAAAACAAAATCATCTCTCCTGAGGAGAAAAAGATCGTTGCCTATCATGAGGCCGGACATGCTGTTGCAGGTTGGTTCTTGGAGCATGCGGATCCTTTGGTAAAAGTAAGTATTGTACCTAGAGGAATTGCAGCCTTAGGTTATGCTCAATACTTGCCTAAAGAACAATTCCTTTATCAAACAGAACAATTGATTGATGAGATGTGCATGACCCTTGGTGGACGTGCTGCAGAAGAAATTGTCTTTGGAAAGATTTCAACGGGTGCCCTCAGTGACTTGGAAAGAGTGACCAAAATGGCTTATTCTATCGTGTCGGTTTATGGTATGAATGATAAGATTGGTAATGTTTCCTTCTATGACAGCAAAGGAAATGATTATAAATTCAGCAAGCCTTATTCTGAGTCCACCGCGGAAACAATCGACGAGGAAGTTAGAAAGCTAATCAGTTTCGCTTACGAAAGGACAAAAGACCTTTTGAGTCATCGAAAACCAGAATTGGAGAC
The DNA here is from genome assembly GCF_018642165.1 of Echinicola shivajiensis. Taxonomy (GTDB): domain Bacteria; phylum Bacteroidota; class Bacteroidia; order Cytophagales; family Cyclobacteriaceae; genus Echinicola; species Echinicola shivajiensis. The sequence goes on from NZ_JAHHZM010000001.1 coordinate 445,408, forward strand.
CTTGGCCCAAGAGCTATTGGAAAAAGAAATCATCTTCCAGTCTGATCTAGAAAAGCTTATTGGTAAACGACCTTTTGATAGCGAAACTACCTATGAGGCTTTTACTAGAAAAGTTGACGAAAAAGAAGAGAAAAAAAATAAGGCTGCCTCTGATAAAGGTGAAAGTTCTTCAGATGTAGAAGAAAGCCTTAGCGAGAAAAAGGACTAAATATCAAAAAAATAGATTCTATCTAAAAAGCTTTCCTAGTCATCAGGAAAGCTTTTTTTGTTTACACTAGCTCCTCCATTGTTCGGCTTACCTTTTCAATAATTAAAAGATTGCTAACTTTGACCTTCAAATTGATCAAGAAGGGTTTATTGGAAAATCATAGTCTCTTGCCAATAACCTTTTGCTAGGAATTCAACATACTCTTTTACATCATACATGAACATCAACCTTAAGGAAAACCAAAAAATATTTTTCGCTTCTGATTTTCATTTAGGATCACCTGACCATCAAACCAGTAGAGAAAGGGAAGATAAAATCATTAAATGGCTGAAGAGTATTGAAGACGAAGCTGCTGCTATATTTTTGGTGGGTGACCTTTTTGATTTTTGGTTTGAGTTTGACACTGTCATTCCCAAGGGCTTTGTCAGGTTTATAGGTAAAATCGCCCAGCTAAGGGACAAAGGGATTCCCATATTCTTTTTCACTGGAAATCATGACTTATGGATGAAGGACTATTTCACCACAGAGTTAAATATTCCTGTTTACCATAATCCAATAAACATTGAAATCAACCACAAAAAATTTCTAATCGGACACGGAGATGGGTTAGGCCCAGGAGATAAAAAATATAAAATCCTCAAAAAGTTTTTTACCAGCAAAACTTGTCAGTTTATTTTCAAATGGCTTCATCCTGATATTGGCCTGGCAATTGCTCATAAGTGGTCAAGCCACAGTAGAAGCAGCAATATGGCAAAAAATGAAGATAAATTCCTGGGTAATGATGAGTGGTTATGGGAATATTGTAAAAATGTAGAGACCAAAATGCATTTCGACTTCTATATCTTCGGCCATAGACATTTACCATTGGAACTTCCTGTGGGTAAAAGCTCCAAATATATTAACCTAGGTGAGTGGTTAAGTCAAAACACCTTTGCAGAATTCAATGGAGAAGAATTACATTTAAAGACTTTTGAAAAATGAAATTTTGGCTAGTTTTCACCCTTGCTGTTTTCTTGAAATCCCTATCAAGTTATGGACAAGAAATGATGTGGGAGCCAATCTTCACGCTACGCGAAAAAGAAATCAGCCTAGTTGACATTGACAATGACGGCAAAATCTTAATTGCTGATCAAAGGGGGAATCTAGATCAATACAATCAGTCTGGAGACGCTATCAATCATTATTCTCCTGAATTCCAGGGCACTTTAAGTCAAGTAGAAGCAGGAAGAACCTTAAATATTTTCACATTTTCATACGATCTTCAAAAATTCGAAATATTAAACAGGTTTATCAGTCCCCTATTTTCAGGCAGGTTGAACAATTTAGAATTCGGCAATATCCGTGCTGCTTCACTGGGCAACAATCAGAAAATATGGCTTTATGACGAAACCAATTTTTCACTGATTCAATATGATTACCGAAGAAACGAGGTTCTTCAGCAACAATCGCTAAATCTTATCTTCGAGGATTCCAATTTTACTATCATTGAGCTCACAGAATATCAAAATACACTTTTTATGAATGTAAAGGACAAAGGCATATTTCTTTTTGATAATCAGGCCAACTATATCGGCAAGCTTAATCTGATCACAAAACAAAAATTATCTTTTTCTGGGAATTGCATATTCTCCACATCTAAAAATCAATTGATCCAAACAGACTATCTATCGGGAAAAGAAAAAAGATTCAATTTCCCTACTCCAAACATGAAAGTTTCGGTCCATCGGGACTTGTTTATTTTTTATAATTCCCATTCGCTTCAAGCCTATAAAGGAGAAATCGTTAAAAAGTAAGATCTATCAAAAAAATAATTGCAGAGGATAAACTAAACGTATTTTATGATAAGCTACATTATTCAACAGCTTAGTATCAATTTTAATTATTTAAATATTAGTTATCAATCATCAACTACATTAACAGTAAAAAGAATTATTAGAATAATTCTTACAATTATTTAAAAAATATTCGATTTATGGTTTGATTTTTGCAATTTTGCGATCAAATGACAAAACGTTTACCACGAAAAATTCATCACTTAATTTTTATATTTGCTTTCCTGTATTTCGGATCAGGGATAGCAATGCAATATCGTGCCCAAAATTTCATAAAAAAATCGGAAACGAATCTTACATTCCCAAAAAACCTGAATACCCCCGACGTAGATTTTGATTTAAAACCAACTGGGCAAAAGAAGTTTAAAATAGTATTGGAAGAAAAGATCCCGACCAAGACCACCGTAAAGGTATTTGATATCATTGGGAACTTAATACTTGAAGATGCCTTAATGCCTGAAGATGGCCTGCAGAAAACTTACGATTTTTCTTATGTCAGCAGTCAACTTTTTGTAGTGGAAGTGGGGAATTCCAAATACAACAAAACAAAAAGCATCTATGCTAATCCACAAGGTAAAAAAAAAGTGGATGAGCTAAAAAAGAACTTAGAAGAAGATCAAGCTTCGAAAAATGAAGAATAAAAAAACCGGCCTAAGCCGGTTTTTTTATTCAATGATATGAAATACTCAAACTGAATTAAGCTATCTCAACCAATTTTATATCGAAAATCAAATCTTCACCAGCTAGTGGGTGATTTGCATCCAAAACAATTTTTTCGGCATCTACCTGAACCACTTTAACTGGCACTGGTTGACCTTGTTGATTTTGGATAGACAGATCCATACCTACTTCAGGCTTGATATCTGCAGGAACTTGTTCGATTGGCACATCAATCATCATATCATCTCTCTTGGCACCATAGGCCTCATCTGAAGGGATAGTAACGCTTTTATCTTGTCCTACCTCCATACCATCTACAGCCTGATCGAAACCTTTAATCATGTTTCCATCACCAACTGTAAATTGAAGAGGTTCTCTGTTTTCTGAAGAATCGAAAACTGTACCGTCCTTTAACTTCCCTGTGTAGTGTACTTTTACTGTACTTCCTTTAGTTGCTACAGACATTTAATTAATTATTTTTGTGAATAATGATAAAGGTAATACTTTTTAAAAGGGATAAAAAAGAATCCCATATTTGATTTAAAAAGCGTCCATAATCGTTCTTTTTTTGTTCAATTCCGAACACACCTATATAAAAAACCCTTCTTTTATGGTTAATTTGCCTATATTCATTTATGGCATTATTTAGGCAATTGAATGTTTATAACATTACCAAATCAAAATAAAAATGGAAGAAAAAAGTCTCGGAAAAATACTTATAGTAGATGATAATGAAGACCTACTTTTTGCTGCTAAAATGCTATTGAAAAAGTATGCCAAAGAAGTAACCATAGAAAAAGACCCTAGACGAATTCCATTTTTGGTTAACAACAACAGTTTTGATGTCATTTTACTGGACATGAACTTTACTGAGGATACCACATCTGGAAAAGAAGGTTTTCACTGGCTAAAACAAATCAAAGAGATTGATCCCAAGGCGGTGGTAATCTTAATCACTGCCTTTGGAGATGTAGAAATGGCCGTACAAGCACTGAAAGAAGGAGCCACAGACTTCATCCTAAAGCCTTGGCAAAATGAAAAACTTTTGGCCACTTTGACCTCTGCAAGCAGACTAAAGGAAAGCTATAATCAGGTAGATTCTATTTCCAAAAAATCCAAACAACTTCAAGCAGACCTTAAGAAACCCTTTTCGGAAATCATAGGGCAAAGCGCCGCTATGAAAAACATATTTTCCATCATTGACAAGGTCGCTCAAACTGATGCCAATGTTTTGATACTTGGAGAAAACGGAACAGGAAAAGAACTAATTGCCAGAGCTATCCATGACAGGTCCTTAAGAAATGATGAGATATTTGTCGGAGTGGACATGGGGGCTATCACCGAAACGCTATTTGAAAGTGAGCTGTTTGGTCACAAAAGAGGTGCATTTACAGATGCCAAGGAAGACAGGGCCGGCAGATTTGAAGTAGCAGACAAGGGCACCTTGTTTTTGGATGAAATCGGCAACCTGAGCATGCCTTTACAGTCTAAGCTTTTGACGGCCCTGCAAAAGAGAGAAGTCACAAGAATAGGCACCAATAAGTCTATTCCTGTTGACATACGACTGATCAGTGCTACCAACATGAAAGTTCACGATATGGTCATGGACAATACCTTCAGACAGGACTTGTTGTACAGGATCAACACCGTAGAGATATTCCTTCCTCCATTACGTGACAGGCAAGATGATATCCCTTTATTGGCGAATCATTTTCTGAAAATATATGCTAAAAAATACAGGAAAGAATTTAATGGCTTCAAAACTGCAGCCATTCATCTCTTGCAACATTACAGCTGGCCTGGAAATATCAGGGAACTACAACATGCCATAGAAAGGGCCATCATTATGGCTGAAGGTGATGAATTGGATAGCAGGGATTTCTTTTTTCTTTCTTCAAAACCAGTAGCTGAAAAGGTCAGCAACCATACCAGCCTTAATCTGGATGAAGTAGAAAAAAATGTTATTCAAAAAGCCATCGACAAAAATGGCGGAAATATTTCAAAAGCTGCAAAAGAGCTGGGACTTACCCGGGCTTCTTTGTACAGAAGATTAGAAAAATATGGATTATAAAGTCGGGTTATTAGGAAGAGTGGTCTTGCTTTCCATGACCCTATTCATACTTTCCTATGCTATACTCAACGAAGCCGGTGTTTTCATCACTTCGCTATTTATCATTTTGGTTATTGCCCAATTGATTTTCTTGATCAACTATGCAGAAAGCAGTTTTAAAAAGGTCAGACAGTTCTTGGACAACATCAAACAAAACAACTATGCCACAGTTTATCCTGTCAAATTTGACGGAACCGAAACAGATGACCTGCACATTGAATTCAATGCCATTTTGGCAAAGCTAAAAGAAGACCAGGCAGAAAAAGAAGCCAATTACCAATACTTCAGATCGGTATTTCAACATCTTAGTATTGGCCTGATCACCTTTGAAGAGGATGGCCAAGTGCAGATCCTCAACACAGCAGCCAAAAGGATGCTAAATATAGAACAGCTCGGCCATATAGAGGAAATTGAAGAAGTCAACAAGGAACTCCACTTTGCCATCAAAAACCTGAGAACTGGCGGGAGTGAACTGATCAAAATCGCCCATCCGGATGGCATTATGCAGCTTTCTGTATATGTCATTGAACTAGTGCTTCGTGATGTCAAGTTCAAACTTGTATCCTTGCAGAATATCCAAAGTGAACTGGAGGAAAAAGAAATGGAAGCATGGCAAAACCTGGTAAGAGTATTGACCCATGAAATCATGAACAGCATTGCCCCTATTTCCTCATTGGCCTCCACCATCAAGGTGGATATTCAATCACAACTGGACAAAGGGGGGGACATACCTGTCCATGATGTGGAAGATTATTTGATGGGGATAGCCACTATAGAAAAGCGCAGTGAGGGATTGATTGATTTTGTTAGCGATTTTAGAAGCTTGGCTCATATTCCTGTCCCTAAATTCTCCGCCATTAAAATAAATGAACTCTTTGAACAACTGGCAACGCTTTTCGGTCATCAAATAGATGAGTTAAGTATTAAATGTGAGAAAAACATCGAGCCTGAAAACCTACTATTATTCGCAGATAGTTCTTTGATTGAACAGGTACTCATTAACATTATCCAAAATGCCATCCATGCTGTGGAAGAATCAGAGGAGAAAAAAATCTCCCTAAGCGCCTTTATTGATGAAGCAGGAAAAATCATCATTGAAATTAGTGATACCGGTAGAGGAATTGAAGAAGAAGCACTCAATAAAATCTTCATCCCCTTCTTTACGACCAAACAAAAAGGATCAGGAATAGGATTAAGCCTATCCAAACAAATAATGAGAAGGCATAAAGGTAATATTCAGGTCAAATCAACTATCGGATCAGGAACTACATTTAAACTCATCTTCAATGCATAGTCACTTTAAAAATGCCAGCCATATAACCTTTTCTTCATAAACTTCTATAATAGAAGATCATCAACTTATTTTAAGGTTTCCTCATCTTTAATTATTCGCTAACCGCAGGTTCAAAATTTGAACTTTCTAAGGCTTTGCATAATTCCCTGTTCCTCTTATCCGCAATCAAATAAACTTTATTACTCCTCTTCCTCTCCTCAATTCTGTTTATTACGGATAGAATAAAACTCCCTATTTGATCTAGCTGGTCTTGATGACAATAAATGAGTTCTAAGAACACACTGTCTTTGTTATATGAAAATGCTCGGGTTAACTCATTGTTGTCCTTCAATTCCTGCACACAAACCAATAATTGGGACCTATTGGTATGCGTATAAAGATTACATTGTCCCCCCAAACAAAACATGGCTCTTTCCATCAGCTCCCACCTTGTAATCATTGATTTGCCAGAATCATATTTCAATAAATCATTCAAGGAATTTTTCCGAAAAGGTATTTCCCCTATTACATTTGAATCTCTATTCTCTATATAAAATTTGGCATTTTCTTTTTTTAGCGAGGCATTGAATTCGCCAAACACAAAAGCGGAAAGTCCCTTTTTCTTCAATAAATATTTCCGTTTTTCCCAATACATTTCAACCGACATGGGGCGTAATCCCATTTTTAATATGAGGTCATAAATATATTTCTTGGCTTTCTTCTTAAAGTAAAAAAAGGAATTTCGGGTAGCTACTAAACTAAAAACAGTGTCACTTTCCGTCATCCACATTTCTTTATAGGTATCCCACCCTGGTGTCAAATCAAAAGTATCCACTCTCTCTTCAACGAGTCTTTCTGCCAAAAGATAAAAATGCAGCATACCTGGAGATAGCTTTGAATGTATGGGAGAATGGGTGTTTATGCCTTGTAAATGGACCCATTTTTTTCCATGAAGGGCAACCATTGAGGCCAAAACTTCCCTATGAACCATAATTACCGTCACGTGTAACAACCCTTCCTTAAACAACCTTAAATAAAAATTGATTTTTTGTGGACTTTCCCTAAACTGGCTTTTATTGAACATGGCAGCTTGCCTAAAGTCAAATTGATCAATGATCTGAGGCAGAATTTCTTCAAACTGACTTTGTTCTGTTATTTTCCTAAAGCTATACCCCTTTAACTTGCCCAGCTTTTTAAACTTAGTTTTATATTGTCCCTTAGGACTTATAATATTGGAAATTTCACTCGATTGAGTTTTCATCAAGGGTCTCCTAAATGGCTGAATTACACAACGTTTCTTCCAATTTTTTGAATTTTCAAAACTAGAAACCAAAGTCCCTTTTGGGATATACCTAAAAATAATATCAGCTTTGGGGAATTTTCCCCAAATCAGTCCCAATGCCTGATCGATAAATGCATGCTCGTTCTCTTCACTGGCCAACCACACCTGGTACTCAGCATCATAGAGTCCAGCACCCATTATTTTCACAGATTTGGGATAATTAATAGCTGCTTTTGATAAGGTCATGGTCAACAAACCATCAAGCTTTCCTTCTGGATCATAGGAAAACACTAGCAATGGGGCATATTCACTATTGAACGTCAAATACCAAGAATGCACATATTTTCTACTCTGAAATACGGTAGCCCAAGGACATTCATCATATAAACTATCCCATGATTCAAGAAACTCACGATCACGCATCCATTCAAAAGCTTCTACTCCTAAAAGCATCTGCATTTGGTCTCTTTGGGGATTTATAGTCATTATTTTTGAACTGTATTTTTTGTCCTTGTTCTTTATAAATTCCTCATTGGAATTACTTATAAAGCTTGCTATCCCATTTTTTAACACCATGAGCAATTCGTAATAAAGTATTGTTATTAAAATTAACCACCTTTACCTATTTTAAACAGACAAATTTAGCCCTCCATAATTTCTACAATGACCTTAAAGCGATTCACCTGTCTTAATAACTAAAATTTCATTAAATGCATCTTCCACCCTCGATAAAACTTACCAAGTACCTTTCCAAAATAATTTCACGCACCCATACATGCTCAATTCTCTTCTTTGGTAGCAATAATCTCTGTAATTAAAAACTTGCGCCTCCTATCTCCATTTTCATCTAAAAGCATCATTTATTTCATAAACATCTAAAAAAATCAGGATTACTAATTACGTTATTAAAAACATCAAAAAAAACTATTAAATACTTTTTTTTGTATCTAAAATATACTTTAAAGCTTCTTGAAAGGTGAGTTAATAATTAGGAAACTTTCCAATCAATTCCTCTTAAAATCCATTTCAATATCATAATATCTGCTTCACAATCAATTAATTATTGGTTTTTATATTGATTAAAAATAGGAAAAGCTTTGAAAACACATTTTAAGACCATCGTCGTTTCTGATCTACATTTGGGTACAAAAGGGTCCAAAGCAAAAGAGGTCGTCCGATTTTTAAAAAACTATCATTGCGAAAATCTTATCCTTAATGGGGACATAATAGATGGATGGCAGCTGAAAAAGTCGGGGTCGTGGAAAAGGAAACATACTCGATTCTTCAACAGGATCCTCAAAATGATTGACACTGACGATACAAAGGTATACTACCTTAGAGGAAATCATGATGATTTTTTAGATCAAATACTTCCTCTAGAAATAGGCAACCTTTCTATCCAAAAGGATTTGATTTATGAGTCCCACGGAAAAAAGTACCTTGTTCTTCATGGGGATATTTTTGATAGCATCACCACTAATCTCAGATGGATTGCCTATCTAGGAGATATAGGTTATACTTTCTTATTATGGTTAAATCGTTTTGTGAACCATTATAGGAGGAAAAGAGGACTAAGCTATTTTTCACTCTCTCAATACGTCAAAAATAAAGTAAAATCAGCTGTATCCTATATAGACAAATACGAGGAAGAGCTCGCAAAAATGGCCAAATCTAAAGGATGCGATGGTATTATCTGCGGACATATTCATAAAGCAGAATCCAGGATGATCAATGGAATAGCTTATCACAATTCAGGCGACTGGGTAGAAACAATGAGTGCCCTGGCCGAGGATTTTGATGGCAACTGGCAACTGATATATTACAATGAATTGGATTTTGCACGGTCAGGAACGGATGAGAAGGTTATTCCATTAAATACTCCTAATAAATTTCCCGAAGTATCCTTTTTTGGATCAACTGAAAACATCATTATCCCTCCTTCTTCGTTCGAATCATGAAATTTGTTTTTATTGTTCAGGGTGAAGGCAGGGGCCATATGACCCAAGCCATTGCCTTAGCTGCCATTTTGGAGGAACAAGGACATGAAATCAGTCATATCCTTATTGGAAAAAGTAAAAGAAGGCAGTTACCGGAATTTGTCCGTAAAAACCTCAAAGCACCTATAATTCAATTTGAAAGTCCCAACTTCCATACTGACAAAAAGGGAAAATCGATCAACCTTTTCAAGACCATTACCAGAAACACATTAAAGTTTCAACAATTCATTCATAGTTTAAAGATAATTGACCGAGTAGTAAAAGAAGACCAGCCAGATATTATCATCAACTTTTACGATATACTTGCGGGCTTATATAATTTTTCTTTTAGACCTAAAGTTGCATTTTGGGCCATAGGGCACCAATATCTGATTTATCATTCCTCATTCCCATTTGCACCCAATAATTTCATTCAAAAAAAGCTATTTCAATTTAACACTTGGGCAACTGCACTTGGAGCAGACAAACTGCTCGCCCTCTCCTTTAGAAATCACCCAGTAAACCACCATAAAAAATTAGTAATCATCCCGCCTGTATTAAGATCGGAACTTCACAAACTAAGCACAAAAGAAGGAGATTATATCTTAAGCTATATCGTCAATTCAGGCTATGCAGAGGATATTATTTCATTTGGAACAGAAAATCCACAAATTAAGATAGAAGCATTTTGGGATCAGAAAGAAAATGAAAAAATCTACAAACCACAGCCCAACATCACCTTTCACCAAATTGATGATCAGAAGTTCCTTGAAAAAATGGCCAACTGCAAAGGTCTGGTTTGTACCGCGGGCTTTGAATCAGTCTGTGAAGCCATGTATTTAGGAAAAAGAGTAATGATGGTTCCTGTAAACGGTCAATACGAGCAAGCTTGCAATGCTATCGATGCACAAAATGCCCAAGCTGGCATTGCCCATAATACTTTTGATTTCAAATTATTTTCAGATTATCTAAACAAGCCTGTCAAAAAGAACGAATCATTCAGAAAATGGCAGCAGCAACTGCCCCAAATGATTGAAAATATTATTGCGGAATCCAGTTTATCTGTCTATAAATAACAGATCAAATCAAGCCTTTCCCCTAAAATTCATTGAATCCAAGACATTTCCCCCCCTTAGTTTAAAGTATTTTACAAAAAACCGAATTGAAAAAAGTGCGTTTCCAAAGAGTTCAATCGTTTTCGATAAAAAAAATGAGCTTTTTTTTATAAATGGGCCTCTCAAAGGAAATTAGTTTTCTAAAAATACTTGTAAATTCAAGATTTAAGACCTGAAATTATTTCCATGAATATAGAGAGACTAAGACTTAAAGAAGATCAGGACAGGGTCAAACATTGGAAAAAATGGGGGCCATATTTAACTGAGCGACAGTGGGGTACTGTGAGAGAGGATTACAGCGCAGATGGTTCTGCTTGGGAGAATGTCACTCATGAGGATGCAAGAAGCAAAGCCTATCGATGGGGGGAAGAAGGGATCGGTGGCTTTAGTGACCATAAACAAAAACTTTGCTTGGCTTGGGGCTTTTGGAACGGCAAAGACCCTATGATCAAAGAACGCTTATTTGGCCTTACGGGGAATCAGGGAAATCATGGAGAAGACGTGAAAGAGTTATACTATTATCTCGATAGCACTCCTTCTCATAGTTATATGAAAATGCTCTATAAATACCCCCAAAATGAATTCCCATATAGAGATTTAGAAGAAGAAAATTACAGAAGAGGAAAACTGGATCCTGAATACGAAATCATAGATACGGGCATTTTTGATAAGGATGAGTACTTTGACATTTTCATTGAATATGCCAAAGAGGACTTTGAGGATATCGTTTCTAGAGCTACTATTCATAACAGGAGCAATAAGGATGCGACCATTTGGGTGATGCCCACTATTTGGTTTAGAAAAACCTGGTTTACGGGACATGAACCTTTTCTGCCCAAACTCTCCAAGAAATCGGACAATCAAATACTGGCCTTTTCACCAAAGTCAGGAAATTACCACTTCCACTTTGACGGAAATCCAGAGTTATTATTCTGCGATAACGAAACCAATAGGGAGAAGTTATATGATATTGGAAACCAAAAGAAATTCTTAAAAGATGCCATCAATGACTATGTCATAGAGGGCAAAACAAAGCACCTTAATCCGGACAATTTCGGAACCAAAGCTGCAGGCCTATATAAAATCGTCATTCCAGCTGGCCAATCGGAAGAGGTAACCTTTAGGATGAAACGTAAGGCAAGCCCTGTAAACATGGAAGATTGTGATGAGATTATCCAAAATCGAATCCATGATGCTGATGAATTTTATCTTAGCCTTCAAGGTCATGTTACCGATGAAGAACTAAGGAATATTCAAAGACAGGCTTATGCGGGAATGATGTGGGGAAAACAGTTTTACTACTATAATGTAGAACGTTGGCTTGAAGGTGACCCTGGACGCTATGTACCACCCGTGGAAAGGAAAAAAGGCAGAAATCATAATTGGCGTCATCTGCAGAATTATGATATAATATCCATGCCTGACAAATGGGAATACCCTTGGTATGCGGCCTGGGATCTGGCCTTCCACTGCATCCCTATTGCCAGAATGGATCCCCAATTCGCAAAAGACCAGTTATTGGTACTCCTAAGTGAATGGTATATGCATCCCAATGGCCAGATACCTGCCTATGAATGGAATTTTAATGATGTCAACCCCCCTATTCACGCTTATGCTATCCAAAGGGTCTTCCAGATAGATAAAAAAATGAATGGAGGAGTTGGAGATTATGAATTCCTTGAAAGGGCACTGCATAAACTCATGCTCAACTTCACCTGGTGGGTAAACCAAAAGGATAGCGACGGACAGAATATCTTTGAGGGTGGTTTTTTAGGACTGGACAATGTCAGCCTTTTTGACCGCTCACATGTAGACCAATTCGGAGCCAAACTAGAACAAGCGGATGCCACCTCTTGGATGGCCATGTTTTGTCTAAATATGTTAAGGATTTCCCTGGACCTTTGCGAAAAGAACAAAGTATATCAATACACTGCCACCAAGTTCTTGGAGCATTTTCTTTATATCGCAGGCGCCATGAACAATATCTCTGGACAGAACATTAGTCTTTGGGATGATGAGGATAATTTCTTTTACGATGTTCTCCATATTGATGATAAGGCGCCTAAAAGGATGAAAGTAAGGTCCATTGTCGGCCTTATACCTTTATTTGCTGTGGAACCTATAAAGGAAGAAATGTATGAAAACCTAACCGAATTCAAACACCGTTTGGACTTCTTCCTAAAGGAAAAGCCAAAACTGGCTTCCCTGGTATCCAACTGGATAGAACCAGGCAAGGACAAACGACACTTGTTCTCCCTTTTGCGTGGTCACCGGATGAAAAGCTTATTGAACAAGCTTTTGGATCCTGAGGAGTTTCTTTCTGACTATGGAATTAGATCGGTATCTAAATACCATAAAGACCACCCTTACTCCATGAAACTCAATGGTGAGAAACACACGGTCAAGTACACTCCTGGAGAATCAGATACAAGAATGTTTGGAGGCAATTCGAACTGGCGAGGTCCCATTTGGTTTCCAATCAACTGGTTGATCATGGAATCCTTGAAGAAATTCAATTACTATTATGGCGGAGACTTCCCTATCGAATACCCAACCGGTTCGGGAAAATTCATCACCTTGGACATCATAGCCAAAGAACTGTCTCTAAGAAATATAGATATATTCAGAAGAAACCAAGAAGGTAAAAGGCCTGTTTTCGGGGACAATGAAAAAATGCAAAATGACCCGCATTTCAGGGACTATATCCTCTTTTTTGAGTATTTCCATGGTGACAATGGCAAGGGACTTGGGGCTTCCCACCAAACTGGGTGGACGGGACTGATCGCCGAAATGATTCATAAATATTATCCCAGAGAAGAAAAAGTAGAAGATGAAGTTGTTACCTTATTTAGAAGCTAACAGGTTAGAAGCCGGATGTGATGAAGTGGGCAGAGGTTGCCTTTGTGGACCAGTGGTCGCTGCAGCTGTGATCCTTCCCAATGACTTTGCCAATGAACTGATCAACGACTCCAAAAAGCTCAGTAAAGGCAACCGGGAAGGGTTGATACAGGAAATCAAAGACAAGTCCATCGCTTGGGCAGTGGCGGAATCTTCCGTGGAAGAAATTGATCAAATCAATATACTTAATGCATCCTTCCTGGCCATGAGCAGGGCTATAGAGGATTTAAACACAGCTCCTGAGCACCTGTTGATAGATGGAAACCGATTCAAAAGTAAACTTGACATCCCTTATGACTGTATTATAAAGGGTGATGGAAAATATGCAAGTATTGCAGCTGCATCCATTTTGGCGAAAGTCCACAGGGATAACTTAATGGCTGAATACGCCAAGGAGTATCCTGGCTATGGATGGGAGAAAAATGCAGGTTACCCTACCAAGCAGCACCGACAAGGCATTTTAGAATTGGGTTCCACCCCAATCCACAGAAAATCCTTCAAATTATTACCCGATCAATTAGAAATCGGTTTTTAAACAAAAAATCCCAAGGCGATTACCTTGGGATTTTTTTTATTTTTTCGACCATTACTTTTTCGGAGTATTCCCCATCTCAATGATGATTTCACCTCCTTTTACCAAATCCTCATGCATCAGGAATTGGGTGCTATATGGCTCTCCATCAAAAGTGATATTTTGGATATAAATATTTTCTGAAGAGTTGTTTTTAACTTTCAATTCCAAGGTGTTTCCATTATCCATATGAATTACAGCCTGATCCACTGTTGGGCTTCCCCAAACATAAGTCCCTCCAGCAGGGTTAACTGGATAGAAGCCAAGGGAGGAAAGCACCAACCAAGCAGACATCTGTCCTACATCTTCATTTCCACTCAATCCATCAGGATCATTAGCATACAGCTCCTTTAAAATATACCTTACTTTTTCAGCCGTCTTGTATTGCTGGTCCACGTAGCCATACATATAGGTAACATGGTGACTTGGCTCATTCCCCTGAGCATATTGGCCAATCAAACCGGTGATATCGCTGGAAGCTTCCTCTCCCATATCTCCTTCTACAATGAATAAGGAATCCAACTTGGAAACAAAAGCTTCTTTGCCCCCTACCAACTCAATCAAACCTTCTACATCCTGAGGCACCAAGAAAGTATATTGCCAGGAATTACCTTCTGTGAAATCCCCCTTCATATGTATGGAAGTAAATGGACTAAAAGGTTCTCTCCATTCTGTATCGGAAACTTTGCCTCTCATAAAACCGACCTCTGGGTCGAAGTAATTTTTATAGTACTGCCCCCTTTTTGAGAAATATTCATAATCCTCTTCCTTACCCATGGCCTTAGCCATTTGGGCAATGCTCCAATCAGAAAGTGCATATTCCAATCCCTTGGAAACATTCTCCACTTCATCATCTGCTGGGATATATCCTAACTCTTTCACTTTATCCAACCCGAATTCATCCCCCATTGCCGTAGTTTTCACAGCTTCAAATGCCAGTTCAGCATCCATGGGAATCCCTTTCAAATAAGCATCAACGATGATGGGAACAGCGCTATAGCCGGGCATGGTATTGGTCTCATTGCCCATTAAATGCCATACCGGTAATTTCCCTTGTTGCTCATAGATCTTTAACATGGACGCCACCATATCCACCATTCTGTCCTGTTGGGTAATGGTATACAGTGGACTACAGCCTCTGTAAATATCCCATAAAGAGAAGGTCGTCAAATTGGTAAATGTTTGATCATTCCTCACCTCACCATCGGCACCCCTATAATCTCCATTTACATCATTAAATACTGAAGGAGCAATCATAGTATGGTACAATGCTGTATAAAACTTCACCAATTCATCTTTCTCCTTCATTTCCACTTGAATCTTGTTGAGCTCATGATTCCAAGCCTTATCTGCATCTGTAACCACCTTATCAAAATCCCAATGAGGCAATTCTTCTTGCAGGTTCAAAAGGGCATTTTCTTCGCTTACCGGAGAGATAGCCACTTTCATTTCCACTACCTCATCCTGCTCAGTTTCAAAGCCCAACAAAGCCTTTACGGCCTTGGCTGTATGCTCCTTGCCAGCAAGAGGTTCATCCATATCAAAAAGCTCGATGGATTGAATAGGCTTGGACAAAACTGCTGTAAAAAACAATTTTTGATCAACTGCCCAACCCTTTGAGTGACGATAACCTGAAATAGTGGTATCATTCACCATTCGAATATGGGTATCTGTTGGACTGTCCCAACCAATCCCCTGCTTCAAGTTGATGAGTATTTTGGACTCCTTACTTGCCGGAAAAGTATAGCGATGGAAGCCCACCCTTTCGGTAGCGGTCATTTCTGCAAAGACATCATATCTATCTACCTTTACCGCATAATACCCTGGTTTCACTTCCTCATTATCATGGGAGAAATAGGAAAAATATCCCGTCTCTGGCTGCTCTGGATCACCTTTATATACCTTGGTATTTCCTACTATCGGCATTACCAATACATCGCCTAGATCACCAATTCCGGTACCACTCAAATGGGTATGGGCAAACCCTATAAGGGTTGAATCTGAAATATGGTAACCTGAGCACCAGTCCCAACCTTCGGTCAGATTCACCGGCCCCAACTGTACTCCTCCAAAAGGTACATTGGCTCCCACAAACACATGGCCATGCCCTCCAGAACCAATGTATTGATTGACATATTGTGTCAACTCAAACTCATGATCTCCAATGGCTTCTTCATATTGAACCTTTTGGCTACATGAAAAACCTACCAGTCCAGATAGCAACAGAATTGCAACTTGTTTAAAATTCATATCTTTTCCTTTTCTATTTTTAAGGATTAATTGGAAATGTACCAATCGGCAGGAACAGCTTTTCTCTCACCATTCTCGTCGATGTATTCCAAGATAAGGGTGTGCCCCCCTCCACCTTCAATAAAGTCCAACTCTATTGGATGAAGTCCAGCATTCAAAGCAACCTGACCGCTTACTTCTTTAGCGGGGTGAAATCCATCATTATCAATAATTTCACGACCTCCAATATATAGTTTACTACCATCATCACTGGTCAAAATAAAGTCATAGATTCTCTTTTCTGGAACATTGATATAACCTATAAACTCAGCTCCAAAAGCACCTTTTGCTAAATCTTCTGGAATACTCAATTGCTCCATTAACCTCACTTCATCTTCCTGATGATCATCCATTAGTGCGGTTTGCTTGAATGTCCCCTTGTGGAAATGCATGGTAAGCCCATTGCTACCTCCAACCTCACTCTCGTTTATGGCTTTCAGGTAAGTTGTTTTTCTGTAAGGCACCTCATATACATCTCCCCGATTTCCTGAAGGCCCGAAAGCTGCCACTTTAAAATCTGTATCTGACTTTACTTTCAGAGGTTTTTCCAAAACTTTATCATCCATTTCTGGGTCAGTACCATCTGTTGTGTACTTTATGGTCAAGAAATCTACGGGAGCACTTACGTCCAATTTTCCTTTTCCCACAAACATATTCTTATCAGCTATGCCATTCAAGTCTGGCAAACGGTAGTTGATGCCTTCCTTCTGCATCCAAGCAAAATGCTTGTTCAACCTTTCTTGGTATCCTTCAAAATCCTTAGGATCCGACCAAAGTCTTTCTGCCAAAGCCGTCATCCTAGGCATATACATATAATCAGCCCTTGCCTCAGAAGGGATATATTCGGTCCAGATATTGGCTTGGCCCCCAATGACTTTATTGGCCTGCTCTGCAGTAAAACCCTCTGGTACAATACTCACGGTATATACTTTTCTCAAAGAGCTCTTATCCGGCGCATAATCAAAATAAAGACCTCCACCCACTGGGGACATAATGATCTCATTACCATTTTCAACTGCTCTGAAAGGGGCTTTTTTAACCCAGCTCCTCCAATACATTACATGGGCTGTCGGGCTGATTCCTCCTGCCAAAGCATCATCCCAAACAATCAATTGCTTCCCTTTGGATTTCACATAAGCTTCCATATGGTTCACAAAAAAGCTTTGCAGCTTATCCACATCTTCGATTCCATTTTCTTTCATCCATTCCTCACACATTGAAGTTTCCCAAAACTCTCTGTCCACTTCATCCGCTCCAATATGTACATACTTGCTCGGAAACAAGGCCATGATCTCATCCAAAACCTTTTCAGCAAACTCATAGGTACTTTCCTGACAAGGGTTCAAAGGACTTGAGAACAACTCTCCCCACTCAGTCTTCTGATCACCTGTCAAATAAGGATAAGCCCTTACCGCGGCACTCATATGTCCTGGCATATCTATTTCTGGAACCACCTCTATATGGTGTTTGCCTGCATAAGCGATAATTTCTTTAATATCCTCTTGGGTGTAAAAACCACCATAAACTTCCTTGCCATCTACTTCTTTGATATTCCAAGGGTCAATAATATAGTCCGGATTAGTTTCTGCACGCTCCATACATATGGTATCGTGCTTATTATAAGTTCTCCAAGCTCCTACATCCGTCAGCTTGGGGAATTGTTTGATTTCGATTCTCCAACCTTGATCATCTGTCAAGTGCATATGAAGTTTGTTAATCTGGTATCTCGCCAGTCTATCAATAAACTTCTTAATATATTCTTTGGTAAAAAAGTGTCTTGACACATCAATATGCATCCCTCGCCAATCATACTTGGGCGCATCATTTATTTCTACAGCCGGCACTTCAAGCTCAGCTAGTTTCTCACCTGAAAGGTTCACTGGCAATAATTGCCCAAAGGCTTGAATACCTCTAAAAAAACCAGTTTGGGTGCTGGCCTTAATCACCACTTGCTCATTTGAAATAGCGAGAACATATCCTTCTTCGGCACTTACCTCATTTGAAAATAACAATAATATTTCTCCATTGGAAGAACCATCTTTATCCAAATCATATGCAGATAGCATCTCCTGTAAGAATGAAACTTCATTACTCAAATCTAGCTCTCCGCTTTCAAACTCAATCGCTGTTGATCCAGATAGTTTAAAGTATCCATCTTTCGCTGTCAGCTCAGCAGGATAAGGAATAAGAGGGTATCTTTTGGATAGATGCTCAGCATTCTGAGCCATTGCCGCCACAAATAGCAGCGCCATACTCAAACAAAGGGTGATTTTTTTAATCATGATTTATTAAATACAAAATGAAAAGGATATGGGAGCAATTTACACCCTTCCCCCTTTTCGAACTAATTACTGTTTTGGTTTTAATTGAAATACAAAACAAGGATATTTCAACACTTAAAATTCTTGCTCGGGAATTTTCAAAGTAATTTCATTTTTACAGGGCCAATAAAACATGCTCCAATGCATTCTTTATTATTCAGGAAACATCACTTAGTCTAACTGAAACTCTCCTTCTAAACGGATATCCCTAGAAGATCTTCCCACCAAGATTTTAAACGTACCAGGCTCTACAAGCTTATTCATTTTGACATCCAAAACCTGTAAATCTTCTGAAGTCAACTCAAATTGGATGCTTTGCTGCTTACCAGCTGGAACATTAACCTTATCAAAGCGCTTCAGTTCCATCAATGGTCTTACCGTACTGCTGACCAGGTCCTTTATATATAACTGTACAACTTCTTCCCCATCCACATCACTGGTATTTGACACACTGAAACTCACTTTTACTTTGGCATCTTGCGCATTACCCTCTGTTGCTATACTGAGGTCAGCATACGCAAACTCGGAATAACTAAGGCCATGCCCAAAAGCATAAAGTGGCTCCGCACTGCCCTCTACATAATCATGCCTCTTAGGGTTTTTATAATTATAATAAACTGGAAGCTGTCCTACTGAACGCGGAACAGATACAGAAAGTCTACCTGCAGGGTTATAATCTCCAAAAAGCACATCAGCTATGGCATTGCCCCCTTCTTGGCCAGGGTACCAAGCATCCAGGATAGCAGGAATATTCTCGTCTGCCCAGTTCAAGTTAAGCGGTCTGCCCTTGATCATCACCAATACTACTGGAGTTCCTGTCTTCTTTATGGCCTTTAAAAGCTTCATTTGATCACCTAGCAAGTCTAAAGTCATACGGTCAAAGCCTTCTCCACTTTCCATATCACTGATAACCTCGCCTTCCTTGGTTCCACTCACCTTGGCTGCAGCAGTTTCCTCATATTCTGTATCAAAATCCCTAGCACTGCTACCACCCAATACAACTACAGCTACATCTGCTTGGACAGCTAAAGCAGCAGCTTCCTCAATTTGACTTTGTGTGGTATCTCGAACCGCACAGCCTCTGATATAATCCACCTGAACATCCTTGCCTACCTTGGCCTGGATACCTTCCAAAACAGTTACAATATTACTATTGGCTTGAGGTGCCGTATAATCCCCTAGCTGATTATAAATATTATCTGCATTGGGACCGATTACGGCTATCTTATTTAATTTCTTGCTCAATGGTAAAGTAGCGTTCTCATTCTTCAGCAAGACCACTGATTCCTTTGCCACCCTTCTTGCCAAAGCAATATGTGCTGCTGACCTCACTTTTTGAGCTGCCAATTCAGGGTCAACATAAGGGTTCTCAAACAGTCCCATTTCAAATTTCAATCTTAAAACCCTGGCTACTGCCTGATCCAAAACACCCATATCTACCTTTCCGCTTTGGATAGCAGCATAAAGGTTTTTATCAAATCCATATCCGCCCAAATCCGAATCCACGCCAGCATTGATAGCCAGTTGGGCCGCATCTTCCAAAGTCGCTGCTACATGGTGGCTTCCCTTTAACCCACTGATACTTCCCAGGTCAGAAACCACAAAGCCATTAAATCCCCAATCATCCCTTAAAACATCATTGAGCAAATATCCATTGGAAGTACACGGTATTCCATCGATGGAATTATAGGCGGTCATTACGGATAAAGCACCTGCTTGTACAGCATCTTTAAATGGAGGCAAATAGCTTTGGTGAAGCTCACGGTCACCCACACTCACACTGGTTCCATTATGTCCACCTTCAGGCACACCATAAGCGGTAAAATGCTTTAAGGTAGAAATCACATTTTCACCTGAAGCAATGGACTCACCTTGAAATCCTTTAACCATGGCTATCCCCATCTGCCCATTCAAATACGGATCTTCTCCATAAGTTTCTTCCACTCTGGACCATCTTGGCTCCCTAGCCAAATCCAGCACTGGACCATAACCGATGTGCCCACCTTGTAACCTTGCTTCTAGCGCAATGACAGAAGCCATATCTTGTATCAGCTCAGGATTCCAAGTACTTGCTTGACCTATGGAAGTAGGAAATACCGTCGTTCCAATGGCCATATGTCCATGAGGGCATTCTTCCGCTAAAAGCATGGGAATTCCCAATCGGGTGTTTTCCATCACATACCGCTGCATGGCATTGGTAGCTATTGCAGCTTGCTTGGGCTGTAATCCGCTCTCCAAAGTTTTTTGGGTCCAAGGATCGGCCCTCAATGTCGCCCATAACATTCCTATATTTCTTTCCTGTATGGCTTCCTTAAAAGCGTCGCTAACTTCAGCACCATCTCCGGTTTTCTCATACATTTCCCAGCCCAAAAGCGTAGATAATTGACCTACTTTTTCTTCTAAGGTCATCCTGCTGAGCAGATCTGATACTCGCTCTTCTACTAGTAAGTCTTTTTGTTTATAGGCAACTTGACCTTTTTGTCCAAACGCACTAATGCTGAAGGCCATCAAAAGGCCTCCCGCTATGGCATTTTTTAGGGCAGCTAGGGGAGAAATATTTTTGAACATGATAAACGGAGATTTTTGATTATTGAGGGCAGTAGATGCCCCAAACGGAAAGCTATTTAATTATTTTTTTAGTAAAGTAAAAAGAGAATATCGAAAATATCCCAGATATCATCCGTTTTTTGATAAAAGGAAATAAAACGAAAGAAAACCAAAGCATTTTTTTGAAAGCACAGCACAATTCCCCAGCTAAAAAAATCACTTTTTACTACGCTAAAACGATTATGCTTTCCAGTATTATCCGCAACTAAACTTCCCCAAAAAATATAAGTTGATCTATACTTGCTGTTCAGCATTTGTAATGCGGAACAAAGAATAAAAGGAATTTGCAATTCCAAAAACAGGCAATAATAAGGCATTCCAAGTTCACTTTAAAAATTGGTCTTAATTCCTTATTATCACTTGAAGCGAATCATAAAAAAGTTTGGAACCACAGATGGAGGGGATGAACACGGATGGATTTTAGAAAACCCTGAATCTAATCTAAATCAGCTACATATTTTTACTTTACCCTACAAACCTAAAGGCCTTGACGGATTGCGATGACGCAGCCTTCTCTTTATTCTTTTCTCCCCTTTGCTACTTGATACTCCGTTTTGACACCAGTAACCTTATTTCTCACGGATTCCACAGATTTACAC
The DNA here is from genome assembly GCF_018642165.1 of Echinicola shivajiensis. Lineage (GTDB taxonomy): Bacteria > Bacteroidota > Bacteroidia > Cytophagales > Cyclobacteriaceae > Echinicola > Echinicola shivajiensis. Next base: position 467,149 of record NZ_JAHHZM010000001.1, read on the forward strand.
TGATTTAATTCTTTATTTCGGTTAGATATGGGCTACTTTTGAGAACATATTTTGAATGGTAACCCTTACTGGTGCAATTACGGATATCCAGAATTCTTAATAAATCCTATCTCACACGATCTACCAATCCCTGTAAAAGTGCGGGGATGCTGGACATGGTTGGAAGCTAGGGAATTTTTATATTTTTGGTTTATGGAGAATGAGAATAAAAAAATCAGAAGGTACACTGTTTTTGCACAAGCATTGGCAGGAGCTGCAGTATTGATGTTTCTATTTCCAATCGTTGGGCATTTTACACTTGATCTTGAATATGATTTTAAAGAATATGCGGCCTTTGTAGGAGGAACATCTGGTCCATTAGGAGCTTTGGCCGGATTTATTTTTGTATATATAGCATTTCAAGGACAACAGGATCAATTTAATTATCAGAAAGGGGAAAATAGCTTTTTTACTTATTTTGAGTTAGTCAGAGAATCCAAGAAATCTACTTACTATGGAAACAATTATGGAGAAAAAGCTATTGATGAGTTTTTGAAAAATTTAAAAGCTTATATAGCAAAAGAGGAAGTTAAATTAATGGTTCAAAATGGTGAGGATGGAAAGTTGTGCAGTAATGATGAGAGACTTTTTAAAAAAGCATTCATCGTAGGTGTTGAGGGGAGTTCATTTTATAAATCTGGACAGTACGATAATTTTTTAAATATGATTAATGGTATATCCGAGCATATTGTTAAATATGAAGATTTTAATAAGGTGCCTATTTTGGGCTTTATTCTTTCAAGGAATGAAAAGGTTTTAATGTTATATTCTAACTATTTTCATAAAAATCAAGAATATATCTCAACGTTAATAAACCATGGATTGTTAAAAGATATTAGAAGCGACCAGTTAATATATGAGCCTCACAAATATACTTTTAATATAAATGAAATTGAAGAGAGCGAGTTGGATAAGCCTTCTGACTAGCCTTTTCACTGTCCTCTACCCCCTCATAAGCTCGAATTACCTTAGTAACCCGTTGTTCCGCGGCTGTGCCGCGGAACGCCCTAACCCTGAGTCTCCGACTCAATCCTTTCTCATCACCCAAAAAACAACTGTCCTAACCAACCCCATTCATCCCCCCAGTTTAGCTCATGACTAATTCGTCACGAGAGCTTGCGAAGCGATCTCACACCCTATTACGGGATCGCCACGCCCTCCCTCAGTCGGTCTCGCGATGACGCAGCCTTCTCTTTATTCTTTCTTCGTTATTCTTTTTTCTCCTTTGCTACTTGATACTCGATACATGCTACCAACTGCCACCTCTAAAACACAAAAGGCCTTCCGGAAATACCGAAAGGCCGTTTTGTGCGCACGAGAGGATTCGAACCTCCACGCCCATAGAGCACCACCCCCTCAAGATGGCGTGTCTACCAATTTCACCACGTGCGCGGGATAGGTCTGCAAAAGTAGAAAGATATAACTATTGCTCCAAACGTTCACCAAATATTTATGGGCAAAACAAGCCCTCTATCTCATTTATAATCTGATTTCAAGTGAATTAAAATTATATTTTTTTCTCCAAAATAATCCTATGATCTTCCACCGTAGCTCTTTTGATCAGGTCTGTAATCATAAAACCCCGCTTCAATGCAAAGCGGATCATATCCTTGTGCATATTCCTTGTCTTGAAAACCAATTTCACATAGCCTGACTGCTTGGCCCAGTTGGTCTGCACATCTGCCAAAATCCCTGCAACTCCACTACGCCGAAATGCCGGCAACACCCCTCCCATCCAGGAGTAAAACTGCTCATCATCCATGGCATACCCCACCTTAAAACCAACCAACTTCCCTCCATATTCTGCCACCAAAATCAGATGGGGCTTACCTTTGAGCCTATCGACATAAACATCATCCCCATAGGGATCGCTAAACTCCGGTATGGCCACACTTAGTGAAAGCACCTCGGCTATGCTTCCTTCGCGAATAATGATTTCTGGTTTTCCTGATTCAGCCATTAAATATCAACTTCCATTTTAATATCACATCTACTGTACTTCCCTGCTTCTGGAACCACTTCCTTGAACCCCAATTTACGGTACATATTGATAGCCGGAGTCAATTTCCGACTACTATATAATACCACCTTTTTTGCTCCCAAACTTTCAGCCTTTGACAAAATGGCCTGGGCCAAGGCCCAACCAACTTTCTTTCCCTGAGCAGCAGGAACTACACCCATTTTGGTCATTTCATACACACCTTCCTCATGACACTTCAGCGCCACTGTCCCCACTATTTTTCCTTCCAGCTCCGCAAAAATTATCACACCGCCCTGATCAATGATATTTTCCTGTGGTTTCTCCAAAACGGCTACATCGATTGGCTCCAATGTGAAATGCTCAATAATCCAAGCCTTATTAATGGACTCAAAGTGAGGCTGCAGGCTTGGGCTGTAATCTATAATCCTGATGCTTTCCATATTTAATTTTATACTTCACTATATTAAAAATAATTCCCCATTTCCTCCAAACATCCAAAAAGCCCTAGAAGTTGCCCTAAGCTATACTTTTCTGAGATAACAGCCTTAATTACTTCTCCCCTACTTTATTTCTAAAGACACAAAATGTCTGGCTATCTCCCAACTCATCACAACATTATTACGTTAGTTTATATTATAAACATTTTAACGTTTATTAAATTTACATCATGAATACAGAAAGCCCTAGAACCATCGTCCATATGGACCTGGATTCCTTCTTTGTTTCGGTCGAGCGGCTATTTGACAGCAGGCTCAACGGAAAGCCCATACTCATTGGTGGCACTGGGGACCGTGGTGTAGTGGCTTCATGCAGTTATGAAGCCCGTATATTCGGTATTCACTCGGCCATGCCCATGCGTACTGCACGGCAGCTCTGTCCTGAAGCTTTGATCATACGGGGAGATTCAGAACGCTACAGCCAAAAATCCCATGAGATCACCGAAATCATCAGAGAAGAAGTGCCTCTTTTCGAAAAATCATCTATTGATGAATTCTATATCGATTATTCAGGAATGGACAAGTTTTTTGGCTGTTTCAAAATGGCCCATGAACTTCGTCGAAAAATCATCAAAGAAAGCGGGCTCCCCATTTCCCTTGGGCTCTCGGAAAACAAAACGGTCTCTAAGGTAGCTACCGGAGAAGCCAAGCCCAATAATGAAAAAGAAATTCCCTTGGGAACGGAAAAGCCTTTTTTGGCTCCCTTGTCTGTCAGAAAGATCCCCATGATTGGAGAGAAAACCGCCCAAAGCCTTTATGGCATGGGAGTAAAGAAAATCCAGACCTTGCAAACCATGCCCGCCGAATTGCTGGAAAGTGCATTTGGAAAAAACGGCAGAGTACTATGGAACAAAGCCAATGGGATAGACAGAAGTCCTGTTATCCCCTATACCGAGGCCAAATCCATCTCTACAGAAAACACCTTCAGCCAGGACACCATCGATGTCAGGATGTTGGAAGCCACTTTGGTAGCCATGACAGAACAGCTAACCACCAAACTCAGAAAAAACAAGCAATTAACCTGCTGTGTAAGCATCAAAATACGTTATTCTGATTTTGACACCCACACCATGCAACAACGTATCCCCTACTCCTCGGCAGACCACACCCTGATCCCCGTTGTCAAGGAACTGTTCAGGAAACTATACAACCGCCGCCTGCTTATCCGCTTAATAGGAGTTCGCTTCAGCGCACTGGTTCATGGCCAGTACCAAATCAATCTCTTTGAGGATACGGAAGAAAGTATCCGTCTATACCAGGCCCTGGACAAAATCAATATAAAGTACGGTGACAAAACCGTTTGCCGTGCAATCGGCATGAGTGTGGGAAGACGTAGCTTCAACCCTTTCAATGGATTGTCCACTTGACCAAACTAACACTCTTCAAGACTATTATCCTACACTCTTTTTACTTAATTTCGCAGTCGGTTTTCATCCTAACATTATCACACTGGCTAAACCATTACCCTAGCCATCCAATACAAAAGCAATATCATGCAGGAAATTCATCGCATCGAAGCGCAAATAGGACCTTTAAAAAAGCAACTTTCCCAACACCCGCTATATGCAGGGCTGTCCTGCATAGAAGACATCAAAGTTTTCATGGAGCTGCACGTTTATGCCGTATGGGACTTTATGTCCTTGCTCAAAGCACTGCAAAGAGACCTTACGGGAATTTCTTTACCTTGGACACCTGCCAGCAATCCAAGCTTAAGCCGTTTTATCAATGAAATCGTGCACGGTGAAGAGAGTGACATCAATGAACTGGGCGAACCTAAGAGCCACTACGAAATGTACATAGATGCCATGGAACAAACAGGGGCTGACACCAAGGAAATCACCCAATTTACCGGACTGATTAAAGAAGGGTATGCTGTAAAAGAGGCTTTGGACATGGTCAATGCCGACCCTGCTGTAAAGGATTTTGTCAACTTTACTTTTGAAGTGATCGCAACAGGAAAGCCCCACCTTATTGCATCAGCCTTTACCTTTGGGCGTGAAGACCTGATTCCTGATATGTTCATTGAGATTATCAAAAAAGCGGAGCAGGAAAAGCAATATTCTTATAGCAAATTAAGCTATTACCTAAAACGGCATATAGAGCTTGATGGAGACCAACACGGCCCTTTGTCCATGCAAATGATTGCTGAGCTATGCGGAGAAGACAACAACAAATGGACTGAGGCAGGGAAAATCGCGGAACAAGCCCTAAATCAAAGGATCAAATTATGGAATCAAATCAATCACAAAATTGCTAAAAAAGCCCTATTAGAGGTATAACTGACACCGAAACCATTTTTCTAATGATAATTACTTCATCAAGAATTATCCCAATATACCCTACCAACACACTCCCCTTGAAATTAGGGTTTGTTTTGACGCTGTTCATGCTTCTTTGTTCTGAGAACAGCTATGCTCAGAACAAAGAAGTCATTCGCAGCAATCAGCAATGGTTTCGATATTGGAACAAAACCAAATTCAATGAAAACTGGAGTTTGAAATCCGACTTTGGCATCAGGTACAAAGAGCAACTCAATCAAAAAAACAAATATATCGCCAGGACCCGAGTGATATACAATTGGAATGAACAGCTAGAGCTAGCCGCTGGCTTTGCCCATCTTGGCTCCTATCAAGGCGAAGAAATATCCATTATTGAGTCAAGGCCTTTTCAACAAATCTCCCACTCCCATCAAACTGGAATAACTAAACTAAAGCAAAGGCTTTCGGTGGAAGAAAGATCTTTTAAAATAAAGGATGGAGACAATAGTTATAGGGCCCCGTTAAGCTTCCGATTCCGCTACCGTTTTATGGTAAACATCCCCTTGCTTAACTTTCCTTCAAACAACAGGGCTCTTTCACTCCAGGCAGGAGATGAGATTTTCATCAAAAGCACTGAGGAATCTTCCCCTACTCCATTTGACCAAAACAGGTTTATTCTTGGTCCCACCCTTCAGGTCAATGACAATATCAAACTGGATCTTATTTACATGTATCAGTATGCTTCTACCCCCCTTGAAAACATTTATAAACAGTCCAATATTTTCAGGATGACACTTAAACACTATATCAATCTGATGAATTAATATCCGCCTGTGTTTAACAAACAAGGCCACAATATCTAAGATATTGTGGCCTTGTTTGTTAATTGTATTTTATCATTATGCAGGTTCTTTCTCCATACTTTTCTCTCTATGCCGCCTTTGCTCCATCCCCATATTTTGAGAGGTCCCAAGATCCAAAATCCTCGGTGACGACTTGGCTATTTTCTTCACTTTCTTGAGAGTCACTGCATCCAAGAACAAACAAAGCCCTACCACACTTCCAATGACCAATGGGAGCAGCAAATTGTCTGAATAAGAGGCAAAGCTGATCACTAGGAACAAAAAACCAAGTTTAATTAAACCCAAAACAATCGCTACTTGATCATGCCCCATGTTCATTCTCATCAAAAAGTGGTGAACATGAGACTTATCTGCTGCCAATGGCGGTTTTCCATTACGAATTCTTTTAATAAAAACCCTCAGCGTATCTATGCAAGAAACCAGTACCAACGCCAAGCCTGCAGTTATTGGGGCTTGAAACTTCAAATAATGGGTTTCATTTAATATCACTCCATTAGCCTCCACAAAAACAATCGCAAGAATCGCCATCAAAAAACCTATGGTCAAGGAACCTGTGTCTCCCATAAATATTTTGGCAGGATGCCAGTTATACACCATAAATGCCAAAACCCCACCTGACACAGACAATGCCAATACTCCATACACATTAAATCCTGTCAACAAAAACCAGCCTCCTAAAAACACAAAGGAAATCAAGCTCAAGGTCCCCGCCAAACCATCTAATCCATCCACGAGGTTAAATGCATTGGTCAAACCAACTACAGTAAAAATGGTCAATGAGTAGCTCAACCATACAGGCAGTACTCCTACTCCTAAAAAGCCATAGAAACTACTTATTCGAACATCTCCCAAAACAACCACAATGGATACAGCAAACAATTGCCCTAATAGTTTTTGTAAAGGAGTCAACTCAACCAGATCATCCTGAAGCCCCAACAAAAACATCACCCCACAGCCCAAGAGTAAAAACCTAATCTGACTTAGTTCTTCAAAATTTAAAGAGAACGCTAACCCCACTAACATTGCTAGGAATATCCCGATCCCTCCCATGGAAGGAATTGCCTCTTTATGAATTTTCCTTCCTCCAGGTTTATCCAGAAGATTCTTTTTCCTAATTATTTTAATAATAATTGGAATCACCAACAGTCCAACAAAAAAAGAAATCAGGCTTGTAAATAATTGAATCATAACAAAAAACTTAATTGGGTAAATAAGAGAATGTATTCTTTATCATACTTAAACAATTCGAATGCCACCAAAGCAAGTTTGGCCTCATTTCATTTCAAGGGGTGATTCCTACTCAATTACAGAAATTATCCTGTAGAAAACCCTACCCAATTTTACACAAAGGGTAGAAAACAACACGCTTGTTATCTTATCATCCTCTACTAATATGGATGCGTCTTCAAAGCTAATGAGCCCATCACTATTTTCATATACCCCAAAAGGGGTATTTTTGACTTGACCTTGGCCCTCTACCAAACTTTTCTCCATTTTAGCACCTTCAAAATACAATAACTACGATATATTAATTTTATATTTTTCACCTAACCAGTACTTTTATTTCGTTAATAATCTTAAATTGATATTTACTTAAACCTAATTCATTGAGAATAGATTTAAGTGATTCTTGAATAATATTTTCATTTAAGACCCTATGCTTATGATCCTCGCTAGAAATTTTCGCATATTCACCCTTCTTGTTTTATCATTGTCCATTTTTATAACTTCCTGTAAAGATTCGGAAGACCCTTCTGATCCTAATGACAATATTGATGACGATAAAGTCGAAAACCCTATTGTCAACATCAACAATTGGATTCAGGCAAACATGGATTATTGGTATTACTGGCATGCCAGTATGAACAACCCTATCTCTGATGAATCTGCCCCAGAGGCTTACTTTAATCACCTTTTGGTAAATCAAGATCGTTTCTCTGTTATTTACCCTAACTTCCAAGAACTCCTAAGTGCTTTGGAAGGCACCAGCAAAGAAGCTGGATACGAATTCATCCTGTTTAGGGAAAGCGAAACAACTAGCAATGTCTTGGCTGTAGTGCTGTATGTCAAAAAAGGTAGCCCTGCAGAAGCTGCCGGCATTCAAAGGGACGATGTTATTGTAGGAATCAACGATACTCAAATCACCCTGAACAATTACCAAGAATTACTTGGAGACACAGAAGAAGCACATACACTGAACATGTACCGGTATGATGATGAGGAGGAAACATACTTACCGATCGAAGACCCTGTAGAAGTAAGTACCACTATTTTTTCAGAAAACCCACTCTTTATGGATTCTGTCTATACTATTGGTGATAAAAAAATAGGTTATCTGGTTTATAATTTCTTTGCTCCTGGAGACAACACCAGCTTTAACCAAGAACTAGACGAAGTTTTTTCTGACTTTCAAACAAAAGGTATCAATGAGTTTGTTTTGGACTTAAGATATAACGGAGGTGGCTATGTAAACAGTGCGATTAATTTAGCCAGCCTGATAGCTCCAAATATTACTGAAACCGATGTATTCACTAGGACCGAGTACAATAGTAATGTTCAGCCTGACTATATAGAACAATATGGCGAGGCATCCCTTACCAATCATTTCACCAGTAAAAGCCAAAACATAGGAAGCCTAATTGCCTCAAACACTTTGTACGTAATTGCTACGGGCAACACCGCTTCCTCAAGTGAATTGATCATTAATGGGCTAAAGCCCTTTATGAATGTCGTAATTGTCGGTGAAACCACTTATGGTAAAAACGTAGGGTCTATTCCTATTGAAGATGAAGAAGACGAGGACAATGACTACGGCATGCTCCCAATCGTCTCTAAAAGTTTCAATAGCCAGAATCAATCTGAATATAGCGAAGGCTTTACCCCTAACATTCCCATAAATGAATTCGCCTATAGACTTTTACCTTTTGGAGACACCAATGAGGTTTTACTCAAAGCAGTCATAGAACAAATAACAGGCGTCAGCAGTGGAGATAGATTGAAAACATTTGACCGCAAAGTATTGGCCAATAGTTTGGAAAGAAAAGCGAGGTTTGGAAAAATGGTCGAAAGCCCAATAAAACTTCAAGAATAAAAAGGCATTTTATTTATTAAAGATCCAGAAGAGAATGGCTTCTTCTGGATCTTTTTTTGCCCTATGCATCAGTGTCCCCTTTCTTCAAGCTGATATTTTTTCATCCTCAATCTGCAGGGGAAACGCTATTCTGATATTCACAATCTCCTTCTTCTCAAAACCTTGGCAATAAAAAAGCCACTCCTTATGAAGTGGCCTTACCTTATTATATTCTATTTACTCGCAAATCAATTAAGCTCCTTCAAGTTTTCCTGGACAAGTTCGAAACCTGGTGCATTTGCCAATGCTGCCTCAAATGCAGCTTTTGCTTCAGAACTGCTTCCTTGCTCCTTATAAATCAACCCCTTCAGATTCAAAGCTGCCGCCTTCATGCTGACATCCTGAGTAGTGTTATCCTTTTTGGGAAAAGTGAGTTTTTCCTCCTCAGATTTATTGTTTTTGATCAGCATATTCACTGAATTTAAAGCTTCATCATACTTCTTCAAAGAATACTGAAGATAGGACGTCTTATATAAGCTAAACAGATCTCCTGACAAAAGGTGCAGGGACTCAAAATGTGGCAAAGCCCTATCCAATGCTCCCAACTGTTCCAATGAATAAGCAGCTATTTCCAGTGCGGGAATATTTTTATCGTCTGTCTTCAATATATCCAATGCCACCAATGCTGCTGAACTGTATTGCTCAAGTTCAAAATACAATTTTGACAGTCTTTCGGCATAAAAGAGGTTTTCAGGATATTTCTCTATCAAGTCATACAATTTACTCTTGGCCACTGCCGGGTCATTATACCTCAGCGCCATTTGGTAAATTCTTATCGCTGACTGGTCCACAGCCTTTTGACTGCTATCCGTTTTTGCTGGCTGGCTACTGGAATTCACCTCCTGTGCCATCACCCCACAGCTGATCATAAATAACGCTAATGCTGTAAATCTAAACTTATTCATACAATTACTAATTTTCCTTTTTGGTAATACCCTTGGCTTCAGCCAACTTAAACATTAACTGGATAGCCTGTTCTTTATTGTTCTCAATTTGGCCTTCTAATATAGCTTCTTTTATTTCTTCTTTTAATTCTCCCACCGTTTTTGATGGTGGAAGGCCAAATATTTCCATTATTTCTTCTCCAGATACAGGTGGTTGAAAATTCCGAACCTGGTCCTTCTCTTCTACCTCCTGAATTTTCTGTTCTACCTTATCAAAATTCGCCAGAAAGCGCTTCACCCTATTGGGATTCTTGGAAGTCACATCCGCTCGACACAAATTCATCAAATCATCCACATCATCTCCTGCCTCATAAACCAGTCTTCTTACCGCAGAGTCTGTGACCTTATCATTGACCAATGCAATCGGCCGTAAATGCAATCTTACTAATTTCTGCACATATTTCATGCGCTCATCCATAGGTAATTTGAGTTTTCTGAAAATTTTGGGTGTCATTCGAGCACCCTTATCCTCATGCCCATGGAACGTCCAGCCTACCTTTTTATTGAATCGCTTTGTTACTGGCTTTGCAATATCATGCATAATGGCTGCCCACCTGAGCCATAAATCATCAGTAAAATCACAGATATTGTCCAACACCTGTAATGTATGGTAAAAATTATCCTTATGGGATTTATCTCCCACCGAATCGACCCCCTGAAGATCCACCATTTCCGGAAAGAACTGATGCAAAAGTTTACTTACAAAAAGAAGCTTAAAACCATAACTTGGCCTATCTGACAGAATTATTTTATTCAACTCGTCAATAATGCGCTCACCGGATATAATCTCCAGCCTGGAGGCATTGCGCAGCAAGCCATCAAAAGTATCCGGTTCTATATCAAACTTTAATTGGGTCGCAAAACGCACCGCCCGCATCATACGAAGGGGATCATCAGAAAAAGTAGTGTCTGGATCCAAAGGTGTTTTGATGATCTTTCTCTTAAGGTCCTTTACACCATTAAAAGGGTCTATCAGTTCTCCATAATTGGCCTCATTAATGGATATGGCCAAAGCATTAATGGTAAAGTCCCTACGCTCCTGATCTTCTTTCAATGTGCCATCTTCGACAATGGGCTTTCTAGAATCCTGCCTATAGGACTCTTTCCGGGCCCCTACAAACTCCAGCTCCCAATCCTCCAACTTAATCATAGCTGTACCAAAGTTTTTGAAAACCGATAATGGCACATGATAACCAAAAGAACCTGCTACTTTTTTGGCCAGTTCTATTCCACTGCCCACACAGACGAAATCTATGTCTTTGCTTGATCTTTTTAACAATAAGTCTCTTACGAATCCACCAACCACATAAGCCTCAAAACCTAACTCATCTGCACAAGCTCCTACCCTCTTGATTACATCAATCTCTGCTATTTCTTTCGATAAATTCATTAGTCACCTATTTTGACATCACCATCTGGGCTTAGAAACAGTCGCTTCACATCCGATCGGAACAATGGAAATTTGTCTTTTACAAGTCCGGCTTCCTCCTGCTCAAAAGCTTCCTTATATAATAGAGGCCTACTAAAACTAAAAACCACTTTATTCCAGAAGCCCTGCTTTAATATGCTAAACTTCACCTTTCCATCTTCTACAGGGCCATTACTCAATAATGGACTGGCCAGAGAAGTATAAATTGTGGGCTTGGTCGCATACTCTACGATATCTAGGGCAATTTCAGAAAATTGACCAGCCAGTGCGCGGATTTGAAACAAATCGGTAAGTAAATATATCGCCGATTGGTCAGCTACTTCATCGTAGTGATCAGGGTTGATCAACTCGATTTTCTTCCCCACACCTTCCTGGACACAAACTCGGCCATTTTCTCGCAGTAAACGGACAATGGTATTTATTTCCATTTGCTAATTTTTATTTATTTAAACGGCAAAATTAAAATACTTTATGAAGTAGCAGCTATTTTTTTTGAGATTAACTACAATTTACGCCAGTACGCACGCTCACTTACTTATTTTTCAAATACATCTTGATGAATATACAAATATTTTCCCTACCTTTGCCCTTCGTTTGGAATAGAACTAAAACTCGAATAGATATGGCAGTTACTACATTAAAGAGAAAAGCTAGAAGAAACAGGCAAAGACAAGTTACCCGTGTAATTAAGATCAAGCAATTGAATGCTAAGCCTGTAATCAAAAACGTGGACGTAGAAGAACTTAAAAAAGAGTTCTCTAAATAATATTAGCCACTTGTGCATATCAAAAGAGGCCATCCGCCACGGCGGATGGCCTCTTTTGATTTTTTTCATTAATTCCTTAACAATCAAGCACAAAGCTAATTCCAGTTTCGATTCAGCGACAAATCATTCCTGTGGGCCATTTTGGAAGGAGAAACAAAATTTTAATCCATTCCTCCTCCCTCAAGTCAATAATTTTATTTAATTTTGAGCCCCATAGGAATTCAAACAAAACATTATAATATTCTTATGGCATCACCCACCAAATATATCTTTATTACAGGGGGAGTAACTTCTTCATTAGGTAAAGGGATCATTGCAGCCTCATTGGCAAAACTGCTACAATCCCGAGGTTTCAAGGTTACCATCCAAAAATTCGATCCTTATCTTAACATCGATCCAGGAACTCTTAATCCATACGAACATGGTGAATGCTATGTCACTGAGGATGGAGCAGAAACTGACCTTGACCTTGGTCACTACGAAAGATTCCTGAATACCAATACTTCCCAAGACAACAATGTCACAACAGGAAGGATATATAATAATGTCATTACCAAAGAACGTAAAGGTGAGTTCTTAGGAAAAACAGTTCAGGTTATCCCTCACATTACGGATGAAATCAAAAACAGCTTCTATAGACTAGGGGAAGAAGGCAATTACGATGTTGTCATCACCGAAATAGGTGGATGCGTGGGCGATATCGAATCCCTTCCTTTTATTGAGGCCGTTAGACAAGCACGTTGGGACCTTGGGCCAAATAACTTCTTAGTTGTCCACCTTACCTTGATCCCTTATCTCTCTGCTGCAAAGGAACTAAAAACCAAGCCTACCCAACACTCAGTGAAGCAATTACTGGAAGCGGGTATTCAGCCAGATATTTTGGTTTGCCGTACAGAGCATCATTTGCCTGCAGATGTTAAGAAAAAGCTAGCACTATTCTGCAACGTTCAATTAAACTGTGTGATTGAAGCAATGGATGCGGAGACCATCTATGATGTGCCTCTACACATGAAAAAGGAAAAGCTGGACGAAAGGGTAATGTCCAAACTAAAACTTCCTTCCAAATCAGACACCAAGCTGGAGCATTGGAAAGAATTCTTGGGCAAACTTAAAAATCCAACTTCAGAAGTTAACATCGGCTTGGTAGGAAAATACGTTTCTCTTCCTGATGCTTACAAATCCATCATTGAAGCCTTCACCCATGCCGGTGCAGCCTGTGAGACAAAAGTAAACTTAAGCCTAATTTCCTCTGAAGAAGTCAATGCAGAAAATGTAACCAAGAAACTCAGTGAGTTGGATGGCATATTAGTGGCACCGGGCTTTGGAGAAAGAGGCCTTGAAGGAAAACTGGAAACTGTTAAATTTGCCCGTACCCAAAACATCCCATTCTTTGGTATTTGCTTGGGTATGCAAGTAGCTGTAATTGAATTTGCCAGAAACGTAATCGGATTGAAGGACGCCAATTCTATTGAAATGGATCCAGAAACTAGCAATCCTGTGATTTCCTTAATGGAGGAACAGAAAAACATCGAACAAATGGGAGGCACCATGCGTTTGGGTTCTTATCCTTGTGACATTAAAAAAGGCACCAAAGTAAGTGCAGCCTATGGCAAAGCTAAAATTCAGGAAAGACACCGTCACCGTTATGAATTTAACAACAGCTACCTGAAACAATACAATGATAAGGGGATGATAGCCACGGGAATCAATCCAGAAAGTGGATTAGTGGAAATTGTTGAGCTTGAAAACCATCCATGGTTTGTAGGGACTCAATTCCATCCAGAATATAAGAGTACCGTTTTGGATCCACATCCATTATTTGTAAAGTTCATTAAGGCAACATTGGATAATAAAAAGACTAACAATTAAAATAATTTCGGAAGGGGCTACTTAAGCCCCTTTCCGGGTTTCAGAAATCTAACATTATGGACAGAAATCAAGCGACAGGACTTATCCTTTTCGCAGCTGTGCTTTTGGTTTACACTTTCTTTTTTAGCGAACCGCAGCCAGTAACAGATGAGCAAAGTACCACTACTACAGAAAGCCTAGCTGAGGAAACTTCGCCAAAAAAGGCAGAAACAAGCCCTATCACATTACCTGACAGCCTACAAAATCTCCAAAACCAACAGCAATACGGAGAATTTGCAGCTTTGGTAACAGGCAATGAAGAGCAGGTTGTTTTAGAAAACGACCTAGTAAAAATCATTTTCTCTTCAAAAGGTGGTGAAATCAAAAGTGTTGAACTAAAGGACTTCAAAACCTGGTCAAAAGAGCCTCTTATCCTAATTGATGAGAAAAGCGCTGCCATTGATTACCAGATTCAAACTAGCAAAGGCCCGATCAGCCTTAATGAGTTTTATTTCAATTCTAGTATTGAGAACACCACTATTGAAGAAAATCCTGCTCAGAAACTTACTTTCACTGCCAATACTGGTTCTGGAAGCATCAAAAGGATTTACACCCTTCAATCGGACAAATACACGCTAGCCCAAAGTATCTCAGCCAATGGCATCAACAGCTTGACTGATCAGCGAATTGCCATCACTTGGGACAACAAATTGAAAAAGCAAGAAGCCGATATCAGTGAGTCCAGAAGAAAAACACATATTAACTATTTCACCAAAGAAGGTGATTTTGATAATTTAAGTGCTTCTTCTGATGAGGACAGCGAGCAGCTTTCTAGCCCTGTAAAATGGGTCGCATTCAAACAGCGTTTCTTTAGTGCTGGTTTGATCGCTGACGAGCAGTTCTCAGATGTCAACCTGGTACAAGCTACTCCTACAGACACCATGTCTGTGAAGGATATGACTGCAAGCCTTTCCCTTAACATGGTGAATGGCCAAGCAAACAACAGCTACTTCTTTGGCCCTAACAATTACAAACTCTTAAAAAAGGTAAGCCCTGAATTTGAGAAAAACGTAGACATGGGCTACTTCTTTGTAAGCTGGGTCAACAAATACATCATTGTCAACTTGTTCCATGTATTGGAAAAAGTCTTTTCCAACTATGGTATCATCATTATTTTGATTGTATTCATCATTAAGGCCTTCCTTTTCCCACTGACCTACAAGTCTTATATTGGAATGGCTAAAATGAGGGTAATCAAGCCTGAAATCGATGAATTGAAGGAAAAATACGGTGACGACCCTACCAAAATGCAACAGGAGCAAATGAAGCTCTTCGGACAACTTGGAGTAAGCCCTATCAGTGGTTGTTTGCCAATGTTGTTGCAGATGCCATTCCTGTTTGCCATGTTCTTCTTCTTCCCTAATTCAATTGAATTAAGGCAAGAGCCTTTCCTTTGGGCCCATGATCTTTCTACTTACGATTCCATCATCAATCTTCCTTTCACCATTCCTTTTTATGGTAACCACGTGAGCCTTTTCACCTTACTGATGACGGTTTCCCAAATAGTATATACGCGTTTCAACAACCAGCTGACTGCTGCGCAAGGCCCAATGAAGAACCTTGGTTACATTATGCCAGTGACCTTTATGTTTGTTCTTAACTCTTATCCTGCAGCCTTGAGTTTCTACTATTTCGTTTCCAATATGGTAACATTTGGTCAGCAAGCCTTGATCAAGCGTTTTGTGGATGATGACAAAATCCGTCAAAAAGTTGAAGACAACAAAAAGAAAAATGCCAATAAGAAAAAGTCCAAGTTCCAAGCTAGATTGGAAGAAGCTATGAAAGCTGCAGACGCTGGCAAAAAAAGAAAATAAGCCTAAACCTTAATTTCAAACAAATATAAAAGAGGAAACAGTAACTTGTTTCCTCTTTTATTTTAGCCATATGTAAACTTGGCATACAGGACATCTCCCTTTTAGTTTTAAATTAGCCATTAAAGCTTTCTTCTTATTCTTTGATAGAATTTGATCAAACACCTATAAAACAGTACTTATAAAAAGATTTTTTTACCAGAATTTATATTTTTTTCTTGCAGATTGAATTTTCCATTATTTCTCACGCAATTCAATTTTTAAGGTACAACAATGTTTTTTCAATAGATTTTATAGTAGAATTAGCCTCGCAGAAAATTAAAAATCAACCAGTTAATCAGTATCCACAACCCTATGTGGAAAACAAACTGTTTCATGTAAAAATTAAACTTATATCTTTGTGTAGCGTGAATTTGGCATTTTGGCAGAATTGTATGGATTGATGCCCAATTGATTTAATTATTATTAAATTCCAGTGAATTTTAAGTAATTTGCGTGATGGTTTTGCCCGGACGCTTAGAATTCTAAAGGATTTAACAAGCATCAAGAATGCTGTTTGAAAAATGTCAAAGCTTTGTACCGAAACTAACATGACCATTTGACACCAATACAATGGGAAAAATAGTAGCTATTGCCAACCAAAAAGGCGGTGTGGGTAAAACAACCACAGCCATGAATTTAGCAGCCAGTTTGGCTGTACTGGAGTTCAAAACTCTAGTAATTGACGCTGACCCACAGGCCAACACTACTTCAGGATTGGGACAAGATCCCAAAGAAATAGACAACAGTATCTATGAATGTATGGTTGATGGAGTGGACATCAGTTCCATTATTTACCACACAGACATTGAGCACCTAGACCTGGTCCCTTCACACATTGACCTTGTAGGTGCTGAAGTAGAAATGATCAACCTGGACAACAGGGAGGAAAAAATGCGTGAAGTAATCGGTAAGATCCAGGATCAGTATGATTTCATCATCATTGACTGTTCTCCTTCATTGGGTTTAATCACCATCAATGCCCTTACCGCAGCAAACTCTGTTATCATTCCTGTACAGTGTGAGTACTTTGCTTTGGAAGGCCTTGGAAAACTATTGAACACCATTAAAATCATCCAAACCAGACTCAACCCTGATTTGGAGATTGAAGGCATATTATTGACCATGTACGATGTAAGGCTGAGACTTTCCAACCAAGTGGTGGAAGAAGTACGACTACATTTTAAAAACATGGTCTTCAACACCATTATTCCGCGAAATGTCAAACTAGGTGAATCTCCAAGTTTTGGACTTCCTGCGATAGCCTTCGACGCCGAAGGTAAGGGAGCCCTGTCCTATTTGAACTTAGCCAATGAAATCGCGGAACGCAATGGCTTGGTAAAAATGAATTAACCTATTACACATCATGGCTGATAATCAAAAACCCATAAAAAGGAAAAAGGCACTGGGAAGAGGATTGGGTGCTTTATTGGAAGATTCTTCTAAAAAAGAAAATAATAAGGAAGAAAGGGATATCGTAATTCCAGCTGCAGGAATCCATGAGGTTCCATTGGCGGAAATTCAGGTAAACCCTTATCAGCCAAGAACCCATTTCGACAAAGATGCCCTGCAAGAACTTGCAGACTCTATCATTGTCCAAGGCATCATTCAGCCTATCACAGTTCGGAAATTAGCGGATCATGAATATCAGTTAATCTCGGGAGAGAGAAGATTCCAGGCATCCAAAATTGCGGGATTGGAATCCGTACCTGCCTATGTCAGGACTGCCAATGATCAGCAAATGTTGGAAATGGCCCTGATAGAAAATATCCAGCGTGAAAACCTTAACGCACTTGAAATTGCACATTCCTACCAAAGGTTATTGGCAGAATGTGACTTAAAACAAGAACAGCTGGGTGATCGAGTGGGAAAGAACAGGACTACAGTCAATAATTATCTTAGATTACTTAAGCTACCACCTGATATTCAGGCGGGCATTAGGGACAAAAAGATATCCATGGGTCATGCCCGTGCATTGATCAATATAGAGGAAGTTGACAAACAACTTGCTATCTACAAAAAAACCATTGAGGAAGAACTAAGCGTCCGAAAGGTAGAAGCTTTGGTAAAAGCCCTGCATAATGGGCCTGAGGAGGAAACCGTTACTGCTGAAAAGCCAGACTTGGATCCAGTCAAAAAATATGAATTGAGCAAGCTCCAACAAAGACTAGCTTCTCACCTTGGCAGCAGGGTAAGTCTAAAAATGGATCATAGGGACAAGGGAGAAATCAAAATACCATTTGGTTCTGCTGATGACCTAAACAGAATACTGGAAATACTTGAAATCATTTAAAAGTGAGCCGTTCTTATCTCAAATGTTTTCTTGAGGGAATAAAAAAAGCAATAGTTAACTATCCAAAAACTATTGCTGTTTTTGTTTTATTACCTCTATTCCAAATTCAATGTTTGGGGCAAGATATAAGGCAAATAGAGGCTGATACGACCAATCAACAGGAGATCATACTAAAAAAGAAAGCCAAAAACCCCAAAAAAGCGGCTTTACTTTCTGCCATTTTACCCGGAGCTGGACAAGTTTATAACGAAAAACCATGGAAAGTGCCGATTATTTATGGTGGAATCATAACTAATCTTTACTTTGTGGAATTCAATAATCGCAGGTACCAGCTTTTCAAGGATGCTTTGATCATTTACCGTGATGATGATGCGGAAACGGAAAACCCTTTCCCTAACCTTAATGAAGATGGTTTGATCAGAAATGTGGATTATTGGAGGAGAAACAGGGATGCAACTTATTTGATTTTCGGAGCCATATATGCACTAAATATCGTGGACGCCATTGTGGACGCCCACCTTTCAGGTTTTGACGTTTCTGATGACTTGACTTTGAAAATTCAACCTTCTGTAGAGTCCATGTATGCAAGTGGAAATTCAGTAGGAATATCAATAAAATTAAAATTTTAAATACTAGATGAATATTTTAATACTTGGGTATGGCAAAATGGGAAAAATCATCTCCCAAATTGCGGAAGAAAGAGGCCATACCATTGCTGGAAAGATTGATGAATCCAATGTTCACACACTGGATCAGCTTGACACTAAATCCATAGACGTAGCCATAGAATTCAGTCAACCTGATGCGGCTTTCAAAAACCTAACTTGGGCGATCAACCACCAGATTCCAGTGGTTAGCGGAACTACCGGTTGGCTGGACAAAAAAGAAGAAATCGAAAAACTAACCCTTTCCAATGATAGCGCGTTTTTCTATGCTTCAAACTATAGTATTGGTGTTAATATATTTTTCAAGGTCAATAGCTTTTTAGCCAAAATCATGAATGATCAATCAGATTATTCAGTAAAAATGGAAGAAATTCACCATACTGAAAAGAAAGATGCCCCTAGCGGTACTGCTATCACTTTGGCGGAAGGCATCATTGATAATATGGACAGAGTAAAACGTTGGAATTTGGACACAGATATGAACGGCGACGAACAATCTATCTCTATTACTGCCAAAAGAATTGATCCTGCTCCAGGCACCCATATCATCAACTACCAGTCTGAAATCGACGATATTGAAATCAAACACACTGCCCATAGTAGAAAAGGTTTTGCCCTTGGCGCAGTTTTGGTAGCTGAGTGGATCAAAGATAAAAAGGGAGTATTGTCAATGGATGATTTCCTTACCTTCTAATTAATCATTGTATAAAATGAGTTCAGAAAAAAAGAAAAAAGGTCCAGTTAGAGAATGGCTGGATGCCTTGGTTTTTGCGGTCATTGCCGCCAGTTTGATCAGGTGGTTATTTTTAGAACCCTTTACCATCCCTACTGCCTCAATGGAAAAATCCCTTTTAGTAGGTGATTTCCTATTTGTCAGTAAAATGCACTATGGTACCCGTACCCCACAAACTTTACTACAGGTACCGCTTACCCATCAAAAAATATGGGGAACAGATATCCCATCCTATTCTGATGCCATTCAGCTGCCTTACTATCGTCTTCCTGGCTTTAGCAATGTAGAAAGAAATGATGTCGTTGTATTCAACTACCCTGATGAATTTGAATATCCGGTAGATCTGAAAACCAACTATATCAAAAGGGCGGTAGCTATCCCTGGTGATGTGATCAGAATAGATGATACTCAACTGATCATCAATGACCAAGTTGCTGAAAATCCAGAGGAGATGCAATTCTCTTATGATGTGGTGCCAAACAGGATGTTGAATGCGGAATTCTTTGAGGAATATGACATCAATAGGGATTCTTACCATCCGTTCAATGGCATGTATGTGGTCTTCACCACGCCAGCTATTGCTAAGCAACTGGAAAACTCCCCTGTCATCAAGGAGGTCAAAATCCGAATTTATGAAAAGGACAATGGAGATCCGGACATCCACCCTGATGGATCCTATTATGGCTGGAACAGGGACAACTTTGGGCCGCTCAAAGTACCTGCCAAAGGTTGGACCATAGATTTGACAGAGGACAACGTTCGTAAATATGCCTTTACCATCAAAAACTATGAAGGCATAGACGATTTACGAATCGAGGCTAATCAGGTCTTCATCAATGGGCAAAAACAAGATAGTTACACCTTCACCCAAGACTATTATTTCATGATGGGTGATAACAGACACGATTCCTTGGACTCCAGATTCTGGGGATTTGTTCCTGAAGATCATATTGTAGGTAAGGCTTGGTTCTTGTGGCTATCACTCGATAAGCACAAAAGTATGTTCAGCAAAATCAGATGGGACAGATTCTTTAAAGGAATCCACTGATAGTATGAAATCAATAGCCCTGGTAGCTAGAAAAAAAAGGCGGCAAGAATCATTCTTGCCGCCTTTTTTATTACCAATTGATCTCTCTTTCTCCTTTTGATTTTAAATAATTATTGGTTTTACTGAAATGTCCACAGCCTAAAAAGCCTCTATGAGCAGATAAAGGACTGGGATGTGGTGCATATAATTTCAAATGCTTAGCATCTGAAATAAAGGCCGCCTTTTTCTTGGCATAAGCTCCCCAAAGCATAAACACCAATCCTTCTTTCTCTTCGGCCAGCTTTCTAATAACCGCATCAGTAAATTCCTCCCAACCCTTCTTTTGATGAGATCCCGCCTTATGGGCTTCCACAGTTAGAGTTGCATTCAATAATAAGACTCCTTGCTTGGCCCATCTTTCCAAATTACCATGTGACGGGACGGGTAATTGTAAATCATTTTTCAACTCCTTAAAGATATTCATCAATGAAGGCGGAAATGGCATTCCCTCCCGAACAGAAAAAGACAACCCATGAGCCTGCCCCGGACCATGATATGGATCCTGCCCCAAGATCACTACTTTCACTTTTTCAAAAGGGCATTTTTCAAAAGCATTAAAAATCTCACTGCCCTGAGGAAAGATTTTCTTTTCGCTATATTCCTTTTTCACAAAAGAGGCCAAGGTTTCAAAATAGGGTTTCTCAAATTCATCACCCAACTTTTCTTTCCAAGCCGCGTTTATTTTAACGTTCATTTACTTTATTTCTCTTGAGATTTATGAATAAACCCTTAATTTCGAACAAAAATCCTTTTAGACAAAGTTTTTAATGGTTACGGCAATCACCCAAGGCATTAAGGTTAGTGTAGAGGCAACCTATCAAGCGGAATATTCCAGTCCGCATCAGCAGCACTATGTCTTTACTTATAAGATTTCCATTGAAAACAACAGTGCCCATACCATACAGCTATTAAGGAGAAAATGGGAGGTTTTTGATGCTGGCTTGTCCACAAAAATCATTGAAGGGGATGGAGTCGTGGGACAGCAACCTGTACTGGAGCCTGGGAAATCCCACCATTATGTATCTGGCTGCAACCTGCGGTCAGGCTTAGGCAAAATGAAAGGAGAATATTATATGGAACGCCTCCAAGACGGACAGGTCCTAGCAGTTGAAATCCCTGAATTTCAACTGATTTCTGACATCTTCGACAATTAGACTGTGCTAAAAAGGTTATTCCCATTTTTTTCCTATCTCAAGTATTTTCTTCTCAAGGAAGATCGCCATTCTCTTCAGGCACCTTTTGCTTTTGAGGTTTATGAAGGCTTAAAATCCTTCAGCAAACAGCAGCCCAAAGATGAGGAGTTGATTAAGCTAAAAAAAAGGCTTTTATCCAATGACGATGAAATTAGAATTGAGGATTTTGGTGCCGGATCTATTCATCTAAAAAAGAACAAACTAAGGAAAGTTTCTGATATCACACGACATAGCAGTTCATCAGATAAATATTCCAGGCTTTATCAATACCTTTGCTCTTTGACCCCTGCGACCACTGTAATAGAGCTAGGAACCTGTGTAGGGATTAATACGTGCTATTTATCCAAAGCCACAAATGGCAAGCTTTACACCTTTGAAGGGGCATCTTCACTTGCTCAAGTGGCTCAAACTACATTTGCTACCTTTGACAATACTAGATTGATTGAAGGTAAAATACAGAAAAGTCTTCCCTCATTTTTAGAAGACATTACCCTATTGGATTTTGTACTGATCGATGCTCACCATACCTATGAAGCTACCTTGCTTTTCTTTGAACTGATAAAACCTAAATTGCATAATGATAGCATCGTAGCCATTGGGGACATTCATTGGTCACCAGAAATGCAAAAAGCTTGGGAACAAATCAAAACACATGCAGAAGTCACCATGAGCATGGATTTTTACGAATGTGGTATTCTGTTTTTCAAGAAGGGGATCAATAAAAAACACTACATCCTTAATTACTAATTTCAGCCTTTCACAGCTTTAAAAAACAGCTCTGCCCCTTCCCTTTCTTTGATACTGTTATAACATCTTTCCATTTTAACTACTTTCAGTTCAGGCTCAAAACATTTTAAATACTCCGCCTTATTACCTCCAAAAGGCGGTCCAGATTTCCCAAAATCCACACCAAACAATACTCCTACTAATTTCCCTGTAGGCTTTAACAACTGCGCCATTTTATATGCATAATCTTTTCTAAGCGAAGGATTCAAAGCACAAAAGAAGGTCTGCTCAATTATCAGATCATATTGTCCAGTATGGTCAAAGAAATTTTCGTGAAGCAAATGATCCGATGGAAAAACCGGATTTTCTTTGGCAAATTTCTGTAAAGGCAATAAAGATATATCCAAAACATGTACATTTTTGAAGCCATGATTATGGGCATAAGCCGCCTCATAAGCATTTCCTGCGCCTGGAATTAGAATCTTTATCTCTTTATTCACAATTTGGTCTAAATATTGCTTTAAGGGATTTGTAGCTTCACCTACATCCCAACCCGTTTGGTTTAGGTGATACCTGTAAGTCCAGTAATTTTCATCAAAAAGTTCTGAAATAGTCATTATAGTGCAAATAAGGCCTAACTTTCTACATTATGAGTACTAATTTACCTGAAGAAAAATCATCCCGAAACGAAAAGGGAAAAAACATTTTAATAATCATTTTACTGGTGCTGGTTGTTATCAGTGGAGTAAAACTTTATTTGGACAGTGTAGATAAATCCCAAAAAACTGAAGAGATCCTCATTCTATCAGAGGACAACAACAACTTGAACCTGAGAATTGATTCCATGGCCTATCAGCTTGATCTAAGAATCAATGAAATACAAAAACTTGGTGGAAATGTAGATTCTTTAGTGATGTTAAAGGAGCAATTGATTCAAGAACGTAACACTGAAAGAAACAGATCAGCCTCAGAAATAGCTGCCTTGAACAAGAAGATTGACAGCTTTTCTACCGTTTTAACAGACAAAGACCAAGAGATTACAAGGCTAAAACAAGTTAACGAGCAGCTTTTCACGGAAAACCAAGACCTTAAGACTTCTAAAGCTGAAATTGAAGATTCCATAGTACAGCTTAATCTAAAACAAGAAGAACTTGAAGAGAAGGTCAATATTGCCCAAAAACTATATGCAGAAAACATTGTCATATCCGCTGTCAATTCCAGGGGCAAGGAAAGAGAAGGGTCTTTCAGAAACAGACAATTGGAAAAACTTAAAATATCCTTTGATATTGCTGAGAATAAAGTAGCTGAACCAGGAACAAAAGACATCTTTGTTCAGGTCGTAGCCCCCAACAATCAAGTGATATTTGACATTGCCAAAGGATCTGGCACTTTTACTATTGACGGCCGAGAAGAATTCTTCACTGCTAAGCAGGACATCCTATTTGACAATACCCAAAAGAAACTGATATACCTGTATCAGAAAGAAACTGATTATCCAGAAGGCATCTATGAAGTTAAAATCTATTCAGAAGGATTTAATATTGGCAACAAAAAGTTTGAAATCAAATAATTGATTTTTCAAGTTTGACATATTCATTTTTACCAATTAAAAGCACCTGTGGGCAAATCCTACAGGTGCTTTTGTTATTTTTGTACATTATTCTTTTTAAATGGCCCAGCAACAATCAATTATCCCACAAAAAGCCATTCACTTTTTTGATTAATTGAAATAAAGCCCTAATTTTGCGATCTGTTTAAATAATTACATCTAAACAATTATCAAATGTTCCAAAGAAATTATGAAACGGTATTCATTTTAACTCCCGTTTTGTCTGATGTTCAGATGAAGGATACCGTAGACAAGTTCATCAACTTGTTAAAAGAAGAGGGAGCAGACATTATCAATGTTGAAAATTGGGGTCTTAAGAAGCTAGCTTACCCAATCGAAAAGAAAAGCACTGGTTTCTATGTACTTGTAGAATTCAAGAGTATTCCAACTTTGATCAAGAAGTTTGAACTTGAAATGAGAAGAGACGAGAAAGTAATGCGTTTCTTGACTACAGCTCTAGATAAGCATGCTATTGCTTACGGAGAAAGAAGAAGAAAGGGTGAATTCAACAAAAAATCTGAAGTAAAAGAGGAGGCTGCAAAATGACACTTAAGAACGAACCAATCAACAGAGAGCAGAATAAAAAGAAGTACTGCCGATTCAGAAAATTAGGCATCAAGTACATCGATTATAAAGATCCTAACTTCTTATTGAAGTTTGTGAATGAGCAAGGTAAAATCCTTCCTAGAAGACTTACTGGAAACTCTGCGAAATACCAGAGAAAAGTGGCTAACGCCATCAAAAAAGCTAGACATTTGGCCTTGTTACCTTATGTAACTGACGGACTGAAATAATCCGGCCCTGTTCTATTCAATACTTATTAAATTAGACAACTACAATGGACGTTATCTTAAAAACAGACATAAAAGGACTTGGCTATAAAAACGACTTAGTTGCTGTAAAACCTGGATATGGAAGAAATTACCTTATCCCTCAAGGTTTTGCTGTATTGGCCACTGCTTCCAACAAAAGAATTCTTGAAGAAAATATCAAGCAAGCCGCTCACAAAGCTGAGAAAATCAAAACTGAAGCTGAAGATCTAGCCGCTAAAATCGAAGGTCTTTCTCTTGAGATCAAAGCTAAAATCGGTGATTCTGGTAAAATCTTTGGTAAAGTAACTACGCTTCAGATTTCTGATGCACTTGCTGCTAAAGGTGTTGAGGTTGATAGAAAGAAAATCGCTATCAGCACTCCTGTAACTGGAGCTGGTGAATACCAAGCAGAAGTTGATCTTCACAGAGAAGTAAAAACTGAGGTTAAATTTGTGGTAGTAGCTGAATAATCCCAGCACTTACAAATCAAACATAATTTTAAAGGCTATCCGCTACGGCAGATAGCCTTTTTACTTTTTTGTCTCTGAAAAGAATTAAGCTGTCGCTACTTTTTCCAGATCATCCAATAATTTCTTGGAAACAGCCCTACTGTTTTTCTCCTTAACTGCTTTTAAGGTAGTAAGTGCCGCCCCACTCTTTTCGATCAATCCTGACGGGTTACTGTCATGTCTGTAACTACCCAGACACCATTCCAGTTCTGCCACCAATTGATCTTCTACCTTTAATTTTTGTAATTTCTCGACTGTTGCCTCAACTGTTTTCTCTAAAGTGACTGTTTTCATAATGCTAATGGTTTGTTTATGCTTTTTATTACGTGAATGGCACTAAAAATAGATCATATCGATCAAACATTCAATAAGTTACATTAATTTTTAACATAAAAACATCAAAAAGCATATATTATTAACGGACCATTAATTTTACATCAATTTCTAGCTTAAAACCGAACATTGACTCAATTTATTTAATTTAGCTCCATGTTACTTCAAACAAAAATTCAAATTCCCCACTTTGAAAATCAAATAAATTATAATCAGGAAATTCTGACTATCGGTTCATGCTTTTCAGCAGTGATTGGACAAAAGCTATTGGAGAGAAAATTCAAGACTTTAAACAACCCATTTGGAACAATTTTTAATCCTCTGTCCATTATTAAACTTCTTCAATACTCATTGAATGGAAAGTTTTTTTCGGAAGACCTTATCACCCAACATCAAGGAAGGTATCTCCATTATGATTTTCATTCTGATATTTCAGGAAATTCTCCTTCTGATTTAATGGAAAAAATTAAGGTGAGCACCGAAAGAACGGCTAAAATCCTGAAAGAAGCATCTGCTTTAATCATCACTTTTGGCACTGCCCATGTCTACGAGTACATTAAATCCAGCACTACAGTAGCCAATTGCCATAAACAAGCTGGCCAACTTTTCAATAAAAGATTATTATCCATTAGTGAAATACTCCATGACTTTGATCTTTTTCATAATAAGCTAATCCAAATCAATCCCAATATTCAAATTATCCTGACCGTAAGTCCTGTTCGCCATATCAAAGATGGCATAGCAGAAAATCAACTCAGCAAGTCCTTATTAAGACTACTCTGCCATGAAATCAGTTCGCAATATGCACAGGCCAATTATTTTCCAAGTTATGAAATCATGATGGACGAATTGCGGGATTATAGATTTTATAAAGAGGATATGATCCATCCCACTGCTCAAGCGGAAGACTATATCTGGGAAAGGTTTTCTCAATCTTTTTTCTCTGAGGATACTAGAAATAAGATCCTACTTATTGAGAACATAATAAAGTCTCTCTCCCACAAGGCATTTAACCCTAAAGGAGGCGCCCATCAAAAATTTTTATCAAATCTCCTGTTGAAAATGGAACAATTGGAACCTGAATTTGATTTTTCAGATGAAATCAATCAGGTCAAAGCCAAATTCAATCCAACTAATTAAGCCCTTATCAGTATGAGCAAAAAGACCAATCAACTCATAAACAGTCAAAGCCCTTATCTTTTACAACATGCCTATAATCCAGTAAACTGGTACCCTTGGGGACCTGAGGCCTTGGAAAAGGCAAAAAGTGAAAACAAGCCTATCCTGGTATCCATTGGTTATTCAGCCTGCCATTGGTGCCATGTCATGGAGCATGAAAGCTTCGAAGATGAGGCCACTGCAGCTATCATGAATGATCACTTTGTTTCCATCAAGATTGATAGGGAAGAACGCCCTGACTTGGACAATATTTATATGGATGCAGTCCAGGCAATGGGATTACAAGGGGGATGGCCGCTCAATGTTTTCTTGATGCCCAATCAAAAACCATTTTACGGGGGCACCTATTTCCCCAATGCCAATTGGAAAGGGCTACTTCAAAATATTGCCGATGCTTATGAAAAGCATTATGATGACCTAGCTAAAAGTGCAGAAGGCTTCGGAAACAGCATTAAGTTAAAGGAAAGAGAGAAATATGGATTGAATGCCAATGAAAATAACCTTTCAATAGATGAGCTTGAGCATATCTGTCAAAAGCTCACCAGTCAAATGGATGACAAATGGGGCGGAATGAACAGGGCCCCAAAATTCCCCATGCCATCTATTTGGAACTTTTTATTGGATTATGCCAATATCAAACAGGACCAAGAAGTCAAGGACAAGGTTCTTTTTACCCTAAAGAAAATAGGGATGGGAGGTATCTATGACCACCTTGGAGGTGGATTTGCCAGGTACTCTGTAGATAGCGAGTGGTTTGCCCCCCATTTTGAAAAGATGCTCTATGATAATGGGCAACTGTTATCTCTTTTTGCTAAAGCTTACCAAGTCAGTGAGGAAGACTTCTTTAAGGAAAAAGTAGATGAAACCATTGCTTGGCTCAACAAAGAAATGCTTCAGGAAGAAGGTGGCTTCTTTGCGGCTTTAGATGCAGACAGTGAAGGAGAAGAAGGAAAATTCTATACCTGGAGCTTCGAAGAACTAAAAAGCCTACTTGGAGAGGAAGAAGCATGGTTTTATGATCTGTATAATATTTCAGAAAATGGCAACTGGGAAAATGGTGTCAACATTCTTTTTCAAACCTCATCTTACGAGGATATTGCTGTTAAATTTGGCTTTTCTGAGCAGAAACTAAAGGACAAAATCAAAACCACAAAAGAAAGGCTATATAAAGTCCGAACAAATAGAATTAAGCCCGGATTGGATGACAAAATCCTTTCTGGCTGGAATGGATTATGCATATCTGGATTGGTCCAAGTTTATTGGGCAACAGAAAACCCGCTTGCTAAGGAAATGGCCGTACAAAACGGCGAGTTTCTATTAAAAAAGATGATTAAAGGAGATAAACTGTTTAGGTCTTACAAAAATAACCAAGCCTATACCCCTGCATTTCTGGAAGATTATGCTGCCATCATACAAGCTTTTATCAAATTGTACCAACTGACCTTTGACGAAAAATGGCTAAAAAAGGCCAAAGAACTTACGGATTTTTGCTTACGACATTTCTATGACCAAGAAGACCATCTATTTTATTTTAACAATCCTGATGCAGAGGAATTGATCGCCAATAAGAAAGAAATCTTTGACAATGTCATTCCTTCTTCCAATGCTATCATGGCGGAAAACCTTCACCATTTAGGCCTTTATTACTATGATAATTATTACAGCCATCTTTCCGATAAACTTTTGGGACTGATCAGGTCAATATTGGTAAAAGAGCCAGGTTATCTTACCCAATGGGCCAGCGTTTACTTATCCAAAAAAGCCACAACACCTGAAATAGCCATCATTGGAAATGGAGCCAAGGAATTAGCCCTTGCTCTTCATCAAACTTACATAGGACCTAAGGTACTGGCGGCTAGTGAATCTTTGGACGCTGTTCTTCCCCTTTTACAACATAAGGTGGCAGATTCGAGTGGAAATGCTTTAATTTACGTTTGTTTTGACAAGGCGTGCCAGCAACCGGTAAGCGATGTCAAAGCTGCAGTAAAACAATTCCCGAACCTAGCTTAAGCATACTTGGAAAACCTATTTGGAGAAACTTTTGAGACTGACGGTGACAAACAAGCAGCTGCAATTTTTGCGGATGTAATACTTCCTGTACCTATACCTAAAATGTTCACTTATCGTATCCCTCGAAATCTTGAGGATAATATTGGGATCGGTTATAGGGTGATCGTACAATTTGGCAAAAAGAAGGTGTTAACGGGAATTATTGGAAAGGTTCATCAAAAACCTCCAGAGGCTTATGACGCCAAGCCTATCTTGGAATTATTGGATGAAAATCCAGTTGTAAATCCACTACAAATCAAATTCTGGTTTTGGATGGCAGAATATTATTGCTGCCATATTGGTGAAGTGATGAATGCAGCGCTTCCTTCTGGGCTTAAACTCAGCAGTGAGAGCAAAATTCAACTCAACCCATCCTTTGATCTCGATAACTGTAATTTCCCAATTGATGGCAGGGAAAAGGTCATCCTGGATGTGCTCTTGGAAAAGGATGAACTGTCTTATGAAGATTGTGGAAAACTATTAGGCATCAAATCTTCCTATGCCATCATCAAAAGTCTGGTGGCCAAAGAAGCGGTATTGGTATTTGAACAGGTTAGAGAAAAATACAGTCCAAAGGTAGAAACAAGAATAAGATTAACTGAAGCCTACAGAGAATCCAAAGAAGCTCTTGGAGGCTTATTTGAACAAATCAGCAAAAAGCCCAAACAGGAAGAGGTACTTTTGAAATACCTCCAAGAAGTACCCGTACATCAAAACCCTGAACTAAACGAACAAGGTTTAGAAAAAAAGGTAATCATAGATGCAGGTTTATCGGCAAGTTCTTTAAAAACATTAGTAAAAAATGATATCCTTGAAGAGTTCAAGGTTATCGTCAGTAGGTTTGATCAATTAAAAGGCTCAGAAGAAGAAATTAAGCTTGCGGACTTCCAAGAAGCCGCCCTGTCCAGTATAAAAGAGCAATTTACCCAGAAGAACTCCATTCTCTTACACGGGATTACAGGTAGTGGAAAGACTGAGATATATATTCACCTGATACAAGAAGCTTTGGACAGCGGTTCTCAGGTTTTGCTATTATTACCTGAAATCGCCTTGACTACACAAATTGTAGGCCGACTCCAGAAAGTTTTCGGCAGCAAAATGGGCATTTACCACTCCAAATTCTCAGACAATGAACGGGTAGAGGTTTGGCAAGGAGTACTTAGCGGTAAGTTCTCCTTTGTGGTTGGTGTGAGATCATCCATCTTTCTGCCTTTCGACAGCCTAGGTTTGGTAATTGTGGATGAGGAACATGAGCCGTCATTTAAGCAGTTTGACCCCGCTCCCCGCTTCCAGGCCAGGGACGCTTCCATCATGCTTTCTTGGCTGCACCAAGCCAAAACCCTATTAGGAAGTGCCACACCATCATTTGAATCTTTCTACAATGCCAGAATGGATAAATATGGTTATGTAGAACTTAGCAGGCGTTTTGGTGAGGCCCAGTTACCTGAATTCCATCTTGCGGACATACTATCCGACAAAAAGAAAAACCTCCTTAAACTGGATTTTACCAGAATCATGAGGGAGAAAATCCAAGAAGCACTCAATAATCAAGAACAGGTTTTGATATTTCAGAACAGAAGAGGCTATGCCCCCTATATGTCCTGTGAAGAATGCGGTTGGATTCCTGAATGCGAACACTGTGATGTCAGCTTGACTTACCATCAATACAGTGAGGAAATGCGCTGCCACTATTGTGGCTTCAAAGAAAAGGTCCCTAGATCCTGCCCAGCATGTGGAAGCCATGAGCTCAACACTGTGGGTATGGGAACAGAACGTATTGCCGAAAGTTTATCATTACTTTTCCCCGAGGCTAGAATCGGGAGAATGGATTTGGATACGACAAGAAGCAAGTTTGCTTACCAAAGGATTCTTGAAGAGTTTGGGATGGGTAATTTGGACATTCTCGTGGGCACCCAGATGATCACCAAAGGGCTTGATTTTGACAATGTCACTGTGGTGGGCATAGTCGATGCTGATCGCATTTTATATTTCCCGGATTTTAGAGCCGGCGAAAGGGCTTTTCAGCAAATTACCCAAGTGGCAGGAAGAGCGGGTAGAAGGAATAAAAAAGGCCATGTGATCATTCAGAGCAGAAAACCTGACAATGAAATTTTCAGGCAGGTGATCCAAGGGGAATACCAACAATTTTATATTAATGAAATGGGAGAAAGGAAACAGTTCTTTTACCCTCCCTTCGTCAAGAATATTAAAATCACGACCAAACATAAGGAGTTTACTGTTGCTGAAAGAGCGGCAAAACAGCTCAGCAATTTACTCAAAGAAATACAAGTCAAAAAAATAATTCTTGGCCCAGAAAAAGCCCTGATTGGAAAAATAAAAAATCAATACCTCTTTGACCTACTGATCAAATTGGACAAGAATGGACAGGCCCCTGCCATATTCAAACATGAACTTAACTTGGTAATAGAAGAACTAAAAAGTAAAAAGGAATTTAAATCAGTTCGATTTGTAATTGATGTAGACCCTTATTAAGTGAGGATATAAAGCCATAAGTTGTGTTTTTTGGCAGTTAAAACAATAGTATTATATATTTCGGTATTATAGCCTGACAAAGCTTGAACATAATCTTTAATTTTTCATAACTTTAGGTCTTCAACCTATTAAACCAAAAAAAATGGAAATTGCTTTAATCGCTCACGACGGAAAAAAGGCTGACATGGTTCATTTCCTAAGTGGTTTTAAGGACAAGTTGTTGGGTAAAAACATCCAACTTTTTGCCACTGGCACTACTGGATCACATATAGAAAGATCTGGCTTTCAAGTAAAAAAATTAATGTCCGGCCCATATGGCGGTGATGCCCAAATAGCGGCAATGGCAGCTCAAAAAGAGCTGGACTTGGTAGTGTTTTTTAGAGACCCTTTGGACAAACATCCACATGAACCAGATGTTCAGATGTTGATGAGAATTTGTGATGTTCATAATATTCCTTTGGCTACCAATCTGGCCTCTGCAGAATTAATGTTCAAACAATTAACGAGCGAAATTGAAGATGGAAAATAATGCAATCACAAAAATAGGCGTATTGACTTCAGGTGGCGATGCTCCGGGAATGAATGCAGCCATTAGAGCAGTCGTTAGGAGTGCTTTTTATTATAACTTAGATGTTTACGGTATTTATAGAGGCTACGAAGGAATGATACAAAACGATATCAAAAAGCTGAGCAGCGCTGATATCGCTTATATTCTTGAAAGAGGTGGCACCTTCCTTAAATCTGCTAGAAGTATGGAGTTCCGTACTCCAGAAGGCAGAAAAAAAGCCTATGAAAACCTTCAAAAACATGGTATCAACGCATTGGTAGTTATCGGTGGGGACGGTTCTCTTACAGGGGCCCATCTTTTTTACAAGGAATATGGTATTCCTGCCATAGGTCTACCAGGCACCATTGACAATGACCTTTCTGGGACTGACAATACCATTGGTTTTGACACTGCTTGTAATACAGCCATTGAGGCAATTGATAAAATCAGGGATACAGCTACTTCACATGACAGACTGTTCTTCGTAGAAGTAATGGGAAGAGATTCCGGCTTTATCGCCATCAATGCAGGTATTGGGAGTGCTGCTGCTGCCACTTTGATTCCTGAGAAGAAAATGCCAGTGGAAGCATTAATTGACAGGCTAGAGACCCGTGCCAAAGCAAAAAAACAAGCCAACGTGGTAATTGTTGCTGAAGGAGGAAAAAGCGGTGGAGCTTTGGAGATTTCGAAAAAGGTTAAAAAGCATCTCCCCAACTATGACATTAAAGTAACCATTTTGGGACACTTACAAAGAGGAGGATCCCCTACCTCATACGATCGTGTATTGGCCAGTAAACTGGGGGTAGCTGCCGTAGAGGGGTTGATTCAAGGGAAATGTGATGTAATGGCTGGTGTAATCAACAACAAAGTGGTCTTCACTCCAATCAAAAGAGCCATCGTAGATGACAAAGAAGTAGATGAAGAGGACTTCAGAGTAGCAAAAATCCTTTCTACTTAAAGAGTGCACTCATTAAGAAATATGGCCGGACAATAGAATTGTCCGGTTTTTTTTTTTTTAATAAGCTAAATTAAAAGGGATACCCAATAGCAAAATTCAATATCAGATTCTCCCTTCTCCAGTCGCGCTTAAAGGGTTTGAATTCCAGTTGCCACCTATCACCTTCTTCTTCATAGGGCTTTTTAATTGGACTGGCAAAATCAAATCGAATAACAAAAAAATCAATATCGATCCTTAATCCTATTCCCGTACCTATCCCTAGTTCACTCAACCAGGAATTACTAAACTTCCCTCCTGGCAAGGCTTCATTTTCGTTCATTAGCCAAACATTTCCAGCATCCATAAAGAGTGCTCCCTTCAAAAATGAAACGATAGGAAACCTATACTCAATATTGCCTTCAATCCTAATATCCCCTGTTTGCTCAAAATATGATTGATTGTTTACTGAATCAGGCTTATACGTACCTGGCCCCAGAGACCTGATCCTAAACGCCCTGACACTGTTTGGACCGCCAGAAAAATACTGCTTCACATATGGCAGTGAAACCGAATTTCCATATGGAAGTCCTAGTCCCCCAAACAGCCTTGCGGCAAGTACTTGGCCCTTTCCTACTTTTATATGGTACCTTAAATCAACATCCCCTCTTACGTACTGTGCATATTCCAATCCAAAAATCTTACCTGGATCATCTTGGGTATTCTTACCGTCTATTAAGCCTATCAGGTTACCTGCCATATCCAACTGGGTGCCTATATAAAATTGGCTTTCCCTAAAATCATCCCCTAGCTGGCTATAATTAAAATTATAAATCAAGCCAGGAATAAACTGTTGTTCAAAGCTTCTTCTTAAAAACGGATTTTTATCCAAAATTTCTTCAAACTCAGGAGAAGTGTCTGACAGGTTTACTATGCTTAAACTGACTGGTGTAATTTCATGGTAAACATATCTACTAGAATTCCAGTAAAGGCCATAACTAGTGGAAGCAGAGTTTAATCTATAAAGACCTATCCGATTCAGGGACTCTCCGCCTAGACTCACTTTGGTTTTAGGTACTGAATAAACAAACCGATCTTCTATTAGCTTAGGGAAAACCACCCTAGGAAAAATCATCTCAGCATTCATACCAATATCATATGTGCTTAAACCGGTTCTATCTCCACCAGCTATTTGGACCTCATATCCAAAATTAGCTGAGATATTGAATGTCTCTCCACCAAAGAACATATTGCGGTTCCTAAAGGTCACCTGAATAGCAGGACCAATAAAATTATTAGACTTGGATAGCCCTTGAAGTTCAGCCCTGATCGACCGTTTTTTCAATGGAGATAAATATATATCCGCATTCAAGCGTCTTTCTCCATCCTCTGAAAAAGTGGAATCTTTTTCCGTATACCGTAAATTGACATATCTGTAATTTCCTATTGATGACAATCTATTCGTCGTAAGCCTGGACAAATTAGAATTATATCTCTCTGACTCCTTGATCAAAATATATTTCTCCAATAAATCCGGTTTGAACACCAATTCATCTTGAATATAATCTATACCTTCAAGATTGGTAGTATCTTGATTTTTGGCCTCTTCCTCTATGGAGTAATTTGGATAAACCTTGATCTGATCCACTTTATAAGGAACAATGGCTCTTTCCGGAACATCCAACTTCAATCTCATAAAAAGATCATACTTTCTATCCTCATAATTATTGGTGTCTGCTTCAAAGATTAAAAAATCAGCATTGAAATTATAATAACCTCTAAGTCTTAGTTCTTCGTTGATCCTATTGCGTTCCTTTTTAAAGGCTTCAAGCTCAAACCTAGTTCCTTTTGTTAGTTCTGTACTTTTTAAAATATCCGCTAGTTCTTTATGGATTTCCAAAGAGTCTCCCAATAACTCCAGTTTTTCCATCATATAGGGCTTGGACACTTCCACCTCATACTTCATCCCCAAATACTTCCCTTTTCCAGTGCTTTCAGAATTGGATTGTGAATAAAAAAAACCGTTGTTTTCTAATCGGTTAAGTAAAAGATTTTCCGTCTTATTTGGATCAACCATACTGAAATACACAGGCTCTTGGCCAATTTTCTTTTTCAAAAACCTATTGATAAAACCAGGCTTTTCCTCACTACCCTTGTAATACGCCCACAAGCCCATTCGCATTCCTAAAAATTTACTGTTGGCCTCGGGCCTAAGGAGTTCTTCCAGCCTAGACTGTACTCTTTTGAGGGTCTTTTTAGAAATTGCCTTATCCGTTGATTTCACTTCGAGAATTGCCCCTGTATATAACTGTTCCCCTTCTGGAATAAATTTCCCTACCCCACAAGAAAACAGGAAAAATGAAGAGAACAGAATTATAAAAATATTTTTTACCATATGGATCACTATTCATCTTTTTCGGAAGAGCTCACTGTTTTATTTTCTTCACTTTTCTGATCTGGATTACCCAATTGCACTCCCTCCCTTTCCCCCTTCCAGAATTCATAAAATTTATTAAATTCTCTATTTAGGATAAAGGCAATCCCAGTTACAATGAGTTGCCCATCTATTATACTTTCGTATTCATTTTTTCTGAAACCTCTGATTCTGTATCTACCGCTTTCCGTAAGTAGATATTCAAGGTTAACATTTCCAAACATGGCCGTATTACCGTTTTGAGAACTTTGACTTGTTCCTTCCAGGTCCATCTGACTACCTACTTGAACGATCAATCTATCATCAAAAAGGCGCTTTCTGGCATTGACACTTAATTGGGTCCTATCTCCCTCATAACCTGAATAACTATCCAAGTCGAAATCAAGCTCAAAACCAGAATTCCCCAACACGTTACTGGAAAGGTTATTCAGCTGACTAGACAACATCTGACTTACGCTAGATCTCGCCAAACCAGTAGTCATATTTCCTGATTCATTTCCCTCTGTATTAGGCATGAATTTTTGTAATACAAGTAACGAAAAAACCTGCCTGTTCAGCTCTCCTTCATCCTCGTTAACCTGCTGGAGGGCCTCATAAACATTTCCCCCCATTGCCCCTTGTTCATCCTCTGGCATGTCTAACTTGAAGAAAATCTCAGGCCTAAGCAATTCTCCCTCCACATTTAAATAAACCAAAAAATCCAATCTTTCCCTGTACTGGTTAGCAACATCAGTACTTACTCCTGAAATCTGAGAAGCCATTAACTCGCTGGAGGAAGTACGTACTTCATAGGAGGCTGTTATATCCAAATCGGCATCCATAGGATTGCCCTTCCAAGTAATAGTGCTTCCCTTTACAATATTGAATTTCCTACTGACCAAACTATAAAGACTCATCTCATAGTGACCCTTTTCCAACTCATAAACTCCGGTCATGTTCATCCTCCCATTTTGATCAATGGCAAAATTTATGTCAGCACGGCCTGCAATCAATAAATTATCCCCCGAACGCTCATCCACTATTACTTTAAATTCTGCTTTAGGATCAACTTTAAAAAAGGCCTCAAGCTTCATTCCTGTATAGAGAGACTTCACCCTTTCTCCCTCAGTTTTTGTCAATATATCATTTGGATCATTCCTATCTACTATTAATACCACTCCTTCCCTTTCTACCACATCCAATTCGCTTTCAGGAATTACAAAAGTCAAATTTGTTCCTTCATTAACTTTTAAATCAGCTTTAATGATGGGCAAACTCATGTCTCCGCTTATTTTTACATCAGCATCGACATTGGCCTTCCCATAAAATAGTTCATTATTTTCTCTATCTGAATCCAAAAGCTGAAATTTGTTCGCCTTTAGATTCAAATCAAAAGCTATATTGGCCATATCTGAGGTATTGACCTCTCCATCCAAGCTAAAGCTATTCCCGCCTGAATCTTTGAAAGTGTAATTATCAAAATAAATACCATCCTGATCTATCTTTAGAGGCTGTTCCGGCAAGGAAAATTTTGAATTAAGTCTTTTAACATTCAAAGCGGCGCTATTGAAGGAAAAGTTACCATTATATTTTGGGGATTCTGTATTCCCACTTACCACTAATTCCCCCGTCAAACTACCTTTTGCCTCACTTATCTCCTCATTCAACAGATTTTGAAGCACTTCCAATTTAAATTCATTTAAATTCAGATTTAAATCCAAATCCGCCCCGGACTCTTTTGCTGCATAGTCCCCTATTAAATCCAAATCAATACCCCGATCCTTCAAGGCAAGGTTAAAATCATAATTCCCGGCATTTTTTGAAGAAGCTTCAAGTTTTAAATTCCCAAGGTTTGCCCCTAAAGCCATTAGCTCATCAATTTTCATATCTGCCAATAGTCCTAAGGCACCAAAAGGGTTTTCAACTATAAATTCCCCGTTAACCTTTCCTCCGATTAAGAGTTCATCTGGATTTAACAAACTTATAAGGGTTGCCAATCGGAAATTGGTAAAGGATAAACCAATATGAGTCTCTTCGCCATTGGACAAATTATTGCTAAAACTGATTTCTTGCTCACTATTTGAAAAGGAAAAATCCTTAAAAACTGCTGATTTTTTCGACAACAAAACCTGATTGTTTTCTGGCACATTCCAGCTATTCCTATTCATTATCAGGTTTTCAGGAATCACATGAAAAGCCAGCGTATCCCCTATCGATTTCAGTTCAGAATCCATATAATACAGTTGCTCATCCCCATCAAAAGAAGAAAAATTCAAGCTCAGCAATTCGTTATTCAGTTGCCCCGCTAACTTGGTCTTTCCAATGGCAAGAGGGGAAGCTTTTATAGATCTTATCCCGAGTCCAAAATCCATATTCTCACCATCTCCATTAGCCTCTACAGAAAGGCTATCAATAATGACATCATTATATTTCATTCTGGGCAAATCAACTTGAGCAAAAAGCTTCTTTTCTATTTCATTGAAGTCAACTTGAATAGTTACAAAATCCATTTGTTCCAAACCTCCCAAAATCACCTGATCTAAAACTGGCGCTGAACTAAAAATCAAATCTGTATCTAAAATTACCCCCTTACTATTTAGAGAAAGTGAATCAACAACTAGGCTGTCGCTTGCCAAGCTATCCCTTAAATACCGTTGGAAATGTTCCTGAAGTCCAATAGCAATCTGTTCTGGAGAGGAGTTTGATCTGGCATATCCGTTCAGCATCAAACTTTTTATATCCATGCTGGTACTATCAGGCCTGACCAATGCATCCAGATCAAAATTTCCCAAGGGGTAGCTATTTTCATCATAAACCACCAAACCTTCCCTTACCGAGGCTTTCAGATCAAATGAATCCGGATTCCCATTAAAATCTGCCTCCAGCTTCATTTTAGTCCTGATATCCTTCTGGCTGAATCCCAATGCCAACAGGTTAACTCCGCGCAAATCCAAAATAGCACCGTAATGGGCATTAAGTGAATCTAAGCTTAACTCCAAATCAAGATCTAAATCAACATATTCATCTACAATGGACAGCTTAACAGTGCCCTCACCATCAACTAATTCCCCCTCAAGAGATAAATCTGAATAATTATACCCATTATAAACTAATTGGTTGAAATCAGATTGAAAATTGGCAGATAGGTTTCCCAAACTATTTCCCTTCCCAGAGCTGGAGAGCGAAAAGCTCAAGGTGTCCAAACCCATCTCAGGCAGCAGCCGCCCTAAAAGTATTTGTTCGGCCTTAAGATCAACATCATATGCAAGAAATCCCTTATCACTATAACTTCCTGACATTTCTATATCCCCCTCTGGCATCATTAATTTGGCTTTGGCAAAAATTTCAGACATGCCCCCTTTGACTTCACTGATAAAGTCGATCTTCTCAGGGAATTTCACCCCGTAATCCTTTTCATCAGCAAATTTGCTGATATCATTCCTATTGGTAGAAAAATTCAGTTCATCAAAGTCCACCAGAAGGTTTTCCACTTCCAAAGGACTTGAAATGCTTCCCTTCGCCTTTAATTTGGTATTCTTGCCCCAATTAAATTCAAATTGGGATACCATTATCTCATTCAGGGTCCCTTCTGTTTTTATGACACCCTTAAAATCTCGCTCAGCCAATGCCATTACATAAGGATCCTGCTTTAGTTCCGGTGCAAAAGGATAAGCTTCCCTGACAGATAAATTTATATTGGGAAAATCAAGAGAAAAACCTGATTTTTCGGGCTGAGAGATCAGTTCATTTATGGATGCATAAGTAACCTTCATGACGCCATTTATTTGACTGTTTGAGGTTGCCAATCGAAGATTCTCCAATGCCAGTCTTTCCTGATTTAAATCAAATTGAAAGGCAAATTCCTTAAGCGTCAAACCACTATTTTCTTTAAAATCAAATTGATCAAGCGAAAGTCCTAAACCTGTCTGGTTTAGATAAACCTGTGAAGCCTTGAAATTGATGTCCCTCAACCCCATGGCTTCTGGATTAAACAGCCCTGTTTGTGTTTTCTGTTGCCCTAGTGCATAGGCAATTTCATTATTGGAAAAATCAATAGAGCCAATATCAACTATCCACTCTGGCCATTCAAATTTCCCTGTAGCACCTTCTTCATTAGATTCAGCAGTCTCAGGTGAAGCAGGCAACTGTATCCTTATTTTTGATTGGGACAATGCTAATTTTCTCAAATCAATTTTTTGACCTTTCAAATCCGCTTCAGGTAATTGGACCAACAAATCCCCCAATTCAACCTGAGCATTAATTTGGTCGGGAAGTGATTCATAAAAAGCCTTCACAGCTTCAATTTGAAAATTATCTATAATGATCAATGGCAGGATAGTCTCTGTAGTGTCTTCTTCCGATGGTGGGAACGCTTTGGTCTGCTGATAAAAAGCCTCTGAATCCCTAAACTGAAAATCACTGATATAAAAGCCCATATTTTCTAGATCCAGCTTTTCTATCCGGGCATCTAGACTGCCCAAATCCAATCTGCTTATGATCCCCAGCTCTTCATCCTCATATTTCAAATTAAAGTCTTTTAATTCAATAGGGCCAATTGCTATTTCTGGAAAGGAGCTTTCCTCTTCAGGATCAGGCTTTGGGGCAATGCTGTCATTTGCCGATTGATCAACGAAGGCCTCCATTAGAAAGTCAAAATTAAAAGCACCATCCTCTCCTCTGAAAACATTGGCTTTCAAACCTGTCCATTGAATTTTACTTATATGAATAGCCCCACTCTTTATTAGGGGCATAAACTTGACCCCTGTCTCTAGCTTTTTTGAGTAAACCAGGGTATCTCCCATGACATCCTCCAAGTACAACCCTTCCAGGAACAGGTTCCCGGAAAAAGTAAAATAAAGGCGATTGATATCAATCTTGCTATTCGTTTTTTCAGAGGCATAACTGACCACTTTCTGAACAATAAAGTCTTGCCCCCAGGGACTTCTCACAAAAAGAAAGAGCAAAAAAACAAGCACTAAAAGGCCCAAAAGTATTTTCAGCAATACCTTAAAAATCTTAAATAATATCAGTTTTACTTTATTCAAATCAAATATTTCGACATTTAATCAAAGATAAATAAGTAAAAGTCATACAAAAAGAAAATGTTTTAAAGAGGTTCAAATTCATAATGAACTTTGACCACTTTAAAACAAAAAAGAGCGATAAATCGCTCTTTTCGTCACTTCTTAATCCTCTTAAAATCAATGCATACCGTTCATTGAAGACATTACTGCTTCTACATCAATCCCCAATCCCTTTGCTACCTTGGCACCAAACTCCTCATCCATTCTAAACCAATGGCACAGCTGCCTATTAATAATCTCTTGCCTTTTTGGTCCAGAAATCCCACTCATTGCTGAAATAGTATTATTTATGGCATTATCCTGCTCATCTGGCCCCATCACATCCCTAAACAAAGTTCTTGGCTGGGAATAATGGTCACTCCCCCCTTGCTTGCTGTTTCTATCATACCAATCTGCTATACTTTCTCCCAAATCATCGGAAGGCTCCCTATAAGATTCATCAACCTCAATTTCATCAAAACTGTTGGGATAATAATTAGGCTTTCGGCCTTGGTTTCCATCCACTCTCATCAAACCATCCCGTTCGTAATTATTGACGGCATAAGGACATCTATTAACAGGAATTTGTTCATAATTGACTCCTAATCTATACCGGTGGGCATCAGGATAGGACAATATCCTGCCCTGAAGCATTTTATCTGGGCTATAGCCAATACCATCCACCACATGCGCTGGGGCAAATGCTGACTGCTCTACATCTTGGAAATAATTATCTGGGTTTTGATTCAACTCCATTTCCCCGACCTCAATCAATGGAAAATCTGCATGTGGCCACACTTTGGTCAAATCAAATGGGTTAAAGTCCACCTTTTTAGCTTCCCCCTGGGTCATTACCTGAATATTCAAATTCCATTTTGGAAAGTCTCCACTCTCTATTGCCTCCAATAAATCCCTTTGAGCAAAATCCATATCCTTGGACTTCATTTCCGCAGCTTCCCTGTCTGTAAAGTTCTTAATACCTTGTACAGTTTTAAAATGAAATTTCACCCATACCTTTTCATTCTTACTGTTGATCATCGAAAATGTATGAGAACCGTAGCCATTCATATGCCTATAACCAAAGGGGGTACCTCGATCGCTCATAAGAATCAATACCTGATGAAGTGATTCTGGCATCAAAGACCAAAAATC
Source organism: Echinicola shivajiensis (assembly GCF_018642165.1). Taxonomy (GTDB): domain Bacteria; phylum Bacteroidota; class Bacteroidia; order Cytophagales; family Cyclobacteriaceae; genus Echinicola; species Echinicola shivajiensis. The sequence continues at coordinate 508,604 of NZ_JAHHZM010000001.1, forward strand.
CCACATCATGGTCGGAGATTTCATATTGGTGTATGGATCGCGTTTTTGGGTATGAATAAAATCACTAAATTTTTTAGGGTCTTTGATAAAGAAAATAGGGGTATTATTCCCTACCAAATCCCAGTTTCCATCCTCGGTATAAAACTTCACAGCAAAGCCTCTTGGGTCCCGCTCCGTATCCGCAGATCCTTTCTCACCCCCTACTGTGGAAAACCTCACAAAGACCTTTGTCTTTTTGCCAATTTTATTAAAAAGCTTTGCCTTGGTATATTGGGAAATATCATTGGTCACTGTAAAAGTCCCAAAGGCGCCAGAGCCCTTGGCATGTACTACTCTTTCCGGAATTCTCTCCCTGTTAAAATGGCCCATTTTCTCATGAAGAATGTAATCCTCCAACAAAACCGGACCTTTAGGGCCCACTGTCTTAGTATTGTCATTTTCAGCATAAATCCTTCCAGATGCGGTAGATAGCTTATTGTGTTTATTTCTTTTGTCCATTTGGCTGTTGTTTATTGTTCTTTCACTTATTTAAAGGTAGGCCTTCAATCACTATTTAAAAAATTGATTATTTCTATATAACGATAACTGGAATCTATGACTCTATTTACGAAAAACCATTGACTTGGAATCTACAAAAAACCTATGAAAAGACCTGCCCTTTACTTCTTAGAATTCAAAGGATTTGGTTAAAGGAACCAAATGTAATTTCAAGCGTAAAACATTAATGAATAAAAGCCTGTCATTTTGTCGGTATTTTATTAATTTCGCAACTCAATTAGATAGAATGAGTGATATGGAAAATATTATCAAAGACATTGATATAATTCCTGCAGAAGAGGCGCAGGCATGTGATTACAAAACCACTGAAGAGGAGAATACAGGAAAACACAAAAAGCTATATATAGAGAGCTATGGATGTCAGATGAATTTCTCTGATAGCGAGATCGTTGCTTCCATAATGAAAGAAAATGGATTTGACACCACAGCCAATTTTGAGCAAGCTGATGTGATTTTCCTAAACACCTGTTCTATCAGAGAAAAGGCTGAACTTACCGTAAGAAAAAGGCTCACCCAATTCAAAACTATCAAAAAGGAAAAGCCAGAAATCACTATAGGTGTTTTAGGCTGTATGGCAGAAAGGCTCAAGGACAAATTACTAGAGGAAGAGAAGCTAGTTGATGTGGTAGTAGGACCAGATGCCTACAGAGATCTCCCCAATTTGGTCAAGGTAGCTGAAGAAGGTGACAAAGGTGTCAACACCTTCCTTTCTAGGGAAGAAACCTATGCGGACATTTCACCGGTAAGGCTAAACTCTGATGGAGTCAGTGCATTCATTTCCATCATGAGAGGTTGTGACAATATGTGCTCCTTCTGCGTCGTTCCATTTACCCGTGGAAGAGAAAGAAGTAGAGACCCACATTCCATCGTAAAAGAAGCACAAGAACTGTTTAACCAAGGGTATAGGGAAGTCACCTTACTTGGTCAGAATGTAGACAGCTTTAAATGGTCTCCTGAAGAGAACAATAAGGCGAGGCTTAACAAGCAGGAAGATGCTGTAAGTGAAGTAATCAACTTTGCCAATTTATTGGAAATGGTGGCAAAAGTCGGTCCTCAGCTGAGGGTAAGATTTTCCACCTCCCATCCAAAGGACATTACAGACGAAGTGCTTTACACCATGAAAAAGTATGATAATATCTGTAAGTACATTCACTTACCTGTTCAAAGTGGCAATAGCAGGGTACTCGAATTAATGAACCGTACCTATGACAGAGAATGGTACCTTGAACGAGTGGCTAAAATCAGAGAAATCCTTGGTCAAGAATGTGGAATTTCCTCAGATATGATTGCAGGATTCTGTACAGAAACTGAGGAGGAGCACAAAGAGACACTCAGCCTGATGGACATCGTAAAGTATGATTTTTCATATATGTTCTATTATTCTGAAAGACCCGGTACCCTTGCTGCAAAAAAATATGAAGACGACATTTCTTTGGACGTTAAAAAAAGACGTCTTCAGGAAATCATCAACAAACAATCCCAACACTCACTGGAAAGAAACCAGCTTGATGTAGGACAGGAACAATTGGTATTGGTCGAGGGCACTTCCAAAAGGTCTGAAGAGCAGTTAAAAGGAAGAAATTCCGCCAACAAAGTGGTGATTTTCAATAGAGGAGGCTACAAAAAGGGAGATTATGTCCGTGTTAAAATAACTGATTGCACTGCTGCAACCTTATTTGGGGAAGTAGTTTCATAAATCCAAAAAGACAAAAGAATTTATGATCTCAGACGCAGAAGTATTATCAATAAAACAACGGTTTGGAATAATCGGTAACAGCCCATTATTAAACCATGCCATTAGGGTAGCCATGCAGGCCGCGCCTACTGACATGACGGTCTTGATCACTGGGGAAAGCGGAAGTGGTAAGGAATCTTTTTCCAAAATCATCCACTCTATCAGCAAGCGCAAACATGGTAAATTCATTGCCATCAACTGCGGGGCTATTCCAGAAGGGACCATTGACTCTGAATTGTTTGGACATGAAAAAGGCTCCTTTACCGGTGCTCATGAAGCTAGGAAGGGTTATTTTGAAGTAACTGATGGAGGATCTATTTTCTTGGATGAAATTGGTGAAATGCCATTGGGAACTCAAGCCAGACTCCTCAGAATTTTAGAGAACGGAGAGTTTATCAAGGTAGGCTCCTCCAAGGTGCTTAAAACAGATGTCAGGGTTATCGCGGCCACCAATGTCAATTTGATTAAGGCCGTCGAGAAGGGAAAATTCAGAGAAGACCTTTACTATAGATTAAACACTGTTCCTATTTATGTCCCTCCTTTAAGGGAAAGAGGAACTGATATCATCTTGTTGTTCAGAAAATTCACCACTGACTTTTCTGAAAAATACAATGTGACTCCCATCTCACTTGATAACGAGGCCAAAGAATTACTACTTAAGTTTCCTTTTAAAGGGAATATCAGGCAGTTAAAAAATTTAGCAGAACAAATATCCTTATTGGAAGAAGACCGGGAAGTAAATGCCATTACGATGGCCAAATATTTACCTACCACCGAATCCAATCTTCCTGCACCTTATACCCATTTAACTGGAAAAGAAGGGGATAAATCCAGTGATTTTTCAGAACGTGAGATCCTTTATAAAGTCTTATTTGACATGAAGAAGGACATGACCGACCTGAAGAAATTGGTTTTGGACACCTACCAATCCGGAGAGATCAATTCCAATATCATTAAGAAGCACCATTCCCTGTTTGAGGACATGGATACCTCTGTACCATTTGAAGAAAGTCCAGAGAAGCCACAATCTTCTTTGCCTATCATTTTGGAATCAGGCTCTTCTTCCAAAAACGAGGATTATGATGATGAAGGTATTGAGGATATCATGCATGAGGAAGATGACAGTTCCCTATCCATAGAAAAGAAGGAAAAAGAACTGATCATCAAAGCACTGAGAAAGCACAATAATAAGCGAAAATACGCTGCTCAGGACTTGGGAATTTCAGAAAGAACCCTTTATCGCAAAATCAAACAATATGATATCAATGAGTAAAGTTAAACTCATTATAGGATACTTACTTTGCCCCTTCTTACTGCTGACAGCATGTAAGGTGGAATATAGTTTTACTGGAACAACCTTGGATTACAATGTCACTAAGTCATTTTCAGTGGCCAATTTCTTTAATGATTCTGGGGGAGGTCCAGCCAATATGGGGCAAAACTTCACTGAATCCTTGAAGGATTATTTCCAAAGAAACACCCAGCTAGAGCTTGTACAAAGTAATGGTGACCTTCAATTCGAAGGTGCAATCACTAGGTACACCATCACTCCTCAGGCTACAGTTTCCAGTAATGATCCCAACCTACCTGATAGGGCCGGACAGATGAGACTGACCATTGCTGTGGAAGTAAACTATATGAACCTTTCCAATGAGGAAGAGGATGCCAAGAAAACTTTTTCCTTCTATCAGGATTATGACCCGAGGAATACATCTTTGCTAACCGTAGAAACGGAGTTAATAGACACTATTTTTGAAAACATCATTCAGGATATTTTCACTTCAACTGTGGCTAATTGGTAATTTTCTTTAAATTAGATAATTAAACAAACGGACGAACCTGTGAATGCAGCTGAACTTTTAAGTATCATTAAAAAAGGCAACGACCTTGAAAAGGAGGACTTCAAAGCTTTGATAAAGCTCCATGAAACTTTCCCCTATTTCTTGGTACCAAAGGTCTTGGCAGCCAAATACGAGCTAAACGTATCTAATGGAGAGTCCAAAGAATTATTGCATTGGGCTGCCGTCCAAAGCCCAGACAGATCCTGGCTCAAAACCTTAATTGAGCAAGATTTACCATTTTTGGTGGACCAACAAACAATAGATGAGCCCCAAAAGATTAAAGAAGAAGAACCTGTTATATTAGAAGATAAGCCTGAGCCCAAAGCAAGAGAGAAGGAAGAAGAACTTGAAGAAAGTCCTAAGTCGAGTCCCGTTAGCAATAGCCGTGCAGAGGTATTAAAAAAACTGGAAGAAAACCTCTCCAAGCTTAGAAACCAAGAAGCTGAAAAAACTACGGCTCCAAAGGAAAGCAAAAAAGAAACGCCAAAGTCCAGCACTGAAGAAAAGTCAAAAGAAAAAAATCCAAAAACAGCAAAGAGAAGACAAAAATCCGGAGATGACCTGATTGAAACTATCAGAAAAAAGGAGAAAAAGGTCATAAAGGATGTACGCAAAAAGGAACAAATAGACATCATAAAAGCCTTCAGCAAGAAGGAAATCAAGATGGCTACTATCAAGGAAAATGAAGACAGCAATAAGCTTCAGGACCTTTCCGTAAAAAGCACCCAACTTAGTGATAAACTGCTATCTGAATCTTACGCCAAGTTATTGACCAAACAAGGCAAAAAAGACAAGGCCAAAGAAATTTATGAGAAATTAATTTTGAAATTTCCGAAGAAAAAGGCTTATTTTGCGGACTTAATAAAAGAGTTAAAAGATTAAATTCAATATTATATGTTTACTTTAATAATCAGTGTCATCATCGTTTTGGCCGTATTATTGGTACTAGTGATTTTGGGCCAAAATTCAAAAGGCGGTGTTGGTGCTGCATTTGGAGGTAGCGCTTCTCAAATCATGGGAGTTACCAAAACTGGAAATATTTTAGAAAAATCTACTTGGGTATTGGCTATTGCTATCCTAGTACTTTCCCTAATTTCCTCTGCATTTATAGATGACACAACTTCTAGTAGCGATGAATTTGCTTCACCTAACATCGAAAGCGCAAAAGAGAAAGGAATAACTCCTACTTTTGGCGAAAGTGAAAGCATCCTTCCAAGTGAGGAAGCATCGACTCCTACAGATAGTGCTGAATAAGTTTTTAAATAAAAAGATTTTAAATAGCCCGTTTTATAAACGGGCTATTTTTGTTTTAGTCCCTTTAATTTTCTAAATATTTGTTAATAAACCCATTTAATTTTGGCACTATCTCGATTTAGTAGTACCTTTTAATTTATGCTAAACCAAAACAGTTAAATTATATTTTATGTTTGAAAATTATCAAAGCCTTGAAGATATAGGAGCTAATGATTGGCCAAATATTATCTTATGGGCTGCACCTGTAATGTTCGCATTGGTATTTGCAGAATGGGGATTAAGTATTTACAAAAACAGAGATTCATATGATGGTAAAGACTTCTTGGCCGCCTCTTCCATTGGTTTAATCAATGTAGGAATCAGCGCAATAATCAAGGTTGCCTTATTTTCCGCTGTCCTATTCTTTTGGAATATCGTACCATGGAAAATCCCTCCAACTTGGTGGTCCTTTATCCCATGTTTTATTGCCATTGATTTCGCAAGGTATTGGGCGCACAGAATTGCACATGAGCAACGATTTTGGTGGGCTACTCACGTGACACACCACAACTCCAACAAGTATAATTTCTCTGTCTCATTTAGACTAAGCTGGACTCAACATATCAAATTCATCTTCTTCATTCCTGTGGTAATGATTGGATTTGATCCTTTTGTTTTCTTTATCTGTCATCAAATTGCAGTGCTATACCAATTTTGGATCCATACCGAGTATATCCATAAACTCCCTGCTCCCATCGAGTATATTTTCACAACTCCTTCCCATCACAGGGTTCACCATGCCAGTGATGAGCATTACTTGGACAAAAACTATGGATCAACCTTTATCATTTGGGATAGGATTTTCGGAACTTTTATGCCAGAAGCGGAGAGACCCAACTATGGCATTACTAAACCAGTGACCTCTTACAATCCTGTCTATTTGGTATTCCACGAATGGTACGATATTGTCAAAGATTTAAAGCAGGCAGAAAACTCAAAGGAGGCCTACAAAATTCTTTTTGGCAAACCTGGTGACGAGGTAATTAAAAACAGGGAAATCAGAAGACAAAAACTCAAAGAAGCTAAAAAGGAAATAGCGGGTTCAAAAATAAGTCCAGCTCCAATATTAAATGAAAAAGAACCTTCATTACTCCAAAAGAGAATGGACAAATAAAAAATAAGCTCCCTTATAAGGGCGCTTATTTTTATGCTATCATTTTCATTAATAATCTCTTGCTGATCGGAACCACCGTCTCAAGTAAAGGCACACGTTTTTTACTATGCACCCTCCATGTAGCAGGATTGGGCATATCTTTATTCCGCTTGACCAGTTCGAGTTTAATCTGTTCAAAACTTTGAACGAGGGAACTGTGCTGCTTATCCAAATAACTAAAAGCTATCCCCCTTAATTTCTCAAAACTGTTCTCAAATAATTTCACCTGGTAGCGATAAATAAATACTTCGGAAGAATTATCAAAAGAAAATAACACATAGCCTTCCTTCTGATAAATCGGACTCAATCCTACAGGCTCAACCTCCAAACTACTTTCAACAAGCTCATAAATAGTTTTACCCTGTTCTATCTGTTCTTTTATTTTTGGAATGGAATATGCCATAATTTCCTCAAGCTCTTGCATTACTTGATCATCAGGCATCTCCACGGTCTTTTTAAACGCCATCTTTTCATGATCAATACCAGTCAGTCTTTTTGGAAAAGCTTGTTTGAGCACTTCCTTCTTATTAGAAAAGCCCAAAAGGATTTCATAATGCCTAACCAAATCACCCAATGGGGGATAAAGCTTAGCATCACCAAAATGCTTGTCTACTTGTTTCAAATAGGCCAAAAGCAAGTATTTTTTATACTCAAAATCTATCCAGCCTTCAACAATCCAGTTATCTGACAGTGTTTTCATAAAGGGTATAGTTTTATAGAATTTAATAAAAAACTGACATAGAAACCAATTTCAAAAAAGCAAAATTGACAGAAAGATCTGGACTTAAAGTCAAAACCTGACAATCCCTCTGCCTATTCCAGGACTTTCTGTCATGTAATCTCAGGATTTTTTACTTGGCACAAGAAATGTAATAGAGGGAAAAAGAAATATAGAAACTAACCTAAAAAAACAATAAGATTATGTCAAAAGTGAACATCCAACCGCTTGCAGATAGAGTTCTAGTTGAACCAGCTGCAGCTGAAGAGAAAACAGCATCTGGACTTTATATTCCTGACACAGCCAAAGAAAAACCACAAAAAGGCACTGTTGTAGCTGTTGGAAACGGTAAAAAAGACGAACCTCTTACCGTAAAAGTAGGTGACACTGTACTATATGGTAAATATGCCGGTACTGAGTTATCTGTAGAAGGTGCTGACTATTTGATCATGAGAGAATCAGACATTTTTGCTATTCTCTAAATCTTCACTTTAAAAGTTTAATTAAACAAAACATTAAAAGTAAACTAAAATGGCAAAGGAATTATTTTTCGATACAGACGCAAGAGACAAATTAAAAAAAGGTGTTGATGCTCTTGCAGAAGCAGTTAAGGTAACATTAGGCCCAAAAGGTAGAAATGTAATTATCGACAAAAAATTTGGCGCTCCCACTATCACTAAAGATGGTGTTTCTGTAGCCAAAGAAATCGAATTGGAAGAGCCTATCGAAAACATGGGTGCTCAGTTGGTAAAAGAAGTAGCTTCTAAAACTGCTGACAATGCAGGTGACGGTACTACTACTGCAACTGTATTGACCCAGGCGATCTTTAACGTAGGGATCAAAAACGTAGCAGCAGGTGCTAACCCAATGGACCTTAAGAGAGGTATCGACAAGGCTGTTGCAGCTGTTGTTGCTGAATTGAAAGCTACTTCCAAAGAAATCTCTACTTCCAAAGAAATCGCTCAGGTAGGCACTATCTCTGCTAACAATGACGAGGAAATCGGTAACATGATTGCCGATGCCATGGACAAAGTGGGTAAAGATGGCGTTATCACAGTAGAAGAAGCTAAAGGCACTGAAACTGAAGTTAGAACTGTAGAAGGTATGCAGTTTGACAGAGGTTATCTTTCTCCATACTTCACGACCAACACTGAAAAAATGGAAGCTGAACTGGAGAACCCTTACATCTTGATCTATGACAAGAAGATCTCTTCAATGAAAGAATTGCTTCCTGTATTGGAACCAGTAGCTCAGTCAGGCAAGCCGCTTTTGATCATTGCTGAAGATGTTGATGGTGAAGCTCTAGCTACTTTGGTAGTAAACAAAATCAGAGGAGCCCTGAAAGTAGCAGCTGTTAAAGCTCCTGGTTTCGGCGACAGAAGAAAAGCTATGTTGGAAGACATCGCTATCCTAACTGGCGGTACAGTTATCTCTGAAGAAAGAGGTTACAAGCTTGAAAACGCTACGGTTGAGTACCTAGGTACTGCTGAAAAAGTAAATATCGATAAAGACAACACTACTATCGTTAATGGTGCTGGTGAAAAGTCTGCTATCGAAGCAAGAATTGCTGAGATCAAATCTCAAATTGAAAAAACCACTTCTGATTACGACAGAGAAAAGCTCCAAGAAAGATTGGCTAAACTTTCTGGCGGTGTAGCTATCCTTTATATTGGTGCTGCTACTGAAGTCGAAATGAAAGAGAAGAAAGACCGTGTTGATGATGCCCTTCACGCAACTAGAGCTGCCGTTCAGGAAGGTGTTGTTGTCGGTGGTGGTGTAGCGCTGATCAGAGCTTCCTCTGCCCTTGATGGTTTGAAAGGTGATAACGACGACCAAGACACTGGTATCAACATCATCAAACAAGCTATCGAATCACCTCTAAGATCAATCGTAGCTAATGCAGGAGCTGAAGGATCTGTTGTAATCAACAAGATCAAAGAAGGAACTGGTAACTTCGGCTATAATGCCCGTACTGACAAGTTTGAAGACTTGTTTGAGTCTGGTGTTATCGACCCTACTAAAGTAACCAGATTAGCTCTTGAAAATGCTGCTTCTATCGCTGCTTTGCTTTTGACTACCGAATGTGTAGTAGCAGATGTTAAGGAAGAAGCTCCAGCTGCTCCTCCAATGGGCGGTGGTGGAATGGGTGGTATGATGTAATCATCCTCCATACACTTGGATATAAAAGTTTTGAGGGGACTGATTTTCAGTCCCCTTTTTTTTTGCCTCACCTAAATTCAGCTAATACTAAAAAAGTACAAATCAGCTCCCCAATAATTTTTCAAAACTTAAAATATAATTGTATCTTACCTTGAATTGGCATAGTAAACCATGAAATTTTAAGGTGCGATTGATGTATTCATTTGATTCAATTGTTTTAATAGACGACGACCCTATCAATAATCTCATCAACAAAAGATTAATCGGTAAAACGAACCTAAGTTCTAATGTAGATGAGTTTCTTGAGGCAGAAATCGCGCTTGAAAAAATAATCAATCTTGGAAATCAAAAAAGATTGCTTATACTTCTTGATATCAACATGCCAGTGATGAACGGTTGGGATTTTTTGGACCAATATGTGGAAAAATGCCATGAAAGAAATGACATTATCTTAATGCTCTCCAGCTCCATTGACTTTCAGGATAGAAAAAAGTCACAAGAATATGCATGTGTAAAAGGATTTATTGAAAAACCCTTAACCAACGAGAAGCTTTTTGAAATTATCCCTGAACATGTAAAAGACAGGTAAAAACCTTCAATGAGAATTTTAATTACCCTTATCTATTCCTCATAAAATTCTATGGGCAAACCATCGGGATCAGAGAAGAAGACAAACCTTTTCCCGGTCCATTCATCGACCCTAATCTCCTCAGTTCGCACTCCCAGATCATTTAATACTTCAACGGCTTTCCCCAAATCCTCTACAGAAAATGCCAAATGGCGAAGTCCACATGCTTCAGGCCTGGAAAGTCTTTTTGGAGGGTCCGGAAAGGAAAAAAGCTCAATAATATACTCCCCATTCAAGGTCAAATCCAATTTATAGGAATTTCTTTCTTCCCTATAAACCTCCTGTATTACTTCCAAACCTAACACTTCAGTATAAAACCGTTTTGAACGGGAATAATCTGAACATATAACTGCAATATGATGAATTCCTTTTAGCATATTTAATTACCCTATATAAAATCCCACAACCAAATAGACGTTGTTTATCTATGTTAAAACATTATATAAGTTTCAACCAGCATCATTCACCCCAAATAAACCCTTGTATAGTTAGCAGTTTTAATTATTTAAATTTCAAAAATGGTATAATGCTTGCTATGATTAATAATTATTTCCATTTTAAATTCTCTCTGTTTACCACCCTATAAAATTCAGAAATAATGAGCATAAAACTTTTGACTCTATACTTCCTCGCTTTTTTTATTCCTAGCCAGATTGTTTGTGCACAAAACTTTTATATCCAAAAAACTCCAAGAAAATATTCCGCTCACTTAGGCATTGGCCCAGCATCCATTTATGCGGATAATGGCGGTCCTTATAGAAATTTTGAATTCCCAATCTCACCTTCTTTTAACTTAGGGATAGCTTCCAAGTTGTCAAAAAGGACCAATTTAAGAGCGACATTTGGCTATCAGCCAGTCTCAAGTAATTTAAACAAAATCCCTGATCTAGCATTAAGATGGGGTGAAGAGGGCCAAGCCTATGCATTCACAGGAAACGCCTATACTTTAGACCTAATGCCCGAGTTTTACCTTTCAGTTTTTGATTCCCATATGGAAAGACCAAAATACAACCTGTACGGAGGCCTTGGTTTAGGCGTAATCATGATATCTAGAGAACAGGCTATAGCGGTCCCTGAAGAAGTGCAAGTTCAAAAAGCCACCTCTACATCTGTTTATATTCCCATCAGAATTGGAGGAACTGTAGGAATAAACCCCCACTGGGATCTTGGATTTGAAGGGACACTCATAGCAACTTTTTCTGATTATCTTGATGGAAACGAAGGGTCAAACACGACCAATGACATGTTAGTTCAAGCACAGTTTTTTGCCAAAAGATATCTATCTCCCTTCCCCTTCTGGAAAAAAAGACCTAATTAAGTTCCTATTCAAACGGCTACTCTACCAATCTTTTTAAATAAACACCATAGCCACTTTTACCCAACGTAGTTGCTAATTTCAACAGTTGCTCTTTATTAATAAAGCCCTTTCTAAAAGCTACTTCCTCGACACAACCTATCTTAAGCCCCTGTCTTTCCTCAATCACCTCCACAAACTGGGCTGCCTGTAACAAAGACTGATGCGTACCAGTATCCAACCAAGCCGTCCCACGACTTAATATCCCTACACTTAGTTGCTCTTCTTTTAAATAAACATTATTAACATCGGTAATCTCCAACTCTCCACGAGAACTGGGCTTAATCTTTTTTGCGATTTCCACCACCCTATTATCATAAAAATAAAGACCTGGAACAGCATAATTAGACTTGGGCTTTTCAGGTTTTTCTTCAATACTGATCGCCTTTTGCTCCCCATCAAATTGCACCACACCATAACGTTGAGGATCGTTCACATGATAAGCAAAAACTACCCCTCCTTCTGGGTTAGTATGTTTCATTAAAGTTTCCTGTAATCCTGATCCATAAAATATATTATCTCCCAATATGAGGGCTACCTTGTCATCGCCAATGAATTCTTCCCCTATCACAAAAGCCTGAGCAAGCCCCTCTGGTTTAGGCTGTATGGCAAATGAAAATTTACACCCAAGATGAGAACCATCCCCTAACAGTTTTTGAAAGGCGTCAGAATCTTCAGGAGTCGTGATAATCAATATCTCGTTTATTCCGGCCATCATCAAGACAGACAAAGGATAATAAATCATCGGCTTGTCATATACTGGCATTAATTGCTTGCTAACAGCAATCGTCAATGGGTAAAGACGTGTTCCGGATCCACCGGCAAGAATAATCCCTTTCATATCAAAAATATTTCTTCGAAGTGCTAAGATAAGGCTTGTTTACCAAATATTAAATTTGGGCAGATATTATCAAACAGTAGACCAACTTACAGTAATAACAAAAAAAGCCCGAAGGGAATCCTTCCCCCCAGGCTTTGACCCTAATAAATATTTTAATTAGTTCTCAAATTCAAACACCAAAGCTTCTTTCTGCTTTATTCTACTCTTTACTGAATTTGATATCTTCACTTGCAATTCATCTTGAACTTTTTTGACACTTAGTCTTTTACCGCCATCCAGTAAGGTCACTCTATTTCCTTTAACAGGCTGATCGGAAGACCATGTAATCAAATCAGGAATTTCTTCTCCTTCTCCGATCAACTTAATAGCATATCTTTTTCCTGTATCCTCATTTTGGGTAAAATAAACATCCCCATCCTGATAGAAGTCTACAGTTCTAGTTCCATAAATAGCTTTACCGTTTACATCAAGCCAAGCACCTATCCCTTTCAATCTCTTCACATCCTCATCAGGAATCAAACCTTGCGGGGTGGGACCAACACCTAATAATAGACTTCCTCCCTTAGCTACAACTTCTACCAAAGTATGAACAACCTTGGTTACCGATTTGTATTTTTGGTTAGGGACATATCCCCACGCATGGCCTAAGGTCATACAGGACTCCCAAGGATTATCAATCTTCTTTTCTGGAACACTTTGCTCAGGTGTCTGATAGTTTTCATAAGGACCATGAACCGTCCTGTCCACCATAATCAAACCTGGCTGAGCCTCCCTTGCCATATCGGCAATTTTTAGCATATCAATATCCTGGCTCCATTCTGGGATCCTTGCTCCCCAAGACCTAACTTCATCATTTACAGTCTCTAATGGCCTAACCCATCCTCCATCTAACCAAAGAATATCTATATCTCCATAACCATGCATCAATTCACTGATTTGATTAAAGGTAAATTCCTTGAACTTATTCCATCTCCAAGGATTTTTTCTGATATCGTAATTATTATTTCGGTCAGCCGTAGCATACTTTGACCACCAATAATACTGGGAATGCCAATCAGGCTTGGAAAAATAAGCCCCAATCATGAAATCCTTTTTCCTGAACGCTTCAAACACATATTTAGCCACATCAGCCTTGGGATTATCTTTAAAAGGCCCATTGGAGATCTTATAATCTGTTTGTTTAGTATCAAACATATTGAAGCCATCGTGGTGCTTAGTAGTAAAAACCAAGTATTTCATACCAGCGGCATCCGCAGCTTCTGCCCATTGATCTGGATCAAAATCAACTGGATTAAATTCATCCTTTAATCCCCAATACCAATCCTTAAAACCAGCATAAGTTTGTGTACTATCTCTATTGATCCAGTCTTCTGAACATAATGCCCATGATTCAATCATTCCAGGAACAGCATATATCCCCCAATGAATGATCATTCCGAATTTCAAATCCTGCCACTCATCGAGTTTCTGTATCACCAATGGGTCCTGAGGAGCCTCATATACTGAAGATTGATGATGTAAATTATCTACCTGAGCCATCGTAGGATGTCCAAGCAGACAAATCACAACAAACAAAAACAACACAGCAGATTTCATTCTCATGGCACTCATTTCTAAACTAATTCAGGGTAAATTATTACAGAAAATAAAGCTACAACTTTTATTTAATAATTAAAATTTTTATGAAAGATTTATTAAATACACAAACATTTATCAAAAAATAAAAAAGGCATATCAAAACAGCAAAAACCATAAGTTCTATTTAATAAATTGAATAAGAAATCCTTATATTAATAAGGAAGGACTAAACCCTAATATTACCCTCTTTTTCAAAATCCCAATTTTAAAATTGATAAAAACCGCATTCTTTAAAATCAAGACATTTTAAAAATTAACAACACCACCAATCTTGCCTATGAGACCATATATTCTTGCAGAATCTAACTGGAAAGATTTAAAAAATGCCATGATAGATTTGGCTATACTTCCATGGGGGGCCACTGAAGCCCACAATTACCACCTCCCTTATGGTACTGATATTTATGAAGCTAATGCCATCGCTGAAGAGGCTGGAAGAATTGCACATGGAAAAGGTGCTAGGATCATGATTTTACCAACCATCCCCTTTGGTGTGAACACAGGCCAAGCGGATATTTTTCTAGATATGAACTTAAATCCAAGTACCCAACTGGCCATTATAACGGACATTGCTGAAGTACTCCACCGTCAAAAGGTTAGAAAACTTTTAATCCTTAATAGTCATGGAGGCAATGACTTTAAAACTATCCTTAGAGAAATTGGCCTTAAATATCCCGACATGTTTTTTTCCAGCTGCAATTGGTTCAAAGCATTGGATAAGTCAAAATACTTTGAACATGAAGGCGATCATGCAGATGAAATGGAAACAAGCTTAATCATGCACTTACATCCCAAATTGGTACGCCCACTTGAAGAAGCAGGCCTTGGGGAAGAAAGAAAATCACTGGTCAAAGGAATCCGTGAAGGATGGGCCTGGTCAGAGAGAAAATGGAGTCGGGTAACCAAGGACACTGGGATAGGCAACCCGAAGCTTTCCTCAAAGGAAAAAGGCAAAAAATATTTTAAGGATGTCACCCAAAAGGTCGCACAACTATTTATAGAACTGGCTGAGCTCAACCAGTATGATCCCTATGAATAAAAAAAGCCGGGAAAAACCCGGCTTTAAAATTATCTATTCAGATATCATCTTATTTCAAGAACAACATCTCTCTGTATTTAGCCAATGGCCAGTACTCATCATCAACAAATAATTCAAGCTTATCAGCAGAATATCTGATTTTGTCGAAGTAAGCATCTTTAACCTCTGTGCTATAACCTTTCGCTCTCTTGGCGATATCATCTTCCTTGTTCAACTGTCTTCTAGCATCAATCATACCTAGAACATTGTCTTTCAAAGAAGAGATATGTTTGCTGATCTCACTGATTGTCTCAACAACAGCTTTGGCATCTAAACCAAGACCTTTAAGACCGTTAGCGTTTTCGATCAGCTTGTTTTGGTACTGAATAGCAGTTGGAATGATATGGTTCAACGCCAAGTCACCCATAACACGAGATTCAATTTGAACCTTCATGATATAGTTCTCCAATCTGATCTCATGTCTTGCATGAAGTTCAGTTTCATTCAATACACTATGTCTTTCGTAAAGATCAGCAGTTTCTTTTCTCAAAAGAACGTCCAAGGCGAATGGAGTGCTCTTCAAGTTAGAAAGACCTCTTTTCTCAGCTTCTTTCTCCCACTCTTCAGAGTAACCGTCTCCTTCGAAACGTACTTTCTTACTGTCTTTGATGTATTGTCTCAATACATTAACGATAGCAATTTTCTTCTCATTACCCTTATCGATTTCTGCCTGAATGTCTTTAGCCATCTGACGAAGAGTATCCGCTACGATCACGTTAAGAGCAGTCATTGGACCTGCTACGTTTGAAGAAGAACCTACAGCTCTGAATTCAAACTTGTTACCAGTGAAGGCAAATGGAGAAGTCCTGTTTCTATCAGTGTTGTCCAATATGATTTCAGGAATCTTGTTGATACCTAACTTCATATACATGTTATCACCTTTTTCGATCTTGATATTACCGTTTTTCTCAAGTTCGTCCAATACTTCTGTCAAGGTAGAACCCAAGAATACAGAAATAATCGCTGGAGGAGCTTCGTTAGCACCAAGTCTAAAGTCGTTACCTGCAGAAGCAATACTAGCTCTCAATAGATCCGCGTGATCATAAACAGACTTGATAGTAGCTATCAAGAAAGTCAAAAACTGAAGATTCTCTCTAGCTGAGTTGCTTGGCTGGAACAAGTTCACACCAGAATCGGTAATCAAAGACCAGTTGTTATGCTTACCACTACCGTTAAGACCGGCAAATGGCTTCTCGTGGAACAAAACTTTCAAGTCATGCTGATCAGCAACCTTGTCCATCATGTCCATCAATAACTGGTTATGGTCAGTAGCCTTATTGATTTCTTCAAATACTGGAGCTACCTCAAACTGACCTGGAGCCACTTCATTGTGACGAGTAGAAACAGGGATGCCCAATTTCCAAGCCTCGATTTCGAAGTGCTTCATGAAAGCTTTCACTCTACTTGGGATAGAACCAAAGTAGTGATCATCCAATTGCTGACCTCTGGCTGGGTTGTGCCCGAATACAGTTCTTCCAGACATCACCAAGTCAGGTCTTGCAGCGTAAAGTGCCTTATCAATAACAAAGTACTCTTGCTCAACACCCAAAGAAGGAGTTACCTTCTTCACATTTCTATCAAACAATTGGCAGATTTGAGCAGCAGCAGAACTAACAGCATCAACAGACTTCAATAAAGGAGTCTTATAATCAAGCGCTTCACCTGTGTAAGAAACAAAAATCGTTGGAATGCAAAGGGTATTCTCGAAAATGAACATTGGAGAACTTGGATCCCAAGCAGTATAACCTCTGGCTTCAAATGTAGTTCTGATACCACCATTTGGGAAAGAAGAGGCATCTGGCTCTTGTTGAACCAAGGCAGATCCTTTGAATTTTTCAATTCCACCATGTGGATCAAAGAAAGTGTCATGCTTCTCAGCAGTAGAACCGGTCAAAGGCTGGAACCAGTGAGTGTAATGTGTTACACCTTTGGATAAAGCCCAAGCTTTAACAGCAGTAGCTACTTCTTCTGCACTTGAGGAATCAATTTTAGAACCTTTTTCAATTGCTTCACTAACCTTTTTGTATACGGTTGGAGCTAATGATTCTTTCATTTCGGCCAAACCGAAAACCTCAGAACCATAATAATCAGAAATTTTGGTTGACGGGGCTTCAAAAGACACTCGCTCTCTTGACTGCACCATCATTAATGATTTTTGTCGTAAAGTCGCCATGTTTTAATAATGTGGTTTAAAAACAGTAGCGAAGATACGCAAAAATCTGAAATAAAAAGAAAAATCGTATTTTTTTGAGCCAATCCTTATAAAAACCGCATTAATTCACAAAAATAAGCCCCAATTTGACACGAAACACATGATTTTAGCGAAAAATCCTCAGAATGAACCGAAAATTGCAATCTGAAATAATATACTTAAATTTGCATCTCATTGAAAATACACAAGGTTAGGTTTGAAAAAGGTAGCATTTTATACGTTAGGCTGTAAGCTGAATTATTCAGAAACCTCCACTATTAGTCGCCAATTTGAGGAAAAAGGCTATAAAAAAGTGGGATTTGAGGATAATCCTGACATCTTTATTATTAACACATGTTCGGTAACGGAAAATGCCGACAAAAAATGTAAAAAGATTGTCAAGGAGGCAAAAAAGATATCCCCTAACTCCTATGTAACCATAATTGGCTGTTATGCCCAATTAAAACCTAAGGAAATTTCAGAAATAAAAGGAGTAGATGCCGTTTTAGGCGCTGCCGAGAAATTCAGACTTATTGAATTACTGGATGGCTTTGCCAAAGAACAAGAGACAAAAGTATTGGCTTCTGAAATTCAGGAAGCCACCACTTTTAACAACGCCTATTCCATGCATGACCGTACCAGAACCTTCTTAAAGGTACAGGACGGCTGTAATTACGGTTGCGCTTTCTGTACTATTCCCTTGGCAAGAGGAAAAAGCCGAAGTGATGCCATTGAAAATATTTTAGTATCTGCCCGTGAAATAGCTGAGACAGATGTTAAAGAAGTAGTACTAACAGGAGTAAATATTGGTGACTTTGGCATACAGGATGGCAAGAGAAAAGAAAAATTCGCTGACCTTGTGACTGCTTTGGACGAAATAGAAGGAATAGATCGATTCAGGATTTCATCCATCGAGCCCAACTTGCTTACCAATGAAATCATTGATTTTGCCTCAAGGTCCAAAAGGTTTGTTCCACACTTTCATATCCCATTGCAATCTGGCAGCAACACCATTTTGAGGAAAATGGGCAGAAGATATTTGAGGGAGCTATATGTGGACAGGGTTACCAAAATCAAATCCCTTATGCCCCACTGCTGTATAGGGGTGGATGTTATCGTTGGATTCCCTGGGGAAACAGACGAGCTCTTCTTGGAAACCTACAATTTCCTAAATGAATTGCCTGTAAGTTACCTACACGTATTCACTTACTCGGAAAGAGCCAATACCAGAGCTACTGAAATGGAGGAGGTAGTCCCAATGAAGAAAAGGCATGAACGTAGTAAAATGCTCAGAATTCTTTCAGAAAAGAAAAAGCGAAAATTCTACGAAGAAAACCTTGGGCAAACATTTGATGTCTTATTTGAAGAAGATATTGAAGATGGCAAAATGCATGGTTTTACAGAAAACTACATCAGGGTCTCTGCTAAATATGACCCCTTACTTATAAATGAAATTAAAAAGGTCACCTTGGATGAAATAAATGAAAAAGGCACTGTAGAGGTGTTAGAACCTGAAACAATTTACGAAAAACACTAATTGAAGAAAGCACGCTAATTTAAGGGTGCTTTTTTATTGAACCACCATAGCTTTAGCAAACAAAAGTTTTGATTTTATTGTTAACTAAAAATAGAATTGTTTAAAAACTTCAGCTATGAAAACTATTCTCGAACCCACTGGAAGGATTACCAGAAGAAAGTATCTACTGCTTTTTATTGTATTCTATTTCATCAATTTACTTTGTCTGATGATCATGTATGAATCTATTCGACAACACAATTGGCTGACTCTTGTAATCTTTGGCATACTTCTCATTACGACCATAGTTTTATTACTGGTGCAAGCCATCAAAAGATTCCATGATATTGGCATGGATTGGAAGTACACACTATACTTGTTGATTCCGCCTCCAATTAACCTCATTGGCTTTATCTTTCTAGCGGTCAAACAGGGACAAAAAGGTAAAAATCAATATGGGCCTGATCCTAGAAAAACAGATATTGTCTGAATGAAATCACTCGTATCTTAAAGCTTCTATAGGATCTAATCTGCTTGCCTTAACTGCAGGAATAACGCCTGAGAGCAAACCAACCAAAACACAGACAATAAAGGCCAAAATCATCCAAAGCCAAGGAACCAAAAAACCACCTGGACCAACCAGGCTTGCCACAATATTGCCTATTCCCATACCCAAAAGAACACCAAAGACTCCTCCAATCACACAAATCACCACTGCCTCTATCAAAAACTGGATCCTTATTCTCCTCGGAGTAGCCCCCAAGGCTTTTCGAATACCGATTTCTCTAGTTCTTTCGGTAACCGACACCAACATGATGTTCATCAGTCCAACAGATGCTCCCAACAGGGTAATGAAACCAATACTAAATCCTCCTATCCTCAAATAACCAGCAACTTCCTCCAAACTTTCCCCAACATTATTGGACTTAACCACTTCAAACGAATCTTCTTGCCCTATTCTATCCTCTCTTACCTTCCTCATAATTCCTATTGCCTGTCCCATTTCAAAATCCATCTTGGTGGGATCTGCTGCTGTTGCTGTTATAGTATATCTAAAAGTGCCATTTTGGTCTAGCCTGGACGCATTCTCCACGGGAATAAAAATATTTCTGTCTGCTCCTGAATCACCTCCAACAGCCCCTTGTTCTTCCAACAAACCCACTATAGTATACCGATTACCAAAAAAAGAGACATAAGCACCTATTACCTGCTCGCCATCATCAAATAATGTCTCAGCAATTTCACTACCTATTATACAGACATTGTTACCATAGCGAATCTCTACATTACTAAAGTTCCGTCCTTCATCCAAATCATTCCCCTTGATCAAAAGATAATTCTCATCCACACCTGTAATTCTTGTATTTGGATTAGTGGTGACGGAACCTCTTTTCACTTCTGAGGCACCTGAAACGGTTATATAAACAGTAGATAGCCCGTTACGGCCATATTCTTCCTTGAAATACAATGCCTCCCGATAACTTACAGGCGGATAGTTTTTTTCTGTAACGCCCTCTTTGGTTACCCTTTGACCAGATTCCCTCTTTGTTCTTACATCAAAATTATTTGCTCCCAACCCCGCGAAACTCTCTTCAATCTGAGCCTTCATCCCATCAATTGCCGTAAGCATACCTACCAGAGAAGTAATTCCAATGGCGATTATCAAACCAGTCAAAATGGTCCTAAGCCAATTTGATTTAATTGACCGCATCGCTTCTTTAATATTCTCCAGCAATTCCATATTTAAAATTTCCTTTATGAGGATAAAAATCGGGCTTATATTAGGAATAAAAACCTCCCAATACCAATATTTCTTTTAAAAAAGAGCAAATGGTCTCAACAATCTCTAATGCATTCTATCAGACCTGACTTCTAATCCCTTCAAAACCTCTGCCTCAAAATCCAACCACTCTTTCCAACGCTTATCCACTAATTCAGGGTCCTGGTATCTTCTTGCCAATTCCAAAAAATTAACATAATGACCAGCCTCAGAAATCATCAATTCATAATAAAAATGCTGTAATTCCTCATCTGCTATATTTTTCCAAAGCAATTTAAACCGTTCACAACTCCTTGCCTCGATCAAGGCGTTCATCAGCAAGTGCTCCGTCAACTGAGAAATTCTTGACCCTCCTTTCCTTACAAACTGGTTCAGTTTGATCACATACTCATCTTTTCTAGGAAAACCAAAATGAAATCCACGCTTTCTGATTTGCTCCATCACCCTTTCAAAATGAGCCCACTCCTCTGCCACCACGGGTGTAAGCACATCCACCAACTCTTCCAAATCTGGAAATCGAAGAATAAGAGAAATACAAGATGAGGCTGCTTTTTGCTCACAATATGCATGATCTACCAATATATCCTCCAAATTCATGGAGGCTATATCTACCCACCGTGGATCAGTAGGCAATTGCAAATTCAACATTTTGTTTTTAGTACTTTCTTCCCAACCCATAACATTTAATCAAAGAAATACCAGCTTATACCTAAGTCAAGAGCTCCTTTTAACCCTGTAAAATCAGGCGTCACAAAATACCCCGGTTCATTCAATAAATTACTGTTGATATGATTGTACCTCAACAACACTCTAGTACGGTTTATTCTCAAATTCACAAAAGCATCCACTACCGGGTAGGCTTCAATAAGGAAATCATCTTGTAAATAATATTGCTGCGTGGCTGGCATATAAGCCTCAGCATAATAATCGCTTTTATAACGGCCTTCCAATCCAAATTGGATAAAAAGATGCTCATCAAACATTGGCCCATCAAAGAACAACCTTGTCCTCGCATACCACTCTGGAATCCTAAATTTATCAGATGCATCTCCGGAAATCGAAGTATAAATCACCTCACTTTGCCATACCAGTCTTTTCCAAAAACGAAAACTAGTTTCTATTCCTGGAATCACCATGTATGCTTCACCATCTATCTGCTCAGCCTCCTGATTTTGATTGAAATAAACATATTTATTGACACGGTTCAATGTCAAGCTTGGATGAATGGAAACCTTGGCAAAATCCGCCTTGATCTCACCCTTTATCTGATCCACTCCAGTATTGGAAAAATCATTGGTCCACTGATAATGATTCCCTCGGTACATCTGCTGCATGGCAGTAGGCTTATAAGAGGCTTTGGTATAGGTGACGTCCAAATAAGGTGAAATAAAATACCCTCTTAATCGAAAACCATCGGGCACCAAATACTCCCCTTCTGCTTCAAAAGACCATTGATCATTAATCTCACCCCTTAAAGCTCCTCCAATATAGAATTCATTGAAATTATTGTCACTTTCAAAATTGGGACTGCTCATTGAACCCGTCCTGAATTTAACATAGGCATTATAATATACAGGACCAAAATCTCCCTTAAACCCCGCTTCATTATTAAACTCAACAAATCGATGATAATTCTGGGTAGTATCTTGATTTATAAAACGATTTTGATTGAACTGGTTGAAAAAGGATGAATCGCTAGTAGTCAGGTCAGACACAAAAGAAACGCCCTGTTTTCTCCAATCGGAAACTTGGTAAATTTGCCATCCCTTCAAAATCTCAAACTGCTGATAAAGGTGATAATCCTGCCTTAAATCCACGGCCTTACTATTACTTAGCCAAACCTTGGAATCTTCATAGGTAAAATACAATGATGTACTATCTACCTCTGGAGGAATAATCCCTCCTTGCTCATAAACAGCATGGTGCATCCTTGAAAAATTGGCCAAAAGCATATATTTCCCATTATCCGACTGATAATTGGTATGAATGGAATACCCTGTCTGTTCAGCCATATTATCATCCCTAGCATTAGGATTCAGGGTTTTTCTTGCTCTAATGGTATTGAAATTAAATCCAACATTCCAAGTAGGCGTGATATTCCTGGCAAACTCAACATTTAACATATTCCGATTACCTCCACCATAAAAAGCTTCCAACTTGGTATACGGCGACTTGGTATCAAAATACTTCAATTTATCCGGAGACCTATAATACAGATCATAGACATCAAAACCCGATCTGGTTCCAATTTTTCCAGGCAAATCATAATAAACAGGCTTAGCGGCACTTCCCAGATTCCCAAGATCCTGGTACTTATACCCGCTCTTAAAAACAGGTTCGAAATTATGGAAATTAGTCAAACTGGTATCCAATGGCGTTTTTTCCATTTTGTTAAAACGGACATTTTCCTCTAGAAAATACAAGGATGTTTTGGGCCCATACACCATTTTGGTAGAGTCATCAATCAGCCCACCTCTTTTTTGTTGCTGCTCCTGCTGCTCCTCCCCGGCGCCCGTAGGCCTTTGCCCCCTGTTGGTTTGTCCAAAGGCTGTCATGCTAAGCATTAACATGAATAAAAATAAACCAAATAGCTGTTTAAAATTCACTTTGATAGGCTTTGTTTCTTATGACTTTTGATGCCATGTCCAACAATATATTTCTGTCTTTATCTTCAAATTTTACCTGGACAGGCACCGCAAAAATCGGAATTTCTTGCAAATAAGGAAGAAATTTATTGGCATTAAGTTTTACTGCATCTTTCTCGGTGGTAAGAAGCACTGGATTTTCACCCTTATGATATTCCATTCTCTCTACGATATACTTAATATCCTTTTCAGCATAATAATGATGATCACTGTACTCCAATACTTCGACGAGCTCATAATTAGCGTCCCCCCATTCCCTCAATAATTTATTATTGGCAATACCACTGACCAAAACGGCTTTCCCAAAATCCCCCTTTTCTTTAGTTCGAACATTATAGGGCTCTCCATATTTAAGCCCAGCAAAAAGTACAGTACAATGTTTTTTAACATGCGGGCGGATTTGCTCCAAATACTCTTTTTTCTCGTCCTCGTCAATTGATCCTGGAGTTTTGGTTACCACAACCACATCTGCACGCCCTGCACCTGCTGGACTTTCCCGAAGTGTCCCCATAGGCAAAACATGATCTTTGAAAAATGGCCTCTGGAATGTTGTCAGCAAAACATTCAAGTCTCCCTTGACATACCTATGCTGAAAAGCATCATCCAAAATAACCAGCTCAGTGGCTGGTTTTTCAGCTATTATCTGTGGAATAGCCAAAATCCTTTGCTCGCCAACTGCTACTGTTATTTCATGGCCATACTTAGAAAAAACCTGAAAAGGCTCATCTCCAATTTCATCTGCGGTTACTCCAAGTCCAGCCAAAATAAATCCTTTCGTCCTACGTCCATAACCCCTGCTTAGGGTCGCAACCTCATGAAACTCCTTAAAATTCTCCACAAAAAACTCCACCATAGGAGTTTTCCCAGTTCCGCCAATAGCGAGGTTTCCAACTACAATAGTTGGAATCTCAAACTCTATGCTTTTCTTTACCCCAACATCAAACATCCTGTTCCTCAAACGGGTAATCCCATCATATAAAAGGGAAAATGGATACATAAAATACTGATGGGGCTGCATTACTTTATTTTTTATAATTTTGGATCAAACGGTAAATACAAATATATGGTTAATTTGATTAGAGATGTAGTTTCCTTCCTGGAAAGCATAGCCCCTCCCTCCTATCAGGAATCTTATGACAATGCCCAATTAATTACAGGTAATCCCAGTGAAGAAGTTAAGGGCATTCTCTGCACTTTGGATGTAACCGAGGAAGTTGTAGAAGAAGCTATCTCATTAGGCTGTAACCTGATTGTTGCGCATCATCCCATAGTCTTTAAGGGACTGAAAAGCCTTACCGGTAAAAACTATGTGGAAAGGACTGTGCTGAAGGCTATCAAAAATGATATTGCCATTTTTGCCATTCACACCAACCTTGACCATATCCACACAGGAGTGAACAAAAAAATCTGTGATAAAATAGGCTTGACAAACACCAAAATTTTATCCCCCAAAAAGGGATTATTGATGAAACTAACGGCTTTTGTTCCCTTAGAAAACACCAATGAAGTTTTGGAGGCACTTTATTCAGCAGGAGCCGGATCAATAGGAGAATACAGTAAATGCAGTTTCAGAAGTCAAGGAACGGGAACTTTCTTACCCTCTGACAAAGCCAACCCTAGCATTGGTGAAACAGGCAAGGCGGAAAGTGTTGAAGAAAACAGAATTGAATTAATTTTCCCTTCCCATTTACAAAGGAAAGTCCTAGCTGCGCTAAAATCATCCCACCCCTATGAGGAAGTTGCCTACTACTTGCAACAAATCGAAAATGAATTTCAAGAAGTAGGAGCAGGAATGCTTGGCGAACTTGAAAGCCCAATGGATGAAAAAGAATTTTTACTCCACCTAAAAACTTCGATGGGATTAAATATTATCAAACATACCCACCTGAGAAACAAACCGATACAAAAGGTCGCTGTCTGCGGTGGGGCTGGTATATTTCTACTTGGAGCGGCCAAAGCTGCCAAGACTGACATCTTCATCACATCAGACATAAAATACCACGAATTCTTTGATGCTGAAAATCAAATAGTTATAACCGACATCGGACATTACGAAAGTGAAATTCACACAAAAGAGTTATTATTGGATATATTGTCACAAAATTTTAGTAATATTGCACTCTATTTGACAAAAGTCATTACGAATCCCATAACTTACATATAGTACATGGAAAGTACAGTTGCACAGAAGCTTGAAGCCATTTATAATCTTCAAAAAATAGATTCCCGTTTAGATGCTATTTTTAAAATTCGGGGAGCTCTTCCTGAGGAAGTTCAAGACTTAGAGGACGAAATAGCTGGTTACGAGACAAGGTTAGAAAAATTCAACAATGACATCGTAGCCCTTGAAGATGAAATCAAAGGCCATAAAGAAGCTATAAAGGAGTCTGAAAAGCTGATCAAGAAATACCAGGAACAGCAGATGAACGTCAGAAACAATCGTGAGTATGACGCCATCACCAAAGAATTGGAACTTCAAGATTTGGAGATTCAGGTTTCCAAAAAGAAAATTGGCGAGGCTGAGGCGAGAATTGAAGGAAAAAATTCAGACTTAAAGGATCTTCAAGAGACCTTAAAGGACAGAAAAAAAGATCTTGATACGAAGAAAGAGGAGCTTGATACTATCGTAGCAGAAAGCGAAGCTGAAGAATCAAAACTGAAAGCTGAGCGTGAAAAGGCCACGAAAAAGATCGAAGAGAGAATCATCAAGTCTTACAAAAAAATCCGTGCCAATGCTAAAAATGGCTTGGCGGTTGTGGAAGTAAAAAGAGGCGCTTGTGGTGGTTGCTTTAATATTGTCCCTCCTCAAAGACAGGCTGATATTAGAGAAAAGAAAAAAATCATCGTATGTGAACACTGTGGAAGAATCTTAGCTGACGTTGCTGACGAAATCGAAGATGAAACACTTCCAAAGAAAAAAAGAGCTACAAAAGCAAGAAGCAAAAAATAATATATAAAAAAGGCTGTCAAAATTGACAGCCTTTTTTATTATCCCCTTCAGGATCCCATTTAAACAAATCCTAATTTTTTAGTAGAACTATATTAGCAAACCTTACATATTTTTATCATACAATTGAAGCTCAAGCACTTGGTTACTCGTAATTAATTTTATATATTTCTACATGAAGCATTTATTATTAATTACCCTATTCACCCTCATTACTTCTGCCGTTTTCTGTAAAGCAGCAGAAGAAAAAACTTTCGTTGTTATTTTCAGTAAAAAGGAATTAAAAGAACTTAAATCAAGTCCTGAATTTATTGAATTAAACTTCTTTGAGAAATTTGACACCAAAACCTATAATGGCAATTCTGATGCTGTTTTATTCATTAAGGTTCCTGATTGTAATTTTGACAAATGTCAATTCGGTCAAACAATGGTTCAAATTAACAAAT
Organism: Echinicola shivajiensis; assembly: GCF_018642165.1. Classification (GTDB taxonomy): domain Bacteria; phylum Bacteroidota; class Bacteroidia; order Cytophagales; family Cyclobacteriaceae; genus Echinicola; species Echinicola shivajiensis. The sequence goes on from NZ_JAHHZM010000001.1 coordinate 535,126, forward strand.
CCACTGAAAAACCCTTACAGGAAGTAGCATTCAGAATCATAGACTTAAGTGAATCCAAGGAAAGTTATAAAGATTTACTTTCTAGCTTCTATGCTTCATTAGATAAAAAGCAGGTGAAAGCTATCAAATCAGTCCTTTAAGCTTAAGGTGCTTCACATTATTATAGCGATCCATCCTGAAACGACCTTCCTCTAAATGTGTCAATTCATAACACCCCAAATTATGGTGTTCAAATACATCCATAAACCTTAGGTCATATGCTAACATCAAGCTTAGCATTACCCTCATGGCGCGTCCATGCATACAAATGAGAATCGTCTCGCCTTCCTGTTTCATTACATAATCAAGCCCTTTTTTTAAGCGCTTATATACTTGATTGGGAGACTCTCCTCCTTCAATGCTATAATCCAGATTTCCATCGGACCACTTCTGAAGCATACTTTGATAATAACTATGCTCCTCTTTGCTCATAGGAACGCCCTCATATTTCCCCCAACTGATCTCATTAAATTCCACAATCGGCTCATATGGTGTTCCATTATCTAAAAATTGGGCAATAGATTGACGGGTTCTCTGGAGGCCTGTAAAATAAATTCTATCAAATTTAATATGTTTATGGGCATCATAAAAAGCCTTGGCTTGCCGCTTTCCCATCTCATTGATTGGTGCATCTATGCCACTGCCCTGCACTACTCCTTTTAAATTGTAATCCGTCTGTCCATGTCGGACGAGGTAGATTTTTTTAGTACTCAAGATTCCGTATTTTTGTTAACAATTTTCAAAGAAAACGTTTTTATTCCAAAACACATGATATTTAATCAAAACCTCGATATCGATTTTTTGAATAACTTGAGCAAGGACAGTATGGCCGGTCATCTAGATATTCAGTTCACAAAGATCGGGGAAGATTTTATCGAGGCAAGTATGCCAGTTGACCATAAAACAAAACAACCATTTGGATTGTTACATGGAGGTGCTAGCGTGGTTCTCGCCGAAACCCTTGGGAGCGTTGCGGCTATGTGCTGCATTGATACCAACACCCAATATTGTGTGGGACTGGAGATAAATGCAAATCACTTGAAATCCGTCAAGGACGGAAGGGTAAGAGGGGTTGTCCAACCTTTACATATTGGTCGAAAGACACATGTTTGGGAAATTAAGATCTACTCTGAAACCAATGCTTTAGTTTGTATTAGCAGGATCACCATAGCTGTCCTGGATAAAAAATAATGATGGATATATCAACCGCCCAACCAACTACCATTTCCCAAGAGGAATTCATAGCGTTCAAGCTTTATGATGCACTAAAAGGTGGTCATCAAATTGCCATCTGGAAATCCCCAAAGAGTTCATCTATCCAACTCATAGTGGACAAAACAGAAAAAGTCAAGAAAGTAGACTTAGACCTGGACCAATTACCAGCAGGTTTTATAGCACATACTTTTTCTCAAGAAGATGACAAAAAAGCCTACTTTTTACGGGCCTCAGACTATATTAAACTTGAATTAGATTTACCCGTATCTACTGAAGTCATTGATGAAGCATTTCTTTCCAAAAAAATGGATTCTGAAGAAATAAAAGGTTTTATCAAAGATTTCTGGCAACAAAACCATCCCAAAAAGCCAAAAAACGATATTGTATCTTCTTCGAAAGAGGATTTTATTCAGTATGTAGAATTGGGCATATCTGCCATTAATGCAGGAGAAATAGCAAAAGTTGTTCCTTCAAGGATCAAACAGGTCAGGCCAAACGCTGACTTTGATTTGGTCAGGACTTTTCTTCGACTATGTAAAACCTATCCTAACACCTTTGTTAACTTCTTTCATATTCCAAACATAGGGACATGGCTTGGAGCAACACCAGAAATCTTGATCAAAACGGAGGACAAGTTTTTCTACACCATGGCTTTAGCTGGAACCCAAAGGGCCCAAGGCGACAACCCAATCAAGAATGCCGCTTGGACACAAAAGGAAATTGAAGAACAAGCATTGGTCAGCAGATATATCGTCAATAATTTCAAAAAAATCAGACTAAGAGAATATGAAGAAAATGGCCCGAAAACAGTTTTGGCAGGAAATTTACTTCATCTAAGATCTGACTTCAGGGTTGATATGGAGGCCACCAACTTCCCCCAGCTTGGAGCAGTAATGCTAAAATTACTTCATCCTACTTCTGCTGTTTGCGGAACACCCAAGGAAAAAGCAATGGACTTTATCCTAAAACACGAGAAGTTTGACCGATCATTCTTTTCGGGCTTTATTGGCCCGGTAAATATAGAAAACCAAACTTCCATTTATGTAAACTTACGAACCGCACAAATTTTAAACGGCGAAGTCATTCTATATGCCGGTGCTGGAGTAACAGAGGACTCCAATCCAGAAAAGGAATGGGAAGAAACTTCCCTAAAATGTGAAATCATTGGTAAATTCATTCAATAAGCTCCTAAATTGATCATACAACCACTCATCGATCTAGCGAATATTTGTGCCAAAAAAGGCATTAAAAACATTATTCTTTCACCTGGTTCTCGTTGTGCTCCAATTACCTTGGCCTTTGCCAGACATCCAGAACTACACTGCAGGACAATTTCAGACGAGCGATCAGCTGCTTTTATTGCATTGGGGATGGCTCAACAGCTAAAAAAACCTGTAATTTTGGTTTGTACCAGCGGAACTGCGGCCTTAAATTATGCTCCAGCGGTCGCTGAAGCATTTTTCCAACAAATTCCTTTAATTGTAATCACAGCTGATAGACCTGCTGAGTGGATTGACCAATGGGATGGACAAACTATCAGACAGGAAAAAATATATGGAAGGCATATTAAAAAAGACTATAGCTTTCCTGACGAATTTTCCCATAAAGATAAAATATGGCATGCGCATAGAATCAGTAATGAAGCAATTAATCTTGCCCAAAGCTTTCCTGCTGGTCCAGTTCATATTAACATACCTTTAAGGGAGCCTTTTTACCCTACTGAGAATGAAAAATTTGATTATAACCATAATATTAAGGTGGTTGAACAAGTGGACTCTGAAAAGAGCTTACCGGAAGAAGCTCAGGTCAAACTTAAAAATCAACTTGACTACTATAACAAAATCATCATCATTCCTGGACAACAAACTCCCAATAAGGAGCTTCAAGAACTTTTAAATAATATTTCCAAATCAAAACAGGCCATCATCGTTACTGATACGATCAGTAACCATCAATCTAAGCTTACAATCAATTTCCATGATCAGCTAATCCCCATTGCTGACAAAGAAGCCTTGAAGCCTGATCTGATCATTAGCTTTGGTAAATCAATCATTTCAAAGTCCTTAAAATTATTTTTGAGGGAATCAGGTGCAGACCATTGGCATATACAGCCAAGCGGAGAAATCCCTGACACCTATCAGTCATTATCAAAACAAATTTATTGTGATTCCCGTCAGTTCCTAAAATTTCTGAACACAGGCCTTGGAGAGGTGGACCAAGCATTCTACCAAGCCTGGTTTAGCGCTGACAAAGGCATAGAATGCAAAATGACAAAGGCACTTGAAAACATTGATTTTGGGGAATTCAAAGCCATCCATAAGGTACTAAAGCATATTCCCCCAAACTCCAAATTACATCTTGCCAATAGCATGTCAGTTCGCTATGTGAACTTCCTGGGACCTAGAGAGCAAGAAATAATTTGTAATCGTGGAACTAGTGGAATTGATGGATCCAACAGTACAGCAGTTGGTTGCACCTTCACAACTAAGGACTTTGTTACTTTGATCACTGGAGACTTGGCTTTCTTTTATGATCGAAATGCCTTTTGGCATAATTACTCCATCAACAACTTAAGAGTAATCCTGCTAAATAATCAATCAGGCGGTATTTTCAGGTTGATTGATGGACCTAACAAACAAGCTGAGCTTGAAGAATTCTTTGAAACCAAACAGGCTCTTCAGGCTGAAAACCTAGCTAAGGATTTCAATTTTAAATACTATACTGCAAAAGATGAAATAGAATTGGAGAATATACTGCAAGAGTTTTATCATCCATCTATAAGACCTAAAATCCTTGAAATCAAATCTGACAGTATTAAGAATGCACAAATCCTAAAAGATTTCAAATTGATGCTAAAAGAAGAAGGGTAAAAAATAGGCCAGCAACAATCCACTGAGGATAGTGCTGGCTTATTCAATATTTATATTATGGTATCCATTTTATATCCTTGAAATTAGGCTTCCTCTTTTCAAGAAAGGCATTTCTACCTTCTTTGGCTTCTTCAGTCATATAAGTCAACCTTGTAGCTTCACCAGCAAACACCTGCTGCCCAACCATTCCATCATCGGTAAGGTTAAAGGCAAATTTCAACATTTTAATAGATGTAGGTGACTTTTCAAGGATTTCCTGTGCCCATTGGAAAGCCGTGTCCTCAAGCTCATCATGAGGAATTACTGCATTAACCATTCCCATCTCGTAGGCATCCTGAGCTGAATAGTTTCTTCCTAAAAAGAAAATTTCTCTCGCTCGCTTTTGACCAACCATTTTAGCCAAATATGCTGATCCATATCCGCCATCAAAACTGGTAACATCGGCATCAGTCTGTTTAAAAATAGCATGTTCTTTACTGGCCAATGTCAGGTCACAGACCACATGCAAGCTATGTCCACCACCAACTGCCCATCCAGGCACTACAGCAATCACCACTTTTGGCATAAATCGGATCAGCCGTTGTACTTCCAAAATATTCAATCTGTGCATTCCGTCATCACCTACATAGCCCTGCTCGCCTCTTGCCTTTTGATCACCTCCACTACAAAAAGAGTACACCCCATCTTTAGGAGATGGACCTTCAGCAGAAAGCAAGACCACTCCAATGGAAGTATCTTCTCTAGCGTCTAAAAATGCTTCAAAAAGCTCGCTGGTTGTTTTTGGTCGAAAAGCATTCCTTACTTCTGGACGGTTAAATGCAATCCGGGCTACTCCGCCACATTTTTTATAGGTTATATCTTCAAATTCTTTAACTACTTTCCACTCCATTTTGCTTATTGATTAGGTTAAAAGGTAATTTCACCGCAAGATAATAGGCTCAAGATTATTAATTGTTCTCAAAGATTAATTAATAGATGATATCCAAGAGAATTTTACCGAGCCCTCCATTTTAAAGCCTTTCAAAAAAATGTAATTTGCCCTCTAATTACTTAATTAAATGAGTCACATTTTTATCCAAAACATTCAGGTTTCCTTTGAGCAGATAAAACTTGGGAAATGGCCAGAACTTTCAGATTATTATCATCAATCCCTTATTTTCTGTAGGGAATGGCTAAATGACAAAGAAAATTTCGAGCTGCAAACTTCCGGTTCAACAGGAAAACCAAAAAAAATAGCGGTAAGCAGGCATCAAATGGAATGCAGCGCAAAAGCTACTGGGGACTTTTTCAATATAAAAAAGGGACAACATTTACTCTGCTGCCTGAATACGGCTATGATTGCTGGTAAAATGATGCTGGTACGGGCAATGGAATGGAACTGTAACCTACATTTAATTGAACCAAGTGGCAATCCACTTGAAAAGCTATTTGACCAAGTTGCTTTTAATTTTGTGGCCATGGTGCCTTCACAAGTTGAAAACTCCCTCAAAACACCCAAGGCCCTTGAAAGACTGCAAAGCATACAACATTTGATTATTGGTGGTGCCCCCATATCTGAAGAGCTAAAGAATAGAATTGCCAAGTTGGGAATTAGTGCCTATCAAACCTACGGAATGACAGAAACCGTTTCCCATATCGCACTAGCACCTTTAATTCTTAATACCAAATTGATATACCAGACACTCCCTGGTGTTGAAATTGATCAGGATACAGAAGGCAAACTCATCATTAATGCCCCAATGGCCCTGAATAAACTACATACCAATGACCTTGTGCAAATACTTAATGACCGTCAATTCATCTGGAAGGGCCGGGCTGATTTCACTATTAATTCTGGAGGGGTCAAACTCCAACCCGAGGAAATAGAAAGGAAGCTTTCTTATGTCATCAATAATTCATTTCCAGATGCACGATATTTTGTCACTGGTGAACCCCACCCCAAATGGGGGGAGCAAGTGGTTCTTTTGATAGAATCAGAACGACCAAAGACAGAGTTATTCCAAGAATTATCCCAAAAAGTAAAAAGCCATCTGACTAAATACGAAAACCCTAAAAAAATTTATTTTACATATAATTTTATAGAAACTACCTCTGGCAAAATCAATCGAATCAAATCTTTGGAGCAGGCTCTAAAAAAACATTAATTTCATTTTTCACCTTATTTTATACTATTCATTCTGCAAAAAACCCTAAATCACAAACCAACCCAATAAGAGAAAAACCGTAAATTCAAGGAGGATAAATTCTTTACAAATTTCCTTATATGGATGATTTATTAGCTGCTAGATCTCAAATGGCGCTTTCATTGGGCTTTCACATTATTTTTGCCTGTATCGGAATGATCATGCCGTTTTTGATGGCCATTTCTCATTACAAATACCTAAAAACCGGAAAAGAAAAGTACAAAACCCTGTCCAAGGCCTGGAGTAAAGGTGTAGCTATTTTCTTTGTAACCGGAGCGGTTTCTGGAACAATGCTTTCCTTCGAGTTGGGGTTATTATGGCCTGAGTTTATGAAGCACGCTGGCCCAATATTCGGAATGCCTTTTTCACTGGAGGGAACAGCCTTTTTTATAGAAGCCATTGCTTTGGGTTTTTTCCTCTATGGTTGGAATAAATTCAATCCTTGGTTCCATTGGTTTACAGGAGTAGTAGTTGGTATTAGCGGATTGGCATCTGGTATTTTGGTCGTATCCGCTAATGCGTGGATGAATTCCCCAGCTGGCTTTGATTTTGTGAATGGTGAATATATTAATATTGACCCAATCGCTGCTATGTTCAATGATGCCTGGTTTACACAGGCCTTGCACATGGTCTTAGCTGCATTTGTGGCCACCTGTTTTGCAGTGGGAGGCATACATGCTTTTATGCTGATAAAAGGCAAAAATAAAGAAATCCACAAAAGTGCTCTCAAAATTGCCTTGACCATTGGAGCGATAGCAGCCATATTACAACCTCTGAGCGGAGACCTTTCTGCCAAAGACGTTGCACAAAGACAACCCGCCAAACTTGCTGCGATGGAAGCTCATTTTCACACAGAAGAAAAAGCACCATTGATCATTGGCGGCATTCCTGATGAAGATAGCCAAACAGTAAAATATGCCATTAGAATCCCTGGAGCACTTAGTTTTTTGGCTCATGGGGATTTTAATGCTGAAGTTACCGGGCTGGATCAAATCCCAAAGGACCAACATCCTCCTGTACTGATCACCCATTTTGCTTTCCAAATCATGGTAGCCTGCGGGACCTTGTTAATGATAGTTGGCATAAGTTGGTTATTTGGAGAATGGAGAAAGAAAAACTATATCTACTCTAACAAATACTTATGGCTATTGGCTTTGATGACACCTCTAGGCTTCATTGCTGTTGAAGCAGGATGGTTTGTCACGGAACTGGGCAGACAACCTTGGATACTCTATGGAATCATGAGGACCAGTGAAGCAGTTACTCCCATGCCTGGTATAGTTTATTCCTTTATCTTATATGCTGCAATTTATTTATCATTAACGGCTATAGTCACATTATTATTGATCAGGCAAATCAATAGTCTAGATAAAGACCAAGACCTCTCACTTCCTCTAAATCAGTAAAAACATGCTTTACGTTGTTATTGCTTTTTTGTACATATCCATTCTTTTCTACCTTCTTTTTGGAGGGGCTGATTTTGGTGCAGGAATCATTGAACTTTTCACAAAGGATTCCAAAAAAGAACAGACCAGATTATTGACTTACCAAGCTATTGGCCCTATCTGGGAGGCCAATCATATGTGGCTAATTATTGCTATTGTTATCCTATTTGTGGGATTTCCCGAAATATATGCCACCGTTTCCGTATACCTTCACATCCCACTTTCCTTATTATTGATTGGAATCATCGCCCGTGGAACAGCCTTTATCTTCAGGCATTATGATGCAGTAAAGGATCATTTCCAAAAAATATACAATGTGATATTTGTTTATTCCTCCTTTATGACTCCATTATTTTTAGGGATTTTAGCAGGAACTGTAATATCAGGAAGAATAGATCCCAATGCTACTGATTTTGTTTCTGCTTATATTTATCCTTGGCTAGCTATATTCCCCATTTCTGTAGGAATATTTACAGTGGTCATCTGTGGTTTGCTCGCTGCCATCTACCTTATTGGAGAAGCCAATACTGTGGAAGACAGGGAAATATTTAGAAAAAAAGCACTTAGAATGAATTTGCTCACTGTTATAACTGGAGGTTTGGTTTTTCTTGCTGGGGAAATGGAAGGGCTCTCTTTGATCCATCAATTATTACAGCATCCATTAGGATTAATAGCCTTAATAGCTGCCACACTTTCACTGCCTTTCACTTGGGTTCAATTAAAAAAACATAAAGTAAACAGTTTAAGAATCATCACAGGATTTCAAGTTACCCTGATTTTATTTACCCTTTTCAGTAGTCAGTATCCAGATTTCATTCGTATGAAAGGCGCAACATTGACACTTGAAAATGCTGCTGCAGGACCTGCCACTTTAAGCAGCTTGGCTATTGCATTACTTGTTGGGAGTATTTTCATTTTGCCAGCCTTGTTCTACTTAATTTACAGTTTTCAAAAAACTCCATATAAAATTGAGGAACACTCTTAATTTTACGAAAGTCCCCATTCCCTTTACTTTTTACACTTATTTACATTAAAACAACAAAATTCACCATAATATAGGTGTATATACCTGAAAATGTATTCAGGTAATTATACGCTATTTATATAGTTAATTATTAATGACTTTTGATCTACAAGATTGAGTACATGGACCAATTGGTACTTATAGTTTTCCGGAAAATATTTTTGCCCAAGACGTTAGGGCGTTAAGCTAAATTTTTATCAATAAAAACAATTCAAGTCATGCCAGATCAAAATTCAAAAATGCTACAGGCGATCTATGATACGCTTTTTAGTGCATATACCAATCCTCCAAAAGGAGTAGACTCTCCCGCAACCAGCCAAGCTGACCAAACCTACCTTAGCCTTAACTGGCCAGGCCAACAAATTGACATTGGACAGTTTGCAAATCCCTTTAGCCCAAATAATCCGGAAGGAAGTATGGAAGCGGTGGAGAATTTTTCTGCTTTGGTAGATAATTTACTATCCATAAACCCTATTTCAAGTCCAAATGGCAATAGGTTGACCATGGTATATGAAACCACTGTCAATGCACAAGTAATCCCACCTCCAGAGGATCCAAAAGCCAAAGAGGCATACAATAAAGCATTTAATTTTCTGCACACTGATGGTGTTACCTATAATGATGAAGGTAAGGCTGTAAAAGTAAAGGTCGACTCACCAGTTTACAGTAATTACAAAAGAAAATTGAAAGCCTATAATGATGCAGTGGTTACTTTGATGTCAAATTATTTTCAATATGACATGTCAAATCCAGCAGACCAAAGAAAATTTGCATTAATCGGCCCCACATATCAATCTGCAGTTAAGTCAGCTTATGAGGACCTGGTTAATGCCCAACAAACAAAAGTCGAGGATATGCTCGCTATATTGGCTCAGTCCTCTAACAACCAAGTTGGAGTAGCCTTCAAGCAGGCAAGAGAAACTTTTGAAGGTTACAAAAGGGCTGGAATTACCGATCCCAATAAATCATGGTATCCAACCTACGCCATGCCCGCCAACTGGTTTGCTCCTGGAGCAGCAGAGGAATGGACTGAAGTGACAATCAATTCCAATGAAATCCATACCTCTGAGCATTCTGATTTTACTAAAATAAGCGCTGGAGGAAAAGCAAGTTGGGGATTATGGAATGTGGGTGGAAGTTTTGATAAAGAGGACAGTCACCGTTCAATGTCAAGCAACACAAGTAATCTTAAGGTTTCATTCAAATTTTGTAGGATCATGATTGACCGGCCATGGTATAATAATCTCCTGTATTCGATGAAAGGCTGGAACCTAGGTGAAGCTTATGAGCCGGGAGGGTTATCCAATGGAACAAGGAATCAGGATTTAAACACTCCTTTTCCACTGCTACCTACCTCATTCATTGCGGTGAGAGATTTGAAAATATCTGCAGATTTTTCCCAAGAGGACTCTTCCCTGATAGAAAGCAAGTTAAGTACCTCTGCCAGCTTTGGTTGGGGTCCGTTTTCCATCAGTGGATCCTATTCCACTGGAAATACAGACAAAAAGTTTAATTCTCGATTTGATGGAAGTACAATTTCAAATGACGGGCTTCAGATCATTGGTTGGGTAAATAACATTGTTCCTTTTGCCCCGCCAAAAGGAAATTCGTCCAAAGAAGAGAAAAAATCCAGTGCCGAAGCCATTGAAAAATAGCGCTGGGATTTCAGGGAAATCAGTGCTGATCGATTCAACAATCATTTTTAATAATTTGACTAAAATACGGTTCACGTGAGCCGTATTTTACTTTTTCTCACCTTAACCTATTTCGATATGTCTATTTTCAACGATTCGTTTTTCCAAAAACAATTGGAAAACCTTTTGATTTCAGGTTTTTCCCAAGGATCTTTTAATGGAACAAGTGGGAATGAAATCCAATTTTTATTCTCCTGGCCACCTGAAACTTTAAATGAAAAAGAATACAATAATCCTTGGACAGCTAATAATCCCAATGGCTTAATGTCCTCCACTGAAAATATTTCAAGATTGGTGAACCCAATTCCCTTCATAAGCAACCTATTCACTCCTAGTGCCAATACAGTAGAGGATGTTTACGGAAATTTGATTCTATCAGCCAATATTACTGACCAAAGTGATGGTAGCAATTCAATAAAAAAAGAAGTCGGTCAAAACTTTAGTGCATTTCAGGATATTTCTGGTGCTGCATTAACTACTGTCAAACCCAAAACAAAAAATATCAAGGATAAATTAAACCTTTACCAAGAGCGAGAATCTATTATTGAACTAGAAAGAAAAATATCAATCGATATCGCCAACAAGATAATATCAGGAAACCCGTCAAGGAAAACTATCCAGTCAAACCAAACCGCACTTCAATCATTGGTAAAAAAACTTTCTCCCATACATGAAGAAGCTTCTGCTAGTTTTTTAGCAGGAAGCATCAAGCAAATCAACTCATCACAAAAATCTTCCGTTCCAAAAGAGAATCTCAGCAATTCCGATCTTTCCTTGGCTGGCAAAACCTTTTACAATGCTAAGAACCAATTTGAGACCACTTCCTTAAGTAGTACGATAAACCCTACATCAACCTATCACCCTTCCTATATCATCCCCAATAACTTTGCAGATGAAACTGCTGATCAGGAATGGCCTGTGCTCAGTACTATCCTTAAAGACAGTAAGCAACAGGATATAAAAGTGAGTTTTAGCTATACAAGAGCAGACATCAGCCGCCCTTGGTTCATGGGGTATTTAATGTCAATGCAAGGCTGGTCACTTAATGGGCAATCGCCAGGATGGCTTTCCAATGGATCAAAAATTAATAACCCAGGAATTTTCCCACTTTTAACATTGTCCCTATTAGTATGTAGAAACATGAAAATTACTGGGCCTAACAGTAATTATGAAGCCAATGGATTACAGATAATTGCAAGATGCTGTCAAGTAACCCCGAAAATGGCTCCGGATTAATTTATTCCTCCTGATACCACTTGGAATATACCGGGTAGTTTCTTGCTGTTCTTGCAATAACCTCCATCATTTCTGGACCAATATCTTTTACTTTTTTAGCAGGCATACCTGCATAAATACTGTTTTCCTCAACGACAGTTCCTGCTAAAACCACTGCGCCTGCTGCGATAATTGCTCCACTATTTATGATTGCATTATCCATCACAATCGCCCCCATTCCTATTAATACATTATCATGGATAATACATCCATGCACGATGGCATTATGAGCTATGGAGACATTATTTCCGATATATGTCCCTGCCTTTTGGTAAGTACAGTGAATAACAGCACCATCCTGAATATTCGTATTGTTCCCAATTCTAATTTCATGCACATCACCACGCACTACCGCATTGAACCATACAGTACAATTATCGCCCATTTCAACATCCCCTACCACTGTTGCATTATCCGCCAGCCAGCATTCTGAACCCATTTTGGGCGTTTTCCCATTTATTTTTTTTAACAAAGCCATAATTTTCTCCTAAACAATCAAATTCAATTCCTCGTTATATTTAAAATCAAATCTAGTTTTTTCATTTGACAATGAACCTTTTTTACTAATTTTAAATTTACATGTATATACATCAAATTTGACACATAATAAATTTAAACAACTATGCATTTAATTAAGACAACCGGATTATTACTAGCAGGAGCATTATTAGTTGCGTCTTGCGGTCAAAAAGGAGGGACAGTAGAAACCTCTGGAGCCAAAGAGGTAGCTCAAGCCACAGGAAAAACGATCAGCGTAAATGGAGCTGAAAGTAAGGTTTTATGGACAGGTTACAAGCCAGCTGGAAAGCATTATGGTATCATCCCTGTGACAAGCGGAGAAATCAGCTTAGAAGGTTCTGACATCACCAGTGGTGAATTCACCTTTGATATCACTGCCCTAGAAATTCATGACATGGAAAAAACGGAAGAAAGTTACGGAAAACTTCATGGACATCTTCAGTCACCAGACTTCTTCGATGCTGCTAACTATCCAAAAGCAACTTTTGAGGTAACCTCAGTTGAACCATTCTCTGCTAATCCTGAAGTTGAGGACAAAGAAGAGTTCAAAACTGATTATACTCCTAAATTATTAAGTGAACAAATGGTAGATGAACCTACTCACTGGATCAGTGGTAATCTTACCATGAGAGGTACAACCAAGAATATCAAATTCCCTGCAGCGATTAAAATTGAAGGTGACGCAGTTTCTGCTAAGGCCGGATTTAACATTGACAGAACCGATTGGGGATTATCATATGGTGACGAAAGCACCGCAGTTGACAAAGCTAAAGACAAATTCATTTACAATACTGTAAATGTGGGCTTTGAAATTAAAGCGAACTAATATTAGTTAACCGCAAATAAATAAAAGAGGAATTCCACGGAGTTCCTCTTTTTTTATGTCCTTTCCCTTATTTTTGGTGCATGAAAGGAAAGAAAAGAAAGGAATATCCCCTCCAACCAGGATTATTGGAAAAGGCCGTTTCATGGGCCTGCGAAAACCACCTTTTTCTTTCTTACCATAATCACAATAACATCCAATATCCTAAGAGAGGATTTGAGCACATTTTATATGCAGGGAATACTTCCATAAACTGGCATGAATTGGATAGCTTTCCTGGACCAAAAGCGGGTATTTTTAGTTATGATTTAAAAAACAAATTTGAAAGACTCCAAAGTGACAATCCTGCTTTTGTAAGTTGCCCAGAAACTTTAGTATTCTTGGCCGACTTAAGCATTTCCTTTAATGAGAAAGAAATGATCGTTCGGCATGACGATCCAAATTCGATAATGGAGCAAATCCATCAATTTCAAATCCCCAACCAAATCACAAAAATCAACAGAATAATTACTAACACCTCTAAAGAAGACTATATTCAAAATGTAAAAAACATTCAAAATCACATCCTAGAGGGAGACATTTACGAGCTCAATTACTGTATCGCGTTCAAAGCCCAATTTGAATCACTTGATCCTCTATCTGTATTTTGGAAACTTCAGGATCTGTCCCCTATGCCTTTTAGTAGTTTTTTCAAAGCTAAGGAGCAATACCTAATTGGAGCCTCCCCCGAAAGGTTTATAAAAAAAGAAAACTCAAGAATTACTGCTCAGCCTATTAAGGGAACCATAAAAAGAGGGCTAACAAAAGAAGAAGACCTACAGCTCCAGGAAGAATTGAGGAACAGTGAAAAAGAAAAAGCTGAAAACCTTATGATAGTTGACTTAATGAGGAACGACCTTGCAAGAATATCTGTCCCTGGGACTGTTCAGGTAGAGGAACTTTTCGGCATCTATCCTTTCAAACAAATATCCCAAATGATCTCTACCCTATCTTCCACACTTAAGGAAAAGACAACATTTGATCAAGTCATTTCGCATACCTTCCCTATGGGCAGTATGACGGGTGCGCCCAAAATTAAATGTATGGAATTGATAGATAGGTATGAAAACTTCAAAAGGGGCTGGTTCAGCGGAGCAGTAGGCTATATCAAAGAAAATGGTGATTTTGATTTAAGCGTAATTATCAGAAGTATCATTGTAGACAAGAATACAAATCAATTGTTTTTTGCTGCAGGAAGCGCCATTACATACGATGCAAATCCGGAATATGAATTTGATGAATGCCATTTAAAAGCAAGCACCATTTTTAAGGTGCTTGGAGAATAAAACATCACATAACTTCAATCCCCCTGGACCTCAAAAGACAACTGCAAAAGTATTAAATCCTAAACAATGAAAGGATTTTCCCCAGCCAACCGGACTTTGCAGGCTTGCCTTCTTCCTCATAATAATTTCCCGTATACTTATTTTTTCTGATATAGGAATAATTATAGCCATACCCATAATTATAGCCACCAAAGTCATAAACATCACCTCCAGCTTTCAAACCATTAAACACACAATAGAAATTCCTTATTTGGTCGTTGGCATAAAGGTCATTGATCATCAAAAGGTATTTCTTATGGGTGTAATCCTGCCTTACTATATAGAGGTTTACATCGGAAAACCTCAATAAATCCATGGTTTCAGACACCAAAGCCAATGGCGGGGTATCCATTATGATTACATCGAAATCCTTTTCAAGTTCAATGATCAAATCCTCCAATTTAGATTTCAACAAAAGTTCAGACGGATTTGGCGGAACAGGTCCAGAAGGAACAAAATACAAATTATCATATTTGGTTGCCTGGACGATATCCTCCTTGGTAGCTTTATCCACAAGATAGGATGATAAACCCTTCCGGTTACTAACCCCTACATATTGAGAAATCCTTGGTTTCCTTAGATCCATTCCAAGAATAACGGTTTTCTTCCCACTGAGGGCCATCGCCGAGGCCAAGTTCAAACTCACAAAGGTTTTTCCTTCTCCAGAAATACTAGAGGTCACCAAAATCCGCTTACATTTCTTTTCACTAGCGATATAAAAAAGAGCTGACCTCAAAGATCTAAAGGACTCTGAAACAATAGCCTTAGGATATTCCGCCACCAACATATTTGTATCTTTCTCGCTAAAACCGATGGTTCCCAGCAATGGAATCCTGATGGAGTTTTTAAGCTGTATTTGGTCCATTATCCTATTGTTCAGATAATGGTATAGTAAGAGTAAACCAAGGGGAATAAAAAAACCCAAACCGAAGGCCAATCCATAATTTTGAGATTTTTGAGGAAATATTAAATTACCTCTTCTAGCATAATCCACAATAGAATTGTCTGATACATTGGAAGCCTTGGCAATCCCTGCTTCAGCGCGCTTTTCCAACAAGTAGTTATACAGATTTTCCCTAAGTTTATATTCTCTGTAAATATTGGTATAGTTAGATTCCGCTTGGGGAAGTTTAGAAAACTCTTGATCAAGTTCCGCAAGTTTTGCTTTAGCAGTTGCCTTTTTCTCTTCCGTATTAGTTACCAGGTTGCGAATATTTTCATAGATATTCTCTCTCAGTCTTTCAATCTGCTTATCCAGCTTTAGCACATCTGGATGGTTTTCATTAACTGCAGACAATAGCTTCCTTCTTTCCATTGAAAGATCCATCAATGTCTGTGTCATTCCACTCAGCAAACCATCATTGATCCCCATCATGGAAGGAGCAAGGACCTCGCTATAATCGCTAGACCTGTCGTCCAGGTATTTTTTCAATGATCTAAAATAACCCAACTCAAATTCCAACTCCTGAATATGTTCTTCCAAAAGATGAATCTTCCCCAGCACACCTCCAAACTCCGAATTGACATCCAGCAATTGGTTATCCACCTTAAAATCCAACATCCTTTGCTCTACTGACCTAAGTGAATCCTCCACAATATACATCTGGTCATCGATGAACTTAAGCGTGTTTTCGGACATAAGATTCTTTTCCTTAAGATCATGTTCAATATAAGAATCCATCAGTGCATTCACGTAATCCCTTCCCTTCTCGACAATGGTAGAAACCAAAGTCACCCTCAATACAGAACCGTAATTATTCTGAGGCCTTACAGAAACAGCATTGGCATAATGATCGATCAAGGAAGTTGGATTATGAATAACAAAAGAAAGTTTCTCTCCTATTCTCAAAGGACGTAACTCCTCTATCCAAAACTTTGATCGATTGGACGCTATAACTTCATCAAATCGATAGGATTTATCTAATATTTCTTCATCAAAAGGGCCTCTTGCCTTAGCTGAAAAATAATTTACCCAACTCTTTTCTTCTTTATTTAGAACAAATTCGTTTTCAGCAACTTTGGTAAGCTGTATCAAACTATTTTCCTGCTGTATATGATTCCAATCCACATGAACCTTAATAGGGGATTTATCATATAATTCTACCTCTTTAATATTGGTCGATGCAAAATAGCTCACATCAAAATGTAGCTTTTTTAATGCCTCCGCTGCCAAATTCTTAGAGGTAAAAACCAAAATGTCATTTTCCAGGTTATTCATTCCAGAAAATATATTAGACCTATCCAAGATCCTCACCTCAGGCGAGGAATTTCGCTTGATCAAAATACTCCCTTGGACTTCATATCGCTCCACAGTATACCTGTGATATAAAAAGACCAAAGTCAAAGCAATCGCAATACTTAAAACATACAAAGGCCAATACCTGGAATACTTGATCAGGTAATACTTTATATCAATTGGTTTGACCTCTTCTTCAAACTTCGATATGTCTTGTTGGTCTATCATACTTATTTAGTCAACGCTACAAAAAACAGCACAGAAGTGATTAATCCAATTGTTAATTGTAATGCAGTGGTCAGGTTATTGGCATCCCCAACCTGTCTAATACTCATTGGCTGTAAATAAAGGATATCATTAGGCTGTATGAAATAAAAGGATGATGCCAATAACGCCCTATCATTCAGGTTTATTTGATGAATCTTTACTCCTCCATCATATTGCCTGATTAAATATAGTTCATTCTTTTTGGCCAAAATATTACTTTCCCCCGCCATGGCCAAAGCATCAAATATCGTAGCCCTGTTCTTCATAATCACCTTTGTACCTGAGCTAGAGAATTCCCCCAATGTGGTAAAGCGAATCCCCCCAGTTCTCAAGCGCACATATACTTCCTCTTTGAAATACATGTTAATCTCTTCTTCAACTTTTTTCCTAGCCTGCTCCTCAGTTAATCCACTTATTTTTATCTGTCCCAATTTAGGAATACGTACCATCCCATTCTTATCCAAACTATAACCTGTAAAATAAAAAATATCGCCTCCTCCACTGGCTCCTCCACCTCTGGCACTACGGGATCCCTGATATTCAAACACCTTAGTAAGCTCCTCATCTGAAGAAGCAAAATCGATATCTACCACATCATACGGCTGTAAAATATATTCGTAATCTACTTCAGCGTAAGGAATAAACTCTTCCAATTCAATAGGTTCATTTCCTGGCAAATTTTGCAAATAATTTAATCGCTTGTTACTTACACATGAAGACAGGGAAACAAATACGATTAAAACAAGTAGAAAATATTTCATTCAGTCCAATTTGAGATTAAGCATTATCCAAATATACTATAATATCTAAGTTTTGGAAATCTAAAAAATACCTTAAAAATAAACTCACTGCAGTATTTCAACAATGAACAAATAAAATACAAAAAAGAAAGGCCAAAGTTCATTTCAGTTAAAATTCACTTTGGCCTTATTGTCTTAGCATTAATGCTTAGGATGCATAATGCTTATTATAGTATTTCTGATAATCTCCAGAAGTCACATGCTCCAACCACTCTTCATTCTCTAAGTACCAATCCACGGTTTTCTCTATCCCTTCCTCAAACTGTAAGGAAGGTTTCCAGCCTAGCTCCTTTTCTAGTTTAGTAGCATCAATGGCATACCTCATATCATGCCCCGCTCGGTCTTTAACAAAAGTGATTAATCGAGCAGATTCACCTTCCTCCCTGCCCAGCTTCCTGTCCATGATTTCACAAAGTAACTTAACAATATTGATATTCTGCCATTCATTCCAACCTCCAATATTGTAGGTTTCTCCCGCTTTCCCTTTATGAAATATTTTATCGATGGCATGAGCATGATCAATCACATATAGCCAATCACGCACATTTTCACCTTTTCCATAAATTGGTAGGGGCTTTTTGTTTTTGATATTGTGAATACATAAAGGAATCAATTTTTCAGGAAATTGATTTGGTCCATAGTTATTTGAACAATTACTGATAACTGTTCTTAAACCATAAGTATTTGCATAAGCCCTCACAAAATGATCGGAAGAAGCCTTGGATGCTGAATAAGGAGATTGGGGATCATAAGATGTGGTTTCTTCAAAATAGCCACCATCATCTAATGAACCGTAAACCTCATCAGTGGAAACATGATAAAAAAGATGAGGTTCATATTTCTGCCAATAGTTCTTGGCAACATTAAGTAAGTTAACGGTTCCTATTACATTGGTTTTAACAAATGCCAAGGGATCAGTAATAGACCTGTCCACATGGGATTCCGCAGCTAAATGAACGACATCTGTGATTTCATGTTTTTCAAAAACTTCCTTCAAAGCATTCTCATCCAAAAGATCTACTTTTTCGAAAGCATAATTATCAGCATTTTCTACTTCCTTGAGGTTCTCTAAATTACCTGCATAAGTAAGACAGTCTAGATTGACAATTTTATACTTAGGATATTTTGAGACAAATAATTTTACTACATGGCTTCCTATGAAGCCTGCTCCTCCGGTAATTAAAATTGATTTTTGCATTTGTATATTTTGTACTGAAGCCCCCAGAGATCTTCGGGGACTTGATTTCCCAAACAGGCATGTAAAGTTAATGCTACAAAGGGCAATTACATAATTTACCCTGTAAAACTAAATCCCATAATAATCCTTGTACCAGGACACAAAAGAAGCAACTCCTTGTTCAATAGCAGTATTGGGCTGATAACCTGTATCATTTGCCAGGTCAGACACATCCGCATAAGTCCTTGGAACGTCCCCTGCCTGCATTGGCTGCATATCCAAAACGGCCTTTTTCCCCAGGTCATTTTCAATGGCCCTAATGAAATCCATTAAGTTAACTGATTTGGAATTCCCTATATTATAAATTTTGTAAGGAGCCTTTGAAAATCCAGAATCGGTCACTGCTTCAGGTGCCTTCAATGATACCCTGTAGACTCCCTCAACTATATCGTCTATATAGGTAAAGTCTCTTTGCATTTTGCCTTGATTAAATACCTTTAAAGGCTTTCCTTTCACAATGGCATCTGTAAACAAAAACATCGCCATATCTGGCCTTCCCCAAGGTCCATAAACTGTGAAAAATCTTAAACCAGTAGTAGGTATGCCATAAAGGTGACTATAGGTATGCGCCATCAATTCATTAGATTTCTTTGTGGCCGCATAAAGACTAACAGGGTGATCTACATTATCTGAAGTAGAAAAAGGAATCTTTTTATTGGCTCCATAAACAGAGCTTGAAGATGCATATATCAAGTGTTTAACTGGAAAATGCCGGCAGGCTTCCAGTATATTAATAAATCCTACAATATTGGCATCAATATAAGCCTTTGGGTTTTCTATGGAATAGCGGACCCCGGCTTGCGCTGCCAAATTAACCACCACATCAAACTTCTCCTTTTCAAAAAGTTGCATTAGTCCATCGTAGTCCTCAAGCTTCATTTTATAAAAAGAAAATCCGGATGAAGATTTTATAGCCTCTCCATTGTCTCTTTTGACTTGAATAATATCCAGATTTAAATCCTTAAGTCTTCCGTACTTTAGGTTAACATCATAATAATCATTGATACTATCCAGACCAACTACCTCATGTCCTTCATTCAAAAGTCTTTTTGCCAGGGCATGGCCGATAAATCCAGCAGCACCTGTTACCAAAAATTTCATAGGCGATTTATGTTTTGCATTCTTTTTCCAATTTCAAATTTAGGCCATTTATTACTATCCATATTGCCAATATTCATAAATGGCAATTAAAAGCTTTAAATAAAAAACATGTTCTTTATTCCCCCTTTTTACAATATACAAGAAATTCAACAAGTTAAACCAAAAAAATCGCACTGAACCAGTGCGATTTTTCATTTATTAATTGAGGAAAATCAAGTGACTACCAAATTCCCAAAGCTCCTTTCTTGCCTTTTTCAAACAAGCTAAAAGAAGCCATGAATTCATGTGTACTTCCGTACATTTTAGAATTTCTTTTAGTGGACATTTCATATACATATCCTACTCTAAAGCGATCAAACATAAATCCAGCCTGAAGGTTTGTTGCGTAATCTACTCTGTGCCCTACACCCAACCATACTTTCTCCATCATCACCGCCTTTACATTAAATTCCTGATGAAAAGGCAAATCTCTTTGCATTCTATAAAGCATATTCCCTACTAAACCTACATTTGGGCTGACCATACCTCGGAAACCTGCTTGAAAATTTGAGATCGGTGATCTCGCATTATAAAAATTATCTCCACTTGAGATTTTTCCGCTACTGACATTTTGAAGGGAATAAGACAAGTAATATTGTTTACTAATCAAACTTACCCCCAGATTAAAATCAAATGCTTTATTCTCCGCGAATCCCCCCATGTACCTTGAGAGACTTGGGTCATTCTCTTGTTCTGGAGAAAGCTTGGTTCCATCCAATTCAGTATTCAGGTATTTCACTCCGGCACCTAAACCTAACATATGATTCTCGGTAATTCTTACTCTATTGGTATAATTCAACAATATTTCGGTCTCAGAAAACGGCCCATGTTGATCAAACAATACTACCAAGCCAGCTGCATTCCTACCTATTATCCCTACACTATCCACCTTTCTCAATTGAGAAAAATCTCCTTCTACACTTCCCAAAATAGTTTTTGGTGCACCCGGCAAACCTCCCCACTGATTCCGAACAATGCTTTGCGCTACACTCCCCTCATGTGCTACCAAACTAGGGTTATAGTAACTTTTAAAATTACTGAAATGACTGATGTATTTTCTACTTTGTGCATGCGTAACACCCAGCGCAAGTGGAAACAAAACGGTCAATATGATTAATATCTTTTTCATCTTTTTTCTTTTTTCAATGGCACTGGTTAATTCCTAATCAAAGTCACAACACCTCTTCTCTTTTGACCATCACTACCTATTTCAATTATAAAATAGTAACTACCTACAGGTAAGTCCACTCCTTCATATTTTCCATCCCATCTTTCTGCAGGATCAAAAGTCACAAAGACCATTTTACCGCTTCGCTCAAAGACCATTACCTTAACTGCCTCATAGAATTGAAGGGCAGAAATACCCCATTCATCATTAATACCATCTCCATTTGGAGTAAATACGTTTGGAATATTCAAGTCATCTAAAGCTGGCTTGGTCCTATTGATCACGAAGGTTTTGGCAATGGTATTTCCTAATCTATCAGTACTTGTCACTGTAATAGTGTATTCACTTTGCCCCTCAGGCATATTTTCTGGATCATAGAAAAGTCGATCACCTAAAATATAGAAATATTGCTCATCGGGATTATCACCAGATAAGTCATAAGTATGGACATCGTCATCTGGGTCAACTGTAGTAAGTGTTCCCAGTGGTGCTTCCGGATTGTCCTCTACTGAAAATTCATCATCACTTAATTCAATATCAGTTGGCAACTCTTTTTCCAAAACCATGATAATTAGACTTGGCTGCAAATTTCTAGCATTGTCCATATCACCAAAAAGCACCAATTCTCCTGAATTTGTATACATCCCAGGAACTATTCCGTCATAACTCGACAAGTCCCAATTTACATCCAGCATCACAATTTCACCTGAAAGCAATTCAACTTCTATTTGCTCAGGAAGCGGTAATTCCTCTATGGTTGTTCCCCAACTGACTGTAATGATTTCAGGATCTTCAATATTTTCAATAATCTGGCTCTTTAAAGTGATCGTAAATACTGCTTCTTGAACATTTCCAC
Organism: Echinicola shivajiensis; assembly: GCF_018642165.1. Classification (GTDB taxonomy): domain Bacteria; phylum Bacteroidota; class Bacteroidia; order Cytophagales; family Cyclobacteriaceae; genus Echinicola; species Echinicola shivajiensis. The sequence continues at coordinate 557,281 of NZ_JAHHZM010000001.1, forward strand.
TAGTATCTTCCGCCTGTACTTTAATTTCAATCGGTTCATTATAACCACTTAGAACTGTTCCAGATGCAGGTAATTGGGAATAACTGGTCACACTACAGTTATCCGTGATTTCAAATTCCGGGGTCACATCAGTCAAAACATACTCGCCCGAAGAGTCAACGTACACATCAATATTCCCTTCTATTCCGGAAATTTCAGGTGCAAGCGCATCCATTACATTTATTGAAACCTCATGTTCTGTCACTTCTCCATTTGGAGCTGTACTGGTTAAAGTAATGGTTTGTGCTCCAATATCTGAGCAGGTAAATACACTTTTGCTCAACTCAAAGCTATAATCCTCCATGGTGTAGCAACCGCCAGAAAAACCAGTAACCACATCGGAATAAGTGATTTCAACCTGACCTTCCGCGTCTAGTTCCAATTCCAAATCTTGGATGATCAATTCTGGAGTTTCATTACTAACTATAGTCAAAACAAGTTCAATAGTAGTAGCATTGCCTGCCAAATCCGTTGCAGTTAAGGCCAAATCATTTTCTCCTACATTTTCACAAGAAAAACTAGTTTCACTCAGCAGTAGCTCTATCTCATCTGTGGCAGTAAAATTATCTGTAACAGCCTCTATTAACATTGCAGGCGTTACGGCCACAGTTCCATCTTCAGCTAAAGCCACTTCAATATTTTTCCCAGTCAGTACAGGTCCGGTCTTATCAATTTGTAATGCAAATTCCGCACTTGGTTCACTTTCATTACAAGACTCGTCAACGGCCGAAACTGTTATAGAATAATTCCCTTCAGCCAAATCCAATCCACTAATATCTAATTGCCAGTTCCCATCTGTATCTGCATCTGTTTGGCCAACCTCATCATTATTGATCATTACTTTAACCGTCACTCCTTCGCTTGCCGAACCAGCAATGCTTAACCCATTTGTGTTGGTAATTCCATCTGCTGAATCAACTCCTGAATCTGGAGTCGCTGCAGTTACAGTTGGAACTGCCGGTGCAGTGCCATCTATTGTAATATTGTTTCCTCCCTTTACTTCGGTTTTGGTCAAGGTTAAATCCGTTAAAGAATTATCAGCCCTGTCTAAGATCATGGCATCACCTAGCGCTAGCCCTACTATCTCAATCCCATCTGCCTCAGCATCACCTGAAGCTATATTATAGGTGAAAACCAATAATTGAGCATTACTTTCTTCCGCCACATAATTGGCTATTCGATTTCCTGAATCCATTGTAAACACCAAGGTCAAGCCTTCACCCTCTATGTTAATATCTTCACTTATAGTTAAGCTGAACTTTAATGTGTTTTCACCACAAACAGCATAACTACCATCAGCCGGCAAGGTCAAATCAATCACATATGGACGAACACCATCTACTTTAATTCCGGAAGGATCAGGAAAACTTCCAATGGTCAAATCTGCTAGTTCCCCAATACTATCTTTTATGCTTGCTCCATCGAGTAGTAATTCGGTATTAATTTCAATCCCATCATCATCTACATCCCCCTCTACTACTGTGTAAGTAAACTTTAACTCAGTAGAACCTGAGCCTGAACCATATAAAAACTTCACTTCCTCTCCCCCTAGATTAACCAAAAAGTAAGGATTACCATCAGAAACAAATACCGGCCTATTAAAAATCAAACTAATTTCAATAACCTCCCCAATACCATACCATCCATCATCTGAAATCTCCACATTGGTAATCACAGCTTGTACGTTCTTAATTCGGATAATCCTAGTTTTACTATCACTTAAATTACCTTCTTCATCATATATAGTGAATTGGATTAGTCTATCATCAATATTAGGAACACCCGACACATTATTATAAGTAAGCTGCTTTAGGATTTCCTGATATAGCTCAAAACTTGCCAGTCCCTCAATAGTCAATTCTCCTTTGGTAAAATCATAATTTACGATAAGTCCATTATCTTCAGCCAAATCAACAACCTCAGGGCTTATAGTAATAAACTCATTACCTCCATCAGGTCTGTTCGACAACTTCACTACGGCCTTTGAAGCCAAATCAGAATCTTCATCCGTAGCGGTCACTCCAGAATCGATGATTACGGCACCCTTGCCTGGTTCAAACTCAGTATACCCCGGCGTTGTGGAAATTACAGGCAACTCCCCCGCCTCTGCATATACCATTGGGCAGAACCAAAGCATGATGACAAATCCCAAAATAATTGAAAGTAGATTTCTTTTCATTGTATAAAATTCAGGTGTCTATTAACGTCATTAATATCTTGCAAAACCAAAAGTAGACCTTGGTCAAACTTCTTTTGCTAGCATTTTCCCAAATGCTGTTCAGCTAAACAGTAATCTCCTATTAAACAGTTAATTATTCGGTGTGACCATTTGATCACAGCATAGAACAATAAATAACTTATCAGAAAATCACTTTTAATTGAATCTCGCAATATTTCAGCGTATGGCTTTATACACTGTACTATGGAATAAATCCCAAAGAAAACAGCTATGAGTGGTAGGTAGTTGATTTATTTTCCTTTCAGTGTGTGTGGTTCAGAAAATAAATTGATCTTAAAATAATTCCGATCCTTGGTGATAAAGTACTTGTATAGTTGATTAACTCTCTATGTGTCTGCCAATCATTTCGATCCAACAGAAAATTTCTCGGAGCTAAAAAGAACCTTGCAAAGCTGGTTAGACTTTGTCCTTTAGAATTCCTTTTTAGCACTATACTAAACAAATCCCTTCTTTTAATTGAATCCAAAGACTCCCAGGGGATAAAACATGCTTAACTAATTCTTAAATTATCAATGAATTAGTTAAAGTATTAAGCCCTTTCAAAAGCTGAACTTTTTTATCAAACAATCAATTTAAAGCTCAGCCTAAAAGAAGAAATAATTAAATGTAAAGGTGTTTAATCATAAGTAATAATTTTAAAATATCGATTAACAATTACTGAATTAGTTATGAAAAACAAATATTTTAGTTTGAAAAACACAAAACTTAATACATTTTAATTTATTTTTCATAGAATTTTATTTTGCGTAATTCCGTAATAACAAATATAACAAGGCTAACGAAAATTCAAAAAAAACCACCAAAATATCGTATTAAATACCTTGAACAAAGAATAAACATTTAATGCAAATTAAATTGATTGTCAATTAAAACAATTTCCAACTATAACTACCATGTGTTAATAACAGAAAAGAATTCACCAATTAATTAAAAATCCATTCATTAATCCTTAATTTTAGCGCACTAAAAAACCTAATTAAACCAATGAAGAAAATAGCTGTTTTAACATCAGGCGGAGATGCTCCTGGAATGAATGCCTGCATAAGGGCAGTCGTGAGAACAGGGATTTATCACGGACTTGAAGTTTATGGCATCATGTATGGATATGATGGGATGATCAAAGGAGAAATCAATCCTATGGAATCCCATGCCGTAAGTAATATTGTACAAAGAGGAGGAACCATCCTTAAATCAGCCAGAAGTGTTGACTTCCGTACCAAAGAGGGCAGAAAAAAGGCCTATGACCAATTAAAAAAGCATGGTATTGAAGGACTAGTTGCCATTGGTGGAGACGGTACTTTTACGGGCGCCAAAGTATTCTATGAGGAATTTGGCATTCCTACGATTGGTTGTCCTGGCACTATCGATAACGACATTTATGGCACCGATTTCACTATTGGTTTTGACACTGCCATTAACACCGCTCTTGAAGCTATAGATAAAATCAGGGACACTGCTGCAGCCCACGACCGTATTTTCTTCATTGAAGTAATGGGAAGGGATAGTGGCTATATCGCTGTGGAATGCGGCCTTGGAGGAGGTGCTGAAATGGTAATGGTACCAGAAACCCAAACCACATTAAATGAAGTAGTTGAAAAACTAACTAGCTCCAAGAGTAAGACTTCCAGTGTAATCGTAGTAGCTGAGGGTGATGAGGAAGGCAATGCAGCAGAAATCATGGAAAAAGTCAAAAACACTATCAATGATGACACCAAGGACTTTAAAGTGACCACACTTGGTCATATTCAAAGGGGTGGCAATCCAACTGGAAAAGACAGAATGCTTGCAAGTAGATGTGGGATGGCAGCTGTTGAAGGCTTATTAAGCGGAAAGGCCAACTGCATGGCCGGTATTATTCATGACGAAGTGGTCTATACAAGCTTCGAAGACTGCATCACCAAAAACAAACCTTTGAACAAAGACACCCTAAAACTTATAGAAATTCTAAGTATCTAAGCATGGGGTTTATTCCAATATTATTGACATTTGGCGGTTTTGTATTTCTCTTTGCTTTGGTGGTCAACCAAAGCATCAAAGCAAAAAAAGAGCAATATAAAACCGCTCTATCAAAATTAGCCGATTCATTAAATCTTGAGATGAAAGATCAAGATTTTAATATTGATAAAATTGAAGCTGAAATAAAAAAGGTCCAGGATATGGATTCCCAAAAAACCAAGTCATTAAAAGTCCTTTTGGGAAAAGTCAAATTACTCAGACATCAGTACAACGAATTGATCGCTACTAAACCGTACAGTTTTGTAGCCAAATCATTTGGTTATCGCGCTATCTGATCCTCTATATAGTCAAAAATCTCTCCTTGATCTTCTGGCAAAAACCATTGGATTTCATTATCTCTTCTAAACCAAGTAAACTGTCTTTTAGCATAGCGTCTGGAATTTCTCTTCAACAGTCGTACGGCCTCTTCTTTGTCATATTCACCTGCCAAATAACCAAAAATTTCTGAATAGCCCACAGTCTGCAAAGCATTCAGTTCTCTATGCGGGAATAGCTTTTCAGCTTCATCAAAGAGCCCTGCCTCAACCATCAAATCCATCCTATAATTTATCCTATTATAAAGTTCTTCTCTCTCTCGCTCTAGACCTACCTTTATTATATTAAAAGGCCTGCTAGCTTTCTTCTTGACCCTATAGCTGCTAAACGGCTTCCCTGTACCTAAGCTTACTTCACAGCCCCTAATCAATCTCTGTGGATTATTAAGGTCTACAATTGAGTAATATTCTGGATCAAGCTTTTTGAGTTTTTCTTGGATAGCAGTTATCCCTTCTTTTTCATACAAATCATTGAGTGATCTCCTAATAGAGGGATCAATATCAGGAATATCATCAAAACCCTCACAAATGGCATTGACAAACAATCCCGAACCTCCTGTCATAATCAAGACATCATGGGATTCAAACAAGGTCGCCATAAGCCCCAAAGCTTCCTTTTCGAACTTCCTTACATCATATTCATCGAAGATAGACAGATTATTGATAAAATGATGTTTCACTTCTCTGAGCTCATCTTTACTCGGTTTAGCAGTCCCCAATTCCATCTCCCTGTAAAATTGTCTGCTATCAGAAGAAATAATTTCTGTATTGAATTTTTTAGCTAAATTTATACATAAATCTGTTTTTCCTACAGCAGTAGGACCAACAACAACAATAAGGTATTTATCACTTTCCAAGACCATCAAAAGGTATTCATTGTATGAATTAATTGGTCCAAAATTAATAATTATAAGGTCATGGAAAATAAAAAGGTTCTAATAGTGGATGACAATAATCTCAACCGTAAGGTTTTTGAGAATATTATTGCACATGACTACCAGTTTGAAACTGCCGAAAATGGCAAGGAAGCAATTGGCAAAATAAAAACCCAAAATTACGACCTCATCCTTATGGACATCCAGATGCCCGTAATGGATGGAATTACCGCTCTAAAAATCATCAAGGAAGAAAACCTAACCATTGCCCCTATAATTGCCATTTCCGCATTTTCTAACCAAAATGACAGAGAATATTTTCTTTCTGCAGGATTTGATGAATTTATTGCCAAACCTGTAAAACCAAAACACCTACTTGAAAGCATATATTATCAATTAAATAACTCTGCAAAGCCAAAAAGTGAAACAGAAACCCCAACTGGAATCTGTGAAATTCTGGACACTAAGGTCTATAACCAGTTAAAAAAATATAATTCAGAAGAAAACATTAAAATGGTTTATGATGATTTCATTGAAGAGGCGCAGGGAATACTAGATGAAATCAAGAATTTAGTCAAACGGAAAAATTTTTCTGACATTGGAGAAAAACTTCATATATTAAAAGGGAATTCAGGAACCCTTGGCGCAAAAAAATTATTTATCGAAGCAGGGAAGTTTGAACAAAAAATTAAGAATACAAAGTTTGAAAATATCAACGAAGATTATTTAACATTGCAGAATCATTTTATAAACTTTAAGAACCACCTCAGCCAACAAACCAATCAGGGACAAGAATGAGCGACAATAAAAAAATATTGGTAGCAGAAGACAGTTCGGTTATCATCAATCTCACCAAAAACGTTTTGATGTTTGAAAAATATGAAATCAAAGCGGTCAAAAATGGCAAACAGGTATTGAGCCAATTGGAACAAGCAGATTATGATCTGATCCTAATGGATATCAATATGCCTGTGATGGATGGCATAGAATGTACCAGGGCTATCAGGGACTTATCAGATCCTCAAAAATCCCAAATCCCCATTATTGCCATAACTGGTAACTATAAAAACTACACCCTAGATGATTTTAAACAAGCAGGACTGAACGATTATCTTCAAAAGCCGCTTGACTACGACTTGCTTCTTGCCACGGTAAAAAAACACCTGAACAAATAACACATTAATATTGACCAGCAACAATGGCCATTAAGTATACAAAAAACAACCTTGATAAAATCGAGAGCCTATTTGCAGAATCTGACTATATGTTGAGATATGAAAAGGGCAACTTCAAATCAGGTTACTGCATACTAAAGGACACCAAGGTGGTTATAATCAACAAATATTATACACTTGAGGGAAAAATAAACACCCTAATAGACATTCTGAAAGAATTGAATTTTAACCCAAAGGAGTTTAAAAATAAAAAAAACCAAGATTTCTATATTGAACTCCAACAAACCGAACTTAAACTTTGAATATCACTTTTTTAGGAACAGGCACTTCTCAAGGTATCCCTGTCATTGGTTGTCAATGTGATGTATGCACTTCCCTTGATTTCAGGAATAAAAGGTTAAGAAGTTCAATCCATATTGAAATTGACCAAAAAAGCTTTGTTATTGATACGGGACCAGATTTCCGATCTCAAATGCTCAGAGAAGGCATATCACAACTGGACGCGGTCATCTATACACATGAGCACAAAGACCACACTGCAGGTCTTGATGATATACGTCCTTTTAATTTTATGCAGAAAAAGGATATGCCGATCTATGGCACAAAACCTGTCCTTGAACAAATTCAAAGGGAGTTCTCATATGTGTTTTCCTCAAAGAAATATCCGGGAGTACCACAGGTAATCACCCATGAGATCCAAAACAAGCCCTTTGATGTCCATGAAGTCACCTTTACCCCTATAGGGGTACTACACTATAAATTACCTGTCTTTGGGTATAGGATAAAGGACTTTACCTATATTACTGATGCAAAATATATAGCTGAAGAAGAAATGAAAAAAATAAGGGGCAGCAAAGCCCTTGTCTTAAACGCCCTTCAGCTTTCCGAACACATTTCCCACCTTACATTGGATGAGGCCTTGGAGATAATTGAAGAGATAAAACCAGAAAAAGCCTATTTGACACATATCAGCCACAAACTAGGCTGCCATCAGGAAATCCAAGAACAGCTTCCTGACAATGTTTTCCTAGCTCATGATGGCTTAAAGATATCACTTGACTAATGCATCTTAATTATCACTTCTTAAAATTTCTTTGTCCTGCCCTTGAAAAAAAGCTTAAGGGAATGGAAATAATGGAATGCTTCTCTCAAAACAAAGATGAATTGGTCATTGGTTTTTCAGAGGAAAACAGCTCACTATATATAAGAGCTAATCTATCTCCAAGTATTACCTGCCTTAGCTTCCCAGGAGACTATCAAAGGAGTAAAAAAAACAGTGTTGACCTTTTCCCTGGAGCTATTGGAGAAAAAGTAATCCAGGTACGTGCTTTGTCCTATGAAAGGGCAATGTTTATCAGTTTTGAATCTGGCAAAGCTTTTTTATTTAAACTTCATGGAAGCAGAAGTAATGTTTTATTTTATTCCGATCCAAACCAATCACCATCAAGTATTTTCAGAAATGAGTTAAAAGAAGACCAAGCTTTGCTCATTAGAGATTTAGAAAACCATCTAAACTTAAGCCATGACCAGTTTATCGCTCTAGAGGGAAAAGCAGCATCCTTTCTTCCCACGCTGGGAAAAATCCCTAGGGCTTGGCTTAAGAACAAAGGATACATATCAGCACCAATCGAGGAAAAATGGTTGCTTATGCAAGAGCTCATGGACATGCTGGAAACACCCTTATTTAGCATAACAAAGGAAAATGAGCAATACCAGCTCAGCTTGTTACCTGAAGAAAACAACATATTCACTTCAGCAGACCCTATAGAAGCTGCTAATGAATACTTCAGGTATGCAGTTGTTTTCCAAGCTTTTGAAAAAGAAAAAAAACAGATTTCCAAGACCTTAGAAGAACAGAAGAAAAAAACAGCCTCCTATATAAAAAAAACACGTATAAAGCTTCAGGACTTGGAAGGCAGTAGCTCTCCCAGCCAACTGGCTGATGTCATCATGGCCAATCTTCACCAAATTCCAGCTGGAAGTACAGAAGTGGAATTGTTTGACTTTTATCAAAACCAAAATATTACAGTAAAACTCAAGAAAGGAAGCAGCCCTCAAAAACAGGCCGAAAATCTTTATAGAAAATCAAAGAATAGGAAAATTGAATTGGAACAACTATACAAAAACCTCTCTGAAAAAGAACTGCTTTTTCTAGAATTAGAGGAATTAATAATGGAGTTAGATGAAATCCAAGACTTTAAAACCCTTCGGGAATTTGCAAAGACAAATCAGATCAATCAAAAATCAAAGGAACAAACCTCCAATCTTCCATTTAAGCGTTTGGATATGGAAGGTTTTGAGATATTGATAGGCAAGTCAGCCAAGGCCAATGATCAAATGCTAAGATACTATAGCTGGAAAGATGACTTATGGCTACACGCCAAGGATGTTTCCGGATCACATGTAATCATTAAGTATAAATCAGGGCAAACAATTCCCAAATCAATTATTGAAAGGGCGGCCGAGTTGGCTGCATTTTATTCCAAAAATAAGAATGAATCCCTAGCCCCTGTGATGTATACCCCTTGCAAATATGTAAGAAAAGTGAAGGGCAGTCCCGCCGGAGCTGTAATGGTAGATAAGGAAAAGGTCATAATGGTCGCTCCAAAAGGACCATAAAAAAAGGCTTCCTTTATAAAGGAAGCCTTTTTTTGCTGTTTATTCTTGTTTATTCCACTACATGTACTTTTAGCATATTAGTTCTTCCTTTATCTTTCAAAGGCATACTTGCTGTGTTGACGATCAAATCCCCCTCAACCACATATCCATCTGCTTTCAACCTGTCCTGAATTTCCTTAAACGTTCCGTCAGTAGAGGTTTGGTCATCATTGAAATAATAAGCATTTACACCCCAAACCAAACTCAACTGAGTAATCAATGTCTTATTCATGGTAAAGACAATATTCTCCGCAAAAGGTCTGTGGGAAGCAATTCTAAAGGCAGTAAATCCAGAAGCGGTAATACCTACTATGGCTTTAGCCTTAACGTTTCTTGACAATCTTGAAGCCATAAGGATCAAGTTATTGCTCAAGAAAGTTTCATCATTTTCAGGAATTTTATAAAGGTTGTGATAAACGTCGGAATTATCTTCCACATGTTTGATCACACTGGTCATTGCTTTTACAGCATGAACAGGATATGCACCGGAGGCAGTTTCAGCTGAAAGCATTACCGCATCAGCACCGTCAAGAACTGCATTGGCCACATCATTGGTTTCTGCACGTGTTGGACGTGGATTTTGGATCATACTCTCTAGCATCTGAGTAGCAATGATAACAGGCTTACAAGCCAATTTACATTTCTCTACCAAACGCTTTTGCCATAATGGCACCATCTCCATAGGCACCTCTACACCAAGATCTCCACGAGCTACCATCAAACCATCAGTCAGTTCGATGATTTCATCAATATTATCTAAAGCCTCAGGTTTTTCAATCTTAGCAACTATTTTACAAGACTTACCTGCATCTTCGATCCTTTTCTTCAAATCTGCAATATCCTCTGCAGACCTAACGAAAGAAAGTGCAATCCAGTCCACCTCATTTTCAAGACCAAAAACCAAGTCCTCTTTATCCTTTTCAGTTAGTGATGGAGCACTTACTTTGGTGTTTGGAAGATTGATCCCCTTTCTTGACTTAAGGATGCCACCATGGACTACGGTACAGTCCACATTTATTCCTTCAGTCTTATTAACCAACAATTCCAAATTACCATCATCGATCAAAATTCTGTCGCCAGGATTCACATCTTGAGGTAAATTTTGATAAACTGTACTAACTAAGGAAGAGGTCCCTACTACTGGCTCACTGGTAATGGTAATCTTATCTCCCTCTTTAATCTCTACTCCATTATTTTCAACTTCACCAACCCTAATCTTAGGTCCTTGCAAATCCTGCAGGATACCGATATTAAGATTGTTTTCTTTATTGATCTTTCTAATAAGTCTAATCACCTCTGCATGACCTTCATGGTTACCATGAGAGAAGTTCAACCTGAAAACATTAACACCAGCATCAACTAATTCTTTTAGGGTTTGTTCGTTGTTGGAAGCCGGACCAACAGTAGCCAGGATCTTAGTTTTCTTATTCACGTTGGGTACCTTCATTTCTTCTTATAATTGTTATTTAATAGGTTAATAGGTTCTCCTTTGATTTTATTTTCAAGACATCAAGTTTAACGACATTTTGAATAAACTTGCTGCCTGACAATTTTTCAATACACAAATTTAAATTTGTCTCATGGGTGAAGTCCTGCAAAAGCAGGAAGTAATCCATTATTTTCAATTCGGGCACAAGATACAGTGTTTGTCCCGAATCTGAAAAAGAACGGTTCTTTAATAACTGAATAAAACCATGTTCTTTTTCCAAAATAAATTGAGAGATCACCAAATTGGGCTGATTTATAAACTCCAACTGGTAATCTTTTGATTTTATCAACTTAATATCCAACGAACTATTGATGGCCCATGCCATCTTATAGTCTTTCAGAGGTGCTACCAGCCCTAAAAGTTCAAAATCAAAATCATGTTCTACTTGGAGTTTTGTTTTCCTCATGAAGGAAGAATTTTAAAAGAACAAAATTAAAAATATTCTCTCAACTTCAATGTTTCCGTGGAATATCTTAAATTTAGTTATCGGTTTTTTTTGACATTAATGTTTTAAATATATTTCTTTGCGGAGTGTTTTAACTAAACTAATCACAAAATGTCTGAAATTGCACAAAAAGTAAAAGCCATTATCGTGGATAAGTTAGGCGTAGAAGAATCTGAAGTAACTCCTGAAGCTAGCTTCACTAACGATCTTGGCGCTGACTCTCTTGATACGGTAGAACTTATCATGGAATTCGAAAAAGAATTCAACATTTCTATTCCAGACGACCAAGCTGAGCAAATCGGTACAGTAGGTCAAGCTGTAAGCTATCTGGAAGCCAACGTAAAATAATCTAACCCTTCAAAATTCATTTATGAATTTAAAAAGAGTTGTAGTAACAGGTTTAGGTGCCCTTACACCACTAGGTAATACCGTTCCAGAATACTGGAAGGGGCTATCTAATGGTGTAAGCGGTGCTGCACCTATTACTAAATTCGATGCATCCTTATTTAAGACGCAATTTGCTTGCGAGGTAAAAAACCTCGACATTGAGCAATTTATAGATAGAAAAGAAGCTCGTAAAATGGATCCTTTCACTCAGTATGCAGTTATCTCTGCAGAAGAGGCCATGAAGGATTCAGGGCTTGACCTCGAAAAGATCGACCTTTCAAAGGCCGGTGTTATTTGGGGTTCTGGTATTGGCGGGCTAAAAACCTTTCAGGATGAAGTAGCGACTTTCGCTACAGGTGATGGAACTCCACGTTTCAACCCTTTCTTTATACCTAAAATGATCGCTGATATCAGCGCTGGCTTTATTTCCATGAAATATGGTCTTCAAGGACCTAACTTCGTGACTGTTTCAGCTTGCGCATCTGGCACCAATGCCTTGATTGATGCTTTCAACTATATCCGTTTAGGTAAAGCAAATGTTTTTGTAACCGGTGGCTCCGAAGCTGCAGTTACAGAGGCAGGTGTAGGTGGATTCAACGCCCTTAAGGCCTTGTCCCAAAGAAATGATTCTCCTGAAACTGCTTCTAGACCTTTTGACAAGGACAGAGATGGATTTGTCTTAGGAGAAGGAGCTGGTGCTATTATCCTTGAAGAATATGAGCATGCTAAAGCTAGAGGTGCCAAAATCTACGCCGAAATGGTTGGTGGCGGCATGACTGCTGATGCACATCATATCACGGCTCCTCACCCAGAAGGTGTAGGCGCTGGTAATGTGATGAAGTTTGCTCTGGAAGATGCTGGAATGAAGCCTGAAGATGTTGATTATATCAATGTCCATGGTACTTCTACTCCATTAGGAGATGTAAGTGAAACCAAAGCCATCCAAAGAATTTTTGGTGAGCACGCTTACAAGCTTAACATAAGCAGTACTAAGTCTATGACAGGTCACCTTTTAGGTGCCGCTGGGGCAATTGAAGCCATTGCATCTATTATGGCGATCAACCATGACTTGGTTCCTCCTACAATTAACCACTTCACTGATGATGAAGCTTTTGACGCCAAGTTAAATTTAACTTTCAACAAAGCTCAGAAAAGAGAAGTAAACGTAGCCTTGAGTAATACATTTGGATTTGGTGGGCACAATGCTTCCATCATTTTCAAAAAAATAACTGAGTAATCTACCTTGAAGATATTTCGCAAACTCAGATTTCAGGAACTACTTTACGACAATAAAGATAAAAGGCTTGCTGCTGCTATAAAATTAATAGTGGGCAGTAAGCCTTTAAATTTATCCCTGTATAAATTAGCCTTAAAACATTCTTCTGCAGCAGAAGAAATCAAGCATGGTATCAAGGCCTCCAATGAGCGTCTTGAATTTTTAGGAGATGCTATTTTAGGAGCCGTTGTAGCTGAACACCTCTTCATCAAATTCCCTTTCAGAGATGAAGGCTTTTTGACCGAGACTCGTTCGAGGATTGTCAACAGAGAATCACTTAATCAGGTCGGCAAAAAAATTGGACTGCCCAATATTGTAGATACAGATCTATCTGGAAAAGGTTTCTATACACATAAATCCATCTATGGTGATACCTTAGAAGCATTGGTTGGGGCGGTATATCTGGACAGAGGCTATGGCTTTTGCAAGCGTTTTATCCTTACCAGGATAATCACCCCACATTTTGATATTGAAAATATCATTTCCACGACGATCAATTTTAAAAGTAAGATCATTGAATGGTCACAAAAGGAAAATAAGGAAATTGAGTTTTCTTTAATATCCGTCACTGGTAGTCAGCGCTTCAAGGAATTTCTAGTAGAATTAAAAATTGAGCAGGAAAGCTTCACAGAAGGAAAAGGGCCAACAAAAAAGAAAGCAGAGCAAGAAGCCGCAAAAAATGCCTGCGAAAAACTAAATCTGGCTATTTAGAACCCTATATTTGCCCCTTGTGTTTATAATTCTCAAGTCGATTGAAATCCCTTTTGGATATATTGCCTTGAATAAAGCATCCTATTTAGGGTTAATACTTACTGAGCCGAACAAATTTACTTATGTCTGTATTGAAAATTGGAGGGGCCACTGTTAACCAGACACCTTTGGACTGGACGGGCAACTTATCAAACATTCTAAATGCCATTGAAGAGGCAAAACAACAGGGTATTGAACTGCTTTGCTTCCCTGAACTGTCAATCACTGGATATGGCAGTGAGGACCTTTTCTTAAGTAAATGGTACCCTGAAAAGGCCCTGAAGCAATTAAAAAAGCTTTTGGACTACTGCGATGACATTACCGTCTGTATAGGGCTACCTATAAGAATTTCTGATTCGCTTTACAACTGTACTGCTGTAATTGAAAACAAAAAAATCAAGGGCATCATGGCGAAGCAATTTTTGGCCATTGATGGTGTCCATTATGAATATAGGTGGTTCACCCCTTGGGTAGCAGGAAAAACAACCAGTTTTGATTTCTTTGGAGAGGATGTACCATTTGGGGATATCATCTTTGACAAAAAGGGATATAGCTATGGTTTTGAAATCTGTGAAGATGCGTGGAGAGGCTCTAAAAGACCAGGTCATCGACTAAAAGACCGAAATGTTGATCTAATATTCAACCCTAGTGCCAGCCACTTTGCCATGGGCAAAAGTGAGCATAGGGAAGAATTGGTCAAGGAAAGCTCCATCGAATTGAATGCCACTTATTTTTACATCAACCTTTTGGGCAATGAAGCTGGAAGGATGATTTTTGACGGGGAAATTTTGCTTGCCCAAAACGGTAAACTATTCCTTAAAAATGAACTTCTTTCCTTTAAAGCTTTCCAAATAAAAGCATTTGATTTGGAAAGGAATGCTGAGCCCAAAGCAGCTATTGAGTCAAGTTTTGACAAAAACATTGAATTCACCCAAGCAGTGACTTTGGCACTCTTCGACTACATGAGAAAAAGCTGGAGCAAAGGATTTGTGCTTTCCCTAAGCGGAGGAGCAGACTCTTCCTCCATCGCTGTATTGGTGGCCGAAATGGTACGCCGAGGAATTTTTGAGCTTGGCGTCAAAGGCTTCTTAGAAAGGGCTCATTTAGACCTGTCTATCAAGACCGAGAACCCCGTAAAGGAAATTACCAGCCAACTGCTTACAACGGCCTACCAGGGCTCTGAAAACTCTTCTTGCGACACTTTACAAAGCGCCCAGTATCTTGCAGAAAGCATAGGCGCCACATTTCATAACTGGAAGATATCTTCTGAGGTGAGTTCGTATACTGAAAAAATAGAAAATGCCATTGGCAGAGAACTTACCTGGGAAAATGATGATATCACACTCCAAAATATCCAAGCACGGGTTCGGGCCCCAATCATCTGGATGCTGGCCAATTTAAACAATGCTCTCCTCCTAGCCACCTCCAATAGAAGTGAAGGTGATGTCGGTTATGCCACCATGGATGGGGACACAAGCGGCAGTATTTCACCGATTGCAGCTGTAGACAAATATTTTCTGCTACATTGGTTAAAATGGGCTGAAGAAAGCCTTGGTTATAAAGGATTGGAAAAAGTCAACTCACTTCAACCTACTGCAGAGCTCAGGCCACAGGAAAGGCATCAAACGGATGAAAACGACCTCATGCCCTATTCTATCATTGTCCAAATTGAAAGATTGGGCATTCTGGAAAGAAGGTCACCAGTGGACATATACCATATTCTGAAACATGAGTTGGACATTGATTCTGCTCAATTAAAAACCTACATCCAAAAGTTTTTTAGACTTTGGTCAAGAAATCAGTGGAAAAGAGAAAGGCTGGCTCCCTCCTTCCATTTGGATGATTTTAATGTGGATCCTAAAACATGGTGCAGATTCCCTATTTTATCCGGAGGCTATAAGGAAGAATTGATGGAATTGGACCAAATAGATGAATAATAAAATTATCTTAGCAAAAACTTACTGAACCAATGATCAGCTTAATTTTAGATTATATAGTCTGGAGCCCAAATCCAGCAGTTTTTCCAGGTTTTGAAAGAATCAGATGGTACAGCCTTCTTTTTGCCTTGGGCTTTATCATTTCCCAACAAATCATGATCTACATCTTCAAAAAAGAAGGCCATGATGAAAAATTGGTAGATAAACTAACCATCTATATGGTTTTGGCTACCATTGTTGGTGCAAGGCTAGGACACGTATTATTTTATGAGCCAGAAAAATACCTCAGCAACCCTATCGAAATCCTGAAGGTTTGGGAAGGTGGACTGGCCAGTCATGGCGCCGCCTTTGCCATTCTATTTGCGCTTTGGCTATACGTAAGAAAGACTCCGTCTCAAAGCTATTTATGGGTAGTCGACAGGATAGTAATAGTAGTGGCCATGACAGGTGCCATGATCAGGTTTGGCAACCTAATGAATTCTGAAATCGGAGGAAAGCCAACCGGGACAGATACTGGCATCGTATATGCAAGGCAAGTTGAGGAAATATTGGAAACACTTAATGTACCAGTAGAAAGTGTAAATGCTTATAAACCTGAAGATAGAAGCAGTGAATTGAAGGGCAATGGAATTGTTCCTCTTAATATTGATATTGAGATCAACAAAGGAAACTATAAGGAAGAAGACCTTCGAAAAACCCTTGAAAGTGATATTAAATACGTGCTGACCAAATTCAACAGTTCTAAAAAATATTTGGCCGAACCAGAAAACACACCATTGGACTATGAATTGGTGGATGAGGGAGAAAATTACCTAGCCACAGTAAGAACATTTGGGCTGGCTAAACACCCTACCCAAATCTATGAATCCATATCGTATTTAATCATCTTCCTAATTCTATTTGGTCTTTGGAACAAATACAAGGAACGGTTACCTGATGGTTTATTGCTAGGTCTATTCCTTATCACTGTATTTGGTATGCGATTTATCTGGGAGTTCTTTAAGGAAAACCAAGTGGACTTTGAAGACAACCTAAGCCTTAATATGGGGCAATCACTTAGTATACCATTGGTCATCGCTGGGGTGATACTGGTAATAAGGGCCTTAAAGGTAGGCAATAATAGCATTCAGAATTAAGGCACGGGATCATGCCCATGACCTCCCCAAGGGTGGCAACGTGCGATTCTTTTGATTCCCATCCAGCCACCTTTAAATACTCCATGCTTCATAATAGCTTCTTTCATATATTGGCTACAAGTAGGTGTGTACCTACAAGCACTGGGAAACAACGGGGAAATAAGGTATTGATAAAACAGTACTGGAAAAACTGCTATCTTTCTTAAGAGAGTTTTCAATGTATTATATATTTTACTCTTAAAGATAATTACTTAAAACAAAGTTCCCTCAGTGAAACATATAAAGGCTCTGATATTGATCAATACAATAAATTACTGTAAAGCTATAATGCTTTCAGCTTTTATCGCATTTTTCATAGTTCCAGAAGCTTTCGCACAAGATACCATCCCTGCAGTCCAAGACAGTCTTTCAACGCAAGAAATACCAGAAAAAGTTACCGTCAATAATATTTTCATTATAGGTAATGAGAAAACTAGGAAGAATATCATCCTGCGTGAAATGCATATTAGTCAAGGTGAGACCTATGATTGGGAAGACTTTGTCAGTACGCTCTCTTCTGATCAAAAAAAAATCTATAACCTTCAGTTGTTTACATCCGTAGAAATCACTCCATTATTTGTAGGGGATGAAGAAGTAGAATTGTTGATTTCGGTGAAGGAAAGATGGTATATTATTCCGAGCATTATTTTTGAATTGGCAGACAGGAACTTTTCGGAATGGTGGATCAACCAAAACAGGGATTTTTCGAGGGTAATTTATGGGCTCAAATTAAACCACAATAATGTTGGTGGTAGAAATGAAAAGCTGAGGATAATGGGCAAATTAGGTTTTACCCAAGCATTTGACCTTACCTACAGTATTCCATATATTGACCGAGACCAACTTCATGGGCTAGCGGCAAGGTTTACTTATAACACCAATAAAACCATAGCCGTTAGATCCTCACAAAACAAACAGGTGTTTTATTCCAATGAGGATGAAGAAATGCTCAGAAAAAAAATGAACGCCATTTTGCAATATACCTATAGGGGCAGTTTCTATAATTTCCACTATTTCACACTTGGCTTTAGTAATACCAAGGTCCATGAGGAAGTTCTCGAGCAAAATCCAAATTACTTTTTGAATGAAGGAACCCGACAAAAGTTCTTCTATGCTTCCTATTCATTTCTACATGACAGAAGGGACAATATTGCCTATGCCACAGACGGAGAATTATTAAGTATTGGGCTAAGCAGGTATGGTCTTTTCAGTAGTGACGATGTAAATGAAACAGAGATTTCCCTTACAGCAAGCAGGTATTTTAGGTTTAATGAAAAGATGCACTTTGTCACCGGATTATCCGCATCAAGCTTTTTAGGAACAAGCCAACCATATACGCTTGTAAGGGGGATTGGTTATGACCCTAATTTTATCAGAGGATACGAGATCAATGTCATTGAAGGGCAACAATTATTAATAAATAAAAACAGTTTCAGGTATAAAATCCTTGATATAGAGTTCGATACTTCTAAATTAATCCCCATAGAAGAATTTTCAACTTTCCCAGTAAAAGCCTACTTAAGTGCCAATTTTGACCAAGGGTATGTAAATGACAGGAACAGGCTTCCTGAAAACAGCGCTTTGACCAACAAATACTTGTTTGGCTATGGTCTTGGGATTGACCTTATCACCTTTTACGATCAGGTATTTCGATTTGAATACTCCATCAACAATCAGGGGGTCGGCAGTTTCTTCATTAACTTCAAAGCACCACTTTAAAACATTGACTTTCAGATAGATTTAACTTAAATTTATCTTTAATATTTTTCATCTGATTTTTTTTGCTGTATGATACGATTACAATGTCCACTTTTTTGGGCAGTGTTTCTGGCAGCTACCGTTACTTTTGCGCAAAATGGTTCAGAAACATACCCTAAAGGAGCTAGAAGTATTGGCATGGCCAATGCAAATACCAGTCTAAGTGATCCTTGGAGCATTTTCAATAATGTAGGGGCAATGGGACAAATGGATCAAAATGCCATTTTCTGCGCCTATGATCATAGATTAGGATTAAATGAACTAACCACCTTGGCAGCAGGAGCCACTCTCCAAAGTAAATTTGGTGTTATGGGCATAAGCTTATCCAATTACGGCGGTGAGCTTTTCAACCAACAATCATTAGGTTTAGGTTTTTCCCACCGAATTGATAAAAACAGTTTTGGTTTGAAAGCCAACTACCTTCAAACCAATATTGAAGGTTATGGTAAAAGAGCTGTCCCTACATTAGAATTTGGAGGTTTAACACAAATCATACCTGAATTAAGCTTTGGTTTACATGTTTATAATATTACCAGAACCAAACTGAGCCCCCATTCTAATGATTATCTGCCTACCATCATTAAAACAGGTATATCTTTTCAACCAACAGAAAACTTACGGGTAAATATTGAAGCAGAAAAGGACATCTTATTGAAACCAGTTACAAAAATTGGTCTGGAGTACAGTTTTTCAAAACGGTTTTGGGCAAGGTGTGGCTATAAATCCAATCCCTCAAACCTGCACTTTGGTATTGGTTTTAAGCCAAAAAACTTTAGCATTGACTATGCAATGGCCCAAAATAATCAGCTGGGATTCACCCATCATTTTTCCTTCAGCTATACCTTCAAAAAGCCATGAGCTCTCTTGGAAAAATATCGACAATCTTCATTTTTGTAACACAAGTATCTATTTTTTGCTTTGCCCAGTCTTATGATGACTTCGATGTGGAGGCATTTGCAGAAGAGCTTTTTGCCACACAGGATGAGGACTTGAACTACGAAATACTATATGAAAACCTACTCCAGATTTACCTAAACCCTTTGGATCTAAATCAATGCAATGCAGATGAATTACAGTCCCTCTATATTTTAAGTCCTTTACAAGTCCAGCGCTTCACACTGCATCGAAAAACATTTGGCAAACTACTTTCCATATATGAGCTACAAGCCATTCCTGGTTTCAGTATTTCTACCATCCAAAAGCTAAAGCCCTTTGTAACCTTAAACCCCAATATTGAGAAAAAAGCACTCTCTTTACCAAAGAGAATACTTTCTGAAAAAACAGCCTATCTTATCTATAGGACTAAATTCAATCTTGAAACCCGAAAGGGCTTTACTGCTCCTGACACCTTAAGCAATGGTCGATTAACAAATCGGTATCTGGGAAGCCCAGAAAGCCATTATATCAGATTCAGAACACAGCATAGTAAAGACTTCAGTTTTGGCTTCACCTTAGACAAGGATGCTGGAGAAACTTTTAAATGGTCTCCAAATACCCGCCAGTATGGTTTTAATTTTTTCAGCTACCATTTAAGCCTTTACAACAAAGGAAACTGGAAAAACATAACAATTGGAGATTACCAGGCCCAATTTGGGCAAGGATTGGTTTATGGAGCAGGATTTTCAGTTGGGAAAGGAGCTGAGACTATCACTACCACCAGAAGAAGTTCCACAGGCACTAAACCTTTCACCTCAGCCATAGAGAGTGGCTACTTTAGGGGATTGACCGCTACATATAAAAAAGGAAATATTGAGGGAACCATAATCTTATCTCATGTACGTAGGGATGCAGCTTTAGAATGGCCAGATAGCACCAATAAGAAGAGTCTTTACATTAAATCTCTCCCAGAAAGCGGCTATCATAGAACTTCAACTGAAATCGCTCAAAAAGCAAATTCTTGGGAGCAAAATATTGGCGGAAACCTAGCTTATTTTTCAAAAAGCAAAAATTTACAGATTGGAATAAATTCTCTGGTCACCAAATTCAAACATCCGTACTTGAGACAAACTCAAATCTATAATGGTTTTGAATTTAGGGGACAAACCAACCACATCCATAGCTCCTACTTTTCCTTCAACCACCAAAATTATTTCTTCTTTGGTGAAGGAGCCATTTCAAAAAGTTCTGGAAAAGCTTTTGTCCTAGGAATGATGAGTAGTTTAAGCCAACATTTTGACCTGGTATTTCATATCAGAGATTTTGGCAGAAATTTCCATAGTTTTTATGGAAATGCTTTCAGTGAGGGAACGAGGCCTATAAACGAAAAAGGAATTTATTTGGGGCTCCATTATCACCCTAACAGAAAATTACAATGGAGTGGCTATATTGACCAGTTTAGCTTTCCTTGGCTCAAATACAGGACCTATTCCGCTTCCGCTGGCTATGAATGGCTCCAACGAATCACCTATAACAACAAGAAAAGACTAACCCTATACCTTCAAATAAGAGAGGAGCAAAAAGACCGCAATATCACCACCAGCCAAAATGAGCGTCCTAGTTATCGGCTATCCACAGGAAAAAAGAGAAATTATAGCTTAAACTTGGATCAAAACATCAATAAAAACTATTCTATACGCACGAGGATCCAATGGAGCTTCTTTGATTTTGACCAACAAAAAACCAGCGGCTATGCAATTGCTCAAGACTTCAATGCTGCTTTTGGAAAATGGAAGTGGAGTGGACGAATAGCCCTTTTTGATACCGAAGACTACGATAATCGACAGTACATTTATGAAAAGAATGTGCTTTGGGCATTTTCAATCCCCAGTTATTATGGACAGGGCATGAGATACTATTTACTCAGCCAGTTCAAAGCTTCTAGCAAAATAAATATTTGGCTTAGATGGAGTAGATCAATTTACTCAGATCGAGAAGTGATTGGCTCAGGCCTTCAAGAAGTGAAAGGCAATACCTTAAGTGATATCACCTTTCAGATCCGATACCAGTTTAACAAATAACCAATGGTAAACTGATTATTTTTCTTTTAAAATATCCCTTATTTCAGCCAACAATAATTCTTCTTTGCTCGGGGCTGGTGGTGGAGTAGGTTTTACCTCTTCTTTTTTCTTTAAATTATTCATAGTTCTGATGGCCATAAAAATCACAAAGGCAATAATTACAAAATCAATTACCATTTGCAAGAAATTACCATACCTAATGGCAACTGCTGCAGTTTCTACGCCTTCCGGCGAAATACTTGCCTCTTTTAGCACATACATTAGCTCTTTGAAGTTAACTCCACCTATGGCAAGGCCAATGGGTGGCATAATAATGTCATTAACCAGTGAAGAAACTATCTTACCAAATGCAGCTCCAATGATAACAGCCACCGCCAGATCAATGACATTCCCTTTTAGGGCAAACTTTTTAAACTCCTGTAATAATCCCATACAAAATAATCGTTAATGGTTTGAACAAAATTTTATATCGCATATCAACCGATTGCAAAATCAAAATACAAATAAATACTTAAGTAGGATCAACACATCAAAAATATTTGCAACAAAATATGATAATATTTATTAGTAGGCTTCTACCTATTGACTTATTAAATTTGCAGGCAAAGCAGGTGAAAATTTTAGATTGGCAATATGAATACACTAACTCCTCCAAAGGCAGCAATAAAACCACATAAAATTACTTTTCATGACCATACCAGAATCGATCCATATTACTGGATGAATGATAGGAATAATCCTGAAGTGATTGAATATCTAAATCAGGAGAATGATTTCCTAAAAGAATCCCTAGCACATACTGAGACACTTCAGAAAGAACTGTTTGAGGAGATGAAAGGTCGCATCAAAGAAGACGATGAGAGCGTACCCTATTTTAAAGATGGTTTCTTCTATTATACCAAATACATTTCTGGCGCTGAATATCCTATTTTTTGTAGAAAAGCCGAGAGTTTGGAAGCTGAAGAGGAAATTATATTGGATGTAAATAAGTTGGCAGAAGGGAACGAATATTTTAATGTTAGCAGCCTCGCTGTTTCTACCAATCAACAGTTATTGGCCTTTGCACAGGACAATATTGGCAGGAGGATTTATTCAATTAAAATAAAAAACCTGGAAACTGGTGAGCTACTTTCAGATGAAATCAATAATGTCACAGGAAACCTCACATGGGCAAATGACAATAAAACCATATTCTATTCAAAACAAGATCCTAACACCCTAAGATCCTTTCAAATCTTCAAGCATAGAATAGGTACAACTCAGGATAAAGACGAATTGATATTTGAAGAAAAAGACGACACCTTTACCTGTCACATCAGCAAATCAAAATCAAAACAATATTTATTCATTTGCAGTGAAAGCACTGTTTCATCTGAAATAAGGTTCTTAAACGCTGATGAACCTGATGGAAAGGTACAATTGATCCAAACTAGAGAACGGGACCTGGAATACCATGCCGATCATTTTGGCGAGGATTTTTTGATCATGACCAATCACAATCATGCCACCAACTTTAAACTGGTAAAAACTCCAGTAAAAAGCCCTCAGAAAGCCAACTGGAAAGACATTATTCCCCACAGAAAAGATGTTTTGCTTGAGGGCTTCGAGGTTTTTCAAGACCATCTTGTCCTAGAAGAAAGATTTAATGGATTGACCAGAATTCACATCAATCCTTGGAATGATAAAGCTCCTCATTATATTGAATTTACAGAACCAACCTATTCAACATGGACAAGTTATAACCCTGAATTTTCAACCAAACTACTGAGATTTGGCTATAACTCCCTTACAACCCCATCCTCCACTTATGATTATAATATGGAGACAGGGGAAAAAACTTTATTGAAGCAACAGGAAATAGTAGGAGGGTACACCCCTGAAGAATACCAATCTGAAAGATTATGGGCAAAGGCCGAAGACGGCACAATGGTTCCAATTTCATTGGTGTATAAAAAGGAAAGCTTCAAGAAAGATGGCAGCTGCCCTTTGCTTCAATATGCCTATGGCTCATATGGTTTCAGCACAGATGCCATTTTCAGTTCGAACCGACTTTCTCTATTGGATCGGGGTTTTGTGTTTGCCATAGCCCATATCAGAGGTGGCCAAGAAATGGGAAGGTACTGGTATGAAGATGGAAAAATGCTAAAGAAGAAAAATACATTCACCGATTTCATTTGCTGTTCTGAATATCTAATCGACCAAAAATACACTAGTCCTGACAAGCTATTTGCTATGGGCGGAAGTGCTGGGGGATTATTAATGGGTACAATAATAAATATCAAGCCAGAGCTATACAAAGGGGTAATTGCTGCTGTACCATTTGTAGATGTCGTTACCACTATGCTTGATGAGAGCATCCCACTTACCACAGGAGAATTTGATGAATGGGGAAACCCAAAGGAAAAGACCTATTATGACTATATGCTCTCCTACTCTCCTTATGATAATATAGAGAAAAAAGACTATCCTAATTTATTAATTACCTCTGGACTACATGATAGTCAAGTACAATATTGGGAACCTACTAAATGGGCCGCTAAGCTAAGAACAGAAAAAACAGATCACAACCTTCTACTCCTTTACACAAATATGGATGCCGGACACGGAGGCGCTTCAGGCCGTTTTCAATCATTGAAAGAAATGGCCATGGAATTTGCCTTCATTATTGATCTGTCCAAAGCTTGATAAGCCTTAAATAAAATAGGAAAAGGGTAATTACCCTTTTCCTATTATTAACTAAAAATCATATAATAACGCTCCATTATAGAGAAAATTCTTTCTTCTGGTCAATCAGCTATTAGTTACCGCTATCAATCAATCCAATATTAAAACTAATCCATCAAATAGATTTTTAAGAAACATTGGATTAATCACCTATTTTATAAAAATATTTTTACATTATTTTTCATACTCGTTTCTCTTTTTCTAACGGACAATTACTTTTTTATCTAATTCATTTTTTTTGGTTTAAAATACATTTTTTATGATTTAAAATTTCATTAGCTTTACTATAATGACAAAAAGTTTACTTATTTAAATACCACATCGTTAAATAAATTGCAGGGAACTAATAAGCACCTTAGTAGTATAAGAAAATTGTATATTAAAGAAATTCAATAATAAACTCCGCCCCCCTTTAATAAACTTATCGGAAATATATTGAATGAATGAAATGCCCTAATCCTAATTAAATGAAGTGGAAAACTATGTAAATTCTGCATATCAAAGTGCTGAATTAGCACAACTTGGAAGAAAACTAAAAACTATGATGAATAGTCATTTATTTATCAGTAAAATCCGTTGTAGCACAGTTTTACTTCCCAATTGGACTGATAAATCAGATTTTATCATCGATGATCACGTTGATATCTGGAGGCTTCCTATGGATCAAATAAAAACTAAGATTAAGAGTTTTCTCAAATATCTTAGTCCACAGGAAACCAAAATCATGAACAGGCTCAAGAAGGAAAGTGAAAAGGTACATTACATATTAGGAAAGGGCTTCCTAAAATTCCTTACGTCCAAATACTTGGACTGTGCCCCCATGGACATTGAAATTGAACTTGGCATGAATGACAAGCCTTATATAAAAGATGTCAGTAAATTCAACTTCAATATTTCCTATGCCCAAAATTGGGTGATTTTTGGATTTTGCAATGAGGAGGTTGGAGTGGACATTGAATATGTTGATAAGAAATTTGACTTTTTTCCTTTAATAAATGAATGGTTCACACAACCTGAAGCAAATTTTATTGAAAGAGCTTACTCTCCCCGACATGAATTTTTCAAACTATGGACCCGTAAAGAGTCCCTATTGAAGGCTACTTCTTTAGGGACCGTTAATGACCTGCAAATGATTAATTGCCTAGATGGAATACAGTATATACCATATGAAGTTGGTAGAGGCTTTACTGATTGGAAAATCAAAAGTCTTTTGATGGACGACCTCTATCTACTGAGCATTTCCTTTCCAGTTCATTTAAGAAAAATGAGGTTTTTTGAAATTCACTGAATAAAGCTATCCGTATCAATCTTCTGAAGAAACAATTGATTGATTCTCCATACTGCAGCAATGCGGACAAGTACTGACTGCACTGAACTTTCTTTTAGCACTTCGTAATGCCTCATGGCAGTTATTAAAAGGTCCTAAATAGGTCAAACTATCCATCTTAGGCATTTCTGGACAACCTTGAACATGAACCTCATGCCCCTCGTCGCTTGGTAAAAAATTGGTGAGATAAAAGAATACCATTGTTGATTACGTTTAGAAGATTTGTAAAGTAAAATTACGCTATCAAACAATATGAAAAAATACCCCATCTAGGGTATTTTTTCATATAAACCCTGTTTTTTGTACTTCAAACACCTCTTATTGGTATCCATAAAAAAAACCTCAAAAAACTATTCTTTTTTGAGGTTTTAAATTTATTCCTAAATCAAATTAACTAATTGGTGATCCCGGAGCAGTCGCATCATGTGGAACCAATAATTTCAGCGCTCCATCCTTATCCTCGGCCATTAAAATCATGCCTTCGGAATCAACTCCCATCATCTTACGCGGCGCCAAATTGATCAACATTGTCACTTGCTTACCTATCAGTTCCTCAGGGGTGAAATGTTCTGCAATACCACTCAATACGGTGCGCTTTTCCAAGCCAGCATCGACTGTTAACTTGAGTAATTTCTTGGATTTCTTTATCTTTTCGGCCTCTAGAATAGTCACTACCCTAAGATCTTGTTTTAAGAAATCATCAAAAACAATGGTTTCTTTAACTGGAGGTACTGTGGCATTAGCCGCTTCATTTTGCTTTTTAGCTTCCATTAACTTCTGAACTTGTGCTTCTACTACATTGTCTTCTATTTTCTCAAAGAGCAATTCAGCTTTTCCTATTGATCCACCCCCTTTTAGAAGATCGCCGGTACCTGCATCTAACCAATTCAAATCTTTAATGCCTAATATATTATTGAGCTTATCAGCCGTAAATGGCAAAAATGGTTGAGAGACAATGGCTAAATTACTGGCAATATTCAATGCGATATTTAGAATGGTACCAGTCCTTTCCTTATCCTGCTTAATGGTTTTCCAAGGCTCTGTATCCGCCAAGTATTTATTACCCAATCTGGCAAAATCCATCACAAGGCTCAAAGCTTCTCTAAATCTGTACTTTTCAATTGAAGCAGCAATCTTTTCAGGGAAAGCTTCCAATGCTGTCAATACTTCTTGATCATATTCAGAAAGCTCAGTTCTTTGAGGCACAGCGCCTTCAAAGTACTTATGTGTAAGTACTACTGCCCTGTTTACAAAATTCCCAAATATGGCAACCAGCTCTGAGTTATTCCTGCTTTGGAAATCCTTCCAAGTAAAGTCATTGTCCTTTGTTTCAGGAGCATTTGCAGTCAACACATACCTTAAGACATCCTGCTTTCCAGGAAACTCTTTCAGGTACTCATGTAACCAAACAGCCCAATTTCTAGAAGTAGATATTTTATCACCTTCCAAATTCAAAAACTCATTAGCAGGCACATTATCTGGTAAAACATATTCACCATGTGTCTTAAGAATGGCAGGGAAAATAATACAATGGAATACTATATTATCCTTACCAATAAAGTGAACCAACTTAGTATCCTCATCCTTCCAATATGGCTCCCAATCGACTCCCTTCTCTGATGCCCATTCTTTAGTAGAGGATATATAACCAATTGGCGCATCAAACCACACATAAAGCACTTTGCCCTCTGCTCCTTCAATCGGCACAGGAATGCCCCAGTCCATATCCCTTGTCATTGACCTGGCTTGCAAACCATCTCCTGCTTCCAGCCAAGACCTACATTGGCCCAGAACATTGTTTTTCCAATCCTCTTTATGCTCAACTAAGATCCAGTTTTTCAAAAAGTCCGTATACTTGGCCAAATCCAAAAACCAATGTTTGGTTTCTTTGAGTACAGGACTATTTCCACTCAGTTTGGATTTTGGATTGATTAGATCCGTAGGACTTAATGAAGTACCACATTTTTCACATTGGTCACCATAAGCATTTTCATATCCACACTTAGGACATGTACCTTCTATATAACGGTCAGCCAAAAATTGCCCAGCCTCTTCATCATAATATTGCTCCGTAGATTGCTCTAAGAACTCCCCTTTTTCATATAAATCCTTGAAAAATTCAGAA
Organism: Echinicola shivajiensis; assembly: GCF_018642165.1. Classification (GTDB taxonomy): domain Bacteria; phylum Bacteroidota; class Bacteroidia; order Cytophagales; family Cyclobacteriaceae; genus Echinicola; species Echinicola shivajiensis. Next base: position 584,947 of record NZ_JAHHZM010000001.1, read on the forward strand.
GCTGTATCGTGGTGAATGGGAGCACTGGTCCTAGAATAATGGTCAAAACTGATTCCAAATTCCTCAAAACTAGCTTTCATGATACCATGGTACCTATCCACAATATCCTGAGGAGAAACACCTTCTTTTTTGGCTTTAATAGTTATCGCTACACCATGCTCATCTGAGCCACATATATAGGCTACATCTTTGCCTAAAGAACGGAGATAACGAACATAAATATCTGATGGAATATAACATCCTGCCAAATGGCCAATATGTAGAGGACCATTAGCATAGGGTAATGCTGATGTTACAGTATATCTTTTAAAATCTTTTTTGCTCATAGGCTGCAAAGATAGGGAAATTTGAATTTTTAAGCGGATAATATGGGCATCGATTTCAGATACCATCGATCATACTTTCCAATGCCGTTTAGTCTTTATCAGATTAAGACATTGAACCTGCCGCTTTAATTTTTTTGGGTGATTTATGAGAATCAAAAATTCGTGTCTTGATGCTTACCAATAAGGTAATACAAGTACCCATTAGAGCAATCAGGGCAAAGGAAACCTTCAGATCAAACAACTCCGCAACAAAACCAATCAAAGGCGGTCCTAATAAAAATCCAAAAAAGGAAATAGTGGACACCAAAGCCAAAGCGATACTTGGAGAATACATTTTGGACCTTCCGGCAATACTATATGAAAGGGGTATAACCGATGCTGTTCCAAAACCAACCAATAGAAACCCAGCAATTGCTGTACTAACCTGTGGAAAAACCACCGCTAACACCAAACCTATCCCTATTAATGCTCCACTAATTCTTAGCATGACGATTTTACCCCATTTATTGGCCAATGCATCTGAAAAAAATCTTCCAGATGCCATTGCTCCCATAAAAGCCACATAACCTAAAGGAACGATACTTGGCGAAGCCAATACCACTTTTTTCAAATAAACCCCACTCCAGTCAAACATACAGCCCTCGCACATCATCCCGAAAAAACCTACAAGTCCTACCCTGAGCAAAATAGCATCTGGCTTTTTAAGCACCAGCCCTCCGGCTCCAGCATTTTGCTCTTCTTTGAACAATAAATTATAACTGGTAATTAAGATGGCCATCATAATCCCAACAACAATACAATAATGTTCCCGCGGAAGCATATTTAATTTTATCATTAGAGCACCAATTCCTGCTCCTGCAAATCCAGCAAGACTCCACAAACCATGAAACGAAGCCAAAATACTTCTGGCATAATTATCCTCCACTATCAAGGCCTGGGTATTTAAAGATATATTCATAATATTTCCCAACATCCCAAAAACAATCACTGCAGCACCTAACTGAAAAACAGAATTCATATATCCCAAGCTCAATAAAGACAGGGCATAAGCAATGCTCCCCCAAATAATCACACTCCTACTACCGTACTTATCCACGGCCCAGCCTGCCAGGGGCAAGGCCACCAATGAGCCTAGAGGCATCCCAAGCAACAATGTCCCCAGTTGTCCTTCACTCAAATCAAAAACCTGCTGGAAATCTGGAATCCTAGAAGCCCAAGAAGCAAAGCTCAATCCGGCAAGAAAAAAAAGACTACTTAAGGCTATCCGCCTCTTTCTTAATAAGTTCATAGGTGTTGATAATGTATTATTACACAAAGTAATGGACTTTTTTAGTATATCTAAAACCTATTGATCCTTAAAAAATATATCAACCGTTTGCATAAGGAGAGATTTCTGAAATAAATCATTTTCTACGGATTAATCCTTAAATTACTGACCTATAATATTCAAAACATGGAATTTGTAATAGCAGGAACCACAGTAATACTAGCCATTTTATTAATCAGAATCATTTACAAAAAAGTATTCAAATAAAGTTGATGATTGTCTGATTAGAGCAAAAAAAAATGGATATAACCAATATATCCATTTTCATTCCTTGTTTTACTTTTTCAATGATTAATTGGGAAGCTTATCAGCAAATTTCCCATATACCCAAGTCCCTGCCAATGCACTCACCAAGGTAATTACAACCACTGTAAATCCTGTCCCAATCTGGGCAAACAATGGTCCTGGACATGCCCCTGTCAGAGCCCAGCCCAATCCAAATATAAAACCTCCTATGATTTGTCCTTTTCTGAATTCCTTGTCTTTTATTTCCACCTTCTCACCAGAAATGGTTTTAATATTAAACTTCTTGATCAGCAAGATAGAAACCATCCCTACAGCAACCGCAGAGCCAATTACTCCATACATGAAGAAAGATTGCAACCTGAACATTTCTTGAATTCTAAACCAAGAAATCACCTCGGACTTCACGAGGATTACTCCAAAAAACACCCCTATCACCATGTACTTCAGCAGTGCAACCCCTGTTTCCTGAGACTTCTGTAAATTCGGTGCCTCGCACTCTATTGGATTATCTATTTCTCTTTCAAATGTCGTTTTCATAAATGTCTATTTTTTTAAAACCCAGCCAATTTCATTAATCCTGGCAAAAACAGATGTGTCATAGCAAATCCCCCCAACATAAAGAAGATGGTCGCCACCACTGAGGGCCATTGTAAATTACTAATCCCCATGATAGCATGTCCTGAGGTACACCCCCCCGCGTACCGGGTACCAAAACCAACCAAAAAACCTCCAAATACGAAGAACACAAGACCTTTCATGCTCAAAACATTTTCCCAAGAGAATATCTCAGAAGGTAATAAATTGGAATATTGAGTGATGCCCAAAGCAGCTAAATCAGCTTGGGTGCTTTCTGCTACCACCACTGCGTCAGGATTTGAGAAAAAGAGACCGGCAATCACTCCTCCCAAAAACACCCCAGCGACGAAATACAAATTCCAGGCCTCCTTTCTCCAGTTATAGGAGAAAAAGGGGATTTTGGCAGGCACACAGGCTGCACAAACGTGCCTCAATGAGGATGATATCCCGAAAGATTTATTTCCCAATAAGAGTAATGCTGGAACAGTAAGTCCCAATAAAGGCCCTGCCACGTACCAAGGCCATGGCTGGCTTATCCAGTCAATAATATTTCCCATAATTATTTAAATTAATCAAAAGAGGGCTGCCCCTCTTTTGTACTTTTCAACCTATTTTAAATATATCCAATTACAATTTTGTACTTGGACAAACATATGCAGTCAATTCAAACTTTTCTGATTCTTTGATAGCCTTAAAACCACCATCAATATCAACCAACTGGTCATACCCTCGCGCTTTTAAAATAGAAGCAAAGATCATGGAACGGTAACCACCTGCACAATGTACATAGTACTTCTGGTCTTTATCTATGGTATCCATGTGCTCATTGATATAGTCCAATGGATTGTTTTCTGCCCCAATAACGTGCTCACTTTCATATTCACTGGTCTTCCTAACATCCAAGATTTTCACTTCCTCACCAGATTCCTTGATCTTCACCAATTCCGATACAGGGATTGATGTAATATAGTCCACTTCTTTTCCAGACTTTTTCCAACTTTCAAAGCCTCCTTTGAGGAATCCAACGGCATGATCATAACCAACTCTAGCCAAACGGGTAATCACTTCTTCCTCACGCCCCTCATCAGCGATCACCAATATCTCCTGCTTCACATCAGGGATCATGGTCCCTACCCACACGGCAAAACTTCCATCTATACCAATATTGATTGAATTTGGAACAAAACCTTTGGCAAATACCTGTGGAGCCCTGGTATCCAACAGTATTGCCCCTGTTTCATTGGCTACCTGCTCAAACTCAGTTGGACTTAAGGCCCTTTCACCTCTTTCCAGTACTTCATCAATACTGTCATAGCCCTCAATATTCATCATAACATTCTGAGGAAAGTATGCAGGAGGTGGAGTAAGCCCCGTGATCAACTTATCTATAAATTCCTCTTTGCTCATTTCTTGAAGCGCATAATTGGTTTTCTTTTGATTACCCAATGTATCAGAGGTTTCTTTACTCATGTTTTTCCCGCAAGCACTTCCTGCTCCATGCGCAGGATATACAATGATATCATCAGGCAAAACCATTATTTTATTTCTTAAGGAATCATAAAGATGGCCCGCCTGCTTTTCTTGCGTTAGATCTTCAGAAACCTTTTGTGCCAAATCAGGCCTTCCCACATCACCGATAAACAAGGTGTCACCCGTGAAAATAGCTTCTTCTTTGCCTTCTTCATTGATCAGCAAATAACAAGTACTTTCCATGGTATGACCGGGGGTATGTATAGCCCTAATGGTAACATCTCCCACCTTGAATTCTTCTCCATCCCGAGCAATCTTGGCATCAAAACCCAAATGCGCTTCCGTTGGTCCGAAGACAATCTGAGCACCTGTCTTTTTGGCCAAATCCTTATGACCTGAAACAAAGTCAGCATGGAAATGCGTTTCAAAGACATATTTGATGTCAGCATTATTTCTTCTGGCCTTTTCAATATAAGGATCTACTTCTCTTAGTGGGTCTATGATGACTGCTTCGCCATTTGATTCCACATAATAAGCTCCTTGGGCCAGACATCCCGTATAAATTTGTTCTATTTTCATTTTGTTCTTTTCTAATTTTTAAGATGCGGTTATTTAAATTATTGACCTACAATTCAGTACTCATTAAAGTTCGATTTGCTGAATAATATGTTACAAAACTAAGTTTTTGAATAATCAGAATAAGTGACTTGTATCACATTCTAATTGAAGAATTAAATCCCAAATATCTCTTTGATCAGAATGTATATGCCCATGATTAGGACAAACCATCCAAATCCTTTCTTAAGAGAACTATCGTTGATTTTTTTGGAAAGCATACTGCCTACAAATATCCCAATTATTGAAAGTCCAGTAAATATTAACAAAAACTTCCAATCAATGGTTTGGGTGCTCAAGTCTCCAGTAAAGCCCAATAAAGATTTGGCTGAAATAATCAATAAGGAGGTTCCTACGGCCTTTTTCATTGGTAGTTTTGCCAATAAAACCAAAGCAGGGATAATCAAAAATCCTCCTCCTGCACCAACTATCCCAGTAACAGCACCTTCGAAAAGGCCTTGAACTGCAATCAAAGGATAATTAAGCGAGCGATCATCCTTCTCCGGGACCAGCTTTTTACCATTTTTTATCATGGAATAGGCTGCAGCTACCATAATTATGGCAAAAAACACCATAATAGCAACATCACGCGATAAAGTGATTCCTTGAAATGTAAATAGTATCTCAGGAAGGGCGTGTACAATATACCTCCTCGTCAGAAACACTGCCGCAAAAGAGGGCAAAGCAAACACCAATGCCGTCCTATAAGAGATACTCCCCCTTCTCATATAAGAGAAAGACCCAACCAATGAGGTACTTCCTACTACAAAGAGGGAATAAGCTGTAGCCAAAACGGGAGAAATCCCCATCAGATAAACCAAAATCGGTACGGTTAAAATTGAGCCGCCTCCACCTATCAATCCCAAACTAATTCCAATAAGGGTTGCGGCTAAAAATCCTAGTAGTGTATATAAATCCATTTAGTGATTTTCTTTATTAAATTTTACACAAAACTAAGGCATCGACTAGCTACTTGCGGTGACATTTGTTACACTTTGGATAGCCCCACTCATATTTACCTGATTTATATCATATTATATTTACTCAAATACCTTGCATCAATAGCCAAATTCAATTGGGAAAATGTCGTGAAGTAATTATATTAACGAAATAAATCGGCATTGACAATCATGAAAATACTATTAGCTACTGATTTCTCAGAAAATGCCCAAAATGCTTTTCGGTTCGCTAAAGAACTTGCAAAAGCACATCATGGCTCCCTTACTTTACTGTTTGCCTATACCCCTGTTTTTGACTTTGCTGCTCAACTTGCCGAATATATCGTGGCCATAGAAGACCAAGCAAAAAAGGAAATGGAAAAAATGAAAAAAGGGGCAAAAAAAGAAGGCCTAAAAATTTCCTACCTTATAAAGCAAGAAACTGCATCCACCGCTATTTGCTCCGAAGCAGAAAACAAACATGATTTAGTAATTGTCGGCTCAAGTGGGGAGAGCAAAATCTCCCAAGCCTTTCTTGGAACCACTACCACTGAAGTCATCAAACACTGCCCAAAGCCTGTGCTATGTATCCCCCCAGAGGCCCAGTTCAAAAACATGAACACTATTTCTTTGGCCATGGAATTAAACAAGGAAGACATTACATTTTTGGGCCAGCTTATCACACTCACCAAGGACTATAAACTTCCCTATAAAATTATTCACATAAAGGAAAAAGAAGGAATAACTCAGGAAATTACATTTTTTGAATTATCAGCTTATCTAAAAGACCGTTTCCCAGAACTCAACATCGGTTATGAGGAAATTGCCGCTCAAGAAGTCAATAAAGGCTTACAAAAGTATGCTGAACAACACCCCCAAACCTTATTATCCATGTTCACGCGGCATCGCACTTTTTTTGATTATTTATTTAATAAGAGCCACTCAGCTGAACTGGCCCTTCATACCACCGTCCCTTTGTTGGTTTTAAAGTCAAAAAAATAGGTTATAATTGAGAATAACCTAAACTTCGTTTTTCTTGATCAATTCTTCAAAATCGTCACGGATATAAATGATATTTCTACCTAACTCTATCCATTTCTTTTTCTCAAGTTGTTTGAGCAGTCTTGATATCACCTCGCGAGAAGTCCCCAATTCATTGGCTATTTCCTGATGGGTTATATGTAGCTCATTACTCCCGGCTTTTTCTCTTTTTGCCTGAATATAAAGTGCTAACCTTTGATCCATTTTTAAGAAAGCCACTGCATCCAAAGCCTTTAACATTTCCTGGAATCTATTTTGATAGGTTTGGGTAACAAAATCTTTCCATTGCCTGAATTCCTCGCTCCACTTTTCATGCAACCTAACTGGAATAGCGATAATTGTGGTATCTTCCTCTGCCACTGCCTTTATTTCGCTGGGTTTTGCCACATCGCAGCAAGTCAATGACAATGCACAAGTTTGACCTGGATATAAGTAATACAAAAAAAGCTCCTTCCCTTCAGTGTCTACCCTCAGCACCTTAATAGCGCCATCAATGACTATCGGAACAGACTTGATAAATTGACCAGGTTCCATTATTGTTTCTCCAGCGCGAACTTTTATCAAGCTTCCCTCTGAAGCAATTTTCCCTAATAATGTCTGATCCGAAATACCAGCAAGTTTATCCTTTATATCTAAAATATCCATTTGTATTATTTTACTACACCATAAACAGTTTCCCCATCATTTACATTCCTTAACACAGTTGATCCTGCTCCCACTGTGCAGTTTTTTCCAATTTGAATACCTGGTAAAACCGTACTCCCAGCACCTACCAAGCTTCCTTTACCTACCTTCACTCCACCACATAATGTAGCCCGTGGTGCAATATGGACGAAATCACCTATAATGCAATCATGATCAACCACTGCTGAAGTATTTATGATAACATGCTTTCCCAATTGTGTTCCGGGCTGAATAGTAGCTGAGGCCATGATCACTGTCCCTTCCTCATACCTTATATAATCATTAACAATTGCCTTTTCATGAATGACCACTCCATACCACGATCCCCTACCCAAACGCTCATACACCTGCTCTCTTATAACATTATCCCCTATGGCAATGATAAAACTATTATCATGATGATCTTCACTTTCGTTGTAAATTTTAACTGGATAATGGAGGCAGGTTTGTAACTCTTCGTTATCGTCAAACACACCGCTGATATGAATCCCCCTGCTTTCTAAAGCAGATATCACCACTTTCCCATGTCCAGAAGCTCCAAAAACATACATTGCTTTCTAACCGATTTTTTTTGATGTAAATATAATTAACTAATCTAGAATTACTTTAAAGGAATTACTCTCCAATAATTTAACGGATTTATTCCAATCAACAATCAGGCTATATTTTCCTAATTTAATCCACTACTGTGAAAAACATCATTTCTATAAAACAACCGCATGAGAAATTTTAAAGCCCCGAATTTAAAAATGTAAAATTGGAAAAACATGAAGGCTCCAATTAATCACGTTTCAAACTAAATAAAACCAAAAAACACCCATTTAAATATTACGGTTTTTTTTTAAAATCATATTCTTATATATTTAAAGAATTTGAAAACAGAAAAAATTCCAACAACTTAATATATTAACAAATGAACAGAAGGGATTTCGTGAAGACCGGAGGTGTTATTTTAGGAGGATCAATTTTACCACAGCAATTAGTATCTGCTTACCAATCTTCAGGATTAAAAAACGGCCCAATTAAAATAGGAATAATTGGTTGCGGTGACAGGGGCAAGGGAATCATGCATGTGATGAAGAGTATGCCTGACCAGTTTGAGATGGTTGCCATTTGCGACAATATGGACTTTAGGTTAAAACAGGCAAAGGACAGTTTCCCGGACATCAGCTTCCAGACTTTCAAAAATTACGAAAAACTTCTTGAACAAAAAGAAATTGATGCAGTGGTAATTGCCACTCCACTAAATATGCACTACGCTCCTGCAAAAGCTGCATTGGAAGCAGGAAAAAATGTTTATTTGGAAAAGACCATGACCTATAGCATTCCTGAAGCTCAGGATTTGATAAAGGTTGTGAAAAACAATCCCAAGCTGACCCTTCAGGTCGGTCACCAATACCGATACACCCCTCTTTATTATAAGGTTAAGGACATGATTCAGTCTGGATATTTGGGCAAAATCACCCAAATCGACTCCAGATGGGATAGAAACTGGAACTGGAAAAGACCTGTACCAGATCCTTCACTTGAAAGAACCATTAACTGGAGAATGTACAAGGAGTATTCCGGTGGACTTCCAGCTGAACTGCTTTCACACCAAATTGACTTTATCAACTGGGCATTTGAAACCCACCCTGACACTATAATGGGAACAGGAGGAATTGATAATTATCATGATGGTAGAGAAACCTTTGACAATGTCCAGCTAATACTTCGCTACGACAAAGCAGGAATGATCGGAAATTTCGGTGCAACATGCAGCAATGCACGGGAAGGCTATTCATTCAGCATCAAAGGCACAAAAGGAACAGTAGACCTTTTGATGAACGAAGGATATTTTTACCCAGAAAAAGAACGAATGGAGGAACTGCAAATAGTTGATGGCGTATCCGGTGCTACAAAACTTACTTGGAAAGAAGGCAAAGGCATTCCTATCCTAGATGAAAAGACCAAAGATGGAACAATCTATGCATTGAAGGATTTCCATAATTCTGTCGTGAACAAAGAGACTCCTGCTTCTAATGTAATCAGTGGAGCAACTACTGCTACCTGTATCCATCTAGCCAACCATTCCACCTATAACAATACAATAGAAAGTTGGAAACAAGAATACAACTACGAATAAAATTTAAAACCGTCATTTAAAATTTTAAGCTGCCATTGATTGGCAGCTTTTTTTATAACAAAACTTAACATTTCAGCAACACTAGCATAACATTTAGCTCGAACTTATAAATAACCCGCTTTTTGGAAGCAATCAGGTCTAAAAAACAGCCTGTTTTAAGCGCAAAGACACTTCTCTGTAAAAAACAGCTTCATTTCTCATGACACAAAGAGCTTGTTTTGAAAAAAAACCAAAAACCGGCTTAAAAAACAGCCTAATTTCTGCTGTTTTATGTAAAACACGTAATATCAGGTCTAAAAATTAGGCAAAAAAAAGAGGAATCGCCTCATGGATTCCTCGAATGGGTTTATTCTAACTGACTAACAGCCGCATATATTTTGGAAAAAAGGGATTTATTCCTCGTTTTTAACACCAAAACTTCTTTAAACATAATAAAAATATCCCTAACAGCAATAAAACCGTAAAAATATTTTTCAAGACTTCCCTCATAATTCCTATATCAAATCACCATTACAACCACATATTTCAAATCTTATGCTCACTAAAACGGTTTAAAGAAAAATGTTTTTTTTCTCTACTCTTTACCGATACTAAAAACAAATTTTGATAATATTTTTCCTAATTCATTAAACCTCAAAAAGACAATAGAACTATATTGGCCCTATAAATATTAATTCAACTAAACTTTTTGCCATGAACACAATAGCGGAAGTAATCAGCAAAATGGACAGGATTGTTTTAGACTGCCATCAATCTGCAAGCCGAATCGGATTTTTTGCAGTCCTTTACAGAAGGGTTACCATCCGAATAAAGGAAGGAATAATCAACAAGGAATTTGAAGATAATGAAAGGATGGAAAGGCTGGACATTATTTTTGCGCAACGTTTTTTTGATGCCTATGAATTGTACCTAAAATCAGAGCAACCAAGTAAAAGTTGGCTCTGCGCATTTGAAACAGCTGAAAAATCAGGCACCACCATACTCCAACATTTGTTATTGGGGATCAACGCCCATATCAATCTCGACTTGGGAATAGCTGCAGTCGAAACAATGAAAGAAGGTAATCTAATCGACATCAAAAATGACTTTGACAAAATAAATATCATCTTATCTGAATTAGTAGATGGAGTAAAATCCAATCTCTCCAAGGTATCCCCTATTTTTGGCTTTTTAATCAAATTCGCCAATGGTAAAGACGAAATATTACTCAATTTCAGCATTCAAATAGCCCGAGATGGAGCATGGAAATTCGCCAACGAATACTCGACAGCAATAGATTATAACCAATCTTTGATTGACAGGGATTCATCAATACTAAAAATCGGAAACAAAATCGCCAAACCAGGAAAAAGGTTAAGTATCATAACAAAATTTATTAGCTGGACAGAATGGAAGTCCGTACCTAGGGTAATGGACCAATTAGAGGTAATTGCAAAAGAAAATATGCCAAACAATCTTACCAGCAAACTGGAAACAGCCTAAATCAAACTTGGTCTTCCTCCGCTTCTACTGGAGCCTTCTTTAGGTTTCCTCTCTGAAACTTGTCTTCAAGCCAATCATGTTCTGTTTTGGAAACCAATACAGAACGATGATTTTTATTCCTAATTTTCAAATCATTCTCTAAAGCACTGGTCTCTGAAAAATACTTCAAACGCATATTACTTTCTTCCTGATTCTTAAATTTCTGTTCATGGGCATAAACAGCCACAGCACTTTCTGATTTATCCAGCAACAAATCATATGGACCTCTATTTGAAATCAACTTAACCACTACGGGAGCAGTTTCTATCGCTATGAATAATAAAACAATAAACAAATTTGCTGCAGCTATAGTCTTGCTTTCAGCTGTTAGCACAGAAAGCGCATCCATTCGGGCTGCTATACCGTCATATTGATCGATCATTGCTTTTTGCTGTAAAAAAACCTGCTGTTTATCTTCCAGTATTTTATTAATCTCTAATTCATTTTCATCTATTTTTCCCCAATTCCTTTCACGGACCCTTATCAATTCATTCTCAGCAGCATCCAACTGCTGCTCTTTTTTCGCTGCGTTTACTCCTAAACCAACTATTCCAGTAGTCCCAGGTGTCTTCTCACCAAATCGCTCTGCATCATATTCTTTCTGCCTCTGATCCCGAAAAGCTTCCTTTTCCAATATTTCTTGCTTCAACAGCTGGTTTTCTTCCTCCAACCTTTCAACTTCCGGAAAAACAGCTTCCAATTCCTCCTTTGAACTTGCCAAATCAGCGATCTTACTGGCCTCAACCTTTTTGTTTATCTCTTTCTCAAAAACCTTCAATTCCAATGGCTTTGAAATAACTATCGCCAACAAAACGGCCAATACCAACCTAGGGAATGCCATTCTCCATTCTAACCAAATACTATCTCTCTTCCTCATCCCTGAGACAATAAACCTATCCAAATTAAAGATCATCAATCCCCAAACAAGTCCAAAAAGCACTGCCCAATACCACAACTCAAACACAGTATATAAGGCATACCCACCCGACAAAGCAGCTAGTAAGCCAGTAAAAAACACTGTTCCTCCTATACCAATGTATTTGTTGGATTCAGTAGGACATTTTTTTAGTAGTGACATATTTCCACCACTGCAAAACCACAGAAAACGCTTAAACTTCCCCATTATAATTTCAGACCTTTAAAATCAAAGCAAACTTTCTTCCTTCTAATCAAAAAACGAGCAATTTTGGACTTAAGGTACTTTTGATTGCTGCTTATAAATAATAAATGTGACCAATCCCATCTAAAATGCCACCAAACCCCATTTTCCAGTTTTAAACATACCTAATTTATTTTCGATCATCCCTAATTGATCGCGTATCCAAAAACGTACAACTTAAAAAGATGTACGGAGAAATGTTCGGTTTCGAAATTTATTTCAATATTTCAATCATACTCCATCAAAGTTTTGATTCATAATTGATAACTTTCCCAAAACTGAAACCCTTAATCATGGCAAACCTAAACACCTTGTACTACAAAATATCATTTTTACTATTGGCCTTGACATTTAGCCTTCAGCTTCAAGCCCAAAATGATCTAGAAAAATTTAAAGCAGAAGTAGCGTCCATTGTCCAAAAAACACCTATTCCTCCATCTAACGAACCTGTATACCTTTTTACTGGAAGTTCCAGCGTTAGAAAATGGACCGATCTTCAAGAGTATTTCCCCGATCAAACTATTGTCAACACTGGGTTTGGAGGATCTCAGGCCCATCAGCTGCTTTTTTATGCAGATCAACTTATCCTACGTTACCAGCCCCAAAACATCTTTATCTATGAAGGAGACAACGATATTGCCAGCGGAAAAAGTCCTGTCAACATTCTTAATACAATGAAAAAACTGGTGACCAAAATCCAAAAAGCTTTACCTGATGCTGAAATTCATTTCATCAGCGCAAAGCCAAGCCCTTCCAGATGGGAACTAAAGGAACAATATGAATCCCTTAATAGGCTAATGAAGGTCTATTGCGAAAGAACTGAAAAAGTAACTTTTGTCAATATCTGGGACATTACTTTAAATGAAAACGGAAAACCAATGCCTGAAATTTTTGAACAAGACATGCTTCATTATAATGACAAAGGCTATGACTTGTGGCATTCCGTATTGAAAAGCTATATCCCCTGATTAAGTTTAATTCTGGAATTTCTCATGGCAAAATGTAAATTGTTTGGAATTTCAACCAGGCTAATGTTACTTTGCAGCACTTCAGGAAACTGATTTATAAAGAAGAGGCGAGAGATCAGGCTCCAAGACCCTCTGGCAACCATCCGCCTTGGTGGAAAGGTGCCAAAACCTGCCCAAAATTAAAGGGAACTATAAATTAGACATTATGATCCATTTACTCACACAGCACTTCTTCTCGATACACCATCGTATTTCCAGAAAACATGCCCTATCAGGTATTGGAAAAAGCATTGTCTGTGTCAATTAATTAATTTTACTAACCTGAAAAATTCCATCATGTCAAATAAGCATTTTGAAACCGAAGCCATTAGAATAGCTTCTTCCAAATCCAACCAAAGAGAACACTCTGCCCCTATTTACTTGACTTCAAGCTTTACCTTCGATAGTGCTGAAGAAGCGAGACAAATGTTTGCAGATGAAATACCTGGAAATATTTACTCTAGATATGCCAACCCAAACAGCTCTGATCTCATAGAAAAAGTTTGTGCAGTGGAAGGAACTGAAGACGGTATTGCCACTGCTTCTGGAATGGCCGCCATGTTTGGTAGCATCGCCTCCCTACTTCAACAGGGCGACCACATCTTGGCTTCCAGATCACTGTTTGGATCTACCCACCAGTTGTTGACCAGGGTATTTCCCAAATGGGGAATTACTTCTACTTATGGTGACATTTCTGATATCCAGAACTGGGAGAAGTTGGTACAGCCCAATACCAAAATGTTATTTATAGAAACCCCTTCCAACCCAGGACTGGAAATTATAGATTTAGAATGGGTAAGTGCTTTTGCAAAAGCTCATAATTTGATCTTGGTGGTAGACAATTGCTTTGCAACACCTTACTTGCAACAGCCTGCCAAATGGGGTGCTGATATTGTAGCACATAGCGCCACCAAGTACATTGATGGTCAAGGAAGAGTATTAGGAGGATTGATCTTGGGCAAAAAAGAATTGATCCAAGATGTGCAGTTTTTTACCAGACATACTGGACCTAGCCTTTCTCCATTTAATGCTTGGATACTCTCAAGAAGTATGGAAACCTTGGCAGTAAGAATGGACAGACACTGTTCCAATGCCCTTACTGTGGCAGAATACTTCCAGGATAGCAAAGATCTGGAGTTTGTAAAATATCCTTTCCTCAAAAGCCACCCTCAACATGACTTGGCCAAAAAGCAAATGAAACAGGGGGGAGGTATCATCACCCTGACGCTAAAAGGAGGAATTGAAAGGGCAAAAAGATTCATTGACGAATTGCAGATGATCACTGTCACTGCCAATCTTGGTGATAGCAGAAGTATTATTACTCACCCAGCTTCAACCACTCATAGTAAATTGACAGAAGAAGAAAGAGAAAGAGTGGGCATCTTACCTGGCTTGATCAGACTTTCTACTGGCCTTGAACATCATGACGATATCATTGCAGATGTAGAAAGAGCATTAGAGAAATCGAGATAAATTAAATTTTAAGCTTTTAACAAAATCCTTCATATTTTATAATGTGAAGGATTTTTTTTGTAGCATTTCCACCTTGTTTTCCGTCTAGAGATTAATAAAATTATTTGATGATGAAGAAATATTACACTATCATTTTTATCCTTTTTTTGGCGCTCACTTCCTGCCTCAATGAAGACTCGGAAAATAAGACCATTGTCCCCAATCTAAGGGTACTAAATGATTATGAAAAAGACCTTGCCAACAGTAGCAACAATTTCGCTATTGACCTTTACTTACAACTAAAAAAATCTGAAAATCCCAATTTATTCTTCAGTCCATTCAGCATACAGCAAGCCCTCTCCATGACCATGAACGGCAATAAAGGAGAAGTTCTGGAAGAATACAAGAAACTACTTGGCCTTGAAAACACCAGCTTAGAGGAAGCAAATAATGCCAATCATAAACTCACTCAATTTCTAAAAGAGGTAGATCCCAAAGTCTCCTTGAATATTGCTAATGGAATTTGGTACAGGGAAGGACAGAGCGTAAAAGCTGCCTTTCAGCAAACCATGCAAATGCAATACCTCGCTGCCCTAAGTACCTTGGACATGAAAGATCCAAATTCTGCTGAAATCATCAATCAATGGATAGAAAAAAACACCAATAACCTCATCAAGGATATGATTGACCAAGTCCGTCCTGATGCAGTTATGTACCTCGTCAATGCCATTTATTTTTATGGTGACTGGAAATATCAATTTGACAAAAACAATACCTCCAAAGCGCCATTCCATACCAATCCAAACGAAAGCCATCAAGTAGATATGATGAGTCTTTCCGACCCAGCTGACATCAATTACTTCAAATCAGATAATCTTACCTATTTGGAGATCCCCTATAGTACCGGTCAATATTCCATGGGCATCATTTTACCAGACGGTCACAACTTGGCTGCTATAGAAAATGAATTTTCGCTTTCACAAATCGACCATTGGAAAGGAAATCTTCAACGAAGCGCTGCCATTATAAAAATGCCCAAATTTAAAATGAGGCAAAAAATCAACAACTTAAGAGATGATTTAGAGGCAATGGGACTGGTCACTCCATTCTATTTTGACGATAGAAATTTTACTGAATTATTCGATACTCCCACCAATTCATTAAAAATAAGCAGGGTCATCCATGACGCCCTGATAGAGGTGGACGAAAAAGGCACTGAAGCAGCTGCTGCCACAGTAGTGGAAATCATTGAGCTCACAGCGGCTCCTAATCCTACCCCGCAAGTCATCACGCTGGACAGGCCGTTTATCTTTTTCATCCAAGAAAAACACAGCGGGGCCATTTTGTTCATGGGAAAGCTCTCCGATCCAAGCATTCTTTAAAAAACAAAAGCCGATCAAAATGGATCGGCTTTTGTTTTTCTATTTCGTCTCTTCTTGTTTTAATAATGGTGAAGAATAATAGTTCACCTCTAATGCTTTCAGCCTATCCTCATGCTTAATAAGCCTGGATTTGTAATCATCCCACTCCCTTAAAGCCGGCTTGGTCCAAGCAATCTCGGCAATCCCTATCAACCTTGGAAAAACCATATACTCTAACTCATCCATAGTAGTGATGGTTTCAGTCCATAAAGGAGCCTCCACCCCTAAAATATTATCTTTATTAATCCCCTCTTCAAGTTCAACTGGATCCCACAGATAGGCACTATCCAATTCAATATATGCCGCCCAATGCAATCCCAATTGAGTGGTTGAATCATACTGCATATCCAAATAGGCCTTTGAAGCAGGAGAAATCAATACTTTTGCCCCTTGGTCAACAGCCATTTGTGCATTTTCCGCTTTTGACCAATACTGCGCAGTAGCGCTAGGCCTCAACGCTGCATGAGCAATTTCATCCCAACCAATCACCTTCTTATCATACGAATTCACAATATCCTGAACCTGCTCAATAAATGGAATATAGTCTTCCAATGGAGTCACATGGGATTCATCTCCACCAATATGTATATAAGGACCTGGGGTCAATTCTACCAATTCCCTAATCACATCATCAATAAACTGATAAGTAATCTCCTTATCAGTACAAAGGGTACTGAATCCTACCTCAATTCCAGTATATAGCTCTGGTGCCTCACCGTTACAGTTGAGTTCAGGGTAAGATGCCAAAGCAGCATTGGTATGACCTGGCATATCTATCTCAGGAACGATGGTAATAAAACGCTCTTTGGCGTAATCTACGATTTCCTTATAATCTTCTTGGGTATAAAAACCTCCTTCACCACCACCAACGGCAGTACTACCACCTATTTCTGTAAGCTTTGGCCAGGATTTAATCTCAATTCTCCAGCCCTGGTCGTCAGCTAAATGTAGGTGCAAATAATTCATTTTATACAAAGACATTAGATCTATATATCTTTTAATATCCTCCACGCCAAAGAAGTGACGGGCTACATCCAACATGCTTCCTCTATAAGCATATTCCGGCGCATCTTCAATTTTGACTCCGGGTATCTTCCATGACTCCCCTTCAAATCCTCCCCCCTTCTCTATAGCAACGGGCATCAATTGTCTTAGAGTCTGAAAACCTCTAAAAACACCTTCTGGGCTACCTCCTTTTATACTGATCATACCGGACTGCACTTCTAGCTCGTACCCTTCTTCAGGCAATCCAGCCACCAACCCTAAGGCTATATAACCATCCTCGGGTTTATCGGTCACTACTTGTACATTAAAACCGGTCGAATGATTAATAAACTTGGAAAAGAAGCCTGCAATCCCCTCCAGTTCAACCTGATCAATAAACAGCTTGGTATTCTTATCAATTGTAAAAACCCCATTTTGTTCTATTACCTTTTCAGGCAAAGGTATCAAAGCTTTATCCGAAAGTTTAGGATCGGGATCACACGCCAACAAGCCACCTATCAAAAGAATAAATGATGACTTTAAAAGGTTAGATTTTATCATATTGGAAATATTTTGAACTTTCTCACGTTTTCGTCTTAAACTTAATGAATTTTTAATCAAAACCTTATCGCAGTTATTCTAAATTATAAAGCAACAATTTAATAGGAAAACAATCATTTTAACGATTTAGCAATAAACAAGACAGCAAACCGCTCTAAAATATCGGTTATAAGCATCAACCGTTCATCCCTATTTAAAGCCATTAAGGCTTAAAATCTTTTTTTCACATGGCAGAAAAAAAAGATTTCCCTAAATTATGCTTCATTTTGAAATTTAACTCAATATTCCCAATACAAGTATAGTACTCATGAAAAACGAAAAACCTTCTAATCCCAATAGTTCCCGTCGGGATTTTTTAAAGGGAGCTGCAACAGCTGCCGCAGGATTTTATTTAGTACCAAGACACGTACTTGGCGGTCCTGGCTTCACAGCCCCTAGCGATAAAATTATCGTAGCCGGTATAGGCGCAGGTGGAAAGGGACAAAGTGACATCAACGAAATGCATAAAAGTGGCCATGCTGAAATCGGATATCTTTGCGATGTCGATGACAGAAGAGCTGCCACTTCCAGAGAACGATTCCCTAAAGCCAAATACTATAAGGACTTCAGGGAAATGTTGGAAAAAGAACATAAGCATATTGATGCTGTAACAGTATCTACTCCTGACCATAACCATGCCGTTCAGGCTATGGCTGCCATGCAGTTAGGCAAACATGTCTATGTTCAAAAGCCTTTGACACATGACATTTATGAAGCCAGAATGCTTACCCAAGCCGCTGAGAAATACAAAGTGGTTACCCAAATGGGAAACCAAGGTTCTTCAGGTGATGGAGTAAGAAGAATGATGGAATGGTACAATGCTGGACTAATCGGAGAAGCTACCAAAGTATCCTGTTGGACCAACCGTCCTGTATGGCCTCAAGGAATCAAATGGCCAGAAAAATCAATCACACCACCAGCTGAACTGGATTGGGACCTATGGCTAGGCACAGCCCCTCATAGAGAATATGTAGACAACTTGGTTCCGTTCAACTGGAGAGGTTGGTGGGATTATGGAACAGGCGCTCTTGGTGATATGGCTTGTCATATCATGGAGCCACCTTTCAGGGTATTAGGATTAGGTTACCCTTCAGAAGCCGAATGCAGTGTAGGCTCTGTATACGTTGGTGAATTTAACAGAGGATATTTCCCTGATGGTTGCCCTCCTTCTTCCCACGTAACACTTAAGTTCAAAAACCCTGGAAAGAAAGATATAGAATTCCATTGGATGGATGGCGGTATCCAGCCTGCCAGACCAGAAGAACTTGGACCAAATGAGCAAATGGGTGATGGTGGCAATGGTGTAATCATTGAAGGTACCAAGGGAAAAATGATGTGTTCTACTTATGGTATTAACCCGAAACTATTACCTACTTCAAGAGAAGATGGAGACAAGGTTCCGGTAACTATTCCTAGAGTGGAAAACGGTGACAACGGACACTATGCACAATGGGTAAAAGCATGTGTAGCAGGTCACGGAAGTAAAGAATTCAATGAACTAAGCTCTCCTTTCTCAATCGCTGGTCCATTGACAGAATCAGTATTAATGGGCAATCTGGCCATCAGAAGTTACGATATCAGAACTCCTCGTGAAAAAGGAGGATACGATTATCCTGGAAGAGGAATCAAACTCGTTTGGGATGGACCAAACATGAAGGTCACCAACTTTGATGAAGCCAATCAATTCGTCAGAAGACAATACAGAGGCGACTGGAGCCTTGGAGTATAAAAAACAAAACGTTTACAAACCGGTCTTATTGACCGGTTTTTTTATATCTCATTATAGTGTACATTTGCCCCAAACTTAATATCAGGAAACAAAATCAACCAATAATCACCCCAATAAGCTATGAACATTAGACATATACTCAAAACACGGGAAAATTTCATCAATCTCCTCAACAGTCTAAGCCTCGAGCAAATCAACACCATTCCTGAGGGATTCAACAACAATATTGCATGGAACTTTGGCCATAGCCTTGTCACTCAGCAAATCTTATGCTATAAGCTTTCTGGATTACCACTACTGATTGATGAAGAACTGGTGGAAAAATTCCGAAAAGGCACTAAACCTGAAGCTCCACTAACCGAGAAAGAACTCGAACACTTAAAAATAATAGCTCTTTCCTCATTAGAAAGCCTAAAAAATGACCTGGTAATCGGCTCATTCAAAAGCTATCAGGAATACACCACAAGCTTTGGTGTAACCCTTAAAAACATTACTGAGGCCATCAATTTTGAAGGAATTCATGAGGGCATGCACCTAGGTGTAGCCATGGCAATGAGAAGAACATTGAAATAATTCTATCTTTATTCTAAGCAATAAAAGTTTATCTTTTCATCAACCGGATAGACTTTTATTGTTGCTGTTTTGGGCATTACCTCCCCATCAATCTGAAAATCCGCTCCATCGGGGTTGCTAATTTCTACTTTATTTGCGGACCATATTTTTACCATTTCCGAATCTGCCAGAGTGCCCTTAAATAACTCAACGGATAAACGTAGGATTTCTTCAAATCCCTCAGGATTGAGAACCACAATTTCAAAAAGGCCATCATCCACTTTTCCGTTGGGATTGATCAAAGCGCCCGTACCATATTTGCTACCATTCGCAATCACCAACATTTTGGCATCGACCTCTATCACTTCTTCCTCTAACTTGATGGTAAAATGATAAGGTTTTAATTCTGTAAACTGAGCAAATGAACTCATAAAATAAGCCATCATTCCCCTTGTGCTCTCATATCTTGACCGCTTCACCAATCCTGCATTAAAGCCAAAATCACTTAGATGAACAAAAATCTCATCATTGATCCTCCACAGATCAACAGCCTTGGTCCTGTCCATTAGTATCGCATGACATGCATCCGAGATACTATGAATACCAAAACAGGTAGCCAACCCATTTGCCGATCCCAAAGGAACAATTCCAATGGGCAGGTCAGTACCAACGGCAGCTTCTACCACTATTTTGACTGTGCCATCACCTCCTCCTACCAAGACTCCATCCCAATTCTCACTGGACAAAATATCTCGAATCCTTTTGGGGTCATCTTCTTTGCCGGTAGTTTCCCACACTTCTAAATCAATACCATGGAGTTGCTGAAATAGCTGCTCTTTTACTTCCTCTCTATCATCTCCATTACCTGAAATGGGATTTAGGACAAATAAATACCGTCTTTTCATCTATTTACGAAGATATATATAGTTTTTCCCTAGCATGCCGCATGGCTTCTTGGGAAGATTTCACAAATACCAATTCTGGTGCTTGGTCATACTGGCTAATATCATGAATTAACCCTTCGCGACGAAGATGCTCTTCATCGCTTATCTCACGGATATAAACTGATTTGATCCTTCCTGGATAAGCCTTAATAATTTCTGCGTACAATTCAGGATCATGTTGGCCACTATCACCAATCAAAAAAAACTTCATCCCAGAATATAGGTCAAGCAACATTTCAATCTTCTCCAGTTTATGTGCGTGATCTCCTCCACCTGAACGCCAGATATTCTTGAGATTAAGATGCAAATCCTGAAGCAATAAGGGACCTGAAGGGATATTTCTATAGGCCAAAAAATCCTTAATTAAATCATATAAATTCCAATCACTACTTGAAACATAAAATACAGGATATTTCCCATGCTGGGTCAGCGCTTTATAAAACTCACTGACTCCAGGAAATGGCCTCCGGGTATACGCATTTTTGGAAACAGAAAGCCAAAGCTTTTTCCCTATATCTGTCGCATGGGAAATCAATATGGTATCGTCAATATCTGAAATTACTCCTATGGGATGATTTTTTAAATATTGCCGAACCTTGATATAGGAATGCTTCTTTTCCCGTATTAAGCCCTCCTCTTCCACCAAGCTAAACCCTACCTTATGTTTTTCTATTGAAAAATGATCGGCACATTCAAATTCACAGGCGACAATCCCCTCTTCATCGCTTATTACTTCCTTTTGCTTTCCCATAAAACTCACCAATACCCTAGCATCCGGCACACTACTTCCAGCATACCTCCTCAAAGCCGCCAATATGTTTTGCAAGCTGTTCTTTTTGGCAGAAGGCTTACTTTGCTTATAAGCTTCCAAAACCCGGGCTTTAACAAAAATCCTGTCTTCATTCCCAAAGGCATAAAGCGGCTCTATTCTAATTTCTCCCAATTTACCTAAGGCCTTTTTTACCTTAGAAAAAGTATAACGGAGAGGAAATGTTAGAATTCTTACAACCATTCCTTTTTCATTTAAACCAAAAGATAAAAAACAATACAGTATGGGTTAAGCAAAAATCCCCCCAAAATGGTTGGCTTTATAAATTTACCCTTTATTTTTATTCGTAACACCTTATCAATAAAACATTTGGATTGAGAAACCAACTAAAAACATATTACTCACCCTTACGAAAAAGTGTGTTCTGGCCTCCCTTCATTCTGATATCCCTGGCAGTCGCTTGTAGTTGGTTGGCCAGTGATTTCTTTGAAGATTCGATGAATAGCATCAATCAATTTATTCTTGACAACTTCTCATTGCTTTTTTCTTATACAGCCTTTGTCATGGTCATCACCTGCGGCATGATACTTTGGTCACCATTAGCCAATATCAAAATTGGCGGCAAGTATGCGAAACCAAAATTCAACAGGTTAAGCTGGTTTTCCATTATTCTATGTACTACTGTAGCTGTGGGGATATTATTCTGGGGAAGTGCAGAACCCCTCTTCCACTATTTATATCCTCCTGAATTTAAAAATATCCCAAGTAACTCAAGTGCCTCTGCCAACTTCTCTATGGGGGCCATATTTTTGCACTGGGGCTTTACCCCCTATGCCATCTACTGCATCCCCGCCTTGGGAATTGCCTTGGCAGTCTACAATGCTGAACAAAAGTTCAGTCTCAGCAGTCCCCTGGCTCCGATATTAGGAAAAAATAGATTAAACCAGTTCTCCAACTCTATAGATATGGTATGCTTGTTTGCTTTGGTTGCTGGCATGTCTGCTTCCTTAGGAGCAGGAATTCTGAGCATATCAGGAGGCATCCAAGACCAATGGCCCAATTGGGATAAAGCTTTTATCAGGCCAGTTGTCACCTTACTCATCATCAGCACTTTTATACTTTCCGCATCATCAGGCATAAACAGAGGAATAAAAAGCCTTAGTCAAATCAATTTTTATGTCTTTATCATTTTCTGCCTTTTCATCCTCTCCATTGGACCCAGTCTTAGTATTTTCCATTATGCTGGAGAGGGCACTACCCATTTCCTGGCCGATTTCATCCCTTTAAGCCTTCAGTTAGGCAATATCAAGCACAGCTCATGGCTTCAATCATGGACAATATTTAATTGGGCAAACTGGATGGCATGGGCACCTATCACCGCATTGTTTTTAGGGAAGATTGCCTATGGTAGAACGGTAAAGGAATTCATCCTTTTTAATTGGATTTTCCCAGCACTATTTTGCTTGGCATGGATGTGCATCTTAGGAGGAAGCACTTTGTTTTATGCAGAAAACACCCCCATTGCATTCAAAAATCTCCTTGAAAACAAAGGACCAGAATCTATCATCTACCAAGTATTCGCCGACATGGGCAGTCTGGAACTATTGGCTCCTGTATTTACACTAGCCATGTTTATCAGCTATGTTACCGCAGCCGATTCAAATACAGAGGCCATGGCATCACTAAGTATGAAAAGCTATTCCATAGAAAAGTTCGATTCCGACACTAGCCTAAAGGTCACCTGGGGTACCTTGGTCGGATTATTAGCATGGGTAATGATCACCTTTGCTGGCATCGATGGGGTAAAAATGCTTTCTAACTTAGGCGGATTGCCTGCTCTTTTTTTACTAATAGGCATCACCATCAGCATGCTTATGCTGATGTGGAAACCAAGCAAATACCTTAAGAAATAATCACTTCCTAACTGGATTTAGGGTCATATTTGAGTTTACCTGCTGCATACAGGTACAACACCTTAGAATAACGCAACATAATGGGTAACAGCAATAAATTTGCCCCAGCCACTGAAACTATATAAACCCAAACATCAGGATCACCAAACACAAAATTCAAAATGATCATCACATTGATCACCAAAGCCACTGAAAGGGCATAACTCACATACATGGCTCCATAATAAAAATCAGGTTCTGGCTCCAGCACTGCCCCGCAATTTGGACAATTATGATTTACTGCTGACAACTTTTTAAAGCTAAATATAGACACTGGGAATATTTTACCTTTTCTACACCTTGGACATTTTCCTTCCAAAATAGCTGCACCTGCGCTTTTCATAACTAATTATTTTTTACCTGCACAAAGATAGTACAAAAGTCGCCAAATAGTACTATCCCTACTTAAAACAGAAAGCTTCCAAGGGACAATATGTTTTTAAAACAAACAATTATATGTTTACAAAACAAACATATATATTTGTAAATAATTGCAGGCAAACCTGATTCAGCCATGTTTATTAATTGCCATTCCCATTTTAGTTTCAAATATGGCACCATGTCCATAAATCAATTGGTCGACCAAGCAAAGGCCAAAGGTGTCAAAACTATGGCGCTCACCGACATCAATTGCACAGCAGGCATTTATAATTTCCTCAAGGCTGCAACCCTGGCAGGCATAGAACCTGTAGCAGGCATTGATTTTAGGAATGGCATCAAACAACAATATATTGGTCTAGCCAAAAATCACCACGGATTTTATGAAATGAACCTGCACCTTTCTGTCCACAAAAGAAAAAAAAATCCCTTTCCAGACAGAGCTCCCCAATGGCAAAATACAGCCATCATCTATCCATTCCCCTGTACTTTAGAAAACCTAAGCAAAAATGAATACCTAGGTATTCACCCTGCCCAAATCAAAAAGGCACTCCGGTCTCCCTGGGCCAAGCATAAGGACAGATGGATACTCCTTCAGCCCGTATCTTTTTATTCCCAATGTTCCTTTAATATTCACAGACTATTGCGTTGCATAGAACTCAATATCTTACTTAGCAAACTTCCTCTGGAAGAGCAAGGGCATATTTCTGATCAGTTTTACAGCATAGGAGATCTTGCCGATCGATGTGATGAACAGTATTGGCTGCTCCAAAACACCCAAAAACTATTACAGTCCTGCCACTTTCATCAAGATTACCAAGCCGTAAAAAACAAACAAGGTATTTTCGGAAATAAAGAAAAGGACTTCCAAATCTTAAGGAAAGAAAGCTATAAAGGAGCAAAACTTCGCTATGGGCAAACCCTTAGCCCAAACCAGGTCGAACGGATTGAAAAAGAACTGGACATCATCAAAAAAAAGGAATTTGTTTCCTATTTCCTGATCAATTATGACATTGTCTCCTATGCCCGTAAACGTGGGTTTTATTATGTGGGCAGAGGGAGTGGTGCTAACAGCATCGTGGCCTATTGCCTGTTTATCACCGACGTGGATCCCATTGAGCTGGACCTATATTTTGAGCGGTTTATCAACTTGTACAGGACCTCTCCTCCAGATTTTGACATTGACTTTTCCTGGAAGGATCGAGACGAAATCATTCAATATATTTTCAATAAACACAATACAGAAAAGCATGAATACGTAAGCCTATTAGCCACACATAACACCTTTCAGGTCAATTCAGCCATTCGGGAATTGGGAAAAGTTTTCGGATTACCCAAAACAGATATAGAAGCTTTGATCAATTTTATTGCTAAACCAGGCAACTACTTCCCTGACCGTATTGGTCAATTGGTCTTAAAATACAGCCAGTTAATCCACGGTATGCCCAATCATTTGAGCATTCATGCTGGAGGAATCCTTATCTCTCAACACCCCATCCATTATTACACCGCTACAGACCTCCCTCCAAAGGGCTTTCCAACCACCCATTTTGACATGCATATTGCAGAGGAAATAGGCTTTGCCAAATTTGACATCCTTAGCCAGAGGGGACTGGGACATATCAGGGACAGTTTAGACATCATCCAAGAAAACCAAGGCATCAAAGTAGACATCCATCAAGTGGCCACCTTCAAACAGGACAAAAAGATCAAAGCCCTTCTGAGAAAAGGACATACCATAGGGGCCTTTTATGTAGAATCACCGGCCATGCGTATGCTCCTGACCAAACTAAAGGTAGATGAATATCTCGGACTGGTCGCTGCCAGTTCGATCATTAGACCTGGTGTGGCCCGCTCTGGAATGATGAGAGAATACATCCTGAGACATCGAAGCCCAAACTTGAGAAAATCCCGTGCCCATCCCATACTCTATGACCTCATGCCAGAAACCTATGGCATCATGGTATACCAAGAAGATGTCATCAAAGTAGCCCATCATTTTGCAGGACTATCTTTTGATGAAGCTGATGTGCTCAGAAGAGGAATGAGCGGGAAATTCAGATCAAAAGAGGAGTTCCAGCGGGTAAAAGATAGCTTTTTCAAGAAATCACTTGAAAAGGGACGCGATCGAACCATTACTGAAGAGGTATGGCACCAAGTAGAAAGCTTTGCAGGTTATTCCTTTGCCAAAGGACATTCTGCCTCCTTTGCCGTGGAAAGCTACCAAAGCCTTTACCTGAAAGCCCATTTCCCTAAGGAATTTATGGTCGGTGTTATCAATAACTTTGGAGGATTCTATAAAACCGAATTTTATATCCGTGAACTAATGGCAACTGGTGCAGATGTACAACTCCCTCATGTCAATGAAAGCGATCAACTCACCTGTATCAAAGGTAATACTGTCTTTTTAGGCTTTATCCACTTGAAGTACCTTCAAAAAGAAGTCAGCCGCCACATCTTGGAAAACCGAAAACAGGAAGGATATTTTACCGATCTAAAGGACTTCATTACCAGAGTTCCTATCAGCCTTGAACAGTTGCTCATTTTAATCCGTATTGGTGCATTTCGATTCATAGCCAAAACCAAACAAGCACTTCTTTGGGAAGCTCATTTTTTATTCAACAAGCAAAAAAACAGAACGCCGCACCAGCACTTATTTAGACAGGTAGGATTTAAAGATATAAAAGTCCCAACATTAGAAGCCAATGATACCAGACAGGACATCCTCGATCAATTGGAAATCCTTGAGTTCCCTTTGGAAGACCCTTTCTTTCTGCTCAAAGATGATCATACTCTTGGCATCAAGGCCAAGGACATAGCATACTATTCTGGAAAGCACATACAGGTACTTGGCTATTTGGTCGCCATAAAATACACCCGGACAATAAAAGGCGAAGTCATGAACTTTGGAACATTCCTAGACAGGGACGGGGACTGGATAGATACGGTTCACTTCCCCCCAGTTGTAAAAAAACACCCCCTAGCTGGCAAGGGAATTTACCTCCTTGAAGGCAAGGTCACTGAGGAATTCGATTTTCACACTCTTGAAATCAGTTCATGTAGGAGACTGCCCTATTGGAATGCTACCGAAGAAAAATAAAGGAGATGTTTTACACCTCCCTATTCACTTACTTTTAATGCTTCTTGATTAGTCACTGGATTGGCATACATGGCCAAAAAGTTCTTGACAGCCACACCATCATTTTGATCTACTCCCTTCTTGAACCGCTCTTCAAAAGCCTCCTTTTCCTCTAGAGTATACTCATCTTTAAATTGGTCACAATTATGCAGAAGATCATGGGCGATATAATTGGTAGGCCATAATTTGAAATTAGAAATAATTTTTTGGTCTATCACATTACACAAAGCTTGGAACTGCTTATTGGCTGACTCTACCTCTGTCATGATTTGATCGATCTCTTCATCCAAAGGATTGCCTACATGGATATGAATGCGCTTCTTTTGCCCTATGATACCATTTAGTACAGTGACAAAATCCTCATTCTTTTCTTTCACATAAACTTCTGCCCTGGACTTCGCCATCAATTCAGGCATTTTCAGCAGATCAGTAGGATCATATTCATATGAAATAGACACTGGCACAATATGGAGCTTTTTAAAATAACTCATTTCCGGTTCTTCTCCCCGGGCCATTGAAATCATCTTCAGCACTCCTTTATGGGTAGCATCATTACCGTCCTTGGTCCTTCCTTCTCGCTGAGCAATCCACACTGAACGGTTTTCATGCATTAATAACTCCTGAATATACAGGGACATCAGCTTAGAACTTTCCAACAATTCCCTGGCAGGCAGACCTCGCTGTACAATAAAGTTTCTAGTAAGTCTAGAAAGGGTCATTAAAAAAGGCTTCTTCACCAAATTATCACCAATAGCAGATGAAGTCATCATCAGACCATTATTGTACAAGGTATAATTCAACAATGAAGTATCCAGGATTATGTCCCTGTGATTTGATATAAATAGATAGGCTGTATGCTGGTCTAGCTGTTCAAATCCACTATAGCTAAGTCCTTCAGAACTTTTCTTTAGCACCATCTTAATGGCGGGATAAATAAAGTTAATCTGGAAGTCTCGGATTGAATGAGTTCTTCTTAACTGACTTTTCCACTCTTCCTCTTCCATTTCTGGAAAGGTAAATTCCATGATGGCTTTCATCATAGGGTCATCCACCACACTTATAATAGCCTGGTTGACTTCGGTATCATAATAAGGTCTTATATGATCAAATCTCGACATAAACGCTTTCTTTGCAAATCGCAAATTACAAAAAAAATAGCGTTGATATGCCATTTGGCCACGCTAAGTTTAGTTTACCACTGATTCCCTAAAGGATAGGCATAAAAAAAGGCTGTCTTGCGACAGCCTTTTTTTATTTTTTATTTCTAAAATTCTTATCGTAAAGATCAATGCTCTCTTGAATAATCCTCATCGCATCCTCCTTACCCAGAAAGTCTTCCACTTTTACTTCCTTGTTTTCCAACTTCTTATAATCTTCGAAGAAACGGTGCGTTTCTTTCATCAAATATGGAGGAAGCTCATCAATATCGTTGATGTAATTTACAGACTGGTCATCTGCTGCTACAGCGATGATTTTATCATCAGCTTCACCACCATCTACCATTCTCATCACCCCTATCACCTTAGCCTTAACCAAAGTCATGGATGGAATATCGATCTGAGAAATGATCAAGATATCCAATGGATCATGATCCTCACAAAAAGTCTGTGGAATAAAGCCATAGTTGGCAGGATAATGAACTGCTGAAAACAAAACCCTATCCAGCATCAACATACCCGTCTTTTTTTCCAATTCGTACTTTCCTTTACTTCCTTTAGGGATTTCAATGACGCCCATTACGTATTCCGGAGCTTCATCTCCTATTTGAACATCATGCCATGGATTAATCATATTAAAAACATTTTTTACATTCATAATGACTGAAACGGCCGGCAAATTACTGCCATTTGGCTTGTTAACAAAGTAAAAAAATGAATTTGATGCTTTTTTTTCAGCCTTGCTGTTATAATGGCCTATGTTTTGCCGTTTAGTTGGAGTAACCATTTTTAAATATCATGAAAAAAGTACTTCTAATATTAACCATTTTACTAACTGGTTTTTCGGTCAGTCAAGCACAAATAGTAAATAACCCCAACACTATTCAGGTGACTGGAAAAAGTGAAATCAGTATCAAACCCGATCAGGCGATCATTTCCATTAGTGTTGAGAAAATCGCCATGGCTGCATCTGAAGCTGCTGCTGCCTTGAACAAAAAAACAAGTGAAATCGAAAAACTGGTCAATTCAAGTAGACTTTCTGACTTCGAATTCTCCACCAGCCAATACAGAATAAACCAAAACAGAATTTATCGTCAAGGGAGTTCAAAGGACAGTGGCTATGTAGCCACTCAAAACATCAAAATTGAACTGAGCTCTCCAGATAAGGATTTGGTTTCCTTAGTTGATCGCCTGAACAAAAGTGAAGAAATAATGTTTCATGTTTCCTTTACTGTATCTGAAGAAATGCAGAAAAAGTACGAAAAGGAACTCCTCACCACTGCCCTTGCGGATGCAAAGGAAAAGGCTAACCTGATTGCAAACACATTGGATATCAAGGATGTAAAAGTTTTCAAAGTCGATTATAGTTCCCAGCAGAGCTTCCCCCCAAGGCCTGTACAAATGGAATATATGAAGGCCCAAATCAGAGGTGCAGATGCTGCCCCCCCTACATTCTCTCCTGAAGAACAAAAACTCACCGATGAAGTGCTGGTGATTTTTAGCTTCACCAGGTGATATAAATCAAAAAGGAGCTGGCCTTACCGACCAGCTCCTTTTTCTTTCCTTTATGATTTGGCTATAAAGAAGGAATGGTAATCTTGAAGGAAGTACCACCACCAACAGCGGAATTCAATTCTATATCTCCCTCTAACTGTTCAACTGATTCCTTTACCATATATAAACCTATTCCAGCCCCAACATTCTTTTGCGTAGCCCTATGAAATAGTTCAAACACTTCTTTTTGATACTTTTCATCTATACCGATACCATTGTCAGACACCTCTATTATTGCATTTCCTCCCTGGACTTGAACATCCACCTTGATGAACTTGTCGGGGTTACCTTCCTGTTGGAATTTGTATGCATTGCTGAAAAGGTTATTAAAGATCACTCTAAGCTTTGCCTCATCAGAATCAAATTTCTCTTCTTGGTTGACATTCACTTCTAGTTGAATATCGCTGAGATCCCATTTATTATTATATGCTTCGCACTGCTGTCCCAACAACTCATTGAAATCAATGGAAGTTATTACATTGTCAATTTTGGTAGAGCGATAAAAGTCGAGCATTTTATATATAAAATCATCCAGTTTAAAGGTAGCTGAATCAATCATTTCAAAATACTCCAATATTCTATTGTCAGTACATTCCATTTTAGCCAATTTGGAAACACCTGAAATACTCATCAATGGGCCTCTGAGCTCATGAGACAAACTATAAACAAATTGGTTCATCTCAGAATGCATTTTCTTCAAGCGCTGGTTTTTCTCCTTGAGTTCCTTTCTGGTAAAATAAATATCTGCAGCATTTTTAATAGCGTTTTTTATCTGCTCTATATTCCATGGCTTATCAATAAACCTATATACCTCACCTTTATTGATAGCATCAATTACACTGGCAATATCAGAATATCCCGTCAATAAAATTCGGATTGGGTCTGGCTTTATTTTTACCAGTTTCTCAAAAAATTCCACCCCGGTCATTCCAGGCATTCTCTGGTCAGCTATAACTACATGTACCTCATTATTCTGGGCCAACTCTAAGCCCTCTTCGGCATTCAGAGCAGTATATATCTTAAAATCTCTTCTTAAACTGGCTTTGAAAGAGTGTAGGTTATTGTCCTCGTCATCTAAATATAAAACATGAATCTTACTGCTCATTTTTAGGTGTTTTTTGATATACAGGTAACTTAATTACAAACTTAGTTCCTTTTCCAGGGGAGGTAAAAACATCTAATTTACCACGGTGGTTCTCGATTATCTTATAAACAATAGATAAACCCAAACCAGTACCTTTCCCTACGGCCTTTGTTGTAAAAAATGGTTCAAAAATTCTTTCTCGGACATGTTCTGGCATTCCAGGACCATTATCCTCTATTTCTAATGTTACTTCCCCGTTTTGGGACATTGTTTTTATTAAAATTCCAGGTGCAGAGTTTTCACTCCCTTGCTCACCCAAAGCTTGAATTGCATTACTGATAATATTCATAAATACTTGGTTCATTTTACCTGCCAAGCATTCGACCATAGGGATATTGCCATAATCCTTTTTTACCTCAATTTTCCCCATGGTGCTATTTAATAAAACCAAGGTACTGTTGATCCCATCATGTAGATCTACCTTCTTGACATCCTGCTCATCCACCCTGGAGAACAACCTTAGCCCTTTTACAATTTCAACTGTCCTCTTCGCTCCATCTTCCATCCCCTTCAAAAGCAAGGCTACCTCTTCAATCAAGTAATCAAACTCAAGATCTTCTTCCAGTTCCTGCAGTTCTTCTTTGGTCTCTTCTTTAAATTCAGTTTTTCCCTTCTCCCTATACGCCTCCACTATCTCCATAATGTCTTTTATATCCCTTTTCAAAGGCGATATATTGGAGCTCACAAAGTTGATCGGGTTATTGATCTCATGCGCAATTCCGGCAGTCAATTGCCCAAGAGATGCCATCTTTTCCTGATTCACCAATTGGGTTTGTGTATTTTGAAGATTGCTTAGCGTTCTTTCTAACTCTTCAGTTCTCAATTTAACTTTTTCTTCCAAAATAACATTCTGTTCCTTTATTAACCTTTCATTTTCTTTTATCGCGTTAAGGGTTTTATGCTGTTCTTCTTCCTTCTCCACCTTTAGTACATTGATTTTATCAGCCAAGGCTAATGAAAGCAAAATCACTTCTAATACTGACCCCACAGGCATAACGTAAGCGGAAAACATATTATAGGGTATCAGCCCCATATCCCTGATAACGAAAAGGAAAATCCCCAACATAAAGAATGACCAAGCCAATAAGTAATACCTTGCAGGCCTATACCCTTCTCTATTCACCTGAATACCAATCAACAAAATATACCAGACAATAATAGATTGGGTAAAAATCAGGATATTATAACTCAAGGTTTGATGACCTATAATCGCCGTAAGAACGACTATGGGATATATCACAAAAAAGACCCTTAAGCCTTTATCAAGCTTCGGAACAAACTTTTTCGTATTGAGAAACTCTTTAAGGAAAAGTATGCCCACAATACTGACTGCGGACGAGAACAGCATATTTGCCCTGGAATTAATCCAATCCCATTCAGGCCATAAAATTTGCTGAGTATATCCCATGATTGATGACTGGGCCAGCCATACAAATACGGTGTGGAACACATATAGCAGATAAGCTTTGTCTCTCAATGAAAAGTAAAGGAATAGATTGTAAAAGAGCAAGCCAATAAAAATTCCGGAAAACACCCCGAAATAAACGTCTTCTCTTTTTACTTCTTTCAAAACTTCAATTTCCGGCATTATTTTCATTGGTAACACCTTCTTCTCAAAGCTTTTCACCTTTAAGTAGATCGCATATTCTATATTTGTCTCTAGTTTTAATGGAAGTATATAACCTGAAGAGGAATGGTCATTTACCTTATCCCGGAATGATCTTCCCCTAATTCCCTTATCGATCAATTCTCCAGACTCAAACAGGTAATACTCTATTTCATCCAAAGTAGGATTGTCCATCACTAAAAATTGTTCTGGCCTATTATCCTGATTGATAACATGGAATTTTATCCAAACGACATCATTATTAACGCCAAAATTAGGAGCAAAACCTTCTTTCTGCTTAAATCCATCATATTGGATCAGTTGATCAATTCCAGGATTTTCCTGTTCAGAAAACTCTTGATAATAAATTGTATTTATCTTGGTATTCTCTGAATTGATCAAATTAATATCTTGACCAGGATCTACTAAACTGAGCAAAAGGGCTAAAACAAGCCCAAAAACACCTGACATAGTTGATATATTTATAATTCCAGTTCGTACTTAATATGCATTTCCCCACGGGCTGTAGAATACACTGACTCACAATTCAATTCCCTTCTAAGCTTAAAAACTTCTTCCCTCTCTTCTTCAAGGGCTAACGGTAAATTAACCAAATCTTTAATTACCGCTGCAGTAGCCACCAAATCAATCTTTGGATAATTGAACTTCCCTGAATTCCCCACGCCCTCTTCAATTTCGAACCCTTTCTCCAAACAGGAACCCAATGTATGCTCAGCACATAATGCCAACAGCGTCCCCATCTTAAGTTGCTCGGCCAATACTATTCCACAACGAATCAAAAATTTAATACCTATACCGTAACCGGCAATTGATCGGGAATTCCATAGTCCTCCAATTTCTCCTGTGACATTTTCCCTATACTTAGCCACCACACAATGTATACTCTTATCCACTTCAGCAATGGCTGTCTCCATGGGCAAAGGATAATCTTCATGGGCAAGATGTAGTCTCATTCCGCTCACTACTCTTTTCTCCTCAGCATCTATAACTACTATGACATATACGTTGGGGTTACTGATCCAATCCCTTCTAGCTGAAGTTACTTTGGTCACTCCATATTCCTTAAGCACATTTCGGTGTCCTTCCAAAAACTCAAGGCATAGGTCCTCATTATCAATTGCTCTGAATGCTTTAAATATAAACATCTTATAAGAACGCTACTGTATCCAACACATCTCTCCTCAAAGACCTTATCGAAACATCAGAAGCAGTAGTAAGCCTAAACATAAACACTTCATTGGTATCAGGAGGTAATTGAAACACATCTCTTAATCTTTGATGTGCGTCTTTGATAATCTCTCCTTCTTCTAGGGAAAAATGCTTTAATCCTTCTCTTTTTAATCGATGAAAGAAAAACAATGAAGCGGAAATCGGTTGAAAGGCCACATCATTTTTGTTAATATGGGTCCAAACCCGCTGCAAAACCCTTCCCCCATTAAGATAGGAATAGGGAGAAAAATCCTTTGCGGTTAGCAAACAAATGGCTGAAGAAGCATTAATCGTATCTTTGGACATTTCTTTTAAACCATCTCCCAATTTATTACTTTTCAAAAACGCTATTGCCTGCTTATCTCTCAATAATGTCAATGCAGCTACCCCTGTATTTTTGAGTTCCAAGGTTTCTATATCTATTCCATCCTTGGTCTCTAAAGTCTCTTTCTCTGTCCACCTTATTTCCCTCACGAAATCAGCATAGCCTATCGGATTCAATACCCGGATCTTATCCATCACACCCAAGATCTCAATCAACTCACTAAATTGACTTCGGTCAGTCAATATCTCAAAACCATTGCCAGCATCTGTCGCAATATCCCTTAACTCCTCTAATACTTCAGGCCGAATTTCCTTCCCCTGCTCAAGCTTTCGGTTGGTTACCCTCTTTTCAATATATGGATATAAATAATCAAATTCAGCGCTTTCCCCCTCTTCCTTATTTTCATTAAAAGTAATTTTGGCTATATAATCATCTCCAAATTCCAATTCATTGAAATGAATATTAACGCCTATTCCTTCATGATGCGCTGACCAAACCAAATTTTCTAAAGCTGCACCTAAAGCTAGTAAGGTTCCGGTACCATTAAAATCCAATAAGGACTCACTTAAACTTTTGTCATAAAATAGATGAAGCACTCCCTCTTTGTCATACACCCATTTCCAAGGTTGGCAATTTCCTCCAGAAGGAGCCAAATTGGCTTTCTTGACCAATTCTAAAACCGTGGACTTGCTGATTACTTTTTGGGAACTCAAACCACCTTCGGGAATAAATTGTTTTTTCCCATTGGGTCGAGCAGGAGTCTGATCAAGCTCATTAGGCTTTGCTTTTTTATACAAGACCTCATCAAAATCAAAATAATACCTACCAGAATCACTGAATTGATTCAAAAAGATCTTTCGCACCACATCTGCACAAACAGCCCCTCCATGTATCACTGAGCTGGCCAGTTGAGGCCAAGTACCAATCGACGTTCCTACCTCCATAAATGAAGCTTTCATTCTTGTAGACAAGGTTTCCATACCTATCATTTTCCCTATAAAAGGTACTTTTTCCTCATTTGACAAGCTGCTAAGCTCCTCGTATTTTAAATTCCCTGCTAGCCCATGTAACAAAGGTCGCTTAGGGTCTAAATCAAAACGTTCTACGTCAACCATTCCTCTATCAGAGGTATCCATTACCACGGGCACTCCTTTGGCCCTTGCCTTTTCTCTGGCCAAAATCTTAACATCGAGACTATCACATTCCTCCACCAACATATCCAACATTCCGCCCTTTTCAAAAAAGTCATCTATATTGGACTGGTTGACACCTTCTTCATATATGGTCACTTTTAAGAAAGGATCAATCTCTGCTATTTCTCTGGAAACCATCCAAGCCTTTTTCACCCCTAAATTATACACCCCAGTCCTGATCCTATTCATATTGCTTAATTCTAAGGTGTCAAAATCAGCTATTCTCAACTCTCCAAAGGACCTCTCCATTGCCAAACTCAGTGCCACACTTTGCCCAACTGACAAGCCTACTACACCAATCTTTTTGGTGGACAATAAATCCTGTTCCTCCTTGGTGATTTTATACTGATTCCTGGAAGTTCGGACCATTATAAAGTCCTCTTGCTCCAAAGTCCTTATCAATTGCCTTCTCCAATGGTAGTAAACCCAACACCCATATGTATCCCTGGATTGACTTTCAAAAAATCCTTTCACCATCACCACAAGTTCATCATCTTTTAAGTCATCTTTAGGATGCTTTATCTTAATCAATTCGGCCATTTGACCATCCAACTGATCAAATTTCTCCACCGTAGGATCTTTCTTTAACCGATCTAATAGCTGGATTTCCTCTTTACTTTTAGGCTCTGCAGGTAATATAATCGCCTCCCAATTGGGATTCGTTCCTTTTATATAATTCAAATCCATTTATACCTTGGTGATATTTTTGATGACAAACGCAAGTAAAGTTACTTTATTGACATTGTAATTAAATGAAAAAACTAAAAAATCACTCGAAAAAACCCTGAAATTTCCAAATAGATTTACTTAAATTGAGTATAGATGACAGTTTTACATATATATTTGTAAAATAGTACGAGAAAGAGATTTTATTTATATTTAAACATCCGCATATCTCACCAAGGTAAGCATTGAATTCAAAGATTAGCACATGACTGAATCGACAAAAGAAAAAATACGAATTCTTTATGTAGATGATGAAGAGAACAATCTTCAAGCATTTAAAGCTACTTTTAGACGTGAGTACAAAGTTCACCTTGCAATTTCAGCTGAGGAAGGAAGAAATATTTTAAAAACCAAGGAAATCGACCTTATCATTACGGACCAAAGAATGCCGGAAGAAACAGGTGTTGAATTCTTGGAATCCATTATCCCAAATTACCCTGATCCTATAAGAATATTATTAACGGGTTATACCGATATTCAAGCGGTAATTGACGCCATCAATAAAGGACAGGTATACCATTACCTAACCAAGCCTTGGGAAGAAGATTATATGAAAACAGTAATCAAAAATGCTTTTGAAGTTTTCTCCCTCCGAAAGGAAAACAAAAAACTCACCGATGACCTGATCAAGGCCAACGAACAATTGGAATTCCTTTTACGTCAAAAATTGCTTTCTTAGTATCTCGCGGCCAATAACAGCTGAAGCTCCTTATGGTTCATCTGGAACTTCCTGCCTAGATGGGCATTGGTTAAGCTCCCCCTATAAGTGTACACCCCTTTCATAAACCATTTATAATTAAAGATCATTTCCTCAGCACCACCCAGATCTGCCATTTGTAAAAGAATGGGCGTAAAGATATTACTTAAGGAAACCGAAGCGGTTCTGGACACCCGGGAAGCTATATTCGGAACACAGTAATGAATGATATCATATAGATTATATACTGGTTTTTCATGGGTGGTCATTCGGGAAGTCTCGATACAGCCTCCCTGGTCAATACTAACATCTATCAGCACACTACCAGGCATCATAGCAGCTACCATCTCTTCAGAAACCACTACTTTGGACCTTCCTTTTTCAGCCCTTAAAGCGCCAATCACTACATCTGCTTCCTTCAGTGCTTCACCCAAGGTAAAATTATCTATAGTTGAAGTATATACTTGTTGCCCAAGAAGCTGTTTAATTCTTCTCAACTTGTATAAATGATTGTCAAAAATCTTAATACTGGCACCTAACCCAAGTCCAGTCCTTGCAGCATACTCTGCAACAGTACCTGCTCCAATGATAACCACCTGAGTCGGAGGGACCCCTGTGATTCCTCCTAAAATCAAGCCCTTTCCCCCTTGCTTTACACTGCTAAGATATTCTGCCGCGATAAGCATCACGGTACTTCCTGCGATCTCACTCATAGCCCGAACAACAGGCATACCACCTACCTTATCTTCCAAATTTTCAAAAGAAACAGCCGTGATCTTTTTCCTGTTGAGCGAATGAATATACTCTGCCTTTTGCTTGCCCAATTGCAATGCAGAAATCAGGCAACTGCCGGGATTCATATGAGATATCTCCTCCAAAGACGGTGGCTCGACCTTTAGGACCACTTCCGCTTCAAATGCTTCTTTTGAAGAATAAACCACCTTGGCCCCTGCATCAGCATATTCCTTATCGGAAAACTTGGAAGGACGGCCAGCTCCTGATTCCACCATCACCCGCTGGTTATTATTAACCAATAACGCCACTGCTTCAGGGGTAAGAACCATCCTTTTTTCCTGCACCTCATTTTCCTTCGGCAATCCTATCAAAATCGAATGATCAGAGCTTTTGACCCTGGCCAAGGCTTCTTTGGGATATATTCCTGCCTCTTTGCGTATCTCTGCCATTTTAGCTCCCATCGTGTATCTTTTTAATGCTCATCTCCCTTGTTTCCTCTCCAGTGACTTCAATAGAAATCAAATAAAATTCCTCAGGAAGATAATCCGGAATTTTTTCGGCCCACTCCAACCAACAATATCTACCACTATAGAAATACTCATCAACCCCGATCTCCAGCACCTCTTCCTGTTCCTCTACCCGATAGAAATCGAAATGATAAAAAACTTCGCCCTGCTCATTTTCATATTCATTGACTATGGAAAACGACGGACTGCTCACCAGATCACCTACGCCAAATGCCTCGGCAATGGCTTTTATCAAAGTGGTTTTGCCAGCCCCCATATTCCCCATAAACACCCATACGGGCACATTTTTACATTCTTCAATGATCTGTCTGGCTACTTCGGGCAGCTGACCTTTATCTTCACAAGTAATCTTTTTCAATGCTTTCTTAATACTGCTTAGGTGAAAGGTGCATGATCGGTACAATTACTTCCTCCAAAGAAACACCTCCATGTTGGAATGTATCTTTGTAGTAATTTACATAATAATTGTAATTGTTCGGATATGCAAAGAAATAATCTTCTACTGCAAAAACATAACTTGTGGAAACATTAAACCTCGGCAATTTGGCATCCTCAGGCTTACTGATTTCAAAGACCTTTCCTGATTCAAAGTTGAGGTTCTTCCCTTGCTTATACCTTAAGTTGGTGGTCACCTTTCTGTCTCCAATAATTTTATAAGGTCTGTTCACTCTTTTGGTACCATGGTCTGTCGTTACAATCACATCACAACCAGCCTCACTTACCCTTTTAAATAATTCAAACAAAGAACTGTGCAAAAACCAACTTTCAGTGATGGATCTATAGGCTGATTCGTCAGGAGCAAGTTCCCTGATCATTTTCATATCCGTTCTTGCGTGTGACATCATATCCACAAAATTATAAACCAGCACATTCAGGTCATTATTCATCAAATTGGAAAACTGATCCAAAACAGATTTCCCCTGACTGGCTTGTAAAATTTTGTGATAGCTGAATTTCGATTGGAGCCTATTTTTCTTCAAATTAACTTCCAAAAATTCCTTTTCATGGTTATTCTTGCCTTCATCAGTATCTTCGCCTTCCCACAAATCAGGGTGAAACCTGGCCATATCCAATGGCATCATTCCGCTAAATAGGGCATTTCTTGCATAAGCTGTGGTGGTAGGCAGAATACTATAATAAGTATCCTCTGACTTCACGTTGAAGTGGTCACTCAATAAAGGTTCAATGACCTCCCATTGGTCCAACCGCAAATTATCTATCACTACGAAAAACAATGGTTTTTGACCGTCCTGAAGGTGTGGAAAGACTTTTTCCTTCATTACTCGATGCGACAAGATGGGTTTATCAACGTCAGCATCATTTAGCCAATCCAAATAATTTTCTTTGATAAACCGAGCAAAATTGGCATTGGCTTCGGATTTCTGAGTATCCAAAACTTCCTGCATACTTTTATTCTCTGTCTTATCTATTTCTAGCTCCCAGTAAGTAAGTTTCTTGTAAATATCTGCCCATTCCTCATGATCTATAGCGTCATTATAGGCCATGCTGATCCGCGAAAAATCCTGTTGATAAGACATATTTGTCTTCTCACTAATCAACTGCTTGTTTTGAAGGATCTTTTTCACTGATAGCAATATCTGACTAGGATTAATGGGTTTAATCAGATAATCAGCTATCTTCCCTCCTATGGCATCGTCCATTATATGCTCCTCTTCACTTTTGGTGATCATCACCACTGGCGTCTGAGGCTTTAGTATTTTGACTTGCTGTAAGGTCTCCAAACCAGTCATCCCCGGCATCATTTCATCTAAAAATATCACATCATAATT
Organism: Echinicola shivajiensis; assembly: GCF_018642165.1. Lineage (GTDB taxonomy): Bacteria > Bacteroidota > Bacteroidia > Cytophagales > Cyclobacteriaceae > Echinicola > Echinicola shivajiensis. The sequence goes on from NZ_JAHHZM010000001.1 coordinate 624,586, forward strand.
GGAGTTTTCTACCATTTCAATGGCATCGTTTCCGCTATTAACAGTGGTGATTTCATATCCTTTTTGCTCCAAAAACATGATATGAGGCTTGAGTAGGTCAATCTCATCATCAGCCCAGAGAATTTTAAATTTTTGCATCTTTTCCGGTTTATTTCTTATAAATTTATAACTACTTTTGATTTCTATCAACTAATTCTTAGGCAATTGAAAAGCCATAAAATTCTCAACGATCCAGTTTACGGTTTTATCACCATTCCCAGCGAGTTGATTTTCACTATTATTGACCATCCTTATTTCCAAAGGTTACGAAGGATCAAACAGCTGGGCTTGACCGACTTTGTATACCCTGGCGCACTGCATACCAGATTCCACCATGCCTTGGGTGCAATGCACCTGATGAGCATCACCTTGGACAATCTGCGTAATAAGGGCCATGAAATTAGTGATCAAGAATATGAGGCTTCTTTAATTGCTATTCTATTACATGATATTGGGCATGGACCTTTTTCTCATGCCCTCGAATACACTTTATTAAAGGGTATTCCCCATGAGTCTTTGTCGCTCCTGCTCATGGAATCTCTTAACAAACAATTAAACGGCCAGCTCGACCTAGCGTTAAGAATATTTAAGAATAATTATGAAAGAAAATTCTTTCATCAATTAGTTTCCAGCCAACTTGACATTGACCGATTGGATTATTTACAGCGGGACTGTTTTTTTACGGGAGTTTCCGAAGGCACCATAGGAGCAGACAGGATAATCAAAATGATGAATATCAAGGATGACCAGATTGTAGTGGAAGAAAAGGGACTTTACAGTATAGAGAACTTTCTCAGTGCCAGAAGATTAATGTATTGGCAGGTTTATCTGCATAAAACCACAGTTAGTGCTGAAAAAATGCTGATTAACCTTATAAAAAGGGCAAAAGATCTTCAGCAATCCGGCACCAATCTACAGGGATCTGAAGCACTTAGCTATTTCCTTCAAAACAACTTTACCCTAAATGATTTCCAAAAGTCGACTGATATTCAGGAAATATTCGCAAGCATGGATGACTTTGATATTTGGGGTGCTGTAAAACTCTGGCAAAAGAACAAAGACTTGGTATTGAGCAATATTGCGGATATGTTTTTGACCAGAAACCTTTTCAAAATCAAATTAAGTAACCTTCCTTTAGAAAAAGATGAACTTTTAGACATGGAAAGGAAAATCATAGAAACCCTGGACATTACTGAAGAAGAACTACCCTATTTCTTTTCATATGGCTCTATATCGAACAATGCCTATGTAGCCAAAGAAAGCATCCTCATATTGACCAAAAAGGGAGAGGTAATAGATGTTGCCCAAGCAGCAGACCTTCCCAATATTAAAGCAATGAGCAAAATTGTCAAAAAGTATTATGCTTGTCGGGCTAAAGATTTAACTTTGCGCTAACATAATTTTAAAACTCATGGAATTTACCGTTAGTCAGATTGCAGAGCTTTTAAACGGAGAAATCGAAGGTGATGGCACCAAAAAAGTAAGCAGACTGGACAAAATCCAAGATGGAGCCGAAGGGGGGATAAGCTTTTTGTCCAATATGAAGTATGAACCGTATATTTACAGCACAAATTCCACAGCTGTAATCGTGGCCAAAGATTTTTCCCCTGCCAAGCCTATCAACACCACACTCATTAAAGTAAAGGATCCATATTCTGGGTTTACTCAGTTGCTAGAAGCCTACGCCCAGTTTACAAAACATTCTAAAATAGGGGTAGAACAGCCTTCCTTTATGGATAGCTCTAGCAAATTCGGAGAAGGAGGTTACAGGGCGGCTTTCAGCTATATCGGCAAAGATTGTAAAATTGGTAACAACGTCATCATCCATTCCCAAGCCTTTATTGGTGACAAGGTGACCATTGGAGACAATTGTATCATTCATGCAGGGGTGAAAATTTATAATGAAACCATTATCGGCAATAATTGTGAATTCCATCCTAATGTTGTCATAGGCGCTGACGGTTTTGGTTTTGCCCCACAAGAAGATAAAACCTACAAAAACATCCCTCAATTGGGCAATGTACTCATTGAAGACAATGTCAGTATAGGCTCAAACAGTACGGTTGACTGCGCTACCATGGGGTCTACTATTATCAAAAAAGGAGCAAAAATTGATAACCTTGTTCAAATAGCCCATAATGTAATCATCGGAGAAAACACCGTAATTGCAGCACAATCTGGAATTTCGGGATCCACAGAAATTGGAAAAAATTGCATCATCGCTGGCCAGGTAGGTATAATTGGCCACTTAAAAATTGCAGACAATACAACGATAGGAGCCAAAACAGGCATCACAAAATCCATCAACAAACCTGGCCAGACAATTTTTGGATACATCGGATACGAAATGAAGGAATTCTTGAAATCCTATTCTATTTTTAAAAATTTGCCAAGTCTACAGAATAAAATTAAAGATCTGGAAAAAAAACAATAAATTTGTGGGCGAATACAAAAGGATGCCCCAAAAACATCATTAATGAAAGTTAAACAGCATACCATAGGAAAACAGGTTACAGTTTCTGGAGTTGGACTACATACTGGAGTAGTAGCCAACATGACATTTGTACCTGCTCCTCCCAATCACGGATACAAGTTTCAAAGAATTGATCTTGAAGGTTCTCCCATCATTGATGCGGACGTAGATAATGTAGTAGACGTATCCAGAGGCACTACCATAGAGCAGAGTGGCGCTAGAGTATTTACTGTAGAGCACGTACTAGCCGCCTTGGTAGGACTTGAAATTGACAATGTTCTCATCCAATTGGACGGTCCTGAACCTCCTATCATGGATGGTAGCTCCATACAGTTCATCAGTATTCTGGAAGACGCTGGTTTGCAAGAGCAAAATGCTTTAAGGCGCTTCTTCGAAGTTCCAGAGAGTATTCATTATAGGGATTCTGCCCGTGAAGTGGAAATGGCAGCATTGCCATTGGATGATTACCGTGTTACTGTTATGGTGGATTATAATTCACCTGTATTGGGTAGCCAGCATGCATCCATTACTGATATTAGCCAATTTAAATCTGAAATAGCCTCTTGTAGAACTTTCTGCTTCCTTCATGAACTGGAAATGCTTTATAAGCAAAACTTGATTCAAGGAGGCGACCTGAACAATGCCATTGTGGTCGTAGACCGCATTGTCACTGACGAAGAGCTTGAAGGCCTTGCCAAAATGTTCAACAAGCCTAAAGTTGAAGTCCGACAAGAAGGAATACTTAATAATGTAGAGCTGCGTTACAAAAACGAACCTGCCAGACACAAACTACTTGACGTGGTGGGAGACCTTGCTTTGGTAGGAAGGCCATTAAAGGCCCAAATACTGGCAGCAAGACCAGGACACGCAGCCAATGTTGCTTTTGCCAAAAAGCTAAAAAGGGCAATGGAAAAAGCAGGACCGAGTCATATCCCTCATTATGACCCTAAACTCCCTCCTGTGATGGATATTAACCAAATTGGGAATATCCTTCCACATAGATATCCTTTTCAACTTTTGGATAAAATCATTTATCTTGATGACACGGTAGTCGCTGGTGTTAAGAATGTTACCATCAACGAACCGTTTTTTATGGGGCATTTCCCGAACAATCCTGTCATGCCAGGAGTATTACAAGTAGAAGCCATGGCACAGACTGGCGGCATTCTTGTGCTTAGCACAGTGGATGACCCAGAAAACTACTGGACTTATTTCTTAGGAATAGAAAGCTGCAAGTTCCGTAAAATGGTCTTACCAGGAGATACTTTGGTATTCAAGTGTGAACTATTGTCCCCAATTAGAAGAGGGATTGCAAAAATGAAAGGTGAAGCCTATGTGGGAAACACATTGGTCTGTGAAGCCGTAATGACTGCTAGTATTGTAAGAAAAGACGCATGATAAGTAAGCTATCACAAGTACATGAAAATTCCAAAGTCGGTGAAAATGTAAGCATTGATCCTTTTTCGGTTATTCATGAAAATGTAGAAATCGGAGATGGTACTTGGATCGGTTCCAATGTAACCATATACCCAGGAGCAAAAATTGGTAAAAACTGCAAAATATTCCCAGGAGCGGTCATTGCAGGGGTTCCACAAGACCTTAAATTCCAAGGTGAAGATTCTACCGTAGAAATTGGAAATAACACAACTATCAGAGAATGTGTTACAGTCAGCCGTGGAACTATTGACAAGCGTGTAACCAAAATTGGCAGCAACTGTCTTTTAATGGCCTATGTGCACATTGCCCACGATTGTAGTGTAGGAGACAATGTGATCATTGCCAATACGGTACAGGTAGCTGGTCACGTTTCCATCGATGACTGGGCTATTATCGGGGGCAGCAGTGCTATTCACCAATTCGTTAAAATCGGAATGCACTCCATGATTTCTGGTGGTTCATTGGTAAGAAAAGACGTACCTCCTTTCACCAAGGCGGCAAGAGAACCATTGAGTTATGCAGGGGTAAATTCACTTGGTCTGAGAAGAAGAGGATTCTCCAATGAGTCCATTAGCCACATACAGGAAGTATACAGGTACCTATTCCTCAATAGCCTCAATAACAGCAGAGCATTGGAGGAAATAGAAATCAACCTTCCTGCTACCAAAGAAAGAGATGAGATTGTAAACTTTATCAGATCCTCTGAAAGAGGAGTGATGAAAGGATATATCAACTAAATAATGCTAGAGGTCAGGCTAAAGAATGCTGCAAAGCGATTCCAATACGATTGGATATTTAGAAACCTGGATCTACATGTAAGTTCCAATACTAAAATTGCCATAACTGGCAGCAATGGTTCCGGTAAATCCACTTTATTGAAGTGCCTTGCCGGAACCACACCTTTTACAGAGGGCAGTGCAGAATACCACTTCCAGAGCTCCCCTATTCAAGAATCTGAACTGTATCAGAAACTTGCCATAACTGCTCCCTATATGGAGCTGCCTGAAGAATTCACACTTTTCGAATTACTCCAATTTCATTTCGAATTCAAAGTGGCCCTAGAAGGAATGGACATCAATGACATGATGGAAACCATGTACCTTACTGAGGCAAAAAACAAACAAATCACCTACTTCTCATCCGGCATGAAACAACGCCTTAAACTAGGCCTTTGTTTCTTTTCTAAGGTCCCAATGCTGATTTTGGACGAACCTACATCTAACCTGGACAAAAGAGGTGTAGAATGGTATTTGAGCCTAGTAGAACAATTCGGAAAGAACAGAACTATTTTTATAGGTTCAAATGAACCAAAGGAATATTCCTTTTGCAATCAAACCTTACATATTGAAGATTACAAGCTTCAGAAGTCCCTTTGATTTCAATTGAATATCCTTATATTTACCTGAAAATTCATTTGATAAACTATGAAAAAACTATTCGCATCTTACTTGTTAATTTTTTCTTTGATCACTCTTTTTTCTTGCGGTAGTAAAGACGATCCAACACCATCCAAAACTCCTGAACAAATAGCCACTGAAAAGCTGACTGGTGAAGGCAGCCAAACATGGATTGTAACGGGTGGAGCTGTCACCCATAATGGAACAGATGAAACTCCCGACTGGACAGATTTTGAAATTACTTTTTCCTCAAATGGAAGTACAAAAGCCTATACCACCAGCAATGCAAACAATCTTTATGATGGAAGTGGAAACTGGTCATTTTCTGGAAATAATTTCGATAAAATCACCCTTACCGGCTCCCAACCAGCAGCAGGAGAAGAAATTTCCTTCTCAGGAGCAGGGAGCAATTTAGTTTTGGAATTCACTGTACCTACCCCAACCAATGGACGGGTAAAAGCACTAGCAGGATCTTATAAGTTTGAATTGAAGGCTAAATAATCCTGATCATGAAAAGCATAGCTCTAATTTTCTCTTTCCTATGGGCTATTTGTCATTTTAGTCAGGCACAATCAGAAAATTCTATCGAACTGGTCAATGCTGTTCAAAAGCTCACTGAGACCATGATCAACCCGGACAAAGCAACACTTAAAAAACTGACGGACAAGAAACTCTCCTATGGCCACTCCAGTGGAAAAATCGAAAACCAAGCTAAATTTATAGAAAGCTTATTAAGTGGTGCTTCGGATTTTGTGAGTATTGACCTACAAAATCAAAATTATGAAGTGGTTGATAATATCGGTATCGCAAGACATATCTTGGTCGCTGAAACCAATGATAGCGGAGTCCCAGGCAAGGTAAAAATCGGTGTCATGATGGTATGGAGATATGATAATGGCCAGTGGAAGCTATTGGTAAGACAAGCCTACAAACTTCCACCGGCCTGACCTATTTTATCTTAAAGTCACCAAGGTAACCCCAGCACCACCGCGATCAGCGTGCTCATCTTCAAACTGCCCTACAGCTGGCATTGATCGGAGTAAATTGCGTGTAATTTCCCTTAATATACCATCACCTTTTCCGTGCACAATCCTCAGGTCTTTGACACCTAACATATGGCCTTCATCCACAAAATTCTGAACTATTGCCAAAATTTCCTCACCACGTTTCCCTCTTAGATCTAGGTTAGGAGAAAAATCCCGCATTTTGGAAGTGGTATCATAACTCATTCTGGAGGCAATGGCTTTCTTCTCCTTTTTAAGGGTGGTATTGGAAATTTTTTCCAGCCTGTTCAGCTTCACATTGGACTTTAAATCACCAATGCTGATTTCCACGTCCTTATTCCTTATTGAGATCACCTCAGCAATAGCACCATTGTCCTTTAGACGGACATGGTCACCTGCTTTGATTTCACCGGAAATGACCTTTATTTCCTGAGGAAGTTTAGGTTTGATGGTTTTATCTGGCTTGATAGCAGTTTTTAAGCTTTCCAGTTCCTTTCTCGCCTTTTGAGTGGCGACTTTCTCTGCCTTATTTTCTTTAATGGATCGGATGGTCTCCTCGATCTTACTGTTCGCCCCATCCAGAATGGCTTTGGCTTCCAACTTGGCCAGCTGAATCAATTGCTTTTGGTTACCCTCGATAGTCTCCTTAAGCTCATTATATTCTTTCAGCCTTTTGGTGAGCAACCTCTCCTTTCTCTGGACCTCGTCCAAGACCTTTTCGTACTTGGATTTCTCAGATTCCAGCTTGTTCAGCAACCTATCATACCTCACGCGCTCCTCGCCAATATGCTCTTTGGCATAGCCTATAATGTCCTTTGAAATCCCAATTTTGGTGGCTATTTCCAGGGCAAAGGAACTACCTGGCTTACCTATTTCAAGCTGATAAAGAGGCTCCAGTTTGTCCACATCAAAGCGCATGGCTCCATTGGTCATACCTTGATTTTTGGCGGCTATCTGCTTCAGGTTTCCATAGTGAGTGGTCACGACGCCATAAGCCCCTGATTTATTCAAGGCCAGCAAAATGGATTCAGCAATGGCCCCGCCAAACTGTGGCTCAGTTCCTGTACCAAATTCATCAATGAAGAAGATGGATTTCTTATCGGCAAACTGGGTAAAGTACTTCATGCTCATCAAATGGGAGCTATAGGTACTTAGATCATTTTCTATATTTTGCTCATCTCCAATATCAATAAAGAAATTATGGAACACTGTACATTTTGAATGCGGATCCATGGGCACCAACAGCCCACATTGCAGCATATACTGTACCAAGGCCACTGTCTTAAGACTTACAGACTTCCCGCCTGCATTGGGCCCTGAAATCACCAAAAGGCGGCTATTATGGTCCAAGTGAATGTTCAGGGGAACAATCTTTCTATCTTGCTGCTTGAGCGCCTGTTCCAAAACCGGGTGACGGGCATTGTACCATTCTATAACTTTTTCCTTTTGAAGGCTGGGCTTACTGGCATTCATTTTCAAGGCAAGCTTGGCCTTGGCTCGGATAAAATCTACCATGCCCAAAAAGCGGAAAGCACTCTTCAACTCAGGAATATGAGGCCTTAAAGTGTTGGTAAGCTCAGTGAGGATTTTCTGTACCTCCCTGCGTTCCATATATTCAAGCTCTTTCAACTCATTGTTGATATCCAAAACCTCCGCAGGCTCCAAGAATACCGTCTGTCCAGTGGCAGACTCATCATGCACAAAGCCCTTGATTTTCCTTTTGTTTTCCGCCAGAACAGGCATTACCATTCTACCACCTCGGATCGTAATGGAGGCATCATCAGGCGTCAGCCCCTTCGCTTTTGCTTCTCGAAAAATCCTGTCCAAAACCTTTCTGAGTCTATTTTCCTCATATAGGATTTGCGCCCTGATCAAACTCAGTTCACGGGTAGCATTATTCTTGATTTTACCCTTATCATCCAATACCCTTTCGATTGAGCGCAAAAGTGTATTATCAAGGTTGACCAAACCCAAGAGCTGGAAAAGCTGAGGGTATTCTTCCTGAAACTTGGTAAAGAAGTCTACACAACCCTTGAGTGTAAGTAAGGAAAGGCGGATTTCATGAAAATCCTCCTCATACAAAAAAGTCCCTTCAATCTTGGCTTTATCCAAGTAAGGGTAAATGTTCAAAAAGTTTGACGAGGGAAACATTTCACCTGACAACAAAATCTGGCGAAACTCTTCAGTTTGATCCAATAGCTTGTTCAGCAAATTAATGTCTTTTGAGAAAGACACTTTCTGAACAATATCAGTACCCAGCTTGCTGGTACACTCCTCCTTGATCCACTCTTTTATTTTATCAAAATTAATCTTAGACTCAAGATTATCCGGATATAGCATACTATTATTTTCCTTCTTTTTCTTTCACATTAAGTGAATCAATCACCCGACCATAAAGTTCCTCCATCTTTTCTGTATCTCTCAGATAATATTCCAAACTCTCCATATATACCGAGTCCTGCACTTGGTGATTCTCAAAAACACGGCTTTCGAATAAAGGATACAGTTTTTTGGAAGAATCGTATGAAATAGGCAGAGAACTAGCCATACCCTCGGCCAGATGGATATCCACCATGATTTCTACCATTTTATCTTCGGACAACAAATAATCAGGCTGCCCCTCTTCAGAACAAGACAGCAGTCCACAAAGGGCGAGAATGAAGAATATTGATTTTTTCACAATGCAAAATTAGCCATTTCCGTTGAAATTTAGATAATATGTTATCCATTACTCGTTTTATTATTCGATCTAGTCCATTAAATTTAGGCCCTCGGAAAGAAATAGCCCATGAAGCAACTGCTGAAAAAACTTAGAAAATACGAAATCATGATCAGGAAGGTGGCCAACAACCACCTACAGGGTGATTATCAGTCCATTTTCAAAGGTGCGGGCCTTGAATTCGATGACTTGAGGCCTTACCAATACGGAGACGATGTACGTACCATCGAATGGAAGGTATCTGCAAAGGGCCATGGTACCTTCGTCAAGACCTTCAAAGAGGATAAAGACCAGTCAGTATATTTTCTTTTGGACATCAGTGGATCCCAAGATATCGGGGACGAAAGGAGAAAGAAAATTGATTTGGGAAAGGAAATCGCCGGAGTGCTCACACTAGCAGCCATCCATGAAGGCAGCCAAGTAGCACTGGTATCTTTTTCAGACCAAAAGGAAAAAGTCATTCTCCCGGGGAAAGGCCCAAAGCAAGGAGTGAAAGTGATTAGAGGAATTTTCAAGCACGAAAATAAATCTATCAAAACCGACCTTAATGAAATGTTCACCTTTTGTCTGAATTTGATCAAAAAGCGGAGCATAATCATTGTAATTTCGGATTTTATAGATGTGAATTACGAAAGGTCCTTTAAAGCCCTCGGAGAAAAGCATGATGTGGTAGCCATACAGGTTACCGACCCAAGGGAATCGGCACTACCTTCTTTGGGAATCATCCCGGTTTTTGACAAGGAGGAAGGCAAAACCACCTGGGTAAACACTGCTTTTGGCAGTTTTTCCAAAAAGATTTCTGATACATTCACCACAGAAAGAAGCTCATTAAAAGAATTATGCAAGAAAAACCAGATAAACTATCTCCCCATTGATACCCGGGAAGACATCGTGCTTCCACTGATTGAATTGTTTAGGTACAGGAATAAAACCATGAAGCGTGGGTAATATCAAAGGATTCTTCATTAGCATATTATTATTAGTCTTCTCTACTAACCTTCAGGCACAAAAGCTGAAATTGGAAGGCTATTTTCTTCAAGACTCCGCCAAATTGGGCGAAAGGGTTGGCTATGTACTAAAAGCCGAATATCCTTCGGAAATGGATATCGTATTTCCTGACTCCACTTATGACTATCAGGATTTTGCCTTTTTGGAGAAACAAACATTTACATCATACACAGCTGACAGTGTCACGCTGGACAGTGCTGTATATTTTCTTTCCAACTTCTCTTTGGATCCGTTAAAGTCTTATTCACTTCCTGTATTTGAAATATTAAAATATGACAGTTTGCAGCATTCCCCTGCTGAAGATAATTTAACGCTCGAACTGACCATAAAGCCCTTACCGGAGAAACTCGCTTTCAAAGACAATGATAAATACCAGGCCATTCCGAAGGAGTTTAATTATCCTTACCTGTTAATTTTCTTGGGTATCCTCGTCATCACAGCCGTGGCTTCCATCCTGTTATTTGGCAATAAAGTCCAAAAGCAGTGGGCCATCAGAAAGCTGAAAAAGAAACACAAGAAATTCCTGGCAAAATGGACTAAGGCTGTACAAGACCTACAGTCCAAGCCAAGCTTACAAGTCGCAGATGAAACACTTTGGCTTTGGAAAGATTATATGGAGGAATTGACTGGCAAGCCCTATCGGGAGTGGACGTCCACGGAAATTGGGGAGTTTATGGAAATGCCTGAGCTTGTCAATGACTTTAGGAAAATCGAAATCATCATTTATGCCAACAGGGCTTCTGAAGGCCTTTTGGTTACTTGTGACAAATTAAAATCAGTGTGCGAAGATATGTATCACCAAAAAATCAAAGAAATCCATGAGAGCAAATGATATAGCAGAATGGTTTTCGTTGAGCTGGTTTTTCCCTGAAACCTTCCGTTCCTATGAGTGGGAAAACCCTTGGGCCATGCATCTACTTTGGATAGTGCCTTTAATATTGTTGATCAGGAAATTCACCAAGATCCTCAAAAACCCAGCCCTGGAATTGTCCCTACCCGAAAGCGTGGCCAGCAGCAATCCATGGACTTATTTGAGATTGGTCCCTACTCTTTTCTTCTCCTTGGCCATGCTGATGATCATCATTGCCCTGGCAAGGCCCCAGCGGTCCAATGAAAAGGTGGAGCAAAGCACGGAAGGTATCGATATCATGTTAGTGCTGGATATTTCAGAATCCATGGACCTACAGGATTTCAAGCCCAACAGATTGGAAGCTGCCAAATCCACCGCAATAGACTTTATCAACGGTCGCTTTGGGGACCGAATAGGCATGGTAATCTTTGCCGGTGAGGCTTATTCCCTCGCTCCATTGACCACAGATTATGAATTACTGACTGACTTGATAGAAGATATATCTTTTGATATGATGGATGTAAAAGGCACAGCAATAGGTAGTGCTGTAGCTACTGCAACCAACAGGATGCGAGAATCCAATTCCAAGTCAAAAGTAATGGTACTGCTCAGTGATGGGGACAATAATGCAGGTAATGTAGACCCTACCTTCGCTGCGGAATTGGCAGAGGCCATGGACATTAAGATTTATACCATTGCAGTAGGTAAAGATGGGATGGTACCCTATGGCACTGACTTTTTTGGCAGACCTCAAATGGTGGAAACCTATTTGAATGAAACCACCTTGAGGGATTTGGCGAGAATTGGAAAAGGACAGTTTTTCCGGGCCTCAGATGACAATGCCCTGGAGAATATATTTGAGCAGATCAACCAAATGGAGAAAGCAGAGATTCTAGAATCAAGGTACAAGGAAACCCAGGATTTCTACAGACCTTATTTGTTTTTTGCCATTATCTTCTTCTTTATCTGGCTCACCTTGAAAAGCACCTTTGTCAATAACTTCCTATTGGATTAAGATTATATAAGGGCAGCAATTTCGAATTGCTGCCCTTTTTTATTTGCCTGTGTCGTCCTGAAATAAGTTGACAACAAATTGACTTATTATGAAAAAGGAAATGCTAGAAACCCTAAAGCGTAAAAAGCTTCTACGTTCAAAACAACAGCGTGAAAGTAAAACCAAACAGTAGTCCCATATAAATTTGCCCAAAGGAATTCCCCCACTTATCTTTGAATAAGAAAAAACCAAGGAATGAGCATAAAAGAAAACCTATCCGATTTAAAAAACCAATTCAAAAAAACTGATTGCCTTTTGGTAGCTGTGAGTAAGACCAAGCCTGTTTCTGATATCCAAGAAGCTTATGATGCAGGCATTAGGGACTTTGGCGAAAATAAGGTACAAGAACTGGTGGACAAACATCCTCTGTTGCCCGACGATATCCAATGGCATATGATTGGACACCTTCAAAGAAATAAGGTCAAATATATTGCCCCTTTTATCCACCTGATCCATGGAGTGGATACTTTTAAATTGCTCAAAGAAATCAATAAGCAGGCTAAAAAAGCGGAAAGGATTATTCCTTGTTTATTACAAATCCACATCGCCAAAGAAGAGACCAAATTTGGCTTCAGTGAAGAAGAGATTTTGGAATTATTACAAGAGGGGGCTTTCGATGAACTGGAAAACGTAAGGATTATAGGCCTGATGGGTATGGCTACCAATACCGATGATGAAAACCAAGTCAGAAAGGAATTTGCCTGGTTAAGAGGATTTTTGGATCAACTTAACACTAAAAAGCTACCCAACAATTTTGCCTTAAAAGAACTTTCCATGGGAATGAGTGGTGATTTCCTGATAGCCCAAGAAGAAGGCAGTACCATGGTCAGGGTGGGCAGCGCCATTTTTGGAAGGAGAAATTATCGATAATATGAACTATAGCAATACAATCAAACTTGCTGCTGCATTGGGTGCCTTAACTGTGGCCATAGGAGCTTTCGGAGCCCATGGTCTGGAACCGATTTTGGAAAAATATGGCAGGGTGGAAACCTATGAAACGGCCGTAAAATATCAGTTCTACCATACCTTGGCTATCTTTTTGGTGGGCATTCTTCAAGTTCAATTCCCCCACAGTAAGTCGCTAAAAAACGCTATCTATTCCTTTTTGGCAGGTATCCTTATTTTCTCAGGATCACTTTATATCCTTTCCACCACTGGTACCAATTGGCTAGGCGCCATCACCCCATTGGGAGGATTGGCCTTTATTATTGGCTGGATTTTTGTTTTTCTGGGGCTTAAGCCAAAACCAAAAAATTAAGCAATAGCTTTTTTAATGGTTCTTATATCCTAATTCAGATTTTATGCTAAAAAAACATCTCATTCTATTTTTCAGTCTTCTACTTGGCTCACAGTTTATTTTTGCCCAGCATGCCAAAAAGGACATCAAGGGATTGGAGCAAAAGCTTGGCGAAAACTCCTTCTTTGCCAAGCACCAAACTGGATTCATGCTTTATGATTTGGATGAGCAAGAAGTGGTTTTTGAAAAGAACAGTCACCTAAGTTTCATACCTGCCTCCACCACCAAACTCTTCACCTTTTATGCTGCCCTAATGACCTTGGGAGATAGCACCAAAAGGCTCCGCTACCAGACCAGGGGCAATGATATCATCATCTGGGGCACAGGAGATCCTTCTTGGGAATACCCCCATTTGCCCGATGTGCAGATGAAAGCATTCTTTGCCCCTTATGACAAAGTTTATTTTTCGGACCAAAACTGGGAGGATACTGCTTTTGGCTATGGCTGGCAATGGGATGATTATTATTATTCCTACTCCGCAGAAAGGTCTTCTTTACCTATTTATGGAAACCTGATTACCGTTAAGAACAAAAATCGTCAGCCACAGATCAAACCTCAGTTTTTTGCCAACAATATCAATATCACCCAAAAGGAAATCAAAGATGTGGAGAGGGATTTTCACAGCAATAACTTCTACTATAATCCCAACACCTATTCAAAGTTGGAATCCAAGGTTCCCTTTATGACTTCCACCGAAACTTTTGCCTTGCTTGCGGGCCAAAACCTGGACAAAAAGATCATCCCCAGCAAAGAGCCTCTTCCTGAGGAACACTATATTTTGAAAGGGATTCCCTTGGACAGCATCTACAGGGAGATGCTTTGGGAAAGCGATAATTTCCTAGCCGAGCAACTCTTGCTGATGGTTTCCGACGAACTCCTGCATGAACTCAACAGCACCGCTGCCATTGACAGTATCAAGCACAGTTTCCTTTTTGACCTACCTGATGAACCACAATGGGTGGATGGTTCCGGACTTTCCAGGCATAATTTGTTCTCGCCTAGGACCATGGTATCCTTGGTCCAAAAGATCTATCAAATCGTCCCGGACAGCACCTTGTTTCGTTTATTACCGCAAGGAGGAAAAACAGGCACCTTAAAAAATTACTATCAAGCGCCAAGCCCCTATATCTTTGCCAAAACTGGTACCATGAGCAATAACCATAGCTTGGCCGGATATATCAGAACCAGGGACAATAAGCTGTATGCCTTCGCCTTTATGAACAATAATTATCCATATAAGGCCAAGGAAGTCATCAGAGAGATGGAGAAGGTGATGTTGTATATCCGTGATAATTTTTAACCACAAAACAGCTAATCATCACCTGTCAATTAATTAGATAATAATATGACCATGAATAGATTAAAACCATAATTACTCTTTCTATCCAAAGAACAAACACAAACCTTAATGACCCTTAATTCCTTAATGGTTAAAAAAACGAAACCATGAAGATATGAAGGTATTAAGATCATTAAGTACTCTGACCCAAAATCAACCAACCCCTTAATGCACCTTAATGGTTATAAAATCCAGCAATCATAAAGAGATTAAGATCATTAAACTCCCTTCCCCCCTTAATGACCCTTAATTCCTTAATGGTTAAAAAAACAAAAACCATGAAGATATGAAGGTATTAAGATCATGAAGCACTCTGACCCAAAATCACCCACCCCTAATGCACCTTAATGGTTATAAAACCCAGCTATCATAAAGAGATTAGGGTCATTAAACTCCCTCCTCCCCTTAATGCCCCTTAACTCCTTAATGGTTAAAAAATCAAAACCATGAAGATATGAAGGTATTAAGATCATTAAGTACTCTAACCCAAAATCAACCAACCCCTAATGCACCTTAATGCCACAATGGTTATAAAACCCAGCTATCATAAAGAGATTAAGGTCATTAAACTCCCTTCCCCCCTTAATGACCCTTAATTCCTTAATGGTTAAAAAATCAAAACCATGAAGATATGAAGGTATTAAGATCATTAAGTACTCTAACCCAAAATCAACCAACCCCTAATGCACCTTAATGCCACAATGGTTATAAAACCCAGCTATCATAAAGAGATTAAGGTCATTAAACTCCCTTCCCCCCTTAATGACCCTTAATTCCTTAATGGTTATTAATGGTTAATTTTTACTTTTTGATTTAAGCATAGCAATAATAAGTAAACATGTAGGGATAAATGGACATTAATTGTTACGCTTCATTTTCTTAACTCCTTAATGATTGTATATTTAACGTTTTGGATCCTTTCAAAAACCACCTAGATGAATAAAAGAACATTTATCAAAGCCTTGGGATTGGGCGCAGGCCTCTCCCCCATGATGGCTTTCAAAAACGATATAATAGCCGCATCAACTGAAGAGGATAAAAAAACCTTGCTTCCAGAACCCTTAAAAAAAGGTGATTTGGTGGGCTTGGTGAGTCCTTCCTCAGCCAGCAATGATGAGATCTTATTCCAGTTTGCCCAAGAGACCTTGGAAGCCTTGGGCTTCAGAGTGCTCAGGGGAGAACACCTAAGCAGCCGCAGAGGACATTTGGCCGGAACCGATGAGGAAAGAGCAGGCGATATAAACGCCATGTTCAAGAACAAGGATGTCAAGGGCATCATTTGTATCCGTGGTGGTTCGGGAGCAGCCCGCATCTTAGCCCTTTTGGATTATAAGATGATCAGAAAAAATCCAAAACCTATCCTGGGCTACAGTGATATCACCGCCCTTCACAATGCCATTTATGCACAAACTGGGCTGATCACCTTCCACGGCCCCAATGCCACTGGCAGCTGGAACAGCTTCAATGTGAAGCAATTTGAGCAAATGTTCTTTGAGCAAAAACTGGTGAAATTTGAAAATGAACAGGAAAAAGGAGATGACCTGATCGTCAAAAAGAACAGGATACAGACCATTCATCCAGGCAAAGCTGAAGGGATCATTGTAGGTGGTAACCTTACCGTGCTAACGGCCTTGGCTGGTTCTCCTTACCTTCCCGATTTCAAAAACAAAATCCTCTTTTTGGAGGATGTGGGGGAAGACCCTTACCGTATTGACAGGATGATGAGCACCCTGATGCTGATGGGCGCTTTGGATGAAATCAAGGGATTTATCTTCGGCCAATGCTCGGATTGCGATCCTTCTGGGGGCTTTGGCTCGCTGACCATCTGGCAGATCTTACAGGACTATATCCAACCACTCGAGATTCCTGCCTATCGAGGGGCAATGATCGGTCATGTGAGCAAGCAGTTTATTGTTCCCATTGGGGCAAAGGTCAGCATGGATGCCGATGCAGGCACCTTCGAACTAAAGGAAAAAGTCTTTGCATCCTAGAACCATTTAAATCCCTCTATTCATTAATATTTAAATTAATCCGCCTTGCAGGTATTGGACGTAAAGAAATTAAAGAAGTGGGTAGGCAAAGAGGCAGGCATGTTTGACGAATTACTGAACAAAATGGTGATTGGCGGCAATGCAGGAGGAGTTTGCCTGCATGAGTGCGGGCTTTAATTTTAGTCCAATAGATGCATAGCGGCGGGGTTTTTTGGTTACTTTTTTGACCTGCAGCAAAAAAGTAATAACGTATGAAATGATTTTAATATTAATAATGTGCTAACACCAACAAATTCAATATTCGCCAGTACACCTAATAGAATTCGTTTTCTTTGGTCCTTCCTATTGGCATCACTTCTATTTTCCTGTACCACAAACCAACATCCCCAGCCCAATAAAATGACTAATACCTCCACGAACAGCCCTATAGAAAACATGAAAAAAGATGGACTCAGCTACCTTGCCTTGGGAGATTCCTATACTATTGGTGAGGGCGTCAAGCCTAATGAAAATTACCCCCATCAACTGGTCTCCATTTTGGAGGAATATGAATATGGCTTTGCCAGCCCAAAGATCATTGCCACCACCGGCTGGACCACCGATGAACTCCAAAACGGCATCAGTGCTACCAATATCGAAGGAAACACCTATGATTTGGTCACCTTGCTGATCGGGGTAAACAACCAATACAGGGGCCGCACAGTGGATAATTTCAAGGAGGAATTTTCAGCACTTTTAGATCAGGCAATTGAATTCGCTGGAGGAAGCCAAACAAAGGTCATTGTCATCTCCATTCCTGACTGGGGAGTCACTTCATTTGCCAGCCAGCAAAATGTCGACCAACAAAAAGTAGCCGAGGAAATCACCGCCTATAATGCTGCCAAGCAGCAAATCAGTAATTCCAGGGGAGTGCATTATCTGGACATCACCCAAGAGTACCGACAGATCGGTTCCTACCCCGAAAACCAAGCCGAAGACGGCCTCCACCCCAGCGGGAGGATATACAGTTCCTGGGCAAAAAGACTGGCCAACCTGATTAGGGAGGAAATCAGATTTTAGGTTATAGGCATCAATTTACCCCAATTGGGGTATTTTTTTGTTTAAGAGGAAATCCGTTGGAAGCCTAACTTTGACTACAGGAGACCAATATGACCTAAAGGTAGGGACTTGGGGGTAAAGGAGGCTGCATAGACCTACAGGACGCTAACTCTTCTTACAGGACGAAATAAAATTTTGTGATTTCTCAGATTACATTTATAAATAACCAAATAATAATACAGAGACACTTTAGTTTTAGAATCCCTAAACGCATCGGTTTTGGGGAAGTTGCTAAGGGTTTTAAGAAAATGAGTTAGCTCAAGTTGTGGAGGGACGAGCGTAAAGAAAACAGTCAGTGACTGTTTTTAGGGAGTAGCCAGCTTGCAGGGCAGGCACTCTCGTACGAGATAGCCCTCAAGCTAAAGAGCCAGTCAATATCGAGACCTAGATCCACTTATTGTTGAACCAGAGCTAGTGTTCCAAAATCAAATTGAATAAAAACGGTCCTGATCAAAACAGTGATCAACTAGATTTACCTTCCAACCTATCCTTTACATATTCGATCTGATGCTTTCCATGGGCCTTGGGTTGGCCATCCGCACCCAGGTTAACCATGATGATTTCATCTATGGTAATGATGGTTTCTCTGGTCATCTTGTTTCTCACCTCACACTTCAGGGTAAGGGAGCTTTTCCCAAATTTCACCGGTTCTATCCCTATTTCCACGATATCATTTACTCGGGCCGAGGCCATAAAATTGATGGAGGAAATGTATTTGGTGACGACATGCTTGTTTTCCAACTGGATAATCGCATATAGTGCGGCCTCTTCGTCTATCCAAGCCAATAGTCGTCCTCCGAACAAGGAGTCATTGGCATTGAGGTCTTCCGGCTTGATCCATTTTCTGGTGTGAAATCTCATATTGTTTGCTTTTATGCTTCAACATCAATTATCAACTAATAATTTCATCAATCGCTAATATGTATATTCACTAAGACACCAGTCCCTTTGAATAATAAGATATTCCGACAAAAAGCACATAGATCTATCAAAATTGATTAATTAAATCTGTGGAGATCCGTGGAATCCGTGAGAAATAAGATTATTGGTGTAAAAAAAAATAATCACAATCATTAATATTCATTGAATATACCATCCATTAAGACTTTCCACGTGTACCCTTTATTCCTTTCTGATTTCAAAAAACAATCAAGACCTCCCCTATGGATGCTCCCAGTCCTAGTATACCCCTAGTATAGGATACGTTTACTTTTGGCTAAATTCTCAGAATCCATGGTATTTTACCAAGAAGGTATTATCGAATTTAAATACCCCATATGATAGCCCCTCAAAGTCTGAAAATAAAGAGGTTGGAAAAGATGCTTCCAATCCATTTCTGCTTGTGCACTTCGATCCCAATGAATATCTTAGTTGAGATTTTCAACCCTACGATTTCCTTGGCTATAAACCTAGATAAGATCAACTAAAAAAATGAACAATAAAGCCATCAAACTCTTTTTGAGATTCGCCATCGCCTTAAGTTTTCTATCTGCCGTAGCTGACAGATTTGGCATCTGGCCTGAAGAAATTTCTGTCTGGGCTAACTGGAAAAATTTCTTGTCATATACCAAACTGATCAACCCATGGTTTCCAGACGCAATAATCCCGGCAATAGCTATATTAGCTACCATGGCCGAAATTATTCTAGGGCTTTGCCTGATCATTGGATTCAAAACTAAACTGGTGGCAAAAATGAGTGGATTTCTACTCTTGATATTTGCCCTATCCATGACTTTTTCGACCGGAATAAAAGGAGCATTTGATTATTCTGTTTTTAGTGCATCTGCTGGAGCTTTTGCTTTAAGCCTTATGAAAGAGAAATATTTGGAATTGGACAATTTGATCAACAGACCTAAAGCGAAATAATACACCATGAAGGAAACAGCGGAACATAATGAAAGAATGGCAAAAATGACCTTTGCCTCTGTATATCCACATTATATTGCCAAGATAGAGAGGAAAGGAAGAACCAAAGAAGAGCTTCTCCAGGTGATAGAGTGGTTAACGGGATTTGATGAGAACAGATTAGGTGAATTTATCGATCAAAAAGCCACTTTTGAGACCTTTTTTAAGGCAGCGGATTTAAATCCCAATGCCCATTTGATCAAAGGACTCATCTGCGGTTACCGAATTGAGGAAATTGAAAATCCCTTAACCCAACAAGTCCGGTATTTGGACAAGCTAGTTGATGAATTGGCAAAGGGCCGCAACATGGAAAAGATTTTGAGACAATAGGTAAAGCCATTACAAAAAATGGAATCCATAAATAACTTTTTCTAACAAGAATTCCTTACTCTTAAAACTTCAATTTTTCTAACTCCCTCAGACAAAATGAAAAAGATCAATCTAATATTAATTTTTATGCTGTTATTTTCCCTTGAATGCTTCAGCCAACAAACAGGAATCCAAACAATAAAAAGCACCGCCATAAGTGGTGGAATTGGGTTTGGAAGTGTTTTGGCCATTGTAGTTTCATGGGAAAGAAATAAATCTGTTTTACTGGCTTTAATACATGGGATCTTCAGTTGGTTCTATGTTATTTACTTTGTGCTTACAAGAAAGCCTGATGAGAGACATGGTTAATAACTGAAAATTAAGCGATTGTGGAGGTGAAAATTAATTTTTAAATTAGGAAACAAAAGCCTCAACATGACCAATAACACTGTTAAACTGCACCGGGTTTTTGCCGCACCGGTAGAAAAAGTATTCAAGGCATTTACAGATCCCGACGCCATGGCTTCCTGGCTGCCTCCCTATGGATTTGTATGTAAAGTGCATAGTATGGACTTTAAGGTTGGTGGTACCTATAAAATGTCCTTTACCAACTTCAGCACAGGAAATGGGCATTCTTTTGGTGGGGAATATTTGGAGATAAGACCTAATGAACTTTTAAAATATACCGACCAATTTGATGATCCAAAGCTTCCGGGACAAATGATTACCACCATTGAATTCAAAAAAGTTTCCTGCGGCACAGAACTTTTCGCAACCCAGGAAGGAATCCCTGATCTAATCCCTACAGAAATGTGCTATTTAGGCTGGCAAGAATCCCTGGATAAATTAAAACGTCTGGTGGAGCCTAATATTCCGGACTAGTAATCTAGGAACATTAATTTGCTATAGACTTTGGATATAACTTGCAACTTTAAACAACCTTTAACCAGCTTTTTTAAAGCATAGCTATTCTTTAAATGTATAAGCTATTATATCAATACCTTTAAATCATTAAATAGTCTCTCATGGATTTCACAGATTTCCACGGAAGATCTTTATTTCCTTGCAAACCTGTCTTCTGCCAAGTAGATCCGAGGAATCCGTGAGAAATATACGCACAAGAATAAAGGAGTATAATCAGAATCATTTGCTTTAAAATTGATTAGCTTTAAACAGTTTACCAGCTAATACCACTTTGGAAAAGGCATTAAGTTATGCCATAGAGGAATCAACTTTTCATCTTTCGAATCTAATTATTCTTTTACCACCTGAGCACAAAAAAACCATGAAACCATCCAATATCAAGACCCCGGGAGTGTATTTAAACGAGATCAATGCTTTTCCTAATGCTGTTGTCCCGGTTGCAACTGCTGTCCCTGCCTTTATAGGATATACCCCACAGGCTGAGTACGAGGGGAAGTCCTATTTAAATATACCTACCAAAATCACCTCTTTTGCAGAGTTCCTGGCCATCTTTTGCTTTCCCAATCCAGCCCCTCCTGCTGACCCGGCCAAACAATACCAACCTCAGTATTATCTGGAGGAAGAAAAAACCGAACCCAAAAAAGGAAACTATATACTTATTGAGAACAAATACTACTCCATTGTCCCTGACCCCAGCACCATATACTATCTTTATAATAGCATCAGACTGTTCTATCAAAATGGCGGTGGAGACGCTTATATTGTATCAGTAGGGACTTATGGATCAGCATCTGGATAGCCCATCAAAGCCGAAGAACAAATCATCAATCCCCATGTTCAACTAAGTGACCTGACCAAGGGTTTAGCTTTGCTAAAAAATGAGCAGGAACCCACGATGTATATCTGCCCGGAAGCCACACTGCTCTCTGTAAAGGATAATGCAGCACTTATGCAGGAAATGCTCTTGCAAAGTTCCGAAATGAAAACAGCTATTAGCATTTTCGATATTATCGGGGGAAAGAATCCTGATCCAATCCTTTTTACAGATGATATTGAAACCTTCAGAACAGCAACTGGAACAAATGGGCTGGACTTTGGTACTGCATATTATCCCTTCATTGGCACCAATATTATGCAAAGCTCGGAAATTGATTATACCAATCTATTTGGCGGAGACATAAAACCATTGCTGGCCATTCTAAGTCCAGCAACCAATCCCAATACAGCTGTAGAAAAGATCATTGCCAATATCGAAAACCCTTCAGGAGAATCATTGACAGTTAGCCAATACAATAATGCATTGCTTGCCACCAGCAAAACCTATAGCACCATTATAAGGCATGTGCTCAATGATGCCAATATACTTCCCCCAAGCGGAGGCATTGCCGGTGTGATCACAATGACTGACAATAATATGGGACCTTGGAAAGCCCCTGCCAATACCTCCATAGTTTCTGCTATGACACTTCCCATAAACCTGTCGGAAGCCCAGCAAGAAGGGCTCAATATCGATCCCCTCACTGATAAATCCATCAATGCCATCCGCCTATTTCCAGGAATGGGAATTCTCATTTGGGGCGCAAGGACCTTAGACGGGAATAGTTTGGATTGGAAATATCTCCCGGTGAGAAGAACGATGATATTTATAGAGCAATCCTGTAAACTGGCTGCCAAAGCCTATGTCTTTGAGCCAAATGATAAAAATACTTGGGAAGCAGTTAAAGCCACGATCAACAGTTTCCTTACTTCTCTTTGGAAACAAGGAGGGCTCAAAGGTGCATCTCCCGCAGATGCCTTCAGTGTAGATTGTGGTCTGGGTTCAACCATGACCGCTGAGGATATCCTCAACGGTTTCATGAATATTACGGTAAAGGTGGCTGTAACTCATCCAGCTGAGTTTATTATCATCAGCTTTCAACAGGAAATGGTTAAGTCATCTTGAATTTACTGAACCAAGAAAGATATTGGCTTTGAAAGGAGCTTAGCAAAGTAAAAAACATGCCCCTAATACAAATAGAGGCATAAAAAACAGATGTCTAATCTTTGTAAAAACCTATTTCTGATAAATGAGGTGCTAATCTACTTTCAGTAATTCTTAATCTGAATTTAGTTCCAATAACCACTTCAAGTTTCAACAGTCGTTTATAACCTATTGTCGTCCCTTCCGCTACAGGGAGCCACTTTTCACCTTGGAGGCGCTCCAAAATAAAACCCTCTACCCTTTGTCCTCGGGTAATATTTTCTTGTAGGGACAAGTAGTTAAATTCAACTGGACTTTCAAATTCAACTTCCAATACATATTCTCCCTTTGACTCTTTAGGAATTATGGAGGTTGCTAATTCACCGTCAGTCAACACCTTTAATGATTGCTTATTCCCTTTGGCACGGGACAGAATATTCTCCTTAAAAATCCCATCGATTAAACCTTTCCATTCTTTTAAAGATTTTACATCCTGCTCATGGATCAATCCTCTTTTATCTGGAGGTAAATTCAATAAGAGAACACCATTCTTACCAATGGAATTAAAATAAATATCCAAAAGCTTTTCCGGGGACTTCACTTTATCATCTTGTGAAGCATGATAGAACCAGCCTGGACGGATGGAAACATCTGTTTCTGCCGGGTACCAGACCAGCCCTTTTGCATTAAAAAGGCTTTCCCTGCTTCCCAAAACCTCTTTTGATTTATCCCAAGTTGGCTTAACATTCACATTTTGTTGGGAGCTTGCTGCTACCTTTTCTTGGTCAAGATTATTAACAGGAACAACGCTCCACTCCGTATCTTTTCCATATCCTGTTTCCGTTCCTACCCATCTTACATCAGGTCCCATAATGGCTATCACGGCTTCTGGCTGCAGTTCCCGTATTTTTGCGTAATATCGATCAAAGTCATAAACCTGTTTTTTACCATTTGGACCTTCTCCATTGGCTCCATCAAACCATACTTCATCCACCTTCCCATACCATGTAAGCAATTCGGTAAGTTGGTCTATAAAAAGGTCATTATAAGCATCAGTTCCATAACTTGACGCATTCATGTCCCAAGGAGACAGATAAATCCCAAACCCCATATCATGCTTTCTACAGGCTTCGGCCAATTCTTTTACCACATCACCTTTTCCTGCTTTCCATGGGCTAGAAGTCACGGAATGATCAGTAGTTTTTGTAGGCCATAAGCAAAAACCATCATGGTGTTTTGCTGTAATGATCAGCTGTTTGATTCCTCCCTCTTTAGCAGCCAAAACCCATTGCTCTGCATCAAGTTCAGTTGGATTAAAAATCATCGGTTTTTCCGCCCCTGTTCCCCATTCCTTCCCGGTAAAGGTATTGATGCCAAAATGGATAAAACCGGTAACTTCCAATTGTTGCCATCTTAGCTGTCTAGCTGTTGGAACCACATTTGCGGCTTTTTCAATAATGTCAGTGGGACTGTCATCAGATGAGATAAACTGAACATGATTTGGAACAATTTTTTGGCCATAGGCATAAAATGCCAAGAACTGCAAGGGTAATAAAACCTTAATAAGTAATCCGAACTTTTTCATTTGATTGTACTTAAAAAATCCCACCAATGAACCAAGAATTCATTTAGTGGGATTTTATCCTATTTAATTATTATAAAGCTAATATTTCAACTTCAGCCAACGCAAGAGGGGTATCACCTTCTAATTGCACCCTAACGTATTGTCCTGTTCTACCTATTTTGATTTCCGTCTTTGCTCCGGCTACTCCAGAAACAAAATAATCAGACACCCCTTCCTGAGCTTGGGTTTCTTCCAAGGAAGTGGATTCAAATGGTACATCAGAAACAAAAACATGGAAATTATTCAATCGTTCGGAACAACAGTCCTGACGATTATAAATATTGATCTGAGCAATCATTGGCGACACTTCTTCCAGGTCTACCTGCCACCAATCCTGCCCTTCTCCCTTGGTATGAGTCACTGAACCAGCTCCCCAATACCCATTGGTATTGCCATCAACGGCCCTAGGACTCAATCCTCCTGCAGCCAAACTGGACTGTTCAGTAGGTTTATTTAAAGCTTTATTGGGAGGAGGTCCACCTTTCAAGCTGTAGTACTTTACATTCATGGCCTTATCCAGTACAATATTGCCACTGGCATTGGCGATTTCCAAGGCCAGCATATAGGTCTTATCCTCATCCAATAAATCTGAATTGATCAGTGCCTCTATTTCTCCAGATGCTTTTTGACCTTTCTCAATCATTGGATTATCAGCACTAAAACTAATACTTTCTTCCGGGATCATTTCAAAATCCGTTCCATACTTGGAATTATATTCCATGACCAATTCATTGTTCTGCCTAACCATGACATTAATCTGTTCCGTTGCCGCCTCATATACGGCCACAGAAAATAAAATGGAGGAGGCATAGTTCTCAACAAAAACAATATTCTTCTGCTCCACAATATCTTTGGAATTGGGAGCAATAAATATTCCTTTAGGTATTATTTCATTGGTATCCTCTTCGCAGCTAAAAACAGTGGCCAACAAAAGTAGAAGACCATATCTTATATGATGTAAATTCTTCATTGTTTTAAAATTTTAATTTTTGGAAAATCCCCACTGACTAAATCATTGTGATATTTACCATCCAGGGTTCTGTACCAGTCTTTCACTTTTCTGGACTTCATTCAGCGGTAATGGGTATAAATACATTGCTTTTTCCCAAACCCTTATTTCATAAGGTGTTCTTTGAAAGAAATCATTTTCTGCCTCAGCATTCATATTCATCCCATAAAATGGTCCGCCCTGTTGACCTTCTGGTTGGTCAGCTATCATCCATCTTCTCACATCAAAGTAACGCTGTCCTTCTGTAGCCAACTCTACCCGCATCTCTTGTCTAACCGCTTCTCTTTGGCCTTCCTGATCTCCAATAATCTCCGGTTTAATATCAGCCAATAAAGGAATCCCGGCTCTTTCCCTTACCCTGTCAATATATTCAATTACTCTAGGGTCTGAAGGATTGACTTCATTGAGTACCTCAGCATATAAGAGATAAAATTCGGCCAATCTAAAAATAATGGATGGTCTGTATTCACTTCTTGGGTAACTTCCTTCATTATATAATGACCTACTAATTCTTTTATACATCAAATAGCCTGACCAAGGATAGTTTTGGGAAGAATTATCATTGCCAAATCCTTTACTAAATTTTATTTCATTATCACTTATGTGCCATTTTCTACCATGGAAAAATACGGTCTGATAAAACCTTGGCTCACGATTGATCCACATTCTATAGGTCCCTATATCCGTTTGACCGCTGAGATCCTCTCCCGCTTCAGAAAATCCTTGCTCACTATACAAGTCTGATTCCTCTATGGTTTTTCCATCGATCATAAAATAATCATCTACCAATTCCTGCGTCACTGCAATACTTGCAAAACCACCACGCTCGGTCCTTGGGGTAGCTCTTCTATCCACACCTTCCCCATTAAGATTACCATATCCATTATTAGGATTTGCCCATATTATCTCATCATTATAATGCATAAATAAATTATAAAGGGAGGAATGCGGATCATAGCCCTGATCATTATATTCCTTATAAAGCGCATAATACCCTGAATCAGCAAAATCAATAAATTCTTGTAATGCCTCCAAGGCTTTTTGCCATTTTCCACCATCAAAATCAGGGAATAAACGTTTCCCATCCTCAGGATTAGTTATTGACAAGGCTTCTTCGTATCCTCCATTAAAAAGTGGGCTTGCCGCGTAGACTAGAAGTCGAGACCTAACCGCTAAGGCCACTCCTTTGGTAGGTAAAGCCAAAAAGTTTTGTTCTGTTTCTATATCATTGAGTTGGTTTGCAACGGCCTTCAATTCAGAATCAATAAAATCAACTACTTCATCCACTGAATTCCGAGCAAAATCCAGATCCGGGGAAGAAGGATCTGCAGCAGTGTCCATAATTGGAACGGGTCCATATAATTCAAATAGTAAATAATGATAATAAGCCCTTAAAAACCTGGCTTGTGCTTTCATCTTAGCCATTTCATCTTCGCTGATAAAATCTGCAATACCACTTTGGGGAATAGCTACAGCATTTTCAAGGAATAAGTTGGCTTGTCTGATCAACTGATACAAAGTATCCCAACGGTGAAAAGGCGCATTTCCCGAATTATATCCATTAGAAGTCACTGTTTTTAAATGATGGTGAGACATCTTTAACTCATCAGCCGCTCCTGCCCAAGGATTCTGCAAACCATTTACATTGATAATCATATTGGAACTCATGGGTATTCCAGTAAAAATATTCCTGTGAAACTGTCTGGTGGTCCCCGGGTTACTAAAAACTTCCGCCATAGTCAACTCTCCTGCCAATTCATCAGAAACGTCCAAATAATCCATATTACAGGAAGACAAAATTACCGTTAGTAATAGTGCTACCTTTGTCGTTATTCTATATAAATTCATGATTGTTTTCAATTTTTAAAGTGTAAACTCCAAACCAAAAGTAAAGGTCCTTGGTAGCGGATAGTTCATCCCTGCATTGGCATTACCCATTTCCGGATCCCACATTTTGATTTTATCCCACACATAAAGGTTATTACCCATTAGATAAATCCTTCCAGCCTTTACACCAAATTTCTCCAGGCTGCTCTTTTTGAACCTATAGCCTATTTCAGCATTTTTCAACCTTACAAAACTGGCATCCCTTAACCACCAAGTACTTGGGGCTCGGTTATGCCAATATGCAGATGATCTCATCCTCGGGAACATCACATCCTGGGAAGGATTCTCTGCAGTCCATCTATTCAAGGCAACTTCTCTTACGGAACTTTCTTCTACGCCCCATGTGAAAGGGAAAAAGCCTTGCGGATTAGATTCTCCCAAAACTGTAGAAGTTTTACTAGCTCCTTGAAAGAACATATTGAAGTAAAAATTATTATACTCAACATTTAGCCCAACACCATATACCAATTCTGGCACTGATGGAGCAGCCAATCCTCTAGACTGATCAAACTGGTTAATTACGCCATCACCATTAAGGTCCTTATATTTAATATCCCCAGGCATATTATTGGAACTCAAGGAAGAAACTGGCAAGCCTTCTTTAAGGGTATACACCTCTGTCCCATTTTCTATAGCAACATCAAAGTCATCAAATGTATAAAGTCCTTCAGCAACATATAAATTAGGAGTCCTTAAACTTGTACCCGTAACATTCATCCAGGGATATAATTGTTCCACTTCATCATATTCCAAAATTTTGTTTTTGGCGTAAGTGAAATTTCCTCTTAGCCCCACTTTCACCTTACCAAAATATTTACGTGCATTAAGGCTGGCATCTACACCTTTATTGGATACTTTACCAAAGTTTTGCCATGGAGCTTGTCGAAAACCTGCAGCTGCTGACACCGTTCTTCTTTGTAGTAGGATATTATACCTATAATTGTTAAAATAATCAGCTTGAAAAGTGATCCTATCTTCAAAAAGACCTAGTTCCAGCCCTACATTTCGTTTATTCTCAATTTCCCAAGACAGGGAAGGAGCAGCAAAACGTCCTTCCACATATCCGCCTAGTCCATTCAAAGAACCACTACCGCCGATACCAATAGGGTATCCTGCTCCACCTGTAAATGATCCTCTGTACAAGAACCTCTCACCACCTGTATTGTCATTACCAGTCCTACCTATAGATCCCCTAACTTTTAATCCTGAAATTACACCTCTTAAATTTTCCATGAACCTTTCATTCTCTATAATCCATGAAACACCAACGGCCGGAAAGAAGCCATAACGATAACCTTCTGCAAAGGTCTCACTACCCGTAATTCCAAAATTGGCTTCTAGTGAATATCTCCTATCGAAAGTATAAGTTCCTCTCCCAATATAAGCCTGCTTTCTATAGGCCAAAGCTTGGTTATGTAACTGTTGCTCCTTTTGATAATAAAGCAGCATGCCGCCTACAGCATGTCTTTCACTAAATGTTCTATTATAATTTAAAGAAGTTTCTAAATAGATGTTTTTATTCCCACTATTAGATTCATTGGGTTCTCCAAAAGGACTTTCATTGATGGTTTGATTGAGAATAAGGTCCCCATTTATGTCTCTTCCTGATGCAATAAATTGTGCAGGAGTTTTTGTTCTGTTCATATTGAAGTTGGAATTGGCATCATAACTTACCGTACCTTTTATCTTAAGTCCTTCAGTCAAAATGCCAAGATCTTGTTCAATAGAAACTTTTGATTGGATACTACTTCTCCACTCCTTGGCATAGCCTGATTCCATCAAAAGATTGTATGGATTCACCCGATTATTACTTGGCACTGGGTGAGAGGCATATGTTCCATCAGAAAATATCATCGGAAATAAATTGGGAGGTGCTATGGTCATTCTTTGAAATATGGTAGAAGTACC
This sequence comes from Echinicola shivajiensis, assembly GCF_018642165.1. Lineage (GTDB taxonomy): Bacteria > Bacteroidota > Bacteroidia > Cytophagales > Cyclobacteriaceae > Echinicola > Echinicola shivajiensis. The sequence goes on from NZ_JAHHZM010000001.1 coordinate 653,818, forward strand.
AACACCTGGATAACTTGTCTCCAAATACTGTCCACTTAGATCTACTCTTAGCAAAGTGGTATTGGTTACATCAAAATCCACATTACTTCTAAGATTATATCTTTTCAGACCGATATTATTGTCATAATCAGCCAATGGATTAGATTCAAAAATCCCGCTTTCGCTAAAGTAAGCTCCTGAAATGAAGAAACGTGCCTTTTCTCCACCTCCTCTAAAATTCAAGGTATGGCGGGTATTATTGGTGGTATTACTCAATAGATCCAACCAATTCACATCAGGATATAAATCTGGATCTTGACCAGAAGCATACCTGGCCATTAAATCTTCACTGTATATAGGCATCTTACCCTCGTTGACCAATGCTTCATTATAAAGGTTCATAAAGTCTACAGAACCGAGAAACTTCGGCAACCTGGTGGGCTGTAGCACACTGTATTCGCCACGATAACTGATTTGTGTTTTCTGGTCTTTGCCTCTCTTGGATGTAATGATCACTACACCATTGGCACCTTCTGCACCATAAATTGCAGTAGCTGCTGCATCCTTTAACAAAGTAAAAGTCTCGATTTCATCAGGCTCGATATCATTCATATTTCTAGGAACTCCATCCACCAAAACTAATGGACTGGTACCGCCTGCAAATGAACTGATACCCCTGATCCAAAACTCAGCATTATCGTACCCCGGCTCTCCAGAACGTTGAACGGCTATCAGGCCTGGAACCTGCCCTGCCAAATTATTGCTCAAACTCCTTGTTGGCATCCTTAGCTCTTCGCCCTTTACTGTAGATACAGAGCTAACCAAGCTCTCCTTCTTCTGAACTCCAAAACCTACCACAACCACTTCATCCAAAGCTTCTGAATCTTCTTTTAAAGAAATCTCATAGAAGTTATTACTTGTTATTTCAACCACTAAAGGTTCATACCCCACAAAAGTCACCCGAATCTTGGGCTCAGAAGTGATAAGGTCAATACTGAAATTACCCTCAATATCAGTAGCCACGCCATTGGTAGTCCCCACTTCCATCACATTGGCACCAGGAATAGTGACTCCATTGGCGTCTTTGACTACCCCTTTGATGGTCCTTTCCTCTGCTTCCATTTCTACCTTCCGATCCCCCCTAACAATGGTAATGGTCTCCCCCCTTAAGCGATAGTCCAAGCCTTTATTCAATAAGACTTGTTTTAATAAATCTTCTATCTGAACATCTCTAACATCCAAACTGACTCTTCCCGCTTTTTCCAAATCAAATTCGTTGTAAAAAAAACTATAATCTGTTTGATTGGAGACTTTATCCAAAACCTCTTTTATGGGTTTATTCTTTACGGAAAGAGATATTTGTTGGGCTTTGGTGGAGGCATACACCCCCACTTGAAACACCAACATTAATACAAATATCAATTTCATAGTTATTATAATTTTGGGCAATCGGCCCCTTATCTTCCGCGAAAACGGAAGTAGGTAATCGTACAATAATTCCATACTTTTGTAATGGTTAGGTTGTTAATAAAATTTTGAGAGATTTTAGCTACTGCCTTACTTCAACCGGGAGTGTTGGCGCACTCTCGGTTTACTGTTTTACATTAGGATGTATTTGTGTTCATTTTAAAATTGTTAAAGTTCAATTATCTATTTACAGAAACTTCCAAGACTCTTTCTTTTAGTTGAATATTTACAGGACACACATCTTGAATGATCATTAGCACTTGATCAATAGGCGTATCACGCTTAATCTTTCCAGAAAATCTCTTTCCTTTCAGTTCATCAATAGCTCCACTGATTTCAAAACCATACCACCGCCCCACTTCATCCAGCACCTCTGAAAGAGCCGACTTTTCAAAGAGGAACACCCCATTTTTCCAGGCCATGACCTCATCCATATCAACAGTCACTTTCTTTAGTTTAGATCCATCTGCTGTTGCGCCTTCTCCTGGACGTAATATTTCATTTTGGTCATTTTGGGAAAATTCTACTTTACCCTCAAGAAGAACAGTTGTTGTTTTCTCGACAGAAGATTTTACATTGAACTTTGTCCCAAGGACTTTGACTTCGCTATTTTCAGCTTCAACAATAAATGGTTTGGAAGGATCATGTTTGACATCAAAAAATGCTTCTCCCCTCAGTTTTACTTTACGTTGCTCTTTGCTAAACTGAGGATTAAAAGAAAGGGATGATTGTGCATTTACCCATACTTGGCTCCCATCAGTCAAAGAAACTCCAAGTACCTTCTTAGCTGGTACCCGTAATTGGTACAAGACCTCGGATTTGACATCAGAATTCAACAAACTAAAAGAAATCCCTTGTTCATTTCCTTCTATTAAGACATTTTCTCCATCTTGAATTTTTATGAAATCTGCCGTCAGGGGAATTTCTTTATTACTTGATAAGCTGAGAATAATTTGATCTGAATGAACAGCTGATGAATATTCAACACCCTCCTCATCCCACTTGATAAAACCATAGTTTTGACTTAATAGAACATAGCCGAGTGCCAAAAGTCCAAAAATTAAAACCGCAGCATATTTAAGATTGAAAAAATGATGGGATGTATTCTTTTTGTTTCGTTTCTTAACATTTCCCCAAGCCTTATCTACATCCAGGCTTTGCATATAGTCTAGCTTTAACTGAACCTTTTCAGCTCCCCTGTAATATTCAAGCAAGTCTTTGTGCTCTTTCTTTTGAAGCAAAGAATGCATCCGATTTTCTTCCTCTGGGGATGTTTTTTTAAGAAGAAATTTTTCTATAAGACTGGCTAACTCAAAAGTCTCTTTATTCATTTCCAATAGGTATTTCCCGTTTTACAATACCTAAGAAACTTTAAATCAAAAAGTGGGTGAAAAGAGATATAAAATTTTTACAAATATTTTATTTAACAAACGTTTACCTCAAGACAGAAGCATCAAACACAATATAGCTGTTTCTCCTAATTTTTGCCTCAACAGTGTCAATCCCCTTTGCTTTTGGGTTTTTACTGTATTAATACTTATACCCAATGTTTCTGCAATTTGTGGATTTTTCAAACCTTCCAAATACCCCATTCTAATCACTATTGCACAGCCTTTTGGCAATTCATTGATGGCTTCATAAAGACTTCCCACAATTTCAGCATGAATAATATTGTCCAAGCCATGGGAATCGGACTCCTCTTCTTGAGCAAATACCTGACAATACTTATCTTTTACTTTTTGGTGTCTAAATTTGTTTAGACAAGCATTCTTTACTGAAGAATACAAAAAAGACTTGATGGCTAATTCATCTGTTGAGATAATATTATTTTTTTCCAGATAAACTTTAAAGACATCTTGAACAATATCCTCGGCATCCTCTTTATCTTCCAAAAAATCAATTGCAAATGCACAAAGCCTAGGATAATATTTTTTAAATATCAATTCAGCATCCCTCATATCAAACATTATTTAGATAAGCCTGTAATTATATCAATCATAAAAAAGATTTTTTGAAAGTTGAGGTTATTCTTTAGCTCAACAAAGTAATAACGTTTATCAAAATCTCCATCCAGAATAATTCGATCAAACTACAAAAAAAATATACAACAAACACAGGATGCAAACATAGTACGAAAAAATGCAAAATTTATACATAACAAAATTTTCCACACCTATAACCAACCCCTTCAAAAGATTATCTAAGCGCAACAATATAGCAAAAATAGACCTGAGACACCCTAAACCCATTCCCAGTATTGGCAAGAGAAAGTAAAGATAACTAGTCTACTAAGGTTCAGGTTTAAACACAAAACAGCATCTACAAAATTGATGGAAATAAATTTCCATCAATTTAAAGTAACGCATACTAGCCATCCTAAATCAAATCCCTAATAAAGGGATCTTCATAGTTTTTGATAAAGGCCAAGATATTATCGTAATTAACGAAGTCTTCCTTTGGATGGGCGGTGGTCAATACCACTGCTTTCATCCCTGCATTTTGGGCTGCCTCCACCCCTTTTGGGGCATCTTCAAAGACAATACAATCTTCAGGTTCGGCACCAAGTGCTTCCGCACCCAATAAAAAGGTTTCAGGGTGCGGCTTACTGACAGCCACATGATCAGCAGTGATAATGGCTGTAAAATAATCCCTAAGTTTCAGATTGTCTAGCACAAAATCCACATTAAAGGGAATTGCTGCAGAGCCAATGGCCATTTGCACACTTTTACTTTTGGCCTTTTCAAAAAATCCATCCAAGCCAGGGATGAGTTTCATATGAGGCAAATACTCCTCTTGGTACCTTCTCTCCTTTTCCATAGACCAATCCTCTGCTTCCTGTTTGGTAAACTTATTCTTACCAAACACCCTTTCCAGCACTTCTGGATTCTTTCCATACATTTCCTTTTTCACTTCCTCCCAAGAAAGGCTCGCACCCAAGTCCTCATTGAAAAGTTTATGCCAAGCCTTGGTATGAAAGTGCATATCATCAATGATGGTCCCGTTCAGATCAAAAATCAAAGTCATTTCCTTATTGCGCATGATGTTAGTGGTTTAAATGGCTGGTTTGATTAAGTGAGGATAACACCTTTCAAAAATAAATGGTTTCTGATTGGGATAGATAGCTGGAAATATTTTTTCTCCATTTTAAATCGAAAATATTTACTTTCTCAAAAAATTGGACATTAAGCCGTCTTGGGCTACTTTTAAACAGAAGATCGGATGTATTCAATCCCTGTTCAATTTTATCAGAATTACCCATGACGGAATTTACCAAGCCTTTTTCAGATTTACCCTCTAATGCCCAAAAGGAACTGTCTGAACAGTTCAGGGAAATCCTCTTCCCCAAACAAAAGCGAATTTACCTTCAAAATCATTCTGGGATTGAGGGCTTTGATTTTATACTGCAAGGAGGCTATGAAGGGTATTTCTATGATCGAAATCAAAAAAAAAGAAGAATAGAGCAGTATGGTCCGGGCACATGGTTTGGTGGAATTTCCTACCTATACAATAAGGGAATAAGCCTTCAAACAATAGACAGCCTTCCTGATACCAAGGTACTCAGGTTAAGCCATGCTCAATTTTCCCAAATCTGTGAGCAATTCCCTGAGTTCAGGAACCACTTTGTCCGGGAATTTGGAGAACGGATGCTCGACATGGAATTTGTCCATTTTATAAAAGGAGCGACTTATTACCCCCAACAAAACAATATTACCTCTGATAGTTTCTACTCCCATAAAGTGGATGTGCTCAATCCTAGGGAATTGGTCAGCTGCCATGAAAACACACCCATCACTGAGGTCGCACAGATCATGGGAGCCGAAAAAACCAGCTGTATCTTCATTCGTGATATGGAAGGAAAAATCGCCGGCTATGTAACGGATATCACCCTTAGGGATCAGGTAATTGCAAAAAAACTAAGCACTGAATCACCTATCAGTACTGTAATGAAAAAAGATATTGTCTCTATTGACACGGAGGCATATATCTATGAGTCATTACTACTGATGTTCAAAACCAAGACAAGGTATTTGTTGGTAGAAAAGGATGGAGAATATGTTGGTTTTATCTCAAGGAACAAATTACTCAGTGAGCAATCACAGTCCCCCTTTTTGTTTATTCAATCTGTAAAGCAGGCCACTTCCATAGATGAACTAAAGGAGAAATGGTCCCAAGTCCCTGCCATTGTGGAGCAATTACTGCAAAGAGGGGTAAGATCTGAAACGGTCAATGAGGTCATTACCACTGTATCAGACACCATTGCCCTAAGGGTCATCGATGAAGTACTGCATGAAGTAGGCCCTGCCCCTTCCAAATTTGTATTTATGGTCCTAGGCAGTGAAGGCCGTAAGGAACAAACCCTCAAAACAGACCAGGACAATGCCATTATTTATGAGGACAAGGCAAATGAACAAAGGGAATTGGTTCGTGAATATTTCCTGGATTTTGCAGATAAGATTTCCGAAAAACTAGACGCCATAGGCTTTAGTTTTTGCAAAGGTGGATTTATGGCCAAAAACCCTAAATGGACCCATTCTCTTTCTCACTGGAAGAGGAACTATGATGCTTGGATGAAGGAGTCCACCCAAGAAACGGTCATGAAATATTCTACCTTTTTTGACAAAAGGCCGATTTATGGGGATTTCAGCATTCTGGATGAACTCCATGAATATATGGACAAGCAATTGGACGTACCTCTGGAGAGATTCTTTTTTAATATGGCTACCAATGCCTTGCAGTATGAGCCACCACTCACGTTTTTCAGGGGAATCAGGACTTTTACTGTAGGGGAACAAAAGGTATTTGATATCAAAAAAGCCATGACACCCATAGTGGACATTACCAGGGTTTTTGCCTTGAAACATAAAATTTTCCTTACCAACACTGGTGAGCGTTTGGATGCTTTGACCAAAGCAGGACATATTACTGAAGAGGAACTATTGGAACTCAAGCAGGCTTATTATTATTTGATGAGTTTGAGATTGGACAGACAGGCCAAGCAGATTATGTTGGACAAGGTTCAGCCAGAAAACTTTGTAGATATCGATGGACTCACCAAAATAGAAAGAGTGACCATCATTGAGATCTTTAAGGTCATCAAAAACTTCCAAATGAAAGTAAAGATTGCCTTTACCAATACTATATTCTAAGTTTTCATCGACTCTATTATTGTAGACTAGTTTTTTTGATAGTACCCCTGTCCCAATTTTTCTCTGCAGTTTAACTGATATTCCTCATTCATTGCACTAAATCATGCACTAGACTCTTCTGATAATGTAGACTTTTTAGTAAATTATCATTCTGGACTTTGCATTGGACATCTTCTAAATAAATTAATGTTTTTAGCGATTATGGGTACAAGGATGATCTACTGCATTCTTCAGGTTTTTAATCAAACCCTGAAATTCCAATGGACTTTATAGACTATTACCAAATTCTAGGCATCAACAAAAGCGCCTCTCAAGACGACATCAAAAAAGCTTATCGGAAGCTGGCAAGAAAATATCACCCAGACCTTAACCCCAATGATGTCGCTGCCGAAAAAAAGTTCAAAGAGATCAATGAGGCCAATGAAGTCCTAAGTAATCCTGAAAACCGAAAAAAATACGACCAATATGGCAAGGACTGGAAGCATGCCGAGCAGTTTGAAAAAGCCCAGCAAGATTATGGTCGCTCCCAAAGTACAGGACAATCTTTCGGCGGTGATTTTGGTGGATTTTCATCTGGAGGAGATTATTCCGATTTCTTCGAATCCTTGTTTGGGCAGGGCAGAGCAGGCTTTGGTTCCCAAAGGCAACAGGTAAAATTTAAAGGTGCGGATTTGAGCGCTGAGCTACAACTAGACTTAAAGGAAATTTTCCACACCCATAAAAGAACGCTCACTATCAATGGCAAGAACATCAGACTGACCATTCCGGCTGGAGTGGAAAACGGGCAGGTAATCAAAATCAAGGGCCATGGTGCTGAAGGGGTCAACGGAGGGCCCAATGGAGATTTATACATCACTTTCAAGATCATCAACAACACCCCGTTCAAGCGTCATGAAAGCAATCTCTACAGCAATGTCGACCTTGACCTTTATACAGCCTTATTGGGGGGAGACATCACTGTGAACACCTTTGATGGCAAGGTAAAATTGAAGGTAAAACCTGAAACACCAAATGGCACTAAAGTAAGACTTAGGGATAAGGGCTTTCCCAAATACAAAAAAGAAGGACAGTTTGGGGATCTTTACATTACCTACAATATAAAAATGCCCAAAAACCTTAGTGAAAAGGAAAAAGAATTGATTAAAGAATTGGCAAAAATCCGGAATTCATGATACCTGAAGAATATATTAGCATAGAAAGACTGAGCCGTCTTTATAAGGTGAGTTTAACATTCTTTGAAGAGTTGGATGATTATGGCCTGGTAAGGTTCCAAACAGTGAAGCAACTAAGGTGCGTGCATGAGGATGAATTAAAAAGAATCGAGACAATTATCCGGCTTCACCATGAACTTGAAATAAATACCGCGGGCATAGAAACCATTTTGCACTTAATAAAAAAAGTGGAGAATCTTCAAGAAGAGATTCAAAGAATACAAAATAGACTTGACCTTTATGAGGATTAAATCTTATAAAAAGAAAAAACACCAAAACTAAAGTTCATAAAACTTTGCCTTGGTGCTTTTTGGTATATCAAAGGCCAATAAAAACCTTTTTTTAATTGCTTTCTTTGATCACATTTGAAATCAAGGCCACTTTTTCAATTGGCTCGGAAGCATTAGAATAAATTCTAACAATACTTCTCTGTTTACCCATTTTACCTGCGGAATTAAAAGTCACCTTAATTTCTGCAGATTTTCCAGGAGCAATTGGCTCTTTTGGCCATTTTGGTACGGTACATCCACATGTTGCTGCCACATTTGAAATTTTCAATACCTCAGTACCTGTATTGGTGAATTTGAAAGTATGCTCCACCTTGGATCCTTGCGATATATCTCCAAAGTTCTTTTCAGTTTCTTCGAAGGTGATCACAGGACCTTTCACTGCCTCTTTCTGGGCTTCAGCTGTCTGAGCATGGGCCTGAATAGCCACTGCAGCAAAGGCTACAAAAAACATTAAAACTAATTTTTTCATCATAGTCTGTATTTGGTAATTACTTAATCTGTTCAATATTCATTCCAAAGTTAAAACTTCCCTTAACTTATGTGTTAATCTAACGTCACTCTACTGGGTAAAAGTTTCGATTTTTTAACTAATAACCAAGTTACCCGTTCAAAAATACCTATAGAATTTCAACACTATTGATCATTGAATAAAAAACCTAGGGTTAAAATTCACTAGAAACAGCTCATCTGTTGCCCTGGTCAAAGCAGTGTACAACCACCTGATATATTCAGTATCCAATTGCTCCTCCGTCACATACCCCTGATCCACAAAAACTGCATTCCATTGTCCACCTTGACTTTTATGGCAAGTAAGCGCATAGGCAAACTTAACCTGCAATGCATTTAAGTATGGATCTTTTTTTATGTACTCGCTGCGTTCCTTTTTGTTCTCTATTCCAGCATAATCCTCCACTACCTGCCGGTAAAGCTCCCTGGATTCTTCAGCTCCCAAAGAGGTGGTTGAAGTGTAAAGGGTGTCCAAAATCACTTTTGCTTCAAAAAAGGGTTCTTCAGGATAATCTATCAATCTTAACTCCAATGTGGCAAACCGTAGTCCGTAGATCTCTTCAAAGGACCTGATCTTTACCACCTCCACAAAATCACCATTGGCCAAAAAACTGACTTTATCGGATTCAGCCATATAGGTATAATTATTTCGCACGATCATCAACATATCCCCTGTAGAAATTTCCTCTTCATAGAAATGAATGGCCTGGCGGATATATTGATTAAACTGTACAGCGGTTTTGTTGGAACGGGTTACCACGATGGTGTTTTCCACGCCATATTTATCGTAGGCATATCTTAGACCTTCTTCCAGACGCTCACTGGTCATGCGATAAAAATCCGGAAAGCCTTTAACCTTAAAGGAAATAATTGGCTCCTTTCTCAACACTTCTGACCTCAACTTAGTGGCATTATATAGAATACCAGAATCCAATTGCTGCCGCATCACTTCAGTCAACTCTGCCTCTAAGACATCCAGGCCAAAATGATGTCCCATATAGCTTCCATCCAAAGCTGGACTGTTTTTGGAACCCACGGGAGGAAGCTGAGCTGTGTCACCGATCAGTATCAAGCGATTGGAAGCGTGCTGAAAGACAAATTGGATCAAATCCCTAAGCAAATTACCTCCCCCAAGCTCATCATCAGCCAACATGGAAGCCTCATCCACAATGAAGACCGTTTTCTTATAGTAATTCTTTTGAAGGTCAAACCCAGTCCCGATCATCCCTTCCTTTGATTTAGGTCTATAGATGATCTTATGAATGGTAAACCCCATCCTTCCGGAATAGGATGACATTACTTTGGCGGCACGGCCCGTCGGAGCCATTAATAAGGAGCGCAGCCCCAATTTGGAAAGGGACTTTACTACAGCTGCAATCACAGAGGTTTTTCCTGTCCCTGCATAGCCTCGAAGAATAAAGGTGGCCTTCCTGTCAAATTTAGGATCAAAAAAAGTATCCATAAGTCCAAAAAACTGGGACTGTCCATTTGTAGGCTGATGCGGGAAATTTTGCCGCATCATTACCGATGGCTTTGGGATATGTTCCTTATCTTTATTCATCAAAAGCGAATCTACAGCTTATATGCAGAATATTGAAAAAGATATCCATGAGAAATTCGGGGGCAGGTTGCGCACTAGGGTAAATGGGGTTTTGATTGAAGATGATAAAATCCTGATGATCAAACACCGAATGGGAGAAAACAAAAGCTTTTGGAATGTTCCCGGAGGCGGCATGGATTATAATACAAATGCTGCAGAAAATCTACAAAGGGAATATTTGGAAGAAACAGGCCTGAAAATTGAAGTCCTGGACTTTATTACGGTAACAGAATTCCTCCAACCACCCCTTCATGCCATCGAGCTCTTTTTTGAGGTCAGGCGAAAATCAGGAGAACTGATCAGGGGAATTGACCCGGAAATGGACCTAAACAGACAAGTCATTGAGGCCGTTGAATTTATGGACATAAATGCTATTAAAGCGATAAAAAAATCAGAAAAGCACCAACTTTTTTGGAATTTAAATTCGCTGAAAGACATAAGAATATGGAAAGGTTATTTTAATTTTGAAAATAAATGCATAAAATAGCATCCTATTATATACCATCAACCTTTATATAAGAAGAATAAATCGACTGAAAAATGAATCTGACTAAAATCTTATCAATTGTTTTTCTATTAGCTGCATTGGCAGTGGGATATAGACTCTACAAAGGCGTAGACGATGTCATGCAAGAAGAAAAACGTATTGCACGTATCGAAGCAAGAGTAATTGAAAAATTACAAATGTTGAGAGAAGCGCAAATCGCATATTTAGCTTCTAATGGTGAATATGCCGGAAATTGGTCGGACCTGAAGAAATTCATTGAAGACGGCCAAATTTTTATTGTACAAAAAACTGAAGAAACTAAGTTATTGGATTATGGTGAGGAAGAAATCACCATTACCTATGATACTTTAGGTGCTGTAAATGTAATGGATTCTCTTTTCAATGAGAGAAAGCATCCTGAATTCAACCTTACTGCGCTAAACGTTGTACCTGGATCAGGTGGAAAAACCTTTACTTTCTTTGCTGATAAAATCGAAAGAGGTGCTAACAAAATCTTGATCGATGTATTTGAAATCAAAGATCCTGCTCCTGTTAATCCAGAAAGAAGAGCTAATAACAATGAGAAAGCTTTAAGAGTTGGATCTAGAAATGATGCTTCTACTTCCGGTAACTGGGAATAATTTTGACTAAGTCAATAAAAAATACGCAAATAGAATTTTATAGCGATAAGCTTGATGTAAGTGCTACATCAAGCTTATCGCTTTTATTATGCGCAGAAAACTTTACCGTTATGGCCAAAAACCAAAATGGATCCATTCTGGGCGTAAACTCTTACACACTTGAATCAGAGGATTCCCTCGATCAAATAATCAATTCGGATAATTTCATCCAAGCACTTCCCAAAGATGCTGAAAGCAGACTTTTTGTTTATAATGACAAATTCTGCATGGTCCCTGGAATGCTATTCTCTCCAAAAGACCAAAGCACCTATCTTTCTTTTAGCGCCGAATTGGTAGATCAAGAAGTTTTTTATGATGGCTTAGAAAACAACAAGACCATCTTAGTGGGAAGTATTGACCAGGATGTAGCCAACAAGCTCAGCCAAAAGCTCCCCAATATAAAATTCAGTCATGGTAGTTCATTGATCTTGGACTATCTATTATTAGAAAAATCAGAGATGCTCAACCAAGAAATTTCAATAATAATAGAGAAAGAACAGGTTTATATCGCTGGCTTTGCTAATAAGGAACTGAAGTTATTTAACCGCTTCGAGGTAATAGACAACCAAGATTTCTTGAAATATACCTTTAGTATACTACACCAATTGGCTTTTGACCGCATGCATTGTAAAACCACTGTCATTGGTAATCTAGATGATGTTCATGTGCAGGAAGAAGTGCTAAAGCAATATTTTAAAAACCTGGTGATTACTGAGCCAAGAACCAACCAAAATTACCTTACTGGAGCTGAGTCTTATAAGGAAACAAAAAGACTGGCAGCTTTCTGGGCCAATTGACAATAAAACCATGAAGAAGATTGCTATTTTTCCAGGGTCATTCGATCCATACACTAATGGGCATCATGATATTGTCATGAGGGGATTGGAAATTTTTGACGAAATCATCATCAGCATAGGCTATAATTCAACCAAAACTTCCAGGTATTTTGAAATTGACTTAATGGTTGAAAAAATCAAAAGTGTCTATAAAGATATCCCAAGTGTAAAAGTGGTAGTTTATAATGAACTTACCTCTAGCTTGGCAAAAAGTCACAATGCTAACTTTCTGATCAGGGGATTGAGAAATACCACTGACTTTGAATATGAAAATACCATTTCTCAAATGAACCGTTACCTCAATGAAAAACTGGAAACGGTATTCCTTATTACCTCACCACAATACGCCGCTGTCAGTTCCACAGTAATTAGAGAAGTCCACAGATACGGTGGCAATGTAAGTGAGTTCCTACCTTATGAAGTGTGAACCTTAGGTACTCGCCTCAAAAAACGCTTATATAGATACCTCATTGATGGGTAAGAGTTTACCAGAGCCACCTTGGCTTCATGGTGACTAAACCATTTGATATCATCAATCCCCTCTTCTTTCTGAGGTTTCATCTGGCTATCATCCTTACATTCCATTGCATACCAATAGGTTTTTTTCAGGATACTTTTCCTATTTTGGGTATAAGTATGCCAGGTTTTACATATCAGCCCCCCTCTCTTAACCTCAATAGCACATTCCTCCTCTACTTCTCTAACGGCACATTCTTCGGGTGTTTCCCCCTTTTCGAATTTTCCTTTTGGCAAATCCCACTTCCCAAGTCGGTGAATAAACAAAATCTGCTCTCCTTTGGTAACCACTCCTCCAGCAGCTTTTATAATACTGAACCTACTTTTGATAAATCTCTTTAGTTCATCAACATCTTCAGAAAGGATAGTAATGGAATCCAAGTCTTTTAGCTTTCGGGTTCTTAGCAAATACAAAAGTTTAATGATAATATCCTTGGAAGGGTGAGTAATCAATACATCATCGTGAAAATCCGCCGTGGCATGAAGATCTTTGGGATTATCATACACGCATTCAAATGTTTTATCCTTATGCAATCCACTTGGTGAAAGGATATCCAAAGGCTTATCGTTAATGAAAATTCTCATAAGACTAATGTTTCAAGTCAAAATTGCACAATTTTCTTAGCCATCACAACAGTCCTTACATATTTATGAATTAATTTTGGGCCATGGAATTATTCAGCAAAGACATAGCGGGTCAGGTTGCCCGCAAACTACTCGATATCAAAGCCATTAGGTTGCAGCCTCAAGAACCCTTCACATGGGCTTCAGGATGGAAATCGCCCATCTATTGTGACAACCGTCTTTCGCTTTCTTTTCCGGAAGTGAGAACTTTTATCAAATCTCAATTGGTGGAAGCCATCAAAGCCAACTTTCCTGGTGCAGAAGGTATAGCTGGTGTAGCTACAGCAGGAATTCCTCAAGGCGCCCTAATTGCAGAAGAGATGGGACTCCCTTTCATTTATGTTCGTTCAAAGCCAAAAGGTCATGGAATGGAAAATATGATTGAAGGAAAAGTCACCAAAGGAATGAAAGTCGTTGTAATTGAAGACCTCGTTTCTACAGGTGGAAGCTCTCTAAAAGCAGTGGATGCTTTAAAAGCAGCAGGTTTTGAAGTATTGGGAATGGCAGCCATTTTTACCTATGGCTTTGACCTAGCTGCCAAAAACTTTGAAGATGCTGGTGTTAAACTGGTTTGCTTAAGTGATTATGAAGCCATGCTTCCGCAAGCAGTAGCAGACAACTATGCCTCAGATGAGGATTTACAATCTCTCGCAGAATGGAGGCAAGCTCCTGATGCGTGGGGTAAATAAGAACATCCTCAATAAATCATATATAGCCCATTGCAGAAATATGCATTGGGCTTTTTTTTTGCTCAGCAAGTATTTTTAGAACCTCTACCTATTTTTGTTCTTTTGGGACTTAAATATCTCTCAATCCCTTTCGGACATCCTACTCCTATTCTAACACAAAAAAGACCATAAGTCTCCAATCCAAACCTTACATGGAGATTCCTTAACCTTTTGCCAAAAAAAATCAACTAGTCTCGAAATATTGAATATTATTGCATTGTGTAATATTAAAAAGAAAATGAAAATAAAAAACACCCTTAAAACTTACGCTATAGTTTTATTTACTTTTGTGTTCTGTATTTACTATACTCCTATCATTGCTCAGGAAAGCACAAAGAACCCTGCCGTACAGGGGGATCAGGACATTAGGATAGTTGATGCCAAAAAGCTCAATAATTCGACTATTGATATTAGCCTATCCAATCAGCATAAGATGCTGGTTGACTTTTATGGAGATCATATTTTCAGGCTATTTCAAGACAATTCAGGAAAGGAACTAAGGGCTCCGGAAGCAGAACCTGAAGCACAGATTTTGGTGGATAATCCAAGAAAGGACCTTGGGCAAGTCAGTCTTTCCCTGGGTGAGGAGGAAGTTATTATTACAACTGATAAGATTAAACTAAGCATCAATAAAAGCACCTTACTTTTTAATATCAACAATTTAGAAACCCAAGCCCTTATAGTTGAAAGTTTAGAGCCTATTAAGTTTGAAAAGGACCAAGTGAGTATCCGTCTACGTGAAAACCCCAATGAATACTTCTATGGAGGAGGAATCCAAAACGGCCGATTCTCCCATAAGGGCAAAAAGATCTCGATTGAAAACCAGAACAGTTGGACAGATGGTGGAGTTGCTTCCCCTACTCCCTTCTATTGGTCTTCGAAGGGGTATGGCATAATGTGGTACACTTTCAAAAAAGGAGAATATGATTTCGGAGCAAAGGAAAAAGGAAAAGTATCCTTATCACATAAAACTGATTATCTAGATGTATTTTTCATGGTCAACGATGGAGTAAGTAATCTCTTGAATGATTTTTATCAATTAACAGGCAACCCTGTTCTTTTACCGAAATTTGGTTTCTACCAGGGACACCTCAATGCCTACAACCGTGATTATTGGAAAGAAGACGAAAAAGGAATTCTTTTTGAGGACGGGAAAAGATATAAGGAAAGCCAAAAAGACAATGGAGGAATCAAAGAATCATTGAATGGTAAAAATGACAATTACCAGTTCTCCGCTAGAGCAGTAATTGATCGTTATAATGAACATGATATGCCATTGGGATGGATTTTGCCTAATGATGGCTATGGAGCTGGCTATGGTCAAACAGCAACCTTGGATGGCAATATTCAAAACCTTAAGGAACTTGGTGATTATGCCAGAAACCATGGAGTGGAAATAGGATTATGGACCCAGTCCGATCTCCACCCAAAAGAAGGGATCAGTGCGCTATTGCAAAGGGATATCATTAAGGAAGTGAGAGATGCAGGGGTAAGAGTACTTAAAACAGATGTGGCTTGGGTAGGCGCCGGATATTCCTTTGGCTTAAACGGGGTAGCAGATGTTGGACAAATCATGCCTAAGTATGGCAATAATGCCAGACCCTTTATCATCTCTCTTGATGGTTGGGCAGGCACGCAAAGATATGCTGGGATTTGGTCAGGTGATCAAACGGGAGGCGTATGGGAGTATATTAGATTCCACATCCCTACTTATATAGGCTCTGGACTTTCTGGTCAGCCCAATATTTCCTCAGACATGGATGGGATTTTTGGAGGTAAAAACCCGTTTGTGAACACAAGGGATTTCCAATGGAAAACCTTCACTCCAATGGAGCTAAATATGGACGGATGGGGAGCCAATGAAAAATATCCTCAAGCATTGGGTGAACCAACCACCTCCATCAATAGAAGCTACCTAAAATGGAAATCTGAGCTGATGCCTTATACTTACAGTATCGCAAAAGAAGCTGTAGATGGCCTTCCAATGGTCAGAGCAATGTTCCTGGAAGAAAAAAACAGCTATACCCAAGGTAAAGCAACCCAATACCAGTTCATGTATGGGCCTAGTTTTTTGGTAGCTCCAATCTACAAAGAAACCAAAATAGATGAGGAAGGAAATGATATCAGAAATGGCATCTACTTACCAAAAGGACTTTGGATAGATTATTTTTCCGGTGAGCAGTATAATGGTAATCAGATTATCAACAGTTTTGACAGCCCTATATGGAAGCTTCCCGTCTTTGTAAAAAGAGGAGCGATTATCCCACTGACCAATCCTAACAATAATGTTTCAGAGATCAATAAAGAGCACAGAATTTATGAGCTTTATCCATTTGAGCATTCTTCTTTCAGAGAATATGATGATGATGGAATAACGGAGGCTTATAAAAATGGAGAGGGAGCGTACACCCTGATTGAATCTGAAGTAGACGGAAAGAACAATCTACAAATCACCGTACACCCTTCAAATGGTGATTATGAAGGATTCATCAAGACAAAATCAACTGAGTTCAGAATCAATATCACAGAAGCCCCTAAAAAAGTCTTTGCCAGGATTTCTGGTAAGAAAGTGAAATTGAACAGCGTAAACACTTTGGAAGAGTTCAATAATAAAACCAACGTTTACTTCTATCATGAAAACCCAAATCTCAACAGGTTCTCAACTCCTGGAACTGAATTGGCCAATCTGCCAATAATCAAAAACCCGCAGCTTTTAGTGAAAATCAAGAAAACGGACATCACTGCCAATGACATTGAGCTACAGCTTAAGGGTTTCAATTTTAACCCAAAAGACAATCAAAAAGTTACTGAAGGACCTTTATCTGCTCCAGAAAACGCTAAAGTCAATGAAGAAAATACGGAAGCATACTCCTTAATGCCTTCTTGGGATAAAGTGGCCAATAGTGATTATTATGAGATTGACTTCGAAGGAATGCGCTATACAACCATTAGGGACACAGCATACCTTATCGAAGGGCTTAGTGCAGAAACAGATTACACTTTCCAACTTCGCGCGGTAAATAAAAACGGAGTTTCTGAATGGGTGGAGTTTAAGGCTACCACCAAATCCAATCCTTTAGAATTTGCTATTCAGGACATAGCAGGAGAAACCAGTGCTGACAACCAAGGAGGTTATGAAATTGCCAAACTGTTTGATTTTGATGAAGGAAATACCTGGCATACCAAATGGGGCGAAGATGCCATCCCTTTTGATATGATCATAGACCTCAAATCCTTCAACCAACTGGATAAATTGGAATATTTACCAAGAAGAACTGGCACCAATGGCATCCTATTAAAAGGCAAAATATACTTCAGTAATGACAAAGCCAATTGGACCATAGCTGGAGATATCGCTTGGGAAAAGGACAATGAAACCAAAGTTTTCAATTTCGACAAGCAACCTACAGCAAGATATATCAAAATTGAAATTACTGAAGGTGTTGGAGGATTCGGTTCAGGTCGTGAAATGTATGTATTCAAAGTACCTGGCACTGAAAGCTACCTTCCTGGGGACATCAATAATGATGGATTAATAGATGAAAATGATTTGACCTCATACATCAATTATACAGGGCTTAAGCGGGGCGATTCAGACTTTGAAGGTTATGTAAGCATCGGGGATGTCAATAAAAATGACCTCATTGATGCCTATGACATTTCTGTCGTGGCGACTCAACTGGAGGGTGGAGTTGATCAATCAAAACCATTTCAGCTTTCAGGAAAACTTGAATTAAGCACTGATAAAACCAATTACAAGGAAAATGAAATTGTAGAGATCAGCATAAAGGGTGTAGAACTTAGTGCAGTAAATGCCCTAAGCTTTGCATTGGCATACAATTCTGAAGACTATGAATTTATAGGTATAAAGCCTATCGGTATGAGAAGTATGGAAAACATGACCAATAATAGGCTTCATACCAATGGCGAACAGGTATTGTATCCAACCTTTGTCAATCTAGGCACTAAGGAGACCTTGGATGGAAATACTGATTTGTTCATACTAAGGTTTAAAACCAAACGACCATTGAAGTTCAATTTAAAAGCTGATAAAGGTCTCTTGGTTGATCCCTCATTAAATACCATCTTATTTTAAAAGCAAAAGCCCCGGAAATTTCGGGGCTTTTGCTTTTAAATTTCGGGTTTAATACTTTTCTTCTACGCCCAATCCAAAAAGAGCAAAGTCATATTTTACCGGATCTTCAGGATCAAACTCCCTAAGCCTCTGGGTAAGCTCCATTGCTGTCTTCCAATCAGTTTGTTTCCTTTCGATCATGCCCAGCTTTCTTGCCACCCTATCCACATGTAGATCACAGGGACAGATCAACTGTGAAGGCTTTATTTTATTCCATATTCCAAAATCCACTCCCTTATCATCGCTTCGAACCATCCATCTCAAAAACATATTGATGCGCTTACAAGCTGCTTTTCTCTTTGGGGTGGCCACATGCTTTCTGGTCCTTTGAGGAGCATTTGGATCTCTAAAAAAGAATTCATGAAAGTTACTAAGCAAATCCCCCATGATATCCACTTCATCCTTCCATCCAATTACAAATGCTTCTTCCATACTTTGGTGATTGCCATAAAAGTCCTTGAAAAAACTAATGAACCAAAGGGTATCAATATCATTAAAGGTCCTGTGTTTAAAATCAAGAAATGGTTTTAAATCAGATTCCATATGATTTAGCATAAAATCATATGGGGCATTGTCCATCATGGCCATTAATTCCAAACACTTATTGATAATAGTTTTCCTTTGCCCCCATGCCAATGTAGCGGCAAAAAAACCTGCAATTTCAATATCTTGTTTCTTGCTAAACCGATGAGGAATCGAAATGGGATCGAGTGTTATAAAATCAGGTTGATTATAGAATTCGGTCTTCTCCTCTAAAAAATCTTTTAAATCCATAAACGTGTTAAAGCGCGACTTTCACTTCTCCTCCTTGTGTCCCATCAAACCATTTAAAGGACAATTGATTTTCTTCTTTTTCTGCCAAATGCCAGTCAAAGCATTTGATATTAGTCAATGGGGTCAACTTATCCTCTTCAGGTTCATAAAGGCATACTTCAAAGTCTGGAAGCTTCTTTGGATCCACTGTATTCCATCTTTCCATCAAATACCCTTCTTCGATGATGTTTATCTTCCCTCCAAAATAGTGGTCTTCCAACACAGAAGGCACTCCATCCTTTCTCCTCAACTGATAACAGGAAGGTCCAAACATAATCTGCTTATGCAATTTTCCTTCTATTAAATCCACTTCCTTGGTCAGCTGTTTCCAATCAGGAATATTGATTTCCTTGATGGATTCTTTCCTTTTGATTTTGGTCAATAGTGTGGAAATACCTGAAAAAAAGTAAGTAATCCCAATAAACACTATTCCAAAGGTGGCCAGAATAGGATAGGAAATAACAAATATCAAATTCCAGATAAACCTGAAAATATGATGAAATATGAGTTGTACTTTATTCATTCGACAGTTCAAACTAATGACAAAAATAGACTTTTTATCAGCAATAATCAAAATGCTCATTATCAGCGCTAAAAACAAAAAAAGACCCCATTTAAAATGGAGTCTTTTTTTGTTCCTGATTTATAGCGGCTTTAGTAGGATACTTCAACCCTGAATCTATTATTGACAGCCCTGAGTTGGTCAAAAGCTGCTTGGGACACCTTGATCAAAAGTTTGCTATTATCTCCAGTGTCGGGCAGTTTTCCAACTACCCTGGCAAAAATCATCACGTCATTTTCCTCATTCCTGATTCTCATGATAGTTCCCACTGGCGCTTTTCTGTGCAACACCAAATATTTCTTATGGTTTCCAGTTCCTTGAATTACTTCTGCTTGCCCTGATTCTTTGATATTCTTGTATTCGGTACTTTCTTCAGAAGCTTTCCCCACTTTATAAGTAGAAGTAGCAGTAACCGTTGTTGCTTCATCTTCTACTTGACTCACTTCAGTAACTGGAGTCGCATTGTTAACAGCTCCTTCTTTTCTACCAACCTTAAGTTTTTGGCCTTCTTTTAGATTATTAGATGAAAGTGCGTTCCAATTGATAAGATCTCCCATATTGGCATTATATCTCTTGGAAATAGCATATAAGGTTTCTCCATCTTTAACCGTGTGGGTAATCCATCCCACCTCTGCACCGGCTGGTATGTTTTCAATTCTTTCTGTAGTTCCGGGTGCATTTTCCACCACAACCTGTTTATTGGCTTTTTCTTTTGGCTCCTCTACTTTCTTCTTCTCCTCTTTTTTCTCTTTGGCCTTTTTACCCTCCTCCATCATTTTCTGACGTTCCTTTGGCAAATCATTCACCTTGGTAGGAACAGCTTTCACTTCTGGAGCTTCTCTCGCGACCGCTTCCTGAACGGGCTTCACCCCCTCAATAACCAAGCCTTGACCAACACTTAAATCATTTCCTTTTAACTCATTCCATTTTTTGACATCTTCAACAGAAACCTCATATTTGGTGGCTATCGCAAAAAGCGTCTCTCCAGGAGCTACCTTATGAAGCACAGCTCCTTCCGGCAAGGCTGCTTTAGGGATAAATGGAACCTTAATGCGCTGACCAATTTTAAGTCCTTGCTTTAATTCGCTGTTATTTTCTATAATTTCACCAACTGGAGTTTCATACCTTCTTGAAATGGAAAACAGTGTCTCCTTAGACTTTACTTCATGAATAATAAATGTTCTATCTCCTATTTTTTCCACACCGACAGAATCAATCGCAGTGTTTCCAGCAAATGACGCACTGACAAACCCCAGAAAGAAAAGAATTACAAAACTTGACTTAATAACTAATCGCTCCATACTCACTTTAAAACTCATATATTTTTTCAATTATCGATTCAAACCACCTATATCTTCTAGCACATTAGGCAATACGCAAATTACTACAAAAATATTGCTAAATTTTTCATTAAAAAGAAAAAAGCCGGAGATGTACTACAATTGTTTGCTGCTGTATTAAGTTCAAAACTGCTATATTTAGTATTACGTTAAATTGAGGGAGTTCATTTACAAAGCCTAACATTTCATTTAGCTTGCCATGCTTCCTTATAAGCCATTAATATTGAAAAATCCGGGCAATTACCATCAGCATTTATACAGAAACATGAAAAACTATTTTATTCTCTATTGCATTATTTTTTCTTCACTGATCATGACTGCTTATGCTTTCCAAGAAAATGATAATGAAAAAAAAATCGTTTATGTTCTAGAAGTAATGGACAATATTGATCCAAGAATGAACCGCAAGGTAAGACTTGCCCTAGAAGATGCACAATCAAAGGAGGCGGATTATTTTCTTGTTCACATGGACACCTATGGAGGGGCAGTCAATGATGCTGATGACATCCGTACTTTACTGTTGGAATCAAAAATCCCCACTTTGGTTTTTATTGACAAAGACGCCGCTTCTGCTGGGGCCTTGATTTCCATAGCCTGCGACAGCATCTACATGGCTCCTGGAGCAAGCATTGGTGCAGCAACCGTAGTCATGGGAGCTGGTGGAGATGCCGCACCAGACAAATATCAATCCTATATGCGTTCCATGATGAGGAGCACTGCTGAAGCCAATGGTAGAAACCCCAAAATTGCTGAGGCTATGGTCGATGAAAGCTTAGAAGTAGAAGGTATTTCCAAAGCAGGTTCTGTGATTACCTTTTCGGTTTCAGAAGCCATTGAAAATGGTTTTTGTGAAGCCCAGGTAAACTCAATTGAAGAAGTCATTGAAAAGCAGCAAATCAGCCATTATGAAATCATTGAATATAAACTGGGCACCACAGAAACGATTATTTCTTTCTTTCTAAACCCCGCTGTAAGTGGATTTTTAATCCTTATCATTTTTGCGGGAATTTACTTTGAAATTCAAACTCCAGGGGTAGGCTTCCCACTCGCAGCATCCATTATTGCTGTCACCCTCTATTTTATTCCCTATTATTTAACAGGCCTTGCTGAAAACTGGGAGATCGTCGTCTTTATCTTAGGAATAATATTATTGGCTTTGGAATTATTTGTAATCCCGGGATTTGGTATCGCTGGGATTCTGGGGATCATTGGCATCCTAACAGGCCTAACACTGGGAATGATCCCTAATGATGTTTTTGATTTCACCTTCGTTCCATCAGGTGAACTATTCATGGCTGTGGTAACCGTGATATTATCTGCAGTAGTTGCAGTAGGAATGATCTTCCTGTTGGCCCCCAAGGTTAACCAGTGGAAAGCATTTAGCCATATTGCCTTGGCCGACACCCAAGACAAGAAAGCAGGTTATACCTCATCTTGGTACGGAGAGGATTTATTGGGAAAAGAAGGCCTTACCCATACCCGGCTTATGCCAAGCGGGAAAATAATCATTGATGATGAAATTTATGATGCCCACTCAAGAGGTGATTTTATTGACAAGGGAGAGAAAATTAAAGTCATCAGCACTGAAGGCACCTCCCTTACTGTGAAAAAACAATAAGGCTTAAATTGATCTCCTTTTGAAATTTATCTTTTGCTAAAATTCTTTAAGTTTGTTCTTCCAAGAGTAGCATCATGAACGAATTCCAAACGGTTTACCAAGCTATTGGTGAAGAGAAAATCAAAGAATTGACCCGGTATTTTTATGAAGGAGTTGAATCCAACGAAACCCTTCGATCAATATACCCAGAAGAGCTGGCTCCTGCTGAAGAACGCCTATATTTATTTCTTCTTCAGGTATTTGGTGGCCCAACTACCTATTCTGAGGAAAGGGGACATCCCAGATTACGCATGAGACACCTGCAGTGGGCAATTGATGATAAAATGCGCAATCACTGGCTCAACAATATGCTCAACGCACTTGACAGGATTGATGTGGATCAAAATGTAAAAGAATTGATGATGAGTTACTTTGTAAAAGTGGCCAACCATATGATCAACAGACAATAGGACATGGCATTTTTTAGGAGAATATATTCTATTTACGGCACCATTATTTTCATTCTTTCTTTTGTGTTGTTATTGCCCCTGTTTCTAATCACCATAGAAATCCCAGGCCTTAAAAAGTATGGCAGAAGGTTGAACGGTATCTGGTCAAGAATATTCTTCACAGGACTATTTATCAGGGTTAAGGTAGAAAATAGGCATTTGCTCAAATCCCACAAACAATACATCATTATTGCGAACCATTTTTCCTATCTGGACATTCCTGTGATAGGCTTGATGTCCAAGGATGCGATGTTTATAGGCAAGAGTTCTCTGGGCAAAGTGCCTTTATTTGGCTATATGTTCCGAAGACTACATATAGCAGTGAACCGTTCTAGTTTCAGGAGCCGTGGAGAAACCCTTAAGCGGACCATGGAGGCCATTGATCAAGGGTCGAGCATTATTATTTTCCCAGAAGGAGGCATAAGATCAACCCAACCACCAAAAATGGCAGACTTTAAAGATGGGGCTTTTAATATTGCTTTTGAAAAACAAATCCCTGTAATTCCTGTAACTTTATCCTATAATCATTTAATTTTGCCCGACGATAACAAATTCTTATTGAACTATAAACCGGTGAAGGTGGTCATCCACCCTCCTGTTTTTCCAAAGGGAGAGGCAAAACAGGCCATACCTCAGATAAAGGCGACCTGCTTTAATTTAATACAAGAGCAGCTTTGGAAGGACAATGGGGGAAAACCTGATCGAGCTTTTAGCTCCACTACCACACCAAAAGAACATAAATCATGAAAATTGACACTAATACACTAAAGAAAATCGCCCACTTGGCAAGATTAGAGTTTGACGAAAATAGTGCTAAAAAGATGACCAAGGACATGACCCAAATCTTGGATTGGGTAGAGCACTTGGACCAAGTGGACACAGAAGGTGTAGAACCTATCACAACCATGAGCTCAGAGGTCAATGTATTGAGAGAGGACGAAGAAGGCAAGCACCTTGAGCATGAAAAAGGCTTGAAAAATGCCCCTCAGAGAGATTCAGATTATTTCCGTGTTCCTAAGGTCCTTGAATAATGCCCAAGCAATCGTTGGAAAAAAAACATCATATCATCTATTTAGGACTGCCAATCGCCCTTTGCGTCATTGGCAGTTTTCTTTTACTGTATCAATACTTTTTTGCTTGGAATGAAGCCCTGCCCATTCAAGCAGGTGTTTTTTCAGAAATGGTGGAGATCCCCTTGGATATTTTCAATTGGGGTATCGAGCAATATTCTTTAAATGTAGAAAACTACCTGATCTTCCAAAACTTTGAGACTTTGCTCCCTCCAGCACAAATTTTCAAAACCCAAGTATTTGGAATAATTACATGGCTGTTGATCAGTTTTGGGCTTAGTCTCATCACTACATTCAAACGGTATTATTTCATTGCTGCCATGGCTTTACTGATATTTTTATTGACAATTTCTGGAGTCAATTCATTAAATATCGGTGGAATTAGCAGCAACACTGCATTGATCATCCTGCTAATAGGAACAACCGTCCCGGCAATGTTGATCCATATTTTTTATGACCACATCTCCCTACTTAAGCGTACATTAATCATAAGCCCAATTGCCATGAGTACCCTTTTGGGACTTATATTAAGCAGCTCTGTAGTAGAACCTTTATTGTTGATGTCAGAAAATATCAGCTTGGTAGGGATGGCAATCACAGCTATTTTTCTTCTATACATAGGGCACAGCTTAGTCAACAGTTTTTTCCTCTTATTGACCAAACTCAATCAGGGTATTGGACTTAAAATCTCCTGGCACTTAACCGTATTCAGTACCTTATATGTCTCTTCACTTTTCATTATTTTATTGGATTTAACGGGCAACCTTGAACTTCCATTTAATGCCCCCATTTTCCCCATTTTCCTTTTAGCAGGATTTCTAGGTTGGTTTGAAACAAGATCAAAAATCAGCCAGATCAATCAACCCTATTCAGTGGCACTTGTTGGGAAATCACTTTATTGGATTGGTTTTGGCATCAGCGCATTTTTATTCTGGAAAGCCCAGTTTTCAGCAAACCGACCATTATTGGATTTCTTGGATCATTGGACGGTTTATACCCAACTGGCCTTTTCCTTGTTATTTTTCATTTACCTTTTGGCTAACTTCACTGGTTTTATGAATTCCGGCAAGCCTGTAGCCGATGTCATTTACCAACCCAAATTCTTCGCTTATCATCATATGAGAATTGGTTCAATCATGGCCCTATTTTCCCTCATTGTATTTTCAGATGCGGTAATAGGTCCACAAATAAGCACCAGCTCAACCAATTTCTCAGCAGATTACTACTATGCGAGTGAAAGACCAACAGAGGCACGCATCCTATATGAAAATAGCTGGACCAGGTACAGGAAGAATGAAAAAGCCAAAATAGCGACAATCCTGCTGTACCTAAAAGAAAACCAATCTACGATTGCCAATAATCACATGGAGGAAAGCCTTGAATGGAGCCCTTCTGTACATGAAATCTTATTGGCAGCCAATTACGCGCACAAAAGGAACAGATATTTTGATGCAGTATTCTATTTGCAAAAAGGACTGGAGTTTTTCCCTGACAATGTCTATTTAGAGAATAATCTTGCCTTATTGCTCAGTAAGGGGAATAAAACCCAGGATGCATTTGAACTTATCTCCAAGGCCGCAACTAAAAACCAATCTGCCTATGCTAATATGATTGGTTTACAGGCAAAACATTTAATACGCTTTGACGAAGAAATGGCCCCTAGAAACGACCTCATTTCCCAGATCAATTATACGGCTATGAGTAATTTAAAGGGAAATCTAGCCCCTTTTAGCCTGCATATTGACCAGTCAGAGCAGATGATCTTGAAACAGGCTATTTTGCGAAATCAATGGAGCAATGCTCCAGAAACAAGTTTAGAGGATGATTTGGTACTTTTAGAACAATTACAAGAAGAAGCAAAGACCACTTTGGACCTCAAACAACTGAAAATCTCAAGGGTAATCAGGTTTTATCAAAGCGGACAAATTGGTGAAGCTTTAAAGCACCTCAATGGACTGATGTTGGATGATAAAAACTCTGCAGGATATTACCATGCTTTGGCAGCCAAAATCCTTATTGGCCAAGGTGATCTGGAAAAATCAGCTAAAGAACTGGTAGAGGCAGAGGAATATGGATTCCGTAATTTCAACAGCTCCCTGATCCCTGTTTTACACTATGGAAAACAACAATCGAAGGCCATTGAAATTGCAGAAAAGTACAATATCGACTTCCCGGGCTGGCTGAACCTAAAGGATGAAGAATCAGGAACGCCCAATACAGACATGCAATACTTCCAATTCCTTTCTGAGCTCTTAAAAGGAACAAAGCAGGATTTTCTTGAAAAGATAGAACGACTACCTGACGATCAAATGAAGCCTATTTTGGCCCATGAAATACTTCTAAAAAAAGGACATTGGCTGAATAACAAGGAAATCAAAGTCTTAAAAGATTATTTGCTCAAACAAAATGGGATTGACCAAGCCTATATCGAAGAACTGGCTCAGGCACTGCAATCCAAAAAATACCCAACCTCAGTTTCCAGTCCTATTTTGGCAAAATTAACAGCAGACCAAAAGGAAAGTACGCCCAATCCATATATCACACCATTCGTTTTGATGAAAGTGGCTGAAATAAATGATCCCGAGGTACAATATGAATTATTAAGAAATGCTGCTGACTTCAACCCTGATCCAATACTATGGATTGAAATGATTAGAAAGAGTGAAAAGATAGGTCTTGGCAACTATGGCCAAGCTGCCTTGAAGGAACTTTCGGGCTGGGTAGATCAAAATGCTGTACAAAACTTACTAGTTCAAAGCCAATAATTTCCTTTTAGATAAATTAACAGCATTATTAAAAACATTTTCCTTTAAAACTGTATCTTTAGGGAAAGAACAAATAACATTTTTATCATGGGGAAAATCATTGAAACAAACGAGATCAAGAAGACATATATCATGGGGGCTGAGCAGGTTAAGGCCTTAAAATCTGTCTCCATCGACATTGAAAAGGGAGAATATGTGGCTTTCATGGGGCCTTCCGGATCAGGAAAATCCACCTTGATGAACATCATTGGATGTTTGGACACCCCTACTGCAGGTAAGTATATTTTGAACCATAAGGATGTCAGCGACATGACAGAAAATGAACTCGCAGAAATTCGAAACAAGGAAATCGGTTTTGTTTTCCAAACTTTTAACTTATTACCCAGGGCTACATGCCTTGAAAATGTCGCCTTGCCGCTTATTTATGCTGGCTTCAATAAATCCGAGCGAGAGGACAAAGCCTATATGGCCTTAAAAAGTGTTGGCTTGGATGACCGTGTAAACCACAAGCCAAATGAGCTTTCAGGTGGACAAAGGCAGCGTGTTGCCATTGCCCGTGCACTGGTCAACGACCCCAGTATCATTCTTGCCGATGAGCCTACAGGTAACCTAGACACAAAGACTTCATATGACATCATGAACCTCTTTCATGAGCTTCATCAAAAAGGAAACACCATTATCATGGTAACTCACGAAGATGACATTGCCCATTACGCACACCGCATTGTCAGGTTAAGAGATGGACTGGTCGAATCAGATGAAATCAACCCCAAGCCCACAACAAATAATTTTCAAGTTGTCACTGAATAAGGCTATAAAAATCAAAAGTTAATGCTTAATTTTGCTTTTCGATTTATTGGTTAGAACAGGTATTCGCAGTGTTTTGTTTTCCCTGTAAAAGAACGGGTTAGCCTGTAAAGTAAAACTATCAAAAGTAAAAGTATATTTAAATGAAAGTTTATACTAAGGGAGGGGACAAAGGACTTACATCCTTACTTGGAGGAAAGCGCGTATCAAAAGCTCATATTAGGATAGAGTCATACGGCACTGTTGATGAGCTTAATGCCTATATAGGTTTACTAAGAGACCAAGAAATCAATCAATCTCGTAGTGAGTTTCTAAAAGAGATTCAAGATAGATTGTTTACCATAGGTGCTGCCTTAGCAACAGAACCTAACAAAAAAGGTGTTAAAAAGCCTGACATACTGGAAGAGGACATCCTTAGATTAGAAAATGAAATCGATAAAATGGAGGAAACCCTACCAGCACTGAAACATTTCATTTTACCTGGAGGGCACACTGTCGTATCATTTTCCCATATAGCCCGTACGGTATGTAGAAGGGCAGAAAGAAATGTGATCGCATTAATGGAGGTTGAGCCAGTTGAAGAAGTAATAATTAAATATTTAAATAGACTTTCCGATTATCTATTCGTTATAGGAAGAGTTATTTCTCAGGAATTAGAAGTAGGAGAAGTTACGTGGGAACCTAGAGTTTAAAACCATGAACAAGACAATTGACATCCAAATTACGAAAACAAACGATTCAAAATTAGCCGGGACTAACTTTGAAAATCTTTCATTCGGTCAGATAATGAGCGACCATATGTTTGTGGCTGATTATGTAGATGGTGAGTGGAAGAACTTCAGCATCGAACCTTATGCTCCACTTGAACTCAATCCAGCGAATGCTACCCTACATTATGGACAATCCGTCTTTGAAGGATTAAAGGCCTACAAAAACGAAAATGATGAAATCCTACTATTCAGAGCTGACGCCAACCAAAGAAGGCTAAATGAGTCTGCAAAAAGAATGTGTATACCTGAGCTTCCAGAAGAGATTTTCATGGAAGGACTTAGAGAACTTCTTGAAGTAGACAGAGACTGGGTTCCTGACCAAGCGGGATGCTCTTTATATATTAGACCGTTTATTTTTGCCACGGATGATTACTTAGGTATCAGACCGTCCAAAACTTACAAATTCATGATTTTCACTTGTCCGGTTGGTCATTATTATGCCAAACCTGTATCTGTGAAAGTGGAGACAAAATACACCAGAGCTGCTGAGGGTGGAACTGGTCAAGCAAAAGCCGCCGGGAATTATGCTGGTTCTCTTTACCCTGCCCTATTGGCCCAAGAGCAAGGCTATGATCAATTACTGTGGACAGACGGCAAGAATCATGAAAACATTGAAGAGAGTGGAACAATGAACGTGATGTTCATTATTAACGATATATTGATCACAGCTCCTACCACAAAAGGGACCATTTTGAAAGGAATCACCAGGGATTCAGTTCTGACCTTGGCAAATGAAATGGGGCTGAAAGTAGAGGAGAGATTTCTTTCTACTACTGAGTTAAAAGAGGCATTGGAAACCAACAAGCTTCAAGAGGCCTTTGGCACTGGAACTGCTGCAACCATTGCTCATATTGACAGAATCCATGTAGGTGGTCAAGATTATATTTTGCCGGAGAAACCTGCTACAGCATTCTCCCATAAAGTATTGGAAACGCTAGATGCTTTAAAATACGGAAGGATAGCAGACACCCACGGTTGGATCATTAAAGTTTAAAAAACAACCATTTTCAAAAGGCTTTCTTCAGAATGGGGAAAGCCTTTTATATTATCTTGCTACTTTAATAGAAATGGTAAAAACGCATCCCAACTATTAAAGGCTGATTATTATTTTTAGTATGATGAAAAAGTCCCACTACGCCTCCATATGTTTATTGATTCTTTTTTACTTAAGTCTAGGCCTTGGGCAAAGTGAAGCCCAACGTTATTTGATTTTACAAAAAGGAGGCAAGCAAAAATCCAGAATTGTATACAATGAGGGTGATCCGATCACCTACAAACCAAAAGGAGTCGGCTACTTCATGGATGATAGAATCACCGAAATCACAAGGGATTTTGTTGTATTAAGCGAAAACATCATCAGGCCAGAAAACATTGAAGTCGTGGATGTTCGATATACTGATGAAAGAAATAGGACTATTAAAGCGTTAAGCACCTTGACGGCAGCTGCGGCAGGTCTTTTGCTCACTGCTGAAACCATCAACAGTCTTTATCAGGAAGGAAGCTTGAGCTACTCCAAAGGGGGCTTAATCATATCAGGCGCCCTTTTGGCCAGTAGTTTCATTCTCTCCAAGCTCAAAAAGAAGTACTTTAAAAATGAGGGCCGGAACAAAATCCAAATCATCTATTTAGATATCGACAACCCAGACCCAATTGATCAATAAGGCTTTAATAGCTTTAAACATGATTGGCAAAGAAACCTAAATAGTACCTTGATTAGGGATTAGGTAAACCCATAAAATTTACCGAAATTCGCATTTCAAAATAAATTTAAACCAATATTTTATGACATCAGACCAGTTGAAAGACTTGAAGGCGCGTATCACGGCCTTAAGGAGGTATCTTTGACTACGATCGTAAGAAAGCAGAAATAGAAGATTTCGAGGCAGTATCTGCCCAACCTGATTTTTGGAACGACCCTACTGAGGCCGAAAAAACCATGAAGCAAATCCAATCCAGAAAAGCCTGGACCTCCGCCTATGAAAAAGCGGAGACCCTCGTCACGGATTTAGAGGTATTGCATGAGTTCTATACGGCTGGAGATGTGGAAGAGGAAGAAATCAAAAGGGACTATCAAAAAGCCCTTGATGAGATAGAAGACCTAGAGCTCAAAAAAATGCTTAGCGGTGAAGAAGACCAGCTTAGCGCCCTAATGGAAATCAACCCGGGAGCGGGTGGCACAGAGAGTAATGACTGGGCCTCCATACTTATGAGGATGTATATCATGTGGGGAGAGAAGAACGGTTATAAGGTCAAAGAAGTTGATCTGCAAGAAGGTGAAGTAGCAGGAATCAAATCCGTTACCCTTGAGTTTGAAGGTCCATTGGCGTATGGATTCTTGAAATCGGAAATTGGGGTCCATCGACTTGTAAGGATTTCTCCCTTTGACAGTGGGGGCAGGCGTCACACTTCATTCGCCTCCGTTTATGTTTACCCTGTGGTAGATGATTCCATTGAAATAGACATCAACCCATCTGATATTGAATTACACACTTCCAGATCTGGAGGTGCAGGTGGCCAGAACGTCAACAAAGTGGAAACCAAGGTTCAGCTCACTCACAAACCTACCGGTATAGTAGTAGTGTGTCAGATCGAACGCTCTCAGCTTGCCAATAGGGAAAAGGCAATGCAAATGCTTAAATCCCGTCTTTATCAATTGGAGATGGAAAAACGCAATGCTGAAAGAGCAAAAATCGAGGCTGGAAAAATGAAAATTGATTTTGGATCCCAAATCCGAAACTATGTACTACATCCTTATAAACTGATCAAGGATGCCCGTACAGGTCATGAAACCTCAGATGTCCAATCCGTACTGGATGGAGGTCTAAATGAATTCATCAAAGCTTATCTTTTAGCCCAAAGTGAAGAAGAGGCCAGTGACAATTAATATCATTCTATCATCAAATGATTTGAAAGCGCACCGGTTGTATACTGGTGTGCTTTTCTATTTATTGCCCTTGCTCTAATGATAACAAGAAAATTCATCCCTCCATTTTTCACCTTACAGTTCTTGCAGCTCTGCTTAAGCTCATTCATGTTTTTTGCAAGCTTCAACATGGTTATTCCAGAGCTTCCAGAATACCTTAGCAGCTTGGGAGGAGAAGAATACAAAGGGCTGATTATTTCATTATTTACACTGACAGCAGGATTGTCCAGACCTTTTAGCGGCAAACTTGCCGACAAGATCGGCAGGGTTCCTGTAATGATCTTTGGAGCTGCTGTATGTTTCGTAGTCAGCTTACTCTACCCTTTGATCAGTAGTGTGGCAGGCTTTCTTCTGTTAAGGTTTTTTCATGGATTTAGCACGGGATTCACCCCTACCGGCATTGCAGCCTATGTAGCCGACATTGTCCCTTTTAATAGACGTGGAGAAGCCATGGGGCTACAATCGCTTTTCAGTTCCTTGGGAATGGCCGCAGGTCCAGCCTTTGGAGGTCTTATTGGTGAAATCTATGGTATTACCCCACTCTTCTACTGCTCATCAGCAGTAGCTACCATATCTATTTTATTATTGATCAAGCTAAAAGAAACTATCCCCCACAAGGAAAAATTGCAGCTTGAACATATTTACCTGAAGAAAAATGAGATACTGGAAAAAAGGGTGTTCCCTCCCACATTTGTATTGTTCTTCAGCTACCTTTCTTTTGGCATTGTACTGACCATCATACCTGATTTCTCAGCTTACCTCGAAATTCAAAACAAAGGCATTTTCTTTGCAGTATTCACCCTCAGCTCATTAGTTATCAGACTACTAGCAGGAAGAGCCTCTGACAAATACGGCAGAATCCCCGTATTGAAACTAGCTACTCTCTGCCTGGCATCAGCCATGACAGCCATTTCTTTCAGTAACTCCAGCGAAATGCTTTTATTTTCCGGTATCCTCTTTGGTTTTGCTATAGGCATGACCTCCCCGACCATTGCAGCCTGGACCATTGACCTTTCGCTGCCTGACTACAGAGGCCGGGCATTAGCAACCATGTATATTGCATTGGAGGCAGGCATTGGTATAGGCGCATTGGCATCTGGCTGGATCTATGCCAATAAAAGCGAAAACTTCCCTGAAGTATTTATGATAGGCACTGCCGGAGCAATCATTGCACTTCTCTTCTTACTAATCAGAAAACCTGACATCAAACCTGACCAGCAACCTGGTTAATGCATCTTTGGTCTTTGAGCAAGGCATTTATATCCTGCTTATCCCAATTTGCCTTAATTTCACTGAGATTGGTTTCATAATTTTGCTTGAACTTGCGCCTGTAGATAGCTTCTACAAACCGTCTGACATCGGTAGGTGTTTCCAAAATAAGTTTAGGCACTTTGCAAGGCTTATCATCCTCACCTTTTGCCACCATAGTAAAATAACAGGTATTGGTATGCTTGATTTTTCCAGTCTTAACATCCTCGGAAATCACTTTAATACCAACAATCATCGAACTGTTTCCCACATAATTAACAGAAGCTTTTAAAGAAACCAACTCACCAACTTCTACTGGCTGTAAAAAATCAACTGTATCCACCGAAACAGTTACACAATAGCCACCGCTATGTTTACTGGCTGTAACATAGGCCACTTTATCCATTAATGAAAGTAATATTCCTCCGTGTATTTTACCACCGAAATTGGCATATGAAGGAATCATCAATTCTGTTATGGTGGTTCTGGAAAAGGCTGAAGTTCGGGCCATTTCTTGCATTGTACTCATGGTTGGTTGGGTTATAAACAAATAATAATGTCGTGAATATAAAACAAAACAGCGGTACTCTCCATTCTAACCCAATTTTATATTCAAATATTCAAGCCCTGAAACAAGCTTTATGCCTTTTGAGCCATTTTCTTTTGCTGATACAACAATCTTAAGCTCAACTTATTGAATCTTGACAACAGTAAAGCCCCTGTAATGGTCAATCCTATCAAAAGGCCAAACCATACACCTCTCTCCGCCAGCCCCCAATGAAAGGCTAACAAATATCCTAGAGGCAATGCGATCACCCAATAAGCTATCAATGTAAAAATTGTGGGCACTTTTACATCTGCCATACCCCTAAGTGCCCCTAAGCCTACCACCTGAATCCCATCAGATAGCTGAAACAAACCTGCAATAATCAATAAGCTAGCTGTGACCTCTACAACCTGTACATCATCTATGTACAAAAGCGGAAGATAGTTCCTTAATGATATAAAGAGAATGGCAAAAACACTCATAAATATTACTACCATCCCAAAAATAGTAAACCCAGCTTCGCGAAGGGTTTTAATATCTTTTCTTCCCAACTGATTCCCCACCCTGACTGTTGCAGCTGCAGAAAGCCCAGAAGCCATCATATAGCTTATTGAAGCTAAATTAATAGCAATTTGATGGGACGCTAAGGCATTTACACCTATCCAGCCCATCATTATAGCAGCCGCACTAAAAGCCCCTACTTCAAAGACAAATTGAAAACCTGTGGGCAAGCCCAGTTTCAACATCTTTGAGAACATAGGGAAATATAATTTTCTAAAATTGAACTTAATATGATAAGCTTTGAATCGCTTGGAGTACCAGACAAAATACCACATGATCAATAGCATCAACACCCTAGAAATCAAAGTAGCCCAACCTGCCCCATTTAACCCCATGGCAGGAAAACCTAGATTGCCATAAATCAACAACCAATTCAATCCAACATTAATAAGATTACAAAAAACCGTAATCATCATTGCTTGCTTTGTCTGACTGAGTCCTTCAGCAAATTGACGGAAAGTCTGGAAAAACATCAGTGGAATCAAAGACATACTGATAATCCCCAAAAAGGGAATTCCAAGCTCCACCACTTCTTCTGGCTGCTCCATATGGTACAATAATGGTGCGGCCATCACAATCACCAAAAAAAGAAATATCCCAGTAAAACCATTGATGGCAAACCCATGGTTAAAGATTCTTGTGATCATCCTTGGTTTCCCTTCCCCATCCGCTGCTGCCACTAAGGGAGTAATAGCCATGGAAACACCGGTACCAAACATCATGATCACAAAGAATATACTATTTGCCAATGAGGCTGCAGCCAATGGAACCGCACCTAGGCGCCCAACCATCACGCTGTCTGCTACACCTACCATTACCTGACCAAGCTGACTTAGCATTACTGGATAAGCCAAATAATAGGTTCTTGAAAAATGTTCTTTAAAATTTAATCGCCTCAGCATAATTGGCATTCTTTTCTTAATGCACCTAACCACCTCTTCGGGTTAATACAAAATAATTACACACCTAGCATTCTAGCCACCTTAAGCAAGACTGCCGCACTGATCACATCAGTTATTTCTCCACACATCACCATTTCCAAGGCTTCCTTGAGCGGCAACTTCTTAACTTGAATATCTTCAGTATCCTCATGTTCGGTTTCTCCCAAACTCAAATCCTCAGCCAAGAAAGCAAAGCCCTCCTCATCAGTAACTGAATTCGATGTATGAAACCGCATCACCTCAGTCCACTTTTCAGCGTTTAGCCCTGTCTCCTCTCTTAATTCCCGCTTGGCACTATCCAACAAGCCCTCACCTATCGGCCCTCCTCCTTCTGGAATTTCCCAGCTATACTCATCTATGGTATACCTGTATTGACCAACCAACCAGGTATTTAATCCTTTGTCCACAGGAACAATAGCCATACACTTGTTCTTGAATTTCACTTTCCCATAAAGCCCATCACTACCACCAGGAGTAACCACCTCATGTTCTTCCAACTCAATCCAGGGATTGGAATATATAGTCTTTTTACTTTTTGTTTTCCAGGGATTTCCTTCCATAACTGTAAAGATCAATCAAAAAAAAAGGGTGACCAAAAAGCCACCCTCTAATATCATTAATATTTTATCTTACATAGGGATTGGCAAAACTTTGCTGTCCTTGAAGGTAGAAAGGATAACCATAGATTGCATAGAATCCACTTCCTTGATCTCACTCACCTTCTCCAACATCAATTTCTGATAAGAAGTGATATCTTTAGAAATAATCTTTAAGATAAAATCACCTGTACCAGTAATATGATGACACTCGATCACTTCTGGAACCGCATCGATTTCCTTCATAAAGGCATCAATATTAGCTTTATTATGACCAATCAAGCTAACCAAAACAAAAGTACTTACACCCAAACCTATTCTTTCGGGATCAAGCTTAGCATGGTAACTTTTGATAATTCCAGACTGCTCCAATTTTTTTACACGCTCCAAAGTAGGAGCCGGAGATAAACCAATATCCTTAGAAAGTTGAGCATTGGTAATTTTCGCATTTGCCTGGAGTATTTCTAGGATTTTGCGGTCAATTTTGTCGAATTTTACTTTTATGCTATTATCCATATTCTATAGTATTTGCAGAATTTTATGTCGTGCAAAGGTAATATATTTTCAGATTATTTTAAAACAATTCACTACAAAAAACGATAGTGAATGCAAAATATTGTTAATTCTTCCTCTAAATATTTAAAACTTTTCCACTGATTAACAATATTAAATAATGAATTTTCAAATTATCTCCTGATTAACACAATAGAGAACGACCAATCTTTATTTAAAGTTTATTCTTTTTCAAAAAATCTCTGGCTTCCTTATGAACGGGATGTTTTCTTTTAGCATATTTCTTCACTTTTTTGAGGTATTCTTTTGCCTCTTCCTCATTATTTTGCTTGGCAGAAATTTTTCCCAAATTCAATAAGGCATACAGATAATATCCACTTTCCTGATTTTCGGACTCCTCCCCAAACTCAGCAGTTTTGATATAATACTTTTTCGCCTCATTTAGCCTATTATTCTTATGGTAGAATTGGGCGACAAAAAAAGCCGCATACCTTCCACTATTTGCCTCATAGCCTGTTTTGCCATTCTCAATAGCTTCCAGGATTTCCTCAGAAACCTCTTTGGCTTCCGCCTCCCTGCCCAAAGCGTAAAGCTGCCTTGCATAAAACCTATGGAAATAAGGATTGTGGGGATATTTATTATGCAAATAGTCTGTTATCTGGAGTGCGTCAAATGGTCGTTTTTCCTCAGATGCATATAACCTGAAAAGAAAATATTGTGCCTCAACTCTCGCATAGAAGGAATTTTTGGCCACTTCCTCCAACTGACGAAGCCCCAGTGCCTTGTCCCCTTTGGGAAACAGGGACATCACAGGCCTAAGCAAAGGGTAGTTTTCAGGAATCCAAACGGAGAAGTAATTATACAAAGCATCACCTAACAACAGCTCCGGACTAAGCTCTTCCTCTCCTTTGCTCATTTCCATATACTTCAGTGCATTCTTACCTGCAAAAGCAGTGGCCGTCCAGCTTTCGCGCTCACTTAACAAACGCCCCTTGAAACCATAAGCAGCTGCAAGAAAAAATGTAGCCTCTTTATTGCCTGCATCCTCTTCCAACAAATCCTCCGCTTTCGCTA
Source organism: Echinicola shivajiensis (assembly GCF_018642165.1). Classification (GTDB taxonomy): domain Bacteria; phylum Bacteroidota; class Bacteroidia; order Cytophagales; family Cyclobacteriaceae; genus Echinicola; species Echinicola shivajiensis. Next base: position 690,661 of record NZ_JAHHZM010000001.1, read on the forward strand.
TGGTTTCATCCATAAACTTAAAGAAAAGGTCATCGTACTGCTTATTTTCAGTATCCGGTATAATCTTCCACCATTGGCTTAGCCCCATCAAAAAGTAAGGCAGCGGATGGTTGGGGTAATTATAACTCATTACAGCAAACCCCCTCTCGGCTGTTTCAAAGTCGAAATCATACATACTATTGATCGCCTCTGTGATACGAAATTGCAGCCCCTTGTTAAGCAAAAGATACTCTTGATTTCCTTTTAGCCCTGTGGAATCAGCAGGAATCTGCCCACCATAGGCTACAGTGGTAAGAAAGACCAAAACAATTAAAAGGTATTTACTGAATTGCATATATATTTTTTTCCAAAATTACGATGAATTCCCTGCATTCAAGAATTAATTCTGCTGAATCCACGTAATTTCGTTCATGTATAACGGAAGTCTCTTTACCAGATTATTTCCTTTTGGAATTATTTTCCAAAATTTTCAGGATTCAGGAGAGAACGCAATATGTCCTCACATAGTTTCGTTTCCTTGAACTTTTAACAAAAAAATTTCGATATGCTTAAGCCAAGTTAGCCACCATAAGATCAACCACTTAAAAAAATACAGATTGTTTAAAATCACACTAAAACATTTCCTGCAACAAGAAAATTACTAGATGAAATAATATCTAGCATCAATTTTGTTTAACTAAGCGCCAAGTTTTTTGATTAGATAATTAGTTAAAGGCTAAAATCAGTTTTTTTCGGTCAAAAACCCCTTTTAATGGGGGTTAAATTTTTAAAACTGCGATAAATCCTGTAATCTCGTAATATAAAAGGAACCAACTAAAATAATACAAACCACATATTAAAATGAAGAGAATCAGCATCATAGCACTTTTCACTTATATCACCCTATCCTTTACCACTTATGCTCAAAATACACCTGAGCAGGTTGAAGATAGCAGATCCCTGAATGGTGGTACAATTGAAAGCCAATTTGATTACCTAAATTCCATCTCAAACAATTACCAAGAATATAAGGTAGTCAAAAAGACTAATCTGGAAAAAATCAAATCTAACATTCTGGATTCGCTAAGTGTGTTCAAGGATCAAATCATTGAAAAAAACGTAAAAATCAATGATCAAAAGTCCAAAATCGAAGAATTGAATACCGGTATTGAAAATGCTCAACTGGAACTTACAGCAGCCCTAGAAAGCAAAGACAGCTTTTCAATTTTAGGCCTACAGGTATATAAAACTACCTATAGTACAATTATGTGGGGAACCATTATCATATTGGCTTTGGCTTTGGCATTCTTTGTCTTTAAATTTTCCAGAAGTCATAAAGTGATTTCTAATACTCAAAAAGATTTATTGGAAATCAAAGAAGAATTCGAAAACCATAGAAAGAATACCCTTGATAGAGAGCGTAAACTAAAAAGACAATTGGTTGACGAAATGAACAAAAAACAGGGTATTTCCTCTTAAAATCTACTTAAGGGGGATTTCCCCCTTTCCCTTTTCCCGCATTACCCGCTCATTTTTTTAAAATTGGTTAATTTCCCCTTATTTCCTGAATTATTTTTTATTTTCGCCATTCACATCAGTGTAAATTTAACATGATCAATTACAAAAAAGTCAATGACCTTACGGGGTGGATTGTATTTTTATTAGCCACGCTAGTTTATTTACTTACTATTGAGGAAACTGCGAGTTTTTGGGATCCGGGAGAATTTATCGCCGTATCATACAAACTACAAGTGCCACACCCTCCAGGAGCACCATTTTTCCTATTGATCTATCGCATGTTTGGGTTCCTTGCCTTTGGTGATGGACTCAGCGTAGCTTACTGGATGAACGTGGGGAGTGCCTTATTTTCCGGCTTTACCATACTTTTTCTTTTTTGGTCTATCACGCTGCTTGGACGCAAATTATTCAAACTTGAAAAAGGAAAAGAAAGTAAGGGGCACACCATAGCCATTATGGGAGCTGGGATCATTGGTTCATTGGTCTATACCTTCTCTGACAGCTTCTGGTTTTCTGCTGTTGAAGCGGAAGTTTACGCGATGTCTTCATTTTTTACCGCTATCGTCATTTGGGCATTCTTGAAATGGGATGTGATTGAAAATCCGAAAGACGAAAATCGTTATATGATTTTCATCGCCTACTTAGTAGGACTTTCCATAGGTGTTCACTTGCTTAACCTAGTCACCCTGCCTGCATTGGCCTTGGTGGTATATTTCAAAAAATTCAAGTCTCCGAATCTAAAAGGAGCCATTATTGCTTTTTTACTTGGTGGAGTAGCCTTAGTAATCATCAACAACATTATTATCCCAGGATTGCCTAGTATCGCTGGCTCTTTGGAAATCTTCTTTGTCAATAACATAGGGCTCCCATTTGGTTCAGGTATCATCTTCTTTGTAATTATTTTCCTTGGCGCACTTATCGCCGCTTTGATTTATTCTATCAAATCAAAGCAAGCCATATTAAATACAATATTACTTTCACTTACCTTTATTTTGATAGGTTATGGATCCTATGCTTTAATTGTAGTTCGTGCCAACGCTGATCCTATAATCAGTGAAAATGCCCCCAAAGATGTCATAAGCTTTGTAAGTTATCTGAAAAGAGAGCAATACGGCTATAGACCATTAATGCACGGACAGTACTTTACAGCTGAAGTCGTTGATCAAAAAGAAGGGGATCCTGTTTATGTCAAAGGAGAAGACAAATATGAGGTCGTTGACTATGGAATTGTCAATGAATACGATCCGGAAAAAACGACTATTCTCCCTAGAATTTATTCCACCCAGCCTAACCACAAACGCATCTATATGTCCAAGTTGGGCTTAAGAGAAGGTGAAGAACCTACCTTTGCGGACAATATCTATTTTATGTTCTCCCACCAGCTGGGGCATATGTATTGGAGATATTTTATGTGGAATTTCTCAGGCAGGGAAAGTGATTATTCAGATGCTCCGGCAATGACCTTCTTTTCAACCTTTGAAGATTTCCCTAAATATATCACAGAAAATAAGGCCCACAATAATTACCTGATGCTTCCATTATTATTGGGCATTATTGGCTTATTCTTCCAGGCCAAATATGATCAAAAATCCTTCTGGGTCACCATGATGTTATTCTTGATGATGGGGGTAGTACTGGTACTCTACCTGAATTCCCCTCCTGTGGAGCCAAGAGAAAGGGATTATATTTATGTAGGTTCATTTTATGCCTTTGCCATTTGGGTAGGTCTCGGCGTATTGGCCATTGCCCATGCCATCGCGAAAGTCAACAAAAACTTTGCTGTCGCCTCTATCATGGCCACCTTGATCGCATTCCCTGTCCCTATGCTTATGGCCAACCAAAACTGGGATGACCATAATCGTTCTGACAGATACTTCTCAGTCGATTCAGCTAGAAACTTCTTAGCATCCTGTGAAGAAAATGCCATCCTATTTACCGGTGGGGATAATGACACTTTCCCGCTATGGTATGTGCAAGAGGTAGAAGGCTTCAGAACTGATGTTCGGGTGATCGTCTTGAGTTATTTCGACACTGATTGGTATGTGGAGCAAATGACTCGGCCTGTTAACAAATCAGCAGCCCTACCATTCTCATTGGAGAAAAAGAACTTTAAGAAAGGAACCAACGACGTATTGTATGTAAATGAAAGACAAGGTCTCAATGCAATCTCAGCCAAAGAATACTTGAGACTTTTGAAAAATGAAAGTGACCTTCTTAAAATCAACTCAAGCTTTTCAACTCCTGTTTACCAAGTTCCGTCTAAAAACTTGATTCTGGAAGTTGACTCTGCGGCAGTTATCAAGCAGGGAATCATTCCAGAGGGAATGGAAAATCTAGTATTGAGCCAGATGAACCTTAGGGTTAAAGGTAGGTACCTGACCAAGGGCAACCTTATGCTTCTAGATCTAATTACCACCAACAACTGGGAAAGGCCTATCTATTTTAATAACACCTCCCTCTCTTCTATAGGTTTTGACCTCAAAAATAATGTGGTAATGGAAGGCCTGACCTACCGTTTACTGCCTATTTATAAACCTGAATCAGTAGATGAGTTTTTGGTCAATACGGATCTTGCCTACAAAAATGTCATGGAGAAGTTTGCTTACAGAGGCATGGACAATCCAGACAATTACTTCGATGAAGAATATAGAAGGTTCACCTCCAACCACAGAAGTGCCCTTAACACCATTACAGGTGCTTTATTGAGTGAAGGTGACTTGGAAAGAGCGGCAGATATTCAAAAACTGAGCTTGGAAAAATTCCCTAACGAGGCAGTCCCATATGACCTCGCCAATGGTCAATCGGTGATATACCTTTTCGAGATGGGTGAAGATGACCTTGCCTTGGACATCATTGAAAAGCTCTCTGAAAAATCCTTTGAAACCCTTAAATTCTATAGGGACAAAGGAAGAGAAATGGACCGTGACGCCATGATTTCCTTGGAAATGATGCGTTATTTCGTACCGCTACTGCAAGAAAGAGGTTATGATGAACTGGCCACCAAAATCCAAAACAACTTGGATATTGTCCTCGGTCCATCGGGAACTCCTGGATTATTAAATAATACTAAATAAAAAAGCGGCTTAGGCCGCTTTTTTATTTTCATACAATATCTTTTCCCTTATTTTTTGACATAACCTTCAACTCCTAGCGGTCATGCCTGCTTAGGAGCAAATCCATTGGGATCTATTTCATCCTTCAATTCCATATGCAATATAGGATAGGGTTTCCCCATAGGATCAAATTCGGACCTACTGACCACTTCAAAACCTAAGTGGAGGTAAAAACCAACAGCCGGCCCATTATCCTCATTAACATCCACCTTATAAGACTGAAGTTCTTTGATAGCGTGGTGCATTAGCTGTTTACCTATACCATTCCCCATAGCATTGGGATGGACAAAAAGCATTTCCACCTTATTATCCGCCACACCAATAAAGCCTAACGGAATGCCATTTTCATCCCGAACACAGGCAAGGTTCACCAGTCCAAGGTATTGGTTCAAAATCAAGGGCTTGAAATATTCAATATCCCCGGCCTGCAAAAAATCATGGGTAGCACGCACTGAAGCCTCCCAAACTTCCACCAAAAGGGGGAATTCTGAAGGGTCTACCTGATCAATCGAATAGTCCATTCCTGTTATCTGTCAACCTTTCTTTTCCAAAATATAAAACAAATCCAATCCTTTATCCGGATGGTTCTCCACTAAAAAATCTTCATGGCTAATATTGGTCACTGATTCTCCACCTTGTTTATGAAGCTTATTTCTGTTCATTCTATTTAGAATTTCATAAGGCATTCTCAGTATTGAAGCGGGCAATTTATGCTGAAGATCAAAAATATCGAAACGCATGATTTTCTGAACTGACTTCCTATTGGCTTCATGGTATTCCCAAACCTTTTCATTTCCACCGATACCCTTGGCATCCACTACATCAAAAATCCCCTCACAAAGGTTGATCAACTGACTGCCAGTATACTCTCTGATATGCCATGGATTTCGACTCAAAGTATGACGGATATTAGGGGTAGAAATAATGGCCTTCCCTCCTGGCTTGAGCACCCTGTAGATTTCCTCCAAAAACAGTCGGTCATCCTCAATATGCTCGATCACCTGAAAACTCACCACAGTATCATAAGTGCCTGAAGTCACCGTGCTCAAAGGAGGAATCACTGCTTGTTCAAAAACCACATCTGGATACTTTTGTTGAAGTTTTTCTATTACCTCTCCGATTTTGTCCAAACCATGATAAGAGGCCACATTTTCTCTGAGCACCTCCACTCCTCTTCCTTCGCCACAGCCTATTTCCAGCAAATCTCCACTTACTAAGGGTTTGGCGGCAATGTATGCCTTTAATAAACGTTGATGAATAGGGTTGTCACTGACCAACTTATCAGAGGCAATTTCCGTTGTATAGGTAGCCATTTAAAATTTTATTATTTTCAACAAAAATAAGGTTAATTTTTAAAACCGGATGATGATAAAGATAAAGACACTAAATTTTAAACTTCTAGGTGCTCTTGCCCTGATCTTGTTATGCTCTTGGACAGCCAAAGCCCAAAGCAGTCTAAAAAACATTGATCAAAACCTTCGATACTCACGATATTCCCGAATGTCCCCAAAGATTATTCCCATAAAAATCTCTGAACGGGAATTCAAGCTTCAAATGCCCATAGAAAAAATTGAGGAAGACCCCAGTTTTGAGGATTATGTTTTTTCGTATGTTATCGTTAAGGATTTCGATGAAGAAATCAATGAGAACAATATTGTCCCACTGACCTCTTCCGACCTGAAATACAATACAGACAGGCATTTCTATTTCGAAAAAGTGGTAAGTATTCCAGAGAACCAAGAAGAAGCTTATGCAGTGATCATCTGCAAGGATATGAGACAAGGTGATCAGTATGTTTACCACACGGATCTAATCAGCCCCTTTGTCGCTGAAATCCCCAATTTTGGTGCCTATTACGAAAATGACATCCCTTTTGACCAAAACTTCATCAACAAAGAGGAAGCTTTGATTTTCAAGAGTAATCAAACTTTAAGTCTTTTCAGCTTTTATTATCCCCGGGATTTTGATATCCCTCTGCCTCCAATGGAAACTCGTCCTGCGCCAGTGCCTAAGGACATAAGGGTGGTCAATAATGGAGATTTCCTTATCAATGTACCTCAACCATTCAATAATGATGGATATTACTTTATCCAGTCTGACACCTCAGGACAAACAGGTTTTATGGTAAAAACCACCTCTGAGGCTTTCCCAAGAGTATCCAGCTATAACGAGATGGTAGATATGCTGGTATACATTTCAACTAGGAGCGAACATGAAGCCTTAAGAGAAGCTTCTGACAAGAAAAAAGCCTTGGATGAATACTGGCTGAACCTAACCAAAGACACCGAAAAAGCGCAGGGCATCATCAGGGAGTACTTTAGGCAGATTGAATTCGCCAATATACTTTTTACTGATTTTAAGGATGGATGGAAAACTGATAGAGGCATGATCTACACCATCATGGGACCGCCGACAGACGTTTTCTTTGACAAGGACAAGGAGGTTTGGATTTACGACAAATTGGGAAGTAATTCAAAAATTAGGTTTACCTTTGCACGCGTAAAAAATATTTTCACACCGAATTATTACAAGCTGAACCGATCAAGGTCTTATCAGCCTGAATGGTTCCAAAGTATTACATTATGGAGAAGCGGAAAGATGGCTTTTTGATTGAAAAAGGAGCTCACGAGAAAGACTTTATTTTTGGTACCAGAGCGGTAATGGAAGCACTTCATGCCCAAAAAGACATTGACAAGATCTTGGTCAATAAGGAGCTGAACAATGATCTTATCAAAGAACTATTGAGCCTTGCCAAACAAGAAAGGGTTCCGGTAGTAAGGGTTCCTGAAGCCAAACTCAACAGAATCACCCGTAAAAACCACCAAGGTGTAGTGGCCCATATGTCTGCCATCCAGTATGCCTCCATGGACAATGTAATCGAAGAATGTTTCTCCAAAGGCATAGATCCAATGATCTTGGTTCTGGACAGGATTACGGATGTCAGAAATTTTGGAGCTATTGCCAGAACAGCAGAATGTGCGGGCGTACATGCCATTCTTATTCCGGAAAAGGGAGCTGCTCAAATCAACTCCGATGCCGTAAAGACTTCTGCTGGGGCACTTAATTTCCTTCCTGTTTGTAGGGCCAAAAACTTGTTTTTTGCTGTCAAAGAGCTGAAGCGAATGGGGCTAAACATCGTCAGTTGTACAGAAAAGACAGAAAGGGATATGTATCAGGCTGACTTTACTGTTCCCACAGCACTTATCATGGGTTCAGAAGAAGATGGCATTTCTGATGAGCTAATGCAGCTTAGTGACGAATTTGTAAGAATCCCTATGGGAGGAAATATAGAAAGTCTTAATGTTTCTGTGGCTTGCGGAGTAATGATTTACGAAGCGATTAGGCAAAGAAAGACTTCAAAATAAAAATATTAATGAGGCCTCTTGATTTTCTTCAAGAGGCCTTTTTTTTAGTAGCATAAGTGAACGTTTACATGTTGAAAGCCTTCGCTAAACTTCACATAATGAAGTGCTGGACCTCGTGATTTAGTCTTACAACTAAATGCTCCTGAAAAGCTGTATCCTTCCTTGGGCCTGCCAAAAAACGAATAATCCATTTTTCCATTCACATTGCCATCATGAAATATTGCGATCATATATTCACCTACAGGCAATTCTCCCAATGCTATAGGCAAGCAGTTTTCAGAAACCTTAACAGTTTTTTCTAAAATTGCTTCAGCATCTCCATCCTGGAGAAATCTTTTATCATAAACCTGCACTTTTATTTGACCGCCCAATGTAAAATCAAGATTGTCTATGGATAGAACGGTGGAGTTATATCTCTCCAATGGATACAGCAAAGCAATTATTAAAACTAGAAACTTCATTTTTTAAAATGTATTTATGTTGGTAGATGCTATTCGATTCGGCTTTTTTGGAACCATATATCCCCAAAATTGAAATTCAGGCTAATTCCATGGCTTACTTCCTTGGAGAGCTGGTTTAGATCGCCTTGCTGAACATACTGATAAGATAAATTAAGCCTTGTAAAGCCTTGGATTGGAAAGCCAAAACCTATACTTGCCCCCTTTCTTTGCACTGGACTACCTTCAGAGCGGATATAACCAGTATCATAAAAAATCCCAGCTGAATAATTCACTCTTTTCAAAAATTCAATCCCATAAAAATTGGGCATATACTCCCCTCCTATACTAAAAAGATGGCTATTAATATAACCGCTGTCGTCACCAGAAAACATTTTATAACTATAATCAGCAGCAAGCAACAACCGACTGTTTTGATAGCTAATCCCTCCTTTAACAGATGAACCCAATTGTAAATTTTCTTTTTGCTCCACCAATTCGTACATGGCGGAATCCAAACTATTGAGATAAGCCAAAGAGGTCTTACTTGCCTTTAACTGACTTGGTATTTGATAGCTTAAACCCAAGCTCAATTGTTTATCTTCATGCTTAAAAGCTACAAACTGGGCACCTATATCAAGTCCCAAGCCATTATAATTGTCCCTATTGTTTAATTTCAGGCTCTCTATATTACCATTGGTTACTTCTTCTGTATAGTAAAAATTCTCATGATTGATATGGCCAAAAGCAAAATAAGGCCTAATCCCCAATGAAAGTCTGGGCATTACATCCACTGCAAAATTCAGATAGATCTTATTGATGTCCCCATAACCCGTAACGTATTTATCAAAGGGAGTCGTCGAACCAGAAAAATAAGCTTTCTGTATAAAGCTATAATCCACACTGCTTATTGGCATCATACCTAGTGTAAAAGCTGTTTTTTTGGAGGTTCTAAACCAAAAGGAAATCAGACTCAGATTAGTCCTGTTGATATTGATATTTTCTGAACCCGTATTGATATTCATCAATTTATAGTTTACCTCAGCATCCACCAAAAAATTAAAAGCACCGACACTTGTGGCCGATGCAGGGTTGAGTTGATTGAGAAAATAAGGAGACCTTACCCCAGTACCAACTCCTCCAATTCTTGCAGCCTGGCCGAACTGGTCCTGAGCCAATAATCCTACCCCAAAGGAAGAATAGAGTGAGCCATCACCCCTTTGGGCAAAAAGCTCACTACCAGAAATCAGAAAACAAATACTGCAACAAATAATATATATGAAAGCACGCATCTTAATACTTTTTGCTGCAAGGTAAGTGGGCTTTCCCCCAATGATCAGTTTTATAGACAAAGCCCTGAAATTTCACGACAAACCAATTCATAATAGGGACAATCCCCTTTTAAGAGCATTGACCTTATTCTTCTGATCAAAGAGGAAAGCGGCCTATTCGTCGACAAATTCCTCACTTAAATCTATAATAAATCCCTGAGACATGGATTTTACCTTGATTTGTCAGCAATACAAATTAATCGTGTATTCATCAGTGCTATTTCATATGCAGAAAAAAGACCAATTATTATTCTTGATTCCGTTCATTTTCCTCACTGCCTGTTTTGAAAATGAAAAACTCACCAAGCCACAAATGGTAACTGATGGAGAAGACCTTGACCTTCAAATTATAGAATATACTGATATCGACTTATTCACTTATTTCAATGACTCCTTGGCTACCAACAACTTCAACTCTTTTACCCTGGGGCATCATGAGGATAACTTTAGAGGAAGCATATATGCCATTCCCTATATTCAATTTGGCAGTACAAACCGTTCAGAAATAAATGAAGATGCAAAGCTAGACTCAGTAGTTTTGGTATTGTTCTATGAAAAATTCCATTATGACACTTTGCCAGGTTTTGATATCGAAGTACACGAATTATTGGAAACACTGGAAACTGATGATGACGGAAACATCTACAGCTATCAAGATTTTCAATTTGACACAAGCCCACTGATCAAACAGGCTTCAAGAATAGTCCCTTCCAAAGATTCCATTAGCATTACTTTACCCTATGATTTTGGCAATAGGCTATTTGAAATGGGTAAAGGTAACAATTCCATATTTGAATCAAACAATGACTTGGAAGAGGTCTTCAAAGGCCTAGTCCTCAACACAAATGATAATAGCGCATTAATGAGCTTTACTGCTGCCTCCTATATCGGTTTTCATTACCGTATTCCAAGTGACCTAGATGAAGGCAAAGCCTTGCTCAAGCTAACTGTAGAAAATGGATCTGGAAAATTCACTCATCTAGATATTAACAGGAATTCCCAATACTTTCAGTCTCCACAAGCCTATGAAAACATTCCTATTCAGCAATCCAATGGGGTAATCATGGCAGACCAGATCTTGGGAGCCTCCATCCGCTTGGGGCTACCAGAAGTCCTTGAATTAAAAGAAAGAGCTAATGATTTCATCATTGCCTCTGCCAGCTTAAGGCTTCCCTTGAAACCAAACACCTATGACCGCTACTTCAATATTCCTGTCACAACGGTAAATCTCTCGATAGTAGATAAAAAGAACCTAATTACGCAAAATCTGGGATCGGCCTCGCTTAGTTCCTGGGATGAGCAATTTCAAGAAAAAACCTATTACGAAATCCCTATAAAAGACTTTATAGACTATAAACTTTCTAAGGGAGTAAACAATCAAGATGCCCTTTGGATCAGCGTTCCCAAAAGTACAAGCATAGAAACCAGTGGATTGATCCTTTCAGAAATTTCCAAAGAACAGAAGATAAAAATAGACATCACATTTATTCCATTAAATTAACGAACAATGCTTAAAGTAAGATTTATCAACATTCTATTTTCCCTAGTGGGAATCATAGCTCTTAGCTCATCGTGTGTTAGTGATGAAGAAGAGACAAGCGAGGGCAATTGGGTAAGAAGGTCCTATTTTGATGGTGACAATCGTTCCAATGCAGCCTCTTTTACAATCGGGGAGCGCGCATTTATTATGGGCGGCTATACTGGCGATGATTATCTCAATGATTTTTGGGAATACAATCCCACTGGTGATTATTGGGAAAGAAAAGCAGATTTCCCGGGAAAATCCAGAAGTAATGCAGTCGCTTTCTCCATTGATGGCAAGGGCTATGTAGGTACTGGCTATGACGGCACAGATAAACTGAAGGATTTTTGGGAGTATGATCCTGAAACCAATAGCTGGAGAGAACTTGCTGAATTTGGAGGCACTGCCAGGTATGATGCAGTTGGCTTTTCTCTGATGGACAAAGGTTATATTGGAACGGGATATGACGGTAGTGAGCAAAAGGATTTTTGGCAATACGACCCAACAACTGATAGCTGGAAGCAAATTATTAGCATGGGTGGAGCAAAACGCCAAGGAGCTGTCGCTTTTGTGATTGATGATATTGCTTATATTGGCACCGGAATCAACAATGGCTCCTATGAATTTGATCTTTGGGCCTTAGATGGAAACACTTTGGAATGGACCGAAAAAAGACCCATTGACTATGATGATGACTACCTTATTTACCGCTCCAATGCCAATGCATTTACGATAGGAAATTACGGTTATATCACGGTTGGGAATAGAGGATCAATTCTTGGAAGCACTTGGGAATATAGGCCTTCCACTGACGAGTGGCTTGAAAAAACTGATTTCGAGGGTACTTTTAGAACAGGAGCATCCGTTTTCTCCATCAATAATCAACGTGCCTATATTTTATTGGGTAAAAGCTCAAGCTTGAGGTTTGATGATATTTGGGAGTTTGAGCCATTTGTTGATTATAATGACGAGGATTAATCAATAAAAACATGCAAATAAACCAACAAAAAAATTTACTAAAGACTACCATACATATTTTAATACTGGGGATAATTTTGTCCCCAGCTTATTCCTTTTTTGTTGGTGAGCATGATGCACACTTCTCTCTTTTCTATTTCAGCATTACCAATATCAGCATCATACTTTTTTATCTGGTCAATATTATCTGGCTCATCCCCAACTTCCTTCTTAAAAGGAAATACCTGCAATACAGCCTGATTTTCATATTATTAACGGCATTATTTTTTATTATTCATGAATATTTCAGGGATATTCCTCCTTCGTTTGAAGCAGGGACATTTGTTAGAGGGGTAAAAAAGCCTAGTCATTTCATGCTGCTTTCTCCCTCTTTATTTAGGCTATTAATGATTTTAGGATTAGGGACTTCCATTGAATTGATTTTGCAATTTGAACAAGAAAAAAAGAAATATGAGGAGCTGGAGAAACAAAGGATGATCAAGGAGTTAAACTTTCTTAAAAACCAGCTCAACCCCCACTTTTTATTTAATGCTTTGAATAATATTTATTCTCTTGCAAGAAAAAAATCAGAGGACACCACTCCTGCAATACTTTTACTTTCGGATATGCTTCGATACGTACTTTATGAATCCGGCAAAGACAAGGTAACATTAGGGCAGGAAGTCACTTTTATCAAAAATTATGTGAATTTGGAAAAACTTAAGTTTAGTTCAGAAAATGCCCCAAAAATAAGCCACTCCTTTCAACTAATTAATGAGGACTATCCAATTGAACCATTACTGTTTGTAACCTTAATTGAAAATGCTTTCAAACATGGGATAAGTTATCTCTCCCCTTCATTTGTAATGATTTCAATAGCCGAAAACGAGAAGGAAATCCTGCTATCTGTGCTCAACAGTGTTTCCCGTCAAAAGGATGGACTTTATATCAACAATAACCCAGAAGGAGTGGGCATAAACAACCTAAGGAAAAGGATGGAACTGCTTTATCCAAATCGCCATAGCTTCAAACAGCTTTACGAAAACAGTACTTTCAAAAGTTTCCTTACGATTAAAAAATGAAAATCAATTGTATTATAATCGATGATGAATCCTTGGCATTGGACATTTTGGAAGATTATATTTCTAAGATTCCCATGTTAGAGCTCAAGGGAAAATTTGACTCAGCTATTAGGGCCATGGATGCTATTATGCGCGAAAAAATTGACTTAATATTTTTGGACATCAACATGCCGGATATTAACGGTATAAAGTTTTATGAAGGCCTTCCTGTGAAACCCAATGTTATCTTCACCACCGCCTACAGTGAATATGCTGTCAAGGGATTTGAAATAAATGCCGTGGATTATTTATTGAAGCCTATCAGTTTTGACCGTTTTTTTCAAGCTATAAGCAAAATCCTAAACATATCGAATAGTCCCAGTACAGCTCCTTCCTTATTGGAAAAAGAGCTTCCTACCAAGGAGAATAATGGTTTCATCTTTGCCAAAGTAGAACATAGCACGGTTAAAATAAACTTAAAGGATATTTCCTATTTTGAAGGTTATAAAGATTATGTTAAAATCCATCTGATCAATGAAATCCAGCCTATTTTAACCCTGAACTCCATCAAGCATTATGAGATGAGTCTATTTTCTAAGGGCTTTATTAGGATCCACAAATCTTATGTGGTTTCCATAGATCAAATAGCCAATATTAGTAGGAACAAGGTAAAGTTATTTAATAAAGAAATACACATTTCTATCGGTGAGAGTTATAAGGATTTCTTTTATGAATTGGTTGTCAAAAAAAATCTGTAAAACGACTATACCCTTAGAAAAAAAAAAGCACCAGCTTAAAAAACCGGTGCCTTTCACATGAATAAAAGAAACTACTAATCCTCTTTAATTTCTTTACCTTGTGCATTATACTTTTTAGTGACGCTATCTTCACCTTCTCCAAACGTCACTTTATAAATCACACTTCCTTCATCATCGGTCATTTGATAGACTTTGGATATTGTCCAATCCTTTGTTTCGTCACTGTCTGCAATGGCATCTTTAACAGGTTGGGGAAGGTCTTCAGGTGATATTTCCACCTTATCCTGAGCGCTCAACTCAACAGTTGATGCTGGGAAAATATCCATGGCCTGTAGGCCTGATGCCATCAGCATCCCAATGACAATAATAAACGCGAACTTTTTCATGGTTAATTTTATTAGGGTTATTTATAATTTATAATTCCAACAGATTACCCTTATGGTCAAAAGACACTATAATATCTTCATGATCTTCAGTAACAAAGGTCAAATCATAGTATTGCTTTTCGCCATCGGTAACCGAATAAGCGGTCTCCAATTCCAATGTCGATAGCAAAGAATCATTGGCTACCAAAGAAGTGATTTCTTTAGGCAAATCCTCCTTCTTCACCTCCACTCTTACTAATTCTTCATTGGGCGTCTGCAGCTCACTTATACCATCAATATCGGGCATGGATTCCCTCATCTGAATGCTTTCTCCATTAGAGTCCAGTTCAGTGGAATTTATCTTTTCTTTTCCATCCCCACATGAAACCAACATAAATGCTGGTATGAATATTTTAACTAAAAGTTTTCTCATGATCTTTAATCTTTACCTATAGAAGATACTGGTAGGTTCAGTACCCAGTGTAGTATGGTATTCTGACACATTGGATTCTACTTTGAGCCTGTATCCTGTCAAACCCAATAAGGTCAAAACCACTATCAAAATCCCTGTCAACAACATGAAAATTAATTTTCTAAAACTGCTCATATTAATTATTTGATAATTAATATTCATAAGTTATGCCACTCCAAAAAAGGCCTTCAGCAGGCTATTTGAACATATTAAGGGTGAAAAATGTAGAATTATTACCCAGTTTGTAGAAAAAACTTCAAATAAAACAGGAGAAAATTACCTGCCAAAATCAATTAATACCATATAAAAATCATAATTCACTTTTTATCCTCTTCATTCTTACCCTATAAAACGCATCTGGAGATAAGAAGCAAATAAAAAAGCACAGCCCACTTAGGCTATGCTTAATTTCACTGTAAATAAACCCATTCAATTTTAATAACGGATTAATTCCTGAATCCTTTTAAATACGCCAAAAAAAATATTTTAGTGTTCTTGATGTCCCATCCCCTCTAGCTATCAAATCCAATTTATCTTCCCCAATAAACTTCATGGCATCTCAAAAATATCCCCTAAGGGTAATGAACCGTATTCCCCTGCAACCTCCATCTATATTTGCCAATATTTAACTATTATGAGCAAAGCACCAGTTATTATTTTCTTGCCTTAATTTTTTACTAAAGTAATTTGTAATTGAACTAAGCATTTTGACCATGAAAAACTTTCAAGCATTAATCATCACACTATTCCTTCTTTTTCCAATGATCTCGATGGCCCAAACGACATTGGATGAAGAGATTCAATTGATTCAGGCAGAATTCGGGCTCACTAAAAAGAAGTTAATTGAACAGTACATGGATTTACCTGAAAACATGCAACCTTCTTTTTGGATGGTTTATGAACAATACGAAGAAGAAAGAAAATCAATTGCGAGAGACCGCTTGGTAATTATTAATGATTACTTGGATAATTTTGAAAATTTGGATGATACTAAAACCGATGAACTGGCCCAAAAGACCATTAAAAATGATATCCAATTGAGTAAGTTGCATGCTAAATATTATAAGAAGTTCAAAAAGGCTACAAGTCCTTATATTGCGGCCAAATTTTTACAAGTGGACAATTATATCCATAGCACCATCAAACTCTCTACCCAGGAAACTTTACCTTTTATAGATGAGAGATAATAAAAAAAGGGCAGCATGATGATTATGCTGCCCAAAATACCTACTTATTATTATTTTACTTTCCCCAAAAAGTAAATTCGTTGAAATTTGCTTCTGTCCCTCCTCCAATAGACGAAATACCTACAATTCTCACATATCGATATTTCGTACTATTCTCTTCAATAATTTGCTCGAACGATTTTTGGGTATTGCCGGAAACATCCAATATTTTCACCCAACCTTTTGAAATGGCCTCTTCTTCCCATTCTTCTATGGTTCCACTGTCTATATCCGAGGTATTGGCATTGGTCAAATCATTGGTTGCCCAGATCTGGTAATCGCCCGGGCTTCTATCTCCACAGCATTCTGGACGTTCATCAATTCCAAACTTTGAGACTTCTTGCGCTGAACCCAAGTCAAAACTCATCACCCAAGGATAACGGTCAGAATCAGAGCTACAACTATGCCAAAACCCGGAGCCTGTAGTTCCGTCAAACAACCTATCATAGGTAGAGCCATAACAGCCATCTGAAGCATCTCCTGGCAACCTTAGCGCTGTTATCCGAGTTTTATCCAAAATATATTCCAAAGGGAGATTCGATTGGAGTGGAATGGTTTCAAAATCTTCAATTGAACTATCTGTTGGTCTATAAAAACCCTTGACCCAAAGTTCTCCACCTCTTTTATAATTTTCCAGAAGGGTTTCCGAATCACTATTGGCCACTTCTAATTCAACAAGTTCTCCTTCTTGATTCTCATAGGTCACGATGGATTTCAAACTTCCTTGAGAGGGAGATAACCATTGAATAATAGCTTCATTTTCAAAGGATTTGATTCCCTTTATTCCTCTATTGATCAGTCCAGACTTATATTTCTCTCCATAAACTGTGGCAGGAACTTCTACTCTGACTGATTGATTCCCCGACTCATCCAGTAAAAACAGCCCAAATGTGTATTCACCCTCAGGTATGTCTAAATCAAAGGAAATGGTATCATTTCCACTTTTTCCTCTGTTTACAGGGAACTCATGATAAAAGGTTTCATCATTGTTTTTCAGTATTCCTTTTGAAATCTTTGGGTCAGCATTAATAGCTACCCAAAAACGTAGCTTATTAAATCCTTCACCTATTATCACTGAATCTGCCTTTCCTACATACACTGTCTCACCGTCGAGTACAAATTCATTAAAAGTTTCATTGGTAGTCTCACATGACCATATCAAAATGAGCATCATGAAAATGGACACCCAAACTGTATATTTTATTTTTTCTAGGTATTTCATAATCATTCAACAATTTGTCCCCAAAAATTTAATTCCATGATGTGCATAAACTTCCCAGTTGACCAAGATTCCCTATTTACAAATCTGATGTATCTGACCGCCGGAGCGTCTATAGGAAATTCAAATTCTTCACCTTTTGCTGCCTGGGCCTGATCCTCTGCGCTATTGCTCCCCAAAGGTCCTCCAGATGGCTTAATTACCTCACCATCCTCCACTAGTTTCACCCAACCGTCAAAAGAAGCTCCATTATCAGCGGGAATCTCATCAATACCCCATACTTCGAACTTCTTAGGATTACCATGAGTGAACTCCCATCCTCCTCTTCTTTGCCAGAACTTAAACCTACTTAGCTTAGCCTTAACACCTAAATCCATTGTAAACATGTGATAACCTTCCGTATAAGGAGGCACTATGGCGCCCGGATTTCCTTGAGCAGTGTGAAAGCCAGAACCATCTATAGATCCATTCCACAGATTAGACTTGATCCATCCAAAAGCGTCCGGCTCATCACCCTCAAGAAATACATCCCCAAAATTCTCTATACTTAGAAATACTTCTTCAAGTGGTGTTATTTCTTTATTAAAAGTTTCAGTAATATTGTCCCAACGATCGATCGCTGCTACTCCAAAATTCCTCGCAGTTGGAGGGAATCCCCTAAACGTATAATAATCTTTTTGATTGTCACTAATAAATGCTGATTGGCTATAAACCAGGTTTCCGGTTTCATCAGAGGCATAAAGCAATAACTCCGCTGATATATTTTCTTCGTTATTGTACAACAACCTTACCCCACCGAAATCTTCTTTTAACTGAAAACTAGAATAAAGTTTATCAATAGGAGCAGTTTCAGGATTAATGGTAACTGATACAGGTTCTGATTTGTTATTACTGCGGTCAATAACAACCAAGTTAACTTTCTGGGATTTCACCTCCCTTAATCCCTCAAGGATTACAAAATTCTTAAATATGGAAGACTTTGAGGTAACTTCCTTTCCATTATCCAAATGATAAGTTGCCTCAACCATTAAAGCATCTTCATCTTTTGGGATTTCATATTCGATTTTTGCCCCACCGGGAAGATTGGTAACTTGTACTTCTTTAATAATCCCTGGTGGAACTGTATCTTTCACTAGAGGCCCCCTTTCATCTTCTTCACATGAAGAAAATGACAGCCCAAAACACAACAATAAATAATATGGTTTTATATTTTTCATCTCAGTTTCTTTTGGTCTTTATTATCTATTTTACCAGCCAGGATTCTGAACCAAATTTGAATTAGCTATCAGGTCTTCTTCAGCTATTGGCCACAAATAATCCCTGCTCAAAAACTTATATGTACCCACAGTAATCACATTATAATATGTCTCCGTGGTTTCACCTTCGATATTCCATGCCTTTATATCACTGTTCATAAATTCAGTAGCAAGTTTCCACCTTCTCAAATCCCAAAACCTCACGCCTTCAAATACCAACTCTATCATCCTTTCACTCTGGATAATTTCTCTCATTCCTTCTTTTGATGCCGGCTTTGATGGATTGGTGGAATGTTGTACCCAAGACTGAATCACGCCCTCCAAACCAGCACGTTCACGAACCCTATCTACCCATTCATATGAAGCGGCAGGACCATTTGATTCGTTTAATGCTTCTGCATACATCAGGTATAAATCAGCTAAACGAACAATTGGAAAAGGATATGTCCGGGCGGTATATCCAGAACCGGATGTTCTTTGAACATTCTCATAATAAACCATCTTTTTGGCCCAATATCCGCTTTGAGACCACCTGTTGGCATCTTGCCTTCCTGCTCTCTCTCCTTTTTTCCCTTCTACTATCAAAGCATCATCATCATCCTTAACCCCATGACCAAACCATACTCCTCCGTCAAATCCTAAAGAGGCATAAAACCTAGGCTCTCTATTCAGATTAAGTTTAGCTGTTTTAAAACCCGATTTCACATAGTGTTTATGCGCTTCATCTGCTTCTCCTACTGCATATCGATTTGTGTAGTCATACTCCTTGTCTTCATTAATCGGAACACCATTTTCAGAATAAAACATCTCGGCTATTCTTAGTGGAGGAGACCACCATGACTGGGTACTCTCCCTATTTTCAGCGGTAAGCCCTGGGGCAATTTTTGCCTGTGCCCAACTTTGGAATCCACCTGAAACAGTATTATCAGATGCCCCCCAAATAATCTCATCATTCCACCTCTCTGTCATGCTTCCTCGAATACTCAATTTGGTAATAGTTGAATCAGACCAATCTGAAGATGGATTTTCAAATCTGTATAATTCATGCCCAGCTTCATGCGCTAGATCAATCGCTTCCTTACAAGCTTCAGCTGCCTTGATCCATTTGCTTTCATCATAGGTACTATTGATCAATTGTGTTCCATCTTTATCTTTGAAATTGCTGTAATCGGAATTTCCGTTGAACAAAGGACTCGCCATTGTCACCAAAACCCTAGCCTTGATAGCAGCTGCTACAGGGGAAGTAACTCGCCCGAGCTCTAAGCCTGTGTCCTGAATAATCAAGGGTAAATCTGCAATTGACTCATCCAAAAGTTCAACAATATATTGGGTCACATTATCTACAGGATCTCTCTTTACCCTAACAGCCTCCACTCCACTACTGACCTCAATATTCTCCTTTACAATTGGAATGGGACCATACATTCTCAATAAGTAAAAGTGGAAATAGGCTTTTAAGAATTTTGCCTCAGCAGCCCATCGGATTCGCTCATCTTCGGTAAGATCAAAAGGCTTATCCAAGTTTTCCAGAAAAATATTGCAGTCCCTTAGCGCAATGAATAAGTTTCCAACAGTG
Organism: Echinicola shivajiensis; assembly: GCF_018642165.1. GTDB lineage: Bacteria > Bacteroidota > Bacteroidia > Cytophagales > Cyclobacteriaceae > Echinicola > Echinicola shivajiensis. The sequence goes on from NZ_JAHHZM010000001.1 coordinate 710,816, forward strand.
CCCCTATTTCCCCAATATCCCAAATCTGGAGAAATCACATTTTGGCCACCTCGGGAAATCCTCCTACTTGCCCAGTTTCGGGAAACATTGTCATTCACAGAAATCTCATCCCCTGCAGCCAAAGCCGGATTGGAAATACCTGCATATGGAGGCAAGTAACCATATAGGGTGGCCAGAAATCTGAGCGCATTTTCCCTCGTTTCAAAAGCATCCTCTATCACTGCAATATTATCAGGTACTACATCCAAATAATCACCACATCCAGTAACAGAGAAAAATAGGCTTATACTAACTATATATTTTATTATTATTTTTTTCATCATTTCTTCGCTTGATTAAAACCCGATATGAACTCCAAAATTGACTACTCTTTGCAGAGGATAATTCAATCCATTCCCTTTCAATTCTGGATCCCATAAATCAAAAATACTCCAGGTATATAGGTTGGTACCCGTGGCATAAATTCTCAAATTGGTCATCCCCAGTTTATTTGAAGGCTTTTTAAGGAGATTATACCCTATCTCAAGCTGCTTTAACCTTAAGAAAGCTCCATTTCTCAGCCACCATGTGCTCGTTTGAACATTGTTTTGGACAACGTTAGTAGATAATCTAGGCCACAATGCATAAATATCCCGGTTTTCCTCAGACCAATGGCTGTCTGCATAAGCCTGAAGCAAGCCATTCTCACTCAACACACCCGATGCGGATGAGCTCAATCCAGCCGATTGAACTGAATTAATAAATGGACCTGTAGTAATTGGATTAATGAAGAATGACACTTCATCCAAACCTTGAAAGAACACATTGATATCAAAGCGTTTATATCCAGCAGAAAAGCCAAAGCCATAAGTAATTTTCGGAATTTCAGGTTTACCTATCGGAGCTTTGTCAAGCTCAGTAATTACACCATCACCATTTAAATCCTTGTATTTAATATCTCCTCCTCCATAGTCTACCCCAGGAGTTCCAAACTGAGTTGGTGAATTAATGGCTTCGGCATCATCCACAAAAAGTCTTTCAGCAATGTAGCCTTGAGTCACATTCACATTGTTTCCCAATCGTGATCTCCATGGCGCACCTACTTCACTGTAATTGGGTTCTTCATATACCAAAAACTCATTGTCAGAATAGGTAAAAGTGCCCCTGCCCATTACCCAAAAATCATTTGTAAAATAGTGATTAACATCAATGGAAGCATCAATACCTTTGGAAAGTACCTCTCCCACATTTGTTTTCAAGGGAGCCTGAAGCCCAAGGGTAGAAGGGATATCCGCCCTGTTTTGCAAAATACTGGTTCTCTTCTCTTTAAATGCATCTACACGGAACTGAATGGCATCATCATAAAGATTAAGTTCAAGTCCTAAATTTGCCTTTTCTGATTTTTCCCAGGTAACCATTGGGTTGGCATATCTGTTAATGCTTACTCCTGCGATGGATTGATTTAACTCTTTGCCAAAAGTAGCTCCAGCCCCTCCATTACTTATATCAACCTCTGACAAATAGAAAAAACGGTCATTGCGGGTATCACCAATTCTATCATTTCCAACAAAACCATAAGAAGCTCTAAACTTCAGCCTGCTGATGGTTGGGGTCAATCCACTAAAAAACTCTTCATTAGAAATTAACCACCCCATTCCAAAGGAAGGGAAGAACCCAAACCTATTATTTTTTGCAAATCTTTCTGATCCGTTATAACCGAAATTAAACTCAGCAAAATACCTGTTATCATAATCATAATTATACCTTCCGGAAATCCCCAGGTTTCTACTTGGAAGAGATAGTTGTACAGAGTTGGCATTGCCATCCAAATACTCCCTAACGATCATTACATTCATCCCACCAACAGTGTGCTTATCAAAAGTCCTATTATAATTTAAAGCTGTTTCCATGTACAGTACCGAATTATTGGTACGTTCACCTGGCAACAATTCTAAAGATTCATTACCGGAGCCCAATGCCGTCCTGACAAGCTTATATTCCTCTGTAAATGGATCGAAGGTAGAAAGCCTGTAGAAATATGGAGAATAGCCTCGTTTATTTTCGAAGAAGGAGGTAGTATTCACATTTCCCAAAATCCTAGCAGACAATCCAGGAGTAAAGGCATCCAGTTTTTGCTTAAACTCCAATTGCACTAAGGATAATTGTCTTCTAGTATCCCTATACCCCCTTTGTAACTCCGCATAAGGATTGAACCAAACTGGTACACTACCATTATCCCCACCGGAAGCTGACTCTCCTCTTGGTGGTAGTCCATTGCCAAAAAGTATATGAGGCACACCTTCTAAACTTGGATCAGGATCATAAACAGCAGGAAAACGAGTAGGGCTTGTCCTAACTGCCGCATTATAGATAGCATTCCCTCCTTGTAATGGCCCACGGTAATCATCTATAGTGGAATGCAGTCGAACAATCATTTCGGTATTTTTATGTAGGTCGATATTCACATTTGAACGCAACAGGTATTTCTTTAAATTGATGCCATTAGTAAAGTTGTTGGATTTATCTGCCTTCATCAATCCATTGTCTTTATTAAAAGATCCTGCAACATAATACCTAACCTTTTGACCACCACCTCTAACATTCAAGTTCAAACGAGAGGTATTTGCATATTCTTTGAACAAAGTATTATACCAGTCTGTAGCGGGGTAGATATTTGGGTTTCCCCCTTTTATTGTTCCAGCAATTTGCTCCTCTGTAAAGGTGGCAAAATCACCTCTTGTCCTATTCGCCTCATTTTGCAATCTCATATGCGTAACCGGATCAGCTAAATCCACCAAACCAGTTGGCTGGCTGAATGATGTCTCCATCCTCAAATTCACTACGGCAGGCCCCTCCACTCCAGTTTTAGTAGTGACCAAAATAATTCCATTGGCACCTCTTGCGCCATATATGGCAGTGGTAGTCGGATCTTTTAATACAGCAAAACTTTCAATATCATCTGGTTGTAACCTTGCCAAATCATCCACAGTCAGCTCAACGCCATCAATTAGAATTAATGGCCCATTCTGATTGTTAAACGACGCTACGCCCCTTACGAAAAACTGGGCATTGTCCGCTCCTGGCTCCCCACTAGTCTGGTAAGACACCAAACCAGCAACCCTTCCTGCCAAGGAAGTAGTTAAATTACTTGAGGGAATCTTAAGTTCTGAGGGATTTACAGAAGTCATGGCACCAACAACACTTTCCTTTTTCTGTGTACCAAAACCAACAACGACTACCTCATCAAGACCTTGGGTATCTTCCTCCATCACAACATTAATTTGGGACTGCGCACCAACAGGAACCTCTATGGTCTTATAACCTACAAAACTAAAAATCAAAACACCCCCTTCGTCAGGTACATTGATTTCAAAATTACCATCAATGTCTGTGATCTTTACCAAATCAGTACCCTTCAACCTTACAGTTACACCTGGCAATCCCAAAGGATCGTTTTTTGGGATCACCTTACCTTTTACGGACCGATCCACAACGCTTACCTCTGGGACATTACTGTTAAAATTGTTGTTTACGTTTATAACTTCATTTACCTGGAGAAATTTAATTTTCCCTTTAGTTGAAAGCTCCGTAAGAATTTCCAGCAAGGCAGTCTCTTCTCTTTGAACTGAAACCTTCTTCTTTATATCAATTACTTTTTCATCATAAAAAAAATTAAAGTCAGTTTGCGACTCTATTGATTGGAAGACCTTCTCTAATGAACTGTTTTTCTCATTTACACTGAGTATAACTTTCTTCATGTCCAGGCTTCCCTGAAAATCCTCCGGATCAGCAAAAACTGACCCAACTAAAAAAGTGCCGAGCAACACTAAACAGGCCCGCAACCGTTTGCGGGTTTTAGGTACATTTTTCTTCATTGTATAATTAAATTTTGGGTTATAGATATATTGACTTTATAGCTTAATGATCACATGGTCTCCGTTAAGCTCGAACTGAATGTTCCTTGCATAACTTATCCCATTTAGGACATTTTCAAGACTTTCATTATCAAATACCCCACTTACCATCCAACTTTTTGAAGTATCTCCTATCAGTGAAATATCGACATCGTACCATCTTTCTAGTCGTGCTACCAACTCCTTCAAATCCGCCTGTTTAAACACCAACCGGCCTTCCTTCCAACCAAATTCTCTTTCATAATCTATAGCCGACTTAACTGAGTTTTCGAAGTTCAAATTGACATCTAACATTTCTCCAGGCTTTAAATAAAATGGAATAGTCGGTTTGTCCATGCTATGAGGATAAACAGAAACCAATCCCCTCTCTAAAGCAACACTTACCGGCTCTTTGGGATATGCTTTCACATTAAAGGCTGTTCCATGAACTTGGGTAACTACATCACCGGATCTAACTAAAAAAGTTCTAAGTGAGTCATGGCTGACATCAAAAAAGGCCTCTCCCTTTAGAAAAACTTCTCTTATTTCTCCCCTGAAATTAGTAGAGTAACTAATGCTACTTTCCGAGTTTAGGGTAACTTGTGTTTTATCTGGAAGAAAAAAATTTGTCTTTTTACCCCTAGGGTTACTTTTGGTAATAAAATGTACTTGATGCAAATTTTCTCCAACATCATGTACTGAGTAAGAAGAATATAAAAATGTGGCCATCAAAATCAATATCACAGATGCTGCAATGAGTTTTACCACAACTGGGAAAACCCATTTAGAACTTTCTGTTTTAATTGAGCCAAATCGATAGAAAGGGCTTTTTGATTCACCTAAAATGGCATCAAGTATTTCTTCCTTGCGCTCACCAATTCTATCGTCTGATTTGAAATTGATTCGTTCAATGATCCCTCTGGCCATATTATACTGTTCATGGCTATCAGGATGCTTCCTTAACCAATCCTTCCAAAAAAGATCGCTTTCTTCTGTGGGGTATTTTACCCAATTCACAAAATATTTATTGGTCAAAAAATACGCTATGTCGTATTTGTCCTTTTTCAATTTTCTTGCCTTTTACTACTAGACAACTATAAATTGAAAATGACATCATTTTTTTAAATAAAATTTCAGAAACAACAACTTACCCTCTGTTTTTCAACTACTTAAACAATAAATAAAAATCTATGGCACTTATCAAGCTCACTAAATTATCTTAAAAATCATAATTCAACTAACCATAATTAATGTCAAAACAAATACCTTTTTAAGAGTTCCTATGATTTTATAAATCATATTTCTCGCTGATTTCACATGGCTATACCCCATCATTCTTTGAACTTCTTCATAGCTCATCCCTTTGTAAAAAAAATAATAAATAACCTCTCGTTGCTTGTCATTTAACCCCTTTAGGGCTCTATCCAATTTCTCTAACTTTTCTTTTTGTATTTGGTTAAGAATAATCAAAGTTTCTTGAGGAGGAATAATTTCAAAATTGAACTTATCAATCATATCCGAGCAGACACTTTTTTTGTCTTTCTTCAAAACATTAAAAATCCTTCTCTTTATGGCTTGAAAAAGAAAAAATCTGATTGAATGATTTATTTCAGGTAATCTCTGTCTCTTTTTCCTTAATTCAATAAATAAGTCTTGAACACAATCTTCTACAATGTGAAGTTGGGCATATTGAACTCCAAAATGACATAAATATTCAAAATGCTCATTATAAATCTGGACAAATGCACTTTCATCACCATCCTTAAATTTAGACCAAAGCTCAAAATCATCCAGTTCATTATAACCCTTCCTCTTTATTGAAGGAGAATTATTGATCGCATCCTTATCATTAATCTTAATTACATTAGACCCAATTATTTTCATAAATACTCTTAAAGTAAAACGGCAATACAGAAAAATCAGATTAGCAATATTTTATACCGAAAAAGCAATAGTTAAAGAAATTTTCAATTAATCTATGCTTAATATACAAAAGGAGAGAAAAACAAAAACAAATGAGAGAGTGATTGCTAATATTTAATCAAGATCAGCAAAAATAGGATCAGAATAAGAGAGTTAATTTCGAAATCTATCAAAATGGTATTTTTCTTTTGCCAATATAGTCCACTTAAACAAAAAGGCTGTAGATATATGAATTGCAAAAAATTATTGATCAAATTCACCAAATCTTAGCAAACCCCAGAGTATATGTCACCCTTCTTCAACTGGGGATATTATAAATTGAGCAAACTTTTCGTTCTCAATATTAAGGTCAAACATAAGGCAACCCACCAACATATAACACACTGATTTTCAACCACAAAACAAACCTAATCATCACATGTTAAACCCCATATCAAGTGAAAAAGCTCATACTTATCTTCGTCGCAGTATTGATTGCCACAATGGCACATGCTCAGGTAGAATTAAAACCAACTATTGGTTTAACATTCTCTAATGTTACAAAGGATCCAGATTCTGGAGAAGCTAAAGCTAAAATAGGATATCAGTTCGGTGCCAGCGTCTTATTTGGAGATAAATTCTATGTAGAGCCAGGTCTATTCTTTGCCCAGAAAAGCACAAAATTCTCAGACACAAACACGTCTGGAGATGATCTAGACATGGACCTTAAAGGACTAAGAATACCCGTTGCTGTTGGCTATCATCTTTTGGGAAGTGAAGACAGCGCTATTGGACTTAGAGTATTTGGTGGTGGTTCAACCTTTATAGTCACAGGAGTAAATGGGGAAGGTCTGGACAAAGATGATTTTGAATCCCCTACATGGGGGGTATTTGCAGGAGCAGGATTGGATTTTACTATTCTCTTTCTTGATGCCAAGTACGAATGGTCACTTACCGATGTCTCTGGATTGACTGACTTTGATATTGGTAAGACAAACTCATTTTTTGTCAATGCAGGAATTAGGCTAAGCTTTTAGTTTATAATTATAAAAAACAAATAGACGACATTCAATGTAGTAAGAGAAAAACCGACAAGCCGGTAGCTGAATAATTCAAGCTACTGACTGCCGGTTCTTTTTAAAAATAAATATGAAAATCACCCCACTAATTCCATCCGTCCGTTTGCTCCAAATTAGGATTTAATGAAAGTTCATTCACTGGAACTGGGAAATAGTAGTTCTTGCTCTCATCAAACTGATAAGTCTGATCAGATAATATATAACCATCTACATTTAACAGGATGTCCACACCTACCGTAAAAGCATCATAATCAGCAATATCTGAAGCATTGAACCTTAATCCCATTACAGGTTCAGTCAGCTTAGTACCTTCTTTCCAACGCATCAGGTCATCATAGCGGAAGCCTTCAAAAGCCAATTCTACCCTTCTTTCCCTTCTCACATCAGCAATAATACTTCCTTGATCCAATACTAAGTCGGCTACGCCAGCTTTTGCTCTAAGCTGATTAATGGTCATATCCACATCTGCTTGCGTAATGGTTCCCAATTCAGCTTTCGCTTCGGAATAAATCAATAAAACTTCCGCGTAACGAAGGATAGGCGCATCAATAAATGCCCTGTCCCAAGCTTGTATATCCTGACTTTCATTAAAGAATTTAGCTATTTGATAGCCTGAAGGAGAAGCCGTATTAACCACTCCTTGCGGACTAGCATTAAGATAAAGTTTATCACTTACAAAATAGGTGTTTGGCTGAGCAAATGTACCCGCTAAACGGCCATCCCTATTGGCAAATTCATCCACAATGGTAGCATCGCCTTGATATAATGGACTTTCATTAATCGGTAATCCATCAGTACATAGGTAATCATTTATAAGTCCCTTAGTTCCTCCAAACTGTGCACCATCTACATGGGTAATGATATTGGAAACATTATGATAAATCTGTAATGCATCATCATAATCTCTGAAAAACACCACTTCATTATTTCCATTTAAATTGATGTTGGCAAACAAATCATTATAATCACCATTGACATCAATCATATAGTCGCCACTATTCATCACCACTTGAGCTGCCTGCGCCGCTGCTTCCAAATAAGCTCCTTCACCACCTAAGCCATGGTACTTCCTGAATGTACCTTCATGCAGCATGATTCTAGCCTTATAGGCCTGTGCAATATTTTTGCTAAAGCGATTTGTTGCTGGACTATCGGACATCCATTGAACGGCAAATTCAATATCCTCCATAATAAAGGCCATTACATCATCCCTACTAGATTGGGAAGCATAAAGCAATTCATCATCTTCGGTAAGCACCCTATCAATTATGGGTAACTTTCCATATAACTTAAGCTTATCGTAATAATCCAAAGCCCTTAAAAGCCTGGCTTCAGCAATGAACTGATTTTTCTGACTCTCTTCAATCTCTGCCCCTTCTGCATTGGATAACATCTGGTTAACGTCCCTTATTAAAGACCAATCCCAATCACTTCTTCCGGGATTATTGGCTGAATTGATCCCCAACCTTACATCTCCCGGGCTTTGAACAAAGGAATTGTCACTAAGATTATCAGCAGTTAGCATTCCAGCATTGAAACCGCCTCTGCCAAACCCTTGACTATTGAAATAAGCGGCATAAAGCTGATTATTATAGGTAGCTAAATCAGCGGGGTTGTTCCAGAAATTCTCATCATTTATCTGTGTTTTAGGAAAGGTATCCAAAAACTCATCATTACATCCGGCTAAACCCCAAAGGCAGGCCAGAAGAAATATTCCTATTTTTTTCATGATCTTTCTTTTTTAGTTGATGAATTAAAACCCTACTGTTATGCCAAAAGAAACTTTTTTGGACAGAGGATATAATTTACCGGATTGACTTCCTCCTGAACTGAAAGAAGTATTACCCAAAGCCCCTTGACTTGGCGAAAGCGCTTCCGGATCAAAATTAGAATTCAGCTTGGTGAAAGTCAGTAGGTTCTCTCCCGACACAAACACGCGAGCATTGTTTATATTTACCTTATCAAGTAAAGTTCTAGGCAATGCATAACCAATGGTCAAATTCTTCAACCTTAAATAGCTTGCATCCTGAAGGTATCGGGTTTGTATTTGGGTGTTACGGTTAACTACACCTCCTTGGCTTGGTCTGAAATAATAAGCCTCTGTATTCACTGGCAGACCGTCTGAGCCATCGCTCCAAACATTGGCGTACAAATCATCAGTTACGATCACATTACCATAACCACCATCACCACCAAACATCAATGGGCCATCCACCCAGTAATCTCTCTTGGCCACACCTTGGAAGAAAAAGCTTACATCAAAACCTTTCCAACTTGCTCCACCGCGAATCCCATATAGGTGCCTTGGGGAGGCATTTCCTATGATTCTTCTGTCGCCCGGATTATCTACTGTATTCTCATCTGTATTGATCTCTCCGTCATTATTGAGATCAGCATAATGAACATCACCAAGCCCCACAAGGTTACCTGCACCTAACGGCGTATGGCTAGCTGCATTATCAATCTCTTCTTGCGTCTGGAACAAACCTACTGTCTCATACCCCCAAATTTCACCAATGTTCATCCCCTCATAATAACTTCTTGAAAGTGATTTGGTCGGATTATCAAATTTTGTGATTTCGCCTTTTGAATCAGAAATGACAAAATTTAGATTATAGGAGAAATCAGTCCCCACACGATCATTCCAGCCAATGGAGGCCTCCCATCCTTTTACTTGCAAATCTGCCGCATTTTTCTGCGGAGCCGCTGCACCAAACACACCCGGTAAAGCATCTCCCGCTACCAACATGTCCATTGTCTTCCTTGTAAACACATCCACGCTCGCATCTAATCTCCCCTGAAGGAAAACGAAATCAGCCCCAAAATTGGTAGTGGCCACCGTTTCCCATGTTCTAGAAGCCGCAATAGGATTCTGTGGACTTAAACCCAATGGTCTCGTTCCATTGATAACCCAATTAGTTTGGGCAACTGTATTATACCCCACATAAGGATACAATGAACTGGAATTCTGGTTACCTAAAGCACCATAGGAAGCCCTTAATTTAAACAAGTTTAACCAAGTAAGGTCTTTCATAAATTCCTCATCCGTAACTCTCCAACCTGCAGATACCGAAGGAAAGAAACCATATCTATCATCTTTGGCAAACCTTGAAGAACCGTCATATCGGCCGTTTACCTCCAAAAGGTATTTCCCCATAAAACTGTAATTCAAACGAGCAAACCCACTTCTTAAAGCCCAATCGGTATAATTATCCGTTACCGTTGGATCACCTAGTGTGTTAGAAATAGAAATCACATCATAACTGATTAAATCTGTGTTATAGACATTATCATCGCTGAAAGTGGCCATTTCTTGGTTAAAACCTACTGTCCCTTCTAAACTATGTCCGCTCTCCCAATCCTTACCATACTTGCCATAAATATCAAAAGCATAGTAATTATCCACTTCATTTATCTTCCTTACATAGGATGGGCCTCCGTCATTTCTAACATTTAAATTGGCCCATGGCGTAGTGGATTCAAAATCCACATTGTTCAATACCCGCTGTCTGAATTTAGGATTGTAGGTAAAGTTGGAGAACACTTTGAAATCTCCAAATTTCATTTCAACACCTGCTTTTGTATTGATGTTATACCCAACCCGATTATCTCTGCCACCTTGCTCCAAGGTTGCTACAGGATTCAATCGAATAAATGTAGGATAAGGCACTCCATCCAAGTCAAAGTATGGTGTCAATGTCGGCCTTGCTCTCCATACCGTATGGAAAATAGATGGTCCATGACCTGGGGGCAAATTGTGAGTATCCTGTTCTGATTTGGAAAAGTTCACCTGAAATCTGGTCGTCAACCATTTGTTGACATCTGTACTCATATTGGTATTGAAATTGAAACGCTCATAAAAATCGTTTCCTATTTTCACAATTCCGTCTTGGCGGGTATAGGCAAATGATGCCCTGTATGCCGTTTTATCAGTTCCTCCCGAAACACTCAAGTTGTGGTTTTGCCCAGGAGCTGCAGTAGCAAACACCAAATCTGCCCAATTGGTATTGGCATGTTCGTAGTAAGCTGATCCAGAAGGCTTAAGGGTATAATCATTGGAAATCACTCCATTCACCCTGTCTTGAATCAAACCCAGATGTTCCTCATTAAAAACCGTACTGGCCCCCGTTGAATTTCTCATACTATTCACATACATCGCATACTTATAACTATCAGCTTTTTCAGGAATAATAGTTGGCTGAGCCGCGAAGAAATTGCCGGAATAGTTGATCTGTGGTTTTGTATTTTTACCACCTTTTTTAGTAGTAATCAAAATGACACCAAAAGCTGCACGAGCACCATAAATGGACGCAGAAGCTGCATCTTTCAAAACCGTTACACTTTCAATATCCTGAGGGTTGATATTATTGATATTCATTTGGGCTCCATCTACCAAAACAAGCGGTGAACCGCCATTAATACTGGTGGCTCCACGAATATTGATACTTGCACCACTTCCTGGCGCTCCATTGGAAGGTGTTATATTCAAACCAGGAACCACACCTTGAAGACCATCCGTAATATTGGTAATTGGTCTGTTTTGTAGTACATCTCCATCTGTCATACCAACAGCCCCAGTTAGATTTCCTTTTTTCTGGGTACCATAACCAACGACCACTACTTCTTCCAAATCACTGACATCATCCTCCAGCACCACATTAATTACCGATTTATTATCAACCTGAATGGTCTGAGAAATATATCCCACAAAGGAATAAACCAGTTGCGCACCTTCCTCCACACTAATGCTATAAGTTCCATCTAGATCAGTAACTGTCCCATTTACAGTTCCTTTTTCAACTACAGTAACTCCTGGTACAGGCTCTCCATTTTTATCAACTACAGTTCCTTTTACATTAACCTGAATAATTACAGGCGAAACCATATTTCTCCTCTTATGTTCCTTGACACTAATGGTATTATCTACCTGCTTAAAGGACAACTGGTGGCTAGTGGCCAAGTTGATGAGGACAGCTTCTAAAGACTGGTTTTTCAACTTAAGATTTACTGGTGGTAAGCTATTGACAAACTCATCTTTATAAATGAATTTGAAATCTGTTTTTTCTTTTATCTCCTTAAAGGCATCTGCTAAAGAAGCCTCCTTAAGGTCCAGACTTAAGGACACTTTAGAGATGTCAAGAGATTCTTGTGCCTTGGTAGGCGCTGCATAGATTAGGTTCAGGAAAATTAGCTGAAACACAAACCCATACAGATAGTATTTTCCTATCATACATATAGCATGTAATGTTTTTTTCATAATTTTGAAATGTTTTACTGTTCTACAAAAGGCATTAAAACATCGATAAGCAGCCTAAAGCCTGAGAAACTTGGTTGATTATCGACATAGCCAATGAATTATCATTGGCTTTTTTTGTTAAGGTTTATTCATTGGCTCTTGCTTTAAATTTGATGGTTATTTTTTTATGGTCTATTCTATAATTAAAGCCCAAAGTATACCCTAGGCTTTTCAATACGTTATCTAATGTGGCATCATTAAATTCCCCAGAAACTTTCTCGTCTTTATGAGGCAAATTTTCGACTGTGATTTCCACACCGTACCAACGCTCCAATTTCAATTTGACGTCCGTAAATTTCATTTGGGCAAAACTCAGCACCCCACTTTTCCATCCAAAGGCATATAAAGGCTTATAAGAGCTTTTATTAAGCCCTGATTTTTCCAAAACTGCAGCTTCTCCAGGATTCAAGAAGATTTCCTCCTTTTCTTCATTAACTGAATAAACCCTAACTTTTCCTGTAGCTAGCTGGACGCTGGGCATGTTTTCCTGATAGGCATTGATATTAAAGGATGTCCCTAGTGCCACCGTTACCATATCCCTTGATTTAACCCTAAATGGAAGCAGGGTATCATGCGCAACTTCAAAAAATGCTTCCCCTTTTAAATCTATATCCCGATGATCCTTTCCAAAATTTTCTTGGAACGAAATTTCGCTTTCAGCATTCAGATAAACTGTCGTACCATCGGGCAAATATAACTTTGACTTTTGCCCTATAGGATTGGATTTTATGACCCTAGGATAATCTTCAGTCAATAATTGCACTTCCTTTTGGTAAGGGATAATGTTCAAAAATGCAATAGATGCTACTAGCACAAATACTAAAATTGCTGCTGCTCGAAACCAGGATCTATTTGAAATGCTCCTTTTTGCAGAAGAATACGAGGTTCTATTTTTGCCTTTCGACTGAATACTCTGTTCAATTCTATCAAAAAGTTTCCGCTGAGTAGAATCATCCAAGTCTTTACCTTGATTATTCAAGGAAATCAAAATAGCCTTTGCTTGCCCATAAAGCCTATAATTCTCATCGCTTGAGGCGATCCAATTTGGCCAATGAAGATCTTCAACAGGCTCATCTGCGAGCACCCAATCTTTAAATGATTGATCAAATAATAGGTCTTCTATTTTTGAATAAGATTGCATTTTTTTGTCCATCTGAACTAAAGAGGTCAAAAGGCCTAAAATCTCATCACCTAATTCAAAAAAATTATGATTTTATTACAGAAACACAGCTAACAACCTACTAATTAGCTATAAACAATTCCAAAAAAATAATAAAAATGAGATAGCACTGATGGCTACCTTCTTGAAATCCAAGCTATTCTTGAGCGTTCTGAGACCTTTAAATATCAAGTTATATATAGATGGAACCTGAACACCCATCAACTCAGAAATATCCTCATATTCTAAACCTTCAAGGACCCTGAGATAAATAGCCTCCTTTTGTCGCAAAGGAAGATTTTCCAATGCCTCATTAATTTTTAGAGCTGACTCTGATATGATCTGATTCTTATGGAGCAATTCCTCAAAGGACTCTTCCCACAAAAATTTATTGTGATAATCTTCCAGTGATTCTCTTTTATATTGGTCATTGACCATTTTAATAATTTCCCTTCTGAAGGTGGTAAAAAGATAAAATTTAATGTTTTTTTTGATATTGATGTTCATCCTTACATTCCATATATGAACAAAGACATCATGGATAACATCTTGAATTAATTCTTCATCTTGGGTAAAACCAAAGCCATATTTGAACAAACACTTAGAATAAGCATTATAGATGGCCTCAAAGCTTTCTCTGTCCCCTCTAGCTATATTCCTCCAGACTTCAGAATCTTTTTCACTATAATGCTTATTCATAATTTTTATTCAAGAAAGCTTAGACTTCACAAACTTTTGATTTTAAACCATTTTCAAATATAGACCAATTGGCCTAAAATAAAAATTTGAGAGTATGTTTCTTTGATAAGAAAAAGTTAATAAGGTTACTTATGGCAAAAGTATTCTTTGAACTTCAAAAGAAAATAAAAGCTATTTCCTTACTTAGAAAAATCAGTCAATAGTATTCTACCCAAGCAACACCGATTGTAACCATCCCAAAGGCACCTTCCAAATCTTTTCCATTCCCCAAGGAGAAAACCACTCTGACAATTAATAATTAAACGAAACAAAAAAAACTTTAAAACCGAAAATATTTGTAATTGAACATTTATTCAAATAACGCGCATTTTGGTCAATAAGCGTATTCCTAAATCGATTAACTATCTACTTATCAACAATAGATCCTTAAGCAGCAACGAAAACTAATATTCGATTCGATCCAACTAAAATTTTCTTTTTATTGGTTTGTTCCTTATTATTACCCCTGACTAACCTTATAACAATAATTATTATGAACAAGAAAAAGTTACATTTTTCTAGGCTGGCAGGACTATGTCTTGCCGCAACTACCCTCCTCGGTTCTTGCGGGGATGCGGACATGGTCGGATCAGATAGTCCCGACGTTTATCATCAAAAACTATCTCTTCCATATCAAAAACAGCTTAATGTTATTTACTTTCTACCAAATGACATGGAGCCACATTTGGACTATGAAAGGAGACTTTCTGGAGCATTGAAGCACATGCAAAATTATTATGCCCAGCAATTGCTCTCTCATGGTTTCGGCAATAGAACTTTTGGTCTGGCAGAAAATCCCGAAGTCCCTGGAAACGTAAATATCAAAATTATCCATGCTGAAAATGATCACCTCTACTACCCTTATTCTAATGGTGGAAACAGAGCTGTAAAAGAAATCAAAGCTTACTTTGAAGAGCACCCTGAAGAGAAGACTAGTGAGCATTTCCTGATTTTCATACCAAGGCATGAAGACGGTACAGGTGTGCCTTTTTATGGACTTGGAAAATTTGCTTTCACACGTGATTATCCAGGCGGCTACGACATGGACAAATGGGTTGACGGCGTAGGCTTCCCTACAATTGACGACAAATGGATCGGCGGAACCATCCACGAGCTTGGACATGGCCTTAACCTTCCTCACAACCGTCAAAAAGTATCTGACAACTTCACTGCCATGATGGGCAATGGCAACAGTTCTTATTGGAAGTCGCCTAATTCTATAAAGTTCACCAAAGCTTCGGCATTGATCTTAAGATATAATGAGCTTTTCACTAACAATGCTCCGTTTGAATTCTATCAGGAGGTCCCTGAAGTAGAGATCAAGCACCAAAGAATCTATGCAGACAGCGAGTACTTATACGTACAGACAAAGTTCACAAGTACTATCCCAGTTAAAGGAGCGATTGTTTATAATGACCCAAAAACGGGTCCTAATGACAAGGATTATAACGCCATCACTTGGGCAACTCGTGACATCATGGAAACTGCTAACGCAGACAGTGTTTCATTCAAAATGGCCTTAAGCGATATTGACGAAAATTTCAAGGAACACCCTTTCACTCTAAAACTTTCATTCGTTCATGAAAACGGTAGAATAGTTGCCAATTCTTATCCTTATAATTTTGTCAATGGACAACCAGATATCGATGTGAATGAAATAACATATGATGACTTAGATAAAACAAATTGGTCCGTTGTAGATTTTTCATCTCAGGAAGATGACTTTGAGGACTCTGGATGGGGTTACCATTTGATTGACAATGATATTTCTACAGTTTGGCATTCTGGCTGGTACGGAAGTGTACCCACTCCTCCACACCACATCACCGTGGATATGGGCAGTATCATTAAGCTTCATGGTATTTCAATTATTCAAAATCAAAAAGCCACCAATGCTATGCTAAAGAATTTCACAGTATTTGTCTCCGAAGACAACACTTCTTGGACCAATGCAGGCGACTATTTGGCTACTACCAATACTGGAAGACAGCAATTTATATTTCCTGCTTCTTTAAATGCACGCTTTGTAAAAATTGTGGCTCATGATTCTTATGGAAGCCCGGTTGGGGTGAGAATCGCTGAATTAGGTGCATTCTAAATATTAAACTAGCCTTTATTATTAAATCACAGCCCAAAATTTTCTGTGGGCTGTGATTTTTTTTTAGCCAATCTCAAAACAATTTGGATTCTAGCCTACCTATCCATACAGCCAAGTCCTACTCTCAATTTATTGAACCGCTCTTATAATTTTATGACCGAGGCTATGGTCTGAGCTATTAAATTGGATAGCTTATCAGCTACTATACTAATCCTAGAAGGATTTTGATTTCAATAACAGAAAAGAATATCACCTCCATGAACTACGATTTAATGAATAAACGTTTTTTCTTGTTTCTTCTGTGTTTTGTGATGTGCATTCACGCATTTGCACAAGAAGAAAAAGAATCATCTTCAAAAGAAAAAAAACCCATTTCTTGGGAAGAAATTTCCAATTGGGAAGCCCTTGTCCCTGGCAGCGGACATATTTCACCTGACGGGAAATGGTTTTCCTATACTTTGAAGGAAGTAGAAGGTGATGGAAAATTGATCATCGAAACCGTTGATGAAACCAACAATAAAAAAACTTATCCCATCGGAGATAGCAGCAGACCACCAATGGTCTTTTCTAAAGACAGTAGATGGTTGGCATTTATTGAGTATCCTAATTTCAAGGACAAAAAGGATAAAGCCAAGGCAAAAAAATTGTTCAACAAGCTTATTCTTCTTGATTTGAAAGAGGACAAGAAAGTGGTTTTTGAAAAAGTGCAAAACTTTACGTTTAACAGTGAAAAAAGTACTCATTTGGCCATAAATCTCAGCAAAGATGGAGGTAGTGGCAAGGGCTCTGACTTGCTGATTTATCATTTGGAAAATGGCACCAAGCAAAACATTGGAAATGTGCTTGAGTTTTCCTTTAACAAGTCAGGAAAATATTTAGCCTATACGGTTGATGCGGCGAATAAATCCGGTAATGGCATTTACTTACTTGATATAGGTAACAACCGTACACATGTACTTGAAAGTGATGAATCTAGCTTCAAATCTATCAATTGGACAGATGAAGGAGATGGTTTCGCAGCACTCAAAATGACAAAGGACAAAAAGTACAAGCAAGAGCTAGGTGCTGTGATAGGTGTTAAGAATCTTTCCTCTCCAGAAGTAGTTGTCTACAACCCCAAAGAAGACAGCATTAGCTTTCCCGACAAATACACCATTAGTCCCAACCAAAGACCAAGTTGGTCTGATGATTTAAGTCAGCTTTTCTATGGCATCCATGATCTTGAGTTGGCCAAAAAGCCTGAAGAAAAGAAGCCAGAGGTAGACAAGGATTCCTTAAAAGCTTTAGAAACTGAAAAAATCGCTTCATTAAGGGCGGATACCACCATTAAGTCAATGGCTGATCTAAAGAAGGCACTGTCCAAAATCGAAAAAGATAACAGCACTCCCAAAAAACAGCCCAACAGTGCTGATAAGCCTGATATGACCATTTGGCACTGGAAGGATGATCAGTTGCAATCCAGGCAAGAAAAAATGGAAAGCAGTGAAAAGAGAAAGAGTCTTTTTGCTGTTTATAATACAGAAAGCAAAAAGCATATGACACTTCAAGACAGTACCCTTTCAGATTTTGTGGTACTACCAAAGCAGCATTATGCTTTCGCTTCAGATGCCAAACCTTATGAGCTTCAAAGTAACCTCACCGGAAAAAACTTCAGGGATTTATATATTATAGATATAGAAAACGGGGCAAAAACTCTTTGGAAAGAGAAGTTTTACATCCCTTCAGGAGCCAGTACTCCCAAATCTTCTCCTGATGGCACCAAGCTTCTGTTTGCTGAGAATGGAAACTTCTTTGTTTATGATCTGATCACCAAAGAAGAAAACAACCTTACTGCCAATTTAGCAACTACATTTGTCAACACCGATGATGACCACAATGTCATCAAGCCAATGAACTACCCTCTTGGTTGGGACAGCGAAAGCAAATATGTTTTACTAAGAACCGAATGGGACATTTGGCAAGTACCCGTTAATAAAAAGAAAAAGGCCCTAAACTTGACATTGAACGGTGAAAGCAGCCAAATCCGATATCAAACCAGATTTGTTGTATATCCAGAAGAAAAGGGCATCGACCTTAGCAAAAAACAATATTTCCGAGCATATGGTGAATGGACCAAGAAAAGTGGTGTTGTAAGTCTAGAAGGCAGCAAGTCAGGTTTAAAGCCTGGACCAAAAGTATTGGTTTGGGAGGATGCCATGATGGCCCAATTCAGCAAAGCCAAAGATGCTGACGCCTTTGTTTATTCAATGGAAACCTACAATACCCCTCCTGCTTATTTCTTGGCCAATGCTTCCTTTGAAAATCTAGAAAAGCTAACTGATGCCCCTAAAAAACTGGAAGAATATACTTGGTCCTCCGGGGTAAAATTGGTGGATTATGTTTCCGACAAAGGAGACAAACTTCAAGGAGCGCTGTTCCTACCTGCTAATTATGAAGAGGGCAAAAAGTACCCAACCATGGTATACTATTATGAAAAGCTTTCCGCCAGTCTTCATAACTGGACCTCACCTGACTTTGGCAGAACAGGTTGGAACCCCAATGTATATACCAGCAATGGCTATGCCGTATTTATGCCGGACATCACATATACATTGGATGACCCTGGTATGTCAGCTGTGTGGTGTGTGATCCCAGCAGTAAAGGCAGCCATTGAGACCGGTGTAATCGATGAAGAAAATATTGGTATTCACGGGCACTCTTGGGGCGGATACCAAACTGCTTTTTTGATTACCCAAACGGACATGTTTAAGGCCGCTGCAGCGGGTGCAGCCCTTACCAATATGATTTCCATGTATGACCTGATTTATTGGAACTCCGGCAATGGCAATATGGCCATCTTCGAATCCTCTCAGGGGAGATTTACAGGAGGTCCTTGGGAAAATTGGGAATCTTATGAGCGAAACAGTCCTATTTACCATGTCAAAGATGTAAATACCCCGCTATTGATGTTGCACAATGACAAAGATGGTGCCGTTGACTTCACTCAAGGATTGGAATACTATAATGCACTGAGAAGGTTACAAAAACCTGTGGTCATGGTACAGTACAAAGGCGAAAACCATGGTATTGCCAAGTTAGAAAACAGAAAGGACTACAGTGTTAGGATGATGGAATTCTTTGACCATCACCTGAAAGGCAAGCCAGCACCGGAATGGCTTGAGTCAGGAGTCAAAGCAATTGATCTGGATGATCACTTGAAAGAAAGAGCCTTTTAAAAGGGCTTACAAAACAAATACTTAAAGTGGATTGGCAAGACAGTACTTCGTCAATCCATTTTTCGTTTTAGGTCATTTGGACTATATTTACAAAAACCTTTATCTATTTACAATGAATAAACACTTATTCTCAAAACTATTCTTCTTTGCTTTCCTAGCTTTCTTTATATTAAGCGGAAGCCTAGTGAATACATTTGCCCAAACCAACAAAGATCTACCAGAATGGTGGCAAGACGCCAAATTTGGAATGTTTATACACTGGGGCCTATTTACTCAAACAGAAGGTTATTGGGAAGGAAGAAAAGCAAAAAGTGTTGGGCATATTATGCTCTATGAAAAAATACCTTACAAAGAATACGGGGAATTAGCCCATGATTTCAATCCTGAAAAATATGATCCTGAAAAATGGGTCAAAGATGCCCTTGATGCAGGAATGAAATATTTGGTCATCACCACCAAACATCACCCTGGTTTTGCGATGTACCATTCAGCATCTAGCGACTATGATATGGAGAATCTTTCTCCCTACCCAAGGGACCCAATGAAAGAGCTTGCCGATGCCTGCCATAAATACGGGCTTAAACTTGGTTTCTACTACTCTCTAGGCAGAGACTGGCAAGATCCCGATGTACCGACAAACTGGCCTCAAAAAGGTGGAAGAAGCAATACTTGGGATTTTCCAGATGAAGATGCTAAAGTTTTCAATAAGTATTTTGAAAGAAAAGTAAAACCTCAGATTACCGAACTGCTCACTAACTACGGTAAAGTGGATATTGTTTGGTTTGACACTCCGGAACTGATCAGTGAGACTGAAAGCAAGGAACTCAAAGAACTTATCCTAAACCTACAACCCGAGTGTATTGTCAATAACAGGATCGAAAATGGACAGGGAGACTATTTGGTATTGGAGCAGAGGATCAGTGACAAGGCCATTCTAGAACCTTGGGAATCCTGCATCACAATGAGCAGGTACTGGACTTATGCTTCCTATGATGACGAATGGAAATCGCCTGAACTTTTGGTAAGGCAGTTGCTCAACATCATCAGTAAAGGAGGAAACTACCTTCTCAATGTTGCTCCCGATCCACTTGGCCGCTTTCCCGATGAAGCTAGAAAAAGACTTCATCTAATTGGTAAATGGATGGACCAGAATCAGGAAGGGATTTATAATACCAAGCCTTGGAAAATCACTGGCGAAATACTGGAAACGTCAAATAGTTCAAGCTCTGAGCAAGAATCATATGACTCAAAAAAGCCTACGGATCAAGACAATGATAATACCAGCAAAACGATCTATCCAGAAGTTCGTTTCACACAAAAAGACCACCATATCTATGCATATGTGGCTAGTTTAGATGATACCACTGCAAAAATCATCTCTTTGTCTCTAGCGCAAGCAGGAAAAATCAAAAGCATCAGCCTGTTGGGTTCCAACAAGAAAATCGTTTGGAAGCAGAACCTAGAAAACCTGGAAATCAAATTACCAAAATACCCTTTGAAAGAAACTCCAATCTTGGGTTTTAAGATTGAGTTTGAAATGGATAACACTGCCATGACCAAACAATAAATCCCTTTGGCAATTTAATAAAAAAAGGCCAGCAATATTAACTATGGTTAATATTAAAAGTCAGACAGTAAAGTATTTGACTAGTATCAAAAGAGCTACGGTTTAAATCTAAAAAAGAGTTCGGAACAATACCGAACTCTTTCTTTTTATGTGGACCTATTCTGTCCTGCTTATTTTATAATGAACCTATCAAGATACTATCTCCATTATTGGCGGGAAGGACATCTTATTGTCTCCCCATCAATCTTTCAGCTATTATCCTTTAATGTCTCTTAATAGCCTTTTTGGTTTCAACAAAATCCTCTCCAATAATCATTAGGTAGTACATCCCATTTTTAAATCCGCTGAGATCTATTTCATACTCCTGTGTATTCATACCAGTCTCCTCAAATACAACTTCCCCTCCATGATTTCTAATAATAATCGTATGAAATATTTGATCTGTCTTGATTGTAGCCATACCTACCAAAGGATTAGGATATAATAGCACATTATTCGGTAAATCTTTACCTTCTAACCCATTAGGACTTTTCGCTACTTGTTCCTCATCAGAAGATGTTTCTCCATTTTCCTCTGTCTCGGAAACATAAGGAATCAGCTGTGGCCTAAATTCCGCAGTCTCATGCTCCCTTGGGGCAAATCTACCATCAGTATCTCCTCCAAATGCTGTAGAGCTTATTTTTAACGAAAGCCATTTGCCCACCGAAATCTCCTGCAATAAAGAATCGCTAATCGTTAGGTAAACATAATTTCCAGCTCCTGTACCTGGTATTTCACCAACTTTCACTTCCCCTGTGGGCTTAGTGGCATAGGTAATCCCAGTCTCTGTCCAAGTCGTATCAGAAACAGAATAGAATTCCCAAACGGTATTGCTCACATCTGTATTAGCACTCTGCACATACATCCTCAACTGCACGCTATCCAAAGAGTTCGGCAATTCGCTTAAGTCAAACTTCAAATAAGACTCTCTCTCATATGCCCCATTGGCTTGTTTCACATACAGCGTTTGAGTAGGATAATTGGTATTTTCATAAGTTCCTCCTCTTACAAACGCATCGGCAGTTACCTCTATACCCAAAGGAATAACAACTTCAGGCTCCTCTGGTTCTTCAGGTTCTGGCTCAGTACCATAAGGAATCAGTTGAGGCCTAAAATCTGGGTTTGCATCTTCTCTTGGTGAAAACCTACCGTCCGTTTGTCCTCCTAACACTGTAGAGGTCATTTTCAACGATAACCATTTCCCTGAAGCAATTTCTTGTAATAGCGAATCCGTAATAGTCAAGTGGATATAGTTTCCCGTTGCAGTACCGGGTACCTCTCCTACCTTTACATCTGCGGCAGGCTTATTGGCATAAGTAATCCCTGTCTCTGTCCAAGTAGTGTCCGATACAGAAAACACTTCCCAAATGGTATTGGCTACCTCAGTACCACCTGTCGATACATACATTCTCAGCTGCACACTATCCAATGAGCTAGGTAACTCACTTAGGTCAAACTTCATATAGGACTCTCGGTCATATGCCCCGTTACCATGTTTCACATATAAGTCCTGTGTGGGGTAATTGTTATTCTCATAGTCACCTCCACGCACAAAGGCATCTGCAACTGCTTCAACTCCTATAGGAGTAACCACTTCTTCCCTTTCCTTTATGATCAGTTGTGGTCTTTTGTATACATCCAATTCTTCTCTCGAAGCAAATTGACCATCTGTTTGCCCTCCTTGAACCGTAGAGATTATTTTGATGGAGAAAGTACTATTACCTGCTGCTTTGGCCGCCAATACAGCACTTGAAGCATCAAACTGAACATAACTGCCAGCGGGCATCCCCTGCACTTCTCCTATTTTTGTAATTCCTGCAGGTTTGTTCAAATAAGTGATACCTGTTTCTGACCAGATACTGTCTTCCACAGTGTAAAATTCCCAACTCGTATCGGTCACAGTTGTATTGGCGTATTTCACATACAATCTCACCCCAACACTATCCGTATTACTGGGAAGATCACTGATATCGAATTTGATATAAGACTCCCTATCGTAGGCGTCGTTCCCCTTTTTAACTATTAATGTTCCCGTGGGAAAGTTATCCCCTTCATAGGTACCTCCTCGCACATAAGCATCTGCAATAGCTATTGACCCAAGTGGAATTTCTATTTCTTCATAATCCGGAGAATTATTGTCCAGGGTTCCAGATACACTACTTCCTGCCATTAATCCTGACGGGAATTCCAAATCCAACATTTTCATACCGTCAAAGCCTGTGGCTTCCAAACCAATTCGAACATTAGCTCCAGAACTTTGGGTAGGCTCTGCCGCAAATACTTCTACCTGTCCGGAAGAAACACCCTTGAGCTGCAATACTACAGGTTTATCCACTTTCACTTTCACCCCCTCAGCTTCAAAAGTTCCCTCTTGATAAAAGACCAACTGCCAAATATCCAGAGCAGAATGCTTTACCACTTGTATGGAGTCTGTATTCGCCAAAACAACAATATTGCTGGCATCATAGCTAGCCATTTCAGTTGCGCTATTGATCCCAGGCACCACGATATATTCATAATGGTCATTTGAAGGTGAAACACCATGATCAATCCATAACTTGAATACATCTTTACTTACCGATGCCGAAGACTGGGTGCTATTAATGCTGTTCCAGGTTCCCGTTTGGGTTTGATTGGAAAGTCTAATATTTCCTCCTTCAGGGAAAACATATCCAATAGAGTCATGCCAAACCCAATCCAATCCATTACTATAGTTGTAAATATCTTGAGACAAGGTAAGTATTAATCCGTTTTCAGAAATCGTCACATCCCCATCCAGCAGAGACTGGTTCATGGTGGTATTGATCTTTTCACTGGCGGTTGAATTGATACCTGCTCCTAAACAGACTACTTCGTCATCGAAGAAAAACCAAGCTTTTTTGGCTATGGTGTTATAATCATCCATGGCATAAACATTCGCTCCATAAACACCATCTGACACACCTCCCACAAAGGCCGATGTCCCTGGGTTGGTACCCCAAGATGGTCTGACTGGATAAGTGGTGATATCCGGAACTGTTGTCCCTGGCACTTTATTCCACTCCCATGTCGGAAAAATATTATAATATTCATCCCCTTTGACACCAATATAGGTAACACCCTCTGTCAAATAGGTTCCTTTCACATTCTCCCCATTGCCCATCTCCGATTTGGCTGTCCTCGTCGAAACGGTTCTCAATCCGAACATATAATTTGAACGGTGATGAATGGCATAATCGGTTTTCCAGTAATTGATATGTTCAGGCTGTACGCCATATGATGGAGCTTCTTCTCCTTTCATTCGGCTAACAACAGTATCATAGAAAGAAGTATAAATAGGAAGATCAAAAAGTTTTACATTATTGACCTGAGAAGCACTTGCCTTACCATTGTTAGCCCTAGAAACTCCCCTTCCATACACGTTAAAGTCCACATATCTTCCTCGGGCAGTCTTTGCAAAACCATTTCTTACAAAATTGGAGAAAATGGCTATTTTTTCTGGAGCAATCTCATACTGGGTTCCCGTCACATAAATGGCTATGTTTCGGATTCCCTGAATAAACTCAAGACCATATCCGTAAATGTAAAGTTGCTGGCCGTGGGCTGCATAGGAAGCATCTGCTTGGATTCCTTCAGCACTCGACACTACAATTGATTCTCCTACAAAGTCAACTGCATTACTCAATACTGCTTGATCTTCGGTCAGACATGCCCGAATGATATAATGCTGCCCTACATCGGTTCTATTAGAGCCATTCTTGGAAGGGGCATTATAAAGCGAAACACCCTGTGTCATCACGTTGATCAAATCATCCTCCAAGGATTGGGGAATTCCTTGAGGCCCTTTTCTGAAGCACACCAACATTTTACCCACTACTTTGGGAATGGTAATGGTGCTGAAAAACCAATTCGTACTGGTAGGCCGCGGATCCAAGCCCAACCAATACTCTGATGCTTTAATTATCCTCGCCCTGAGCAAACTATCACCATAGTAAGCACTTTCCGTGCGAGAATAGGCCTTTGCCATCTCACTTAAATTTTTAAAATGATCGGCAGGTTTCCAATTTGTTTGGCTAGTTGAAGAATAGTCAATGCTCGGCCAAAATCCGGCAGTATCTAAAGTGCTCAACAAATCTCCCACGTTGGCGTCTAGGGAAGAAGTGGTGGGACTGCTCTGAAAATCATCAAAGACTTTGTCCATGATTACGTCAAAATCGGTCTGTTGCCGACCAAAGGACATAGTTGTCCAGCAAATTAGCGAAATCGCTAAAAGGTAAAACTTAGATTTCATAGTTTATTGTATTAAGGTTAGTCCAATGTTGAAAATTCAGCGTTCCAACATAGGCCTTTTGACCTATGTTGGCATCAAAAAATAAGACCCTAAGGTCCTAATGCTTTTTCAATGTTAAATTATTAACGCCTCAAAATAGTCAGGTAATTAAGCAAAATAATTCCCATATCTACCTGACTAATATAGCGATAATCACTATCTATTCAGAGAATAAACTTGATTTTTTACAACAATTAATCACAATTAGCACAAAAAATATATTTAGTTCTTGTGCTAAATCGATATTATAATTTTTGTTTTATTCAAAAACAGCGAGCGAGCTTTTTTATAAAGATAAAAGCTACTATGTCAGCCCTCAAACTATTCATGCTATTACCTTGGTAAGTTTAGTACCTTAATGGAATGGTGATGACAAAAGAGTCATCTCCCAGCTTGGCTGCCAAGCCCAGCATGATTACTTTCCCATTTTCTTCATAAACAAAAGGACGTTCTATACGATCGGGCTTAAGTACTGATCCGTCTTTCATTCTGATCTCTTTCGGCATGATCTGGTACTCAGAAGCTTTTGTCCATTTCAGTCCATCCACAGAGCTCACCAGACCAATAAATCCCTCAGGAGTATGGAATATTCCATAATACATACTTCTGCTTTCATCAAACCAAAGAGACATATCCTCTGTATCAATATAGTCAATTACTGGATCAGGCTGAATCTCATATGGACCATCAGGATGATCACTGATTGCCATCGCTTGATTTCGAATAAACCTGGTTTCGTTGGGTTTGTCTCCTTTGACAATCATATAAAAACGATCGTCCTTCCCTTGAGCAACAGCTGGGTTAACGGTTAAGGTAGTAATTGGACCTGATGGTTCTATCAATGGCTGGTTTTGTCTGGTCCATGGCCCGTTCATGGATGAGGCCACAGCAACCCCAGTCCGTTGATTCGATCTGGCAGCTTTCCTGCCCGGGTGCTTTAATCTGGAATGACTGATCTCAACTAAATCTTCCTCAGTGTAATCCTCATTTTCTCCCAAATTGGTCGAAATATAGTATAGATAAAACTTTCCTTCGAAATACTTGATTTTAGGGTTATGAGCAGTAATGGCATCCCAATAGCCTTTACCCCTACCTTCTAGAACTGTTTCTTTATATTCCCAAGGACCAGTAGGTTCGCTGGACACTGCATGGGCTATTTCTGAGTAAACCATCCAACCAGAAAATTGAGTTGACTTTGGCCATCTCGAATAGAAAAGATGGTATTTTCCATCTTCTCCTTTCACCACTGATCCGCCCCAATTATAGTATCCTTCCGTCTTGAAAATATTTTCTTGTCCAGCAGGCTGAATGTACTTTGACAGACTAAGTGAGTCTTGGCCTTTACTTATTGAAATACAAAATAAGAACAAGGCAATACTCAACACAGGAATTATTTTCCCCTTACTTTTCAGATCTTTTTTCATTATTAAAATAGACACTAAATACTTTATGGATTCAAACTGGAATTACTCAGGCTTTATCGCCCCTATAAAATGGGCGCCATTTATTTCTCGACCCAGAAAATCAGTAGGCATTTCTAGCCCCCACAGCAAACCAAAAGGATCCCCTTCAATTCTTTTCACTTCAACTCCTTTCTTTACCAATTCAATATTGGAGGGGATATAGTCTGATGGTTTTTCTCCTCCTGCATTCGCAAATTGGGGATTTCCATAAATAGGAGACTGATCATAAATCATTGCTTCTTTTGGCCAATTCCCCTTGTCATAAAAGAGATTGTTTTCAAAAGTCACATTTTCCAAGCTTACGTTACCCTTTCCGTTATCAGGATTGTACTGATCTCCCAACACGTACTTGCTTTCCCCTTCGATACAGAAAATATTATTGGCGATCAAAATCCCACTGGAATTATTCTCAATGGCTATTTTCGCGGTATGGTCTTTACTGACATAAATGGTGTTATTGTAGAAATAGGAATTAACCGGTCCCTTTCTGGCTTTCTTACCCTGATAGCCGCTTAGCCAGAATACTTTTCCTTCCTGAAACGCACCATTCGCTCCTTTTTCTCTATGCCCATCGTTCACACTGATATTAAAGCGGTAGGAGCAGTTGAAATTATTTCCTAAAATCTCACAAAATCCTCCGGCATTAAAAGCACTGAAGTTGTATTGCATGACCACATTGTCACAATTAAAGTCAATATGTGCTCCAGCAGAATCCGCAGGTCCATTGGCATGCATAAACTGATTGTGCTCGATCATCACCTGAGAAGAACCCCAAGTCCAAAGCCCACTCCCTCTGCCCCATTTTCGGCTATCATCAGGGCTCCCAGAATATTGCACATTATTGTTCAGCACATGAACAAATCGCACTCCTGACATTTGGATACCAGGTCCTCCGGGTCGACTCACATCATTATTGCTGATTTTGACTTGCTGGATATTATGATCATTTCCTGTTAGCTTGATGGCCGTATGTGCTACATTTTCGACCTTGCAATTGCTGATCTTCACCTCCTGAATCATCAGCTCAGGATTACTATTGATCACCCTGATACCCCAACCGTAACGCTGGGTTCCATTTGCCGTCTTGACCTCATTTTCTCCACGTTTTATGCCCGGATTCTCGAAAAAGACATCATGGATATAAACATCATCTATTTCTATTCCCACAACCTTTTCGGACTTTTGATTTGTCACCAAAATCCCACACCTCATTTTTGCATTTTGCTCAATCCCCTTCTCAAAACCTTCAGCTTTGATTTCCAGCCCAACGACAGTTATCCAAGAACAATCCTTCAATAAAATTCCTGCATCTTGGCTTTTCGCATCAATCACTGCCCTTCCATTATCTGTTCCATCCCATGAAAAAGACTGAAAAATAATGGGAGCATTTTTTGCTCCCATTATACCATTTAAGCTGATAGTTCCTTCAAATACTTCTCCAGAAGCTAACAAAACCTTATCACCAGCTTCCAGTTTCAAAAGGTTGATCTTATCAAGACTTCGGAAAGCTGCCGATTGGCTTAAACCAGAATTAGTATCCTTTCCCTTGGATGGATGCACATAATAATCTTTGGCATGTCCTTTCCAGCTTATCGCCAGTAACAAAATATGCAAAACACTAATTATAAATAGCTTTCTTTTCATCTTAACAATTTTAGAATTATCTATATTCCACTCACTTTAATCCATCCACCAAAGCTGCTTCCATTTCTTCTCCCCATCATTTTCCTGAGCAATACCTGGCGTACTTCTTCCCTCCAAAACATATTTTGTTAGAAGATCCTGAAGCTCTTGTACTTTTTCTGGATATTTTGCTTCAAGGTTATTGGTTTCAGAAGGGTCTTCTTTCATATTATACAGCTGAACAGGTGGCAAAGAATCCATTTCTGCAACTTCCTGAGGAGTTGGGTAACTCCATCCTCCTGAGCCTCCACACATAATCAATTTCCAATCGCCTTTTCGAATAGCAAAAGAGCCATTCACTGAGTGATGGATAGTTGCTTCACGAAAATCTTCTTCTAAAGTCTCTCCCTTTAGCAGAGGAAGCATATTATAACTATCCTCACCTTCATTATCCTTCAATTCGTAATTGACCAATGCCGCGCATGTGGCCAATAGATCTGTCGTACAGATGGTCTGCTCGCTAACACTGCCAGCTTTGACCTCTTTGGGCCACTTAACTATAAATGGCACACGGTGACCTCCTTCATAGATATCAGCCTTATGACCTCTGTAAATCGCACTAGGATGATGTCCCGCTTCAATCAACTCTTCAATCTTGGCAGCAGGCGCACATCCATTATCTGTTACAAATATGATCATGGTATCTTCTTCTATTCCAGATTCATTTACCGCATAAATTAGCTGTCCCATATAATCATCAATCATCATCACAAAATCCCCATAAGAGTTTAGCCCACTCTTGCCTTGCCATTTCTCTGATGGAAGAATTGGAGTATGTGGAGATGGAAGTGCCAAATAAAGGAAAAAGGGCTGTTCCGTTTTTGCTCTCTCTTTCACATATGAGATTGCTCTTCTAAAGAAATTAGGGGTTACATCCTCGTGCTTGAAATCAGGAGCGGTCATCCCCTTTCTCCACCAGCCATACTTGTCTTTGCTTTCAGTTGAGTCAGTTGGAACTGCGGTTACTTTTCCGTTTTCAACATATACATAAGGAGGAATGTCCAATGAAGCCACATGACCATAAGCATAGTCAAATCCATTGTCATTTGGGTTATGGGTCACTTCTTTGGTAAAGTCTATATTACCTTCTTCATCATGTCCCCAGTTCCAACCCAAATGCCACTTCCCTAAATAAGCAGTATGGTAGCCATGGTCCTTCAGCAGAGAGGGTACTGTAGTTCTCGAAGTGTCTATCAATCCTTTGTCATCACTCCATAAGACACCTTCTTTTAATCTAGAGCGCCAGTTATAACGTCCAGTTAAAATGCTGTATCGTGTGGGCGTGCAAACAGCAGATGATGTATGGGCATCTGTGAAACGCATCCCATCTGCAGCCATTTGATCAAGGTTTGGTGTGGGTATTTTCCCTTCAGGGTAAAATGATTGGATATCACCAACGCCCATATCATCGGCCAAAACATAAATGATATTCGGTCGCTTGGGTTCTTCATGCTGACTTTTTTCAGCACATGAAAACTGCGATAAGCAGCAGCCCACAAAAACTGCTTTTAAAAGATTTAAGGGTATAAATTTCATAGTTAATTATTCAGATTCTTGCATCCACCATAATTGTTCCCATACCTTCTCCCCATCATTGGACTGAGCTTGGCCAGGCGTACTTCTTCCAGATTCAATGTATTTTGTCAACAGCGTACGAAGTTCATCGACCTTTTCTGGAAAATCCGCTTGAAGATTATTTTCTTCTTTCGGATCTTCTTTAAGATTGAACAACTGTACTTCAGGTAAAGTATCTTGTTTGGCCACTTGGGCAGGCGTAGGGAAACTCCAGCCTGCAGATCCTGCAGTCATTGCCAGCTTCCAATCGCCTTTTCGAATGGCAAAGCTTCCGTTAATGGAATGATGAACTGTTGCCTCTCTAAAATCACCTTCCAAGGTTTCTCCATTAAGTATTGGCAACATGCTATAACTGTCTTCTGCCTCATTGCCCTTTAGCTTGTACCCTATCAGGTCGGCACAAGTAGCCATAAAGTCTGTAGTACAAATGGTCTGATCACTCACAGAAGAAGCTTTGATCGTTTTGGGCCATTTTACAATGAAAGGAACTCTGTGTCCACCTTCATAAATATCCGCTTTATGACCTCTAAAGATATAATTGGGGTAATGTCCTTTTGCTGTCAGCTCTTCTATTTTGGCAGCAGGAGAACAGCCATTATCACTGGTAAAAACAATCATGGTATTTTCTTCAATGCCCGCCTCTTTGACCGCAGCCATTAATTGCCCCATATAATCATCGATCATCATCACAAAATCCCCGTAAGGGTTTAAGCCACTTTTGCCTTGGTACTTTTCAGAAGGCAAAATAGGAGTATGCGGGGAAGGCAATGGCAAATAAAGGAAAAATGGTTCACCCGAATGCGCTCTTTCTTTGACATATTGGATGCCTCTCCTGAAAAAATTAGGCGTAACATCTTCGTGCATAAAATCAGGTCCAGTCATTCCCTTTCTCCACCAACCATACTTATCCTTACTTTGGGTGGAATCAGTCGGAACTGCAGTAACTTTTCCATTTTCTACATAAACATATGGTGGGATATCCAAAGAAGCCACATGGCCATAAGCATAATCAAATCCATTGTCATTTGGATTATGGGTTACCGGTAAGCTGAAATCCACTTTACCCGATTCATCTTTTCCCCAGTTCCAGCTAAGGTGCCATTTACCTATAAATGCCGTATGATAACCATGCTCACTGAGCATAGAAGCCACCGTTGCTCTGGTAGTATCAATCAACGGTTTACTATATCCACCTAATACTCCTTTCTTCAAGGTTGATCTCCAATTGTACCTCCCCGTCAAGATACCATATCTGGTTGGCGTACAAACAGCCGATGAAGTATGTGCGTCAGTAAAACGCATTCCTTCCTTGGCCAATTGATCTAAGTGGGGTGTTGGTATTTTACTGTCCGGATTATTGGCTCCTAAATCACCATAGCCCATATCATCTGCCAAAATATAAATGATATTAGGTTTCTTTTCACTGATTGCGCCATTTTCTTTCGTTTGATTTCCACAGGCCATTACCACAAAAATCAATGCAGCAATAAAAATCTTGTTCAAATAAGTATCCATTTTCTATTATTCATTTAAGAAGCTAGTGCAATTTACCTAAAAAACATCACCATTTGCTTCATCGATAATCACTTGATTGCATACTTTTTTATCCTCTACTAGCAAAAAAGACCTGGAAAACCCAGGTCTTTAATATCACTTATTAATGATTTCACTCAGCTCATTTTTCATTTCCTCCATTACCTCAGGAAACTCTTCAGAAACTTCATTGGCCTCTTCTGCATCTGCTTTTACATCAAACAATTGATCTTCTTTGGAAAAGCCTGTCTCAATTATTGGTCCCCAAGGAACAATATCTGGGCCATTATTGGCTGGGATATATTTGTAACCATCCCTTCTTACATAGGCCAAATTACTGAACAAGGCTTCCTGCACCAAAGCATACCTTCCTTCTTCATCATTTCCTAACAAGGTCTGCCAAGCATTTTCAGTATCAACGGCCTGGGTAGAATCATATTCCACCTCTAAATAGGCCGCCATAGACCCTAATAAATCCACTTGACTAAAAAGCGCATTGGAGATAGTTCCAGGCTTAATCTCTGCGGGCCATTTCACAATAAAAGGCACCCGAGTTCCAGCTTCAAAGGCACTATACTTACCCCCTCTTAGTTCTCCGCTTGGTTGATGATCACCTACCAACTCTCTGGCCTTGTCCACATATCCATCGTCCAAAACGGGACCATTATCACTGGAGAAAATAATCATGGTGTTTTTATCAAGCCCTTCCGCTTTTAGTAATTTCACCAATTCTCCAACTGTCCAGTCCAACTGAACAATGACGTCTCCACGAGGGCCAAATTCAGTAGCTCCTTGAAAGCGTTCATGGGCAACCCTTGGCACGTGAATATCGTGGGTGGCGAAATACATAAAAAACGGTTTATCAGAATCCTGTTTAATAAATGTACTTGCCTTATCCACAAATGTTTGTGCAAAATCTTCATCTCTCCAGAGTGCCGCTTCCCCACCCGACATATAGCCAATTCGGCTTACTCCATTGACAATGGTATGGTTATGACCATGAGACCACATCATCTTCAGCAATTCTGGATTATCTTTTCCAGTAGGTCTATCTCCCACTTTTTTACGATAGCTAACTTCTATTGGATCCTTAGGATCCAGGTTAACCACGCGATGGTCTTCAACAAATACTGTAGGTACACGATCTCCAGTCGCAGGGATTATAAATGAATAATCAAAGCCAATTTCCAAAGGACCGGGACTTAACTCACCGTTCCAATCTGGGCCATCTTCGCCACCCAGTCCCAAATGCCACTTACCAATAGCCGCCGTTCTATAACCTCCTTCTTGCATCACCAAAGGGAGTGTCTCCACACCTGGCTTGATCAAAGCAGAAGCATCTCCAGGTGCTACGCCACGTCCCTTTGCTCTCCAAGCATATTCACCTGTTAGCAAGGAATATCTAGAAGGAGTACAAGTGGCTGCTGATGCATAAGCATTTGTAAACAGCAAGCCCTGTTCTGCTAACTTATCAATATTGGGAGTAGGAATTTTTCCGCCATAAGTAGCGATATCTCCATACCCTACATCATCGGTATAAATCAGTAGTACATTAGGCTTTTCTTTTCCGGAAGAATCTGTTTTTTTGGCTACCTGCTTTTGGCTGCAAGAAATGCATAGCAATAGCGCAAAGCCGGTTAATAAATTTAGTTTCTTCATTTTTACTTATTTGATTCAATAGCCCCTCCACAAAACTCCAAAGAGGCACTTTACTATAATTCAGATAAAAAAGGCCAGTAAAATTACTGGCCCTTTAATCTCAAAAATCTTTTATATTTATTCGTAGCCTGGATTTTGAACCCACTTCGGGTTATCCGCAATTATTCCCTGATCAATTGGGAAGTAAAACCTCTCTGGACCAAATTCTCTAGTCACAGGTTCTGCATTCTTCAATGTAATAATGTACTTGTCCTCATCAAGATCATACTTAAATACCAAGCCTTTCATTCTTACATTATCCAAATAATCTGGAGCAACTCTCCATCTCACTAAATCCCAGTACCTGTGTGTTTCAAAACACAATTCTACTTGTCTTTCCTTTCTCAAGTTTTCCTCAGAAATCTGATCGTAAAGAGGCATTCCAGCTCTCTCTCTTATCATATTAACTGCTTCAAGAGATTCACCCATTTTATTGAGATAGTAAGCTGCTTCTGCTAAGTTCAAATACATCTCACCCAATCTGAAGATGGCAAAGTCCTGTCCTGAATCACCACTAACAGGTAAATCCAAATATTCATTTACATTCTTACGTCTCAGCAAAGCTGTATTTCTTACATTCCTAGCATGTGCAGATGCAGGCCAAACTTCTCCATTTCTATCAAGATTTCCTGAACTAACTTCAACCTTTTGGCCTTGACCATTAGTATAAAGCGTGCTACTGTGAAAATGGATCAAGCCACCTTTAAAGGTTGTTTCCGGATAGAACACAGATGCCCTAAAGCGTGGATCTCTGTTTCCAAAGAACTCGTCCATATCCCACTTATTATTGGCGTTAAGTTCATCTCTACTAATTGACGTCCCTAAGGTGCCATCTTGGAAATCAAACAACTCAACCATATCGTACAATACGGGGAAATTACATCCCCAACCTGCTCTAAATTCAGCTGGAAAAGCAAGGTTATCGAAACTAGTACCCTTAATGATTGGCTCAAAAACTTGGGCAAAAATCACTTCACTGTTATTATCATCTAAAAACAAGTTGATGTAATTCTCTACCTTATCACTGTACTCATTATAGAGCGCGAAATTCCCTGATTCAATGATTTCCTTAGAAGCATCATAACTTTTTTGGTAATAGTTCTGAGCTAAAGAATTTGGAATTCCGACCACTCCATCTATTTGTACTTGTCCAAAATTAGCGATACTAGCTGCATACAATGCTGCTCGACTTTGAAGAGCTAGTGCAGTCCATTTGTCAGCTCGGCCTTGGCCCCCTATAGGATCAGCACTTAAATAAGGAATCGCTGCATCCAGGTCAGAAATAATGAAATCATATACTTCTTGCTCAGTATTTCTACTAGGATAAAGTACTTCCTCAGGGTCATCCACTTTCAGTACTTTATCGATTATAGGTACCCCTCCGTAGCGTTTCACCATTTCAAAATACATATAAGCCCTTAGATACCTCGCCTCAGCTTCTTTTGAATTGATATAGTCTTGACTATACGAAGTGCTTTTTACAATATTCTCAATAATATAATTTGCATCTCGAACATTGTTCCACGGGTAATATCCCACAGGCCCATCACCAGAAGCTGCTGAATATGTCCTTTGGTAGGTGGTATTAGGGTCTTGCCAATCGGCAAAACAAATATGTTCGCCGCCAATCGCAGGTATCATCCCTATATTTAATCCAGCTTGCCCTCCCCAATTAAAAAACCTTATATCCTGATAGATATTTGCCAAATAGGCTTCTGTCAAAGATTCTGATTCAAACACATTATCCTCCGAAATAAAATCCGGAACCTTAGTCAACTCATCTTCACATGAAAACAGCATGAAGATGCAAAGTGGTAATAATATATTTCTTATATTTTTCATTACTGTCTGCTTTAAATTACAATGCTACTTGAACACCAAAAGACATCGTCCTTAATAAAGGCAAATTGAAGGCATTTGGTTGCGAAGATTCTTCAGGGTCAAGACTTCCCTTGAAAATTCCCAATTTGTTAAAAGATACAATATTGTCTCCTGACACATAAACCGTCACCCTATCCAAACCTACTCGAGACAGAATTTGATTGCTGACGTTATATGATAAAGTAGCTGTTTTCAATCTCATATAAGTACCATCTTTCATCCAGAAATCTGACTGCACATCATTCCATGTTCTTGAACCGTCTCTGTTGAATGCCGGCAACTGAGCATTTGGATTGGATCCTACTCCTGGGTTAGCAGGATCTTGGGTCCAAGAATACTCTTGATGTATTGTAAGTGGAACCTGCTCATTATTGAATGGCGATCTATAGGCTCCTACTATAAATACATTGAACTGTGATCCTCCTTGCCATAACATTGATAAATTGAAGTTTTTATAGGTCAAGCTTGGGCTAAGGCTATAGGTCAATTGAGGATTGTTTCCGTAACCAATTTCATACCTGTCTTCTCTATTGATCACACCATCACCTGTGATATCGACATATTTAATATCACCAGGTTTTGGAGTACCATTGATATCTTCGAAAGTATAGGTATCCAAGTATTCATCTACTTCAGCTTGGGAATTGAATAGCCCATCAGTTTTATATCCAAATGCAACATTTACCCATCTCCCAGTTCTTTTAATAAACTTCACCTGTACAGGATCGTCTTCATTGATATCTTCTTGGTATTTCTCATATTTCTCCCTAGTATATCCAACACCAGCCACTACATTATATTGGAAATCTCCAACCGTACCTTTAACACCTAAAGAAGCATCAAAGCCTCTATTGCTATTCGCATTAAGGTTAACCGCTGGAAGATTCGCACCAAAAGTACCTGGTAAAGATTCCAAAGGTGGTGCCAATAGGCCATCACGGTACCTATAAAACCCATCAAAACTACCAAATACACGCCCTCCAAATAAAGTATAATCTAGACCAGCGTTATACAATGTCGTTTCTTCCCAAGTAACATATTCATTAACCAATCCAGTCGATTGAATTTGAGGAACCTGCTGTCCATCAAGAAGATATATATTCCCTGTTCTCTCCTCAAAACCCGATAAATATTCAAAAGAGGTGTTTCCTAAATTATTATCAACACCTGTTTGACTATAGGATAGTCTCAGCTTCAATTGATCAAATACCTCTGCATTTTTCATAAAGTCCTCCCTTGCTATATTCCATCCTGCAGAAACAGACGGGAAGTAACCCCATCTTACTTTAGGTCCAAACTTAGAGCTGGCATCCGCTCTCAAAGTTGCTTCAAAAAGGTATTTTTCATCAAAGGAATAATTCAATCTCCCTGCAAAACTAACGCGGGTATACTCTATATCACGACCAGTACCGGAAGTAGTGGTCAATTCATTGGCACCACTCACTTCAGGAATATCAGGAGAGAGCAAATCCCTTCTATTTACAGTCAGGCTGTTATAAACATTATCTTCCCTTTCGCCAAAGGCCAAGAACGAGATATTATGCTTAGATATATCTTTATTATATCTTGCATATCCTCTATAAAGGAACCTGCTTCTTGGATCACTAGGTCCATATATGCTTTTAATATATCTATTGATCCCTGCAGAACCTTCTACTTTATACCCATCATAGGTATCTGTAATATCATCAGGATTGAAGGAATGAACTTGATAGAATTTGGTCAATGTTTCTGATACTGCAGTTCTGAATCTAAAGTTCGCTCTAGTCCCTACTGTTAAATCCTTGAAGAAAGGTAAATTATAGCTTAGCTCAAGGGCACCGGCGGTTGTCTTTTTGTTGGTATTTTCATAGCCTACAACATCTTTCTGAATTCTCGTTATTGGAGAACGTGCATTAAATCCGGAGTATGGATTCTTAGTAGGATCAGGTAAAGAAGTAGGATATATAGGTTGTGCCGTCCTCAGATCATTCCAAATATCCCCGATAGAAGATGCAGCATAATCCTGTTGCTCATTGATATGGCTTACATTTAATTTAAGGTCTAATCCTTCTGAAAGTTTGATATCTGTATTACTGGTTACGGAAAATTTACTGTAGTCATAATCTCCATTGAAGATACCAGACTGGTCTTGCATACCCAAACTGATGTAATACCTCACATCCTCACTTCCACCCCTAAGGCTTAAATTGTGATTCTGCAAAGGAGAGCCTCCTTTTTTAACAGTAGCATTTGCCCAATCATAACTTGGGGCACCAGGGGCAGTATATTTTTCTAGATTTTCTTCAGTAAACAAAGTTCCATAAGAAATATCTGCATCTGGATTTGCAGGATCATATTGAGTATTAAAAATAGCGTCCCTACCTAATTTGATAAAATTACCAGCATCTACCTGCTCTGGGAAAGTCAATCTTTTCTGAGTAGCAAAATAACCATGATAAGTTATCTTAGGCTTACCTGCATTTCCTCTTTTAGTGGTTACCAAAATAACACCATTCCCTGCACGAGCACCATAAATAGCTGCAGAAGCGTCTTTCAGAACAGAAATGCTTTCAATATCATTTGGGTCTAGACGATCCAAATAAGATTCCACTCCATCCACAATGACCAAAGGAGCGCCAAATCCCCTAATGCTAATATTAACATTATCAGCTCCGGGGAGTCCTGGGTTTTGATTAGTTACCAAACCAGGAACCTGCCCTACCAAAAGTCCTTTCACATTGGTAGTTGGATTTTTGGCAAGTTTATCCGCCTTTAAATCAGTAACAGAACCTGTAAGGGTACTCTTCTTTTGGGTACCATAACCAACCACAACAACTTCATCAAGATCCCCCAGATCTTCTTCAAGGACAATGTTCATTTGGCTATTACTTCCAACTTGAACTGTCTTAGTCTTGAATCCAACAAAGGAAAAAACAAGCTCACTACCTTCTTGAACAGTAAGAGAATATTTTCCATCGAGATCTGTCACGGTACCATTTGTAGTACCTTTTTCAACAATGGCTACTCCTGGAAGCGGATTACCACCTTCATCGGTGATAACACCGCTTATTTCAGCTGCAACAATATTTATTTCAACTGCCTCAATATTATTTTTGGCATTTTCTCCAACATATACAGTATTGTTGACCTGTTTAAATTTTAGTTTTGTAGCTTTGGCTATTTCAATCAGTACTTCTTCTACTGACTTTTTTCCTTTTCCCAAAGTCACACTCGGGTTATTGCTTAATAAATCATCTGGGTAAACAAAAACATAATCTGTCTTTGATTCCATGTCCTCGAATAATGACTTTACTGTCCGAGTCTGCCCCTCCACTTTCACAAAAGCCTTATCTAGCGGCTTTATCTGTGCATTTCCCTCCTTTGCCATCAAGGTCGAAAGAAATAAGCATTGTATAATTATGCCATATAGCAGATTTTTAGACACCATTATCGTTAGGTCTAGTAATTTTCTTTTCATAATTTAGTAAATGTTTTAAGGTTAGTCACTTGAAACTCTCAGGGCAGTCAATCTATTTGGCGATGGAAGACTGTCCTGTTTTTATATATCATAGGCAATTATTATGGTTTAATGATTACTTTGTTTTCTTTTATTTCGTATTTGATTCCTAAGGAAAATGACAGTCCATTGAGAATGTTTTCTAAGCTCTCGTTGTTAAACAAGCCTGAAACTTTTCTACCGTCCTTAACGCCCTTACTTAACTCAATATCAATAGAATACCATTGTTCCAGATTATCGATTACATCTTTCAACTTTTGACTTTTAAATCTAATCTTCCCTTCTTTCCAGACAGTCACTTTTGAGGGCTCAAAATCTTCCACCCGAAGCACATAATTTTCTTCGGAAGTAAAGCTTGCCATTTGGCCAGGAACCAACAAAACATCGCTATCTCCAATGGACTGCCCTAGCTGCTCCACTTTAACCTTTCCCTCCGTCAGTGCAACTTTCACATCTCCTTCTCTTGAATAAGCATTAAAGGCAGTCCCCAAAGCAGTGGTTACCAAATCTTCTGTCTTTACCTTAAATGGATGATTCTTATCTGAAGCAACCTCAAAAAAAGCTTCGCCTTTAAGCGTCACTTCACGGATTTCCTTACCAAATTCCGAAGAGTAACTCAATGATGAATTGGCATTCAATATGACAAATGTTTTGTCTGGTAATCTCAATTTGAGCTTTTCACCACTTCTAGCCTCCTTTGTGTAAACTATCAGTTCTTCTTTCACTTCTGGCACATCTAATTGATATACTTGACGGTACACAGCAAAAGCAATTAAGCCTACCAACAATACAGAAGCAGCAATCTTTAATGAAGGCCACCATAACTTCTTTTCTTTATCACCCAGTTGCCTCTGATTCCCCTTCTTTATCCTTCTATGAATATTCTCAAGAATTCTCTCTGTATCTTCATCATTGTGAGAGGTTCCTGACAACTCCCAGTTTTCCTTCATTATGGCATCCAGCTTTTGCGGAGCTTCAGGTTCTTCTAACCATCGACTCACATCTTGCTGCTCCCCTATAGAAGCTTTTTTATTTAAAAATCTTATGAGTTTATCTTTGTTCACTTTGATTCCTTATGTTCTTTGAGGGTAATACACATGGAATAGAAGAACTACTTAATAAAACTTTAATTTTTTTTTAACATTAATCCGATCACTTTTATATTAACAAAACAATGAACCGACATATACGATAAAACAATAAACAATCAAAACTTTATACCAAAAAACACAAAAAAATCTATCCTAAACTCTGCAAATTATTTTTCGCTTTTTTTCAACTGACGAATTTCAATACTAGAAACAACATTTCTATGAACCAACCAGATTAAGTTCAATCCTTTGGATTAGGTGTTATCTCAAAAGCTCCCTCTAATTCATATAGCTAGCAAAAGAATCAAAGAAAAAATCAGATGCTATAATTGAACAATTACAAATGAGTAGTCACTTCTAAGTTAAGAAAGGTTAAAACACCAGCTTCACCAATCGGTTTATAACAATTACTTTTTTTTTGAAACGGTCTTAAATGGAAATAATACTATAAAGTATTGTTACAATGAATTAAAAAATGAAGGCAATTATCAATTCTAAAGCATAAAAATTAAAAAGACACTGACCATAGATGCATGTTGCAAAAGATTCGCACGCATTTGCTTATTAGCTAAGTATACATGATGCTCAACCGTCCTAACAGAAATATCCAACATAGTAGCAATTTCCTTATGGCTCATACCTTCCAATTTACTTAGGGTAAAAACCTTCTTTTGAATTTGAGGAAGTTGATCCAATAAGTTAAAAGCGGTTTGTTCTAATTCTTGATAAGCGAGTTTATCATGAATATGCATTTCAGAAGAAGCTACATCCAACTCCATGTCATCAACTCGGACAAACTTCTTAGCATCCCTGATTTTGTTATAAATTTGGTTTTTAACGGATACGAAGAGGTAACTTTTAAAGTTTAATTCACTTTTGAGTGTATCCCTCTTTTCCCAAACTTTAATAAAAACTTCTTGCACCGCTTCTTCCGCTTCACCTTTGTCCAAAATAAAGGTTTTGGCAAACCCTAAAACTCTTGGCACATACCGATGGTATAGCTCATCAAAAGCAGTCAAATCACCTTGCCTAAGCAAGTCGACTAGTTCAGAAACTGTATGTTTTGGGAGTGATTGCATTTTCTACTATCTCCTTAAACTTAAATATAATTTCTCTAAATCAAATATTTCGCAAACATTTTATTTCGTTTAACTACTAATAATAAAAATTATAATTAGAAAAAAAGCCAACAAACATATAACAAAACCATTATTGACATAATTATTCTAAGTAAATTAAAATAATTCTTACATATTTTATCTTTTTAATATAACCAACAAAAAAAATCACTCAACCATCACAGCAATTCGCCATTCATCACTAATTTTCTCCTCTTTTTGAAAAAAACTTATCCTATACACTTCTTCTTTCCCCCATGCCTTTTCCAGTCTAACATCTTTCATATCCTTTCTCTCAATATCCATTTCCAATTTTTCCCCTGGATATTCCATAACAATGATTTGCTCACCCTTATTCCCCAACTTAAGCCTACCCTTTGATATAATCTCAGGCTTGTTATAGCTCATAAAATGTAGCTCACTTTTTGCAATGAACTGTTTATTATCAAACCTATCCTTGATCAATAACTTTGAGCGATTTAAATTAAAATCATAAGACCTCTTCCATTTAACAGAAGCTGCTTGGTTAGGGTAGGCATTCTGAAGCTCTAAACTAAATATAAGCCTACTGGAATTCTTCTTAAATTCTACACCGCCGGCTTTAAAAGTATCACCATTTCTTTGTGAGACTCCATTTATAATTGGAAGATTATGAAAATCTGATTGCATGGTCCAAATATCATACCTGTCCTCACTAAAAGTTTTGGCTGAATAAGTTCCGACACCTATATCAATCAATACAGGTAAGCCATCAGAATATAAAATGAAAGATCCTACATCATTATGATTATGGCTCTCATTATTATGACCTCCCTTTGCTGCAAAAAAGAATCCAGTCCTAGATATTCCACCAAACACTTCCGTCTCCACATAAGAAAAATACGAATCTTTTTTATACGATGGCTCCTGAAGCAACAAGTCATCATAAATCAATAGATTATGCAAAACACGATCTAAACTACCTGAAAAAGGTGACTTCTCAAACTCATTTTGCTGTGCGATAAATGCCGAAAAACCTTTCAATTCATCATCATTGATATACTCGCCATATCGGAATATTATCCCCGGATGTGCTTTTAAACTAGCAGAAGCGTCTGCAAAATTCACATAATAATCTCCCGAAATATGAGCTTTCCTTATATAATTCCCCATATTTTGGATGAGCTCTTCATTCCCCAAATCAACTTCCTCATTTGAAATTACTTTAAGTAATTCAAGATATTCCATCATTTTTCCCGCAGCATGATCCCAATAAGCTGGTCCCTCCTCACAAGCTCCATCTGCCTTATAGTAATTGATAAACTGGTCAACAGACTTCATCGTTTTTTCAATCACCTTCTGCTTCCTATCCTCATCATTATCTATCAAACTTGCCACCAAAAGCACATTATAATTACACCATGGATTCCAGTTATTGACGAAATCAGTATTAAACCCCATCCACCAAAAATCATCTCTTTCTAAATAAGGAGAAATAATTCTTTCATTGAGTTCCTCTTCTATCCTATCCACCAATAATGGTGAAATGGTTTCAAAATCATTTCTGAAATAAAAATGGATCCAGGCCAGTAAATTCCCCACTTCACCTGCGCCAAGATCTATTACAGGATCCTGGACATCCGGAACTCCTGCGCCTGCTTTTTGGGCACTCAAATGTGCCGATAAGACCCAAGTAGACTGCTCACATAATGCCCATACACCATCTGCAATGGCATCAATATAATTTCCTTCCGCTTCTAACAATTCTCCCAACACCAAATATCTCAAGGCAGTAATTCTTCGGTTTTGATAAGACTGCATGCGCGTCCTGTCCCCATTTCTCACGAAGTCCAAATATGCAGTAAGGGGTATGCTAGGCCAATCATAAGAGAGTGACTTTTCTGCATCTTGCTTTATTTGCTCCTTCACGGCAAGGGGTAATTGGACAAAACTTTCCCTTATCTTTTCTTTGTCAGAAAACAAAAGTTCTGGAGTCATTTTCCAAGCCTCACTGTTATGCTCCTCTAATTCTTGTGAAAGTAAATTTCTCTTTTCTTGGGCTAATGCGAATCTCGTCCCTATCATCAGCAGCAAAATGCCCAAAACAATTCCTTTCCAATTAAAAAAACTTATTCTTTTCATTAGCAACCTTTTAATTTTTATGCCGAACAGTCTTTTCTTGAAAGCTGTCCGGCAT
This sequence comes from Echinicola shivajiensis, assembly GCF_018642165.1. GTDB lineage: Bacteria > Bacteroidota > Bacteroidia > Cytophagales > Cyclobacteriaceae > Echinicola > Echinicola shivajiensis. The sequence goes on from NZ_JAHHZM010000001.1 coordinate 753,807, forward strand.
ATTTTTATTCAACTAATTACTTTTTATAACCTTCTTCAACTCCATATAATCGTCTCCAACAATAACGAGATAGTACATCCCATTCTCCAATCCAGTAAGATCTATAGAGTATTCATTTTGATTTACCTGCTGGTCTTCATGAATAATTCTCCCTGTCCTATCCCTTATCAATACACTTCTGATGAGTTTATCTGATTTGATAGTCCCCATCCCTTCCAACGGATTTGGAAATATAAGCACCTTATTCTGTGGAGTCCTCCACTTGCTATTTTCAGATGGATCCGGACCATTCTCCAACTCTAAGATATATTCTAATGCAGGATGCTGGCTAATATTGCTACTTTCTGTGGATGCAAACGATGTGTAAACACCTGAAGTGGTCGAAACAATTTTCAAAGCAACGGTATCCTTCAAACCGACTATTTGCTGAAGATAGCCACTTATATCAAACATTACGAACCCTTCCTGAGACGTTCCTTGAACAGTTGATAATAACGTCCCAGCGCTTGGAGCATTTGCCCACGTCAGCCCTTCACTACTATTGCCTTGCCAGTTACCTGTACCTTCTTCCCAAGCATCGTCCACACTGTAAAGTTCCCAATTCGTTCCACTAGCAGCTGCCAAGCTATACAGCTTCAAATTGGCGGAAAGTATCCCACCCTGCAAATCCTCTAAGGAAAACTTCACATATGCTTCTCTCTGATAACCACCTTTTTGCACAGCCAAAAACCCAGCTGCTCCATAATTTCTATCACTTGCGTCACCACTTGCATCAGCTTCTTGAACAAAGGTATCTCCTATAGCCAAGGTGCTTCCAATTTCTCCTTCATTTACTGCCGTTTTGTAAACTATTAAACTTGGTCGGTGCTCTACAGTGGAATTTTCCCGAGAAGCAAATTGGGCATCCGTTGTACTTCCTTGATAAGTACTGATAATTTTTAATGAAATTATCCCGTCTAAATGTAATTCCTCTAACACAGCCCCTGTCACATCCAATTCTATAAACCTTCCTGCTGGAGTCCCTGGAACCTCTCCCAATAAAGTACCTGCTGCTGGTTTTGTATCCCAAGTAATCTCCGTTTCCTGCCAGTTATCATCACTTATCTTATAAAATTCCCAGCTTGTATTGGTAACGGTTATATTAGCATTATTCACCCAAAGTTTAAGATGTATGCTATCCAGCTGAGCAGGAAGGGCTGTCAAATCAAACTTAATAAAACTCTCTCTGGCATATCCAGCACCATCCTTTTTCACCACCAAATTACTCGAAGGAAAATTAGTATCTGCGTAATTCCCATCTCTCACATAAGCATCTTCGATCGCCACTAAAGCAGTGGGCTCCACTAATTCCTCAAACTCTGGTGAATTTAAGTCGACAAACCCAGTCACAGTACTTCCTGCATACTCCCCTTCAGGAAAAATCAAATCGACCATTTTCATAGTTCCTAAAGATGGCGTTTCCAGACCTATCCGCAAGGTTCCCACAAGGCTCTGACTAGGATCTGCAGCATAGACTTCGATAGCTGCACTACTAATGTTTTTCAATAAAACTATCGACGGTTTATTAACATTAATACTCAGATCGCCAAATTGATATTCGCCAGCTTGATAAAATATAGCCTGCATCATATCCAAAGTGACATGTTTTACCACTTGAACGGAATCAGTATTGGCAATAATCTCTATATTGTTGATATTATAATTTTCAGTTTCACTGGCTGTTTTTCCTGGCAATAGAACATAAGTGTATTCAGCAGCTGAGGGGCCCACCCCATGGTCAAGCCAAAGTTTAAACACTTCCTTGTTCACTGTAGCTGAGGATTGATTTTGATTGATGCTATTCCAACTTCCAGTTTGTGTTTGATTGCTCAGATGAAGATTTCCATTATTAGGAAATACATAGCCTACATCATCATGCCAAACCCAATCCAAATTATTTAAAAAATCATGGTTTCCTTCGCTCAGAACATACCCTGCTCCACCATTTGAAACCATCACATTTCCATCCAACAATGTTTGATTCACTGTTGTATTGATCGTTTGCGGTGCCGTAGAACTAATATTGGTTCCTAGGCAAACAATCTCATCGTCAAAGAAAAACCAAGCTTTTTTGGCCTTGGTACTAAAATCATTCATATCATAAACACTTGCCCCATAAGCTCCAGCAGAAGTCCCTCCCACAAAACCAGCTTTCCCAGGGTTAGTTCCCCAAGAGGATCGAATAGGAAAAGTTGTAATAGCAGGCACTGTGGTCCCTGGAATCTTATTCCAATCCCACACAGGATATATTCCAAAATATTCATCACCTTCTGTCGCTATATAAGTAGCTCCCTCCGTGAGATAATTGCCTTTTATATTTTCTCCATTTCCCATTTCTGATTTCACGGTTCTGGTGGAAACATTCCGCAAACCTATCATGTATTCGGGACGGTGATGAACAGTATAATCTGCTTTCCAGTAATGAATATGTTCTGGCGAAACACCATAATCAGGACCTTCCTGTTGCCTCATCCTGCTAATTACTGTATCGTAAGAAGCATTGTATTGGGGCAAATCAAAATTCCGTACCTGTTCTATCAGGTTGACATCAGCTCTCCCAACTCCTGAACGAGTAATGCTTCTACCAAAAACATTAAAATCTGTATATGCTCCCCTAGAGGCTTTAATAAACCCTTTTCGAACAAAATCAGAAAAGACAGCTATCTTAGATGCGGGGTAAGCATACGATGTTCCAGTGATGTTGACGGCAATATTTCTAATTCCTGAAACATATTCACGGCCATAGGCATAAGTATAAAGCTGAGGTCCATGAGCCATATAAGAATGGTCTTGCTTGATGCCTTCTCCAGAACTGATTTTTATGGAATTACCGGTTTCAGTAACCGCATGCTGAAGCACCGAACTATCTTCCGTAAGGCAAGCGCGCATGATATAATGCTGTCCTATGTCTGTCAAATTGGAGCCATCCTTTCCTGGAGATACCGTCATAGAGACACCCTTGGTCATCCATTCAATCATCTGAGCCTCCAATACACTATCGATACCAACTGGCGCATTTCGCAAGGCAATAAGTGAATTACCTATATCTTTCGGAATACTAATACTGATAAAAAACCAGTTGGAACTATATGGTGCAGGATCAAGCCCTAACCAATAGTTCATAGCTTTTTCTATATCCTGTTTAAGTAAAGTATCTCCATAAAAACTACTTCCCGGCCTAGAATAGGCCTTAGAAAAAATACTTATCCTGTTAATATGCTTCCCAGGGGACCAGTTAGTTTGAGAATGATCATCATAAACAACATCAGGCCAACTTCCATCGGCATTAACACTTGCCTGCAATGAAGCTACCTGACTGTCCAGTGAACTTGTACTGGGAGAACTTTGAAATCCATCATAAATTCTACCCATTATGGTTTCAAATTCGGTTTGAGCAATAGCGCCCCACTGCACCCAAAGACCAATAAGTATAAGGGGGATGATTTTATTAAGTCGCATGTTATTTCGGGTTAAGAGATAAAAAAAGGGACCTGGAATTAACCCAGATCCCTGAAATAAGCATTACCAATTAGGATTTTGCTCCAATGCAGGATTAAGTCCCAATTCATTTATTGGCAAAGGCCACAAATAATCTCTATCAGGATCAAAACTCCTGTTTTCTGCTGCTTGTAAAACAATGATATTGTCCTCGTTTACATTTGGAGTTACATCTGAACCAAACTCATCTTCGAAGAAATAATTACCCAATACATCCTGGGGTAACACGTCTTCTGCAATTTTCCATCTGATCAAATCCCAGTATCTAAAACCCTCTAAAGCCAATTCCACTCTACGTTCTCTTCTAATTTCCGCTAGCATATCTAAACCATTTGCCGATGCAAATGCATTATCCAATCGAGCTACCCCGGCTCTTTCTCTCAAAAGATTGATGCTGTTATCCAATTCTCCATCAGTTATTGCTCCATCCAACTCATATATAGCCTCTGCATAGTTTAACAATACCTCTGCGTACCGAATTACTGCATAATCCATATAAGACCTAGAGTTTTGCCAATCGGTCAAATTCGCATAACGCCTATTGGCAAAACCTGTCCGCTGAAATGACAAATTAGGGACATTGAAAGTAGGTTGGGTACCAATGTACTCATCACCTTCCTTAAAAAAGGTCGCCAACATTCTAGGGTCCCTATTTTCAAAAACATCCATAATATTTTCAGGTTGGCTGTACAAAGGAGATTTTTCTATTGGTAAACCGTCTGACATCAAATAAGAATTAGCCAATGCCCTAGTTGGATTAGAAGCTCCTGTTTCCAGTGTTCGTTGAGTAGTATGGCTCAAGATAGATTCCGAAACATTAACTCCATATTGCTTCACCAATATATTCTCTTTGTTTTGAGGGCCCTCGCCTGCATATTGATAAAGGTCAAAATAGGAATTAAACAAGCTATGCTCATCTGAATTCATACAAGCTTCTGCAGCTTCCTTGGCCAATGTCAAGTGAGACTGAGGATTGCCATAGCCATGATATTTCGCTCTGGTCCCTTCAAAAAGTGCCACCCGAGATTTAAATGCTAAAGCAGAGGTACTGGAAATCCTTCCGTAATCTGCCCCATCCATTTCAGATGGTACTGGCAAATTTTCAGCTGCCTCATCCAAATCCGAATAAATCACCTCAACAATGTCTTCCCTTGGATCTGCCGGAGCATATAGTTCATCATCATCTTCATCCAAGGACTCTACGATTAAAGGAACATCACCATAGCGTTGTACCAAGCTAAAATAAGCCCAAGCCCTGAAAAATTTTGCTTCAGCAATATATCGGTCCACAATAGCCAAATCCACCCCACTTTCTAAAGCTCTTGGAGCCTTTTCTATGATATTATTGGCAGCACGAATCAATCTATAAGGAGAATTATACCCCCCATCAGTTGCCGGAGCGATCCGAGTACCATCACTTATAGAATTTGGAGCCTTTCCAAAGGCATCATCTGACCAAACATCCGAAGTCACTGGTAGTCCGGGCAAATAGGTATAAAGATAGTTGGTTGCCAACTGGAGGTCATTTTCATTTCTCCAGAAAGAGGGATCACTCAATGCTGTTTCTGGGAATCGATCTACATCACAACTGCTGATTCCAATAATGAACACAAGCAATCCTATAAATATATTTTTGTTTTGATATTTCATGTTTTTTGGATTTTGTTTGACCCGCATTTAGAAAGAAAGGTTTATGCCCATCGCTACAGTACCAAAGAATGGGTAATCTGCCCGAACATTATTCGAGTTTTCCGGATCAAATACCCCATTGAACACACCCATTTTAGTAAAAGTCAGTACATCCTGCCCAGTGATAAAGACTCTGGCACGATTAATTTTCACTCGCTCGATTACAGCAGCAGGCAATGAATATCCCAATTGGAAATTCTTTAGTCTCACATAACTTCCATCTAATACCCAGCGATCAGAAGGCAAGTAATTATGGTGTCCATTTAAATATGGTCTTGGGAAAGCTGCATCTGTATTTTCTGTACTCCAGTAATCCTGATGATGTTTCATGGGCATAAACCAAGTCTGGCTCAATGGCATAATCATATCCCTTGTAGGCATAAAACTCCTCTTGCCTACACCTTGGAAAAAGAGCGAGATGTCAAAATTCTTCCACTGAGCAGAAGCATTTACCCCAAATAGATAACGCTGCTGGTTAGTACCTAAAAGCACCAAGTCTCCCGAGTCATCTGTAGTACCGCGGCCTACTGTGATTCGGTCGTCTCCATCTTGATTTACATAATGGATATCTCCAGTACTAGTTCTGTTATCTTGGAAAGGTGCTGCATCCACTTGGTCTTCTGAACTAAAATACCCTGGCATGGTTTCATAACCCCAAATAGTATTTAGAGGAAAACCTTCTATGATGCTGTTATTTCCTGCATTAACCACATTCCTTCCTGCATACTCAACCAACTCATTTTGGTTATCAGAAAGATTAAACCCCACATTATAGCTAAAATCTTCGCTAACTCTATTCCTATAATTCACTTCCAGTTCCCATCCCCAAGATTTGAGCACTCCATTATTGATTTTAGGCGTTCCTACACCAAAAGTAGCCGGAAGCTGCAGTGGTGTTAGCATATTTCTATTATGCTTAACATAGTAGTCAAAGTTCATTTGGAGTTTATTCTCTAGCAAACCCAAATCAAGTCCTCCATTCCAAGTTTCAATGGTTTCCCATGAAAGACTGGAAGATGGCACACTGCTCTCGTAAAAATAAGTTGTTCGGGTCTCATCTGTACCTAGAACTAACCCTGATCCTCGTGAAAGGAGACTTAAATAGTCATAATACCCTATTATATTTCCTCCCAAAGCACTACCTAACTGACCCCATGAACCCCTTAGCTTAAACTCAGAAAAGAAAGGTAGGGCATTTCCAAAAAATTCTTCCCTATGCATATTCCATCCCACAGAAGCTGCTGGAAAGACTTTGGTCCTAAGGTCAGGAGCTAGCCTAGAGCTTTCATCCATCCTGATAGTAGCTTCAAAAAGAAATTTTTCATCAAAACTGTAATTCACCCTACCAAATACAGATTGATTAGCATAAGTATTGATACTTTGATTGGTCACCTTGGTATTATCGTCTCCTAAATTAAGAGAAGGCAAATCATTACTAATAAGGTTTGTAGCTTGTGAATAAAGCCTTGTCCATCTAAAATCTTCCCATTGATAACCAGCCAAAGCATGGAATTTGTGCATTTCTCCTACTTTCAGATCATAATCCACCAACATCTGGAAACTGGTATTGATGGTATTATCCTGAGTCAGCTGGTAACCATTTGGATTGTTCAGGATATAGGCTGGATTATCTCCTCCTCTATCCCAAAGCTCTACGGTTCTAGCAAACCTTTGTCTGTCCGTACGTCTATATTGACGTCCAAAAATAGACCTAATTGTCAGCCCCTTTACTACATCTTTTAGCGTTCCTGTAAATACCCCATCAAAATCATTTCTTGTAGAATTATCATATCCACCTTGTGTCAGATAGGCATAGGTATTATTTCCTGAAGATCCCGCTCCTCCAAAAAGCCGTCCATCGGGCATAAAGACAGGAAATCGTTGACGTGCTTGATAGACTTGCTGCAAAAGGCCATATCCACCAGCCCCTCTTGATGGCGCTTCAGTATGATGATTAGCATAAGAAATTCTGGAATCCAATGAAAGGTGCTTGGTAAGCTGGGCTCCTAAATTGAACCGAGCATTATACCGCTCGAAACTATCCGGACCAACCTTAAACACCCCTTGCTTATTATAATATCCCAAAGACACTAAATAATTAAGGTTTTCTGCTCCTCCGCGCGCACTTAAATTATGGGTTTGCATTGGGGAAGTCTTTCTTAGCACCTGCTCCCTAATACTCCTCTGGTTATAAGTCACCCATTTGTTAGGGTTAGTCTCACTTGGCACGAACTCCACTCCGTCACGGATATACTGTAATGCCTCTTCATTATATTCTGCACCTACCCCGGCATTTGATCTGGCCAAGTTGGAGTAAAGAGCCTCATCAAGTAGGCTTAATCTTTCTGGCACATTCAGCGCCCATTCGGTACCTATTTGGTTGGAATACTCAAAAGTAGTCTTCCCTTTTTTGCCCACTTTGGTAGTTACCAAGATCACCCCACCAGCGGCTTGAGCGCCATAAATAGCTGCGGCAGCAGCATCTTTTAGGACTGTTACCGATTCGATATCATTTGGATTGATGGTTTGAAGGGTAAACAGAGGCGCAGGAACTCCATCTACCATCAATAGCGGATTTACGGCACCATTCGCTGAAGTGACACCCCTCACTTGAATACCGATATTTTCATTGCCTGGCTGACCTCCTGTACGGGTAATATTTAGTCCAGGAGTGGTTCCCTGCAAAGCATTGGCCACATTTGCTACAGGCCGATCTTCTAAGGCCTTTGAATCTACTGTTGAAACAGCTCCTGTCAAATTAGCCTTTTTCTGCGTACCATAACCCACCACCACTACTTCTTGTAAGTCAGACATATCCTCAGACAAGGTCACCGCAATCGACTCTTTTCCTGCCACACTCACCTCTTGCGCATCAAATCCTATAAATGAAAAAACCAACACAGCATCTTCCGCTATATTTTCAAAGGAAAATGAACCATCTAGATCTGTTACCGTAACTCTCTTTGTGCCTTTCACTATAATGTTCACTCCTGGAATAGGCATCCCTGCTTCATCCAAGACCTTTCCAGAAACAGACCTTTCCTCAACCTCCTTCGGTTTTGTAATAGAATTTTTTGGTACTACATGAATGGTGTTGTTTACTTGGGTAAATTTCAGGTTATAATCTCTGGAAAGTTCCTCGAGCACCTTCAAAAGAGACTTTTTATTGGCACTAATCGTGACATTTCTTTCTTTCGAAAGTTGTTCCTCTATAAAAGCCACATGAAAAGCCGTTTTCGCTTCAATGTTTTTGAGCACTTCAACGACACTGACATCTTTCATTCTTATGGAAACTTTTGCGCTTTCTAAATCCTGCTGCCTGTTGAGGCCAGCATAGGCATATTGATGTGCAAGGATATTATAATGGACAATAAGAAAAGCCATCATAAACATCCCTACAAACTTAATTCTAGACTGTAGGTATTTTTTCATATTCAAATGATTCGTGTTTAATATGGATTACACATTTTTGGGTTATTGTATATATATATTTAGCTAAATATCTTTATCTGCTTACCGTTGATTTCAAATTGAAAATCCAATACCGTGGCCATGCCAAACAGTACATTTTCTAAGCTTTGATTATCATACTTCCCGGTATATTTTTTCTTCAAATCAATTTCAGATGACACCTGAATATCCACTCCATACCATCTCTCCAAATCCTCAAAAACTTGTTTAAATGATTTGTCCTCAAAAGCCAAAACACCATCTTTCCAACCCAAATGATATATTGGAGTATAACTGGATTTAATCAACCGCCCTGATTTCAGATCAAGTCGAGTCATTTCTGATTTGGTGATTATTTCTGAATATCCTTCCCTTGAATCCACCGCTACCTTTCCTGTGGCAACAGCTACTTCAAAACGATCAGAATTGGGATAACTCAAAATATCAAAAGAAGTCCCCAACACTTGGACATCCATTTTTTCTGTTCTCACTATAAAAGGAACCGCTTCATTCCTAGTCACTTCAAAAAATGCTTGCCCTACTAATCTTACTTCCCTTATCGAATCAGAAAAAACGTTCGGAAACTCTAACTTACTAGAGGAATTTAGTTTCACTAGTGTACCATCCGGCAAATAGAAACTTGACTTTGTTCCCTTTGAAGTCTTCTTACTAATCATTTTTTCAATGGAAACTGGGGGAGTTTCCCTTATTTCTGGTGCAAACAAATTAAAATAATGGGCGGTCAAAATAGCGATGATTACAAAGCAAGCTGCAAGCAATGTCTTGCTAGTCCATTTGCTATCTGATCCTTTGAAATCTTTTCTTAATTTCTTCATCTTACCATTCTTCTCTGCATACAGCATGATCTGGTCCATCATCTCTTTCTTCTCTCCTATTTCCAGACCAAAGGTCATTTTTGGCTCAATAGCATTCACTACTGCCTTTATATCTTTGAGCACAGGAGCCTTTTCAGGATTAGCCACCACCCATTCTTTCCAGTATATATCTGATTCTTTATGTGGAGCTATTAACCATTGGATGAATTTTTCATCTTCAAGCAGCTCTTTAAAAACATCATCTTTGAAAGCCATATCTTACAAATCCTTTTTTAGGAGTCCTTTGTAAGGAGAGAGGATAAAACCAATAAAACGACCACGTCTCTTTACTGATTTTTTAAAAAAAAATTTTAATAGGTAAAGAAATACACCTCTAGAGTGCTAAGATCAAGATAAAAGCAGAAAAAAATTATCTCAAAAGATCGAAAATGATTATCGTCTGTAGTAGCTGAGACTTAAATGGGCTCAATGATTCCGAAAGTTTGTTTAAGCCTCTGTACATCATCGTCCTAACAGTCTTCGCATTGGCCAAGCCCATGATCTCTGCAATCTCTTCATAAGGTAGCCCTTCAAAAAACCGCATCATAATAATTTCCCTTTGTCTTACAGGCAAATCATTGCAATGTTGCTCCAACAGTTTTTTTTGATCCAAAGAAAGTTTGGAATCAATAAAATAAGAATTGGCATCTACTGATATAAAAAACGCTTCCTCTTCTTCAGGAAACATATCCACTTCTCTTCTTTCCTTTTTTAATATCTCCAGCAACTTTCTCCTCAAGCAAGCAAACAAATAGGCCCTGACTGATTTGGCTGGACTTAATTTATCACGATCATCTATCAGCTGAAAAAATATATCTTGAATGGCATCTTTAACTAAAGACTTATTTCTAGTAAACTGTCTGCCATAATTATACAATCGATCAATATTATTGGAATATACCTCAGCAAGAGCCTGATCATCGCCTTCCAAAAAAGCTAACCACACTGTTCTTTCTCTGTCTAGGATTTCTTTCGTCACACTACTCATCTATTTTAAAGATTATTTTGGCATCATTCCAAATTCATTCAAGCTAAAAAAACAAAAATATTTGGTAGATCAGGCAAATTATACAATAAAGGGGATAACTAAATCTTCATACCTTCGAATTATTAACATTAAAGCAATAATCGAACAAATTATAAAAATAAATCTATTTCAAAGTGGTCTTTTATAAAAAAAAGCCTCTACTAATACAGGATCTGTGAAATTTTATCAAATTAATCTATCTTGCAGTCCAACATAGACAATTAATAACATCACTAATGAAAACAATTATTAACTTATTTTCACTTGCTATTTTTAGCATGGCTGCATTACTTAGTTCTTGCAGCAGCAAAGACACTTCTGAAAAAAAGGAAACTTCTCCTAAATCTTCTATTACCAAGCAATTCATAAAAAACAATATTGATTTTTCTGTAAAACAATACCAACACCTTAGCACCTTGGTTCCAGAAGACAAATTGCCCAGAACCTACAATAAAGAAGAGAACAAGCTAATTACATCTGGCACATCTTGGTGGACTTCAGGTTTCTATCCTGGAACTTTATTGTACTTATTCGAAATGTCAGGTGATTCTTCCATGTTGAAATTGGCGGAGCAAAAACTTGAAATCCTAGAAAAGGAAAAAGAAAATAAAGGCACACACGATTTGGGCTTTATGCTTTATTGTAGCTTTGGCAATGCTTACAGAATAACAGGAAATGAGCACTATCAAGATATTATGCTTGAAGGAGCAGAATCCCTTGCAACTAGATTCCACCCAGAAACCGGTTTAATAAAATCTTGGGACCATGGCAAATGGCAATACCCTGTAATCATTGATAATATGATGAACCTGGAGTTTTTATTCTGGGCAGCCAATGCTAGTGGAAATGAGGATTTCAAAAATATAAACCTTTCTCATGCCGACAGCACAATGAAACATCATTATAGAAAGGATTACAGTTCTTTCCATGTGGTAGATTATAGCATCGAAAATGGCCAACCAGTAGGTAAACAAACAGCTCAAGGAAAAGCTGATGATTCTGCATGGTCCCGTGGTCAAGCGTGGGGATTATATGGTTACACCGTCATGTTTAGAGAGACCAAAGACCCCAAGTACTTAAACCAAGCAGAACATATTGCTGACTACACCCTCAATCATCCTAATATGCCTGAAGACCTTATTCCATATTGGGATTATGATGCTCCTGCTTCGGACAGCACTTTACGAGATGTATCCGCAGCAGCTGTTAATGCTTCAGCATTATTAGAATTGAGCAAATACACACAAGATTCAAAAAAATCAAACAGCTATAAAAATGCAGCCGAAAAAATGTTAATTAGCATGTCTTCAGCACCATATATTGCTGAGGAAGGACAAAACGGAGGCTTCATCCTTAAGCACAGTGTAGGTTCAATTCCCCATAATTCTGAAATTGACGTTCCATTAACTTATGCCGATTATTACTATATCGAAGCGTTAAAAAGGTATCAAGATTGGTTTCTAAATTAATTTAAATCATAGAAACACCTTCAATGCTGACATCAACTATTACTGTTTTTGTCAGCATTTTTTTTTCAACAAACTACAACCCAAAAGGAAATCGGTATGAAAACCTTTAAACTAATATTTCTTTTCAACCTTCTTTGTCAACTTGCCCTGGCGCAGGTGATTCCTCCCATCATCCCTGTTCCTTATTCATTTGAAGGTGGTAGGGATATTTTTACCTTAAATGAAAACACTCCCATCCAATACTTGGATGAGAGCTTAAAAGATGAAGCTCATTTTCTTCAAAAAGAACTTTTAAGAAAAAACAAGCTACCACTTTCATTGACAAAAACTAGTAAGGCCCCAGCCCTCCATACTTCTAAACATATCCTCATTGGGGGAGAAAACATATCAATTAACTATTGAAACCGACCAAATTCAAATCACTGCCAATGATGAGGAGGGTGTATTTCATGGAATGATCTCCCTTCTACAAATCATCGATCAATCCGAAGTTAATGACAATGGATTGTCCATACTAGGTTGGAAAGTTAAGGATAGCCCTCGGTATGGTTGGAGGGGATTTATGCTTGATGAATCCAGGCACTTTTTCGGGGTAGATAAAGTAAAGTCAATTTTAGATTGGATGGCTTATTACAAGCTCAACAAATTCCACTGGCACCTAACAGATTCACCAGGATGGAGAATAGAAATCCAAAAATATCCAAAACTGGCCTTAGTAGGGGGAATCGGTAACCATGGGAATCCATATGCACCAAGTCAATATTACACGCAGGAAGAAATCAAAGAAATAGTAAGCTATGCAAATGAAAGAAAAATAGAAGTCATTCCAGAAATAGATATGCCTGGACATGCTACGGCGGCTAATAAGGCCTATCCAGAATTTAGCGGTGGAGGATCCGAAAAACACCCTGAATTCACCTTTCACCCTGGCAAAGAGGAAACATACCAGTACCTCACTGACATACTTCGTGAAATAAACGCCCTGTTCCCTAGTCAAATGATCCATTTGGGAGGAGATGAAGTAAGTTTTGGTAATCAACAATGGGCAAGTGATCCATTTATCAAGGATCTCAGGCAGCAACAGAACTTGAGCAACTTAAAAGAAGTGGAAGACTATTTCATAAAAAGGATGGCCGACTCCTTGTTCTCTCTCAATAATAAAATCTTGGCATGGGATGAAATGGCTGAGGCTGGATTACCAACCGAAAAAAGCATCCTATTATGGTGGAGACATGACAAACCAGAACAGTTGCTTAAACTGCTCGAAAACAATATCTCTACTGTAATATGTCCTAGAATACCTTTATATTTCGATTTTGTCCAAGAGGAAACACATAGATATGGAAGAAAATGGGGCGGCAACTTCAACCCTCTTCAAAGCGTTTACGAATTCGATATTTCTAGATTAGACATCCCTGAAGACAAAGCAGATTTAATCTTAGGTCTCCAGGCTAATCTTTGGACAGAAACAGTGTCGAATGAGGAAAGATTAGACTTTCTGGTATTCCCAAGAATTGCTGCAATGGCCGAAGCAGTTTGGAGTCAAGAAAACAAACGAAACTATGAGGATTTCAGTCAAAGACTTAAAAAACACTTCAAATTATATAAAGATAGCGGGTTATATTTCTACGACCCTTTTGACCCTGACAATCATCCTGAACCGACTATCAAGTAGTTTTCTGATGCTAAAAAACTCTCTTTCAATTATATCAAAAAGGCTAAGTTTAATATCAGCTTAGCCTTTTTGATATAATTTTATTTATGTGTCTTTCTAGCTCTCAGCAAGCCTAACACTTCTTTAAGTTTGGATTGGTCATCCATATAAGGCGCTAAATCAAATAATTCAACAGTTCTAAAATCAATGGGATGGCTTTCACTTTGAAGAGAAATAAAACCTTCTTTAATCAGCTGACCGTCTTTCTTTACCGCTGGATCAAAGTTATCTACATTTCCACCCCCGATTTGCGGGTCGAAATAAGTCAAAACCGTATCCCCTTCTACAATATGATGAACTATTGAATCACCCAACACCAAAAAATCAGCTGAGACCCACTGTTCTCCGTGATAGGTTTTAGAAGAAGAGCTCACACAATGTGGAGTAAAAAGCTCGCCATCCATAACTACATTTGTGCCTGGCGTACAAAGATTACTTGTAGTTCGGTCATGAGTACCATCTCCACCCAAAAGCTGACCTTCAATTGAAATAGGGAAATTCTGATCAACCCCCATTGTTCTTGGATCCTGGCCATGAAGCATTGCTCCACTGTTCCTAAGTGCCCATCCTTCTCCTCCAGGAGCTTGCTCCCCAACAAATCTGTATTCTAAATGAAGTAAATAAGCAGAGAAGGATTTATCATAAAAGATATGTCCATATTGGTAATTAAAATCATCGTATTCATCATACCTGACCTTCATCATACCATCCTCAATACGGAAAGTATTTGCATAATTTTCATCCAATTCATGTTTGGCAATTTTAATCCTCCAGTTATCAAAACTCTCACCATTGAACAGGCTTTGCCATTCCTGATCAACCGCCTCTGCTGTAATGTTTTCCTTCTTATTGCCTGAACAGGCAAAAAAAGACATAGCAAATCCCATTACCACAATGGGCAAAACTAAATTCTTCATAAATGTATTTGTTAAAATATAATTCCTAAAAAGAAATAGAAAGAACTTTATGTTCAAAACATGGCTAAAGTACATAAAATAGGAATAGAATTAAAACCCATTATTTCTCAATAGATAAAGGAAGGTGAATAGTAAAAGTAGAACCTTTCCCTAATTCGGATTTAAAAGAAACTTTTCCACCTACTAACTCAATAAATTTCTGAGTAATCATCAGGCCTAGGCCAGATCCCTTTTCATATTTGTGCGAATTCGAAGCCCTATAAAAGGGTTTAAATAGGTTTTTCTTATCCTCATCAGAAATACCTTCTCCAAAATCCTGCACACACAGATTCAGTTCATCATCCAATAAATAGGTTTTGACAACTGGTTTCAAATCCCGGCTACCATACTTCAGTGCATTTTCAACCAGATTAAATAAAGACTGCCTGACCAAATCCTCATCTAAGGATATTTTAAAATCTTCCTGTAAATCAATATCTAAAAATATAAGATCTTGATCTAAATAGTTCTCAAGAACAGTGTTGAGGTAGTTGTTGAGATATTTCTTTTTTAATTTTACCTGAATAACACCTTGGTTAATTTTTTCTAGGTTCAATAAATTATTCAGCAAGGTATTCATTCGATCGGCCTCACCATTGATCCTTTTGAAATGCTTGTTAAACTTCTCCCTCGAAGGAAATTTATCAGTATTTCTTTCCAGTTCAATTTTACAGATCTCTACACTGGATTTAATTGTAGAAAGTGGCGTTTTAAATTCATGGGAAGTAATTGAAATAAACTGGGACTTTGAACTATTCAACTCCTTTTCTTTCTGTAAAGCAAACTTCTGAGTAGACTTTAGCTTTTCTTCCTTTGAAATATCTCTAGATACTGCTAATAATGCTTCCACATCTCCATTTTCATTTTTTATCGGACTAAAAACAGTATCAAACCAAAGCTTTTTCCCAGACTTGGTCTCAATTTCAAACTGACCTCTATTGTCTTGATTCGAAAATAAAGTAATTCTCTCTTTCCGACCATTTAAAAATTTGTCCAAAAACAGTTCCTTGTTATTTCTATCAGGACAAAATCCCAAAATCTCCCTAAAAGAAGAAGAGGAATAAATTGGTTCGAATTCCTTATCAAAAACACAAATTATATCAGTAGCCTCTTCTAAAAAATTAACAAAAGAATATTTTTTATCAGAAATCTCAGAAGACAACTTCTTAAATTGATAATCACCAGCCGACCTTAATATTATCCTCAAACAATTGACCGTATTATTCAAATACTTCTTTAGTTGATCTTGCCTAGTGAGTTTTGGCCCCATCATAACAAGCACTAAACACACCCCCTGTTTTATTCCTATTGAGCTCAGTGCATAAGTCCATTCCAAAATTTCATTCTTAGTGTCAAATTTCAATTTATCAAAAATCAATTCAACTCCACCATTGTTCAAATTGGACTTCCTAACAATTTTATTGATTATAGCTTTTAATGGGAATTTCTGTTCTGAAAATTCCGAAAAAAAGTAGCGAAGCACCTCGCCGTTTTTAGTATCAAGAAGAATTGATCCAACAAAATTTGAATCACTAGCTTCTTTAGCTAAGTCCAATACATCTTGAAATGAATCTTGAATATTTCCCTTTTCAAGGAACATTTGCTGCACCTTGAAAATTTGTTGAAAATAATATAATTCAAAATCGTTACTTGTCAATTTATGTCAGATTTAACATTTTAATTAAAAATGGGTGGCTATCTTTTATATCAAAACCAATATTTATCATCCAACTGGTGATTTTACAAAGGGCATTCTAGACTTTGGAACAAGATCGACCTACTTTTATACAATAAACATCCATCATAATATGTCGTAACCTCCCTCTCCTTAATCTCCAATATAACTATTACAGCTATTTTCATTATAAACTCTAGGTAAATAATAATTACTTAAATTTAATTATATGCTCATACCACAGTTTTATTTAAATCACAAATTTAGGATTTTTTTAAAAATTCAGTGCAATAACGAACATTTAACTACTTAAATTCGACATTTATAATGAAATAAATAAAAACTCAACCAAATATCAGGAATTGCACATTTAGTGAATTTCACTAGGGAATTTTAGTCATCTATAAAAACTATTCGTGTTGTAATTATTCAAAAAATAGACTAATATGCAGTAAAGTCCTTTAAACCCCAATAGTCAATTTATTAAAACCGATGTGCTACCTTGCTGTGAAATCTATTAATTCAAATAATTGAATTAAATATTTTTTTTAATTAAGGACCCGAGATTGCTTATTTTAAATTATGAAGAAACAAATACTGATCGTCGAAGATAACTTTGAGCTTGCTGACAATACCAAAGACCTATTAGAATCTGAAGGTTACGAAGTATGTGAAATCTTAGATTCTGAGAATAGAATAGAGGATGTGCTGTATGAAAATTCCCCAACCGCCATTCTTTTAGATATCCATTTAAATGGAGAAAGAAACGGCATAGACATAGCCCACAATATCCGCGAAAAATTCAATATTCCAGTGATTTTTTTCACTTCTGCGTCCGATAAGGAGACTATTGAGAAAGTAAAAGCTGTTTCTCCTGAGGGATATATTCTAAAACCCTTTACCAAGGACACACTTGTCACATCTCTAGAGCTAGCCATTAGTAATTTTGAGACAAAA
This sequence comes from Echinicola shivajiensis, assembly GCF_018642165.1. GTDB lineage: Bacteria > Bacteroidota > Bacteroidia > Cytophagales > Cyclobacteriaceae > Echinicola > Echinicola shivajiensis. Next base: position 771,156 of record NZ_JAHHZM010000001.1, read on the forward strand.
TCTAACAATAAAGTTTCTGAGCTTATTTTTCAGGACCGAATCATAAAAGGATCTATTTTCATCAGGGACAAGGGCTACCTTAAAAAGGTAAACATTCAGGAAATAGACTGGATAAAAGCTGATGGCTCATATACTCATATATGCACTGAAGACCAAACCATATATACTCTCAGAAATTTAATCAAGGAGGTGATCAATAAGCTTCCATCTGTGCTTTTCTGCAAAGTCAATAAGGCTTATATTGTTAATTTAGACAAAATTGAAGCACTAAACTCGAAAGAAATAATTATCAAGGGACAAAACATTCCAGTTGGAAGGAATTATTATCAAAACATATTATCAAGACTAAACCAAGTGACCCGATAAAAAAAACAATAAATAAGGGAGTTAATTCAAACCTATGGACTTTAGGATTAGCTCCCTTTTCCTTTGCATTAATCTGATGCTGAGATACAAAGGCGTTTTTCTTAACAAAGTTGGTTAGCAATTTACTATAGGTTTTAACAGGTAAAAGACTTTCAGCAGATCACCATATCACTTTTAATTTGAAAACATTCCCCCCATTTAAAAACAAACAATACACATATACACCTGACTGTAATTTAGGATTATCGTTCAACACAACATGAGACCATGGCTTGATTTCTTTTATTTTACTTTCATACACTTTGTTCCCATTTCTATCAAAAACTTTGATAATTAAGTCATTATATTTATTACCAGTTTTATTATAAAGCCTAGGTTTCTGATATACTGGATTTGGCGAAATCGAAAATTGGTAATGCAAAGGCTGTTCGAATTGAGCCCTAATAATTTTGGAGTACTCCAATTTTCCTTCTAGATCAATTGCTATTATTCTATAATAATTATTTCCAACAATGGGGTAATAATCCTCAAAATCAAATTTATCCTTCCCTACAAAATCATTTTCACAGTCAACTTCTCCCAAAGTCATCCAGATTTTATCTGAGCCAGACCTTTGTACAACAAATTTTTGCAGTCCCTGATCCAAATTCATCGACCAATTTAACCGAATCCCCGTTTCCTCTTTTTCAGCTTCAAATTCACCCCAACTTACTGGCAAGACCTTAAATACCTGCTCAACAGCTTGTGAACTTTTACAACCAGTCTCACCATTTTGAAGAATTAAATAAACATCATCGATTTCTTCATCTGCTATTAAACCTTCAATTTCCAAATTACCATTGGGCAATACACGATAAGTCACATTGTGATCCCCTTTATCAACCACCTCTTCATTTGAAATCTCAGGAACGCCTTCAGGATTAAAAGACCAGTAAAATTCAGGGGTTTCAATGCCGGTTTCAAGCTCCAAATACGGTTCTAACACTACTTTTTCCCCTTCGCCATACTCCGCTGAACTTGGCAGGGCTTGATAATCCTCCGTTTCCGGTACTTCAAAGGCTTCTATATCAATTGCAACTCTTGCTGACTCGAGTTCCTCCTCACATATATCTGATGTAGAAACATAATAAACATCATTTTCACTTATATTTTCCACTTCCAATTGTTCACCTTCCCCTAGAAACATACCGTTTTCATCATACCAACGAACAACCGAACCAGAGAAATCATCGGGAGAAATCACTAAATTTTGCCCTTTACAAACAGAATATTCGTTCCCTGAAATATCGAACGAGGGTTTTCCTAGAGTCCTTTCTACTTCATGAATATTCAAAGCCTCTAAAACATCAACATCTACTAATGACTCCACTTTTATTTCAAATCGATCAAAGGGAAAACCAGGACTTATAGGAAAAGTAACTTCCTCTCCGTCCATTAAGAGACCTAATAAATCTAGTTTTAATAAATCGAGTAATTCATCAGCCATAGCTCCTAAATCCTCATTATAGACCTCATCCTCACCATCATAAGCAATGAATGATAAATTACTAAAGAGTTCAAGATTGAGTAAAGAAGGATCCCCACTAATGGTAACCATGACTTCATCAGATTGATTTGAGGTATTTGAGAAATAAAAAAATTGACTCATACTTCCTGCTACGCCAGCTAAACCAGTACTAAGAGATGAAGTGGTCCCATCGTCCCCATCAATCGCATTTTGTGGAGAATCTATTACCCCCCCTCCTAATCCAAGTGCGTCCAGGCTTATCCCCTCACCATCATATGACACGAATTCTGGTGTATAATTACATCCATCTTCAAAATAAAACACATGGTAAACATCTAAAGTAAATTCTGTTTCCAGACTTACCAAAGCAGAAGACTTATTAATAATTTTAATGGATTTATACGATTCTTGTGGAACTATGCGGAAATAAAAATCACCATTTTCATCCATCACCACATTCATTTCCCCACTAGTTAAGCCACCATTTGAATCCTCATCTAGCACCTCATTTCCATCCTCATCATATGCTATTACTTGAATAATTTGCATACCTAAAGCAGTCCCCAATACACCTGATAGTAAATCCCCCAAAGTTCCTGACAATAGGGACTGAAAAAGATTTTGATCACCATCAACGCGGATATAAGTTGGGGTGTTTGCAGGAACTTCATTTTCATAGCCAATTTCAATGAAACCATCATAACTTCCTAGTCCTAACAAACCTCCTGGGCTACTATAAAGTCTAGCATATGACCCGTTTTCCATTAATGCATTTGAAGGAAATTCGGCAGTTTTCTTCAAACATGCTATTCCACAACTTATAACTTGGCTGTTGCTTACTAAATCTTCAGCATAAATTTTCCCATTATTACTAAAAGGAAAGGCCTTACTAGAAAGAAAAAATAAAACAAAAAAAGCCAATGACACCCTAAGGGCATCATGGCTTTTTGAGAAAACACTACAATTAAACCTCTTCATTTTGACCAGAAAAAATCGGGAAATAGGTAACTGGTAAAATATCAATAATCTACTATAGTAAACTCAGTTCGACGGTTATACTGATGCTCCTCATCAGTACATTCAATCCCATCATCACATTTATTCAACAACCTAGATTCTCCATAGCCTTTTGCTTCTATCCTAACCCTGGAAACACCCTTTGAAATAATATAATCAACAGCTGATTGCGCCCTCTTTTCTGATAATATCTGATTATAAGAATCAGACCCTCGACTATCAGTATGTGAGTTAAGCTCGATTTTCATTGTCGGATTATCATCTAGAATTTTCACCAGTTTATCCAGTTCTAAGGCTGCATCTGATCTAATGTCCCATTTATCAAAATCATAGTAAATATTTTCTAGCTTAATGGTTTTTCCGATTTCGATTTTATCCAAATACAGGTTTTTTCGGATTATAGTATCCGCAAACAGCCTAAGACCTTTTGTGCTCAGATCCTTCAACTCAGCAGAAATATAATCCGTCTTTTTCCCTTCTATATCATAATCAGTTTCCTCTCCTAGTACAAAGTCATATTCTCCATCCTCATTCGTAACGAAATTGAAATTTGTACCAGTAGTTTTATCCATTAGTTCTACTACTGCATTTTCCAAAGGCTGCATAGTCACTTTATCCATCACCACACCTTTAAGAAATATCTTTGAATTAACTTCTAAAATAAATGCATAGATATCATCCAAACCATTCCCTCCAGGCCGGTCAGAGCTCAAAACTCCCCTATCTGGAATTTCACTGTTGAAATAAAAGGCAAAATCATCCCTACTGGAATTTATAGGAGCGCCCATATTTTGGGCCTTTCCCCAAGAATTGCCAGATTTCTCAGACTTGTATACATCGAGCCCCCCTAGCCCTCCTCTTCCATCTGAAGAAAAATAAAACTCTCCCTTTTCATTGATATAAGGAGTTCTTTCATTTCCAACAGAGTTGATATTTTCACCTAGATTCACAGGATTGGACCAGTTATTATCTCCAAGGTATTTGGTAAAATAAATATCCGAATTACCAGAACCATCAGGCTGCCCAGATGAAAAGTACAGTTTTTTACTTTTCTCATCCCAAAAAGGATCACTTACACCATATTCATAGGGACTATTGAAAGGTAAGCTCTTCAAATCTGTCCATTCTTCTTCCACTTTCTCCATATAGAAAATCTGTGGAAAAAGAGTAAAATCTTTTCTACTCCCACTAGGCCTGCCGGCATCTTTTCCAGGTTTCCCAGCCTTCACCCAAAAAATAAAATCCTCTGCTTCATAAATGGGACCACTGTGATGAGGGCTTTTGTATTTCTCTAAAGTTTCGACACTATCAGTCTCAAAATCATCCCAGTTACCCTTTGCCTCATATACTTGTAAGTATCCATTACCTGTCCAACCATAAATATCACTCCTTAGGGCATTATATTCATCCACTTTTGCATTAGTGGGCATACTATCAATTCTATCGCTAGCAAAAACCAGTTTATTACCTTCAATAATACCCGAAAAATCCGAATACTTGGAATTAATCTCTTTCAGGTTTTTTATTTGAACATCTTTGGGATCATTTAAAATTTCCTTAGCTTCATTGATTAAGCTCAATAATTTATTAGCCTCATCAATATCCACCCCCTCTTGGCCTGATCTTTTATATTCGTTTAGCTGTCTCTTTGCCTCATCAAATTTCGAATTTGAAATAAGCGTCTTAGCAAATTTCAATCGGTCTTCATAGCTAAGGTCATCTAGCCTGTCTAACTTTCCATACCAGGATTCTGCTAAATTAAAATCCCTCATTTGGTAATAGGAGTTAGCCAAACCTCTAGCTGTCTGCGGCAATTCTTCCTCATCCCATGCCATTGAATAATGCTCTACAGCTACAGCATAATTCATCATTTCATATTGTTGATTCCCTTTGACAAATTCCTTATTTCTAAGACCTGTACATGAATTCAACAACAACAACACAAAGAATAAGTTTACTATGTTTTTTTTCATCTTCTGCATCAATTAAAAGTATCTAGGAGAAACTAACTTGACTTTCTTTGGAGGGAATAGATACCCAACTGAAAAATCGTGAGTTGAAAATGTTTTGGCACTAAATCCAGAAATATTGTGATCATATGCATAACCAATTCTTAGCCTATCATTAACATAGAACTCAACCAATCCCACAACAGAGGCAGGCCTTTTTTGATCCATTTCCCTGAATTCCTCACCCTGAAAATTAACTGAAGTCCTATAGGAAGCCCCCAACCACAGCCTTTCTCCCAAAAGCACAAAGGCATTAACATCTAATCTTGAGGGACCAGCAAAATCATCCACATAAAGGATGGAAGGTTTTAAAGCTACATTGTAAGAAAGATCTATTAAGGTACCTGCTGTTAAATACAGATTGGTTCTAGGCTGAACCATCATTGCCCCATTATCAAAGTTAAATTGAGAGGAAAAGATATTGTCAGCTGATGCACCCAAAAAGAAGTATGGGTTATAATAAAATACCCCTGCTCTCAAATCAGGATATAACACTTGCTCATCACCCGTTGACACAGCTGGATCATTAGGATTTATTGGGTTAAGCATTGATCCATCCAGCTTAGAATTGACCAAACCTGCCCCCATTCCAAAGCTCATATACCCCTCATTGGACACCCTTAGATGGTAAGCAAAGTTTGCATATCCCCCCGTGGTTTTTTGTGCGCCCAATCTGTCTACAAGGATATGGCCACCCACACCGACATTGGTATCATTAATTAGCCCATCACCGGATATTGCAAAAGTTTCAGGACTACCTTGAACATCTGTCCATTGTTTTCTGTAATAACTCTGCAAATAAACCTGCTGTTTGTACCCTGCATAAGCAGGGTTCAAAAACAGCGGATTAAACATATACTGGCTAAAAACTGGAGCCTGCTGCGCTTGAAGATCAAAGCAACCAAAAATCAGCCCCATTGCGATCAAAATATATTTTATGCTTTTCATCGTCTCGTTATCTTATAATAGTTACATATCCCGTGAATTGCATCTCACTTCCAGAATCACTATCCCTTATTTTTAATTTATAGTAGTAAGTTCCTCCATTCAATGAGCCTCCATTCCAGTCATTATTATAGTTGCTTGATTTGAAGACTTCTCCCCCCCATCTATTCACAACAATCACCTCATTGTCAGGGTACAAGTCTGAAAGACCTTCTATCTCCCAAACATCATTCATTCCATCTCCATTTGGAGTAAAGACATTTGGAATATTAATAGCTATTTGATTATGTGATACTGTAGCCGTATTGTCCAAGTCATTCAGCTCTAGTTGGTCTGGCGTTTCAACAGTGGCTGAATTAGTAACAACACCTTTTTCTCTTGCCACCACTCGTAACTGAATGACGATTTCATCATTACCTGCTAACTCTGGGATGACAAAGGTTAAAGTACCATTTGAAGCATCGTAGGACTCTTGTATTGCGCTTGATGCATTAGATCCTATATAATCAACCTGAGATGGCATATAATCAGTTACCGTAACATTTCTGGCAGGTACATCTGTATTATTTGTGATTATCAATTGATAAGTAAATTCTTTATCAACCTCAATAATTGAATTAGAAACCACCTTGGACATGGTTAGATCAACATCGTCCGGCAAAATCGGTAACGGATCCGTTTCATCTTCATCAGGCTGAGAATTTTCAGCTTCTGCCTGAGCACTATTAACTACTCCTTCATTGACCTCCACGGCCATTACGCTCACTGTTAATGTCACGGATTCACCTGAAAGTATTTCTCCAATATTCCAAGTCACCACATTTTCATTGATCTGACCATTTCCATCTACTCCAAGGACCTGAAGAGAAGTTGGAACTTCATCTGTTACCTCAATATTAGTAGCTGTGACCGGTCCATTATTGCTTACAGAAATGGTGTAATCAAACATTTCACCCACAATCACAGAGCTAACATCAGCCATTTTTTCCACGTCCAGTTCAGCACATTCAGACACCATTACTGGAAGGCGTTCAATACTTTCACATCCAGTATTATCATCAATTTGTGCAGCATAATAAGTCATTCCAGGAATCAATACCTCAGATGGACTTAGTCTTGCTCCGCCCGATGCTGTACCATACCAAACAACATTATTTTCGTTTACATCTAGATCTGAAATAGTTGCATTTGGATTCTTACAGAAGGATTGAACTGGCATATCCGTAGTAGGAACTGACACGCTATTTACAGTCACCATCACTTCCTTAGCATCTCCTACATTATTCTCACATACTCCGTCTCCGCTTACCGTTACATAATAAGTGGTCGTTGTTGATGGCATGACATCCATATCGGATAGCACTGTCGTCAAACTCGCATCAGTATACCACATAAAGACCGCATTAGAAACCGTACTGCTGCTCGCAGTCAAGGTGAAAGTATCACCCTCGCAGATCGTGCCGTCAGTTGCGTCTATATCCGCTGCCGTCGCATTCCTGTTCACTGTTACAGTCACTTCCTTAGCATCGCCTGCATTGTTCTCACAAACACCGTCTCCGCTTACAGTCACATAATAAGTGGTCGTTGTCGATGGCATGACATCTGCATTGAGTATCTCCGTGGTCAATCCTGCATCAGCATACCATCTGAATACCGGATTACTTACCGTTGGACTGCTCGCTGTTAAGCTGAAGCTATCGCCCTCACATATCGTCCCGCCATCGGCTTCTATATCCGCGGTCGTTGCATTCCTGTTTACCGTTACTGTTACTGCGGCAGCATCGCCTGCATTGTTCTCACATACTCCGTCACCACTTACCGTTACATAATAAGTAGTCGTTGTTGATGGCATGACATCCATATCGGACAACACTGTTGTCAAGCTCGCATCAGTGTACCACGTAAAGACTGCATTGGATACTGTACTGCTACTTGCAATCAAGGTGAAAGTATCGCCTTCGCAGATCGTACCTCCAACGGCATCTATATCCAATGCTGTGGCATTCCTGTTGACGGTTACAGTCACTTCCTTGGCATCTCCTGCATTATTCTCACATACTCGGTCTCCGCTAACAGTAACATAATAAGTGGTCGTTGTTGATGGCATGACATCCATATCGGATAGCACTGTCGTCAAGCTCGCATCAGTATACCACGTAAAGACCGCATTAGAAACCGTACTGCTGCTTGCAGTCAAAGTGAAGCTACCGCCCTCGCAGATCGTGCCGCCAGCTGCGTCTATATCCGCTGCCGTAGCATTCCTGTTTACTGTCACAGTGATCATTGCCGCATCACCTGCCTTGTTTTCGCATACTCCATCTCCGCTGACAGTAACATAATAAGTGGCCGTGCTGCTTGGGCTTACATTTGGATCCAGAACTTCTGTGGTAAGATCCGAATCCGAATACCATCTGAATACCGGATTACTTACCGTTGGACTGCTCGCTGTTAAGCTGAAGCTATCACCCTCGCAGATCGTCCCGCCTGCTGAATCAATATCAGCTGACGTAGCATTCCTGTTAACGGTTACAGTCACTTCCTTGGCATCGCCTGCATTGTTCTCACATACACCGTCGCCGCTTACCGTTACATAATAAGTGGTCGTTGTTGATGGCATGACATCCAAATCTGATAGCACTGTCGTCAAACTCGCATCAGTGTACCACGTAAAGACTGCATTAGAAACCGTGCTGCTGCTCGCACTCAAAGTGAAGCTATCGCCTTCACAGATTGTCCCACCTGCTGCATCTATATCCAATGCTGTGGCATTCCTGTTGACGGTTACAGTCACTTCCTTGGCATCTCCTGCATTATTCTCACATACTCCGTCGCCGCTTACCGTTACATAATAAGTGGTCGTTGTTGATGGCATGACATCCATATCGGATAGCACTGTCATCAAGCTCGCATCAGTATACCACGTAAAGACCGCATTAGAAACCGTACTGCTGCTCGCACTCAAAGTGAAAGTTTCGCCCTCGCAGATCGTGCCGTCAGCGGAATCTATATCCGATGACGTAGCATTCCTGTTGACGGTTACAGTCACCATTCCTGCATCACCGGCCTTATTTTCACATACCCCATCTCCACTTACGGTTACATAATAAGTGGTCGTTGTCGATGGAGTGACATCTGCATTGAGTATCTCCGTGGTCAATCCTGCATCAGCATACCATCTGAATACCGCATTACTTACCGTTGGACTGCTCGCTGTTAAGCTGAAGCTATCACCCTCGCAGATCGTCCCGCCTGCTGAATCAATATCAGCTGACGTAGCATTCCTGTTAACGGTTACAGTCACTTCCTTGGCATCGCCTGCATTGTTCTCACATACTCCGTCACCACTTACCGTTACATAATAAGTAGTCGTTATTGATGGCATGACATCCATATCGGACAACACTGTTGTCAAGCCCGCATCAGTATACCACGTAAAGACTGCATTAGAAACCGTGCTGCTGCTCGCACTCAAAGTGAAGCTACCGCCTTCACAGATTGTCCCACCTGCTGCATCTATATCCAATGCTGTGGCATTCCTGTTGACGGTTACAGTCACTTCCTTGGCATCTCCTGCATTATTCTCACATACTCCGTCTCCGCTAACAGTAACATAATAAGTGGTCGTTGTTGATGGCATGACATCCATATCGGATAGCACTGTCGTCAAGCTCGCATCAGTATACCACGTAAAGACCGCATTAGAAACCGTACTGCTGCTCGCACTCAAAGTGAAGCTATCGCCCTCGCAGATCGTGCCGTCAGCTGAATCTATATCTGTTGCAGTTGCATTCCTGTTGACGGTTACAGTCACCATTCCTGCATCACCGGCCTTATTTTCACATACCCCATCCCCGCTAACGGTTACATAATAGGTAGTCGTTGTCGATGGAGTGACATCTGCATTGAGTATCTCCGTGGTCAATCCTGCATCAGCATACCATCTGAATACCGCATTACTTACCGTTGGACTGCTCGCTGTTAAGCTGAAGCTATCGCCCTCACATATCGTCCCGCCTGCTGAATCAATATCAGCTGACGTAGCATTCCTGTTGACGGTTACGGTGACTTCCTTGGCATCTCCTGCATTATTCTCACATACTCCATCGCCATAAACTGTCGCATAATAGGTCGTGGTTGTAGTTGGTGCTACATCAGTGTTGGTTATCTGAATTGTCAAAGCTGGATCTGCATACCAAGTAAAATTCGGATTAGACACTGTACTACTGCTCGCAGTCAAAGTAAAGCTATCGCCTTCACAGATTGTCCCACCTGCTGCATCTATATCCAACGCTGTGGCATTCCTGTTGACGGTTACAGTCACTTCCTTGGCATCTCCTGCATTATTCTCACATACTCCGTCTCCGCTTACCGTTACATAATAAGTGGTCGTTTTTGATGGCATGACATCCATATCGGATAGCACTGTCGTCAAGCTCGCATCAGTATACCACGTAAAGACCGCATTAGAAACCGTACTGCTGCTCGCACTCAAAGTGAAGCTATCGCCCTCGCAGATCGTACCGTCAGCTGAATCTATATCTGCTGCAGTTGCATTCCTATTTACTGTTACCGTTACTTCTTTAGCGTCACCAACATTATTCTCGCATACCCCGTCTCCGCTTACGGTCACATAATAGGTAGTTGTCGTCGATGGCGTCACGTCCAAACTTGGTAACACAGTGGTCAAGCCTGCATCTGTGTACCATGTAAACACCGGATTGGTCACCGTGCTGCTGCTTGCTGATAAGGTGAAGGTATCTCCCTCACATATCGTCCCGCCATCTGCTTCTATATCTGCTGCAGTCGCATTCCTGTTGACTGTTACTACAACCTCTTTAGCATTTCCTGGTTGATTTTCACATATTCCGTCACCGCTTACCGTTACATAATAGGTAGTAGTACTGCTTGGCATAACGTCAAGATCAACAAGCACATTACTTAATCCAGCATCTGTATACCATGTGAACACAGGATTTGTTACTGTTGAACTACTAGCAGTTAAACTAAATGTCTCACCCTCGCAGATTGTACCCCCAGCAGCATCAATATCTGCATCCGTAGCAAAATCATTAATTGTGATGGTAATTTGAGATCTATCAACACCTACGCAACCTCCTGCACCAGTCACCTCAACAAAATAGGTTGCATCTGCATTTACATTACTGATAGTGATAATATTATCAACAACAGTCACATCAGTAGTTACTTCAGTACCTCCTGTAGCAGCATCAAATATTTTATAAGTAAACCCACCAGCATAATTGGTGACTTCAAAAATGGCATCATTCCCTGGGCCACATAATTCTAAGTCAGCATCCAGTAATGTTGGAGCAGGCAAACTATTTGAAACCTGAACATTTATTTCTTTTCCTAAGACATTTTCACAAACATCATCTCCACTTACGGTCACATAATAATTTACATCAGCACCATCTGCCAATCCGGAAATTGTCAATTCACCAGAAGCTGAAACGTTAAAAGTAACTGCCCCTGCTACATCCCCATCATTGATAAGAGTGGATTTATTTTCATCTAAATACCAATTAAATATAGGGTTAGTTATACTAGTTGATGGTGCCAAAACAACTGGAATCCCAACACATTGAACTATTGGCCCCTCCAGATTAATATCATCATCAGTTGCGTTTCTATTTATCGTAAAGGTGACATCTGTAGGATCAGCAGTACAATATCCATCTGCCACTAATTGAACATAATAAGTATGATCTCCAGCGGCCAGACCTGACAATACCAGATTTGCCATTGTTTCACCGTCTATAACTTCAGGAGTACCACTGTTATCACTAAACCATTGGTAAGTCACACCAGCTGGTGCTCCTGCGATAAGACTAGCTTGAAGAGTAATAGGATCAACATCTTGACAGAAAGTATCATCAGAAGTCCCGTTTATCAATATTTCTTCCAATAATAGATCTGTGCTGCCTTTTACCCTGATTTCCAATGGTCTTCTATCAATACCATCCTCACAGCCAAACCTTACAATCTGAACATATACTGTCTGTGTGGTTTCAGGTGCCCATCCAGCAATATCTGTCGGCGTAATTTCATTACCACCAACAAGTGCATCATATAGTTTAATTTCATCACAGGCTAATGATGGAAGATCAATGATATCTCCAGGGCATATTTCTAGGTAATCAATATCATTGATATCGTCATATTCCTCTCCTGGAATTTCACTGATCGGGAACAATTCAATTTCATAAACCCATAATTCTTCCAAAGCACTAACCACCCCTCCTGAAAGAATTTTAATTCTGTCAAAAGGCACATCATTTATAAAGTTCAAAGATTGAGTAGTTCCTCCACCAAGTAATGTCAGCGTTAAAAAGTTAGAACCCGCATCTATAGGATCCCCAACAGCTTGGTTACCCAAATATCTTTGAATTTCATAACCTTGTAGGGCATTCAAATCCAATAATCCAGTACTTGAACCTACCTTGATTGCCACGGAATCACCAGCAATTACAGGTGCCGCAAAACTTACATCCAGTTTACTACTGATATTCGCACCTACGGAATTAAAAATTGCAGCATAGGTATTAAGATCTCCATCAACAGATAATTCTGGATCTTGAACAGAGGTTAATCCACTTGCTACATCCAAGCCATCAATGATTGACTCAAAACCCGTTAATATATCTATACTTCCAAATGTGCAACTTGAAAGAGTAGCACTAGTTTCATGATAGTAGGCGGCATAAACACGAACATTTTGCGCAGCATTTAGCAATGATGCCAATGAAATTTTCACTCCATTATATGCTACAGGAACACCGTTTACATCAGTTGGAATAAAAGTGTATTCAAACTCATTTATCCCATTTACTGCGGAAACCAATCCTCCATCAGCTAGTTGTCTTATCCCTAATAAGTCATCCCCATTTACAGGATCACCGTCTAAGGCTTGAACATATATACCACCTGAAACTCCAGCAGCGCCATATTCACGACCAAGTTTAATTGTAACTGGTGTTCCAGCTGGAACCATAGTGTTCCATCTGATAGTTTGAGAAGTTTCACCTGTCAGCCCTAACAAACTTGTACCTACTGTTTCAGACAATAATGAATAATCGGACAGGTCATTTCCAGCTGCAAGGGTAGGGTTGGTCACCGACCCTAATTGAATCCCCAATAAACTGCTGGTTGTAAAATCATCTGCACTAGTGGAATAAATCCTATTATATACTAGTGGACATGCATCTGGATCGAAAACATTGACTACTACATCTACATAATTAGTACAGGTATTTCCTGTTGCCGAAACCCTATACACATACCTGCCCCCGCTATTGAATACCCCAGCTGTATTAGGTAGCGTCAAAGGCGCTCCATCAAGACCTGACCAGCTTACCGACACAGGGTTATCATCTTCATCAACCGCACTTGCCGGAGGAAGGATAATTGACTCTCCAATAGCAACATTGTAAACAGCAGAGCCATTTAATGAGATCAAAGGATCAGGATTAATATCTATAGTTACCGGCACCCTAATGGATTCGATAGAACAACCTGGTCTTTCTGCAGCAGCGTAATATGTTACTTTAGAACCAATTTCACCAAGAGAGAAACTAGCCCCTGTGTGAACGAGATTACCTGCGGTAGGCGCATCATACCACTTGACTTGGTCACCAGTAGCCACATCAGCCAATAAGGTAACATCAGTTCCTGCGCATACCAATAAATTCTGTTCGTCATCAACTCCCTGAATGTCTGGTCTTCCAGGGGTTCTCACTACTTCATTAACCCTCAAGCTTTCTGAAGTACCCAGATTTATAAGCGTATTTACTTCAATAACAACTCTGTCAAAGGCCATTCCTGGTGAAAAAGAAAAAGTTACAGGATTTCCATCAGCCAGTAGCCCCAGAAGATCCGCTTGGGCAATACCCAACAAATTGGTTCCTAGGGTCTCCAAATCTTGTCTGGCCACCTCAGTAGTTCCATTGTAGGCGACCAGCTCAATATTTTCCAATAAGTCAACATCTAAAATTCCCGGAGCGCTGCTTAAGGTCAGCATAACCTCATCACTGGCCTGTCCCACACCGTCAAAATAAAAATATTGTTCTAAGATTCCTGCAATACTTAAGAGCCCAGGACTTAAAGAAGCATAAGTATTTTCATCACCATCAATGGCATTGTGGATATCTCCAACTACCTCGCCTCCTAAATTAAGTAGGTCTAAATTCAAACCACTGACATCATAGGATGTCCCTAGAGGGCTCCCGCAGATACTTGCTGAATTGTAATCAAAAACACTATAAACATCAGTATTAACCTCATCTCCTAATCCTAGTAAGGATAAAGATTGGTTTGAAATATTTATTCTATCATAATTTGCATTGGGGGTGATAGCTATATAATAATTTCCCTGAGCATCGGTAATCACTCTAGCCCTATCTATATTAAAGCCATCTTGAGAACTTCTAGAATACACATCAGTTGAACCATTTTTGGCAGTTACTATAATTTCTTGCTCACCTAAAGCAACTATACCAAGTACACTTCCTAGTAATTCGCCAAGATTCCCTCCTAATAACACATCAAGCAAATTCCCTTCTGCATCTACCCTTATATAGCTTGTGGTATTGGCAGTACGGGTAGTAGGATACTTTAACTCCAATTCTCCACCATAAGATCCTAATCCTAAAGCCAAGCCTGGACTCGCTAGTAAACGAGCAAAATTATCGTCGTCTACTGTAGCATTATCTGGATTCTCTACCGTTTCCTTGTCATAAGGAGGTAAGTCCAATAATCCATCGGGGACATTAGCGCTAACAAATGTGACTTCATCAGCCAAAGTCCTGGTCCCTTGACCAAAACTTATTAATGTCTGAAATAGAAGTAAGGCAGTTATAAACCATATTGGTCTAAACCGCCTTGATTTCGTAAAAATTAATTCCATAAATCAAGTACTTTAAATAATTGGTATAGAAATCCCTAAAGTTGTTTTGGTGATAAAAACCTTTATCAGAAAATATTAAATCTACCTTTTCGTTTTATGTCCAATAACAATAATTGAACTATATATATTTTAATTATAATTTTATAAACACAAAATAATTTTTACCCATCGTATTTTCACAAACAATTTCATTACGGCTAATCAAATATTAACACTCATAAAATAACGGATAAAACACATTTTCAATAACGAACAACCTCGTTTCAATCAAACTTTATCTCTTCTACAGATCAAAATTAACTACAAAAAAGACAATTATTGTTAAAAATAATTATATGCAATAAAAAAGCAGTATTTAGTCATAATTAAACCTATTTGTGTAATTATGACGCATAAGAAATAAAGGTTTTATTGGATCCCCCCTAGTTTTTTGGTCTTAAGACTAGAGTTATGATAAAGTTTAAAAAGTTCGCTGCTCAAACGTTTTTCAACGACTATTTTTAGAAACTACATAAGAATTACGAAATAGTCCCTGATTCAGGATTTATGAGAATACTAACAATTGGATTTTTTCAAAACAAGCCATTACCCCCATAAAATCACTCCCTAAACTAGAAAAAAATACTCTACATAAAAAAACAAGGCCACTCTTGCATCAAAAGTGGCCTTAAAATCAATAAATAATCTTTTATGGGTTCTGGGTCAAACCATCATGAACTAATAATTGTGCCTCAGGAATAAACTCAATTACAGCATTGTCATTGGGTGATACAGAAGTGATTGGGTTGCTACCCGCCAAATGTGTACCAGGATATGCTCTATCCATTGATCTATTATTTCTGAATACATCAATCTTTCTGTGTCCTTCAAAAGCAAGTTCCAATTGCCTCTCCTCCAATACCGCATCTAAAATTGTTTTACCATTTAGATTTGCTACTGTATACAGACCTGAGGATGGAATACCCGCTCTCTCTCTGATTAGATTTACATCCTGTAAGGCTAATTCTGAGTTGCCTAACTTAGCATTGGCCTCAGCTCTATTTAAGTACATTTCAGCCAATCTGGAAATCACTGGAGACCAAAGGTGAACTTGATCTTCCTGGCCTGAACATTTTAGGATATAATACTTTGGGAAACCATTTCTAAGATCTAGCTTTTTATCGATCAGCACTTTCTTGTTTCCTTCAGCAGTTTGGATGGAATAATTAAAACCTCCATGTCCATTGGAAACTTTATCAAGTGTTTTAGCTTGGCCACCTTCATCATAAACATAGTCATCACCTGATTTAGTAACCTCTTTCCAT
Source organism: Echinicola shivajiensis (assembly GCF_018642165.1). Taxonomy (GTDB): domain Bacteria; phylum Bacteroidota; class Bacteroidia; order Cytophagales; family Cyclobacteriaceae; genus Echinicola; species Echinicola shivajiensis. The sequence continues at coordinate 787,227 of NZ_JAHHZM010000001.1, forward strand.
TTATATGAGTTGGCATTATCCACATATAGTGCCCAGGTAATATTTTCGTCTATTACCTTAGGTTGAATAAACTTATATCGTTGATCTTCTGGATATTCTCTTACCAACTCAAGATAAGACCTTGAAGCATACATTTCACCCCATCCAGTCCCTTGAATATTAGCATATAAAGACCCAACAGTATACCATCCATTTGAAGGATAATCTGCATCAGGGATAAATTTAATAGCAAAAATAGTTTCCGAATTGGTCTCAGGTGCCAATTTGGTATAATCTCCCAATTTTTCTGTTGACAACAAACTAAATTTTCCAGACTCAATTACCATATCTGCATACTCTATGGCCTTGTCGTTTTCTTCCATATAAAGATAAACCCTTGACAATAATGCCCAAACAGCCTCCTTTGTCGCATAGGCATTGGACTTATCTTCTGTAAACAAGGAAGCGGCCTTTAATAAATCGGCCTCCACTTGATCATAGACCTCACCAACTGTGGACCTTGTAGGGTGGTTCAAATGATCACCATCCAACTTCAAAGGCACACCTTCATTTTCTCTTCCTTGAACATATGGTCTTCCCAAAATATTCACCAACTGAAAATGCATTAATGCTCGGATATAGTAATTTTCAGCCAATAATTGGTCATTGGCATCTGAACTCCCTTCTTGCAAAGCCTCAATAGTTTTATTGGCACCTACAATAATCTGGTAAGAACTTCTCCAAAAACCACCCACACGAGAACCATTAGGAATTCTCTGATAGTTATAAGTAAAAAACAACGGATCAGTAGTAGTACCACTTAATGCTACATTATCTGAAGGGTACTCGAACAACCTATGCCAATTATTACTCCAATCCTTCATCCTACTATAAGTACCCAAAGTGACTGATTGGGCACTGGATTCTGAATTTTTCAAATCATCCGCAGTGATGGAATCATAAGGGCTCCTGTCAATATTACATGCACTGAGGATCAATGCAACTAACCCAACCCAATATTTATTTTTTATATATTTCATTGTTTTTCGCTTTTGAGGTTAGAAAGTAAGATTTACACCAAAAGATATCCTTCTTGGAATTGGATAAGGAGAAGAGTTATCTCCATTTACAGCTGCCTCAGGATCCAAACCAGAATAATCTGTAATAGTGAACAAATTATCAGCGGAGATATAGGCACTCAAACCATTAATCTTCCATGCCTCTGTAATTTGAGCTGGTATGGTGTAACCCAAGGTTATGTTTCTCATTCTCATGAAACTGGCATCTTCCAAATACCTTGATGAAGGTTTATGGGCATTGTTATTTCCCGCAAACACTGGTTGGGGATGGGTTGCATTCGGATTATCAGGAGACCATCTTGACCATCCATCCTGCAATTTCATGAAATTATATGTTGGATAAGCCCCATCACTGTCAAATAGCTCTCTAGCACTGTGGTAAACCATTGCACCTTTTGAATAAGCCATAGTAGCGTTGAGATAGAAGTTCTTGAATTCCATATAAGAACTTAAACCTCCAAAGAAATCAGGTGTACTGGTTCCCACTTTCTGAAGTGAAGCAGCAGAGTAGCTACCCGTAATACTTACCTCGCCAGTATTTGGGTCAACAGTCTCCCAAAGCGGTGTTCCATCTTCAGGATTCACACCAGCCCATTTTCTCATATACCAGGTATCAATATTTTCGCCTTCTTCTATAATAGTCTGCCCTGAAACTTGACTTCTTCCTTCATACAGCTCAGTAATTTCATTGACATTTTTACCAATGTTGAAATCCAATCTCCAGTCGAAACCAGAAGCTGTATTCAATACATTAGCACCTAAGGTAAATTCAACACCGCTATTTCTTACACCACCGATATTATCATAATACCCATCATAACCAGAGATATTAGGCAATGGCACAAAGTGCAATAGTCCGCTGGTGCTTTTGTTGTAAACTTCTAGCACACCATCAAGTCTTTCCCAAAGTCCAAACTCAATACCGATATTGCTATCGTAAGTTTTTTCCCATGTCAGGTTTTGGTTGCCAAGAGTCGTTGGCACAGCAGCAGGGTCTCCATTATATTGTGCATCCAATGAGTAAAGCTCATATTGTGGATACAATGAAGACGGGGTATTACCCACTCCACCATAGGCTGCCTTTAATCTTAAATAGGTAAATGCATTGCTTTTAAAGAAGTCTTCGCGATGTATATTCCAAGAACCACTGATTGCAAAGAAATTACCGTATTTATTATTCTCTCCAAATCTGGAAGCTCCATCTCTTCTAAATGAAACCTGGGCATTGTATTTACTTTTGTACCCATAATTGGCATTCAATAGGTAGGACTGGAAGGCGTAATCATTTTTAGTGCCACCGATAGAAGTAGGCTCTGAAGTACTGCTGATTATTTGAGCACCTGGAACTATACCTTTACCAGTTGCACTTAGATCATTATAACCGTAATCACTGTATTCATAAGCCACCAAAGCATTGATAAAGTGATCACCTACATTTTTCGTGTAAGACAACATTTGATTGGTAAATCTTGTAATTCTCTTTGCCATGCTGTTGGAGATCCTACCATTATCAGCCAAACCACCATTTGACCGTGGGTCTGTATATCCGAAACTTTCGGAATTATAATAGGTAATATTATTGGTAGAAATGAAAGACAGGTTATCCGTGATATCGTACTGGAAATCCAAATTCGTCAAAATATTGAAAGTAGCACTTTCTCCATAATTCCACTGAAGGTCATACAGGTAGTTTCTATTGTCCCTTCCGTACCAAGTAGTATTACCATCCTGAGGATTTACAATATTTCCTTCTTCATCATAGGGATTGTCCCAAGGCAAGTTTCTATACATGTCGTAGATACTATGTTGCCTACTATCAGTAGTTGTATAAGTCGCCGCCAATTTAGGTTTGAAAACGAATTTTTCAGACACATCATAATCGACATTGAATCTACCAGAAAGCCTTTCATAGGTGTAGCCCTTTACCGATCCTTCTTCTTTGAAATAGTTTCCAGTAGCATAAATCCTTGCCTTACCGGAAGTACCTGTATAAGAAATATTATAATCCTGTACGGTTCCTGCTTGAGTTCCTAAATCCAACCAATCGGTATCAGTATTCAATAGGTCTTCCGTATAGTAATCAGGTACAGAGCTTTGATTTGGGAACTGTCCCCAAAGATCATACATGTCCTGAGAATTGGAAATCTTAAATCCTCCGGTATTGAAAGTCGACACCCCTGTTTTAGCACTGATATTAATACTACTTACATCAGCACCTTTTGCAGATTTTGTGGTAACAACCACTACTCCATTGGCACCTCTTGATCCGTACAATGCAGCGGATGCGGCATCTTTCAAAACGGAAATACTTGCTACATCTGCTGGGTTCAGGTTTGGAGTTCCATGCCAGATTACTCCATCCACCACCCAAATCGGATCAACAGAAGAACGAATGGAGTTCTTACCTCTTATCCTAATAGTAGGAAGAGATCCAGGAGTTCCTGAAGAGGCAACGATATTTACCCCGGCCATTTTTCCTTGGAGCATATTACTTACATTTGGAGAAGTGACATCCTTCAACTTATCACCATCCACCACTGCAATAGAACCGGTCAGGTTTTCTCTCTTTTGGCTGGTATAACCAGTTACAACTACTTCTTCCAATCCTTGAGCGTCCTCTTCAAGAACAATTTCAAGTTGGCTTAAACCGTTTACTGGAACTTCTTGGCTTTTAAATCCAATAAAAGACACCTGGAGAACGGCATCTTCAGCAATTCCTTTTAGTGTAAAGGTCCCATCAAAATCAGTTACTGTACCAGTGGTTGTGCCTTTCACTAAAATACTTACACCAAGTAATGGCTCACCGCTAGCATCAAGTACTGTCCCTGTTATATCCTTCAAAACTACCTGGGATACTTCAGCATATTGCGGAGCCATTACATGAACAGTTTTGTTGACTTGCTTGAATCTAAAGCCATAGTCACTGCCCAATTTTTGAAGCACCTTTTCAAGGCTCTCCTTTTTAGCCGCCACGGTAATTCTTTTAGACTCAATCAGGTCATTATAGGTAAAATGAAAACCAGTTTTTCTCTATATCTCTTCTACCACATTCTTAAATGGCTCATTCACAAATTCAACAGACAAAATCATTTTGTCTAGATCATTTTGCCAAAGCGAAGTACTATTATCCGCATACTCTTCTGCTTGCAAAGGAGACATTACTACCAATAAGGACAAAGTCCAAACAGCAGCAACTCCCAAATTTTTGAGTACATTTTTCATCATAGTTTTTTAAAATTTTTAGTTGCTAAACAGTAAGTAGTCCGGCCTTTCATCTGCCAGACCATTTGGGTCATTTTAGGTTTTAATCTCATAGGGTTTATATTTAGAAAATGGTCACTTTTTTATTTTCAATTTTATATTCAAAGCTCTCGGAATAAGACAGCCCTTTCAACACATTATCCAACATCTCATTTTCATACCTTCCGTTTATACCGCCCTTAAATATGACATTATCTTTCACGGTGATTTCGACATCATACCATTCTTCCAGAATCTCAAAGACCTCCTTATGATCTGTGTTGTCAAATTTTATGATTCCATCTTTCCAGCCTGTCATCACCTCAGGATCAAAATCACCTTTAACCAGTTCCTTGGCATCTTTGCAGTAACTCACCATCTCAAGAGGCCTCAGCTGCTCTGTCATACCACTTGCAGTAATCACCTTTACTTTTCCTGTCAGAAGGGACACCTTTTGTTCTTTATTTTCCGGCTTACTATTCACATCAAAAGAAGTCCCCAACACCTTGATTTTCAAATCACCTGATGTGACCACAAATGGCAGTTTTTCATTATGCTCCACATCAAAAAAGGCCTGGCCGATAAGCTTCACCTCTCTTATGCTGTCAGAAAATTGCGCGGGAAATGATATTGAACTGTTGGAATTAAGTTTCACCAAAGAGCCATCAGGAAGATGGAAAGACATTTTGGTACCAGCCTTACTGGTTTTGGTCAGCCATTCAACCTTTTTCTCATTTACATCAGAAGTAGTTCCTGGTTGCAAATCCAGGGTCAACAAACCCAAAAACAAAGTCACCAACACAAGCACCGCAGCAACTCTATTGGAAATCAAAAAATCTAAAAACTTTTGAGTTCCTGATCTCTTTTCGATCAAACCCTCTTTAGACCTGTTATGATGCTTGATAACCCTATCTAGAATCATTTCACTATCATCAGACTCCATTTCAAAAGTTCTCAGTGTCAAAGTCTGGATGCTTTCCTTTGCCCGTCTCATCATACTGGCCTTCTCTGGGTTTTCCTTTACCCAACTGGACCAATAACGATCCGACTCACTGTCAGGCGCCATCATCCACTGAACAAAATGCTCATTAAGTAAAAAGTCTTTTTCCGTCTTAGGATCAAATTGCATATGAAAATGTATTCTTTATTACGTTTCTATTAATAAAGAGACATACACAAATCAAAAGACCACTATTTGAAATATTATTTTTTACAAATTATTTCAAATAAATACACTAAAACCTACGTTATTGTTTCTTTAAGGATTCATGAAAGAAAGATAAAAGAGAAAATCAAGGACAAGAGGCTTCGCTTGAAGGGGCTCAGCTTATCTGAAAGCTTATTAAGCACTCTATAGAGCATCGTCCTCACCGTTTTGGCATTAGCTAGATCAAGCATTTCAGCTATTTCTATATAGCTGAGGTTTTCAAAAAATCTGAGGTTTAAAATTTCTCTTTGTCTAGCGGTTAACTCATTACAAGCTTCCTTTACCATTTGTTTTTGCTTATGGTTCAAAAGCGCATCCATGGCAAAATGATCTTCATCTACTAAAAAATAAAAAGCCTCTCCATCTTCTTCCTCCTCAACATACTTTCTTTCCCTTTTTAGGGACCTAAGGAGGATTCTTCGGAAACTTGAGTACAAATAAAACTTAACAGACTGAGCTACTCCAAGCTGATCTTTGTGATCAACCAACTTAAAAAACACATCCTGAATGGCATCTTTTATCAAGGCTTCATTGGATGTAAACTGTCTTCCATAAGTAAACAACTTATTGGAATAGGCCCGATAAATCTTAGACAGTGCGGCATTACTTCCCTTCAAAAAAGCAATCCATAATTCAGTTTCAGAATGCTCCTGAATACTTGGAATTTCTTTCTTTGACTGGGATTGTCTTTCCTCGTAAAGTCTATTCAATGCCGGCATTAAACTTTTGTTTAATTACTTAACTTTATATTAATGCCTCTAAAAGTAAAAAAATAATTTTTCGAATCAATTTCTTTATCCAATAAAATACTCAAAACCTTGACATTCAATCGATATTATCTTACAATTCCCTTCATTCCAAATAATATTTCACAAAAAACAAAGCCCCTGCCAGAAGGAAGGGGCTTTAATAAACTTGTTATATTAGACTATCGCTAATCCAAACTTGAAAAATCAATTTCAGGCTGGTCCCCAGTTGCCTTTCTATCATGCATGCTGTTCAAATCCACCTTCTCATTGAAAAAACCTCCATTTCTCATAAAGAAAACGCCATTTTCCTCTCCTCCTGCATAATCCTGTCTATATCCTCTTCTTGCGATATCATCACCAGTAAATTTAGCTTCTGTAAGCTCTACCCAATTTCCTTCGGTATCCATCGCCCATTGGTTGGCATAAAGCCCTTTTCTGCCTATATAGCCATTGCTATCTCTGAAATTTTCCAGGAATGAATGCGGACGCTTATACCAAGTATCCGTCTTAGGCCTTAAGAAACTGGCTATCAATTTCCATTCTCCCACCTCAGGAGCAAAGAAATAAGCCGTATAGATGGTATTTCCTTTTCCATCAGGCTCCACGGAATTTAAGAATTTATAGGTATTTCCAGTAATCCATTTGTATCTCATGAAACTCTGACCACCGGAACCTTCATTTCCAAACTCGCCAGTATTAACACCCTCTCCCTTTTTCAATAGCTTGATTTGCTGATCTTCAGGGATCTCATCTGGATTATTGGTATGAAAAGGACTCCAAACTGAAAACAAGACCCTTCTTTCATCATCTGAATTGGCCTGAATACCAAAATAACCTTCCCCAAATCCATTGGCCATATAATAGGAACCATTCGGATCTTCTCCTTCTGGGATTGTCACCTCATTATAAAACCATTTGAATTCTTTTTCCTTTGGCAAAGTATAGGACAAGTGAACAGAAGGACCTCTTCTACCCCAGTAAAAGCGGTTACTTTCATTATCCTTGACATAGGTTACCTCTAAATCATTTTTAGTTCTTACAATAAGGGATTTTAGTGAAGGAAAAGTAGCACCAGTTTTTGAAAGCCCTTGAACATCCACTTGGGTATAACCCGCTGGAAGGTCAAATAACCCAACACTTACTGTATCTTCGGTTCCAGCCTCTAAAGCAATTGTTTCAGCAGTTTCTCCAACAGTCACTTGTAATTCACTAGAAGATTCTCTGCTATCCAAAACCAATTGCAACAAGGCCTTTTCAGCTTGGGGCAATTTGAAATAAGTACTGAGCACAGTCTCTTTATTGGACCAGTCCTCAACAGCTCCACTTCTTCTACTGATTTTGGCACCCTCATGACCTGATGTCACATAGGTGTTCCCTCCCACTGGGATAGACACTTCTGATAAATATTCCTTCTCTATATCTTCCAAGGAAACATTATTGCAGGCCATTAGGCCTACAATAAATGATATAGTTAAAAAACTTTTATATCTCATAGCTCTTCAGTTTATTTTTGGATTGGTTCGATGATATAGCTATAGGCATAATCTTGGAACAATACCCTGTACTCTTCCAGCGCAATAGATCCCCAACTGTTGATACCGGCCACTCCCATTTGGATATGATCCACATGCAGATAGGTAAATCCGCTTTGCTCTAGCTCTCCAGAATGGATATTTTTCTTTTCTTTACCAGGATATAACTGATCAATGCTATAAGGCAATGCACTCACATTTAACAAGTCTCCAATAGCAGAGATTTTAACCCCTTGCTTTCCTGGCTTGGTCACTTTAGCCCACCTTACATCAGTTTTGTTTCCTGACTCTTGCGGACGTACATAAGGGTGATACTGCTCCAGAACACTTCCTTCATAAAGACCTACTTGCGAACTGTATTTCCTATCTTCATAACTCTCCCAAGGACCTCTACCATACCAAGCAAAATGATCCAATTCACCTGGAAGTTTCAAATCAGTCCCTAGCTTCAACAATAACTCATGATCACCTTTGATAGCCTTGAAGTCATTATCGACCTTGATTTTCCCATCATTGTCAAAGCTGTACAATTGAGTAAAAGAAGCATCACCGTTCAAGACATCATAAACAACAGTTACTTGATACGTCGCTTCCACAGCTTTATGCTCAATGCTCTTCAATTTAGCAATATCTCCATTGAGGTAATCATAGTTTTTACTTCTTCCTCCACCAAAGTCATTATCCACCAAAGGACGGAAAAGAGATAGACTTGGACCATCCACAATAAGTGCCTTCTTTTTGAAAGTATAGTCATGGAACTGTCCAGTAGTCTTATCAAATACAACAGAGAAATTTTTATTATTGATAGTAAGGTTATTACCATCCTCATTCACTTCTACTTCAGCTGCCACTGGCTCAAAAGTCGCCAAAACTGGAGCTGTCAATGCAAACTCCTCTTCAGCCAATAAAGTACCAGGAGTCATTCTTCCTTCTTCTTCAATGATCTTACCTTCGATCTGTAACCTGTATTCCGCAGATTCATCAGTCTCTATCTCAAATGGCAGATCAACAGTCATGGTCTGTCTTGGAGCCAAAGCAAATGAACCTACTTTCTCACGCTTAAGCTCTTCTCCATTTTCCAATAGAATCGCCTCAAATTCATAGTTGGCAATGTCTCTGAAGAAGTATTCATTGAAAATCTCCAACTTGCCTGCTTTAGTCAACTTAAACGAGACTTCTTGATGTACTCTTCTAACTTCATATGCGTGTGGATTCCATCTTCTATCCGGCATAATTACACCATTGATCAAGAAGTTATCATCACTTGGAGTTCCTTCTGGTCCCCAGTCTCCACCATAGCCAAATACAGTCTTACCATCTTTCTCAAGGTAAATCCCTTGGTCAACCCAGTCCCAGATATAACCACCTTGCAAACTTGGATACTTTTTGATCACCTCCCAGTACTCTTTGAAGTTACCCAAGCTGTTACCCATAGCATGGGCATACTCACTCATGATATAGGGTCTTGGAGGATTACTTTGCGCATATCTCTCCATGGATTTTGGATGTGGATACTGTGGTACAATGATATCTGTATTCCACTCGTAAGTAGATCTTTCATACTGAACTGGACGGGAAGGATCATAAGCTTTGATCCATTCGTATGCTTTATAAAAATTATAGCCATTACCAGCTTCATTACCCATACTCCAAGCGACTACAGAAGGATGGTTTTTATCTCTGAAAACCATCCTCTTGATTCTCAAAAGATGCGCATATTCCCATTCAGGAGCATTACCCAAAGACTTTTCCGCACTGTAATACATACCATGTGACTCTATATTGGCTTCATCGATGACATAGAAACCATATTTATCGCATAGCTCATACCAATAAGGATCATTAGGATAGTGGGAAAGTCTCACTGCATTCATGTTCAACTCCTTCATGATGCGAACGTCAGTCTCCATCTGCTCGCGAGTAATCACATGGTGAGTTTCAGGATGTGACTCGTGACGGTTCACTCCTTTGAACAATACTGGCTGACCATTAACCAAGAACTGGTTACCTACAATTTCATAAGTTCTAAAACCAACATTTTGACGGATCACCTCAACGGCTTTACCAGCTTCATCAGCCAATACCAATTCCAGTTCGTACAAAGTTGGGATTTCTGCAGACCAAGCATCCACATTGCTAATCTCTGTAGCAAAATTCAAAACAGTTTTTCCTAGCTTTCTCTTAAGCCCAGTGGTTTTTTGAGACTTTTCAAAAATCAAGTTACCATGCTGGTCAAATAATTTAGCAGTAACCGTGTGCTCACCTTGAGGCTCATTGGTACGATTCCAAAGATCCACAGTGACATTCAATTTCCCGTCTCTGTAGTTATTAGTCAATGGGCTTTTCACAAACAAGTCATAAAAATGAACCTTTGGTCTGCTGTATAAATAAACATCTCTTTCTATACCGGAAATTCTCCAGAAATCCTGTGCTTCCAAATAAGACCCATCATGCCATCTTCTCACCTCAATTGCAATGAGGTTTTCGCCAGCCTTCACATAATCGGTAAGTTCAAATTCGGATTCCAGCTTGCTATCCTCTCCTAGGCCAACATACTCTCCGTTCACATAGAGTCTAAAAGCTGATTTTACCGCTCCTAGGTGAATGAATACTTGCTCGTTTTCCCAGCTCTCTGGAAGGGTAATTGTTCTTCGATAAACACCAGCAGGATTATCTTTATTTTCTATATATGGAGGATTGGGGTTGTCCACTGCAAATTCGAATGGGTGGTTCACATATATTGGTGTTCCGTAACCATTAAATTCCCAGTTGGCAGGCACTTTAAAATCATCCCAACCATTATCATCAAAATCTACCGCTTCAAAATCTTGCGGAAGCTTTTCATAATGATCAGTCCATAAAAACTTCCATGTTCCATTTAGATCAAAAAACCTTTTGGAAGCAGTTTTATCATTTCCTTGGGCCAATTTTTCATTTTCAAACGGAAAATAAGAGGACCTCATCGGCAACCTGTTTTCCTCCTGAACATTGGGGTTTTCAAATATAGGGTCAGCTTTCTTTTCTTGTGCAAAACCAGTATGCACCAGTGCCATTACGCACAAAGCTGTGGTAACTAAGGACTTCATGAAGTACAAAATTTAAATTAGTGATTGAAATTAGGTTGTTGATGTTTCAAACCCTGACTTTTATCAAATTAATTCTTTCAGAATATTTCATTTGAAACATGATTATTCACAAAAAAAAGAAATAAAAAGAATTTATTATACCTTAATCGGAAATTAATTAACAACAAAAAAACACAAACTCATGGCATTACCATACATCCCTACATATCTCCGTTTGTAGAACGTGTTGCGGTTCTCATTCTTTGATAATCTCCGCATAAACTAAAAAAAGCAGGAGTCTCCTCCTGCTTCAGATCATTTATCATAAAATTACAAGACTTTATGTCTTCGCCTTTTGGTAAACATTTTCATTTCCTCCATCTCCCGAACTTGGCTCGATCACAATAACCATTGGAGATTGTGATTTATGATCAGGGGTATAATGAATAAAATACTCATTTTTATGAATCTCTTCTGGAGTATACTCCTCACCATTCTTTAGCGAATACACTTTCTCTAACTTTATTTTATCTGGTGTTTTAACCCGAAGAGCTCCATTCAGGGGCATATTGAACACAACCATATAGATCTTCCCAGTCTTGCGGTCTTGGGTATAATATCCCCAGTCCTGTTTTTCCCAATCCAGATAGCCACAGTCATAGATTGCTTCATGATTGACATCCATCCAGTCTCCAATCTCGGTAGCCAATTGGGTCTCTTCTTTTCTGATTCCTCCTTCACCATTTGGACCAAAATTCATGACAAAATTCCCATTTAAAGAGACCGATCTTACCAACATTTCTATCAGCTCAAAACTGGTCTTTACGTGGCCTCTCCAATCGGAGTGATAGCCCCATTGGTTTTCCGGAACCGTCATTACGCAGTCCCAATCATTGCCTTTGACATCTTCTATGGTCTTTGGCAACTTTCTCTCCCAACCTTGCTCATAATCTCCCATTAGATCTCCATTGCTATCAAAATGACGGTTACCATAATCGTCGGGCCTGAACCTACTTCCTATAATCAAGCCTGGAAGCATTTCTCTTAGTTCTGTTTCTAACTCATCAGCAAAGGCGGCCTGCTCTTTCCAAGCAGCATCCCAAGTCCCATCGAACCAAAGGCCCTTTGTACTCGGATACCTTTCCAGCAATTCAACCAATTGGTTTTTGGTAAACTCTTTGAACTCCTCATATTCCTCACGATCCTTTTCAGTCTTCAAGGTGGACCGATAACCTGGATGGTTCCAATCGATCACTGAGAAATACAGGTATACATCAATGCCCTCTGCATCATAAGCCTCCACCAATGGACCAATGATATCCTCCTTGTAAGGAGAGTTACTTACATCATAGTCAGTAAATTCACTGGGCCACAGACAAAAGCCATCATGATGCTTGGTGGTGATGATCATGTATTTGGCGCCCATATCTTTCGCTTGTTTGGCCCAATCTTTGGCATCAAATTCTTTTGGATCAAACTGTTTGTACAGATTATCATAAGCATCCTTAGGCATTTCCTTCCATGAACGGATCCACTCCGCTGCTCCCCCATAATATTTTCCGTCCCAGTGTCCTCCGGCAATTGCATAAACACCCCAATGAATGAACTGGCCCAAACCATAATTTCTCCAGGTTTCCATCATTGGATCAGTCCTTTTGCCCAAATCATGTGCCCCATGCCTCAAAGCAATGGAGGTCCTTGGCGTATTCTTTGGGGTTTGGGCCATGGCCAGCTTAACATTCCCTCCTGCAATCATTACCGATAATGCGGCTCCGCATATCAATTTTTTCATCTTATTTAAATAAAGTTATATTGGTTAAAATAATTTATATCCCCGTCAAAAAGGCCTTGTGACCCTTTGGGCATATTCCATCAGGTCTTCGCCTTTTGATAAGTTTTTCCTCCTTCCGCATCCATTGAGGACGACTCAATAACGATCACAAATGGGGAATTTGAAGCTTTCTCCGTTGAGTAATGAATAAAAAATTCATTTTGATGGATTTCCTCAGGAGTAAAGACCTTACTCGGGTCCTTTAATTCATAAACCTTGTCCAGTTGAACTTTTCCGGGAGTTTTGACCCTCAAGGCACCATTGATCGGCATATTAAACACGACCATATAGATCTTTCCAGTCTCCCTGTCCTTGGTATAGTAACCCCAGTCTTGTTTTTCCCAGTCAAGATACCCACAAGCGTAAATTGCTTCTTGGTTAACATCCATCCAATCCCCAATTTCCTTGAACAGCTGTCTTTCTTCATTTCTGAATTCACCATACCTGTCAGGGCCAAAATTCAATACAAAATTTCCATTCAAGGACACTGACTTCACCAACATTTCCACCAATTCAAAACTGGTTTTAACATGGCCCTTCCAATCATAATGGTATCCCCATTGATTTTCGGGAACCGTCATTACACAGTCCCAATCATTCCCCTTAACATCCTCTATGGTCTTTGGTAATTTTCTTTCCCAACCTTGCTCATAATCTCCCATTAGATCGCCATTGCTATCAAAGTGCCTATTACCGTAATCATCAGGTCTGAACCTACTGCCTATGATAATCCCTGGAATCATCTCCCTCATTTCAGCTTCCAATTTATCTGCAAAACCTGCCTGTTCTTTCCAAGCAGCATCCCAGGTTCCATCAAACCATAGACCTTTGGTACTCGGGTACCTTTCCAATAATTCCAAAATTTGATTTCGTGTGAATGTCTTGAATTCTTCATAAGCCTCACGGTCTTCAGAAGTTTTCAACTCAGTTCTAAATCCTGGATGGTTCCAGTCCATCACCGAAAAATATAAGTAAACATCAATTCCCTCCGCTTCATAGGCTTCTACCATTGGACCTATTAAGTCTTTCTCATAAGGGGTACTGGCTATATCATAGTCTGTAAACTCACTTGGCCAAAGACAAAAGCCATCATGGTGTTTGGCGGTAATGATCATATATTTCGCCCCCATTGATTTTGCTTGCTTGGCCCACGCTTTAGGGTCAAAACGTTCGGGGTCAAACTGCTTATACAATTGATCATAATCCTCACCAGGCATCTCAGACCAAGAACGAATCCAAGAAGAAGCGCCTGGATAATCCTTCCCTTCCCATTTACCGGCCGTAATGGAATAAACTCCCCAATGGATAAACTGTCCCAAACCATAATCCCTCCACCTTTCCATCATTGGATCAGTTCTTTTCCCTAATCTATGGGCACCATGCTCCAATTCAATAGATGTCCTAGGGCTGTTCTCTGACGTTTGGGCCATTACTTTTCCTCCAACTAGCGCCAACATCAGTATTGCCCCTAGTGTAAAATTCCTTAATCTCATTATTATATTAATTTTTATTTTCCCCACATTTTCAGTCCAAGACCCATTCCATTTTATCAGAAATCACTTTACCAGCATCATCTTGTCCTTCCGCCATAATTAGGTTATTTCCTTTCTGGAGCATCACCTCAAACTTTTTGTGATGTTTGTTAACTCCTGACAACTCCTTCGTTATTTTCTGCCCATTGACTATCAGCTCCACGGAAGATAAATTGGTAAAAAGCTGTACCGTAGTATTTGCTTCAGTCCGCTTATTATCTCTGCTATTAGCCAAGTGGATCATCGGTTCAGGATTCCAGTTAGCTTTATACCAGTAAAAGCTATCTTTCTTTCTTTTTCGATCAAAAGTAACCAAGCCTTTAAGGTTTCTTGCATTCACCCCTCCACGATTCCACATAGGCACAGCAAACTCAAACATGTTCCATAAATAAGAAGCTGTAATATAAGGATGGTCCTCGATGATGGCCCACTGTTGAATATGGGTCTCGGTTTGATAATTTTCAGGAAAAAACTTCCCATTTACGGGATTCCTGCTCCCTGGCAATTTTTCGGCACCTTGGTCCATATTGCCATCTGCCCCATATTCTGCAAGCATGACAATATGTTCAGGATAGGCTTCTTCTAAACCTTCTACCCATTGCTCCAAATCATCAATCTTACCTTCATACCAGCCATAATAGCGGTTCATTCCTTGCACATCTGTGGACAAGTTAGCAGGACGCCACATTTCTCCATAACCGCTTACGGCTACGGTAGGTCGGTCAGGATCATTGGTTTTTGCGATATCATTGAGTTCTCTCGACAGCACCGCCACATACTCGTCTTCCGTTTTGGAGTACACCTCATTGTGTATTCCCCAAATATAGATGGAAGGATGGTTGGAATTCTGACGCACCAACTCTGTCATCTGTTGTTTGGCATTTGCTGCCTCCTCCGAGGTATAAGTATTGACAAAGGGAATTTCTGCCCAAATCAAAAAACCTAAACTGTCTGCAATGGAATACATATCCTCTGCCTGCTGATAGTGAGCCAAACGTATCGTAGTGGCTCCAATTTCTTTGATCAAAAGCATATCTTCTAAGTGCTGCGACCTACTGAGTGCATTGCCGTAACCCCATCGATCCTGGTGTCTGGTGACACCATGCATTGGATAAGCCTTTCCGTTTAAAAAGACTCCCTTTCCTGGCTTTATCTCAACTGATCTTATCCCTAAGAACTGAGTCACCGCATCAAGCACACGATCGCCATCCTCCAGTGATGTAGTAAGCGTATACAAGTACGGATCTTCAACTCCCTGCCAGAGATGTGGATTTTTAACAGTGAACTCCTGTTCTCCCACGGTCACACCTTGTGGGCGAATAGCCAAAGGCTCCTCAATGACCTTAATACTTTTCCCCTTAGCATCTTTCACCTCAATACGCAGCGACACACTCTTAGAAGCAATTTCCTTGTTTTCAAGTTTTGCTTTTACACTTATAGTTGCCTGTTTGTCAGAAATATCTTTTTGGCGGATAAATATTCCCGGTGAAGCATGATCGGTCACTTTAATATTTACCTTATTGGTGATGATAAGAGATACAGGTCTATAAATCCCTCCATATATGGGAAACAAAAAATGATTAACGGGCAAAACATCTTTTCTCGCCTCATTATTGGTCTTTACCAAGATGGTGTTTTTTTCACCATAGTTTACAGAATGGGTAATTTCAAAGGCAAATGCAGAATAGCTTCCCTTATGTTCTCCCAAAAAACGGCCATTGACGTAAACTTGAGCTACAGACCCTACTCCCTCGAAGCGGAGAAACAAACGTTTTTCCTTTAAAGAATCTGCCACTGTGAATTCTTTATGATAAAAACCGTCCCCAGTATAAAAGTCTTTCCCCAACTGCATATCCTCACTATTATACGTATGAGGAACGGTCACTTCCTTCCATTCTTCTAGCGAAAATGAAACACCCTTTTCATAATCTTTGGCTCCTTTCTTGAAGAGCCAACCCTGATTAAAATCAATTTCTTTTCGCCCTTGAGCAAGCGTGTCAATTGAAATACCAGCAACAAAGCTTAGGGCAACAAATGCCTTATAAATAAATACTGATTTAGCCATAGACGATCTGATGGCTCTCTTATAATAATTCATTTTAATTAATCAACAAGGAAAGACATTAGGCAAGGCATCACCTCACCTAATGTGATAATAGATTTTACTTATTGTTTTAAAACAACCATAGAAGAAATCTTATCATTAAACCCTGATAAGAAACTTATATTCCCAGGTCCTGCTTCATAAGTTGCTCCCGTAAAATTATCTCCGTCATACAACACTACCTCATATCCTAAGGGGACTTTGATAGAGCTGATATCATTACCAATACCTCCTAAGTCTTCCAAATCACTAGTGGTATAAGATCCCGGAGCCAAGGTAATCCCCCATCCGTTATAGCTGGAATGCTGGAAAACACCTACTCCCTCAGGAAGCGTGAATTCGCCATTTACATAGCTAAAAGAATACCCATGGGTTTTTATGGTTCCATTTTCCATCAAAAGCTTGATTTTCAACTCATATAACCAATCTCCAAAATCCTGAATTTCATCCATTGGTATATCTACCTGAAATGAATTTCCATTCTTTTCTGCTACCCAAGAAACTGAATTATAATCTCTATTAGATCCAGAACCTTCTCCATTTACATTAGGATCTACCCAGACAAGCACATCACTGACTGTCTTGTTACTGGTAAATGTACCAGAAAGCTCAATCACATTGTTTACAGGATCATAATGCAATACAGGACTCATAGTTGTACTTGCACTTCCATAAATATCGGCTACAGGAGTAACCTGAAAAATTTGATTCCTATTAAGAATAGCACAATCAGCCAATGGGATGAAAGTACCTGTTCTGCCCCAAGTATAATTTCCCGCACCCATTAATGAAGTACCAATTGTCTGCTGTTCTGAAACTTTGGCTTTATTGTGTGCAAGGTTAAGACCATGCCCCAGTTCATGCAACATACCAGCTATTAAATTAGAAGAAGTACTTGGTATTTGCTCTACACTAATATTGGGATTATCCACTGCAAAACAGTACTTGCCATATCCATAAAATGGCTGGCTACCTCCATCTGTTCTTTGAGGAAGAATAATCAATGTATGCTGACTGGTAAAGTCCTCTGGATAATTTGACCTGTAAGCATTGATCTCATTAATAATCGCACTTCCACTACCATAGCCATAAGTAGCCTGATCATGCTCACCATCAATCTTGATTAGCTTCACTAGATTAGCTGCCGAGTCATACGGCAAGCCAAATGTTTTGTTTCCAAAACCATTTCTATCCATTTCGTCTTTAACGAAATCTTGAAAATGGATTAATAAATCACTTAATCGCTCTTGATAATCTTCTACTTCTGGATTATCAGTAGGTACAAAATAAACAATATTGAGGTTCTCAGCATGGGTAACAGCACCCCTCCCCATTTTGGCTTCCACAAAATTTGTGGACTCAACCGGTATTTGTTCACAAGAAATTACCGCAACTGACGCAAAAATCATCAGTACTTTTCCAAAAATTACTTTTACTTGGTTTCGCATGGCTTAGTTATTAAATAGTTAGTTAAACATTAAAAAAGGCAATAAAGTATCAGGGAGGAGCCAAATGGCCCCTCCAAAATCTTTATTTACTCTAAAAATTTATTAGTTGAATTAATTTGACTCCCAACCCGGGTTTTGTTGAAGATTTGGATTCAACACCAAATCTTCGATCGGAATTGGGAAAAGATATTGTTTTCCTTCATCAAATTGTCTTCCTTCCGGAAGGGTCTGATAATAAGGCAAAATATATCCTTCCTCACTCAAAAACACATCTTTATCGACTACGACTGATGGGAATTGTTCCTGTACAAATTTGATTCCTTCAACTGGAATTTCAAGAAAACGTCCTGCTTTCCACCTCATCAAATCATCCCATCTAAAACTCTCATAGGCCAATTCCACCCTTCTTTCTCTTCTGATTTCTCTTAAAACAGGGTCAGGAACATAATTACAATAAGTGGCATAATTCCCATCCATGATTGGATCTTCTGAGATATTCCCCATTATCAAAGGAGGCATATCAACTCTTGCACGTATAAGATTAACTGTTTCATCCAATATACCCTGGTCAAGCTGTCCTAACTCATATTTCGCTTCGGCATAGTTCAATAGTACTTCAGCATACCTAAACACCATTGCAGCCTGCATTCCGTTAGTCACTCGATCCCAATCTGCGGGATCATTCAAAAACCATTTGGCCACCCGGTAACCTGTAGGACACTTATTACCATTAAGTCCTGGAATATTTGGTTTTGGTGCATTATTCGCTCCCTGAACTCCTGCTTGAAGGTTATAAGTACCAAAATCAGCAATAGTTTGTTTCAATCTTGGATCACGATTCATCATTTCTCGCTGTATAGAATCTTTACCCATAAATAATGGACTAACAGAAATAGGAAGGCCATCCTCACAAAGGTATTCATCTACCAGTGACCTTGTTGCCCCATGTCTATGACGCAAATTCTGTGCATAGTAACGACTAAAAGCCACCCCCATAGTCAAATCTTCTGAATATTCTTTCCAAAGGATTGCTTCAGGATTTCCATCATAACTGTAGGTTGCAAACAGATCATTATAATCATTCTCCGCATCTCCTGTTGAATAAAGGTTATAAGTACCTCCCATCAATTGTTCTGCGGCGTCGACGGCTTCTTCCAAAAATTTAGTCCCGTCCAATCCCAACTCAGCATGGTATTTTCTATAGGTTCCTTCATAAAGGCAAATCCTAGACTTTAAATGCAAAGCCACATCTTTATTCAAACGATCAGGCTTCTCAGCTCCCTTTTCAGGCAAGTAACTAATCGACTTATTCAAAATGTGCAGCACAGAATCCATCACTTCAGCTCTTGGAGTTCTTGGAGCCATCAATTCAGGGGAATTAGTTTGCACGACATGCGTCAACCATGGCACATCACCAAAGGTTTTCACCTTTTTGAAATAATCCCAAGCCTTGAAGAATAAGATCTCTCCAGCATAAATATTTCTAGCAGCAGGGTCAATATCCCCCCTTTGGTAGTTATCCAAGAAGTAATTCAACTCCCGCATATCACTCCAGTTCCATCCGCCACTTCCACTTCCACCACTGACATGATCATTATATTGATTTGCAGCTACTTTTGAGTAGGACTGTGGCGCCCCATTATCTGTAATCACATCACCATATGCAATAGCTTCATTATAACCATAAGGAGCTACCGAATTGGTTCCCCATCCAGCCCCAAAGCCTTTGATGTAAGTGGGATAAAAATTATTACAATATAATTCTAGATCCTGCTCTGTTCTCCAGAAATTTTCATCACTAATCTGGTCCAACGGGTAGCGTTCCATGAATTCATCATTACACCCCCAAAGGAGCCCTACAAAACATGTTATTACGATATATATTTTTTTCATGATTGAGACTTTTTTGGATTAAAATGTAACTTGAAGGCCTACAGCCATAGATCTAAGCATTGGATAATTACCACTTAGTACCTCAGGATCAAATGTATCTGGCACCTTCGTTCCTTCCCAAATATTATAGGCAGAAGTATATACCCTCACTTTGTCCAAATTGATTTGCTCCGTGAGGTAGGCAGGAATTGTATAACCCAAGGTTAAGTTTTTCAACCTGATATAAGAAGCATCCTGTAGGTATCTGGTTTGAACTTGTCTATTGGCGCCCGTACTTCTATAAGCAGGGAAATAAGCATCTGTTCTTTCTGGAGTCCAAGAGTTGTTATACACTTCATAAGTACCAGTTCCTCCTGCAATTCCGCCCCAGAAAAGATTATTTCCTATCCAAACATCCCTTTTGGCAACTCCTTGAAAAAACACATTTAGATCAAAACCTTTCCAAAATGCATTCATATTTAGCCCGAATCGATACCTTGGCGTACTGTTTCCAATGATTCTTCTATCACCAGAGTCATCTAATGTACTGGCTCCAGGTCCTATCTCACCATCAGCATTTAAATCCTTGTATTGAACATCCCCCGGAAACCACAAGCCTGAGTTGATCAATTCTTGGCTTGGAGCATTATCTATCTGTTCCTGAGTTTGAAATATCCCCTCAGTTTCATAACCCCAGATTTCCCCCATTGTCTGTCCTACATAAAGTCCACTTAGAAGATTATTTGGATTTCCATCAAATGAAACTATTTCACTTTGATAGTCACTCAAGTTTAGAGCAATATCGTATCTTATTCCATTATCTAGTTTATCTCTCCATTTGGTGGTCAATTCCCAACCTGTTGTCTTCATCTCACCAGAGTTTTTGGTAGGAGCCCCTGTACCCAATACTGCCGGGAACTTATCCCCAGCCACCAAAATATCGGAGGTAGACCTTTCATACCAATCAAATGAAACATCCAATTTATTGAACATGGATACGTCAAGACCAAAATCTATCGTAGTAGCAGTTTCCCAAGTCAAATCAGCATCTACTAAGCCTGGAGGAGTAACCCCTACAGGACGGTTATTATTGAAAATATAATTTACCTGTGCTATTGTCCCGTAAGAAGGCACATAGATATAATTGGCCACATTCTGGTTACCCAAGCTACCATAAGAAGCCCTCAGCTTCAACTCATTAACCAATGGTTTCAGACCCGAAGCCCAATCCTCCTCTGAAATTCTCCAAGCTCCAGACAAAGAAGGGAAAAACTTAAAGCGTCTATCGGCAGGAAAACGCGATGTCCCATCATATCGTCCATTAGACTCAATAAGGTACCTATTATCATAATTGTAGGTAAACCTGTAAAATGCTCCTCTAATCGCCCAGTGAGATTCACTGTCATAAGCATATTCATTACCCAAAGTTTGACTAATTACCGGAATAAAAGGAGTTAAGATTTGCTCTCCTCTTCCTCCTAGATAATCATATTCATACCATTCTTGGTTAAAACCTCCAAGTAAATAAAACTCGTGTTTATCCAGGTCCAGTGAATAGTCCGAGAATACATTTACTGTGTACTGATCAGAATGTTGGCTCCACCTTTGCACAGAGCTAGGATTGGTATGTACAGTAGTTGGAGCATCCCATCTATTATCAATTCGCTCCAGTTCAGGAATAAATTGTTTTCTTCTAAAATCATATGACTTAAAAGAGATATTGGCTTTCAAGTCCCAACCTTTAAGAAGGTGAATTGTAGGTGCTACAGCCATGAGAATATGCTGCTTATTTTCATCGTTTCTTGATCCATAATCCATAAAAGAAAGAATATTGTCCGTATACATGGCCCCCACGGGAGAGTCTTCAGGAGTCATGATTGGCATATTAACATTTCTTCCTGCTTCTTGGGACATGGCTGTCCACCATCCCCCTTTTCCAGCAGGACTTACAGGTTCAGAATAATTCGACTTACTATATGAGGTTCTAAAATCTATTGAAAACCAATCAGACACTTCTGAGCTTACATTTAACATCATATTGTATCGTTGGAATTTATCTGTATTTATTTTATATAGACCTTCTTGACCTTGATAACCTAAAGAGGCATAATAGGATGTTTTTTTCGTTCCACCTGAAAGATTCAGGTTATGCTTTTGCATAGGAGAAGAACTTCTCAATGCTTCTTCATAGGGCCTAGTATTACCTATCCATATAATATTCCCTCCATCATCCATAAAGTATGGATTCATATTTTCAGGATCATTCATATATGCTTCAATTCTATCTCTTTTCTCTAGCATATCCGTAGAAGGAGTTCGGTTTTGTAATTCAAGTGCTTTAATGGCTGCATCTTGAATAGTATAAGCATCCAATAAGTCAGGAACTGCAGATGGCCTGTTCCACTGAAATGAATTACTATATGTAACCTTAGTTCCCTCTGCACTAGCTCCCTTCTTGGTCGTTACCAACATCACACCATAGGCAGCCCTTGCCCCATAAATAGCTGCAGAAGCGGCATCTTTAAGAACAGAAACACTTTCAATATCCTCAGGATTTAGCTGGTTGATATCCATCTCCACACCATCTACAAGGATCAATGGACTTCCATTTTGAAAAACAAAATCACCATTAGAATTTTTACCAAATGAAGTACCTCCACGTACATTAAAAGATGGAACAGTATTAGGACTACCATTGGAAATACCCACGTTTAGATTGGCAATCGTACCCTGAAGTGCTTGTCCAATATTTGCTACGGGGCGGTTTTCTAGCATTTCTGAGGTAACTTGACTTACAGCTCCAGTCAAGTTAACCTTCTTCTGTGTACCATAGCCCACAACAACCACTTCTTCCAGTGCTTTGGTATCTTCTTCCAGCTTAACGTCAAATGTCTGCTGGTTCCCTACCGTAATTTCTACTGATTTGTAGCCAATGGAACTGATTACAATTACTGAATTTTCATCAGGTACATTGAAACTAAAATTCCCATCGACATCAGTTACAGTTCCTGTATTCCCTCCTTTCAACCTAACGGTGACGCCAGGAATCCCTTCAGGTTCAGTCTCGGAAGTCACCCTGCCAGATATGGTGATTTGTTTTATCTGAACAAAAACAGCCTTGTTTCTTCCGGATTTATTTACACTGATGGTCTCATTGACCTGCTTAAACTTCAATTTGGACTGCTTGGCGATCTCTTTCAAATGATCTGCTACAGTCGTTTTTCTTTCTTTAAGGGTGATCTTCATGTTGGTATCCATCCCTTTATCAACCATAAAGAAATGGAAAGGAGTTTTTTGCTCTATTTCCTTCAATATATCATTTAGGGACACGTTGGATTTTTGGAGCTCCACTACTACCTCATCTATACTTTTCACCTGTGCTTTTACTGACTCAGCAGCAACAGAAGACATAGCAAGAATCATGATCAAGCACCCGTACAAAGCGTACTTAGTTGACATGATTATTAATCGTAAGTATTTATTCATAATTTTACCATTAGTTGAAACATTGGGTTAGACATATCATAGCAAACCGAGCATCGCCAAATTCTCAGATCTGCTATTGATTAATTCGATGTTTGCCTGGGGGATATCACTAGTATCCTCCAGGCTCATTTCCGTAAAACACTCTATTTCATAAGCTTTCGTTATTAATTTTGAGTAATAATCACTTGATTTCCTTTTATCTCATATTCAAACTCAACGGAGTAGCTTAACACTCTCAGTACATTTGCCAGTGATTCACCTTCCATGAATTCACCTGAACATTTTTCATCAGCAACTTTGCCCTTAAAATGTATCTCCACTCCGTACCAGCGCTCTAATCTTTTTATTATTTTCTTGAGTGAAGTATTCTTAAATACCAATACCCCTCTTACCCATTGGGTGCTCATGGAAACATCTGCTGAATACTTTTCCAATACCTCGCCTCCTGCCTTCAAACTAGCAGCCTCACCTGGAAGCAGTGTCAATGTTTGGTTTGTTCTGGCATCACTTACCTTTACCTTTCCTGTCGCCAAAGTCACTTCCACAGAATTATCTCCTTCAAAAGCCCTGATATTAAAGGATGTTCCCAATGCTACAGTGGTCAATCGATCACTTACTACAGAAAAAGGATGTAAACTATCTTTCTTAACCTCAAAAAATGCCTCTCCAGTAAGATGAATTGTTCTATTATTGACAAAGCTTTTGGGATAGCTGACCGTGCTTTCTGCATTCAAGTATACTATGGAGCCATCAGGTAAATGTATCCTTGTCTTAATTCCAGATGGATTCTTTCTTGTAACCAATTCCAAAGAGGACTCCACTTGTTTGGAAACAGGTTCCTCAGTCCATTTAATTAAAAGAAATGACAATGAGAATATAATCACCAAGCTGGCAGCTACCTTAAGCCAAGCAGATCTTTGACCATTCCTTTTTGGAATACGGTTACTCACGCTGTCTTTTCCGGAAAGATACAAAGCTCCCCCACCTTTGGCCCTTTTTGTCCTTCCTAGGAGCTTTTCCATATCAAACTCTGCATACTCCTTCTCCTTTGTGCCGCTAAACCATTCTTCATCTATGAGAGCAGAAAACTCCTCTTCCCCCTCCTCCGAAATCAACCAATTCAAAAAATCTTTGGCTTCTTCATGAGAAAGCTTCCCTTCAATAAAATCGTCAAGTTGTTTTTTCCTATCCATTCACTTTGTGTTACTATTATTATATAGACACAAGAGAACTGAAAGACCCACTCGGGGTCAAATATTTTCAATAAAAAACAGATTACTAACTGAAAACCAGCATAATAAAAATCATTACAGAGATAATTTTGGAATCAGCTAATTTCTCCTTTAGAGACTTGCTTGCTCTAAAAATCTGGTTCTTAACAGTTTTTCTTGAAACATGAAGCTTCTCGGCAATTTCATCGATGCTCAAATGTTCAAAATTCTTCATCATAAAAACCTGCTTTTGTTTGGGCGGCAAACTTTCCATCGCTCTAGAAGAAAGGTCCATCATATCTGAAAAAATCACATAATCCTCCGTAGTCGTATCCGTTTCATTTAAAAACGGAAATACATATTCCTTATAAGAGGATAGCTTTGCCTTTCGTTGTACTTGCCGGATCACAATGGACCTCACTATTGCAATCAAATAGGCATTGAATGAAAGTTCAGCATCCAAGCGTTCACGGTTATTCCAAACTTTAATAAAAACTTCCTGGACGACTCCCTCAGCATCCTCATGACCCAAACGCATTTTCCTGGAGATATGATAGATCTTTTTTGAATATTTCCTAAACAAATGATCAAAAGCCTCTTCAGAACCTGAGATAAGCGCAATGACTTTTTCCTTGTCAATATTTCTCTCAGTTTTAAACATTCAAGTTAGTGGTGCTGTGCTTTAGTTAAAGATTTAATAATTTCATAAAATTAAAACAATATTAAAAATAACAAAATCGAAACAAAACAAAAATTTTATTGTTTCATTACACACTATTAACAAAACAAGCCAATACAAAGAAACCTATAAACCAATTTCCATTATTTAGCATCATCATTCCTTGCCTATACTTATAAGGTTTTTCAATGTCCTGTGATAAAGTTTTCCATTGGCAAAAGAAGGGGTATTGACAGACCATGTACCTCCTTTGGGGCCAAGGTCATTTACTGCAATCAAAGCTGATTCATCAAACTTCTCTGCATTAGCATCTATCACATAACAAACTCCTGCCATAGTGGTGAAAAATACTTTTCCGTTAACACAAATAGGATTCCCGTTGAAATTCCAATGCCAACCATCTCTCTGGGACCTTTTGTCATGAGCCACATCAAGCCCTTTATTATTTATGGTAGCAGCCTTCGCCTCCTCATTCCATACATACTCTTTGACATTATCATGGTATTCTACCTGCACAGGCACCTGAAGATATGCTGCCTTGCCTGTATTTATATCAACCCTGGCAAGGGCATATTCAGGGCCAATATTATTTCTGTATGGCCCCTTTTTAAAACACATAAAGAACAACTTATCCCCTACAAGGATATTGCTATACCAAGCAGGGAAAACGACTGGGGTAAGTTCCTCGCTTATATCAATATTTTCCAGCACTTGATAACCGGCCTTATCTTCATCCCAAATTCGTACATCTGCATTTTTGGTTAAGGACACCTTCTTTTTCAATATCCCTGTCTTTGCGTCCAGCACATGTACTTCATTTTCTTTCTCCGTGTACCATATTGCATAATCTTGGTTCCAAGTAGCATTATAAAGTGCCATCCCCTTTTCTGCTTGATGTCGCCATATACTTTTTCCATTTTCAAGATTCACCAGTGAATACCCTATTGGTTGCTCTGGGACACCATGATGTCCTCCTCTCCCAATCATCAGAGCGGGGAGTCCATTTGCTGTCTTTCCCATATAAGGGGTATTATAATGCGTCAAACCATCCTCTGAAATCCATACCACTTCCCCTGTGAGTTTATCTATCCCATATATATAATTCCACCCATATTCTCGCTCACCATCTTCCCCCCAATAAGGCTCCATATTAAAAACTAGCCCTTCATAAATCAATGGTTCAAACTGCTTATTGAATGGAAAATGCACCCCATCTAATTCTTCTACTGGTTCCCACCTTCTTTCCCATTTTAAATTCCCTTCAAAATCAAAACAAGAGAGATTACCGCTCGCATTATAAAACCAAACATATTCTCCATCAGTTACTGGACTAGGAGTGGAACTATCGCTAAAACCGTACATATATTCAGAAAGGCTGCTTCCTTCCATTTCCCTACTCCAAAGCATCTCCCCGTTTTCGGCATCTAGACATAATGCCAACACATCACTTCCCATCAAATCCTGTTTATTCACCACTTTTTCAACTGGCTTCATGACGGTCAAAAAAATCCTATCCTCCCAAACTGTAATCCCACTTTGCCCCCCTTCTGGAAGCGCTGAGGTCCATTTAATATTTTCACCTGTACGAACACTGAAGCTTGTTGGCACTGGTGCAGTAGTTGTCAATTGCCAGTTTCCATTGGGACCAGCAGGCTGTGGCCAATACTGTTGAAAGTTATTTTTATCTCCCTCACACCCGCTCAACCAACCTAGCACAAGTACCAAAAACAAACTATAATATTTCATACCACAACAATTTTAAAATTCACTCCTATCGTTAAAATAATCCAACTTATAAATGAACTAAACCCCTACTTAAAACCTACACAATATTTTACCTTTTAACACAAAAAAATTAGCAATTAGTCAGCTTACACCTTATCTCCTCCGCTAAAATCACTAGATTTATTAATCAATAATTCAATATATTTACCGTTCGGATTATTGAAAAAATTAATTTAACAAGCTTAAGTTTCAATAAATAAAACAAAAACTCACTGTAACACCCCATATGCATAGATTATGATTTCACTAATACAATCAAGCTTCACGAACAGAATTATGGTCATCTTAGGAGGATTAATTGGTCTTCTATTAGGTGCCTGCCAACCTTCTACTACTGAAGAAAAAAAAACAGTACCTGAAAAATCCAAACCCAACGTTTTGGTTATCTTCGCTGATGATCAAGGCACCTTTGACATCAATGCTTTTGGTTCAAAGGATCTAGCAACCCCAAACCTGGACAGAATTGCGAATGAAGGTGTACGTTTCACCCAATTCTATGCAGCGGCTCCGGTTTGTTCTCCTTCAAGAGCCAGCCTTCTGACAGGGAAGTTCAACTTCCACGCCAGGCTCTTTGGCAATGTGGCCCCTCCACATGCCGATCCGGAATTTAAATCTGGGCTGCCTACAGAAGAGATCACCATGGCTGAAGTTTTCAAAGCCAATGATTATTCTACCGCGTTAATTGGAAAATGGCACTTGGGACACAGTCCTGAGAAACTTCCAAACGGTCAGGGTTTTGATTATTTCTTTGGTCACCAAAGGGGCTGCATAGATAACTTCTCCCACTTTTTCTATTGGGATGGACCCAATATGCATGATTTATATAGAAACGAAAAAGAAGTTTATCACCAAGGCGATTTCTTTGGTGACTTAATGGTGGATGAAGTAAAAAAATTCACTTCACCTGAAAAAGAAAACCCTTTCTTTATCTATTGGGCCATCAATATGCCGCATTATCCATATCAAGGTAGAAAAAAATGGTTGGACCATTATAAGGATACTCCTAGTCCTAGAAAAGAATATGCTGCCTTCATTAGTACATTTGATGAAATGATAGGTGAAGTTTTGGATCACTTAGAGGCCACTGGACAGTTGGACAATACCATTATTGTCTACCAATCTGACCATGGACACAGCACAGAAGAAAGAGCCTTCTTTGGCGGTGGTAATAATGGTCCTTTTCATGGTGCTAAATTCTGTATGCTAGAAGGAGGTATCAGGGTACCGGCCATGATCCGTTATCCAAAGGCTGTTCCTGCAAACGAGCTTAGAAACCAAATGGCCAACAGCATTGACTGGCTGCCTACCTTGGCCGAGCTCACCAATACTGAAATCCCAAATAAGGATGAGATAGACGGCAAAAGTTTAATGCCAATTATCAAGGACAAAAATGCCCCTTCCCAACATGAAGTGCTACACTGGGCCACTGGCAATCCTGAAAGCACCACCAATTCATGGGCTGTGAGAAAGGGAGATTGGAAGCTTCATGGAAACCCTTGGGACTCGGAAAAAGAACTGGAGTTTGGTGAGGATGATAAATTGTATTTGGTCAATATGGCTACAGATTCAACCGAAACCACTAACCTGGCCAAGCAACACCCAGACAAGGTTCAGGAATTACTTAAAATACATAATGATTGGAATCAGGAAATGATCGAATTGAAGAATAAATAAACCTCTTCCAACAATTCATTCAGACCCTCTATATCTCGGTATAGAGGGTTTTAATTTTATAGTTACCGAAAATCTCATTAAAGTATGAAACATCTCAATCTGCTCGTCATTTTACTTCTGATGACTTCTTTCCGAACTTTTGGAGCAAATACAGATACCTTGGAAATCATCAGCCATGATAAAATCACCGTGGTTACTGACCCCTCCAAAGGAGAAAAAAACTATACCAACTGGGCTGTTTTCCCGGAAAAAGATGAGGCCATACGCAAGATTATCATGAAGGTCAAGTTTGCCTGTCCTGATAATATGCGATGTGCAGACTGGGATTACCTGGATCATATAACCATCAAAAGAATTGGTGGAGAGAACGGTGAAATGAAGGATTATGAGATTGGCAGAATGCTGACTCCTTATGGGGGTGCTTTTGGAAAAGACTGGGAATTTGACTGGCAGGTAGATGTCACTGATTTTAGCCTTTTGCTAAGGGACAGTGTTGAGATTGAATATAAGCATACAGGATACGAACCTAATAATGACAGAGGCTGGAAAGTCACCCTAGCCTTTGACATCATCAAAGGCCAACCGGTAAGAGAACCTGTCTCTATCACCAAGGTTTACCAAGGAGCTTATAAATACGGTGACAAAGAAAATCCAATAGAAGAGGCTTTGAAGCCTGTAAGCATAAAAAAAGCCAGTGATGCTGCAATGGCCAGGATGCGCATTATCCAAACTGGCCATGGTATGGACCGACCAGATGGATGCGGGGAGTTTTGTAATAAATTCAGGGATTTCCTTCTAGATGGAAAACTAGTTGCCAGCAGACAAATCTGGAAAGCATGTGGCAGCAATCCCCTTTACCCACAAGCGGGGACCTGGATTTTTGACCGAGCAAACTGGTGTCCAGGGAATTTGATCCAACCTGATATTTATGAATTTAAACTGGAAAATCCGGAACACACCGTTCAGCTGGCCATGGAAGATTATCAATCACCCAAACCAAGTGCCCAAGAGTTGATTTCGGCTTATGTGATCCAATACCAATCACCAAAAGAAAAAAATGATGTGGCTATTGAGGACATCATCATTCCATCAAACAAAGCCATCCACAGCAGAATTAATCCAGCAGGCTTTGGTCCTACCATTGTGATTAAAAACAACGGACAATCTACTCTTAACAGTTTGGAAATTGCCCATGGACAAGCCGGCAATAAAGGCAATAAGTTTAATTGGAAAGGAGAACTTTTACCTGGCCAGACGGATACCGTACAAATGCCGGGGCTAATTCCACAAGAAGGTAAATTGAACTACCAGTTTTCTCTCAATAAACCTAATGGAAAAAAGGATGGCTATTCTGCAGACAATTTCCTTAGTGCTAATTATGACAAAGTACCCGTTCATAGCAATGATTTGATATTCTACCTCCAGACCAATAAAACTCCCGAGGACAACAATTTCAAAATTCTTGACCATACGGGAAAGATTATTGCGGAAAGAACTGCAGAAAGCCTTGTTGCGGATACCACTTATAAAGACAGTATTCACTTAGCCGCTGGCCAGTACCAATTATTATTGGAAGATAAAGCTGGAGACGGTCTGGAATTCTGGTATAAAACAAGAGCAGGTCGTGGAAAAGCAGCACTACTAAATGCAGAAGGGAAAATCATAAAGAGTTTTGATTCGGATTTCGGAAATGGGATTACCTATAATTTTGCAGTTGGTCCAAATCCAGAACCTATCGATCCACTACAGATTTCATTGGGAGTATTCCCTACCCGCGCCAAGGATTTCACCACATTCGACTTTCTTTCCAACAATCCTGAAGAAGTTATTATTAAGTTGGTCAAAGACCCTGGAGGTTTGGTAGTAGAGGAGCACACCTATAGGGATTTTAAGGAAGGCAAAATTACATTCGATTTAAGTAATTATTCCCAAAGCAGGTATTTCTTCCAAGTTTATGTTCAAGGAGAATTGATCTATAATAAGCGCCTTCGGGTAAGTGAATAATTTTTCGATTCCCCATGTACCAATCCCTGAAGTTTGACATAGCTTCAGGGATTTTTATTTTAAGGAAACCAAAAACCTAAAAGAAACAAAACGAAAGTTTTAAGTTTTGATCAACCGTTATAATACAGTAACTTGCACGGAAAACCTCAAATATAATTATGGCAAAAAATATACTTCTACTTATTATTTCCACTTGCATATTTTTCTCATGCAAGGACGATTCTCAATACAAAACAGCATTGCAGGACAACCAAGCATTGGTAGATGCTAACCGAAATATCACAGCGGTGATGGTCCATGATATATTTTCGCCACCAGTATCCAGTAGGATTTATGCCTATTCTTCAATAGCAGCCTATGAGGTAACAGCACTAGCAGACCCTAACTATAAAAGTCTAATGGGCCAGCTAAATAGTTTTGAAGAAAAAACATTCAATGTTCCTGAAGAATGCCATTATCCTTTGGCCTCCTTGACAGCCTATTATAATGTGGCTAAAGCCTTGGTTTTTTCCGAGGAGCAAATTGACAGCTATACAGCCGAATTAATTGAAAAGGCCAATGCCTTGGGCATACCAGAATCTGTTCAGGAGAATTCGATTAAACTAGGAAAAGAAATGGCACAGTATGTTCTTTCCTATGCCTCTGGAGACAATTATGGACCTACTCGTTCCTATTCCAAGTACACGGTTACTTCAGAAGCTGAAACCTGGAAACCTACTCCTCCAGCATATATTGAAGGAATTGAACCACACTGGAATCAAATAAGGCCTTTCACCTTGGACTCTGCCAGTCAGTTTAAACCTGCACCTCCCACTGCATTCGACACTAAAGAAGGCAGTGGCTTTTTCAGTGATGCCAAAGCCGTGATGGACGCAGGAATTAACCTTACAAAAGAGCAAAAAGACATCGCCATGTTCTGGGATTGCAATCCATACAAAATGAACATTAAAGGCCATGTAATGTTCGCAGACAAGAAGATCACTCCTGGTGGACACTGGATGGGAATTGCCGGCATTGCTGCTAAAACAAAGAATTTGAATTGGAAGGAAACTACAGAAGTAATGGCCCTTACTTCTATCTCCCTTTTTGATGCTTTTATTTCTTGCTGGGATGAAAAGTACAGGAGTATCCTGATCAGACCTGAAACCTATATCAATCAATATATGGACAAGGATTGGACGCCTTTGCTTCAAACTCCTCCTTTTCCTGAATACACCAGCGGCCACAGTGTGGCTTCTAAGTCAGCTGCCATTGCCTTAACCCATTTATTGGGCAATGAAGTACATATCGTTGACTCAACAGAAGTAACTTATGGATTGCCTGTGAGAGAATTCAACTCTTTCAATCAAGCAGCTTCTGAAGCCGCCATCAGTCGTTTTTATGGAGGGATTCATTATATCCCTGCCATTGAAAACGGGGTTGACCAAGGAGAAAATGTTGGCAAACATGTTTTGTCCAGAGTAAAGACAAAGAATCAATCCTAAGGGATTGATGAATATAAAAAATCAGGCTGTCCCATAAGTTTCCGTCATCGCGAATCCGATGAATATCGGAAGAAGCAATCTCCTCTTACGTATAATTAATATACTTCGAGATCACTTCGTTTTACGCGTGATGACGGATTTCTTAATGTGAGACAGCCTTTTTTATGCTACAAACCTTATGAATTTAATATAGACCAAACTCAGCCAAATGAGTAAAGAAAACATCCTCGCCACTCTCATTATCATGTCCCTCCGTCACCGTAACTTTTATATACCTAAAAGTCTGAGCAGCTGAAAAATCAACAACATCTCTTGTTGAATCTCCAATATTAAATTCACCTAAATCTTCCCAAGAGTCTCCATCACTACTGATTTCCACTTCAACGGTCTTCACTCGCCCATTATATTTATCCAAACGCTGGCTAAAGACCATTCCTTCAGCAGTTTCTTCCTTACCTAGGTCAATGGTAAAATGATGTGGATAAGGGGGATTGCCCTGATACCACACAGAATGCCAAAAAGTAGCCTCGTCCCCATCTTTAAGGTTGTCCACCGCACCTTTATTGGTACCACCGCCTACAAGCTCTTCTGAGGACACATCTATCACATTCCAAGCAGATTTCGGTAGCTCCATGATCTCTTTTAGTTCGACATCGATATTTGGCCTTCCATTTTCAAATTCATAGCCATACTTAAGTACAGTAAAGTTTCCATTTTCGTGACAAAATCTCACTCTCATTTCAAAAGGGTATTGGTAAAACTCCTGATCTATCCCTTCCAAGGGCATACTAAAGGAAATGCTGTCCCCATTTATGATATTTCTGCTTCCCCAAGTCACAGCATTATAATCCGCATCATTTTCATTGGTTTTAGGATCATTATAGACGATCGCTCCATTCACTGCAATATCTGATTCAAACCTCCCGTTCACATAGAGATACTCATTATCAGCATTTATACGAATAGACTTAAGGCTAAAACCGAGATTGCCTTGATAGTGCTCACTACCATTGTCCTTGCTCATAACTTGGTTGTTGGCCAGAATCAGGGCATCGGCAAAGGTCAAGTGTACCCCATTAGGTTTTTTATTGATCTCATGATTTCCCCATGCCATCATGGAGATAAAATCATCTGTAGCCTTGTGCTTATTGTGGGGTAAATTAAGCCCATGCCCTAGTTCATGAATGGTTCCACCTATCCAGTGCTCATCAGATTGTCTGGAACCATCCTGCCAGTATTTCATATCAAAATTCTTATAATCAAGGGCATAGCACCATTTCCCCAGGCCATAAAAAGGCACTCCGCCAGCATCCCAACCATTTTCACCAGTACGGCTAGGCATAAAGACCAGGGTATGTGCACTAGCCTCCTCTTCTGGATGAGCATTAAAATACTCCCTGATTTCCTGACCTGCTTTTCCACCCCCACCGGAATAAGGATAATCGTCCTGTCCTCCCTTGCCTCTTATAACGATCACCTTAACATAGGAAGGATCATTTTCACTTTTCAGCAGGCCAAAGGTTGTTTCAGGAAACCCATAAGAGGCCATTTCCTTTTTGTACCAATCCTCCATATAAAGCATCACTCCTGATAATCGCTGATGATAATTCTCCAGTGGTTCAATATCTGAAGGCACAAAATACACTACATTTAAATTATAGTTATAATCTGAAACATAGTTGCCCAAATCAACCGGCTCTTCCTCTTCCTCCTCTTCAATAGGTTCAGGATCTGGCTCCATATCTTCTGTGGAACAGGCATTGAATAACAGGCCCAACAAAATGACCCAATAAACAAATATTCTTTTCATTGTTAATATGATTTAATATGAATAAAAACTAAAAAAATGCTTTGTACTAGTATAGGCCCAGCTCAGCCACATGAACGAAGAAATCATCTTCAGTCCCATCATGATGCCCCTCTGTAATGGTTAATTTGATATACCTGAAATTGGCCATTTCATCAAAATCAACAGCTCCTCCATCTAAAGGGATACTTAAAGCCCCCAATGAAGTCCAGTTATTATTATCTGAACTTACAGAAACACTTATTTTCTTCGGTCTGCCATTCTGCTTAGATCGATTCTGAATGATCAGCCCCTTGGCATTAACACTTTCACCCAAGTCTAAACTAAGGAAGTGAGGGTAATCCGGTTGAGCTCCTGCCCATTGGCTGTGCCAAAAGGTTGCTGGGTTCTCATCAATGGCATCTTCAGCCCGACCATTTTCCGCTCCTTCACCAGAAGTCTCTTCGGATGAAAAATCAATCACAGACCATGCTGACTTTTCCATTGGAATCACTTGATTGGCAATAGCTTCATCCACACGATTATCTAATAAAGAAAGGTCAGCATCAGGTGCATTTGCCTGAATATCCCCCACACTTGTTTTCTGCTCCTCAGCATGAGTGTAACCTCCAGAACTCATATAGAACAGATTGCTATTCCCTTGAGCCAAGCCTCCTGCATAATCATCCCTACCTTCTGGAACCCCATCTGTATGGGTCATCCTGGCCCTATTGAAATTAATCCAGTCTCCATTCACTTCTTTGCCCCACATATTATAATAATGGGCCATTCTCACTTCTTGGCCATTTCGGTTGCCAAAATTTTCCAAAAAGGAATAAAAACCATCAAAATACCTTTGCTCTTTGGGAGCCCTCCAAGTGGCCATATATTTCCAACCTTCAGCTTCTACATCCTTGAACCAAGCAGACAACAATACCGTATTGTCATCATTTTTCCTTACGTTCATAATGAACTTGACAGGGACTGCTGTCTCCCAAGGATACTTCCAAAATGACTGCCCTCCAGTTCCCTCATTGCCAAAACCTCCTGCATAGACTTCTTCCCCTTTATCTACCAAAGTAACCAGGTCTTCTGGATTTACATCTTCTCTATCATCAGGAACATCTGAGCTATCCCAAACGGAAAAGAGCACCCTTCTTTCCGTGGCACTATTTACTTGAATCCCAAAATATCCCCTGTAAAAACCGATGCACATATAAAAGGTATACATAGGGTCTTGGCCTTCTGGAACATTGATTTCTCCATACAACCAATCATATTCCCGCGAAATCTGGTCACTAGGCTGGTAGCTCAAATGCACGGATGGAGAAGAAAGCCACTTCGCATATCTGGCTGAACCCTTTTCACTCTTAAATAGAAAGCTCTCTACTTCTGCTACCTCATCCCCAGTGGCAGTCACCGGATCAAGCTCAAACCGATAAAAACCTTTTTGGGTGACCTTTATGGTATCAAAAAACGCCTCCTGAAAGTCCCCCGTTCCCCTTACCGTTTTTCTAGATTCTTCCTTAAAATCAGCATCATTTGGGGAAGTGATTTTTAATTTAAAATCCGTTGCTTTTCCATCTGAAACTTTCAAAGAAAGCCCGGAAATATATTCGCCTGGTGTCAGCTCATAATACCCAACCAAACTATGATCGGTGGACTTCCAGTCAGATACCACATCCTCCTCAGCATCGGGATTGTACCTCATTGCTGGGTTATCAGCCTCCCAAGGCTCCATATAGGACTTGTTGGCTGGAACAATCAAGGTGTGATAACTTTTCTCTTTCTCGACATCTGAAGATACTGGCTCTACCTGCGCAGTGGAACAGGATGAAACTGCCAGTCCAATGGCCATAAAGGACAAAAAGTGGTTAAAATTCATTTGTATTTAGGTTTATATTAGTGAAAATTTAATTCAAAAAAACATCATTTACTGGTTTGAAATAGGCAATACTTTTCACTTAATCCCAAAATTCCACCTTTGAGAATCAAATTATGCTAAGACTATATAAGGGTTATTTATGCTCTTAAAATGCTAATGCTCTTGCTCAAACTGATTTGTACGGGAGACAGCTTTGTTCTTAAAAACCTGTACACTGTCATCATTTTTAGCTACAATAATAAGGTACTGATCACCCTTCAATTGGACTTTTACCATGTCCCTAATATCACCTGAAATATCCAATTCATTCACCATGGTTGGTTTGGTAGAAAAATTACCTTGCCCGTCATTTTTCAAGACTGTCCCTTTTGATGCATCATATTTACCCCATTCTACTCTGTTAGGGTAAAAATTACCCGCTATCAGTAAGTCCTCATACTGGCCATTGGTGATATTCACTTCTTCCGCACCAAAAACTGAAGAAAACTGTGCTTCTAAAGGAAGAGAAGTAGCAGCATATTTCCCTTGGCCATCACTCATCACCACCATATTCTCTAAATAAGCTGCTTCTAGCACCTTAGCTTTGGCCAACTGTTCTGCACTTAACACATCCTCAATAGTAGCATCTGCATAATCCTCAAAGCGGATAAATTTTTTCTTTAAAATTGGCATCTGCTCGATCAGCTCATCCTTAGAGGCTATCGGATAACTCACTCCGTTGATATAGTAAGTAAGGATAGGATCTATGGAACCATTACCATCAAAATCTCCCACATAAAGTCGCATAGGCTGATCCTTAGCTGCTTTAAACTGGGTATTCAAGCCCATGTTCCCCAAGATTAAATCGTCTTGACCGTCATTGTTCCAGTCCCCAACTTCCAAACTACAATACATCCCCGTCAAATTCTCCACTCCAAGCTTGGCTGATATTTCCTTGATCTCTTTGCCTGTAAAATCAAAAACCATAAGTGGCATCAACTCTCCTACAATGACCAATTCCTTAGCTTCATTTCCTGTCATATCCACCCAGGCTGCATCAGTGAGCATCCCCGGATTTTTCAATATTTCTGGGGTAATATCCACAAATTTCACTTTGCCTTCTTCAGAATCATTTCTCAACAAATAACTTCTAGGAGCAATACCATAACTTCCTGAAGTCACCCTTCCACCAACAAAAAGATCCATATCTCCATCTTGGTCAAAGTCATTTGCAGTTACAGCAATAGCACTAGCCTTTAATTCTGGCAAGGCAGAACTATCCTTCTCAAACTTGCCTCCACCTAGGTTCAAATAAAGCCTATCCTGAAGCTGTGGAGCTCCTGTAACGAATTCATTCCCTCCACTACAGATATACAGGTCTAAATCTCCATCACCATCGGCATCAAAAAACGCCATACCCAAATCTTCACTTTGCTTGTCTTCATTCCAGGGCTGGGAAGCTGCCTTTTTATATTGTCCTGAAACATTGGATAAAAACAACTGACCTGATTGACCAGCAGCGCCACCAATAAATACATCTTCGACACCATCACCATTCACATCGCCAGTTCCTATCTTTGGTCCCAACTTGGAAAGCTGTTGATGTAAAAGTCGCTCATTTTTGAAGTCAACATATTCATTTTCCTGATGTACAAAATCAATCCCAGAGGCTTGAGTGGCATCTTCTAACATTTCTTCAATCTCCCAACTTGGAGATAAATCCTCATTAGATTTTTTATCAGCATCTTTAATATCCAAAACTAGCAAGGTATCTGCGGAAAAATCCCTGATTAAGGTATGCTTACCGTTTGGCCAGCGAACTTCAAGGGCTTTCACATCTTGGTACTCTCCTAGTCCAAAGTGAAGCAAATTAGCCATTGAGGACTGGTAACCTCTTACTGGGAATAACTCCTGTATTTGGATTTCCTGACCAGTAGCCACCTTTACTTTCGCTCCAATGGCCCCTGGATTCGCTCCTTCACCCTTTAGTTTGATAGAAAGATAATGGTGCTTATTCAGGCTATTGCTATGGTTCTCATAAACAGATGCAGACTGATTAATATGGTTGACTACAATGTCCAAGTCACCATCCAAGTCCAAATCCACATATACCGCCCCGTTTGAAATGGTTGGCTGATCAAATCCCCAATCAGTGGTTACATCTTTGAAGGTCAAGTCTCCTTCATTCTTATAAATATAATTATGGATTTTAGTAGCAGGGATTTGATTGACCAAACCAATCAAATCCGGTTCTTTTCCAGATGCTCTGGCCTCTCTAGCAGCATTGGCATAAGTAAAGTTCAGAAAGTCCATATTGGTGAAATCCCTAAGGTAACCATTGGTCACGATCATATCCTTCCAGCCATCATTATCCAAATCGGCAAAAAGACCTGTCCAGCTCCAATCGGTATTGGACACCCCCGCAAGCTGACCTATTTCGCTAAATACAGGGTTTCCGTCAGCATCTTCCCCACGATTCAGGTGAAGCATATTTCTCATATTCTGGTGATGGAATCCACTATCCACCAACAAATTATAGGTATTATAATTATCCGGTCCCTTAAGCAATTTTTGCCTTCTATTGTCCTCTGGCAACATATCTAGCGTAAGGACATCTATCCTGCCATCATTATTATAGTCGGCCAAGTCCCCTCCCATGGAGAACTTGGACAAGTGATCAAAGGATTGCTTTGAACTTTCCTTAAAAGTGCCATCCTTTTGATTCAGGTAGAAAAAATCCTGCTCATTATAATCATTGGACACATAAATATCCACCCAGCCGTCTCCATTTACATCGCTGGTATAAAGTCCTAGACCGAAATTTAATCCACTACCATCCAACTTTGCGTCTTCACTTACTTCTGTAAATTTCCCTCCGTCGTTCCGATAAAGACGATTACCATACTGTGGATGTCGAGTACTACGTAACTGCGTAGTATTAAAAGTGGGATTATAAAATGTCTTTCCGTGATTCAGCAAAAACATATCCAAATCACCATCATTATCATAATCAAAAAAGCTGGCTTGGGTAGAAAATGTACCCACCGCATCAAGGCCAAATTCTTCGGCAGCCTCTCTAAAAGTCATATCTCCATTATTGAGATAAAGTTCATTTCTCCTTACCGGATTATCTCCTGGTCCAGAATAACAATAATAAATATCTTGTAGGCCATCTCCATTCACATCGGCAATGGAAACACCTGTTTTAAAGCCTTCTCTACCCGACAATCCAGTGCTTTTGGTAACATCTTCGAATTGCAGGTTTCCTTTATTCAGGAACACTTTATTGGAAACAATATTGCCCGTAAAAATCAAGTCAGGCAAATCATCATTATTTAAGTCAATTACAGCAACACCTCCACCATTATATAGGTATTCGTAAGTCAAAATATTGAGGTCCTTGGTCTCTTTAATGGTGTTCTCAAACTGAATACCGGTACTTTCGGGCGAAAGCTCCTCTAACATCAATTTCTTGTCTTCCTTTTTGCAGGCAAAGGATAATCCAATAATTAGGGAAAGTGATAAGTATTGACCAATTCCTTTCATTGTAATCAATTTTTGTTGGGTGAATGCGGCTGTTACTCTCCAATTTGCTCCCACTAAAACTATGGGAATTAACACAATAGATATTGAAAATCTATTATGGAAAAGCAGCCTCGAAGTTACAATAATTTTAACGCTATTGTAACGCTAGAATAAAAATCAAGAAAAGCCATCCTTTGGAGATGGCCTTTCCTGATACTGTTTTTTATTAGAATCCGTAGATCTCTGCGAGGTGGGTAAAGTTGGTATCACCGTGTGTACTGGTGATGGTCACTTTGAAGTACCTAGCAGTTTGAGGGCTCTTCAAGAATACTGGATTGTTGTTATTATCATTTGGAAGACTCCCAGGGAAGATATCTACTTGGGTCCAGTTTTGACCATCATCACTAAGCTCGATATAGATTTCATTGACATTACCAGTGCTTCTGTTTTGTCTTTGAATAAAAGAAAAACCACTGATCAATTTACTCTCTCCCATATCAATAGCTATATCATGAGGCGGTTCTGGTGATCCTCCATACCATTGGGTATGCCAGAAAGTGCCAATTTCCCCATCTAGAGCATGCTTAGCATGTCCGTTTCCAGCACCTTCACCTACAGTTTCTTCAGAAGAAACCGAAGCTATCGTCCAACCTGTTCTAATAAATGGTTCATAAACTGGCGGATTGGCTTCTACCAAGAAATAAGACGTTTTCAGTTCTTCATTCAAGGTGATATTACCATCCACAGAAGTAATGGTGATAGGCAATAAGTATTGGGTCTCAAAATCAAATCCATTGATAGGATTGATATTGACCTTCAAGGGTTCAGAAGCCATATCACCAGCAGGAATGCTTACCGAACTACTAGAAAGCTCAAAGCTTTCCGTAGGCAAAGCAGGATAGCTGGTTCCGTTGGCATCATTATAGGCATCCACCATACTTAGATCAGCAGCAAAGCTAACATTGATTTCAGTACCCAAAGTGTAAGGCGCACCATAGGCTGCACCAAAAACGATAGACTGAACACTGTCCTTCAATACTAGACTATGGCTAGAAGAAGCACTTACTGCCTGAGGCATATACAATTTGGTATATTGCTCTGGTTGCTCCACCACAAAGTCCGGATCACAGGAAGTCATGAACACTAGGCCCATGAACATTCCTCCGATTGGATTAATTATTTTTTTATATAGATTCATGATTTTGCTTTTTTAAAGTTTACCACATTGGATTTTGCTGAAGATTTCCGTTGGTATTATTGATTTCAGACTGAGGAATTGGGAACAGGTACATTTTTTCTGTAAAAATCCTGTCTTCCACTTCAATCACATCATATTCAAAATCATCCCCTGATTGGGTAATTCTCAAACCATGTACAGGACCATTGAATTCATCTTCTGCCGTTTTCCATCTTCTGGTATCAAAGAACCTTTGACCTTCAAATGCAAATTCAATTCTTCTTTCATGTCTGATTTTAGCACGCATTTCATCCTGAGATAATCCTTCCGGAAGAGCAGGCATACCCGCTCTGTCTCTTACCTCATTGATAGCCTCATAAACAGATGCATCTGGACCTACAGCTTCATTTTGTGCTTCAGCATAACCTAGAAGGATTTCAGCATATCTCAAAATCACCCAGTTTTTGGTACTTGTTTGGTCTCTCAAAATATCCAGTTCAGGATCCATGAACTTACGCATATAATAACCTGTCAAAGTAGCACCATTCACTCCTTCTCCATCAAGACCTCCTACATAACTCTCTACAGGTCTGCCTCTCCAGTCCGCTCCGTTATACAGGATAGAAAGGTAAAAACGCGGGTCTCGATTATCAAAAGGAGCTGCTGCATGCGCTGGATTGTTCCAGTCAAAAGCAGTACCATCCGCCATTTCATAAGCTTCCACCAAATCCTGGGTAGGGTTGATACCTCCCCCACCACCTTCGTAGCCCACAGGGGTATTGTTACGCTCTACATCACTTCTGTTATAATAAATGATCTCGAAAATGGATTCTGGACTTCCCTGGTTTCTTACAAATGCCCTGTCATAATTATTATTAAGACTATAAGCTCCAGACTCAATTACTTCTTTATAAGCATCTGCTGCGGCTTGCCACTTATCCAAGTCATTGCTTGTATTATGCAATGGACTGGCTGCCAGCATCAACACCTGTGCTTTGAAAGCATCTACCATCGGCTGGGTAGCTCTTCCCTTATTAGCTGCATAATAATTATAATTTACAGGCAATAAAGGTCTGGCAGATTCTAAATCATCCAAAATAAAATTCACACAAGCTTCGAAAGAAGCCCTGGTAGAATTCACCTCTTCTCCTAATTCATAGGTCTGATCAATAATCGGAACACCGCCATATCTTTTGATCAACTCATAATAATAATAGGCTCTCAAGAAATAAACCTCTCCGGTCAATCTTGTCTTCAACTGCCCAGCAGTAATCAAATTACCATTGGCGTCCAATTCACTATTATCACGGATAGGCTCATCATAGCTTTCCAAGACCATTCTGTCCACATTTTCAAAGAACAAATTGGCCTTTCTAACTGCTGAGTACATATCCGACCAAATATTGGCCGGATTATAAGAAGGCGTCCAGTTACCTGAATTCAAGAAATTAATCGGTGATGAAAGCTCTGAATACTTGGAATCATCGGTAGCAGAAGCCAACATCCCAGCTCCTAAAAAGCTTGAAGTACCTACAGCTCCATTAGTATTCGCGCCACGATATTCGTCTATTCTATAACTATAAAGGTCATTTACAAATTGATAGGTCAATTTATAATCCGTAAATACACGCTCTTCATCTACATCTGATACTACGGGGCGGTCTAGATAATTCTGGCAAGCTGACATACTCAAAGCCAACAAGCAGACCCCTATATATTTATGCATTTTTTTCATGTTCTGTCTCATTTTTCAGCTTACAAACTCACCCTTACACCAAGGCTTACAGTTTTCATAATCGGATAGCTTGAAATCCCTGAACTGATATTTTCAGGATCAAAATCAAGATCATCAAAAGTCAAGAGATTATAACCATTGGCATAAATCCTCGCTTTATAAACACCGATTCGCTCAGTCAACTGGCCTGGCAGTGTATAACCCACTTCGATATTTTTCAACCTAAGGTATTTTACATCTCTTAACCAGAAGGTTGAATTTCTGTAATTGTTTGAAAAATCGCTGGCACTCAATCTAGGATAATCCGCCGTGTCAGCTGTTTCAGGTGTCCATCTGTTCAACACAAACTCAGTAGGCTTGGCGTTATTGGCAAAGCCCATAGTAGCACGGTTCAAAACAAATGCTCCTCTACTACCTGCTCCTTGAACCAAGGCACTGATATCAAATCCTTTATAGCTAAAACCGATCTGACCACCATAGTATAATTGAGGAAGGGTTGGCTTACCTATAGCACTTTCATCTCTGTAATCAATGATATCATCACCATTAAGGTCCTTGTATTTGATATCACCAGGTTTCACAGTACCATAAGTTTGTATTGGGCTGTTGGCTATATCTGCTTCATCTTCAAAGAAACCGATAGCAGTCAAACCAAAGCCTTGTCTGATTGGATTACCTCTTCTGTATTCCCATTCATTTTCTCTAAATGGTTCATCTTGGTAGACAATATTGCTCTTATTGAAAGATCCCAAGGCCCTCACAAAATAGCTAAAGTCTCCAGAATTATTGTTCCAAGTTACATCCCACTCGAAACCTTTATTGGTAGCAACCCCCACATTACTTGCAGGTAGGATGGCTCCCATCAAATCAGGAATGGTATTCAATTGAGAAAGGATATCCTCTCTTCTTTCATAGAATGCATCAATAGCGATATTCAAGTGATTGTCCACCAATCCAAGGTCAAATCCAAAATTGCCCATCTTGGATTTTTCCCAAGTCGCTCCCAGATTAGGAAGGTTTCCTTCTCTTCTGGTTCCTACACTTTGCTGATTACCAAAAAGAACTGTACCGCCACCGGTATATCTGCTCAAATAAGGGAATCTACCTCCACCGATTTGATCATTACCCAATAGCCCAAAAGAACCCCTTACTTTTAAGTAATCAATGGTACTACTGTTTTTCAAGAAATCTTCTTTAGAGGCAATCCATCCTGCAGAAACAGTCGGGAAAAATCCAAATCTTTCACCTGGAGCAAAATTCTCAGATCCTGAATAAGACATGGACAACTGACCGATATACTTTCCTTTATTCACATAAGTACCTCTCAAGGCTACCAATTGAGTAGCATAAGGATCAGGAGTATTATTAACAGTATACTTTGATTGGTAATAAACCAAATTGGCCATTACTTCATGGTCAGTGCCGAAGGTACGGTTATAATCAAATCCGGTCTTTACACCAACCCTACTGTTTTGTCTTTGAGATTGTCCTCTCCCAGAAAGTGGCTCATCATTACCAAACTGCGTATAGGTACCATCTTGATTCAATTGGAAAACAGCAAAATCCTTACTTTGGCTTACCAACTGATCATAATAGCTATCCATGGTAAATCCAACATGGAATTTCAAACCTTTGATAAATTCATCCAATTTTCTGGATGCTTCAACAGTTCCCAAGAAGAAATTAGAACGGTTTTCCACAAATCCCGTATTGGTGATCAAACCATAAGGGTTTGATCCATACTCAGCATTACCACCAATGGATCCATCCTCATTGAGCATAGGGAACAAGCCTGGAGGATATCCAGAAAGGTTATTGAAAATAGTACTTGATCCTGAACCTGGAAAGTTTCTGTTTTCCAATCTACCCGCCAAATCCAACTTAATGGCTGTCTTAGGGTTCAGGTTGACATCAATATTACTTCGGAAATTATATCTGGTGTAATTAGCATCCGTACTGTAACCATCATTCAGGTCGGTGTATTTATATAGACCTTTCTGATCTAACATTCCCAAAGACACAAAGTACCTTGCAGTTTCATTTCCTCCACTGATATTGAAATTATGTCTTTGTTGTGAAGACTGGTCCTTAAGGATTTCATCATGCCAGTTGACATTTGGATATAACCAGGGATTGCTTCCTGTTCTGTAAGCTTCGATAGCCTCTGAATTAAAACGCTCAGGAAGACCATCATTTCTCAATGCCTCATTATATAAGGTAGCATACTGATAAGAATCCAAATACTCTGGCAAATCAATTGGAGATTGGAAACCAAATTCAGTATTGAAATTAATTCTGGTTTGG
The DNA here is from genome assembly GCF_018642165.1 of Echinicola shivajiensis. GTDB lineage: Bacteria > Bacteroidota > Bacteroidia > Cytophagales > Cyclobacteriaceae > Echinicola > Echinicola shivajiensis. The sequence continues at coordinate 831,579 of NZ_JAHHZM010000001.1, forward strand.
TTGGCCTGTCCTCTCTTGGTTTTCACCATCAAAACCTTATTGGCACCAAAGATACCGAACATGGCATTGGCAGCTGCATCCTTCAATACAGTGATGGATTCAATTTCATTTGGATCAAACTGACCAAATTCCCTTTCATAACCATCTACAAATACTTTGATAGAATTATCTCCAAAAGTGGACAATCCACGAATATAAAGTGAAGCGCCATCATAACCTGGCTCACCTGTTCCTTGAACAGTTACTAAACCTGGCAATCTACCTGCAAGTGCATTGGATAAGTTGGCAACTGGGCTCTGACGCACTTCCTCCATACCAATAGAACTTCTAGCCTCAGTAGTATACTCACTGGGCAACTCACCCCATATCAAATCAGCCTTTTGGGTCTTAGAGGATTCCAAGCTGATAAAGGGCGCTCCGGCTAAATCCTCCACTGCTATGGTTTGACTGATATAAGCCTCTCCTTCGATTGTCAAGGAATCATCATCACCACTTACAGTAATGGTGAAATTTCCCAATCGATCTGTTTCTACTTCTTCTTGGGTATTTACGGACTTAACCGTAATTCCCATCAATGCCTCACTATCGGCATTGACTACTTTTCCACTTACCTTTTTCTCCTCCACTCCCAAAGAATAGGAATGTTTGGCAGCAAAGGCAGCCTGCTTTCCTGTGAATAAGCCCAGCATCAACACCAAGCACAAGGCACTCAGAAAGCGAAATTTATTTCTTATCTGTAGTATCATATATTTCTATTTTAAAGATGAAATACCCGAGACTTGTGCCTACCACAATGGGTTTTGCTCTAGGTTCTCGTTGATGTTGATTTCTGATTGCGGGATTGGGTACAAATCGAACTTAGGCGCATCGTACCTTCTTTCCTGAAAAACATTCTTTTCGAACGTCAACGATCCATCTGTATTCTTGGTCATTTTATAACCATACATCGGTCCTCCCAATACTTCACCTATCTTCCATCTTCTTACATCAAACCATCTATGCTCTTCGAAAGACAATTCCACTTGTCGCTCTTTCCAGATCCTTTCTCTCATCTCTGCCTGACTAAGGTTTCTTTCCAATGCAGGAAGACTTACAGTCTGTCTACCCCTAATCATATCCAAAGCATCATACACCTCAGCTACAGGTCCATTTACCTCATTCATCGCTTCAGCATAATTCAGGTACATTTCACCTAACCTGAACACAATCCATGTTCTGGTATTATTTTGGAAGTTTTCCTGCATGTACTTCTTCAAGTTAAAGCCAGTACGCGTACCATCACCCGCTTTTCCTTGTCCCGGAGGTGGTGTTCTACCGTCTTTGCCCCCATCCCAAGATTCATAAGAATCTCCGAACCAGGTATCACCAGGGATGACCACGGTTTGGTACAATCTAGGATCTCTGTTTTCCAATGGTTGCTCAGGATTATATCCAGAACTAGGATCTTCGATGGTCTTTCCATTGTCCATATCATAAGACTCTATAAAGTTCACCGTAGGATTGGTACCTCCCCATCCTCCATTGATATTACCACTTGGTCTGTTCCAGTTATCATAGAATTGATTGCCATAATCCACTCTGGCATAAATAACCTCCTCATTGAAAGGCTCAAGGAACAATCCCTGATAATCAGGATATAGGGAATAAGTCCCCAAATCAATCACATCCTTAGCCGCCTTAGCTGCTGCTTCCCATCTACTGGTTTCGTTAGATGGGTTATGCAATGGACTGGCTAAATATAATAAAGCCCTTGATTTCAAGGCCATAGCAGCCCCACGGGTTACTCTGCCCAAATCTGATGAGCCATAAGTTCCAGGTAATATACCTGATATGGCATCACACTCACTCGCGATGAAATTCACACATTCCTCCATGCTATTACGAGGAAGAGCAAGATCAGCATCCAAAGACAATAGCTCAGTTACCAAAGGCACCCCTCCATATCTTTCCACCAAAGTAAAATAGAAATAAGCCCTAAGGAACCTTGCTTCAGCCTTCATTCTCGTCTTTAGCTCATCATTGCCAGGAACCTGGTCGATATTTTCTAAGAAAAGGTGTGCCTTTCTAATAAACTGGTACTGACGACTCCAAATATTATCAAACTGATTGGTTGGAGACCAAGCGCCATTGGTCACAGCCCAGGTACCTGCCCAGCTAAATGAGTTTACACCTTCATCTGTGGCACTGGCCAACATTCCATAATAATAAGGACCTGCATCTAGTCCCGTCCTTACACCTGAATAAACATTATTCAGTACTTTCTCAGCCTGTAATATATCGCTAAACACAATGTCTTTAGTCAGATCATCTTGCTGTGGCTCTGGATCCAAATACTCAGCACAAGACGATAAAGCCAAAATCAAGACTGAAAACAGCGTGTATATCTTTATGTTCAATTTTATATTCATATTTTCTAGCTTAAGCAACTTTCAAAATTTAAAATGTTACTGAAAGACCTGCATTGAAGACCCTCATGATAGGATACTGCCATCCTCGGAAATACCTACTTCCGTCATTGTTCCTCATTTCAGGATCCTGCCATTCTACATTATCCCAAGTCAAAAGATTGGTACCATTTACATAAATTCTGCAATTGCTCGCATTGAATTTGGACAAGAAACTCTTAGGAAGGGTATAACCGATCTCCAGGTTTTTCAATCTCAAATAAGAAGCGTCTTTCAACCAAAAATCAGAAGTCTGGAAGTTATTATTTGCTCCATCAGATGCACTGCTGATCCTAGGATAAGTGGCGGTATCCTTGGTTTCTGGCGTCCATCTTCCCAAGTGGTGAGACATGGCCTTTGCACTGTTAAAGAATTCCCAACCAGCTTCCTGAAGGAAGTAAGAGCTACCATTAGCCGCGCCTTGGAACAACATACTGAAGTCAAATCCCTTATAGTCAAAGCCTATAGTAGCACCATAGATAACCTCTGGAAAAAGTGGAAACCCAATTGGAGACATGTCCTCAGTATTGATTACCCCGTCACCGTTCAAATCCTTGTACTTGATATCTCCAGGAAGGACCATACCAAATGATGATTGGTCAGCCCAGTTGTCGATTTCCTCTTGAGAATCGAAGAAGCCTAAGTTCTGGTAACCAAATACCTGACCAAGAGGAGTGCCCTCTTCAGACATCCAAGGATATTCCGGAGTAGGCTCGGTCAGGTTACTACGAATGTTTCTTGCATAGGACATATTTCCTGTTACGAAATATCCAAAGTCACCTGAAAGTCTATTTCTATGACTTAGTTCTATCTCGAAACCTTTGTTTTCCATCACACCGATATTTACCGGAGGAAGAGCAGACTGCCCTAAAATGCCAGATACGTCTCTTCTGGTCATCAGGATATCATTTCTACTTTCACGGAATAGATCGAAAACAATTCCGAATTTGTCCTCATTGAAGAAGGCTTCGAAACCAATATTGCTTTTCTTGGCTTTTTCCCAAGTTACCATTGGATTCCCAAGTTCTGTTTCTCCCAATCCACCGGTATTATTTGGGTTTTCTCCAAAAGGATAACCATCTACACTACCGTATTTATCAGGAAAATACAACCATCTTCTTCCACCAATTCCAGAGTTACCTACCAAACCGTAGGAACCTCTCAATTTCAAAAAGCTTACCCAAGGAGCGGAATCCTTGATCCAAGACTCTTCACTGATCACCCAACCTGCAGAAGCTGAAGGGAAGAAACCAAACCTAAGACCTGGCGCAAAATTATCTGTACCATTATAGCCCATATTGAATTCGGCCAAGTACTTGTCCTTAAACCCGTAAGTTACACGACCTACAAGCCCCAATTTGGAAGCTGGCCAGTTGGCATTACCCCAAGTTCTATCTGTATTGAACAAAGCCAAAGCAGAAACTGCATGATCCTCTTCAAATGTCCTAGCATAATCAATGGCAAATTCAGTATAGAATCTTCTGCTATTATCGCCCCAACCAGAACCAAATGAAAGCGGAGTTTCTACCCCTGTCTTAGGAATATATACTGGGTTACCATCTTCGTCCAAACTGTACCTAACTTCCTGAAACGACTTCGTCCATGACTCATTGTATCTATAGATATTATCATAAGCCCCCATGGCTCTGGCAGATAATCCCTCCGTAATGAAGTCTAACTTATGGTTAAGCTTTACGGTCAATTCAAAGGTATTCAGGTATTGTCTGTTATAACCAGATTGGGTAACCTGCCCTACAGGATTGGCTCCTACATTGGAAGCAGAAAGAGAACCATCAGGATTATAAACAGAAGACTCATAAGGCTTCAATCGCGCGATACTTGAGAATATAGTACCCAAGCCGATTCCAGGACTATTTCTTACTTCCCTTCTACCAGCCAAGTTCACAGAAGCGGTAAAGTCCTTCGTCACATCAAAATCCAAATTAGAACGGAAATTATAACGTTGGAATCTATCAGTAGCATCATAATCAGGTGTTTTGGCATCCTTATAAAGGCCTCGCTGTGTCAAATAACTACCTGAGACAAAGTACCTAGCAGTCTTGGTACCACCACTGATTTTCACGTTAGCTTGTGATTGCGGAGCAGAATTGTTCAAAACCGCATCATACCAGTCCGTATTTGGATAAAGGTAAGGGTCTGAACCTGTTCTGAACTTTTCCAATTCCTCATCAGAGAACAATGGATCTTGGCCCTCATTTCTTAACCCCTCATTCATCAACATCGCCGTATTATATGAATCCAAATAATCAGGCAATTGTGTTGGGGATTGTGTAGCCTGGTTGAAAGTTGCCGTTACTTGTGGCTTACCAACCTCACCTCTTTTGGTCGTAATCAAGATTACACCATTTGCACCACGTACACCAAAAACCGCGGTCGCTGAGGCATCCTTCAAAATTGATATGGTCTCTACTTCATTTGGGTCAATCTGATTAAAGGGTCTTTCCACACCATCTACCAATACCAAAGGATCGGCATTGTTAGTTGTACCTACACCACGAATTCTAATGGTCGGTGCATCAGAACCTGGTGCTCCACCTCTCTGCTGCACGATCAAACCTGGTAATCTACCTCCAAGGGCATTACCCAAGTTCGCTGTTGGAGACTGCAAAAGATCTTTGGTATCTATTGAGTTTACTGCACCTACTAGAGTAGCTTTCTTCTGCATACCATAACCTACTACCACCACTTCGTCCAAGCCCATGGTATTTTGGGAAAGCTTTACCTCAATGATACTTCTACCATTAACAGGTACTTCCATTGGCTCAAAACCTACAAATCTCACGATCAGCACCCCATCAGCGGGCACATCTTCCAAAATAAACTTACCATCAAGGTCCGTAATTGTTCCGGTAGAGGTTCCTTTGATAAGGATATTGGCACCTGGAATTGGGAAATCCTGATCATCATAAACAGTACCGGTTACTTTGATACCTGCAACGATTTCTTGGGTTTCTTTTTCCTTCTGGCTAACATGGATGGTTTTGTTTACCTGCTTGAACTTAAGTCCATAATCCCTGGACAAAGTTTCCAATAGTTCGATTACAGGCTTATCATCTACATCCACGGATACTGAAGTAATTTCCTTATCCAATTGATCTTCATAGGCAAAAAAGATCCCTGTTTTTTGACCTACCTCACGCAATACATGCGTGATAGGCTTACCGGAAGACCTCAAGGTGATTTTCATTTCTGTAATATCAACTTGTCTCCTTTTTACTGCTCCAAAAGCATATTGGTCACCGTAAATCGGAGAAATCAGCATCATACAAAAAGCAAAAACACATAGGGCAGTCCTGAACTCCTTACGTATAAATTTTTCCATAAATTAATTCTTATTAGTTTCTAAATGATGTGCATAATTACCTGAGGAATAAAATTTCAGGTGACAGCCATGCTGATGGCCAAGGTGATTTTTCATAGGCGAGAACATTTTTATTTTTGGTTTATATTCTATTTTTCAATCTATTCACTGATAATTACTTTCTTTCCTTCTATTTGAAAGCGAAAATGTTTGGTATAGCTGATCCCCTTAAGAATGTTTTCCAATGATTCATTTTCATAGTGTCCACTGAAGGTCCCGGACATATCCACTCCCTTTCTAACCTCAATATCAACTCCATACCATTCTTCTAAATCATTAAATACTTGGCTATACCTGTCCTGATCAAAAACAATGACTCCGTCTTTCCACCCAGATAGAAAATCAGCATTTACATTGGTTTTGATCAACTCCCTTTTATCGGCACTTAAGCTGACCCTCTCCGAAGGCAACACTAATTCAGAATTCCCATCAAGGGTTTCAACGGCCACCTTCCCTGTCAACACCGTCACTTGTTGTACATTGGATTCACTATATGCATCTACATCAAAGGAGGTCCCCAGTACCTTAACATTAAATTCCTGAGTACTCACTTTGAAAGGCTTTTCTACATTTCTGGTAACCTCAAAAAAACCTTGTCCCACCAGCCTAACTTCTCTAAGACTGTCTGAAAAGGTGGAAGGAAAACTCAGTTCACTGGAAGAGTTTAGCTTAACTTTTGTGCCATCTGGAAGAAAAAAAGTTGATTTGGCGCCTTTAGTAGTTTTCTTGGTGATCCAAACCACTTGTTCCACAGATTCATCTTCACTATTAAATTCAAAATAGCTTGTTACTGTAAAAAACAACACCAGGGCCAAACATGCTGCGAGCATCACAAAAGTCCCTCTATCCATTTTGATAATAGGCCCCTTTTTACCTACACCCTTTGAGGACACCTTTCTTTTTCGCGCCTGATGATGAAGCATTATATTATCTAAAATAGATTCTAGCTTTTCCTCTTCTCCTTCCTCAGTTTCTGCTCTAGAAAAAGAAAGCAAAATATCCTTTGCCCTAGAAAGCGTCACGATTTTATCAGGATGATTGTTTAACCACCTGTTCCAAAATCGCTCCGACTCCTCATTTGGATGAAGGACCCATTGAACGAAATATTCATTTTCTAAAAAATCTACTTCTGTTTTTGGATTGAATTCCATTGACCTGTTCCAGTAATTTTAATTGTTATCATTATAGTGCAGGAGATTAAGAAAACGACCACTAAAAAATTTCACTTTTTTCCGTTTTATTAATCAAAAACATAAGGATTCAATAAAAACATAAATCAATAAGGCGTTAAAACGAAAATAAAACCATATAATATAATGAGTAAGAAAAAAATATGAAATTTTATTTCTCAAAAAGAAAAATAATTACTCTTTATAAAAAATAAATTAATAACAATATGAAGGATATTATATTCCTGTTAAGACTAATAAAAAGGCAGTATAGATTACTTTTTTTAAGGGGGCTAGGACTTTATTAAGCCGGGAAAAGGAACGATACATCATTGTTCGAACAGTCTTGGCATTGGCCAAGTCCATCATAGCAGCAATCTGCTCATAGCTCATCCCTTCAAAAAACCGCAATGTAAGCATTTCTCTTTGTCGGGCTGGCAGCTGATTAACTGCAGTCATGATCAACTTTTTATGCCTTTCATTGATAAATTCATTCACCGGATGATATTCATCATTCACACTGATTAAAAAGCCTTCTAAAGCCTCTTTTTCAGGATTAACCACATTCTTATCCTTTTCAAGCGCTTTTAACAGGGTCCTTCTAAAAACTGAAAAGAGGTAAAATCGTACAGATTTGGCTACAGCCAATTTCTCTCTTGCATCTACCAAATAGATAAAAACATCCTGTATTGTATCATAGATCAGATCATCGCATTTGGTAAACTGCCTACCATAATTAAAAAGTTTTTTGGAGTAGATACGGTAAATTTCAGCAAGTGCCTTATCACTTCCTCTTAAAAACTCCACCCATAACAACCCCTCTAACTCCTTATCTTCTTTTAGGGGCAAGTCTTCGGTTCTTTGGGGTGGCTCAGAATAAAGAGTTTGATGGCTTTTCATTACCTTCTTTTGAACAATATTTTATTTATCAAATACTTTCAAATATAGAAACAATAATCCTTAATCAAAATTTAACAATAGGTTTAAATTAGAATTCGAAAGATTAAGGATAAAAAACTAATATTATACAAAAGCCCTCAGGGACTCAATACAGCCAAACAGAACTTTTCCAAAAAAGATCTCGTATTCATTCAACAAGCTTAAAGCAACTTTTAGTCTGATTAGCAGCAAACGCATAATTACTGTTTTCTACAACCGGACTTATCTTTGATAATTTTAAAGCTCAAGAAAAACACATTTTAAATCAATTAATTTCTCATCATTTTTTCAAAGACTATAGAAACACTAAAAAGTATCATAAGGGAGTCCACATCAATTCGATCAGAGAAAACCCGATATACTCATAGATGTACCAGCGACCAAAAGTCCTTTGGTTCATCCAAAAAAGAATATTTTATCATTTCGTATTAAATTTCAACTAAACAATTTTTAAATGGCTAAATCAGTTTTATCGTTAACATTCCTTTTCTTAAGCTTCTTGCAAGCAACATTTGGGCAGAAAAAAAATAAAGTCGATCAATTTAAAGAATACATTAATAATCTAGGTCTAGAGTTTCATCTACCAAATAATTACACCTTTAGTGAATCAAACGGATCCTTTGCCTGTGGAGATCTCAAATTATCTAGTACAATACTCCTAATTGTGAAAAATAGCTCTGACGATGTAAGAATAGGATTTACATTTATAGAAAAAAGTCATAAAATGGAAAAATCTATTCAAAAATTTTCACCTTCATATGATACAAATAAATCTTATTTAATTTCTGCAAAACTAAAAGCTGACACCATTAATTCTAACCTGATTTTTTATGACAAATCGATATTAGAAAAATTAGGTTTTGACGATGGTGGAGAGTATTCTAGAAATTGCCCACTGCCCTTTGCTCAAAAGTACCCCTTTAATAGAACTGTTTTCTTTCATAAGGACTATGTCGCAGACTTTGAAATAACATTTTTTGCACTAACTAAGGAAAAATTAGAAATCGAATTGAACAGATTGAAATACATTCTCATCTCAGAATAACAATTTGTATTACAAACCCTGAACCATTTTCTACCATAAAGAGGATGTTGCCGATATTGAAATGACGGTTTTCGCAACGACCAAGGAAAAACTGGAAAAGGAAATCAAGAAATTAAAGCAAACAATTACTTCAAAATAGGATAATTACCTGGCTATCAGTTAACACACAAGAATGGCATCAAGCTGAAGCGGCCCATTATGACTACTTTGGCTTATATCCCGAAATAGCCATAATAAGAATATCACTAAAGAGACTTACTTACACACCTCATGGAAACAAAAAAAGCTACTCCAAACTATTTGGAGCAGCTTTCTCAATAAACTACTAGATAAAATTAAAAGGCATAAATCTCTGCCAAGTGGGTAAAATTGGTATCACCATAGGTACTAGTAATGGTCACCCTAAAATACCTGGCGTTTTGAGGAATCTTAACAAAAACGGGATTATTGTTATTGTCATTTGGAAGATTTCCTGGGAACAACTCAACAGAGGTCCAGTTTTCACCATCTTCACTTAACTCAACAAACAGTTCGTTAACATTTCCAGTACCTCTATTCTGTCTCTGGACAAATGAAAAACCATTGACAAATTTACTTTCCCCCATATCAACAGTTATAATATGCGGTAAACCAGGAGATGCTCCTTGCCACTGCGTATGCCAAAAAGTTTCGATATCCCCATCCAAAGCATGCTTGGCATGTCCATTGTTTTCACCTTCTCCCGAAACTTCCTCTGAAGAAACGTCAAAAACATTCCATTGCGACCGGTCAAAAGCCTCATAAATGGGTGGATTGGCATCCACTAAAAAATAAGTGGTCCTCAATGCTTCATTAATCGGCAAATCACTCTGCACCGACTTGATGGTCACAGGAAGCAGGTATTGCGTTTCAAAATCGAAGCCTTTGCCAGGATTCACCCACACCTTCAACGATTGGGACTGCATTTCTCCCGATATAATGGAAGCCCTATCCCCAGAAAGCTCATAAGCTCCTTCTGGTATCATTTCGTAATCCGTTCCATTTTCCTGGTTAAACTCAGCCACCATTTCTGGAGCCAATTCAAACTGAATTTCCATGTCCATTCCCAAAATATCCGGGGACCCGTAGGCTGCCCCAAAGACAAGGGCCTGCGCACTATCCGTCATTACCAAAGTATGCTGGGAGGGCTTATCAATGGCTTGGGGCATATAAATCTTTGCAAATGGACTGATTTCAAGCTCCTCATTTTCGCAAGAGGACAAGGTCGCCATTGTAAGCAAACCGGCCACCCCCAAATGAAATAAAGTATATTTTCTCATGATGTTTACTACGTTTTTAATTTGAAATCTAACTACCGACTAGTAACCAGGAAACTGTACCAAAGCTTTGTTCCTGTCGATTTCCCTTTGAGGTATTGGATAAAAATAGAATTTATCCCTCCAGTCTGCCCGGGTAAAAGCAACCACTCTTTGATGGAATGCAGGATCGGACATATATCCACCTGCCTCAATATTCATCCCATGAAACTCCCCTCCTTGGTGGTCTTCTTCGGTATCAGGAATTTTCCACCTTCTCACATCCCAGTAGCGATGTCCCTCATACATCAATTCAATCTGCCTCTCCAAGCGGATTTCCTTTCGCATTGTAGCCTGATCAGTGCTTCCATCATAATCTGCCAATCCTCCCCGGTTCCTGATTCTATTGAGATAGATCAATATATCAGGGTGGCCTGGAGAATATTCATTGAGCGCCTCTATATAATTCAGGTAGACCTCTCCCAAACGGATCATCATAGCCGGTCTGGAAAAGTTTGTCCCACTCCTGAAATCTGTATTAGGGTGGATGTTCTTCCTTGCAGTATATCCTGTAATTGGCCAGTCCCTTGGTGCACCTTGCTTACCACTATTTCCACTAAAATAAAACTCCACATAATCAGACCCAGGCACTGACACCACCGGCACAGTAGCCCCATTAAACGTTACATTGACATAGAACCTAGGCTCCCTACCGACATACATATTATAAGTACCAGCGGTATAGTATTCACTCCCTTCTGAAGTAAATCCAGATTCAGAATATCCACTGGTTGGATTATCAATACTTTTACCGTTGGCCATTCTAAAATCATCCACCATCTCCTGGGTGACGGCAATACCATTCCAGGCTTGACCATTAGCATTCCTAGGTGAACAATGTCTTTCCCAAGAACCGTTAACATTATTGTCCGGTCTCAACCAAATCCCCTCAGTTTCCCAACCATTGTACATCAATTCTTTACTCGAGAGATATCCCTTCACAAAAGGATCTTCATGGTCTACTTCATAAAGGTTCCATAATCCCATATCTATCACTTCTTTTGCTGCATCAGCTGCATCTTTCCATCTTGCTTCCTCATAAGTCTGGTTAAACAAAACAGTCCCGTCCTGGTTTTTAAAATTGCCCAAACTTGTATTTCCATTAAACAAAGGGCTGGCATGATACAGCAAAATCTGGGATTGTACGGCTTTGATGATTGGCTTGGTAATCCTGCCTGTTTGCTGCAAATCCTCTTGATTGGGATTGTTGGGGTTTAAATGCTTTTCAGGCACTAGCTCATGGGCTTTATCCATTTCAGAGAGTACATATGCTACACATTCGTCCCAAGTACTTCTGGGAATCTGAAAATCGGCTTCTGGAGGCAGTGTGCTTTCCCCCATAATCACTATTGGCCCATACTGCTTCATCATCAACCAATAGAAATATGCCCTCAAAAACCTGACTTCTCCTTTGTATTGGGTAATCAACTGTGGCCCACCTGGCTGCTCCAATATTTCTTGGTTCATATCAATATTTTCGAGGAAAATACCTGCAGACCTAATGGTTTGATAGTACCAGTCCCAATGATTAGGGCTCGTATTTACTGGTGTAAGCGCCCCGGAATTGATCGCCGGTTGTGACCATGCATAGTTTACTTCATCAGACTGGCCACTCCATGGCGTACCGTAAGGTTGATCCCACATCTGGGGAATGGGATTATATATCCTGGCCAGCCACTCCTCGGTCATGTTTTTATTGGTAAACACGTCCTCTAGTGTAGTGATATTATCAGGAACAGTATTTAAAAAGTCCTCATTACAACTTGAAGAGAAAAGTAACTGCCCCATTAAGGCCAAAGCAATTAATCTATATTTTTTATCTTTTAAGTTCATCATTTTTCTCTAGGTTTTATTGAAAACTAGCTCTTACACCAAGGTTAATGGCAGTGGTATTTGGGTATGCCGTTCCTCTGCCATCGCCAAGTTCCGGATCCCATATTTCCCAAGGAGAAAAGGTCAAGAGATTGGTTCCATTCACATAAACCCTAAGGTTTTTCATGCCATATTTTTCCAAGGATTTCATACTGAAATTATAGGCTACCTCAGCATTCTTCAACCTGATATAATCAGACCTGTACAGCCACCAGGTACTGCCATAATAATTGGTAGTCACATCCTGTCTTGTGGATAACCTTGGATAAAAGGCATTGGGGTTGGGGTTTTCCGGAGTCCACCGGTCCAAGGCTTTTTGATAAAGGTTTCCTCTTGTTGGACCTTCTGAAAAAGGAGTGGTCCCTGTTCCTCCAGAATACATAAAATCAGATTTACCTGCTCCTTGGAAAAAGACAACAAATTCAAAGCGTTTAATCCCTACGCCCAAATTAAGCCCATACAAAATCTGAGGAATAGAACCGTAGCCAATAGCTTTCTGGTCATAACTATTGATCATCCCGTCTCCATTCAGGTCTTGGTATTTGATATCTCCGGGACGGATATCCCCAGCCTGCTCCGGCGAATTCAGAATATCTTCTTCATCTTCAAATAAGCCCAAGGCAACATAACCAAATCGCTGATCTATGCGATGTCCTACCCTATTTTCCCAAGGATGCTGCCAGGGAGGAAGTCCATCATATACGTTTTTATTTTTATTGTAATTAAATGTTCCCCTAAACGACACAAAATCAAAAAGAGCACTGGATGGGAAATATTTATTGTAGTTGAGCGTGACATCAACCCCTTTGTTTTCTGTGATCCCTATATTACCATATGGGATATTCGATGTGAATCCAGAGGCTCCAGGAATATCATTTTGTATCAACAAAATCCCTGTACGACGTTCTTTAAAAAGCTCCACGATCAAAGAGAGGTCATCATCTAATGAACTGATTTCTATCCCTAAATTATGGCGCTTACCTGTTTCCCAAGTCACATCTGAACCTACTTGTCCCTCCTCTAGTCCTTCCCAGGTTCTTGTATTTCCCGGTACACCAAATGTATAACCAGATCCACCTCCCAAGTCATTAATTCTGGTTTGGAAAAGGAACCTTGAACCGGTATCGCTATTTCCGGTCAGTCCATAGGTATACCGAAATTTCAAATGACTAATCACGTTTTTAATAGGTTGGAAAAATTCTTCATTGGACACTAGCCATCCTGTACCGAAAGAAGGGAAGAAACCATATCTTTTCTTGGGTGAAAAGTTTTCCGAACCGGAATACCCAAAATTGGCTTCGATAAAATACCTTTCATCATAACCATAGGTTCCTCTTCCAGAAATGCCTCTATGTCTAAAAGGAATAGATTCAATTAAATCACCTGCATCACCATTTACATAGTCGGATTGATAATACAGTAATAGCCCCGAAACATCGTGCTTCCCAAATGAGCGGTTATAATTGATGGCTGTTTCCGTATAGAATTTCCTGTTTCCACCTCGTGAATTTTCAAATCCAAGCACATCGGATCCCGGCGAAACAACTTGCGTAATCAGTTCTCCATTTTCATCCCTTCCGATAGCGGAATAAGTCTGTACATTTCTTGTTCTTCTCAGATTGTTCCAGCCATAGGCATCAAAGGAAAACATGGTGGTGGCACTAAGCCCTTCTGTAATGGCATCAAGCTCCTGTCTGAGACGAATATTTGACCGGATAGTGTTTCTGAATTCGGTAGCATAGCCGGACTGTGTCAAGTTTTTGTATGGATTAGGGATATTTCCACCTCCTGATCCTTGTGACCATTGCCCATTGGAATACCTTGGAGGGATAACGTGGGGTGGTGTCTGTGTAGCCTGGTCAAACAGATCCCCGGTTCCCACACCAGGATAATTACCATTGATGATAAACCCGTTAATCCCCAATTCCAGTTTAGTGGTCTTGGTTACCTTTACATCCACATTCGTCAGGAAGTTGAATCGGTCTACTTTTAACTGTGAATTATAAGACTGCACCTCATCGTTCTTCAACATGCCCGTTTCAGAAAAATATCCTGCAGACACATAATAATTGGCAAAATCAGAACCACCCCTAACATTCACATTGGCACTTCTATTATATCCATATTTGTTGAACAGCTCGTCATACCAATTCACATTGGGGTACAAATCAGGGTCTTCACCGGAAATATGTTTTAGGATCTGTTCTTCAGAGTATTGCGGGGTTCTGCCCCTAACTTCCAAACCTTCATTGTATAGCCGCATAAAATCTGGTGCATCCACAAACTCTGGCAACTGGGTAAATTGTGTAACGGCATGATTAACTTCCACATTGATTTGTGGCTTCCCTGGCTGGCCGGATTTTGTGTTGATGATGATCACACCATTGGCTCCCCTTGCTCCATATACCGCGGTAGCAGAAGCATCCTTCAAAACGGTAAAGCTCTCTATATCTTCCGGATTAATATCATTGATCCCCCGATCCGGCACACCGTCCACTATTAACAAAGGACTACGCGGACTTGAGCCAAATGTAGCAATACCACGAATAAATATATCTGCCCCATCATATCCAGGCTCTCCACTTCTCTGTACAGAAACTATACCTGCCAATCTACCTCCAAGGGAATTGGTCAAGCTTCGATTAGGCAATTTAAGCTCCCCTGCTTTTACAGTTGATTGGGATCCCACCAAACTTACCTTCTTCTGTTCACCAAAACCAACCACTACTACTTCTTCCAATGACTCGGTGTCTTCCTGCAGGACTATTTCATACTTACTGGTAGCACCTATCTCCACTTCCAGAGATTTATATCCAACAAATGAAACCAGGATCTTCGGATTTGCCGTAATTAACGTTAAAGAAAACTCGCCATCCACATTGGCGGCCACACCATTGGTGGTCCCCACTTCCACAATATTTGCACCGGGAATAGTGATACCTTCAGCATCCTTTACCACGCCATAAATGGTCCTGTCTTCCTTGACCTGTGGTTCCTCTTTTTTCGTTTGGAATCTGGCCTTTACCACATTAACGGTATTATTGAGCCTCATAAAATCGAGCGAGGCTTGATTGCCGATAAAGCCAAGAACTTCTGTTAATTTTTCATTATTAAAAGCTTTCGTAATACGTACACTCTTATCCAAATCTTTGCTATCATAAGAAAATTTCAAAGAAGTCTGTCTTTCTATTAAACTGAAAGCCTTTTCCAAGCTATGGTTCTTGAAAACCACATCCACCACAATGGGCTCTTCCTGCCCAAGCATTTCCATATTTATATCTTCCGCACGCAAAATCCCCACCACTCCTATACATAACCCTAACACCAACAGCAAACAATGCCGGTATTTAAGTTCAAGTAATGTTTTTTTCATACTTTTGTTTGGTTTTAATAATTAATAACTGTTAAAACATAATGTTCAATTCCTGCCCACCCCCATGTCAGGAATTGAATTGCAGGGGTAATAATCATTACCCCTGTTTTGTTTTATGATGTGTTAGTTTTTGACATTATGGGTTTATTTTTAGTTAATATATTTTCACTTGATCACCGGTTATTTCAAAATCAAATCCTTTCACAAAACCTATACTTTCTAGGACATTTTCCATACTTTCATTATCAAAGCTCCCGGTATAATTCCAGTTCTGCTTTTTGATAGTTGGATTTTGGAAGACAATCTCCACCCCATACCACTTTTCCAATTCCTGCCAAACTTCTTCATTGGAGGCTTTATTGAAAGAAAGAATGCCTCGTTTCCAAGCCAGCACATCTGAGACATTAAATTTCCCTTTTATAAAGCTTATTTTATCCTTGACATCCACAGCCACTTGCTCACCAGGCTCTAAAAGTGTGGATTCCTTCATCCCTGTTTTACTGACCATATTGACACCAACCTTGCCAGTAACCAATGAAATACTTACTTGTTCCATTTGCTGCTTTATATTAAAAGAGGTCCCCAGAGCGGTGGTAACCGTACCGTTTGATTTGACTCTAAACGGACGAGTATCTTTGGCTACATCAAAAAATGCTTCCCCCTCCAAGGTCACAAACCTGACCGTATCGTTAAAAACTTCTTCAAAATGAATTTTACTGGCCGAGTTCATAGTTACAATGGTCCCATCACTCAACCTAGTAGTTAATTTCCGCCCCTTTTCTGTAGATTTGGTAATAAAAGGCACCTCTTTTATAACAGGAACGGCTTCCTTTGGATGCTCCCAAAACCACACTCCAACGACCCCAATTATCAGAACGGCCGCTGAAGCAACCCAGCCCCAGTTATTACTTCTTTTGGATTTATATTGATAGTGAGTTTTCCTATCATGTAGGGCCACAACATGAGCCTCCTTTTTTGAATTTTCAGATTGATCGATTCTTTTATTAATCCTGCGTTGCAGTTCTGAAATTCTTTCAGGGCTTTTGTCTTTCTCAAAGTTTAGCTTATTGATGATTTTCTTAGCTTCCTCAGAATTATTCCGCAAATGGGGAAAAGATGCAAAAATTTCTTCCCAATCAACCTCAGAATCCTTTCCCTTCACCCAGTCAACAAATGACTCATCCAATAAAAAGTCTTCAACTTGATACTTTTGATATTTATTATTCTTGTCTTTCAAGGCAATTCAGATATTATCTTTACCCCTAAATCCCAAGACCAGTGAAATTACTCCCTGAATTATCGAAAAATTTTAAAAAAAATTTGAAGGCCTAAAAAATGATGACTACTTCTTAATAAATATCAGGAAAAAATTGACGTCCCTAGGAACACATAATATATAGGGAATGAAGGCATTACATAAATAGACCGAAATATAATGGTCAAAAAAATCAATCGAAGCACAGTTAGCTATTACTACCCTAGCTCAATAATCAAACTAACATATTTTTTCTCAAAATCATCATCCCCTTGGAAAGTGCATTATAAACTGATTTCTTATCGAGTTCCAGAATTTGGCAAACTTCGTCAAAGCTCAAACCATTATAATATTTTAAATAAATAATTTCTTTTTGCCGGGAACTGAGCTTTTTGAAACATTGATTTAAAGCCCTCATTTGCTCCTGACGGGAATCTTCCTCCATAAAGGATGTTTCCAATGTAGCATTAAAATCAATTGAGGAATCTGGTAAAAACCTTCCGATCAAGGAGTGTCTTTTACTATTTCTTTTGAGGACTTTAAACAACTCTTTCCTAAATGCTGCCATTAAATAATACCTAATATTATCAGTGGTTTTTAATTGCCCCCTTTTCTGCCAAATTCTGCAAAAAACCTCTTGCAAGCAGTCATCGATTATGTACTCATCATTTGTAAAACTCTGGCCATATGCCTGCAAATCTTCTATATGATCATTAAAAATCTGGTCAAAAGCCAACCGATCACCTAACTTCATATCAGTCCATAGCTGACGGTCCTCTTTCGGGCAATAGGAAACTTTAATTAAAGGCATAACGAGGTTAAATGGGCTAATTTGCAATTCCATATAAGTTGAAAACACCACTAAAAATCAAGTAAATAAAACAATCCATTGTAATCTACATGATAAAAGAAATTTTCAACAATAATTCGGAAGTTAAACAGATTTCTACAATTAGCAAAAACATCCATGCTATTTCAAGTAGAAAACATTCTAACAAGAAATAAATTACTATATCAATTCAGCAAGTCCATTTATCAAATTCCCATAAAAAAGGCCGAAGAAAAATTTCCTCGGCCTTTAAAATCTTATTAGAGACAAATACTTAGCCCATCGTAATATATTGCATGA
The DNA here is from genome assembly GCF_018642165.1 of Echinicola shivajiensis. Taxonomy (GTDB): domain Bacteria; phylum Bacteroidota; class Bacteroidia; order Cytophagales; family Cyclobacteriaceae; genus Echinicola; species Echinicola shivajiensis. The sequence goes on from NZ_JAHHZM010000001.1 coordinate 849,521, forward strand.
ATTCAGCTCGCGTTTTTTCGTCTTTATCAAACTTTCCACTGTAAAATGAGGTAACAGTTTTACTGTTTACATCCTTAACCCCTCTAGAAGAAACACACATATGATGCGCATCAATCACTACTGCCACATCCTCGGTCCCTAATATTTCTTTCAGCTCATTACCTATTTGCATGGTCAATCTCTCCTGAACCTGTGGACGCTTAGCAAAATACTGTACTATTCGGTTGATCTTGGACAAACCAATTACATGGCCATTAGAAATATATGCTACATGTGCTTTACCATAAATAGGCACAAAATGATGCTCACAGTGGGAAAAGAAGGTGATATCTTTCTCCACTAACATCTCACTATATTTGTATTTATTTTCAAAAAGTTTCACATCAGGTTTATTTTTTGGGTCTAGTCCACTGAAAACTTCCTGGATAAACATTTTGGCCACTCTCCGCGGGGTTCCACTAAGACTATCATCTGTTAGGTCTAATCCCAGCACATGCATAATCTCCTTGAAATGCTTTTCGATAAGCTCCATTTTTAGTTCATCATCCATTTCAAAAGCATCTTCCCTCAATGGTGTCTCATGGGACGTACCAATATGTTCATCCCCAATTTCATCTATAGACCTATCTATATTAATCCCCGTCGTATTCAACATAATTTCTTTCTGTTTCATATAATCGAACCGTTAGATCGTATTTATCTTCTATTTCTTTCCTTAAAATATTCCAAATAACCACAGCAATGTTTTCTGCAGTTGGGTTAAGTTGTTTAAATTCATCTGCATCGAGGTTTAAATTTTTATGATCAAACTTCTTTAAGATTCTTTCCTTGATCAGATCGCTTAACACTTTCATGTCATATACGTAACCTGTTTCAGGATCGATCTCTCCTACTAATTTAACGACCAATTCATAATTGTGACCATGAAAGCTGGGGTTATTGCACTTACCAAAAACTGATTGATTTTTCTCATCTGACCATTCAGGATTACACAATCTATGTGCCGCATTAAAATGTTCCTTTCGGTAAACCGATACTTTCATATATTACTTTAATCGTTTAAATCTGACTAATACTAATAGGTGATCTACAAATTCCAACATCTCCTATCAGAACATATATTTGCACTATAATGTTTTAACGACCGGAAAAAACTTAGCTCATTTCCATAAACCAAGCTTCTTGAAATCAACCGCTTGTTATATTTTAAGACCGCAAAACTAACCAAATAATATTTCATTTGCACTCCAATCTGTGATTAAGCTTAGTAAAACCCTTCTAATAGTCTGGTTTTGCATAAGATTTCAGGATTAAGAACATCAATAATTGGATTTTCAGTTCATTTTCACAATGATTAGTTTAATTTTGCGTTTTAAACAAGAAAGGATAGCCCCCTGTTTTACAACAAATTACATCACCCATTTACTCGACAAAATAATTTCGAGAAATTAGTACCTATGTTAAAAAAGTCTGGACTTATTCTGGCCCTTTTGATCAGCACAGCCCTGTTTGCTTATAACCCTATCCGGGAGGTCAATATAGCACCTACCATTGCTGTCTCAGGAAATTTGAACCATACCATCCTTCAAAAAATCAAAAAACAGCTTTTGGAAGGAGATTTTGACAGTTCATTATCCGAAGAAGCCTTGAACCACGGTATCTCAGGATACCTGAGCTTGATCCAAGAGGGACTAATAGCACCCAATAAACCTTTGACAATAATTGACTTCAGCCTTCCTTCAACCTCCAAGCGACTTTGGACCATAGACCCTGAAAAAAGCACCATTCTCCACCATACCTATGTAGCTCATGGAAGAAATAGCGGCAATCTAATGGCCACTAAATTCTCCAACACCAACTCCAGCTTTATGAGTAGCTTGGGATTCTACCTTACAGCAGAAACCTATTATGGAAAACATGGCTATTCCCTAAGGCTTGATGGTCTAGAAAAAGGGCTTAATGACAATGCCCGGGATAGAGCCATTGTTATTCATGGTGCTGAATATGCCAACCCTGAATTCATCAAAAAAACGGGCAGGCTGGGAAGAAGCTTGGGATGTCCCGCATTGCCAATGAATGATTTTGAAGACATCATCAATACCATCAAAAATGAAAGCTGCCTATTCATATATGCACCACAGAAGAGCTACCTTAGTAATAGTCAGTTATTGGCAAAAGCCAAGCCCTAAGGATTCATTTTCAATCTTTAATCCCTTCCCAAAATTCACTTACTGAAAAGTGTCTTAGCAATCTCCTCATCCCGGTTATAAATATCCTTTCTGATATAATCCCTACCATTTTCATCAGTCCAGAAAGTAAGGTACAAAATCACTACAGGTATTTTTTTCTTTAACATTACCGTGGTCTCTTCACCCGCATGCATGGCATCGTTTATCTTTTCCATATCCCACATAGGATCATCTTGCAGGATTATTTTAGCAAATTCAGCAGGCTTGTGAATTCTGATACAGCCATGGCTGAACGCCCTAATATCTTTATCGAAAAGTGATTTAGTAGGGGTATCATGTATATAAACATTGAATTTATTGGGAAAGATAAACTTTACCAGACCTAATGAATTATGAGCCCCAGGGGATTGCCTGATCATATAAGGGAAATTCTTTGCTGAAACCTTAGTCCAATCCAAACTGACAGGATCTATTTCTTTTCCAGAATAGGTCAGTATTTTCATATGGTTTCTACTTAAATAGTCTGGGTCTTTTTTGATTTTTGGAATCATTTCCCCCCTGACAATTGAGGAAGGCACTGTCCATGTTGGACTAAAAACTATATAAGACATTTCTCCATTAAAGACAGGAGTAGACCGGTATTGTTTACCTACAATCACCTTAGAGCTAAAAAGGGTATCCAAGCCATTTTCGCGAACATAATCCAGCTGATAATTAGCAATATTAGTGATGATAAACTCATCCTTAATCACGGTATCTGGCAACCATCGAAGCCTTTCCAGATTAACGGCTATCCGCTTGATCATATCTTCAGGAGTCTCGTTTAGAGCATGTATAGTTTCAGGACCGATTACACCATCTGGGTTAAGACCAAAACGTTTCTGCATCTTCTGAATTTCCTTCATCAATGCCGAGTCATATAATTCATTCTCCCCCCCCTCATCTTCGGTCATTTCCGCTCCACTTAATCTTGATCGTATTTCGGAGATTAGTCGGTTGCTGTCCCCTACTTTTAGAAGTTTTTTATAGGCCAATTTTTGAGGCTTTTCCTTTTGGGAATCTACCATTTCGTAATAAGACCTCAAGCTTTTTCTGATATTGGCATATACCTTATAATCTGGCCAAAACCTTCTAATACTTTGCCCTACAGAGTCATCTTCAATTGCTTTCTCCAGCACTTCTTCAAACTTCACCTTAATACTTTTAGCCTGAATTTGCCAATCTGTTTTAACGGCCTCTTGTGGAGTCTTCCCTTTATATAGGTCAGTCGCCAGCTTCAGATAACTTTCAGAAAAAATTAAATCTATATAAGCCAATTGCAAGGCATTTTCACCCATTTTCTCTGTTTCGAAATTCTGAATAACGTGATCAATTTGCTCCAGATAGTAATCCTCTGGTTCTAATCCATCATACCTAGATTTCCTTACCTGGTCCCTTAAAGCCAAAGTTTGGCTGCTAAGCCTACCTTCCTTTGTCCAAGCCTCTTTAAATCCCCTATCCGAATAAAATTTTATTAATAAATCATATTGACTAAAATCTACTTTAGAATCATGAGACAGATCTCCAAGACTGCTTGCTTCCAAAATATTCCTGATTTCTGAGGAAATTCCAAGACCAGTGGACTGTGCTTGTAAAGAATTGATTGTGCTAAAAAAGAAAATGGCAAAAACAAAAATAACCTTATTCATAGAAAACGATTTAACAGTCTGAATATAAAAATAATGCAATTAAAAAAGCCGGATTAACCGGCTTTTTTAATTGCATTATTGAACTTCAAAATCTACATATTTCTGACCAAGATCCCAGCTTTCTTTAAGCATAGCCAAGAAATCCGCCATCCTATGCAAAGGAATCATATTTGGACCATCACTTAATGCTTTGGCCGGTTCAGGGTGTGTTTCTATAAAAAATCCATCCACACCAGTTGCAGCAGCAGCCCTAGCCAAAAAAGGAGCAAATTCCCTCTGGCCTCCACTGGAACCACCTTGACCACCCGGCTGCTGTACAGAATGGGTAATATCAAAAACAACCGGGGCAAACTGCCTCATGGTAGGCAATGATCTCATGTCCACCACCAAATTATGATAGCCCATGGTAAAACCTCTCTCAGTAAGACATACGTTATCATTGCCTGTTGATCTCACCTTAGTGACAGCATACTGCATATCCTCTGGCGCCATAAACTGTCCTCTTTTGATCTTAATGGCCTTGCCTGTTTGACCAGCCGCTAAAAGTAGGTCTGTCTGTCTGCACAAGAATGCTGGGATCTGAAGTACATCGGCTACTTCAGCCACCTCTTTTGCCTGATAACTTTCGTGAATATCAGTCACCAAAGGTACGCCCAATTCCTTACCTACCCTCTGTAATACTTCCAGAGACTTGTCCATACCGATCCCACGAAATGAACCGGATGAAGTCCTATTCGCTTTATCAAAAGAAGCCTTGAAAACATAAGAAAACCCGTTCTTTTCTGCTTCTGCCTTTACGGTACTGCCAATTTCCATGCAGATATCAAAACTTTCCACCGCACAAGGCCCTGAAAACAATACTGGCTTATCTTTTCCCAAAACCACTTGATCAGTGATTTTCATAACCTGATTAAATACTTGCATGATTTTATTTTTCTAACAATTCTTTTATAATCTTTTTTAGGAGCCCTTTAGAACTCAAAATCAAATCACCAACTTCACGGAAAACACCTTTTCCGCCAGCAAGGGAAGATACCATGTCCACCTCTTCCTTAACATATGGCAAGGCATCCAATGGCGCAACGGACAATCCCACTTTGGTCAAGATAGGCAAGTCAATCAGGTCATCACCGATGTAGGCGACTTCTGATAATTTCAAATTAAATTCCTCTAAAACCTCATTCAATTTCTCTCCTTTATCCCTTATCCCGTGGTGGTGAAAGTCAAAACCTAGCTCCTTGCATCTGCTTCTAACTACCGGAGAATTACGGCCTGTAATGGCGCCTATCATCACCCCATGCTTCTGCAAAACTTTCACAATCAATCCATCCTTTACGTTGAACTTTTTCAACTCCAGATAATGGTCATCATATATCACCCCCCCATCTGTCAAAACCCCATCCACATCTGTGATAAGCAATTTGATTTTGGAAGCCTTTTCATAAATTTCTTCAGGAATATCCTTCAAGTAATTCTTCATAATCAATTATTTTTTTTCCATTGAATGGAATACAAATCCAGCCTTCTCTGCTCAAGGTTTCTAACACTGCCCACTTTTCTCAATTTGGTCAACAAGTCCAAATCAACATCAGCCACAATGGTAGTTTCAGTATTAAGTGAAGCTTCCGCTACTACTGCATCATGCGGAAATGAGAAATCTGATGGTGAATAAATAGCGGCTTGGGAATGTTGAATATCCATATTTTCCACTCTTGGCAAATTCCCTACGGAACCCGTAATAGCCACATAACACTCATTTTCCACCGCTCTGGCCTTGGCGCAAGTACTCACGCGAAGGTAGGCATTTTTGGTATCAGTCCAGAAAGGGACAAATAGAATATCCATCTCTTGTTCTGCCAGAATTCTTCCCAATTCAGGAAATTCCACATCATAGCAAATCAAGATCCCAATCCTACCAGCGTCCGTATCAAAAACACGAATACCATTACCTCCTTGAAGGCCCCAATAAGATTGCTCATCCGGAGTAATATGAAGCTTGTATTGCTTATCCGTGGTGCCGTCCCTGCGGCAGAGATAGCTCACATTCCTCAACCTTTTGCCATCATATTCTGGCATACTACCCGCAATGATGTTCACATTATACGATAAAGCAAGATCCTGCATTCTCACAACCACTTCCTCAGTATAATCCGCTAGGTTCCTAATTGCTTCAGAGGCATCCATATCATTAAAGTCTGCCAGCAAAGGTGCGTTGAAAAATTCCGGCAGCAAACAAAAATCTGACTTGTAGCCCGATACGGTGTCGACAAAAAACTCAACCTGTTGCATCAAATCATCCACATCACTGAAACGGCGCATTTTCCATTGGACCAAACCTAATCTTACTATGGATTTTTGGTTACCAATCAGCTTTTCTTCTTTTTCATAGTAGATATTATTCCACTCTAATAAAGTCGCATAGGCCCTGGACTCTTTATCTTCTGGGAGGTACTTGGTAATCACCTTCCTAACATGAAATTCATTGGCCAGCTGAAATGACAGAACCTGATCGTATATTTCCTTGTTTTTGACTAGTTCAATATATTTCCTTGGTGTGATTTTATCTGCATAATTCTTATACCCAGGAATCCTTCCCCCAGCAATAATGGATCTCAAATTCAGGTTCTCACAAAGCTCCTTACGGGCATCGTATAGCCTCCTTCCCAATCTCAACCCGCGGTATTCCTTATCAACAAACACATCGGTACCATAGAGCGTATCACCATTTTCCAGGTCATGGGTATCGAACTTCCCATTACCAGTGATTTCATCAAAGGTATGGTTGTCCCCAAATTTAGAATACTCTACCACCAAACTTAAGGCTACAGCAACCACCTTTCCATTGTCCTCAATACAAATCTGCCCCTCAGGGAATGCCTTGATTTGATTTTTAAACTCTTGCTTGGTATAGGTCATTTCCTTTTCCTTATAAATCGAGATCATGATATCTCGGATATTCTCAAAATCGGAAAGGATGACATTTCGGAGTTTTAGCCGGTGTTCCAGCTCTTCTTTCTGCTTGCTCATGCTTTAATTAGCTCTATGATCACACAAATATGGTAAACAAAATCAGTGTTCTGATTTCCTAAGCAAAAATAATTCCTTTAGCTCACAACTGGTTTCACAATATAAATATTATTATTTTGTACCATACAAGTGTTTTCAAATCTCATTTACCCAACAAAGCATGGAAGAACTTTTACAGGATGTAAAAAAGGACGGACTTGGTGCCTTTTTGGAAAAGCTGAACGAATTCCTAGAATATGTGATCATCACCCTGGGCGAATCCAAACTGACCATAGGAGGAATTATTGCCATAGCAGTTTCCATTTTTATTTTACTCATCGTGACAGAATGGATCCGGAAATTCATAGTCAATAAATTACTTGTTCGGTACAATATGAATATAGGTACCCGACAATCGGTAGGGACAATCATACGTTATGTTCTATTGATTTCGGGCTTTGTCATCATTGTCCAGAATTCAGGCATAGACCTCAGCGCATTGGGAATACTTGCCGGTGCACTGGGTGTAGGTATCGGTTTTGGGCTACAAAACATCACCAATAATTTCATCAGTGGACTGATCATCCTTTTTGAACAGCCTATCAAAGTAGGTGATAGAATAGAAGTAGCTGACGTAAATGGCGATGTTATTAAAATATCGGCCAGATCTACCATGGTCGTCACTAATGATAATATTTCCGTCATCGTTCCCAATAGCCAATTCATAGATAGTCCCGTGATCAACTGGTCGCATAATGACCGAAATATTCGTTTTAATTTCCCTGTGGGTGTTTCCTATAAGGAAGACCCTCAAAAGGTAAAAACTATTTTGATGGAGGTCGCTACCAATAACGAGGGAGTACTTACCAAGCCTAGCCCTGATGTTTTATTTACAGATTACGGAGATAACAGCATCAATTTTAACTTAAGGGTTTGGACTTCAGATTACATCAACCGACCCAACGTATTAAAGAGTCAACTTTACTACGAAATATTTAGAAGATTCAATGAAGAGGGAATAGAGATTCCATTCCCACAGAGAGACCTACATTTAAAGTCCGGATTTGAAAAGCTTGAAAATTAGTTGTTTATTTACATAAATAAGTAGGATTAACGCAAAGTGAAGTATTTGAAACACAAGTTTTTCCCCACTGAACAATTTATTTTGGATGAAGCGTTTACTTTTCATATTTTTTATCCTATCCCTTTCATGGGAAAGCTATGCCCAAAGTTTTTACCGCTTTAGGTTTGAGGAAGCATGGTCTGTAGGAATGGGAGGAGGAGTCACCCAGTATTTCGGTGAACTGTATTCCCTTTGGAAATATGAAGAAGGCATACAACCAGATTTTAATTTTTCGGCCAATGTGCGAAGAACCATTGGTACAAAAACCCGACTAAGACTAGAAGGGTCTTTTATCCAAATGTCTGGCCAAGATCCGCCTGCTGACCCCAGAAGTTTAAGAACTCCCAGAAACCTACACTTTAGGGCAAGAAACTTTGAAACAGCCTTTCTGTTTGAATACCATTATAAACCAGTCAAGCTCAACAACATTACCCGTCACTTTCTCAACTGGTACATCTTTGCAGGAGTAGGCGCCAGCACCAACACCCCAAAAGCACAGCTTGATGGTGAATGGGTCAGTTTGCGTCCCTTGGCACTGGAAGGCAAAGAATATCCTGGAGTAATTGTCGTTTTCCCTATGGGACTGGGGATGAAATATAAGCTCAACGTATACACGGACTTATTTTTAGAAGGAAATTACAGGTTCACTTTGACGGATTATATGGACGATATAAGTGCGTTTAATATCAAGGATTTCTATCTGGACTTGCTGGAAAGCTACGGAGACTTCGGTGAAGGCCCCATGCCTGAAAGGTTGAGATTGGCTGTCAGAAACCCTGACTGGCTGGACGACAATGGCTTGCCCAATGTAGAAAAGATCAGAAATGGGACCTATTTCGACAAGCACGGAAATTTCCAGCACCGGATCAGAAGAGGAAGTGGACTTACTCACCGATATGACGGATATTTCACCCTTAATATTGGTGTAGAAATCTATTTCTCTCAAGATATCTGGGAAAACTGGCTTAGGAGAGGTCGAACACGACAACGTGGCTGGAGATTCTGGTAATATTAAGATATTTGACTAAAGACATTAGACAAAAGATAAAGAGAGAATCAAGTTCCATGATCCTCTCTTCTTCCTTCAAACCTCCCACTCCACACCACAATCTTCCAATTTCCTCAACAGATATCTAGTTCACTACACCACTTACTACACAAATACAAAGGCATATCCCATTTATTTTTTTAATTTTGCAAGCAATCCTATTCTAAGTAACAATTTTGCTAAAAATGGCTGAATATAATTTTCAAGAAATAGAAAAAAAATGGCAAGATAAATGGGAAGTATCCCAAATCTTCAATGCCAAAGTTGACCCACAAAAACCGAAATTTTACAGTTTGGACATGTTTCCTTATCCTTCAGGAGCGGGACTACATGTAGGCCACCCACTGGGATATATCGCCTCTGATATAGTTACCCGATTTAAAAGACTGCAGGGCTATAATGTACTGCATCCAATGGGTTATGATTCCTTTGGATTGCCAGCTGAGCAATATGCCATCCAAACTGGTCAACACCCAGCCATTACTACTGAGGAAAACATCAAAAGATACACCGAACAGCTTAAAAACATCGGCTTTGCTTTTGACTGGGACAAGGAAGTAAGAACTTCAGACCCTAATTACTATAAATGGACTCAGTGGATTTTCATGCAACTGTTCAACAGTTACTATGACAAAACTGCCAATAAGGCCAAAGATATCAGTGAGTTGATCAAAGCCTTCGAAGCAGAAGGAAATGCCAAGGTCAATGTGGCAAGTGATGAAGATGTCGAAATCTTTTCTGCAGAAGACTGGAACAGCTATTCAGAAAAGCAGCAGCAAGAAATACTTTTACAATACAGATTAACCTATCTGGCAGAAACCACCGTAAACTGGTGTGCTGCCCTTGGCACTGTACTTTCTAACGACGAAGTGAAAGATGGTTTCTCAGAAAGAGGAGGCCATCCTGTGGAGAGAAAGAAGATGATGCAATGGAGCATGCGCATTACTGCCTATGCTGAGCGTCTTCTTAATGACTTGGACAAGGTAGACTGGCATGAGCCTATCAAGGAAATGCAACGTAACTGGATAGGTCGTTCCATTGGTGCGGAAATGGTCTTCCAAGTAAAAGGATCAGATAAAAAGATCAAGGTATTTACCACAAGAATAGATACCATTTACGGTGTGACCTATCTTGCTTTGGCTCCAGAAAGTGAATTGGCAGCAGAGCTGATCACAGAAGACCAAAGGGCAGAAGCAGAAGCCTATATTGAAGTAGCCAAAAACCGTTCTGAAAGGGACCGAATGAGTGATGTCAAAACCATCTCTGGAGCTTTCACTGGTAGCTACGCCATCAACCCTTTCAATGGGGAAGAAATTCCTGTTTGGGTAGCCGACTATGTTTTGGCTGGCTATGGAACAGGTGCTGTAATGGCAGTTCCTGCCCATGACGACAGGGATTACAGATTTGCCAAGCACTTTGGAATGGAAATTCGCCAAGTACTCGAAGGTAATACTGAAGAAATTCCTTTCGACGGGTGGGGTGCCACCGCGATGAATTCTGATATCATCAATGGATTACCGATGAGGGAAGCCATGAATAAAGCCATTGAATTCCTTGAAGAAAATAAAATCGGTAAAGGTAAAATCCAATACCGTATGCGTGATGCCATCTTCACCAGACAGCGCTATTGGGGGGAACCTCTTCCTGTCTACTTCAAAGATGACATCCCTTATTTAGTAGAAGAAAAAGACCTTCCAATTGTGCTTCCTGAAGTGGACAAATATTTACCTACTGAAGATGGAGCTCCTCCATTGGGACGTGCAAAGGATTGGACCTATAAAACCAATGATGGAGAATACCCTCTTGAATTGAGCACTATGCCAGGCTGGGCAGGATCATCATGGTACTTCCTAAGGTATATGGACTCCAAAAACAATGATGAATTTGTAAGCAAGGAAGCCCAAAACTATTGGGAGGCAGTAGACCTTTATATTGGTGGAGCTGAGCATGCCACAGGACATTTGCTTTACAGCCGATTCTGGACCAAATTCCTTTATGACCGTGGATTGATCAATATAGTTGAGCCTTTCAAAAAGATGATCAACCAAGGTATGATCCAAGGAAGATCAAACTTTGTTTACAGAGTCAAAGGAACTAACAAGTTTGTCAGTCATGGACTTAGAAATGACTATGACACAGCAGCTATGCATGTGGATGTAAATATCGTCTACAACGACCATCTGGATCTTGAAAAATTCAAAGCGTGGAGACCTGACCTGGCGGATGCAGAGTTTATCCTTGAAGACGGCAAATACATCTGCGGTGCCGAGGTGGAAAAAATGTCCAAGTCCAAATACAATGTGGTCAACCCAGATGATATCATCAATAGATATGGAGCAGACACATTAAGATTATATGAAATGTTCTTGGGGCCATTGGAGCAATTCAAGCCATGGAACACCAACGGTATAGATGGAGTCTCCAAATTCCTTAAGAAGGTTTGGAGACTATTCCATGACAAGAATGGAAATTTCGAAGTTTCGGATGCTGCACCAAAAAAGGATGAATTAAAAGCGCTGCACAAAACCATCAAAAAAGTGGAAGAGGACATGAACAATTACTCATTCAACACCTCGGTTTCAGGCTTCATGATCTGTGTGAATGAACTAAGCGCTATGAAATGTAATAAGCGTGAAATTCTAGAGCCATTGGCCATAATCCTTTCTCCATTTGCACCTCATATTGCAGAAGAATTATGGTCATTATTGGGACATGAAAACTCTGTGGTTGAAGCTAGTTTCCCTAAATACAATGAAGAATATCTAGCTGAAAACGCACATGAATATCCTGTTTCCATCAATGGTAAAATGAGAGCTAAACTTCCTCTTTCTTTAAGCTTGAGCAAAGAAGAAATCGAAAAAGCTGCTTTAGAAGATGCCAATGTTGCCAAATGGCTGGACGGAAAATCTCCTAAGAAAGTCATCGTAGTACCTGGAAAAATCGTCAACATTGTCGTTTAAGCAATAGTAAACCATACAATTAAAGGTTAGCCCTCATTAAGGAGCTAACCTTTTTTATTTTTTACACATTATTCCTCCCCTTATCTAACCCACAAAACATCAAGGCATTACAACAATCCAATTAATTCATTTTATCCTTATCAAAAGCAACAAAAAACCACTTATTTTGCTTTTTATGAGGAAGAATCATCCAAATTTATATCTTTGCTTAAAAGCAACACATAACACATGGAAATCTCTAACAACAAAGTAGTAGGACTAACATACGAACTAAAAGTAAGCAAAGCGGATGAGGAGTCGGCTCCTTTCAGTGTAGAGGTGAGGGATCAGGAAGACCCTTTCTATTTTATATTTGGGAATAGTGGTTTACCGGAAAAATTTGAATCATACCTTGTTGATAAAAATGAAGGAGATCACTTTAACTTTGTCTTAGAGGTAAATGAAGCTTATGGTAAAGCTGATGATGAATTGATCGTGGATATTGCCAAAGCCCAATTGACAGAAGAAAGAGGCTTTAAGCCTGAAATGCTCCAAGAAGGCAACTTCCTCCCACTTATAGATGAAGATGGTTATCCTATGCAGGCAAAAGTGCTCAAAGACCTTGGTGAGGATTTACTATTAGACTTTAACCATCCTCTGGTTGATTTCAAACTGCATTTTGATGGGGAAGTACTGGAAGTGCGCGAGGCTTCACCTGAGGAATTGGCGCATGGACATGTCCATGGAGAGCATGGGCATCAGCATTGATTTAGAATTAAGACATAAGATATTAAGAAGCTAGACAATAAACTAAAAAAGCTGGTCCGGATTATAAATCTTGACCAGCTTTTTTAGTTTCTATTATTTTTCAAATCGAATCAGCTTCATTTTATCATATCCCAATTTGATCTTATCACCCTCCTGATATTTTCGTGCAGTATCCTCTACTTTCCATTGCACATCTTTGCCTTCCAAGCTTACAGTCAATAAATTATAATGAATAAGGTATTGCTGCTTTTGTACCCTCGCTGTAAAGCCTTCATTATCGTCTATCAACAAATCTGAAGGCCTAATGAAAGTTTTTTTCTCACCGGGAATTCTATTCAAGTTACCAAAAAGCTTAGCAACATATTCATTGATAGGTTTCCTAAAAATATCCCTAACATTACCCTGCTGGATCAGTTTTCCCTTCTGAATAATCATCAATTCCTCACTCATCATCAAGGCATCATCCACATCATGGGTCACAAAGATGACGGTCACATCCAGTTCTTCAAAAATCACCTTCAACTCCTCTATCAACTCACGTTTTTGAATAGCATCCAAGCTGCTAAATGGCTCATCCAAAAGTAGGACTTCTGGCTCTATACTCAAGGCCCTACCAATGGCCACTTTCTGCTGCTGCCCGCCTGAAAGCTGCCTAGGCTTCTTATCCCTATGTTCTTTCAGGGAAAGTAAATCAAGCAATTCCTCCACCCGTTGCCGCTGATAATCCTTATTGTACAACAATAAAGGTCTTGCTATATTTTCTTCCACAGAGGAATTGGGATACAATTTATATTCCTGATGAATCAATTGGATTTCATCATATCCAGGGACCAACTTTTCTTTAGGGTTCAGGATTTTCTGACCTCCCAAATGAACCACACCGGAGTTTTGAACTTCCAAACCAGCAATAATCCTCAATAAAGAGCTCTTTCCGGAACCACTTTCCCCTACCATGGAAACTACGCCTCCCTTATGCACCTGCAGGCTAAACTCCTGCAAAGCAATATTCTGTTCATCATATTGCTTGGTTACTTGACTTACTTTAAGAAAACTCATTCGGAAATTTCGTTTTGGAGCTTTTTGGGAAGACCTCTAAATATCAAATCATAAGAATGATCAGCCAATTCCAAAATCAAAGGATCAGGCACATCCCCTTTACAAGAGACAGTGTTCCAATGCTTCTTATTCATATGATAACCAGGAACAATCCCCCTATACTGTTCCCTCAATTCCACTGCTCGCTCGGGATCACATTTGAGATTGACACTTTCAAACAGTGTAATATCTGTAATGGCAAATATCTTACCCCCTACTTTAAAACAAAGCGTATCAGGGTTGAAAGGAGTGTCTTCAGTTACTCCTGGTTTTGCCAAGCAATAATCTCTAAAAAAAACAATGTCCATAAGCGGCAGTATTGGAACCTATATAAACCTTTTGACAATCCAGAAGATCAATGCAGCCAAAAATATCAAAATGGAAATCCTATTTATCCCGTGCATCATGCGCAGGTTTAAATTGCTTTTCTGATTAGGGTCGGTCTTCTTGAAAACCCTTATGAAGTAGTTACCTACTTCTCCTAATTGAAAAAACTCTTTTAATTTATTATCGGCCATACGTCTCAAATATTAATTCTCCTTTTTAACAATCACTCAACAGCTTCTGGTTCAACCCACTGACCATCTTCCCTAATAATATTGATGAGCTCATCAACTGCTTTTTCTGAAGGAACGGAACGCTTCACCACTTCCTTGCCTTTATATAGGGTTATTTTTCCTTTGCCAGATCCTACATAACCATAATCAGCATCAGCCATTTCTCCTGGACCGTTTACAATACAGCCCATAATACCTATTTTCACTCCTTTAAGATGGTCTGTACGCTTTCTGATCATCGCAGTAGTTTCCTGTAGATCAAAAAGGGTTCTTCCACAAGAAGGGCAAGAAATATATTCTGTCTTGGACATCCTGGTTCTAGCTGCCTGAAGTACCCCAAAGCTTACAGAATTATGCAGTTTTACGGTAGCCAACAATTCTTTTCGATCATCAAGATGCTTTTCACCTAAACCCAACATCACACCATCACCCAAGCCATCTATCAATAATCCACCCACATCAGTAGCTGCATATAACATGGTTTGATCAGCATTCTGATCTTGGTAATCTGCCTCAGTCACCACTGGCAGCTCAACCCCTGCATTAATTAAAGCTATATAAGCCCTTCTTAGTGCTGGCATATTATGTTCATTATCACTGTGGAGAATGATCACCACATCCTCGCGACCATCCAAAGCCAGAATAGCTTTCTCCACTTCAACATCCTTAATCCTAAGGAAATTTAGTTCCTGATGATATTCCGTTGCATCGAGAAATTCTTCCAGGGAATAAGATGGAAACTTATTCTCATGATCTTCAAGTTCCTTCCAAGTCGGCCAATCAACAATTTCTTTAAGTCCATTAGGCAGCATAAAGGAAATCGGCTGCTTGCCTGAATACACAAAGTCACAGCCCACATCATTCATCTTCCATTTGTCCAGCTCTGGAAGATAAAAATGCCCCGTTTTCTTCAGCTCCTTCGGGGTTATATTTTCTATTGTGGAAATATCCGTGATTACCCTTGGCACATTATGCCCTCCAAAGTTATATACCTCAAGCGTATGCCTCTTCGTATATTCAAATGGATCTAATGGATATTTATCTATATCCTTAATTTCAGTATGACCTTCGCGCTTAGTGTATCGATCTATCAATTCCCTAGCTACGGGCGCTTCAAATTCAGGGTCTTCTGTCAATGAAACCCTTACAGTATCCCCTAAACCATCTTCCAGTAAGGTTCCAATACCAACAGCCGATTTAACACGGCCATCTTCTCCATCTCCTGCTTCTGTAACGCCCAAATGTAGAGGATAGGGTTTAAACCCACCTTCATCCAGCTTTTGTACCAGTAAGCGGTAAGCCTGAACCATCACTTGGGTATTGGAAGATTTCATTGAAATGACAATCTCATGGTAATTTTCCTCCTCACAAATTCTAAGAAACTCTAGAGCAGATTCTACCATCCCAAGTGGTGTGTCTCCGTAACGGCTCATGATTCGGTCTGAAAGGGAACCGTGATTGGTACCAATCCTCATGGCCGTACCATGTTCCTTACAGATTTTCACCAATGGCAAAAACCTTTCGCGGATACGCTCAAGTTCTTCCCGATAACTCTCATCTGTATACTCAATTACCTCAAACTTCTTTTTATCGGCATAGTTACCTGGATTGATCCTTACTTTTTCTACTATCCTGGCTGCTACCTCGGCAGCATTAGGCGTAAAATGAATATCAGCAACCAATGGCACATAGTAACCACGTTTGGCCAGACCTTCTTTGATGTTTTTCAGGTTTTCAGCCTCCTTTATGCTAGGCGCTGTAATACGAATCAGCTCACAGCCACTCTCGATCATACGGATACACTCTTCAATGGAGCCTTCTGTATCCATAGTATCCTTAGTGGTCATGGACTGCACCACAATTGGATTATCTCCCCCCACCACAACATCACCGATTTTTACCGGGATAGTCTTCCTTCTGGAATACTGGGTAAGGCTATTACAATAATTGATATTTGATAAGGTTTCTTTGACTTCCATCATTTCCTATTTTTACAGGTCCCCGAGTTGAGGCCTGATCACTATCTCTTCAACAACAGATTGGGGAGAAAGGTTATATGCTGCCCAAACTGATTCAGCCACATCACTGGCTTTCATAAATCTTTCTGCGGGAATATCCACACCATCCCAACTGGCAGTGAGGGTGGCTCCAGGCATTACCGATGTCACCTTGATCCCATGGGGAAGCAGTTCCTGACGTAGGCACTTGGTCATTCCAAGCATGGCCCACTTCGATATGGCATAACTCCCTCCATTGGCATAAGCAGTCAATCCTGCAATAGAGCCCATAGAGAATATATGCCCTGACTTTCTTTCTATCATAGCGCCTGTAAATTCTCTGACCAAATAATAGGCGCTATACAGATTGGTCTGCATCATCAATTCAAAATTACCATCAGGTTCATCATGGATGGCCCCAGGCAAAAACACCCCCGTGTTATTGATCAGCACATCTGGAATAAACTTTTCCTTCACGGCAGTGGCCAATGAAAGTACTCCTTCCTTCTGAGAAAGATCGGCTACTTGAGTATAAAGATTAATGGTTGGAAATTCCCCTGCAATATCCTTTTGCAGCTGATCTAGATCGTTTTGGTGCCTGGAACAGGTAAAAATATCAAAACCTTCTTGGGCAAACCTTCTAATAATCTCTCTACCAATGCCTTTGGTTCCTCCTGTCACTAAAATGCTTTGGGGCATAATATGGTAATTTATAATTTATTTGCTTTCTAAATAGTTAGTATAACAACTATTTACCGTTCACAAAGTTACATTTTTTTAAAAGAATCACATGGTGTTTTTGGATGGTTTTGGTTTAATAGAAATTTAAGTGCATAAACTCCATTTACAAATTATGTCTTAGTGTAGGCATCCCCACTGCTGGGGCTTATTTGGATCATATTGCACCAAGTAGGTTATTTAAGGAACTTGAATATGAGGAATATAATTTTCAACACCTTTGCCCCAAATGCCACAGCCAAAAGACAGCACTAGAAGCAAGGATTGATGATAAGGATGAATGGTTAAAGGAATTTACTGATGATAGGTTAAAGTTTATTTGTGAAGGTGGGAAAAGGCTGGAATTGATTAAATTTCTTTAGGAATACTAAGGTCAAGTACCACTCCATGATACCTTTGTTCTGGCACAAAAACAGAACCTAAAACTAAGTATTCAACATTTTCTACGCTTTTATACTTCACATTAAATCTAAACCTATAATTTGCTTCCACTGCAAAATCTGACCTCAATACTCTATTCTTTTTAAAACACTGAAGCTCAGAAAAATAAATGGAATCAACATCTGATTCTGAAGAAAATTCAAAAACAATATCTTTTGCAACATTTTTCTCAAACCAAAACACTAAATTAATAGTTCTTTGTGTTATTACTCTTCTGTTAACCTCAGATTCTCTGGTATCCACCATAAGAACTGGTCTTAAATTCTCTTTATGCCTCGCAACTTCTATCCTAGTTAAAGAATGTTGTTCCTTAAATGTCAAAATCAAAAATATAGCAGTTAGGGTTGCTACTAAAACCATTGCCCAATCTGAAACAGTGCCCCATATATCTGGGCTGAATGGCTGGACAAGCCAAATAAAAACACCAAAGCCGATACCACAAATTAACATTAAGTACCAGTATTTATTAAAAAATCGTCCTAACTTCTTCATTGAATGAATTTACTTATTAAACCCTAACATTAGAAAAATCAGCCCCACTCCATAGTTCAATTTGGGCTTTTTCAATATCACTGAAACTTGCATAGGATAACTTGGCACTTTTGAAATTATTTACTATCAGCATAATTAATCGACTTGTCATAAATGACATTAGTGTAAGCAAATACATATATTCATCATTAATTGATTTTTCTATTCTATAAATTGAATTGTATTGCCTATCACTTATATACTCTGCATGGGTATAATTTGAAAAGATACTCCACATATCATCACCTCTTACATTATTCAAACCGCTTCTTTTAAACAGTTCTTCAGTGTTAAAAAGCTTGGGTTTTGATGGTTTTAAATACCACTTTTGATCCCTAATCTTAGCACATTTATAAGTATCATATTCAATGATTCTATTCTGACATTCTTCAACTTCCTCTAATATCTTCTTCCTTTTTTCCTCTCCTTTCTTTGTATTAGCTCTCATATTTGCTTGCTTCTGCAATCCATGAAGTTTATAAATTTCATACCTAAAATTAAGTTCATCTTCTTCTACATCATCAAAAAATAAATAGTGCATAATAAGGAAAGATTCAAATTGCATCCTTATTATATTTTTTATAGAAAACACGTCACCTATTTTACAATCCTTTGAAATAAGCTTAAACTCATTCCCCTTCATTAAGGTAATTATACTTTGATTAGCCAACCCAAATCTAAAAAATTTACCCTCAATTTCTCTTTGATGATATTTTGGTTTCTCTCCCCCATCATATAAGCTTTGGGTAACTTTAAAAAGTAAATTTGTCAGCGTATTAAAAAAATCAATCTTTGCCTCAACGTCTTTTTGGTCTTCAGCCTTTTTTAAATCAAGAAGAAATAACAATCTGGAATTATCCATAAACAATTTGCTTTGATAAATCTCCAATATAAGCAAAAGTTGTGTATCAAATTCATTCTAATACTTTGATACACCTAGTAAATAAGTTAATTAAAAATTTATTTTTGACATATTTTTTGAGACACCAAACAATATAAAACACTTATTTACAATTAATTACAACGTAAAAAATGGTTGTACAACAACTATTTACCGTTCACAAAGTCACATTTTCTAGGAAAATCACTATTAACCTGATTTTGATTTGACAATTATCCCAGAACAGTTTACCATTATTCAAATTCACATAGAAGGATTAAGGACGGCTTGGATAAGCGCTAACTTGACCCGTAACACCTTTAAAAAAAAGCATGAAATGGGGAAGCAACCGGAATATTAGCAAAGCTTATTGCACCCAATACCTTCCCGCAAAACACCCTGCCCTTTGGCTGTAATTTAGAAGCATGTAAATAAAACAATCAATTGAGTTGTATTTTAAACTAACAATATATTTGGTTGTATTTATAAAAACAACTATATTAGTTGTATGAAAAACAGAGAGCTTGTACTAATCGGAGATGTGATCAAGTCACGCAAAAAATTTGACCCTGAAGAATGGCGCTATTTTCATGACACCACTGAGCAAATCAATGAAAAATTTAAGCTATATTTTAAAATCCCTTTGACCATTTACTCAGGAGATAGCTTTGGAGGTGTTTGTATGGACATTGGATCTGCTGTTAAGATTATTCTGGCCATCCAAGAATATCAAAGGCACCAAAAGTCGAGAACCGTCCTGATAGAAGACGAGATTGCTTTCGGCATGAACGAAAAGAACTTCTTATCTCTAGAAGGCCCAGCACTTTGGAGGGGTCAAGAGCAAATAGAGCTGCTAAAAAAAAGAACAGCCCTCTTCTCTGCTGATCTTAAAGATCACCTAATGACCGCGACTATCAACACTATCCTCAACTTAATATTGGCCATAAGAGATGAATGGAAAGCAATTGAATGGGAAATATACCGCCACCGGGAAACAGACCTTACACAAAAGGACCTAGCGGAAAAAACTGGGGTATCCCAACAATACATCTCCAAGCTCACTAAAAGCTCGAAGCTAGAACTGGTTCTTGAAGCTGAAAAAAACCTAAACACTATTTTAGATGGAATTCTTCACAAACAACATTGACATCGTCCCAAACCTGACCAAAGCCGGGATCATTATAATAGGGTATATTGTGACATTTTTCTTTACAAACTTCCTCATAAAAAAAATAGTGCTAAAGAACAAAAAAGACACTGACATAGACAGGGACGGGAAAATAGACGAAACTGATAAGAAAATCATCAGAGATGGTTATATCATCGGAAAATGCGAAAACATCATCATACTAACCTTTGTGCTTGCAGGGGAGATCACAGGGCTTGCTTTGATATTTGCGGCTAAAAACCTAGCAAGGCAAAAAGCCATCAATGACAATGCCGGCTTTTTCCTGGCCGGAACAATGGTAAATTTCACAACCTCCTTGGCTCTAGGTTTTTGCATAAAGTTTGCCTTGACATTTATCCCGTAAAAAACCTATTGCCTGAAACTTGGTTACTTTTTCTGTTCTTTTTGTTCTGCGCTTGCGAATTTAAGAAAATCGCTATTATCTGATTCATTCATTTCCTTTACCAAGGTATCACAAAAAGGCCCTTTCCATTGTTGACATAGGCAAAAACATTTTACCAGAATCTGGAAGATGAATAAAGCCATATGTTTTGTTGTCGTTGCCACTATAAGTGTACGTAAATTTTCCGTACATAAAAGTTCCCAATCATTTACAACTTTAATCATTCTAATATTATGCCCTAAATTTCGTAAATTATAACAGTTACATTTTAAACTGAAACCATGATAATACCATCTATAAAAGCTAAGCTTGAAAGCAGCAGCCATCCCATCGCCCAGGCCCTTCACCAAAACACTTCATTCAGGGTATTGGCCATAGCCTTTAAAAAAGGCATGATATTGAAAGCCCATAAAACCCATCGCCCTTCCAAGCTATTTGTGTTGGAAGGCGCCGTAAACTATATAGAAAACGACAAGACAATTTCTCTTCAACAATATGAAGAAACAGAAATCCCCGTGGAAATCATCCATGAAGTGGAGGCATTGGAAGACAGCTTATGCCTACTAACCCAAGGTGACTAAATAAAAAAAAAAGTGTCTTCGTTTTTGAACGAAGACACTTTTAACAATGGGAAGAATATCCCTAATATTTTACTTTTTTAGCTTGATGGCTTTTTCAAACTCAACCCAGTGCTCATCAGTCATACGTCCAGGCGTGAACAAACAAACACCTCTGGCACCACTGGCAATGGAGTTGCGGATAGCTGCCCCCATTTCACTTGGGATCAAACCATGTCCTTCAGGATCTGCTATATCAGCTTTTTTCTCAGGATTTGGACAGATAAACAATCCACTATAAACTGGAAACTTGCCTTCAACAGCATCTACTTCTTCTTTGGTAATGGATCCGATCCAATCAGTTCCTTCCAAATAGAAATCATTATAATTCATCGGGAATACAGCATCCAAATTCCAGGTATTCCACTCCTGACGAACCATCTTCATGGCATTTGAAGGGCCAGGAAACACAGCTGCATTAATTTCCTTGCCATGTCCATGCACCATATCAGACAATCTATTCACAATACTTGTAATCAAATCATAACGGAACTGCTTCCACTCTTCAACTTGAGAAGGATCTTCTACAGACTTGATATCAATACCTGTTTTTTCCTTAAAATCCCCTGTACACTCATCACAATAGCAATAGTCAAACTGAGGATACTCCCTATCCATGGTCAAACCGTACTTGTCCCAAAGTCCGCGAGCAAGGATCACATCTGGAAAACGGATATAATCCAAATGTATCGCATCCACTTCCTTAACCTGGGCCACTTTACTGTACATATTTTCCAAGAAATTATAGGTACCATCCTTGCTTGGGCACAAGAAAGTATAGTGAGGCACATAGGCAGGCTTTTCAAGAGCTGATTCTCCTAAACCATTTACCGCATACCAATCCGCATCGATCTCATCAGTTTTGTGCTGTACCATGGTTGGAATCCAGGCATGAAAGCCTAGGCCTACTTCCTTGGCAATCTTACCTACTTTTTCATAACTAGCAGGGTCATGACCACCATTATACATCAAGGCATCAATTCCATGTTCCTTAAATTCAGTAAACTTAGCTTTGATTTCTTCTTCTGGCTTATCATTATAACCGCCCAGCCATGCATGTACAGGGATTTTAACAGGTTCAACAACAGCCTCCTGACCTTCACTTTTTTCCTTAGGACTGGAGCAACCAAATCCGAAACCAAGTGCTACAAATAACAGAAGTAACTTTTTCATAGGTTCTAATTAGTATAGGGTATCATAGATTAAACAAGATTATCATTTTTTCAACTCACAACCTTGCAGTTGAAGCATTATATAAAATTAAAATATTTCACCTTCAATAACCATCTTTACCTAAATTTTTACAAATGATTTTAATTCCATCCTATTCTACAACCATTTGAATTAGATTTGATCACAAAAACACAAGCTCTCAGCTAAGTACACATCCCTAAACACCTATTATTTTCTTTTTTCAATCTTTGAAAGTTGTATTGTATAAACATCCGTATTAGATTTAGTTGTCCTTATTTCTTTTGACTCATTTTATATTATACGCTCAGTTTTTTTTTGATCTAACACCACATCTTCAAATATTCTTTAATAAAACAATTAACAACTATACAAGCTTAAATAACTATGAAAAGAGCAATCATTTTACTAATAGCATTTATTATTACACTTCCTCTTGCTGCACAAACCCATTTACCAGCATCGGAATCACTTGTTGGAATCTGGAGACAAACAGCTATTATGAACAATTTCACAGGCAAAATGATCGAGGTAAAATCCGGAAATTATAAAGTTTTCAATTCGGACAGTACCTTTTATACTTTTATCATTTGGGGGAAACAAAGCATAACACAAGAGACCACCATTGGGCAATATGGCAACTACAACATCACTTCCGACAGTACTTTAGTAGAGCATATCATTGAACATGCCGTCAACCCTAAAATGAACAATTCAGATAGCCATATTCGTTACAAAATGATTGATGGCGACAATCTTATTATAAAATGGAGTCTAGACAACAAAAATTGGGTTTCAGAAAAATGGAGTAGGCTTCCCTTATCCATTCCCTATATGAAAAAGCAACCGCTTCCAAAAAAGCATGAACAAACCGTAACTTTATAATTACCTTAAAACTCAAACATATAATATTGGCATTTCCAATAATGGTTCAATATTGGAAATGCCAATTTATTTTGACAATTTCTCATTGTTATTTAACTCCCTATATGATTAAGCCAGGCTATATTTTAAGTGCATTACTTTGTTTCTCATTAATAATTCCATCATTTGCGCAAAATCCAAAAGTTGAACTAAAAACAAATATGGGATTAATTACCCTTGAACTATTCCCGGAGCAAGCCCCCATCACAAGTGCAAACTTTTTAAAATACATCAAAAACGACAAGTTTAAGGGAGCCAGCTTTTATAGGACTGTTCGAATGGATAACCAAGCTAATAGCAAAGTAAAAATAGAAGTAATCCAAGGTGGCTTAGGGGTAGAAGCAGATAAATCCCCCTATAAACCTATCGTCCATGAAACCACGAAAAAAACAGGCTTATTACATGAAAATGGGACATTATCCATGGCAAGGGCAGAACCAGGAACGGCCAGTTCTGAGTTTTTCATCTGCATCGGAAATCAACCCGAATTAGATTTTGGCGGAAAAAGAAATCCTGATGGCCAAGGCTTTGCAGCTTTTGGCAAGGTAAAAGATGGAATGAAAGTAGTGAGAAAGATCCAACAGTTAGCAGATAACAATCAGATGCTGGTAGAAAAGGTCGAAATCTTGTCCTTTAAAATAATAGAAGAATAGCCCTTTGAAAGAGTTAAAACAAGGCAGAAATCTGCATCCTTCCCGTATGCACCAGCCTGTTTAAACCTTCAGAATCCCTTCCTTCATAGCTCATATTCAACTGAAGACCTTCACCAATCTTTTGAATCCAATTAATGCTCCAGCTTACATTACTACCCACGGTCAATGCCTCTAGCATTTCATAGCCTACTGGTGAATTGGCCACACCGTTATAGTCAATTTGGGTATATTTCACCAATGCATTTACTGTGGTCTTGATGGCCTTAGCATACCTGACTTTAGCGGCCAATTCATGTAAGGCTGCCCTTTCATCAAATTCATCATTCTGCTGATTTTGCTTATCGGTATATTGATAGTTGATGGAGGTTCTAAAAATGGTAGAAGGTTGCCAGGTAAGCTCAGGGCCAAAAGCGAATTGATCAACTTGATAGTTTCTGTTCTCTAGATAATCAGATGCTGCATTTCTTTGTCCTTCATTAAAAACCAACCTTAGGTTCAAATCCTTTTTGAAATTCACCCTTGTATTGATCCTCCAATCCAATTGTTCGGTCTCCTCAAAGCCTCCTGTCAGCAATTGCTTATGTTGGCTTTTTATGGTACCTAGATCAAAACCAAAAACTGAAGAACTACGATTAAAAAACAAGGTCGACCTAAACACCTGCCTCAAGGAGACCAAATCCTCAGCAGGAATGCCCTTGGAAAATGGACTTACCCTTTTCCAAAATTCACCAGCGGTAATCTTCTTTTCCACATTCCAGCTAGTAGTATTGGAGAATTTAAACAAAAGTTGTTTTAATCCTTGTTCTTTCCTCCATTGATCAGGAAAACGGGCATTGAGTCGATAATTAAACAAAGTGGTATAAGCTTGGATATACTCATCCGTGGGAGTGAAGACCTTGATATAGTTCTTTTCTTCAGGATTGATCGCCAAATAAAACTCGTTTAGCTGTTGAATTCCATCCTCATTATCATCACGCCAAGTATGGGTTCCCTCCCCGGTGGGAACAGGCAAATACACAAACTCCCGCTTTAGCTCCCTTCCATTTCCAATGGCATAGCTCAATTCATTTCTAAGGTTATTATCAAATAATGCACTATAATAATCCAACCTCCCCATCACGGTACTTTCTTCAAGCATCTGCTCCCTCAGATGCTTCAATTTTCTATAAGTGAAAGTCCCTTTAATGTCATGTTGGCCAAATGTCTTTTGGAGTCCATAGTTGGTTGTAAAGGCTTTGGTATCCGGTAAAATCAGTCCATTCACAGGAAGCCTATCCTCGCGCCAAGTTACATCTGCAAAAAAACTATAATTCAAGGTGTCATTTGACTTAAGATAAAATTGGTGAGAGAGAAAGTTCATTGCCGTACTAATGACTGAATCCTTTTCTGTATCCAGCACCTTATTCCTGTCCACTTTAAATTGATATCCTGGCACCAATACCTTGGAGCGATAAAACAATTCTACATCATACCTCTGCCAAGTGGATTGTGTCTTCGGCATTTTACTGTTCAAGAGAAATAAGTTTTGCGCAGTAAAAAATCGTTTCCCTAACTGTTGATAATATTTTGCCCTTTGCTGACTTCCTTCCAGTTGGGTGCCTCGTTTTCTGTAATTAATTTGATAGGTCAACTCATTAGCTTCATCTTTCACCACTCCAGCTGTTGCCATAAGCAATTTCTCACTCGCAGGGTTTTCCAAATCTTGATTGATCAGTCCCCAATCTCTGTCAAATTCTATATATCTCAACCGGTCAATAAACTTAAAATCCATAGAATTATATTCCAGTTCAGTTGCCCCCTTAAACTGATAACCATCCAGCCAGCCCACTTTTCTCCCCTCCGACACCATTCCTGATTTCATTGCATAACCACTATTGTCCTCCTTATCCAAATCAGAAAACAGGTTTTGATCCTGATTGGAAAGAGCTGCTTCTCCATAAACCTTTTCGTACATCCCTAATTTCACCTCTCCACCCGCTGTTATCATTTGCTTTTTATTCGGTGCGGGGAGCTGCGAAAACAAGGAATAATCCCCCTGTTTTATACCATCAATAGGGGATACGTATTCATATACAAAACCATTGGCCAATTGTTCCCTCCTGCGGTAATTCCCATTACCTTCTCCAACTTCAGTAAACGTGACGCTATAGTGAGCTTCCTCTTTATCATTGGAGTATTCATAATAGATGATCAGCCTACCTTGGAGATCCGAACTGCTTACCTTGCGGTACAGGATCCTGTTTGGGTCAAAAGCCACGCTGTCCACCCTTGGCACTACTGCCTCGTCAATTTCATCCCCTACAGCAGCCAACAATCTCTTATCAATATCACTTAGCTCATTAAACAAAGGGCGATTTCTATTATCCTGCTCCTTATAATAATTAATATAAAAACTGGTCTTATCACTTTGCTGGATATGATTGGCAGTAAGTATTGACCTGCTAAAGTTTCGTTCAGCATATTCATAGTCCACCCTTACCCTAGAATACTGGGTAATCAACACATTGGTGGTAAAAGTAATCTGCCCTTGATTATAGTCGATAATATAGTCTTGATTGAAGCCTCTCTTCAATTGCTTACCATCTAGGAAGACCTTTTCAGAATTGGCCATTATTATCACATAACGTTCGTTTTCGGGGCCAGGAACCCTATAGGGGCCCAAGGTTCCTTCCTGTACTTCCATGATCACCGAAGAAAACTTCCCTTTAGCTATGGATGCTCCAAGTTGAGTGGATGCCTTCCATTTTTCATTGACTTCATAATCAGTGGTAAATTGTAAACCCTGAACATTTTTATAATACCGCAAAAAGGAAGACTGGCGTTGTTGAAATACGACATCTCCAGCCCAGAGGCTCATTTTATCATTATACAGTTCCACCAAGACATTATCAAAATCCTGAATTTGCTGGGTATTCCCTTGGGGTTGGAAAGGGACATTCTGATCAGTAATACTTGCCCTAATAAATAAATCATCAGTAAGTTGCCCATCCATCTGAAGATTAAGGGAAGAATTAACAAAGACGTTTTGTGCATTTCCAAAGGAAATCCCTCTAGTGAGATTTCCAGATTTATTTAACTTACTGGATGAAAAAATTTCTTCGCGAAAATCAAATGACTCAATGATTTCTTTCTCCTTAGATTTAAAATAGGCCATGGAATCATAATCTGCTTCCAAAGTTCTATTGGCATACTGATGATGGAAACTAACTGGAAAGGTCTGATAGCAGAGCTTTAGGGAGTCAGGTAAGCTTTGCCCAGTGGGCTTGATAAGAATAAAACCTGTATTGATATCATAAGTAAATGGATACTTGTCCCCCTTTACATTGAATACTTCAATGCTGCTGTTAAGGGCAGAAAGGGAGTCCAATTGAAAATATACGCTATCCTGTCCTTGCTCTACGACTTGCCACCTACAGTTTTTTTCTTGTGCAAAAGCAGGCCTGCTGAGACCAAAAAGTATCATCCACAGGCCGCATAGTTTGCAGACCATGCATATATTTTCCGCACAATATTTCATTCCTTAAGTGATCCTGACGCATCAGTTCTTGGGGCCATCTAACAAGGGAAAAGTTAAGTAGAAGGAGGTTCCCTTCCCTAATTCGGATTCAAACCAAATTTTACCTCCGGCTGTTTCTACTCCCCTTTTTGCTATGGCCAAGCCCAATCCTGAGCCCTCGCTTTTCGTACTGAAGTTAGGAATAAATATTTTATCCATTAAATCTTCTGGAATTCCACGGCCATTATCTTTCACTTCGAGATTAACCCATCCCCCGTTTACGGTCAGTATCACCTCAATATAAGCCAACTCATTTTCTTCCACCGATTGTATTCCGTTGATGATCAAATTGGAAATCACCCGCCCAAAAAGCTTATCATCACCCATAATTGGCAACCTCTTTTTAGCCTTATTTCTAAGAACTACCTTCCCCCTTTCATGATTTTTAAAAAGCTCTACTGCATTGAATACTACCAATTGAAAATCCATCCTTTCGTTTTTAGGCAATGGCATTTTGGCAAAAGTGGAAAAAGAAGAAGCTATATCACTTAAAGTGTCCACTTGATTGATCAAGTTATTCACTGGCTTGCGAAGCTTCTGTGGATCATCTATCCTTCCCTCTGCCTGCAACCTCAAAAGATGCTGCAAAGTCAGTTTCATTGGTGTTAATGGATTTTTAATTTCATGCGCAACTTGCTTGGCCATTTCCCTCCAGGCAGACTCTTTTTCATTGGATGCCAATACCTTCTTACTGGCTTCGAGCTTAAAGAGCATATTGTTATATTCATTCACCAAAAGACCGATTTCATCTTTTATCGGCCAGTACATAGGCTCATTATCCTCCAAATTGGTGGTTTTAAGCTTTTGAGTAAGCAGCTTAAAGGGATCGGTCAACTTTTTGGAGGCAAAGAAGGACACTACCAAAAAGATAATAAAGATGACCACAAAAATATTGATTATGGTACTGAACACATCCACAATAAGTACATTCAGATCATCTTCTGACTCAAAGAATGGAATGGCTATGATCCCCAAGACATCTTGGCGTTTAATATCTCTTAATGCCAAATAAACCGTCTTATAATCCAGATCTCCTACCTTCTCATCCAAAATCACCCTGTTATTTTGAGCTTCGATCACTTCAGCATAAGCTATGGGATTAAGGTATTCTGTAAGCACCTTTTTCTCAAAAATATTTGGTTGGCTGGTAACCATTAATTTACCATCAGGGAAGTAAATATTAATATCCGAAGCCGTTGTACTGGATAAATTGTGGACCTCAGTCAGAAAATCATCCCTGTCCATGGTTCCCTTAACTTCTTCTTCCAAATATTTGGCCAGATAATCTCTTATAATCCCTGCCTTGTCAAAATACTGCCTATGGAGATCTTCCATATAAGAATCACTCAGCAATCCTATCGACACCCCACTTATGATTAACATGGGAACAAAAAACGCGAAATTCAGATAAAACTGGATCTTTGTTGCGTAGTTAAATTGCATCTTACCTAAACCAGTAATCAACACATAAAGAGCTATAAAGAACAGGGTAAGACCTATATAGCAGACGAAGAAAAAGGACACATCAGCCAATACATAATTATAGGGATAAATGGGACTGGAAATCAAAATTGTCCTGGACTGAATCTTCACTGCATAATGATGGTACTGGTTTTTAAATACACCAGTTGTATACAGGTTCTCATTTTCCAATAAATTGGCTACTTCAGGATCCCTAAAATTGAAAACCCCTACACTATATTGCAGAATTTCATCAGAAAACACAGCATAGTCAAAATTCCTGTCATAAATATCCTCTGCGTACTTTTTATCCAATAGTAACTTGGGGAATACACTAGTAGACTGAACCCTTTCTTGTACAAGCTCCAACACTATGGTTCCTAGAAACAAATCTTCCTTATACATACCAACAAAGGCATAGAATCTATTTCCTTCAATACCTTCATTACCTTTTACGAAAAACAGCTCCCGAACACTTGTCGCATAATCACTGTTCATAAATTGATAGCGATAATCATCCAGTTTCTTCTCATTACCACGGTTCAGCACATCCTCTCCCTTAGTGTTAAAAATCATCACGTTGAGGTCATACTGATCAAAATAATTGGGCAAATATATCTTATCTATCTTTTGGACAATGGGTGTTTTAGACCCCAAAGGATCCAGCATTTTATTCTTTATGAAAAGGTCATCTTCTATCCTATCTATCACATCACTTAGCAGGAACTCAGCCATAACATCATTCTTTAATAAGACCTGATTGGCCAATTTAATCTTTGACAAAATCTCCCGCTTCCTAAAGTCCTGATAGGAAGCTGCTCCAGTAATGACTGCTCCCATTAAACAGCCAAAGAAAAAAGTCAAGAATGTATTCAATTGAAGCTTGAACACATTATCATACAATTCAAAAGTAATAATGGCCACCAAAAGGATCAGATGGGCTGTATAAACAACCAAATAGATAAAATCAAAATAGCCAGCGACAACTAGAAAAGGGACGGAAAACAGCATTAAGATCCTGAGCGCATAGGCTTTTTGCCACCTACTTTTATAAAAGACCAAATGAATGGACATCAAAGTAAACAACATATAGGTAGCGCCTCCTAAAAACAAAATCAAAATACTTATTCCTTTCAAATAATCGAATGTTGGAATATCCAGAATACTAAGTGTCCACTGGGAGTTATTTGATATATTGGTAAAAAGCAGAAAGAACAGAAACAAAAACACCGTAGAAAGCGAATAGGCCAGCAAATAATAAACCCAGTGGGTCTTCTGTTGACGGAATTTGGCAAAGCCCAATATCACCTGTCTTCTTCCCAATAAGCTTATCAACATCGCCAGTACAATAATTACTGCGATTACATTTAGCAACAAATCTCCCAAACTCGGATTTAACAGAGATGATGCGTAGTAATAAGGATCAAAAAGAGAAAGATCAAAATAATCCTGAGGAAAATTAAACATCAGCATAATTGCCCTGACACTTCCCAAGATAGATATGGTATAAAATAAGGCCACTTTTTTATTACCTTTCCTCCAAAGCCTCATCACAAAATCTCCCCCAAGAATAAACACCAAGCCTGTTAAGGAAAAGAAAAACAGGATCAATGCTGTATTGGACTTATTACCTACTGCTTTATACCCACTTCTCAGTGAAATCGAAAAATAAAAAGTACCGTCTTCAGCTTTAATATTCTCATATCCTGACATAGGATCTGAGGCTAGAATAAAGCGGTCATTCCCAAAGATTTCTTGGTTAAAGCCGGAGTGCAAATACTCATTATCTATTTCCACCTTATCATTCAGTGAATAGACTTGAGCCATCCAATAAACCTTATTGTTCCTGATCACCCTCCTTACTCTACTAAAATAAGTTCCCTTTTGATTATCTATCAACTGATAAGGTCTATAATTGGCCCCTGTTTTGAAAACCTCAAAATCAGGAATCATGGTGATATTGGACCAATATAATAGCTTGCCATCCTCACTATACATATAAAAAGGATGCTGGGAAGGGAAATTAAGTGTGCTAAAGGAAATCTGCTTTTCGGGCCTGTTATTCATCAAAAGCTGAATAAAATCATCATCGAACTCATTGGCGATGGTCTGAATTTTTTCTTCAATCTTTTGAATTGCCCTTTTTTCTGGATGTAAAGGACTGGAAAAAAAATTAATGGCCAACACGATCGCCATTGAAATGATCGCAAAAATTAATATGAGCCTTCTTTTCTTAAGCATAATTTATTTCACAGTAGGCTAAAAGTAAAAAAGCAAAGTTGATTTTCAAACTTTGCTTTTTTATTTATATACTTCAAATTACTTTATATAGCTTGTCTTTTCCTTTTCTTTGAATTTCGGTACCACAAGAAACCGATTATACCTGCTAGCAAATAAGGGGCCACAAATAGATAAAGAATGCCCATATTTAAACTGGCGCCAACGGTAGTATCACCATTGGACACATTATTTTCTACCGAGGCACGGCACATGGCACATTGCGCCAAACTAAAAGCTTGAGGTAAAATGACCAATAAGAAACTAAAATATACTTTTTTCATTAAGCGTAGCATAATATTCAAACGTCTGTAATCTCCTTTTAGTTTAATGGTTATAATAAGGACTGATCATCCAATACACCACTACGCCACTAATGGTCACATAAAGCCAAATAGGATATGCATACCTTACGATCTTTTTATGTTTTTCGACCATTCCTTTAGTTCCATAATAATAGGCCAAAAGAATAGGGAATAATGCCACTGCTGCCAAAATAATATGGCTTATCAAAACTATAAAATATACTGTTCTGATAATACCTTCACCTCCAAAACTGGTGCTTTCTGCAGATGCATGATAGATCACATAGGATACCAAGAAAATAGCTCCCAATCCAAATGCAATGGTCATACTCGCTCGATGGTACGGAATCATTTTATTCTTAATAAATATCAACCCCGCAATCAAGGCCAAACTGGCTGAGAAATTGATTACAGCATTAAGATGAGGTAAGAAATAAACCCATTCACTAGCCAAATCAAGCTTGGCCGGCATAAATAGTAAGATGGCCACAACTACCGGTATCAATACAGAAATAACCGTAATCAATTTATACATCCCTTTCTCTGCGGGATTTGCTATATTATTGCTTTCCATATAACAATATTTTTGTCTCCAAAATCAATAAATCTACTTCTTCTCTGCTAGTCCCACTATAATAGCCCCTAATTCTTCCCTCACCATCAATCAATGCCAGTTTATCACTATGGGTGAAGTTTTCCGGTATGCCTTGCCCATCAATTGTAGGCAAAACAAAACCACACCTTGCCAAATCATATACTTGATCTTTAGGCCCATTCAAGAAGAACCATTTATCTTCCTGAGCACCATGTAATTCACTGTACTTCTTAAGCACTTCAGGAGTATCATATTCAGGATCTATACTTATTGAATAAAGCTGTACCTGTTCTTCATTTCTAAAGGCATCCTGCACCCTTTCCATTTCCAATGACATTACAGGACATATACTTGGGCAACTGGTAAAGAAAAAATCCACAATGGTTACTTTGCCCATCATTTCTGATTTACCTATCTTACTGGAGTCCTGTGCTACAAATTCGAACTGGGGAATATAATGTTGCCCAACAGAATCTAGTTTACAATCACCAAACGGGTCTTGAATGCCATTCTCGTAGAGAATTGGAATTTCATATTCATTTTCCCCAAAATTACGGAGAAACAATATAATCAATACTGGCACCATCAAAATGCAGATGAGCACCATTCCTTGCAATAGTCTTACCACTTTCATATCTCCACTACAAACAAAAAAGTAGGTTGGAAGCATTCCCTCCAACCTACTTTTTTTAAATGAATTTATTTTTGGATTACCATCTCAACATAAAGATTTCCGCTCCTTCTTTGGAAAGTGCTATCAGCAACCATACCAAGAAGATCAATGGAAGCATGATGGACCAAAACAATACTTTAGACTCATCTTTCAAGTGCATAAACTCCATCATGATATAAGAAGCTTTTACAATTGTCAGTCCAACGAAAATTGCGAATAACAACATTCCTCTTTCCATTGTAAAGGCCAAAAGGAACTCAACTGATGTAATAACCAATAAGATTAAAGCAGTCTTCCAAATCTTTTTGATCTTTTCCTTATTACGAGGCAAAACCTCCAAGGTGCTTTTATTTTCAAGTGATGACATAGCTAATTAATATTTTTAGAGGTTAGACAAGATAGTAGAAGGTAAATACAAATACCCAAACTAAATCTACAAAGTGCCAGTAAAGACCAATTTTTTCGACCATTTCATAATGACCTCTTCTTTCATATACACCTACAGCAGCTTGGTAAAAAGCTAAGAAAAGCAATACCACACCAATTGTAACGTGGAATCCGTGGAATCCGGTAATGAAAAAGAACAACTGTGCGAATGGAGCTGGGCCATATTCATTTACATGAAGGTTAGCACCAAATACTGTCTCGCTTATAGTCTGACCAAATGAATTCACATAAGTCATTAAAGTACCTCCATCTGTACCATGGATAAAGTGGCTCCATTCCCAAGCCTGACAGCTCAAGAAAGTAGCACCACCAACGATAGTCCATAGCAACCACTTTACAACATCATCCTTATCATTCCTATGTCCTGCTTCAACTGCCAATACCATGGTTACAGAAGACATGATCAAAATAAAAGTCATGATACCTACGAATACCAAAGGAGCATGTACTCCGTGAATAAATGGTACAGCATCAAAAATCATTTCAGGAACTGGCCAATACTCATTAGAAGGAGTAAACTCCTTAATATGACCAGAAAAAGCCGGATAACTTACCCTAATTGCACCATAGGTAATTAGGAAAGCGGCAAAAGTAAAGATGTCGGAAAGTAGGAAAAACCACATCATAAGCTTTCCATAGCTGGCCTTCAAAGGCTCATTTCCACCACCCCATGTTCCTCTCTTGGAGTTGATTTCAATTGCAGTCGATGACATATATTCTAGATTTTAACTTTATATTTCAATGATTCAATAATAAAAAGACAAACAAATAAATCCAGAGACCACCAAGGAAGTGCCAATAAGTAGCACACATTTCCATGGTATTCATCCTCTGAGAATGTATTTTATATCTATACGACGAAATTAATACAATAATTAGAAATATCACACCACTTATCAAGTGGGCAGCATGCAATCCAGTCAGCACATACATAAATGAGCCAGCAGGATTTCCAACGAAATAAACATCCCGCTCTACCAAAGCTTCCCAGCTAAACCATTGTCCTACCAAAAAGGTCAAACCCAATACAGTAGTAATAGTCAAAGCGATCTTCAAATTACCTATCTGATCATTCTTGGCAGAAACATATGCCCAATGCATACTGGCACTGCTCAATAAAATCACTGCAGATGTAAACCACAGTACCTCCGGCAGACTATAATCCAACCAGTTCCCCTCTCCCTGTCTTACAATAAATGCGCTAGTCAAAGCGGCAAATATCATCACTACACTAACGATAAATAACCACAGGGCAAACTTCTTAGGATGCATAGCAATTGGCTGCTCAGCTCCTTCAGTGTATGCTAATTTCTCTTCCATTATGGTATTTTATCTAATAAATAAGCTATCTGCACAATCGGCAAATAAAGGAATGAACCAAACATGATCTTTAGAGCCGATTTTCTTGAACAGTCTCTCATTAAAGAGAATGTCTGTGCCAAAAACAACACCCCACAAATCGTTGCTACAATTCCTGAATTCAACCCTGTCAAACCAAAGTAGCTTGGTAACAAGCCCAATGGCAGTAGAAACAGAGTATAAATCATAATTTGTATGGCTGTATTCAAATCTTTCCTTCCGCCTGAAGGAAGCAATTTGAAGCCAGCCTTTTTATAGTCTTCGTCACTTACCCAAGCAATGGCCCAAAAGTGTGGAAATTGCCAGATAAACTGAATTCCGAAGATAATCAAAGCCTCATAGGTAATAGCTCCTGTAGCAGCTGTCCATCCCAATAAAGGAGGCATGGCACCTGGAATCGCTCCTACAAATACCGCAATTGGACCTACTCTTTTTAAAGGGGTGTATACAAAAACATATAGGATCATGCTCAGTATACCCAAACCAGTAGTAATAGGATTGGTAAAGAACCATAATGTGCTAATACCAATCAAGGCCACAATCACTGTAAACCAATACGCTTCATTTAAAGAGATAATATTTAATGGTAAAGGCCTGTTTTGGGTCCTTTTCATCAATTTATCGTAATCTCTTTCCAGTATCTCGTTAGCAGCTCCAGAAGCACCACTGATCAGGAATCCTCCTACCATTAGTGCAAAGAACTTGCCCCAAGAAAACATCACCCCACTGTCTCCTAAAATAAACCCGAACACAGCAGAGAAAGTAACTAATGCTGAAAGCCTGAATTTTATCAATTCATAATAAGCTTTCGAGCGGATCAATATGCTGTCAATTAAGGACGCTTCAGATAAATTAACTGTCCTCATGAATTGGTTGTATTTAACACTATTCTATTCTGATCTCTTAACTGTAACAGGATCACAAATTGAACTCCTATAATCAACGAACCCACCAATAGGTGAACTGGCTGAAGGTAAGCGGGAATACCAAAATATGCCATACCTACTCCAGTGACAATCTCAAATAAGATCAATGCCACTAATATTTGTGACCACTTAAAGATATTAGATCTCCTAAAGGAGACTTTATATACTTTATAAATAAACAAAAGGTGTATTCCTAGCAAGATCAAAGAGAAAGATCTGTGAATGATAAAGTCGATCCCAAGTAGTCCAATCCATTCCGAACGAAAAAGATTTCCTAACCTAGCAGCAACCATATCTATCTGCTCTCTAACCTGAGTACCCCAAATTACCTGTACAACCATTAATATAAATGCCACTAATAAAAGGGCAAATAAATTACCAGGCTTATCCAATTGTTGTTTGACAGTATGATTGATTCTATTCGCCCTATAATGGATATAGAGTAACAAACAAACAATCAACAGGGCCAACAACATATGGACAGTTATCATCCAATGCAAAAGATTGGTTGAAACAACTATAGAACCTATCCAACCTTGGAAAATAACCAGTATCAAATTCAAGAAAGAAAGCAAAGTAAGTGTACTATCTTCTTTACGAAGCTTCCATGAATAGATAAAGGTAGCAATAACCAATAGTCCGATAATAGCTCCAGTAAGCCTGTTCAGGTATTCAATCCAGGTTTTGGTAGCATTAAACTCACCTTCAATAAGTATTGCCTTATCATGCTTTATTTCATCAGCTTTCTTATGAAAACCTAGGCTATGAAGCATTTTGACAAACCTTTCGTTCTTCTCTAACCTTTTGTTGAGATAGATATCTTGATAATTATCAGGAAGTTGGCTCACCTCTGTAGGAGGCACCCAGCTCCCAAAACATTTAGGCCAATCAGGACAACCCATTCCGGAACCGGAACTTCTCACTATCCCTCCGACCAAAATCAAGAAATAAACAGCTATCACAGTGATCAGACTGATCCTGCGAAAGCTGTTAATATTTTTAAGCTTCTTTTGATTCATTAGCTACAAGGACATCACTACCCTCTTCAGCCATAATTTCTCTTTCCAATTTAACCTGCTCAGCTTCGTGAGGAAGGTTAGATTCAGGAGTAGAAGACAACGGTACAGTTTGAGGGATGAAATCATCCTTAGCACCAGGCTTAGAGTAATCATAAGGCCATCTGTAAACCGTAGGAATTTCTCCAGGCCAGTTACCATGACCAGGTTCTACTGGTGTAGTCCATTCTAAAGTATTGGATCTCCAAGGGTTCTGAGGAGCTCTTCTACCTTTGTACATGCTATAGAAGAAATTGAACAAGAAGATAAACTGAGCAGCAAATGTAACGATAGCTGCAGCTGATACAAACATGTTTAGATCAGTGTACATATCTGCAAAGTTGAAGTTAGTCCAGCTATAATATCTCCTTGGGAATCCTGCAATACCGATATAGTGCATTGGGAAGAACACCATATACACCCCAACAAATGTCAACCAGAAATGGATATAGCCCAATTTGGCATCCATCATTCTACCAAACATCTTAGGGAACCAGTGGTAAACCCCAGCCATCAAACCGAAGAATGAAGCTGATCCCATTACCAAGTGGAAGTGAGCTACCACGAAATAAGTATCGTGAAGCTGAATATCTACAGCAGAGTTACCAAGGAAAATACCGGTAAGACCACCAGAGATAAAGAAAGATACCAAACCTATAGAGAACAACATAGCTGGTGTAAACACCAAGTTACCTCTCCATAGTGTAGTCAAATAGTTAAATACTTTAACTGCAGAAGGTACAGCAATGATCAATGTCAAGAACATAAAGATTGATCCCAAGAAAGGGTTCATACCTGACACGAACATATGGTGAGCCCATACTACGAAAGACAATACAGTAATACCAAGCATTGACAAAATCATCGCTTTGTAACCGAAAATTGGCTTTCTTGAATTAGTAGCAATTACTTCAGATGTAATACCTAAAGCAGGTAGCAATACAATATATACTTCAGGGTGACCTAAGAACCAGAACAAGTGCTGGAACAATACGGCACTACCTCCTGTATTTGGAAGCGCTTCACCACCGATATAGATATCAGACAAATAGAAAGAAGTACCGAAACTTCTATCGAAAACTAATAATAACGCTGCAGAGAACAATACTGGGAATGACAACAAACCAATGACTGCAGTCAAGAAGAATGACCAAATTGTCAATGGAAGTCTTGAGAAAGACATTCCTTTAGTTCTAAGGTTAATTACGGTAGTGATATAGTTAATACCACCCAAAAGCTGAGAGGCAATAAAGAATACCATAGCCACCAACCAAAGTGTCATACCCAATCCAGAACCTGGAATAGCTTGCTCCAAAGCAGACAATGGAGGATAGATTACCCAACCACCACCAGCAGGACCAGTAGAGATGAACAGGGAGATAAACATGATCACACCAGCTACAAAGAAAAACCAGTAAGAAAGCATGTTCATAAACCCAGAGGCCATATCCCTAGCACCAATCTGCAATGGGATCAAATAGTTCGAGAAAGTACCACTCAAACCAGCTGTCAATACAAAGAATACCATAATGGTTCCGTGCATTGTCACCAAAGCCAAGTAGAAATTGGTATCCAAAGCCCCAGACTCATCAATCCATCCACCTAAGATAGGTTTCAAGAAAGTCATGTCCATGTCAGGGAAACCTAACTGTAACCTAAAAAGGATAGAAAGGAAACCACCGATTAATGCCCATACCATACCGGTAACCAAAAATTGCTTACCAATCATTTTATGGTCGGTACTAAAGATATACTTAGTGATAAAATTATCACTATGAGCATGATCATCGTGATGATCATGTGCCGTAGTACCGTGCGTTGATATGTTAGCTACTGCCATAATTATTTTATTATATCAAGTTATATCTTATTCACCGCTTTGAATCTGAGCCAATTCTTTAATCTCAGCCGGAGCATCAGCGATCAAAGCAGGATCCATTTCAATAAACGTTTTTTGCTCAGCCATCCACTTTTGGTACTCAGCTGGCTCCACTACTTCAATTTCTCTTCTCATGGAGAAGTGACCGCCACCGCAAACTTCTGTACAAGCAATTTCGTACACAAATTCATCATCGCCCAACTCAGCTCTCATCTCAGCAGTAGTTTTGGTTGGTACAAACCAGAATCTAGTAGGCATACCTGGTACTGCATCCATTTTCAATCTCATATGAGGAGCAAAAACAGAGTGAAGTACGTCCCTAGATCTAATCTTGAATAAAACTGGCTCTCCTTTTGGAATAACTACAGTTTGAGCTGGAAAATCATCCAAGGCATTTTTATCAGTAAAGTCAATACCTCTAGAATTAGATGGATTGATCAACCTATAATCATAATTACCTAATTGATTGTCCTTACCTGGGTATCTAAATTCCCAAGCAAACTGATATCCCATTACCTCTACAACATGAGCATTTTCAGGAGCAGGAGCAGTAATATCAGTCCAAGACTTCCATCCGTAAACAATCAAAACTGTCAATACTAAGGCTGGAACTGCAGTCCAGATCACTTCCAATTTATTGTTATCAGGGAAGAAAGCAGCTCTACTTTCTTCTTTGTATTGATACTTATAACTAAACCAAAACAAAAGGATATGGGTGATAATGAAAACCACACCAGTAATAGCCATGGTCACCCAGAACAATTGATCAGTTACCACACCATGCTCTGAAGCGAGAGGTAGTGTATAATTATCGAATTCTTTAATAGAATACCAGAACATCAAAGCTCCAGCCGCTAAAAGGAAAACAACGAAAAGCGCTGCATTAACTTTATTACTTCCAGTAGCGATTTTCTTTTCAGAACCTTTTACTACAGAAACCAAAGTTTGTATCCTGTATACCATCCAGATGATGGATACTAATAATAAAACACCTAGTGCAATAAGAAATCCGTACATAATTTTATCTTTTTCGGATACGTATTAAATGTGATGATGATAAGTTTCCTCCAACATTGGGTGGTTCTTAGCGATAAGGTTCTTCTTAGCAAGACCTGTCAACACTACAGTAATCACTACTGAACCATATAATAAGAACATACCAACTTCCATAAATCCTACTCCACCATTGTGTCCCAATGTACCTGGCTGAACCATTAAGAAGAAATCAACCCAGTGACCTACGATAATCAAAGTACAAACAACTTTCAAGAATATCGTGTGTCTCTTAGCATCTCTGGTCATCAAAACCAAGAACGGCAATACAAAGTTTAGGATAATGTTCACAAATATAAATGAACCATACTTATCACTATTCAATCTTTCCAGGAAGTAAACAGATTCCTCAGGGATATTGGCATAATAGATCAACAAGAACTGAGAGAACCACAAGTAAGTCCAGAAGATAGAGAATCCAAAAATGAATTTACCCAAATCATGTAGGTGGTTTTCATTGAACATCTCCAAGTATCCTCTCTCTTTCAACATGATCGTTACCAAACAAATTGAAGAAAGACCAGCTACAAACCAAGATGCAAATACGTACCATCCGAATAGTGTAGAGAACCAGTGAGTATCAATCGACATCACCCAGTCCCAAGCACCAATTGAAGAAGATACAGCAAATGTTACCAAGAAAATAGCAGACCATTTTCTCATATTATACCAGTAGCTATCACCACCGTTGATATCTTCTTGGAAAGAAAGGCTTTTCAATTTGTTGAAGAAGAAGATCCAAAGTCCAAAGAAAATCACCAATCTAGCTACCCAGAAAATAGGGAAGCTACCTTTGGCCATTGGCCAATAGAAGAATCCACCTTTTCCGTCAATAATAGAATCATAATGACCGCTATCCTTTACAAAAATATCATGGTGAGTCCAGTGGAACAAGTCATGACCTGCAATGAAATAAGTAACAATCATCAAAATAGCTGCAAACGGAAGCCAGTTACCAAAAGAGATCATTACCCTTAAGATAGCTGTAGCCCATCCAGCTTGAGCAGCATATTGAATAGCAAAGAAGAAAACACCAATAATGGCAATACCAGCAAAGTATACATTATTGATCCAAAGATTAGCGAAAAAACGCTTAGACCAATGGAATTCATTATGTCCACCAGCCTCATGTCCTGCCTCAGCAGCATGTGCATCACCGTGACCGTCTGCTGCAGCTACATGTTCAGTCTGATGACCAGCAGCTTCATGTCCACCGTGTGAATCACCTCCCATAGAAGTGAAGATACCAATGACCAACAAGATCGCCCCAATACCTCCAACCATCATGATGGTTTTCTTCAGGGCAGCCGTGAAGTCAAATTTTTGATCCAGGTTAAAATTTGTAACGTGCGCCATTATTATTGTTTCTGAATTTCTTGTTTAACATAGTGAACAATTTTCCATCTTCTCTCAGGAGAGATCTGAGAACCATGAGCTCCCATTCTACCTTTTCCGTGTGTGATGACATGGAAAATGTGTCCTTCTGTAAGGTTGATGTAAGCACCACCGGTAAGGTTAGCAACACCACCGATTACTTCACCTACTTTACCATCTCCTTGACCACTAGCACCGTGGCATGGTGAGCAGTATTGGGTAAACAAACGCTTACCGTCTGCCAATACCTGATCAGTCAATTCAACTGGGTTTTCAACTGCATCGGCACCTTCCAAATCAGCTACTTTCAGTCTGTAAGGAAGCATGTCATATTTATTTCGAGCTACTGTGTTGGCCACAGGTTCTCTCATATTCATATTGTGCGGATTGTGAACATTACTATTGAAAAATTCACCTTTTCCATCTTCTCTGTTTGACAACCAGCTTCCAGCTTCTTCATTTTGAATTTGAGTAAGTGGCTCATAAGCTACAGAGTGGTACATTTGAGGAGCATATTCCAGCCCCTGATCATCGCCTGAAGCCCCGCAAGATACTACTCCCAAAGAAGCAGCAGAAAGCGCAACTAAATATATGGACTTAATAATTTTCATATCTTCAATGTTACCTATTCAAAACTTTTATTATTCACCTCTGAAGCTCCTGAAGTTTGAAGCAATTCTTTGATCTTAGCTTCTTCAATGTTGGCATTGTTGGCAATATCAATGGCCATCACATGCTTGTCATCAGTACTTCTCAAATCAAAAATTCGAGGTTGTGCCCATGGCTTCAAATTACTGCTCACCATAAATACACCCACCATACCGAAAGAAGCCAATAATACCGTAAGTTCGAAGGTTACAGGAATGAAATCTGGTAGTGGAGCATGGTCCTTACCACCGATGATCATTGGCCAGTCAACAGACATCATTAGGATCTGCATGGTCAAGGCCAAGCAAGTTCCTAACATACCAAACAAAAAGGCCGCAATTGGCAACTTACTTCTTTTATATCCTAATACATCTTCAAGACCGTGAACAGGATATGGTGTAAACACCTCATGGATTTTAACTCCACCTTCACGCACCTTGGTTACTGCATCTTTTAAAACATCCTCATCTTCATAAATACCGAGGATAAAATTCGTATCTCTTTCCATTATTTATTTCCTTTTTCAGATGAAGACTTTAATACTGATTTCACCTCGGCCATGTTGATTACAGGGAAGAACTTAGCAAATAACAAGAACAAGGTAAAGAATAAACCAAAGGTGAATAGGTAAACTCCAACATCTGCCCAAGTTGGGTAGAACATTGCCCATGAAGATGGTAAGAAGTCCCTATGAAGTGAGGTTACAATAATTACAAAACGCTCGAACCACATACCAATATTTACTACCAAAGAAAGAAGGAAAGTAAACACAATAGAAGTCCTGATTTTCTTGAACCAGAAAAGTTGTGGAGAAATTACGTTACAAGTCATCATAGACCAGTAAGCCCACCAGTAAGGTCCAAAAGCTCTGTTGATAAAGGCATATTGCTCCGCTTCTACACCTGAGTACCACGCGATAAAGAACTCAGTGATATAAGCAATACCAACAATAGAACCTGTGATGATGATTACGATGTTCATCAATTCGATGTGCACCATTGTAATATAATCTTCCAACTTAAATAGTTTTCTGGTGATGATCATCAAGGTCAATACCATGGCAAAACCTGAGAAGATCGCACCTGCAACAAAGTATGGAGGGAAAATCGTGGTGTGCCACCCAGGAATCACTGAAGTAGCAAAGTCAAAGGATACGATAGTGTGTACTGAAAGTACAAGCGGTGTAGCCAAACCTGCAAGGATCAAGGATACTGCTTCATAGTGCATCCAAGATTTGGCAGCTCCAGTCCAACCGAAGCTAAGCGCTCCATAAATAGTTTTTCTTAAACCAGTTGCTCTATCTCGGATGGTAGCAAAATCCGGAATCAAACCAATGTACCAGAACACCAATGACACAGAGAAATAAGTAGAGATCGCAAATACGTCCCAAAGCAATGGCGAGTTAAAATTAACCCAAAGAGAACCAAATACGTTTGGAAGTGGCAATGCCCAATAAGCACCTAACCACGGTCTACCCATGTGAAGTACTGGGAACATCGCCGCACAGATAACGGCAAAAATCGTCATCGCTTCTGCTGCTCTGTTAATGGAAGTTCTCCACTTTTGCCTGAAAAGAAGGAGTACCGCTGAAATCAGAGTACCAGCGTGACCAATACCTACCCACCAAACGAAGTTGGTGATATCCCATGCCCAACCTACTGTCTTATTCAATCCCCACATACCAATACCTTCCCAAACAGTAGCTCCCACAGCTATGCCACCTAGCAATAAGGTCCCAATAGCCACAGCCAAACCAAGCATCCAACCCACTGTTGGCTTGCCTTCCACCTGTCTGGAAACGTCATGGGTAACGTCTTTGTATGTTTTACCGCCCGTAACTAACGGCTCGCGTACGGATGAAGTAACCTGCATATCTTATAAAATTATTATTTACGCTTCTTTTTTGTCCTTATTTCTAATCTTGGTGAAGTACCATACATTAGGGCTTACGTTGATTTCCTCTAATACATGGTATGCTCTCTCCTCGTTAACCTCTTTCACTGCTGAAGTAGTATTTTCTTCAATCTTCAACAATTGTGAAACCTGGCTGTTAGGATCATTCATATCACCGAATACCAAGGCGTCAGTAGGACAGGCTACGGCACAAGC
The DNA here is from genome assembly GCF_018642165.1 of Echinicola shivajiensis. Classification (GTDB taxonomy): domain Bacteria; phylum Bacteroidota; class Bacteroidia; order Cytophagales; family Cyclobacteriaceae; genus Echinicola; species Echinicola shivajiensis. The sequence goes on from NZ_JAHHZM010000001.1 coordinate 893,194, forward strand.
AGTAGTTACTTCTCCATCCTTAATCTTCCTCTTCTCACGTTTAGCAGCCAATTTACCTGATTGGATTCGCTGAACACACAAGCTACACTTCTCCATAACCCCTCTGGCCCTTACGGTCACATCTGGGTTAAGCACCATTTTACCCAAATCATCGTTTTGAGCTACATTGACTTGAGAGAAGTCTTTATTATCGTGGTATTTGAACCAGTTAAATCTTCTTACTTTATAAGGACAGTTGTTAGCACAATAACGTGTACCGATACATCTGTTGTAGGTCATTTGGTTAAGACCTTCAGAACTGTGGGTGGTAGCAGCTACCGGACATACCGTCTCACATGGAGCATTGTTACAGTGCTGACACATCATTGGCTGGAAGGTCACCTCTGGATTGTCAGAAGCTTTTTCCAATCCTTCCAAATCTCCCGCTTCAGCATCAGAGCTGTAATAACGGTCAATTCTGATCCAAGCCATCTCTCTACGGTTAAGCACTTCCTGCTTACCTACTACAGCCACGTTATTCTCTACTTGACAAGCTACGGTACAAGCACCACAACCAATACAAGAGTTCATATCAATGGCCAAGCCCCAGTGGTGCTGGCTATATTTGTGACCGCTCCAAAGGGATACTTTAGATGGTTTTACAAATTCCCCATCTTTGTAGATTTCTGGAGAAACCCTACCAGCAGATGGATCCTTTTTGTACTCAGACAAAACTGACTCCTGAATCACGTTTCCACGATCCATATAAGTTTGGTGCGTCTGAGTTTGTGCAATTTTATAAGTATCAGAAGTAAGCTCAATACTTACTCCAGAAGTAATATCATAATTAACAAAGCCTTTAGAGTTGTCCAATAATGGGTAAGCGTTAACCCCTACTCCATTGGCTACTCTACCAGCTTTAGTACGACCGTAACCTAGCGCCAAACCAATAGTACCTTCAGCCTGTCCTGGTTGGATCAATACCGGTACAATAAGTGATTTACCGTTTACAGTGATTTTGGCTTTTTGAGTGGCTCCTTCAAACATTTTTAAGCCTTGCTCATTTGCCCATTTTTGAGATACTGTCAAGTAGTTATCCCAAGTAGCTTTAGTAACTGGATCGGACATTTCCTGCAACCAAGGGTTGTTGGCAAATGTACCTACACCGATACCTACTTTTTGGTAAACCACTAGCTCTGCACCTGCATTAGAAGCAGAATAAGCTTTTCCAATTGCCGCAGCTGCAGCATTAATATCTCCAGTGCCTACTAAAGCTTCTTCAGAAGCAGGAACTTCAATAGAATAAACGCCATTATAAAGTGCTCTATCCCAATTTTCTTGGAAAGCAGCAGTTTCACCTTGAGCAGCAAACATAGCAGCCCAATTTTCTTGAAGGAAGTCGTAATAATTAGTAGTAGCACCTGCCCAAGTCAAGAAAGAGTCTTGTGCTTGTCTCGTATCAAAAAGTGGCGAAATAGCAGGCTGAGATAAACTGAATTCACCAGCTTTTGGTTGGAAGTCATTCCACGACTCCAAGTAGTGGTGATCTGGAGCAATGTACTGAACGGCAGAAGCTGTTTCATCCATTGTAGCATTGGTACTTACAGATACCTTTGCCTTAGCAATTGCTGCTCCTAATTCTTCACCTTGTGGGTAATCGTAAACTGGGTTACAGTTGTAGAACAACACTCCGTCTACCCTACCAGCAGCAAGATCAGCTACAAACTTAGCCATTCCAGCATCATTTCCTTTTTTGAAAGAAGCTGTATTGCTATAGTCAATAGTTGAATTATTATTTCCAAGAAGTTCGTTGATCGCATTGATCACAATCTGAACATTGGGATCATTAGAACCAGAAACTACCAACGACTTACCTTTATTGGCCCATAGTTCATTAGCTGCTTTACTCAAGTGAGCAACTTCAACGGCAGCTCCCTTTACAGTAGCAGCTCCAGCTTTCTTAGCGATCAGGTTATAAAGCGCTAATACAGCCAATCCACTTTGAGAAGCTTTGATTGGAGTTCTGTAGTCAGCGTTAGCACCAGTCAATGAAAGGTTTGATTCAAACTGGTAATGACGAGACATGTTAGGGCTTTCCTTAGAAATCTTTCTTCCTTTTGAATATTGCTTAGCAAATTCAATTGGAGAAATCCAGGTACCTAAGAAATCAGCTCCAAAACTTACGATAACATCAGCCTTATCAAAGCTATAACTAGGAAGTGCATTTACCCCGTAGTAAGTTTCATTGGCCTTAGTAATACCATAAGTAGAAGCGGCATCATAAGTTACAACCTCCGCGCCACCAATAGCCTCTGACAAAAGCCCAATAGCTTTATCTGTAGACGGTGACAATATAGTATTAGTAACAATTTTAACATTGCCGGCAGCCTTAAGCTTTGCGGCAACCTCTTTATCTATAGTAGCCCAATCTGATTTTTCACCATTTTTATATGGGCTGGCTAATCTTTCTTTATCATATAGCGACAATACAGAAGCTTCCACGATGGCATTTACACCACCTTGAGTAATTGGGGAAAGCTTGTTACCGTCAATTTTGATAGGTCTACCTTCTCTGGTTTTAACTACTACAGAAGCATAGTCTCCACCAGAAACAAAGGTTGAAGCGTAATAATTAGGAATAGAAGGATTTACATCTACTGGCTTGTTCACGTAAGGAATAGCCTTTCTAACAGGAGCCTCACAAGCTGCCAATGAAGCAGCAGCGATACTGAATCCCATCAATTTTAGGAAATCCCTTCTTGATGAACCTCCCTCTTCTTGTCCGCTTATTGGAAGGTACTCAGGAAATTCCCGATCTGCATTCTTTACAAATTCCGGATCGTTTGTCAGCTGTTCTAATCCCTTCCAGTATGTCTTTTTATTTTCTTTCATTTTATATTAAAGAAAAGAATGTTCTTAAAAGATTTTTTAATTAATAGTGGCACTTAGCACATTCCAACCCACCGATGTCTTTCACCTTCAGGGCATCCTTAGATTCTGAATGCAATTGTACCAACTTATCGTAGTACTCATTACCAGCAGTTTTGATTTCTGTCTGTCTGTGACAGTCAATACACCAACCCATGGTTAGGGCACTATGCTGGCGTACTACTTCCATCTCCTCAATAGGACCATGACAAGTCTGACATTCAATCCCTCCAACATTCACGTGTTGAGAGTGATTAAAGTATGCCAAATCAGGTAAGTTGTGAACTCTCACCCACTCTATTGGTTGATTATTATCTACCGCATCGTATATCTTTTGGATTTCAGGAGAAACGCCCTCTTTTCCACCTACATTCTGAATATGCATATGACAGTTCATACAGATATTTGGAGAAGGGATATTGGCTGATCTACCGATTTCAACACCAGTATGGCAATACTGACATTCAATTTCTTTTTCACCTGCATGCAATTCGTGAGAGAATGCAATCGGCTGAGTTGGTGCATATCCTTGCTGGACCCCTACCGTGAAAAGTCCGTCAATAGCTGTCTTCGCCACCAATGCTACCACCAAGGCGGTAATGATAATGACAAATGCATCACTCTTTAATACTTTTTTGAAATCAGTTTTTTGGTTGATAAACTCTTTATCTTCCTCATCCAAATGTTGCTTGTTCAAGTATTTGCTCAATACAGAAACAATCAATCCCAAAACGATCAAGATCAACAACAACACTAAAACTAAAACCGCTAAAATAATTGTAAGGTATTCGCTTGGAACACCACCTGCAGCAGCGCCAGCTTGAGCACCTTCACCTGCAGCACCCGCAGCAGCTACCTCTTCTTTACCGCCGAATTCGATATAAGAAAGCAAGTTCATTATATCATCGTCGCTCAAGAACGGGTGAGCTGGCATAACCGTGTTATTAAACTCAGCGAAAAGCTCATTGGCAACAGGGTCACCCTCTTGGATCACTTTTTGTGAGTTTTTAACAAATGCCTGGATCCACGCAATCTCTCTTCGATCACTCACCCCGCGCAAGGCTGGGCCAGTAAACTTCTGATCAAGTTTGTGACAGGTCTTACAGTTGGCATTGAATAGTGACTCTCCGGCCTTAACAGCCTCTTCACTATCAGAAACTCCAGGATCAGCAGCAAAAGCATTAATTCCTATCAAAAGGAAAAAAATCAACGCCATGTTGCAAAATCTGAAGGGAACACTTAATAATGAGCGTTTGATTGACATATTTATAACTCTTTAATCAGTTTATTTCACGGTTTTTAAAACTCCCCACAAATGTACTACCCAACTTCTATTTTTCAAACCCGTACACTTAGCCTAACCTTTTTTATCAATCCCCGTAAAAACCATTTTAACACCTGATAAACAGCCATTTAACCTTATTATCCCACCCAATTGGGTTATTTAGAATTTTTATAAATAACCCAATTCGTGTAAATAGTTCCTACATACCCCATTTTCCTAGGCTAATTTACTCAAAAGCTCAATTATGAAATTTGCAAGCATTACAAACCGCTTGAAAATTCACTAAAATTTAAGTAAAGGAATTTTGCATATGAAAAATTATCTCCTACATTTGCAACTCAAATCTGATATGGTCGAGTGGCCGAGTGGCTAGGCAGAGGTCTGCAAAACCTTGTACAGCGGTTCGAATCCGCTCTCGACCTCCCCAAAAAGCATCCGCCATGGCGGATGCTTTTCTGTTTTTTAACCCAATTCTCTCTTTTCACCAAAACTCAAATCCACTCACCATCTTTCGATCTGGCGGACAACCTTTAGTCAAAGAGAACGTTCATTCTTTCTATATTTTTCTTAAATTAAAAGTCCATAAAACTTAAAAGACCAAAGCATGAAATTCGGAAGTGTTGAAGATCCATCAGCTATAGATTTTACCTTGCCGGAAGACCATCCGGAAACAAAAAACATCCTCAACAAACATAAATCAGACAGCCCTTTTGAAGTCTATGTGGGATGCGCCAAATGGAACAGGTCTGACCTGAAAGGGTTCTACCCAAGAGGCACCAAGGACGAACTTACCTATTACTCCACCCAATTCAATTCCATTGAACTCAATGCCACGTTCTATAGCTCTCCCAGCATCGATCAAGTAAAGACATGGGCTGACAAAACACCTGAAGGCTTTAAATTCTTCCCAAAAATCCCCAATTCCGTCAGCCATTTCAAACGACTGATCAATGTTCAAGAACCAGTTATGGCCTTCTCCGACGCCATTGCAAACTTTGAAGACAAGCTGGGCATGACTTTTCTTCAAATGCACGACAATTTCAAACCAAAGGATTTTGACAGGGTTGAGAAGTTCGTTAATGAATTCCCTCCTGAAATCCCACTAGCCTTGGAATTAAGAAATGCCGAATGGTTCGCCAATGAAGAGGTCCTGAACAAATATTGTAATCTATTGGTTGAAAACAATCGGGCGAATATTGTTGTCGATACAGCAGGCAGAAGGGACATGCTCCATATGAGACTAACCAATGACACTGCATTTATTCGTTATGTAGGAGCTAATGCTGATAGCGATTACAGGCGATTGGATGATTGGCTGGAAAGAATCATCAGCTGGCGAGAGATGGGATTGCAAAAACTCTACTTTTTTGTTCATCAAAACATTGAAAAGGAATCTCCACTCCTTTCCGCCTACCTCATAAAAAAACTGAACAAGCAATTTAATCTAAGCCTAAAAATACCCAACGAGAACAATTAATAACATTCATGCCATGACTTTGAGCCATGGCATGAATCACAATATTATTAATAAACTTTTCTCAACAGTCCCAAAAACAAAAAAAGCATCCCGATTTCTCGGGATGCTTTTACTTTTATAGCGGAATAAGCTAATGCTTATTTTTTATCTCCACCTTCCATTTTCTCTTTCAAAGCAGAAAGAGCATCTAGGTCACCAAGAGTAGATTTCTCTTGAGGCTCAGTACCGGCAGCTTTCTTCTTAGGAGCAGCTTTCTTAGCTGGCTTAGCAGCAGGAATAGCTTCTTCTTTGAAAGTAGCAGTATGAGAAAGAACGATACGCTTATCATCTTTAGAGAATTCAGTTACTCTGAAGTCAAGAGACTCTCCAACTTCAACTTGAGAACCATCTTCTTTCTCTAGGTTTTTGATAGTAGCGAATCCTTCCAATCCGTAAGGAAGCTCTAGAACCGCACCTTTGTCGTTTTTAGAAACAACAGTACACTTGTGAACAGAACCTACCGGGAAGATACCTTCGAAAGTATCCCATGGATTCTCTTCCAATTGCTTATGACCTAGGGCCAATCTTCTGTTGTCAACGTCAAGTTCAAGAACGATTACTTCTAATTCATCCCCTACCTTAACATACTCAGATGGGTGCTTGATTTTCTTAGTCCAAGAAAGATCAGAAACGTGTACAAGACCGTCGATACCTTCTTCAAGCTCAAGGAACAATCCGAAGTTAGTCAAGTTTCTTACCACACCTTTGTGCTTAGTACTTACAGCATACTTAGTCACCATATCTTGCTTAGTCCATGGATCTTCAGTCAATTGCTTGATACCAAGAGACATTTTTCTGTCGTCTTTGTCCAAAGTAAGTACTACTGCTTCAATTTCGTCTCCTACTTTAACAAAATCAGCAGGGTTTCTCAAGTGCTGAGACCAAGACATCTCAGAAACGTGGATCAAACCTTCAACGCCCGGAGCTAACTCAAGGAATGCACCATAGTCAGCAACATTAACGATTTTACCTTTCACTTTAGAACCAACTTCCAATTCAGCAGAAAGAGAATCCCAAGGATGAGCAGTAAGTTGCTTCATACCTAAAGAGATACGCTTCTTGTCATCATCAAAGTCAAGTACCACAACCTGAACTTTGTCGTCAAGGTTAAGCACTTCTTCTGGATGGTTGATTCTGCCCCAAGAGATATCTGTAATGTGAAGTAGACCATCTACACCACCCAAGTCGATGAATACACCGAAATTGGTCATGTTCTTGATCACACCTTCCAATACCTGACCTTTCTCTAGGTTGTTTAGGATTTCTGCTTTTTGCTTCTCTAGATCTTTTTCGATCAATACTTTGTGAGAAACTACTACGTTATCGTTAGCGTGGTTGATCTTAACCACTTTCACTTCCATTTTCTTACCTACATAGACATCAAAGTCTCTGATAGGCTTCACATCAATTTGAGAACCTGGCAAGAAGGCTTCCACACCGTAGATATCTACGATCAAACCACCTTTGGTTCTTCTCTTCACAAGACCTTCGATCACATTGTCGTTCTCAAGCGCATCTTCGATGTCTTGCCATGCACGAACCATTTTGGCTTTCTTTCTAGAAAGAACCAACTGACCCAAAGCATTTTCTTGCTCTTCAATGAAAAGTTCTACTTCGTCACCGATCTTAAGATCAGGAAGGTCACGGAATTCAGTTCTTGGTACCAAACCGTCAGATTTGAAACCAATGTTGATGATAACATCCTTATCATTGACACCAACAACAGTACCTTTGATTACTTCCTTCTCACTGATTTCAGTCAAGGTTTGGTCATAAAGTTTTTCCATTTCCGCTCTCTCAGCAGAAGTGTAACCTTCACCAAAACCTTTGGTTTCGAACTTGTCCCAGTTAAAATCTTCTTTATTAGACATATTAGTAAACGACTCTGATTTTCAACAACCCTAGAGTCTTCAGGCTGAGGTTTTTAGTTGTGAAATCCCTAGATCCCAAAAAAGGAAAATAGGAACCGCCCACTCGAACGGACTGCAAAGGTACGGAAATTTTACAACTTGAAATAGTATCACTTAAAAAAATTAGAAGCTAAAAAGTATATCAACTCAATAAATAATTACTGTATTTCAATAAGTTACCAGTCGTATCACGCAAAAAACAGCCCACCACATTATGACCACGCATTTCTTAGAAACCTAAGCCAATTGCCATGCATCACTTTTTCTATATCTTCTTCCGAATACCCTCTTTGAGCAAGCAAATCAGGCACTTTCTGTAAATCAGCAATTGTTTCTAAATCATAGGGGCATTGTTCTTTACCAAACGCACCATCAAGGTCTGTCCCTATACCTATATGATCAGCATTCCCCGCAAGCTGGCAGATATGGTCCAAATGATCTATCATTTTTGCCAAATTACAGTCCATCCCCAAAGGAGTGGACTCTCCCCTCACCCATCCAGGCACCATCATCCAAGCATCCAAGGCGCCTCCAATCACAGCCCCTCTTTCTATTAAGGCTTTGATCTGATCATCACTGAACTGTCTATTATGATTCACCAATGCCCTGCAGTTATTATGACTGGCCCATACTGCCCCATTAAAGTGATCTAAGGCTTCCCAAAAACTATCATCACAAAGATGGGTAGCATCCAGGACAATATTAAGTCGCTCCATTTCCTTTAATAATTCTTGCCCCTTCTTCCCCATAAAACCAGTAGCATCTGTTCCTTGTGCATATCTACCAGGCCCATAATGCGCAGGGCCCAAGGCTCTCAGCCCATAGGCATATGCTTTTTCCAAATAACTTAAATCAACTATAGAATCAGCCCCTTCCAACGACAAGATATATCCTATTGGCTTTTTATCATTTTGAGTGCCATTGGCCCATAATTGAAGATGGGCTTCCAATCCAGCTAAATCTTTTACCTGAACCATCTCACCAAGATCCTCCATAGCCTTATACCAAGCCAGTTGACCTTGAGTCTGTGCCCAGGCCTGAGCAGGAGAATGCCATCCAGGAAGCGGATTACCTGGGGCCACATAACGGGCTATTTGCGTAGCCACCACCAAACCAATATTCCCCTCCCTCAATGCAGGAAATGAAACCGTAGCCTTTGCTCTATCTGGTTTATCATCAAGCCCGTACTCTCTTCTATTGATAGCATCTACGGATCGGGTCAAATCCCTGTTCCACTCCAATGCATTCATACTTAAATCCAAATGGGCATCTACAGTAAACATAGGTCTGGTTTATTATTTTGGTTGGTTCCTATTTTTTGGTGGTTTTTCTTTCAAATATTAATTCGTCTCCGCCTTGCCAAAGTCGCCCATCTTCCTGACACCTTCTCATATTCTATGGGCAACACCCTATCATACATAGCAACAGTAGGGCAAATATGATAGGGTATCGCATACAATAATTTCCCTATGCTCAGATTCATATCTTCTTTTATTCTCAGCACCATATGCTCTTCACTATGGCTTACAGGTACCAAATCAGGATAATCCAAAAACCAAACCCTATTTTCCAAGGGACCTTCAGAGGCCACTGACTTATAGCCCAGATCAACACAAATCAAGTCTGGAGCTGGTTTTGAAATTATACGACATATTAACACAGCCGCATAAGCAAACTTTTGTTCAGGCAAGCTTAAGGCATACCCACGATCCCAATAAGGAAAAGTACCTGGGCTGCAAATCACCCCTTCTCTTTTGGAATGAATGGGAAATGTAGGGCTTCCTCCAGCAATGATGGAAACTTTTTTCCCATACTTTACTTCCATTTTTCGGGCCATTTCCTGAACAGGCTCAAAAGCCTCATTGCAAGCCAATCTTCTATCCTTTATATTTATTTGTCGAAGATGCCCATCATAAACATGCAAGCCCATTATAATCAAATGGCTGGTGGCCTTGCAAAGATCAAAAAGTACCTCTGCTTTTTTGCCTGGCCGTATACCAGTGCGATCTGTACCTACATTGAGATCTAAGTACACTCTAAGATAAACCTCCGCCAAATGAGTATGATCTGAAAGATACTCAGCTTGAGCAGGGCAATCCACTAAGCAGGAAAACTGGGTATCTTGATAGGCCAAAATCAATTTAACCATTCTGTCTACCTTTGGCCCCACCATAGGATAGGCAATCAGTACTTCTTTTGCCCCAGCAATGGCCAACATTTCTGCTTCAGCTATTGTTGAACATTTGAACTTAGCAACCCCTTCATTCATCAGCAAATGCACCACCTCTTGACACTTGAAGGTTTTAACATGCGGCTGAAGAAATTCAGGGCCGCCCGCCATGGCAATGGCACGCTTTATATTTTGTTTCACCCTTCTTGGATATACCAACAAAGACGGTGAATCTACTTTTTCAATCCCCTTTACATCATACCAATTCTGTAAGTCTTCCAATAACATCTTTAATGTAATTCAAAAACTGCCTCCACTTCAACAGGAATATTATCAGGTAGAGAACCAAACCCCACTGCACTTCTTACTCCAACACCATTTCCCTCCCCCCATACTGACGCAAAAAGCTCACTAACTCCATTAATCACAAAAGGATGTCTTTCGAAGTCAGCAACACAATTCACCATCCCTAGCACCTTAATTACTCGCTTTACTTTATTTAGGCTTCCCAAATTTTCACGAATAGTTGAAAGCATCGCCAAACCTACCTGACGAGCAGCCAACTTCCCCTCTTCCATATCCATGTCCAATCCTATTCGTCCCATAATGAGACTTCCATCATCTTGCACAGTACCATGGCCAGAGAGGTATAGGTATTTCCCATCTATCAAACAAGGCTTATAAACTCCTAAAGGCTTGGGAGCTGGAGGCAAGTTCAATCCTAGCTTATTAAAATTCTCTTCAGCAGACATCTATTTATTTTTTCGTTATCAATCTCTTATTGGGATAATTTAACTTATCCTTAAAACAAAAGCCAATCTAAGGTCATTACTCCCATCAAACCCACAACGGCCACAATGGTCTCCATCATTGACCATGATTTAATAGTATCCTTAATACTGACATTAAAAAACTCCTTGTACATCCAGAATCCAGCATCATTAAAATGTGAAAACATCAAGCTGCCAGCCCCTATTGATAATACCACCAAATTTGGATCAACTCCAGAATCATGAATTAAAGGGGCGATGATACCTGCCGTAGTCAGGCCTGCTACAGTTGCCGACCCAACGCAGACCCGGATTACCGCAGTAATGGTCCAAGCCAGCAATAATGGATGAACATCCCAAGTCTCCAAGGAATCCGCAATAACCTGACTCACTCCACTGTCCAGCAACACTTGCTTCAAGGCACCGGCTCCTGCAATAATCAAGATAATCATGGAGACATCTTTTACGGCCTGAACATACTGCCCCATCAGCTCCTTCATATCCACCTTCATCCCCAGACCTAAGGTAAAAGTAGCCACTATCAATGAAATTAACATCACCATTCCAGGATCTGCTACAAATATTATATAGGGATAAAGCCTATGACTTTCAGGAACCTTCAGGGCTAAAACGGTAGTCCCAATCAATAAAGCTACTGGCAATAAAGCTGAGAAAAAGCTATTAAAGGTGCTAGGCAGTGTATCCTCAGGCTTGGGATTGGCTCGAAATGTTTCTAATGGATTGGAAGGAATTTTCTTGAGGAATTGGGCAAACCAAGGACCAGCTACCAAAATGGTAGGAATGGCAATAATCATCCCGTACAATAAAGTCAGTCCCATATTGGCATCAAACTGTGCCACCAATGCCGCTGGTGAAGGGTGAGGAGGCAGAAAACCATGGGTCACGGACAATGCTGCCAAAAGAGGAATCCCCACAAAAATGGCGGGGAGCTTAAACTGGTAGGCTACCGTAAATACCAATGGAACCAATAACACAAACCCTACAGTATAAAACAAAGGAATACCGACCACCAGCCCGGTCACCATCATCGCCCAGTGGATGTATTTCTTTCCAAAAATCCCCATTAAAAAACCTGCAATCCGCTGTGCCGCCCCGCTTTCGGCCACCAGCTTACCCAGCATGGCTCCCATGGTAATGATAATGATAAGATCCCCCAATAATTTCCCCATTCCTTGCTGAACAGATCCTGCAATCTCTTCCACCGGAATTCCCAGTAAAAACCCTGCGCTAATAGAGGTAATCAAGAAAGCTAGAAAAGGATTGATCTTTGCCCAAACAATAAGCAAAACTAAGAGCAAAATGCTCATCAACACATAAAGTATAGTCAATGGTAACTTGGGTTTTGGTTAAAAAACCAATATAAAAATTAATCGATTAAATTGTTTGTCATTCACCCAAAAGAAAAACAGAAAACATCTTTTATTACCATAAAATCATATTATTCGTTCTGTATATCCGCTATTGCACCAGTAAAGTTCACCCTTCAAAACATTCCCTGAAAAATGGACCAGATCTTACTGAAACGAGGAATTAAACCTGTCTTCCGTTAGGTAGATCAGTGAAAATCTGTGGAATCTCCCGATAAATCGGGACAGGCTGTGAGAAATAAGGTTACCGGTGTGAAAACAGATAATCATATTATTCGTTTTAGCATTCGTGCATTTTTCAGATTAAAAGGCAAATCCCGAAAAACTCAATCACTTTGTACCGTCTTGACATCTAAAAACGGCACCCATTCCTCAGCATTTTTCTCAGCGTATTCAGCCAAAAAATAAGAAAGATTAGGCTTGAATGGCTTCCTCCTCAAGAGCATCCCCACTTCTTCAGGTTTTTTGTCTCCCTTTTGAACATTACACCTGTGACAGGCAGTAATTAAATTCGTCCAGTTAGTCTTTCCTCCCTTAGAGCGGGGAACGACATGATCTACGGTAAGGTGCTTTTGGGAACCGCAGTATTGACATTCATTATTATCCCTTTTAAAAAGATTATTTCTATTGAGCAACACTCCCCTGTAGGGCACATTTTTATATTCATCCAACCTTACGACAGCTGGGTATTTAAATTCCTGATCAATGGTGCGGATACTTAGAAAAGAATAATCTGCCAATACACTCACTTTCTCCAAGATAGTGAGCACCATCGCTTTCTGTGCCGTCACCACAGCTATGGGCGTATGATCTAAATTGAGCACGAGTACCTTCTTTTCCATTGACCTACATTAAACACCTGATTTTCAAAACCTGATATAAAGGAGAATTGTTTTTAGCCATTTTAGTTCCATCCAACTTCACTGTATCCACTCTCACCTTTCCCCTCACATGAATCACCTGACTTTCACCAACATATATTCCTGCATGATGGGGAATATCTTTCGAATTTCCAAATATTACTATATCTCCGAGCTGTACTTCAGTGTAGGGCACTTCCTTACCAGCATCGATTAATTGGGAAATAAACTTAGGCACCATATAACCGGCCATCTTATATATCAGCTGAATAAAGCTTCCAGACCCAATACCAAAAAAACCCCTTCCGCCAGACAGAAAGGGCACATTAATAAACATTCGAGCAAGGGACACCAGTTCTCCCCTAGTGGCCTTCTCTTTAAAATGTCTTGAACTTCCTTTGAACTCTACGGTTCCACCCATATCAAACAATTCACTGGAACCGATATGTAAATTACTTCCTGGTAGTAAGTATAAGGTCTCTCCCCTGAACTTCACCGAGGAAAGCGGTGAAGAAACCACTTGAAAATCCTCTTCTTGATAAAAATCAAATGCTTCCTTGGATATGCTTTCGTGTTGTATGGCAGGAATCCATCCAATTGTTCCATCCACCTGCACATTCACCTTAAGCCAATTTTCACTAGGAGTTTTTTCCTCCACCTGATAGGTCTCTCCAAAAAGTATTTGGGTAAGCAGACCTGACCCTGGTCTGGGCTCTTGATATACACTTATCAGACTTAACCTGCATATACCATATATCTGATCAATAGGCCATTTTGTCAAGTTCTCGTTTTGCATCCTTTTTCTTAATGTCCTGACGTTTGTCGTGAAGTTTTTTACCTCTACCTAGGGCTATTTCCATTTTAGCTAAGCCCTTGTTATTAATAAATATACGAACAGGAATAATAGAAAGTCCTTTCTCGCTTAATTTACTTTCTAATTTATCAAGCTCTCTTCTATTAAGCAAAAGTTTACGTTCCCTAACCGCATCATGGTTGAAATGAGCAGCTTGAGCATATGGAGAAATATGCATTTGCTTTACAAACAACTCTCCCCTTCTGAAAAAGCAAAAGGCCTCTTTCAAGGATACTTTTCCTTCCCTGATAGATTTGATCTCAGTACCCATCAATGACAAACCTGCCACATAGGTGTCCAAGAATTCAAATTCAAAACTTGCCTTCCTGTTCTTAATATTGATTACTTTACTAAATCTATTTTCTTTAGCCATCTCTAAACGCTTATTAACCAATCTTCATTTTTGCCATTGGGCTGACTTCCAATCCACAAAATTCCCCTTTGAGATATTTATAGTGCGCTGCCATTGCTATCATGGCCGCATTATCCGTACAATACTCAAATTTTGGAATATAAACTTTCCATTTCAATTCTCCTGCCAATCTTTCCAATTCCTTTCTCAGACCTGAATTGGCTGACACCCCTCCAGCTATAGCTATATCCTTCACCTTATATTTTCTGGCAGCCCTCTTCAACTTTTGCATAAGCATTTTGATCAATGTATACTGAACTGAAGCGCAGATATCTGCCATATTTTGATCTATAAAATCAGGATTCTCTTTTATCTGGTCCCTCAAAAAGTAGAGCACCGCAGTCTTGATTCCACTAAAAGAGTAATTCAATCCGGGCATTTCCGAAACAGGAAACTTATATGCTTCAGGATTTCCCTCTTGGGCATTCTTATCCACCAATGGTCCACCTGGATAAGGTAATCCCAACAATTTAGCCGTTTTATCAAATGCTTCCCCTACCGCATCATCCAATGTTTCACCAACCACTTCCATATCCAAATAATCCTTCACCAGAACCAACTGGGTATGTCCACCACTTACTGTCAAGCATATAAAGGGAAACTGAGGCCTGGGATCATCTATAAAATGAGCTAAAATATGGGCTTGCATATGATTTACATCTATCAGCGGAATCCCTAACGAATAAGCAAAAGACTTGGCAAATGAAACCCCTACCATCAAAGAACCCATTAATCCAGGGCCACGTGTAAAACCCACTGCCGATAGATCTTCCTTTTTCAGGCCGGAAGTTTCGATCGCCTCATGAATTACTGGAATAAGGTGTTGTTGGTGCGCACGAGAAGCTAGCTCTGGCACAACACCACCATATTTTTCGTGAACCGATTGCGTGGCGACAATATTATTAAGTATTTTGCCGTCAGATATAATAGACGCTGATGTCTCATCACAGGAGGACTCTATAGCGAGTATATTAATATTCTTCATAATCCTTTGGAAAAGAAATCGAAAGTTACGGAATTTTTGCAGAAAGCTTTGCGGGGAATGCTTCGAGTAGCAGCTTTTCTGCTGATCCTTTTACTTTTGGTGGCTGGAGCGCTGCAAATTCCGGCTATTCAAACCCAAGCAACTCAGTTTTTTGCCTCCAAACTCAGTAAGAACACCGGTTTTGAAACAAAAATTCAAACAGTAAATATCCGTTGGTGGGATACTATCAGTCTAAAGGGGCTTACAGTTAAAGATCCGCAGGACAGTCTAATGGCAGATTTAGATGAAATATTCATAGATTTTTCTCTAAAAGGCCTGCTGGATGCTGAAAGCCCTGGCCTCGATGAGATAAGGCTAAAGGGTGGAAAATTAAAATTCCTTATCCATCCTGGAGACTCTACACCCAACATTTCAGGTTTTATCCAAAACATTAACAGGTTCCTAGGAAAAAGAAAAAAGAAAAATGGATCCAAAAGCAGTGAGTTTATAATTGACAATATTTTTTTCGAAGGAACGTCACTTGACATTTTTGACCTTCGAAAAGATAAAATTGAAAATGGCTTTGATTATACACGCCTGAGGTTCCGTAATCTATTTGGAGGAGCCAGGGATTTTGTAGCAGAGGGAAGCAACTTCAATTTCGATATAATGTATCTGCAGGGACTGGAATCCACTTCTGGAATGGAATTCCAACAGCTGAGAACCTTATTCAGCTATTCTCCCCAAGATATGGAATTCCAAAACCTTTACTTCAAGTCCAATGAAACCATCATAAAGAATTACTTGAAGTTCAGCTACGAGAACATCAAATCCCTTAGTGATTTCAATAACCAAGTAAATATTACCGCTCAACTGGATGAGTCCGTATTAGATATCAAAGACCTGAAATATTTCACCAGTAAGATCCCGGACTTCGATGACAAAATCTATTTAAGCGGGCAAATCACCGGAAAAGTGAGCGACCTGTTTTCTGAGGAATTGTTGATTCGATTTGGAAAAAGGAGTGCACTTTTCGGAAAGTTCAATATTGATGGACTCCCCAAAATAGACAGCACTTTCTTCCAACTTTCCCTGGTTAACTCCACGGTAAACAGCACCGACCTTGCCCCCTACTTGGATGAAAAAGGCAGAAAAGAAATCAATAAATTCAAAACCTTTTTCTTTGATGCTGACTTTACTGGCTACCTTACCCGTTTCCAGACTCAAGGAGAATTCAGGACCCAAATAGGGGATTTTACAGGAAAGCTCAACTACCTTATTGATAAAGAACAGCCTCGATATTATGGACAGCTTAGCCTAAAGGAATTCAATCTTGGCAAGATCATGGAAGACCCAAAAACCTTTCAGAAAGTCAGCCTTAAAGGAAACCTAAGGGGAACTGGCACTTCATTGGAGACAGCATTACTGGAACTTGACACCAAAGTCAGTAAAATTGGGATTTTGGGTTATAATTACACAGGAATTGAAACCAATGCCACCTTTGGTAAAGACCTATTTAGAGGACAACTGGCAGTAGATGACCCTAACCTAAAAATGAATATTAATGGTGTTCTTGACCTAAGAGACCAAAAAGATTCAGCAAGGCTTACCGCAAGATTAGATACTGCTTACCTTAAAGCAATAAAATTAACAGAAGAAGAATTCTTCGTCAGTGGTGGAGTCGAACTGGACACCAAGGGTACAGATGTGGATGAGGTGGAAGGTATAGCGAGGTTCAAAGACTTGTTGATCAGCCATGATGGCCGAAGCCTAGCCATTGACAACTTCTTTTTTCAATCTGTATTCACTGAAGATACCAGAATGATCTCTCTCAACTCTGATTTGTTGGTAGCCAGTATCTCGGGAAATTTCAAGTCAAAAACAGTTTATAGTGATATCCAGCTATTACTCGATAATTATCTGGCCATTCTGACCAACTCAGAAATCCAAACGGAAGAAGAGTCTAAGGAAGATTTTGAGGAATACAATATTGATATCACGATGAACTTATTCGATATCAATCCCATCATCAATCTTTATGAACCTTCATTATATATTTCCAAAAACACCTCAGTTGAGGGTGCCTTTTACCAAACAGCCGAAAACACTATTTTCAACTTTTACTCTGGTATAGACACCATTCAGTATGACAATAAAATTTTCTTGGAAAACGATCTGGATTTTAACACTGCCAAAATCCGGAACTCAAGGGAAGTGCTGGCTGCCTGCTATATCAATTCCAAAGAACAGCAACTTGCTCCGGAAATAAACTTCAACTACCTCAGCCTGGAAGCCATCTGGAATGAATCCGCCATTGATTTCAATCTCAACATTGACCAACTGAAAACTGAAAGTTATGCGAGAATCAAAAGTGAAATCCAACTTTCCAAAACCAATACCAATATAGTTTTCGAGCCCTCAGAGATCAAAATACTTGATAACTACTGGGAATTTGATCCTGACAATTCGATTAATATTTCTGATGGACAAATTGACTTTGACAATCTAAAACTTTTCCATGAAGACCAATACTTGGCCTTCAATGGCCGTATCAATGAAGACCCTGATGAGATTTTAGGCTTTGAGATCCATGATGTTAACGTGGATTTCCTCAACACCTTTGGCAATAAAGAATACAAGGGTAGAGCCAATGGGATTTTTGCCTTAAACAGTTTTATAGAAAGATCAGGATCTTATGGTAGCCTTACCATAGACAGCTTGTACATCAACAAATTCCTAATTGGCAATATAGAAGCTGCTACTTATTTTGAGGACAATAAAATGAACCTGAACTTGGCCAGCTATAGGGACAACAAAAATAACATAGAAGTAAAAGGATATATAGACACCACCGATGATCAAATTAATTTGGATGGTAAGCTAGAAAACACCAAGTTGGATATACTGGAACCTTTCCTTTCTACCTATCTTACAGAATTTGGAGGAACCGTTTCTGGAGATCTAAAAATGACAGGCACACTCAACCAACCCAATATAGAGGGATTAGGAAAAATAAGCGGTGGTTCCGTTCGCGTTAATTACCTAAACACTTATTATACAGTAGACGGCAATATTAACTTCATGCCAAATGAGATCAGTTTTAGGGGATTGAATGTTACTGATGTTCAGAAAAACTCCGCCAGAATGAGTGGTGGGATAGCCCATGATGCCTTCAGGAACTTTGTATTGGACATTTCCTCCGATCTCAACAATTTCCAAGTGCTCAATACCTCCGCAAGGGACAATGACCTCTTTTATGGTACAGCTTATGCCAGCGGTACATTGAAAATTTTTGGAGCGGCCTCTAATTTGGACATTACAGCAAATGCCACTACCCAACCCAACACCAAAATATATATCCCTATAGGTGAATCAGAAGGCCAAACCCAAGAAGAATTCATCAATATCATCAATGTAAGGGACACAACTCGTGAAATCAAAATAGAGGAAACAGTTGAAAAGCTTGCTATCAATAATGTGAGAATGAACTTTGTATTGGATGTCACTCCTGATGCCTATACTGAAATTCAAATAGATCCAAGGACAGGTGAAAATATCCAAGGAAGAGGCAAAGGCATCCTTAACCTGAACATTGATACGCAGGGTGAATTCTCCATGACTGGAGATTTTGAAATTGTTGATGCCAAATACAATTTTTCCCTTTATAATATCATCAACAGACAGTTTGAGATACTCCCCGGTGGAAGAATCTCCTGGTATGGGGACCCTTATGAAGGAGTGATGGACATCAAAGCCACTTATGAGGAAAATGTATCTCTTACCAGCTTGCAAAACAGTCAAACTAGCAGCCCAGAATTTGAGAACTCACAGTTATATCGAAGGTATCCTGTTAAGGTAATTATGGATCTTGATGGCCCGCTGTTATCACCAGATATCAACTTTGATTTTGACTTTTCCGAATTTCCAGAAGGAGAATCCCAAACCACCATTTCTGCCTTCAAAAACCGTATAGCAAACGATGAGCAAGAAAAGAACAGACAGGTATTCTCATTGATCATGCTGAGAAGATTCTCCCCAGAAGGACAATTTAATAGTGCCGGAATTGGTTTTTCAAATCTAAGCCAGTTGGTTTCTTCCCAACTCAATGCACTCCTTTCGCAGGTTGACCAAAATCTGGAAATCAATATCGACCTTACCTCCTTGGACAATACCGCTTTGGAAACCTTCCAGCTCAGGGTGGCCTACACTTTCTTGGATGGCCGATTAAGAGTAACCAGAGACGGAAGTTTTACTGATCCTCAGGGAAATGCTGATTTAGGAAGTATTGCAGGTGATTGGCAGGCTGAGTACCTGATCACCAATGATGGCAGATACAGAATCAGGATCTACAACAGGAATAATTTCAGTAACCTTACCTCTTTGAATATCGACAGGGTCAACACCTATGGTGTATCAGTCTCACAAACCTTATTGTTCAGCTCCCTGAAGGAGCTTTTCCAGAATATCAGCAACAAGAAAAAGGAGAAGTTGCTTATCAATGACACGGATGATTTCCTAAGGTTTGATTATCAGGATGACACACAAAACCCTGATGATTCTTCGCCGAAAACCCCAGATGATCTCCCACAAATTAATATACCAGAATCCAGGCCAATTGAGGAAAAACTTGATGAAGAGCCAAACAATAACTAGTACTTTTGTATTCTATCTCTAAAAAGATCAACAATGGAGAAAGTATGTATTTTTTGGTTTAGAAGGGACCTAAGACTGGAAGACAATACAGGTTTGTTTTATGCCTGCCAAAATGAAACCAATGTGCTCCCCATTTTTATTTTCGACACATCAATTTTGGATGAACTCGAGGATAAAAAAGATGCGAGAGTGACCTTTATTCACCAACACCTGATTTCCATCAATGAACAGTTGATAATAAAAGGGGCTTCCTTAAAGATCAAAATAGGTAATCCACTAGATGTCTTTAAAGAATTATCGCGGGAATTTAAAATATCATCCGTGTACACCAATAGGGACTATGAACCTTATGCCATCAAAAGAGACCAAGAAGTTGAAACCTATTTAAAGAGTCTAAAGATTGATTTCCTCGACTTCAAGGACCAAGTAATTTTCGAAAAAGACGAAGTACTGAATGAAAGTGGCAACTTCTACAAGGTCTATACACCTTACAAAAATGCTTGGTTGAAGAAATTCAGGTCCAATCCACCTCAAGTCTTGAAAGCCAATTTCAAGCATCTTTATCAAACTACTCCTTTTGAAATACCTTCATTATCTGATATTGGATTTGAAGAAACTGATATCAATTTACCAACGTTGGAGGTTGATCAAAACCTGATCAAGAGCTATGATCAAGATCGTGATTTCCCTGCCAAAGACAGAACATCCAAACTGGGCATCCACTTGCGCTTTGGCACTGTAAGTGTAAGGTCTCTGGCATTGGAAGTGGCTGAATTAAATGAAGTTTTCCTCAGTGAATTGATTTGGAGGGAATTCTTTATGATGATTCTTTTTCATAACCCACAAGTGGTTGACCAGTCATTTAAAACTCAATACGATAAGATTCCATGGAGAAATAATGAAGAAGAATTCAAAAAATGGTGTCAGGGAAAAACAGGTTATCCCATAGTGGATGCGGGAATGCGCGAACTTAATACCACTGGTCATATGCATAATAGGGTAAGGATGATTGTAGCCAGTTTTCTCACCAAGCATCTTTTGATTGACTGGCGTTGGGGAGAAGCGTATTTTGCAAAGAAATTACTTGATTACGAGTTGGCCTCCAATAATGGCAATTGGCAGTGGGCAGCAGGAACAGGTACTGATGCACAACCCTATTTTAGGATTTTCAACCCAAGCTCGCAAATCAAGAAATTCGACAAAGACCTTAAATACATCAAAAAATGGGTCAAGGAATTTGGATCTGACAACTACCCAGAACCGATGGTAGATCACAAACAAGCGCGAGAAAGAGCGCTCAAAACATATAAATCAGCATTAGAATCATGAATATAGGAGACAAGGTGCGTTTACTGCACGGAAACGAAGAAGGGACCATTACCAAAATTTCCAGCGGAGGGAGAATAGAAATTGAAATTGAAGATGGCTTTAGAATCCCTGCCATGAAAAATGAGGTAGTGGTGATACATGAAACCGAAAAACAATATTTTGGAAGCGACAGCTCCAAAACAACAGAGAAAGAAAGTCCGCTTCCAACTGCCAAAAGCAGCAAGACGAGCGAAGGTTTATATTTGAGCTATGTAGCTATCAACGATAAAACATTGAGCCTTCATTTGATCAACAATACCGAGAAGGATTATGTCTTTATGGCTTCTGATATTTTTGGAGACAACTCCAAAACACTTTCTTCAGGAACCATCAGTGCCCTAAGTTCTAAAAAGCTGGATGAAAAATCCATTCCGCAGTTTGAAAACTGGCCTGCACTTTTCCTGCAATTTATTCCGATTAACCATCGGGCCGAGAAAACCCTTGCTCCATTTGAGAAAAAAGTAAAGTTCAAGGCTTCTACCTTTTTCAAAAACCAGCAGATAGCTCCAGTAACAGGAAAAAAGGGATACCTGTTTGCCATTGACCAGCAAACACAAGCTCTGGACATCAATAAGCTTAATCAGGAACTCAATAAGGGCAAGGAGGAAGAACCAGCAAGTCAGCAATTCAAGCGTCCAGAAAAAGAAATTGATCTTCATATTGAGAAACTCACAAAGGATCATGAATTTATGAGCAATACCGAAATGCTCAAGCTACAAATGGAAACTTTTGAGAAAAATCTAAACTATGCCATTGCGACAGGAATGGATGAAATCACCTTTATACATGGTTTGGGCAATGGGGTACTTCGAAAAGAAATCCACAAATACCTCAGTCAATTGGAAAATATTAAGTATTTTCAAGATACCCAAAAGAGCCGATTTGGATATGGTGCCACTCTTGTACGTATAAATTAGACTCAAATGCAAGTTCAACAAGTTTCTCCGATATTTCAGCTCTTCGATCAGCAATACACTATTGCTAAAAAGCTTTTTGCCTCCCTTGCCAAACAGTTTAAGTCGAAAAAAGCCATTGAACTGGAAGAGAAACTTATCTTTTTGGAGATTTATATTGACTTATTGAGCCGCATCCATTTTAATGAGAAAAAGCTAAAGTTCGAATTATTTGAACCATATAAGCAGCTCTTTAAATCCCTAAAAAAGGTACTGCATATCAAACTGATTCAGGAGGCTCTTGAATCTGCCTCTGCCAAGTCCAACCTTAGCTATAAATCATACGAAAAGATCCTGTTAAAGGATAAAAACAAAATATATACAGCTGCCTATGATGTTATCATAGGCACGCCTTTTGAAATCTGGGAAGCCCTGTACAAGGAGGCTTTTGAATATAGCAAAGCCCTGAGACCACTTCAGATCAACACCTCGACCACCCAAATTATCAATGAGGAGCTAGAATTCTTCAAGTCTGATAGTGGAACAAAACTGGAGGCGAAGGAAATAAAGGATATTTATGAAGGGCTTCAGGTAATTATCACACTGGAGAATGTAAGGATCGTTTCTGGGCTCAACTCCACCTTTACAGAACTGGTCCATGACCATATGAACCAACTGAGCCAGCTGCTCTACAAATGGTACCAAAACCACCTTTTCCTGCAGCATCTTACCTTTGTACATTCTAACACGGAGGAAACGCCTTCGCAAAAATACCTTGACCTTATCCTCTCCTTAAAAAGCAACAAAAAAAAGCTAACCACCAAGGTGGTTAGCCAATCGCATCATTTGTTCACAAATATCTTAGGCTAACTGATCTAAAGGTATCTTGAATTAAACCTTTGCCAAGGCCTGTGCCAGATCATTTTTAAGATCTTCTGCATCTTCAACTCCTACGCTTAATCGTATCAATGAATCCGAAAGACCGACTTTCTCCCTTTCCGCCTTGGGAATACTGGCATGGGTCATCGTCGCAGGGTGCCCACAAAGGGACTCCACTCCACCTAGTGATTCTGCCAAAGAGAAATACTTTAGGTTTTCCAAGATTGTTTTGGCATCCTCAATCTTATTTCCCTTGATGGTAAAAGAAATCATTCCTCCAAAGCCCCTCATTTGCTCAAGCGCAACATCATGGTTAGGATGATCTTCAAATCCTGGCCAGAAAACCTTATCTACTTTAGGATGATTCCGAAGATAACCTGCAATGGTTTTTCCGTTTTGACAATGGCGCTCCATTCTCAAGTGCAAGGTTTTTATCCCTCTTAACACCAAGAAACAATCTTGTGGACCTGGAGTGGCGCCGCAAGAGTTTTGAATGAAGGCCAAATCTTCGGCCAGTTTATCATTATTAACCACCAAGACTCCCATTACCACGTCAGAATGCCCCCCCAAATACTTAGTCACCGAGTGCATCACCAAATCGGCTCCTAAGTCCAATGGGTTTTGTAGAAAAGGTGTGGCAAAAGTATTGTCCACTCCTAATAACACATCATGCTTCTGGGCGATCTTTGCCAATGCCTTAATATCAACAATATTCATCATTGGATTAGTAGGCGTTTCTGCCCAGATCATCCTGGTATTTTCAGTTATATATTTCTCTATAGAGGCAGGGTCCTCCATTGGGACAAAATGAAATTTGATACCATATTTAGCGAAGACTTTGGTAAAAATCCTATAAGTCCCACCATATAGATCGTTGGTGCTTATTATCTCATCGCCCGGGCTAAACAGCTTAATTATCGCATCAATAGCGCCAAGTCCTGAAGAAAAGCACAGCCCATGCTTACCATTTTCCAAGGCTGCTAGGCTGTTTTGTAAAGCCGTTCTGGTCGGATTATGGGTCCGGGAATATTCATAGCCCTGATGATCTCCTGGGGATTTTTGTACATAAGTTGAAGTTTGAAAAATAGGAGTCATAATAGCTCCGGTAGAAGGGTCTGGTTCCACACCCGCATGGATTACTTTCGTTCCAAATTTCATATCAATTGTTAATTAATGCTTACTGTAAAATTGTTTTGCACTGCCAAGCCTGAGCTAAGAAAATAAAATTACCTATTTTCGGCCTAGATTTCGTTAAAGATGCCCAAAAAAGAAGCTTTTTTCAACCGTATCAAACTTATTTATCAAGAAAATCCAGCCATAGGAATTTCCATGATTTGGGTGCTTGTTTTCCCTGCAATTGGCAGTACCATTTTGCTTAGTTATGTATACAGTAGTGACTTGGTTAATTTGGCCAATGGAAGTTTTGGCATAGCACTTTTACTAACTTGCCTTGGCGCCATCATTATGGGCTTAGCGCTAGCTCCCACTACACTTTTAGCCATTTTAAGTGGCTTCTTGTGGGGCTGGTCATCATTTCCATTTGTAGTAATTTCATGTTCAGTCGCTAGCCTGATAGGTTATTTTATAGGCTGCAGTTTAGATCATAACAGCTTGCAGCACCTTTTGGCAAATTATCCCAAAGCTGCCCGTTTGGTGGAAGAAAAAAAATCAAAAATGGGCTCCTTGATTTTCTTTGTTCGAATTAGCCCAGTAATCCCATTTGCGCTTTCCAACTTACTATTTGCACTGCTAAAGACAGGCTGGAAAAGCCTATTGATATATGGTCTTATTGGGATGCTACCAAGATCCTTCATGGCCTTCAGCGCAGGATTAATGGCATCTTCTATTTCAGAGGCATTTGAAAAAAAAGAAGGAGGCACACAGGTCCTCCTTATCATCGTTTTATTAATCATCAGTATCTGGGGAATCATTCGGTTTTTCAAAAAATCTTCATCTCGAAAATAACCCTTCAATACATATTTCCTGTTAATTTACTTCTTCCCCATTTCACTTTTCACAAAAGCATCCAAGCGCTTTCTGTAGTTCTCTATATTATCTTCATATACTGGTGACAAGCCCTGCTTTTCGGGGAATGTCTCCATATGCAACGTTTGTGTTGGAAAGGCAAAGTTAACCCCCAGTTCATTGGCTAATTTCACTATTTGAATCAGCACTTCATGCCTCGCCTGTAGCTCGTCTCCCCATGTTGGCACCTCAAAGAAGACATAAAACATGATATCCAGGCTAAATGCCGACATATTATTGAAATACACATTATAATAATCCTTTCTGATCTTGGGATGGTTTTTGACAATTTCCCTTAAACCATCGACAAAAATATTGATCAACTCAGGAGGAGTATCATAGGTAATAGTAATCGTACTGTAAAATCTTCTATACTGCCTCAGTCCATGATTATCTATCGTAGCATCTGCAATTTTGCCATTCGGAATATACATCAAAGAATTCCTAAAGGTCCTTACTCTAGTGGATCTAAATCCTACCTCTTCTACTGTTCCATCGACATCACCACTAGTGATCCAATCCCCCACCTGAAAGGGCTTATCAATAAAGATCATTACTGAACCAAAAAAGTTTTTGATGGTATCTTGAGCAGCCAAAGCAAAAGCCAAACCACCTATTGAAAGTCCTGTCAGAAAAGGCCAAATATCTACTTGCAAGCCCTCTTTAAGAATAAACAAAGACCCCACCACTACAACAAAGGCTTTCAGGGTTTTCCTTACTAAGGGTACCAGCTGGTCATCAAGATTGGATTCGGTCTTATCAGCCTGCCTTTCAAAATAGGCAGACAACAAATCCACCAACTTATAAAAGACTATAGTAATGATAAAGGGCTTGGCAGCATTCAATAATATCGCTATCCAAGAAATTATGCTTATGGGTAACTGTAAAACCCTGATAAAGATATCCAACAAGAGCACAATGAAATAAATACTTACCACCCTGGCCACGGGCAACAGGTACTTCTCAGCAACATGGGCATAGCCCACTTTAACCGATAAATGATACATTCCCCTGTCCACAATGAATGTGAATAATTTATGGGCAAGGAAAACAAAGAGTATCAAGAGGAAAACACCCACCAGCTGCCACAGGTGAAGCCCAAAATATTCTTGCTGGCCTATCTTGGGCAATAAATTCAATAATTTATCAGTCCCATAAGGATAGGTTTCCTTATGCATTTCATCAATCTGAGAAACGGTAAACCGAGAAAACACCCATTCATCACCATCTTTTTCAAGGAAAATCATTGGCAACCGATTGGTGTCAAAGAAATATTTAGATTGATAATTATGGGTAGAATCTACATACTCCTGCTCATTCGGGACATTATCTATATCCACAAACACTCCTCTCCCATCAAAGATTTGCTTCAACTCCACTGCTTGATTAATGGCCCTTTTCCCCTCAATATCTCCTCCCAATGCCTTTGCAGCCACTTCAGGCCGGAAATTCTCTTCTTGCAAATTATGAAAAAAGGTCAGCGTAGTATGGTAAGGAGAAGAAAGATTTAAATAAGACACAGTATCACTAACTGCGTGGTTAGAAACATCTGGTAAAATCTGTGCAGATAAACGATTAGTTAAAATAATTGCCAATCCCAAAAAGATCAGCTTCACTCGGAATCCCATAATTCAAGTATTTTTTGAAGATTTCACAAATCTACATAATTCCAACTTACAAACTACACTTCACTTAAAGGGGCATTTTATAGCTTGCAAAGCGGTTCTGATGAATGGCATAAATACTATACTCATTTTTACTACCAGAATATTTCACTTCTATTTTATGGCTGCCATTGATAGGTCTAGTATTTAATAGCTCACCTTCAAGATTATAGAGATAAATAAACTCTTGTACCTTATCGATGATCACAAAGATGTTTTTATCAGAGCCAAAAGAATAAAACTGAAACTCCAGATCTTCAGAAGCCATGTTTTTCTCAAAAAGCACCTCCAATTCAGTATTCATTACAGAAACTTTGTTGTACTCATGAATCACAAACAAATATTGATCACCAGACTGATCCTTGACCAAATTAAACTCGGTGTTTTTTTCAGGTCTCAATAATTGGCTTCTAAAAGTCAGTTCTCCCCTAAAGTTCACCCGGACTACCTCTCCCTCAGCAGTGATTGTCACCATTTGAGTATCACTGTGATCCCCCCGTTGCAAAAGTACATAATCCGTACTCACTCCCTCACCTAAATTGACAGGACTTCCTGTTTGCAATTCACCCCTTCTGTTCATGATATATAGTTCTCCATTGCTGTTCAAAGCCACCATATAATCTCCTATTCCAGAAAGTCGGTGATGTGCCGGTGGACTAGCCAGTCTTCCCGAAGTCTTTCTCGGCGTCCATCCTTCCAGGTTATTCCCTTTTTTGTCGAATATATATAAATCTCCTTCAGTAGATCCAACAAAATACCTGTAGTCCCGGGTATTATTATAATCGACTAAATTCAACTGAGCTATCAGCTCCCCATTAGGCATACTCATCGGATATCCGGGCAAGGGATCACCCAGCCTGTCAAAAGCATAAATAGCATTGGAGGTTGCAAATAGAACCTGAAGCTTTCCATTCTTATAGTAATCGATTTGATAGATATCACTTACTATTCTACCGTTTAGGGTCTTATTAAATATTCGTTCACCCTCATCATTAAAAAAGTGAATGGTATTCGATTTATCCTGTACGAGAAAATCAGTACTCCTATCATTAAAGTTTTCTATGGCTTTGGGTCCATAAACCAAGTCCTCCTCAAACTTCAGCTCCATGCTTTCAGCCAATAAAATATCCTGAACAGATTTAATTGGGGCCAAATTATAACCTAGTTCCAAATTCACATATTGATGGTTACCTAACTCACTAAGTTGCAAAGCTACCAAGTCTATTGATTTAAGTTGCGGGGCATATTTTTGTAACAATGCCTGCCAATCCGGCGTGCTCACTTTTAGTAGGGTATTCCAAAAACGTGGAATATTCATGATAAAATTAAACCCTGCATTCTTGGAGACGCCCTCCAAAAAGCGTCTTTGATTGATGGATCTTCCCCAAGTATTGTCATTATAAATATCATCCAGAAATACCTTTACAGCTTTCATATTATTGGCAAATACCAACATATCTTCATAACTGCTGACATAGGTCCTGTTGAAACCCATAAACTGTCCATTGAAAAGATGAGCAGGAAACTCATCCTGATTGATCATAAAGACTTCATTTTCCTTATAAAAATTACTGATAAGCTGGCTGGTATCCCCCTGAGTCAATGAAAGGCTAAATGACTTCAAAAGCTCCAATTGCTCATCAAGTGCTGTGGTTTTCAATATGACAACCTTATCCGTATCCATATTGGGCAGTTCTTCTAGGATCATAAAACCTATTTCACCTGTCAGCTTATCCAGGAAACCTTTGTTCACTAAGTATTTTTCGACTTCACCCATTAGGGTATTCTTGCTTTCAAAGGCATAATTAGAAATATCTAGGATTTGAGAAGTTTCGTTGATATTGTATTGGTAATAGATAGAAGTACGATTGGAAATATAATTACTGAACAAGCTGCCACCACCTTTTTTCTCATTGGAGAAATCCATCTTTTCTCCATTTTGGTAAAAAGTGAAGCCATCAAGAAAGACCTTATTCTCAGCAAACTTCAGTTCAAGGTTGGCAGAAATTTGATGTTGGGAAAAATTGTTGATCAGTCCAAGGTGCTCTTCCTTTACAATTCCTTTGATAAAAGTCGCTACGCCCTTGCTGCCCATCCTAAAAATCCCGTAACCATCCTTATAGGAGCTCTGTGCTCGATAAAGTTCACTATAAGTATCCTTAAAACTGCTCAACTTTTCAGATTGAATATAACGGATCGCCTCTTCTATCAAAAAAGAATTATAGCTCGCTGCCACCACATTTTCCAGTAAGGCAAAGGACAAGGTTGTCTGATGCTCCTCGTCTCTGTATTCAAAAATAGTTTCTCCACTGTAGAGTCTACTATTGATACTTTCAGGCCTGACCTTATTTTTGATGGACGCTATAAATTGATCTTGCTGTTTGTCCTTAAAGGCCACTAAAAACAAGAAATCAAACTCTGATTTGGCTGTGGGATGTAGGGAGACCACAAACTGGTTTCCCTTTAAGGTACTTTCCAATTTGCCCCCCTTGCCGGTAAGGCTGTCCAAAACGACTAGTTGCTTTTCCACTCCTTTTAAAGAGGGCACATCCGAGAGTCGTTTCCAGATTCGCTGACTGACAAGCTGGTTCCAAACCTGAACAGGCTCTTCTGTTTCAAACACAAACACAGCTTGATCTGAAACCAAATCCACTGCATCTATTTCTTTAGTAAAAACTTTTGAACTATAAAAAAGGTAAGCTGCCAATCCAATAATAGCGACAAGCAAAATTACCAAAAGACGTTTTAACATACACTCCCGGGCAATTAAGGTTTACTTAATTCAGTAAATTAAAAACTTACAGTTATACAATCAAACTATCCCTCCATCAAAAAAACAAAATCCCGACCATTTGGCCGGGATTTAAACTAATTCATCCTATTATGCTTATTTAGCAGCAAGGTTTTCCAATACAGACATCACTTCTTTAACGTGAGTTCTGGAAGTTTCCAACAATGCTTTCTCTTCATCGTTAAGATCTAGTTCGATCACTTTTTCGATACCATTCTTACCTAAGATAACTGGAACGCCTAAGTAACAATCATCAATTCCATATTCTCCTTCCAATTTGATACAAACTGGGAATACTCTTTTTTGGTTTTTAACGATAGCTTCAACCATCTGAGCAGCAGCTGAACCTGGTGCATACCAAGCAGAAGTACCCATTAGTTTCACCAATTCACCACCACCGAACTTAGTTCTTTCGATAATTGCATCCAACTTGTCCTTATCGATCAACTCAGTCACTGGGATACCAGCTACTGTAGTATATCTAGGAAGTGGCACCATAGTATCACCATGACCACCCATAAGGATTGCTTGGATTTCTTTTGGAGAAATATTCAACTCCTCAGCGATAAATGCACGGTAACGAGCAGTATCCAGGATACCCGCCATACCGATTACTTTGGTACGAGGAAGTTTTGAAGTGATATGAGCTTGGAAAGTCATCACATCAAGAGGATTAGATACGATGATCACGATAGCATCTGGAGAATGCTTGATTACATTTTCCGTAACTGATTTCACGATACCTGCATTGGTTTCGATCAAATCATCACGTGTCATGCCTGGTTTACGAGGAAGACCAGAAGTAATTACCACTACATCAGAATTAGCAGTTTTGGTATAATCATTTGTACTTCCTACAGTTCTGCTGTCATAAGCATTGATAGGGGCCTTTTGCCAAATATCCAAAGCTTTACCTTCAGCTACTCCTTCTTTAATATCTACCAATACAATCTCCTCAGCGATTTCTCTGTATGCCAATACATCAGCGCAAGTAGCACCCACATTACCGGCTCCAACTACGGTTACTTTAGTCATGATTTATGATTTATTTTATTTTTTTGATTGAACTTTTGAAAAGCTCCGCTAAGATATTAAAGAAAGCCTATTTAATAAAGTATTCCCTTGATTAGTTGAAACCAATATTAGGCTGTATGTACAAGATTCTTAACAAGAGAAATAATGATCACTCAAACATCTGTCCAAGCTTAAAAAATCCAAAGGAACTTTTGTAAGCTGAGAACAACCTATGATTATTGGCATTATAGTATTCAGCCAAAGAAGCTAACATTTTCGCCTTGATTTTGGGGCTACTATCAAACACTTCCTTAACAGCATAATGTGGAATAACCATTAACTCCACTTCTTCGGAATCCACTATGGCTGTGTAAACCCGCTTGGCATCTGTCAAAAGGGAATTTTCCCCAAATGCCATCCCCCTTCTTATCCTCAGGACATTCTCAAAGTTTTCTTTTATATCCACATTTAGGCTTACCTGTCCACTCTTTACTATATATAATGCCTGGCTAGGATCATTCCTGAAAAATATTACCTCATCCTTCAAGTATTTCCTATTATGAATCGCTGATAAAAAACGATACATCTCCGCATGTTTCAGTTTATTGAAAAAGACGGTATTGGCCAAAAATTCAAAAATCTCTAATTCTCCCTCTGAATAGGTTCTCTTAAAAGGGTTAAGCATAAGCCTTTATTTAAATTTCAAATACATCACCTCTTTTGTGGCAGGTGACACCTTAAAACGGTCATCAACCCTGTAACCCATCACCCAAACAACCTCACCATTGGCATCACACAGGACTTTGACTTCTCTTTTAGCAATTACAGGCACTTTCAAATCTATCAAAAAATCGCTGATTTTTTTAAACTTTTTCATGCCTAAAGGGCGAAATCTATCCCCTTCCTTCCAGTTCCTAATTTGTAAAGGAAATTCTAAGGATCTTCTGTCCAACATGACATTCTTTGGACTTTTGTCAAGGGAGACCTCCCCTTCCAGCACCAATATATCATAGACCGATTTTCCCAAATCAATTACAAAATCATTCTTTTCAACATACAATTCATTTTTGCTTGGATCTAAATCTCCCAAATAGATATAATCCCTATCGATATTCACCATATAGGATCTAGACTCAAATTTACGCCCTACCTCTCCTGCTTCTATAACACCCAACATATCATCCACCTGATCAGCATTAAAACCATAATTTCTCAGCCAATAATAAAGCAGCGACTTTTTTCCTGGAACATCTTCCAAAACTGATTTCTCCAGAAACAGAACTTCACTTTCCTCTTTCACATGCCCTTTCAACCACAAATCATAAAGGTAGAAGAATGCCCTTCCTGTGTCTTTCAGTCTATCAAAACTTTGATGAAGCTTCTCTTCCACCAAAGGATCATGAGACTTCATCAAAGGCAAAACCTCATTTCTCAAAAAATTACGTTTATAATCACTTTCCCTATTGGAACTATCTTCTCTCCAATCAATCTGTTCTTTAGCTGAATACCCCTCAAGATCCTTCCTGCTAAAAGGCAATAACGGCCGAATAATATGATCTCGAATTTCAGACATCCCATACACTCCCTCAATCCCTGTTCCTCTTTGTAAATTCAAAAGTATGGTCTCTAGTTGATCATCTGCATGATGTGCCACCACTATACCTGCAAAACCTTGATCAATTCGAACTTCTTCAAACCAATCATAACGCAGATCCCTAGCGGCCATTTGGGTGGAAATCCCCAATGAAGCGGCATATTTCTTTGTCTCAAAATGTTTGATTATACAGGGCACTTCCAACTCATCAGCTAAGTCTCTAACAAACTTTTCATCACCATCACTTTCAGTACCACGTAAGCCAAAATTACAATGGGCCATTGTAAAATCTATTTGGGCTCTTTTCAATAAAACTGCCAAACAAACACTATCAATCCCTCCGCTTATGGCCAAAAGATAACGCTTACTGGTATCTAAAAGATTTTTTCCCCGTATATGTTGGATAAACTGATCAAGCATAAACCAAAAATACCATTTTTGATTAATTTTGTCGTTCATATAAACCAGAATGCTAAAAAAGAATCCTACATATCTCCTTTCACTGATACTTTTAATTTTCAGCTTTCAATTCAGCCGGGCTCAAGACCAAGGGACTACCAAGACACTAAAGATCATAAAGTCTGAAAGACTTAGATCGGTTGGCAACATCCAAAAGCTGATCAATAATGTGGTGATGAAACAGGACAACACAATGATCTACTGTGATTCAGCATATTTCTACGAAAAGGAAAACAAGGCAAAGCTTTTTGGTAATGTACGGATGAACAATCCTGTAGACACAGTCTCCAGCACCAGTCGTTACGCTGATTATGACGGAAACACCCAACTGGCCAAGCTCAGAGACAACGTGGTATTCAAAAAAGCCGGAACAACACTTTACACTGACTATCTTGACTACGACAAAAGATATGGCATAGCAGATTATTATAACTTTGGAAAAGTAGTTGACTCCACCAATGTACTGACCAGCCAAAGGGGCCGCTATGAAACCCAGATTGAAAAAATCACCTTTCGGGATAATGTCATCCTTGTCAATCCTGAATATACACTTAAGTCAAACACCCTTTTTTATTACACCTTAAATAAAACTGCGGAAACCGAAGGGCTTACCAATATCAGGTCACCTGAAGGAGATGAGCTCAATGCCAAAAAAGGAAGCTACTACGACACCCAGAAAAAATTATTCAGGTTTTTCCAAGGCGATGTGGAAAATGAGACCAGCAAAGTCTCTGGAGACACATTATTTTATGATGATTCAAAAAAATATTACGAGGCCAGGGATAATGTCAGCATCTTCAATAAAGAAAGAAACTTAGAAGTTTTTGGTGACCGGGGAAAGTATTGGGAGGACAGAAGATATTCAGAGGTTTTCGGTAATGCGCTCGTTCAAAAATACTTTAAAGAAGACACCCTCTACATGGCTGCAGACACTCTGATCAGTCAAGACAGTGAATCAGCAGAAAATAGATATATGCTAGCCTTCCCTAACACAAAAATGATCAAAGGGAATATGTCAGGCAGGGCAGACTCAACGGCCTACGTTTATCCAGATTCGACAATTTACCTATATGGCGACCCATTGCTTTGGAACAATAAAAGTCAAATCTCGGCAGACAGCATAAACTTTGTCATTGCCAATGAAGACATAGACAAGGTTTTCCTTAAGGAAAACTCCTTTGTAATCACTTCAGATACCATAGCCAACTTCAACCAAATCAAGGGGAGACATATGACTGGACACTTTTCTGAAGGAGACATGTCCCGACTGGATGTTGAAGGAAATGGAGAGTCGCTATATTTTGCTTTAGAAAACGATACGACGGTTCAGGGCATCAACACACTATTATGTGGGAAAATCATCATGTATTTTGAGGATGGCAATGTAACCAAGATCAATCACACCATAAACCCTGATGCATCTTTTATTCCTCCACACCTTATTACAGAAGATGACACTAAGCTAAAGGGCTTCTCTTGGCGCATTGAAGAGAGACCTGATATGAAAATGATTTATGAGTGGAGAAAACCACTAGAAAGAGAAGAAAATCCATCAAATTTATTCAATGAACCAAACATTAGAATCCCTTACCCCAATGAGGATGAAGTTGAAGAAATCATTAATGAATGGTTAAATAAGCAGAATAAAAACCTAAAAAAACCCTAATCACTTAGCTTAAAAACAGCTGAAACGCTTACCATTCAAATAAATTTTGCAGGGGTTAACATTTTTTAACCGTAATTACTTTAAAAGAACAAATCTTATCGGTATTTTTATACGTATAACATTAAGGATAACAACGAATTAAAAGAATATCTTATTGGAATAACATTTACATGAAAAATTTTTTATCGCTACTCACCATGTTTTTTATCTTTTTTCAACTGTCATCAGTTGAAGCAAGACAGGTGCGTGTTCTAAGCGATAAGGCCCAATTCACCGGAAAAATCAACAGTACCCAAAGACAATCCATTATTATTCAAAACGATTCTGATGAAGAGAAAGAATATGTCTTAAAATTCATGCGTGGTGAAATCGGCTCATCTCAAGACATCAATTTGTGTATCGGTGACCAATGTTTTGACCCTAGAAAGGACCTTGCCAAAATTAAACTTAACTTGGAACCTGGGGAGGTCTTCACAGATCTTTATATTGAATTCAGCACAGGGATCACTGAAACCAAAGGCACCTTTGACTTACACTTCTCCAACACCGAAAACCTTCGCGATGTATTTATCATCGAAGGAGTTTATGAAGTCTTCGCTCCTAAGGATGCTGAAATTGTGGACCATGAGGCCATATCATTTGGTGAAGTTTATCCTAACCCAAGTAATAGAATTGCCCAAATAGACTATCAAATAAAGGATCCAAATGCTACTATTAAACTGGCAATCAACAGCTTTATTGGAAACCCCATTGAAGAATTGACCCTTTCCCCTCAACAAAAAACACTTCTGATCAATGTCAGTGACTTTAATCCTGGGGTATATCTATACACCTTGATTGTCAACGGTAAAAATATAGTCACCAAGAAGCTCGTTGTTAAAAAATAATCCTTTCGAGATACAAGCTAACTAACTTTGATACAGAATCAAATTCCCTTATATTTGCAGATTGAAAATGATGAACACAGTTATTAAGTATACATTACTATTTGTAATCATCATCTCATTAGGTTCCTGCGGCAAGTTTTACAAGCTGGAGAAAAGCACCAACTGGGATGACGTTTACACTGCGGCCAACGAATACTACCAAGAAGGTGAGTACAGTAAATCCATTATCCTTTACGATAAGGTATTACCAGTAATCCGTGGAAGCGAAAAATCTGAATTGGCTCAGTTCAACTATGCTTATGCCCACTTCAGACTAAAAAGATATATAGAAGCAGCAAGTTATTTCAACAACTTCTACCAAAGCTATAGCCGAAGCCCAATGGCAGAGGAGGCTTTGTTTATGCATGCCTACTCTTTATATATGGATGCTCCTGACTATAACTTGGACCAAAAGAGCAGTAAGGAAGCAGTTACAGCCATTCAGCAATTCATCAACCGATTCCCTGAATCAGATTCTTATGAACGTGCAATGAGCATGGTCACTGATCTTCAGTCAAGATTTGAGAAAAAGGCCTATGAGGAATCACAGATGTATTATAGACTAACTGAAGGGCTTTTCCCTGGACAGTTTTACTTGGCATGTATCGTAAACTTTCAGAATTTTGCCAAAAGATATCCTAACAGTGTACATAATGAAGAACTAGCTTATAAGTTAGTAGAAGTTAGCACAGCATATGCGGAAAGAAGTATTTTCAGCAAGAAAGAAGAAAGACTTCAGGAAGCCATTGAATTTGGAGAAGATTTTAACAGAAAATACCCTGAAAGTGATTTCAACAAAGAGGTAGTTTCACTTGTTGAGCAGTCCAAAACCGAATTGAACTCCCATCAAAAACTGAAGAAACAGTACGAGGAAATCAAGGCAAGAGAGGCAGCGCTTAGAAAAGAAAAACAAGAAGAACAGCAAGAAGACGAAGTTGAGCTTGAAGAAGCTGTAAAGCCTGCTAATGCCGGCAGCAAATAATTCAATCAAATAGAAAATAAACTTTATATCAATATGGCAGTTAATCCTTCAATTATCACTAGAGACTTGGACAAAGTAGCCGAAAAGTCTGGCAACCTTTATGAGTCCCTTCATATCGTTGCTCAAAGAGCTAAGCAAATCTCTTTGGCAACCAAAGAAGAATTAAACAACAAGCTATCTGAGTTTGCATCTACTGTCGACAACTTAGAAGAGGTATTTGAAAACAAGGAGCAAATTGAAATCTCTAAATTCTACGAAAGAATGCCTAAGCCAACCAACTTGGCCATGGAAGAGTTTATGGAGGACAAAGTTCACTTCCGTAATCCAAACCTCGATTCAGAAGAAGAATAATCATCATGCAGCTGCAAGGCAAAAGAGTATTACTTGCTGTTACAGGAAGCATTGCCGCCTATAAAGCAGCTCACTTAACCAGATTACTGGTCAAAGAAGGAGCAGAAGTGCAAATCATTATGAGCACTTCTGCTCTTGACTTTATCACCCCTCTGACATTATCTACACTTTCCAAAAAACCAGTTTACCACCAGTTTCATAAGAACGAAACAGGAGAATGGAACAACCATGTGGAATTGGGACTTTGGGCAGACATTTTTCTTATAGCCCCGCTTAGTGCCAGTACCCTTTCCAAACTTGCCCATGGCAATTCTGACAATTTAGTCACCGCAACATATCTTTCAGCACGCTGCCCAGTAATGCTGGCTCCTGCAATGGACTTGGATATGTACCAACATCCCTCTGTCCGATCTAATCTTGCTATAGCAAAGGAATATGGCAATATCATCTTGGACGCAGAAAGTGGAGAACTGGCTAGTGGATTAAGTGGGCAAGGCCGAATGATGGAGCCAGAGCATATCCTGGAAAAGATCATCAGCCATTTCAATAAATCAAAGGATTTTGAAGGCAAAAAAATCATGATCACTGCTGGCCCTACCCAAGAAGCTATTGATCCAGTAAGGTTTATAGGAAACCATTCCAGTGGAAAGATGGGTATTGCCCTAGCTGAAAATCTTGCCAACCGCGGTGCTAAAATAGAATTGATCCTGGGCCCGAGCCAAATCAGCGTCAGCCATCCTAATATCAAAATAAGCCCTGTTACCAGTACTCAGGAAATGTACAAAGCGGCTCAAGCTGTTCATCCTAATGTAGATATATGTATTTTTGCTGCTGCAGTAGCCGATTACACTCCTGCCGATCCTGCTAAAGAAAAGATCAAGAAGAATGATGAGGAGATGTCTCTCACCCTAAAGAAAAATGTGGACATCGCAGCAAGTTTAGGGGCAGTAAAAAAAGAAGGCCAGTTCCATGTCGGTTTTGCTTTAGAAACCACTCAAGAAGAGGAAAATGCCCAAGCAAAATTAAAAAAGAAAAACTTTGACTTTATTGTGCTCAACTCGATGAATGATTCTGGAGCGGGGTTCAAACATGACACCAATAAAGTTACCATTTTCCATCATTCAGGCCAAAAACAGGTCAGCGATCTATTGCCCAAATCTGCCATAGCAGAATTAATCGTAGACACCTTGAAAAAACAGTTGGGACCCGAAAATTGATTTGAACATTATTTTTATATTTAGGCAACACCAAGACAATATGAGGATCAAACTGATTTTACTTTTCTGCTTTATATCCACTTTTCAGGTTGCTGCACAGGAACTTAATTTCACAGTATCTATCAACAGTGACAGGGCCAGGACCCAAAACAAAGACATCTTTGATCAGATGAAAAATTCCTTTGAACAGTTTCTAAATGGGAGAAGCTGGACAAATGACCAATTCACCCCTGAAGAGCGTATCAAAGGAAATATCCTGATCACCATCAATGACATGCCTCAGGTTGGTTTCTTCGAAGCTACTGTTCAAATACAAGCAGTGAGACCAATTTATGGAACGAGCTATGAAAGCTTGACATTTAACTTTGTAGACCGAAATTGGAGTTTTGAATTTCTTGAGTCCCAACCGATGGAATTCAACCGATACTCCCATTTAAGCGAAATCACTTCACTCTTAGCCTATTATGCCAATATTGTCA
Organism: Echinicola shivajiensis; assembly: GCF_018642165.1. Taxonomy (GTDB): domain Bacteria; phylum Bacteroidota; class Bacteroidia; order Cytophagales; family Cyclobacteriaceae; genus Echinicola; species Echinicola shivajiensis. The sequence continues at coordinate 931,190 of NZ_JAHHZM010000001.1, forward strand.
TTGGGATAGACTATGATACTTTTTCTGCTGAGGGAGGAGAGCCTTATTTTGAGGTAGCCAACAATATTGTATCCAATGCCCAGCAATCATCTAGACCTGGCTGGGAACAGAGTCCAAGCAACAGAAGGAACCGATATTGGCTAATGAATGAGCTTTACAGTTCCCAAGTTACCAGATCCGTTAGAGATGCCTATTATCTTTATCATAGAAAGGGCATGGACCAATTGACTAAGTCCCCAGAAGAAGCCTATAAGAATATTCTAGCTGCGCTTCAAAAATTGGAAGAAGTAAACAACACTATTCCCAATAGTATTTTGACCATTTCATTTATGGATGCGAAATCTGATGAAATCAGTAAAGTACTCAAAAATGCACCCGAGGAAATCCAAAATCAAGCCATAGAAATTCTGCTAAAAGTTGACCCCAACAATGCCAGAAAATACAATGACATCCTTAAAGGATAGCTTGTTTTTGATTACTTTTACCTCCAATCCAAGAAAAACATTATCACTATATGCTAAAAAGCCTGAGCATTTCAAATTATGCCTTGATTGAAACATTGGAAATGACCCCTTCCAACTCACTGAACATGATTACAGGTGAAACAGGAGCCGGTAAGTCTATCATGCTTGGTGCTGTGGGGTTATTATTGGGAAACAGGGCTGACACTAAATCCCTTTTTGACGATTCTAAAAAATGTATCATTGAGGGAGAGTTTGATATCCTCAACTATGGTCTTGAATCTTACTTTGAATCGGAAGACCTGGACTTTGAATCACAATGCATCATTCGCAGGGAAATAGCGCCATCTGGAAAATCCAGGGCCTTTGTCAATGATACCCCTGTAAAACTGGACGTGTTGAAAAACTTGGGAAAATCCTTGATGGACATCCATTCCCAACATGACACCTTATTATTGGGAGCTGGAGAATACCAGTTAAACTTGGTTGATGCTTTTGCTCAGAGCCAAAAAGAAAAAGAGCAGTACACCTCCGCATTCAAAGCATACAAAAAGATCAGCAAAGCGTTTAATCAGCTATCCCAAGAAGCTGCAGAATTAAGAAAAGAAGCTGATTTCAACCAATTCCAATTGGAGGAACTCTCTTCCCTTAATTTACGAGAAGGGGAACAAGAAGAACTCGAGAACGAGCAGGAAATCCTCGACAATGCGGAGGAAATCAAAGCCAAGATCAATGAAAACCTTCAACTGCTCAACGGAGATGAAATAGCCGCCACTACCCTTTTGATGCAGGTCAACCAAGGACTTCAGCAGCTTAGTCGCTTCAGCAATAGATTTGAAGAGTTGAGAGAACGCTTCGAAAGTGTATATATTGAAGTAAATGATATTTCTGCCACCTTGGAAGATGAGGACAGCAAAATAGAAGTAGATTTTGAAAAGTTAGAAGAAATCAGGGAGAGACTGAGCAAGATCTATCAACTACAGAAGAAACACAGTGTCCAGTCTGTGGAAGAACTGATGGCCTTGGAAAAAGAACTTGCTGACAAAGCTTTCCAGATAGATCATTTGGATGAGGAATTGGAAAGATTAAAAAATGAATCTGAACAGGCTTGGAACCAGCTCCTAAAAGCTGGGGACAGCCTTTCTAAAATACGTCAAAAAAGCTTTAAGGAATTTGCTCTAGAGATAACTGGACTCCTTTCCCAGTTGGGAATGGAAAATGCAAAAATAGAGTTTTCCCATAACCAGGTAACACCTTCATCTAATGGTATTGACGAAGTAGAAATCATGTTCTCTGCCAATAAAGGCGTAAAACCACAAGCCATTCGACAGGTAGCCTCAGGCGGTGAATTCTCCAGGTTGATGTTTGCCATTAAATACATCATGGCAGACAAAGTAGCCCTACCCACCTTGATATTTGATGAAATTGACACGGGGATTTCAGGTGAAGTGGCCTTACAAATGGTATTAATGATGCAACAAATTGCCCAAAGCCATCAGGTAATTTGCATCAGTCACTTACCACAAGTCGCCGCAAAAGGAGACAGGCACTATTTTGTATACAAGGACAACAGTTCCGATCGTACGATCAGTAAAATCCGGACTCTAGATGAAGAGGAGCGTGTGACTGAAATTGCCAAAATGATTGCAGGAGCCAACCCGTCTGAATCAGCGCGTAAAAGTGCCATGGATTTATTAAAGTAAATGACATTCTTCACCAATAGAAACTGAGGGAAGGACATTTATCATATCAATCGCGTAAGTTTGCCTAAAATTTTATTTATTTTTACGGATTGTTTAAGCGAAATCAATTAAAAAAACATATCATGCCTGAGAATCTACTTCAAGGAAAAAAAGGAATCATAACAGGTGCATTGGATGAAAACTCCATTGCCTGGAAAACCGCTCTTAAAGCTAAAGAGCAAGGAGCTAAGTTTGTCCTTACCAATGCCCCTATCGCTATGAGAATGGGAGCAATCCAAGAACTGGCAAAAGAATGTGATACCATTGTTATCCCTGCTGATGCCACATCGGTAGAAGACATCGAAAAACTTTATGCTGAAGCTAAGGAATTCTTAGGAGGAAACTTTGACTTCTTATTACATTCTATAGGAATGTCTCCAAATATCAGAAAAGGACGTGAATATGGCGACCTTAATTATGATTGGGCCATGAAGTCTTATGATATCTCTGCCTTGTCTTTCCATAAGATGATGCAAGTAGCAGAAAAGCAGGATGTCATGAACGAATGGGGTTCTATCGTAGGTCTTTCTTACATTGCTGCCCAGAGAGTTTATCCTTTCTATACTGACATGGCTGATGCCAAAGCACTTTTGGAAAGCATTGCAAGAGGATTTGGATATAGATATGGTAAAAAGAAAAAAGTAAGGGTGAACACCATTTCCCAGTCTCCTACAGTTACTACAGCAGGTTCAGGAATTGGAGGATTTAACTCTTTCTTTAACTTTGCCGAGTCACTTTCTCCACTTGGGAATGCTTCTGCAGAAGCTTGTGCTGAATACATTGTTACTATGTTCTCTGATTATACCAGAATGGTTACCATGCAGAACTTGTACCACGACGGAGGTTATTCTAGTACTGGTATCTCAGAAGAGATCATGGAAAAAATCACTGATTTGAAATAACACTTAAAGCTCCCAAAAGGGAGCTTTTTTATTTTTGGGCTAGAGCGATGTGTCTGATAGGAATACAACAATTAATTTTCACAAAATCAGACGCATTACATTCTAAGCAAACAAACTCTTTAATCATCATTTTTTCATCAATGAATATAGGATAATTCTATAAATTTTATAATTTAGAAATACAAATGATCAACTATTGATCATTCCCCCTATAATTACCCTTATAAGCTTAAATAATAAACCAGTTAATATTTAACATTCTACTAAAGGGTAATTAATGAAAAATCAAAGAAGAGATTTCATCAAGAAGGCTACATTATTAGGCCTGAGCACTGGATTTGGCATGGGGGCGTGTACCCGTTACATTCCTACAGGATCTGAGACCAATTTTTATATCAACTCTGCAAAAGGACTCCCAAAGGTCAAAGTCTCTAGAAAAAGGGTTATTAAGGAATCTGTTGGCTTAAGACCTTTTAGAATGAAAGGACCAAGAATTGAACTTCAGGAATTGGGAAGTAAGACAATCGTCCATAATTATGGACATGGAGGCAGTGGATGGTCACTTTCTTGGGGGACTTCCAAAATTGCAGCCGATCTCCTCGATACTCTTCAAGATAAGGAAGTAGCTGTAATAGGTTGTGGCATTATTGGCTTAAGCACTGCCAGAACCCTTCAAGACAGGGGCTATAAAGTCACCATTTATACTAAAGAAATTTTCCCTAAAGTAACTTCAGCTATGGCCACGGGCACTTGGTCTCCAACTTCCAGACTGATTTTGCAAGAAAATATCACTCCCGAGTTTACCGACATGTTCCAGCAAGCATGCACCCATTCATTTAATACATTTCAACGTTTATTGGGCATCCACCAAATGGTCAACTGGATGGATAATTTCCATATTGCTAACAATGAAACTTCCTCGGATAATGGTCATAATAAGTATGCCGTCAAAGGACAACTTTTCAGTCAAGAAATGAGTTTTTACCCATCTCCAAACAAATTAAGCAATAAGGAAAATCCATTTAAAACTAAGCAAGTATTCAAATCCCCTACTACGATATTTAACATACCCATCTATATGAAAATGCTAAGAGATGATTTTTTGTTAGCAGGAGGTCAGCTTGAATTCAAAACCTTCAAAAAACCAGAAGACCTAAACATGCTCCCCCAAAATTGCATTGCCAATTGCACAGGACTTGGTTCCATGGAGTTATTTGGTGATGAAGAAATGATGCCTATTTCTGGCCAATTATGTTTCCTTATTCCTCAGCCTGAATTAAGTTACCGGGCGAGTATGTCAGGGGTTTATTTTATCCCCAGAAAGGATGGCATCATGATAGGTGGAAATGGTATTGAGAACAATTGGGACACCACTCCTGATAAAGAGGTTACTGATAGGTACCTAGATGGAGTTGCAGAAATGATGAAATACATGAAGGGCTAGTCCCAAAAAAGTTAAAAGCCATATTAAGGGAACCTGCCCCTAATATGGCTTATTTTTTATTCTTTCATATTATACCACAGCTGTACCAAACCTGAAGAATAAGAGATACTTTTTATCAAATCCAAATCCTGCTCAGGCCTCCCTTCCCTAAAGAGTCTTTTGCCTGATCCTAATAAATCAGGAATTATTTATATTACCATTTTATCAATAAGCTTATCCTTCAACATACTCAAAACTACCTCTCCCCCACCATCACAGTATATATTTTTCCCCTCCACACTTTTTAGTCTGGAAATCAACTCTGTCAATTCCCCCATAAAACTCCACGTCTTCATTTTTACCAGTTCTACTCTTGGACAGCACATGACATTTCTTATCCTTATGTGAAAAGAGAATCCCAAAGGAAAAGACCTATTCATAGGTTTTCCGTCCCCAAATCAAGGCATCAACTTGATATTGGAAATCAGCACAACCATAATCTTCACTTGGCAGCTACACTTTGAACAAAAAATCAATATTATCATCTTCCTTGGCGATATAGCCATCTAAGCTCATTGCGATATATAAAATTACCTCCCTACCCATTATTAAATCATTTCTTTAAGTATATAAATCAAATCACCTTGTTATTACTTAATATATCACCTGAACACACTTTAATTCCTAGTAACTTGTTCAGATTTACAGGGAAACATATTTTGGATATAAATAATACCATCAAACATATTAAACCAATTTGCTATTCTAGGCTTGTGAACTAGTGTCTTCATGAAGAACATTTCTTTCTTCAAATTTTCGGGCATATTGGAAAAGTCAATAAAAGCATAGGGAAAATCTGTCTCATAAACCCAGCTTTCAAAAAAATTAGATTGTGGCTCAATAATTTCAAAACCTTTCTCCCCTAACCTTCCCCCATTGCCACTATATGAGGTCACTCCCAAAACATACATTTCATCTTTCAATTTTTCATAAACATAACTTCCAGTATTAATGGTATCAGGGTTGGATAATATCAAATTCTGCTCCTTTATAATTGAAAAGTCTTTAAATATATGAGTATTGCTTGCCCAAACGACAACTTTTTTGTCTTTGTATTTTTTGTTTAAAAGCCATAGCAAATTATCTCCCATTTGCACATCTCTAATATTATTACTGATTGACGAATCTAAAGAATTCCTTACAAATCCTTCCAAGTTCCGCATCTCCTGCTCCCAAAAAACATTTCCAATCGCACTTGATTTTACCTCCAATAAAACTTCATAAAAAGCAGCTAACTGGTCTCCTGTTACATTACTAGAATATTCATCAGTCAAGACCGTTTCAACGGTTTTATAAAATTGGCTTAATTTATCTGGAGCTATGCTCACTTCACTTTCATTAATAAAACTACTCAAATCATCCAAATAATGTTCTCTAGAGCATTTCAGTACGTGTCGCGGATCAATTCCCGAAACAGTCAATGGATTTGATGTCCCCCTATTATCAATAATATAATCGATCATTGGCTTGAATGAATCACATTGTCCCCACAAAGGATATATATTATCCACAAAACTATGACTGCCTTTAACGACGTTTTCTATCAAATTATTATTAGAATAATTGAGCCCATAAAAATCACTCTCGAAAACCAAAACATCAAAATCAAGTGATTGATGAAGAAATTTAATTATTCGGGTCTTAGCTAAAAAAGTAGCAGCATCACCATGATCTTGTTCACCTAACAATACTACTCGTGAATCCCCTATTGATTTCCTAAGCACGTTTAAATCCTGAAATTCAAGACCATCAGGATTTATAGTAGTAATTGGCTCTATATTTTTCAAAACATACCCTTTAACATCTTCATTGAAAGGATATAAAAAGGGTCTTAAAATAAAATGGTATGATATGATCAATGCAGCAACACCTAGAAACAAAAAGGATACTATCTTTCGATTAATCATAAATTCAACTTTAAAAATTTAAACCTAAGCTAAGAAAAAAAACGAGGCTGTCTCATAACTAGTGACAGCCTCTGTTTTATTCGGGTCGGTATCTGAGCCAATTTTCATACAGCCAAATCTCAGGCTCTTGAATTGACTTTTGAGACAGCCTCGTCTTAACTATTCATATCTGTAGCTAACTAATTATTTCAAAATTTGCTCAGCCAACCAGTCACCTACTTCTGAAGTCTTATAAGTTTTACCTCCCTCAGCGATATCTTCTGTAACAACTCCCTCTGCAAGAGAAAGATTAACTACATCAGAAATGGCCTTGGCTTCTTCCTGAAGATCAAAAGCATATTCAAACATCATAGCAGCAGAAAGCACCGTTGCCAAAGGATTGGCAATATCCTTACCAGCTGCTTGAGGATAAGAACCGTGAATCGGTTCAAACAATTTCACATCAGTACCCAAAGATGCAGATGGCATCAAGCCCATAGATCCTGAAATCACACTTGCCTCATCGGTCAAAATATCTCCAAAAAGGTTTTCTGTGATTAATACATCATAAGCTTTAGGCCATTGGATCAATCTCATGGCTACTGCATCCACAAATTCATACTCAACCTTCACATCAGGATATTCCGCTTCTAGCTCCTGAACAGTTTCTCTCCACAATCTAGAGGTAGCCATTACGTTGGCCTTATCTACACAAGTCAATAATTTTCTTCTCTTCTGAGCAAACTCAAAGCCCATTCTGGCCAATCTTTCAACTTCCTCTTTGGAGTAAACATTGGTATCGAAAGCTTTGGTACCTTGCTCGTTTCTACCTCTTGGCTCACCAAAGTAAACTCCACCGGTCAATTCTCTCAAGAATACAAAGTCGGTTCCTTCGATACGATCTTTCTTCAATGGAGATTTATGAATCAATGAAGGGAAAGTGAAAGTAGGTCTTACATTAGAGAAAAGTCCCAATTTCTTTCTCATGGCCAATAAGCCTTGCTCAGGTCTTACTTTAGCCTTAGGATCATTATCATATTTTGGATCTCCAATAGCACCAAACAATACAGCATCTGCTTGCAAACAAACTTCATGCGTAGCGTCTGGATAAGGATTTCCGGTGGCATCAATGGCTGCCGCACCAACAACAGCTTCTTTAAAAGTAATAGTATGACCAAACTTCTGACCAACAGCTTTAACCACCTTTACTGCCTGATCGATCACTTCAGGGCCAATACCGTCACCCGGTAATAGCGCTAGATTCATTTCCATATAAATTCTTGTTTTCTGGTTTTCCTGTATTGATTTGTTCAATGATGTTAAGCATTTTTTCTGTGGCCATCATTGCCGCCACTGTTTGGTCACTGTCCAAGCCTTTGGTCTTAAAAATCCTTCCCAATTCCCATGTAATTACCGTCTCCACAAAGGCATCGGTTTTTCCTCCAGGAGGAATACTTACACTAAAATCGGTCAATTTAGGAAGTGGCTTATCCAATGATTGGTATATCTTATGAAGGGCTAACATAAAAGAGTCAAACTGCCCATTTCCTGAAGCATGAGCTTCATAAAATTTATCTTTGACCTTTAGTCTCAACTGTACAGTTGGCTTCAAGCCCTTAGAATGGGTCATATGATAACCTTCTATGCTGATATCCTTCTTGATGGAATTGTTCTGCAATACATCAGAAATAATATATGGCAGGTCTTCGGTCGTTACCCTTTCCTTTTGATCACCTAATTCGATGATCTTTTGGGTCACCTTGGTCAGCTCATCAGGCTCAAGGGAAATCCCCAATTCCATTAGATTTTTAAGGATATTGGCTTTTCCGGAGGTTTTACCTAGGGCATATTTCCTTGTGCGGCCAAATCTCTCAGGGAGAAGGTCGTTGAAATAAAGATTTTTCTTGTTATCTCCGTCGGCATGAATCCCCGCGGTTTGGGTGAATACATTTTCACCAACGACTGGTTTGTTAGAGGGAATATGAAGTCCAGAAAATTGCTCCACCAACTTACTTATGCGGTAGATCTTATTTTCCTTGACATTTAACTGAACGTCTGTAAAATCAGTGATACTGGCTACAATACTTTCCAATGGAGCGTTTCCTGCACGTTCTCCAAGACCATTTATGGTACTATGGATTCCTGAAATCCCATTATTGACTGCTTCCAAAACATTGGCTACAGAGAGATCATAATCATTATGGGCATGGAAATCAAAATGAACATCCGGATAAGCGCCTGTCACTTCCGAAACATACTGAGCCACTTCGGCTGGTTTCAAAAGCCCCAAGGTATCAGGGAGCATTATTCTACGGACACCTTGGCCAACCAAAAAATCGATTAATTCCAAAGTATAATCCTTACTGTTACGCATGCCACTGCTCCAGTCTTCCAGATAAACGTTTACCGAAATCCCTTTTTCTGCAGCATATGCAATACATCTGGCAATATCACTAAAGTGTTGCTCAGGTGTTTTCTTTAATTGGTAGGTTAGGTGATTGAGAGATCCTTTGGTAAGGAGATTGAGGACTTTGGCTCCTGCCTCAGTCAACCAATCCACTGAGGCTGGGGTATCCACAAAACCCAGCACCTCAACTTTGTCCAAGTATCCCTTTTCAGTAGCCCAATGCGTGATTTTCTTCACCCCTTCCAGTTCTCCCTCAGAAACCCTAGCGGATGCCACTTCAATCCTATCCACCTTCAGTTCCTCCAAAAGCAACTTGGCTATTTGGAGCTTCTCAGAAGGCAAAAAGGATACTCCCGAGGTCTGTTCGCCATCCCTCAGCGTGGTATCCATGATTTCTATTTTCTTATGAAGACGCATACTTTAATTTTAGTATTGAGTAGCTAGTATTTAGTAGCTAGAAGTCAATCGCTTCCTTGAACGAACATTCATGCCATGACACAGAGTCATGGCATGAATCAAACTTCCTGTCTCTACCTATTGTTGCTTACTTGATTCAAAAGCAACGATATCCTCTTTGATGTTCAATAGGTAATCGATATCATCAAAGCCATTTTTCATGTTTTCCTTCTTATAGGTATTGATATCAAATGATTCAGAAGTACCGGTACTTAATAAGGTGATTTTCTGCGCATCAATATCAACTTCTACTTCTGTTTTTGGATCCTTTTCTACTTCCGCAAAAATCTCTTCCAAAAACTCCGGACTTACCGTCACCGGAAGAATCCCTACATTCAATGAGTTGTTTTTGAAGATATCCGCAAAGAAGCTAGAAACCACACATCTGAAGCCATAATCATAGATGGCCCAAGCAGCATGCTCTCTACTTGATCCTGAACCGAAGTTTTTTCCTGCTACCAACACCTTACCAGCGTAAGTTGCGTCATTAAGCACGAAGTCCGCTTTAGGATTTCCTTCACTATCATATCTCCAATCCCTGAACAAGTTATCGCCGAAACCTGCTCTTTCAGTAGCTTTCAAGAACCTTGCAGGAATGATTTGATCCGTATCCACATTTTCAGTTGGCAATGGGACCACGGTGCTTTTTAATATATTAAACTTATCGTAAGCCATTTTTGATCGATTTTAAATGATTATACTTCGCGTGGATCGGTTACTTCACCAGTAATGGCTACTGCTGCCACAGTCAAAGGAGAAGCCAAAAGGGTTCTAGCTCCAGGCCCTTGACGACCTTCGAAGTTTCTGTTTGAAGTAGATACTGCATACTTTCCTGCTGGAATCTTGTCATCATTCATAGCAAGACACGCAGAGCAACCAGGTTGTCTCAGCTTAAATCCTGCTTCTTCCAAGATATCAACCAAGCCTTCTTTGATCGCCAGTTTCTCTACCTCTCTTGATCCAGGAACAATCCAAGCAGTGATATTATCCGCTTTCTTCTTGCCTTTCACAAACTCAGCTACTGCACGAATATCTTCGATACGACCGTTAGTACAGCTACCTACGAATACATAATCAATCTTTTTGCCTTTGATAGGCTCACCAGGCGCAAAACCCATATAGTCAAGCGACTTGATATAAGTCTTCTTGTTGCTTCCTTCCATGCCTTCAGTGGTAGGAATATTATCTTTGATCTTGATCCCCATTCCAGGGTTGGTACCATAAGTGATCATCGGCTCAATGTCCGCTGCATCATATTTGTACTCCAAGTCAAATTCTGCGCCTTCATCGGTTTTAAGGGTCTTCCAGTAAGCTACTGCTTTGTCCCAATCTTCACCTTTTGGTGCATGTTCTTTACCTTTTAGGTAATTAAATGTTGTTTCATCAGGAGCAATCAAACCACCACGAGCACCCATCTCGATACTCATATTACAGATGGTCATCCTTGCTTCCATGCTTAAGCTTTGGATTGCTGAGCCAGCATATTCAAGAAAATATCCAGTTCCACCACTGGCAGAGATTTTAGAGATGATGTAAAGAATGATATCCTTTGAAGTAACTCCCTTGTTCAGCTCACCATCAACAGTAATTCTCATGCGCTTAGGCTTAGACTGCATGATACATTGTGAAGCAAATACCATTTCAACCTCAGAGGTACCTATTCCGAAAGCAATTGCTCCGAAAGCCCCGTGGGTGGAAGTATGGCTATCTCCACATACAATCGTCATACCTGGCTGGGTAATCCCCAATTCTGGCCCGATAACGTGAACGATACCATGGTGGTCAGTACCTAGGTCATGAAGTTCAATCCCATATTTATTACAGTTTTCACGCAGCTTTTCTACCTGCATACGGGAAAGTTTGTCCTTAATGGTTTTGTCCTGATCTATTGTTGGTACATTGTGATCTGGTGTAGCTACTGTTCTTTCAGGGAAGAGTACTTTGTTTCCTCTTTTTTCAAGGTTTAGAAAGGCTACTGGGCTGGTTACTTCATGGATAAAGTGCTTATCTATGAAAAACACGTCTGGTCCGTCAGGGACTGACTTCACAACGTGCGCGTCCCATACTTTGTCAAATAATGTTTTCTTTTCCATCGCTTCTGTTGTCAATCGTCATAAAGTCCAGAAGGAATAGGAATCAGAGTTATCTCTTTCTCCTATTCCTCCCGAATTTTCTTTCAGGAAAGTTTCTCGTCTTATTTCAACACCTTATTGTATTCATATAATTCCCGAAGCTTTCCTTAAGTGTTATTAGTTGTTCTCTGGTCTCAACTTACGTACAGTAGCACCAGCTTGCCACATCTCAGATTCTCTCAACTCTTTCAATTCCTCTTCCAACTTCACTCTGTAGTCAGACTTACTGTTAGACTCGATAGATTTAGCAGCTTCCTTACCATCTTTAACGCTCTTGTAAAGATCTTCGAATACTGGCTTAGATGCATCTCTGAACGGCTTCCACCAATCCAAAGCACCTCTTTGTGCAGTAGTAGAACAGTTAGCATACATCCAGTCCATACCGTTCTCAGCTACCAATGGCATCAAACTCTGAGTCAATTCTTCAACAGTCTCGTTGAAAGCCTCAGAAGGAGAGTGACCATTCTCTCTCAATACTTCGTACTGAGCAGCGAAAATACCTTGGATAGCTCCCATCAAAGTACCTCTCTCACCTGTAAGGTCAGAAGTTACTTCTCTGTAGAAATCAGTTTCGAACAAGTATCCAGAACCTACTCCGATACCCAAAGCAATAACTCTTTCTCTAGCTTTACCAGTAGCGTCTTGGTAGATCGCGAAAGAAGAGTTCAATCCTCTACCTTCTACAAACATTCTTCTCAAAGAAGTACCAGAACCTTTAGGAGCAACCAAAATCACATCAACATCCTTTGGAGGGATGATACCAGTTTGGTCATTGTAAGTCACACCGAAACCGTGAGAGAAATACAATGCCTTACCTGGAGTAAGGTGTTTCTTTACAGTTGGCCAAAGAGCGATCTGACCTGCATCAGAAAGCAAGAACTGAAGAATAGTACCTTTTTCACAGGCTTCTTCCAATTCAAATAGTGTTTCACCAGGAACCCAACCATCAGCTACAGCCTTGTCCCAAGTTTTGGAACCTTTACGCTGGCCAACGATTACATTAAAACCATTATCTTTCAAGTTAAGTGCTTGACCTGGACCTTGTACACCGTAGCCCAATACAGCAATCACTTCGTCTTTAAGTACTTCTCTGGCTTTCTCAAGAGGAAATTCTTCTCTTGTTACTACATCTTCTTCAACTGTTCCGAATTTCAGTTTCATTGTTTCTAGTTTTAATTATTCAAATATTGTTCAATTGTTCCCATTGGTTTGGCCACGGCCACTCTGCCTGATCTGGCAAATTCAAGGATGTTGAAATCCTTCAAAATCTCCAGCAGTGCTTTAGTGTCCTCTTTATGGCCTGTCATTTCGATCACTACAAACTCCTTCTCTGCTGAAATGATCCTGGCATTGTACTGCCTGATGACTTTTTCCAAGCCTGGATCAAGACTGCTGATAGGAATTTTATAAAGAGCGATCTCTTGATAAACGACCTCATCATCCTTATAGTAAAAGGATTTGATGACATCAATTATTTTTTCGGTTTGCTTAACAATCTGAATGACCTGGTCCTCAGTTGTCGTTACCTCTATGGTGATTCTATGAACACCATCTTCCTTACTTTCTGAAGCAGTAAGGGCGTCTATATTCACTCCTCTTCTAGTGAAGATCAAAGTCACTCTATTAAGAATACCAATGAAATTCTCCGTAAAAAGGGATACTGTATATCGATTCATAAAATGTGGCTTAGCTTAATCTAACTTCTTCTACTGAACATCCTGTAGGGATCATTGGGAATACATTATCCTCTTTTTCCACCACTACTTCCAGGAAGTAAGGACCATCATGGATCATCATCTCTGCTACGGAATCCCTGAGATCATCTCTTTCAGTAACTTTAGAGGTTTTCATATTATAGGCTTCAGCAATCTTGATAAAATCGGGGTTATCCAATTCAGTAAATGAATAACGCTTATCGAAGAACAACTGTTGCCACTGTCTTACCATTCCTAGAAAGTTATTGTTCAACAACACCACTTTAACGGGGCTTTGTGTTTGCATAATGGTACCTAACTCCTGAATGGTCATTTGTATACCACCATCACCTACAACACAAACTACCTGACGGTTAAGGTCTGCCAATTGTGCACCCAAGGCTGCGGGCAAACTGAAACCCATCGTCCCTAAACCTCCAGAAGTCACCTGAGTTCTTGAAGTTTTATACTTGAAGTATCTCCAGGCAATCATTTGGTGCTGGCCTACATCCGTTACCAGAATGGCATCATCCTTTTTATAATCATTGATATAACGGATAACCTCTCCCATAGTCAAGCCTGATTTGGTAGGCAAAAGATCCAAAGAAACCACCGCACTCTTTTCCTTCTCCTCCAGCTTCCTAAACTCCTTCAACCATTCCTCATGGCTATTTTCATTAACCTTCTGGGTCAGCATTGGCAAGCTCTCCTTACAGTTACCCAAAATAGCTACTTCAGCCTTTACATTTTTATCGATCTCTGCATTATCAAGCTCTAAGTGAACCACTTTTGCTTGCTTGGCATATCGTTTCAAATCACCTGTTACACGGTCATCAAACCTCATCCCAATGGCAATCAATACATCACATTGATTGGTCAATAAATTAGGGGCGTAGTTTCCATGCATTCCTAACTTACCTACATATTGAGGATGGTCCTCACTTAAGGCTCCTGACCCCAATAATGTACAGGCAGCAGGAATACCGGTTTTATCCAAAAATGCCTTTAGCTCTTCTTCTGCTTTTCCAATAACAACCCCCTGCCCATAAAGCACATAAGGTTTTTTGGCCGAATTAATTACCTCAGCAGCTTTGGCCACTTGAGATTCCTTCACTTTTGGATATGGCCTGTAAGACCTGATACCCAAGCAAGGAACATAATTGAATTCACCCAAGTCATTTTGAGCATCCTTTGTAATGTCAATCAGTACTGGCCCTGGCCTGCCTGATCTTGCGATATGAAAACCTTTGGCTATAGCTGGAGCAATATCCTCAACTCTACGAACCTGGATATTCCATTTAGTCCCTGGCATTGAAAAACCCACTACATCAGTTTCCTGAAATGCATCTGTACCCAAAAGCGGTGAAGCAACCTGCCCTGTAATACAGACCAGAGGAGTACTATCAATCATGGCATCTGCTATACCTGTGATCAGGTTAGTAGCGCCTGGCCCTGAAGTAGCCATACAAACCCCGACTTTACCAGAGACTCGTGCATAGCCTTGTGCGGCATGGATAGCTCCCTGTTCATGTCTGGTCAGTACATGCTTGATTTGGTCCGCGTAATCATAAAGTGCATCATAAACTGGCATGATGGCACCCCCAGGATAACCGAAAATATACTCAGAATTTTCGGCCACCAAAGATTTGATTACGATCTCAGCTCCTCTGATTCTCGAATCTTTCATGTGTATTATAAATTATATTTGAGGTTTAAGTCTTATGTCGGTTGGTCTATTGTCTTACTATTTGTCAGTAACACAACCCTCAGACGCAGTAGACACCAATTGGACATATTTCTTTAACGTTCCTTGAAGATGACTTAAGTCTTTGTTCTTCCAAGTCTTTTTTCTTTCTGCTAATTCCTCATCGCTAAGGTCTACATTGATTTCCAATGTCTCAGCATCGATAGTGATCTTATCTCCGTCCTGGATCAAACCGATTGGACCACCCATATAAGCCTCTGGGGTAACGTGCCCTACTACGAATCCGTGAGTTCCTCCTGAGAACCTACCATCAGTGATCAATGCCACATCTGATCCAAGTCCACCTCCTATAATAATAGAAGTAGGCTTCAACATTTCTGGCATACCAGGTCCACCCTTAGGTCCAACGTAGCGAATCACCACTACATCTCCTTTTTGAACCTCTCTATTCTTCATGGCCTCATTGGCCTCTTCTTCACTATTATATACCCTCGCTGCTCCAGTGAAGGACTTACCTTCTTTACCAGAAATCTTAGCTACCGATCCTTCAGGTGCCAAGTTACCATGAAGCACACAAAGGTGACCAGTTTCCTTGATAGGATTGTCCAACGGGTGAATCACGCTTTCCTTAGAAACTTTTACCGGTTCCACATCAGCAAGGTTTTCCGCCAATGTTTTACCTGTAACAGTCATACAGTCTCCATGAAGCAACCCCTCATTTAAGAAGTATTTCAAGAATGCTGGAAGGCCACCCATATCATAAAGGTCTTCCATCATAAACTTACCACTTGGCTTAAAATCACCCAATACAGGAGTTTCAGCATTGATACGCTTGAAATCTTCAAGGTTAAAATCTACTCCAGCCGTCCTGGCAATCGCCAATATGTGCAACGCTGCATTGGTACTCCCCCCCAAGGCTACAGTTACTCGAACTGCATTTTCAAGACTCTTGCGGGTAATAATATCTTTAGGCTTGATATCTAAAGCCAAAAGTTGTTTGATATACTTTCCAATGTTCTCACATTCTTCACGCTTCTCTTTGGAAGTCGCTGGATTTGAAGAACTGTATGGTAAGGATAAGCCCATTGTTTCAATTGCTGAAGACATGGTATTGGCAGTGTACATACCTCCACAAGCACCAGCACCTGGACAGGCATTTTTGATCACACCCATATAATCTTCGCTTGAGATCTGCCCGTTGATTTTCTTACCATAGGCCTCAAATGCAGAAACAATATTTAATTTCTCACCTTTATAATTTCCCGAACGGATGGTTCCACCAAAAACCATTATACCGGGGCGATTGATGCGAAGCATTCCCATCACCACACCTGGCATGTTCTTATCACAACCAGGGATAGTCACAACACCATCAAAAGAGTGTCCAAGAATAAAAGATTCTATAGAGTCTGCTATCACCTCTCTTGAAGGAAGACTATACTTCATACCAGAAGTACCCATAGACTCACCATCAGAAATCCCTATAGTATTAAAAACAAAGCCTGAAAGTTTCTCTTTGTCTGTTGACTTTTTGATAACCTCAGCAAAACTATTGAGGTGCATATTACAAGGGTTACTTTCATAACCACAACTTGCTACACCTACAAAAGGCTGCTTCATTTTTTCATCACTGATACCTGTGGCATACAACATTGCCATTGCTGCTGGATTCTCCTCATTATCACTGATTTCCCAACTATATTTCTTTAAATCACTCATATTATACCTAATATTCTGTTATTACCTTTATAAAAAAAAGTGCCTCATGGGATGAGGCACTTTATTGCTTTATGGATGTTTTAACAATAGTTTAGCGCCTCACTTACAGTTGAAAATGAGAATGACGATAAGGTTAATGACGCTAACTATTCTGAACATGTTTATTAGTGTGTTTAGTGGTTTCTGTTCTTCACTTTTTATTATTGCTCTACAAAAGTAAAACCCTAAATTGAGACTTACAATATTTTATTTCTTTTTTTAAATTGAATCAAAAATTAAACTATTGCAAATCCGCTCAATCACAGGAATATGAAACACCTTATTTAGGTATTACCCTCTTTTATCTTTTATAAAAAAAACATTTATTCAATTTTCAGAATTTTCTTCTGATTTTTAATTTTCTTTAATTTATGTTAAAATTTTACCTACTCAACAGCCCACCAACCAATGTTTTGACAATTATTCAAGCATTCATTCAAAATTTATAAATAACATAAAGCAAAGGTTCCGAAATTTATACCCTGTTTTTGATAGATTTGCAAGATGAATCCTTTTGCATATTGATATGATACAATTCCCCAATGCCAAGGTCAATCTTGGCCTATACATTACAAAAAAAAGAAAAGATGGCTATCATGACATTGAAACCTGCATGATCCCCATTCCTCTATATGATGCCTTAGAAATTTCTACTGCTGAGAAGACCAGCTACACCAGCACAGGACTTACAATTCCGGGAAAAGAACAGGACAATATCATCCTCAAAGCGCTGAAATTACTTAGAAAGGACTTCAATGAACTACCTCATATCAAAATCCATCTTCATAAGGCCATTCCCATGGGAGCAGGACTTGGTGGTGGCTCTGCTGATGGTGCATTTGCCATCAAAATGATGAACAGCCTTTTTGACCTCCACTTGGAAGATTGGTTTCTGGAAGATTATGCAGCACAACTGGGAAGTGACTGCCCTCTCTTTATTGAAAATACTCCCAAGATCGCTACAGGTAGAGGGGAAATATTAGAACCTGTGAAACTTGATCTTGAAGGTTGCTGGATTGCCTTGGTCAACCCTCAAATTCACATTGGCACCAAAGAAGCCTATGCAAGTATACAACCAAAATCACCCGAATTTGATCTTAAGAAGACATTAGCAGACAGATCTCTTTGGCGTGAACAACTAAAAAATAATTTTGAGGCAAGTATATTCCCTAAACACCCTGCTATCGCCCAAATAAAAGAAAGTCTTTACAACCAAGGTGCGTTTTACGCTGCCATGTCGGGTTCTGGATCAACTGTATTTGGACTCTTCGAAAAAGAACCCGACCTAAGCGAATGGCCAGACAACTACTTCACATTTAGAGGGGAACTTAAATTTTAAGTCAAGGAATTTTATGCCCTAGGCTTGCCTTTAAGGCCAAACCAGGGGCATAATATATGGAACTACAACTACTTATTGAACCCTAAGTAATTGCTTGTTCTTTCTCCTTTTGTAAAAATAATTAAATACTGGATACATGCCTACCGATGCAAGAATGATCAGAGTTCCAAAATAAAACCCAGGAGTCATCTGCTCCTTTTCTCCAAAAATCAAAACTGCCAAAACAATACCATAAACTGGCTCCAAATTGACCGTTAAATTAATCACAAACACGCTCAGTCTTTTCATCAGTTCCACAGAAACGGAAAAAGCATATACTGTACATACACCACTCAATAAGAACAGCCAGAACCAATCACCCAAACTTGGATTCATCTGCAGAGAACCGTTTTCAGCAAAGTAATTAACATAAACCGGCATAAATAATACAGTAAAAACACATGCTCCCAGCATCTCGTAAAAAGTAATCAGATAAGGAGAATGTTTTTGGGTAAGCCTACCATTACTCACAGTAAAGCAGGCTCCTAGAAATGCTGATCCCACAGCCATCAAAAGCCCTTCCCAATACAGAAGTTCAAAGCTAAAAATAACATACAAGCCTCCAAGCACCATTATCCCCAAAACTACCTCATACCACTTTACTTTCACCTTATTGACCCAAGGCTCAATAAAAGCAGTCCAAAGTGAGCAGGTTGCCATGCCAGCAAGACAAACAGAAGCAGTGGAAATTCTGGCCGCTCCGAAGAACAATATCCAATGCATTCCAATCAAACCTCCTGTCCCTACCACTTTGGCCAATTCATTTAAAGGAAGCTTGATATGCCTCTTCCGGAAAGCAAAAACCACTCCCAGTATGGCCGTAGCCATTAAAGTCCTGTAAAAGACAATTTCAACTGCAGGTATACTGATCAGCAAGCCCAAAATAGCTGTAAAACCCCAAATCAAAACAATGAAATGAAGCATTACATAATCCTTGACGCTTCCGGCTTTCATATAATTTATCTAGGAACTGTCTTATACATTACCATTCCTGTTGCTGCGAAAATAATATTAGGCAACCACACTGCAAACAAGGGATAGGAAGTCCCCGCCTCTGCAAAGGTCCTTGAAAGCAAAAACAAGATGATATAAATAAAGGCCAATAAGAAACCCAAAGCGATCTTAAAGCCCGAGCCTCCCCTGGTCTTTTTGGAGGAAACTATTACTCCTATAAATGTTAGAATAATGGCCGCAAAAGGAGACATAAACCGCACATAGCGCTCTATCTTATAAAAGCTCACATTATCTGCCCCACGATCCTCCAAAACCTTAATTTGCTTACTGAGTTCAGGAAGTATCAGGGTTTCATGATGATTTGGCGGAAGATCAAAATCATCCGGAGATATGGAAAGTACTGTATCCATTTTTTCTCCCACAGTATATTTTTCTCCCATCTCCTGAAGCTCCCTGAGCTTCCAGTTTCTTACCTCCCAGGCATTGGCTGTTGTATCCCACACAATCCTATCCGCTGAAAGTTTCGACAAAAGCTGTCCATCCTTGATATGCTCCAAAGTAAAGGCATAGCCGGTTTTTGGCCCGGTATAATACCTAGAAATATAGGCATACACATCAGGAGCTACTTTGACATGTAAATTTTGATAATTATACTGGCTATCGTCTTTTAGATACTCCCTTTTAAATTCATAAACCCCTTCTGTAGCCCCTGGCAAAACCCAGCCATTCAAAAGAAAACTGGCAACAGCAATCAAGGAAGCTCCCATTAAAAAAGGAACTAACATCCTCATAAAGCTCACCCCACTGCTCAATATTGCTACGATCTCCGTTCTTCCTGCCATTCTGGAAGTAATGAAAATCACAGAAATAAAGACCGTAATGGGGGTAAGCAAGTTATTCAAATAAAGGCCATAATTAAACAGGTACTCTAGGATCTCAGAAGTAGGAACTTCATTACGGATAAACGCATCATTTTTCTCGGTAAAATCCAATACCAAGACAATCATGATCAACATCAAAACCACAAAAAAGTAGGTTTTGAGAAAATCTTTAATAATAAGTTTATCCAGTAATTTCATTATAATCTCCTGCTGACTTTTTTAACCATCATATCTTTCCAAGTAGAAAACTCCCCTGACTTGATCTTTTCACGAGCTTCTCCTACCAACCAAAGGTAAAAACTCAAATTATGAATACTGGCAATTTGAGCAGCTAAAATTTCCTTACTTATGGTCAGGTGCCTCAAATAAGCCTTGGAATAAAAGTTACTTACATAACTATTGATATTAGGATCAATAGGAGAAAAATCATCCTTCCACTTTTCATTCCTCATGTTCATGATCCCTTCAGAAGTAAATAACATCCCGTTCCTTGCATTCCTTGTTGGCATCACACAGTCAAACATGTCCACTCCCAAAGCTATGCACTCCAAAATATTGGCAGGAGTACCTACCCCCATCAAGTACCTTGGCTTGTCCTTAGGCAAAATATCCGTCACCAACTCAGTCATTTCATACATCATCTCAGCCGGTTCGCCTACAGAAAGTCCGCCAATTGCATTTCCATCCCTCTCACAGGAAGCTATAAATTCTGCGGATTGCTTTCTCAGGTCCTTATAGACACTCCCTTGCACAATAGGGAATAAGGTCTGGTTGTACCCGTATTTACCTTCGGTACTATCCACTTGTTCAATGCAACGTTTCAGCCATCGGTGGGTCATATCCATGGATTCACGCGCATAACCATATTCGCAAGGATAAGGCGTACATTCATCAAAAGCCATAATAATATCCGCTCCAATGGACCTCTGAATATCCATCACGTTTTCAGGCGTAAACTTATGCTTGGAACCATCTATATGGGACTTGAACAACACCCCTTTTTCTGTAATCTTCCTTGTACCTGCCAAAGAAAATACCTGATATCCTCCACTATCTGTAAGAATAGGCTTGCTCCAACCATTGAATTTATGCAGACCACCGGCCTTTTCCAAAATATCCAAACCAGGTCGTAAATAAAGATGATAGGTATTTCCCAATATGATCTGGGCCTTGATATCATAGGTCAGCTCCCTTTGATGAACTGCCTTTACTGAACCCGCTGTTCCCACAGGCATAAATATAGGTGTCTGTATATCCCCGTGATCTGTCTTCACAACACCTGCCCGGGCTTTACTCTTTTCGTCTTTATTTTCGAGAATGAATTTCATTTATTTTTCTTTTCAAACACGATCAAAACGACCATGTTATGATTTAGTTATCAAATCAAGCACAAAAATATAAGCTTATCCTTAAAAGAGTTGCTGTTTTTGATTTTATCTTTACGCTGTAACTAAACAACGCATGATCGTCAATTTTCTGTGGCTCATTTTAGGGGCAGCAACATTAATTCAATTAATTTATTTAATTTTTATATACGGCAGGTTAAGTTTCTTTTACCGGGAAAAGGCCAATCCTGACCTAAATCAAAACCAAGAAGGTGTGAGCATTATCATAGCTGCTCGAAATGAGGAACAAAACCTAAAAAAGCTTATCCCAGAGCTTTTCAAACAAAATTACCCCTTATATGAAGTTTTGGTAGTCAATGACCGCTCAAATGATGATTCAAGGTTCTTGCTAGAAAGGATGATGTCTGATTACCCGCAGCTTAGAACAGTTACTGTCAATTATACTCCTGACCATGTCACTCCGAAGAAATATGCGCTCACGCTGGGCATAAAAGTGGCCAAATATGATGTGCTTTTGCTTACGGACGCTGATTGTTGCCCAGTATCTGAAAACTGGATCAGAAGGATGACCCACCCGATCCGTAACGAAAACAAAATCTTTGCCTTAGGCTATGGAGGCTATGAAAAAGCCAAGGGGTTTCTGAACGCACTTATCCAATACGAAACATGGTTTACCGCTATCCAATATTTCTCTTTTGCTCTTTGGAAAGCACCATTTATGGGCGTAGGAAGAAACTTGGCATATCGCAAGCAATTTTTCATGGATAAAAAGGCGTTCAAAGATTTGTGGAAGATCCTCGGCGGAGATGATGACCTCTATATAAATAAATACGCCGGAAGAAAAAACACTTCAGTAGTTATACACCCTGATAGTATTACACGTTCTATTCCAAAGAAAACTTTCAAGGAGTATTATATTCAGAAAAAGAGACATTTTCAAACCGGAAAATATTATAAGACCACTGATAAAGCCAAAATAGGTATTTATGCGATTAGTCATTTGTTTTTTTGGACTGCAGCAATAGCTTTGTTGGGTATTGTTCGGCAATGGGAACCAATTGCCATAATTATTAGTATTATAGTTATAAGGGCAATACTCCAGTTTTCCACTATTAACGGTGCAATAAGGAAAATAGAAGGACATCAAAAAGTGTTCTGGACGATGTTTTTCGATTTAATGTATTTAAGTTATTTTTGGATTATTGGGGCAAAAGGTTACCTATCAAAAACAGTTAGATGGAAATAAACGAAAGAGGGTTCTCAGACAAGGCGCTAGAAGATTTTGACTTAATTGACAAAGCAGTAGATCAAAAAGACCAGCAAGCATATGCAACTTTAATGAAACGGTATAAGAAGGCCGTCTACTTCATGATCCTAAAAATGATCCGTGATGCAGATGATGCTGAAGACCTGACCATGGAAGCCTTTGCCAAAGCGTTCCGTAACCTGCATAAATTCAAAAAGGATTATACTTTTAGTACCTGGCTTTTTAGGATCGCCACCAATAACACCATTGATTTTATCCGTAAGAAAAAACTCAAGACCATGAGTTTGAACAATACCCTTACTGATGACGGTGGAAATTCTGTCAATATAGATGTGGAAGATGATGACAATAACCCTCAAGATGAATTCATCAAAAGCCAAAGAATTGAGATGGTAAGGATTTTTGTGGACAAGCTTCCTGCTAAATATAGAAAACTGGTAAAACTGAGGTATTTCGATGAGCTTTCCTATGATGAAATTGCCCAAGAACTGGACAAACCTCTTGGTACTGTAAAAGCCCAGTTGCACCGGTCAAGGGAATTACTCTATGAAATTGCCCAAGGGAAGGACAAGCATATTTAGAGGCTAGACCTTAGATTTAAGACATAAGACGCTAGATAAAAGACAAAAGGCTGGTCTGGATTCACAATCCAGACCAGCCTTTTCTATTACCTCTCTTGACTTAACCTTCCTGTCCATCCTTTTATCAGCTATTGCATGAAGCAATATTATCAACATTAGCATGAAAGCCTTATCTTTGCCTGATTCTAAGAGCAAATAACAAACAAAGGCTATGAACCAGGAATTAGACCTGATTTTAAAATATTTCCCTGATCTATCAGACAAACAAAAAGAGCAGTTTAGTGCGCTAGGAGACCTTTACCGGGATTGGAACCAAAAAATCAATGTAATCAGCAGGAAGGACATGGATGCTTTTTATATCCACCATGTACTCCACTCTCTGGGCATTGCTAAGGTCATGAATTTCGAACCAGGCACTTGGGTGCTGGACATTGGAACTGGAGGAGGTTTTCCAGGTATTCCATTGGCCATACTCTTTCCTGAAACCAACTTCCATTTGGTGGATTCCATAGGTAAAAAAATCACAGTCGTTAAGGATATTGCAAAGAGTCTAAAACTAAGTAATGTAGAGGCCCAGCAGGTCCGCGCCGAATCACTGCAAAGAAAATATGATTTTATTGTCAGCCGCGCGGTAACCAGAATGGCCAATTTCTACCCCTGGGTAAAAGGGAAGTTTAAAAAAGAAGACTTCAATGAATTCCAAAATGGCATTCTCTACCTCAAAGGTGGAGAGGTAGATGAGGAAATGGAAGAACTAGATATCTCTTATGTCACCTATCACTTGGATGACTATTTCAAAGAAGACTTCTTTGAAACCAAAAAGGTAATTTATGTGCCATTTGAAGGGAAAAGATAATAAACCATTACCCTGCCCATAAAACCTGATTTTGTGGGCAGTTACATTTTTTTCATAAAATCAATCTTTTTTTTACCCTAATTATCGACTTTTAGTATAAAAAATGCCAAAATTGTGTTTTTCGACTTTTCTTTTTTTACTATCTTCAAAACTATTCCAGAATAGCCGCTCACTTTTTATACCATTCAACTATTGATTATGAATAAAACACATCATTACGGTACCGGACTCATCGGTAACTGTGCTTACATCGCCCACATTGAAAAAAACACCAATATCAGTTGGTTGTGCTTTCCAAGGTTTGACAGTGATTTTATATTTGGCAGCATGCTGGATAAGGAAAAAGGAGGTGAATTCAATATTCTTCCGGAAAACAGTAGTTTTTCTTCCGAACAAGAATATTTGGAAAACACTAATATCCTAAGAACCACTATCAATCTCGACAATGGTGAAGAAGCCTATTCGGTAACAGACTTTGCCCCTAGGTTCCACAATTTTGACCGGTACCATAAACCATTGATGGTCGTGAGAAAAGTGGTGCCTATCAAAGGGGAACCCAAAATCAAAATCAACTGTAAACCCGTAACCAACAGAGGCGAGAAAGCATTAAAACCTTCCATGAGCAGCAACCATATTGAATATCTTGGTGCAGAACAGGAAGTAAGGCTTACGGCCAATTGTTCTGTAAACTATATTATTGAAGATATGGCATTTAGGTTGCAGAGACCTATATACCTGTTTTTCACCTATGGACAACCCTTGGAAGCCCCAGTTGAAAGTACCGCTGAAAGATTCCTCCAGGCTACTACCCAATATTGGAGAGAATGGATCAAGTCCACCAGTATTCCCCACTTTTATCAGAAACTGGTAGTTCGCTCGGCACTGGCTTTAAAGATTCACCAGTTTGAGGACACAGGAGCGATCATCGCTGCCTCCACTACAAGTTTACCCGAATCACCAGGCTCTACCCGAAATTGGGATTATAGATACTGCTGGATCAGAGATAGCTATTACACTTTGAATGTATTTAATTCCCTAGGTCATTTCCAAGAGCTAGAGCGCTATTTTGAATTCATTCAAAATCTTCCTACCAATGCCAATGGCAGGTACCAACCTCTCTATTCCATCACTGGATCTGCCCTATTGGAAGAAGAACTGAGTAACCTGTCAGGTTATTTGGGCAATCAGCCCGTGCGATTTGGAAACCAGGCCTATACCCATATCCAAAACGACCTTTACGGTCAGGTATTGGTAAGCTTATTGCCGCTTTATGCGGATAAAAGATTCATTGAATCAGAAAAAAGTCACTCAGCTCCCTTCATCTATAATCTCTTGGATAAAATAGAGGAAACCATGAATGAAAAGGATGCTGGCCTATGGGAATTCAGAAACCTGGCTCAGGAACATTGTTATACCTTTATCTTCCATTGGGCCGGAAGCTGTGCAGCAATCAAAA
The DNA here is from genome assembly GCF_018642165.1 of Echinicola shivajiensis. GTDB lineage: Bacteria > Bacteroidota > Bacteroidia > Cytophagales > Cyclobacteriaceae > Echinicola > Echinicola shivajiensis. The sequence goes on from NZ_JAHHZM010000001.1 coordinate 956,535, forward strand.
TTGCCGATAGAATGGGCGATGATAAAATGAGGGCCAAGGCAGAAGATTTACGCCTAAAATCCATAGAAAAAATCGAAGCCTGCTATGTACCTGAAATGAAAGCCTATTCGCAGGCTATTGGCACCAAAAACATGGATGCCAGCACCTTACAGTTGATCACCATGGGGTATTTTGGCAGTGACATCGAAAGAGCCAACAATCACCTTAAGATGCTTGAAAAGGACCTACTTGCTAAGGATTACCTCTTCTACAGATATAAGCATATGGATGACTTTGGTGTACCTGAGACTACCTTCCTTATTTGTGCATTCTGGTATATTGAAGCACTGGCATGTGTCAACAGGCTGGATGAGGCTGTTGAAGGTTTCGAAACACTGACCAAATACTGTAATCACCTTCAGCTGTTCTCTGAAGATGTAGACCATAAGACAGGCTCGCAATGGGGCAATTTCCCTCAAGCATATAGCCATGTAGGCCTGATGAATGCAGCCTACAGGATTGGCCAAAAGCTGGACAGACCAAACTTCTTATAAGCAAAAAACTCCGCTGAAATTATCAGCGGAGTTTTTTATTGTTTTATAAAACAAGCTCATTAGTAAAGCAAATAACATGACCTGACTTTTTTGAAATAGGCCAATCCCTCTGACCACTGCTGAATAATGGACGCAGGATTTTCTCCATTTAATATTCCCTCTCTAACTGAAGGGGTTTTCATCAAACGATCCATCCTAGCAGCTTTCCACTCCAGTTTTTCTGGGTACAATTCATACAAAGCCTTCATCATATAAACACCTGCTTGGGCAGAAGCAAAATCATCTCTATTGGTGACCTTTATAAAAGCACTTTCGCATTGCTCTCCCAAAAACTTCGGCGGGTAAATTTTAATTCCATCCACTACTTCTTCTGGAGTAAATTGACTCGGAATGAATTCTACCCCCTCCAATTGGTAACCGTTCAACTTGTCTGCCAAGGCTTTTCCATCTACCCAAGTTGCCCCAATATGCTCAAAAGGGTGCAAAGTCCCTCTAGCCTCTGACATATTAGTTCCTTCCAATAAACAGGTCATGGGATAAAGAGCTGCAGTAGTTAAAGTCAACATATTTGGAGAGGGCTTGATCCAAGGTAGACCGGCTTCATCATACCATTTATTCCGATCATAATGTTCCATTTTCACTACGGTCAAATCAGCCTTTTTCAACCCCTTCTTTGACCTTTCTTCATTAAACATATTAACCAACTCCCCAACGGTCATACCATGAACTACTGGCAACTGGTCAACACCTACAACAGGTTCCTTTTGGAGTTCCCCAACTGGGCCATCCACATAAACACCTCCTATCGCATTCGGTCTATCCAAGACCAAATATGGAATATCATTTTCAGCAGCAGCTTCCAGTACATGGTTCATGGTGGCGATATAGGTATAGAAACGGGCGCCAATATCCTGGATATCAAAAATAATTACCTCAATCCCTTCCAGCATCTCAGCACTGGGCTTTCGTACTTTTCCATATAATGATATTACCGGCAGACCTGTACCACTATCCGCACCATCGGACACATGATTATCTTCCTCTCCACGAATCCCATGTTCAGGGCCAAAAAGTAAGGTCAAATCAACCTTTTTATTTTCATATAGCACATCTACCAAATGTCTTCCATCAGGCAATAAACCAGTATGATTGGTAACCAATGCTACTTTCTTTCCCTCTATCATGGAAAAATAATCTGGCTCAAAAAGCCTTTCCGCACCTATAACTACTCTTGTTAGTGTTTCTTCCTTCAATTGACCTTTCTCTTCCTTAGCCTTATTATCACAGGAATATCCGACTATCCCAACCAGACATATTATTGCAATCCTTATAATTCTATGTTTTCCTATCATTATGTTTTATTCTTAAAATTCTAAAAACTCGATTTTTCCATCCATAGTGGCTACAACCAAAGAATGTGCATCCACTACACTGACTGTATTGGCCATGGAATTATCCACCTTATGCGCCCAATTGACTTCCCTTTTATTGGGATCAATACTATACACCGTGCTGTTTTTGGTACCAAAGAAAACCGCTCCATCTTTTTCGATCAACATCGATGGGACATGCTCATACCCAAAGCCACAATCCAGTTGCCAGGCTAGAGACGCTTTTTCCTTACCTGTTTTAAATGCTACAATTTCATCATTCATGGTCTTTCCATAGACCCAATTTCCATCTTCAGAAATCCCAATTGATTCTCTGACAGTTGCCTCATTGCTGCGCCAAAACAGCTCCCCACTCTCTGCATTCAGAGCAGTGATATAACGATCAGGAGCTACAATATAGACAACACCATCATGGGCAACTGGAATGCAACTAGCGGCAGAATACATTCTATTTGGGGAGCCATTAGACCATTTCCAACTTAGGCCTCCATCTTTCTGGTCCAAGGCATAGAAATATTTATCCCAAGCGCCAAAATAAACCTTTCCATTATACACCAAGGCCTTACTTACTACTGGGCCTCCTAGCCCCTCATAAGCCCAAATCTCTTTTCCATCTTTGGCATTCAAAGCCCGGAATTGACCATCGCTGCCTCCTATATAAACCACACCGTTTTCAATGGCTGGAGAACCTAAGACCGAGGCCCCTGTTTTTGTTTTCCATATCACCTTACCATTTTTCAGACTCAAGGCATAGACAAAACCATCCCCAGACCCAAACACGAGCTGTTTCTTATGTATTGAAGGTGAAGAAAATATTCCTCCCCCCGTTTGAAAGCTCCACTTCAGCTCACCAGTTACCCTGGAAAGGGCTTCTACCTTTCCCAAGCTATTCCCATAAACTACCAAATCATCAGTTACCAATGGAGTTGAAATCACATTGGCATCGCTATGATAGCTCCACCTTTTATTTACTTCCGGATAGTCTTCATTAATACTGAAATCCGGCCTTTCAAAACTATTATCCTCAACCCCCCTATTTCCCAATGCTACTTTCCTCCAAGGCTCCATGGTTGTTTGGCCAGGGGTTCTCTCAGAGAAATAAGCTGTATCCTCATTGATTTCCACTATATTGTAGCCTCCAACCTCGTCTTTGGCTCGAAGATTTGACCTTCCCATGACACCAGGAATTCCTTCAAAGTCATAGTTTTTGTTGCGATGTCCATGGCCACAAATGGAAAATTGGGTATTATATCGCTTTAACCTATCTGTCAGTTCAAACCAATTGTCCAAGCTATTATCCAGAGGATAATGGTTCACATTGATAATCCGCTGATCTTTTGGAGTGGCCGCCAAAACAGAATCCATCCAAACTACCGCATCCCTGGGAATATGTCCATCAGACATCCTCACATAAGGACCAGAAGCGGTTCCGATAAACTTGTATCCCTTATGTTCAAAAGCAAACTTATCATAGCCAAATTCCCTGATAAAACTTACTCCTCCTGATTCGGACCAACCAGTGTCGTGATTTCCAGGAATAATAAAAAATGGTACTTTCAGTTGACTGATAATATCATAGGCCATTTTAATCTCGGAATCTGTACCCATTTCAGTGATATCCCCGGTGAGCAGCACAAAATCAATTCCCTCCAAGCTGTTAATATCCTCAACAGTCAATCTCAAATCCTCACTTGGAATAGGATTGGCATCATTGATATGTGTATCTGTAACAAAGGCAAACTTGAAGTTTTGGGCATATACTACCCCTATCTGCATTGCAAGGAGCAATGCCAGTAACTTTTTCATGATTTAGGATTTTATGGTTGTTACTTAGTCTATTTCTTCAAAGCTTGATATACTACCTCTATCACATTAGTTCTGGTATTCAGCTGATAAAGCCTAGTGTTTTCACGCGTGGGGTAAACCCTATTGGATAGAAATACATATACCAATTTATTTTCTGGATCTACCCAAGCATAGGTACCCGTAAATCCTGTATGGCCAAAACTGCTTTCAGGGGCACTTGGTGCTGAATTGCCTTTTGGATCACCTGGCTTAGAAGGTCTATTGAAGCCCAAGGCCCTAAAATTATCTGGGCAAAATTTACATTTCCCATACTCACTAACCGTATTGCCTTTGATCAAAGTTTCTCCTGCATAAGTACCATCATTAAGGTATAATTGCATCAATTTGGCCAAATCGTTGGCATCCCCAAACAGTCCAGCATGGCCACTGACACCACCTAGCATGGCCGCTCCCTCATCGTGGACTGTTCCAGAAAGCAACTGCTTACGGAACAAACTATCATACTCTGTAGGAACAATACGATCTGCTGGATAATCTTTATATGGATTAAAGGTCAAAGTACTTGCGCCCAAATGGCTATAAATCCCATCTTTCAGATAAGGCTCAAAATCTTCTCCAGTAATATTCTCTATCACCTTTGGAGCCAAAATAAAGGAAAGATCACTGTAAACGTATTTCTTCTCATCACTTACCGGAGAATTCATTATTTCCTTATAAATCTTATCCGCGTACTTTCTGTGGATGTATAAATTATCGGCTACTTTTATCGGAAACCTCTTGTTTTGATGGTCTTTAAATGTCGCCCACTTGAATTTTCCGTTTTTCTTAACTGTACTTTGCCAAAAAGCTATCCAAGACTTTAAACCCGCTTGATGTGTCAGAATATCCGTGTATATCAAATCTTCCTTATTGGTTCCTTTGGCCATAGGTAAATAAGTTCCCAAAGTATTGTTCTCATCGAATTTGCCTTCCCCCTTTAACTTCATCAAGGCCGCCAATGAAGTACTGATTTTGGTAACAGAAGCAATATCAAAAAGATCATTGTCCTGAACCGGAATTTCATTTTCGTAGGTATGATAGCCAAAAGAATTTTGATAGAAGACTTTTCCATCTTTTGCTACTAAAACAGTTGCCCCGGGAATGGCCTTTTCATCAATTGCCTGATGGACCAATGTTGCGATTCCTTGCAAATCTTTACTGTCTATCCCTACTGCTTCAGGCTCTACATAGGACAATCTAAGCCCTCCCTTAGTGGTCAATCCATCACCGATTTTAAAATGGGAAGAAATGCTTACAGGCAATTTGCCCTTAGCTCCTACTCCTCCAAAAATCAGCTGCGAAGCCACATCCTGGGTCAAATCTGACTCCTGATAGGTAGCTAGCAAAGCATCTGCGTTTTCAATTCCTTCGAATTTGTCCAAGCTGTAAACATTCCCAAACACACTGACGATGGTGGGTACTTCTTGGATCAACTCCTTAAGAAACACGTTCATCTCTGCGGTAATTCCAAAGTTTTTCACACTGGCCTTTAAGCCTAAATTATGAACCCCAACAATGACTTTACTGTATTGCTTTAATTTATCCTTCAATTCGATCAGCTCCTCTAAGCCAGCTTCTTTGGAAAGGAACAACTCATCTGCCTCCACATATCGGGACAAGCCTTTTTGGAAAGCAGTTTCGTCCTCCGCTCCAATAGCCAAAAATGCCAGTTTCTCTTCAGCAAGTCCCTTGATGGGCAACACTTCCTCTTTATTTCTCAGCAAAGTGATGGAAGCCTCCACCAATCTTCTGTTGAGATTATGGGCTTTTGAGCTGTTGATATCCTCAAAAATATTTTCCATCTCTACAGGCTTCCACTCATCCAGTCCCAACCAAGCCTTGGCCTTCAACACCTTCATCACCCTCCGATCGATCTCTTCTTGCGTGATCTCTCCATTTTCAATGGCTTTCTTCACTTCACTAATGGTTGTTTTCACATCCATAGTATTCAACAACATATCATTTCCGGCCAGCAATGCTTTTACATCCACTATCCCAGGAGGGTAGAATTTGGCCACCCCCTGCATATTCAAAGCATCTGTAAATACCAATCCCTCATAACCAATTTCCCCTTTAAGCAAATCGGTTACTATAGGTTTGGAAAGTGTAGAGGCCAAATTAGGAGTATCATCCAACACTGGAATATTCATATGGGCTACCATTACACTGCCCAACCCATTTTTCATTAGTTTTCTGAAGGGATATAATTCCACTTCCTCAAGCCTTTCTCTGGAAAAGCTGATCAATGGTAAACCATAATGGGAATCCACATTGGTATCTCCATGTCCGGGGAAGTGCTTTGCATTGGCTAAGACATGTTCATCTTGCATCCCATTCATATAGGCCATGGCTTTGGATGTCACATTTTCCTTGTCCTCCCCAAAAGATCTAAAGCCTATCACTGGATTATTGGCATTATTATTTATATCCACTACTGGGGCAAAGTTCACATTGATGCCAATGCGCTTGGCCTGCCGAGCTATCTCCGCTCCCATCTCATAAATCAAACTTTCATCCTCTATTCCCCCTAGGGCCATTTGGTAAGGAAAACTCATGGTACTGTCCAAACGCATACCCAAGCCCCACTCTGCATCTATTGAAATCATCATGGGAACCTTGCTTATCTTTTGGTAGCGATTGGTCATACTTGCTTGCCTGCCTGGACCGCCTTGAAAAAATATCAAACCGCCCACTTCATATTTTTCCACTAAACTGGCTATAGAATCCTCATGCGCCCTGTCTCTATTTGAATAAACCGGAATCATGATCAGCTGCGAGATTCTTTCTTCAGGGCTCATAGTCTGGAAAACCGAATCGGCCCAATGACTTTCTTGCTTCAAAAAAGGGATTTTTGAAGCAACTGAATCCTGTTGCCCCATAGCCTGCAGGCCAATTCCAGCAAACAACAAGCCCATCAACCCTCTCTTTAGTAAATTGTATTTCATTTTATAATCAGTTAACTATTTCCTTTTCTAATAACCACTCTACTCCACCTGGTGCTTAGACAGATCCGCTCAGGATGACAAGGTAAACTTTTTGCAATAAGCACCTTTGCATCCCCTTGGGCAGAGTGCAAAACTTAACTTTGTATCTTACTCTTCGTAATCTGAATGTCTCTAAATGATGTCACCCTGAGCGCCCGCCTTCCGGAGGACAGGGAGTCGAAGGGCGACATGGCCAATCACACTACCTACTCCAATGGGCCATCATCAATATGGCCCCTGCAGTTCCATCCATAGTGGGTTCATTGCTGCTATAATCTCCTACGTCGTCATGATAGACAACATGTTCATTTTGGAAGGCGGCGAACTTGTCCGGGTCCTCCAAATGCAATCCAATCAAATTATCATAAATGGAACGATATATGGGACCATCTACCAAGCCTCCCGGCACTTTTAAGCCCAAAAGGACATAAAGGCTGGTATGTACTTTTTCTGGAGACTCCCCATCACTTGGGATACCTGAAAACATGGAAGTTCCCCAAGGGTTCCTACCAAACAACCAATCCCTTTGCTTGGCCAGATAAGCACTAAATTGCTGGTCCCCACTCATTTTTTCATACAATATTATCTGGGTAATCAATCCAGTCATTAAATTATTGGAACACCAAATAAAGGGCACTCCCACTTGAAAGGGATTTTGATTGGCCCGCTGAAGGGTATATTGTATTCCTTCCAAATAATACTTTTCCAACTCCTTCTTGAATGAGTCCTCTACCAAATCATGTAATACAAAATGCCCCATATTGATAAAAGGGTATAATCGATAGTGCTCCGTAGAATCTACCACCGTCCAGGAATCAGCTGTATTACTTTTCAGGGCATAAGCCTTTGCCTGCTCCAAATATTCACCGTTCTTGGTAGTCTTATAAAGCTCAGCTGCACCCCATTCCATATCGTCCGCCCAAGTGGATTCATTATAGCGGTAGGGTGCCGAATAGGAATTTCCTTGTTGGTAACCTTCCTTCTCTCTTCCTAAAGCATACAAGCTCAGAGCAGCCTGCTTGCATTTTTCTGCAAAAACAGGATCATTTAAATCCTCCTGCCAGATTCTTGCCGCCAAGGCCATCGCCGCAGCACAGCGACCTGCCAAGTTAGCTACTCCCGTCGCCTCACTTTTATATTTTTGTAATCCCTGAGGTTTTCCAGTAGCAAAATATACTGGCCTGTAGCTATTAGCCCCCCAACCATAATCTGAATTGTCCTCATCCGGGATTTTGAATCCTTTATGGTCACGGTCATCTGCCACTTGGTGAAAAAGCTGGTCTGGTGCCGGGTGCATCTTCAAGATCCAATCCAATCCCCATTTAGCCTCATCCAATACATCAGGGATTCCATTTTTACCAGCCTGTCCCAAAGCATTAAATTGATCATCAAACCTTTCTGGGTACATTTCATAAGCCATAAGCATATGAGCAGTGGCGTAACTCGATGTAATAAGGTATTTGAGTTGATCCCCAGCATCATGCCAACCGCCACTTACATCCACATAACTACTATCTGGCATTGGCCCAAAAAATGATCTCCCATCTCTTTGGTGACATATCATGTCCAAAGTAGGGTTATAACCACATCTTTGCTGCCGCATAAATTCCAATAAGGTCTCCTGGTGATTTCCATAGGCATCCTCACCGATCCTAAAAACATTGGAGCTGGCTCCTGATTTCTTCGCTTTTATACTGTATAGGCCTGCATCCTTTATCTCAGAAAAATCAAGTGTGTAATAATAATCGAACTCTCCCCAGGTATCAGCCTTATTCTTTTCGGGCTTAAATTGCAATACTTCCTCCCCACTTGTAGCGTCAACCAGCACTAGTTTTTCTCGAACTGCTTTTTTGCTAAATACTATTGCTGACTTCACGTCTTCAGGTAAATATCCTAATTGATTTACCCGAATATGAATATCATGTTCTGCTCCCGCAACAAAGGGATTTAACATAAACAGATAAAGTAAAATGGTCAGCATGGTTATTTAATATTTTTTGATGGTTTCAATAATTGATCAATTCTAACAAACTGATATCCTCTACTTTGTAATTGCTCTAACAACTCAGGAAGCAAATCATAGAATTTATCCTTTCTTTTCGGTCCTACACCAATATGCGTGAGCAGTATAAATCCATTCAACCCTTCCTTTTCCTCATAACTCATAATACTTTTAAAAATCTCTTCACTGCTGAGATAATTGGACATGCCAGGATGGGTGTAATCAGCATTTGACCTTGTCCCTGGACTAAAGTTAATCAATTGTAAATCTATTTCTTGGGTCCATTTGCTAATGGTATCATTATACCATTCGTATGGTGGCATAAAGTATGGGGCACTATTAGCTTGAATTCCCCTTTTGGACATTTCCCTATAATTGTCCTCAATATCTTTGATAAATCCAGCCTTGTCAATTAGCAAGCTGTCCCTTTTCATCCAATCACAATAAAGGAGGTGCTGATCAGAATGGGCACCCAAATAGTGCTTTTGATTATTAATCTTTTTGATCAAGTGCTGGAAGTCCGGATTTCGGTAAAAATCTCCAGTAAAGAAAAATGAAGCCTTCACATTAAATTCAGCTAAGAAATTAAGAATTTCTGTTCCTCCCTCAGCATATTCATGTCCGGCAAATACCAAAGCAATTTGTTTTTGGCTTTGATCACCCCGGATAATGGCCCCATGGGAATAGGTAAAATTGTTTTCAGACTGACCCAATATAGGGTAAACAAAAAGGAAGTAAGGAAGGAAGAAAACAATACTTCTTCTCCATAAGCCATTACCATATAAGCTTTTAACTACTTCCATACCTAGTAAAAATCTGAAAAATGCCCCTCTTTTCATAATAAAAAGAAGGGCATAACAAACAAACATCCTAACAAATCAGCACTTTATTCTTGCCATCCAGGGTTTTGTTCCAATGTCACTCCATGCTCTGCATAAAGTGTAATCTGATCCAAAGGAACAGGATCAAGATATACTTTTGAATTTTCAAATCTTCTTTGCGATGCAGCAGCAGTGGAAGGAATAATATATCCTGTTTCACCCCCTGTAAGAGTTACACTGCTCTGTAGCCCAGGATAATCAGCTTTATCTATCCAAGCTCCCCTATTGATATCTTCATTTGCTTCAGTGTCCGTGTATTCCAATTTTTCCCAGCGCTTCAAGTCATCCAGACGGAAACCTTCCATCATTAGCTCAACTCTACGCTCTCTTCTGATTTCCCAAATAATGGAAGGTACACCTGGATCTCTTGACGGGTCGTCATAGGCAGCACCGTTTACTGCTGGTTCCATTCCAATAAGCATCAAATGGGGCATTCCAACACCTGGACGATCTCTTAGCACATTGATGGACATGTCCAAATCTGCTTGGCTCAGTGCAGGACCACCAACCGTCGCCAGTTCAGCCACAGCTTCTGCATAATTCATCAATACTTCACCATATCGCAAAACAGGAGAATCCGTATAGTTCAAGTTAGAGCTTCCTTCTGGCTCGTCCTTGATTTCTTCATTCAAAAACTTGAGTGTTGCATATCCAGTTGTGCTATAGTTAGGGAGGATGCCATTTAATCTCAACTCATCTGAAACCAAGGTTCCATAAATCCTTCCGTCCCTATTGGCCATAACATTCTCAATACCTTTATCACCATGATAGTTAGCAGAAAGAGCAATAGGCAAACCATCATTGACTAGATATGACTCCACGGCATCTTTAGATACGCCAGTTTGTGGTTCCTTATTATTATAACTGTTCAGGGCATGAGTAATCAAACCTGGCTCATAATGCCTGTAAAGGATTACCTCTGGATTGCTGGCCAAATTAAGAGAGGTAAAAACTTCTCTGTAATCGCCCAAAGAATAGTTTCCAGCAGAAATCAATTCATTTGAAGCCCACTTAGCAGCTTCCAAGTAAGACTTTGCTTTCTCATTATTACCTTCATGGTACTTTTGCCAAGTGCCTTCAAAAAGCATGATGCGTGACATAAATGCCAATACAACATCTCTGTTTACAGTCAATCCACTTGTACCGTCATTCTGACGAACATTGTCAGCGGCAAATTGAAGGTCAGCCATTACATTGTCCATTACTACCTCTCTGGAATCACGAGGCTTGTACAACATGGCTTCATCAGTCTCGCTCAATTCTTCGTCATACCACGGTACATCTCCAAACTGTTTCACCAAATCATGGTATTCCAAAGCCCTGAAAAACCTGGCTACTCCTGACCAATGTTGGATGGCTTCATCTTCCATGGGAACTGTTTGGATTCTCTGCAAATAGATATTGGCTTTCCTTACCCATGCAAATGTCCAATAAGAACTTGTTGCAGCTGTCGGGACATTTTGTCTAAACTGAGTAGGGCTGCTCGGCCCGAAATCATCATTCAGGGTTTCACCCGAGAAAAATTTCCCCCAGGCATATCCCGATCCATAGCCACTGAAGTAGGCTGTATAAAATCCATAGGAAAAACTCCTTACATTGTCCTCACTGGTCCAATACGTTTCATCTGTAAGCTGATCCAATGGTGGCTTTTCTAGAAAGTCATCACAGCTCACCAAAGCAAAGACAGCTACTAATATGCTTAATATTCTAATTTTCATGATTCAGCTTTTTATAGTGTTATCTGCAAACCAAAAGATACGTTTCTACTATAAGGGTATACCCTACCGAATGTATTCGAATCGTTGCTACCCGCTGAAGTGTAATCCACCTCTGGGTCTATTGGCAAATCAAGATTGTCAAATTCAAACAAGTTCTCTCCACTGAAATAAACTCTTACTTTGTCGATATTCAGTTTTCCTATAAGAGATTGAGGCAGAGAATAACCGATGGTGATATTCTTCATTCTCATATACGACATATCCAAAAGGTATCTCGTCTGTCTCAAGAAGTTCTTGCTATTACTTGATTGTCCCTGATTAGTAGGTCTAGGATAGAAAGCATCTGGGTTCTCTGGTGACCAGTAATCCAATTGATGCGCAAACCAAGCTTCTCCTGGTCTATAACCTGGTACGAAGATTGGCCCGTTTGCCCAGTAATCACGCTTACCTACACCCTGGATAAAGAAATTGAAATCAATTCCTTTATAATCACCACCCAGTCTGAAACCATATTGGTATCTTGGAGTGGAATTTCCAATCACTTTCAAGTCTCCATGATCTTCCACCGTATTCGAACCATAAGTGATTTCACCGTCACCATCCAGATCCTTGTATTTTACATCACCTGGACCATAGAAGAACCAACCGCTTTCGAACAATGATTGAGAAGGAATTCCATCCTTCATTACATATTTCCCGTTTTCCAAAAGAAGGTCACCATTCCCATCCTTAACAAAATCATCCTCTGTAAACAATCGGTCAGTTTCATAACCCCAAATTTCACCAAGCGTTCTTCCTGCTCTGTTGGAGTAAATACTCTTATTATCTGCAAACTCCGTGATGCGTTCTTTAAAATCAGAAAGCATGGCCGTGGCATTAAGGTTTAGGCCATTTCCGAAAGTATGGCTGTAGTCAATGGCCAATTCCCAACCGGTGGTTTCCAATTCACCCAAATTTTGCTTAGTAGCACCAGTACCATAAGATGCAGGAAGTACTTCTCCAGCACTGTGCATATCACTGGTGGTCCTTCTGTACCAGTCAAAGGTCAAACCTAATTTATCCTGGAAGAATCTGGCATCAAAGCCATAATCCAAGGTAGTCACGGTCTCCCAAGTCAATGAAGAAGGCAAAGCGCCAGGGGTACCGAATGTCAATAGGTTATCACTACCATTTAACCATCCAGAAGAATAAGACCCCATAATTCTGTATATATCACTCAAATAGGCGTTTTGATTACCAATGGCTCCCCAGGAAGCTCTCAATTTCAAGAATGACATTACATCGGTCACTGACTCCATAAACGGTTCCTCTGAAATGGCATAGCCCGCTGACATTGAAGGGAAGAATGCCCATCTTGCAGTCGGTGAAAGTCTGGACGACCCATCATAACGTCCGTTCAACTCCAGAAAATACTTATCCTTAAAGTTGTAATTGACCCTACTGAAAGCCCCCATTGTAGCCCATTGGTTTCTCGCTCCTCCTACAAACTGATCACCAGAAGCCAAGTCCAGTTCGCCTCTATCCAAATCCATTAGGTCCCTTCTTTGAGAACTGTGATACCAGTATTCATAGGATTCGATGTCTCCACCTGCCATAAATTTGAAGGTGTGATCACCAAATTGCTTATCGTACGTAGCGAATAACTTGCCCACGCTCCTGTTACTCCAAGATGAGCCGTAAATCACCCTATTATAGGAAGCACTCGAATAAGGTGCGTATTCTAAATTGGCACCAGTAGACCAAAAGTTATAAGCGGAAACCACACCACCTGTTTGATGATCATGGAAGTTATTGGAATCAAAAGTATAATTGGCATTAATAGCCAAGCCTTTAACAGGACGAATTGTAGTCCCGAGATTAATCCTGCTCAAAGAAGTCGTTTGTTCGTTCATTTTTGCTTGGGAAACCTCTGTCACAGCACTTCTGAAAGGATAGCCTTCATAAGTTCCATATGGATATGTTTTTGGCCATCTGAAAAGGTAATACCAAGGATCGTATGTCTCGCTGCTGAAATAGAACGGTCTAGTAAACTGGGTTTTACTGTAAAGTACTTTACCTCTTACTTCCATCCAATCCGTTACTTCTGTATTAACACTTAGATCCAAAGAATAACGATTAAACTCATCTGGATTTACTTTTAGCACACCATTTTGGCCAAGATATCCAACGCCCAAGCGATAAGTAGTCTTGTCAGTTCCTCCAGAAACAGATAAATCATGCTTTTGCTGAGGTGTACGTTCTCTCATGAACATATCTCCTGCATCCCAAGGGCGGTAAAAGAACAATCTGCCATCACGGATTTCAAAATCCCTGCCTAAAACCATTTCATTCCCTAAATTCTGACCGCCATATTGCTGCTCCCACTCTCGCATTTTCTGAATGCCCTCTTCATCGAAGTACATTCCCACAACTCCAAATACGTTGGTGGAAGGATTGGTTCTTTGTAAAGCTTTAAAGGCCATTTCAGCTCCTTCAGCTGCTGGTGCTATAACAGGAGTTTTGGTAGGTGTAGCCCATGAAAAGTTATTTGAATAGTTGATTTTTGGCGCTTCACCTTTTTTACCTGTTTTGGTGGTGATCAAGATCACACCCCAGGCACCTCTGGAACCATATATGGAAGCTGATGCCGCATCCTTCAACACAGAGATAGACTCAATATCCTCTGGATTGATCATTTGAAGATTGGGTACCTCCACATTATCCACAAGGATCAAAGGCTGCGCACCGCCAGAATTACTCAGTGTCCCTGTCATACCTCTCAGTCTTATCTGTGGATTCTGGCCAATCTGTCCACTTGGAGTAGTAATGGTCAAACCAGGAGTGGTTCCCTGTAAACCTCTACCCACATCTGTAATTGGTCTAGACTCTAGCACTTTCGTATCTACTGTGGCCACTGCTCCAGTAAGATCGCTTCTTTTTTGGGTTCCGTAACCTACGACAACCACTTCTTCCAGCGATTTGGCTTCTGCCTCAAGGGCAACATTTATCGTTCCACTGCCCGTTACGGTTTGTTCCTGAGAAATCATCCCAATAAAGCTGAAAACCAGCACTTCTCCCTGGCCTACTTCAATTTTATACTTACCATCAATGTCAGTTGAGACACCCTTGGTTGTTCCCTTGACCAAGATGCTCACTCCAGGCAATGTGGTTCCATCATCAGCGCTTGTCACTGTACCTGAGACATTGACAGTCTGGGCAAGCACCTGAAAATGGAACAGGAGAAAACAAATCGCTCCTAAAGAACAGCGTAAAAGTTTTTTCATGTTTAACATTTTTTGATTATTAGTTAAGTGAATTATTTATCCCAATAGGGAAGAAAAGCTGTGGTTATTCATATGCCTTTGGGTTTATTGTTTAATAGGCCACAACTTTTCATTTCTATTGGTTGCTCAAATTTTTCCATAAAATCGATGCATTCCATCCCTGAAAACAGGGATATTATCAAATCACCATTACTCCAAAAACTACCATAAGCCTTATTCTACCTGTATGAAAAAAGGCCATGAAACTATCATTTCATGGCCTTTTAAGATGGAAATTATCGACTTACTCGATCCTTAAATTTGGAGGATCCTTAAGTTCCAAGTCTTCCAAACGCTTTCTGATTTTACGCATAAACTTTTCTCCTGGGTCGGTCTTGACTGTCCTATATCCTTCGTCCAACTCTTTCCATAAAGGATGGTTCTCAAAAGCAGTATATTCAAAATGCCCAATCACATATTCAATATCATACTTCCTTTTCAAATGCCTTACCAACTCTTCATTAGCTTTCAACTGAGCTTTAGTCAACGGTTCCTTAGCACTGCCCACATTTTCTACTCCAATGGCACAATGGTTCAATCCGATTACATGTCTGGCCATTATGGTATCGGGAAGTTGACGAAAGATGGTACCATCCCTGTCTATTAAATAATGGGAAGAGACATTAAGTGAGCTGGCAGAAGCAATGGCTGTTCGACTGCCCGGCAAATGCACTGGATTCATCGCATCATAGGATCTCTCCAAGTTAGGAATGGCCGTCCAATGCAAAACAACCATTTTAGGAACAATGCTGGGTTCCTCTTGGACCAAGCCATAGTGCTCTTCCAAATACTCCAATGTGAGACTTCGCCTTTCTTCATCATATTTAATAGGCTTGTGAAAGACCCGGTAGGTAGATTTGGAACATGCCCCCCAGAGTATGCCCGAGGCAATTAATACAAGCTTAATGCTATTCATTTTCAATCTAAAATTCATATCATTCCTTCTTTTCAGCAGTACATTGTCACGAGGTATTTGAGACCCCAACCTGAACATTAATTCTGTTTTTCCTATCCCTGAAAACAGTGATTTTTCAATACCATTCTTTTTCCCCCGGAATAGCAAAATCAGCTTAAAAACACCTCAAAACCCTCATTTCGACCTTTTCCTCTAATGTCATGCTATTATATCCAATTTACCTCTTGTGTAATTTCTATTTAAAAAAAACATAAATTAGAGTTAATTCCTTCCAGAACAGACAAAAACAGTATTTACTTTTTTTGTGTATAAGGCTAAAACAACCATACCATGATCAATGTACTAATTGCTGACGACCACCAAATGTTTATTGACGGCCTTAAGGCCATGCTTTCTGACATACCTGGCATCAAGGTCGTCGCTGAGGCAATGAATGGCAAAGAGGCTATAAACTATTGCGACCTAAGCCCTGTAGACATCGTGATTATGGATATTAATATGCCTGTAATGGATGGTGTAGAAGCAACCAAGACCTTACTTAAATCCCATAAGTCCCTAAAAGTACTTGGACTATCCATGCATAATGACAGGCATTTTATTTCTGATATGCTTAAAACTGGAGCACAAGGTTATATTTTAAAGAATACAGGAAAAAATGATTTGATAGAAGCCATTCAAACCTTACATGCTGGGGGGACTTATCTAGGTGAGGAAGTCAGCAAAACCCTTGTCAACAGCTTCATCAAAAAGCCTGGCAAAATGCAGCTGACCGAAAAGCTATCTGACAGGGAAATGGAGGTATTAGGATGCATTGCCAACGGTCTAACCACTCAAGAAATAGGAGAGCAACTTTTTATCAGCAAAAACACTGTGGAGACTCATCGCAAAAACCTCCTCTATAAGCTTCGGGCCAAAAACACCGCTGAGCTTGTCAATAATGCCTATAAAAAGGGGCTAATCAAATAATTCAAACATTTCAAATCGGAATAGCAATTACTTCCTCCCAAAATATTAAGGCCATGGACTAATGTTATTGCCTAATTAACATTATTAAGCCCCCATCACTCACTTTTAAAATGCCTCTAGGATGCCACTTTTCCTTAGCTGGCACATCAAATCCCTTTTTTCAGGGATTTTTAACAATTAAATTATTTTGATATTTGTAGCTTGATTACCTATTAAGTTCAAAAATGTCTATTTTGAACGTAAGCACGACAAAACCCAAATTCTTAATGAAACTAATTCAGTGTATTGGCCTTATTGTGATCTTTGCATGCCTTTCACTAGCCTGCTCTCCCAAGCCCTATAAGTCCATCAACAAACAACATAAAAAACAGGTAAAAGCTGCCACGCAAAATATCCTTGAAATCCCAGAAGCTGGTGAAGAAGGCGACACGACCAATGTCACTGATCTTTGGGTGGGGACAACCAATTTCAGCATAAGAAAGCCCAACTTTGTCATTATCCATCACACAGCGCAGGACTCCCTAGAACAAACGATTAGAACGTTTACTTTGCCACGTGCACAAGTAAGCTCACATTATGTAGTCAGTAAAGATGGCACTATTGTACAAATGCTTAATGACTACCTGAGGTCATGGCATGCCGGTCGTGGCAAATGGGGGCAGGATACAGATCTAAATAGTTCATCTATTGGCATTGAATTGGATAATAATGGATCCGAACCATTTTCTTCAGCGCAAATAGAAAGTTTACTCAACTTATTGAAAAGGCTTAAAAATGATTATAATATTCCTACCGCCAATTTTATTGGCCATGCGGACATCGCCCCAGCCAGAAAAGTTGATCCTAGTGCCTACTTCCCTTGGCAAAAACTCGCTGAGGAAGGATATGGGCTTTGGTATGATTCTCATATGATGATAGAAATGGGAATTCCTAATGAAAATGGCCAGTACATATCCAAGCAAATAATGCTGGAACCAATTGCAAGCCATTTTAATCCCAAAGAAGCACTTCGCATCATTGGCTATGATGTAAGTGATTTTAATTCAGCAGTAAGGGCATTTAAAATTCATTTCATTCAAAAGAACCTAGAAGGTGGATTGGACGATAATGATATGAGAATCCTACATAATTTGTACAAAAAATATCTTTAGGAAGGACAATACAGTGATTGTACCAAATCCCTATTTTCAGGGATGCCTAAGGCGCTAAATAAAAACATCTTTGTATCATAAGTGATACCATGACTTGGAATAAATCACCCTTTGCTAATAAAAATTGAGAATATGCTATTAATTGCTGATAGTGGATCAACCAAAACCGACTGGAGACTAGTAGATGACGAGGGCAACACCCTAAATTCGGTGCAATGTAAGGGACTTAACCCTTATTTTTTTTCAGAAGTAGAAATCGCTCAAATAATCAATAAGGAAATACTTCCTTTGGCTACCAATGTGGACAAGGTTATCTTTTATGGTGCAGGATGTGGACTTCCGGCCAAAGTGGACCAGGTAAAATCAGCCATTGAATCAGTGCTTCCTGTAAAATATCCAACTGAAGTTTATGGAGATATTTTAGGAGCTGCTAGAAGCTTATTGCAAGACCAACACGGCATCACCTGTATCCTCGGCACTGGAGCAAACTCCTGTGTTTATGATGGCAAACAAATCATTGAAAATGTTCCTTCATTGGGATTTATTTTGGCTGACTGGGGAAGCGGAACAGTTCTTTGTAAAGACTTGATTGCCCAAGTTCTACAAAAGAAACTTGATCCAAGCATCATTGCGGATTTCAATGCCACTTTTGACATGGACACGAGGCAGATTTTGGATAAGATTTATAATAAACCCCAGGCCAATCGCTTCTTAGCTTCTTTTACGCCATTTCTGTTGAAGCACTCGAATAATCCTTCCTGCCAAAAAATCATTAAAGAAAATTTCAGGCAGTTTTTCGAGTTTTATGTACTTCCCTATGGTTCCCAAAACCTTACTTCACCAATAGCCTTTGCAGGATCCATTGCTTACCATTTTAGTGAATTTCTTCATGAGGTGGCCGACGAATACGGAATTAAAATTGAAAACATCGTGCAGCATCCTATGGACGGGCTGGTAAAATACCATTGCCAGACTGTTCCTGCAATCAAATAATCCATATTAAAATGACAAGTCCGACAATCTATACCACAGAATCATCTTCTCTTTATGAGAATTTGGAAACGATGTCCACAGAGGAACTTCTTAAAAACATTAACCAAGAGGACAGGAAAGTTGCTGATGCAGTAGAAAAATCCATACCTCAAATTGAAAGTTTGGTGAATGCTGCTGTCAACGGTCTTCAATCAGGTGGTAGGCTATTCTATATCGGGGCGGGCACATCTGGTAGATTGGGGATTTTGGATGCTTCTGAAATACCTCCCACATATGGTGCATCACCCAGCTTAGTGCTAGGCCTTATTGCAGGTGGTGATTCAGCCATTAGGACAGCTGTGGAGGGAGCTGAAGATGATCCCGATCAAGCTTGGAAGGATTTAGAGAAGTATCAGATCAACAGCAAGGATGTTTTAATTGGCATAGCTGCTTCTGGAAGAACGCCATACGTCTTGGGAGGATTAAAAGCTGCCCAGAAAAATGGTTTGGTTACCGGTAGTATCAGCTGCAACCAAAACGCTGCAATATCTACAATAGCTAAACATCCAATTGAAGTAGCAGTAGGGCCAGAATTTGTAACTGGAAGTACAAGAATGAAAGCAGGTACTGCCCAAAAAATGGTGCTAAATATGATCAGCACCAGCTTAATGATTAAGCTAGGAAAAATAAAAGGCAATAAAATGGTCAATATGCAGCTGAGCAATAACAAGCTAGTGGACAGAGGCACCAAGATGGTCATGGAAGAAATCCCCAATCTGGACTATCAAGCTGCCCATTTACTTTTAAGCGAGCATGGTTCAGTAAAAAAGGCCATTGAAGCTTATCAAAATCAATAAAACAAAAATCCTCTCGTCATGTCAGCTTTTGGAAGACCCCTCCATATCCTATCAGTTTCACTGATGTTCTTAGTAAGCATTTTTGAATTAAAAGCTCAACAAGCACCAAAAAGAGAATTACGGGCTGCATGGATTGCCAGTGTAGAAAATATAGATTGGCCTAGTGAAAAAGGATTACCTGCTTCACAGCAAAAGGCAGAATACATCGCTTTGCTAGACACCTTAAAAGCTGCAGGGATGAATGCCATCATTATGCAGATCCGCCCTACAGCTGATACCTTCTACCCCTCAAGTTATGAGCCTTGGTCTGCCTACCTTACAGGAAGGCAAGGAAAAGCCCCTGAGCCCTACTATAACCCTTTGACCTTTATGATTCAGGAGGCAAAAAATCGAGGGATGGAGTTTCACGGCTGGTTCAATCCATATAGAGCTTCCAACAACAAAGACTTTGTCCCATCGGCCGAACATCCTTTAGTTCAGCATCCTGAGTGGTTTGTGCAGTATGGTGGCAAATGGTATTACGATCCGGGAATTCCAGAAGCCCAAGAGTTTGTTTTACAATCCATTATTGAGGTGGTGAAGCACTACGATATGGATGCGGTTCATTTTGACGACTATTTTTATCCTTATAAAATCCCTAACGAAGTATTTCCTGACAGTAGCTCCTTTGCTCAATTCGGTCAGCGATTCAGTGACATAGAGGACTGGAGAAGGAACAATGTCGATTATTTTGTTGAAGAACTATCTAAAAGGATCAAAGCAGAAAAACCCTTTATGAAGTTCGGCATCAGTCCTTTTGGTGTATGGAGGAACAAGGATAAAGATCCTACAGGATCAGATACTCAGGCAGGACAAACCAATTACGATGACCTTTATGCTGATGTCCTAAAATGGCTAAGGGAAGGATGGCTCGATTATGTCACCCCTCAAATTTACTGGTATATCGGTTTTGAATTGGCAGAATACAAAACCTTGGTAAAGTGGTGGTCAGAAAACAATTATGGCCGCCATGTTTATATAGGCCAAGGGATTTACAGAGTGGGCCAAAAAGGTTGGGAGGACGAAAACGAGATCGTAAACCAAATCAATTATAACAGGACTTTCCCTGAAGTACAGGGCAGCATGTTCTTCAGTGCAAGAACCATTGCTGGCAACAAAGAAAATGTCAATTCCCAATTGGAAAGGGCCTATCCAACAGTTGCCCTGCCACCAGTAATGCAGTGGATTGACCAGTCAGCACCACTGTCTCCTGAAAACATCCGCGCCGAGGGAAATCCAGAAGCAGGAATTACTTTAAATTGGAAAGCCAATTTGGAAGGAGATACAAGTTATTTTGTAATTTACCGATTCGAAGAGAACGAAGAGATTGACATTTCCGATCCAAGCAATATTATTGGAATTATTCAAAAAGATGCCTACCCATTACAATTATGGAAGGACAATGGAATTGAAAAACGCAGCAAATACACCTATTGCATCACTGCAGTAGACCGTCTTCATAATGAAAGTCAAGCCTCCCTTCCACTAGAAATAATTACTAAGGGAAAAAGGAGAAACATCAAAACACCTTAAGCATGAGTCAAAGTCTGGTATTTATTGTAATCGCAGCATATTTTCTTCTTTTATTATTTATAAGTTACCTGACTTCCAGAAAAACCGATGATTTAACCTTCTACACTGCCAACCGTCAATCCCCTTGGTATTTGGTAGCTTTCGGAATGGTAGGGGCCTCGCTCTCTGGCGTGACTTTTATTTCAGTCCCTGGAGAAGTAGGAAACTCCTCTTGGAATTACCTGCAGTTTGTGATGGGGAATATGGTAGGATATGCCGTCATAGCCTTGATCCTTATCCCCTTGTTTTATAGGCTACAATTGATCTCAATTTATGAATACCTGAAAGGCCGGTTTGGCCATAACTCTTATCTATCAGGATCAGTGATCTTTTTGATCTCCCAGACCATTGGAGCTTCTTTTAGACTCTTCCTGGCCGCCACAGTTTTACAAATTGCCTTTTTTGATGCATTTAACATTCCTTTTTTCATAACAGTATTCACTACTGCCTTATTGATCTGGCTCTATACATTTAAAGGTGGAATCAAAACCATCGTGTGGACAGACACCTTGCAAACAACCTTCCTGCTATTGGCGGTGATTATCAGTATCATTATTATTAGTAATGAATTGGACCTCAATACTGGAGAGCTACTGGAAGTGATCAAATCAAACCCCTTAAGCAGGGTATTTGAATGGGATCCCCTTTCAAGTAAGAATTTCTATAAAATGTTCTTTGCCGGGGTATTTATCACCATTACCATGAATGGTTTGGATCAAAACGTCATGCAGAAAAACTTGACCTGCAAGGATCAAAAAGAAGCCAAGAAAAACATTTTTTGGTTTTCAATAAGCTTCTTTGTTTCCAATTTATTCTTTCTATCCCTAGGTGTATTACTTTATTATTTTGCCGAAAAAAATGGCATTGGAATCCCTGAAAGCACAGACGAATTGTACCCCATACTTGCCTTAAATCATTTTGGCACTTTAGCAGGAATCACCTTTCTGTTGGGCATAATTGCGGCAGCCTTTTCTAGTGCTGATTCTGCGCTTACTGCCCTAACCACCTCATTTTGTGTGGATATCCTAGACCTCCCCTCAAAAGGTCATGCTGTTCAAAAATCAACTCGCTTAGGTGTTCATATCGGATTTACATTTTTGATTTTCATCATTATTGTTTTATTTGATATGCTCAATAATAGCAGTGTGGTCAGTGCTGTATTTAAGGCTGCTGGATTTACATACGGTCCACTTCTAGGGCTTTTCGCTTTTGGGCTTTCTAATAAGCTCTCCGTTAAAGACCGCTGGGTACCCTTTGTATGTATAGCGGCTCCCTTGATCAGTTATCTACTTGACAGCTTCTCTGCCAAATGGTTCGGTGGATACCAATTTGGCTTCGAAATTTTATTGGTCAATGGAGCCTTGACCTACCTTGGCCTGCTCCTATTGGTAAGGAAAAATTGATTATAGACTTACCGTTCCAATTAAGTGGATTCAGTAAAAAACCATTAACTTTCCAAGATTCGTCATAATATGAAAAGCAATACTCTTGGACCTGCGCATATTCCCCCTAATAACCAAAGTTTTTTTGGCAAACTAGAAAAGCATATTCAACATATCGCATCTGGCAAAAATGCTAATCAAAGCGGAATACTACTTACAGGCCCCATCGGTACAGGTAAAAGCTATCTTATAGAACAATTCCTATTACAACATGATGCTGATCAGTACTTAATCCTAAATATTAAACACCACCAACAGCGAAAAAACATTCCCTATGCTGGTCTAAAAATGGGCATCGGAGATTTTCTTAGGAAAGTCTATAATGAAATGGATCAAGGTACATTCAATGAGTTTTCAATAGGCTTAAGAAGCAAATTAGGCGCATACTTTCAATTATTACATGACTATATCCCTGAATTAAATCTATTGAAGGGAACAGACTTAAAAACGCCTTCCGCCCCAAATCCCAAAATAGAGAACCAGCTCTATCCGCTATTTAAAATTTTCTTTGAATTTCTAAGCGACTTTTTCAACAAGACCTTGATATTTTTTACCGATGATCTTCAATGGATGGACGGTTCCAGTGTAAATCTTCTGCACTATTTGATTGTTAATATTCCCACGGAAAAACTGATTTGGATAGGTGCCAGCAGGGACTCCAAGAAAAACACACTACGGGTCAACCAGTTGGTAGAGTCCTTAAATTACGACAATAAACACCTAGAAATTATTTCTTTAACAGGATTCAATCGAGAACAAACGCAGTCCTTTCTTGAAGAAATCCTTGAAGCACCAATTGCCCAAAGCCTGGGCCAAGTTTGCCATCAGCTCAGCGCTGGAAACCCTTCTTACCTTCAAGTATTGGTCGACAGTTTGAAAAACGCCAATCTAATAGCTAAAAAAGATGTTTTTTGGGAGGGAAACCTAGATCAAATCAACGAACAATATCAAGGAAGAAATTCCCAGAATATACTTTCGACCAGATTGGATAAGCTTACTGCTCCAAGTATGGAAATGCTTTTCATCATGTCTTGCCTAAGTAGCTCCAATAAGAAAACTTTATTGACTTTATTCTCCAAGGGGGAAAAGGAACTTATTGCTTCCATTCAAGAAACAACTGATGCAGGACTGATTGAGTTTCACGAGGGCAAACTCAGGTTCACTGAAACCTATATGGCTGAGGTGATATATGAAAGGATTCCTGAAGAGGAAAAATCTAGTATTCATTATAAAATAGCGAAAGAAGCCCTTTCCAGTCCTCAGGAGAAATTGGATAATACCCAAACAGTGATTGCTGCCCAGCATCTCAATCAGGCGCTTAATAAAGTAAAACAACAGGGAGAAACGTTATTATGTGCCAAGCTCAATCTTAAGGCAGGTAAAATCCATCTGAAGGACCATGCTTACGAACAAGCCAGACATTTCTTAAAAGTCAGTGCAGACCTTTTCAATGAACTTCCTTGGGAAATGGTCCAAGACCAATTCTGTGAGACATTCATGGAAAGGGCCAAGGTCGAGTACTATTTGGGAGAGTATGACCTAGCTGAAATCTTCCTTGATCACCTTCTGGAGCGATTGCTTGATCCCCTAAATAGGGCTGAAGCTTTTGTGCTTAAAATTACTATCAATAACCATCTAGGCAGGTATAGGAAAGTCCTTAGAATATTAGGCGAAATTTTATTGGAACTCGGCTTATCCCTGCCAAAGGACGAAGCTTCTTTTAGAAAAGAAATTGAATCCTTGACCAATCGTCTTGATAGGAACCAGGTGATATCTTTGGATGAGACAAACATTCATTCGGGGAAACAAAATGCCATCCTAAAATTGCTATATGTAGGCGGAATGGCACTACATCATACTTCAGACATTATGATGACCTGGGCTGCCCTACAGATCATTCATCGTTCACAGGGAAGTCAAAACCCTGCTGTAAAATCAATTGGCTATGTAAGCTATGGCCGAATGAACATTATTGCCGGGGACATTGAAAAAGGGTATGAATTTGGTCAAAAAGGGCTCCAGTTTAACCAAGAGCTAAATGATCTAGAATACCGATGTCGGGCATACGGTGTATTTGCTTTCTATATCCAACCTTGGAAAAAAGATTTTCGACAAAGCAGGAACTTGCTTATAGAAGGAATGGAGGCAGGAAGGCTTTCTGGGGATTTAATTGGCCTTTATATTCTTAAAACCCACCTTTTCAATCTTCAGTTACTGTCAGGTACCCCCATCAAATCTCTATTGGAATATGAATTTGAAGAATCATACCCTGGCAGAGAATTGACCTACTACATCACCCATTATCAAAAAAGTTTAATACAGTACCTTTGCGGTGCCAATGCCTTTTTCTCCATACCCCGCCAACAACCAAGCTGGCTGGCAGCCGAATTAACCATACAAGAGGAGCGTTTTTATAGAAACTATGTTTGGGCAAGGTATTATTTCCTTTTTGGACATTATGACCAAGCATTTAGCTGCGCAAGAGATGCCCGAAACAACCAAAAATTACAGGAAGGTTCACCTTTGGTCCCTGCCAATCTTATCTTGCTTTTTCTTTCCATCAGTCAAAATTGGAATAATTTCCCAAGCAACTCCAAGCCTGCCCTAATCGAGGAACTAAACCATATCCTTAGCTTGGTAGAAAAATGGAATAAACATGCACATGAGAACTATGCATCAGCTTATTACTTATTAAATGCGGAATGGGGCAGGCTAAATAATATTGAAAAAGACAGTATCAATTTCAACTTCCAACAGGCAATTGAAAAGTCCGGCAACAACCATTATGAAAGAGCCTTGGCGCATGAACTTTGGGGCAAATACCTACTGAGCCAAAATAAACTGGAAAAAGCCACTGATCAACTATTAATGGCTGTCAATGCTTATCAGGAATGGGAAGGAAGGGCAAAAGCGGAACAACTCATCCAGCAATATACTTTCCTGCTGAATCATCTTGGGGTTAAAATGACTGAAATGGATATTGAAACGCTGCTTAGGGAACTAAGTGGTGAGCTTGAATCCAAGCCCCTTACCAAGAAATTAATGGTAATGCTATTAAGGGTTTC
Source organism: Echinicola shivajiensis (assembly GCF_018642165.1). Classification (GTDB taxonomy): domain Bacteria; phylum Bacteroidota; class Bacteroidia; order Cytophagales; family Cyclobacteriaceae; genus Echinicola; species Echinicola shivajiensis. Next base: position 982,171 of record NZ_JAHHZM010000001.1, read on the forward strand.
CGGTTCAACAAAAACCGTTATCCAGTGGATAGAAAAGAGTGGTGAAGTAATTGACCAAGCTTCCCATTCGTTGCTACCAATGGCAGAAAATCAAGATGATGCAAACCTTCAAATCCCTTCCGGTTTGATGCTTATGGCCCACAGGACACAATCCCCCTTAGTGATTAACGACCTAGAAAGCGAAACCAACTTCTCAGAGGTCAAAGAACTCCGAAAACAGGCAGTCCATTCAATGATGATCTTACCCATCAATATAAATGGGTACTTATCCATGGTAGTGTACCTGGAAAATCGTTTTGTAAAAGATCTCTATCAGGATCCTGCCATTAAATGGATAAGGATAGTTTCCAATCAAGGAGGAATGATCATTGAAAATGCCAGAACACATGAAAAGACCTTGAAGTTGAACGAGGAAATCAGAAGGGAAATGGAGGAAAAAGAAAGGCTTTCTTCCATGATAGAAAACCAAAAAAACAATCATTTAAAAGATATCATCCAAACCCAGGAAGATGAAAGAAAAAGGATAGCCGGAGACCTACATGACAGTCTTGGCTCCCTCCTTTCTACCATCAAAATGCGTTTTAACAGTATCCAGGAAAGTGCTAAATCGGGCCCTAGTAATGTACTTTTTAAGGACACTTTGGATAAAATGGACGAAGCCATTGAAGAGGTCAGGCGAATTGCGCATAATATGTCACCTGTGTCCCTAAGACGGTTCGGGTTGGCCTCGGCACTCCAAACTTTGATTGAACAAATCAACCTCAGTGGCAAAATGGAAGCCCATGTTCAGGTCTTAGGCTTGGAGGAACGCCTCTCTGAACAAATTGAATTGACCATCTACCGGATTTGCCAAGAACTGGTCAATAATAGTATAAAGCATTCAAAAGCCAGCACCCTTCATCTACAGTTGATCAACCATTTGGATAGCTTAAATATTACCGTCGAGGATAACGGAATAGGAATGGACCCTAAAAATCAAAATTCTGGTTTTGGACTGCATGGCATAGAAGCCAAGGTCCAAATGCTAAATGGTCAATTTATGATAGAAAGTCAGCCAGGCAAAGGCTGCTTGGCTGTGATTGATATCCCTATAAATCTATCCTAATAGAGAGTATATCAAAAAAGTATAATAGAAGGATTGGGCTCTGCTTCACCATCTTTTGGTGGCCTTTGAACAATCAAGTACATTTGACCATTGGATTTTGAGAAAGGCAGGTATTTTTCTTCCAGACCAGACACGGTCAATCCCTCCTGTATCACTTTGCCTTCCTTGATAGACCTGTCATAAATAAACAAGTAAGGAGTGTTCCGATATTCATAACTGACCAGATAATATTGCTTATAAACCATTACATTTCTAATGTGGAAAATTTTCTTTTCTCCATCCCAAACCTCTCTGGAGAACTCAAACCTTACTTTTGGTAAAAGATGATCTTCCTGTGCCTGATACAAGGTATCACGGTCAAATTTCCCTAAATAAGCACGAGAAGGGAGTAAAATAGGATTATAAAAGTAATTGAGGGAATCGTATTCCGAATAACTTATTAGAGATGGCTGACGCCTTGGAGCGCCCCATTTACCTTCCAATTCTAGATGATCAGCAGAAAAGTTATCAATCAGCTTAAAATCACTATCGGTTCTATATACTTCAGCACCTAATTCATATTTTCTATTTCCAATACCTGTGTACTGTTCTGATATCATCCAATAACCTTCCTTCGAGGTTTTAACAAAAATTGGAGCAGCAGGTAATTTTTCCGACTCACCAATCAGCCTTCCCTCCTGATTGAATTTGTATAGTTTGAAGCGATAAGTATCCGCAATTATTACAGCGTTTTCTTCTTTATCAAAGGCAATAGAAGTCGGCTGCACATATGTCTCCGGTCCTTCCTCGGCCTTTTTACCAATGACTTTGATAAAACTTCCTGCCCTATCGAACTGCAAGACCCCGTTAGATATATCATCTATGTAAAGATGTTCATCGGATACGGCAATATCATTGATGTATGTGATGGTGCTATTTTCGGTCATCTCCAATGGAATTTCCCGGAAATCACTGGCAAAGTCACTTAAAGGCAGCTCATCCTTCTTGTCGTGGTCAATAGTGATAACAGGTAATGCTTCTCCCGTTTCTTTTTTTTCTTGGCACTGAAAAAACAAGATGCAGAATGCTAAAAACATGAGGATAAACTTCATAAGTCAATCAGTTAAAAAGATGATTATCAAACAATAACTAAATCAACAAACGCAAAACGAAAAAATAAGTTATCCTAAAAGAGATCGCTCTCTTTTGGGACAACTTTAAAACAGAATACAAGTCTATCTAACTTTAAATGACTTTGCACTTAGTGTGCGAAAACAAAATATTTAACAAAACCCTTTTTATTGGCCTTTGGGGCGTTCGGTTTTGCGACGGTTGATGGAGGCGTTAAAAAAAATGAGTTAGCTCGTGAAGTGAACGAACGAGATCCACTCATTTTTAGCCTACAGCAACTGGTGCAAAATCTAATTGAGTCAAAAGAAACATAGTCAAAGCAAAATTCACACAATTTGAAGAATGCTCCACTGGACTAGATTTTTTGCCTACTTTTTCATCAATGGAAATGCGAAGCATTCATGATGACCATCAAGAATAAAACATTCCCTGAATAAAAAGTAGGAATGATAAATAAAGGAAAAACTGTATTGAATTTGGTTACCTTCAACATTGCTGATACTTCAACAAGTTTATCTGCATTTACACATTTATGACAGTAAAATCCATTACTAAAATCAACTGAAGAGATCCTCCCTTTGTCAGGATGACATCGATTTAATGCTCACGTTATACATGTCCTTTATATTTGAGAAAATGTTGACTGCTTACAGTGAATAAGTTTTCACAGAAATCAATAAAAAATTTCTGTGTGATCAGAGAGAACCAAATTCACTGATTAAAATATCAAACTTACTGTCAGGTCAACTTATTCAATAAATACCTCACCTCTTTAGGGCTTTTGATATTATAATTGGCTTTGGTGTAACTATACCCCACCCTGATGCTATAGGATCCCTTTGGCATGGCCTGGAAGGTATCTTCATCTGTCCAGTCATCTCCTATCGCCAAGGTAAAATCATATTCATTTCCCTTCATAAAGCTGGTTGCAGCCCTGCCTTTATTGATATCAGGTCGTTTGATTTCAAGCACCATATTTCCTTCAAGAACCTGTAGGTTATGGCCCCTGGCCATATACTTCAAGTGGCTGAACAGTTCTCTCATCCTCAGGTCTCCCAATCCACTTTCTACTTTTCGATAATGCCAAACCAATGAATGGTGTTTTTCCTCAATAAAGGCCCCAGGAGTCCTTTGAACATAATATTCCATGACTGACCTAATATCCGGTTTCCAACTGTCATCTACATCTGCATAAGGTTCCCAGTCTTTAGCTCCATTGGTTTTCAACCACACACCATGTTCAGCGATAAGATCCACCTTTTGTCCTTTAAACCACTTTCCAAGCGTTTCTTTATCTCTTCCACTGATAATCACCACTTGCGATTTCTTGGTCAGCTTTGTAACTAACTTCTTCAATTCATCATCCGGAAAGGCATCCTCGGGCTTACTCTTAAAGCCGACCAAAGTACCATCATAATCCAAAAACAGTATTGGCTTTTGTGCTTCCTGAAAATAATTGTGCAATTCGTTCATTACCTCGGCATCCACTTCTTTGGACTGTAAATCCTGTTGCTTTTTCTTCACATGATCCAACCTGTCCATGAATACTTTTACCCACTGGAAGATATCATAGCGCTGAATGGTATCCTGCATTGAAGTAATCCTACTTTTCTGCTCCTTCTCATCCATGATAAGGGCCTGTTTTATAGCATCAGAAACCCCTTTATTATCATTTGGATTGACCAATATGGCATCCTGTAACTCCTTACTGGCTCCTGCCATTTCTGACAAAATCAAAGTACCTTTCTGATCTATTTTACTGGCCACAAATTCCTTGCAGACCAAATTCATACCATCCCTTAAAGGCGTAACCAAAGCAATGTCTGACATGCTGTAAAAAGCACTCAGTTCTTCAAAAGGAAAACTCCTGTAGAAATAATGGATAGGCACCCAGTTCAAAGTGGAATAATCACTATTGATCCTTCCTACCAAAGTATCTATCTCCTCCTTCAAATTTTTATAGGACTTCACTTTTGCCCTAGAAGGCACCACCACCATGATCATCGATACCTTCCCATGGTAATCTGGATTCTCGGACAAGAACCTGTCAAATGCCTTAATCCTTTGAGGGATCCCTTTGGAGTAATCCAATCGATCAATGCTCAACAATAGCTTTTGGTCATCCAATACCCCCAAAAACTTCTTGGCAATATTCTTGGTCTTTCTGGATTTGGCTGACTGGGCAAATTTCTCGTAATCAATCCCCATTGGGAAAGAATCGACATTGATCAACCTGTTTTCAGCTTGTATATACCCACTTTCATTAGATAAGCCCATGATTCTCCCTACAGCACTCAAAAAGTGCCTCATATCATCATAGGTATGGAAACCAATCAAATCGGCCCCACACATTCCAGAAAGTATCTGGTGCCTCCACGGCAACATCCTGATCACCTCATAGGATGGGAACGGAATATGTTGGAAAAATGCTATGGTCGCATGTGGCAATTTCTCCCTCAGCATTTGAGGTAATAGCAATAACTGATAATCATGTACCCAAATGGTATCATCCGGGTTGGCCTTTTTCAAGATGGCATCACAAAACTTTTCATTCACCCGCACATAGGCATCCCAATGATCCTCATCGTAATTGATATTCTGGGTAAAATAGTGAAAGGCTGGCCAAAGTGTCTCATTACTAAAGCCTTCATAAAACTGCTCAATATCCTCACTGGTCAGGAAGACTGGAGCCATTTTTAAATCATGAAGTTCTATGATGATCTCAGCTCGCTGCTCAGGATCTTCCACATCATTTCCTGGCCATCCAATCCAAATATTCTCTCCTTCCTTGTAAATTGACCCTAAGCCTGTTGCAAGACCTCCGGCACTGGGTTTGAACTCAAATTTTCCATTCTTATGCCTCAAACTAACAGGCAACCTGTTCGACACAATAATTGTTTTTCCCATAATTATTTTATGATTTCTTTAAAAAGAAGAGAAGACTTACTGTATTTTGATATAAATATGACAAAATATCCGTCCAAAATTTTATATTTCAATTTACTAATAATTTGGCAAATAAAAAAGAACGCCCCCTACAATCAAGCCTTATAAGCTATGCCAAACAATCCAAAAACGAGTAGAATTCAACCTCTTTTCACCCTATAATTCTTGTGTCATTTTCTGTGACAATTGCCGCTTTCTTTCTGGCAGATTCAAAAGATTAGGCTTAATTTAGATTCCCCAAATCCAAGGAACACTTATGTATATTATTTTTGATACCGAGACCACAGGTTTACCCCGGGACTACAATGCCCCCATCACTGATCTGGACAACTGGCCAAGACTGGTACAGCTTGCCTGGCAGCTGCATGATGAAAAAGGAAAGCTGATCTCCAACCATAATTACATTGTAAAACCAGAAGGTTTCACCATACCTTATAATGCCGAAAAGGTCCATGGTATTTCCACTGACCGTGCATTAAAAGAAGGCCATGACCTGAAGGAAGTTCTTGAAATCTTTCATAAGGATGTGGACAGGGCTGAATACCTGGTCGGGCATAATATCGGATTCGATATCAATGTCTGTGGGTCCGAATATCTCCGTGCTGATGTCCCCATGCAGCTTATGGAGAAAAAGGAATTGGATACCAAGGACATCTCCACAGAGTTCTGTGCCATTCCAGGAGGGAGAGGAGGAAAATTCAAATGGCCAACCCTGACTGAACTACACCAAAAACTCTTTGGTGTAGGATTTGAGGATGCTCACGATGCAGCCTATGATGTGGATGCAACTGCCAAATGTTTTTTTGGGCTGATAAGTGCCAAGGTACAGCCTCCTGTAGAAGGAATTTCTGTAGAGGAAGTAATTTATGAGCCACCTAAACTGGATGCAGCCAACTTTGCGGCAGCCAAAGATGAGCAAAAGCAGGCCGCCCAGGATGTCTTCAAACAGGCCCGAAAAGCAGACATACGTGACTTGGTGGATGTACCATATAGTCACCTTCATGTGCACACCCAGTACTCTATTCTTCAAGCCACCTCAGAGATTCCTGCAATGGTGGCCAGGGCCAAGGAATTCAATATGCCTGCAATAGCCATGACCGATCATGGTAATATGATGGCAGCCTTCCACTTCGTTAAGGAAGCCATGGCCAATGACATTAAACCTATCGTAGGCTGTGAATTCAATATATGCCAAAGTCATCAAGACAAATCCAAGAAAGATGATGGTTTCCAGGCAGTTCTTTTGGCGAAGAACAAAGCAGGATATCATAACCTTGCCAAATTGGCCTCCTATGCTTATACCCAAGGTTTTTATTATGTCCCTCGAATTGACAAAGAACTTCTGGTTCAATACAAGGGAGATGTAATTGCCACCACCGGTGGACTTTGGGGGGAAATCCCCTTTCTGATCCTAAATGTGGGAGAAACCCAGGCGGAAGAAGCCTTTTTATGGTGGAAGGAACAGTTTGGTGATGACTTCTATGTGGAACTCAACCGACACGGAGTGCCTGAAGAAGAAAAGGTAAACGAAGTCCTATTGCGCTTTGCCAATAAATATGATGTCAAGTATTTCGCTGCGAACAACACCTATTACAATACGAAAAATGACGCCAAAGCACATGATATTTTACTTTGTGTAAAAGATGGTGAGAAGGTAGATAAGCCTAAAAAATATATAGGAAAGAAAGGCCGGGAATTCCGCTATGGTTTCCCAAATGAGGAGTTCTACATCAAAACTCCAGAAGAGATGAAAAAACTCTTCGCAGACCTTCCAGAGGCCATTGAATGTACCAATGAGATCGTAGATAAGATCGAAGTATATAAATTGGCCAGGGAGGTATTACTACCAAAATTTGATATTCCGGAGCAATTCCAAGACCCTCAGGATGATGAAGACGGTGGTAAAAGAGGTGAAAATGCCTATCTCCGCCACCTTACCTATGAAGGTGCCAAAAAACGCTATCCTGAAATCACGGACGAGATCCGAGAGAGACTAGACTTTGAACTTTCTATTATTGCCAATACTGGTTATCCAGGTTACTTCCTCATTGTTCAGGATTTCACCACTGCAGCTAGGGAAATGGGCGTGTCTGTGGGGCCTGGAAGGGGATCAGCTGCAGGTTCTGCTGTAGCCTATTGTATCGGAATTACCAATGTGGACCCCATCATGTATGATCTCCTTTTTGAGAGATTCCTTAATCCAGATAGGGTATCACTTCCCGATATTGATATTGACTTTGATGACCATGGTCGTCAAAAGGTAATCGATTATGTAATTGACAAGTATGGAGCCAATCAGGTAGCCCAAATTATCACTTATGGTACCATGGCTGCAAAGTCTGCCATTCGTGACACCGCAAGGGCCTTGGATTTACCGCTTTCAGATGCTGACAGGCTAGCCAAACTGGTGCCAGACATCAAACTCAAAGCTTTATTTGGTCTGGCAAGTGATCGGGCAAAACTGTCGGATAAGCTTAAAGGAAATGCTGAGAATATTGATAAGGCTTATGAGCTGATCAATATATCCAAAGGTGCTGATGATCTGGCCAAGACAATTAATCAAGCAAAGATATTGGAAGGCTCTGTTCGAAACACTGGTATTCACGCCTGTGGGGTAATTATTACTCCTGACGACATTACCAACTTCGTACCAGTGGCCCTGGCCAAGGATTCGGACATGTACTGTACGCAGTTTGACAACTCCGTGGTAGAAAGTGCTGGTCTGCTTAAAATGGACTTTTTGGGTCTTAAGACCCTAACCCTGATTAAGGATGCAGTAAAAATCGTCAAGGAAAGGCATGGTATCGAACTTGATCCGGAAAATTTCCCTATTGATGACGCCCCTACCTATGAGCTTTTCCAACGCGGTGAAACGGTCGGCATCTTCCAGTATGAATCTGCAGGTATGCAGAAATACATGCGGGAACTTAAACCAACGGTTTTCGCAGATTTGATTGCCATGAATGCCCTTTATCGTCCAGGGCCATTGGAATATATCCCAAGCTTTATTAGAAGAAAGCATGGGGACGAGGAAATCTCCTATGACTTGGATGATATGGAGGAATACCTAAAGGAAACTTATGGTATTACTGTCTATCAGGAACAGGTGATGCTCCTCTCCCAAAAATTAGCTGGCTTTACCAAGGGTGAGGCCGACGTTCTTCGTAAAGCCATGGGTAAGAAGCTGAAGGATGTACTGGATAAGATGAAGCCTAAATTTGTCAACCAGGCTGCTGAAAAGGGCCATGACAAAGGGCGATTGGAAAAAATCTGGAAAGACTGGGAAGCATTTGCTTCTTATGCCTTTAACAAGTCCCACTCGACTTGTTATGCATGGGTTGCCTATCAAACTGCTTATCTAAAAGCTCACTATCCTGCGGAATACATGGCATCGGTATTGAGTAATAACATGAATGATATCACCCAGGTTACGTTCTTTATGGAAGAGTGTAAACGAATGGGAATAGAAGTACTGGGACCTGATGTCAATGAATCAAAAGAAGGGTTTACCGTAAACCAAGAAGGTCAAATTCGCTTTGGACTCGCCGCTATTAAGGGAGCTGGTGGTGCTGCTGTCCACTCTGTAATCGAGGAACGCGAAGAAAATGGTCCTTACAAAAACATCTTTGATTTTACCCAAAGAGTTAACCTAAGGGCTGTAAACAAAAAGACATTGGAATCCTTAGCCATGGCCGGCGGATTTGATTGTTTCCCTGACCACCATAGAAGGCAATACCTGGAAGGACCTGAAAATGATGCCACCTTAATTGAAAAGGCGGTCAAATATGCTCAGAAAAAGGCACAAGAAGCAGAAAGCTCTCAAGTATCCCTATTTGGCGGAGGCTCAGGGATGGAGGTCCCCATGCCAAGTATTACACCTATCGAGCCTTTCAGCCAACTTCAAAAGCTGAATATTGAAAAGGAAGTGGTGGGGCTTTATATTTCGGGCCATCCATTGGATCAGTTCAAGGTAGAATTCGAATCCTTTACCAATACACCTCTTTCAGAATTCACCAATACTGAAGCTTTAAAATCCAAAGGCGAAAACATTAAGGCGGCAGGAGTAGTTACATCATTTGCACATAGAACCACCAAAAACGGAAACCCATTTGGCACCTTAACCTTAGAGGACTATAATGGTGGCCATACCTTCTTCTTCTTTGGTGATGACTATGTTAAGTTCAAAGAGTACTTCATGACAGGCTGGTTCCTTTATATCACGGGAAGTGTGCAAGGGAAACGTTGGAACCCAGAAGACCTGGAATTTAAAGTAGGCAACATCATTTTGCTCAATGAAGTAAGGAGTAAGATGGTAAAGGGCATCAGGATCAACATCAACTTGGATGATCTCACTTTGGACTTAATGGAAAGATTGGAGGCCATCACTACCAAATATAAAGGAGAGGCTAAACTGCACATCAATGTAACTGATATAAAGGAAAGGATAGCTGTTGACCTAATGTCCACAAAATACACTATTGATCCATCATTTGAAATGATCAAAGAGCTGGAAACCATACCAGAATTAAGCTATAAAATCATTTAAAAAATATTGCACTTCAGGGCTTTAAAGGCCACTTTTGAGAAATATTTTCATCAAAGCGGAACTAAAAGAAACCTAAAATACTTTAGAATACTATATTTGAAATCAGAAAAAACTATAAACACACAATATAATGGCAAAAGCAATTGAAATTACAGACGCTAACTTTGAAGAAATCATCAATTCTGATCAACCAATCCTAGTGGATTTCTGGGCTGAATGGTGCGGACCATGTAAAATGATTGGGCCAGTAGTAGAAGAGATTGCTGGAGAGTATGATGGTAAAGCCGTAGTAGGAAAAGTAGATGTTGATTCTAACCCTGGAGTAGCATCTAAATTCGGAATCAGAAGTATCCCTACTTTGTTATTCTTCAAAAATGGTGAAATCGTAGACAAGCAAGTAGGTGCTGTACCTAAAGCTGTTCTATCCCAAAAACTTGAAGCTCAAATCTAATTTGACAAATAAACCACATAAAGGCTCCTAATTGGAGCCTTTATTGTTTAATCCTTTTTTAGCTCTGACACACCGCCTGAAACAATAAATTTCATCACATCAGCACTATTCGCATTCTCCAAAACGCGAACATTTTTTCTCGGCACCAAAAAGCAATTTCCACTAAAATTATAGGAGTGGGGAAGATATATTGCGACCAAATCCTCTTCACCTATTACACTCAAATCATCCTGAGTAATAAAGCCCAATCGACTAATCGTATCTGTTAATTGTATCACAGCAGGGGTGTTGAATTTCTTTTTGTCCCCTACGAAAGCCGACATTAAATCTTTAATACTGGTATAGATAATATTTACTAGAGGTATCTTAAAGAGGCCCCTCTCTAATAATATAAAAATGGGCCTTGTAATAAATATATTGGCCAAATAACCTATGAAGGTGATCATAGCAAATACAATCAAAATTCCTAAACCCGGAACAGGAATAGGCAAAAGATTATCCAAAAACTTGATAATCTGCAATATGATATAAATGGTCAATGCCAAAGGTGCTACAAAGAGCAATCCTTTCAGAAAGTAATTTAAAATCCGTTTGGAGGTAAATGACATGGTCTAAGCGTTTAATGGTATAATAAAAGCTATAAAAATTATGCCTGTTTAGTTAAAAAGGCAAAAAAAAACCCTGCCGATCATCCGGCAGGGTTTAAATATAATTTTTATCGATTAAAGGTCAATACCCATGAAAGACATAAAGGCAATCCCCATCAATCCGGTAATCAACATAGTAATACCAAGCCCCTTAAGACCATTTGGTACATTTGAATACTTCAATTTCTCTCTAATAGCTGCTAGGGCAATAATAGCCAATAACCAACCAACACCTGAACCAAATCCATATACTGTAGCTTCAGCTAAAGTATAATCTCTTTGGGCCATGAAAAGAGAACCACCAAGAATCGCACAGTTTACAGCGATCAAAGGAAGGAAAATACCCAAAGCTCCGTAAAGAGCAGGAGCAAATTTTTCAACGATCATCTCCACCAACTGTACCATAGCAGCAATGATGGCGATAAACATGATAAACCTCAAGAAAGTAAGATCTATCGTTGCAAATGATTCACCCAAGAAAGACAAAGCTCCTTCTTTAAGTACAAATTCATTCAATAGCCAGTTCAAAGGAACAGTGATGGTCAATACGAAGATAACCGCTGCACCAAGACCTAAGGCTGTATCTACTTTTTTAGAAACGGCCAAGAAAGAGCACATCCCCAAAAAGTAAGCAAATACCATATTGTCAATAAAGATTGACCGGATTCCTAAGCTAAATAATTCCATTTCTTAGCAATTTTTAATGTTCAACATAACCTGTTTTGGTACGCTGTACCCAAATGATCAGACCAAGGATAATAAAGGCTCCTACTGGACTCACCATCAAACCGTTGGTAGCTAAAGAGAAGTCATCTCCGAACCATGATGAAACGGTATCAAATACAGGAATACCAAACACGGTACCTGAACCCCAAAGCTCACGGAAGAAGGCCACTGCCAAAATAATCCAAGAATAACCTAGGGCACTACCAAAACCATCAAGAATGGAATCATATGGCTTATTCCCCATCGCAAAGGCTTCAAGACGACCCATTACGATACAGTTGGTAATGATCAAACCTACGAATACTGAAAGCTCCTTGTACATATCATAAGCAAAAGCTTTCAATACCTCATTTACCAAGGTTACCAAAGTGGCCACTACTGCCAACTGTACGATAATCCTAACACGGGTAGGAATAGTATTTCTCATGATAGAGATGGTCAAGTTTGACATCACAATCACGAAAACCACAGATAGGGCCATTACAAAAGTAGGCTTCATCTGTGTGGTTACCGCCAGTGCCGAGCAGATACCCAATACCTGTATGGTTACCGGGTTATCATCTACCAAAGGGTCACTGATCAGTTTTTTTCTTCGCTTGGAAAGAAGTGCCTCAGCGGGCTTTTTTACTTCTATCTTTTCTGCTGTTTCTGTACTCATTTCAATAAATGTTGAGACGTTCTACAATATTTTAAAACTGACTGATTAAGAATTACCTTTTACCTTTTCAAGGTAAGATTTGTAGGCATCCAAATAGTTAGTCAGCATATTATTTACACCTTTTGCGGTAAGAGTAGCTCCAGACATTCCATCCACCATATGAGGGTTGGATGAATAATCTTTACCTTCTCCTTTTTGCATTTCCACAGCTACTAGATCTCCAGACTCGTTATAGATTTCTTTTCCTTGGAAACGGCTCTGAATATCCTTGGAAGTGATCCTTGCACCCAAACCTGGAGTTTCACCAGCGTGGGAGAAAGTCACCCCTTCAATGGTATTCAAATCAGTTTTCAGCGCCAAATAACCCCAGATAGCATCCCAAAGTCCAGCACCAAATACTGGAAGGATATAAGAAACAACTTTGTCTTCATTTCCTTCTTCGTGGAAGATATAAACTGGATAAAGTCTCTCTTCAGCTGGTTTTTTGTAATTCTTGGCGACATTAACAGCTTCTGCAGTGATGGCTACTCCACCTTGCTCTGTTACTTCTTCACCATTGATGTTGACTACTTTAGAAGAGATAGTGTTTTCATAGAATTCTCTGATCTCCTTAGGCTTCATGGCTGCAATTTTCTCTGCATCCACTACAGCTCCTAAAATCTGCTTTTTGGTATCCAAGGCTTCAGCTTCCTTCTGAATTGGTCCTAACAATTCTGAAGTACCTGACAATAAAAAGCCTAGAACCACGGTAAGGATTACCGAAAACGTGATGATATATGTATTAGACTGTTGCACGTTGTAACCTCCTTTTCTTGTTTGCTTTTACAACATAAAAATCAATAAGTGGGGCAAAGACGTTCATCAATAGAACCGCCAACATGATACCCTCTGGATAGGCTGGGTTAGTTACCCTGATGATTACGGTCAAGAAACCAATCAACAAACCGTAAAGCCATTTACCGGATTCTGTTTGTGCTGCTGATACAGGATCAGTTGCCATAAACACGATACCAAAAGCTACACCACCCATTACCAAGTGATAATGTGCAGGCATCGCCATAAATTCATTCACAGCAAAGGCGTTCATGATCAAGCCCATGATATAAGTGCCTGCAAAACCACTCACGATAATTTTCCAACTTGCTACGCCAGTTCCTACTAGGACTGCTGCACCGATAAGGATCATCAATACAGAAGTTTCACCAATAGAACCAGGAATAAATCCTAAAAACATATTGGCAAAGCTGTATAGATTTTCTCCGATACCACTGTTATGAGCAGCTAATGCTGAAGTAACAGCTTCTCCATTTTGACCTGCTTGGAAAGCTACAGAGAGTGCAGTCGCACCAGAGAAACCGTCAACGGCAGTTTTCTCACCTAAATAAGTCCAAACTTGGTCACCTGAAATTTGTGCTGGATAAGCGAAATACAAGAAAGCCCTAGCGGTCAAAGCCACATTCAGGATATTCATTCCTGTTCCTCCAAACACCTCTTTACCAATCACTACAGCAAAGATTGTCGCCAATGCCACTTGCCATACTGGAATAAATGGAGGCATAACCAATGCAATCAACATCCCTGAAACAAGGAATCCTTCACTAATCGGGTGATTTCTGATCACACAGAAAGTAAATTCAGTTAATAGACCTACTGCATAAGAAACTATCAAGGTTGGTAATACTGCCATTGCACCAAAAAGCACTTTGTCAACTAAAGTAGCTTCTTCACCAACAGCAAGAAAATGTTGAAAGCCAACATTAAATATCCCAAAAAGAAGAGCTGGGATCATGGCAATAACTACCGTAATCATCACTCTCTTTAAATCTACTGCATCTTTAATCTGAGAACCTTTTGCTTTAGTAGTGATATCAGGAGCAAAAGCAATCGTCCGGTGTCCTTCGTAAAGGGTGTAGAATTTCTCCCACTTCCCCCCTTTTTCGAAATTCGGCTTTAGCTTATCAAATAAGTTTTGTAATGCCTTCATATTTTAACTATACATTAATAATTCAATCCCATTTCTCACAATTTCCTGCAAATCATTCTTTGAAGGATCTACAAACTCACACAAGGCAACATCCTCTTCAACAATCTCAAAAAGCCCAAGCTCTTCCATCTCATCAAAATCTTCTGAGATAATTGCCTTGAAAAGGTATGTAGGAAGAATATCCATTGGAAGTACTTTTTCAAACACTCCCGAAACTACAAATGGTCTTTCTTCACCATGTGTATTGGTATCCACTTTAAATTCACCCTTATTCAAAAATGAGAATATACCCAAAGCCTTACTAAAGCTTAACTTGCTTGTGGTCGGCTTAAGCCATCCCAAGAACTCCTCATAATCTCCCTCAGGGATCACAGTGATCTGATGATGGTAATAACCCACATAACCATCTGATGCTATTTTTTCACCAGTAAGCACATTGCCGGAAATAACCCTTACATGATCAGACTTCAGGTTTCCATCCACAAACGTAGAGACGTTTGCTCCAAGGTAAGTCTTCACGTAAGCAGCCTTTTTCACTTCCGAACCAGTAATAGCAACTAGTTTAGATGCATCAAGGATCCCTTCAAGGAATAGTTTTCCAATTTGAACAACACCATAAGGATTGACAGTCCAAACCAAATCACCTTTATTAATAGGATCTATATGATGAATTTGAACACCAACATTACCCGCTGGGTGTGGTCCCTCAAACTTATTTACCTGAACACCTTGAACACCGGCATATGCTGGAGACACCTCAGAATGAGCATCCAAGTTCAAATGTACTTGTCCAGAAGTAAGTTTTTTAAGGATAGAGATACCGGCTTCGAAGTATTTCTCCTGTCCTTTAAGCAATACTCCATAATCAGGAGCTAAAGGATGAGAATCAAAACCGGAAATAAAGATAGCCTTTGGCTCTTCATCTGGGTTGGCTACAACACCAAATGGTCTTTGGATGATCTGTGGCCATACCCCGCCTTTTAGCAATTGGGCAGTGGCTTGCTCTTTAGATAGGGACTTGAGATCTGAATCAGAAAATTTGTCAAAAGTCTCATAACTAACTTCTTTGTCAGCCATAATCCTGATTTCCAACAATTTTCGTCTTTCACCTCTCTTGATTTCCACGATTTCTCCTGAAACAGGAGCTGCATAAAGTACCTTTTCGAGTTTTTTATCAAACAAGATCGGCGTACCTGCTTTCACAGTATCCCCCTCTTTGACAAGGACTTTTGGACGCTGCATTCCTACAAAATCTGTAGGCTTAATCGCGAAGGTCTGAGCTGGCTGAAATGCTTCAATTTGCCTTTCCGCCTTACCTGCCAGCTTAATATCAAATCCCTTCTTAAGCTTAACTAGTTTTGACATATTTTATATTGTAACTATATGGTCCTTTGAAAAACGCCTCAAATCTAATAAAATACATTAGTTATTAGAAGATAATTCTAGTAATATTTATAAGTGGGATATTGTCTTGACTAAAATTATTTTTTAGGCTACTGGGCACATGTCTCCTGACCAAGAGAATTAATATAGTGCATCACTTGCTCCATGAGCCACATAGGAGTGGATGTAGCACCGCAAATGCCTACCTTATCCCCTTCAGCGAACCAATTAGGATCAAGTTCCTGCTCATTTTCCACAAAATAACTTCTTTCATTCTGTGTCTTACAAACCTGGTAAAGGGCCTTGCCATTGGAACTTTTTTTACCGGAAACAAAAATAATCACGTCATTTTCCTGAGAAAAACGGGTAAGCTGAGGCTCCCTATTGGAAACTTGACGACAAATGGAATCATTGGCAGTAAAATCCACTTCTTCCAAAGTCTGATTGGATGATGCCATCCTTTGGGCAATTTTTTCTTTTAAGGCATAAAAACCTTTGGTACTTTTTGTGGTCTGACTAAACAAAGTCACGGGTCTTGAAAAATCAATTTTTTCCAAATCATCATCTTCCATCACCACGATGGCTTTTTCTAAGGTCTGCCCTGTCAATCCGATCACCTCTGCATGGCCTTTTTTTCCATAAATCACGATCTGGCCATCCTTCTTTTCCATCTTGTCAAAAGCAGTCTTCACCCTATGTTGGAGCTTAAGTACCACCGGACAGGAAGCATCTATCAGCTCTATATTATTTTCAATCGCTAATTTATAGGTCTCTGGTGGTTCACCATGCGCACGGATGAGGACCTTACAATTAGATAGATTTTTCAGTTCTTCCCTATCTATTATCACCAATCCTTTATCACTCAATCGCTTCACCTCCATATCGTTATGGACAATATCGCCCAAACAATATAGACTGTTGGCTTCCTCCATTTCATCTTCTGCCATTTTTATGGCAAACTCCACCCCAAAGCAATAACCTGAATTCTTGTCTATTGTAACTTGCATCATATTAATTAGTTATCCACTGCCATTCTTTGCTGTGCCAGACTGGCAATTTCGTTAACTTGTTCCTGAAAATCCAGTAAACTAGTGTCTATTTCAACTGCATCATCGGATTTCCTTAAAGGACTTTCTTCTCTGCTGGAATCAATTCTGTCCCTTTCAGACAAATTTTGGATAATTCGGTCTAACTCAACCATTTCCCCCTTATCCAACAATTCCTTCTGTCTTCTTTCAGCACGGATTTTCAAATCAGCAGTCATAAAAACCTTCAGCTCTGCCTCAGGAAAAACCACTGTTCCAATATCCCTTCCATCCATTACAACACCTTTATGCCTCCCTAAGCGTTGTTGCTGAGCGACAAGTTCCTGACGAACCTCCTTAATTTTGCTTACCTCACTTACCTTTTCAGAAACTTCCATCTCCCTGATTTTCTTCTCTACATTTAATCCGTTTAGATAGGTCTCTTGAAGCCCCGTTTCTTCATTTTGGTGAAATGACACCTCCAAATCCTCCAAGGACTTCTTTACATCCCTAGGATTGGTCAAAACCGTAAACTTATTGATGAAATGTAATGTAGCAGCTCTGTACATCGCACCGGAGTCTATATATGTATATCCCAACTCTTTGGCTACCTCTTTGGCAGTAGAGCTTTTTCCACATCCGGAATAACCATCAATGGCTACAATAATTTTCTTCATAATTAAAAATGAATTTAGCTGCCTTCTATTTCCCCGCAAATATAAAAGTTTTGAATCGATTAATCCTCCTTTAATCCACATAGTATCATCGGTAAACCGTAATCCCAGGTACTTCTAGATTATCAATATTCGCCCTAATCCATTATATTTATTAAAAAAACAATATCTCCCTATGTTAGATTTTTCTGTTGAAGGCCAATTGGTGGATATTCCCAACCGGAACATTTTTCCCGCAAGAGTAGAAGTGAGCAAAGGTCGTATCTCCAGCATCATAAAACTGGAATCAGCCCCGGAGGAATTTATTATGCCTGGTTTTATCGATGCGCATGTACATATAGAATCCTCCATGCTTGTCCCGGCAGAATTTGCCCGATTAGCTGTAATTCATGGAACGGTAGCGACAGTTTCGGACCCTCATGAAATCGCTAATGTTTGCGGTAAACCAGGTGTCGAGTATATGATTGAAAACGGCAATCAGGTCAATTTCAAATTCTTCTTTGGAGCACCCTCCTGTGTACCTGCAACACCATTTGAAACGGCTGGGGGAGAAATCAATGCAAATGACATCAATGACTTATTATCCAGAAAGGAAATCAAATACTTGGCTGAAATGATGAACTGGCCAGGCACCATCAATAGAGACAAACAAGTGATGGAAAAAATATCCCTGGCTCAGAAACATGGCAAACCAGTAGATGGTCACGCTCCGGGCCTCAGAGGACAAACCGCAAAAAAGTATATTGATGCAGGAATAAGTACCGATCATGAGTGCTTTACCGCTGAGGAAGCGATGGACAAACTGCAATACGGAATGAAAATAGCGATCCGTGAAGGCAGTGCTGCCAAAAATTTCGAGGCGCTTATCGACCTTATAGATGATCATTCAGACAATATCATGTTCTGTTCGGATGACAAACATCCTGACAGCTTGGTCCTGGGCCATATCAACCAACTGGCAGCAAGGTCCATAGCAAAAGGAAAAGATCTTTTCGACACACTAAAAGCTGCTTGTATTAATCCCGTTCATCATTACAACTTAGAAGTCGGCATGCTCAATGAAGGAGACCCCGCTGACTTTATTATCGCAAAAGACCTCATTAACTTTAAAATACTATCCACTTATATCAACGGAAACAAAGTTGCAGCTGAAGGAAAAACCCTCATTCACTCGGTAACAAGTAAGGCCATCAACAACTTCCACACTGAACGCAAATCCCCCTCAGATTTTGAGATTTTAGCGAAGAGCAACACTGTAAGAATCATAGAAGCATTAAATGGACAATTAATCACGAATGAAATCTCTGGAAACATCATTGTAAATGATGGATTGGCAGAAGCTAATATAGCTGAGGACATCTTAAAAATCACCGTAGTAAATCGTTATGAAAACAAAAAGCCAGCAGTGGCATTTATTAAAAACTTTGGATTGAAGGAAGGGGCAATAGCCTCCTCTGTGGGACATGATTCGCACAATATCATTGCAGTTGGCGTAAACAATCAAGCGATCTCAAAAGCGGTTAACTTACTTATTGATGTCAAAGGAGGAATTTCCGCCGTATCAGACAAGGAAAGTATTGCCCTCGCACTTCCTGTAGCAGGTATAATGTCAGCAGAAGATGGCTTTGAAATCGCTGCTGCCTACACTGAAATCGATAAAATGTCCAAAGAAATGGGATCGAAACTGGACTCTCCTTTTATGACACTCAGCTTTATGGCACTCTTGGTTATTCCTGATTTAAAACTCAGCGACTTAGGATTATTTGAAGGGCAAAACTTCAAATTCACTTCGGTATTTAAATAATGAAAAATCACAATCAACACCATGTTGATTGAACATATAGTGTAATACCATTAAGGACAACCCTAATCCAGATCAAATTGCTTTTTAACATAAAAAGAATTTGGAAGAAACTGACGGCCCTTTCTCCAGGACAGGGCATGGAAGGCAGAATTTTTAATTCTACTGCCTTAATTCTCGTACTCTACCTTTTTGGAATGGTCATATTCAACTTTTTAACTGGCCAAAAAATACTTTCCATTATTCTTATCCTTACCGCACTGGTGGTGATCCTAGCTTATATTTTGGCTAGAAAATCTAAAAATTTCAAAAATGGAATTAGAACATTGGCTGTTTTTAGCTACCCAATACTTGTTGTCAATTTTTACCTCAATGACGGCATAAACGGGCCCAGCTCCTATATCTTCCTCATGATTCATCTACTTATCCTGACCTTATCTGACCGTAAGGAATTCTGGTTCTGGGGAGCTTATAATTTCATCTTCTTTAGTAGCCTATATATCATTGGCAGTAAATTCCCTGAGCTCATTCCTGAAAACTATGAAAGTGTCAATATCAGAATAACTGACCATTTACTTACTTATTTGGCCTGCATTATTGGAATGATTGCGATTATTTCTATGCTTAAATGGAACTATCATAAACAAAAAATCAAAAGTGATTTCAGGAACAAGGCCTTCAGGGAAGCCAATACTAGCTTGGAGGACAGCTTGGAGCAAAAGAACAAAATTATCGCGCTGATCTCCCATGATCTCAAGAACCCACTGATCTCCATCACCAATATCTTGCAAATGATCAAAGAGGATGAACTTAGTGAGGAGGAAACCAAAACAGTACAAGAAGACCTTTTATTGATGGCCTCAAACACCCAGAAAATGGCTGAAAGCATTTTGGAGTGGGCTGCCATAGAACTCAAAAGCAGTAAACCAATTTTCAAGACTATCAATTTTCAAGAACGTTGCCAGCACACTTTGGACATTTATAAATCCATGGCTGAGCAAAAAGGAATATTTTTTACAAAATCCTTTTCAGGCCCGCTGGAGATCAAAACGGATCCAGATCGACTTTTATTGATCATTAGAAACCTACTTCAAAACGCCATCAAATTTACCCCTCCCAAGGGGGAGATCCATTTTTCTTATGAAAACAACGGTCAATTTATCAACATTATTATCGATGATACGGGGGTCGGCATTTCGGAGAAAAAACTGAAAAATATTTTTAGCAAGAACTACATTTCTTCTTTGGGTACTGCATCTGAAAAAGGTTACGGACTTGGATTATATATCTGTAAAGAAAATGCTATAAAAATTGGTGGGCAACTGGATGTAAAAAGTGAAATCGGAATAGGCACCACTTTCTTTATCAAATTCCCCACCAAGAAATAGTATTTGTTTCTTCCTTTCTGGACAGTCTTACACTCCCCAAGTCTCCAGGACTATTATAACGAGTGGATTATTTAACAGCTACCTTTCTTTTTGACATGATATCCTCAAATATCGCATGTGCATGAACAATGGTATTTTCAATAAAATACTCCCTTGTATTCAGTCCTCCACAGACAACCCCTGCTAAATATAGTCCTGAAACGTTGGACTCTTGGCTTTTCCCATCAAAACAAGGCCTTCTTTTTTCATCCAAAGTCAACTCCACACCCAGCTGATCTAGTAATTTATAATTAGGCTGATATCCCGTCATGGCCAAAACAAAATCATTCTCTAATTCAACCTCTCCTTCCGGAGTATTGATAATCACTGCATGCTCTTTGATTTCTTTAAGAGAGCTATCAAAATAAGCTTTAATTGAACCTTCCTTAATCCTATTCTCCACATCAGGCCGTACCCAGTATTTGACATTTGGATCTACAGTAGGATTGATCATCACCATAGTAACCTCGGCTCCTTTTCGCCAGGTTTCCAATGCAACATCTACAGCCGAATTTCCTCCACCAACAACAATGACCTTCTGGCCTATATAAGGCCACGGTTCTTTGTAATAATGGGTAACCTTTGGCAGTTCCTCACCAGGTATATTCATTTTATTGGGAAGGTCATAAAACCCAGTAGAAAGAACAATTTTCTCTGCTAGATAATCGCCTTTTGAGGATTTAACCAAAAATTCACCGCTTGCCTGCTTTTCTATATTCTGCACTTCCTCGTAAAGATTAACTTTCAAATCAAAATGCTGGCTTACCCTCCTATAATATTCCAATGCTTCTGGCCGGGTAGGCTGCTTATTTATAGACATAAAAGGGATCCCTCCCATTTCCAATTTTTCAGAAGTGGAGAAAAAAGTCATATTTACGGGATAATTAAATATGGAATTGACCAGCGTGCCCTTTTCCAAGATCACATAGTCCAGCTGATGTCTTTCTGCTTCAATCCCACAAGCCAAACCTATAGGTCCAGCACCTACTATTAATACATCTATTTTTTTCATACTATTTAAAACAGAATTTAAGATGGAGAGTTCGTCAAGTTCCTGATAAAATCAAAATTGATATCCAATCTTAAAATTAAGAATTCCTAAACTGAAAAATAAAACCTTAGCTACCATTTGTCTTAAATTCCACTTGCCTCTCTATAAATCCTCCAGACTCCAATACCTGCTTCTCCCGAAACTGGACCTTTTGACTTCCTTTCTCCCAAAGCAATGCAGAAACCCCAACAGTTCCATACCGATTGATGGGTTCTATAAAAGCTGCTGAAACGGCCTTCTCAATTTCCAGTGGTAATCCAGTTTCAGGTAAGTTCTCCAATTTCTCTTCTTCCCTACCCATATTCACTTCAAATAAATCTCTCAGGTCAATTTCATCCTGCTTCATGACTTCCTGAAGTCTCAACTTACTTTCCTGTACTTTTTTCCAGGGAACATTTATCAATGAGTTGCTCAAACCGTGAATTCCTTTAGGTACTTCAATAGGTTTTTCACCATAATTGGACAAATACCACATTTCCTCTTGATCACCCACCAATAAATTAAAACCATCAAATTGATCCTGTTTATCTCTTAAACTATTCATATAGGATTTGGGCTTTGAATGATCTTCTAAAAAGTCCGACACCAGCTTTCCCCTGCTCACAGGATTCTCTTTCAAATTTTTCAAATCCCTATAATTGGTCAAAGCAGCAAACCTTCCCTTAGGATGAATCCCCATCCAAGTCCCTCCTCCTTTTAGATCTTTTCCAGCGTAAATACCACTTTCCCATTGAAACAAAGGAGCAGTGGGGCGAGTAAAGAACTCATCCCTGTTGGCCACCAATACCAACTTATACCTAGGGTGTGATTTCCATGCAAATGTTATCAAGCACATACTCCAAGTTAAAAAAAAGGCCGGAAAACTCCGGCCTTCTGGGTGAATAAACAACTTTAATTACTCTGCAATTGAGTTGGATATTCGTAATTAAAACACTTAACAGTTTAAATTGAGGACAATCCTCATAATCATGATTTTACTAATCAATTTCATAACGGTATAGTTCCTCAATCAGATACACAACCCATTAACTTTCAGCAGTTTTAACATTTATTAACATTTTAATTACGAAAAACATCGTACTATTTTTTTGAATTACGAAAAACATCGTATACATTTATTACGAAATAAATCGTAGTAAGGTTAAAAATGAAATACAAACCAACAGATTCTGAACTTGAAATCCTTTCCATATTATGGAATAAGAAGAATGCGAGTGTTAGGGAAATCCATGATGTACTAAGTCAAACTAAGGACACCGGCTACACCACTACGCTGAAAACGATGCAAATCATGTTTGCAAAGGGCTTGCTTACCAGATCAGAACAAGGTAGAAGTCACCTCTATATGCCTGCCATCACAGAGAAGGAAACTCAAAACTCTCTATTAAGCAGTTTTATGGATTCGACTTTTGGTGGCTCGGCAAAAAAACTCATTATGAGAGCTATCGGCCAGAGCAATCCTTCTAAGGAGGAAATCAATGAAATCCGACAACTACTTAATGAACTCGAAAACCAGCAATAATGGAATTTATCAATCAATTTATCCAGGAAGAATACCTAGAAGCAATCGGATGGACCTTGGTGCATTCTACCTGGCAAATAGTAACGGTGAGTCTTTTGCTGTGGGTCCTTTTGAAATTCTCAAATAACAAATCCTCAAACTATAGGTACTTTGCAGGCCTGGCATCATTGCTTATCATAGCCATTATCAGTATCTGGACCTTCACACTTGTTTTGGAAACTCCTCAGCAGCATGCTTCCCAAATGGTTGAATTTTCAGCAACTAATAAATTTGCCCCTACAGCTTTTGCTACGACTAATGAGCACATAGCTGTTAATGGAGCACGAACTGGACTATTAGACCAAATTTGGTATTCCCGCCTGGAAGCATTCTTGCCTACCATTGTCAACCTCTGGTTACTTGGAGCATTATTTTATTTAGTAAAATTATCCGGAAGTCTTTTCGATCTACGGAACCTACATAAAAAGCACAACCAAGAAGTACCTGACCAATTGGTCAAAAGAGTCAATAGCATGATTGCTTCCATGGAATTTTATAGAAAAGTAAAAGTTTTAAAAAGTCATCTAGTTCATGTGCCCATTACATATGGCGTTATTAAACCAGTTATTCTTATCCCAGCAGGCTTACTTTTCAATACCACACCACAACAATTAGAAGCAATAATAGCGCATGAATTGGCTCATATCAAGCGCTACGATTATTTGGTAAACATATTGCAACACTGCCTGGAAGTTTTCTTCTTTTTTCATCCCTGCTTTTGGTGGATTAACGAAGTGATTAGAACAGAAAGAGAAAACGCATGTGATGATGTAGTCCTCAGCCTGGGATTCACTCCTCAGGACCTGGCATATGGCCTAGCCGAAGTGGCTGAACACGCCCATGCATCAACTCCTGAAATGGCCTTGGCTGCTACTGGTCCCCAGAACCACACGTTAAACAGAATAAAAAGAATATTGGGCTTACAACCCCATAAAGAAAAACTTTCACCCTTAATCTCCCTTACCATGTTAGTATCACTTATGATCAGTGCCTCCCTTGTAATGGGCGCAATACCAACTGAAGAAAAGCGGCTCTCAAATGAATACATTTTAACAGATCTCAAAAGCAAAACAATAGTTAAAGCCTGGCACTTCCCCTGTCCTGATGAAATCAATGAGCAAAATAAGAATTCTGCAAGCACAATAAACACCACCCGAAATTCAGCTGAAACTCATATAGAAAACAGAAGAGTCATCCTCCAAAGAGACAATGATTATGAAATAGAAATCATCACCAATAGGGCAAAACAGCCCTTGGTGAAAATGAGCAAAAGGGTAATCCTTGCCAATGCAGTGGACTGTGATACTGTACCAACCAAGGTAGTGATAAATAAGTCAATAAACGTAGATGATCCAATGCCTGTACTGGAACTTAGTCCAGTACCACAAATGGATGTACAAATCCCTCCAATGCCTCCAATGCCTCCGATGGAAGGAATAGAATTCGCTCCTCCCATTCCTGAAATAGAACTGGAAATTACTGAAGAAGCCAGCAGAATCAGCGAAATAGCAGTGGAACTTGCCCAAATGGAAATGGATACCAGCATCATGGATGTTCAGAGAAAAAAAGAACTTGAGCAAGAACTAAAAAAAGTAGAGGCTAAAATGGAAGTTAAAGCCCAGATCATGGAAGAAAAAATGGCTGAATGGGAGAAAAAACACGGTCAGTCCATGAAAGAGTGGGAAGCAAAAATGGAAGAATGGAACAAAAAAATGGAAGCCAAGCAAGCAGATTGGGAAACAGCCTACGCTCCAAAAATGGAGGAATTTCAGAAAAAAATGGAAAACTGGGAAAAGGAAAATGAGCCTAAAATAAAAGAGTTTGAAGAAAAGATGAAGGCTTGGGAAAAAAGACAGCGGGAAAAGCAAGCTGAAATAGAATAAAATACCAATCACTTTTTACATTAGCCATAAGAGACCTCAGCAATTCCATATAGAAATGCTGAGGTTCTTTTTTTTATTTCTTAGCTAATAAATAAGCTTTAAATACATTAAAGTTATTATCCAAAGGAGAAACCTTCTTCACTCCATCCAAGAAAGCTGAAAGTCTCTCAGGTAAAACCACCTTCTCCTGATGAACTTCTTCCACTACATCCCTGAACTTGCCCGGATGAGCAGTTTCAAGGAAAATGCCAACAACTTCTTTATTTTCTTCCATCCATTCCTTTAAGCCCAAATAAGCTACAGCCCCATGTGGGTCCATTAGGTATCCTGTCTTCTCTTTCACTTCTTTCATTGCCTCTCTGGTAGTTTCATCATCAAAGAAACACCCTTTGACCTTAGACTTTAATAAGTCCTCATCATTATCATAAAGCGCCAGTAATCGATAAAAATTGCTAGGATTACCTACATCCATACTATTACTAATGGTCTGCAAGGATGGACGTGGTTTAAAAGGTATTCCTTTTAAATAATCCGGGACCACCTTATTGACATTTGTGGCTGCTATAAACTTAGCTATGGGCAAGCCCATACGCTCTGCTAGCATCCCTGCAGCTATATTTCCAAAATTACCACTAGGCACCGAAAAAGTAATATTCCTCGATCCTTTTGGCAACTGCGAATAGGCATAGAAATAATACAAACACTGCGGGATCCAGCGGGCAATATTGATGGAATTGGCAGAGGTCAAAAGCATCTTTTCATTAAGTTCTTTATCCAAGAATGCCTCTTTTACCATACGCTGACAATCATCAAAAACACCATCCACCTCTAGGGCAATCACATTTTCTCCCAAAGTAGTAAACTGCTTCTCTTGCAATGCACTTACCTTACCTGAAGGGTAAAGAATAATCACTTCCACACCAGGCACTTTATAAAAACCATTGGCTACCGCACTTCCTGTATCTCCAGAGGTCGCTACCAATACCCTTACTTTTTCTTTTCCAACCAACAGACTCATCAGCTTGGAGCAAAAACGTGCACCAAAATCTTTGAACGCCAATGTTGGTCCATGAAATAATTCCAAACTATAAACATTATCCTCCACCTTTACCAGTGGAGCATCAAAAGAAAGGGTGTGATCCACTAGTTCTTTAACCTGAGCATCATCGAGGTCCTGACCAAAAATCTTCCCAATCACCTCATATCCAATCTCCCTAAAAGACATGCTATGAATACTTTCAAAAAAAGATGCTGACAACTGAGGAATTTTCTCCGGCATGTACAAACCCTGATCAGGAGCCAAACCTTTGATAACGGCTTCTTTCAGGGAAACCAAATGTTCTTTATTATTGGTACTATAAAACTTCATTTTTCAATTCATTGATAAGGTAAGCTCCACGAACATTTACTGCAGAGACATACAAGTCCACTTCTAATCCAATTTTATTAAAAACTTCCCGGCAAATCTCACTTGCCTTCTGGGCTATTTCCCTCGTTGGGGAAAGAATAAATGTAGTTGGTCCTGACCCTGAAATCCCTGAACCAAGGGCTCCTGCATCCTTGATGGCTTCCTTGATCTCATCAAAACCCGGGATCAACACAGACCTAGAAGGCTCAGCAATCACATCCTGCAAAGACCTGCTGATCAACCCCATATCCTCTTGAAACAAACCTGCAACCAATCCAGCAATATTGCCTGATTGAATAATAGCGTCCTTTAGAGAAACCTGTTGGCGCAAAACGCTTCTGGAATCGGCTGTATTCAGCTCTAAATGGGGATGTACCAAGGTACAATACAAACCGTCGGGAACATGCAGCCGGGTAACATCCAAAGGCTTATAACTCCTTATCAATACAAAGCCTCCCAAAAGTGAGGGAGCAACATTATCTGCATGCTCTGCCCCACAGGCAACACCTTCAGCCTTCATAGCAAAGGGCAACAAATCTTTTCTCTCAAGAGGCTCGCCCAATAAACTATTGGCTGCCACCAAGGCCGCTACAGAACTAGCTGCACTCGATCCCATACCGCTCCCCAAAGGCAAACCTTTGGAAAGACTTATCTCTATTCCGCCTTTAAAGTCCACATGGTCGACCAAAGCCTGAATGGCCACACTACAAGTGTTTTTTTCCGACTCATAAGGCAATCTTCCTCCATCTCCTTCAATACTCACTACCCTTACTCCGGGCTGATCCGAAAGTGATACACTAACTTTGTCGCCAAGCTCCTCCACCGCAAATCCCAATATATCAAAGCCACATGAAACATTGGCTACAGTGGCTGGTGCAAATGCTGTTACCTTTTTCATCTTGAATAATTACCTAATCTGATAATATCTGCAAAAACACCCGCAGCAGTAACATCCGCTCCAGCGCCAGGTCCCCTAACAATCATAGGGAAATCATTATAACGCTCAGTGGTAAACAATATCATATTGTCACTACCCTTCAATGTATAAAAAGGATGTTCGCTGTTCAATGAGTTCAGACCTACCTTGGCCTTGCCATTTTCAAGGGTAGCCATAAACCTTAATTTCTCTCCTTTGCCCTTAGCCTCATCCAACAAACTCTGGAAATGAGCATCATGAGCTTTCAACTTGGTAAAGAATTCCTCAACAGAAGCAGCATCTACACAATCTGAAGGCACCATGCTTTGCACTTCAATATCTTCAAAATGCAACTCCTGTCCAGCCTCTCGACCTAGGATCAATATTTTCCGGGCCACATCCATTCCGCTTAGATCATCTCTTGGATCAGGCTCGGTATACCCCTTGTCTTTGGCCTGTCTAACCACTTCACTGAAAGGAATACCTCTTTCCAATTCACTGAATATATAATTCATGGAACCACTAAGTACTGCCTCTATTCTATGGACATGATCTCCACTCAACATCAAATCCTGTAAAGTATTGATCACAGGCAATCCAGCAGCCACATTGGTTTCATAAAAGAACCTTACACCTCTTTGCCCGGCAAGTTTCTTAAGCTGCTTATATTTCTCCAAAGAACCTGAGTTGGCTTTCTTATTAGGAGTAACAATCCCCACCTTTGCATCCAAGATGCTATCATAAACATCTGCCACGTCCTGACTGGCAGTACAATCCACGAACACAGAGTTTGAGAAGTTCATCTCGCTCATAGTACCAATAAACTTGTCCAAATCCATTGGCATATCTTTATCGTCAGGAGGACCGACTGTTTTCAGGTCAAATCCATCCTCGTGGAACTTCATAAACCTGGAATTGGCCATTCCATGAATCTGAATATCCAACATATTCTCCTCACGAAGATTGTTCAATTGGTTGTCGATCATTTTGATCAAGGCCTTACCAATCAAACCTACCCCGACCAAGAATACGTGCAGTACTTTAAAGTCCGAAAGGAAGAAAGCTTCGTGCAATGCATTCAAGGCTTTTTGCAGATCAGCCTGAGATATCACTGCTGAAATGTTTAGCTCCGAACTTCCTTGAGCAATCGCTGCTACGTTTACATTATTTCTACCCAAAGCTTGGAACATCCTTCCACTGGTACCGGGATTGTGCTGCATCTTTTCACCAACCACAGCAATTACGGCCATATTCGGCACAATCTGTACCTGATCCATTTCCCCGCTTTGGACTTCATATCTGAATTCCTCCTCTATCAATGTTTTGGCCCTGACAGCATCTTTAGAAGCTATAGCCACACAAATACTGTGTTCAGAAGAGGCCTGGCTGATCAGTACGATATTGATACCAGCATTGGCCAGTGTGCCGAAAAAGCGCTGACTTACACCAACTACCTCTACCAAGCCCGCTCCCTGAAGGTTTAATATGGAAATATTGCCCATCGAAGAAATCCCCTTGATGATCTTACCCTCTCCAGATTCCTGACTGATCTTGGTTCCTTCCTCTTCTGGCTTGAAAGTGTTTTTAATATAAATTGGAATATCTGCCTTCATGGCTGGTTGCATGGTCGCAGGAAATACTACCTTGGCCCCAAAATGTGAAAGCTCCATAGCCTCACTATAGCTCAACTGAGGAATGGTAAAGGCAGTATATACCAATCTTGGATCCGCAGTCATTACACCCGATACATCCGTCCAAATCTCCAGCTGTTCCGACTTAAGAGCAGCAGCAAAAATGGCAGCAGTATAATCCGAACCACTTCTACCAACAGTAGTGGTTTCGCCTTTTAGGGTAGAGCCTATAAATCCAGTAATTACTTTGATACCTGCATGCTTTTTAAAGTAAGCATCAATCAAACCATTGGTAGTTTCAAAATCCACTTTAGCGTTGCCAAAACGATCATTGGTTTTAATAAGATCTCTGGCATCTACATAAATGGCCTCTTTGCCCCTTGCTTGTAACCCTGCAGTTAAAATAAAATTGGAAAGCCTTTCACCAAAACTCAAGACATAATCCATGGTTCTATCGGAACACTCTTTGATCAAATAGATCCCATGAAACAAATCCCCCAGCTCATTGAACCTCACCTTCACAAAGGTCAAGGCAGTGGATTGCTGCTGAACAGGCACCAAGCTCTTTACTATGTCCAAATGTCTTTTCTCCAAGTCCTGAAGAATGGTATGGTAGCTTTCCTCACTGTCCTGAGCTATTGAAGCACATTGAAGTAGCTGTTCAGTAACCCCGCCAAACGCTGAGAACACCAAAGCAAAGTCTTCTGTTTTTGATTTATTTTCGATTATTGAAAATACCTTTTCGATATTCTCAACATTAGCGATGGATGAGCCTCCAAATTTTAATATTTTCATAAAAATGAATGATTTTTAATGGCTTGTTTGTAAATGGATTTGAACGTCCCATAAAGGACCGTTTCTATGCGGCAATATAATAGATAGACACGGGATTACCCCGTAATGGTGCTTGTAAAAAAGGTTCGTGTAATGATGGTAGAAAAAGCTGCACAGCCAATCTCCTGCTGAGTAGCAGTAAGGGTGAAGTTGGTATTTTTTGTGACTGTGCTAAACATCATTTCTTTTTGATGGGACAATCTTAATCACAAATTTCCAATATCACAAATTTTCTTTAGCAAACCACTAATAAAAAGTCCTGTTTTTCACTTTATCTACAAAAGAAATCAGATTCATTTACAAAATATAATTCGCAAAAAAGGAGCATACTTCGTTTTTACCCAAAGGCATTTTGCATAGCCCCCCTACCTTAACCATTAAATTCTTTCAAGAATTAAAAAACTATAATATCAATCCGAAAGAATTTGTCCCTATTATTTTTATTTTTAATTATTCGAACAAATAATTTAGCTAAAACAAAGACATTATGAAACATCTTAAACTGTCAACATTCCTTATCGTTCTCTTTTTAGGATTTAGTTCATGCAGCTCTGTATCCAGTCTTAACCCTATGGATTTGCTCACTGGCAATAATTGGGTACTCTCCTCTTTAATGGGAGGCGGCTTGGATAAGTTTGCCGGAGCCTTGCCTTCACTTAATTTCAGCGATAACGGTGGACTTACTGGGTTCACAGGATGCAACAACTTCAATGGGAATTTCGAGCTCAGCGGCACCGGAATCAACCTTGACCCGGGAGCAATGACCAAAAAAGCCTGTCCTGGAGATGGAGAAAACCAGTTTTTAGGAGCCCTAAAAAATGTATCTAATTTTAAAGTGGCCAAGGATAAACTCACTTTATTGGATGGGGCACAAGAATTAATGACCCTGATCCCCCAATAGAAAATAATTTCAAAAACTTATTGGACGGCTGAGATCAGGTATTTGACTCCATTGAATTGAACCTGATCTCCAGCTTGTTTCCCCATTAAGATTCGGGCAAGAGGTGCTTGAGCAGAAATGACGAAAATATCCTGTTCGTTTATTGTGACTTTTCCAAAACTTACCGACACATAAAGAGGCACCTTGTCAGTAATGATCAAACTGCCTGACTGAACCCTACTCAAAAGCTCCTTAGGCTTAATATTGGCAAGTTGATCAAGTTGCTTCCTGTACTCCAATCTCATCTGCTCCGCCTTATCTATTTCTTGGCGAACCATTTCCCTACCTGTCTCATATTTATCCCCTGCGCTGCTCTTGGTATCCTCCGCTGCTGATAGCTTCAACTGATCGATACTATCTTCAATCAGCTTTAATTTATCCTCAATAGCCTCTACCAAGACCTCATGTACTTGCTCTTTTGAAAATGAAGACTCATTCATTTATCCTAATTTTATATGTTCTCTTGATACTCAAGTCCAACTAATATTCACTTCATCCTTGGTTCTTCAGCAGCATTAACCATAGCCTGCATTTTTTTTCTCACAAAAGTAAGCATAAAAAACGCTTCTCAAATCCTCCCATTTTTTGTTTCTTTGAGCATGAGTATTAAAAACGGCTTCGTTTCGGCAATAGCAGTATTCCTGCTCTTTATCCTTTTCAAAGGCGCTGTCAAAGGCGATCAGGGACAA
Organism: Echinicola shivajiensis; assembly: GCF_018642165.1. GTDB lineage: Bacteria > Bacteroidota > Bacteroidia > Cytophagales > Cyclobacteriaceae > Echinicola > Echinicola shivajiensis. Next base: position 1,013,567 of record NZ_JAHHZM010000001.1, read on the forward strand.
ATAATCTTTGTATCTGCATTTATTTTATTGGAAGTAATCATCATCTCAGCAGTAGTGCTCAAAAGATGGAAAAAATCTTAGCAGCCCTTTTTCCTTCTTGTATCAATAATATAGACCACTCTCCACCCTTCTGGTTTCTTTACCATTTGAAAGGAATTGACACCGCAATGACTCAACTCCCCATTGACATAAAACTCATAGGGAACCCAAACTGATGCCATAGGGCCGTCTTGCTTGATTTCCATGGACAATATTCTTTCCTCTAGGTTCATCTCTGCAGGAACTGCTGCTATCCCGTTTACAAACTCCTTTGGACTGGAAGTTTCCACCCTTACACTATCCAGCCCCTGTTTAATCGTCTGTAAATACCCTTCCTTTGCAAAAGCCCCTTCCAGTAGGGCCACATCCCTATCCTGCATCCCCTTAAACAATGAGACAATGGCCTCTTTGATTTGCTCATCATCTGATATTGCCTGAGCACTAAGTCCAAAAGAAAACCCCGCCAATAACAGCAGGGTTAACATCAATTTCTTAATCGTCATATATCTATCAATTATTTTTTCTAGCTATATCGCCACCAGTATTTGTTTTTACATCTACCATTCCCGGATCGCCAGTATACCAGACCTTTCCGGCGGTTCCTGCTGTACCTTTAATAGAGCTTTCCACAACAATCGTAGAAACAGCAGCTGTATTGGTCCTTACCTCAGCATTTTTAACAACAAGACTGTCTCCAGAAATAGTAGCCTTGGTGAATGCCTCCAAATCCAATTCATTGGCAGTTCCTTCAATGAAAATCTTCCCATTGGTCATCCCTACTAACTTCAAGCTGTTCACATTCACTTCTCCTTCAATATAACTACTGTTTTCAGCCACCAATGTAAGGTTCTTACTTTTCACAAGATCCTTAACAAACACCTTTGCACTACTATTTGATGAAATCTTATCCAATTTACCCGCATACGTAATCACCACTTTTACGGTATTTGTCCCAAAACTTCCTTTCCCCATCTTCACTTTTAACTGTCTGTCCTTCACTTCGGTCACAACATTGGATGCATCCGTCCCTGAGGCCATAATCTGCACTTCATAACGATCCCCTTTCACCAAATCCGCTTCTATGGAATTGCTTATTTCTACTCCATTGAAAATGGAAACAGTTCTGGTTTCTTCGTTGGTTTGGGCAAATAAGTTAAAACTGCTGATCAAAAATACCAGCGTGAAAATTGTTGAAATTTGTTTTTTCATTGTGTTGATAATTTAGACTCCACCGTATAGTTTAAAGGTTGTGTTTTTTAATGATGGGTTACTGACCGCAAAGTGCATGGCTTCTGCAATTTCTGCTGGACTAACCCATTTAGAATAATCTTGGTCTGGCATTGCTTCACGATTAGGAGGTGTATCAATAATGCTTGGTACAAATACATGAGCCTTAACCCCTGCATCTTTGCCCTCCTCCGAAACAAGCTCAGCCAAATCCAATACCAAACCTTTACTCAAAGTGTATGCCACAAGTGATTTACCATCTCTAAGCTGAAGCGCTGGTCTTGCTCCAACAAACAGAATACTGCCCTTTTCGGCCTTTTTAAATACTGGCAAAAAGGCTTTGCACATATTGTAAGCGCTAAAGAAGTTTAATTGGAACATTTTCTCAATGTCCTCCTTAGAAGTATTTTCTAAATCCCCCATAGCAAAACCTCCTACCAAAAGCGCCATGGCATCTAGCTCTCCCCCATACTGCATAGCATATTCCTTTGCAAACTCGGCTACCGCCTGCTCATCAGTTACATCCAACTCATAAACATCATCTGCTTCTTCCATTTCTTCAAGCTTTCCATGGTGAACGGTGGCAATCACCCTAAACCCTTCACGCTTAAACTTTTCCACAACAGATTTTCCCAAATTTCCCTCAGCACCAGTTACGATGATATTTCTATTCATATTTTGTTTATGGTTAAATTGTTATTTTTTGCTACTATTGATGCAAAAAGTATTCACTTAAAATTAAGACTTTATTTCCGAAAACGGCATGTCAACAGAAAAAACAGAAATCAGAGAGAAAGAAAAGCGCAAAAGACTGTTGTTCTTTTTTAAGTTAGTTGCCTTTATGCTGATCAAAATTTTTGAAGATCCCATTTCCTCTTTTCTAGAACTTTTCTTCTCTAACCATCATGCCCCTTTAAGGGCCATAACATTTTTTCTAAGCAGTAATATCCTGATTTCTTTGGGCAGGATCATTACCGTCCGATTTTACCTGCGCAGAAAAGGAAAAGATCCATTTAGAAGCAATTTTGTATTGGGAATTAACCATATTTCCAGCATCCTTAATGTTGCTGCAGCATTGATATCCATCCTGCTTTTATTCGGCATCAGCCCCATCGCATTCTTCACCAGCATCACTATTGTGGCGGCAGCCATAGCCTTACTCTCCAAGGACTATATCACCAATATGATCAATGGACTGATCATCATGTTTTCGGACCAGCTGTCTCTAGGTGACATGATCAAAATCGGGGACCAACAAGGAAGGATTAGAGATGTCACCTTGCTCAATATGGTTCTCATCAATGAGGATGCGGATATAGTCATGATCCCAAACAGTACCATCTTGACCTCACAGGTAGTCAATTATTCCAAGCAGCATCATAAAAAGCTGACCTTTGAATTTGAAATGAAAATCAACCAATCCATGGAAGTCAACCAAATTGAATCGAGGCTTAAATCGACCATTACAGCTTACAACAAAGTCATCAATATGGACAGTTTCACTTTGAAGACCATGGAAATCCTGAAAGAAGCAGTTAAATTCAAGTGTCAATTGATGATGACGACGGCTGACAAAACCAAAGAAAAGGAAATAAGACGATTGATGAACCAAACCATAATAGAAATAGCCTGTGAAAACTGATAAGGAAAACTTTTTTGACCTAGTTTACCAGGTGGTAAGACTGATCCCTAAAGGACGAGCTACCTCTTATGGAGCCATCGCCAATTACTTGGGAGCAAAAGGCAGCGCAAGAACCGTGGGCTACGCCATGAATGCATGCCACGGTATTAAAGACGTTCCTGCACATCGTGTAGTCAACCGACTAGGATTACTTACTGGAAAACACCATTTTTCACCACCAGAGAAAATGCAAAAACTACTTGAAGCCGAAGGATTGATCATTGAGGATGATAAAATTAAAAACTTCAAAAACATTTTCTGGGACCCTAATAAAGAACTGGCATTATGATTAATATTTACCAGTAATTCTACATTCAATACAAAGAATGCGTAATTCCTCTACTTATTAAGATTACAAAAAAGCCTGTAATTATTACCATTTTTAACTTTTTTACCGCTTTCCAAACCAGTTTTTGGTTAAAAACGTTTAATATTAAAATTGTGTACGCTTTTTGTAGTACAAGTTTAGATTGAAACGGATTAATTAAGTATGGAACGAGGACTAAAACAACACATTGCTGAGAACCTTAGGAAATACAGGGTACTCAGAGGATTCACACAGGAATACATTGCCGACTATCTAGGTAAAAAAGATTATACAGCTTACTCTAGATACGAGCAGGGGCGTTCCAACCTAAAAATGGATGATGCCATAAAATTATCTGAACTCTATGAGGTAGAGGTTCAAGATCTCATTAATGGCTCTCCTGGTATCAAGCAGAAGAAAGAAGGAGACGGCAACCAAGAAAACAGCTTGTCTTTAATGGTAACCTTAGATGGCAGTCTGGAGACCTTGGAAGACCAGCTAAAGAGATTGAAAAAAGTGAATTCATTAATCGAAAGAGGAGAAATTTAAACATTTCTCCTCTTTTTTTTGCTCCACAGAAACAATCCCAAGAACATTAAACCACCATTGAGAATCAGTACTTCAAAACCAAATTGGTATCCCCAGAGCCATTCCTTGGAATTGGCACTTAATATGTAGGCTATCAGTGGTGCTAATACGGCTATTACCGGGACTGCTTTGTCCTTCACTTCCCTTTTGGTAAACAAACCAAAACTGTATAGCCCCAAAAGTGGGCCATAGGTATAACCCGCAATGATAAAGACGGCATTGATCACACTTTGATCATTGATCCATCTAAAAGCTAGTATGACCAAAAACATCAAAGCGGTAAAGGCAAGATGGACTTTTTTCCTAATGGTGACTTGCTGCTTTTTAGGATACCTCCTTTCGATCTCCAAGAAATCATAACAAAAGGAAGTGGTCAAGGCCGTCAAAGTAGAATCAGCACTCGAATAGGCTGCAGCAATTATCCCAAGCACAAACACTGTCCCTGCAAACACGCTAAAATGCTGCGTGGCCAGCATGGGATAGAGGTCATCTGTCCTTTCTGGTAAGCCAATGCCATTTACTGCACAATATTGATACAGCAGTACCCCTAAAACTAAAAAGAAAAAATTCACTACCACCAGAATGATGGTAAACCAAAACATATTCTTTTGTGCTTCACCAATATTCCTACAGGTAAGGTTTTTTTGCATCATATCCTGATCGAGACCTGTCATTACAATGACAATAAACGCTCCCGAAGCAAATTGCTTGAAGAAATTTGTACTGGATTTCCAATCCCAATCAAAGATCCTAGATTTAGAATCCTCCATGGCACTCCCCACCAATTCACCCACTCCTGATATTCCTAGATCTCGTGAAATAAGATAAATACTAGTCCCTACTGCCAACAACATAAATAAGGTCTGCAAAGTATCCGTCCAAACCACAGTCTTGATCCCTCCCCTATGGGTATATAGCCAGATCAAAGAAACAGTAATCAGCACGGAACCCCAAAAGGGAATGCCCCAGTCATCAAAAAGGATAAGCTGTAAAACCCCAGCCACCAAAAAGACCCTAATAGAAGAGCCCAGTGTTCTGGAAAGTATAAAATAAAATGCTCCCGTTTTGTAGGACCAAAAACCAAATCTATCCTCCAAATAGGAGTAAATAGAAACCAGATTCAAACGATAATATAGTGGTAAAAGCACCTTGGCCACCGTAAAATAACCTAAGGTATACCCCAAAACCACCTGAAAATAATAGAAATTGCTACTTCCCACCTCACCGGGAACAGATATAAAAGTCACCCCCGAAAGAGAGGCCCCTATCATACCAAATGCCACCAGAAACCATGGAGATTGCCTATCGCCGGTAAAAAATGTTTCCTCTGAGAGTTTTCTTGATGTCAACCAAGAAATGATGAACAACAATAGGAAATAGGATGTTATGACTAGGAGTATTACATTTGAATCCATTCTATACTAAATATTAAAGGCTGCTAATTTGTCTATTATTATTAACTTTGCAAAATGAGCATGCAACCATTAGAACATACTGTAGAAGAAGAAATTGAAATCTTATTAGAAGATTTGGTCGACACTGAAGAGCATGACTTGGTGGTTTTCAATGATGACATCAATACCTTTGAACATGTTACCAAGGTTTTGATCAAAGTCTGCAAACATAGCCAGGAACAGGCTGAACAATGCACGATGATCATCCACTACAAGGGTAAATGTGCTGTTAAAAAAGGCAGCAGGAATCAATTGAAGCCTATGTGTCAATCCATTTTGGATGCGGGCATTCAGGCAGCCATCGTCTAATCATTCTTGCCGGTGAACTTCCCTTCTAAACTTATTGAAGATGCTGTGAATGAAATCAGCCGTCTTCCAGGTATAGGTAAAAAGACTGCCCTCAGGCTAACATTGCACCTACTAAAACAGCCAGAAGTAATTTCGGATAGCTTGACAGAGGCCATTTCAAAACTTCGAAAAAATACCAGATACTGTAAGGTTTGCCATAATATTTCGGATCAGGAGGTCTGTAGCATATGCTTAGGGGCCCGAAGAGATAAAGGGCTTATCTGTGTAGTAGAGGACATTCCCGATGTCTTGGCTATTGAAAACACTTCACAGTATAATGGACTTTACCATGTTTTGGGAGGGGTACTTTCCCCTATACAAGGTATCGGTCCTGAAGAGCTCAAAATCGAATCTTTACTTTATCGTATAGACCATCCCCATAGTGGCGAACCAATTACTGAGGTAATTTTGGCCCTTCCATCCACCATGGAAGGTGATACCACTGCATTTTATATCACCAGAAAACTGAAAGAAAAAGGCCTTAAAGTAAGCACCATTGCTAGAGGCATCCCTATCGGCGGTGAATTGGAATATACCGATGAGGTTACATTGGGAAGGAGTATACTCACTCGTGTCAACTATTCGGCGGATTAAGCAATTCTCCACCTCTTCAAGCATCATATAACAGGCCGAGGAACCTTTTAAGCGCCTGACACCTCCTTATGTTCCTCTTATGGATCAGCCTAGAACAAGTAAGGTATTCTTTTACATCTCTCTGGATCAAGCAGGGCTCATATCCAAATTATCTTCGGATTATACTCGGGTATAACCGAGGGTAATCCGAAGGTGATCCGAAGGAGATCCCTGAGTGGTCCGAAGATTATTTGGTTTTTATAAAAACAAAGGCAAAGACAACCCAAGGACGATGTGAGCAGAAATAGGCACTAAGCACAGAATTGCTACTGGACAGGGCAGCCGTTAAAACTAAAAATTGGAGCCAGGCATAAAAGTGAGCTATATAAATTTTGGGCGGCTTAGAGGGCGGCTTCAAACACATATTCCAGTAATGGCCACAAAGGAGATTTAGCGAATTATTATAGTGTTAAACCCGAAATACGCATTAGCTTATCTACACCGCTGCGCACAAGTATTACGGACTTAAAACACTTTAAAATCAGTCGCTTTGCTGCTGTCTTCGACTTCACCATAAAGGCGCTATGCCTCAGTCTCCAAACAGCCTGATTTTCTTGCATTTTCAGCCCTCACTACGATTGCTAATGCATAATCCGGGTTAAATGGTTTTCCTTATTAGCAGCACATCATGACTAACTAAGCCTTAGGCATTTTCCAAGAAATATTGTATGCTCCTATCGCTACTGTCCTCCCACTCTATGCTCCCTTAAAAACAAAAAAACCGTAATCGTTTGATCACGGTTTCGAGTGGTGGAGAATATCGGATTCGAACCGATGACCTCTACACTGCCAGTGTAGCGCTCTAGCCAACTGAGCTAATCCCCCTTAATGAGGGCACAAATATAGGGTGGGGATTTTTTTGAAACAAGACTTTTCTATCTTTTGACCAAGATTTTTTATCACACTTTTTTTTCGAAAAAGCATAACCAAACAGAAAACCTTCAATTCAATATAAATAGGTTCATATTTCCATAACCTAAACTTAAAATCATAAATAGGTATCATTTTTTAACAATCCCTTACTTTGCTGCTGTAAGCTAAACCATGAACCAATCCAGCAATAACATACCTGATACTCAGCTCTTGTTACGACTAAGGCAAGACGACAATGCTGCTTTTCAGCTTATCTTTGACCGATACTGGAAGCGACTTTTTGCCTATGCCTATAGCGTTTATAGAGACGAAGGAGTCTGTGAAGATTGTGTACAGGAAATATTTATAAGTCTCTGGAAAAACAATAAAGAAACAACCATCCTCCACTTAGAAAGTTACCTTTTTAAAGCTATCAAGTACAAACTGTCTGCACATATCAAAAAGCTAAAGTTCGACTTTGCCCACGAAGAAGAATTAAAATCACTTAGTATTCCTCAACATGAAAACACGAACATGGAGTACCACGAGTTGGAGGAAATCCTCACTGCTCATATCAATAAGCTTTCTGGAAAATGTCGGGAGGTCTTTGTACTCAGTCGCCTAAAAAACAGATCTAACAGCGAAATTGCTAAAGAACTAAACATCTCCAAACGAACAGTAGAAGGCCATATTAGCATGGCACTCAAACAACTCCGCTCCCAGCTTCGTGAAACTAGTTACTTAACGGTTCCTCCTATACTTTTCACACTTTATATTACCCTAAGATTACTGTAACATCACCTTACCAAGTCAATAATTAAGAAACTTTTAAGTTCACTCTTTTCGCTAAGTGTGCCTCCTATTTTTCACACTATCCCTTAAAGAGCACATTTTGATAAAAGAAGAATTCTTAAAGCTGGTGGAAAAACACCGGCAAGGAACAGCAACAGCAAGCGAGGTCAAGCTCGTAGAAAAATTCTACGACAATATGCAATATCATGCCACTCTGGAAGATATCGAATCCATAGTATCCGAAGAAAAAGGGCATCAGCTCTTCGATGCTATCATAACAAAACTATCGGATAGAAAACAAATCAATAACAGACCAATCTGGCCCATCTTTAAAGTTGCGGCAGCTCTTTTACTCATTATGGTCATGGCTGTTACCATCAAACATATTGCTGAAAACAGAAATATAACGGTCAGTACCGCCATAGGTGAGCAAATGGAAGTTCTGCTTAATGATGGCAGCACCGTCACCTTAAGTGAAAACAGTCGTCTTACCTATCCCAGATCATTCAGAAATGCCAGAGAAGTAAACTTGGAAGGCAGGGCTTTCTTTGATATTAAAAGAGATATATCTAGCCCCTTTTTGGTTCACACCGAAAACGCGGATATAAAAGTGCTGGGAACCTCCTTTGATGTAAACTGCCAAAGTCCCGAGGCCACCACTGTCAGTGTAATCACAGGAAAAGTTCAAGTAAGCCCTCTAAAACATCCAGAAGAAGCTGTAGTAATAAGCAGAAACCAACAGCTTACCAGTTCCTCCACCCAACTATTAGCCATCTCTTCTTTTAGAAGTCAAGAGCCTATTTCCTGGACCAAGCTAATTGTCCTCAAAAACACCAGTCTTGGCGAGGCTGCTGAAATGCTGGAAAACCGTTTTGGAATCAAAATAAAATTTGAATCCAAGGCACTAAAAGAGCAGCGAATCAGCGGAAAATTCAAGAATGAGACAATAGATAATATTTTAAAAAGCATCGCCATGCTCAAGCAATTCTCTTATGAGTTTCAAAATGAGAACACCATTTATATAAAGAAAAAATAGAAATACTCTGCTCAATGCTATCAGAAAAGGATATCAAACATAAACACAACCAATTTAATTTCAATTAAAATGAAAACACCATTACAACCATTAACTGCTCAGATTCGGCAATCAGGGCTTTTATTGCTCAGCCTGTTATTCATGGCAGCACAAGCCTATTCCCTTCCTGAGGGGAATAAACACTCGAAAGTTCGTTTATCTCTATCCTTGGAGGATGCAAAAATCACCCAAGTACTTTCCGAAATCGAGCGCAAAACAGCATTCTATTTTATTTTTGACGAGAAGGTAAGTCAAGATGGTACCTTGTTCTCCTTCCAATTTAATGATGAGCCTTTACCGGAAATTCTCAACCAAATCGGTCATGAAACGGGCTTTTCATTCAAAACTACCAATAACACAATTATTGTTTTACCTACTCAATCTCCTCGACAATCACTAACGGGAAAAGTCACCGATAATGAAGGGGAAGCCCTTCCAGGTGTCACCTTACTAATCAAAGGGACCTCAAAAGGAGGCATCAGTGGTATCAACGGAGAATTCGCACTTGAAATTGAATCCTTCCCAATAACACTGATTGTTTCATACCTGGGATATAAAACAAAAGAAGTCCCTGTGCTTCAAGCCGGCCATATAACGATCACCTTAGAAGAAAACGTCAATGCCCTGGATGAAGTAGTCGTTACTGCCTTAGGAATGGAGAGGGAAGAGAAGAAGCTTGGTTACGCCCAGCAAACCATTGACTCCAGGCAGCTTACCGATGCCCGCCCCAACAACTGGTCTGAAGCTTTACGAGGCAAAGTCCCTGGCCTACAAATCAATGGGCTAGGTGGCCCTGTAGGTTCTCAACAGATTGTCTTGAGAGGTAACAGCTCTCTGGACCCGGGGAATAATGGTGCCCTGATTGTCATTGACGGAGTACCTATCCAAAATGAACACCCAGGCTCAGGCCCCTCAAATGGCTATATGGGCGGAAGTGCCAGCAATGATACGCCTATAGATTATGGTAATGCCATCTCTGATCTCAACCCTGATGATATTGAAAGTGTCTCGGTACTAAAAGGTCCTGCCGCTTCAGCACTTTATGGCTATCAAGCTGCAAATGGCGCTGTCATTATCACCACCAAATCTGGAAAAGGCCAGAAAGGACTGGGCGTCACAGTCAGTAGCAACACCAAATTCGACAATATCCAAAGATGGCCAGATTGGCAATATGAATATGGCCAAGGCAGCGGAAAAGGAGGATACTTAAAACCGGCAACCGATGAAAACGGTAATCCTGTACCTTATAATGACCGACTTTATTATACTTATGGTGCCTCAGAAGATGGCAATAGCACTGGAGGAAGTAGTAGCGCCTTTGGGCCTAGATTTGATGGACAATATTACTACCAATATGACCCTACCGTAGAAGGACAGTCGCCTGAAAGGCAATTATGGAGACCGTACGAAAATAACCGCAAGGACTTTTGGAAAACTGGCGTGACTCAGACCACCAACATTTCCATCCAAGGTGGCGATGAAAAAGGTTCTATGCGAGGTTCAATCACCCATTCCAAAAATGATTGGATCATGCCAAACACTGGATTTGAACAGCTATCACTTTCCGTCAATGGAAACTACCAAGTAACCGATCATATCAAGCTTAGTTCTGTAGTGGACTACAGAAACCGTACCAGCGACAACCTACCTGGACAAGGATATAACAACCACTCCATTGCTTATTTTATGATTTTCCAAAACCCCAATGTGGACCTCGCATGGTACGAGCCTATATGGAAAAAAGGTCAGGAGCAAGTGGACATGATCAGGCCTTATAGTAGCTATATAGACAACCCTTATGCCATGGTATATGAGATCCAAAATAGCCTTGATCAATATGCCATCACTGGGAATTTTAAAATGGATATCGAACTCCATCCTAAGGTCAAGCTAATGCTCCGCGGAGCCCTAAATATGTATGACAAAAACATGGACCAGGAAAGACCTTATGATATCAACCGATATGCACGAGGTTATTATCGCAAAACGAATGTATTTAAACAAGAAGTTAATACGGACTTTTTACTAAGCTATACCGACACTTTTAACGATTGGGAAGTTTCCGCCAATTTTGGTGGCAACAGAATGGATTACCGCTACCTCCGCCAAGATTCTTGGGCCGAAGGGCTTGAGATCCCCGGAGAATATAATCTGGTAAACGGCTCTCAACTATTCACAAGCAAGTTTGATGGCTACAACAAAGTAAACAGTTTATACGGAATGGTGACCTTGGGCTGGCAGGACAAAGTATTCCTTGACCTAACGGGACGTAATGACTGGAACAGCATCTTACCCAAACACAATCAATCTTATTTCTTCCCATCAGCAAGTTCCGGCATCATCCTGAATGAAATCTTCGATATGCCAAGAAATATTACTTTTGCTAAATTTAGAGCTTCTATAGCCCAAGTAGGTGGTGCCGGAAAATATGGCAATCGCTATAGCACAGATAAATACTACAGGCGTTCTGATTTCCCTGGCTCAGCCTTAGCTCCGACCTCTTTGTACAATACGGATTTCAAACCAGAAATTACCACAAGTAAAGAATTGGGAATTGACTTCAGGATGTTCCAAAGCAGGCTAAAACTAGATGTGGCAATTTACCAGAACAACAGTAAAAACCAAATATTCAATGCGCCACTTCCTTATTCATCTGGTTACCGAAGTGTAACTATCAATGCTGGTGAAGTACGTAACCGAGGAATTGAGGTCATGCTCAATGGCACTCCTGTAAAGAACAAGAACTTCAAATGGAACACCACCCTAACTTGGGCCAAAAACAAAGGAACGGTAATGTCCCTTCATGAAAATGCCGAGGGTGGCAGATTCGAAATGCTAAGTTCCTCCAGCGCTAGACTTGTCGCTGTTGAGGGAGGCTCTCCAGCGGCACTTTATGGTAGAGGTTACAAAAGAAGTCCTCAAGGCGAGATCATTTTCAATGAAAATGGCGCTCCAGAAATGACAGATGACATTATTTATATCGGAGATACACAACCAAAGTGGGTCGCAGGTTTCATCAACTCCTTCCAATATAAAAACTTCCGCATCAATGCGGTTATAGATGCAAAATATGGTGGAACCATTTACTCTCACACCCACCACAAACTTACACAACAAGGCAAGCTGAAACATACCCTAGTGGGAAGGGAAGAAGGAGAACTCGTCGGCAAAGGCGTAGTGGACAATGGTGATGGCACCTACTCTCCTAACACCAAGGCCATCTCCATCGCCAACTACTATAACCTAATGTATCCACTGGCCAATACCGAAGCCAATTCCTTTGATGCATCATTTATAAAGTTGAGGGAAGTGACCCTTTCTTATGATTTCTCTGAGAAATTCCTTTCAAAAACACCACTTAATGAAATGAAACTTTCCGTCTATGGCAGAAACTTAGCGGTCATCTCGGACTTCCCTATATATGACCCTGAGGTTGCCGGTTTTGCAGGAGGCACCAATATGCACCCAGGTGTGGAAGTCGGCCAAATGCCAGTTCCTAATGAATATGGCGTAAATGTCGTTATCGGATTTTAATCAGCTAATAAAACTACAGTCATGAAAAAATACATATATCCTTTATTTGTAGCCTCCTTTTGTATTTGGGTAAGCTCATGTTCAAAAGATTTTGAAGAGACAAATACAGATCCTAACAACTTAAGTAAAATCACGGCGGGAAGTACATTAAATCCCGTGCTATATAGCTTGGCCAGTCAAAATGCTAAGCAAATGCGCAGTAATACTGCCCCATTGATGCAAATGTTCCTGCAAACCGATGATTTCAACAATTCTCCCTTCTTTTACGATTTTGACCAGAACATCGGGGCTTCTACATGGAATAATTACTATACCAATCTCAGTAATATTGAGGAAATGCGAGAAGCAGCTGTAAGGGATGCGCTTCCCAATTATGAAGCTATCGCCTTGACCCTAAAAGCCTATGCATATTCTGTATTGACAGATTGTTTTGGGGATATCCCAATGGCCAATGCCCTCCAAGCTGAGGAAGATGTATGGTATCCTGAATTCTCACCTCAGGAAGATATTTACACACAACTTTTGGCAGACTTGGAATATGCCAACAGCATCTACGACGCTGAACAAGGCATGCCTTATGTGAGTGATATTTTGTACCAAAACAATGTGCAGAAATGGAGAAAATTCACCAACTCACTCCACCTAAGGTTGTTACTTAGGATTTCAAACCGACCTGAAACGGGAGCTTTTGATAAAATCACTGAAATGATCAACAACCCGGCAACTTATCCTGTATTCGATTCGGGCGATGACGCGGCAGTGCTGCATTTGGATGGTATAGCCCCTACACTTTCTCCATGGGACCGACCACAGGACTTTGGGGTATTTAGGTATTACACGGAATTTTTTATTGATAATCTGAAAAATTTTGAAGATCCGCGAATAGGAGTATTTGCCAGTACAGCCAGAGGCTTGGAAAGTGAAGATTATGGCTATATCGGCCAACCAACAGACTTTGTAGAAAACCCCTTACCGGACAGTATCGCAACCGCCTCAGGAGTGAAAAGAAGTTTGGCAGAAGCCCCACTTATTATCCCTATAATGAGTTACGCGGAAGTAGAATTTATAAAAGCCGAAATGGCCCAAAGAGGGTATATAGATGATGCCCAATCACATTATGAAAAAGGCGTAAGGGCAGCCATTGAAATGTGGAGCCAAGAAGTACCCGATGGATATTTCGACAATCCTCATGCTGCCTATGATGGTAGCTTGGAACGTATTTTACTCCAAAAATACTATGATTTATTCTTTACAGACTATCAGGCTTGGTTTGAGCAGCGAAGGACTGGGCTACCCAACCTCCCTACTTCTGCTTCCATGCTAAATGAAGGAGAAATGCCTTCCAGGTTTTATTATCCTATCGACGAAGCCAATAGTAATTTCCAAAATTACCAAGAAGCTGTAACCCGAATGGGAGGAGATGAAATCAACATAAAAGTATGGTGGGACCGTAACAATTAAATTACTGCTTCAATCATGCATTGCATAAAAGGGTGTTTGTCAGCATTTAGCTGACAAACACCCTTTTTAATATACCTGTCTAATCCAGAAATTGAGCAATAAGACTTGTAAACTATGCCATCCTCTGCTAGGAATAGTAAACCTGTCCATCATCAGGTAGAATCAAGAACAATAGCGTCTTCTTAAAAGGTCAATTACCCTGAGAATAATCAAGCTCAAAATCATATTTACCTGAAAGTATATCAATCATAAGACGATCCCCTTCTCTTTCTACAGCTATAATTCCATCCACACCAGCTTTATATCTACCGTTTTCCCATACTACTGAATCCCCCTCTTTAAGCTTATAGATCTTGTTCCCTAAAACCGGAATAGCCACTTTACCACGTGTATTGGCGGGTAATTCAACCATATAGGCAAAAGATCGTGTCGTCTTTTCCCAATGAGAAACTATCTTTCCAGAAACTGTTTCCAAAGATGCATTCACAAAATTCAATCCCTTTGGAACAGATGGGGCAAGATATATTTGCTTATAACCTTTTGAAGTTCCTTCCTCAAGGGGTGACCTGATCCCTGCCAAGTATTTGTAGAAATACTCTACTACGGAACCAAACATTTGATGATTATGTGAATTATCTCCATTGAATTTTTCCAAAAGAGTAGTGGAATTATTATCCAACCAATAACCGAAACTTGGATAAGTTCGCTGAGTGGCCACCTCATAAGCCAGACCAGTTTGATTGCCATTTTCCAAAACAGGCCATAAATATTTGGTTCCTATAATCCCAGTATTCAAATGTTTTTCACGTGCTAAAACATCATCCACTACTGTCTTTAGCACTTTTTCCTCCATATTTTCTGGTACTAAATCTCCTGCCAAAGCTAATAACTGATAAGTCTGATACGTGGAATCTGTACCATATAGAAAGGTATTAGGATTAAAAAACTTCTTATTGAATTCCATTTTAATGGTATCACTTAATGAACTGAAATATCTGGCATCTTCCCTCTCCCCTAGGACAGCCGCAATTTCAGCCATCAGTTTTGCATTATAGAAAAAATAAAAAGTATTCACCACTGGGTGGTTTGGGCCATCACTCATCCCTGGAGAACACCATTCTCCCAATGAATACCAATAGCTCATGAAATCATTGATGATATATTCTTCTTCCGGCACCTTATCAGTTTTAGCCAGATTGACCAAATACTGCAGGTACTTCTTCATATTGGGATAGTGCTCCTTCAATATCCTTATATCGTCATAGTAATGGTTCATCCAATAAGGAATCAGGATATAGGCACTTCCCCAGGCAACTCCTCCTCCCATACCTCCGATCAATGTAGGTGAAGTATTGGGAATCCTTCCATTTTCTTCTTGTGAATCCCTCATATCATCCAACCACTTATAATAAAATGGAGCCATATTAAAATCATGCATGGATGTTTCTGCTATCACTTGTCCATCTCCATTATAAGCACCTTTTTCCCGATGAGGACAGTCTGTGGGATAACCAACAGTATTCCCTTTTTGGGACCAGATACCGGCTTTATGAATCTGATTTAAAAGTGCATTTGAAGAATTAAAAGTACTGTTTCGTTCCAAGGCAGTCCTTACTACGCGCCCTTTCACTTCTAATCCCTCTAGATCAAGACCATCTGAAGTGGCCACCTCTATATATCTAAAACCAGAATAGAAAAAATGTGGCTCATAAACCTCTTCTTCACCACCCTTCAAGGTATAATCAGTCCAAGTTTTTGAATGATAATCAAACTTTTCACTTAAGCGATCACCATTCTCTAAAGGCTTGGGAAATTGTACATCATTCAAGGTTTCAGAACCTCTCACCCTAATGGATTGCCCCGCTTTACCCTTTACCTTAATCTGCCACCAGCCTGCAATATTCTGACCTAAATCAAACAAATAAATTCCTTTCCCAGGACGTATTGAATTAATGGGACTTATTGTCTTGGTGACCTTGATAGCAGGCAAAGTCTGGGACACTAACTTCCCTCCGGGCACTAAGGCCTCTTGTGCGCTGAACCAATTTCCTTTTTCTTTCATTCCTGAAGAGAACCATCCTTCCACCTCCTTATTGGCATCATAATCTTCACCTCCATAAATATTATTAAAGGTGATAGGCCCTTGGGTATATTTCCAGGATTCATCCGTAATGATCACTTCCCGACTACCATCCACATATTCCAAATGCAACTGCAGGATAAAGGATGGATTTCCCATTGCCTCTCCACCGCTTCCCCAGCTATATCGCCCTTCTGTCTTCCGCATATTATATGCTCCATTCCCAAGCATCACACCCAAAACATTCTCCCCTTTTTTCAAATCACCACCAACATCGAAAGTAGAATAAAGGATCCTTTTTCTATAATCAGTAACAGCAGGATCCAGTACATGATCTCCTACTTTTTCCCCGTTCAGATAAAGCTCATAAAAACCGCATGCCGTAACAAAAACATGGGCACGCCTTACCCTTTGATCAAGTTTAAAAGGCTTTCGAAAAACAGGACTGGCATCTTCAATTTTCTCCCTGGTACTAATCCATTTTCCAACCCAATCTTCCTTATGTAAAAGTGCTGTATGAAAGGATGCAGGATCACTCCAATATTCTTCACCTTCCTTTGTCCTTATCCCGACACGCCAATAATAAGTGGCATTGCTATTAAATTCCCCACCTCCATAATCAATATTCACACTTCTTTCAGATAGGACTTGGCCAGAATCCCAAACCTTCCCGCTCTTACTCTTAACATTTTGCAATTGCTCATCTACAATTACCCTATAGCTTTCCTGGTACACTGCCCGCTCATTGGAAGTCAAAATCCAAGAAAAACTAGGTGTTGGATTATCCAGCCCTATAGGATTGACCAAATAATCACAGTTTAGCTCCTCCACACTTACTTGCCTGGCTTCACCAACCTTAAAGACAAGGAATCCGAATAAAAACAAAAAGTATCTCAAATAGCTTGTATTCAAGGTAAAAGCAACCTTCCCCATCATTGACATATAAAATTTATAGTTCCGAACTTAAACTCATTCCTTTGGCTATCTTAGAAAATCAACTGGTAGCCTTTTCCCTAAGCCCCATATTGACAGCAAAAAAATCATTATCAAACTACTCAAAGGAATAGCAGTATTACAGGATATATCCACCATACATAAAACAAAAGGCCATTTAGAATGCATAGAAAAAAATCCTACCAGCCATTTCTCCTTCTCCCCATTTAATGAATAAACTTGCTAGCCAATTTAAACAATACCATCTCCAACTACTCTTCCCCTTCTTCATAGCCTGTTTTATTTTTTAGAAATTTTCGAATGATATAAATCAGAAAACCCAAAACCAAAGCCACCAAAGCGCCCCAAAACGAAAAGAACTTATCCCAAAAGATCTCACCCAACTTATTAATCCTATTTTTCCAACGATAATCCTTATCCACTTCTACAGTTACACTAAGGTGCTCAGTGGTTTTCGGAACAGGTGTTCCTTCACAGTTTGGATTATCAAATAGTTGTATTTCTGCGCTTACTTCAAAGGTTCCTTCCTCAATCGCCTTCAATGTAAACTGCACTTTAGACCCACTAGGATCAATCTTTATACAACCTGTTTCGCTGGGTACTATCTCAAAATCCGGTGCAATGGGCTTCACTTTCGCATATTGTCCTATCCTAGCAGGAAATACTTCCGCATCTACTACAGCCTCTGCATCCGCAACATATGCTGTACTTTCATCACCAATCCAAACTATCAAACTAGCATTTTGATGCAGTTTTATTCTTTTGTCCACCTCCAACACTGCCTTATAATCTTCCAAAGGCATATGAGGACTTGTTATAGCTGTATCCCATTCTGCGTCAATGACCGGAGCGGGAATTTCAGGAAATTCAATACTTTCTGTGATAGGACCTCCTACTTCCGGGTCAATAGCAAGATCCACATCCCCGCCAACAGCTTTTTCTCCGGTAGGGACAGTTGGATTAGTTTCATCCACTTTCTCCTCCGGAACTTCTTCTACTGCCTCCGCATTTTCCTCTACCGGCTCAGAAGATTCTCCACAGCTTCCCAAGAGAAAAATCAAAATCAATAAATAGATAATTCTATTACTTGGAAACTGGGGGGACGAAGTAATTTGAGTTAAGCAATCCATAACAGAAAATTTAAAACTAAAAATATAATTTGGATATATCTTAGTTAACTTAACCATTATTCCTTTAAAAAATAAATGTAAGGGAATTAATCAAATTAAAATTGAATAAAGAATCAGCGTCACCGGACAGAAATTAGCCCCTAAATCAAAACATATTTATTTCAACATAACCGCTCGTCCCGTGGCTGCAGATTGCTTGGCTGCCTCCAAAATCTCCACTACCATCAGGTTATTCTCCAGACTATACAAACTGTAAGGAGCTAGCTCTACTTTCCCCTTGATCACATTTTCAAAATAAATAAAGGGGTTACTGACCAACCCCAGTTCTTCAGCCTTCACCTCTGAAACTTCTTCTTTCTGTCCTACAAACCTCCAACGCATATTTTCATTATCCTTTGTAATCACATATCCCGATTGTCCATAAACCTCCATATCCTTCCTATTGAAAGGCCAGTTCCAAGAAGCCTGTATAATCCCTTGTGCATCCTTAAAATCTACAATTATAGTGGCCTCATCATCTACCTTATCATAAATTTCTGGCTTATAGTTTTTGGTGACTGCCCTTACAGATAGAGGCTTCTCTCCATGCTTCAAATAGGTCATGATATTGGCTCCATAACAACCAAAATCTACTAAGGCACCACCTCCATTCAATTTTGGATCGGTAAGCCAAGTTAGAAATTCTGGCCCTACACCGATTTCCTTAGGCCCTTGGTGTCCATGGTGAAAGACCATTTTCCTAATCTCGCCCAAATCACCTTTATCTTCTTCAAAAAGTCTATAAGTCTTTTCAGTACTCGGGTACCAAGAAGTCTCATAATTGGTCAATAAGTGAATATTATTTTCCCTGGCCAAGGCAGCCATTCTTTTCGCATCTTTCGGATTTGTGGCCAAGGGCTTTTCCACCATTACATGGATACCTCTAGGAGCTGCTGCCTCAACAGCTTCCAGATGATAAAAAATAGGACCAAAAACCAATATCCCATCTGGCTTACTTTCCGACAGCATCTTATCCAGATCGCTGTAAATCAATGAAGCGTCCAAATCATAGCGTTCCTTGAAACGATTGGCCAATGCGGCATCAGGCTCATAAACTCCTACCAACTCCATATCATCTTGCTTTCCCCATTCAAAAAACCACGGGCTATGGCCATGGGAAAGCCCCACCATAGCAAACTTTGTTTTTTCTTGTGCCAATAGACAATTAGGCAATAAAATCGCCATTGATAAAAATAACGCGATTAAAGTGGCATTCAATTTCATAGGTATTTAGGTTAGTAGTTACTTTGCTTAATTTCCTTCTTTCAAAGTTCACTTGAAAGAAAGGTCGATACTTTAGGAGTATTTTGATGACAAATGGTAATAAGTCATTTTAAAAAATGAACTCCCCAAAAACTATAATATCAGCAAAAGAACTAATATGATAGCCCCACCACCGGCAATTTTAGTGATCTTGTTTTCTTTATGATCTGACAGATAATCATCAAAAAAGGGTTTCAGCTTTCTATGGGCCCGGGCCATTTGCTTTTCTATGGCCTTTTCAGACACCTCCAAAATCTCTGCCACTTCTCTGTATTTCAAACCATCCTCCCGTACTAGCTTGAATACGATTTTACATTGGGATGGCAATGTGTCTACCGCCCTGTCCAAACGCTCATATAACTCATTAAGGGAATAACTGGACTCCGGATGAAAATGATCCACTGATTTATCCAAAACATTTAGGTTGTCTAAATTCATAAAAACAGGTGCCTTGGATTTCTTTTGAATGGCACTAAGTGATTTGTTTTTAACAGCTTTGTATAAATAGGCTTCAATATTTTCAATTTCACCAAGGTCTTTTCTCCTTTCCCACAGATTAATAAAAACATCAGAAACTACCTCCTCCGCCATCTCATTACTTTTTAGATAATAAAGTGAAAAAGTAAAAAGCCTGTCAAAATACTTTTCAAAAAAACTCCTGAAGGTCGTCAAACCTCCACATTCTAAAAGTTGACGGGACTGCTTTTTCATATAAATTTAAATCAGGGAAACACCATACATAATACTATAATTTCACTCAATTTCAAAAGGATAACTACCTAAAAAATCACCACCCAAAACCTTTTTAACAACATGGGAAATATAATACATAACAATGTCAATATACTATTATCGTTAAATCCAAATCCTTTTAAATATCAATGGATAAACAAAAAAAATTCCCTTGGATTATATTATGTATAATCCAAGGGAATTAATATACAACTGCCTCGACACTATGCGGTCTTGGTCAACCTTGATTATTGCCCCATTCCAAATGCAGGAGCATTTCTATCATACCAAATTTTCTCATTATTCAAATCAGCCACATCCTGACTAAGCGGAGTAAAACCTTGCTCATCCATAGCCGCTTGCCAATTAGCCCTATTTACCTCTCCTGGATCACCCAACCAAAATCTTCTTGGTACTATTTCGTTGAATTCCTCTCTGGCATAATAATCAGAGTCAAGTCTAGGATAACCCGTTCTTCTACAAAACACAAAACCTTCGTTAGGCTGCCTTAGAAAATTCAGGTATTGCTGAACATAAATCTTTTCAAGATCATTGGTCCCATCCAACATCACCTCTGGTCTCGCAAGAAAAGCAGCTATCTCAGCTAAACCATCACCTTCAAAGGCTGTCGTTGACAAGGCACTTACAGCAATATCATTCATCGTTTGGATGGAAGCCCTAACACCTTGGTTATACCATTCCTCAGCAGTTCCTACACCATTACCATAGCCCTTTGCAATTAACTCAGCTATATAAAAACAAGTCTCTGCATGGGAAACAACTACATCTTTCCAAATTCCATTACTGTTGTCCACCTTAGGGGAAAAGAATTTTTGATTTGCAACCGACATAAGGAAAAAGCGCTCACTGCCCACTACCAAAGGATTGCTGAAGTAATTGGCGATCTCCGGCGCCACTGTCCAATCTGCAGGACCACCTTGGAACTGGATCAAAGGATCATTAGGATCAATAAAATCTGGTAAATCCACATTATTTTCTTCCAGAACATCTTCATAATCTCCCACAAGGTCATTTGGAGAGAAATAAATTGGCAACCTTGGATCATTGGTCTTCTTCAAGAAATCAATGATTGACATTGTCCCAAACCGGGTGCTTCTGTACAAGATATCACCACCCCTACCAAAAGGAGAATAATTGTCATGGGTAAACACCATTTGGTCATCATTGCTGTCTATTGGACCAATATTATGGCTCATCACCTCTTGAAATATCTCACCAGTCTTACTAGGATTTTGATTTTCCAATCTTACAGCTATTCTCAACTTTAAACTATTGGCCAGCTTCACCCATTTAACCCAATCACTCTGATAGTAAATATCTGCTGTACCATATGATTCCTGACTATCATTATTATTCGCACTAAGCGTATTGATAACCTCATCCAACTGAGTGAGCCAAGTATCAAAAAGCAATTCTTGATTGTCATACTTAGGATCAAATTTCACCTCATATCTACCTTTTCCGGCTTCAGTATAAGGTATTGAGCCATTCAAATCGGTAACTTTTATTCCATGAAGTACCTCAAGAGCATAAGTCACCATCTTCATGTTTTGGTAAGCTTCCGAATTGCTCTTCCCATCAATTTGATTCCTGATCTCAATCAAATTGGGCAAAATACTCGCATAAAACGCATTGTACCGCGTATTGACATTATTCGTCAATTCATATGGACTTGCAGATACATGCTGGGTATACCTCAACAGATGCTCCATATTTTCCCATACCCATTCTGTTCCCTGATAGGTCATCAGTCTGTCCTCTGAATAAGTCAACAAGTATTTAATATCAGGCTCTGAAACGATACTCGGATCTGTATTGATTTCAGCAAAGTCCTTTGTGCAACTGAATGAAGCAATTGCTAGGACAACGTATATATATTTTTTGAATAATTTCATAATACTAGATGTTTGAGTTGCCATGATTAAAATTGAAACCTTAACGTAGCCCCTACTGAGCGAGTCATCGGTAAGAAACCTTGTTCTCCCGAGAAAGCCGTATTATTGGAGTTATTGGACGCAGGATTAAAATTATAAGGCAGTGAATTATAGATATAGAATAAATCACGCCCAATCACGGAAAAATTCATCCCGCCGATACCTAGTTTATCTGTAAATGTTTTTGGGAAATTATAACCAAGGGAAACTTCTCTCAATGACACCCAAGTACTTTCAAAAATCCAGTAGTCAGACACACCTGTTGAGGAAGAACCATATCGATAAAAGAATTGTGGTGTATGGGTTGGTTCTACCAAACCTGCTTCATAAGCTTCTTCATAAGTCATACCTCCTACATCCGCTTGGCTACCATCAGGTTGAGTAACCATCTGTCCTTGGGCAAAAACACCGTGAGGAATCATTCCATCATCATAAGTTTCCCCATCATATTCACTTGTCCAGGTAATTCCTCCATATTCGGCATCTCGTCCAGGCAAAGTATTAGGCAATACCCCAGTATGCGTACCGTATCTATAAGAAAGCATCACAAAATCCCCTCCTACTTTAGCATCCACCAAGAATCCTAAGTTGAAGTTTTTATATTGGAAATTATTGCTCCAGCCAGATCTGAAGTCCGCATTGATATCTCCTACATCTTGAATTCTGTTGCTTCTTGCAGGGAATGCCGCACGTGCATCAGATCTCCATGCAAATTGTGGCAAACCATTGTTTGGATGATCAATTGGGTTTCCATTTTCATCCTTAGCTTGGAAAACTTCAGCCTGAATAGAAGACCTTAAGGTACCATAAGATTTGCCTACAACCGCCCATGTGCTCACTTCACCGATATTAGCACCTAGGTTATATTCCTCTCTGCCATCATACAGCTCCTTAATCAAGTTCCTGTTTCTAGAGAAAGTCAAGATAGATTCCCATTGGAAATTCTCTGTCCTTACCGGTGTTGCGGTCAAAGTAAGTTCAATACCTCGGTTCTGGATATTTCCGGCATTTACCAATATGGCGCTCACCCCTGATTCAACCGGGGAGGAAATTGGTAAGATCTGATTTTTGGTATTATCCTGATAGAAAGTGAAATCCACTCCTAACTTTTCTTTAAATAAGGAAAGCTCAATACCAATTTCCTTCGCGATTTTTCTTTCGGGTTTAATATTTGGCTGTAGTACCCTGCTATCACTGAAAGTAGAAGTTGGAATCTGGTTGCCATTGATGAAGGTAAAACCATTAAAAGAGAACCCAGGGTTTAAAGTAAATGGGCTGGTATCTTTACCCAGTGCAGCAATATTACCTCTCAATTTTGCGAAACTGATCCAAGAAGGCATGGCCACTGTTTCTGACAACACCCATGATGCACTGGCAGCAGGATAGTGGAAGAAATTATTTCCAGTACCATCCGAATAAGTCAAAGCCGATGACCAGTCACCTCTCCAGGAGAGGTACAGAAACAATTGATCCTTATACGCCTGATCAACACTTGCATAAACTGAATTAATGGTTCTTTTATAAGAAACTCCGCCCCTTGACAGTTGTGGTTCTACTGAATTCTCCAAGAAGAAATTTCCAGGATACAGTAATCCGCCTACGGTTTCAGCACTGTTGAAAGTAGTCTCTGTACGTTGTGATTCTGCCCCGATATAACCGCTGATATCATAGTTATCATTGATGATTTTATTCATCATCACCATTCCTTTCAGGAAGCTACTTTTCTTAGCAGTGTGGCTCAAACCATATTTCCCACCAGTAAAACCTACATTTTGGCCCAACTCTTTGGTTTCATTCTTGGTATAGTAATTATTCAAATTACCTTCTAACCTTACCTTCATCCAATCTGTAACCTTACCAGTCATGGCAATTCTACCTCTTACTGTTTGCTCATCCTGCAGATAATTATTGTTAAATAAGGAATACCAAAACCTTGATTCAGGAGCCTTGTTGGGCTCATCAGGATTGTTTGGATTGGGAGCTCCTCCAAGAACACTGGTGTATTTCTCTTCTCTCATCCAATATTCAGTATCATAATTTCTTGGAAGCATCCAGCTATATAGTTTACCAAAGTTATAAGAACCAAAAGCATCCAAACCACCTAATCTTGGCGGGTTCTTTCCTTCAAATGTGGTATAGTTAACGCTAGCGTCGACATCTATATAATCTGTCAATTCATGGGTAGCCCTGAAATCAAAGCCATTCTTCAAATAGTCATTGTTTTGAACAACACCTTCTCCCTGACTTCTGGTATAGGACAACCTAAAGGAAGATCTATCGGTTCCTCCATCCAAGGCCACGTTGGTATTTGAAGCCCAGCCATTTCTGAATGCATCCATGAAGTTATCTGGCTGAGGAAGATATTTTGTAGGTGTTCCATCGTAGTTGATAACTTCCTGTCCTTCCATTCTTGGGCCCCAGTTTTCCAGTTCCCTGTTGATCTGATGGTCAATATAAGGCTGTCCCGTTACTGGATCTGTTGGAAACACCTTCGTTCTCCAAGCCTCATCTGCTTGATAGTTTGGATCTCTCCGGTCAGTAAAGAAAGCCCCCACCGAGCCTCCACCAAACACATTTTGGAATTCTGGGCCAGAAAACGGCTGAAATATCTGGGCATTTTGGGAAACGGACACGCCAACTCCTTTTCTTTTGCTACCTTTTTTGGAGGTAATCAAGATCACACCATTGATGGCTCTTGAACCGTATAACGCAGCTGCTGCGGATCCCTTAAGCACTGACACACTCTCAAAATCCTCCATATTGAGGTTTTTCAAGGCATTACCAAAATCACGTCCAGTTCCACCAAATACATCATTGTCGATGATAACACCATCAATCACAAAAATAGGCTGGTTATTGCTGCTCAATGTGGAATTACCCCTGATCAAAATCTTGGAAGAACCAAAAGCCCCTCCACTTCCCTGATCAATTTGAACGCCAGCAACGCGACCTTGCAGTGCATTTACAGGGTTGACCTCAAAGGATTTGGCCAATTTATCCCCTTTTACCTCAGTCACAGAATATCCAAGGTCTCTTTTACTTTTTTCAATTCCCAAGGCTGTAACCACTACCTGCTCCAATAAAATATCAGAACTTAAAGTGACATTGATTTCAGTTTGATTGCCCACAACAATTTCCTGAGCCTTAAAGCCAGTGAAAGAGAAAATCAGTTTAGCACCCTCTGGCACCTCTAAACTGTAATATCCGTCAATGTCTGTTATAGTCCCTGTGGAAGTCCCTTCAATTGATACAGTAGCCCCGGGCAAGGGCTCTCCATTTTCATCTACCACCCTACCACGGATAGTCACTTCCATAAAGTCTTCTTCTACAGAAACCTCCTCCTTCGCGGCCTTTTGCACATTGATCACATGATTGATCCTTTTGAATGCAAGTTCAGAATTTTGAGAGAGGTATCTTAAGACCTCTCCTAAGGGCTCATTGCTGTACTTGATATCAAATCTTCTGTTTTTATTGAGGTCCTCTGGCTTAAATGCAAATATAAAGTCTGTCTGACTTTCAATCCGTTCAAATACTTCTCCAACATTGGCTTGCTTTAATTCCAATGATACAAATATCTCATCGATGCTCTTTTGAGAATATCCATTTTTCGCCAGCAAGAAGCTACAAAAGAAGGTTTGTAGCACTAACCCATATAGAGTATACCTTGCCATAAGCAAAACTTTGGGTAAAAGTTTATATTTCATATTTTTAGATGTTTTTAGTGAAAATTTCCAATTTCTAAAGACAATAGCTCTTTTGCCGAAGCCTCCTCGACCAAAATTTGGCTTAGGTAAAAGAGCTTAATTTTGTTAGCTGCTGTCGTTGTACACTGTAAAGTTTTTTTTTGAGCTTATATTATTTTTTATGCATCTTATTGATGTGAACGGTATCCCCTTGAATCTTATAATCAAACTGAAAGGTATAGGAGATACCATCCAGGACATTCTCTAAGCTTTGCTTGTCAAAGCCCCCTGTATACCTATCACCTATTTTGATTTTGCTATCCATCTTAAAGAATACTCCATACCAAGCAGAAAGCCGCTTGATCACCTCGGCAAAAGAGCTGTTCTTAAACCATATTTCACCATCCTTCCACCCCATAATCATATGTTCATCAAAGGATTGTTTTATCAAACCTTTATTATGCTTATCAAAAACAGCCATTTCTGAAGGAACCAGAACCAGTTTTTTGTTCTCAATAGCCTCATTCACTTCTACCTTGCCAGTCAATACAGCTACAGAAATGGTAGCTTCTTCAGGATTGGTCCTAACATTGAAAGATGTTCCTAAAACCTTGGTGGTCACTGCTTCGCTATGAATCAAAAATGGTCTAAGTGTATCCCTTTTTACATCAAAAAATGCCTCTCCCTCCAAATACACCTCTCTCTTGTCAGGTTCAAAATCCTTCGGTAACCTGAGTTTACTATTGGCATTTAACTTTACCATAGTACCATCGGGAAGCACTAAACTCAATTTCTGACCATTTGGCGTTACCTTTTCTATATAGCTAATGACGGCTTCATCCTCAAAAACCACCTCTTCTTCTTCCAAATACTTAAAAAGCACTACTGAAAGACCTATTAAGAGAGTAAGTGTCGCAGCTAATTTCAACATATTTCCAAATGACCAATTGAACATTTTTGACCTCTTCTCATCAAGTTCAATTTCTCCAATGGTTCCTACCACTTTTCCCCAAACATGCTCCTTTGTCTTGCGGTTAATTCCTTTCTTTCGCTGCCAAAACTCCTTATACAACTGGAATTTCTTCTCGTTACCAGGAGATTCGTTAAGCCAATTTTCAAAAACGTCAATCTCCTCCATGCTTGCTTCCCCAGCAAGCACTTTAAAAATTATCGCATCCATAGCATTATTAAAATCCATAAAAGAAATGGTTGTCTTAATATTAAAGACTACTATTTCTGATTCTACCCCCCTTCAATAATGAAAAAAAATTAAAATACGCAAGAAAAAACTACTCTATTAGAATTTCACAAAACTTTATTCCTTCGCAATCCAAACAATTATATTTCCCTACTCAACTTCTCAATATCCTTACAGGTCTTTTTAATCAAGTTCAATTGTTCTGTCAAGAGTTGGTCTTCAACACCTTCAGCTGGACCAAGCAATTCTTCAGTATTTTCCAATACAGTAAAGTCCACTTGAAATTCTGACTCGCCCAAATGTTCCATACTTCTCAACAAATAATTCCTGGCCCTTTTGACCAATACCGCCTGTTCTGAAGAAGTAAGCTCTAATTTATTCGCTATTAGGCTATGTGATAATGATGAAAAATAAGAAGATAAAGTATTATTGAGCACCACCAATTTGAGCATGACCTCATTGTTCTTTTGCTGACTTTTTGGTTCATCCAACATTCTTTGAAAAGCTGCTGAAAGTTTAGCTGTTTGCATAAACATCCGTTTTCTTGCAAGACGATAATCCAACTCGTTAAAGCCCTCTGGATGAACACTATTAATAATCTGTGACAAATAAGCCAAATCAGCCTTCAAACTGTCATTCAACAAGGACTTCATCCCCCCATATTCCCAAGTTGGCAAAAAGTATTTGATAAATAAAAAAGAGATACCTGATGCCAAAAATATATCCACAATTCTTTCTTTGGCAACCTGCAAATCATTGCCAGGATATAAAAAGCCAAAAACAATAAATATAAAAGGTGTCATGAACACCACACTCCAAAAATACCGAATCCGAATAAAGGCATTGGCCAGGATAATCAACACCACGAGTATAAGCATCCTCACGGTGTAATCCTCCACAAAATATAATATCAAAATACCTGAGACCCCTCCCACAAGTGTCCCCACTAGCTGGTTCAAGCTGCGTTTTTTAGTCAGACTGAAATTTGGCCGCATGATCAACAAAATCCCCAAAACCACCCAATAACTGTTCTTCCCCAACAAGGAAATCTGTGACATAAGAAAACCCACAAAAGCTGCTGCTGCTAACCTCAAGGCATATCGAAAAACAGGAGATTCAAGACTTAAATTGTCC
Organism: Echinicola shivajiensis; assembly: GCF_018642165.1. Classification (GTDB taxonomy): domain Bacteria; phylum Bacteroidota; class Bacteroidia; order Cytophagales; family Cyclobacteriaceae; genus Echinicola; species Echinicola shivajiensis. Next base: position 1,041,726 of record NZ_JAHHZM010000001.1, read on the forward strand.
CTGATCAGTTTCAAAGAAAAACTTTGCTTCCCTACAAACCTGGACAAGCTCTCTTCCCAGGTCTGGGGAATAAAGGTAAATTGCTCTTCATAAAAATAATTCTGGATATCTTCCACTCTCCTGCTAATTGCTCTAAGATTGGTAAAAATCCTGTTCAAGACCAATGTTTTGACACCTTGGTCACTTAGCGCATCTATTCCCCCTTTCAGTTCCTCCAATGCGGCCTGTCGAAGCTCATTCTTTTTAGGCTTTTCATTATTGATCAATGCATAACCTAATTGAGACAATTCATTGGCCACCATCCGGATAACATGTCCAAAATCCTCCAAGATCCCATAGCGTCCATAATCTTTCCTTAGTTGTTTATATTCATAATGGGAAGAAATCATTTGATCAAAAATATCAAGGATGTCCACAAATATCACTATTAACAACTGCTCAGGCTTAATGGACTCCTCCATCTTTACTCTTGATTTAAACAAAATCTCCCTAACCGTCTCCTGATGCTCAATCACTGAAACTTGCAATTTGGCCAACTGACTATTGTTATGCTCTAAATTTTCGCTTGGAAAATAATACCTTGACCTAACGGTTAAATACTTGGAAATTTGCAGGATACATTCTCCCAAAGCCTGCTGTGCAAGCCTAAAAGGCCTTACCTGTGAAATAAAGAGACTAAACAAAGTATACCACAATCCCCCTGATAAAATAAAAAATGCAAACTTAAGGCTGCTAGCCCCAGTGCTAATGGCCCCCATAGAAATGGCCATTACCAATAAACCAGCCAATCCAACCGCAGAGGCCCTGACACCATAAACCGTGATCATAGAAAACAAAAAACAAAACAAAGGTACTTGAACGGCCTGCAAATACACATTTGTATTCAGGGACACTGTCACTAAGGCGCTGATAAAAATGCTTACACAGCTGGCCAACATACCATTTCGCCTATAGGCCCTAGGTCCTGTAGCATCAGCCAAACTCACCATCAGGGCGCCTAATGCCACATAGACCCCCAACAAATAATCCCCCTTTAGGTAAAAGACCAAGAAAGGCAGCATCATGCCCAGTGCCACCCTTACACCATCTGTGAAATACTGGCCTAGAAATATACTTTTTAAGGTTCCTGCTTTCAGAATGATTTCAATTTATCCCCATAATAAATATCCAGATTTTTCATGGAAGCGCCCAAAAACAAAAGCTTATTTTTAAAACCCTCCAATCTTGCCTTGGCAAAACTGCAGTAATTCAAATCTAATGGACAAATAAAAGCATAAACTATCAATTAGCTAACTTCCTGCTTAACCGTTCGATATCTTTACAAGTCTTTTTGATCAAATTCAACTGTTCAGTCAACAACACATCTTCAGCTTCAGCCCTAGCAACAAGCAATCGATCTGAATGATCCAAAATCGAAAAATCAAGTTTAAACCCTTGCTCACCATAGTGCTCCAAACTTCTTAATAGGTAATTCCTAGCTCTTTTGATCAATACAACCTGATCGTGTGAGGACAAAGCCATGTCTGATCGAATCAAACTCGTGGAGAGGGTAGAAAAATAAGAAGATAAAATATGGTTAAGCACTACAAACTGGTGCAGGGACTCTTTGTTTTTCTGCTTGCTTTTAGGTTCATCCAGCATGCGCTGAAATGCTGCTGATAGATTGGCTGATTGTAGGTACATTCTTTTTCTGGCCAACCTATAGGCAAGTTCATCAAACATCTCATGATCCAATCGCTTAATCACTTGGGCGAGGTATTCTAAATCAGCTTTAACTGCTTCTTTTATCAAATGCCTGAAACCTCCATATTCCCAGCTTGGAAAGAAGAAATTACTGGCCAAATAGGCTAATCCGGAGCCTACAATAGTATCTATAATTCTCTCACGGGCGATAAGAATATTGGCATCTGGATACAAAAAACCATAAACAATAAAAATGAAAGGCGTCATAAAGACCACACTGAGCACATATTTGATCCTTAAAAAGGAATAAGCCAGCACCATCAATATTACTAAAATCACAAAACGGGCCGTATAATCGTGGACCAAATACAAAATCATAACACCAGAAACACCTCCTATCAAAGTACCTATTATTCTTTGGGCATTTCTCCTTTTGGTCAAACTAAAACCAGGCCTTAAAATCACCAAGATGGTCAATACCACCCAATAACTATGGTGGCCCAAAGACAGCTGAAGTGAAATCAAAAAACCAACCAAACAGGTCACCGACAGTCTCAATGCATGCCTGAAAACATTGGACTCAAAAGTGAGGTTATCCAGGATCAATTTGAAAGAGAAACTTTGGTGCCCTACAAACTTTGACAGGTTCTCCTCCCTAGTTTGGGAAATAAAGGTCAGTTCTTCTTTATAAAAATAATTAAAGATATCATCCACCCTTCTGCTAATCGACCTCAAGTTGGCCTGGATCTTACGCAGCATCAGGCATTTCACCCCCTGACTTTCCATGTCTTCGATTTGGTCCTTTAGTCTGGCAAGGATGACTGTTTTTGAAGACTTTTTTATGGGCTTTTCATTATTGATCAGGGCATAGCCCAAGTCCGACAACTGATCACTTATCAGCTGTATACCCAAGCCAATTTCCTTTAGCACACCATACTTACCATATATCTCCCTTAAACTTTTGTACTCATAATGGGAAGACATCATTTGCTCAAAAATATCCAAGGTATCCACAAAAATTACAATCAATAACTGCCCAGATTTAATGGAATCCCCTACCCTAATCCTAGTTTTATATAGCATCTGTCTCACGCTTTCCTGATGCTCATGCACATGAACCTGGGAACTGGCTAAATCCTGATAGTTTTTGGACACATCTACTTCAGTATTATAGAAATTGGCCTTTAGCTTTAGGTATTGCGCAATCTGTAAGACACATTCCCCCAAAGCCTGCTGGGCTACCCTATAAGGCCTGATCTGCATGATGGACAGGCTCAAAACCATATACCAAACACCTCCTGCCAGTACCAGCAGTGCATAAATCCAAAATGCCGCCTCCGTTTTTTGGGAATCTATAGAAATGGCCATCGCCAATAAAGCCCCTGATCCAACGGATGAGGCCCTAAGCCCATATACCGAAAACATGGCAAAAAAGAAGCACAAGACCAAGATCTCTATCCCCAATAAAAACACATTTACATTTAGGATTCCTGTAATCAAGGCGGCTAAAAAAACAAATCCGCAACTGGCCATCATGCCTGTCCTCCGGTGTTCCTCAGGTCCGGTACTGTCTGAAAGACTCACAAAAAAGGCCCCTAAAGAAATAGAAATACCAGTTTTAAAATCCCCCATCAGAGAAAAGACCAAAGCAGGGAGGAGTACCCCTAAGGTCATCTTTACACCATCTGCAAAGTACTGACCAAACAAAAAACTTTTTAATTCTATAGGTCTAAGAATTGCCATTCTTGAGTTTTAATTCCAAAATTTAAATATCTCCATTTCTGCGCTATTGACCTAATGCGAGGAATTATTTCAATAGTTTAAAAATACTGCTAATTTTACCCTATACCTTATTGTCCGTTTTTAAAATGAAAAAGAATAGCTTTTTAATATTATTTCTAGTATGCCTGCTTTCTGGCTGCAGTTGCAATCCCGAAAAGCTCTTTGAACTAATCGCCAATTCCAGCATGTTCAAGGGACAAGGCGAGGTGATGGCCATAGGACATTTCAATCGTATTGAGGCTAACTTCCAGAAAGACCTGAGCCAAGAACAAAGTAAAATTGAATTGAGACTTTTCAATGGACAGTTGCCGGAGCTCTACGAAAACGAAGCCAATATTGCTCGAAAGTGCGCAAAAACCTATGTAGAGGCTACAGAAAGCCAAGACTATAAGGAAATAGAAATCTTTATCATTAAAACTTCTGAAGATATTCCACCCCAAACCCTTTACCAAAGCAGCTATCTCTTTGAAGTTGCTAGCCTGATAGAAGAGTAAATCGAGGATTGGAGACAAAACACATCGTTCAGTTAGCAACTAATTTCCTAAAAAACACAAACTACCTTTATTTTATTGGGACTGGAAATCATATAATTAATTTTTGAAAAACTCATCAGGATGAATCAATACAATTTCAACCAAAGACCTCAAATCCCTGTTTCCACTGGAGACTGGATCATTACACTTATTATTTCGGGTATTCCATTTCTGGGTTTTATCATGCTTCTTGTATGGGCATTCGATAAAAGTACACCGATAAGCAAAGCCAATTATGCCAAAGCTGCCCTAATATTATGGGCAATCGGAATAGCTTTTGTAATTTTGCTGGTAGCCATTATTGGCTTTAGTACATTACCCTTCATATTCCCTCAATACAATTAGATGAATATTAAAGCCCTTTGCACCGATATAGACGGGACCTTCCTTAATAAAAACAGAGAAATCTCGGAAAGAACCATCTCAGCCATCAAACAACTTCCTGAAGATTTCCCAGTCATTTTGGCTTCTTCACGAATGCCAAGCGCTATGCGCCATTTACAGACAGACTTGGATAGGCTTCAAAACCCTATGATCTGTTATAATGGGGGCTATATCATTCATTTCGACGGAAAAGAAGAAAATTTCGAGCTATTGGACTCTGTAAAAATATCCTTGGATATTGTGGATCATATTAGCTCTTTGGCAAAGGGAACTGACATCCATATCAGCCTTTATCATGAAGATGAATGGTATGTGCCACAGGATGACTTTTGGACCCAAAGGGAAATCACTAGCACCAAGGTGAATCCTGTCATCAAATCTTGGGAAGAAGTAAAAGATCATTGGAGCAGTAGGCAAGCCGGTGCCCACAAGGTCATGTGCATGGGGCCTGCGGAACAAATTGAGGTTATCTTTAAAACCCTTGAAAATGAGAAAAATGAAGACCTACACCTTTACCGCTCCAAGGACACCTATATTGAAATTGCCCCAAAGGCTATTTCAAAGGCGAGTGCTTTAGAGCTTTTACTTAGTAAAAAATATAATATTAAAATATCTGAAGTAATGGCTTTCGGCGATAACTATAATGATATAGAAATGCTAAAAGCTGTTGGCCATGGTGTTGCCGTCGGCAATGCCAGAGATGAAGTCAAAGCGGTGGCCAATGAAATCACAGCCAAGAACATAGATGATGGAGTGGCCATGATGATTGAAAAATATTGTCTATAAATCTTCCAAATATACCAAAACACCAACTACCTTATTAAATAGTAATTGGTGTTTTGGTATTTGTCTATTGTCTTGATACTATGCGATAATTTCACACGTATCATCTAGGACGCTATACTTACCTCTCGCTTTTCAACCCTCTTTTTCCTAGCAGGTTTTTTCTTCATCTTATTGATCCAGATCAATGTTCCAGTAATTGGCAAACTTGTAGCAATCAAACAAGAAATAAAATAAAGCAATTTGGTAAATCCTCCATATACTGATCCGATATGCAGGGCCTTAATGGACCTGGCCACCCTTTGGTTAAATGGTTGGTCTGCAAAAATCTTCAAATCACTGATCTCTGCTGTTTCAATGTCCAAGCTAATATTGTCTCCTGCTGCAGGAGCAAAAAAGCCCACCTTACTTTTTGAAATATCTATCTTATGATCTGCATCCTGGGGAATACTGATTCTATATTCTCCTTCATAAGGGAGGTTTTCATCCACCACTTTGAGATATTCCTCAAATGCTAAAAAAGAAGGTGTTTCAGCTTGTTTTTCTTTAACCTTATCTCCTTTGCTGGCTTGTGGTGGACCTCCATGTCCTCCTCTCGATCCTGGGGTTTGATAAGTTCCCAAAGTTTTTTGCAGGGCTGTTCGGTACCATGGGAAGGACCATTGTGGTCCCGTCAAGCCCATGATCAATAAAAACAAAAAAGAATAGAATGCCAAGGTATTATGCAAATCGTGATTGGCACGCTTCCAGCTACCATTCAGCTTCAACTTTAAACCCTGTTTCCAGCTTTTTAATTTCTGGGGAAACCAAATTACTATTCCTGTAAGCAAACCAATCGTAAACAATATAGTGGCTGTCCCTGAAATATAACTTCCCAGTTTTCTGTTTTCCAGACCTTCGAAAATTGGCTCTTCTATTTTATCCAATAATAACCATCTGTGCAGACTGAACATATCTCTCATAAATCCAGCCACGGCATTTTTCTCTTCCGAGCTCCCTACTATCTCCCCACTATAGGGATTCAAATAATAAGTTGTCCCAAAACGGCTGCGGCTACCTTCTTCTTTAACTGAAAACTCGTAAGTCCTCTCTTCTGCATGGGGAATGGAAACGGCTGTAATATTCCCCTCCACTTCATTTGACAAATGTTGGATAAGGTCTTCCAAATCCATTTTGCTCTGCCCCTCCTCCTTCTCAATCCAGTGCAAATGGGAACTGAACATTTCCTGCAATTCAGTATTATAAACATAAATGGTTCCGGATAAACAAATAGGGATAAGTACCAAAGCACCTGCCAGGCCTACCCAAAGGTGAATATCATTAAAAAACTTCCTGACCTTTTGCCAATTGGTCTTTTTCTTTTTAGTCTTCATCTTCTTCAATTTTATAATCGTTAGAGACTGGATTAGAATAATATAACCGGCACTTCCCAAAGGTTCTATTTGCGAAATCAAATAGACTTAATTACAGAAATAAGTCTGCCATTTTCACAATACCTTTTAATCCATAAGGCCCCTGTACCAACAAGTAGCTGATACAGGGGCAATATCAGTGCGTCAAGCTAATTTCTAGAACACCCCTATAAAGTGGTTTCCTGGTTTATTGACAAGTTTCGCGCCTACAGATACTTCTCCAGACTGACTGTGAAGCACATATATATTTCCATCTTTACCCAAAGGTGCCACTGCTACCAAAAGGTCATTTCCACTAACAAGGAACCCTTGGTATTGGTTGAACCTTACATCAGGATCATTTGGAATACCCTCTACCAATGTGGCGGATTGTTGGTTGAGATCAATTCGAACAAGATATCCCTGATTGTCTTCACCATAACGGATTACGGCATAACCGATTCCATTATTCACGTATTTCCAAGCATCCACATAAACATCTGTCAGACCAAGGGCCTCATCAAGACTGATGGAGAAATTATTATCATATTCGTTATCAGGAGTAATCCTTAGGATATGAGAACCGTTGGTATCCCTATTAGTAGCTTGATAAATATATCCGTCTTCAGCAAGATGATTCACATTACTTCTATATCCAGAACAGTCACCATTTGCTTGGTTAGAAGTAATGATTCTTGGATTTTCCAAGGATGGGTAATCTACCACTACAGTCTTCGTACCTAATCTCTCCCAGTCGCCTTCCCTTTCTCCTGTAGCAGGATCATATTTACGCATCCAGGTACCGATCAACAATTTATCACCAGCTTGGTTGAGCACAGGGGCATCCAGTCTAAAAATACAGTGGCCAGCCAACTCTTCCTCAGCTGTCAATGGCAACTCATAATCCTTATAATCCTCTATAAGGTTTTCCTGTAGGTTCAGGTCCAATACAGTAGCTGTTCCTCTATAGTATTGAAATGGTTCAGTTTCATCTGTTGCGTTATTTGCAGCAATATTGGCCACATTTACGGCAATACCATTTTTGTCTCCATTGTACAATTTGCTCCATCTTGGAGCAGTTCCTGCATATTGGGAAATATTTACCGGTACATCTTCCTCTATATAGCTGCTACCTCCGCCAACTTTAAATCTGGCATATTCACCACCATTTTCTCCGCCATAAGCAATATTGAACATGGTACTTCCATCTTCAGACACCTGTAATCTCGCCGTACGATTGGATTTTACTGGGGTACCATTATCAAATACATCAATTTCCTTTTCAGGATTGACCGCATCCTCATAGCTTACCGCAAAAATCTTGGTCCCACCATTGCCATCACCAGGGTTATCTCCCATAACTGCTCCTGCGATAGTTACCCAGCGATCTGCCTCTAATCCAGTATCTGGAGTTATATCGTCCTCATTATTACAGCTAGCCATGGACACTACTGTCGCCGCAAGCCCCAATTGAAGAATTCTTGATCTTAAACTGCTATAATTAAACATTTTATCGTTATATAATTGGTTAAAAATTGATTAGAAATTATTGATTGAATAATTGATTTTGAGATAGAAAGCACGACCTGGCTTTTGTACTGCGAAATTGTCGTAAACCTGCTTATCAAATATATTTCTACAGTCTGCACTGATCGAAAACCTTTGATTCGGAAGGATATAAGTAGCCCCAAAGTCGTGAACATACTGACGAGGAGTCCTGAAGTCTTCGATTTCCAACCAAGTGGTGTAAAACCTCTCCACAAAACTGAAAAAATGCGACAGTCGTAATACTGATCCTTTTTGGAAGATATCCTTGAAAGTATATTCAAGCGAGCTATTTACCGTAAAGTAGGGTTCATTGGGAATTTGTTGTTGATATTTCTCATACACATTTCCATTAGGATCATATTTTGTGTTAAACACCGAATTGAACTTGGAGAAATTTAAAGTGGCCAGCAAAGTCTTTTTATAGGCGTAGTTGGCTTGCCCTTCAAAACCGATCGCCTTTGTTCTGCCTAGGTTCACGAAGGGGGCAGTCTGTACCGCATCGTTGATCCTATCATTAATTTCCCGGGTAATTTTATCCCTGGTATCTCTGATAAAACCCGTAGCAGAAAAGGAAAACTCATGTTCATTTCGCTCAAAATCCCCAAGCTTAAACCCAAGATTAAGATTATTGCTTATTTCAGGCCTGATACTCATATTTTCCACAATATTTTCACCTGGGCTACCAAAGATCTCTCCTTCAGAAGGCATCCTTACCGCCTTTTCCGCAGAGGCCAGCAAAAGCAAGTTTTTGGATAGATTGAATGAATAGGCCATACCATAACCTTTGGTATTTCTTTTACTTGACACCTGGTCCTCAACACGTACACCATCTTCCAGTGTAGGATCTATCCTATCGATCCCCTGCACATAATATTTCCCAAAGAGATTTCCTTTTAGCCTTGATTGTATCAGATTGAATTCATAGCCTAGAGAAGTGATGTACTTTTCTAGGTCCCTGGTACCGATAAACTCACGCTCCACAGCACTGCGCATCATATCTTGATCATACCTATCGATATTGAAATAGGATTGGGACAGAATGAGCTTATGATGTTGATTGATATTATAGTTGGCACTTGCCCGGAAAGTACTTACATTCCTATCGATATGGTTAATGGTAGGAGCTCCCTGCTGGGCACCTTCTGGACGTAATATCGGTTCACCATATTTTCCAAGACTCTTTTCACCAAACCAATTATAATTCCACTTTACGGTATCCGTCACCACTTGCGCCCGCTTGCTGAAAGAACCGTTGAATGAGAACTCTAATCCATCAGTAAATAAATCTTCCTTTAAATAATTAAGTCCAAAGACATTTGACTGTGAAGTGGTAAAGCGGCCTTCATAAGGGATGGACATATAAGCACCATGTTGTATTTCATTATAATCATCCGATCCTGTATAGCTGATAAAAAATTGATCTGCCCACTTCACATTGGTAAATCCAAGGTCGATTTTACCTCCTAAAGACCTGTAGCTATCATTAAACCTTCTAGCACGCACATAATCATACCTGCCATTAGGCAAAATATTCCTTACAAATTTCCCCCATACCTCATAGTCATTATCAGAGTAGTTGTGAAAGGCAGAGATTTTTGCAGTAAAACCAGTAGATTCATCCCTATAAACCGCATTAAGGTTATTTTGGAAGGTATTGAAGGATCCATAAGAAACAGAAGCAGAGACATTATTGACCGCTCCTTTCTTTAGGATGACATTGATGGCACCGCCCAATGCATCATCTGCGAGGTGCGCAGGTATAACCCCCTTATAAATTTCTATGCGTTCTATCAAGGCAGGAGGAATACTATTCAGGCTAAACGAAGGTCCATAGGTAGTGATCGGCAAACCATCAATAAAGATGCGAACAGAACCTCCAGTCATGCCGTTAAGGTTATAATCCACCCTTGAGCCTAGCCCTCCATTTTGTCGGACACGGACCCCTGCTGTCCTGTTGAGCAAATCGTTGGTCTGTACAGATTGTAAGGCTGCCTTTTCGGTTTCTACAACCTCCACAGCAAAGCCCTGAGTTTCTATTTCACTCTTTACAGACTGACCTTCTACTATTACACCATCCAGCTCTGTCGTCGATTCGGCTAAGGAAAAGTCCAAATGAACAATCTCATCCCCTCTCACTACAAGCACCATCTTTGAATGGGCTTGATAGCCCATACATGAAAGTTGAAGTTCTAGATTCCCTTTAGGAACATTAAGAATTTCATACGTTCCATCTAAGGATGAAATAGCAGTCAAAGGGCTATCTATAATCCTTACAATTGCTCCAGGAATAGGCTGGGAATTGGCATCGAATACCCTTCCTTTTAATGTTGCTGCCTGAAGGTCCTGATAGAAAGCAGAAAGCCCGCATAAAATCAGAAGGGTTCCTATCCGATATTGAATACTCGATAAAAGTAAAGACTTCATCATGCTATCTGTATTGTTGCTTAACTTGATTTTAAATGAAAATTCATATCTCATTTTGTCCCTAAAAAATCAGAGGCTTGACCAACCTGATTGACTTTATTTAGACTTAATCTAATTGAATGCAAAAATATATCACGACTCTATAACTCGCAATATTTATTTAGATTTATTTTTAATAAAATTAAAAAACATACCTCAAGCGATTAAAAAGGCCTTTCTACAAATGAAAATCAAATTGGAATTTCAATTATTCAAAAAAGTAAAACCAGATTATAGGATTTAACTCATCAGGGCAAAATATTCAACAGCCCAAAAAAACTGATAAAAAATTAATTGATGGGAGTTTTATACTTAGCTCCTATCTCAAAGCATTAGCACTTAGCTCATCAAAATTCTAAGCTATAATATCCCCTCACCACCTTCACTATCATCAACAGCTCTGGAAAGAAATTCATTAAACTTTTCCATTTTTTTATACCCATCCATACATAGATCCACTACCTTTTCCGATAACACTTCCTTATCTGTCAATGGCTTAGAAACAACAAAGCTCTTCATTCTCAAAAAATCAATATATGGATGGTCCAAGGCATAGTCCCTTGGAGAGGTCTTAAGCTTTTCTCCTCTGATGTACCCAAAAGTATCTTTAAAGGATTTTTCTTCAATGATTTTAGTTAATTCTTCCCCTGAATAATCAATCTCCTGCCTGATTTTCTTTAGAACATCCGAAGCTGGCATCCAAATCCCACCTCCCAAAAAACACTCCCCAGGCTGTATATGTAAATAATACCCTGGCAATGGAGATTTCTTTCCTCCCGGAGAAAAATAAGCTCCCATATTATTTTTATACGGATCCTTATTGGCACTAAATCGAATATCTCGATTTTGCCTAAAAATACATTCCTTGGGTTTAAGCACAGAAAAGCGAGCGTCCATCTTACTTAGCCCTGCCAATATATTTCCCGCAGTTTCTAAAAATCCTTCTTTTACTTCCAAATACCAATCTCTATTGGCATCCATCCATTCTTTGTTATTGTTGGCTGCCAATTGCTCTAAAAACTTCAGTGTATCCTTTTTCATCTTTATGGGGCTTGGTAATTTGAAACTACAGATTTAAAGTTAAAATTTATTTCGAGCACTTTTATATTAAAATTCTTTCAATCAAGCTTAATCTCCAAGTTTTGGCGCACTCTACAGCTTATAATATCATCCAACTCCAAAAATGACCGCTAAAAAACTCAAAACTCAGTTCAAAATACCCCCTTCAACGGATCATATTACGTAGAAAAATAAATTTTACGTAAATTTATTTACGTATTTTTACTTATTTTAGAATTATTAAGCTACCTTAGCATCAGTAGTTTTCATTAGTTCACTGAAACCACTAATTGCAAAGCAGATGAGGATCCTGCACGATGTAAAAGGAAAACAATCATCAGGATCCTCTCTGATTAGCTCAATAGCTTATAGCCATAAACTATAAACCAAAAATAACCCTGACCAACTAAAGCTCTTTTATTCAAGTATTATTACGTATTTATAATCGAATCAAGACAATATAGAAGGTCAAACATAAATTGATAGATAGGTTATACGGGAAAAGGTAGCGGCCTTTCATTCAGGTAATTAAACAACTGAAAGAAACGGCCAGCCTTTTTATCAGATCCTTCAATTAAACTAATTATCTGACAAGGCCGGGAATTTTAAATCCCACCAGGTCTAGTAGCAAAAACATTTAACCATTAACACATTATTGATATGAAAAAAGTAGCCACAAAAGCCACCTCCATCAAACTGTTGGATTTTAAAACCCCACAGATGCGGGCCTTTCACCTTTCTTGGTTTGCCTTCTTCCTATGTTTTTTTGGTTGGTTTGGCATTGCCCCGCTGATGGCAATAGTCAGAGAAGAATTGGATCTCAACAAAGCTCAGATAGGTAATATCATCATCGCCTCGGTAGCTATTACCGTCATTGCCCGATTGCTCATTGGATGGCTGGTTGATAAAATAGGACCTCGAATTACTTATACCTACCTTTTGACGCTAGGCTCCATTCCTGTTATGCTAATCGGTCTGAGCAATAGCTATGAATCTTTCCTATTGTTCAGATTGGCCATTGGAGTCATAGGATCTTCCTTTGTGATCACCCAGTACCACACTTCTGTGATGTTTGCGCCGAATGTAGTGGGCACGGCCAATGCCACTTCTGCAGGTTGGGGTAATATGGGCGGTGGAGTGACCCAAATGATAATGCCAATGATTTTCGCCCTATTTGTTTCGCTTGGATTTCTGGATGCACAAGCTTGGAGATATGCCATGATAGTACCAGGAATAGCCATGATCTTATGTGGCATAGCCTATTACAAATGGACTACGGATTTTCCTGAAGGGAATATTGCAGACTTGAGTAAAGCCGACCTAGATTATAAAAAGAACAAAAAAGCTGATGCCAAAGGAGCTTTTAAAGCAGCTATTTCAGACCACAGGGTTTGGGCACTGTTCCTGATTTATGGAGCTTGCTTTGGCATTGAATTGACTATCAATAATGTCGCAGCCATTTATTACCATGACTATTTCCAACTAGACATCAAAACTGCGGGTTTAATAGCCGGTTTATTTGGACTTATGAATCTCTTTGCCCGTTCAGTTGGAGGAATATTCGGTGACAAAGCAGGAATCAAATGGGGATTGAAAGGACGCGTTGGATTATTGGGAGCAGTGCTGCTGATAGAAGGGCTTGCTTTGATCCTCTTCGCTCAAATGACCTTACTTCCTTTGGCCATAGGCACCATGATTTTATTTAGCCTATTTGTACAAATGGCAGAGGGGGCCACTTTTTCCGTAGTTCCTTTTATCAATAAAAAAGCCATAGGTACCATATCAGGCATAGTAGGAGCGGGGGGAAATGCTGGTGCAGTGATGGCCGGATTCCTTTTCAAAATGGATGGGGTTTCATATGGACAAGCCCTAACAGTATTGGGAATAGCGGTGGCTGCTATCAGTGCCAGCACATTACTGGTAAGATTCTCCGCTGAAGATGAAAAAGTAGCGCAATATGAACTAGAGAAATCTCTAGAAGAGAAGCAACTACAACCTGAATACGCAAATAGCTAAGACTAAACCCCCAAGCAATGTCAATGACAAAAGCTGAAAGTTATAAAAGTACTTGTTCCTACTGTGGTGTTGGTTGCGGAATTATTGCCAACAAGGACAAAAAAGGTCGAGTTACAGTAGAAGGCGACCCTGAACATCCGGTTAATCGGGGCATGCTATGCTCAAAGGGCATGAATCTACATTACGTAGTTGAGGACAAGTCCGACCGTCTCCTCTACCCACAGATGCGTTGGGGAAAGTCACACCCATTGGAAAAGGTGGACTGGGATACAGCGCTCAATAGGGCTGCTGCCGTATTCAAATCCATCATAAAAAAACATGGACCTGACTCAGTAGCTTTTTATGTTTCCGGGCAATGCCTAACGGAAGAATACTACTTAGTCAATAAACTGACCAAGGCTTACCTGCAGACCAATAATATTGACACCAATTCAAGGCTGTGCATGAGTTCAGCCGTGATGGGCTATATAAAAACCTTGGGAGAAGACAGTGTTCCTATCTCCTATGAAGACATCGAATTAGCAGACTGTTTCCTAGTGGCTGGTGCCAACCCTGCTTGGTGCCACCCCATTCTTTGGAGAAGAATAGAGAAACACAAGGAAGAAAATCCTGAAACTAAAATCATTGTGGTGGACCCAAGGGTAACCCAAAGCTGTTCCTTGGCCGATCTACACCTTCAAATAAGACCAGGTACTGATGAAACACTTTATCTCGCCATAGGAAGATGCATCATAGAACAAGGAGATATTGATCTCGAATTTATCAAACAACATACAGATGGATTCGAAGCTTATAAGGAATTGGTCCTACAAACCAGTCTTGAAGACGCTGCCAAGACCTGTGATGTCGCTATAAGGGATATAAAATTAGCTGCCTCCTATATTGGTAATGCCAAAGGCTTCCTATCCCTTTGGGCAATGGGACTTAACCAAAGTGCTGAAGGAGTTAATAAAAACCTTGCCCTAATAGATCTCAACCTTATTACAGGCCATATAGGAAAGCCCGGATCGGGACCATTTAGTCTTACTGGTCAACCCAATGCTATGGGAGGAAGGGAAGTTGGGGGAATGGCCACACTATTGGCCTCTCACAGAAATCTGCTCAATCCAGAGCACCGGGAAGAAGTTGCCCGATTCTGGAATGTAGAAAGTCTTCCTGAAAATCCTGGCAAAACAGCCACTCAAATCTTTGAAGGTTTGGAAGACGGCTCCATAAAAGCCCTATGGATAATCTGCACCAATCCATTGGTCAGCATGCCCAATGCCGCTCGAGTAGAAGCAGCCATGAAAAAGGCGAAATTTGTAGTAGTCCAAGATATCTCAAGCAAGGCGGAAGCCATTCCATATGCCGATTTAGTATTACCTGCAGCGGGTTGGGGAGAAAAAGAGGGTACCATGACCAATTCGGAAAGAAGGATCAGCTATCTCAACAAATTTACCGAGGCTCCTGGAGAAGCCCTCCCTGATGCAGAAATTCTCATTCGTTTTGCAAAAAAAATGAACTTCAATGGTTTTGATTTTCAAGACATGGGAGCGGTGTATGCGGAATATTGCCAATTGACCAAAGGCACCAATATTGACATTTCAGCTTTGGACTATGAGCATCTAAAAAGCAAAGGCACCGCTCAATGGCCATTCAAAAACAAGAAGGAAGGAGGAACAAGTAGGTTATTTACCGATAAAAAATTCTTCACCCCTAATGGTCGTGCCCAAATATTGGCCAGTGGTCCAAAAAACGACACCGAAAAACTGAGCAAAGATTTACCATTGATCTTGACTACAGGTAGGATCAGGGACCAGTGGCATACCATGACCAGAACGGGAAAAGTATCCAAGCTAAACAAACACATACCTACTCCATTTTTGGAAATACATCCTGATGATGCCCAAAGTAGAGGTATAAAGGACGGCGAGACAGTGCTTATTTCCGGGAAAAGAGGAGAAGTAAGGGTACATGCCCAGATAAGTGAAAAAATAAAAAAAGGAGTCGTTTTCCTTCCCATGCACTGGGGCAAAATTCTCAACAATGATTTTTCCAGAACCAATAACCTAACTGGGAATAACATTGATCCTGTATCTAAGCAGCCTGACTTTAAATATTCGGCTGTACAGGTCGCAAAATACGTTAAGCCAAAACAAAAATTATTGATAGTGGGAGCCGGTGCTGCTGCATACCGCTTCATCAACAGCTATCGGGAATTTAATGAAAGTGACGAAATCCATGTATTCTCTAAGGAGAAGTATCCATTTTATAATAGGGTACTTTTACCGGATTATGTCAATCGTCATAAGGCTTGGGAAGATTTACTAAAGTTCAAATCCGAAGAGGAGATGAACAAACTAAATATTAAGCTTTATATTGAAAATGGCATTGAATCAATTGACCGTTCCAATAAAACAGTCACTGATGAAAAAGGATTGGTACATCACTATGATACCTTGATTTTGGCCACAGGAAGCAGGGCCTTTGTACCTGCTGATGTCCCCATGCACCTACCTGGTATCTTCACCATGAGAAGTCGGCAAAATGCAGATCAACTTAAATCCTACCTTAACTACCAAGGGCATGTCCTTATCGCAGGAGGAGGGCTTTTGGGGCTTGAATTGGCGGCAGCACTGCGTGAGATAAATATTGAGGTAACTATAGTACAGCTTGGCTCTAGGTTAATGGAACGTCAATTGGATCCTATGGCCAGTTCCCTACTTCGAGAAAAAATCGAAGAAATGGGTGTACAACTCTATATGAATAACCAAGTTTCCCATCTAGAAAGTAATGAGACAGAAAAAAGTGTTACTGTCAGCTTAAAAAGTGGCAAGACCATTCATTGTAATGCCGTGGTTTATGCTATTGGAACGCGGCCAAATATGGAATTGGCAAAATCCTCAGGATTGGATTGTGGAAGAGGTATAAAAGTAAACGACTACCTTCAAACAAGTGATCCTTCCATATTTGCCATGGGAGAAATCGCCGAACACCATGGCAAGTTAAATGGCATCACGGCTGCGGCAGAAATGCAAGCGGATATCGCAGCCAGATTTATTACTGGGGACTTGCTAAGCATCTATAAGGGGTCTGTTCCAATGAACATTTTAAAATTTGCTGATCTGGACCTTTGTTCCATCGGCATACCAGAAATCCCGGCCAATGCCGAGGGCTATGAGGAAATCTTATTGATTGACACTGCACAAACTTACTATAAAAAATGTATCGTTTACCAGGATCGCTTAGTCGGCACCATTCTGATGGGAGATAAATCAGAGTTTGCTGAATTCAAAAGCTTAATTGAAGAAAAAACTGAGCTCTCCAAAAAACGGCAAGAATTGCTACGCGGAAAATCCAGTAAAGAAGAATTAATGGGGGAAATGGTCTGTTCATGCGGCAATGTAGGCACAGGAAATATCACCAAAGCCATCCAATCCGGCTGTCATGAATTCAGACAGCTCTGTCAGCAAACCGGAGCAGGACTTGGCTGTGGAAGCTGTAAGCCAGAAGTTAAAAGCATCCTTGATAAAGAATTGCCTGCACTAGTCAAAGCATAGTCCCCTCCAAACCTTTAAGCTTATATATTGGTCCTTTGAAAAACAAATCTATAAGCTTAATATCGGACTTAAACCGATTTAAATCTAATTCGGAAAATTATCAATAGGACAGAGCAAATCAACATCCTTCACGATAAAACCATAACTTTACCACAGCAAAAGCTATAACAAAATGCAAAAAGAGGATTTAGTAAGGGTATTTGTAAAAGGCGGGATCATCTCCCCAGGTGATTTCCTTAAAACGATCAACACAGCCTATGAACTGGGCACCAAATATATCCATTTGGGTTCACGTCAGGATATTCTATTTCCTGTCAAAGACAAAAACCTTCAAAGCCTCGAAAACACTTTCAGCGCTATCAACACCGCCTACGATACAGATGGTGAGGAATACCATAATATCGTTACTTCATATACTGCCTTGGATGTGATGCCAACTACTCATTGGCTAGCTTCGCACACTTATCATTATATTCTTGATACCTTTGACTATCAGGCAAAACTTAAGATCAACATTACCGACCCTGTTCAAAGTCTAGTCCCCCTTTTCACAGGAAATATTAACTTCGTCGCATCCTCCATTGATAATTATTGGTTTTTATACCTTCGATTTTCAGAAATTGATCCAAAACCTTGGTGTGCACCTGTACTAATTTATGGCTATGATCTGGCCAAAGTGGCCAAAACCATTGAGGATTTGGACCCTGTAGGCAGTCATTTGAAATATGCTGAAATCTTTCATAAAGCAATTTCCCAAACTACACCCAATACAAGTCCTATAGAGCAGGAATTAGACTACCCTGAATCAAACTCCCCTTATTATGAAGGCATGAACAGGATTGTTGGGGGCAAATATTGGCTGGGCCTATACTGGAGAAACAATAAATTCACCATCAATTTCCTCAAGGCCCTTTGCGAGCTTTGCATGGAAACCAATATAGGTAAAATATGTATTACTCCTTGGAAATCAATCATTGTAAAAGGCATTGCAGAAAAAGACAGGTTAAGCTGGGAAAAATTGTTGGGCAAATATGGCATCAATATTCGTCACAGTTCGCTCGAGCTTCATTGGCACTTGCCTGTTCTGGATGAGGAAGCCCTCAATATTAAAAACTACCTTGTTCGTGCCCTAGACAAGCAGGACATCAGTACCTATGGACTGAGCTTCTCGATAAAAACTAAGCATATGGCACTGTTTACCTCTGTAGCGATAGAAAAAGCCCCCAAGGAAAATCCTAATGACCCTGACACATTTAACATTTTGTACTCCAAGGACTTCAACCCAAATCTTTCAGAGTATTATTTCTATGCTAAAAATGTCCCAATTGACACTATTCCACCATTGCTTATCGAGCTGAGTTATAAATATTATGATCAATTGGAGGAAAGAAAAAATCCGGACAACAGTGATTCTGATTTAAATTCTGAACAAAAGCACCACAAAAAATATCAGTGCTCAAATTGCATGACGATTTATGATGAAAAATATGGAGATCCAGATTCAGATATATTACCTGGTACATCATTTATGAAATTACCCACAAATTATTGCTGCTCAGTTTGTGAAAGTCCAAAATCTGCATTTAAATTGATTACAAAATAATCTTACTGATTATGAAACTAAGGATCAATAATAACTCCATTAGGCTTCGCCTTAGCCAAACAGAGGTTAAAGAAATTGCCAAAGGCCAATCGGTTACAGAAAACCTATACCTTGACAACAATAATTTCGGTCTGGCTTATAGCCTAATCCCTGATGAGAAAGCCCCATCTATCTCTGCACATTTCTTTGGAAATGAGCTCAAAATCTATGTCCCCAAATCCCTTTCTGACAATTGGTCCAATTCTGATGAAGTCACGATGCGTTTTGTTCAGAATGAAGGAGATAAGTATGAAAACCTGATTTTGATAGAAAAAGACTTCCAATGCCTGCATAAAAGGCCTGATGAGGATGAAAGTGACAATTTTCCTAACCCAAAATCTGAAGAAGATTACAAAAATTGCGATTGACCTTTTGTGATTTTCACTACACCTCTGCCTTTTAAAGACAAACACCATAGAATAAAAAAGGGTATTTTACAATGCCCTAAATCATTATAACCGACTTATTCTTCGGTTAAAACTTAATATCTTCTTCCCAAAGCCTAAAACCACCTTTAAAGGCATTTTTATTGGTTCCTAGCCGGCATCTATCGGGAACTTTGGTAAGGTGCTTGGAATTTCCTCCACCCAACACAATTTCATCTGGCTGGAAAGCCCTGAAAAAATATTCAACACATTTGTTTACATGTTTTTCCCATTTCTTTATCCCATGTTTATTGAAATAGACTTTTCCTATATAAGATTCAAAGGTGCTTTTCCTATATGGCAAATGCGCTGCTTCCATTGGTATTACGATATTGTTCAACACCATCGCTGTTCCCAAGCCCGTCCCCAAGCCCATAAAGAGCATCTTTTTACCTTCATAACTCCCCAAAGCTTGCATTGCCGCATCATTGATAATTTTTATAGGACGGCCAAAAGCTCCTTCAAAATCATAGGTTTCCCATCCATGTCCAAGGTTGATAGGTTCTGTTAAAATATTATTGTTTTTGACTATCCCAGGGAATCCCATTGAGACCACATCGTATTCCCAATTAGAGGCTTGTTCCTTAACCAAGGGTATCATTTCTTCAGGTGAAAAATCACTTCCTGAGGGAATCTTTATTCTTTCCTCTTGGCCAGTGGCTAAAATTTTAATATTTGACCCTCCGATATCAATTACAAGTATTTTCATAAAATCAAATATAACAAGTCCATTGAAAATATTACCGAAAAAACTTCTTTACATAAGTTATGAACCTACATTTTTAATACAATTCAATAAAAGATCACACATAAATAAAAAACACATTGCTCCGTCTCAAATGGAACAATGTGTTTTTTATTTTTAAAATCGTAATTATCTCTTTCTAATTAGCATCATTTAAGTCCAGTAATCCTTCCACTCTTTGATTGATTCTAGGGGTCCCTTTATAATCTACCCTTGCAGAGCCCTCTACATCAATGGACAATTCTTCTGAACATGAAACTTCATAGTCTCCCCTACCAGAAATCTCAATTACCGTTTCCTGTGCCAGTAAGCCAAAATTAGACACCTCAACTCTTCCTTCTCCATAAAGTACCTGTCTATCTACTTCACCAGAAAGTTCCAAGTGAAATTCTCCAAAAGACGCTATGACCAATTCCTCCAAATCAAGCTCTCCTTCACTGGTCACTGTACTCAAACCATCTGCGCTCACTTTTCGAATATTAGGTAATGTGGCCACAACCAAAATACCTTTATTGCTGTCTAAGCATCGAATATTTCCCTCCAAGCCTATTCTAAGCTCATTATTTCTCACCCTATATTCCAACTCATTCATTAATTGAGCCTCTGCCATAACCTTTAAGGAAGCCTGTTCATCTTGGATAATCACAAGATCAATGGGACCTACCAGTGAAATCTGATCAAAATCATCTAACTCTAGTTCATACTCTCGCACATTGCCATCTCCTTTGATACAAAGGTGGTCCTTTTCACAGGAAAAGGAAACTACTGCTAAAAGCAACAGACAAATGATATTTGTTTTCATAATACATTAATTGATTGTAAAGAAATAGAACCCAACATTGAAAGCTAAAACCAATTTCATCTCTACGAATTCATAGGCAACTGAACGGTTTAATTAGGTCAACTTCCAATTTGTTAATCCTTTTTTGTACAAGAAAGACACCTAGAGTGCAGGTATACCCTATGGCTATCAGGGATTTTTATGAATAATTATTAAAAAATATTTCTAGTCTATTCTAAAACTTATTCCCTACTGCCCAATGCGGATGAAATATCAGGCTTCCATCCCAATATTTTCCCAGAGAAATATCCCCCAACTTTTATTTGGTAAGAGCATATTTCTTAATTGATAATTTAATGATTAAAATTTACGATAATTGAGTTAAAGACTCAATATTCAAACATGCATTTCCCTTCTCTATGATATCAATCATAAAAATTGTGAGAATAAGAGAGACCTATAAAAAGTATCCAAGTATGAACGCTTCCATAGTTTTACCTTATCATATTCCTCATTCTAAGAAATAATCACCTTTCAAAGGTCTATATGGCCCGGTTCAGTCAATGCGTCCAGGATTTCAGCTCCCAGAAACAGAAAAATGGAAGCTCCCCAACAACCAAAAAACATTAGAAAGTACATATCCAAAGAAATGTCCCCTAACATTCTAAAAACAAAAGGAGTCAGAAAAATAATGATAGCTATTGCTCTTACCACCTTAGCAAAGGTACTTACCCATGTGTGGTGACTTAAAACAGGAGAGATTTTGAAATGCAGGATATTAGGTTCGTTAATCATGGCTATTTGGGTTTTGGGTATAACATCAATCCTACTAACAGAATATTTCACATGAAAACATTCTGCTATCCCTACTTTATTTACAAAATATTTTGTACAAAACCTATTACAACATATAAAACTTGCATATAAGCAAGGACGAAATCACTATCTAGACCAAAATCGATTTAAAACCAAATTATTCTAATTAACCACGTAGTTGTGATCACCTATTTTGAAAGGAAAATTGAATCACTTGGAAAAAATCAATTTTGATCTTTAACTTTAAATGAACAATCAAAAAGCGATGAACCATAGTATAGAAATTAAATACTGTACCCAATGTCGATGGATGTTAAGGGCCACTTGGATGGCACAAGAATTATTGAGCACCTTTGATGGAGATATCAAACATTTGACTTTAACACCTGGGACTGGAGGCATTTTTGAAGTAAGTGCCAACGGCAATTTAGTTTGGTCCAGAAAGGAAAAAGGGCGATTTCCCGAAATAACTGAGCTAAAACAAGCTGTCCGAGATGAAATAGTTCCAGATAAACACTTAGGGCATTCTGACAAAAATAAATCTGGGAACAGTTAATTCTCTCACAGAACCTTTTCTTTTAAACACTTTTTGACAATTATTTTTTTTTTGCCAAGGCAACTATCAATGCACTATGAATTATGATCCATAATTCATCCAATCTAAACTTAGTTTATCCCGTGATTTTTGAAAGCTAGTAACAGCAAATCTCTATTATTTAAATCACATTTTTTATTGTTTAAGAGTTAACAAAAAGCTCAACAACACTACAAAAAACGCTCTATCAAAACATTACGCCCATATTCAAAAAAACAAAACGGTATATTTTAATAGATTTTTTCTATCAATTAATAAAAACAATCAATTGTATTTATAATGATGATCCGTTGATGGCTATGTAATTTTGTAAAAGAAATTCATCAACTAAATCCTTTATATATGAAAAATACAATGACATTTTTGTGGCTAATAGCATTGGCTTTTATGCTTCCTGCCTGTCAGGAAAAAAGTACTGATCAAGAAATGACCAAAGCAGACGGACATTCTGGAGCGACTAAAAAGAGCAAGTCAAATATTAAAGCAACCAGTAACAGTGACTGGTGGCCTAATCAACTCAACTTAAGCATACTCCGACAAAACTCTTCACTTTCCAACCCTATGGGAGAAAAGTTCAATTATATAGAAGAGTTTAACAGCCTTGATTATCACACATTAAAAGAAGATATCCGAAAGGTATTGACAGATTCCCAAGAATGGTGGCCAGCAGATTTCGGTCACTATGGTGGTTTGTTTATCAGAATGGCCTGGCATAGTGCGGGCACCTACAGAACGGCAGATGGTAGAGGAGGATCAAGAGCAGGGCAGCAAAGGTTTGCTCCATTGAACAGTTGGCCTGATAATGCCAATTTAGATAAGGCACGAAGATTGATTTGGCCAATCAAACAAAAGTATGGTGACAAGATTTCTTGGGCAGATTTGATGGTGCTTACCGGAAACGTAGCCCTAGAAGACATGGGCTTTAAAACTTTTGGTTTTGCAGGAGGTAGAGAAGATGTCTGGGAACCAGAAATGGATGTTTACTGGGGAGCTGAAAAAGAGTGGCTTTCAGATGAAAAAAGATACTCTGGAGATAGGGAATTGGAAAACCCATTGGCAGCGGTACAGATGGGATTGATCTATGTAAATCCTGAAGGACCTAATGGAAACCCTGACCCATTATTGGCAGCAGAAGACATCCGCCAGACTTTTGGTAGAATGGGGATGAACGATGAGGAAACTGTAGCTTTGATTGCAGGTGGACACACGCTAGGAAAGGCCCATGGAGCGGGAGAAGCTACCAATGTAGGCCCAGACCCAGAAGCAGCAGGTATTGAAGAGCAAGGTTTTGGATGGAAGAGCTCCTACAAATCCGGAAAAGGAGAGGATGCTATTACATCAGGACTGGAAGTAACCTGGACGCCCACACCTACTCAGTGGAGCCATTTATTCTTTGTAAGTCTATTCGAAAACGAATGGGAACTGACCAAAAGTCCAGCAGGTGGCCACCAATGGGTAGCCAAGGATTCCGACATGACCGTTCCGGATGCCTTTGACAAAACCAAAAGACATCAGCCAACCATGTTTACTACTGATTTGTCCTTAAGGATGGACCCTGGCTTCGAAAAGATTTCAAGAAGATTCTATGAAAATCCTGAAGCATTTAATGAGGCTTTTGCCAGAGCTTGGTTTAAGCTAACCCACAGAGATATGGGACCAAAAACCACCTATTTAGGCCCTGAAGCCCCAACGGAAGACCTTATCTGGCAAGACCCCATTCCTGCAGTGAATCATCCCCTGATCACTAAAACTGATATTGCCAGGCTGAAATCTACCATTTTAAATTCTGGCCTGAGCATCAGTGAATTGGTATCAACTGCCTGGGCTTCTGCATCTACTTACCGAGGATCAGACAGAAGAGGCGGAGCGAATGGTGCAAGAATCCGGTTGGCTCCTCAAAAGGATTGGGAAGTAAACAATCCATCACAACTGGCCAAGGTCTTGGGAACACTGGAAAAAATCCAAGCTGATTTCAATGCCAAATCAGGCGCTAAAAAAGTTTCATTGGCGGACCTCATTGTACTAGGTGGTGATGCTGCCGTGGAAAAGGCGGCTGCCAATGCAGGTTATCCAGTCAACATCCCATTTATCCCTGGTCGTATGGATGCTTTGGCAGAGCAAACGGATGTTGAGTCATTTAAATTGCTTGAGCCAATGGCCGATGGGTTCAGAAACTATCTAAAAACCCAGTACACTATTTCCACGGAGGAATTGTTGATCGACAAGGCGCAATTATTGACCCTAACCGCTCCAGAAATGACCGTTTTACTTGGAGGGATGCGTTCACTTAACGCCAATTTTGACAATTCAAACTTGGGGATTTTCTCTGCAGAAAAGGATAAGCTAAGCAATGATTTCTTTGTGAACCTCTTGGATATGAGCACCGAATGGTCCGCTACTGATGATACCAAAGAGATCTTTGAGGGTAAAGACAGAGAAACAGGTGAAACAAAATACACTGCTACCCGCGCCGATCTGATTTTTGGTTCGAACTCTGAATTAAGGGCACTAGCTGAAGTTTATGCCAGTAATGGTTCTAAGGAGAAATTTATCAAGGACTTTGCAGCAGCTTGGGATAAAGTCATGAAACTAGATAGGTTCGACTTAAGATATCCTCAAGACTAAATAGAAATTAGAGAAAATTAAACCAGCCGCATAAAATCAAAGGCCATCCGCATGTGTAGATGGCCTTTTTATATTAAAATTCTATAATCCTTATCCTAAAATATCTGTTTCCAACTTTCCAGTACTATCAGAGAAACTTTCCACAGGAATGCCTATGGTATGTAACATGCTGACAAACAAATTGGACATTGGGCTGTGCTCATCAAACTTGGTATAAGTACCATGATTCACTCCCATATTTTTACCACCAGCCAATACCAAAGGATAGTTAACGGCATCATGGGTACTACTACAAGCAGAACCATACAACACAAGCGTATTATGGATTAATGGGCCATATTCATCCTCTGTGTTCTTCATCTTGTCCAAGAAATAAGAGAATTGCTTGGCCAACCATTGGTCATAACTACCCCATTCTACCCAGTGATTTTTGGATTGGTCATGGCTAATGGCGTGGTGTCCATTTTTAAATCCTAATGCTAGCTTAGGGAAGTTCTCACCAAATCCCATCCCATCTTCTCGGGCCATCATATAGGTCATGACCCTAGTAATATCTGTCTGCATTCCCAAAACCATCAGGTCAAAGGAAGAGCGGATATAGCTCTCTGGATCTACAGTAGCATTGGGGTTCAAATTGATATGATCAGCATTAAATTCTTTCATAGGAACATTCAGCCATTTCTCATTTCGCTTGATCTGTTCTTCTACTTGGTTCAAAGAGGTCATATATTCATCCAACTTCAACTGATCATGCTTCCCCAACCTTCTTTGAAGCTGCTTACTATCTGCTAGCACCAAGTCAACAATTTTTTGCTCTTGTTGCAAACTTTTTCTTCTAGCTTGAGTGGTTTCACCTCCTCCAGGGGCAAAGTACCTTTCAAAAATCTCCCTATGTCTGTGCTCAGAAGGCATCGGTCTTCCGTTTGGATCAAAAGAAAGTGTCGATACCCTGGATTTGTAGCCTACACCACCATCTGTGGACAAGGCCAAAGAAGGAAATCTGGTATGTTTGGCAAGATGTTGGGCAGCCAACTGATCCACCGAAATGTTATTTTTATATTCACTGCCCCTAAGATCACCACCGGTCAACCAAGTATCACCAGCAAGGTGCCCTAGCAACCTACGGCTTTTAGGGTGACTTAGTCCTCCTAGAATCGAGATCTCTTTCCTGTGCCTTTCCAATGGAGAAAGTGTTTTGGTAAATCGATAATCCTTGCCTTCACCCAAAGGAAACCAGTTCCAATGTTCATGGTGATAATTGGTAACGGGAGGAAGCCCTACCCCGTTTGGAAAATAAACGAAGCAAAGCCTTTTTGGAGCCTCGCTCATAGAACCAACTTTAGCCAAAGGTGTACTCATGGCCTCCATATAAGGAAGCATACAACTGACTCCCAAGCCTTTCAAAAATGTCCTTCGATCTAAATGCCAAGATTTCTTTCCCATGATTATTTTGTCTTTATCATTAATTCATTTTTCAATTTACCAGGACTAAGATGCTACCATAAAAAGTCGGGCCAAACTATTACCTAGTATACTATATCAATTAACTTACAAATCTATTTTTACTCTATTTTATTCTTCTTAGGAGTTTAAAACCGGAAAGCCATCCGGTTCTATCTTATTTCCTAAATTAATTCTCACCCCTAAAAGAAGGACTCAATACGATATGTTCAATTACTGACCGGAATCGATAATCATCAGATCTCACTTCTCTAACAATGGCCTCAATTTCCCTTTCATCCACAAAAGTCACATCCCTACCTAAAGCATAAGAAAACAAATGCTTCACCAAAGACCGGGTAAAATCATCCTGCTTCATATTTAAAATATACGACTTTATTTCATCAATTCCTTCAACTTTCTCTCCACCAGGAAGTTCCGCTTTAGTATCGATTGGTTTTTCCTTTGCCACGGTCTGGAATCTTCCCACTGCATTATAGTTTTCAAACACTATTCCATAAGGATCTATCTTTTTATGACAATCCATACAAGCAGCTTTATCCCTATGCACAAACAACTGTTCCTTCAAAGTCAATTCTTCAAAACCAGGAGTTTCAGGATCAAGCTCTGGAACATTTGGTGGAGGAGCAGGTGGCCTGTCTCCCAAAATCTTGGTTTTAAGCCATACAGCCCTTTTAATGGCATGCGCTTGAGTTCCGTCTGAATGCCCGCTTAGGAATGCCCCTTGAGACAATAATCCTCCACGATGCATATCCGGCGTAATCGCAACTGGTCTAAAATGACTTCCCTTAACGCCCTCTATGCCATAAAACTCAGCCAAATTTTGATTCAGCATGGCAAAATCCGACTCAATCATATTCATAATACTCAGATCTTGCTGTAAGACATAATGCATAAAATTATAGGTCTCTTCAGCCATATCCCTTTTTACAAATCGGGTGTAATCGGCATATTCATTGACATTGGTACTCATGGCTTCATGACGGTCCACCCTAAGCCACTCATTACTGAAAGACCTAATCATATTCCAGACCCTATCGTCTTTAACCATTCTAGCGACCTGCTTTTTCAAATTCCTACTTTTATGCAAGTCCTCATCTTCCGCCAATTCCAGCAATTCATCATCAGGCGCTGAATCCCATAAGAAATAGGCTAATCTTGATGCTAGGAAGAATTCCTTTTCCTCCTCTTCTGTATCCTCCTCTGGCTCTGCCAAATAAATAAACTTAGGAGAACAAAGCACTGCCACCAAAACTTCCTTAACACCATCCTCATAACGTGGATAGTCATCCTTAACTCCTCTCCAGAATTCCATATAGGGCTCCAGTTCCGAATTCTCAATAGGTTTGCGGTAAGCCCTCTCCATAAATTTCTTAACCACCTCTTTGGTGTAAGCCTCCTTATCATCTTCCTTAGAGGAAGGGAAGAAGATTTCGGTATGGCTCTTAGGAGGCCAAACAGGATAATAAGGAGCCTCAAACTCCAATTCATTGATCAATAGTGGCGGACCGGAATCCTCATTGTCTTTTACCAAATAATCATTCCATAATCCCAAGATCATGATATTGGCCAAAATCTCTGTTTCAACCGTATCGATCATAGGAATTGGCAAGTTCTCCAACCTTCCCTTGAAAGTCAGGTGCTCAAAATCCCCCACCTTGGAGCTTACCGTCTTGAAATCATCAAAAGTTTTATAATCCATCCCGTCATCAGTTCTAGAACCGGCAAAGGTCCTGATAACAGGCACATCATTTTCATATTTCTGACGACTCTTTTCAGCTTCTGATTTCAACTGTACTGTTACTGGATGGTCTTCAGGGAATGGACTTATGGTTACTTTACTAAAGCCTGTAAAGAATTTCCCACCAATGGTGAATTTATGTTTCCCTGCTTTCAAATACGCCATAGTCAATGCCGTATGCATTTTGGCAAGGTCTTTTTGGTCATCCATAAAGTGGAAACGCTCCTCCAGCTTGAACTTGTCCAATCTCATTTCCAAGGAAGGCATTCCATCAGCACCTACATAAGGATGTTCAAAATCAATTTGATAATACCCGTCTTTTGGAGCTTCAAACTCATAATATGCCCAGCTAGGATTGGTAAGGTCTTTAGGTCTATAGAAATCCTCTTTCTTTATCAGATTCTCTGATTTCAAAGCTTTTGAGGCTTCTAGAACAATGGCTCCTGGAAGATTTTCAGCTGGCTGGTCGTTTCTTAAACTTATCAAACCTTCTTTCTGTATCTCCCACTGATATCCACGGGAAGCTTTTACCCTCAACTCAAAATTACCCTGTTCAGGAAAATGCTTCCTGAACAATAATTTCAAATTAGGGGATGGACCTTGCCAAGACTTAGGCGTTACCTCTTTGTGCGGCAATGCCGAATAAAGGATGATCCCTTCATCTACTACTTGATACCTATCGGCATGAGACCCTCTCATCCCTACCCCAATATCTTTCTTGATTCGGTCTAGCTCAGCCTTACTTGCACTGTCTTTCCCTATTTTTGGCTGACCATTTTCATCTAATATCTCTACTGTAAAATCATCTGAATTAATGGGCGCACTTTGGTAACCACCAATCATCCCTGCAGTCTTTCCCTTTCCAATGCCTTTGCCAAATTTAATCCTATAGTGAATGCTTTCTGGTTTCTTTTCTGAAACAATTGCCTTATTCAGGGCACCCCGGGCTATTTGCTTATAGTACTCTATATGCAATGGCGACACCTGTAGAACCTGTCCATTATTACTGAAACCCATTTCTGACTTTGCATCATCTGGAAGGACTTCTCCGAATTTAACAGGAACATATAATAATTCAGACAATGTATTGCTGTACTGATCCTTGGTCAATCTTCTGATCACAGGCTGTTGTTCAGATTTCTTCTGTGCCACAGCTTGGTGAATTGATGCCGTAATCCAATCTACCAATACCCTTCTTTCCTCATCTGTAAGTTGCTCTTCATCTTTTGGAGGCATCTCACCGCTGTTTACCATATTTAACATGGCTCTCCAGGTTTCTGCATCATGGCCCTTTACCATGTCCGGATTAATATCATCTAACCTAAGCCCCCCTTTCTTTTCATCTTCATTGTGGCAGCTAACACAATAATTCTGGGTAATGGGATCAATATCTTTTTCGAAGGCATATTTTGCCAAGGTTTCATCCACTTCACTACTTTCCATGGCTACCAAACCATCCAATGCAAATGGGTCATCTCCTAAAAAAGCTCTTACTTCTTCTGGCAAATCCTCAGTAAGATAATTAGAGCCATGTGTAAGGGATCCACCATAATGGCCGGTAGCACTCAAGAACAAAATATTTACCAATAACAACGCCCTGTAGGACAATAGTGGTTTATCTTCTTCATCAATATGATAGCGCAAGGCCAATAGCCAAATACTTATCAAGGCGGTTCCTAAACCTAAATACTTGTGCCATACCATCACTTCACTACCATATCCGCCACTACCTGCCAATAATGCACCCACAATTACTGTAGGAATAGATGTAATTACAGCCAACCAAAGCAATAAGGTACAAGCAGGTTTCAAGCCTAGTGAAGGAGAAAAATATTGCGCCAATTCCAAAACAAAAAGCGCTATTAATACACCGATGGGCAAATGCACCAATAAAGGATGCAGCTTGCCTAAAAACAACAGGGTCCAATGTGCCCCTTCTTCTCCAAATGGAATAAATACAAATGCAAGTAGGAGTGCGGAAAGTACCCCTGCCCCTAAGGTTATTTTTTTTGCATTTAAATTTTTAATGGTCTTCTCCATCAGTACGCTATCCTATTATTTTATAATGGGGTAATGATTTTGGAATAAAAACATTCCTTAATTACCATGATTCTCATTATTGCATGATAAACCCCTTGTAAAAAAGCAAATACCAAAACAATAATATTTTAAAAACTAACTCTACAACAAATTCTTAGTCTATAATATTATCCATAAGCACTCACATTACCAACCATTTTACCACAAACGGACAATATACGTTATGAACCTGTTAAAATAATATCAGCCAACTTATCACAACCGATTGCATTTGCACATTTCGTACTGGAAATCAAACACATAAACTTTCCCAAAAAAATGCTTATGCCAGCAGAATTAAAAAATAGGATTTGGAACTTCACTTATAAAAAAGTATTTTGGGTACTAAAGAGGAATAAACAAAAAAGGATTTCTTCAAAGGTAGCAGGCCATAACCGCCCTACTTTATGCCTGAGGTCACGTCCCCATGCTATTGAAAACCAAGGGCAATAGCTCCTCCTATTTTCACCCTTAGTTCACCTCAATCGTGTAAAAATGGGGCTGCTCAAAATAAGGAGCCCCTAAATTTAAATGATCAATCAGTCTTCTACGAGAAAACTTTTAAGCAGCCAAAGCTTTTTTCACAATAGTCAAGGCTGAATCAGAGTGTTTCATTGCCAAAGCAGCCTCATGTCCTTTTTCTGACATTTTTCTCCATGTTTTTTGAACAATGTCCACCAGCTTTTCTTCCTCATTCTGATGTTTTACAATAAAATCATCAAAATAATATTTTAGGAATACCAAACATACCACATCCTCCAGAGCCTGAACATCGGGATCTGTTTTCAACCTTCTTTTGTTAAGAAGATCATCTACCATTTGGATCTCCTTTTTCTCATAGCCATGCTTTTCCATAATTGAACCGGCAAGCTCACCGTGAAATTTCTTCAATTTGGTTCTCCACATCAAATACCCCTTTCTATCCATAGGAAAATCTTCTCTCGGGATGGCCCATCTTTTAATGTGTTGACATCTGGCCGCCAGACGCAAAGTCTCTGAAGCATCAGGACAAAACTCCAGTAGCATTCCTGACATTCTATGCCCATATACCAACTCCTTGGCGACTTCCTTACCGTTAATTAATTCCTTATGAGGGTCTTCAGCATTAATTGCATCAATCTCCTCTATGGTTTTATCAAATTTATTTGCTGTCATAATTCCAAAATTGTAATCAAAAATCAATTTAGGAGGATTTCCCCTTAGAAGGAAAATAAATAAGGGTAGTGTTCTTGGTGAGAATCAATACAGAAGGAGGAATAGTATTGAGTATTAGGTCTTGAGTCTTGAGTCGGGAGTATGAATTCTATTAGCCTCTTAATAAAGCTTAATCTATGTTAACAATCTTAAAATTATTTTTTCATTCCCCTGATTAACTAGATATTAAAACAAAAAACACTCACTAATCTTCCATTTAACCTTTACTTTTCCAATATGAAAAACTTAGTTTTTGGAGTGCTGATGATCCTATTTTATTCATGTCAAATCAAAGACAAAAATCAAACCTTGAAATCCATCAACTATTCTATAGACACTGTTTTCATAGATTCCAAGGGAGAAATACTGGACCTTAAATACAATTTGGATAACTCTGGGTTGTCAAATAATAAAAGTTCACTTTATAATTTAAATCATTTTGACTTTAGCCTAGAGAAAATAGACCTTACCCAAAAAGAGCTTGTTTCCAAAAATTATTTTCAAGAAAATGGCCCGCTCGGTGTAGGTAGCAGCTTCACCAGTTTTCATGTATTTTCTGATGATAAAATCTTGGTTTCAAATGATTTCTACTCAGCCAAAATATTCAATCATAATGGGGATTTCATTAAAAAAATATCCTTAAGAGATGAAAAATGGAAAGGTGAACAACTAAAAGAAGAAGAGATATCTCGAAAAAAAATATTCCTGAGAAACTCTATTGCTAAACTTTTCACCATCATAAGTGTAGAAGGACCTCTAAAATCAAACAAGTCAGAATTGGCCGTATTGGATTTCAATAAAAAACTTATTTCAAGATTCAATATTGACCCCTATCAAAAATTCAAATCCCACTCCCATTCTGCTCCTGATAATTATTACATGTCACCAAGAATTTATTTATCTGAAGAAAACAATCTCGCATTGGTTTCTCATGAATTCACCAATGAAATTTATTGGTTTGACAATTTATCCAATGAACTTCAACTGGTGGACTATAAAAGTACTCTCACCCCCAATGAAGTAGAATTAAAAGTCAACAATCGTCTTGGGACTAGAGAGGAATTTTTTGAAGGCTATATATCCATGTTGTCACAAATACGATTTGGTCCTGTAGTTTATGACGAACTTAATGAACAATATTATAGACTTTCATACCAACTTGAATTTGAAGAATCCCCCAACCAGAACTCAGCATTTCCAAAAGTCTCAAAAAGAAAAACATTCATTACTGCTTTTAATAAAGAATTCAATCTTGTAGCAGAAGTTTTAGTTCCTGAACTAGATTTCACTATCCCTCACTATTTTGCCAAAGATGGCAAAATATGGATTTTCAATAATAACAATGATGAATTGGCATTTGTTTGTATTCAGCCAAGTATTAATGAATAAAAAAACACAATGTATTAAGAATGGAGCAAGGAATCCTGAAAATCAAAAAGGAGGAGTTTTAAAATTGAAGGCGCCTGTCTTTTTTCAAATACCAGCCTAACTTCTATTACCTCATCTTTAATCCTTGCCCCTCCAAAAAGGCACTCAAAGATTTACCTCTTTCCTTGACCACCTGACCGATTACAATAATCGACGGGGCTTTCAGCTGCTCTTTTTCTTGGATCTCCATAATGTTCTCAAGCTCAGCTGAGATAAATCGCTCATCAGGCTTACTACCATTTTGAATCATAGCTATGGCTTCCTTCCCTCCACGGTATTGCATAAACAAATTCACAATTTCAGGCAACTTTTTTACTCCCATCAATATAATTACAGTGGCGGAAGATTGGGCAGCAAACTTCAGATCCTGCGCCGTAGAGTGATCCTTCAAAGTTCCTGTCACCACCCAAAAACTTTCGTTTACTCCTCTTTTTGTCAAAGGTATCCCCGAAAGTCCTGGCACAGACATGGCACTACTTATGCCGGGCACATATTCTGTAGGAATACCAAATTGCACTGCATATTCCAATTCCTCATGTCCCCGGCCAAAAACATATGGATCACCACCTTTCAATCTTACCACATGTCCACAGTTCTGCGCATAATTGACAATCATCTTGTTAATCTCTCTTTGCTGCCTTGAATGCATACCGGCCCTTTTGCCCACAAAGATCTTAATAGCTGATTCAGGTGCGTAAGCCAAAAAATCCTCATTGGCAAGTGCATCATATAAAATCACATCCGCTGTTTTGAGCACTTTTATGGCCTTTAAGGTAATCAGCTCTGGATCACCAGGACCAGCTCCCACTATCGATAACTTCTTATTTATTCCTTTCATACTTGTTTCTACTTAGTTACTGAAACAAAATTAAGTATTTTTATACGTATTTTTACGTATTAATAAATTTAATTCATAACTTAGCCTCCGTAATAAATCTAATAATCAGTCAAATTACTTAGAAATCAGCCAAACCTATAAACCAATAATCGTATGACAAAGATAGCAGTAATCGGAAATGGAATGGTCGGCTATAAGTTTTGTGAAAAACTTTGTGCACAAGAAACCGCAAAGGATTTTGAAATCACCGTATTCGGGGAAGAACCTTGGCCAGCCTATGACAGGGTCCATCTAAGTGAATACTTCTCGGGATCCACCGCTGATGACCTGATTATGGCACCTAGATCTTGGTATGAAGACAACAATATCACCCTTCACACCAATGAAATGATTGTAAAAATAGATAGAGAGCAGAAAAAAATCATTTCACATTCTGGACATGATTATTCCTATGACAAACTGATATTGGCCACGGGTTCTGGGGCATTTGTTCCACCTATCGATGGAGTGGACAAAAAAGGCGTCTTCGTCTACCGTACTTTAGAGGATTTAGATGCCATCATTGAATATTCCAAAAAAGTAAAAACCGCAGCAGTTATAGGTGGTGGATTATTAGGATTAGAAGCAGCAAAAGCGGTCATCGATATGGGGCTCAAAGCCCATGTCATAGAGTTTGCTCCTAGGCTAATGCCCAGACAGCTCGATGAAGCGGGATCAGCTACCTTACAATCAAAACTAGAAGAGCTAGGCATAAAGATTCACCTCAACAAAAATACCAAAAAGATCAGAGGTAATGGTAAGCTCGAATCCATGAAATTTTCCGATGACAGTGAATTACCAGTAGAAATGTTGATCATCTCAGCAGGAATCAAACCAAGGGATGAACTAGCGATAGATTGCGGTCTCCCCACAGCTCCTCGTGGAGGCGTCATCGTCAACGAGTTCTTGCAAACTGAAGACGAAAATATTTTTGCCATTGGGGAAGTCGCTTCCTACAAAAACATGGTTTATGGTCTGGTAGCTCCTGGTTATGAAATGGCCAGCCAAGTAGTCAACCAATTGGTCAATGAAGAAGTCAAACCTTTTATGGGCTTTGATATGTCTACCAAATTGAAACTGATAGGTGTGGATGTAGGCAGCTTTGGAGATCCATTTGGAGATTTTGAGCCTTCCAAGCCAATTTTTTATGAGAATAAAAACAGCGGAATATATAAAAGAATTAATGTTTCCATAGATGGCAAACGTCTATTAGGAGGGATTTTGGTTGGTGATGCCTCAGCTTACAATATGCTATTGCAGATGTGCCAAAACAAAATGCCTTTACCTCCTGAGCCAGAGGACTTGATTTTAGGAGCCAGAGGAGGCAAAGAAGCAGTAGGCGCTGGAGTGGAAAGCCTTCCTGATGAAGCACAAATTTGTTCCTGTGAAAATGTTAGCAAAGGAAACATATGCAGCTTAGTTGAAAATGACGGCATTACCAAAATTGAGGAAATCAAATCCTGCACGAAAGCAGGAACTGGCTGCGGAGGCTGTATGCCAATGGTCAATGACTTGTTGAAACACCAGCTAAAAGCCATGGGCAAATCGGTAAAAAATGTGCTTTGCGAACATTTTGATTATTCCCGACAGGAGCTGCTTGACTTGGTTAAAGTAAAAAAAATCAAAACCTATAATGAACTTCTAAATCAATTCGGACAAGGTGATGGCTGTGAGGTTTGTAAACCAGCAGTGGCCTCCATTTTGGCCAGCACCTGGAATGAGTTGATCACTAAGCAAGATACCATTCAAGACACGAACGACAGATTCCTTGCCAATATACAGCGAGGCGGAACCTATTCAGTGGTACCAAGAATCCCGGGAGGGGAAATCACCCCGGAAAAACTTATTGTAATCGGGGAAGTTGCCAAAAAGTATGGCCTTTATACCAAAATCACCGGAGGTCAAAGAATCGATTTATTTGGAGCACGAGTGGATCAGTTACCTGACATTTGGGAAGAATTGATCAACGCTGGATTTGAAAGCGGTCATGCTTACGGCAAATCCTTAAGAACAGTCAAAAGCTGTGTTGGGAGCATCTGGTGCCGATATGGAGTACAGGATTCTGTTTCATTTGCCATCCAGGTAGAAGAAAGATATCGAGGGCTGCGTTCACCTCATAAACTCAAAGGTGCTGTTTCTGGCTGTATCAGGGAATGTGCAGAAGCCCAGAGCAAAGACTTTGGTATTATAGCCACTGAAAAAGGTTGGAACCTTTATATCTGCGGCAACGGGGGATCAAAACCTCAACACGCCCAGCTATTGATCAATGATGTAGACACTGAAACTTGCCTAAAGTTCATTGACAGGTTCCTGATGTTCTATATCCGTACGGCTGAGCCCTTAACCAGGACTGCCACTTGGTTGAACAAATTGGAAGGCGGACTGGAATATGTTCGAGATGTAGTGGTCAATGACAGTTTGGGAATCGGAGAGGAACTGGAAAGAGAAATGCAGTTCATGATCAACACCTATGCCTGCGAATGGAAAGAAGTGGTCAACAACCCTCATTTAAGAGCCAAATTCAAGCATTTCCTTAATGCAGAGGAAGAAGATCCAAACATTGAATTCCAGGATATGAGGGGACAAAAAATCCCAACTCCTTGGTAATTCAAATGAATAGTCCCTTGATCCCTTAACACTAAACAAAGACATGATGATTTCAGAATTGGAAAAATATAAAACAGCCGACACTTCCAAAGTCACGCATTGGTACAAAGCCGCTCCTGTGGACCGTTTCCCAGAAGATGGTGGAGCATGTATCAAATACAAAGATCTTCAAATTGCCATTTTTAACTTTACCAGAAGGAGCGAATGGTATGCCTGTCAAAATCTTTGTCCACATAAAATGCAGATGATTTTGTCGAGGGGAATGATTGGATCATTTGAAGGCGAACCAAAAGTAGCGTGCCCATTTCACAAGAAAACCTTCTCTTTAAAATCAGGCAAGAACCTTAACGGTGACACCTGCGACATAGCTACCTACCCCATTAAGATTGAAGATGGATATGTATTTGTAGGCTTTGAGGAATAAAAAAAATGAAAGCATAGGTAAGTCCACCAAAACCTAAAGACAGATTGGTAGATAATCAATTAGTAGTAGACCTATTTTTCGCAACTAAGCAGGGTTTGATTTTTAAACCCTGCTTTTTTAGTTTATTTAATGTAAATTATAGTTCAAAGCACTTGCCATATTTGAACTATGAGACTACTTTCGGTAAGATACCTGCGCGACCAAGCACAAAAATCATTTAATAGATTTCCTTGGGTAATTATTTCCCCAATCCTGGCAGTATCTTTTGCCAACTACAGCGTTGAGTTTGAGTCCTCCTCCAAAAACCTTTTTCCTTTTGTAAATGGTATGCTGGTAGCTGCATTGGGAATATCCCTGTTTTTCGGCATTATTATCTACGCAGAAAAAAATGATTTTTCCAAAAGTCAAAAATTGATTTTGGAACTCATAGGTCTGGCTGCTCTGGTTGCCATTTATTTCACTCTACCTAATGGTCTAAACAGTCAAAACACTGCCTTACCCTATTACCGCTTTGCAATTTTCAGCCTGTGTTCCCATCTCATGGTGGCATTTATGCCTTATATAAAAAGCAGTCAGACACTGGACTTTTGGAACTACAATAAGATCCTTTTTCTGCGCCTGGTCACAGGGCTGCTATTTTCAATGGTCATTTATATTGGGATAGTCTTGGCCATGATGGCTCTCAACTTGCTTTTTAACATTGAATTTGAGGGTGAAATCTTTTTGCAGGTATTCATTTTTGTCATTGGAGTCTTCAATACCTGGTTTTTCATTTCAGGTATTCCAGAAGATTTTAAAGAAATAGAACTGGAAAACACTTTCCCAAGGGAATTGAAAATCTTCAGCCAATTTATTCTTCTCCCACTGCTAGCCCTTTACTTATTGATACTTTATGGTTATTGTATCAAGATCATCATCAATTGGGACTGGCCTCAAGGGGTAGTCACCTACTTGATCATTTCAGTTTCAACACTAGGAGTTTTGGCCTTGCTCCTATTATATCCATACAGAAATGATAAGGAAGAGGCATGGATAGTAATTTTTTCTAAATATTACTATTATCTATTACTGCCTTTAGTAGTCGTTCTATTTTTAGCCATTGGAATCAGAATAAGTGAGTATGGCATTACCATAAACCGCTATTTGATTGTCTTATTAGGAGTTTGGCTGACCTTTACCTGCTTTTACTTTATCTTAGGCTATCAAAACATCAAAATCATCCCCTCTTCTCTTACCTTACTTTTATTACTGGCCTCCTTTGGGCCTTGGGGTATTTTCTCTATTAGTGAAAACAGTCAGTTCAACAGGTTGAAAACTATTTTAACAGCATCTAATGCTCTAAAAGACCAAAAACTGGTTCAAGAATACCAGTGGGACAAAAGCCAGTTACCTGAACTACAACCTATGAAGGGTCAATCCATAAAACTATCCTTGGACTCCGCACAAAAAGAAGAAGTAAGATCAATTGTAAGCTACCTTTCAGATCATCACGGATTGGAAAAAATTGACCCTTGGTTTACGCAGGATTTGCACGAAATAATGATTGCCATCAAAAAATCCCCAGAAAGTCCCCGATATTTTGACCAGTCAAGGCTTTATTTGGAGACCATGGGACTGGACTTTTCCAATATATCCTATCAAAAGCAACATATCATTCGTGCAAAATTAAATACGCACA
Source organism: Echinicola shivajiensis (assembly GCF_018642165.1). Lineage (GTDB taxonomy): Bacteria > Bacteroidota > Bacteroidia > Cytophagales > Cyclobacteriaceae > Echinicola > Echinicola shivajiensis. Next base: position 1,080,025 of record NZ_JAHHZM010000001.1, read on the forward strand.
GCACCCAAACAACCGGCTTTGACTACCTAAGTCCTTTCCACTTGAACCAAAAAGACAGCACAACTATTTATGCAGGGGGCCAAAAATATGAAATATCCATTTCCAAGGATCAAAAAGGTATTCTAATTCAAGATGGTCAAGAACAAATCAATCTATTTCTTTCCCCTATAATTGAAGAAACACAATCACTTTCAGGAAGTGAAGAAGAAACCATCATCTCCCCCAACCACCTGATGATCAATAGCAAAAAAGGAAAATACAAACTAGAACTACACCATATTAGGTATACTAAAAATCTAGATCAGGAAATTAAGATCAATAGCCTATCCGGAAATTTACTTATTAATCTAGGGAAAGAAAATAATTAATCTTTAGTTTTTTAAGTGTTATTACGTAATTTTAATATTGGATAAAAAATTAAGATCAACTATTTCCTTTGTCTGAAAAACCAAAATACGAAAAACTGGTACGCTATTACTTAGTAGCCCTGTGTGCCATTGCCACCAGTATCATACTCAGCCAAATCCTGGTTCAGAAGTTTATCAGTGAACAAAAAAACGATTCACGTGTAATTAACCTTTCTGGAAGGCAAAGGATGCTAAGTCAAAAAATCAGCAAATGCGCCCTACTTCTTGGCGACTCCACACAATCTGACCAAAGGGACAAATACCTGAAGGAGTTTAACTTAGCCCTAAATGACTGGAAAGAGACTCATCTTGGATTAAAAAACGGAAATGGGAATCTTAATATCATTGGCAAAAACAGCAAAACTGTTCAGTCCCTATTCGAAAATATAGAAAAGGATCACCTCACGATTGTTAGGGCGGCTGAAAACATCAGTGAAAAGCTGGATAAAAACATTCAACTGCCCACTGACAGTATCAAAAAGGACATTTATCAAATCATCAACCATGAAGCTTCATTCCTAAAAGGCATGGATATGATTGTATACCAATATGACAATGAAGCCAAGACCAAGGTAACCAATTTACAGGGAGTAGAAATATTCCTATTGGTAATTTCTTTGGGTGTTATCATGTTTGAAATATTCTTCATCTTCATACCATCAGCAAAAACCATCAAAAAAACCTTTAAAAAGCTCCTTCAGTCAGAACAGAAGTCCAAGAAAATGACATTGGAGCTCAGCTCCCTATACAGTTCTCTGGAGCAGGCTTATCAAGACCTATTGGAGGTAGATGTGGATGTCGAGGATTTCACCATTTTTGCCAAGTGCAAGGCCAATGGCGACTTCACCTACTTTTCCGACAAATTCTCCCGTTTGATGGAATTTGATCAAAACCCTCCAAAAAATCTGTTTAACTGGCTACAAGACCAGGGCTATGAAGGTACCTACCTAAGAAAAATCCAAGACATGATGCCTTATGGAAAAACTTGGTCTGGAGAAATCAAGGTTACCAATGAAATGGGGGACTTCGTTTGGTTGAAGGTAAACATCACGCCAACTATGGGTGACAGCGGAGAATTGGAAACCCTAATGATCATTGCCACCGATGAAACGGAAAAGAAAGAAGCGGAAGCCATTTCCCAAGAAATCAATAGGGAGAGAATCGAGAAAAAGGTAAAGGAACAACAGTTCCGCTCAGCATTGATCCTTGAAGGACAAGAAGAAGAAAGAAAACGCATTTCCAGGGACATGCACGATGGCATAGGACAGCTATTGTCTGCCATGAAATTCAACCTTGAAGGCATTCATTCTGTGAATACAGACCTAGAAAGAAACAAGCTGAAAATAAGTAAGGATCTCCTGAAAAACGTCATTAAGGAAGTGAGAAGAATTTCTTTCAACCTTACTCCCAGTGCCCTTTCAGATTATGGCATTGTACCGGTACTGAACAAGTTCTGTAGGGAAATATCCAAACTTTCAGACCTACAGGTAAGCTTTGAAAACCAAACAGGTTTTCTTACTCGCTTGGAGGGAAAAGTTGAAAACAATCTTTATAGGATTTGTCAGGAAGCAGTCAACAATGCCATAAAATATGCAGAAGCCTCGGAGGTCAAAATCACCCTTTCCCATAATTCCCTGTATTTAAATTTGGAAATCAGTGACGATGGCAAGGGCTTTGACATGAAAAAACTAGAAGAAAAAGGTCATTTCTCAGCATCAGGACATGGTCTGTTCAATATCAGAGAAAGGGCTAATTTTATCAACGGGCAGTGCACTATCTTTTCCGAAAAGGGAAAAGGGACGAAAATAAGTATCAATGTACCTTTGGATTAATAAGAAAATTAAGAAAGGATGGAAAAAATAAAAGTAGTATTGGCAGACGACCACGTAGTAGTTAGAAGTGGCATCAAAAACCTACTGGAAAATGAAGGTGAAGTGGAAGTAATCGGGGAAGCCGCCAATGGGGAAGAGGCCATTCAGTTAGTCAAAGAAGTCACCCCAGACCTACTCATCATTGACATTAGAATGCCAGTAATGAACGGCTTGGATGCTACCAAAAAACTGAACCAATTAAAAGACCCTACCAAGGTGCTTATCCTTTCCATGCATGACGATGAAGATTATATCCTTCAATCCATAGAATGTGGAGCTTCTGGCTACTTGCTTAAAGACACCAGCAAGGATGAATTTATGAAAGCCATTAGAACCATTTTCCAAGGAGGTCAATATTTCAGTGGAGATATCAGCCAAGTACTGGTCAAAAGCTACCTTAATGTAAAAGACAGAAAAGTCACCAAAAATATTGTTCCAACGAACACCTATGATATCACAAAGCGGGAAAAACAAATCCTAAAAATGATATCAGATGGAATCGGAAATAAGGAAATAGCAGAACAATTGGGCAAAAGCATCAGAACGATAGAAACCCATCGATTCAATATCATGAAAAAGCTTAAAGTGAGCAATGTGGTAGAACTGCTCAAGAAATTAGAAGAGGAACCAGGACTGAAACAACATATAGAAAGTGCCTAAGATACCATTGGAATAAAGAGCTATTGGTTGTTCCTACTATTCTTATTACCTTACCCATAACTTCATTAGTCAAGCACCATGTCTACTTAATTTTATACGTAATTTTACGTATTTATAAAATTATTTAGTACCTTGCTTGAAATGATCAGCACTTAATTAATAAGGACTGAAACATATTAGAATGAAGAAATTAAACCACTTATGAAAATACATGCATTTGGAGTCGCCAAGGACATCACTGGAGCAGCCATGATAGATTTCCCAATGGAAGAAACTTTCGTAAAAGTAAAGGACTTTAAAAACTTGCTTTACCAAAAGTATCCTGATTTGATCAATCTCCCCTCTCTAGCCATATCAGTCAATCTTTTTTATGCAAGTGAGGAAACTGTGATCAATAAGCACGATGAGGTTGCATTGATTCCACCAGTAAGTGGTGGATAAAAAGTCCGATAGTGGAAACACGTTTAAATGCTATCCAAACCAATATTCAAGAAGGTTTTCAAATTTAGAAGATTCTTTAGCCAATCTATAAAAAATATTTATGCCAACGATTATTGACAATCACGGAAGACAAATCAATTACCTGAGACTTTCAGTCACAGATAACTGTAATCTGCGCTGTCAATATTGTATGCCCGAAGAAGGCGTTCAGTTTGCCCACAAACATGAATTGCTCAGCTGGGAGGAAATGTTCCTCATGGCAGAAGCTTTTGTAGATATGGGGATAAATAAAATCAGGATCACTGGTGGTGAACCCTTTGTCCGCAAAGGCCTAATGGATTTTTTAGAAAGGCTCAGCCGAATCCAAGGACTGGACGAGATTTCGATTACGACCAATGCCACTTTGATCGGTCCTCATATATCCAAACTGAAAGAATTGGGTATCACCACCATTAACGTGAGTTTTGATAGTCTGGACAAGGACCGGTTTAACCATATTACAAGGAGAGACCAATATGACACCGTCATGGGCAATATCCTTCATATGATGGACGAAGGTTTCAATGTCAAGCTTAACTGCGTGATCATGGATGGCAAAAACACGGATGACATTATTCCATTCATCAATTTTGTCCAGGAACACTCCATAACTGTAAGGTTTTTGGAAGAAATGCCTTTTAATGGCCAATCCAAAGGAAAACAGAATTTGAAATGGGACTATATTGCCATCATAGAACATATTAAAAACCACTTTGGCCAAGTGGAAAAATTACCGGCTGCCCCTAGCTCCACCTCCTTGAACTATAAAATCAAAGGAGCAAAAGGCTCGTTTGGCATTATCCCCAGCTATTCCAGAACTTTTTGCGGTACCTGTAACCGAGTGAGGGTTTCTGCCAAGGGAGAAATGCAGACCTGCCTGTATGCAACAGAAACCATTGACCTCAAATCACTGTTGAGAAATTATGTAAATATCAGCGGATTGAAATTCAGTATACATACCGCTTTACAAACCCGTCACAAGGATGGATTTGAAGCGGAAGAACAATCCGTTACCAAAAAGTCCATGACATTAATCGGAGGATGAAAGATAAGAATACCCAATTGTCCCATGTGGATAAGGAAGGCAATGCCAAGATGGTGGATGTATCAGAAAAAGCCATTACCCAGCGCACTGCCACTGCTCAGTCCAGCGTTAAATTTCCAGAAACAGTTTTTAACAGTTTAAGCGCTGATAATTTTCTGGGCAAAAAGGGCAGTATCATTCAAACGGCCGTCATAGCTGGGACCATGGCAGCAAAGAAGACTTCTGATTTGATTCCGCTTTGCCATCCATTGGCATTGAGTAAAATCCATATCGATATTATTCCTGAGGAAAATCAGTTGATCATTCATGCAAGTGTAAAATGCGAGGGAAAAACCGGTGTGGAAATGGAAGCATTGACAGCAGCCAGCGTAGCGGCTTTGACCATTTATGATATGTGCAAAGCCCTTAGCCATGACATTATCATCAGCGAAACCAAATTAATGGCAAAAGAAGGAGGAAAAAATGATTTCAACAGATAACCTTTACGGACTGGTATTGGCAGGAGGGAAAAGTAGCAGAATGGGCCAAGACAAGGGGGAATTGCAATATTACAGAACCAACCATAGAACCTACCTATACCATACGCTAAGGGAACTTTGCCCTAAAACCTTTATCAGTTGTAGGGCTGACCAAGAAAACATTATTCAATCAGGCCTAAATTACATCCTTGATGAGGACCAATACAAAGGACCTCTCAACGGGATACTTTCTGCCCACCATGCCCACCCCGACAAAGCCTGGCTGGTAGTTGCGGTGGATTTGCCCCATATTCATGAAAGCACGTTGAGAGCTTTGCTCAAACAGCGCCAAGCAAAAAGAATGGCTACAGTATATGCCACCCATGAATCGCAGCTTCCTGAGCCGCTGATCGGCATTTGGGAACCTGAGGGATTGAAAGAAGCAGAAAAATTCATTAGAGAAACAGGAAAAAGTTGTCCTAGAAAATTCCTGATCAATAGTGATACAGCATTAATCTATCCAGAGAAAGACCTTGAGCTTTTTAATGCCAACTATCCGGAAGATTATGAACTCGCCAAATCGAGAATAAAAAAGTAATGTCAGCTTATCGCTATCAAAAACATATTAAACTCAAAGGTTTTGGAGAAGAAGCCCAGAACAAACTGGCCAATGCTAAAATTCTCATCATTGGAGCTGGAGGACTTGGAACACCGGCCGCCCAATACCTTAATGGTATGGGAGTTGGCACAATTGGGATCATGGACCAAGACCTTATCGAGGAAAGTAACCTTGCCCGCCAAACACTGTATTGTCCAAAAGACATTGGAAAGGCCAAAACGGACACGCTTATTTCCTGGCTGCACCAGCAAAATCCTGACACCAGGCTTATTAACCTTAAGGAATATATTAATCCAGAGAATGCGCTGGAAACCATTGCCGGATTTGATTTGATAGTAGATGCTTCCGACAATTTTGGCACCCGCTATTTGGTCAATGACGCCTGTATTATCTTGGACAAGCCCTTTATTTACGGTGCCATCCATGATTTTGAGGGGCAAGTATCGGTGCTGAATTATAAGGATGGACCTACCTACCGCTGTCTATTCCCGGAATCCAGCCAAAACCAAATGATTCCCAATTGTGATGAAAATGGAGTATTGGGAGTTTTGCCAGGTTTGATTGGTACATACCAGGCTCTAGAAGCTATAAAGGTCATCACTGGGATTGGTGAACCATTGGTAGGTAAATTAATGATAGTGGATACCCTTGGACAAAGCCACTTGAAAATCGGCGTCCCATGCAATCCAGAAAATAAGGCTATTGACAAATTAAAAGCCGATTATGGCCAAGCTGTTTGTGCGGTCGATCTAGGATATACAGAATTAAGCCCCGAAGGTTTATTAGAAAGGTTAGGTAAGAAAGACTCCTTCCAATTGGTGGATGTAAGAAGCAAAACTGAATTTGAACAAGACCATTTAGACCAAGCGATCAATATTCCACTGCAGGAAATTCATGAAAGAAAAGAAGAGTTCAAATCAGAAAAGGAGCTTATCCTTATTTGTCAATCTGGAAAAAGAAGCCAGCAGGCAGCTATGATGCTAAAAGAAATCTTCCCCAATGCTCCTATTTTCAATGTTCAAGGAGGAATGAATGCTGTGAGAAGCACAAAGGTAGTAGTCGGAGGAGGGAAGTAAAAAGAAAAAAATGGCTGAATTGAAGTTTGCAATTCCCAGCTACAATTTCGCAAGTCTTGATTTGCAATCAAGACTATATAATTATGAAAGATATAATATCCTTCTGAAAAAAATTTAAGCTCAAAAGAATTTCATAATAACCATGATCACTATCCAAGAAGCCCTTGACTTGGTTCTTAGCCAAAATCAGTCCTATGGAACCGAAGAGGTTCCATTAACAAAGGCTTTAGGGCGATTTTTAGCTGAGGATATTTTCACAGACCGTGATGCTCCGCCTTTTGACAGAGTGATGATGGATGGAATAGCCATTCATTTGCTAGATTTGCAGGATCCTTTAAACCCTAGTTATCCCATTCAGGGCATTCAAGCAGCTGGAGTTCCACAAATGAGCTTGGCAGATCCTTCACATTGTCTAGAAGTGATGACCGGTGCTATTTTGCCCATCAATGCCAATACTATAATTCCGTATGAGGAAATAGAGATCAAAGATGGACATGCATATCTTCAAATTGAAAAAGCGGCCAAAAGATTCATCCATTATCAAGGCAGCGATTCAATAAAGGGACAAAAAGTACTTGAAAAGGGCAAACAAATCAATACAGGAGATATAGGCATATTGGCTACAGTTGGCCAAGCCAAAGTAAAAGTAGCCAAGCTTCCCAAAGCGGCCATCATCTCCACAGGTGATGAACTAGTCGACGTGGGCCAAAACCCACTGGCTCATCAAATTCGCAAATCCAATGTATATTCTCTTTGGGCATCCCTTCATCAAGATGGCATTCAAGCTGAAATGCACCATATCCGTGACGATAAAGAAGCCCTTAGGGAAAAGCTCAGCACATTGGTAAAGGATTTCGATATTTTGCTTTTGAGTGGCGGTGTATCCAAGGGCAAGTTTGACCATATTCCCGAAATCATGGAAGAATTGGGGGTGCAAAAATCATTTCATCGTATCGCCCAAAGACCGGGAAAGCCCTTTTGGTTTGGGCACCATGAGACATTCAACACCAAAATATTTGCCTACCCTGGCAACCCTGTTTCGACCTATGTCAACCATCTCTTCTATTTCAAACAGTGGCTTTATAAATCCCTGGGAAATGGCTGGACATTTGAAACCAAGGAACTGGGAGAAGAAATACCGAGTAACCCCAACTTGGCCAGATTTATCTCAGTGAATCTTGACCCTAAAAATGGAAAAGCATTCCCGCTAAATCATAACGGTTCCGGTGATTTATTCAGCCTCGCCAAAACTGATGGCTTTTTGCTGCTGCCACAAAGAGCGGGAGATTACAGGAAAGGGGAAAGGTTTTCGTTTATTGCCATTCGGTAGTGTTTGTTAAATGGTTGGAACTACCACAGGGCCCTCTACTTTTCAATAAATCTATTAACAATAATCTGCTCTCCAGCATTTTTCTGCGTTCCCCAAAAAATCAAGTTTCCAGCTTTATTCACCTGAAGTCCTGCAGCGCCTGAAAAATCAACACCTTCTTTGCAATGAAATGATTTATTGCTCAATTTCTTCATGATCGGCTCAAAAGCTTCGACTTTACTGACCAAGATCAAATCCGCATAATCGACACCGTCCTTTTGGTAAAAGCCAATGGCATAAATGGCTTCCTTGTCCTTTAGCAAGTTGATGGACTGATAGCTGGCCCAATCTGAAGGAGCCTCAAAACTATAAATTAGGAAAGGTTCCTTTTCCCCAGATTTCAGCCAATAAAAATCCCAATTCTGTGCGTCCCAGTTACCCACCACCATCAAAACGTCCTGTCCCATTCCCAATAAGCCCGTAGCACCTGCAGTAGGTCGCTTTTCTTCTCCCTTTCTAGCGACTATCACATTTGGCCTAGCTGTCAGAAGGTTATCTTTTTGGAAATCATACAAACAAACTTTTGCAGATGTCCTGATATGATTATCCTCAATGCCCACGATCAGATAATCCTCCGAAGCTTGAATTCCTCCAGCATGCCTGAATGGATCATCCATCAAGGGTATTAACTTATCTGCCTTTTTGGAAGCCATATCCAACTGCAGGATATAGGATTGGTGGCTGGAGCTGCCTGAAACCAGCAGCTTTTCTTTCCCTGCAATTTGCACTAATTGAACCCCTTGCAAATGGCCTCCTTTAGTTGGCACAGCAACATCACTTTCAAAAATCATAACTTCCGGTTCCTGCCCTAGGGACTCAAATGCTTTGGGCACATTATCCAGCTCTTGGCCAAAGCTTAGAGATGAGTTAGAAATTAAAATTATACAGATAAAAAATCCAATCAATATTTTTTTTCGGTTCATTTTGGGCATTGTTACTTGGTGATAATTAATAACCATGATGAGGTCGACAAACAGCATTTAATGAGTAATTAAAAGAAGTACATTGGAAAAGCAGATATCTAAAAGTCCGCGCTGCAAACACATATCAGCTGTATCCATTTCTCTTAAATAAACTCCACCAATCCCTCTAGCTTCATTCCCCTGCTGCCCTTGATCAGGATCAGGTGGTCTTCCAACTGGGAGTCGGACAGCCAGTTTCTTAAACTAAATGGATCAGGAAAATAAAGTGCCCTTGGAGCTTTCAATAAGGCATTTTGAACCAGTTCACCGGTAAAGCATATTTTTTCAATATCATATTCGCTTACCCACTCCCCAAGCTTTTGATGCTCTTCGGCTGCACTTTCTCCCAGTTCATACATATCACCTAAAATCACCATTTTATGTGGCTTGCCTGTCATCTTACCAAAAGTCCTGATGGCCTGTTCCATACTGCTTGGATTGGCATTATAGGCATCCAACACAATGAGGTTACTTCTCTTTTCTATCAACTGTGAACGCATATTTCCGGGAGTATATTCACTAACCGCTGTTACAGCTTGCTTTTCCTCCACACCAAAGTAAGTCCCTACCGTTAATGCTGTGGCTATATTTTCAAAATTATACGCACCCAACATTTTCGTTTGGTACTCGGCACCATCAGCTGTCCTGAATTTCACAAAGGGATTGGCTTCCACCATTTCACAATGATAATCATCTCCTTTAGCTGGGTAGGTCACTGGATGATCCATGCGCTTGATCATATTCGCCAAAACTGGATTTTGACTATTGACAAAAATCTGCCCCTTATGACTGATCAAAAACTGATACAACTCTGTTTTGGTCCTTAATACTCCCTCAAATCCCCCAAAACCTTCTAAATGCGCTCGGCCAATATTGGTGATCAAACCATGGGTAGGCTCTGCTATCTCGCAGAGCTCTGCTATATCCCCAATTTTATTGGCACCCATTTCAACTATTCCCAACTCAGTATTTTCATCCATGGCCAATAAGGTCAATGGCACACCGATATGGTTATTCAAGTTCCCTAAAGTGGCATAGGTTTTATACTTTTTGCTCAACACCGCATTGACCAGTTCCTTGGTGGTGGTTTTACCATTGGAACCTGTGATGGCCAGAAATGGAATATCCAATTGTTTACGATGATAATTGGCCAGTTCCTGCAAGGCCTGAAGCACATTTTCTACCAAGAAATAGCGTTCATCTCCCTCTACTATATATTCAGCTTCATCAATCACTACGGCCAAGGCTCCTTCTTCCAATGCCTTAGAAGCTAAGTTGTTCGCATTGAAATTCGGCCCTTTCAAGGCAAAAAACAGATTTCCAACCCCTATCTTTCGCGTATCGGTACATACCCCGGTGGATTGTTTATAGATTTCGTAAAGTGAAGTTATAGCTGCCATTAAATGAAATTACAATTTTTGATTCTCAACTGTCTTAAAGCTTTCTGCCTGCCTCTCAAAAAACAAAGCTGTCAAACTTTCTCTCAAAATAAATGATTCCCTCACATCTTTGGGCAAGATTGTTCGTTTAATTTTAGATGAAAAATAAAGTTTATTCATCTTTGTAAACATGAAATACCTGTTTCCCTTCTTTTTGATATTTGTTTTCTTTTCAAGTTATGCCCAAAAGGCATATCAATATTCAGAAATGCCCATCCAGCAAAATGGAGAAAATTTATCCATGCCTTTTGCAGGCGGGATCAATGCCGCCCAGGTTCAGGGCATGGACACCAATGGGGACGGGAAAGAGGAACTGGTCATTTGGGATATCAATTCCAGATCAATCAAGGTATTTCAAAATTATAATGGACAGTACAAAGAGCTTGCTTATATGCCTTATTTTTTTCCACAGGACATAAGTGGCTTCATGGTCTTGGCAGATTATGACGGAGATGGAAAAAAGGACCTTTTTACCAGCACTGCCTTTGGAATCAAAGCCTACAAAAACATCACTACAGCCGGTCAAACCAATCCTGAATGGGAAGTGGCCGAAACCTATCTAAAACTAGAAAATGGTTCCAATTTCCAAGCCAATAACCTTGATATTCCTGCTATTCAAGACTTGGATGGGGATGGGGATTTGGACATTGTAATATTTAACTATGCCGTAGGGGATTATTTGGAATATTACAAAAACACTAGCGTTGAAAGAACAGGAAACAGAGATATTGATGCCTTTGCCGCTCCAGAAATTCGATGGGGGAATTTTGAATTTTGTGAATGTGGCAGTTTTGCCTTCGGACAAACCTGTGATGGAGACCCAATTTCCAGAAAAATCCCCAGCAATGAAAATAATGCCATTGAGCACTCTGGTGGGCATTCCATTCTATTGAAGGATTTCAATGGAGATGGCATCGTGGATTTTTTGATGGGGCAGGATGAATGCAACACACTATACTATATGGAAAATAGGGGCAGCAATACAGCCCCTATTTTCGATAGCTTCAGCACCAATTTACCCGGCAAAAGAGACTTACCCCAATTCCCTTTATTCCACGTACCCCAAATTTTGGAAGACCAACTCTTGGTCAGCACCAACAGTTCCGAGACTACTTTAACAGCAGGAATTGATTTCTCTCAAAGCCTCTATTTATTGGACCAAAACCTTGCCCCCTTCAGCAAAGCCTTTTTGCAGGAGGACATGTTGGATTTAGGAGAAAATACCAGGCCTTTCTTTAAGGGTAATGCCAGTTCTGGAACTCTTATCTTAACTGCCAATACCGTCATGAATGGTGAGGCGACAGGACAAGCTTTCCGTTATGATTTGTCAAATGAAGCACTGGAATTAATTGAAACCGATTATCTGGGTTTATCGGAATTGGGATTAAATGATTTACAGTATTTGGAATATACCAATACTGGACAGGATAATTATCTTTTTATTTCAGGAACCAAAATCATCGACTTCCTATTGGTAAGAAAACTATATTATTCAAACAGTCAAAACATCCAGGAACTACAAGAAATCAACATTCCCAACACCACTCTTCGTACTAATGACCATTTTGAATTTTACCAATACCAAAGTGAGGATTATATGTTACTGGCCAAACAAACTGGAGAGTTACAACGCTACAAAGTCACATTTGAGGACTCCCCCCAATTCGAATTGTTGGACAGCAATTATTTGGGTTTTTCTGACAGTCCTGCAAGTAGGAATTTGATCGTAAAGGTCAGTAATAACAATGGCCAACTAGACCTTTATTCTATAGACCAAAGTGGAGTTTTGGCCTTTACCCCAGATTTCCCAAATCTCAACAGTACCCAAAATACACAATTATTGGAAATGCCTGATGGAAACCTTCAGGAAACCAAATTTAGTCGCAACACTTGGATAAGCACCATCCCTCAGACTTTTGGAAACAAAGTTGATCTATTATTAGGAAATCGGGCTGGAGGATTACAATTCCTAAAGGATATTTCCACTGACACCAATCCTCCAGGGGAAGACCAACTCTTGGTAAAAATCTACCCCAATCCGGTTAATGGACCTGTGAAGCTAATTGCCAGTCAAGCAGGAAAAGCCAGGTTGATCAATTCCATTGGGCAAGTTTTAAAAGAGGGTTTCGATGTGGAAGCTAACGCCACTCTAACCATTGATTTAAGCACTTTCCCTAATGGTCTTTACCTCATGGAATTTATTAGTAATAAAGGAGAAAGAGTCACCAAGAAACTGATAGTACAATAAAAATGTATGACTATAATTGCTGCTCGGGATTAAAAATCCGGAGCAGCAATATTTTTATATAATATAAAAATGATCTGCATCCTTCCAGGCCGGAAATTTTTGTCTATACTCCAAAAGTTTTTCAGCATCCAACTCAATGATCAACTCTTCCTCTGACTTTTCTGAAAAGGCCAATGTTCCGCCCTTAAAATCATAGGCAGCAGAATGTCCAGAATAGCTAATACCATTGCCATCCACACCTACTCTATTCACACCAATGGAATAGCATAGATTTTCAATTGCCCTGGCTTTCAATAAAATATCCCATGCGCTTTCCCTTGCTTCAGGCCAGGACGCGATATAAAGCGCTACATCATAATCCGTATTTCCCTCGTCATCTGAATTGTTTCTAGACCAGACAGGAAAACGTAAATCATAGCATACCTGAGGCAGTATATTCCATCCTTTTACTTCAAAAGCAACATTATCCCTCCCTGCGCTAAAATAATCATCCTCTTTGGCCATTCTGAAAAGATGACGCTTATCATAATGCTCTATTTCTCCTTCAGGAGTGACCCATAGCAACCTGTTAAAATACCTCTCGCCATCTTTAATAATCAAACTACCGGTTACAACTGCTTTGCTTTGGGCAGCCATTTGCTTCATCCATTTGGTAGTAGTAAAATTCATAGGCTCTGCCAATTTCTCCGTTTCCATGGAAAAACCAGTAGGAAACATTTCTGGCAAGACGATCAAGTCCACCTTACCCTTCAAAGGCCAGATTTTTTCTTCCAACATGGCCAAATTGGCCTCTCTGTCCTGCCAATAAAGATCAGTTTGTATTAGTGCTACTTTAAGGTTTTCCATAAATATTCCTATTTAACAAAAAAGTTGACCGGATATGAACCTGGTCAACTTTGGACTTAAAAATTTTATTAGCGCTATTTTACTGGATAGATCATCCTATAATCGGTAGGGACCTTTCCTTTGCTGACATCAATCAATTTACTTTTGACCATTCTCTTTTTGATGCCTTTGATATAATCCACAAAAAGTATTCCTTCCAAATGATCATACTCATGTTGGATTACCCTTGCAGTCATACCAGAAAACTCCTCCTCTTTCAGATTCCAGTTTTCATCAAAATACTCAATAGTCAAAGTTTCTGGACGAATCACTTCAGCCCTCACATCAGGGATACTTAAACAGCCCTCCTCAAAGCCATAATCATCACCATATTCATCCAAGATGATCGGATTGATGAAAGCTCTCCTTATCCCTTTTTCTTCGCTTTCCTCATCCAGCATTAAAGTACTGTCAATAACAAAAAGACGAATACCCTTATTGATTTGTGGTGCAGCCAATCCAACTCCACTGGCATGATCCATGGTATCATACATATCCGAGATCAGACCGCTGATATCCTCTCCCTCGTTAATTTCCTCTGCTTCTTTCTTTAATATCGGATTTCCGTAAGCTACAATCGGATATATCATATTTGATCTAAATAGGTTTGTAATATAATGGCAGCACTGATTTTGTCCAGGTTGCCTGATTTTTCTTTTCTGTCTTTCTTTTTGCTGCCCATAGCGATCATACTTTGCATGGCCATCTTGGAGGTAAATCGCTCATCGACCAAAACCACTTTTTTGTCGGGATAGGCCTTTGACAATTTGTCCTTCAATTTAATTGCGGGTTGCGTCATCTGGGTATCGCTGCCGTCCATTGACTTGGGATATCCCACAACAATAGCCTCCACATCCTCTTTTTGTATATAATCCTTCAGGAATTTATCCAAATCCATGGTCCTGATAGTTTCCAACGGGTTGGCAGTGATCTTCAGTATGTCTGTAACCGCTATTCCTGTTCTTTTTGTTCCCAAATCTATCGCTAATACCCTTCCCATCTAGTTCGACTTTATTTTTTTGATTATTTTTCTTTTCACCTCTTTCTCTAATTCAACAGCTTTGGGAAATAATAATTCATTTTCTATTGTTGCGTGGATGATTAGCTCCTTTTCGAAATTTTGCAATTCATGATAAAGCACCTTAATGGAAGTAGGAGCATTTTTTTCAAGCTCATAGCCATTGGTCAATTTCCGAATACCCTGCATCTCATCATCGTGGACCTCGTGTTCTTCTGCTAGTCCAGCTATGGAAGGCATATTTAGGACCTTCAATGACTCCTCTAACCTGAAATGATTGTTCTCCACTTCCTGCAGGGTCTTTATTCTATTGAATAAAGTATTCTCCTCTTCATGAATATGGTGAATAAAATCATCCACAAATAGCGGGAACATCAGTCGCAAATCCGAAAGCAATTCAGCATAATTGCCTTTTAAGCTTACGCCACTTATAATATTGGATAGAAATGGAAGTTCATGCCTTAAAAAATAATGGTGTTTGTTTTTCAGATATTCAACCAAAACTTCAATAGGCCTCAGGTACAGCTCCTCACGACTGGGGTCCTTTCTCCAAGCCCAAACCTCCAGTTCATTGATTAACTGACGGGGATTTATTTTAAAAGCCTGGCATACATCTTCCAAAGAATGCTTCTCATATTCGTAAAAACTAATACCAAAATAATGGAGCACACCTGCAAAGACATAATTCTCTTGAACTAAGTCTTCTATGGAACGTTTCTTTATATGAGAAATATGAGGCATGGTATCGACAAAAGTAAAATTTTTTCAGGTAATAATGATGCGTTTTAATTACCTAAATTGATTTTATTACGTTTAGTTAAACGAAATAGTGGAAAATCATGTTAAATTGTATATTTGAAGATTATCTTTAATCAGAACCATATTAAAATTATAAACTGAGGATTATCGTGAGCGAAGAAAACAATACTTCACGTCCAAATGTGAATACCCCCAAAAACACCAAAGCACAAATCAGACTACCCATAATACTGGCATTGGCCATCTCTGCAGGCATATGGATAGGAGCGACTTTTGCTGAGCCACAATCAGATGGCAACGATCTAAAAGCTGCCCTTTATAAGCTGCAGGAAATAATCACTTATATAGACAGAGATTATGTGGATACTGTGAATACTACCCAATTGGTAGAGCATGGTATTGAAAAGATGCTGGAGGAGCTTGACCCTCATTCCAGCTATATTCCAGCAAAGGATGCTGAGCTTGCTCAGTCCCAACTTGATGGAGAATTTGACGGCATTGGAGTAGAATTTGGCATTTTAAGGGATACCATTTATGTAGTGGCCCCTCTTACTGGTGGGCCTTCGGAAAAACTAGGTATTCAGTCTGGTGACCAGATCATCAAGGTGGATGGCGAAACGGTTGCCGGAACTGGTGTTACCAATAGAGATGTTTTTGATCTTTTAAGGGGGCCTAAGGGAAGTGTGGTCAATGTGGCCATCAAAAGAAAAAACAATAAGGACCTGATTGATTATGCCATAACCAGGGACAAAATTCCTCAATATAGCATCAATGCTTCTTATATGATCAATGATGAAGTGGGCTATATAAAAATCACCCGCTTTGCTGCTACCACATATGATGAGTTCAAGGAATCACTAATGGATCTTAAGGCGCAGGGCATGTCCAAATTGGTATTGGATCTTCAGGGCAATCCGGGAGGATATATGGGCGCTGCAATAAATGTTGCTGATGAGATTTTAGCGGACAATGCACTGATTGTTTCCCAAAAAGGCAAAGTCAACCGTTATAACCAAAAAGCTTTTGCCATGAGACCAGGCTTATTTGAAGATGGATCGGTAGTTGTTTTAATCAATGAAGGAAGTGCCTCAGCATCTGAAATTGTTGCCGGTGCCTTGCAGGACAACGATAGAGGTCTAATAGTAGGACGCAGATCATTTGGTAAAGGCTTGGTACAAATGCCAATTGACCTCGCTGATGGAGCCGAACTTAGATTGACCATAGCCAGATATTATACTCCTTCTGGAAGATCTATCCAAAAACCATATGGTGAAAATTCTGAAGAGTATAGCATGGATTGGATCAACAGGTTTGAGCATGGTGAGTTTTTCAGTGCTGACAGCATTGAATTTAATGACAGCTTGAAATATCAAACCACCAAAGGCAGAACGGTCTATGGTGGCGGAGGCATTATGCCAGATTACTTTGTCCCAATGGACACTTCGATGACCAGTGCTTATGTTAACAGGTTATTTGGTACCGATTCCCATAGAGAATTCATTTTGGATTATTTAGAAAAAAACAAGAACAAATTTGAGGACATGAGCTTTGAAGATTATTATAATAACTTCGAAGTGAGTGATAAAATGCTCCAACAGTTGATTGCGATTGGTGAAAGAAATAAGCTTGAATTTGACGAGAAAAGCTTTAACAAATCCAAATCGTACCTTAAGACACTACTAAAAGCTCATATGGGTAGAAACATTTATGATGACAATGCCTTTTATAAAGTCATTAATGACATCAATGAAATCTACCAACAGGGTTTGAAATTATTTGATGAGGCCGAATCACTGGCATTCACTCCTGAAGCTCAGGAAAATCAATAAGATAAAAAGCGGGACATCCTCCCGCTTTTTTATTTTTTCACCTATATTGTAAGTTAATTTTACAAACATAAGACCTATTGTAACCCTACCAATGAAAAATCATTTCAAAGTATTAGCAGTTTTATTATTATCATTGATCCCCATGACTACCTATAGTCAGACCAAACTGAACCATATTGCGGTATATGTTGAAGATCTGAAAGCTAGCGATAAATTTTATAAGGAATTTCTCGGTTTGGAAGAAATTGAAGAACCGTTTAAAGATGGATTACACACTTGGTATACTATCGGCGGTGGTCAACTTCACCTGATCCAACAGCTTCCTTGGACTCCTCCAACCATCAACAAGATCAATCACCTATGCTTTAGCATGGAGGATTTGGATGGCTTTATTGCCAAGCTAAAGAAAAACAATATTTCTTTCGAGGATTGGCCAGGAGAAAAGGGTAACGTTAATGTCCGACCTGATGGTATCAGACAAATCTATATCCAAGACCCAAATGGCTATTGGATTGAAGTCAATGATGAACATTAATATATTTCACCCTCTTACTTGAGGATGGTGATTTCCTGCCAAACTATCCCCTACTACTCGCCTACCACACTGAATTTTAGTTTATAATAAAAATTATATCTAATTTTATGTGTCATATTGACAAGACCTAACAAACATGTCATAAATCGATTTTTTTCCTAAATCGATCTCGAATCGCAAATTATTATGATGAAATACTCAAATCAAACGAGGATCCTTACGGCTATTGACTGTATTATATTTGGCTTTGATGGATCCGATTATAAGTTACTTTTGATTCAAAGAGGTTTTGCTCCAGAAAAAGAAAAATGGAGTCTTATGGGAGGTTTTTTACAACCGGAAGAATCTTTGGATGGAGCTGCTAATAGAATTCTAAAAAAACTTACTGGTCTAGAAGATGTCTATATGGAACAACTTCACACTTTCAGTAAACCGGACAGGGATCCAGTTGAAAGAACTATAGCAGTCACCTATTTTGCCCTCATCGATATCCAGAAATACCAAAAACAAATCAGTGACGACTTTCATGCCCATTGGTTTTCAATGAATGAATTGCCCGATTTGATTTTCGATCATAATGAAATGGTCGAAATGGCCAAGTCACGACTGAGGTATAAAGCAGCTCTACATCCCATTTTATTTGAGTTACTACCAAAGAAATTCACCTTGCCTCATCTTCAGGCCATGTATGAAAACCTTTATGAGACGAAGATTGATAAGCGCAACTTTACCAGAAAGGTATTGTCCACCCATATGCTGATCAAAGAAAAAGACAAGGATAAAACTAGCTCCAAAAAAGGCGCATTCTTTTATCGAATCGACAGATCTAAGTACAATGATCAATTTCAAACCGTCCTAAATTTCATTCCCAGAAATGAAATGCCGGGTGTTAATGAGTAATTTTTTGCTCATTATTTTTTTTTCTGATTTTTTAGGTGTAAATATGACACTTAAATAGAAATCAATAATAACAAAGTATAACATAAACCCTCAATATCGCTATTATGTCAGTAGGATTTTCTACCCTAGATTATGTTATTTTCATCCTTTACGCCCTGGCCATTGTTTCGGTAGGCCTATGGGTATCCAGATCCAAAAAAGGAATGGAAAAAACAGCTCAAGAATATTTTTTGGCTGATAAATCACTTACTTGGTGGGCAGTTGGTGCCTCCCTTATTGCCGCCAATATTTCTGCAGAGCATTTTATAGGAACCTCAGGTTCAGGTTTTGCTATCGGACTAGGCATAGCCGCTTATGAGTGGATTGCAGCATTGGCCCTGATTTTAGTAGCGAAATACTTTCTTCCGATTTTTTTGGAACATGGTATTTACACCATGCCGCAATTCCTGAGTGAAAGGTTTAATAAGGGAGTAAGCACTGCCTTTGCCGTATTCTGGCTTTTGGTATATGTTTTTGTAAACCTCACCTCTGTAAGCTATTTGGGAGCCTTGGCCCTAGATAAAATAATGGGAGTCCCACTTCAATATGGTATCATAGGACTTTTGGTCTTTTCGGGAATTTACTCCATTTATGGTGGCCTAGAAGCGGTGGCTTGGACGGATGTAGTTCAAGTAATCGTATTGATAGGTGGTGGATTGATCACCACTTTCCTTGCACTGGATGCAGTTGGAATGGGAGATGGAATGATAGCAGGAATGGGTAACCTATACCGTGATGCAAAAGACCATTTCGTTATGATCATGCCCCAAGGCGCCACCATGGTCCCGGACGGAGCCGGAGGAGAAAGGGATGCCTTTCAGGATTTACCCGGGCTAGCTGTTATATTAGGAGGAATGTGGCTAACCAATATTGGTTATTGGGGTTTCAATCAATACATTATCCAGAAAGGCTTGGCAGCAAAAAGTATCCAAGAAGCAAAGAAAGGTTTGATTTTCGCTGGATACCTTAAGATTTTAATGCCAATTATTGTGGTAATTCCAGGGATAGCTGCCTATGTACTTATCCATGATTACAGCCCTGAACAACTTTCTGCATTACTCAATATGCCCATAGAACATATTGGAGAAATCCAGAAATCAGATGAAGCCTACCCTTGGTTATTAAAAAACTTTGTTCCAGATGGTATCCGTGGATTGGCGTTTGCGGCCCTGGCTGCAGCCATTGTTTCCTCCTTGGCCTCTATGATCAACAGTACTTCCACCATTTTCACCATGGATATTTATAGGGTATATTTTAAACCGAATGCCAATAACCATGACATGGTAAAAACAGGTAGAATAGTTGCAGTAATTGCACTACTGATTGCCATGTTTGTAGCTCCACAATTGGCTTCCCTTGACCAAGTATTCCAGTACATTCAAGAATATACCGGATACATTTATCCTGGCGTGGTTGTCGTATTTGGAATGGGTTTATTATGGAGACAGGCAACAGCCAATGCAGCTCTTTGGACGGCAATTGCCACCATACCAGCTGGTATAATATTCAAAGTATTTTATCCAGAAATGCCTTTCCTGCTTCGAATGGGCTATGTATTTATCATCCTTTGTCTAATTGCATCTGTCATCAGTTTTGCGGAAAAGAAAGCTTTTGCTAACCCAGATTTTAAAACAGGAAAAGAAGCCATTAAATCTGTAGCCTCCAGTTATTTCTTTATCTTCTTGGGATTAATCTCAGGTATAGTGGGCTTTGCCATATTTGACAGCTATGAATACCTAGGTATTGAGTCCATATTTATGCTGGCAGCCCTATTTCTTATGGTAGGCATTATCCTTTATACCAATGTCAAAATGGAACATGCGGATAAAAAATCATTCAATATAGACCCAACCTTGTTTAATACCGCGACACCATTCAATGTGGGAGCAGCTGGCATCATCCTAATTGTGTCTCTATTGTACTATTTCTTCTGGATGTAATACTCAAAATATCGAAATCAATAAGTAGCGAATAAATGAAAAATTTAAAAGAAAATGAAGTTTGGTTCCTAACTGGCAGTCAACACCTATATGGTGAAGAAACTTTGCGCCAAGTGGCCGAACATGCCCAAATCATTGCTAATGATTTGGACAAATCCAAAAAAATAGCTGTAAGCGTTATATATAAGCCAGTAGTGAAAACCACTGAAGAAATTTATGCTGTAATCCAAGAAGCCAACCAATCACCAAACTGTATCGGCCTTATCACTTGGATGCACACTTTTTCTCCAGCAAAAATGTGGATCAACGGGCTTAAAATCCTTCAGAAACCCCTGCTTCATCTGCACACGCAATACAATCAGGATATCCCCTGGAATTCCATAGATATGGATTTCATGAACCTCAACCAAAGTGCTCACGGGGACCGTGAGTTTGGGTTTATCACATCCCGTATGAAGGTCAACAGGAAGGTAGTCGTAGGCCATTGGAAAGATAAGGAATTGCACGGAGAAATAGATGTATGGGCTAGAGCTGCAAGTGGTTGGCATGACTGGCAAGGCGCTAAATTCGCACGCTTTGGAGATAATATGCGCTATGTGGCAGTTACCGATGGAGACAAAGTTGAGGCTGAACTTAAGTTTGGATTCTCTGTCAACACCTACGCGGTAGGGGATTTGGTAGAAAAAATTAATGCTGTCAGCGATGCACAAGTAAAAGCATTGATAGAGGAATACGAGGCCACTTATGTCCTATCAGATAATCTAAAAGTGAACGGTGGAAAAAGACAATCCTTATTGGATGCTGCAAAAATAGAAATCGGCATGAGGACTTTCCTTGAGGAAGGAAGCTTCAAAGGCTTTTCCAACACCTTTGAGGATCTACATGGAATGAAACAACTTCCTGGGATCGCCACCCAAAGATTGATGGCAGATGGATATGGTTATGCAGGAGAAGGAGACTGGAAAACTGCAGCCTTGGTTCGTGCCATGAAAGTAATGGGATCAGGATTGGAAGGAGGAAATGCCTTTATGGAGGATTACACCTACCATTTTGACCCAAATAACAGCCTTGTTTTGGGCTCGCACATGCTGGAGGTAGATCCAACCCTAACCAATGACCAACCAAGCTGCGAGGTTCATCCATTGGGTATCGGAGGAAAAGAAGACCCCGTAAGGTTGGTGTTTAATGGAACCGGTGGGGATGGGTTAAATGCTTCCATAGTGGACATGGGAAATAGATTCAGACTTATAGTGAATGAAGTAGAAGCCGTGAAACCTTTAAAAGACCTTCCTAAACTCCCTGTAGCCCGAGTAATGTGGAAGCCAATGCCAGACATGAAAACGGGTTGTGCCGCCTGGATATTAGCAGGAGGAGCTCACCATACTTGCTTCAGTCAAAATCTGACAAGTGAACACCTCAATGATTTTGCTACAATGGCCGGTATAGAAACGGTCAATATTGACAAAGGAACAACCATCAGAGGCATCCAAAATGAATTGAAATGGAGCGATGCTTATTACCAATTCAACAAAAAGTAATAAAACCACCTATTCGAATAATTAAAAAGCGAGTCATGTGGCTCGCTTTTTAATTTATAAAAAAGTCCACAAATAGCTCCAAGACAAAAAATGCCCAGAACTATTTGCGGATTTAATCCCCTGATATATCTTTTAAATATATTGATTCAACAAGTTTTCGTACATCTCCTGTCTTCCGCTAATCAGTTTTGGTTCTCCAGCAGCTACAGCATGAGCACGAAGGTCTTCCAAAGTAAGCTTACCAGATTCAAATTCCTTGCCTTTACCTTCATCAAATGAAGCATATCTCGCTTTCCTCCAAGCCTTATAATCAGAATTTTCAAGGATGTTATCAGCAATCAACAATGCTCTTGCAAAGGCATCCATACTACCTATATGGGCATGGAACAAGTCCTCCAAATCAGTTGAGTTTCTTCTCAATTTGGCATCAAAATTAACTCCACCTCCTTGCAGGCCTCCAGCTTCCAAAATCACCAACAAGGATTCTGTCAGCTCCTGAAGGTTCAAGGCAAACTGGTCGGTATCCCAGCCATTTTGGTAATCCCCTCTGTTAGCATCAATACTCCCTAAAAGACCTGCGTCGGCAGCTACCTGTAATTCATGTTGAAAAGTATGACCAGCCAAGGTAGCATGGTTTACTTCAATATTCAGTTTAAAATCCTTGTCCAAACCATAATGTCTCAGGAAACCAGTTACTGTGGCTGCATCATAATCATATTGGTGTTTGGTTGGCTCCATTGGCTTAGGCTCTATAAGAAAGTTCCCCTTGAATCCCTGCTGACGTCCATAATCCCTTGCCATGGTCAAGAACTGCGCAAGATGCTCAGTCTCTCTCTTCATATCAGTATTAAGAAGAGACATATAACCTTCTCTTCCTCCCCAGAAAACATAATTTTCACCACCTAAGGCAATAGTAGCGTCTATAGCGTTCTTCACCTGAGTAGCTGCCCAAGAAACAACATTAAAATCAGGATTGGTGCTGGCACCATTCATATAGCGAGGATTACTGAATACATTAGCTGTCCCCCAAAGCAATTTAATACCCGTTTCCGCCTGCTTTTGCTTGGCATATTCAGTAATGGCCTTCATTCTGCTCTCATATTCCTCAATCGTAGCACCCTCATCAATAAGGTCCACATCATGAAAACAATAATAAGGAGCTCCAATTTTAGAGATAAATTCAAAGGCGGCATCCATTTTATCCTTTGCTCTTTGAAGTGCATCTGATGACTTATCCCATTCATAGCTCCTTGTACCGGGGCCAAAAGGATCATCACCGGTTGCATTAAAGCTATGCCAATAGGCAATCGCAAACTTAAAATGCTCCTTCATGGTCTTACCGGCCACTACTTTATTCTCATCATAATATTTAAAGGCAAATGGATTTTTAGAATCCTTTCCTTCAAATTTCACTTTATCAACACTAGGGAAATAGATTTTTGACATTATTTTGTTCGT
This sequence comes from Echinicola shivajiensis, assembly GCF_018642165.1. Classification (GTDB taxonomy): domain Bacteria; phylum Bacteroidota; class Bacteroidia; order Cytophagales; family Cyclobacteriaceae; genus Echinicola; species Echinicola shivajiensis. The sequence continues at coordinate 1,103,560 of NZ_JAHHZM010000001.1, forward strand.
TTATGTTATTTATTTTTTCTATTCAATCAGAATGAAAATGTTTCCTAAATGGTTTTACTGAGTTTTTTAATTCCTAATGGGAAGTATCCCAACAAAAGGCTGCTAATTATTTTACTTTGGCCAAGGATTCCTCCCAATTTTGATAGACTCCTCTATACTCTTCCACCAATTTGGGATGAGGCTCAAATGAGGCTACTTTTTCCAAACCAACAAAGGCATCTTGAGGATGAGCATATATTCCTGCCCCAATTCCCGCTCCCCTAGCTGCTCCTTGAGCTCCATCGGTATCATAAAACTCTAGATTCACTTCGTTCATATTGACAAAAGCCTCTCTGAAAAGTGAGCTGAGGAACATGTTTGCCCTACCTGCTTTCACCGTGTTCAGACTCAGCCCCATATTTTTCATAATATTGAAGCCGAAGGTCAAGGCACTCACAATCCCTTCCTGACCTGCCCGTAACACATGGCGCTTATCATGCTTGAGCAGGTTCAATCCACTCAAATGAGCCCCTACAGATTTGTTCTCCATGATACGCTCAGCACCATTACCAAATGGAATAAAACTCAGGCCTTCCGCCCCCACGGGCACCTCAGAAGCCAAGGAATTCATTTCCTCATAGATAATGGATTCCCCGCCAAGCATCCTTTTCAGCCAACTGTTTAGAATCCCGGTTCCATTGATACACAATAAGACTCCATAATGAGGATTGTTGGCTTCATGATTAACGTGAAGGAAGGTATTCACCCTTGACTTAGGATCATAAACTGGCTGGTCACTCACGCCATAAACCGTACCTGAGGTTCCGGCTGTAGTGGCCAATTCTCCTTTTTCAAGTACATTCAGCGAAAAGGCATTATTAGGCTGGTCTCCCGCTCGGTAAGTAATCGGAATCCCTGCTTCCAAGCCTAGAAGCTCCGAGGCTTGAGTACTAACCTTTCCTGCTTCAGAAAAGGAATCAACAGCTTTTGGCAAGAGATCATTGTCGATACCATAATAATTTAAAAGTTCCTGGCTCAACTGGTTCTTCTTAAAGTCCCAGTAAACCCCTTCTGAGAGTCCTGATTCTGTCGTAAAAATTTCACCACTCAATTTCATGGCGATAAAATCACCAGGCAACATCGCTTTGTGAATTTTTGCATAATTTCCAGGTTCGTTCTCTTTTACCCACTTCAATTTCGAAGCGGTAAAATTACCTGGAGAATTCAACAGATTTGAAAGACAAAACTCGCCTCCCAATTCATCAAATGCTTGATTACCTATTCCTACTGCCCGACTATCACACCAAATAATTGCAGGGCGAATGACCTCTTGGTCCTTGTCCACCAAAACCAATCCATGCATTTGATAGGAAATACCAATCCCTTTAACTTCACCAGTCTTTACCTCCCCTGCATGCAGGACAGATTGGGTGGTACTAACCACATACTTCCACCACATCATTGGATCCTGCTCCGCCCAATCCTTCTGAGGAGAATCAATAGGCATTTCTACTTTGGGTTGTCCTTCTGAAGCGACCACCTTACCAGTATCTGCATCCAATAAGGTAGTTTTTACAGATGAACTACCTATATCATATCCAATCAATAATCTACGCATGAATTATTCTGGGTTACTTTCCTATAATTTATAAAACCAAAGCCATAACAATCATGGCTTTATCTTTCTAATCCAAACAAATTTCGACCAAAAAACAAAGACACACTTACACTATTCAATTAATTTATAATACTCTTTGATCAAAATCATAATCAAAGAGTATCATTTTGTAAATTAGTGGTGACATCCTAAATTGCTTCCCCTATGAAACCAATTGTTCAAAAGCTACCAAAACAAGAATCCAAATCTTTTGTTTCAACCACCTTTAGTACACCGCTATTCGAAACCCCTTGGCACAGACATGTCGAAAATGAAATTCTTTATATAAAAGAAGGCTATGGTACTGCCATCATTGGTGATTTTGTGGGAGAATTCACTGCTGGAGACTTATTTTATATAGGCTCTAATGTTCCGCACTGGTTTAGAAAAGATGAAGAAAAGGTTTTTTGCACAGTAGTGGTTATCCAATTTGACAAAAGCATCTTTGGCAATACATTTTTGAAGATGCCTGAACTAAATAAAATCAACCAGCTAATACATCTAAACCAAGCATTATCTATAGACTATTCTGAACAATCAGAACTTATTGATTTCATTCAAAGATTGGAAAATGCTAAAGGATATGAGCATTTTGGAATTTTGATGAACCTCCTTCATGCTTTCAGTATCCAAACCCAGAACACTATATTAACCAATGGCCATATCAATTCCTTTGACGCAAAAGGCATAATTGATGAAATAATGGAATACACTTTTAAACACTTTCATGAAAATATAAAACTTGAAGAAGTGGCTTCCATTGCCAAAATGAGTGCCTCTAATTTCAGAAGATTTTTCAAATTGAATACAAAAAAATCCTATTCAGGTTTTTTAAAGGAAATCCGAATAGCACATGCCTGCAAACTGTTGAAAGATAAAAATCTTTTCGTTTCCCAAATTTTCCATGAATGTGGTTACAGGAACATCACCAATTTCAACAGGCAATTCAAGGCTGTTAAAGGAATTACTCCTTCTATCTACAGAACGCAAATTTGGCAGTCCTAAAAAAAGACCCGAACGATGCTCAGAAATAACCTTCCTTTAGCACTGTTCGGGTCATATTTTCCATTTAAATATGGCTATTTTTCTCTTACCAGAATACTGTATATAATGCTGCGAGTATTCCGCAAATCAATATTGCACCAATCTTGAACGAAGTACTTGAGGCAAACAATTCCTTATCAACGGTAATAGCTTTTTCACTGTCTTGACCTTTACCTTCGATCAAACTGATGGCAATAATCAATGCAGAAAGCACCAAGAAAACTACTCCCATCCTATCTATAAATGGAAGATTTGGAGTAATAAACTTAAAGGCTGCTGACAATGGGATGGTCAAAACAGCTGCAGTAAGAGCGGCATTTGAAGTGGTTTTCTTCCAAAAGAATCCAAAGATAAAAATGGCAAAAACACCTGGAGACACAAAACCTGTATATTCCTGAATATACTGGAAGGCCTGATCAAGCTGCCTCAATTGTGGAGCTACTATAGCTGCAATAACAAAGGCGACAACGGCAGTGATCCTACCAATAGTTACTTGCTTGGATTCAGAAACACCTTTATTGATAAACTGCTTATAAATATCAATGGTAAAAATCGTAGAGGTACTGTTGGCCATAGAAGCCAAAGAAGAAACGATCGCAGCTGTAAGTGCTGCAAATGCCAAGCCCTTTAGGCCTGGAGGTAATAAATGAAGCAATGTAGGATAGGCTCTATCAGACTTAGCCAAACCAGTAATTGGATCAGTCATGGATTCAATAAAAGTGGTATCCACTCCTTGCTGTACAATTACATAAGCTGCGATCCCTGGAATAACCACAATCAAGGGCATCAATAGTTTCAAGAAACCAGCAAATACCATCCCACTCTGGGCTTCATTTAAGCTTTTTGCAGCCAGCGCCCTCTGAGTAATATACTGGTTACATCCCCAATAATTAAGATTGATAATCCACATTCCTCCAATCAACACACTTAGTCCTGGAAGATCCAAGTAAGCATCCTTGCTTCCGCCTGTCCCATCAGGAATCATCATTTCTCCCTTTTCAATGATCATAGAGAAATGAGAAGGTGCTGCTTTTCTTAGAATGCCAATTCCTTCCCAAACATCACCACTACCAACAATTGACAAGGCCAAATAGGTAGTTGCAAGACCACCTGCCACCAAGAACACCACCTGAACCACATCTGTCCAAGCTACAGCTTTAAGCCCTCCATAGATGGAATAGATCATAGCGAATGCCGCCAGGCCCATAATACCATAATGCAGAGGAACCCCCATAATGGTTTCCAAACTCAAAGCACCAAGATATAGTACTGAAGTAAGGTTTACAAATACATAAATCAACAACCAGAATACGGCCATTACAGTCCTAACGCGTCCATCGTACCTCCTATTGAGGAATTGGGGCATGGTGTAAATTCCTTCCTTCAAATAAATGGGCAGGAAGAAAATAGCTACCACAATAAGGGTTGCTGCAGCCATCCATTCATAAGTGGATATTGCAAGTCCCAGAGCAAAACCGGATCCGGACATACCGATAAACTGCTCTGCAGATATATTGGAAGCAATCAATGAAGCTCCAACAGCCCACCAGGGCAATGCTTTGCTTGCTAAGAAATAATCTTTTGAATCCTTGACGTGGCCTTTCTTTTCCCTGGACACTACTAGGCCCATGGTAATAATTAAAAGACAGTAAGCCACAAAGACGATGAGGTCTAATGTGTTAAAGGTCATTTTAAAATTTAGGTTTAATGGTTTTTATTCGTTTCAAATTGGCACATAAGTTATTCTTTTTTTTGCAAACCATAATCATCAGGATAAAAAGTAAAATTATTTCAGCCTACTTCGAAGGAATTTCAAACAAGTGAAACAACAATATAAACCGCTAATAATCTTACACTTAAACCAAAACACCTCTTATAATTGTACAAAAACAAAAAAACCTAAGCGAATACTCGCATAGGTTTTTAGATTTCTTTTATCAGATTATATATAACCTAATCCTGATTGATAAATTCCAGATGATAATTAGCTTGAGCTACTTTAACAACCGTTCTATAAACATATTCAGCTATTACCTTTTCGCCTGAAATATTAATTAGATCCATGGTGTCTTCAGGCCTGTGGTACTCTGGATGCCCTCCAGTATGTAAACCCATAGCAGAAATACCTGCCCTGTAAAAAGAAACATGATCAGACCCACCAATTTCACCAGCATGAACAATAGGATTCAAGCCAAGCTCCTGCCCCAAATCCTTCATTAAATCAACACCTCCAGGAAAGGTACCAGCTCCACCCATATAAACTTGATTTTCATTATTCAAACGACCTACCATGTCCATATTTATCATCAGTTTCACACTTTCCTTAGGAACGGGTAGATGTTCAACAAAATATTTGGATCCTAACAAGCCCTGTTCCTCCGCTCCAAAAGCCACAAAAATCACACTTCGGCTAAGCATAAACCTATTTCCTGCCATTTTATGCGCGATCTCCAGTAAAGCGGATGTTCCACTCGCGTTATCATCTGCTCCGGGGTGAATCTCATCGCTTTCTGGCTTTTTGGAAGATGGACCGCCATGACCTAAGTGATCATAATGAGCCCCTACAATAATATATTCATCCTTCAAAGTAGGATCAGTCCCTTCCACATATCCTATAACATTCCATGTTTTTACAGGAGACTTGGGAGACTCCCCCTCCTTCACCCGTAGTTTGGCCTCAAATTCCTGAAGGTACTCTCCTTCAAATGCCTTCAAGCCGTATTCCTCAAACTGAGAATTAATATATTTTACAACCCTTTTATTTCCTTTGGTACCAGGATATCTTCCCGCATTTTTAGAGGAAGTAAGAAATTCCAAATGTTCTTTAATCTCACTTTCCGTAATCTTAATATTCTCAACTTGGGCATATCCTATCACGTCTACATAGGTCAAAAAATAAATGCCCAACAATGAGGATAACAATAATTTACTCACTTTACTTATCATTTTGATGTTGGATTTACCTCGAATAAAGGTATTGACTGGCGCAAATGTAGAAAAGTTCTTTTTCATAAAGGGCAAAACTAAGCAGTAATTTATAAGTCCCGAAAGACCTGATCCCACTATCACATGAACAAACTACAAATAGCATAAACATAAACCATTTTTGTAGCAAGTTTTATGCATTTCAATAATCTTGCCAAAAAAATCATATATTAATTACAGCTACTCAAAATCATTACTTAACTCCATAAATATTGCTTTATCCCTTCCTTTTTTATAAACATTATTTAAAATGCGGAGCTAAAAGTCCTTAAATGCAAAAAGCCCGACTCGAAAGTCAGGCTTTTGTGATCCCGCTGGGGCTCGAACCCAGGACCCATACATTAAAAGTGTATTGCTCTACCAGCTGAGCTACGGAATCTTAAGAAATAAGAAGCGGAAATTGTTTTCCGCTTTGTGATCCTGAAAGGACTCGAACCTTTAACCTACTGCTTAGAAGGCAGTTGCTCTATCCAGTTGAGCTACAGGACCCTTCACTTTGAATAAACAAAGTATTGGATAGTCGGGGTGGCAGGATTCGAACCTGCGACCTCCTCGTCCCAAACGAGGCGCGATAACCGGGCTACGCTACACCCCGGGAGTAATAACATTTACTTAGCAAATGCATTCCCGAATTGGAGTTGCAAAGGTAAAACCTTCCGATCAAATTATTCAAAAGAATTCACAATTTTATTTCCAATTTTGTGATCCCGCTGGGGCTCGAACCCAGGACCCATACATTAAAAGTGTATTGCTCTACCAGCTGAGCTACGGAATCATTTTATTATTTCCTTATTATTAGGAATCTCTGATACAATACTTCAAAACCAATCAACTCAAAAACCTTTATTTATTGGCTTAGAAAGTCCTTTTAACTTCCATTTTTTTTATCAATTTCGACTTGCTTTTTGTTATATCTTTGTCGTAATTGGACTGCAAATTTAAGAGACCATTTTGAAAATGCCAAACATCAAACGAAACTTTATTGTAAAATTTTTGATATTTTCAGTGATATTAATACAAAGTATTAATTGTCAAGCAGATACAAAATCACTTTTTTTAGCGGATTCATTATTCAATGCTAAGAGTTATCAAGAAGCTTACAAACACTATGTAGATATCCTAAAAAATGAAGACGCTTATTCCCCTGCAATGCTCTTAAAGATGGCCTATATTTCAGAAGGAATGGGAAAACATGAGGAGACAACCCTGTACCTATCAAAATACTATGACCTCAATCCCAATCCAAAAGTCATCAGTAAAATCAAAGACATTACTGACCAAACAGATCTTAAGGGATATGAAATCTCAGACAAAGCACAATTTTTCAAAATCTTAACTGACTATCAGCAAGAAATTACTGGAACATTCGCACTGCTGCTCATTATCAGTATAATTCTTTCCATCACTTCCAAAAGAACTGGAAAGATCAAATACTACATCCCCAGCATCATCTTTCTTACCCTTGCCTTTGTTAGTAACAACTTCCTAAAAGCACCAGAAACAGGGGTAATTAAAGAAAGCCCAACGATCATTATGGGAGAACCTACGGCTGCTGGAGATCTATTGGCTAAGGTTAATTCAGGCCATAGAGTAGTTATCAAATCATCAACTGACATTTGGTACCAAATTGAGTGGGAAGGAAAAAATGCCTTTGTCAAAAAAAGCAGTATATCAAGACTATAATATTTCTAGAAATCCAGCGGATCGAGGGATTTAAAATGACCATTCATTTTAATTCTCTCTTTCGCTTTTTCTATCTCCCTTATAATAGGAAGTATTTGCTTTAAATGCTTAATCATAAAACTTATTCTGTCAGCTTCTTTTTCGATTAAAAGTAGCTGGTACTCCTCTTCCAATTTCAACCCCACTTTATGCGCATAAGTAAATGAATCTAAACCATTTAACTCTATTTCCTCACCTGTATGCAACAACCGAAGCACCTCTTGTAAATAAAAAACATATTCGTTAAATAGTGCTTCAGAAACAAGATTATCATTCTGTAAAAACTCCACCTCTCCACCAGCATACATCCTATCTTCCAATGGATTTTCGAATGTTTTCAATCTGAAGGGACGTTGACCTATGGTCTTAACATCCATCCTACCATCATCATATTCCTTATAAACCTCCACTAGCCTCACTACAGTACCATGAGTCCTCAGCCTATCTGTATACACACAAACACCGAACTCAAGATTACCTTGCAAACAGTCCTTAACCAGTTGCTTATACCTAGGCTCAAAAATATGCAGATTCAAACTCTCTCCGGGGAAAGCAACAAGCTTTAAAGGGAATAATGGAATTGTAACACTCATCAGTATCTTAATTATCAATACGACTCACTAAAACCTCAGTATTACAAACGTAAATTACCCCCTAAAGATGCTATCATACTGAAGCCTACTTCGCGCATTACCACGTGCTTTGCAAAAAAATAATGATGACCTAAAGCCATATCATACAGGAGAATATGACATAATCATCTCTATCATGCTTTAACCTGAGTATAAACACATTAGTAATGATCCAGTAAAAAAGAAGCAAAAAAAATCCGACCATAAATAATTATGATCGGATTATATTCAAAATTTCTCCATCAGAACACCAATTTATTCATATACATGGCATTTTCTTTTGCTGCTTCCAGTGGAGTAGTACCTTCAAACTTCTCCTGCTCAACGACAAAATATTCCATTCCATTATCTTTGGCTGTTCTTAAAATCTTTCCGAAATCAATGCTACCTGTCCCTAAGACTGTGGAAGCATTACTCTCTCCACTTGCTGCTCCTTTTTCCCTATCTTTCACATGACAAAGACGGAAACGATTTTTATAATTTTTAAAATAAGCTTCTGGATCTACCCCCGCAGTGACAGCCCAATAGATATCCAACTCAAAATCCACCAACTCAGGGTCTGTATAGTCCATCAGTACATCTTGGGGGATTTGACCTTCCATCTCTTCAAAGGTATAACCATGATTATGGTAAGCAAACCTTAGTCCATTCTGCTTGCAGATCTCACCCACTTTATTAAAACGGTCAGCCACCTTTTTCCATTCTTCAATAGATTCCTGCTGGCCAATATATGGGCAAATCAAATGCTTTATACCGATACTTCCAGCTTCCTCAGCAAGTTTTTCGGTATTTTCAAAAACATTGGCGTGGGATGAAATGAAGTTTAGCCCTAGGTCTGAAGTGAAGGACTTGAATTCCGTATTTTTCATTCCCCAGAAAATCCCTTTTCCACCATCATAACCTTCGATTTGATTATAACCAAACCCTGCTATCTTTTTAATGGTTTCTTGGGCATTTTCAGCCATATTCTCTTTCACAGAGTAAAGCTGGACACCAAAGCTATCCAAGGTTCCTTTTACTGCTTCAGATACGGCTTCTTCTAAAACTTCAGACTCCTTTTTTGGAGAAGAGCAAAACTGAAAAGGTAAAAAGGCCCCTGCTGCAAATGCAGCGCCCAACTTAATAAACTTTCTTCTTTCTTTCATTTGGGGTTGGTATAGGTTTAAATTTAAAAAGGGGCAAAATCTTTTACCCCTTATTCAATAATTAAATAGCGTAAGCTTTATCGCCTTTGTTATAGTCAATACATGGTTCCCATTTACCTGGAACCTCTACATAATTCAAAGCCTGCGTAGCACCAATCTCAGAAGTAAAATAGCCCAATACAGTCAAATCCTTGAGCATCTTAAAGTACTTAGGTCCATTTTCGTCATTGGCAGTGGAGTTTAGCTTATTCAAATATTCAGTACGCTCCTCTTGACTGGCTTTCATAAAATCTTTTCCCACTTCTTCCTTGAAGCCAGATCTTAGGGAATTGAGGCCATCAACAAATTCCTTTTGCTGATCTTCCCAATAGGTATCCTTCACCATCATTACCATAAACGCTCCAATACCTGTTGCCTTGGCTCCTGGGGTATCTGTGGTAGGAATAATGGTTTCTCCTATTTCATCTAAAAAGGCGATCTCCTCAGGAGAAAAGTCCAATCCTTCAATTTGCTTTTCTGGTGTACATCCTGTCAGGATGGCATTAGCGCCCACCATGGTTCCTCCCATCATGAGGACGACACTCTTTAATGCATCTCTTCTGTTCATTGCCATAGTCGTGTCTTTTTAGATTATAGGTTACCTTTTTTTAATTCTTCCACTGCAAAGCTTGCGGCCCTAGCCGTCATGGCCATATAGGTCAAGGACGGATTTACTGCTGAGGCAGAGGTCATCGCTGCTCCATCAGTTACAAATACGTTTTTCGCATCCCAAACTTGGTTGTTTCCATTCAGCACAGAGCTTTTAGGGTCTCTACCCATTCTAGCAGTACCCATCTCATGGATTCCTTGACCAAAAGTGTAGCCAGAATCATAAGTATTGACATCTTTAACTCCAGCTGCCTCTAACATTTCAGCAGCATCGTTCATCATGTCCTTCCTCATTTTTTCCTCATTTTCCTTGATTTCCGCATTCATCACCAAGGCATACATTCCCCACTTATCCTTCACTTCTTTACTCAATTTAATGGTATTTTCATGATACGGCAAAATTTCCCCAAATGCCATCATCCCCATACTCCACGGTCCTGGCTCCGTCAAAGCCTCTTTAAGCGGACCTCCAATATTCATTTCTCCTACATTACGGCTCCATCCACTTCTACTTGCTCCTCCCTGATAACCAAAACCGCGTACATAATCGCGCTTGTCATCTCCTACATTACGGAACCTTGGAATATAAACTCCTCCAGGCCTTCTACCGAAATAGTATTTATCCTCAAAACCTTCTACTTTTCCACTTGCTCCCAATCTGAAATGGTGATCCATCACATTGTGACCAAGCTCTCCTGAACTACTCCCTAATCCTTCTGGCCAAATATCGGTAGCAGAACGCATTAGAATCTGAGTTGAATTAAAAGCTGAAGCACATAAGAACACTATTTTGGATTTATACTCAATAGTCTCCATGGTCTCTGCATCGATCACCTCAACGCCTGTAGCTTTCTTTGTGTCTTTGTCATAAATCACCCTATTGGCAATGGAGAAAGGCCTCAAGGTTAGATTACCCGTTGCCATTGCCGCAGGCAAAGTGGAAGACTGTGTACTAAAGTACCCACCAAATGGACAGCCCAACCAACACTTGTTACGGTATTGACACCCAGGTCTTCCTGGAAGTGGCTGGGTAATATTTGCGATACGGGCGTTGATCAGGTGGCGTTTACCCTCGAAGCTCTTCTCAAGCCTTGCTTTTACATCCTTCTCCACACAGTTCATGGCCATTGGCGGCATAAATTGCCCATCAGGCAAAACGTCCAAACCGTCTTTATTTCCAGCTATACCTGCATGCTTCTCTACATAATCATACCAAGAGGCTATATCCTTATATCTTATCGGCCAATCAACAGCGATGCCTTCTTTTAAGTTGGCCTCAAAATCCAAGTCAGACCACCTGTAACTTTGTCTACCCCAAAGCAAAGAACGACCACCTACTTGGTATCCCCTGAACCAGGTAAAAGGCTTCTCTTCCACATATGGACTATCGTCCTCATGTGCCCACCAATCCAGCACTTGCTCATTGAGTACATAGTCTCTCTTCAAGTTAGGATGGTTTTCCACCATCTCCGTGGTTCTCCTTCCTCTGTGAGGAATTTCCCACGGTGCCTTGGTGGCATTCTTATAATCTTTTACGTGCTCCACATTTTGCCCTCTTTCAAGGAGCAAAACCTTCAATCCTTTTTCAGTCAATTCCTTGGCAGCCCAGCCGCCACTTATTCCGGAACCAACTACGATTGCATCGTACTCTTGATTAGCCATAATAAATTATTAGGTTTATAGGTTTATAGGTAATTTAAATTAGATATCACATAGAGCAATTGCTTCTCTTAAGGAAGCTGCTTTGTCTTTTGCCTTTGGAATAAATTCCTGAGCCACATGTCCTTTGAAACCTGTCTCTGCAATAGCCTTAACAATGGCAGGATAATTTAGCTCTTGACTCTCGTTAATTTCATTTCTACCTGGATTTCCACCGGTATGATAATGACCATAATACTGATGGTTCTTTCGAATAGTCCTGATCACATCTCCTTCATCGATCTGCATATGGTAAATATCATATAGCAATTTAAAATTATCACTATCCAATCTTTTGCATAACTCCACCCCCCATACACTCTTATCACACATATAATCTGGATGATCTACTTTACTGTTCAACAATTCCATCACCAAGGTAACACCATGTTTTTCAGCAATTGGCAATAATTTCTGCAAGCCTTTCACACTGTTCTGGAGTCCAGTCTCATCATCCATTCCGTTTCTGTTCCCACTGAAACAGATAAGATTTTTATAGCCGTTTTTTGCTACCAGAGGAATCATTTCAGTATAATTCTTAATCAGCTCATCATGGAATTCTGTATGACTAAAACCTTCCTCAAGACTGATTTCAGCACCATTACACATAGAGCTGTATACGCCATGTTTTTGAGCTGTAGGCCAATCTTTTGGCCCCATTAAGTCAATTGCATTAAATCCAATATCCTTAATCAATACACATAATTCATCTAAGGATAAATGACCATAAGTCCATCTACAAACAGAATGGTTGATATTCCCTTTAAGCATTTTTTGGTTATTCTTTGCGTTTAAATTCAAATAGGGCATGCCGCTAATTGCAGCAGTGCCCATGAGCATTTTCTTTAATGCGATCCTTCTTTCTGACATGTTTAGATCTAAATTATTCCGCAACTGGTGCAGGTTTCTTTTCTTTAAATGCCAATGCAAAAATCAAAGCTACCAAAACGGCTATTCCGGATGGAATCAACCAAATAGTTTCCCAGTTGTGAAGACCTTCAGCACCAGTGTAAGCATCAGTAATCATTCCAGCAACCCAGAACCCAATCAGCATTCCAACTCCATAGGTAGCTAGGGTAATCATTCCCTGGGCAGCGCTTTTGAACTTTTCACCTGCTTTGGAATCTGTATAAATTTGTCCTGAAACAAAGAAGAAATCATAACATATTCCGTGAAGCGCAATTCCTATCAAAAGCATGAATGAAAGTTCATTTACATTGCCATAAGCAAATAATGCATACCTGACCACCCAAGCGACCATCCCAACAAGTAAGGTTTTCTTGATCCCGAACTTACTAAAGAAAACCGGGAGAAGCAACATAAACAACACCTCACTCACCTGACCCAGAGCCATTTTACTCGTCAAATTGGTCATCTCAATCTCCCCTAAAAACAAGCTGGCATTCTGATAATAAAAAGCCAATGGAATACATATCATGATAGAAGCAATGAAAAAGATCAAGTAGTTTTTATCCTTAAGCAAAGCAAAAGCATCAAGACCTAAAATCTCAGAAATGGTTTTCTTTTCGCCTTTGGAAATCTTAGGCGGAGTTTTTGGAAGGACAAAGCTATAGATACCTAAAACAGCCGAAGCGATACAAGTCATCATAAAGGTATTTCTAAGCAATCCTTGGCCTGCTCCTTCTGCAGAATCCCAGCCAAACACCAAACTAATCACTAATCCTGCCACAATCCACCCAATGGTACCCCAAACTCTAATGGATCCAAATTCTTTTTCTGGATTGCTCATCTGGTTAAAAGAAACCGAATTCACCAAAGCCAAAGTCGGCATATATGCCACCATATAGGCAAATACATATGGGTAAAAAGTGGAAAAATCTTCGGCATTGTACATTTGGAACATCAATACTGCACCAATGATGTGTAATACGCCCAAGATTCTTTCTGCGTTAAAATACTTATCGGCAATTAGACCAATGATAAAAGGAGCAATAATAGCCCCAAATGACTGGGTTGAAAATGCTGCAGCACTTTGCGCACCAGTAGTACTAAGGTTTTTCTCGAGGAACAATCCCAAGGTCACAAACCAACCGCCCCAGATGAAGAATTCTAGGAACATCATAAAGGACAGCTTAAACTTGGTAGTAAAATTCATAAGGTTTAATACGGGTTTTTGATTATTTTAATAAGTCACATCTTAAAATGAAAAAGCCAAACTACTTAAATATTAATTTAAATTTTAGCGTTTTTCATTTAATTTTAGTTTTTGTATTTAAAGGACGTAAGTATAAATTATCTATTTATTAAAAGCATCACCACTCGTAATACTATATTACTTTTGGTCACTTTTGTGAGTAAAAAGACTGATAATTAGACGAATTAATCCTTAATTAATAAAAATTAATCCCAACATATAATCAAGAAAATAAAAATGGATCAACGCAAACTTCGTATGGGCATGATCGGCGGAGGGCCCGGTTCCTTTATCGGGGCAGTTCACCGAATAGCTGCAAATATGGATGGTAAAATTGAATTGGTAGCAGGAGCCTTTAGCAGCAATGCTGAAAAATCAGCCCAAGCGGGCGCAGAACTCTGCTTGGAAAGCCATAGAATTTACCAGTCTTATGATGAAATGTTTGAAAAGGAGAAACAACTCCCTGAAGACCAAAGGATCGATTTTGTCAGCATTGTCACTCCCAATCATGTCCACTTCGACCCCAGCATTAAAGCGTTGAAAAATGGTTTCCATGTAGTACTTGACAAACCCATGACATTAAGTTTTGAGGAAGCCAAGGAACTCAACAAAGTTATTGAAGAAACAGGCCTTTTATTTTGCCTGACACACACTTACACAGGATACCCAATGGTCAAAGAAGCCAGACAATTGGTAGCCAATGGAACCTTAGGTAATATCAGAAAAGTATATGTAGAATACCCGCAAGGCTGGCTTTGGAAGGATTTTTCTGAAGAAGAAAACAAACAAGCTGGATGGAGAACCGACCCTAAAAGAAGTGGGGTCGCAGGATGTATGGGAGACATTGGCACCCATGCCATGAACTTGGCGGAATATGTGAGTGGTCTTAAACTGGACAAACTCTGTGCAGACCTAAATACCACCCTTCCAGGCCGTATATTGGATGATGATGGGATCGTACTGCTGAGATTTGACAATGGTGCATCTGGGGTTTTGATGGCAAGCCAAATTGCCACTGGCGCAGAAAACAACCTAAGAATCAGAGTTTACGGGGACAAGGCAGGCCTTGAGTGGCAACAAGAGGATGCCAATAGTCTAATCGTAAGATATCCTGAGCAGCCTGACCAAATATATCGAGCAGGTGCCAACAACGCATACCTCTCCTCCTATGCTTTAGCCAACAGCAGAACACCAGCAGGACATCCTGAAGGATACCTAGAAGCTTTTGCCAACCATTATAGAAATTTCGCACGTACGCTTTTGGCCCAATCAAACGGACAGGAAGCTGAAAAAGAATGGCTTGACTTTCCTGGAACTGAAGACGGACTCAGAGGCATGGCTTTTATAGAACATGTGGTAAAAAGTGGCAAATCCGAGCAAAAATGGACTAAATTCGAATTATAGCACTTTAAAATAAAAGTCCACTTCTAACTAATAAGGTCTAATTCGGCCTTTTGAATGCAAAAAGCTTTAGAAATGTTAAAAAAATATTTCTAAAGGATGTATTTTGCAGTACTGATATTCGCTAAAACGATTAATTAAATAAACTTTTAAAAACCTATTGTATGAAAACCATCAAAGGCCCAGCCTTATTTATAGCACAGTTTGCAGATGACAATGCCCCTTTTAACAGCCTAAAAAGTATCAGTGAATGGGCTAGTAGTATTGGATACAAAGCCATACAAATCCCTTCATGGGACAGTAGATTCATCGATTTGCAAAAAGCTGCGGAGGACCTAGCCTATGCTGAAGAAATAAAAAGTACTGTAGAAAATGCTGGGCTCCAGATTTCTGAATTGAGTACGCATTTACAGGGACAACTAGTAGCTGTTAACCCTGCATATAATGAATTATTTGATGCCTTCGCTCCTGAAGAACTCAAAGGAGATTTGAAAGGTAAGTCTGCTTGGGCGACCCAACAATTAATGTATGCTGCCAAAGCA
Organism: Echinicola shivajiensis; assembly: GCF_018642165.1. Taxonomy (GTDB): domain Bacteria; phylum Bacteroidota; class Bacteroidia; order Cytophagales; family Cyclobacteriaceae; genus Echinicola; species Echinicola shivajiensis. The sequence continues at coordinate 1,119,168 of NZ_JAHHZM010000001.1, forward strand.
TCTAAAAACCTTGGTCTCACTGCCCATGCCACCTTTAGTGGTGCTTTGATGTGGCACACAGTTTATCCTTGGCCACAACGTCCTGCGGGCCTAGTAGAGGCAGGTTTTGAAGAGCTGGCAAAAAGGTGGCTGCCAATATTGGATGAATTTGATAAAAATGGTGTAGATTTATGCTACGAATTGCACCCTGGAGAAGATTTGCATGATGGAGTGACTTTCGAAATGTTCCTTGAGAAAGTAGACCATCACCCTAGAGCAAATATTCTTTACGATCCAAGCCACTTCTTATTGCAGTGTTTGGATTATGTGGAATTTATCGATTTCTATCACGATAGAATCAAAATGTTCCATGTAAAAGATGCTGAATTCAATCCGACCGGAAAGCAAGGGGTATATGGAGGTTACCAAAGCTGGATCAATAGAGCTGGAAGATTCCGTTCTCTTGGTGATGGACAGGTAGATTTCAATGCTATCTTTAGCAAATTGTCCCAGTACGACTTTGACGGATGGGCAGTACTTGAATGGGAATGTGCCATCAAGCACCCTGAAGCCGGTGCCATTGAAGGTGCTAAATTTATCAGTGAAAAAATCATTAGGGTAACAGAAAAAACCTTTGATGACTTTGCTTCTGCCGGCACGGATGAAGCACTGAACAAAAAAATATTAGGAATTTAATTACAAACCAAATCAAACAAACCTATAGAACTAATGAATATCAGCAAACTAGCTAGCGCAGGCGCAATAGCTCTTGCAGGATTTGCCTACGCATGTGGTGGCGGATCAGACACAAAAACAGAAGCTACATCCACTCCTGCTGCAACTACACCAGCAAAGGAGATGAGCTTTGACGAAATGTACAAGGATAACCCTACCTACCTAGAAGGACAGACACTTGTTAAAGGATCTGATTGTATGAGCTGCCATATGGTTGAGCGTAAAATCGTGGGGCCTTCTTATAAGGATGTAGCTGCCAAGTATGAAAGCACTGAAGAAAACATCGCTACTTTGGCTGAACACGTAATCAAAGGAAACTCTGGTGTTTGGGGAGAAGTGCCAATGCCTGCTCACCCTGGTCTTTCTGAAGATGATGCCAAAAAAATGGTGAAATACATTTTATTATTGAAAAAATAAACCCATCAAGGAGGGCTCAATGCCCTCTTTTATCATTATCCCTATGAAAAAAACCTTATTATCTCTATCAGCCCTTATCCTATTAGCAACCACTGCTTGTGGATCCGGCCAGAGCAACGAAAACACTTCCAAATCAGAAGAGGAGATTAAAGTAGAAAGTACCTCTGATAAAAGTGAAGGTGATTGGACCATTCTCTTTGATGGCTCTAATACTGACAGCTGGAAAACCTATAATAAAGAAGCATTAGGCGCAGCGTGGAAAACAAAAGATGGTGTATTGTACCTTGACTCTTCTGAAAAGGAAGGAAGAGGGGACATTGTTACCAAAAATGAATACAGCAATTTCCACCTCAAGCTTGAGTGGAAAATCTCTGACAACGGTAACTCTGGAATCATGTTCATGGTACATGAAGATGAGCAATTCAGACACCCTTATGTTACAGGTCCTGAATACCAATTGTTGGATGATGAAGGTCACCCTGACGGCAAAAACTTAAAACACCGTACTGCAGACCTATATGACATGATCCAAGCTACAGAAGAGGCTTCTAACCCAGTAGGAGAATGGAATACTACAGAAATCATTGTTGAAGATGCTAAATTAACCTTCAAACTAAACGGAGTAACCACTGTGGAAACTACCATGTGGGATGACAGCTGGAAAGAGCTTATCGCGGGAAGTAAATTCAAAAACGCAGAGCATTTCGGGATTTACAAGAAAGGTAAAATCGCCCTTCAAGACCATGGAAATGATGTCTTCTTCAAGAATATTATGATCAAGGAATTGTAATAATCAAAATCTATAAAATTAATAAAGCTGGCAAATGTCAGCTTTTTTTTATTTCCCCTGAGCAGCGGAATAAAAGCAAGACTCGGGATTCTTCCCCAGTACACCATAAAAAAGGCCATCCGCCTAGGCGGATGGCCTTTTACTATTTTAAATCATATTTTAAACACTTGCTACTACCATTTCCAAGATGCCGTTTAAGGTCTTGCTTGGTCGCATGGCATTAGAAGTCTTTTCTTCATTTGGCTTATAATAACCTCCGATATCAACAGGACTTCCTTGTGCTCCATTAAGCTCAGCAATAATCACTTCTTCTTTCTCCCCCATAGCTTTGGCAATCTTAGTGAAGACCTCTTTCAAGGCAGCATCACTATCCTGCGCAGCCAATGCTTCTGCCCAATATAAAGCCAAATAGAAATGACTGCCACGGTTGTCCAACTCATTCACCTTACGAGAAGGAGATTTGCCATTTAACAAGAACTTAGTAGTGGCTTCATCCAAAGTCTTTCCTAGAACGATGGCTCTATCATTATTGAAAGTATTGCCCAAGTGCTCCAAAGAAACAGCCAATGCCAAGAATTCACCCAATGAATCCCATCTTAAGTGACCTTCTTCCACAAACTGCTGAACGTGCTTAGGGGCTGATCCACCGGCACCAGTTTCAAATAACCCGCCGCCATTCATTAAAGGCACAATTGAAAGCATTTTGGCACTGGTACCCAATTCCAAAATAGGAAACAAATCAGTTAAATAATCTCTAAGAACATTTCCTGTTACAGAGATGGTATCTTTACCTTCTTTGATTCTTTCCAGGGAGAAACGAGTCGCTTCCACTGGAGAAAGGATCTTGATTTCCAATCCCTCGGTATCGTGCTCTGGTAGATATTTGTTGACTTTTTTGATCAATTCAGCATCATGAGCCCTATTGCTATCCAACCAGAAAACAGCAGGCACGCCTGTAGCTCTTGCACGATTCACTGCCAATTTCACCCAATCTTGGATAGGTGCATCTTTGGTTTGGCACATTCTCCAGATATCGCCTTTTTCAACTACGTGCTCCATCAAGGTTTCTCCTGAAGCGGCAAGTACTTTCACGGTTCCATCAGCTGGAATTTCAAAAGTCTTATCATGGGATCCATATTCTTCTGCCTTCTGGGCCATCAAACCAACATTAGGCACACTGCCCATCGTGGTTGGATCGAAAGCGCCATTTTTCTTACAGAAGTCAATGGTTTCCTGGTAAACGCCAGCATATGAACGGTCTGGAATGACTGCCTTGGTATCCTGCAATTCATCATTTTTGTTCCACATCTGACCAGAAGTTCTGATCATTGCTGGCATAGAAGCATCTATGATCACATCACTAGGTACATGAAGGTTGGTGATACCTTTATGAGAATTCACCATAGCCAAATCAGGGCTATCAGCATAACAGGCCTCAATATCAGCCTCGATTTCTTGACGCTTATCCGCTGAAAGTTTGTCCAAAGCACTGATCAAATCACCAAATCCATTATTAACATCCACACCAATCTCCTGAATGGTCTGGGCATGCTTTTCAAATACTGGTGCAAAGAATACCTTAACAGCATGACCAAAGATGATAGGATCAGAAACCTTCATCATGGTTGCTTTCATGTGCAATGAGAACAAAATCCCTTGCTTTTTCGCATCTTCTTTCTGTTCTGCAAGGAATTCAGTCAATTTCTTTACGCTCATTACAGAAGCATCGATCACTTCACCTTCCTGAAGTTTCAAAGCTTCCTTCAGCACAGTTACCTTTCCATCTTTTCCTTCCAACTGGATTTTTATAGTTCCTTCTTCAGGCATGGTTACAGATTGCTCACTTCCATAGAAGTCTCCTTCACTCATACTAGCAACGTGGGATTTGGAGTCTGCACTCCACTTACCCATGCTGTGAGGATTATTTCTAGCGTATTGCTTCACTGCCTGAGGAGCTCTTCTATCTGAATTCCCTTCTCTCAAAACAGGGTTTACAGCACTTCCCTTTATCTTATCATATTTCGCCTTGATACCTTTTTCCTCCTCAGTCTTTGGCTCATCAGGATAATCAGGCAAGGCATAACCTTGTCCTTGAAGCTCCTTAATGGCCGCTTTAAGCTGAGGAATAGAAGCACTGATATTGGGAAGTTTTACGATATTGGCTTCAGGAGTTTTGGCGATCTCACCCAATTCTGCCAAAGCATCACCTATACGTTGCTCTTCCTTCAAAAATTCCGGAAAATTAGCTATGATCCTTCCCGATAATGATATATCCCTTGTCTCTACTGCCACACCAGCTGAATCGGTAAAAGATTTGATAATCGGCAACAAAGAATAGGTTGCCAAAGCTGGTGCCTCATCGGTCAGCGTATAGAGGATCTTCGGTGTTTTTGTAGTGGTCATTTTATTAAAATTTGACACAACAAAGCGCAGCAAGAAGCCGGCCTTGGTGTATTTTACTGATTAATTAAATAATTTGATAAATGCCTGAGCACTCGAATTTGCCGCTAAATTAAGCAAAATATCGCGTTTTCAAAGGTTTAAAACGGAATTGGACAGCCCTACCCTGGTTTCAGAAACGGGCTATCAAACATATTTACTTTGCTTATTCCCTTCAAGGAAAGGCAATTCCAATAAAAATTCTTTTAGAAAGGTGTTTTTATAAAATTAATTAGGAATATCAAGACATAGAAAGGCTTAATATTCCCATAAAATCTTGATCTCTAAGGTCCAAATACCTTGTTTTTATAGGATCAATAACTCTCTTTGTCACTAGGAAAGTCTTCAGACTTTACATCTTTGATATAATTCTCCACCGCTTCGGTCATCACTCCTCTCAAATCAGCATATTGTCTTAAAAAGCGGGGCTTAAACTCTTGGGTAATCCCCAACATATCATGCACGACCAATACCTGCCCATCCACATGTGGACCAGCACCGATACCTATCACTGGTATCGAAACAGTCTCAGCTACTCGCTTCGCCAAAGCGGCAGGGATTTTCTCCAAAACAATGGCAAAACAACCACATTCCTCCAGCACCTTCGCATCTGAAATAAGCTTTTCCGCCTCATCTTCTTCTTTAGCTCGAACAGTATAAGTTCCGAATTTGTATATTGACTGTGGGGTCAAGCCAAGATGCCCCATTACAGGAACTCCCGCACTTAAAATCCTTACCACTGACTCTCTGATTTCCGCACCTCCTTCTACCTTTACTGCGTGGGCTCCAGATTCCTTCATGATTCTGATGGTCGACCTAAGGGCCTCAGAGGAATTTCCCTGGTAAGAACCAAAAGGGATATCAACCACTACAAATGAACGTTTTACAGCCCTCACTACTGAAGAAGCATGATAAATCATTTGGTCGAGTGTAATGGGTAGCGTGGTCTCATGCCCCGCCATAACATTGGAAGCTGAATCCCCTACTAGGATAATATCAATTCCGGCAGTATCTAAAATACCGGCCATGGAAAAATCATATGCCGTCAGCATGGAGATTTTTTCTCCACGATTTTTCATTTCTTGAAGCACATGAGTGGTTATTCTTTTAATATTCGAAGACTGATGAACAGACATAGCAGTGGGTTATTGTAAATAAACGGTAGAGTCCTCTTCTGAAAGATTCACGACAATGTTTTCGCTAAGGGTGGTGGCCAGCTCATAGCCAGTATAATCAGCGGCTATAGGAAAAAGCTTATGACTTCTGTTGACCAATACAGCCACTTCTATTTTTTTGACCTCATATTTCAAAAAAGGATCTATGGCATAGGTCAATGTCCTTGCTGAATTAAGTACATCATCCACTACGATCAGACACTTGTTTTTAAAATCAAATTCCTCTGAAAGTTGCACAGGAGGCTGAACTTTGGTAAACTTATCAATGGTAATCATCATTTTCTTCACTTCAATAGTGGAGATTTCCTTTACCTTTTCAGCTAGCAGGCCAGCAAATACATAGCCCATTCCAGATATACCTGCAAAAATAATTTCTTCCTCACCCACATTCCTTTCATATATCTCAAAAGCTATCCGGGTGATTTTTTGTTGGATTTGCTTATGGTTCAGCACCAGTGTTTTGATTTCGCTCATGTTTGTATCTTCAAACTGTTTGAAAGCCGAAAATTAGCTCAAATGCCAATGGATTCAAAGATTTGAATATGATAAAATCCATCCTATTCTATCTAATCCAAAATAATTAAATTTGCTATTGGCTTATACTTTTATATTTATCAACGATGAGAATCTTCCTCATGCATGATTTTCACATAACTATCATAACGATAAGGGTGGATATATCCCTCCTCTAGTACTTCTAACACCTTACAGCCAGGTTCTGTAAGATGCTTGCAGTTATTGTACTTACACTGACCTAAGTATTTTCTCATCTCCACAAAATAGTGGGAAAGTTCTTCATCATCAATATCCAAAATACCAAACTCCTTTATCCCTGGGGTATCTATCAGATACCCTCCTCCTTTTACAGGAAACATTTCAGCAAATGTAGTGGTATGCACCCCCTTTGAAGTATAATTGGAAACCTCTTGGGTGGACTGCTGGGCATTTGGAATTAATTTATTCAACAAAGTGGACTTACCCACTCCTGAGTGACCTGACAGCAAAGTAGTTTTATCCTGTAGTTTCTCTAAAAACTCCTTTTCCAGCTCTTCATCATTCAAAGCTGAAATTTCTAAAACAGGATAGCCCAAAGGCTCATAAATTTCATGAATATCTTGCAAAAACTCCTTATCCTTCACCTTAGAAACCAAGTCCATCTTGTTTACTACAATGGTAGTAGGAATCCTGAAACTCTCCGTACTAACAATAAATCGATCTATAAAACCCAAAGAAGTACGAGGCTGCCTAAGGGTAATCACAAGAAATGCCTGATCAATATTGGATGCAAGGATATGGGAAAAATGGCTTTTTCGAGTGGACTTCCTGATTATATAGTTTTCCCGGGGCATGATTTCTGCAATTACAGCCGTTTCTTGGTTTTCCTCCTTTACCAAAGAAACATAATCCCCTACAGCAATAGGATTGGTCAACTTCAAATCACTTTGTTTGAATTTCCCTCTTAACCTGGCTTGAATGGATTCACCCTCAATTTCCACAGTATACCAACTTCCCGTTGATCGAATTACCCTTCCTTTTTTATTCATTGAATGATTTTTTCACGCCACTGATGATTTTCTGAGCACTTCCCAGGTTTTCCCTCACCAAAACATCCGCAGATTTTGCTGCTTTCTTGTATGCATTAATCGCCTCCAAATCTACTATTATTTTCTCAAACGAAGCTGCGTCTACAATCTCAAAACCGCAACCTGCCCCCTGACTAATCGCTGCCTCAGGAAACTTACTGACTTTTTTCAACTTCCCAAAAAGCACGGGAACCCTAAAGGCCAAAGGCTCTAAAATATTGTGCAAGCCCTTTCCAAAAGCCCCTCCTACATAGGCAATATGAGCAAACTGATAAAGGGAGGACAGCATGCCTACATTATCTATAAACAGCACTTCCTTCTTGTCCAATTCTGCTTCTTTAATCTCTGAATACTTAATGCTTGACTTATTTATTGCTTTCGACCATGTATCGATCACTTTTTGATCAATATCATGTGGCGCGATAATATATTTATATTGAGAATATTTATTGATAAATGGAATGATCAAATCCATATCTTCTTGCCAGGCACTACCTATTACAATAACAGGAGCCCCATTGACAAATGACTCCAATTTGGGAAACTTTTTAGGGTTTTCACTGATTGCCTGAACATTATCAAACCTAGTATCCCCAGCAATGGAAACTTGCTCGACCTCTATTTTTCTCAATAAATCTTCAGTTTGCTTATTTTGAGTAAAAATATGATCAAACGACTTCAAAACTTTTCTAAAAAAACCTCCATAGGACTGGAAATACACCTGTTCCTTTCGCATGGAAGCCGAAAATAAAAACAAGGGAATTTGTCGGTTTTTAGCCTCCAAAATATAGTTGGCCCATAAATCATACTTCACAAAGAAGACAATTTCAGGCTTTACAATATTCAAAAATTGCTGGACATTTGAATTAGTATCAAATGGCAAATAAGTAATAATATCTACATTAGGCTGAGATTTCTTTATCACATTTTCATAGCCACTGGGACTGAAAAAAGTCACCAATACGGCACTATCAGCATAGGTCTTTTTCAAGGCAGCAATAACAGGTTTTGCCTGCTCATACTCCCCCAAAGAAGCTACATGAAACCATACTATCTTGCCCGAAAATCCATTTCTAAAAGTTTGGAGCTGATCAAAAACCCCCTCTCTTCCTTTAACTAATCTGGCCAACTTGGACTTTCCTCCTTTAGTCAACTGCAACATCCCAGACATCGCCCAAACAGAAAAATCATATAACACCTTCATGCCCAAAATTAACAAGATCGGAACAAACCACCTTCATTATTCCATAATAAAAAAGCCTTAGGTCCATCCTGTAAAGCTTCTTCATTGATCATTCTTCTAAACTCATTCTAACCATTCGATGATTTCCAAATTAAAACCAAAAAAACAATCATCAACACAGCTTTCTGGAACATACCCGCAACTCTGCACAAGTCCATTGTCAAAGGCGGTAAAATAGATGGTATTTATTTTAGGATCAACAGACAAATATTCTTCCTTACAAATATCATAAAGTTCATCCAAGGTAAGAGGATCAGTTCCTTCCTCATTTACCCCTACTTCTTCTCCTTCCTCCACATAAAAATCCACAAGTTCCTGTCCACCCTCATTATCTACATTATAACTTTTAAACACTCTTTTGGTAACCAAACCATTTTGGACAGTAATAGTCGTCTGTGAACTATAGCCGGTCCATGATGAAGTACTTACTTGATAACGGTAGGATTCATCGTTCTGTGATTTAAGAACTTGCCATTTTTTTTCACTTTTCTCCAATTGATTTTGCTGGTCATTATCATCACAAGAAAGAAGAAACAAAGCAAGTAAAATGGAAGTAGTAATTTTAAAAGCATTCATCTTGAAATTGTTTAGTTAAAAATATACTCCCCACTAGAACGTAAGAAACTCCATAAATGCTACAAAAAAAAGCCCCGAAAAACTTCCGGGGCCTTACTATTGAAATTCTTCTCTAAGAATTAGTTTTTAGAAAGGTATTCGGATACACTTTCTTTTGTAGCTTTCATAGCTTCTTTTCCTTCTTCCCAGTTAGCAGGACAAACTTCTCCATACTTTTCTACGTGCTGAAGTGCATCTACCAATCTGATCATCTCATCGATGTTTCTTCCTAGAGGAAGGTCATTGATAGTTTCGTGTCTTACTACACCAGCTTTGTCAATCAAGAATGAACCTCTGAATGCTACTGGAGCGCCTTCATAAGTAAGTTCTCCTTCTTCATTATAGTTCCACTCACCTGCCAAAACGCCAAAGTTATGGGCTACGGTTTTAGCTGGATCAGCAACCAATGGATAAGTAACACCTTCAATGCCACCGTTAGCTTTAGGAGTAGACAACCAAGCAAGGTGAGTTTCTTCAGTGTCGCAAGAAGCTCCTACAACCGCTACACCTCTTTTCTCGAACTCGGCCAATTTCTCCTGGAAAGCCAAGATCTCAGTAGGGCAAACGAAAGTAAAATCTTTTGGGTAGAAATAGAAGATAACTTCTTGCTTACCGATAAACTGCTCCAAAGAGAAGTTTTCTACGATTTCCTCTCCGTTGATAACTGCTGGTGCGCTAAATAAAGGGGCTTTTTTTCCTACTAATGACATACTTTTAAATTTTAATTGATTAGTTATGTTTAATTTATTTTCTACTTATTGTGGCCTTTTAGGACCACTTCTATATCTTCAACTTCAAAATCCTTGATTTTATTTTTCTCAAAGAACTCTTTGATCAAGGCCTCCAATTGGTGGTTGTGGTAATCTCTGATTTCATTTGTTTCCTTGTCATATAAATGACTATGAGCCTCTAGTACAGCATCAAAGCGCATCACGCCGTTGGTATCTATAAACTTCTGGATGATCTTTGCATTGACAAAAGTATCCAGTGTCTTATAGACTGTACCCAATGATATACTGGGGTTGTTTCCCTTGACCTGTTCATAAACCCACTCAGCCGTAGGATGACTATGAGTCTGCGATACAGCTTCATATATCACCATGCGCTGATGAGTAAACTTCAGCCCACCACTTGAAATCTTATTTTTTACCGCTTCAATATTCATTCAGTGTTAAGAATGATTCTTATCTAGTAATAGTTCCGCAAAACTATAGAAGTTCTTCAATTTTTCAAAAATTATTTTTTCAGGTACTTTTTGCCCTAAAAGATTCCTCTAAATTTCCTTACCTTTATCTTTTAAAACCACCAATATCAATGAAGAAAATATTACATTTTTGTTTAATTGGGCTCATATTAGTGAGTTCCAAAGCTTTTGGACAGGGTGATGTGGACGTTGAACAAATCCTTCGTGCGGGAGTTAAAGATTTAAATACCTACATGGGGTATTACGTAGAACCTGCCGCGAAAGGTTTTATTTACAGCATGGGAAGCGGATGGTCTCAGACTGCCAAACCTCACAGCACCTTTGGGTTTGACATCAAATTTGGATTAGGAGCAGCTTCGGTCCCAAGCAAGTATGAATCTTTCACATTTGACCCAAATGAATATGATAACCTTAGGGTAATAGGAGCTAATGGTCCAAAAGAACTACCTACCCTATTTGGTGATACGGAAACCAATTCCACTTTAGGAATTTATGAGGGCGGTGAACTGATTGCGGAGGTTGAAGTCCCTCCAGGTGTGGACATCCCTGTAAAATATGTCCCTGCTCCAACTATCCAGGCTGCCCTGGGTCTGCCAGCAGGATTTGAATTGGTTGGAAGATTTATACCTAAATTGAAAATAGATGATGCCGAAATCTCCCAATGGGGATTAGGAGTAAAACATGATATAAAACAGCATATTCCAGGATTAAAATTATTACCTTTTGATCTATCAGCACTTGTTGCATATAATAGCTTAAAGTCCAGTTATATCATTGATAAAACAGAAAACCAACATGGTAAAATGGATGTAGAATCATGGACCTTCCAAGGTATTATTAGTAAAAAATTATCTATTATTACCTTTTATGGTGCATTTGGCTATAATACTGGCCAATCAGCTTATCAGGTATTGGGAGACTATAGTGTTGAAGGTTTATCAGAGCCAATAGAGGATCCTGTGAACTTGAAATATGATATAGCAGGAGCAATGGGCACCTTAGGACTAAGGTTTAAATTTGGGCCAATATTCCTTAGTGGAGATTACACCTTCCAGGAATACAATACCATTAATGTAGGACTAGGAGTATCAATTAGATAAAAATGATCAAAGTTTTATTCGTTTGCTTAGGAAATATTTGTCGCTCTCCTTTAGCGGAAGCCATCTTTAATCATCAAATCCAAGAATTGAATTTACCTCATAAATTCAAGAGTGACAGCTGTGGCACTTCTGATTACCATATTGGGGAACTACCTGATGAGCGCAGCATCAAGTGCGCTAACGGCCACGGCATAAAAATTTCCCACAGGGGAAGACAACTTTCCCACGCTGATATCCGTGACTTTCACTATATCATTGCCATGGACAAGTCCAACAGGTCCAACATATACAAATTAATGGACACCTATAACCAGTCCCATGATCAAATCCATTTGATGCGGGATTTTCAGCCCAATGCTGAATCTGAAGAGGTACCAGACCCTTATTATGGAGGTGAAGATGGATTTGAAAATGTATATAAAATTCTGGATGAATCCATCAAAGAATTGATTGCCAAACTACTAAAAGAACATCAAGTATATGCTTAATAAGCCCAATTCTTTTTATGAAGAAGTCTTATATGATGCTATACATGAACCTACAAAAATAAATTCCGTCCGACTAATCTCTGCCGGAACAATGAATCAAAGCGTACTCTTGGAAACCGACAAGGGTGCGCTTTTTTTGAAATCAAACCATTTTGAGTCAGCAAATATTTTCCATCAAGAACTCAAAGGTCTGACACTATTACACAAGCATACCCCTTTACAAATTCCAAAGACCATTGGGGCAGGAAGAATTAAAGACCAAAACTACCTACTGATAGAGTGGATACCTGGAGGCTATCCCAATCCCCAGTATTGGGAAACACTGGGACATGGACTAGCAGAACTTCACATGGCTACTTCCCCAAAATTCGGTCTAGATGAAGACAACTACATAGCCATACTTCCACAAAGCAACAAATACAGCAGTAACTGGGCTGATTTTTATGCTGAACAAAGATTGGACCCCATGCTGGGAAAAGCTTTTTATGATGGCTTGATCAGTAAAGACTTTTACAAAAAGTTTCAAAATCTCTACCCAAAACTCCCCGATCTTATCCCAAACGAAAAACCAGCATTACTTCATGGGGACTTATGGTCGGGAAATGTCATTGTCAATGCAAAGGGCGATCCTTGCCTGATAGACCCGGCTGTATATTATGGACATAGGGAAATAGACCTTGCATTTTCAAAACTTTTCGGAGGATTCCAAAGCCGCTTTTACGAAGCTTATGGAGACATTTTCCCTCTTGAGCCTGACTTTGAAACCAGGGCCGACATACATAATCTTTACCCCCTTCTGGTTCACCTCAACCTATTTGGTCAAAGCTACCTACCTGGCATCAAGAAAGTACTCAAAAAATTCCTTTGATTTCAAGGTCTGCACACTACCTGAATTGTACTACGGGTAGTCTGCTCCATCAATACCCCTTCTCTATTCAAAAACTGTTTTTTTGAGGCTTCATCATAGTTTTTTACAGTTATCAATTGCAAACCGTCATTATACTTAATTTTAAAATAAGAGCCCATTTCTTCCAAAAGCTGCTCCAGCTTAAACATTTCCTCATTTAAACATATTGAAATGGATATAGCAGAGGTCTGCAACATATTCACCCCTAAGCGCAGTCTTTCCAATTCGGCATAAACATGATGCATATGTGATTCATTAATAAACGTAAAATCAGTAACTTCAAAGGTCACCAACACCTGCCTATCTTTCACCACTATGGTAGGAATTACATGCCTTTCATCTGGAAAAGTGCCAATAATCGTCCCTTTTCCTTCCGGTTCAACGAATGAGCAAACATTTAGGGGGATTTTCAAATTGGCCAGCGGTTTGATCGTTTTTGGATGAATCACTGAAGCTCCATAATAAGTCATTTCCGCTGCCTCTTTATAATCGATTCTTTCGAACTTAATCGTATCCGGAAAGCGTTTTGGATCCGCATTTAAAACCCCAGGGACATCCTTCCAAATAGTAACGGATTTAGCCTTTAAACTATAGGCAATAATAGCTGCCGAAAAATCTGAACCTTCCCTTCCAAGTGTTGTGCATTTCCCTGCAGGGCTCGCTCCCATAAAACCTTGGGTGATCACTGGAAATTTTTTCAACTTTTCCTCTAATTGCTTTTTACATTGCTTGGCCGTAAGCGACCAATCTACCTTGGCAGACCTAAAACTTTCATCCGTGGCAATTAATTCCCTAGCATCTTGCCAAATGCAGAAAAAATTTTCTTTACAGAGATAAGCATGAATAATTTTAGTAGATAGCATTTCACCATAACTCACAATGCGGTCATAATATTGGTCATAATTTCCCCTATTAAGGGGTTGCTCTAAATCTCGTTCCAATTGCAAGAACAAATTTTCAACAATCGAAAATATTGGATTTTGTTCCTCAAAAAGCTCAGAACATATTGCTAAATGGTTTTTCCTTAAAATTGCACAATTCGAATAATAATCTTTTTCCACAAATTTGAACCTTAAGATTTCCTCCAAGAAATTTGTGGTCTTTCCCATTGCAGAAATAACTATCACCATTTTTCTCTGCAATCGATTTAATAAAACTCTATGAAGGTTTTTAATAGCAGAAGCATCTTTGACTGAAGCTCCACCAAATTTATATACAATTGCTTTTGTCATAAAAATTTAAGTCGTATTTTTCAGTGGGTTATATAATAAATTGTACTTTTCCAATACAAACATGAAAACAAAACCATATCAACCAGACCATTCGGCGTTGGGTTATTCAGTCGGGGTAACACTTGATCGTTTCATCAAAATCAAACAAGACGACTTCCCTTTTGCTTCCGGGGAATTATCTCAAATCCTCAGAGATATCGCCTTAGCTTCAAAGATAGTAAATCGAGAGATTAACAGGGCGGGGCTATCAAAAATTGGTGGGGCCTTTGGTAGCACCAATGTCCAAGGAGAGGAACAACAAAAACTGGACGTCATTGCCAATATCAGATTCACACGCGCTTTAACCAAGGGAGGTGAAGTATGCGCCGTGGTTTCGGAGGAAGACGATGAAGTCATAGATCTTCAAAATAGTAAGGGCAAATATGTAGTGGCTATGGACCCTTTAGATGGCAGTTCCAATATTGATGTAAATATATCCATAGGCACCATATTCTCCATCTATAGACGGGTTACTCCAATTGGCAGCCCTATCCAGCCTGAAGACATTATGCAACCGGGCAACAAGCAAGTTGCTGCGGGCTATGTACTATATGGCTCTTCCACAATGCTGGTATATACCACCGGAAAAGGTGTGAATGGTTTCACTTACGAACAATCATTAGGAGAATTCTTCCTTTCCCACCCTAATATGAAGGCTCCAGAGGATGGAAAAATCTATAGTATTAACGAAGGGTTAAGCTCCCAGATAAGCGAAGGTGACAAAAACTATATAGGATCTTGTAAAGCAAGAAATTTCAGCGCAAGGTATATCGGTAGTTTAGTTGCTGACTTCCATAGAAACTTGCTAAAGGGAGGCATCTATATATATCCAAAAACCGAAAAAGCACCAAAAGGTAAGTTAAGGCTGCTCTATGAAGCCAATTCATTGGCCTATATTGCCGAACAGGCTGGCGCTGTCGCCACCAATGGTCAAGAACGAATTCTGGATATCCTACCTACCTCTCTCCATGAAAGAACCCCACTTTATATTGGTTCAAAGGTAATGGTAGAAGAAGCCCAAAGTTACCTCAATCAAGAGGTCGATTCATCAGTCCATAAATAGCCACCCTATGAGGCAGGACTAATTTACTGGTACTTCTTTCTGATTTCGATCTTCTGAATTTGACGATTGACCAAAGCTTCACTAAGCTCCCTGCTCATTTGCTCTGGATTAGCTTCATTGAGAATGTGCTTTAATCGTGATTCACCAAGGTCTACCCTATAACAAATCTGAAGCAGGCGCTCAAAGTCTCTGTTCAGAAGCTGTCGGATTACTGGCTCCAATAAATCAATAAGCTCTTCCTTACTGATAGACTCTTGAGGACTTGGCAAATCAAAATCCTTTTGAAGCAGCTTGACACTTTCTAAGATATATTGATGCTCCATAATAAAAAAGCTACCTAATGAGTTGATTCTTTTCTCTCATTAGGTAGCTACATTTTTTGTTAATGAATTACCTGATTATGCTTCTCCTTCTTTTGCAGCATCTTCACTTTCAGCGGCTTTTTCCTCAAGCACCTCAGGAGCATGCTCACGAATAATCTTATACCATGATATCAATTTCTTGATATCAGAAGGGTACACTCTTTCCTCATCAAATTCAGGAAGAATATGCTTCATAAAAGCCATGTACTCATCATTGTCAGCTCCTTTGGCCAAACCAGTGTCTCCTGCAAATTCCTTTTCAATAATAATCATCACATCCTGCAAAGGCTCAGACCCTTCTTCGGTCAGGGTGTAGATGGAAATTTCACTAAGGATGGACACCCTATGGTTAGCCCCAACCACTAATTTAGCTTTTTTGGCATCCATAGACTCCAAAATCACTCCACTTCGGCTAGGCTTGAGCACTTTATATAAACCTGGTTTTCCTGCTACGGTAGCTATTTCATTAAATTCCATATCTCTTCTTTTAAATCAAGTTGCAAATATAGGATTTCACCTCAAAAGCTCAAGATGAATCATTGTTGTGCGTAAAATTCTTCACTTAACTCATCCATAAAATCGGAGAGTTCTTCCCTTCCTACTGCTGTAGAAGAAGAAGTTACAAAATAAAGTGGCGCCTCTTCAAATATTGAGCTGGATGCTCTTAGGAATTTCTGGACGTTACTTTTCACCTTACTTACAGATAGTTTATCTGCTTTGGTAAACACCAAGACTATTGGCACTGAATTTTGTGCACACCAAAGAATAAAGTCAAGATCCTTTTTCTGAGGATCAAGCCGGCTATCAATCAAAACAAAAGTAGCTTCCAAATTTTCCCTGTTGGTAAGATAACCCTTGATCATTTTTTCCCAATCCGCCTTTAGGGTTTTGCTCACTTGGGCAAAACCATATCCTGGCAAATCTACAATATACCATTTGTCATTGATCTCAAAATGATTGATCAACTGGGTCTTACCTGGCTTCCCTGAAATCTTGGCCAAACCTTTATTGTTGGTCAACATATTGATCAGGGAACTTTTGCCCACATTGGACCGGCCAATAAAAGCAAATTCTGGTTTATGATTAGTTGGACATTTCCTATAGTCCGAATTACTGGTCAAAAATGTAGCCTTTTTAATCATTTTTCTTTCATTTTTTACAAAGGTAAGCCTTTCCTAGTAAAACCCTTGCACCAATTAATCTTTAACATTTTTCCATTGCTCATGTTTCCTTAGTAATATTGCGCATCTAAACAGTCAAAATCCATGTCAGTAGTACCCTACAAAAATCAAAATGATGGCAAAAAAGCTCAAGTAGCTAATATGTTCAATAATATCAGTAAGCGTTATGACCTACTGAATCATGTCCTGAGCTTAGGAATTGATATTATTTGGCGCAAGACTGCCATCAAAATGCTCCAAAAAGACCAGCCAAAAATGATTTTGGACATTGCGACAGGTACTGGAGATTTTGCCATTGAAGCATTGGCATTAAATCCTGACAAAGTCATCGGAGTAGATATTTCTGAAGGCATGCTGGCTGAAGGTAAAAAGAAAATCAAAAACAAGAAGCTGAACCACCTTATCGAATTGCAGATGGGGGATTCGGAAAAGTTACTTTTTGAGGATAATAAATTCGATGCAGTCATCGTTTCTTTTGGCGTAAGGAACTTCGAAAACTTGGAAAAAGGTCTTGCTGATATGTACCGGGTACTAAAACCTGGAGGAAAAACCGTCATTGTAGAATTTTCCAAACCAAAAAAGTTTCCATTTAAACAAGCATATAATTTTTATTTCAAGTATATTCTACCGCAGATCGGTAAAGTGATTTCTAAAGACCAATCCGCTTATACCTATCTCCCTGAATCCGTTCAGGCTTTCCCAGATGGCAATGACTTTCTGGCTGTATTAAAAAAAGTAGGTTTTACCCAAACAAAATGCAAACCGCTTACATTCGGCATCAGCTCAATTTACATTGGAGAAAAATAGGGTTTTCCCTGTTTTTCATTACCTTTTTAGCGCTCCAGAGTTTTGGACAAGGCTCTTCTTTTAGACCATTGAACAAATCCGGGCAGGATGGGCAGTTTATGACCTATGGTTTTTTCCTGGCTGGGCATACCTCATCACTCCGACTTAAGTACAGTGATGCCTATATGGATCCTAATCAAACTCAATTTGGACAAATCCAAAGCATCATGCCGGTCTTCTCTCCAGGGTTTTCATTGGGTTTTCTGTTAAAACTCAGGCTTCATGACCAGCTCAATTTCTTGGCAACTCCAAAAGTAGGCTTCTACGAATACCGCACTGATATTAACTATCTAGAAGATGACGAATTTGAGGAAACTGGACTGGGAGTAAGAACAGAATCGTTAGTTACCGAAGCCACAATGATTGAGCTCCCCTTATTGTTAAAATACAAATCCCAAAGGTTCAACAACACCAGAATGTTCTTTACAGGAGGTGTAAACCCAATGTTCAGGACAAAATCCCAGGATGAAGCCAACGCAGACCCTTTGGTCATTAATGGTAAAGATGTTGCCTTGGAAATGGGCGTAGGCTTTGATTTTTATTTCAAGTTTTTCAAATTCTCTCCCGAGGTCAGATTTTCCCATGGGCTCACCAATATTTATGAAGAAGCAGAGTCCAACCCTGGATTTGCTGGCGCCATTGAGGAGTTGAAGAGAAAATCCATCACCATCTACCTTAACTTCCAATAAACCAACCCAATACAACAAAAATAAACTTGATTTCTTATCAGAAATTCAGGCTTGCTTTGTATATTGAAAGAGGACATTATTTCACTTAAACCTACTTTATCATGACTACAAAAGAAAAATCTTCATTTGAAGAAGTAGAAAATTTATTGCAGGAAATAGGCCACAAAATCGAGGAGCTAATTACCAAGGGGGCTGAAGTAAGTGGTGAGGCAAAGGTGGAAGTAGAAAAGAAGGTCAAAGAACTTAAGAAAGACAAGGCTTCCTTAGAAAAAGAGTTCAATAAGCGGAGAAAAGAACTCGAAGAGAAATACGCTTCTCAAAAAAAGACCATTCAACCAATGTTGGAAAAATCAAAAGAACATTTCAAAGCAGGATTAAAAGAACTTACTACAGCCATAAAAACCCTTTTTGATGGAAAATAGGCATCAATATTGCAACTAACCGAGCAATATCATTAGCTGCTATTTATTGTAACAGTCGAAATACGATTAGTGGCTATTTTTTATTTAATTTTGGACATGAATTACTTGTCAGTAGAAAATCTATCGAAGGCTTACGGCGATAAGTCTCTTTTCAATAACATATCATTCGGAATAGATCAAGGCCAAAAGGTTGCGCTTGTCGGAATCAATGGTGCAGGAAAATCCACATTGATGAAAATAATCATGGGCCTTGAGGTGGCCGACGCGGGTGATATAGCCATTAATCAACAGGTCAAGCTGGCCTACGTCCATCAAAACCCTGTATTTGATGCCAACCTCAGTATTTATCAGACTGTTTTTTCTGACTCTTCCAATGAGACACTTCAGGTAATGGAAGCTTATCAAAAAGCCATGATCAATGCCCAGGCTGGCAAGGACAACGCTGATGAGCTCAATGGCTTGATGGAAAAAATGGATGCCTTACAGGCTTGGGATTACGAATACCAAGTAAAAGAAGTATTGGGAAAACTAGGTCTACATGACACATCTCTTCCAGTCGGTGCACTTTCTGGTGGTCAAAGAAAAAGGGTGGCCCTTGCCAAAGCTATTTTAGAAAAACCAGACCTCCTGCTATTGGATGAACCTACCAACCACTTGGATCTGGCTACTATCGAATGGCTTGAGGATTATTTAGCCAAAGCCAATCTTTCCATTTTCATGGTTACCCACGACAGGTATTTTCTGGAAAAAGTCACCAATGAAATCCTTGAACTGGATGCGGGTAAAATCTTTCGCTATACCGGCAACTACAGTTATTTTCTCAACAAAAAAGCTGAGAGAAGAGAAATAGAAGCCACAGAACAGGAAAAAGCTAAAAGTCTCTACAAAAAAGAACTTGAATGGATCCGAAGGCAACCCAAAGCCAGAGGAACTAAAGCCAAATACCGTATCGACGCCTTTGAAGAAACCAAAGAAAAAGCTTTCCAGAAGAAAGAAGAAAGGGAAATAGAACTTCAAATTTCTTCTCAAAGATTGGGGAGTAAAATCATCGAAATCGAAAAGCTTTCCAAAAGCTACGATGGCCAAAAATTTATAGACAATTTCTCCTATACCTTCAAAAAAGGTGATAAAATAGGAATTGTAGGACCAAACGGAGCAGGAAAAACAACTTTCCTAAACCTGATCACCGGAATGCTTCAGCCAGACACTGGTAATATTGAAATCGGCCAAACTACCGCATTTGGATATTATAGACAGGAAGAAGGTTCTTTTAACGAAGACAAAAGACTTTTGGACATAGTCAAGGAAGTTGCAGAAGTAGTAACCTTGGCAGGAGGAAGTACGATAACAGCTTCTCAGTTTTTGAACAAATTTGGATTTCCTCCCAAGCAACAGCACACGCCAATAGCAAAACTTAGTGGTGGGGAAAGACGTCGCTTGCAACTATTGATGGTTCTAATCAAAAACCCTAACTTTTTGATCCTTGATGAACCGACGAATGATTTGGATATCATGACCCTGAATACCTTGGAGGAATTTCTAGATGGATTCCCAGGATGCTTGATCATTGTTTCGCACGACAGGTATTTTATGGATAGGTTGGTAGACCATTTGTTTGTTTTCCAAGGAAAAGGCCAAATCAAGGACTTCCCTGGCAACTACACAGATCTTAGGGAATGGGAAAAAGAGCAAGAAACTATTAATGCCGCAAAAAAACAGCAAGAAAAAGAAAAAACAGCTCAAAAAACCAAAGAAGTAAAGAGTAATAGCCAAAAGGCTTCCTTTAAACAAAAACAGGAATTCAAAAAGGTACAGGAACAAATTTCCAACCTTGAAGACCAAAAGTCAACCTTAGTGGAAAAAATCAACCAAGGCACCGAAGATCATGAGGAACTTTTGGAATGGTCCAATTCCATTCAAGCAATCACTGAAGAATTGGAGGAATTGGAATTTAGATGGCTTGAATTAAGCGAACTCGATGACATTATGGACTAATATGAAAGAAACCGATTTTCTAATCATTGGAGCCGGGCAAAGTGGGTTATCCGCTGCCCGGCACTTACAAAAAGCAGACAAAGATTTTATTATCCTGGAAAAACATCAGGAAGTTGGAGATAACTGGAGGAAAAACTTTGACTCTATGAAGCTTTACACTCCCGCAACTTTTTGTAGTCTTCCAGACCTACCCATGGCCTTGTCCCCAACAAGCTTACCCAACAAAAATCAGGTTGCAGATTATTTTTCCAGATATGCCACGCATTTTGATTTCCCCTTACACCCTAAAAATCAAGTAACTGAAATCAACAAAGTAGGAGAACATTTCCTAGTAGAATCTACCTTTGAAAAGATCTCTGCCAAAAACATCATCATTAGTTACGGATGCCTACAAAAAAATCATATTCCACAATGGGCTAACTCCCTAAACATACCCTTCATCCATAGCAATCAATACAGGAGCCCATTATCCATAAAAGGCAAAAGAGTATTGGTAGTCGGTTCAGGCAATACTGTCGCTCAGATTATAGCAGAATTAACCGCCTATTTTGAGGTACATTGGTCTACAAATGAAAAGCCTAAGTTCAAATCCCTTAATTCATTTGGTAAAAACAAATTCTTCTGGGACAAGAAATTCAATCGGTTGGAAAAACCACTAAAGGAGAAAAAAAGGAACAAAACAGCCCCAATTTACAACTTCAACGATATACGGAAAAAAGTCAAAAAAGCTAAATTTCACCCAGCGGTAGAAAAAGCAGAAGGGAATAAAATAACTTTCACCAACCAAAATAGCTTGGATATAGACTTTGTTCTTTTTGCAACTGGGAATGAAACCTATTTTGATTTTATCAATATTGATGGATTTGAAAACAACCTTGAAGAATTAAGGGCAAATCACGGGATTTCTAAAATTGACGGGCTTTATTTCCTAGGGATTCCGCATCAAAGGTCAAGAACTTCACATTTAATTTATGGGGCAGCAAAGGATGCTGGGTTTATCGTTTCTACTTCAATTTCCAAACAAAAAAATTAAAACTCACTGTCCTCTTCTCCGCCTCCACCTTGTCGGTCCCTTCCATTTCTTTTCTCTTTAAAACCCCCAAATTTATAATTCAGGGAAAGGGTAACTATTCTGGTTTCTCTGTTATAAACCCGATCTTGTGAAAAACTTGGACCACTAGTTTTGATCTTGAACACTCTGGTGTTGAAAATATCACTGAAGTTCAAACTTATTGTACCTTTCTTGTTAAGTACATCTCTACTAAAACCAACATTCATTCCCCAATAAGGCAATAACTCTCCTTGAAGCAAAACAATTGGGCCGCGGTAATTTCCTTGAATCTGAACATTGGCCACTTTAGGAATGATAATATTTGATAATAAGCTGATGGTCCAGCTAAAATTGGAATTATTAGCCCCATTTTCAAGATTATCTCCACTGATCTTACTGTAGAAAAGGTTACCCGTAAGTGTGGCATCTACCCAATTACCAAACTGAAACTGGTTGATCAGTTCCAAACCAGTACTGCTTCTGTCATGTATATTCTCCCGGGTCTGTATCGTGACGTTATCTTCATTAATTCGGGTAATTCTACTAATAATATCTGTGGAATAACGGTGATAAATTGTAGCATTAAGCAACCATCTTTCCCAGCCTTTCATATAGCCAAATTCATAGCTGTTGGTATACTCTGGCTTCAGGTAAGGATTTCCTGTTCTCACATTTAAAGGATCAGAAACATAATACAAAGGCGCCAAATCCCATATTCCTGGCCTGGATATCCTACGGCTAAAGTTAGCGGTAAGTTCTTCCTCTTCCTGAAAAGTATAACTAAGAAATAAACTGGGAAAAAGATTAAAATAATCATTTACCACCTCTAAATCTTTCCTTTCCTGCACACCAAGTGTTCTTGTTGCCTCCCCCCTTAGACCAAGCTGATAGCCAAAATCCCCCATTTTACTCCTGAAAATTAAATATGCAGCATAAACATCCTCATTAAAAGTAAACTCATCACTCACGGTATCGTTTCTTACCAATTCAAAATCAGTATTTATATCGCCCTGAAAAAATTCCTGCCCCCTATCCCAAGTCCCAAAAGTTCCTTTCAGTCCCACTTCAATTTTTGAAGATTTGCCAAGGGGCTTTTCATAATCTATTTGGGCAATATAAAGTTCGCTGGCCCTTGTACGATCATTTAATTGTTTTATCCACTTATTTGGCACCTCCTGCATTGTTTCATCATAAAATGACTGCTCATAAGTATCTACTTGACTTCGGCTATCCTGGGCGTAAGAAAAGCTTGCATAAACCTTTTGTCCAACAGTATCTATTTCCCAATTATAGGTTAATCCAGTTTCAAAATTATCACCTTCCTCATCCTCCATAGCATCCCTAACAGACAAACTATCAAGTCCGCCAGAGGAATTGACACTTCTTTGATTGAGTGTTTCATCCTCCACTTCTTGATTAATATTACCTTGGGCATAAAAACCCAACACCTGTGTAGGCGTCATATTCCAATCAAACCCTCCTCTTATCAAATGTGATTTCTCTACCTCATCATTATAGGAATCTTGGTCAAGCAAAGGAGAGGTATTCGGTAGACTATTATACCTTTTCTCATCGCTTTTGCGGTACCTCCTTCTGTTTTGATAATTATAAGAGGTGAAAAAGTTTATTTTTTCGGCTCCATAATTCAGGATTAACCCTCCTGCGTATTTATCCCTATTCCCGACAGATGCATTTACTTGCCCATTCAAGCCTTGAAAACTATTTTTCTTCAGGATAATATTGATAATTCCCCCTACTCCCGTCGCATCATACCTAGATGACGGATTGGTGATCAATTCCACTTCTTTAATGCTATTGGCTGGAAACTGGGAAAGAATGGCTTCTGTATTTTCCCCAGATAAATTGGATGGTCTGCCATTGATATAAATCAACACATTCCCACTCCCCCTCATACTAATGCTTCCTTCCTCATCTACTTGAATGGAAGGCAAAGTTTCCAAGAGTTCTGAAGCAGTGGCTCCTTCTGCAACTATACTGTTTTCTACATTGTACCTGCGCTTATCAATATCGGATTCAAACATGGATGTCACTCCCTCCACCAAAATCTCATCCAAATCGGATGTCTCAGACTCCAATTTAATCACACCAAAATTCAGGTTTTTATTTCCTCCAACCTTAATGGTTTCATGGTAACTTTTATATCCGATAAAGCCAACTCTAAAAATATATTCCCCGGATGATGCCTCAAACTCAAAATGACCAGCCAAGTCTGTCATCCCGCCAGTAATTACAACCGAATCCTTGGGATCCAGCAAGGCTATATTAGCAAATTCCAAAGCCTTACCACTTTGTTCATCATGTACCTTTCCTTTAAGTAAACTTGATTGGGAAAAAGCAGAAAAATTAATGAATAAAAATCCAGAAATGAATAAATTGAGATAAAGGCTTTTCATGCTAAGAGTTTGCTGGTTACTGAAACAAGCTTAACTGCAAATCATTCATCGGGTTAAAGCAAAATTCCCGAGATGAACCTGAAACAACTCCTATTTTACTTTAACTCAATAACTTAAACACATGTTTCACCACTCATCAAAAAGGCAAAATTTTATCCCGAATTAAGCCTCAGACCCAAACAGTCCTTAAATATTATCCAAAGTATGTAATATCAACCTTTCCATGACCTCGTCAGCGTCAGCAACAAATTCTTGAGTGATTCTATTCGCAACTATAGCATTTAAGCTTAGCATTTTATGTCCCAGCATATTCCCCATGGCATAATAGCCAGCAGTTTCCATTTCAAAATTAGTTAGCTCAACACCTTCAACACTCACTTTCGAAAGTCTTTCTATGATATCAGGAATGGCAGGTTTCAACCTTACTTCTCTACCTTGCGGGCCAAAAAATCCAGGACAGGTTACTGTATTTCCTTTAATGACCTCTCCCTTCATCAATCTTTCCATCAAAAGACTTGAGCCTTTAAAACAGTATGGTCTAAATCCTAGTCCAATAGCCTTTTGTACCGCCTCAGCTATGGCTATTTCACAAGAGCCGTATTCCGCAGTATAATACTGCATGAGTGTATCCAGTCCTATTCCATATTCGGAAGCCAAAAGCGAACCTGCGGGAATATTTTCACTCATACTTCCTGAAGTACCGACCCGAATAATCTCTAATGACGTGTGGTCTTGCTTTACCCGTCTACTTTGTAGATCAATATTGACCAAAGCATCCAACTCAGTCATAAAAATTTCTATATTATCCGTCCCCATACCAGTACTCATCACTGTCAGTCTTTTCCCCTTATAAGTACCTGTGTGGGTAACAAATTCTCTTTTGGCTACTTTTATCTCTACATGGTCAAAATACTTAGTAATTTTAGCCACTCTTTCTGGATCACCTACCGTAATAACAGTTGAAGCCAGAAATTCTGGCTTCAAGTTGAGATGGTAGATACTACCATCTGGATTAATTATAAGTTCCGATGCAGGGATAACCTTAGTCATGGGAAATGGCTTTTATTTTATCCTTATCTGGTTTTCTTTGCAATCCTTTATAAGGGTTATAACCATTGGTGTTTTTTTGGTAATATCCCGTTCCATTATATCCTCTTTTTTCAGGATGTTCTTTACATTCATCTGAGCAAGCTCCTTCATACTTCCATCCACATTCCTCACAAATCGGCACATGAATATTACATTCGGGATTGGCACAATTCACCATTCTGTCAGAAGGTGTACCACAGCAATGACATTTGGAGATAATTTTAGGATTTACCTTATTGACATCTACAGCCAATCGGTTGTCAAACACATAGCATTTCCCTTCAAAATCTTCTCCTCCAGCTTCCATACCATATTTGATAATTCCCCCATGCAATTGGTAAACATCCTCAAATCCTTGATCCAATAAATAAGCGCTGGCTTTTTCACATTTGATCCCACCAGTGCAATAAGTCAAAACCTTTTTATCCTTTAAATGTTCCAATTCTTTTACCTTTTCAGGAAAATCACGGAAATTATCAATATCAAGGGTCAATGCATTCTTGAAGTGTCCTAGTTCATGCTCGTAGTTTGAACGCACATCCAAGATCACCACATCATCCTGATCTTTTAATTTTCTAAATTCTTCCGGCTCCAGGTGCTTACCTGTTTTCTCCAATGGATTAATATGCCTTAGGCTAGAGTGAACAATTTCAGGTTTAACACGAACATGGATCTTAGCGAAGGCATGACGATCAAAATCATCAACCTTAAAATCTGTCTTAGCAAACCTAGGATCAGACTTTACATAGGCCATGTATTTCTCACAGTCCTCTTTAAGGCCCGAAACCGTTCCATTCAGCCCTTCAGATGAAATAATGATTCTACCCCTGATATTGTTTTCAATACAGAATAGATGATGCTCTTCCCTGTATGCCTCAGTATCTTTGATCTCAGCATAACAATAGTACAGGAGTACGCTGTAATTTGAATTTTCCATAACTATAGCCCTGATTCCAGCAGGGTGTTCTGGTTTTTATGATAATTGAATATAATAATTTAAGCTTTAATAGGAGCTGCAGGATTACCAAAAACAGTACTTTCTTCTTCTACATCTGCTACTACTACCGATCCAGCACCAATCCTGGCATTTGCACCAATTTTAACCCCAGACACTACAGTAACTCCTGAACCAATAAAAGCACCTTTTCCAATGCTCACTCCTGAATTAATCACTGCACCAGCACCTATTTGAACAAAGTCTTCGGCCGTGACCTTATGATCTATGATTGCTCCTGAATGAATGATACAATGACTTCCTAGGCTAGTTCCTGCACCAATATTAACCTTTGCATTGATAAAATTACCATGGCCAATAGTCGCATCTGTGGAAATATAGGATGTTTTATGAATAGCATTGATCGGTTGTACCTTCCTGCGCTCATTCAATAACTTCACCAAAAACTGACGATATTTGTTATCATCAACAGCCACAAAAGCCTCACACTTTTTGCCGATCAACTTTAGGTAACCATCATCTTCAGGATCTCCCAGTACAGGCACCACGTTTAACTCTGTGCCATGCATTTCTTTATCCTCTTCAAGGAAACCGTAAACAACCACTTCATTGCTATTAAAGATCTCCAATGCAGGATGCGCGATTCCTTTTGCCCCTAAAATAATTACCGGTTTTTCCATATCCATTTTTGGTTTAGTCCGCAAAATTACGCCAAAATCCCTAGCTAACCAAAATTCCTTATTCACTTGGTCTAAGCAGGTTTTGACCTACCTTGCAGGATAAGCACTTCTTCAGACTGCAATAGCCATGATGCAAGCCTATCATCCCTTGGGTATCAAAGGCATTTATTGGTTCCCAACCCTCAGCTATAAAGGCTGAAATAATATGGTTTTCCTCAGGAGGAATTTCCTGTAAAAGATCAAAGCAGCGATCTCTCCACCTTTCATCATCCAAGTATTTCCCATAAGAAAACCAAAGAGGAACCAGAAAATTAATACCCAACAAATGAACGATCCTTTTACTTAGCAGCCTATTCTGGCGCTTTTTGCATTCTTTTCCAGGGTAATAATGATATTCCCAGTAAGATGAGGTCACCACTGAAAACATCTCTTGCAAATCTTTAACATTTCTGATTTCCTTGGTTATCAAAGAAAACAGATTGGGGCTTTGGGACAAAATCGCCGCCAACTGGGCGATTCTTACAGAAGGATAATTGCTTGGCCGAACCCTCATGAATTTCCATTCAGAAGAATAAATAGATTCTCCCAAGGAATATTTTTTATGATAAAAATCATGCTCTCTTTGTGCAAACTCTGAGTATTTATCAAGTGCCTCATCATTTAAAAAACCCGCTTGTCCCAGCAATATAGCTTCCAGAATCCCCCTTTTTCCCGAATGCTTTTTCAGTAGCTTATAGGGAACCGACTGGGCCAGTTTTAGCATTGGAACATTATTCACTTTAAAACCAAAACAATAAAACAACCACCGATAAGCCACTTCCTCCCAATCGCCGGATGTCGAAACAATTTCTTCACTTACCAACTGACTTTTTTCTTCAAGACGCTCCACCAAAGCTTTTTCCAAAGCAGAGAATTTGATAATCCCATTAATATTCGGCAGAAATTCATGGCATAGCATTGGACTATTTGCTGTTACCAGCCTTTCATAATTTCTCAAAACACTCAGAAACACTTTCCCCTTCAATTCCAATGTAGGTATCAAAGTTTCATCAGCTCTTTTGATCTCTGTATCATGATCCCATACGACATGCAAAATCACAGAATCATAATTGCGATCCCTATCATGGGAATGCTGGTACCAATCGGAAGATTTTAGATGGACCTCTACATTTCCATAATGTTCCAATCTATCTATGCTGATATGCGATTCCCTGAAATCTGGCCCCTCATGCAAATTATAATAGCCAATCTTCCTAACCTCTAGAGACTGCCCATTGCTTGTCCTCAAATCACGTTTATCAAAATACTGGTACTTCCATATAGCATGGATAAAATTTTCCTGAAAATTCATTTGTTAAAAAATTTAAGTTTAAAAAGACAATCCGCTGTATTTCAGCCACAACAATAATTTAAGGGTAATTATCGAAAACTAAAAATCGTCCCTACTTCTAAAAAAACAAAAAGCCTGACCTCAAATAGAAGACAGGCTAAATGATGAATATTTAATAGCTCCCTTTTATTTACAATACTGATCCAATAATTGAGACATTTCTTGCTGAAGTTCTTTTGCTGCTTGTCCTGCTTTGGCACCAAAATCCTCACCATTTGATGCGTAAATAATACCCCTTGAAGAATTCACCAATAGGCCGCACTCCTTATTCATCCCATACTGAGCGACCTCTTGAAGACTTCCTCCTTGCGCACCTACACCTGGAACCAAAAAGAAATGGTCCGGAGCATATTTTCTAACCTCGGCAATCTTTTCTCCTCGTGTAGCACCTACCACATACATCAAGTTCCCATCAGTACCCCAATCTTGGCTTTTCTCCAAAACTTGTTGAAATAGGGGCTTTCCTCCTTCTGTTTCCAATACTTGAAAATCCTTACTTCCCTCATTGGAAGTCAGCGCCAATAAAATCACCCACTTACCTTCAAACTCCAAGAAAGGACTTACACTGTCTTTCCCCATATAAGGAGCTACCGTCACAGAGTCAAAGTTCATCTGTTCAAAAAACGCCTTGGCATACAATTTAGATGTATTGCCGATATCTCCTCTTTTGGCATCAGAAATAGTAAAAATATCCTTGGGAATATAATCCAATGTTTTTTGGAGACTTTCCCAACCTTTTGGTCCCAAAGCCTCATAAAAAGCGATATTAGGTTTATAAGCCACGGCATAATCAGCTGTATGATCGATAATCTGCTTATTAAACTCAAATATCGGATCTTCTTCCTTTAACAAATGTGCAGGGATCTTGGCCAGATCCGCATCCAGTCCCACACATAGAAAAGAAGATTTTTGTTGAATTTGCTTAAAGAGGCTTTTCTTGTCCATTTTTCAATTGTTTTGGCAAAAATAAAAAAAATAGCACGCACTAAACTTAAAATCATTTAGTATCTGTGCTATTCTTAACTTTTTCGTCCTATAAGGGTAATCAGCGTAAATCTATCACCTCCACATCTACATGCTCTGCCACATCAAATGCAAAAAATGAATTGTTTAAATCTACATCCGTTTTTACATCCTTAAATTCATATTTGAAACTTCCCCCATCAGCATCAGAAACTTCCCAACCCACAAGATCCTTATTAGCTTTATCCACATATAAAACAATGGTACTAAACTGAGCATTTCTATTCTCGGCAGAAAGCTTTATTTTCTGAACCAATTTACCACCCATTCTTTCGTCTCCCAAAAGGGCATAATCATATCCCTTTTTATATAGGTTATAGATACTGGAAGGAGTCAGTTCATCAGGGTCATCACTGACGGTATTAATGGTTACTTCCTTATAGTTTCCTGTCTTGATATAAGTCCAAACAGTTTCTCCATTATTATAAATCTCCTGATCATCCAAAATCAATTTATACCGATTGCCTTTGACAGCAACCTCTCCTTTACTGGACTGACTGGCTCCATCAAGATCATTATAATAATAGTATTCAAAAGTGGCCTGAATACCGTTCAACGACTGATACCTCTCACTCACTTGATCAAGGACTACCTTTGCATTAGGATCTTTTTGTGCCAAAACGAGGCTCTGAAATCCCAAAACAAGTACCGTAAATAATAATATTCTTTTTAACATAGTTAACCTTCTATTTTAGGCTTTATAGCATTTTAGAGGTTACTCAATAACTGTTCCAAACTAACTTCATCCTGAACCAACACTTCCCTTGCCTTGCTCCCTTCAAATGGCCCTACCACACCAGCTGCTTCTAGCTGATCTATGATCCTTCCTGCTCTATTATACCCTAGTTTTAGTTTTCTTTGAATCAATGAAGTACTTCCTTGTTGATGTAAAACAATTAGCTTGGCTGCATCTTCAAAAAGCGGGTCTCTGTCTGAAAGATCTACATCCCCAACACTGCTATCGCTGTCTTCTCCCTCAAATTCTGGCAAGATATAAGCATCACTATATCCCCGTTGTTCTCCAATCCATTCACAAACCGCTTCAACCTCCGGTGTATCCAAAAAGGCACATTGTAAACGGATCACATCAGAGCCCTGAGATAGTAGCATATCCCCCATACCAATCAGCTGTTCAGCGCCTCCAGCATCCAAAATAGTTCTACTGTCTACTTTGGAAGTAACCCTAAAAGAAAGCCTTGCAGGGAAATTGGCTTTAATAATACCGGTAATAACATTTACAGATGGTCGCTGCGTGGCCACCACCAAGTGAATACCGATGGCCCTAGCCAACTGCGCAAGTCGAGCAATAGGAGCTTCTATTTCCTTACCAGCAGTCATCATCAAATCTGCTAACTCATCAATCACCAACACAATATACGGCATAAACTTATGGCCTTTGTCCGGATTAAGTTTCCTGGCCACAAATTTTGCATTGTATTCTTTAAGGTTCCTGCAACCTGCTTCCTTCAGCAAATCATATCGGTTATCCATCTCGATACAAAGTGAATTCAAGGTATAAATTACTTTTTTGGTATCAGTAATAATGGCATCCTCAGCATTAGGCAACTTAGCTAAAAAGTGCCTTTCAATTTTATTAAAAAGTGTTAGCTCCACTTTCTTTGGATCCACCAAGACAAATTTAAGTTGTGAAGGGTGTTTCTTATAAACCAAAGAAGCCAAAATCACATTCAAACCAACAGACTTACCTTGCCCAGTAGCCCCAGCCATCAAGAGGTGAGGCATTTTGGCCAAATCAGCTACAAAAACTTCATTTGAAATGGTTTTCCCCAAGGCAACAGGAAGGTCCTTATCACTTTTCATGAACTTTTCTGTCCCCAAAACTGATTTTGCAGCGACTAGCTCTCTGTTTTTGTTAGGCACCTCTATACCAATAGTACCTTTCCCCGGAATCGGCGCAATGATCCTGATTCCCAATGCCGCCAAACTCAAAGCAATATCATCTTCCAGGTTTTTGATTTTGGAAATCTTCACTCCTGGATCGGGCACAATTTCATATAAAGTTACTGTAGGCCCGATGGTAGCTTTGATTTCCTGAATCCCAATTTTGAAATTCACCAAGGTCTCTACGATCTTGTTTTTATTTTCTTCCAGCTCTTGCCTGGTAACCGTCACCTTTTGTTGATCATACTCATTGAGCAAATCTATATTTGGATACTGGTAGGAAGCCAAATCCAAAGTAGGATCATAAGGATCCAAATTCTCCACTTCACTTACTGTCTTCTCCTCCTTAGCAGCCGTCTCAACGGTGAATCTCTTCTCTTCTTGTTTAGCCTCTTCTTCTACAGTTTCCTCACTGACCATAGTCTGGCCTTCAATATTAAAAGCAGGTTCTGGAGAGCTGTTATTTTGCTTCGCTGGCTTTTCATTTTTGATAGTCCAGCTTTGCCCATCATCTTCTTCCTCTTCCAAATCCAAATCGGAATCTTCAAAATCATCCAAATTTTCCGTTTGCAATGTATCTGAAGTTTTATCAGCAGTTGTAGTAGAAGCGCTTTGAGATGCAGTGGTGGAAACCGCCAAATCGGTATCCATTTGACCATTTTCATCAGGCATATTTTTCACATCCCCCTGCAACCATTCTATATGTGTGATATTATAGAAAAACACCACAAAGATCAGCAAAGAACCAAATATCAGAATAAAGGTACCCCAGCCCAAAAACTCATCTGACAATACCGCCATCTCATAGCCAAATCCTCCGCTCAAGAATTGTAGATAATTAAAACCATCAAGAATATGGACTACATAGCCCAATAACAAACCAATCCAAAAAATAAAAAACAAGCCAAAGGCACTGTATTGGGTGAGAGGTATCAAAGTTTTTTTAAAGGCCCACTTAAAGCCAAGTATAAATAGAAAGGGAGGCAATAAAAAAGCCGCTAAGCCAAACCACCTGAAAATCAACCAATGTGAAATCCAGGCACCAGCATATCCCAACCAATTCCTTGCTTCAGCAGCATTTTCTCTAAAGGACACTCCATCCTGACCAATGTTAGTGACCACACTCTGGTCAGAAGGCCCAGTAAATAAGTATCCCAAAAATGCAAAAAACAAAAACAAGCCTACCATCATAAATAAAATACCAAAGGACAAGGCTATTTTTTTATCCTTTAAGGCATTGATGGAAAAATTAAAAGATCGTTTCGTCTTTTTAGCTTTTTCTTTCTTCCTGAAGGTATTTGATTTATATGTATTTGAAGCCATAATTCTTCAGTAATCCACTTTTTAATGAACAATAAGATAGTTGTAATCTTGAAATATAGAAAATATCAGCGGCTGTAATACTTTTTTAAGCCTTTTTTAATTCTCTTCATCAGCGCTGGACCTTCATAGATCATCCCTGAATAAACCTGTACCAAACTTGCTCCCGCCTCTAACTTTTCTATAGCATCCTCAGCACTGAAAATCCCTCCAACTCCTATGATAGGAAAGGAATGATTGGAATTTTCCGCCAAATATTTGATTACCTCTGTGCTTCTTTTACCCAAAACCTTGCCACTCACTCCTCCAGCACCTATGGCCTCCACTTTTTCCTGCGGAGTCCTCAGCTTACTTCTATCTATGGTCGTGTTGGTAGCTATTACCCCATCAATTTTAGTTTCTTGAACAATAGCAATTATATCATCCAATTGACCGTCCGTTAAGTCCGGAGCAATTTTAAGCAGAATAGGCTTTGGATGATCCATCTGATCATTTTTCTCCTTGATGGAAAGCAAGAGTTTTTTTAACGGCTCTTTTTCCTGTAAATCTCGAAGATTTGGCGTATTAGGTGAACTTACATTGACCACAAAATAATCCACATAAGGATGTAGCGCCTTAAGGCAAATCAGGTAATCGTCCTCCGCTTTATCGTTTGGAGTTACCTTATTCTTTCCAATATTCCCACCAATCAACACCTTAGACTTTCTGCTTTTAAGCCTGCTGATAGCTCCTTCCACACCACCATTATTAAAGCCCATTCGGTTCACCAGTGATTCATCTTCTGGCAATCTAAAAAGTCTTGGTTGTGGATTTCCATCTTGTGGTTTGGGGGTTAAGGTTCCTATCTCAATAAAACCAAAACCCAGCATAGACATTTCATCTATCAGCTTGGCATCTTTATCAAACCCAGCAGCGAGGCCAACCGGGTTTTTGAATTTCAAGCCAAAAACTTCTTTTTCCAATGATGGATCTTCAAAATAAAACATGCGCTTGATAATCCCCTTAACGAGAGGCAAATTGAAGGTCAACTTGGTCATTGAAAAGGTGAAATGGTGGGCATCTTCAGCACCTTTTCTAAAAAGAAAAGGCTTCATTATGGTTTTATACACAGACATCATGGATTGATTTTAAATGCTAAATTAATTGAAATCAATGGAAAGCTATATCAAATTGGCAGTTTCATAGGAAATTAATTCAGCCCAAAATCGGTAACTCCTTTTGTCTTAAGTTTTCACATGTACATAAAGGGCGTTTGCGCTAAAACTAAAACAATTAAATTAGCCAAGCAATAAGATATACTTTTGCTTTTAACCGTTTACAATAAAAATAACCCCAAACAACATATAAGACATTAGACATATTTACCCATGAAAAAGATTTTTATCATTCTTTGTTGTTTTTCAACATTTCTCAGTCTTTCATGTACACCAAAAGACAATTCAAAAAACACCACTAAAATATGGTATACACAAGCCGCTAAGAACTGGAATGAGGCCTTGCCTGTTGGAAATGGCCGCTTGGGAGCAATGATTTATGGCAAAACGGATATTGAACATATCCAGCTCAATGAAGATAGCCTTTGGCCTGGGGGGCCTGACTGGGGCACCTCCAAGGGAAATCCAGAGGACCTAAAAGCCATACGCAAATTAATCAAAGAGGGGAAAGTACATGAGGCGGACAAACTCATTGTGGAAAAGTTCTCAAAGGGAAGAGTTGTAAGATCCCATCAAACTATGGGAGATTTATTTATTGATTTTGATAGACAAGGCGAAATCGAAAACTACACCAGAAACCTAAGCTTTGATGATGCTTTGGCAACTGTCAACTACACTGTAGGCGAATCTTCCTTTTCAGAACGTATATTTTCTTCCGCTGTAGAAGATGTTTTAGTCATTCAACTTGAAACCGATTCAAAAGAGGGAATGAGTTTTGACTTAAGCTTGAGCAGGCCTGAAGACAAAGGCCATCCCACAGTTAAAGTTTCAGTTCCCAACCAACATGAATTGGTGATGTCTGGAGAAGTGACACAATATGGTGCAGTTCTGGAAGGCAAGCCCACCCCATTAGAATCAGGGGTCAAATTTGAAACTAGACTGAAAGTAAACACTAAGGGAGGCAACTCTATAATAAAAGGGAATTCACTTTCCCTAACTGAAGTCAATGAAGCCATCATATATATAGTTTGCAATACTTCATTCTACAGCCAAGACTTCGAAGCAAAAAATAAAACTACACTGGCTAAGCTTGAAAATAAATCAGTTGAGAACCTTCTGAAAGATCATGCAAATGATTTCTCAAAGCTCTTCAATAGCGTTAAGCTAGATTTAGGGAATCATGAGTTGGACAGCTTACCCACAGATCAAAGACTGCAATTAGTTAAAGAAGGCCAAAAAGATGCAGGTTTAGCGGCGACACTATTTCAATATGGCAGGTATTTACTGATATCCTCCTCTCGGCCAGGCACCAATCCCGCAAATTTACAGGGAATTTGGAACGAATCTATTGAAGCGCCTTGGAATGCCGATTACCATTTGAACATTAATCTACAAATGAACTACTGGCCTGCAGGCCCAACTAATTTAGCAGAAATGCAATTGCCTTTGTTTGACTTTGGAGACAGGTTAATTGAAAGAGGAAAAATCCTCGCCAAGGAACAGTACGGAATCAACAGGGGCAGTATTGTTCATCATGCCACAGATCTATGGGCTGTGCCTTGGATGAGAGCAAACCAGCCTTACTGGGGCTCTTGGATACATGGAGGAGGCTGGCTGGCCCAGCATTATTGGGAACATTTTAGATTTACCCAAGACATGGATTTTTTAAGAAACAGAGCCTATCCTGCATTAAAAGAGTTTGCTTCATTTTACCTTGACTGGTTAGAGTTGGATGAGGAAACGGGGCGATACATTTCCTATCCTGAGACATCTCCCGAAAACTCCTATTTTGCAAAAGATGGGAAGCCTGCTGCAGTTTCATATGGAGCAGCAATGGGACACCAAATCATTAAAGAAGTATTTGACAACACATTGGCAGCAGCAAAAATCTTAGAAATTGAAGATGAATTAACCAAAGAAATAAAAGCCAAAAATAATTTATTGACTTCAGGGATCAAAATAGGACCTGATGGCAGATTGCTGGAATGGAACAAAAATTTTGAAGAACCTGAAAAAGGACATAGACATATGTCCCACTTATATGCTTTGCACCCAGGTGATGATATCACCGCGTCAACGCCAGAGGAATTTGACGCCGCTAAAAAAACAATCAGCTACCGTTTGAATCACGGAGGAGCGGGCACAGGTTGGAGTAGGGCATGGATGATAAATTTTAATGCACGACTTCAAGATAAAGAAGCTGCAGAAGAAAACCTCTACAAACTTTTAGAAGTCTCCACTGGAAATAATTTATTTAACCTACACCCTCCCTTCCAAATTGACGGCAATTTTGGATTTACTGCTGGTGTCGCAGAATTATTGTTACAATCTCATGAGGGCTTCATCAGGATACTTCCTACCCTGCCACCAAGTTGGAAAACTGGAACTGTAGAAGGACTAATAGCAAGAGGAAATATCGAAGTTGACATAAAGTGGGAAGAAGGGAAATTGGTAAAAATAGGTTTGCTAAGCATAACTGATCAAAACAAAGAAGTCCTTTATAATGGAAAGAAGACCTCATTGAGTCTCACAAAAAATAAAAAGGTCTGGCTGGATAACGACTTGAGCATGTTTTCTCAATAAAACACAGCCCCTTAATGAGGATTAAGGGGCTGTGTTTCTAAAGGGTAAAAAAAGAAGTTGGGATTCAACCGGAATCCCCTACTTCTTTGAAGTGATTAATCCACTTTTTCAATCTATGTTAATTTGCGAATGACACTTTTTCAACCTGGTTTTTCACAGGTTCCAAAGAGTTCAAATATTTGTAAATAGCTCTTAAATCTGTCGTATCCATACCGGCATACATTACCCAAGGCATAATGGTCTGAAAGTCTCCCTGCTTTACGGGGATATTTTGGAATGGCTCAGTTTCATACTTTTTAAAGAGTGCCACAAAAGCATCTTCCGATAGATTTCCTATACCTGTTTCATCGGCCGTTAAATTTGCAGAACGGATGACGGTACCATCAGGAAAAGGAAACTCCCTTCCTCCTCCAAGCCTAGGACCTACATAAGCACCATTCTCAAAATTAGTATGACAATCTGCACAAGCTCCTGCAGTCACTAAATATTCTCCATATTTTACTACATCTTCTTTTGAAGGCATTGGTTTTAACTCTGCCGGCTGAGGAATAGTATTAAGAATCAAGTTCATAGGAAAATCGGCCTTTGAGGCAGGCAAATCATTCTCCACTGGCTCCAAGGTCCTGATATAGGCGATGACAGCTTTAATATCTTCTGCATCCATATTGCCATAACTTTGGTAGGGCATCACCGGGAAAATTGGGTCTCCATCCTTTTTGACACCTGTAGTGATCAATCTGAACACCTCACCATCTGTCCAATCGCCAATACCACTTGGTGTAATATTTGGTGCTATAAACACTCCAGGAAAGCCCATGGAATGGTCAAACTTATCCCCTCCAGCACCAAGGCTATTAGGTTTGGGTGGTCCTGAAAATATTGAAAAATCCCTTTGGGCATGACAGTCCATACAGAGCATAACATGATGAGCTAGATACTCTCCTCTTGCTATTTGTTCATCAGTGCCAGCTATTTTAATCTCTTCCGGCGGGCCTACGTTCGGCAAACCCAAACTCATATAGGCAATCCCCCCACCAATAATAATTAATAATACAGTTAGTATGTAAATAACTATCTTCAAAAAGCGTTTCATATGTCGTTTGTTTACAAAATATGGTAGAATATACGTAAAAATATTAAATACACAAAAAATTAAAGTTCAAATACCTAATTATGACATTCGTATTGAGATGAAACATTTTCACTTAGGTCCTACATTAAAAAAATTCATAAACAAAAACCTTTGTATTCCCTTCAATTCACTTCCTAGGATGGAACTCTGTCAGCACCTGTCTTAAATATTCCCTGTCAAGGTGAGTGTAAATCTCTGTGGTGGTTATACTTTCATGGCCTAGCATTTCTTGAACGGCCCTGAGATCTGCTCCCCCTTCTATTAAATGTGTTGCAAAGCTGTGCCTAAAGGTATGAGGACTGACCTTTTTTCGAATCCCTACCTCAGCCACTATTTTTTTTATCATTAAAAACACCATTACCCTGGTTAGCTTTTTCCCCCGACGGTTCAAGAACACATATTCCTCATGGCCTGTAGCTATTTTTTGGTGACGACGAATTTCTTTTAAATAGATTTGAAGATATTTCAATGCATCTTTTCCTACAGGTACCAACCTTTCCTTATTTCCTTTTCCAATCACTCTTAAAAAACCAATGTCGGTATATACATTCGAAATTTTTAATTCCGTAAGTTCGGACACTCTAAGACCACTACTATATAACACTTCTAGCATTGCCCTATTTCTATGGCCTTCAGCCTCTCCTAACTTAACACTTTCCAATATTTGATTGATCTCATGATAGCTCAAGGTATCCGGCAATTTCCTACCCAACTTAGGGGCTTCCAGAAGTACAGCAGGATCTTCCGAAATAATATCCTCATACATCAAGAATTTAAAAAATGCCTTTATTCCAGAAATCACCCTAGCTTGGGTATATTCTGAAACTCCTAGGGAGGCCAATTCATGAACAAAGGATCTTAAATGTTCCAGTTGAAGTCCTGAGAGTCGTAGATCAGGATAATTTTCATTAAAATGAGAGACCAACCTTTTTATATCATGCTGATAAGCAGTTATTGAATTTTGGCTCAAAGAGCGCTCTATCTTTAAATAATAGACAAACTGCTTGATATAATTCTCCCAATAACCCTCCATAAATAAATATTTTGATCCAAAGATAAAATTTAAGCCTGGCTTTTTTATTTAAATCAACTGGCATATACTTAACTTTACCCAATATTTGGAAGTAAAAGCTAAAAACAATTTTATATTTTGAAGATACTTATAATAAATGGCCCAAACCTAAACCTTTTAGGCAAGAGAGAACCAGAAATTTACGGAAAGCAGTCCTTTGAAGAATACTTTGAAACCCTTCAAAATGCCTTCCCGCAAATAGAATTATCTTATTACCAAAGCAATATTGAAGGAGAACTGGTAGATAAAATTCACGAAGTAGGCTTTAATTACGACGGAATTTTACTCAATGCAGGTGCCTACACCCATACATCCGTAGCTATATCAGATGCTATTGCCGGAGTGACAACTCCTACCTTAGAGATTCACATTTCCAATATTTATAAAAGAGAAGAATTTCGTCACAAAAGCATTATTTCAAAAGAATGCATAGGTATGATTTCTGGATTAGGCCTAAAAGGTTATGAATTAGGCATTCAGTATTTTCTTCAATCATAACAAACCTCAAAACTGATGATCACATTTTCACCAGGACCTTCCAAGGTCTATGACCAAGTAGCAGAATATTTACAAGATGCTTTTAATCAAGGTATATTAAGTGCTAACCACCGAAGTGCTACATTTATGAACCTTTATCAGGAAACTGAAACTTTAATAAAGGAAAAACTTCATGTACCTGAAGATTATAAATTACTTTTCACCTCAAGCGCGACAGAAAACTGGGAAATCATTGCTCAGTCGATTGTAGAGCGTGCCAGTTACCATATTTATTCAGGATCCTTTGGGAAAAAATGGTTGAGCTTTGCCTCCCATTTAAATCCAGAAACTGAATCCCTTAAACTAGACACTGAAACAGCCTTAGACGTAGCCTCTCTGGATATTGATGAGAAATTTGATCTTATCGCAATTACCCAAAATGAGACTTCAAACGCCACAGAAGTGAGCAACGAACTGATTGCTGAGCTAGGGCAAAAATACCCTAATAAAATGATCGCTGTGGATACTACATCTTCCATGGCAGGGATTGAGCTAGACTTCACTTTGGCTGACATTTGGTATGCATCGGTACAAAAATGTTTTGGGCTTCCTGCTGGTTTGGGTATATTGATACTTTCTCCAAAGGCAATAGAAAAATGTAACCATAAGGGTGAGGCTGGTCGCTATAATTCCTTAAGTTTCATACTCGAAAATGCAGCTAATTACCAAACGCACTACACCCCTAATGTCCTGGGGATCTACTTGCTGAAAAGAAGCTTGGAGGACAGGCCTGAAATTCAGGAAACTGACCATCTGCTTAGAGAGAGAATGAGGATTTTGGAGAACACCATTGCTCAATCGGAAAAATTGATGATGCTTGTTCAAAACCCAGAAACCAGAAGTAAGACTGTAATGGGAATTTCAGGTAAGGAAGAATTCATCAAGGAAATCAAGGCCGAAGCTGAAAAAGCAGGAATGCAAATGGGTAGTGGTTATGGTCCGCTAAAGCCTACCAGCTTTAGAATAGCCAACTTCCCTGCTATCAGTGATGCAGAGTTCGATAAATTGATCAAATTCCTAAAAGAATATTAATTCAAAATCTGAAATTATTCCAAATTAAAATTTTACTTTTGCGGCAAAATTTTAACAATGTTTGATTTCAAAGAAATTCTATCGGTCACACTGATCCTATTTTCGGTAATTGATATTTTGGGTTCTATTCCCATCATTATCAACTTACGTCGAAAATCAGGGCACATTCAGTCTGAAAAAGCGACCATTGTGGCAGGAATCCTCATGGTCCTTTTCCTATTACTGGGGAAAAACATCCTCAACCTATTTGGAATTGGGGTGGATGACTTTGCCATAGCCGGTGCACTGATCATTTTTGCACTTGGTGCCGAAATGATTTTAGGCATTGAAATTTTCAAACCGGATCCCGAGGCGGATGCTTCCAGTACTTCTATTGTCCCTATTGCCTTTCCATTAATTGCGGGGGCAGGAACAATGACTACCATTTTGACCTTAAAGTCGGAATTTGCTCAGGCCAATATTGCCGTTGGTATTCTGATCAATTTGGTGATTGTCTACGCAGTACTAAAAAGCACCAATTGGCTGGAGAAAATACTGGGTAAGACCGGACTGGATGTTTTGAGAAGGATTTTTGGGATTATCCTATTATCTATTGCCATCAAAATCTTCAAAACAAACCTATTTGAAGCACTATAATTGACATTTAAAATTCCATCATTTAAAATGTCAGCTAGAAATGGCTGACATTTTTTTATACTTTTGAGCATGATTTTAATTTACACGGACGGAGCAGCTAAGGGGAACCCTGGAAACGGGGGATATGGGACCATTTTGAAATTCAGGCAACACGAAAAAGAACTTTCTGAGGGATTTCGATTGACTACCAATAACCGCATGGAATTGCTTGCAGTAATAAAGGGACTTGAAGCAATTAAAGTGGAAGGGATTCCGGTAAAAATATATTCAGACAGCAAATATGTGGTCGATGCGGTTACAAAAGGCTGGATTTGGAGCTGGCAAAAAAAAGGCTTCAAGGACAAAAAGAATGTGGATCTTTGGAAAAGATATATTCCATTGCACAATAAGTATAAACCCCAGTTCCAATGGGTAAAGGGACATGCAGGCCATCCTGAAAATGAAAGATGTGACCAATTGGCTGTGGATGCGGCAGAATCGAAAAACCTATTAATCGACGAGGTTTACGAAAGGGAAAACAGATAGTATAATTATTATGCCCAATAATTATTTCCAATTTAAGCAATTCACTATTTACCAAGATCAATGTGCTATGAAGGTAAGTACTGATGCTGCTGTACTTGGTGCTTTGGCCAGTCAATCGCAACCAGAGAATATCCTGGACATTGGGACCGGCACAGGGGTGATCGCTTTGATGCTGGCCCAAAGGTTTGAAAAAGCCCAAATTAAGGCAATGGAAATTGATAGCAAGGCATTTACCCAAGCCAGCGAAAATATAGCCCAAAGCCCTTGGTCTGATCAGGTGAAAATAGAAAAGGGTTCCTTCCAAGATTTTTCAAAGAGCGAGACTAAAAAATTCGACCTAATCGTCAGCAACCCTCCTTATTATACTAACCATAACAAATCCAAAGACCAACAACGTAACCTGGCACTGCATAATGACGAATTGCCGTTCGGCGACTTGATCAAAGGAGTAATTAAACTGCTAAATCCTAAAACGGGAAAATTCTGGGTAATCCTCCCTCCAAACCAAATGAAGGAACTGGAGAAGATTGCATTTTTTTTCAAACTCTACCCAGCGGAATTCTATGAATTAAAAGATCGTTCTAGCACCAAGGTTTTAAGGCATATCAAATCATTTTCCTTCAATAGTTCCTTACAACGGGAACCAATTACTATTTGTATTAAGGATGAAGAATTCAATTATACCCCGGAATACAGAAGTCTTTTAAAAGATTTTTTACTGATCTTTTAAGCTGATTAATCATAACATACTTCCTCCTTAAACACAATTCCCTTTTCTGCCAATTCCCTCAAAATCGGAATATATATTTCCTTTTTAGTAGGAAGGTGCAAACCCTTTAATTTGATCTCGCCTTGCAAAAACATGTCCACCGCTATAGCGAGTGGTAAACCTACTGTTTTTGCCATGGCTGTATAATCCCGGTTTTCCCCTTTTATGACCAAACTTGAGTAAATATGCTTTCTAATTTTTTGAGGAGTAATGATTTCAAACTGATGTTGCATCACCACCATATCATGATCATCAGCCCTCATAGCCCATTTTTTCTCTAAAATAACTTGAAGGATTTCTGCGGGACTCCCCTTAACTAAAGGCAAGGGATCATTGCTAAAGAATCCTAGCCATTCCAGTTTATATAAAATCTCATTATCTACCCATGGAAGTAAGGACTGTAACTTTTCTTCCACTTTTTGAACTGGATCAAATGGTAAAAAGGCGTTGAAAAATTCACGCATGGTAAAATCCTCCGGAAGTTCGACTTTAAATGTATCATCAGTAATTCCCAGCTGCACCAGAACGTCCCAACTTCTAC
Organism: Echinicola shivajiensis; assembly: GCF_018642165.1. Lineage (GTDB taxonomy): Bacteria > Bacteroidota > Bacteroidia > Cytophagales > Cyclobacteriaceae > Echinicola > Echinicola shivajiensis. The sequence goes on from NZ_JAHHZM010000001.1 coordinate 1,161,477, forward strand.
AAAAACCGGTTCTTCTCAAAGTCCCCCTTATGATGGTAGGGATATCTTCAAGTCCATATACCGCCCTATAGCCCAAAGAATCTCTATTGGCATATCCATCAAATTCTCCAACTTCTTCAAATTTCAATTTATCAGTTCGCCTAAAAAGCATATGGTACGGAACAAATTTATATTTTCCGTTTCTAATAAACCGCGAAACTCCCTGCCCAGCAAGCACTACATTTCTAGGGTTCCAAGTAAATTTATACTTCCAAGGATTATCCTTTTCACTGTCTGGAGAAAGCACTCCGCCGCAGTATGACTTAAAGAGCACTATTGTATTTCCTTCTTTCTTCTCTTCATCAATGATCCTCATTGCGGACATATGATCAATTCCAGGATCTAAACCGCACTCATTGAGGAAAAATAAACCTTTTGCGGCGACTTCTCTTCCCATTGCCTTCATCTCCTCTGACTCATAGGATGCGGAAAAAAAATGTTTTCCCAAAACCAAACAATCACCTGCCACTATAGGATGTAAAAATGCAGGCAACATAGACACTACCACATCTGACCGAGAAATCGCCAATCTCCTTTCTTCATGGTTCTCCACCTTAAGCTGAATAGCCTCTCCACTGTCCCAAGACTTAAGCCTTTCCCTGGCCAATTCAACATTTGTATCTGCAAGTATCAAATGGTACTTATTCAGAGAACTTCGCTCCATAAGATAATCCACCAAAACTTTTGAGGATTTTCCAGCACCGATAACTAATATCGTTTTCATTAAGTTAATACTTTGGGTTTATTCAAGATGCCAAATAATTTCATCTTGGAGAAATTTATCCTTTTAAATCCTTAAACTAAAGGTTAAATTATCAATATATAAATTCCAAAACTTCTATTTGCATACCCACATGGCAAAAAAAGTCTCTCAAAATGTATGTTTGCACATCCTTGAACTGGAAGAGTTGGACACCAAGGAAATAGCTTTAATGGAGTTGGCAAAAAAATCCCTACAAAAAGCTTATGCCCCATATTCTCAATTTTCAGTTGGAGCTGCATTACTTTTGGCAAATGGAGAAATGCTTTCAGCCAATAACCAGGAAAATGCTGCCTTCCCAGTTGGTATTTGTGCCGAGCGAGTGTTACTTTCCTATGCCAATGCCAATTTCCCTGATCAGGCTCCTTTAAAACTTGCCATCGCTGCTAAATCAATCGCAAACGAAGAATACTCCTTCATTTCACCTTGTGGGCTTTGTAGGCAGACAATCAATGAATATGAGCTGAAATTTAAGCAGGAAATAGAAATCTACATGCTAAATCCATCAGGGCAAATATTAAAAGCCGATAATATCAGCCAATTACTCCCCTTCAAATTCAATAATTTTAAATAAATAAAAAATGTACCAAGAAGTCAGCTTTCAGAGTAAAGCATCTTACCTCACCTCTCATAAGCCTAATGGCAGGGAAAAGGAAATTTGGGTGGTGCTCCATGGATATGGACAATTGGCTCCCTTCTTTTTACAAAAGTTTGAATCGATCTTTGATGAGAAGCGGCTTATTATTGCTCCAGAAGCCATGAATTATAATTATTTAAAAGGTTATTCTGGCAGAGTAGGGGCTAATTGGATGACCAAGCATCAACGGGAACTGGCCATAGAAAACAACAACCAATTTTTAAATGCTATTATAGAACAGGTATTAGAAGGCTATAGACAAAAGCCTGACATTCATGTTTTGGGATTCTCTCAAGGAAGTGCTACTGCAAGCAGGTGGGCTGCCCAGCTGAATATGCCAATAAAAAAACTGGTATTATGGGGAGGAGGCTTTGCACACGATGTAGACCTAAGTCAAGTAAACAAGTCTTTGAAGGATACACGTATTATAATGGTTTGGGGTAACAAGGATCACTTTCTGACCGAGGATAGATTAAAGGAACAAGAAGAAATCTTGAATAAGATTAATCTCAAAAAAGAAAAAATCTCCTACAAAGGTGGACATGATATATATCCAGCCCCCTTGAAGGAGATTTTATAAGATTGGAAATAGGGTTTAATCTAGTGGATATCCTTTTGCTGCCCACCAAATTCCCCCATAAAGATGGTTAAGGAAATCAGGATCTTCATAAGCTGACTCTACGTGGCCTAATCCCGTATAAAACACCCTTCCTCCATCATATTCATGATACCAAGCAATCGGATGAACATCACCCATTCCCATCTTCTTACCATTTCTTGAACCTACATCATAAGTACTTTCATCCAATTGTAAAAGAATATTTACATCTTCATTGAAGTTTTGGTACTCATACAATTCATCAGTCCATAACCAATATTTATTATCCAAGTGATAAGTTGATGGGTGATTTGGGTCCACCACTTTAATCCTCACTGTTTGCTGGGCAGGGTGGTGTCTGAACTGGCCGCCTATCATTTTGGTATACCATTCCCAATTATACTCGGTATCAGTGGCACTATGGATACCCACCACGCCTTTGCCACTCTGGACGAATCTAACAAATGCAGCCTTTTGCTCGTCATTCAAAATATCACCTGTAGTGCTTGCCAAAATAATTAAGTCATATTTCGATAAAGATTCATCTGTAAAAACTGCTGCATCTTCAGTAGCATATACACTAAAAACCCTATCTCTAGCCATATCCTTGAGGGCTTTTACGGCATTAGGGATTGATTGATGCCTAAAACCTTGGGTTTTACTAAAAACCAAAGCCCGAAACTGGCCTTGCGCAAATGAGCTTATACTTGTAAATAAAATTAAACTTAACATTAAAAAGCCCTTTCTAAGGACTTCACTTTTCAATAGGTTCATTGTATGTATTTATAATTGTAAAATATATTAAGGTATTATTTCAAACTTGGATTTTGCCTCCTTTAAAGAAAAGGCATTAAAGTGCCACCATTCAGAACCAATTCCTGTAAACCCTCCCTTTTTCATGGCCTGGCGAAGAATCTCCCTTCTTTCAATATGACTTTTACTAATTTTCCCAGTAGATAACATTTCTTTTTCCCGATCTGGATAGGCCGGATACCCAAAAAAATCATAATGCGTACCTAGATCCAACGCCTCTCCTGTTTCTTTATAGGCCAAAGTAAGGTCTACCGCTAAACCATAATTATGCAAACTTCCTTTTTGAGGATTGGCAACATACAAAGGTTTAATACTATCTGGTTTATCTAAACTATCCCAAAGAATCTGCTGAACCGATTGCGGCCTGACACCATCATAAATCAAAAAGGTCAAATCAGGATGGTGGTTTTTTAAATAATACAAGGCCACTTTTAACTTTTTAACAGTGGCCTCTTGCAAATAGCAGTTTGTCAACTCACCATATACATCTTGGCCAAAAAAGTTATCCTCTGTACTATATTTCAAATCAACAAATACCTCAGGTAATACAGCCTGTACATTAACCAAGCCAGCTTCAATAAGCCCTTGCTCCAATACACCTATAGAATCAGGTTCCATAGCAATATGGGAATCCAATACTGATTCTTCTATACTAATATGAGATACTTTTGGACTTTCTTCTATTACTGTCTGTTCTGCCTTATTCCTATTCCCATCGCAAAAACAACATAAAAATAGTAAACCAAAAAAAAGAAAATATCGAGATTTAGGCATATTATTTTCTATAAACTGTAGTACTATTTGCCTGCTCTCCTGCCAATACTGTAATATCAGTTAGGGCGACGTGTTTGGGTCTTGTCACTACAAAATTGACAATATCAGCTATATCTTCAGCTTTTAATGGATCAAACCCCTCATAAACTGTCTTTGCCCTTTCTTCATCCCCTTTAAACCTAACGACTGAAAATTCAGTTTCGACTAAACCAGGATGAATTCCCGTAACCTTTATACCATATTTAGTCAAATCCAAGCGCATTCCCTTTGTCAATGCATCCACTGCATGTTTGGAAGCGCAATATACATTACCATTGGGGTAAACTTCTTTTGCTGCAATAGAACCAATATTAATAATATGACCTGATTTCCTTTCCCGCATAATGGGCATAATTTGTTTGGACACATATAGCAAACCTTTCACATTAATATCCATCATTGCATCCCAGTCATCAACATTACCTTCATCAATTGCATCCAAGCCATGGGCATTTCCTGCATTATTAATTAGAACATCAATATCCCTCCATTTCCCCTCTAAGGTACCTATAGCATATTCAACTGCTTTTCTGTCACGCACATCAAATACCAAATAATGATAATCAACCTTAGGATCCAAATCAGCTTTTAACTCCTTTAGACGTTGCTCTCTTCTACCAGTAGCTATTATATGATAACCTTCCTTAGCAAGACTAATGGCACAGGCCCTACCAATACCAGAAGTAGCTCCAGTAATCAATGCGATTTTATTCATAATTAGTTGAAATTCATTTAAACGGTAATTTAAAAAAGAATCCGTTCAGAATGAGAAGAAAAATAAAAAACTAAATTGGTTTTTATGTAAATGGCAAAATTAAAAGATATCAGCCTAAACAAATCCCCACAACAGCAGATCTTATTTCTTCGCTGAATACCTATATCGCTTTGATCCAAAAATATTCTTAAAACTTAGGCGACTCACTTCACGCCTATTTGGTTTAAAAAGTATACTGTTTATTAAAAACAAAAAGCCCCTTTCACGGTGTTTGTGAAAGGGGCCTGATAGGTGAGGGCGGCGACCTACTCTCCCGGGTGTAACCCCAGTACCATCGGCGCGACAGGGCTTAACTTCTCTGTTCGGGATGGGAAGAGGTGGATCCCCTGCGCCGTACCGCCCA
>NZ_JAHHZM010000021.1 GCF_018642165.1 Echinicola shivajiensis
AAACAAAGAATCCAGAGCTGAATTGACTGTAAGTCAAAAAAAATAGAGGCCGATTTTCATTAATCGGCCTCTATTGGCTAAAATCGACTATCTCGCTTTTTTAACTCTTGTTTTGAGACAGCCTCTTCTTTTTTTATTCTATAATAATTTCATCGACATATAGCCAAGCCTTACCTCCTGAGTTAAAATGTGGATGGGGACAAGTCTTTATGTTAATACCTTCGATCTTGAGATACCTTGCAGTATGATTGATGCTGTCCAATACATAATCTTTCACATATACCTCCATAGCAAATGGAGATATTTGATGTTTTACGGTGCCTGCTAATTCATAATGTTTTCCATCATTGGAAATATGGAAATTAACCGAATCCGGAACAAAAACAGATTCAAAGACATTTTTTAAAAAGCCCACGGAAATTTTATGGATAGAAGTCTCCGTGCCTAAATCTAAAGTAGTATTAAAATCATTCCCTTCAAATCCCAGCCAATCTCCCGAACTATAATCGATGGATCCTCTGTTGAAGTCAACCAAAACATCAGTTGACAAATTTCCCCCAACATTATTCCATTTATATTCTAAAGATACCTGCACTGGCTTTTTGACCTTGATGACATCCTTGCTCAGCTTTGGGCTATCTGCATAACCTTGTTGTTGGGCAAAAGCCTTAATAGTCGTGCTCTCATCTATGGTTATTGGCTCAGTATAGACCTTCGATTTCTCGGAAGGTTCAGTGCCATCAAGGGTATAATAGATTTTAGCCGCTGGGGTGCTGCTTTCCAGTGAAAAGATATATTTATCATCAAACAGGTAAGTATCTTCTTGAGGCATATTAACGCTTTTTACTTTTATCGCCTCCAGTGTTTTTGCTGGGCTTCCTTCAATTTGGAATACATAGGCCTGTTGAAGGTCCTGATTCAAGCTATTTCTAAGTTTATCTGGTGTTTCAATGGTTAACAACTCATTTTCATAAGTCCATTCCAAATCCTGATCGGAACCCAAAAGCTGAATAGTGGAACCTGTATTGGGGATTACTTTGGTTAGTTCTAAACTATTGCCAGGCCAGTCTAAACAAAGGGCATAAATCGTATTTCCATCTTTGCTTCTGGTATAGTAAATCTGCTCGTTTTCCTTAAAGTAGTCAAAGCTTCTGGTCTCATAAATCCCTTCCCCATTGACCTTTAGCCAGCCACCTATTTTTTCCATACTTTGCAAGGCCGCTTCAGGGATTTCTCCACTTGCGGGAGGTCCCACATCGAGTAGAAGATTTCCTCCTTTGGCCACTACTTCAATTAAAATATCGATAATTTCATTGGAGGATTTGAATTTATCGTTGATCCGGTGCGACCATCCCTCTCCCAATGACATGCAAAGTTCCCAAGGTTTTGGTAACGGTTTTTCAGGTAGGTGATGTAAACCCTCAGGAGACATATAATTTTCATGCCGACCTCCTGCAAGTCGATCAACAACGATCAAACCAGGCTGATTTTTTCTTGCCATCTTGGCAATACGGTCCATATCAATATCCTGATTGGCCACAGGCAATACCTGTGCACCATCCAGCCACAAAATATCAATAGGTCCATACTCGGTCATCAACTCTTGAATTTGCTTATAGGTAAACTCTTTGAAGTTATTCCACTTCTCAGGGTATTCCCTTGGGTCATAATTGACACTGTGGTCGGTTATGGGAAACTCTGGCGCCCAATAATCTTTATTGCTCCAATCAGGTTTGGAAAAATAAGTGCCCACACTGATTCCCTTGTCCCGGAATGCGTCAAAAAGCACTTTGGTGATATTGGCCTCTTTATTAGTATGAAATGGACAGTCTTCCCCGGTAGTGCTAAAATCAGTTTGCTTGGTGTCAAAGAGGCAAAAGCCATCATGGTGTTTGGTGACCATGATAAAGTATTTCATTCCAGCAGATTTTGCGGCATTCGCCCATTGTTCAGGATCGAACTTTTGGGGATTAAAGGTCTTATTGAGATTATAGTAATCCTCAAAATAACGGTCAAAATCATGGTCTCGCTCAGCAAAAGCAGGACCAACTTCCCTGGTGTCTTCAAAATTTTTGATCAGCGGCCAAGAGGCTACAGCACCCCATTGACTATAAACTCCCCAATGAACGAAGAACCCAAATTTTTTATCTTGGAACTTTTCCAGGTTCTCTACCACCAAAGGATCGGTCTCTATTTCGGTAGGATCAAAATTTAATGAAGCATTTTGTTTCTCAGGACTTTCATTGCACCCAAACAGACACATTAATGCCAGTACCGATGCGGTAATCTTTTTCATTTTCTATTTAGTAATGATGATCAATGTACAACTTAGATCATTTAACGGGATTAGGGCTTTGAGACTGCGAATATACCTTTAAATAAAAAATAACCCTATTGATCAGCTTAGAAGTTGCCAATTGAGCCACTACAGGATAATGTTTGATATTGTAGCCGGCGTCCTCACCTGATCTTCCTTTGGAAAATTTCTGTCATTTGCAATAGATCTGAGCAGCCAAATGACTCAAAGACATCAATCATAGAAATACTACACTTTTTGGATTGCTCTGCACTTCATAAAATCCGATAACAAAGTCGGTTTTTAGAAGAAACTTCCAGTTTTAAGGAGGATAACTCCATTGCTATTGAGCTTTGACCGAGTAACTGTTTCTCTTTTGGTGGATTCACTTTCTTGTGAGCTGTACACTAAAAAGTGAATTCGAGCCCTAATATCTATTGAATAACAACAGACCTAATTTTCAGATGAATTCAGGGGGCCATGTTGCATTTCTTGGTGACCAACTATAAACCAATCATCTGACCTTTCAAAGAATATGCTATAGCTAGCACATCTTTTTGGGATTGCTCATCAATATTATTTTTTGCTAAGGCCGCCATAATATCATCCATCACATCCATATATTCTCCCTTTGATATATTCATTCCCGTGTGGGCTTTGACCATATCCTTACCAGTATACTCTTCAGGCCCTCCGCTTCCGGATGCAAGGAAATTTATAAGATGCTGCCTTACTTCAGCAAAATGCTTGGGATCATCCTTTAAGGGTAAAAACCGAGCTTTTACAGAGGGATTGGTCATATGACCCTCTACAATATCATCCACCAACTTAGTGATACCTTCTATTCTCCCAAGTCGCTCATAAAGTGTTTTTTCGGGTTCCATAATTTAATTATTTAGTTTAAATTGATCAATTTCGCTTCTGTATTGACTCCAAGCAAGTATTTTGAAAATGGAGGAAAACCTTAATTTCGAGAATTTTTAGACTTTAGGATTCATCAAAACCTATTCTAGATCAATAGTAACATATTTGAAGTCCATTTAACCTTAGCAAAAAGATTTACAACAAACCCGATAATTACTAAATGATAGCAGCAATGCTCAAAATTTCACCCCAAAAAGAAAACTGGGTTTAGTATTATACAATATAAGCATTACGCCAGTCATCTAATAGGTTGAATTAAAAATAGTTACGAAAGAAAATCTTAAATGTCCTCACTAAGCTATTAGGCTAAAATATAAAAAAGTTTAATCCCTAAATAGTCATTATAGATCATTTGCTTAGGACTAATTCCTTACTGCTGTAATTCCATTATCCACTTTGATTCCACCGGGTTTCTACTATCTGTTTTTTTGATCAAGAACTACCAAATTAGATTAGAGCTAGAAAAAAAGTCTTGCCAAGCCACTTATAAAATTATTTTTCAGTCGTTGTAAAGTTTGGTCCTTTATCTATATCTTAGAATTTATTGCCATTATTAACCTAAATTCCGAAATGATCGCAAGTTCATCTTCCATAAGAATCGATTCTGAATCAAGGATTCCTAAATACCAGCAAATCATCAATTCCATCATCGAGGACATTGAAAAGGGAGCACTTTCAGTTGGAGAAAAAATCCCCTCTATCAACGAAATCAGTGAAGGACATTACCTGTCCAGGGACACTGTAGAAAAAGCCTATAGCCTGCTTAAGAAAAAGAAAATCATTATTTCGGTAAAAGGAAAAGGCTATTATGTAGCCAGAAACGTCTCGCAGTCCCAAACCAAAGTACTTTTTTTACTCAATAAGCTATCTAATTATAAACTGCGGATTTATAATTCATTCGTTAATAGCTTGGGGCCTGATTCCCAAGTGGATTTAAATGTTTATCACTGCGATCCAAAGAATCTAATTAACCTCTTAAAGGAGAATAAGGGTGCCTATGATTATTATGTCATTATGCCCCATTTTAAGGATAAGGAATTAAACCATCTGAATTATGATCAGGAAGTAATCAAAAGTATAACTGATATTCCTTCTGAAAAGGTGATCATCATGGACAATTACCTCCCAGATGCCGGTTTGGAGACGGCAGCGATTTATCAGGATTTTAAAATGGACATTTACCAGGCGCTGAAAGAGGGCCTTGCCAGGATTAAAAAATATGGCAAGCTAATTTTAGTATATCCAGATAAAGTCATATATCCTTATCCAAGCGAAATTAAACAAGGCTTTAAAAAGTTTTGTGTGGAATTTGATATCAACTTTGAGATCATTGATACCATATATGCCGATATGGAACTGGACCAACATGATGCTTATATAATTATTGAGGAAAATGACCTGATTAATTTGATCAAGCAGATCAGGGAAAAAGACTTTGAACTTGGAGAAGATATAGGGGTGATTTCCTATAATGATACGCCATTGAAGGAACTACTGGGGATTACAGTCATGTCTACGGATTTTAAGGTTATGGGAGAAACTGCGGCCTATATGATTAAGAAGCATAAAAAGGAAGTGGTGAAAAATGTCTTTAACTTTATTGACCGGGGCTCCATTTAATGTTAGGATTTGACTATCGTCCATAACAGTACAGGACAGCTGTTTCTTTGAACTTTTTTATTTTCACAATTACCCAGAATACGTAAAAATAGAAATATGTCCCAAAAAAGTAACCTAGTAAAGAAGCTAGAAGCTGTTAATGAACATGAAAGAGAGCCTATCCCAAAGCATGAGCTAAAAAGCTGGAAAAGCTTTATTGGAACTTATGCAGGTGAACACACAGCAGGAACCGAGTTTGTTTTAGGCCCCCTATTTGTCGCCCATGGGGCGAGTGCCATTGATTTGGTGACAGGACTTTTGATTGGGAATATTTTAGCTGTATTAAGCTGGGCTTTTTTAACGGGGAAGGCGGCTACTAAAACCCGGCTCACGCTATATTTTCAACTTGAAAAGATTGCAGGTAGTCGATTTACCATGATTTATAATTTGGTCAATGCAGTGGCATTTTGTTTTTTGGCCGGAGCCATGATTACAGTGGCAGCAACGGCTGTGGGCATTCCTTTTGACATGGCCATGCCAGCCCTCAATGATAACCTTCCTACGAGTGTGGGTTTTGTCATCACTGTTTTTGCAGTTGGGACCATTACCACAGTCATCGCCATGTTTGGCTTTAACCAAGTGGTGAAATTTGCCAATATTGCAGCCCCTTGGATGATCATGATTTTTGTTGCAGCTGCTGTGACAGTTTTGCCGCGATTGGGGATCAACTCCATCAGTGACTTTTGGCCTGTAGCCAAAGAGACTATCTGGTCAGGTCAGCCTTTGGAGGGAAATACGAAGTTCACCTTTTGGCATATCATGTTTTTCGCATGGTTCTGCAATATGGCCATGCACATAGGGATGGCAGATATGTCCATCTTAAGATATGCAAAAAAATGGACGGCTGGTTTTGCAACCTCTACAGGCGTGTTTTTAGGACATTATGTTGCTTGGATCGCTTCAGGTATCCTATATTCTTTGTTCCTGTTGGAGTCAGACAATAGTTTGGTGTTTGCGCCTGGACCAATTGCCTATGAAGCCGTGGGGATTGCTGGGGCCATCTGTGTGATCATCGCTGGCTGGACGACTGCAAACCCTACTTTGTATCGGGCTGGTTTAGCCATACAATCCATCAATCCCAAGTGGAAAACATGGAAAGTGACTTTGTTTGTAGGCTTGATCACGACGATTGCAGCTTGTTTCCCGGCATTAATGATGCAGCTATTGGACTTTGTGGCCCTTTATGGTTTAGTATTGATGCCATTAGGTGCTGTTGTCTTTATTGATATTTTCCTTTTACCAAAAATAGGACTGAAATCAAATTTTGCAGAATTCAATAAAAGCTCTTTTAATCCAGCAGTAGGTATTACATGGCTAGTCACTTTGATATTCTGTGTAGGTCTCAATTTCTTTGGAGAAATTGAGATCTTCTTCTTAGGACTGCCTGGCTGGTTTGTGGCAGTAATCGTTTATTTGGTCAGTAGTAAGCTGGTACAAAGAAACTATAAAGAGGTGGCAAGTCCATCAGTAGTTACAAAAACAAGAAAAACAGTTCCTATCAACTGAAATAACCTGATTATGAACAATATATATAAGATCATCTCCTTTATCGCATTAGGACTGAACATAGTGCCATCATTTTTGGTGTTTTCAGGCTCGATCACAGCAGATCTTTGCAAAATACTCATGTTTGTTGGTACAGTGGTATGGTTTCTTACCGCGCCAAAATGGATGAATAAAAAACAGGAAGCCCAGATTTAAAGCAGCTTTTTCAATACTTTGTAGAAAATAAGTCTTCCTTGACAAAGCTAAAATTCCTATATTTTGGACTTCCAAAGTAAATCAATATAACCCAATGCCTAAAATTCAGTACATAATAGCCATTATCTTGTTGGCAATCCCCATTATTTGTAGTGCGCAGCAAGAGACATTCCCTCTTTATTCAGGAGATGCCCCTAATACAAAGGCACTTTTGGACAAGGATGTAATTGGTAATGGTGGAAGAATAGAAAGGGTAGCCACTCCCCAGATAACAGTTTATAGGCCGCAAAAAACAGCGAGCAATAGAAAGGCCATTTTGATATGCCCAGGAGGGGGATATGGAATCATTGCTATTCAGCATGAAGGGCATCAGATAGCCAGATGGTACAGCGAGAGAGGATATACTGCAGCGGTACTTAAATATAGGCTACCTGAAGAAGCTCTCCTTAATGAGTCTTGGAATGTGCCTTTGATGGATGCAGAAGAAGGTATTCGTTTTTTGAGAAGAAAGGCAAAAAAATGGGATTATGACAGCGATAAGATTGGTGTTTTAGGTTTCTCAGCAGGAGGCCACCTTGCCTCATCCGTTTCTGTTCATAACCATCCTACCCAGGACAAACAACCTAGTTCAAGGCCTGATTTTAGTGTTTTGGTCTATCCAGTTATCAGTATGGATACGAGCATTACCCATCAGGGATCAAGACATAATTTGTTGGGTGAAAAGCTCAACTCAGATCTTGAAAATTACTTCTCCAATGAAACACAAATAAAGAATACTACACCTCCCGCTTTTTTAGTCCATAGCTGGGATGATACTGCTGTACCTGCAGAAAATTCCATCAGGTATGCCAAAGCACTTAATCAGGAGGGCATCAAAAGCGAACTTCACCTATTTGAAAAGGGAGGGCATGGATACGGTAGAGGAAATGTTGAAAGTCATGGAAATGCCTCCCGTTGGTTGGAATTGAGTGACCAGTGGATTTCAGATCTGTTTTCTGAATAAAAGAACAGAATATAATCATTTATGGCAAGCATTTGTGCTTGCCAAAGAGTAGTTAACCCTAAGCTTATTTTAATTCTAAACCTTGCGATACTTCGATATCGTGCATGTAGAATTATGTTTTATTGTTAACAAACTCCCAAAATTATGATTTTAGTTGAAAAAAACCTCTTACTTAAAATTGATGGTAAATCCAGAATCCCAAAATACCAGCAAATTGTAGATTCCATTATTAAGAATATAGAAAGTGGGGCTCTGATGGTAGGTGATAAACTTCCTTCCATCAACGATATCAGTGAGGAATATTATCTTAGCCGCGATACAGTAGTGAGGGCCTATAATCTTCTTCGTGAAAAGAAGATTATTACTTCAGTGGTCAGCAAAGGTTTTTATGTAAACAAAGCAGTAAACAGTTCTAACCATAAAACACTGTTTATACTTAATAAACTCAGTAACTATAAACTGGAGATCTTCAATACTTTTGTCAACAGCATGGGCTCAGACAACCAGATTGACCTGCGTATTTATCACTGTGATTCCCAACTATTGGTAAATATTTTGGAAGAGAATATAGGAGCTTATGACCATTTTGTACTGATGCCTCATTTTAAAAAGGACGCTGTGAATCATGCTCATATTCATTGCAATGAGCAAGTTCTGGAATGTCTGAAGAAAATTCCAACGGACAAATTGGTGATCATGGATAACTACTTACCGGAATTGGGAGAGGATATTGCCTGTATCTATCAGGATTTCAAGCAGGATATATATCAAGCCATGGAAGAAGCTTTACAAAAACTAAAGAAATATAATAAGCTTATTCTGGCATTCCCTGATAATCTGATCTATCCCTATCCAAAAGAAATCATGCAAGGTTTTTTGAATTTTTGTAATACCCATGATTTTGATGCAGAGGTCCTTGACAAGATTTATCCAGACATGGAATTACAGGAAAAAGATGCCTATATCATTATTGATGAAAATGACCTGGTCAGCTTGGTGAAGCAAACACGTGATAGGCAATTTGAAATTGGTAAGGATATTGGCGTGGTTTCCTATAATGACACCCCGCTAAAGGAACTATTTGAAATTACAGTGATATCCACAGACTTTGAACTGATGGCAGAGTCAGCAGCCTATATGATCAAAAAACATAAGCAGGAGCTAGTTCCAAATATATTTAGATTTATAGATCGGGGTTCGTTGTAGTCATTTAGTCCTCGATTGAAGCAAACACTATAACAGGGTTATCATCCACTTCAATGTCTGATAAGACACGGGAGTGGGCCCTTAATGTTGCTGCTTCCATTAAAACTTGTGGATGGACCAAAAACATAAATTTCCCACTGTTTTCGTCAAAACCTATAGGCTTGTACCAAAGGGATGTTTCCGTGAGCTCATTTCTTCTCAATGCTCCCGTATGTTTGTTGTATAAGATTAGTTCATGTTTCATCTCCCCTTGCTTCTGGATTGAAATATGAAATAGGACCCAATCTTTATTCTCCAAATAATCTTCAACAAATGCAAAGCCTTTTTCATTGATCAATTGGAAACCTTCCATAAAATCTAAATCCCAAAATTCTGATGGGGGTGAAAAAGAGCTGGAATTAAATGCAAAGGAGGGTTTCAAGGTGTCGGAAACAGTATAAACTTGAGGGTTAAACGCTTCTTTGAAATAAATCTTTTCATCATAATTGGTAAAGTTTTTCTCCTGAACAGGAATCAATTTTCCTGTATAGTCATTGGGTAAATAAGAAGCTAAAATATTACCATTTTGATCAGTTTCAATAAGCCTGTCCTGTACCAGTGGTGCATTGTAACCACCATAAAAAAGGTAATTTCCATTCGGTTTTTTAGTAAAGGTATCGGCCAAAAAATTAAACTTCTTGGTCGCTATTTTGCTTCCTGAAAGTGAACAAATTTCAATAAAAGTTTCTTGACCTTTTGATACCAATATTTCCACCTGATCATTGTCAACAATAAAATCTTTAATATTGGGTAGTTCATTTGGCCCTTCCCCGACTGAAACGATTTTTCCTTTATAGTTTCCCTTTCTATCAAAATGATGAATACTGAATTGAGATGCGCCCTTTCCACTTTGCCGTTTATCTTTTATTAGATATCCTCCTTTGTACCTCCTAATTTGTAGCTGGGTACTTAATAGATTTTCGGAAATGGTTTTGAGGGGAATTATGTCATCAACTAGGAAAGGCAAGCTATCCTTTTCTATTTTATTCGGAGAAATTATCACAAGTTCTTTGTCTATTGATTTCGAACTGCAAGACATGATATAAGTAGCTACACAAAAAACACCTATGCTTGTTAAAAAGCGATATGAAAACATATTGTAAAAATTTAACTATGAATATAGTTAAATATAATTCAAAACTATTTTTGTTCCAAATGTATTTTAGAATAACCGTATTTCTTTGACTTATTGATGATATAAGTTTCTAGGAATTTGCATTTCGCATTATTCCAGTTTTCCCAGGCTTTTGCCTTTGCTATGCTCCAAAGAACTGTGCTTTGGAGATCCAATTACCTGGGAACCGTAGATTCCTGAATGGCCGCTAAACAAATAGGCCACTACGCATGCCAAGCCCACATAAACCCCGCTTTCTGCTCCGAAAAGTTCTATTCCCATCAGGGTGCAAGACAAAGGCGTATTTGTCGCTCCTGAAAATACTGCCACAAATCCCATTCCTGCCAATAAGGCCATGGGTAGTGGAATAACTCCAGACAATATATTTCCCAAGGTCGCACCGGTATAGAATAATGGGGTTACTTCTCCCCCTTTAAAGCCAGCGCCCAAGGTCAATGAAGTAAAGCCTATTTTGGCAAGGAAATCATACCAAGGTAATTCCGCATTGAAGGCCTCTACAATAGTGGGGACTCCCAGTCCTATATATTTGGTAGTGCCAATCAAAAACACCAATATGGCCACCATAGCACCGCCCACCACAGGCCTCAAAGGTGGATAATGAATGAGTTTTTTGAAAATCTCAGCCCAGAAAGTGGTCGCCTTGGCAAATAACCTGCCTGCCAAACCAAAACAGATTCCTGCCGGTATAATCCAGAGTACATTGGCCAAATTTAAGTCTGGGATAAAAGGGATTTCATAATGAGTATGGTGGGCAGCCCAAAAGTCCGTACAGGCATAATCAGCTACATAAGCCCCCAAAAAGGCCGGTAAAATGGATTCATACCTTACCCTGCCAATCATCAGCCACTCCAAAGCAAAAATTGCCCCTGCCAGTGGTGTTCCAAATACTGAAGCAAACCCTGCTGCCACTCCTAGGGTAATGACAGTTTTACGGTCAATGGGTTTTAATTTGAACCATTTGGTAAATTGATCAGCAATGGCTCCGCCCATTTGGACAGCTGTTCCCTCTCGGCCTGCCGAACCGCCAAATAGATGGGTAGCAATCGTTCCAAACAACACCAAGGGAGCCATTCGGAGTGGGATGGGTTTTAATGGATTATAAAATTCTTCCAACAACTGGTTGTTACCTTTTACTACCGATTCTCCAAACCGATAATATACCCAGCCAATGAGTAAGCCTCCCAAGGGCAATAAAGCAATAATGTATAAATTTGCTTCTCTGTATTCTGTAGTCCACTGCAGGGCAAAAAGGAAAAATGCAGAGGCAGAGCCCACCAGCAATCCAATAAAAATGGCCAAAACCAACCATTTTATGGTATAGACTAAACTTGGATAAAATTCGGTTTGGATAAAACGCTTAAAATGTATCAATTCTCGTGCCCTCTCCAACATAGGAATATCAGTGTAAATTAGAATTTCGGATGAGTTGAAGTAGGAGTCATCAGCGCTGAAAAATCAGAGCGGTTAAAGGTGGTACCCCATCACCTGAGGCAAATATAGACTTTTTTCTTAACTTAAATTGATCGGTATAGTTATTGAACAAAAAGCTGTTATGAAAAATATTTTGATCACCGGAGGATCTGGATTAGTAGGACAAAGGCTCACCAAGGCATTGGAAGAAAAGGGCTACCATGTGGCCTGGCTAAGCCGTACCCCTGAAAAACAAACGCAAAAATCCTTTGGATGGGATATTCGAAAGCAAGAAATCGACCTTAACTCCTTGGAATGGGCGGATGCCATCATCCATTTGGCAGGGGCGGATGTGGCAGAAAAAAGATGGTCACCGACCAGAAAAAGGCTGATTTTGGAAAGTCGGACACTTTCTGCCCAGTTGATTTTTGACCAATTGAGGACTGTGGAAAACAGGCCGGAAGTGATGGTCTCTGCCAGCGGAGCCAATTATTATGGCTTGGACAATGGTGATCGGTGGCTTACCGAGGAGGATCCTCCTGGAAATGATTTTTTATCAGAGGTAGTCATAAAATGGGAAAGGTCAGTGAACCAATTCAATAGTCTTGGTATCAGAACTGTTGCGCTGAGAACCGGGGTGGTATTGGCAAAAGGAGGTGGGGCCTTAGCTAAAATGCTTCAGCCACCTGTGGCAGCTCCACTAGGCAGCGGCAATCAATTTATGAGTTGGATCCATATTCAGGATTTGGTGGATATGTTTATTCACGCATTAGAACATAAAAACTTAAAGGGTTCCTACAATGCCGTTTCTCCCATTCCTGTAAGCAATAAGGAATTGACCCAAAAAGCAGCAAAATACAGCAGGAAGCCATTTGTAAGTCTGCAGGTACCAGGTTTTTTGTTGAAGATAGTACTTGGGGAAATGGCTGGAATGATATTAGGTGGAAATAAAGTTTCTGCCGATAAAATCATCAGCTCGGGTTATAAGTTTAAATTCACTGAAATAGACCATGCACTCAAGGACCTCTATTCCTAATATCTTGCAAATCATAAATAAGCTCGTCCTTTCCCTATCAAAAACCACAATAAGGTTCCTAGGCCAGGCAAGATGGCTACGATTATCAACCAGGTAACTTTATCCTTATCTTTGTGAAAGCGACTGTTGATGACATCAAAGATTGTAAAAACATAAATAATAACTCCAATGGAACCTAATCCTAACATAGGTGAGTATCTGTCTAAATAAGAATATTAACTTTTAAATAGTTTATTTTACCTTGAAAATGAATTTACCTAATTTTTATGAGAATTTTAAGGAGCTTTGAGCCCATGGATCTCAACCCCCAAAAATTTAATCCTATGATCAAAAGAATATTTACCCTGGTTTTTGGGCTTATGGCTCTTTCAGCCACAGCGCAAGAAGATATAGATTTATCCTATTATCTCAAACCAGGATACAGTTATAATCCGGACATCCCCACGCCCGCTTCCGTACTTGGCTTTGAAATAGGGGAATGGCATGTCAGCCATGATCAGATTTATATGTACATGGAAAAATTGGCGGCAGCATCTGACCGGGTAAATTTGGAAATTACTGGCAGAACCTATGAAAACAGGCCTTTGATGATGCTGACAATCAGCCATCCTGACAACTTAAATAGGTTAAATGCCATTAAATTTCAGCGCTCTCAGTTAAGAGACCCTTCACAATCAGGAGATGTCGATATCGAAAATATACCTGTGGTAGCCTATATGGGGTACTCCGTTCATGGCAATGAGCCAAGTGGGGTAAATGCCTCTTTACTGGCCGCTTACCATTTTGCTGCAGCCAATGAACTGGATGAACAGCTACAGAATATTGTGATTTTAATTGAGCCAGGAATCAATCCTGATGGGATCAATCGTTTTGCCTCTTGGGTAAACTCCAATAGGAGCATTCATATGAACGGTGACCCGATGAACAGGGAACTGAATGAAGCCTGGCCAAGGGGAAGAACCAATCATTATTGGTTTGACCTTAATCGTGACTGGTTACCTGTTCAACATCCTGAATCGAGAAGTAGGATAGCAAAAATTCAGGAATGGAAACCTAATCTGGTATTGGACTTTCATGAAATGGGTACCAATAGCACCTTTTTCTTTCAACCAGGGATTCCAAGCCGAACTCATCCACTTACTCCAAGGAAGAATTTTGAATTGACAGAAAAAGTGGCCCAGTATCATGCAAAATATTTGGATGAAATAGGCTCTCTTTATTTTACCCAAGAAAGTTATGATGATTTCTATTACGGTAAAGGTTCCACATATCCTGATGTTCAGGGGCAGATAGGTATTTTGTTTGAGCAGGCTTCTTCTCGAGGACACTTACAGGAAAGTGTCAATGGGCCTTTAAGTTTTCCCTTTACAATCAGAAACCAATTTACAGCGACCTTATCTTCCTTTGAAGCAGCTTTAGCCATGAGAAAGGAACTGAACAGCTATATGAGGGATTTTTATCTGGATGCCAAAAAGGAAGCGGATAATGATACTAATAAAGCTTATATATTTGGTACTCCAAAGGACAAAGGTAGAACCAACCATTTGGCTGATATGATCCTTCAGCATGATGTTAAAGTATATGGACTCAAAGAGGATATCAATATCAATGGGATAGATTTTAAGGCCAATCAATCCTATATTGTTCCACTTAACCAGCCTCAATATAGGTTGATCAAAGGGATGTTTGAAACCAGGACTGATTTCCAGGATAGCCTGTTTTATGATGTTTCAGCTTGGACATTGCCGATGGCTTTTGATATGCGTTTTATGGCTGTCAGCAGTAGGATTCTAAACTTGGCAAATGTAGAGGAGGTAAGAAGAGTCCCTCAGCATCCAATGGGAGAATTAAAAGGAGCCGCAGGAGCTTATGCCTATGCATTTGAATGGGGAGAATATTATGCCCCAAAAGCTTTGTACCAGTTAATGGAAAAGGGATATAACCTTAGGGTCAGCCACAAAGCCTTTGATGATGGGGCTGACAAGAAGTTTGGGCGTGGAACGATTCTCATTGACAAGGGAAGATCCAATATCTCTGACCAGGACTTTTTTGAGGATTTGCAGGCAGTTGCTCAGCAAACGGGGATTACCATTTCGGCTATTAATACTGGATATACAAGTGGAGTTAATTTAGGCTCTCCTAGTATTTCTGTACTGCAAAAACCTGTAGTAGCTGTTTTGGTGGATAATGGAGTATCTAGCAGTGAGGCTGGTGAAATTTGGCACCTGTTGGACCAAAGAATGGAAATGCCCATCACCTTATTGCCAACTAACCTCTTTTCAGCTGCTGACCTACATCGATATAATGTGATTGTAATGCCGAATGGCAATTACTCTGCTATCAATCAATCAGGAGTAGAATCCCTAAAAAGCTGGGTGAAAAATGGTGGTATATTGATCGCTAGAGGCTCAGCGCTGAACTGGATCAATCAAAACAAGATAGGAGAGTTTACCTTCAAAAATGAAACGGAAGAAGACAGCACACTGCAAAAAAGGTATGCAGATCTGGCCAATGATCATGGTTCCAAGGTTACTGGAGGAGCTATATTCAAAGTGAATCTTGACCTCACTCATCCATTGGGCTATGGTTATCAAGATGAGAACCTGTTCACATTCAGGAATAGCAACCAGTTTATGGAACCTTCTGATAATCCTTTCGCCAATCCTCTGATTTATACAGATAATCCTTTGGCCAGTGGTTATGTTTATCCATTTAACCTGGAGCAGATGAAAAATACGGCTATGATCCGGATTTCTGCCAATGGAAAAGGAAAGGTGATTGGATTTGTGGACAATCCTAATTTCCGTGCCTTTTGGTTTGGCACCAATAAACTGTTCTTGAATAGTATTTTCTTTGGAAGCACTATTTCGAATAGTTCTGCCAGATAAATCGAAACCCTGAGTGTAGTTTCCTGATTAATGAAGCCATTTGTCCTCGACCATGCTAGTTGACAATCGAAGTTTTGAACGTCAATATTAGCATGGTCGAGGAATTCCTTTTACTTAATTAGTATTTTATTTGGTGAATTATAACCGTATAGAATTTATCAATTTTTTTACTTTTTCTATTTGTACCAAATATTCCCAATCCAAAAAAAGTGCAATTTTTCTCTTTTGATTTTGCCCATAAAAACTTAATTTGCGCCATAATTTTCGCTAACCTGAGTAATGATTCAAAAACTATTTCCTTTAGATAAAAACTATATCCTTAGACAGGCTCAATCGGGCATGGAGGAACAGCTATTGGAAATAATGGTGAGCGAACTTAAAGCATCTTACAAATCCCTTTACAACCCTCTTGGCTTAGTGGAAAGTACTTACCAGCAAATTCTGGAAACAAAGACTTTTCCAACAGACAGAATTAGGGTAATATATCAGCAGTTGTCAGGTATATATAGATTCAAATATGGCTCCAACCAACTGGAGTTTTTATTTGATGGGCGCAGTCATTTGGAGAAATACCAGGAAGATTGGCAGGAGCATTTTGTGCTTTGGCTGAGAAAACTAGGTGCCCATGAATCTTATGTCAAGTGCATGTTGAGAATGACCTTGCTTTTTGATACTGAAAACAGAGCTGAATTTGCAGAAAACCGTTGCAAAAGCTTTATCAATGAGTTTTTTGATCTTAAGATTATCAAAAGAAAAGGAGAGCTAAAGCTAAAAATCGCCTAAATTGTTTGCTTAGTATAAGCTTCGATTTCAGGTGGTATTTGAGGACGCTTGATTTTAAAAAAAGATCCACTAGTTTTCTCTCTTATTCATGTTTGATCTCAAAGGAATCGAATTTCAGATTGTAGCCTTCTTCCAAGACCATAAGTTCTGAAACTTGTGATTTCGATGGCCCTACCTTCAACCAGTCCTCCATCAATTTTAACTGGTCCTCTTCACCTTGGATAATGGTCATGACAGATCCATCAGATTCATTTCTCACCCAACCTTTTAAGCCCAATTCTTTGGCCTTGTCTTGGGTAGATTTTCTAAAAAACACTCCTTGAACCTTTCCGAGAACTTTGATTTTTTTATACATAGATTTTAAAAATTTCCTTTTTCACAAATTTAAGAAAGATCAATTTCTTTAAAACAACAATTTCTTTCTCAGGTGATTATTTGTAACTTAATCAAAGGCAAAAGCCTTGATTTATAAGCAGTATTTTAAAAAACACTTATTTTCTAAACTTGCTACCCAGCTATCTTGTTATCTGTTCTGTATGAAAGGATTTAGATTTACGAAATACACCCCTAACAAGGACCCCAATAAAAGTACCTTTGAAAATCTCCTGGAAATTTTCCTTCAGTTGGTCACTATGACAGGAGGAGATGTGGCAGAGGCACTTAGTTGGCTCACCAACCTGGACAACAGGTATGGGCTCACCAATCCTGCCTATGGTATTGGAGATTTTATTGATGATCTCAAGGACAAGGGCTATATGACTGAGGAAAACCAAAAGGGGGAATTTAAAATTACGGGCAAGTCAGAACAGGAAATCAGAAAAAGTGCACTGGAAGAGATTTTCGGAAAACTCAAAAGAGGTAACAGGGGGCAGCATCGCACCACTCATTCTGGTTTGGGAGAAGAGCGAGGTACAGACAGAAGGCCTTTTCAGTTTGGAGATAATTTGGAACAAATTGCTCTCACAGACTCTTTGAGAAACGCACAGGCCAACCATGGCTTTGGAGGAGATTTTTTGCTTACAGAAGATGATCTGGAGGTAACCGAAAATGAATACCGAACTCAAACCAGTACAGTATTGATGATCGATATTTCCCATTCTATGATCTTATACGGTGAGGACAGAATAACCCCTGCCAAAAAGGTAGCTATGGCATTGGCCGAACTGATCAAGACACGGTATCCCAAGGATACATTAGACATCATTGTTTTTGGGAATGATGCCTGGCAAATTGACATCAAAGACTTACCCTATTTGCAAGTAGGTCCTTACCACACTAACACCGTGGCAGGATTACAACTGGCCATGGATCTTTTGAGAAGGAGAAAAAATCCCAACAAGCAAATCTTTATGATCACGGATGGGAAGCCCACCTGCTTGAAAATAGGAATTAAATATTATAAAAATAGCTTTGGTATTGACAGCAAAATTTTAAATGAAACCCTTAAGCTTGCTGCCCAATGCCGCAAACTAAAAGTCCCCGTAACTACTTTCATGATTGCCTCGGACCCTTATCTTAAGGAGTTTGTTCAGGAGTTCACCAAGGTAAATAATGGCAATGCCTACTATAGTAGCCTTAAGGGATTGGGACACTTGATTTTTGAGGATTATAGACGCAACCGAACAAAACGCTTTTGAGCATGACATATCAGCAATTGACAAGTAATGATTTATTGAAAATAAAAACACTGGGCGAACTAAAGGCAGCGGGCTATCAGGCCCAGTCAATAAAAGAAGAACTCCGCCAAAACCTGATCAGTAAGATTAAAGCCAGTGAGAATGTGTTTGAGGGGATTTGGGGCTATGAAGATACGGTTATCCCTGATATTGAAAGGGCAATATTGTCCAGACATAATATCAATTTTCTGGGTTTGAGAGGACAGGCAAAAACCAAGATTGCCCGCCAGATGACCCTTTTACTGGACGAATATGTGCCTGTGGTCACAGGTTCGGAACTTAATGATGACCCTTTACAGCCTTTGACAAGCTTTGCCAAAGACTTGATCAAAGAAAATGGAGATGATACCCCCATAACTTGGTGGCATCGTGAGGAAAGGTATACAGAGAAACTGGCTACTCCTGATGTATCTGTTGCTGATTTGATAGGTGATGTAGATCCTATTAAAGCAGCCACCATGAAACTTTCCTATAGCGACGAAAGAGTTATCCATTACGGGTTGGTTCCACGTTCCCACCGCTCAATATTTGTGATCAATGAATTACCTGATTTGCAGGCAAGGATACAGGTGGCCCTATTTAATATTCTGCAGGAAGGGGATATACAGATCAGGGGATTTAAGCTTAGGCTTCCTTTGGATATTCAGTTTGTCTTTACCGCCAATCCGGAGGATTACACCAACAGGGGTAGTATAGTCACACCGTTAAAGGACCGTATAGAATCACAGATCATTACCCATTATCCAAAAAATATAGAGATTGGAAAGCAGATTACGAGCCAAGAGGCTAAGCTTCAAGGTAAGCCTCTTGAACATATTCATGTGCCAGAGCTAATGAGAGATCTAATAGAACAGGTAGCTGTGGAGGCCAGGCACAGTGAATATGTGGATGAAAAAAGCGGGGTTTCCGCTAGGCTGACCATTACTGCTTATGAAAACCTTATTTCCGCGGCTGAAAGAAGGTTATACCTTAATGGAGAAAGTAATACAGTAACCCGAGTGGCAGACTTGATCGGTATTATTCCTGCTATCACCGGTAAGGTAGAATTGGTATATGAAGGCGAGCAGGAAGGAGCAGGACTGGTGGCTTATAATCTCATTGGCAAAGCCATTCGGACCCTGTTTGCATCTAAATTTCCTACTCCAGAACAAAAGAAGAAAGATAAAGAAGGAAACCCTTATGTTTTGCCTTTGTCTTGGTTTGGAGAAGGAAATCATCTGGATATTTTGGCCTCTCAAAATGATAAAGAATATAAGAAAGCTTTGCATCAAGTTCCGGGACTAGAAAAGATCACGACAGATTTTGTACAATCGCTACCAGAAAAAGAAAAGGAGTTTTATATGGAGTTTGCTCTTCATGGACTGGCAGAATATAGTCAGCTAAGTAAAAAGCTTTTGGATACTGGCATGCAATTCAAAGACTTATTTAGCAGCATGTTTGATATGGGAGCCCCAGATGAGGATGATTTTGATGATCCTGATTTAAATTGATGGTTTGCCCTATAACAAGTAGAAGGACATTTTGCAGATAGAGGACTTTGGGATCTTTTACTGTTTTTAGAAAAGCTTCGCATTGATAATGAAAACCATCCTCGATAAATATCCGGGGATGGTTTTCTTCTTACTGGCCAGATTTTTCTTTTGTTAAGATTATCCTTTCGGTTTTAGATCTATATAAGTCCATTCTTCTGTGATTTTTTTCTTATTTTAACAACTGTAATTCAGTTGGTTATATTGATTCTGTCCAGTTTTGTGTAAAGGAATCTTGCTTTATGCCACAGCAGATTTGATATTTTGCAGACATTGCAAATGCTACATATAAAGTGATTTATGCAATGACTATCTTTTGATTGGAAAGCTAAGGGTTTCTTGCCAACAATATTCTCAGGCTTGATCTTGTATGCTGCGCTTATTGATTTTCATTTCATCGCATTAACCATGAAAAAAATCATTTTGGTAACTCTTTTCTTGGGGCTTTTCTATCAATATTCGCGAGCTCAAGATCGTTTTTTTGTTATACAAGCCAAAGACAGTCTACAGGGGAAACCACGCTTCACATCCAGCTTCGGGGCTAATATCAAGCTAAACGGTTATCTCGATCTTTTTGGAGGTTTACAGGATAATGAGACTTTCAATGTGGGATTGATCAATGTCTTTGGAACTGATGATAAGGCAAGCCTCCATATAGATATGTATCAGACACAGTTGATATTCGAAACCGATCTGATCACGTCCAATGGAAAACAGATCAAGGCTGTAGTGGAGTCCGACTTTTGGGGTGGGAATGGAGTGATCAGGTTGAGAAAAGCCTATGTGGAAACGGATCATTGGCAAATTGGTCAGAACTGGCACAACTTCGGCGATGAAAAGATTTGGCCCAATATTATGGAATGGGAAGGGCCTCCCTCTGGAGTTTGGCTGAGGATACCCCATATCAAATATAAAAATACCCTTAATGACAAAAGGTATATTTATGAAATCAGCTTAGAAGCCCCTCTCAATGACTACAATCCCTTTAAAGACCTTGAGCCTTTTGTGAAGGAAACCGACCAATTTACACCTGACTTAACTGCTGCCATGCGCTATATAGAACCTTGGGGACATCTTAGGCTTTCCTCGGTTTTAAGACATATCCGCTATTCTTTACAGGGTGAAGAGGATAGTTTTATGGGATATGGATTTAGCTTTTCTGGGCTTTATAGCCCTTTGGAATCCAGAGACAATCTGCAATTCCAGTTAGTTGCAGGTAAGGGTATTACTGCGTTTATGACCAGTATTGCCGGGCAAGGCTATGATGGCTATCCTAATATGGAAGGGGATTTCTCTGCTACTCCTGTTTTTGGTGGCTGGTCCAGTTATGAATATTTCATCACCCCTAAAGTTCATGCAAATGCTGTAATAGGCTACACCAATTTTAACATAAAAGAAGCTTCTAGGTATATCCTTCTACCTAACCTTGAAATTTCCGATGTCTATCTTAATGGCCGACTCAAGCACGAACATTACTATGGAATACTCAATATGATGTACGATCCATACGAACGCATGACGGTAGGCATTGAACTGGACTATGGCGTCAAAATGCTGGATGGAGAAGGAACCATCAATCAACAGTTTCTAAAAAATAAAAAGTCCAGGGATGCTATGCGCATCAGCTTTGGCTTTATTTTCTATTTATAATACTTGTAATTGTATTCCTAAAGACCTTACTCCTGACTTTAAGAGGGATTGCCATTGGAAAAAATAACACAGCGATAGTTGATGAACTACTTATATTTGTCAATGAGTGTATTTAAAAATAAAACGAAACACAAATATTGTATATTCATCATTTTTTTGCATATTAAAACCATCTTATTGTTTATAATAGCCCAAAACCCCTGAACAAGCTGTATGCTAGGTAGTAAACCACAATATCAAGAAATGAAGACCTTTAAGTCAAAATTCGGATATGAGATGATTGTTCTATTGACGCTTCCTTTTGCGTTGATAACTGGGTATTTAGTATATAAAGAAGCTCCCACTGAGGCTATCATATTATTAAGCGGAATCATTACTGTCATTTTTGTTTTTTGCATTTACCTCAATTGCTCCACTTCCTATGTCATTACGGAAAGTGGAATACTGAAGGTCAAGTGTGGGTTCATTATTAATAAATGGTATGATATTGACAAGATCAGGTCTATTTCTAAAACGAACAATTTGATTTCTTCACCTGCACCCTCATTGGACAGGATTGAAATTGCTTATGGGAAAAATGGTTATTTAGTGATATCGCCTAAAGATAAGATGGGGTTTTCTAGAGAATTGATAAAAATCAATCCTTACATCAAAAGCAATTTGGTTAAATCTTAATAGCAATAGACCGTTTTGGTTCAGAACGCTCTGATGAACTATTATGATATTTTAGCTGAAGGTCGATTAAGATTCGGATTCAAATATTGTTAAATTATAAAGTAATGGTATAACTAAACAGATTAATTCTTCTTTATGGTCCGCAAAATATTATTATTCCTATTGATGGTTCTAAT
This sequence comes from Echinicola shivajiensis, assembly GCF_018642165.1. Classification (GTDB taxonomy): domain Bacteria; phylum Bacteroidota; class Bacteroidia; order Cytophagales; family Cyclobacteriaceae; genus Echinicola; species Echinicola shivajiensis. Next base: position 21,787 of record NZ_JAHHZM010000021.1, read on the forward strand.
TTTTGCTGGAGTTGCTGTCTTATACTTTTATATACAAAATAAGGATCATCACCGATATCTGAATTCATTAAGCAAGCCGGAGCAAATAGATGAAGGGATAAATTACATCCTCAATAGGTATAATGTAAAAGGAGCAAGTATTGCGGTAATCGATAATTATGAACTAAAATGGGCTAAGGGCTTTGGAATAACAGATGCTGAAGAACCAAGGGCAGTTACTGCAGAAACACTTTTTGATGTAGCCTCCATTAGTAAGCCTTTGACAGCATTTACTGCCTTAAAGATCCTAGACAAAAAAAACATCTCCATTGACACGCCTGCCAATAAAGTTTTGAGAAGTTGGAAAATTCCAGATAATCAATTTACCGATTCTGCACAAGTAAGCATACGACAGCTGTTAAGTCACAGAGGTGGAATTAATCTACATGGATATATGGGGTATACAAAAGAAGATACTCTACCCACTCTAATTGAAGAACTGAATGGTATTCCACCTTCAAAAAGCGAAAAAATAAAAGTCATTCAGGTACCAGGAAAATCCTTCATTTATTCAGGGGGAGGATATTATATTATCCAACAACTACTGGAAGATATTAGTCAAGTTCCTTTTGATCAGCTAGTCAAAAACATAGTTTTTAGCCCATTAGAAATGTGCAATAGTACTTTTCAACAGGACTCTTTGGAAAGCTATTATCCATCTATTGCCAGTGCACACTATAAAGGGAAATTAATAAAGATTAAAAGAATGCGTTTTGGAGCTGGAGCAGCAGGTGGTTTAAAGTCCACAGCAGAGGATCTTGGCAAATTTATTCTTGAAATCATGCTATCTCTTAAGAGCAGTTCCAATAAAATTTTAAACCAAGACAAGACGAAACAGCTCCTATTTCCCGAATCTCCCAACTATGGACTCGGATTTATGTTAAATGAAGATTTTTTTGGACATGGAGGAGCAAACGTAGGCTTTATCAGTACCATTATTGCTCATAAGGAAAAAGGTTATGGTATTGTACTATTGACTAATAGTAGCCGAGATGACAATCTCCTTTGGTTGGTAAGTGATAAAAGTAGGAAGGAGATCATCGATTTGGTTGCCAGGGTATATCAGTGGGAGACACTCCCTTATTTTTAAGCTATTTATCTTTGTCTTGTCTCAATTATCTGACAATCAGTGTGTAGGGGGTATGTTTCCCCGAAAAATATTAAATTAGTATTTATAATCAACACCAAAGAAACAAACCTCCTTTAGCCATATTTTCAAACCCACACAACAAAAAAATGAGAGGTATAAGAGGATTATTATTTTTAGCCTTCCTTGCTGCTGCTTGCCAAAGTAAGGAGGTTAAGCAGACTGAAGTGAGTAGCACTTCCCCGGTACTTTGTGCACCTATCACCAATGATAAAGACTGGTATAATGATGATAATGTTGCCCCATTATTTGAAGGACTTGGTGATCTTCATTATCCTATTTCTACCGATAGCGATTTGGCACAAAAGTATTTTGATCAAGGCTTAATATTGTCCTACGGATTTAACCATGCAGAGGCAGCTCGTTCTTTTTACTATGCCTCCAAGCTTGATCCAAACTGTGCCATGGCACAATGGGGCTTTGCCTATGTATTGGGGCCAAATTATAATGCAGGCATGGAAAGCGATAATTATGAAAGGGCTTATGAAGCAATTCAAAAAGCCATTTCTTTAGCTGAAAAAGGGGGGGACCAAAAAGAAAGGGAGTTAATAGCTGCTATGGCGAAAAGGTATGTGGAGCAGCCTCCTGAGGATCGTTATCCTTTGGACGTGGCCTATTCACAAGCCATGGAAGCATTATTCAAAAAGTACCCTCAAGATGCCAATATCGGGGCACTATATGCGGAATCTCTCATGAACCTTCATAAATGGGATTTATTTGATAAATCAGGGAATGCGAAACCCTGGACCCCTCCCATCCTGAATACTTTGGAAAAGGTAATAGAAATAGATTCGGATCATCCTGGTGCAAACCACTTTTACATCCATGTGGTGGAGTCTTCCAATAATCCTGAAAGAGGTTATAGAAGTGCTCAGTTGTTTGATGAAGGATTGGTTCCTAATGCTGGTCATTTGGTGCATATGCCTGCCCATATTTATATCCGGACAGGAGACTACCATAAGGGATCAGTGGCCAATATTAATTCCATAAGGGTGGACAGCTCCTATGTAGCTGCCTGTAATGCACAAGGAGCTTATCCATTGGCTTATTTTCCGCATAACCAACATTTTCTAGCAGGAACGGCGACCTTGGAAGGAAACAGTAAATGGGCAATTTATGCTGCTGATGAGGTAGCTAAGAATGCCAATTTGCAATTGATGAAGGAACCAGGTTGGGGCACTATTCAGCATTATTATTCTATCCCCTTTTATGTATATGTGAAGTTTGGCAAATGGGATGAAATCCTAAAAATGGAAAACAAAGTGTCTGAATTGGATTATCCTCAGGCAGTTTTACATTACGCCAGAGGAATGGCTTTTTTGAGAAAAGGAAATATTGATCAGGCCAAAAATGAATTGGATTTGCTTTCAAAAATTGCGGCTGATGAATCACTCAAAGAGATTACCATCTGGGATATCAACACTGTACATGAACTATTGCAAATCGCCGAAAGAGTGTTAAAAGCGGAAATTCTCGCAAGTGAAAGTAATTTTGAAGAGAGTATTGCTTTGCTGGAAGAGGCTGTAAAAATTGAGGATAGCTTAAGTTATAACGAACCACCGGATTGGTTTTTTTCCGTTAGGCACCATTTAGGCGCTGTACAGTTGGAAGCTGGGAATTACCAAGATGCGGTCATTACCTATAATGAGGACCTCTTACTTTTTCCTAAAAATGGCTGGGCATTAAAGGGGCTTAGTATAGCTTATGCTAAGCTTGGCGATGAAAATAACTTAGATATAAGCGAAAAGGCTTTTGAAAAGGCTTGGTCAACAGCCGATATTGAACTAAGTGCTTCAATTATCAAATAGCGGGTTATCGATAAGTGACTTCTTTTGTTTTACTCGTTGATTCATTTCTATTTAGAGTAAAGTGGATCAGTCATGAAGGATATTGTCTCAGTTCTATTCCTTACACAAAAGTACATTTTGAAAAACACTTTCCTATTCTGTATATTGACAGAATTTTAATTCTTATTTTCAGAAAGATCAAGAATATTTACTGTGTAATCACTACAAAAGAAAGTTGTTTTGAATGGAAAGATAGAGACTTCGAATCGGATACAGTCCATTGATGCCTTAAGGGGCTTTGATATGTTGATTATTATTTTTGCGGACCGATTTTTTTATTCTCTTCACAGAGGAGTAGGCAGTCCGTTTACTGAATTCCTGGCCAGGCAATTCGAACATCCTGAATGGTTTGGGTCCACCTTTTACGATATAGTTATGCCGCTATTCCTTTTTGTGGTTGGAGCTGTTATTCCTTTTTCGCTTTCGGAGAGGTTTCAGGAAAATAACAGTAGATCCTCTATTTATAAGAAACTCATCAAAAGATTTGTGATCCTTTTTATTCTGGGTTGGATAGTTCAAGGAAATCTTTTGGAACTGGACCTGAACAGGTTCCATGTTTTCAGTAATACCTTACAGGCAATTGCAGTTGGTTATATTTTCTCTAGTCTAGCTTATATACATCTTAAAAAGAAGGTTAGGTACTCTCTCTTCATTGGCTGTCTAGTAATCTATGCTTTGATACTAAGCCTACCTACGGTTCCTGAAATTGGCCGAAGTTCTTTACTTCCGGATCGGAGTTATGCCCTATATTTTGATCATTTGATATTAGGAAGATTTGATGATGGAACCCAATATACCTGGCTACTCAGTGGCTTTGGTTTTGTGGCGACCACCTTATCGGGCTTATTTGCTGGAGAATTGATAAAGTCCAATATGCCAAGAATAAAAGTTAGCCAGATATTAGCCATAGCAGGTATAGTTTTCTTGACGATAGGGCTTATATGGGGAATTTGGCATCCTATAGTAAAAAAACTTTGGACAAGCTCGTTTGTGCTGGCCTCCTCTGGAGTATGTTATCTTTTGTTGTCTTTGTTCTATTGGATCATAGATGTTAGGGGAATCAGCAAATGGGCATTTCCTTTGAAAGTAATTGGGATGAATGCCATTACGGCTTATGTCCTCTCACATATAATCAGTTTTCCTAAAATCGCTGGCTTCGTCCTATTCGGTCTGGAAAAGTTTGTAGGTGATTATTATGGAGTGCTCACATCCATTGGGGGATTTGGGATTTTGTATTGGCTTTTATGGTATATGTATAAAAACAAGACCTTTGTAAAGATATGATAACTGGCATTTATTCACTCCCAAAGAAAGATTTAGCCGTTCTTAAAATTGATCTAAATAAATGCACCTATAGTTTACCAATTGACTTTTCGTTTATCTATATTTATGGGTTTATAAATCCGAGTAATCACAAATCTTTAATAAAATGATCAAGAAAATTCTTTTAGGGCTTTTAGCAGGCCTCGTTATTATTCAGTTTATCAAGCCGGAAAAAAACATTTCCAATGCCCAGCCTGCACCTATGAGTGAAGATTATGCCATCCCGGAAAATGTACAAGGCATACTAAATAAGGCCTGTAATGATTGCCATTCGAATGCCACAGAATACCCTTGGTATTCAAATATCCAACCGGTAGCTTGGTGGTTGGATGGCCATATTAAAGATGGCAAAAGACATTTGAATTTTGACGACTTTACCAACTTGCCATTGGCCAGACAAAACCACAAATTGGAAGAGGTCATTGAGGTAGTTGAAGAGGGTGAGATGCCTCTAAAATCCTATACGGCACTTGGACTGCATAGTGAAGCTAACTTAAGTCCCGATGAAAAAAGCACTTTGATGAACTGGGCCAAATCACAAATGGCCATGCTTAAGGATAAGTATCCTGCAGACAGCTTAGTAATGAAGAGGAGACCAAGGCCTCAAGCAGAAAATCATTGATTTATTCTAAGCAGCCAAGTAATCTTGGCTGCTTTTTTCGTTTTATGACATTCTATAAACTTCAGCTTTTACTAGTAAAGCCCTTCACTTTTAGCTACTTTGTAATTGAAAACTACATCTTTTTAAAAATAGATTTTTTCTATCTATCAGTTTTTACCGCATTCACCAAGTTAATTCTTTTCTCACCAAACAACCACACCTATGGAAACACTTGCCGTATCCTCACCGATGTCTATCAGCAACAATTTTAAACTTTCTGATCTTTTTGCAGATTTAAATTGCCCTGATATTGACAATTTTATTTTTGATGATGTTCAGCTTTCTCTTAGTGATAATAAGGTATCCTTCTCAGGGAAACTTCGAATGGATGGTGCTTTATCAGTTTTCAAGGAGTACCTTGGTACAGATGAGAGCATTTTACTAAGTGCCCAAATAAGCACTTCGAGTACCAATCTTCAGGAGCCTATCCAAGCTACAAATGCTGTTTTTACTTGTACAGTCCCTTTCTTCAAAGCAGTTTGCCAGGGAGTAACACTAAGCAAAGCTTTTTTTGAACTTGACCTTAACAAATCAGGTGACAGTTGGAATATCAGTCCTCAACTTACCGGAGATTTTGATGTAGATAGCCTTACTGACAAATCTACTGGGGCCTTAGAACTTCATGTTCAACTATCCAATAAAACATTAATTTTAAATGCCTCAGCACAACAGTTGAAAGGTGTTTTTGGCATTGAAAATCTGAGCTTGGAAAAAGTAAATGTACATGGGATCTTAGGTACCAATGTAGCCTTTGACCTTAATGCCTCACTTTTAGTAGGAAGCACAACATTTGATTTTGCTGGATTAATTTCGGAAGCTGCTGTAGGATTGGTGGCTGATGCCAATACATTCTCCTTGGAAGTATTGACTGGTCTCTTCAATGAAATTTCACCTGCAGGCCTTGGTACACCCGATTTTGATGTGGCTTTCAATAATAGCCACCTTTCTATGGCAAATGCTGATTGTACTATTGAGGGAAAATCCATTCCTCTGGGGCTTGCATTATCAAGCCAGGTCAAGGTGCATGGATATAGTTTCCAGACTACAGCGAATATCTCTACCAATGGGATTGTTTTTGACGGAGAGTTAGGAGAGCTGAAGTTTGGTCCAGTGGGCCTGAAAAAAACCGATTTGGATTTTCAGCTGTATAAAAAGACTTTGCAAAAGCCCGCCAAGTTTGAAATAAAAGGGGAAGCAACCATCGAAGGACTGACCTTGGACTGCGGTGTTTATTTTGAAAAGAATACTACTTTCACCACTGTGCTCTATGCAATCGTTGATGCCCAGAGTTTTACTTTCTCCAAAATATTCCCGAGCGCCCAAGGGACATTTATCAACAAACTCAGCTTTTCTAAGCTTGGGTTTATCTATGCCTCTGCTGCATGCCAAACCAAAAATGAAGGTTTTGATTTTGATGTGCAAGCTGGATTGCAACTCATGGGTATCTTGGAAGAAATTCCTGGGCTATCGGACTTAACTGGGACGAAGCATATCGGATTGGAACTGGCAGCACATTTTGGAAGTGTTACGGATATCATTATTGATATGCCTGACACACGTTTGAATCTGGGACATTCAGTTACCTGTGACCCTATGAAGCTTCAAATCAATTTGCTTCCTGAACCTGCTTTGGTAGCTGTTTTTGGTATGGATATCAGCATTCCTAACCAAGATACGCCTTTACATTTTGATATGTCCATTTCATTGGATGAATTGGAAGCGAAGGGGGCTGTGACCATGAAGAATTATTGGAAAGATCCATTTGGTATTCAAGGTGTTAAAATCGGTCCAGCACTAGCCGTGCAATTGGGGATAATTTATGAGCAATTTGTTAGTACAGGAATACCTTCAGAATTTGGAATTGCAGGTGGTTTGGAAATTGCCGATACCACGGTAAATATGGCGGTGGCCATTTCTGAAAATCCCACGGAAGAAATTTTGTCCGGAGAGCTGGATAATCTGGATCCAGCCCAATTATTAAGCTTTGCCGCTCAACTATTCAATATCAAGGTGCAGCACATTCCTGATTTCTTTGATATCAAAACCTTAAAACTCTATTGTGCACCTGCTGGAGGGACTATCGGTACCATTACTTATCAGCCGGGATTCAGCTTCTCAGGAGATATAGTGATTGCTGGCGAAGAAATCTCCATATATACCAGGATTTCAGATTCGGGAATTGAAGGGGCAGGACATATCGATAAACTTAGCTTCGGGCCTTTGAAGATCAGTGGAGAGAAGGGAAAAGACGCCAGCTTCACTTTGGAAATCAGCCCCGAGAAGCAAGCTGCTTCAATTGATGGTTGCTTTTCCTTTTTGGGCATTGAAGAGGGGCTTTTTGCCAGTATTTCTGATCAAGGCATTTCATTTAAATTCGAGCAGGATTTCACAAAAGCCCTGCAGTTTGAAATCCAAGGAAATAGTTCTGGAGAATTGACTGATCCTGAATCATTGGATTTTGCCCTGTCTGGAGCTATGAATAATCATATCACAGATTATTTGAAAACCACAGTGGAGGCAAAGATCAATCAGGCACTGAGTCAAACGGAATCCAGTATTGATGCCGCTGAAAAAAAGGTTGATAATGCAGAAAAGGCTTATAAGGCTGTTTATAATAATGCTGAAGACAAATTGACCAAAGCCCAGGCGGCCGCAGATGCTGAATTGAAGAAATTAACCGGTGCGCTCAAACAGGCAAAATCAGATGGTAGTACTTCCATAAATGCTGCCCAGCAGAAAGTAAATGCTGCCAAAGCCAGTTATGATAAGGCATTTACCGATGCCCAAAATGCTGTCAATGCTGCTGAAAAGAAATATGATAATGGTGTAAATGCTGCTCAAAAGTCTTTGGATGCTGCCCAAAGAACCTATAATAATGGTATCTCGCAGGCGCAAAAATCGGTCAATACTGCCGAAAAAAAATATAACAACAGTATAGGTTCAGCCAAAAGGGCTGTAGAAAGTGCCAAGAAGAAGGTTAAATCTCTTGATCATTGGTATTCAAAGCCCGCATATTATGCGGCCAAGTTGGCCTTGGAAGCAGCAGAAAAAGTTCTGGAGGGTATTCAGTATGGAGCGGACTATACGGCTTTTGAAGCAGCTAAGCAGGCCTTGAACATAGCAAAGACTGGGGCTAATTATACGGCCTTCCAAGCTGCCAAGACAGCCTTGAATGTGGCCAAAACTGGGGTGAACTATACCGCTTTTGAAAGCGCAAAAGCTACACTTTCCGCCGTGAAGAATGGAGGGGATTATACAGCTTGGCAAGCAGCATTGAAGTCCCTAAGTGCGGCGAAAACAGCAGCGAATATTGCTATAAGTGCTGCCAGCAAAGCTTTGAATAATATAGGGTCCACTGAAGCTTATATAGCTTTGGAGGCAGCAAAGGCTGCATTAAAAATCGTTGAGACGGGATCTGAAGCTGTTGCTTTCAATGAGGCAAAAGCAGCCCTTGAGGCAGCTAAATTAGGTAGTGAAGGAGTGCTTAAGCTGAGTGCCTATATCGCTCAACATTCAGGCGATTTGATCGATGTTAAATCATTTACTTTTAGCGGAAGTCTTAAAGCTATAGAAAAAGGAGACCTATTTAAGGCTGATTTGAAATTAAATTTATTAGGGAAGCCTTATGATTTTGATATGGATTTCAATGTTAAAAAAGTAGGAGACTTTATTGACCAATTGTTCACTAATGCCTTCAGTGAGCTTAAAAAGATTGTCAGCTAATCATTTGGAAAGCTATGGTTTTGAGGAATGCCGCTTAATCATAGCTTTCTTTCATTAAGGCTGTTACCATATCAATGGCATTTTCCCAGGCCTTTTGAATGTTCTCATTATGCGATTCACCAAGTTCTTCTTTAATGGCCTCCAGCATCACTTCCCGGAGAATTGGATAATATTCCTTTTTTACTCCATAACGAATATGTTGTTTTCCCAATTTGTGGAGGCCCATTTTCAAATGTTCAGGGCGGCTCAGTGAATAAATTATTCCACTCAGCATATGGGTAAGCATCCGGCCCTGCTCAAGCATGTTTTTTTTGAACAGCTGTTGAACACTTGGGGCTTTGATAAACAGTTTATCATAAAAACGTTGGGCAAAACCGTCTTCATTTTTTAGCAATAGGTCCAATGAAGCCTGTACTTCCAGGTTGGTGTCAAAATGGGCAAAGCCCCTCATCTCAAAAAGCTCAAATTCCTCTTGTTTGCCTTTTAAACTTACCTTGGTGGTCTTGCCGATTTTGACCGTGTTTTTAGGCAGATTTTCCATAAACACCTTTGATACCAACAGCTTAGTGCCCAGTTCCTTATTTTGGTTTTGGATCCTGCTGGCGACATTTACTGGGTCTCCCAAAACGGTAAACTGCTTATGTTTGGGATGACCTAAATTCCCTACAAACGCATGTCCAAAATGGATTCCTATTCCCACCTGAAAAACAGTAGAAAAATCCTTCAGTTCCATTTTGTTTAACCGTTCCACTGCATAGAGCATACCCAATCCCGCCCTTAATGCATCCAAACATATTTTATCCGTATCACCACCTCCTGTGCCAAAAAGACCGATAATTTCATCACCTGCATATTGGTAGATAATCCCGTCATTCATCAAAATGGGATCTCCCAGAATGGTGAAAAAGCGGTTTAACATATGGGCAAGGTCAAAATTGGTATGTTGGGAAGCAATGGACGTAAAGTCCCGCATATCGCAAAATAAAATCGCCAAAGACCGCTCCTCCCCAACATCTTCAGGCAAAGTTTCTAACTGCAGTTTGCTGATTTCTGCACTGGTCCAAACCAAGCGCTGAATAGTTGCATCTCCATGGACCTTGGCTTGGCAGGCCAACCTGATGGAAGGGTCCCAGTTCCGGATTCTTGAAACTTTTTGCTCCCAATGGTCAGGAGGGGATAGATGTTGCATCCCATCGATCACCCTAATTCTACAAGTGGTACACCTTCCGTTTCCACCACATTCATGTAAATGAGGAATTTTATTGGCAATAGAAACTTCAAGTATATTTTCAAAGTCTTCCTGAAGCTCTATCTCCCTGTTGATTCCAACATATTTTAGTTTAGGCGCTGATTTGGGCATGATGAAGAAAAGAGGTTAATACCTAATTAATATACTAAATACCGGACACAATATATTGATTACTATGGTTTTATGTGGTGAAAAATGATAGCGGTTAATAGCTGTTGTTCATTTTATTTATCCATGGAATTAAAAAAACAAAAAATCACTAGGGTTCGAAGCAAAAAATGTTTGAAATGTTTAAATTGATCGGCCAGTCGTTTGCTCTTATATCATTCATTTTTAAGCCTGATACACATGTCAGAAAACTTATTCACTTTTGCTTTATCGGTATTCACAGGCTTTTTTGCAATCATGAATCCCATTGCAAACACGCCCATATTTCTGGGAATGGTGGATGGGGAAAGTGAGGATGACAAACGTAAAATTGCGAAAACAGCTACTTTGACTGCTTTTATCATTGTGCTTGCTTTTGTAATTTTAGGTAAATTTATTTTTGAACTCTTTGGGTTGACCATCCCTGCCTTCAAAATCACAGGAGGGATATTAATATTTTTTGTGGGTTTTGAAATGTTACAATCTCGGAAATCAAAAATTCATGGACCAAAGGAGCAGGATTTTGATGATAGTGTAGCCATATCACCCTTGGCCATTCCGATTTTGGCTGGGCCAGGAACCATTGTCACTGCCATGAACTATGTGACCAATGCGGATTATGTTAAAATTCTGATCGTTATCCTGATATTTGGTCTGATGGTTTTTATCACCTATTTAACCTTTTCAGCCGCTGAGAAAATTGTTAAAAAAGTGGGCAAAAACTTTATCGAAGTAATCGGGAAATTAATGGGGCTGATCCTGGCTATTATTGGCACGGGCATGGTTATCAATGGGATAAAACTTGCTTTTTAATACTCTTATGAGATATCCTAACTGTAGGATGCTGCTATCTCTTTTTCAGGAGCTCAAGGTATAATGCTTCTACTTTTTCCCTGGCCCAAGGCGTCCTTCTTAAAAATTTCAGGCTGCTTTTAATGCTAGGGTCATTGATAAAACAATTTATTCGCACTTTTTCGCCCAGGTTTTCCCAGCCGTAATATTTTACCAAAACAGTGACAATTTGCTCAAGTTTAACCCCATGCATAGGATTATTTGGTTGTTCTTCCATTGAATAGACATATTTTACTAATTTATAAAGATACTTGAATTACCTTTGCCCCATGACACTTTCAAGCACAAATCAAAAAGCAATTCTGGAAAATCTTGGTATCTCATCATTGAATGAGATGCAGGAAGCAACTCTTGAAGCGGCTAAAAAGCATCAAAATATAATGTTGTTGGCTCCAACAGGAAGTGGAAAGACCTTGGCCTATCTTTTGAGTATTCTTCCGAAGCTTCAGAAAAGGGAGGGTGTTCAGGCCCTGATTTTGGCACCTACCAGAGAGCTGGTGCTACAAATTGAAAGTGTCCTGAAACAGATGAAACTACCTGTCAAAGTAAATGCTTGTTATGGAGGGCATCTTTTTAGTATAGAAAGGAAGAATTTCTCTGTGCCCCCAACAATTTTGGTTGGGACTCCAGGGCGTATCAAGGACCATTTGGAGCGTGGAACGTTTAATCCTGAAAATGTCTCTGAACTGGTTTTTGATGAATTTGACAAATCCCTGGAATTGGGCTTTACGGGACAAATGCGGTATATCACTGGGCAATTGTACCAAGTGAAAAATAAAATCCTGGTTTCAGCTACCAATGCGATTGAACTGCCCTATTATTTGGATTTTGATGAGCATTTTACGGTAGCATCTGAGGGAGATAAAAAGCCTGATATAACAGTTAAGCAGCTTGTCGCGCCCAAAGGAGAAAAACTGGAGGGACTGTTAAAACTGATACAAAGCCTTAAGGTGGGGCAAAATGTGATCATTTTTGCCAATCACAGAGATGCCTGTGATCGAATCGGGGAGTTTTTGGATCAACATCAAGTCATCTATTCCCTTTTCAGGGGTGGTCTTGAGCAAGACGAAAGAGAATCCCAACTAACAAAGTTTAGAAATGGCAGTGCACAGGTCTTGATTGCGACAGATATTGCATCCAGAGGCATTGATATTCCAGATTTGGATTATGTGGTTCATTTTCAGATTCCCCCTCAGGAAACCACCTTTGTTCACCGCAATGGTAGGACCGCAAGGATGAAATCAACTGGAACCAGTGTCTTGCTAATGGCTGAAAGCGATTATTTACCCAAATACCTTGGATTTAAGCCAGAGGAATTGATTTTGGAGGGACCAAATGAAAAGGCCCGGCCAGCATTTGCCACTTTGCATATCAATAAAGGGAAGAAACATAAGGTCAATAAAATAGACTTGGTAGGATTTTTCCTACAGTTTGACTTTTTGAGCAAGGAAGACCTTGGGCTCATTGAGGTAAAGGATTTCTTTTCCTATGTGGCGGTAAGCAGGGATAAATATAAACAGGCGATAGAGGCTTCCAAAAACCAAAAAATTAAGCGCAAAGCCATCAAGGTGACGCTTGCTAAATAATTCTAGGATTCAAGAATTTCATTATTTAAGAAAAAAGCAGCTTTATTTTAACAAAGCTGCTTTTTTCTTAGTAGGTCATGAAGAGATCTTTTTGAGTACCACGGGTTCTTGAATTTTATTGACCATGAACTCCATAAATGCCTTTAATTCCGGATAAATTGAAGGTTGGACCATTTCACTTTTTAAGTCGAAACGAATATTTATTGTGAGCATGTTTCTATTTGTATCCTCCTGAGGAATATACATGAATTTGGCTAAACCACCAGGCATAGCCATGGATATTGACTCTGGATAATCATCCAGTTCATAACCTTCAGGTATGTGAATATTTGCTATATAGTTGTCTTTGAAAATATAGTTAAAATCAACTGGAAATACTCTTTCATCTATCTTAAAGGGATTTTTATCATGTCTTGAAATCATTATTGGATTGATCAACAGCAAGTCTGAGGACTGTTCAAATGGCATGTTTACCAAAAAAGTGCTTTCAATTTGATTGTTGTTCCTATCAAGGTCATTTATGTGGAGATCAAGGACACTGGCATCCTCATTCTCCAACATGCTTGCAAGCGTTTCTTCATCTATATCGTTATGTTGCTCCATAAACTGTATGGCATCATAATCCATGTATCGCACTGTATGAGTAAACTGAATCGAATCTTCAATTAGTGAAATATTAATCATTTGTTTTATTCCGGACTTGTGATCCAGGTTGATTTTAACCAAATGACTATCTTCTTCTTTAAGCAAAAAACCTTCATCTACATGGTATGCTAAAGGCAAATAACCGAATGGTACATGTTCATTTGAAGTATCCAGAAAGATTTCTTTCTCATCAATATTGGCTTTTACTATAAGTCTGTTAAACTGTCTTACAAAGGGGAATTGTACCAAATAAGATCGTCCATTCCCTTTACTACTGATCAATATAGGATCGGCGTCAATGCCATTTGCTCTAAGCATGGCGATTAAAAGTAAGTTTAACTCTGTTTTGCTTCCAACCTTCCCGTCTACCAATTTCTTAATGCTTTGATCTGGAATAAATCCCGATTCATCATTAAGTGTGTATTCTTTTTTGATCAGTTCATAGATGAATTCAGCTTTCTCTTTTGGGGTTTCGCCTTCGATTTCTTTTTCAGCTAGATCTTTGAAAGTCCCATTATTCTTGAAATAGGACTTGAAATTATCAATGTAATATATTTCATCAGCAAGCTTTTGCCAATCGCTAAGAACAGATTTATATATCCCATGATTACTCCCGTCCTTGTATCCAGCCAGCTGAAATTCAATTTTGTCCAGATAGTCCATATAATTGTTCATATAGGGCTCAGGTTGGGTAGATTTAAGATTGGTCAATGTCCATTCCGTGTCTCCATTGATGCTGGCTCTTTTTTGATTGGCTACAATAAAATGTTCCCCTTGACCTAAAAATCGGTAGTCCAAATATTCAGGAATTTGGATTTTATATTTTGAAAAAACTGTTGGGATTTCATTTTGGAACCGCCAACCATCCAGGTAAGTGATGTTTTCGTAAGTATGATTGTATTCATATTCTATGATAGATCCTTCTTTGACATTGGGAAAGGTAAATCGGATTTCTTTTACCCCATTTCCCAATTCGGTTTCGAAAAAATCCTTCTTGGACAGTTTGGAGATTTCTTCTTTACCATTAATAAGGTTCATCACTTGTGCCTTGATTCCAGTAATATTTTCGACATTATTTTCTCCGGCATAATAAGTAATGGATACATCTCCATAATCACTGGCTTTGCTATCAAAAACTTTGATTCTTCTCTTTATTTCAGTGATTAACCGATTACCTGCAAAAAAGCTCACTCCCTGTTCTCCCAAAACAATGGCAGTTGCTTCCGGTTCAAAATCACATGTTGTCATTTCCAATTCTTGCTGACTATACTTGCCTAACTTTATCGATTGGTCTTGAGCGATTGAAATAATTGGTGACAAAAACAAAATGGCCATTGACATAATGGCGGTTTTAAGTTGGTGTTTATGGTGCATCATCTCTTTAAAAATATAGGTTGATCATCTAGTTTCTCTATTTGCTTAAGGGTATTGCTGATGGTCTCGTCAGTGACCTCTTTTGGAAAATGGAGTTCTACCACCCTTGAGATTTTCAAAAGATTATCTTCAAAAACTTGTAGCTTTTTATAATCAAAATAGTCTTCGGTCAAGTTGATGTCGGTTTCTCCCTGTTCCAGCGTCAATTCCTCAGGGCTAGATATCTCGATGTTTTCTTCCCAATGCAAATTCCGGTTTAGAATATCTCCAGAATTTATAGATTGGTACTTGGGCTGGATAATCATTCGCTTACTGGTGCTTTTGTAAAATTGCTGTAGATACGTTTCATGACTTAAAACCGCTTGAGGTACCAGTTGATCAGTATTGATATTTAAGTCATAATTTTCAATATGGGCTCCGCTAAAATCAAGGTCCTTATAAAGATGCTTTTGCAATTCCTTTTCATTGAGAATTTGTTTTGCATGCATATAAGTTTGGGCAGCCAAGCCCGTCATTTCTTTGGTTTGTTTGATCTTGGCACTTCCCTGATTCAGTAATTCTATTTGGGAGAAATTTTTGATTCGATTAAAGGCAGGGGATTGGTAATCGGGGGTTTTTACAATGTTCCCTCCTTGTTCGTTGATCACCAATACATGTCTGTTCATGGTAAAGTCTCCTAAAAAGCCAGCTGGTAAAGTGTTGGATGTACATTCCAGCCAAACAGTATCCTGTTCCATAGGAACCTGTAAAATAACGTGATTGAACTGATTAGAGGGGAAATCTACATCTATATCCTTTTCATCGCTGCCTGCTTTTACCAGTGTATAATTGGCCTTGATTCCTGATGCTTTAAGCATGGCATTCATAAACATGCTTAGCGCTTTACAATCTCCATATTTCGCTTCGAATACTGCGGAAGCAGACATCGGCATAAGTCCTCCCAAGCCCAGTTGTATACTTACATAGCGGTAATTTTCCTGCATATAACGGTAGAGCACTTTGATTTTTTCTAAATCAGTTTCCACACCTGCTGTCAGTTCATTAACCTTTGATTTGGCTTCTGGTGATAGTATGTCTTTTTCTTGGTTGAGCTGATAAATCCACTCCCCTAGACCATTCCATGTTTCAAGATTGGAGGCATATCCCTCCATGGAAAATGCTTTAGGGGCAATTTTAACCATGGCCAAGCTGTCTTCATCTGGCTTCTCTTCTGAAAGTGTAAGCAGATTCTCAAGCTCCCAGTGAAGGGCAACATTTCCCTCTGATTTCTGGACTTTGGCTTCTTGGTCTATGTTTTGAACCATATATCGAATTCCCAAGCTTTCTGGATAGGACAAATTAAGTGTTGCTTTTCTGACAAACTGCTTAGCTGGTCCACTAGGTACCCAAGTTGGGAAGTTCACATTCCCTTTCTTTTTCGTAGTATATTCAAATTCTATTTCGACTGGAAATTTCCCTGCATTCAATTCATAATATTTCAATCTGCTATCCTCAAAAACGGAATAATCAGAGATTAAAGAAATGTCATTGAGGTCCTTTAATCTTAATTTGTCAATGGTTTTGCCTGAAGATTTATCCCGGACAATTCCATTAAAATCCTCAATGGATATGAGGTCGTTGTAATAGATGGTTATCAAGCCATCATTTAAACCGTCTTTATTGAGAATTGTCACCTTTTTCTTTACTCGCTGGAGAACCTCATAGTCACTATTCAGCTCAAGGTTCAGTTCTTTTTCAACGATGGAGTTAAACAGGTTTATTTCTTTTTCCGATTGGGCAAAAACTGTATTTTCAAAAATTAAAAAAGAAAATAAGCAAGCTAAAATCGCCCATTTAAAAAGGTTTATCATTTTAAATGTATGGGATTATTGAAATTAAAAACTAATTAAAGCTTTAAAACAAGTATTTTTTTTCATTAAATCAATAGGAATCACCAAAAAAACGCAGATAAAACTTAGAAAATCGGGGGTAAAAAGCGCACAAGCAGATAATTTCCTTTATCTAGGCTTTTATGTATATTCGCCTTTTAAAACTTTATATATTCATACCCAATGAGTCAACTTGTAATTAACAGTTTCGAAGAATTCGAAAAACATATCGGTCAACCATTAGGCATTTCTGATTATCATAAAATCACACAGGATCAAATCAATAAATTCGCTGATGCCACGCTAGACCACCAGTGGATCCATACTGATCCTGAGAAGGCTAAGGCTGAAGGAGCATTTGGAAATACCATTGCTCATGGATATTTGACACTTTCATTGGTGCCATTTTTATGGGAACAAATTGTTCAAGTGAATAACCTAAAAATGTTGGTAAACTATGGGATTGAATCTTTGCGTTTCGCTCAGCCTGTTGTGGTGGACAGTGAAGTAAGGTTACATGCCAAATTGGCCAATATCACCAATTTGAGAGGAACGGTGAAGACAGAAATGGAAATAAAGTTGGAGATCAAGGACCAAAAGAAACCTGCGTTTACCGGGAAATTGGTGTTCCTTTACCATTTCAAATAAATGAAAATCGATAAGCAAATCAATAGTTGGCACAGTGTTTTTATGCTGTGCCATTTTTATTTTTTACAAAAAAAAATAACCTCCAGGAGAGGTTACTTTTTTGCTGTTAAACCAAAATAAAGTCTTTTTTATCGATGACGTATTGATCCGTTTATGTCTGAGATTGCAGGAAACTACTTTAATCAAGTCGGTTTCTTTCTTCTGTACTACCGCTTCTGTTGGAAACTTTAAAGTTTTCGCCTTTAGAGAATTTCCACCTTAAGGTCAATCGAATGGATTGCTGGCTATTGTACTGTCTAATGTCAGTGTTGATATCTCCAAAGTTTACTTTTCCCCTGAAGCCAGCCGTTCTAAAGAGATCATTGCCGTTTACGGTGACTGCAAACTTATCATCCTTGAATGTTTTGGTAATACCCGCATCTACCCAGCCAAAACCTTGGGCATCCAACTGTCCTTCAAGAAATGGGCTAATGTACATACCTACCAATTCGACTTTAAACCCTTTAGGCAAGGTGATATTATGTTGTGTTCTGGCAGTATATGAGAACTGAGAAACATCCAGGAAATCATCCCCTAGTTGAGATTGATATGTTTTATAATAAAGCTGTATCATATTACTGGTGCTGTACCATTCAGCTATTTCGACTGGAATCATCATCCTCAATCCCAAATCCTCCGATTTGTCAAAATTCTGAACCTGTATAAAGGTTTTTCTGGTCTCTTCATCCTGAGAAAGGACCTGACCAAAAGCATTGGTAGTTCTAGAATAGGCCAATGTAAATTGATAAGCTCCCTTAATGACATGGCTCATCTCAAAATTATTGGCGTATTGGGGTTTTAGGTTTGGATTTCCCTGTTCAGTAGTTAAGGGGTCTACATAAAATACAAATGGGTTTAACAATCTATAATTTGGCCTGGTAATTCTTCGATTAATATTATAGGTGATTTGATAATTATCTGAGATTTTATGTTGTAGGTATGCACTTGGGAATAGATTTACATATTCCTGTTTATTCACTTCGTTTAGGGTGACAGAATTACCTGTGATATCTGAATACTCAAGTCTCAAACCTGCCTGAAAGTCTAATTTTTCACTTAAAGGGGCTTTCAGAGAGGTATAGGCAGCCAATACATTCTCATTATAAATAAAATGGTTGCTATTAGGATCTGGTTCGAAAGGGCCTTCTTCTTGACTTCTGGAGATCTCTAGGACATTATCCGATTCTACCCAACTTCCCTTTAATCCCGCTTCCAGCTTGGTTTTTTCGCTCAAAGGTTTGGTGAAGTCTATTTTGGCAGTGAAGATGTTATAATTCATCATATTATCGGTCAGGATTCTATCCATAGTACCATCATCAAAGTCATCATTGACCCAATAATCATTGGTCAATAAACTGATGGAGCCTCCGTCTACGGCAGTGTAGTCAATATCAGCACTTAGCTTGGTTCCTAAAGTGTCCAGATTGCCTATATAATGGAAGTTTCCGAAAAACCTCCTATTATCATTTTCAGCATCATTTAGTGCGCTTAGGTGATTTGTGTCACTATTGTCAGGGTTGGAAATATCGGTCAACGAATTGCCATCATTGTATCCGTTATAATCAGAGGCCTGAAGGTTTATTCCCACTGAATGTTGTGTGCTGATCTGATAATCTGCTCCTCCTGTGAAATAGATGCTCTTGCCTCCAAGTCCTAAAAGGGCATCTTGGTCGAATACTGATTCACCTTCATCCAATTGAAACCTACGTACAATGTCCAGGTCAATATCACGTACCCAGGAGCTGTAATTTAAGCTACTGTTTGTAGTCCATTTTCCTCGCTTTATATTGAGAGTTGCTCCGGCAAAAGGAGCGTTTCGGCCATTATAATAGTTGCCTGCTTGGATACTTCCATTGGTGCCATTGTAATCATTCTTTTTTAGCTTGATATTTAGTACGCCTGCAGATCCCTCTGCATCATATTTGGCAGGAGGGTTATTGATCACTTCTATACTTTTAATATTATCAGCTGGCATTGCCCTTAAAAAATCAGCCAACTCAGTGGCACTCATATAAGTTTGTCTGTCATCTAGAAGTACGATAACACCTGAACGGCCATTAAGGTTAATGTTGCCGTCACCATCTACATAAACTCCCGGAGATCTCCCCAATACCTCAAGGGCATTGCTGCCTTCTGCCATAACAGTACCTTCAATATTTACGACAGTTCGGTCTGCTTCTATGATCACTTCTGGACGGCTACTTCTTACTTCTACTTCATCCAGAGAAGTGGCTTCCTCCTCCAATTGGATCACTCCGAAATTTTTATTCATTCCCTTTCTTAACTTAAAAGGATCGGAATGATAGGTTTTAAATCCTATGGTGGAAACATTCAATACGGCCATGCCTTCATTTGAATTTACTTCCATTGAAAACTTACCATTGTCGTCAGATACGACCCCGGAAATAAGCTCTCCAGTTTCCTCTTCCAACAAGGAAATATTGGCAAAAGGCATCACTTCTCCTTGGTTGTCCACAACCTGTCCGCTCAGCATTCCTGAGTTTTGCGAAAATGCCACTCCAGAGCTCAACAGATAGGCAAATAGTATTAAGGATATTTGGTAAAAGATTTTCATAATATGCTGGTTCATTAAATTTCAATCATCCATATGAAAATCTGATGCCAAAAGGAGCAAACCCCTTTAAACTTCTCGTAGGATGCATTTTACTGTATCTTTATGGAAAGTGACTGTATCAATACCGTACACTTTTAGCGTACGTTTATGGAATGGACAAAGAAGCCGGGATAGCAATACCTAGAGGAGGAAGTGGGGTGTCTTTAAAAAGACAGGGTAGGGTTATTTAGGCTGTTCAGGATTTGTAAGGAGCTCAGGCTGTTATGGATTTGTAATCGGGCTGTTCAGGATTTGCAATCCTGAACTTGAAATAGTGGAGGATTTAAAATCCTCTTTTATTGTTAATCGGGATTACAAATCCCGATTAACAAAATGGCTGAAAAAGCTAATATGGAGGAATACGAACAAAAAAAGTCCCAGGCCCAAAACAGGGACCGAGGACTATATCAGTTAATTTAAATCTTTGCTTACTGATTATTTAGCAGCTGCGTATCTTTTGCTTACTTCTTCCCAATTGATTACATCCCAGAAAGCAGAGATATAATCAGGTCTTCTGTTTTGGTAGTTCAAATAATAAGCATGTTCCCAAACATCCAATCCAAGGATAGGAGTACCTGGGCACTCAGCTACGTCCATGACAGGGTTGTCCTGATTAGGAGAAGAGCATACACAAAGTTCTTTTTTGGTATCAACACATAACCAAGCCCATCCAGAACCAAATCTAGTGGCCGCGGCAGTGTTGAATTTTTCCTTAAAAGCATCAAATGAACCGAATTTAGCATCGATAGCTGAAGCCAATTCACCTGTTGGAGCTCCTCCGCCGTTTGGAGAAAGAATAGTCCAGAAAAGTGAGTGGTTATAGTGACCACCACCATTATTTCTTACTGCTGTATTTGAGCCAGCTACTTTCATCAACTCTTCAAGGCTTTTGCCTTCAAGGTCAGTACCGGCAATGGCATCATTCAATTTAGTTACATAAGCATTATGGTGCTTTCCGTGGTGAATTTCCATTGTTCTAGCATCGATACTTGGTTCCAATGCATTGAAATCATAAGGTAATTGTGGTAACTCAAAAGCCATTGTTTTATAAAATTTTATAGTTTAACATTAAATAATAATTCTTCTTTTAATTGCTTACTCAACAAACCAAGATCAATCAAAAATGGTTCTCCAAATCATTTTAAACTGCTATTTTCTCAACTTTTTGAAAAAAGCATCCAATAGTGACTTGGCTTCTTCTCCCATTAAACCACTTGAAACCTTGGTTTTAGGGTGAAGGACTTGCTCTGACAATCTTCCATATCCCCTTTTAGGATCAGAGGCCGCAAAGTGGATGCCTCCAAGTTGGGCCCAGAAGCTTGCCCCTGCACACATAATGCAAGGCTCTAAAGTAACATAGAGCTCACACTCGGTCAGGTACTTTGCCCCTAGTGCATCAGAAGCAGCTGTAATAGCAAGAACTTCTGCATGGGCGGTTACATCCGTGAGCTTTTCTGTTTGATTATAGGCACGGGCAATAATTCTATTCCTACAAACTATTACCGCACCTACTGGTATTTCATCATCTTCAAAGGCTAGCTTGGCTTGTTTGAGAGCCTCGTTCATGAAATATTCAGGGGAATATAATTCCATCATTGATAATTTAGTCAATGAAGTTAAGGTAATTTTGTTTAGTGACAAAACCCCGAAAGGTAGTGTAGGAACAAAAGGTTAATTATGAGGCAAAAAAAAAGCGGCCTAAGCCGCTTTATATTTTTTTAGAAAATCAAATCAAATATTTCTTTTCTGATCCCTTCATTAATGATCAGTGCCAATATCAAGGATACTACTAATCCTATTGTTGCTTTCAACACGTCATTGCTGGCCATTTTATATGCCCTGTACAACCTCGCTTTTCTTTTCTTGAGCTTTTTGGACTTGGAAAGTGCTATCGCTATTTCTCTACCTCCCAGCAAACCGATAAATACCCAAGTGGTACTCATTGGCATCTTGCTGTACATTTTGAAGTAGAACAAAAGAATACAGTAGATAAAATCCACAATAGTTGCTGCCCTTACATCGGTTACTTTCGATTTTTCGTTTACGATACCCTGAATCCTATCACCTTTGAAGTAGAACAAAAAGCCTAATCCAAAGAAGATAAATCCTGTATAAGCCAAAAACTCATAGATATTTAGTGCTCTAGGCAAGAATACGGCGATATTCGCTGCATCCTGCATCAACCATAGCGACCAAAGAGTACCTGAAGTAATCCACTGAAGGATATACCAATAGTTTTTGGCTTTGCCTTTCAGGTAATTAGTGACAAATTTCTCCAACACGAACCAGAATACTATGGCAATAACAAAGGCCAATAAATAGCCTATTAAACTTTTTTGCACTACTCCAGCAATAGTTCCGGCCTTATAGGTAAATACATTGAGAAGCAAGAAAGTCGTAGATACGGGCATTCTCATCCTGGTCATTACCATAAGGACAATTGGGGCGGCCAACTGAAGGAATACAAACTTTTCAGGAGCCTTATCAAGTCCTTTTACATAAAGGCGCTGGTAACTCACATCTCCTCCATAATTGATCCAACTGTAAACGGCAGTGGCAACGAATATACCGCCCATAAAGAGCCATAGCCAATACCATTTTTTTCTTTGATTGGATGCAATAAAAGTTCCAATGGTCTGAATACTGTCATTACCGATGGCAGAATATGCTGCCAAGGTAAAGCCGAACCACATTGCTGCATAGGTATATTGGGTGATAAAACCAGCAATGGATACCAGGATACATAGTACAAGGAGGAAAGATTTTTCTTTTTTTGTAAAATCAAAAAGTGAATAGGCCGCTTTGGATAGTGCGTCCTGATTGATGTTTTGATCTTTAAGCTTAGCCATAGATTTGTTTTTGGCGGTTTTTTAAATAGGCCACAAAGTTAATTAAGTTTAATCGAGATAATATTAACAAATTGTTAACTTCGTCTATTACCCCCATAAAACTATCGTTACGTTTTACAATATGCTTTTTAATATTATTTTTACAAAACGATTAACATAAAAAAGCGATTTACCACGAATAAAATATTGAGCTAATTATCAGGAATTCACCTTTTTTTGGGATATTGTTAACATAAGCTTCATATATTATCTCATATTATCTGTTTAGCTTAGGCTTAATTTTGTGAATTGGATTAATTGGGCCTTATTGGAGGAGACACTAAATTAAATGGCAGAGACCTTAGAACAAAAAACATCTTCAAAGCGGTTGTTTATGGGAATGCAAATATTAATTGCATTGGTCCTTTTCATGGTCTCTATTGATCTTCTTACCGTTTCTTTGCTTCACCTAAATAATGAAGTGGCCAATAAAATATTTATGGCCACCAATAATCCATTCGTTGGGCTTTTTATAGGGCTTCTAATGACTGCCCTTATTCAATCCAGCAGCACTGTTACCGCCATGGTAGTGGCAGTGGTGGCTGCGGGAAATCTCAGTATCATGCAGGCAGTACCTCTGGTTATGGGGGCAAATATCGGTACAACCATCACTTCCACTTTGGTCTCCTTTACCTTTATCATGAAGAAAGGAGAGTTTAGAAAAGCCATTTCAGCTGGGGTATTACACGATATCTTCAATATTATCACGGTAATCATTCTCCTACCACTTGAATATTATTTTGGCTTTTTAAGCAAAATCGCCAGCATGGTATCGATCAGTGTCTTCAGTGAAGGGCATATATTGCATGATCGATTCTCCTATAATGTGATTTTTACACGGCCTTTGACAAATTTTCTGGTGGAATTGGTTAACATTCCTGTAGTCTCATTGATCATCAGTGTACTGCTGATATTTTTGTCCATTAAGCTATTGTCATCCTCGGTTTACAAGACCTTTCTTTCCAAGGATTTCAAGCAGGTCAGCAAGCATATTTTCAAAAATCCATATAGGGGTTTCCTTTATGGGATGTTCTTTACAGCTGCGGTACAGTCCAGTACGGTGACCACTTCCTTATTGGTCCCAGCGGTAGCAACAAAAAAAGTATCTTTAAATAAAGTATTCCCTTTTATTCTTGGCGCTAATATAGGAACAACCATTACTGCGGCAATTGCTGCAATGTTTAAAAATGAGGCTGCAATTGCTATTGCCTTGGTCCACTTTCTCATCAATTTTTTTGGGACTTTGATATTTCTGCCTTTTCCTGCACTGAGAAATATACCCGTTAAAATGGCCATTTATTTTGGCCGACAGGCAGCCCAAAGGAAAATCATCGGTATTGTCTATATTTTGATGGCTTTCTTTATCATTCCGTTTTTGCTGATTTATTTCAATAGAGATGGGGATGTAAGAAAGCTGGATTATGATAATCAGGGAACTGTTATTCAGGTAGAAAAAGATCCTGATACCTCATTTAATTGATTTTGCTATTTCCCATTCTTTAAGTATTTCCATCCCTGAGCTTGTTCCAATGCGGTCTGCGCCAGCTTCTATCATGGTTTTGGCCTGTTCATAAGTTTTTATTCCTCCGCTGGCTTTGATCCCTACATTGCTGGGCAAAATCCTTCTCATTAATTGAATGTCTTCCTTTCTGGCTCCTGATTCAGCATAGCCTGAAGAAGTCTTTATAAAGTCTACCCCCGCATCGCTGCCGATTTTACAGGCTTCAATAATTTCTTGTTGGCTTAAATAACCGGTTTCTATAATTACTTTCAATACCTTGCCATGATCATGGCATAAGGTTGAGAGTTTGGCCAGCTCAATTTTTGGCCAGTTCATGCCTGACTTGAAGGCAGATAGTGACCAAACCACATCTATCTCATCAGCGCCATCTTTAATAGCCCTTTCCGTTTCAAAGACTTTGGTCTCGGTCATTTGGTAGCCCAACGGAAATCCAACCACGGTGACAACTTGCATATTTAGGTCCTCTAATTCCCGCTTCACCTTTTTGACCCAAAAAGGTGGGACGCAAACTCCGTGAAAGTGATATTCGCGAGCTTGAAGAATCAATTGGTTGATATGGCGATCGGTAAGCGTGGGACTTAATAGGGTGTGTTCTATATACCTTTTGATATCAAGCATGATCTGAAGGAATCTCTTTTACAAAGTCTTTTAGATAGCTGAACCTTTCTGTCAATGCCCCATCTCTTGTTATGGATGCATTTGCAATGATGTCTTGTTCCTCATCAGCAAGTAATGCAGGGATGACATTTTCCATTAGCTGTGCACCAAAATCCTCAGAAGCATCTCTTGGCAGCTCACAGGGCAAATTGTCAATGGCCATGACCGATATGCTGTGCTGAGAGCCAAAGGCTGGCAATTCCTCTAGATTCAATCTGCCCACGTCATACACCGGGTCAGCAATGGTGCTTGGTCTAATGGTGGTAGGGACCGAACCATTGATGTCGCAGGTGATATCGGCAATGACAGAGAGGTTAAATTCCTCCTTTTGTAAATCGTTTTGTTCAAATAATTTAGGGGCTTTAGGATCCCAATAGGCGGCAGCGAATAGGATCTCGCTTACCTCTGCGTACTTGAAAAAGTGACTTTCATATTTCTCAGCTTGGGAATAAAATTCCTGTTTTTCATAGCCACCATCGGTTTTTCTTCGATTATAATCCTCCATGGCCAATTGGGCAAATACAGGCTCTTCATAATAATTATTGATCAGTTCTTTTGGACTGACTTCCCTGATACCAGCCACGAGTAGAATTTCCTTTACTCCATTGCCTACACGGCCATTGCCTGTTATGACCATTTTAATAGGTGGCAATTGAATGTTTTTCAATTCTGCATGGAGCTCTTCCATATCGAAGCAGTCCTTTGCCCTTTTTAGGTCAAACAATCCGGTCTTTTTACCATATGTCCATAAGCCATTATAGCCACCAACTATGCCGGCCCATCTCCCAAAGGCTACGACCCTCTCTCCTCCATGACGTAGGATTTCGTAATCTATCAGCTGAATGTTTTTTCTTAAAATGGCCTGAAGCAAACCCCTGTTATAGGGTTGGGCCTTGATGGTATGTGAAAAGAAAAAATAGGTTTTTTCTGCAATCAGATCATGAATAGGGACCTCTTTCACTCCCATCAAAACATCGCAGTCAGATACATCTTCAACCAATTCAACGCCTTCCGCTTCATACTCTTCATCTGTAAAGGCCCTAATGTCACTGGATTGAACTACAAAAGAAGCTTTCCCCTCATATTTCTGGTTCAATGCGCTTACTTGTTGGGGACTAAAGGGCACACGCCTGTCACTGGGAATTTTACCTTCTTTGATCAAAGCTATTTTCATTACGAGTTTATTTATGGATATTCGCAGTGCTATTTTCCAGTTTAAAATAATTAAAAGTGAGGCCTGGCCTCCTTATCATAATATATAAAGAATTTACCAATTTTCATGGGAATAGCTTGGTATTAATCCATCCCAAAAAATGAAAGAACTTATCCTATACGCAATACTATTC
Organism: Echinicola shivajiensis; assembly: GCF_018642165.1. GTDB lineage: Bacteria > Bacteroidota > Bacteroidia > Cytophagales > Cyclobacteriaceae > Echinicola > Echinicola shivajiensis. The sequence goes on from NZ_JAHHZM010000021.1 coordinate 47,962, forward strand.
CTTTTGTTATTCGGACATGCCATAATGGCCTCTATGATGTATATCACCGTACACAAGGACGAGGAATTAAGCTTTAATGAAAAAAATCAATGGAAATTGAAAGCGCTAATTTTTCCTATTTATTTCTGGGGGAAATATAAAAAGTACAAGGCCAAAAAATAAAATGACCATGGTTAATACCATGGTCATTTTAAATATGCGGGATTTAATTTTAATTAGTTTTTCACCAACTGTATGCTGGCCAAGATCTTGATCTGATCACCTACTACTACACTGCCTGCTTCAGTAACAGCATTCCACGTAAGGCCATAATCTTTTCTACTAATCTTACCTTCAAGCTCAAAGCCTGCTTTGGTATTTCCATAGGGATCTTCGGCCACTCCTCCAAAGTCTACAGATAGTTCTATAGGTTTAGTAGTGTCTTTTATGGTTAGATCTCCTTTAAGTAGGTAATCACCTCCATTTTTAACTAATACTCCATTTGCAAATTTTAGTTTTGGGTATTTCTCTGCATCAAAGAAATCACCTGATTTCAAGTGGGCATCTCTGTCAGATTGGTTGGTGTCAATACTGTCGATATCTGCAGTAAACCCAACATTTGCTCCATCAAAATCCTGAGCTGCAGCTTCTGCTTCACCTTCAAATTTTTTAAATTTCCCAGTCACTGTTGAAATCACCAAATGCTTTGCTTTGAAGTTGATTTCTGAATGTGTAGGGTCGATAGTCCATTTTGTAGTACTCATAACTAGATTTGTTTTTATTGTTTTATGATATTTATTTTCTGAGTATGTACATTGTATGTGTATACATCTAATGTTTTAAATTTTTTTACCCCCTTAGTTTGTCCAAAAGGTCATTGAGGGTGTTGGCCTCTTCCTCGCTTAGGTTAATGACTTCTTTATTTAGCCTTTGGATCTCTTCATCCAATTTTTCAAGTAATGTCAATCCTTCTTTGGTAATATTAATATCTACTTGCCTTCTGTCATTCGGGCACTCTTTTCTGTTTACAAAACCCTTTTGCTTTAGCTTTTCCACCAAACGGGAGGCATTGGACATTTTGTTTAGCATCCTATCCTGAATGGAAGATACTGTCATTGGTTCCGGATGGTGTCCCCTTAAAATTCTCAAGACATTATATTGCTCGGGAGATATACCATATGGCTTGAATAATTTCACCTGTTGCGTCACAATATAGCTTTGGGTATAAAGCAAGTTTACCACCGCTTTATTCATGGGACTTTTAAAAGTCTTTTGCTGTATTGCATCTTCAAGCTTCATATTATTTTTTGTTATTGTATTTAATGTATATACATCTAATTAAGGTAAAAGGTTTCAATTCGGGAAATATTTTTTTATAAATAATTGAAAAATAGCCTTTATACCATTTGAAGGGATAAAATAAGCATACCTCAAAAGTCTTTTCCTTATTTCATTTTGATCTGACGAAGCATTCCTTCCAGTCATCCGATGCTTCAAAAAATGTACTTTAGTATAATTACAGATAACGCATATTAAAAAGTTAGAGGGAGTCTTGGCTACGGAGCTTGTCGAAGTACCAAGATTCCCTCTTCGTGCATTGCGTATTCTTAATAAATTGACTTAAACAAACTTCAATTTCTTCTTGAATACATAGGACAGTTGCTAATCTCAAAATGATAGAGCTTGATACAATAGGCCTTGTCCTTATAATATATCTTATGTCTTTACAATCAACTTCTCAAAATCTCCATGGGAGGTTTATTGATAATGTTCTTGCCATTTAACCAGCCTAGGAGTACAGTGATGGCCGTAATCATCACATATATGATTCCCGCTTCCTTCCAGGCCCATTGTACTGGAAATTCAAATACCCAAATATTCAGCATGGCTGTGGCCAGAAAAGAAAGTAAAATGCCGCTTAGGGAAGCAAGACTTCCCAAAAAGAAATATTCCATGGTATTGATTGTTCTGACCACTGGGGAACTTGCTCCTAAGGTCCTTAACAGAATGCTTTCCCGCATCCTTTGGTATTTACTTATGATCAAGGAGCTTACCAATACCAAGATCCCAGTGATAATGCTGAACAGGGCCATGAATTGTATGACAAAGCTGATCTTGCCCAAAATCTCTTCAAAGGTGTCTACAATTAAGCCAAGGTTGATGACAGAAATATTCGGGAAGGATTTTACAATTTTGTTCTGTACCTGGGCTGCCTGCTTATCAGTTTCGGATTTGGTAATGACAACGTGGAATTTTGGGGCTTTTTCCAGTACATTTTCCGGGAACAGCACCAAGAAATTGGTGGAAACCTGTCTGAAATTCACCTCTCTAAAGCTGCCTACATAGGTTTTAATAGGCCTTCCTTGTACATTGAATACAATTTCATCGCCCATTTTTATGCCAGTTCTTCCTGCGTATCCTTTGTCAAAGGAGATATAAATACTATCCTTCGGGGATTCCACCCGATGCAATTTGCCCTCTGCTAAGCTTTCTGATTTTATTAGGCTATCTCTGTAAGTAACCCTGAATTCTCTATTATAAAGACCCCTGGATCTTTTTTCCTCATCTGGTAGTTCTGCATTTTCACTTTTGTCCACCCCGTTTATCGTCTCCAGTCTCATGGTGACTATGGGTACTTCCTGCATTACAGGTAAGCCTTCATTCAATACAGACTGTTTTACTTTTTCCACCTGGGAGGTTTGAATGTCAAAAAAGAGCATATTGGGCTGGTCTTCCTTGTCGGCAAATTTTACCTGGTCCAGCAATTGGTTTTGTACAAAGAACAGAGTGGAAATCATGGCCGTGCCCAAACCTATGGTAGCAATCAAGGAAATGGTTTGATTGTTTGGCCTGTAGAGATTGGCCAAGGATTGTCGGATAGGGTAGCTCAATGAAAGCGGTAAAAACCTTCTGATCAACCACATGATCCCAGTGCCTACAAACCATAAAGTGGCAAAGGCCAAGACCACAAATCCAGTAAAACCTAAGGCTTCCTCCCAACCATCCAAAAGGTATAGGCTGAAGGAAAATATAAATACGCCAATGGCCACCATTACTAACCATCTCCATGGGTCCTTGCTGAACTTCACCGCATCCTCATCGGTACGCAAAGTCATCATTGGAGGGACCTTTCTTATTTTTAGTAATGGGAGAAAGGCAAACAACACCGAGATAAACAGCCCTGTTATGATCCCAAATGCAACAGCTCTCCATGAGACAGACACAGTGACATCTACTGGTAAAAAGTCACTGAAAACCTGCGGCAAGATAAACTGAATCAAGCTTCCCAAGAGTGCTCCGAGTAAGGAACCTACCAAGCCCATCAATTTGATTTGGGTCAGGTAAATCAAAAAGGTGTCCATGGAGGAAACCCCCAGGCAACGCAAGACAGCCACTGAAGCGAGTTTTTCCTTTACAAAAACATTGACCGCACTGGCCACGCCTACACATCCTAAAAGCAGGGCTACAAAGGCTACAAAGCTCAAGAAGTCGGATAGATTGGCAAATGACCTTCCGGTGGACCTCTTTTTGTCTTCTACAGTGTCTGCATCCACATGATCTTCTTCCCAGATCTCATCATAGGGCTTGATCAATTCATCAACATTTGTTCCTTGATCAAAACTATAATACCTCTGGTAGTTTACCCTGCTACCATATTGGATCAAACCAGTCTCATCGGCATATTCCATGGGGATATATACTATGGGAGCAACGGTAGCGGTAATTCCTGTTTGTCCTGGTGCACCCAATAAAGCTCCTGCAATGACAAATTGGACATTGCCTACTTTTATACTATCACCTACGGATGCATTGAACTGTTCCATGAGGATCTTTTCCACCAAAGCTTTTGGTTGTCCATCTCTGAAATCCCTAGCTGCAGAGACAGGCGCGGTTTCCAAGGCACCATAGAATGGGAAATTTCCCTCCAATGCCCTGATCTGAACCAGCCTGCTTTCATTGGATTTGGTGAAGGACACCATACTGGCAAAATTGATTTCCTCGGCCAGATCGATGGCCATGGTATCCAATTCCTGATCTCCAATTGGTTGATTGTTTTCCAAGACAAGGTCGGCACCAAGTAATTCCCTTGCCTGATTGTCTATGTCCTTCGAAAGGTTGTCGCCAAATGAACTGATGGCTACCAAAGCAGCGATTCCGATCACTATTGAGGAAATAAAAAGTAGGAGTTTGCCTTTGTTTTGTCGGAAATCCCTAAAGGCCATTTTAAGAATCCATTCCAATCTATGCATGTTGACTTTCTTGAATTTTTCCTCCTTTGATATGAATGATCTTATGGGTCTTGGCCGCAAGCTCGGTATCATGGGTGACCATGATCAAGGTGGTGCCTGAGGCCTTGTTTAAGTCAAAAATCAAATTTTCAATCATTTCACCTGTTTCGGTGTCAAGGTTTCCCGTTGGCTCATCAGCGAATAAAATTTTTGGTTCATTGGCAAAGGCCCGGGCGATGGATACCCGTTGCTGTTCTCCACCTGATAATTGGCTTGGATAATGGGTGGCTCTGTCCTTAAGTCCTACTTTTTCCAATAATTCCAAAGCCTTGTCCTTGGCATCCTTTCTCTTTTTCAATTCCAATGGTACCATCACGTTTTCTAATGCTGTCAAGGTGGGGAGTAATTGGAAATTCTGAAAAATAAATCCTATTTCCTGGCTTCTCACCGCAGCTCTTTCATCTTCTGTCATCCCATCCAGCCGATGTCCATTTAAGCTTATACTTCCTTCACTGGCGCTATCCAGGCCTGCACACAATCCCAAAAGGGTGGTTTTTCCACTTCCAGAAGGTCCAACAATGGCCACACTGTCACCAGCAGCAACACTCATGTTTACATTGTCCAACACGGTCAATTTTCGTGAACCACTTTGGTAAATCTTACTTACATTTTTAACAGAAAGTATGCTCATAAATTTAAATTCTAATTGAAACAGGAAACAATTTTGGCCTCCCTTTTGGTTTTATATGTTCTTTGGCCTGGAAACTGTAAAAGAATTTGGCCCAAATGGAAAATTAATCAATTTCGTGATTATCATACCCGATAGTGCTCTTTAGGCCAATTTGTAATTATTTAGGTCATAATGGCCTTGGATTGTTAAGTATAATACAAGTATGTTAAAGAAAACCGGGCAGGCTATTCTAACGTCAATAAGTTATTAAATCGTAATTTAGGAGCAATAAGTTTCACAACATGACCAAAACAAGTATACTTAAGTCAATATTAAGCCTTTCAATTGTAGGTGTTTTTTTAGGTTCCTGTAGCTCTGAACAAAAGCAAAGTACTGAGAAAAAGGAAGAGACAGAAACGGCGGTTAGCCCAGCAGCTGAAGAAAAGAAAAAGACCATTCTTTTTTTTGGTGACAGCATGACAGCGGGCTACGGGGTGGATCAGTCCCAAGCTTTTCCTGCTTTGATACAAAATACAATTGATAGTTTAGCCCTGGATTATAAGGTGATCAATGGAGGGCTTAGTGGGGAGACTTCTGCCAGTGGGCTATCCAGGATTGATTGGTTTTTAGAAGACAAGCCGGATATTTTTATTTTGGAACTGGGAGGCAATGATGGATTGAGGGGAATCCAACTGGATGAAACAAGGAAAAATCTGCAAGGAATTATAGACAAGATCGAGCAGAAATACCCTGAAACCAAGATCATCCTAGCAGGCATGCAAATTCCCCCAAATATGGGACAGGAATATACCACTGAGTTTCGAAAAATGTACCCTGAAATTGCTAAGGAGAATGATTTGGTGCTTATTCCATTTTTATTGGAAGGAGTTGGCGGGAATGCGGCGCTAAACCAGCCCGATGGAATCCACCCTACCGCTGAGGGGCATCAAGTGGTCGCCAAAAATGTATGGGAATTCTTGGAGCCGGTATTGTAATACTGGCTTTTTTCTTGTTCATACAAACTAAAATTTCACCGCTTATAATTTTTAAATTATAACAAGCAAAACTATAATTTTACATTATTTGCAATGAATCGATTTTTTTAAAGCAACGTTATTAATGGATATGATTTTTTATTGAAAATAAATTAAAATATGCCCTCGGGCAATCTTTTTTGTATAAAACACTAAAACCTTTTAGCTAATATTTTTTTTATATCTTTCCGTTCTAAAGAATAACCTAATCAAATATTTCAATTTCAGTAGAATTAAGAAACATATTCTGTTAGTTTTGAACAAAAATGATTCATAATTCCAGTAATGTTCTTTGGGTATAGCCAAATAAAATCTAACTTAAAAGACAATTTTAAAATAAATCAGTATGAGTTTTCAAATAAAATCTCCCGGAGAAGCATACGATGTGATTATCGTCGGTTCAGGTGCTGGAGGGGGTATGGCCTCAAAAATCTTGTCTGAGGCAGGATTTTCAGTAGCCGTTGTTGAAGCGGGGGGAGATTTTGACCCTGCCAAAGAGGAAGACAGAACCCAACTTAGATTTCCATGGGAATCTCCACGTAGAGGCGCCAGCACACAAAACAGACCTTTTGGTGATTTTGATGCGGCCATTGGTGGATGGGATATTGATGGTGAACCTTATACCAAAGCCGACGGGACTGAATTTGATTGGTTCAGGTCTAGGATGGTGGGTGGCCGTACCAACCACTGGGGAAGAATTTCCCTGCGTTTTGGGCCTAATGATTTTAAAAGAAAAAACATTGATGGTTTAGGTGACAACTGGCCTATCGGCTACGAAGACGTAAAGCCATATTATGATAAAGTAGATAAACTGATTGGGGTATTTGGCTCCAAAGAAGGAATCTATAATGAGCCAGATGGATTTTTCCTTCCACCTCCCAAGCCACGTTTGCATGAATTGTTCATCAAAAGGGGAGCAGATAAGGTCAATATCCCAGTAATGCCTTCTCGACTTTCCATTCTTACTAAGCCTATCAACAACGAAAGGGGAGCATGTTTCTTCTGTAACCAGTGTAACAGGGCTTGTCAAGCCTATGCCGATTTCTCTGCGGGTACTTGTTTGGTGAAACCAGCTATGAAAAAAGGCAAGGTAGACCTTTATACTTATGCCATGGTTCGTAAGGTTACTACTGATGATAAAGGTTTGGCTACTGGAGTATCTTATATCAGCAAGGTAGATATGAAGGAATACAAGCTTAAGTCGAGAGTAGTGGTGTTGGGTGCTTCAGCTTGTGAGTCTGCCAGAATCATGTTGAACTCTAAGTCCAAGGCTCACCCTGATGGCTTGAGTAACAGCAGTGGTATGATCGGTAGATACCTACATGACTCTACAGGTTCTGATAGAATGGGCTTCATTCCTGATTTGGTCGACAGACAAAAATACAATGAAGATGGTGTAGGCGGTATGCACGTCTATACTCCTTGGTGGTTGGACAACAGTAAGTTGGACTTTGCCAGAGGTTATCATATTGAATACTGGGGCGGTATGTCCATGCCAAGCTATGGTTTTGGTTTTGGAATGGATACCATCAGAAAGCATATCAAGGATGAATTCGGAAATCCAGGAACTGCTGGTGGTTATGGTGCTGGATTGAAAAAAGATATTCGTCGTTATTTCGGAACCATGGTAGGTATGTCAGGAAGAGGGGAAAGTATCCCTCGTTATGAAAACTACTGTGAGATCGACAATAACACGGTGGATAAATACGGAATCCCAGTATTGAAATTCAACTATAACTGGACAGACCAGGAAATCAATCAGGCTAAGCACATGCAGGACACCTTTGAAGAGGTGTTGACCAATGCGGGTGCAGTGTTATTTGGTGAAAAAGCCGGGCCAGATTCCAAATACGGTCTTCATGCCCCAGGTAGAATTATCCACGAAGTAGGTACAACCAGAATGGGGGATGATCCAAAAACATCTGTGTTGAACAGCAACTGCCAGGCACATGAGTGTAAAAACCTATTTGTGGTTGATGGTGGTTCATTTGTTTCTCAAGCTGATAAGAACCCTACTTGGACCATCTTGGCATTGGCTTGGAGAACATCAGACTATATTGTTAGCGAATTGAAAAAGAAAAATATCTAAAGGACAGGACGATGAATAGAAGAGAGAATTTAAAACTGCTATTTACTGGATCTTTGGCTTCTGGTCTATTTATGACTGGTTGTGGTCCTGAAGCCCCTAAGGAAATTGCCCATGCTCCAACTATCGGAGAGGGAACCAAATGGGGCAGGACTCCTGAAGAAATGATCCGCAATGCTGAATTGGAAGCGGAAGTTTTCTTTAGAGAGGATGAAATGAAAAAGTTGAACTACTTGGTAGATGTGATCATTCCAAAAGACGATGTCTCTGGAAGTGCCACTGAAGCTGGAGTTCCTGATTTTATAGAGTTTATCGTCAAGGATATGCCATATTACAAAACTCCTATGAGAGGTGGATTGATGTGGCTGGATACTGAGGCAGAGGACAGGTTTGGCAAGCCATTTATGGAGGCGAGCGAAGATCAGCGAATTGAGATTATTGACGATATCGCTTATCCTGATAAGGCCAAGCCAGAAATGAGCCGTGGTGTTAAGTTTTTCAACACCCTAAGAAACCTGACATCTACTGGTTTCTTTACTTCTCAAGAGGGCTTCAAAGACCTTGATTATAAAGGTAACCGTCCGAATGTTTGGGATGGTGTTCCTGATGAGGTAATGGCGAAACACGGATTCAAATTAGAAGAAAAATATATTCCTTTATATATGAACCCAGACACCAGGTCTACACTGGCACAATGGGATGATGAAGGAAATTTAATTGGTTAATTGTTTGTTTTGGATGTAAAAAGGCCTTCCGCTATGGCGGATGGCTTTTTTTTTCTAAAAAATTTAATGCAATGGGTAAATATTCCTTGAAAATTGTCTTAGCAGTATTTTCGCTGACACTGTTTTTTGTGATACTTTTGGGGCATTATATTCAGGAAATAAAAACCATTACTCTTATTCTTTCCGCTCCCCTATTGTTGATCTTGGCGGGGGTGTTTTTATCAAAAATGAAATTGGAATCCCTTTTTAAATTTCTCTTAAGCTACTTTAGTGTTACCTGTCTGATCTTATTGATCAATGAATATATCCATATATGGGTACCATTGCATATTGTTTGGCTGGCGGGAAATGTTTTAATCTTGGCCTTGATACTGTATATAAGAGGTGTTTTTAGAAAGTCTATAAAAAAAACGGGCTAACCCCATTCTATAAAAAGCCTTCGGAAATAATTACTTCCATCTCTCGAATACCATTTTTGCTTCCTGCTCTGTACCATTGATGATAGGGGCCAGGATGAGGCTTTTTCCATCCAGCTGAATGATTTTGGCCTTTTTGCTTCGATCTCGGTTGATTTCATTTATTATAAGCACATTGCCCTCCAAGTTATATTCTGCTTGCCTTTGCACGATATCACCTCTTTCCAAATCGGTGAAGTCGAGTTGCTTTTCGTCTTTGAATTTATAGTAAGTATTGGACATTAGGATTTTAATCCTTTCCTCCATGGCCATTCTTTTTTCTGGATTGGCAGATAAGTAAGCCTTTGAATCCCTAATCTGATCCACTGCTTCGTTTTTTACCAATTTCCATTCTCCAACAAGAAGTTCCGATTGAAGTTCTTGGGCATGTGAAAGTCCAAGTCCAAGTGAGCAAATAAGGAGAAGCGTAATCAAGAAAATCCTATGCATAACCAGTAGTTGTCATGAGTTGTTTTTTGTCAGCTGTGAATATACTAAATCAAAACACAAGCCAGTCTGTTACCAGTCTTAACTTAATATATCTATTGGCTTATTTTGTGAAATTTTGGCTAAATAAGAAGTGGATTTTTTTGAGCTATGTGTATCCGTATCATTTAACATATCCTCTGAGAAACGAAATATTCATCGAAATCATTTGTTTGGCCTTTGGAGCATTCGGTTTTGGAACGGTTGAGGAGAGCGTTAAGAAAATGAGCTAGCTCGCGTCGTGGAGGGATGAGCGTAAAGAAAACAGTCAGTGACTGTTTTTAGCGAGTAGCCAGCTTGCAGGGCAGGCTCTCTCGTTTCGAGATCGTTTCCTCAGCATAAAGCACCTGTCTCGATCACTATCGATTCCTATATCCGCTCATTTTTAGCCCGTAACAAGTGTTTCAAAATCAAATTGAGAAAATAGCCCTAATCGAAACTGTATTTGACTCAATTTGGAGAAGGCTCCACGGCCTAGATTTCCTGCCTGCCGGCAAGGCAGGTTTGCCTACTTTTTCATCAATGGAAATGCGAAGCATTCATGATGACCATCAAGAATAAAACATTACCTGAATAAAAAGTAGGAAAGCTTAAAAATAATCTAATGGCTATGTTTAGTAAAGCAGATACACATATTTTATTATATTAAGTGTGTAAAAAACGATAACCCAAAAACAAATGTCAACAACAACCACCAACAAAAAACGAAGAGAGTTTATCAGTAAAGCGAGCATGATGGCGGCCGGTTCATTTTTTGTTCATCCAATCGCAAAAGCCCTGGCATTAAGGGATGATCCAAGCAAAAAATTACGTATTGCCCTAGTAGGAACTGGTATACGTGGAACCAGCATGTTCGGGAGAAGTGTGATGGAGGAGTATTCCAATGAAGTGGAATTTGTAGGCCTGTCAGATATCAATGAAGGGAGGTTGGCTTATGGAAAGAAATATATAGGTGTAGACTGTCCTACCTTTGTGGATTTTGATGAAATGATGGCGAAAGTAAAGCCTGATGTGCTTATTGTAACGACCATGGACTGTACCCATGATGAGTTTATCATCAAGGGATTGGAAGCAGGGGCCAATGTGATCACGGAAAAACCTATGACCACGGATGAAGTCAAATGTCAAAATATCCTAAATGCTGAAAGGAGAACAGGCAAGAAGGTCATTGTGACCTTCAATTACCGTTACAGCCCCCACCGCCAGAAAATTTACGAATTGCTGCATAGTGGAGAGATAGGTAAAGTAACCTCAGTGGATTTTCATTGGTATTTGGATACGGATCATGGTGCTTCTTATTTCAGAAGATGGCATGGATATCGAGAAAAGGGAGGAACTTTGCTGGTGCATAAGGCTACTCACCATTTTGATTTGCTCAATTGGTGGTTGGACTCCGATCCAGCGGAAGTATTTGCTTACGGTAAGTTGGAGTTTTATGGCAAAAATGGCAAGTTCCGACATACCAATTGTCGGCCCTGTCCACATAAGGACAAATGTGATTTCTACTGGGATATCACCAAAAGCGAAAGGCTAACTGGTCTTTATACTGATAACGAAGAGTATGATGGTTATTTAAGGGATGGCTGTGTCTATCGAGAAGATATCGATATCTATGATAAGATGGCCGTACAGATCAAGTACATGAATGATGTTCAGGTCAGTTATTCACTGACTACATATTCGCCCTATGAAGGCTATCGCATTGCCTTCAATGGCACTGAAGGTAGGCTGGAAGCATGGATCAAAGAGAGCCAACCTTGGGAGGAGAAGCCAGCCGATGAAATCAGGGTGACCAAAAACTTTGCTGATACGGAGATCATCACCATTCCACATTCAGGTGGAGGCCATGGTGGAGGAGATACCAGGTTGAAGGATAAACTCTTTAAGGATCCGAATATGGCTGATCCTTACAGGCAATCTGCAGGGACCAGGGATGGAGCCATGTCCATCTTGATTGGGATTGCAGCCAGAAAAAGCATAGAAGCCCAAAAACCTATAAAGGTGGCTGACTTAGTGGATATCAAGCTACAAGCCAAGCGACCAAAGGTTTAGGAAGGTTTTCACGCAAAGTGCGCTAAGAAGTCGCTAAGTTCGCTAAAGGTTTTTGGGATGATTTATAGTGTGGCTGAACCCAATGATTTTCGATTTCATTTTACAAACGATGACTGTCAAGATCATTTACAGAGTGGAAAAAGTATCCTTTGTGTTCTTTGCATCACCTTTACAGTTCTTTGCGTGAACACATTATGTTTTCTGACAAGGCCTCAAAGTCCATAATAGTAACAGACCTTGTGGATATCAAACTGGAATCCAAGCGGCCTAAGGTTTAGGAAGGTTTTCACGCAAAGCGTGCGAAGAAGTCGCTAAGTTCGCTAAAGGTTTTTGGGATGATTTATAGTGTGGCTGAACCCAATGATTTTCGATTTCATTTTACAAACGATGACTGTCAAGATCATTTACAGAGTGGAAAAAGTATCCTTTGTGTTCTTTGCATCACCTTTACAGTTCTTTGCGTGAACACATTATGTTTTCTGACAAGGCCTCAAAGTCCATAATAGTAACAGACCTTGTGGATATCAAACTGGAATCCAAGCGACCAAAGGTTTAGGAAGGTTTTTCACGCAAAGCGCGCGAAGAAGTCGCTAAGTTCGCTAAAGGTTTTTAGAGCAGAGAAAGTAGCTTTGCATACCCACGTATCAATTTATTATATTTTAATTTCTAACCCGCGTTTGTAACGCGGGTTTTTAAATTAGCGCATTTGTAATGCGGCAATTGGAATATAGGGTTATTATATAAACCTAAGGTAGCGAATGAGACATATCGCAAGAGAGGTCAGGACAGTACTTAAAAAAATCCACCCGCATTTATTTACTGTAGCAGTTGAGCAGGAAATAACGTCTAGTGAAAAAACAATTTTTAGTTATGATGAAAAAACTTCTTTTACTATCGTTTTTCCTGATCCAAAATGGCCTTTACGCACAAAATATTTCCAAATGGAATTTAGGGTTAGAATTTTCTTGGGATCAATTGAACTTGGCGGAGGGAATCTACCAATCTGATTATTTAGTGACTTTAGGAACCTCTATAGGTTATAATGTCGATTTCAACCAGTTTAACTATAGCCTTGGATTTACGGGACAGTATAAGTTTAATGAAAAGCTAGGGCTATCTACTGGATTATTGTATTCGAATAAGGATTTTACCGGGGCTTTTGATTGTTCTGTATGTTTTCTGAGGGGAAGAGGTATTCCAAATCCAAGAATCATTGAACAACAGTTTTTGAGCATCCCCTTGTCATTGGATTACAGCTTGTCCACGGGGAGATTAAGGCCAGTATTGACAGGAGGTTTTAGGAATAATATTGAGATCAAAAATGATTTGGAGGAATATAGTAAAGGTTACTTTTTAGAGGGGTTTTTGGGAGCTTCCGTGAAGTATGACCTGGCAGAAAAGCTCAATGCAGGCATCGGCTATCGCTACCAAACTGCCTTGTCCGATCTCTACAAAACGGATGAGTTTAATCTAAGGACGAGTAGTTTATTTTTGCAATTGAATTATGTTTTAAAATAGTGAAGAATAGTTCGAATACTTATCCTGTCTTGGTATGAAATGTTACAGCAATTCCATCGGTCATTGGGCTTGTCGAAATGACCCATGGAAATAGAATGTTTTTTGATGTCATTATCTCCTTGATATTTGAAGAAATTTCAAGCTTTTCTAATAATGCAATGCGCCGATTTGCAATGTCATTAAATCAACTTGTAGCACTCGTAAATAAGAAAATAATGGTAGTTTTATAAGCGCTTTAATTAAGCTGATTTTCTAGCTCTATATGAAATAGTGTGGCTAAACCTTCCAAGAAAAAGTGCCATGGACTAAAAACTTCTGAGATCAGACCAACGAATAAGATGGTCCGCCTTGCAGGTATTGGGCGTTAAGAAATTAAAGAAGAGGGTAAGCAAGAAGGCAGGCTTGCCTGCCTGTCCGGCTAGGCAGGTTTGACGAATTGATGATCAAAGAGGTGACTGGCAGCTAAACAGGAGGAGTTTGCCTGCATGAGGAAGGGCTTTAATTTTAGCTCAATAGCTGTGGAAGACTAGCACATGACCATACAAGATTAAAAATAAACAGGAAATGGAAAGCAGGACATTTGAATATCCAATGATTATCAAGGAATTTCACTTGGATACTTTTGGGCATGTAAACAATGCCACCTATCTGGAAATATATGAGGAGGCCCGCTGGCAGTTTATTACGGAGAATGGCTATGGCCTGAAGGAAATCAAGGCAACGGGTTTAGGACCAGTGATTTTGGACATTAAAATTCGCTTTATCAAAGAATTGAAGTTACGGGAGCAGATCACCATTTTTTCAAAAACTACTGAATATAATTCCAAAGTAGGGATCATCAAGCAATGGATTGTTGACAGCCAAGGCAATAAATGCTCTGATGTTGAGATGAGCATTGGATTATTTGATACCACGGCCAGGAAACTGGTAAAGCCAACAGAGGAGTGGCTAAAAGCGATTTCTTGATTTAGATATTTAGATCTTAGACTAAAGATTGGGCTGAGCATGCAGCTCTGAATCCCCGAGCTTCTAAGCTTGGGGATTTAGTGTTGGGGTTAGGTTTAATTGATAAGCTTTCAAATGTTTAGGATGTAATTTTTTGTATATTATACAATAGCCGTTTTTCATCATAAAATGATGATCATACTGTGAGGTCAAAAAAATCATAGGATCATAAGATTGTCTTTCATTTTCAATTGACGCTTGATCTATTGTGTCCATTTGGAAGGCTTATACACTGAGAATATCCTGGGAAGACTGCTATTAGGATTTGACTAAACTTCAACTTAGCTAACCTTAAATCTAAAATCATGAGCAAGAAGGAACATAAACTCGATCATTCCCATTTTTTGGTCCCCCCAGGAAAAAAGGTAAACCTCAAGGATTATGATCCTGGATTTACTGGAGGATTCCATGGTAAAAAGGAAGCTAAAAGTGCTTTGCTGGAAGACGTTTCAGAGTTGGCAGAAGCACAGGAGTTGCTTTGGGCCAGCTCCCAAAAATCGGTACTGATCATATTACAGGCCATGGATGCTGCAGGCAAGGACGGTACCATCAAGCATGTCATGTCTGGCGTGAATCCCCAGGGGATTGATGTACATAGTTTCAAAGCGCCCAATGAAACAGAGCGATCACATCATTTTTTATGGCGGTTTATGCAAAGATTACCCGCTAGGGGCAGGGTTGCGATTTTTAATCGGTCCTATTATGAGGAAGTGTTGGTCGTAAAGGTACATCCTGAATTTTTGGAAACCCAGCATATTCCCTCCAAACAGAAAAATATACCATTGGATCAATTATGGAAAGAAAGGTATGATATCATCAATGAGTTTGAAAAAATAATAGACAGACAGGATGTGTGTATCATAAAGTTCTTCCTTCATATCTCCAAGGATGAACAGAAGGATCGGTTTCTCGATAGATTGAACGATGCTGATAAACAATGGAAGTTCTCTGCCGCAGATTTAACCGAACGCAATTATTGGGACCATTATCAAAAGGTCTATGAAGATATGCTTAGTGCCACAAGTACAGCGCATGCACCTTGGTATGTTATTCCCGCTGATCACAAATGGTTTTCCAGGGCAGCGGTAGCTGATATCATTACGGAGCGTATTCAGGACATGGGTCTTGAGCCTCCTCAAATTGACGATGAACAACGTGCCTTACTAAAAATCGCTAAAGCAAAACTGCTTAAGGAATAGGCTAGTCATTGGACATGGGAATTATATATCAAGTATAAAGCGTAAGTTCTTTATTTTAAAGACTAATATCTAAAGAGGCTTCTTGATTATCTTCCATTTTCTTACTTCACACTTCCTAACCGTCCTTACCCTACTTTCACTTCCATTCAAGGAAAAACAAAATAATCTTCGGATCACACAGGGATCACTCTCGGATCACCTTCGGATCAAGCTCGGTTATATCCGAGTAAAATCCGAATATAATTTGGAATTGTTCCTCGGTTAATCCTTATAGCCGTAAAGGTAAATACTTGACTGTTATAGGGTAATTGCCTAACTTATAAGGGATTATTGTTAGCCAAGTTTTACTTTTAAATCTTTTTGATGATGGCAAAAGCAGAAGGAATATTCAGCAAACTGAGAGGGAAAATAGGAGGGGTAGTTTTTTATGTAGTAGATGGGAAGACCTATGCCCGACAGCATAATGATGAACCTAAGATCGGTGACCCTTCCCCTATTCAGCAACTTTACAGGAACAAATTCAGCATGGCTTCCCGATTTCTCAGGCCCTTGAAAGCCCCGATTGAATTTGGTTTTCAGGCTTTCCGTAAAGGCATGCGCACTGGGATGAACGTGGCCATGGGCTATACCACCAAAAATGCCTTTTATGGTGGCGGCATAGATCCCCTGCAGCTGCTTCCTGCCAAGGTGAAGATAAGTATGGGGCCATTGACAGGAGCAAAAAATGCCCAGGTAAGTTGGGTGGATGATGACCATGTAAGCTTTTCCTGGGAAAACAATATCGGCGAAGGCAGCGCCGGACATTTTGATCAGGCAATGCTTGTCCTCTACAATGCTGAAGACCAAAGGGTAGAATATGTCCTGGAAGGGAATTCCCGGTCTGCAGGGCAGCAGGAAGTCAAGGTCCTCCGGGGCAAGGAACATGAGGGTAAATTGCATGCCTATATTAGTTTTCATCACTATAGTCGCAGGTACAAGACCAGGGAATTTTCTGATAGCCAATATTTGGGAATGGTTTAGGGTACGTTCTAATCAATCCGCACTAAACCTCGTTTGCATGGTGGTTTGTTAAATCAGGGCATTTGGAATGCGGCATTAGAATAAATTATGGCGTTAAAAACGCAAAGATTTAGGAATCCTCCTTTAAGATGGGGGCAACGGAAGATATACTGACCGAGGCTACTTTTAAATGCTTGGTTAAGATATCTTAGAAAAGGATATTTTTATTATTTTGAAATAACGAGCAGCAGTATTTTCATTATGAAGCATTTCGTTTGCACCATTATTTTCATTTTTTCGACACAAGGCTTCCTTTTAGCTCAGGAAGACCTTCCCTATAATTCAAAAATAATAGAGACCAGTAGAATAAAAATAGAGTATATGGATTTTGAAGGAGAAGGGACGCCGATTATTAATGTTCAAGGTGTGCATAATTTCTTTTCCTGGCCCAAGGGATATGAAAAATCATCCAAAGATTGGGTAAATCTCTTACAGTCTTTTTCGGATGATTATCATGTTCTGGCTCCTATTAAAAGAGGGTATGGGAAAACAGAAAAAACGGTGTCAGGCTACGATGTAGCCTCTCAAGCTGAAGATATATTGTCATTTATGGATGCTCTGGGGATTCGTAAATCGTTTTTCCTGGGACGCTTAATAGCAGCCCAGGAAATGGTCTATTTAGCAGAGCATCATCCTGATAGGGTTTTGGGATTGGTGTTCTTGGATATGCAGCTTTTAATGTATGATTTAAAGAATCCTGAGGCATATGAATTTATCAAGAACAATATATCCTTGGCCAAGGACCGTACTGATCCTTGGGAAAAAATGGTCCCTAGATATGGTTATATGCCGCATATGGTTTCAAATCCTAATTTTAAAATAAATATTCCTGCCTTATGGTTTTATAACTCCTTTCTTAATGAGCATACGGCTGAATTGAAATGGTTGGATTACATCAATTATGAGGCAAAAAAAGAAAATAGTAAACAAGAATTACAGGCCTATTTTAGACAATTGGCAGGGGACTCCTCAAGAGTATTAGCAATAAAAAATTACCTGGTACAAAATAATCCTAATCCAATAGTGAATATGGCCATGAAAAGGAATTTTGAAAACCTGATATTTATCAATGAGGATAACTATTCAGATATGGATTATGAAGTGATGATTGAGAGAATAACCATTCCTCAAATGAAGGAATTTTTCTCAAATAATGACAACTAAGATCATTTAGATACAAAAAACTTATTGTATAAATCTTTCTAACCTGCATTTGCAATGCGGCATTAGAATAAAATTATGAGCTTGAAAACGCAGGGATTTAGGATTCCTCTTTGCAAATAAGGAATAGGTTGAGCTAATTTTTAGTGTTTATGAGTAGGGCCTAACCTTATTGAGCATAAAAGGAATTGGTTATTATCGGCTGTTCATAATATTGAGAAAAGTTGAAATGAAATTGATTTGAAATCCCATATTGAAAGTACAAATCATAGGTAAGCATTAAATAAAACAGGCCATGAAAATCATTCTATTGATCAGCATATTTCTTTCTGCATTTTGGGGATATGGCCAAAATATAGAAAAAGAAACACTGGTAAGATTACCTGAGGATATTTCGAAAATAGATGAGATCCAGCTATCCCAAATAGCCGATCAATTAGGAGATGCGAGAATCATTGGAACGACAGAAAGAATTCACGGATATAAAGAGCCATTTATTTTTAGGAATGAGCTTATCAAGTATTTGGTAGGGGCAAAGCAAATTGATGTGATTTTATTGGAATCTGGTTTGCTGGAATCCAGGTATTTAAATGACTATATCCATCAAAAACAATCTAGTTTGGATCTGGTTAGGTTAAATGGCTTTAGTTCGGGTAAGCAAACTATTCCAGAGAATATTGAAATTTTGGAGTGGCTAAGAAATTATAATTCAGATCCTAAAAATCTTCATAAGGTTGATATATACGGGTTTGATATTTCGGGTAGTATGGGAGCAGGAACTTCAAGGTCAGAAATGAATACGCCCATTAAAACTTTGGTCTCTTATTTAGAAAAAGCCTCATTTGATAGAGATACCAATTTGATTGAAAAATTAAAGCCACTTACTGATTCCTTAAAAATCAAGCCTTTTGCACCCAATCAAGAAAATTTGCCTACTTATGACAAGTTAAATAGAGGGACACGTAATGAAGTTACTTCTATCCTTAACGATCTTATAGCCAATTTGGAAATTTACCGGTTTGAGTATATCGCCAATACATCACAAGAGGAATATGATTGGGCTTATATAGCAGCGATTTCAGCCAGGAACATAGATAATGTCCTAAGAAAATTACCTTTACCTGGTGAAATAATGACGCCAGAAAAAATTGATGATTCATTTTTTGCTCGATTAAATGGAATGGTCCAAAATGTGGAATACTTGCTAAATAGAAATCCTGAGGCTAAGTTTTTCATCTTCGCAGCCTCTAACCATTTGTTCAAGCATCCCTTTGAAACCTATTGGCCAGGAAGCCAAGAAGGAGTTTCTTTACCGATTACTGTAGGAACTTATTTAGCATCCCAATATCCTAGTGATTACAAACTCGTAGGCCATTTTTACTTGAATGCAGAAAATGAAAAAAATAATTTAAAGGAAGACCCTGCTATATTTTCCAATCACTTGGTCAATAATTCAAAGAACTATTTTATTCCTGTAATGGACTTGAATAAGTTAAATATTGACGAAAAAATGAAGATCGATCAAGGGGCTTATATAATCCCTTCAAAATCTTTTGACTATATATTGTTTACAGAAAATATAACGGAGCACCAAAGAAGAAAATAAACTCAATGTCAGCGATTTTGTTAGCAGGACCAAGACCAGGGATTTTTAGAATTAATTGAACCACATAGACACAATAGCAATCATAGACGCTGTGATCTATGTGCCTATGTGGTTCAGTCCCTCACTGGGTGAAGATTGGCAGAGGATTAGGTGAGATTGCATTTGCCCTTTCCTATTATTTGAATTTGCAATTCGGGTTTACAAGAATTAATTGAACCATATAGACACAATAGCAATCATAGCATTCTTTCTGTGCCCCATGCGGCTAGAAAAAAATAATATAGATATGCGAACCACACAGAAAACAATAGATGAGTTGACCTATAAAATCATTGGTTGTGCTATTGAAGTGCATAAGCAGATCGGTCCGGGTCTTCTTGAAAGCGTATATGAAAAATGTTTTGTTAGAGAGCTTCAAATTCAAGGCTTGAAGACCAGTACCCAGCAACGCATTCCTTTAGAATATAAAGGACTGTCTCTTGAGGCGGATTTACGGTATGATGTACTTGTAGATAATTTGATAATTGTCGAATTGAAGGCCATGGATGGAATTTTGCCCATCCACGAGGCCGTGTTGCTCACTTATATGAAAATGGTGGAAAAGCCAAAAGGAATTATTATCAACTTCAACTGTACCAATATTTTTAGATACGGTCAAAAGACAATGGTCAATGATATCTATGCAAGCCTTCCGAAAGAATAAAAAAATGAATTACATTATGACCTATGTGTCTATGTGGTTCAGTCCCTCACTGGGTGAAGATTGGCGGAGGACTAGGTGTAGATTGCATTTGCCCTTTCCTATTATTTGAATTTTCAATTCGGGTTTACAAGAATTAATTGAACCATATAGACACAATAGCAATCATAGACGCTGTGATCTATGTGCCTATGTGGTTCAGTCCCTCACTGGGTGGAGATTGGCAGAGGATTAGGTGAAAATGCATTTGCCCTTTCCTATTATTATTGGAATTTGTAATTCGGGTTTACAAAAATTAATTGAACCACATAGACACAATAGCAATCAAAGACGCTATGACCTATGTGCCTATGTGGTTCAGTCCCTCACTGGGTGGAGATTGGCAGAGGATTAGGTGAGAATGCATGTGCCCTTTCCTATTATTATTGGAATTTGTAATTCGGGTTACAAGAATTAATTGACCCACATAGACACAATAGCAATCATAGATTCTGTGATCTATGTGCCTATGTGGTTCATGCCCTCACTAGGTTAAGATTGGCAGAGGATTAGGTGAGAATGCATTTGCCCTTTCCTATTATTTGAATTTTCAATTCGGGTTTAAAAGAATTAATTGAACCATATAGACACAATAGCAATCATAGACGCTGTGATCTATGTGCCTATGTGGTTCAGTCCCTCACTGGGTGGAGATTGGCAGAGGATTAGGTGAGAATGCATTTGCCCTTTCTTATTATTTGAATTTTCAATTCGGGTTTACAAGAATTAATTGAACCACATAGACACAATAGCAATCATAGACGCTGTGATCTATGTGCCTATGTGGTTCAAGCCGAAATATGTAATAGGAAATCTATGCCACGGTGCACAAGTATTGCCCAAGCCCACTAAAAGGCTGAAATTTCACCAATTATATCTAAAAACACACCGTTAGGTGAGCTTATGGGTGCGTTTCGAAATACTTGAAATAAAAAGGAAATAAATGCATTGCGTATATTCACTTTTCAAAGCAAATTTGAAGAATGGACGCTGAAAAAGTCATCAAGAATATTGAAGAAATATATTCTCCATTATCCACCGAGTGCCGGCAGGATCTTATTGCTCATTTAAAAATTGGGAAATATAAACAAGGTGAGCTTGTCATTCGTGAAGGGCAACTTTCTAAAAAAGCATATTTAATTGCAGAGGGCTGCGCTAGGGCATATTACTTGAAAGACGGCAAGGATATTTCAGACTGGTTTACCTTTGAAAACCAGTTTATGGCCCCTGTCGTCAGCTTTTTTAGTGAAAAACCAAGCCCTCATTACGTGGAGTTTGTGAAAGATTCTACAGTTTTTGAGTTTTCTAAGGCTATAGTGGATGAACTTACGAATAAGCACCACGATTTTGAGCGTTTTATTAGTAAAGTGGTCACTGAAACTATGCTGGGACTCTGTGAAAGGCTTTACACCATTCAATTCAATAAAGCAGAAGAAAGATATAGGCACCTGTTAAGCTTATATCCTGACATAACCAATCAAATTCCTCTTACCCATATTGCCTCTTATTTAGGGATTACATTGGAGACCTTAAGCAGAATAAGAAATCCCAAGTACCAAATTTGATCTATATCAAATGATAAGTCTTCCATTTGAAGAACCTTTGTGAAAAGGATAAAAAATGGAAGAAAATTACCGACAACTAGCGCCAATTTGGGGAAGGCAGTGGCAAGCAGTAAGAAAATGGTTTTACCCTGCCTGGCTTATCTACGAAACATCATATCGATTTTACGATTACTCAATATCCATTTATCAATATGTGGAGGGGTATCAAGAAAGTGTTTTTCCGATTCTTGGGGGAACTGGCACTTATATATTAGCCGCTTTTTGTGGCATTATCACCTTTGCCATCTGCACGTTTTTTTTAACAGTGCCTAGCTCTTTTATGCTGTATACATTTTTTAAAGAGGAGAATTTAACGGAGACCAGATTTGAAGAGAAAATAAAAAGACTACTATAATTTTTGAAAATCGATAATGAAAAAGACACTGATTATAAACGGACACCCAGATAAAGAAAGTTTCAGCTTTGCACTTGCAGCTGCTTATAAGAAGGGACTGGTAAAGTCGAATGCTGAAATAAAGGAAATTAATATCAGGGAGTTAAATTTCAACCCGAACCTCCAGTACGGCTACCGGAAAAGAACAGAACTCGAACCGGATTTATTGGATGCCCAAGAAAAATTGAAATGGGCAGAACACCTAGTTTGGGTTTATCCCGTTTGGTGGAGTTCAGTTCCCGCCATTATGAAAGGTTTCTTGGACCGGGTTTTACTTCCTGGCTTTGCCTTTAAGAAAAGAGCAAACTCCTTATTTAGTGATAAGTGCTTAAAGGGAAAGACAGCGCGGATTATTTGTACTTTAGATCAACCTGCATGGTATTATAGGTGGATTAATAGAAGCCCGAGTCATCATGCGATAAAAAAGGGGACATTACATTTTATAGGTATAAGAAAAGTACGAATAACGACTATTGGCCCGATAAGGCTATCGAAGGAAGCGTATAGGGAAAAATGGCTGCAGAAAGTTGAAAAGTTGGGAGAAAAGAATAAATAATGGTAGGTAGGGAGCGGTTAATAAGGCTTGCTCATCCCTAACCCGCGTTGTTAAATCATAGCATTTGCAATGCGGTTATAGGATAAATTAAGGCGTTGATAAATGCAGTGATTTAAAAGTCCTCGTTGCAAAAAAGTGAACCGTGTCAGGAAAACGTCATTGCGAGAGGTCAATATTTTCTCAAATATAAAGGAGTTGTATGACCTGAGCTTCAAATCGATGTCACTCGCCGTGGCGAGAGGATCTCTATTCCTAATCGTTACTGGAAGAGATGCTTCCTATCGTCAGCATGACAATTTAATTTAAGTCACTGTCAATGGTAACGAAGAGAAACGGAGTGAAGCCTGCCTGCCGGAAGGCAGGCAATCTAATTTTCAAGAACAGATCCCCCTGTTCCTCCTTTCTACTCCTAAATTAAAAGCCTAACCACACTAAAAAGATAAAATTTACCAATTATATCTAAAAATACCCCAAGTGGGGTATTTTTTGGTTTTAGGGGATTTAGTAGGTTTAAGGGTTTGTTTTTTGACGCTTGTAAGCGTTTGGAAATATTTGAATACAGGAAAATTATAGTAGCTATAAGCGCAATGCTTATATACGCTCATTACAGAACATAACTTCAAGAAACAATATTTATTATGACAAGAGCTGATCATCTTAAATTTTGCAAGAAATGCACAAATAGAAAAATGGATATGCAGCAAGGACTTATTTGCAGCATAACAAATAAAAAAGCAGACTTTACTGATAATTGTGAAAATTACCAACGAGATGATTCAGTAAAAGACGAAGTGCCAGTTGATGAGAGAAATACATCTGAAATTATATCTGAATTGCCAGAAGAAATAAAAAGTAAATTAACGCCACACCAAGATTTACTTTATGCAATTGTCGGTGGATTTTTCTTGTCGGTTATTTGTGCTCTTATTTGGGCAGTGATTACAGTTGCCACAGGATACCAAATTGGATATATGGCAATTGGAGTCGGTTTTTTGGTAGGAATGGGGGTAAGGTATTTTGGAGCGGGTATTGATCAAGTTTTTGGATTTGTAGGAGGTTTTTTCGCCTTGTTTGGATGCCTATTGGGTAATTTATTTAGTCAAGTAGTATTCATTGCAGATGCCCAATCCTTGGGGTATTTTGAAACACTAACTTTTCTTGATTTAGAGACAATTAAACTGATTTATGAGGAGTCCTTTAGTATTATGGATCTTCTGTTTTATGGAATTGCGATTTTCGAAGGTTACAAGTTTGCCTTCCGTCCAGTTCCGCCCAATGTTAGTGAACTTAAGGACTTAACTCCCAAATTTTCTAAATTGAGATTACCATTAGTTATAGCATGCTTCATTGTTCTTTCTACTGCCGGGTATACGCTATCAAAAGGAGTCTCGGGTGAGCAAATATTCTACTATGAAAATGGTCAAAAGCAAGTTATTGCTAATTATGAAGAAGGGCTCGAAACAGGGCTTTGGGAATGGTATTACGAATCTGGGGCTTTAATGCGGAGTGGAGAGTACAAAAATGGCCTTTTTGATGGTCCCTGGCTAAACTATAATGAAGAAGGAGTTTTGTTGGACTCTAGCAATTATGTCCTAGGAAGACTTGATGGAGAATATAAGTCCTTCTACGACAATGGTCAGTTATCTCAAATTGGTAAATACTCACGTGATAGAGAGATTGATGAGTGGATGATTTTCTATGATAACGGAAATTTGAATGCTACTGGGACGTTTACAAATGGAGAATTATCTGGTTTATGGAAGTTCTACAATCATGATGGAACTCCAAGTCAAGAGATTAAATATTTGGATAGTGAAACTGAGAGAATCCATAGCCTTTGGGATCCAGATGGAAATCAATTAATTAAGAATGGAAACGGAACATTTACTTCATATTTCGATGGTACAAACAAATTGAATGAAGGAAAGGTCACTAATGGAATAAAAGTTGGAACTTGGATAACCTACTACCAAGATGGGTCTACTAAAGAAGTCGGGGAGTTTAAAGATGACAAATACATTATTAAGTCTGCGTGGAACCAACAAGGAGAGGTAATGGTCCAAAATGGAAATGGTGAATACATTTCCTATTATGAGGAGTCTGACAAGGAATTAGAGAAAGGACTTTTTAAAAATGGCTTGCGTGAAGGAACATGGTTGGTTTACTATCCAAACTCAATAATTGTTCAACAAGAATCGAACTATAAAAACGGAAACCTGGACGGACGAAATGTGGTTTACTATTCGAATGGAAATATCATCTCTGAAGGAAATTTGGAAGCCGATAAAAAGGTTGGAGAATGGAAATGGTATTATGAATCAGGTCAACTTCAATGCACCATCAACTATGAAGATGATAAGAAACAAGGAGATCAAATTTTCTGGAGTGAATCTGGCAAAGAAGTTAAAAAAGAGATTTATAAGAATGATGAACTAGTTTCAGAGGTACTACTTTAATTAAAGGACGCCCCCGTTGAGTAAAGATTGGCGGAGGACGAGGTGTAGATTGCATCTACACCTTTCTATCACTAAGAATTTGTAATTCAATCTTCACGGATTATCTTCAGTTATGGGTGAAGCCTATCAGGTAAGTGATCAGGAAATGTCTTATTTTTTGGCCTTCCAAGTGGTAGGTTGGGCAGATGTTTTTTCAAGAAAAGTCTATAGGGACTTGGCCTTGGAAAACCTGGCCTATTGCAGAAAAGAAAAAGGACTTTACCTTTTTGGATATGTTGTCATAGACGGTTTATTCTACACCTAGGTGGGGCGGCCTACTCAATACTTATTTGAGGGAGAGAAAGCGAACACAAGGTATAGTGCAGGGAGTTTACAGAAAGTCCTGAAATCAGCCTTGGGAAAATCAGGTATCAAAAAGCCGGTCACTTTACATTGGCTCAGGCATTCTTTTGCCACCCACCTTTTGGGAAATGGTACTGACTTGCGTTATATTCAGGAGATATTAGGTCATAATTGTAGTAGGACTACTGAGATTATACCCATGTGACTGATAATAGCATAAGGAAGATTAAATCTCCCTTTGATGACTTATAAATAAAATGCACCAAAGTTATACCAAACCTCGGATATTTATTGGGTTGTTAAACATTTGGTTTACAGATATAAAAGTTGTGGGTGATTAAAGATGGACACAGTACTAAATGACATACAAGATATTTTTTCAATCTTTCATGACGGAGAGATTGTTGATTGTAAAGGTGATTTTAATAAATTGACTTTGACTATTCAATGCAATTATTTGGCTGAATTGATAAACCCAGACTTTGAAAATTTCTACCTTAATTTGTCTGAAATAAATAAACTTGATTTTGACCCGTGGATGAATCCTATTGGTTTGGAAAAAACGGATTTTGATAGCTATGAGGATTATTTAAAAGTGGACTTGAAGATTATATCAGCTGAGATTAAAGATGATTCGATTATTGAGACTTGCAATCAACATGATGCCGATTTGGATTTTTGTGGTGGCAACTTAATGGTTTCAGTGAAAGATTTTAATTTGTATGACCATAATATGACACCAATGACAATCGACCAATTAGCTTTGATATGCAGAAAGTATTGGTACAATGCAAGAAATTATCGAAATTAAAATGTTTGATTTAGCGCAGATTAAATATCATAATGTTCAAGAATCTTTTGGAATGGGAGGACCTTATATCGGAGAGCTTGAATTTAAAGGAGAGTTGATTTTAGGAAAATTTCTTGCTGATTCAGAAGCTCTGAATAAAGACAAAAATATGATTGTTTTCTCAAGGTTTTTGACTCAATATTCAGCGGGATTTCTAGGATTAAAAACAAAAAGAGATTTCAGGATTTTTCTATATGATGTGGTTAAAGATAAATTCTTCCAATCAAAAAAAACGTTCGAATGTTTAGCAATTGAAAAAATGGAGAACAACCTGATTACTTTTCACAAAGCTTTTCATACAGGGATTGAAAAATTCAGAGATTCAATTGAATTTAATGAGACAAATTTTGATGAAATAGAAATAACTACCCACAACGCGAGGTCATAAGTAATGCGAGGTGATGTGGTAATTTGAACATGAGCACATTTTATAAACATAGCAACGGTTTGATAGGTAAGTGCTTCGAAATCCCGGACTACTCATACTGCACACCGTTGGCGGTAATGCAATGGCAAAGAACATCAAGCATATAATAATTTGTATTCTGACATCTTGGACAACTGAAATTATCGCGAGTCCACAAATGCCTGACTTTGTGATTTATGGAAAAGACACAGTAGCCACTTACAACCTAATTCTTGAACAATATTTACATAGGCAGGACTTAACAGAAATAGAACAGCTTTTTGGACTTACATTTCGAGATGGCGCGTCTTTTAACTGCTGGAGAGGCTATCAGGCAATTTATAAGGTAGATCATGACAGCCTATTCTTAGTTGACATTATTAATTGTGGAGAATTAAGAAATGGGAAAATAGACAAGAACCAATCAATGGAGAAAATAAGATCCATTTTTGGAGAAAAAGTTAGAAATGGGAGAGTTTTTATCGAATGGTTTGAGGGCTACATTAACTTTCCATTGAGTAATGAAAGATTGAGATGGGACGGAGTTTTTTACACAATATTTGAAAGAGAAAAAGTCTTAACTATTACAAATGGACTTGTTGAAAAAGAAGAAGATTTTGAAAATTATATCGATGACCCGAAAAGAATTGATAGGCGTGATAAAAGCAAAATATCCAACGTGCTCTTTAAAAAACTGAAAAAGGCGAAATGGAAAAATCCCAATGAATTTGACTGTTCGGAAGCATATTTTGTGACAATTGATGAAAATGGAGTTGTTTCAAAGGTCAGAATGGCTCTATCTGACGAAGAGATTAATGAATATTACGAACCAGCCGAATTCAACTTTTGCATTGACAAAATGATGACAGAATTAAAAGATTTGAAATTCGACATTATCCTGGATAAGGGAAAGCCAATATCTGAAGACGTTTACATTGAAATTTGGATTGAGGACAATGGGAAAATCAAAAATTGGACGAATTAAAAAAAGCACGTACCGCCAACAACACTTATACGCAATGCCCTTCGGGACACTGCGCATAGCTTAACAGTTAGCACAAAAAAAAACGAGGTTGAGTAAAATCAAAAATATAAACCAAGGAGATGTCTTAACATTCATTGCCAATGACGGAAAATACAAGGCTATAATCTGTACAAGTGTATACAAAGAGAAAAGTCCTCAAAATTTCACATTTGCCACCACTACAGTTGATCAAGCAGACTTACCCTCTATTGATGAAGTCATAAAACATGACTTCTATGGAATAGGAAATATCAAAGCTGGCTTTTTTAAATACTCGGAATTGGAGATTAATAATATGTGGAATCAACATCCCGAAATTGAACCATACCACTTAGGCTCTTATGGTCTGATAATTTGGCGAAAGGACTTCATGAAGTTTCGAGACAATTTTAGTCTAATTGGAAATTTAAATATAGTTGACAATTTAGACAAAAACGGTAACGGAAGTATGAATTTAAGTGATTGGACATTTTTGAAGGACTTTTTCGACCAGAAATTCAAGGGAATATTACTTGAAAGAGGACAAAATCCGTTTAAGATGAAAGCCATTATTAAAAAAAAAATGATGCGCTAAAGTGTTCCAAAATGACGCACAAACATACTCGAGAAAATGCGCCACCTTACCACAGAAACTACTCAGGACTCAAAGGGTTAATTGAGGTAGATTATTGGTGAATTTTGGTTTTTTTGCAATTGTAAATCGGCTAGGTAGATAGCGCTTCGGTACCTGAGCTTGTCGAAGGGTCGAAGCATCGAAAGGTCGGGAGAAGCCCACCTCACGGAGGGCAGGCAATCTAATTTTCAAGAACAGATCCTACAGCTCCTTCTCTTCTGCTGCGAAATCTAAAGCCCAACCACACGAAAAGATTAAAATTTTACTAATTATATCAAAAAATACTCCATCAGGGGTGTTTTTTGGTTTTGAGGGATTTAGTAGGTTTAAAGTCAGATCCATTTTTGGACGAATTTAAGCGGAAAGAAAAATGGTGGATATAGAGGAATAGACATTCCTCTAGACATATGTTAGAAGCCAATAGAATCAGGCAGGAATGAGCAAAAATGATTGGTATAGAAATACAAATTGGAATGACCAAATCGAGTCTGGATTTGAAGCTCGACTAAAACGTGCGAGCGGTAATGCAAATAAAGCTCAATTTTTACGTGTTCAAGCCAGTTGCCTTCTTGACTCTCCATCAGTTGAAAATCAGAAAAAAGGAATTCAGTTAATGAAAAGATTGATAAATGAATACTCTGAAGAAACTTTTAGCACCATACATGGACATGAACAACTTGGTGAATATTACCTGAAGCGTAAGAATTACAAAGAAGCTGAAAAGAATTTTAGAATTGTAACTGACCATTATCACAGCAATACAAGAAGTGGAACAACTGGTTTGGCCGACTTGAAATTAACTGAAACGATTTTAATTTCTGATCAGGAAGATAAATTTCAAGAAGCTTATAAATTGTCGACTTCGAAATTCGAAAGTACTGGTGGGGCTCTGATCTTAAACGACCAGAAATTCTATTATGCGACACTGATGGCGAATCTATGCCTGCGAATGGGGAAGATGGATGAAGCATCTGAGTTTGCTAGTTTGGCTATTCAGCTTTCGACTATTACCAAACCTCAATTTCACAGACATAATACCGTTGGAATCGTTAAAACTGACAACAGTACAGTCGAAAGACTGAAAAAAATAAAAGAAAAGTCACAGGGTATCACAACACCTATAAATAAGCGGACGGAAGCGGACAAAAGAAATAATAATACTTTCAAAAAACTATGGACTCTGCTTACTGGAAATTGATTCTAAAGTCTGTCTGCTCTTGATCAGATCATTATTAGCCATTTGAAAAACAAACATGTTCAACTTTCTAAAGTCAAACAAAAAATATGTGCCGCTCGACAAAGAACTAAGGAAGTACTTTGAGAATAACTTTTTGTGGTTGATGCAGGAGTTCCCAGATCCAAAAATAGAAGAACGCAAGATTTTAAAGCCGACTACTGAAGATTTTCCTATACAATGGAATAAAAGCCAAGAAAATGCCTTTGAGGCTCTTGATATCATTTGTGACAACATGCAAATTGTCCCAGATATGATTGACCTTGATTTTTATGATAATGGGATCAAAGAAATCAATATGGGGACTTCTGTTATATTCATGGAGTCAGACCCTGACAGTC
This sequence comes from Echinicola shivajiensis, assembly GCF_018642165.1. GTDB lineage: Bacteria > Bacteroidota > Bacteroidia > Cytophagales > Cyclobacteriaceae > Echinicola > Echinicola shivajiensis. The sequence goes on from NZ_JAHHZM010000021.1 coordinate 77,785, forward strand.
CAGAAGCAGCAGGGCGCTATCATCATGAAAAAGTAAATGGAAAACACCTTATTTCACTTGACCAAGCCTTGCTAGAAAAGCCAGACGATTTAATCGCCACAATTGCTCACGAACTTTCACATGTCAAGTTGCTAGGAGAGGAGAAAATTGACCAAAACGATGAAATGTTGACTGACTTTACAACCGTCTTTTTCGGACTTGGGATATTTAATGCTAATACGGCTTTTCAGTTTTATAACCAAACCGACCGATGGGGATATAGCAATTTTGGTTATTTGAAAATTGACGAATGGGCCTATGCCTTGGCATTGTTTGCAATTGTGAGGCATGAAGACGAACCCCAGTGGAAACAATATTTAAGCAAAACAATTAAAAAGGACTTTGAAAAATGTCTTCGATATATGATTAATAACGAAGAGGAAATTTTCAAGTTTGACGATGAGAAAGAATAAAAACTGGTACCAATTATCGGGAATGGGCTCTCCAATTCTGGGTTTTTAGAGGTTTTTAGTGAAAATATCCTGGATGTGGTGATTTATGTAATCTACGGGTTGTTTAGTTTTAAATGATATAATCATTGTAAATACTTGCCTGTTTGTAGATAGATAATGGGCATGTATTGGGAAAGAGGGGAAGTTTGATTGTAAGAATATATAATAGAAATAGGGGGTAGAATAAGTTTCCTTTGTAAAAAGTATTGACATCAATTGCAATGAACTCAGATAAACCGATCGCAGCAAAAATCGCCATGTCTTTAAAGAATAAGGGCGAATCAGGTGAAGTTTTTATTGGTCTTTTTGGAACATTATATCAAAACAATCTTATTTTCTCTGAACCAAGGGAATTAAGGCGTTTTGATAATTGTCTTGAATTTACGGTAATTTTCAGAAGTCGTGATGCTTTTAACAATTGGATTTCGCACCCAATTGTTAGTGAGTATTGGTCAACTAAATTTGAATCATTACTTGTAAGTTTTCCAAGTACAATTGAAGAAACAGACGTAATTATTGAAGTTGATAAAGTGGAGAATTGTGATTGCAAAGCATCCAAATTCTATATTTTACAAGGGCGTTCTCTGAAATTTATGGATGAATTAACTTGTGGAAGCTGTTTAAAACAAGTCCCTTATTCTACATTACCTAGAGAAATAAATATAGAAGAATGGCAGAATTATCATCAGAGATTTTATTTGAATTGGCTTGAAAGTGGGGTTTTTGAGCAGGATGCTCTTGCAGAGTTAACAAATTTCAAAGAAAGTAAATTGAACAAAGAAGGAGAACGAATAAGAAGAGAACTCACTAACTTTTTCAAAATACCAGTCTATTTAAATTATTTTACTGTAGATCCAGATGAGCATCATTCGTGTCCAATTTGTGGAGACCAAGGTTGTGAATCTGGACTTAATAGGCCACGTAGATTGTGTAAAAAATGTAATACAATTTTTAATTGATAAATCAATCAAATTTGAAGAAAGGAGAGCTTCAAAATATTATAGACCAATTGGAAAGCGAGAACTTAGAGACTGAAGCTTATCTAGGCATATTTGAATATCGTGGCGGACCGGATGAAAGTTTTATTAAAGCAAATAAGGAAGGCCTTGAGTATTTTGCATTAGAGCTGTTGAAGGCTGCCCGTGATACTGATGATATGTTAAAAGCAGAAAATGAAAGATCAGTTTTTCCACTAAGTTTTGACAAAGATTGGATTGATAAGGACAGCACTACTTTCCTTAGATATGTGGAACCGACAAGGGAAATCAAGAGAAATGTGAAGTCAGCACCTTTTGAAGAAACCTGGAAGGATAAGGTCATAAAAATCGGCTGTATAGGAGGAATGCTTATGGTGATAATCTCGGGAATTGTGGGTATAGTGACGATTATAAAATGGATATTTTGATTAAGTAAAAGACAGGGGCTAAAAGTGCATTTAGAAGGTGAGGCATAAAAATCAAGGTTTTTGATTCTAATACTAGTTCGTCATGGTATATTGAAAATCACCAAGTGTAATATACAAAACAGGATGTAATACATTAAAATGAACGGAAGCAATTGAAGATTTATGGAATAAGTGGACTTGGTGCTGACAGGCGCGTATTCGACTTTTTGAAGTTGGATTATGAGCTAATCCCTGTTGACTGGATAGAACCATGTGAAAAGGAGACGCTAAAAGGCTATGCTGTGCGGCTTTCGAAAATTATTGATCCTACATCTGAGTTTGTTCTGCTTGGGGTTAGTTTTGGCGGTTTAGTCGCTTTAGAGATCAGCAAGGTATTAAAGCCAAAGCTGACGATTTTGATTTCTTCGGCTGAAACCAAAAATGAATTAAGACCGATTTATAGGAAATTCGGAAAAAGCGGGCTTCTTGAGCTTCTGCCAACCAATGTATTTGACCCTCCAAGGAAAATCGCTCACTTTATATTTGGAACAAAAAACAGGGAGCTTTTGAATAGTATCCTAGATGATACCAATTTGAAATTTGCCAAATGGGCAGTCAATGAATTAATAAATTGGGATAATCAAGACCGGATTCCAAACCTGCTTCGAATTCATGGAACCAAAGACAAGCTGATTCCATGGTGTGGCTCAGGAAAAGTGGAGCTAATTGATGGAGGAGAACATTTTATGATTGTGGACCGCGCTGAAGAAATCAGTGAAATAATAAATGAGAAATTGAAAAAGACTCTTTAATGTTTTGGTAAAAGGAAAAGGCGGAAATAATATGGATTCAACAAGATGGTTTGATGAAAATGGAAATGAAATAATCAGGAAACCGATTGACCTAGAAGAAGTGGAGCCCATCGCAGAAATAGGAGGAACATTTGAGGAATTTAGTGTTGGATTAAACTTTTATTCTGAAAAATTAGATAAGGCAGAAATTACAAGACTAATTGGTGCAGAGCCAACAAAATCTTGGAATCCAGGAGAATCACACCCAATTGGGAATTCCAAAAAAACAAGAATTACTGATTGGGGAAAATGGTATTTGATTTCAAAAAGGGATAATACTGACTTGAATATAAAACTAAAAGAATTGTTAGGTTCCTTGACTTCTGATTTGGAAAAGTGGAAGTTATTGACATCAAAATATGATGCTTGGATTGATGTTGCTGGATATATGGAGAATTGGAATAGGGGTTTTACTCTTCAATCGGAAGTAATGAAAATGCTTAGCGACAGGAATCTGGAAATCATATTTGATATTTATTATGACGGTGATAAAGACGAAGATGTTGAATAGTAATATTCCTTTCTATCCTACGTTTGCTTCGTGGGCTGATGGTGAAATTCAAAACCATAAAGTTATTAACAAACCCAGTCTGCAGTTATCAGGTAGGTGTGAATTTAAAAGCCTGGTAACTTATTGCAAACTATTGTTTCAAATATAAAATGATACGAATTCTCTACATTTTTTTCGCTTTATTGACTATTTCGGGCTGTTCTCAGAAATTCGAATCGATTGAATTAAACAATAACTTTACTGAAGAGGAAATAAGAGATTTACACAAACTGACTGAATTCTTTCAAACTCAAATGTGTGGAAGGGCCAGTAACTTTAAATCTTGCATTTACTCTAATCTTCCTGATTTACTTGAATATGGCTATGATGCGATATTGGAGAACGTAGATTTCGATAAGCAACAAAAGTTATTCTCAGGTTTCCAATCCGACTTATTTTTACAAATATGGGACTTTTGTCAATCTGGAAATTTTCATGAAAAAGAGACTTATAGGTCCTTATGCCTCAATACTGATGGGAGATATCTCCAGTTTTTAAAGGACCTATCGGATAGAAACCCGGACTTAAAAGAATATTATGATAAGATGATTGATTCGGGAGATTGGGAACCAACTGGTCTACTCCAAGGAAGAATCCATACGAATCCTGAATATTATGATTTAGATGATCCAAGTATTCAGGTTCTGATCGCTGTTCAATTCTTGACCCAGAATGATCAGCAAAAAAGAAAGGAAATCTGGACTGATAGCACCCAGTGAGATATGATTATTAATAGCTAATGCTTTGAGCTGGAATGAAAAAATGAATCAGCATGCAAGAAATAGAACATAAAGTAAACCAAGGGGTTAATGGAAGGTCTATCGGTGGATGGCTTTGGGTAATTATGGTGATCTTGATAGCCAGCGGGCTTCAAGTATTGATCAGTATTGTGACAACTTTCAGTGAACTGTTGACTGATGACTGGAAGCTGTATTATAAAGCAACGGATGAATTGCTTCAAATCCGAATTAATATCTATGCCTATCTAATTGTTTCCATGGTGATTGGTTTGGGGATTCTCGTTTGGAGCTTAGTACTGTTCTTTAAGCGTAAAAAGAAATTTCCTGCGATTTTCTTAGGCTTACTTGGATACTTCATCTTAACTGAAATATTAAGGATCTGCTTTTTGGATTATTACGCAGGGCTGACCGATCAGGATGCCAGTAATATAGAGAGTGGTTTGGCCAAAACTGGGATTGTGGCCATTATCGCAGGACTTTATCTGAACAAGGGAAAACGACCAATTCAAACCTTTGTGAATTAAGAAACTGTTTAGCTTCTTCTAACCCGCGTTTGCAACGCGGTTTGCTAAATCCAAGCATTTGCAATGCGGTTTTAATATGAATTGTAGCGTTTAAAACGCTTAGATTTAGGAGTCCTTGTTACAAACGAGGACAAGATAGGATAGAACATATTGTAGATTAACAAATGTATCGAGGGTGCTTGTTCACCCGTAAGGTGAGGTCTAGGACACTCACTAAATGCAAACAGCATATACAACAAGAATCCGATCTAACCCGGATCATGCATTAGCAATCGTAGTGAGGGCTGAAAATGCAAGAAAATCAGGCTGTTTGGAGACTGAGGCATAGCACCGCTATGGTGAAATCGAAAACAGCAGCAAAGCGGCTGATTTTAAAGCATTTTAAGTCCGTAATAGATAAGCTAATGCATGTTTCGGGTTTAACTAAATCAGCAGGGGCTTCTACTTATCTACTTTTTTCCCCCGTAATCCTTCGGGGCAGGCTATTGATGAAAAAAGTAGCAAAACCCCAAAATGGGTTAGGAATCCGTCATTGCGAGAGGTCAACATTTTATCAAATATAAAAGAGTTGTATGACGTGAGCTTCAAATCGATGTCATGCTGATGATAGGAAGCATTTCTTCCAGTAACGATTAGGAAAAGAGATCCTTCCTTTGTCAGGATGACTTTGATTCACGTCACTGTCAATGGTAACGAAGAGAAACGTAGTGAAGCCTGCCTGCCGGAAGGCAGGCAATCTCAAATATAGAATCCTAGACGTTTTAATATAGGTATCTCAAAGTGAATTTCTCAAGAACAGATCTCCCTGTTCCTCTCCTTTCTACTCCCTAATTCAAAGCCCAACCACACTAAAAAGACTGAAATTTTACCAATTATATCTAAAAATACCCCATCTGGGGTATTTTTTGGTTTTAGGGGATTGGTTATGTTTGGGATTAATCAATTTTCAAACGTTTATAAGTGAATGTAAATGCTTGAAAATGGAAAAATATATCAGATATAAACGCAATGCGTTTATTTACTCGTTGTGCGTCATACTGAAAAAACGAAATGCCAGAATTAAGCAACATACAGACTTATGAAAAATTGAATGGTAATGATATTAAACCATCTGTTCAAAAGTTCGCCAAAGTTTTGGAGCGAATCGGTATATGGAATTCTGACCTTAAAGAACAATTTGAATCATTGAAGTGGACAGAAGAAGATAATGGATTTGTTTACCTTTCTAACTCTGACTTTGGATTTTACAAAACTAATTTTTCAGAAATTAAGGTACGACCACTTTTAATGGCTTGGACACCTGCGATTGACAAAACTTTTAAAAATAATTGGATTTCTTGTGACTTACTAATCGAGACTGAAACAATACGAAATTTTGAAAATGGAAATTATAAAGAATTGACATTTGAACTAATTAAAAAGCTCGTGAAAGAAATGGCAAAGGAATTTAGCGAAACTGGAATCTATTTCACTGACGAAGCTCAAGATGGTGAAGATTTTGACGGAATTAGAACAATTGACCAAAATAAACTTTGGAATTTTGACTATGCACTAATCCCAAAAAAACTGAAAGAACTTTACAGAGAAAATCCGAAAAACTATAATATTAACGAAACCGACAATTGGATTGAATCTTGGAATTCGGACAATTGGAATGAAAAAATAAAAGTACGAACGCACAACAATGGCTATAAGTAATTGCTCCTACTCGCCTACTTCTGAAAATCCTCGCGGATTTTCAGTTTGGTGTGTACTTGCAAAGTTAAGTGCTAAACCACGCAACTACTCATAGCCGGGACCGTTGAGGGGAATATAAAAAGAACAGTACAGCAAACCTAAGAAGTCTTTTGATTAGTCTTAGCTCTCAATTGATTAGTCTTAGCTCTCAATTACAATACCTCTTTCAATTTTATACTTAATCAGATTACCATAGCAATTTATTGTGCGAAAAAGACACATATTAGTGACATATTTCATATTTTTGTGACATGGTAGATACAAAAGCCAAAATTATAACTGCAGCAGTAACATGCTTTCTGAACAACGAATCTGATACGCTGGAGAAAGTTGCTGAGGAAGCAGGTGTTTCTCGTAGAACGCTGCATAGATATTTTGAAAATCGTCAGGACTTATTAGAATCTTGCAAAAAAGAGATGCTCAACAGTTGTAACAAGGCTATGATTGAGGCCTACGAAAGTGATAATGACCCAATAGCAAAGGTGAGGAATATGCTTTATGCAGCCATTGAGCAAGGAGCTAATTACGCTTTTATCAAAAGGATCTATAAGCGAAGCAACTTTTCAAAAGTAGATAGCAAAAAGGAATTTGAATCCGACAACGTTAAAACGAAATGGTTAAAAATTATTAAGGACCTTCAAGAAGAGAACCGTATTAACCATGAGTTGACGATTCCCTGGATTTTTGATTTGTTCGGATCAATCATTGAGACTTCCATTTATGCCGTTGAGGCGGGCGATGTTGCCAGAAACGATAGTAAAAAATTTGCCTGGGTTTCCTTCAAAGGAGCTATCGGATTAAAAGAATAAAACATAATCTGATTATCCGCAATGATGCCAGTAACCTTAAATCCTTTGCTTAAAGTGGCCAGAAGATTGAAGCCTGAAGACCGAAGCAGTTTATATTTTAATCAAAACGAACATTTCGACTCGCTTTTAACCTTTACTGGTGCAATTGCGGATATACATTAAACATAAAAATATGAATCAATATTTAACAAAAAATCTTATCAAAAAAATGCCTGGTTTCTCCAGTTGTTTTCAAAAAGTTAATGGAATAAATATTCACTATGTGAAGGGAGGAAGTGGAGAACCATTGCTACTATTGCCAGGCTGGCCTCAGACTTGGTGGTCTTACCACCATATTATGCCGTCTCTTGCTGAAAAATATACTGTAATTGCAATTGACCTGCGCGGAATGGGTGATAGTGATAAACCAAAAGAAGGATATGCCAAAAAAAATATGGCTGGTGATATCAAAGAATTGGTAAAAGCTTTAGGATACGATAGAGTTCATATTGTCGGCCATGATATTGGTGCCAATGTAGCTTATTCGTTTGCTGTCAATCACTCTAATAGAATTAATAAATTGATCCTATTAGATACCCCACCTCCCGATGAAAACATTTACAAACTTCCTATGTTGCCTGTAGGATTGCCAGTATATCCTTGGTGGGTAGCTTTTAATCAGTTAAGTGAATTGCCAGGCCAATTGCTTGCGGGGCGTTTCGAATTGTTGTTAAATCATCTTTTAGACAAGTTACTTATTAATAAAGGTGCCATCAATGATTTTGACCGCTCAGTGTACAATCATCATTATAATAACAGAGAAAACATAAGTGCATCCAATGCATGGTATCAAACTTTCGGAGAAGATATTGCAGAACAAAAGACCTATCCTAAAATTAAAAATCCGACCAAGGGAATTGCGTCATCTGCTACCCTTGGAATCTTAGATAGTTTTCTTTCTCAGAATGTTATTGAGTATGAAATGATGGAGATAGAAGGGTGCGGGCATTTTCTTCCAGAGGAGAAGCCTGAGCAAATTGCAAAAGCCATCTCAGATTATTTGAAATAAACTCAATAAATATCATCAAAAGAAGACTGAATACAATACTCCCCACAATAACTAAGCATTCGTGGGGCCGGAACGGCCGAACCCTCCTATGGGGGGCAGGCATGAATGCAGTTTGTGTGCCTTGGATGGTGAATATAGGTCAAAAAGATGCCCCCCCATCTGGGTTTCATCGGTCAGGGAAATTTGTGGGGATTGAAAAGTCCGCTACAAGTTATAATTTTAAATCACGGCGTGGCTATGTGCGAGACGAGAGGTTAGTGCTTTCTTTTCCCCACTCATCATAGCCGATACTGTTGTAAGCAATTAAAAGAAACCAATGCTAACCATTGAAAAGATAAAAATATATAACAAGTTTAATGGAGATATTGATGCATTCGATCGTGGTGGAAAAATGTCTGAACATAATCAATTAAATGATGATGATTGGTCTTTAATTGATGGATTTGAACAAGATGTAAAATTGATTTCCGATAGACTTGTATCAAAAGAATATAGGGAAAGAGCTTTAATCAAGCTCAATGAAAATTGCGATTTGGAAACCAAAGACTATTTCAAATCCAAAATTCCATTTTATTCAGACTTTAAAGAAGTTTCGGAAATAGTGGCTAATATCAAATCAAGAATTAATGATGAAACAGATACTGTTTGGGCAGGATTTGATAATACCGAAGTTTTGATAAAAGGACTTGATTCTGACCAAAAACAAATAGAACTTTTGGACTTTGATACTCTTGAGAAAATAATGGTGGAATTTTTACCGACCAGCACTTATCAAGAATTAGCAATGTCAAATGGTTGGAGTGATGAGTATTTAAAAATAGCTGAAAAATTTGATTCTATTCATAAGCGGATTAAAGAAAAACTGCTTACAATAACCTATAATGATAATGGCGGAGATTCTGCTAAAACAAAAGATAATAACAATAATAAACTATGGTCTAACTTGAAAAGTTGGTGGTCTTAATACCGGCACTATTCTTATACAAGACCCTTGCTAACCCGCGTTTGCAACGCGGTTTGCTAAATCCAAGCATTTTTCAAATGTTTATAGGTGAATGTAAATGCTTGAAAATGTGAAAAATATATCAGATATAAACGCAATGCGTTTATTCACTCGTTGGCAATGATTCGAAAAAATCGAAACCCTAATCTGAATTTTATGTCTATTCCTAAAATTTCTTCACTAACTTTTGATAAACTATTTGACTTTGTTGAGGGAAATCGTTTCGAAAATGAAACAGACAGAAAGATTGCGGAAAAGATACTTGAAGCTGAAAATGACTGGGGAGATTTGGAAACATCTTTCGAGAATTTGAATGAATTTATTATTGTACTGGAAAAAGAAGTTGGAGAGGATGTAACTAAAGCAAGCTTGAAGAAACTCTTAAAAAAATATAATCAAAATGTTGCTCTAAATTCTTGGAAAGCAGAAAGCATTTGTTCTTTATTAGAAATTTTTGAGTTAACTAAAGAAATCTACTTGAGAAAAATATTTAATGAGTTGACTAAAAAAGTAAATTCAAAATAAAAACTATTGCCAACACCGTATAAAAATAATGCTAACTTAGGCTACCTAATCGAGAGTTCGTGCGTCTTTGGTCTCTCTGATTTTCCGCAGGAAAATCCTCGGACGCAAAACCGCACTATCTTTATACAAACCGTTATAAGCAATGGGACTGAATAAATAGAACACAAAGAATGTATGGACAAATAACACATCTTGTGGTCAACTGGATTAACATAGAAGACAATGTTATTCTTGTTGGAGCAACCGATAATGAAAGATGGAGGTGGGATATAGAAGAAGGGATGTCAGGAGTTGACGCAAAGACTATTGTCTATGTGACTTTAACAGACAACGGAAAAGGTGTTTCAATTTCTGAAGAAGCGGGTTTTCATTGTTCACCTGGTGACCCAATGGCTATTTCGGTCTGACCATGCCAGTGATTTCGGTCAAACCGTGCCACTAAGAAAGATCATTTAAAGAAGGTCATTTTTTATTCATTTTTCAAGATTCCCTTTCTCAAAGATTCTCCCTTGAGGTC
>NZ_JAHHZM010000022.1 GCF_018642165.1 Echinicola shivajiensis
TGAAAAAGGTATCAAGGCCTATGAAGAAAAAATGCAGCTTCACAGAGAAAGGTGGCTACAAAAAACAGCTAAAGAACTAGGTTATGAACTCGAACAAATTCATGCCTAGTTCTTTACGTCATTGGTAATTTAGGTCATATGGCTAGAAACGCTTATTGTTAGCACGGTACATAGTGAATGCAAATAATTGGCGGAAGCTTTTAGTCTCCACCTTTTTCAAAATTGAAACTTTCAGGAAAAGTTATTGATGCTTTCCACCATTTCTTGGTGGTCACTTCGTCCACTTTCGCAAAGTCCGGTTGTTCCCAAATGAAAGCGTTCTCCATTTGCTCTCCCAAAGCCAAAAGCTGCTTGCCCCTTTGAAGTTGCAACTTATTCCATTGTTCCAGTGTATCTTCCATATCGCTGTTCTCTTTCATACAATTGATCAGGTCTTTAACATTATTATAACCTTTGAATACTCCCGAACCTGTGAAAGGTTGAACAACTATTCCGGCATCTCCAATCAGACACACCCTGTCTTTTCGGTAACTCTCCAGATCCAGTGTGTAAATGACTTGTATGTAGCTATCGGTGGTCTTGTTAACCAATTTAGCATAATGGGCAGGAATGTTCTTGGTAAGAAATCTTTTCATCCGAGTTTCATTTTCTTCTGTCAGGTTTCCTGGAGGCAGTGTTCCGAACCTGACATTTCCTTGCCTATCCGTCATCAGTTCGTTTAGTTCAGCATCTGGAATAGGTACGTAAGCTGCCCAATTGAATATCCGTTCTCCTTCTTTAACAGACCCATTTTGATTTGGTATGAAGTAGACCACATTATGACCAGGCTCATTATTATAAGACAATCGAAGAATTTCATCCGATAGAGGAGAAGCCTCTTCCATGTAAGATTCTGGGAGCAGTCCTCTCCAAAGTACATATCCCCTATATTTCAGTTTCTTATCAGGAAAAAGAATTCTACGGCCTAATGAATTATATCCATCTGCAAACAATACAAGATCGAATTCTACCTTGTCAGATGACGCTGCTGTTAGTTCCACCTTGCCATCAGGTAAGCATCTGGCATCAGTTATCATGGTGCCTTCCTTATAACATTCATTAGGAATATTGGCCCGAAGATTTTTCCAAAGTTCATTCCATTGGAAAACATGAAAGCTGATTGGTATTGCCCCGGCAGTCTTCCCAAATGGTTCTGAGGTATTACTTTTGCCAACGAATGGCATCCTATTGATATTAAAGTAGGCAAAATCACCTTGTATAAGACCATCTTTTCTGATCTGTTCCATTAGAATTGGTGTGGTTCCTATTCCTCCTCCACGGCTAACCAAGGGCTTATTGGAGCGCTCAAAGACGGTTATTTGATGCCCTACTTTTTTTAAAAGTATAGCAGCGGAACACCCCGCAATAGATCCACCAACAATTCCAATTTTCATGTGCATTAGGTTTTATTACCGCCAACTTTCTTTATATATAGTTAACTGAATTTACCTTACTCCCCATATAATGAGGGATATAGCCGATTTTATTCACTTATATTTTTGGTAAATAATTCCTATAAAGGACCTTGTTTGCAAGGAGGATTATTTTAATCCCTACTTTCAATGATTGTTATTAGGTCTTGGACAATTTTTCCTCGGCCAGTTTGGTGCCTTCCACTCGGGCCTTGATCTTGGCAAAGGCGATTTCCCTCGTGGTGGATACATCATCGCAAAAAGGGGAAAAGCCACAATCGTCCGTTGTGCCCAATTGGGCAACAGGGATAAACTCTGCAGCCTCCAAGACACGCTCCATCACTTCCTCTTTGGTTTCCACTTTTGGATTGTTTACATCAGTAACCCCTATAAATACTTTTTGATAAGGCTTAAGATATTCCTTAACCGTTTTTAAAACTTTTTTCTTATCGGATTCGCTCGCCAGCTGCAGGTAAAAGTTTCCCACATTCAAATCAAAAAGTGCAGGAAGAAAAGCGGTATAATCCACATCTGCACTATGGGTGGAATCATGATCGCCACCTGGGCAAACATGCACCCCAAGTCGCTCCCTATAGGCATCAGAGAAGCGGTTGAAGACTTGATTGTTCAGGTTAATAAAATGCTGCAAAACTCCTCCCGAAGGATCTAGTTTCAGGGATAACCTTCCTTCCGTAAAATCCATTTGGACTTTAGCCGCTCCTTGTTCGAGACATTGCCTGATATCCTTTTCGCATTCATTGACTAGGTCAGCGATAAATGTTTCTTGGGAATAGCCTTCTATGCCTTCCGGTGGATAGATTAAGCTAAGTGCTGATGCCGAAATGACGGCCTGCTTTATGGGTAGATTTGTCCTTTCTTGGGCATATTTAAGGTACTGTACCGCATATTTACTGTAACGGAAGGGACCTTTGGTCAATAGCGGAAGTTGTCTGAAATGCCCATCGGCAAAGTCAATTCTCATTCCTTCAGGAGCAATATTCAGGGCACCATCCAAAGGGTAAGTGGCAAAGCTGGACTTGGTTTGTTCCCCATCAGTGATCACCAATGAACCTGTCTTTTCAAACTCTTTTAAAGTGTCCACGATGGCTTTGTCATAGAGTGCTTCCAAGTTCTGTTCTTGGGTGGAAGAAGTGATGGCTGTTATCAATTCCACTGGCCTTGGAATACTTCCAATAGGTTCTGTTGCAATTTTCATTTTTATGAGTTTATTGTTAGTGAAAATACCAGTCCTATTGATTGTGGCAATAGGCCTAACATCAAACTAACTTACTGAAATTCATTATAAATTACTTTTTAATGCGGTGTTTTTTTCTTTCATCTTCCTAAGTACGATCTCCTTTTGTATCTCAGCAAAAAGCGCAGTTCATCAGTCATATTAGTTCAACAAGAAGCAGCCTTAAAAATCATCAATTCCTTAAAGAAGAATGTAAAATGTGTGTCAAGATCTAATAAAAGGGGAGGAGTTTACTTTGCTTATGAACTTTGATGAAAACAATATAAAAAAAAAGGACTGTCAATTGGCAGTCCTTTTTTAATACGAGTTGATGTTCAGTTTTATTTGCAATTGTGTTTATGGGGATCAAAGGTTGAGGACTTATCCCTTTTATTGTGGCCTAAATTGATTTTAAAGTATCTTAAGGCCTTTATTCTCAGTTTGAATATGAATTTGATATTTGTTTATGGAACGCTTTTGAAGAAAACCAAACATGCTGTACCCCAGCTTTTTCATCAAAAAAGTGCTTTTGTGGCAGAAGCGTTTACCTATGGGAAATTATTTCAGGAGTCCTATTATCCAGGACTAGTCCTACCCCCTTCTACTCAAGAGAAAGTTTATGGGCAGGTTTTCTGCATTTCGGATACGGAAAGGGTATTGGGTGCTTTGGATAAATATGAAGAGGTGGGGTCTTCATTTCCATCACCTCAGGAATTTAAGCGTACTATCATTACAGTTTATAATCTGCACGCCTCAAAACCAATGAAATGCTGGGCATACCTTTTTAATTTACCTACGGATAGCTTGAGACCAATAGTTTCTGGAAAGTTTAAACAGTATTGAAATGGTGAGAAAATAATATGACTATCCGAGATTTTGAATGTTCAGCGAGATTATTACTGATGGTTCGTTACTTCATGTTCATCACTTACATATTCCAAAATATCACCTGGCTGACAGTCTAAAGCTTTGCAAATTGCTTCCAAGGTGCTAAAACGAATTGCTTTTGCTTTCCCCGTCTTTAAGATAGAAAGGTTGGACAATGTCAATTCGACTTTCTCCGAAAGTTCATTCAGAGAAATCTTTCGCTTTGCCATCATTACATCTAAGTTTACAATAATAGACATAGCTTAAATTGTTAAGTCGTTTTCAGTTTTCATATCTACGGCATTTTGCAAGATTTTTTCAAGCACTGCCACCGCTGTTGCAATCGCGACAGAAATAAAAGTAGTTACGATACACAGGGCAAGAAAGCCAGCGGGATCGTCGTCTTCAGCATGAAATATCCTTATATATATTCCTGCTAACACAATAAGAATGCTTAGAATGATTGCACAGTGCTTTATGCTTCTTAAAGTCCTAATTGAGTTTGTTGAGAACAATTTATTTTGGGCGATATATCCAAGTAATTTGAATACTTTGTACAAGGCCACAAAAAATGCAATGGACGATGCATAGGCATATAAGATAAAAGGGTCAGCGTAAATACTGAACAGGTCTAAGTTTTGGGCTCTTCCCTCCAATAATGGAAAGCGAATTAAGATGATAAGCGCCACGATACCGATAATCAAAATGACTATCTGCAGGAAGGTTATTGAAATTCTTTTCATAGTTAAATAGTGCGTTTTCTGTTGCCACCTAAATATAGTTAGTATTTATTGTTTATCAATAAATATTTGATGTAATACAAAAATAATATATTGATTAAGTTGTAATCAATATTGAAGGGGGATTTGTAAATCAGCCGATTAATTTCCGAAATAGAAATGTGAAGAGTATTTTTGAAAAAATGGGATTGTAGAGTAAATTGGTTTTATGGGTTACTAACAAGGGTTTGGTGATAAGCAGCAGTATTCCATTACTTCGCAATTTCAAGTAAATTTTGAAGAGCTCCATGAGCTTTTTTGTGATGGTGCTAATTCATGATGAGATAAATAAAAGGCATTACGGTCTTACTTATCAAATTTCTTTAAGGGTTTTTAGGATATGTCTAATTTCAAAGTTGTCTTGTAATCCCTTTAGAAAAATAATTAGCATTATGACATTTGTAAACAATGATACTATTGAGATGTTTTTTGATGGGTTCAGATAGAGAAATTGAAGGATTAAACAAATACTAATAATAATTACACAAGCTTTTGACAAAGTAATTATGTTCTTATGCTTTTCTATAACTTCTCCTATGGGCTTGGTTTCTAGTTTGGAGTTTATTTTATCAAATGATGAATTGCTTAATTTAGCATATCTCCGAATCAAAATTTCTCTGGCTTTGTCTAAATTACTATTACTGTCTGATTCAAAAGATTTATTTGCTTTCAAATCATTATAAGAGGTATTTTGTGATAAGCTGAAAAGGTCAAAATCCAATGCTTTAGAAATTAATCTTAAGGTATGTCCTCTTGGTTCCACTTCTCCAGATTCAATGCGTTGTAAGGTCCTTACACTTATATTACATTGATTTATCAATTCTTCCTGGGTTAACCCTTTGTTTTGTCTTAATTCAATAATCTTTAATCCTAAATCTGGTTGTTTCATAATTTTAGTTTTGTAAACCAATATTACAATTAACTTAAAAATTAGAAGCCTTTTTTTGTGAATTTATCCTGTCATTTTAGCGCCATTTAGCGCCATTTTACTGTATTTTATTGCGTTAAAATGCAGTTTTTCAGATTGTTAGGAGGTTTGGTTAGGCTGGTCTTATAGATTGAATGACTGACTTTAAACAGAGTGGATTTTTAAAGACGGTTTCTTTTCCGTATGCCGTAATTTATTTAATGCCTTCATTTTAATGCATCTAATTGTTTCAATCGGTCAATTGCGTTTTGATTTTGGGTATTTAACTCTAAGGACTTTTTAAAACTTTCTTTAGCCTTTTCCTTATCTCCAGTAAACAAATAACCCTCAGCTAAACTGTCGTAAATATTAGCTGAATTTGGATAAAGCTTTGTTGCCAATAAAAATACATCAATCCCTTGCGAAGATGTAGTTGGATTGAAAACAAGCTGTAATCCTAGGGTGTTTAGATTGCCTTCTAGAATTTCAAAGGAAGGATGTGTTTTTGCTATTGAGTCATGAAGCTGTAATATGTTTTCATAGTTTCGCTTGGATGCCAAATCATTAAAGTCCTGAAATGTGAAGTCATCTTTTTCCGTTTGTTTGGATTTTATGCTGATGAGGCCATTTGTGACTGTATTATCAGAAGGATCATTTTCAATAAATTTTGATGCTTTAACGTCTTTATTGAGAAAGGTATCTAAAAAATTCAATGTGTAAACGGCAAGCAATTTATAGGATTCCATTATTTCCGAATCGCTTTTGTCTTGTCTTTTGTCTCTATTGGCAAATAGAATACCTAGTGTACTGAAATAACTATGAGTTAGGTGATGAAATTTCAGTGAATAGGACTTATTATTTGTTATGCTATCATATAATTGGAATTTCGTGTTGAGTTCAGCATCCATTTTGTCTTCTTCCAAGACTATTTCAGGAATGTCTTTTTGGGCCATATGAATATATGGAACATCAATTTTTTCAGCATTGAAAAACGGTGATTGGTTTAATAGTCCATATTGGTATCTTTCTGTACCATCTAGGCTAACAATCGCTTTTACATTATCATTGCGGTTTTGCACGATAATATTTGATAAACCACCAAAGCTAAAACCCATGATTGCCATTTTTTCATAATCCACATCAGGTAGTTTGCCAGCTTCTTTCATCAAAAATTCCACATCTCTGGCCTGTGTTTCCATTTCCTTTGCATTGTTATTGCTAAACTGGTGGGTTTCAGTTCCCCTACTTGGACTGGCTATCACTACGAAACCATGGCTGGCCAAATATTCGCAGAGTGCAAAGTTCTCTATTGAGGATGCTTGATAACTGGGGGCATAAATAACAATAGGAAATTTCCCTTTTGCGAATTCTGCTTCTAAGTATGCTGTAGTTTGTTCTGCAAGGTGTTTTTGTTTTGAAGGTGTGTTGGGATAATAAAACCAGTTCAATATTTGCTCATTGGGTAAATGTTCCCATTCCATCTCCTCTTTTAGTATTTTGAGGTAATCTATAACAGCCAGAGGTTCTCTATTAACTATATTTTGCTCAGAAGGGTACCATATACTGACAGGAATTGGCCTTGCCAGTTTTTTGTTGGTGTAGTCAAAGATTCTGCTGTATGTTCTTGTACTGTCAGCAACTATATAATGTCGAAATCCTATATTATATTTTCCATTTTCGAGGTCAATTTGCTTAAGAGAAGTTTGCGCCAATAAAAAATTAGCCTGTAAAAGCATTACAATTTGTAGGACGGCCGATCGCATTATAAAATCAGTTAGTATACACTTTCAAGATGCTATTAGCTCTTAGGGGTAAAGCTTATGTTTTAGCTTTCCAGTGATGGCCATATATAACTCTTTAAGGACTTAAAATTAATATTTTGCTGTTTAGACAGCCCCTAACAATTAAAGGCATGGTTTCTTGGGTCTTAGGTCTGTTTTTCTGCAAGGTCTTTGAGCTTGTTCAAGGCCTTTGGCCAAGTCGTGTTAAAATAATCAAGATAGTCTTCTGTTATGTCGATGTCCACTGTTACCGTTGTTAAACCCTTATTCTCATGAAATGAATAATTTTCCAATCCGCCAGCCCATTTATCAACCTCAGCACCTTCTGTAATTTCATTTTCACCATCTAACATCCCGTAATGACGGATGGAAACAAACTGGAATGGAATATTGTCCGCAATTTCAGATACCATACCCCCCTTTTTACCGTTTTCATCTGTTCCGACAAAGTAGATTTTTGCTCCCTTTTCCCAGCTTCCTTCATATGTGGAGGTTGGATTAAATTCTGATGTCCATTGCTCGTAGGTTTTAATATTATCAATACCAAGCATGGTGTTGTAAACCTTCTCAGCGGAAGCCTTGATGTCTTTTTTGAATTGTATTTTTTTCATGATTTGCGTATTGGTTAAAAACTTTGTTTTTGTCTTCCTGGTACATTGGGGGATTACCTTTTTACTAAGCGTCCCAATGCTTGGGATATTTAAGGTAGCCTGCCGATTGGAGACTATGATTTAATATTTCCTTTGATTTAACCGGCTCATTTCAGGATGAGAATCAAAGTCCATGAATCATGGAAATGGAAACTTTACCTAAGTTATTCATAGTGATTGATGTAAACAAGCGAAAGTCGGCTAGGAGCATCTTTTCCGGATATGCTCCTCATTGAATATTAGTCTCATTTCTAAATGAAAAAAATTATGGTATTTTTTCTTGCTTTAAAAAGTACCATGATTTCTTGGAATTTATCCAAAAGTAAACGCATAGTATACTAGGGGTATACTAGGACTGGGAGTATCTATAGGGGGGCATGGGCTTTCCTTGCTGAAAATTCATCAAAGGGAAAAACGAATTGATTATAATGAAAGCATTTATCCAGCACTCATATAGAACGATTTATTGATATCAAGTTCAAATCTTTTTGTAAATCACAGATCCAATAAAGACCAGGACTAGCAAAACCGAAATCATTATAACAGTTCTCCAAAAGAGTTTATCCACTATTTTCTCCATATTGTTAAAAGTCATTTCAATGCTTTGATTGGTCATGGTGGTTAAATCCTGAAAACTTGCTTCCCGCTGCTTGGTTAACTGTTCGATGAGCTCCGCTAATACAATCATCCTTTCCTTTTTGATCTCCTCCAAAACAATTTCTCGCTCTTGACGCAAGGCCTGTAATATGGCCATGCGTTCGCTGCTTATATCCTTAAAGGAAGCCTTGCGTTGGTTTTCAATTAATTCGGGACTTGATTCTATCAATAATACCGTTCTCTCCAATAAGTGAGCTAAAGAATCGTAGCGACTGGTTAACTCTGGTTTGGTCAATGTATTATTGATCAAAAATTCGGTTTCCCAGCGCATCTGTTTTGGCAAGATTTCCATAAACGAACTGAGCTGGGAACGCAAGGCATCAAGACTTTGCGACATGTCTTCGGCAAGTTTCTTAAAGGTAACTTTCTCCACAGTTTGAATTTTAATCATAAGTGGGATCGTAGATTGCCTGACAAAATAGGAGCTTGTAATGGGATGTTGTTCGGCAAAATCTATAACAAGCTTAGTTCCCTCGGAAATATCATTATCGGGTACCAAATTCCGTCCAATATCCAGTAAGTCTTCCCAAAGAAAATCCAGCGCTTGTAGAGCAATCGGCTGATGATCACCAAATAATTCTTTGCCAGTACCCTTTTCAAAATACAATTTCATCTGGTAAGTAAAGACGGCTATATCTATATATCCAAGAAAAGGGTCACTGTTGTATATGGCACTGTTTGCGACAGGAATAGCGTTCATTTTCCAAATTAAGGCTTCCTTATCAACGGACGGATTTGAAGAAAGCATTATGATACTGTCTGCTGTCTCAGTTATGGTCCGCTCAAACTTATAAAAGAAATCGTTCATGGTCACTCTCAACTCAAGAGGTGATATTTCTAGACTTCCACCTCCTGGACCGACCGATTTTTTTTTCCTTTGTTGGCCAATGCTTACCTGGCTGATTATTAGGAGTAGAAAGCATGTCCAATAAATCAAAGCCTTGCTCTGAAAGAAAGTTATGGTGCTATTCGAATGTGGAGGTACCATGATATTGCGTTTAACTATCTTTTGTCTTTCAATTAGGTACTTTGCCTTTATAAAAGGCTGTGCGACCATTGTTTATCCTTGTCCCGATTCAAATTCCTTTTTTAAACCAATGGGTAATTTGACTTAGTTTTACACCAACTTTTAGTTGACCACCTTCTGTAAATCCCTTTGTTTTGATCAATTCCTTACGCGCAAAACATGCATTCGCCTACCTATTGTCGTCTGAAAGTGTTTTAAAATCGGTCGATTGGTTATAGTTTTCTTGTGCTTTCAGTCCTCTCTATGATTCATAACGCTTATTCAGGGTTACAAACAAGGGGCTTTCCTGTTTTGGCTTCTGTATTATCAAGATAAACTTTATATAACATTTTATATAGTCCTTTTAGGTTTATCTAATGCCAAAAATGATAATATCAGGAAATAAGTGAAAAATGCGACTAAAAAAAATATTTCGTTACGCTATTCTTTTTTCTTATCGCTAAAGATCTCGTATAAAAGTAGTTGTGTGGTTTATTGCTTGACTTTGTATGTACCCACCAAACTGAAAATCCGAGAGGTTACTCCGAAGTAGGTGAGAGCTAAAGGTTATTCATGGAAACCATTATTGAGAGTAGTTTTTTCATTCTTTTTTTACCGTGAATGATGCTGTCAATCCAACGCTAAAATTTCTTGGAAGCTTGTCAACTCCAAAAATTGCTCTCGAATGTTGGCCTTTATCATCTAATATTTTCATGAATAAGTCGGATGCTCCATTAACCACTTTTGGTGAATCGTCCCAATTATTCCCTGATTGAAAGTAGGCGTCTATGTGGTTAAGTCCTACAAGCTTGTCGAATCCAACTTTCTTATCAATTTGTGCCAAAACATTCAAAGCACAAAGTTCCATTGCTTTATATCCATCTTCTGTGCTTAGGTCATTACCTAAACGTCCGAGGTAAAGATACTCTTCGTTCAAAATCGGAAATTGAATCGCAACGTATGCAATATTCTCTCTGATATTGACCGAGACGTAGCTTCCGCCCGGTGTTGATACGTTCGGCAGTTCATATCCGAGTTTGTCTAAGTTTTCTTTTGGTGTCATAATCTCTCATTATAGCCAACTGTTTCGGGGCTTTGCGTTCGTGCGGGAAATCGAAGCACAAAAGCCAATATTATTACTAAAGTTCAATTGAAAAACTACTGTTGAATTTTGCACTTCAGCCCGCCTGACGCAAAACCCATGTGTGTGCCTTGAATGGTGAATATAGGTCAAAAAGTTGACCGTTCCAACGGGTGGAAGTCCCCGATGCGCGGGAGTCGTTACCCGAAGCAAAGCAAGTGGCAAGGTGGTTTGGAGTGATCCATGCACTGAAGCCCGCCTCCCGGAGGGCAGGTAAGCCAGACTGCGGTGTCTGTACTGAAGAATACGCTCGAGCACGAGAGTGCGAAGGGGGCGCACGCAGTGCCACATACTGAGGCTATGAGGTCGGATGAGGTAACACATGCTGCCGAAGTCCCAACTTCCCGAAAGGGAGGAAGTACCAAAATAGTAGATGTGGCAGCGACAGGCAGAAGCCTGCCTGCCGCAGGCAGGGATATTCATCTTACCGAGGGAGATCTCTGGATGTCGGGAACATTCAAGAGAAGTCAGCCGAGGTCATAGTAGTTAACAGCAACGAGCCGATACCGCAAGCATAACATCGGAGGACTCACAAGTTAGCGAAGGACTGAACATTGGATTACGTCCAAATTCGATAGGGAGCACCATTTGGGGCAGCCTTATCCTAAGCGGACAGGGTTAACAGATTAATCATGATAGAAAAAGTACTCAACCGTAAGAACCTCTACAAAGCCTACCGACAGGTGGTGCGGAACAAAGGTTCGGCAGGGGTGGACGGCAAGAAGGTCACCGAACTGTTCTCCTATCTGGAAAGCAACAGGGATAGTATTGGCACGTCCATTCTGAACCATACGTACGTACCGAGACCTATCAAGGGGAGGACGAAGCGGGAGCTTCGGGCCAGGCTGCGGGTGGATACCCAAGAGTAACGGAAAGACAAGATTACTGGGGGTTCCCACCGTAGTGGACAGATGGCTCCAACAAGCCGTAAGCCAAGTGCTGATGACCAAGTATGAACTTACGTTCGAGGAATACAGCTATGGCTTTCGACCGCAGAAGAACATCCACAAGTCAGTGACACAAGCCCTGAAATACATCAATGATGGCTATCAGGACATAGTGGACATCGACCTGAAAGGGTTCTTTGACGAAGTTGACCATTCGGTACTGCTTCAATTTATTTACCAGCGGGTTAAATGTCCGACCACCCTACGGCTTATTCGGAAATGGCTACGTGCACCCATCCAGATCAACGGAAAACTGCACAAACGTAGAAAAGGCGTTCCACAGGGCTCTCCGATCAGTCCACTTCTCTCCAACATCCTACTGGATGTTCTGGACAAGGAGCTGGATAGGAGAAACCTTAAATACGTCCGTTATGCTGATGATTTCAGCATCTACACCAAGTCAAAGAAGGAAGCCAGAAAAGTGGGCAACGAGATTTACCTTTTTCTAAAGGATAAACTCCGACTTCCCATCAACAGGGAGAAAAGCGGCATCCGAAGACCCTCTAATTTCGAAATGCTGGGACATGCATTTGTCCCAACTTACCAGAAAGGAGTAAAAGGAAAATACCAGTTGGTGGTGAAGCAAAACAGTTGGGAATCACTCAAACGCAAGCTCAAGCAGATCACCAAGAAAACCAGACCATACAGTTTTGAGGAACGGCTGAAAAAGTTGACAGAGGTCTGGCGGGGATGGGTAAACAATTACCGCCTTGCCAGTATCCACGCAAAGCTAAAAGCCATTGATGAATGGCTCAGAAACCGACTCAGATACTGTATATGGCACGACTGGAAGAAGCCTGAGCGGAAACGCAAAAACCTGATCAGACTGGGAGTGGACCAAGACCATGCCTACGCATGGAGTAGAACCAGAAAAGGAGGATGGGCAGTGGCTCAAAGCCCTATTCTGATCACTACTATCACTTTGTCATGCCTGAGAAGAAAAGGGTATGAATCGATGCTCTCCTACTACCTCAAAACACAACCTATAATCCAGTGAACCGCCGTATACGAGACCCGTACGTACGGTGGTGTGTGAGGCGCACCGTGGGCTTATAGCTCACGGCCGTCTACACGATTGTGGTGTCGTTTTATTTATTAAATATCTTTTCTACTTCAGGGTTATATCCCCAAAATTCTATACCCTTCTGTTTTAAAGTACTTCTATCTGTTTCATCCATAAGTCGCCACAAGTTTGTAGACTTTATAGTTTGACTCGTTTTAAGAATGTCCGTAGCTTGTATCATAAGTTCTTTTCTCGAGGCAGCCTTAAAATTTTCAGGGAAGAAAAGTAAAAAGGTTTTCAGGCTTTCAAGTTGTTCAATTGAACGTATATCAACTAATCTACTGTTGTTTTCGATTTGAATCTTGTTTAAATTCTTAAGCGAACTGAGATTTGGAAGTACTTCCATTTTTGACATTCCTTCAAAGCATAGTGTCTTAAGGTTTATTAATCCAGATAAGAAATCATAGTCTGGAATTTGGCGTGTTCTGCTAATCTCCAGTTCTTCTAATTGCTTCAGTTTCGAAATGGATGACAAATCCTTGTAGCTACCAAATAATAGGTTAAGCTCTTTAAGATTTTGCAGATTTTCGACAAATTTTAAGTCAGCCATTTTCACACCTCTCAGAGTTAATACTTCTAATTGAGTTAAACTGGATAAAGCTTCTAAACCCTTTTTCATTCCATCGTTGTAGAATCTTTTTAGGTTTTTGAAAGTGGAAATAAAATCAACATTTATAGAAGTAGATTTTGTTTCCCCAAGACTAAGATCCTCTAAATCTAAATATTTACTAATTGCTGAGAAATCTGTTGTCAAATATGATGAAACGGCAAACCTTTTTATTGATGGAAGGTGTTCGAGAAATTTAAAATCGACTTCTTCATACCAAAATATATGTAATCTAATTTGTGGATACTTATTAAAGAACTTTTCCAGTACATTCCATGTCCTAGTCGATGGAGTTTTAAACTCATAAAACTGAAGAGAATGAATATTAGGCTCATTAATAAGTCTTTCAATATCAGATTCCTTCAAGTCAGAATACACGTTAATGTTTCCGCCAAAGTTTCCCCATTTCTTTTCTTTCTTAAAAAGTCCCATTCTTTTCTTCTAATGCACCACAACTTGTTTATATGTCTGGTTTTTCCAGACATATCCTGCTAATATAGCAGAATAAGTCTGGTTTTAATTACCTTTTATTTCTTCTTATTCCCCTAGATCCAAATCGTCTAATGGACTAGTTATTTCTTTCAATGATTTCGCGCTGACATGAGTATAGATTTCAGTTGTTTTACTACTATTATGCCCCAATAATTCCTGTATATGCCTTATATCTGTCCCTCTTTCTAGCAAGTGGGTAGCATAACTATGTCTTAACCAGTGTGGTGTCACAGGTTTATTGATCTTAGCTTTTTTAACTGCTTTTTTTAATACTTCCGCCAAACTTTTTTCACTGTATTTCCCTCCCTTTTGTCCTTCAAAAATATAAGATTGAGGTTTATAGGCCTTGTAATATTCCTCTAAGTGCTTAATCAATATTTTGGACAAGGTGACTATTCTGTCTTTCTTTCCTTTACTTTGTTTAATTAATATTACCCCTCGTTCCCTTTGAATATGTTCAAATTTAAGGGATAGAACTTCGCTTCTTCGGAGACCACATGAATAGAGCATCATAATTAAAAGCTTATGCTTTTGGTTGGTCGTAACATTGAGTATTCTGTTGATTTCTTCCTTGCTCAGTACATTGGGTAGCGACCTGTTTCTTTTAGGTCTATAAATCAATTCAGGATCCAGTTTTCTTAGTTGGCGGTTTTGGAAAAACAATTTGATGGAATTGACCATCTGATTTTGGAAGGATGCTGAATAACCTCTATCAATGATATAATCCTTGTTGAATTTTTCCACGTCACCATTTTCAATTGCCCTAACACTTTTGTTATTTAAAAATCTGAAAAATACTTGAATACATTCAGTATATGTCTTTATGGTACTTTCACTGTACCGCTTATTTCTCATCCAATCCTGAAATGCTTCTATTTCTTTAAAAATCTCAAGCGCTAAAGGAGGTAGTTCGGGGAAATTTTTGGAATAATTGGCTTTTCTAAATGAGGAATAATCCAACCACACCTTTCCTTTGAAAAATAGGATCAAGCGATCAAGAATATCATCAGTGTAGGGAACCCACCAGGCCTTTTCATGCCTGCTCCATACACAATTGGGAAAGGTTTTTACCAGTTCCTTCAGTTCAAAATCGTAGGGGAATTCCAGTTTGACCATTGGCTTTTTCCCAAAAAAGCCATTAGATAAAATAATTTTTTTCATCATACAAAAAGTTCTTGATTCAAATTTGATCAGTTTGTATTAGAAGATTGAAACCTGACAGGTTTCAAAAAAACTAAAAGGACTTCATAGGCTGTAAAAACCTGTCAGGTTTTACCCATCTCCTAAACATGATAAGGCATCCCTTTATGAAGCCAATTATTCCAAAAATC
The DNA here is from genome assembly GCF_018642165.1 of Echinicola shivajiensis. Classification (GTDB taxonomy): domain Bacteria; phylum Bacteroidota; class Bacteroidia; order Cytophagales; family Cyclobacteriaceae; genus Echinicola; species Echinicola shivajiensis. The sequence goes on from NZ_JAHHZM010000022.1 coordinate 14,914, forward strand.
ACTCCTGTTAATCTCCGGGCAAGCAAAAGTGATCCTATGCCTAAACTAAAGTCGCTTAAAAAAACATCTCCGGAATATCACCCTCTACCACCAATCTACCTTCGGTTTTGGATCGAATTTCTTCTACAGTGACTTCTGGGGCCCTTTCTATCAGCTTGAAACCACCCTCGGGCAAGACCTTTAGATAGGCCAGGTCGGTGACGATTTTCTTCACACAGTTGATGCCTGTTATGGGCAGGCTGCAGTTTTTCAATAATTTGGATTTGCCATCTTTGCTGCAATGCTGCATGGCCACGATGATATTTTCGGCGGAAGCCACCAGGTCCATGGCACCGCCCATGCCTTTGACCATTTTGCCGGGAATCTTCCAGTTGGCAATATCCCCATTTTCGGAAACCTCCATGGCCCCAAGGATGGTCAGGTGTACATGTCCACCGCGGATCATGGCAAAGGATTCGGCAGAATTAAAAAGTACTGAGCCATCCACCATGCTGATGGTCTGTTTGCCGGCATTGATCAGGTCGGCATCGACATTTTCCTCAGTAGGGAAGGGCCCAATGCCCAACAGGCCATTTTCTGATTGCAGGACTACATCAAGGTTGTCTGGGATGTAGTTAGCCACTAGGGTAGGAATGCCTATTCCCAGATTGATATATTGTCCGTCTTTGATTTCTTTGGCAATGCGTTGTGCTATTTGGGTTTTGCTAAGCATGCTATTGGAGTTTAAAGCCTTGGAAATGAACTATTCTCTTATGGTTCTTTTTTCTATTCTTTTTTCATAATCCTTGCCTTGGAATATCCGCTGCACATAGATTCCAGGGGTATGGATTTGATTGGGATCCAATGCTCCGGCAGGTACCAGCTCTTCCACCTCGGCTATGGTAATGGCGCCTGCTGCGGCCATCATGGGATTGAAGTTCCTGGCCGTTCCCTTATAGATAAGGTTGCCGGCTGTATCTCCCTTCCAGGCCTTTACCAGTGAAAAATCAGCCTTTAGCCAACTTTCCAAAATATAGAGCTTGCCATCAAATTCCCTGATTTCCTTGCCTTCGGCCACTTCGGTGCCCACACCTGCAGGGGTGAAAAAAGCAGGAATACCAGCACCTCCAGCCCGGGTTCTCTCTGCCAAGGTCCCTTGGGGGATCAGTTCTACTTCCAATTCCCCACTGAGTAATTGCCGCTCAAATTCAGCATTTTCACCCACATAAGAGGAGATCATCTTTTTGACCATTTTCTTTTGCAGCATCAGGCCAATGCCAAAATCATCCACCCCCGCATTATTGGAAATACAGGTCAGGCCGGAAATATCCTTTTTGAGTAGGGCTTTGATGCTGTTTTCTGGAATGCCACAAAGACCAAAGCCACCTAACATCAATACAGCATGGCTTTTGATATCTGCGGTGGCTTCCTCTGCATCTTTTACAGTTTTATTGATCATGGGTTTATCAAGCTAGGATTCATTAAAAATTTGCCGGGCTTTTTCCTTGTCCCTTTTTAGCTGAGCTTTAAGCTCTTCTAAATTTGCAAATTTTCTCTCCGCTCTCAAAAAATCTTTGAAATAAACTGTGATTTGTTTGTCGTATAAATTGTCATTATAATCAAAAAGATGGGCTTCTACCGTCTTTTCTACGCCATCCACTGTAGGGCGGTTGCCGATATTGAGCATGGCTTGGTAAATCCTTTGTTCCACGGCTACCTCTACCACATAGGCACCATCTCCGGGGATCAGCTTATAATTGCTCGGTACATGGATATTGGCCGTGGGAAAATCAATGGACCGGCCGATCTGCTGTCCCTTGATCACTATGCCGTTCAGTTCATATTCCCTGCCCAAAAATTCATTGGCCTCTGCCACATGGCCAGCCAGTAGGGCTTTTCTGATCTTGGTACTGGAGATGCCTACATTGTCCACATCTTCCCTTGAAATCTCCTCCAGTTCAAAGCCATATCGGTCAATATTGGCTTTCAGGTGATCGAAGCTGCCTTCACGGTTTTTGCCAAAGCGGTGGTCATAGCCAATGACCAGTTTTTTGGTATGGATTTTATCTATTAAGACTTTCTGGATGAACTCTTCACCTGTCAACTGGGAAAATTCCTTGGTAAAGGGGATGGTGATCAAATGATCTATTCCTGCTTTTTCCAGGAGCTTGGCCTTTTCCTCAAAAGTGGTCAATAAGCGTAAATTGTGCTCCTCAGGGTGTAAAACTAACCTTGGATGTGGCCAAAAGGTGATTAACACGGTCTCGCCGTCCATTTGGTCGGCAATATCCCTGATTCTGGCCAATATTTTTTGATGTCCCAAGTGGACACCGTCAAAGGTCCCACTGGTCACTACGGCATTCTTTATAGGTAGGAAGTGATCAAGTCCTTCGTAAATTTTCATCCCTTGGCTTCTTTTTCCGCTTTGATCTTTTCTACTAAGTCCAATACCTCTTCTGCATCCTTAAGGTGGAAGTCTCCGATGCGTGTACGGGTAAGGGCAGACATATAGGCACCGACTTTTAGTTCTTCTCCTAAGTCCCTGGCCAAACTCCTGATATAGGTTCCTTTGGAACATACGATCCGGAAGTCTATTTCAGGCAGTTCACATCGGGTGATTTCAAAAGTCGAAACTTGTACAGGTCTTGGCTCCAATTTTACATCAATACCCTTTCTGGCTGATTCATATACCCTTTTCCCGTCCTTTTTGATGGCCGAATGGGTAGGGGGAACCTGCATGATATCCCCAGAGAATTTCTTACAGGCTACTTGGATGTCTTCAAGGCTCAGGTGGGATGGATCAGCCACTTCTTTTACCTCTTGCTCCAAATCAAAGGATTCGGTAGTTTTTCCCAATACAAAAGTACCGGTATACTCTTTTTCCTGGCCCATAAAATCATTGATGCTCTTGGTCTTTTTCCCGGCACAAATGATCAATAATCCAGTGGCCAGCGGATCCAAAGTTCCTGCGTGGCCCACTTTTTTTATCTTTAGGGCATTTCTCACCTTTTTAACCACATCAAATGAGGTCCATTGATAAGGTTTATTGATCAAAAATACTTCTCCGTAAGGTTTCTCGTCCATGCTACATTAATAAGCCACCCATTACGGCAATAGTACCTACGATGGCGCAATAAATGGCAAAGTAAATAAGCTTTCCCCGTTTTACAATATTAATCATCCAGATACATGCTGCCAAGCCTGCAATAAATGCTGCCAGAAATCCGGCCGTCAGGCTGATGGCTGAAATGCCTTCGGCTATGCTTGGGTCTTTGAAAAACTTTAGAAGCTTGATAGCGGAAGCGCCCAAGATCGGAATCAAGACCATCAGAAAGGAAAATCTGGTGGCTTTTTCCTTTTCCACACCGATCAATAAGGCTGTCGCAATGGTCGATCCTGACCGACTGATGCCGGGCATAATGGCAATGGTTTGGGCGATGCCTATTACAATGGCCTTGGGGAAAGTGACTATTCCGTCTCTTTTGGCAGCAAAGTGAGAGAAGGCCAGTAATATGGCCGTCAATATCAACATGGCACCCACCAAGAGGATTTTTCCGCCAAACAGGGCTTCTATTTGTTCTTCAAAGAGCACTCCAACAATTCCAATAGGAATCATGGAAAGAACGATTTTAGCCGCGAATTTAGTCCCTCCGTTCCACTGGAATTTCAATAAATCCCGGATGATATTGATAATATCCTTACGAAAGACGATGATGGTACTTAAGGCGGTAGCGGCATGAACCACTACAGTGAATAAAAGATTGTCGGCGGCTTCAACGCCCAAAAGGAATGACCCCAATTCAATATGCCCACTACTGGAAACAGGCAAAAACTCTGTTAGCCCCTGGATAATGCCCAGGATAATGGCTTCAATAATACTCATTGATCAATTTAATTGTCTGACTTGTGAAAAATCGCGTAAAACTCGAAAATAAATCCAAAAAGGGTGACCAATGGGCCCAGAGTAAGGCCTAGGAATCCGAATCCATGCGGTTCGCTGTCCAGTCCCATGATGATAAATCCTACCACAATAATGGCAATGCCTATCAACATCAGTGTATAGTTCTTCTTTGAAAAAGGTAAGTTGTTTTGATCCATTTTAATATAATTCGTCCAATGTCATGTTTAAGTATTTGTTGACTGCTCTGAGGGTACTGAAAAAGGATAATATAGCACCTAGGAGTATCAATCCTCCAAAGAGCATCAACAGCATTTCTTCATTTTGTAATAAGGCAAAACCATCAATATTGGCTTTGGTGTATTCTATCAAACCATAAAGGATGGCTGAAGCCAAAACACCTGCCATTGCCCCGTAAAAGAAGGACCTGTTTAGGAATGGTTTTCTGATAAAGCCTTTGGTTGCTCCGACCAACTGCATGCTTCGAATAAGGAAACGTTGTGAAAAGAGCGCCAGCCTGATGGTATTATTGATCAAAATGATCACGGTAAAGATGAGGATAAGGATAAATGCCCCTAAAACCATGCTGACCTTGACCAGGTTATTGTTGATGGATTCCACGAGATCATTCATATAAGTGACCTCAAAAACTCCGTTTAGGTCTTCTATTTCTGCTACGATTTTTTCCATCTGATCAGAAGTCTGAAACTCTTCCTTGACAGAAAGTACATAGCTATGTCTTAGTGGGTTGTCTTCTAGGAATTTTCCAAAATCCTCTCCAGTGTCCTTCAAGAATGATGCTGCAGCCTCATCTGCAGATATATAATTGATCTGTGGACCTTCGCCTTCTTTGCTCAACACATAAGCTTGTGCTTCCAGTGTCTTACCGATTTTGGCATTGTCCGCATCTGAAATATTCTTGTTGAGGAAAACCTGTATTTCTATATTTTCCCTGATAATGGAGGTAAGGGTCCGTGCTTGGATGACAATTACCCCAAAGAGCCCTACAATAAAAAGTGATAGGGTGGTGCTGAACAGCACACTCATAAACTTAAAACTTCCTAGTCTTGTCTTTTTCCTTAGAGATTTGCTCATGTTGCTATGAATTCCTCCAAAATTAATCAGCTATCTGTATTAAACCAATCTTATTGAATAAAATGCCAAGGTGAATTTGTGGATTGGTTTTTTTGATATTGGTTTAAACGCATTTCACTTATTGAATATTTTTAGCATAGTAATTAATTGATAGATTCTAAGCATCTCCGACACAAATTGTCAGACTGTTGGAAATTAGTCCACTGATATGAAATTGGATAATCTTAAAATGTTTTTTTGAAGGATAGGTTTAGGGTGTTTTTGAAATATAATTTTGAATTTTATTAAATAATTTTCTTTTATTTGGGCTTTGTTTGCTGATTGGACCAGTGAGGAAAGTTTAGTTTGATATTAGGAGTCGTAATAAGTTGTCATGAAGGAAATCGTAGAAGCTGTAAATAATGTAGTTTGGAGCAATGCCTTGATCGTTTTGTGTTTGGTGGCAGGAGTTTATTTTTCTGTGGTGACCAAGTTTCTTCAAGTAAGGTATATCAAGGAAATGCTTCGGCTTTTGTTTAAGGGTAAGCCTTCGGAAAAAGGAGTTTCTTCATTTCAGGCCTTTGCCTTGGCCATCTCTGGTAGGGTAGGTACAGGAAATATTGCTGGCGTGGCCACGGCCATAGCCATGGGGGGACCAGGAGCTATTTTTTGGATGTGGGTAATTGCCTTTCTGGGTTCCGCATCTGCATTTATAGAATCTACTTTAGGCCAGCTCTATAAGGAAGTTAATGATGGAGAATACCGCGGTGGTCCGGCCTATTATATAGAAAAAGGACTTGGCATTAAATGGTATGGGCTATTATTTGCCTTTGCTACCATTTTGAGTATGGCGGTATTTATGCCAGGGGTACAAAGTAACAGTATAGCCCTCAGCATGAAAAATGCATTTGACATTCCTGCTGAAATCACCGGAATAGGAGTGACCATATTATTGGGCTTGATCATTATCGGTGGGGTGAAGCGTATCAGTAAAGTGGCTGAAGTGGTTATTCCATTTATGGCTGCTGCCTATATATTGATGGCAGTAGTGATCATCTTTATAAATATCGAGGAGGTACCAGGGGTTTTAAGCATGATCATAGGTGCTGCATTTAATCTGGAATCGGCTTTTAGTGGCGTTTTCGGTATGGCCATTGCTTGGGGTGTTAAAAGAGGTATTTATTCCAACGAAGCAGGGCAGGGATCGGCCCCTCATGCTGCAGCTGCTGCTGAGGTCAGCCATCCAGCCAAACAAGGATTGGTGCAGGCCTTTTCAGTATATGTGGATACTTTGTTCGTTTGTACAGCCACAGCCCTGATGATCCTATTTACCGGGCAATATAATGTGATCAATCCTGAGGGAGGCTTTCTCGTTGAGAATTTACCTGGTGTGGAAATAGGCCCTGAATATACCCAGTATGCAGTGGCAACGCATTTTCCTGATTTGGGAAGCGGATTTGTAGCGGTTTCATTATTGTTTTTTGCCTTTACTACCATTATGGCCTATTACTATATAGCAGAGACTAACTTGAGTTATCTCAATAGAAATAAGCATAGAGCTTGGGCTTTATGGGGACTGCGCTTATTGTTCTTAATCACTACTTTTTATGGTGCCATCCGTACAGCTCAGCTGGCTTGGACCATGGGGGATATTGGAGTGGGGATAATGGCCTGGTTAAACGTTATTGCCATTTTATTATTGAGAAAGCCGGCCCTAAAAGTATTCAATGATTACACCAAGCAATTAAAAGAAGGCAAAGATCCTGTCTTTAATTCCAAAGAAGTGGGTATTAAGAATGCTGAGTTTTGGGAGGATAATAAGTAAAACAGATCAAGCATATTTCTGGGAGATAGGTAAATCAGTAATAACCTATATTGATCCATATCAACAAAAATTGTAGGTGTTCCCGTAATGTTGGACAAAATCAGGCATTGCAGGAATCTTATTGTTTTCTGTTCTTTTCCATTGATGAAAAGAACCAAAAATCTAGGCTATGGAGTCTTCTTCAAATTGAGGTAATTTCGTTTCCGATTAGAAGCCTTTTGTATCAATTTGATTTTGTGCCATTTGCTGTAGGCTAAAAATGAGCGGATCTCGCTGTTCCACGACGCGAGCTAGCTCATTTTCTTTACGCCTCAATCAACTGTCCCAAAAACGAATGCTCCAAAGGCCAAATTCAAATAATGGATTTTCTTTGAATATTTCGTTTCTCCAAGTGGATGAGCAAAGTTCAGACAGAAGTATAAAATTATTTTAAACAATAGTAATGGCTCTGAGTGTTGGGATGAAAAGAATGAACGCAGACTTTTGGTGGACTGATAATCACACCTGTGTATATCTGTGGTGAAAAAAGGGATAATGAAAAAAAACATACTAAAATTTAATACTCATACCTATACCTTTTCCCAATGATGCAGTAAAACTATTCCCAGATCCCTTTGGGTACAATTTCCAAAACATGCCCGAAGGGATCCTCAAAATAACAGCTTTTCAGCCCATCTTTCCATTCTTGCTCATGGGTGATTTTAATTCCTGAGTCAATCAGCTCATTTTTCCTGATTTCATAGTCCTTTGCCTGTACCTCAAAAGCGATATGCTGTTTCCCACTTGCATAATGTGCGGGAAGATTGCTTTCTTTTTCGGTGGTCTCAGGGATAAAACAAAGCAATACTGAGCTGCCACACCTGAAAAAAATATGCCGATTCATCTCCTTGGAAATAATCGGCATACCTAAGTTGTTGTGGTAAAATTCTTCAGCCTTATCTAAATCATTGATATAAAGGCAAGTTTCTTTGATCTGTGTGAATTCCATGATTTAATTTAATCAATCTATTGGGGAATTCACATGGATAGTTTTTAGCTTATACTAGTTGCTACTCTTGATTTGAGGAAGTCTTCAAGCAAATCCAAGGCAAGGCTATCATTAATTGCCAATATGGATAATTCTTCCTGACTGATGCTTGATTCATGTTCCAATATACTAGCAGTATTTAGCGGCGTGATGGCCCAGTACTGATCATTTCTGAAAATGATTGATTCAACATCCGTAAACTTTTCTAAAATTGATCGCTGTTTAGCTCTTAAAAGTACTTTCTCATGGACTGCTTTAGGAACAATGGTAACTGGATTTTTTCCATTCAGTTTATCATAGCCATAGGCATATCCGTTTTCCAATTTGCATAGGTCGGCATATACTGAAGCTCCAGTAGGATAGCTTCCTGCCCCTTTCCCCAAATAAAACTGTTCACCTAGATTGATGGAATTCACCTTTATGGCATTGTATTCATTCTCCACCATAAATAGTGCATCCTTGGGGTTGACCAATGATGGCAGAATATAGGCGGCTATTCCATCTTCGTTTCTGTAAGCCTTTGCTACCAATTTGATCTTTAAACCAAACTCCTTTGCTAGATTGACTTCTTCCAGGCTAATGTGCTGAATACCCAGTGTAGCAATGTTTTTCTCTTCAATATACTGCCCAAAGGCATGCAGTGCCAAAATGGAAAGTTTGCTCTTTACATCGCTTCCATTAAGGTCCAGACTAGGGTCAGCTTCGGCAAATCCATTTTCCTGCGCTAAGCTAATGGCATCAGCAATACTTAGCCCGTCTTCAAAAAGACGGGTAAGGATATAGTTAGAGGAGCCGTTGAGTATGCCCTCTAATGATTCAATTTGATCTCCGGCAAATTGGGTGTCCAATGTGGTAATTACTGGAATGCCTGCAGCAGCAGAGGCTTCATACAATAAGCTGCCTCCAAAGTCTTTTTCCAATTGGATAAGCTCAGGCAGGTGAGTGGCCAACATTTTTTTATTGGCAGAGATCACCTTTTTCCCCTTTTTGAGCAGTGTACTTACATAATCATAGGCTTTGTCAGCATCAGAAATCAGTTCTATTCCAGTTTCAATCTCCTTTTCCAAAATATCATTTGGTTCAAAGGAAAAGGAAATTTCACTGTTTCTGTTTTTACTAGGGTTTTGTACAACTATGGTGTCGGGCTCAAGGCCTTGTTGGTGCTTTTGGGCAATTTCATAATACCCTTGACCAACTACGCCAAAGCCAAATAAGCCAATCTGTTTAGCCATTATTTTCCAGATAAAAAGATTTTAATATATAATTTAACTGCTCATTTTCGACCAAAAAAGCATCATGGCCATATATGGAGCTGATTTCTCTATAGGTACCGTTAGGTACATTTTTACTGATAAATTGGGATTCTTCCTTAGTAAACAAGAGGTCAGTATTGATGCCAATGGATAGAACCTTGGATTTTATCTGAGAAAGTGCAGCTGCAGTGCCTCCTCGGCCTCTTCCTAGATCATGACTGTCCATCGCTTTGGTCAATACCCAGTAAGAGAGGGCATTGAACCTGTTGGCCAGCTTTTGGCCTTGGTATCTAAGGTATGAGCTGACTTTAAAATGGTCAATTTTTTCTTCTGTTTCTCCTTGGCTTGCTTGGAAGATATCTTGGTGCCTGTAACTCAGCATTCCGATAGCTCGGGCAGCTTCAAGCCCCTTTTTGCCAGCATCTGGATTGTTTTGTCCCCAGGTGCTATCAGATTCAATGGACATTCTTTGCGCTTCATTGAAGCCGATTGTCCAAGGAGAGGTTTTTGCATTGGAAGCGACGATGACTGTGTTTTTAACCTTTTCCGCTAGTTTGTAGGACCATTCCAAGGCTACTTGGCCGCCAAGTGAACCGCCAATCACCGTATCTATTTGCTGAATGCCAAGGTGCTCCCGAAGCTTGTCAAAAGCGTTTGCCATATCCCTGGTAGAAAGGTTTGGAAAGTCATAGTAGTATGGCTTTCCAGTTTTTGGGTCCTCACTTAATGGCTGAGTGGAACCGTAACAAGATCCTAACAGGTTGGCACAGACAATGAAGTATTTGGTAGGGTCGAAGAATTTGTCTTCTCCCACTAATCCACTCCACCACTCATGGACATTGGCATCTCCAGTGAGTGCATGTAGGACCCAAATTACATTGTCCTTTTTTGGGGTAAGGTGTCCTTGGGTAGTATAGCTCAATTGAAACTCTTGTAGGGTTTCTCCTGAATCCAACTTCAATTCTTCCTCACAATGGAAAACTTCTTGGCTCATATCGGTAATCAGATACGGTGATTGTAAGTTCATTTTACTATTTTATTTTTTCGAAAGCTGCACTTAAGTCAGCCTTGATATCATCAATGTGTTCTATGCCCAAGGATAGGCGTAGCAATGAAGGAGTAACCCCTGCTGCTAACTGTTCTTCATCGCTGAGCTGTTGGTGGGTGGTTGCAGAAGGTTGAATAATCAAGGTCTTCGCATCGCCCACATTGGCCAGGTGTGATACTAATGAGAGATTGTTGATAAAGTCAGCAGCTGCTTCTTTATCCGCTTTCAATTCAAAGCTCAATACACCGCCAAAACCATTGGTAAGGTATTTTTGGGCCAAGGTATGGTAAGGGCTACTTTCCAAACCTGGGTAATTTACCTTTTGCACTTTTGGATGGCTTTCGAGCCACTTGGCTATTGCCAGTGCATTGTCCACTGTTCTTTGCACCCTTAGTGAAAGGGTTTCTAATCCCTGAATAAGTTGAAAAGCATTGAAAGGGCTAAGTGCTGGACCGAAGTCTCTCAGGCCTTCTACTCGCGCTCTAATGGCAAAGGCAATGTTTGGCAATCCCAATGGATTGTTGTCGCCAAAAGTCTCCCAGAAATTCAGACCGTGGTATCCTTCAGATGGCTCAGAAAACTGCGTGAATTTTCCATTTCCCCAGTTGTAATTTCCTGCATCTACGATCACCCCACCAATAGAAGTTCCATGTCCACCTATCCATTTGGTAGCAGACTGAACGACGATGTTGGCACCATGGGCAATAGGTCTGAAAAGAAAACCAGCTGCTCCAAAGGTATTGTCCACCACTAGAGGGAGGTCTTTATCCTTGGCCAATTTGGCAACGCTTTCAAAATCTGGGATATTGAATTCAGGGTTACCAATGGTCTCGACATAAATGGCTTTGGTATTATCGTCAATAAGTGCTGCTAGATCGGCAGCCTTATCACTTTTGGCAAATCTTGCATCCACTCCAATTCTCTTGAAGGCTACTTTGAACTGGTTATAAGTTCCGCCATATAGGAAAGGGGAGGAGACGAAATTGTCACCCGCTTGTAAAATATTATTAAGTGCAATAAACTGTGCTGCTTGACCCGAGGCAGTTGCTAAGGCCGCAACTCCACCTTCCAGCGCTGCTATTCTTTTCTCAAAAACATCTGTAGTGGGATTCATGATCCTTGTATAGATGTTTCCAAATTCTTTCAGACCAAAAAGGTTGGCACCATGTTCTGCAGAATTAAACACATATGAAGTGGTTTGATAAATAGGTACTGCTCTTGAGTTTGTTGTTGGATCCGGTTCCTGTCCAGCATGAAGCTGGAGGGTTTCATAATGATAAGGTTGTGACATGTTGGTAACTTGTTAGTTAAATTGACAAAGAAATTTTTAAAGAAATGGTATTAAATAATAGTCTGCCTGAATTAGAAATTAAAGGGCATAAAATTATTCTTGTGCATTGATTTATGGCACATATAAAAGTTGAACTCAGAAAATTTTGCTTGTTGCTTTGTCTTTGGTGTTGTCCCTTTTGTAAAATTCATATCTTAAGAATTTATATTTCCAAATGCGGATATTCACATTTGGCAGGAATTGGCACCTTGGATTTTCCAGGTTGCCAGAGGGTCTATGAGCCTGTCTCTCACCTCTTCTGTATAAATCCTGAACTTTTAAAAAGTAAAGGATATCACAAAGTAACTATTCAAATTTTGAATTTGCAAGCTTTCGAAAAAGACTTTTTGGTAATTTTATGTAATAGTACAATCCCTATAAAACCAATAGGGAAATAGGAAGGTAGGTGTTTTTGCTAAAGAAAGTCCTTATATGAACTTTAAAAAGTGTTTTTAAAACGAAAGAATTTGAAAGATTGTCTTACTGGCCTTGTTTCAAGAAAGAGGCATTGTGAAATTCTTTTACTGCTGAATAACAAGAAGGGTGAAAAGAGGCTGTTTCATTAGTTCAGTTCCCTAATCAATGAGCTATGTCAGGAATGGTGCCCTATTTAACTATGATAAAATTATGAAACAGCCTCTTGCCTGAGTAGTAATATGAGTGGTTATAGATTAATCTTCATAAAAATATACTGCAGAGGCTCCAGCAACATTTTGGCTAAAGGCCGGAGTGGGATTACCATTGCTGTTGAAATAATTATATGCGAGGACCTTTCCCCCTCCATTGGCCCGTTCTGCGACAAATACCATTTGAGATTGTGCGCTATAGGCTACATCTACCGGATTTCCTAAAGCGGTATTATTCCCTTCTATTCTCGCTTGTTGACTCATTGATATTGTGCCGCCATTGGAGGTAGCATTCAATTTATTACTAAAGTCTGTGATGATGGTAATCGCTCCATCATTATCAGATCCAGCATCACCAATATCTGTCAATACCATTAAATCATCTTCCATAGAGTAGGTAAGTCCATGAGTTCTTACTATGCCCTCGATAGTTACTCTTTTGCTTGGACTGATCATCCCGCTTGAATTGGAAAAGAAATTGGTAAATACTGCCAGGTCACTGTCCTTATCCACAATAGCATAGAGCGTATTGCCTTCTAGGTGGATTCCCCAAAGTGCAAAGTCTACCTCAAAGGTCTTTTGTAAAGAAAAGCCTGAAGAGGTTTTTTGGTAAACATAAAGGCTGCTTTGGTTGCCATTGGCTTCAACAGGTGATTCCGCCACAATGACCATATCATTGCTGACAGCGATTTCCCTACCGCTCACAAAGTCTCCTGTTGAATTGATTCCCAAGGAAATATTAAGCCCAGTATTGATCATTGATGACATTATATTTCCATAGACATTAAGGGAGTTATCAGAACGCACAAGTTGTATGATTTCATCAGAACTGGCATCGTAATATATCCCGTCTGCATCTGTTCCTGCTGAAGCGGTAGTTGTCGTGGTAATATTGTTTTCGTCAGAAAAATCTATAATAGAGACTTCTCCGCTAGTATTGGAGGAAACAAAAAGAGAGGCTACATTATTGTCTGGCATGTCCATATCGTCATCATTGTCGCAAGAGATATGAAAAAGAGAAGTGGCTATAAGTAGTCCAGTTGCTAGAAATTTATTCGTTTGTGTTTTCATAGTAGTAATTAGTTGATCATTTCAGCTATTTACGCACTATGCTCTAGGTTTGGATCAGGCTTGTGCTAATTAGAAAATGAATAAGACTTTTCTAATAGGGGGAGGATAATAATGATCTGGAAAGTGAAGGTTCCCTTTAAAAGGAAAGATGGATAGGTATTCGAGTAAAAAACAAAAGCCTGAAACTTGAGTTCAGGCTTTTGCTAGTGTTAAATTGGTGGTTGTGGTTTATTTGTTATCCAGTTTTTCTTTTCTGGTCTTTACATTTTGATTTTTGTGAGGCCTGCTTGCCCCAAAGGTTCCCCTGTTGATCTTACCTCTTTTGGTTTTCATATCTCCTTTTCCCATAGTTTTTGTTTTTTGGTTTAAGAATTTATTAATGCCTAAACCCTAAATTAAGGAACAGGTCTTGGAAGACCAAAGAGAAGGGCAGCTTTCCGGAGATATGATTATTCCTTAGTAGTAATCAAAATCACACCGTCCTGAGCTTTTGAACCATATAAATTGGTGGCATCTCCGTTTTTAAGAACCGTAATGGATGCAATATTTTTAGGGTCCATTTTCTTCATTTCTTTATCGGTTTGAACAACTCCATTAACCACATAAAGCGGATTTTGATCAACAGCTAGTTTTTCAGTAACTTCTATTTTTGGACTTGCCTCTTCCACGCTTGAGGAGCCTTTTGGTGTTTTTTTGGGAAGCGGAACGCCTTCTTTTAAGGTGATTTCTATCACACCGTTTTTGCCCTTAGTATCATATTTATCAGTGGCCTTTTCATCCTTAAGTACATTGATGTTCGCAATGTTTACAGGAGAAATCTGACTGATTATTTCTTTATCATACTCTTCTCCATTGATAAAATAGATTGCTTGGTTGAGATTTTTTGTTTTTGACCCTTCTTTATCAACCGAAACCCCATCAGTAGGAGATTTTTTTGCTTGGGCACCATAGCCTACGACTACTACTTCGTTCAAGCGATTTGACTTTTTCTTGTTTTGATTGTTAAGAGCAAATTTAATAGGCACTCGCATTTTAACGTTGACAACATTTCCATTTTGTTTACCAGGTTTCCATTTGTCTGCATTTTTAATGACCCTTAAAGCTTCTTCATCAGCACCGCTACCAATTCCCCTGAGGATTTGAGGATCTTTTAGTTCACCGCTTTTGTCGACAACAAATGTTACATAGACTGTACCTTCAACACCCTTTTCTTTGGCTTGCTCTGGATATTTGAGGTTGCTTGCCAAGTAATCAAGCCAAGCATCCATACCTCCATAAGGAGCAGGCATGTCTTCCACTACATCGAAAACTTCATTGTTACCCTTCTGACTATGCTTATTAAAGAAGGGACTTCTTTGGGCCATTTCACCTCCTGAGACTTTGAATTTTACTGGCAATACCATTAAGGTGTTGATGGCTTGTCCATTGTCCATTCCAGGGTTCCACTCTGGCATGCTCTCTAGACTGAACATTCTCAATACCTCATCATCTATTCCCATTCCCATAGATTTTTTGATGCTGGGTGAGAGGATATGACCTTCTTTATCGACCACAAACTCGATATAAACGGTTCCTATGGCACCTAACTGTCTGGCTTCTTGCGGGAATTTTAGGTTTTTGGACAAAAACATGTTCCAGGCCTCCATTCCACCTTTGGGAGAAGGCATAGAGTCAGCCGTTTGCTTGAGGTTTTCTATTCCGTAATCTTTGGTAAAAGAAGAGTTTTGTTTGAAAATACTAAGCATTTCCAAGACTTTGCTGTATTCATCATTATCTGAGATATTGCTAATTTCATATTGTAAATCACCAAATTGAGCAGTGATTTTCCCATCTTCTAAAGATGAAACATATTCATAGTGTTTGGGTGATTTGATCTTAACTACACGGGTGTTGACATTAATCGAATCCTGCGCAGATACAATTTGATTCCTGATGGAATTGATACTTAAGTTGGTGAATTCTGAAAGTAATCCATTTGAATGTGTAGTTTTCATGGAAACCAAGCCCAATAACATAGCGGTTAATGGAATTACCATCAGCAATTTGAACCAATTGGTCTTTTCTGCTTTTTTCATCATCATAATTCTTTTTAAAGTTGTAGATCTTATAAAATGGTTGCCAATAGGAAGATCTAGTCCCTTAAATGCAATTTTGACAATTAACTTACTGTAAGTTTCTTTATTCTCAGTTTGTCTCAGGACATTGGCATCTGCCGAATATTCATGGGTGTCTATCAGCGCTATGCGCATGAGGTGAATGGCTGGGTTGAACCAGAATAAAATACTCAAGACTTGATAATAAATCATGTCCCAAGAGTGTCCTTGCCTGATATGTTCAATTTCATGCTTGATGATATGTGCTTTTTCATTTTCATTAAGTTCTTGGGTATCATCCCAAAAAAGCTTGTTGAAAAATGAAAATACGGGAGCCAGCCCAAAAGTAGGGATATAAAAGTATTGGTGTTTGAGGTTATAAACAGTTTGGTACCAGCCCTTTTCCTTTAGAAGCCTTAATTGCAGTAATTGCCATAAAAGCCTTGCTGCTAGTAGAGACGATATAACCAAATACCCCAAAAATAAATAGTCTTTCCATTCTAATAAAATGGGCAGCTTGGTACTTCTTACCGTCACTTCTGGAAGGCCGAATGTTCCCACCACTTCTTCTTGTGCATTTAGGGAAGTCAAGGCCTGTAGAAAATCAGTGTTTTCTAATGATATTGTAGGCTTTGTAAATGCAACAGGAATTTCGATCAGTGGGAACAAAAGTGCCAAAGCAGGGGAGATCAAGAGAAAAACTCTGGTAAGCGTAAAAACTTTCTCCCCTCTGAGAAAACACCAATAGATCCCGAAAAAAAATAACAGGCAGAAGGTACTCTGCCATATATAGTTCACCAAATGTGCCATTACTCAGGGTTTACATCGTCCTTGACTTCATTCATCAATTTTTCAAGTTCTTTAATATCCATGTTCTCATCCTTGGCGAAGAATGAAGCGAGCTTGGAAAATGAACCTCCAAAATAACCGGATAGTAAGTTTTTTATTGAGAAACTTCTGTATTGATCTTTGGTTACTATAGGGTAATATTCATGTGATTTACCATAGGCTTTGTGCTTGACAAAACCTTTTCTTTCTAGAATACGGATTATCGTTGAAACCGTATTATAGGCTGGTTTTGGTTCAGACATTTTTGCAAGAATATCTTTGACAAATCCTTTCTCGATATCCCATAAAATTTGCATGACTTGTTCTTCGGCTCTTGTTAACTCTCTCATCTTATCTAGTTGTTTTTTATTTGTCAACTTAAGCATTTAGTTTGTAAATAACAAGCAGGAACTTGATCTTCTTATTGGCTGAACAATAATAAAGAGAATGGTTTAGTTTTACAACTATATCAGTAGTTTTAATTAAATGATTAGTTAATGCATGAAAAAAAATAGGACACTGATTAAGCAGTGTCCTATTAAGATTCTTTATTGCGTTCTCAACTTTATTATGCGGGTAAAATGTAACAATTTTACAACAGGGTAGGTGGGGTCAAACTCATACCATTTTACCGCGAAGTTAGGTCTGTTTGGAAGTTTGTGGTGGTTGTTTTGAAATAACTCACCAAGCATCAAAACGTCCAGCAAAAGACTGTTTTTAGATTGGTCGTTATTGTCAAAATTGGCATATCCATACTTATGACCACTCCAGTTTACTATAGCACCATGTACTGGTCCCATCAAGAAATGTATAGGAAGTAAGAAATACATCCACCAATGCGTTCCTGGAAGTTCAAATACACTGATGCTAAGTACATAAATAGCCACATACAACAAACCCCAGGCTACTCTGACCATCATATTATCTGCCATGCGGTCGAATTTATTCCAATCAGGAACGTCCTTGGAAAATCTTTCTTCAGGCTTTAGCCTGAATGAGAAATATTCGTTGTAAATATTTTTTGTCTTCCACATCATGGTAAACAGGTTTTCTGTATGATGTGGGCTGTGCGGATCTTTAGGAGTGTCGCTATAGGCGTGGTGCATCCTGTGAAGGATAGCATAGGCACGGGGAGATAGGTAAGAACTTCCCTGGCAAGCCCATGTAAACACATAGAAGAATTTCTCCCAAAACTTGTTCATTACGAACATTTGATGGGCTGCGTAACGGTGCAGAAAGAAACTTTGGCAGAACAGGGAGAAATACCAATGAAGTAGGAAGAATACTATTAGAATCACGTAATTTAGAATTGATTTAAGATTACAAAGATAATCCCTTATCAGAGAAAATATAAAAGTGTTCTTGATATTTTTAATATATTATGACTTAACTCATGTTTTTAAGCCTAGGTTTTTGAAATTAAATCATTTTTTTTAACTGGAATTACAGGAAATTAAGGTAAAAATTATAAATGTTTACAAGTTCAAGGCGATATGGTTCTGCTAATTTGAATATTGAAATTAGTTTGAATTATAAAGATTTATGTGAGCACTGTTTTAGGATAGTTAAACTGTCTCGGATTGTATAATGTCGGGATAGGTGTAAAATTTAAAATGCTCTTAGTCAATAATTATTGTCATGGAGCGCTTAGTGGTGGTTAAAAAACAATAATTCCTATGGCAAAACAAGGGTGTGGAAATGCATTAGTACAATTGGTGATAGCAGGTCTTGCTGTAATCATAGCAAGTTACCTATTACCGGGTGTAAGTGTAGAGGATTTTTGGGTGGCTGTCATTATTGCGGCTGTATTGAGTTTATTGAATTATACAGTAAAACCTTTATTGATTATTCTTACCATACCTATTACCATAGTAACATTAGGATTGTTTTTATTGGTCATTAATGCTTTGATTATCCTACTGGCAGCCAATATAGTTCCGGGATTTGAGGTGGATGGATTTTGGTGGGCTTTATTATTTAGTTTAATATTATCTATAATAAACACCATTTTTGGCGTTTCTTTGTTTGATAATAATTAATTAAAATTTCTAGCCTAATAATTAAAAATATGAAATCAGTTTTTGCAAGTAACGATTTTTTATTTATGTCAAATAATTGTAATTTGATTTTGATAAAAGGTAGTTACAATTAGGCTGTAACTGTTTTATATTTTTACCTACATTATATTATGCTAGGCATAATATCTACTTACTAACACCCTTTTCGAATTATAATATGCAATACAAGAATGATGGTTTTAAGCCCGAGATAGTAAATGCTCTTAAGGCTGAGTTGAAAGCTTCTGGAAAAAACTTTAAAGTAGTGCCTTCTCCCGATAATAGTGATGAGTATGTGAATTTCTACTTTATTGGGATGTATGAGGGTAGGGAAGTGATTTATGATGCCGCAATGTACACCTTGCGACTTCATCATTCCAGCGAGGTTTATGAATTGGCAGAGCACAAGGCGGCAAAAAAATTCCCGAATTTCAAGGGGATTAATTACGAAGAGGATGAGAATGGAAATCTGAAGCCCCTAAACAGTGATGAGGAAGAAATAGGATGGTTTATCACAGAAATCATCATGGAGATTGAAGAAGATGAATCTGTAAAGGTTCAGGAGTTTATAGACGAAGATACCAATCATGATTATGGAATTGGCTTGGATGTAGCCTTGAATGTCGAACACATAGATGAAAAGGTGATCAGCAAATTTATAAAGGATTTTAATGATGATAATATAGTATTGGATGACACGATGTACGCCTTCCAGTCCGAGGATGAAGATGTAGAAGAATAAATCGTAAGAAAAATACAACCATTTGCTTTTGCCGTTTGTTGATATTCAGCAAACGGTTTTATTTTGCCAACTATGTTGAAAATTGCCTGGTCATCAAAATATGCTCATTCCCTTCCTCCTGGGCATAGGTTCCCCATGGAGAAATACGAGTTATTGCCCGAACAGTTGATTTATGAAGGAACGATTACGGAGGACAACCTTTTTACCCCAGAGAGTCTGGAAAGCAAATGGATCCTAAATACCCATCATTCTGTTTATGTAAATAAACTTCAGAATTTGACCCTTTCCAAATCAGAAATAAGGAAAACAGGGTTTCCTCTTAGTAAGTCTTTGGTGGAAAGGGAAATCAATATCATGCATGGATCTGTCCAAGCATGTCTTTTTGCCCTACAATATGGGATTGCCATGAATATTGCAGGAGGAACCCATCACGCATTTTCGGATAAAGGAGAAGGGTTTTGTTTGCTAAATGATATCGCTATATCAGCCAATTATCTGCTGGATAACCAGCTGGTAAGTAAGGTGCTTGTAATAGATCTTGATGTGCATCAAGGAAACGGCACTGCTGAAATTTTTCAAAATGTTCCAGAGGTGTTTACCTTCAGTATGCATGGTGCATCCAATTATCCTATGCATAAAGAAAAATCAGATTTGGATGTGGCATTGCCCGACAAAGTGGGGGATGAATTCTACATGAATCTATTAAAGAAATACCTAGAACCTCTCATAAAAAGGGTGGCACCTGATTTTATTATCTTTCAAAGTGGTGTTGATGTATTGGCAACTGATAAATTGGGGAGATTGGGGCTAAGTATAGCTGGGTGTAAGGAAAGGGACCAGTTGGTTTTGAGTGCTGCACATCGCTACCAAATTCCAATTATGTGTTGTATGGGAGGTGGATATTCTGAGAAAATCAGCCATATCGTTGAGGCTCATGCCAATACTTTTCGCCTGGCTCAGGAAATCTTCTTTTGAGTAAGTTTTAATTGAAAATATATCTTTAGGGATTAATGTTAAAAAATATGAACAATTTAGATTTCGATTTGTAGAATGAGAACTTTGTTTATATTTGCGACAAGTTGAATTAATAAACCAGTAACGTGAGAAAAATTAGTAAAGCACTAGGAATTTTAGGTATTGCAGGAGCGCTTTTGTCTGCTTGTGATAATAAGGGAAATGAAAATGCAACTGCTGGAGCAGGAGCTTCATCAGAAAGTACTGTGGATTTGAGTGATTTGAATATTGCTTATATCAACACGGACAGTGTAATCAACAACTACCAGTACTTCAAGGATAAGTCAGCTGAAATTTCTGAGAAAGGCAAGCGATATGAGAGTGAGCTTTCTAATAGAGCCAAAGGGTTTGAGCAAGAGGTAAGCAACTTCCAGCAGACTGCTCAAAACATGACCCCGAACCAGTCTAGAGCCAAGCAAGAAGACTTGATGAAGAAGGAGAGAAACTTGGTGACCTATAGAGATAATTTGATGCAGGAACTTTCTGCGGATGAAGCAAACCTATACAATGAGGTTTATGACAAAATCCAGGAGTTTTTGAAAGGATATGCTGAAGAAAATAACCTTGAAATGATTCTTTCTTACACCAGAGGTGGTGGGGTATGGTACGCACATGATGCCCTTGATGTAACCACTTCAGTTACAAAAGGATTGAATGATGCTTATGGAAATGCAGACAAGCCTGCTACAACTACTACTGATTCTACCAAAGAAGAAGGCAAGTAACAGATCGTTATCAAAAATATAGAATGAAAAAGCCCGGTTTGATCCGGGCTTTTTTTGTGTCAAATATATCAGTAATTTTAGCAATTATTTAAAAGCTATACCAGATGAAAATTACAGAATTTCTCAAGCACAATTATAGGCATTTTAATGCAGCTGCGTTGATCGATGCTGCAGAGGGCTACAAAGCCCACTTGGACAATAATGGTAAGATGATGGTTACTTTGGCAGGTGCCATGTCCACCGCAGAATTGGGGATTTCATTGGCTGAAATGATCCGTCAGGATAAAGTACAGATTATTACCTGTACTGGAGCCAACCTGGAAGAGGATGTTTTTAACCTGGTTGCGCATGATTATTATGAAAGAGTTCCACATTATCGCCAACTTTCGCCAGAAGAGGAACAGGATTTGCTAGAAAGACATATGAACAGGGTTACTGATACCTGTATTCCAGAAATGGAGGCCATGAGAAGAATCGAAGATGTGATTCTGGAGGAATGGGTTAAGGCCGATAAAGCTGGTGAAAGCTACTTTCCTCATGAATTCTTCTATAAGATTTTGCTTTCAGGCAAACTGGAGCAGTCCTATCAGATTGATCCCAAAGATAGCTGGCTGTTAGAAGCCGCTAAGAAAAATCTTCCCATTATCGTTCCGGGTTGGGAAGATTCAACATTGGGAAACATGTTCGCAGGACATTGTATCACAGGAGATGTGAAGAATGTACATACCGTAAAAAGCGGTATTCAGTACATGATGTATTTGGCAGATTGGTATACTGAAAATGCTACAGAAGACAGTACTGTAGGTTTCTTCCAAATAGGAGGAGGGATAGCCGGAGACTTCCCTATTTGTGTAGTACCGATGTTGCATCAGGATTTGCAAAGGGATGGAGTGCCTTTATGGGGTTATTTCTGCCAGATTTCTGATTCAACTACCTCTTACGGGTCTTATTCAGGGGCAGTGCCTAATGAAAAGATAACTTGGGGGAAACTGGGCATTGACACACCAAAATACATCATAGAATCTGATGCGACCATTGTGGCTCCATTAGTATTCGCGATTGTATTAGATCAATGACATGAAAGTAACAGAAAAATTAAAGTCAACTATTCTTAAAGCAAGCACTATTCCTGTGCTTGCTTTTTGTGCTTTTACCGACACCATGGGGCAAGGTGTTTATGCCCTGAAGCAGGTAAATACCCCCTATGATGAGCAACAACCAGTAATTTCTTCAAAAGAAGAACTCTTTCTGAGTGTGGCATTTCATCCAGACAATACTGGTGGAAGTAAGGATTTTGGAGATGTTTGGTATAGTAAAAAGAATGATTTTAATCAGTGGGAAGCCCCTAAGGCAGTGAAAAGCCTGAGCACTTCTGGTTATGATCTTTTGATCGGTTTTCCAGATGATGAAACTGCTCTGGTGTACCATGATGGAAAAAAGAAACCACATGGGATCCACCAATACAGGAGAATAGGAGAAACAGAATGGAAATATGAAAGCCAACTGGATTTTGGGAGTTTTAGGAATAATGGCAAAAGCTTCAGTGCTAGATTACATCCTTCAGGAGATATCCTGGTAATGTCCATGAATTCCTTTGGAACCTATGGGAATGAGGATATTTATGTCAGCTTCAAACAGGCCAATGGAAGTTGGTCAGTACCTAAAAATATTGGCCCTGATGTGAATTCCTATGAGCAGGAAATGACTCCTTTTATCTCAGATGATAAACAGGTCATTTATTTTTCCACTAATGGTCATGGAACGACAGAAGGTAGAGACATTTATTATGCCCAAAGGCTGGATGGCTCATGGGAAAAATGGACCAAGCCCAAAAGACTCAAAGAAGAAATCAACAGCAAGGGAGTAGAGCTTTCCTATTTTATTGATCCCAATAGCCCATATACTGCTTTTGTAACTACCACACAAAATAGTGAGGGGTATGGGGATATTTTGATGCAAAGGAAAGAGGAAATAGTTCTAGAAGAACCAGCTAATCAGAGTTTTAACCCCAAGCCTTATTTGGCTGCAAATTTCATTAGTAGAACTGAAAAGGTAGATATGGACCCAAAAGAAGCTGAAATCATTAAGGTTAATGAAATCATAGTAAATGAAGAAATATCCAGTAATCAGTCTGATGTAGATAGAAGTATTGAAGTCTTCGAAACTTCGCCTATAACTTCTTCCAAGCCTGAAGAGATTTCAGAGAAACCTGTTAAGGAAAAGATAGTAGAGATTACCATAAATAAATCAGAGGAGGAAAAAGAAGATTTCTCTGCAGCTATAATTCCCAATTCCCAATATGCACTCAATGTATTGGATAAGAAAACGAGGGAGACAATTCCCTTTAAAGTGATTTTCAAGGATGATCAGGGAAAGCAGCTAGGATCTGAAAGTAATTTGGGTTCGGATGATGTATTTGCCTTGAGAGAAGGAACCACTCAACTTACTATATCATCGCCTAATTATTTACCTGAATCGATAGGCCTAGGTGGATTGGAAAATAGGGAAGAGCCTATTTTGTTAATCTCAGCTGAAAAAGGAGTTAGCATGGTATTGGAAGAGGTGCTATTCCAAAAGGGAACATCTGAATTGGCTGATGAAAATTCATTGGTTTATATCAATCAATTGGTAGATTTTTTAAATGATAATCCAAGCTTAAAGGTGAGATTGGAGGGACATACCGATAATGTGGGTAATGTTAGATTGAATAAAGAATTATCAATGGACAGAGCTGCTGCTATTCGAGATATTATGGTGGAAAACGGAGTAGACTTTGAAAGAATTAGGCTTAGGGGTTTTGGAGGGTCTAAACCTATAGCTGATAATAATACCCTAAGTGGAAGGGAGCAAAACCGTAGGGTAGAAATGGTTATTATTGATTAGAAAAATATTAATTCTAGATGAAAAGGGGCTTTTCAAAAGCCCCTTTTTTTAATCTTCCATTTGATATTTTAAGGTGTTGAGCCCTTCTT
The DNA here is from genome assembly GCF_018642165.1 of Echinicola shivajiensis. GTDB lineage: Bacteria > Bacteroidota > Bacteroidia > Cytophagales > Cyclobacteriaceae > Echinicola > Echinicola shivajiensis. The sequence continues at coordinate 38,476 of NZ_JAHHZM010000022.1, forward strand.
GAAGTTGGTCTCCTAGCATTTGCTCCATTCCCATTAATTTCATTACCAAATTCATTGGATAATCAGCTATACTATTAAATCCCCAGATAACTTTGGTTTGATTGTCCGAAACTTTCTCAGTAAGCATATAGGCTTTGTCAGTAGCCTCAAAAGGTTCGATAAATCGTAGCTCATAATCAATACGCTTGTTTTCTTCGATACCTATAATTTCCTGTTCTCCTTTGCCTACATCAGAATTTTGGCTGTCCCATGCTGCAACAGCTCCGACAGTACCATCCATTCCCATATAGGTTTTCTTCATATTAGGATCCATTTGCATCCAGACAGAAAATTTATCCTGATTCTTTAGCATTTTGACATATTCAAAAACTTCATCAACAGGCCTTTCAATAACTACTGTTTTTTCTACAGAAAACTCTTTTTGAATAAAAAGGGCTGAGATTAAAGCTAGGACAATAATGCCCAGTATGCTAAATAGTATACCTTTTAGTATTTTCATGTTGTTGACAATTAAGGGTTTAGTGTGGGGTTTAAGTGGTGAATTGGTGTATAGATAATAATTCCGGCAACATATAGATTCAGTTAATTGATATAAATTAGTATAAAATTTGGCTATTGCCAAAAAACATCTTGATTTCGTTTTTTGCATAAAAAAGCCTCCTGACTATATAACTAATCAGGAGGCTTGATATATTTTTTGTCTGGCTCAGTCCAGTAAGGTTTCGTTAAACAGTTTTAAGATTCTTTTATATTCATCTGTCCAGCTACTTGGTTCTACAAAACCATGGTCTTCAACAGGGAAGATGGCCATTTCCCAATTGTCCTTTTCTAATTCTATTAATCTTTGGGACAATCTAACAACATCCTGGAAATGGACATTGGTGTCAATCATGCCGTGAGCCATCAGTAGATGCCCTTTTAGGCCCTCTGCGAAGTAAATAGGAGATGATCTCTTATAGGAGATAGGATCATTGAAAGGTTCATTCAGGATATTTGAAGTGTAGCCATGGTTATAATGGGCCCAGTCAGTAACTGATCTTAAGGCTGCACCTGATTTGAACATATCCGCCTCATTGAACAGTGCCATTAGGGTGATAAATCCTCCGTAGCTTCCTCCATAGATACCAATTTTTTCGGGGTCTATATCTTCATTTTCTATCAAGTATTTTGCTCCATCCACTTGATCGGAAAGATCCTTTCCACCCATATGCCTGTAAATTCCTGTTCTCCAATCGCGTCCGTAACCGGCACTGCCCCTATAATCCATATCTAATACTGTGTAACCAAGATCAGATAACAAGTTGTGGAACATATATTCGCGGAAATAGCTAGACCACCATTTGTGTGCATTCTGAAGGTATCCGGCTCCATGGACAAAGATAATGGCTGCTTTATTGCTGTTTTCCTGCTTTGGTTTGTACAGCCTTGCATGAACCTTGGCTCCATCATTTGCGTCAAATTGTATTAATTCAGGGGCTTTCCATTGATAACCTTGAAATTCAGCTGATTGACCTGAAGTTAATTTTACTGCTTTGTCCTTTGTGTTATTCGCTTTATAGTAAAGTTCCCAAGGTTGGTTGCTGTTGCTGAATAATATGGCCAAATGCTTCTCGTCAGGGGATAGGCTAACTTGATTGTTTCCAGTCATGGAAGTTAGCTGGGTCATTTTTCCGCCCATTACAGGCATTTTGTAAAAATGTCTTTCTCCAGGGTGAATTTCAGATGTAGTCAGGTACCAATGTTTCTTATCATTGGAAAGTTTTGGGGAAAACACCTCAAATTTACCAGTGGTCAGGGCTTTCTTCTTGCCTGTTTTAATATTTAAAAGGTATAGATGGGAATATCCACTTTCCTCAGATTGAAAATAAATATGTTCATTGTCAGGTAACCAACCAAAGGTGCCACCTCCAAAACTATACCCTATTCCAGGGCCTGCGATCCATGCTTCGTCTCTCTGTCGGTCCAAAGATTTTAACTCGCCAGATTCAAGGTCCAAAAGAGCGATCCAACGATCTTTGTTGTCGGATGATCTAATATTGATTACTGCTTGGCTTTCATCTGAAAAGATGGGATTGCCAGGAATTACAGGTCTGATTTCTTCCTTCCATTCCTTTTCAGGATAATCGCTGACATAATCTGGAAGGTCGGTAATTCCAGGAAGATTATCTGTGATAACTGCGTAAGCAGTATCTTTTTCGATATTATAGATGACCATTTTGGCTTCGGTAGGTTCGTTACCTACTTTTGGTCTTGTATTGAGTTCAGTGGTATAACCTGACACATCGGTAAAGTCGGGAACAAAGGTGTTTTTTCTTTTTTCGTTTGGACTGATCAGATTAAATATAACGTAATTACCATTTGGAGAAATCTGTAAATTTGAAACACGGTCTTTGCCTGAGAAAAAAGTATAATGTTCATTATTGTTAGTTGCCTCTCTATACGCTTTGCTTAGCTTTTTCTTGCTTTCCCTTTCTTTAATAACCTGTAAAAGCTCAGTGTTTTCTTTTTTCAACCAATTGTCTTTTTTGGACAGTTCATTGTTATTTTTTGTAGGTTCATTTCCGTTTCTTATATCGGTGATTTTATTGATGGTACCTTGGGAAAGGTTATAGGTAAAGATGTTGTTTTCCATCTCAAAAGCGATAATATTTTCATCTTTGAGGAAGATTGGATTGGAAATTCTACCGTTTAGTTCTAAAAGTTTTATTTCCTGTTTTTTGGAAGAATTGTAAAGAAAAAGCTTGCCATCTCTAGTGTATACCTTTTGGTTTTTATCCTTATTATAGTGCCCATATGTTGGGATGAGCTTATCGGATTCTTTCCAATTTACCTTTTTGATTTTATTTAAATCCGCAACAGGAATTTGATACAGGGAATCAGAAAGGTTTTGCTCTGGGTTATACTGAAAATAAATAGCGGAACTGCTTTCATCCCAATGAACATTAGATGGAAATGTGCCCATCCATTGGGGATCCTGCATGATTTTTTCAACAGTTAATTCACTGTTTTGAGCTTGGACAAAGCCCAAACTAAGGAAAATTAAAAGAATTAGTAAGTGTGCTTTTTTCATATTCGAAAGTTTTGCTCGAATATGAGCATGCAATTTGTTTAAAACAAACAAAAAGTTGTGAATGGCAAGTGATAGGTTTTAACCATCCTTTAGTTCACCCAGAAATTGTTTTAGTTCTTCTTCCAAAATAGTAATGTGCTCTTTCAATTCATCCTTGTAATTGGGGTAATTCTCTTTGACATCCACTTCAATGGATTGAAGGAGTTTTTTTGTCTGAGAGGAACCGACATAGCCCATTGCTGATTTTGCTTTATGACATTTTAATTTTACTTCATCAAAATTTCCTTTGTCATAGAATTGATCTAAGTCTTTGAGGTCTAATATATTATTGTTCAGGACCATTTCCATCATGGGTTTGATGAGTTCTGGGTTATCACCTAAAAATTGAAAAATCACGTCCTTATTGATCAGCTTATACATGGTAGTAGTGGTAAACAGTGTATTCATTTAATGTAACAACTATTAAATAAAGTCATTTTTTAGTCAGAAGGCTTTTATTCCAAGGTTTTCATAAAAGAAAAGATTGCCTTACTTTTGCCGAACCATCCTTTTTGTAAAATTGAGGAAAAGATTCAAAAATGAAAACAAAGAAAATAATATTTCTTATTCTAAGTATCATCTTTCTGATTTTAATGGTTTTGATTGGTATTGATATTTCCACAAAAACAACATTTCCAGGTTCTAAAGGAAACCTTAAGGAAAGAATAAAAGAATCCAACTAGCCGCTGAAAACGAATAAAAATTGGCCTAAACACTTTGAATTTTGCACCAACTAAAAGTAAATAACCTTATTAAGTTGCTTCTTGAGCAAGACCTTAAACTGGAAGATCCTTTTTTATTGGAGACGAATCCAAATCTGCTTGATGAAAGAGCCAAATTCATGTTCCAGGATCTTTATAATAGGTTAGGAGGGGAAGGGGAATTTATCTATTTGGATAATTTAAAGTTTGACTTTAAGATAGATCGTTTTCTGTTTCTTTATGATGATGCAGTTCATTTTAATCGGTATAGATTAACTTCTTTTAAGTCGGCTATTTATGATGTCTTTACTTTTAGTTGGGTAGATGCTTATAAGCGACTGTGCAGGACATTTGAAAGAGAGTGTCTCAAGGCAGGACTACAGGAGAGAATTTGGGAGGGACCACCAATAGCAAATAAGTGTTTTGGCGATTCTGAAGAGGCGGGAGAGCTTAGCAGTAATGGTTCAGCCGGTTGGAAGTTGAACGCCTATAATGATGCTCAATATGATTTACTGAGCCGGCTACATGGCTATAAGATCATTCGTTTGCCTATGTATGAAAATATTATGCTGGGCGGGAGTTTGAAAAAGTTGGACCAGCTTTTGATAAATCCAAATGAAGAGTATTCTAAAGGGATTTATAATTGGTTTATGCGAAAGATGGTTTAATCCTTCTAGGCAAACAGGCCATTAATTTCCCGGTCAACTAAATTGACGATAAAGCTAAAATCCTCCTTCCTCGATACAAAATCTAGGTTATTGACATCGATAACTAATAATTTGCCCTTGTTGTAACCAGTTATCCAGTTTTCATAGTGAGTATTAAGATTTTTGAGGTATTTGATACTCATATTATCTTCATACGATCGGCCTCTTTTTTGTATTTGACTGACCAGTTTGGGGATATCAGTCTTTAAATAAATCAATAAATCAGGCGCTTGGATATAGTCCATCATAGAATGAAAAAGTTGCAGGTAATTCTGGTGATCTCTGTTATTCATGTATCCAGAGTGGTTAAGGTTGGCAGCAAAAATATAGGCATCCTCATAAATGGTTCTGTCCTGAATGGTTGTTTCCTTATGTGAGAGTATCTCTTTGATCTGCTTGAAACGGCTATTGAGAAAATAAACCTGTAGATGGAAGGCCCATTTGTGCATATCCTCATAGAAGTCAAGTAAATAGGGATTGTCTTCAACATCCTCCTGATTGACCTTCCAGTTGAAGTGCTTGCCCAGCATTTCAGCTAGGCTGGATTTACCGCTACCTATATTTCCTGAAATTGCGATATGCATGCTGGATTCAAATTTACACTAGATCTATTTATTTTATAAAGCGATCGGCAACGTGAATTTCTTTGGAGCCTAATTCGTGATTATAAAAACCCACCCCACTTTTCACACCTTTATGACCTGCGGCTACCATATTGACAAGAAGCGGACAAGGGGCATATTTTGGATTCCCTAAGCCTTCATAAAGCACCTTCAGAATAGATAGACATACATCTAAACCAATAAAATCTGCTAATTGCAAGGGCCCCATTGGATGGGCCATGCCCATTTTTAGAACAGTGTCAATTTCTTTAACTCCTGCAACGCCTTCATAAAGGGAATAAATCGCTTCATTGATCATTGGCATCAATATCCTATTGGAAACAAAGCCCGGGTAGTCATTGACCTCAACTGGTGTTTTTTCTAGACTTTTGGAAAGCGACATGATTTGATGAGTGGTTTCATTAGAGGTACTGTAGCCCCTTATTACTTCTACCAAAGGCATAACAGGAACAGGGTTCATGAAGTGCATCCCTATTACCTTGCTTGGCCTGGCCGTTGCAGAAGCGATTTGGGTAATAGATATAGAGGAAGTATTTGAGGCAAGGATGGTCTCTTTGGGACAATATTGGTCCAGTTTTTTAAAAAGATCCAATTTTATCGATTGGTTTTCAGTGGCTGCTTCCACTACCAAATCGGATTTATGTACCCCTGATTCCAATTCTGTGTGAGTACTTATCCTTGATAGTATCTCTTCTTTTTCCTTAGGATCTATTTTTTCCTTGGCAATTTGTCTGTCCAGGTTTTTTGCAATGGTATTCATCGCCTTTTCAAGCGCCTTTGCATTGATGTCTATAAGTGACACATTATGTCCGAATTGGGCAAAAACATGCGCAATACCATTGCCCATTGTGCCAGATCCTACTACTGCAACTTTAACCATAAAAATTCAATTTAATTTCCCCACAGATGGGAGGAAAGGGATCGTTTTGTGTTTGTTATTCTTATTTAAATCTAATTTTTAAAGCTTGTTATTCCAATCAGCAGGGAGAAATAAAATAGTTTTTCTTCTGCAAAAATCAGTTTTGATCATATTTCTGTAACTTTGGGAAAATGAAGAATATGAAAGAACTGGGCAGAATTTCCACATTACCAATTAATCGATTTACTAGTAACGGTGCATATCTACAATTATCTGATGGCGAAGAAGTATTACTTCCGCAGGGATACCTTAATGGAGATGAAAAGGAAGGGGATGAAAAAGAGGTTTTTGTTTATACAGATAGTGAAGATCGACCTGTAGCCATAACTGATCGACCAGTGGCTTTGGTGGATGAATTTGCGGTGATGGATGTGAAGGAAGTTACTCAGTTTGGTGCATTTATGGATTGGGGCTTGCCAAAAGACCTTTTTGTTCCTAAATCAGAAATGGGAAAACCAATTACTGAAGGACAAAAATATTTGGTAATGGTTTGTGTGGATTATAAAACCAATCGATTGATAGGAGTTTCTAAGTACCAGGATTTCATGCTTTCTGATACCGGTGGTTTTGAAGAAGGGCAGGAAATTAAGGGCTTGGTGTTTGATAAAACAGATCTTGGCTATAAGATATTGATAGACCAGCATTATGAAGGACTGGTATATGGCAATGAGGTTTTTAAGCCCATTATGGTTGGAGAGGAAATTACAGCATATATCAAGAAGAAGCGGGATGATGGGAAGTTGGATCTTCAACTGACACCAATCGGCAGGCAAAAATATGAAGAAGGTGCAGAAAAGATACTAGCTGTTTTGACTGAGAAAAAATTCTTGCCACTACATGACAAATCATCTCCCGAAGATATTAAAATAAGTCTAGGGATGAGTAAAAAGCACTTTAAGCAATCTATCGGACAGTTGTATAAGAGTAAGAAAATCAGGATTCTAAATGACGGTATTGAAATTGTAAATTAACTTAATTTCAAAACCTCCATGGGTTTGGTACAAAGCACGGCCTTTTCTCTTTTGATGGCAATGGGGGCCTTGATCAAATAAGGGTATTTAACCAAAATGTTCAGCCAACTTTCATCGTCCCAGGTTTTACCCGCTATTAGACTTTGGTAATCTGGGTGGGCCCTATTGAGTAAGTCTTTTGGACGGAGCTTCAGCTTTTCCAAAATGGTTCTCCAGCCAGTGGTGGTGATACGTTCCTTCTCAATATCAATTTCATTGACATATTTGGATACAGAGCGCGCATAAGCCCTGGCCTGTTTGTCAATAGGATGAGAGGGGATAAAATAGAAGAATAATTCGCTAGGGTGCATTTTCATGTCAGTTTGGTTTGAGGTACCTCTAAAAATACGAAAAAAGGCTAGAATTCCAAATAAATTATTGATTAATTTAATGACAACAGGGTAATAAACTTGTCATTTGTAGTTATGGGTTTAGAAAATTTTAAAAATAAGGCCAAAAGTGAATATGCTAATCACAAAAAACTAAAGGAAAGATTACGAAAAATAAAACCCAAAGTCCTTGACCAAAAATTTTCTGAGGCCCATGATGAGCAGTTTGAAAAAATGGATTGCTTGGAATGTGCCAATTGTTGCAAGACGACTAGTCCCATTTTTATTCAAACTGATATTGACAGACTAGCCAAAGTATTCAGAATGAAATCTTCTGAATTTATTGATGTGTATTTGCATCGAGATGAAGAAGGGGATTTTGTGCTGAATAGTTCTCCATGTCCTTTTTTAGGAGAAGACAACAAATGCTTTGTGTATGAATCCAGACCCAAAGCATGTAGGGAATATCCCCATACCAATCGAAAAAATATGCACGGGATATTGAACCTGACATTAAAGAATACGATGATTTGTCCCGCAGTTCATGAAATCTTTCAAGTCTTTTTAAAAGATTTTAGGAAGTAACTTGAACTCTTTACTAATTTAGGAGCCAAAACCTATTAATCCATAAACCATGAATAATCAACAAGAACACTTTCTGGGTGTAGATGTGGGTGGAACACACCTTAAAATTGGCAAGGTAAACTTGGAAGGAGAAATTGTTTCCTTTGATAAAGAAGATACCAGTCCATATAAAAATGACCCAAAAGGGTTCAATGCTTGTTTCGTAGATGTAATTGGAAAGTATCTTTCCAAATATCCAGATATCCAAAGAGTGGGTATTGGCTTACCCGGCCTGATCAATAAGGAGAGAACCACCACGCTTGAAATCCCGGCGATCCCAAATTTGGATGGATTTAACCTAAAGCAATCTCTTTTGGATAAATATCCAACTAAGTCCTTTTTCTTAGAGAATGATGCCAGTGCTGCTGCAGTGGGTGAATTTAAATTTGCATCTTCCAAACCATCTCCCAACTTTCTCTTTATAACGATGGGAACAGGTATCGGTAGTGCTGCAGTGATCGATGGAAAAATCTTTAAGGGAGCAAGGGGAAATGCCATGGAAATGGGACATATGATGTCCCGTGGTAATGCCCGTTTGGAGACCTTAATAGGAAGGAATGGCATTTTGACGATTTTGGAAAGAATGATCCATGCTTATCCAGAGAAGGCAGGAGTGCTTCGTGACAAGGAATTGGGAACGCATTTATTGGTAGATACAGCTCTTGCAGGCAATGAGGTTTCCCTGATGACTTTTGAAGAAGTCGGTGATATCTTGGGAGAAGCGATTGTCTCAACGGTTAGAATACTTGATGTAACAGAGATTTACTTTGGAGGAGGAATATCTGCAGGCTTGGAGTTTATGATGCCAGCTTTGGATAAGACGGTGAGACAGTATCTTACACCCTATTATGTCAATGAGTTGAAGCTTTCTAAAGCCACCTTAGGAAATAATGCAGGAACACTTGGAGCCGCAGCCCTTTGTTTTTGATTTCAGATTAAGGATTTAAAGTGGTGATGGTCACCTCACTCACTTTATTGATAGCATTTAATCGAAAGAGAACCTTTAGGGGTTCTTTTTCTGCTTTATGGCCTTCATCACAATTCTCCGAAGGCTCCAAAAAGTAGAAAAAGAAACTTTGACTCTTGTCCAACAATTCAACCCTGTCTGGTCTGCCAAAAGTAAGAATGAGCTCTTGGTTATTGGCCTCTAAAAATGTGTTTTTTATTTTCCTTAGTTCCTCAAGGTCTTGTATTCTAAGCCCCTTACAGCCATATCGATCATTTTTCCAGTTTTCCAAGTTTATTTTTCCTGCATCCAGCTTACTTGAGCAAGCACTGAAAATGAGGGCAAAACAAAGTAAGCATAATGATGAAAAAAGAGACTTGTTCATAGACAAATAATCAGTAGCAATTGAAATTTAGCAACGAAGGTACAATAAGATAAGGTAAAGTAAAACATGACCATTAGAATAATGAAGTTTTAAATAGGCTGTTTTAGTTAAATAAATTCTTGACCCTGGTACTTTCTTATTTTGATAAATTATAAAGAGGAGGATGAGCTTAAATGGCTCTTATTGTCAGGAAATTAAAGGATATATGTAAATATGTGTTAGGGCAAGGAGAAAAAATCTACCACTTCCATCAAGGTATTCTATGATCTTAAACCTTATATTAGCAGTTTAAATTACGAATTTATGAACTATCGATTTGCCAAAGCATTCCATTTGCTTTCAGTATTCTTCTTCATTGCCATTTTCTTGTATATCTACTCAGCCCTGCCACAGCAGGTCAATTATGAGCTTGGAGAAAGTGGTGAAACCTTAAAGGTGATTGATAAGAATACCTTCTTTTATGTAGGTATAGCCTTGTTTATCCTTCTTAACATGGTCTTGATTACTCCGGCAAAAATGATAGAAAACAAGTCCACTGTGAATATCAAAAAGCTGTTTAGAAATGGAGATCCATTTAAGGATAATATGTTGACCTGGTTTTATTCCTTTGCATCTGTACTAAATATCTCTATTATCATAATTGCCTTTTATGTACATGGAATAAATGGAATGACTGAGACAATTGGTGACAGATCTGGATATGGCTTGTATTTAATTCCAGTATTTTTTGTAATATGGATTGTTTGGTTGTTTGTAAATGTTTCTAAAAAGATGAACAACCTTAAATCAGAAGCTTAAAAGTACCCTAGAAATTTAAAATATCAATGGCAGAAAAAAACGTACAATACACCGAAGATAGCATCAAGTCTCTTGATTGGAAAGAGCATATCAGACTCCGTCCGGGGATGTATATTGGTAAGTTAGGAGATGGTAGTGCTCAGGATGATGGGATTTACGTTTTGGTAAAAGAAATCCTTGATAACAGTATCGATGAACATATGATGGGCCATGGAAGGACCATTGATATCAAGATCAGTGAGCATAGGGTAGAGGTAAGGGATTATGGTCGAGGAATACCATTGGGCAAGGTGATAGACTGCGTTTCCAAAATTAATACAGGAGGTAAGTATGATTCTGGGGCGTTCCAGAAGTCAGTTGGACTAAATGGTGTGGGTACCAAGGCCGTGAATGCCTTGTCTGAATATTTTAAAGTGCAATCCTATAGGGATGGCCAAACCAAAGTGGCTGAATTCAATAAAGGGGAACTGGTTGAAGATAGAGAAGTGGTGAAAACATCTGAGAGGAATGGTACAAAAATCGTTTTTTCTCCTGACCCTACCGTATTTAAAAATTACCATTTCATTCCTGAATATCTCGAAAACCAGATTTGGAACTATGCCTTTCTTAATGCCGGTTTAAATATCAATTATAACGGAAAGAAATATTTTTCTGACAGAGGACTTCATGATCTATTAGACAGAAAGATTGATGAAGATAGCAGCAGGTATCCAATTATCCATTTAAAAGGAAATGATATAGAAATGGCTTTGACCCATTCCAATCAATATGGGGAGGAGTACTATTCATTTGTAAACGGGCAATTTACTACCCAAGGTGGTACACACTTGGCTGCCTTCAGAGAGGCCTTGGTAAAAGCCATTAGAGAGTTTTTCAAAAAGGATTACGATGCATCGGATATCAGGCAGAGTATTGTAGGTGCAATTGCAGTAAGGGTGCAGGAACCAGTTTTTGAATCCCAAACCAAAACCAAGTTGGGCTCTCAAAGTGTGGGACCTGACGGACCTACATTAAGGACTTTTGTCAATGACTTTATCAAGGTAGAACTTGATAATTATCTGCATAAAAACCCTGATACTGCCAATGCACTACTTAAAAGGATATTGCAGTCAGAAAGGGAAAGAAAAGAAATTTCCGGTATTAAGAAATTGGCCAATGAGCGGGCAAAAAAAGCAAATCTTCATAATAAGAAATTGAGGGATTGCCGTGTCCATTATGATGATAAGAAGGCGAACGAGGAAGCCAAAAATGATACCATGCTTTTCATCACCGAGGGTGATTCAGCTTCGGGTTCCATAACAAAATCAAGAGACGTACAGACGCAAGCCGTATTTTCACTTAGAGGTAAGCCGCTGAACTGTTACGGAATGACCAAGAAGGTGGTATATGAAAACGAGGAATTCAACCTGCTTCAGCACGCCCTTAATATTGAAGATAGTATAGAAGGGCTTCGCTACAGGAAAATTGTGATAGCTACAGATGCCGATGTGGATGGAATGCACATCAGGTTGCTGATCATGACTTATTTTCTACAGTTTTTCCCTGATTTGGTGAAGAATGGGCATTTGTATATTCTGGAAACGCCTCTTTTCAGGGTTAGGAACAAAAAAGAGACTATTTATTGCTATTCAGATGAAGAGCGTAGGAATGCCATAGCCAAATTAGGCAATAAACCAGAAATCACCCGATTTAAGGGATTAGGGGAGATTTCACCGGAAGAGTTCGGTGGATTTATAGGTGAGGATATTCGTTTGGAACCTATTATCCTCAGGAAAGAAACCAAAATAGCAGATTTGCTATCTTTCTTTATGGGCAAGAATACCCCGAAAAGACAGACATTTATCATTGATAATTTGAAGGTGGAAAAGGATGTGGTTGATGAAAAAGACAGTCCTAAGCCTGTTGATGAGAAGGAGATAGAAGCGGCCTGATTGGCATTTTTCAACTAAATCTGTTAAAACACCCTTTTACTAAATTGCTAGATTAGAATATGAGTGATATAGAAAATAATGGTCAGGAAGAAAATGGAGAAGCCCTTCACAATTCGGTTCCAGTGACCGGAATGTACAAAGAATGGTTTCTCGATTATGCTTCTTATGTGATTTTGGAGCGTGCAGTACCTGCAATTGAAGATGGTTTTAAGCCAGTACAGCGTAGGATCCTACATGCGATGAAAGAAATGGATGATGGCCGCTTCAATAAAGTAGCCAATATTATCGGTCAAACCATGCAATACCACCCTCATGGGGATGCATCCATCAGTGATGCCATTGTCAATTTGGGACAAAAGGACCTATTGATAGAGACTCAGGGAAACTGGGGAGATATCAGGACAGGTGATGGTGCTGCAGCTGCCAGGTATATTGAGGCAAGGCTTTCTAAGTTTGCACTGGAGGTAGTCTTTAATCCGCAGACCACAGATTGGCAACTTTCTTATGATGGAAGAAAAAGGGAGCCATTGACCTTGCCCGTTAAGTTCCCTTTATTGCTTGCTCAGGGGGTTGAAGGGATTGCAGTAGGTTTGTCTACCAAGATTTTGCCTCATAACTTTTGTGAACTTATTCATGCATCCATAGATGTATTGAAGGGTAAGAAAACCAATGTTCTGCCAGATTTCCCAACTGGTGGTTTAGCTGATTTTTCGGAATATAATGAAGGTTTAAGGGGGGGGAAGATTAAAGTTAGGGCTAAGATTGAAGAAGGAGATGGCAAGAGCCTTTTGATAAAAGATATTCCTTTTGGTACAACCACCAATTCTATCATTGACTCTATCATTAAGGCCAATGATAAGGGAAAGATAAAGATCAAAAAGGTGGTGGATAACACCGCTAAAGATGTAGAAATACAAGTTTTCTTGGCTTCCGGACAATCTCCAGACATGACCATTGATGCATTGTATGCATTTACGGATTGTGAAGTGTCCATTTCTCCAAATGCCTGTGTGATCATTGATGATAAACCAGTGTTCTTGACTGTCAATGATATCCTGAAAACGAATACCATTCAAACCAAGGATTTGCTTAAGCAAGAACTGGAGATCCGTAGGGGAGAATTGATGGAGAAATTACTGTTCTCTTCTCTTGAAAAAATATTTATCGAAAATAGGATCTATAGGGATATTGAAGAGTGCGAGACCTGGGATTCTGTTTTGGAAACCATAGACAGAGGGCTGGATCCATATAAGCCTGAATTTTATAGAGATATCACCCAGGAGGATATTATAAGGCTTACGGAGATCAAAATCAAGCGAATTTCTAAGTTTGATACCTTCAAGGCCGATGAGTTAATGAGGAAGTTGGAAGAAGAGCTTAAAGAGGTGAACCATAACTTGGAGCACTTGACTGAATTTGCCATTGAATATTATAAGAACCTGTTGAAGAAGTATGGTAAAGGAAGAGAGAGAAAAACTGAAATTCGAACTTTCGATACCATCGAGGCGACTGTAGTAGCTGCAAATAATGCCAAGCTGTATGTAAATAGACAAGATGGTTTTATAGGACATGGCCTTAAAAAGGATGAATTTGTATGTGACTGTTCCGATCTTGACGATATTATAGCCTTCAAAAAGGATGGCACCTGTGTAGTGACCAAAATACAGGATAAGGTGTTTGTTGGAAAGGATATCATCCATGTTGGTGTCTTCAGAAAGGGAGATGAAAGGATGGTCTATAATATGATCTATCTAGATGGTGGTTCAGGAAGGGCAATGGTGAAGCGATTCCAAATATTAAGTGTTACCAGGGATAGAGAATACGTGCTTACCAAAGGGACCAAAGGATCCAAAGTGCTATACTTTACTGCCAACAGCAATGGAGAGGCTGAAATCATTACAGCTTATTTGACGCAAGGCAGCAAGGCAAGGGTGAAGGTATTTGATTTTGACTTTAAAGATATAGATATCAAGGGAAGGGGAGCTGGAGGGAATATCCTGACCAGATACCCTGTAAGAAAAATCCAGTTGAAAATGGAAGGGGTGTCGACCTTGGGCGGCCTTGATGTTTATTTTGATGAAGCAGTAGGCAGATTGAATACAGATGAGAGAGGTAAGCTGATTGGTAATTTCCTTGGTGATGATAAGATCATTGCTTTTTATAATGATGGTAGTTATGAAGTGACTTCCTATGAGTTGACCAATAGGTACGATACCAACACACTATTGTCAATTGAGAAATTTGATCCAGAAAAAGTAGTTTCCGCCATTTATTATGATGGAGCAAGTAAGAATTACTATGTAAAGCGATTTTTGATAGAGACCAGTACGGTCAATAAGAAATTTGTCTTTATATCAGATCATAAAAAGTCCTATCTCAAAGTAGTTTCTCTGGATAAGCAACCACAGGTAAAAGTAAGTCTTAAGAAGGGCAATGAAGTAGAGCAGGTGGAATATGATTTGGATATGTTGATTGATGTAAAAGGATGGAAGTCTGTGGGAAATAAGCTTTCTTCTCATCCGATCAAGGATATTAAATTATTGGTTCCTGTAAAAAAAGCAGAGGAAAAAGTTGAAAAGTCGAATGAGGACGAGGGGTTAGAGGTAGGTTCTACAGTTGATTTAAACGTAAAAGGGGATGAGGAGAATGATGATAAGGAGCAATTAGGTTTATTTTAATATGGGGACTGAGCATCCTGATAAGGCATTGATGGCCTATTTGGAACAATATATAACAGACCATAAAAAGGCCAAGATGGAAGAAGTCTTGGCCTTAAGGTCTAGGTTTTTTACTATTGTATTGGAGGACATTTACAAACCTCACAATGCAAGTGCTGTGATTAGAACCTGTGATTGTTTTGGTGTGCAGGATATCCATATCATAGAAAAGGAAAATACTTATAATATAAATCCCTATGTGGTGAGAGGGGCCTCCCAATGGGTAGACCTCCATCGTTATGAGGAAAGCCCTTCCATTTCAGCTGTGGATAGCTGTTTTTCAGCATTGAGAGAAAAGGGATATAAAATTTTGGCCACTTCTCCACATGGCAAGAGCACGCCTTTAAGTAAGGTGAAAACGGATGAAAAAATTGCCTTGGTATTTGGGAATGAGCATGCCGGGGTGAGTGATGAAGTTATTGAGAAAAGTGACGGTTTGGTCCATATTCCCATGACCGGTTTTACAGAAAGTTTTAATATTTCCGTTAGTGCTTCTGTTTGCCTTTATGATTTGCACCAAAAGATAGCCAAAGACCGCCCATCTGATTTTTATCTTGATGAAGCTGAAAAAGAAGTTTTGAGGTTGGAGTGGTATAAAAGCGTGGTGAAGAATTCTGATATTCATATAAAACAATTTTATCAATCCGATGAAAAGAGGTGAAAAGGTAGTGTGTTTTTGATTGACTAAGTGGGAGATAAAGGCTATTATTTGTATTGTAACCAAATATCCTATTCTTTAAGTTGAAAATTTTTCAATCCCATGCTGAATTTGCATATTTGCATACTTAAAGCACCTGTTTGTAAAGGTGCTATGTTCAATTCAATTTTAGAAGAGTTAAATGTCTAATAACTTAATTAACATTACACTGCCTGATGGGTCAGTGAGAGAGTACGAAAAAGGAACTACCGGCTTACAAATCGCGCTTAGTATCAGTGAGGGATTAGCTAGGAACGTCCTTGCAGCTAAAGTAAATGGAGAGGTTTGGGATGCCATCAGACCGATTAACAATGATGCAGAGGTAGCATTATTGACTTGGAATGACAAAGATGGAAAATCTACTTTTTGGCATTCATCTGCCCACCTTTTGGCAGAAGCGCTAGAGGCATTGTATCCAGGCGTGAAATTTGGAATCGGGCCATCCATTGAAACGGGTTTTTACTACGATGTGGATTTTGGTGACAAGCAGATAGATGGTACAGAGTTGGAAACCATTGAGAAAAAAATGGTTGAGCTTGCCCGCCAAAAAAATGAATATATTAGAAAGGATATATCCAAAAGCGATGCCATTGCCTATTTCGAAGAAAAAGGTGATGAATATAAGCTAGATCTAATCGATAGGTTAGAAGATGGTACAATTACATTCTATGAGCAAGGGAACTTTGTAGACCTTTGTCGTGGACCTCATATTCCTAACACTGGTTTTATCAAAGCTGTTAAGCTGCTTAATGTAGCTGGAGCCTATTGGAAAGGAGATGAGAAGAATAAAATGCTCACCAGGATATATGGAGTTTCTTTTCCAAAAGCCAAGGAGCTTACAGAGTACCTTAAGATGCTTGAAGAAGCAAAAAAGCGTGACCATAGAAAGCTTGGTAGGGAGCTGGAATTATTTACTTTCTCCGAGAAAGTAGGTATGGGCTTACCTCTTTGGTTGCCAAAAGGTACTTTGTTGAGAGAGCGTTTGGTGAGCTTTTTGAAGAAAGCCCAGGACAAATCAGGATATCAACAAGTGGTGACACCGCATATTGGCCATAAGGCTCTTTATGAAACTTCTGGGCATTATGAAAAATATGGTAAGGATTCCTTCCAGCCAATAGCTACTCCTCATGAGGGAGAGGAATTCCTACTGAAACCAATGAACTGTCCTCACCATTGTGAGATATATAAGCATAAGCCTAGATCTTATAAAGACTTGCCAATTCGTTATGCAGAGTTTGGTACAGTATATAGGTATGAGCAAAGTGGTGAATTGCATGGTTTGACTAGGGTAAGAGGATTTACTCAGGATGATGCGCATATTTTCTGTCGTCCAGATCAGGTGAAAGAAGAGTTCATCAAGGTTATTGACTTGGTACTTTATGTATTTAAGGCTTTGGGCTTTGATGACTATACTGCTCAAATTTCACTAAGAGATCCTGAGAACAAAGAGAAATATATCGGTGGTGATGATGCTTGGAACAAAGCAGAAGCTGCCATTGTAGAAGCTGCTGAAGAGAAAGGCCTTGATACAGTGACTGAACTAGGTGAGGCGGCTTTTTATGGTCCAAAGCTGGACTTTATGGTAAAAGATGCCTTGGGAAGAAGTTGGCAGTTGGGGACTATTCAGGTAGATTATCAATTGCCTGATAGATTCCAGTTGGAATATGTAGGTTCAGATAACCAGAAGCACCGTCCAGTGATGATCCACAGGGCTCCTTTTGGCTCCTTGGAAAGATTTGTAGCGGTGCTTATTGAGCACTGTGCGGGTAATTTTCCACTGTGGTTGTCACCAGAGCAAATTAATATTTTACCGATTTCCGAGAAATTTATTGAGTATGCCAATACGATTCATCAGTTACTTGATGAGAATGATATCTCTGGCTCTATTGATAACAGAGATGAGAAAATTGGTAGAAAGATTAGAGACTCAGAAGTTAAAAAAGTGCCTTTTATGCTTATTGTAGGTGAAAAAGAAGAAGCAGAAGGCAAAGTTTCTGTGCGTAAGCACGGTGAAGGTGACTTGGGTAGTTTTACTCCGGAAGAGTTTGTGAAGTACTTCAAAAATATTATTTCGGAATCCCTGAGTAAATAAAAATAAAAGCTAAAAAAGATGGGGTGTTTTAATAATTAAAAAAATATCCGATATTTGCAGTCAAATTCATTTAATCAATATAACTATTTTGAGAGGAAGAAAACCGTTTAGACCGAGACAAGAGGAACCTTATAAAGTAAATCAAAAAATCCGAGCGCGAGAAGTGAGGGTAGTTGGGGACTTTGTAGAAGGAGGAAATGCCGTCCTTCCTACGGATGCAGCTATTAAGATCGCCAAGGAGCAGGACCTTGATCTCGTAGAAATTTCTCCTAATGCTAATCCACCTGTATGTAAGGTGATTGATTATGCGAAGTTCAAATACGAGCAGAAAAAGAAGCAGAAGGAAATTAAAGCCAATGCTGCTAAAACTGTTCTGAAAGAGATTCGATTCGGACCTAATACGGACGATCATGATTTCGCCTTTAAATTAAAGCATGCCATCAATTTCTTAAAAGATGGAGCGAAGGTGAAAGCCTATGTACACTTTGTGGGTAGGTCAATCGTCTTTAAGGAAAGAGGAGAGATGCTGTTATTGAAATTCGCGCAGGCTTTGGAAGAATACGGTCATGTGGAGCAACTTCCTAAAATGGAAGGTAAAAGAATGAATATGTTTGTTGCTCCCAAAACCAGTAAGAAATAATTTCAACAAATAATACAGTGTTATGCCTAAAGTAAAAACTAAATCAAGTGCAAAAAAGAGATTCAAATTAACTGGATCTGGAAAAATTAGAAGGAAACATGCTTACAAAAGCCACATCCTGACTAAGAAGGAAACCAAAAGAAAGAGAAATCTTACTAAAATGGGTGAAGTTCATGAGTCAGATGTGAACAGAGTAAAAGACATGTTGAGAATTTAATTTTCGACAAAATCAATTTAAAGGTTATTTATTCACCAGATGCTTGGTTTGTCAAGTTCTGAGGGTAAAAGTCCACAGACACCAAGAGTCAAAAAATTAATTAATTATGCCTAGATCAGTAAACGCGGTAGCGTCAAGAGCAAGAAGAAAAAAAGTATTAAAAGCTACAAGAGGTTATTTCGGAAGAGGTAGCAATGTATGGACTGTAGCAAAAAACAAGTACGAAAAAGGTTTACAATACGCTTACAGGGATAGAAAAGCTAAGAAGAGAGAATTCAGAAAGCTTTGGATCCAGCGTATCAATGCCGGTGCCAGAGAACATGGCATTTCTTATTCACAATTCATGGGTCTGCTCAAGAAAGCAGAAGTTGAGCTAAACAGAAAAGTTTTGGCTGACCTTGCTATGAATCATCCAGAGGCATTCAAAGCTGTTGTTGAAAAAGTAAAGTAAGGAGCACTAACTTACTCTATTATAAAAGCCCCTCATTTGAGGGGCTTTTTGTTTGTTAATATTTTCTGTTTACTAGCAGGTCAATTTCTTAAATTTCATTATATTACAAAAAGCGCAGCGTGAAATATTTGTCTAAAACAGGAGGGGTGGTCTCTTTTGGATTTAGATGTAGGTATTGGGATTTGTTATCTTGGTACTTCTAATTTTTGTTTAGAAGTCTGGTTGTTAGGAAGTGCGCTTGTCTATACTGGTTCGAGTAAGGCTGTATTTGGTTGTTAATTTGCCCAAATAAGCGCCACTGAAGGTAGGGTAAGCGTTTCTGTTAGTAAAGGAATTGCTGACCAATATGACGTTTAATAGATCAGTAAAAAGTTCATCCATGATAAAAAGAGTAAAAAACAAAAAAGCTTCCAAAACTGGAAGCTTACAAGTAGTCCCGATAGCTATCGGGAGGAGTTGAACCCCTTGTCCGCCTGGGCGGATATGAATCCGTTGCTAGATTAGTTTATAGATAGTCAGGTAGAATATTTGTTTTGATCCAAAGTCTTCCTTTACCAGTTTTAAGCTCCTTTTCTCTTAGAAGTGCATTGGTTTTAGAAGAAAATACTTTTCAGTATGAATAACTATCCATGGCCTATATCTAAAAGTAAATCCTTTTTTAGCAAAGGAATTATGTGAATGGAACCTGTTGATAAGGTCAGAGGTCATTCCGGTGTAAGTTTTACCAGAAGATTGAGAGAATAAAACATAAACAGTGAAAAGTTCATCCATGATAAAAAGAGTAAAAAACAAAAAAAGCTTCCATAACTGGAAGCTTATAAGTAGCGAGGACGGGAGTTGAACCCGTGACCTCAGGGTTATGAATCCTGCGCTCTAACCAACTGAGCTACCTCGCCAGGTAATTTGACTCTCTTTTGAGTCGCCATTATCATCAAGAGTATTAATTTTGGCTTAGGTTAACTGCCAACTCCTTGCTGAATGGGAATGCAAATATGTAGGGTTATCTGATTAAATGCAAGCCCTGGAGGTGAAAAATGTTAACTTTTTATAGAATAAAATTTTATAGTTATGGTAAAGAATAAGTTTGTTGCTGACTATCAGGTGAATACTTCCAAAAAGATTATTTTCCCATATTTGAGTACTGCCAGTGGGCTTTCTGAGTGGTTTGCTGATGACGTGACCATTGATGCTGATAAGAATTTTAATTTTGTTTATGATGGGATCGATCATTATGCTAGAATAGCTGCTATTCGTTCTAACCATGGAGTGAAATTTGAGTTTTTCGACCCTGCTATGCCTGATGAAGAGGATAGGTCCTATGTCGAGTTTAGGTTGGATGAAAACGAACTCACACAAACCTTGTTTTTGAAGGTGATAGACTATAGTGATTCTTATGATGATGGAGAGCAAGAGGAGATTTGGGATGGTTTAGTTACCACTTTAAAAGAAATTATTGGCGGATAAATAATTCGATCATTATAATTTTTCATTTAATATGATGAACTTAGTGCGCTCATATTACGTGAATATTGGTGGTCGAACGCCTCATGAAAAAATTAGATAAATTAATATTAGGGTCCTTTATTGGACCATTTTTATTAACCTTTATAGTTGTAGACTTTATTCTACTTACTGTAAACATGCTTAAATATTTTGATGAAATATTTGGGAAGGGTTTAGGGTTTGGTGTCTACATGGAATTGATAGGTTATTTTGTTGTGTCCATATCTCCCATGGCTTTACCCTTGGCGGTACTGCTTTCTTCTCTGATGACCTTTGGGAATCTAGGGGAGCACTTTGAATTGACGGCAATCAAGAGTAGTGGGATTAGCTTGGTAAGGGCTTTGATGCCTATCGGTGTATTTGTGTTCTTTCTAACTATTGCAGCATTTTTCTCGAATAATTACTTAGTGCCAAAGGTTAATCTTAAAACTTTCAGCTTGTTGTATGATATTCGTATGAAGTCTCCGGCATTGGATATTAAGGAAGGGATTTTCTACAATGGCATTCCAAATTACAGTATTAAGGTCAATAGAAAGCTCGATGATATCCGTTTGCAGGATGTTATCATTTATGACCATTCAAGTGGGCAAGGGAACTTAGGAGTGATTACAGCAGATTCAGGAAGGATGGAACCCTATTTCAATGATCGTTATATGATGCTGACATTGTTTCATGGCTATAGCTATAACGAGGATAAGGCCCAAAGGGGGATAAGAGGTAAGCCCGTTGCCTTTACCAGAACAAAGTTTGATAAGAATGAGATAGTATTCAGTTTGGATGCCTTTGAAATGGACAGAACACCTGAAAATCTATGGTCATCCAATAGGTCCATTAAAAATATCAGGGAGATAAAAATGGATGTAGACTCTATGTCCAACCAACTGGTAAAATATCAATATGCTAATTACTCAAGAATTAGAGGTGCTTATTCATTTTTCAGCAAACAGAGGGAAATAAATATTCCTGAGGATCTAAAAGCAAAAAAAGCAAGGGTTGATTCATTGGATAATCTAGCATTTAGAAGAAAAATGGCCAGGGAAGAAGCTATGCAAGGTGGACGAGAAGTGTCTCCGCCTATTGAGGATGAGATTGATCAAGACTCAAATGAGGTTGGTCAGTCGCTTGCAGCAATTGATAGTGGAAAAAGTGTGACTATTGATGTAAAAGAGATAGAGAAACCAATTACCATTGCCAAGGATAGCGTTTCCGGTGATTCAAGTAAGACAATTGCTGAAACCAATAACGAAAATAGAATAGCTGAGGAGGAATCGAAAAAGGTGGACAACAGTGCTGTGAACAAGGCTAAAATGTTAATCGCCAAAAAGAAGAAGAATGAGGAGGATGCTAAAACTGCCTATTTGAATTTTTCAGAAAGACAAATAGCAAAAGTAGATTCTGTATTAGAAAGTGGGCAGTATAAGTCAAGGGCAGCTACCATAGGTTTGCAAAGCGCCAGAACGTTGAGGAATGATTTTAGCAGCAATATGGCCAATGTGGAAGGTTTGGCAAGGGAGAAAAGAAGGTTTGAAATAGCCTGGTACCAGAAATATACCCAAGCTTTTGCCTGTATTGTGATGTTTATGATAGGAGCGCCACTTGGGGCGATTATTAAAAAGGGTGGTCTAGGGATGCCTGTTCTTCTTTCCATTATTTTCTTCATCATATTTTATATGTTGAACCTGACAGGGGAGAAGTGGGCCAAGGAAGGGCTGGCCGACCCATTTTTGGGAAGCTGGTTTGCCAATATCGCTTTAATTCCTGCAGGTGTGTTCTTCCTTAGACAGGCTAGGAAAGATGCCAGGCTTTTTGAGGCTGATGCATATTATGCTGCTTTTCAGAAAATCAAAGAACGCTTTAGGCTAAATAGGCGTAAAAAACTCTAAGGGACTTTACTATTAGAAATAATAGTCATATCTTTGTACCTGCTTTAAATAAACGTAATAATTAATTTTAACTAAGCATGTATTTAACTTCAGAGAAAAAATCAGAGTTGTTTCAAAATCATGGTAGGTTAAAGTCTGACAAAGATACAGGATCTCCTGAGTCTCAGATCGCTTTGTTCACATACAGAATCAAGCACTTAACTGACCACTTGAAAACAAACAAAAAAGATCACTCATCAAGATTGGGTCTTTTGAAATTGGTAGGTAAGCGAAGAGCTCTTTTGAACTATCTTTACAAAAATGATATTTCAAGATACAGAGCTGTATTAGCAGACTTAGGACTACGTAAATAATTAGCATGTAAGGTTCTCGACTGCGGGAACCTTACTTTTTTTTTCTTTTCCCCCATATATTTAAACCTTACTTTTAAAACTAGTCAGAAGATTTATTCTTAAAGAAATCGTATGTTACCAAATGTAATTTCAAAATCTATCGTTCTTGAGGATGGTAGAGAAATCATCATTGAAACCGGTGCGTTGGCCAAGCAGGCGGATGGTGCTGTAGTGGTTAAAATGGGCAATGCTATGCTCCTGGCAACCGTTGTTTCAAAAAAAGAAGCGGGAGAGGGCGTTGACTTTCTTCCGATGTCAGTAGATTATCAAGAAAAATTTGCCGCATCTGGCAAAATTCCGGGGGGCTTCTTGAAGAGAGAAGGTAGGCTTTCAGATTATGAAATCTTGATTAGCCGTATTGTAGATAGGGCTATCCGTCCTATTTTTCCAGAAGACTATCATGCTGATACGCAGATCATGATTACCCTAATGTCTTCGGATGCTGAGGTATTACCTGATTGTTTGGCTGGCCTTGCAGCCTCTGCTGCACTTGCAGTATCTGATATCCCTTTCAATGGACCTATTTCTGAGGTAAGGGTAGCTAAAATTGATGGTGAATTGGTGATTAACCCAACACCAAGTAAATTAGAAGAAGCTACTTTAGAATTCATCGTTGCTGGATCATTGGATTTTATCCTAATGGTGGAAGGTGAAGCAGATGAAATCTCGGAAGATGAGATGGTGGAAGCTATTCAGTTTGCTCACGAAGAAATTAAAAAGCATTGCCAAGTTCAGATGGAACTTACCAAATTGGTTGGCAAGGAAGTGAAGAGAGCGTATTCTCATGAGAAAGAGGATTTGGCTCTTTATGAAAAAATGAAGGCTGAACTTTATGACAAATGTTATGAAGTTGTAAGCAAGCAAATCGCCAATAAGACTGAAAGATCTGATTTGATCAGTGCGATTAAGGAAGGATTTGTAGAAAGCTTAGGTGAGGAGCATGAATATGAGGCAGATTTGATCGGTCCATACTTCAAAAAAATCCATAAGGAAGCTGCTAGAAACTTGACCTTGAACGAGAAGAAGCGTTTGGATGGTCGTAAACTTAATGAGGTAAGACCTATATGGTCTGTGGTGGATTATTTGCCATCTGCTCATGGTTCTGCAGTATTTACACGGGGAGAAACCCAATCTGTAACTACTTGTACCCTAGGTACAAAATTGGACGAACAAATGGTGGACGGAGCTGTGATCTCCGGATATAATAAGTTCTTCCTACATTATAATTTCCCTGGATTCTCCACTGGTGAAGTAAGGCCAAACAGAGGTCCTGGGCGTAGAGAAGTAGGACACGGTAATTTGGCTATGAGAGCACTTAAGAAAGTGCTTCCTAGTGTGGATGAAAACCCATATACCATCCGTGTCGTTTCTGATATCTTGGAGTCGAATGGTTCTTCTTCTATGGCTACAGTTTGTGCTGGTTCATTGGCCATGATGGATGCGGGTATCCAAATCAAATCTCCTGTTACAGGTATAGCAATGGGCATGATTTCTGATGCTGAAACTGGAAATTACTCCATTCTATCTGATATTTTAGGTGATGAAGATCACTTGGGAGATATGGATTTTAAAGTTACCGGTACTTCTAAAGGAATCACTGCTTGTCAGATGGACCTAAAAGTAGAAGGTTTGGACTACAGTGTGTTGAAAGAAGCATTGTATCAAGCAAAAGATGGTAGACTTCATATTTTAGATGAGATTTCTAAGACACTTGCAGCGCCTAAATCTGAACTTAAGCCACATACTCCAAGGTCATATAATATGACGATTCCTAAGGAGTTGATCGGTGCAGTAATTGGACCTGGTGGAAAAGTAATCCAAGAAATCCAAAAAGATACAGGAGCAACTATTGTCATTGAGGAAGTAGATAACCTTGGTAAGATCAATATCTTCTCAAACAACCAAGAATCAATGGATTCTGCTATCCAACGAATCAAAAATATTGTAGCACAGCCTGAGATAGGGGAAACTTATACTGGTA
The DNA here is from genome assembly GCF_018642165.1 of Echinicola shivajiensis. GTDB lineage: Bacteria > Bacteroidota > Bacteroidia > Cytophagales > Cyclobacteriaceae > Echinicola > Echinicola shivajiensis. The sequence goes on from NZ_JAHHZM010000022.1 coordinate 63,131, forward strand.
TTGTGAAAAATATTATGCCGTTTGGAGCGTTTGTAGAGTTCATGCCAGGTAAAGATGGTCTATTGCACATTTCAGAAATCAAGTGGGAAAGACTTGAAAATATGGATGGTGTTTTGGAACCTGGAGAAGAAATAGTTGTTAAACTAATTGATATAGATAAAAAGACTGGAAAATTCAAGCTTTCTAGAAAGGTTCTTTTGCCAAAGCCTGAGAAATCTGGGAAAAAAGATTAAATTATCCAGTAAATTAGTAATTTGAACTTATTTAAGATGTAAATCTGTTATAAGTAAGTCCTAACTAAAAATGAAATTCCTGAATGAGGCAGCTTAAAATTAGCAAACAGATCACTAACCGGGAGAGTCAGTCTCTCGATAAGTATTTACAAGAAATTGGTAAGGTAGACCTTTTAACAGCAGATGAAGAGGTGGTACTTGCCAAAAGAATCCGGGAAGGTGATCAGCTAGCTCTTGAGAAATTGACTAAAGCAAACCTAAGGTTCGTGGTATCTGTGGCAAAACAGTACCAAAATCAAGGTTTGTCTTTGGGAGATCTTATCAACGAGGGAAACCTTGGGCTTATCAAAGCAGCACAACGTTTTGATGAAACTAGGGGCTTTAAATTCATTTCTTATGCGGTATGGTGGATTAGACAGTCTATCTTGCAGGCCTTAGCTGAGCAATCAAGGATTGTGCGTCTTCCTTTGAACCGTGTAGGGTCCTTAAATAAAATCAGTAAAACTTTCAGTGAACTGGAGCAAAGATTTGAAAGGGAGCCATCTCCTGAAGAATTGGCTGAAGTACTGGAAGTAACTGCAGGAGAAGTGGTTGATACCATGAAAATCTCAGGACGTCATGTTTCCATGGATGCTCCGTTCGTTCAAGGTGAGGAAAACAGCCTATTGGACGTATTGGAAAATGATGGTGAAGAAAAACCAGATGATGGTTTGATGAATGACTCCTTGAGAAAAGAGGTTCAACGTGCTCTGTCTACCCTTACGCAAAGAGAGGCTGATGTAATTACTTTGTATTTTGGTTTAAATGGTGAACATGCCATGACACTTGAAGAGATAGGGGAGAAATTTAACCTTACTCGTGAACGTGTTAGGCAGATCAAAGAAAAAGCCATCAGAAGGTTGAGACATACTTCTAGAAGTAAAACGCTAAAACCTTATTTGGGATAAAAATAAGTCAACACACATCAAAAGGGGCTCATGCCCCTTTTTTTTTGTTTGAATAATATTTCTGGATCGTTCTGAATATACCTCTAAAGGATTTGAGATATTTTAATTGAATATTTAGGGAATTTTAACAGGAGGATTCTTTGTTAACAAGATTAAAATTCTAAAATTTGCCAACCAAAAATTCTTGGTCAATGAATAAAGAAGCAGAAAAAGTCAAAGTTTTAATCATCGGTTCTGGACCAGCGGGATACACTGCGGCCATATATGCATCAAGAGCCGGTCTTAGTCCTATACTATATACTGGAGGACAGCCAGGTGGTCAACTTACCATCACAAACGACGTAGAAAACTACCCAGGATATCCTGATGGTGTGATGGGGCCACAAATGATGGAAGACTTCAAAAAGCAAGCAGAAAGATTTGGTACTGATGTGCGTTATGGATTGGTTACAGGAGTTGATTTTAGCTCAAGGCCGCATAAGGTAATTGTGGATGATCAAACCGAAGTTCTTGCTGATACTGTAATTATCTCCACAGGAGCATCGGCTAAATGGCTTGGACTTGAAAGTGAAAATAAATTGAACGGAAAAGGGGTTTCTGCCTGTGCCGTCTGTGATGGGTTCTTTTTCCGTAACCAGAAAGTGGCGATAGTAGGTGGTGGAGACACAGCATGCGAGGAAGCTTCTTACCTTTCCAATATTTGTGAAAAGGTATATATGTTGGTGAGGAAGGATGAACTTCGGGCTTCTGTAATCATGCAGGAAAGAGTGAAAAACAATCCTAAGATTGAAATCCTATGGAATACCGAAACAGAGGAAATTTTAGGAGAAGAGGAAGTAAGTGGAGCAAGGATTAGGAATAATCAAACTGGTGAGGTATCAGAACTGGAAGTGACTGGATTCTTTGTAGCTATTGGTCACCAACCAAATACCCAAATTTTTGAAGGTGTATTGGATATGAACGATGCTGGATATATTATTACCCAGCCAGGAAGTACGAAAACGAATATCGAGGGCGTATTCGCTTGTGGTGATGCCCAAGATCATATTTATAGACAAGCAGTAACTGCTGCGGGAACTGGATGTATGTCTGCTCTGGATGCAGAGCGATTTCTTGCTGAAAAAGAAATGGCTTAAAATTCCATGAGTATAAATGCATTTCGTTTTGTAATAACACTAATCCTGTGCATGGGCCTGAACTGGGCGCATGCACAGGTCTTTCCAAAAATTAAGAAGAATACTGAAGCGGCAGTTAAACTACCGGATGTTCGTAGTATCAAAACTTTTGATGTAAAACAGTATCTGGAGGATTTGCACAGGGATACTGATTCTTTAATATATAAAGATAGGGTAGATTTAAGACGTAGGTTAAGTGCGGTAAGTGAGGATACTCTTTCTTTGGTGTGGGTGCCCACTCATCAACTGGTGCAGGTAAATGAGAAAGTTCAAATAGATAGTATCTGGGTAACAGCCTTTGAACATTATTCCTCGTGGGATAGTCAGCGTATTAATAGCTATGATTTTAATCCCAAAGATTTTAAGGACACCATTCCGGTTAAATTATATGACCCTTATTTTGGTAGCAATTGGAGCAAACCTTTAGATCATACAAAAATCAATTCTGAGTTCGGTTTTAGGAGGTATCGTTGGCACCATGGCACTGATTTAGATTTAAATACTGGAGATCCTGTATATGCTGTTTTTGATGGGATTGTCAGGATGCGTTCGTATGATAGGTATGGATATGGTTATTATTTGGTCATAAGGCATAGGAATGGATTGGAAACCCTTTACGGGCATTTGTCAAAATTCAATGTGAACGTAGGTCAGGAAGTGAAGGCCGGAGAGATTATTGCAAAAGGAGGAAGTACAGGTAGAAGCACAGGGCCACATTTGCATTTTGAAGTAAGGTATCAGGGCTTGTCTATCAATCCGACCGAGTTGTTTGACTTTTCTGTAGGAAGGTTAAAGAGCAGTGTTTACACAATTACGGCAAGTAGTTTTGAACACGTGATTGAAATGCAGAAAGCCGTTTACCATAGGGTGAGGAGTGGGGAAAACCTCAGTGTGATAGCCAGAAGGTATGGAACGTCAGTAAGGCAGATAACTCGGAGAAACAATATTTCTACCAGATCGATTTTGAGGGTTGGACAAAGATTAAGAATTAGGTAAACTATTAATTATATATTCTTGTTAAATGGGAGTTTTGAATAAATTCCCATAAAGAAAAATTTCTGATGAAGTTAGATATATTGGTAATAGCTGCGCATCCTGATGATGCCGAGTTATCTTGTTCAGGTACCATTGCAGCACATATTGCAAAAGGATATAAAGTAGGTGTTTTGGATTTGACCCAAGGAGAAATGGGGACTAGGGGAACTCCTAGCTTAAGGCTAGAGGAAGCCCAAAAGTCAGCTGAAATTCTACATCTTTCTGCAAGAGAGAACCTTGGTTTTAAGGATGTGTTCTTCAGAGATGATGAGCAACACCATCTTGAAGTGGTAAAGATTATCAGAAAGTACCGACCTGAAATTGTATTGGCCAACGCAGTGACAGACAGGCATCCCGATCATGGAAAGGGGAGCAGCTTAGCAAGCAATGCTTGTTTTATCAGCGGGCTTAGAAAAGTTGAAACCAATTTAGAGGGTGAAGACCAGCAAGCTTGGAGACCCAAATATGTTTACCATTATATCCAAACAAACTATATTAAACCTGATTTTGTGTTTGATATATCTGATCATTGGGAAGCTAAACTTGAAAGCATCAAGGCTTTTAAGTCACAGTTCTATGATCCAGATAATAAAGAGCCTGAGAGCTATATTAGTAGTCCTGAATTTTTCACATTTATTGAGGCTAGGGCCAAAGAGTTTGGACAGAGTATCAACGTGAGATATGGAGAAGGCTTTACTGTTGAAAAAATGATTGGAGTCGATAATCTTTTTGATTTAAAATAAAATCAGTTTGTTCGATTGAAAAAAAAAAGAGGTGAATATCACCTCTTTTTTATGGAGCTAATCTGACTTTACCCCACGCACCAGACTCATTGATTTTATATAAGATTCTATCATGAAGACGGCTTGCCCTGCCTTGCCAAAATTCTATAGATTCCGGGATTAACCTATAACCTCCCCAATGATCTGGCCTTACAATGGGTTCATGTTCGAATTTTTGAATCATTTCGGACTCTCTGTTTTCAATAAACTCCCTGTTTGGAATTATTTGACTTTGAGGTGAAGCCCAAGCACCTATCTGGCTTGATTCTGGTCTTGTTTTAAAGTAGTTGTCTGATATTTCAGGGCTGACTTTTTCAATTCTACCTTCAATTCTTACTTGTCTTTGAAGTTCAGGCCAGAAAAATGTCAAAGCAGCATAGGGGAATTCAAGCAGTTCCTTGCCTTTATTGCTATTGTAATTGGTATAAAAAATAAAACCGTTGTCAATTCCCTTCAGAAGGACTATTCTGGATTTAGGTTTATGATTTTTATCTACGGTGGATAAATTCATTGCGTTTGGCTCGTTGACTTTGGCATTTATAGCTTCCTCTAACCAAGAGCTAAACTGTTTTAAGGGAGAATTATCAAGTATAGAAACCTCCATTGATTTGAGGGTATATTCTGTTCTAAGTGCTGCAATATCCATTTTTACCAGTGATTTTTATCGTCATAAAAATACCATTGTTAATTGCATTTATGAAATTTTGACCTATATTAAAGATTAAATATCAAATACTATTTGATGGATAAAAACGAGAAAATTATACCAAAATCGGGGCAATTACTGATATCGGAGCCTTTTTTACAAGATGAAAATTTTGTAAGGTCGGTTGTGTTGCTTTGTGAAAGTAATGAGAACGGTTCATTTGGTCTTGTTTTAAATAAGTTGTCAATATTAAAGATTAAGGATTTGTTGGATGAACTGGAATTTCTCGACATGGAAGTATATGTCGGGGGGCCAGTAGAGCAAAACACATTGCACTTTATTTATAAAGGGCCAGCTCTCTTAGAAGGTAGTATTCAGCTTGCCGAGGAACTATATTGGGGAGGAAACTTTGAGGAGTTGGTCAGTAAGTATAAATCTGGGTTGGTTGATCTTGATGGATTTAGGTTTTTTATAGGTTATTCCGGTTGGTCAGAAGGGCAATTGGAAGATGAACTAAGTGAGAAAACCTGGATATTATGTGATCAGGTGGATGCCAAGACAATTTTTGATTCATCACCGGAGGAGCTTTGGAGGGTGGCACTGCGTAATATGGGGGGAGATTTTCAGGTTTTGGCAAATTATCCCATCGACCCAAGATTAAATTAAATTATTTATTACTTTTGCTTATAGCATATTTGGTAAGATGTACTCATAGAGATTATGAAGAACGATAAGGAAATGTCAGAAGAAAACAAGGTGACCCAAGAATCAGTAGAGTCTACTGAAGTGGGTAATCAGCATGAATCGGAAAATGATACCCAACATGAAGATGATCATCACGATGATGACCATCATGAAGAAGAACACCATGACATAGATTATGGTAATTACTCCAAGAAGCAGCTGATAGGGGCGCTTAAGGAAATTATTGAAAAGGGCAATTTCATAAAAGCCGATCAAATTGTTAATGATATCAAGAGTCACTTTGAGGAAGATCATTTTAAGAAGGAGAGAGAAGAAGCTTTGAAGAGCTTTTTGAAGGATGGTGGCGTAGAGGATGATTTTCAATATAGACAAACTGAAGAGGATAAGATATTTTTTGCCCTATACGGTGATTTCAAAAATCGCAGGTCAGATCAGATAAAGAATCTTGAAAGGGAAAAGGAAAAAAACCTTTATGCCAAGAACCAAATTCTAGAAAAATTAAGAGAATTGGTGGATGGTGAAGAGACGACCCATAGTATTTCTACCATCAAAGATATCCAACAAGAGTGGAAGGAAATTGGTCCTGTGCCTGGGGCGCAAAATAAGAGCTTATGGGCTTCCTATAATGCCCTTATGGATAGATTCTATGATAATAGAAGTATCTATTTTGAGTTAAAGGAACTCGACCGTAAAAAGAATCTAGAAGGTAAGATTGAACTTTGTGAAAAAGCAGAAGCCCTTAATGAAGAGGAAGACTTAAGAAGTGCCATCAAGGCATTAAATGATCTTCATGAGGAATTTAAGCATATCGGTCCAGTTCCTAGAGAGGAGCAGGAAAATGTGTGGCAGCGATTTAAGGGTGCTTCTGATGCCATTTATGCTAAGCGTAAAGCTTACTATGAGAGTCAGAAGGAGGTCTTCAAGGAAAATCAAGTTAAAAAGGAAGCATTGATCAAAAAGCTTGATGAATTCAAGGAGTTTAAAGCTAATAGGATCAAGGAGTGGAATGTTAAGACCAAGGAAATTCTTGCGATTCAAAAGGAATGGGAATCTATAGGACCAGTTCCAAGAGAATGCGGAAGAGAGATAAATAGAAATTTCTGGGGTTGCTTTAAGCAATTTTTCCATAACAAAAACTTATTCTTCAAAGAACTTGATGAGATCAGGAGGATAAATAAAGAAAAAGCTGAGGGCTTGATAGAAAAAGCGGAAGAATTGAAGGATAGTTCCGATTGGCAAAACACCTCAAATGCCCTAATCAAACTTCAGCAAGAATGGAAGAAGTTAGGACCAACACCTGAGAAAGTCCGTGACGAACTTTATAGGAAGTTTAAAACTGCCTGTGATACATTCTTCGACAATAGAAGACAAGCCAATAAAGAAACTAATCAAGAATTTGAGAAAAATCTGGAGTTAAAAGAAGCTATTTGTGAAAAGATAAGCGCTTTACCAGGTTCAGATGGACTTACAATTGAAAATCTTGAGAAGCTAGTGGAAGAATATAATTCTATTGGCTTTGTCCCTAGGAAGAATATTAAGAGTATAGCTGCTAAGTTTAATGAGGCAGTTGAATCTTGTGTAGATGTGATGGATACTGATGGAGAAAATAGGGAAGAATTCCTTTTCCGTCTTAACTTGAACAAGATTCAATCTGATCCAAATTCTGATAGAGTGTTCAATAAAAAAGAACATGGTATAAGAAAACAGATCAGTGATCTTGAAAATAATATCACTTTATGGAAGAATAACCTTGAGTTTTTTGCTTCATCAAGAACTGCCGATAAATTAAAAGATCAGTTTGATCAGAAAATCGAAAAAGCTGAGGAAGAGATTGAGAAGCTCAAGAAAAAACTTTCCATTTTAAGAGAATTTTAAGTTTCTAACTATTAGGGAGATATAGTTATCTCCCTAATTTTTTTTTCAAATCATTTGGGATGATATGAGAATGCCCATATATTTGCACTCGCAATAAGGGAAAAGCCCAAGCAAAAAAGCCTCCTTAGCTCAGCTGGTAGAGCAACTGACTTGTAATCAGTAGGTCGTTGGTTCGATCCCGACAGGAGGCTCAATTTCGAATTATGTTTTATTGTTTCAGTATTTTTGCTGAAAAATAAAAGGCCTTATTATTCTGGTAGTGATCAGGATGGTAAAGCAAAAAGCCTCCTTAGCTCAGCTGGTAGAGCAACTGACTTGTAATCAGTAGGTCGTTGGTTCGATCCCGACAGGAGGCTCAAAAGGACAGTTCAACAGCTGTCCTTTTTTTGTTATGTCAATTTTTAAGGTTTACATATTGTACTCAAAATCCATTGATACTTTTTATATTGGTTTCAGCAGTGATCTATCCCAACGAATAGATCAGCATAGGGAGCATGGTATTAAAGGGAGTTTTACCAATAGGGCCGAAGATTGGGAATTGTATTTTAGTTTGACTTGTACTTCTGAATCTCAGGCTAGATCGATAGAAAGACATTTAAAAAAGAATAAGTCCAGGAAATATTTATCTAACCTAAAAAAGTACGAAGCCATTGGACGAAGGCTCTTGGAGCAAT
>NZ_JAHHZM010000023.1 GCF_018642165.1 Echinicola shivajiensis
ACCTCAAGGGAGAATCTTTGAGAAAGGGAATCTTGAAAAATGAATAAAAAATGACCTTCTTTAAATGATCTTTCTTAGTGGCACGGTTTGACCGAAATCACTGGCATGGTCAGACCGAAATAGCCAACCCATAAGCACCCTTATCTACTGTATTTCCTTTAGTATATTTTGCTTTACCCTCTCTAATATCTGAAAAAGTAGGCGCATTTCGGTTTCTAATTTTGCTCATTAACACTAAGAAAACCCAATAGTAAAATGCTCCTAAGTAATCAAATAAGTACATCGGTCTTAAATTTATCTCTGAAAATTGTGGTAAATGCAGATGGTTGACGGTTATCAGCTTGCGATAGAGTGGGAAGTAAAGACTGGGAGGTTATGACTCTGGATCGTCTCCACGACTATATAACTAATTCATTAACTGCCTTTCAAAGAAATAAAAGTACTTTATTATGTTTTCATATTTTCCTTGGAATAGGCCATCCTTAATTGAAATTGTAATCTCATTCGGGTATTCTACAAGCAAATTAAATCTTGGTGAACCCAGTGGTCTTGAAGATTTATCTTTTGGATAATCTATGATCTTAATCACCTCTAATAGATCATTTATTTCATTAATAATTTCATTATCTAATTTATACTCCTTCAAGCCTATTATTTCAGTGTATTTTTTTCCATTATAAATGACCTTTCCGTCAGAGAAAATCTCAACCTCAAAAACTGGACATGTACCGTCACAGGGCTCAATTTCAAAAAACAACTTATTAAACTTTCTCGTCTCTAAGGGGATGTATTTAAAGAATTGAGAAGTGTCATTATCAATAATTAAGGTGAATTCATTTTCCTTTTCAAGTTTTACAAAGCAGGTATCATAGATGTTTTCAAAATCTTCCTGCATGTTCTTGACAATTAGCATTTCATTATTATAAGTGAACTCAAATAAGCCTGGGGCTTCATAAATAGGATGCATCATTACAGAATCCCTGAATAAAAGAATTTTATCCTCGTTAAACCAAAAGCCATTTAGTTTTTGAGAAATCTGTTCTTCTCCTCCTCTACTACATGAAAGGATAGTCAAAAAGAAAAATATGTAGAAAAGTTTCTTCATTGTTCTTGAAATAGTCCACAACCTTTAGCAGCTACCCGAAGGTGACGATTTAGAAGCATTTCAATGTCAGCCAAGCAGGACTTTTGTAAGCACTGAACCGCCACTTTTGAGTACGTATTGTTATAAGCTGCTTTTTTGTTCGTCATATTGCAGTCAGTCATAAGTCCATTCTGTCAAAGTCAAGGTATTTGAATTTCTGTCAAGAGATATAATAAGAAAATAATAGGTGTAACACCAGCTTTCTGGTTCTATTAATCTTTCATCGTCTTTATTAAACCAATCTATTGAAAGAATGTAGAATTCATTGTCATTAAGTTCTTTATAAATTTCATAATACCTGTCTAATAGTAATGAAAATTGATTTCTGTCGTCACCCCATTCAGATTCATTAATAAAGTCGGAGAGAAATTTTGTTGTTCCTTTTAAATCTGTTTTCTTAAAGTCGGAAATTTTTATTTTCTCAATATCAAATGCTTGTCTTAAATAACCTTTGTCGGGTTCTTTCTTTATAAAATCTCTTAAGCTATCATACGAGAAATGTTTTGTCCTTAAAAACGTGTCAACAATTTGGTCGCTATCTATTTGTTCTGTAACTCTAATATTAAATTCAGTCAAGTTAAAACCTTGAAAGCTTTCGTCAATTTCGATATGTCGTTTAGTCTCGAAGATTGTCATTAATCACCCTTCCAAATATACTGTGATAAGCCAGATTTTAATTCCTTCTATTTTATCAACCATTAAAACTAACCATCTCCCAATTCCCAACAAATACCCCACAAATGTCATTGCGAGCAAGAGGCCATTGAGCCTGTCGAAATGTTCTCTTATGTGGCAATCCTGCCTTCGATAGACGAGACTGCTTCAACCTCTAACATTCAATATCACCCCCACTTAGGGTATTTTTACCCATCCCCAAAAACTAAAAGCCTCGGCTTTGATGAGATCTTTATAGATTATATTATTAGCTACTGGAAATATAAATTCCCAGGATAGGAAGGTGTAGTCACAGACTTACTTAGTTGTGGCAATCCCATCATTGATAAATGAGACTGCCACACCATTCTAAATTTGACTTGCAGTGAAGGTCCCAGTCAATGAAAGCTATAATTTTAATCGTTTTGTCCAGTATATATAATATAGTTAACAGCTTGATAGGGCATCATGTTATAATGGGGCGCATTTTCACCTACAACGGAAGTAACTTTATCGTCATTCCACCATGAGCAGTCAGGGGCTGATATATCATCTCCAGAATCACAACTGTTATTTCCCGATGGACGATATTTATACCCTCCAATGTTATGCGAATGACTTGGCATTTCTTCCTCTGTCAACCTATGCTGATATTCTCCACCGGTAAAGCCAAGAGGCCAATTGTTTGATGGATCATAGTTCGGGTTTCTGCTATCAGATTGGGGCCCCATATCGGGTATGCCGGTTCCCAAAAGTGTTCTACCTGCCAAATTGGGCGTAACATCTGAATTTAAAGCAGATATTAGTTTTTGATACTTGCTTGGAATAGCAGAACCGTCACACAATAACCAGCCGGGAGGCTTAAGTTTTATGTCTAGTGCAAACGCAACGATGGTCCCCATTGGTACCAAATCCATTGGAATATTCATAATATTTTTAATCTTATATCCTACTCTTGAGGCTTTTCGGTTTCGCCTCCTATTATGATCTGAATAGGAACAGACCGTTTTTTTATGTTGGTTCTGGTCTCAACATTTGCATAATCTGTTGTCACTGGATATCAATCGTAATCATATGTCTTTACCATTTATAAATTGCCTTTGCTGAAATAATGATTAGTCTTTAACAGACTTATTCATTATTGCTTGATTGACAAGTCCAGTTTCATAAATTGGCATTATACTAATTTCAAAACTAAAAAATTCAGACAAGATAAAAAATACCCCACATAGGGTGTTTTTACCAATCCCCTAAAAGAAAAAAGCCTCGGCTTTGACGAGGTCTTATCGATAAAGTAATTAGTTACAGGAATTACAAATTCCCAGAATAGTAGGGTGGAGTGGTATACTCCACCCAGTCGGGGGGTTATACAATACCGCCATGATTAAAATTAGCACAATCTGCCAAATGATCTTTATTTATTGTAATGCTTTGTTTTTTTTCTTCTTGTCAGATTTCTTTTTTAACCTAGCTTCAATCTTTTCTTCTGGTGAACCTTTAATCCAAGTAAAGGAACCATCCCTTTCATAATGAAAACTTGCATATATATGCATATTATCCTTTTTTAAGAATAATCCATAATGGTTTGGATAAGCTTCAACCTTCTTAAATTCATAACCTCTTTCAATACAATATTTACGTCCTTTTCTTTCAGCACCTTTGTCAGAAAGTAAGGTCATTAGCTTAATAAACCCAAAAAGTAGGAGAATTAATTCAACAATAGAACCTATGACGATGCCTACAATTTTAATTATTCCCATTTTTCAAAATCATGAAATTTCAAATCTCTTTTGCGTAACTGATTCGTCTCATAATCTTTAATATCCTCCCATGTTTGGTTTATAAATCCGTCATTGTCATACCAAATATCTCGGTAGGATAAGTGCATATGCCATCTGTCATTTCGCTAAAGAATATTACTTGCCTAGCAACCATTCTTTCAACACTGCATTCATACCTACATGCCTACTCTCAGTAGGTTCGGTCGCTCCGGCCACCCGAATGCTTGGTTATTGTAGGTAGCTTTTATTATTCTAATAATCCATTTATTTCATTGCCCAATATTTTTCCACCGTTCAAATATACCGTATTTAATCCTGCCAATAATAGAAGTATAACAGGTGTCAGAACAACAATTAGGTAGAGTAGTGCTCTATTCATTTTTACACTTTTATACTTTTCTTCTAACTTAAAGATTCTTTTATTTTTAATAAAAATCTGGTAGACAAAGAACAAGATAAGAGCCATGAATCCGAATACAACAATCATAATTGTAGACTTTTCGTATTCTATTGGTTCGCTAAAAATTTTCTTGTCAATGAAAGTTTTAATAGGCAAAAGAATCGCAAAAGACATAAAGAAGTAAACCACACTGATGTAAAGGGTAATACTGTGCTTTGGTGAGTCATTCTTTCGTCTATATTCCTCGAAAAGTTTTGCGAAAATTAAATTCATTCAATTCGGTTTTTTTAATTACCTACAACCTAAAGTGTTATAAACGTAATCTAGTCAAAAATCTAAACTATTTTCTTAAGACTATCAAGATTGCGGTTAGAACAAAATAGAAACACCAAAACTAACCATCTCCTCATTCCTTTCAAATACCCCACTTGGGGTATTTTACCCATTCCCAAAACAAAAAGCCTCGGCTTTGATGAGGTTTTCTACGATTTAGTTTTTTTACTGGAAAGACAAATTCCCAGGATAGTAGGGTGGAGTGGCATACTCCACCCAGTCGAAGATTCAAAGGTGCATTTCATATTTCATCAGTAGAAGGATTAATAATTCTGTTCAATTTTGGTTGAATCCACCAGATGCCAATCGGCCAAAAGATCATTAGAAGAACATACTTTAAGTATTCTCCAAAAGTAGCCTCAGTTCCTTGTTCTACAGTTCGTAATGCCTTACTAGGATAAAACATAAATTGAAACATGGCATACATTAAGTAAGTAATCCATATGAATTCAAGTAGTCCGTTACTCGAAAATTGTCCATTAAAAACTGCAACGATTATAATCATTGAGATTATCAGTATGAAAGCGTTCACAATGAATAGTGTCCTTGGTAGTTCCACTCTTATGGGCAGGTGTTCAGTTAATTGAAGTCCAACTGCAAAATACCAGAAAAAGCAAATAATCAGTCCGAATGAATTCATGGCTAAATTGAAAAGTTCGTTGTTCTCCCAAGTGAAGTTTGACGTTATAGAGCCAGTTAGGAGTATTATAAAAACCTGCCAGTGTTTGAGTCTTAGTATGAATTCCATTAGAGTTCTAGATGATTTTGCCATTAGCATCAATGACAGCCAACGTAAAGTATTTTACCTACAATCTAGGCAAAAAAATAAACTATTTTCTTAAGACAATCAAGATTGCGGTTAAAACATCCTTGGACAGCCAGCCCCGGTTATTTCGGGGAAGTCGGTTAGCCAACTCTTGTATCAATTAGCTCAGCCTCATTCCGTAATCAAGAATTTCAAATTCCAAAGATAGTAGGGTGGAGTGGCATTATTCACCCAGTTTGGGTACTAGCGACAACTTGATTTAAGTTTTAGAAATTAAAAAAAGGTCAAAATAATTGCTGTAATAAGAAAAACAAAAAACAATAAAATGAAGGCAATTAGAGTGATATAGCCTACAATCATCACAAAATTCTTTTGAAAATAAATTGATATGGATTTTCTTATGCCTCTATCATTTAGAGGTTTATACAGAATCAAATAAAATTCACTCTTAAAATTGCTTAGAATTATAGAAGATTCTTGATGGTTTTCCGAATAAACCATATTCGTAAATTGATCATATAGTTCCTGAACTGTATGATTTAAGGCATCATATAAGTTACTATCTAGTGAAGATATAATTTCTAAAAATGATACATTAAGTTCCTTACGTATTTCTTGTAGCTTAAATATTATTTTATCCTTACTACCTTGTTTATCTACTATCTGATTCCCTGCTAATGCACTATCTAATTCCTCATTAAAAAGTTTATCAAGTTTTATAAACACATCATCTAGAAAAGTGATTTTTGGAGTAATAATTACCTGCATATACCAAGACCTCTTATCATCTTGCTTTGAAGACCAATGTTTAAAAAGTCTTTCAAGAAAAAATAAAAAAATTATAATGTAAGAATGTATTTGTATTTCCAATTCTTTCTGTTTTTATTTTAAAAAATGTCTTTTAACCCATAATTTCTTTTCAAGGAGTTTCTTGCACTTCTTAATGCTTCATTTATATCATTTAAAATGATTTTTCTTTTTAGGCTATCAATAGAATCATCAAATATAAAATTATATTTCTTAGAGAACTTTTCATATCCCAAGTCTTTTATACTTGAATATAAAAAGCCAAGAAAAAAAGACGGGCTAATAGAAGTAGTGATTTTAGGAATAACTATATCAATTATCAAATTTTCATTCTTGTCTAATTGGTCCAATCTAAATGTTTTTCTACTATCTTCTCCTTGAGGTCTTCCTGAAAACATACTATTATTAGCACCCAGAACTTCACTCAAATTTATTTCCTTATGTTTACTTTGTGTGCTTTCCATTATTAATTTTATTTAGTAAATGTTTTTTATTAAGAAAAACTTTTACACTAAGCATAGTCCCAGGCAATTTTGATTTCAATTGAATCAAATTTGATGGGTCCGGTGGCAATTCTAAATCATTTTCAGAGTTCAAAGATAACTTATAGCTATCATTAGTTAACTGTGGTTTATATTTTTTATTGCAAATTAATAAAGTCTTTCCTGTATAAACTTTTAATGAAGGGAATAAGTTTCGGCTTTCATCTTCAAAATCTCCAATAGCAAAGAATGAATTTATAAAAGACATTGTACCTGATCCCCTACTTTCCTTTTCAAATTTTAATCGACTAATTCCATCTTGCATTGCATATAAAGTAAAAAGATCCTCTTTATTGAAATTTGAAAAGCTTTTAATTTTAAGACTTTTGGTAGCATGATTATCAATATAATCAAATATTTCTTTATTTCTATCCCGAGTTTCCATTAATCCATCATAGATAGAACCTCCAAAATTATAAAAACCCAAATTTAGTTCTCCTATTGGATTCACCTCTGATTTGTTAATCAGAAAATTAGCAGTAGCATACCATATTTCAAACGGGCTGTGATCTTCAGCGTTACTTAAGACTTCAGCTATTATTTTATCAAGTTTATTTCTACCTTCAAATGTTAGTTTTAAATCTATATCATTAAGGCAATTATTTACATATTCAGCAATTTTTGTTGTAATCTTACTCTTTTTGTTATCAACATGTTTAATTTGTCTCTTACTTCCTCTTAAAAAACCAATTCCTGAACGAGGAATGAGCTCGTTTAATTCTTTGTTTGCTTTGAGTTTCGTTATAAATCCATTTATTAATAAGACTTTATTTACTTCAAAATTTTCAGATTCTATGATTTCGACCTCAGGTTCTATTTTCAAATATCTCAATCTAGAATTTATTTTTTTGAATTCTTCCATCATTTCAATTCTAAATATCTGAAGTAAAAAGAGGGAGCCTAAATCTATTTGTGTACACTTAGAAAAATCAATAATTAATTTTGATCTATGGTAGAATACATTGTAAACACTAAAAATAAATTTTTTTATAACTAAGATTGATGCTTCATAGTTATTACTTAAAGAAAATGATCCTGAGACTACAACTTTATTAGATAAATCTATGTTATCAAAAAAGCCTACATCATCCAAATAAGATTTTAATTTAAATTTACTATTTTCATAAATCCTTCTATCGTATTTTAAAATAAAATCAACCTTTTCTTGATAGGCTCTTCCCTTTGTAAATTCCTTTTTTCCTAAAATTTTTAATCTTCTTTTCTTTACTTCTTTTTTTCTACGTTTTTTTTGTAAAATCCAATCAGATAATCTTCTTTTCTTCATTAACTACAGGTTAACCACAATCGCCTACCTTAAGATAATTATGTGGTAAATTTTTACGATAGCTCAGATATTCTAAACTATTTAAATTGATTTAAGAATTTCTTTTAAGCGGTTAAAAAGAAACTATTTGTAAATATAAAATAGCTAGACTTTAAATAAAATACCCCGCTTGGGGTATTTTTCACCAAAACCCCACAAAAAAAGCCCTCCAACCGAAGGGCTTTCATAATTTATTGAATAGGGTTTAAACAACTTATATAATCTCTTTGCTTTCTTAATTTAAGAAATTTGAATGTTTAAATCCACTGTTTATACAAATTTGCTCGGTTTAAAAGGGGGATTAAGTAGTATTGATTCAATTAAACATTTTTAAGTGTGGTTTTCCATATCTCCAAAATCAATCCCAAAATCAATATCAAAGATTTTTTTGGGGTTTACTCCATATGCTTTAGACAATTCAATAATTGTAGAGAATTGAATGTCTTTTTTTCCTTCTTCATATTTTTTTATGTCCGCAAAATCGAGGTCACATCTTAGAGCGAGTTCTCTGTAGCTCCTATTGGATTGTTTTTTTAGGACACCTAATCTTTCTCCTAATAATTTTAATAACCGTTCCTTTTCTTCAGGTTTCATTTTTTCTTAACTGATGAATAAGGAAGATGTGAGAAAAAAGAATAAATTTTGTTGGTCTAAAAACCAACACTTAGATATTTTTTTCTATATTTGTAGTAAGTGAAATTTCAAAATTTGAAATGGACCTATAATTTTGCGAATGAAATAAAATCATTTTTGATGCATTCGCACTTTGCGTCTCTTAACTGAAAACCGCCAAATTCTTTTAGGAACGAGACAAAAAGTGGGGAAATGCTCACGCCTCTGGCGTGGGCTACTCGCTTGCTCGTTCCAAGGTGCTTGGCGGTACCACAGTTAGAGTAAGAAAGAGGGCCTGCGCCTTATTTTTTGCCCTGAGACGTTCCATATAAACTTTAAAGCGATGGAACAGAAAACAAAACATTTTTCAGCGTTTGACCTTTGGATGGAAAGACCGACCCGTAAGGAACAGAAATCATCAGTTTTTGTCCCTCAGCAGTCTGGTATCACCATCTTTGACCTGGTCTTCCGCCGCAAACCAAAAAATCCTATTTGAGTCGCAAGATGATAGTAGATAGTATCAAGACCCGATTTTTGTCCTGATACTAATACTTATCCCATATATCGATACCGTGAATAATAACCGCTATCAAACCTTTTGTTAAATGAGTAGTGACCTGTTCCGATTGCTGATTGAAGGAACGGCAACAATTGAAGTACTTGATACTGAAATCTAACTACTTCATACTCACAAAAAAACGGTATCCATTTTTAAGCAATCAAGATCAATCCGGTATCTAGTCTAGCTACTTGATACTAAAATCTTGATACTTCACTTCGTTGGCTGCATTCGCCTGGGGGACGCCCCTCGCGTCTGGTAGGGCAGCCTGACCTGGGGCTTTATTAGCTCTGGGATTAATTAAATGATTTCTTAAAAAATGTAGAAAGAAGGAAGCTAAAAGTCGAAAGACAAAAGCCGAAAGCTTTGGAGTACGTATTGGACAGAGAACACAGGGACTTGAAGTCGGTGACGGAAATTACCCCCTAAATCCCCCTGAAGGGAGGGACAAGCGTAAAGAAAACAGTCTGTGACTGTTTTTAGCGAGTAGCCAGCTTGCAGGGCAAGTGATTTCGTTTACGAGATCGGTTCCTCACCCTAAAGGGGGAGGCTAGGAGGGGGTAAATACGAGATTGCTTCTTCCCTCTGGTCATCGCAATGACGGATTCGAGGACGTTCTCGTTTCCGTGCTCCAGTCTTTTATCTAGCGCATGTCCCGATCTCTATCGGGGTCTTGTGTCTAATATCTATTAAGACTTTAGACCAGGCATTCCAATATTTCTACAAAGACCTTAATAACTATGAAAGCGTTAACGAAAAACTGCTTCCTGGGATTGCTATGTCTTTTTGGAAGCAAAACATATAGTCAGGTTGCTTCACCTCCCGCCACTACTGGGCCGGAAACTGCTCCGGCTCCGGTGGTGGTGTATGGGGAGATTAAGGCCTATCATGATATTGATGAAATCGAACTCTGGGTTTGGAAAGAACATTTTGGCTATTATGCTACCTGGCCTGAGCCGCAGGTCTATAAGACCAAAACACAGAAGGGAAATCTCCTGAGGGCATCCATGGGGATGAAGATTTTCTTTTTCCAGCTTCCTGCCATTGATAAGCCGGTTTATATCCAGTTAAAGTCCAATAATGACAAATACTTTGATTCCTATCTGGCTGCTCCCGGAGATAGTCTTAGGGTAAGGATAGACCTCACTTTGGGAAATACCGTCTTCTCAGGGCCGGATGCGGATAAGTATGAATTGCAGTACGAATTGTACAGGACCAATTCGACCGAGAGGTTCAAGCAACCGCTTAGCATGGTGACTACAGACAAGAAGGCCTTTCTGGACAGAAATGATAACAGGGCCCAGTACGCCAAGGCACAAAGTGACACCATTCGCTTGGGGCGCTATCTTCATTTTGAGGAGAATAGCACGGAACTAATTCCCGATTTGCTTAAGGCACTTGCACTGGATTATAGACAATGCCCCGCTTATCAGTCTTTGTTGAGTCAGGAGAAAGAGTATCCTGATTACCTTTTGGAAACCTTGGAAGCGGATATCCTGTCGAAACAATATACCCGCTACCTGTCCCAGCTTAATAAAATAAGTCCTGCTGATCGTGCAAGGTATCAGGAAGAGATTAAAAGTATTATCGACCAACTTCCTGAAGGTACATTTACTGTAGACACCAAAGTGAGAAGCCCTTATTACAGGGATTACCTACTCCAAAAGAGTCTCGCACAGGCTTATGCAAGTCATCAACCCATCATGGATAGGCTACTGGGGATTGCTCCTGATCCGCTTAGGGATAGGGTAGTAGCCAAATACCTGCTCTTATATGCAAGGATCATGGATGAGCCGGAAAAGCAGTTTAAGCAAGCCTTTTCTTTTATCAGTACTCCCTGGATCAAGGATAAGCTGACAGCATATGCCGCGTCAAGGTCAGCAGGCATGCCCGTCTATGATTTTAAACTAAAGACGCTTGAAGGAAACACGGTTACTCCGGAAGACCTAGCAGGGAAGGTGGTGTTGATTGATTTTTGGTATACAGGATGCAAAGCATGCATCATTTATTTCCGTGAAACATTGAGCAAACTGGAAGATCATTACCGGGACAATGACCGCTTCGTGGTGCTCTCGGTTTCCGCGGACAGTGATCCTGACACCTGGCAGAAAAGTGCCATTGGAAACAGGTATTCTTCTGCCACTGCCCTTAACGTCACCACATCAGGTACAGAACATCCTTTGTTGGCCCATTATGACATCAAGTCTTATCCCTATCAGATTCTGATGGATCCAAAGGGAAAAATCATCCAAATAGGCAGCGTCAAAGGCCCTTTAGAAGAATTGACCAGGATCATAGATAATCATCTAGATGTTCGGTAATCCAATAACACTAACCCTAACACTATGAAAAGATACATACTTACATTGATGGCCTGGACTTGGGTATATACAGTTTTGGGCCAGACCATGACCAATTACCCACTGAAGGGACTTGTCTTGGATGAAACTAACCAAGAACCTCTTCCTGGTGCCCTCATTTCGGTTCAAAATGGGGCTTATAAGACCGTAACGGATCAAAAAGGTACCTTCGCATTATCATTGCCTGAGGGGATTTACCATTTTGAAATCTCTTATTTGGGATTTCAAACCAAAGAAATTGAGCTCAAGATACCTTCTTCTGGTAGGAAGACGATTTATATGGTATCAGAAAACCTATCCTTGCAGCAGGTAGAAGTAGTGTCTACTGGATACCAAAAAGTTCCACGGGAAAGGGCGACTGGTTCTTTTGCTTATCTAAACGAAGACCAACTGAATAGAAGGGTAAGTTTATCCGTTTTGGACAGACTGGAGGACATGACACCGGGACTGATTTTCAATAGAGATGGGGAGAGGGATCCTATTAGCATCAGGGGCCGAAGTACCATACATGCTGAAGTTCAGCCATTGATCATCGTGGATAATTTCCCCTATGATGGCCCTTTGGACAATATTAATCCTAATGATGTAGAGAGTATCACCGTGCTCAGGGATGCTGCGGCAGCTTCAGTTTGGGGAGCGCGGGCAGGAAATGGGGTGATTGTCATCACTACCAAAAAAGGCGCTCTCGGTCAAAGACCACAGGTCAGCTTTAATTCTAACCTTACTTTTACCGAAAAGCCCGATCCCTTTTATCTTCCCAAAATCAGTATCCCTGACTTCGTGGATTTAGAAAAACAGCTTTTTGAGCAAGGCTTGTTTGAGTCCGCCGAAAATTCGGTTTCCAAACAGCCCTTGTCTCCAGTGGTGGAAACACTGATTGCCCATCGGGATGGCAAGATATCCGAACAAGAAGCTGCAAGCCGCTTGGAATACTATAAACAGCAGGACAATAGGCATCAGTTAAGCGATTTGGTCTATCGCCCTGCACTGAACAGTCAAAGTGCCCTGTCCATTAGGGGAGGGGGAAACCTGCATCGGTACAGCTTTTCTTTGGGCTACGACCAAAACCGAAATAGTCTGCCAAACGGCAATCGCAAAAGACTAACCCTAAATGCTCAAAACCAGTGGAGCCTTTTGGACAATAAGCTAAACCTTAGTACAGGAATGTATTATGTAAATGGAAATACTGTCCAAGGTACTGCTCCCAATCTCCTCTATCCCTATGAATCTTTAGTAGATGAATTGGGAAATCCATTGGCCGTAACCCAAGGCTACAGTATCCGGTTCTTGGAGGATGCTGAAGGGCAGGGGCTTATGGATTGGAGTTATTATCCTTTAAGGGAACAAGAACAGATAAAACAAATAGCGAAACAGCAAGGTATCAGGCTTATAGGATCAGTGGATTATGGCTTAAGTCCGCATCTCAAAGCAGGTGTTTCTTATCAGTTCTGGAATAATGACCTGGAAAACCGAAACCTCCGGGAAGAGCAAAGTTATTTTGCCAGGGACATGGTGAACCGTTTTACCCAGGTGGAACCAGACGGGACTATTTTCAGACCGGTTCCTTTGGGAGCTGTGCTCGACCTTTCCAATGGCAAGGCCCAAAGCCACACCTTTAGGGCCCAGTTAAACTATAACCGACAGTTTGCGAAGGGAAACCGTTTGGATGCCTTGTTGGGGTATGAAATCAAGCGCATGGACAGAACAGGAGCGGGAATTCGCTATTATGGTTACGATGATGATTTGGGCTTATCCTCACCAATTGATGGCAGTCATGCTTACAGGCTTAACCATAGTCAAACTTTGGTATCCATTCCTTCAGGGATAAGCCATGAGGGAATAGCCGACCGCTTTGTTTCATACTTTACCAATTTGGCTTATACGCTGAGGAATAACTACATCTTTTCGGCAAGTGCTAGAAAAGACCGTTCCAACTTGTTTGGGGTGGACAGCAACCGCAAAGGAGTGCCCCTATGGTCGGTAGGGGGAAGTTGGCTGATCAGTGGGGAGCAGTTTTATAAGCTCAAATGGATGCCTTATTTGAGGCTACGGGCCACATACGGATACAATGGCAACATAGATAAATCCCTTTCTGCCTATACAACGGCATCCTACAGCATTTCTTCCAGTTCTCTTGTACCGAATTTACGTCAGGCCGTAGTCACCAATCCCCCAAACCCGGATCTACAATGGGAAAGGATCAAGATCATCAACCTGGGCCTTGATTTTGAAACCAAAAACGGGAGGTTTTCGGGCTATATCGAAGGATTTCATAAAAGAGGACTTGATTTGATAGGGGATATCCCTATGGTGCCCAGTAGCGGAGTAAACCAGTTTCGGGGCAACTTTGCCAGTACAAAAAGTAAAGGCCTGGACTTAATGCTGACCACTACAGTTCTGGACAAAGCAGTGCTTTGGAAAAACACGTTCCTTTTTAGCCACATTCAGGAAGAGGTCACTGATTATGGGGTCAATACCACCCAAGTGACCAATTATTTGACTGCCGGTCTAATTCATCCGGTTATTGGCAAGCCGCTTCATAGTGTATTTACCATACCTTGGGCAGGTTTGGACAGAGATACTGGAAATCCGCTCGGGATACTGGATGGTGAGCCAAGCATGGATTATGCCGCCATCTTTAATACCATGGCATTGGAAGACCTTGATTATAAAGGGACCGTAAGGCCTAGGTTTTACGGAGCTTTTAGAAATGACATACAATGGAAAGGATTTGCGCTATCCGTTAACATCAGTTACCGATTGGGATATTTCTACAGAAGGAATAGCCTTAGCTATTTGGATGTGTTGGAGGGACGTATGCCCCACAGTGATTACTACCTCAGATGGCAGCAGCCAGGGGATGAACAGAAGACAATGATTCCGTCCTTCCCCGATGCCTATAACAGCAATAGGGAGGCCATCTTTAGGTTTTCGGAAGCACTTATTGAGCGGGGAGATCATATAAGGCTTCAAGATATCCGTCTGAGCTATACATTGGATAAGATACGCATGACTAAGCTACCATTTAAGCGGGCAGAATTATACACCTATGCCAATAATTTAGGTATCCTTTGGAAAGCGGCTAAAAACGATCCCTTGGATCCGGATTTCAGAAGCAGCAGACCATTGAAAAGTATAGCCCTGGGATTGAAAATAGATTTCTAAATCATCAAAGACATAGCTCCGTCTGCCGTATTCATGTTTAATTTAAACCGGATTGATTATTAAAGGCGAATCTTGGTGGGCGGGGCTTACTTTAAGTAAAAAGTAGCAAGATGATAGTAGCAAGAACTATAGAGAAAAGAATAAAGATGAAAGACTTGATTTCGGAGGCGAGTACACGTGCTGTTCCAAGTCTTTAGCAAAGCGGTGACTTGGAACTTAACTAAAAGAGAGTCTGCCTGGAGGCAGACAGGTCTCCAGACTCCCACTAACGAAAACGCTTTTAAAAACAAATAAAACACTAATGAAACAGCTTCGTCCACCAAATCAATCAATGTTCAATTTTAAACAAATATTAATCGGGTTACACATAAGCAGGTGGGTGGAGCTTGTTTCTTACGTTCGTGTTGTTCCAAGGCTACAATTCGGTGTCATTCTGAACGCAGTGAAGAATCTAAAAAACAATGAATGGTATTAAAGAAATAGGATTGCCACAGTTCCAATATGTCAGGCTGAGCGGACCTGTCTAACCACCAGGTAGAGTCGAAGCCTCTTGTTGCACTTCGACACGCTGTTCCAAGTCTCTAGCAAAGCGGTGACTTGGAACTCAACTAAAAGGGAGCCTCCAGACTCCCACTAACATAAACGAATAAAAAAATAGTATAAAAAAATGAATTGCGACAGCCTCTGAGACATAAGGCCAAATACTCTCGCTCACGTGAACAAGTCTTGCTACTATGTACTAAATACTAGCTACTATCATCGAGTCCCTTACCGCCAACTTTCTTCATATGTTAAAACACAACATCATCAGCGGGAAATGTTTCCAGAAGGGAAACCGGGACTCTTTTAGTAGCAAGTAGAAAGATGAAAGTAGCTAGACTGAGAAAAGAACAAAGAGTAAAGAAGAAAGACCGAACTATTAAAACAATAATCCCAAAACAGGCCCTTGGAGCTGATGGTTTTGTGCTGATGACGGAGGGCGTTAAAAAAAGAAGTTAGCTAGCCCTCGGATAGATCCACTTCTTTTTAGCCCAGAGGCATCGGCACAAAATCTCTTTGGGTTAGACAAAATTATTATCGAATCGAAAAATGTCCCAAAGGGAAATCAGCTCCACCGGCCTAGCTTTTTCTTGCCTCCCGCAGGCGAGGTTGTTACTTTTTTCAGCAATAGCCTGTCCCGATTCCTATCGGGAGGAAAAAGTAAGAGGAACAAGCGTAAAGAAAACAGTCAGTGATTGTTTTTAGCGAGTAGCCAGCCAATAGGGCAGATGATTTCGGTTACGATATCAAGAAGTCCCCCTCAAGGGGGATTTAGGGGGTAATTAATTGACACGGAAACCATAACAGCAATGACGGATACGATACGACCTCGCTACTATAAATTAAGTCTCAAGACCCAAGACTCAATACTCCAGACTAACGACTAAATACTAAAAATATGAAAAACATATCAAAACTCATCCTCACCACCATGATCATCAGCATCATTCATTTATTAACCTCATGTAACGATTTTCTGGATGAAAAGCCCACTAAGGACTTGGTAGTTCCCCAGACCTTGGCTGATTTACAGGCATTATTGGACAATGCCACTTGGATGAATACCACTCCTGCAGCTGGGGTGCTTGGCAGCGATGAATTTTATGTTACTGATGCAGGATATAATCTGTTTCGAAGTCAAATCGCAAAAAATGCCTATACATGGGAAGGAAATATTTTCGAAGGAGCTTCGGACTTTGGTGAATGGTCCGTTCCTTTTAGGGCTATTTTTTATGCCAATATTGTATTGGAAGAAGTAGCTAAAAATACAGAACCCAATGAGGATTTACGTAACCAAATTAAAGGAGCGGCCCTGTTTTATAGGGCTTATGCCAATGCTTTCTTACTTGAGCTATTTGCTCCGCCATTTTTAAATGATCAGGATGCAGACAAGTTGGGTATTCCTCTCAAAAAGAACTCTAGGTTACAAGAGCCCTTAAAAAGGGCCTCCCTTAAGGATAGTTATAAATGGGTGTTTGCAGATCTGGAAATAGCTTATGGGCTTTTACCAGAGGAAGCCGAATACCCTACTAGGCCCACTAAAATAGCAGTGAATGCATTAAGAGCTAGGATATATTTAAATAGAGGAGATTACGGAAGGGCTTTAGAGTTTTCAAACAGGGTGTTGGAGCATAAAAGTGACCTGATGGATTATAATGAATTAAGTAACCAAAGCTATTTTTCATTTCCTAAGTTTAACCAAGAGGTTATTTTCCACTCCACCAACCTTTCCTACGTATATATAGCCATGCCTACTACAGTGGTTGATCCAGCACTCTATGCTTCCTATCAGGATGGAGACCTCAGAAAGGAACTGTTCTTCAGGATCAGGGCAGGGAATGTTAATTTTTTCGGTAATTACACTGGAACATTATATCAATTTTCAGGGCTTGCGGTTGATGAGGTTTATCTGATCAAAGCAGAGTGTGAGGCAAGGGCCGGAAATGATCTCCAAGCCTTGGACACCTTAAATACTTTATTATTGACCCGTTGGAAATCTGGAAACTTCAGTTTGTTTGATGATAGCTATGATGGAGATGTGTTAGCGTTGGTCTTGGAAGAGCGTAAAAAGGAATTGGTTTTCAGGCACCGAAGATGGTCAGATCTTAGGAGGCTCAATGAAGATCCAAAGTTTGCAAAAATACTGACCAGAGAAGTCAATGGAGAAACATTTTCGCTTTCTCCCGGAGATCCGAGGTATGTGCTCAGTATTCCGCAGATAGAAATTGATTTTCACCAATTTGATCAGAACCTGAGATAGAAAAGTATTCAAATAAAAAAGCTACCGCCAGTGGAGGTAGCTTTTAACCTTTTTTAAATTAGTTAGGCGTTTCGGGACATTTAGGGTTCAGGAGTAAGAGAAATATTTACAAATGTTCCCGGCTTATTAGGAATGGCATTTTCTGGATCATCATCCATTTGATCAAACAGACAATGTTCTGAACTTTGATTACACAGATATTCCACTCCCTCAGTTGCTCCCGTGGCATCATACCACTTGTCCTCTACGGAATCATAGCCAAACTCAGTCCCATCCACTTCAAGTGGAGAAGTAAACGCAAATGCGGCAATAATAGCCAACAAAAATGCACCTCCGCGTAGGAGGTTCTTCATTGAATTTTTCATAATTTTAGTATTATAATGAATAATAAATTCCGGTCGTTTTGGTTTCGTGGACCTTCCGAGAGGGACGGCCGGATTTCTTCCCCCTGCTGATGCCAGCCAAGCACCCCGTACCTTCACTGGCCATTCTAATGTTTTGGTGTAGAATCGTTAAATTGTCTAACTGGTTAATCGCTTAATCGGCTGTACTGTTATCCCGATCCCGTCTTGCTAGTCGGGATTTGCAATGCCTATACCCGATCAGCTTTCGGTTGTCCCGTCTGTTGTCCCGCCAGCTGAGCTGCGGGACCATATAAAAGTGAGTCTCCGACTCACCCAATTCATCTGTATTTGCAATGCCCCTTACCGATTCTTATTTTTTCTTAGCTCGTACCCCCGCAGACCAACTTCCTCTATTAGAACTCCGTACTTCCCACTTCGTACCTTGCTAGTCTGGATTTGCAATCCCGACTCATTTATTCATGTGGTCCAGAATTGCAATCTTGACCCTAAATACAAGGCATTTGCAATGCCCCTCACCGAATCCTATTTTTTCTTAGCTCGTATCCCCACAGACCAACTTCCTTTATTAGAACTTCCCACTGTGTACCTTGTACTTCCCACTTCCCACTCCGTACTTCCTACTTAGTTCCTCGTGCTTCAATCTTCAATCTTCCGTCTCCCGTCTCATATCTAAAGTCCCCTTACCATCCGGCTTGACCAGAATTCCGACCACCGCCAAGACCACAAATCCCAGGTTGAATAGAAAATGCGTTTCCCATCCAAGGCTACTGATCACACCGCCACAGCTGCAGGGAATCCTGCCAAACACATCCGTCAGCACCAATCCGATATAGACCGTAAAGCTGATAAGACAAATAAGGCATGCCCAAAGAGAAAGCGTTCTTGTTTTTGGGAAGAGAAGCATAATGGCCAATACCAATTCCATTATTGGAAGCCCATAAAGTAGGAGCGTAGCCATCCATTGAGGAAAAACTTGATTGTACATGGCATTTTGGGTTCCACCCCAGTCATACCATTTACTGAAGGAGGTGTAGGCAAATAGCACCATAAGCACCAAAGCAATTCCTTCCCATAATACTTCTCCCAACTTTTTCATCGCATTCCTTTCTTTCGCTAGTCTGGATTTGCAATCCAGACTCCGTTGTCCCGATCCCGCCTTGGCGGACGGGACGACTAAAATTGAGTCTCTGACTCACCCGCTGATCCAGATTTGCAATCTGGCCCCATAAATACAGGGCATTTGCAATGCCCCTTACCGAATCCTGTTTTTTCTTAGTTCCTATCCCCGCAGACCAACTTCCTCTATTAGAACTTCCCACTTCGTACCCTGTACCTCGTACTTCCTACTTCCCACTCCGTACTTCCCACTTCGCACCTCGTACTTCAAACCTCGTACTTCATTCTAAGGACATTTGCAATGCCCATGTCTAATCCACTTCAATAGCGACAAAAAAATAATCTTCCGCCCTCAAATGCCTCCCCACTTTTTCCACTGCACATTCCTACATTTTCCCTGACGGAAGGTTGTAATGATTTGATTTCAAAGTAGATGAACCTTTTTGTAAAGCCAAATTTTTGATATGAAAATAGTGTTATTTATATGATTTATATTCATTTGTTAAGATGGTTCCGACTTGCTAATTCACCCCACTTTTGAAGACCATGGTGTACAATGTTAAGCCGGTTAACACCTGCTAGATTCGATTAGCCTTATAAGATTTCTATTGCTTTTAAGCCTCTTTTTGATCATATTCGCTTTTAATATTGAAAAATACCACTTTTAGGTGCCTTCTTATCAGGATTGTTTGCTTTTACACGAATACCACATACATAAGGAGATATATAATGGAATTTTTAAAAAGGAACAAAGGAGTTGTACTTAATTCTTATATATGTTTAATAATATATTGGAATAATTAAAATATTATTGTTATGGATCATTCAGACTTTTATCTAAAAAAACTGTATAATTTTTTATTCAATGAAGGGGAGGAGTTTTACAATGAAACGAATGAATTCATGGAGTATATTAGCCTATCAAGTGGGAAATTTTTGGGGCCTTATGATATATTGGATTCCCCTTTATGTATAATTGTAAAGGGGGGCATTGCCAAGTTTGAACTTCGCGGTCCGGAATACCAGTGTACGGATCTTTGTCTTAAGAAGGAAGTAGCTTTTGACAATGCCATATTAAATGGGGGCGGGGACAGAAAAATCAAGCTGATTGCCTCGGAAGAAACAGAGGTAAAGATTATTCCCTTGACCAAACTCACTAAATTGATTGAGAAACATAAGGTAGAAAGTACTTATTTAGCCTTGTTGAGCCAGTTTTGGACAGCCAGGGAGGAAAAGAGAAATAATTTATTGTACATCAAGCCAGGTTCCAAAAGAAATCAGGTATTCAAAAGCTGTAACCCGGACTTGGTACAGCATTTCCCTAAAAAGACCATAGCCAAATACCTCAACCTTCACCCCAGTTCCTACAGCCGGATCGAAGGCGACTTTTAACCCCACCTCGGACTTCATCTATCACAATTCTCATTTAGTCCTTCACATCTCTCCCTTCGTACCTCGTACTTCCCACTTCCCTCTTCCCTCTTCCCACTTCCTACCTCGTACCTCATACTTCAAACATCTCCTTTATGGGACTTTGTTCGACCCCTTCAGGGTCGTGCGGATTTGCCTTGGCGATTTCGTCTACGTAGATTTTACCCCTTCGGGGTAATTTGCAGAACGATTTTACGTCATAGCGAGAGGTCAACATTTTCTCGAATATAAAGTAGCTGAATGACGTGAGCCAAAATTTCATTCATTCTGAACGTAGTGAACCTGTCTGCCGAAGGTAGAGAATCTCAATTAGGTATTGTGTTACTGGAAGAGATCCCAAGCTTCCTCAGGATGACATTTGTTTTCTTCTCAGAAATCAAGTCTTTAGTCTAACATCTAAAGTCTCAAATTTCCCGTCTCACCACACCGTACCTCGTACTACCAACCCCCAGTTGTCCCGTTAGCTGAGCTGCGGGACGATTAAAATTGAGTCTCCAGGCTCAAATCTCCCGACTTCCTGCTTCCTACCTCATTACCCTGCTGTTCCACCTAAGCAATGCCCTTAATCCTAAACAATAAACCAGTGAACCCTTTAAACATTCCCCAATTCCCCATTTTACATTCTCCATTCCCACTTCCCACTTCTGTCTTCCTACTTCGTACCTCATACTTCACCCTTCTTCCACCGTCACCTGACATAAAGCAGAGATCACTGCGCCGATCAAACTCATATAGCCGCCCCAGTCATGGATCACGTCGGGTAATCCCTCTGGAGCCCCCATCAGTACCGCACCTACTGTCGCCATAACAATGCCCGCATTCCGCAGGCTCCTGAAAAATGGTGGAGTAGGCTTTCCTGCCCGCTCCACGATTTCATGCCTCAATTGATTGATTTCCTTTAACATCCTGTTTTTAATCTTGATTGATGATTGCCAAACTGTTCTTTTATCCAATCCCTGAGTAAACCCTCCATCAGTTGGACGGAGGATTTAAGGGAACCAATATCCTTCTGCATGGTCCGAAAATCATCATGCAGGATTTTTAGAAAGTACAGGCTTCCACTGATCAGTACCAGTTGCAGCCAAAGTCCGGGATGATTGATCATCCATTCTTCCATTTGTTCCATAGGTGATAATATTGAGATCAATAGGGATCCCTTGGTTCATCTGTTCGAAAATAAACTGCTTGAAATTTTGATAAGCTATCCGCGATGCTTTCACCTGGATAGCCTCCTGATGAAATAGCACGGGATGTATACCTCCATATTGCTCGGTCATTCCCTTGGAGAAACTTCGGATAGGATGGGCATATTGGCCATCTCCCTCCAACTCAATATTCCAACCAAGCTGGGGAATGTACTTTCTGTGTAAGGGGTAGTGCCCCTCAGGGATAAATGACACTTGGCCATTTTTATCCATCTGAGGGAACTCTACCGTCTTAACTAACTGCTCGCCTTTCCAATAAATAGTGCCTTGGGCACAGTCATCGAAAAGACGCCTGAATAGATAGAGACGCATGGTTAGCTGATCTTCAGGCTTTCCAAACACCTTAGGGAATTGGTCTTTTGTCCCTTGAAGTCATAGTATTTGCCATTGACCTCCTGACTAAATTCCAATCCCAAAAACAATAGCTGAAAAGCAGGGCTGATGCTACTGCTTTGCGTGACCGAGAGATTAAGGTCCGCAAGCAAACCTGTATTCAAATCAAAGAAGTCACTTTTTACGATATCCAGATCAAAAGTATCTTCCTTGTCCACGTCTATGGTCAGTAAGCTAAGTGAAAATTGCCCTACATCTGAGCCATCCGGAATAATATCCTTGGGCAATTCAAAGCCGGCCTGCAAACTGAAATCTCCCGATCCAGTGCCCATAGTATACTCGATTTTTTCTCCCAGTATATATCCCATATGGGATTGCACATTAAATTCAAATCCATTTAGCGGATCTGGTTCCCCTTCCATGGGAGTACGCATTCCCCGGTCATTGACGGGATCGGACTTAGTAATCATATGCATGACTTTTGATAATCTACCCACCGTTCTTGGATCCGTATTGCTGGGACTAAGCACCGGTCTTAGCGACCTTCTGATTTTTCCACCCGCTCGGCAGCTCCTTCCAAACTCCGCATTATTTTGGCGGGTCCTTTCATAGCGCGGATCATTTTGGATACGCGCTGCATCCACGCCTCCTTTTTTCCTTACGCGGTACACACCATCCTTGGTCTTATAATAGTTAAGATCATCCATGGTGCCTTTTACCTTCAGCAATCCTTCTTGTTTTGGCATAACATTTAAGTTTTAAAATGAAACATACCCTAAGATCAAGAGTGAAATTCATAATGTAAAAAAACAGGGAACGGATAGGACTAAACAGGATAAGTAGATGCTCAAGGGAACAAAAGAAGGGAAAGGAAGAAAAGGGGATAAATAGTAGTAAATTGTTAGTAATAGGCCATATTACGTATATCAGTAACTTTTATTATTAGAACTAAATGCTTATTTTAAGGTCTCATTAGGTTGTATGGTTTATAATTTAACTTGAAATAGCTATAAAAAAATAAGGTCGATAAAGAGTCTGGAAAGTCTTTGCTGTTCCATGGACGTTTCCTAGACGTCTCCTAGATGTCTCCTCTACGCTTCCTCTTAGTGTCCTCTTTGGAGTCACGATATGACTATATATAAATTAAACATGTATTCATCCGTTGGAAGAAGCTGATAGCCTAAGGCAGATGCTTTGATTTTTCAGAGTTACTAGGAAGCATATTATATATTTGGAAATGAAATATAATCCAAAAATGAATAATTGGCCCTTGGGGCATTAGTTTTTGAGGCAGTTGCGGAGGGCGTTAAAAAAGTGAGTTAGCTTGCGAAGGAGACGAGCAAGATCCACTCACTTTTAGGCCGTAGAAGCTTTCTCAAAATCAAATTGAAAGAAATGAATTTTTTCGAAATCGAAATCATTCAATTTGAATAATGCTCCAAAGGCCTAGATTTTTGGTCCTTTTCATCAATGGAAATGCGTAGCATTCATGATGACCATCAAGAATAATAAAAAATACCTGAATAAAAGGACAGGAAAAAGGATAGGAAAATAGAGATAGGTATTAGAAGATGATTAACAAAATAATCTGTATATCCGCAAAGACACCAGTAGCTTTTTGTAAATAAGCTATTCTTTCAGTAAGAACACAAAAGTCCAAAGGAATGATATTTTATTCCGTGTAAATCTGTGGAATCCGTGAGAAATAAGTTTACTGGTGTAATAACGGATAATCATATAAATTAATTAAAATCAAACTTAAATAGTACAGGGAGAAATCCTGATAATGTCGATTGAGATTTGCTAAATGACTATACTTATTCCAATATACTATGTCAGAACAAATTAGATGATTGAAAATAATAAAAGCAAAAGGGTGGTGCATAAGCACTGTATTGGAACCCCACGGATTAAACAGAATGCGATTAAAAAGTGGAGGTACTTGTGAAGAGGGGAAGTTTTTATTTGTAACCCGAGAGTTTAGTAGACGGTGACGAAAAAGCCTTAGCTCGGGTTTGGTAAAATAGTTGTAGAATGAAGCAAGGAAGACGATTGTTTATGTACTGCAAAGACGTCATGATGATTACAGGAAAAGGAGAAAAGGCCAGCAGAAACCTTATCAGAAGGATCAAAAAAGCCTTTGACAAAAAAGAACATCAGGACATCACAGTAGTCGAATTTTCTGTTTATACCGGTGCAGATCTAGAAGATCTATGGCCATATATAAGATAGCCTATCTAACCGGTATGGACGATTTTTGAGGATTTATTTATAAACCACTAAAGAATCAAAATCAAAAAGATCTCCCCACAAAGGAGGTCTTTTTCTATATATCTATTTTCCACTCTTAATTAGCCGTTGTCCTGCCAGCCTAGCTGCAGGACCTTGTGTGTATTTAGTACACCGATGACTTATAACTAAAAATAAAACTGGCTGGTCCAGATTTGCAATCTGGACCTATAAATACAAGGCATTTGCAATGCCCCTTAACATATTAGCTTTATTTCCTAAGTCGGCTGACAGTGGCAATCTTGTGTCTTTTATACGTTACTGCGAGAGGTTAACATTTTCTCAAATATAAAAGAGTTGTATTAGTAAGCTTCAAATCGATGTCACTCGCCGCGGCGAGAGGATCTATTTACCTAATCGTTACTGGAAGAGATGCTTCCTATCGTCAGCATAGCCTGCCCCAAAGAATATCGGGGACATTTTATTCAGGTCAATGGACATTTGTTTTCGTCTCAGAAATCCATGTCTTTAGTCTCACATCCAGAGTCTCAAATCTCCCGTCTTCCACCTCCCTAATTCGTACCTCGTACTTCCTACTTTTTACTTATTTTCCCAATGATCGGAGTTTTGCAGTGACGGAGATGAAATTAAGTTTCTTATCTCCTATACTTTCCAACTCAAACTTCCAATTTCCCCTCAACACGCTGTTATCCCGTCGACTCTGTCGCGGGATCAAATAGCTAGGAGTCTCTGACTCCGCATTTCTTTATATTTGAGTCGGAGACTCAAGGTTAACCAGTACCAAGTCGGAGACTTTGTACAACCTATCTAATAATACTCCAGACTCCCTACTCAAGACTAATAAAAATCAATATCTGTGTTTATCTGTGCCGATCTGTGGTTCCCTCACTTCAAATTCCCCTACTTCGTACCTCCCACTTCGTACCCCGTACATCATACCTCATACCTCGTACTTCCAATACTTTTTTCCTCCAGACCAACACAACCTTTGGGACCTCAGCGAACTCCGTGCCCTCTGTGGTTTATAACCTTCCCACTTCGTACTTTCTACATCGTACCTCGTACTTCATTCCTCGTACTTCCAACCTCGTACTTCATCAACAAAATCCCGTAAACAAACCCCTCCATATCCAAAACATATAACAAACATTTCTTATTTTAAGTCCAATTCCCCAGCCACTCCCTTGCATTTGTCACCCAAACGAGTAAATTTGTTACTCATGAGTAATTTTTTTACTCACTCCCGCTAGGTGCCACTGAAAGATCAATTGGGACCGACCGGGCGAAGCTATTGAGCAGTTGTTAGATTCAATTAATACATGCTTTTTAGAGTTTATTATTCTTTATACTGATCTATAATTCCAAATCTAGGCGGATTAATAAAAAAATGATATTACAAAAAAAGATAATGATTGGATTTAGTTAAATAGTTGAAATGAATTTGTTGAAAAAAGCAATCTTTAAATACTTTAAGCACTTTAGCTATTTCTTTCAATACTTAAGATATAGAATTTTTGTGACCTTTATTTTAAATGTCTCTGTTGGATTATTGGACGGTTTTGGCTTGGTAATGTTTTTGCCATTACTTAAGTTGAGTGATAAGGAAACGGCTTCCGAATCTTCGGATTTTGGTGGTCTTGATTTTTTGGTAAATGGTTTGGAGGGTATTGGAATCAGTATGAATTTAAACAACGTGTTAGTTTTAATGTTCGTGTTTTTTGTACTGAAAGGAGTTGCACGGTTTATAGAATCATACTATAAAACTATTGTACATAATTACTTTATTAAGTCCATACGTTTTCAGTTGATCGATGGATTGAGTGATATGGCATATAAAGCCTTTGTAAGTCAGGATGCTGGAAGAATACAGAATACTCTTGCGGGAGAAGTCTCTCGAGTTTCTTCTGCCTATAGTGCTTATTTTATGACATTACAATGTAGTATAATGGTAATAGTTTATAGTATTTTGGCTTTTATGGCCAATGCTCAATTTGCCATTTTGGTAATTGTTGGTGGAGGAATTGCAAATGGGGTATTTAATATTCTCAACAAAAAAACAAAAATTGCTTCAAGTCAAATATCAAACGAGGGTCATGTATACCAAGGATTATTGATGCAAAAGGTGAATTATTATAAATACCTAAAGGCAACAGGAAGTTCATATTTTTACGGGGAGAGGCTTAAGCGGTCTGTGGAAAATATTGAAAGTAGCAATAAAGCCATTGGCTTTTATAGTTCAGTCTTATATGCGGCGAAAGAACCATTAATTATTGGAGTGGTAGTAGGAATTATCTTTTTGCAAACTTCATTTTTTGGTCAAGGTATAGGAGTTATTTTGTTAAGTCTGATGTTTTTTTATAGAGCGTTATCATTTTTAATGAACCTTCAAGGATTCTGGAATAATTTTCTTTCCAATTCTGGAGCTTTAAATAATATGAAGAGCTTTATTAGTAGTTTAGATAGGAATAAAGAATTGGTCGGTAAGGAAGTATTTGATAAATTAAAACACGAGTTGCGACTTGAAAATGTTCATTTTCAATATGGGAAAAACGAAGTGGTCTCTGGAGTCAATATGACTATAAGGAAAAATGAAACAGTAGCTTTTGTGGGAGAAAGTGGTAGTGGGAAAACTACAATAGTTAACTTGATTGCAGGCTTAATGCCGGTTAATTCTGGAACAATATATATTGATGGTCATGATACTAGAGATTTAGATATTCGATCCTGGCAGAGGTGTATTGGCTATATAAGTCAAGAACCTGTTATTTTTTCTGGTAGTATATTCGATAATGTTACCTTTTGGGCAAGTAAGTCTTCTGAAAATAAGCAACGATTTTGGGAAGCTATGGAAAAAGCTTCTCTTTCTCATTTTGTAAGAGAATTGGAAAATCAAGAGGATACCCTATTAGGAAATAATGGGATATTGATCAGTGGTGGACAAAAACAACGTATTTCAATTGCCAGAGAATTATTTAAAGAAGTAGACATTTTGATTATGGATGAGGCAACATCTGCTTTGGATTCTGAAACAGAAAATCAAATTCAAAATAATATTGATCAATTAAAGGGGCATTATACAATACTAATAGTAGCCCACCGCTTAGCGACAATAAAGCATGCTGATACCGTAGTTTTACTTTCAAAAGGTAAGATAAGAGGATTTGGGAAATTTGAAGAATTAAATAATAAATCAAGAGAATTTAGTCGAATGGTTTCATTACAGAGGTTTTGAAATATATGCTATTGGATACTAATTTAGTTTTATTTGTAGACATTGTTAACTAAACTTTATTATGATCTATTTTGAAAATAGCGTGGTGCAGTTTTAGATAATTATATATTTTAAATATGAAAATTAAGATAATTAAGGTACTGGTTTGGGGAAAGCATTTATTGTTAAGAAAAAATAAATTTAATTCCTCGAATTATTGGGAAGAAAGATATAAAAAAGGAGGAAATTCTGGATCAGGTTCCTATGGTAATCTTGCTTTGTATAAAGCTGAAGTTTTAAATGAATTTGTAGAAGACAATAATATCAAAGATGTTATTGAGTTTGGGTGTGGAGATGGAAATCAATTAAGGTATTATTCCTTTCCGAAATATATTGGTTTTGATGTTTCTGATACAGCAATAGAAAAATGTGAATTATTTTTCAGTTTTGATAATGCAAAAAAATTTAAAAATATAAATGACTATAATTTTGAAAAAGCTGAACTGACAATATCAGTTGAAGTATTGTTTCATCTCATTGAGGATAATATTTATAATGAATATATGAATCGTTTGTTTGATTCATCTTTGAAATATGTTATTATTTTTTCATCCAACAAAAATGATAATTCTACTCCTATCCATGTAAAACATAGAGTATTTACTGAATGGGTTATCGAAAATAAACCTTCATTTAAATTAATTAAAATTATAAAGAATAAATATGGAATAGAGAATGACCCTAATTATTCTTTTAGTGATTTTTATATCTTTAAAAAATTCTCGAATTAAATAGGGATGATATACATTATATGCATTTATGAATAACAGGAGTCCCAAACGAATTGCATTTATAGTAGATACATTTCCTAGCGTTTCAGAAACTTTTATTTTGAATCAAATTATTTATTTGAGGAATAGAAATTATCATGTCGGAGTCTTTGCAAAAAATAAAGGTCAATTTCTTCATGAGGATTTAATTGAATCATCTTTAATAGACGAAATTCGGTATTATCAAAATATACCAAAAAAAACATATTATAGATTAAAAAAAATAATCCAATTCATAATTAATAATTATAGTTTATTACATTTTTTTAATCTTTTTAAATGTTTTAATTTTTTTAAAATAAAAAAGTCCTCAATTTCTTTATATTACCATACTCTCTATACATGTATTTACGAGCTTTATGATTATGATATTATTCATGCCCAATTTGGTCATAATGGTGCATTAATTTCTCAGTTTAAATCATTAGGGATTTTTCATGATATTCCATTGATAACTACTTTTCATGGATATGATATGATTTTAGGAAATATTAAATTTTATAATAAATTTTATAAAAGCTTGTTTAAATATGGAGATTTATTCACTGTCAATTCTAAATATTCAATTGAAATATTAGAAAAAATTAAAGGTAATGTAGAAAGAGTAAAGTTGTTACCTATGGGGGTTAATACTGATTATTTTCACCCTAGTTACAATAAAAATAAAAATGATTTTATAAGAATTTTATTTGTTGGACGTCTAATAAAACTAAAAGGTGTTGATAATTTGTTATCGATAGTAACTGAATTATTGAATAAAAATATTCAAAACTTTGAATTATTAGTTGTTGGTGATGGACCTGAAAGGGACCGCATGGAAAAAGAAATTTTTAATAAAAAGTTGGGAAATACTGTAAAAATTCTTGGTGCTCAATCTCAATCAAAATTAATTGAGTTTTATAGTTTAAGTGATGTTTTCCTTTTTCCCGGAATAATGGATCCAAATACCAATAGGGCAGAAACTCAAGGATTGGTTGTTCAAGAAGCCCAAGCTATGAAATTACCTGTTATTGTATCTAATGTAGGTGGAGTTAAATATGGGATGAAACATGGTGTTACTGGGTTTGTTATTGGAGAGATGAATATTTATGAATATGTAGAAACAATTGAAAAATTAATGAAGTCTCCGAATCTGAGAAGAAATATTGGGGAAAAAGGACGGGAGTTTGTTTGTGACAAATTTGATATAAAAGTATTGGGAGAAAAATTGGAGAAATTATATAAATCAGTATACTAGAAGATTTTAAAAAATTGTCAAAAAAAAATATATTTTCCATTTTAATTCCCAATTATAATAAATTTCAATTTTTGAAAGCGACTTTGGATTCTGTTTTGAACCAAACCTATTCTAATTGGGAATGTATTATTGTAGATGATCATAGTACGGATGCTTCTTGGGAAATTATAGAGGAATATGGAGAAAAAGATAAAAGATTTAAGATTTACAAAAGGCCAGAAAATCGAAAAAAAGGAGCTAATTCGGCAAGAAATTACGCCATAGAAATTTCCAAAGGCGAATATATAGCATTTTTAGACTCAGATGACATTTGGAAGCCAACAAGACTTGAAAAAGTTTTGGGTTTTATAAATAATGGCAATCATTATTGCATTTTTAGTGGAGCTTTAATTCACAAAATTAATAGCTCAAAAAAAATCTCATCTCGTGATATTAAACCAAATGAATCTGCATTTGACTTTATTTTAAGTGATGACGTTTTTTGTCAAACTTCAAGTTTAGTGATTCATTATACAATTGTGAATAAAGTCAATTTTGATGAGGAGATGATGAGGCATCAAGATTATGATTTTTTTATTAGGGTAAATGAAGTTTATCCTTGGAAATATTTTGAAAACTATGATGTTATTGTCAATTGGACCAGAGATAATATTCAAAAAATCAATTATTATAATTGTATACCATTTTATGTAAAGCACTGGAAGAAAAGTAAGAATAAAAAAATTAGGTATAAATATATTATTAGGATAACCTCATCCTCGGTTAGAGGAAATTTCAAATATAATTTAGCTTCCTATTACAGGAATGTTTTGAAGAATGAAGGATATCAGTTTTCATTCAAAGAATATATATTGTTTTATACTCCATTTGTTTTTTCTCTTTTATCAAAGTTTAAATGGTTTATAAAAGGTTTTTTTTGATAGCAGACTAAAGGATCAAATAATTGCTTTGTAATATTGAATTATGGTTAGATTAAAATCAAATTATCATAAGTTTATAGAAGACTTTAATTCATCAAATGATAGGTTAATTTTATTGTCTACTTATTTTACATCTAAGTTGGATCCAATGAGAGGACTTCAACAAACAAATGATAATTTTGAGTATTTTAGACAATGGTATGAAAGTGTAGATGAATTAGGATTGAAAGCGGTGATTTTTTGTGATACTATTTCAGAAGAATTTAAAAAGAGATATGAAACTGATAAAATTTCTTTTTTACGATGTCAATTGGGACCTCATTCATTAAATGATGAAAGGTTTTTTATTTTTTATGAGTTTATACAAAATTTGAAGGATGATATTTTCGTAGTCTCCACGGATATAAATGATGTAATTATCAATAAAAATCCTTTAGATTTATTAGAATCTCAGCCGGATAAATTATTTGTAGGGAGAGGCCATAGAAAAACATGGAAGAATGGAGGGTGGCTACTGGATGCCTTATTAAATTTTAATCTAAAGCACAAAGAAAGGACTCCAGTTAGTTTTTTTAATTATCCTGTTTTAACTCCAGGGACTTTAGCAGGGAAGAAAGTCATTATTAAAAAAATCTACAAAGAAATGATTGATCTCTTTTCATCTCTTGGAGATGATGGGAATTATGATATGCAGGTATTCAATTATATTATGCTAAAGTCTTATTATAAACAGCAATCAAATTGGGATAATATTATTCCATTTAAGATTGCTCATAAATATTACAGTTTGATTTATAAGCTTTCAAGAAAGCTTGAAAAGGAATATAAGAGCTATAAATATGATCTGGTGACTCCAGAGGAGGGGATTTGTACAAATGATCTGATATATGCAGGTTTCCCATTTGTAAGTATGGTGGGAAAATATGAAAAAAAGGGAGTTTCAAAGGCTTACCTAATTCATAAGTAAATAATGAGGCAATGATTCAATCCAAGGTAGATTATTTAACCTATTTGGAAAGGGATTTGTTTTCAAAATTTGGGGTTAAGAAGTTATCTATTAAAAGAAAACTCAAACTTTTTTTTTACCGCGACTGGGTATGGGAATTTCAGAAAAGCTTAAGGCGGTTAGAGTATGTTTACAATTGTAGAAATGGTATTTATAGAAAGCTAAGCCTTCCCTTAGTATTTCTTAGGTATAAGCGTTTATCAGTGAAATTAGGCTTTACCATTCCTATAAATACTTTTGGACCTGGATTGGCAATTGTTCATCAAGGAACTATCATTGTAAATTCAGGAGTAAGGGTGGGGGCGAATTGTCGTATTCATACCTGTGTAAATATTGGGACTCAAGCAGGATATGCGAGTAAGTGCCCTATTATTGGTGATAATTGCTATATTGGACCAGGAGCTAAACTTTTTGGAGACATCAAAATTGCCAGCAATATTGCTATTGGAGCTAATGCTGTAGTTAATAAATCCTTTCTAGAGGAAGGAGTTATTATTGCAGGGGTTCCTGCAAAAGTAATAGGAAAATCTGATACTAAGAACTTTAATAGAAAATGACGACTCCATTAGTATCCGTAATTATTCCAATATATAATAAAGTAAAGTTTGTAACAGCATGTTTAAAATCTGTTGAACAGCAAACTTATACCAATTTAGAAATTATCATCATTGATGATGGTTCAAATGATGGTTCAAGGGACTTAATCAATAAATTTGCCGAAACTACCTCTAGAAAAGTCTTTGTATTCCGTCAAAAAAATAACGGAGCTTGTCATGCAAGGAATTTGGGTATTGAAAAATGTAAAGGAAAGTATATCCAGTTTTTAGATGCTGATGATCTTCTGGATTCAAAAAAAATTGAATCCCAAGTTAGGGAATTGGAAAAAGAAGGTGAAGCTGTTTTGGCATTTGGACAATGGACATATTTCAATATCGCCATAGGGGATTTAGGCGATCAGTATTTATCAATTTATAAAAACTATGAAAGTCCGAAATCCTTATTGATTGAGATGTGGTCAAAACAATTTATGATAGCTCCATTTTCTTGGTTAACACGCAAATCACTAGTGAATAAAGTAGGAGAATGGGATGAGTCTCTGAAAATCAATCAAGACGGAGAATATTTTGCTAGGGTAATTGATGCCTCAAATAAAATTATTTATACACCAGCAGCTAAAGGTTATTATAGAAAACCTACCTCAAATAATATAAGTACAAAAAAAAATAAAGCTACTGCTTATTCTCTGTACAAAACATTTACTCTTTATGAAGAGCTCGTTGAGGATTTAAAAGGGTATGATGCAACTGTAATTGCGCTTTTAAAGAATTATGAGCATTATATTTACAGAATGAATCAAGTTGCTCCTGAATTATGTGAAAAGGCTTTTTTAAGAATTAAGAAATTAAAAGGAAATAAATTTCCATATACAGCATCTCAATCAAAGCTTTTATTTTTAGCCCAATTTATAGGCTTGGGAACAGCCTTAAAACTTAAGGCAATTTTTAGTTAATTTAATGATTTCTGTAATTATTCCAGTTTATAAAGACATCCAAGGACTTAGGAAGGTGCTTAAAGCTTTGGATGAACAAAGTTTGAGTAATCAGTATTATGAAGTCTTGGTAGTAAATAATGATCAGGAAGAAATAGATGGTTTAGATTTA
The DNA here is from genome assembly GCF_018642165.1 of Echinicola shivajiensis. Taxonomy (GTDB): domain Bacteria; phylum Bacteroidota; class Bacteroidia; order Cytophagales; family Cyclobacteriaceae; genus Echinicola; species Echinicola shivajiensis. Next base: position 32,813 of record NZ_JAHHZM010000023.1, read on the forward strand.
GAGGTTGATTATTCATTGACTTGGTTGAAAGAAGTTATTCCAGGTTCTTACATTGCAAGAAATAAAGGAATTCAATCCGCTAAGGGGAATGTTTTGGCCTTTACAGATGCGGATTGTATTCCTGATGAAAATTGGCTATTAAATGCCAACAAATATTTTGACAGAGAAATAAATAGGGAAATAGGGATTCTCACTGGCCCTGTACCTTTATTTTTTAAAGATTCAAATTCCTTGTCTCCAACAGAAGTCTATGAGAAATATACGGGCTTTACCACTCAAGCATATGCTAGAGAAGGTCATGCCATTACCGCCAACTGGTTTTCCTATAAAGATGTGATCGAGGAATTTGGAGGTTTTAATGAGTCATTAAAATCAAATGGAGATTCGGATTTATCAGGAAAAATCAGTGCTAAATATAAAATTGTATATAAGGAGGATATTATAGTAAATCATCCTGCTAGGTACCATACAAGGGACTTGGTAAATAAATATAGAAGATTATTGGGTGGTGCATATACGAGAAGATTTAATGGTAAGACATGGCCTTATACAGCTCATGTTTTGAATTTTATTTTAAGGAGGTATAGATTCTCATTGAAGAAATTCTTTACAGTTCCTATTCACGAATCCTGGGCTATTTTCAAAGTTTGTAATGCGATCAATTGGGGAGCAGTTCAAGAATATTTTAGTTTGATTAGAGGTGGCGAGACGAAGAGGTAGGGATGGCATTTCCCCATAAAGAGCCTGTCCCGGTACCGGGAGGGCTAGGGGGTGAGCCAAGGCAAGCAATGACGTAAATATGAATCCATTAGTTTCCATTATCATCCCAGTCTATAATAAAGTAGCTTATGTGACAGAGACCATAGAAGCTGCCTTAGAGCAAACTTATCCCCATACAGAGATCATCTTGATCAATGACGGATCCACGGATAAATCTTTGGATATTTTAAAACAGTATCAAAACAAGTATCCTGAAAAGATTATTCTTATTGATCAAAAGAATCAAGGGGTTTCGGTTGCTACAAATAGAGGTATCAAGGAAGCCAAGGGAGAATATATTCAGTTTTTGGATGCGGATGATTTGATATCGTCAGACAAAATTCAAAATCAAGTAGGCTTATTGGAGGATGAAGAAGAAGGAATAATTGCTTCCTGCGAATGGTTGATGTTTAGGGATAATAAAGCTGATAATTTTCCTATTCCGTATGGGGTGTTTCAGGATTTTGACAGTGGTATAGATTTATTACTACAGTTTTGGAACAAACAGGAAATGCACCAACCAGCAGTATATTTAACCCATAGGGATTGGATAGAACAAGCAGGCCCATGGGATGAATCTTTATCTATTAATCAGGATGGAGAGTTCTTTTGCAGGGTCTTACTGAAGGCTGGAAAAGTCAAATATGAGCAGCAAGGAAAGGTCTATTACCGTACACCTGGGGAGACAAACGTATCGCAACAAAAAAGTAGAAAGGCCTGGTCATCTTTATTGGAATCATATCAATGTTACCAAAGAGAGGTACTGCAAGTAGAGGATTCCTTAAGGGTAAGAAAGGCACTTAATAAAGTATACCAAAAATTTATCTATGATGTTTTCCCTAAGCATTCAGATTTAATTGCTAAAGCTGAAAACCATATTCAGAAATTGGGGATCTCAGAAAGGACCTATATAGGCGGCCCAAAATTCCAAACCTTATCCAAATACCTGGGCTTTAAAAATGCCTTAAGACTGAAGCGATGGATAAGTTAAATACCCCCTAAATCCCTCCCGAATCAAGTTCGGGACAGGCTCTGAAGAGAGACCTATTGATTTCGTTTACGATTATGGTTCCTCACCATAAAGGGGGAGGTTAGGAGGGGGTAAATCAGAGACAAAGACAGATGACAAAACCAATGTTTTCCATAATCATCCCTTTATACAATAAAGCCCCTTATATCTGCAGAGCCATTGACTCCGTACTGGGGCAGTCCTTTAAGGAATTTGAGATTATTGTGATCAATGATGGTTCCACCGATGGGGGAGAGCAGTTGTTGGAAGAGAAATACGGGAATCAAATTCAATTGATCCACCAACCTAATCAGGGAGTATCTGTTGCACGTAATAAAGGAATAGTAGTAGCAAAAGGAGACTATATTGCCTTTTTGGATGCGGATGATTATTGGCACAAAGATTATTTGAGGTTTGTTAATCAAGTGATTTCAAAGCATCCTGATATAGGAATTATTGGAACAAAATATGATTCTATAGAATTAGATCATGATCCTGAATTGGAATATATTTTTTTAGAAGATTATTTTAAGAGAGCGATTAGAAATGTGATATTTTTTACTTCTGCTACAGTCATTCGTAAAACCTTTTTTGAACAACAATCGGGATTTGATAGTCGATTAAAACTGGGTGAGGATATTGATGTATGGTTGAGGGCTTTTTTGTTTTTTGGAAAGGGAATATATATTAACAATAAATTGGTGTACTATAATCAAGAGGATATTAATGCAGCAACCACCAAAGATTATCATTTAGAGGAAACCCTTTTAGGTAAAATATTAAATGCAGACTATACTGCTGATCTGGAACCTCTACCTAAAGAATTGAAACTTGATTTTCTGAAGTTTCGAGATAAATGGATACTATTTACGCTTTTTTCTGCCTTTAGATTAAAGGAAAATGAGAGGAATATTAAAATGATTTTAAACAAAATGGATTCATCTTATTTTATTGTTCATAGGATTTATCAAATACCTTATCCCGTACTCCATTTTCTGTTCAAAAGGCCTGATTTTTCAAGTCTGTTTAGGAAGTATTTGAAATTTTGTTTCCGATATATCTATTCATGAAAATAATTAAAATACTAACGGAGTTGGACTTTGGTGGGGTGGAAAAAGTAACCCAATTGACTGCTTTAGGAATGAGAGTATATCCAGAGGTTGAATTGGAGATATGGGCATTGGGTAAAGGTGGGAAGGTAGCAGAGGAATTAAAGGAAAGTGGAGTTCAGATAAAGGTTTGGAATAGGAATCCCAGAATTCCCAATTGGAACTTGATGGTTGATTTAAAAAAAGCACTAAATACATATAAACCAGATATAGTCCATACAGCAGGAGCTGAAGCCAATTTTCATGGCTTATTTGCAGCAAGATTAGCCAAAGTACCAGTTAGAATAGGAGAAGAAATCGGTTTCCCGAATCACCATAAAGCTTGGGAATGGATTTTTAAAGGGGTGTATAGTACGGCTCATAAAGTGATAGCTATTTCGAATGCCGTAAAAGAATATATTGGGAATAAAGGAGAAGTAAGACCTGAAAAGGTAGCAGTAATTTATAACCCCGCACAACTACAGAACGCTGTTTTAAATGGAGAAGCAGTAAAACAGCCTTTTAGATTTGTAATGATAAGTAGGTTGACAGCAATTAAGAATATTGCAGCAGTACTTAAATCATTGGCCAATATCATTCATGGTGCTCCCTATGAACCAAAGCTATTGATCATTGGTGATGGAGAGGAAAGAGATTCCTTAGAGGAATTAGTAAGGAAATTGGATATAGTAGAGAATGTGAAATTTTTGGGCTTTCAAGCGGATGTATCACCTTTTTTATTTCAATCAGATGTATTCTTAATTCCATCGTATTCGGAAGGTTCCTCGGTAGCACTGGCTGAAGCCATGATGGCAGGATTGCCTTCCGTCATTACCAAAGTGGGAGGGGCAAGCGAAATCATTGGTGAAAGTAACTCCGCTAAGCTCATTGATCCCCATAATCCCCAATCCATAGAAAATGCCATGTTGCAGTTCCTCCAAATGCCTGAAAAGGAACGTTTGGAAATGGGAATAAGAGCCCAAAAAGAAGCCCATAAATACTCCGTAGAAAACCATATAAAGAGTCTTTTAAGCTTATATCATTCCTTATTGGAAAGTAAAAAATAGTGCCGTTTCCGTCATTGCTAATATAGTACTTAATGTCATTGCGATCCGCCCTGTCTGACGCCAGGCAGGCGAAGCGGAGACTGTGGCAATCTCGTTAAATAATATGAGACTGCCACGCCTACTTTGATCGCTACCATTGACAGATATTACTTAAAATGTCAGGCTGAGCGGAGTCGAAGCCTTAAAATACACCCTTCGCCTTAAGTTTATCCTGAGCTATGTCGAAGGGCTCAGGGTGACTCCGTATAAATGTTGCCAACTGTCATTCAGCTCCCTTATATTTGAGAAAATGTTGACCTCTCGCAGTGACGTAAAATTACCCGTCCTTGCGAGCCCGGTCAACCGGGAGAAGCAATCCCATCTACCGAAGATGAGATTGCTTCGTCGTCATGTTTGCTACTACCATTGACAGTGACGTGAATAATATGTCATGCTGACGATAGGAAGCATCTCTTCCAGTAACGAGTAGGAAAAGAGATCCTCTCGCCGCGGCGAGTGACATCGATTTGAGGCTTACGTCATGCAACTCTTTTATATTTGAGAAAATGTTGACCTCTCGCTTTGACGTAATAAAAAGTAATATGCCCCAAGAAAAAATCCGTATCCTCCACTGCATAGAAACCATCTCCTCAGGAGGGGTAGAGCAAACACGCTTGACCTTGGCAAAAGGACTGGATAAGGAAATTTATGAACTGAAAATCATCTGTACCTGGAAGGGAGGTTCGGTTGCAGAAGCCTTGGAAAGGGAAGGTGTGGAATTGATTCCCATTGGAGGATTTAAACATCCCTTTGAATGGGACAAACATAAAAGGGTAAGCGGTTTGATTCGGGGTTTTAAGCCCCATATCATCCATGGGGCCATCTTTGAAGGTATGAGTATGGCGGCCATTGGAGGGATGTTTGGAAAAGTACCGGTGGTGATTTTGGAAGAAACCTCCGATCCCCAAAACCGCTCCCAAAAAGCCATTTGGCTCCAACGCTTCTGGGTGAAAACAGCAGATAAAATCATTGGAATTGCGCCTGCTGTGGTGGATTTTTTGAGAGATAAAGTAAGGGTTCCTGAAAGAAAATTGATTTTGATCAATAATGGAGTGGGAGAATTGAAGGGAGTAGAAGAGGACACCGTTTTAAGGTTAAGAGATGATTTAGGAATTAAGCCTACCGATATCATAATTGGCTCTGTGGGTAGAGTATATGATCAGGTAAAACGCTTCTCGGATATTATAGAAGCCATTAAGCTGCTGGATAATCCTCATATTAAATTCCTTTTGGTGGGGGATGGCCCAGACTTAGAAGATATAAAAATAAAAGCCGAGCAATTGGGATTAAAAGATCAATTGCTCTCTGTAGGATATCAAAGCAATACCGAAGCCTATTATCAATTAATGGATATCTTTTGCATAGCCTCATCCAATGAAGGCTTTGGCTTGGTAGCAGCAGAAGCCATGATGCACCACTTGCCTGTGGTAGCCACCAAAGTGGGCGGCTTACAAAATGTGGTGGTGGATCAGGAGACAGGTTTCTTAGTTCCCCCATACAATCCTCAAGCCCTGGCCGATAAACTCCAATACCTCATCGACCATCCAAACCTCCGAACCCAACTCGGCCAAGCCGGCCACGACCGAGCCAAAAAGCACTATTCCGCAGAAAGATATGTAAAGGAGGTAGAGGATTTGTATTTGGGGCTGTTGAGGGAGAAAGGTATTACCCCCTAAATCCCCCTTATACTCCGACAAGCTCAGCAACCGGGGGACATGTTGATTTCTCTCAAGGTAAAGGAATATGCATGTAGTTAATGAACGTCATAATATTCAACGCAATTCTATTAGTTGGCTTTTGGAGCATTCGGTTTTGGGACAGTTGGTGGTAGCGTTAAAAAAATGAGTTAGCTCGCGAAGTTGACAAGCGAGATCCACTCATTTTTAGCTATCAGCAACTGGTACAAAATCAAATTGAGTAAAGATTATTTTGTTCGAATCATAATTTGCTCAATTTGAAGAATGCTACACAGCCTAGATTTTTGGTTCTTTTCATCAATGGAAAAGAACAAGAAACAACAAAAAATTTATAATATTTGTCTGCTAGTAACATTTCGGATATATATAAATTAATTCCTTGATCAACTAACTATTAATGTATTTGTATAAAATCGAACTACTAGTGCAGTTGCACATATACATACATATAATTAATCTCTATATTTACCCCTACATAAAAACCACAATAGTCAAAGAAATACTTTGCTCGACCTCATTATCATCATCATATGCCTTATCGCCCTGGTCAATACCAACCAAAGTATGGCCAATAAATTTGGCCTGCCCCAAAAATACCAACAGCACCTCCATTACCTACTGTTTTACCACCTCTTTTTTAGCCTGTTCTTTACCTGGTATATCCTCAATTTTGGTGGGGATTCCCAAGGCTATTGGCGTTTGGGAATGCAGCAGGTTTTGATAAAAGGTGAAGAAACATGGATGAAGTATTTTGGGGAAAGTACCACCTTTATTTTATGGTTATGTTATATACCAAGTAAAGTTCTAGGACTGAGTTATTTGACAGGGAATGTCCTTTTTGGTTTTTTAGGTTTTATGGGTATTAGATATCTGTTTTTAATGACAGCAGAATTATTCCCAATGAATCATAAGGTATTGAATATTCCCTTATTTCCTATAATCTTTTATATGGGAAATTTTAATTTTTGGACTGCAGGCGTTGGAAAAGATTCATTATGTTTTTGGGCCATTGCCTGGTTTATGTTTGCGGTACAAAAGTACAATACGCGTTGGTGGCAGGGTTTAATTGCTTTCTTTTTTGTGTATATGGCGAGACCGCATATGGGGCAGGCCTTAATTGGAGGAGCTGCCATTGCTATTATTTTTGGAGCAGAAATTAGAAGAGAATATAAAGTTACTTTAGGAGTATTGGCATTAGTGGGAACGGTTTATTTAAGTTCCCATACTTTGGCAGCAATTCAGCTAGAGGATTTTTCAATGGAGAGCCTTGAAGAATATACAGGGACTAAAATGAAAAATTTAAGTGGTGGGAATGTAGGATCAGGAGTGGATATGAGAGGTTATCCATTACCTTTTAAAATTTTCACCTATTTATATCGACCTATATTTATCGATGCGCATAATTTTATGGCCTTATTAAGTTCCATAGAAAACGCGCTATATCTATGGTTAAGCTTATTTATTATCCGAAACTGGACCCCAGAAGCCATAAGGGATATGCCGGTTTTCTTAAAAGTGGGTTTTGTGACCTTTATCCCCGTTACCTTGGCTTTTGCCAATAGCTTAGGAAATTTAGGGGTGATCATGCGGATGAAGAATATGATGATGATCTACTTTGTCTTATTTATATTCTTCCTAATTGTTTATAATAAAAAAATGCGGTATCAAAAATACTTGCAGAAACAGCAGTATTATAAAAAGCGCCAAGAAATTATTAATCAGAAAGCTTTAGAACAAGCCAATTAAAGTGATAATACATTTAGTAACCATTTAGAATTGAAGTATTTTTATTTTTTACAGGTATTTAGAGGAATTGCGGCATTGATGGTCGTATTTCATCATCAATGGAATAGTTTTTCGCACTTTTTAGGTCTGAAAGATGAAATTGCCGAAGCTACTGCGGCTTTGGGGAAATATGGTGTGGATTTTTTCTTTGTACTGTCAGGATTTATTATCGCCTTTTCAAATGAGAAGTTTAGAAATAATAGATCAGAATTAGGAAACTATCTATGGAAAAGGGTAATAAGAATTTATATACCCTATCTTCCTATTGGAATACTTATGCTATTGGCATATTATTATATACCGGGTTTTTCGGCAGCTGGACGGGATATCAGCATAGGAGCATCCTTATTACTCCCCTTTGGTACTCCTGCTTTATCTGTTGCATGGACCCTGATCCATGAAATGATATTCTACCTGTTTTTCTCTTTTTGGTTTATCTCTGCTAGAAAATTTTATTGGGGACTACTAATTTGGATTGGACTTATTCTATTAAATACCTATTCTGGGTTGGGATATTTATTTAATGTATTAGGACCAATTTCTGATAAAATCTTTTCACATTATAATTTAGAATTTTTTGTTGGTCTATTTGCCGCAAAAATATACTTGAATCAATCTGAAAAAATCAGCCTGAAATGGCTGTTTATATTGGCAATTTTTTCTGTTATATTATTTATATATTTATTTTTGAATAGATTATCATTGTTTTTCTTTTTAGGTAATATCTCTTTTTCTGTTTTTTGCGCTAGTTTAATATTGCTTTTTGCTATAAATAAAATCGATACCAAATATATTAATCAAAGAATACTCCTTATTATAGGGAATGCATCCTATTCTATTTATTTAATTCATAATCCCTTAATTTCCTTGATGGCAAGGGTGTTTCCCAAGACCCCATTGTGGTATATTTCTGCATTAGAATTTTTGATAGGATTTATATTATGTGTATTGTTTGGCGTATTTTATAGTTATGTATTTGAGGGTAGGGTAATGACAAGGGTACGGAAATTAAATTTATCATATAAGTTTTAAGCGTTTACATTGCCGCAACAAAAGAGGAAAATGCCTAAAGCTGAATGCCCAAAGCAAAAGGCCGAAGGCTTACGCTGTTCCACATTTGCAATGTGGAACCCAAATAAAAGGGCATTTGTAATGCCATAACAAATGCGGTTGTGCTGAGGGCTGTGCCCCAGCACCATTAATGTTGAGCCTGCCTTTGCCTACCTTTAGGTAGGCCTGCCTGCTGTAGGCAGGTCTCTGACTCAAAGAAATATTCAGGCAATGGAGCTATCGGCTTTAGCCATTTGGCATTCAGCTTTTAATCAGTGTTCTCCGTGCTTAGCCCCGGACCCAGAAGGGGGGCAACATACGTAACGCATAGGTATAACGATGATCTCCGCCCCCGAATGGGTCCAACTTACGTATCGCAGAGGTTCAAAATTTATCTTGACCCCTAGGGGGGCAATATCACTAACGCATCGATATAACCATTATCCCCGGACCCCGAAGGGGTTCAACATACGTAACGCATAGGTATAATAATTCCTCTCGCCCCCGAATGGGTCCAACTTACGTATCGTAGAGGTTCAAAATTTACCTTGCCCCCAAAGGGGTCCAATATCACTAACGCATCGGTATAACGATGATCCCCGACCCCGAAGAGGTTCAACAACGTAACGCAAAAGGTATAATAATTCCTCTCGCCCCCGAATGGGTCCAACTTACGTATCGCAGAGGTTCATAATTCACCCGTTGTGCTGAGGGCTGTGCCCCAGCACCACTAACCCTGAGTCTCAGACTCATTTGATAAAATAAATAATTAGCCCCATTGGCTTTCGGCCTTTAACCTTAGGCCTTTGACTTATACTCAACCTCAGTGATCTGTGTGCTATCTTTGCGTTACTCTGTGCTTACCCCAGACCCCGAAGGGGTCCAATATCGCTAACGCATCGATATAACCATCATCCCCGACCCCAAAGGGGTCGAACAACCCTAACCTAAAAGTGCCTAATACTCCTATAAATAAAATACTCTTCCTCCCAAAATACCCCCGGATGGGAGCCAGCAGCAGGCTGAGAACCTTTCAGTACCTGCCCCTCTGGGAGGCAGCAGGCTTTGATTGCACCGTATCCTCCTTTTTTAATAAGCAGTACCTGGAAGAACACTATGCAAAGCGCCCCATCGCCAAACGCAATGTTCTAGCCTGTTATCAAAGGCGCTGGAAGATACTCCAGAAAGCTGGGGATTATGAGTATATCATCATAGAAAAAGAACTCTTTCCCTATATTCCCTTTGCCCTGGAAAAATGGGCTTTTAAGCAAGGGCCCCAATATATTTTTGATTATGATGATGCCGTATTCCATAATTATGATTTGCACGGAAATCCATGGATCAGAAGCTTACTAAAAGATAAAATAGACCAACTAATGGCCAGGGCTGATCGACTTTGGCTCGGAAACGAATATTTGGCAACTAGGGCCCAAAAGGCAGGGGCTAAGAACATCATGGACCTGCCTACGGTCATTGACTTAAACAAGTACAGTCCAATTCCTTTAAAGGAAAATCAAAACTTGAAAATAGGCTGGATAGGCTCTCCCACTACCCTGAAATACCTGGAAAAGCTCAAGCCAGTGTTTGAAGCACTTAAGAAGGAACAAAGTTTCACCTTAAATATCATCGCCAATGGGCAGGGGATAGGACTAAACCATTTCGAAGAAACTTTCCAATGGTCCGAGGAGGAAGAAGTGAAATTGATCCAGCAGTTGGATATAGGCATCATGCCACTGAACGATAGCCCTTGGGAGCAGGGCAAATGTGCCTATAAACTCATCCAGTACATGGCCTGTGGTCTTCCAGTCATAGCATCTCCCATAGGCATGAACAAGGAAGTGGTCAAACATGTAGAGAATGGCTTTTTGGCCAGCACATCAGAAGAATGGATCAAATACCTTTCCTTGTTAATATCAGACCCAGAACTCCGCAGAAAAATGGGCACAGCAGGCCGAAAACTGGTAGCAGAAAAATACACCCTCGCCCACAACTGGCAAAAAATCCAAAGGCAGTTGAATGAGGAATGCGTAATGTGGAATGCCGAAAGCTGAATACTTATTCCCTTCTTAGATCACGCTTTACCCTGTCCCGATGACTATCGGGATCTTTGTTCTTGACTCTTTACTCTTGCTACTAGATACTAGTTACCCGATACTTTACAATGCTGTTTCACATTTGCAATGTTGAACCATTATAATAGGGCATTTGCAATGCCCCTTGCTATTCACTTTAAACCCAATCTCGATTGGTTCTACTTAATGATTCATTTGTTATCGTGTGAGGTTCGACCCCTTCAGGGTCGTGGTGGATTGGTGTTGTTTGACGTCTGCGTATATTTGACCCCTTCGGGGTCTGGAGGTGAAAATCGGAATGTTGAAAGAGGAATTAGGGATGCTGAAAACTGAATAGCTTAGGTTGAAAACATACTCCATTCTCAATCTTTGCTCTTTACCCTGTCCCGATGACTATCGGGATCTTTGTTCTTGACTCTTTACTCTTGCTACTAAACACTAGTTACTAGATACTTTATACAATGCTGTTCCACATTTAGGAGTGCGGTGGGCTCCCCTTCAGGGGCTGGGGGTAGCGGAAGAAAGAATCCCCTCCAGTATCGATGTTGGAAAGAGACTCTTCCTTGCACTCAGAGTGACAAGGAGCTGTAGCTGCTCAGCATTTGTCATATGAAGCATATCCAGTCTTTGCTCTTTACCCTGTCCCGATGGCTATCGGGATCTTTACTCTTGCTACTAGATACTATCTACTCAATACTTAATACCCTTATCTATTCCCCTGAAAGGGTCGAGCACACTATCAAGGTCTAATATTTATTACACTCTTGACCCCGACGGGGTCAAACACCATTAACGAAATCCTGATCACCAAAAGGTCCTCCTGACCCTGAAGGGGGCATATATATGTAATCGTAAGCGTTCTTCAAATCAATGCACTGACCCCAAAGGGGTCAAACTTTATTAACAGCGCTAGCCCACCAATAGTCAATCCGACCCTGAAAGGGTCGAACATAATTCTTACTCAACAAAGCCATACACCTTGAATAATAACAACCACCCAAAAAAACTCCTCTTCATCACCTGGGATAGTGACAGCACTAACTACCTGGAAAGCCTGTTTCTCCCCATACTTGCAGGTATACAAGAGGAAAATATTTTATCCTGCTCCATCTTGCAGTTCTCTTGGGCAAAGCCCGATAAGATCAATTGCCTAAAAAAACTTGCTGAAGAAAAAGGAGTAGCCTATTATCATCACTCCATAACCAGGAATCCTCATCCCTTATTAGGGAGTTTGTGGACGGTACATCAAGGGCGGAAAATGATCAAAAAATTGATTAAGCAAGAGGGCTTTAATATCATTATGCCTCGAAGCACCATGCCAGCCCTGATGGTCAATAAGTTATGGTGGTTTATGAAGCGGAAAGAAGTAAAAGTAGTCTTTGATGCAGACGGCCTGCCATTGGAAGAGCGCTTGGACTTCACTTCCTTGAAGTCAACTGATTTTCAGTATAAATACCTGAAACGGCAGGAAACCAAAATGCTCAAAAAAGCGGACAAGATTTTATGTAGGACCCAGAAATCCATTGATTATCATATCCCAAAAGTCGGAGAAAGTAGACGTACGGATTTCCATTTGGTAGGCAATGGCCGGGACAAGGACTTTTTTACCTTTTCTGAGCAAAATAGGAATAGGATCAGAATGAACTTGGGATTAAAGGAAGGTGATAAATTATGGATATATACGGGTTCACTTGGGCCACAATATGCCTTAAAGGATATGGTAGGGATATTCGAATTATATTTGGAAGAACATCCTACTAGCCGTTTCTTGGTATTGTCAGCCAATGTGAACTATCTAAACCAGCATATCCCTAAAAACCTTAAGGATAAGATTATCCATAGACTAGTCCCTTTTAAAGAAATACCTGCTTATTTGTCTGCTGCGGATATCGCCTTATCGTTGAGACTTCCTGCTTGGAGTATGCGAGGGGTAGCACCCATAAAGCAGGGAGAGTATTTATTGATGGGACTTCCTATTATAGCCAGTAGTAAGATAGGGGATACAGAGTTCCTTTTTCAGAGCATGCCATTTATACATTTATACTATCATGCAGATAAGGAAAGGCAAGAGAAGGCAGTGGAATGGTTCGATCAATTGCCCCCAGTTAACCGCCAGGAGATAAGGGATTTTGCCTTGGAACATTTCAGCTTAGAAAAAAGCATAGGCTCTTATAAAAAAGCATTAAGTGAATTTGTTTAATATATTGATTTACAATTATATAAGATGTGTATTCGCAATTTTACCAGTAAAGATTAAAATCGAAACGAAATGATCGTTTTGATTAAGAGATCAACTGCTTCGATCTTCAGGCCTCAAACTTCCGACCACTTCAGCCAAGTATTTAAGGTTACTGGCATCACAGCTGATAATCAGAATATCAAATAATAAATAGTCTTCGGGCTATTTTTTTGTTTGTGGGGACTACAAATCGTTGTCATCCTGACGATAGAGCCTTTCCAATAACGATGTCGGAAAGAGACTCTTCGCTACCCTCAGAGTGACAAAATTTAATGCCTCATCCAATTTACCACAAAAAACAGATCTAGTCTTTGCTCTTTGTTCTTTCTTCTCTCATCCTTCGTACCTCATACCTTGTACTTCGTACTTCATACCCCATACCCCCTCTGTGCCTAGGTCTAGCTCCATGAACCGAAGAAACCCTTCCAGTAATGCAATGCGACAAAGAGACTCTTCGCTACCCTTAGAGTGACAAGATTTAATGCCTCATCCAATTTACCACAAAAAGCAGATCTAGTCTTTGCTCTTTGTTCTTTCTTCTCTCATCCTTCGTACCTCATACCTCGTACTTCGTACTTCGTACTTCATACCCCATACCCCCTCTGTGCCAAGGTCTAGCTCCATGAACCGAAGAAACCCTTCCAGTAATGCAATGCGACAAAGAGACTCTTCGCTACCCTTAGAGTGACAAGATTTAATGCCTCATCCAATTTACCACAAAAAACAGATCTAGTCTTTGCTCTTTGTTCTTTCTTCTATCATCCTTCGTACTTCGTACTTCGTACCTCGTACCTTCCATCTCAAATCTCACATCTCAATTCTCAAGTCTTAAATTTTTTACTAGTTTAGATTTTTCTTAACTACCTAAATATGCTCCAGTACATTTTTATCATCCTTTTGGTTTGTCTTTGTATCGTGGACAATATACGTTTGGTAAAAAGAAAGGATCTGCCCAATTCCTATATGGTTCACCTACAGGGATTATTGCTCTTTCACATGGCCATGGTACTGGTTTTTAGCTATTATATAGGCAAAGAAGGGGGTGATAGCAAAGGCTATTGGGAACTGACTGGTCCGCTTGCTCACCCCAATCCAGATTCCTGGTGGGACTATTTTGGGGTAGGTTATCCATTTATGTATTGGTTGAATTATATCCCCTCCAAAGTCCTGAGTTGGTCTTGGTGGACTGGGAATATGATTTATGGGTTAGTTGGATATTATGGTTTTCGGTTTTTGAGCAATATAGTGTTTTTACATTACACCAATGGCCCCAAGTTGAGAGGTTTGCCGATAGCTTTGGCACTACTATATCTCCCCAATTTACATTTCTGGACTGCAGGGGTGGGTAAGGAAGCAATTTGTTTCTGGGCGATGGCAGCCTTACTTTTTGCCTTATCAAAAAAGTACAGCCCTAAGTACCTGGCATTGGCACTGTTTGCCTTGTTGATTGTCTTTATGGTCAGGACATATTTGGCAGCCATCATTGTGATAGCCTTGATTTTGCTGATTGTTTTTGATTTTAGATTGCTTTCAAAAAACCAAAAGTCCATTTTCATTTTTGCCTTGCTTTTACTGGGATTATCTCTGCCGGCTTTTTACTGGTATTCAGGAATAAAGGATATGCCTACTTTTAATCCTTATGATATTAGCAAGCACCAAATAGAAATGCTCAGTGGAGAGGGAATTGGTTCCTCAGTGCCCATGTTGGATTATTCACAGCCCATGCGCTTGATAACATACTGGTTCAGGCCTTTTATATGGGAATCTGGAGGCAGTTTTATGATTGGAGCAGCAGCAGCTGAAAACGCCATTACTATGATTCTTTTGATATTCTTTTTATTAAAAGCCCAATGGAGGACCTGGAGGAAAATTCCTCTATTTATTCGCTTTGCACTTGTCCTATTTGTGTTCAGCTCCCTATTATATGCCAATAGTTTGGGGAATATGGGGATTATGATGCGCATGAAAGCCCCCTATATGCTATTGTTAATATTATCCATAGTTTGGATGTACAAGGACAAAACCAAAGAAACATCTTTGCGTTCATAGCGCTCACCTTTGCACGCTTTGCGTGAAACTTTTTTTGTTTCTCGCAAAGCTCGAGGAGCAAGCGCAAAGACCGCAAAGGGTCTTGGGTAAGAGCTTGCACAACTCCGAGCATTCATATCCATCATTGTTTTCTCTGCGTGAAGCATTTTTTGTTTCACACAAAGTTAGCGAAGGATGGTCAAAGACCTCAAAGCGTATATTCAGTGATAATCATATATTTCTTTCAGTGGCCGCCGAGCATTCTTAATTCCCCATACAAAATAATAGGCTTATTGGATATGGCATCTTTGCGTACTTAGCGAACAGCTTTGCGCCCTTTGCGTGGAACCTTTTTATTACTTCCAGTGCTAGCCAAGACTTTACAAATGTGTTGACTGTTTTATATAAAATATCTTTGTGAACTTAGCGCTTACCTTAGCGCCCTCTGCGTGAAGCATTTTTTGTTTCTCACAAAGCCCGCGGAGCATGCGCAAAGATCGCAAAGGGTCTTGGGTAAGAGCTTGCAAAACCCCGAGCATTCATATCCATCATTGCTTTCTCTGCGTGAGACCTTTTTTATTTCTCACAAAGTTCCCTAAGGATATGCAAAGACAGGAAAGGGCTTAAGTAGTAATGTAATACGAGTATTGAATAAAGCATCTTAGCGCACTTAGCGCTCAACTTAGCGCACTTTGCGTGCAGCCTTTACAAATCCCTATAAATATAATAGCTGTATCAAACAAAGTTCCTTTGTGTACTTAGCGAACAGCTTTGCGCGCTCTGCGTGAAACTTTTTTATTCCTTTCATTGCTCTATAAGCCTCTCCAAATCCCAATAAAAATAATTGCTGTCTTATAAAAGCATCTTTGTGAACTTAGCGCTCACCTTGGCGCGCTTTGCGTGAAACTTTTTATTCCTTTCATTGCTCTATAGGCCTCTCCAAATCCCAATAAAAATAATTGCTGTCTTATAAAAGGATCTTTGTGTACTTAGCGAACAGCTTTGCGCGCTCTGCGTGAAACTTTTTTATTCCTTTCATTGCTCTATAAGCCTCTCCAAATCCCAATAAAAATAATTGCTGTCTTATAAAAGCATCTTTGTGAACTTAGCGCTCACCTTGGCGCGCTTTGCGTGAAACTAATAATTAAATTTACCCTTGCTGGTGGATTTATAATTATTAAGCTATTGGTTATAAATTTTACTTTACAGGCTTAATTATTTAGTTTTGCCATATAAATAAGAGGTCTAAAACACTTTTTTGGGTAAATTGTAAGTGTAATAAAATATTTTTGTGATAAACAGTAAATATTTATATACAAAAGTGTATTTTTAATTATTGATGAGAAATTCCATTTTTACCATATCGCTAGACTTTGAACTGCATTGGGGAAGATTCGATAAATTTCCAATTGCAGCAGAATTGGAATATTACCAGAATGCGCGCATGGCCATCCCGAAAATCCTAAATTTATTTGAGGCTTTTGGGATAGAAGCTACCTGGGCTACGGTGGGCATGTTGTTTGCTGAAAGTTGGGATGAGTGGAGGGATTATTTACCCGATGAATTCCCTGATTATGCAAATGCCAATCTCTCAGCCTATGAATGGGCAGCTAAAAATATGTATGCGGCTTCCAGCTGTCTTTTTGCTCCTGATTTGATCAAAAGTATCATTAATACACCGGGACAGGAAGTGGGTTCTCATACCTTTTCACATTATTATACTCAGGAAACAGGGCAAGAAATGTCCCAGTTCAGGGCCGATTTAAGAATGGCTAAGAAGATTGCCAAGGACAAATTTGGTTTAAGCCTTAGTTCTTTGGTTTTTCCTAGAAACCAATACAGCGCACATAGCATCAAGGTTTGTAAAGAAGAGGGCTTTGAGATTTTTAGAGGGAATCCTTCAGATTGGTTTTGGAAATCGCCGGAAAAAAGTAATCTCTTGAAAAAGGTCTTCCGAACTGGAGATACCCTTTACCCTTTGGGAAATGATACTTCTTATTCCTTGGACGATACTTATAGGGGTGACTCAGAGATAATTAATTTACCTGCTTCTAGATTGCTTAGACCTTATCGAAAGCCTTCCATGTTTAATAACCGAAGGATTCAGCGAATTATGGAAGAGATGACCTTGGCAGCTAAGAAAGGAAATGTTTACCATTTATGGTGGCATCCTCATAATTTTGGTACTTATACTTCAGAAAATTTAAGTCTTTTGAAAGTTATTTTACAGCATTACCACAATCTTAGGGACCAGTATGGAATGGAATCCTGTAATATGCTTTCCCTTAGTGGTGTGCAGCATAAGGTTAAAGCTGTCTCCTAATATTTTTTTGCATTGCAGAGCTAAATGCCATTAGTTTTTTGAATGATCACTTGTTACTTACCCTAAGGGCTAACACATCCGTAGACGTGGTATAAACCAGCATCCCAACGACCCCGAAAGAGGTCGAACAAATTCTCCTTTTTGGTATTTGAGAATGGCACGTTGTTGTTCCTACTCCTACCATTGACAGGGGTAACTTATATTTGTCAGGCTGAGCCCTTCGACTTAGCTCAGGATAAACTTAAGTCGAAGCCCTAAGACAAACCCTTCGACTCTACCTGGTGG
>NZ_JAHHZM010000024.1 GCF_018642165.1 Echinicola shivajiensis
AATAGACCTCAAGGGAGAATCTTTGAGAAAGGGAATCTTGAAAAATGAATAAAAAATGACCTTCTTTAAATGATCTTTCTTAGTGGCACGGTTTGACCGAAATCACTGGCATGGTCAGACCGAAATAACCACACTGGCCAGATTCTTACACTTAACAAAATCTGTGAGCTCCTAGAGCTTAAAAAACAGACCATCTATAGCTATGTGTCCAAAGGACTCATTCCTTACTATAAGAAAGCCGGAAAGCTCTACTTTATCAAAGACGAAATCACTGAGTGGATTACTTCCAAACCAAGAGCATCCAAGTTAAAAGGAGTGAGGTATCACCAAAATGGCCGTATTAGGGACAGGGGTTTTAAGAAAATTTAAAAATATTTTTTGACCCTATTTTGTGTGCAAATCGTGTGCAAATAAAAACGCCACTTACAATTTTAAATCGTAAGTGGCTGATTTTCAGTGGGCCCACCTGGGCTCGAACCAGGGACCCCTTGATTATGAGTCAAGTGCTCTAACCAGCTGAGCTATAGGCCCGGAAAAGCATTGTCCTGAAACTTAATATCAGTGGATCAAATCAGCTACTCAATTCGCATTGCTTAGATAACTTTTTCCTTGCTTTTGGGAATGCAATGTTACATATTTGATTTCAAAACAACAACATTTACCTGTATGAAAATTGATAAAAATGTAGATTTTTTTGTCTTCGATCTCGGCGGCGTGATCATAGATTTGGATATCCCTTTTACCCTCAGACAATTAGATGAAAATATAAAAAGCGATAAAAAATACGCTACTGAGAATTTTATGGCTCATCCGCTTCATCATGCCTATGAAAAAGGGGAGATTGATGATACCACTTTTAGAACTGAAGTAAGAAATGTATTCAAAAAGAACTGGACAGACCAAGAAATAGACAATATATGGAATGCTATGCTGGGAAGAATCCCTGTTCATAAAATTCAATTATTGAAGGAATTGAGAAAGACCCATCCAGTTTATATGCTTTCGAATACCAATGCCATTCATTTTAGAAAAGTGGAAGAGATTTTATTGGCTGATACAGGGGTTGAGAAATTCGATGAATTATTTGATCATTTGTTTTTGAGTTATGAAATGGGCTGCAGAAAGCCTGATACGATTATTTATGAGAAAGTCTTAGCACAGATTGGGCAATCCGGCGAAAAAGGAGTGTTTTTTGATGATACTGCACCGAACCTTGTCGGCGCTGAATCAGTTGGTTTAAAGACCTGTCATATTAATCACCCTAATGCTTTGATGGATTACTTCAATAATGTACAGTAAAAAAGAATATTTTCGGCATATATCCCTTTTCGTTATCACCTTTATTTGTGCTACTCTGGCAGGAGCTGAGTGGTTATATGGAAAGTCTTTGATTTCCAGTGAAAATCCTTTGACCTGGCCTTATTTCATTAAATCTATGGCCTTTTCCATTCCATTTATAGGTATACTCTTGATTCATGAGTTGGGTCATCTTTTTACTTCCATATATCATAAAGTGAAGTCTTCTCTTCCATTCTTTATTCCTTTTTGGTTGGGTTTTATAGGTGCGCCATCAATAGGTACCATGGGAGCCATTATTAAGATGAAATCCATGGTGAGTAGCAGGAAGAAATTCTTCGATATAGGTGTTGCTGGGCCTTTAGCGGGCTTTGTGATAGCTTTTGGGGTACTTACTTATGGCTTTACAAATTTGCCTGATGCGGACTATATTTATGAAATTCATCCAGAATACCTAGAACCGGATTATAATCCAGATGAAGCAGAGGCTTTAAGTATAGAATTGGGAGACAATCTTTTATTTTGGGGAATGGGGAAGGTACTGGCGGATCCGGAAAAAATGCCCAATATGGGAGAATTGATACATTATCCCTACTTGTTTGCTGGATACCTGGCCCTTTTCTTTACTGCTTTGAATTTGTTGCCTATTGGTCAATTGGACGGGGGGCATGTCATCTTCGGACTATTTCCCAAATCACATAAGGTTATATCCTTGACCTTTTATACTGCTTTTATGCTTTTTGCAGGTCTTGGAATTGTCAATCCTTATATGGATACCGGTTATCTGCTAATCGCTTTACCGCTTTATATTGGCTTTGTATTTATTTGTTTTAGAAAAACCAGCCTAAGCCTACAAAACAAATGGGCCTTGGTACTGAGTATAGTAGTGGTACAATATTCCATTAGTTATTTCTACCCACATTTAGAGGGCTATAATGGCTGGCTGTTGTTTGGCTTTCTATTGGGAAGGGTACTAGGTATAGAGCATCCACCGGTAATTGACGGGAGACCATTAAATGGTCCTAGGAAGGTTTTAGCTTGGTTGGCCATCTTGGTGTTTATCTTATGCTTTACCCCACAACCCTTTCAAATTGGTTAAAAGTCAATTATGGTGAAAATAGTGATTGGAATGCAGAAGGTATCAACAAAAAAGAAGAGTAGGTTTTCCTACTCTTCTTCTAATTCTCTGTAAGCTAAAATTCCACCAAGTACATTACGTACCTTTGTATAGCCTTTGGTTTCCAAGAATTGCTTCGCATTACCACTTCTAGCTCCAGAACGGCAGTGGATGACCAATTCTTCATCTTTATATTTTTCGATTTCATCTAAAGAATGTGGCAGTTGTGCCAAAGGAATATTCAAGGCTCCTAAATTATCCTCTTCATATTCCCATTCTTCACGAACATCTAAAAAGGCAAACTTTTCATTTTTGTCCAACCTTTCTTTTAATTCTTCTACTGTAATGTCTTCCATGATTATTTTACTAAAATTCTAATTGTTTGTGGAGTGTTACCTTTCCAAGCTTTAATGAAGTAAACTCCTTCTTGCTTTCCGGCAAAATTAATGATTTTACCATTTTCGGAAGGTACCACCGAAATATTTATTTCCCTGCCAAATGCATCAAACATTTTGACAAGGTCAAAATCCCCGTTTATGTTAACCCTATTTTGAGTGGCTGGGTTCGGAAAAACTTTAATTCTTGAACCTGGCTGTGGTTCTTCATCAAAGACAGGAGCCTCAACCTGAAGATGTGGTCGTATCATTAATGAGCCCTTTACCTCTTCATTTGCCTGCCAAGTGCCGCTGGTATTGTAAAACACTTCTTCAGAGGTGTCGTTGGATTTATCTAATCCTATATGAATAAATTCATTGGTAAATTGGGCAAAGCCAATATAAAAGATGCCATCCACTTGTATAGCTGTATCCAATTCAAACTTGGTGAATTCTTTCAAAGAAGTCTTTGGTTGTATCAATACCTCTTTGGTGAATCTTGCTGGCTCTTCAGGATTGGACCATATCATTAAATCTACGGCCGTTCCGCTTTGGGCAGCATTGGTGAAATTGATGCTTATGGCATTGATATAGGCGGTCTCTGAACTTTCATATTTTACGGCCAACATTCCGGATCTCTGATTAATACCAGCAGCATAATCTACAGTGCCGCGATCATATGCATAATAATCACGAATTGGGATAAGGGTTTTAATAGTATCATTTAACCTAAAATCCACCGATTGATGATAAAGCGTGTCATTACCCTGAATTTGATCAATTAGATAATTATCTCCGGAACTCAAATATACAATGCTTTCCATATCAAAGTTTTCTTCCCTTGTTGGCATGTTCCATTCTGTAGGTGGAGAACTGCTAAAATTACGCCTTTCATTCGCCAATGGCACCGGATTAAAGGGCGTATTGGCATTTAAGCTCATAATAGGTTCTTGGCTTTCCTTTTCCCTTACCAATATGGAATATTCCATGGCCCGAAAGCGATTATTTAAATTATTGAACTGGTTATCGATGCTGGCCAATAGGGGAGTAGGGTCAGCATTCAACTCATACAAAGGGATCGCATTATATTTCCCCAGGAAATTACTGTTAACCTGAGTAAGCGCCCTGTCCTGATAATTTAGATCATTAAGGCTTCTTCCACTGTTCAAATAGACATAATCTATCAACCAACTATCAAAAGGTCCTGAAAGTCTTCCAGAGTTCTGAAATTTAAATTGGAAATTATGATGAAAATAAATGGGGTCTAGTGCTAATATTTCCTGCTGAAAAGCTTTGGATTCTTCTCCTCCATATTTTTCCCAAACCGTATTCCAGTTGCCCAAAGAGTCTAAAAATAAAAGGGCCAGCTTATCCGCCTCATCTGGCAATTCCGCTTTTCCTCCAGCTTGCCAGAAGAAACTGAAATAAGTGCTGTTCCTTTCGGCTTCTTCCAAGTTGCTAAGGTCAATTATTTGGGAGCTTAACTGGTCACATATTCCCGAAAGGGTAATATTTGTGCTATAGGGCTGACCATTTGACTTAGTACCGTCAAGCAAGTTTACACCTATGGTAGGGGCATTTATTGCCACACCCCAACTCATATTTGTTCCTTGGTTAATCCATTTGTTGGAGTCAAGTGTATCCGATGAAAAATCATCCCAAAACGGTAAAAGCAAAGGTTCCGCTTGAACCTTTGCTTTAATATTCTTTTCAATTGATTGTTGGGGGCTTCTATCCACTCCCAGTTGCCTCAATTGGGCTTGTACCTGCTGGTTAAAAAGTGGCAGAAGTACAAAAAAGTATCCTACTATTTTAGCGCTTAAGCTCATTAAAAATTATCTCCATTTTCTAATTCTGAAACCCATACATCTATCAGTTCTCCTGTTTTGGCTTCAATGCCTGAAGGGGGTAATTGTTTTACGATTGTTCCTTTGGGTACTGTGTCGGTGGATATATAATTGATCCTTCCTAATCTAAGCCCTGAACCAACTACCAAGAATTCTGCATCTGCCTCTTCCATGCCCACAAGGTTTGGAATAGCCAAAGTCTGCTTGCCCAATCCATCTCCTACAACCAGGTCAATTTGTGAACCTTTTGGAATCTCAAAACCCTCCTTGATTGTTCTTCCTCTAAATTTTTGATCCAAAACTACATTTTGGCCAATATCTGGAACGTAAATTATTTCACCTCTTACCAAGCCATAATTGGCCAACACTTCCTGTGCATTTTTCAATGGACTGTTTACCAAATTTGGCATTTTAATCAAAGGAGCATTTTCTGCATTCAGGGTGATATAAATTTTTCTACCCTGCTTAACCTTAGTACCTGGTCTTGGGTTTTGCTTTAATACGGATAAAGGTTTAGCATCTGCCACAAAGCCACTATCAGCGGAGATTTCATACCTCAAATTACGTGAAACTAGATAGTCTTCTATCTCATCATAATGGAAGTTTTCCAAATCAGGAACGGTTACTGTTTCTCCGTGATTGGTGTATCCAGGTAAGTATACCTCAAAAAAGAAAAATAATAAGGCAAATAGTAATCCCAAAATAATGACCAGATGGGTTAAGATTTTTTTAGTACCTGTTTTTAAACTACTCATTGATGAAATTTTGGTTATTAATCCCCTGTAAAGGTAATTTTAATTTTGTCTTCTAAGAATGATTTTTCTATAAATCGATTATATGACCATAATAAACGTGCCAATAATTTTAAAAGATTGTTAATACAAGTAATTTCTACAAGCAAAGATCAATGAATAATCAACCTCTTTGTAAGGGCCAAACTATCACTTTGTATTTTGACAATAAATACACCTTTTGCAAATAATGAAGAACTGAAACTATAAGTTTGGTTTAATGTTCCAGGGTATATAACATCATGAACAACTTGTCCCGAGGAGGCAATCACCTGTATACGTACATCTTCAAAATCCTCCAGATTAAATGCAATGTTAAAGATATCTGTGGCTGGATTAGGGTAAACCACTGCATTGCCATCTCCTGGGTTAACAGGATCAGGATTATTGGAAAGGAAGAACTCTATATTGTCCAAATAAACCGGATTGGAGCTGGCTGCTGCATTTTCTATTACAAAAGCCAAACGGATATTTTCCATTTCACTTCCTGTGAAAGCAGAAAGGTCAATAAACTCTCTAATAAACTCTTCTTCGGAATTAGGATTTATAGGAGCAGTTCCAGAAATAGTATTGAGCTCTTCGCCGGAATAAACCGCCAATTCTTGATTAAAATGAACTCCGCCGTCCGTACTAAGTAGAACCCTCATTTTACTGTTTTCATCCATGGCACTTGCTGCACGTTCAAAGAAGATACTGGCTTGGCTCGTATTGCTCAAGTCCATTACCGGCGAAGCTATCCAATAACTATCATTGGTACTTTCAATTTTAAGGCTGGCCAAGTTATCCCCGGCTTCGCCGGTTTGTTTAACGGCTAATTCCCAAGCTTCTTCGCCAATTTCTGGACTTACACTAAGCCATGGGTCAAGTTCTAGTGTGTTATCAAAATATTGTCTCCATGGCGCAGCGATGCTATCTGCATTTTGTATATAATACCTCAAAATAGAGCTTGAACTGCCATTGTTCTGGTCAAAATTTGGAGAGTGGATCCTGTATTCCACTTCATTAAGACCATCAATCAGGGAGTTAGGAAGTTCGACTAAAATGCTTTCATCAGGAGCTATATTATTTCCTTCGGCAATCAGTGTTTCCTGACTTGCACCATTTACTATTCTATCTATTAAGAACGTGTTTACAGTCAATGTGCCAGTATTACTAAGTTTGAGTACTTCCAATTCTTGGGAGCCATCTGTAACAGGAGATGGACTGACAACTTCTTTCAGTTCTAAATCATATTTGACTTCTTCTGCAGGCCTTATGCTAATGTTTTTTATAAATAGGTTATTACCATATCCATTAACCCCAATAAAAGCAATTCGGATATTCCCCAGCTCGGCATATTCACTTAGGTTTACGACTTCCGTTCTAAATTCACTTTGTCCACTCGGAATATAGCTGTTTTCATTTTCTTCAGCAGTAGTGAGACTATCTTGGGTCTTGGAATAAGGGGGATTTAATAAATCAAAAGTATTCCCACAGTCGGTTGAAATTCCAATTATTAAGGCATCGTCCAATCCATCCTGCGGATATGGAGCATAGGCCAATTCAAACACCAACTGGGCATTAGGATAGTTGCTCAGGTTGATTTGTGGTGAAATAAGGTAATCCTGCTTACCTGCATCATCATAATTGTAGAAATTGATGCCAATAGCTTCCTGAGTATTCCCCTCAATACTTAATGTTTCTTTACTCCAGGTAACACCGCCATCTTCATTTTTAACGCTCCATATATTATCGAAATCGTCAGATTGATAATTGTAAGGAAGGCTTAATTCAGGTTGCAGTTTTGGAGAGGATGAAAGAATATTATTCGAATCATTATTGTCTTCACCTCCATTAACAGTAAGCACTTCAAATGCAAACTCATTCCCATTCATTGGTAAACTAAGGCTGGAAAATTCTAGGTTAGCTGATTCTCCTTGATTCAATGATAGGTTAAAGCTTTTCTGCTCTATTATCTGGCCATTTAAACTAATCGCTAATTCAGCACTGTTAATGGCGTTAATTCCAGCGTTAAAGACACGCACCACTGGAGTCAAGTCAGGAGAACAGATATAGTTTTGGGGTGTAATAATTTGCTCTAATGCAAGGTCAATAGGAACAATAACAGGTTCTTGGGTGGCCCTTCCGTTGACTAAATTGACTCTTCTTGGACTATTGGCCAATACGATATTCATTCGCTCCAATTGGCCCTCTGTAAAAATGTTCATGCACCGATCAGGGGTGTAGTCCATATAATTCTCAATCATATCCCTTGATCCACAGGTTTCCCTGGGGGTAGATTGACAATTAGTGTTACTGGAACTTTGGTCAGGTGTGTCCAAAACATAGTCGTCTACATCACATCCTCCATCGCCCCAGATATGTCTCAATCCCAAGTAATGTCCAATTTCATGCGTTGCGGTTCTTCCCAAAGATCCAGAAGAAGCGTTTCCACCTCTACCAAAATAGCGGTAGTCAATAGTGGTTCCATCAGTTTCATTGGAACTTGGAGCAAAGTTCAAACCATCCAAATCTGAAATTGGAAATGAAGAATAACCGATATAAGGGCTTTGAAGTGTTACTACCCATAAGTTAAGGTATTCGTTTGAATCCCAGTAGGATAACTGACTTATTAGATTGGCATCGGCTTGAGTGTAGGTGGATTTTGTTCCTTGAACTCTGTTAATACCATCGGTAGGGAGGCCCTTTGGGTCCTGCTTGGCCAAAACAAATTCTATATTAGTGTCCGCTGCTACATCTAAAAATTCGGCGGGTGTATTGGAAGCATCTTCATTTAGCCTTCTGAAATCATTATTAAGAATATCAATCTGAGCTTGAATTTGAGATAAGGGGATATTGGCGCCCTCACCCAAGGCTTCTCCATTATGAATCACATGGACCACTACAGGGATTTTTCTGACCTCAGTTGCAGTTGCTCTAAGTTGTGGCTGAAGTTTTCTGGTTTGGATTTTATCAGACATCCAAGCCTCGAAGTAATCTTTGGATCCGAACAAGCCAAGAGCTTCTTCTTGTTTGGCTTCTAAATATCCAGCAGCACATTTTTCAGGTCCATCCTGATTGGTACTTCCTGAATGATAAATATTGGCCTGTATATTTTGAGCTAGTACCGGTGAGAGTTCAAAAAATAAAAAGGATAAAACCAACTTTATCCTCAAAATTAGCATTATCCTTTTCATTAATTACTTCTTAAAAACGGGTAATTGATTATTCAGCTACTGAAATATTGATGGCTTCAACTCTATTGATTTCTGGAATGGCTTTTTTCACAGCCTCTTCAACACCGGCCTTTAATGTCATGGTAGACATAGGGCAAGAGCTACAAGTTCCGGTCAATTCAAGTTGTAATACCATTTCTTCAGTTAGGTCCACAATCTTCACATTACCTCCGTCAGCTTCTAAATAGGGGCGTATTGTATCAAGTGCCGTCTCTATTTTTCCAATTAATTCAGTATCCATTTCTTTTTATTAGGTATTAACCTGTACAACCTTGGTTTTGTTTTTATCTGCATTTCTAATGGCCACTTGTCTAGCTAGTGATTCCGCCAATTCGGAGAAAGCCTTTTGTGTAAGTCCTTCTTTCAAAACTGCAGGATAACCGCTATCTCCACTTTCTCTAATTCCTTGAACAATAGGTATTTCACCTAAGAACGGAACGTCAAACTTTTTGGCTAGCTTTTGACCACCTTCTTTACCAAATATATAGTATTTATTATTCGGTAATTCTTCAGGTGTAAAATAAGCCATATTTTCCACAACACCTAAGACGGGTACGTTTATTTGAGGTTGCTTAAACATGGAAAGGCCTTTAGTGGCATCAGCAAGTGCAACTTTTTGTGGCGTGGTCACGATTACCGCTCCAGTTACTGGTACCGTTTGAACCATGGTAAGATGAATGTCAGAAGTACCCGGAGGCAGGTCTATCAATAAATAATCCAACTCTCCCCATTCCACATCACTGATGAACTGTTTTAAGGCAGAACTTGCCATTGGTCCTCTCCAGATTACCGCGCTGTCTGCAGGAGTTAAGAAACCTATGGACATCAGTTTTACACCATACTGTTCAATAGGTATGATGATGTTTTTACCATCTACTTGTTTTACGGCCGGCTGTTCAGCTTCAACGTTGAACATCGTAGGAATTGACGGACCTGAAATATCAGCATCTACCAAGCCTACTTTTGCTCCAGAAGCAGCCAATGCTACTGCTAGATTGGAAGAACAAGTAGATTTACCCACTCCTCCTTTACCAGATGCAATGGCGATTATATTTTTTACTTTGGGAAGAAGCGGGGCATTATCACGTATCGTGGTAACATTGGAAGTCATGGTAATGTCTACTTCAAGCTCAGAACCGAATTCCTTTTCCAGTGCTTCTTCACAATTGTTTTTGATCAGTTCTTTTAATGGGCAGGCAGGAGTCGTCAGTACGACTTTAAAACTTAATTTATTGCCTTCCGCCACTACATCTTGGATCATACCCAAGGTCACAAGATCCTTTTTAAGATCTGGATCTTCTACTGTGGAGAGTGCTTTAAGTACCTTTTCTTTACTTATAATCATTCGGAAATGTAAATTTTGCGCAATTTAAAGTTTAATAATGCTATTTAAAAACTGTTATCCAGAATATCTGGTTCTTAATGGAGATTATTAATTAAGTCGATTTGTTATATGGATTAAATTTCACTTGTATTGTAGCTATAACCCTTGGACTTAAAAAATAGTTTCTGCAGGAGTGGCTTTCCTGCTCTGTTTGTTTCACAATACTTTTCTATCTTTGAGCATATTCTCCATTCAGCATGTCATTAAGTAAAATCACAACAGAAAAAGTCAAAGACAGGGCCGATATTGAAGAGGTGGTCAATGACTATGTGCCCCTAAAAAAGAAAGGGCAGAACCTTTGGGCCTGCTGTCCATTTCATAATGAAAAATCTCCTTCTTTTTCGGTTTCTCCTGCCAAGCAGATTTATAAATGCTTTGGCTGCGGAGCTTCAGGAGATTCTATCCAGTTTGTCATGGATGTTGAAGGGATTGGTTTTAACGAGGCTATTAGACAACTGGCCCAAAAGTATGGGATTGAAATAGAGGAAGAAAAGGCTGCTACACCAGAAGAGGTACAAGCCTATAATGAAAGGGAAAGCCTGTACATTGCCCAATCCTTTGCTAGGGATTTGTTTTCCAAAAATCTCCTTGAAACAGATGAAGGTAAATCTATCGGGCTAAGTTATTTTAAAGAACGCGGTTTTAATCTGACAACAATAGAAAAGTTTGACCTTGGCTATGCCATGGATAGCTGGGACAACTTGCATAAATCAGCTTTAAAGGCGGGACATTCTGAAGATATTCTATTAAAAGGTGGATTAATACTCCAAAAAGAAGGGGATCCAAGCCGGAAGTATGACCGCTTCCGTGGTCGAGTTGTATTTACCATACATAACCTTGCAGGGAAGCCCATAGGTTTTGGCGCAAGGATTCTTACCAATGATAAGAAGCAGCCCAAATACATTAACTCACCTGAAACAGCCATTTACCATAAAAGCGATGTGCTATATGGTATGTACCAGGCGAAACAGTCCATCAGAAATGAAGACAATTGTTATTTGGTAGAAGGCTACACTGATGTTATTTCCTTACACTTGTCAGGAATACAGAATGTAGTGGCTTCTTCTGGAACCTCCTTGACGGAAAATCAGATTAAGCTGATCAAGCGTTTTACAGATAACGTAACCGTACTTTATGATGGAGATGCTGCAGGTATCAAAGCCTCCCTTCGTGGTATCGATATGTTATTGGAAGGTGGGCTAAATGTAAAAGCAGTAGTTTTTCCTGATGGGGATGATCCGGATAGCTATAGCCGAAAGGTTGGTTCTGAGGCTTTTCAACAATACCTAAGTGAGCATGCAAGGGACTTTATAGAGTTCAAAATTGACCTTTATAAGGAAGAGTCTGCCCATGATCCCATCAAAAGGGCAGATACGGTAAGGCAGGTTGTACAGAGCGTTGCAAAAATCCCTGATCCAATTATCAGGTCTGTTTATGTGAAAGAGTCTGCCCGCCTTTTACAGATGGAAGAGGAGATAGTTTTAGCAGAGCTGAATAAAATATTGCTGAAAGGTCAAAAGGAGTCCTATTTTAAAGGTAAAGGGCAAGCGGGACCTCCTGATGAACCTCCAATGGATTTCATGGCGCCTGACACGCCATTTGAAACTTTTTTACCTGAGGAAAAGCCGAAGACATCCATTAGAGATTCCTTGGCATTGCAGGAGAAGGAAATGATAAGGCTATTGGTCAGCTATGGTTTTGAGAAAATCACAGAAGAGCTGCATGTCTGCGAATACCTGTTTGAAGAAACTGGGGATTTGGAATTCGAAACGCCTATTTACAGGAAAATCTTTGTTGAATATAAGCGAGCTTTGAAGAAGGGAGTCTTGCCCAACCCTGATTACTTTATCAAAATGGATGATGGAGAGGTTAAAACAGAAGTGATCAATATGATTTCACAAAGGCATGAGATGTCAGATAACTGGCAACAAAAGCACATGATCTATACCAATAGGGAAGGGGACAACCTCCCAAAAACCACCTTTAATGAAATCCATCGTTTGAAGAGAAGAGTATTGGAAAAAATGGTAGATGAAACCATACAAAAAATTAAAATAGCTGAAGAAAAAGGTGAAGTGGAAGAAGTCTCAGATTTTCAGCTGGTTCTAATGGCGCTTAATGATTCTCTTCGAGAAATAAATAAACTATTGGGGACCGTAAAATCCAGGTAGGCCAAACTAAATAAAGGCTTTCTCGGTTTTAGACAATAAAGGATGTATTTTTGCATTCAAATTGACCATTTAATAAAATAATATGGCTGAAGAATTAAAATTAGATTCCATCGAAGAAGCAATTGAAGCAATAAGGGAAGGTGAAGTGGTTATTGTGGTGGATGATGAAGATAGAGAGAATGAAGGGGATTTTGTATGTGCGGCTGAAAAAGTAACACCGGAGATTATCAACTTTATGGCCACTCACGGAAGAGGCCTTATTTGCGCTCCAATTATAGAAGATAGATGTGAAGAGCTTGGTTTGGAGTTGATGGTTGGTAGAAATACTGCTGCTTACGAGACCCCATTTACTGTTTCGGTTGATTTGATCGGCCATGGCTGCACGACAGGTATTTCGGCAAGTGACAGGGCAAAAACAATAAAAGCGCTGTTAGATGATAGCATCCACCCTGATGAATTAGGAAAGCCAGGTCATATTTTTCCACTTAAGGCAAAAAGAGGTGGCGTATTAAGAAGGACCGGTCATACTGAAGCAGCAATTGATTTGGCCAGACTTGCTGGATTATATCCTGCAGGTGTTTTGGTAGAAATCATGAATGAAGATGGTACTATGGCTAGGGTACCTGATTTGATGGAAGTTGCCAAAAAATTCAACTTAAAATTTGTTAGCATTAAGGATTTGATCGCTTACAGATTGAAAAATGAATCTTTGATTAAAAGAGAGATTGGTGTTGAAATGCCTACTGAGTGGGGTGATTTTGACCTTATTGCATATAAACAAACCAATACTGATGAAACCCATATGGCCTTGGTAAAAGGTGAATGGAAAGAAGGGGAACCGATATTGGTAAGAGTCCATTCTTCCTGTGTAACGGGAGACATATTTGGTTCTTGTAGATGTGACTGTGGTCCTCAATTGCATAGTGCCATGGAAATGGTGGACAAAGCAGGTAAAGGTGTAGTGCTTTATATGAACCAAGAAGGCCGAGGCATTGGATTGATCAATAAGCTTAAGGCTTATAAACTACAGGAAGAAGGTATGGATACGGTTCAGGCGAATCTAGCCCTAGGTTTTCCAATGGATAAAAGAGATTATGGTGTAGGAGCACAAATCCTTAGGGACCTCGGAATATCTAAGATTAAGCTCTTGACAAATAATCCTACTAAAAGAGCTGGTCTATTGGGTTATGGCCTAGAAATTGTAGAGACTGTTGCGTTGGAAATAAGTCCTAACGCCCATAATGAACGCTATCTGACGACGAAACGGGATAAAATGGGACACCAGATTTTGAAAAAGCAAATCAACAAATTGAAATAAATTAAAAAGCTCTGATAAATTCAGGGCTTTTTTCTTATAAATGGGACAAATTAACTAACTAATCCGTCTAGGTTTTCGTTATTTTATTATAGATCAAAGCCCCAAATGACATGAAAAAACTATTCTATATATTGATTTTCGCATTTGCTTTTGTTCAAATAGCTGTAGCTCAAGATTTTCCCTCAGAAATTTGGCATGATGGGAAAGTGTTTTTAGATAATGGAGATGCTTACCAAGGAAAGGTAAAATATGATCTTGATAATAATGTCGTGCAGCTTAGAGATGAAAGTATACAAACATTTAGCAGCTCTTCTATCAGCCGATTTGAAATTTTTGATGAGTATTATGGAGGTATAAGGACCTTTTATAGTTTACCCTATGACGTTAATTCTAATGGCTATGAAGTGCCCATTTTCTTTGAACTATTGACAGAAGGTGAAGACATTACCTTGTTGTGTAGAGAGTTTATTACCACTGACACAAGAAGCATGGGGATGTACAATATGTACATGTCGCCAATGTACGGGGCACCAATGGGCAGATCAAACAAATTGGACTTCGATTTTTATTTCTTTATAAATGGAGAAATCATGAAATACAGCCAAAAGAAAAAAGAATTAATGTCCTATATGGAAGACAGGGAAGATGAAGTCAAGTTATACATGCGTAAAAACAGGCTTTCCCATGATAGTAGGGGTGATTTGTTAAGAATTACTGCTTATTATAACCAACTTAAGGATTAAGCAGTTTTATAAATAAATAGAATTTTGGAATGATGGATATAGGTCCATCATTCTTTATTTATGGGGGAATATTTTATTTCTTTCCTTAAATTTGAATGTATAGCAAAACCTTTTAAATATCATATTTTAATGGCAAAACCCTTGATTTTAGTTTCCAACGACGATGGAATTACTTCGCGTGGAATCAGAGTACTGGTAAGTATCATGAAAAAATTGGGAGATGTAGTTGTAGTCGCTCCTGATAGTCCTCAATCAGGCATGGGGCATGCCATTACCATCGGTAATACGCTGAGATTGGATGAGGAAGAGATTTTTGAAGATGTCATGGCTTATAAATCCAGTGGGACCCCGGCAGATTGTGTGAAGTTGGCCAAACATTATGTTTTTAATGATAGAAAGCCAGATTTGATCGTAAGTGGAATCAATCATGGCAGTAATACCTCCATTAGTGTGCTGTATTCCGGAACGATGTCAGCGGCCATTGAAGGGGCTATAGAGGGCTATCCTAGTATTGGCTTTAGCCTTTGTGATTATAGTTCAAAAGCAGACTTCAGCCATGTGGAAGAGTATGTTTATAAAATAGCCAAACAGGTACTTGACCATGGCATGCCAAAAGGTGTTGCCTTGAATGTAAACTTCCCTCCAAAGCGTAATGAGGCCATTAAGGGTATCAAATTATGCAGGCAGGCAAGGGCAAAATGGCAGGAGGAGTTTGATGAACGCTATGATCCTAATGGAAGGAAATATTTCTGGATGGCAGGTAACTTTGTTAATTTTGATAGGGGAGAGGATAATGATGAATGGGCCATTGCCAATAATTATGTTTCTGTGGTTCCTTGTCAGTTTGATATGACAGCTCACCATGCAATTACGCAAATGAATGAAGAATGGGATATTGATATAGAATAGTTAATGTTGACTTTTATTTAAATAAAAAGCCTCCAAGAGAATGACTTTAGGAGGCTTTTTTATTATATCCCGATACTAACTACTCAATACTAAAATTTCAATCCCAAGGTCAAGAAGAATGACCTACCTTCTGCAGGAATAATACCTGGTCCTGGATAACCTGTGGCTCTTCTGGTGAAATAAGCATTGTCAGTTAGGTTGTTCACTGATGCTTCCACTTTTAACCATTTGTACCAATAACTCATAGAAAGATCCATTACTTGGTAAGAAGGGATAACACCTTCTACAGCAGAGGCAGTTTGCACAGCATTGGATGCATCAGTATAATGCTCCTGAACATAAGCATATTGATAGGTCATTTTAAATCTATTATAACTAAAGGAGAGGCCGGGTCTTATGCTTAATGGTGGTACTAATTCTACCATATTTCCTTCTACATTACTTTCTCCTGATTTTAAGTATTTCGCTCTAATAATTGAGAAATTAGAGAAAACATTTACTTTATACTTTTTATTTAAATCCAGCAGTTGAATAATGTCTGTTTCTGCAAAAGCCTCAATACCTGTACTATAGGCATCTGCAATATTGGTTCTGTATCGATAGATTCTATAATTTTCAGGATCCAAATTAAGAATTGCTCCAATTCTATCATTATATCTTAAATAGAAAAAGCTGATATCATAGTTAAATACATTCTCCTTACTTCCCCTGATCCCAAGGTCAAAATTATATCCCTTTTCATCCTTGATATTCTCATCAACAACCAAATTAGGATTATTTACCCTTATATCATTAAAATTGATTGAACGGTAGTTTTGAGAGAAATTGGCATAAGCTTCCAGTCTATCATTGGCTTTATAACTCAAGCCTAAACCGGCAAAAACAAAAGAGCGTGTGCTGATCTTATTTTCTGGTACTTTATAAGATGAATCAACCGCAAAGCCCGTTTCAGGATCAAGGACTTTGGTTGTTCGTGTATAATAGCCTTCTGCTTCTGTTTGGATATGTTCAAACCTTATCCCAGGAGTGATGCTGAATTTATTGCTAAGATTAAATACATTTTCTGCAAATACCGAAATATTCTTACCTGGGAAATCATAATCTGAATCTTCCAAGTCATTTGGATGAAGGAAATTGAAATCGGCATCACTTCCATCGGAACCTAATCCCTGTTTTCTATCTGTCAAACCATTGTAAAACCTAGCACCTACCAGTGCCACCTGAGGTTGCTTTTTGATTCTATAGTTATAAATCAAGCGGGCTTCTGAGCCGAAATTTTTAAAATCGTCCACAAACAGGTTTCTCTCTTTCATATCGTCCACCCTGTCTATACGGCCAAGATTTCCTAAGGCATCTCTTCCCCCTATTAGTGCAAAATTGCGGATATTTAACCGCAGTTTGTTATTGAACTTATAATCGATGATATTACCAATTAAGTTCCAATTGACCTGGAACCAGTTTCTATTCCTTATGGACTGTCTTGGATCTTCCTCAAATAATGCATCGGTCAATCCACCAGGCTGCTTGGCCAAGTAGTCCATATAAGTGTATTGGAAGGTCACCCTAAAGCGGTCATTAGGCTCATAAGATAAAGCAGTATAGGCCATTTTTGAGTCGAATTGGCTGTTTTCTCTCCAACCATCACCTCTTTTATATTGGAAGAAGGAATAGTAATTCCATTTACCTATTGTACCTCCCACACTGGTGAAAGTATTATAAAAGCCATAAGAGCCAAGGGTATTTCTAAGGTTAACTTCTATTTTCTTATCCTCAGGGCCCTCTTTTAATTTGAAGTTCAACAATCCGCCAAACTGAGTGCCATATTGCAAGGAGGCAGCTCCACGAACGACTTCAACACGCTCCACGGCTTCTAGCGCCGGAGTATAATAACTTTCAGGGTAGCCTAAAGCATCAGCACTGATATCATAACCGTTTTGACGCACATTGAAATGGGAAGTTCTATTTGGATCAAGGCCTCTAGCACCAATGCCCAATTGAAGGCCTGCACCATCATTTTCATAAATATTTAGCCCGGGTACCTTTGCATATACCTGACGGCTATTATTCGTAGATAGATTGGCAGTCATGTTCGAAAGCTCAATCACCTCATTTTTCTTCGCTTCGTAAATCGCACTACCATCAACAGTATTTAGCCTACGGACCCCGAATGTATTCACTCTTTGGTCTGTAACCGTTACATCCTGTAATTCTTCGTTTACAGTCTCCATGGAGAAATCCAGTTTTAGTTTACCGGATTCCTTGATCTGTACTTTTTGAGTGATGGTTTCCATACCCATTGAAAATACAACCAATGTATATTCACCTGTAGGAATGGATTTGAGGAGGTATTTTCCATCCAAATCAGTAATGCTCTGATAAGGGCTGTCTTTTAGGTATACATTAACACCAGGAAGTGGCGCTCCAAGGCTACTTACTTTTCCACCAATGTTTACTTGTCCAAAGACAATAACAGATTGTAATAGAAATAGTATGAACAGTAAATGTGCTTTCATTTATTTTCGAATGGTAATATCCACGATTTATGGCTGAAACTATCTTGTATTTTGCTAAGGTCTACTTTAGGATCAAGGAAGAGCTTGCTTCCACTTCCATTAAGGCTTACATAGACTTCAGCTCTTATTTCGGGATTTTCTATTCCCTGACTGCTCAGTTCCTGCTTTAGAAATTGAACAAATTGTAATATCATGTCCGGTTGGGTGGCCATTTGTTTTTCCTGCATAGGAGTAAGGTAATCTCTTGCGTAGGCTTCCCATTCTTTTCCTGATTGGGGATCTTTAATATGAAAGATGGCATAACCGGCCTTTTCCATAAGCATAACCCTCCAAGAAAACCTATAGCCCTGCTCTGTCCAGAAAAGCTTTCCAGGATATGCCAAAAATCGCCATGGCAACAATACCTGAATCAGTAGAAACATCCCAAAGAAACCCCAAATGAGATTTTGGTATTTGTTGTGATATTGAATGTCCTTTGGCAATGAAATTCTTCTTTTTCCTATAAGCCCTTTTGCCCAGTTTAAAGCCTTGTCATGGGTGTTTGGGGAAAAGAAAATAGTAGTAGACAAGATCATGATAAATGGGAACATGCCTATAGGGAAGAGTAGCCAAGTACTAATATGAAAAGCTATTACTACTAGGAAAGCATAAGGTCTTGTCTTATTGTTAAATAGTAAAAATGGGATACTTAGATCATAGATCGCACCAAACCAGCTAAATGCATAAGCTACCCATAAATCGTCCATTAAAGGACCAAGAATTGGTAGACCAGTATGTGGTGGTAACCATATTTTAAGAGGAAGTGCCTCAAACAGCCAGTCAGCTTGAAGCTTTGCCACACCGGCATAAAAATAAACTATGGATAATATCAGTTTGACCATAAGGATATAACCATATGGTATTTTATCGGCTTTAATGTTTTTATTCCAAAAACTGTCAAACGAAAAATCCTTATTGGCAGGCATAAAAACCATGATCAATGCCATTAGGCTCACAAAGTAGTAATGGTTAAGATAATTGGTAATATCGATCAGTTCCACATAGGTAAAGGAGATAAAAAATACCAATGCAGAAAACCGATAGAAAGCCCCTAAAATAATACCCAAGGCAGCTATTACCATAAGACTAAAAAGGAAGTACATACCAAAACTATCAAGCGGTCTTATCCACTCAAAACCATAATATGCGAAATGGAATTTTGGTGTAAGGTATTGGCTGTCAATCCACCCATTCAACATAAACCTTAGCACACTTATAAGCATGATAAAGCCAAACAGCACCCTAAATAAAATTAAGGGTGCTATGCTTGTAGGTTGATTGACGATATTTTTAATTCTTGAAATCAATTAGTCACCATCATTATCTTGATAGGAAATCAAAACGCCCAAAGCAGAGGCCATGTCTACCTTAAGCATCACTACTGATTTTTGAAGCTCGTCATAAGCATCTTCAACAGGCTGAGGATTGCTCATTACAGTCTCTGTAAGAGGTGGTGGGAGAGCAGAGACCTTGGATTTTGCTGTTTGCAATTGACTCAAAATGGCATCAGCCAATAGCTGGCCATTGTATTGCGTTTTTAAGCTCTTCAAGTAATCGTAAAGGCCTTCTCCTGAATTAGCCCCATACTCACCTTGGTAAAAACCAATTATACCAGTTAAGTTATCAGCAGCCAAATCAATAGAATTTTCAGAGTAATAAGCTTCAGCATTCCTTGGTATTTGTACACCTTGAGATCTTTTTCCAAGCGGAATTCCAATCTTTGCATCTCTGGTAAATACCTCAAAATATTGTGTTAGGGAATTAACCATTTGGCCAATAGAAGAACCAACATCAGTACCATCCTTACTGATAAAAGTATCTCTATAATTGCCTTCAGCAGGCAACCAGCCATTATATACTTGGTCTGTTTTATTAAGAATATCTGCTGAAATGGCTTTTAAGTAAGCTTTACGGTTTTCAGCATTTTCACCTGTAGTGTAT
The DNA here is from genome assembly GCF_018642165.1 of Echinicola shivajiensis. GTDB lineage: Bacteria > Bacteroidota > Bacteroidia > Cytophagales > Cyclobacteriaceae > Echinicola > Echinicola shivajiensis. The sequence continues at coordinate 19,659 of NZ_JAHHZM010000024.1, forward strand.
TGCTCTATTATGTCTGAGGAACTTTCTCCTATGCCATATAACAAGTAGTCCATTGCTGGAAAGCCTTTTTTATTTTGCGCACTGATCTTATCCAATTCGATCGTCCCAGAGGATATGGCATTATCAATAGAAAAGTTATCAGTAGGGAAGGTGTTCAAATTCGCTCTAAGCGTATAAGTGAATGCTGGTCCAAAGTCAAGAAAGGCTACCTTTTGCCATATCTTATAGGCATTCACAAATCTCTCTCTCAGTTCTGAAAGGTTTGCCTCATCAGGGCTGTCAATAAATACATCAACCCCTTGATCCAATGCAAAAGTAGCGGTATGGAATTCAGTGTATCCCGGTAAAATGACATTGTCTGCAAGACTGGTCAGTAGTGGCTTTCGGTCCACTTCTTCCTTTTTTTCTTCAGTGTCTTTAACGCAAGAAGGTAACAGACAAATTATGCCTGTTACCATGATCAATAAGTACTTTGATATTGATTGTTTATATTTCATCTTCTACAGCTTTTAATACTGGATATGCTGTGGTTAATTTATCAATTGCATTTTGTAAGCCGGACATCGTAACAGTCCAGAAGTCTCCATTTTCGCCTAGATCAACGTTCAAAATTTCATTGATTTCTGATTGGCTAAGTTTAGCATTTGGACTTAAAGAGATCGCTTTGAAAAATCCATATCCTTCAGATAGGGTGTGGAACAAGCTTCCCATGTCTCCAGTGCTTAAAGAGTTTTGAGATGACTTCAAATAATGCACAGCTTTAGCAGCAGCTACCAACTCATGCTGATCAATAATGATCTCAATTTGTGCATTTTTTACAGTATGGTTGTTGGCAACAATTGCAGCCCTACCAGTAATATAGGCGGTCATTAACTTTTCGTTTACACCCAATATTTCATCTACACTGTTGGTATAATTTGCCCAAAAACGCTTGTGATCGACATCTAGAATAGGATCACCATTAGGGAAGTCTACAGGTACACCCCAGTAACCAAATGCCTCGTCCCAGTGATGTTCCAATTCTGTATAGTTTTTACCCTCTACAAGGTTCACATTATCGACACTTTCACCGATTTTTTCTTGCGAAAGGTATACATTGAAAATTTGGTGATAGAAGACAGAAGCCATTACGTTTTTCTCTGTGAACTCTTTGAATTCCCATCCCTTTTCATTTACATTAATAAACTTACCAGAAGTTCCTCTTTCGATCTGACCAGCTATCCCCTCAGTTGCTTGAGTGCCATTGTTGGCAACATCCGCACTTACCTCAGCAGCATCGTTCAAGATTGACTTTATGAAATCTACTTCTGCAGGATTGGTTTTGTTCTCTAATTGTTTGGTAGAAGCATTTAAATCAGTGCTTTCAAATGGTGAATTAGCATTGGCATACATATCCAACAGCTTTTGAGATGATAAGACCTCTCCTTGATCACCAGAAACCACATAATTTTTTAACTCTGTCAACATATTTAGACGGTCTGTTTGCCCTTGGAAGCTAACAGTGGACTGACCATCTCTTTCGAAGGTATAAGAAGTTGGTACTTCTATTTGAGGAACTGGGTTGGTGTCATCGTTCGTGCAAGAAAAAATTAAGGCCGCTAAACCTAAAATGGGTAGATGGTTAATTTTCATTGGTAAATTTTTTATCTCCTTTTATTTAGACTGATTTTAATTACGATGCAAAGATATTTAATGGATTCTAATTGTCAATAATTAATTAGATTAATTTTAAATAAAGATGAGAATTGTTGTTACAGATAGATGAAATGTAGCGCTATTAATAGTTACTTGACTAGGCTAGCTAATTCTTACAGGAATGTTTTTAACTATATGCAGTATCCAAAAAATAAAGTCAGGCCCATAAATAAAAAAATAATCTGTATATCTGCTATTCCACCACTAAGTATTACCCTTCAAAACATTCTCTCATAAATGACACATATTTCACAGAAATAATTAATTAAACCTGTCTTCCGCCAGGTAGATAAGTGGAAATCCATGGAATCAGTGAGAAATAAAGCTACTAGTGTAAAAACGGATGATCATAAAAAATAAAATTCCCTGTAACAGGGTATTTAAATGTTACAGGGAATTAAATTGGGGTTTAAAACTTTAATGTGGTAGGCAGATATTTGGCTACTAAATCTTCGTAATATGGCCTTAATTTTTTTGCATCTGGCGGCACTGGAACCTTAGAGTATAGATCATAAGGGTTGAATTTATCCACCCATTCAAACATTTTTCTATCATGATCATTCATCAAATGGTCATACGCATTTTCTTTATGCTGAGCGTAAAATGAATGGTATCTTACCATATATAAGGCTTCCTCTGGAAGATAATCTTTGACCATTTGGTATAAGTATTCATCATGCCCCCAAGACATTTTCACATTGTCAAGACCACAGTTTGGACTATAAATACCATATTTGGTGTTTAAGTCTTGATTTTTACTGTCTGGATTTGCTTCAAAGAATTCAGGAAAGACAATTTTGTCTGAATGAGCACAGCCAACAGGAAATGTATCTCCTACAACAGCCCATTGAGGTTCCCCAAATAGGCAAAGGACCTTTCCAAAATCATGGATAAACCCTGTTAGTACAAACCAATCGGGATGACCATCAGCTCTGATTGCTTCTGATGTCTGCAATAAATGCTGAAGTTGGTCCAAGTCGGTATCTGGATCAGAATCATCTACCAGTGTATTTAAAAAATCCACTGCTTCCCAGAATCCCATTTCCTTTTTATCAAATTTCAAGAATTCTTCTTCCTTCTCCTTTACGAAATCAAGGGTCTGATATTGATGGTTTAGACGATAAAACTCCCTAACAGTTTCTTGTCGTGTTCCGTCTTCGTAATTACGATATTCTTCTTTGGATTTGTCTTCGTTAGGATCTGGGTATCTTGCTATCAAATCCTTTTCCCAATCTTCAATGCTTTGAAGAGGGGAAACTTCTTTTTTTGAATAGTTATTTTTCACAATAGGTTACAATATAATTTCACATCAATTTTATAATGAAATGGTACTGAAAAAAATAGAGCCACTTCTAGCCGATAAATTGAGATTGGGGATATAAACTATTATGAATAGTCAAATGTAAAAATTATTTGATAAAATCCGTTGGTATTTGGCAAAAAGTTATTTCGCCAATATTTTCCTTTTGATAGTATTATGTTTGATTCTGTTAGTTAATTAGACAAAAATGTTAATGAAAGGTAGAATTAGATTTTTTATATTTCTCATTTCTGGTTTTGATAATCCTATTTTTAAACCTAGTTTGCAGTATCTTTAGAAAATCCAAGTGATATTTTTAAAATTTAGTTTTTTAATTAAATCAAATTCAAATGAAAAATACTGTTCCTAAAGAAACTGCTAAAAAATGGATGAAAAAGTGGAAAAAAATGGAGAAGGATTACAACAAAAAAACTCCAGTAAATGGTTTTTTAATCCCACTGATAGATCTACAAGAAGTAATGGCCGAACCTGGCGTTAAAAATGTAAGGACCTATTTGGGCATAGATGATGAGGACATGGAAAAATTATTAATAGTGGGTGTAGATGAAAATGGGAATGATATGATTGATGAGGCCAAAGGTCAGTTCATTTATGATTTTACCCAACCTTGTCCACCTATGTGTGGCTCATTTGATCCCAGTGGATTATTGAGCATTTAATTCTTCCTGCAAGAAAAGGAAATGTATTTATATAATTGGTTAACTTATTTTCATCTCCTTTTTTATACCGTAATGGTAATCTTTGGTTGGAGGTTTTACCTAATTTGTAAGTTTCCAACCAAAGTTTTTACGATTACTTTTAGCCTTTTATACATCATTCAATTATTGTCTTTGGTTTTGGCCAAGTTGTCTATTAACAATTTATTGTTCTTTCACTTGATGTTGGGCATACAGTTGATAGGATATAATCTGTTTTATTGGCTAATCCTACCTGAGAATAAGGTTAAGTATTTAGCGAAAGCTTTAATGCTTTTTTCAGTCCTAGTGATATTGACTGATTATTATCGCAATTGGGGCAACCTTTCTAATGTATTTGGTGGCTATTCCTATTTTATATTAAATATCAGCTTCGTGCTGTTCTCAATTTATTATTTAGTTTATAGCATACTAAATGATTTGCCCATGTATTATAGATATTTGAATTATGCGATGTTGATTTATTCAGGAGGTAGTTCAATTATATTTTTGCTTGGAGACAAATTAGGGGATTTAGGCTTAGGGGGACAATTACCCATTCTTATAGTTAATATCATTTTGCATCTTTTCTACCAACTGTTTTATGCAATGGAAATATGGAAAATCAAGAGCTGACAAATTATATCCTAATGGCCTTGATAATGGTAATGGTCTTAACCATAATCATTATTGTTTCCATAGAATATATGCGAAAGAAAGTTCTCAATGAGAAAATGCTTAATGCAGAGCTTAAACTTAAACACCAGACTGAACTTTTACATACTGTAATTCGATCGCAGGAAGAAGAACGTAGAAGGGTTTCAGATGCACTACATGATGATATAGGTTCAAAGTTGACCACATTAAAATTAAGCTTGCATCAGCTTTTTTCCGCTGGTCAATATGGGAAGTTAGGAGAGGAGCTTATAGACTTGTCTGAAAAAGTAGTTGACAGGACCCGTGAAATATCTCATGCATATTCACCTTTGATTGTAGAAAAGTTCGGACTACAGGCAGGATTAGAAGAACTGATCCATGATTTAGTACAAGACACTGTGCCAAAGGTGGATTTGAAGTTTAGTTTGGATGAATCTAAATTGGATAAAGAAACCCGCCTAATTCTATTTAGGATTTTCCAGGAGTTATTGAACAATACCATGAAGCATGCTAATGCGCTGAATGTTGGCATATTGATCGAGACAATGGACGACCAATTGATTTTTACTTATTATGATGATGGGAAGGGAATGAATATTAAAACTAGTTCAGCTGGCATTGGGATGTTAAATATCCGTAACAGGGTAGAAATGATGGATGGCCAGATGAATTTGCATAGTAAGCTGGGAGAGGGATTTAGAATTACCATTAAAAAGCAACTGGCATGAGCAAAATGATAAAAATAGTATTGGCTGATGATGAGACACTTTTTAGAAGTGCTCTTAGAAAAATGCTTGAAAGCACAGGCCACTACAAGGTCGTTTTTGATGTGGGTAATGGGCTAGAGTTGATTCAAGAATTGAAAACTGCCGAAGAAGATGTTTTTCCTGATTTGGTGCTGATGGATTTAAAAATGCCAGAATTGAATGGGATTGAAACAACAAAAATAATTACTAAACAATACCCGAATTTAAAGGTAGTGGCTTTGACTACCCATAAAGGAAGGTCTTTTATTACTAATATGTTAAATGTGGGTGCATCTGGTTTTATTACAAAGACCTGTAATCCTGAAGAAATGCTGGAAACCCTTAAAGAGGTCTATATGAAGGGTTTTTATTACAGTAAAGAGGTCCTTGAGGTCATAAATATTGATTTTCAAGATAGAAATAGAAAAAACAGTGTTTCGATCTTTGATGCTAAATTTATAACTAAAAGAGAAAAAGAAATTCTTTTATTACTCTGCAAACAATATAGGACCCAGGAAATCGCCGAAAAACTATTCCTGAGTGAAAGAACAGTAGAAGGGCACAGAAATAATCTTCTAGGAAAGACCAATTCCAAAAATGTTGTAGGTTTAATAATTTATGGCCTTCAATATGGGATTATCGAGCTATCTGATTTGGTGGACTCCTTGGATGTTAAAGAGTAAACCTCGGATTATTTATTCCATTAGGGCCTAATTGTTTTGGGGCTCATATGTCAGTAACGCTCTTTTGGAAATTTATTTATACAAGTATTTATACTTGATTTTTTAAACAGGGAGTTTTACGCTGTTCTATTAACTTATTTTATGCAAAATTTGAATTTTATTCCATAGAAGAATTTAATGCAAGTATGAAGAATACAATTGTAAGTTGTTCAATATCAAAAAAATATTATACATATATCATTTTAGTGCAGTTTGTTTACTATTTTTAGGTGATTATTTCAGATTTATGGAATTACTTGGTTTTAAAGTGCACAACTATGGATTGAAGCATGAATCTATGATAAAGGTTTTTGATCAATCTGCAGGTTCTGTTCCATGTTTTAGTAGACCAGGTTTTTGTCACAAAAACTTAAGGGATGTTAGTTTGAGTTGTGCACACAGTATATCTTGGTTTTCATTTTTGGAGGAACTTAAGAAATATCCAATGTTTTTTCAAAGAGAATCAGTGCAAGCTTCCCTGCAAAGATTGGATGGGTTAAGAGTAAGGGTTTTTAAATTGGATCATCAAAAAGGCGATCTCGAAAAAAAAAGGATAGAAAATCCATATTGCGAGGAAACGGCTTGCGCATTAAAGGAATTGCATGAAACACATAGTTCCATTATTAAAAAAATGGAAGGAGAATTACAGTTTTTAATCGAACAAAAAAACATCGTCTAAATAAACGAATCAACATTTCTTTTATAACTAATTTTTAACCAACAAAATAACGAAAAAATGGATGAGTACATGGCAACTGTGAAAATGTTCGCAGGTAATTTTGAACCAAGAGGATGGATGTATTGTGATGGACGCTTATTGCCTATATCCCAATATTCAGCTTTATTTTCACTTATCGGCACCATCTATGGTGGTGATGGTAGAACTACTTTTGCCTTACCTGATTTGCGTGGAAGGGTTCCACTAGGACCAGGAAACGGACCTGGATTGACCCCAAGAAGGGAAGGGGAAAAAAGTGGTTCTGAAACAAATACCATGAATATTATGAACATGCCTTCGCATAACCATGCAGCAGTAGTCAATGATTTTAAGGCTGATATCTTGGTTTCCAATGAGGAAGGAACAGAAGAAACACCAGGAACCAATGGTGCCACAACCCTTGCAGCAAGCACCAATGGAGGACGTGGAGTGGGTATTTATAATAGCGGTGCACCGTCCGTAACTTTGAACACCGGTAATGGTGGATCAGCTAATGTGACTATTGCAAATAATGGAGGGAGTCAGCCTGTCAATAATATGCAGCCTTACCTGGGAATTAATTTTATCATATGCGTTCAGGGCATTTTTCCACCCAGAAACTAATATCTTAATAAAACTGATTTAATTATTGGTTATAGGTAGGGGCAATATTATGCTCCTACCTTAAGCTGTTTAAAGTTATATCATTTTTTTCTGCAACTGCTTTTATCGCAAATCCTATTTCGGAAGCCTTTTAGTATCCCTTCCGTATCCCATTGGATAGAAAAAAGAAACTATGAAATATATTTACCGAAACAATCTATATAAAACCTTACTATTATTGGTAGTAGGGATGTTCTCAGTTTTTCAGCTTAGAGGACAGACTTACACAGAAACTTTTGACTACACTACACCAGATGGAGTTTCTACAGTAAGTCATATTATTGGTGGCGTACAATTTGATTTTGTATTTACCACACAAGGTGATGGAGGCGATTTTGCACATATTCCTGTTTATGGGTCATCTAATTCTGCTTCTCTTGATTTTCTATCATCTACGCCTATTACTACCACAACCGAAAAGGTTACGATTTCAAGAAATGATGGCGGATCCTTTGAATTAACCAGCTTATTTCTAAGAAATGATGGTGGCACTACGGTTACGATTCAAGGTTACCTTTCAGGTTCTTCCGTAGGCACTTCACAAACTGTGGCAAATGGAGTAAATGGGATTTATAATTTTGGACTTGTTGTTGATGAAGTTCAATTCACAGCCACGGATTTTTATCAAGTTAATCTGGACGATTTTACATGGAGTGTTCCAGCCGGAAATTCAGCTCCAACTGCCTCAAGCTTTACCGCTGCTAGCGGCCCTTATGAGAATTTAACCTATACTTTTTCAACTTCGGATTTCGGATACAGTGATAGCGATGGAGATCTACTCAGTCATCTAGTCATAGAAACCTTACCTGCTGCTGGAACCCTTTATCTGGATGCGGATAATGATGATGTTTATGATGGTTTAGAAGCAGTGAGCGTGAACGACCAAATCAGCAAAGCCGATTTGGATGCAGGGAATTTACAGTATATCCAAAATGGCAGCACCAACACTTCATTTCAGTTTGAGGTGAATGATGGGACAGTGAATAGTTCTGGAAACTATGTGGCTACATTGAATGTCAATCCCGTTCCTACCGTGAGCTTAAGTGTGCTCCCTACATCTAAAACAGAAAGTGTAACTACAGCCTCAACTATAACAGCAACATTATCCAATACCTATGGAAGTAATGTTAACGTTGGATTGGCTTTTAGTGGTACAGCAACCGGTTCTGGTGTCGATTATGGACTTTCTGCTACTTCAATTATAGTTCCAGCAGGAAGTACTACTGGAAATATTAACCTAACCAATGTTCCAGATGCGCTATATGAAGGAAATGAAACGGTAATCATAGATATTAGCTCGGTGAATAGTGGCACTGAAAATGGTACCCAGCAGGTGACCTATACCATCACCGATGATGATACTGCGCCTAATGCGACAATAGAGGTGGTTGATAATCCTATCACGGATGAAAGTGGTGGAAAAGCTTATATTCAGGGGAAAATAGATGCATTTGCTGGCGTCACAGTTACCATCCCTCTAAGCTTTTCAGGTACGGCCACTGGGGGAGGTGCAGATTATTCCATGACGGGTACTACGATAACAATATCTGCAGGACAAGTTATGGGAAGTGTGGCACTGACCTCATTATTTGATGGTATAGAAGAAGGGGATGAGACGGTGATCATTGATATGATGACGCCGACCAATGCGATCGAAGATGGAACACAGCAAGTCACTTTGACCATTCAGGATGAAGATGCCACACCACCTTCGGGATATACTGTAGATATCGATCAGACTGGAATCAATACTGTCAATGAGTCTGCTGTAAGTTTTACCTTTGTTGGTGCAGAAATTGGTGCTACCTATAACTATAGCATCTCCAGTTCGGGAGGGGGGACAAATGTGACTGGTTCGGGTACAATACTCTCTGCCACTGATCAAATAAATGGTATTGATCTAAGTGGTTTGGGAGATGGGACCATCACCCTTTCGGTAACCTTGACAGATACTTTTGGAAGTACAGGAAGTGCAGCAACGGATACGGAGACAAAAGATACTACTGCACCATCAGGCTATACTGTTGGTATAGATCAAAGTGGGATAACTACTTCCAATCAGTCAGCAGCCAGTTTCACCTTTGCAGGAGCAGAAGTAAACACAACTTATAATTATACTTTCTCAAGTTCTGGAGGCGGGACAAATGTGACCGGTACCGGGACCATTGCCACCGCCACGGATCAAATAACCGGAATTGATTTGAGCGGACTTGGTGACGGAACTGTTACTTTATCGGTAACCTTAACCGATACCTTTGGTAATGCAGGTAGTGCTGCAGCCGATACTGAAACAAAGGATACCACTGCACCATCAGGATATACCGTTAGTATTGATCTAAGCCCTATTAATAATGGAAACCAATCTTCAGTCAGTTTTACATTTGCAACGGCAGAAGTAGGATGCACATATAATTATACTTTCTCCAGTTCCGGAGGCGGTACCAATGTGACCGGTTCAGGCATTATCGCCACTGCTTCCGATCAGGTTACGGGGATAGATCTTAATGGTTTGGGTGATGGAACCATTACCCTTTCGGTAACCTTAACGGATATTTCTGGTAATACAGGAAGTGCATCATCAAATACGGAAACCAAAGATGCTACGGGCCCATCAGGCTACAGTGTCCAGATTGATCAAAGTCCAATAAGTTCTTCCAATCAAACAGTCACAAGCTTTACATTTGCAGGAGCAGAAGTTGGGGCAAGCTATAATTATAATTTATCCAGCTCTGGTGGTGGTACCAATGTGACAGGTTCAGGTAGTATTGCTACTGCAACCGATCAAATTACGGGGATAGATCTTAGTGGTTTGGATGATGGAACAATAACCCTATCGGTAAGCTTAACCGATGGTTATGGTAATACAGGAAGTGCAGCAACCGATACAGAGACAAAAGACACTGCCGCACCATCAGGGTATAGTGTCCAGATTGACCAAAGCCCAATAAATTCTTCGAACCAATCGGCTACTAGCTTTACTTTTGCGGGAGCAGAAATTGGTTCAACCTATAATTATACTTTATCCAGTTCTGGAGGTGGAACCAATGTGACCGGTTCAGGCATTATCGCCACTGCTTCCGATCAGGTTACGGGGATAGATCTTAGTGGTTTGGGTGATGGAACCATTACCCTTTCGGTAACCTTAACGGATATTTCTGGTAATACAGGAAGTGCAGCAACTGATACGGAGACAAAGGACACTATTGCTCCATCTGGTTATTCGGTAAATATTGACCTTCTTGGTGAAACAATGATCAATGTGGTCAACGAGACCATCATAGAATTTTCTGTCACAGGAATGGAAGTGGGCAGCACCTTGAATTATTCTTTTACAAGTTCAGGAGGTGGAATAGCAGTTTCAGGAACTGAAACAGTGACAACAGCATCAGAAACTTTTGATAATGGCGGGGCAGGATATGACCTTTCTGGCTTAAATGATGGTACAATAGTCCTATCGGTATCCTTGACTGATGCTGCAGGTAACCAAGGTACAGATGCCACTGATACTGAAACCAAAGATGCAGGAGCACCAACTGGTTATACCGTTTCATGGGATGATAACATGATCAATGCCACAGAGGCAAGCTCAACTTCCTTTACCATTTCCAATGCAGAGGTGGGAACAACGGTAAATTACGCTATTTCAAGTAGTGGTGACGGGAATACTGCCACGCTTACAGGAACTTCTTCAGTGAGTAACTTATCCCAGAGTATCAGTGTTGATGTAAGTTCATTGACTAATGGTACATTAACTGTTAATATCGCTCTTACGGATGCAGGAGGAAATACAGGAAGTACTGTATCAGATAATTCAGCCGTGTTGGACCAAACAGCACCTAGTGGATATTCAGCCACTTTTGATCAGGATCCTATTGATGAAACCAATGAAACATCTTTAAGTTTTAGCTTTACTGGAGCAGAAGTAGGTGCTGTATATAATTATACTATTTCAAGTTCTGGAGGAGGAACTCCAATATCTTCCAGTGGGACAGTAAGCAGCGCAGCAATGACTTTTGGAGGAATAGATGTTTCGGGCTTAGGAGATGGTACTTTAAGCTTGAGTTTTTCATTGACCGACCCAAGCGGAAATGCAGGCAGTCCTGTAACCGACACCAGTACGAAGGACACGAATGAAGCTCCATCAGCCAGTGCGGTTTCCATCAGTGGGGCAATGACTGTTGGGGAGCAATTGACAGGGAATTATACCTTTACGGACCCTGACAGTGACCCTGAAAGTGGTTCCAGCTATAAATGGTACAGGTCGGATGATAATGCAGGAACAAATAAAGCGGCCATATCAGGAGCGATGGCACAGCAATACACCTTAGAGGCCGCAGACCAAGGAAAATATATCAGCTTTGAGGTGACACCAAATGATGGCACCGATGCTGGTACAGCTGTTGAAAGCAGCTTGAAAGGCCCTGTAAAGATAGATCAGCGCATTGTCTTCCCTAGTATTGCAGGTAAAACCTTTGGGGATGCAGCCTTTAGCTTGGGAGATGCCCAAACCGATCAAGGCCTGACCGTTACATATACAGCTGATGATCCAAGTATAGTAAGCATTACAGGTAACCAGGCCACCATCCTAAAAGCAGGCAACACGCAAATCACCGCAACACAAGCGGGTGATGGGCTTACCAATGCAGCAAATCCAGTGATACAGGGCTTGACAGTTAATAAAGCAGCCCTGACGGTAACCGCAGATGATCAATCAAAAGTCTATGGAGCAGCAGATCCAAGCTTAACAGTAAGCTATGCCGGTTTTGTGAACGGTGATGATGCCACTGCCCTGGGAGGAACATTGAATATCAGCCGAGCAGCCGGAGAAGATGTGGGCACCTATGCCATTACCGCATCTGGTTATACCTCATCGAACTATACCATCAGCTATACGGATGGCAATATGGAGATCACACAGGCAGCCTTGACGGTAACGACTGATGACCAGAGCAAGGTCTACGGAACAGCTGATCCAGCCTTGACCGTTTCCTATTTAGGTTTTGTAAACGGAGATGACGAAACAGCCCTTGGCGGTAACTTGGATGTGAGCAGATCAGCGGGAGAGGATGTAGGAACTTATGCCATTACCGCATCTGGTTATATTTCATCGAACTATACCATCACTTATATGGACGGAAGCCTGGACATTACTCCGGCAACATTGACGGTAACCGCAGATGATCAATCAAAAGTCTACGGTTCAGCAGATCCAAGTTTAACAGTAAGCTATTCAGCTTTTGTAAACGGTGATGATGCGACAGCATTGGGCGGCAGTTTGGATGTGAGCCGAGCAGCCGGAGAGGATGTAGGAAACTATGCCATTACCGCATCAGGCTATACTTCATCGAACTATACCATTAGCTATACAGACGGCAATATGGAGATCACCCAGGCGGCCTTAACAGTAACGGCTGATGACCAGGGCAAGGTCTACGGAGCAGCAGACCCAAGTTTAACAGTTAGCTATTCCGGCTTTGTAAACGGAGATGATGCGACAGCCCTGGGCGGCAGCTTGGATGTAAGCCGAGCAGCCGGAGAGGATGTGGGTACCTATGCCATTACCGCATCGGGTTATACTTCATCGAACTATACCATTAGCTATACGGATGGAAATATGGAGATCACTCCTGCAGCATTGATGGTAACGGCTGATGATCAATCAAAAGTCTACGGAACAGCCGACCCAAGTTTAACAGTAAGCTATTCAGGCTTTGTAAACGGAGATGATGAAACGACTTTAGGAGGCACCTTGGATGTCAGCCGAGTAGGCGGAGAGGATGTAGGAAACTATGCCATTACCTCATCAGGCTATACTTCATCGAACTATACCATCAGCTATACAGACGGCAATATGGAGATCACCCAGACGGCCTTAACAGTAACGGCTGATGACCAGGGCAAGGTCTACGGAGCAGCAGACCCAAGTTTAACAGTTAGCTATACCGGCTTTGTAAACAGTGATGATGCCACTGCCCTGGGCGGGACTTTGGATGTGAGCCGAGCAGCCGGAGAGGATGTAGGAACTTATGTGATCACTGCATCGGGTTATACCTCATCGAACTATACCATCAGCTATACGGATGGCAGCTTAGAGATTACCCAGGCAGCCTTGACGGTAACGGCCGACGACCAGAGCAAGGTCTACGGAGCAGCAGATCCGGCCTTGAGCGTTTCCTATTTAGGTTTTGTGAATGGAGATGATGCGATAGCCTTGGGCGGCACCTTGGATGTGAGCCGAGCAGCCGGAGAGGATGTGGGCACTTATGCGATCACCGCATCAGGTTATACCTCATCCAATTATGCCATCAGCTATACGGATGGCAATATGGAGATTACCCAGGCGGCCTTGACGGTAACGACTGATGACCAGAGCAAGGTCTACGGAGCAGCAGATCCGGCCTTGACCGTTTCCTATTTAGGCTTTGTAAACGGTGATGATGCCACATCCCTTGGAGGCACACTGGATATTAGCCGTGCAACTGGTGAGGATGTAGGCACCTATGCGATCACTGCTTCCGGCTATACTTCTTCTAATTATACCATCAGTTATATGGATGGAAATATGGAGATCATTCCTGCAGCATTGATGGTAACGGCTGATGATCAATCAAAAGTCTACGGAACAGTCGACCCAAGTTTAACAGTAAGCTATTCAGGCTTTGTAAACGGAGATGACGAGACAGCCCTTGGCGGGACATTGGATGTCAGCCGAGCAGCCGGAGAAGATGTGGGCAACTATGCCATTACCGCATCAGGTTATACTTCATCGAACTATACCATCAGCTATACAGACGGCAATATGGAGATTACCCAGGCGGCTTTGACAGTAATGGCCGATAACCAGAGCAAGGTCTACGGAGCAGCCGACCCAAGTTTAACAATAAGTTATACCGGCTTTGTAAACGGAGATGACGAAACAGCCCTTGGCGGCACCTTGGATGTGAGCCGAGCAGCCGGAGAGGATGTGGGAACCTATGCAATTATGGCCTCGGGTTATACCTCATCGAACTATACCATCAGCTATACGAATGGCAATATGGAGATTACCCAGGCGGCCTTGGCGGTAACGGCAGTTGACCAGAGCAAGGTTTATGGTGAGACTGACCCTGCCTTGAGCGTTTCCTATACAGGTTTTGTGAATGGAGATGATGCCACTGCTCTGGGCGGGACATTGAATATCAGCCGTGCAACTGGTGAGGATGTAGGCACTTATGCGATCACTGCTTCCGGCTATACTTCTTCTAATTATACCATCAGTTATATGGACGGCAACCTTGAAATAAGCCAGGCCAGCCTATCGGTCATTGCCGATGAGCAGACCAAGGTCTATGGTACAGCAGATCCTGTATTGGGCTATACGGCTTCCGGTTTTGTCAATGGTGATGATGAGAACACTTTGACAGGAAGCTTAAGCAGAGCAGCAGGTGAGTCAATTGGTGTATATGATATTAATTTGGGCAGCTTGTCCGCAGGGGATAATTATAATATTGACTACCAGTCAGCCACGCTTACCATCCAGGGCATGAAGATCGAGGAGGTCTACGAGCCTGCTGCAGTTACCGTGGACTGGGGAGTGGCCGTTGATGGCATATTGCTACCTGAAACGGTACTGGTAAGG
>NZ_JAHHZM010000025.1 GCF_018642165.1 Echinicola shivajiensis
ACACATGAAAAGTACTACCTGTCCTATGCGATGCACCAGGTGAACGGTGGTGGCTTTGCGAGCGGTGATGAGTTCATGGATGGCAGGCCTGTCAACTATATTGTCCAGGCAGGCTATAGGGAAGCTGTAAGTGAAAATCTTTCGGTGATCGGTAATTTCTTTTACAGGAACCAGGAAGACCTTCCGGACAATATAGAGTTCAACCTGAAGGCCTTGTTGATGGACAAATTCTGGTTGGGCGCGGGGCACCGGGTGGACTATGCGAACAACCTGCAGCTGGGCTTCCTGCTGAAGCGGGTGAAGGTGGGCTATGTCTATGAGTTCCCAACCAACGGCAGTTATCTCTTGCCCGGCAATACCCATGAGTTCATGGCCATGTTCAGCCTGTTCAGGACAAACGAAAGGAAACATGCCAAGGAAGTATTGATTTGGTAAATATGAATTATTTTTATTTCAATAAGGCTCTCAAAATAAATGAGAGCCTTATTTATTTGCACTTAGTTCAAGGGAACTTCCATTAACAATATTTTGGAGTCAGAATTGGATTTGACATTAAAAATTGAAGTGTCTGATATTCCTACACCATCCCTTGAATCTAGTTCAATTCCTTCGACATCCAAATTACCATTTAATACAAAAAGATAAACTCCATTATTATTTGGATCTTTAAGAGAATACTTTACTTGATGTCCTTGATCTAGATTGGCAAAGTGAAACCAAGCATTTTGATAGATCCAGACACCTTCATCATTGGGATTTGGCGACAATATTTGAGAAAATCGGTTTTTAGCCTCTTCCTCATTAAGTTTTATTTGATCATATCGTGGTTCGACATTCCTTTTATTGGGAATAATCCAAATTTGAAGGAATTTGACAGGTTTGTCTCTATTCTTATTGTATTCACTATGTTTAATACCTGTTCCTGCACTCATTACTTGTATATCACCCTCCCTTATCACTGTGGTATTCCCCATACTATCCTTATGTTCTAAATCTCCCTCCAAGGGTATGGAAATAATTTCCATATTATCATGTGGATGAGTTCCAAAACCCATCCCTGGGGCTACTTCATCGTCATTAAGCACCCTTAGTTTTCCAAAATGGATCCTTTCAGGATCATAATAATTGGCGAAGCTAAATGTATGAAAAGAATTAAGCCAACCATGATTGGCATGACCTCGGGTATTAGCTTTATGTAGTACGGTTATCATTTTGGATATATTTAAACGGCTATTTATAAACCATTATCTCGTTTTAATAATTCCTTTAATTCCTTTACACCTTCGCTTGCAGTTTTTTGAATTGTGGTTAAGTTCTCCCATAATCCTGTTTCGGGAATATTTACATCAATAATATATTTTGGAATGGAATTACGTGTATACTGAATAAGACTGGCGGCTGGATAAACCAGCAGAGATGTACCTACTACAACAAATAAATCAGCCTTTTCAGCGGCTTCTATTGCTGGCTCCATAATGGGAACCATCTCACCAAACCAAACAATAAAAGGACGTAATTGACTGCCTTTTTCGCATTTATCCCCAAGTTTTATTTCCCAAGAATCCATATCATAAACCAATCTAGGGTCTAATGTGCTTTGGGATTTAAATAGTTCACCGTGTAAATGGATGACCTTCCCTGAACCTGCTCTTTCATGAAGATTGTCTATATTTTGGGTAATAATGGTGACATCGAAATATTTTTCTAATTCTGCAAGTCCATAGTGAGCAGCATTTGGACTTACCTCCAAAGCCTGTTTCCTTCTTTGATTGTAAAATTCCAAAACTATTTCCTTGTTTTTTCTCCATCCCTCTGGAGATGCAACTTCCATAATATCATGGTTTTCCCATAGCCCATTGCTGTCCCTAAAAGTTTTGATGCCACTTTCAGCAGAAATCCCCGCACCTGACAAAACAACCAATTTCTTTTTCATCTGAATAATTATTCAACTAAATAAAAATACAATTTCTGAATTCTATTCGCTAGGTTACTTTATCAATTTATCAAAAAAATGGAAGTTCATCCATAATTAGTTCAATAGGAGAGAAAGTCCTTCTTCCTACTGCATGGGCTAAGGTCTAAAAACTAAAAAGCCGGAACATTGTCCGGCTTTTTATTATTTTTTCTTTTTAGCATACCTTCCCTTTTTCTTTTCGGGCTGGTTTTCAATGATCTCAATGGTTTCTTCATAACTGAGATCTTCAGCAACCTTATCCTTAGGGATTTTAAAATTATTCTTTCCGAATTTAATATATGGTCCCCATCTTCCATTTAATATTTGAATTTCTGGATTCTCATCAAAGCTCTTGATATGCTTTTTGGCATCTGCTTCACGCTTGTCCTTAATAAGCTGTATGGCCTCTTCTTCAGTAATACTTAATGGATCTAGTTCTTTTCCCAGTGAAACGAACTTGCTGTCGTGCCTAATATATGGACCAAATCTCCCTATTGCAGCAACGATCTTTTTATCTTCGAACATTCCCACATCTCTAGGAAGTTTGAAAAGCTCCATTGCATCTTCAAAGGTTATACTCTCAATAAACTGCCCTTTCTTTAGACTGGCAAATTGCTTTTCTTCATCTTCCTGATCGCCTATCTGAACCAATGGTCCAAATTTACCCAAACGAACAATTACCGGTTTTCCAGTCTTAGGATCAACACCTAATTCTCTAGAAGAGCTCACGTTGGCACGTTCTACAGTTTCTGCTTCTTCAACTGTATTATGGAATTTACCATAGAAGTTTTGGATCATATCATCCCATTGTTGCAATCCATGGGCAATATCATCAAATTCCTTTTCTACTTTAGCAGTAAACTTAAAATCAATAACATTAGGGAAGTGCTCCACTAAAAAGTCATTGACCACCATGGCTATATTGGTAGGGAAGAGTTTATTCTTATCAGAACCTGCATTTTCCGTTTTCTCACTTTTTGCAAACTCACCATTTTTGATAATCATTTCGGTGTAATTACGGGGCTTTCCATCTCTGGATTCCTTAATTACATAGTTTCGCTTTTGTATCGTCGAAATGGTAGGTGCATAGGTAGAAGGTCTACCAATGCCCATTTCCTCTAGTTTCTTTACCAATGATGCTTCAGTGTATCTTGCAGGAGGTCTGGTAAAACTCTGACGGGCTTTCATTTCTGTCAGGTCTAGTTCTTGACCAATGGTCAAAGGAGGTAATAAGCCTTTACTTTGGTTATTTTCCTCATCTTCCTCATCATCGGTACTTTCCAAGTATACTTTTAGAAACCCTTCAAATTTGATAACTTCTCCATGAGCACTTAAATTCTGGTCAGAATTACTTATGGAAATACTAACATTGGTTTTCTCCAATTGTGCATCAGCCATTTGGGATGCGATGGCACGCTTCCAAATCAGTTCATATAGTCTTTGCTCATTTCTTTCGGTACCTGCTTCCAGATTAGAGAAATTGGTTGGCCTGATGGCTTCGTGAGCTTCTTGGGCACCTTCAGCCTTTGAAGTATAAGCTCTTGCCTTATGATACTCATTTCCAAATGCACTGACAATTTGGTTTTTAGCACTTTCCATTGCCTCTGAAGACAGATTGACACTATCAGTCCTCATATAGGTGATCTTACCTGCTTCATATAACCTCTGAGCGATAGTCATGGTTTGCGAAACAGAAAAGCCTAATTTTCTACTTGCTTCTTGCTGAAGGGTGGAAGTGGTAAAAGGCGCAGCAGGGGTTTTCTTTGCTGGTTTTTTCTCTAAGCTTTTTATGGAGAAATTAGCCTCCAAACAATTCTTAAGAAACTCCTCGGCTTCTTCCTGAGTTTCAAACTTCTTCGGTAGCTCAGCATTTAATACTTTGCCCTTGACATCAAAGATTGCTGTTATTTTATAGGAAGACTTTGATTCGAACTTTTCAATTTCTCTTTCCCTGTCTACAATAAACCTTACAGCTACGGATTGTACTCTACCCGCAGAAAGACCAGCTTTTACTTTTTTCCAAAGTACTGGAGACAATTCAAAACCTACGAGCCTATCCAAGATTCTTCTTGCCTGCTGAGCATTTACTAGATCAATATCTATAGACCTTGGGTTTTCGATGGCTTTAACAATTGCATTTTTGGTGATCTCCCTAAATACAATCCTTTTGGTATTATCTTCCTTTAACTTAAGAACCTCTTTTAAGTGCCATGAAATGGCTTCTCCTTCACGGTCATCATCACTTGCTAGGTAAATGGTTTCAGAGTCCTTTACCAAGCTTTTGAGCTGTTTGATAACCTCTTTTTTATCAGAGGTAACTTCGTAGGTAGGATGGAATTTATTTTTTATATCAATGGCCTTATCTCCTTTGGGCAAATCACGGACATGACCATAGCTGGAAGCTACTTTATAATCCTTACCGAGATAACCTTCAATGGTTTTTGCTTTGGCTGGAGATTCGACAATGACTAAATTTTTTGGCATAGTGATATTCTTTATCTGGAAGCAGCGATTATTATAATCATGCTCTACAAAATTCAAAAATAGAAGCGATTATATTCTCCTCCAAATATAAATTCATCTCATATTGATTTTGGCATGGTTATTTCGTTGTAATATTGTAATAATTTTTCATCGATATCAAGGTAATATGGCAAAATATCTGACATTATTAAGACATGGTGAGGCCGAACCGGCTCATGGTTTTAAAGGGGATTTTTCTAGAAATCTTAGCGATAATGGAAAATATAGACTTAATAGACTGGGAGCCATTTTAAAAGAGAGAGCCATGTTTTTTGATATTTCGTATGTGAGCTCTGCCCAACGAACACAGGAAACGGCTGATATCATTGATAATTATTTATCCATCACGAATAAAGAAATAAAGAAGGATCTTTATCTAGCTGATGTGGATATCATTTTTGACACATTGAGAACAGTATCTGATGAAATTAATCAGGTCATTCTCATAGGGCATAATCCAGGTATTAGTGGTGCGCTAGCTATGTTGACAAATGATTTCCAAATCAATATGACTCCAGGAATGATGGCAATATTAGAATTACATGCTGATTCTTGGGAAGTTGGTATAAACAGGGGAATGGGCACATTAAAAGAGGTTATTCAATAGAATAGCGGACAATTATCTTTTTTGATTATGGGTATATTCGTGGAATTTCAGTAAATTATATAAGGATTTAGAATCTTTTTAAAGGATTAAGACTTAAATCTTTTTAAAAAAAATAACAGTATAAAAATAAGATTATGATTACTAGGAAACAGGAAGTAATTAATCATTTTGATCCAAATGGAGTGGCATCACATGGTAATATTTTTGGTTTGCCATATGATGAAGAAACAGCAACACTTATTATCGTTCCTGTACCATGGGAAGTTACAGTAAGTTACTCTCATGGTACAGCAAAGGGGCCGGAAAGTGTGTTAAATGCTTCTGCTCAGGTTGATCTTTTTCAGGATGATATTGTGGATGCCTGGACAATGGGCATTCATATGTTGCCCATTCCTGCTGAGTTGGCCCATAGCAATTCCAACCACCGTAAAATTGCAGATGATTATATTGAATGGTTAGAAACAGGAAAGCAAAAGGAAGATAATGAAAAATACTTGGCAGTTCCTGATCTTATCAATAGGGCCTGTTTAAAGATGAACGAATGGGTCTATAAAACAGCCAAAAATTACCTTAACCAAGGAAAACTGGTTGCATTATTAGGTGGAGACCACAGTACTCCACTTGGATATATTAAGGCTCTGTCTGAAAAATATTCAAGCTTTGGGGTATTACAAATAGATGCACATGCTGATCTTAGAGACGCCTACGAGAATTTTGAATATTCTCATGCCAGTATTTCACATAATTTTCTTAAAATTCCACAGGTAGAAAAACTTGTACAATTAGGTATTAGGGATTATTGCGAAGAGGAATCAGATAGAGCGAAAGAAGATCCAAGAATTCACACCTTTTATGATAAAGAAATCAAGGAATCCATGTATGAAGGAACCACATGGAGGTCTATTTGTAATCAGGTAATCAATTCATTGCCGAGAGAAGTATATATCACCATTGATATTGATGGATTTGATCCTAAACTATGTCCAAATACTGGCACGCCTGTTCCTGGCGGATTTGACTTGGAGCAGATCATGTATTTAATGAAGCTATTAGTGAAGTCAAACAAAAAAATCATTGGATTTGATATAGTGGAAGTAGCTCCAGGTGATGATGGAAATGAAATAGATGGAAATGTAGGAGCGAGGGTATTATACAGAATGTCCAATCTATTTGGTGTTTCCCAAAATAAACTTTGGTGGACTGAACATTAGCCCATCTATATTCCTTTCCAATGTTAGTTTAAGATTAATTTTTGATAATAAATTAGAGGTTTATTAATCGCTAATTTATTATCAAGATAATCGCTATTAGATTACTATATTAGGAATACTTTAATAGGCTTATATACAAAAACTGCTGGGTCATGAAGTGGAAAGGAAGGAGAAAAAGTGAAAACGTGGATGATCAAAGGGGAAACTCTAGAGGAAGTTCTCCTATGTCCCCTATGCTAATTGGTCCGTTGATCAGGCTTCTTTTTTCTAAAACAGGGATCATACTAGTAGGTGGTTTTTTTATTATTGCCTGGATAACAGGATCTAACCCACTTCAGATTTTACAGAATTTTGTTGGGGGGACTGGAAATCAGTCTTCGGCAACTAGTGAATATGTTGGATCAGAGGAAGAAGAGGAGTTGATAGGTTTCTGCTCAGTTGTTTTAGCTGATACGGAAGATGTTTGGAATAGCCTTTTAGAAGACTATCGAGAACCCACCTTAGTAATCTTTAGTGATGAGGTGCGCTCAGCATGCGGATATTCAACTTCAGCTGTAGGTCCTTTTTATTGCAGCGAAGATGAAAAATTGTATTTAGACCTGAGCTTTTATAGTGACTTGAGGGATAAACTTAACGCTCCTGGAGATTTTGCTCAGGCATATGTCATAGCACATGAGGTCGGGCACCATGTCCAACATTTATTAGGAATAACTGATCAGGTTCATAACCTTCGTGGAAATTTAAGTGAAGTGGAATACAGCAAGTTGTCAGTAAAACTGGAATTACAGGCTGATTTTCTAGCTGGTGTTTGGGCTCATCATACCCAAAGGGCTAAAAATATTCTTGAAATGGGGGATTTGGAAGAAGCTTTAAATGCTGCCAATGCCATTGGAGATGATCGGTTGCAAAAACAGTCTGGTGGGCGAGTAGTTCCGGACTCCTTTACACATGGGACTTCAGCGCAGCGAATACGATGGTTTAGAAAAGGTTATGATACCGGAGATATTTCCCAAGGCGATACGTTCAATGCGGAAATATTATAAACTAATAGATAGCAGCTTCTCTCCAGTTTACTGATGAAAGCTGCTATCTATTCTACTTATGTTTTTGCTTAAAGGAGAGTGAAATTATCCATGATATGTCTTAGCTTATTCTTCTAATGCCTTCTCTATATCCTTTTTAACTTTTTTCGCACTTTTGTTAATGTCTTTTGCAGAATTGTCCAATGCATCACCTATTTCGTCTGCTGTGTCTTCTAAGTCATCAGCGACTTTTTCAATTCTCCTTTCCAACCTTTTTGCTGTTCTCTCAACCCTGTCTTCCAGATTTTTATTTTTCTTATCCTCACATGAGATGATGGTAATAATACCTAAAAGGACTAGAATATAACTGTATTTTTTCATTTTGATATTTTAGAATGATTGGCCCAAGTTTTCAAATCTAAATAAACAATCATTAAGGAAGAAAAAAGTAAGCCAATTAAATTGAGGATAAAAAAGATAAGCTGTTTTATAATAAGTAAATTGATCCCCTTGTTTCTATGCCGACCTATCACAAGTAGAATCATTCGCTTTGATTTCGTCTTAAAAGAGATTGCATACATAAGGAAGTCGGGCTTTTCCGATATCCATTGGATGAAGCAATAATAAGGACTTATATACAGTTCCAGCAAAAATTATAATTCCCAACCTATCCCTGTTTGGAAAACGTAATCAGCTTTACTTGCTCCTTCTACAACTTGGTTATCATAATTTAGTGAGAATCCAACTTTGATATACAGCTCAAGAGGCAGGTCATATTTTACGTCTATATTATAATCAAATCTCCATCTACCTTTTTCAGTAATCCCTGGGAAAACTACCGCTTTCGTAAGCAAATTTAGGTCCCCTATATCATAAAGATTTAGTTCACTACCTACATATCCTTCCATACTGTTCCTATTGGCATCATCACTAGAAAACTTTTCATTAACATATGAAAACCCTCCTTCAACACCCAAATAGGACTGATTGGTATGAATAATATATTTACCCACCCCCAGTTTAAAGATACTCCTAAGATCTAGTTTTTGTTCTGTATTGGATAGAAAGGAATAATTAGCTGGTAAATACCAATCCTTGGGAAGAAATTTTCTAAAGGAGAAACTACCATCTTCTCTTCTAATGGGCTCAACTTCATCTTGGTTTGACTTTATAAGATTGTAGCCAGCTGAAGCTGACCATTTAGGAGCAACGTATCCTAAGGCACTTCTTAGACCCGATTGGGTTAGATTATTTGCTTTGGTGAAACTATAATTAATATCAATATTGGCAGATAACCTACTAAGGAAATCATTTTCATAAGTCTTGAAATAGACGATTTCATTTAAATTTACTTCAATCGAATCTCCACTTATAGTATGAATTATGACATGATTTGGAGTAGAGGATTTTAAATACCCATTATGCCTCTGACCTGAAGTCAATGTAATAAGATAGTTTTGTTTTGAATATACCTCACTGATCTTTTCCCATTCTATTTTAAAATCACTGTCACTATAATCCGTTTCGATAACGACAATCCCTTTGTCCATTGACTTAATTTCTCCCACTATTACATCTTTATTTTTAAATATTAAAGAATCAGTTTGAGCATAAGACGACAAAAAGCTTAAACAACAAATAGAGATAAGTAGAATAAAATTTTTCAAAATAAATAAAGTTTTAAGTTGAGAGATATCTATTAAATGCCTGAATAAAATTTCATTTGTGTCGAACTTGAAATATTAGGATCCTTATTCTTGTAACTTTCTAATGATTATTAAAAAATCAAAGAGTACCGGCTTTTGCTTCCTCTTGCATATCCTCATTGGCATAAATAGCCATTTCTACTCTTCGGTTTTTAGCCCTGTTCTCCTCATCATTTGGATATTTAGGTTGGGTTTCACCATACCATTTTTCGATTAACCTTGATTTTTCTACACCATTTTCGGCAAGAAAATTAGAAACAGCTTTTGACCGTTTTTCAGACAATACCATATTGAACTCTTCACTACCTGAGTCATCTGTATGCCCCTCAATAAGTATATTTGTATCTGAGTATTTTTCAAATACAGGGATAGCTCTTAAAAGGTCATCCTTATAACTCTCACTCAAATTCGCCGAATTAATCTCAAACACTAGGCTGGCATCAAATGTCACATTAATACCTTCATTGATCCTTTTTACTTCTGCTGTAGGGATAGCCTGGGCCAATTCCTTTGCCTGCTGATCCATCTTTTTACCAATCAAGTTTCCGGCTGCTCCACCAATGGCTGCCCCCGCCAAAACACCCCAAATACTTCCTTTGGAGACAGCAGCTCCGATTGCTGCACCACCTGCAGATCCTATAGCGGTTCCTTTTTGTTGATTGTTCCAGTTGGCACAACCCAATAAAACGCTAATGCTCAGGATTAAAATAAATAGCTTTTTCATGGTCCAATTCGTTTTCATAAGTAGTTAGTTGCAAATTAGTGCGGAGAACATATCCATGCTCATGTCTTCCCACCCCAGATTCAAAGCTTTGCTAAGATCTGAACATAGCACTTCTTTTTCATCTGAAGTCATTTTATCCCGAAGTTCATTGGCCTTATTAGTTCCGTATTTATTCTCCAGTTTTTTAAGAGAAACTTTTGTTCGACTTATGGAAATATCTAATGGATCATGACCCTTTCTTAGGGCTTCATCATAATTGGCATAAGCTTCTTCATATTCATTATAATATAGATTCATATCACCTTTCTGGATAATATAAGCGGTGTTTTCAGGACT
The DNA here is from genome assembly GCF_018642165.1 of Echinicola shivajiensis. GTDB lineage: Bacteria > Bacteroidota > Bacteroidia > Cytophagales > Cyclobacteriaceae > Echinicola > Echinicola shivajiensis. The sequence continues at coordinate 10,084 of NZ_JAHHZM010000025.1, forward strand.
CAATTCAATAGCTTTGTCTAGATAGATATCGGCAGAATCTCGATCATTAAGTTGCCGGCTATAAATCCTTGCCATCAATGCATAGTTATTGGCTCTTTCACTGGTATTTTGATTCATCTCGGTCAATTCAATCACTTTTTGTAATTCTGATTTTGATCCTACAGAATCCCCAAGTTCATTTAATGCTATTCCTTTTTGGAAATGAGCCAAGAGACTTTTGTCCTTAGTTATCTTAAGAGCGACTTCAGCTTCCCTAATAGCCTGATCATATTGCTGAAGTCCGTTATATGCTTCAGCTTTACTGGTTGCTGCTATTTCTTTTGCATCCTTTGTTTTGCAACTTCCGCTAAATTCATCCAATTTAGCCAAAGCTTCAGTATATGATTCTGCATCTAAAAGTCCATTTGCTTCATCCAATAAGGCTTTACATTTTTTGCCCATGGTAAAGGTCTGTGACATGGTTGGAAGGTATGTTATTAGAAAAATCAACGTGAGAATTAGAGTATGTTGTTTTCCTTTCATAAGTGATTATATTAAGGATTTGTAGTACGGATAATAATAGATAGTCTTGGTGACTTAAATAGCTTGAGCTATACCTGTGGTGGTTCGTTCTATCTTTTTTTAATGATGTTTATAGTTGTTAAGAATCAAATCATGATAAATTGAACTTTCTAATTAAATTAAAAAGTATAGTATTGGTATTCTGATTTAAAAATGGATAATCTGCTTAAAATTATAGGATTAAGCAAAGTACATGCTTTTGATATATTGATCAGAAGAAGCTAAGCATTCGACTTGCTTAAACTTCCCTTACAGTAAGGATCTTTATTTTAAGCATACTTAACTAAGGAAAACCAATTTATTCTTCTTCCGCTTCTACCTGAACAACTTCATACATATTTTTTCCATTCTCCTGAATAGGCTGGTAATAAGTTTCACCATACTGTACATAGGTTTGATCACCTATTTTAACTTCTTCGGCTCCCTCAGGCAGGTTCTCAACCACTGTTCCTGCAGTAGGAGGCACTACAGTATATCCTTCATCTGTTTTTTCATAATACGTGCCACCATAGTAATAATTATTAGTCGTTTCATTTACCACAACAGTAGTAGTTTCTTGAGGTAAGGTTTGAACAGTTGCTCCTACAGGTGCTTCTACCACTGTATAACCATCATTGCTTTGGACATAATAAACGCCATTATCGTAGTGATACTTTTGGTTCTCAATGGTAATTACAATAGCTGTAGTGGCTAATGCAGCTACAAAAAATCCCCAAGGATGCCAAGCAGGTCCCCAGTAATACGGCCTAAACGGATGATAATAATATGGCCTATAACTGTAATATCTGTACCTACCATAACTATAAGGTGGCCTGTAATAAGGGCGGGGATTTCTGATAACTACTGTACTTCTATTAATGTTAACTCTGTTATTTACATTCACAGAGGTTCTGACATTGTTTGTGGTTCTGGAATGATTAGATCGATTTTGATAATTAGTTCTATTGTTTGATGATCGTGTATTTGTTGATCTAGCATTTGTTGACCTTGTGTTAGTAGATCTGGTATTTGTGGCTCTATTTGTATTTGTCCTAGTGTTACTAGGTCTAGTTTGTGTGGCTCGAGTGTTATTGAATGCAGGCCTTTCCCTTGATCTTTGAGCTCCTCCATTTATACTCCTTCCTGAAGAAGGTCTTGCTTGCGCTCCTCCTCTGGATGGGCTATGCTTCAATCTCTGTGCTGTTGATAAGCTTGGAAAGGACAACAAAAGGCAAATACCAAGCCCCAGTATTAGTTTTAGGTTTGGGAGGTTCATCATCTTACTTCTTTATATGGGTTTTGGGAGAATGGCAACAAGTCTTGCGCCTGGAGGTGGTATGAAATCGAATATTTTTTCGGGATATTCTACATTAATTTCCCAATCTGAAAAGGTAGCTTCATATTGGATGGGAAGTTCATTGTCACGGTTGATTATCGACAATTTGAAAGGTAATGTTAGTGCGTCATTTGATATCCAGATCTGGACATTCATGGCATCATTAATGGCAGCTATTTGAAACACTTCTGTACCATTAATTGCCTTTCTTCCCAAGAAATATATTTGATCAAAATTATCAATCAGGTCATCTGTAAAAGAAGGATAGAAAAAATCTGCAGCGGGAAATTCAACATCATATTTAATGTTGATACTGTCTATCGTACTTAGGATATTATTTGGTGCTGCTACGGTGGTATAGTTGTTTTCATCAAATGAGTACCTAGTAAAAACCTCCCCATTATAGTAAAATCCTTGATTTTCAGGATATCCTTTTGCAAGAACCATCATTTTGTCAGGTCCTTGCATGATTACATCATGTTCGGTAAACTCTTTGGAATGACCAGACAATGGATATATGTTTTTATGGTCTGACGACGTTGAAAGGTGAAAACTGCAAGATTCCAATTGGCCGATTACTTCACTCATACGGTCAAGGATATAAATAGCAGTCGAATCAATAGACTTTTCCTGTGAATAGGTGAGGAGTGGACAAAAAAATAATGCTATTAGGGTCAGTTTTTTCATGACTTTCATCCATTTATTAGAAAGCCCAGCTTCCTAGTTGTTGACAAATCAATCAGTAATACTAAAAATTAATATAATTAGTATTGGAATGAAGTCAATAAACTTCAGCAGTATTACTGACAAGTGTTATAAATATTGTCATATCTCACTTATTTGAAGGGATTTTAAGAAAATGGCTTATATAATCTGCAGCATTATAACCTGTAAACTCCTTAAATGAATTAATAAAGCTGACACGATTTTTGAAACCACTCTTCTTTGCCAATATATCCAATGTCAATTGAGATATAGCCCCTTTCTTTATAATAGTCTGGCTGTAGATTATTCTTTGCTGGTTGATATATTCCTCAAAACTTAATCCTTCCTGATGCCAAAAGAAACATTCTAGATCATTTGTTGAAACCCCCAATTCATTTGCCATTTGGTCTATACTGAAATACTTTTCCAGATGGGGTTTATGATTATTCATATAAAGTTTTATTTGCTTCTTTAATAATTGATGATCTTCACTGTTCAAATGATTCTTAAGGTCTAATTTAGGCCTTAAACCGGCGTATTTTTTTTCTTCCAAGGGAATCGGCATCAATCCAAATAGGAAATCTGGTTTCAAAAATAAAGATAGGCTTATTAACAGCACTCCTAGGGCTTCCCAAATATCTATTATAATAGAATTTTGGGTAGAGTCACCAGAAATTTTAAATATGAAAAAAGGAAGAAATAAAGTGGGTAGGATAATTAGATAAAACATTACCCATTTCAACCAGCCTTTATGGACCCTAAATTTCTTTTGCTTCTTTAAATATAAAATCTTTAAGGCAGTCTGGATCTCTAACATCCAATAAAACACCAACTGCAAATGGATTAAAAATGCCAATGGTCCTATGAATGAATCGGATAGTGAATTACGATAGTTAATTGTTCCAATTATAAAAATAAGTACAGGTAATATAAAGTGTATCGGTAAATTCAACCTTTTGAGTTTTTTGTGGATTAGAGAGTGGATATGCAAATAGTGAATCGGTACAAAGAATGACATAAAAATTAATGCTAAAAAACCAGGTTTGATAAAGGAAAAGTTCAGGTTTAGCTTTTCAATGGACTGAATAATATCCATAGAAATCCATAAAAAAAGACAAAAAAACATTAAGCTTAAAAGGCTCATGGCGTTCTTTTGATCAGTTATTTTTGTTGGGTAGGACAGAAGAACCAAAGCCGCTATCAGGGAAGCAGTAGCCGCCATTAATTGGATTATAGTACTCAATGAAATATTGATTTGCATACCTTATAGCAAGATTAGTCCAGCATTATAGCTACTGGATGCATTTTCCTTTAATTAACATGAAGAAAATACAGTTGAATAATTGGTATAATAAAACTGTCAGGAACTTGGTATAGTACTCCGATTAAATTAAAAAATACTTTTGAGGATAAGGGGAATTATAAATTCGAAATGCCAATATTTATAATAATGGCTAAAATTCAATCACTTGAAATTCTTAATAAACTCAGAAGGAGTCTGACCAGAAAACTTTTTGAAAGCAGCTCTAAACGAATTTCTGTTGCTAAATCCACAATCGAAAGCAAGACCTTCCAAGGTTATGTTTCTCCATTCTCCTTCCCGGATTTTCTGCTTACAATGTTCAATTCTATATTTATTTAAAAAGTCATTAAAGTTTACGCCTTTTTGCTTATTGATGAAAGAACTCAGTATATAAAGTGGTATGTCAAGCTCCTCCGCTAAATCATTCAAGTTATAACCTTGATTCAAATATGGCGCATTGTTTTCTATATGATTATTTAATTTTGAATCTATTTCTATTATCCTAGATTCACTTAAAAACTTTGAGGTATATGAGTTTCCTTTGGCCATTCTTTTTTTGTTTCTATTGCTTTTCAGCTTCTCTATAGATGGACCCAGGACACCTGCAAAACCATATAGTATCTTAGGTTGCCTAAAGAGATAAATACAGGTGCTTAATAAAACCAATGCCCCTGCCACCTTACTCAAGTCCTCATATAAACCATTTTCAAACGGATAGTAAGAATGGATAAAATAAGGATAGAAAAGAAAAAACTGTACTGAAAGAAAAAAGAAAATCCAGTTGAGGATGGGCTGATTTTTTTCCTTGAATTCTTTTTCCTCGTTGCTTATGAATTTAAGAAGTAGACTGAGCTGCAATACAAAATAAAGTCCGAAAAAGATATGATACATTATATTGACTAATTCCTTTGGAATAAATGAAACTTGCAAGAATATGGAGGTATCTGGCAATCCGGAGATACCCATATTTAGTATATTAACTTTTTCATCATGAGGTAATGTTAAAAAGGGGATGCTATCAATTAGAATCAATAAAAATGGAATAAGATGGACAAAGTCTTTCGGTGAAATTGATTGAGAATAAAGTAGGTTTCTAATGTAGAGATAGGAGAGCGGTATAAATAAAAAGCAAAGGATATTACTTATTTTGAAAGTTAGAGGGAATTGGTAAACCATATTGCTTTCAGTAATAATTCCAGCAATGATATTTATCACCATCACTATCAAAGCAAAGCTTAAAAAACTTCTTGATTTTCCATTACCATCTCTAAATGCAAATAATATTATGACAGTAATTATTCCTAAAGTGGCAGCTAATAGATTAGCCAATGTTATTAGATTAAAATTGGTTATCATCTTAATTCATTAGAGTTTAGTTAAAAAATTATTTATGGTACTTCAGAATTAGAGTAAAATAGATCCAATACCTTATTCACTTGTTTATTGTAGATTTATTGAATATATAAATTTCTTAAAGGATGTATATTAAATAAACATTATTTTTTTGAACTTATTTATCTTATTTATATTTAAGATTTTTGCAACTTATATT
>NZ_JAHHZM010000026.1 GCF_018642165.1 Echinicola shivajiensis
CTCCTTTCTATCCAACCATGCTCGAAAACAGGCAATTTGCACTATACCAGGGACGGCTATATTGTACAGGCCACTTCGATCTAAACGTCATTCCCTTTTGTGCGGTTGGGTACCAAATGTTAGGTCTCGAAAAGACGAAAAAGCTAATCTTACCGTTTTAAACTCTTTCCTGTAGGGTAAAATAGCTTTCCTGTCCAAATGGACGGTACCACTGCCCTACCGGAATGCCCAATAGGGCAACTGGAGAGTTTACTTTACCTACAGGACGGCCTCCAACTCCTAAAAGAGACCTTATCTAGAGTACAGAAAGGGTCGATATTCTTACAGGAAGGCTAATAAAATCTTTCCTTAAAAATTTTGTACCGCCCAAAAGTTATATTTAAAATTGCGTAACTTTTAAGTTACGTATTATGGAAAAAGAAATCCAACATCAATTTACCTTCGAACAATCACCAGAAACCGTTTGGGAATATTTGACCAATTCCGAGTTATTAGCACAGTGGCTTATGCCGAATGACTTTAAGCCAATAGTTGGGCACAAGTTTCAGTTTGGCACAAAACCCAAATACCCCTTAGGTTTTGACGGAAGAATTTACTGTGAAGTACTAGAAATCGAGGTTTTCAAAAAACTCGTCTATTCGTGGAAAGGCGGTTTGTCAAAAGAAAAACCTTCACTTGATTCGATTGTTATTTGGACACTCACACCTGAAGGCAATGGAACTATTTTGACATTGGAACACAAAGGATTTAAAGGAATGAAAAACTATTTGGCTTATATCATTATGAACAAAGGTTGGGCAAAAATAGGCAAGCGCTTAACCAAACAACTAAATGTAACATGATATGACAGCACAAACATTTGATGCATTTCAGGTCATTGCAGACCCCAGCAGGCGGCAAATTTTACAACTCCTATCAAAAGACAGTTTAACCATAAATTCTATTGCCGAAAATTTTAAAATGAGCCGACCTGCGGTTTCTAAGCATGTCAAAATTCTCAATAGCGCGGGGTTCATTTCCATCCAGAATATCGGAAGAGAGCGCTACTGTATTCTAAGGCAAGACGGCTTTAATGAACTACAAGAATGGATTAGCTACTTTGACAAGTTTTGGCTTTCTAGATTGCAAAAACTGGAAAGACTTTTGAACAATAAAGCAAATAGTAAGAAATACGAAAAATAAAACCCAAAACAGTTATGACAAAATATATTCAAGATAAAGTCTGTAAAGTACTGACTGATTCGAAACTATTGAGTAGCTAATTATTGGATCACAACATTGAACCATCAGAAGGGCATTATTCCACCTTCAGAATGGCCCAGGAAAAAGGTCGGGACAGTATAGGACATTGTGAAATAATTAAAGGTGAACCACAAGAATAGATTAAATCCACTCAATCGGAACCAAGCAGCTCGGAAAAAGCCTTGGAAATTGCCCAAACTAAAGCACTGGAAAACTTAAAAAGCAAAGAATAAGAGGTAAGGCACATTGGAAGGCAGCTATGGCATTAAACAATATAAGGCCTCTGCTAAAAAAGAAATGGCTTTTTACTACTTTAATAGTAGGTTTTGAAATAACCCTAATAAATAGATGCCCCAAGAAGATATGGAAGAATATTATCCAGCAAATTGTGCTGATTGGCAAAAATGGTTAGAAGCAAACCACCATTCCAAACAGTCTGTATGGATCGTATTTTATAACAAAAATTCAGGTAAAGACAGTATCAGTTGGAGTGAGGCCGTAGAGACAGCGCTTTGCTTTGGCTGGATTGATAGTAAGAAACAAACCATAGATGAATTTAGCTATCGTCAATTCTATTCCAAAAGAAAACCGAATAGCACTTGGTCAAAAATCAATAAAGACAAAGTTCAAATGCTTATAGAAACCGGGCAAATGATGCCTGCAGGTTTTGAGAGCATTGAAATTGCAAAGCAAAACGGTTTGTGGACGATATTGGATGAAGTAGAAGAACTAATTGTCCCAAAAGATTTAGAAGCAACCTTTATCACACAAAAAGGTTCTAAGGACTATTTTTTAAGCCTTAACAAATCAATGAGAAAAACTATTTTACAATGGATTGTACTTGCCAAAATAGCCGAAACCAGACAAAATCGAATTAACCAGGTTGCTGAGTTAGCTGCTAAAGGACAAAAACCCAAGCAATTTGGATAAGATAAATGAGCATTAACTTTATGTTTTAACAAGTAAAAAATCATCCCCAATCCCATAAAAGGACATTCGATAGACCTTAGCTCCACTGCTTATGAAAATTTCCAACTCCATCAATCCTTCCTTTAATAACTACCAATTTTATAAAGAGTTAAGTTTCTCAAACTTGCTTGGGTCCTCTATTCACTTTTACAATTTTCACACGATTGATGCACTCGAATTGGAGGTTGATTATACAGAATCATTTTTCAAGCTTGTATTATGTATAAATGGGTATTCTGAGACTTTCAGTAACAAGAAAAGGATATATACTTTTAATGAGGGAAAAACACTACTATATAACACCCACTCCAATGTCTATCATTCAAAACTAAAACATGATACGCTGTTCAATGTAATTCATCTACACTTCTCCAAGCGTCTTGCTGAAGAAATCAATCAACTACATAATGGTATATTCAATAATGAGGTTATTGAGTTGCCAATTGTCCCAAACAATTTAGAATTACTCAACAGCATTACCAAGATGGACGAAACAAACAATAGCTTTTCAGGCCTAATGATAGAAAAGATTCTTCTGGATCAGCTTTGTTCATTTTCAGAAACACTTTTGAGATGCAACAATTATCAATTGAAGAAAAGCCACCAAGATGATGAAAGAATTGAAGAAGCGCGGAGAATCCTAGATAAATCAGAACATTATATAACTATTGAACAATTAGCAAAAGATATTGGCATCAACACTTTCAAACTGAAACAGCTATTCAAGGAAGCATTTCATAAAAACATTTTTGAATATCAAGTAGACCAAAAGTTGGCAAAAGCTCATCAACTATTGCTAGACACTAATACCTCTCTCCAGGATATTTCCTTACAATGCGGATACCAGAGCCTGGGGAGTTTTTCGAATGCATTCAAAAGGAAATTCGGTATACGCCCTTCTTCCATCAGAAAATACTGAATGAATAAAAATCCCTTCTTTTTGAATAACAATCATACTTAGTACCAGAAATACATTTGTATCAAAAAGTACTATGAAAGCAAATGTTATAATCAAGAACGGTTCGGCCAAGGACGTATTTAAAACCATCGATCTTCCAAAACCAATCATTAAAAATGATGAGGTTTTGGTTAAAGTTCACTACACCAGCGTTAACCCATTGGATTGTCGAATTAGAAGTATCCAAAGTGATCGCAGGACATTCCCTGTGACTTTGGGTTATGATTTATATGGTGAGATAGTTGAAAAGGGAATAGCAGTTACCGATTTACAATTGGGGGATAGAATCATCGCATCACCCAACCCTTTTTTGCCAGGCGCCAATGCGGAATATATTTCCATTAAATCGATCCTGTGTTTAAAGGTACCTGACTTGGATCCAATAATTGGTGCCGCGATTCCATTGGTCGGCATTACCGCTTATGAAGCTTTATTTGATAAACTCAAAATAGTTAAAAATGATTGGGTACTCATCCATGCTGGCGCCGGAGGTGTAGGACACATAGCAATTCAATTAGCTAAGAATGCAGGTTGCAAAGTGATAACAACAGCTAGCAGGCCAGAGTCAATTCATTTTTGTAAAGAAGTATTAAAAGCCGATCATGTCATCAATTATAAAACAGAAAATATTATTGAAACCGTAAACCAAGTTACTGAACAAGAAGGTGTAGAGTTTATTTTGGATACCGTTGGAGGTGATACTTTTCTCCAATCTTTGCAATATTTAAAAACAGGAGGACATATATGCACCATCTTCCTGTACATTTTGATGAGTTGGTTGGTTATAAAATGCTATTGAAATCCCACACCATTAGCTACGAATATATGGGTGTTTCAGGCTCAAATGGCAGACATCAGACAATTTTAAATGAATTGATCAATCAAATACATCAAAAAAAATTAAGGCCTCATATATCTCAAGAATTTCAATTTAATGAGCTTTATCTAGCCCATGAAGAAATCGAAAAAGGCCATACTATAGGGAAAATTATTGTTAAAATCAGCTAACTGTATGGTATCAAAGTTGCTTAGAACTTACTGCCTGAGGATCACTTCTCAAATTAAAGAATTCACGCTGTTTACATGAATAGTATAGCGAGTCAGTCCTTCAAATTAACGTGGTAATAAACAGAAACTTTATTAACTTTAAAACAGCCTCTTTAAATAAAGGAGGCTGTTACTGTAATTGTAAAAATCACAATGACCTATAACATTTGAAACAATAAACAAACCTATTTTTTGAACCGTAAACGATTATAATAAAATGGCCAAACAAGTATTTATCAATTTGCCAGTAAAAGACCTTCAAAAATCAATGGACTTTTATACGGCATTAGGATTCACCAACAATCCTCAATTTTCCGACGAAACTGCAAAGTGTATGGTGTGGAGTGAGAACATTTTTGTGATGCTCTTGAACCACGAAAAATTTGCAAGTTTTGCCACCAAGCCAATTGCCGACACGAAATCAAAATTAGCAGGGCTTTTTTCTTTAGCCGTAGATAGTTTGGATGAAGTAAACAGTATTCTCGAAAATGGCTTAAATGCAGGAGGAACGGAGCCCCATGAAATAAGGGATTATGGATTTATGCAACAACGATCCATTGAAGATTTTGACGGGCACACTTGGGAGATTTTCTATATGGACATGTCTAAAATACCAACTGAATAAATAAACTGATAAGGTAACTGCCCATAACCTTAAAACATAAGTATGAAAACTTTTTTGGTATCAGTCATTTCCATTCTCTTTTTGAACTTCGCTTTTGGACAAAATTTCAAAAATGAAAACAAGTTAAAAGTAATAAATATCTTAGGTGCAAAAGTTTATGAACAGCCTACATTCAATTCGAAAATCCTAACCGAATTACCTGCAGGAGAAAGTATAATTGCTGAAAAATCAATTGAGACGGACGAAAGTATGCCTATCGGAAATGGGTTCTCGTTGAGTGGTAAGTGGATTAAACCTGAAAAAGTTAACGGTTTTGTATTTAGCTCTGATCTGACCAACAAGAAAGCTGAAATTGGAAAAGACAAAAACGGCAAAACTTACATCAACCTATTAGGTCCTCTCACGGACAAAAAGGAAGAGAAAAGGCTTATCAAAACTGATAATGGGGAGTTTCCTAAGTATTTTGAATATAAATATTATGAAAATGGTACTTATACTTACAGCGCTTGGGACGGATGTTTTGACCACATAACAGAATACAAAAATCTCACCTTAAGTGAGGTCTATCACCAAATGGTCAGTGAATATGGTTTACAGATCAACAAGAATGAATTTTGTATTCCGATATTTCAAGAAAAATCAGGAAATATCATAAAATTTGAGGGAGGTGAAGCTACCGTGGACTTGCAAATTGAATTAAAAGAAAACGGAACCATTACAGTTTCTTCATATGATTGCACTTAAAAATAGCTATCGAGAATGCCAAAAACAGTTTGTGGTTTACACCTGAGCTAAAATATATATCGATTAGCTTTTCCCGGAATAAGTATGACAAAAAAGACATCAAAGCGAATAATTAGAATTTCATTGTTTATTGGGACAATTATCTCATTGTTCTTTGTTCCTTGGATATTAGTAAGTGCTTGGATAAAACCATTACCTAAGACCATTCAAGAACAGGTAAACAAAGCAACTGATTACGGTTTTGAAGGTATTATTGTTTATGTAGACAAAGCCGGAAAACCTCCTGAATTTTATGCTGCGGGCTATAAAAATCGAGAAGAGAAAACTCCCGCAGATCCTCATTCACTGTTCAAAATTGCCAGCAACAGCAAACTTTACACAGCTGTTGCTATTACTAAATTGGTAAGCGAAGGGCGCCTCTCTTTGGATAAGACACTGGCTGATTATTTTCCTGACCTGGTAGGACGAATAGAAAATGCCGATAAAATCACAGTGAAAATGATGGTCCAGCATCGAAGTGGTATTCCCAATTATACTGATACTCCTAACTATTGGGTATCGCCAAAAAGTAATAGCGAGGAACAACTAGCATTGATATATGATTTGCCGGCAAGTTTTGAACCAAATGAGCACTTCCAATATAGTAATACGAATTATTTATTGCTTTCTATGCTCATAGAAAAAGTCTCTGGAAAAGGTAGATTTCAATACATAAAGGAGAAAATTTTAGACCCACTTGATCTCAAAAACACCTTTGGTTCTATTCAGGATGTAAATTTGGATGATGTAATGAGTGGCTATTATGTTGGATATGAAAGCGACTTAAAAACAGATCATAATGGCTCAATGTTGGCAACAGCAGAAGATTTAGGTAAATTTTTAAGGGCTCTAAATGATGGTTCAGTGTTTAAGAACAAGGAAGAGCAAGAAATGTATTCTTCAATTTACGTTTACGAGCACACAGGACTGATCCCGGGCTACCAAAGCATTGCCAAATACCATCAAGACATCAATACTGTAGTTATTCAATTCACGAATACCACGAATTTTGATGGCTACAACTGGAATTTATCGGAAATTATCTATGGTCGTATTATTAAAATCATCAGGAATAAAAATTAATATATTCTTCAACCATCAAAAAATACAGTTCCAATTTAACAATTGACGTTTTTACCCATGTTAAGAGTTTGAAAATTGAGTATTTTAAAAGTAAACCATAAACAAACTGATGAGATATGCTAACTGACGTCAATCCAAAACTACCCATGCGTGACAAAAAAGTAACCAAAGACTATTACATCAATCAGTTGGGATTTACTGAATTTGGTATGGTTGATTATGATGGCTACTTGATGGTAGAAAAAGATAAGATTCAAATTCATTTTTTTGAGTTTAAAGATCTTGAGCCCAAGGAAAACTACGGGCAAGTTTATATTAGGACGGATAATATTGAAGAACTTTACCAATCCTTTTTAGATCAAAAAACGCCAATCCATCCCAATGGAGCACTAGAGGTTAAACCATGGGGACAAAAGGAATTTTCTATGGTCGACCCTGACAATAACTTGCTAACCTTCGGGCAATACACTTAATAGTTAAAAAAATCCAATATAAAATGGACAAAATAGAATCTTACATTCGCCAGTTCCCTGATCATGTCCAAGGAATTTTGAGAAAAATAAGGACATTGATCAAAGAAAATGCACCTGATGCTGAGGAGCTTATTTCTTATGGTATGCCAGGATATAAAACAAATAAGAAGCCACTAGTTTACTTTGCGGCATACAAAAAGCATATAGGATTTTATGCTACTCCTCAAGGACACAGCGAATTCAAAAATGAACTCTCAAAATATAAGCAAGGGAAAGGATCAGTTCAGTTCCCCCTTGATCAGTCAATTCCATATGATTTGATTGAAAGAATTGTTAGGTTCAGAATATCAGAAAACAATAAACCAGGCTAATAAACTCCCCTTAAAGATAGTTTTCTAAAACATCTATAAGTTCCACTAAGCCAATTGTATTCTCATTGGAAAAATTAAAAAATGAGACATTTCACGTCGCGTTATTAGTTTGCCGCTTTTTTACAAGGCAAAAATCCCTCTAAGAAACTAATTTTGTAGAAACTAAAATTTAAGACAAATGCGAAAACTATCGCTTTTCATTGCCACAAGCTTAGATGGGTACATTGCAAAGCCTAATGACGATCTGGAATTCTTAAAACTTGTAGAGAAAGAAGGTGAAGACTATGGATATACGCAATTTACAGACACGATTGATACATTAATTATCGGTAGAAAAACCTATGATTATGTGCTCAAGGAAATTGGACCATCTCATTATGACAATGGGCAACGAGATGTATATGTTATAACAAGAACCGAAAGACCAAAATCTGGCAGGACAACTTTTTACACTGGAAACCTGACTGATTTGGTTAAGCAACTAAAATCCCAAAGTGGTAAAAACATTTATTGTGACGGAGGTTCAGAAGTAATAAATGAGCTCTTAAAAAATGATTTGATTGATGAATTTATTATTTCAGTCGTTCCAGTATTGTTAGGCAACGGAATAAGATTGTTTAAAGATGAACGTCCCGAACAACTACTCGAGTTAGTGATGGTAAAAACATTCGATTCTGGATTGGCGCAGTTTCATTACAAAAGGAAAAAATAATCCAACCTATTGTTCAAGATACTAAGTATTAATTATGAAACTATATACTATTTAATTAGGTTTCTTTTAAAATTACCGGACCAAAACCGCCTAGATAAAAACACAGCCATGTCAATAACTTCAGCATCAGAATTAATCGGAATGCAAGAAATCAGTAAGGTCGTAGCCACCACACTCAAACTCATGCGGGAATATGCCAGAGTGGGTATGTCTACCAAAGAACTGGACAACTATGGTGGAAAGATTCTAAAAAGTTATGGGGCAAAATCAGCACCATTTGAGACATATGGATTTCCTGGATATACTTGCATCAGCTTAAATAATGAAGCCGCGCATGGAATACCCTCGACCAGGAAAATAATCCAAGAAGGAGATTTAATCAACATTGATGTTTCTGCTGAGCTAAACGGTTTTTGGTCAGACAATGGAGGCTCCTTTGTAATTGGAAAAGACATACATCACCATCAACCCCTAGTAGATGCTTCCAAGCAGATTTTACATAAAGCCATTCACCAAATCAAAGGGGGGGTCAAAATAGCTGATATTGGCTATTTAATAGAATCAGAAGCAAAAAAATCAGGTTATAGGGTCCTTAAGAACTTAGCAGGCCATGGAGTTGGGAGAAACCTGCATGAAAAGCCAGACAATATCCTAAATTACAGGGTAAAAGGAAATAATGAAAGATTCCAAAAAAACACTACTGTGGCCATTGAGACATTTATTGCTACCCAATCCAGCTTTGCTGTCGAACTTCATGATGGTTGGACATTGGTCGGTAATAAAGGAGGATATGTAGCTCAGCATGAGCATACCATTTTGATCACCGATCAAACCCCGCTTATTCTAACCCAATCGAATGAAATTTGGAATTAAGCATTATATGAAAATTACAGACAAACATAATGAACGTGTTGCGAAATTGACATTTGCTTCCGTATATCCGCATTACCTGGCAAAGGTTGAAAAGAAAGGCAGAACAAAAGATGAACTAATACAAGTAATTGAATGGCTTACTGGATTTGATGAATCAAAAGTCCAAGAATATATTGCGGATCAAATAACATTTGAGACTTTCTTTCAAAATGCAAATTTGAACCCCAATGCCCACCTTATTAAAGGCGTAATTTGTGGGTACCGAATAGAGGAAATTGACAATCCATTAACCCAGCAAGTAAGATTTTTGGATAAACTGGTTGATGAATTGGCCAAAGGGCGCCCAATGGAAAAAATTCTCCGTAGTAAATAATATTGACTTCAATTTATTTCAGTAAATCTTTCCCAACTCACCTACCCATTATCTCCAAAACATTCAGCTCTACAAATTGGTTATTCAATAGTTCAACACATTGATATAAACCAATGAAAATAAACTATTTAAGTCTATTATTATTTCTTCTTACCCATACAGCTCCCTTTGGGTTAAGAGCTCAGAATCTGTCAAATCACCAGTGGAAAGACAGGGTCTTGATCATCAAAACCACTGACCGAAATGATTCCACCTATAAACATCAAATTGGTGAACTAGAGAATTATAATACTGAACTTGAAGAGCGAAAATTATTTATCTATCAAATTAATGATGATCAGTACAAAGAGGGATTAAGCCCGGATAGCACTTGGAATAAGATTAAAACCATTAATGATAAGTTCATCGTCCTAAAGTCCAAATTTGAAATCATCTTAATCGGCCTTGATGGTTCTGTGAAATTAAGGCAGAATAAATATTTAGCACCCCATCAACTATTTGGCAAAATAGATTCCATGCCCATGAGAAGGCAAGAATTAAAAAACAAACAATAGTTTTTTCCTAACCAAGTACAGAAAGCCTAGGTTAATGATAAAACTTAGGGTTCTTTCATTTTTTATCAAAAAAACCATATCTAACTGATTATTAACACACTATAATCATTGCGCTAACTTAATATTTTAAGTATATTAATTAAGTAAATCTTATCAAACTCAAATGTTTGATTCCTACAAACACTTTTTAGAAACCCCAGGCTATCATCGAATAATAGGTGATGACACCTCTTTATTTAAACACTATTCTACATAAAATAATGTTTAAAAAATTTGAAACGGAAAGACTTCTTATCCATCCAACTAGTGAAGATGATGCAGAATTAATCTATCAGGTGATGAATACACCAAAGCTCCTCAAATATGTTGGGGATAGAGGTATACATTCAGTTATGGATGCCGAAAAATATATACGGAGAAGCATGCTACCCCAACTAAAAACACTGGGCTTTTCCTGTTATTCCTTAATCAAAAAAATGGATGGTGCAAAAGTCGGTACCTGTGGACTTTATGACAGGCCTGGAATAGAAGGAATTGATATTGGATTTGGGCTTTTACCGCAGTATGAAGGTTTAGGCTTTGCATTTGAAGCTGCCCAAAGATTAATGAAGGCTGCATTTGAGGATTTTGAATTAACTGAAGTCAAAGGCATCACCGCCAAAGAAAACACTTCCTCACAGCGACTTTTAGTAAAACTAGGTATGGACATGGTAGGAACCACAAAACTGCCCAATGAGCTGGATGAAGTATTTCTATATCTAAAAATGAAGACTAATTAAACGAAGACCATTCACTTGGTATTTGATATCTCCACTCTCATCCCCATTTTATTTCATTTGTGTAAAGGACTTCTTTGTTACCAATGGAAACCTGTCTCTATACAATAAATCTACTTAACTTGACATTTTGTAAAATATCCTTTACATTTATAATTAAATCAACTAAAAATCAACAGCTTATGAACAAGTCCATAATACCCAATTTCATGTATCCCTATTGGACTCGGTTTTTAGGGATCATAATCATTGTTCTTGGAGCAATAATATTCTTCCAAAGAATGTATGAATACAATATTATTGATTTGGCTGGAGGAAGCTTTCCTATCGCCATGGGATTAATGTTGATCTTTTTCTCTAAAGAGAAGGATTTTGATGAACGAATCGCATTTTTAAAATTTAAGTCCTTGGCCATCTCCATTCCCATAGCCACCATTATCACGATGATTATTAATTATATCGAAAATTTTAATGGCTATTCCATTGATACGGATTCTTGGTTTTCCATTTCTGCCTTTGAGTATCTCAGTATTACCCTAATAGTCGCCATAATCTGTTTGCAATATCTGAAGCTAAAGGGATGAACCTTCAATGAAAAATTCAATAAAAGTAGAACGGGCAAAAAAAGACATGACCCAAGCGGACCTGGCAAAAAAAGTAGGCGTATCCAGACAGACCATCAATTCGATTGAAAAAGGCAAATTTATTCCCTCTACATTACTATCATTAAAAATTGCCGCTGTTTTCAATGAAACTGTAGATAGTATTTTCACTCTAGAAAGTGAAGATTGGGATAATTTATAAAGACTCTATTGCACTAAACCAAAGGACTAATTTAATTGAATGCTAAATCCCCACTGAAAAGACAGAGTTGATATCTCCATTAAATCAATGGATTTAGATGCAGTTTTTTTTTTCACAAACAGACTATTTCCAACAAATCCGGCCTGTTTTTGGCAAAAAATTATACTTTTACAGACAAATTATTTTTATCATCTTATCGAACATGATTTAATATGAAATTCAGTTTATTAAGCTTTTTATCTTGCTGTGGCTATTTCGGTCTGACCATGCCAGTGATTTCGGTCAAACCGTGCCACTAAGAAAGATCATTTAAAGAAGGTCATTTTTTATTCATTTTTCAAGATTCCCTTTCTCAAAGATTCTCCCTTGAGGTC
>NZ_JAHHZM010000027.1 GCF_018642165.1 Echinicola shivajiensis
AAAGGGGCCTGATAGGTGAGGGCGGCGACCTACTCTCCCGGGTGTAACCCCAGTACCATCGGCGCGACAGGGCTTAACTTCTCTGTTCGGGATGGGAAGAGGTGGATCCCCTGCGCCGTACCGCCCAAATTCTTCTGGCTAGGTCGCCTAATGTCTTGCTATTTATGCTTGTTAAGTTTCAATGACAACTTAAAGATAATACAACATGTTCACAGGTAAGCTTTCGGGCTATTAGTACTGCTCAGCTATGCCGTCTCCGGCTTTACACCTGCAGCCTATCAACGTCATCGTCTCTGACGGCCCTATACGGAAACCTCATCTCGAGGTGGGTTTCGCACTTAGATGCTTTCAGCGCTTATCCCTTCCGGACGTAGCTACCCGGCAGTGCAGTTGGCACCACAACCGGTACACCAGCGGTCCGTCCAACCCGGTCCTCTCGTACTAAGGTCAGATCCTCTCAAGTTTCCCACGCCCGCAACAGATAGGGACCGAACTGTCTCACGACGTTCTGAACCCAGCTCGCGTGCCACTTTAATGGGCGAACAGCCCAACCCTTGGGACCTTCTCCAGCCCCAGGATGTGACGAGCCGACATCGAGGTGCCAAACCTCCCCGTCGATATGAGCTCTTGGGGGAGATCAGCCTGTTATCCCCAGAGTACCTTTTATCCTTTGAGCGACGGCCCTTCCATACGGTACCGCCGGATCACTATACCCGTGTTTCCACCCTGCTCGGCTTGTCGGCCTCGCAGTCAAGCTCCCTTATGCTATTGCACTCCGCGCACGGTTACCAAGCGTGCTGAGGGAACCTTTGGAAGCCTCCGTTACTCTTTTGGAGGCGACCACCCCAGTCAAACTACCCACCAAACAATGTCTCCGACTACGGCGGATTAGACACCAAGCAAACAAAGGGCCGTATTTCAACAGTGGCTCCACAACGCCTGGCGACGCCGCTTCATTGCCTCCGGCCTATCCTACACATCGTTTACCCAATGCCAATGTTAAGCTGCAGTAAAGGTTCATGGGGTCTTTCCGTCCCGTTGCGGGTACGCGGCATCTTCACCGCGACTACAATTTCACCGAGCTCATGGCCGAGACAGTGCCCAGATCGTTACACCATTCGTGCAGGTCGGAACTTACCCGACAAGGAATTTCGCTACCTTAGGACCGTTATAGTTACGGCCGCCGTTTACCGGGGCTTCAGTTCAGCGCTTCTCTTACGATAACGCCCCCCCTTAACCTTCCGGCACCGGGCAGGTGTCAGGCCTTATACTTTGTGTTTCCACTTCGCAAAGCCATGTGTTTTTGATAAACAGTCGCCTGGGCCTTTTCACTGCGGCCTCTCGCCTTGCGACGAGTAGGCGCCCCTTCTCCCGAAGTTACAGGGCCATTTTGCCGAGTTCCTTAGCCATGATTCACTCGAGCACCTCAGGATTCTCTCCTTGACCACCTGTGTCGGTTTGCGGTACGGGCAAACATACGCTTAACGCTAGAAGATTTTCTTGGAAGTTCTTAGGTCCGCTATCCGCGCTCCCGAAGGATTGCGGTACTATCAGGTTCGGCTAGACGTGCGCATTTGACTACACATCCAATACCTACACCCTTCAACCCGGTATTCCGTCACCGGGCGGAACTTTCATCACTCCGTCCCTCCATTGCCTGTATGTCCGGTACGGGAATATTAACCCGTTGTCCATCGACTACCCCCTTCGGGTTCGCCTTAGGTCCCGACTGACCCTGATCCGATTAGCGTTGATCAGGAAACCTTGGTCTATCGGTGGGCGGGTTTCTCGCCCGCCTTATCGTTACTTATGCCTACATTTGCTTTTCCAATATCTCCAGCCAACCTGACGATTGACCTTCGCTGTCATTGGAATGCTCCCCTACCACTGCATTGCTGCAATCCTACGCTTCGGTAATGTGCTTGATGCCCGATTATCATCGACGCCCTGTCGCTCGACCAGTGAGCTGTTACGCACTCTTTAAAGGAATAGCTGCTTCCAAGCTAACCTCCTGGCTGTCTCTGCAACTGGACCACCTTTGTTCAACTTAGCACATATTTGGGGACCTTAGCGGTAGGTCTGGGTTCTTTCCCTCTCGGACTGGGACCTTAGCACCCCAGCCCTCACTGCCAGTACAATATCACGGCATTCGGAGTTCGTCAGGATTTGGTAGGATGTGACTCCCCCTAGTCCTATCGGTAGCTCTACCTCCGTGATACTTTCCCTGACGCTGTTCCTAAAAACATTTCGGGGAGTACGAGCTATTTCTCAGTTTGATTGGCCTTTCACCCCTACCCACAGATCATCCGGAAACTTTTCAACGTTTATCGGTTCGGTCCTCCACTCCGTTTTACCGGAGCTTCAACCTGTCCATGGGTAGATCACTAAGTTTCGCGTCTACCCCCACTGACTAAGCGCCCTGTTCAGACTCGCTTTCGCTCCGGGTACAGCACTTAATGCCTTACCCTCGCCAGTGAGGAGTAACTCGTAGGCTCATTATGCAAAAGGCACGCCGTCACTACACTAAGTAGCTCCGACCGCTTGTAAGCGCACGGTTTCAGGTTCTATTTCACCCCGTTATTCACGGTACTTTTCACCTTTCCCTCACGGTACTTGTCCACTATCGGTCTCTCAGGAGTATTTAGCCTTACCGGATGGTGCCGGCAAATTCAACCGGGATTTCTCCTGTCCCGGCCTACTCAGGATACCCGCCTTCACATAAAACTTGCCGTTACGGGACTCTCACCCTCTACGGTATGCCTTCCCAGGCATTTCACGTTCGCTGTATGTAAATTATGCAGGTCCTATTACCCCGTACATGCCGTAACATGTACGGTTTGGGCTGTTCCGCGTTCGCTCGCCACTACTGACGGAATCACTGTTGTTTTCTCCTCCTATGGGTACTTAGATGTTTCAGTTCCCCACGTTCGCTTCCGCCTATGGCGGATGACTATTGCTAGTCGGGTTGCCCCATTCGGACATCTGCGGATCAAGTCGCCTGTGCCGATCCCCGCAGCTTTTCGCAGCTTGGCACGTCCTTCTTCGCCTCTGAGAGCCTAGGCATCCCCCGTGCGCCCTTATTCACTTACTCTTGTTACTCTGTTGTATTATCTTCAGTATGTCAATGAACTTTTTCG
>NZ_JAHHZM010000028.1 GCF_018642165.1 Echinicola shivajiensis
AAGAGGCTGTCTCAAAAGTAGATAGTTTAAAAGGCTAGCTGATATCTCGGCTAGCCTTTCCTGTTTAACTCAAAATGGATATTTTGAGGTGTGAAAAAACAAGACTTAAATGTAGCTTTTAAAGACTACAATCCCAACCAACTGATGTTTCTTCCTCCCAGTTTGGAGGAATTGATTCCCGCCCACCATCCAGGCCGTGTAGTTCATCAGATCATTGAACGGATAGATCTGAGCGAGGTGTATAGCCGCTACTCAGAGAACGGGTGCAGCAGTTATCATCCCAAGCTGTTGTTAAAGGTGCTGGTCTATGGATACCTGGAGAACTGTTATTCTTCCCGCAAGCTTGAAAAGGCGGTCCGGGAGAATATTGTGTTCATGTGGCTTGCCGGGATGCAGCGTCCCGATCACCATACGATCAACCGGTTCCGGTCAGAGCGTCTCCGGAATGTGATTGGCGATATTTTTGCCCAGGTGGTGCTGTTGTTGCATGAGGAAGGACTTTTGGACATCAAGGAGGTGTACACCGATGGGACCAAGATCGAAGCCAATGCCAACCGTTACACCTTTGTCTGGGGCAAGGCGGTCAAGAAGAGCAAGGAGCGGATCAGTTCCCAGCTTCAGGAACTCTGGGATTATGCCGGTTCGGTAGCCTCCGCTGAGTTGGGCACAGAAGAACCCGACTTTGTGAACCCGAGTGCGGGAAAAGTCACCCAAACGATCCAAAAGATCAATCAGGCACTGGAAGGGAAAACAGTTGACAAGAAGGTAAAACAGAAGTTGGGTTATGCGCAAAAGAACTGGCCGGCCAAACTGGAGGAATATGCCCAGAAAGAGGAAGTACTGGCAGGACGGAACAGTTATTCCAAAACAGATCTGGATGCCACGTTCATGCGGATGAAAGAAGACCATATGAGAAATGGCCAACTCAAACCTGCCTACAACCTTCAACTCAGTACCCATGGACGGTTCGTGGTCAACTATTCCCTGCATCCCAATCCCAATGACACCTTGACCCTGAAGCCTCATCTACAGCAGTACCATCAGCATTACGGGTTCTACCCTTCCTGTTGTACAGCAGATGCAGGATACGGAAGTGAAGAGAACTATTGCTTTCTGGAGCAGAACCGGATCGAAGCTTACGTCAAGTACAACACCTTCCACAAAGAACTCCGCCAGGAATCCAAATCAAAGAAAGTCCATGGCTTGCTGGAAAACCTGTATTACGATCCACAGAAAGATCACTACATCTGTCCGATGGGACAAGCGATGAAACCCAGTGGGGAAAGTACCGGAAAAACCTCGACCGGTTTTGTCCAGCATTACAGGCACTATGTAGCCAAAAATTGCCAGGGGTGTCCACTGGCAGCCACTTGTAGACCCGGGGCCGGTAACAAAACCCTCAGGGTAAACACCAGATTACAGCAACAGAAGTCAAGGGCAAGAAAACGACTCACCTCTGAGCAGGGGATCCAGAAAAGAAAGCAAAGGGCCACCGATGTGGAACCGGTATTTGCAGACTTCAAACACAACAAAGGAAGAGCAAGGTTTATGTTAAGAGGAGCCGAAAAAGTGGCCATTGAAACCGGATTGATCGCCATCGCCCACAACCTGGCAAAAATGGCCGGGTAAGAAGGAGCTGACGCCGTTTTTAAGTTCAAAAACCCTCTGATCCCCCAAGTTTAAACTGTTGCTTCAAAACAAAGAATCCAGAGCTGAATTGACTGTAAGTCAAAAAAAATAGAGGCCGATTTTCATTAATCGGCCTCTATTGGCTAAAATCGACTATCTCGCTTTTTTAACTCTTGTTTTGAGACAGCCTCTT
>NZ_JAHHZM010000030.1 GCF_018642165.1 Echinicola shivajiensis
GTGGACAACCAACATGTCCTGGAACTGGTTGAAGGCTCCATGGACAATGGCTACTTCTCCCTTTCCGACAATACCTTGTACTGGGACAGCCAGGAGGCACTTGCGGGCAGGACGGCTTTCACGGTTGAGGTGATGGTGGTCGATGCGGACGGCAATGAACTTGCCAAGGTGTTTGAGATCACCAGGCTGAGGAAATCCCTGGACGATATCGAGATTTACAATACCTTCAGTCCAAATGAGGACGGCAGGAATGATACTTGGGGCGTGGAAGAGCTCAGGTACCAGACCGGTGTGAGGATCATGATATTTGAAAGGAGCGGCAACAGGATCTTCTATACCGAGCACCCGGAAGTAAGGTGGGACGGCACCTATAAGGGCAAGGAGATGGCACCGGGCACCTATTTCTGGGTGATAGAATCCAGAGGGGACGATAAGGTGCGCAGGGGAGTCCTTAACCTGTTGAGATAATGAGAAGCTATTGTCACGTATTAAATAATTGTTTTGCAAATAGAAAGCCATCCGATAAGATGAAAAAGGTTTTAATCTATACATTGATGATTATGCTCTGGGCACCTACTATGGTGCTGGGGCAGTCGAGGAAATATATCAGCCAGTTCAACTTTTTCCAGAGTTACTATAACCCCGGTCTGACGGGCTATGAGGGCAGCGCTTTAAGGGGCTTTGTTCGGAACCAGTGGAGTGGTTTCGAGGGTGCACCGAGGACGATGTTCTTCAGTGCGGAGCTGGATTTCGGGGAGATGAAAGGGGAGGAGGATCCTGCCCTGATGGGCAAGAATGCGGCCAGCCTGAATTTGTTGTTTGATGAATATGGTGCATTTAAGGAAACCTCTTTGATTTTGGGCTATGCGAGTAGGATCAGGTTGACCGAGAAGCACAACCTTCGCCTGGGAGCGGGGGTGAGCTATACCAATGTGAAACTGGACGGCACGTCCATGACCGTGGAGCAGCAGAACGACGAACTGCTGGGCCAATATATCGGAGGGTTTTCCGATATGCAGATCGTTGACTTCAACGTAGGCCTGGCGCTGACACATGAAAAGTATTACCTGTCCTATGCGATGCACCAGGTGAACGGTGGTGGCTTTGCGAGCGGAGATGAGTTTATGGAAGGAAGGCCCATCAACTATATCGTCCAGGCAGGCTATAGGGAAGCTGTAAGTGAAAATCTTTCGGTGATCGGTAATTTCTTTTACAGGAACCAGGAAGACCTTCCGGACAATATAGAGTTCAACCTGAAGGCCTTGTTGATGGACAAATTCTGGTTGGGCGCGGGGCACCGGGTGGACTATGCGAACAACCTGCAGCTGGGCTTCCTGCTGAAGCGGGTGAAGGTGGGCTATGTCTATGAGTTCCCAACCAACGGCAGTTATCTCTTGCCCGGCAATACCCATGAGTTCATGGCCATGTTCAGCCTGTTCAGGACAAACGAAAGGAAACATGCCAAGGAAGTATTGATTTGGTA
>NZ_JAHHZM010000002.1 GCF_018642165.1 Echinicola shivajiensis
TGGGCGGTACGGCGCAGGGGATCCACCTCTTCCCATCCCGAACAGAGAAGTTAAGCCCTGTCGCGCCGATGGTACTGGGGTTACACCCGGGAGAGTAGGTCGCCGCCCTCACCTATCAGGCCCCTTTTACAAACACCGTGAAAGGGGCTTTTTGTTTTTAATTTAACTTCATAAGAACCTAAAAGGAGGTGATTAAAAAGAGTAAAATTAAAGCTTCTGTGTAATCAAGTAACTTTTTATAATGGGATTGCGGATTCTTTCATCCTTTTATGGATGTAATTCAAAATTTAATAGTGAAATGAGAAAAGCCAATAGCTATTATTAACTATTGACTTTTCCCATATGTTTAATACTGGATTACCAGTTTTTTAATTCTTCATATATTCTATGGACAGGAAGCCCCATGACAGTATAGAAAGAGCCTACTAATTTGTTCACTGCAGCATAACCTATCCATTCTTGTACACCATAAGCACCGGCCTTATCAAAGGGGTGGCATTTATCAATATAATATTCTATTTCCTGATCGGATAATTCATTAAAGTAAACTTCTGTAATATCGGAGTAAACTGTTTTTTTGTGGTTGTCCATCATACAAACTCCAGAAATTACTTGATGGGCTTTACCCGACAATTGCTTTAGCATTTCAATAGCTTCTTGCTTGTTGGCAGGCTTATTCAACACCTTACCATCCACAAGTACAGTGGTGTCCGAAGTAATGATTAATTCATCTGGGCCTAGATCTGGTTCAAATGCTTTTGCTTTCTTTTCGGCCAAGTAAGCAGCTACTTCTGTGTGTTCTAAATCCTCTGGAAAATCTTCATTTACCTCTTTTGTGCGGACTTCAAAAGGTATAAATAAACCTTTCATTAACTCTTGTCTTCTAGGTGACTTAGAAGCAAGAACGATTCTTTTTGTGTTTAGTATAGGAAACAATTTATTGGTAGTTATAATATGGATAATTGAAATCTTCTTCTTTTATAGAGCCAAATAATAGGCCGGATAATAATTTGGGGTAAAAATAAGTTGATTTTTGGGGAAGGGTATAGCCTGAATTACAAACTTTTAATATTTCTTCTATCTTTACTGGCCGTGTAAGTATAGCTATATCTACTTCATTTTTGTTTAATTTTAGTTTGCAGATATCGAGGTTACTCTCATATTCTATATTATTTGAATAGCGTTGTTCGTGGTATGGAATCCCTATGATTTTATCAATAAAGAAATAGTGAAGTATGGATAAATCTAATTCTTTCACTACCTCTGGTGTAGATGTGGAGAATTCAGGAAAGCATTCTGGTTTGAATACAATATTATAGGCAAATTCTCTTGTCAGGAGAATATAGCTCCATTTAGCTGTTATATTCTCCGAATGGAAAGCGTCATTGCGTTGGTAGGGATAAATGTTGAAATACTCTTTAAGTTTATTGATTAGCTCATGTTCAGAAAATCTTATGTTTCTCAGCAATCTATGTGTAGGTAGAATTTTAAGGTTGTTTGAACAGGAATTGGTGAAATACATCATGTGGTAATTATAAGCTTCTTTACCGCTATGATTTGGATTCCCGGATTGACAAATGTTCTTGTATTTAATGGCTGCTTGTAGTCTATGATGACCATCGGCCAGAATGATGTTTTTAGGCTTTATTAGGTCCAAAAACTTCTTAATAATTATAGGCTTGTTAATTCTTGAAAGAACTTCTCTTACGCCTTGATAATCTTTTATATTATATAGGGGATCTTTTATGGCCTCATCCATAAAGTTTTCCAGAACAAAGTTTTTGTCCTCAAAAAGCCCGTGAGTAGGACTTGATTGTATCAGCGTTTTTTGAAGCAGGCTAAGTCGTTCTTTTACCGAAGAGGATATCGTGTCTTCATGCCTTAAAATCACCTTTTCTTCCCAATCATAGGCTTTAATTTGTGCTATGAAACCTTTTCTGCAATATTCCTTTTTACTGCCTGCTGGGGTAAAGTATTGATAATAAACATATATTCCTGGTTCATTATCCTGAAGGATTATTTCATTGTACTTCCATTGGTTTAAAGTTTCAACTGGCTTTTCTAAGTTTTCCTTTTTTTCTGGCAAGGTCAAGTGGACGCTGTTAAAGGGATTGCTATAAAGGTTTTCCAATTGCCCAGGCGCAGCAACATCAAAAAGTGGAGAAACTAATTCTTCCATTGGTATATTAAGGTTCTTATTGTACCGCCAAGCACGTAAGGGTAATATTTCAGCCACTTTTTTTCCTTTTAGTCCAATTGGTTTTTTCTTTTAATTGTTGTTGAGTTAAAGGTTGATTTTGTGGTGATGATTGTTGAATAATAAATGAACTTAAAGCTGCTAATATTGCTTTTTCATCATTAGTGAAACTGGTTTTTAAGTTTTCAGGAGTAAAATACTTCTCAATAAATTTTGTGTCAAATTCACCAGATCTAAAGGAAGCATGATTCATCACATATTTAGCGAAAGGAAGTGTGCTTTCAATTCCAGTGATTATATAGCCATTAATAGCCCTGATCATTTTTTCAATGCATTTTTCTCTATCCTCATCAAAGCAAATTAATTTAGCGATCATAGGGTCGTAATATATCGGGATGTCCATTCCTTCTTCAAAACCATCGTCCACTCTGATTCCTGGACCTTCAGGCCTTTTATAAGTATGGAGTTTGCCTATATCAGGAAGGAAATTGTTTTGGGGATCTTCAGCATATACCCTGGTTTCAATAGCGTGTCCATTAATACTTAATTCCTCTTGGTTAAAACTTAGTGTTTTCCCTTCTGCTATAAGAACTTGTTCGCGGACAAGGTCTTTTCCTGTAATGAATTCAGTTACAGGATGTTCAACCTGTAGTCTAGTGTTCATTTCAAGAAAATAAAAATTCAGTTTCTCATCTACTATGAATTCAACCGTTCCTGCACCGTGGTAACTACAAGCCTTGGCAACATTGATCGCCGCAATGCCCATTTTTTGCCGCATGCTAGGTGTGACTATAGCTGAAGGAGCCTCCTCTATTACCTTTTGGTGTCGTCTTTGGATGGAACATTCTCTTTCAAACAAATGGACAATATTCCCATGTTGGTCTCCCAAGATTTGGATTTCTATATGTCGCGGTGAGCTGATATATTTTTCGATGAATACAGCACCATCGCCAAATGAACTTTGCGCTTCACTCACGGCTCTTTGTAGTTGTTCTTCGAATTCGTCTTCATTTTCAACAATTCGCATACCTTTGCCTCCTCCTCCTGCACTTGCTTTGATAAGAATAGGGTAGCCCACTTCCTTGGCTATTTTTTTTGCCTCGATTAGATCAGATATGGGCTCGTCAGTACCTGGGACTAAGGGGATATCATATTGACTTACTGCTTTTTTTGCTGCAAGTTTACTCCCCATTATTTCAATGGCGGTAGGCGAAGGGCCTATGAAAATGATACCGGCTGCCTGTACTTTTTGGGCAAACGCTGCGTTCTCTGAAAGGAATCCATAGCCGGGGTGAATAGCATCTACTTTTAAAGCCTTGGACAGCTCAATAATTTTGTCTTGTAAAAGGTAAGATTCTTTAGATGGCGAGGGACCAAGATAAGCAGCCTCATCTGCAAAACTTACATGAGGGGAATTCCTATCTGCATCGCTGAAAACTGCCACAGATATTATACCCATTTCATGGAGAGTTCTCATGATCCTTAAGGCAATTTCACCTCTGTTGGCAATTAGGATTTTCTTAATCTTCGGCATAGGGTATTGGGATTACTATTCTGTGTAAAAAAATGGTTTTTAATAATATAACAATTAAAGCAGGAATTGTGAAATATGATGCGTTTTTTGCACATAACTTGAAAATATGCTATTTTTGGGGGTTTTAAAGAATAGTATAAGAAGTAAGCAGTAAGTACTCTAAACGATTATAAGTTTTGGATATATTTGAAAAACTACAAACAAATCTAGGACCACTTGGCAAGCACTCAGACTTGTCAGAAGGATATTTTATGTTCCCAAAATTGGAGGGTGAAATAGCTCCTAGAATGAAATTTAAGGGAAAGGAAGTTTTGACCTGGAGTTTGAACAACTACCTAGGTTTAGCTAACCACCCAGAGGTAAGAAAGGCTGATGCAGAGGCTGCCGAAAAGTGGGGTGCCGCATATCCCATGGGAGCGAGGATGATGTCCGGTAATACCGATTTACACGAGAAGTTGGAGAGAGAGCTGGCTGAGTTTGTTGGAAAAGAAAAAGCTTATTTGCTCAATTTCGGTTATCAGGGAATTATGTCTGTAATTGATTCATTGGTGGATCGTAAGGATGTAATTGTATATGATAGCGAATGTCATGCTTGTATTATTGATGCCTTGAGAATGCATATGGGTAAACGTTTTGTTTTCCCGCATAATGACATGGAGAATTTCGAAAAGCAATTGGTAAGAGCAGAAAAACTGACCAATGAAACTGGCGGTGGGATCCTTGTGATTACTGAAGGTGTTTTCGGAATGACCGGTAATATGGGAGATTTGAAAGGGATTGTGAAGTTGAAAGAGAAATTCCAATTTAGGTTATTGGTGGATGATGCACATGGTTTTGGCACCATGGGTGCTACTGGTGCTGGAGCAGGAGAGGAGCAAGGCGTTCAGGATCAAATTGACCTTTACTTCTCTACTTTCGCTAAATCTATGGCTGGTATAGGTGCGTTTATTGCAGGAAATGAAAAGGCTGTTCATTATCTCAAATATAATATGCGTTCTCAAATCTTCGCCAAATCGCTTCCAATGGTGTTTGTTGAAGGTGGATTGAAACGTTTGGAATTATTGAGAAGTAATCCAGAGCACAAAGCTAATCTTTGGAAAGTGGTTAATGCTCTTCAAAATGGCTTGAAAGAAAAAGGGTTCAGCATCGGAACTACTACTACTCCAGTTACCCCAGTTGTATTAAATGGAACAGTGGGTGAAGCGGCTACCTTAAGTAAGGATTTACGCGAGAATTATAATATTTTCTGCTCTGTCGTAATCTATCCGGTGGTACCTAAAGGAATGATTATTTTGAGATTGATTCCTACTGCTGTCCATACTTTGGAAGATGTGGCTGAAACCATTTCTGCTTTCGAAGCTATCAAGGATAAACTATCTAGTGGATACTATAAGACTACAGAACTAGCGACTTCATTTGGTGAATAAAGTTTCAAAAAATATGGCTGATGTGTTGTTTTATAAACATTTTGACTATATTGAATGAAAAATAAACTTATCATCAACCTAAAAATTAATTTTTACCATGAGTAAATTTAGTGAAATCAAAGATCTAGTAATGTCTTTGGAAGCTGACTTCGAAAAATTCTATGAAAAGAAAAATTCAGCAGCTGGTACCAGAGTTAGAAAAGGTATGCAAGAGATGAAAAATATGGCCCAAGAAATTCGTAAAGAAGTTCAGGACATCAAAAATAAAGGTTAATATAAGCTTCAATAAAAAAAGCTGGCCAACTACGTTGGCCAGCTTTTTTTTATACTGTTTGTGAAACTTCTTTTATCTTTTTGTCCAGACTTTCGGTTGCCCTTAGTAGTGGAAGTCTTACTTGGTCCCCACAGATACCTATGTGTTTTAAGAGGTTTTTAATGCCCACAGGGTTGCTTTCTGCGTACATAAGTGGATTGATTTCCAATAAGCGGAAAACGGCAGTTTTGGCCTCTTCAAGCTTTCCGTGGCATATGGTTTTAAAGACATCAGGATAGCTGTTGGCAAGGACTGAAATAACCCCTTCACAACCGATGGCACGCATGGAAGCAGTAAGCATATCATCACCTGAAATCAATAAAAAATCCTCAGGTTTGTTTTTACAGATTTCCATACACTGTACCAAATCACCGCTAGCTTCTTTAATTCCAATAATATTGGAATGTTTGGAAAGTGCCAAAGTGGTCTGTGCGGTCATATTGGACATGGTTCTTCCAGGTACATTATAAAGGATTACAGGTACAGGGCAAGCTTCGGCGATTTTTTCGAAGTGAATTTGGATGCCTGCTTGAGTAGGCTTGTTATAGTAAGGACTTACAGAAAGGATAGCATCTACCTTGCTTAGGTCTGTGTCATTGATTTCGTCAATGGCAGCCCGGGTATTATTTGCTCCAATTCCATAAACAATAGGTAGTCTTCCATTATTAATCTTAATGGCCTCAGCAAGGACAGAACGTTTTTCCTCTCTGGATAAGGTAGATGCTTCTCCAGTAGTTCCTTGCACAACCAGGTAATCAGCACCACCTTTGATAACATGCTCCACTACCTTTTCTAACCCACTAAAATCAATATTTCCTTCCTCATCAAAAGGCGTAACTAAGGCTACTCCCGTCCCAATAAATTTTTTCATTTCTAAATTATCTTCTTTAGGTACTTAAGTAAATTTTTAATATTGTGATCCAAATCCGTATTTTCCTTCGCTAACATTAAATCAAAACCATTTGAAGCAGATTGATCATAGAAACCAATTTTGCAACGTGCGTTTTTTTGATTGACGACCAGTTTTTGGAAGTCATTAAAGTCAGTTACTGTGGACAAAAACAAATCTGCAGGGCTGTCAAGAAAATCTTGTAAGTGATTTTGGGCTTTGCCAAACAAGGAAAACCCTTTACTTGAAAAACTTCCCTCAACAGATCCTTTATCAGTGTAATATACGGTTTGAATTTCCAGCTTTGCCGGCCATTCATTTTGGATAGTTTTTTCAGCTATCGCTATCTCTTCATAAGAATCTGCTAAAATATGAATTGATTTAATATCATCCATTGATTTTAACCAATTCTCTACAGTATTGCCTTTATTTTTTTTGAGCTGAAGAGAAATAAAGAATTTTTTTATCCATTTCATGTCTTTTTTCGCAAAGGGGGTTAATCCTGAATCATTTGAATGAATTCCTCTTCAGAAATAAGTTTGACGCCCAATTTCTCGGCCTTTTCTTTTTTGCTGGGGCCCATGTCAGCACCTTCTATGATAAAATCCAGGCTTTTGGAAACCGATTTGACATAGGTTCCTCCGTGGGCATTAATGGTGTCTATTATTTCATCTCTCTTAAAATGTTCCAACTTGCCAGATGCCAGTATTTTCATTCCTTCCAGGGCATTGCTCTTCTGACTTGGGGTATCTTCCTCTTTGACCTCAAAATGCAATCCTTGAGCCCTTAATCTTTCAATGATTTGAAGGTTCTCTTCTTGTTTGAAAAAATCCTTTAAACTATAAACCAATGTTTCTCCAATGCCATTGATTTCCAATAAGCTTTCAGATGAACTTTGCATAAGTTGGTCAATATTCCCAAAGTGTTGAGCTAATATCTGTGCGGTGTTTTCCCCTATGTTTCTAATACCCAAAGCAAAAAGTACTTTTTCAAAAGGCTGTTCTTTGGATACTTCAATTCCATGAAACATATTGGAAATTACCCCCTCTTGGAAGGTATTTCCTTTCAGTCTTTTGATTTTGTCTTCCTGTTCTGAAGTCAGTTCAAAATCAAAGGCCAAGACCATATCATGTACAGTGTTTTTTTCTTGTGACAACCGATGAAGCTTTTCCAAGCTTATTTGTTTGCCTACAAAAAGGGATAATACAACTGAGCAAGGCAAAAAGTCCTCAATCTGGTCATGCGGAAGTGCTTCCAGTCTCTCTAGAAGGATTTCAAGAGAACCCAAATTTTGAGCCTTGTTGGATTTTTGGCTTTCTATGAAGCTTTTGAATTTCTCTAATTTCGGTTGTAGTTCAAGTGTTTCATTGTCCTGAAGGAACTGGTCTATTGCTGTAAGGGAAATTCCATGGGTGATGGAGAAAAGTGCCTTTTTAAGAATAACGTATAGGTATCCCTCACTGCTCTTGTCATATTGGTCATTATTGATTTCCAAGCCTAATAGCATATCCTTTTGTGAATGCAGGTCATAAAGGTCTGCTGGAGTAGCTACATATCCTTGGTTGATAAGCGCCCTTATTCTTTCTGTTCCCAATGAGTCAATATCCATGGCTCTTTTGGATACGAAATGTTCTATTCTTCCCAGTATCTGGGGAGGACATGATTTTGTATTTGGGCAAAAGTGTTTGGCTTCTCCTTCTTTTCTTTCCAATAAGGTCCCGCATTCAGGGCAATGCGTAATATATTGGACAGGTTGAGCACCAGATTTTCTCTTTTCTATAAAAACACCAGTTATTTTAGGGATGATTTCTCCGCCTTTTTCAACAAAGACAGTATCTCCATTGTGTAAGCCTAAGCGCTCAATTTCATTAGCATTATGCAGTGAGGCCCTTTTAACGGTGGTACCTGCTAGAGATACTGGTGAAAGATTGGCCACAGGTGTGATAGCTCCTGTTCTGCCAACCTGATAGGTGACTGACATCAATTCGCTTTCAGCACTTTCAGCTTTGTATTTATAGGCAATTGCCCATCGCGGGATTTTGGCCGTATAGCCCAGTTCTTCCCGTTGTCCATAATCGTTGATTTTTAGAACCACTCCGTCTGTCTCCATGGAGAGCTCATGGCGTTTTTCCCTCCAGGATTCTATATAATCCAATACCGAGTCAATGTCCGTACAGTTTTTATAGGTAGGAGAGATGTTGAACCCCCATTTCTCTAATAGTTTGATGGCGTCAAAGTGGTTGTCTACACCAATATCATCACCAAGAAGTTGGTAGCAATAGCAATTAAGCCTTCTTTTTGCTACTACACTGCTGTCCTGCATTTTAAGGGTCCCTGAAGCCGTATTTCTTGGATTGGCCAGCAAAGCCTCATCATTGGCAGCTCTTTCAGCATTGATTTTTTCAAACTCCTTGATACCCAAAAATATTTCACCCCGTACCTCAAATTTTGCGGGAATATCATCACCTTCTAGAAATAAGGGGATACTTTGGATTGTTTTTACATTTTCTGTGACATTATCACCTCTAAAGCCATCTCCGCGGGTAACGGCCCTAACCAGTTTACCCTGTTCATACACTAAACTAATTGCAACTCCATCAAATTTCAGCTCACAAAAATAAGAATAGTCTTTATGCCCAAGGCCTTTAACAACCCTTTCATCAAAAGCTTCCAAATCTTCTTTGGAGTAGGTGTTCCCGAGTGAGAGCATTCTTGTTTCGTGCTCAACTGTTTCAAACTCCTTGGTTATCGTTCCTCCTACACGAAGGCTAGGGCTGTTTTGGTCCTGTAAATCAGGGTATTTATTTTCTAACTGAATCAGCTCACTTAAAAGTTGGTCAAATTCATAATCAGAAATTTCGCTACGATCTTCCTGATAATAGAGTTGGTTATGATGGTTGATAGCAGCGGTAAG
This sequence comes from Echinicola shivajiensis, assembly GCF_018642165.1. Taxonomy (GTDB): domain Bacteria; phylum Bacteroidota; class Bacteroidia; order Cytophagales; family Cyclobacteriaceae; genus Echinicola; species Echinicola shivajiensis. The sequence continues at coordinate 9,275 of NZ_JAHHZM010000002.1, forward strand.
TTCAGCTATCCTTTTTTTTGCTTCAGATTTGGGATTGGTATTCATGTAGATCCTTTGAGGTTCTGCTTTTTTTGTCGTTCAAATCTACAGCTTTTGAACGAAAATTTCTGTCTATTGTGTCGCTATTATTTTTCCCTCAAAGTTGGAAAATAGGGGATAATATTAAATCGAAATAATTATATTTGAAATCCAGTTTTAGCGAAATGAATAAGAGTAAAAAAGTAGAAGAGAAGATAATGGAAATGGCAAATAAGCTATTTTTCCAAAATGGGTATAAGAATACAACCATGGATGATATATCCAAAAATCTAGGGATGAGTAAAAAAACAGTTTACATGTATTTTCCAGGTAAACTAGAGTTGTTGGAAGCTTCTTTTAACCTCCTCAGAACCAAGTTGTCCATTAAGGTGGAGACCATCTTACAGGATGAAAACCTTTCTTTTTTAATGAAGTTAAAATCCATGCTTTCTGCAATAGCTTCAGATCTAGCCCCTATCAATCCTCAATTAGTGTCTGATTTGAGAGAGCAGGTACCTGAGGTTTGGGCAGCATTGGAGGATTATATCAGGACATCAGCTTATTTAAGGTTTCAAAGATTGGTGCAATATGGAATTGATCAGGGACTGGTGTCTTCTAAAGTAAATAAGAGTATGGTGGTATTGATATATGCTTCTGCTATTCAAAATTTGATAGACCCTAAATTTTTGGGACAATTTCCACCTGAAATGATAGATGGACTGGAATTAAAGCCAGTAAAAATTTATGATCAGGCTATTTCCATTATTTTTGAGGGCATACTCACCGATGAAGCTAAGAAAGAATATTTGGGTGCTGATTAATCCAAAAAGCAGCTGTCTTTTTAAATAATATTACCGTTAGCTGAATATTCAAATAATAATAGGAGGGATATGGACAATTCCTTCATTTCCCTGCCTTCACAAAAAACGGTATTTTAAAAACAGCTGCTTTCAATGTTCCATTTATTGCTCCTCTTCGCCAAAGGCTTTAAGGATATCTTCTTCAGTCATTCTCAACTTTGATTTACAAGCCTTAACTAGTGAGCTTGCTTCTTTGACTAAGGAGGAGAGTTCATCTATACTTTTGTCATCTTCTTCAAGTTGACTAATAATTTCTTCAATCCTACTAATGGACTTGTCGTAACTAAAGTTGTCTTTACTGCTCATTTTCTTCTATGGTATTTATAATGCTATTAATTTTTTTAGATAAAGTATAAGTGGTGAGTTCGTCTCCTTTTTTGACTGTTAGATTATTGATGGGTTTTCCTTTGATCTCTGTACGGGTATAACCCTTCTTCAAAAAGGTGTAAGGGTCTAGTCTGTTTAAATCCCTGCTCAGCGTATCAAGTCTTAATCTTTCATTGCTAAGAATATTGGAAAATGTTCTCTTCATACCTGAATCCAAGTGTTGTAGTTCATTAGACTTGATTTTCAAAAGATGAAGGGATTGGGAAATAATTCTTTGTTTAAGCATTTCGGCTGTGTCCTTGCCACGTTGGATTTGGTTTTGTGAAATGCTTTTTAATAAATGCTCTAGATTTGAGATTTTTCGGTCTTCCTTTTGGAGTTGGTAGGCAACATGTCTCTCGATTTGTTTGAAATGGCCTTCCAATAAATCTTCATAGTTTCTGAAGCCTGAAAGGATGAATTCAGCTACGGCAGTAGGGGTTTTCATTTTAGTGTGGGCTACCATGTCCACTATGGATTCATCTCTCTCATGCCCAATTCCCGTGACCACAGGCAATGAGGTACAGGCAATGGCCTTGGCTAGTTCATAATCATCAAAGCAGTCCAAATCAAGCTGGGCACCACCACCCCTAATAATTACCATTAAGTCGAAATTTTCCTTTATTAGGTCAGCCTCAATCTGCTGAATGGCCAATATTAAACTGTCCACTGCCTGATCACCTTGCATGGTCGCTTGGTATAGTTTACAATGGACTTTGTAATGATTTCTATTATGTTCTACCTGATTGATGAAGTCACCGTAGCCTGCAGCATTGGCAGAGCTGATGATAGCGACTTTTTGGGGGACCTTGGGCAGGATAAATTGCTTGTTGAGATCCATTAGCCCCTCTTTGGTAAGCAGGTCAATGGTCTCCTGTCTTTTTCTGGCTTTTTCCCCCAAGGTGAAGTTAGGGTCGATATCCTTGATATTGACACTTAATCCATAGACTTCATGAAATTGTATACTTACTTGTGCCAAGATTTTCATTCCAGCTTTTAGGTTTTGCCCCGTAATTGAGGTGAACCTTGAGGCGATGCCTCTGTAGGTATATGACCATATATTAGCCCTGATTTTGGCAAGAATGCTTTTGTTGGATTTTTCTACAAGTTCGAGATAGGCATGTCCCCGGGGAGAATCCCGGAATTCTCCAATTTCAGCAATTACCCAATAAGAGGGGGCCAAGTTGGCATCAAGGCATTGTTGGATTAGTTGATTAAGTTCTAATAATGAAAGGGGCCTTTGCATAGAACAAAATAAATAAAAAATAGCCAGCGTAGCCGGCTATTCAATTTCTTTTTTAATGATAATTATTTGAAATCTTTCTAGGGAACATCAGGCCCCTGTTTTCCTCTTTCTCTGGTGGTCCTATATAAGTGCCTTAAGAATTCCCTTTCTATTTCGCCTATTTTATAAACTTGTACTGGGCTTAGGATTTCCGATACTTGTTTTGAGAAATCTTTTTCAATGTCCAAAAGCTCTTGCTGTAATTCGAATTTTTTATTGATCAGTTCAGTGGCTTTTTCAGAACTTATATTTTCATCCTTTGGATGCATGAGCTTTCTTAATTCCAAATGAACCTCTTTTCGTTTTTTATCAAATTGATTGTAAATGGGCCAGAATTCAGTGGCTTGTTCCGGGTCAATATCAAGTCGCTGAGTTAAAAAGGCAATCTTTGCAGCTTCAAATTTTTCCATGTCGAACTTCCTCCCCTGTTCCCTTTGCGCCAAAGCGGAGAAAGAAGTTAAACATGCTATCATTAGGATTAGTAGGGTTCTCATTTCTTTTGTTTTTTAGTATATCCACATTTCCTGTTCCAACTCAGTTTCATTTGCATCATATGTTCCGCCCCATTCTTCTTCAATAATCTGATCTAAAATAGCATTGGGATCATCGCTGAGAGAAAGTATGTCTTCTGCAAACCAATCACCTTGATCGATCATTAGTTCCATTTCTTGATCCAGCGCATAAGTGTTGGAAAGGTTGTCAGATGAATCTATCGATATTTTAAATATAGATAGCCCAAAGCCAAGAAACAAAATTGCAGCCGCCGCCCAGCGTGTAAAATACACCTGTCGGGTCTTTTTCCGCTTGTTCTCAAGGATATTGTCCGCAAGTTGGTCAAAGTATCCCTCAGGGGTTTTGAATATGTTATTTTTTGGTAATCCTTTCATAGCTTATTACTTAGACAATGAAAACACACAAAGGTTTATTCTCCTTTGATTTCCTTTTCGATTTTTTTTACTGCATGATGATACGATGCCTTTAATGCCCCAACAGATGTTTCTGTAATGGCACTGATATCTTCATAACTTAATTCCTCAAAATACTTGAGGTTAAAAACCAGTCGCTGCTTTTCTGGTAGTTTCAGCAAAATCTTTTGTAATAATAGCTCAATTTTGCTTCCGTCTATATGTGGGGATTGTTCCAAATAGTTTTCCATTTTCATTTCATGGTCATCAATTTGAAGGAAAATCCTTTTCTTTTTTTTATTTAAGAAGTTGAGGCTTTCATTAGTAGCTATGCGGTATAGCCATGTGAAAAGGCTCGAGTCACCTTTAAACTTATTGATATTTTTGAAGGCTTTGATAAAGGTGTTTTGGGTGATGTCATTTGCATCATCATGAATTAAAACCATTTTCCTGATGATTCCATATACTCTTACCTGATAAAGTTCTACCAACAGTCGATATCCCTTTTCCTGCGTGGAAGGATCTTTGATAAGTGCTAAAATGGCTGAGTCATCCGATGGCTTCATGCTTTACTTAGACTTCTAATCTATGAATAAGTTTAATGGCTAATTAAATAAATTAAATTTTACTAATTATCAATGTAGGCAATCTAGCTTAGCAGATTATTATGTTTTTGGTTAATAGTGCCTTATATTTTCTAGATATAGATAAAAAACAAGAAGCCGTCCATTGGACGGCTTCTTGTTTAGCTTGGTTCTAAGCTAAGGAATTATCTTTGTTACGAAAAGAGGGTTTTCTCCTTGTATCTCAAATTAGATTTCTAGGATATAATCCAATATTCCAGCATTTTTACCTTTTGGTCTTGTCACCACAAGAGGGAATTTATCATTAAGTTGAATGAGACGTTCTGCAATACTACCGATAAATAGGGCAGTGGCTGCAGTTCTTCCCTTGGCGCCAATGATGATTCCACTTACATTGTCTTCTTGGGCTTTTAAGAAAATATCTTCAACTGGATCATCATTGTTGTCTACAGTATATACGGGATGTATGATCACATTTTTGGTGTCGATTTTTCGGATGAATTTCTTGAAATTGACTTCTGCATTGGCCTTCATGATATCAGCAAATTCTTCATATGATTTACCTGTAAGGTGGTATCCTGAAGGGACTGAAAACACGTTTTGACAGATGATTTCAACATGGCTTCCGTGTCTTTCTGCAATCATGATCGCCTCTTCTAAGGCGTCTTTTGAATAATCAGAAAAATCAGAAGGTACTAATAACTTATCCACTTTAGGGGTTTTGCAGCTTTCAGGAACGATCATCAAGGAGCAGGAAGCTCTTCTTGCCAAACGTTGAGAAACTACTCCGCTGCCAGATAAGGTTGATTTTCTTCCAACTAAAATCATGTCTGCAGATTTTTCATGGGCTAGTTTTAGTATTTTTTTGGAAAGTTGACCTTCTTTTACTACATAGCTTAATTCTGTTTTTAGATCTTTTTCAAAATGCTCCTCAACCACGGTTTTCATCTGTCCCTTTCTTTCATCTATCATATTATCCACAAGGTTGGGGAATTCTTTCAAAATGTCTTTTGGAATCTGAAGGTTTCTGATCACATTAGTGAAATAGATCTTTTTTGTATGGTTTATCTTCGCGATAAATGAAGCGAATTTCACCAATGTTTCATCCATTTCTGAGTGGTCCAGGCAAACAATGAGTTTCTTAATTGTATACATTTCTTAAGCTGCTAAATATAGTGCGAAGTTATGATTTTAAATGAAGTGAAAATAATTAAAAATGAATAAAATAGTTGAATATTAAATCGTCTATAGAGGGCTTGGATTTTTAATTCTTATATAGGCTTGACCCCCATAATTTAACAAAAAAAACATGCATTAACCTAATCAAAAAGAATGAAGGATTAATGTAGTTTGAAATTTTATTCAAGTATTCCGTCCAAACCTAATTTTCTGTTTAATTAATTTTTATAATTAATACTGCATTTGACTTTTTGATAAATATTCAAAATTACCCCTTTATCTTAGAGGCTTTAACCATATATTATATAAACTTTATTGGGGTATTTTGATAATATGATGTATTGAAATTGTTGTTGTAACTAATTGATTTATAAGTGAATGTGTTGTTTTTCTTAAAATTTTATATCTCTGCTTATATTTTTATCATTCCTCAATCTTATTTGTATATTTGCAGAAGGTTCGGGTCGCCGACATGTTCAAACTTCACAATTAACAAAAATACCGAGTGAAGCCTTTTTTCAAAACCAGGCCTCATCCCGATTCATTTCGGGACCTCGTTTCTTAGGAAGCAGGATAACAGTGGAAGGTTGCGAAACCCTGGCAGCTCAAATCTTGTCTATAAAGAGGTTTGTAACACTCTAAGACCCGTTCCTTTTTTATGTCCTGCTCTCTCTAAACTTTTACTCAATAAAAAAAGAGAGCAATGCAAATGATTGGCTCTCCCTTTCTAGTTGTATAGGTTAATTGTTTGTTTCCATCTAATTAGTAAAGGATACGGAATCTAATAGTTCCTTCGATTTCTTTCAAAGCATCAATAACTTCAGGAGCATAGGCCTTATCGATATCGGTAATTACATAGCCAATCTTTTCATTGGTTTTTAGGTATTGACCAACAATGTTGATTTTATAGCTAGCCAAAACCTGGTTGATTTTTGCTAAAACTCCTGGTTCGTTTTGGTGAATATGAATCAATCTATGCGCATCTCTTAGGAAAGGCAATTGGATATTCGGGAAGTTAACACTGTTGAAAGTATTACCAGTATTGATATATTCAATGATCTTACCCGGTACGAACTGAGCGATGTTTTCCTGCGCTTCCAATGTACTACCTCCAATATGAGGAGTCAGTATAGTGTTTGGACATCCCTTAAGCTCAGACTCAAATGGTTCACTGTTGTTTTTAGGCTCAGAAGGGAATACATCCACAGCAGCACCAGCAAGGTGTCCAGACTCTAAAGCTTCTTTCAAGGCAGGGACTTCCACTACATGACCACGGCTTAGGTTGACCAGGATAGCTCCTTTCTTCATTTTGGCAATTTTTGCCTTGTCAAGGATATTTTTGTTCTCCTTACGTCCATCTACGTGGAGGGAGATAATGTCACAGGACTCTAGAAGTTCATCCAAAGAATCTACTTTGGTAGCATTTCCAAGAGCCAATCTCTCTACAATATCATAATAGAATACGTTCATGCCCATATTTTCTGCCAATACAGAAAGTTGGGCACCGATATTACCATATCCGATGATGCCTAATTTCTTTCCTCTTACTTCAAAGCTTCCAGATGCTGATTTGTTCCATATTCCCTGATGCATCTGTAATGATTTGTCATGAAGATTTCTCATCAAGAAGATGATCTCGGAAATGGCCATTTCCACTACGGACCTGGTATTGCTGAAAGGAGCGTTAAATACGGCAATTCCTTTTTCTTGGCAGGTTTCCAAATCAATTTGATTGGTTCCGATACAGAAAGCGCCTACAGCGATCAGTCTATTGGCATTCTCTAAAACCTTTTTGGTGATCTGAGTTTTTGAACGGATACCAATAATCGATACCGTTTTGATTTTCTCACATAGTTCCTCTTCAGACATGGCTGAACTTACAACTTCCACGTTGTAACCTTCCTGCTTCATTAATTCTACCCCAACAGGGTGGACATTTTCTAGCAGGAGTACATTGATCCGGCTTTTAGGGTAAGAGTATTTTTTATTCATCTTATTAACATACAGAATTTCATCTAAACTAGGGGCAATATGGTCTGCCTTAGAAGAAACTTTGGGACGGTTTACATTTTCCGTAAATGCATAAAACTTGTTGGCCAGGCCAGAGGCCTTGATTTCATAATCCGTATAACCATCGCCGATTACATAAACATCTCCTTCAAGGTGCAATGTCTTAATAGTCTCGGGTTTTCCGTTGTTTTTGGAAAGCAGATTGTCACGGTTGAAATCAACGATATTACCTTCAGAATCATAAACAAATTCGTTGGCAAAAACATTTTTTTCATGCACCCCATATTTAGCAACTACAGGTGTGATAAAATCTTTGAAGCCATTGGAGATAATATAAATATTCTCCGCGTTTTCCTGAATGAACTCTTTGTTTCTCTGGAAAGATTTGGAGATTTTTTTACTTAACTCGATAACGAGTTCTTGAATTTGCCCCTTATTGGCATTAAGGATTTCAATTCTTTTTTCAATGCTCTCTCTAAGGGAAACTTTCCCTTCCATTCCTAGATCAGTGATGTCTTTGATCGCTTTTAATTTTTCATCTCTTTTAGGGTCATTTCTCAAGCTGATTTCTCCTAGAATGTCCAGGGCTTCCACTTGTGTAAATGTACTGTCAAAATCGATGATAAACTTTTTAATCATGGCCATTTTGTGGTGAACTTTTAATGATTAGGCTGTAAATTTAGTATTTTATCAAAATATTTGTGCGTTTGTTACGAAAAATACTTTTAATTTTTTGATTCGGTTTTTTGGGGCTAAGGCCTAGATTTTCCAGTAATCTGCGAAATAAGGGAGATAGGCAATAAAATTGCACTTGAAGGTATAGCAGAGCATGTTTTCACAGAATAATTAATCTGCCAAAATTCTTGTGAAAGTTCCTGTTTATTGAAGTACTTTTGGCAGTTCAACTTTAGTTTTCACTTGGAAACTATTATACATCAAGGAAGGTTGAAAATAGAATTGTTAAGGATTATTTGGGAGGTAATATTTGATTAAAATATTGCTGGATTTATAGAATAGATAAAATATGGCTATATCATTGGATAATTTAAGAGTGGGCAGGGTCTATTGTTTGACCAATTATGGAGAGAAAAGGGAGTTGGAGGTCTTGGCCAAGCTTGGCAGGGATAACTTTAGGGTTAAGGATAAGGATACTCTTGAAATTTATGAAATGGAGGAACTTCTAAGATGGGGGATAGGTAAAGATTATGATTTGGATGAACTTCGCTGATTAATGGCTTTGAGCCAAAAATTATTGTTTTTAACATGGTATCGGTGAAAATAAATAGGTGTTAAGCCCTAATTTTGAGGTTGTGAAATAAAAATATCAAAATTTATTTTAATGTTTTGTGTTAAAACAGAACGAAGTATGGTTATAAGGTGCGTGGTATTATTTGTTTATGTGTTTTGTATTGTTTTGCTGTTTCGAGGTTTTTATGTTTGTATTTTTTGGTATAAATTTTGATGTTCGATAAAAGTGTGGAATTTTTGGACAAAATTATAACCGATCATGTAATAATATGACCGTCAAATCGCAAAAAATATATTTTTGCAATTACTGATCGAAAAGTAGACAAAAGTTCTTGTTTAAGATAAGGCATACTTTTGTGAGCCATTAAGTTTTATATTCCACACTCATTGAAGGAGTGCTCTGTGAGGTACAAGATCTCATGGTCTTTTCTTCATTAATCACTCAATTTAGGTTGATAAGATGAAATATGGTTTACTGGAAAATACAAGCCCAAGTTGTGGATTTCTTGCTTCTAAATTTTCCCACCATGTAAAAATCAACCTTTGAAAGAAAATCGGTTAAACAATCGATCAGAAAAATAATCTCCAAAGTAGCCATTGGATTACCTCTTAGGCATGATATGATCATGGCGAAGGGGAATTGTTTGGCATTGTGAAACAAGTTTTAAACGAATAAAAGTTATTTGCTACCATATAACACTGCTAGATTTATGATACCACTGTTTAATCGAAGAATTTCATTAAGAAGATGCTTAGGTGCATTCTTTGTCCTATTGGTGTGTTTACCACTAGTGTTTTCATGCAATGAGGGTAATACCAAGGAATTCAAAAGGAAGAAGCCTTTAAAGATTCCTACCATGAAATTATCGCCACAAAAAATTGAAGTGCCTCAGACTTATGTTTGCGATATACAAGCGGTTCAATTTGTAGAAGTTCGTGCTAAAGTAGAGGGCTTTGTTGATGGTATTTTTGTGGATGAGGGTGCCTATGTGAAAAAAGGACAACCATTATTCAAGCTTAGTTCAGCAGAGCTTTATGAGGAAGTGAATAGTAACCAAGCGAGGTTGATGCAAGCCAAAGCGGAAGCACAGGCTGCCAAGTTGGAAATGGAGCGTCTTCAGACCTTGGTGGACAAAAAAATCATTACTTCTTCTGAGCTGGAGCTGGCTCAAGCCAAATATGAAATGGCCCAGTCTGGTATTATGCAAGCTGAATCTATGCTGAAAAATGCCAAAACTGGTCTTTCCTACACAACAATCAAGGCACCATTTGATGGTATTGTAGATAGAATTCCATTCAAGACCGGTAGTTTGGTGACCACTGGAGACCTGATGACGCATATTACTGACATCTCTGAGATTTTTGCCTACTATAAGGTAAATGAGAATGAATATTTGAGGTTCATGCGTGAAAAGCTAGAGTCAGGCGAAGAAGAAGTTATAGAGAAAGAACTGACTTTGGTATTATCTGATGGTCAGGAATACCCTTATAAGGGTAAACTGGAAACTATGGAGGCGGATTTTGAAAAAGGAACTGGTTCTATTGCATTTAGGGTAAGGTTCCCTAATCCAGATGGTTTGATCAAGCACGGTGCCTCTGGTAAGATCAAAATGACCAATGAAATGGATAATGTATTCCTAATTCCTCAGAAATCAAGTTTTGAGATTCAGGATTTCAATTATGTATATGTATTGAATGAAGAAAACAAGGTTCAGGTAAGAAGTTTCAGACCAATCAAAAGGTTCGGTCTGTTCTATGTAGCTGAAGGATTTAAAAATGGTGACCGAATCATCTTTGAAGGTATCCAGCAAGTGAAAGACGGAAGTGTGATCGAACCAGTCAGTGTTTCGGATGAGGAAGCATACGATACCTTATACAACTCCCTATAAGAACCTAATAGCTTAATTTGAATTAGTACAGCATGTTTGAAATATTTATTAGGCGGCCAATTTTATCCACCGTCATTTCGGTGATCATTACATTGGTCGGATTATTATCATTGACTTCATTGCCGGTAACTCAGTTTCCTGAGATTGTACCTCCCTCAGTGACGGTAACGGCGCAATATACAGGTGCCAATGCGGAAGTATTGGCTAAAGCAGTGGCTACTCCTTTGGAGAGGGCCATCAATGGGGTTCCAGGTATGACCTATATGAACTCCGTGAATACCAATGACGGTGTGTCGGTAATTACAGTAGTATTTAAAGTGGGGACGGATCCTGATCAGGCAGCGGTAAACGTTCAGAACAGGGTTTCCACGGTAATTGATGAGCTTCCTGAAGAGGTGATCAGGGCAGGGGTAATGACAGAAAAAGAGGTAAACAGTATGTTGCTTTACCTTAACCTGATGAGTTCCGATTCTACCCAAGATGAAAAGTTCGTATACAATTTTGCGGATATCAATGTCCTTAAGGAGCTGAAGCGTATTGACGGGGTTGGTTTTTGCGAAATTATGGGGGTAAGGGACTATGCCATGAGAATATGGATGAATCCTGATAGAATGGTGGCTTATGATATTTCCCCTCAGGACATTACTGACGCCATTAGAAGTCAAAACGTGGAAGCAGCTCCTGGAAAGTCAGGAATCAGCTCTGATAAAGATCCCCAGATGTTGCAGTATGTCCTTCGTTATACTGGTAAATTTAACAAAGAAGAGGATTACGAAAATATTACTATCAAGGCACTTCCTGATGGTTCCTTGTTGAAAATCAAGGATGTTGCTGAGGTGGAGTTTGATTCAGAGGATTACAATATGGTGTCCATCACTGATGGTAGCCCTTCAGCTTCTATCATGATCAAGCAACGCCCAGGCTCCAATGCCCGTGATGTAATCAATTCCATCAAATCAAAAATGGAAGAGTTGAAGGAAAGTTCATTTCCTCCGGGCATGTCTTATAATGTTTCCTATGATGTTTCAAGGTTCTTAGATGCCTCCATTGCTGGTGTGATCAAGACTTTGCTTGAAGCTTTTATATTGGTATCTATAGTGGTATTTATTTTCCTTCAGGATTTTAGATCAACTTTGATTCCTGCCATTGCCGTACCGGTATCTCTGATTGGTACCTTCTTCTTTATGGATCTCTTTGGGTTCTCCATTAACCTATTGACCTTATTTGCGCTGGTTCTTGCGATTGGTATTGTGGTGGATAATGCCATTGTGGTAGTAGAGGCGGTCCATGTGAAGATGCATGAAGATAAAATGAGTGCCAAAGATGCCACTATCTCTGCGATGAGTGAAATTGGTGGGGCAATTATAGCCATTACCATGGTAATGTCAGCTGTATTTATCCCTGTTGGTTTTATGTCTGGTCCAGTGGGTATTTTCTATAGACAGTTCTCCTTGACCTTGGCCATTGCCATTGTTATTTCAGGGGTGAATGCACTGACCCTGTCTCCAGCATTATGTAGTTTATTATTGAAAGCCAATAACCATGAAGAGGGTAAGCCTAAAGGTTTTGTGCAGAAGTTCTTTGATGGCTTTAACAATAGATATGATAAATTGTCTGGAAGTTATGCCGGCGTATTGAAGTCCATTGTAGGAAGAAAGTCTGTTACCTTTGGGGTTTTGGCAGTGTTCTTCTTGGCTACTTTTGGAATCAGTAGTATCCTGCCAACAGGCTTTATCCCAACTGAAGACCAGGGTATGGTTTACGTGAACGTGACCACTCCCCCAGGTGCTACGGTTGAAAGAACCAAAGTTATTTTAGATGATGTTCAAGCGGCCTTATTGCCATTGGATGAAGTAGAAACTATCTCGACTCTTGCTGGTTACAGTTTGCTGACTGAAACCGCTGGTGCCTCTTATGGTATGGGGATGATCAACCTTGTTGCTTGGGAAGACAGGGACAAGAGCGTGGCAGAGCTCATTCGCGAATATGAGGGTAGGGTAAGCCATATTACAGGTGCAGAAATCCAGTTTTTCCCACCACCGAGTGTTCCAGGTTTTGGTAATGCTTCAGGTTTTGAGATGAGGCTATTGGATAAAACGGGTGGACCTTTGGATATCACTGCCAAGACTACACAAGACTTTGTGGCGGCATTGAATGAAAAGCCAGAACTGAATGGTGTATTTACCAACTTTGATCCGAATTTCCCTCAGTATATCCTTCATGTGGACCATGACAAGGCATCAAAACTGGGTGTTTCTGTGGAGGATGCTATGGCGACCTTGCAGAGTTTTATAGGTAGTTTTTATGCGTCTAACTTCATTCGCTTTGGACAGATGTACAAGGTGATGATACAGGCGGCTCCTGAATACAGAACCAATCCAGAATCCTTGCTTAAGATGTATGCAAAAAGCTCACATGGTGATATGGTGCCTTATTCCAACTTTGTGACCTTGGAGCGTGTATATGGGCCAGAACAGTTGACCAGGTACAATATGTATACTTCTGCCATGATCAATGGTGAAGCAGCAGAAGGCTTTAGTAGTGGGGATGCTATCCAATCAGTTGAAGCTGCCGCCTTGGAATTTTTGCCAAGGGGATTTGATATTGACTGGTCAGGTATCACTCGAGAGCAGATTGCATCAGGGAATCAGGCTTTATATATTTTCGCAATCTGTTTGATCTTCGTATACCTTTTATTGGCAGCCCAGTATGAAAGTTATATGCTGCCAATGCCGGTGATTTTATCATTGCCAGCAGGTATTTTCGGTGCCTTCTTATTGTTGAAATTAACTGGTTTGGAAAACAATATCTACGCGCAGGTATCCTTGGTAATGCTGATTGGTCTTTTGGGTAAGAATGCCATTCTGATCATTGAGATCGCTATTCAAAATAGGAACAAAGGTTTGGGCATTATCGAATCTGCCATCAAGGGTGGAGTAGAAAGATTACGTCCGATTTTGATGACTTCATTTGCCTTTGTTTGTGGTTTGATACCTTTGACCATTGCCTCTGGTGCTGGTGCTATTGGTAACCGTACCATTGGTACAGCTGCGGCAGGGGGGATGTTAATTGGTACTATAGTGGGGGTTTTCTTGATTCCAGGTCTTTATGTGGTTTTTGAATCCATTAGTACCCATTTTAAGAATAAGTCAATTGAAGAACCAGTAAAAGAAGAAGCAGTAGAAGCATGATGAATAATAGAGTAATATTTACCGGTCTTTTTACCTTATTGCTGGCTTGGTCCTGTAAAACTGGCGAGATCGCTCAGGATCAAGAATTGACCATCCCAGAAGATTATGGGGTGATTCAGGACTCGGTGGAGACCATTGCTGAAGAAAATTGGAAGATGTTTTTTGAAGACGAGCGCTTGAAGCGCTTGATTTCAAAAGCACTTGAAAATAACCAGGATGTCTTAAAGACATTGGAAAGAATTCGTATAGCCAATTCCCAGATGAAAGTGGGGAAGCTGGGAATGTTGCCTGAAATCAGTGCAATTGCAGGTGGGAGTAGGAAGAAATTTGGGGATTATACTATGGATGGAGTGGGTAATTATGATACCAATTTTTCTGATAACCTTTCTGAAGACCAAAAAATCCCTTCCCCGTACAAGGATTATGTTTTAGGGGCTCAGTTTGCCTGGGAACTGGATATATGGGGAAAGTTTGCCAATAGAAAAAAGGCTGCCGTAGCACGTTGGCTGGCCACAGAGCAGGCTGCTAATATGATTAAAACCCAGTTGATCGCCAATGTGGCAAAGCTATATTATGAAATGGTAGGCTTGGATGAAGAGGTGATCATTCTTTCCAAAAACATTTCCTATCAGGAGATGGCCTTTAATCTTTCCAAAGATTTGAAGGAATCAGGCAAGGAAACCCAGCTGGCAGTGGATCAGTTTGAGGCGCAATTATTGAATTCAAAGTCCCTTTTGATTCAAAAGGAAAGAGAATTAAGGTCGGTAGAAATTGCCTTGATGAGCTTATTGGGAACTTATGAGGATGGGTTGCAAAGAACCACCTTGTCTCAGGTGAACTTTGTTCCTGAAATTATCCAGATTGGAATACCGGCTGACCTGCTTCAGAGAAGACCGGATATCAGACAGGCAGAGATGGAATTGGAAGCTTCCAAGGCAGACGTAAAAGTAGCCAGGGCAGCATTCTTCCCTTCTTTAAACCTTATAGGTGGAGTTGGTTTTAATGCTTTTGATATCAGCAAATTGTTTCTAAGTCCTGCATCTACCTTTTATCAGGCAGGGGCCAATCTAATGGCGCCTATCTTCAACAAAGGGAGGATAAAGGCTTCTTTTGAGCAAGCAAAGGCTTCCCAGAAAATTGCCTTTTTGGATTATGAACAAACTGTCCTGAATGCCTATTTGGAGGTGCTGGATATGGTTAATGTGTATTCTACCTTGGATGAGCAGCTGACCATGAAAACAGATGAAGTATTGGTGTTGAGAAGGTCTATTTCGAATGCCAATACCATGTTCTCCGTTGGTTATGCTAATTATCTGGATGTAATCAACTCCCAAAACAGGGCATTGGAGGCAGAACTTGATTATGTTGGTTTGAAAACCCAAAAGCTAAAAAGTATAGTTAATCTTTACAGGGCTTTGGGAGGTTCTATGAACCAGGTGCAAGGGGTTGATGGAACTTCCTGAATAATTAATGATAAATGAGTTAGTTAGGGACTGCCCGGAGGACAGTCCCTTTTTTTGTTCCTGAAATTACAGACTGACTGAAGTGAATTAATCATAGAAGATCAAGAAATGAAAAATAAGGGAGGGTGTTTCAATTCTTATTTTCTCTGCACTGATTTAGTATGGTAATTAGCAACTACCATATCAGGCCAGTTCAAAACTATTTTTTTTGACTCAGGTCTTCTGTTTTTATAGCGCAAATAGGAGAGAAATAAACAAAAAAGGAGCACTGTATAATGCTCCTTAGTCAGAAATATCTGATTTTCTATTCTATCACCAAATCAAAAGGCATGCGGGCCATCACTCCCTGCATGTCTTTAACTTTTTCCATTTGTTGGAACATTTGGTAGGTAGCTCCAAAACGGTAATTCATATATTTTGCTTCTATGTCCGTTCCAAGCTCGCTCATAATCTGTTCAAAGAAAGTCTTTTGTTCTGGGAAGTAAAGCACCCTGTATTCGTCTTCAATATTGGCTTTGGCAGCAGCAATTTCAATGGCATCTTCAAGACCTCCCAAGACATCTACCAAGCCTTTTTCCTTTGCCTGCATTCCACTCCAAACGCGGCCGCTGGCTACCTCTAAAACTGCCTCTTTGCTCATGTTGCGACCGTCTGCTACTCTTTGAATAAAAGTGTCATATCCATCTTCAATTTGATTTTGGATGATGTTTTTCTCCACCTCACTCAAGGCCCTAGTTGGGTTCATAAAGTCGGAGAATTCACCGGTTTTTGCTACGTCAGTAGTAATGCCCAATTTGTTGTTGAGTAGGCCTTTGGCATTGAACCACATGCCGAAAATACCTATGGAACCTGTAATGGTATTTGGCTGGGCTACAATGGTGTCAGCAGGTGCGGAAATATAATAACCACCAGATGCAGCCAATTCTGACATGGAGGCAATTACAGGTTTTACTTTTCTGGCTTCATTCATTTCCCTCCAAATAACATCAGAAGCCAGGATGGATCCACCTGGAGAGTTTACCCTCAGAACTATGGCTTTGATATTATCATTCATCCTTGCTTGTTTGATTTCGCCGGCAATAATCTCTGAACTCAATGCATTCTCAACTTTGCCACTAACAATCTCACCTTGTGCAATGATAACTGCCACCCGATCTGAAGCTGCGATGTTTTCCGTTTTTGCGGAGGTGTTGATACTGGTAATATTGATGGTCTTGATTTTTCCATTCTCGGAAATTCCCATCTTATCCCTAAGCAAATCCTTGACTTGGTCATCGTACCAAATTCCGTCGATTAGCCCCAGATCAACAGCGTCTTGTGGCTTTCTGACCAGCATTTGATCATTGATGTTTTGAAGTTTTTCTAGGTCTATATCGCGGCTTTCTGAAATGGTTTTAATAGCAAATTGGTTAATATCACCCAAAAACTCCTCAGTTTGCCTTCTATTGGCCTCACTCATTTGGTCAAGAATAAATGGCTCCACAGCACTTTTGTATTCGCCCACTCTAAAAATAACCGGCTCAATCTCCAGCTTTTCCAATAGCCCCTTAAAGAATAAAGCTTCCGATGAAAGTCCGTTAAACTCCAGACCGCCCATAGGGTTCATATAAAGTTCATCTGCTATACTGGAAAGGAAATATCCATTTTCTGAAAAGTACTCTGAATAGGCAACAATAAATTTTCCCGAAGACTTGAAGTCTTCTAGTGAATTTCTGAGCTCCAAGAGCATAGCAGGGTTGGCCATGACAGCACCCGCCTGTAAGTAGATCCCTTTTATTTTCTCATTGTTTTTTGCCGTTTTAATAGCTTTTTTCAAATTGGTCAAGCCAATTTTATTAGGAGTTGGCACCATGCCAAAGCTAGACAAGTTCATATTGTCCTCTGAACTGCGCTCAACCAGAATTACATTATTGAGGTTCATATGCAGTAGGGTGTTGTCCTCAATGGTCACTTTGTCCTCAGCAGTTGTAAGGCTTATCAGTCCTGCCAGAAAGAAGAATCCAAACAGGGAAAAGATAAATAAGCCTATTAATACAGCGAATACATTGCTTAAAAATTTCATAGAAATACTTTTTTGTAATGTCCGAAATTAAGTCTTTTTTCTTATTTCTGTTAGTTTTGAACTTTGAAATTAACCCACTTATGGAGAAAGTAGTTTTATTAATTGGAGGGAATTTAGGCGATAGGGAGACTCTATTGAAGGGGGCTGTTTTCAAGTTGGGCAAACAGTTTGAAATACTTAAACTTTCGGGAATTTATGAAACTGCGGCTTGGGGAGGCAAGTCTTCAGGAAATTATCTCAATATGGCCGTTTTGCTTTCCACAGATAAAAGTCCGATGGAAGTTTTGGAAATAGGGCTGGAAATAGAAAATGAGTTAGGAAGGGAACGTGAAGAAAAGTGGGGGGATAGGACAATGGATATTGATATCATCTATTTTGGAGGGCAGGTGATCCAAACAGAAAGATTGAAAGTCCCCCACCCAATGATGCCAAATCGTAGGTTTGTATTAGTACCGATTTCGGAGATTTTACCTGACTTTATACATCCTCAGTTAAAAATAACAAATCGGGATTTATTGGAGAAGTGCTTAGATGAATCCGAAGTTAAGTTTTTTTCGGTGTCTCCTTTTTGATCAAAAAACAGAAATGTATTGCTTCTAAACATTTCATTTCCCAAATTTAGGGTCTTATGAAGTCATAATTTTTCATTTCCGCAAATATCAACCTTGTAAGAGGTCCATTTCTCTGCCCTGTTTTTAGGGTAGAATTTTTAGCTATTGAATTATTAGAAATACCATGACTTTAAAGCACATCATCGAACATTTTAAAAAAGCGCTTAGTGGCACTGAGGAAGACTACACAATCGGTAGTATCAGAAAGGCCTTATTTTACCTGTCCATTCCCATGATTTTGGAGATGTTGATGGAGTCTCTCTTTGCTGTGGTGGATATATTTTTTGTTGGGAAGCTTGGTGTGCAGGCAGTGGCTACTGTTGGACTTACAGAGTCCGTTTTGACTATAGTATATTCCGTGGCTATTGGTTTGAGTATGGCGGCGACAGCTGTAGTGGCGCGGAGGATAGGAGAGAAAAATCGTCAAGCGGCCTCCGAAGCAGCATTTCAGGCCATTATTATATGTACTTTGTTGGCTCTTTTCATAGGCGGAGTAGGGCTTTATTTTGCCAAAGAACTGCTTCAGTTGATGGGTGGTGAGAATGACCTGGTGGAAAGTGGATATGGCTATACACAAGTTATATTTGCTGGTAATATCAGTGTAATGCTTCTTTTCCTGATCAATGGGGTGTTTCGTGGGGCTGGTAATGCAGTGATTGCCATGCGTACGTTATGGTTGGCAAATGGCATCAATATACTTCTTGATCCTCTTCTGATATTTGGAATCGGATTTTTTCCTGAGCTGGGTTTGGAAGGTGCGGCTTGGGCCACAACCATAGGCCGGTCCATTGGGGTAATGTACCAATTTTCTGTTCTACTCAGGGGAAAGGCCATTATTGGCTTTCACTGGGAAGTCATGCGTTTCAAATGGCACACAGTACAAAATATCCTGAAGATAGCCCTTGGTGGTATGGGACAGTTTTTAATAGAATCAGCCAGTTGGATCATTTTGATGAGGATAGTTTCTATCAGCGGAAGTGTAGCCTTGGCAGGATTTACTATTGCTATAAGACTGATCATTTTTGCCTTACTGCCCGCAATGGGCTTTTCCAATGCAGCAGCAACCTTGGTAGGCCAAAATCTGGGAGCAGGCCATCCCTATAGGGCGGAAAAATCGGCTTGGAAAGCGGCCCATTATACCGCAGTGTTTTTGGGGATTTGTGGTTTGATTTTTTTTCTTGGGGGGGATTGGGTTATCAGTTGGTTCAATGAAAACCCGGAAGTGGTGAATATAGGAGGGACTGGTTTGGGGATTATTTGCTTGGGCTATGTGTTTTTTGCCTATGGTATGGTTATGAGTCAATCATTGAATGGTGCAGGGGATACCCGAACCCCGACGTTAATTAATATTGCAGTGCTCTGGTTATTTCAATTGCCTTTAGCTTATGCGTTGTCCAATTTTTTTGATTTGGGTGCAAATGGAGTGTTTATAGCGATTGCAGTTGGGCACTCTTTACATGCTGTAGTGAGTAGCTGGATATTTAATAAAGGGAAATGGAAACTGGTAAAAGTTTAATCTTGGTTTCTTAACTTTGGATAAGGGCCGGTAAAATATTTGGATAATAGGTTTTCTTTTTGATATTTTATCAGTTAACAGCTAAGTGTTTTTTAATCTTGATTGGTGTAAATTATTTGTTATCAGTTATTTGTGATTTTTTTGGCTAAATCCATACAGTGATTCCGAATCAACAGATTGTGCAATGTTTGTACAATCTGTTGAATATTTCAACATCTTATATTCGGGTCTTATAATAGATTTTTCGTCACCTTTTTCAGGCCAGATACAGTATGTGTTTGGTTTATGGTATTAAGTGTCTTGTTTACAAATACTTAGGTTTTGTTTATTTCGGTTTTAATAGAGGTTTTCTGGTATAAAATTTGGCTAAAATGGACCAATACCTAATATGTTTAGGTTTTTTTATTGTTTTGTAAAACCACCAATTATGAAATTTTATATTAGAGGCCAGCCATATTGGTTGCGGAAGAACTTTGTATATCTTGTTTTCCATTTTACCGCAATATCAATTTTCGCTATTCAACTACTGTCATTTACCTAACTCATATCAATAAGCTCATATTGGAGGAAGAATAGAAGCGGAATTTTACTTTTTCACAAAAGAGGATTCGTTGTTAAGGGCTTAATATGACCTGTGCCTGTAGGGCGAAAAAAATCAAAACATTGTAAACAACGAATAAATTTATTTAATAATGAGAATTTCGAAGCAAAAGATTTTTACTTCATCCTTGATGTGTGCCTTTTCTCTAGGTTTTTATTCATGTGATGTAGTGGACACCAACCAAGATGATATTATTGAAAGTGATAAATTATACAAAGCTACCTTGTCACTGGATGATTTAATTTATGATATTTCATTTTCTGAAAGTAGTCCTTTAAGGGGGCTAACCCTGCAGTTTGCTGAAAGCCATTCATATAAAGTAACCAGTGACCCTGTTACGGGCAGTGGTAAGGTTGCTAGGATAGAATTGCGGGATTCAGATGATGAGGCTACCAAATCAGCCATGCGAGCTGAAATACTTTTTCCGGATCAAAATGATAATGAGAGATGGTATTCTTATTCTGTTTATTTCCCTACAAGTGGATATAAAAAGGATAGTTATACCGAGGCAATTACTCAGTGGCACCAAAGTGGAGCTGGCAGCCCGCCCAATGCAGTTCAAATTGAAGATGACAGAATTTATTTGAGGACCATAAAAAGCAGTAGTATCACAGCATCGCAAAATGAAGATAAATATTATGATGAATATGACCTTGCAAAGGTAGAAAGGGGTAAGTGGCATACTTTTACTTACCACTTTATTCATTCAACGGGAAGTAGCGGCTTAATTGAGATTTGGCATAATGGAAAAAAAGTAATGTCAAGAAGTGGAGGTAATATGAGAAAAGGATATGACCAACCCCGTTTTAAAGTCGGTATTTACAAGTGGAAATGGAATTACGGCAAAACAACAGATACGGATAAAAGAGTTTTGTATTATGATAATATTCGCATAGGAGATGATGATACTTCACTGTCAATGATCACTAGTGGTTTGAATCTTTCCAGTACCAGCACTTCTTCCAGCAGTAGTGAAAGTACAGAAAGTAGTAGTGGAGATGGAGTTCAGGGCTTGACGCTAGTGGCTGCAAATGTAGATAGGGATTTAGTAAATATTAAGAATGGGCAGACTTATGAAACTTCAACTCATAAATTGAATATTAGGGCAAATATGCCTGGATCATTTGTTGGAAAAGTAAAGTTTGAATTGAGTGGTGATGATAATAGGGTATATGAAGATGATGGCTATCCATATAGTTTGATGGGGGATGATGGTAATAATAACTATTATTTCAATGGTGGGATTTACCCAGGGGAATATACATTGAAGGTTACCCCATATTATGGGAATACAGTTAAGGGAAGCTCCTATACTGTTACTTTCAGGATTACTTCCTAATATCAGCTGGTAGGTCCAGGGAATTATTGTGCAAGGCTAAAAGATTCTACTCTTTTAGCCTTGTTTTTTTAAAGGTTGAGGTTTGTGACGTTCCTTGATGGTTACTTATTTTATTATTGCTCACTGCTAGTCTGGATGGTTTAGCTATTAGGGTGAGAAGGTATAGCACCATGCTTCTCCCTTAAGAACGGTTTCGCCATTCTGTCTTTTGATGACTATAGCTAATTGTACAACGGGTTTTGATTGGTGCAGGCTAATGATCTCGGCTTCTGCTGTAATCGTATCTCCAATAAATACCGGGGCAGTAAATTTCCAGTTTTGACTTAAAAATACCGTGCCTGGACCTGGCATATCCATCGCTACCAATGCATGGAGAAGTCCTGTTGTCAAGCCTCCTTGAGCTACCAATTTTCCAAATTTTGTCTTTTTGACGAATTGTTCATCGAAGTGTAAGGGGGTATAGTCTCCACTTAGTTCGGCGAATGTCTTTACGTGACTTTCAGTAATTTTCAGGCTTCTTGAGGCTTTTTGGCCAATGCTTAAATGGTCCATGATGGTAAACACTTTAGTGGAATTGCACGCTATGCTTTTAGTAGGATATTACCATACTCCAAGATACTAAAATTCGTATTGTTTTATTTGACGATACGTTCGTGGCCAGGTATTTTATTGGCTAAAAGTTGAAATGTGAGGAAGAAGGGGGCAATTGTTATTGAATGTAAGGGGGCCTTCTGTAGAAAGCTATTTTACAAAGTAAGCGCAGAAGGGAAGGAGAGAATTCATGATAGCCTCGTTGAAATTGTTGAAGAGCGATATGATGGAGCAGTTATTTCCTTGAGGAATACGACTACGGTTGGTGTGGGAAGACTAGGTTAAGCATCTTACCTACTCAATTATTTAACATTATATAATTTCATTACACTGTTTAAATCTGTGGAATCATTGATTGGATAGAAATAATCCAATTGCCATTTTTGTGTTTTTTCTGCTTGCCCGCTTTTTACGCTATCCCATTTGGGATAAACCCTGAAGGCCCTTTTTCCTGGTCGATTTTTAGACGTAATTATCCCATTTTTTATTAAAGTAGATTTTGGAAATACAAATTGCCCATAGTTGTTTTCGGTTTGAACGTTTACAATGAAGAAATCAAATTGATCTGTTTCATCAAAAGGTGCTATTGGGCCGTTTTCGCTTCTTTTCCAGAATGTTACAAATTGGCCTTTCTTTTTGGGTGTTTTTTTAGCTTTTCTACTAATTATTCTTTTGTTATTTAATGTGAATTTGCAGGCATTGTAGTCTTTGCTTTCAATTTCATATTCTACCTCTGATAGTTCAAACATGCAATTCTTATATATTTCACGTATAAGGTAGTTTAAATCTTTACCCATTATTTAGCATTCAGTTGACATTTTCTTCTCCTTATTAATTGCTACCGTGATAAAGATATAATGCACCATATGACCAGTTTGGCCCTGTAAGGCCTGGATAGTTATAACGGTCCATCATCAGAGCGATATAGGCGAATGGGTAGCCTTCAGGCAATTGGACAATATTTGGCCATACTCTGGTGCCGGCATCTTTATCCCAAGGTGGGAGGTCCATTTTTAAAGTACCAACCTCCTTAAGATCCGGATAAGTGTAAATGAAAATTTCCCTTTCCGAGCTACCAGAAAAACAAAAGCGCTTATCGCCGATTTTTTGAATAGAAGTACCTGTAGAATTGTGTTCTACTGGCCCGGCAATTCTAGTATATCCCCTGTTCCAATGATCAGATTCCAAAACGATGGCCTTATAGCCCTGTCCTTGGTTTTCGCAGGTGAGCATGCGCCATTTGTTTACTGCTTCATCAAAAAGAATGTGAGGGTCCTCAATGTCTCCGATCATTCCAAATGGAACCGCTTCCATTACTGAAAAACCAAATCGGGGATCCTTTTTGCTTTCAATCGCAAGCAACTGCTTCTTCTCTTTTTCTGGGAAAGCATATGCACTAAACCCTGTAGTTAATCCTCTCCAGATCTGCTCTTTTCGGTCATAAAATAAATGGGAGGCAATTTCATTTCTAAGCAGACCATCGTTACGGTCAAATAGGATAATACCTTCCAGTTTTATATCAAATACGCTAGGATTCATGCTGAAAACTCCTTGGATATGATGCGGAAGAGCACGTCCCCGAATGGACATTGTATACCATAGACGCCCTTGATCTAGCATAGGTTCACCATTTTCATAAGTGATGGCCCTGATATCAGCCAATCCAATTCCGGTGGTAAGAGCCATGTCTACTTTATTGATTTGAACCTGCCCATTTATCAGATGAACATATAGCTGAGATTGTAGGGAGTTGATATGTGCTTTTTTTCGTAAGTCAATATACTCGTTGAAGTCGCTTTGTCCGATTACTTTGGGTAGGCCTTGGTCTTGTCGATATAAGCTTAAACCACTGCCCAGCATTTGTAGAATGATTTTCCCCTCCAAAGTTTTCGTTTCCTCTCTATTTACTGCGATGGACTTTTCTACTATTGTTTCATTGTCCAAAATCACTTTGAGCTTGGTATCTGTTAATAAGTTGTCTTTAAAGCCTACTTTAATAATGAATTGCTTTTGGTCCTCGGCAGAGGAAAATTGAAAACCAATCTCACCATCACCCGAGAGAGAATTTAGATCTATACTATAGGTGGCGAAGGGATTAAAGCCCCCAAACCAAATTCCAGTTTCCGTTTCTTGTTTTGACTGGATAATTAGCATTCCTTTTTTGGTGCTTATATCTGCGGTAGTCTCAGTGTATGATTTACTGGGATACATGGAAGGAAGACCAATAACTTCATTTGAGGCGAGACTGGCCAAGTGAATGGCTTGTTTTTCATTGAAAATCATTCTTTGTACCCCTTGCCTTACAAAGTTGATTTTTTCTGGTGATGTTTGGGGTAATGCTTCCCTAGATAGAATACTAATGATAAGAGTAAATAATAGTGACTTAAAAATAGTCTTCAGCATGGTTTAATAGGAGTTAGGGTTTTAGGTTAAAAGAAAATTCAATTTAATGAAAAAATAAGCTTAATAAAGACTAGAGTTCGTTTCGTGTGAAAAAGTCGACTGCTCGTAGCATGCGCTACGAGCAGTCGACTTTTTCCTAAAATTGGAGAAGGAATATTCTTATTTAGCTTGTAATGCTTCTCCATCAAACTGAATGCCTTCCCAACCATTTTTTATAAAGTTGCGGATATTTTGGTGGCCAGTACCTTCCGGGTCTTCCAAAACTTCCACTCTGTAGAAATCTCCAAAAAGGTGAAGGGTCTGTTCTGGACTTAGGTCTTGAAGTTTGGCGAAGCTGAAAATCTTACATGAGCCGTTGTTTTGGTTGGCCTCATTGACAGTTTTACCGTTGGCGAACTTGGTAGGGGTGAAATCATAGTTGTCGTCAAT
This sequence comes from Echinicola shivajiensis, assembly GCF_018642165.1. Taxonomy (GTDB): domain Bacteria; phylum Bacteroidota; class Bacteroidia; order Cytophagales; family Cyclobacteriaceae; genus Echinicola; species Echinicola shivajiensis. Next base: position 33,825 of record NZ_JAHHZM010000002.1, read on the forward strand.
ATAGGCGATTACTTCTGAAAAGGTGATGGATTCAGGCTTGTTTTTGATTTTTTCTACTAATGTCATTTGATTAAATATTATGTGAATTTTGTAAATGATATTGGAGTGGGATTATTTAAAAAAATCATCTTCTCATCTATCATTTGATCATAAGTTCTTTTGAATACTCTCTAATGGCAGAAACCATTCCGGTGCTTAGTTTTGAAAGTTCCTCTTTTGTAATGTTAAATGGAGGCATGGTATAGATCAGTTTTCCGAAAGGTCTTAACCATATACCCTTTTCCAATAACATTTGTTGGATTTTAGGCATATCCACAGCTTCCTTCATTTCTACTACACCAATTGCTCCTAATACCCTTACATCGCTAATTTCATCTAAGTCGGCCAGGGGAGATAAGGATTGTAGTAAATGTTTTTCAATGCTTTGGATTTCTCTTTTCCAGTCTTTTGAAAGAAGTAAATCAAGACTGGCAATAGCCGTAGCACAAGCTAAAGGGTTGCCCATAAAGGTCGGGCCATGCATAAATACCCCAGGGCTGCTATTGGAAATTGTCTGCGCCACATCTGTGGTACAAAGGGTAGCAGCAAAGGACATATAGCCTCCAGTAAGGGCTTTCCCCAAGCACATGATGTCTGGACTGATCCCTGAATGCTCGCAGGCAAAGAGTTTACCCGTTCTTCCAAATCCAGTAGCAATTTCATCGGCAATGAGTAGGATATTGTGTTTTTCACAAAGTCTTTTCACTGTTTTTAAATATTCTGGATGGTAAAAGCGCATTCCTCCGGCTCCTTGGACTATAGGTTCCAGAATAAAGGCCGCTATTTCATGGGCCCGTTCTTTAAGGACATGCTCCATTTGCTGAATTTCCTTCTCTTGTAATGGCCCATTGAATTTGGACTGTGGAGCAGGAAGGAAAATTTGTGGACTTAGTCGGTTATTGAAAATACTGTGCATTCCAGTGACAGGGTCACAGACAGACATATCATGCCAAGTGTCCCCATGGTAGCCATTCCTGACAGTGATAAAGCGGTTTTTGTTTCCTTGATCTTTTGAGTACCAGTATTGGAGGGCCATTTTCATGGCAACTTCCACTGCTACAGATCCAGAATCACTATAGAAAATATGTTCCAAGCCCTTCGGAACAATCTCCAGCAGTTTCTTAGTCAGCAAGGCAGCCGGTTCATGGGTGATCCCACCAAACATCACATGGGCCATTTTCTCCAATTGCTTTTGGATGGCCTCGTTAAGCTCAGGAACATTATAACCATGAATAGTGGACCACCAGCTAGACATGCCATCAATTACCTTCTTGCCCTCTTCTAGCTCCAAATACACGCCCTTTGCACCATGAACTACCAAATTGTCGATTGCTCTATTCGCAGAGGTATAGGGATGCCAGATGTGCTTATTGTCTATAGATAGGATTTCTTGCGGGGTCATATGGCTACTTACTCGGTTTTGATTTTGAGACATATGAACAATTTAAGAAATTGAACATACGGATTTTACAAGTCTTCAAATGAATAAAGGGGATTATAAATCCCCCTTATTTTAAGTTCTAGATTATAAATATAGAAGAGCTTTAAGTCTTTTATCTAATATCTAAAGTCTTTTGTCTTTAGATTACAGTCCAGAAACTTCAGCTTCACGGTGGATTTTCTTCACCAAGCCTTGAAGCACTTTGCCAGGGCCACATTCCACAAATTCAGCGCCGCCATCGGCCACCATATTTTGAACAGACTGGGTCCATTTTACTGGCGCGGTCAACTGTGCAATGAGGTTCTTTTTGATGGTTTCCACATCAGTTTCACCCTTTGTGCTTACGTTTTGGTAAACAGGGCAAATAGGAGAGTTGAAAGTGGTGGCTTCAATGGCCTTTTCCAATTTTTCCCTTGCTGGTTCCATTAATGGAGAGTGGAATGCTCCACCTACAGGAAGAGGAAGGGCTCTTTTAGCTCCAGCTTCCTTGGCTTTTTCACAGGCAATTTCTATACCTTTGTTTGAGCCTGAAATCACCAATTGTCCTGGACAGTTATAGTTTGCAGCCACAACCACTTCATCATCAATGCTGGCACAGATTTCTTCTACCTTTGCATCTTCTAGGCCTAGGATGGCAGCCATGGTGGAAGGATTGATTTCACAAGCTTCCTGCATCGCCAAAGCTCTTTGATAAACCAATTTTAAGCCATCCTCAAAAGAAAGGGCGCCAGCAGCTACCAAGGCAGAAAGCTCACCCAAAGAGTGTCCAGCTGCCATTTCAGGCTTAAAGTCTGCAGTGGTTTTGGCTAAAATTACCGAATGAAGAAAAACGGCAGGTTGCGTTACTTTGGTCTGCTTCAGTTCATCAGCGGTTCCGTTGAACATGATTTCGCTGATTTTGAAACCTAATATTTCATCTGCTTGATCAAAAAGCTTTTTAGCTTCAGCATTGGTTTCATATAATTCTTTACCCATTCCCGGGAACTGTGCCCCTTGACCGGGGAAAACATAAGCCTTCATGCGTTTTTTGTTTTTATAAATCCACTTTTCCATTTGATATAGCCAAAAGGCTGCTCAAAATATTCAAGCGGCATTGGTAAATTCAAAATGTTAATTGTGGGGACAAATATACCAAAAAATTAAGCAAAGCGGATAGGGGATATGGTGGATTTAAGCAAGGTGAGTGGTGGGGATGTTTTATGTATTACTTAGCAGACAAAATCATTCATAGTAAGGAATTTTGATTTTTCATCTTCATTTGGCAAGCGACAAGTGTCTCTTTTTCCAAACCATTTATATCTATTTTGGGCGATCCAATCATAAATGGAATCTCTCAAAAATTTTGGTACAATGATAAAACCATAAAAAAGGGGCCATAGCCCCTTGAGTTTTTTTGCGATTTCCAAAGCAGCCCGGCTCTTATAATAAACCTTATCCTTACGTAGCAGCACTAAGGAGTCCAGATAATCTTCATTAATAGATTTTCCCTTTAACAGTTTTTGGCCCGGGATATCCTGAAGGGATGCGAGCTTGAAATGGTCTTTTGAATCATGCCGAATAATGAAGTCCACTGCCTGATTACACAGATTGCAGACTCCATCAAATAACACAATATCAACATCCTGATTTTTTAATCTGCTCATTTAATAATTTGAACATGTCCTTTTAATTCCTCGGAATTAATGCTTTCGTCATTGGTGTTGAATAGCACAGTGCCAGAATAGAAGTAGGTGCCCGCTGGCAGTTCATTACCGTTCTTATCTACCCCGTCCCAACGGATGTAGAAGTCATTTTCGTTAGATGTAGCACTATTGTATTCGAAGACCAATACGCCCCAACGATTATATATTTTAATATCTACCGCTTCTACAAACCTTGGACATCTTGCGAATGGATTGTCAAATGCCTGGAAGGTATCATTGATGCCATCACCATTAGGAGTAAATGCGTTTGGCAGCTCATAATTTGGACAATTGTCCACGCAGACAATATTGCTCGGATCACTTTCATTTCCTGACCTGTCGACAGCAGTAATATAATAACAGCCTTTGAGTTCAGTCAATCCAGTGATTCTGGTACTCAAATCGAGGGCATTCAAGGTGCTGACCAATTCAAAGCTGCCCTCATTACCTGTTTCGGAATAGTATACCCTATAGCTGCTCAATTCATCATCACAGTCTCCAGTGAAGTTAGGTTCCCAGCTGAGATCATGGTAAAAAGCATCAAAATTACAAGGTTTGTCCGCCAGGAATTCTTCACAATTTGGCCCTTCATAAGTCAGTACAGGAGGGCAGGGGAGCCTGTTGTCATCAGGCCTTGCACAAATGATCTGGGATTTGTTTTCCAATGGATAGGTCAATAGGTCGACATTATACGCACCTTTGGTGATTACGTAATAGCAATATTCTGTATCCCTGCTTAGTGGTATTCCATTATGGCTTCCATCATCCAAGAAGGTAAAACCATTTGCTGTAACATCAACCTCTGCGATTAGCTCAAAGGTGTCTACATCATTGGCATCTGGATCATTACGGTTTCTGTAAACTTCATGTGTATACTGAGAAATGCTATTGTTCCATGGAACATTAAATTGCCAGTTGAGCTCGATGGCCTCATTAATAATGGTAGGTTGCAACCAAACGGATGAGGCTTTGCTGGAAGTGTCTATCCTTACTCCACCATCAAGCAAGACCACTTCATAATTATATACCAAGCCTTCAGTGTTCAAGCCAGTGTCTGTATATAGTGTGTCACTAGTGGTAATTACTGTAGTGATATTATTGTTGCCTGTGAAGCCCTCAGAACGAATCAATTGGTATTCGTAAGGACCAGGATATTGGGTTTGGTCAATGTCATAAGGTGGTGTCCATTTGATGAACATTTCACCATCTGTAGGATCCGTGGCTTCCACACTTACATTGGTAATGATCGGTACATCCACATCAATGGTCAGGCAGAACTCTTCAGAAACAATACTTTCGCCGGCTCTTGGCTGAGGAAAGGCTGCCACTAATCTATAACAGTAAGTGTTGCCAGGAGACAAACCCTCTCCACCGTTTGTATCGGTAAACTCAAAGGTGTTCATATCAGTGGTTCCAATCAACTCATATCCTTCCCTTATCCCAGTTTCACAGGAGTCAGGTTCGTAAGGGTTGCTGTTGATACTTCTCCATATTTGCATGGTTTCCGCACTGTTGCTACAGGAATAAGGATCCCATGTTATTTCAGCAGTCCTCCCAGGCATTTGCTCTACACTTTGAATCACTGGAGGAGGACCTACTACTTTTATATTCCAAGTTTTGATATCTACTAGGGCTGGGCCAGACTCAGGATCATCCGTTATTCGGATTCTGACCTGATATTCCCTTGCTCTGACATGGCCGCAGACTGTCTGCCAGTCAAAATTGATTATACCTGGTGAAGACTGGAAAGTTGCCTCAGGGTCATAGGAAGCAGGAGAGGAAGTGATTTCTATAGGATCTCCAAATACTTCGATTTTAATATCATCACCATCAGGATCTGTTCCTTGAATGATTTCTTCGATATTGGTTCCAGCCACCACACAAATATCAGGCGGCACAATTAATACAGGTCTTTGATTATCAGAGTTTTCAATGATAATTTGCATGTCCCGGACCACATAACCAATCTTTTGGTATTCACCATTGATTTTCCTCCATTCTTCTATATGGAAAGCTACATTATATTGCCCTGCGACCCCAGGTGCATCCCAAATCAAATCCCCAGTGACTGGATCCATAGAGATATATGGATTGGGAGTGCCGTCTTCTCGGTTAAAACTAAATTCATCTGAAGCAGGACTTCTGTAATTGTTTACTGGTCTTTGGAAATCCTGAAGCGGGACAATATCATCAAACCTATATGCAATACTATCACCATCAGGATCATAAGCTCCTGGGTTATGGATATAACGAGTGTTGATCTGTCCGTTATCTACTGGAGGGATGGTCAGAACAGGGGAGTTGTTGACCCCAATAAATGGGTCAATGGTAATCATGGTCTCAATATAGAAGGGCGTTTCTACAGAGTTGTCCATATTAAGCGTAAGGTCATTACGGTTAAATTCCTGAAATCGGATGGTGTATTGACCAGGCCCTTGGTAGGTATGTGTGATTACAAAGGTGTTTTTCTCGATTTGATTGCCCAGAGATTCCACCATTTCAAAGTCACTCTCCGTATTGAGGTTTTCTACCACCCGGCCATCTCCAAACTCAATACGCCCCGGACCAAATATTACCGAGGAACGGGTGTCCGTGTAACCTACCACTGTGATCCTATAGGTGAGGGATTGAACAGAAATTCTTTCGGCGATGATTTCACCTGCCCGGATGTGTGTAGCTAATGTCTCTTGAAGTCCTATAAACAATAGTGACAGGGTGAATAAGAGAAAAGCTTTACATTTCATATATCTCATAAGTTTTACCACTTCTACCTGAATCTGAACCTTCCATTCAGGTGAATTACTTAAAAATTTACAGTATTTATACTTAATTAACGTCTAAGTATAAATGATCGCATTAACCTTAATTAATAAATATATACGAATTAAAGTTAAGGAAGTGTAACATATTACCGAAATCCAACTGAAAATTTAAGTGATAAAGACGCAAAAAGTTTAAAAATAGGTGAAAAATAGGTTTTGGGTAATTATTTAGAACCTTTTAAAATAAGAGCAATACGTAGTGATCAATTGTTTGATAAACTTTCGACATGTAAATTTGTTAACCAAATTGAAAAAATTAAAAAACCATCTTCACTAATAAAGAGAAATTTTATGAGTTGGGTAACCAAAACCTTTAGTAGCACTTTGGGACGAAAGTTGCTAATGGCCCTGACAGGCTTATTCCTGATCCTGTTTCTGATAGGACATGTCTCCGGAAACATGCTTTTATTTAAGAATGACGGTGGACAGGCATTTAACGAATATGCCAAGTTTATGACCACCAATCCGGCAGTAAAACTTCTTTCCTACCTGACCTACATATCCATTATTGGACATGTGATCGTATCAATTATTCTTTCTGCAAAAAATAAGAAGGCTAGACCTGTAAATTATGCAGATAGTAAAGCAGGTACCAACAGTTCTTGGAATTCAAGAAATATGGGCATCCTTGGTACTATCGTACTTATTTTTATTGTAGTTCACCTTCAGAATTTCTGGGCACAGATGCATTGGGGAGCTATTCCAATGGTGACCTATGAAAGCGGTGAGTTCAAAGATCTTTATGCTGTTGTAAACCTTGCTTTCTCCAATATTGGATTGGTAGCGCTTTATGTATTGTCCATGATTTTATTGGGCTTCCACTTGAACCATGGTTTTGCCAGTGCATTCCAAACATTGGGACTTAATCACAAAAAGTACACTCCGGCGATCAAGTTTATCGGTAGTGCTTTTTCTATCATTGTTCCGGCCATGTTTGCCTCAATGCCTATTTTCATCTATTTATCAACTTTGAATTAATACAAAGCCAATATGATACTTGATTCTAAAATACCAGCAGGTTCATTAGCTGAAAAGTGGACTAAACATAAATTTAATATGAAGTTGGTCAACCCGGCCAACAAAAGGAAGTATGAGGTAATTGTAGTAGGAACTGGTCTAGCAGGTGCTTCAGCAGCAGCTTCTTTGGCTGAGTTGGGCTATAATGTTAAGGCTTTTTGTTTCCAGGATAGCCCTAGAAGAGCACACTCCATTGCTGCTCAGGGTGGTATCAATGCTGCAAAGAACTATCAAAATGATGGTGACTCTGTATACAGGTTGTTTTATGACACCATCAAAGGTGGTGATTATCGTTCCAGAGAAGCCAATGTACATAGACTAGCAGAAGTTTCTGTAAATATTATTGACCAATGTGTGGCGCAAGGTGTTCCTTTTGCCCGTGAATATGGTGGTTTGCTTGCCAACCGTTCATTTGGTGGTGCTCAGGTATCGCGTACCTTCTACGCCAGGGGCCAAACTGGACAGCAGTTGCTTTTGGGTGCTTATTCAGCCTTGAGCCGTCAGGTAGCCAATGGTAAGGTGAAGCTTTATCCAAGAACTGAGATGATGGATGTGGTAACCATCGATGGCAAAGCCAGAGGTATTGTTACCAGAAACCTGATCACAGGAGCTATTGAATCTCACAGTGCGCATGCCGTATTGCTTTGTACTGGTGGATATGGTAACGTATTCTTCCTTTCTACCAATGCAATGGGGTCTAATGTGACTGCTGCTTGGAGAGCACATAAGAAAGGAGCTTATTTTGCCAACCCTTGCTATACACAAATTCACCCAACTTGTATCCCTGTTTCAGGAGACCATCAATCTAAATTGACTTTGATGTCAGAATCATTGAGAAATGATGGTAGGGTATGGGTGCCTAAAACGAAAGAATTGGCTGAGAAACTTCGTAAGAGGGAGATCATGCCTAAAGATATTAAGGACGAGGATAGAGACTACTATTTGGAGAGAAGGTATCCTTCTTTCGGTAACTTGGTGCCTCGTGATGTGGCTTCTAGAAATGCCAAGTATGTTTGCGATGAAGGCAGAGGGGTAAATGAGACCGGTGAGGCGGTATTCTTGGATTTCCGTGATGCTATCACCAGAGACGGAGAAGATACTATCAGTGCCAAATACGGTAACTTGTTTGATATGTATCAGCAGATCACTGGTGAGAACCCTTATAAGACGCCAATGAAGATTTATCCAGCTGTTCACTATACTATGGGTGGACTTTGGGTAGATTACCATTTGATGACTACTGTACCAGGACTGTATGCTCTAGGAGAAGCCAACTTCTCTGATCATGGTGCCAACAGATTGGGAGCTTCTGCATTGATGCAAGGTCTAGCCGATGGTTATTTTGTGATTCCTTACACTATCGGTGATTATTTGGCAGGCATGCCATACGAGAAAGTGGGAACAGACCATGAGGCTTTCAAACAGTCAGAAAAAGAAATCAAGGATAAAATCCAAAAATTACTTTCCATCAACGGTAAGAAAACCATAGATGATTTCCATAAGCGATTAGGGAAAATCATGTGGGAATACTGTGGTATGGCCAGAACTGCCGAGGGTCTTCAGAAGGCCATTGGTATGATTCAGGATCTGAAAAAGGAATTTTGGGCTGATGTCAAAGTTTTGGGAACTGAAGATGAGCTGAACTTATCTTTGGAGAAGGCTCACAGAGTGGCAGACTTCATTGAGTTGGGAGAGCTTATGGTAAGGGATGCATTGCACAGAAATGAGTCTTGTGGTGGTCACTTCCGAGAAGAATATCAAACCGAAGAAGGTGAAGCCCTTCGTGATGATGAGAATTTTGCTTACGTGGGCGCTTGGAAACACATGGGAGATAATGTGGAGGAAGAGCTGAACAAAGAACCGCTTGTGTTCGAGAACGTGAAGTTGACCCAGAGAAGTTACAAGTAATCATTTGACAACCAAAAATTCATAATTATTATGAACTTAACACTTAAAGTTTGGAGACAAAAAAACGGTTCTGATAAGGGCGGTTTTGTTAATTATAATATTGCTGATATTTCTGAAGACATGTCTTTCTTGGAAATGTTGGACGTTTTGAACGAGGAGCTTTCTGAAAAAGGAGAAGATCCAGTTCACTTTGACCATGATTGTAGAGAAGGTATCTGTGGGATGTGTTCTTTGCATATCAATGGCAAGCCTCATGGACCTCAACAAACAACCACCTGTCAGTTGCACATGAGGTCTTTCAAGGATGGTGATACCATTACTATCGAGCCTTGGAGAGCTGCTGCTTTCCCAGTAGTGAAAGATTTGGTAGTGGATAGAGGTGCTTTTGATAGAATCATCCAAGCGGGTGGTTATGTATCTGTAAACACCGGTGGTGTACCTGATGCCAATGAGATTCCAATTCCAAAGAAAATTGCTGACGAGGCTTTTGATGCTGCGACTTGTATTGGTTGTGGTGCTTGTGTAGCTGCTTGTAAGAATGCTTCTGCTATGCTCTTTACTTCTGCTAAAATCTCCCAGTTGGCCATGTTGCCTCAGGGTAAGGTGGAAAGAAAAGAGAGAGCTGAGAAGATGATTGCCCAGATGGATGAGGAAGGATTTGGCGCATGTACCAACACAGGGGCATGTTCTATTGAATGTCCTAAAGGTATCAGCTTGACCAATATCGCTAGAATGAACAGAGAATATTTTTCTGCCATTGTAAGCAGTGAGAATGTATAATTGAGATCTTAGATCATAAAGTGAAAGGCCGGAATTTCCGGCCTTTTTTATTGCCTGATTTTTTTTGATCATTATTGTAAAACTGGGTTTTTATAGATCATTTCCTGAATATCTGACCACTTAATTGGAAAAAACAAGGAAAACTATAACTTCAATATTTTGTTAGTAATAGAAGTAGACGAAAAGAACCTCTTTTAATGGAATGGATAGATGTAGGTATTTTTATATTGTATATGATCATTATGCTTGGAGTGGGTTTTTACTTCATGCGAAACAATCAAGGACAGGAAGATTATTATGTAGGAGGTAGATCTATTGGGCATTGGCATATTGGCCTTTCGGTAGTAGCCACCGATGTGGGAGGAGGCTTTAGCATAGGCTTGGGAGGTTTGGGATTTGCAATGGGACTTTCAGGGAGCTGGATGCTGTTTACAGGCTTAATTGGAGCTTGGTTGGCAGCTGTTTTTTTGATTCCCAAAGTGAAATCAAATCCAGCATTTGCTGAATTTTACACCTTTCCCCAGATTTTTCAGTACCTCTTTAATCGACCAGTGGGGATTGCAGCAGGAATCATTTGCTTTGTTGGCTATTTGGGTTTTACCTCATCCCAATTATTGGCTGGTGCAAAACTGGCCTCAGGAACCTTCAAGGACTTGGACTTGAACCTGGCCCTTTTGATCATGGGGCTGATTGCTGTGATTTATACCGTTTTGGGCGGATTAAAGGCTGTGATTTACACAGATACCATCCAGTGGGTAATTTTATTGCTTGGTTTTAGTTTAATAGGCCTTCCTATTTCTTATCATCATGTTGGGGGCTGGGAAGCCATTCATGAAACCCTGCCCAAAGAATTTTTTAGCTTGTCCAATTTGACCTGGCAGGATATGGCCAATTGGGGAATAACGATCTTGCCCATTTGGTTTGTCGGCATGACCCTTTACCAGCGGATATTCGCCAGTAGGGACGTGAAATCGGCCAAGCGAGCTTGGTATATAGCGGGACTCTTTGAGTGGCCCATAATGGCCTTTATGGGTGTTTCTCTTGGTTTGTTGGCCAGGGTAGCTTTTGAACAAGGTATGATTGCAGGTGCCATAGAAGATTTGGACCCTGAGATGGGCTTGCCCATTCTATTAAGTACCGTTTTGCCTGCGGGAATTATGGGATTGATGATGTCTGCTTATTTCTCAGCAGTGCTTTCTACGGCGGATTCTTGTCTAATGGCTGCCTCAGGAAATTTGACCACGGACCTTTTTGGAAGGTGGTTTGACAAACAGCCTGAAAAAAAATCCATGCATTTTAGCCAGTTGTTTACCCTATTGATAGGTGCTCTTGCACTGATTCTAGCCATGCAAATGACCAATGTGCTGGAATTGATGCTTTATTCCTATGCCTTTATGGTTTCTGGACTTTTGGTGCCCATTTTAGCAGGTTTGTTTTGGAATAGGAGGAACCCCAAAGCCGCTTTATCCTCAATGATTATTGGGGGGGGAGTAACTGCAGGTCTGGCACTAAGTGGAATGGCCCTTCCATGGGGTCTGGATGCCAATTTATTTGGTCTTACAGCCTCTTTAGCAGTGTTTTTGCTTATAGATAGATTAAATTGATCAGTTAGAATTAATAAAAATAAGATAAGATGAAAATAGAGACACTCTCAACCATTGATAATGCGACCTTTTTACAAAAAACTGAAATTGCTGATTTTCTTTTTAAGCATCTTGAGCAATATGGGGACCCTCATGAGGACATCATGAAGTGTTTGGATTACGCCTTGGATTTGGCTGGGGACAAGGGAGGATTTGTGGTTATGAGCCGCGAAAAAGGAAAGATTGTGGGAGCGGTAGTGGTGAATAAAACAGGAATGTCTGGGTATATTCCAGAAAATATTTTAGTTTATATAGCCGTCGACTCCAATCAAAGGGGCAAAGGTGTAGGTAAAAAATTAATGAAAACAGCCATAGATATGGCCAATGGGGATATAGCACTTCATGTAGAGGCCGACAATCCTGCTAGAAAACTCTACGAAAAACTAGGTTTTACCAATAAGTACCTCGAAATGAGGTTGAAGAAATAAAATGGCATTTCTAAATCTGTATAAGGATAACCTGAAAAGGAATTTTGAATTTCTACGTCTTAAATTCAATGAAAATAATGTCGCCTGGGGAGCCGTTTCCAAGTTGCTTTGTGGAAACGAAATTTACATAAAAGAGCTAATCGATTTGGGCATAGATGAAATACATGACTCCAGGATAAGCAACCTTGCTAAGGTGAAAGAAATCGATGAAAACATAAAAACCGTTTATATCAAGCCTCCTTCCAAACGAAACCTAGCAGATGTAGTGACTTATGCAGATGTCAGTTTAAACAGCGAATTGAATACGATAAAATGGATTAGTGAAGAGGCTGTAAAACAGGGGAAGAAACACCAGATCATTATTATGGTAGAAACTGGTGACTTGCGAGAGGGAGTGATGGGAGAGGACTTGGTAGAGTTTTATGCAAAGATTTTTAGGTTACCCAATGTGGAGGTCATCGGCCTGGGGACCAACTTAAATTGCCTAAATGGGGTAATGCCTTCCACGGACAAATTAATTCAATTGTCACTTTATAAGCAGATCATTGAATTGAAATTCAATAAAGAAATTCCATGGGTTTCTGCAGGTACTTCGGTGACAATCCCCCTGATGCTGAACCATCAACTACCTAAGGGTGTCAATCATTTTAGAGTAGGAGAGACGCTGTATTTTGGTGTTAATCTTTTTGATGATTCAATCATAGAAGGGATGAATGATGGGGTTTTTGAATTATGTGCAGAAATCATCGAATTGCAGGAAAAGCCACTGTTGCCCACAGGGAATTTAGCGGCCAATCCACAAGGGGAAGTTACTGAAATTGACGAATCCTTATATGGTCAATCTTCCTACAGGGGAATATTGGATTTGGGATTGTTGGATGTGGATCCCAAGTATTTGATATATGATAAGGATGAATTTGAAGTATTGGGAGGAAGTTCTGATATGTTGATCCTTGATTTGGGGAAAAATCCCAAAAGCTATCAAGTAGGGGACTTAATCCGCTTTAAACTAAAATATATGGGGGCTTTGGCCATCCTTAATTCGTACTATATTGAGAAGAGAGTTAAGTAGGTGTTATTGAGGTTTTAAGGTGTTAAAAAAGTAGGCCTTAACAATAATATCAATTTGTATGGAAGTCTTTTTGGCATGGAATTCGTGTAGGTATGGATGAACCAACTATATGAATGACATGAAAAAGGTAATTTTTGCTTTTATCGCAGTAACATTATTTGCTTGGGATGCCAATGCACAAATGAGAACTCCAGCGAGTGCTCAGGTGAGTAATTTTGGTATCCGTGGAGGAGCCAGTTTCTTTAACTGGGGCGGAGATGATGGGTCCAATAACGATTATACCAATAGGGCAGGTTTTCATGCAGGTATTTATGGAAATATGTTCGTTACTGATAATTTTGCCATAGAGCCAGGGGCTTATTATTCCCAAAAGGGAACAGCGGCTGACAATTTCGCGGATTCCAGAACTGTACTAAGTTATGTGGATGTGCCTATTCTGTTGAGGTTTTATGCCAGTGATGGATTTAATGTCTTTGCAGGTCCTCAAGGATCCATCCTAGTGGATTCAAAATTTGAGGGTGATGCTTTTGGATCTACTTTTGAATGGGAAAGAGATGATATTAATGATTTAGATGCTGGTTTGGTATTCGGTCTAGGTTATAACCTTCCTGTTGGATTAAATGTTCAAGGCAGTTATGATCTGGGTTTAACCCCTGTTTTCAAGGATTCTGATGCCAAAGTCTATAATAGAGGATTCAAAGTTTCCTTAGGATATAGTTTCTAATAGATAGATGAAAAGAGAAAGGTTTTACTGAAAAGTGAAACCTTTTTTTTATTTGTATAGTTTTGTTATAATTAAATATTTGACTTTATAGTATTATTTTTTCATTGAATATTAATATAGTACCACTATCGCCTTGTTGATTTATTTTTCTGGACATTGTGTAAGGATTCTTCATTTGCTGGATTTGACTCTTTGAAGTAACCATAAACCAATAAAACCATGAAAACACAGTTAATTATTATTATGATTCTCCTGCTGGTAGGATACCAAGAGGTGAAGGCCCAAACGGGGATAAGGGCTGGATGGAATTACCCTGAAATACATGATATCAGCTCCGACAGGAATTCAGGCTTTCATGCCGGGGTTTATAAAAAGATTAAATTATTGGGATTATTAGGAATTGAGCCAAGTATCCAATATTCTCAAAAGGGTGGAAAAATCGACGATGCGGGAACGAATGGAAAGGAAAGACTGCATTATATTGACGTTCCGGTATTGGTCCGCTTAGGCTTTATTCCTCTGATCAATATTTTTGCGGGACCACAGGCATCCTTTCTTGTTGCAAGAAAATATGAGGGAGTGACAGATATATCTTCAATAAATGAACTTTCGAAGTTTGACTTTGGGGGAGTAGTAGGAGTAGGGGTAAATCTTCCTTTAGGTTTTAATGTCCAAGGAAGCTATGATTTTGCTTTCTCTGATTTGAATTATAATAATATAGATACAAAAAACAAGCTATTTAAGCTGTCCATTGGGAAGACATTTTAGTCTTAAGCCAAACTTGTTTTAGCCTGTTCTTTTCTTTGAACAGGCTTTTACTTTATATTTTTTGTAAATTATACTTTCTCCATCAAATCCTTAAATAGATATGCACCGTCGTCAATTTATCCAAAGAACAAGTTTAGCAACAGCTGCCATGTCATTTCCGAATATTTCAATAGGTAAAACAAAAGACAAATTAGGGGTGGCCTTGGTAGGACTTGGTGGGTATAGTACCGGACAACTTGCCCCAGCACTGGAAATGACGGAACATTGTTATTTGGCAGGAATAGTTACGGGAACTCCAGCAAAAGCAGCTTCATGGCAAGAAAAGTATAAAATACCTGATAAAAATATCTATAACTATAAGAATTTCGAATCGATAGCTGATAATCCGGATATCGATGTGGTTTATGTGGTTTTGCCCAATAGCATGCATACGGAGTTTGCCATAAAAGCTGCTGAAGCTGGAAAGCATGTTTGGTGTGAAAAGCCCATGGCCAAAACAGTCAAGGAGTGTCAGGCAATTATTGATGCATGTAAGAAAAATAAAGCCAAATTAAGTATAGGCTATCGCATGCAGCATGAACCAAATACCAAGCGACTAAGGGAGTTTGTCAAAAATCAGAAATATGGGGACTTAAGGATGATGGAGGCCGTTGCAGGATTTAATATGAGCAGCACCGGCATATGGAGATTGGACAAGGAAATGGGAGGCGGAGCAATGTATGATATGGGTGTTTATCCCATCAATGCTGTGAGATACTTAAGTGGTCTAGAGCCCATTTCAGTTATGGCTTATGAAAGCAAGCGTCGACCTGAAATGTTTTCCGAAGTGGATGAGACCATGAATTATATTTTGGAGTTTCCCGGTGGATTGATGGCCAATTGTGCTACCAGTTTTGGGATTAATATGGGAAGGTTAACAGTAACTTGCGGTAGAGGTAATTTCAGATTGGAACCCTTTCAGTCCTATGGTGGAATAAAAGGCCATACCAGTGACGGAATTCAATTTTCTGATAAAGTAAAAAGTCAACAGGCTGTACAGATGGATGACGATGCACTGGCTATTATCAATGATAAGGACGTGATGGTCCCAGGTGAAGAAGGTTTAAAGGATATAAAAGTGGTGGAGGCTGCTTTTAGATCTGCCAAGGAAGGGAGGAGAATAGTAATAGATTAAGAGGAGCTTATATAAATTTTAATAAGCGAGGAGGGATTGAAAATTTATTTAAAATCATCAATCCCACCTGCTGCCAATAGAATAGGTTTTCAATTGATAGTAAAATTAAGCATTTTGGATCTTTGAAATGTCCTCTATTTCATATTGTGGAGTGCCGCCCTTATTGGTGGCAACCAAGGCTCCAAGTGCACAAGCGAAATCCAATATTTCTTTGGGTGAATCACCTGAAAGTGACTTGTAGATAAAACCGCTCAAAAAAGCATCGCCAGACCCAACGGTGTCTTCTACCTTGACTTTATAGCCTGGGTGAGAATAGCTTTTTTCTCCATCAAAAATAATGGCTCCGGCACTTCCTTTGGTAACACAAATCATTCGTAATTCAAAGATTTCTGTTAATCTTTCTAAAGCTTTATCCCAGTCCTTGGCCAACTTGAAAATATCGATGAGCAGGTCCAACTCATCATCGTTGATTTTAAGAATATCTGCTTTTTTTAATAATTTTTCTAGAAGTGAAGCTTCAAAATAAGGAGCTCTTAAGTTGATGTCAAGAATTTTTAAAACCGGCGTTTCCAAAAGTTTAAAGAGGGTGGTGCGACTATCTTCACTTCGAGCAGCTAAACTACCAAAGATAAAGGCATCCGCCTTATCCACCTTTTGTTGCATTTCCTTTGTCCATTGGATAAAATCCCAGGCCACGGGTTCTACAATCTCATATTTGATATTTTCCTTATCAGTATCATCCACCAGTACCCTGCTGGTATCATAATGTTCATCCATTTGTACCAGATCAGTATTTAAGGATTTTGATTCAACGAAGTCAATAAGCTCTTTTCCCCAATTATCATTGCCAATGCGTGAGATAAAGGAAGTTTCCAGTCCTAGGTACTGGGTATGTAGGGCTACGTTCATGGGAGCCCCGCCTGGAATGCTCTTGTCAGAAAAGCAATCCCAAAGCATTTCGCCGAAGATGACAATTTTCTTATGCATTGCTTGTGATCATATCTTGTTGAATTTCTTCCAAAGAACGGCCCTTGGTTTCCGGCATTTTGGTCAATACCCAAACTAATTGTAAGCCCATCATCAAAGCGAAGAAGCCAAAGATGCTCACTGCTCCAAAGGTGTTGGCAAAGAAGGGAAAGACATTCGCTATAATTGCAGCCAGAATCCAATGGGTAAAGCAGCCTATTGACTGACCATAAGCCCTGGTTTCATTAGGGAATACTTCCGCAATAAACACCCAGATTACACTGCCTTGCCCCACAGCATGAGAGGCAATGAACATAAATACAAATACGGGCAAATAGGACGGAGGGATGGCACCTCCAGAAAAGGAGTAGGCAATTAAGATTAGGGAGAAAATATAGCCTATTGAGCCTATCAACATTAGTTTTTTCCTGCCTATCCTATCGATAAGATAAAGCCCCAACATGGTGGCTATCATGTTTACCGCACCAATTCCAATAGTAGATAATAAGGCACTCTCAGCATCTATACCGGCCATTTCAAATACTCTCGGGGCAAAGTAGATAATGGCATTGATGCCTGAAAGCTGGTTAAACATGGCGATCATTACTGCCAACAATGTGGTCTTGATATGGCCATGTTTGAATAGGACCGAAAAACCTACTTTTATCTTTTCCCTGTTTCTTTCTTCTATG
This sequence comes from Echinicola shivajiensis, assembly GCF_018642165.1. Taxonomy (GTDB): domain Bacteria; phylum Bacteroidota; class Bacteroidia; order Cytophagales; family Cyclobacteriaceae; genus Echinicola; species Echinicola shivajiensis. Next base: position 50,981 of record NZ_JAHHZM010000002.1, read on the forward strand.
GCCAACCTGATGGCCTCATCCACTCCTTCAGGGTCTGTTTTTGTCAAGATCTCGGTAGCTTCTTTTACATTGTTCTGATGGGCAATAAGCCACCTGGGACTCTTTGGAACCTTAATGGTCAGCACAGTATAAATCAGTGCGGGTATGGCTTCCATGCCCATCATCCATCTCCAGCTTTCATTGAGATTGGCTGTTTCTATCAAGTAATTGGAGAAATAGGCCATAAGGATCCCGAACACAATATTGAACTGAAAGAGGGCTACCAGCACTCCTCTATTTTTTGCTGGAGCAATCTCACTGATGTACATGGGAGCAACTACTGAAGAAGCTCCTACTCCAAGACCACCAATGAATCTAAGGACCATAAAAGTGATGACATCTGGGGCCAAAGCTGAGCCAAGGGCAGAGACAAAGTAGAGTAGGCCAATCCATAACAAAGATTTTTTACGGCCATACTTGTCAGCAGGGACACCTCCAAACAGGGCACCGATCACCGTACCATAAAGGGCAATAGCGACAGCCATGCCGTGGGTCCAATCACTGAGCTGCCATTTTTCCTGAATAAACCTTTCAGCTCCTGATATTACTGCAGTATCAAAGCCAAACAGAAAACCTCCCAAAGCGGCTACTATAGAGAGAAAAATTACGTACTTTTTACTATTCATTTTTGGTTGCTTTTTGGGCTATTTGCTAAAACTAGCTACAAGATAGCTTAATTATAATATTTTCTTATTCTTATTTCTTTTACCAAGTAGAATTCAAATAATGGACTTCGCCATTATTTTCTATTCCTTCCAAGTCCAGTTTTAATAAGGGAGAATTAGGGAATAATATCTCTGTTAATACCAGTTCTCCATCATTGAAAAAGATCTCCAATGAGGATTTATCTGAATAAATACTGATATCATAAATCTCAAGGCCATTTAAGGGAGCTTCATGTATAGCTTGGAATTCCTGATTGAACTCTACCTGCCCTGATTTACTTCTATCAAAAACAATTTTGTCCTCTTGAATCTTTAACACCACTTCTTCTTCAAGTGCATTACTGAGCTTGATAGTAGCTGAGCTTCCCTCGGTTTTTTTTAGATCCAAGTGGAAAAGCCCATCTCTTAATAAGTGGCTCGTGGCTTCAATTTTTTCCGAATTGTCGTAAAGTGTTTTAATTTCTTTGACTGGTCTGGAAGCCAATAAATCTTTTCCCTCTAAATTAAATAGTTCCAAATTTCTGGGCAAGGTCATGGCGGATCTCCAGACGTTGGTAGGTACTACATTGGCATATTGCCAGTTGCTCATCCAGCCTAAAAACAACCTTCTACCATCCGATTTAGGTATATCAGACCAGGTGACCCCAGCGTAATTATCAGCACCATAGTCAATCCATTTTATTTCATTGCCATCAGCACTAAAACTTTTTCCATCAAAATTTCCCGTAAAATATTGAGTGGCTGAACCTCCGTTTGGTCCTCCTGGGTTTATACTTACTAATAGCACCCATTTTTCATGCCCCTCCTGATCCATTAAAGGAAACAAATCAGGACATTCCCATACACCCCCGTAAGATGCCCAGGTAGGATTAAAATCACTTTCATGTTCCCAGTCCAATAGGTTAGGGGAGGAATAAAAGCTGATTTTGTTTTTTACAGCCAAGGTCATGATCCATTTACCTGTGCCATCTCCAAGGTCATACCAACTGACCTTTGGATCCCTAAAATCGGGGATCCCAGGGTTTTCAAGAACTGGATTGTTTTCATATTTTGTCCAAGTTCTGCCCTTATCATTACTATAAGCAATTCCCTGGGTTTGGCTCTTTTCTGGATGATGGTAGGTGAAAATAGCTATCATAGGATTTTTTCCTCCTTCCCCTAGTCCGCTGGTATTTCCCTTGTCAATAACAGCACTTCCCGAAAATATAGTACCTAAGCTATCAGGATATAGGGCAATTGGAAGATGTTCCCAATGTAGCATATCAGAGGAAACTGCATGACCCCAGTGCATTGGCCCCCAAACATTGCTGTCAGGATTATGTTGGTAAAAAAGATGGTATTCCCCATCCAGATACACCATTCCATTGGGATCATTCATCCAGTTTTTTGCTGGGGTGAAATGATATTGCGGACGGTAAGCTTCATCAAAAACAGGGTTGCTATCTGGGATTTGTACCTCAGTTTTTTGCTCTTTTTTGTTCTCAGAACATGCTGTAAACGCAACAGTTATGAGTAGATATACAATGGGTTTGAATGGAGTTTTCATGGTTTTTCGTTATTTTAGGTTTCATCTGAACTACTGTTATAGTGGTCGTATTAAGTTAAGAAACTAGGTCTAAAATACTTCTATAGGCTTATTTCCATATAGATTGAGCTTCATAGACTCCCAAATTGATAATCTCAATATTATTGCCCCAGAAGTGGAAGCCTTCAGTATTGTCAGGACTGGCCTCTCGAGACATAGCAAAGGAAATCGCTCCATTATCAATAAAGACTTCAATACTGGTTCTATCAATATAGATATCTGCTGAAACTTCCATACTGGTTGGATCATCGGGAGAGTAAAATACCCCATTGATTTTATTGAAGTTCAAATCATAATCAATAATACGCTGTCCAAATAGATTCAGTCCAGCACCTGTCGCATGGGAAAGTTTTATAGTGGTCTTTATCCTCAGCTCAGTCTTGTCGGAAAATTCTTTTAATAAATTATTGGCTTTTTCAGCATCCAGGTTTTGCTCCTCTTTTATAAGGCTGAACAATTGTTCTGATTCTGTGACTGGTTCACTAAACAGCCTAGGCCCCCTATTGGTATTGCGCAAACTAAGCTCGGTAGGCAATAGCATCATGCCATTAAAGGGCATTTCAGGATGACTTATTCTGCCCCATCCTATTTGCGCTCTTCTTCCATCCTCCATATTGGTATAGGTTTGGGCCGCGTAAATTGGCCCAAAAGTATAAAGGTGTTTTCCAGCTGTTGGTGTAAATTTTTTACCGTCAAAATCCCCGAGCATATAGGTGCCAGAAGCGCCGTACATTATCCATAATGTATTATTGGGATCACCATCTATGGGCAATTCAAATAATTCGGGACATTCCCAAAATCCAGTGGTGTGACTTTGGTATTTCCAGTCTTTTAGGTCATCCGAATTATAGATGGAATGGCCATCCCGTTCATTCAAGACCATCACCCAATGATCACCTGGTTCATACCAAAATACTTTTGGATCACGGGTATCCTTACTGTTCCATATTTCTTTGGAATCGATGACTGGATTCCCTTCATATTTAGTAAAGGTTAGGCCTTTATCCAAGCTGTAGGCAATACATTGTACTTGTTTTTCTTGACTGTCCGCTGTATAGGCAGCGATTAAGGCTGGAGTATTGCCTTGGTTAAATCCTGCTGAATTTTGATAATCAATGATGGCTGATCCTGAGAACATGGTGCCTAGTTCATCTGGGGAAAGGGCTACAGGAAGTTCTTTCCAGTGGATAAGGTCTTTGCTGACAGCATGGCCCCAATGCATATTTCCCCATTCTCTTTCGTATGGATTATGTTGGTAATAGAGGTGGTATTCGCCTTCATAGTACACTAGTCCGTTGGGGTCGTTTATCCAGCCTCTCTTTGTGGTGAAGTGAAATTGAGGCCTGTTTTTTTCATGGTAAATATTCTCAAACCCATGAATGTTATCGTCCTGATAAATCTTGGAAAGCCCTTCGTCACTGCCCTCATAATTTATAGTTATTGTTTTGCCTTGAAGGTCTGAAACATCCTTGAAAACCCAATAATCAGGTTGGTCTGTGGCTAATCGAACCTTGACTGATAGGTCTTTGATTCCTTCTGTTTTAAAGATCATTGTGTGCCTGTCTTCCTGATGTGATATTGGAATGTTTAGGTACTTCTTGTTGATCTTGATTTCAATTTCTCCCGCCAATAGGGTGAAAATTGAACAGAAATACAATATTGGTACAAGTAGCTTTCTTGAGTTAATTACTTTCATTTTTGAACTTAGGTTATTTTGTTTATTAGGTATAATTAGGTTTGATTTTTTATTTGGGATAACTCAAGAAAAACTACTGTTATTAAATGGATTGTCTTTCGGAGAGGTCCAGTTTGATTGTGTTGTTTTCTGGAGTAATCCTATAAATGATATCACTATTGGGAACTGAGAATTGCCCTTGCAATGCCTTTAAACTATACTTTTTGTCTTGGAACTCTGATTTAATTACTTCTTTTTGAATAGATTTAAAAGGTAGCTCAGCTGCATTAATCGGTGCAGTAAGGTCCAAGAACCAAGTGTCGATTTTGGAGTTTTCTAGAGTTATCGTTATTTCGCTTTCAGTGATTTTCATTTTCATGATCCCATTACCATCATTTAAAGGCCATGAAATGTGTAATTCACCCTTTTGAGGACTATTTACCTCAGGTGTTCCTCCTTTTAGTGCGGTGATCTGCCCGTCTATTTTGGTGTTGAACCTTAGGCCGGCGAATTCTTCCTTTGTACTCCAAAGGTATCCATCCACGATAGGTTGGGTGAAGAACAAAGCCTTATTGGTTTCCAGTTTTTTATTTAAGTACGGAGAGGGAATGTTTTCATCGAACAAATGAATATCCCTAAATCTGAGGCTTCCCTCATCCCATAATAAATTCAAGCGGTAAAAGCGGCTGTTAAACCAAACAGTCTTCAAATTACTGTCTCCCAGATCTTCAGTTACAGTGACAGAAGTGGCTGGTGTGATTTTGTAGTTTTTCTTAAACCAGTTTCCTGATTCTTTCAGGGTTTCTACTTTTACTTTTCCCTCATCCCTTAGTTTAGCGATAAGCGGCATTTGAATTTCAAAGCCATCTTTCATACCATCCCAGGTAAAAGAATTTTCCTGTCCTGCTTGGGTATAGGCAAATTCCATGGCTTCTCCCTCAATGAACTCTTTGAAGTACCAATCTACCCATGCTTTGTTTCCCCCTGCATCTTTATAAACAGGTTCTAAAGTGATTACTCCTTGTCTTTCAGATTGTAATCCAGTATCATATTGTCTTACAGGGTCACTTCCCAGCATCCTAAATACAGGTACAGGAATCTGGTTTTCTTCATTTTGGGCAGGCATAAATGAATTTAACTTACTAGGATAGTAAGCTTGGTTCCAGTAACCTCCCCAAAGGGTATATCCATCCGTTCCAAATTGATCCTTACAGTTCGCAGAGGCCATAATATGGTACTTTTCATAAAGGTAATTAAGGGTGTGTGTGTCAATAAACCACGAGGCTATTGATTTTGGATAATACCCATATATTTCCTTAAAATCTTCCATATAGACATCTACTAACTTTTCACGTTCTTGAGGGGTATAACCTGTAGAAAAACCAACATCAGGATGCCAGTCCCATGGAAAACGGCCTCTCCATTTTAACCCGGCTTTTTCCACCAGGGGTTGAGGTATTTCCCACCAAGCTCCAATTTCAAAGGATTTCTTGGGAAGTTCTTTTAGTAGTTCCTGATATTTCTTATCCATTAATGCATCATATTGAAGTAAAAATGTCCCTTTCAGCTCATACTTTTTCATGCTTTCAATCTGCTTTACTACAGTTTGGTAAAGCACATCGTTTGTGATTTTTTCATCCCGTGGTTCTATTTGTCGAATAAAATTCACGATGTTAATGATTTTTGGACTTGACTTAGGTGCTTCATGTTTTTTCTTTTCTGCAGACCTGTTGCAGGATAGAATAATGATGCTCCAAAAAATAAGATTTAATAGGTAAATGGGTATTATTTTCATTGATAAATCGAATTAGCTTAAATTTTGTTAAACTTTGTGATTTTTTATCGATTATGAAAACAATGCTATTAAAATAATTTTTTGGAGCATCAGAATCACTAATTTAAATAAGGCCTAGTAGCCTGGGTTTTGCTTATAAAGTCCTCCTGTAAAGTCAATCTCTCTTTGTGGAATAGGATAATATTCATCTCTGCCAGCTGTGAATTCAGCACTGGACAAGAAATCCCTTTTGGTTTTTTCTTCTGCCAAGTAATCATTCAGAACTTCCTCAGCTTCACCCCATCTTACTAAATCAAAAAACCTGTCGCCCTCCATGGCAAATTCCAGTCGTCTTTCAAATTTCAGTGCCTTCCAAGCATATTCTTTACTGGGGAAGGATGTATAAAGCCCAATATTATAGATGTCCTGCGCCCCTGCATTTAGAGGTCTCTCTGTGCTTGATGCTGCTCTTGCTCTTACTTCATTAATAAGTGGAAGGGCTTCATTCCATCTATCCAATTGTATCAATGCTTCGGCTTTCCAAAGCAATACATCGGCATAACGGATGAAATCTATGTTTTTTGATGTGCCGATGAATGGTCCTTCTTTTTTGTAGCATGAACAATCAGGTGCCTGCTGTTCCTTCATATTCCCAAAGTATCCATATACACCAGGATCCCTTGCCCAACTGAAATTATAGACCATATCACCACTGGCATTAACAGTGTTTCTATATTTAAAAGGTCTTCCAGGTATACCTACAGTATGATCCAGTCTTGGGTCTATAGTAAGTCCCGGAGTAGGAGGGGTCGTTCCATCAGGCATTAGATTGGTGAAAATGTCCTCATTATTGAAATCGTCCAATAAGGGAAGACCATTTGCGTCAGTTTTGAAGGCATTGACCATATTCTGGCTGGCAAGGTGGAATCCGCAGCAGCCGTAAAGACCAGTACCATGTGGCGAATTTAGTCCGGTTACATAGCTTAACCTACCAACTGTTGTTCCATCATTAATTGAAAATTGGACTGCCCAAATTGATTCCGGCCCATTATCGAATCCATCAAGGAAGTTATTTCCAAAATCATCTTCCAAACTCCCAGTAACTTCATCAGCATATTGGATTACTTCCTGTAACCTCGATTGGTTGATGTTGATTACTTGGTTTTGATCATCCTGCTCATAAGCTTGGTATAACCTAACCTTGGCGAGATAGGCCGCAGCTGCATTTTTATCTGCCCTACCTACTTCCTCTTGGGATTGGGGCAGGTTGTTATAGGCAAAAAGAAAATCATCCGCGATCTTATTCCAAAGTTCGTCATTGGGAATATCATTGGTTACCTGTGCAATTTCTTCTTGACTTAATTCTTCAGTGATATAAGGGATATTCTTGAACAATTTTTTAAGCATAAAGTGAGAGTGTGCTCTCAAGAACCTTAACTCAGCAAGCCTAATCGTCTTATTATCATAATCACTATCAGGAATTTCATTGATGACTTGTAGAGCGAAGTTGGCCCTTGAAATGGCCTTGTAGTAATTCGTCCATGTTCTTGGAGCCATAAAGTCCCCTTGGTCAGGAATTGTTAAGTTGTATTGTTCATATCGGTCAATTTCCCCAACATCACTACGTCCACCGCCACCTTTGTAGGCATCATCTGAACGTACACTTCCAAAGACCCACATATGTGTAAGTGGTCCGACCATTTCATCATTGCCTATTCCGGCATAGGCTGCAATCACCAAGCCCTCAGCATTTTCAGGAGTGGCTACGTTATCACTTGAAAGCACACCTGTTGGCTCATATTCCAAGAAGTCCTCTGAACAGGAAATCAAGGAAAATCCTATAAGAACAGCTGCGATATAATTTTTATAATTTTTCATGATTTCCAATTTTAGAAGTTTACATTAAGTCCTAGTGAAAGCGTAGTAGGTACTGGGATTCGGTTTGCATCTGTACGCTCTGGATCTGAGCCGATATAGCCACTAGGTGTAAAATACAATAGGTTCTCACCTTGGAAATAAACCCTCAGCCTAGACATTCCAGCCCACTTGTTGATGATGGATTCAGGTAAGGAGTAACCAATTTGAAGGTTTCTTATTTTGAAATACGAATTGTTTCTGAATAAATAATCAGAGGTTCTCTGGTCATTAAATGCCAAGGATAAAGAAGGAATATCTGTATTGGTATTTTCTGGAGTCCAAGCGTTCAATACCCCTAAACCTGCATTCTCACGTCCTTGAACAAAGTTGTTCCAGAAGATATATGGATCCTGTCCGATCCTTCCTGTAACACCTGAACCAAAGATACTGAAGTCGAAATTTTTATACGCAAGATCAATTCCTACACCATATTCCAAGGCAGGTAATGTGGTGCCAATAAAGTCTCTGTCATCTGAATCTATTACTCCATCATTATTGATGTCTTTAAACTTCAAACCTCCAGGTCTGGCGCCTACTTGGTCAGGGCTATTGTCCACATCTTCCTGACTTTGGAAAAGCCCATCATATTGGTATCCGAATATTGAAAATTGGGAATGACCAATGATCGAGTTTTCTGCCGTACCAGGGAATGCCGCTCTTACCTCTTCAGGCAAGAAGGTAATCTCGTCGGCAAATGCACCAAAATTGGTGTTGATAGTGAATGTCATTCCATTATCAAAGTCTTTGGCATAGTTCAGGGCAAGCTCCCAACCATTGGTTTTGGTCGTAGCCCCGTTCAATACTCTCTGTTGGCCCTCGCCGATTACTGAGGCGATTGGCGGGGTGGTCAGGATATCACTGGTTTCCCTAGTGAAATAATCAAAGGAACCGTTGATGGCATAATTGAATAAACTGAAATCCAATCCAAAGTTCCATTCCTTGGTAGTTTCCCATTTCAAATCGGGGTTTTCAGCTTGTATGGAAACAAATCCTGAAGGAAGGTTTCCTGTATCATTTCCATTGATATCATAAGCTGTACCTACATTATAGTAGATTTCAAAAAAGCCACCGATATACTGTGCTTGGTTGGGACCATACCTGGACTCATAAAGTCCGAATCTAGCCAAGTCCCCAATTTCCTGGTTACCCACTTCCCCGTAACCAACCCTTAATTTCAAATCAGATATAGTTGGGTTATCTTTAAGGAATTCTTCATTGCTTATTCTCCATCCAACGGTGGCAGCTGGGAATACACCATATCGATTATTACTACCAAACCTGGATGAACCATCACGTCTTAAAGTGAAAGAAGCCAAGTAGCGGTCATCGTAGGCATAATTCAATTTGCCGAATTGGGATAACAACCTATTGCCAGTGGATCTTCCATTTGAGGTTCTCGCTCCAGTAGCTGCATCCAGTACAAAGTAGGATTCTGTTTCAACTGCAAAACCATCCGCGGAGGCTATTAAACTGTTGAAGTCATCTTTGATAGATTCTACGCCCAAAAGCGCCTCAAATCTGTGGGCACCCTTAGTAAGTTGATAGTTTAGGGTATTGGAAAATACTAAACTGGTAAACTTATTGGTGTCCCAAATGAGCCTATTATTACTTCTTGTGATAAATCCATTGTTTACCCTTGGTTCGATATCTTTTTTCTGGAAATCACTATAATCAAGTCCTAAGCTTGTTCTGAATTTCAGGTTTTCCAGAATGTTGATTTCGGCAAATACATTACCATAAAAATTGTTTTTACGGGTATTGTCCCATCTGTTGATGTACTGCATCAACACTGGGTTGTTTCTGTCCGAATATCCTGCTCCCAAGGGACCAGCAAAATTACCATTGATATCGTAAACGGGGATAGTAGGTGCCATGTAGATGGCGAGACCAGGAGTAGGGGCGCTACCTACATCGGGACTGGCAAGTGTTTCATTTGAAGAGCTAAATTGGGTGTTGATTCCAAACTTTACCACATCATCAAAGAGCCATGTATTGGCATTTACTCGGGCAGTGTTTCTTTCATAATTGGTGTATTTCAGCATCCCCGTGTTTTTATAATTGCCTAAGTTGATCATAAGGGATGATTTTTCAGAATTGGTAGCTACTGTCAATTCATTGTTGAAGGCCCAACCTGTCTCGTAGGTGGCATCTTGCCAATCGGTATCTCCTGCAGGAACAGTTTCGTCTCCTCCAACAAAAGGCTGGACTGTAACACTGTTCAGTACAGGATTGGTATAATCGCCATTCCAGTCAAAATTGTAAATTTCTCCATAACCACCAGCAGGATCAGCCCCGTCATTTACAGATGCGCGCCAGAGAACCTCTCCACGTTGTACGGCATTGAGCATATCATATCGTTGCGGCTTTTCAGAGAGTCTTGAAACATTGGAGTTAAAAGTCACACTAAATTTATCCCCTCCAAGACTTTTGTTTTTGGTAGTTACCACGATCACTCCGTTTGCGGCTCTGGATCCGTAAACGGAAGAGGCCGAGGCATCTTTTAAGACCTGAACCGATTCTATTGCCTCTGGGTTAAGGCTAGCAAAAACTTCCTGCCTTTTGGTGGGAACACCATCGATTACATAAAGGGGATCGTTGTTTCCTAAAGTGGATATACCGCGGATTAGGATTCTACTATTGGAACCAGATGGGTCACCCGATTTTTCTACATATAAACCTGGAACTCGGCCCTGTAAGGCCTGCATTGGGTTACCGGTACTCATGCTTTGTCCTTCTAAGGGAGCTAAGTCCACGGCCACAATCGCACCTGTCATATCGGATTTTTTCTGGGAACTATATCCCACGACGACAACCTCTTCAAGATTAGAGATGTCTTGATTCAGTACCACATTTATAATACTTCTGTTACCGACTGTTTCCGATACCGATGCGTAACCGATAAAAGAGAAGACTAGTATTGCTTCGGGGCCTGCTGAGATGGAATAATTACCATCCAGATCAGTAATGGCACCTTGTGTGGTGCCCTGTACTTGAACAGTCACGCCTGGGAGAGCATCTCCTGTGGACTGGTCGGTTACTTTGCCTGTAATTTCACTGGTTTGTGCCAGAAGAGGCAAAACAAGCACAAAGGCAAATAAGAGACTTAATACACTTGTTTTCATAGGGTAAATGGGTTTTTCATTTTGTTATTTTAGTTATTGTTTTGGTTGGTAATTTTTAGCTTATTTCAAATAGGGATTCCTATAGTTCTATTTGTTTGTATGATCTTATTCAGACTTAATTTTTTGTATTTAGTGGGGACCGGCTGAATCCCAAGAATATAATTGGAGAGAATAAAAACATTTAGGATAACCAGCCCATCATTAAATTTCATGAAGAAAAAAGTTAAGAGACCAATGCCAGCAGAGTAAGCAATGGTTGTGGTATTTAAAAGTATCCCTGTCCAAAGAATCTGTGTTTTTATACCAGTTGAATTGGTTAAAATAACCTTTTCAAAGGTATCCCTGAACACAGCCAATGACGAAAAGAAAACCATATTGGATTTTACGGATACATAAGATGCTCCTTCTGAAATAATTATAGCTTCTATTCCGAATAAAAGATTATTCGTTAGTGAAAGATTGAAATAATATAATGTTATTTTCTTCATGGCTTATTGTTAGTACTAAGCTATGAAGTGTGGTTGGGGTAAAGTTTTAATTCTGTTTCAAAAAATTATAATTTCAGATCAAAAGTTAGTGATAAAAGAAAAATGGCCCTTAAATGTTGATTTCAATCGGTTTCGGAGTTGTTTTTAGTGATTTTATACTTTCAATTATGTGCTATATTTTCAAATTTGTTCCAAAATAAATCAAATTTGATGTTGTTGATCCCTAAACTCTGAAGGTGTAATACCAAAATGGTTCTTAAATGCAGTGGAAAAATAAGCCGAAGTGGTAAAACCTACTAGATAGGCAATGTCAGCAATAGGAGAGTTCTCTTCAATGAGAAGATGTTTTGCCTTTTTTAATCTTACTTTATTGATATAATCATTTACACTATATCCCAATAGTGCCTTTAACTTTCTGTATAGCTGTCCTCTTGAAAGCCCCATTTCCTCGCAAATTTCATGTACACCAAACTGGGAATTGGATATGTTTTTTTCTACTAGGGCAGTGAAGTTACTGACAAATTTTTTGTCTGGGGACAGTTTAGTGCTAGCAGTGGTTTCGATAGGTAACTCATGGATATAATGTTCTCTTAATTTTTGCCTATTGGCTAAAAGCATTTTTATTCTCTCCAGCACCAATGTGAAGCTAAAAGGCTTGGTGATATAATCATCTATTCCCAGTTTGATACCTTTTATGCGTTCCTCAATTCCTTTTTTAGCAGTTATTACGATGATGGGGATATGTGAAGTCCTGATATCGCTTTTTAAGGCCTTAACTATATCAAACCCATTTTTCTGTTGGAGCATAAGGTCAATGGTGATTAAATCTGGGACTTGATCCAAGGCCTTGCTAAGACCTGTCTCCACATTTTCAGCCTCTAAAATATTAAAGTATTGCCCTAACTGTTTACATAGGTAATCCCTTATGGGCTTTTCATCTTCAATCACTAAAATGGTGTTCTCTTTAGGTTCATTACTTTTTACTAAAGTTGGAGTAGGCTCAAAATCTTCAGAACTTATGTTTTCCTCAGAAAAATAGTGATGATATTCACCTTCTATTATTTCGGAAGCATTAAAGTGAGCTTTTCCATTTTTAAGGTGAATGGAAAATTTAGTCCCTTGTCCTTGCTGACTTTCAACCTCAATATGTCCATGGTGCAATTCAATCAATTCCTTGGATAAGGCCAAACCGAGACCTGAACCAGATTGGGAGAAGTTTTCCCCCTGATAAAATCTGTCAAAAATATGTTTGACAGATTCTTCTGACATTCCATCACCGGTATCTTCAACTTTAATTAGTACTTCATTTGAAAGAGACTCTTGATCTACTTTAATGATAATACTTCCTTTTTCATGGGTGAACTTAAATGCATTGGAGAGTAGGTTAAACATTACTTTGTCCAGCATCATAGGGTCAAACCAAAGTTTGATGTTTCTATCTTCAGCTATTAATTTGAAAGTGGTTCCATTTTGCTTTGCTAATTTTTGGAAAGAAGACATGATTTCTTCCAAAAAAGGAACGATTTCATGTTCGGCAGCTTTTACTTGCATTTTGGCTGAATCCAATTTCCTAAGGTCCATCAATTGATTCACCAACCTTAGTAGACGCATTGAATTTTTTCTTATCAGTGAAAGGTCATTCTTGAATGGTGCAGCATCTTTATTGTTTAGTAGGTCTTCTACAGGTGCCTGTATCAAGGTGAGTGGAGTTCTGAACTCATGTGAAATATTGGTAAAGAACTCAAATTTTTGTTGAGTGGCTTTTTCAGCTTTTTGGGATAGTTCTAGTACCTTGTCTTTTTGTTCTGATATTTCCTTGTTTTTATTTTTTAATTCCTCATTGATCTCTTGTTTGTCTTTCAGGGATTTGAAAACATATACGAGTGAAATGATCGCTATTAGCAGTGTAAGGCCAAAACCAAATAAGAATGTTCTTTGGTTTTTATATATTTCCATTTGAATATTGATCCTGTCCCTTTGACGGATAATATTATCTTGCTGATCAATGATTTTATCAGTTTGTTGTTTGATGATACGGACATTTGAAGAATCCACCACAGCAGTTTGTAGGATATTTTCTTTTTCAAAATATTCACCTGTGAGGATATTATGTGCCACCTCGATGGACTTGTCGCCACCAGTAGGGTAAAAGAAGGTGGCATCGAGAACCTTATCGGTTACCGCCTGTATTCCTCCATATGGCCCCGGAAGGGCATCAACTCCCAAGAATCTTTTATTGTTGATGTTTATTGAATTGCATATTTCATGTGCGCCAATGGCCATAACATCATTATGGCCAAAAATCAGATCAAATTCTGGAATGTTTTCCATTAATAAATGTTGCCTAAGCTGATTTTTGGCAGTGTCTTTTTCCCACTGTCCATTGATTTCAGTAACAATATTAATGTCTGAACCCTGAAATGCATTGAGCAATCCCCTGTGCCTTTCCACTGCAGGAGAACTGCCCTTTAAGCCCCAGATCTCCAAAATATCACCTTTGCCATTTAGCAGGTTTCTTATATACTGTCCAGCAGTGAATCCAACCTCATAATTATTGCCACCTACATAGGCAGAATAAAGGTTTGAAGATGTTTTTCTGTCTACTACAATTACTGGTATGCCACTTTGGAAAACTTCCTCTACAATAGGGGTTATGGGTGAAGACTCATTAGGCGATACAATTAATAGGTCAATTCCGGAATCTACCAATTCTTTTATTTGGCGGATTTGAGTTGTATTATCTCCTCTAGCATCCTTAATTTCAAGCTCCATATCTGGATAGAAGGACAATTCCCTGTACATTTCTTCATGCATGGCTTTTCTCCAAGCATCATTGCTTACACATTGAGAAAAACCAATTTTATATTTTTTTGCGTTCTCTTTTGGGCCACAGGAAAATACTGTAGTCAGTAAAATAAATAAGAGACCTAAGCAAAGCGGAGATTTCATTTGTCGAAAAAAGATTTTAGTTATCTGGGTTAATGAATTATCAACCTGCAAGCATGATAATTTAAACAAATATGCAAAATTAAAATCTAAGGAAACTTGAAAAAGTGATTGTGATTTATTGAGTAGGTGATTTAATAAGTGCTTAGATGTATGAAATATAGCCCATAAGACGAATAGCCAGTATACTAATTGTAAAAAGTGGTTGTGTGATCAGCAAATTTAGAATGCTGTAATTAGTACAAGATGAAAGCAAAAGGGGAAACAATCCATTGATTATCGCAGCTGCTTGACGTAGGATTGAAAATGAATAATTGATATAAAAGAAAGGTGGTCTAGACATGAAAAATGAAGGATTTAAGCGTTATAAAGAGCTTATTTTTAATAAACTCCAAAAAGCCTTTGAACAAGAAAAGGAAATACAGATAGCTGCAAAATGGATAACAGAATGCTTGAAAAATGATGGCTGGATATATACCAGCGGAACAGGGCATTCTCATATGTTTGCCGAAGAGATATTTTACCGTGCTGGTGGATTTGCTCGTGTAAACCCTATTTTGCCTCCAGAATTGATGTTGCATGAAAGTGCCTCCGAAAGTACCGAAATTGAAAGAAAGGAGGGATATGCATCAGAGCTTATGAAAAATTATCCAATCGGAGTGAAAGATGTATTTATCATCTCCTCAAACTCAGGAAGGAATGCAGTAAGTATTGAGATGGCGGCATATGCTAAAGAAAGGGGAGCTAAGGTGATTGCCGTAACTAATTACGCACATAGCTTATCTGTGGATTCTAGGCATTCTTCAGGTTTAAAACTTTATGAAATAGCAGATCTTTACTTTGATAATCATGGAGAAATCGGTGATGCAGCAATTGGGCTTGGGGATAAGCCTACAAAAGTAGGAGCAACATCTACGGTGGTGGGAGTCGCATTGATACAAGCCATAATGGTTCAAACAGCTAGTTTATTATTTGAAGAGGGGATTACTCCCGAAATTTTTTCAAGTTCTAATTCAGATATTGGCGAGGAACAAAATATTTTGTTGATTAATAAATATAAAAAAGACGTTAAAAGTCTATAATGCTTTAGACCATGTTTATTTTCAATTAAAATAAAGCGTCTAATAGGAATACTTAATTGAGACTTTGTTTTAAATAAAGGAATTGATCAATCTATTTTGACTGAAACCGCCTTTCCAGTCCTATTTCCCACAGAAAAGACCCTTAAAACAGGTCTGCTATTCGGTTTTAGATTTATTGGTCCGAGATACTCTGGTGAGTTAAAACTGGGAGTTGATCCATCTAATGTATAGCGTATCTTCATTTCAGGTAATTCAACATTGGCAAATAACTGGCCCTTTTTGATAATATATCCTGGTTTGGGTACTCTATAATTAAATCCTCCATAGATTGTTTCCAATTGAGGAAGGACTTTTTGCCCCACTAAATTGACAAAAACGTTCCATTCATTCTTTCGTGCAGATCTCATTTCATGTTCTGTAGATAGCCCAGACCAAGTTGGATCACCTACCCATGCTCGTTCTAGGTATCCCAACATTTTGGGCAGGGTATAGTATTCTAGCATGTCAGCACCCTTAATGGTTTCTGTCCATACCTGACCTGAAACACCAATGATATTCCGTTTTCCTTTTGGGCTCAGTTTGGTGAAAGAAGCTTGAACTCCTTTCCAATCCCAGTCCTTTCCATCTATGGTCTGATCATGGGAAAGATATAGTTTTCCAGGAACTGTTTTCCATGATTGATACATGTCAACCACACCACTCCACGTATGACCTCTATCATCGGGATCCCAAGAGTAAGCCAAGTCAAAATAAAAATTGGCACTTGAACAAATCACTACCGGATAGCCAGCATTGGCCAGTTTATAGGCCATGTCCTCGCCGCCCCAACCAGCTACTGCATTCCAAGCGTGAAGTCTCCAATTTTCATTTGAAAATTTTGGATTAGGGATCACTTCTTCTCCTTTATGGCTTTGGCCGATTTCTTCCCAACCGGCCATTTCTATATCATATTTCTGCAGGATGTCAGCAGTTCTGCTTCTAAAATAATCATTTAGATCATCCTGTCTTATGGTGGGATTATTGGATAGAAATTCATCACAAACAGGAGAAGCCGTCCAGACTCCATTGGGAACTTCATCTCCTCCAGTGTGCCATGTTTTTAAGGGAATACCTACTTCATCGTACATTTTTTTTATGGATGAAACTAGTTTTTCATAAAATGAGTACGTGGATTCTAGACAAACACACATGGTGTTGTTTTTCTTGAAATTCTGCGCAGATAAATAGATTGATTCATCATCAGGGTCGGCCAATCTATATTGTTCAGCCTCTTTCATTTTTCCTTCAGCTTTTAGTTTTTCATAGCGTTTTTCCATAGCTAGGACTGCTGCTTGGGAATGGGCTGGAACTCCCAATTCAGGGATGACCTCTATATGTCTTTCATTTGCATAACTGAGAATTTCCTGAAAATCATTTACTGAATAGTATCCACTTCCATTTGGGCTTTGTTTAGGATCGGCATTTGATCCATAATAAGGCCATAAAAAATCTTTCTGATCGGATGAAAACCCTCTTCTACCGCTAAATTCAACCAATTCAGGTAAGCCGGGGATTTCGATTCTCCAACCTTCATCATTAGCCAAATTGAAATGAAATACATTTATTTTGTACAAGGCGATCAGATCCAACACTTTTTTTATTTCTTCCTTGGGTTGGAAGTTTCTAGCTACATCCAGGAAAAAGCCTCTGTATTCATAGGCAGGTTCATCTATTACTTCTAGTTGAGGTAAGATTATTTCGCTTGTGCCAGTAGACCAAAACTCTGGTTGCATCATTGCTAAAAATGACTGAACCCCATAAAATGCTCCAGCAGGACTAGTTTCTTTAATTTCTACTAGATGTCCGTGGATCTTTATGCCATAGGCTTCATCTGCCAGACCTTTCTGCTTATTTATTTGTATTTCTATTAGATTTTTGTTTCTGGGATTTTCCGGTAAATTTCCTTGGTTCATGCATTTGGTGAGAAAATTTATTTCATTAGAAAAATCTTGGTCTCCTGTTATTTTCAGTCTTACATTTTTGAAAACTTGAGGTTCCCCGGTGTAGCTCCATGACTTTGGACTTGGAAGAAAAGGTGGTATTTGATTTTTTTCAAGAATCTTGAGGTCTTGGTTCACCTTATACATTTTCTCGGCGGTGGGCACGGGCAACTGATTGCCGGGCACCGAGGCAAATTCCTCAGGGCTCATTTCTGAAATTTGGTAATCAACAATCTCTGTAATTTCACTATTTGCTTGATGTAAGACCAAGGCTTCTGGGGCATATGAGTTTTTTAAATATCCACCATTTGACCTGTAATGGATACTAATCTCTTCATCAGGTTTGACTTGTGGAGTGATAGGATTACCTTCAAGTACAAAAAAGTCGCCCTGTAAATGAGTAATTTGAAATCCTGGAGTTAGGATTTCAGGCTTAACAGAAATAAAAACATTATTGAAATATAGCTTCCAACCCTCATCCCATGAATTTTGCCCATTGTTTTTTAAGCTAATTTGGGCTTTATGAGTACCCTCATTTTCCAAACTATTGGAGATCAACTCCCATTTTGCCGAGACTTGGGCATGTAGGCTACTTATAAATATTGACAAAAAAATCAGGGTGCTAGTAAATGGCTTTTTCATTGAAATTTAATCAAGGTATATTCCCAATCATAAAGCTTAGCTTTTAGGGAATAAGAGTGAATGACAATAAGTCAATAATCCCACAGATAATTATTCAATGGGATTTTACATATTACTCGAAAGATATGATTAAAGGCTATTCTATGGGCTATTTTGCTTATGGAATGAGGTGAGAGGGAGTCATGGGATATGAAAAATCCCCATCTCGGATTTGAGGTGAAATCTGAAATGGGGATTGAAGTTTTTGAAAATATATATCATCTATTTGGAAATAACCCCCAGCAATGGTTCGAAATCCAATGAAACGGAATTCATGCAAAATCGCTTATGGGTGGGAGGCGGTCCATCATTGAAAATGTGGCCAAGGTGGGAATCACATCTTCCACAAAGTACCTCTATTCTTTGCATTCCATGACTATTATCTTCCTTATAAATCACACTGTTTTTTCTTACAGCCTCGAAGAAACTTGGCCATCCACAATCACTTTCAAATTTGGCTTCTGAAAGAAATAGTTTATTGCCACATACCGCACAATAGTAGGTGCCTTTTGCATTAGCATTCCAATATTTCCCGGTGAATGCCCTTTCAGTGGCTGCCTCTCTGGCCACAGCATAAAGAAAAGGAGGAAGTATCTTTTTCCATTCTGCGTCAGCAACCTGAAGTTTGCTAGTATCTGTTCTAGAATAGTAGGGGTTTTCAACTTCTTTATTATTATTCTGTCCCATGCTACAGCCATAAAGAACAGTAAGTAAGAGGGCCAAAAGGATCAGTTTTTTCATAACAGATTAATTTTTTTGCTTACTTGGCGGAAAGGCTTATTTAAGTTTTTCTTTGAATACTTTTTTAAATTTCTCCAGTTTTGGAGTAATTACAAATTGGCAGTAAGGCTGATTTTTATTGAGCGCGTAATAATTTTGGTGGTAATCTTCAGCCACATAATACTCCCCGGCTGGAGATACCTCAGTGACGATTTTTTTGGGATAGATGTTTTCTTCTGTTAGTTTTTTGATATAATAATTGGCCTTTTCTTTTTGTTCTGCATTATGATAAAATATAGCCGATCTGTATTGGGTGCCTACATCATTTCCCTGTCTGTTCAACTGGGTGGGGTCATGGGAAATAAAAAAGGCTTCCAATAGCTCGTCATAGCTTATTATGTTTGGGTCAAAGATGATCTGGATAGCTTCAGCATGTCCAGTTTTTCCAGTACAAACTTGCTTGTAAGTTGGATTTTTGATCTTTCCGCCAGTATAACCAGAAATTACTTTGTTGACTCCTTCGAGTTGTAAAAATTGTGCTTCAGTGCACCAAAAACACCCGGCGGCAAAGGTTGCGGTGTCCCTTTCTGTTTGAAAAGGTGAATCTAATGTATTGGCTTTGCTAATAATTGTAGCTATAAAAAATATAGATATGAAGGAGAGTATGATTTTCATATATTGACTTTTGGGGTGAATTGTCATGGATAGGGTTTGCATACCTTTTACAGTTTACTTTAGTATTCTATTATTTAATACGACTAAAATGCCTTGAATGGTTCCTTTTCCAGAAATATAGGTCGTTTTTTAACTTAATACAAAGAGGAAAAATTAATTAATATTAAAGCAAGGGATATGATCTTTGATTCTTGAAAAACTTCCCTGAAATTCTGTGAAGCAAGGTTTAGATGGTTTTCGACTGTCTTAGTTGAAATCCCCAGTTGTTCAGAAATTTCTTTATGGGATAAGCCTTTCATTCTGGAGATTTCAAATACCAATCTCCTTCTTTTTGGTTCTTAAATTATTTAAAATGTTTAGAGTTTTCTTCAATTTTAGCCATTTTGTAAATATTTAAAATATATAGTAGACCAGGAAATAATAGTTGAGTTTTTGAAAAATATTACTTTCTAATTCATAGTATTAAAGACGTTTTTAAACGTAATTATGAAATGATTTGTGTGCATAACTTTTAAACCAACACTCTAATGGAAAATTGAAAGAGATTTTGATTAGTTGGATTAATTAAATTATGAAAAAATGGTCCCTTCCATGAAGGGGCTATTTTTCAATTATATTGGTGCTGTTTATTTTTAATTCAAAACTTTAATTAACATATAAGTCATGAAAATTAAGCATGAAGCTCCCAGGAGGGATTTTATTAGAAAAACTGCTTTGGCAATCACCGGGATTAGTCTACTTCCAAATTTAGTAAAGGCTAAGCCAAAAGAATTTATCGAATTATTCAACGGCAAGGATCTCACTGGTTGGGTTGGGAATAAGATCGACTATGCAGTAGAAGATGGAGTATTGGTGATTCGGCCGGACAGGGGCGGAAGCGGTAATTTATATACCGAAAAGGAATATACTGATTTCCATTTTAAATTTGATTTTCTATTGACCCCAGGGGCAAACAATGGTTTGGGAATACGTGCTCCATTGAAAGGTGATGCTGCTTATAAGGGCATGGAACTGCAAATATTGGATAATACCGCCAGCAAATATGCTGATCTCCATGAATACCAGTATCATGGTTCTGTATATGGGGTGATTCCTGCAAAAAGAGGGTATTTAAAACCAGTAGGAGAATGGAATAGTGAGGAAGTAATAGTAAAAGGTGATAAAATAAAGGTAATTCTAAACGGTCATACGATTTTGAAGGGAGATATTAAAAAGGCCAGCAAGGATGGTACGCTTGATGGCAAAGATCACCCAGGTTTAACCAGAGAAAAGGGACATATCGGATTTTTAGGTCATGGAGATGTAGTGAAGTTCAAAAATATTTCCATAATGGAATTGTAGAGCTAAGCTGGTCCTTAAAGAAAAATGCCGATACTATTAGATATCGGCATTTTTTGAATAATGTTTTGCTTTTTGACTCAGTCAAAAAGAGCTCGAATTATTTTTCTGAATTCTTGATCTCAGTAATTTCTTTTCTGATGTCCTGAGCCAGGTTTTTAATTGCCTGCATGCCATTTCTTACACGAGTACCAGCGGCTTTGTTTCCTTTTTCGTAGAACTTTTCGAAATCATCTTCTAAAGAATCAATCAAATCCTTAACTTCTGTGAATCTGCTCATAGTGTTAAATTTTTTAAGTTTATGCTATTAAAAACGTGAATATAGGGAGATTATTTAGTTTTCAAGGGTTTTGACCAAGAGATTTACTCTTTAAAAACAGATAGATTTATAGGTTTAATAGGTTTTTAACTGTAAATCTGGGACTTGTGATATAGGAAATGCCATTTTAAATTTTAGAGTAATTCCTTAATTTATGAGATAAAAAGCCCATCAGAGCCTTTTTGGAGCTGTTTTTTTGTTGATATTGAAGTCCCTAAAATGGAAATTGAATAAAAAGATTCTCCTGTGTAAACGTGATTTAGGCCAAATTTCAAAGGAGATACTTAGGAAAAAAGCTTGCCAGAACATCTGACAAGCTTTTAATAATCTATCACCTAACATTAATCTTTTACTTTTCATAGATCACCTCTTTGCTAATGAGGTCTTGCTAATTGTTTGACCTTCCTCTGCTACTATTGGAAGATCTTCTGCTGCTAACACTTGTATTTGAGTTTCTAGAACTGCTTCTGGTACTAGGGCTTCTTTTCACTTGGGTACTTTTACTTACTGAAGTTCTGCTTCTGTTAGTGCTATTATTTGGCTGAGTCCTTATTTGTCTATTTGAATTTGAGGGACTTGATATTTGGCTAGAACGGCTTTTTGATGTATTCGTACTTGGTTTGGAAGCTTTGGTTCTGCCAGAATATGTACTTCCTTTTGACATTTGAGTATTTCTGGACCCTTTTACTTGATTATTGGTCCTGGTATTTGGGTAAGGAGTGGCCTTAACAGAATTAGGTTTGTTCGAGTATGAATTTCCAGATCGATTGGCCGAACTTTCTCTGCGTGTAGAAGATGGTGATGCAGATCTATTGCCATTTGAATTCCTATAGGTTCTAGAATTGGTATTGCTTCCATTACTTCTTGTTCTTGCCGCTGAATTTCCCCTGTTATATTGGGGCCTGTTTACCCTGGCATTTTGACGGCTTGTGATTTTGCTGGGCTTAGCACTATATCTTGAGTTTCCAGATGCAGTCCTAACCTGTGGTTTGTAAACATTGACCACATTTTTGTTAATACTTGTCCTGCCAGGTCCTCGACTTGAACTTACTCTATATACAGGAACACGGCTTCTGCTGTATCGTTCAATATGATGCTTATTC
The DNA here is from genome assembly GCF_018642165.1 of Echinicola shivajiensis. Classification (GTDB taxonomy): domain Bacteria; phylum Bacteroidota; class Bacteroidia; order Cytophagales; family Cyclobacteriaceae; genus Echinicola; species Echinicola shivajiensis. Next base: position 73,089 of record NZ_JAHHZM010000002.1, read on the forward strand.
GGTCCGGAAATATAACGGTGATTGTCATAAATCACAGTATTATTGATAACGGTGGTGTGGTTATAGATATTGACTACATTTCTTCTTGGCGCATAATAACGGTAAACATGTCTATGTGTAAACCTTCTGTGTGGCACAAACACCCAATGAAAACTAGGTATACCAATATTTACGCTAATTGAAACATTTGGCCCCAAGGGAGCCCATCCATAATATCCACCTCCATTTCTCCAACTTACCCAAGCAGGAGCCCATTCATATCCTGGTACCCAAGCCCAACCATAATAATCATCCCATAACCATCTTCCATAATGGAAGGGAGCCCAGCCCCAACTATAATTAGAAACCCAAGTGTTTCCGTATTCTGTCATTACCCAGTGTCCATTGGTACCATACGGATGGAAGTTTTGATCAACGTAAGGTAACCAAATGTACCCATAGCGAGCATCTTCTACCCAATCTCCATATGGGGATAACTGATCATAAAATACCTGAAAAGAGACTCCTACAGGTACTTCTGCTTTGACTTCTTTGGGGGTTACAATTGCAATTGTTAACCACATCAAAAGGGATATTCCCAACCATTTATTTAGTTTCTGCTTATTCATAACTCTGTGGTTTAGTTTATAATTTTGAGGTAGTATAGTTGGTTTGGTAGAATTTTGGATTTGTTGATATAGTGGTTTTATTGGATAATTAAATTAAGATTTTTGTTTATGAATTGATTCATTGGAGCTAATGCCAAAACCATTCCAAATATTTCTTGACCTAAGAAATAAAAATTGACCTTTTTATTACTAAATAGTTTTAACAAGTGATTTGGATAGTTTTTTTTCAAAAAAAATAGTTGAAAAAAATATACGCAATAAATATGAATAGCTTGATGAATCCGTAAATCCCTTGTAAGGTTTATAAAAAGAGGATAACTGAGGCGGATTTCGTATAATTTATAGTGTAATGTGTATGTTTGTTGATTTTTTCTCTGTAAGCTTCTGTAAACCAGAAAATTATTTGACTACTATTTTGTAAGTTAATTCAAATTCATATATTTATTAGGACACATCCAAGAATAGAAGAATTTCGTTAATGGATGTATGAGTCTATTGACGCTCATTTTTGTTACAATCAATAATTGACTCATAAAGTAATAGTATAAAGCACATTAAACCGCCTTCCTTAGTGCACTCGGAGAAACACATTTCGTGTTTTGAACTTGAATACTCAAGTTATTATTACTTATTAACCTTAACAAAACCCTGAAATTCATGAAAAAAATTCTACTCGCCATATTTTCTATGGCCTTACTGATGAGCTTGGATATCCAGGCACAGGACAGAGTACTGAGCGGAACCGTGATTGGTTCCTCAGATGGGCAGCCCATACCTGGGGTAAATGTCCGGAATACAGCAACCAATACAGGTACAGTGACAGACCTTGACGGTAAGTATTCCATAAATGTTACCAACGAAACGGTAATTGAATTTTCTTTTGTCGGATATATCTCCCAACAGTTTACGGTAGGGAATCGCAGCACCCTTGATGTGACTATGGAAGAAGATTTAGCAGACCTATCAGAGGTTGTAGTAACCGCATTGGGTATTGCAAAAGAAAAACGATCTTTGGCTTACTCGGTTACAGAAGTTGGCGGTGATGATTTGATAGAGGCCCGGGAAATAAGTTTGGGTGACCAAATTCAAGGGCGTGTTGCCGGTGTGAATGTGAGTAATATAGGATCAGGTGTAGCTGGTTCAAGTAGGATAGTTATTAGAGGTAACTCGTCATTGAGTGGTCAAAACCAGCCATTGTTTGTAATTGATGGGGTGCCAATGGATAACTCCCAATTAGGTAGTGCCGGTATGTGGGGTGGAGTTGACTGGGGAGATGGACTGACCAGTATAAACCCTGATGATATTGAGTCCATGAGTGTGCTGAAAGGTAATACTGCTGCAGCACTCTATGGATCTAGGGCTTCCAATGGTGTTGTGCTCATTACGACCAAAAAAGGTGTAAACCGAAAAGGTATTGGTGTAGAGGTAAATTCTCAGTTTACTGCCGATAGGATAATCAATAGATTTGATTTTCAACAAGAGTATGGACATGGTAATGCAGGCTTAAAACCAGCCAATGCAGGACAAGGATTTTTATATGGTTCTTCAGCTTGGGGAGGTAAATTAGATGGGTCTATGGTTTATCAGTTTGATGGTGAGCAAAGACCATATGTTTATGCAGGAGATAATTTTGATAGGTATTATAGGACAGGTACCACCTGGACCAATACCATAGCCTTGAGTGGTGGTAATGACAAACAAACTTTTCGTTTTTCAATGTCTGATTTAAGGAATCAGTCTATCACACCTAATTCTGGTATGAATCGTCAAACAGCTACCTTATCCACAAATGCGAATTATATTGAAAAATTAACGCTATCAGCTAAAATTCAATATTCTAGAGAAGATGTAACTAATAGGGCACGACTATCAGATGCTCCAGGCAACGGTAATGCTACATTATCAGTATTGCCTCCAAGTATCAATGTTCTGGACTTAAAAGGTGATCCCAACAAGTTAGGGGCAAGGCCAGATGGTTATGAGCTTCAGTATGTAGATAACACATTTACTCAAAACCCATATTGGGCAGCTTATCAATTTGAAAATTCCAATATTAGGGATAGGGTCATAGCCTCAGCAATGGCGAGATATGATTTTACGGACTGGTTGTATTTGCAAGGTCGGATCGGTTCTGATTTCTATACTTCCAGAAGAAGAAGCTTAGAGCCTTATGGCACTGCATATATTCAATTGGGTGCTTTGAACGAAGAAGAACATCGCGTAAGGGAAATTAATATGGACTGGATGCTGGGATCTGATCATAAGTGGGGAGATTTTGGTATCAGTGCATTTGTAGGTGGTAGTACCATGACCAATAAATATGAGGTATTAGGTGGTAGGGCAACCAACTTTAATGTACCTTTCTTACATACTTTACCCAACGGCGGACAACAATCCATTATTTACAGTATCAGGGAATTTGGTATTAATTCACTTTATGGATCCGCTGAGTTTTCTTATAAAGATCTATTATTCATAAACGCTACCGCCAGAAATGACTGGTATTCTACATTGCCACCGGATTCCAATGATCTATTATTCCCAAGTGTTGGGGCAAGTTTTGTGTTCTCTGAAGCATTTGAGCTACCTGACTGGATTTCTTTTGGTAAGGTAAGGGCTTCGATGGCAGGAGCTGGTGGAGGTACTGATCCCTATCAATTGATTCTGAACTACAGTTTATTTGGTCAGGGACATAATGGTGCCGCATTGGGTAGAATCGATCAAACAAGTGTGCCAAATAGTCAGTTGAAGCCGTTAAGAACCAATGAGTTTGAGGTGGGTATTGATATTAGGTTCTTTGAAGACCGCTTAGGTATTGATTATGCCTATTATAACAGGGAAACAAGGGATGATATCATTCAAGCAACTATCTCACAAACCTCAGGTTATGGGAATGCTACAGTGAACGTAGGGAAAGTTTCCAATTCAGGTCATGAAGTGTTATTGACAGGTTCCATTTTAGAGAGCAGTCAACTAAGATGGAATACCAGTTTGAACTTCTCCTACAACAAAAATGATGTAGATCAATTGTTTGGAGATTCTAAAGTGCTTTCCGTGGAATCACCAAGAGGTGGAGGTGCTAATATACAGCACAGAATACCCTACACAGACGAAGAAACAGGGATGTTTATGCAAGGTGGCTACGGTGTGATTGTTGGCTTAAAACATATGACCATTGACGGACAAAAAGTGTATGATGCCAACGGATTGCCTGTTCAAGAAAGCGGTGCTTTCTATCTAGGAAAAGGAGTAGCTCCTTGGTCAGGAGGTTGGAATAACAACTTTGCCTTTAATAATTTCACCCTAGGATTTTTGGTGGATTTTAAGTTTGGAGGTTCTTTATTTTCAGGAACCAATGCCAATTCCTATTCCAACGGTATGCATAAGGCAACCTTGGAAGGCAGGGAGAATGGTTTGACCATTTCTGGTGTAGATGAAAATGGTGATCCTCAGACTTGGGAAATAGCCGCAAGTGACCCGAATAACCAAGGAATAACTACAGTTCAGAACTATTATAGTCAACTTGCATCCATTACTGAGTATTTTGTTTATAGTGCTGATTACATTAAACTTAGGCAGGTTTCACTAGGGTATGTATTCCCAAGTAGCTTGTTGAGAGATACCCCTTTTACTGGCGTGAGTTTATCCTTAATCGGCCGAAATCTTTGGTTGATCCATAGTGATGTGGACAATATTGATCCAGAGTCCACTTATAGTTCATCTAATGGACAGGGACTAGAGTGGTATGGAGTTCCTCAGACGAGGAGTTATGGGTTTAACCTTAGTGTCAAATTTTAATTGAAGGTTCCAAAATTATGAAAACAATGAAGACAATATATATAAAAATTACAGCTTTGTGCCTCATGCTTATGGTGTCCTTCAATGCCTGTAATACAGATAATTTAGCAGAACTTAACGTTGACCCAAGGGTCGCCAGTGAGATTGATCCGGGCTTTATATTGGCCTATACTCAGCTTCAGACTTCTGGTGAGCGATATGAAAATTGGAGAACAGTGATGATTTTTCAATCAGTGATGATACAGCATTTTGCAGCCTTGGCTACGTATTGGGTAGGGGATAAATATTTACATAATGACTCTTATTCAGCGGCATTATGGGACAGAGCTTATGTCAATTATGTGAAGGATTTGGTCAATTTAGCAGATATTACAGATCCTACTAAGGAGGGCAATGATGCTTCAAATGTGAATTATCATGCCATTGCAAGGATTTGGAAGGTTTTTGCTTTCCAAAGAATAACGGATATTTATGGTGATGTTCCTTATTTTGATGCTGGTAAAGGCTTTATTGATCAAAATTTCTTCCCAGCATATGATCCGCAGGAGGCAATTTATCCGGATTTAGCCAATGAATTAGAGGAGGCTGTTGCTTTATTGGATGAATCTCAGATTAATCCAGGCAGTCAAGATTTAATTTATGGAGGTGATTTGGGTAAATGGAGAAGGTTTGGCAATTCATTGATGTTAAGGATAGGGATGAGAATGAGCAAAGTGGCTCCAAATTTGGCCCAGGAATATGTTGGTAAGGCAATTGCTGGAGGAGTAATGACCAGTAATGACGATATTTGCTATATTTCTCATACTGATGGTCCAGAAGGAATCAATAGGAATGGTATAGGAGAAGTGTTCAACTGGGATGGTACCAACTATACCAATGATGACCAAGGTGTCTTGAGTAAAACATTTGTAGACTGGATGTTGGCAGGCAATGATCCTAGGCTGGAAAAACTAAGTTGGGTTAGAAATGGGGGAGAACCTATGGGACTTCCTAACGGCTATGATGGTAATACTATTGAGAATTTTGATCCATTGTACACTACTTCGGCAAGAAGGGATGATTATAGCAGAATTAACCCTTTATTTGTTTTAAGAGAATCTCCTATGGTTTTTCAGACCTATGCAGAAGTGGAATTTTTGATAGCAGAGGCCATTGAAAGAGGATGGGCAACAGGTGTTGCAGCAGATCACTATAATGCAGGTGTTACAGCAGCCATGAAACAGTTTATGGTTTATGATGCCAGCCTGGAAGTGGCTGATGCGGATATTACCAGCTATTTGGCAGCAAATCCTTACAATAGTGCTGAGTGGGACAGAATATTGGGTGAACAATACTGGGCTGCAACAATATTGAATGAGTATGAAGCCTACGCAAATTGGAGGAGAACAGGGTTTCCAGAGTTGACTCCTGTGAATTATCCTGGCAATCAGACCAATGGGACTATTCCGAGGAGGTTGAGATATCCTGGTGCTGAAGCTGCCAATAATCCGGAAGGTTATAGTGCCGCTGTAGCAAGGCAAGGACCAGATACCTATACCACTAGGATTTGGTGGGATGTAGAATAATTTTATAATTTTTAGGATTACAAAAGGCTGTTCGTTAGAATGGCCTTTTGTTTTGTGAAACTTACAAGCTTAGGTGAAAAAGAGTCTTTAATTTTTCAGAAAATAGATTATATTTGGTATTTAACAAATTCAAATGGTACTGTTGTTAAGGCCATATTGCTTAGCGTAAATCCCACAGATGCAAAAGAAGAAACACTCTATAAAAGCCATAGCCAAAGAGCTAAATATTTCTGTTACAACAGTTTCATTTGTGCTGAATGGTAAGGCAGAAGAAAATAGGATTAGCCAGAAATTAATAGATAAGGTTCAGGCCTATGTCAAAGAAATAGGTTATTATCCTAGTCAATTGGCTAAAAGCTTAAGGACAGGTAAGTCCAATATTATTGTTTTTATGGTAGAGGATATATCTAATCCCTTTTTTGCCACCATTGCCAAGCTTATAGAGGATCAGGCATTTAAGGATGGTTATAAAATTATCTACAGTAGTACAAATAATGATCCAGAAAAGACCATGGGGCTAATCAGGGTTTTCAAGGATTTACAAGTGGATGGCTATATTCTGACCCCGCCTGTAGGCATGGACCCTAAATTTATTAAGGAACTGGCCAATGATAGAAATCCAATGATTCTTTTTGATAGGTATTTGCCTGAAGTAGAATGCAGTCATGTGGTAATAGATAACTTTCAGGGTGCTAAACAAGGCTTGGACTTATTCTTGGAGAATGGATTGAAGGAAATTGGATTTATTACCCTAGATAGTGACCAGTCCCAAATGCACGATAGGATGGAGGCTTATGATCAAATGTGTGAAAAGTTGGGGATAAGCCCAAAAGTGCTCAAAGTTCCTTTTAGCTCATATTCTTCCTTGGATACAGCTAAGGAATTGAAAAATTATTTTTTGAATAATAAGCAGTTGGATGCCATATTTTTTGCTACCAATTACTTGGCCATGAAAGGAATGCAGGTAATGAAGGAGTTGGATATCAAAATTCCAGAAGATATTGCTGTGATTGCCTTTGATGATAATGAATTTTTCAAATTCAATACTCCTACTGTAACTAGTATTGTTCAGCCAAAAGAAGAAATAGCTGAAAGCTTGATCAGTACGATGCTAGAACTGATTAATACGGATGTGGAGGAAAGAAAGGTAAAGAAAATCGTATTGCAAGCCTCAGTAAATGAGAGGGAATCTTCCAAGAAGAAAGTAGGAGTGAGTAAATAGAAAATTACTTTAACAAAATAGCAATAAAAAGCTCACTGATCTGGTAAAATGATCGGTGAGCTTTTTGTTTTATTTGATGGTTTTGCATATAGGTAAGCCAAAAAAACACCTATTTATTTAGGTAGTTGACTAATTCCTTTAGGACTATTTAAGGTAGTCAGATAAAAAATATATAAAGTTTTTTATTCAATCAGTTTGTGATTACGGGTTGATTTTTTGGTTTGAGTTACATTATTTTTGTGATGAGTTGTGTTTTCGAACGTTTTTTAATTGATAGATTTTTATAAAATACTAAATCGGTTTTGCGTTTTTACTAAATGGGTTTAGCTTTACGGGCTGATTTAGTGAATTGGATTTTATGTTTTGTTAAAAAAATCTTTCGTTTTACTAGGTCATTAAAATTTTTACCAAATCAAACCCATATAGCATGAAAGCAAAATTACCAGTTGCTGCCATCTCGGTCAGTGACAAATCAAAAAACTTTCGGGGAATAAAAGGAGGATTAGCGTTAATGCTTCTTTCAGGAATGCTTGGTTCTTTCTCAAAAGCAGAAGGTAGCCCTACAGTTCTGAAAAATAATAACCCTGAGATTGAGGCGATTTCTAAAAACTATGCCAAAGAAGTAAAAGGAACCATTACAGATGAATCGGGTGAGCCATTACCTGGTGTTTCTATTTTGGAAAAGGGTACTACTAATGGTACCATAACTGACTTGGATGGTAATTACAGTATTTCTGTAGCCTCTGATCAGTCAGTATTGGTTTTTAGTTTTATTGGAATGGCTTCTCAAGAGGTAGTGGTTGGTAGTCAAACCAATTTGAATATTGTATTACAATCAGATACAGAATCACTTGAAGAGTTTGTAGTGATTGGTTACGGATCACAGAAAAAAAGAGAAATCACCTCATCTGTTGCCAATGTTGGTGAGGAAGATTTTGTCCAAGGTGGAATGCGTTCTCCTTTAGAGTTGATCCAAGGAAAAGTAGCTGGCTTAAATATCAATAGAACTCAAGGAAGTAACCCTAATGCGGGGACTGATATTCAACTAAGAGGATTAACATCTATTATAGGTACTACAAGTCCCTTAATTGTAATTGACGGCATTCCGGGAGGTAGTTTAGATCTACTTCAACAGGATGATATCGAGTCCTTTGATGTATTAAAAGATGGTTCAGCAGCTGCCATTTACGGTACTAGAGGTAATGCAGGTGTTATCCTGATCACGACAAAAAAGGGTAAGGCTGGACAGTCGCAATTTGATTATTCTTCTTATGTTCAAAGAGAGTTTGTGGATAAGAAACCTGACTTCCTGACTGCAGATGAATTCCGCGGTCTTATTGATGAAGGTTTGATCGATGAGGTTAATGATTTAGGTCATTCTACAGACCTCTATGACTTGCTATTGAATAATCAAAATTTAAGTCAGTACCATAATTTTGCAGCTTCGGGTGGTGGAGAGAATTCTACTTACCGTGCTTCATTTTATTTTAATGATGCAGAGGGTATTGCACAGGAAAATAGCAGACGTCAGTATGGAGGTAGAATTAGCTTCAACCAAACAGGCTTGAATGAGCGACTTACCTTAGCTTCTAATGTTGCTTCTAGCTTTAGCAAGGCAAACAGATTGGGAGGTGGTACTGGTGATTTTGAGCAGGCTATCCAAAGAAACCCTACAGCACCAATCTTCAATGAGGATGGCAGCTTCGTGGAAACGCAGGCATATAATAATTACAATCCACTTTCAAGATATGCCAACAGGGTAAGTGAAAGAAATCAGCAAACTTTCTCCGGTGATGTAAGATTATCCTTGGAGATTATTGAAGGACTTACTGCTTCTGCTTTTGGTGCCCATGTGAGAAATACATATAATGATAGGTATTATCAGTCAATGAATGATTTCGCAAACCGTCCTACATCTCAATACCAAGGAATGGGTTATGCATCTAAAAACAATTATTTAAACTGGTCCAATACGTTTGAATCTACATTAAATTACAAGCGAGTATTTGCCAGCGACCATTCTGTGGATGTAATTGGTGGTTATAGTTACCAATATTTTACAACTGAAACTTTCGATGTAAATAATAATGGATTTACTACAGATGGATTCATGGACTGGAATCTTGGAGCAGGTAGTGCTATTAATAATACCCAACTTCCAAGACCTGGTATGGGAAGCTTTAAGGAAGACAATACCCTTATAGCCTTTTTTGCAAGAGCAAGTTATTCTTTTAAAGAAAAGTATTTTGCACAGGCAACCATCAGAAGAGAGGGTTCATCTAGATTTGGGGCCAACCATAAGTGGGGTAATTTCCCTGCATTGTCAGTGGGTTGGGAATTGACCCAAGAAGAATTTTTGAAAAACAGCTCTGCTGTTAATAATCTTAAAGTTCGTTTAGGTTATGGTGTTACCGGTAACCAAGGTATTGGTAATTATAATTCCTTAGTAACGCTTTCCACTGGAGGTGTTTATCCTCAGGAAGGTGTTTTCTTCCAGACTTATGGGGCTGCGAGAAATCCAAATCCTGATTTAAGATGGGAAAAGAAAAAAGAACTAAACCTAGGTTTTGACTTCTTGCTTTTCAATAACAAACTGGGGGGATCCTTGGATTTGTATAACAGAGAAACAGTTGATCTATTGTATAACTATACTGCACAGCAACCTGCTTTTGTTAGAAGTACTTTATTGACCAACGTAGGAAGTATCAATAATAAAGGTATTGAACTTTATTTGACTTCTACACTTGTTCAAAATAGTGATTTCAGCTGGAGAGCTGATTTGACTGCCAATACCCAAAGAAACAAAATCACTTCTCTTTCAAATGATGTGTTTACTGTTTCATGGATTGAAGATGGTGGATTGCCAAGTCCTGGTAACTTAGGTAATGCAATCAGAGTGGAAGAAGGTGGAGTAATCGGTAATTTTTATGGAAAAAGGTTCGCCGGTTTTACCGAAGATGGAAAATGGCAGTTTTATAAAGCTGATGGTACTATAGGTGGAGCCGGAGATATGTCTCAAGAGGACTTGACCATTATTGGTAATGGCGTTCCTAAATATATGGCCTCATTAAACAACACCTTTACCTACAAGAATTTTGACTTGAGTATTTTCTTTAGAGGTAAGTTCGGATTTGATATTTTGAATACCAAAGATCTTTATTTCGGAAATAAAAGATGGTTGCCAAACAACCTGTTAAAAAGTGCAATAACCACTCATGCTCAATTGGATGATGATCCTCAATATTCTGATTATTATTTGGAGAAGGGTGATTTTGTTAAACTTGACAACTTGACTTTGGGCTATAATTTCAAAATCCAAAGTGAATACCTTAGAAACCTAAGGGTTTATGCAACAGGAAGAAACCTGCTGACCATTACTGGTTACTCTGGAATTGATCCAGAATTGCAGGATGTTGGTTTTAATACAGGTATAGATGGTAGAGGCTTCTATCCAAGAACCAAATCATTTTCTTTAGGAGTAAAAGTTGGATTTTAAAGCGCAGTAATCATGAAAAAATATATCAATAGAATCGCAGCAATCCTAACACCAGCTGCTTTGATAGGCACTGTTGCATGTGTGGATTTAGACGAAACAATATATAGTGAACTTTCAAAAGATAATTTCTACAATAATAAGGTAGAGATTATGCAAGGGGTATTGAGGCCATTTACCCATATGCAGGCATGGTTGGCACCGACCGGTCAAAGTGGACATTATTATCATAGTGAATTGGCTGCAGATCAGTTGGCTTGGCCGCAGAAAGGTCGTCACGGTTATGATGGTGGTGATCATATCAGGTTGCATTACCATGAGTGGACAGAGCAGGAAAACAGAATGCGTGGAGCTTGGTCCTTGATGTGGGCTGGTTTAGGTTATGTAAATGCTGCTTTAGAGGATTTAGAGGATGTAGATTTTGTGGCTGCTGGATTGACAGAGGATGATAAGAAATCTATTCTAGCAGAAGTAAAGGTAATGAGGGCTTATCACTACATGAAAATTATGGATATGTGGGGTAATGTTCCAATCGTAACAACTGTAGGTACACCAACCAATCCAGAGACAAGAAGTAGAGAAGAGGTCTTTGCGTTTGTAGAGCAGGAATTGTTAGATAATGTAGAATTGCTAAAGCCACTTTCCCAAGAATTAGTGGGTAGGGTTTCCAAAGCTGCAGGCTATTCCATGCTTTCCGAACTGTATCTGAACGCGGAAAAATGGGCTGGACAGGCCATGTGGGACAAATGTATCGAATACAGTGATAAGGTGATTGACGGTGAAGGTGGTAGCTTGAACGGTGCCATGAGATTGGATCCAGATATCCTTGGTCCATTCAGCAATACCAACCACTTGTCTCCAGAGAACATCTTCCAATTTGCCTTTAGTAGAAAAGGTGGATTTACTTTTAGTTGGGGAGGATTCTTTTTTGGATATGGTAATATGTCTGAAGCTCTTGATGTAACCTACAGTGGTTGGAATGCATTTGTAGTAATTCCTACTGCATTTGACGCTTTTGAGGAAAATGATCTTAGGAAAGAAGATTGGTTTCTTTTTGGCCCACAATATAAGTATGGAACTAATGAGCCAATTCTCGCTACTGAGGAATATGATGGACAGCCAATGGTGTACGTTAATAGTATTAGAAGGAATAGTGAAGGTGCGACCGGAGAGGGAAGCATGACAGAAGGAGAAGAGAATAGTGGGGCTAGGTTCAATAAATATCGTTCAGGGACTAAGGATGATGAAAACTATCAGGAGAACGATTATATCATTTACCGTTTAACTGAAATTTATTTCAATAAGGCTGAAGCTTTGATGAGAAAAAATGGAGGTTCAGCTACTCAAGAAGCAGTAGATTTGATCAATGCAAGTAGGGAAAGAGCATTTACTGAAGCTGATTGGTCTTCCGAAATGTATACAACTTCTACCTTGACCATGGATGAGTTGCTTGCAGAAAGAGGAAGAGAATTCATTTTTGAAGGGAAAAGAAGAACCGATTTGATTAGGTTTGGTAAGTTTACTACAGCTAGTTGGTGGGATCATGAGCCAAGTAATGATGTGAATATGGAGCTTTTCCCTATTCCATATGTTCAAACAGCACTTAACCCTAATCTGGATCAAAATCCAGGTTACATTCAATAATAACTAAGAAAAGAGGCAGCTTAAGCTGTCTCTTTTTTATTTTATCTGTATATCCGCAATTGCACCAGTAAATGTTAAAAGGGAATCGAAACGATCCTTTTGATGAAAGTATCAATTACTTCAGTCTTCGGACCACTTGAGCAAAGGATTTATGGTTACTGGCATCATAGCGGATAATCAGATTATTTTATTCGTGTAGTTATTTTAATGAGGATTTTGTCAAGAAATTATGCCGCTAAATGTCAGGTATGATTTTTTTCTTCAGAGAAAATTTATTTACCCTGATACCCCTGAATTTGTAAAATAAGTAAGGCAAATCTAATATTTAACTTTAAAATGCTTTTTGACTAAATTATTCTCTATGGAGTTTTTTGTCGATATACGTGTTTTATTATTCCGATTAAATCCCAGTCTGATTAGGCTGGGATTTTTTTTACTTACAAGTCTTAAAAATAATTTTAGAACAGGTATGGGCATTACTATTCGTGAAAATAATTCCTAAATAATACTAAAAGGGTTTAGCTTTTTGTGTCTCAGGTAATATATTTGTATTTTGAAAGTTAATTATAAAATGATCTCCTCTTCTTTATCACTACAGTGCAAAAAGCAGGAAATTCCATTAAACCCTAAATAGAAACATAAAAATGAAGAAAATTTGGACCAATGTCATTGCCTTAATGACCGTTGCTCTGACAGTCAATGGGCAGTCCTACCTTATAGATAAGGTTGAGGATCCTGTTGATTTTGTAAAGCCCCTAATGGGAACAGATTCTAAGCCTAGTATGTCCAATGGTAATGTGTACCCGGCAATTGCTTTGCCTTGGGGAATGAATTTCTGGACACCACAGACCGGTAAAATGGGTGACGGTTGGGCTTATACTTATAATGCTGATAAGATCAGAGGCTTCAAACAAACTCACCAACCTTCTCCTTGGATGAATGATTACGGTCAATTTGCGATCATGCCCGTAACTGGAGACCTTAAGTTTAAAGAAGATGAAAGAGCTAGCTGGTTTTCCCATAAATCGGAAATTGTAAAGCCACATTATTATAGTGTTTACTTGGCCGATTTTGACGTGACTACTGAAATCGCTCCAACAGAGAGGGCGGCAAGATTCAGGTTTACTTTCCCAGAAAATGACCATTCCTATGTGGTATTGGACGCTCTGGACAAAGGGTCTTATGTGAAAGTTATCCCTGGGGAGAACAAAATCATAGGTTATACAACCAAAAACAGTGGGGGAGTACCCGATAATTTCAAAAACTATTTTGTTATTGAATTTGATAAGGAATTTACCGTCAATAAAACCTTCAAGGATGGTGAACTTCAAGATCTGTTAGAAGCAGAATCAAACCATGTAGGTGCTGTCATTGGATTTTCTACCAAAAAAGGTGAAGTAGTCAATGCTAAAGTGGCTTCTTCTTTCATTAGCTATGAACAAGCAATGCTCAACCTTAAGGAGATTGGCAATGATGATTTTGAAACTGTCAAAGAAAAAGGCAGGGATATCTGGAATGAGGAATTAGGTAGAATCAAAGCTGAAGGTGGTACTGTTGATCAAATGGAAACCTTTTATTCTTGTCTCTACAGATCTCTTTTGTTCCCAAGAAAATTCTTTGAATATGATGCTGAAGGAAATGTAGTACACTATAGTCCTTACAATGGTGAAGTGTTGCCCGGTTATATGTTTACGGATACAGGTTTCTGGGATACTTTCAGGTCTTTATTTCCATTCTTGAACTTGATGTATCCTGAACTAAATGCACAAATGCAGGAAGGTTTGGCCAATGCTTATAAGGAAAGTGGCTGGTTGCCAGAGTGGGCAAGTCCAGGCCTAAGAAGTGTAATGGTAGGAAATAATTCTGCATCTGTAGTGGCGGATGCATATTTGAAATATGAAGGGGATTATGATTATGATATCGAAACATTATATGAGGCATTGATCAATGGCGCCAATAATGCTGGTCCTTTGACTGCTGTGGGTAGAGCTGGCGCAGAATATTATAAAGAGCTAGGATATGTTCCTTATGATGTGGGCATCAATGAAAATGCAGCCAGAACCTTGGAATATGCTTATGATGATTTTACAATATACCAATTGGCTAAGGCCCTTAATAAGCCAAAGGAAGAAGTAGAGTTGTATAAGGAAAGAAGTATGAACTACAAAAAGTTATTCGATCCTGAAACTAAATTGATGAGAGGTAAAAATAAGAATGGTGAATTTATGGCACCTTTCAATCCATTCAAGTGGGGAGATGCTTTTACTGAGGGAAATAGTTGGCATTATACCTGGTCGGTATTCCATGATATCAATGGTTTAATGGATCTAATGGGAGGAAAAGAAGCCTTTGCGGGTCAGTTAGACAAGGTGTTTTCTTTGCCTCCGGTTTTTGATGAAAGTTACTATGGTGGAGTAATCCATGAAATCCGTGAAATGCAAATTGCCAATATGGGTCAATATGCACACGGAAACCAACCGATACAGCATATGATCTACTTGTATAATTATGCTGGTCAGCCTTGGAAAACACAGTATTGGGCAAGGGAGACAATGAACAGAATGTACCGCCCAACACCTGATGGTTATTGTGGGGATGAAGATAATGGACAAACTTCAGCCTGGTATGTGTTCTCAGCAATGGGATTCTATCCAGTGTGTCCGGGAACAGATCAATATGTGCTTGGGGCACCTTTGTTCAAGAAAATCACTCTTGATCTACAAAATGGGAAAGAAATTGTCATTAATGCACCAAAAAACAGCCCAGAAAACAAGTATATTGATGGGCTTAAAATAAATGGTAAAAAATATTCCAAAAACTGGTTGAGTCATAAAGCCCTTTTACAAGGTGCTCAGCTTGACTTTGATATGACCTCATCACCCAATAAAAAAAGAGGTACTAAGGAGGAAGATTTCCCTTATTCTTTATCAACTGAATAATTCAAGCTCCTCTTGGAATAGTTAGTGCTGCTAAGTGCGATTTTCAAAATTTATTATGAGTAGTAACAAAGTAATAGGCATTGATATTGGTGGATCACATATCACCGCAGGTATGGTCAGCTTGGAAGATTATCAATTGGATAAATCCACAGTGGTCAGAAAGGCTGTACATTCACAAGGAGATGCTATGACTATCATCCAGGAATGGAAAGAAGCAATATCATCTGTACCAGGTTATGACGCTGCCGATGTAAAAATCGGCATCGCCATGCCTGGACCATTTAATTATCCCGAAGGAATTTCATTTATCAAGGACCAAGGGAAATACCAATCATTATACGAGTTGCATGTGAAAAACATGTTGGCTGATGCCTTGGGAATTCGAGTAGATCAGATTCATTTTGAAAATGATGCAGCTTGTTTTTTACAGGGAGAAGTGGCTAGTGGCGCAGCTAGATCAGTAAACAGTGCCATTGGTTTGACCCTTGGAACAGGATTAGGGAGCTCCAGGTATCATGGCGATTTTGCCCAGGATGCAGCACTTTGGTGCAGTCCGTTTCGTGGTGTTATTGTGGAAGATTATGTTTCTACTAGATGGTTTGTCAAAGCCTATAATGAGAAGACAGGTAAGACGATCAGGGAAGTAAGGGAACTGACCAAGAAAAAAGAAAATCAAGCTATAGCAAAAGAAATTTTCAGGGAGTTTGGAAAAAATCTAGCAGATTTTCTGAAAATATTTATTGAAAAAGAAAACCCCGAAGTCATTGTCATTGGGGGAAATATCACAAAGGCCGGAAAACTGTTTATTCCGGTAGTACAAGAGGAATTGGCGAAATCAAACTTGTCTACGCCTATCCGAATTTCAGAGCTTGGGGAAAGTGCTGCATTGATTGGTGCTGCGAGTAGCTGGAACCAACACAGGAAATCACATTAAATAACAATTTCAAAACCTTAATAACCCTTCAAATCAATGGCTTCAGCTAATGTAACCCAGCCTATTGACCAAAATGTGGAGTTTGACTCCGGACAAAAGTTCATTGGTCCTTTATTTCTTGTAACGATGTTGTTCTTTATGTGGGGATTCATCACCTGCATGAACGATATTTTGATACCTCATTTGCAGCAGGTATTTACCCTCCAGAACTGGCAGGCGATGTTGATACAGACTGCTTTTTTTGGTGCCTATTTTTTTATCTCTTTACTGTATTACATTATATCAATTACCAAAGGAGACCCCATTGGTAAGATTGGATATAAAAACGGAATCATTTTAGGGCTTGTTATTTCGGCTGCCGGTTGTCTGTTTTTCTATCCAGCGGCCAGTTATAAAAGCTATGCCTTTTTCCTTTTTGCATTGTTCATACTGGCATCAGGAATTACGATTTTGCAGATTGCCGCCAATCCATATGTAACCATTTTGGGTAAGCCTTCAGGCGCATCAAGTAGGCTGAATATGACCCAGGCATTTAATTCCCTGGGAACAACCATTGCACCTTTAATAGGTGGATATTTGATTTTCGGAGCTATGGGAGAGGTTGAAATTAGCGCTGATGCGGTAAAGCTTCCTTATATAGGATTGGCATTGACTTTAATTTTTATTGCTTTGATCTTTAAGCTGTTCAAACTGCCGGAGGTAAACTCACAAGGTGTGATTGTTTCAGACAGTGGGGCGTTGAAGCACAAGCATTTGGTTTTGGGAATAGGGGCTATTTTTGCCTATGTAGGAGGAGAAGTGACGATAGGAAGTAATCTGATCAACTTTGCCAGACTACCTGAAATAGCAGGACTGGACGAAACAGAAGCCAGTCATTATCTTGCCTTATTCTGGGGTGGTGCAATGGTAGGGAGGTTCTTTGGAGCTGTGGCCCTTGCAGACTTTAAGAAGAATAGCAACAGGTTCTTGATCATTGGCGGTATTACAATGTTGTCCTTTGTAACAATTTATAATGTCTACGGGATGGATATGGCGCTTTATGCTTTGGCCTTTATAGCTTTGAATATTGTGGTAATAATTCTTGGACAGTTTATTCCTAATAGGACCCTATGGTTGTTTGGACTAAGTGTGATTGCTTTACTGACCTTGGGCTTGTTGACTGAAGGCGAATTGGCATTATGGTCGATTGTAGCAGTCGGTTTATTTAATTCCATTATGTTTCCTACAATTTTCTCTCTTGCGATTAAAGGCTTAGGGAAATACACTGCACAGGCCTCTTCATTATTGGTCATGGCCATTGTGGGTGGTGCGGTGATCACTCCTCTGCAGGGCTTGTTTGCCGATTTGTCAGGGAGTGTTCAGTTGTCATTTTTGGTTCCAATGGTTTGTTATTTATACATAGTTTATTATGGTTTTTCAGGGTATAAAATCAAAAAGTCTTAATTTATGATTAAAAAAATTTTATGCTCATTTTTTCTGGCTGCATTATCCCTGTCAGCAATATCACAAACAAGGGATCTTAGCCAATATGTTGATCCGATGATCGGGACAGCAAAAATGGGGCATACCTATCCCGGGGCAACAGTCCCTTTTGGGAGTATTCAGTTAAGCCCAGATACGGATACCATTCCATATGAGGTCAATGGGCGATATAATCCTGAAGTTTACCGTTACTGTGCCGGTTATCAATATGACGATGCCACTATAGTTGGTTTTAGCCACACCCATTTTAGTGGAACTGGACATTCCGATTTAGGGGATTTTCTGATCATGCCTACGAGCGGGCCACTTCAGCTTAATCCGGGTACATCTGAAAATCCTGATTCAGGGTACAGGTCTCGCTTTTCCCATGATAATGAACATGCTTCTCCAGCCTATTATCAGGTGGGATTGGAAGACTATGGTATAAACGCTGAGTTAACGGCCACTACTAGAGTAGGTGTCCACCGTTATACCTTTGAAAAAGGTGAGGATGCCCATATTATTCTGGATCTGATGTCTGGGATTTATAATTATGATAATAAGAATTTATGGACTTTTTTGAGGGTGGAAAATGACACCTTGGTGACCGGGTATAGAGAAACTTCAGGTTGGGCCAGAACCCGAAAAGTATATTTTGCTTTGTCTTTTAATAAACCGATAAAGAATTATGGGCATCAAAAGTATGATGATAAACAAGCTTACAAAGGTTTCTGGAGAAGATTCAACGAGACTGAAAACTTCCCAGAGGCAGCAGGTAGGAAAATAAGGGCATACTTTGATTTTGACCTTGAAGATGGGGAGGATCTTATATTAAAATTGGCAATTTCTCCGGTAAGTACAGCTGGTGCATTGAATAATATGAAATTGGAAACTCCAAATTGGGATTTTGATGAGATCCATCAAGCAGGAGTTGACAACTGGAATAAAGAGTTGAATAAGGTGCAGATAAGTACCATAGAGGAAGAGGATATGGTCAATTTTTATACCGCCATGTACCACGCCTTTTTAGGACCTACTGAATATATGGATGTGGACGGGAATTATATGGGATTGGATATGAATACCCATCAAGCAGATGGTTTTATCAATTATACCAGCTTTTCTCTTTGGGACACCTATAGAACTTTACACCCTTTATTTAATATACTTCAGCCCAAAAGGAATCGGGACATGGTCAAGTCCATGTTGGCTCATTTTGATCAAAGTGTTCATCCAATGTTACCGATTTGGTCCCATTATGCCAATGAAAACTGGTGTATGATCGGCTATCACAGTGCCTCAGTAATTGCCGATGCTGTTGTAAAAGACAATGTGGATTTTGATACGGATCATGCCCTAAAAGCAGCAGTAAAAACTGCCAATACCAATTATTTTGATGGTATTGGAGAATACATAGTAAAGGGCTACGTTCCAGAAGATGTGAGCGGATCCTCAGTTTCGAAAACCTTGGAATATGCTTACGATGATTGGGCAATTGCTCAAATGGCTAGAAAACTAGGTGCGGCCGATGTTGCTGAGGAATTTGAAAAAAGAGCTGAAAGCTATAAAAATGTTTTTGATGCTAAATCAGGCTTTATGCGTCCAAAATTAAAGGATGGTTCCTGGAAAGATGGCTTTGATCCCTTGGATACCCATGGACAGGGATTTATTGAAGGAAATGCCTGGAACTATAGTTTGTATGTGCCGCATGCTCCAGAGGAAATGATAAAAATGATGGGAGGAAATGAGCAATTTGTTCCTCATTTGGATTCCCTATTTTCTATGGATCTGCCTGACAGATATTTTGCCAATACTGAAGATATCTCCAGGGATGGAATCATTGGTAATTATGTTCATGGCAATGAGCCTTCACATCATGTAGTATATCTTTATAATTGGACTGATCAAGCCTGGAAATCACAGGATAAAATCAGGATGATTCTTAAAACCATGTACCGAAACGGTGAAGATGGTCTAGGAGGGAATGATGATTTCGGACAGATGAGTGCTTGGTATATATTTAGTGCTCTGGGTTTTTATCCTGTAGCTCCTGGATCAGTAGATTATGCTTTGGGCAGTCCTTTGGTAGCTAATGCAAAAATTAACCTGGAAAATGGAAAGCAATTTGAAGTGGAGGTGAAAAACCAGTCCTCAAAAAATGTCTATATAAATAAAGTGTTTTTGAATGGACAAGAGCTCAAAAAACCATTTATTCAACATGATGATATTATGGATGGAGGAAAACTGACTTTTTATATGAAGTCGAGGCCAAATAAAAACTTATTTTCCAAGGATTAAAGTATTACAATTTATAATTTTAACTAAGAAAATAATAACCGTTATCAATATGAAGATAGAAAAAAATGCCTCCAAAGAGGAAATCTTTAAGCAAATCAAGGATTGGTTGGATTTCAATGGCTATAAGGTGGCAGCTGAAGACAGAGAGAGACCATGGGGTGGTTTTTTTGTCATAGATGAAAGTCAAATAGGAAAATTCAGATCCCAATTTTTTTCCAGTGTGGAATTTTCTGAGGCTCAATTAAAACAAAAGTTAAGCCCAAAGATTTTGATTGTAGGACCAGAAAAAAGACTTTCTTGGCAATATCACCACAGAAGAGCCGAGATTTGGAAATTGGTTGGTGGAGAAGGCGGTATTGTTACCAGTCCAACTGATGAAGAAGGTGAACTACAGTCTTTGGTATTAGGTGAGGTGGTTGAATTGGCCAAAGGAGAGAGGCATAGATTGGTAGGAATGGACAATTGGGGTGTTGTAGCAGAAATATGGATGCATACAGATCCTTCAAACCCATCTAATGAAGAAGACATAGTTAGGGTTCAGGATGACTTCCAAAGAAAATAAGAATTGATTTTAAAGATGTAAAAAAAGGCCTTTCCATAATCGGAAAGGCCTTTTTTATTTTTGGGTAAGTGTGGCTTTAGGTTCAATCCTACTGAGAATGTGTTGGGCTATTTTATTGCCCTGCTTGATCCCCTCTTCAATGGCATCCCTATAGTGAATGCCTCCATAAAGTCTTGAAATAGCTGCTTCATCAGATGCCTGAATGAATGATTTGAACTTTCTTGGAGGTAGTCCAAAGTACTCTTCTGAGGTGTCTGTATAGGCAAAACTGTCCCCAAAATAACTGGTTAACAAAACAGCACTTGTTCTGGAAATAACGCTGTGTCCACTTGTATATTCAGGAAAAGGAGGTGTCTGAAGGATAGGGCGCCACTTTTGGTCCAAATGTCTATTGATAACCGTTTCTGGACGAATTCGGTCACTATCATATTTTTCTTCCCAGCAACTAATAAAAGCATCATGGAGGCCAAGAGAAACCATTGAATGGACCTCAACAGTCTGGAAGAAACTCAATTTGGCTTTTTTACTGGCTATTCCAGTAATATTTACCCAGTGTCCACCAGGAGATATCTTTTTAAGTCCAATGGCCATATGGCCGGAGTAAGAAACCATAAATGGATTACAATCCCAGAAGTTGGCTATCAGCCTTTTTTCTTGGTTTAATACCTGGGTAGTGTCATAAACTTCCTTTACTTGTTTGTAGAAAGGACTGTTTTTTTCCATTGAAAATGGTGCTGGAGGAATAGGTTTAAAACTCTCTAAATCTTTAATATAGAATGTCCTAATAGTTTTCCATTCTGGATCTATGGCCATTAGGTAGGCAGGGGGAGTAGGATACCAAGTTCCCGGCTTATTGGCAGGAGTATATCTTGGTAATGCACTAAGTTGTCCATAACCATCTGTTTTTGAGTAGGCAAGAATTTGCTTGGCAATCTCTTGGGCATAAATCATACTGGTTTCCAATGTTTTTCTATTGGCCCAGCGGTTGGATTTGAACTGCTGAAACAATTCCTCCTGCGTTTTGCTTAAAAGCTTTCCTGATGGCATGATTCCTTTGCCCACTTCCAGCATACAGTAAATCGCGCTGAATGTGCTGTCTATATCTGATGTTATAGGGAATTTGATGTCTAAGGGCTGATTAAATTGCCCTATGAAAGAATTTTTTATTCCTTCCTCTCCAACCATGGCCGCATAGGCCCCTAATGTACTGTAGGCATAAAACCTTGAAGCTCCTGTCGGTGGGGTTACGTCAGAAACCATTATCTCAGTAATGGCAAATAGATTCTTGACATAGAGGTTTACCTTTTGCTCCCTTGTTTGCGCATTTAAGTTAAGGGGTGATAATATTAAGCCTATAATAATCAATATGGCTGACAATATTGACAGGTCATATCTGTTTTTACTCATATGATAAATCATGATTACTTACTTTTTTGATAGGCTACTATACCTTGATTATTTAGTCCAAATAGCAGGATTTGACTGTTGTTTATGGTTATTGGTAAGATGGACTTAACATCTCCCTTGATGGAGAGGCCGGATTGTTTTTGCGGAAGATAACTGAAATCTCCTTTCCCATTTCCTAGAAAGACTTCTCCATAATTGGCATCAATTACCCCAATTCTCAATCGGGTATAGGTTTGATTTCCACCTAAGATAAAGTCCAAATTCCCATCCTCATTAAAATCGAAGCTTGCTATACTGTGAACAGGTGCAAATTGTGCTTCAATAGGAAGGTTATGAGCTATAAAGGACGATCCATTGTTTTCCAAATAAATGGTTCTTAACTCATTAACAGTTAGGGTCTGTGCCTCGTTCAATTGTTCTTTGGAAAGTATATCTTCAATTTTCGCATCAGAATAGGAACCGTAATCGGTGAATTTGCTTCTCAGTCCATAAATCTGGTCCAAAAGTTCATCCCTACTGGCAAATGGAAATGGTTCATCGTTGAAGTATTTAACCATTAAAGGATCAACAGAGCCATTATTGTCAAAATCACCATAATATAGGGTCATTGGTTGGTCTTTGCTAGCACGAAGCTGGGAGTTTAAGCCATAGTTTCCAGCGATAAGGTCCATGTCGCCATCATTGTCAAAATCCCCCAAGGCTAAACTCGACCATAAGCCATGAGGTGAATCTTTCAACCATTGAGGGGTGAGGTTTGTGAATCCGTTTCCTTTTTGGTTGATGTAAACTTGAATAGGAAGGCATTCGCCTACCACAATAATATCTTCAAAGCCATCACTGTTTAGGTCTGTAATTTGTGCATCCGTTACCATTCCAAGTTGTGAAAGTTCAGGTAATAGATTTGCTGTTTCGTTTATGAATTTACCCGTACCATCATTTATTAATAGGTAACTCTCTGGGCTTTCAGGATACTTTCCTGGGATAATTCTACCTCCTGAAAACAAGTCAGGAAAACCATCTTTATTAAAGTCGGCACTTTTAACTACAGAGGTGCTGGTAAGCATTTTTGGCAACATCTCAGTTGCAAGGCTGAAGTTATTGTTTCCATCATTTACATATAGCCTATCTTGAAGGGCTTCATCGGTAGCAGTATAATTATGATAGCCACCACTCGCTATATATAGGTCTGGATGTCCATCTTGATTAGCATCAATAAAAACTGCATCTGCATCAGAATAGCTGTCATCTAGGCGTAGGGAATTGACTGGTTTAAATTCCCCGGATTCATTGCTTAAGTAAAGCTTACCTGGATTGCCTTTTGAACCTCCCACGTATAGTAGGGTATGACCATCACCGGTTTTTCCCTCAGCCATAATAGGCCCTAAATGACTGGGCATTTCAACCAGTAAAGGTTGTCTTTTGAAATCATTATAATTGGATCTTTGATGTTTGTATGGAATAGGGGACTCCATACTTTGGTATACCGGTTTCGATACGGGTTGGCCATTTGTAGAAGTTTTATCAGCTTTTTCTTCTTCTAAAACGATAAGCTCATCAGCTTGAATATTTTTTAATAATTGAGTCTTATCTGAAGGCCATTTAACTTTTATTGAATCAACGGATTGATTAGATCCCAGTCCAAAATGAAGCGTGTAACTCACGGTAGACTGAAAGCCCCTTGTAGGCATCATTTCCAAGGTCTGTGAAGTTCCTTGCGCAAATATTGAAACCTGGGCACCTATGCCAAAAGTGTTTTTATTTTGGCCTTTTAATTTTATTTGGAGATAATGTCCGTTGTCATTATCTGGATCTTTATTTCGGAAGACTGAGGCAAAATCATTTAGATTATTAACCACTAGATCCAAATGCCCATCATTATCCAAGTCCCCATAGGCTGCACCATTGGAAAATCCCGGTTCATTGATGCCCCAGTCTGCTGATCTATTGGTAAATGTTAGATCACCATTATTTTGAAAAGCATAGTTGGGGATAGGGGTAGAGCTCATGGAAGTTACCAAGAATAAGGTGTCTGCCTTTTCCCTAGCAATGGCTTTTTGGAAATAATAATCTCCCTTATATTTTAGAAAATCACGATTGGTATAATCTCTGTAATAGCCATTGGTAACAAAAAGATCTTTGAATCCATCGTTGTTCACATCAAAAAACAAGGAAGACCAACTCCAGTCTGTATTAGAAATTCCTGCCAACTGCCCGATTTCACTGTAGGTTTCATTTCCATGATTAATATGCAACATGTTCCTCATGTTTTGATGGTGAAAACCCTCAGATATCATCAAGGCATATTGTTCATAGTTTTCAGGTCCATAGAGCAACTTTTGACGTTTATTATCCTCAGGAAGCATATCCAGGGTGAAGATATCTTTAAGCCCATCATTATTAATATCAGAGATATCCAGTCCCATGGAGAAATGGCTGATGTGCTGAAGCTGCTCATTAAGTTTTTCAGTGAATGTCCCGTCTCCATTATTTATATACAGGTAATCTGACTCTATATAATCATTGGAGACATAGATGTCAGGCCAACCATCATCATTAAGGTCAGAGGAGATGACACCAAGACCAAAGCCAAGGGCATGGCCAAAAATTCCTGCTTCCTCGCTTATGTCTTTGAACTGGCCATTA
The DNA here is from genome assembly GCF_018642165.1 of Echinicola shivajiensis. Lineage (GTDB taxonomy): Bacteria > Bacteroidota > Bacteroidia > Cytophagales > Cyclobacteriaceae > Echinicola > Echinicola shivajiensis. Next base: position 97,663 of record NZ_JAHHZM010000002.1, read on the forward strand.
TCATTTCTGAAAAGCTTGTCACCGGCAAATTGGTGTCTTGATTTTTTTGCCTCCTGAAATTCAAAATCATGGATGACTTTTATATGGTGATTGAGCAGATAGATATCTAGGTCACCATCTTTGTCAAAGTCAAAAAATAAGGCCTGTGTACTATTGGAAGGATCGTCGAGTCCATAAGCCGCAGCTTGTTCAGTGAAGACCAAATCGCCTTCATTGATATAAAGTTCATTTCTTCTACTATCTGCATTGCCTTCACCGGAAAAGGAAACATAAATATCCAATAGACCATCTCCGTTTATATCGGCCATAGCCACACCAGTTGACCAACTGTCCTTGCCGCTGATACCTGCTTTTTTGCTTATGTCCTTGAATTCAAAATTTCCCAGATTTTGATATAGCTTGTTGGGACCCATATTGCTGGTGAAAAAAATATCGTCCAAGCCATCATTGTCTAAGTCACCAATGGCGACTCCGCCACCATTGTAGAAATACTCGTAGGTAAGGATATTGTGTTTTTCATCCTCAGTGAGCATATTTTTAAACTTAACTCCTGATTTTCTTGGAGAAATATTTTCAAAACCTGACTTATCCTGTCCCTGACTAAAATTTGGGAAGAGAAATAATAGGCAAAAACAGTAAATAAGTGGAATTGGGGTACTTCGGGTAATTATTTTATCATGCATTTTATATTAAATATAAGCCGTTAATTGAGTAACTCAACCGAATATAATATAAAATGTTATTTTGTCATTACCAACTAATACATCTTGAAAAATTAATCCCCCGATGGATGCATCGAGGGATTATTTATTTTACAATATTAACTTCTGGAACAATGTTTTCTTCTACCAGGGCCGTGGCCCCCATTATGGCAGAGTCCTCGACAGTTGAGGTAAAGATTTCCAAATGGTCACTAATGGATTTGTAGGGGAAGGTATTCACTGTTTCATACATACTTTCTGAAAAGTAAGCGTATGCCTTACTAATAGAACCTCCGATTACTACTGCTTCTGGTGCATAAGTGAACAGGATATACTTGATTAAGTTTCCTAAATGCATTCCATATTCTTTGAATATTTCCAAGGCTTTTGCATCACCTTTTGCGGCTTTCTCAGCTAAATCCTTTGCTGAAGATTCATGGAAAGTACTGAAAAATTTGCTTCCACAGTAATTTTCAAAGTTACTATCCATATAAGGAACTCCTCCCCATTCGCCTGCTCCACAGATAAATCCTGTATAAAGGGAATTGTTGGTTATGATTCCTGTACCGATTCCTGTTCCTAATGTAATGCCAACTACATGGTTGTGTTTGCTGGCACTGCCAAATTTGTATTCGCCCAATGCAAAGCAGTTGGCATCATTGTTAATGAAAACAGGTTTATTGAGCTTTTCCTCTAGGTATTTTTTTAGTGCAACTTTGGTAAAAGCAGGAATGTTTTCCAAGTTATAAACGATACCGTTCTTGGAGTCAATAAGTCCCGGAATACCTATACCTATTCCTTCTATATCATAAGAAAAGTAGGAAGCGATAAATTCGGCAATGGTAGTTAATATTACCTCTTGAGGGGCATGAGATGGAGTCGGGATTACCTTCTTTTCAATCAATTTACCGTCCTTCAATAGTCCGGCATTGATAGAAGTCCCACCAATATCCAGTCCCAAAATAAGCCGACTTTTTTTCATATATCAATAATTATAAAACTAAAGATATCCGAGGGCATTACGCCCTCGGATATCTCAATAATAGGCGTAAGATTTAATTTGAGATTAGATCATACCTTCAATAGACTTCTCTAATTCTCTCGCGTGGGCGATAAATTCTTCAACGTTCATGTCCTTAAAGAAAATCAAGCCGTGACTTGCTCTCACCTTGGCCATATCATGCTGATAGAAGTAATCTTTACCTAATAATAACTGAACATCATTTAGTTGGTCAACCCATGTACGCTTGGCAATGGTACTGAATTTACCATTGTGGGCATAACTAGGGAAGGAAGCATTTACTTGGCTTAGGTAGCAATTGGCAAATGAGTCTTCCATTACAGAAAGGTCACCTAATGAAACAGGAACAATTACATTGGATTCTGCTGCATCAAATTTAAACCAAACGTTTCTGTAACCAATGATTCTAAGTTCGCTAAGATCCTTTTCTTTACTCCATTCTTTAACCGCTGCGGCAGTTGCTTGAAGTACTTTATAGTGTGTGTCAGGACCACTACCTTCTGGGTCAAGCGTTAAGCTTAACTTGGTAGGGTTTACTTTTCTGAACATTTCAACTATAGGTTCTACGTCACGTGCTTTTTCAGGCTGCTCAGTGAAGATATCACCAGTGTAGAATCCTAGTCTTAGGTGGTGAACATTCTTAACTTTTACACCAAAGTGAGCCCATACCAGTTCTTCCTCAAACTCACGGATCATACCCTTTAGTTTCTGGATTTTTGGTGGGTTTTTCTCACCATCGTAAGAGTTTTTCAAAATGCTTAGTACATCATTGATAGTTTCTCTCAGTTTGTCCTTGTTAGGTACATTGAAGATTTCCACCAATGCTCTAACCACTCTGTGGCAAAGCCCTCTTTGCTGTTGCTCAGGGTCTTCAGAAGCCACATTGGTCAAGTAGTGATAAACATCCTTGTCTTTCTTAAGCTTGAATCCAGCTTGAAAGAAGTCTTCATAATTAACCATCTGGATTTGGTTATTATCCATCAGTTTTTTGGTATGAAGCAAGGTGTCAATAACAAAGGTGTTGGTAACTGCAGTAAAACCTGAAGTCAGTACTGAGAAATGTGCTTCGTTTGTTTTTTCACTCAATTGGTTGGTGATATGAGGTAAAATACCCAAAGATATATCATCATGGTGAGGGCCAGTATGAAGCAATACTTCGTTTTCTTCCTTAACCAAACCATTGTTCAATTTGGCCACAGTACTTTCTTTTACTGAGGCAACAGTGTTTTCAGAAAGGTTTGGAATAAGAGAAGTATAAGGATCAGCCTTAAGTTCGTCCAATGTCAATCTATTGGCATACTTTCCTAACTTTTTACAAAGTTCTAGAACAGCTTTTTCAGTTTTAGCTTGAGTCCACTCACCTTTTTGGAAATAGGTGTTTACACTATCGGTAAGTTTGGAAGCTGCACCTTTGGTAAGGTAAAAACGTCCATTTTTCAATTTTTGAAGAACTGTGCCAGGAAAAACATTGTCCAGTGGCGTCTCCAAAGAATCTTTTACAATTTGGGCTTTGGCTTCACCGGCAGCAATAATGATACCTACAGCCTCAGGGTTATATACAATAGTGTCTAGACCAATTGTAATAACCAATCTATTTGCAGAAACTTCGATTCCTCCAAGGTCGCCAGCTGCTACAGCTTGGGTTTCAAAGTTGGTTTCTGTCAATCTGGTTGTAGAGAAAATATCAGATCCACGGGTGTTGAAGGCAATGTGGCCATCAGGACCAATACCTCCCAAGAAGAAGCCAATACCGCCTTTTTCACGGATTTTTTGCTCGTATTCACCACACCACTTGTCAATCAAGAAGATTGACTCCTGCTGTAATTTCTCCAATTTAGAGGTAGCCTCTCTAAATCTTAATGATAGATCTACTTTATAGTCAGGGAAAATCTCAGAGAAATGCTTTCCTTCTGCTAAAGGGATTTCATCGGAATTGATCAAAAGAGCCTTTTTAGGATCCAAACCAAATCCGTCAATATAGAATTTGTTAACGTAATGGTAGAAACTGTTGTTCTGAGAAGAAGAAATTGGGTAAAACTCATCGATTTGAACAAAATGAAGGTTTTTCAATTCTGGCTTCTTAGTGTCAGTAAGACCATATTGCTTTCTGATTTCTTTTCCTTTTTTACTGTCCCAGTTTTCAAGTAAAAACTGAGTCCACTTAATGAAAAACTCAGGAGTTTTTCCTGTCGGCAAGCTAATTACACCATCAGGGTTGTTAGCAGCCCACTCTAAAAATCTACATGCCGTCAATAACCCTAATTTAGGGAAATTGTCTACTGTCAGGTAAGGGATCAATGTAGTGATCTCTTCAACACCTGATTCTTTTAAGAAACATTCTTCTACTTCCGATAAAGGATAGTTACTAAGCATATTTAGAATTGTTTTATGTTAATGCTTTTATATTAAAGCCACGGCAATGTGATTCTGATACCGTGGATCAGTTAATAATGTCTTCGAAAATATTCTCTATGACTACCGCTACTCCTCCGAGTAGACCAACTTCTTTTCCTAATTTGTAGAGTGCCAATTCCGACTTCTCCCTTGATTTGGCCATACTGAATATATTCAGGGCTTGCTGTATTGGCGTGATCAAATATTGTTGGGCCTCAGCTACGGATCCACCTACTATGATCAGATCAGGATTCAATAATTGGATAAGGATAGAAATACCTCTTCCCAAATCTAAACCTACATCTGAAAGGATGGTGATGGCTCTTTGATCTCCGGCCAGAGCTGCTTCAACAATTAGAGAAGGGTCAATACTTTCTCCTTTTTCTTTTGCTAAGCGGCTCAGAATTGAATCGCTATCTTTAAGTATAGCTTCCTCGGCCATCCTTACCATAGCTGTTCCAGATGCCACAGCCTCCAGGCATCCTTTTTTACCGCAGGTACATGAGATATCCCTTGATTCAAAGATAGGGGAGTGGCTAAATTCACCTGCAAACCCTGCTCCACCTCGGTATAATTTGCCATCTATAATAATTCCAAGACCAATGCCCCAGCCTACGAAAATGCCCAATACATTATTATATTTTTGACCTTGGCTGAACTTAAATTCCGCTAAGGTCATTGCCCTTGCGTCATTTTCTATAAAGACTTTTTTATTGAATTTGGCTTCAAAGTTTTCCACCAAAGTTTTCTTTCCAAATTTTAGATAGGTGTGGTTGATTCCACTTAAAGAATCCACCAGCCCAGGCATGGAAATGCCTATGGCAATAATTTTATCATCAGGAATTCCGGATTCCTTCATATATGTAGCCATGAAATCAGCAATCCTTTCAAAGGTTGCCTTATCATTGTTCAAAGTGATTTTAAAAGTGCCTGTTTCAGTTACTGCGGTATTGGCACTGTCATAAATAGCTGCTCGGACGGTAAATTTGCTAATGTCCACTGACAAGATATAAAAGGAATCAGAAGCCAGTCTGTACAAATCTGGTTTTCTTCCGCCTTGTGATTCAGCTCTACCTTGTTTAACAAGTTTTCCGCCTTGAATAAGATCAGTAAGTAGGGAGTTTACCGTGGGTAGACTGATACCTACTTCGTTACAGATTTCACTGGCTGTGTTGCTTCCGTTGGTGTAAAGATTCTTGATGATTTTGATCTTGTTGAGGTAGTTCTTGATTTCAACAACTCCTTCTTTTTCATCTAAGCTCTTTTTTGGATTTATTAGATTCATCTTGTTTTATTTATTAGGGTACTCAAATTAACAAAATATCGCTCAATATAAAAAATACTTTTATAAAAAAATTAAAAAAGAACAAACCGTTTTTATTAAAATATCGATTCTGTACTACTGTGTTAAATGGTGAATTTGAAAATATATAGCTTAAATCACCTCGAGAAGTGAAAGATTTACAGTGATTTTCTGTTAAAATATCGGTTTTTTCGTATTAATAAAGCAAATTAACTACTGTATCGTGGGAATTTACTTTGTGTCTGTGAAATATAATATTGACTACAAAAAATAAATGGCACCTCATTTAAAAAAGGTGCCATGGAGTATTTGGCTAGTTAAATATTTGAAATGGCAATTCAGATTCGGGAAGGTTTTCAGGAACTACTTCATCATCTTTGAAAGTGATAATTTCTGCTAGCTTTCCTGAGCGTGAATAGTAATTCCAACGCCCCTGTTTTTTACCCTCTTCCATTAATCCCGAAGAGGCAACTTTACCATTGTCATGATAATAAATCCATTTACCTTGTGGTTTGCCTTCCTTATAATTTCCTTCTGACTCTTTGGTCCCATCAATATAATAAGTGATTCGACTTCCTTCACCTTCTTTTAATGTTCCCTTATCCAAGGTGGTGGTTCCATCATAGGAATGGTATTCTCCAATGCTCATAAGTCTACCATTGCTCCAGGTTTCTTCTTGCGTGAGTTTTTTATTGTCATAGAAAAGCCCCCATGTGCCATCTTCAAATCCATAAAAATAACTGCCTACGGATTTTAGTTGGCCTCCATCATAATAATAGAACCATTGGCCATGTTCTGAGCCCAGTTGATATTCACCTTCTGCAATGAGGATTCCTATTTTATTAAAGTATTTCCAAAGTCCCGACTTGACACCGTTTTTGTATTCCCCAATGCTGTATAGTTGCCCATCGGAATAGAAGCTTTTCCAAAGTCCCGACTTTAATCCTCCATTATACTGGCCTCTGACGGAGGCACTACCGTCGGAATGGTTTTCTATATATTCTCCTACAGGAACACCTAGTTCATAGGTCTTTCTTTTTGAAAGGTTCTTATTAGGGAAATATTCTTCCCATACGCCTACGGCAATGTTGTTTTCATAATGTTCAATACGGGCAATTCTTTTGTTTTCATAGTAATATTTCCAAGTCCCAGTTTTGTTACCGTTTTTGTCATATTCCTGTTCTTCTGCAATCACCTTGGTGTCGGGGAAATAGCTGATCCATTTTCCAACTTTATTGCCATGATCATATTCTCCAGTTTGTTCAACAGTATTATAGAACGAATATCTCTTAAAGGTTCCATCAGGCTCACCATTTACATATTGTACTTCAACGATCAGCTGGCCCTCCCTTGAATATTCCAAGTATGGTCCATTGAGTATACCATTCTCATATTTGCTTTTGATGGCCAATTGACCATTTTCATAGTATGAAAGCCAGTCTCCATGAAGTTTACCATCTTTAAAGGTGCCTTCACTTTTGACTACTTTACCAGCATTTTGTTCATATAAGACCACATTGCTGCCATAATATTCTTTGTAATCACCCACAGCTACACTGTCTTTGTAGATGGCATCAATGATCAGAAAACCATTGGCATCGTATTGGTTTAAGTTGCCATTGAGTTTGTTGTTTTTGTATTCAGCAACAATATCTGGTTTTCCATTAGAATGGTAGGTCGTCCAAACGCCATCTTTTTTTCCGTCACTTAGATAGCCTTCTTCAATTAATTTATCGTTTTTGGGATTTTTCAATTTCCAAAGCCCATTCATTTTTCCGTTGAGTATCACACCTGTGGCTACTACGCTTGAATCGGAATTGAAAATTCTAACGGTTTGACCTTGTCCAAAAGCAATAAGGCCTTGCGTAAAAATAAAAAACAGTGCAATTAGGTACTTCATTGGTTTTCCTTGATTTCTTTCAATTGTATAAGCGTTGATCAAACTTTCTTTCTATTCTTTTCCTAAATTATCATTTATTCTCAAAAAAATCATTCACTCTCCTTAAACTTCTTAATTGAACTCCATTCTTCAATTATGGACTTTTCCAAATCCTTAGTTTTTGCCTTGTAAGGAATTCTTTTTAGCAATTGAAGATGCCTGAATTTATTAAGGTGCTCAGGTAATTTTTCGAAAGGGATTTCATTGCTGTGCATTTGGTGAGTAATCATTCCTTTATAATCCCAGGGTGAACCAGTGCGGCCTAGTGAAAAACCATTGGATAAATAGGATTGATATATTTCAGATGAAGGGATTTTATCTACACCATAATAGACAATTATATATAACCCGTGTCCCCACCAGTTGAGAAACCTGATGTTGAACCCTTTTTTTTTGTCAAAATCCCTGACTATATCCAAAACTTGGTAGGGGCAATGTTGGAGTTCATTGCCCTTACTGATTTTTTTTCCTTTATGATCAGTATGTAATAAAGCGAGTTCTTTATCCGAAATTTGATTGGCTATTGAAGCAAATAAATTGATAAATTGTTCTTTTAGTTGATGGATTTGATATTGAAGGGGTTCGTTCTCTAATAATTCAATATTGATGTCCTGCATAAATATTTACCAATTTAATAATGCTGAGGCCCAAGAAAAGCCACTTCCAAACGCAGCAAGGCAAATAAGATTTCCATCTTTGATTTTACCTTGTTCCCAAGCATCACTCAGTGCAAGAGGGATGGTGGCGGCAGTGGTGTTCCCAAAATGCATGATGTTGTTGAAAACCTTTTCGTCAGGTAATTGGAATTTCTGTTGAATATATTGGCTGATCCTTAAGTTGGCTTGATGCGGAACTAACAAGTCAATATCATCTTTGGACTTGCCATTAGCTTCTAAGGCTTCTTTAATGACCTCTTGGAACCTCACGATGGCATGTTTAAATACCACATTTCCGTTCATTTGCATACGGAAACTTGGTTCATTGATGATTTCTGGGGAAAGTCTAATTTCCCTACTACTTCCGGGGTCTTTTAAGTACAGCTCTTCTGCAAAATCGCCGTCAGCATGAAGGTGGGTAGATAGTATTCCCGATTGGGGCTGGTCAGTAACCTGTACCACCGCAGCACCAGCACCGTCAGCAAAAATGACCGCATTGGACCTGCCGGCTGTACTTTTGTCCAGTGCGCTGGATTGAATTTCAGCTCCTATAAGAAGGATGTTTTTGTACATGCCCGTTTTGATGAATTGATCGGCAACAGATAAGCCGTACAAAAAACCTGAACAAGCATTTCTGATATCCAAAGCACCAATTCCCTGAAGTCCCAATTCTCTTTGGACCAAAACACCATTTCCGGGGGCAAAATAATCTGGTGTGCTTGTGGCAAAAATAATAAAGTCAATATCCTTCATGGTTATCCCCGCCCTTTCAACGGCCATTTTAGAAGCCTTGGCAGACATGTTTGCAACAGTGTCCACACCAGGGGTAAACCATCTTCTCTGCTTTATTCCTGTACGTTCAACGATCCATTCATCACTGGTGTCCATGATTTTGGTGAGATCGTCATTAGTGACAATATTGTCAGGTACATAATGCCCAACACCTGCTATTTTGGATTTTTTCATAAAAGCTTAATTAATGGTAGGATAAAATACCCTTCAAAAATCTAACTGATTTGAAGGGCTAAGGGTTGCAAATTTGCAGTCTTAGAACAAAAATACGCAGGAAGTGCCTTGCACAAAAGAGAAAAAGTGATTTATCCAAATAGTGTATAATTGCCAAACTGATCCATTGGACTGGTCCTTTTTATAAGGTATTCAGCATCAACGCTTATTTGGTTTACAGCTGGTGATACAGGATAGCATAACATTTGTTCCGTGGGGTAATGGGTTAGTATTTCTGTAAGTAGGTCCATGGAACTGTATTTGTCGAGCCAGGTTTTTTCTTGATCTTTGTTGAAAATTACCGGCATTCTATCCCCAAATTCCTTGTTGATTTTATTGGCAGGTACCGTAAGTATTAGAAAAGTATGGTTGGTGCCCCCTTTATCATTTTCAAACTCTTCCCAGATTCCAGCAAAGGAAAATAAGGAATTGTCTTCTAAGGTAAAACGGTATGGGATTTTTGTTTTTTTACCCACTCGTTTCCATGCATAATAGCCATCAGCTGGAATTATACAACGTCTTTTCTGAAAGGCGGACTTTGTAGAAGCTTTTGTATGGGCTGTTTCTGCAGGGGCGTTAATGAACTTTAGGGAAACAGGCTTGTTTTTGGCAAAATCAGGTGTGGTCCCCCAATAAAAATGAGAGAAGCCCTTAGGACTGTCTGAAGTGATGACTGGGAGAAGTTGTGTTGGAGCAATATTGTATCTGGGATGAAATTCATCCAGTAATTCTGCTTCAAACCGCGACTCAAGATCCTGTTGGGTCTTGCCTAGGGAGTATCTTTCACACATAATTTTGATCCATAAGTTGTTGTAAATTAATCATGAGAATTGATAAATTCAAATGCTCTTTTTTCAGACCAATATATTTCTTTCCTTTTTCTTGGGCTAAAGCCAACATGTCCCCCAATTTCTGGGAACTCCATAAAGATTTGATCCAAAGAATGGCCTAATTCAAAAGGAAAGCATTTTGAGCTTAAGAATGGATCGTTTTGGGCGTTTAAGATAAGCGTGGGGATTTGAATTCCTTCCAAAAAGTACAAAGAAGAACATTTATCATAGTAGTGGTTGGCATCATTGAAGCCATGCATGGGGCCAGTATATTTGTCGTCAAATTCATGCAAGGTTCTGATACTATCCAAATTAGAAATATCAATAGATTCAGGAAACACTTGGGATTTTAATCGCACCTTTTGTTTGAGTGTTTTGAGGAACCTATTCGAATAGATGATGTTTTCTCCCGTGGATATTTTTATGCAGCTGCTTTTGAGGTGCAGAGGGACAGAAATAGTGACGGCTTTTTTTATCTTTTTAAGTCTTTCTACAGGCTCTCCCAAGTATTTTAGGGTAAGGTTTCCCCCAAGGCTAAAGCCTATTAAGTAAATTTCCTGATAATCTTTTTCGATATATTTGATAACTTCATCCAGGTCATAGGTGGCTCCAGAATGATAAAAGAAAGGTTTGTTGTTCAGTTCCCCACTGCATCCTCTAAAGTTCCAGGTGAGCACATCATAGCCATGTTGAAAAAAATGTTTGGCCATGCCAGACATATAAGGTCTCCTGCTATCACCTTCCAATCCATGGGTGATGATCACTATTTTATCAGTGTCATTTTTTAATAAATCCAAGTCAAGAAAATCACCATCTTCTGTAGTAATTCTTTGTCTTTCAAAGGGTAATAAAAGAGATTTTCTAAAAAGTCCTGGGATAATGGTTTGCAAATGGCCGTTAAATAATATTGCAGGGCCGCTGTAGCTGGTATTTTTTATTAATGGCATTTTTTAATTGAGAGAATCGTTTTACTACTTACTGATATTGAAATTACTATTATTAAATTTGAATATAGATATTTTAAGAACTATTTTTGACTTGCTGAAAAATTGAATTCGATATAGATAACTTATGGCCGAAGTAATAAGAATGCCCAAAATGAGCGACACCATGGAAGAAGGGGTGATCGCTGCTTGGTTAAAGAAAGTAGGAGACGAAGTAAAAGCTGGAGATATTCTCGCTGAAGTAGAAACTGATAAAGCGACTATGGAGCTGGAGTCTTATGACGAGGGAGTATTGTTGCATATTGGTGTTGAAGAAAAAGATGCAGTGCCTGTTAATGGAGTGATTGCCATCATAGGTGAAAAAGGAGAAAATATCGACAATCTTTTGAAAGATATAGAGGGCGGTGGAGATGCTGCAGCCTCAGATTCAGCTAAAGAAGAAACTAAAGAGGAGCCAGCAGCTGCTGAAGCTGCTTCCGGATCCACAGAAGAAATAGATACTTCAGGAATCAATGCTACCTTGATCACCATGCCAAAAATGAGTGATACCATGCAAGAGGGAACCATTGCTGCCTGGTTGAAGAAAGAAGGAGATGAAGTGAAGTCTGGCGATATCCTTGCCGAGGTAGAAACTGATAAGGCAACAATGGAGCTTGAGTCATACGATGATGGTGTATTATTGCATATTGGTGTCCAGGAAGGAGATAGCGTAGAAATTGATGGAGTGATCGCCGTAATTGGCGAAAAAGGTGCAGATTATGAAACATTGTTGAAAGCTCATGCACAACAATCTGCTCCCGCTCAGGAAAAAGCAGCTCCTAAAGAGGAAAAGAAAGCAGCTCCAAAAGCAGAAAATAAACCAGCCACTAAAGCTGAAGCGCCAAAGGCAGCAGTAAGTACTGGTAGCAATACAGCCGATAACGGCAGAGTGAAAGCTTCTCCTTTGGCCAAAAAGATGGCAGAAGAAAAAGGAATTCAGATTTCCTTGATCTCAGGCTCCGGTGAAGGAGGAAGGATCATCAAAAGAGATGTTGAGAACTTCAACCCAGCTGCTGTACAAGCGGCACCAACCGCTGCCGCACCAGCTGCGGGTTCTGCTGCTATAGGCCAGGAGTCTTATACTGAGGAGAAAGTTTCTCAAATGAGAAAAACAATTGCCAAGCGTTTGGCAGAAAGTAAGTTCTCTGCTCCGCACTTCTACTTGACCATGGAAATCAACATGGATAAGGCAATCGAAGCACGTAAGAGCATGAATGAAATCGCACCGGTGAAGATATCTTTTAATGATATGGTGATCAAAGCAACAGCTGCTGCACTACGTCAACATCCAAAAGTTAACTCCAGCTGGTTAGGTGACAAAATCAGGTACAACGACCATGTACATATAGGCATGGCTGTGGCAGTAGAAGAAGGTCTTTTGGTTCCAGTTATCAGATTTGCAGATGGAAAGAGCCTTTCTCAGATTTCACAAGAAGCTAAGTCTTTGGGCGGAAAAGCAAAAAACAAAGAATTACAGCCTAAGGACTGGGAAGGAAATACCTTTACCATTTCTAACTTGGGTATGTTCGGTATCGAAGAATTTACTGCAATTGTAAATCCACCAGATGCTTGTATCCTTGCGGTTGGCGGTATCAAGGAAACTGTAGTGGTTAAAAATGGCCAGATGCAGATCGGAAATGTGATGAAAGTAACCCTTTCTTGTGACCATAGGGTAGTAGATGGGGCTGTAGGTTCTGCTTTCCTTAAGACTTTAAAAGGTCTATTGGAAGATCCTGTTAGAATTTTGATTTAATGAAAATTTCCTTTGGCTTTGAGCTTTGGGAAATAAAATATGTCAAAAAGTCCTGTTTGGTGTTTTCCTGACAGGACTTTTTCTTTTAGTATAGTTTTTGTCGATTGGCAAGCAAACATTTTAGACGCTATGGAGAAATTAAGATCAACCACAGTAGTGGCGATTAAGCATAATGGAGAAGTGGTCATCGGTGCAGATGGTCAGGCTACCTTGGGTAATACCATTGCCAAGAGCAGTGTGAAAAAGGTTCGAATACTCCAGGATGGTAAAATCGTGACCGGCTTTGCAGGTTCTACTGCTGATGCTTTTACACTATTGGAAAAGTTTGAAGAGAAATTGGGTGCTTTTGGAAATAATATGAAAAGGGCTGCGGTGGAATTGGCCAAAGAATGGAGGACAGACCGTATGCTTAGTAAGCTAGAAGCTATGATGATAGTTGCAGATGTTGATGATGTTTTGATCATCTCAGGAACAGGGGATGTGATCGAGCCTGATGAGTCTATCGCGACCATTGGTTCTGGAAGTATGTATGCTCAGTCTGCAGCAAGGGCCTTAAAGAAATTTGCTTCACATTTATCAGCAGAGGAAATGGTAAGAGAAAGTTTAAATATTGCAGCTGATATTTGCATCTACACCAACCATAACTTGGTGATAGAAAAAGTAAAATAATTTAACTTTTGAGGCTGTCTCAAAAAAAAGTTTCTGATTGATCTGGCTGGATTGTTTAGATTATAGAGATATGATTAAAGGCTTTTATATAAGAAAGCTGGTTTCTCATTTAATCTTACCTGCTCAAGAACGACTGCTGAATTTGGCTTTTGAGATAGCCTCAACTGATTTTTTCAAGTAGCCATTGATGAAGGATCTTTCCTATATCTTTTTTGTTCATTGGCTTAGAAGTATAATCGTCCAATCCTGCTTCCAAACATTTTTGCCTTTCATTATTTAATATACCAGCTGTCAAGGCAATGATAGGCGTGTGTTTACCTGTTTTAGATTCGATCTTTCTAATAGCTTCTGTGGCCTCGTATCCATTTAAAACAGGCATTTGAATATCCATGAAAATAATATCTACTTCATTTTCATTATAAACCTCGATTACCTTTTTGCCATTTTTAGCTTCCAAAATTACGGCTTTAGGAATAAAGTTATGAAGTAGTTTTTTTGTCAGGATCATATTGACCTGATTGTCCTCCGCAATCAATATGGATGGGGATATTTCTCTTAGTTGACCAAGATCTTCCTGACTGGTAATATTTTGATCAAGGGTTGCTCTATCTTCTTTTTGGTCAAATAACTTATTTAGTACTTGCAGGAAATCAGGCTTTTTATAAGGCTTTATCAGCAGGGCGTTGATATGATCGGGAATACTTGTGTTTTGTATAAAGGCATTATGCATTAAAATAATCTTGATATTATCAGGAATCAGGTTCATTTCTGTTTTAAGCCTTTGTATAAATTTAGCCCCATCTTCTCCTTTTTTGAGGATGTGGTTCACCAAAATAAGGTTGTATGGTGGGGAATTTTGCAGCAGTTCTTCGGCTTTTTCTGGACTAAGGGCAAGATCTGAGGATGCACCAAGGTAGGAAAGGTTTTCCTGCACCACTTTTCCATGTTTGGGATTTTTCTCAATGATCAGGGCATAAAGATTCTCTAAAGGCAGTGGCGGTTCCTTTTGCTTTTCCTCTAAAGTTTCAAAATTGATCTCAAACCAAAATTTACTGCCTTTATTCAGTTCACTTTCTACATAGATTTTTCCCCCCATCATATTGAGCAGCTTTTTGCATATTGCTAAGCCCAAGCCTGTTCCTCCGAATTTTCTTGTCGTTGATGAATCCTCTTGGGTAAAGGCACTGAAGATTTTTTCTTGGTTGCTTGGCTCAATTCCTTTACCGGTATCACTCACTGTGAACCTGATCTTAGAGAATCCATCCAGCTCTTCGTCCAATCGTTCGATTTTCAGGATGATTTCTCCCTTTTTTGTGAATTTTACGGCATTGCTCAATAGGTTGATTAGGATTTGCTTGATTCTTACCTGGTCTGCCAAAACCTTCTTAGGTATTTGCTCATCAATATCTAAAATCAATTCTATAGATCTTTGATGCGCTTGAAATGCAACCAGGTTAACTGTTTCTATACCCAGTTCATAAATATTGGTTTGCGAAAGTTCAATCTCCAGTTTTCCCGCTTCTATTTTTGAAAAATCTAGAATGTCATTCACAATCTCCATCAGGGACTTTGCTGACTGGTTGATCAGGGTGATGTACTGTTTTTGGTTGGCATCCAGAGGGGTGGAGTTCAAGAGGTCAGAAAAGCCTATTACGCCATTTAGCGGAGTCCTGATTTCGTGGCTCATACTTGAGATAAAATCGGATTTGGCCCTATTAGCTGATTCTGCTTGGTATTTTGACCTGCGGATCCTGTAGGAAGTAAACAGGACGATGGTTACCAGCACCAACATGATGATAAATCCAGCTAAGAATATGTTACGTCTGAATATCTGTTGTTGTAGCTTTTCATTGATTAGCTTTTCATTCAGGGCCATTTCAGTATTGATAGCACTTAGCCTTTGGTCAAAATCAAATTTGGCCTCCATGCGACCCATATTTTTGGAATTGATTTGGCTGGTAATGCTGTCTTGCATGGAAGCATATTTTTTTTGATAAAATAAAGCCTCTTTCCAGTTCCCAAGGTTTTCATAAAATCTAGAATAAAGCTGGTTGATTTTTACCAACTGCTCTCGGAAGTGGTTGTTTTTGCTTATAGTCTCTCCCTTGTCCAGATATAATTTGGCCTTGTAATTTTGTCCCGTGGCTAGATAAAGTTCTGCTAGTCTTATTATACAACTAGTAAGTGTAGAGTAGGACTGTTCTTTTTCTAGAATTTGATAGGCAATGAGATAATTGTTGATAGCCCTGCTGGTGTCTCCCTGAACTTTTTGAATGTCTCCCAAGGTTCTTCTGGCGTACGATTCAAGGAAATCATTTTTTTTGTCAGCCAAAAACGGGGTGATCAATTCTAAAGCTTCGTCAAATCTCCCCAACTGAGTAAGTATAAAAGCCCGATTATTTAATGCTCTTCCACTCATGGCCCTGTCTTGAATAGCCATGCTTCTTTCATAGGCTTCTTCGAAATACTCAAGGGCCAATTCAAGTTGGCCACTTCCCTCACTGTAAATTGCTCCAATATTAAAAAAGGAGCGAATAGTTAAATCTGGTTTATTTAGAGGAATGATACTCTGATGACCTTTGAAAGCAAAGTCTATTGCTTGTAAGTAATCATCCATTCTATAATAAATCCAGCCCAGGTTGATCATACTTTGTGCCTCTCCCAAAGGATAGTTGATTCCTTTTGATAATTCCAGCGCATTTAGGGAATTAGCAAGTGCATTGTTTATATCCTTTTCTATGTTTTTTTCCACCCAGTTATTCAAACTGTCTATCTTACCTTCTTGAGACAAGGTGTTTTGTGGCGAGCTTATCTGAAATGATTTTGCATCAAAGCTTGAGATAAGCAATGCGGTAAACAAGGATAATATGAGGAGGGTACTTTTCATTTACAAAGTTGGCTGACCTTTGTGTTTGGTGCAAAGGTCAGCTATAAGGTAAATATTTAAAAAGAAAAATAACATTTAAAAATGAGTATTATTGAATTTTTGTATCATAAACTTGGACTTTTTCCCACTTATCTTCATGGTCTGATATAAATTTTTTATGAATTGGTGCTAATTGATAAATGTTATGATCTTCCATATTATCAAAATATACTGTCAAAGAAACGTGAAACGAGTGGTCTACCACATCTCTTCTTTCGGTTACAGCAGGTTGCCCAATATAGGCTTTTTTGATACTGTCAATTTTGATTAAATCTTCACAACCATTAATAAAACTCTTTAGGTCTTTTTCAGGGTTTTTTAACCAGAAATATACTTGATGAATCATAAAATCTTTTTTAGGTTTGGCATAGGTATTATTGGATAACAAAATACCTGAGCCCAGTAATGAGAGATAATTAAGGAATTTTCTTCTTGCATTCATAGTGTAATGGATTTGATGTCAATTAAATGGTAAGATAGAAAAATGTTAGAGAATGTTTTTCAGCCCAGCAAGATTGATTTAAAGTATTGGTTATTGAACGTCTTTGCATTTTAATAATACAAAGTTTGAAATTAATACATCAATAGACATTTTCAAAGATGTAAACTGTTAATTTATCAGTATAAAAAACATGGAATATAGGATTTTAGGAAAAACGGGATTTAAGGTATCGGAAATTTCATTAGGAACCTGGCAAGTAGGAGGAGGATGGGGTGGTTCCTTTGATGAGAAAGAAGCTTCAAAAATCATTAATTCTGCTATAGATGAGGGAGTTAATTTTTTGGACACAGCCGATGTGTATGATGATGGTGCAAGTGAACATGCTGTAGGAAAAGTCTTAAAAGAAAGATCCGAGGAAATATATGTGGCTACCAAGTGTGGACGACAAATTAATCCACATGTTTCAGAGGGCTATACACCGACAGTGCTTAGAGCATATGTGGAGGCCAGTTTGAAAAATATGCAATTGGAGACTTTGGATTTAATTCAATTACATTGTCCCCCAACAAAGGTTTTTTATCGAGATGAGATTTTTGAGTTGTTTGACAGGTTAAAAGAAGAAGGGAAGATTCGTCATTTGGGAGTAAGTGTGGAGAAAGTGGAAGAGGCAATGCAGGCCCTAAAATACCCTAATGTCTCAACAGTCCAGATTATTTTTAACATGTTTAGGCAGAAACCATTGGAAGAGTTTTTTGGGGCAGCTCAAGAGAATAATATCGGCATTATCGCTCGAGTACCCTTGGCCAGCGGGCTTCTAAGTGGAAAAATGGATACTTCAAGTACATTCGACAAGAATGACCACCGAGATTTTAATAGAAATGGAGAAGCATTTGATAAAGGGGAAACATTTTCAGGAGTGGATTTTGAAACTGGCTTACAGGCAGTAGAGGAACTAAAACCTGTTTTTGGGGGAAGTTATAGTCTTGCTTCTTGGGCCTTAAGGTGGATTTTGATGTTTGATCAAGTAAGTACAGTGATTCCAGGTGCCTCAAGGGTAGAACAAGTATTATCAAATGTAAAAGCGGGTCAATTGGCCCAATTGAATGCTGATCAGATGAATAAGGTAAAGGAAGTTTACAATAATTATATTAAGGCAAGTGTTCACCAACTTTGGTAATGGTAGTAGGGGAATTGATTGTTTATTTTATTTATTAAGAATTTACAAAGTGAACTTGTAATGAAATACCATCAACTTGGAAAGTCATCTATCAAAGTTAGTGAGGTGTCCTTTGGATGTATGTCATTGAGAGGAAGAAAGGCAGATGATATGGCATTGATACGCGAAGCATTTGACCAAGGAATCAACTACTTTGATACTGCTGATCTTTATGATGCAGGAGAGAATGAGAAACTTGTCGGGGAAGCCTTAAAAGGAATAAGAAATGAAATTGTTCTGGCCACAAAGGTTGGAAATGAGTTAAGGCCTGATGGAAGTGGCTGGGACTGGAATCCCCGCAAATCCTATATTTTGAAGGCTGTTGAGAAAAGCCTTCAAAGTTTACAAACAGATTATATCGACTTATATCAATTACATGGGGGGACGATAGAAGACCCAATTGATGAAACTATTGAAGCTTTTGAGCAATTAAAAAAAGAGGGTAAAATCAGGGAATATGGTATATCTTCCATCCGCCCAAATGTAATTAGGGCATATTTGGAAAAATCCAGTATGGTTTCAGTAATGATGCAATATAGTTTATTGGATAGAAGACCGGAAGAGGAATGTTTGGAACTTCTTGCAAAGAATGATATCAGTGTACTTGTTAGAGGGGCTTATGCCAAAGGCTTATTGCTGGACAAACCTGTCAAGCCTTACTTGAACTGGTCGGAGAAGGAAGTGGGAAATATTAGGGGGAAATTGGATGAACTTAGTTCAGGTTTAGTGGAAAAGACTGAACTGATCTTGAAATACTTGCTCACGCAGCCAGCAGTGATATCGATAGTTTCAGGGATTAGGACAAAAGAACAATTGCATGAAACCTTAAAAGCCTTAAATAGCTCAGGGCAATGGGACCAGGTGATAGCACAATTAAAAAAGGAATTGCCAATTAATAAGTACGACACACACCGTTAATCAAGGAGCTGGAAGCGAATAAAAGTTTCCCAGCTCATTTAATTTTTGTTATTATTTAAAATTCACGGGAACATTTCTAGAAATATATCCGTAGGTTTTATAAACTTTTGCATACTTTTGAAAATAGTAAACTTGATTTAAAGATAGCCTTTGGCAGATTATACAACATATAGAAAAGCTGTTGCCACCATTTTTTTGGTGATTTTTGCATTATTGGTAGTGGGTCCAAGCGCCATAGCTTTGATCGACGACCAAATAGATGTTTCTATTTGTTATTCAATGGTAGAAGAAGAAGAGGAGGAAAGTGCTGAAAACCATAAGCCTGAAAAAGAAGAGTTTATGGATAAAACCCTTGGATGGGATGCTATCATAGCCCAATTGAATATTAAGTCCGATTTGAATTTTCACCGGATACAAGATTATCATTTTGTCCTTAGGGATCAGTTCTGCCCCCCTCCAGAATTATCGTAATATTTTGCAGCCACTATTGAGCTGAGTCTAGGCAAGCTAAAAAATCCTTTTTGAGTCAAGGGAGTTCCAAAGGAACAATTATTAAAATCGTTCCTAAGATTGTTTGCGCGCCTTTTAAAATTACGAATCAAAAAATTAAAAAATTTATGACAAAGAAGACTAATCTCTTTGCAAACCTCAAGTCAGACTTGCCATCTGGTCTTGTAGTATTTCTTGTAGCCCTACCATTATGTTTAGGGATTGCAATGGCATCCGGTGCACCGTTGTTCTCAGGTATCATCACCGGAATAGTTGGAGGTATTGTAGTTGGCTTTCTAAGCCAGTCCCATATTAGTGTTTCTGGTCCGGCCGCAGGTCTTACAGCTATCGTTATTGTTGCTATCCAGGATTTGGGTGGTTTTGATATATTCTTGGTGTCAGTAGTACTAGCAGGACTTATACAGCTTTTGCTAGGTTTTTTGCGTGCCGGAAGTATATCTAATTATATCCCAAGCAATGTCATCACAGGTATGCTTGCAGGTATAGGGGTGATTATCTTCATCAAGCAAATACCAGTTGCTTTAGGATCCAATGTAGAAATTGGGGGCGGTCTAGCTATCTTCTCTGATATTGCCGCTTCCTTTACAGATATTCAGCCAGGAGTGATATTGGTAACAGCCATTTCTCTAGGCATATTGATTGCGTGGGATAAGATTCCCGCATTGAAAAAATTAAAACTGGTACCCGCAGCTTTAGTAGCTGTAATTTGCGGTGTATTGGTGAATGAGTTTTTGATTATGTCAGGAAGTTCTCTGGCGATCGGAGAAAAATACCTGGTAAGTTTACCTGTTCCTACCTCTACAGAAGACTTTAAAAATTTAATTACCCTTCCTAAATTTGGAGCAATTGCCAATCCTGAGGTATGGATTGTTGCCATCACCATTGCCATTGTTGCATCGATTGAAACTTTATTATGCATAGAGGCGGCAGACCGTATGGATCCTATGAAAAGGGTAACCAATACCAATGTGGAATTGAAAGCCCAAGGGATAGGAAATATGGTCAGTGGATTGATTGGAGGCTTGCCGATGACTTCTGTAGTTGTCAGGACTACAGCTAATGTTAATTCAGGTGCCAAGTCTAAAATGTCAGCAGTAATACATGGTGTGTTTTTGTTGATAAGTGTATTGACAATTCCAGTTGTTCTAAATAAGGTTCCATTGGCTACCTTAGCCGCAATTTTGTTGTTGATAGGCTATAAATTAGCAAAGCCATCTACCTTTGCTTATTTTTGGAATCAGGGAAAATATCAGTTTTTGCCATTTATAGCGACTTTGGGTGCAGTGGTTTTCTTGGACCTGTTAAAAGGTGTAGCTTTGGGAATTGTGATCAGCGTATTCTTTGTATTGAAAGGCAATGCTAAGAGAGTATATTATTTCAAAAAAGAGGACTATAATGATGGAGATATTATTCATGTTGACCTTGCTCAGGAGGTGTCCTTTTTGAACAAAGCAGCTATCAAGCAGACCTTAAACCATATTCCAAAAGGAGCAAATGTGGTAATTGATGCATCTGATACAGTATATGTTACGCATGATGTTTTGGAACTTATCAGAGAATTTAAAGATATTCAGGCACCAGAAAAGGGAATATCCGTAAAACTAATAGGCTTTAAAGCATCGTATAATTTGGAGAATGACTTGGAGGAATCTAATCATGTCTCTACTGAGCACAAGGAAGTTTTATCCTATAGAAAAAACAGAAAAACATCTCATCAAGAAGTGATAACCGAATTGATTAATAATAATTCACAGAATTAATTAATAGAAATTTTAAAAATATGAGAGCACATACCGCTGAAACTCAAGCAACAGTAACTCCTGAAAAAGCATTGGCCTTTTTGAAAGAAGGAAACCAAAGATTTGTAAACAATCTGAAATACAATAGGAATTTGCTTGAACAAGTAAATGATACCAAAGATGGACAATGGCCTTTTGCCATAGTGTTGAGCTGCATTGACAGTAGGACTTCTGCAGAATTAATTTTCGACCAAGGTTTGGGTGATATCTTTAGTACTAGGATTGCTGGAAATATAGCCAATGAAGATATTCTGGGAAGTATGGAATATGCCTGTAAAGTTGCTGGATCTAGGCTTGTGGTGGTTTTAGGACATAGTAAGTGTGGGGCCATTAACGGCGCTTGTGCAGGAGTGAAAATGGGTAATCTTACTGGTCTTTTGGATAAAGTAAGTCCTTCAATCGAAGAAGTGAAAAAAGAGCAACCAGGGGCTTTGCCTTCTGATGCTGAATTTGTAGAGGCAGTTTCGCACCACAATATTATTCACACAATGGATGCCATTTTGGATAGAAGTGAAGTGTTGAAAGAATTGTATGAAGCTGGAGAAATCGGTATCGTTGGCGGATATTATAATGTGGAAACTGGCGAGGTGGAATTCACCAAAACTATGTTGAAAAGCTAATAATAGAAGCTGTTTGTATCAATAAAAAGGGCCGCGATCGCGGCCCTTTTTATTGATACAATAGACATCGTTTTTTAATCCTCGATTTGAACCTCATTGACAATATTCCCATCCACATCGTGGTGTTTGAGGATCAGCTTCGGGATATTATTTTCATATTTTAGTTCTGCACTTAAAAATCCTCCTTCAACCCTAAGAAACTCATGTTGAGGTAAGAAATCATCCGGATTCCAACCTTGAGCATGGGCATTGCTAGCAGGGCCTACGCTGAATTCCATTAAAGCAGTTTCAGGATCTTTTGAGACATATTGCCAGTGCCTGTCCCCACAGATTACTAGCATATGATTGTTATTGAGGAAATTTCTCAACCATTTTCCTTCTGTTCTGTAGGCATCATTGGAGTGGTTATCATTTTTACCAGTTTTACGGTCAGGGCCAATGACAGGTGTAGGGGAGGAAAGTATTTTTAACTTGGCATCAGATTCTGTTACTGTTTTTATAAACCAGTTTTTTTGTTCTTTTCCCCATATTGATTTATCCTCATTATCTGCTTGGCTATTTTTAGATCTGTAGTCCCTTCCTTCTACCAGCCATATTTCTAGATCCTTGCCCCATCTTATTCTTCTATAAGGTTTCTCAATGATGGGGGGTTCTTCCTGCCAAATCTTTTGGGCGGTAATGGCGGAAAGCTTACCATAATGTGTTTTCGAGGGATCATAATCATCCATAAGTAAATCATGGTCATCTTTTTGCATTAAGACGGGAACTTTGCTGAAAAAGTCTACTAGAGAAGGCCAACCATTGATCGCATGCCATTTATGACGTGCCTTTTTTGGTGATTTTGCCAATGGGCCAGGTTTGTCATAGTAAACATAATCCCCATTTTGGATAAAGAAATCAGGGTTTAGTTCATTCATGGCATCATATATTTTAAAACCTCTTTCTTTATCGTCAAAATCCCAGAAATACTGGCAGGTGGATACAGTAAACTTTACAGGACTGGGCATTTGATCTTCCGGAGCTGTTTTGAAGGAACCTTTGAACTGATTTGTCATTCCAGAGGTATGAAGTTTTCCCTCTACTATTACCTTGTATTTTTGATTGGGACGCAAATTCTCGATTAATACCTTTTGGGTATAGTCTGTGGAGGAATCAATTTTAACCCAATCGGTATTCAGAGAAAAGTTTTCGGAATTGATAGTGAATCGTAAATACCCTTCAGTTCCTTCTACAGCGCCATCCATTTTCTCAACAGGTATGTCATCGTCAAAAGCTATTGGGCTTTTAAAAGGAGCATCTTTCCTTTGGTGGCTTACTTTTATCGGCTGAGGAAATTTGCATAATCTACTCCACAAAACAACCGAATTTGTAGTGACCTCTCCAACTTTCAAACCATTGGTAAAGTAGGGTGTGTTCTGGGCGAGAGTACTCCAAGAAAGAAGGATAAATAATAGAAAAAAAAGGTTTTTTAGGTTCATAATGGAGTTGATTGAATGTTTTGGCTTTTTCAATAATCTGTATATCCGCAATTGCACCAGTAAGGTTCACCGTCCAAAATATGTTCTCAAAAATAGCCCATATCTAACCGAAATGAAGAATTAAATCAGTGTAAATCTGTGGAATCCGTGAGAAATAAGGTGACTGGTGTGAAAACGGATAATCATATTCAATAATTAAAAAATCAATTTGAATAAGTGCAATAATAACCAATCCATCAGAATTATAAATGAAACTGCATGATGAGGAAGTGAGTTTTTATGGTCGGGGCAGTTTTTATGGTTTGGCATTGAAGGTGATTGGATGGCAGGAGAGTAAAAGTGTCATTCCAAGATAATCTGAAATAATATTTTAAGGCTCGAGTTAAATTGCCCGAGCCTTAAAAATAACAGGTATTTTCCCATTAAGAATTAAGTAAGGGGCTTAGGCTTCGGCCTTGTTTTTATCTCCTAGAAGCACAAGGTCATTTACTTGGATTTCAGTGATGTATTTTTTTTGCCCTTCTTTATCTGTATAAGTTCGGTTGATCAATTTGCCTTCAATGGCTATTTCAGATCCTTTGTCGGTGTATTTATTGATGATTTCAGCAGTCTTTCCCCAGGCTACTAGCTGATGCCAGGTAGTGTCCTCAATGCGGTCACCTTTAGCATTTTTATATACCTCATTGGTGGCCAAGCTGATTCTGGCCATTGCGTTGCCATTGTCCAATACCTTAAAATCTGCCTTGGCACCTAATCGGCCAATCAGTTGAACTTTGTTTCTTAAAGTGTTCATAATAGTAAGAATTTAGGTTAAAGAATGAATTCCAATTATCGCATCAACGAAAATGCTTGATCCAATTTGGGTTTAGGAATGGGAAATAGTCGGGTATTAAATGTTTCTTTCCATTTGTAGTCGTTTGTAAGCGTTTGTTAATCTGTGCTTTGATTCGTAAATTCCATTAGTTTTTTCACATTAACCTTATTTTTTATGTATAATGAAAAGAAGCAATGTCTTTATTGCGAGGAAGTCATTCAGGGCAGGGCTGATAAGAAATTTTGCGATGATCAATGTAGAAACCATTATAATAACCAGTTAAAAGCGGTTAAGAATAATGAGATCAGGAACATCAATAATGCACTGAAAAAAAACAGGAGTATACTGGAAGATCTGTTGGGCAATGAGGATGGAACTTTCAAGGTGAACAGAGAGAAGCTCTTACAAGAAGGATTTCAGTTTAAGTACCATACCCATCATTATGTCAACAAGAAGGGTAATGTATATGTTTATTGTTATGATTATGGTTATTTGGAATTAGACCATGATTCGAATTGGTTTTTGGTCGTTAGGAAAAAATCAGGTTAAGTTTGAAAGTTAATCAATGAAGAACTATCGGTCTAATAGATTGTCGTTAGGATTAAATAATTGGTAAGGTTTAAAAGCGGAAATCGTGAAAAACAAAATAATTTATTTTTGGTCCATTCTCCAATCTACTTTTTGGTTTGTTCCCTTGCAATTGGTGCTCGCATCCATTATTGCCGCCACTTTCTTTATATATCTGGACAATGTGTGGGAGTTTGAGCCATCCGGAGTGATAAACTACTATGTTTTTGGTGGAGAGAATGCTGCGCGCAGTATTCTCTCCACCATTGCGGGAGCCATGATTGGCGTAGCGGGTACTGTTTTCTCCATTACGCTTGTAGCCTTGACTTTAGCCTCCTCACAATTTGGTCCCCGCTTACTGCAAAACTTTATGCATAACCGTATCAATCAAGTGGTTCTAGGATCTTATATAGCTACTTTTACCTACTGTTTGTTAGTTCTTAGGGCGGTAAAATCTGGAGGAGAAATGGCTTTTGTACCCAATATCTCGATTACCTTTGCCATTTTTCTGGCAATTATTAATATTTTCTTACTTGTGATTTTTATTCACCATATTTCTGTTAACATTCAAGCAGATCAGGTGATCTCCAATGTTAATCTAAATCTCCATAGAAATTTTAAAAGGCTGTTTCCCATAGAGGAAGACGAGGATACATTTCCTGAATTCGATGAGGAAAAATTATCCGATAAAAAATCCAAATTAAAAGAGAGGTTTGAAATATTTGCACGAAAGAGCGGGTATCTACAATCAGTGGACCATGCTGGTCTTTTTGATATGGCCAAAAGACTGGAAGGCTTAGTGGAAGTAAAAAAACATGCTGGTAATTTCATCATAGAAGGTCAGGTTTTGGTGTTGGTATTTAGCTCAGAAGAGTTGGAAGATGAAACAAAGTCACAAATAGAGTCTGCATTTATTATTGGAAGCAAAAGGACTTCAGCACAAGATGTGGAATTTTCGATAAGGCAGATGGTGGAGGTGGCAGCGCGAGCGCTTTCTCCCGGGGTAAATGACCCCTTTACCGCTATTACCTGCATTGATAAATTAGCTGATATTATTTGTTACTTGACTTCTGCTAAACTTCCAAGTCCGTACCATTTTGATGAGGATGGTGAAATATTTATGATTACCAAAACGATAAGTTTTGAGGATGTGATGAATGTTTCCTTCAACCAAATCCGTCAATACGGAAAAGATTCTCCAGCTGTTATTATTAGATTAATGGAGGCAATGCTAACTATTTATGGTTTTGCTAAAAAAGAGGATCAGAAGAAGATGGTTAAAAAGCATGCACGAATGATTATGCACTTGGGAGAAAAGAGTTTTGTCGAAGAAAGTGATTTGGATGATCTGAAGTCAAGATATGAGCGACTTACTTAGTGCTTGAGGAATAAGTAGAACTTCAAAAAAAGAATTAACAATGAAGGATAATTTCTCTGGACACGCGTCTGATTATAAGAAGTTCCGTCCAAAATACCCGAGTGAACTTTATGAATTTATCTTGACTAAGGTTCATGAAAGAGACGCTGCATGGGATTGTGGAACAGGGAATGGACAGGTTGCGGTAGTACTGTCTGATTATTTTGAAAGAGTTGAAGCTACAGATATTAGTGTCCAGCAATTGGCCCAAGCCCCGAAAAGGACTAATATTGCTTATAGTGTAAATTCTGCAGAAGAAAGTGGATTTGCAGAAAATAGTTTTGACCTAGTAACAGTGGCGCAAGCTGTCCATTGGTTTGAATTCGAAAGGTTTTTTCCTGAAGTTAAAAGAGTTCTTAAGCCCGAAGGAGTCATAGCCCTAATGGGATATGGATTGGTTCAGATGGAAAGAGGATGGGATGTCATGGAATATATTTATGAAGGCGTTTTGGGGGATTATTGGGATCCAGAAAGGAAGTACATAGATGATGAGTACCAAAGTATACCCTTTGAATTTAAACATATAAAATCACCTAAATTTTATATGGAATATGATTGGACATTGGATGAATTTATAGGTTACCTCAACACGTGGTCAGCGGTAAAACATTACGAAAAGGCAAAAGGAGAAAATCCGATTTACTTAGTCAAGGATCAATTTCAAAAAATATGGGGCAACCATAAAAGAATGAAGCTTAAATTCCCTGCAATTTTGAGGATTGGGATCAATATTAAATAGATAGCTTGATTTGGAAGTCTCGGTAAATGAATTTGAGTCTTAATTTTTTGTCCTTCCTTAAGTAGTTTTGCTATTTTTTCAACAGATAATTCATTTTATTATTTATTAGTTGACCTAACTGTTTTAATTTTATGGCATGTCTAAGGAACCAGAGAATTTGTCACCTTTTTTGGCTGATTTGGCCAAAGAATTAACCGGTGAGTTATATTACGATCAATTAATGAAAACCCTTTATGCCACAGACGCCTCGGTGTATAGGGAATTACCTTTGGCGGTAGCTATACCGAAAACCAAAGATGATATTAAAAGGCTTATTCAATTTGCTAATACTCATAATACTTCTTTGATCCCCAGGACAGCAGGGACCTCTCTTGCTGGTCAGTGTGTAGGGGACGGTATTGTGGTAGACGTATCAAAGTATTTTACCAAAATATTGGAGTTAAATAAAGAAGAAGGCTGGGTAAGGGTTCAGCCAGGTGTAGTTAGGGATGAGCTTAATGCCTATTTAAAGCCGCATGGTTTGTTTTTTAGTCCTGTTACATCCACTGCCAATCGAGCAATGATCGGTGGAATGGTCGGGAACAATTCTTGCGGCACTACTTCGATTATTTATGGTTCTACCAGGGAACACACACTGGAACTTCAAACGATCTTAAGTGATGGCTCAGAAGCCACTTTTGGAAAGGTTTCCAAAGAGGAGTTTGAGGAAAAAAGAAAGCAGAATGATCTAGAAGGGGAACTTTATAAAAAAGTATATGAGGAGCTAAGTCAAGCTACGAATCAGGAAAATATACGTAATCAATTTCCTAAATCCAGTATTCAAAGAAGGAATACGGGGTATGCAGTTGATTATTTATTGGAAACTGAGGTTTTTTCTGATACAGATACAGAGTTTGACTTTTGTAAGCTCCTTTGCGGATCTGAAGGTACACTGGCCTTTACCACTGAGATAAAAATTCATGTGGATCCACTTCCAGATCCCAAAGATGTGGTAGTGGCGGCCCACTTTGAAAGTATTCATGAATGTATGAAAGCCACACAGTTGGCGATGAAATATCATCCTACGGCATGTGAGATGATGGATAAAATTATTTTGGATTGTACCAAAGAAAATATCGAGCAAAGTAAAAACCGGTATTTTGTAGAAGGTGATCCAGAGGGAATCCTAATGATTGAATTCAGGGGGCAGACTGAAGAAGACGCCCTTATGGATGCCCAAAAGATGATTGATGGGATGAAAGAGGCCAATTTAGGCTATGCTTATCCAATCATTACAGGAGACAGGACCAATAATGTCTGGGCTTTGAGAAGTGCCGGACTTGGATTGCTAGCCAATATTCCTGGTGACAAAAAGGCGGTAGCTTGTATTGAAGATACAGCTGTAGATATAGATGATTTGGCCGATTTTATTGATGAATTTGGTGAAATCATGAAAGGCTTTGGACAAAAGCCTGTGCATTATGCACACGCTGGTGCAGGAGAGATTCACCTTCGTCCTATTCTTGACCTGAAAAAGTCAGAGGATGTAGAGGACTTTTATAAAATCACTGAAGCAGTTGCCAAGTTGGTGAAAAAATATGATGGTTCCTTGAGTGGTGAGCATGGAGATGGAAGGGTAAGGGCTGCTTTTATACCTATCATGGTGGGAGAGGAGAACTATCAGTTGTTTAGGAGAATTAAAAAATCCTGGGATCCCAATAATATATTTAATCCGGGAAAAATAGTTGATACAGCTCCAATGACCAGCTTCTTACGTTATGAGCCAGACATGGTCACGCCAGAATTTGAAACGGCCATGGACTTTGGTCATGTGGGAGGAATCCTAAGGGCTGCTGAAAAATGTAATGGTTCAGGCGATTGCCGTAAATTACCAATTTCTGGTGGTACCATGTGCCCAAGTTATATGGCTACCAGAAATGAGAAGGATACCACGCGTGGAAGGGCAAATACCTTAAGGGAATTTTTGACTAAAAACACCAAAGAGAATCCTTTTGATCACCCAGAGGTGAAAGAGGTGATGGATCTTTGTCTTTCTTGTAAGGGCTGTACATCTGAGTGCCCTTCCAATGTGGACATGGCCAGCCTAAAGGCAGAATTCCTCTATCAATATCAGAAGACCAACGGTGTGCCATTGCGTAGTAAGGCCTTTGCCTATATCAATAACCTTAATGAGCTAGGTAGCTTGGTGCCAGGATTGACCAACTTCATGATGACCAATAAGTCAACAGGAGGGATGATGAAAAAAATCTTGGGAGTAGCTGAGCAAAGATCCTTGCCAACCATAGCCAAGGTGAATCTAAGGAAGTGGTATAAAAAGAATTATAGCAAATTGCCTGTAGCTGCAAAGGCAAAAGGCAGGGTAAATTTCTTTTGTGATGAATTTACCAATTTCAATGATACTGAAATTGGAATCAAAGCCATCAGATTGCTACATCATTTAGGTTATGAAGTAGTGATGAGAGAGCATCCAGAAAGTGGCCGCGGAGCCATTTCCAAAGGATTATTGGACCATGCCAAAAACTTGGCCAATAAAAACGTAGCAGTGTTTAAGGATGTGGTGACCATTGATGAACCACTGGTAGGAGTAGAACCTTCTGCTATTTTAAGTTTTAAGGATGAATATCCAAGGTTGGTGAAAACAGATTTGGTGGAGGCTGCCAAAAAGTTGAAGCAAAACAGTATGATGGTGGATGAGTTTTTGGCTAAAGAAGTGATAAGGGGAAATATTACGGCTGATCAGTTTACCAAAGAAAGCAAGAAAGTCTTGCTTCATGGTCATTGCCATCAGAAGTCCCTGAGCTCTGTAAACTTCACACAAAAGCTATTGACTTTGCCCGAAAACTATACCTTGGAAACTGTACCATCAGGCTGCTGTGGTATGGCTGGTTCTTTTGGCTATGAGGAAGAACATTATGAGGTAAGTATGAAGGTCGGAGAGATGGTATTGTTTCCTACAGTAAGAAAGGCTGGTGAAGATACCATAGTAGTGGCACCAGGAACTAGCTGCAGACACCAGATTGCTGATGGGACTGGAAGAAAGGCCTTGCATCCGGTAGAAGTGCTGTTTGATGCGGCAGGATTGAAATAAAGTATATATTTGGTTGACAGTTGTCTATCTGGCTGTCAACCATTATTTTACTTTTTGATTTTTTGGTCGAATATTTGATGATGAACAATAAGTTGTATTTATAATTCATCCCTGAGATATATTCCTTCATTTTTTAGGTTTATATTTGCATTTTTAAAGGAAAAAATTGATGCCAAAGTTAATCCGTGTAAGTACTGTACCGATATCCCTGAAATTGCTTCTTTCAGGTCAAATGAAATACATGAAAGATGCAGGTTGGGAGGTGCTGATGGTAAGTGCAGATGGTAAAGAGGTTAGCGAGGTAAAACGTAAAGAGGGCTGTGAGCATGTGGTGATTCCTTTCAGTAGGAAAATTACGCCATTTCATGATTTGATTTGCCTCTGGAAATTAATTCAACTTTTTAAGCAGGAAAAGCCAGATATTGTCCATACCCATACCCCAAAAGCGGGATTGCTCGGTATGATTGCCGCAAAGTTTTCAGGGGTAAAAATCCGTATCCATACTGTGGCAGGAATGCCCTATGTGGTGACAAAGGACAACAAGCGGAAGCTTTTGGAGACCATGGAAAGGTGGACTTTTGGCAATGCAACCCATGTTTGGCCCAATTCCAATTCACTAAAGGATTTAATTCTCAAAGAAAAACTATGTGTTCCCGAAAAAGTGGAGGTTTTGGGAGATGGCTCTTCCAATGGTGTGGACTTGGAAAGGTTTAACCGTGATAATTTAAAGGAAAACCACTTGGTTGCGGCAACGATGAGAGTGATGCCTGGTGAAAAAGACTTTATCATTTTGGCGGTTGGAAGATTGGTGAAGGATAAGGGAATAGAGGAGCTGGTAAATGCCTTTCTAAATTCTAAGATTATCAATCAGTCAAAGTTGGTCCTATTGGGAGATTTTGAACAGGAACTTGATCCATTAGAAGAAGATATTATCCGTAAGATTGAGGATCACCCTAGAATTGTTCAGGTAAACTGGTCAGATCATGTGGAGCATTATATGGCTATTTCTGATGTCTTGGTGCATGCTTCACATAGAGAGGGATTTCCCAATGTACTTTTGGAAGCAGGGGCCATGCAACTCCCCATTATTTGTTCTGATATTATGGGCAATATAGACATCGTCTCTAATAAGAAAACTGGACTAGTTTTTCCGGTAAAGGATAAAGCTGTGCTCAAAGAAGCCTTGGAATTTGCCTTTGTTAAGAGGGAGGCCATGCAGACTTTGGCAGACCACCTTTATTTAGAAGTAACGGCCAAGTATGGCCGTAAAAAGATGCATGCTTTGATTTTGGAGAAGTACAGGGCACTGACTGCCAAGTAGCTTTTTGGCATAGAATGCCAATCTCGTACAAAATCTTATATTTGTTTCATGGAAGAGAGCAAGAAGGTACTCATCATCACCTATTATTGGCCTCCTAGTGCCGGATCTGGCGTGCAACGTTGGCTAAAATTTGCTAAGTTTTTACCGGAACATGGTTGGGAGCCAGTAATTTTCACCCCCGAAAACCCTGATTTTGAACTTAAGGATGAAACCATGGCCAAAGAGGTTTCTCCAAACTGGGAAGTGATAAAATTCCCCATTTGGGAGCCATATGGTGTTTTTAGGTTTTTAAAGAGGAAGAAAAATGGTAGGTTGGCTGATCCTTCGAAACTGATGGAAAAGCGAAATAGAAATTGGTTTGACCAAACTTCCATGTGGCTGCGCGCCAATGCCATGATTCCTGATCCAAGGGTTTTTTGGGTAAAACCTTCCGTGAATTATTTGCTGGACATACTTGAAAAAAATAAAATTCAGGCTATTATAACCACTGGGCCTCCTCATAGTATGCATCTAATTGGTAGGGACTTGAAAAGAAAATCCGGTTTGCCATGGATTGCAGATTTTAGGGATCCTTGGTCCACCTGGGAGTTTTTGGATACCTTGCCCATGATGAAGACCATTCGCCGAAGACATGAGCGCCTGGAGCAATCCGTATTTAGGGAGGCAGATAATGTTGTTACCATTTCGCCAACATTTCAGGAGGAACTTACCAAAATTTCCAATAGAAAAATCGATCTGATTACCAACGGTTTTGATTCTGCAGATTTGCCTAAAAACTTTAATAAACAGAAGCTTAGATCGGAGGGTTTTGAGATTGTATACACCGGAATTATTGATGCTATCCGTAATCCCATCCCATTTTTGAAAGCCTTCAAAGAGACTTTTGAGGCTATTGAGGAAAAAGGGAAATTGACTTTTGTAGGAAAGGTGAGTGAAAAGGTGACGAATTATATCAAAGCGGATGCTTGGTTAAAGGAACGGGTGGAATTTCCAGGTTATTTACCTCATGAAAAAGTCTTTGATTATTATGAGAAGGCTAACATGCTATTACTGATCCTTACCAATACCAAAAATGCTAAGGGGAATATTCCTGGTAAATTATTTGAATATATCGCTACAGGAAGGACCATTGTGGCCTTGGGAGACCCAGACGGAGATGCCAGCCAAATTATAGAAGAGGCGGGCGCGGGAAAAGTGTTTTCCCATGATTCTGTAGAAGAAATCCAGCAATTTTTAATGGATCAATTGGCCCTGGGAAATGGAGAGACGATAGAGCGGGATATCAACAGATTCGAGAGAAAAACACTGACCCAAAATTTAGCACAAATACTTGATGAAAAAATCAATACCCTTTCTTGAGCTTGTTCCCATGCATGCTGATTTGGCGGATGAGCTAAGATCAAAGTTTGCCAGTATGCTCCAGAAAGGGATTTTCTCTGCTGGTGATGAGGTAGAGAAACTCGAAAGAAATCTTGAAGTATATTTAAAATCACCCCACGCTATTGCTTGTGCCAATGGTACCGATGCCTTGGAGTTGGCTTTACGCGCCTTGGAAATA
This sequence comes from Echinicola shivajiensis, assembly GCF_018642165.1. Classification (GTDB taxonomy): domain Bacteria; phylum Bacteroidota; class Bacteroidia; order Cytophagales; family Cyclobacteriaceae; genus Echinicola; species Echinicola shivajiensis. The sequence continues at coordinate 130,330 of NZ_JAHHZM010000002.1, forward strand.
GGTCCTGGGGATGAGGTGATTGTGCCTGCCATGACCTGGGTTTCCACGGCTGAAGTAGTTAAAATGGTTGGAGCGGAATTGGTTTTTTGTGATGTTGATTCCGATGGTCTAATCAATATTGACCAAATGGAAAGTAAGATTAGCAGTAATACGAAGGCTGTAATTCCTGTTCACCTTTATGGGAAAATGGTAAATATGGAAAGGTTACTTTCCATTACAAAGCCGAAAGGAATCAAGGTGGTTGAGGATGCCGCACAAGCATTTGGAGCCTTTCAACAGGGAAGAAGTGTAGGGGCCTTTGGAGATATTGGCTGCTTTAGCTTTTATCCCACCAAAAACTTGGGAGCCTTGGGGGAAGCAGGTCTTATGCTTACGGAAGATGATGCTTTAGCTAGAAAATTAAGGTTATTGCTTACACATGGGCAGCCTGAAAGGGATGTTCATGAACTGATTGGTAGGAACAGTAGAATTGATACATTGCAGGCAGGTTTTTTGAATGTGAAGCTGGATTATTTTTTGCCCTGGCAACAAAAGAGAAAACAGCTTGCAGGAAAATATCTAGAGCATTTACAGCATCTAAAGGGAGTTACAGTACCCGATGGGATTTTAAGGGAAGATCATAATGCCCATATCTTCGCCATCAAACTGGAAGAAAGGGATAAGCTAAAAGCTTACCTGATTGAAAAGGGGATAGGCACAGCTATACACTATCCTTCAGCTGTGCCTGCAACGGAAGCCTTTAAGGAATATGGAGATTTTGAAGGGGCCAATGAGATTGCTCGAACGACACTTTCATTACCGCTTCATCCTTATTTGGGAGAAAGAGAGGTAAGGCAGGTTTGCGAAACTATTCATCGATTTTTTCGCTAGTAAATCCCTACTTTATCAATGATTAGTGACCTAGATCACAGTTTAGTGACAAGCTATTTTGTATTTTAAGCTTGAATCAAACCAAAACAAAAACCATGAATTACTTCTTTAATAAAACACTTCATAATACCACTTTTGATAAAGTAATTGACCAGGTGACAGAAGCTCTAAAATCTGAGGGTTTCGGGGTACTTACTGATATAGACGTAAAAGCTACCTTTAAGAAAAAGTTGGATGTGGATTTTAGGAATTATCGTATTCTTGGAGCTTGCAATCCTAATTTTGCCCATAAAGCCATAGGTGCTGAGGATAAAATTGGCGTGTTTTTACCCTGTAATGTAGTGGTGCAGGAATTGGGAAATGGAGACGTAGAGGTGGCAGCGGTCGATCCAATAGCTTCCATGTCAGCAGTAGAAAACCCTGCTCTTGGGGAAATAGCTGGCCAGGTCCAGGAAAGTTTGAAAAGGGTAGTAGCTGGACTTTAAGATATAATGAAATCAAGGGCCTAAGCTTTAAAGTTTAGGCTTTTATTTTATCCCAAACTTCTTCAAATATTTATCCATTACCACATTAAAGTCAGGTGAGCATTTTGTGAGATAAACAGCAGGCAAATAAAACACTAATACCAGACTTCCTTTAACCAGCAGGTTAAGGTAAATGTTTTCGATATTTGGGATTGTATCAATGATCAGCCAGATAATCCCAATTATGGTCAGAGTTTTGAGGCTTTCCCATGAAAAAGGAGTCAAATTGTATTTGTTTCTTAGGAATAAGTAGCGCATTCCATTGATCAAGATCATGCTGATCAAGGAGGCCATGGCAGCACCACTTACCCCCATTAAAGGGACTAAAAGATAGTTGGAAAGGATCAATAGGGCTAAGGTCAGGAAGCCCATAAACAGGTTATAATAATAATGCTTTGAAACAGCTATGATCTGGTAATTGACAGAAGTGATATTGTCCACTAACTGTGCCAGGGCAGTAAAAAGCAATACAGGTAGTGCAATGGCATAACTTTCCCCTAAATACCCTCCAATGCTATAGCGGTTTCCCCAAATACAGAGGAAAATCAATCCGCCGATGACCAATAAGGTTTGACTGCTTTTCCGGTAGATGTTTTGGATTTTATCGTAATCTCTAATAGCCATGGATTCTGAAATGGTTACGATAGACACTCGCCTAATCGCCTTAGCAGGTACACTAATTACAACTCCAAAAAAGAATAAGGTTGTATAAATGCCCACTGCTTCTTCACCAATCAACCATTGGATCATATAAGTATCTATGTATAAAATTAGCCCTCCGCTCAGAATCTCAAGAATCCCAGAAGACGAAATTCCAACAATAGTGTGTTTTTCAGACTTGTTAAAGGGACCAGGCTTTCCGAGGGTAAATGCCCTTGATCTTTTTAGAAAGAAAAATGACATCATTACAGGAATAAAGAAAATGCCCAAATTGAAATAAACCAGCTGCTGGAAATCAATCCAGCGCAAGTAAAATAAAACCAGCCCTATGATCGGAAGGGATTTTTGGATAATACTATCAGCAAAAACACCTGGTAAGGGTTGATGGTTGGTACGAAGGTAGGCGTCTAGAATATATTGAAAGATCCTGAATCCAATTACCAATAATATTCCCCCGTAGAAAGTAGCATTATAGTGAAAGCCCTCAAGCCCACCATCTTGTGTTTGGAAGATAAAATTTTTGCTTCCTAAAAATGCTGGAATGGCCAATAAGGTCCCAACCATTCCTACCAAGAGGGAAAAGGTGATAAAGCTTCTTTTTTTTTCGGGATTATCCTTGAATTCAGGAACCATTTTCAATGTGGTCAAGTTGGTGCCCAAAGTGAAAATGGATGCGAAAAGGGCTGTGGTGTTCAAGACTAATTGAAGCAGGCCAATTTCTCCCTCAGTTAATATTTTTGGTCGCAGGAGAGCAGACCCAACAAAACCGATCAGGATTCCTGCATAGGCGATGATGGTGCTTTGAGAAGATTGTTTCCTGATAATCCCCATGGTTTACGGTTTGATCCAAAAAGTAGTATCAGAAAGGCCAGTGGTGCAAGTGAAATGCTCCCAATCTTTAAGCACTTTAAATGCAAGCTGATAACTTGGCCGATCAGAATTGTCCAAAATCATCAAGCCACCAGATTTTAGTTTGGGAATAGAATTGAGCAGGCAGGCGACTCTTGCTCTTCCATCCACCAAAATAAAGTCAAAATAGGCATTTTCAAATTCATCAGCTACATGAAAATATTCCCAAAACTGGGGCTTAAATACATAATCTTCTTTTTTTAAATGTAGCTTTTCGAAGAATTGTGGTAATTCATTTGTCTGAAAATTGAGGTCTTCGGCGATGAAACGGTAGTCGATATTATCGAGTTGGTTTTCCTTAAACCATTTGGAAACATGTTCATACCAACCTTGGTGATGCTCTACACTAACCAGTTTTTTGATTCTTTGGGCAAAGAATTTAGAGCTTGCCCCACTTCCAAACTCCAGTCCAATCATATCCTTTTTCAACCACTCTTTAAAGAAATTCACTGCAGAAGGGGCAAACCAAGGTGTGGGGTTATTCCACCATCTAAAGGTATAGAAAACACTTTTGATCAACGGACGGCATATACGATAGCGTAAGTACGAAATGCCATCGCTTTTTTCTCTCCGCCAATTGTCATTAGGAAGTATGCTTTTATCTTGAGCTTTTTTAAGCTGTTGAATGATTTGATGTGCCATGCTATTGGATATGCCCTGTACTTATTAGTGATCAAACTTATAAAAAATCAGCTTATTTACCGCTGATCTTTTGAAAGATGTTTTTCCAGCGATAGGAACGGATAAATCTACCTTCTTCTTTGGAAACCACTGGGACGGTATTGCCCAAATTAGCACTGATATAGCCAATCATACTATGCAAAAGGTAAAGTGGTTTTTTTTGTTTGATACTTACTTTGGCCATGGATAAGAAAGCAATGCCCAAGCCGTAGCGCATTTTGTACATGGCTTGCCCTTGCATGTATTTAGCTTTTTTGGAATAGGAAGATCCTGTTGGGCGGAGGTGCCTGACTTTTAACTCAGGAAGGGTGATGACCTCAAAGTCATGGTATCGGCAAAGCAATTCATCTATGGTGTCCCAGCCTATACTACAACGTAATCCGTTCATTTTCTCAAAAAGGGATTTGGAATAGGCCTTGAAAGCACCTCTCACATGATCCTTGCCCATTGGATGGTTTAGTTTCCATTTGCCATTTTCCATTTCATAAGCAAATCCCCCTACAATCCCTGCTTTTTGGTTTTCTTTAAAGACTTTTGAAACCGTTTTGAAATAATTTTCAGGAAGGATAAGGTCAGCATCCAGTTTGACAATAAAATCAAAGTCTTGGTTTAGGATCTTAAATCCCTTTTCAAAGGCAGCAACTACTTTGCTTCCTGGCAATCGGGATGCTTCGGTAAGACTGTTGACCTTGCTGATCCAAGGGAATCGAGCAGCATAGGTATCAATTATATTCTCTGTTTTATCAGAGCTATGGTCATTGACAATGACAGCCTGGGAGGGAAGCAAGGACTGCTTGGCCAGAGAATCCAATAGTCCTGGTAAAAACTGCGCTTCATTGTGCGCAGGGATAATAACACTGTATTTTAGCATAAGGTTGGTTTGCGCTGCCCTTTACATCAGCAAATTCATCAAGTTAAATTGCAGCTTTTCCTTTTTGAGTGCCCATTTCTTTTTGGGAGTTGGCTGGCCCAATGTTTTTAGTGGTTTGAAAATAAAATATTGGAAATCATTTTCCTCATAAAAAACAGAATAAGTCATACTCTTTTCCAAGTAAAATCCATTATCGGTAATACTTTTTATCAAATCACCAATGTTTACAATGGGTTCAATAAACTGTAGGGATTCAGGGTCATTTTCTGCTTTCCAGGATGAAAATTCTGGGGTAGGCAAATTGATGAAAATGACAGAATCCTCATGTGAATGACGCTTTATTCCCTCAAAAATCCTGAAATGGTGATCCTTGGAAACCTGTTGCAAAATTTCAGAAATAATGAAAAAATCATATTTATTTCCCTTGCTTTCATAGGCTTTCATTTCGGCGATTTTAAAACTCAGGTTTTCCTGATTTTTCCAGAGCTCTTGCGCTTTAATCACGCTTTGAGGACTGATGTCAATGCCCAGAACATGACCGTTTTTGGTTTTTTGAGCTATAAGATGACTTAACTCTCCCAAGCCACATCCTATTTCCAAAACATGATGGTTTGATTTTAAACCGGCAGCAGCCAATTTTTCTAAAATGTGCAGGTAGCCTACATCTACCTTGTCCTTTTTGGGTTGAATATCAAAACGGTCGTAGTAACTGAAATATTTATCCTTTTTCTCTTCCATATTTTGGGTGCTTTGTGAATGGCAGTATTATCCCTGCCAATAGCAATAATATAATAAAATATTGGGAAGAAACTGCAATAAAAGAACCCTTAAAATAGGACTTGGGTTCAAAACTGAAAGTGATATTTGATTGGCCTTCAGGAACCATTAATCCCCTTAGGAGGTAGTTTGTGCGGATAATCTCTGCAGGTTTTCCATTGATGTTTGCTGTCCAACCAGCCGGGTAATAGATCTCAGAAAACACGATCAAGCCAGCCTTTTGGGCATTGACAGTGTATTCCAATCTATTAGGTTTGTAATTCACCAATTTAACAGAACCTGCACCAGCACTAGCTTCAAACTCATCTGTATTTACAGTGGCCTGGGTCTTTGTATTCATATTGGGAAGAGCCTTGATTTCTTCTTCATTTGAATTTAAAGGAATGATTTCTGAGGGAAACCAAGCTGGCCCATTTCTTTCAGGATTTTGGAAGACCGCATTTTCAGCTTGACCTGCTATGATATACTTCGTATTAAGCATATTGACAGCGTTGAGACTTTGGTAATCAAAATTACCTTCTTGTGCTTTTTGGACAAACTGGCTGATTTCTCCTTGCAAGACCCTGTCGATAAGGTCTTGGTACCTTCTCATTTTTGCACCATGATAACCTCCAATACTATTGAACCTATAACTGGTCCTGGCTTCTTGAAAGGTGTTTTGTAAGTTGAGCACTCGGAAATAGCCCTCGTCCTGCATGATTTTTTTGTCAGCACCATTAGGCGCAAAGTAAGTTTCACTAGGATTTTTTCTTAGGGATTCATCGTTGAGGTAGCGCTTGTTTACCGTCCATACATCTGCAATGACCATCACGGCTATACCCAAAGTTGCATAGAGATAAGTGGTTTTTTCTTTGATGGCCAGATAGATCAGAAGCCCACTTGCCACAATAAAGGCTAAGCTCCTTAAGGCGTCTTTTTGTAAAAGCGCCTTTCTGTCTGCCCGCATTGCCTTTGCCAACCATTCAGGGAAATTAGCATCTGCAGCACCTTTGAATCCAAACGCACCTGCTAAAAGAATCAATAAAAGTGTAAATCCTCCAACTATGGCCAAGGCAAGTAAAAAGGCTTTGAATTTTTCCTTCTGGTCTTTTTCAGCAAAGAGGTTTTCCAAACCAATACATCCCAACAATGGGATGGCAAAAAGGGTAATGCCCAAGGCCATGGAAACTGCCCTGAACTTATTATAGCCAGGCAAGAAGTCGAATAAGGTATAATTAAACCAAGCCAGGTTCTTTCCCCATGCAAGCATGAGTGAGATTATGGTGATAGCAATAAAAATATTTCTATACCTTTTTGGTGCATATATGATACCTATTACAAATAGAAATACCATAATGATGCTTCCATAGATAGGGCCTCCTGTAAAGGGTTGATCTCCCCAGTAGGTAGGTGCTCCTTGGATGAAATTGTTTAATTGTGCCCCAGAAACCCCATTTTGTTGAAGGGCCTTTTCTGTATTGGAATCGTCACCAAGGTCTTCCTGACTGGCACCGCCAGAAAAGTTCGGTACCAAAAGGGTCAAGGATTCTAATTTTCCTTGGGACCAACTGAAAGCATAGTCTTTGCTTAGTCCACTTTCGTTTTGGGTGTTTGCCTCCAAGGTTTTTTCACCGCGGATGGAATATTCTCCGTATTCTAAAATAGAGAGCAAACGGTTGGCATTGCCAGCGCCTGCAAGAACACCAGCAAGGACCAGGAGCCCGGCAATTTTCCCGAATTCAGTCAACCTTTTTTCTTTACTATAATAAACAAGTTGTCCTATTCCATATATCAAAATAACGATCAGGGTATAGTAGGTGATTTGTAAATGGTTAAACCGAATCTGCAACATTAAGGCCAAAGCAGTAATGGCAAAGCCCAATATTTTTTTTCCGTTGAAGGCCATGTGGATTCCTGCGAGAATCAATGGTATCAGGCATATAGCCCAGATTTTGGCATTATGGCCAGCCTCAAGACTGAGCATGTTAAAGGTGTTGAAGGCAAAGGCCCAGGCTCCCATAACAGATATTTCAGGTCTGACCTTAAAGCAAAGCAGAAGTATATACATGCCTACCATTCCAAAGAAAAGTCCATTGATAGGATGAGGCAGCCCCAAGGTTAGGATGGATATAACAGCTCTAGAGATATCACCAGGGTATTCAGTGTTGATCAGGTAAGCAGGCATTCCCCCAAACATGCGGTTGGTCCACAGTGCTTCCTCACCCGTTTCTTCGCGAAAGTCCAGTACCTCTTTAGCAGAACCTTCCCATTGGAGAATGTCATTTTGGAAAATCATTTTCCCATCAAAAAGGATGGGTGAGAAATATAAAACGACCAGGGTATAAAAAGAAACGATCCCTAAGAGGTGAGGCAAAACCTCTTTTTTAAAATTAATTTGCATGCTGCTTATTTGGTTATCCCTAATTTAAAATGATGTGCAAATTAAAAATTAATAGGGATTTCTAATAAGGAATATAGGGGAGAAGTTGGCTTTCGATAGGCAATGATGTTATTGGAGCAGAAGTGATGGATTGTGGGAAAAGAAATGTTGATATAATAAAGGTGAAAGACTTTGGATATTAACTGTTAGATTTTATGGGAAGGTATTAATTGAAGGGTAATTAATACCTTCCGTAAAGGTTGGTAAGGCTTCAAAGAATGAAATAGAGTTTAATCCTTGGAAAATTTAAACAGTTTTTCTGTGATTTTATCCAACTCCTCATCAACTTCACTTTTTGAAATATAGCTCAGAGCATCTTCCTTAAGTTTGGTCATGTTCTCAATGGAACCATTGTCCATAGCAGTATCGGCCTGGATAAGCTCGGGTTCCAGACGATGATAGTCCTTCATATCTTGTGGCCTGAGAGTTTTATATATCTGGTCCAGATGATGATGCACAGTTTTGGCATTTCCTGACATCATGATTTCAATAATAGGCTTTATCCAGCCAGCAGCTCCCCAGTCTTTGGCTTTTTTATATTCATATTTTTGACTAGTGCTTCCAGTACCGAGGGAGACAATCATCATATCCTTGGCGGTGGGAAGGTGTTTTATCCCTTCGAAATTCATTGTCCGAACTTCGGAATAGGCTACCAAAGCAGGGTTGTTTACAAAAACTCCCCCATCTATTAAGGGATAAGGCGTTCCCAAACTGTTTTTTATTCTGGAGGTCTCAAAATAAGTAGGGGCTGCAGAGGTTGCTCTGGCTACATCCCTGACCTTAAAGTTATAAATCTCATTAGACGACTTATGCTGTTTGAAAAAATGAGGTTTGCCATTCCTAATATCATAGGAACTGATGATACAAGGCTTTAGCAGTTGTGAAAGTTCGATATTCTGGAAAGTATCCTTCAGCGCCTCTTCCAATTCAGTAGCATCGAATTTCTCATCTAAAATCCCCATTCCGCTTTTTATTTTTTGCCATTTGCTGACGTCAAAAATTTCATCCCCGCGGTCCAAATAAATGTTGACAGCTTGATCTGCGGTCAGTTTGGGCCGATTTTCTTCATTTGGCGTTAAGTAGGCCAATGTGAGAATCCCCCCTGTACTTGTACCTGCCATAAAATCAAACATATCACATAGCCTAAGATTTTCATCCTTGCCTTTGTTTTGGATTTTCTTTTCCAATTGGCTGAGAACAACTCCAGGTAGAATCCCGCGGATCCCACCTCCATCGATGGATAATATTCTTACTTTTTTCATGATTTATGTGGTTTATTGTGCATATAAAAAACTTATAAAAATGGTTGAGATTTTCTTATCGTTTTCAATGGTACTGCTGTAGGACGATGCAAAACGTTTTGCCCAAGAGGTCTTTATTATTGGACGAAAACTAGGAGCGAAGATCAGTTCCTAGTAAATGGTTATCAGAAGTTGAAAATTTATGGCATTATCTCCTTCTATGAATAATTGCTTGTATTGTCAAATTTTATGATTAACTAAAATATAAAAAATATAGGTAATTCGTTGACATTGTGGAGGAAATGATGCATTAAGTGTCAGGGTATTCTCCTTGTCAAAACATTTGGCATTATATCTAGTTTTATATAGTTGAAAAAATATTTAACAGTGGTAGATGAAGGGGGAAAATGCCTTGGTGAACTAATTATAAATATTTAAATTAATGGATTACATATCAATACAGTTTTTTAATTCAATTCTATTCAATATTCTTTAAATCATTGTTCAGACCAAAATAACGTTAAAAATGGAAAATAGCATGCATCCCAATAAGTCCTCAAACGGTTCTAATGGAGAAAGCAAGTGTCCTTTTATTGGAGGGGCATTAAAGCAAAGTGCAGGTGGCGGAACCCGAAACCGGGACTGGTGGCCAAATCAGCTGAATTTGGGTATTCTTCGTCAGCACTCTTCTTTGTCCAACCCTATGGAGGCAGATTTTAACTATGCGGAGGAGTTTAACAAGCTTGACCTGAAGGAAGTAAAAGCAGACCTTTTTGAATTGATGACGGATTCTCAAGATTGGTGGCCTGCTGATTATGGCCATTATGGGCCATTTTTTATTCGGATGGCTTGGCACAGTGCGGGGACCTATCGTATTTCTGATGGACGAGGTGGAGGAGGCTCAGGTTCTCAACGATTTGCTCCATTGAACAGTTGGCCAGATAATGCCAATTTGGATAAGGCCCGTTTACTGTTGTGGCCAGTAAAACAAAAATATGGTAAGAAGATTTCATGGGCTGATCTGATGATCTTAGCTGGAAACTGTGCTTTGGAGTCCATGGGATTAAAAACCTTTGGCTTTGGTGGAGGTAGAGAAGATATTTGGGAGCCAGAAGAGGATATTTATTGGGGCTCAGAAGGTGAATGGATGGGAGATAAGGATAGATACAGTGGAGGAAATGGCCGGGAACTGGAAAATCCATTAGGAGCTACACATATGGGCTTGATCTATGTAAATCCAGAGGGACCGGAAGGAAAGCCTGATCCTATAGCTGCAGCACATGATATTAGAGAGACATTTGGCCGCATGGCCATGAATGATGAAGAAACAGTGGCTTTGATAGCTGGTGGACATACATTTGGTAAGACTCATGGGGCTGGAGAGGTTGAAAAATATGTGGGACCAGAACCTGCTGGAGCCAGTATAGAAGAGCAGGGCTTGGGCTGGAAAAATACTTTGGGTAGTGGTGCGGGCATAGATACCATCACTTCAGGATTAGAAGGAGCATGGACCAGTACACCAACCCAATGGAGTAATAAATTTTTTGAGAACTTGTTTAGCTATGAATGGGAATTAACCAAGAGTCCTGCTGGTGCTTATCAATGGAAGCCCAAAAACGATGCAGGTGCAGGAACTATTCCCGATGCCCACGACCCTTCCATCAAGCATGCCCCATTTATGTTGACTACGGATCTTTCGCTAAGAATGGATCCTATTTACGAGCCCATTTCAAGGAGATTTTATGAAAACCCTGACGATTTTGCAGACGCTTTCGCAAGAGCTTGGTACAAATTGACGCATAGGGATATGGGACCAGTAGAAAGATATCTTGGTCCAGAAGTTCCAGATGAGGAGCTTTTATGGCAAGATCCCATTCCTGCGGTTACGCATAAGTTGGTGGATGAAAAGGATATTGCTAGCCTTAAGGAAAAAATTCTTACTTCAGGGTTGACTGTTTCAGAGTTGGTATCTACAGCATGGGCCTCTGCATCTACCTTCAGAGGATCCGATAAACGTGGAGGTGCCAATGGTGCTCATATTAGATTGTCACCTCAAAAGGATTGGAAAGTAAATAATCCAGCCCAACTTTCTAGGGTACTGTCAAAACTAGGGGAAATTCAGAAAGAATTCAATAATGCCCAAGGAGATGGTAAGGAAATATCTATGGCTGATTTAATAGTCTTGGCAGGCAGTGCGGGAATTGAAAAAGCCGCGGGAAAAGGAGTGTCGGTGCCATTTACACCGGGACGTGGTGATGCTAGCCAAGAACAAACAGATGTGGAATCATTTGCTGCCCTTGAGCCAGGTTCGGATGGTTTCAGAAACTATTACAACCGTACCCATAAGGCATCCGCAGAAGAGATGTTGGTAGATCGTGCCCAGTTGCTTACCCTCACTGCACCGGAAATGACTGTGCTTTTGGGTGGTTTGCGTGTATTGAATACAAACTATGATGGCTCAGCAAATGGAGTATTCACCAAAAGACCAGGGGTATTGAGTAATGATTATTTTATCAATTTACTTGATATGAGTACCACTTGGAAACCAACCTCTGATGCCCAGGACCTTTTTGAGGGAAGTGATCGCAAAACTGGTGAAATCAAATGGACAGGGACAAGGGTTGATCTTATTTTTGGATCAAATTCAGAATTGAGGGCATTGGCAGAAGTTTATGCTTATGAAGATGGTCAGGACAAGTTTGTAAATGACTTTGTTGATGCTTGGGTTAAAGTCATGAATTTAGACCGTTTTGATCTTGATTGAATAAATTTTAAATGATTGCCCTGTATTGAATAGGGGGGTATGTTTACAAAGTAATTAGGGTGGTGTTGGCCACCCTTTTTTATTAGTTGAATTGATATAAAGGTTAATCATTAACAAATAAGTTTTTAATGGCTTAGGGGGATTATATACCTGCAATTGGTGAAAATAATTGTGTCATATGCGTTTTAATTGTTAATTAATTCAACTAACTTATATTCAGTAACTTATCGATGTTGGTTTCTAGTTGGAGATGGCATTTTGTTGATTGAGGGAGTTTAGAAAAGATGGATAGGTCATCGAAGGGTACATTTAAATTTTGCATAAGGCACTATAAATACCCAAAATATAATGAAAACGTATATGAGTTCCTTTTTGTCGGTTTTATCAATTATCATTCTTTTCCAATGTAGCGAAAAGAAATCCGGCAGTATTGTAGAAGAGGTTCCTATGGACAAAACACCCCTTTATAATGGGTTTGAAAGCCAAATTAAATTCGGGGAACATTTAGTACTCGTAGGAGGATGTAATGATTGCCATACGCCCAAAAAGATGACTGATCATGGGCCTGTATTGGATTCAGCATTATGGTTATCAGGGCACACGACTGATATGCCAAAAATAGAAGTTAACAAAGCAGAAATGGAAGCCAAGGGACTTGTGGTCACCCGTGATTTAACAGAATGGATAGGACCTTGGGGTGTTTCTTATGCAGCCAATCTTACCCCTGATGAAACGGGTATTGGTAACTGGAAAGTAGAGCAGCTATATAAGGTCTTTAGAGAAGGGAAATATAAAGGCTTAGATGGATCCAGGATGATATTGCCACCTATGCCCTGGGAAATGTTTCAGTTTTATACTGATGGGGAAATTGATGCTATTTTTGCCTATTTGAAAAGCATTAAGCCAATTAGTAATCAAGTTCCACCACCTTTACCACCTGTTTCTGTAGGTAAATGAAAGGGCCATTCAAGGAATTTGATAGGGCTAATTACAAAATGAAAAAAGGCTATTATGAATCTAATTAGATGCATAATAGCCTTTTTGTTTGTTTTGAAATAGAAAGACGTAAGAAATAAAAACTTAAAATCTTTTGAAACGAAATAAATATATTGTTTTATATTTCATTTTGCTTTATTTTAGTTCTCGTTAACCTTAGACTAAAATTAAAGTATGAAAATCAAAGCATTGTTTTCCTTATTATTTTCTTCCCTGATAATAATTAGCTGTACGGAAAAGGGAAGGACTTTTTCAGCTGAAGAATTATTGATAGTTCCTCAACCAAACAGTATCGAGTCTGGAGAAGCATCTATGGTGTTGAATGGTAAACTGACAGTTTCCACTAATGATGAGGAACAAAAGGAAGTTGCTGAATTATTGGCTGATTACCTCAAGGATGAAATTCAAGTTGAAATTAATGAAGGAGGACGTGCGCAATTGAATTTTATAAAAAATGAGGGTTTAGCTTCTGAAGCCTATGTACTAAGTGTAAATCCCAACCAGATCAGTATTGAAGCAGCAGGAACAGCAGGATGGTTATATGGAATTCAGAGTCTTAGACAAATCATTAGCAAGGAACCTTCTGAAGGCAGCCAAGCTCAAACTTGGTTGGTACCTAGCATTAAAATAGAGGATAAACCTCGATTTGGCTGGAGAGCTTATATGTTGGATGAGTCAAGGTATTTCCAAGGGGAAGAATTTGTAAAGAAAGTCTTGGACCAAATGGCTTTGTTAAAAATGAATAGGTTTCACTGGCACTTAACCGATGATGCAGGTTGGAGGATTGAAATAAAAAAATATCCTTTATTGACTGAAGTAGGCTCCAAGAGATCGGATTCTGAAATAGGAACTTGGGGCAGTGGAGAGACATCTGGAGAAGCCCATGAAGGTTTTTATACCCAAGAGCAAATTAAAGATATTGTTGCTTATGCAGCAGCTAGGAATATTACCATTGTTCCCGAGTTTGAAATGCCAGGCCACTCAAGTGCCGCTATTGCTGCCTATACTTGGTTGGGGACAGCAGGAAAGGATATTGATGTTCCTGTAAAGTTTGGAAGACATTATGATAATTATGATGTTACGAAGCCCGAGTTTGTCCAGTTTTCCAAGGATGTTCTTAATGAAATTTTTACGTTATTTCCTTCAGAGGTCATCCATATTGGTGGTGATGAAGTGGGGTACAAAGTTTGGGAGGAATCCGCCCACGTGCAGAAGTATATGAAGGAGCATGGTATAAAAACTCCAGCCGATTTGCAGATTAGTTTTACCAATGACATTTCTAAGTTCATTGAAGAAAATGGCAGAAGAATGATGGGCTGGAATGAGATTATGGGAACAAACATCCATACAGATTTCAGTGAGAAAAAGAACGATGAAGAAGCAGAAACTGAACTGGCAAAGAATGTGGTGGTGCACTTTTGGAAAGGCAATCTTGAGCTGGCCACTGAGGCAGCAGAGAAAGGTTACGGAATTGTGAATTCCCTGCATAGCAATACCTATTTGGATTATAGTTATAAAAGTATCAGCTTGGAAAAAGCCTATAATTTTGATCCTATTCCAGAAGGATTGGATGCTAAATATCATCAGAATGTATATGGAACTGGCTGTCAAATGTGGACAGAGTGGGCTCCTAATAATGAAAAAGTAGAATACCAGACCTTCCCTAGAATAGCAGCATTTGCAGAAGTGGGTTGGACTGAATTGGACAATAAGGATTTTGCTGACTTTAAGCAGGCTTTAGCAGTAATTCAAACTAAATACTGGGACAAGGCGGGCATCAATTATGCAAAGGTATTGGAATAAGAAAACTAATATTTTTTAATCTATTAAGTTTAATACGCATCGATTACCGACAGGTATTGGAGGTTTTAGCTTCTGGTACCTGTTTTTTTAGGATTTACATTATTCAGCTAGGGATGATCTTATTTGATGAAATAGGGGGGGTAAAACAAATTAATTTAATTAATTTCGATTATTTAGGAACAAGCAACTACCAACAGATATGAAGATCATAGAATGTCCCCGTGATGCCATGCAGGGGAGAGAAGAATTTATCGATACAGCCATAAAGGCAGCATATATCAACCAATTGTTAGAGGTAGGCTTTGATACGGTGGATTTTGGAAGTTTTGTGAGTCCCAAAGCCATGCCCCAAATGCGTGATACAGCTGAATTGTTGGAGCTATTGGATCTATTCCATTCTAAATCAAAATTATTGGCAATAATAGCTAATAAGAGAGGGGCAGAAGATGCCTTACATTTTGAGGAGATTGATTATTTGGGTTTTCCTCTATCCATTTCAGAAACTTTCCAGCAGCGAAATACCCATAAAAGCATTGCAGAAGCGCTAGAAACAGTTGAAGACATTCAGAACCTTTGTGAAATCAAAGGTAAAACCTTGGTCACCTATTTAAGTATGGGCTTTGGCAATCCTTATGGGGAGACCTTTTCCACTGAAATAGTAGCGGAATTTGTAGGGAAATTAGATGCTATGGGAATTAAGATAATTGCCCTGTCAGATACGATTGGAGTGGCAGAGCCCAAGCTGATAGAGGAACTGTTTAGCACTAATATTCAAGCCTATCCATCAATAGAATTTGGGGCTCACTTTCATAGTAGGCGAGAAAGCATTGAAGAAAAAATTAAGGCTGGATTGAAAGGAGGCTGTGCCCGTTTTGATGGGGCTATCAAGGGTTTTGGGGGTTGTCCGATGGCCAAGGATGAATTGGTAGGGAACGTGGCTACTGAGGTAATGATAGAAGTGCTTGAAAAAGAAGGACACCATCTAAATTTAGATATGGAGGAGTTTGGGGAGGCTATGAAACTAGCCAAATTTGTTTTTGGGTGATCTTAAGCTATTCCCCCTTTTTAATGGCGAATTTTGATGTGGAGGATTTAAAATCCACCATCATTTTACTATTCGGGATTCCAAATCCCGAATAGTAAAATTTATACTTAGCACAAGCCATATTTTTTCCCAGGAAAGGACTTTACCAATCCTTGAAATTCCAAGTTGAGCAGGAGAGAAGCCAACTGGGAAACGGGAATTTGGGATTGCCAGCTGAGTTGGTCGATTTCCAGTGTTTTTTCTTCTAGTAACAGTTTGATTATAATTTGTTCAGTTGGGGAAAATTGTTCCAGCTCCAGTTTTGGTTTATTCTTTTGATAGGACGGGTTTTTATTTTCCTTGTCCCATGAAAGTGCCTCTTGAATATCTTTTGGCCCTGTATAAATACTGGCCTTCATGGATCTGATCAGGTTGTTGCAGCCTTCACTGTAGGTGTTTTGGAGATTACCTGGCACTGCAAAGACTTCACGGTTATAACTGTAGGCGATTTCAGCTGTAATCAATGCACCACCTCTTTTTGCCGCTTCCACCACGATCAGAGCATCAGAGAGAGCAGCTATAATTCGGTTTCTTGCGGGGAAATTATTGGCATTTAATGTGGTGCCAACCTTGTATTCGGAGACCAAACCTCCATTTTCCATCATATTGAGGGCTGTACTCTTGTGGCTGGCAGGATAAATAGATTCAAGTGAGTTGCCCAAGACTGAAATGGTAGGTAATCCAAAATCCAAGGCAGCCCTGTGCGCGGTAATATCAATCCCGTAAGCAAGACCACTTATGACTGTTGGCTGGAATGTGGATAGACTTTCAACTATCTTACGAGTCGTCAGTTTGCCGTAATCCGAGGCGTTTCTTGTTCCTACTATACCAATGGTCCTTTCTGGATTAAGGTTGATGTTTCCCTTGGTAAATAGAAGTACAGGGGAGTCCAAATAAGATTTTAACCTCGAGGGGTAATTAGGATCAAGATATGTATGGATGTTAATTTGATGTTTTAAACAGTCCTCTAACACTTTTTCCGCTTTCTGCAGAAATTGCAGTTTCTGTTTCCTGATTTCAAGTAATTTGGGGCCTATTCCGGGGATTTTGGCAGCCTTGCCACGTGTTAGGTTAAAAAAGTTTTCAGCCGTTCCACAATAGCTGATGATGGTTTTGTAAATATTGGGCCCCAGTTGGGGAATAAGGCTTAGTGCTATGGAATAAAGTAGTTTTGTTTCATCCGTCGTTTTCTGCATGTAGATTGTCCCTGATTTCGATTAAAAAGCTCCTGATTTCTTTCAGGCGGTTGACCATGCCGGCTTTATCGGAAACCTCATATTGGTCCTTTTTGATGATTTCCTGTGCACCTTGTAAGGTGTAGCCTTTTTCTTTTACCAAATGAAAAATGAGACCGATTTTTTCGATGTCCTCCTTGGTAAACCTGCGGTTACCTTTTTTGTCCTTTTTGGGTTTGATGATGTCAAACTCACCTTCCCAATAGCGGATCAGGGAAGTGGCTACTTTGAACATTTCAGCAACTTCACCTATGGAATAATACTTCTTTTCTATTTCTTTTTCTTTGTATGGCACCGCTCAAAAATTTAAAGATTCAAAATAACGAATTTATAAGAAAGATGGCAATTGTAAGAGGTGATTTAGTAAGCAGGAGCTTCTTTTTTGATAGTAAAATAAAATGCCAGACCTTGTATAAGCCTGGCATCTCTTGTCCACCGTACAAATTTTGATATCAGTCTTCCAGTAATTTTTTATAACTGGACTCGATTTTTCCGAAATCAAATTTGGCAATGGCTTGATCCATTTTTTGTTTGATTTCATCCAGACAAAGTTGACCTATGCTTCCTTCATGGCTATGGTTAACTTTATGCTCTGGAGTAAAATTATCACTTTCTATATCCAGGCCAACCTTTTTATAGGCATCTCGGAATGGCATGCCTTGTAATACCAATTCGTTGACCACTTCTACGCTGAAAAGGTGTTTGTAAAATTTGTCGTCAAGAATTCCTGATTTTACCTCAATATGCTCTAACATAAATTCGGTAATCTGTAGACAGTCCTTTAATTTCTCAAAATCAGGGAATGTGGTTTCTTTCAATAGTTGCAAATCGCGGTGGTAACCAGTGGTGGTATTGGTCATTTGCATCATCAAATTTTGAGGACCACTTTGGATTTGATTGGCCTTAGCTCTAATCAATTCGAAGACATCAGGATTCTTTTTATGCGGCATGATACTGGAACCTGTGGTTAGGTTATCAGGAAACTTCACAAAACCAAAATGCTGGTTCATAAAGATAATAGTGTCTGAAGCCAAACGATTCAGCGTTCCTGCTAAGCCTGCCATGGCAAAGGCTATCGCTTTTTCCGTTTTTCCACGGTTGTTTTGGGCATTGATCACATTATAGTGCATTTCCTTAAAGCCCAATAGTTCTGTGGTCATTGTCCTGTTGAGAGGGAAAGAAGAGCCATAACCGGCTGCTGAGCCCAATGGGTTTCTATCGGCAAGGTTATAAGCTGCCTGAAGCATTTCAAGGTCTTCTGCCAATGATTCTGCCAAAGAACCAAACCAAAGCCCAAAGGACGAAGGCATGGCCAATTGAGTGTGGGTATAACCTGGCATCAAATCATTTTGATGCTTTTCAGCCAATTTCACCAAAAGGTCAAAAAGTGATTTGGTTGCTGCAAGTACCGCTTGGATTTCAGAACGGTAATAAAGTTTGAGGTCTACTGCTACTTGGTCATTTCTGGATCGGCCACTGTGTAGCTTTTTACCTACATCACCATATCTTTCTGTAAGTAGAAATTCAACCTGAGAATGCACGTCTTCAACTCCTGGATCAATTTTAAAGGTTCCAGCTTCAATTTCTGCATAGATTTCTCTTAAGCCCTTTTTCAAGGTGGCCAGCTCATCCTTAGTCAAAAGCCTGATGCTTTCCAACATGGTAGCATGTGCCAAGGAACCCAATACGTCAAAGGGAGCCAAGATAATATCAAATTCTGGGTCACGCCCAATGGTGAACTGTTCTACTTCCTTGGTGCTGGTGGTATTTTTTTGCCAAAGTTTCATGCTTGTATTTGCTGTTCCCAAATTGATGGGAAGGTTAATTTCTAGTTTTGATCAAAATAATGTTGCAAAATAGCAATATATCTATCGATTCCCTGATCGATTTCATCCAAATAAATGAATTCATCTGGAGTATGTGAGCGTGCGGAATCCCCTGGACCAATCTTGATCGATGGATAAGGAATCAAAGCCTGATCCGATAGGGTAGGGCTGCCATAACATTTCAAGTTCATTGAATGGATGGTATCCCAAATTTTGTGATTTTTAGGAAGGGCAGAACTATTCAGTCGCATAGATCGTGGCTGCAAATCTGCCTTTAATACTTCTTTTAGCTCATCCAAAGCTTCCTGTAAGGTATAGCTGTCTGTAACCCTCACATCCAAGGTATAAACACATTTGTCAGGAACGACATTATGTTGGCTGCCGGACTGGATAATCGTAGCGGAGACTTTGCTTTCCCCTAAATAATCAGATATCTTTTTAAACTTATAGTTCTTGATGGTATTCAGGTCAGGAAGTGCCTCATATAATGCATTGATGCCTTCGTTTCTGGCAGCATGTCCAGCTTTTCCTGTAACCGTTGCATCGATAACCATAAGACCCTTTTCTGCTACGGCCACATCCAATAGAGTGGGTTCTCCAACAATGGCCAAATGGATTTCAGGAAGGTCCTCAAGCAAATAGGCAATTCCTTCTTTGCCACTGATTTCCTCTTCCGCTGTTGCAGCAAGTATTAAGTTAAAAGGAAGTTTTTTTTCATAGAAATGAACAAAGGTGGCTACCAGACTTACCAAGCAACCTCCAGCATCATTACTGCCCAATCCATATAATTTTCCAGTTTCAATGATGGCCTTAAAAGGGTCCTTGGTATAACCATTATTGGGCTTTACCGTATCATGGTGGGAATTCAGTAGGATATTGGGTTTCTGAGAATCAAAATGCTTGTTGACCGCCCAGATATTATTTTTTTTGCGTTTGATATCTACTCCTTTTTGAAGGAGGTAATCTGCCAATACCTTGGCGGTATTTTCTTCCTCTCGACTTAGGGAAGGAGTTTCGATCAATTGCTGTAGAAGCTGTTTGGCTTCTTCTTTGAGCTTATGCATAAATCAGCAAAAGTGATTTAAAGTTTTATTTATTGCTTTTTATATTCCTGAAACAAGGATCAATAAAGGTCATATTTATGCCTTTCAATATTGGTCCC
This sequence comes from Echinicola shivajiensis, assembly GCF_018642165.1. Lineage (GTDB taxonomy): Bacteria > Bacteroidota > Bacteroidia > Cytophagales > Cyclobacteriaceae > Echinicola > Echinicola shivajiensis. The sequence continues at coordinate 150,152 of NZ_JAHHZM010000002.1, forward strand.
TGATTTTTTTCCTTTAGCTGCCAATATCAGGTTTTCAGCTTTTCCAAGCCAAACATTACTAACCCCTTTTTGCAGGGCAGCAAAAGCATTGTCCAATTTAGGAATCATGCCTGAATGGATGACATTGTCCTTTTTCAGCTCTTCGTAAATTTCTTCGTTGATACGGGGAACTACTGAATCATCATTGTTTTCATCAATGAGCACTCCTGCTTTGTTAAAGCAGAAATAAAGCCTAACCATGTGCTTTTTAGCCATGGAAGTAGCTATTTCAGAGGCAATGGTATCGGCATTGGTGTTCAATAGGTTTCCTTTTCTGTCATGGGTAATAGCAGAAACTACTGGGACAATATCCTTGGCCAACAATATGTCCAAAAGATCAGTGTCAACATCCTTTACATCGCCCACAAAACCATAATCAATTTTTCCAATCGGTCTTTTTGAAGAGCGAATAAGGTTACCGTCTGCACCGGTAAAGCCCAAGGCATTTTGCTTTAGACCTTGAAGTTTTGCAACTATTTTTTTGTTGATCAGGCCCGCATAGACCATGGTTACCACATCAAGGGTTTCAGCATCGGTAATTCTTCTGCCATCTACCATCTTTGGCTTTATTCCTAAGCTTTCACCAAATTTAGAGGCCATTACACCGCCGCCATGCACAAGGATTTTTTTTCCTTCCAGTCGGGCAAACAAAGCTAAAAATTCTTCCAGTTTTTCCGGATCATCAATGACGTTACCGCCAATTTTTACAATACTGATATTCATATTGGGTCAATAGGTTGTTAGGGGAAAAGCTTATTTTAAAATATGGCTAAGTGCTGCTTGAGCTGCATAAATTCTGTTTTTGGCTTGATGTTGTACCAAACTTCTGGGACCATCCAAAATCTCATCCGAAAGCTCTACATTTCTTCTTACAGGAAGACAATGCATGACTTTAGCATTTGGAGCTTCTGACAGTTTTTGTTCGTTCAGCATCCAGGATTCATCGGTACAAAGGATTTTTCCATATTCATTGAAGCCACTCCAGTTTTTAACATAAACGAAGTCTGCATCTGCAAGCGCCTTGTCCTGATCGTATTCAATTTTGGCTCCTTTGGTGAATCTCTCGTCCAATTCATATCCCTCAGGGTGGGTGATGGTCACATCATGTCCGCAACCTACTGACCATTCTGCAAATGAATTGGCCACAGCATGGGGGATAGCTTTGATATGCGGTGCCCAAGTAAGGACTACTTTTGGCTTATCTTTTTTCTTGTGCTCATCTATGGTGATCATGTCAGCCAAACTCTGCAATGGGTGACGGATAGCACTTTCCAAACTCACTATTGGAAGACCGCTGTGCTTGATAAACTGGTTAAGGATATAATCTTCACTGTCCTCCTTTTTATTGGTTAGGGAAGGGAAGGCTCTCAGTGCCAATACATCAAAATAGCTGCCCAATACCCCTGCTGCATCGCGGATATGTTCAACTTTTCCCTGGTTCATGATAGCACCATCTTCCATTTCCAATGCCCAGCCTTCTTTGTCCATATTGAGCACGATGGCACTCATGCCTAAATTGGCAGCAGCAATCTGCGTGCTTACACGGGTTCTAAGGCTAGGGTTCAAAAATATTAATCCAATTCTCTTTCCGGCCCCAAGATTCTGGTCCAATAAGGGATTGGCTTTATATTCCAAGGCTTGTTGGATCAGTTGATCGGCTAGGCTTTTGTTTTCAAATTGGGTGTAGTATTTCATGGGTAAATTAAGTTTTAAGAATAATAAAAACCTTTAATACAAAGCGTTCATCTTTTTGAAAAAATGAACGCTTTGATATCATTGGTTTTATTTTGTCCTATTGGACTTTATTAATGGTTAATACTGTTTTTAACTTTTGAATAAATAAAGTTAATGCTTTTGACTCAATATTCAGCGGGGGAAGCAAACGAATGGTGTGTTTTCCACCTGAGCTACCAGTGAATATTTTGTGTTCCTTAATCAAAGCTGCCCTTACTGGTGCTGCCTCAATTTCCAGATCAAATCCGATCATCAGGCCTTTGCCGCGTACCTCCGTAACACCTTCAATAGCTTTCAGTTCTTTGATTAAAGCTTCACCACTTTCAAGTGATTTTTCGATAAGGTTTTCCTCTTCAATTACTTCCAATACAGCCAATGCTGCTGCACAGGCCAAATGGTTGCCTCCAAAAGTAGTTCCCAATAATCCATGGGAAGCTTTGAAGTCAGGGCTGATCAAAACTCCTCCAATTGGGAAGCCATTACCCATTCCTTTAGCTACAGTGATCAGGTCGGGTTTTAATCCTTCCACCCACTGGTGGGCAAAGAATTTTCCTGTCCTTGCATAACCAGACTGTACTTCATCCAAGATTAGTCTCGCTCCATATTGCTTAGCCAATTTAGAAAGGCCCAATAGGAATTCGGCATTAGGTACCTGAATGCCTCCAACACCTTGGATTCCTTCTACAATGATCCCTGCGATATCACCTTTGGCCAATTGCTTTTCAACCGCATCTAGCTCATTGAAGGGAAGAATATGCACGTGCTCATGTTCATTGAAAGGAGCGATGATCTTTGGATTGTCAGTTAAGGCTACTGCACCTGCTGTCCTGCCATGAAAACCTTTAGTAAAGGAAATAAAGCCTTTCTTGCCTGTGTCAAAGGACGCAAGCTTTAAGGCATTTTCATTGGCCTCTGCACCTGAGTTACATAGGAATAAATCGTAATCAGCATAGCCAGAAACTTCTCCCAATTTTGTTGCCAATTCCTTTTGGATAGGAATCTGTACAGAATTGGAGTAAAAGGCAATATTGTCCAATTGATCCTTTATCCGCTTGGTATAATGTGGATGGCTGTGCCCAATAGAAATCACAGCATGGCCACCATATAAGTCTAAATATTCTGTTCCCTGATCATCCCAGATTTTGCTGCCAGCAGCTTTTACCGGGGTTACATTGATCAAAGGGTAAACATCAAATAGTTTCATCTTTAGGAATTTAAAAAGCTACGCTTTTAAGTTTCAAACCTGCTTTTTCATCTAGCCCAAAGGCCAGGTTATAATTCTGGACAGCTTGCCCTGAGGCCCCTTTTAAAAGGTTGTCAATGGCTGAATAAACTACCAATTGTCCTTCCTCTTTTTTCAGGTGAACAATGCACTTATTGGTGCTTACCACCTGTTTAAGGTCAATGTCCTTTTCTGAAACGTGCGTAAATGGCGCATCGGCATAGAATTCCTTATAAACTTTATAGGCATCTTCTAAAGTGCCTTCGTATGGAAAGTATGCAGTGATCCAAATGCCACGGGAGAAATTGCCCCTGTAGGGTACAAATAGTAAGTTCTGGTCAAAGCCGTCCTGCAACTGCCCAAAAGTCTGTTTGATTTCTTTTAGGTGTTGATGGGTAAATAGCTTATAAACTGACACGTTCTGGTTTCTCTGGCTAAAATGAGTGGTTTCACTCAGCTTTTTGCCCGCACCAGTACTTCCAGTGATTCCGGTAATATGGATGTCATTTTTGGCCAATCCAGCAGCTATGGCAGGCACCAAGGCCAATTGGATACCAGTGGCAAAACAGCCTGGGTTGGCAATGCGCTTGGCGCCTTTATTTTTAGAGGCATTGATCTCTGGAAGCCCATAAAGGAAGCCGTTGGATTCATCTCTGAAATCGGTGCTCAAGTCGATGATGACGGTATTCTCATCGAATTTGTTCTCTTCCAAAAAAGACTTGGCTTGTCCATGGGGCAAGCCCAAGAAGACGGCGTCCAAACCTTCAGTTTTTACTTCATCCGTGAAGATCAAATCGGAGTCACCGATCAGATCTGGGTGTACTTCATCTATTTTTTTGCCTTTTTGGCTATTGCTATGGATGTATACCAATTCACAGTTGGGGTGGTTTACCAAAATTCTTAGCAATTCCCCTCCAGTATATCCCGCAGCGCCAATAATGGCCGTTTTAATTTTAGTCATTTTCTAAGGTTTGGTTCACTTTGTGGAAAATAGCTGTTTGGTTGCCAAGGATTTTGGTGAATCCTTTAACATCTTCAGCAGTATAACCCTTATTCATTTCACCATAGCTGCCGAATTTGGCAGACATCAAATCATGTTCGGACTCAATACCAATTAATTGGAATTGATAAGGTTTCAAAGTCACTTTTACGGTACCCGTAACGAAGGTTTGAGTATCCTGGAGGAATGCTTCCAGGTTTCTCATTACAGGATCCAGATAATGTCCCTCATGAAGGTGGTTGCCATAGAATTCGGAAATCTGGTTTTTCCAGAAAGTCTGCCATTTGGTCAAAGTGTGTTTTTCCAATAGCTGATGGCCCTTAATAATGATCAATGGAGCAGCAGCCTCAAAGCCTACACGCCCCTTGATACCAATGATGGTGTCACCAACGTGGATGTCACGACCAATGGCATAAGGATCAGCCAATTCCTGAACTTTCAAGATGGCGTCTACAGGATTATCGAAATTTTGTCCATTGACACCTTTTAGCTCTCCTGATTCGAATTGCAAGGTGATGTTCTCAGGTTCTGTTTTAGTTAATTGGGTAGGGTAGGCCTCTTCTGGTAAGGTATCACCAGAAGTAAGGGTTTCCTTACCACCAACAGATGTTCCCCAAATACCTTTATTGATGGAATAGGCTGCTTTTTCGAAATTCATTTCCACACCGTGCTTTTTCAGATATTCGATTTCGGCCTCGCGGCTCAATTTCAAATCACGGATCGGGGTAATGATTTCGGCTTCAGGAAGGATGGTTTGGAAGATCATGTCAAAACGCACCTGATCATTACCAGCACCAGTACTTCCATGAGCTACAGCTTTTGCTCCGATTTTTTTAGCATATTCTGCGAGGGCCTTGGCCTGAAGGATCCTCTCAGCACTAACAGAAAGCGGGTAGGTTTGGTTTTTCAAAACGTTACCAAACACCAAGTATTTTATGACTTCATTATAATAGGTTTGAGTAACATCCAAAACCTCAAATGAAGCAATCCCCAGTTTTCCTGCCCTTTCTTCGGTGGCTTTTAACTCTTCTTCGCTGAATCCGCCAGTGTTTACCAATACGGCATGAACTTCATAACCTTTTTCTTGGGACAAGTGAATTGCGCAAAAAGTGGTGTCCAAACCACCGCTATATGCTAAAACTACTTTTTTCATTTTTATATTAATTCTAACGTTTTATTGGTCTTTTTTTTTATGCCTGTGAAGACGGCACGCTTCATACGCACTAGTCGCTCAAACAGGCTTAGGTTTTTGTCAAAATCCTTGCGCATGGCCACTTCTTTTTTCTTTTGATCCTTAGGAACATAAAGCATGGCTGTGCAAAGGCAATTGCTGCGGTTCTTGCTTTTTAGGATTTCATAGTTGACACAACTCTGACAGCCCTTCCAGAATTCCTCATCGTCGGTTAGGTCTGAGTAGCTGACCGGTACATATCCCAATTCAGAGTTGATTTTCATCACGGCAGCACCTGTGGTCAACCCAAATATTTTAGCATCTGGGAATTTACTACGGCTAAGCTTGAAAACCGCTTTTTTGATTTCACGGGCAAGGCCTGATTTTCTGAAATTAGGGGAAACGATCAGTCCTGAATTGGCCACAAACTTCCCATGGCTCCATGCTTCAATATAGCAGAAACCAGCCCATTCTCCAGTTTTGGATAGCGCGATCACAGCTTTTCCTTCCCGCATCTTTTGAGTGATGTATTCAGGGGAACGTTTGGCAATGCCTGTTCCTCTGGCTTGGGCGGAAGTAGCCATTTCATCCACAATTTCTTGGGCATATTTACAGTGCTGCTCTCCGGCAGGCTGTATGATAAATTGACTTTTTGTCATGTTTGGTATTTATCGAGGGAGTCGTGATTGGCTCTAGTTCCCGACATTGTTTTGCCAACTGATTGACTCCTGTAAGTAATAAAGAAAATAAATTTGATTTGGGTAGAAAGACATCCGCGTGAGATATCCATAATAATAGCAGGGACTAGGCCCTAAAAAGACTCCTGAAGTCTTTCCTTATTGAAAAAGTAGGCATAGCAATGCTGTTAATGGATAGGATATCCATTGAAGTACTGTGCGCTGCTATGTTGATTAAATGACTCATTGTTCTAATGCGGTACAAATGTTCGAATTAATGGTGAAATAAACAAAATATTTTAATAGAAATTTTATTAAAGCAAGGATGTGTATAGGCTTTGACCTGAGTTCTTCATGGTTCAAATAATTATATTTTGAAACTCAAGAGTGGGCTTCAATAGATTGTTTGGTAATAAATTGGATTGAACGATGGTTTTAATCCGATTTTGGACTAATAGTCTATTGTCCAATACTTTATTTGTTTGGGTGTTGGGGTAGGATTATATTATAAATATTTTTAAAATCTAAAAAATTGACTTAAATTGTCAAAAATATAAAAGTCAAATGGAGACATTAGCAGCTGTTTTGATGGATAGTAGGGAAAGGCGAGCACTAGCTTTAAAGGAAGTGGTAAGTCTGACAGGTATAGATGCAGGATTGCTCAGCAAGTTTGAGCGCGGAAAAAGGTTGCCATCAGAAAAAAACCTGATAAGTTTGGCGGAAGCCTATGAATTGTCATTTACTGATTTGAAGAAGATATGGTTGGTAGAGAAAGTGTTGAACTTAGTACAGTATGAAGTGGATTCTGCTGAAATACTGGCATTGGCAGAAAGTAGGGTAGAATACCTTGCAGGGAAGCAATCACTAGTACTCCAAAAGATTCCATCTGAAATTTTATCCAAGTTGGAAAAGGTGGATATGCTTAAAGAAAAATGGCAAAGTAGAAGACCATTGGGAGCAGTTCAGCTTAAAAAGATGAAGGAGTACTTTAATGTGGCTTATACCTTTGAAAGTAATAGAATTGAAGGAAATACTTTGACCTTGCAAGAAACCCATTTGGTAGTAAATGAAGGAATTACCATTGGTGGTAAGTCCATGAGAGAACATTTGGAAGCTATCAACCATGCCGAGGCAGTTGAATATTTAGAGAAGTTGGCTTCTGATAAGGTGGAGCTTTATAAAAGGAGTCTTTTAGATCTGCATTATTTGGTCTTAAAGGGGATAGATAAAGAAAATGCTGGCAAATATCGTTCTGTTCCTGTGAGGATTAGTGGTAGTCAGCATGTTCCGCCTCAACCTTATTTGATAGATAAAATGATGGAGGACTATTTCCTGCATTACCAACAACAAAGGAATGTACTGCATCCAGTGCTTTTGGCTGCAGAACTTCATGAGCGTTTGGTGAGTATTCATCCTTTTGTAGATGGAAATGGAAGGACCAGTCGATTGATTATGAATTTGATCCTGGTCAGTAATGGGTACACCATTGCCAATTTAAAAGGAGATAATGCATCTAGGCTTGCTTATTATCGTGCTTTGGAAGCTGTGCAAGTGAACAATGATCCAGTTCCATTTTATCATTTGGTAACAGATGCTGTTTTGGAGTCTTTGGAGCAACATTTGGAGATGGTTTAGTTAAGATAAAGGTAGTTTTATTATTTGGCACCTTTATCCTTTATAGGGTGTTTTAATCTGTTTTTCACAACAGATACATAAGAATAAAAAGAATAGCCAACAGAATAGCGGCCCATTGAAAGAGTGGGCTACGTTTTGGAAACTCATATTTGCAAATGGGACATTCTTTTGCTTTGGCATCTACCTCCATCGCACACGAGGGACATTCTCTAGTTTTCATATAATTTTTGAACTCAAACGCTTCAAAATTGATTTACCATTAAGATAATCAAAATTAACTATGAAAATAGAAATCTGGTCGGACATCATGTGTCCATTTTGTTACATCGGAAAAAGAAGATTGGAAGCTGCACTGGAGGAATTTCCTCATAAAGACAAGGTGCAGGTGGAGTGGAAAAGTTTTTTGTTGAATCCTGAAATGAAAACTGAACCTGACAAAAGCATTGCTCAGTATTTGGCAGAAACCAAAGGTTGGAGTTTAGAACAGGCTGAAGAGGCAGGTGAGCAGGTAGCAGCAATGGCTAAGGAAGAAGGTCTGGATTATGATTTCAGTAAAGTGGTTGTTGCCAATGCTAGAAAAGCACATAGACTTTTGCAGTACGCAAAAATAAGTGGTAAAGGTGATGCCCTAAAGGAGAGGTTGTTTCATGCTTATTTTACTGAAGGTGCCAATATGGATGATGATGCCACCTTGATCCTCTTAGCTAAGGAGGTTGGATTGGAAGTGGAAAAAGCTGAGGCTGCCATACAGTCTGCTGATTATGATGCAGCTGTTAACCACGACATCTATGAATCCCAGCAATTAGGGGTGAGAGGTGTTCCTTTTTTTGTACTGGACCAGAAGTATGGTGTTTCCGGAGCACAGGCAAAAGAAACTTTTAGCCAGGCATTGGATACTGCTTGGAAAGCTTATGAAGCGGAGAGAGCTCCTTTAAAATCTGTTGAAGGAACTGAAACAGGCAGTGCCTGTGATATTGAAGGAAATTGTGATTAATGTAAATTTTGTGATTTAGTGTTAGAATATTAGAAAGGTGGGGCTTGAGTTCCACCTTTCTTTTTTACTGATATTTAGGAGGATTTTAAATCTTCCTAACTTGAGTATAATTTATACAAAGTTGAAACTTATCATCTTACAAACCTCCCAGTAAAAATTATTGAGCCTGTTTTATTGTCAGTTATAAAAAATATAAAAGGGCGACTGGCATGGAATTGCTTTATCGTCTTTTTGGGCTTGGATCCTAAGCCGCTGTAGCCAACAATCACCATTTTATTTAAGGAAGCTGCTGTGGCTTCACTGTTTATTTCATTGGTTTCAAAAGTGGTCTTATGGATGATTTCACCTATTTTCAAAGAATCTTTGCTTGAAATACCGCTGAAATCTGCTTTGTCAGAAAACATTAAAGAATAACCCATCTTTTTAATGTCCTTGATCGGGTTGATCTCGGATTCAATCTTCATTTTTGGAAGGGTCAACTTAATCTCTTCTTCAGCACTTAGGCTGTCTATTTTTGAAAGGTAATCCAGGTTGATCTTTTCCTCCAATTCCAAGAGACTTTTATGACTCTTTGGTAAAAGTACCATCATAGAGTATTGATTGGATTGATAAGGAATATGAATAGCCTGAAGTTCTGGATCTTCATAATACTGGTAATTGGACTGATTATACATAAAGTCTATACTAACCATTTCCTTTGTAATGGTATAAAATAGGCTCAAAGAATTCCTGTTGGCTTCAAATGGCTTTTCCCATTGTCCAAAAAAATAAATTGCATTCAAAAGGCTCAATTTGACATTTTTCCCTAATCCATTTAATCTCTTTATTTTGTTTTGGGTTTTGTTTGATAACCAGTCATTTAACTTTTGGTTGGGATCCGTATTATTACCCATGTTAAAGCTAAAGACATCGGCCATATAGTCTGTCTGAATTTTATCTTTGTATTGGGGATTTATCTCAAAATTGTCTTTTATCCATAAGGAGTTGGCTATGATGAGCTGGTTGTTATTGCTGCCATCATCATTTTTGATGTGCTGAGGTTGAATTTTGGGAGCTTCATTATTTGATGGTCCATTTAAACCAAAGTTTTCACTGGACTCCTTTTCAAGATTATTGATTGATAATAAACTTTCCAATTCCTGCTTGGTGGATGATCCTGCACCTTCCATGGTCATAGCTAATGCTAAATTGAGACTGTAAGGGGAAATGAAATAGTTGCTGGAATCTGGTTTGGTCGCCTTGTATATTCTAAAGGCGAAATTATTATTTGGTTCCTGGGGTGAGTTTTGAGAAAAACTATAATGTTGAATTAATAAACTCAGGATAAAAATAAAGGGCTTTTTCATAAGTTTTAAAATAATTTTTACTGACTCTAATCTGAATAAAAAGTGATTTTTAACTAAAATTTAAGCATTGTCAAGATTTATCACCTCAAATAAGATCAAGTACATTTTGGGTTTATTTGAATTTGATTGTAAGGTAAATAATGCTGTAATCCCATAAAATACCCCATGTGGGGTATTTTTAGACTTTGTTTGCCTAAGCCAATTATAAAAATGCCAATTAGGGAAAGTTTTAAAGTTTTTTATGGCTCTCTCTCAAGTTGATAAGCTCGAAGGTCGCAAACAAAACAAAAAGAGCCAAGCCTAAAGGGGTAATTGTAGGCGGAAATGGAAGTTTAGAATCAAGTGAATCCATTGATTCGTTGATAGCATCTTTTAAAAAATACTAGTCCCTTAAAAGTTAATAGACTTGAATCTTTTTCATTTTGCAGAAGTTAAATTATTTGTAATGTTTGGAAAGGTAGAGCTTAGACAAGCTGTTTTGAAGAAAGGTTATAGGAAAATGATTTTTTTATGGGACTTCCAATGACTGGAGTTATGCTTACTGGCACCTGGTTTTGCCACAAATCATGAATTATTCCACCTTTCTTTATAATTTTGCCCCAAATCAATCCCTAATACTTTGGCTACTAAAGTTCTCTTCATCACCCCTCCATTTACCCAGCTGAATACTCCATATCCAGCAACGGCCTATCTAAAAGGTTATCTAAATACCTTAAACATTACGTCAAATCAGGCTGATTTGGGTTTGGAAGTGATTTTAGCCTTGTTTTCAAAAAAAGGGCTAATGCAGGTTTTTGAATTGGCAGAAGAGCAAGGACTCCAATATTCAGACAATGTAAATAGAATATTGAGGATGAAGGCTGCTTATTTGCAGACGATAGATACAGTGATTGATTTTTTGCAGGACAAGAATCCAACACTGGCCTATCATATTTCCGAGGGAAATTTTTTGCCCCAGGCAGCTCGATTTGAGCAGTTGGGAGATGTGGACTGGGCCTTCGGGACAATGGGCCTAAGGGACAAATCCCGTTACCTAGCTACCTTGTATTTGGAGGATTTAGGAGATCTGATTACTGAGGCCATAGATCCCCATTTCGGTTTTAGTCGCTATGCGGAGAGCTTGGGTATGTCAGCAGGCAGCTTTGATGAAATGGAGAAAGCTCTTCAGGAGCCAGTGAGTCTTATCGATACAATATTGCTTGATTTATTGGAGGAAAAAATAAAGTCATATCAGCCTGATTCGGTAGCTTTCTCAGTTCCTTTTCCAGGAAATCTTTATGGAGCATTGAAGTGTGGTCAATACCTAAAGGCAAATCATCCAGAAATTAAAGTTTGGATGGGTGGTGGTTATCCGAATACAGAGTTAAGAAGTTTGAAAGATGCAAGAATTTTCGATTATGTAGATTATATCACCTTGGATGATGGTGAAGCCCCCGTTCGTTTGTTGTTGGAACACTTGGAAGGGAAACTGCCTTTGGAAGCTTTAAAGCGAACATTTGTTTGTTTGGAGGGTGAGGTAAAAATGATCAATGGGGCTACAGATAAAGATGTACCTCAGCGGGATGTGGGAACTCCTGATTATAGTGACTTGCCTTTGAGTGAATATCTTTCGGTGATTGAGGTAGCCAATCCTATGCATCGCTTATGGAGTGATGGTCGTTGGAATAAGTTGACTCTGGCCCATGGCTGTTATTGGGGGAAATGTACTTTCTGTGATATCTCCTTGGATTATATTGGTCGCTACGAACCCATTACTGCTGCTATCCTTTGTGATAGGATTGAGGAAATTATGGAGCAAACGGGAACCAATGGTTTCCACTTTGTAGATGAAGCGGCACCACCTGCTTTGATGCGGGATTTGGCTCTTGAGATCTTGAGAAGGGGGCTTGTGGTCGTTTGGTGGACCAATATCCGTTTTGAAAGTAATTTTACTGCTGATCTTTGCCGATTGTTGAGGGCTTCTGGCTGTATTGCCATTTCAGGAGGGTTGGAAGTTGCTTCTGATCGATTGCTTGGCTTGATCAAAAAGGGAGTAACCGTGGCGCAAGTGGCGCAAGTTACCCATCATCTTACACAAGCAGGGATTATGGTGCATGCCTATTTGATGTATGGTTATCCTACCCAAACTGCTCAGGAAACCATTGATTCCTTGGAAATGGTGCGTCAGCTTTTTGAGGAAGGTGTTTTACAATCAGGTTTTTGGCACCGTTTTGCCATGACCGCCCATAGTCCAGTTGGCTTGGACCCAAAGGCTTTTGGTGTGCAAAGAACTGATTTGGAATTGGCGCCATTTGCCAATAATGAGGTAGGCTATGAAGATCCTGTCGGGGTTGACCATGCAACATTCTCGGAAGGCCTGAGGAAGTCCCTATTCAATTATATGCATGGAGTAGGCTTTGAGATTCCATTGAAGGAATGGTTTGACTTCAAGGTGCCAGCGACCACTATCCCCAAAAACTATATCCAAAGGAAAATTGCGGAAGAACCCGGATTAGTCTATAAGAAACATCAAAGGATTGTTTGGATCGGGGCGCAACCTGATCTACTTGATTCAGGAGAACCTGGTTTTGTTGAGTTGGTCTTTTCGGGTAAGCAAGAAGATTTTGCTATGGAGTTGCCAGAGGAATTTGCAGAATGGGTGGCCAGCCTATTAGCCAACGTATCCTATGATCAACCTTTGAGTATGCTTAAAGAAATTTGGGAAGATTATGAAGCCAATGTCGGTGATTTTGAAGAATTGGTGGAATCGGAAGTTTGGGAGATATTGAGAGAGCAGGGGTTGTTGGTTTTTTAGGGACCACAGAGATCACAAGGAACATCAGAGGGGGGCTTTAAGGGATCAGTCTACCGGATCTTATAATAACGGTGTATTTTAAATTCTCCTCAGCTGAAGAAATTGCCTAATGAGGTGAATTGATTAATTCAATCCCTTTCAATAGATATTGGTCTCGCAGAAAGTTGGAAGTGGTTTCTTTTACATAATAATCGATTTTTAAGCCTATTCTTTGTGCTTCTGTTCCATCTGGATAGAATGCTCCCAAACTCGTGAAATTAATTTCTGACTTATCTGGTAAGATAAATGAAGCTACGTTCATTTGGGCTCCAGCGGTATTTTCTCCTACAGTTATACAGTTTGGCGAGACTTGTATGGCCATACCAATATATTCAGCTTGACTCATCGTAGTTTTATTAACGAGTAATAAAACCTTTCCTTTATAATACTTTGGATTTTTGCTACCTGCTATAAAGGGGTTTTTTATGATTTTTAGCGGCGCTTTGTCATAATGTGCTAACGAAGGTCTGTTGGGAATTGGAGAAATAGTCTGGATGAATTTTTTCTTTTTGGGATAGAGGTGTTTTGCAAGTGTATTGAGATAGATGTTTCTTGGATAATTTCTTAAATCAATGATGATTCCTTTTGTACTGGAAAAGCACTTGAATGCATTTTTCAGATCATCATTTGAAATGGTTTTTAAATTTAGATAGCCAATATTGCCCTTGAGGATTTTCCATTTTTCAGTAGGCGTGGAAGATTTGAGTGCGGAGTATTCATTTGTTCTACTAAGATTGTCCAGGTTGAGTGATGCTTTTAAGATTTGATTGTCTCGCTTGATGCTTAGTTCCAAGTTTACTTTGTTACTGAAAATTATCCAGTTGGCCCATTTTTTCAAGTAGGTGTCATTTGAGGAAGAAAGAAATGGTTTTACTTTTTCGTTCAGGTTAGCATGAATGCTTTTTCCGTCCACCTCAAAAATTAAATCACCCAGCTTTAAATCATATTTCTCTTCTAGAGTTTTTGTTACGAATGAGATGACTAAGGTGTCATTAATCATATTTACACCAAATGGAGGTTTGTAGGTCATTAAAGAATCACTCAATTCCTGGCTGTAATAGAAAGAATGTGAATCATTTAAATGTGTAAAAAGATTAGCTTTGGTTTTTTCGTAGTCAAATTTCGATTTACAGTCTGAAAATTTCACGATAAATTCATCCAATATATCTAACCAGTTTTTATCAATTAGGTATTTATTGACATAATAATATTGTATTACATTCCAGAAGCTAAAGAGAGATAAAAGCCGATGACTTTTAAGGGTATAATTAAAACTGTCAAAGCCATTTTCATTATCAAAGGAGGGAATTGAAGAGAAAGTATGTCTCGTGATATAATGGCTTTTAATATTGGTATTGTCCCTTAGATTAGATAAATGAGAATAAAGATCAGGAGAGAATTTGTACTTTTCGATCCATTTATAGTCATAGTTTTTAGTGAAAAAGTCATAAAGGTTTGTTGAGACTTTAATTTTGCCAGGGTCTACACTGTTTACAAAATCAAGTAATAATTGATTCAGTTCTGCTTGGATTTTGATGTTATCTAATTTGCTAAAGTTTTCTATAAATACATTGTCCCAATCGTAATTCCCTTTGCTCACTTGGGGATGGTGGTATTTTATCAATCCCCAGACTAGACCAAACTGTTTTATTTTTTCGGTTTCGCTAAGTGACTGCTTGGTTTGCGTACTTGCATCTGCAATAAAACAAAGAATAAGTAGGGCCGTCATTAAAAAGCTCTTTGAATTCATCAGTTTACATCAAAATTAAAAAACATTAGTACCCAAAATGGATTCACAGTTTCGGAAAAATCATTGAGTATTGAAATATAAAAGATGTTAAAAGAGGACAGTTAGTGTTTTCTATGGTTATTAGTTTATTTTTTTCCTGTTAAAGTTTTTGGAGGAGGGGGGACCATTCTGTATTTTAAATCCCGAACCATAAATACTGGAGGATTTTAAATCCTCCATAGCTAGTTCCCGTTATTCTTTTTTTGCATCCTTAATCCCCAATTCCTCCAAGGAAATCCTTTCAAAGGTCATTTGTGCCTGGCTGCCTTCGTATAATATACCTATGGTATTGTTGTCAATAGAGGTAATGCTGGAATATCCACCTTGGAGGCTTAAGTCATCCAATAGCAACCAATTTTCTTCCGGCCAGCTCTGACCATCATCAAAACTTACTTTAATGGTCATGGATTTTCGCTCATATTTTGAATTGGGATTTGAAAAAAGAAGCACTGATTTTTTCTCTCCCTTATTATCAATGTATTCATGTTTATAGATGGAGGCCATGCATACTGGCTCTATTAGGGAATCATGATTGGTAGGGTGCATTTTCCAAGTATTCCCCAGATCCAAAGTAGTATAAATCGCCCTGCCATTTGTTTCAGATTTGTCCTGCCGGTTTCGATTATCCCGCATATTTTGCATTATGCTACCATCACTGAGTTGGACCACCATATTTTCGGTGGTGTTGGTATAGGAAGGTTTACTGGCCATCCAGCTTTTTCCGCCATCCTTACTGAAAATGATATTGGAAAAGGGGATTTGATTTTCGTCCTTTCCCTGTGATGGTATTACCAAAGTGCCGTCTTCTAAGGTGATTCCAGACCCTGGCGCTGGAGCGGCCAGATGCCAATCAGCATGTTTGATACTTTGGGTGATATTGATAGGTTCTCCCCAGGTTTTGCCATCATCGGTAGATCTTGCAATAATAAATTGGGAGGTTTTGTCAATGTCAAAGCCTTGAAGTGACCCGTTATTCCTCCATTGGTGGTTCCAGTTGCTGGAGCTTTCATTCAATCCGGTGATTTTTTCACCTGTTTTTTCATCAATGACTCCATGCATCCAACAGCCCGCAAGGTAAATGGTATCGCTGTTTTTGTCTACCAAAATACAGGCATCGCTGACCCCGTTAAACTTTTGAGGTAGTCCTCCATATTCACCCATATCCAAACCTATGCGCATGGGTTCCCAAGTATTGCCTCCATCTGTACTTCTGCTTACTCCTATATCAATATCACCTTGGAGATCACGACCATTATCCCTTCTAATATCATAAATGGCCAAGAGGGATTTTTGATTGGTTTGTGCCAGTCCTGGAATTCTATACCTGACCACTCCATCATCACCTCCATTTCTTAATGCAATACCAATTCTTTGTTTCAAGACCTTTGGCTTTTTAGAAAGTTTTAGGGTTTTGGAATTCGAAAGTAGGACTTGTTTTAGCTCAGCAGCGATAAAATGGTCCAGAGGCGCTTTATCCGATAGTTTTACTGCCACTATAAAGAAATGTTGGTCTTTCGCCAGTGGTACTGATAGCTTGATGGAGCATTCTGCTTTGATTAATGGGGATTGCACCAATAGTTTTCCTTTTTCCACTTGCCAACTACTGTCTTGTCCCAAATCAAAAATGCTGATGGACTCAATGTCAGCTAAGTCAGTACTTTCCTTGAAGGACAAGGTTACATTTTTGATTTCAAAGTCATAGGCCGTGTTAAGGCTGAACTGTAATGTCGGGGAATGTGATTTAGATTTTAGAACAGGGATTTGGAGCTGTTTAATTTTTAGGTTTTGTCCTTGGCCAGTGTTTATAATTAATGCGAGCGAGATAAAAAATAATATTAATCTATTGATCATGGTTTCGTGATGAAGTTTTAGATAAAAATTTATACTTAGAACTTTTGGCATTTTTTAAAGTGTTGAACCTAAATGGTTTTTCATTGTTTTTCCTTTTTGGGTATTAAGTAAATGGGTGAGCTGTTGGAAAGATAGGCACTATCAGTAGCAATCAAATGATTATAATCCATCAAGCCCCTGATAGTTTTTACATAGTCTTCACCTCGTTCAGAGTATTTGGTTAATTGCCCTGCCAATTCATAGCCACTTAATTTTTTTGACTCTTTTCGTAATTCATTTCTTTTGTTTCTAAAGCTACTGTAGGCATTATGGGTATTGAGGTTGAGCATATAGGCGCAAACCGATTGTTGCAAGGTTTCAAAAGCTGCTATTCCATAGTTTCCTAAACCTTTTCTTTGGTTTTCAGGAGTAATTGCATTTTCTCCCCAACTCCATTGACCATAAAGGGAATTACCTTCAGCAGCAAATCGGGAAGTGCCCCATCCACTTTCCTCAGCAGCTTGTGCCAAGGCCAAAGACACAGGTATGATGTCAACCTTTTTGGATAGTTCTTCAAGGGTACTAACTGTTAATTGATCATTAGTTAAATCGACTTGATATACTTTGGCTAGTTTGATGATCCATTTATGATCATTGTTTGATAATTCTTCATTTTGAGAATGTGCTTGAATAAAGCTTTTGAGTTTGGACTGGTCTTCCTTTATCAGTTCATTTGAACGTAATAGGAGTGGGGCAAGCCCTCGGAAAAATATGCGTTTTTTATTATCTATGGAAACCTCTTTTGAGCTGGTAGATCCCCATTTCTCTCCGATTATTTGGAGGTATACCCTAGGTACTTCCCTGATTCCGGCTTGCCAAGCCTCTTGTGTATAGTTCAGTTTTTCAAACAGGGCAAGCAGCTCTTTGTAAGAGCTTATCTTCACTTCGGAAGAATCTTTAACACCATCTAAAACCATTAAATAATTTTTAGGGTCAGAATAAATCAAGGTGTCATTAACCTGGTTATTTAATTCAGGCTTTACCAAATCAATATTATTTTTTCTTTCGGATTGATTGCATGCGAAAAGAATGCTTATGGCGATTAGGGGGAGAAAAAGCTTTTTGATTCGCATGTTGATATCTGATTTGTTTTTATTTCATTTTAAATAAAATATTGATTTTTGGGAATATATCATTGCTTGGACTCAAAATAAAATGTTTAAAGAAGGTCTTTTTTCATTAACCAAACAAAATTGGGATTTAAGACAAGGTAAAAAAAGGTCAAATAAAAAAGGAGGATTTAAAATCCTCCTTAGCATATTAAAAGAATAAATTAATCCTCGATAATATCTTCCAGTTCCCTCAAATCCACAGGTACCACCCTTGATACACCAGCTTCAATCATAGTGATACCGTAGATAATATCGGTACTGGCCATAGTCCGCTTATTATGGGTCACAATGATAAACTGGGACTCGTTGGAGAATTTCTGGATGATCTGGTTGAACTTGTCAATATTGGCATCATCCAATGGTGCATCCACTTCATCAAAGATACAGAAAGGTGCCGGCTTCAATAGGTAAATAGAGAAGAGTAGGGAAGTGGCTGTCAAGGTCTTCTCACCACCCGAAAGTTGGTTGATGGTCAATGGTCGCTTGCCCTTTGGCTTGGCCATGATCTCAATGGTGCTATCCAATGGGGACTCAGGATTGGTCAACTTTAAGTCACAGTCATCTTCAGCTGTAAACAATGAACGGAAAACCTTAATAAAGTTGGTTTTTATTTGATCAAAGGCATTCAAGAAAGTTTTCTTGGCCACCGTATCTATTTCCTTAATGGTATCCATTAAGGAGTTCTTGGCTTTTTCCAAGTCTTCTTTTTGTGATGAAATAAAGGTATGACGTTCCTTAATTTCATCATAAGCCTCCATAGCCATTGGGTTGATTGGGCCTATTTTTTCCAACCTTTGTTTGGCCTTTTGGACTTCCTCACGGATTTGTTCTTCATCCTTTTCCTGGTATTCAGGATCCACTTCGGGATCTTCCTGAATCAGGTTGTCAAGATCAATTTCAAATTCCACACTTAGCCTTTCCTTCATACTGGAAAGCTTAAGCTTGATCTCGTTAAGCGTATTTTGCAATTCCATGATCAGGGCATCGATCCCTTCTTTTTGTTTGGACAGTTCACGGATGCCTTTTTCCATTTCGTCGATATTACCCCTGGAAGCATAGTAATCTTTTTCTGCTTCAGTAACACCGAGTTCAATAGTTTCCTTCTCAGTATATAACTCGATCAATTCATCATCCTTGATTTCATTATTGTCCAGAAGTCCCCTAATTTCTTGATCAATTGTACTCAGTTCGGATTGGGATTCCTCTATCCTTTCCTTACTGTTTTCAAAAGCACTTTTCTTAAAGGAAATTTCCTGTCCAAGGCTATTGACTTTATTTAAGTGCTGATGGTATTGGATGTTTTCTTGGTTGTAATTGCTGGAACGGACGGACAAGCTTTCCTCTTCAGTGAGCAATTGCTCATTGATGATTTCGATCTCTTCCTCCATGCCGTCAAAACCATTTTTCTCTTCTTCCAGTTTTGGACCTATTTCATTGACTTCTTCACTTAAGCTGTCAATCTTTTCAAGGATATCTTCCCGTTTATTGGCATTGGTGGATAGCATCTCTGCCAACTGCTCCTTTTTGGTTTTGATGGAGATATATTGCTGGTTGACCTCAGAAATTTCAGATTGAAGGTCTTCGATATCCTTCTTGTAGGAAACTTCTTTCAGTTTCATCAGGTCACTGACTTTTTTGTCCAAGTTGGACCTTGCAGCACTGACCTTTTTATTCAGCTCCTTGATTTGGACCTCTAGCTTCTCAAGATTTTTTGCACGGCCAATTCGCTTACCTTCGAAGAGCCCAACTGAACCACCCGAAATGCTGAATTTACGCTTGGTGAATTTTCCGCTTTCCGTGATGAAAATGGTGTCATTATCATCTGGAATGTCTTTGATCTCACCTTGGACGATATAGACATCGTCCAAGATATAACTGATTAGCCTGGCATATTTTTCATCATATTCAATGATTTCTGTGGCAGCCGTAGCATTTGCAAACAGTTTATTGGTGGAGGGCTTGAAACGCTCAAAATGCTCAAGAACAAAGAAGTTGGCTTTTCCTCTTGCGGCATCACTCAACAGGTTTACTGCGGCAATGGCTTGGGCCTCTGTATCCACCACATAATAGTTCATATAGCTTTCAAGATAATTCTCAATGGCCACTCGATAGTTTTCACTGGTGGTCAGAATATCCGAAAGCAGGGGAGTGTCCTTGCCCCAATCTGAATTCTTTTTCAGGAACTTGATGGCTTCAGGGAAACCCTCTAGGTTTTCAACCAAGGATTTTGTCAAGTTAAATTCATTGGATTTAGCATCCAATTTCCGCCCCAACTGGGTGACCTCTTCCCTGATCAGTTCTATGGTATGATTTAATTCTTCTATTTTATGATTCTGGTCCTCCTCCTTGGCTTTCAGCTGGGTGATGCGATCGGTTTTTTCATCCAATTCATCTTTAAGGACCAGCATTTTTTCTTCAAATTCAGCAAGGTTCGCTTCTTGGCTATTATCATCTGAAGCAGTTTTTTCCAATTCCTGCTTAAGGGAGGAAAGCTGAATCTGCTTGATTTCCAGTTCTTTACTGAGTTGGTAGATAGCGTCCTTGCGAGAGGAGAAATCCTTGCTGAGCACTTTTTGCCTTTCTTGAAGAATGGCATGGGCAGATTTTTGCTCCTCGTATTCTGCTTTTAGATTTTCTACAGTAAGCTCCTTTTCTGCTAAAAGTTTTTCTGCGACTTCTTTTTCTTGCTCTAGGGAACGAATACTAAAGCCCGCACGGTCATTGGATTTTCGGTCTTGATCGATCTGCTCACGGAGCTTCATTGAACGGTCTTCCAAGAATCGAAGACGTTCGTTTTTGATTTTTTTCTCACTCTCAAACTGCCTGATCTTGTTGACATGCTCGTTGAGCGTTTTTTGTCTGGAGGAGAGGAGTTTTTCTTTATGGATCTGTTCAGACTTGGATTTTTCCAATTCTGCTTCTTTGGTCGTTATCTGGTTGTTGAGCTGTAATTTGCGATCATTTTCCGCATTGATCCTTTCATTGGCACCAATGAGGTTATCCGTGTGGGTTTTTACGCTGATCTTGGCCAGGGCAATGCTTGATGCCTTATAGGATTTTTTGATCTCAAAGTATTTGGCTGCCTGCTTTGCCTGCTTTTCCAGGGACTTGAGGTTTTTCTCAATTTCATATAACAGGTCTTCCACCCTGTCAAGGTCCGCATCGGTATCTTCCAGTTTTTTAAGGGTCTCCTTTTTACGGGTCTTGAATTTGGAAATACCGGCTGCTTCCTCAAATAGGTCCCTTCGTGAGTTGTTCTTGTCATTGAGCAACTCATCAATCATTTTCAGTTCGATGATGGCATAACTGTTAGACTGGATACCAGTGTCCATAAAGAGGTTGTTGATATCCTTTAGACGACAGGCAATGCCATTGAGTAGGTATTCACTTTCACCGGATCGATAGTAACGACGGGTAATGGTGACATGGGTGTATTCGGTAGGGAGCAGGTTTTTGGTGTTTTCAAAGGTCAGGGACACCTCAGCCAAATTGGTGGGTTTCCTGTTTTTTGTACCATTGAAAATCACATTTTCCATTTTATCGGATCGCAGTGCACGGGTTTTTTGCTCACCCAGTACCCAGCGGATGGCATCCACAACATTGGATTTTCCACATCCATTGGGGCCTACAATTCCTGTAATGCCCTTGTCAAAATGGATAGAGACCTTGTCCCCAAAACTTTTAAAACCTTTGATTTCAAGCTTGGTTAGCTGCATGTATGCTCAAATAAAATAGATTAAGACAAACAAAATTAATCAGATCGGGCTAATAAGCAAATGAGAATTTGCAGTTAGTTGTAAATGAGTTTGTTATAAAAAAGTCAAAGAAATTATTCTTTTCTTTAAGGGAAATACTTGGAGTTTGAATTACTTGGGAAAAGCTTTTTGAACTATATATTGGGTCATTTTTAGTACAGAAATTCCAATTCACTAACCCCTAAAATCCAGTTCTGAAAAGATTAATACCAATCATATAAATGCTGCAGTTCAATTGAGCAGTCTAATCCAATTTTAAATTTTTTATCTTTCAAGGTATAGGATTACACTTATTTGCTAGTTTAACATTCTACCGAGCCGACCTGATGTAAACATTGAAATATTTTTACTACCTTAGTTTTAACCAAAAAACAGCGAAGCAGTGGATAATGGAACTTGGATCTATATTATCATTTCGATAATATTTTTTATAGTCAATGCACTTACCAAAAAGAAAAAGGGGAATGGTCAGGAGCTTGATGAGACGGGCGAGGAGCTATCAAATGATGAGCCTAGAAGGAAGCCTGTATCTTTTGAGGAACTATTGAAAGAAATTCGCCAGGAACAGCAAGGAAGGAATTTTGAAGAAACCGAGCAAGAAGAATTGTTTGATGAAGAACCCAAAGAAGTCGTTTATCCTAATGTTGAAGTAGTTACTGAGCCAACCAAGAGACCATCTGAAATTAAATATTACGAAGGTACTTACCAAGCTGATCATTCAGGCAAAGGAAAGGGACT
Source organism: Echinicola shivajiensis (assembly GCF_018642165.1). GTDB lineage: Bacteria > Bacteroidota > Bacteroidia > Cytophagales > Cyclobacteriaceae > Echinicola > Echinicola shivajiensis. Next base: position 172,087 of record NZ_JAHHZM010000002.1, read on the forward strand.
GGTCAAATTGGATGATCAGGTAGAAATAGATCCAGATAAGAAGATTCTCAAAGAAGTGGAGGAAGTAGCTGAGGATAATGTAGGTTCTAACAGATACAGAAGGATGTTAAAGGACCCTCAATCGCTCAAAGATGCCATTGTGGTTGCTGAAATTTTAAAAAGAAAAGTGTATTGATTCAAAAGCGCGCTGGTTTTTTAAATTAAGACTGTTAAAATATTATTCAGGAAAGCTATTTGCTTAATAATGTTTAATTTGAAACTTTAGTCCCTTCAAAACTTTATTTAATTTGCTTACCTGAGCTAGGCTTTTCATTGTGTTTTTTTGCAAGTCTGTAAATTCTTTCCTTAAATTCTTATAACTGCTCTCTAAATAGATACGAGGTAATTGCGTAAACCTTATGAGTAACGCTAAGCCTAGTCTATAACCCCGAAATAAATATGCATTAGCTTTCCTCTTACAAGCTTAAAATGTTTCAAAATCAAACGCTTCGCTGTATTTAACTCATTCACCATAGTGGTACTATGTTTCTTTCGTTAAATAATTGATTTTCTTGCATTTTAAACTTTCACGACAGATTCTAATGCAGAATCCGGGATAATCCAATTGTTCTTGAGAATGCGTAAGTAAAGTCATGAAGCAACTTATAAACGCAAAATCAGGAAAGCTCCCTCAGGAAAGAAGGGATTTTCTAGTTAAGACAGGCTCGCTATCTGTGATGTCCCTATTTGGATTGTCATTTTTTACAGCATGCAGCAGTTCTGAAGATATGGATCCCTCAAATCCAGATAATTCAGGAGGCGGTGGTTTGGGGGATGGAATCGATGTTTCAGGTAATAATGTAACAATTGATTTAAAGAAACAGTCTGGCCTCAAAACCAATGGGGGATGGCTCTTGATCAGTGAAGCAAGAGTTTTGGTGGTGAATATAGGTGATGAAATGTTCAGTGCTTTGACCTCCGTTTGTACCCACTCCAGTTGCTCCGATAATTGGAAATTTCAAAGTAGTCAGTTTGTTTGTGGCTGTCATGGATCCCGGTTTGCTACGGACGGATCAGTTGCGAACGGTCCAGCTAATTCTCCATTGACTTCCTATTCGACCATGCTGCAGGATGATATTTTAACGATCATGAAATAATCCTATCATGAAAAAGCTCTTTATCATATTCTATTTGGCCTTTTTAGGAAGTACGCAAAAAGCCTTTTGCCAAGAATTTACTACTGAAAACGGTTATGCAGAGTTTCTTTCCCAAGCTTCGCTGAATGAATTTACGGGAAAGTCAGACCAGCTCAATGGCTTGGTAGACCTGGATAAAAACTTGGTGGACTTTTATATAGATCTGAATACCTTGAAAACGGGGATAGGATTGAGAGATAGACATATGAGAGAGAATTACCTGGAAACCAAAGATTTTCCCTATGCAGAGTTTACAGGAAAAATTAAGGAGTTGGATGAAAAAATGATCAGTTCATTTGAAAAGGGGCAAAAAGTAACAGCGGTGGGGAAATTTAAAATTCACGGAGTGGAAAGGGAGATGGAAATCAAAGGGGAAATCATGCACGATGAGGAAAAAAACACCATGCATTTGAGCGCAAAATTTGAAGTCCTGCTAGGGGACCATGATATAGCGATTCCGAAGGTGATGTTTTATGAGTTGTCAGAAAAACAAATAGTGACCATTAATGCCCGTCTAAAGAAATAATCAGAATCATGAAAACTTTATTGTTAATATTATCCTTATTGTTAGCAACTTTTACAGCTAAAGCCCAGCTGGAAAGAAAACCTGCTGAAGCAAACAAGGACGTGGACCTCATCTTTCATGCCCCCAGACATATAAACTTGCTGACTGTTGAGCCCATAGAGAAAAAAGGTTTGCATCTGGCCATAATGCATACTTTTGGGACATTGGATGGAGGTTTCCAAAACTTTTTTGGCCTTGACTATGGTGCCAATATCATGATTGGTTTTGAATATGGAATGACTGATAAATTCTCCTTGGGACTCTCTAGGTCGAGTTTGGATAAAGTATATGATTTATATGGTCGCTATCATTTGATAAGTCAAAGCTATGATAACAGTCGACCCATTTCGATAAGCCTGATGGCAGGTGCAGGAGTTAACACTTCTGATTATAGTTATATAGAAGATACTGAAGTTTCATTCGCAGATAGAACCAGTTATAAGGCTCAGATAATGTTTGCCAGAAAGTTCAATGACTGCTTTAGTTTCCAGTTAAGCCCAATGATGGCTTATTTCATCAGTCCATATGAGTTCTATCAATTAGAAGGAGATGAAAATTTGTATTTGTCTATAGGGCTTAGTGCCAAATATAAGGTGACAGGAAAATCCTCCTTGACATTGCAGTATATTCCTAATTTGAATAATGATTTAAAAAGTAATTTAGGTATTGGGATAGATGTGGAAGCCGGCGGTCATGTCTTTCAAATGTACTTCGTTACCAGTCAAGCACTGAATGAACAGTATTTATTGGCTGGAGGCAATGGAAGTCCTGGAGAACAATTTAGACTTGGATTCAATGTTAATCGCATATTCGCCCTTGGGAAGCGGTGATAAAGGATTGATTTTTTCAAACCCGACAATATGTAGCCATTCGTCTTCCCGGCTTTCAGTTTCAATATAATTATTTTGCCTGGCAAATTCCCTTACCTTTTGGAGAAGAGAAGTTTGATTGGGGTAGGCATGTTGGCTGTACTTGTATATGAACAAAGTGAAATTTTGGGGGGCATTCAAATAGGGTTGGGCCTTAAATTCTTCTAAACTCATTGCCCTTTTTTTTGGGGATAGTTCTCCTAGGATGACTTCTTGGCTATCACAAATAAATTGATGGCTGATCAAAGGTGAATTATGATCGCTATTTTCAATATTTTGGATAAATGCTTCTTTAAAGTGAGGGTAGTTTTTTAGGTCAGATTGATTATTAGCTGCCAGGAAAACAGGGGAAATCATCAAAAGCACCAAGCCCACCAATCGAAATCTGGATTCCAGAAAAGCCAGGCAAGAAGCGAAAAGGAAATAATAAATCGCAATATTCCACTCCATTAACGAAAGCGCGACAAATCCCCCGAAAGCTATCCATAATGAACAGAATTTGTTCCAGAAAAAATTATCCAACCAACGGTAGTTTTCAAAAGCGATATTTGCCGATAGCAAAGGGATCAGAACGATCAAATGCCTAGGGTTAAGGTGAAGGGGATTATAATAAGAGAAACTGGTGCTCATAAACCAAAAACCAACAACCATGCAGATGGTACATAGGGAAAAGATGATAGGTAAGTCTCTTTTCGTTAAGAATGCTCTGACGATTGAAGGGGTGGATAGGATGATCCAAATCCAATAGGTGCGTTCTACAAAGGTGGTAATAGGGATGAAAGTTAACCGCTCCAACATTATTAGCCAGCTTTTATCAAAATAGCTATAGGGAGAGACATAGTGTCCTTCTTGAATACTTCGAAATCTAAAAAAGGCATCCTCAAACTTCCACTCAAAGTATCCTAAATATAAAATGGCAAATAAGGCCATGAAACTGAAAAAGTATATATAAAAGCTTTTACCATTATCCTTTATATAATCAAATAACATCAACATAAAGGGAAATGGTGCTAGGTAAATAATGGTTTCCTTGGTGCAAAATCCCACAAAGAAGGCCAGTGCCATTAATAATCCTGATTCAAGAGGGCGTTTAAATCTGGAGTAAGCTGAGAAGGGAATTAATGCGGTCCAAAATAAAAGTGGGGAATCTGGGTACACTTTGGGGAGGAAATGCAACAAATATATATTGGAAATAAAGAATAATACCAACCAAAATTTTGCGGATGGCTTTGGCATAATGCTCCATAGAAGGATCAAAGCTCCTATACAATAGATCAGGCTGGACAGTGAAGCAATCCGATCATTGAAACCAAAAATAAAAGTGAGGAGTCCTGATAATAGGTATGCGCCCCATCTGAAAGTGAAATGCTCTCCAGTTAGCACATCATTTCCCATCCAGAAATTTTGACCATAAATGATATAAGCCACATCATCACTGAAAGTAATTCCATCATAAGCGAAAAACCAATAGCCTATCAAAAGAAGGATACCTACAATAAGGTAAGTGTTAGGCTGGTGGAGCTTTATACTTTTTTCCATAAACTTTTAAACCCTCATTACTTTGAGGATCACTTCTTGGTGAAAAATTGACAATTTGTGTCTTTAATGTGTGGAGTTGAAATCTTAGACGTAAATTGCTTTCTGAAATTTAACTTGTCATGGCTAAAACAAAAAGTGTTGAGCAACAAAAAATACTAAGGGTTTTCAAATTAATCAATTTACTACGGTCCAATATAGGTAAACCTGTTGGCCGGCTTGCAGAATCCTTGGGTACGGATAAAAGAACAATCTATCGCTATTTCAAATTATTGGAAGAACTGGGGTTTCAGGTAGAAAAGGAGTTTGGCAAGTTTAAGATCGTTGATAGAGTGGATCAGCATAAGGATAGTTTTTATGGTACCTTTACTGATGATGAAACTGCTTTTATAGCTGATTTGTTGAGCAAAAATGGAAAGAAGAACCTTTTGAGGGATTCTATTCTTCAAAAGGTCCACCACCGGTCTGATTTTCAACAAGGGGTCAGCAAGCTGTTTAATGCCCATTTGGGGACTTTTGTGGATGAATTGGGGGAGGCCATAAAAAACAAGTTTCAGGTGCTGTTGAAAGATTATTATTCCCTAAGCAGTGATTCAGTGAGTGATAGGCTGGTAGAGCCTGTGGCATTTACCAGCAACTTTGAATCCGTTTATGCTTTTGAAGTTTCGAGCAAGGAGATGAAGCTTTTTAAACTGGAAAGGATCAGTGAAGTAAGGATTAGTTCGCGGAAGCATGTTTATGAGGTTTTACATGAATCTTTGGAGCAGGGATTATTTGGGTTCACCGGAAAAGATCGCTTCCATGTAAAACTTAAACTTTCGAAAAAGGCCTATCAATTGCTTATGGAGGAACATCCTGATGCCAAACCATATACTTATTTAAAGGAAAGAAATCAGTATTATTTCGAATCAGAAATACCAGAATTGCCCGGAATTGCCAGGTTTATTCTTGGATTGCCTGGTGAAGTTGTGGTGGAAGAAGGAGAGGAGCTAGCTCATTACCTTCGAGAGCAATTAAAAAAGGCTGAAAATATTTTCTCAGCCTTTGAATTGAAATAAACTGTGGTAGTTTATTTTAGTTGGATCAGTTTAATCGTTTTATTATCAACATGTCGGAAGACGCCACCCACATTTGCATTGGTATTTAGTGCAAGACTCAGATCGTCACATAAGGTGGTACACTCGATGTCTATTTCTCCCAACAAATTATAACCAATATCTTCATTGCCAAGAACCAGGTTGGCAGGGTTGAAGTCAGTAGATTTTAATGGAAGTTCAAAGGTTGTGCCAATACCAATAGGCTCCTTCGAATTTTCTGAAATAAATGTGTATTTGATATAGTGTAAACCGGTGTCGGAATTAAAAGCTTCTTCCTTTCGAATTCTTAAATCATAATTATAACCTAATTCATAGTCAAAACCTGAAATGGCATCCATAGGGATAGCGGTCCATTCATCAGTCGCTGCTTGATCACTGAATTGTACTCTTAGCCATAATGTGGGATTATCCGCTTCATTGTTTTGAATGATGGGGAAGTGTTGGACCTTAACATTTTCTTCCTTGATGGGCGTCTCGTCCAGGCAGGAAGTAAACAGCAGTGTACAAATCACCATCAGGCAGGCTGTAATTATACTGTTTTGACGTATTAGGGTGAAAAAACTAATCATAATAAATAAATGAGTTGGTTTAATAAAAGAAGTGTTTTTTGATAATTCGCTTTTCTACAATAAAAATGCCATTAAATCGAAACTGAGTTTATTAATAAAAAGCTTTTACCCCTGAAAGTGTTTTTTGACCATCGCCTAGAATGTTTTTCAATTGACTATGATAAATTTTTATCTTCGGTCCTTAATCAATTAGTTTTTATGAAAAGACCAATCACTTTCATTTTAGCATTGCTGTGCATGTGTGGATCATTAACTGCACAGGAGCTTTTAAATTCAGACTCTACTTCTACTTCTAAACATCAATTAAGCATCAAGGGTAAAAATGTTCCCTACACTGCTACGGTTGGAACTCAGCCTGTTTGGGATAAAGAAGGCAAAGAAGTGGCTTATTTGTTTTATACTTATTATGAACGCACTGATATTCAAGATAAGACCAAAAGACCGTTGGTTATTTCCTTTAATGGCGGCCCAGGTTCAGCTTCCATTTGGATGCATATCGCCTATACTGGTCCAGTTCTTTTGAATATTGATGATGAGGGTAATCCTGTTCAACCTTATGGAGTGAAAGACAACCCTCATTCTATATTGGATGTGGCAGATATTGTTTATATCGATCCTGTTAATACCGGTTATTCGAGAATCACTGATAAAGAAGCCGATCGTGCGCAGTTTTTTGGAGTGAATTCAGATGTTAACTACTTAGCCGATTGGGTAAGGACCTTTGTGAGTAGAAATAACAGATGGGCATCTCCAAAGTACCTGATTGGAGAGAGTTATGGCACCACCAGGGTGTCTGGATTAGTCAATAGGTTACAGAATAGTCAATGGATGTTTTTCAATGGAGTGGTGTTGGTTTCACCAACAGACTTGGGCATTGATAGAAGCGGTCCAGTAGCAGCTGCCAATTATTTACCTTATTATGCTGCCACAGCCTGGTACCATAAAGCATTGGAGCCAACTTTACAACAAAGAGATCTTGACGAACTATTGCCTGAAGTGGAAGAATTTACCGTAAATGAGTTAATTCCTGCCATGGTAAAGGGCGGCTTTCTTGAGATGGAAGAAAAGAAGGCTCTAGCGAAGAAAATGTCCAAGTATTCTGGATTAAGTGAGAAAGTATTGTTAGAGCATAATTTGGCTGTTCCTACCCAGTTTTTCTGGAAAGAACTCCTTCGTGATCAAGGATTAACTGTGGGCCGTTTGGATAGTAGGTATAAGGGGATTGATGGGTCCGATGCTGGAAGCAGTTTTGATCACGACCCTGCCTTAACCGCCTGGAACCATGCTTTTGCACCTGCTTTTAATCATTATATGATCAATGAACTTGATTTTAAAACTGATTTGAATTATTTCCTTTTTGGGCCAGTCCATCCGTGGGATAGAACAAGGGATAGAACAGGCGAAAATCTTCGTTCAGCGGTTGCGCAAAATCCATATTTGCATGTGATGATTCAATCAGGTTATTACGATGGTGGTACGGACTATTTCAATGCAAAATATTCAATGTGGCAAATGGACCCAAGTGGTAAATTAAAGAATAGGCTATCATGGAAAGGCTATAGAAGCGGGCATATGATGTATTTGAGGTCTGAAGATTTGGAAAAAGCCAATGAAGATATCAGGGAATTCATCAAAAAGTCTTTGCCAAAAGATGGAACGCCTGCTCGCTATTAGTGACCGTTTGAATCATTGATAAGACTGAATAGTTACAGAGAAGGAAAGGCCGGGAATTTACCCGGCTTTTTCATTATAAGCTTTTTCAAAATCTTGTAAACATAAAGTGGGTTCTTTAAACCCCATAAAATCACCTAGCATACGATAAATGTCGGCTTTGCTTTTCCCCGTCTTTCTTAGACCTTGAATGGATGTGGCGCCCTTGGATTTGGAAAGCTTTTTGTTTTCAGAATGCATGATCAATTGGTGGTGCATAAAAGTGATATCTGAGAAATTATTGGCTGGCAATAAGCTGGAGAGATAGGACTGGGCAAGACTGGAATCCAATAAGTCCTGGCCGCGAACAATTAGGTCGACACCAAAACTGATATCATCAATGACAGATGCTAGCTGATAGGCTGGCAAACTTGTCTTTTTCCTCACCACAAAATGGCGCATATTATCGGGAAGCAAGGAACTGTAAAATTCCGATTCGAGCGATTTAAACTTAATTGAATGTCCGTTGGTGATCAAGCGCCAGTTAATATTTTCTGCTTTGAGATCTAATCCTCTTTTAAGGCATGTTCCGGGGTATTGGGCATTGGGACTGATTTTAGCAATTTGCTTTCTTGAACATTCACAGGCAAAAAGCAATTGTTTTTCATTTAACCACTCCAAGGCTTTTTGATAACTTTCCAAACGGTGAGTTTGGGAAAATTCTTGATAGAACTCTTTCTGGTTCTTCGGTCCTAGGTCCCAAGGTATTTCTAAGAAATTCAGCGTGGCAAAAATGTCTTCAATAAAATCTTGTCTTACTCGGCTTTGGTCAAGATCATCTATCCGCAACAGGATTTTGCTTTGGTGTTTTTTTGCAAGGGAAGAAGTTATCAAAAATGATAAAATATTGCCTAAATGTAGGTATCCACTAGGTGTGGGAGCAAGCCTTGTTAGCTGGTATGTTGCTTGGGTTTTGGGCATAGTAATGGTTACTAAAATAAGAAAGTATCCTTTATCCAACACGTTTAACCGATGAAATATTGAAGAATAAAAGCATAGTCAAATGAAATGGTAAAGGGTGGTTTTTTTATACGAAGCATGTTTTTTTATAATCCCTTTATTAATAAGTAGTTGCGGAAGGGGTTTGTCGTGGAATTATGATTAACTTCCTTTATCAATCATTTGCAAAGATTTCTACAAGTTCGATAAAGTAGTATATGGCAGAATAATTGTTGCTGGTTGAACATTGAACAATTCAATTTTTAGGAATCAACGATAGTTGAGAAAAAATAAATCATTTTAGAAATGGATAATGAACTTAATTTGGCCGTATTGATTGATGCGGATAATATACCCTCTTTTTATGTCAAAGAAATGATGGAGGAATTGGCCAAGTATGGTAATCCCACTATCAAAAGAATATATGGGGACTGGACGCAGCCCCAGTTGGCCAAATGGAAAGCTGTGTTATTGGAACATGCGATTACTCCCATGCAACAATACAGCTATACCTCAGGTAAAAATGCGACAGATTCGGCGATGATCATTGACGCAATGGATATCCTTTATACAGAAAAGGTGAAGGGTTTCTGCTTGGTATCCAGTGATAGTGACTTTACTAAATTGGCTACTAGGCTAAGGGAAGCGAACATGAAGGTTTTTGGAATCGGAGAGAAGAAAACTCCGACCCCTTTTATTGCTGCTTGTGACAAGTTCATTTATTTGGAAATACTTAAGCATCAGGAAAAAGAGGATAAAATCGAGGTGGCCAAAGAAAGCCTTGGGGTGGAGAAAATTACTCCAAAGGTTATTCGCTTGATAGCCAACACCATTTCCGACTGTTCCGAGGACGATGATGGTTGGGCTTTTATGGGAGATTTGGGGAACTTGCTTCAAAAAAAGCAGCCCAATTTTGACTCAAGAAATTATGGGTTTCAAAAACTCACACCAATGATCAGTTCAATCAGTAAATTTGAAATAGACCAAAGGGAAAGTGGTAGAGGGAAGCATAAATTGATATATGTCAGAAACAAAAAATAGAAATGACTTACTGTAATCAGTAAGCCATTTCCCTTTTGTAGGATTGTAAAACTAAACTAATTATTGATTCCTATATTGCCTTGTCCGACAATGGTGCCCAATTGATCCGCACTCAAGTGAACATTAACATACCCATCTATAGTCATCAAGTCTGAGTAATTCAATTCATCACCTGAATCCAGCATTTCTACATTTGTCATACTCATTCCCGTAGTGCCGTCCACAGGATTAAATGAGAAGATAATAGGTCCTCCTTCAGCTGCTGAATTAGCATGTATATGGGCTGGATGGCTTCCTCCATCAGGTGTTCCGTCCATTGAGATGGTAGCTAAAGCAAATCCATTGACCCTTTCAGCAAATGTAATGGATCCACTAATACCTGGTACATCTTTTTCATTTAGCATATAGACTTGGGTATTTCCAGTCAATTCGTTTTGCCCAATATCTCCTTGTGCAACGATGGTTCCAAGCTGGGCAGCACTTAGATGAACATTGACATATCCGTCCACATTTAAAATATCTGCATATGGCATTGGATCTCCGGCATCAGTTTGTCTGATGGTGGTCATGCTCATTCCTGTGGAGCCATCAACAGGATTGAATGATACGACAATTCCACCACCTTCAGCAGCTGTATTGGCATGAATATGTGCAGGGTGACTTCCCCCATCAGGAGTACCTTCTAAATTTATTGTTGCCAATGAAAGCCCATTTGCCCTTTCCTGAAACTTGATAGATCCGCTGATTCCAGGAACAATTTTTTCTCCAAGACTGTAGGTCTTTTCATTTCCGGTTAATTCATTTTGTCCAATATCTCCTTGAGCGACAATGGTCCCAAGCTGATCAGCACTGAGATGAACATTTACATAACCATCATAATTTAGTATGTCATCGTACTGCAGGTCATTACCGTCATCAGTTTGTCTGATGGTGGTCATGCTCATTCCTGTCGTTCCATCTACAGGATTGAAACTCACGGCTATTCCACCGCCTTCTGCAGCTGTATTATAATGAATATGAGCTGGATGACTTCCGCCATCAGGAGTGCCGTCTAATTGAATAGTAGCCAAGGTATAACCACTGATCCTTTTCTTGAAAGTAATGCTACCACTTATTCCAGGGACTGCTTTTTCTCCCAAACTGTAAATTTTAAATTGGTCGGTTAATTCATTGATACCTATATCTGATTGTGCTACAATAGTTCCAAGATCTCCTGAAGAAAGGTGGACATTAACGTAACCATCCATATTGATAATTTCTTCATATGATACAGGCATTCCTTGATCATTTTCCTCGATGACGGTGGTGCTTAAGCCTGTACTTCCATCCACTGGGTTGAATGAAATAGCAATTGGGCCACCCTCCGCAGCAGAGTTAGAATGTATATGCGCTGGATGACTTCCCCCATCTGGCGTCCCATCAAGGCTTATGGTCGCCAAAGTGGAACCATTTACTCTTTTCTGGAAGGTAATGGTTCCTGATATCCCTGGAACGGCCTTTTCTAATAAATTGTAGGTTTTAGAATCACCCGCTAAAGCATTTCCTCCCATATCTCCTTGGGCAACTATGGTACCTAACTCACCATAACTCAGATGTACATTAATGTATCCATCAAAATTGATTAAAGAGTTATAATTGATGGATTGACCATCATCACGCTTATTTACCAAAGTAGTACTTACACCAGATTCCCCATCTACGGGATTTAGCGAAATAGCAATATCACCACCTTCAGCAGCAGAGTTAAAGTGTATATGTGAGGGGTGAACCCCGTTTGCAGGGGTGCCATTTAGGACTAAAGTTACTTTGGTGTAACCATCCTCACCTTCTTCAAAAATTGCAGAGCCGGTTACTCCGGAATTGCCAATTTCCAAAAGTGGGTAGGTCATTTTTTGACCTGTCAGTTCCAGTGCTTCTATGGGACTTGTATCATCGACACAAGAAAAAAGTCCTGTCAAACCTAATATCATTATCCATTTAAAAAGATGTAGCGGGATGCGCTTTTTCATTTTTGTATTGGTTTTGGTTAAAAGAATATATGTTGTAATAAATTAATAACATATGGAAATGGTATTTGTTTAGTTTTGATGTTTTTAAACTTAAAATGATCCATTAAATTGCAGAAATTTTAATGGTGAATAGGGAGAGAAATATTAGTTTGACCGTTAATTGGCATCTTTTTTGGGAAATTTTATACGAACAATTTTAAATCAATATGTTGAAGAGAATATCAATTTTGCTTTTGGCAGGAGTAGTTTTATATGGATGTGCTACAGTGCCACTAAGTGGTAGAAAGCAATTAAGTCTAGTAAGCAATGAAGAGGTCTTACCGATGGCTTTCCAACAATACAATGAAGTAAAAACAGAAAGCAAACTGCTAACCAATACAAGTGATGGTGCGAAGGTTCAAAGGGTAGGAAAACGTATCGCTGCTGCAGTGGAAACCTATCTTAATGATAATGGTTACGGAGATATCGTGGAAGGTTTCGAATGGGAATTTAACCTTATTCAAGATGATCAGGTAAATGCTTGGTGTATGCCAGGTGGTAAAGTGGCATTTTATACGGGAATCATGCCTATTTGCCAAGATGAAACAGGGGTTGCAGTTGTTATGGGGCACGAGGTGGCACACGCTATCGCCAGTCATGCTAGGGAAAGAATGTCTCAGGGGTTAGTTGCTAATGGATTACTGGGAGGTATGCAAGTCGCCATGGGGCAAAACCCAACCTTGACCGAAGCGATTTTTATGCAAGCAGTGGGTATGGGGAGTCAAGTCGGTATGCTTAAATTTTCGCGTGACCAGGAACTTGAATCGGATCAATTGGGGTTGATCTTTATGGCAATGGCAGGTTATGACCCTAGAGAGGCGCCTGTTTTCTGGAAAAGGATGGAAGCAAAATCTTCTGGTGCTGCACCACCTGAGTTTTTGTCTACTCACCCAGGCCCAGACAGAAGGATTGATGAATTGAATAAACAAATGCCCGAGGCATTAAAGTATTATAAACGGTAATTTTAGGATAAATTTTGATTGAAAAGACTGTAACCTGAATTTAGGTTACAGTCTTTTTTTATGATAAATTTTAGTTGTTGACCAACTCTTTACATTCGGATCCAAGCTATTAAAAAAAATCAGCACTAATTTTTAGGTTAAAATCTATTGATTTATGAAGTGAATGATAAGGTGTTTTATATTGATGATTTTGTGTATAAATGAATGTTTTTATTTTTAAAGTAATATTATTAATGATAAAACATGGTTTTTTTTGTGAAAAAAATAGAATAAAATTATTTATTATTATATTATTTTTAGTTAATTTTTTTATAGTTAAAACATGACAAAAGTCTTGTTTTCAGTTTCTTTTTCTCATGTTTTTACTTATGCATGGGATGTACATTTGTTTAGTATTTAAGCAATAGACGTTTTCAACACCATAACAATTTTATTATGAAGACAGCGAAATCAGTGATCCTACTTGCATTATTTCTGGTGGTAGGACTTCAGGTAAGGGCTCAGGATAGTTATACTTTGTCTGGACCTCAGGAATTTAAGGTCGAGGGTACTTCTACCATTCATGATTGGGAAATGGTTGCCAAAGATGGCTTAAAGGGAAGTATGGATGCCACGGTAAATGGATCCGAAATAGCTTCTATCTCATCATTGAAAATAAGTCTTCCGGTTGAAAGTTTGAAGAGTGGAAAGTCAGGAATGGATAAGAATGCTTATGAAAGTTTAGATAAGAAAAAGAATCCAACTATTCTCTATGAATTAACCAGCGTGGATCAAATTGACAATGGTAAAATAAAAGCTAAGGGCAAATTGATTATTGCGGGAAGTTCTAAGGAAATAATGATGGAAGTGAATTATAAAGTGAATAATGGGACAGTAGCCTTTGACGGTGCACAGGATATCACTTTCGCTGATTTTAATATTGATCCTCCAACCGCCATGTTTAATACCATTAAAACAGGTAATGAGTTGAAGTTATCATTTAAAGCTCAATTTCAACCTAATTGATAAATCAACAAACACATATCAAAGCAAAAAGCCATGAATACTATGACAAAAAGCATTAATTATGCTATTCTATTCTTTGCGGTATTATTTTCAGGTACCTCTTTGGTACAGGCCCAAAAGTCTTTACAGTATTATAGACCAGATAATAGCTACGGACTCCATGTTTTTGAGACCAGTAAAGATTCAGTTTCTACATTTGAAGGACTGAGAGTGAAAGTGGGCGGTGATTTTGCCCTACAATTTCAGGGGATTAATCAGGAAAATAGCCTAGACAACTTGGTAGACCTTGGGTCTAACCTTAACCTTCCTACCGCTAATTTAAACTTAGATGTTCAATTGGAAGATGGTGTTAGGATGCATCTGAGGACTTATCTTTCTGCAAGACACCACTCAGAGGCCTGGGTAAAAGGAGGTTATTTGCAATTAGATAAACTAGACTTTGTTTCTGAAGGATTTCTTGAGGGATTGATGAAATATGCTACAATCAAAGTAGGTATGGATGAGATCAACTATGGTGATGCGCACTTTAGGAGAACGGATAATGCCAGGGCTATTTTCAACCCATTTGTAGGGAATTATATTATGGATTCCTTTACTACAGAGGCTTTTGCAGAGGTGATGTTGCAAAATAGTGGATTCCTTGCCGTTGTTGCCATTTCCAATGGTAAGCTTAATCAATCGGTGGTAGTCAATGACAATTCTGACAATAAACTTTCGTTTTATGGTAAGGTAGGTTATGATAATTATCTTACTGAGGATTTGAGATTTAGATTGACTGGTTCATGGTATACCAACCAAGGGATGACTACTGGTAATTCGCTATATGGAGGTGACCGTGCGGGTTCTAGGTATTACAGTGTTCTGCATACTGTTGAGGATGGTGGATCTGATTTTGAGGGTCGTTTTAATCCGAGATTTAATCAACTCACTGCTATACAAGTTAACCCATTTGTTAAATTCAAAGGTTTGGAGTTTTTCGGAATTTATGAACTAGCTATGAACAGTGAGGATGAAGGTGACGGCCAGTTTACTCAGCTTGCGGGAGAATTGTTATACAGATTTGGTTCCCGAGAACAATTGTACTTCGGTGGAAGATATAATAAAGTGAAAGGAGAATCAAATGCCAATGATCCAACTATATCTATAGAAAGATTCAATATTGGAGGAGGATGGTATATGACCAAAAATATTGTTGCTAAAATTGAATATGTGAATCAGAAATATGACGGATTTGCAGCAGATTCTAAATATAATGGTGCAAAATTCGATGGTTTAAATATTGAGGCAGCGATAAGCTTCTAATCATTTATGATCTGATAAATATAGGAAGGGTATCGGGTAGGCCGGTACTCTTCTTTTGTGTTGGTAATGGTTGGAATTAATTAAACACGGTGTATCATGTTTAAATTACTTGCATTTATTGGTGTTCTTCTTTTGGTTGCCGCACCTAAGGAACCAAAAGTAATCATGTGGAATATCCTTGAGGAAAGTGAATTGGGTATTGCAGGAACTACCAATGTCAATAGCTACTATTGCATGTCAGAAAATTATTTCGGAGATGATAAAATTTATGAAAGATATTCAAATGAAGGTCAGGTCAGCTGGAGCGGAAAGATAAGAGTTCCAGCAAGAAGTTTTGATTGTGCGAATAATATTATGACCAAGGATTTTCAAAGTACCATTAAGGCTGATCAGCACCCATATATTGGAATGGAGTTTCTTCATCTTGAAAAAGTAAAAGGAGAGGATAGTGCTATTAGTGGTGAGGCAATTGTTACCTTGGTTAAGGTGCAACAAAAAATTAAAATTGATTGTAAGATGGAAAAGTTGGATAATGGGGTTTTGAAACTGGAAGGGGATCACACATTTTTGTTCTCTGATTTCGGTCTTGAGGCGCCCAAAAAGTTTTTTGGGGCTATTAAAGTAAAAGATCAAGTAACCGTTGAATTCAAATTATTTTTAGAATCTGAGTCTTCGAACACCATTAAAGGGAACTTATTATGATAAAAGTCATCTTTTTTTAATAGGTTTATAATATAGCTTTGTGATGTTAATTAATTTTTAGGTTCATGACAATAAAGAATACACCATGTGAATTATGCTTAAGCCGTAAATTTTCCATGTTTTCAGGTTTATCTGATGAACATTTATGCAATTTATCGGACAGCAAAAATTTGATTTCCCATAAAAAAGGCCAAATGCTGTTTTATGAGGGTACTAAACCTTTGGGGGTTTTTTGTGTAAGCTCAGGCATTGTAAAAGTGTTTAAAACGGCATCTAATGGTAAAGAGCAAATTATCCGATTAGTCCAGAAAGGAGACTTTCTTGGTTATACATCGTTGTTGGGTGAAGAAGCTTATTTGAATTCAGCTACCATTGTTGAAGATGCAAAAATCTGTTTTATTCCCAAGGAAACTTTTCTTAAGCTCATCGCTGAGGACAACAATTTTCACAGAAGGTTGACCAAGGCGGTTTGTCAAAATCTGGGATTAATGGAAGAGAAGCTAACTGATGCTACCCAGAAGACCATTAGGGAAAGGTTGGCTTTTACCTTGATTAAATTGTCTGACTCTTATGGTGTAGATGGTGGTGAGAGCAGAAAAATTGATCTGGTATTAACTAGAGAGGAAATAGCCGGTTTGGTAGGTACTGCTACTGAAACGGTAATTAGGTTGCTTTCTGAATTTAAGAAGGACAGTCTGATTAAGTTTGAAGGCAAAAAGATCATCGTTTTAGATAGAAAAGGATTGGCCAGGTTATCTGATTTTTATAATAATTGATCAAATCATTCCGTATTTATCAAAAACAAAAGCCCAAACAGACGTTTGGGCTTTTGTTTTTATATGATTTTTATCAGGTTTTGGCTTTTTAAATGTCATAATTCCTCAGCCAGAAGCGGTATAAATTTGTCTTAAATCTATAATTGATTACAGATGAAAGGCAACATTCATAATTACCTGGAAATACCTACTGATATATTGGCTCCTATATATGACCAAAAGATTCAGGGGGACTTTTTTGACCGTAGATTGATAGAGGGAGTTTTGAATCAAGAAGAGAAAGACATTTATATGATAATGGCCAATTTGCCAAAAGTCTTGGATTGGTTGCATGGACAAGATCAACCACAGGTCCTCGAGAAAAGACCCTGCGCTATTCCATTATTATTGTTTGACCAAGATCTGTCATTTGATAAACTCCTCTTTCATTATGATGGAACTCCTGATTCTGCCGATATCATACAAGGGTTTTTGGAAAAATTCGAACTGCATATAAAGAGCAGTCAAGCCACCATCATTTCTCCAAGTTTTATTCCTAAATCAAAACTTCAAGAAGAGCAAGCCTTGATTCAACTCATAAGAAACTATACTGGTGAAACCAGTTTTATAAAATTCAATTTTAGGAAAATTGGTGACTTCTGGTCTTATGCTACCAAAAACAAATCCACCATGCTAGTAACTTCCAAAGCTTATCAAGCTGATTTGGCTAAAGTCTTATTTCATTTTTATAAAGGTGGATTTTGGTATGATAACTTATCATTTTATCTGGCTTAAAAATATAAAATATTATATACTAATATTTTAAAATAGGATTCATTATAGTTAAATTGATACAGAACCACCAATGAACATGAAGGAAGTTAAACAAAAGGATCGTACTTTGTGCTTCCACTGTGGAGAACAGTGTTTGGATGAATCCCTTCGCTATGATGAAAAGGATTTTTGTTGTCCAGGCTGTAAGCTGGTTTATGAAGTATTGAATGAAAATGGCCTTAGCAGTTATTATGAGTATGGTGAAAAGCCTGGCGTAAAAAACGACAACAATAATAAATCAGCCAATCGATTTGATTACTTAGAAGAACCTGAAGTAATCCAAAAATTAATAGACTTTCAAAACGAAAAGGAAACTCATATTTCCTTTGATATTCCAGCAATACATTGTGCCTCCTGTGTGTGGTTATTGGAAAACCTTCATAGACTTAATTCGAATATTTTTGAATCTCGGGTGGATTATGTAAAAAAAGAGGTACACATCAAATTCGTACATAATGCTCTAAGTCTGAAAGAGCTGGTGAGGCTATTGGCTAAGATAGGTTATGAGCCGAGTATTCAACTAGATGCATTGGAAGAAAAACCCAAAAGAAGGGTAGACAGGAAACTGATTTATAAGTTGGCAGTAGCTGGATTTTGCTTTGGCAATATGATGTTTTTCAGTTTGCCTGAGTATTTCAGTGAAGTGTCATTATTGGAAGAGAATTTTAGAGGCCTTTTTGTCCAGCTCAATTTAGCCTTGTCACTTCCTGTTATATTTTATTCAGCAACAGATTACTATAGGTCTGCATGGTACTCTCTGCGTTCTGGTCGTGTTAATATGGATGTTCCCATAGTCATGGGGATAATTTCTCTGTTTGTTTATAGTCTATACGAAGTAATTGAGCTGGGGGAAAGCGGTTATTTCGATTCTATAGGGGGGCTATTGTTTTTTCTATTGATCGGGAAATATTTTCAGCAAAAAACCTATGACCGTCTTGCTTTTGACAGGGATTATAAGTCCTACTTCCCATTGGCTGTAACCCGGTTGGGGAATAAAGGGGAAGAAGTTGTTTCGCTTCCTAAAATAAAAGTAGGGGATACCTTGAAGATTCGTCATGGTGAGTTGATTCCAGCGGATAGTTTGTTACTGGAAGGGGAAGCCCGAATTGATTATAGTTTTGTGACAGGGGAGGAAGTGCCTGTTTTTGTAAAGAAGGGTTCTTTAATTTATGCAGGAGGTAGGCAGCAGGCAGGAGCCTTGCTCCTAAATGTGCAGAAAGCCCCTTCCCAAGGTTATTTAACTGATTTGTGGAACCAAGATAGTTTCCAGCTTGGAAAGCCCAAGGAACTGGAATCATTGGCCAATGCCATTAGTGGAAAATTCACATTGGTGGTGCTGATGGTGGCTTTTGGTGCACTAGCTTTTTGGATTCAAACGGATGTTTCCATGGCGGTGAAAACTTTTACCAGCGTTTTAATTGTGGCCTGCCCATGTGCATTGGCGATGTCCACCCCTTTTACCTTAGGTAATACTTTGAGGGTTTTTGGTAATAGGAAATTTTATTTAAAAAACAGCCATGTGGTAGAGCAACTGGCAAAAGCAGATACCTATATTTTTGATAAGACAGGAACGCTTACAGATCCAGCTGCAGCAACAGTAAACTATATCGGATTTTGCTTGGATGAAGAGAATAAATCAGTAATCAAAGGCATGGTCCAGCATTCCATGCATGCCTTAAGCAGTCGGATCAATGTATGGTTGGGGGAGATCAAGCCTGCTTATGTGGAGGGAATAGGGGAGCTTCCTGGAAAGGGTATTGAAGCTATTTATAATGGAAAGATAGTGCGAATAGGTTCGGCCAAGTGGTTGGGGATTGGCAATATTAGAACCAAAGATTTTGGTAATAGGATTTACATCTCCTTTGATGGAGAAGTAAAGGGATATTTTCATATCCAAAGTGGATTGAGGAAGGGTGTGGAAAGATCCATGGATCAATTGAAAGATATGGGCCAAGTTCACTTACTGTCCGGTGATCAGGACCATGATCGTGAAAATCTTCAAAAGGTATTTGGGGCAGCGGTGGAGATGAATTTTAACCAAAGCCCAAAAGAAAAGTTGCAATACATCAAATCATTGAACGATAGAGGGAATAAAACGGTGATGGTTGGAGATGGATTGAATGATGCAGGTGCCTTGCAAGAAAGCAGGGTGGGGATTGCAGTAACCAGTCAATCCACTCATTTTTCTCCTGCAAGTGATGCTATTATGGATGCCGATGTAATTGGCCAGTTACCTCAGTTTATAGCGTTGGCAAAGGAAAGCAGGAATGTGATCAAGGCAAGTTTTGTGCTCAGCTTTCTGTACAATATTGTTGGGATCAGTTTGGCTGTTCAAGGCCTGCTTAGTCCTGTTATTTGTGCGATTTTGATGCCACTGAGTAGTATTTCGGTGGTGGTATTTACTACAGTGATGATCAATTATCTAGCGATGAGAAAAGGAAGTAAAAATAATTATTCATGGAAGTAATATTCATTTTGATCGGGGTGAGTTTGGTTTTGGCTTCTAGCTTTTTGTTCCTGTTTTTCAGGGCCATGAAGAAAGGCCAGTTTGACGATACTTATACCCCTTCGGTAAGAATTCTATTTGATTCACATAAAAACAAAAAAACGGTTAAGCCTAAACCGTCACCTAAAACCAAATAAAGTATGTCAGATGTAATACTAGAAAAGTTCAGTTACGATAATAAAATCGTAAAGTACTTTGGAGCAGCCACAATAGTTTGGGGCTTAGTCGGAATGCTGGTTGGGATATTGGCAGCCATCCAGCTTTTTCTTCCCGAAGCCAATATGGGAAACCCTTATACCACATTTGGGAGGATTAGACCGCTACACACCAATGCGGTAATATTTGCCTTTGTGGGAAATGCCATTTTCGCCGGAGTGTACTATTCCATGCCTCGATTGCTGAAGGCCAGGATGTGGAGTGATGCACTTAGCTGGATCAATTTCTGGGGCTGGCAGTTAATTATCCTTGCTGCTGCGATTACCCTACCATTGGGCTTGACCACTTCAAAGGAATATGCCGAATTGGAATGGCCTATTGATATTGGGATTGCTGTAGTGTGGGTAGCTTTTGGTGCCAATATGATCGGTACATTGCTTAAGCGAAGGGAAAGACATATGTATGTAGCCATTTGGTTTTATTTGGCCTCGTTTGTAACCGTGGCGGTTTTACATATATTTAATTCTTTGGCCTTGCCAGTTTCGTTTTTCAAAAGTTATTCGGCATATGCAGGTGTTCAAGACGCCTTGGTTCAATGGTGGTATGGCCACAATGCGGTGGCTTTCTTCTTGACTACACCTTATTTGGGATTGATGTATTATTTCCTTCCCAAAGCAGCCAATAGGCCAGTTTATTCTTATAAGCTTTCTATCGTTCACTTCTGGTCCTTGATCTTTCTGTATATCTGGGCTGGGCCTCACCACCTTTTGTATACTGCTTTGCCCAACTGGGCGCAGGTTCTCGGGGTAGCTTTCTCGGTGATGTTAATTGCTCCATCTTGGGGCGGTATGGTCAATGGACTATTAACGCTAAGAGGTGCTTGGGACAAAGTAAGAGTTGACCCAGTACTTAAGTTTATGGTTGTGGCGGTTACAGCCTACGGTATGGCCACCTTCGAAGGTCCTATGCTATCATTGAAAAATGTGAACGCCATCGCGCACTATACTGATTGGATCGTTGCACACGTGCATATTGGCGCCTTGGGCTGGAATGGCTTCTTGACCTTTGGTATGCTTTATTGGTTATGGCCTAAGATGTGGAAAACAAAATTGTATTCTACTAAATTAGCAAACACCCACTTCTGGTTGGGTACTTTGGGGATTGTTTTCTATGCCTTGCCTATGTATGTGGCTGCCTTGACCCAAAGCTTGATGTGGAAAGAGTTCAATGAGATGGGAAGATTGGCTTATCCTAATTTCCTTGAAACAGTTCTTGAAATTGTTCCAATGTATATGTTGAGGGCATTCGGTGGTGTGCTTTACTTGGCCGGGGCCATAGTGATGGTTTATAACCTTGTCAAAACATCTAAAATCGGCGTTTTCCAAGCAGAAGAGCCAGATGAGGCACCTGCGCTTAGCAAGTTTGTACCTAAGAAAGGTGAATACTGGCACCATGCATGGGAGAGAAAACCAATCTTCTTTACCATCTTGGCTACAGTGGCCATTCTTATTGGAGCGGTGATAGAAATTGTGCCCACCTTGTTGGTGAAATCGAATGTGCCAACCATCAGTAGTGTCCAACCATATACTCCGCTGGAATTGCAGGGTAGGGACCTCTATATTTCACATGGTTGTGTGGGATGTCACTCACAGATGATTCGGCCTTTCAGATCTGAAACTGAGCGTTATGGAGAATATTCCAAAGCTGGTGAATTCGTTTATGACAGGCCATTCCTTTGGGGATCAAAACGAACTGGGCCTGATTTGCACAGGGTAGGAAAGAAATATCCAGATAGCTGGCATTATCACCATATGTTAGATCCAAGAACGATGTCTCCTGGCTCTACCATGCCTGCTTACCCATGGATGATTACCAATACCATGGACCATTTAGATGTTCCGGATAAAATTAGAACCATGCAGCAACTCGGGGTACCATATCCAGAAGGTTATGCTGATGAACAGGCCTTGAAAGATCTGCACGAACAAGCCCAGGGAATCGCTTCCGGACTTTCAGATGCAGGTGTAGAAGTAAGGCCAGATGCTGAGATTGTGGCCCTGATCGCCTATTTGCAGAGATTAGGAACGGATATTAAGAAAACGGATGCCCCGACATCAGAAGAAAGTATCGCCAAATAACCCCGAAAAGTCATGAAAAAGGAAATTTTAACTTCTATAGAGAACGTGGAGATTTATCCCATTTTGTCTTTGCTCATTTTTGTGCTGTTTTTTATCGGTGTTGCTTGGTGGGTGGTGAAGGCAGATAAGCAGTATATAGATCATATGAAATCCCTTCCAATGGAGGATGATAACCCAAATTTTGCGAGCCATGAAAAAAACTAAAATAGTATTATTGGTGTCTTTGTTGGCACTTAGTTCTCAAACAGTAATGGCCCAGGAGGCTGAGAAGGGATTATTTGAGACCTTAGGGGATATGGATAGCAGTCAGCTGACCTTGTTGATCATCATTATGGTGGTTCTTGGATTGATGGTGCTCCTGATGATTCTACTGATCTATCTGACCAGCTTTATAGTTGCTTTGCTTAACAAGGAAAATCCTGAAATGGCCAATGAGCCAAGCTGGTGGGATAATTTTAAAGAGAAATTTGTTACAGGAAAACTCAAGCCAATTGAGGATGAAGAGGAAATATTATTGGATCATAGCTACGATGGTATTGTAGAGTTGGACAATTTTATGCCACCTTGGTTAAAGTATGTGTTTTACGGAACCATATTATTTGCGGTTGTTTATTTGGTGAACAATACCAATGTAGGATTTGGTAAATCACCTACAGAAGAATACCAGGTTGAATTGGAAGAGGAAGCGATTGCAGCTGAAGAGCGAAAAGCTTTAGCATTGGCTTCGATTGATGAAACCAATGTAGCTCTTGACCAATCGCAGACCATATTGGAAATGGGTGGGACCATATTTCAGAATAACTGTGTCGCCTGTCATGCTTCAGATGGAGGTGGTGGTGTAGGGCCAAACTTAACAGACGAATTTTGGCTGCATGGTGGAAGCATTTCAGATGTGTTTACCGTTATTAAATATGGAGTTCCAGAAAAAGGGATGATTCCTTGGCAGGATCAGTTAAGTCCGGAAGAAATTCAGCAAGTAGCGAATTTTATTCTCTCTCTGGAAGGAACGACTCCGACCAACCCTAAAGAGCCTCAAGGTGAAAAATATGTCCGTGAAGCCGAAGGTGAAACTGGAGGAGAGGAGACTGCTTCAGATAGCTTACAAGTTAATGGCTAAATAATAACAGGGGCAGTTGATACTGCCCCTTACAAAAAACAGAACGATGTCTCAGGATCAGCAAAATAAATCAGAAGCTTTTAGAGATTCCCTTTCCACGGTAAAGGATGATGGGGGAAGGAATTGGGTATATCCCAAAAAAGTGAGCGGTTTTTTTTACAAATGGAGAACTTATGTTTCCTGGTTGCTATTGGCCATTTTATTTGCCGGTCCATTTCTAAAGATTGGTGGAAAGCCATTTCTTTTACTGAATATTTTCGAAAGGAAATTCATCATATTTGGACAAGTCTTTTGGCCTCAGGATACCCATATTTTGTTGTTCCTGTTGCTAATATTTTTTGTCTTTATCATACTGTTTACCGTAGTTTTTGGAAGGGTGTTTTGTGGCTGGGCATGTCCTCAGACCCTGTTTATGGAGATGGTGTTCCGTAAAATTGAGTATTGGATTGAAGGGGATGCCAATCAGCAAAAACGTTTGAATGCCCTGCCTTGGAACCAGGAAAAAATATTGAAAAAGGGAGGGAAGATGACTTTATTCTTGATCATCTCCCTTTTGATTTCTCATTTGGTTATGGCCTATCTTATAGGAGTGGATCGAACCTTGGAAATAATAAGTAGTCCACCTTCAGCTCATTTGGCTGGCTTCATAGGTTTAATGGCCTTTACAGGGATCTTTCTCTTTGTGTTTTCTTGGTTTAGGGAGCAAGCTTGTACGGTGGTTTGTCCTTATGGAAGACTACAAGGAGTTTTACTGGATACCAATTCAATTAATGTTTCCTATGATTATCTTAGAGGAGAGCCAAGGGGGAAAATAAATAAAAAGGAACCTGAGAAATCAGCTAAAGGTGATTGTGTAGATTGTAGTTTATGTGTTCAGGTGTGTCCTACAGGGATAGATATTAGGAACGGTGTGCAAATGGAATGTGTCAACTGCACAGCATGTATAGATGCCTGTGATGAAGTGATGGTGAAGGTGGATAGGCCCAAGGGCTTGATTAGGTATGCTTCTGAAAATAGTATAAAGGAAGGACATCAAAAGCTGATTACTCCGAGAGTGATTGGTTACGTAGCTGTTTTGTTGATTCTGGTAGTGGCTTTTGTAGGTTTGCTTATGACCAGAACAGAAATGTCAGCTACTGTCACGCGTTTTAGAGGGATGACCTATCAACAAAGAACCGATGGTCAAATAAGCAATCTTTATGAGGTCACTTTCATTAATAAGACCTTCGATGCTCAAAATGTGCAGATAAAATCATCCAATGATAAATTTATTGTGGAGGCCAATGATGAGGGTAATTGGACATTGGATGGTCAATCTAAAGTTGAAGGAAGGTTCTTTCTGGTGATCGATGCCAATGAGGTAACTGAAATTAATCAGGAAGTGGAATTATTATTACTTCAAAATGGTGAAGTAATCGATGAAATCAAAACGAATTTTATGGCGCCAATGCCAAAATAGGATTATTTAAAATCATAAGATTATGAACTGGGGAAATTCGATTGTATTGGTATTTGTTTTATTTGCAGCCATTGTTTTTACCATGGTGGGGATTTGCATCAAACAGGATGATATCCATTTGGTCACGGAACAGTATTATGAGGCTGAGATCAAGTATCAGGAACAAATAGAAAAGGTTTCCAATGCTGCATTGTTATCTGAAAAAGCAATGAACTTTGATCCCTCAGAAAAATCGTTGAATATCCACTTGGAAGATGGGGTGAAAGGTACGGTTTGGCTTTTTAGACCTTCCGATGCACGCTTGGATCAGAAAATAGATTTTGAAATTGATCAGACGGATAATAAGAAGATTAGCCTGAGTAAATTGGAGCGAGGCTACTGGAAAGCAAAAGTCGCTTGGTCCAATGCTGGAAAGGAATATTTTGAGGAGCTAAAAATCACGCTATAATGATTTGGACAGCATTTCTTTTGGGATTTTTGGGTTCTTTTCATTGTCTTGGAATGTGTGGCCCGATTGCCTTGGCAGTATCAAGCTCCGATAAGCAAAAGGCTGTTATGAAAAAAGTTTGGTACAACCTAGGGCGAACAGGTACTTATGCCATTTTAGGATTGCTAGCTGGTACTATCGGTTTGGGCTTGGAGTTGGCAGGATTTCAACAATGGGTTTCTATTGGTCTTGGAGTTTTGATAATTCTTTTTGCGTTTATGTATAAAAAAAGCGAAAGAGCTTTGGCAAAAGGAGGGGCTTATCAGTTTGTGGCCAAGGTCAAAAGCGCTTTGGGATATTGGCTGAAAAAAGGAGGTTCGAAGGCCTTTTTTATGACCGGCTTGGTCAATGGCTTTTTGCCCTGTGGAATGGTGTATATAGCCGTATTAGGGTCTATGGCCATGGCAGGACCAGTAGAAGGTGCTATTTATATGGCTAGTTTTGGAATGGGCACTATTCCTTTATTAATGGCTTTGATGCTAAGTGGAAATCTATTCAGTGCAAATTGGAGAATAAGGCTGTTTCGGTTTATGCCTTATTTTGCCATATTCATAGGTTTATTGTTTGTTATAAGAGGCTTGGGTTTGGGAATTCATTTTTTAAGTCCTGCATTAGAGGTCTTCGACCCTTCAAGTGGAATTCCCGCAAGTATGACCATTTGCAAATAATACGTTGTATTGGTTTTACAGCAATAGGCTGTCGATTCTTTTAATAGCTTTTACCGATAGATTTTTATTTGGATATTGTTTTTATTTTTTTGATGTCAATCCTTTTAGTGGAAATATTTTGTGTTTAATAGTTTTTTATTTCATAGTAAGGATATGTGTCTATTTTTCGGTATATAATCGTTTAATTATTATAAAGGGTGAAATATTTAAATGTTGACGCAACCCTTTCAGAGTATGTCTTGTATAGGCAAATGAACCATTTCTGTTGTGAACTACGAACCGGACCAAAGGCTGATTAAGGGACTCCTGAAAAATGATAGAAAGTCCCAAGAACTGTTGTATAAGCAGTTTTACAGTTATGGTATGAGTGTTTGTCTACGTTATACGAGTAATAGAAATGACGCGGTGGAGGTATTGAATGATAGCTTCATGAAGGTATTTACCAAAATCCAGCAATATGATGAGCAATACGCTTTTAAGACTTGGTTCAGGAGAATTTTGATCAATTCATCCATTAATCACAATAAAAGCAAATTAAATAACCATCATGCTTTGAGCTTGGATGAGGTAGTGGAAGTAGAAGACAAGCAGAGCAGTATCATTAATGAACTCTCTTATGAAGAGTTGATAAAACTTATACAAAGCTTGTCTCCAATGTACAGGACTGTATTCAGTTTGTATGTAATTGAAGGCTACTCGCATCTTGAAATAGCGGAATTATTGGGAATTAGTGAAGGAGCTTCGAAGTCCAACCTTTCTAGGGCAAGATTGAATTTAAGGGAATTACTAAAAAGGAATCATGAAAAAAGACTGGCTAAATATGAGCGATAAGGAGCTGGATGATTTCTTTAGAAAGGGCTTGGATGAGCCTGAGATTCCTTTTGTAAAGGAGGACTGGGACAAGATGCAAGAAAAGATGATGCACTTGCCCGGAAATAGGAAAGCGGGAGGATTCTATCGAAATAAGTGGCTTTTAGTTGGCTTGGGATTGGCGTTGATTGGTGCATTGAGTTGGTGGGGGATTGGTGCTTTTGATAAGTCCTATCCACAAGGAAATTCCAATGAAATTGAACAGGAGGAGAATCAGGTAATACTAGAAAATCCTTCCGGTACAGAAAAGATGACTTCCAAGCAGGATCAGGGAATTACGAATGCTGATGAAAACAAGGAAGATGGTGGATCTGACCCAATAGACCATAGTGGAAATTCAAATGGAATTTCAAGCTTGCAAACTAAAAGCTCTATCCATGAAATGGACAGATCAAAAGTAGCAACAGATGAACCAGATGATTCATATTCTCGAAGGAATAATGGGGATTTGATTGTGGGTTCTATAAATAAGTCATTGCCAGTATTTGAGCAGGATAAAGAATTGGAACTGGTATTTGATATGGAGGATGATGGGGTAGTACCTGTCAAGAAGTCAAAAAGTAAGATTTCACAGAGATGGAGTTTTTCATTATTACTTTCTCCTGATGTCAGTGCCTTAAAGCTGAAAGAAGTAAGGGGAGTGGGGACCAGTGCGGGAATAAATATTGAATATTATTTTCTGCCTAAATGGAGTCTAAACTTGGGTGCTTTGTATGCTTTTAAGACCTATGAGACCAGTGATGGCTATCAATTTTCCTATCCAAGTTCAAAGCCCATCACCTGGCTGGAAGGAGATTGTTATGTGTTGGATATACCTCTTAATATCAGGTATTATGCAATAAATAGCCCAATGGACAGATGGTATATCAGTTCTGGATTGTCCTCTTATCTAATGCTGAAGGAGAAATATCAGCTGGTAAATGGTTACAGTTCCTACTATCCAAATTATGAAAACCTGGAAATTAGAAACAAAAACCAGCATTATTTTCAGGTCCTCAATATAAGTATGGGGTATGAAAGAAGACTTTCGGAAAAGCTATCTATACAGGTTGAGCCCTATTTGAAATTACCTCTAAAAGGGGTGGGCGAAGGGCAGGTAAGTCTTAAGAGTGCAGGAGCACTGATAGGCTTAAAATATAATTGGTAGTGTATTAATAGATAATTGGTTTTAGAAAAATGGTGACTTGCCTTTTACCCCAAAAAATGAGGGAAAATGGCAGGGTGGAAAAGTATTGCCTAATAGTTATTGAAAATATTTAAAAATAAAGTCATGGAAAAGTATATGAAGTTTTGGTTGTTGGGGATGATATTACTGCTTGCTGCAGGAATGGTTGCATGTAATGATGATGATGATGACCCAATCCCACAAGTGCAGAAAAAAGTCTATAATTTAAATGCTGTAGGAGAGTCTGGGGTGTCAGGTACAGTTACTTTCACCAGGCAAACTGATGGATTTACCCTAATAGAAATTGACTTGTCTGGTACTGCTGCGGGAAATTCTCATCCCTCACATATACATGCCAATTCAGCAAGTGAAGGTGGTGGTATAGTGATAGATTTGATGAATGTAGATGGTGCCACAGGAGAAAGCAGTACTACTGTCACAGAAAGAAATGATGGAACGGAGATTACTTATGAGGAATTGATTGCATTTGACGGATACGTGAATGTTCATCTAAGCGCTTCAGAGTTGTCTACATTAGTTGCCCAAGGGGATATTGGCAGTAATGCAACCGGGACATCCAATAATGGAAATGGTGGAGGTGTCCCTTACTAGCCGATAGTATGAGGGGGCAGTAAGGGTGCATTTCTGTCCCCTCTCTTTTTAGAATCAATATTTAATATAAAATCCATTAAAATGAAAAGTTCAAAAATCTTATTAATTAGCTGCATGTTATTGGGAATGTTGGCTTGTGGAAGTGAAAATGAAGATGATATCATGCCTAATAATCCAAGTGCAGACCGATGTGATGATAATGAGGCGACCTTATCAGGTGAAGTATCTACAATAATTGAAAATAATTGTGCCATTTCAGGATGCCATGTGGCAGGAACTGGTAGGGTGGATTTAACTGTAACATCCAATATTATTCAAAATGCTACTCAAATCAGGAGTTATACAGAAAGTGGCTTTATGCCAGAAGCAAGTTCCGGTTTGACATTGACACAGACCCAAAAGGATGATATATATTGTTGGGTGGCCAATGGAGCTAATAACAACTAAAGAAATTTGTCATGAAAGCTTATTTAATTGCCTTAATGCTTTGGTTGATTGCCTCTCCACTATGCGGTCAATCATTTCGAACGGTATCTTCTGAGGTGAGCTTTTTTTCGAGTGCTCCTTTGGAAGATATTAAGGCTAATAATGAAGAAGTTATTGGAGTGTTCAATGCTGACAAAGGTGCCATTGCCTTTGTAGTTCAGATCAAGGGTTTTCAATTTGCTAAGTCATTGATGCAAGAACATTTTAATGAAAACTTTATGGAGTCAGAAAAGTATCCCCGGGCTACTTTTGAAGGTAAAGTGTTGGACTATAATTTAACTGAATCTGGTGAGCAACAAGCTAGGGTTGAGGGGACAATGACTATCCATGGAGAAAGTCAAGAGATGGAAGCAACGGGGACATTTGAAAAAAGAGTGGATGAAATTATTATGAAAGCTATTTTTCCAATAAGCCTTGAAGATTATAATATTTCCATACCTAAAATCCTGTTTCAAAAAATTGCAGAGGAAGTGGAGGTCACCGTTCAATTTAAATTCAAAGAAGGATGAAAATTTTGAAAGTAGTAATTTTAGTTCTAGTTACGGTTTTTTTAAGTTTTTTTGATCAAATGGCCTCTGTAATGGCGCAGGATAGTTTGTTGGACCAGTTAAAGCAAGATGTCCAGCCAATGGACAATGTTGTGTTAGGGACATTTAAGGGAACCCGATTGATCAATGGCCACACTATAATGACCAGGGGGGCTGGGAATCTTGATTTTATGATATCCCATCGTTTCGGTAGGTTGAATTCTGGAGCCTATAATTTTTTCGGCTTGGATGAAGCGAATATTAGGTTGGGGCTGGAATATGCATTTACCGATCGTTTGACGATCGGTTTGGGAAGGAATTCGTTTCAAAAAGTCTATGATGGTTTTGCCAAATATAGTTTTCTCCGTCAGCAATCAGGTGTCAGGAAAATACCAGTTTCCTTGACGTGGTATTCCAGTACGGCTGTCAATACTTTTAAAAGGCCTGAATTACCTTTGAACTTTCAGAGAAGGCTTTCTTATGCTCACCAATTATTAATGGCCAGAAAGTTTTCTGAAAGGGTTGCATTCCAATTAATGCCAAGTTACGTACATCAAAACTTGGTGCCAACTGAGGAGGATAAAAATGACCTTTTTGCCTTAGGAGTGGGAGGGAGTCTCAAGCTAACTAAGCGGACCTCGTTGAATTTGGAGTATTATTACCGCGCAAACCCCAATGAGAATGACGGATTATACGATGTTTTTGCCATTGGTTTTGATATAGAAACTGGAGGACATGTTTTTCAACTCCATTTGACCAATGCTCAGGCCATGACAGAAACAGGCTTCATCCCTGGCAGCAGTGGTGATTTTTGGGATGGTGATATCCATTTTGGATTTAATATTTCTAGATCATTTCAGCTCAAAGAGAAGAACAAATCATGGTAGTTCCTAATGAATATTTGATTTGATATAAGAATCCAGATTATGTTTAGTAATTACTTCAAGGGGAAAGAGTTCTAGTTTTGGAGTCTCTTTTTTGAATAACAGGTGATTGGCCAAGTGATAAATCCCCCTGCTTACTTGTCTATTTGGATTTTGATTGATGAGAAAGTTAATCTGTTCGGATTTTAATAATTCTATATTTTCCTTCAACAAATCATACCCTACAATACAGATGTTAGGAAGTTTGTGTTTTTTGATAATATTGGCGGTTAGTTTGGCACCTGAGGAAGTCGGAATGAATAAGCCTTTGATATCATTGGATTTAATAGCTTCTATTAATTTCGATTCAAATGACTTCATATCATCACCCTCGATAATAATGGATATGACTTCCATCTTACTAGATTGGTTTTTACTAAAATAGTCCCTAAATCCCCTTTCTTTTTCAATAAAGTGAACAGAGTGCTGGACTTTTTCACTAATGTGCAGGATGGCAACTGTACCAGATTGTGCCTGTGTGCATAGGTCAATCAGTGAAGCTCCCAGCCTGCCACTTTGGTAGAGGTTTTGTCCAATAAAGGCTAATGGTGAAACTCCGTCAATCATGGTATTGAAGTGCACATAGGGTATTCCCTGTTTTTCAATTTCTTTAAAAAAATCCAAAGCTACATTGAGGAAAATAGGGGCGCTGATAATGGCATCAGGTTTGTTATCCAAAACATTATAGGCTGCTTTTTTAAATGACTCTTCATCATTTAATTTAAAGAAATGGGTTTCGATTTGCATTTGGTAGGGTTGCCATTCTTTCTTTGAGGCCTCCAGACTGTCCAAAGAAAGTTTCCAGTAAGGATCTTCATCTGGATGAGGAACCAGCACATCAATTCTATTGGTCTTATTTGAGCCTAGGGTTTTGGCGAGAAGATTTGGGGTGTAGTCGATTTCTTTCAAGATTTTCTCCACCTTTTTACGGGCTACATCAGAAACTTTGCCTCTTTTATGAATTACCCTGTCTACTGTTCCAACTGAAACACCAGATAATTTGGCAATGTCCTTAATCCGAATTGTTTTATTCTTCTCCATTTAAGTATAAAGCTGATTTGGAATATAATTAGCTATATCCCGAACAATTTAATGACTTTTTTCCAACTGACAGCAAAATAAATCGCCTGATAATAGGTATTACTGGAAGTTGAATTACTGAATTGTTAACAACAATTTTTATTTACAATCAAAAACTCAATCAAAAGGCTATAAAGATGAGTAATATTTAATAAATCTTAAAATAACGTGGTTTTCATATAATGTTAGTTTATTGTTTTTGTTTTAATGTGTGCGCAAACAAATATAGTGTGTGCGCAAACATTTTTAGAATTTTTTTTGAAACAATGAAATATATCTCTACTTTGGTGCTGTTAAAATATTTTAATAAGTGTTAAATGAAATGTTAAATTATTGTTTTTAAATAAGTAGTTAGGTTAGTATTTTGATAATCTAAAATCCTTATACAGACAATAATATGTGTTTCTGGTTACTGGTTTGTTCCAGTTTTAAAATCTTCATATCACACTATGGAGAGGAGTATTTAAAAGTAATTGATGCGTAATTGAGAATATCTCAATGGAAAACTCTTTCATCTAAACAATTAAATATGAAAAAAATAATTACCCACAAGGCAAAACCTAATTTGCTTTTTAAAAGGAAAGGCAAGCTCTTGGTAGCACAGACTATGCTATTAGGAGGTTTGGCGTTTTCTGGTTATGCTTCGGCGAGCGTATTAGAAAATGCTCCAATCTTTAATGATGCTATCGGTATCAACAAAGCTGATATCAAAGTAAAAGGGACAGTAACGGATAGCAATGGAGAACCATTGCCTGGTGCTGCCGTTACCATTCAAGGAAAGAGCGTTGGTACCATTACTGATTTAGATGGTAAATTCACCCTGGACGTACCTGCCAATTCTACTTTGGTGGTTTCTTTTCTAGGATTTACCTCGCAAACGATTGCAATCGGTAACCAAACCGAGTTTAATATTGTCCTAGAAGAGGAAGCTGCTGCTCTTGATGAATATGTAGTTACTGCCTTCGGTATGGCCAAGGAGCAGAAAGCGCTTGGTTATGCCACCACTACCATTAAATCAGATGAATTAGTTAAAGTAGGAACACCGAATTTAGCTACTGCTTTATATGGTAAAGCCCCAGGTGTTAGAATTTCTAGCGGTGCCGGTGGAGCTACTTCTGCGGTTAATATTCAAATCCGTGGTGTGAATTCAATAACCGGTAAAAATCAGCCTTTAATCGTATTGGATGGTGTGCCTATTCGAAATGAGGAGGTAAGAAATAATGACTATTGGAATGACCAGCGTTTGAGAGGTAATGGCCTATTGGACATCAACCCTGCTGATATTGATAATATCTCTATTTTGAAAGGTGCATCAGCAGCGGCTCTTTATGGTTCTGAGGCTGTAAACGGTGTTGTTTTGATTACTACCAAAAAGGGTAAAACAGGTGATAAAGGCATGAGTGTTGATTTTAGTGCCAATTATACAATGGATAAAATCGCCTATTTACCAAGGTATCAAAATGTAAGAGGACCAGGTATGCCGTCTCGTATTCAAGATCTAGGACAGTCAGAAGATGGTTTTAATTATACTGAGGATGGTCAGCGAACTGTTCCAAATACGACTACTAACTTCGGTCCCGAGTTTGACGGCAAGCCGATGCTAGCTTGGGATGGTATTTCTAGACCCTATGTTGCACAAGAGGACAATTATGCTGCTTTGTTTAATAATCCGGTGAGTTCTCAGGTGAACGTGGCTATTTCCAATGCTACAGATAAAGGAAACTTCCGTCTTTCCCTGACCCGTCAGGACAATGAGGCTTTGAGTTTGAATTCCAAGAACAGTAAGAATATTGTCAACCTTAATTCAAGCTATAAGGTAAGCAAGAAGGTTAAGACGGATTTGATGATTAATTATATTAATCAAAATACCAAAAACAGGCCTTACTCTATTGATCGTATGATCAATAACTTCAGCGGTATGATGAGTCGTTTTGATAATGGTGCTTGGTATTTAGATAAGTACCAGACAAGTAGGGGGTACCGTTTTGTCACAGGAAATGGTGATAGTGCAACTCCTGATGAAAATATTACAGGAAATGGATTTTTGGCTGATATTGCTGATTATGCATGGAGAGTTAATAGACATCAGTATTCAGAAAAAAGTAATCGTTTGATCGGAAGTTTGACTAATCATATCGATATCACGGAAGATTTGAACCTGAGAGCCCGTTTATCTACTGATTTAACGAGCCGTTATTCTGAAGATGCGCGAGCTACTGAGAGAGCTTTGGACTTTGGTCCTTCTGGTTCTTTTGGAATGGAGACAGAATTGTTTAGTATTCTTTATGGTGATGTGATGTTGAACTACCGTAAAAAACTGACAGAGGAAGTAACCTTACGCGCGATGGCAGGTTATACAGCCAGGACAGAAAGTTATAATAGTATCAGTAGAAGTACTAGTGGTGGTTTGACTACTGAAAATCTTTTTGATATTGTGGCTTCAGCCAATATTCCTAATAATAGTTCTACAAGGACTCGTAGAGTAATTGATGCGGCAATGGGTACGGTGAATTTGGATTATAAAGGTGTATGGTTTGTAGAAGGTACCATCCGTAGGGATAGGATTTCTACTATGAATCCAAACAATAACACTTTTGTGTATCCCTCTGTTAACTCCAGTTTTGCCATTTCAGATGCAATTACATTGCCTGAGTTTATTACCTTCTCTAAGTTGAGAGGTTCTTGGGGTATCGTGGGTAACTACCCTGATATTTATAGAGCGAATATAGCTTATAACCAAAACTCTTTGGGTGAGCAGCAACCAGGTGGTTCCAATGTTCTTTATACTATTATGCCTTCAGCTTTTGGTAATGATGAGATCAGACCGGAGCAAAAACATGAATTTGAATTTGGCTTGGATACAAGGTTCTTTAACAACCGTTTTGGATTAGATATCTCTTACTATAATGCGCAAATCCGTGACCAGATTTTGCCTTTGACCTTGCCTTCCTCTTCGGGTGCTCGTTCCATTTTGACCAATATTGGTACCTTAAGAAATACTGGAGTTGAGGTTTCCTTAAACGGTGCCATTGTTGAAACTAGGGATTTTGGCTGGAATGCGGTATTTAATATTGCCAAGAATGTTAATAAAGTAGAGAAGTTGGCCAATGGCGCTACTGAATTATTGCATGCAGACTATGACGGTAATGCGGCTCAACTTCGTTCTGTAGTTGGTAGACCAATGGGTGATTTCTATGCTCGTCCAATCGCAACTGATGACAATGGAAACAAAATCGTTCAGCCAAACGGTTTGTACAAAATTGATGATCAAAATTGGATTCAGGTAGGTAATGCAATGCCAGATGCCGTTGGTGGTTTTATAAATGATTTTAGGTATAAAAACTTCAACTTCTCAGCTGTAATGGATTTCCAGATTGGAGGTAGTGTAATGCCAACTGGTATCAACTGGATGATTAGCCGTGGTTTGACTGAGGAAAGTTTGAACTATATGAATGAAGAAAGAGGTGGTCTTGCTTATTATCAAGATGAAAATGGACAAGGTGTTCAAGTTCCTCATTCAATGGCGCAAGGACCTAATGGAGAGACAGTTTATCACGATGGTATGCTGATGGATGGAGTTACTGCCGATGGAGCTCCTAATAGCAATGTAGTTTCTCAGGCCTATTATTATTGGAATACCTATAACTGGGGAGGTCCTCAATATAGCCAGTCTAGATATGAATTATATATAAAAGATAATGATTATGTGAAAATGAGAGAGTTAAACATTGGTTATACATTGCCAAACCATATCACTTCGAAACTCGGTGCATCTAATGTGAACCTTTCCGTATTTGGAAGAAACTTATTCTTCTTGTATAGAAATATCAAAGATTTGGATCCAGAGGTGTTGACAGGTGGTTCCAGATGGGAGCAGACATTGACCAGTGCAGGAACTAACCCAGCTACCAGAACTTATGGTGTAATGTTAAGAGCTAAATTCTAAAGCTAGTCTAAACTATTTCATTAACAAAGACATGAATATCAATCGATTATTAATAGGAATATTTCTGATAGGCAGCATGGCAAGTTGTTCAATTTCAGATTTTGAAGATAATTATACAGATCCTTCCAAGGTTGCTGAGACTACAGTTGGGAAACAGTTTACTGGAATGATTTATTCAAACCGCTTATATGTATTGCCCGGATATAGGGATTACTTTGTGGTAAATAGAATCACTTCAAGTAGATATTCCCAAGCGATAGGTTGGGTGAATGGTGAAAACCAATATGTGCCGGGTTCTGCTGCAGTAGGTGAACGCTGGGATGTTTATTATGATTTTATGGCTCAGTATAGGGAACTCCAAAAGGTTTATGAAGATCTAATTGATACTGACAAAGAGAATAACCGTTTGTTTGTGATTGCGGCCACAACTTATTTTTATGATCGCACCCAACAGATGGTAGATCTGTACGGAGATATTCCATGGAGTGAAGCCGGTATGCTAAGTACTAAGGAGGGCGATTATCCTAATTCTTACCCTAGCTATGATAACGCAGAGGATATCTACACCAAAATGTTGGATGATTTAGCTGCTTTTGCAGATGAGTTACCCAACTTGGAGGTAAAAGATGCAATTAAAGGTGTGTTCAAGACCCAAGATTTGGTGAACCGTGGTGATATTAATCTTTGGGTGAAGTATATTAATTCATTAAGATTGAGAATGCTAACCAGGGTAAGCGGAAACAGTGCATTCAGTACAAGAGCTAATACAGAAATAGCAGAAATATTGTCCAATCCTTCAGACTATCCATTGGTAGATGATAATGATAGTAATATTCTTTTCAAAATCCACTCTTTGGGTACTTTGATGGGGGTAAATCAATTCCGAAACGGTTTGGAGAGCTGGAATGGAAATATTGCAGGCAAGGCCATTGTTGATCATATGGTGATTAATCAAGATCCAAGATTACCTTATGTGTTTGAGCCAGGAGAAAAAGCTGATGGGGAATATATTGGGCTTGATCCCTTAATGAATCCAACTGACCAGAATGCGGCAATTGAAACCTTGAGATTGTCTATTTATAATCGTTCTACGGTTAGTAGAAACCAATACTTTCCAGGTGTAATTGTTACTGCTGCCGAGGTGCATTTGATGGCTGCAGAATATTATCTCAAGGAAGGACAGGATGCAATGGCCAAATCTCATTATGAAGAGGCAATCAAGCAGTCAATTGGTTTTTATGAGTATTTAAGAAGTATTACAAACAACACAATCGCAGCTGCTCCGGTGGTTCCTACAGAAGAGTCAATTAACACTTATTTGGAAATGGAGCAGGTCTCTTGGGATGCAGCCACTAGCGTGGATGAAAAATTGACTTTGATTGCAGAGCAGAAGTGGTTACACTATAATGTGGTGCAGCCTAACGAAAACTGGACGGAAATCAGAAGACTTAAGAAACTTGATCTTGATTTCTGGGTAGATAACTCTAACCAGCAAAGCACTCCTCCAAGTCGCTGGATGTATCCGGGGTCTGAGCAGACGTATAATACAGACAATTATGCTAAAGTTCAAGGTGAGGATAAGCTAACGAACAATATATTCTGGGATGTAAACTAAGATAGTTTATCTCACTAATAATTTGAGTTAAAATTGTTTGGGAACAATTTAGGCCGTACTGACAGGTGAAACTGTTTGGTACGGCCTTTTTGTTTGAACATGTTTGAATAAATGCCTGAAAGGGTTGTTGCTTAATTTTATCGGTTGTTGTTAATTTATTCTTGGACTGGACAGGGTGTCAAAAAAAGCCGCTGGTTTTATCCGGCGGCTTTCTTTTAGGATTAAAAATTAAAAGTAAAGTATAATTACTTTGTTTGATTGAAAAAAGTGAAACAGTAAGACTAATGTACAATAAAATTTTAAAAAATAAAATACCGTGATTAGGGTATTTTTTGGATTAAACTGTAAATAAAATGCAGAAAAGTAGAATGGCTATGGATAAAAATTTTGGGTAAATTGCTATAACGTTTTACTTGTTCTTAAATAGGCCTAGAAAAATGGCAAGTTGTTGAATAAGAAATTGAGAATAAAAGAGCCATGCCTTCTAAAAAAATTAAATTATTGTATTTTTGCACTAAATAGAAGAATAAGACACATGTTTGATAATCTTAGTTATAAATTAGATAAAGCATTTAAGACCCTTAAAGGGACGGGTAAAATCACGGAGATCAATGTTGCCAGTACGGTAAAGGAGATCAGAAGAGCCTTGATTGATGCTGACGTTAACTATAAAGTAGCCAAGGAAGTTACCGATACTATTAAGACGGAAGCTTTAGGTAGGGATGTGTTGATCTCTGTTTCTCCAGGGCAATTATTAGTAAAGATCACTCAGGAAGAGCTGACCAAATTGATGGGAGGCAAAAAGGAGGATATCAACCTTAGTGGAGATCCTGGTGTTATATTGATTTCTGGTCTTCAGGGTTCAGGTAAAACTACCTTTTCTGGAAAATTGGCCAGCCACCTTAAAAAACAGGGAAGGCAAGTATTGTTGGTAGCCTGTGATATTTATAGACCTGCGGCGATTGAGCAGTTGAAAACTTTGGGTGAGCAAATAGGTGTAGAGGTATATGCTGAGCCGGAAAATAAAAATGCCTTGGACATTGCATCTAAGGCCATTGATTACGCAAAGAAAAACGGTAAGAAAACCGTAATCGTCGATACCGCTGGTCGTTTGGCAGTGGATGAGCAGATGATGAATGAGATCTCCGAATTAAAGGAGCATCTTAATCCGGCTGAAACCTTGTTTGTAGTTGACTCAATGACCGGTCAGGATGCTGTCAATACTGCAAAGACCTTTGATGAGCGATTGGACTTCAATGGGGTGGTCTTGACCAAATTGGATGGTGATACCCGTGGTGGTGCGGCCATTTCTATCCGTCACGTAGTAGATAAACCAATCAAGTTTATTTCTACTGGTGAGAAGATGGAAAACTTGGATGTCTTCTATCCTGACCGTATGGCTCAGAGAATCCTTGGTATGGGGGACGTTGTTTCATTGGTAGAGCGTGCCCAGCAGTCTTTTGATGAGGATGAAGCTAAAAGGATCAATGCTAAAATCCGTAAAAACCAGTTTAACTTTGATGACTTCCTTTCCCAACTAGAGCAGATCAAGAAAATGGGCAACTTGAAAGACTTGATGGGGATGATCCCTGGTATGGGCAAAGCAATCAAAGGATTGGATATTGATGATGATTCCTTCAAGCCAATTGAAGCTATTATTAGAAGTATGACACCTTTGGAACGTGAGAATCCAGATGTGATTGATGGAGGAAGAAGGAAAAGAATTGCTAAGGGTAGTGGAAGGTCTATCCAAGAAGTTAATAATTTGATGAAGCAGTTTTCTGATATGAGAAAATTGATGAAGCAAATGAATAAAATGGGTGGTGCCCAACGTGCCTTGGGTAATTTGATGCCTAAAGCTGGAGGAAGGAGATAAGTAAGAAAGAATATAGCAGATATAAAAAAACAGCCCATATAAGTGGGCTGTTTTTTTATGGATAATTATTTCCCATCTGGAAGAATATATCTTTAAGATAATAGCTAAATGATCTTTAGGAAAGGATTTTTAGATTACTTTAATGGATAACCTAGCGGTGTATTAAACAAAATCCGATTACCATTAGAAATAGCTTCTAATGGTAATCGGATTTAAAGTAAGTCTTAAGCTTCTACCTTTCCAGAAAGCTTGGCCACTTTCATGATTTCATGAAGATCATCATCAGTGATTTCCTTCTTGAGGTCCGCATGCTCCAAGAACAATTGATAAACTTCATCCAACTGTAATTTGGTCAAGGTGTAACCTATTTTGTGGGCACGGAATGCTAATGCAGCGCGACCACTTCTAGCGGTAAGTACAATCATTGATTCGTGAACACCTACTTCTTCCGGATCAATAATCTCATAGGTTTCTCTGTTTTTAATCACACCGTCTTGGTGGATTCCTGAAGAGTGGGCAAATGCATTAGAACCAACAATTGCTTTGTTCGGTTGCACGATCATTCCCATTCTTTCTGAAACCAATTTACTTACTGGGTTGAGCAGCTTTGAGTTGATATTGTTATATACGTCTAATCTTGGGTGTTGCTTCATGATCATGGCAACTTCTTCAAGGGAAGTATTGCCTGCTCTCTCGCCGATACCGTTGATAGTACATTCTATTTGTCTTGCTCCATTCATTACGGCGGAGATGGCATTGGCTGTAGCCAATCCAAGGTCATTGTGGCAATGGGCAGAAATGATTACATTTTCAATACCTACGACATTGTCGGAAAGGTATTTGATTTTTGCGCCATATTCATCTGGTAAGCAATAACCAGTGGTATCAGGGATATTAAGCACAGTAGCTCCTGCTTTGATTACAGCTTCGCAGACTCGGGCAAGGTATTCATTATCTGTTCTACCCGCGTCTTCAGCGTAGAATTCAACATCCTCTACGAACTTTTTGGCATGCTTTACCGCTGCCACAGCTCTTTCGAGGATTTGATCTGGAGTACTTTTGAATTTAAATTTTATATGTGAAGGTGAGGTTCCGATTCCCGTATGGATTCTTGGTCTTTT
This sequence comes from Echinicola shivajiensis, assembly GCF_018642165.1. GTDB lineage: Bacteria > Bacteroidota > Bacteroidia > Cytophagales > Cyclobacteriaceae > Echinicola > Echinicola shivajiensis. Next base: position 211,948 of record NZ_JAHHZM010000002.1, read on the forward strand.
AGCGTATTTAAGGGCTTCAGCGGCCACTTCTATATCCTTTTGAACACCTCTTGAAAGTCCGCAAATGATGGGTTCTGATACACTTTTAGAGATTTCCACAACTGATTTGAAATCCCCTGGACTGGAAATAGGAAAACCAGCCTCAATTACATCTACTCCGAGCTGCTCAAGTTTTTGGGCAATTTCGATTTTTTGAGGGGTGTTCAACTTACAGCCTGGGACTTGTTCTCCGTCCCTTAGGGTGGTGTCAAAGATCAGTACTTGTCGTTTATCCATAATGTGATGTTTTTATCTAAAATCTAAAGTAGAATCTAATGATTTGAATATAAATTGTATTAATTATATTTGTCCAATGTTCAATCTTGTAATATCTAACGTAATAAACTGAAAAACAGTTTGTTATATTGAAAAATGGTATGAAGTTAGAAAGAGGAAAAGATATTGTTTTTAATTTGATTAAATCTTTGAGCACTTCAGAGAAGCGTGGGTTCAAGCTTTATGCTAAACGCTTTGGAGCGAACGAAAATGCCAAATTTGTGAAACTGTTCGATATCATGGATAAATTGGAGGTCTATGATGAGGTTTACCTTCTGAAAAAAGCCCCCGTTACCAAGAAACAATTGGCCAATATGAAGGCGCATTTGTATAAGCAAATCTTGGTCAGTCTAAGGTTAATCTATGCTGATCAGAATGTGGAACTACAGTTGAATGAACAAATTGATTTTGCGAGAATTTTATACAATAAAGGGCTATACCAACAAAGTTTAAGGTTATTGGCCAAAGCCAAACATATAGCTGAAAAGTATTTTTTAGATACTATAATGTTAAGAATAGTGGAGTTGGAGAAGGTGATAGAGTCCCAACATATTACTAGAAGTATGAGAGATAGGGCAGAAGTTCTTGCAAATGAAGCAAAGAACTTGGTAAAAAGTGCCTCGCAGAAAAATTCATTTAGTAACCTTTCTTTGCAATTATATGGGCTTTATCTCAAGGTAGGACATGTAAAAGATGAATTCGATCGGAAGCTAGTGGAGGCTTATTACCTGAAAAATATGCCTGAATATGATCTGGAAGAGCTTAACTTTTATGAGAAACTTTATTTGTTTCAGGCGCAAGTTTGGTTTTACCATATTTTACAGGATTTTCCTTTGTGTTTTAGGGCCGCGCATCGCTGGGTCGGTCTGTATGATGAGCATCCCCATATGAAAAAGGTGGCTACTGGAAATTATCTAAAAGCCTATCATTATCTGTTGGATACCTTGTTCTATTTACAACATTATGATCGGTTTACAGAAGTCTTTGAACAGTTTAAAGACAGCTTAGAAAATGATGATTTCAAGATGGATGATAACTGTAGGGTTTTGGCATTTCTCTATTATTATTCCAATAGTATTAATTATCATTTTCTAACAGGTGATTTCAGTGCAGGGGTGAAATCAGTTATCCCTTCTCTTTTGAAAGAAATGAGTTTATTGGAGGATAAATTGGATGTACACCATGTCATTGTTTTACATTATAAGATAGCCTGTTTGTATTTTGGAGGGGGAGATAATATCAAAGCAATCTACCATCTAAATGAAGTGATAGACCATAAAGGTGATGGTTTAAGAGAGGATCTACAATGTTTTGCCCATATCCTAAAACTCATTGCCAGCTATGAGGAGGGAATGGATGATAATCTTGAGCATCAAATAAAAACTGTCTATAGGTTTTTGATAAAAATGCAGGATTTGCACTTGGTACAACAGGAGATGATCAACTTCGTCAGGAACCTTAATAGAATTTACGATTATCAGTTAAAGGCGGCTTTTGTTGAGCTTAGGGATAATTTGATCCAATATGAAAATCACCCCTATGAAAAACGCGCCTTCTTATATTTGGATATCATTTCATGGTTGGACAGTAAGATTCAGGGAAGGCCTGTTCAGGAAATAATCAAAGAAAAGTATCAACAGAAAATGGTGCGGGAAAAATAAGCTTAATTCCGAACGTAGCTAGGCTAGCTTATTTCTGTAGATCAAGCCAATTGGGGATAGTTTAAACTTTAGTGGGAATATACAATCCATTTGCCAAATGCTTTTTCATGTTGATAATATTTAGTGATATAATTCGGGTGAACCGTTTTGAGGTCTTTTTTCATGACCAATAGATAGGATTTTTGGTGCTTGGCAATTGAAATGAATCGTTTTTTGTCTTCTTTCTGATTGAGATTTAGAAGGTTTTGCTTCCAAAATTGGTCTTTCTCAAATTGGACTTCGCGGTCGGCTGTGTAATTCCCATTATTTAGGGTAATGATTCTGCCATGGAAATAAAAAGGAGCTGAATTCAATAGGTGGTTATACACCATTATTTCCTTTTTTTCACTAGGATCCTTGGACTCTATATATACCGCCAAATCTTTTATGGAGTTGATATTGGAGTTGTTTTTCTCCAACAGTAAAGAACTAACCAATAAAATAGAACAGCCAAAAATAAAGGCAAAAATGGCAGTTTTTTGACTTGAATCGGTTTTCCATTTAAGTTGGATAATTAAGAGTATTATTACAATTGAAAAGGTTATCAGAATTTCACTTGTTGGGATGATAAATGGAAAACCATTTTTTAAATAAAAATATAGTGTCAGGCTGGCCAATAACAAAATGATAAACCAAAAGGTAAAGTTGATATAATGGAGAATGACAGGCTTTGCCCTACTGATCATACTTGAAATCAATAATGCAATCATCCAAAAACAAGGAAGAATATATAAGGGTAATTTAGTTTGGAAGAGCGAAAATAAGAGGAATATGGTTGTTGCGCTAAAAGCAATTACTTTTGTGCCATTATTTTCTTTTTTCGGAGGCAAACTTTTATTCCTTTTAAAGATTAAAGGCAACCAAGGCAGTAAGACACCAATTAAAAAAGGAAGGTAATACCATATTGGCTGACCTCTGTGAAAAGTTTTCCTTATTGCCCTGTCCAATAATTGTCGGTTAAAATAGTAACTAATCAGTCCTTCTGTATCTCTTTGCACAATTAGAAACCAAGATACTGTAAGCATTATGAATAAGGCAAGTCCAATTATTAAATGTCGGTTGATCTTTAACTTTTTATTGTAGAATACATGATAGTATATCATGAAGGGAAATACAAATAGGATGGCGACGGGTTTGGTTTCCATAGCTATACCCAAAAAAAGAAAAGCAAGGTAAAGAGCCCAGACTTGTGTGTTTTTTGCTTCATAGACCAGCCAAAAAAAGATAGACGTCATGATGAAGGTGGTTAGGTAGGCATCAGTTGTTAGATTCCTTCCTGAAATCAAAACGATCGGAAAAGAAAAGTAGATCAGTACTGCAAAGAGGGCTTTTTTTTTGTCGAGAAGCAACATGTCACCAATTAAGTAAACCAATAGCATTTGGATGATAATGGCAATAGGAAGAAAAAATCGAGCTCCTATCTCTGAAATCCCAAAAATCTTATAGCCAAAGGTGGTAATATAATAGGTGACCGGAGGTTTGTGGTAATGATGGATACCTAGCAAATTGGGGTGGATATAATCCCGGGTTTCCACCATTTCTTTCCCAATTTCAGCATATCTGGCCTCACTGGTCTCCATTAATCCCCAGCTTCCTAAACGAAAATAAAGGAAGAATAGTGCTAGACAAAGAATTACCAAAAGCTTACTACTTTCAGCCATTTTACTAGTTGAAATAAAGGTTGTTTTATTGTTTTAATATAGTTATAAATATTTGAAAATTAATGTTTTATGATGTTTTGGTTAGGGCTGATGATGAGTGAAATTGTTATATGGGAAAATGAAGTTATATGATTTTATTCCCTGTTTCATGCCACTCACCAAATACCTTTATTGCATCTTCATTAGGGAGATGTTGCATTGGGATTTTTCTGTCCTGAGGAGGGAGTGGTAATTCTTGATAAATAAAGTCATCATCAAATCCGGCATCTGAGGCTTGTTGACGCGTGTTGGCATAAAAGACATGTTTGGGTTTGGCCCAGTAGATAGCACCTAAGCACATTGGACAGGGCTCACAGGAAGTATATATTTCGCAGCCCTCAAGTTGGAATGCCCTTAAATTTTCACAAGCTTCCCTAATGGCTACGACTTCTGCATGTGCAGTGGGGTCATAAGTGCTGAGTACTTGGTTGTTGCCTTTTCCAATGATAATGTCGTCTTTAACGATCACGCAACCAAAAGGACCTCCTTTACCACTGGTCATACCTTCTCTGGATAAATCAATGGCCACTTGCATAAAAGATTTTTGTTTCTCAGTCATGTGTATGGTATTAATAATCTGGATTTGTTTGTATAGTAAAATAACTTTAATCCTATAAGAAAAGAAATTCCTAAACCAAGATTAGTAATTTTATCCAATCCACTTGTTTACAAATTGCAGAAAGTTTTCTTTATAGTTTTCACTGACTGTAATTGTAGTATTATTGATGTTAACAGAGTTTTTTGTGATGGAGTGGATATGATCCAGAGAAATAATATAGGATCTATGGATTCTCATAAATTGATTTTCAGGAAGTATTTCTTCCATATTTTTAAGGCTGGTTAAAGAAAGCAATGGAGAGGATTTTTCTGCCAAATGAACCTTGACGTAATCCTTATACCCCTCAACGTATATGATGTCTTTTAGCATTACTTTCACCAGCTGATATTCCACCTTAATGAAAATGTAATTTTGTGGGGCATTTTCTATGGAGCCAACGGACTGCGATAATTTGGATTCAAAGAATTGGTAAGCTTTGGTGCATGCCTTTAAGAACTCTTCATAACTAAAAGGCTTTAAAAGATAATCCATAGCATCCACCTTATACCCCTCTATGGCAAACTGGTTATAGGCTGTTGTGAATATAATTCTAGGGCTATTATCATGTTGTTTACTGCTTAGGACCCTGGCCAATTCCATCCCAGAAAGATCAGGCATTTGTATGTCCAAGAAAATGAGATCAACTTCATGGCTGTGTACAAATGCAAGGGCATCAATGGCATTTTCAAATTTGGCTTCTAAAGACAAGAAACTGGTCTGTTCAATAAAGCTACAGATAAGATCAAGTGCCAATGGCTCATCATCTACCGCTATGCATTTGATTTTCATGCCAGATTGATTTTCAAGGTTACACGATATTCGTTTTCAGGATTTCGATCATCAATGGACAATTCATATTGTTTATTATAGAGCAAAGAAAGTCTCCTTTTAGTATTGTTTAGACCAATTCCATTAAGGTGGCTTTCAGGGCTATTGAGGTTTTTAGGGATGATTTTATTACAGGTTTTTAGAATGAGCTCATTCTTTAGTTGTTTTACACTGATATAGATCTGACTATCTTGCTTAGAGCTAATTCCATGCTTAAAACAATTCTCTACGAAAGGGAGGAATAACATAGGAGCAATTACTTTGTCTTCTACGGTCTCTTGGATGTCAAGCTCCACTTTTACTTTTTGTGAAATTCTTAATTTCATCAGCTCAATAAAATCTTTTATAAAGTTGATTTCCTTACTGAGCAATGTTTGGTCTTTTTCGGTCTCATAGAGTACATATCGCATCATTCTCGAGAGTTTGTGCAAGGCAATACGTGCTCTTTCTACATCAATATTGGTGAGTGAATAGATATTATTAAGGGTGTTGAAAAAGAAGTGGGGGTTTATCTGGGCCTTAAGGTAGGATAGCTCAGAATTAATCCTTTGCTGATCTAGTTGCCTCCTTAGCGCCTCGTCTGACTGCCATTTTTGTACAGCCGCAACACTGGTACTAATGCCCAAGCCAAGAAACAAAACCAATAGGATGAAAATATTGATAAACTCTTTCTTTTTTACATATGGTTTGCCATCGTCAGGATGGAAAGCCCTGTGCATTAATTCGGGAAGATTTATGCTATTTTCAAAATATTGGATCAAGTACATCAGTAGGAAACACAAACCGATGCTGAGAATAATAAATAATCCAATTTTACCATTGTAGAGTATTTTTGGGACTAGTACATCCATATTGAAATAAAATAGGCCTACCAAAAGGGTGAAAAACAATGCCTGTCGCCACCAGAACTCTGTAGGGAGTGTGGTACTCCATGAAAGGGGCCCCAATAAAAATAAGGTAGCAGCCACTACTGCCCAGACCAAAATATGGATTAGGAATGATATGTTTTTACGAAAAACGGGTAATTGATTCATGCATTTTGCTACTTTCTCTATCTAAACATAAAACAATCTTCTTAAAACATGAAATGCTAATCTGCCAATAAGAAGTATTTACCCATGAATATGTCCTTTTAGTCCATTAATTGATTATTGGGTTTTGGAATAAACCATTTATCTATTGAATTAGCCTATTTGTCGATAAAGTACCCTCTTCTATCTATCACTTTTTTTAATGCAAATATTTCAATCTACTTTAGTTTTGAATAGTGTCCATAAGATGCTCCCCAACCACCAATTATTGTTATACAACTTTACCATATAATCTTAATTTCATGAATTCTTTATTAAAAACTTTGGGTTTTTTAGGCTTGATTTTGATTTCAATCGGGCATTTAAGCCATGCACAAACTACCATTGATTCAAAAGAAACTAACTACCAGATCTCCGGAACAGTGGTGGAGGCATCATCTGGAAAACCGGTAGCCTATGCGACAGTGATGCTTTTGGAGTCAAATGCTGATAAAAACATTTCAGGTGGTGTTGCTGATGATGAAGGTAAATTCTTTATTACGGGGTTTAAACCAGGGGACTACAAGCTGAAAATTAATTTTGTAGGTTTTGCTCCATATATCCAGGAAAACTTGCAGGTGAAGCCTGGGCAAAAGTTGATCAATTTGGGAAATATCAATATGGAAGAGGAGTCGGTTTCTTTGGCCGAAGTAACCGTTCAGGGGCAACGTGAATTGATCACCGAAAAAGTGGACAGGACCATTTACAATGCTGAAAATGATAAAACCACAGTTGGTGGCGATGCTACAGATGTACTTAGAAGAGTTCCAATGTTGTCTGTTGATTTGGATGGGAATGTATCTATGAGAGGCAGTAATAACTTGGTGGTTTTGATTGACAATAAGCCGTCTACCATGTCTGCAAGTAGCATTGCTGATGCCTTGAAACAAATTCCAGCTGATGAAATCAAATCAGTGGAAGTCATCACTTCTCCCTCTGCAAAATATGACGCTGAGGGATCAGGAGGGGTGATCAATATTGTAACAAAGAAAAACAATTTACAAGGAGCCTCCCTAAGTATAAATACCAGTGCAGGAATGAGAGGCTCCAATTTAGGACTTAATGCGAGTGCCAGAAAAGGTAAGTGGGGATTTTCTTTAGGTGGGTTTGGCCGTACCGGGTATAACGTAAAAGGGGGATTTGAAAATACCCAGTCAGTGATCAATGCTGATGGATCCATCAATAAAACCATTCAGAGTTCCGATACTAGGAATAATATGTTGATGGGGAGATATAATTTCGGGGCCGACTATGAGATTGATAAGTACAATTGGTTGGCAGCATCGGTGAATTTTGGAATGTTTAACTTCAAAAGTAAGCAGGGGAATTTGTTGACCGAAAAGTATTTAGATGAGGCTTTGGAAAGTGCTTTGATGAGAAGGGTAAATACTGATAACTTATCCAATACGGTGGATGTGAGTTTGAATTATACCAGGACTTTTGAGAAGCCACAAAAGGAATTCAGTATTATGACCCTTTACAGCCGTAATAACCGAACCAACAATTTTATTCAATCTTTATTGGATGAGGATTTTGACTTGGTGGAGCAAAGGATTAAAAATGATAACCTCAGCAATAATCAGGAATTTACGGTGCAGGTAGATTATGTCACACCAATTGGAAGCGGAGATGATCAAATTCTGGAATATGGGGCAAAAAATATCATGAGGAAGGTGACGAGTGATTATGCCTATTTTGTGGCAGAGGGATCGGATGGCGAGTATGAAGAAAGTGATGATGCACAGTTTTCTAATGAGTTTAATTATGACCAAAATGTGTCGGCGGCCTATTTGTCCTATACTTTGGGCTTTTTGGAACACTATACAGTAAAGGCCGGTGCAAGGTATGAGTACACCACTATAAATGCAGATTTTAAGACAGGAGAAAATGTTGCCGAAATTCCTTCATACGGCGTATTGGTACCAAGTGTGAACCTAAGCCGAAAATTGACCAACGGGAATATGGTAAAGGCCGCTTATAATAGAAGGATTCAAAGGCCTTCATTAAGGTACTTAAATCCAAATATTCAAGGATCCAATCCAAGTCAAATTACGCAAGGTAATCCGCTTTTGAACCCTGAGTATACGGATAACTATGAATTGTCTTACAGTACCTACTTCAAAAGTGCAAGTGTCAATCTTTCCAGTTTCTTTAGAAATTCCAGTGGTTCCATTCAGCCCGTCCGTAGTGTTTTGGAGGATGGTGTAATCTATACTACCTATGAAAATATTGGTGTTGAGAAAGCCTATGGTTTGAGCTTGTTTTCAAACTTGAATATATCCAATAAGCTATCTTTCAATGGAAGTATCGATACCTATTATACAATTATAGATAATAATATTGATGATCCTCTCTATAGCGCCTCCAATGAAGGGTTTGTAGTTAGCGGAAGGTTGTTTGGTAATTTTAATATTACTGATACTTGGGTGGTACAGGCCTTTGGTTTTGCAAGAGGAAGAAGGGTGAATTTGCAAGGTTATAGCTCTGGATTTGGGATTTATGGCCTGAGCTTTAATAAGCAGTTCAATGAGAAAAAGGGAAGTATTGGATTTGGAGCGGAGAATTTCTTGACTCCTGAATTCAAGATGAACAATGAAATCAAGTCCAATACTATTTCTCAGCAAAGTACCAATATCATGCGTAATATGAACTTTAAAATTAATTTCAGTTACCGCATTGGAAAAATGAGTGTTAAAGATAAACGTAAGAAAAGATCTATAGAAAATGAGGACCTTAAAGGTGGTGGAGGTGATAATGGAGGAATGATGGGAACTCAATAAGATTATTATGTGGGTTTATTAAAAAGAAAAGCACATTGGATTCCAATGTGCTTTTTCTTTTATAAAGTATTTGATGCTTACCAGCCTGTATTTTGCGGCAGTAAGTTTTCATCTATATTAATTTCATTTTGAGGAACTGGCCACATTAGAAGCTTGGAGTCATAAACTCTCTCATGTCCAATGACGCTAGTGACATTTTCCATGGATGCTTGAAGATCTGCTGCTCCATATCTAAGGATGTCAAAATAGTAATGGCCTTCGAAAGCAAGCTCTAATCTTCTTTCCTTCTTGATGGCAATTCTCAATTGATCTTTGGTTAAACCGGCAGGAAGATCATCCAGTCCAGCCCTGTTGCGGATTTTGTTTACCGCATCATAAGCAACAGAAGTAGGGCCATTCAATTCGTTTTCAGCTTCAGCGAGGTTCAATAGAATTTCTGCATATCTAAATACAATGAAGTTGGCATCCCCATCATCTGTTATGGTAGGGTCTTCTATCACTCCTTTTATCAAGGCGAAACCAGTTTCAGATCTAATTGGATCGAAAGCCTCTCCTGCAAATGTTTGTCCTTCTTGGAGTATGGTAATGTCTTTTCTGATATCACCAGCTTCATATACATCTACTAATTCCTGAAGAGGAGAATATGGTGGAGTTCCAAATGCTGGTATTGCCCCAGAGCTAGCATTAAAAGCACTTCCTACCCCCCCAGTACCGGTTTTACCTAAGAATTGTACCTCAAAGATTGATTCCGTACTGTTGTTTTCCAATGCTGGCAAGAACATGTCTTTGTAGCTTCCTGTTGGCAATAGGTCATATCCTAAGGCGGTAACTTGGTTTGCAGCTTGTATGGCTTCACTATACTGTTTGTTGTATAGATGAACCCTTGATTTCAGTGCTATTGCTGCACCTTTTGTGGCTCTACCTAGATTAGAAGGACCATAAGAATCAGGCAGGTTATTTATAGCAACATCTATATCCGAAAGGATCTGAGTAAGTACCTCAGATTTTGGATTTCTACCTACAAGTGATTCTTCTACAGTTTGCTTTGTTAAAACCAATGGAACATCTCCGTAAAGGTTGGTCAAGTGGAAGTAAAACAAAGCCCTTAAGAAGGAAGCTTCACCCAAAATTCTGTTTTTGGTGTTTTCTTCCATTTGAATTTCTGGAACATTTAGCAAAACTTCATTGGCCCTAACAATGCCTTCATAAGACTTTCTCCAGAAATTGAGCGGCCAAACACTGGATGCGTCAAAGCCTCTACCTTCACTGATCTCTAGGTAATGGTTATAAGACCACTGTGAATAGGCATTATCAACCAATGCATCAGAATGTCTCATAAAGTCCCTATACATCTGATTATGGGCAAGGACATTGTAAACACCGTTGATAGCCAAAGTGGCATCATCGCTAGTTGCCCAAAATTCTGGAGCACCGATAGAGTTAAGCGGATAACGTTCTAAATCAGCACATCCCAGGCAAAGCGCAGTCAGAATAAATGCAATATATTTTTTCATCATTTTCACTTTTGAGATTTAGAAGGAAAGATTAACACCCATGGTAAAGGATTTAGCTTGCGGGTAGCTGTCATTAACGTTGTTAAAAGTAACCGCATCTTCAGGATCAAATCCATCCACAAACTTAGTGAATGTCAATAGGTTTTGTCCTGAGATATAAACCCTTGCATTGGAAAGACCGAATTTAGCAATGGTCTCAGTAGGTAGGGTGTAACCCAATTCAACGTGCTTCATTCTTAGGTATGAAGCATCTAAGATCGCAGCACTGATAGCTGGTCCAACAAATAATGAATTGTTGTATTTGTAACCCGTTGCTACTCTTGGTATATCAGTGTCAGTGTTTTCTGGCGTCCATCTGTCCAGAAATGCAGTTGTCAGGTTGCTGTAGCCTCTCAAGCCATCAGTTCCATAAACTCCATTCTCAACATCCCTACCCAATACGCCTTGGAATAAGACGCGGAAATTAAAGCCTTTATAATCGGCTGTTAAGGTCATACCAAATGTGTTTCTAATATTGGGGTTACCAATGATCACACGATCATCAGAGTTAACTACTCCATCTCCATTGGTATCTTCATAGATATAGTCACCAGCACTTACCAGAGAACCTCCAGGTTGGGTACCATAAGTTTCTGCGTCTTGTGCTTCTGCATCAGACTGGAAAATACCGGTAATGATGTGCCCATAGAAAGAGTTGATCGGATAACCTTCCTTGGTCAAAACCTTATTTGCTGAAAGGAATTCCTCGTCTAGTTTCAGAACTTTATTGTCATTGTGTGACCAGTTTCCAGAAATGGAATATTCGAATTCGCTGCCTATGGTTCCATAATAGTTTAGGGAAAATTCATAACCGCGGTTCTCCACTTCACCTTGGTTTTGAACCGGTGGAGCAAGGTTACCCAATGTGGCCACCACAGGAGGGCTTAATAGTACATCCAGGGATTTTCTTACATAGTAATCCGCTGTAAGGGAAAGTTTGTAATCAAACAATGTCGCATCTAATCCAATATCAGAAGTTTGTGTAGTTTCCCACTTGACATTTGGATTGGCCAAAGCCCTTGCTGCAGCTCCACCTACCAATGAATTTCCAAAGACGTAAGGTTGGTCAAGATTGATGGTAGCAATACTAGGGTAGTTACCAATGTTTTGGTTTCCAAGTTGTCCCCAGCTGGCTCTTAATTTTAACTCATTAACATCTTTTAGGCTAGCCATGAAATTTTCTTTGGCCATATTCCAACCAACGGAGAATGATGGGAAAGTACCGAATCTGTTGTTTTCACCGAATCGGGAAGAACCGTCATAGCGAATATTAAACTCAGCTAAATACTTTCCTTCATAGTCATAGTTTACACGACCAAAGAATGATTCCAGTGCCCATTCACTAGCATTACCAGCAACACTTGGGTTCAAAGAGGCAACGTCCAATTCTGTCAGAAGACTATTATTGTAGCCTTCATTAGATGCGGAAAGAAAGTCTTGTCTATATGCTTGGCTGGTATATCCTAACATTCCACCTATTGTTGATTTACCAAGTGTTTTGGTATATCTACCAGTTAGTTCAAAAGTTGAGGTAGTGCTCAACAAATCAGTTTCGCGGTATTCTCCAAGACCATTAGAGTTGAAGATGCTTTCGCCATCAGAAACGGTCATTTTGCTTCTGAAGAAACTTTGCTTTCTATCTTGTACATATACCGAACCATTGGCACGGAATACCATGTCTTTTACAGGTTCTAACTCAAAGTAAAGGTTAGGCGTAGCTCTATAATATTTGGTATTATTATTCCCCCCATATTTAGCTAAGCCAATAGGATGGATGCCACCATCAGTTCTTCCCGCTAATACTACGTTACCAGATGAGATATAGCCATTGTCATATCTAAGTGGGTTAAGAGGTGCCTTTCTGATCATATCTCGGATAAGCTGTGTAACCCCATAACCTGAATAATTTGGTTCATTGCTGTCGGTCAAACTCCCAGAAATATTGAAGCCGGTTCTTACCATATCAGAAATTTTCACATCCACATTGGACCTGAAGTTATATCTTTTTGAATCTGTTTCTATCACGACACCTTCTTGGTCCTGATATCCTGCAGAGAACATGTATTTTACATATTCAGTACCACCAGTTACCGAGAAATAGTGGTTTTGAAGTGGAGCACCTGTACGGTATCCATCTTCAAAGAATCCCTTTGTAGAATATCTTGAATCACCACCATTTTGGAAGAGATCCAATTCCTCTTGAGAATAAACTTCAGATTGGCCTATATTGGTCTGTGCTTCGTTTTTCAAACGAGCAAAGTCATAAGAGCTTAACATGCTGGGAGTAGTGGTAGCATTTTGGAAAGCAATGTATGAGTTGATAGATACTTTAGGTTTTCCGGACTTTCCTCTTTTGGTTGTTACCAAGATCACACCGTTTGCAGCTCTGGCACCGTAAATGGCAGCTGAAGCTGCATCTTTCAATACAGAAAAACTTTCAATATCATTTGGATGCACATCATTTAAGGTAGACTGCACACCGTCTACCAATACCAATGGAGCTGAATCGCTATTTTGTCCATCTACAGATGTTCTTACCGTACCGATACCCCTAATTTGGATGGTAGGTGCATCATTACCTGGTTGGGCTGAACCTTGAATTAACTGCACTCCGGATACTCGCCCTGATAGGGCGTTGGCTGCACTTGTAACACTTTGGCTACCAATGTCCTCGGTGGATAAAGTGCCTACAGCTCCGGTTAAGTTTTTCTTCTTTTGCGTACCATAACCAACAACAATTACCTCGTCTAAAGAGGCGCCTGTTAATGCTACGTCGATGACACTGTTGCTCCCAACAGCTACTTCCTTGGAAGTATACCCTATAAAACTGAATACTAATATGGCATTATCAGCAACGGAAAGGGAATATTTCCCATCCATGTCCGTTACAGTTCCTGAAGCTTGGCCTTTTACCAGAATATTTGCTCCTGGTAGAGGCTCACCTGATTCTTCATCAGTTACGGTCCCAGTGATCGTTACATTTTGTGCGAATGTAATACTGACCACAAAGAACGCAATGAGTGTAAATAGTTTTTTCATAAGCGTTTGTTTAGTTAATTAAATTGAATACAAGAGTATTTGTGCAAAATGTTGGTGATTTGCTTTTTATGATGTATTAAAGGTTATTTTCGGTGGGTACGTTATGCCTTACTCGCTTCCTTTCAGAGATGTATGAATTATATGGGAACGAAGCATTTTCTCTTGTGGATTATTAGGGTGTAAGAGAATATTCATCTAAATTATATAAATTAGGCCATTTGGACAAGCAAAACTATATAAAAAAAATAACTTTTGTTATTTAGTGTGTTTTTGGTTATTAGTTTTGAATCCTTTTGTTTTTAGTATTATAAGACTTGTTTATTAAAAAGATACAGTTATCATGTTTTTCTGTTGATAAAAAAATGAGCAAAAAAAAGCGGTCAATGCATGCATTGACCGCTTTAAATATTTTAAGCTGCAAAGATTACTTTGCGTAAGTAACTTGCTTAACAGCTTCAATCGTTCTTTTTACATTTGGCAAAGTAGCCTCAATATAAGTAGGAGAATAACTCAAAGGAATATCCATAGAATTAACTCTCAATACAGGGGCATCCAAATGATCGAACATGTTTTTCTGAACATTGAATGCGATATCTGTAGCTAAAGAAGAAATTGGATTGGCTTCTTCAACCACAACGCATCTATTGGTTTTCTTAACCGATTCGTAAACAGTAGCGTAATCAATTGGCCTCACAGTTCTTAGATCGATTACCTCTGCCTCGATTCCATCTTTAGCCAATTCTTCAGCAGCTTCCAAGGCTACTTTCATGATTTTACCAAAAGAAACAATGGTTACATCTGTCCCTTTTCTTTTGATATCGGCTACTCCGATAGGAAGTAAGTATTCTCCTTCTGGAACTTCTCCCTTATCAGAATACATCAATTCAGATTCCATGAAGATAACTGGATCGTCATCTCTGATAGCAGCTTTTAACAATCCCTTTGCATCATAAGGGTTACTAGGAACTACTACTTTAAGACCTGGAGTATTTGCAAACCAATTCTCGAAGTTTGAAGAGTGTGTAGCACCAAGTTGACCGGCATTACCAGTAGGGCCTCTAAAAACGATAGGCACATTGTACTGACCGCCTGACATGGCATACATCTTAGCAGCTGAATTGATGATTTGGTCAATAGCTACCAAAGAAAAGTTGAAGGTCATAAATTCGATGATAGGTCTTAGACCGTTCATACCGGCGCCAACGCCCAAACCAGCAAAGCCAAGTTCTGCGATAGGAGTATCATATACTCTGTCCGGTCCGAATTCATCCAACATACCTTGGGTCACCTTGTAGGCACCGTTGTATTCAGCCACTTCTTCACCCATGAGAAACACGTTTTTATCGCGTCTCATTTCTTCGCTCATGGCCTCTCTTAATGCTTCTCTAAATTGTATAATTCTCATTTTTTAGCCAAAATTTTCGCTTGTAAAAATAGAAAGTAATCCTTCAATTACCAAGTTCTAAATGGAATTAACCAATAATTAGAAAATAAACATTCCTAGGCCATAAAAACGGTTTTAACATTCATGAATTCTTTGATTCCATTTTCAGCTAATTCTCTACCATAACCTGATTTTTTTATACCACCAAAGGGCAGGTGAGGGTTGGAGGCGACCATGGAGTTGATAAAAACAGCACCCGATTCGATTTCCCTGGACAGTCTGTTGGCTTTTTCAGCGTCATTGGTCCACAGTGCCGAGCCCAATCCAAAATCAGAATCATTGGCCAAGGCGATGGCTTCTTGCTCATCTTTTACCTTAAATACAGAGGCGACTGGACCAAATAGTTCTTCACTATAGGCAGGCATGCCAGGACTCAGGTTACCTAATATATAAGGTTTGAAATTTGCCTTTCCTTTATCAGGACCACTGCCTTCAAGAATTACATCGGCACCTTGGTCGATGGAAGACTTCACCTGTTGGTAAAGTTCCTCTGCTAGATCTGGTCTGGCCATGCAAGCATATCCTGCATTTTCATCCAGGGGCTCACCGGCCTGGTAATTCTGGATTTGCAATTTAAACGCACTGATAAATTGATCATAAACTGGTGCTTCAATGATAAAGCGTTTTGCAGCTATACAGCTTTGACCAAAATTGATCATTCGGCCCTTTGCAGCTGTTTTGGCTGCAGCTTCGATATCTGCATCTTTGAGAACAATAAATGGATCACTGCCTCCAAGTTCCAAAACAGTTTTTTTGATTTGTTCCCCAGCTTGAGAAGCAATGATTTGTCCAGCTTTTTCACTACCAGTAAGTGTGACGGCCTTTACTTTTGGATGTTTTATGACTTTTTCTACTTTTTGGGAACCTATAATCAAAGTCTGAAAAACCCCATCAGGAAAGCCAGCTTCAGCAAATACCTCTTCAATGGCCAAAGCGCATTGGGGTACATTTGAAGCATGTTTCAGTAAACCTGTATTGCCAGCTGTTAAGTTGGGAGCTGCAAATCTGAATACTTGCCAAAAAGGGAAATTCCAGGGCATGACAGCCAATATTACTCCCAAAGGATCATAAACGACTTTTGCTTTGTTTCCTTTAGGTAGATCAATGGGTTTATCAGATAAAAAATCTGCGGATTTTTCGGCATAGTACTCACAAACCCATGCACACTTTTCCACTTCTGCTCGAGATTCTGAGATTACTTTTCCCATTTCCAGGGAAATGGTTTTGGCATATTTTTCCTTGTTCTTTCTAAGTACTTCCCCGGCCTTATGCATCAGTGAGCTTCTCTCAGCTATGCTCTTTCTTTTCCATTTTTGAAAAGCATTTTCACCCTTATTGATGATTATATCTATATCATTTTCAGAGTGCTCTTCTATTTCCTTAAGTAATTCGCCCGTATATGGATTTATGGATTTCATGGATTAAAATTTTTTATTCCTAATTTAATTTCAAAAATCATTTGCACTAATTAGAGCAGAAACTGTTCCTAAGTCATGTGCAATTTGGAATTAATCTTGGGCGGGAAGTTTTGTTCCAAAACCAAATTGTATTTCTTTGTTTTCAGTTTCAAATTTCATTCAAGAAGTAAATTTAATCATATTATTTATGATAAGAGTAGCGCTGATTTCTGATTCACACAGTTATATAGATGAAAAAACTATTGCTCATTTAGAAGATGTGGATGAAATCTGGCATGCAGGGGATATTGGTGCAGAAACCGTAATAGATGCCCTTCCCAAGGGAAAGACTCTGAGGGTTGTTTTTGGGAATATTGATGATAATATGGCAAGGGAAAAGTATCCTGAGGAATTGGTTTTTGAAAAAGAGGGAGTCAAGGTGATGATGATACATATAGGAGGGAAGCCTCCAAGATACGCAAAAGGCGTAAGGAAAAGAATCAAAGAAGTTCGGCCCAGTATTTTTGTTTGTGGCCATTCCCATATTTGCAAGGTTGAATTTGATCATGAGCTCGGATGTATTTATATGAATCCAGGTGCGATTGGAAACCACGGCTTTCATCAAGTTAAAACCATGTTGAAATTTGATTTGGAAGAGGGGAAACCAAAAAATCTAAGGGTCGTAGAATTAGGGAAGCGTGGTAGCTTGAAATGATTTTTCTGGTTTTTTGGCATAATAAGGTATGGTGCTTTACGAGGAAATAGCTTTCTATGAGATGAATGCTTGGCTTAAAAAGGTCAAGAAGAATCCTTCTATCATGAATAGGATGGCCAAGGGAGTACAACACAAAATCAATGAAATTATTCCTGATAAAATTCATCAGGCCATTACCTATGCTATTGAAAAAATGGTGAAAGGGGTGCTCTTTGGTTCTACTTATATTAATACAAAGATTCCTGAAACTATTCCTTTTGAAGGAAGGGAGCTAAAGATTAAAAATAAGATTAAATGGTATCAAAGAACCGCTTCTGTAGAGGGCGCCGTTACAGGTGCTGGAGGAATTTTGATGGGGATGGTTGATTTTCCTGCCTTTCTGGCCATAAAGATGAAGATGCTTTTTGAAGTTGCCTCCATGTATGGTTATGATGTAAAGGATTTTAAAGAGAGAATTTTTATTCTATATGTATTTCAATTGGCTTTTTGTAGCCAACAAAAGAGAAAAGAGCTGATAGAGGTGTTGGAAAACTGGGAAAGCTTTAAGAAAACATTGCCTGAAAAAGGAGACAATTTTGATTGGCGTACCTTCCAGTTGGAATATCGTGATTATATGGATTTGGCTAAGCTGGCGCAGTTAATTCCGGTTGTTGGTGCTGGAGTAGGAGCTATCGCTAACTGGCAACTTACTGATCATTTGGGCAAAACAGCCATACAGTGTTACCGTTTGAGGTATTTTGAAAAGAAGGAAGCATTGGATTAGTCTGCTTAAAATCCCAAAGTATAAATAGAAATGGCTGCCCACATGGGCAGCCATTTCTATTTATCTATTATTGAAATTCCTCAATTTTATCTGGGTGAACTTTCTTTTAGTATCCAATGGAAAGTCACCTTTCATCATCCAGTCATAATAATTAGGTTCCTCTTGAAGGACTTTTTCCACTGGTTTACCTTTGTGCTTGCCAAAATTAAAGCATTCCACACCTTCATCATTGAAAATGAACCTTCCCGCAAGGTCTACCATTTTTTCATTGATCAATGAGTGGATTTTCTTCATATCATTTTCAATGATTCCTAGTTTGTTTCCCTGAAGGTCAATCGCCTCTTCATTTTCATATCTTTCCACCTGAGCTTTGAATACTTCATAAGTGGCAATGGTGTCAGCCTCAGCACTATGAGCATTTTCTAAGGTTTTGCCGCAATAAAATTTATAGGCTGCCGTCAGGTTTCTTTTTTCCATCATATGGAAGATTTTTTGGGCATCTAGTAGATTTCTCTTTTCGATGTCAAAGTCTATCCCTGCCCTCAAGAATTCTTCCACTAAAAGTGGAATATCGAATTTAAGCACATTGAATCCTGCCAAGTCAGCACCATCAAGAAACTGGTGCAATTCTTTGGCTATCTCCTTGAAAGTAGGGGCATCTTTAATGTCCTCATCATAAATTCCATGAATCAAAGAAACCTCCTTTGGAATAGGAATGGTAGGATTGATTTTCATGGTTTTTATTTCTTCTTTACCGTTTGGGTGGATTTTTACAAAGGAAAATTCCACTATCCTGTCAGTAGAAATATTTATTCCAGTGGCTTCTAGGTCAAAAAATGCTAAAGGAGTTTTTATGTTTAAAGTCATTTGTTTTTTATTTGAAAATTAGGGCTGCTATCAGAGAAAAGCCCGATAATCGTAAAAGGTACATTTCTATTTTTCCTCAAAGATAAGATATTAGAATTAAAATTACGGTGCCTGATTGTACCTCTTTGTAATTTATCAAGGGAATAGAGAAATAGTATGAATTTGGCGAAATATGCACTTATATTTGTCTCTCAAATTTCACCGCTTCCTTTATGTTTTATAAGAGAATAATAAAGGAAATGGTATTAAATGGGTAATAGATGAAAGTAACAGGGCACTTAAAACTTTATTAACGAATATGTTAATAGGGTGTGAATAAGTTGTTTAAAATCTTTGGTTTAAAGGAACTACATTTGTTGTTATGGCAGAAGGAAATACTACTGGAAGAGAAAGATCATCTTTTAGGCGAAAAAACGGTGCAGAAAAAGGTTTTGGGGTAGGTGTCGGGAAGATACCACCGCAGGCCATAGATTTGGAAGAAGCCGTTTTAGGCGCCTTGATGCTGGAAAAAGAGGCCATCACAGCGGTGGTGGATATTCTTAAACCAGACAGTTTTTATAAAGACGCACATAAAGAGATTTATGATGCCATCCTTCAGCTTTTTAATGAAAGTGAACCGATTGACTTGCTTACCGTAACCAATAAATTACGTAAAAACGGAAAGTTGGAAGTAGCTGGGGGAGCTTTTTATATCACTGAACTTACTTCCAAGATTTCTTCTGCTGCCAATATCGAATATCATGCTCGTATCATTACCGAGCAGGCTATGAAACGCCATATGATCCGTATTTGCTCTGAAATCCAGTCAGAAGCATTTGAGGAAACTACTGATGTATTTGAGCTTTTGGATACAATGGAGCAATCCTTGTTTGAGATTTCTGAAAACAATATCCGTAAAAACTATGCGGACATGAAATCCATTATGAGGGAGGCCATCTCGGAACTAGAAGGTAAAAAAGACCTTTCAGATGGTTTGACTGGGGTGCCTAGTGGGTTTACTGCATTGGATAGGGTTACCTCTGGTTGGCAAAAATCAGATTTGGTTATTATCGCAGCCCGTCCTGCCATGGGTAAGACAGCCTTTGTGCTTTCGGTACTTAGAAATGCTGCTGTTGACCATAATCGTCCAGTAGCGATTTTCTCCTTGGAGATGTCAGCTGTACAGTTAGTAAACCGTCTTATTTCTTCGGAGGCTGAGCTGGATTCAGAGAAGATCAAGAAAGGGAACTTGGCGGATTATGAATGGGAACAGCTGATTCATAAAACCAGTAAATTGTCCTCCGCTCCATTATTTGTGGATGATACTCCCGCACTTTCTATTTTGGAACTTCGTGCAAAATGTAGGAGACTTAAGGCCCAAAGTGATATCCAGATGATTGTAATTGACTACCTTCAGCTGATGTCAGGGGATTCCAAGGCCAGTGCCAGTGGAAACCGTGAACAGGAGATTTCAAGTATCTCTAGGGCATTGAAAAAGATAGCCAAGGAGCTTGAAGTACCTGTGATTGCACTTTCCCAGCTTTCGAGGGCTGTGGAAACCAGGGGTGGAGATAAGAGACCGCAGCTATCGGATTTGAGGGAATCAGGAGCGATCGAGCAGGATGCCGATATTGTAATGTTCCTTTACCGTCCTGAATATTACGGTATCAATGAGGATGAAGAAGGAAATAGTACCTTGGGAACTGGTGAGGTAATTATCGCAAAGCATAGGAGTGGTTCTTTGGAGACCGTTAGGCTTCGATTCATAGGTAAGTATACCAAATTTGCTGATTTGGAACTTAATGTGCCATTCCAGCCTCAAGCTCAGGAAGCAATGTATGGGAATAAGTTCCCAAGCGAAGCTGGTGGAAAAGGATTTGATGACAGCAATATGATCAGGATCCAAAGTAAAGCTAATGGACCTGATGAGGATGATTCTTTTCCGGGAGGATTAGGAAGCAACGAACCTGCACCATTTTAATAAGTAACTGAAATTTTTATAATAATTCATCAAGTTAATAACTGCATTAAAATGAAAGCCCTTGTTCTTGATCAAAATACTTCATTTGGAATTAAAATAAGCGAAGTGCAATTAGCTGCCTTAAAGCCCCATGAGGTTAAGGTGAAATTGCATGCTGCTGCGTTGAACCGAAGGGATGAATGGTGCCGTCAAGGAAGATATCCCAATATTAAGAACGGCGTGGTGTTAGGCTCTGATGGAGCCGGAGTGGTGGAAGCAATTGGAGAAGAAGTTGATAAAGATTGGTTGGGGAAGGAAGTGATCATCAATTCTGCTAATTACTGGGGTGAAAATCAGAAGGTCCAATCAGCTGATTTTCAGATTTTGGGAATGCCTGCAAATGGCACCTTGGCTGAATATGTACAAGTGGATGTAAGTAGATTGGCAATCAAACCTGCTCATATGTCATTTGAAGAAGCTGCAGCATTGCCCTTGGCAGGTTTGACAGCTTATAGGGCTTTATTTTATCATGGTCAGGTCAAGGCCGGTCAAAAGGTTTTAGTGACTGGTTTTGGTGGGGGAGTGGCACAGTTTGCTACCCAGTATGCTATAATTGCTGGAGCAGAAGTCTATGTCAATAGCAGCAAGGATGATAAAATCAGTAAAGCGGTTGAGCTAGGAGTAAAAGGAGGCTTTAACTATAAGAAAGAAGGCTGGCTTGATGAAGCCAAAGGAATTACTGGAGGTTTTGATTTGATCATTGATTCAGCAATGGGGCCAACTCTTCCTGATTTGATTGGCTTACTGATTCCCGGTGGGAAATTGGTGTTTTATGGTGCTACTTTGGGAAATCCTCCAATGTTGGATGCTAGAAGGGTTTTTTGGAATCAACTGACTATTCAGGGCACTACCATGGGAAGTGACAAGGATTTTAGGGATATGGTAGATTTTGTCATCAAAGAAAAAATTAAACCTGTAATAGATTCAGTAAGACCATTGGAGAGAGTATTGGAGGCTTTTGAATTGATGTCAGCAGGTAACCAGACAGGTAAGATTGTGGTAAAAATCAGTTGAAAAGGAAATGGCCTTAGTCCAAATCATTTTCAAAAATGAAATTTTGATAAGCATTTTTCAGTTCTCTTAGGGCATGCAGGTTATTTTGCTTTTGAGCCAAGGCAATTCCGTTTTTATAGATTTGCTGGGCTTTTTCGATCTTTTCCATGTCTGCAAAGAAAGCAGCAGCATGAAAGTAGGTAGGGAGGTATTCAGTATGGTCTTCTAGTAATTTGCCAAAATATTCAGCAGCTTTTACGGAATCAGCATTCTGATATTCCAGTGCCAGGGCGTAAATATTGAATGGGTTGTCAGGTTCTTCTTTTACAAATTCCAATAGCTGCTCAATTCGGGATGATTTACTCATAAAGCCCTTAGTTTTTTCGTGTTAATAATTTATTCCAACTTAATTATTGTTGGGCAAAAATAGCCGTTTTCAATCAGTATTTAATACTTAGCGAGAAATTAGGAGAGACTTTTGTGCTTTATTCTAGTGCGAATACTCAACGATATTGGCTTTAAGGTTATCGTATGTTTCTGATAAGATACAGTTTAAGCTAAAAATCGGCGTTTGGACTTAAATTCAGTATAACTAGAAATTATGGAGTATAGCCAAAATCAATTGGAATCGTATGGGTAATAAAAGACCTTTTTTTGTATTTTTGGTCATTCCAAAAACATGGTTAAATTGGTGTTTTGGAGAATTGGTAAAAATAGAAAGATTAATATTGCTGTTCATTTAAGTTTTTCATTTTTGACGGCTAATATTTTTTGCATGAAACTTGTTCAGTTGGAGCAAGGAAGATTAACGTATTTAATAGAAAATAAAATTATATATATGAAAATTCTGGTTTGTATTACCCACGTCCCGGATACCACATCTAAGATTCAGTTTACTGATAATAACACCCAATTTGATAAAACAGGGGTACAGTTCATAATAGGTCCTTATGATGACTATGCATTGGCCAGAGCCGTTGAGCTCAGGGATCAAACAGGAGGTAGTTTGACAGTATTAAATGTAGGAGAGGCCGAAACTGAACCTACTTTGAGAAAGGCCTTAGCCATAGGTGCTGATGAGGCTGTAAGAATAAATGCTTTCCCTTCAGATTCGCTTTTTGTGGCCAATCAAATTGCCCATTATGCTAAAGAAGGAAATTATGATTTGATTTTGATGGGTAGAGAGTCGATAGATTTCAATGGTGGTATGGTCCATGGAATGGTGGCTGAAATGCTTGGTATTCCATCAATCTCTCCAGTGATGAAATTAGAGATTGAAGGGGATGCAGTAAAAATGGCCAGAGAGATAGAAGGAGGTAAAGAGCATTTGGAGGCAAAACTGCCATTGGTTGCAGGATGTCAGGAGCCAATAGCAGAGTGGAAAATCCCAAATATGAGAGGGATTATGTCAGCTAGGACTAAGCCACTAAACGTGGTGGAGCCAATAAGTGATGGCGTGGCTACTAAGACAGTATCCTATGAGCTTCCACCTGCCAAAGGAGCTGTGAAACTCATTGACAAGGATAATGTTGAGGAGTTGGTTAAACTTTTACAAAACGAAGCTAAGGTGCTTTGATTTCCTGAATTTTAAATAAGAACAGAATGTCAATTTTAGTATATATAGAGCATGCGGAAGGTGCTATCAAAAAAACTTCTTTAGAGGCGGTTTCCTATGCTAAAGAATTAGCGGCCATAGAAGGTCAAGATGTTGCAGCAGTAGCATTGGGAACCATTGAAGAGTCAGCTTTAAGTCAAGCTGGAACTGCTGGCGCATCAAAGGTATTGCATGTAAATGATGAAAAGTTAAATGCAGGAGTAATCCAGGCCCATGCTGACGCAGTAGCTCAGGCTTTTGAAAAGGTAGGTGCACAAACCTTGATTTTGGCAAAGTCTTCTCTTGGTGATGCGGTAGCAGCGAGGTTATCTGTTAAATTGGAAGCAGGATTGGTATCTAATGTGGTTGCACTGCCAGAAACCAATGGAGGTTATAAGGTAAAAAGAAGTATCTATACAGGTAAAGCTTTTGCCTTTTCGGAGATTACCACTGATAAAAAAATATTGGCTGTTAAGAAGAACGCTGTTGCACTCAAGACTGATGGAGCTTCGGCAGCCGTGGAGGCTTTAGAGGTTAATTTACCTGAAAGTGACTTTGCCGCAAAAATTACAGCAACAGATAAGGCTACAGATGAAATTTCATTGCCAGAAGCTGATATTATTGTTTCTGGGGGAAGGGGACTTAAAGGTCCTGAAAATTGGGGCTTAATTGAGGATTTAGCTAAGGCTATGGGTGCGGCAACAGGGTGTTCCAAGCCAGTTTCTGACAGTGGATGGAGACCTCACCATGAGCACGTAGGACAAACAGGAGTAAAAGTTGCGCCAAGTTTATATATAGCAGTTGGAATTTCAGGCGCTATTCAACATCTTGCAGGTGTTAATGCTTCTAAATATATTGTGGTGATCAACAAAGATCCCGAAGCACCATTTTTCAAGGCGGCTGACTATGGTATAGTGGGAGATGCATTTGAAATTTTACCAAAGTTAACGGAGGCTGTAAAAGCACTAAAGTAATTAGCTAGTGGAGAATACTGTAGAATTAGAAATATTAGGTTTGTCCTCAAATCATTCCCAGTCAGGATCATTTACCTTGGTCATGGGAGAAATAACTGGAACCAGAAGGCTTCCGATAGTTATTGGAATGTTTGAGGCCCAGGCCATTGCTATTGAGATTGAGAAAATCGTTCCAAATAGGCCGATGACCCATGATTTATTTAAATCTTTTGCTTCTAATTTTAATTTCTCGGTAGACCATATCCTGGTTTCAGATATGCGGGAAGGTGTTTTTTATGCGAAAATAGTCTGTAAGGATAATAGCAAGACTGTTGAGATAGATGCCAGACCGTCAGATGCTATAGCGATAGCTGTCAGGTTTGATGCTCCCATTTATTGTGAGAAGAAGGTGATGTCTGAGGCTGCTATAGAATTTAACGAGGAAGAGGAAGCGAAAAGTGAAAAGGAAAGCTCCACCAATAAGCCTAAAACCAGTCCCGCCCAAGCTCAGAAACATGAGGCATTGAAGGACTTTAGTCTAGAAAAGTTGAATCAAATGCTGGAGAAAGCAATAAATAGTGAGGATTATGAGCGGGCAGCCAGGATTAGGGATGAAATAAATCGTCGAAATTAAGCATGTATAACCTGAGGAATTTTTCTCAGGTTTTTTTATTTCCTATCTTCTTAAATAATTTACCTTTTGGCTTTATATTTTAATTAGGCGAGCGTATTTTAAGGGGTTTTCAAGCGGATTTTTATGGAATATATTCGAGGAATAATAGGAGTGATAGCCTTGCTGGCTGTTGCATTGCTTTTTTCAACTAACAGGAAATCGGTGGACTGGCGACTAGTAGGCATTGGAGTTGCTTTACAAGCGATTTTTGGATTTTTGATCACCAAGGTTGAATTTGTCGAGAGCTTGTTTGCAGGTATAAGCGGAGCTTTCGTGAAACTCTTGAGCTTTGCACAGGCAGGAGCTGTTTTCTTATTTGGGGATTTGGCTACAGATTCATTTGGGACCATATTTGCCTTTCAAGTACTACCTACAATTATATTCTTTTCTACCGTGTCAGCTGGTTTATATTATCTTGGGGTGCTTCAAAAAATAGTATTTGGAATAGCTTGGGTTATGTCCAAAACGATGAGGCTTTCAGGAGCGGAAAGTTTGTCTGCAGCAGGGAATATTTTCTTAGGCCAAACAGAGGCTCCATTATTGGTGAGGCCCTTTATCCCTTCAATGACCAAATCAGAACTGATGTGTTTGATGACTGGAGGTATGGCTACTATAGCTGGTGGGGTATTGGCTGCTTATGTTTCTTTTTTGGGAGGAGATAGTGTGGAGGAGCAAAGCCGGTTTGCTTCTTATCTTTTAGGAGCAAGTATCATGAATGCTCCTGCTGCGATAGTGATGTCCAAAATCATCATTCCAGAAACCAACAAGGAAGGGCTAAATGATAAGCTTCAGGTGAGTGATGAGGAAATGGGCGTGAATTTAATAGATGCAATGTCCATAGGTGCTGCAGATGGCTTGAAGTTGGCACTAAATGTTGGGGGAATGTTATTAGCATTTA
Source organism: Echinicola shivajiensis (assembly GCF_018642165.1). GTDB lineage: Bacteria > Bacteroidota > Bacteroidia > Cytophagales > Cyclobacteriaceae > Echinicola > Echinicola shivajiensis. Next base: position 237,827 of record NZ_JAHHZM010000002.1, read on the forward strand.
TAGCCGTGATTGCCGCCTTTAACTATTTGTTAGAAGGAGTAATAGGGGATTGGACTGGTATCAATGCATACATAGCGAGTTCTACTTCCGGGCAGTTTCAGGGATTTTCTCTGGAGTATATTTTAGGACAAGTATTTAGGGTGTTTGCCTGGCTGATGGGAGTGGAATGGCAGGATACGCTTCAGGTAGGCTCTTTACTGGGACAAAAAACAGTAATCAATGAGTTTGTGGCCTATTCAGGTTTGGCCGAAATGAAAGAGGCAGGTACCTTAAGTATCAAGTCCATTGTGATTTCTACTTATGCACTTTGTGGCTTTTCTAATTTTAGTTCTATAGCGATTCAGGTGGGAGGTATTGGGAGCATTGCACCGAATCAACAAGGTGCATTGTCCTTATTGGGTATGAGGGCTTTATTAGGTGCGACTTTGGCCTGTATGATGACTGCAACAATTGCAGGTACTCTTTTTGGCTAATAGTAGCGGAAGTTGACTAAATTTAAACTATATATGATATAAATAGGGGCAAGAAAAAAGGTTAGCTTATTTAATGAGCTAACCTTTTTGGGGAATAAAATGTATTAATCTTCTGAGATTACAATTTTTTCAATTTTATCACCAGCCTTGATTTGATCAATTACATCAAGGCCTTCTACTACTTTACCAAAACAAGTATGGTTTCTGTCTAGGTGAGATGTATTGTCTCTACTATGGCAAATGAAAAATTGAGAGCCTCCAGTATTTCTTCCAGCATGGGCCATGGATAATACACCTCTATCATGATACTGATTGTCACCATCAAGTTCACAGTTGATTTGGTAACCAGGTCCTCCAGTTCCATTTCCTACTGGGCATCCTCCTTGGATTACGAAGTTAGGAATTACTCTGTGGAAAGTTAGTCCATCGTAAAATCCTTTCTTAGAAAGGGTTACGAAATTTTCAACTGTGTTTGGAGCATCTTTCTCATAGAACTCCACTTTCATTGTACCTTTTTCTGTGATTATGTCAGCTGTTTTCATGAAATCTTTTTTGTGCAAATATACTAAAACTTGGCTTTTGAGGAAGTTTGATAAATGTTTTTATGATGTAAAGAAATAATGGAAAAGTACAAAACGCTTTATTTTGGCTTGCAATTTGATTAAATTATAGATAATCAAATTATTTAATCATGGATAATCGAGAAAAATTAAAAAAAATGGATAGGGCGCTGAGGTTGTTGGAAGATTTGAAAAACAGTCAAGTGGCTTTGATCGAAAAATCCTCACAGCTCCAGTTGGATGCAATGGAGTTTAACTTTTCAAATATGGAAAAAAATATGGGAGATTTGTATTCTCGGTATAATGATTCCTTAGATATGTTAAATGAGGAACTGGAAAGATTTGAAATTAGAAGGAATAAGTTTGAACGAGAAAATGGTTTGGATAAGCCTGAGGAATAAATGAAGCAGGCCGGAATTAGTATACCGGCCTGCTATATTATTTAGACTTTGGGAGCTCCCGAAATTATTTCATTGGAGGCATAGTCCATATATTGCTTGAAGTTGTTTTGGAAAGCTTCGGCCAGTTCACGTGCTTTTTGATCATAGGCCTGTTGGTCTTCCCAAGTATCTCTTGGGTTTAAGATTTCATCTGGAACTGTTGGACAGCTTTGAGGCATTGCTACCCCGAAAATGCTATGATGTTCAAATTCCACATTGTCTAATTTGCCTTCCAATGCTGCAGTGATCATTGCCCGGGTGTATTCAAGTTTCATCCTTTTACCGACCCCAAATGCTCCACCGGTCCACCCGGTATTAACCAGCCAAACATTTACTTCCTGGTCTTTCATTTTTTTGCCCAACAGGTCAGCGTACTGGGTAGGGTGTAAAGGTAAAAAGGCCGCGCCAAAGCAGGCAGAGAATGTAGCTTGAGGTTCTGATATTCCCATTTCTGTACCTGCGACTTTTGCGGTATAACCTGAAATAAAATGGTACATGGCCTGGCCTGGATTAAGTTTTGAAATAGGAGGAATTACTCCAAAAGCATCCGCTGTTAGAAAGAATATATTTTTGGGGATGGTTCCCAAAGGTGGGTCTATAGCGTTTACTATATGGTTTAAAGGGTAGGCAGTCCTTGTGTTTTCTGTGACATCACGATTGGTATAATCAACAGTCCTGGTCCCAGGAAAGAATCTTGTGTTTTCTACAATTGCTCCGAATTTAATTGCATCCCATATTTCAGGTTCTTTTTCTCGAGTCAAGTCAATGACTTTGGCATAGCATCCTCCTTCAAAGTTGAAAACGCCATTATTGGTCCAGCCATGTTCATCGTCTCCAATTAGTTTTCTATCAGGATCGGCAGAAAGGGTAGTTTTTCCTGTACCGGAAAGTCCAAAAAAGATGGCAGTATCTCCTTTTTTGCCCATATTGGCTGAACAATGCATGGATAATACTTTTTCCTCTTGCGGAAGAATATAATTAAGCACAGAAAAGATTCCCTTTTTGATTTCTCCTGCATAAGCTGTCCCTCCAATTAAGATAATCCTCTTACTTAGGTTAAGAATTGCAAAGTTCTTATCTCTAGTTCCATCTGTTTCAGGGTTGGCCTCAAATTCGGGAGCACAAAGTATCGTGAAGTTAGGCTCAAACTCCTTTAGATCCTCTTTATTAGGCCTTAGAAACATATTATAACAAAATAGGTTATGCCAGGCGAGTGTATTATAAACCCTGATATTTAGTTTATAGCGAGTGTCTGCTCCAGCATATGCGTCTCTTGCGTAGATTTTTCTACCTTGCATATGCTCAAGCATTTTCTCATGAAGATTGTCAAAATGCTCCCCACTGATAGGTATATTGATGTTCCCCCACCAAACAGTGTCTTTGGTGAGTTTGTCTTTAACAATATATCTGTCCTTAGGAGACCGACCGGTGTATTTTCCGGTGTCGGCCATGAGACCACCTACATCTGTGAGTGATCCTTCATTGTTGGAAAGTGCATGTTCAACCAACTCAGAAGGGCTAAGGTTGAAATAAAAATGCTGTTTGTCCATCCATTGAAATTCCATCAATGGGTCTGAAAAGGTTTTTGTTGGGCTAATCATAATTCTTTAAAGATATTTGGGTTACACATGGTGTTTTGTGTTAAAACAAATATAGCCTAAATAAGTAGTAAAGTGCCTAGGATTACCCTAAAATCTTTGTTTTCAATCGATTTCGAAGGGGTTTTTTGAGGAGGTGATTATACCTTATTTATAGCGGGTCGATAGTGCGATTAATTGAAATGGTTTTCTTTTTTTAGTCCTAAATCGATTAATGATATGTACAATTAGCCTTTGATTTCTTATACAAAAAGAAAAAATCTCTTATCATTGCATTATCTAAAAATATTTTCAGAAAATTAATCCCAAATGATAAACGAAGTGAATAACGATCCTGAAATGGATAAAGGCTTTGATGGGCCTTCCTTATTTGGCCATCCAAAAGGCCTGATGACCCTGTTCTTTACAGAAATGTGGGAGCGTTTTAGTTACTATGGAATGAGAGCGCTGCTGATACTGTTTATGACAACTGCAGTAATTGATGGGGGGCTAGGCTTTGATGATAAGACATCAGGAGCAATTTATGGACTTTATACTATGGGTGTTTATCTTTTGGCATTGCCAGGAGGTTGGCTGGCAGATAGGCTGTTTGGATTAAAGAGGTCGGTTTGGTATGGAGGTATCATTATTGCTTTAGGGCATTTTACCATGGGAATCCCTGGGATTCTTTCATTGATGGAAGGAAATCATGGACCAGCCACAGCTTTAAGTCCTTTGGATACTACTACCTTCTTTTTGGGACTTATTTTTATTGTAGTTGGGACAGGGCTGCTCAAGCCCAATATCAGCTCCATTGTTGGTCAGCTATATCATGAAGGAAGCTCTAAGCGTGATGCTGGGTTCTCAATCTTTTATATGGGGATTAATATCGGCGGATTTATTGCGCCTATTATATGTAGTACTTTTGCAGAAATAGACTGGCATTTGGGCTTTGGCATTGCCGGGTTTGGAATGGTCTTGGGCTTGATTCAATATAGACTTACATCTTTCACTTTAAAAGGGAAGGGAGATCTTGCAGAACCTCAAACTTCTGAGGAAGTAGTAAAGCGTAAACGATTGGGTAGAGGGTCATTCTTTACAGTTTTGGCAATTGGAGCAATATTATTAATGATGTTTCAGGGAATTATCCCAATTGATGCTACTGCCATTGCAGAAGCTTCCTATACTGTCATTGCTATCGTAACGGTCTTATTTTTCGCTTATGTAATTATATTAGGAGGTCTTAATGCTGATGAAAAGAAAAAGGTTGGCGTCATAGCAATATTGTTAATGTTTTCTGCCTTGTTCTGGTCTGGATTTGAACAGGCTGGATCTACATTAAACTTGTTTGCGGAGCGATTTACAGATCGTACAGTTTTAGGCTGGGAAATTCCAACAGGTTATTTTCAATCTGCCAATTCGATGTTTATTATCATCTTTGCACCAATTTTTGCTGCCCTTTGGGTGAAATTGGCCAAGATGCATATGGAGCCTAGTTCTCCTCTAAAGTTTGCTTTTGGTTTGATTTTGCTGGGAGTTGGCTTTTTGGTGATGGTTTTTGCTGCTAAAATAGCAGCATCAGGAGATCTAGCCGCCCCGTCTTGGTTATTATTTACTTATTTGTTCCATACTTTTGGTGAATTGAGTTTAAGCCCTGTAGGTTTGAGTTTGACCACTAAATTGGCGCCAAAGAAATTCCAAGGGCAAATGATGGGAATGTGGTTCCTGTCTGTTGCTTTGGGGAATTTGATTGCAGGCCTGATTGCTGGTGAGGCCAGTGGGGAAACAGAGGAGGCTTTGATCCAAATGCCTGATCAATATTTTATGATTGTAATGACAGTAGTGGGAGCAGGTGTTTTATTGATAATACTTACCAAGCCAATTAGGAAACTAATGGGTAATGTTCGATAGTTAATCAAAAAGAAAGGCAGTCAATAATTTGACTGCCTTTTTTATGTCTTATATTAAGCGACACTATACTTAATGTTCTTTTTTTCCTTTGGAAAATGTTTTTCTAACGTCAATGGAAGAAATTCCTGCACCTAAACCAATTAGGATACAAACGATCAACAAAAAGATTTGAGCTCCAGAACCAAGTGGAGAGCTGAATATTTCTAGCAACATGATGATGATGTTTAGTTGATAAGTCTAATTTTGACGCAATTTAACACCTCGAAATTATTGGACAAAGATTAAGCTAAAAAAAAACGAGCTTAACCCCATGTCAGGCAAGCTCGCTATTAAGAATAATCAGTCAATTTCGTCATCGAAATCACCATAATCGGCAAAGTCTTCCTCAATGTCGTTCTCATCGAACTTCATCAGGTCTTCATCGATCAAATCCTCATCGTCATCAAAATCGAAGTTATCTTCTTCTTCAAATTTTGAAGTGAATTTGTCATCTTCCTCGAAGTCGTCAAATTCATCATAATAGCGTTCTGTTTCTCTTGCCATGGTCAATTAAATTAAGTGGAAGGCAGGATTTTTAATGCTATTTACAATAAAAATTAAATTAATTCAAGAGTGAATTAATTGATCATAAAAAAATAATTGAAAGAATAATTGTTATTGGTTAAGTGTTTGGTTTTAAGGTGAATAGGAGGAGTTAGGCTGTTTGATTAAAAATGGTGTGTATGTATTTAGATATCAATGGTTTGCTCAAGTATTTTTTTACATGGGCATAAGTATAGGCCTTGTTAATATCTCTTTTATCCACCGAGCTCGAAAGGATATATATTTCAGCATTGGTTTTGTCACAGGTAAAATTTTCTAAAAAATCCCAGCCATTCATCTCTGGCATATTCAAATCAAGGAATAAATAGTTTGGATTGATCATATATATTTTTTGAAGGGCCTCTTTGGCTCTTTCAAACTTAAAGATTTTGCAAGGCTTTTTGATGTATCTAGCAATTAAGCTTTCTGTTACAAAGGTGCTGATTGGATCATCATCGATTAATACGATTTTTATCATGTTATGCAAAATACCTTGTTTGAAATATATAAATATATATGTAAAAGTAACTATTTTTTTTGCATCCCAATACAAATTCGGATATAATTTTCTGTTTTTTAGGTGATTTTTTTATGAAAAATATGGGTTCGTTCTTGATTTGATGCATATGTTTTTGATTTTATGGAGTTTATACCGGTGTATAATTTCTATGGCTTTGATTTAATTTTGAACCAATTAAAATGAATTTTGAAATAATTATAATGTATTTTATTTGTTTTGAACAGGTAGAAATTTTAACTTAGTAGAAGGTTTGTAATAAACTGGTAATCAATTATTTATGTGTGTATTTGAGTGGTTGGGAAACGATTGTGAAAGGATAAAATTCGTGTATGAAAGGATGTTTATTAAGGTAAATACTGTTGATTGGTAGTTTTGTTTTGATGTTGTGTGACGTTAATCATCATCGTGTTTTGTTCATCCTAATTGGATGAGGGTATATTTTGTAACAGTCAATTTTTAAAGTAGTATTTATGAATAGTACCAATAGATTTGTCTCAGGAATTTTCTTTGTATGGGATGTTATAACCCTGGGGTTAACTTTCCTTTTGTCTATTTATTTGAGTAAGGAAAATGGTGTACAGTCAGTGGATTGGTTATTGTTTTTTGCACTAACTTCTCTCTGGTTTATAATTGTCATATGGAGGAAACTATACCTTTATGAATACAAGGGGGATTTTTCGAGTAGGATTTTCAATTATATCAAGGCTAGTGCAATTTTAGTAGTACTTTTTGGACTAATTTATCTGGTATTTACTTTTCCGCCTACCTTTAGAAAGGTCGTGATCTATTTTTCCGTTGGATTTCCACTTATTGGGATTACAACGAACTTTATTATTTTAAGTATTATCAATCGCATCAACCAGAATGGAAATGGGCAGAAAAAGGTGTTGGTTACTGGAATAGGTGAAGTGCTTAATAAGGTCAATTCTCACTATAAGGTTAATTCTCATTTAGGATATGAAGTGCAGGGGCTTATAAAGTATAAGAGTGATAGTTTATATACTAATGATGGTACAGAAGAATATGTAAGTGATGTTGCGCATATGGGAGAGTATATGGAAGCTAATCCTGTTGATGAAATTATTGTTGCATTGCCTGTTAAATGTTCTAAGGAAATAAAGGAAATTCTTAAAACCGCTGATTACCATGGGACGCGTGTTAGATTCGTTCCAGATTACGGAAATATTTTGGGAAAAGAATATAAGGTGATACGGCATGGGGGAATTGATATGGTGAATGTTCGTCAAATGCCGCTTGATAATAAATGGTCCTTCCTTTTTAAGGAGTGTTTTGACTGGGTATTTTCCAGTGTTGTACTGATATTGTTATTGCCTGTATTTGTTGTAATAGCTCTACTAATAAAGCTGGATTCCCCAGGACCAGTGTTTTATTGTCCTATTAGAATTGGGCAAAGAGGTAAGCCTTTTAGGGTTTTTAAATTTAGAACCATGAAGACCAATGATCATACAGGAAAGTCATCTACCAAGTTTAATGATCCAAGGATAACCAACTTAGGTCGGATCTTAAGGAAGTATAGCATAGATGAACTACCGCAGTTTGCCAATGTTTTTATGGGGCATATGAGTGTGGTAGGTCCTAGGCCTCATAGGAGCTTTTTAAATCAGGATTTTCAGAAGAAAGTAGATAAAGCTATGGTAAGGCATTATTTTAAGCCTGGCATAACAGGTTGGGCCCAAGTTAATGGTTGGAGAGGTCCTACCGAAACTTTCGAACAGAAAGAACAAAGAATAAAGCATGATCTTTGGTATTTGGAAAATTGGTCGGTACGATTAGACCTGAAAATTATTTATCTAACAATTTTTGGTAAGAATACTCACAAGAATTCCTTCTAATATAGAAAGTGTGGAATGTGTGTACTTCCACACTTTTCGTTCGTACCCACTCGTTTTTAGTACGATTGTTTAATATGTAACTTATATAAGTGCTTGTTTTTCAGTGTGTTTATGTTTTTAAATTATTTTTTATCATTGAACGGTTAATAAAAAAATTAGATTATCTGCTTCTGCTTTATTAAAAAGTATTTCTACAGAGTGTGTATTTGATTCTACACTTTTTCTTTCGTTTTAATTAAATTTTTGGAAATCACCGTGAATTTTTTTCGATTCAATTTTTTATTTATATAATTATATTTTTTTTCATGTATTAATGTAGGTCGTTTATTTATGATTTTTAACCATTTGTATTAGTTTTTGTTAAATTATTGGTTTTCAGATGTTTCACTGGCATGGTTGTTGGCTAGTTGGGAAACCGAAATCATCCAAAAGATTTTCCACTGAAAGAAAGGTAATCGATCTGTAAATCAGCGGTTTTCTTTCTGATTCGAAATCAAATTGCCCTGTATAATTTGAGCTACTGAAAGATGTGGCCTGGCATTTCCATGCCTTTTTGGAACCCAAATTACAATTGAGTAAAAAGTAGATAATAACCACCTAATTAATATTATAGTACCCAACCTTAAATAAATCAATATTTAAACTAAAAAACACGAATGAAAATCACTAGTAACTCTTTAATATGTTCACTTATATTTTTCCTAATTGGTTCTGAGCTTATGTCCTGCAATATGACTGATTTGGAAAATGATAACATTGAAGAGGGGGAGGTCCAGTCTCTTAAAGGCTTTACATCTTCATCAAATATACTTTTCCAAGAATCATTTGAAGACAGCAATGCTTTTTCATTTGCTCAAAAAGAATTGGCTGAAGATTATTCATTTGCTGTTGCTACATATCCGGTTTTTGAAGGTGAGAATTCTGGTCGTTTTGAATTAAACGATTATGATCCTATGGTTGCCAATGGGACAAGGGCAGAGATAATGTTTCCTGCTTTGGCCCAGAAGGATAACTGGTATTCTTGTAGTGTATATATTCCATCCAAAGACTACAGGGGAGATAGTAATTATGATATCATTAGCCAATGGGATCAAGGCAATGGAACAGGTTACTCAACAATTATGCTAAAGATAAAAAATGATCGGTTTTTTATGAAAAGTGGGCTGACAATAGAGGAGTCAAAAGAGTATGATATTGCCAAAGTGCAGAAAGATGCATGGAATGAATTTGTGTTTCATATTATTCACTCTTCAGACAATGATGGTCTTATAGAGTTGTGGTTGAATGGAGAGAAAGTACTCAATATTGAAGGTGGTAATATGGACAAAAAATATGAACTGCCTAAATGGAAGATCGGCATTTATAAAAAAGCTTGGAACGGAAACAAAACGACAAATACAGATAGGAGAGTATTGTTTTTTGACAATGTAAGATTGGGCAATCAAAATGCCAGCTTTGAAGAGATGACCCTACAAAAAGGTCATGCTGGTAGCCTTGATCCAAATCCAGAGGAGAAAGGGGGCGATGGAAATGCAAAGTCCCCAACTTTTCCAGATCCTTTTAGATCGGAAACGGAATTGGAACAAATCATATAACAAATCCCATAGCTGTAAATCTAAAATTAATTCAACTCCATCAGTTGAATCAGGGGAGACCTTGGCCCTAGAATTATGAGGAGAATAAATTCTGAAGAGAAAAACCATAAATAATTTATTAAAGCAAACTAAAACACGAAAAGTTAAAAATTAAATGAAAATCACCAAGAATCATTTGAAAAGCTTAATTGCCCTATCACTAATAGGGACTTCCATTACTTCATGTAATATGATGGATATGGAAGAAACCAACCTTGAAAGTACGGAAATTCACAGTGCCACCGGTCTTTCCACTTCTCCAAACATTGTATATCAGGAGACATTTGAAGGAAGCAATCCTTTTTCTTTTGCCACCATGCAATATGCTGAATCATATGGGTTTGGCGTAGCTAAAAACCCTGCCTTTGAGGGAACTTACTCAGGTCGATTCGAGCTGAACGACACTGATGATGAGGCATCAAGCGGAACAAGAGCTGAGGCATTGTTTCCAAGAATGTCAGAAAAAGAAAGATGGTATTCATATACACTTTATCTTCCTTCAGCTGATTACAAAATCGATAGAATTTATGATATCATTAGTCAGTGGCATCAAGGTTCTGGTACTGGAAGTCCAACATTGACATTTAGGGTAACCAATGACCGTTTTGAATTGGAACATGGTGACCAGTCAAGTACTAGGAAAAAATATGACCTTGGGCCAGTAAGTAAAGATCGTTGGATTGATGTGGTATTCCACGTTGTCCATTCATCTGGATCTGATGGACATGTACAAATTTGGTTGGATGGCAATAAAGTCATTGACTTGAAAGGTGGAAATATGGACAGCAGATATGATTTGCCAAGATGGAAGCTAGGAATTTACAAAGATGACTGGAATGGTTCTGAGACTACAGATTCTAAGAGAAGAGTACTTTTCTTTGACAACGTAAGATTAGGTAATAAAGATGCTTCCTTCGATGAAATGACTTCAATGGGAGGATCTTCAAATCCTATCACTGACCCGGAGGAAGAAATTGGAAGTGAGATTTTACCAGGTGATGGATCAGGAAATGGTTTGGTATTGATCAACACTTCTACGGATGAGGCTGTAGGAACCTTCCATAACGGAGCAATTATTTCTGCAAAAGACCACAGGTTATCAATTGTTCCCAACTTTGGCGCAGATAGCCCCTCAGAAGTGAAGTTTGAATTGAGTGGAGCAGCTAGCAGAACTTCTTCAGACAATACTGCCCCATTTAGCTTGAATGGTGATGATGGTAATGGCAATTACTGGTACGGTGAAGGTATTTATGCTGGTGATTATCAATTGAAGGTAACTCCTTATTATAACCAAAATGGTGTTAAAGTAGCTGGCGCTTCACTTACATACGGCTTTACCATCACTGATGGAAGTGAGAATGCAATATTAGATGCAGGAACCGTAATTGAGAATCCAGTTTTGCCAAGTACTCCAGAGGTTAATATTAGTAGCCTTAGCCTAATCAATACAAGCAATGACAAGGTTATTGGTGATTTCAGCTCAGGAGCAACTATCACTGCTAAGGATCACAGATTGTCGATTGTTCCGAACTTTGGTTCAGAAAGCCCTTCAGAAGTGAAGTTTGAATTGAGCGGTGCAGATAGCAGAACTAATGTAGATGCTGCTGCTCCATTTAGTATGAATGGTGATAATGGCAATGGCGATTTCTGGTATGGAGATGGTTTGTACCCTGGAAGTTATGAATTGACAGTTACTCCATATTTAGAAGTAAATGGAAGCAAAGTGGCTGGTACTCCTAAAGTATTTCAATTCTCTGTTGTAGAAGGCAATACAACAGAAATTAGCTAGAGATTTAATTCTTTCAAAATTTAAAGAGGTGATGGATCAATATATTTGATTTGTCACCTTTTTTTGAGTTTAAAAAAATAGGGAACTAAAGAATCTATAATAATTTAACCCTAAAATCGCTAAATCAGAATTGAGAGGCTAGGTTAGGTCAATAAACAAACAAATTGATTAAATAGCTACTCAAGATTCAATATATAGAATCAAAATAAATTTTAGGTGTCTATCCTAAATCGAGTATAATTTGTTTTAGGCAGTTTATTTATTCCTTTTTGGAAGAAGATAGACTGTTTTTTGTTTGCAGAGGATTTTTGTCTATGTGTTTGTTTATCAGTAGTTTGATTGAAAATCGTTATATTGTAGTAGGATTATATTTAAGACTAAAGTGATTAGGTTATTTATTATTTTATTGATTTGCTCCTGTATGGAGACTGACTCCCAGAATCAGCTAGGTAGATCTGTGGGGAATGGGAATAATTTTTATGGTGTATTGCCCCCTTTAATTTATGAGGAAACTTTTGAAGGAAATTCACCTTTGCGCAATATACACCAACAGTTCGCTGCTGATTATTCATTTTCCTTGTCAACGGATCCTGTTTATAAGGGGAATTTTTCTGGAAGGATTGAACTTAGAAGTACCGATAGAATGGTAGCTAACGGAACTCGTGCCGAGGTGCTTTTTCCTGAGCAGTCAAATCTTGACCGTTGGTATTCATTTGCAGTCTATTTCCCTGAGGCAACTTTTGAAAAAGATAGTTTTAGGGAGATTATTAGCCAATGGCATCAAGGAGGGGCAGGAAGTCCCCCTAACTCACTTCAAATTGAGAATGATAAATTAATTTTCGAGTCCATCGGAAAAGATAATAGGCATAAAGACCATTTGATAGCAGATGTTCCCAAAAACAAATGGGTTCACTTTACCTTTCATATAGTTCATGCGCCCAATGATGAGGGGAGGGTTTCAGTTTGGATGAATAGGGAACTAGTACTTCAATTGGATGGGAGAAATATGAAAACGGGATATGGCAGTCCGAGATGGAAAGTTGGGATATACAAATGGAAATGGAATGGGACAAAAAACACTGATACTTCAAATAGAGTCCTTTTTTATGATAATATCAGGATTGGAAATGAAAACTGTACCCTTCAGGAAATGGTTGAATAAATTGAAATGGTTTGATGTACTATGGAGTTAACGTTCCTGAATGAATATTAAATAAAAAAGGATGCTTGATTTCATAATCAAGCATCCTACATTTATCTGGTTGCTGCTTTTATACCTATAATATCGTAGAGATTGGGCTGCTTGAACCAATCTTGGTTATCTTTTTTTGTTTCAAGTGTTTACATTTTTTGATTCATTTTCAAATTTATATTCTGAATAGTCGGCCTTTTTGTGGAATAAACTGTACCTGACTTTGTCCCTCATAGGTTGCCAAATTCCTACCATTCTACAAATATTTTCAGCCATGGTTGCGCCCTCCAAAAAAGCGAATCGAGGTATTTTAAGGGGACTCAATAAATGTTGCTTTTTGATGAAAGAGGGTTCGCAGGTGAAAGCCAATTTGTAATTTAGTTGTGAAAGAAAATATATTTCCCTAGTGGTAAAATCTCCGTTAGGATAGGCAAATGTGGTTATGGGTTTTCCCGTCCAGCTTTCCAGTTTTTCCTTGGATAATTTTAACTCTTCAAATGATTGTTCATATGAACAATTTGGCAAGATAGGGTGGCTATGGGTATGAGCCCCAATATGGATATATGGTGATTGGGAAATTCTTTTAATCTGATCAATATCCATTGCCTCTCTACCGTAAATATCTGGTTCCTGGATTTGATTAATAAGATCTAGCCTTTCCGAATTTGGAATCTTTTTCAAATCTTTTACATCTGGGATAATTTTAGGGTTAAGCCGATTGGCACGGATCGCCTTTGGCCACCAGTATTTGCCATTTTCCACAGCTTCAGTTGCAACAAAGATACAGACAGGGATACGGTATTTATTAGCCACTTCTACAATATTGACTTCGTTGTTCTTCCAGCCATCATCTACAGTGATCATAATTGCTCCCTTGGGAAATGGCTTTTTATTTTGGACAATCAATAGAAGGTCCTCAGGAGAAATAAATTGGAAATTATGTTTTAGAAGCCATTTTATAGCATCCTCAAATTCCTTTTTACTGGGATCATGGAAGTAAATAGTGAGGATATGTTCTCCTTGCATGGATTTTTGAATAGCATTTTTTACAATACCGGTTGCCATAAGTCCATTTGCAATGGACCATTTAAAAATATTGTTCAAATTAGGTTTCATAAAGCGTTTTATTTGGGCTATTTGTTTGTTCTATAAAAGTGCATTTTTCCTAAAAATCATTCCTTTCGATCTTTTTGAATAGGAGAATTAGGAACCGTGAAATTCAAAACAATTTGCTGTAGGTATTTATGGTTGGTGTGAATCAACAAGTCTTTGCCACTAATATGTTTCAGTGAAATGAGCTTTTTTATAAACAAGTGAACGTTCTTTTTTGAGCCGTTTTCAAAGTAAAAATCTTGTAAGATACCATTGAGTTTAGACTGGTTAATCTTTGCTGGTGGAATTTTGCTTGATTTTAGGTTATTGGTAAACCAAGCTAGTACAGAGAGTTTATGATTATGAACGAAGGTCCAAGATTCTTGGCCTTCTTCCAATTTTTTCATACAATCCATCAAGAAAGCTTGCTTAGGCAATGGTTCATGTGTGGAATCATACATGAGTAAATCATTTAGGCAATTTTTTCTAATCTCGATTATTTCATCTGGGTCGTTTTTATTTTTAATTACGAATGTTTGGTATTCAGTTGAATAAATTAAGCTTTCGTAGGTTCTTTTAATATGGTTTATTGGATTTTGCATTAGTAAGTGCACCCATTTATTCTTTAGGAATCTAAATTGAGCTTTGTTTTTTCTTTGTTTTGTCTCATCAATACCCAGTTTGTTCAATAGGCTTTTTGCTTGATTATAGGCCTTGTTTTTTAATTCATTTAATTGAACTTTAGAAGGGCTTTGAATGGATAATTCATAGGCTTTTTTAAATTCACTGGCCAAACCACTTTTATATGGGTCAGCTCCAGGAGTCAGATCAAATACCTCGAACATTTCCTCTTTTAAATTTTGGGCCAGCATCAAAAAATGGATTATTCCTGGCGAATGTTTAGCGTAAAATGGTGAGTGGGTATTTATTCCCTGTAGGTGTACCCAGCCCTTTCCCTTTACTCCTACATTGGAGGCGATGATTTCCTGATCCAATTTAAATAAGGAAACATGTAAAAGTCCCTGATTGAAAAGTTCCAGGATAAAGGCCTTTCTATTTGGATCTTCCTGAAAAAGTAAGCGGTTATAAACAGCCCCTTTTCTAAAATCACTTTGTACGATCAATTCATCAATGATATTAGTAAAAACCTCATGATTACTAATGTTTTCAAAATTCAGCTCACCCTGACGTTTTAATCGATTGATCTTTTCCCTCTTATTTTTTTTCTTGATTTCTATATAGGGCTTTTCACTTTTTGTACAAAGAATTGGATGTTTATGGACTTTGATATGACTTCTTTTCAACCAATAAGAATTAGTGGAGAAATCTTCTATTGGACTTCCTTCTGGTAAATATTTTAGCCAAAGCCTTGAAGGTGAGATGGTATTCCAAAGTAATTTCAAGGATTGGTCTAAAAAGTCTTTACAGTCCGATGAATGATAAACCCATACTTGGTATTCAGCTTGGTCTGCCCCTGCACCTATAATAGTATTTTCTTTATCCAAAGCCAGGGTGAAAAATCCATCAAGTAAGTTTTCCCGACTTTCCAAAATCAGTATAGGTAGATAATCATCTTTATATAATTGATACCAAGTATTTACAAACTCAAATGTTTGAAAGGCAGTGGCCCATGGACAATCCTTTACCAGCTGGTTCCATTGCTTTTTGATTTCTGTATTGGAAAGCCAGTTTAATGCATCTTCACCTGATAGTAGTGCTATTTTGGGTACACTGTTGGATATTGTGTGTGGTGTTTGGCTTATTTGTACCTTTTCTTCAATCATATTATAATAATTAAATTTGAAAGAATTTATTAAGGATTAGAAAAATGGAATCATGTCATTCTAGATTATTTGGCATCACTACCTCATCTACCGCTTCATTAGATTTAATGAACTGCTCTAATATGGTAAAAAGCTGATCTTGTATATCCGGTTTGTTTAGGATATAATGGTCTATTACTGCTTTTGATGGCCCAGTTGTCTGTCCCTTGTTCCCTTCGTTTTTGGTTTCCGGCTGTAGGATGTTTACCCAGGCGATGAATAACAATCTATTATCCTGTGAAATAGAATAGGAAACCTGCCCATTATCATACCTGTTTAGAGCATCCTCCAAAAACTCCCACCTAGTAAGGGTTGTATTAGTCTGCTTGTAATTTAGAAGGTCCTCCAGATGATTTACATTAAATGAAAAGTGACCGTTAATAGTATTACTATTTAATCGGTTTTCTTCCGAGGAAACTTTGGTTTTTGATCCATTTTTTGAAGGAATAAGAAAGTATTTATATTTGTTTTTGAACAAATAGATATTCTTTTCAACCTGAAGTTTAACTTTTTGAGGTATTATTCCTTTTTTATAGAGCCAATCGTATAAGTTTTTCCTAGAAGCTCTTTTTAACTTGAACAGCTTATTATCAGTGACCACTAATTCATAGGTTGTATCATAATGGGTTGCGAGCCGATCCTTGTATGGATCATTTCCAGGTGTTAGGTCAAATGCTTCTATATTGTCGAAGGAATATTTTTTAGCAAGCATATATAATTGCACCAGACCTGGGGAAAATTTGGAATAAAATGGAGAATGTGTGATTAAACCCGCTAGGTGGATCCAGCTTTTATCTTTCATGGAAATAATAGCAGCCGTAATTTTCTTGTTCAGGTTTAAGGTACTTACATGAAGAAGCCCATGGTCAAATAGTTCCTTGAGAAATTCTGATTTTTGATGGTCTTCCCGAAATTAGTTTTTGTTAAACAAGGCGCCTTGCCGGAAGTCATACTGTATGGCCAGAAAATCCAATAGATCTGAGAATTGTTTGGAGTCTGTTATGTCTTCCAGCTTTAATTCACCAGCTCTGTTAATTCTATTATACTTGGCTTTTAGGTGTCTTTTTCTCAATAAATTAGGGAATTCTGGATGGTTGGGACCAATTAAAGGTCTTTTAGAACCCTGAATGGTTATTCTGTTCTTCCAACTATTAGATTCAAGCCAGTTTAGGGGGACGGTGGGAGGAATATACCTGAATATGACCTTACATTTGGGGTATTCCTTCAAAAGTAGCTTTAGGGCTTCTTTGATAAATTCTTTATTGTCAGGTTCTGTTAACCAGACCTGATATTCTGCATCAAATTTACCTGCCCCGATAATTTGAATATTTCTATTTTTTTTGGCATCCTTGATTGGGATGGCGAGGTGAACCATTCCGGTAATTTCATCGGATTGTTTCTCCATTATGATCAGGGGCTGAAAATCTTCTTGGTAGGTATTATACCAGGAAGTGATAAATTCACGACGTTGAAAGACGGTTGACCATGGGCAAACTTTATACAGATTGTCCCATGCATTTTGAAAATTACAGTTTGAGAGAAGTTCAAAAGCTTCCTTTCCACGATAAAGGTTGAGGGAAAGGATTTTATTTTTTGAATCCATTCTCTCCATGAAAATGGATGGTTGATACATAAAAATTAGAATTTAAATAACTCATGATTTGAATCAATAAGACCTTAGGGATAAGGCGTATTCCAAAGTATTGACCAACTCTTTTGTCACCAATACAATTTGGTCCAATTCAGTTTTAGGTAAATTAGGTATCACTTAGTTGAAAATGATTTTTAGTTTTTCTACCAAAATACTTTTGCAGTTTCCTCAGGCTTCTTGGAAGGAATATTTATTTGAAAGATAAAAGAAGTAAATTCCTGAGGTTTTGAGTTAAGCGCCTATTGGGAACAGGATAAGCTCACTTATGTATTTGAACCTATTTAAATTATTGAATATTCAGGTTAAATGGTTAGTTGGTTGATCTTCAATATAAACTGACGATTTTTTAGAGGGTTATAAGATTTTTAATTTTTGTTATTTCAATTTTGCCTATAAAATTACCAGCAAAGGCCTTCATAGTTGGGCAAATCCTTTAGTTGATCCACTCTTACTAGGTCAATTACCTTCGTTTTATTTTCCAGTGAGGATAGGTAAGGTTGCGGGTCAAAATTTTTGTGATTTACAATGACCACATCTGCTTCATCAATCGCTTGACCTAAATCCGTGGAGAGGAGTTCTGATAAATGGGGTAGCCTTTCATTGATATAGGCTTCATTGGCACCTATTAATTTTGAAAGTTGTACATTTTCATCATAAATACTGAGGTGATAGCCTTTACCAATCAGTGTTTCTGAAAGGTCTACGGAAGGACTATATCTCAAATCGTCAGTGCCTTCTTTAAAACTTAGTCCAATCATGCAGATTTTCTTTTTTCCAGCATTTTCAACAATAGTATATGCTCTTTTTTTCTGATTTTCATTAGATGGTGAGATACTACTTAAAACAGGTGTCGTAAGATAATTATCATGGCCAAGGGTTACGAGACCTTTTAAATCCTTTGGTAAACAGGAGCCTCCATATGCATATCCAGGTTTAAAATAAGTGTTGGATATATTCAAATGCTTATCCATACAGAAAAGTGACATGACTTTATGGGAATCGATCTCCAGAGCCTTACAGATATTGCCCACCTCATTTGCAAAGGTGATTTTCAAGGCATGAAAGGAGTTATTGACATATTTGATAAGCTCTGCTATTTTGATATCTGTTATTTCTACTGGCGCCTCAAGCTGCTCGTAAAGAGAGGCAACAGTGGCCATAGCTTCTTCATGGTCACCGCCTATAACTGTGACAGCTGGATGGTAATAATCCTTGACAGCAGAACCTTCTCTAAGAAATTCAGGATTGGAAATGACTGTGAAATCCTTGCCCCGGTTTTTTTGGGAATATTCAGCAATTATTTCACCAACCTTATGATTAGTGCCGGGCAGAACGGTACTCCTTATGACTACAATATGAAAGCTGTCCTTCTCTTTTAATGCCTCCCCAATTCCCTCAGCAGTTCTGTAAATATAGGACAGGTCAAGGTGACCTTGGGGGGAAGAGGGAGTTCCTACACAAATTATGCTTATATCAGTATTGTTTATAGCCTCATCAACGCAGGTGGTCGCATTGATTTTTCCGTCCTTATGGGCCTTATGAATAATATGATCAATGTCTTTTTCCAAAATAGTTGCTTGCCCTTTGTTAATTAAACCCACTTTGAATTTATTAACATCTACACCTGTAATTTGATGTCCATTTTGAGCAAGACAGCCTAGACTAACACATCCTACATAGCCTAATCCAAAAATTGAAATATTCATAATTAATCTCTTTTATAGTGTTGTATTTTTTCTTTCATAAAATCTACCATATCGCACCAGCCATGCAAAAGCTCTTCTCTTACCTTTAACTGTTTTTCCTGATCAAATGGGCTGGATAATGTCTTATTAAGATAACCTAAGGCTGTTTCTCCAGGCAAATGCTGTAAAAGCCCCATATCCATTAGTATTTGATTTGCCCTCATGGTTCTGATTCCGCAATAGACACTGGGAACTCCGAGCATGGCACCTTCCCTTGCCATACTGTCTCCAGAGGAAATCACCAATTTGGAATAGTAGATCAGTGAGTGTATGTCTTCTACCGGTTCTTGTAGAATTTCCCAGTCTTTGGGGTATAAGTCTATCTTACTTTTGTCTTCAAGGGAAAGTATAACTTTAGCGTTGGGCAATATATCTTTTGAAAAGCTTTGTATTATATCTGCCTGTTGTCCATAATAGTTGAAGGACTTATTACTTACCTCTCTAATAAATACATATTCATGGGGTTTTAGGCTTTGTTTTTTAGGTATACTTGGGTCTGGTGTAAACCTTTTTGGGCTTAAATAACTCCATTCCTTAAGGCAATTGAAGGTGGAAACCTTTCCATTAGCCTCTACAATAGGAGGGAAGAATAATTGATTGGAAAGAATTTCATTGATCTTATTGACTTGACCTCTTTCGGGATCGTCATAAAATTGAATGATAGGGGTGGAGGTAAGTTTACAGGCCATGGCCAGTGGAATACTACTAGCGGCAATACAAATTGAATAGTTGTTTTTGTTAATTAAGGAAAGAAAGGATGCAGTCCTTTTAAGATTTCCATTCCATATTATGGACCATCTTGTTCCTTTGCTGCTTCCTACTGGAATAGGTGTAAAATCTGGGTATTCGGCCTGGATTATTTTGGGAAGTTTTCCCCTCTTCAAATAACAAATGGTTACTTCCATTCCTTCCTCCTTCAACTCTTTGGCAAGGGCCTTAAATAAGTTGAGTTGGGCAGGATGCTTTATGTCAATCAACAACTTCATGGTAGTTTGTATTAGTAGTTTTGGAGGTGCCAACTTTAAATTCCTTTTTGGAAATAATTGGCTATAAAAATGTAATTCGGTCTGGTATTGATTTAGTTGATGGGACAGAAATTAAAATTTCTGAAATTGAAAGATCAGCCCTTATTGACCTCGTAGTAAATTTTATTTATTTTTTGGGCAATCTGTTGATTGTCAAATTTTTCCAAAATGGGGTTTCTATTCCTTATGCGTAGTTTTCTCTCTGATAGGTATTTGAGATAATACACGTAATCATCTACGGTTTTGGGTACAATAAAACAGTTGTCTACCTTCTCACAGATAAATCTAATGTCACCTACATCATTGGTAATTACTGGCAATGAATTTAAAATGGATTCTTTGATCACTTGAGGACTGCCTTCCATATGGCTACATAATAACATGACATCAGCAGCTTGCATTAGCTGTGTGATTTGTTCTCTATGATAGCCTTTAAGTTCTATGAAAATAACTTTATGAGGGCACTTCTCTGTAAAATGGTTGATTACCTTAAACGCAAATTCCGGATCCTTTTCCTTTCGGTCAAAACTTGAGGAAAACAGAATGATAAAATCATCATCTCCCCAGCCTTTTTCCTGCCGGGTCATTTTTCTGAAGTTCAGTTCTATTTGTGTGTCAATGCCGCAAGGAATTATGGAATAATTCTTATGGAAAAACTTAGACATCTTATGGGAAACAAGGATGTTATGCGCCGAATAATTGGCGGCAAACAAGGAGAAAATTCTCTCACTACCCTTATTGATGTCACTCCCATGAAAAGTGATAATCACCTTTACTTTTCCCAAGGCCAGTAATCTAGCAATTACCACAGCTATGGCAGACAAACCATAATGAACATGGATAATTTCTACTGAATGGTTTTTTACACTTCTATAAATGGAAAAGCTGGATTTGATATATCCTAAAAGTCCGCCCTTATTGATTAAATAATGTTCTATTTGATGACCATAGTGCTTGGAGAGAATATTGGCCTGTTCCTGTATAAAAGGGTGGGGGTTATTGGTTTTTGATCTACTTACATATAGGATTTTCATAGTTTTAAGAGACGATTCTAACTATTACTTTGGATGTATTCAGATTTATTGAAAACTGTCCTGCTGGTATTGTCCTTTTTTGAAAGGGCGATTTTACTGCCAATACATTCTTCATAAATCTTTATAAAACCTTTGCCCATTTTATCAATGGAAAAGTTTTTCTCGATGACTTTTCTTCCAAAATCACCAAACCTTTTACTCTTTTCTTTATTGTCAATAAGCTCGATTACCATTTTTGAAATTTCTTCTGCGGATTGATTAGTAATGAGATATCCATTCTTATTATTGAAAACCAATTCTTTGGTTCCTCCAGCATCATTTGCGATCACCGGTTTGGACAGGGCCATATATTCCAGCACGGAATTTGAAATTCCTTCTCCGTGCACTGAGGTATTAGAAAACAACATTCCAATATCACTGGCATTTACAAGGTCCTCAACATCTTCTATTCTCCCTGGATAAATGATTCTAGGATAATCAATGGACGCTTCAAGAATCTCTGAATAAAGCGGGTTTACAGAATAGTCATGTGCCCCAACACCAATAAAAGTGATATCTTCTCGTATGGAGGTAACTATTTTTGCAATTTCCAGAAATATCTTATGGTTTTTGTTGGCAGAAAAAGAAGCCGACATTATCACCAGATAGGGAGTATATACTTGGTATTTTGCCCTGACAGTATCTCTATCAGGAAGGTTGGTGAATCTACTGCAACTAACACCATTGTAAATGACTTTGCATTTATTTTTTGGAGGATTATATGCATCTATTCCTGCGTATGAATTGGAAAGGATCAGTTTCGAAAATTGGAAATTGATTTTATTGATCAGGTTATCCATAAAGGATATGGAACCTTTTGGAGGTGCTGAAGCAATTTGGCTATTGATCAATGGGATTTTCAAGCCAATTACTGCTGGTAAAGTATATAAAGTTTGTTTGGCTCCCCAAGTATGGATTACATCAGGTTTAAACTCTTTACACAACTGGTAGAACTTGGGAAGAATGTTTGGCTGAAATCCATTTCCTTCAGGATTCAGTATTTTAACTGGAATTCCCAATTCAAGGAATTGTGGAAAGTGAATTTTCTTGATAGTCATTACCAACATCAATTCAATATCGGTTTTGTTTTTCAAGAAAGTGAGAAGTTCCAATAATCGGCGTTCTTTTCCACCAGCCAGCAAACTGCCGATGTAAAACATTATACGGTTGTTGTTAGAATTTTTCATAGTGGTATGGTAGTCAGTTTTATAGATGTTTGGTTTAGCTTTAGAAAATCTAAGGTTTAGCCATTTAGTGACAGCTTTGTGGGGAGGTAAAGAATATTCGTTTGATAGTTTGACTATCCACTTCTGGTGGATTCCCTTAAGTAAAAAGGGAACGTCTTTGATATTAAGAATCTCAGCCATTCTTATTCTGTGGTTTCCTCCAGTTCCAAGGCATAATTTCCCCTTTCTTGTGATATGGATTCTTATTTCGTTGAGATCAGGGTTGCCTAATTGTTTTTGAGTGAGGTAACCTCTTTTTTTCATCGATTTGTAAGCTTTTTTTAGACGTTTAAAATATTGAGCTACATCCTCCTCGTTTTTGCAATTTTGGGCAAGACCAATTTCTCCATTTTTTATGAGATAGATCATATCCCTGTATTGTGGGGTTTTTTTATATTTTTTTTTGAAAAGAAATAATTTTCGAACAGTTTGGTGTACTTCCCATTTCTTCTCACGTTTTGAGACTTTTTTATGAATAGATGGTAATGGGTGAGTAATTTTTAAATCCCAATCATCCACATGGATCCATCTGCCATAAGGAGGGTATTCTAGGCTTGCCTGTATATTAATTTGGTCTATGGAGGTCCAATATATCGGAGGCCTTAATGGAGGCGGTAGCCACTTTGCCTGAATTTCAATGGGCAATTTTAGCCATACCGTAATTCTATAAATTAATGTAAAAGGGAAATGAATTATTGCCCATTTTGAATGTGCCAGAAACTTTTTTAAATACCTCACTTATATTTCCTAAGTCTTTATGAATGCGATAACAATCCTGTCAATTTGTTGGCGAGAACTTTATAGTTATGGTTTTCTGTGACATAGTTAATGGCGTTATCAGACATCCGTTTATATTTTTCAGGAGTGATTTCTGCTAGTTGGTTACTTAGTTTGTTGGCATCTTTATAAATTATACCCAGTTGATGGGTACTAATAATTTCGTCTGGGTTGACTTTCTCTGTTGTAAGTATGGGCGTACCTACAGTCATTGCCTCTAGAAAGGTATTGCTAAAGCCTTCATAGTGAGAAGTGTTCAAAAGGAATTTTGCTCCCTTTAGGAAAGGGAGTACACCTCCTCTATCGATAAAGCCCAAGAAGGTAACATTGGGCATCGTTCTTAATTTTTTTAAATATAAAAGGGTGGTATCATCGACTTTGGAGGATTCTTTCCCAGCAATACAGAAATGGTAATTATCAAGTTTGTTGGCTATTTCATAAAGCAACTTCAGGTTTTTTTGAGCCTGAAAGATTCCAAGCCACGCTATATACTCTCTTCCTTCTAACTTTGCTACTTTAGCCTTGTTAGTTTGAAAAAGAATTGGATTAGAGATTTTAAAGGATTTGACTTTAGGGTGTTTTTCTTTAATAGCGTTTAATTGGAAATCGTTTTGACAAAGTATCACATCTGTCATTCCCAATCCTTTATGCATAAAATACCCATGAATAGGTGAATGCATCTTATTAAACCTTTCATCCAAAAAGTAATCATTGGAAATTCTTGAGATAAATTTGATTCCTAATTGCCTACAAATAATTCCCATCAGGAAGCTAGTCCACCCAGGTACACTCTGGTATACATAATCAGGGTTGATCTTTTTTATTTTTTTATATAAATCCGGAAATCGGTAATAAATCCATCTTATCCAACGAATACCCTTTTTTTCGTCAAACGTAGAGATCAATTTGAGGTTTTTAGCCTCCAATTTCAATTCACCGCCTTTATTCAGGTCAGTCATAATAAAGACTTCATGTCCAGTCTCTTCTAAACCTTTTGCCCAACCAAAAGCCTGAACTGCAGCACCTCCGGAAGGTTTTTCATTTTTCAAAATGATGTTGATGATTTTTGAATCTAAGAACAAAAAGCGCATACCTTGATTATTTAATGTTCCCGACATAATTAGTTTGGCTAGTTTGGTAAAGTTGTTTCATGGGTGATTTCTTTTTTTTGTGATTTTCTTCTGACTTTTCCCATAGGTAACATAAGCACAAGGGTCATCATGAACATATTGTCCACCTGAGTGTATCTACCCGTAATTGTATAGACTCCAAATACCAACCCGCAAAAACAAACAATAAGGAAGTCAGTGCTTGATTTTACTCTCATTAAAGCTTGTACAAAAGCGGTGGCAATCATGGCCAGGTAAAGGAATACGCCTATTATACCTGTGGAATGAAAAATATTAGTCAGGTCGCCGTGCAGGGAGCGTTCTCCAAAGGCCCCCTTGCCGTAGTTTCCACGACTATCGAAGAGGCCATAACCCAGCCAAGGATCGTAATCATAAGTGACAAAAGTATCCTTGTAAAGCATTTCGTATTCGAAGAAGCGTTTTTCTTCAGCGAGCTCTCTTTCATCAAGCTTCCTGAGCTCAACTCGATGGATGAACTCCTCAATAAAATCGGTGCTAAAATATATGAAGGCTCCAGCAAATATGCTGAGTAAAATAAAACCAACTACCTTTTCGACTTTCCCCCTAAGGACCAAAATGATTAACATGGTGACGATAGACATGGCGCTTAGGCCCATTGCAGACCTCCTTAACGAAAGCATGATAAAACTCAGTGCAACAATGAATAGCAATAAATCTAAAGGTCTATTTTGACTGGTCAATCGGTAAACTGTCACAAAGAAGGCAAATGCAAGAATATTGAAAAAAGTGGTGTCCTGATTACCGAATAAAATACCACTTTTGATCCCATACATTTCTGTGGGGGCAAATCCACTTATTGTAGAAGCAAGGGCATTTAGTACAAATAATATCAATACAATTATAGCTGACCGATATAATTCCTTGAACAATTCTGGTCTAGAATATTTTTTATAAACCTCAACTGTCAAAGGAATAAAAATAAACAGGGAAATGACCGAAAACATATAGGGTCTAATAAAAACGAAATCGGTAGTTTTATGCAAAAGAAATATATATAGTATGCCGAGAATCAAGGCAAATGGGTTGTTCTTAAAGAAGGACGGATGATAGTGTATTACCTTACCTATTAGCAAAAGGTTTAAAAGATAATTTAAACTCGCTGGGGCTATAGGATCAATCATGAAATAGGCATAAAATACTACAGGCAGATAGAAAAGGATTTTATCGTCCTTGTATATCAGCAGATATATGGAAAAGCCATATATCGCAAACTCTATAATATGGAAGAACCAATTGATCATGATAAATCGCTAAGGATGGTTTTTACCTTTTCCACATTGTATTTAATAGAATTCCTACCATCTATTTTATAAATTTTAACCCCTTTTAGTTCAGTTTTTTTGATAAGCCGTTTTATAAGCTTACGCCATTTTATTGTTTCGATTTTGAGTTTTTCATCCTCAAGATCAATTTGGGAAGCAATCCTTTTAGACCGATTTTTTATTCTTTCTATGATAATATCAATGGGCTTAACATGGATCCATATCATGGCCTTGGGAAGTTGGATCAGGGATAGGTAATCATCCAAAACCGCATCTATTATTCTTTTTTCAGAATGGACTAAGAAGGATTTTTGTAAAAAACCTTCATCCATTACACAGGGGATTCCATTAGCATGGTCTTGGATAACTTGATAGCGGCAAAAATCCCTATAAAGAAAAAATGCAGACCTAAACCTTTGGCCTGGGTCAGCATTAGCCTCAAATTCAGTATTGGATAAATGCTTCCAGAAAAAATTACTCAGCTCCATATTGTCATGGGCAAATTGAATCCCTTTATTGGTCGGGAAGGATTGATGGTTTTTAATATTTAAAAGGCGCTTTAATAGATTAATGGATCTTTTGGTAACTCTTTCAGCTCTGCTTTTTCTTTGATCAATCAATGCCTCCAAATGAGTCCAATTTTGCTTGCTGTTCCAATCATTGCATAACTCTTTGAAAATAGATGATTTTCCTACTCCAGGTACACCTATTATTTGAACTATGTTGGGATGGGGGTTCATCTTTATTTATGAAAGATTGTTCCAGATTTCATTTTTTATATTTAATAGTACCTTGTCATAGGGCATGCTGGTGTCAATTTCTATGACCTTGGCATTTTTAAAGGAGATATTATCAAGCTTATCGCATTTCTGTTTGATCATTGCCGGGTTGTGAGATGATTTCCTTTGGATAGCTATTTCAGGACTTACCATTAATTTGAATATCATATCCGGCTCCATTTGTTCAATTTTTTTAAATAGCGACAATTCTTTTGTTGATTTTTCTGTAGGTACCCCATTTTGAAGTTGTGGGCCATCATGCATTCCATACACATTATTCTGAGGAAAGCGGTCACAAATAACCAAACTTCCACCTTCCCTTATTTTATTTGCCTGATGAAGCATGTCGATTTTCTTTTGGGGCAACATCAGGTAATAATAATCTCCCAATATTTTTCTTAGTTTTTTCGATAAAGTGCTTTTTGAATGGAGAAGATTGGAAAGGGAAAAAAGCACTTTATCATATGATTGTATAAAAGGGTATTTTCCCAAATAGAAATAATGTGTGTCCAACTTAAATGTGAGCCATTTTACAATGTCTTTACTTAAGGTACTTTTACCTGCACCATCACTTCCTATTAATGCTATTATTTTTCCTTCGGAATTGAGCTTCTTTTTAAATCTCATAGGAGAAAAGAAACGAAAAAAAAAAGAAGCTACTTTTAGGTAATAGGTATAGTAATAGGACTGTGCCAAGGAACTGATCCAGGATTTCCGGTAATGTGCTTTTACCTGTTTATAAAAATGTTTTGAAAGCCTAATTATCTCCTTTTGGTCACCTTCTAAACGTATTTTGTTTATTGTTTCCAAAAATCTCTCCGGCGTTTTAATTTGTAATTTTTCACAAGTTGAACTGAGTTTTTCATCCTCACATTGATGTAGTAGGCCAAGCAATTCTTCTAAT
This sequence comes from Echinicola shivajiensis, assembly GCF_018642165.1. Lineage (GTDB taxonomy): Bacteria > Bacteroidota > Bacteroidia > Cytophagales > Cyclobacteriaceae > Echinicola > Echinicola shivajiensis. The sequence continues at coordinate 264,866 of NZ_JAHHZM010000002.1, forward strand.
CTTTTTTCAGGTACTTCAGGAGATTTGTTTAATCGTTTTTTTGGAGGCATTTTGGCCCAAACGCGAATGAAGAGTACTATTGATTCCAATTCAGGAATTGGAATTGGCCAACCTGAATTTTCGTCTATTTTCAAATGGGAAAAATACTCATCCAGCCAAGGCAGGTAAAGATGTTTGACATACTTTATACCTGTCACTATAGCATAATGAGTATGTAAATGAAGCAGATTCCCTGTTTCCTTATCAAAGCCCACCCAATCCTCTACATATGGGTATGCGTTCCATTTTGGGCTAATGGCCTTTTTGAACCGGAGTTTGTTCATTATTTTTTCAAAAGCTGGTTTGTCCTTGGGATCTACTAGGATTTCTATGTCAGATAGCCCTTCCAATGACTCCATTATATGCTGGTTCCCCTTCCAGTGTGCAAAGCGAATACCTTCTAGTTGCAAAGCTTCTAAAAGCAATTTTGACTGGTACGTAGGGATATTATCTGCCAAGATTAACTGAATTTTTTAAAGAACTTAATCTTTGAAATGATGTCCAAAACGACCTTTTTATTTTCACTGGAAACACCTATCCACCAGATTAAAAGTATACTGATGGGAAAGCTAATGATGATCATGAATACCAAGTAGTACCAACTGCTGATTTCAATCCATTGGCCCATATAACAAGCTAAGGAGAGTAGGAGTAGACTTGCGAGAATTGGTCTGAGAGACTTGAAGGTTAGCAAATTACTATGGTCATTTATTCTTTTTTTGATGACAATCGGATACCCAATTGTCAAAATCATCCTTCCCAAAATTATGCTTGCACAAAGGCCTAGAATGCTGAATTCTTTGACCAATAAAAAAGCCAAAAGAATTGAAATGGAGGCAGCAAGAAATGATAGTAAGACCTTGATTTCTAATTTTAAGGTCAGGTTAATGATATCACTATCCATTTGGAAGAATATATACTGTATGGCTATCACCAAAATCAGAAGGTTTTCTAAATTTCCTGCATAGTGCTCAGATCCCACCCAAAGGCTGATAAAGGATTGATTGAACAAAAGCACTAAGATTCCCAATGCACTTACCAATACCCAGTTAATCGTAATGATGGAATTTCTAGCACTCTGAACTTTTTCATATTCCCCTTTTCCAAATATGCCTCCAATCCCTGGAATGATGCCTGTTGTGATGGCAGAAACGATTCCTTTAATAGCAAATGAGGTGAACAAGGTCAGGGTGTATTTTGTGACAAAAACAGGTCCGATTAAGTATCCAAGTACAATTTTATCACTGTTATTGAGCATCATCTTGGTAACCATTAAGCCCATGAACCAGCCACTAAGTTTACCATAGGATTTTACCTTGGTTTTATTTGTCTTGCCAAAACCAAACCAAGGAACACTTTTTTTTACTATATAATAATAAGAAATGCCCAAAACCAGCGCGACAAAAACCTGAACGGACGCCAGGCCAATTAATCCAAATCCCATGGTAATTACTAAGACCTTCATCACTCCACCAACGGCAATAATACCTGCCCTTAGTCCCATTCGTTTAAAACCTAGGTTCATTCCTCTGAGGGAGGCTTCGAAAATATCAAATACCTTATGGACTACTAGGGTTAGGATTAATAATGAACATGTTATTCTAATCAGGTTGGAATAACTTTCATCCATATTGATAACGCTTGGAGCATACCAAATGACAATGCTTCCAACAATTAGCACTATGGGTAATATTAAAAGGGTAATTACAAATGCTGAGGTAACCTCACTTCTCAGGTCTTCATCTGAAGCTACGTCCCTTTTTTTAGAAACCGACCATTTTAATACTTGTGTAGCCCTGGTATCTGCTATGCCCGCATAACCTGTCATTTGGGTCAACATTTGCCAAATACCATATAAACTACTACCCAGGCCACTTACTATAAAGGGATTGACTACAAAACCAATGATCTGAACACCTACATGATCTATTATCTCGGTTAGAGAATTTAGGTAGGCATACTGTTTAAGGTTTTCCTTTGATTTCTTCGTAGTTGTAGTCTTGCTAATCACTTTATTATGTTTTGATATAGGAAAAGACGATTTATTAAAGACCTTATTTTCAGAGTCCATGGATTGTTTTAACTGGCTGATAATTAATATCTTTAGCTTTAATAAGAAGGTAGGTACAGCTTCGCCCGGTCAGTCCCAATGGTTGGTAACTTACAGGAAATGAACGTTTTGAGAGTTTTTTGTGAGCGGAATAAACTGTTTCTGATCTAACTGTTACCTTTATAAACCAACATTTCTGCTGGTCCTACCAATTAGCCTCTCAAATAGACTCCGTTTTCGATCTTCCTTATAATATCCATAGCCATATCCTCCATAGGTCAATTCCTTGCCTGAAACATCATTGATTACTGCGTAGAGATGTGGCTGGCCAAGTTTTCTTTTCAGTTTGTTGATTTCACTGATAAAAGAAATCTTACTGTAATTGTACCTTATCATGAACAAGGTTAAATCAACCAATTGAAGTATTTCTAGGGTTTCACTGACTAGTCCCAAAGGAGGAGTGTCCAGGATTACTACATCATATTTGGCTTGGAGTTCTCTAATTAAATTCTCAAAATGACTACTTACTAATAGTTCAGAAGGATTAGGAGGTATTGGTCCAGCCACAAGTATATCAAGATCTTTATATTTGGTGGTTTGAATGACGCTAGAAAGGTCACTGTTTTGCATGCTCAAATATGTACTTAGGCCTATATCATTTTTCAGTTCAAAATCCCCAAATATTTTGGGCTTGCGCATGTCACAACCGACCAGTATTGTCTTTTTGTTGTTTAATGAAAAGGTTGAGGCCAAGTTAATGGCACAGAAGGTTTTTCCTTCTCCACTTATGCTTGAAGTAAGGGCAATGGTTACTCTTTTTTCTTTGGGGCTTATGAAATGAATGTTGGTTTTAAGGGACCTAAATGATTCCGTTATTGCAGATTGAGGTTCGTTTAAAACAACTAGGTTGGATTTGTACTTGTTTCTACCTATTTGAGTAAGAACAGGTACGTTTAGCTTTTTCTCTACCTCATTAAGGTCCCTAATATTTTGATTAAACATATATGCCAGTGTAATTATGCTGAAAGGGATTACGATCCCGGCAATTAAGGCTATTATATAATTGGTCAAATAGGGTAGGGTAATTGGCGTTGAACCTGGACCTGCATATTCCACTATTTTGTTTGTAGTGGTGTTTGAGGCAAGAGAGATGGCTGATTCTGCCCTTCTTTGCAATAAGAAGGTGTAAATGCTCTCATTGATGGCGAATTGACGCTGAATTCTCAAAAGGTTTTGCTCTGTATATGGAAGTTTACTGAAATCAGACTCCATCTTTCTTATCCTGCTTTGTAGATCTGCAATTGCCTGATCAGTAGTTTTTCCAGCATTTTGTATGACTTCCCGGATGGATGAAGTGAGGTCCTTAATCTTTTTATTGACCTCTTTGACAGATGGGGATGCTTCCTTAAGGTAAACCATCAATCTAGACTTATCTGATTGTAGTTTGATTAAGTTGTCAATAAGCGTATTTAAAATAGGGTCATCAATACCCAGACCAGAAGGCATAACTATTTCATTATAATCTTCCTTGCTCAAGTAATCTTGTAGATTTTGATAATATTCCTTTTTGTATTGATGTTGGGCCAGCTCACTTTCCAAATTGGAGATTCTGTCAAACATAGAATTTCCCTCTGAACCAATATTGTAGGTTTTATGACTGCTTCTATAGTTTTGAAGTCTGTTCTCTATAAAACCCAAGGAGTCTGACACACCAGCTATCTGATTGTCAATGAAATCAACTGTATTGCTAGCCAATTTGTTTTTTTCCAATAGTTCATGCTCCAGATAAATTTCCATCAACTGGTTAAGGTAATCGATACCCTTTTGGGCATTTTTGGTGATGAGGGAAAGCCCCAAAATAGTTGAGTTGGGGTCCATTGGAAAAATCTGAAGGTTTTCTCCCGTATACTGTGCAACCAGACTATTTTGTGACCTGATTTTTATGAGATATTCTCCAGAAGGAGTTTTATATTTTTCATTTAGGGAAACCTTAATGCGCAAATCATCCACCTCCAACCATTCTCCAAAAGGAAACGCCTTCATCCTTAAAAAGGGCTTCGGGATCTCAACGGTCCTGCCAGTTTCTGGAGAATACCTATTATATAAATCCTCAGGGAGATCTAAAACATAGCTTGTTGGACTTTCCCAGGTGATATTGATTATTGTTTCAGTTAGCTGGGGGTGTTTCCAGTCCACTTCCACCTCAATGGGAGCCGACTTATAAACTTCTATGGGAATTTGTAAATCTGTACTATAGTATTCAACATCAAAATCCAATCTTTCCAGTGCTCCTCGAGCCATAGGTTTGGATTTCATCGTAATAGACTCATTGGACATTTGATCACCGGAATATCTTTTTCCTGTAGCTAATCCTGTTAGATCCAGAATACCCGCATTTGGATTGTCCTCTTTGATTAAAAACTTACTTTCTACTTTGTATTGGGGTGTTACAAATTTGTTGGCAATAAATGCAGCAGCCAAGGCTACAATTATTGACAGTAAAAAATATGGCCAAAATTTAAAATAACGGAGCAAATAGTCCTTCGCATTAAATGACTGGACCTCTGCTTCCTCTAAATAGTCCTCTGATGTATTTTTAGGGATAAGTTTCATGACTGTTGTATTTTTTGCCCCTTGCCAGATAGAAGAATGTATTAAATGTTTCCCTTTTGGTTTTTAGGGTATTTGGAGTTTGGACTTTTATATACTTTCGATTCAAACATGGTTTTGCTTAGGATTTCAAATTGTCGCATTCCTACAGAATCAATGGTTTAATTTAATTTTTTGATCTTAAATATCCTATTTTTGTACATTAAAAAATGAATTATAAATACATAAAAAGGTAAAATATATTGAAAAAATATGTTTTTACCCTAATAGCGACCTAAGCAGTTTTATTTATAGGATATTTAGTTAGGAATGCGTCAAGTGGACTAAAATTATGAGGTAGAATCATTGCCATAATTTTAATTTGAAAGCCCACTATACTTGTTCAATATTATCTTTTTCCATAGTGATTTGTTGAAGTGTTGAATGCCAAAGTTCTTTGTTCATATTAATGAATTGGTCAATTAAATTTTCCCTTTTTGAAAACTCACTTTGGCTCCAGTTTTCTATTAATGAAATCAGTTTATGATTAAATTCCTGCTGGTTGTCCTTTTCCAGTCGGATGCAATATTCGGGTATTCCAATTCGAGAAAAGAGGTCTCTACCCTTGCTTCTTGGTGTTGGATTTTTATTGTACCGTTCTACATTAATTACCAGGGTGTTTGAAAGCTTCATGGCAAAGATGGAACTATGAAACCTGTCTGTAATAAGTATATCTATTTTGCTAAATAAGTTGATATGGTCAATTACAAAATCCTCGTAAATATGAAGACTTTTTCTTCTGTCAATAAACTGGTATTGATCGGAGTGCTCCTTTAATAGGTTAGTAATGTCTTGAATTATTTTGTCGTCTGTGATTTCAATAAGGACCACTTTTTTCTTCAGTTTGCTGCTTTTGTTGGTCTTTAGTTTGATGTCCTTTTCAAAATCATATAGGAATGTTGGATCAGATATCTTATCGAGATCTTCCACTCCAATTTCCTTGAGTAGGTCATAGGTGACACTATCCCTCACCAAGACTTTTTTATAGTCATTTAACAAGCTGCCTAATACATCTTTTTTGTTTAGAAACTCTGATTCATGAGTGAGAGGGTCTACTGAGGCAGAAATGGAAACTTTTTTAGCCTTTATTTCGCCAGGAAGGAAATATATATGAGGTAGTACATTCCCCAATTTTTCTGAATGCATCCAGACAGTATCACTGCCTGTGAAGATATAGTCATATGCCTGGTCATTGATATATTGGATTTGCTTATTCAAATCTTCATGTTCGCAAAGTTTTGAAACGGCAAGGTGTTTATTCACGAACTTCCTAATTGAATTATACTTGGCGAATTTTCGGTATCTGAAAAATGGAGGTTTAACACTGAAAAATCCTCTTTCAACTTTCTCCCTGTTGGCTGGGATTAAGTTGATGATTTCCACTTTTGCCCCTGGAAATCCCTTTATTAGCAAATTAAAGACACAAAATGCTTGTATCACAGACCCAGGGTTTATGGAGTAATGGAAGGTTAAAATGCCGATTTTCATAATCAATTGGTTTTTAAAGAATAATAATATCCGTCCCAGCTTCCGATATATATATCACCGGATTGATTGATGACCGGAACAGACAATATCTTATTGTTTTCAAATTGCCAGATGATTTCAAGGTCCTGATTTAATTTGATCAGTCGTCCACTACTTGTGCCATCCTTGGTAGAAAGCAAAAGGTTGTTTTCACCATCAAGAGTGGGGGTGATCCAAAGGCCCCTGCTGACATTATTAATTTGTTTACTTTTTATTATTTCTCCTTTCGAAGTATTTACCTTATAGATATATCCCTGGAGATCACAGAAAAATATGGTGGATCCATCTCTGGAAACGGCACAGGAGCCTCTTATTGCACCTGTAGATATTTCCCATTTGATGTTCCCTTGTGAATCAAGAGCGCATACCAGGCCTTTACTTTCTCCTTTAGCAAAGAAGAAGTAGACTTGCTTTTTGATATGGCACACAACAGGATTGCCCCAGGGCTCCCAGAAAAGTTTTATTTTCTTTTTCCAGTTGAGTTTCCCTTCCTTGGTGAAGCAATGGGCATATCCTCTTCTTGACGCACAATAGATATGGTTATCTTCGTCTATGGCAACTCCTGAAAGCTGGTACCTTGGAAATCCTAAATCATATTGCCAAAGGGTTTTTCCTTGGGCATCCAAGCAGTGCAGTCCTGTACCAAATCCAGTTATGAAAATTCTTCCATCTGTGTAGTTGGGGGAGCTCCAGGATTTATAGACTATGTTTTTCTTCTTTTTAATATCATAGGTAAATGGGAAATGTATTAGGGAGTTTACTTTCTTGCTGTTTTTAAGCCGTCCCTTTTGAATAGAGAGGTTTTTTTGCCACAATAATTCTCCGTTTAAGTTGATGCAATAGAAATACCCATCTCCTCCAGCAAAATACACCTTGTCTTCCAGTAGAAGGGGGGAGGAATATATTTTTTCTTTTGTCAGAAAGGACCATCTGATATTTCCATCCTTATCAAGGGAGTAAAAATTTCCACTGTGTGATCCAAAATATAAGTTTCCATCCTTATCTGTTACTGCTGTGGATTCTGCTCCATATATGGGATTGGTATTCAAAAACCTTTTCCAATTAACAACAGGAGTTTTATTTCCTGTGATAAAATCTTGCTGCGCATTTCTGTATTTATTGAAAAGAAACATATCAATAATTGTTAAATCAGTTGGCGTTGGAATAAGGCTATTTACTGGACTTAATTATCAACTCTGGTTTAATTAGGTTTATATGAGTTAGGTATATATCCCTTTTTTTGAGAATCAATTGGTGGCAGTGTAAACCAGTAGGCCTACAGTGACAAGGCTAACCAATAATTGGAAGGTTTGGATTAATGTAGCTCCCGTGCCCAATTCTCGTACTTTCATAGGTTCCACATAAATAAGGTCGTTTGGCTTAAGGAAGTAAAACTCAGATTCCATAATGTCCTTGTTATTAAGGTTGATGGTATGGTTTTTTGATCCCTCAGGGTATTGTCTTATTAAATGTACTTGGTCTCTATTGGCATAAATGGTTAGGTCTCCAGCATTGGCAATAGCTTCAAATATGGTAACTCGGTTTTGTAAAAGGGTGTATTTTCCAGGTCTCAGAAATTCCCCCAAGGCACTGTACCTTATTCCTCCCAACCTAACACGTACAAAAAACTCATTAGCTACAATGTATTCTCTTAGCTTTTCCTCAATAAGCAGCTTAGCCTCTTTGGTGGTGAGCCCAACCAGGGAAATCTCTCCAATCAATGGAAGTTCGACCATGCCATTATCATCAATAGAATAACCTTGTAGGAAAAATACATCCCCACCACTCATAAGTCCACCACTGGCCATTCTACTAGTTGTAAGGGCATTTGGATCACTAAAAATCATATTTATTTCTGGACTCGTGGTTCTTATGGAAATATCCACCACGTCATTGTACAATAAATAGTAATCTTCAACTTTATGTACTACTTGTTCCCCTTGTCTCGAAACGAATTCCTCCTTGCCTTCATCTTGCAGATAGATTACCTTCTTATTGGATATGCAGCTGAATACACAAATTGAGAACAAAGTAATTAGCACTAATATTTTTATAGGTTTCATGCTTTAATATTTCAAAATGATCAATTAGGTAAAAAGTGAAAAGTTTGATAATCAGATAAATGAAAGATTAAATATAGACTATAAAAATCTATTTACCCATTTAAAACCATAAAAAATGAATTGTAAATACAAAAAAAAGTTTTTTAAAACTAAAACATGTAAAAAATAGCTTGTATTGTAATAGGCGGTAAATTATTATAGCCCCATATTTCCTTCAAAAGAATTAAGTTAGGATTAGCTGGTGGCTGAAAATTTCTTTCTTACTTTTGTGAAGTTAAATTTGAAATGTTCTAAAATGTCCCGACCTGATTTTGATGATATTTTTATGGAGTTGGCCGTTAACTTGGCCAAAAGGTCCCATTGTATAAAAAAACATGTGGGAGCAGTGTTGACAAAGGAGACTAGGATTATTTCGATAGGTTATAATGGGCCTCCTTCAGGTACACATAATTGCGATGAGGAATTTCCAAAAGAAGGTTGTAGCAGAGACAGTAAGGGAAGCTGTTCCCTGGCTTTACATGCAGAACAAAACGCCATTCTTTATGCTGTTAAAAACAATGCATCAGTAGAGGGATCAACCCTGTATGTTACCCTTGCACCTTGCCTTGCCTGTGCAAGGATCATTTATTCGATGGGCGTAGCCAAGGTTATCTATATGTATTCTTATGCAGATTATAAAGGACTGCCTTCAGATGAAGGAGTGGATTTCTTAAGGAAATTTGGTGTTAAGGCGGAACAATATGAGAAAGAGATAAGCTTTGAAGATAATTTGATTTAAATAAAATTAACTTCTGGGCTTAGTAAAATATTGAATTTCGCCTGAATATCCTTTTGAATTTTCTCTGCAAGGGCCTTTATAGTTTCACCATCTCCATTTCCATAGTTGACCAAGACTAGTGGTTGCTTCTTATGTACGCCTATGTGGCCGAAGGTTTTGCCTTTCCAACCTGATTTTTCTATCAACCAAGCAGCAGGTACCTTAACTCCGGTTTCCTGAGAGTATCCAGGAATGTCCGAATATTGCTTTTTTAATTCTTCATATTGCTCAAGGGCAATTGTTGGGTTTTTAAAGAAACTGCCGGCATTTCCAATTTCTTTAGGATTAGGAAGTTTACTTTCTCTTATTGAAATTATAGCATCACTTACAGCCTTTATGCTTAATTGATCTTCTTTGATGCCCATTTCCTTTAAGGTTTCATGGATAGCTCCATAACTAATATTGAAAACAGGTTTTTTTGAAAGCTTAAAGGTTACATGAGTAATTACATAATTGTCCTTCTCCTTATTTTTAAAAATACTTTCTCTGTAACCAAAATTGCATTTTTGCTGATCAAATAATTCTGATTTTAAGGTGTTTCTGTTAATCGCCTCCAAATGATCAAATACTGCCTTGATTTCTACCCCATAGGCACCAATATTTTGCATGGGAGACGCCCCTACAGTGCCAGGGATCAATGAAAGGTTTTCCACGCCTGCCCATTGATTTTGAATGGCTTTTAACACAAATTCATGCCAGATTTCCCCAGCACCCACTCTTACCCAGATATGCTCATCATTTTCTTTAGTGACTTCAATTCCATTAATATCGATTTTGACCACTAAGGCAAAAACATCTTTGGTGATCAAGATATTGCTACCTCCTCCCAAGATAAATAAGGGGAGGTTTTTATACCTTGAAAATTCAATGGCTTCTATTAATTCTGCCTTGGATTTTACCTTGGTGAAAAACCGGGCTTTTTTATCAATTTGAAAAGTATTATATGGTTTTAAAGAAATGTTTTCTTGTATCTTCATAGGAGATTATTGGTTGAAGTAGCTGTGGCTTTCTTTTTAGAATTATAACGCCCACAATTATTCTTCTGCGAATTAAGTAAGATTTTAAGCAATAAGAAAGTGATCTGCTTCAGGAAAATGAATTAAAGCAATTTATGAAAGAAATGGTAATTAATGGGGTCCGAATAAGACCTGGTCAATCCATCAATATTGAAATAGCCATTGCCAGGCTACCTACTCACACATTGATTGATCTGCCTGTTTTTATAGACAGGGCCAAGGATGATGGCCCAACAGTTTTGATAAGCGGCGGAGTACATGGTGATGAAATGAACGGGATAGTGACTGTAAAAAGGATGCTAGAGGAAGGACTTTTTAAGCCAAAGAGAGGCACCATAATTTATATTCCGCTGGTTAATGTCTATGGGTTTTTGAGTAATAGTAGGACTTTTCCAGATGGGCGTGACTTAAATAGAAGTTTTCCAGGGAGTAATAAAGGATCTTTGGCATCACAGATTGCGTATATACTCACGAACCAAATCATCCCAAATATTGATTTTGGTATTGATATGCATACTGGTGGAAGAATGCTTTCCAATTATCCCCAAGTAAGGGTGGATTTTAAGGATACCAAAGGGTTGGAACTGGCAAAGGTATTTGGAGCTAAGTTTATTATCAATTCAAATCACATTGATAAATCATTTAGAAAAGAGGCATTTAAACTTAAAAAGCATATTTTAGTTTATGAGGGGGGAGAATCAATGAGATTGGATGATCTTGCCATTGATGAAGCTATTTTGGGAACGAAAAGGGTGCTTGCTCACTTGGGAATGATCGATAGGGAAATAGATCAAGGAGAGTATATTTTGATGAAAGAGAGTTCTTGGACAAGAGCAAAAATGTCCGGAATATTTACACCTATTGCCAAGGCAGGAGAAGCAGTGAAGAAGGGGCAGGTGTTGGCTAAAATATCCGATCCATATGGACAGGTTAAGGTGTCGGTAAAAAGCGGGTCAAATGGTTATATAGTTGGGGTAAATAATTCCCCGGTAGTAAATGCTGGAGATGCTATTTTCCATATCGGTAAGGGATTGTAAGGCATGTTGCAGAAAAGGTTAAACAAAAGCAATAGATATTAATTTTGGAATAGCTCAATCATGACTTTTGAAAAATACAAACAAGTACGGGATTTAACCATACAGTTATGTTCGCATTTGGAGACAGAGGATTTTGTGGTTCAGGCCTCAGACCATGTGAGCCCCACTAAATGGCATTTAGCGCATACTTCTTGGTTTTTTGAAACCTTTGTTCTCAAAAAGTATTTGGCAGAGTATAAGGAGTTCCATCCTGATTTTAGTTATTTTTTTAATAGTTATTATAATGCCGTGGGTGAGCGTACGGCTAGAAATCAAAGAGGTTTAATGACCAGGCCAAGTGTGGAAGATGTTTTTGATTATAGGGATTATATTGACGAACGAATGCAGCTTTTACTGGGTAGACAGTTGAATGAGGAAATTGAGCAAGCAATCGTACTAGGGCTGAATCATGAACAACAGCACCAGGAATTGTTAATTACAGATTTGAAGTACAATCTGTGGTTGAATCCATTGTATCCTGCTGTTCTAAACATAAGGGAGTATTCGGCTCAAAAAAGCCGGGGATGGCAAAAGATCAATGAGGGCTTATATTCCATAGGATTTGAAGGGGAGGGATTTTGTTATGATAATGAACAGGGAAGGCATCAGGTTTTTTTAGAGGAATTTTCCATTTCAACCAATCTGGTGACTAATGGTGAGTACCTTGAATTTATTAAAAAAGGTGGATATCAAAATCATGAGTTTTGGCTGTCAGATGGCTGGGCCTGGGTCACTGAAAACCAGCTTTCACTTCCCTTATATTGGAAAGAAATACAGGGAAAATATAAATGCTATACCTTGGATGGATTAAAAGACTTGGACTTTAATGCACCAGTTACTCATGTGTCCTTTTATGAAGCTGCTGCTTATGTAGAATGGGCTGGTTATCGGTTGCCAACTGAGGCAGAGTGGGAGGTTGCTTCAGAGAAGCTAAATTGGGGCGACAGATGGGAATGGACCAATTCGGCCTATTTGCCATATCCAAGATATCAAAAAGCAGCTGGAGCCATTGGAGAGTACAATGGTAAATTTATGGTCAATCAAATGGTGCTTAGAGGAGCTTCGGTGGCTACTTCTGCAGGGCATTCAAGAAAGACATACAGGAATTTTTTCCACCCGCAGTATAGGTGGCAGTTTACAGGAATAAGACCTTGTCAAAAATAATTATCAAAAAATGGAATTTATTTTAAATAAGGAAAGTGAATTTGCGCTGGATGTTCAATCTGGCTTAAGTGCCCCAAACAAATATTTGTCCTCCAAGTATTTTTATGACCACAGGGGAGATATGCTCTTCCAGCAAATTATGCAACTCCCGGAATATTATCTCACCAGAACCGAGTTTTCGATTTTAAACCATTTCCATCCCTCCATTTTAAGCCCAATTTTAGATTTAAGCCAATCATTTAATCTGGTAGAAATGGGAGCTGGGGATGGCCTGAAAACAAAAATCCTGATTGAATATTTGCAGGCCCAAAATGCAGATTATACTTACTATCCCATCGATATTTCAGGAAATGCTCTGAGCCACTTGAAGGAAAGCTTGGAAAACAAGTTTGACGGGATTCAGATTCGACCGATAGAAAATGTTTATAGAAAAGCCTTGAAGGAAAAACTTTGGAATAATGATCGTCCTACTCTCCTGCTCTTTTTAGGCGCTAATATCGGTAATTTCGTTCTTGAGGAAGCTAAAGAAATATTGCAATTACTAGGAAAGGCATTGTCAATAGGTGATTATGCATTGATAGGGTTTGATCTCAAAAAAGATCCAGAGTTGATTCTAGGAGCTTATGATGATAGCCAAGGAGTCACAAGGGATTTTAACCTCAATGTCTTGAACAGGATAAACAAGGAATTAGGAGGGAATTTTGACCTGAGTAAATTTAAACATTGGCCAGTTTATAATCCTGTCAGCGGGGAATGTAGAAGTTATTTGGTTAGTTTGACTGACCAAGAAGTTCAGCTTGAAGCTTTGGCGGAAACTTTTCACTTTAAAAAGGCTGAGGCTATTCATACTGAGGTGTCCAAAAAATACGATAAGGATGAATTGAGTACTCTTGCGGAAGAAAGTGGCTTCGAAATCCTTAATAATTTTCAGGATGATCATGAATTTTTCACTGATAGCTTGTGGAGAAAAAGGTGAAATTCAATTTTGAATTTGAAATGATTACCTTCGGTCCCTCAATAGAATGTTTGGAATTAATTCATGAAAAGTAAACCATATACCTACTTATTTCGGGTACAATATTTAGGCTTTCGTTATCACGGTTGGCAAAAACAGCCGGGGGTGAAAACCATTCAGGAAATGTTACAAAGGGCCTTCAAGGGGGCTTTGGGCATAGAAGAATTCAATATTCTAGGATCAGGAAGAACAGATACAGGCGTGTCGTGTCTCAATGGAGCTTTCGAACTTTTTTCTGCTGAGCCCATAGATAATCTGGATAGAACTGTCAAAAGCTGCAATGCTTTCTTACCGGACGATATTAGATTGCTTTCTGCCAAACAGGTTGGGCCTCAGTTTAATGTTATCCAAGACGTGATTGAGAAGGAGTATCGATTTTACTTTTCGTTTGGAACTAAGCCCCATCCGTTTTCAGCCCCTTATACGGTTGTTTTTCCAGAGAAATTGGATGTCCCACTGATGAAGGAAGGTGCCAAGTTGTTTGAAGGAGAAAACGACTTCAGGAATTTTTGTACCAAACCAAAACCGGAAACTGTTTTCAAAAGGTTTATTGATTTGGCTATAATTGATAAGATAGAAACATCTGATGGGTCATGGGAGTTGAGTGAGCCTAGTTTCTGTTTTAGGGTACGGGGAAAAGGTTTTCTCAGGAATCAGGTGAGGTTAATGATGGGGGCTCTTTACGATTTGGGAAAGGGGAAAATAGCCTTAAGCGACTTAGAAGAGGCCTTGAAAGGTAAATTGGAAATAGGGCCATTAAGTAGAAAAGCTCTTCCAACAGGGCTGGTATTGTACGATGTTATTTACGAAAAATAAGAAAGGCCCTCATCAAAAGGGCCTTTTCTGTCAAGTTTATCAATCTTTATTCGAAGAATTTTTTCAGTCCTTCAATTTTCTTCGCCAAGGATGCTTCTACAGCTCTGTAAGCCTCTCTATTTGGAAAGTGTTCATTAACGGAGATATAATATTTGATTTTTGGTTCAGTACCAGAAGGTCTTGCTGAAATTTTGCTTCCATCTTCAAGGTAAAACTGAATTACATTGGACTTATCCAATTCTAGTTCCTCAGTAGTACCTTTTTCAATATCGTACAACTTGCTTTCTAAAACATCAATGACTTTGGTTACTTTAATGCCATTTATGGTCTCTGGTCTGTTGGTTCTGAAACCATGCATTAACTGCTGGATTTGCTCAGCACCATCCTTGCCTTTTTTAGTAACTGATATCAGGGATTCCTTATAAAAACCGAATTTTTGATAGATTTCGGCCAAAACATCAAATAAGGTCATCCCACGCTCTTTGTAATAAGCTAACACTTCTGCCAGCATAGCACAAGCTGAAACACCGTCTTTGTCCCTTACAGCGTCTCCAACCAAAAAACCATAGCTTTCTTCTCCGCCACCGATAAATTCTTTTTTACCTTCAAGTTCTCTGATTACCGCTGCTATATTTTTGAACCCAGTAAGTACTCTATAACAAGGAATACCAAATCCTTTACATATTTCTTCAATCAATTCTGTGGTCACGATGGTATTTACCATAAATTGATCACCAGTAAAATGACCTCTTTTGCTCCACATGGTGAGCAAATAGTAGGTGAGGAGTGTTCCTGTCTGGTTTCCGTTGAGCAGTTCAAATTCTCCTTTTTCATTTGGTATAGCAGCTGCATACCTGTCTCCATCAGGGTCGCAAGCAAGTACTAATTCCGCATTCACTTCTTTTCCTAATTTAAGTGACAAGGTTAATGCCTCCGCTTCTTCTGGGTTTGGATAAACCACAGTGGGGAAGTTTCCATCAGGTTCAGCCTGCTCTTTTACCACATGGATATTTTCAAAACCAAAGGTTTTAAGGGCTGCAGGAACCATTTTACCAGAAGCACCATGTATGGGAGAGAAGACTATGCTCATATTCCTTTGATTCAGGATAGCTTTTGGAGAAAGGCTGAATTTTTTGATGTCATTCAGATAGCTTAGGTCCATTTCATGACCAATGTACTCGATCAGGCTTTCATTTTTGTCCCATTTAACCTCATCTATAGATTTGATCTTTTGAACTTCCAAGATGATGTTTTTGTCATGTGGAGCCACTATTTGTCCACCGTCTTCCCAATAGGCCTTGTAACCATTGTATTCTTTTGGATTGTGTGATGCAGTGATCATTACTCCACTTTTACATCCATAATAGCGAATAGCATAGGAAAGCATAGGAGTAGGGCGCATCTCCTTGAAATATTTCACTTTTATACCATTTGCTGAAAGCACATTGGCAGTAGTGTCAGCAAAGAGCGTATTGTTGATTCTGGAGTCATGGGTGATGGCCACCTTTATTTCCTCACCTGGAAAACAAGCCAGAAGGTAATTGGCCAAGCCTTGAGTCGCCATTCCTACCGTATAGACATTCATTCTATTAGAACCGACACCCATTACACCTCTAAGGCCACCTGTTCCAAATTCTAAATCTTTATAAAAAGAATCAATGAGTTCTGATTGATTTTCAGCCTCTATTAATGCTTGGATTTGGTTTTTTGTTTCTTGGTCAATGTTACTATTAAGCCAGCTTTGGGCTTTGCTAATTATGGATGCGTCTGTCATGATTTTGTAAAAAGCTTGAAATGAAAATCTAATTTAAGCATAAAAGCGATTATTGCCACTTGTAAAGAAAGCTTTAGCCTAAAAAGTGATGATTCTTTAACTTTTAAGCTAAACAGAGTGGAGGGTTACAGGTTGCCTCTCAATTCTTGCTCCCTTTCAATGGCCTCAAAAAGGGCTTTAAAATTGCCCTTACCAAAAGATTTGGCGCCTTTTCTTTGGATGATTTCAAAGAATAAAGTGGGTCGGTCTTGAACTGGTTTGGTAAAGATCTGGAGCAGATAGCCTTCATTGTCTCTGTCCACCAATATGTTAAGGTCTTTAAGTGGCTTGAGGGCCTCATCTATTTTTCCCACTCTAGTTGGCATCTCTTCATAATATGCAGCGGGAACTTCAAGGAATTCAACGCCTCTTTTTCTAAGTTCACCAACAGTCTGGATAATATCATCTGTTGCAATGGCTATATGTTGGACTCCTGGGCTATTATAAAAGTCCAAATATTCTTCTATTTGTGATTTCTTCTTGCCTTCAGCAGGCTCATTGATGGGGAATTTGATATAACCATTGCCATTGGAGACTACTTTTGACATTAGGGCTGAATATTCAGTTGAAATATCCTTGTCGTCAAAAGTGACCAGTAAGCTAAAGCCCATAACTTTTTCATAAAACTCTACCCATTTGTTCATTTCACCCCAACCCACATTTCCTACACAGTGATCAATGTATTTGAAGCCAACAGGCGTGGAGTTATATCCGCTTTCCTTACTCTTATATCCAGGAAGAAAGGGACCGTTATAGTTTTTTCTTTCCACAAATGTGTGGATGGTTTCTCCATAGGTATGGATGGAGGCAATTTTTACTTTTCCATGTTCATCTTCCAAAGTTTGTGGTTCTTCAAAAGACTTAGCTCCTCGAGAAGTGGTTTCCTGCCATGATTTTTCAGCATCATCTACCCATAGCGCCAAAACTTTTACACCATCACCATGTTTTTTGACATGGGCAGCAATTGGGTGGAATTCATTTAATGCACTTGTCAGTACAAGCCGGATTTTACCCTGACTCAACACATAAGAGGCACGGTCCCTCATTCCTGTTTCTGGACCTGCATAAGCAATTAGGGTATAACCAAAAGCATATTGATAGAACAAAGCTGCTTGCTTGGCATTACCTACATAAAATTCGACATGGTCTGTTCCGTTTAGAGGAAGAAAATCAGTTTCCATAGGTTATTATATTTTGGGTTTATACATTCATAGTATTTATCAAATATATCATTTTAAACGAAGGGCTTTTCTAACCAATAGGATTATCTACCTGTTTCACCAATGAATTTACTTAATGATTATTGATTTTTTTAACTGCTTTGAAAAACCTTGGCAGACTTTTTTTATTTTTGTTTTGATCGTTCTATTGATATAAACAATGGTGACAGTGTTTTCTATTAAAACAATAAAAGGCAAATAGAAGATCTGGAATAGGTAATAATTAGGTGGAAAGCCTTTTGCAAGAGAAATATCCTCTTGGAAACTCCTTAGGGATTATCTACCTTCATATTTAAATTCAAAATCAACAAAAAATAATGGACTTAGATAAGTTAGACAAAGACCTAACCGCTATTGTAGAGAAAAGAATAGAGTTGAGTAAATTGACTTATGCAGACGACAATTACGATGATATCGAAGAGGAGATGCATGATTTAGAAGATGATTTCAACGAGGAGTATGGCGATGCCCTTGAGGGGGAGTTGGAAAAGATTTATGACAAGCTGGATTCTGATACTGATATTTTGTTGCCATCTGCTTATTTGGCCAATAAGTATATTCCTATGCTTCCAGATGCCAGAGGTATTGTTTCATATGAAGTAAAAGGTAAAGAGGGAGTGCCTATTGAATCAGAGCAATTTGATGGTCAGGATGTAAGAATTATCATTGTCCCTAATCCAACCCGTTTTGTGATGCAAATCAATGGAGTTGCGATGAAGGATCTATGGAGATCGAGATAAATTACCTAGGTATATATAAAAAAACACCCCAAATAAATTGGGGTGTTTTTTTTTCCAGTAATCTATGTTTTTTGATTCAGGTAAAGCCTAATTTATTTTTTACTTTAAGGAGGGTGTTTTGAGCTATTTCTTTGGCTTTTGCTTCACCTTCAGCTAGTTTGCTGTCTAGTTCATCCAGATTGTTCATATAATAGTCAAAGGTTTCTCTTTCCTTAGCATATTTTTCAGTGATCAGATCCAATAAGGCTTTTTTAGCATGCCCATAGCCAAAATTGCCCCCAAGGTATTTTTGTCTCAGTTCCTCCGTTTGATCCTTATCTGCCACAAGGCTAAATAATTTAAACACATTACAAGTGTCAGGATTCTTAGGTTCTTCAAGCGGGGTGCTGTCCGTTACAATACTGTAGATATTCTTCTTTAACTGTTTTGGAGGAAGGAAGATGTCAATATAATTATTGTATGATTTGCTCATCTTTTGGCCATCAGTGCCAGGAATGATCATTACTTCTTCATTGATCCTTGCTTCTGGCAAGGTAAGGATTTCTTCTTCTAGCTTAGCGTTGAATGATGACGCTATGTCACGGGTCATTTCCAAATGCTGCATTTGATCTTTTCCAACAGGAACGATGTCTGCATCAAACATAAGAATATCAGAAGCCATTAAAACCGGATAAGTAAATAATCCTGCATTGACATCAGAAAGTTTGTCTGATTTATCCTTAAAACTGTGGGCATTTGCCAACATAGGATAGGGGGTAAAGCAGCTAAGGTACCAGGTCAATTCAGTGATTTCCGGAATACGAGATTGTCTGTAAAAAACTGTTTTGCTAATGTCCAGTCCAAATGCGAGCCAGGCAGCTGCTACTGCATGTACATTTTCTTTTCTTTTTTCTCCATCCTTAATGGTGGTTAGGGAGTGAAAATCAGCTATAAAAATGAAAGATTCGTTATTGTCTTTTTTTGTAAGCTCTATTGCGGGGACTATTGCTCCAAGGATATTTCCCAAATGTGGCCGCCCTGAGCTTTGAATTCCTGTTAATACTCTTGCCATCAGTCAAATTTTTGTCGCAAATTAAAGAAATAAAGACAGAATTCGCTTGAATTTTACCGTTATTTGTAACTATGAGAAATATTGGATTGACGTTAATTACCTTATTGTTTTTTCTTTGTTTGACTTTTGTTGTTAGTGCTCAGGGACTTGTCACCAATCCCCTGATGTGGGAAAGAAACCATGCGGAATTAGGAGCAGTGATGGAGGAGCATGGGCAAGTTAATACAGCTTTCTACATGGTCAATAATGGGGAATCACCAATAATTATTGAGGAAGTGTTGACCGATTGCGGTTGCACTACGGTTGATTTTGAAATAGATACACTTTATAAAGATGATATTGGTGCTATTAAAGTTGCCTACCAGCCTACCAGTTTTGGGGGGAGATTTGAGAAAAAGGTTTTGGTGAAAACCAATATTAACCCGCTTGGAGATACCTTGTTTATAGCAGGTAATAATATCCCTTATCCATCCAATGTTGCTTCTTATTACGATTACAAAATAGGGGATTTAGGTTTTAGGTTTAGCTCCATCAATATGGGGAATGTCTTTACCAATGAGCCCAAAATCAAATATGTGGATTTTTATAATTTCAAGGACCTTCCAATTACCTTGGACCATAATGAGATGAACCTCCCTGAACATGTTAAAATCAATATGGTACCAGCCATTGTACCGGCAAAATCAAGGGGGCTTCTAGCTATACAATATGATGGGGAGCTAAAAGAAGACCTTGGCTATTTTGATGAGACAGTAACATTTAATATTGAGTCAAATAGTAATGAAGGAATAGACTTGAGGTTGTTGACCACAGTGCATGAGTATTTTGCTCCGATAGCTAAAAGCGAGGTCAATGAAGTTCCACATTTGGCCCTGGCTGAAGTAAATATTGATCTGGGGAAAATATCAAGCAAGAATCTAGTGTCAAAGAGTGTGAAAATAACCAATACAGGAAGGCAAGCTCTTAATATCAGAAAAGTGATTACCAATTGTGATTGCATGGTTTATGATTTGCCTACTATGGATTTGGAACCAGGGGATCAGACGGAATTAAAATTTACTTTTGACCCAAAAGGAAGGTTGGGGATTGACCATAAAATGATTACTATTTTCAGTAATGATCCAAGGACCCCAACCAGGACAATCATTATTAAAAGCCGGATAGACTAAATTTAGAAATACCTATTTGAACGCCTGTATTCCCGTAATTTCTTGACCAAGGATAAGAAGATGAATGTCATGGGTTCCTTCATAGGTGATTACGGATTCAAGGTTCATCATATGTCTCATAATTGGGTATTCACCGGTGATTCCCATGCCACCATGTATTTGCCTAGCCTCTCTGGCAATTTCCAAGGCCATAGCTACATTATTTCTTTTTGCCAAGGAGATTTGGGCCGTAGTGGCTTTACCTTCATTTTTAAGTTTTCCAAGTCTCCAAACCAAAAGCTGTGCTTTGGTGATCTCTGTCAACATTTCGGCTAGTTTTTTTTGTACAAGCTGAAAAGAAGCAATGGGCTTGTCGAATTGGATTCTTTCGTTGGCATATCTTCTGGCAGCATCATAACAATCCATTGCCGCACCTATTGCACCCCAAGCTATGCCATATCTAGCAGAGTCTAGGCATTTTAAAGGGGCACCCAATCCAGATTTCCCGGGAAGAAGGTTTGATTTTGGAACTTTTACATTGTCAAATACCAATTCACCTGTACTGCTGGCACGAAGGGACCACTTATTATGGGTTTCAGGAGTACTGAATCCTTCCATTCCTCTTTCTACAATTAAGCCATGAATGCGGTCCGATTCATCCTTGGCCCAAACAATGGCAATATCTGCTTTTGGTGAATTGGAAATCCACATTTTGGCTCCATTCAATAAGAAGTGATCCCCCATGTCTTTGAAGTGGGTTTTCATTCCTCCAGGGTTAGAACCATGGTCTGGTTCTGTCAGGCCAAAGCAGCCCAATAATTCACCGCTTGCTAACTTGGGGAGGAATTTTTGCTTTTGTTCTTCCGAGCCGAATGCGAAAATAGGGTACATCACCAGAGAGCCTTGAACAGAAACAGTCGATCGCATTCCAGAGTCGCCACGCTCAATTTCCTGCATAATAAGTCCATAGGCTATATAGTCGAGCCCACCCCCACCGTATTGCTCAGGAATCTGTGAACCAAAAGCCCCTACAGATCCAAACTTTTTGACTATATCTTCTGGGAAATGGCAATTTTGTGCCCATTCCTCTATATAAGGAGAGATTTCTTTTTTGACAAAATCTCTTATGGACTGTCTGATCAGTAAGTGTTCCTCATCGAGTAATTCATCCAAAGCATAAAAGTCAACGCCTTCGAAAGGATCCTGTCTATGGGATGGGTTATTAGGGGATATTGACGACATATTCAGTTGCTTTATTGGGTTTTTAGACTGATTTTTGCACTTTGATTTATAATTATAGATTCTTAATTGTCTCCTATAATTAAGCAAGAAGTTTTATAAAAAACTAAATTACCTCCCTAAATATATAGCTATGAGCAAGGAGCAGCCATCCCAGGAGATCATTGAAAAAATCCAGTTATTGAACGAAAAGTATAAAGCATCTGGACAGGACATGCTTTCCTATTTGGAGGGACTCTTGTATGCTGATTATTTGACCTATTGGGATTATATCAACTTGGATACTCTGTTGACCCTGCAACAGCCAAAGACTTCCTTCAAGGATGAGAAGATTTTTATCATCTACCACCAGATCACAGAGCTATATTTCAATCTCATCATATGGGAGCTGGAACAGATTTCTGAACAAAAAGTCAGCAAGGCAAAGTTTATAAAAGAGCGGCTCAATAGGGTGATTATGTATTTTGACCAATTGATTTCTTCTTTTTCGGTAATGTGGAAGGGCATGGAAAGGGAGCAGTTTTTGAAATTCAGGATGTCTCTATTGCCTTCCAGTGGATTTCAAAGCGCCCAGTATAGGATAATTGAAATCATGTCCACAGAAATCCAATACCTGGTTAATGTGGAAGATCGAGAAGATTATATGGATATCAATCTGACCAGTGTGGACAGCTTGTTTGATATACTTTATTGGCAATTTGGGGCAAAGGAACTGGCAACGGGAGAACAAACGTTAACCCTAAAGACCTTTGATGAGAAATATGGTAAGCAGTTGAAGGAACTGATTATCAAATATAGGAAAATTAACCTTTGGAAAGTCTATCAGCATTGTCCTGATATAGATGAGGAATTGACCGAGTTGATGAGGGCTTATGACCTGAAGGCAAATGTTTTTTGGCCATTGGCCCATTACAAATCTGCCGTAAGGTATCTTCATAAGGCTCCAGCAGATATTGCTGCAACTGGAGGTACCAATTGGCAAAAGTACCTTCCCCCTAGGTTTCAGAAGGTGATATTTTATCCTGAACTTTGGTCTGAAAAGGAAAAAGAAGAGTGGGGAAAAGGCTGGGTGATGAAAGAAGTGTTTGGAGAAGAAGAGTAGGTTGGTGTGAAAGACTTTGTGCTTGAGTAAAAATTAGATAGGATTTAAGGATAGATACCTTACTATGAAAAAAGAAATACAACTTAGGTTAAGTCCTGAAGTAGCTTTTGATTCAGAAAACTTTGAATTGGCAGTTAAAAAGTCTCTTGGAATACAAGGAACGGATGACCGAATAGTTATACGTCAGGCAAAACGATCCATTGATGCAAGGGGTAAGCAGGTGAAAATAAATGTAAGTGCAGAGGTTTTTATCAATGAGGAGCCAAGCCCAAGGATTGCTGCGAGCAAGGATTATTATAGAAATGTTTCCAATTCAGACCCTGTAATTATTGTAGGTGCAGGTCCAGCGGGCTTATTTGCTGCACTGAGGTGTATTGAGTTGGGTGCAAAGCCAATTGTAATTGAAAGAGGGAAGGATGTAAGGGAAAGAAGAAGAGATTTGGCCGCTATCAATAAGGAGCATATCGTTAATCCAGAATCCAATTATTGTTTTGGAGAAGGTGGAGCAGGGACCTATTCAGATGGGAAGCTTTATACACGGTCCAAGAAAAGGGGAGATGTAAGGAGGGTGTTGGAAATATTGGTAGCCCATGGTGCCAGAGAAGATATTTTGGTGGATGCTCATCCCCATATAGGTACCAATAAACTACCCAAACTGGTGGCTGACCTGAGGCAAAGTATCCTTAATGCAGGAGGGGAAATCCTATTCAATACCAAAGTCACAGATTTTATCCTTGATGGCAATGAAATGAAAGGGGTTGTTACGAAGGATGGAGAAAAGATCCTAGGTCTTGGTGTAATCCTTGCAACCGGACATTCAGCGAGGGATATTTTTCATTTGCTAAAGGAAAAGGAAATATTGATTGAGGCCAAACCTTTTGCCCTTGGGGTAAGGGTAGAGCACAGTCAGGAACTGATTGATAAAATCCAATACCACTGTTCTGGAAATAGAGGGGCTTATTTGCCCGCTTCTTCCTATGCCCTGGTACAACAAACGATGTATGATGGAAAACAAAGGGGAGTCTTTTCCTTTTGCATGTGCCCTGGTGGGTTTATCGTCCCGGCAGCTACAGCTCCAGGGGAGCTTGTAGTCAATGGGATGAGCCCGAGTCGAAGAGATAGTAAATTTGCCAATTCGGGTATTGTGGCAGCTGTAGAGTTGGAAGATATTCCCCATTATCAGAAATACGGGGAGCTTGCAGCAATGATGTTTCAAGCTGATGTAGAAAAAGCGGCATGGGAGTCTGGAGGTAAGACCCAGGTAGCCCCAGCGCAGCGTTTGGTTGATTTTGTCAATGGTAGGTCAAGTATGGATTTATTGGAAACTTCCTATCAGCCCGGTCTAAAATCCGTAGATATGGGGAAAGAGGTATTACCTGATTTTGTCGCAGATAGACTCAGGAATGCATTCAAGGGATTTGGTAAGAAAATGAGAGGTTATCTTACAAATGATGCGCAAATTATCGGGGTGGAAAGCAGGACTTCTTCTCCTGTCAGGGTTCCCAGAGAAAAGGAAAGTTTCGAACATCCAATTATAGCAGGTTTATATCCTTGTGGTGAAGGCGCTGGTTATGCTGGTGGTATTGTTTCGGCGGCTATGGATGGAGAGCGTTGTGCAGAAAAACTATTAGAGAAGTATGGTTAAAAAGAAAACAGTTATTATCGGTGCAACAGATAAGCCCGGTCGATATGCGTATTTGGCTGCAAGGATGTTGAAAGAATATGGACAGCCCATTGTACCCATGAGCATTCATGGAGTGGAGGTCAATGGTGAAAAAATCATTGACCTAAATGGAAAGCCTAAAATTGAAGAGGTCGATACTGTTACAATGTATATTAATCCATCCCATCAGGGAGAATGGGCAGATTATATCATTTCTTTAGCGCCAAAAAGAGTGATATTTAATCCTGGTTCTGAAAATCAAGGCTTTAAACAACGTTTAAATGCTGCAGGAATTGAAACCGTTGAAGGTTGTACTTTGGTGATGTTGAGATCAAATCAATTCTAAATTTTTGCATTGGTTTTTAAGCTGCAATTTTTAGGTTTATATAGCTGTTATGTGCCAAAAATGTCGTATTATTAAAGGTTGAAAGTGAAATTGAAAATAGAGGAATTTTTCCTCTTTATTCTTTTATAAATCTTATTATGAGTAAAGAAGAAGCGTCGAATTTAGGGGAATATTCCGCAGGGAATATTCAGATTTTAGAAGGTTTAGAAGCAGTTAGGAAAAGACCAGCCATGTATATTGGTGATGTTGGGATCAAAGGTCTTCATCACTTGATATGGGAAGTTGTCGATAATTCAATAGATGAGGCTTTAGCTGGGCATTGTGATACCATCCATGTGACAGTGATGGAAGACAATTCCGTTATGGTGCAGGATAATGGTAGGGGTATTCCTACCGATATGCACGAAAAGGAAAAACGATCTGCCCTAGAAGTGGTTATGACAGTGCTCCATGCTGGTGGTAAATTTGACAAGGATACTTATAAAGTTTCTGGAGGTCTTCACGGTGTAGGTGTTTCCTGTGTGAATGCACTTTCTACCATGCTAAAAGCAACAGTTCACAGGAATGGGAAGATTTTTGAACAAGAATATTCCAGAGGCGTTCCCCAAGCAGATGTAAAGGAAATCGGAGAAACTGATAAAAGAGGTACTACTATACACTTTAAGCCCGATGGCGAAATATTTGCCATTCTGGAATATAAGTATGATACCATTGCCACCCGTTTAAGGGAAATGGCTTTCCTTAATGCCGGAATTAGGATCCACCTTAAGGATATGAGGGAATTGGATGAGGATGGAACCCCACGTTCTGATGAGTTTTATTCTGAAGGCGGCCTTGTGGAATTCGTAGAATATTTGGATGAAACCAGGGAAAAGGTAATTTCGGAACCAATTTATATTGAATCAGAAAAGAACGGTGTACCTGTACAGGTTGCCATGAGTTATAATTCTTCTTTCTCAGAAAATGTGGTTTCCTATGTGAATACCATTAACACTTACGAGGGAGGAACCCATGTTTCTGGTTTTAGAAGGGCATTGACCAGGACCTTGAAAAGCTACGCGGATAAGTCTGGTATGCTGGACAAAGTGAAAATAGATATCTCCGGGGATGATTTTAGGGAAGGCCTTACAGCGGTAATTTCTGTTAAGGTTGCAGAACCTCAGTTTGAGGGTCAGACCAAGACAAAATTGGGTAACTCAGAGGTGATCAGTGCAGTGGATAGTTCTGTATCAGAAGTATTGCAGTATTGGTTGGAAGAGCATCCGAAGGAAGCCAAGATTATTGTTGGAAAAGTAGTCCTTGCAGCTCAGGCCAGACACGCGGCTCGAAAAGCCCGTGAAATGGTACAGCGTAAAAATGTACTTGGAGGTGGAGGCTTACCAGGTAAATTAGCTGACTGTGCTAATACCAATCCAGAAATCTGTGAATTGTACCTTGTCGAAGGGGACTCTGCAGGAGGGTCTGCTAAGCAAGGTAGAGATAGGGATTTTCAAGCTATTTTACCGCTAAAAGGAAAGATCCTAAATGTGGAAAAAGCCCATGAGCATAAGATTTATGATAATGATGAGATCAAGAATATTCTTACTGCACTTGGAGTGAAATTCGGTACAGCGGAAGATGAGAAGGAACTTGATCTTACCAATTTGAGATATCACAAGATCGTGATCATGACGGATGCAGATATTGATGGGTCTCACATCCGTACTTTGATCTTAACCCTTTTCTTCAGATATATGAAGTCTCTTATCGAAAATGGTTATGTATACATTGCACTACCTCCTTTATATTTATTGAAAAAAGGGAAGGATGAGCGTTACTGCTGGACCGAGGAAGAAAGGGTAGCCTTGACTAAGGAAATGGCAGGTGATGGTAAAACGGAAAGTGTGGGTATCCAGCGTTATAAAGGTCTTGGTGAAATGAACCCAGATCAGTTGTGGACCACTACAATGGATCCGAGTACGCGTACAATGAAGCAGGTGACTATTGAATCCGCTGCTGAAGCTGACCACCTTTTCAGTATGTTGATGGGGGATGAAGTAGCTCCTAGGCGAGAGTTTATCGAAAGAAATGCTAAGTATGCAAAAATCGATACCTGATAAAACTTAAATTTAGGTTGAAAAAGGGGCGAGAAGCCCCTTTTTTACTTATCTTGAATTATCGTCGATAACCATTCTTTTTTAAATTATTTATATACAGAAGTTTGTAATATGGAGATGGATGTCATTCAGAAAGATAAATATATAAGTAAGATAGACAGCAGTGACCTGGTGAGCAGGGATTTGAGTTGGCTTAAATTCAATGATAGGGTTTTGGATCAATCCAAAAAGGAGTCCAGAACGATTTTTGAGAAGCTTAAGTTTATGGCCATTACTGCTTCGAATCTCGATGAGTTTTTTATGATTCGGGTCGGGTCATTGTACAATTACTTGGATTATGATAAGGAACGAATAGATTATTCTGGCCTGCGCGAAGAGCCTTTCAAAGAAAAGCTGATGATGGACTCACAGTCTTTTCACAGACGCCAGCATGAGCACTTTATCAATGAAATACTACCAAATACTGAAGCTTCTGGTTTTGTTCTGAGCAATGTTAAAAAACTCAGTAATGAAGAGCAGGACCTAATTAAAGAGTATTTTTTCAAGGCGGTCTATCCAATGCTTACTCCAATGGTGTTTGATGGTTATCATACCTTTCCCATATTAATGAACAAACTATTGATTTTTGGAGTAGTTACCATTAATCCAGGAGAGAAAAAGGATAATCGAAAGCTTTCATTTGTACAGATTCCATCCAATATTCCAAGGTTTTTTGAGATTGAACGTGGCGAAGGAGTGGCTTATATACCTATTGAGGAGGTTATTAGAGAGCACATTGTTTCCCTTTTCAGAAATGTAGTGATTGAATCCATTAATCTTTTCAGGATTACAAGAAACGGAGATTTTACTTTGGAAGAAACCGAGGACATGGATTCTAATTTTCTTGAAGAAGTTAAGCGTAAGCTTAATGAAAGAAAGACTGGTCGTGTAGTTCGGGTTGAAATAGAAGAGGGGCATAGCAAATGGATGATGAATTTGCTGAAAGACCGGTGGAAAATCCAAAATGACAGTATTTTCAAGGTCAAAAAGGAAAGTATGCTAGACTTTACCAGCTTCTGGCAGATTATTGGGAATAGGCGTTTTAAGGATAGAATGTGGCACCCACCGGGCCAAGTGCCTCCATTAAGTTATCCATTGGCTGGCAGATCAGATATATTCCAGACCCTGAAGCAAAAGGATGTATTATTGCATCATCCATATAATAATATTGAACCCATTTTTGATTTGCTTTATCAAGCTGCGGAAGATCCGAATGTAATGGCAATAAAAATGACCATTTATAGGTTGGCAAAGCATTCAAGGATTACTTCAGCCTTATTGAAAGCAGTTGAGAATGGGAAGCACGTTTCTGTTCTTTTCGAGGTCAAAGCACGTTTTGACGAAGAGAATAATATTCAAGAAGCTAAAAAACTACAAAAGGCCGGTTGCTTTGTGATTTATGGAGTGAGTAATTTTAAAACGCACACCAAGCTGTTGCTAATTGTGAAGAAGGATGAAAATAAAGTAACTCGGTATGTGCATTTAGGTTCAGGGAATTATAATGAGGATACTTCCAAGTTATATACTGATCTGGGACTACTTACTACCAATGAGATCTTGGCGAATGATGTTTCAGAATTCTTTAATGTAATAACGGGGCATTCTATGCCTAGTAGTTATAAAAATTTGATTACAGCCCCACAAGGAATGAGAAGCCAATTGATCAGCTTTATAGAAAATGAGGCTGAAAATGCCAAAAAGGGTTTACCTTGTGGGATTTTTATCAAGGTAAACAGCTTGGAGGACAGTGAGTCCATTTATGCTTTGTACAAGGCCTCCCAATGTGGGGTTCCTGTGAAGTTAATAGTAAGAGGGATTTGTTGTTTGCGTCCAGGACGTAAAGGACTGAGTGAGAATATCGAGGTTTATTCTATTGTAGGGGACTTTCTTGAACATTCCAGGATTTACCATTTTCATAATAATGGAGATACCAGAACTTATGCAGGTAGTGCTGATATGATGGTGAGGAGCTTTGAGAAAAGATTAGAATCCTTGTTTAGGGTTCAGGATCCGTTTTTGGAAAAGCAATTGATGAATATTATAGCCTATAACCTGAAGGATAATGTTAATGCTTATATCATGCAGGAGGATGGAACTTATAAAGCCAAAACACCAGGTGAAAACGAGGAGGTATTCAATATTCATGAAGAGTTTTTCAAATTGACTCCTGAGATAGTGGAAAATGTCAACTTACAGGAGTGAAAAATATTTCATGAAATCATAATAAAGGCTGTCATTTTTAGAATGGCAGCCTATTCTTTCATAATATTGAATCTGCTAACTTAGATTTGTTTTTTTCAAAGAGCACGTTCATAACACCATCTTTTAATCCAACATCAGGAACAATCATTTTACTCGAACCGGCTGCTTCCATTGCTTCCAAGTAAATACTTGAAGCAGGTATAATTACATCAGCACGGTCAGGGTTTAAGTTCAGATGATTTACCCTTTCTTCATAACTGAAGCCTTCTAAATAGGCCTTGATTTCTTTTATTTTATTGATGTCAAGGTATCTTTTGTTCTTCCTAGGATTGGAAAGTTCAAATATCTTATTGATGTTCCCTCCCGTACCTATACAAGTGATTTTGTGCTTTTTGTCTATGTTTTCAGCTATGAAATTCCGCATGGAATTCCAGACTTTAGGAGATCTGCCACTGTCTAGCGTCCTTACAGAACCTATTTTAAAGGATTTACTGGCGACTTTTTGTTTATTTTGGTAAATATTGAGCTCAGTGCTTCCTCCTCCAACATCGATATGAAGATAGGATTTGTGGTCAATGTAGTTCCATAAGGCAATATTGATCAGGTCAGCTTCTTTGTTTCCATCAATAATTTGAATTTTTAAACCCAAATCTTGCTTCACTTCTTCTGCGATATCCTTTCCATTTTCAGATTCGCGCATGGCAGAAGTAGCACAGACCATGTAATCATCCACTTCGTATAGATCAATAAGCAATTTGTATGCTTTCATCAGCTTGACAAATTTTCTGCGGTTTTGGTCGCTTATTCGTTTGTCATGGAATACATCTTTTCCCAATCTTAATGGAAATCTAACATATTCTAGTTTTTTGAAATTGATATTGTCTTGATAATGGGTAATGTGGGTAATCTGCAATCTGATGGCGTTTGACCCAATGTCTACTGCTGCTAGCTTCAAGGCTGATGTGGTTTATACTGTCTTTAGACCTAAATAAATTCCCTTTGAGAGGGTATTAATAGCTTAAAATTAAAATAAAAGAGGGGATTATTTTTCCCCTCAAATTTATTTTTTTTTGGATACCCCCAAAAGGATAAGTCCAGCAATGATAGAAGCCCCACCTGCGTAAGGGGGCCAGTTCACATTTTTTTCTTTTTCAGCACTAAGTTCAATTGGTCCAGCATCAATAACGGTTTCTTCCGTAGTAAAAGAAAAACCAGTCACGAAAAACATAGCTATCCCGGCTATGATTAAAATAATTCCTATGGTTTTCATATGTTTTTATGTTGTTTCAACAAATGTCTTTCAAAAAACCTACCAAAGATCATTTTTTAAACATAAAAGTTAATGGAGAGTAAAGTGGGGGAGTCAATTAAATCACTTATTATGCTCCTTGCAGCTTATATTTCCTTACAGATAAAATTAAACACAATGTTAAAATAGCCCCGACAATTCCCAGAGATATGGCCGAAGGGATATGATAGAATGATGAAATGATCATTTTTATTCCAATGAAAGCCAGTATAAATGCCAATCCATATTTTAAATAATCAAAAAGGTCAAACACCGAAGCCAATAAAAAATAAAGCGCTCTTAGACCCAAAATGGCAAAAATATTAGAAGTATAAAGAATAATTGGATCATTGGAGACTGCAAAGATTGCAGGAATAGAGTCTACAGCAAATAGCAAATCTGTTATTTCTATTACCGCTAAGACCACCAATAGTTGGGTAGCTAGCCTTTTTCCATTAATTTTTACAAAGAATTTGTCGTTATGAAAATGTGGGTCCACTGGAAATAATTTATAAATGACCTTGGTGCCAAGGGAATTGTTGAAATTTTCTTGGTCATTTTCATTTTCTGGAAGCAAGGATTTCCATCCAGCATAGATCAAGAAAAACCCAAAAAGCGTAAGAATAAGGTTGATTTTTATCGTTGTTCCCAACAATGCGAAGGAGGGAAGGTAACTTAATTCTATAAGTGTAATGCCAAAGAAAATAAAGATAGCCCTCATGATGATGGCACCAACTATTCCATAAAACAGAACTTTATGCTGGTATTTGTCAGGTACTTTAAAGAATTTAAATACCATGATAAATACAAATAAATTGTCCACGCTTAGGGCTTTTTCTATTAGAAAAGCGGTGTAATATTGAGCAGCTTTTTCAGTTCCTAAATCAAAATAGAGATACAGACCAAAAAGCAATCCCAAGCCTATCCAAACCACAGACCATAAAAGGGCTTCCTTGATGTTTATTTTTCGTGCATTTCTGTTAAAAACAAACAAGTCGATGGCCAACATGCTTAAAATAATCAAACTAAAACCAACTAGTGTATAGCCTTCTTCCTTGAAATAATCCATTCTAATTTTTTTAGAACTGCAAAAGTATAAAATACTCTTGTAGCTCAAAACTTTACAAGTGGGTTAAAAGGGAAAAAACATGGGGATGCATAAAGTGGCTATGATCCAATAGATAATATTTAGTGGGGTTCCAACTTTCAGGTAATCAATAAATTTATAATTACCGGGAGTGTAGATCATAGTGTTAGTTTGATACCCCATAGGGGTCATGAAGCTCAGTGATGCTCCAAAGGTAACCGCCATGAGAAAAGGTCTGTCGCTGACTTCTAAAGCTGAAGATATGGATAAGGCGATAGGGGCTAGAAGGGCTGCTGTGGCATTGTTGGACATGAAGTTGGTAATCATAAAGGTCAATGCAAAAACCACGCTTAAAATAATTCTGGGGCCATAATTGCCCAATTGGTCCACTAAAACTTTTGCCAATAATGTTGAAGCTCCTGTTTTTTCCAATGCAGTACCCATAGATAAAATCCCTGCAAGCATAAACAGCACTTTCCAGTCTATGGCCCTATATGCTTCATCTGTTGTAATGGATTTTAGAATGACCAATAATACTACTCCGACGATTGCAGCAATGGTTATGGGCAGAATGTTTAAACCTGCTATTGTAATGACAGAAATTACAATGAACAGTGTTTGTACTATCTTTTTCCAGTTAATTCTAGGTGTTGTATCCTCAGAAATGATCAATAAATTTTCTCCACCTTTTACTTGACCTACGACTTCCTCATCGCCGCGCACCAACAGAACATCTCCAGCTGAAATTTTTGTATGCTTAAGTTTTTTGTAGAGAATATCGTTTCTGTGCCTGATGGCGAGGACTGTAAGGCCAGGGAAGGTTGCCCTGAAGTTTACGGATTTTACGGTGTTGTTGATCAGGTTTGAGTTGGGAGGAACGACCATCTCATATAATTTGTGCCCTTGAAATTTAAAGTCCTCGTCTTTGAGTTTTAGATCAATTTTTAATTCTATTCCAGGTACATTTCTGATTTGGGTTAATGTTTCTTTATCGCAAGTTATCCTTATGGTGTCATTTAGACGGATAGAAGTATATTTATAGGCATTGATTTTATCACCATTATCACGGATTATTTGTACGGCTTCGACATTATAGTCATTAAAAAACTTTGCGGACCTTATGGACTTGCCAATGTCTTCGAATTTTTGGGTTACAAATATTTCAGTGATATAATCTCCCAAGTCAAAAGTTTCAGATAATTCTCTAGCGGGTTGTCTGCTTGGTACTAGCCACCGTCCTATGGTCATCATATAGGTGATTCCTACAAGTAAAAAAATAATTCCCATTCCACTCATCTCAAATATTCCGAAGGGTTTAACCCCGTTACTTTCAGCAATACCGCTTACTAGAATATTGGTACTTGTTCCCAAGAGAGTACATACTCCTCCCATTAAGGCGCCAAAAGATAGTGGCATTAAAAGTTTGGATGGGGATATATTGGTGTCTTTTGAGATTTTGAGCACAGTTGGCATCATTAAGGCCACGATTGCTGTGTCATTGATGAAGGCAGAAAGAGTCCCTGAAACGACCATAAGCGTCAGAAGGAACATGAATTCATTTTTTCTGCTCATTCGCAGAAAAAGTATGTTAATGGAATTTAGCGAACCTGTTTTGAAAACCGCTGCACTGATTACGAACATCGCCCCAACAGTAATAGTGGCTGGATTGCTAAAACCTGCCACCCCCTCCTCAAAACTCAAAATCCCTGTAACCATAAAGCTGATCATCACCATGATAGAGACAGTGTCTATTGAGAACTTTTCCGTGAGAAAAAGTATCATGGCAAGGCCTATTATTATGAGTACAAGTAAGATTTCTAATGTCATAATTTACATTTTAGCATAATGGCCTTTTTTGATTTTTCTTTTAATGGAGAAGAAGTTGGTGAATCCCATTATTAAGAAGATTAAGCTGATACCAAATGATAAATATCCAAATTCTTTGATATTGGCCAGGCCTTCAACTTTTACCAGTGCAGTACCACTAACCAAAAAATATAGACTTGTTCTAATATACGAAAGAAGTGTCCTATCATTAGCCATTTTGGTCCTTTGTCTTGCCAAATAATCTCTTACAATTAATTCATTTTCAGATTCTTTTTCCATAGTTTTGTTAAGTTCAGGTAGTTCAATTTCATAATAAATCCAAAAAAAATGCTTTTTTCTACGAAGAAATTTTTTCTAACCTTCACATTCCTTGGTATTTGTCTTGCGACCTACGCTCAAACAGCACTTAATGAGGCTGAAAAAGTGGTCAGTGATACTTCCTATTGGGTGAAGGAATTTTCAGCTGGATTAAATTTTAATCAAGGTGCATTTAGCAGTAACTGGAAATCCGGAGGTGTAAATTCTATTTCATTTGGGAGTATCTTGGCTGGAAAGGCGAATTACGCCAAAGAAAAGTGGACATGGGATAACCAAATGGAGTTGTTATATGGGATTGTGAAAAATGAAGGGGAGCAGTCTAAAAAATCCAATGATCGTATATTTCTAGATTCTAAGGTAGGGTACAAACTGTCGGAAAAATGGGGTACTTATTTTTCTGCCAATTTCCTTTCTCAGTTTACCAAAGGTTATGAATTTGGTGATGATGATGAGAGAACTTTGATATCTGACTTCATGGCACCTGGCTATTTGACGACATCCTTGGGTTTCGAGTATAAGCCAAATGATGAATTTAATCTTCGTATTGGCCCTTTTTCGCCTAGGTGGACGTTTGTGACCAATTTAGATATTGCCGATAATGTGGAAGATAACTATGGAGTGCCTATTGGCGATAAGGTAAGGACAGAATGGTTGGCTATGCAGATATTCGCTGAGTGGGATAAGGATATCGCTGAAAACTTCAATATTAAGGCTAGGTACCAAATGTACGCGAACTACGAAACCTTAGAATTTAAAACAATAGATCATAGATTGGATGTGGCTTTAACAGCTAAGATTACTGAGTTAATTAATGTAACCTTTACTAGTATTAATTTATATGATATTGATCAAGATTCAGGAATTCAGTATAGTCAAGGCTTGGCATTGGGTCTCTTATATAAGGTAAGCAACAAAAAATAACTTATAACATACCTTTTTTATAAAATATTTTGAATATAGGTGAAATTTACTATTTTTGTTTAACTGTGGTAGTTAAATAATAGTTGGTTTAGTTTTCAAAATAAAGAGCAGAGAAAATTTCTCTGCTTTTTTATTTTAAATTAAACTATATAATGTTCTGATTATAAGTTATTTGTGTTTTGATTGTTGTCAATAAGACGCCTGTTTTATGATAATGAATAAAGGGGATTTAACTAGGTTTCTGTTAAGTCTGTTGACCGTTTATCAAAAAAGATTATTAATTCTGAGAAAAAGGATTATTTCTTCAATGTAGGATTTGGTTGGTAATAAAAAAATGTAAAAATCTCTTATGGTTTAATATAAGAGATTTTTACTGTTGAGTGGTTTTAAATCTACTGGTGTTGTTCTCTCAACAGATCATTTATGGTTTTGACTGGATTGAAAGTGGATAAAGGAACTTCTACAAACAAGGTGTTCCAGTCCGCCATAGCACCATTCCATAAGCCAGGAAGTTCCTGAGCTTTGAGGTCCTTACCATTTTTTGACTTAGCCGTTATAAAACCAGTTTCAGGATCCCTATGTTTTAGAAGATCGAATTTTTCGCCTTTGTAATTTCTTACTGCACAGACCAGATCTGTAGGGTTGAAATGGGTGGAATTCTTTAGAATTGAAGCCTGTTCTGGATTGTTCAGGTCAAGTTGGGCAGTTTCACCTATTTGAAGGGAAATTGCTCCATCTTTGTCTTTTACCCAGAAAGGACCGCCACCTGGCTCACCAGTATTTTCCACCATCCCACAAACTCTAATAGGTCTGTTAAGTTTTGATTTCACATAACTGAATTTCTCTTTATTTTCCCAACCATTAAATTCGGAAGGGAATTTTAATCCTAATTTGTTCTGTAATAATTCAACCGAAGAGTTTAAGATATCGGAATTGGACTCATTGTCTATTTTGATAAGTAAATCAAAAACCTCGTATTGTAGATCCAAAAGGATACTTGCCAATGCTATTTTATAGGATTTAGTAGTGTCCTTGAGGTGGTCTGGCACCACATTATCAATGTTTTTGATAAATATTAAATCTGCATCAATCTCATTTAGATTTTCCAATAACGCTCCATGGCCAGCAGGTCGAAATAATATTTCCCCATTTTCCTCCATAAAAGGTGTGTTGTCAGGATTAACAGCAATGGTATCTGTGGATTTTTTTTGCTGGGAAAAACTTACTTCAAAGTTTACTTTATAGCGATCTCCAAGCAATCCTTGAAGGAAGTTCACCTTGTCTTCGAAACTATCTTGATGTTCTGGAGATACTGTAAAATGCAATCTTACAGTATTTCCCTTACCTAATCCATATTGCAAGCCCTCTATAAAATGTTCATAGACAGGTGTTCTGCTTCCATCTTCATATCGGTGAAATTTCAGTAATCCCTTTGGTAAACTTCCATATGCCAAACCTTTTTCACTCAATAGGTAATCAATGATGGTTGCGTGCTCTCCCTTTTCTATTAGATCTTCGATATTATATCCTTCCTGTGATAAGGTTTCTGATAGGTCTTTATAAAATGCAAACGTTTTCAAATTTGAAACAAATTTTTCAACGAATGGATTATTAGCCAAAGATTGATCATCAGCTTCAAGAAAGGCAAATAAATCTTTGAACATTCTAGTGGCGGCACCACTGGCAGGCACAAATTTCACTAACTCTTTTTCTGAAACCTTATTGGGGTAGGACTCAAGGTAGTTGTTAATTTCATCATTACTTAGGGTGATGATGCCATTGCCGATACTTGCAGCTTCTACAATTGGTAAATAGGGAAATCCCTTTTTGAAGTTTTGGATTTGCAATTCAACTTTTTCCAAATCCATTCCTTGTTGGATTATTTTCTCCTTAATTCCAGCTTCATTCATTTCGGTTTCATTAAGCATAAAAAACAATTTATGGGTGTGGTTAATATTTAATTCTCTGGTTAAATCTTTACTTAAAATAGTCGAATTTGAACGAGTTTAAAGTGTATAGGGCTTTAATAAAAAGCATAAAGCCAATTGTTTAATTAAAATCTGTAATCTTGATATAAAAAATATCTTAATGCGGTTTACGACTATTGGTGAAAAGATTTAGAAACGAATTCTAATACTGAAGGTAAGGACTCTCTCCAATATGTCCAAGTATGTCCGCCATTTCTAATCCTGAATTCATGTGGAATTTCTTTTTTTCTCATGGCTATATGTACTAAACTATTTCCTTCATAAAGGAAGTCATCATCTCCACAATCTATATACCACTTTATGGATTGAAGGGTTTTGGTATCCATATTTTCTATTAGTGAAAGGGCATTGTGTTGCTCGAAGTAATTTTTAAGCTGAGTATCGGTATAGTCCTCATAATTTTCCATTCTTGAAATCATCTGATTAAGAGAGAGTGGACCTACATAGGCACTTAAAGGAGCTGCTGCAGCAAAGAAATCGGGATGATGCAAAGCATACATAAAACTTCCTCCGCCCCCCATGGATAGACCAGCAACAGCCCTATATCTCTTTTCCTTCTTAATTCGATATTCCTTTTCCACATAAGGGATCAATTCTTCAAAAATAAAATCTTCATAATTCCAGTCTCCATCAATTTGATTGAAATAACCTCTTCTACCTGTGTTGGCATCTGGCATTATTATAATCATAGGCGTAGCCTTTCCTGCTTTTATGGCTTTGTCAGTTATATGCAGGACCTCACCAAATTGTATCCAACCCGTCTGATCATCTCCAGCACCATGAAGAAGATAGAGCACAGGATAACTCCTTTCGGAACTTTCATAATCAGGAGGGAGGTAAATGGCGTACTTCCTTTCCCCTTGTAAAATTTTACTCTCCATGCTTAAATTATCAAATACTTTTCCTGATTGTGCCAAAACACTTTGTGCTGTGCATATTAAGAGTAAGTTGAGAAGAATGGTTTTGAATACAGACATATTACAAACGTTCGTTTCTGATTAATGGAATTTATTTCTAGTAGATTTTTTTGCTAGGATTTTCAATTGGGCTTGACGCTACTAGTCTTTAACAACAGTACTGAAGCTTTTGTCAGGATTAAATAGATCATGGTCTACATTTCCTTTTGCGCCATTGATGGTTTTTTTATCGGATCTCTGCCATATTAACCAGCCTTTTTCTTCCCAGGTTTGAGGTATTTTGGGTTTGGTAACCCCATACTCTGCAATCCATAGATCGTATTTTGCAAATTCCGGATGTTTAAGGTATTGATTTCCGAAAGGGTTATTGGTGTATATGATTGGTTGGATATTGAGTTTTTCTTCGACGATTTTTAACCAAGTAAGAACGTCTGATTGAAATTTGGATTCATCTAATGGTGATTTTATTCCTCCCTCTTCCAAATCCAATACGGGAGGTAGATCTGAATTCGTATAATCCAAAGTCTCAAGAAAGTTCTGGGCTTGTTTTTCAGGGGAGTCTGATGAAATATAAAAATGGTACGCCCCGTGTAGTAGACCTATCTGATGTGCAGCTTTTTGATTTTCATAGTAATCGGGATCTTTGAAAGAATCTCCCTGTGTCGCCTTATCATAGGCGAAATAAACCTTGTCCGCTTTTATTTGTTCCCAGTTTATATCTCCTTGAAAATGGGATACATCTATGCCCAGAATGATCTCAGGTGGCTGAGGTTTTTCAGTTGACTGAGCTTGAACAGCTAAGCTAGTACTTTCCTGACTGTTCTTGTCCTGTGACTTTTGACAGGAATAAAGGCAAATTGATGCCAGTAAGCAAAGGAATTGGAATGATCTCATGGGTAGTTTAAGTGTTTGCTTTGATAAGGTCTTTGACTTTATTTTCTCCTTTTTGTATTAATAAGCTTGGAGGATCGTAACTGAAAAGTTTTTTTAGGATCAATGCGAAAATGTACCAATACAAAAGCGGGAGGAAAACAAATATAATGATGATATTTACTAACATGTTCATGGCCAGTTGTACGGCATGTTGGCTTGCAAATCTTAAAATATCCACTAAATCTGTACCTACTTTGGAAACTTCGTTTTCAATGTTGTCAGTGGTTTTGATGGCTTTATCCTCTACTTTGTCCAAGAAGGTTAATTTTCCATTATGTTTTTCTTCCTGATTACTTTCAAGGCTATCCAGTTTGAGTTGTTGAACGGACTTCTTTTGATCTATTGAATCTTTGGTGGCTGCCAAGTGGGATTTTAACTCAGCGCCCAAATCCATATTAGTTTGTGAAACTATACCAGCACTCAAACTGGAATAAATATTCAAACCTGGTGAAATCATTATCAAGAGGATTAAAATACGGAAAGCGTACAACCGAATGGGTTGCCAAAACATGGTTGCAAATGCTGCTACCGTTACCCATTTGAAAACGACCCAATGGCTGATTTTTAATAAACTATATTGAAGAAGGACCAATAGATTGGCCACCTCCAGATAGCTAAGGAGTTTCTGGAAGTCGTCCTCGAAGGTATATGACCAGTTTTTAATAAAAGGAATACTTTCAGCCAGAGGAAGTATGATGGCTTCAATTTGAGAAATAATTGCGGCACTGGTCAGAAGTTCTTTGGAAGATTCAGACTGAAAAGTTTCCGCTGTATTATATAATAAATTAGAAAATGAGGCGATAATCAGTAAGCTAAGGCCTACATAGATGTAGTTTCGTTGGTGGTTAGATGTCATGATGAGAAAAAATAAAATTCAAGTACAATGTACAATAAATAATTTTGGATTTCAATTATAATGATTTAGAATCATCTGTAGTGATGAGTCGGGTAATAACCAATAAAAACAATAAAGTCCGTGTTGCGCACGGACTTTAGTCAAAAATTTGTGATCGGAAAAACGCAATTTATTTCAAACAGTTAGAAGAGATTCTTTAGGTGATTAAGAATCACTAATTACATTATTTGATGCTTTTTCTTTCGATTGTTATTAAATGTCTTTTATTCATTGTTTTACATATTGAAGTTAAGAAATATTATGCTTATTTATAAGGTCAATTTTGAAGAATGGGAAGTACGGTATGGTTTTGTATATGAATGATCAGAAAAGGTTAATCAGTAACCAATAATTGTATAAGAAAATGGCAACTTTTTGCCAGTCTTTCATTTTAAGCCAAATAACTCTTCGTATTTAAACTTTTTTGAATGGTTTTCTAGGCCATTTATTGGTTTAAGGCCTTGATGAAATCAGGAGTAACGGGGTCTTCTTTGAAGAAATCCCCTTTTTTCCCCATACTGATGGCCCACCTGTCTAACCATGAAATTCCCCAGTCCCCAAATTTGGTGACATTTGTCTCATAAGCAGGGTCTTTCAAGGCTTCTTCTTGAGAAATAAATTGGTATCCCAGACCTTTTATCCTTTTAATCAATTTTACCATATAGTCGGCATTCAATAGGCTGGCATGACAAAGCAAAATTTGATTAATATTTCTATTGAATAATCCTTGGGCGGATTTTTCAAAATAGAGCACTTTCCTTTCCATATAATCAAGATATGCCTTTCCTATCTTTTTCATTAAATTTGTATCTCCTTTTTTATAGGCCCTTGAATAAGCATAAGCAAACAGATAATCATCATTATCTACTGTAACAGGTGCAGGTATATAGTTATGATTGATTAGGAATTTACTTAATTGGTCATTTAGTTCTTTGGTATCTCCACTACGCAAATAGGGATGCCTGAAAAACTTCAGCTCTTGATTATATTTTGGAAGGAGCTTTTTTAGAATTTGTTCTCCTTTAATGATGTCAGCAGTAAAAGTATCATAGCCTACTTGATGATAATTGGAGTGGGAATAGGTATGATTGCCGAGTTCTAGCCCTTTGGATAACCAATATTCCAAAAGCTGTAGCTTGGCAGAATCCAGTCTGCCTTCTTTGTAGAGTTTGCTTTCGTTAACATACCCTATAGCAGGAATATTTTGTTCACTGAATGCGTTAACCAATGATTGTGTAATTTGATTATGAAATTCTATATCATTTATCCCATAGGTGACGGTAGGAAGGTCATCCACCGTAATGCAAATTTTCCTTTCTTGTGCATTAGCGTGAATGGTCATTAAAAGAGCTATTAAGGAAGAAACTATGAATTTCATAATAAATAGATTGTTTTAGCTTCATGGCCTATATTTATACCTAGGCGCAAAGTAGGGTTAGTTACTGAGTTTTTGAATTACTTCTTCCACGCCCTCTATTTTGCCCATATAGGACACATTTCCTTCTTGATCCAATACTACAATAGTAGGATATACATAAATATCGAAATCATCCATGACTTTTTGAGTTCCTCTAAGAACAGGAAAAGTATAGTCTTTTTCTTCAATGGATTGAAATAACTGGTTGGGTTTGTCCTTTGGCATTGGTCTGTTGACTGCATAGACTTCAACCTGTGGATTGTCCTGATATTTTTCGTGCAGTTTTTGAAGATCAGGAAACTTTACCCAACAAGGGCCACAG
This sequence comes from Echinicola shivajiensis, assembly GCF_018642165.1. GTDB lineage: Bacteria > Bacteroidota > Bacteroidia > Cytophagales > Cyclobacteriaceae > Echinicola > Echinicola shivajiensis. Next base: position 305,670 of record NZ_JAHHZM010000002.1, read on the forward strand.
CTGATAAACCAAAAGTCAAGTACGACTATTTTACCCCTGAAATCTTCATTTTGAAGGGTGTTATCATTAATGTCTTGTACTTCAAATGGAATATATATATGGTCATCGACTTTACCAGAAATATTGCCAAATTCTATCAAATGAACCCAAGAAGTATAGAAATTTAAATTCAGGAAAAATGGAAATAGAAATAACAGACTAGTATAGAGGTGTCTTTTTTGAATTCCATGGTCAGAATAAATGGCTCCTGCCAGAACTCCTAATAAGAAAGAGATATAGGAGGGAAGCACTTTAGTGGCAAAACGGGTACTAGGGGAGCTCATGAAAATGAAAAGTACCACAGCAAATACAGCAAGGAACATGATCAATTTTGTGGGAAGAAATCTTTTGCCTTTGCTGTAATAAAAATGAGTAGTGATAAGTAAAAGGATAAAGCCGAGTAATGCGCCAAATCCCCAAAGGCTATAATCCTTTGAAAGGTCTAGAATAAAGTCACATATGAAGTAAGTGGTGAAAAGGATGGCAATACTTAATAATATGCCGTAAACTGTTTTTTTTATTTTCATTATGTACTTGATTCAGTTATTTAATGAGCAAAGTAAATCTAAGGAAGCTTTAGGAAATTTTTTGAACGAATATTGTAAAATACGGAAGCATTTATTCATTGGTTGTCTGATTTGATCAGCTTAAAGCGAATTTTGTCTCCTTGTTTTTTTTGGGCCATGATGTTAATGCCTGCTTGGTTAAGCTGGAGAATTCTGGGGTAACCACCAGTAACCTGTGCGTCACGCATCAGAATCATTATTTTACCACCAGGGCTTAATTGTACAGTGCCTGGATATACTGGAGCTGTGAGTATTTCATTTAATTGGTTTTCCAATTTTTCTTCGATTTGGATTCCCATTCTATTCATCATTGGAGAAAGATGAAACTCCCTGTCGAAAAGCTGTTCATAAATTTCCGGCTGAAGTTGATCTGATTCTGGACCGGCATAGACTTCAATGTCCTGGTTTTCCATCAAAGTATTATCGACTGCAACCTTTGCATTAAAACGGGGGAATTCTTTCTGTTGATCTTGAAATGGTAAAATGTCGCCCGCTTCAAGAAGATGATTGTCTGTAATACCTTTATACCAGCTTCTACTCTGAAGTATAAATTGAGTTTGGAATCCACCCTTAATCCCAAGATACATTCTGCATCCTTTACTAAATGGACCAATTTTTAAGTGATCTCCAACACTAATATGAATTATGGTATTGATTTCGAATGTTTTCTGGTTTAAGGTTATTTTAGCCTTGGCACCGGTTAGGACGATTTGGGTGTTTCCATTAAAAATAAATTCACCTCCCATCATGGCCATTTCCAGACATGCACTGTTTTCATCATTCTTCAATAGATGATTGGCCAATTCAAATGATTGCCTGTCCATGGCCCCCGCAGATGGAATTCCCCAATACCCTTGTCCAAACCTCCCCAAATCTTGAATGCTACTGTAGAAACCGGGTTTGATGACTTCTAAATGGGCTTCAGATGGTTTCATATTCTAAGGAGTAATTTTGATTGAGTATGGATCTTGAGATAGTTTCAAACTCTTGTTTATTAATACTTTGAAATTTTATTTCATCACCTGGTTGGGCGGAAACGGGAGGGCGTTGCTTTAGATCAAACAGCTCCACAGGAGTTAATCCAATTATATTCCATCCGCCAGGACTATCCATTGGATAAATTCCCGTTTGCTTTCCGCCAATAGCAACGGATCCCTTTTGGATCTTTGGGTCTGGTTGGTCTTTTCTTGCAGCAAAAAGCCTTTCAGAAAGCCCTCCTAAATACATAAAGCCTGGCATGAAACCAAAAAAGTGTAAGAGATAGGAAGGATTTTGGTGCTGTTCAATGATTTCATTGATGCCCAGCTTGGTAATTTCAGCCACTCTGGATAAGTCTTTGCCTTGATAAAGCACAGGGATTTTCCAACGTTTTCTATGGAGGATTGAATGGGTTACTTTTTCGGAATACAGTTCTTCAATTTGGCTGATCACCCCATCCAAGTAATATGCTTCTTTAAAATGTAAACTTAAGCAATGATATCCTAAATTGACATCCCATAATTCTTCGTACCAAATTGAAATGATCTTTTTTTTGAGGGCCATCATTTGTAGCAGAATGTCCTTACTGATTTCCGCCGGCCAGCAAATTTCCAGAATGTTTTGGGATATGTGTTTATATGATAAATTATAAGTCATTTAGCTAATCTTTGGATCTTACCAATTTATTAATGGCTTTTGCCAAATTCAATGCGCTTTGATTATCACCGTGTATACAAACTGTGTCTGCCTTGATAGGTAATAAGTTTCCAGAAATGGTTCTTACTTTTCCTTCATCAATCATCAACCCAAGATGTTTCATCACTTCTGCTTCATCCGTTAATACGGCATTGTTTTTTTTTCGGTTTACCAGCTTCAAGTTATCTTCATAATTCCGGTCCGCAAAGATTTCATGCCAGACAGGAATTCCTTCTTTTTTTGCTAGCTCAGCAATCACTGAGCCGTCCGGTACGAAGAGTAAAGTGCCAGGATAATGTTGTTTCATTATTTGGACCAATAAGCTTGCTATTGAAACATTGAAGGCCGATTCATTGTAGAGTGCTCCGTGGGCCTTAATATGATGAAGGCGGGCATTGTGTGCCGTTAGTAATCTATTGAAGAAACTTAGTTGTCTAACCAAACTCGCTTCTAATGCTTCCATGGAGATGTCCATAACTTCACGACCAAAATTGGCAGGGTCAGGATAGGAGGGATGGGCACCAATATTTACTTGATGTTTTATGGCATATTTAATGGTTGCTAGCATACTTTTTTCATCTCCCGCATGTCCTCCACAAGCGATATTGCAACTACTGATAAATTGCATGATAGCAGCATCAGCACCTGAACCTTCTCCTAAATCACTATTGATGTCTATCCCCATAGTTGCCACTTTTCTAAAACACTCATGATACTTTTAATTCCTAAAATCCAAGTAATGATCCAAATCCCAAAACCTAAGATATTCCAAATCACCCCATTTTTGTACTTGTTCATTAACTTACGACTATTGGCTGCCCACAATATAAAGGTACTTAAAACAGGCAATAATATGCCATTGGTCAATTGCGCGACAGTGATCAATTCCACTGGCCTTATGCCCAAAGAAGCAAAAAACACGCCCAAAAGAATAATAAGGCTAAAGGTCCATCTCATGGGTTTGGAACTAAGTTCATTGTTTAGTCCAAAACATCCACAGATTACCAATGCTCCCGCCAATGGTGCTGTAATGGAAGAAGTTATGCCAGCTGCGAACAGACCTATTCCCAAAAAGTAGGGCGCTGTTTTGCCCAATAGAGGTTCAAGACTTCTGGCCATATCCAAAACCGAATTGACCCTTTCGGCACTTCCTAAGGAACCCGTAATCAAAATGGCAATTGAAACAAGCCCTCCTAGGCAAACTGCCATTACGGTATCAATTTGAGCATATTTTAAATCTTTACTTCCTGTCCATTTTTTGGTGACCAGTGCCGCATGCAAGAACAGGTTATAAGGTACTACTGTAGTTCCTATCAGGGCTCCAATAGTGATGATATTTTCGCTATTGATTCTTGGAACTAAGCCTGAAATAAGCAGTTTTAACTGTGGTGCGCTCATGATGGCTGTGACTAAAAACACTGAACTCATCATCAGAACGATGACCAACATAAAAGCTTCCACCTTTTTGTAGCTTCCACTCATTAATAAGGCCCAAGCCAAAAATCCTACAATTATTGGATAAGGGTTGAAAGAGGTGAAGAGTGGGAGCCTTTCAAAAACTTCCAAGCCCAATACTGCTCCACCGATATTTCCGGCTTCATAGGCTGCGTTGCCTAAAACAATGGCCAAAATAATCAAGATTAAAGCAGGTACCTTTACCCAGATTTGCTTTAATTCTATCCTTAATATTTCAGGAAGTCCTTTTTGGTTGATTAAACCAATCCTTGCGGACATTTCTTGAAGCAGAACAGTGGCAATTATGGACAATACCAATGCCCAGATCAATTCATAACCGAAATTTACTCCGGCAAGTGTACAAACGGTCACAGTTCCCGGTCCTATAAAAGCAGCCATCACCAAAGTGCCCGGCCCCATGAATTTTTGTATTCTCTTTCTCAAGAAGTGGATTCTTTGTTTAAAAAAAGTGAAAATCTAAAATAATTGATTCAAACTGGAAAATTAAAACTTGTCGACTTATTTCTTTATACCAAGCTTATTCACCATTTCTACGAAAAACAAATGAGTATTATTCAAATATGATAATGTTATTCAAGGATATGACACAAAATGTCTCGTTCTGCATCCCAGAATTTAGGCTAATCAAAAGTATAGCTTTAATTTGCCTGTAAAAATTAATAGGAAGAGATGGAAATGATATTTTTGAGCCTTTTGGCTTTGAACGTTTTGATAACTTTAGTTTTGCTCTTTAGACAACTAAGCCAAGTCAGAGAGAAGAAGTCATTGGAGGATAAGTTAGCTTCCTTAAAAATGGACTTAGAGCGACAAATGTCTGAAAACCGCCAAGAGATTGGTCAGAATATCAATCAACAGTTTAAGCATGTCTTTGATACTTTGAGGGAAAACTCCAAGGACCAAAATGAAACACTACGAGATTTTGGGAAGCTTTTTAGAGAAAACGTTCGTGAGTTTAATGAGCTGCAGAGAGAGAAATTTAGCGAATTGGAAAGGAGGCAGGAGAAGATGTTATTATCTACGGAGGCCAGATTGGAAAAAATGAGAGAGACAGTGGATGAAAAATTACAAAAAACCTTGGAAACTAGGTTGGGGCAGTCATTTGAGATAGTCAGCAAACAGCTTCAAGCCGTTCAAAAAGGATTGGGAGAAATGCAAAACTTGGCAACCGGGGTAGGTGACCTCAAAAGGGTTTTGACCAATGTAAAGAGCAGGGGAGTCCTTGGAGAATACCAGTTGCTGAGCATATTGGAAAACATCTTAGCGCCAGATCAATATGTGAGTAATGCTGTGATGAAAAAAGGGGCAGCAGAAAGAGTGGAGTTTGCCGTTAAATTGCCCGGAAGCAGTAGTGATGAACCGGTTTTTCTTCCTATTGATGCTAAATTCCCCCAAGAAGCTTATCATAGATTGCTTGAGGCTTATGATATAGGCGATAAGGGCCTGGTGGATGCTTGCAAGCTAGAGCTGATGCGTGCAGTGAAAAAGTCAGCCCAAGACATTAGTCTAAAATATATCAACCCTCCTTATACCACTGATTTTGCTGTGATGTTTTTGCCTATGGAAAGTCTATATGCAGAGGTGATCAGGGATGGAGTTTTATCACAACAATTGCAGAAGGAATATAAAGTGGTTGTCACAGGGCCTACTACCTTGGCAGCCATGTTGAATAGTTTGCAAATGGGCTTTAAAACTTTGGCTATTCAAAAGCGAAGCAGTGAGGTTTGGAAGGTGTTAGGTGCGGTAAAAACAGAGTTTGGGAAGTTTGGCAATTTGATAGAGAAAGCCCAGAAAAAGTTGAATGAGGCCAATCATGAATTGGACACTTTGGTGGGAACAAGAACAAGGGTGATACAGAGAAAGTTAAGAGATGTGGAGGGATTGCCTGAATCCGAAAATGGCCAATTTTTGGATAAATAATGCATCAATAAAAATCAGGAAATCTTTATTTATGCTCGTTAAATACACAACTTTAGGCTACTTCTATCGTTTTTTAGTTAAAAGAAGTTTAGTATGAAATTGAGAATTGGAATAAGTATTATCTTCTTAGGAGTTTTAATGTCAGCATGTAATCCTGTTAAGGTTTACTTGGAAAAAAACGAGGTAAAGGAAGGCAAATCCTATAAGACCTTTACCATAATTAACCAGTATGAAGGTAAAGATGCTTGGAACTCACCTACTTTGGACAAAAACTTAATTGATGATCTTGTCAAAGGAATGGAGGATAGGGGCTTTACTCAAGACAGCGAACATCCTGATTTGATCTTAAGATACAATACGCTGTTAAGTGACCGGGAAAAGGAAGTCCGCAGCAATAGCTACGATGGATTGTATCCTTATGGAATGTATTCACCAATGTACCGGTACCCATATAGAATGGGTTATCCCTATTGGCCTAGCCAAACAGAAATTGAAAAGTATAATTTGGGTGAAGTATTGATAGATTTTATTGACCCCAAAGCTGATGAAATCATTCTTAGAATCAGTGCAGTAGGTGAGGTTAATAATATCAAACAGAAGTCTAAGAATATTGGCGTTTCAGTGGATAAAATTCTATACGAGTTTTCAAAATACATGTCCAGTGATAGTTGATAAAAACTGGATGAGCACAAAAAAGTCACTTGGTAATTTTCAAGTGACTTTTTTAATTTTATCCTAAATATATCAGACAGGATCATCTTAGATTCTTAATAGTTTTTCTAAACCAAAAGCAGCCATGTTTAATTACAATAATAAGACCTTTAGGTCTATCAGCAACAGTGATAATGGGGAAGTCTCCTCAGAAACTATTTTTCATTATTATCAAGAGGGGGAGATCCTTACAGCCCAATATTCAGGAGGTGAAATTGTCAAGGGACATTTGATCGGTAAAGTGGATCAAAATGGGATGATCAACATGAGATACCATCACATTAATCAGGAAGGAGAATTAATGACTGGGAAGTGTATTTCTACACCTGAAAGATTAGAAAACGGGAAAATAAGGCTTAATGAATCGTGGGAGTGGACTTCAGGAGATCTCTCAAAGGGGAAATCTATGATTGAAGAGGAGTAATTGCTAATTGAGATTCAGTGTATTCTTTTCTATTAAATTTGGGATTAGCCAGTATAAGTAGGGCTATTTAAGGTATAAAGGCAGGTTTTCCAACTAAAAATTAATTTACAATTTTGTCTTTGCAGCTTAAAACACCTTATCTTTACGCCCATGGCCATGAATATTGTGATTGCTGGAGCTGGTGATATGGGATTCCATCTTGCCGAGTCTTTGAGCTATGAAAATAAAGACATTACTTTAATTGACACCGATAAGGATATTCTGGAGAATGTTGCCTCCAGGCTAGATGTACTGACGGTAATGGGTGATTCTGCTTCTATTGATGTTTTGCAAAATGCAAATGTTAAAGAGGCTCATATGGTTATGGCTGTAACTACCTCTGAAAAAACCAATATAGTTACAGCTATGTTGGCAAAGCAGCTTGGGGCAAAAAGGGTAATTGCAAGGGTTCGAAACCACGATTATCTTTTGGAGGAGAATATAGCGTATTTTCATAATCTAGGTATTGATAATATTATTTCTCCAACCATGCTTTGTAGCGGTGAAATTCACCGAATGATCAAGAACTCTACTTTTTCTGATATTTTTGATTTCGAGGAAGGGAAACTGAACGTGGTTGGGATCATTTTGAACCAATATTCTGCACTGGTCAATAAAAAGCTTTCCGAGACCCGGGCAATGCCGATTTTTGAGGATATCAGGATTATCGCTATTGTGCGTGATCAAATGACAATTATCCCAAAAGGAACTACAGTATTGAGGAATAATGACCATGTCTATTTTATCTCCAATAAAAAAGCCAATGAGTCCATTGTCCAGTTAATGGATCAACGGGAAATCAATATAAAAAATGTAATGATTATTGGTGGGGATGACCTAGCTTTTACCTCGGCATTGAAGTTAGAACCAGAATATAGGGTGACCCTGATCCACAAGGATAAAGAGCGCTGCAAATGGTTGTCTGAACGGTTGGATACTTCCTTGGTCATCCATGGAGATTACAAGAATATAGAATTACTTATTGAAGAGGGGCTAGAGGAGATGCAAGCATTTTTGGCACTTACTGAAAGTTCCGAGACCAATATTATTACCAGTTTGAGTGCCAAAAACCACGGGGTTTACAAGACTATTGCCCATGTGGATACCCGAGAATATATCCATATTTCACATAGTATAGGAGTAGATTCCCTTATCAATAAAAAATTGGTGGCCGCCAATCAGATTACAAGGTATCTTAGAAAAGGTAAGGTGGAGGCGATTTCCGGGATTTATGGGGTAGATGCCGAATTTATCCAGTATGTGATTTCAAAAAATAATAGATTAACTAAAAAGCAACTCCGAGAATTACATTTTCCTGAAACGGCCATTGTAGCAGGTGTAATCAGAGGAGAGGAAGTTTTTATACCAGATGGAGATTTTCAACTTCAAATAAATGATAAAGCCATTGTTTTAGCATTACCATCTGCCAAATCCAGTCTGGAAAAATTATTTAACTGATACAATGATCCATTATAAGGCTATTGGAAAAATCATGGGAGGCTTATTGATGCTGCTGGGCTTATTGATGCTCCCGGGTATTGGTTTTAGTTATTATTTTCAAAGCGGGGATCAAATGCCGCTGATTTATTCAGCCTTTGTTTCTATGGCCATGGGGGCCATTTTATTTTTTTCCTTTTCTAAACAGGATCAGAATATCCGAAAGCGCGAAGGGTATTTGATAGTTGGGCTAAGTTGGGTCTTTATGTCATTGTTTGGTATGCTTCCCTTTCTGGTAAGTGGGACGATTCCCAATATTCCTGATGCTATTTTTGAAACCGTTTCCGGATTGACTACCACTGGTGCTTCCATTTTGAATGATATTGAAGCCCTTCCAAAAGGAATATTGTTTTGGCGAAGTATGACCCAATGGATAGGTGGCTTGGGAATAATTGTATTAACGGTGGCCATATTCCCACTTTTGGGAATTGGCGGGATCGAATTGTTTGTTGCAGAGTCTCCAGGTCCAACTTCAGATAAGTTGCATCCGAGGATTCGGGAGACAGCCAAAAGGCTATGGTATGTTTATGTTGGGCTTACTGTGCTTTGTACATTATTGTATTATATAGGTGGAATGACCTTTTACGATGCCATAAATCATGCATTGACTACTTTGGCTACCGGTGGATTTTCTACAAAAAATGCCAGTATGGCCTTTTATGAATCTCCCTTTATACAATATGTGGCGATTATTTTTATGTTGCTTGCTGGTACCAACTTTACGGTTATTTACTTTGGTTTGATAGGTAAGTTTGACAAGGTTTGGAAAAGTGATGAATTTAAAGCTTATGTTTTGGTAGTAGTTTTAATTATTGGGGCTTTAACAATCCCTGTTTATATGTTTTCTGGGGAAGGTCCAGAGAAAGCATTTAGAGATACCGCCTTTCAGGTTTCCTCATTGCTGACCACTACAGGTTATGTTACAGCTGATTATACTAGTTACGGCCATGGACTGACCATTTTATTCTTTTTGATTTTGTTCATTGGAGGTTGCGCGGGGTCTACAGCGGGGGGAATTAAGTTTATTCGACATTTGACCTTCTTTAAAAATACCCTTTTGGAATTTAAACGAATTGTGCACCCAAGGGCTGTAGTACCCTTAAAAATCAATGGAGATCGTGTTACAGGGAAGATTATAACACATATTATGAACTTCCTGCTGATATACCTTATGGTTTTTGTTATTGGAAGCGTGGTACTTTCAGTTTTGGGTTATGATATGCTGACTAGTTTTGGGGCCATTGCAACCTGTTTGGGAAATGTGGGACCGGCAATAGGAAATGTAGGACCTTTAAATAATTTTGCTTTTTTTGACCCTGTAGCTAAATTGTTTTTGTCTTTTATTATGCTTTTGGGAAGGTTGGAGCTTTACACCATTTTGATTTTGTTTACTCCTTATTTTTGGAGAACTAATTAGGTTAGATATTCATTCTCAAATAGGGAATATATTGTTGTTTTCCACCAGCTAAATATGTTTTTATAATTAGATCGAGCAGAAAATTATGGATATTCAATATCAAATTATCTCAGTTTTTACAGACCAAAATAAGGGCTTTCAGGGCAATCCATCAGCAGTCATTCTCTTATATCAAAATCTTTCGGATGCCGAATTAAAAGAAATAGCAATTAAGTTGGATCAACCTGCTACCACTTTTCTTTGGAAAATTCCAGGCACAGAAGAGTATAAAATAAGATGGTTTGCTCCAAGTGATGAGATCGGGCTATGTGGACATGGTACCGCTGCTGCAACTGCATTCTTAAGTCAAAAGCTTGGAGTAAATGGTCCTTTCAGAATGCATTATGCAGAAGGAATTGTAGAAGGCCAGGTTAATGCTGATCAAACCATCAGTATTAGTATTAATGCAATCATTGTTCAAGAGAAAGTGGAAAAGGTGCCGGAAGAAATATTAAATGGCTTGGGAGCACCTATATTGGGGATGTACAGGACTGCCAATAAATATATTATTCTGACAGATTCTGAAAAGAGTGTTCAGCAAATGAAACCTGACTTCGAACAATTAAAGAAGTGTGATATTTTTGGTTATGCTGTTACGGCCCAAGGAGAAGGGGAAGATTTTGTGAGCAGGACTATTATCCCTCATACCAAAATATTGGAAGATAGTGCAACTGGTTCCTCTCATGCCATGTTGGTCCCGTTTTGGGCAGAGCGTTTAGGAAAAGAACATTTCAAGGCAGCTCAGTTCAGTCCAAGAGGAGGGACTTTCGTTTGTGAGTTGAAGGCCAGCATAGTGAAACTATGTGGTGAATATGTGTTGGAGGAAAAAGGCACAATCAATATTTAGAAGGGTAATTAAATGGATTTGGAAGGAATTAAAAAAAGGGCAAATAATATTTGCCCTTTTTGGGTTTTATAACTTTGGTGATTAGCTGCTGACTTTTTATTTCTTTTCAATGGATTTAACTTCTTTTTCAGAAACCATCTTTTTTGTCTTATTCCCCCAATTGTTCAGGATATAATTCATTACATCAGCAACTTCGTCATCATATAAACCTAGATTGCTCATGGTATTATTATATGATTTTTTGTTTACTGTAATTTCTCCACTCATTCCGAACTTTACTGCTCGAATACTTTGCTCGCGATTTTTTAAAAGAAAATCAGAATTGGCCAAAGGAGGGAAGGTACCCGCTACTCCTTTGCCATCTGCCATATGACAGGTAATGCAATAATCCTTATAAACTTCTTGGCCTCTTTTAATACTGGCTTTGAGAGCATCATCTTGATCACTGAAGGTAAATGCTGTCCAACCCAGATAAGCACCTACCAAACTGGTGATAATAGTAGTTTTAATCATAAAAGCTTATTTGTTGGGAATAATTTTAACAATGCCTTTTCCTCCGATTGCGGCATAGATGTAATTGTCTGGGCCCGTTTTTACATTTCTTAATCTACCCAATCCATCTAAAAGCTTCGTTCTGCTGACCACCTTCTTGCCGTCCATTTGAAGTAATTCAAGGTATTGGAATTTTAAGGAGCCTACCAAAATGCTTCCAGCCCAATCGGGGTAGGTTTCTTCTGGTACAATGGCAAAACCTGATGGGGCAATAGATGGAACCCAATAGTAAATAGGTTGTTCCATTCCTTCTTTACTGGTATCTTCAGTAAGCATAGAATCGTCATAGTTGATACCATAACTTACCAGCGGCCAGCCAAAGTTGCCTCCTTTTTTTACAATATTGATTTCATCGCCACCTTGAGGGCCGTGCTCATTGACCCAAATCTCCTTATATTTTGGGTGGAAAAGCATTCCCTGTGGGTTTCTATGTCCATAGGAATAAATAGCTTTTTTAGCATCGTCCTCATTTACGAAAGGATTGTCTTTTGGAATGCTACCATCGTCATTCAGACGGTAAATTTTACCATTATCCCTGGTAATATCTTGCGGGTTGTTGTCCCTGTCTCCTCTATCTCCGGCAGAGAAATAAAGGTGGCCCTCATTATCAAAAGTAAGTCTAGAACCAAAATGTTGTCCTTTTTTGGTGTTTGGACCAGCTTTATAGATCATTTCATGATCAGAAAGTTCACTGCCGTTGAATTTTGCTCTTACTACTGCAGTATTGGCACCTTCTCCTTCTCCTTCAGATGAAGCAATGGTAAAATACACCCAGTTGTTGTTTTCAAAATCAGGGTGGAGGGCAAGGTCCAACAATCCTCCCTGTCCTCTTGAAGATACCTCAGGAGCGTTTTTTACTTCTGTTTTTTTGCCGTCCTTTACAAGGAAGAGTGTTCCGGCCTTTTCTGAGACCAAAATGCTGCCATCTGGTAAGAAGTCCATTCCCCATGGATCATCAAATCCTTCTACTATTGTTTCTACCGTGTAATTTTTTGGATCTTCAGCTACAGCAGGTGTGTTTACGCTTATCCCGGGTCGGTTATCTTTTTCCTGTGCGCAGGCGCTTGCGGCTATTAAACTAAAAGAGAATAATGTTAAAGCGCATTTTAAATGCATGCTGGTTTTTAATTTCATAATAAATAGGCTTATTATTATAATAGGTTTTATGAATTGATTTCATTCCCGAAAGAAATTGTAAAAATGTAGTTTTACAATTCCTTAATGGTTTTAGCAATTTGGAACTAAATATAAGCAATAACCTAGTGAATTGGATAATTCAATAGGCCAAGATTCCAAATTACTTCAATGGTATACAATAATTATTAGTTTTTAGTATTAATCAAATATCCATATTGTATATTTAATATGGACTTAATATTATCCGATCGGAAAATTAACAATATGAATAGAGTAAATAACAGAGTTGTTTTCGCGATGATGCTGTCCCTATTAGCATTTTTTGCAAGTTGTAGTCAGTTAACGGAATCCATATATACTGATAATGTATTGGAGTATAAGTTAAATACCATTAGTACTGCGTATGGGTATACAGGCAGGGCAATATTTAAAGAGTATTCAGATGGAAGTGGACTGCAACTGACCCTTATCTTGGAGGGGGAAGCAGACAATAAGGCTTACTTTTTTCCTGCTCACCTGCACAAAGGGAGTTATCAGGATGTGGAAGCTTCTATGTTAGAAAAATTGAATCCAGTGGATATTAGACCGTTAAGAAGTGTAACCATTTTAAAGGGGTATACTTATGAAGATATAAAAGAGCTTGATGGACATATAAAGGTTCATTTGGCGGAGGATGGTCCTGATTATAACACTATTTTGGTAGCTGGAAATGTAGGGGTCAATGCCGTGCAGGAATGATACTAAATTTCCTCAAAGAGATAAATAGGAACAAAAATGAAAAGGGGCAGGGATAATTTACCCGTGCCCCTTTTATAAGCTTAATCCTTTCCAATTAAAAAGTCACATCAAATGTAAGGTCAAGGTCTGATTCTCCTCCAGCCTGAGCGTAATTTTCCCAATGCGGATTTTCAGCACCTGCATAAGCTTTGTCCAAGCCATGTCTAAGGACAAGTCTTATTTTTCCAGAATTGCTGATTAAGTTGTTATCTATCTTTACAATCCCCTCTAACCCAATTGGGTGGCCATCAACGTCTGAATCATCATAGGTGTATTCCATAAAGGAACTCGCTCCCACAAAAGCAGATCCCAAAAAATAAAACTGGTGCTCATCGGATTCTTCCTCAATTTCTTCAGTGATATCTTCCTCTGCAATGCCGTTATATGCGGTTACTTCCAACCGATAGCTTTTGCCACTTTCCAATCCGTTTATAATATCAATTTCCAATTCTCCGCCTAATGAAAGGCCTTCTCCTGATGACGCAACATAATCCATTGCAGTGCCTATGCTGTTTCCTGATTCATCCACCTCTGTGAAGCTAAGGGTAACATCAGTAATCACTTCCTGATCAAGTTCAGGAACAGGATCGTCCTTCCCGCATGAAACTAACGAAAATGTAAGTCCCAGTAGTAAAAGAAGAGTCAATAAGTTTGATGTAGTTTTCATAGATATTGGTTTAGTTTTCGTTAAAATTGATATTTAAGTCTAAGGGATATGTTTCTTCCCATTTGATGGCTGTAATATCTGAACCTGTCCATATAATCTTTATATTCCGTATTGAGGATATTATCCACAGATAAGTTGGCTTTAAGGCTATTTTGTCCCTTTGAAAAGAGTACAGTACTTATACTTATATTCCATAGATTATATCCTGATGGTGCTGGTGCCAAATCAAAGTCAGGTTCCCTTTTTTGGCGAAAAACGGAAAGATTACTCAGGCTAACCTTATTATCGCTTAAGGTTCCAATGCTGGGTAGATCATAACTTATTCCAGTTTCAACTCTATCAGCAGGAATGAATGGCAGGTAGTTTTGATCAATCAAGTTCTTTGCCCTGACCATGGCACCTTTTAGAAACCATGATATCCCATTGTCATGTTGGTAAACCGAACTTAAATCCATTCCCCAAAGGCCAGCATCGGTTTGGAGGTATTCATAAATATTAAAGGTTCCGCGAAGAGATATGTATTTTTCTCCTGTAGGATTGAGATAAATATAGTTGTTGATTTTATGGTAATATCCAGTCCATTCAACATCCCAATTTCCTTTGTTAAAGTTTAGGGTATTGACCCACTTGATGGCCTGTTCACTTACAAAGTCCGGATTCCCAATCTCCACAGCAGCAGCTCCATGGTGAAGGCCTTCACTAAATTGCTCATTGATATTGGGAGGCCTCCACGCTGATCCAATATTGGAGCTTAGTAACCAGTTACTATTAAAACTATAGGCAGCTCCAACTGAAGCTGTAAAGTTCTTAAAAGTATAATCCCTCTCTTCAAGCTCTCCATCCTTATATCTGGCAGCATCTACGTACCTGAAGTCGTATCGTGCACCAGCTTCCAATTCCAAGTTGCCATTCGTGTATTTTTCAATGGCAAAGGCTCCTAAATTGATCAAATCATAATTTGGAATTAGGGGAGTGACCCCTGTGCCAGGAATATTATTGTTGGCTTGTTGGAGCAAATTGATGCCTACTGACCCATTCCAATATTTAGTACTTGGGTGTTCATAGGAAAGATTGAGTGTATTGGTAAACAATTCGAGATCCAAAGCTGCTCTGTCATTAAGAGCCCCACGCCTTTTATCAAATTCCTGTCTGTTATTTTGTTGGAAAGCGTATTCTAAGTTAAGTACGGCTTCGTTTTTTAAATGATAGTGACCTTTTGCTTTGAAAAGTTGGTGAACAACTTCCTGTCTAGGATTTACAATTTCATAGCTAAATTCAGGGTTACTGAATGGCCGTCCATTTTCAATCAGCTCATCCAAGTCTGATGAGTTGCCAGTGTGGGAGTCACTGAGAATGCCAATTGTGGTGGAAAACCTACTATAAAACAGGTCCATTCCTATGTTTTTTGAATTATAACCCAACGCACCGGAAAAATTAAGTTCGCGGATGCCCGTGTTGTCCTGAAAATAATTGGGGGATTTAATATTTCCTCCAGCTCGACTTGAGGCCTGAACCCTATAGCCAAGCCCTTGCCATTTTTTGCTGCCTCCCTCTAAGCTGATGGCAGCAGCTCCTGATCTTCCGTTAGTAGCACCTACGAGATTGGCTGTGCCTCTAAAGCCTGCTTTAACGGGTAACTTGGGAGGGGTCACCAAGATCACTCCACCCATTGCCTCAGGCCCAAACCTTACTGATTCGGCACCTTTTACTACTGAAATATCCTCAGCCATGAAAGGGTCTATTTCCGGTGCGTGCTCACCGCCCCATTGTTGGCCTTCCTGTCTGATCCCATTATTTAAGATCATGATTCTATTACTGTGCATTCCATGAATGACAGGTTTGGCAATATTGGCACCTGTGGAATAAGTTGTAACTCCAGATAATGATTTAATGGTTTCTCCTAAATTTCCCCCCCTGTTTTCATCAAGCAATTCTTTACCTAGACTGCTTACAGAGTTCATGGTGTTGACGGCATCTTTGTGTCCAATTATTTCAACTCCATCGATGGTGTATTCTTTTTGGTTTAATCGAATGGTCAAATTGACATTTTCGTGAACATTGAGGGGAAGAATTTGGGATTGATATCCCATGGATTCTACTTTAAGTTCGAAATGGCCTTCGCAAAGGTTATTAATCCGAAAATTTCCGTTTTGGTCTGTCACCGCCCCAATATTGAGGTCTTGAACCCATATATAGGTATTGATCACAGCTTCATTGCTTTCATGATCCAAAACTTTTCCCCTAAGGATATAGGAGCAATCCTTCTGGGCTAAAAGCTTAATGCTTAAAAGCAAAAAGGTGAGTAAAAATACACTTAGTTTTAACTTGTTCATTATTGACAACAAAGATAATGCAATATTGTTGCTTTTATAATGTTTTTGCAACTTTGTTTCATTAATAAGCGAGGATTTTATATTCAACAATTTACTGACAGGCAATAAGGATGGTTTTTGGGTAAAAAAAAAGTACAGCCCAATTAAGCTGTACTTTTTGCGTATATAGTTACTGAAATTTGGATCAATCATATTGCGGTCTGTTTCCGCCAAATGCTCTTAAATTATATGTTAAGGTAAGCATAAAGAATTGCTTAAGCACGTCTGTTCTTACGTTTTCTATATAAACATCGGTAATATTTCTTTCAATACTAGTGTTTTGATTCAATAAATCGAAAACAGTCATTTTTAATTCCAAGTTTTCAGAAGGAGGGAATCTATATCCTAAATCTGCATTCATCAACCAAATAGATTGGTCAAATTCTTCACCAAGCCCGGCATAAAGCTGGTTGTTAATGTTGGTGCTGATGAAAAAACCTCTCCAGAAGTTCCAGTACAGGTCTAAGCGGGTGCTCTGGGAATAGTAATTAGAGTTTCGGTCAGATTGAAGCGTGCTTCTAACAACATTATAATTGGCGCTGGTGCCAAGGTTAAAGTCCAGTTTTTCTCCTACATTACTGGTGATGGACAAACCTTGTCCCATTCCTAAGTTATGATTTGTATTAAGTTGGTCATTAATAAGCCCAGGCTGATTGGAATAACTGAATCTTGTGTCTAAGTTCAAGTTACTTTTTATAAAGCCAAGAGGGAAGCCAAAAGAAAAGCTCGTACTTGCATCGTAAGCATTGTTAAGGTTAACAGGTCTTCTCAATTGACCGCCTTGCCGCAACAATACATCATTATTTATCAGAGTGTCTTTGGTGGCAATATAGGTGCTGGTTCCCATATAGTTTTTTCTCACCCTACCTGAAAAGTACATGAAAAATGACTTGGAATTTTCAAGGTTGATTTTTCTTACCCTTGTGAAAATTCGATGTTCATATTCCTGTTCCAGATTAGGGTTGCCCATAGAAATGGAAAGAGGGTTGCTATTATTGATTACATCCTGCAGTTGATTTACAGAGGGAGCATCAGTGTCTGTTCTATACCCAAATCTAATATTGGTTTCCTTATTGGGTTCGTATGTGATATAGACCCTTGGGATAAAGTTTTTGAAGGTCCTCTGGGTATTTTCGAAACCTGGGAAAAGACGGTCACTGTTAAGGTTGGCTATTTGGTAAACGAAGGAAGAGTAAATTCTTAATTCCTCACCAGCATATTGATATCCCAGGTTCATTTCGTGGTGACGATAACCATTATCAAATTTGTTACTAAGGGTGCTGTCCTTCTCAAAATTGAGCGATTCCATTTCCCTTACACTCACATCTCTATCGCTCAGCCCATTGTCATTTCTTAATTCATATTCCAGCCTTAACTGGGAGTTTTCCCCGATAGGTTCTGTATAAACTATCTCACCCTCAAATCTATTGGAATTTGAAGTATTATTGGTTCTCTGAATCAGGCTGTCCAAGTTTTCTGTTTGATAATTCCTATTGGCAGAGATCAATAAGGATTCCCCACTGTTTTTTCTGTACCGGGATTCGATGGTGGTAGAAATGGTCCTGCCAGGTTTGTTAAATTTATAGCGATAAGTTAAATCGTTGTCTATTCTTAAGGCATCGCTGTTGGAGGAAGTCAAGTTGGCTGTTTCACTGATAGGAGTGGACTGGTTATATAGGTTTCTGGCCAAGAGGCTATTGATAGCGTCAGATTTTTGATAAGAAAATCTTGGTCTCCAGATAATCGCATGTTTGTCGGAAATGTCATATTCCAACTTAAGCGTCATTCTGTGGGTTTGACTATTGTTTTGGTCTAGTCTTTTTTCATCATAGAACTGTAGACTGTCACTAGGAAGAATATATTCTCTACTTGAGGTTCTATTCAGGATGTTTCTACTATCATTGAAGAAATAATTTCCGGAAATTTTGGCTTTGCCATTATCAAATTTATCTGTGAAATTAGTTCCAATCGCATTGGTTTTGGTAATTCCGGGCAATGAGTTAACAGTTAGGTCATCACTGTCCCGTCTTCCCCATCCACGGTTGTTTCCGGCTCCAAATGCACCTGTTAGGTCATCAGCTGAAAAGTTTTGTTGATTGATATTATTGCTTAGGCCAAGAACTGAAACTCTCTTGGCACCCTCAAAGAAATGTATGGCACCTCCTGCTAAGTAGTTATCATCAGTTCCATAACCGGCAAAGAGCTGACCGAATTTCCCTCCCCTTTTTTCTTTTTTAGTGATAATATTAATGGTTTTGATAGTTTCTCCATCATCAAAACCAGTAAGTTTTGCTTGGTCACTTTTTTGGTCCAAAAACTCAATCTTGTCAATTACCTCAACAGGAAGGTTTTGCATGGCCATAGCCGGATCATCTCCAAAGAATGGTTCACCATCTACCAGTACACGACCAACAATCTCTCCTTGAACTTCTATGGTCCCACCTCTCATGTTTACTCCGGGCATTTTACGGATCAGTTCTCCAGCACTGGCTTGTGGACGCGTCTTATAGGCATTGGCATTAAAGGAAACAGTATCTCCTTTGACTTCACCGGTCATGATTTGTCCTTTCACCTCAACCTCCTGAAGTTGAGTGGCATCCTGACCCAAGGCGATGGTTCCAAGGTTATTGTTTTGGAGATTGGTATAAGTTTTTCTCAGTGTTTCAAAACCTATGAAGCTTATCTCAAGAATGAAAGGTAATGTGGTTGGTTTGGCTATCTGAAAGTTACCATTTTCATCAGAATAGGTGTTTCCGATGGTTTCATTTTCAGTGTTCTTAACAAATATATAGGCTCCGGGTAGGGTTTCTTCACTTTGTTGGTCAATAATTTGACCTTTGAGAACTTCTTGTGCCCACAGATTTTCTTGAAAGGTTAAACTTATTAATAAAAAAAGTAAATAAAATTTCTTCATGTTTCTGATATTCAATTGATTGTGGATAGTGGGGGATTGGTTTTTATAATATTACACTACAAAATTAGGCAAAGGTTTTCTCTACACTTATGTTATTGTATGAGTGGAAACAAATTCAGTTAAGCGGGGAATTTTATGGTTAAGGACACTACCGTTTGACAAATAAAATTTTTGGTAAATTCACTAATTATGATAATTGCTAAATCGGTTGATTAATAATTTTTGTTCTAAAGGGCTTTTAGAATAACACAGACAGAGTTGATTTTCCTGTGTTTTTGGTTAAATTGATCTGTATTGTTTTGTTAATTAATTGTTTAAATAGCTAGAAGATGAGAAAGCAGTTGTTAAAAGTTATGGTAAGGCCTCTTGTGGTTTTATCAATGGGATTGTGTGCCGTTCTTACTTCATGTCAAGATGTGGAGGAAGCAAAGGTATCCACTCTGGTAGATCAAGCTGCAGATATCAATGGGACTGTTATTCCAGGTAAGTATATTGTAGTTTTGAACGATCAAAAAATCAACTTCAGACGGAAAGGGGGTTATGAAGATATGCAAGCTTCTTTGCGCAAGGAGGTGTCTTCTATGCTTGCAGATTTCCGAGTGGCGCCTGAAAATGTTGAAAGGGTTTTCAGCGCTGCGTTGGAGGGGTTTGCTGTAGATTTAACTGATCAGCAGTTTAAACTTCTTAGTCGCGATAGTCGTGTTAAATTTATTGAGCCAGACAGGGTAATCGCATTGGCTCCGCCTCCAGGAAAAGGTCCTGGAAATGGCGGAGGTGGTGAAGAACCTTCAGGAGAGATGGTTCCCTATGGAATTTCGAGAGTTGGTGGTCCTGTAGATTATACGGGCGATAATGTGGCTTTCGTAATCGATACAGGTATTGACCTGGACCATCCTGATTTGAATGTGGATGCCTCGAAGGGCTTTAATGCCTTTAATACAGGGAAAGATAGCAAATCATTGGATGATGGAAATGGGCATGGCTCTCATGTGGCAGGAACGATTGCAGCGATCAATAATAATATTGGTGTCATAGGGGTTGCTGCTGGAGCTACAGTGGTTCCTGTAAAAGTATTGGATTCAAGAGGTTCAGGTTCTTATTCAGGGGTCATTGCTGGGGTGGATTTTGTAAAGGCCAATGGAAAAAACGGTGATGTGGCCAATATGAGTTTGGGTGGGCCAGTTTCCAATGCATTGGACCAGGCTGTAAAAGATGCAGCCGACTCAGGGATTAAATTCAGCCTAGCTGCAGGTAATGATGATGAAGATGCCAATGGACATTCCCCTGCAAGAGCAAATGGCCCAAATATTTACACCGTCTCAGCCATGGACAAGAACGATAACTTCGCCTATTTTTCCAATTTCTCCAATCCACCAGTGGATTACTGTGCACCGGGCGTGTCAATAGAGTCTACGTGGAAAAATGGAGGGTATAATACGATAAGTGGTACTTCCATGGCAGCTCCCCATGTAGCGGGTATCTTATTACTGGGAAATATCCAAAGCAGTGGAACGGTCAATGGTGATCCTGATGATGACCCTGATCCAATTGCGTCTCACTAAGGTGATAATTAAATGAAAAAATATTAGCCTCCCGATTAATTTTGGGAGGCCTTTTTTATATCTCTCCCAATTGGATTTTCTTTTTCAACTCTACCAATAAATATTCTAAACCATTTATGCGAATTTCATACATAGTATTTAGCCACATGCCTAATTTCCCTTCAGGAAATCCTTTTCTATACATCCAAACCAAATAATGCTCAGGAATATCACAAATAAGCCTTCCCTTATACTTTCCAAAAGGCATTTTTTTTGTTATTAAGTCAAGCAGGATTTCTTTTTGCATAGACGAAGATATCTGAAAAACGTATTAACTTTAAATTCCTAGGAATACAATTTGTTATTTAATTCATAACTATCTGTCAAGTAGTAGCTAAATCAAGTCCATGAATCTTCGTCTGAATAAGTATTTTCTTGTCTTTTCAATCAGTTTTTTAGCTCTTTTATCCGTGCAGGCACAGGAACTGCAAGGAAGCTGGAAAGGAGAGCTCAGTATAATGGCCAGAAAACTCCCGATAGTGTTTCATTTTGAGCAGGAGGCTGGCGAATGGAAAGGAAGTATGGACAGCCCTTCTCAGGGTGCAAAGGGCCTTGCTGCAGACAAGGTATTGCATGCAGCTACGATGGTTTCTGTGGAGTTGGAAAAATTTAAAATCACCTATGAGGGGGTATTGATGAATGATACCATCAAAGGTACCTTTACTCAATCTGGAGTAGAAATTCCTTTGGATCTGATCAGAATGGCGGAGGAAGAATTGTTGGGCGCCCCAAAGCCGCAGGAACCCATAGAACCCTTTGAATATGATGTTATTGAAACCAGTTTTCAAAATTTGAAAGCAGGTATAAAGTTAAAAGGTACCATTACGAAGCCCAAAGGGATGGGGCCCTTTCCTGCCGTTGTTTTGGTCAGTGGTTCTGGAGAGCAAAATAGAAATGGAGAAATATTTGGCCATAAGCCATTTTTGGTCATTGCGGATTATTTGACTAAGAATGGAATCGCAGTCTTGAGGTATGATGAAAGGGGAGTAGGCGAGTCGGAGGGGGATTTTGCTGAAGCCAATAGTTTCGATTTTGAGAAAGATGCTGAGGTAGCCCTGAATCATTTGAAGAAATTTCCTTTTGTCAATCAATTAAAGAGTGGTGTAATCGGGCATAGTGAAGGAGGGATGATTGCCTGGATAATGGCGGCAGAGACCAAGGGAATGGGCTTTGCGGTTTCTTTAGCTGGTCCGACTGTTCCTATTTCTGAACTGATGATGCAACAAAGTCAGGATGTACTAGAGTCCTATGGGGCTTCAGAGGATTTGATTGAAGAACAAAGAAAAATTAATGAGGTGCTTTATAAAGTGTTTGAGGAAACAGAAGACTTTAATGATTTAAAAGGGAATTTGACCGTGGCTTTGAGGACTCACTTACAGGAGGTGAATAAGCTGGATTCCCTGAGTCAAGAGCAGATCCAGGAATTGGAAGATGCCTATAGTCAGATGATTTCACCGTGGTATTTCAATTTTATGAAATTTGACCCCCAGCCTTATATTGGTCAGACAAAGATTCCCGTATTGGCAATATTTGCAGAAAAGGATATACAGGTAAATGGGGGGATCAATTATCAATCTTTGGAAGAAATTAAAAAGAATGAAGGTATGGACAATATCAGCATAAAGCTATATCCTGGACTAAATCACCTGTTCCAAACTGCCGAAACAGGAGCTATAGATGAATATGCCCAAATCGAGGAGACCTTTAATGAAGAAGTATTGGCGGATATAGTGGCTTGGATTAACGAATTGTAAGGATGTATGGATAATTGTTGATTTTCATGTAGAAATCCATTTTTTATGAAAAGTTTGAGGGTTTGGTAAAGATTTCTTGCAAGAATTTCAATTTTGATCAAAAAAAGATGAAAAACTTTAGCCAAAAGGCAGATTAATGAAGCCTTAATTTCCTTCCTAAATATTAATTCAATAAATTTGGCATAGTTAAAAACAGCCGTCCAAAGCTAAAGTACTGCAGGAAGCATTTGGCATTTTTGCAAACCATATGTGTGGAATTTGGATGCTGTAATCATAAGTCGAAAATAACAACATAATTTTACCTATTAACCTTACTAAAAATGACAAAGATTAAAGTAGGAATTAACGGATTCGGAAGAATTGGTAGACTGGTTTTCCGCGCTGCCCAAGAGAGAGATGATATTCAGATTGTGGGTATCAATGACCTAGTTGACGTAGATTACATGGCTTACATGTTGAAGTATGACTCTACTCACGGGATCTTCAAGGGAGACGTAGAAGTTAAGGATGGCCAGTTGGTTGTAAACGGTAATGCAATCCGTGTAACTGCTGAAAGAAATCCTGCTGACCTTAAGTGGTCTGATGTTGGTGCTGAATACGTAGTAGAATCTACTGGTCTTTTCTTGACTAAGGATTCAGCTAAAGGTCACATCGAAGCTGGTGCTAAGAAAGTGATCATGTCTGCTCCTTCTAAGGATGACACTCCTATGTTCGTAATGGGTGTAAACGAATCTTCTTACACTTCAGATATGCAGTTCGTTTCTAACGCTTCTTGTACTACCAACTGTCTTGCTCCATTGGCTAAAGTGGTGAATGACAACTGGGGTATCGAAGAAGGTTTGATGACTACTGTACACGCAACTACTGCTACTCAGAAAACTGTTGACGGTCCTTCTGTGAAAGACTGGAGAGGTGGACGTGGTGCTGGTCAAAACATCATCCCTTCATCTACTGGTGCTGCTAAAGCGGTAGGAAAAGTAATTCCTGAATTGAATGGTAAATTGACTGGTATGGCGTTTAGAGTTCCAACTCCTGACGTTTCTGTAGTTGACCTTACTGTTAAATTGAAAAAAGGAGCTACTTACGAAGAGATCTGTGCTAAAATGAAAGAAGCTGCAGATGGCGAATTGAAAGGTATCTTGGGTTACACTGAAGATGCAGTTGTTTCTAACGACTTCATCGGTGACGCTAGAACTTCTATCTTCGATGCAGGTGCTGGTATTCAGTTGAGCGACAAGTTCGTGAAATTGGTGTCTTGGTATGATAATGAGTGGGGTTACTCTAACAAAGTTGTTGACCTAGTAGCTTATATCGCTAGCAAATAAGAGGTTATTCAACCTTGAACATATAAAAGCCAGCTTGATTGATTTCGAGCTGGCTTATTTTATTTCTATTATATAAGAAGTGATAGACTTAATCATATTGCCTTTCGCACTGCTAAACTGATAAAAATCGGAAAATGCATATTGCTTTCCATTCTGCATTTTCATTGTCCCGTTCACAGCTCCTTCTTTTCCATGAGACAATATTTGATGTAGGGCTAATTCAGCAACTTTGTTTGTTTTCATATTTGGGAGTTCACCCTCAAAATTTTCCTTTCCGGTAATTTTTTTGTCCCCTATAATATTCCAGATGATTTCGTCCGATATGCCTTCTATGATAAAATCCATATTTCCCTCTGCAAAGGCTATATTGAAAGATTTTAAAAACTCCATTTTTGGGGAGTTTCCACAATTAGGACTTGAAATTATTTTCGCCATTCAACAATATTTTTTTAAAAAACTTATAGAAAATCTACATCCACCCAAGTTCACGCATTGCCCAAGAAGAATTCCAAATTTTGGTCATACTTTCTACCTTACCTTCACCATTCATTTTTAGGGCATAAACATACTCTGAATTTGTAGTTTTGTTGGTAGGAGCTATAGGTCCTCCATCTCCGGAATGTTTTCCAGTAAAGGTGGAAAAGAATAAAGCGGTGCTATTTGATTCATCATAAGCTGAAGCGTGCAAATTATAGGTAGAACCGGGCATGGTAATATTGCTTAAATGTTCCACCCAATTTACATAATCTTGTACTTTTGTTATATCGTTTAGGGCTTCACTTTGGGCATTAAATTTTGCATTTTCAGCAACATAACTTTTACATGCTTCCCATCCTTTGGCAGATTCACAGTTGTGAAAGAATGTTTTTGCATTTTCGAAGGCCTTCATAGTATTTGGGTTTAAAATGTTAATAGATCAGTACTTAAATTTAGTCATATTTTTATAATTCAAGAAGTGATTCTGTATTTGTAATAAGTTGGATTATAGTGTTTTATTTATATAAAGTAAATAGGTGTAGTTGTTTGAAATTCTGTGTTGACAAAAAAAAGCAGCGATCTTAAAAACCGCTGCTTAGTATTTTATTGCGCTATAATGGATCAGTCCATTACGATTTTATAACTAGGATCATCGTCTGCATAATTGACGTTGATGATTTTTTCTGCTTTTTCCAATAAGGTTTTGGAGCTTGTGCTCAAATGACGGATATAGACAGTCTTTCCTACTTTATTGTACCTTTCAGTTACCTTGTGAACTGCATCTATACCAGAGTGATCCACAATGCGGCTTTCAGCAAAATCGATAATGATTTCGTCAGGATCATTGGTAGGGTCAAATTTTTCACCAAATGTAAGTGCAGAGGCAAAGAATAATGGTCCATAGATTTCATAGTGCTTTACACCGTTTTTATCAATGGTTTTTCTGGCACGGATCATCTTGGAGTTTTCCCAAGCAAATACTAAGGCAGAAATGATCACACCAACCAATACCGCCAAGGCCAAATTGTGCAAGAAGATGGTCACCAAGGTCACTACAATCATCACCAAAACATCGGTAAAAGGTACTTTTTTGAAGATTTTAAGGGATGCCCATTCGAAAGTTCCTATGGCCACCATAAACATCAGTCCTACTAGGGCGGCCATAGGGATCATTTCTATATAGGATGAGAAGAAAAGGATAAATGTCAGTAAACCGCAGGCTGCTACAATTCCTGAAATCCTGTTTCTACCACCAGCATTGACATTAATCAAGCTTTGGCCGATCATGGCACATCCACCCATTCCACCAAAGAAACCGGTAGTCACATTGGCCACGCCTTGCGCGATACATTCTTTATTTCCATTACCACGAGTTTCAGTAATCTCATCTACCAAGGTCAAGGTCAATAAGCTTTCAATCAGTCCTACCCCCGCCATAATAGCAGAATAGGGAAGAACTACCATCAGAGTTTCCCAGTTTAGAGGCACCATTGGTAAATGAAATTCTGGAAGCCCACCTGAGATGGAGGCCATGTCTCCAACGGTCTTGGTGTCAACACCACCCAAAATTACAATACCGGAAATGACCAATATGGCAGCTAGGGCAGAAGGGATAACCTTTGTAACTTTTGGAAGGAATTTGATGATCACCATAGTAAGGATAACCAGACCGAGCATGATATACATAGGAGGACCTGAAATCCATTCTTTGACACCTGGAGCAGTCTGGATTTTGAATTGCTCAAATTGAGCTGTGAAAATGATTACGGCCAAACCATTTACAAATCCATACATTACAGGATGTGGGACCAAACGGATCAGTTTTCCAAGTTTCAATACGCCTACCAAAATCTGGATAATGCCCATCAGTATAACCGCTGCAAAGAGATATTCTACACCATGACTCACCACCAAGGCCACCACGACAACAGCAATAGCGCCAGTGGCACCTGAAATCATCCCTGGCCTTCCTCCAAGCATTGCAGTGATCAACCCAATAAAAAAGGCTGTATATAATCCAATCAAAGGAGATACTTGAGCGATAAGAGAGAAAGCTACGGCTTCAGGTACTAATGCCAGAGCAACAGTTAAGCCTGAAAGTACTTCATCCTTTAGTGTTGATTGCTTAGGACGAAAAAGGTTAAAGAACATTTGTGTCATGTCTTTTTGGTTTAATTGGTATGGTAAGATTGTATGTTTAGAATGTTTGGGCCACTGTTATTTTCCGAAACATTGGTTAAATATCGGGTGGGTTAAAAAAGCCACCGCAGATCAGGGTGGGGTAGGGATAGGTTTTATTGTGGCAATGGTTGTCATAAGTGGTACAAAGGTAATTGTTTTTTTTAAAAACAGAATAAAATTTCATTAAAGGGCAGCGAACTATCGCTTGGTGAAATTATTGTGAAGGTTAAAGCGTTGCATATGAGTTTGTTGTGTTGCTGTTTTGTTAATAAAACGGTGTGTTTTTTATTGTTTGTACTGTGTTTTATTATGGTGATTGAATAATTTAAAATAAAATTAGTGTTTCGTTAAATGGCAGGTTTAAATGGTGAGTGTCACCCAACTATTTGCATATTATAGGAATTGAAAAGAACTAAAAAAGCTTTAATTCTTGGCAGTATTTTAATAAATTATATATGGGAAATCCCTTTTTTCTCAGGATGAATTCTACTAATTCTTTGTTTTATCAGAGCAATTTAAGGTTTGTGTAATTAAAAAGACACCGCCATGGACGCTTATCAAAATACGATTAAAGAACTTTTAGCCCATGCAGGCATTTGTGTTGATGGGACTGCTCCCTATGATATTCATGTGATGGACCAACGGTTTTATAAAAGGGTGCTCAGTAAAGGTTCCCTAGGATTGGGAGAGTCCTATATGGATGGTTGGTGGGAATGTGAGGCTTTGGATGAATTTTTCAATAAACTTCTAAGGGCCAAATTGCATCAAAGAATTAAAGGTGATTTCAGGATGATTTGGCAAGTCTTTAAGGCCAAATTGTTTAATCTCCAAAATATTAGGCGGTCCAAAGAGATTGTGGTTCAGCATTATAATATAGGTAATACGCTATATCAGAATATGTTGGACAAGCATATGATGTATAGTTGTGGATATTGGGATGAGGCAAGGGATTTGGATGATGCGCAGGAGAAAAAGCTTGAGCTGATCTGCCAGAAGTTAAAGTTGGAAGCTGGAATGCGAGTACTAGATATAGGCTGTGGATGGGGTGGATTTGCGGCCTATGCTGCTCGGCATTATCAAGTAAGCGTGGTAGGACTGACCCTTTCTGAAAACCAAGCAATATTGGCCCGCGAACACTGCAGGGGATTGGACGTAGATATCCGCTTGCAGGATTACCGTGAAATCCACGAAACATTTGATCGAATACTGTCCATCGGAATGATGGAACATGTAGGTGTCAAAAATCATCAACGCTATATGGAAGTGGTTCATGATAATTTGAAAGACGACGGAATTAGCCTTCTACATACCATAGGGAAATACACATCTTTTGAGTCCACAGATCCATGGATTGATAAATATATTTTTCCCAATAGCCTAATCCCTTCTGCGGCTCAACTCACGAGAGCCATGGAAGGATATTTTCAAATAGAGGATTGGCACAGCTTTGGAACCTATTATGATTATACGCTTATGGCTTGGCTTGACAGGTTTAGAGCAGCATGGAAAAGCTTAAAAGGGAATTATGACCAAAGGTTTTATAGAATGTGGCAGTATTACCTCACCTGTTGTGCGGGTTCATTCCGGTCCCGAGAGAATCACTTATGGCAGATAGTCATGGTTAAGGATACTTTTAATTCAGAATATAGGGCTGTAAGGAATTTATGGCAAGGGCAATATTAGAATTATTATGGAGGTTATGTAAGTATTAGGCATTTGAGATAGTTGAATTCAATTAATTTCCTTTAATTCGTCTCATCGAAACTTTATTTTGAGGAGATCGAATGTGAATTAGTTAAAGATTAAAATGCTATCATGCTTGACGGTAGAAATAGAAAAGATATTAAAATAGGGGATTTTGTGGAAATTGTTCAAAAACACCATCAAAGGACTGGTGAACTTACTGATGGGCTTGTAAAGCGTATATTGACCAAGTCTCCAAATCATCCGCATGGAATAAAGGTTCAGTTGGATACCGGTGAAGTAGGAAGAGTGAAAAATATCATTGAGGAGGATTAATCGGTTTCCTCAGGGGCGAACAAATTTGATTAGGGACAAACACCTTTAATGAATAATTAGATGTTATAATCAATTTGAACTAAGCTCATGTGAGATACCGAATATTAAGAGTTTACTAAAAATAAAAAAAAGGAGCTACAAAGCTCCTTTTAATATTTACGCCAACCAAGCACTCCAAGGAATTCTTGAAAGGATCAAGAGTAGGGCAATACCATAGAACATATAAAGACTTCTATACCTTGCTTTGCTATTGTTCAATTTCTTAGCTCTGCTATAACCTACTGTAATCAAAATGATAGCAATGATATTGATCAAAGGGTGTTCAAGGGCATAAAGTCTGCTGACAGCATCTCCCATAGCGTTCCCACTTGATAAATTAGAAAAGCCTAGAGGGCTGATGAAATAGATGGCTATTCCAGCGATCAATTGAATATGAGCGGGGATCAATCCAATCAAACCAAATTTACGGCTTTTATCAGTAAATTCTCTATTGCCCAATGCGCCAATTAAGGCATAAATAAAAACAATGGCCAGACCCGCAAGGACTAAGTAAGCCATTCCGGAATGAAGGTGTTGAATTCCTGTTTGCATGTTATTTTTTAGTGTTTTTTTTCCGCCCCAAATTAACGCAAAACTTAGGAGATTTTAATGTTTTTGCAATAGTTTAATCGACTAGGAAGATTTATTTGTTGGATTCGGAATAACCAAAAACACCTGCTTTTTTAAGAACTTGAAAATAGCTTAGTTTAAATTATCCATTGAAAGGTTATCGGCATAATTGGTCCCTATCGGAACAGTAAACTTGTCTACTGTGACCTGATGTCTTTCAATTTTGTCAATTTTAGACTTATGCACTATGAAAGACCGATGTATGCGACAGAAATTTTGTGGCAGGAGTTTTTCAGCTTCCTTAAAGGTCATTCGGGTCATGATTTTGTTTTCATGTGTTTGAAAGGTGACGTAATTGCCTGCTGCTTCCAAAAATAGAATGTCCTTAATTTGTATTTTGACCTGTTCAAAGCCTGTTTTTAGAAAAAGGTAAGGGATTTCCTCACTTTTACTTTGGTTCTTCAGCATCCATAGTTCATTTGCCTTGGTACAGGCTTTGGTAAATCTGGCCAATGAAAATGGTTTCAATAAGTAATCAATAGCGTCCAATTCAAAGCTTTTGACCGCATGCTCAGAATAAGCCGTGGTGAAAATGACCATGGGCTTATTAGCTGGAAGAGTAGCAAACTCCATCCCAGAAATGTCTGGCATTTTTATGTCCAGAAAAATAAGTTCTACGGGATGGTTTTGCAGATAATCCAAGGCTTCGAAGGCGTTGGTAAATAATTTTTCAAGTTGGATAAAATTTACCTTGGAAGCATGGCTTTTTATTACTTCCAAGGCTAAGGGTTCGTCATCTATGGCTATAGCTTTTAGCATTAACTTTTTGTCAGTTGTATGGATAAATGTACAAAATATTCTAAATCATTTTCCCGGATAACCAGCTCATGTCTGTTAGGGTAGAGTAGTTTTAACCTTTGTTTCACATTTTGTAGTCCAATTCCGGAAGGTCTGTGCTCAGGATCATCGCCACTTTTTCGATGTATGCTATTATTGATGTCCAAATGAAGAGAACCCTCTAGGCATCTTAAGCTTATTTTAATCCAAGACCTTTTTTGAAGACTAATACCATGTTTGAAGGCATTTTCTATAAAAGGTATTAATAGCATTGGGGAGATGCTTCCTTTACAGTGATCCTCATTTCTGCTAAAGAGTATTTCAATGTTTTCCTGTTCCTGGATTCTTAGTTCCTGAAGGTCCACATAATTGATCAGATAATCAATTTCCCTGTCCAAAGGAATGGTGTCCTGCGTGTTTTCATGTAACATGAATCGCATCATATCTCCCAGTTTTTGTACACTTTCAGCTGTTTTTTCAGCGTCTTCCTGTAAAGAGATCCCATAAATTGTATTTAGGGCATTAAATAGAAAATGTGGATTGATCTGGTTTCTGAGTTGCTTGAGATCAGTCGTCTTTTCTTCAAGTTGAATATTTAAATTATCCAGGGTTTCAATATAATTTTGGTATTTCCTGAATATGGCGTTGGAAATGGGGTTGATGACCAACATCAGGACGATTATGGATACAATTCCAACAATCAATACTTCTTCCTCTTCAGTAATCCCGGTAAGCGTAATAAAAACCAAAGCAATTAATGCCGGCAATAGCCAGTAATAGAACTTGGCCAATTTTAAACTCCCTAATTCTCTATTTCTATGGATCAAGAAATAATTGTATAGAAGAATCAGCAAGATCGCAGGTATAATAAACAAATAGATAATGGTGATAAAGAAGTGGATATATTGATGGAATTTGAAGAGGAATATGCAAAGGAAAATATACGCTGTGGTTAGTCTTAAGATATTGTAGGTGAGGTAGTTAGGTTTTGAACTGTTTAGAGTAAGGTTTTTTAGGAAACTTACTACAATAAAATAGCCGGCATAAAGGGCTATTCCGGAAAAATAAAATGGAATAATAATATCGTTGCCAAAATTAGCGCCAACATAAAAGGCACCAATTAGAAACCATGATGCAAAAAACAGCAATGCCCCAAAAAGGATTAGTTTCCATAATTTATGCTCCCTTTTATACATTGGGATGACTTTCATATGCATAATATAGAATGCCACAAACATAATAGCAGGCATAAATACAAAAGCCATATATCTTGCCATTTCCTTATGTTCATGATTAAGGGAGCTTATTCCTACTTTAGCACCTAGAATATTGCTCAGGATAATCAGGAAAAAGGCTATGGCTACCAGCCATAATTCAATGGGTCTAAATTTTAAAGGTTTTTCTCTCATAG
This sequence comes from Echinicola shivajiensis, assembly GCF_018642165.1. Classification (GTDB taxonomy): domain Bacteria; phylum Bacteroidota; class Bacteroidia; order Cytophagales; family Cyclobacteriaceae; genus Echinicola; species Echinicola shivajiensis. The sequence goes on from NZ_JAHHZM010000002.1 coordinate 336,949, forward strand.
TATTTGCATGTAAAATATAAGGGCAATGATAAGTGCTCCTTTAAAATCCCACAAAAAAATGTGATCAACCCCTTTATAAATGGGATAAAAAAAGGTGACCATTTGGTCACCTAATAGGGGTTTGATAGGTATGATTATAATTTCTTGAGTTCAGTTCCACTAATGTAGTCTAAAATATAGCTAAGCTGCAAGCCCAAAATTCCCGCAATCGGTTGTGCAACCAATTTCGTGATTATTATTTAAATGAATTCTAAATTAATTTGATGGAGTTTTGCTTGAATGCTTGGGAATGTGTATGTTAAAACAAGATTTGTCCTGCCTGTCAAACTAAAGGAAATCACCCAAAATATCCAGATTAACGATTCAATTTTATATGATTTGGGAGTCTTTTTTGGTACCAGAAATGAATAAGCTCTATTGAGAATATTTCGTTGTAGTGGCCATAAAGCCAAGTAGGATGAATAATCGCTATAAATTTTTAGATTTGTTAAAATTAAAGCAAATTCATGTCGGAAAAGCATCAATTAACACTTAAGGATATTGCCCGGGAATTAGGACTGGCAGTTTCTACTGTATCTAGGGCATTAAAATCTCACCCTGATATCAGCAAGGAGACCATTAAGCTGGTAAAAGATTATGCTGATAAGCATCACTATGTCCCCAATTTATTGGCTGTTAATTTTCGTAAGAGCAAGACTTTTAATATTGGCTTGATCATTCCTGAGCTGGTGCACCAGTTTTTTTCTACCATTATTAGTGGTGTGATAAAGGAGGCCAATGAATATGGGTATAATGTGATGATTTGCCAATCGAATGAGCATGTAGATGATGAGAAAAAAGTGGCCAAGGCCTTGCTGAATAGTAGGGTAGATGGAGTGATTATTTCTTTGTCCAATGAAACTGATGAAGTCAGCCATTTGGAGGATTTCGTTGCCGCAGATATTCCAGTGATTCAAGTGGATAAGATCAGTGACCAGTTTGACACCCCAAAGGTGATCGTTAATGATTATGCCGGTGCCTATCAGGCAGTCAGTCATTTGATGGATTTGGGTTATCAAAGGATCGCCCATATTAGAGGGAGATTGATCGTTCAACATTCCAATGAACGATATAGGGGGTATGCGGAAGCACTTGAGAATTATGGAAAAGAAGTCAATGAGGAATATGTTAAGGTTTGTGATTTATTAACAGAAGAGGAGGGATATCATTTTGCACAGGAACTATTGAGTCTTCCTGAGCCTCCTGATGCTTTTTTCTGTGTCACGGATTTAGTGGCATTAGGTGTGATGAAGTATTTGCGTGAAAAAAACATTAAAGTTCCTGATGAAGTTGGTATCATAGGTTTCAGTAATTGGAAATTGGGAGAAATAGTTAGCCCAACGCTTTGCACGGTTGATCAGCCTGGCTATGAAATAGGAGAAAAGGCGATGCAGTTATTACTGGATAAGATAAATAATGGCATGGAAAGTCCAAATGAAAGAGTAGTGCTAAATGCTGATCTAATCGTCAGAGAATCAGTTAAAAATGTAAAGTCAACGGTTTGAAATGTCATTGATTAATTATTGATAACTTTTACTTAATATTTCCTTAATTTGCGAGCTGAAAATTGGCTCTAGTCCTGAAAGAAATGTAACTTGATGAAAAGTTAAATGGACATGGAGATAGCCTTTACCCTGATAACTCTGACCTTATTGTTTGGACTGAGCTTATTGTCAATTTATCCAGAAAAGTATTTTAGGAAGTTAAGCTACAAATACTCGCATCAACATTGGCCCGACTATAAAAAGTTACGATTATCCGAGCCTTTCTTTTTTTGTTTTTTAGGGGGGTATATCATTGCTTTTGTAGCGGTTTATTTAATTTACTAAGAAAAAATCCCCATGAATTAAATATGTTTAACTCTATAGGGATTTTTTATGTCTTTTCTATTCCGAATCTATGATAGCGATTGGTTTTCTCTGGAGGCCAGTTCAAGTATTTTATCAAACTCTGAAGGCTCCAAGTCTTTGAAGAAATAGTTAACAGGATTGATTTTTCGATTGTCCTTAATTACTTCATAATGCACATGTGGAGCGGTAGAAGTCCCTGTATTTCCTACTTTGCCAATTTCATCACCTCTTTTGACAGTTTGGCCCTTTCTCACGGAGAATTCATTCATATGACCATACCGTGTTTTGAACCCGAAACCATGGTCAATAACAATGGATTTTCCATAACCCCCAAATTCAGTTTTGACTTCGACAATTTTTCCATCTCCTGTGGCATAAATGGGGGTTCCTTTTGGAGCAGAGAAATCAATGCCTGGATGCATTTTCCTTACTTTTAGAATAGGGTGCAATCTCATGCCAAAACCAGAGGCCAGTCTGTTGAGATCTTCATTGTGTATAGGCTGAATGGCCGGGATGGAAGCCCAATATTCTTCTTTGTTCAGTGCTGTTTCCGCTAACTCATCATATGAAAGTGACTGCACATACATTTGCTTTTTAAGCTTACCTACTTTTTCCAGCACATCTATGATCAGCTGCTCTTGACGTAAGCCTTTTTCTTTGAGTTCTGCATATCGGTCACTTCCTCCATAGCCAGCTTCTCTAATGGATCTTGGGATGGGTTCTGATTCAAAGATCACACGATATAAATTATCATCTCTTTCCTTCAAATCTCCCATCATACCGTTTAGGCGGTTGATTTCAGTATTCATCATTTGATAATAAAGCTTTAACTCTTCATTTTCTTTTTTAAGCAAAAGCTCCTTGGGACTGTCGAAATAATAACTGAATACTAATAAGATCCCTACTGCAGTAATGGAGGAAAGGGAAAGGAAACCTAATACGCCCAAAAGCACATCCCATTTGCTTTTTGTGTATCGTTCGTATTTACAGGTTTTTGGATCGTAGTAATATTTTATCCTACTCATTATTAAATCAATGGTAATTCTTCTATTTTTGTACCCCTATAGTTGGGTACGGGTGACTATTTTAAAAACGCTCAATTCGCCAATATAGATATATCAATTGTATTATCCGAATATTAATAAGCATAACTCATTACATGGACGCTAAAAGAATAAGAAGTACTTTTATAGAGTATTTCCAATCCAAGCAACACCAATTCGTGCCTTCTTCACCGATCGTTGTTAAAAACGATCCAACACTGATGTTTACCAATGCCGGTATGAATCAGTTCAAGGACTATTTCCTTGGTAATGAGGTGCCTGCCTATACTAGGGCTACTAACAGTCAGAAGTGTTTGAGAGTTTCAGGGAAACACAATGATTTGGAAGAAGTGGGTGTAGACACCTATCACCACACCATGTTTGAAATGCTTGGTAATTGGTCCTTTGGAGACTATTTTAAGAAAGAAGCCATAGCTTGGTCTTGGGATCTGTTGACAGAGGTATATAAACTTCCTAAAGACAGATTGTATGTGACCGTGTTTGAAGGAGACGCTGGGGATAAATTGGAAAAAGACATGGAAGCCTTCGGAATGTGGGAGGAACATGTTGAGAAGGAAAGAATTCTCTTTGGAGATAAAAAAGATAATTTCTGGGAAATGGGTGATATTGGACCTTGTGGACCATGTTCCGAAATCCATATTGACCTAAGACCAGAAGAAGAAATCGAGCAGGTTCCAGGAAAGGACTTGGTCAATATGGACCATCCCCAGGTAATTGAAATTTGGAACCTGGTATTTATCCAGTTCAATAGACAAGCCAATGGCAGTTTGAGTGAATTGCCTGCCAAGCATATAGATACAGGAATGGGTTTTGAAAGATTGGTGAGGGCCATTCAAAACAAGACCTCCAATTATGATACCGATGTATTTACTCCGTTCATTGAGGCGGTGGAGAAGAAGTCTGGCAAGAAATACGGCGAGGATGAAAAGATCGATATTGCCATCCGAGTAATTGTAGATCACATCAGGGCTATTTCCTTTACTGTTGCAGATGGTCAGTTGCCTTCCAATAATAAGGCCGGTTATGTGATCAGAAGGATCTTGAGAAGAGCCGTAAGGTACGGTTATACCTTCCTAGGTTTCAGTGAGCCATTCTTATATGAATTGCTTCCTCTGCTATCCGAACATTTTGGAGAAATGTTCCCGGAGATTGCTTCCCAGCAGGAATTTATTGCCAAGGTGATATTTGAGGAGGAGCAATCCTTTTTGCGCACCTTGGACAATGGGTTGAAAAGACTGGAACATATCAAAGCTGATATGGACAGCAAGGGTGAAAATGTAATCCCTGGTCAAGTAGCTTTCGAACTTTATGATACTTTTGGCTTTCCACTTGACTTGACTTCTTTGATTGCGAGAGAAAACGGCATTTCTGTGGATGAAAAAGGTTTTGAGCAGGAAATGAACAAGCAGAAGGAAAGATCCCGTGCTGCTGCAGAACATGAAACCGGAGATTGGATATTAGTAGGTGAAGAAGGTGGGGTACAATTTGTCGGCTATGACAATTTGGAGAGTACCACCCAGATCATCAAATATAGAGAGATTAAAGAAAAGAAATCCACCAAATACCAATTGGTATTGGAAGAAACCCCTTTTTATGCTGAAAGTGGTGGACAGGTAGGTGATACAGGTGTTCTGGTAAATGATAATGAAAGCATCAAGGTGCTTGACACCAAAAAGGAGAATGACCTTATTGTGCATTTTGTGGAAAAACTTCCACAGGACCCTTCTGCCAGTTTTACCTGCAAGGTGAATAAGAGCAAAAGGGAGTTGACCATGAATAACCATACAGCTACCCATTTGTTGCATGCTGCATTGAGAGAAGTACTAGGTGATCATGTGCAACAAAAAGGGTCTTTGGTCAATGAAAACCTATTGAGATTTGACTTTTCGCACTTTAGCAAACTGACCGATGAAGAGATTGCAAAGGTGGAGCATATTGTCAATCAGAAGATTAGAGAGAATATTCCGTTAAGTGAGCAAAGAAATGTCCCAATTGAGGAAGCCAAGAAGATGGGAGCGACAGCTCTTTTCGGAGAAAAATATGGGGATTTTGTGCGTGTAATTACCTTTGGTCCTGAATATTCCGTAGAACTTTGTGGAGGTACCCACGTATCATCAACGGGTAAAATAGGTTTGTTCAAGATTGTATCAGAGGGGTCCATTTCGTCTGGCGTGAGGAGAATTGAAGCTATATCAGCAAAAGCTGCAGAAGACTTTGTTAATGAACAGTTGTCATTGGTAAAGGAATTGCAGGACATGCTGAAAAACCCTAAAGACCTGAAGAAATCCATTCAAACATTGATTCAGGAAAGAAGTGAACTTAAGAAAGAAGTAGAAGCTTTGCATCTTAAGCAAGCTGCTGGATTGAAAGATGAACTGATCAATGCCCAAGTAAACAAGGATGGCATCAATCAGATCATTACCAAGGTTTCTTTGCCATCGGCAGATGCCTTGAAGAAATTAGCCTTTGAGTTGAAAAACGAGGTTGAAAATGTGCTTGCTGTGATTGCCGCAGATATCAATGGCAAGCCTCAGGTAGCAGTGGTCATTGCAGATTCTCTAGTTGCTGAAAAGGGACTTCATGCAGGAAATACAGTAAGGGAATTGGCGAAGGAAATCCAAGGTGGCGGAGGCGGCCAACCGTTTTTCGCGACAGCAGGAGGTAAGAATATTGCTGGCTTGGATCAGGTAGTGGTCAAAGCAAAAGAAATGTTTTCTTCCATATAATTAGTTTTCTCGGGTTTATGATTTGGTTTTGGGTGAAAACTCTACCATTTTTGGAAATCTGAAGCGTTTCATGAAAAATATTTTAACAAAAATGCCATCTAAGGAAATAAAAGATAAATATGAATTAGTCGTTGGGCTTGAGGTTCACGTTCAATTGCTTACCAAAAGCAAAATGTATGCGTCTGATTCAACAGAGTTTGGAAACCTTCCAAATACAAATATTTCAGTAATTACATTAGGTCATCCAGGTACCTTGCCAAAGGTAAACAAGCGTGCAGTTGAATTTGCTATGAAGTTGGGATTGGCCTGTAACAGTGAGATTACCAGAACCAATATTTTTGCCAGGAAAAACTACTTTTATCCGGATTTGCCAAAAGGCTATCAGTTGACACAGGATAAGAACCCTGTATGTGTGGGAGGTTTTGTGCCAGTTACTTTGGAGAAAAAGGGGGAGAAAAGGAATGTAGAGCTTACCAGGATCCATATGGAAGAGGATGCTGGTAAATCCATGCACCTTGCTGGTGAAGTAGATACTTTGGTAGATTATAACCGTGCTGGAGTTCCCCTTTTGGAAATTGTAACAGAACCATGTATAGAATCATCCGAAGAGGCTTACCAGTTTATGGCTGAAATCAGAAAATTGGTACGTTATTTGGAAATCTGTGACGGTAATATGGAAGAAGGCTCCATGCGTTGTGATGCCAATATCTCTACAAGACTGAAGGGTGCTAAAGAACTCGGAAAAAAAGTGGAGGTGAAGAATATGAACTCTTTCCGAAACGTAGCCAGAGCTATTGAACATGAGTTTGATCGCCAGATCGATATGCTGGAAAATAATGAGGAAATTATTTCCGAAACCAGAACATTTGATGCGACGACTGGTTTAACTTCCAGTATGCGTACCAAAGAAGATCTGAATGATTACAGGTATTTCCCTGAGCCTGATTTGAGTCCTGTGGTGATCTCCGAAGAATGGTTGGAAAGCATCAAAGTGGGAATGCCTTCTTTGCCTAGGGAATTGCACAAGCGATTTGTGGAAGAATTTGGGCTTCCAGAATATGATGCCAATGTTTTGACTGATTCCAAGGAAATCGCACTTTACTTTGAGGAATTGTGTACGGAAACAAATAACTATAAGGCAGCATCAAACTGGATGATGGGGCCGGTTAAGTCTTATCTGAACGAGCTTACCCTGCATATTTCAGATTTTCCTGTGAGTCCAAAACAATTGGCAAGTCTTATTGCGTTAATTGATGAAGGTAAGGTAAACTTTTCAGTGGCCTCCCAAAAAATCTACCCTGAAATGTTAAAGAATGCTTTGCAAACTCCATTGGAAATTGCACAGAAGTTGAATTTGATACAAGAGAGTGATGAAGGCTCATTGAAGCCAATTGTAGAAAGCGTTTTGGCCGAGAATGAGGCTAAGGTGGCTGAATATAGATCTGGTAAGAAAGGTCTTCTTGGAATGTTTATGGGACAAGTAATGAAAAAGTCTAAGGGCAAGGCAGATCCTAAGGTGGCCAATAAAATATTATCCGAACTATTAGATAACTAATTATATGAGGAAGTACAATTATTATATTGCTTTATTATTTATAGTATTAATCAGCTCATGTTCCAATGAGGTGAAAGAAACCGTCTTTGATGGTGAAGTAATAGTTAGTGGTCAGTTCGAAAATCACCCAGAAGGTGATTTGATATTGTCTAGATATACAGATAATAGCGTTGAAGTAGTAGATACCCTTGCCATTAAGGATAATGGTAAGTTTGAGTATAAATTGAGCTTGGATGGACCGCATTTCTACGAATTGGATATGTTTGGCGAGAAGCAAGTAAAGCTGGCTTTGTATAATGAAGATGTCAAAATTGATTATGACTTTAACAAAGAAGAAAGCTTTACTATTAGTGGATCATTTGATACCCAGCAAGTAGTTAAGGTAGATCAGCTTTCTGAGGAATATCAAGAGCAGATCAATCAATTAAATTCTGAATATTACGAAGCATTGTCTGCTAAGGATGAAGCAGCAATAAAAGCTATTCAGGAAAAAGCGATGAAATTGGAATCAGATCATGCCCAAAAAGTAAAAAGCACTATAGATAGCATGGAGGGGAGTTTTGCGGCCCTGGCAGCTGTTGGTATGTTGAATCCGAGAAATGATTTTCCTTATATTGATAGTTTGGTTAGCCAGCTGGATATGAAATATCCTGATACCAAAATGATTTTGGGCTTAAAGCGGGAGTTGGATGAGATGAGGGCATTATCTATCGGTCAGCCTGCACCAGAAATTTCTTTACCTAATCCTGAAGGAGAAATGGTTAATTTATCCGATTTTAAGGGTAAATATGTGTTGATCGATTTTTGGGCTGCTTGGTGCAAGCCATGTAGAGAAGAAAACCCAAATGTGGTAAGATTGTACAATGAGTACAATGATAAAGGATTTGAGGTGCTGGGAGTGTCATTGGATAGAAGTAAGGATGCTTGGGTAGACGCTATAAAGGCGGATAAGCTAAGTTGGACACATGTTTCCGACTTAAAATATTTTAATTCTGAGGCTGCGGCTACTTACAATATTAATGCGATTCCTGCGACTTATATGGTTGATCCTGAAGGGAAAATCATCGCTAAGGATCTTAGAGGCCCTAGTTTGGAAAATAAATTAAAGGAAATATTTGAATAATGGAATGCTTTTTGTTCAAGGTGCAAGAGCTTAAAAGAATAAAAATGTATATCCTTTAAATCGATGTTCTGGAAAAACCTAATGACTGAAATTTTGTTTAAAAGCCATTTTTTTAAGTCAGCAATGGTAAGTGAAAGGCGTTGATTTTCGATACATAACCTACTGCTATTATCGAGGATATTCATCTTACTTAAATTACCAACTTAAAATAATAATCTATTCTAACATGAAAAAAAGAAGTCTAAAATCACCTATTAGCAGGCTTATGACTTTGGCACTGTTTGGGCTATTGGCAATGGGCGCTTGTAAAAGTAAGAAAAAGGTAGTTGAGGCAGCTCCGGCTCCAGCTCCAGTTGAAGAGCCAGCGCCAGCACCAGCTCCAGCACAACCATCAGCAGAAGAAGTAGCAGTAGGTAAGCTTGAAAATTATTTTTCAGCTATTGCGAATGCAGGTAGTGTACAAAGTGCGAATAGCTCAATCCAAGAAGCTTTGAGTATGTTCTCTAATCAAAATACCCCTGTTTTGATTGTTATCCACGAAGAAAATGGAATCAAAGATTACGATGAGCCAACCACCATCGTGAAGTATTTGAATTATTTGAAGGATACTAAGAAGAATTTGAATTTCATCAGTGACGTGAGACTTGACGGTAGTGGCAGAATCACTGAACTAGAACTTCGTAGAAGATAATTAACATTTAGAAAAGAAACTAATCATGAAAAAGCATATTCAAGCACTTATTTTATTGTTCTTTGCGACTACGCTTTTTGCTGCTGCGCAATCAGATAATATTAGTCCTCAAAGGAAACAGGCCATTGACTCTTTGGCGCTAGAAAAGGTAAAAGACCTTAGTAAATATATCAGTATCATTGGTAGCAAAGAGACCCAGTTTTCTGAAGCTAACCGTGTAATGGACAGAGCCGAGGAATTGTTTGCTCCAGGAGCTGAAATGGGAGTTTCCTCTATCAATTCACAAGAAGTGGCTTACTATCCAGTAAGAAGATACTTCGAGAGATTGATGGCCCTTAACTATGATAATGTAAAAATCAGCTGGTATGATATTCATTATATCTCTGATTTGGAAAGACAGCCTGACGGCCGTTATGTAGGAGTGGTAACTATCTATCAAAGATTTGAAGGTACTTCTGCAGAGACTGGTCTGAACTATAAAGATACCACCAAGAAAGATATCACCATTTACGTAGAGAAGAAACAAACTCAGGTAGCTGGTAGAACTATCGAGTTTTGGGACGTGATGCTGGGTGATATTAGAGTGACTGAAACTTCCGCATGAAGAAATTAAGCGTATTAGTAATTATAATAATTACATCCATACAATTTGCTCCGGGGCAGGGTTTATACGGCCCCGGACAAGTTAAGGATGATGGCAGATTTGCTGCTTCAACCAAACAACTAAACCAATTCTTTCGTCGATTTAACGCTGAAGAAAGCCAGGATGGTCTGACAAGATACTATGCTGGTGATGAGGAATATCATGATAGGGAGCTGAGAACTAAATACATCAGTTTACTTTTTGATAACCAGACTTCCAATATTCCCGAGAATCTTAAACAAGAATTTAAAGATCAAGTCTTATCAGAGAGCTATCCGCAATACCTTAATTTCCACAGGGGAAATTGGTTTGCAGAAGTTTCCACCGTTTTCCAATACAAGGGAAAAAGGGAGGACATTACCTTATTTATGAAGTTGGAAGAAGAAGGGCTAGGTTATGAATGGGTAATCGATAAAGTAACCTTTGATTCTTTCAAACGCTTTTTTGATAAGGCTGATGGAAATAAGAAGCCTTTCTTACACCCCTTGAGTCATGAACTTGGCTTCATGAATCTTAGAAAAGCATTACAGGATAATAAAAAACCCGAATCCTATACGCCGGATGAATTTAAACCGGATTACCTGACCATATTTCTTTATGAAATCAAAAATGGTAATATAAAATTTGAAACCGTTAAAGGAGTGAAGTTTCATTTCTTTCAAATAGATAACTGGTATTTTGAGGTTGCGCAGTTTAACAGGCCTGGTTTCAATACCGGATGGCTGGTAAGCAATCTTAGCAAGTACAGTGATGAAAAAGAAAAAGAGGTTATCCTAAACTATATTTATGATCAGGAATAAGTATTTTATTTTCTTTTGGTGTTGTATCATTTTGGCTCCCGGAATGGGGATTGCCCAGGATATGGGTGGCTATTCCAAGCAGGAAATCAAAGATTTCAGCCAAAAAGTAGAAGATCAGGTTCAGTTTTTGGAATATTTCCTTAACACGGTGGGGAGTGATGAAACACCTGCCCGTGATAAGGATGTGATTATTACCGAAAGTTATAAGAAGATTTTTAGAGACAGTAAAGTCCAAGTGGAGGATGATTTGGTGCTTGACCGCCAGGTAATTACCAATAAGGACGTGACAGCCTATTTAAAGGATGTTGAATTTTTCTTTAAGGATGCCAGCTTTAAATTTAAAGTGAGGGAGGTTAAGCCATTTCTTAGAGATAATGGTGAATTGTCTTTTAGTGTATCCATGGACAGGACCCTTTCAGCAACAGGACTGGATGGGGAAGAAATTGAAAATACCAAACCTAGATTTGTAGAGGTGAACCTGGATAGGCAATCCAATGAATTGAAGATAGCCAGTATATATACTACAAAGCTTAGTAGGGATAAAGAATTGATGGAATGGTGGGGTACCTTATCCTTTGAGTGGGAGACCTTTTTTAGGGAAAGTATTGACCTTAGTATGGAGGACTCCATTACCGTTGATCATTTGAATCAAATCAGTGCCATCGACAGCCTGAATTTGTCCGGAAATACATATATACAGGATCTAAATCCATTGGAAGCGCTTAGAGATCTGAAGTATATTGATATTAGTAATACCATGATCAGCGAATTGGGACCGATAAGTAATGTCACCTTTTTGACCTATCTGGATGTTTCCAATACTCCAGCGCAGGATATACAGTTTATTAAGTATGCTGAGAATTTGCAGTATCTGGATATTTCCAATACGCTTATCCAGCAAATTGATGATCTGCAATATCTTAGTAACCTGAAGGTGCTAAAGGCTGTGAACACACCGCTTATGAGCTTTGCTGCCTTGAATTCATTTGAGGTTCTAGAAGAACTGAATTTGGGAAGAAGTGGCTTTAATAATATTGAAAGTATCAACCAGCTAAAACAACTTAAGAAACTGGGGATCCAAGATAATTACCTGATTAATTTTAACTTTTTAGCTGAGCTTGAAAGCTTAGAAGAAGTGGATTTGTCACAGACCAATATAAGAGATTTGGCGCCATTAGCAGGGCTTGAACATTTGGAAGTTATCAATATTAACCAAACAGATGTGAACAGCCTAGAGCCAATGAATGGTAAGAAAAATATTCAGAGAATCTATGCTGACAGAACAGGTATTTCAGAAGGTCAAGCAGATGATTTTGCCAGAGAAAATAGGAGAGTGCTATTAATCCATAATGTTGAAAACCTACAGACCTGGTGGTCAACATTGCCAGAAGGTTGGAAGGATGTTTTGGAGGATGAATTAATAGGATATAGAGGAGGAACACCTTCTGTCGAAGCTATTTCAAGAATCGTTGGAGTGGACTCATTGGATCTTTCAGGAAGTCAAATAGTCAATCTTCGCCCAATTCTTAAGTTCAAAAAATTGGTGTCACTGAAATTTAATGATACCAAGATTAGCGATATGAGCCCTTTGAGGGAATTAAAAACCTTGAAGCGTATTTCTGGAAACTCAAGTGTCATTACTAATGTAGAGGATCTGGGTAAATTGCCAGGTTTAGAATTTATCTCCCTTAATAATACTGGCCTCGCTACAATAGCTCCATTGATGAGTCTGTCTAAGCTAGACTACCTTGATGTAAACGGTACTGATGTGCCGTTATGGGAGGTACAGGACTTGCTTCAGGTGGTGCCGAATGCTAATATCATCTTTAGAACGGAGGAGTTGAAGGCATGGTGGAATGGCTTGGATGGTGTTTGGAAAGAGATTTTTACTGACGCAGCGAATTTGTCCGAGGCTCCAAATACCCGTGAGCTGCATAAATTAACTTCTATCCGCAAGCTTACTATTCAGAAGAAAGGTATCAATTCGTTAAGGCCTTTGGTTGATTTTATTAATCTACAGGATCTGGAGATCCATGATTCGCCACTATATGATATTAGCGATATTGTGACTTTTGAAAAATTAACGAAGCTACAGATTTCTCAATCGCCTATTTCTAATTTGGAACCTATAGGCCAAGTAAAGAGCTTGGAATATTTGAATCTCTCCAATACAGGAATTGAGGATTTGCGTCCTTTGGAAAATTTGAAAACCCTTAAGAGTTTGATTATTTCTGGAACAGGAGTAAAAAGGTTAAAAGGATTAGAAACACTTTATGAATTGGAAGAGTTGGATATTGCCAGTACCAATGTAAAGAGTATAAATCCTATTGAAGATTTAACCAATCTTAAGCGTTTGATTTGCTTCAATACCAGAATCAATAGTCGTCAAATAGATAGTTTCAGGGAGTCTAACCCTGAGTGTGATGTGAGGTATTATTAATAAGCGTTTCCCAAATTGTGTTGAGGCATTGAGATCTATAAATGAATTATTAGAGTTGTGTTTTGTTTTGGGTGAGACTTGAACAGAGTAGACTTAAATAATACTCAAAAATTATTATTAAGGCATAAAAAAAATCCGATATCTGAATGATATCGGATTTTTTTTATGAAAGGTAAAATACTGATTCTATTTCATTCCTAAGGTTTTTTGAGGAGCATCTTTGACACATCTAAAACCTACATTGGATGTTCCACTGTCATAGGCATGTCCCTGTCTTGCGCTGGGACGATAGTTGATACAATAATTATCTGAGCAAAGGAAGGAACCTCCTTTTATCACTCTTTCTTGCGCGTATGGATTGGTAGGATTATAGCATTGGTTCATATTGGAATCCAATAATGGAGCACTTCCTGATAATCTTTGAAACTTAATGGCATCAAACCAATCATCTGTCATTTCCCATACATTTCCGATAATATCATACAGTCCAAATTGGTTGGGAGGGAAGTTCTTTACAGGAGCCGTTCCCATAAAACCATCTTCTCCTTTATTTCCGTTAGGGAAATTTCCCTGGAAAGTGTTGGCCATAAATTTGCCTTTTGGTCTTAGTTCAGCGCCCCAGGCATATCTTGCGTCCCTAAGGCCACCTTTTGCTGCAAATTCCCATTCAGCCTCTGTAGGTAGTCTTTTACCAGCCCATTCTGCATAGGCTACAGCATCATCAAAGGATATATGAACAACTGGGTGGTTCCATCTTCCTTCTAGATCTGATCCTGGACCCTCAGGATGCTTCCAATTGGCACCATCTACCCATTGCCACCATTGTGAAATGTCACGCTTATCTACAGGGTGTTTTGGAGCTACGAACACCATCGATCCCGCTTGCAATAAGGATTCATCTGGCTTAGGAGTGTCTGGGGGAAGTTGTTTTTTCATTTCTTCCCAATCTGGTTTCTGCTCAGCTACTGTAATATAACCAGTTTCTTCGACAAACTTTTTGAATTGGGTATTGGTAACTTCCGTTTCATCCATCCAAAAACCATTTACCGATCTTTTTACTGCTGGTTTTTCGGCTGGATAAGCTTCGTCCTCATTCGTTCCCATGATAAATTCTCCTCCCGGGATCCAAACCATACCATCTTCTTTTTTTACAATTTCTTCAGATGTTTGGCTATTTGTGGTTTTGGATTCTACCTCCTCCGCCTTTTCTACACTCTTTTCAGAACAACTTATAGTAGCTCCTAGCATACTGCCAGCTAATAACATACTATAAATTGGAGTTTTTATTTCTTGCAATAATTGCATTCTTCTTTTGATTTATTGTTTAATCGGATTTGCCATAAGGTCTAATATATAGCAAATTATAGCTAAGTTCTATAAATGTAAAGGTAATCATTAAGAATTTTATAAGCGGTTCCTAATCATTTAAAAAGTATGATATTTGTTTCGTTTGGTTCCTTTTTGAGCTGATCCCTTTAAGTGTTTGATGCATGCATTAAATTCAATAATGTATTCCCCTATAATTTTTTGTGGTTAAAGTAGTAATAAATTATTGTTAAAAATTGGTCAGAGGTTATTGAATGCTTATTCTATTTTTTATAATTACCTAGCTATATCTAAAATTGGTTTTATGAAAAATCGAATAAAAATAGGAATTTCCTTAGTTGCATCTGTTATTATGTTAATCGTTAGCCTATTTGGTATTGGAAAAGGCTTTTATTATAATCAGCTATGGAAGGTAATTGGAGCTACTTTATCCTCTGTAGTATTTTTGGTGTTCGCTATAATTTATATTAAAAATCTCAGGAAAATATCGATCGGTAAATAGCTCGTCTTTACCATCAATATTTAGTAAAATTTCACCTTTTGACATTTTTCTCGTAAAGGACTATCCAATCTTTTACACTCACTTTTTTTACAAGTTCCGCAATTAAAGAATAGGGTATATGCTCAGGCTTTTTAAACCTTATACAACTTTTTCCCATGTCTAGTTTATAGTTACTGTGTTTAGGGAATTCATTGACAAACCAATCCAATATTGCTTTATCAGCATAAATTCCACTATGGTAAAGGGCAATAAAGTGTTTTTGAGAAGCTATGCTCAGAAAGGGTAGGGGGAGCTTGGGATCGCAGTGATAACCTGCAGGGTATAGCTCATGGGGAACTACATAACCTATCATCCCATAACTCATGGTTTCCTCAAAACCTTTTGGGAGGTTGTTGATAATGGTATCCCTTAATTTTGAAAAAGCGGGTTTCCTATCTTCAGGTATTTTCTCTAAATATTCCTCTGGGCTTTGGACTTCTATTTTCATCTTGGCCTTTATTTTATCTTAATATAAGATGTAATAGCCTTGATTGAAATAGAAAAAGCGATCATTATATGATCGCTTTAGTATTTTTATGCTTTTGTTGCAATTAAGCCTCACCCACTTGATCGTGCAGTTTTCCCAATTCCTGATCAATGGTCCAAAGGCCGACTCCTTCTTCACCAATGATGTCAAATAGTTCGAGGGCTCTTCTTGCCAAAGATTCTTCTTCTCTTTGTTCAGTGACATACCACTGCATAAAGCTGAAAGAAGCGAAGTCTTTAACACCAAAGCAATGGTCCACGATAATATTGATAGATTTAGTTACTTGGATTTCATGCTCCAGAATAAGTTGAAATACTTCCTTTAAGGAATTAAAATGATGCTTGATACCAGTGATTTCTGGTTGAATGGCATGGCCACCAGCTTCATTGATATAATGTAAAAGTTTAAGCATATGTTGTCTTTCTTCTTCTGCATGGGCATATAGAAGTTTGGCCGCATTGTCATAACCCATCATATCGCACCATGAAGCCATGGAAAGATAAGAGGCTGAAGACTTTGCTTCCATCTCTATCTGCTTGTTCAACATTTTTTCTGTATCGTGAAGTAAAGAACGCTGAAGGGTAACAATTTCTTTTTCCTTAGTTTTCATAATCCATGGGTTTTATTTTGTATAACAAACATAACCAAATTTTGAAACAATAGTTCAGCATTTAGTCGTAAAATCTGAATTTAGAATTGGTATAAGTAAAAATATAAAGAATAAAATTTGGTTTATGTTAATTTGAATTAAATATAAATAAACTATAAGCACAGGTAATACAGACTGATTTTTCGATCAATTGATTCCTGTCCAATTAGCCCTTTCCACTGCTACATTTTACGATAAAAATGGGTTTCTGTTTAGGTCTTTGCATGGATAGTTGCGATTGATGTAATTTTAATTATCTGATCATTTTATTGTTGGTCAAGCTATGATGTACTAAGTTACTTTTCTGATTAGGGTGTCTAAGCAGTATATTGAGTAGAAGGATGGAAATCTGTGTTTCAGCTGATTTAATTCAATAATTTTGTTTAAAATTGCCCTATGAAAATAGTAGCAATGATTCCAGCCAGGTACGGAGCAACCCGTTTTCCAGGTAAGCTTACTTCTGATTTATGTGGCAAGGCTGTGATAGCCAGAACATACTTGAGTACGGTGGCTACCGGACTTTTTGATAAAGTTATAGTGGTTACTGATCATGAGAAAATCGCAGAACAGATCAGGGCTGAAGGAGGGGAGGTTTTTGTAAGCCAAAAGGAACATGAAAGTGGTTCTGATAGAATAGCTGAGGCTATGGTGAATGTGGATGCAGATGTGGTGGTGAATGTTCAAGGGGATGAACCATTTCAGGATAAGGAATCACTATCAGATTTGGTAAAGGTATTTGAAGATCCAAATGTCAAGGTAGCCTCTATGATGCGGAAAATTGAGGATGAAGTAGAGGTTATTAATCCTAATGCTGTAAAAGTGGTGGTAGATAAGGCCAATTTTGCGCTTTACTTTAGTCGTTCACCGGTTCCTTATGTAAGAGATAAGTTTTCTCCTGTTTATTATAGACATATTGGTGTTTATGCTTATACCAAAGAAATTTTATTGGAGTATACCCAATGGGAAAAATCTATGCTCGAAAAAGCGGAAATGCTAGAGCAGCTACGCTTATTGGAAAATGGAATAAAGATAAAAATGGTGGAAACTGAACATGAAGCCGTTGCCATAGATACCAAATTAGATTTGGACAGGGCTATAGCTTTTTACCAAAGAACGCATTCCTGATTAGGCTACTGCCTTAAGTCCGACGATTGAGCCTATCAGTAACATCAAAAATAAGATCCTTGGCCAGCTGGTAGGCTCATGAAAGAAGAGTATGCCTATAATTAAGGTTCCTGCTGCACCAATCCCGGTCCAGACCGCATAGGCAGTTCCCATTGGGATGCTTTTTATGGCATTATTGAGCAAGAGAAAGCTAAGTCCAATGCAGATAAAGAAGATAATGGACCATTTAAGGTTGGTAAAGTTGTTGGATAGTTTTAATGAAGTGGTGAACCCCACTTCAAAAATACCTGCGAGTATCAATAATAGCCAAGCCATACTTTTTTATATGTTTTTGCAAAAGTAGGTTTAAAGTTCTGTTGAACTTTTTACATAGGTTAAAAAATGACTTAATATTGGCCTCTGATTCTGCTCAGAGAGACCTGACTAATTCCTAGGAAGGAGGCAATATTGCCCAGTGAAATACGGTTTAAGATTTCTGGATGTCTATTGATCAGGTCCTGATACCTAGCTGTAGCAGACTTGGTTTGAAAATCTATCAAGCGTTTTTCTGTCTTTACCAATTCAAGTTCCGTTAATTTTCTTGACCAGTTGGCAATCTCCAAATTGCTCCTATTAAGGTTCTCAAGTTCATTATTGGAGATTCTCCAAAGCCTGCATCTCTCTAGTGTACTTATGTTTTCGTATCCGGGCTGATTGGAAATTTTACTGTTATAAGAGAATAAAAAGTCACCTTCAAAACCAAACCAAAAATTGATGTTTTTTCCATCATGATTAAGGTGTGCCTTTGCACAGCCCTCTAGAATTAGGTAACTGAATGTTTCTATTCTTCCTTCATGTATAATTGTTTCATTTTTGTTGACAACTTTTATCTCTCCCAAAGAGAGCAATTGTTGGGCGGATTTTTGGGAAAGCTGGTGTTCTGCAAGGAAGGTTTTTTCAATTTCCATTACTGAAAATTCTTTAGGCTTAAAGTGTGTACTGCAGCTAATCCAGCGGTCTCAGTCCTTAACCTACTATGTCCAAGACTACAGGCTTTAAATCCATTATCAAATGCCAATTTGATTTCTTCTTCCGAAAAATCTCCTTCAGGACCTATCAGCACCAGGTATGACTTCTTTTTTTCGGCTAGATCAAACAAGAGATTTTGGTTGTTTTCATCCACATAGGCGATGAATTTTTGTGTATCGCTTTCTTGTGTGGATTGAATAAGGTC
The DNA here is from genome assembly GCF_018642165.1 of Echinicola shivajiensis. Classification (GTDB taxonomy): domain Bacteria; phylum Bacteroidota; class Bacteroidia; order Cytophagales; family Cyclobacteriaceae; genus Echinicola; species Echinicola shivajiensis. The sequence goes on from NZ_JAHHZM010000002.1 coordinate 355,221, forward strand.
TGAAAAAGTCCTTAATGGATTGATGATAGGAACCCTTGTTTTTAGACTTTGCTTACATGCTGAAATCATCTTTTTCTCTAGCCTTTCAGTTTTAAGAAAACTTCTCTCAGAATGGTCTGTCTTCAGTAAGCTGAGCTCATGAAAACCTATTTCAGTTATTTTTTCCAACATCCACTCGATTCGGTCGGTGTTTTTGGTAGGGGCAATGGCCAAATGGATATGAAAAGGATCAGCAGGGGTTGACTCCTTTTCTATAATACTTAGAATGGTTTTCTTTTGATTGATTTCTGTGATTTTACAGGTGTATAAATTGCCCAAGCCATCTGTAAGGTGTACTTCATCACCGACAGATTTTCTCAATACCTTGGCAAGGTGCTTTGACTCTTCGGGAGATAAAATGATGGTACTATCTTGAATGTCTTTGTGGAAAAATAACTGCATGTTAAAGCTCTTTGTATGCAAAAATAAAAACTTGAATGGATTTTATAAATGGCCAAGAATCAAAAAAGCACAAATCATACGATCTGTGCTTTTTTAAACCTTAATTAACCTTTATATAATTACTTAACCTTTTGAAAGTTCCATATTTACAGGTTTTCCTTTGATGGTATTGCTCTTCATTACGTTGATTACGTGAGCAGCATCTTTAGAAGGAACATCTACGAATGAGAAGCTATCAAAGATGTCGATTCCACCAATCTGTCTTCCTGGAATTCCTGTTTCACCAGCAATGGCACCAACGATATCATTTGGTCTAATTCTGTCTTTTTTACCTAGGTTTAGGAAAAGTCTTGACATATTGGCTTCTCTTTTTCCTTTTTCACGAGTACCGCCTCTTCTAGCACCTCTTTCAGAACGCTCGAAACGATCTCTTCCGCCTTTTCTTCCGCCTTTATCAAAACGATCTTTTCCTCTTCCTCTTTCGCCTCTGTCTCTATCTCTACTTAGGTTAAGGTCGAAGTTCATATCAGAAAGCTCTTCAATTGACTTACCGAATTTCAATTTCACCAATGCAAGTGCAATTTCATCCATAGTAAGCCCTTCAGCCAATAACTGACCTAAAGTAGCTTCAAAGATTTGGTTATCCTCTTCGTTAGAAATTGCTTCAGACACCTCTTTTACCAATTGATCCTTTTTCTGATCGATCATTTCAGATACAGAAGGAGGAGTCATTTTGGTCAGGCTTGTTTTGATGTATCTTTCAAGATCTCTTAATCTGAAAATGTCTTTTCTTCCTGTGATGAAAGAAATGGCCATTCCAGAACGACCTGCTCTACCAGTTCTACCGATTCTGTGTACGTAATATTCTTCGTCCAATGGAAGGTCATAGTTGAAAACAACTTCTACATTGTCAACGTCAATACCTCTGGCAGCAACATCTGTAGCTACAAGCACTGAGCAATGTCCTTTACGGAACTTGTTCATTACTTTGTCCCTTTGAGCTTGGGAAAGGTCACCGTGAAGTGCTTCAGCCATAATGCCATTAGCAATTAAGCCTTCAGTTACTTCGTCAGTCACTCTTTTGGTGTTACAGAATACTACACCTAAGTTGAATTGGTGGATATTGATCAATCTAGTGATCAATTCCATTTTAAGGTTAGGTTTAACCTCGTAGTATACCTGAGAAATATTTTCTACAGTAAGTTCCTTTTTAAGGATCTTAACGATTTCAGGATTGGTTTGGAATTTTTTGGTCAAGTCCATAATTGGCTTGGCCATAGTCGCTGAGAAGAAGATGGTCTGACGATCTTCAGGCATTTGACTCAATACCATTTCGATATCTTCTCTAAAGCCCATGTCAAGCATCTCATCCGCCTCATCCAAAACAATGGTTTTTACTGTTTCCAGCTTGATATTACCACGTTTCATATGATCCATTACCCTGCCAGGGGTACCTACGATGATTTGAACACCTTTTCTCAAGGTTCTGATCTGACGATCAATGGATTCTCCACCATAAATGGCAGTGCTATAAATTCCTTTTTTGTGTTTGGCAAGCTTGCTGATTTCTCCTTCTACCTGAACAGCTAGTTCCCTAGTCGGGCAAAGGATCAATGCTTGAGGCTTGTTGCTTGATGCGTCAATCATGTCTACGATAGGAATACCAAAAGAGGCAGTCTTACCGGTTCCTGTCTGTGCTTGGCCGATTACATCACGACCTTCTAGCATAAGAGGAATTGATTGAGCTTGAATTTCGGAAGGTTGGGTATAGCCCATATCTTCCACTGCCTGAAGAATTTCTGCTGAAATTCCCAGGTTCGAAAATAATAATTCGTTTTCCATGAAATTTACCTTACTCCTGTGCCCTGATTTCCTTTAATACATCCCAAAAGCGACCGAGTAAGGAAACTCACGACTCAGAAAAGTTCTGATTAATTGAGCTGCAAAAGTAGGAGGAATATTTCGATAAAGCAAATATTTTATGAATATTTGTAAAATAAATATAAAAATAATCCCCTTTTACTAAAGATTTATTTGGTGGGGATAGCTGTTTGTTGAATGAAATTTATCTAAAATTTTATCTTACCCTTTTAAGTGTGCTGGGCCTTTTTGATTCCATTTTGAGATATAACATTAGAATAATATTGTTTCAAGGAAAATTGGCAAAATATTTTTTATCCTTGAAAAGTAATGTGTGGCAGATTTAACCAATAAATTTAAAAGGATCTTAAATAAAAAAGCGGAATACTTTCGGATCCCGCTTTACTAAATATTATCTAATATTAATCATCTATCATTCATAGATACATAAGGTCTTTCATTAGCACCAGTGTAAACCTGTCTTGGTCTACCGATAGGCTCACCGTTTTCTCTCATTTCTTTCCATTGTGCTATCCAACCTGGAAGTCTACCCAGTGCAAACATTACTGTAAACATATCAGTAGGGATGCCCAAGGCTCTATAGATAATTCCAGAATAGAAATCTACGTTAGGATAAAGTTTTCTATCCACAAAGTATTGATCTTTAAGTGCAGCAGCTTCCAATTCCTTGGCAATTTCTAATACGGGATCATTAACGCCTAGTTTAGACAATACATCATCAGCAGCTTTTTTGATGATTTTTGCTCTAGGATCGAAGTTCTTATAAACTCTATGTCCAAAGCCCATCAATCTGAATGGATCATTCTTGTCTTTAGCTTTTTCCAAGTATTTCTTAGAGTCACCACCATCAGCCTTGATCGCCTCAAGCATTTCAATTACTGATTGGTTAGCACCACCGTGTAACGGTCCCCAAAGAGCGTTGATACCTGCTGAGATAGAAGCGTAAATACTTGCTTGAGAAGATCCAACAATTCTTACAGTTGAAGTAGAGCAGTTTTGTTCGTGATCAGCATGTAGGATAAGTAGCTTGTCCAATGCATTGGCAATAACCGGATCAATTTCGAATTTCTCTGAAGGAAGGGAGAACATCATTTTCATGAAGTTAGCACAATAATCCAGGCTATTGTCTGGATAGTTTACTGGGTGTCCCATTTTGTTCTTGTAAGACCATGCTGCGAAGGTTGGCATTTTCGCCATCAAACGGATGATGCTTAAGTTGATTTCTTCTTTGGTTCTATTAGGATCCAAGGAAGTTGGGTAGAATGCAGTCAATGAACAAATCAAAGAAGACAAAACACCCATTGGGTGAGCTACAGATGGGAAGCCATCCAACATCTTCTTTATATCTTCATGAACTAAGGTATGCGTGGTGATTTCTTTAGCGAATTGATCGTATTCTGTCTGTGTCGGTAGCTCGCCGTAAATTAAAAGGTAAGAAACTTCTAAAAAGTTGGAATTTTCGGCCAGATCTTCAATATTGTAACCTCTGTATCTTAAGATACCTTTTTCGCCATCCAAGAAAGTAATGGCACTTTTGGTAGATCCAGTGTTTTTGAATCCAGGATCAAGGGTGATCAATCCTGACTGGCCCCTTAACTTAGCAATCTCAATTGCCTTTTCATTTTCAGTACCTTCTGTAACTGGTAATTCATACTCTTTACCGTCGAAGGATAACTTAGCTATTTCAGACATAAATTTTACGTTTATCTATTTATGGTTTTGTTCTTATGACAAATCGCTTTTGGCGGCCTTAAGTTAATAAAAACAAGGCTTATTATCATAATGAACGGTGTTATTTACATTATTTATAATTAAGTATAATTACTTAATTATTTACTACGTGTTTATGTTGCGCAGATTTTGCGCAATTTAAAATTAAACTCCTGAATAAAATCAAATGATTCAGTTGAAAAAAAAACAAATAGTAAAATAAAATCCCATTGTTTGGGATTTGAAATTAAAGGAAATAAAAATAGTCCGCTTCAACGGACTATTTTATGTTATTTGCAAAAGTGCTCAAATACTTCGACTAGGTGTTCGCCAATGATTTGGGCATTTCTACCTTCAATATGGTGTCTTTCGATAAAATGTACCAATTCACCATCCTTAAATAAAGCCATTGCTGGAGAAGATGGAGGATAGGGTAAACACATTTCTCTCACTTTATTAACCGCTTCAGTGTCATTTCCGGCAAATACAGTGGCCAGGTTGCTTGGTTTAGCGGCAGATTTATCCAAGGCATATACAACACCAGGTCTGGCTGCACCTGCAGCACATCCACACACGGAATTAACAACAATGAATGTTGTGCCTTTGTGGTCCTTAAGATGATTTTCTACGTCTTCAGCAGTTTTGAATTCTTGAAAACCTACTTCAGTTAACTCAGCACGCATAGGTGCTACTAATTCTTCTGGGTACATATATTAAGTATTTAAATTATTCTTATAAAAAGCCAAGCTCCAATTTGGCAGCTTCGGACATCATGTCCTGGGAGTAGGGGGGATCAAAGGTCAATTCGACCTCAACATCATTGATGCCTTGTATTTGCTGGATCCTGTCTTTCACTTCTGAAGGAATAGCTTCTGCAGAAGGACAATTAGGCGATGTTAGGGTCATCAATACGTACACATTGTTTACAGGATACACGCTGATTTCATAAATCAATCCCAACTCGTATACATCTACTGGTATTTCTGGGTCGTATACCAATTTAATGGCCTGTACTACCTTGTCCCTGAGATCAGGAACATTTACCTTTTCTTGATCCGTTTTAGTTTCTTCAGCCATATAGCTAAACGTTTAATTTTGATTGATATGCCAATGCATATAGTTTCATCTGTTTGATCATGGCCGCCAAGCCATTGGATCTTTGGGATCCAAGAATATTGCCCATGCCTATTTTCTCAATAAAATACAGATCAGCATTGACGATTTCTTTTGGGCTTCTATCGGAAAGTACTCTTATCAAAAGACTGATAAGCCCCTTAGTAATATCAGTATTGGAGTCAGCCTTGAAAATGACTTTTCCATCTTTTTCCTCTGTAGTAAGCCATACTTTTGATTGACAGCCTTTGATGAGGTTTTCATCTAATCGAGCCTCTTCTGGGTAATCAGTCAATTTATTTCCCAGCTCCATAATATAAAATATGGTGGATTCTCTGTCTCCCTCAAGTATAGTGAATTCGTCTATTATTTCTTCCTGAACGTGCTTTATATCAGTCATTTATTCTTTAATTTGGCGATCTTGCTTACGCTTTCTACCAGCCTATCTACCTCTTCTTTGGTGTTATAAACAGAAAATGAAGCCCTAACAGTTCCCTCAAGATTAAATCGATTCATCAATGGCTGCGTACAGTGATGCCCTGTCCTTACTGCAATGCCTGAAGCATCGAGCATCATTCCAACATCGAAAGGATGCATGCCATTAATCAGAAAGGATAAAACGCTCACTTTTTTATCTGCTGTACCTATTGGGATGAATCCCTTTATACTTGAAAGCCTTTCAGCTGCATAGGAGAGCAAAATTTCCTCATGTGCTCTAATATTAGCTTTACCAAGTTCGTTGACAAACTCAATAGCTTTTTGGAACGCTATCACGTCTGCAATATTAGGGGTTCCTGCTTCAAATTTAAAAGGAATTTCATTATAGGTGGTTTTTTCAAAAGTAACCTCCTTGATCATTTCTCCACCACCTTGGTAAGGAGGCATTGCTTCGAGAACTTCCCTTTTACCATAAAGCACTCCCAAGCCTGTCGGACCGTAAATCTTATGGGCAGACATAACAAAGAAATCACAATCCAAGGTCTGTACATCTATGTCAAGATGGGCCGATGATTGTGCTCCATCTATCAATACCCTAGCTCCAAACTGATGGGCTTTGGTAATGATTTCCTCGATAGGGTTGATAGTTCCTAGTGCATTGGAAGCGTGAACCACCGAAACCAGTTTGGTCCTTTCAGTGAGCAGCTTGTCAAATTCATCCATTAGGATTTCGCCCTTGTCATTGATAGGGATAACTTTTAAAATAGCTCCTTTTTCCTCACAGAGCATCTGCCAGGGCACTATATTGGAGTGATGTTCTAAGTTGGAAATGATGATTTCATCTCCCTCTTTTATGAATTTTCTACCAAATGTTGATGCCACTAGGTTAATCCCTTCAGTGGTACCTTTGGTGAAAATGATTTCTTCTTCTTCCTTAGCATTAAGGAATTCGCGTACCGCAGCACGGGTTTTTTCATAGGTCCTGGTGGCCCTGTCCGCTAAAGTATGCGCTCCTCTATGGATATTGGAGTTGTCATGGGTATAATAAGAAGACAATGCCTCCAGTACCACCTTTGGTTTTTGGGTGGTGGCGGCATTGTCTAAATAGATTAGAGGCTTTCCGTTGACCTCTTGGTCAAGGACCGGAAATTGCCCCCGGATATTTTGGATGTCCAAAGTCATGAAAGGTATTTTATAAATTCCCTAATCTTTCTTGAACAAGAGAAATGCAATATTCCTTGAAAGCTTCGATTTTAATATGGTCTAATATTTCACCGGCAAAGGCATAAAGCAGTAGTCCTCTCGCTTCTTCTTTTCCGATTCCTCTTGCCTGAAGATAGAAAAGCGCCTCCTCGTCCAATTGGCCTGTTGTACAGCCATGTGAACACTTTACATCATCTGCCCAGATTTCCAATTGTGGCTTGGTATTAATAATAGCATCATCTGAAAGCAAAATATTATTGTTTTGCTGGAAGGCATTTGTTTTTTGCGCATCCTGCCTTACAAATATTTTACCGTTGAAAACTCCTCTGGATTTATCCCCAAGGATGCCTTTATAAAGCTCATTGGAGTCTGCATGTGGCATTGTATGATCCACATTAGTATGGTTATCTACATGGCTATTACCATTCAATAGATAAAGTCCATACATATTTCCTTCACATCCACTGTCCAGAAGATTCAAACTCAGGTTGTTCCTGATCATGTCTCCCTGTAGGGATAGGGTGAAAGCTGAGAAAGTGGCATCTCTATGGATGTCCGTCACAAAGTTGTTGACTTCAATGGCAGCCTTACTTTCATTCTGGATCTTATAGTAATGTAAGTGGCTATTGTCACTAACTTTTACTTCAGAGACAGAATTCAAGAAGTAAACAGCTTCATCCAGACTGATTATCTTTTCAATAAAGGTAGCTTCAGTATTAGCCTCTGCATCAATATAAAATCTTGGGCTTATAACCTGACCTTCATTTGCCTGATTGAAATACAGGATCAGGATTGGTTTTTCCACAACCTTGCCTTTAGCAATATGGATATAGGTTCCGCATCCAAAATTTGCTGTGTTTAAAGCAGTAAATGGGTCTTTTTCTACCTTGGCTATTTTACCGATCTTTTGAGCCTCTTCAGTGCTTAAATCTGCAAAGCTTTTAAGGGAGTAGTTATCTTCGGAAAATGAAGATAATTCAAGGTCTAGTTGCCCGTTATTGATTACCAACAAATGAGCATCAAGGTCTGCAATCAATTCAGCCTTAACTTGCTCAGTGCTGATATTAACTTTGGTAGCTGCTTTAAAGTTGGAAATATTTGTTTCCAGCTTTTTGCTCAAATGCGTGAATTTATATTCCTCTGCTTTTTGGGCTGGAAGTCCTTCTTTTTTTAGGAAATCGATACCTTCTTGCTGTAAGTCAACCAAGTTTTTAGCTTTGGTTGAAAGGGCAGCTTCAAGGAAAGATTCCGTGATTTTATTTTTGGTTAGTGTAGTCATCAATTAAGAAATAAGAGGTTTGACAATGGGATAATTAGATTAGACAGAAGCTCCGTCTACATCTTCTTTGATCCAGTCATATCCTTTTTCTTCTAGATCCAATGCCAGTTCTTTAGATCCGGATTTAACGATTCTTCCTTTATAAAGTACGTGTACAAAATCAGGAACAATATAATCCAACAAACGCTGGTAGTGAGTAACTACTATAGTAGCATTTTCTGGAGATTTCAATTGGTTTACACCATTGGAAACAATTCTCAAGGCATCGATATCCAAACCTGAATCTGTTTCATCCAAGATGGATAGGGCAGGCTCAAGCATGGCCATTTGGAAGATTTCGTTTCTTTTCTTTTCCCCACCAGAGAAACCTTCATTCAAGGCCCTGCTCATCAGCTTCTGGTCGATTTCAACCAACTTCATTTTCTCCTTCATCAATGAAAGAAACTTTACGGCATCAAGTGCTTCCTGACCTCTGTATTCTCTTACTTGGTTAACAGCAGTTCTAAGGAAGTTGGTGGTGCTTACACCTGGGATTTCCACTGGGTACTGGAAAGCCAAGAAGACACCTTCTCTAGCTCTATCCTCTGGGCTTAGGTCCAAAAGGTCTTTGCCATTGAACGTAACCTCTCCTTCAGTAACCTCATATTCTTCTCTTCCCGCCAAAACAGAAGCCAAAGTAGATTTACCAGAACCATTAGGTCCCATGATAGCATGTACTTCTCCTGCTTTGATCTCTAGATTGATTCCTTTAAGGATAGGAGTACCTTCAATTGATGCGTGTAAATTTTTTATCGATAACATGATATGTACTATTTCTTTTTTCAGTATTCGGTAATAATAAGTGAGGGGAGATCTAAACGAACTCCATCACCATAATTATTAAAGATTTGTATGTGGATTACCCTACGCTGCCTTCTAGTGTAAGCGCAAGTAGTTTTTGGGCTTCTACGGCAAATTCCATAGGCAGCTGATTCAATACTTCTTTTGCATAACCATTGACGATCAAGGCTACTGCATCTTCAGTATCAATACCTCTTTGGTTGCAGTAGAAGATTTGGTCTTCACCGATTTTAGAGGTAGTTGCCTCATGCTCAACTTTGGCAGAAGGGTTTTGGATATCTATATAAGGGAAGGTATGTGCACCACATCTGTCACCCATTAGCAAGGAATCACACTGAGAGAAATTTCTTGCGTTTTGCGCTCTTTTCATCACTTGTACCTGACCTCTGTAAGAGTTTTGTGATTTCCCCGCAGAAATACCTTTTGATACAATTCTGGATTTGGTGTTTTTACCAATATGGATCATTTTGGTACCGGTATCAGCTTGCTGATAGTTATTGGTAACAGCCACAGAATAAAACTCGCCCACTGAATTATCTCCTTTAAGGATACAAGAAGGGTATTTCCAAGTAACGGCAGAGCCGGTTTCTACTTGAGTCCATGAGATCTTGGAATTGTCCCCAGCACAAATACCTCTTTTGGTTACAAAGTTATAAATACCGCCTTTTCCATCTTTGTCTCCCGGGAACCAGTTTTGAACTGTAGAATATTTCACTTCAGCGTCTTTGGCAGCGTAGATTTCCACTACAGCAGCGTGAAGTTGGTTTTCGTCCCTTTGAGGAGCTGTACATCCTTCAAGATAGGATACGTAAGATTCGTCCTCTGCTACAATTAAAGTTCTTTCAAATTGTCCTGTATTGGCCGCATTGATCCGGAAATAGGTGCTGAGCTCCATTGGGCATCTTACACCTTTAGGTATATAACAGAAAGAGCCATCGGAGAATACAGCAGAGTTCAATGCCGCATAATAATTGTCGGTCATCGGTACTACAGAACCCAAATATTTTTTAACCAATTCAGGATGCTCCTTAACTGCTTCGCTAAATGAGCAAAAAATAATGCCCAACTTGCTTAATGTATCTTTAAAGGTAGTTCCTACAGATACAGAGTCCAAAACGGCATCCACAGCAATACCCTGTAATTTCTTTTGCTCATTTAGGTTAATACCAAGTCTTTCATAAATCTGAAGTAACTCAGGGTCTACTTCATCAAGACTTTTAGGTTTGGATTTTTGCTTAGGAGCAGAGTAGTATATCAAAGATTGAAAATCAACCTTTGGGTAATGTACATTGGCCCACTCTGGCTCTACCATCGACTGCCATGTCCTGTAGGCTTTGAGCCTCCATTCCAATAGCCATTGTGGTTCCTCCTTTTTAGCGGATATCCAATGGATAATTTCTTCATTTAAACCAGCTGGTGCTTCATCAGCTTCAAAATCAACTGACCAACCGTGTTCATATTCTTTTGAGGTGAATTCCTCTAAAATTTGATTGTCTTTGCTCATAAATCGAGTTATTTAGACTAATTACATTTTGTAGCGCAAAGATATAACATTAATCTAAATTTTTATGTTCAGACAGTAGTAAAATTCTTAGGATCTTATAAAAAAACAGCTATTAAGAGGTTGTAATACAGTTGTTTAATAAACCAAAAGTGCTTTGGTGACACTTTTGGTTTTATTGATATAGTGATAAAAATCTATAAAATACTTATGTAACTAATTTATTTAGATTTAATCTAAATAATTGATAGACTATTCTAAAATTACTTGGCATCTTGTTCAAACAACTGAATAGGCCTATTTATGCTTTCTTCAAGCACGATAAGGGTCTCAGTTCTGTCGATACCATCTACCTTTTGGATTTTATTCAAGACATCTCTCAGGTGATTCGTGTCTTTACAAATAATTTTTGCAAAAATGCTGTAATTCCCAGTAGTGTAATAAGCATTGATTACCTCCGAAATTTCCTTAAGCTTTTCGATCACATTGTCATACAAGGAGCTTTTTTCCAAATAAATCCCCAAATAAGCAGAGATATCATAACCCAATTTCGAAAAATCAATGTTGAGGGTAGCGCTTTTGACTATGCCCATATCTTCCAGCTTGCGCATTCTTACATGGACAGTGCCTGAAGATACATATACCTTTTTTGCTATCTCGGTATATGGGGTTTTAGCATCTTCATTGAGTAATGAGATGATCTTCAAATCAACATTGTCAATATCTAAATTTTTATCCATTATTTATTTATTTGGTTATTGTTATTTAAATAAAGATGCATTTTAATTGTTGAATTGTCAAAATTTCAGCTAACATTTTTTTTGATTTGCAAAATAATGAAAAATGTATTTACTTTGGGATTACATTGTGAATGGAAAGGAAAATTTGGTGTATAATCCATTGATTTAAAATAATTTTTGGTTTATAACGAAATTTTATTCTTTTGCAATTGTTTTAAAATCGAAACTTTTAATCTCTAAAGTTATATTTGGGTTTATATTCTGAAAAGGGTCTTGCCATTGGCAGGGCTTTTTTGTTTTATACCCTTTAGAAATTTGCTGTTCTATCTGATTGTTTCCATTTTTATGGCTTCTAAGGCTGAACTTTTTCCGGAATTATTATTTTGCTGCTTAAAATAAATTCTAACCATTGGACTAGGATTGATTGTTGAAAGTTGGTGGATATTTATAATTTGACCGTCTACTAATTATATACATAAGTTAATTTTCCCCAATATGACGAAAAGGATTACTATTGTTTTTTCATTGTTTATTCTGAGCGTTTCTGCCTTTGCACAGCAGAAAAGGCCTCTGACACATGAGGATTATGACCACTGGGAAGCTGTTTCTTCCACCAAAATTAGCAATAATGGTCTTTGGGTAGGTTATGAAGTGAATCCGCAAGATGGAGATGGTAGATTTGAAGTGGTGTCGCATGATGATCCTAGTAAGGTGATCAAGATTCCTAGGGGAGCTAATTTTAATTTTTCACATGATGGTCACTGGGCTGTCGGAAAAATCAAAGCCGAAAGGGATTCTGTTAGGCGGTTGAAGTTAGAAGATGTAGGCTCAAAGAAAATGCCTAAGGATAGCCTTTTTGTTTTGAACATGGAAAGAGGTGCCGTAGAGAAATTGTCGGCAATAAAGTCGTATCAGGTGCCGACGAAGAAAGGAAATTGGCTGGCAATACACTTTCATAAAGTAAAGGAGAAAAAAGACAGTACGGCAAGTGATTCTACCCAAAAAGTTGAAAAACCAAAGAAGCTTAAAACAGACGGGACAAAGTTATTGGTTAGGAATTTTGATGGGTCACGTAAGTATGAGTTTGATCGTGTGGAGAAGTATGGCTTTTCTGAAGAAGGAGATTGGATTTATATAATCAATGCCAGTCAAGATACTTTGAATAATGCAGGTATATCCTTGTTCAATCTTGAAAAGGGAGTGGAAGTGGCTGTTGACTCGGGTAAAACAAAATATGGGAGTGTAGCTTTCTCCAAGGATTTGAAGCGTTTTGCATTTATGGCTACAAATGATTCGGCCAAGGCTGAGAAGCCCTATTTTCAATTGTATCTGTTTGATATTAAAAAGAGGACAAATGCTGAGATTGTAAACAGGAATACCGAGGGCTTGATGAGCAGTAGTAGGATTGCAGAAAATGGTCACCTCCAATTCTCCGAAAACAATCAAGGTCTTTTCTTTAGTTTGACAGAGGATTATAAAAGTTATAAGTATGAGGATGATACTACAATGCTGGACGAGGAAAGGGTTTCCTTGGATATTTGGTCTTGGAATGATGTGGAAATTCAGCCAATGCAGCTGAAAAATAGATCAAAAGAAGAAAGCAAAACATTTCTAGCCGTATATGGATTGAAATCTGGAAAGGCGGTACAATTGGCAGATAGGGAATTGTACAATATTAATTTAGATCCGAAGGCCAAGCTGAATAAAGCTGTTGCTACTGATGATAGCCCATATCGAATTAATTATAGTTGGGATATCCAGATTGGAAGGGATATTTATCTAATAGATCTAAAATCTGGAAGCAGGCAATTGATTGTTGAAAATGCCAGTGGTTATCCTAGCATGTCACCTGGAGGAAAGTATGTAAATTGGTATAGTTATAGGGATAGTGCTTGGTTGGCTTATGATATTGCAGAAAGCAAATTGGTTAATCTTACTTCAGGTATTGAGGGAGAATTTTATGATCAGCTACATGATAGTCCAAGTATGCCTCGTTCCTATGGTTATGCAGGGTGGATGGAAAAGGATGAGGCTGTTATTGTTTATGATCAATATGATATTTGGAAAATAGACCCTAAATCAAAACATGACCCTGTTTGTTTAACAAAAGGTCTTGGTAAGAGAGAGAAAATTGTTTTCAGAAGAGAAGTATTGGATGTCGAAAAGGATTATATCGATCCAAAAACCCCTTTAGTGCTTTCAGCTTTTAATGATAGGAATAAGAAAAGCGGGTATTTTTTAGGAGATATAAAGGGGATTGTGGAGCCTAAAAAGTTGATATACTCTGATCATAGTTATTTTGGTTTGGATAAGGCCAAAAATATTGAAGATGTGATTATAAGAAGGTCAACATTTCAGGATTATCCTGATGTATATGCTGCCAAATTAGGGGATTTTGATTTGGAGCAATTGTCAAAGGCTAACCCCCAGCAGGACAATATCAACTGGGGAACGGTTGAGTTGGTGGAGTACATGACTTTGAAAGGTGATTCATTACAAGGCTTGATTTATAAGCCGGAAGATTTTGATAAAAGTAAGAAGTACCCGATGATGGTGTATTTCTATGAAAGAAGATCAAATAGCCTTCATAACTATATCGCTCCTGCTCCAAGTGCTTCGATTATCAATATATCGTATTTTGTGAGTAACGGATATGTGGTGTTTGTTCCAGATATTAAATATGAAATTGGTTTGCCAGGCCCGAGTGCCTATAATTGTGTGGTTCCAGGAGTACAGTCGGTTGTGGCAAAAGGATATGTTGATCCTGAAAATATGGCCATTCAAGGCCAGAGTTGGGGTGGTTATCAGGTTGCTTATTTGATAACCCAAACGGATATGTTCAAAGCAGCAGGGGCAGGGGCTCCGGTAGCTAATATGACTTCAGCTTATGGAGGTATCCGTTGGGGAACAGGGATGAGCAGGATGTTTCAGTACGAGCAGACCCAGTCAAGAATAGGAGGGACGCTTTGGGAGAAGCCCATGCACTATATAGAAAATTCTCCTTTGTTTTATGCTGACAGGGTCAAAACACCTGTTTTAATCATGCATAATGATGCGGATGGTGCTGTCCCTTGGTATCAGGGGATTGAGTTTTTTATGTCCCTTAAACGAAACAGAACACCAGCTTGGTTTTTGGTGTACAATGGAGAGGATCATAACCTTAGGGAAAGGAAAAACAGAAAGGATCTTTCTATCAGGCTTTCCCAGTTTTTTGACCATTATCTAAAAGGAGCTCCAGCTCCCTTATGGATGACAGAAGGAATTCCTGCAGTCGAAAAAGGGAAGACTTTAAAATATGAATTGGCGGAATAGAAAAAGGGAGGTTTTACCTCCCTTTTTTGCATTATCCAATAAAGAAACAGTTTGGAATAGGGATTATTTAACTTTTTGTAAGTCACTAAGTATATTAAGCTGGGCGACTACTGAACTTTCCAGTCCATCAATTGCACTTAAGTCCATATCCCATAGATTGGTGTTTGCCAATGCTTCATGGGTTACTTTTTCCAAGTTTTCAAATTCCCAAATACGCTTAAAGAAACTTACAATTTCCTCATCGTCATTTAAAGGTGTAGGCTGTCCATTGTAAGTGCCTTTGTAAAAAAGAAGCAGGGCTGCCAGAGAATGTACCAGGTTTTGAGGCAACTCTCCCTTTCTCTTTTTGTATTCCAAAAGGGAAGGAAGTACCCTGACTTTGAATTTTGAGATAGAATTAAGGGCTATGGAACTAAGTAGATGTTTTACAAAAGGGTTTTTGAAGCGGTCCATGACATCATTGGCAAATTGCTCCAGTTCTTCTTTCGGTAAATCTAATGTAGGGATGATTTCGTTCTGAATGGTGTCGTTGAGAAACTTCCCTACTTTTGGATCTTCCACCGATTTCCTTACTGTTCTTAGGCCATTTAAATAGGCAACAGGAACCAAAGAGGTGTGGGCTCCGTTCAAAATTCTTACTTTTCTAGTCCTGTATGGACTTTGGTCTTTTACGAATATTACATCCAAACCTGCTTTATCCGCTGGAAAATCTTCTTTGATTGCTTCAGGTCCTTCGATCACCCATAGGTGGAAAGGTTCAGCCTTAACAACCAGGTTATCTTCATAACCGATATCATTTTGGATTTCTTTTATAGTTTCTTTCGGAAATCCAGGAACAATTCTATCTACCAAAGTATTTGAAAAAGTATTGCTCCCATTTAACCAATCGATAAATCCTTTTGGGAGTTGCCAAAGCGAAGCGTATTGTAGGATGATTTCTTTAAGCTTTTCACCATTTTTATCAATTAGTTCGCAAGGAATAATATGTAGTCCTTTTTCCGGATTACAATGGAAAACTTCAAACCGGTGATATAATAGGGCTGTTAGTTTTCCAGGAAAGGAGTCGGGAATTTTATCTTTACTGTCATCATTAGGATTAAAAGAAATCCCTGCTTCAGTCGTATTGGAGATGATGAATTTCAAATCGGGGTTTTCTGCCAATTTCAAATAGGCCTGATAGTCCTCATATGGATTTAGTACCCCTTTCACACAGTTGATAAGACGGGTGGATTCTTGGGCAATGCCATTTTGAATACCACTTAGCTGTACATGGTAAAGCCCGTCTTGTTTATTGATCAGATCTCCCATTCCTTGTGGAATGGGTTGGATAATTTGAACATCACCATTGAAATCTGTTTTTTCATTCATGATGTCAATGATCCAGTCTACAAAGCCCCTTAAAAAATTGCCCTCACCAAATTGAAGTACCTTAACGGGCCTTTCTGGAGATTGGGGGATATTTTGTCTGTTGAGTGTTTTCATGGTTTATATGAGTTGCTATTGTTCAAACTGAAAGTAATTTTTGGCATTGTAATAACAGATGTCACTGACAATTTTTCCCAGCCATTTTTCATCCGCGGGAAGTTCTCCGTCCACCACATCATTTCCAAGAAGGTTACACAATGTCCTTCGGAAATACTCATGACGAGGGAAAGAGAGGAAACTTCTGGAATCTGTAAGCATTCCTACAAAACAACTTAAGAGTCCCATATTTGATAAGGCATTCATTTGTTTTTCCATGCCATCCTTTTGATCCAAGAACCACCATCCTGATCCAAACTGGATTTTTCCCCTGAAAGAGCCATCATTAAAATTACCTATCATGGTAGCCATGACTTCGTTGTCTGCGGGGTTCAGGTTGTAAAGTATGGTCTTTGCCAATTGGTCGGTACTATCCAATTGGTTTAAAAAGCTGGCAATGGCCGCTGCTTGAGAGAAATCCCCAATGGAGTCAAACCCGGTATCGGGACCAAGTATGCTCATCATCCTGTCATTTGTATTCCTTAATGCCCCTAAATGGAATTGCTGGGTCCATCCTTTAGCATGATACATTTTGCTTAAATGGAGTAGGGTTTCAAATTTGAAGTAATTGACTTCTTCTTGTGTCAATGATTGATGGGATTGAAGCTTAGAAAACAACTTATCTGAATTGTATTTGCCCAATTTGAAGAAGTATAGTTGTTCCAATCCATGGTCAGAAAGGCGTCCGCCATGCTGATGGAAAAAGTCAACCCTGTTTTCTAGCGCCTCTAACAGGGCACTGTAGTTCTTTATTTCAATACCGCTAGCTTCCTCCAGCTTTTGAATATACTGTAGGTAAGTGCCCGGATTTTCAACAGCATAAGATTTATCAGGCCTAAATGCTGGAAATAAATTAGGCTTTATACCTTTTTCCTTTGCTTTTACATGAAACTCAAGGCTATCAACAGGGTCATCTGTGGAGCAGACCGTTTCTACATTCATTTTCTTTAATAGTCCTTGCACGCTATAAGAAGAAGTTTGAAGCAGGGTAGATGCCTTTTCATAGATGCTGCCAGCAGAGTCTGAACTTAATAGGGTGTCAATCCCAAAGTATCTTTTTAGTTCCAGGTGTGTCCAGTGGTAAAGAGGATTCCTAAGGGTATAAGGGACCGTGTCTGCCCACTTTTCGAATTTCTCTTGATCAGTTGAAGCTTTCCCTGTAATATATTTTTCATCGACACCAAGTGTCCTCATGGCTCTCCATTTGTAGTGGTCGCCAGCCAGCCAAATTTCTGTTAAATTCTTAAACTGTCTATTTTCAGCGATGTCTTTAGGGGAAAGGTGACAATGATAATCGATGATGGGTAGATCTTTTGCATAATCATGGTAAAGGGTGCTTGCAAATTCACTTTGCAGTAAAAAATCCTCATCAAGGAAGTTTTTACGTTTATCATGCAATCGATTGCTCACTTCGTCCAACATTTTTTTCTTTTTATTTTGTTGTGTATAATATTTCTTATTTGACTTGTGTGACTTTTCTGGTCGAGGAACCGCGGATGATCAACTCTGGCTTAAGTACTGTTTTTTGCGGCACAAACTTTTTGGGATCAGCTTTCAACAGTTCAAAGAATAATTCTGCGGCCACATTTCCCATTGGAATACTGACTTGGTCAACGGTAGTCAATGATGGGGTGGTAAAAGATGTGAAAGGTTCGTTTCCAAAGCCGGCAATACCCACATCCTCTGGTACTTTTATGCCTTTTTCCTTGAGAATTTGTAAGGCTCCCATAGCAGCATAGTCACTGGATGAGAATATGGCATCAAAATCAATTCCTTCCTCCAGCATCTTTAAGGTGCTTTGCTGCCCATCTTCTAGTTGCATATTGCTTTCGATGATCAGGTTTTGATCAAAGGGGATACCATTATCTTTTAAGGCATCGGCATAGCCTCGCAGTCGTTCACTGTAGATATTTATTTTTCGAGGATTGGTAAAGTGTGCGATTTTGGTAAAACCATTTTCGATCAAGTGTTCTACAGATTTGTAGGCACCGATATAATCATCAATCACTACTTGGTTAACGGCTACTTCTTCTGTGATCCTATCAAACAAAACAAGGGGAATGCCTTTCTCTACAACTCTTTCCAAATGCTCAAAATCATCCGTATTTTTTCCAATTGACATGATGATCCCGTCCACCCTCGCACTCAATAAGGCATCAACTGTTTGTGTTTCCTTTTCGAAATTTTCGTAGGATTGACAAATGATTACTTTGTAATTGAGTTGGTTGGCAATTTCCTCTATACCTCTGACTACCGATGAAAAGAAATTCCTATTGGCTGTTGGAACAACGATACCAATTAATTTACTCCTTCCATTTCTAAGTGCAGCTGCTATATTGTTTGGTTGGTAATTTACTTCTTTGGCAGCCTTTTGAACCAGTTTTTTGGTCGCATCGCTGATTCTTGGATGGTTGTTTAAAGCCCTTGAGACAGTACTTGCAGTTATGCCGAGCTTTGAAGCTATATCATGGATGGTCGCTTTTTTTCTTTTGTTCATCGCTTTAGTCTGGTTGCCAAAAACTCAAATGTACTATTTAACTTTAATTTAAGTCATATAAATTTTATTGACTGACCACTCAAAGTTTTTTGGCTTTAGATAATAATGGGTAATGGCATTATCTTACATCTATACTAATTTATTGATGTAATCGTTTGCGCAATATAGCTTAATTATTCTTCCTATGTCAAGAAAATTAAATTTTATTTTTGTACTGTTATTGACTGTATTTTAAGTATAAAGACTTTGTTTGATTCTTTAAGCCGACTTGTTTATGATTATTTTGTCGATTTTTTAGGATAAAATTTTAAAGTGTCATAAAAAATATTTAACTATGCAATCGATTGCTCATTATGATATACAGATTGAGTAATCATCCTTTTGATAGGTGAGTGTTTTCACTTTCAGAGGGATAATTAAGAATTGTATATAATTAGTTTAGGGTTAATGATACGAAATGTCTCCTTCGCTTGAAGGAGATATTTCTGTTTGTTTGGATTTGAGACCTGAGCTTTTTATAAATAGTCAATTAAAACCTCAGATAACATGAATACATCCACTGATATTAAAATGGTGCTAGCAGCATTTTTTAGACAAATTCATTTTATTTTTTCTGATGTCGTTTTGGTTCCCATAATAATAAGAAACGATTAAGGTGAAGGATTTTGGAATTTATCCTTTAGCATCTTGGATTTAAGCCATCCCTGTAATAGACCTTATAGCTAATAATGTTAGAAAAATAACCTTTGCCTTATGTATATAACCCAAAAACAAATTGTTTCGAAAAAAATAATTCTTGCACTATCGTTTATAGTGGGATTGTTTTCCTGTCAGTCTAAAACCGTTGAAGAAAATAGCGGGGAGGCCAAGAGTACTGAAAAAGAAGCCAATGCCAAAGTGTATTCTACTTGGATGGCCGATTCAGAAATTAAAAGAAATCCTGAGGGATGGACATTGGACTTCAACGAAAAACCAAAGTGGGAATACACCCATGGTCTTATCATGACAGCTATGGAGCAAGTTTATGAAAAGACTGGTGAGGAAAGATTTTTGGACTATATCTTGAACTTTGCTGATTTCATGATCAATGAGCAAGGTGAAATCAAGACCTATAAAAAGTCAGATTTTAATATTGACAGGGTAAACGGAGGAAAGTTTTTGATTGGGCTCTACGAAGAAACAGGCAAAGAAAAGTATCATCTGGCAGTAGAGGAATTAAGAGATCAGATGAGAAAGCATCCCCGGAATACTGAGGGGGGATTTTGGCACAAAAAAGTATATCCACATCAAATGTGGCTGGATGGATTATATATGGGTTCTCCATTTTTAGCAAGATATGCTGCCGTATTTGAAGAGTCTACGCTCTTTGATGATGTTGCCAATCAAATTTACGTAATGGATAAATATGGCTATAGTGAAGAAACTGGCCTTTACCATCATGCCTGGGATGAAAGCAAAGAGCAAAGGTGGGCAGATCCGGAGACTGGTCTTTCCAAAAATTATTGGGGAAGGAGTATAGGTTGGTTTAGTATGGCCGTAGTTGATGTTTTGGACTATATACCTGAAAATCATCCTAAGCGAAATATGATTATTGATGTAGCAAAGAAAATAGCTGCAGGAATTGTGAAATACCAAGATGAAACGGGTGTTTGGTACCAAGTCGTGGATCAAGGTGATCGTGAAGGAAACTATTTGGAATCTTCATGTTCAAGCATGTTTACATATTTCTTACTTAAGGGATTTTCAAAAGGGTATTTGGATGAAAAATATAAAGATGCTGGAATAAATGCCTATAATGGTTTGATAAATGAATTTATTCGGGAAGATGAGGATGGAGGGATAAGCATCACTAATGTTTGTGGTGTTGCCGGATTAGGGGGGAGTCCTTATAGAGACGGTTCTTATGAATATTATATTAATGAACCGATAAGAATTAATGACCCCAAGGGAGTAGGCCCATTCATCCTTGCTTCTTTGCAGTATGAACTGATCAAATAACCCAACTTATGAAGATTTTATTTAATGCATGTTTCCTGATTTCCATGATATTCAGTCATAGGGTAAGCGCTCAGGATTTTGACATTGTGGTAGCCAAAGATGGTTCTGGTGATTTTAAAACCATTCAAGAAGCTTTTAACAGTATTCCCGATTTCAGGAAAAATATTACTCGAATTCACCTAAAGCCAGGGACCTATAAGGAGAAATTGACTTTAGCAGCTACCAAAACCAATGTACATCTTATAGGGGACAATGCAGAAGAAACAGTGGTTACCTATGATGATTTTGCCTCAAAGAAAAACAGTTTCGGAGAGGAACTAGGAACCACGGGATCATCCAGTTTTTTTGTTTTTGGGGATAACTTTTATGCCAAGAACATCACTTTTGAAAACTCTTCAGGCCCTGTAGGCCAAGCAGTGGCAGTAAGGGTGGATGGTGATAAAGTGTTTTTTGAAAATTGCCGATTTTTGGGATTTCAGGACACACTATATGTCCATGGAAAAGATAGCAGACAGTACTATAAGAATTGTTATATAGAAGGCACAACTGATTTTATTTTTGGATGGTCCACTGCGGTCTTTGAAGACTGCGAAATATATTCTAAAGAGGGAGGACACTATATCACGGCAGCCTCAACAGACAAAAGGAGCCTACATGGTTTAGTATTTATTAATTGTAAACTCACTGGAAATGCTCCCGAAAATAGTGTTTATCTAGGCAGGCCTTGGCGGGAGTATGCCCAAACTGTATTTATCAACTGCGAACTAGGAGCCCATATCAAAGCAGAAGGTTGGCATAATTGGGACAAACCAGAGGCAGAAGAAAACTGCTTCTATGCTGAATACAGGTCGGTCGGGCCGGGAGCAGCTCCGGATGAAAGAGTTTTATGGTCGTGGCAGCTCACTTCTGATATAGGGGAAGCTTATACCACACTTAATATTTTAAAAGGCGATGATGAATGGGAACCTTTGAGTTTTGTTGAGTAAAATCAATTTTTATCGTCCAATAATAACCTTAATCCCAAAATAATGAACTTCAGTAAATTCTTCTTAAACATTCTATTGTTGACTGTTTGGTTTTCTTTTTCGGCTAGATCACAAGATGCCAAAATATCAGATGTTTGGGTATCTGATCAAGGTGATGGTACTTTCATTAATCCAGTTTTACATGCTGACTATTCTGATCCAGACCTTTGTCAGGTAGGAGATGATTTTTATATGACAGCTTCTAGCTTTAACGCAAGTCCTGGTTTGCCAATTTTGCACTCAAAGGATTTGGTTAACTGGAATTTAGTAGGTTATGCTTTAGATAGGTTGCCACCATTTGATCACTTCAATAAGCCACAGCATGGCAATGGAGTTTGGGCGCCTGCCATAAGGTTTCATGACGGCGAGTATTATATCTACTGGGGAGATCCGGATTTTGGGATTTATATGGTAAAAACCAAAGACCCAGCAGGAGATTGGGAAGAGCCTGTTTTGGTAGAAGCAGGGAAAGGGTTAATAGACCCTTGTCCTTTATGGGATGAAGATGGGAAAGCTTATTTGTCCCATGCTTTTGCAGGAAGTAGAGCAGGTATTAAAAGTGTGCTTGTCGTAAAACCACTTAGTCCAGACGGGACCAAGACAATAGGGGCAGGAAAATTGGTTTTTGATGGTCATGAAAACCACCCCACCGTGGAAGGAACAAAATTTTATAAGCGAAACGGTTACTATTATATTTTTGCCCCAGCCGGTGGGGTTTCTACAGGCTGGCAATTGATCCTTCGCTCCAAACATCCTTATGGACCTTATGAAGAGCATATTGCTTTGAATCAAGGAAATACGGACATCAATGGACCTCATCAAGGAGGTTGGGTTGAATTGGAGAGTGGGGAAAACTGGTTTTTGCATTTCCAAGATAAAGAGGCTTATGGTCGTATTGTTCATATGCAACCCATGTTTTGGAAAAATGATTGGCCAACTATGGGGGAAGACCTTGATGGAGATGGCACAGGTCAGCCTGTGATGCAATATAAAAAACCAGATGTAGGGAGGTCTTATCCATTAGCGACACCAGCTGAAACTGATGAATTTGATGGTAATGATTTGGGGCTGCAATGGCAATGGCATGCTAATCCCAAAGCTACTTGGGCATATGTCAATCCTTCAAAAGGATATTTAAGATTGTACACAGATCAGGTTCCAGAAGACTCCAATAACCTATGGGATGTGCCCAATCTTTTGCTTCAGAAATTTCCGGCAGAAACCTTCACAACTACAACAAAATTGACTTTTTACCCTAACGAAAAGTTGATGAATGAAAAAACAGGATTGCTGGTGATGGGGATGAGTTACGCCTATTTGGCATTGGAAAGTCAAGAAGATGGCCTTTACCTAAAGTATGTGGAATGTGATGACGCCGAACATGGTAAGCCAGAAAAGGAAACAGTGATTAAGAAGCTTTCAGGCCAGTCCGTTCAACTTAAGGTTGAAGTAAAGGAAGGTGCCTCTTGTCAATTCAGCTATAGCGAGAATGGAAAAAGGTTTATTGAAATCAATAAGGAGTTTACAGCAGTTCCCGGCAAATGGATTGGGGCCAAAGTAGGCTTATTTGCAGTGAGAGATACCAAAATCAATGATTCAGGTTATGCCGATGTTGATTGGTTTAGATTTACAAAATAATATACCCAATGAAAAACACCTATTATATAGCTTTAATGCTAATAGCCTGTTTAGTTAGTATTTTACAGGTTAAAGCACAAAAAATCGCAGGAATCGACCCAAGTCTATATGAGGGGGTTGAGTTTGATATGCCTAAGGTTAAACTGCCTTCTTTTCCAGGCAAGACAGTAAATATTATTGACTTTGGGGCAAAAGGTGATGGCATGTTTAAAAACACAGCAGCTATTAGGCAAGCTATTGAAAAGCTCAGCCGAGAAGGAGGCGGTACAGTGCTTGTTCCAAGGGGAATTTGGCTAACTGGCCCGATCACATTAAAAAGTCATATCAATCTTCATCTGCAGGAAGGGGCTTTACTTTTGTTTAGCAGTGACTTTGATGATTATGGCTTGATCGAAACAAGTTTTGAGGGTTTAAACACAGTGAGGTGTGAGTCTCCAATTAATGCATTAGGAGCTGAAAATATAGCGATTACAGGTGCTGGAGTAATTGATGGAAACGGTGATGCTTGGCGTCCAGTCAAGAAAGGCAAAATGACAGATAGTCAATGGAAAGCCCTGAACAAATCTGGCGGTGTGTTATCAGAAGATGGCAAAATCTGGTTTCCGAGTGAATCTTCCAAAAAGGGATATATGAGCAGTACCAACTTCAATGTCCCAGATTTAATATCACAGGATGAATTAAAATCGGTAAAAGATTTCCTTAGGCCAGTAATGGTGAGTTTGGTCAAATGCAAGCAGGTGTTATTGGATGGACCAACCTTTCAAAACTCTCCGGCTTGGAATATACATCCTTTGATGTGTGAGGATTTGGTGATCAGAAATCTCAGCGTTAGGAATCCTTGGTACAGCCAAAACGGAGATGGCCTTGATTTGGAGAGTTGTAAGAATACATTGATCTATAATAATACATTTGATGTAGGCGATGATGCCATTTGTTTCAAATCAGGCAAGGATAAAGATGGTCGGGATAGAGGTATTCCAACTGAGAATGCTATTGTAAAAAATAATACTGTCTATCATGCACATGGCGGTTTTGTGGTAGGAAGTGAGATGTCAGGAGGAGTGAAAAATGTCCATGTATCCAAGTGCACATTTATCGGTACAGATGTGGGTTTGAGGTTTAAAAGCACCCGAGGTAGGGGCGGAGTGGTTGAAAATATTTATATATCAGACATTGATATGATCAATATCCCTACTGAAGCCATTAGGTTTAATATGTTTTATGGGGGGAATTCTCCAATTCTGGAAGAAGGTCAAGATGCCTCGGACGAAGCTCGGGACGAAACTTTGGTGCCCGTGACAGAAGAGACACCTGCTTTCAGAAATATATTTATGAAGAATATTACAGCAACTGGTACAGGTAAGGCGGGCTTTTTTATGGGGCTACCAGAAAAAAGTTTGGAGAATGTTCATTTAGAGCATGCTTTGCTAGAAGCTAAGCAGGGAATTACTGTGATCGATACGGATGGTTTGACATTGACTGACGTCAAAGTAATTGCTGAAAAAACCTCAGCTCTGACGATTTATAACAGTCAAAATGTTAAGGTAAAAGGCTTTGCTTTTAATGAAAATAGTAAAAAGCCTGTTAGGGTTTTGGGTAAGCTGAGTCGTGATATTCATTTTGACCTGACTGATTTTAAATCCTATCAGGATCAATTGACATTAGGGAAGGAGTTACCTAAAGATGCTGTAAAAATCCAATAATTATGAAAAGAATATTATTTGTAATTTTCTTAATATCAGTAGTTTGTGGTGTTATTTCCTTTAAGGGAAAAGACAAAGAGATTACTGTTTTTTTGATTGGCGATTCCACATTGGCCAATAAGCCCTATTCAGGAAGCAATCCTGAAAAAGGCTGGGGACAGGTATTTGGTCTTTATTTTAAGGATGGAGTGAAGGTAGAAAATCATGCGTTGAATGGACGTAGCACAAAGAGTTTCAGGGATGAGGGACACTGGGAAAAAGTTTATCAAAGTATCCAACCTGGGGATTATGTCTTGATAGAATTTGGCCATAATGATCAAAAAGAGAAATCTCCAGATCGATATGCAGCTCCCGATACAGATTACAGAAATAATTTGATCAGGTATATCCAAGAGACCTATGAAAAAGGAGGCAAGCCAATTTTGGCCACACCAATTTCCAGGAGAAGTTTTGATGAGAATGGAGTGCTCCTGGATACCCATGGTCGGTATTCGGAGGTAGTGAGAGAAGTCGCAGAGGAATATAACCTTCCACTTTTCGATATGCACAAAAAGACCATTGAAGTACTGGAGCAATTTGGAGTGGAAAAATCCAAGGAATTGTTTTTGCATTACAGGCCGGGGGATTACGCACAATTTCCAGAAGGAAGATCGGATAATACCCACCTTTCTCCTACAGGTGCATTCAAATTTTGTGACCTTGCTGTGGAAGAGCTGAAACGGGAAATACCAGAGCTGGTGATTTTCTTGAAAAATTAGGATTGAAATGTAGACCTATGAAATACATTAGCTTTTTAGTCATTCTTGTGTTGTCAGCCTTTTGGGGATTTCGACCAAAGGAAAAGGTTGTCAAGGTTTATCTGATTGGAGATTCAACCGTAGCAGATTATAGTGGTGATTATGATCCAGGAAAGGATTATATGAAAACCAGGTATCCGGTAATGGGTTGGGGGCAGACTTTTCAAGCATATATGAGCAATAGAAACCTGACTAATTTGAATAATCTGATTCAAGGAGACTCGGTGCTGGTGGATGATCGAGCCAGAGGCGGAAGAAGTACCAGGACTTTTTTTGAAGAGGGACGTTGGAGAAAAGTTTATGAAGCGCTTGAAGCGGGAGATTTGGTCCTCATGCAATTTGGTCATAATGATGCTGCAGAAAATAAGCCAGAACGGTATGTGAACATTGAGGGCTATAAGGAATATATTAGGCTTTATGTGAGTCAAACCAGACAGAAAAATGCAATTCCAATTGTGTTGACTCCGGTCAATAGAAACTATCCTTGGAAAGAAGGAAAGCTTCAAAATGTACATGGCGCCTATTACGAAGCTGCAATAGAAGTAGCTTCAGAACTGGATGTTTTGTTGATTGACCTGACACAATTGTCCTTGGATCATTTTACTCAGAAAGGGAAGGCATATGTAACGGAACACTATTTTATGAATTTTGGTCCGGGTATTTACGAGGCTTATCCTAACGGGAGCAATGACAATACTCATTTTCAACCTGAAGGAGCCAAAGCAGTGGCAGGACTGGTCTATGAGGCCATGACTCAATTGGAAAGAGACTATTAAAGCAATCACCACATATTTAAAGTAAAATAAGATGAGGTTAAAACTTGTGAATAGTATAAGGCTGAATTTTTTGATTTTACTTATCGGAAGCTTTGCCCAAGTTGGTTTTTCCCAACATGTCAATTCCTATCCTAAAGATGGCAAAATCAAAGATCTTAAAGGAAAAGTGCAGGAAGACATAGTAGTAGCTAAAGATGGTTCTGGGGATTTTTTGTACATAGCTGATGCCTTGGAGGCTATTAGGGTTTATCTGCCAAAACCAATAACGGTTTATATCAAAGAAGGAGTTTACAAAGAGAAGTTAGAGATACCGGGAACTATAACCAATGTTACTTTTAAAGGGGATGGTCCAGACAAGACGATCATTACTTATGATGATCATACCGGGAAGAACTATATGGATACTTTTGACTCCTATACACTTATGGTTTGGGGCAATAGTTTGATTTTTAAAGACTTGACTATAGAAAATACTGCAGGAAGTGTGGGGCAAGCAGTGGCTTTGCATGCAGAGGGAGACCGACTGCTGTTTGAAAATTGTCATTTTAAAGGAGACCAGGATACCATGTTTGCCTCGGGCGAAAATAGCAGGCAATATTACAAGGACTGCTATATAGAAGGTACTACCGATTTTATTTTCGGGTCTGCTACAGCTTTATTTGAGAATTGTGAAATTTATTCCAAGGCCAATTCTTATATCACTGCAGCGTCAACACCTAATTGGGTGGATTATGGTTATGTATTTAAAAATTGCAAGCTAACAGCTGCAGATGGAGTAGATAAGGTTTTTTTGGGCCGACCATGGAGGGATTATGCCCAAACGGTGTTTATTGCTTGTGAAATGGGTAAACACATTGTTCCAGAAGGTTGGCATAATTGGGGCAGTTCAGAAAAGGAAAAGACTACTTTTTATGCAGAATATAATTCTACTGGTGAAGGAGCTAATATAAAGGAAAGGGTAGGATGGTCTCATACACTTACAGATGAAGAGGGGAGGCTTTTTACTAAAGAACAAATTTTTAAAGGTATGGGTAAGTCTGTGAATGCTTATGGCTTTCCTTGGTATGGTTATCATAAAGACACCTCCTATACATTAAACAGTTCTTATGAGAAGTACCGTAAGAATATGCCTAATATTATCCCCGTTCATGCTGAAAGTATAGTTGGAGTAGAAGAGGAATTGAGTATTCCATATAAGGACCTAGGCTACCGGGAACTTCAGATGGATGTTTTTTACCCCGAAAAGCAAGGTAAGAAAGCGCTTCCTGGTATTCTGTTTGTACATGGTGGGGGCTGGAGATCAGGAGACCGATCATTACAAATCCCGTTAGCCAAGGCGCTAGCTGCAAGGGGTTATATTACAGCCGT
The DNA here is from genome assembly GCF_018642165.1 of Echinicola shivajiensis. Lineage (GTDB taxonomy): Bacteria > Bacteroidota > Bacteroidia > Cytophagales > Cyclobacteriaceae > Echinicola > Echinicola shivajiensis. The sequence goes on from NZ_JAHHZM010000002.1 coordinate 383,002, forward strand.
GATGGATTACAGATTGTCCTTGGAAGCGCCATATCCTGCAGGAGTATATGATGTAAAGGATGCCATAAAATGGATTAAGGATCATGCTAATCAATTTAATTTAGACACATCAAAAATAGCTATATCCGGAGGGTCTGCAGGTGGACAGTTAGCCGCTTTGGTGGGGACGACCAATGGCGTGGAAAAATATGAATCCGATCATAGCGGTTATCAGTCGAGTTCAGATGTGCAAGCGATGATAGATATGGATGGTGTATTAGCTTTTTATCACCCGGAATCTGAAGAGGGAACTGTCGCTGCAGAATGGCTGGGAGGGACTTATGCTGAGGTACCAGAGATTTGGGATGAAGCATCAGCCTTATATCAGGTAAGCGATAGGGCTGTCCCTGTATTATTTATCAATAGCCAATATCCAAGGTTCCATGCAGGACAAGGAGATATGGTCAAAAAGTTAACGGAATTGGGCTTGTATGCTGAAATACATACTTTTCCTAATTCACCTCATCCGTTTTGGCTTTTTGATCCTTGGTTCACCCAAACAGTTAATTTTGTCGATAAATTTTTCGGAAAAATTTGGTAGGTAAAAAAAAAAATTGGCTGAATTACGGAATCGTTTCCGTGAAAGGTAATCGATTGCACATAATTTAATTGATTTAGTGTTTTTATTCTGAATATTTTAGTTTATAAATATTTTTTATTTGTTAATTAATCAGTTAAATGAGTTTATATATTGAAAATATCAATAAGTGTAGAATTTACTTGTATTTAAAATTTTAATTAATTAATATGCAATCGATTGCGCAACATTAAGCAGTTTGCACAATAATAAAAGTTACCTAATAAATAAACCCTTAATAAATAATATGGAATCCCACCGCATTAAACCCCCTCCCTAGGTATAGATGATTCTTGTTTTTTACTATGGAATAAGTAAAAGAAGATCTATAGAACTCATTGATTACAAATATTTAATTAACAAAACCCAATTATTATCGAAATGATGCTTACCAAAAACTTATCGGGCACTTCCCGATATCTCTCGCTGTTTTTGCTGCTCATGATATTCTCAGTGGTTGAGCTTTCTGCCCAATCATTGATGATAACAGGAGTAGTGAAGAGCTCAGATGGTGAAACCGTTCCGGGTGTCACTGTATTGTTAAAAGGAACTGGTATAGGTACAAGCACCGATATGGACGGTGCCTACACGCTATCCGTTGATGATCCTAATGGAACCTTGATTTTTTCATCCATCGGGATGATCAAACAGGAAATTGCAATTGAAGGAAGGAACACCATTGATGTGACCATGGAGATGGATGTGGCGCAATTGGATGTGGTAGAGGTCGTGGATTATGGTTATGGAACTGTAAAGCGAACAGATATGACCGGTTCTGTGGCTTCAATGTCTGGTAAAGAGCTGGCCAAAATTCCAGTTGCAAGTGCAGCTCAGGCAATTACTGGACGACTTCCAGGTGTCAATGTGCTGACTACAGATGGTTCTCCAGATGCAGAGGTTGTTATCAGGGTGCGTGGAGGTGGTTCTGTGACTCAAGATAATGCACCTTTATATGTAGTGGATGGTTTTATTGTAGGAAGTATTCGTGATATTCCACCTACGGATATTGAAACCATCACTGTATTGAAAGATGCGGCGGCAACAGCAATTTATGGAGCCCAAGCTGCCAATGGAGTAATTGTGATTACTACCAAGACACCTAAAGCAGGAAAAACAACTGTTTCATACAATAATTTCTTCCAATGGAAAAGCCTTCCTAAAGATAGAAAATACGAAGTACTGGATCCTTATGAATATGTTTTGGCCAATTACGAATATGCCAAATTACAATCCGATGCAGCTGTAAGGAATTTTGAGAAATTCTATGGAGTATATGATGATTTAGAACTTTATAAGCAAAAGCCAGGTACTGATTGGCAAGATGAGCTATTCGGGGATCCAAAACTCAGCCAATACCATAATCTGACCCTCACGGGAGGTACAGAAAAGACCAAGTTAATGCTCAGTTTGAGTAATAATACGGATGAGGGATTGATGTTGAACTCTGGTTATCAAAGGAATGTGATCAACTTTAAGTTGAACCAGGCCATCACTGATAGGTTGCAATTTGATGCGGGAGCTAGGATTACCCATACTGTTGTGGATGGAGCAGGAACTTCTGGTAATGCCCAAATCAATATCAAAGAGGCCGTTCAGACCAGACCTGTAAATGGTATCGCAGACGAACTGGATATTGATTTGACACAGGTAAATTCAGAAGATGACTTTCAGTCATTTTTGTTGAGTTTGGTAAGTCCAGTGGAATTGGCCGAGCAGGACTGGAGAAAACGGACTGATTTCAATTATATATTTAATGCAGGCTTGACTTGGAAAATTATTGATAACCTAAGTTTTAAATCTACATTTAACGGGTCCAGAGGGTTCAGGGAGAACCTGAGATTTTACGGCCCTCTTACAGGAGAATCCTTTAATAATGGAGGGAGTCTTCCGCTTGGTGTAAAAGATGAGAATACTTCACATTCTTACCGATGGTTAAACAGCGTTTCATATAAATTAGATGACCTTGGTGATCATGACCTTGATTTCTTAGTAGGACAGGAGATTTATTCCAGTGGTGGCAAAAGTGATATGGTCAGGGTGGAAGATTTTCGCCTGTCCATTACTCCAGAGGAGTTGTTTGCCAATATGACATTTGGACGTGTAGATCGTCACGAAACAAGTGAATCAATCGCTGCAAATAGGTTCTCCTTATTTGGAAGAGCTAATTACCAGTACATGAAAAAGTACTTATTAACAGCCACTGTTCGCTCCGATGCTTCCAGTAAGTTTGCTAAAGAAAACCGGGTAGGTATTTTTCCAGCCGTCGCAGTGGGATGGAAAATTTCAGAGGAAGATTTCTTGAAAGCTTCCTCTTGGGTAGATGAATTGAAGCTAAGGTTAAGTATCGGGGAGACCGGTAATGATCGTATCAGGACGGATGCTACCAAGTTCTTATTTGAAGGATCTACCAACAGGGGGCCAGGTTTTGGCAATGTGGATAATGTCTACTATACTCCAAGCAGTAGTACTTTATACAATCCAAACTTGGTTTGGGAAACTACTGTAACCAAAAATGCAGGTTTGGACTTTACCCTGTTCAAGGCCAAAGTGGAAGGTAGTTTGGACTTTTATGAAAACACAACCAGAGATTTGTTGTTGACCTCTGATATCCCATCAAATACAGGCTTTAATACCCAATGGAACAATGTCGGTAGTACTTCAAATAAAGGTGTGGAATTGGGGATAAATGCATTTGTTATAGACCGACCTGACTTTTCGCTATCTGTAAACTTCAATACTGGTATCAACAGAGCAAAAGTGGTTGCTTTGGATGGTACTGATGAACGTTTTTTTAGGTCCAATTGGGCAAGTACTGATCTCAACAATATCAATGATTTCTACTTGAGAGTAGGAGGCAAAGTGGGAGATATGTATGGTTATGTAACTGATGGTTATTATACAACAGATGATTTTGAGGGATACGATGCGGTTGCAGATGAATATATTTTGAAGGAAGGAGTTTCCAATTCTTCCTCCGTGGTTGGTAATACCAATATTAGGCCTGGCTTTTTGAAATTGAAAGATCTCAATGGCGATGGAGAAATCAATGCTGATGACCGTCAGGTAATCGGTAATGCCCTTCCTAAAAACCAAGGTGGTTTGGGGATCAATGCAAGATGGAAAGGCTTCGATGCAGCTATTTTCTTTAATTATCAATATGGAAATGATGTTTATAATACCGGCAAAATCCAATACAACCAGTTCAGAAGGGTGAGCTATGGTAATATGTTGACGACGATGTCATCAGATAACCGCTTTACTTATTTGGATGTGGATGGCAACTATACGGGTACTCCAGGAGAAATCGTCACAGATCTGGCACAACTTGAAGAATTGAATGCCGACAAAAATATATGGTCACATAATAGTTATGGTATCGCCGGGGCCGTGATTCACTCTTGGGCTATTGAAGATGGTTCTTATATCCGTCTGAATAACCTTACAGTGGGTTATTCATTGCCAACTGAGTTGATTTCAAGAGTAGGCATGTCTCAGTTCCGAGTTTATGCGACAGGAAATAATTTGAAATTATGGTCAAATTATTCAGGATACGATCCGGAGGTAAGTACTACCAGGAGCAGTAGTTATTCAGCGCTGACTCCTGGGGTGGATTATTCTTCCTTCCCTCGAAGCAGGTCTTTTACAGTAGGTATCAATGTGACATTCTAAAAGAGCTTATAATATCATGAAATTAAAATATCTAATAATAGCAGCAGCGGTTTCTTTTATGACTTCATGCGATAACTTCCTGGAGCCGGAATCGCTTTCGACCTTCGATACCAATTATGTGTTTTCGAATGTTGATGATGCAAGAAAAGGGGTAAATGCAGTTTATTCACATTTTGGTCAGGATGCTTTTAGGTCCAGACTCTCCAATAATATGACCGGCAATACGGATATAGAGCGCCAGAGTGGTTGGAATAGTAATGGAGACCGCTATCAGATTTGGAATTTGGATGCTTTGGAAAGTAACCGTGATTTGGAAATCGTATGGACTTATGCTTATCGGGCAATCAGGGATGCGAATATTGCCATTGAAGGTCTGTTGGCCAGTGGCAAGTTGGAATCATCCGATGTGACCGAGGCAAATACCATGAACCAATTGTTGGGTGAATCCTATACCTTGAGGGCGTATTGGTATAGCATGTTGATCTATTATTTTGGGGATGTGCCTTATATCACTGAAGCTCCCAAAGCCGGAAATGAATTTAATCAGCCCAAGGAAGACAGAAATGTGATTTTGGCTGCTGAAATTCAAAACTTGATAGATGTGGAGGCGAAAATGCTATGGGCGGATCAAGTGCCTTTTGGTATTGAACAGGTCAATAGAGAATATACCTTGGGAATGATTGCCAGATTGTCCCTTCAAAGGGGCGGATATTATCTGCAGCCAGACCTGAACATGTCCAGAGAGTCTGATTATTTGGACTACTATCAGATTGCTAAGGATTATAGTGCCAAATTAATTTCGCTTAAAGACCGTGAATTGCCAGAAGACTTCCGGCAGATCTTTATGAACCAATGTACTTTCCAGGCTCCTGTAAATCAGGACGTGCTTTTCGAGGTGCCATTTGCAATAGGCAATGGTGATGTAGCTTGGAATATTGGTGTAAGAGTGGAAGGTGGTCCTACGGCTGCACACAGCTATGGATCAGGAAACAATTATATGGCCATCCCGCCAACTTACTATTTGTCATTTGACACTTTGGATATAAGAAGGGATGTCACTTGTTCATTGTATAAGATAAATACCAGTTTTGAATACGAATTTGTCAATGGAGGTTTGGATATCGGACAGGGAAAATGGAGCCGTCATTTTTTACCAAACCCTCCAGGCCCATCATCCGCCAAAGGGACAGGAATCAATTGGCCGATGATGAGATATTCTGATGTGTTATTAATGTATGCAGAGGCTGAAAATGAATTGAATGGCCCAACTGCTGAAGCTCAGGAAGCGCTGAAAAGGGTCAGAAGAAGAGCCTTTGATCCTCAGTACTGGGCTAGCAGGGTAGATGCATATGTTTCTCAGGTATCTGCTGGCAAAGATACATTCTTTGAAGCTATTGTGGATGAACGTGCTTGGGAGTTTGGTGGAGAGATGATCAGAAAGTATGAACTGATCCGATGGGGGATTTATTCAGAAAAGATGGCTGAAACAGTAGAAGGCCTTAAGGAATTGGCTGATGCTGCTTTTAATGGTACTACCCAATATCCAGATTATATGTACTGGAAGGTAGACGAATCAGGGGATTTTACGATTCTTAATCCTAACCGTCGTGTGGTGGCGCCACCAGATGATACATGGACGCAACAGTCATTCTTACTTGCGCTACATAGTGACCAGTATACTTATCAAGAGTGGATTACCAAGGATTGGGAAAACCATATTAATGGTCCTAAACCAGGTGTGGCAAGATATATCTTCCCTATTCCAGCATCTGCAATAGCCAGTAGCCAAGGTACCTTGACCAATGATGGGTATGGATTTTAAGAATTAATCATCAATTCAAAAAATGAGAAGCAATGAATAATAAAATCAAAAATATATACCTGAGCGTCTTAATGTTTTCGGTGGCTATGCTGGCTTTTAGCAGCTGCGAAGAAGATGATGAGATGTTTGAAAGGACAAGGCTCTTTAGGCCTGTACTGACAGAAGATTTATTTTCTGAAGCAAATACCATCATCGTCAATATGGGCAAGATGAAGGAGGCAATATCCTATACCCTTGAGGTGAGTAGGGATACGTTTAAGACAACTGACTATGTAATAGAGACGGATACCAGTTATGTAGTGATTAATGAAGAATTGGTGGGAGAGACGTTATTCTGGAATACGCTTTATCAAGTAAGGGCCATAGCCCATGCTGACGATCCGGTGTACGATAGTAAAATATCTGATTTGGGAAATGTCAGAACACAGCGGTTTCCTACGATTCTGAATTTACCTGAAAGCTATGATGTGATAGATGTGGCTGCAAGGGTAACCTGGACAAGGGCAGGAGCTCCTGTAACCGGTGTTAAAGTTTTTGCCTCTACAGATTTGCGGTTAACAGAGCCGCTATTAGAACAATCAGTTAGTTCTGAGGAAGAAGTGGCGGGAGAAGTGATAGTAACGGGATTGGATCCTGAAACAGCATATCAAATAGCCATTTACAGTGATGGTGGACTTAGAGGTTGGGTAAATTATACCACATTGCCAGCGGATATTTCTCCTACCGCACCTGGAGTAATAGATATCAGAGAAAATGAAAGCCCGTCAGCAGTGTCGGATGCGGTGGCGGCTGCGCCTGATGGGGCCATCATCTTGGTAAAAAGAGGAGTTACTTATGATTTCCCAAGTCAGAATCTTAATAAGTCAATTACTATCAAGGCTGCTTATGGTTTTGGTGAGCAAAAAGCCAAATTGTATACTACAGGTAACTGGGATATAGATGATGGATCACAAATCGACCATATACGATTTATAGACCTTGAATTAAGAGGAGCGGATTATTCGGGAGATTATGTGTTCAATCCAAATAGAAGTGATGTGCATGTAGGAGAACTAAGTTTTGAAAATTGTGAAATAGGGACCTTTAGAGGAATACTTCGGGCGAGATCCTCTACGGTAATCGATAATTATATCATCAAAAACAGCGTAGTGGACAGCATCGGAGGTTATGGCTTATTTACAGTTGATACTGAAGCCACGGCAATGGTCAAGAATATCCGTTTGGAAAACTCCACCTTCAATAAGATTCAGTTTGGAGTGACGTCTAGAAGCCAATCCGATTCCTTTATCATTGAAAGCTGCACATTTGCGAACTTTGTAGGAGGTGGAGGAGGGTTCTTCCGGTACAGGGGAGGAGACGGTCAGAATAATGTGACCAACGGCATTGCTATCCGTAACAGCATCTTCGGTCATGGATGGGATGAATCCGGTAGTGAGAATTATGGAATTAGAGGGATATATGATGGTTTGGAGAATACCAATTTTGAAATTGTAAATGTCTATTCTACAGGAGACTTTAGTTTTTCAGGCGGTGAGATTGCAGGTTTTCCTGTAGGTAATTACTCAGGAGGACAAAGTGATTTATGGATAAATCCAGACCAGAACAATTTTAACTTTAAAGACAGCGGTTTTGCTGGAAGGTTTGATGCTGGAGATCCAAGGTGGAGAATAGTGTTATAATAAGAATCTTTTTAAAATGATTATTATAGGTGCGGTCAGCTTGGTCGCACCTTTTCAATAAACCTCAAATACCATGAAATTAAAGTGTCTTTTTTTTCAAATATTCATTGTTTTCGGGCTTTCTGGTCTTTCTACGGCTTGTAATAATTCAGATTCACCTGATCCTGAAGAGGAAGAAAAAGAGGAGGCTTATGATGGCCCAAAATACGCATTCCCTGGGGCTGAAGGATACGGACAATATACTACAGGAGGAAGAGCTGGTAAAGTTTATTATGTTACCAAATTAACAGATGACAATAGCCAGGGAACCTTGCGCTATGCCCTCAATCAAAGTGGTGCTCGGACCATAGTATTTAATATAGGAGGAACCATTGAATTGAAATCAACTTTGAGCATTTCACATGGTAATGTAACGATAGCTGGCCAGACTGCGCCCGGAGGTGGAATTACCTTAAAGAATTACCCTGTCACCATCCGTGCGGATAATGTGATTATACGCTATTTGCGCTTTAGAATGGGAGATGCTGCTCAGCAGGAAGGGGATGCTTTAGGAGGAAGATTTCATAAAGATATTATCATTGACCACTGCTCGATGAGCTGGAGTACAGATGAATGTGTCTCTTTCTATGCCAATGAAAACTTTACCTTACAGTGGTGTATTATAGCCGAAAGCCTTCGGAACTCGGTGCATGGAAAAGGAGCACATGGATATGGTGGGATTTGGGGAGGAAAATATGCTTCTTTTCACCATAATCTTTTAGCCCATCATGATAGTCGGAATCCCCGGATGGGAGAAGAAGCAGGAAAGGCCTTCGCACTTACAGACCTGGTAGATTTACGAAACAATGTACTCTATAACTGGGGAAATAATGCAGCTTATGGAGGGGAAGCAATGAATGTAAATATAGTCAACTGCTATTATAAGCCAGGACCTGCCAGCCCGTCTGGAAGTAAGCGAAACAGGATTATGTCTATCGATAAAAATAAGGTAGAGGGTACTGAGGTATATGATGTTTGGGGCAAGTTTTATATTGATGGCAATGTAGTAGATGGCAGCAACCAAACTTCTGAAGATAATTGGAACTATGGGGTTTTTAATCAATTTCACGGTAGCTATGGTTTGGTGAGTGAGGCTGATAAACAAAGTATAAAAATGGATGTACCCCATGAAGAGGAAGGATATACCGTTACGACTCATTCTGCTGCTGAAGCTTATGAATTGGTGCTTGAATATGCCGGTGCTAATTTAAAGCGGGATGCGGTAGATGCTAGGATAATTGCCAATGTGAAAAATGGAGATTATGATCAGGAAGGATCCAATGGAAGTACAAATGGTATCATTGACACCCAAAGTGATGTTGGGGGGTGGCCAGTATTGGAAGCTGGTGAGTCTGTTACGGATAGCGATGGGGATGGAATGCCTGATGAATGGGAATCAGGCAATGACCTTGATCCAAATAATGCAGAAGATGGTAAAATAATAAAGTCAGGAACCTCATATACTTATTTGGAGATCTATCTTAATAGCCTAATCAAGAATTTTCTATTTAATTAAATTCACAAGTGACTATATCAGAATAGAATAAGGGATTTGATTACATGAACAGTAAAAAGTTCAGAATGAGGTGCTGTTTCTGTTAGGTCATTGGGGACAGTAGAGATAAATCTATGTCTTACATATAAGTTCTTAGTAAGGCATGATACCTTCTATGGAAACTGGAAGCAAATGTGCCTGAAAAAATGTTACCTTAAAGGCACTGTATAATTATCTGAACTATTAAGAATAAATTAAAAACTATGAAGTTTGAGCATTTTGCAATTAATGTAGCCCAACCGAGAGCAATGTCTGACTGGTACGAGAAGCATATTGGCTTAAAAGTCATCCTGAAAAAGGATCAAAGTCCTTATATGACATTTTTGGCTGATGATAGTGGTACCATTATGATTGAAATATACAGTAATCCCAATGCGCCAATTTTGGAATTTGACAATCAACATCCATTGGTGTTACACTTGGCATTGGTATCTGAGGACCCTGCAGAGGATAGGGATAGATTGATTAAAGCAGGGGCGGAATTGATAAGTGATGACATCTTAGGGGACGGCTCACATTTGGTAATGCTTAAAGATCCTTGGGGCTTGGCCCTACAGTTGTGTAAAAGAGCTAAGCCCATGCTGGCATCAAAAACTTGAATTTAAGACATGAAAAGACTGATTGGATTAGTTATTATTATATGTTTTGCTGGATGGGCTTATGCCCAGAAAGATGGGGATAAAGAAGTTTTGGCATTTCCCGGGGCCGATGGTTTTGGGAAATACACTTTTGGAGGAAGGGGCGGAAAGGTGTTGGTAGTCAGTAACCTGAACGATGATGGTCCTGGGAGCCTCCGAGCAGCGTTGAGAAAGAAATATCCAAGAATTATCGTTTTCTCTGTTTCTGGAAATATTGAGCTTGAGTCAAGTTTGGACATTAATTATGGAGATGTGACCATTGCCGGCCAATCTGCTCCTGGGGACGGAATCACCATTCAGAATTATCCGATCAAAATCAAAGGGGACAATGTAATCATCAGGTATATCCGAAGCCGTTTAGGAGACCTTAGAGAGGTGCAAGATGATGCGATGACTTGTATTCGAAACAAGGATATCATTATAGATCATTGCTCATTGAGTTGGGCAACTGATGAGTGTGGCTCTTTTTATGATAATGAAAATTTCACCCTGCAGTGGTGTATTATTTCAGAAAGCTTAAATGAATCTGTCCATGCCAAAGGAGACCATGGATACGGTGGGATCTGGGGAGGGATGAAAGCTACCTTTCACTATAATTTATTGGCCAGTCATAAAAGTAGATTGCCCAGGTTTAACGGCGCACGGTATCATAAGATGCCCGAAAAGGAAGTGGTTGATTTCAGAAATAATGTGATTTATAACTGGAAGAGCAATAGTTCTTATGCAGGAGAAGAAGGGCATTATAATATTATTGGGAATTATTATAAAGCAGGTCCTGCTACCCAATCAAACCGGGATAGAATCGTGGAGCCCTATGCCCCTTATGGGCAATTTTATGTAGAAGGAAATATTATGTCCGCCTCAAAGGAAGTTAGTGAGGACAATAGCAAGGGGGTCGATGGGGTCGAAAATCTATCAAAGGTGCTAGTGACTGCTCCCTTTCCTTATGTTATCGCCAATGAACAAGTCAAGGCCGAAGTAGCTTTTAAGGATGTCTTGGCCAAAGCTGGTGCAAGCTTACGCAGGGATCAAGTAGATAAAAGATTGGTGAAAGAAGTACTATTGGGGAAGAGTGCTTTTGGGAAACAAGGTGATGGGATTATTGATAGCCAATCGGATGTGGGGGGCTGGCCATTGTTAAAGTCAGAAAAGGCACCTTTAGATACAGATCAGGATGGTATGCCAGATGCTTGGGAGAAAAAGCACCATTTAGATCCCAATTCTGATGAGGATGCAGCTGGTTTTGATTTGGATAAGCAATATACCAATATTGAAATTTACCTAAATGAATTGATTGAAGATTCAAGCTTTGACTGAAATTGTCATATTTCGTGTTCTCATCTTTTGTTTATTATATTTTTCGCTTGGTCTGTGAATAGATAATCAATAAATTGGATTTGATATTGTCATTATGAAAGACCAACGTATCCCTTTTTCCCAACTGCAGGATGTGCTGTGCAGTATACTTATAAAAAATCAATTTTCTTCAGAAAGGGCAGCACTTAGTGCCCGGTTATTTGCACAGTCCAGTTTGGACGGAGTGCCTTCGCATGGTTTAAATCGTTTTTTACATTATTTGGATTGTATTCACAAGGGGATTATTGACCCAGAAGCTGAACCTGTGTGTAAGGAAAGGTTCGGTGCCTTGGAGCGCTGGGATGGGCAACTTGGCCCAGGGAATATCAATGCCCATTTGGCAATGGAGAAAGCCATTCAGTTAGCAAAATCTTTTGGGATGGGGGCTGTTGCTTTACAAAATACCAATCACTGGATGCGGGCAGGAAATTATGGCTGGCAGGCAGTGGAGCAGGGCTGTCTTGGCATTTGTTTTACCAATACCAAACCGAATATGCCAGCTTGGGGAGGGAGTGAGCCTAAACTTGGAAATAACCCTTTGGTAATAGCAATACCAAGGAAAGACGGTGCAGTAGTTCTTGATATGGCCATGTCCCAGTTTGCATATGGTAAGATGGCTATCTATGAAAAGAATGGGCAAGATATGCCTTATGATGCTGGCTTTGACCAAGATGGGGATTTGACAAAATTTCCCAAGGACATAATAGAGAATGAGCTTGCTCTTCCCATTGGCTTATGGAAAGGAGCAGGACTTTCCTTAATGTTGGACATGTTGGCAGCGTTGCTTTCTGGAGGACAAGCTACTCATCAAGTAGGGAAAAGTGGTGATGAATATGGGCTTTCTCAAGTGTTTTTGGCACTGGAACCTTCCAAATTAGGTATGGAAGATTGGATGGAAAGTAAGGCAGGACAGATTATTGAAGATTTAAAACAATCGAAAACTTTTGATAAAAAGAAAGAGGTCAGGTATCCCGGAGAACAGACTTTGAGGATGCGAAAGGAAAATTTAGCCCAAGGTGTTCCTATAGATAGGGATATCTGGAATCAGGTTTTAAAATTATTGAAATGAGAAAAATTAAAGATAATGAAGTCAGGTGGGGTATTCTAGGTGTTGGGGATGTGTGTGAAAGAAAAAGTGCACCTGCTATGAATTTGGTAGGGAACAGTCGGCTTGTAGCTGTTATGAGGAGAAGTGCGGAAAAAGTGAGGGATTATGCCAAGAGACATCAGGTATCCAAATGGTATACAGATGCAGATGAGCTAATTAATGATCCAGAGGTCAATGCCATTTATATTGCTACACCACCCCATGTTCATAGAGAACTTACCTTAAAAGCTGCTGCTGCAGGAAAGCCTGTTTATGTGGAGAAACCTATGGCCAGGACTTATGAGGAATGCAAAGAAATGATTGAAGCGTGTGAAGCTGCGGGTGTGCCCTTGTATGTGGCTTATTATCGCAGGACTTTGCCTCATTTTGTTAAGATAAAAGAATTGATTCATGAGGGGAGGATCGGAGATGTTAGGTATGTCAATATCCAGATGAATCAGGTATTGGTCCCAGAAGTGGTGAGGAATTTGGATAATAATTGGCGGGTAAATCCTGAAATGGCAGGTGGAGGATATTTTTATGATCTGGCGTCCCATCAATTGGATTTTCTTGATTTTGCCTTGGGCCCCATCAAGTCTGTCAAGGGATTCAAGGGGAATCAAGCGGGGATTTACGAGGCTGAAGATTTGGTGACTGCCGTTTTTGAGTTTGAATCAGGTGTGATGGGGACTGGTAGCTGGTGTTTTTCAAGCAGTGAAGTTTCCGCTAAGGACCACACTACCATTATAGGAAGCAGGGGGCAAATTAGCTATGAGACTTTCGGAGCAGGTAAATTTATTTTGGAGACGGAAAATGGAGAAAAAGAATGTTTTGAATTTGATTTGCCTAATCATATTCAGCATTTTCTTATTCAGTCGATTGTGGGTGATATACTGGGGGAAGACTCAAGCCCCTCAACAGGCGTGTCTGCCGCTCGCACCAATTGGGTAATGGAGGAGATTGGCCGGTAAAGGGTCTTTGAAAATGAATAGCTTAGATTATATAGGTTAAAAATGCTGTAAATGTATTTTATAGGTTTAAATACCTATATATTTTATTTATAAGTTATTAAACCTATATTTATGAGCTAATGAATTAGAAATGAAAAATGTAGCAGTGATTTCGGGAGACATTATTTCTTCTACAAGTTTGGTGTTGGAGGATAGGGTGATTCTGGAGGAAAAATTAAAAGACTTATTGAAAACCCTTGATGAGAGATGGGGGATTTATGGAAGGGTGATAAAGGGGGATTATTTAGAATGTGTATGCCAAAATCCGGGGGACGCTTTGAGGGTAGCTATGTTAGTGAAAAGTTTTGTAAAGTCCTTTGATCCGAGACAGGCAGACAATAGAGAGGATAATAACCGAATCAGCCTATTTAAGACCCATGGGATCAGGTTGGCCATTGCCGTTGGCGAATTGTCTAGATTTGATCCTAAAAAAGGAGTCATTGATGGAGAGGCTGTCTATTTGTCAGGAAGGTTGATCAATCAATCCCCATCCAGCCAAGGGAAGGAAAGGGTAGTGATAAAAAACACTTTGTTTTTTACCTCACATTATGAAAGACTCAATGAGCAGATGGAGCCTGTAATGGGATTACTGGATGTAATTATGAGTAAATCCACAGCCAGGCAATCTGAAGTGTTATACTGGAAGTTGCTTGGGTATACCGAGTTAGAAATTGCCAAAAAATTGCAAATAAGTCAATCTGTAGTCAATCAGCACAGTACAAGCGTAGGCTGGAACAGCATTGAAAAAACTGTGGAATATTTTAGTAGAACCATTAAGTAACATCATTTATGAACCCAGTTCAGTTTTTTGTCTTACAGTTAATTGCCCATATATTGGCGGACTTTTTTTTCCAATCAGACAGGCTGGCCATTCAAAAGAACGAATTAGGGTTTAGAAGCCCATTTTTGAAGTGGCATATATTAATTGTGTTTTCGTTTTCCTGGTTGTTATCCTTTCAAATACAATTTGTGTTTGGTGCCTTGGTTATTGCCCTGATCCATTATATAATAGATGGTGTTAAACCTTGGATCAATAGAAGTAAGACCTTTGGTAAATATGCATTTTTTATAGACCAGGCATTGCATATTTTGGTTTTGTCCGTGGTTTGTTATGCTTATGCTTGCTACGCTCTAATGGATACTTGGCTTAATATTCCTGTTTCAAAATCCTATCTGTTGGTTGTTTTTTGCTATATGTTATGCCTAAAGCCTGCCAATATATTTATAAAAGAAGTATTTAGGGCTTATGAAATTAAGGTGCCCGGTTCGGATGATCTGCCCAATGCAGGCAAATTGATAGGAGTATTGGAAAGGGTGTTGGTTTTGACTTTTATATTACTTAGGCAATTTGAAGCTGTTGGTTTCTTAATAGCTGCAAAGTCCATTCTCCGTTACAAAAACGATGATACCATCAAAACGGAATACGTGCTGATCGGTACTATGCTAAGCTTTGGTATTGCCGTTATTTTAGGACTATTGGTTGGATTCGTCTGGTAATTGTTGTTTTTAAGTTTAATGGCTGATTTCCAGATTGGATTTGTTATATTAAAACAATAAGTTTAATCTATTTTTAGTCTATTCTATCATCAAATTCAGAAGCCATGAAACCAATTTATCTAATAATAATTCTTAGCCTGTTTTATTCCTGTGAGGAAAAAGAACAGGGGGGCAGGAACGAAAGCAGCGATACAGAAAACAGGAGTTTGAAAGGTAATATCATTGACCTGACCCATGCATTTTCTGACGAAACGGTTTATTGGGTCACTGCAAAGGAGTTTGAGCTAGAAGAGGTGGCTAAAGGCCAAACGGAAAAGGGCTACTTCTATTCTGCCAATAATTTTGAAACTTCTGAGCATGGGGGAACCCATATTGATGCCCCTGTGCATTTTGCGGAAAAGGGTGTTTCAGTGGATGAGATACCTTTGGAGCAATTAATTGGAACTGGAGTGAAAATAGATGTCAGTGAGAGAGGGCTTTCAAATCCCGATTACCAAATAAGCCTTGAAGATCTTGAAAATTGGGAGTCAAAAAACGGGCAGATTCCTGAAGGAAGTATTGTTCTTTTGCAATCGGGACATGGAAAGTACTATCCAGATAAAGTGAAATATTTGGGAACGGATGAAAGGGGTGCTGAAGCAGTCAAATATCTTCATTTTCCTGGCTTAGCTCCTGATGCCGCCAAATGGCTAATGGACCAAAGAAAAATAAAGTCAGTTGGAATAGATACGCCAAGTATAGATTTTGGGCAGTCCCAATATTTTGAAACCCATGTAGCCCTAATGACCAATGATATTCCTGCATTTGAGAATGTAGCCAATCTCGACGCACTGCCTGCTAAGGGGTTTCAAGTTATAGCCTTGCCCATAAAGATTAAAGGTGGCAGTGGAGGTCCACTGAGAATAGTAGCTGTTATTAATTAGGAAGGGTTTTGATCACATTTGACATGCTAATGCATATTTGGTTTTACGGTTTGGAATCAATGATAGCTGTAAAGGGACCAAATTTATGCTGGGATTCGGGAAAACTATCAGTGTATGGTCCAAATGGATGGTCAAATGGTTTTTTTGAAATATCTGGCCAATCACCAGATAAATCCATGTTTGGCCTGGGCATGGAGTTTACATATGCCGCTACGTCCCAAGCTTCTTCATCCGACAAAAAAGGATTTTCATGGTTGATTCCAAAAGGCATATTGGATTTGACAAAAGAAGCAAATCTAGAGAGCCTATAAAGTCCAGCTCCTATATTGTAACTGTTTTCTCCATAAAGAGGAGGGTAAAGCCATTCCATACCATTATTGGCTAATTGCCCCTGCCCATTATCTCCGTGGCAACGGGCACAATAATTTTTATATACTATGGATCCCCTTATTGGGTCTGCAGCTCTATCCAGTGGCTCTAGGGATTTAAGCCCAAAACCTGGCATCATTTGCCCCTTTGGAACTTCTTTTCCTACCCATTTCAGGTATGCTACCATGGCTTTCATTTCTCTGCTGTCTTCAGGAAGTTTCTCACCATTTAGGCTCCTTTCAATACAGTCATTTACCCGTTTTTCAAACCCCTCTACAGTACCAGACCTATTTCTGAGCTTGGGATAGGTAGCCGCAACCTTTCCATAATTGTTGCCAAATGGGATTGTTCCTGCCTTGAGGTGACAGTTCTGGCAGTTCATGCCATTGCTGATCTGGAAGGCTTTTCCGTTGGGGCCAAGGTAGACAGAAGTATGGGCAATTAAATTACGACCATACTTAATCAAGTCTCCTTCAGGTCCCTTTGGGATCGAGCTTGTATCAGGTGCTTGCCAATACTGTAAGTCTGTAGATTCATTGACAATCGCTTCATTAAAGTCCTCCTTTGGACCAAAAAGAGGCTTGATTTTGAAGAGTCCCAATTCCTTACTGATAAAAAAAGCACTTGAGCCTAAAACACAAACAATCATCAGCTGAACTGCTTTGATTAATTTTCTTAGTAAAGGGACGAATTTATCCTCCTTAGGCATTTTTGCTAAGTTTAATACGCTCTAGGAAATGAGGCCATTGTCTACGGGATTTCCTTGATATAGCCCCAGCCTTCTTTTTGTTTTTCGACCAGTTCAAGTATCCCATCAGGAACTGTTCCCACTCCAGGCAACAACTGGGATTTGTCAATATTATGTCTTTTCATAGTGCCTTCACAGACCTTAATACTTACATTTTTATTCCCTTCAAAAGCCTTGATCTGGTCAGCTACTGTAGATTTTTCATTTAAAACCATGGAGATAGCTCCACCGTAGACTACAACTTCGAATTCTGAATTCGGATAAGCTTCAGACATCATTTTTACATGTCTCATGGTTGTCTCGTGCGCAGCCTCTTCCTTGCTAGTAAGGTCAAAGGCTATTTTTACTGGAGTGGTTTGTGCCCAAACCCCAATTACCAAAAACATCAGTGGGATTATAAGAAACTTTTTCATGACTTTGTCTTTATGATCAACCTCCAGCATAGATATATCCACATTTGTGTTCTTGTGCTCTTCCCAAGGCCCAAACCCCAGAAGGAACCACTTGAATATGTGGTAATACTCCTGCTATCCATTCTTCTTTTACTGCTGCTGGATCCATTTCCATTTTTTGTGCTATCATGCTGCTGTAAACAGTTATAGCCAAATCGCATACACATATCATTACGCCTCTCTCTATTTGGCGCTCTAAACCATCAATTCCAGGCATGGGATAATCTCCGTCTTTTGGTTGATAATAAGGATTCCTTATTGCTGGAGCTCCGGTGGTGTTGTCTGTGATCTCAAAGGTTTCACCAAATTTATACTTTTCCCAAAGCTCATCTTTCATGGCAAAGGGAATGGCATTATGTCTAAGGACAATAACAGCTGTCATGTCTTTATCCGGGGTGCCTGTTTGATTGTTGGTAAGGTAAAAGGCCCAAGACCAAATAAAAGGAAAACCTTTGTGAGGTTCTGGAGCGTCATAAACTACTCGGTGAGTGCCTTTTACTTCCTTAAACCATTCGTCGGAGTCTTTGAATAATTTAGGATTACCAGTACCAGAAACAGGTTGCCCCATCAATGGTACGGCCACCGTGGAAAGTGTGGCTGTTGTCGCCAGAGTGCCTAGAAACTTTCTTCTAGATTTGAGTTGTATTGAATTCATGATTTTTTTAGTTTGGGTAATTGGAAATCTTATGGTGCATGGACACTTCATATGGTTTTACCGATTTTGGTGTCCTTTTTTAAAAGCTCGATTTTACTCGGCTATACCGATGTCTTGTAAAATATTATTGAAAAGTTTAACTAAAATTACACCCTTCCTATTAGTTTGTCTATCGCTAATGATTCAAATAATAGCAATAACTGTTCAATATCAGTTGGTTACTGTTCTTAAGGAAGCAGGTTTTCGGTTATGATGTTTTTTGTAAAAACCAATTTGGTGATGGATTTGAGCGTATTATTTTTTTTTAATCTTTTTGGGCAGGTTTTATTAGGTTAGTAATGCCTGCCGTTCTGTTCTGTATTGCATATATGAAATACTTGAATTGTTCTTTCTTTTACCTATTTTTAAAGATTGTTAACCTAAAAAATTGATTAATAAATGACAGTTGAAACAATTTTTACTGGAAAAAGAATAAGCAATTTATTGCTTAGCCTTGGTTTTTTAGGAGCCTTGGCCTCCTGTAAGGCCCCAGAGAAGGAATCTGAAAGCCCAAAAAGACCCAATATTATTTTCATCATGTCTGATGATCATGCTTATCAAGCGATAAGTGCATATGGATCGGAGCTGATTGAGACCCCAAATATTGATAGAATTGCAAATGAAGGGATGCTTTTTGAAAATGCTTTTGTGAGTAATTCCATTTGTGCACCAAGTAGGGCAGTAATACTCACTGGAAAACATAGTCATATTAATGGTTTGGTAGATAATGCGGTGAAATTTGACAGTACACAGGTTACCTATCCAAAGATACTAAGGGAGAATGGGTACCAAACAGCCATGATCGGTAAATGGCATTTGAAGACCCAACCTACAGGCTTTGATTATTGGAAAGTGCTTCCTGGACAGGGACATTATTATAATCCTGAGTTTAGAACCAAAGAGGGAATAGTATTGGATTCAGGTTATGTTACCGATTTGATTACTGATTTTGCGATTGAGTGGTTGGATGAAGCTAAAGAAAATGGGAGCCCTTTTATGCTGATGTACCAGCATAAGGCTCCGCATAGGGAATGGCTGCCAACTGAGGAAAATTTCAGGGAGTACACTCAAAAGGAATTCCCAGAGCCTGCAAGTTTGTTTGATGATTACAAAGGCATGGGACGTGCAGCTAAGGAGGCAGAAATGAGAATTTCTACACATATGGGATTAACAAATGACAGTAAAATACATCCTGATATTGTAGAAAGAATGGGGCATAAAGATTTTATTGATTGGTATTCTTACGCTTATCATGGCAACTTGGACAGGATGAGTAAATCTCAAAGAGCGGCCTGGGAAGAAGTATATGGGCCTATCAATGAGGATTTTGAAAAAGCAGACCTGAAGGGAGATGAACTTACCAAATGGAAATATCAGCGATATATGCAGGATTATTTGGCGAGTATAGAATCTGTGGATGAGAATGTAGGTAGACTATTAGACTATTTGGAAGAAAATGGTTTGGCGGAGAATACCATAATTATCTATACATCTGATCAAGGATTCTATTTAGGAGAGCATGGATGGTTCGACAAAAGATTTATGTATGAGGAGTCTTTCAGAACGCCATTGATGATTAAATGGCCAGGAGTAATCAAGGCGGGAAGTAAGAATAGGGATTTAGTGCAAAACTTGGATTTTGCTGAGACCATGTTAGATGCTGCAGGAGTGGCAATTCCTGATGAAATGCAAGGGTTGAGCATGCTGCCTTTATTGAAGGGAGAAAAGGTGGAATGGAGAGATGCTCTTTATTATCACTATTATGAATATCCAGGTATCCATGCGGTGAAGAGACATAATGGTGTTAGAACTGACCGCTACAAACTGATACATTTTTATTATGATATTGATGAGTGGGAGTTATATGATCTTCAGGAAGATCCTCATGAAATGAATAATGTGTATGATGATCCTGCTTATTCGGAAGTAAAGGAAAACATGCACAAAAAGTTAGAAGATCTTATGAAGCAGTATAAAGACGAAGTAGTGATACCTTCAAATTAATGTACGCAATAACAATAATTATGATGCCTTGGTGATTTTTTATTGCCAGGGCATTTTAATTGAATAAAAGTGATAATTTTTTTAAAGTTTTATCTTCCTCAGGAAGAGGGTGTTCTGGAATATAGTATTTTTACAATCTAAGACCATACCTTTTAATCAATGTTGGTTTCTTATGAAGAAGGTACTTATAATATCCTTGGTATCAATTGCTGGCATCTATTTTTTGCTATATATATCACCGTATTTTATTCGGAATCATTTTAATAAAAACGCTGAAGAATATATTGGCAGAAAGGCCTTTATGAAAGACCTCTCATTTAATCCATTTACAGGTGGGATTACCTCTGCTCAAATGGCAGTTTTTGAAAAGGAGGATTCCTCGGCTTTTGCGGGGTATGGAAATCTGTATGCCAATATCAACTTTTTGAAGCTTGTGACAGGTAGGGTCCAGTTTGAGGAAGTGCGATTGGACAGTCCTTTTGTTCATGTGATTTATGATTTGGGCGTTTTTAATTTTGATGATTTGATACCCAGCGAAGACAGTGTTCAATCAAGTGATGAAAAATCGGACATTCAATTTGAAATTCTCAATTTCCAAATGAATAAAGGACTGGCTACTTATTTTGATAAGGGACTGGATCATGAGGTAGATATGAAAGATCTATCATTGACACTGCCACGGTTTGCCTATGACAGTGAGTTGGCAAATATGGATATAAAGTTGATCGTCAATGAAACCGGCCAGCTGGCCATCAAAAATGATTATTATCCCAATGAAGACAGATTTGAATCACTAATTTCTGTTAGGGGACTTAATTTGGATATAATAGAACCTTATTTAGGGGATTATATAGTAGCTGAGGACTTTGAAGGATATTCTGGTGGCGATGTTAAAATTTCAGGTACTTTAGGTGAAGTCTCTCAACTAAATGTTTCTGGAAATGCCTGGGTTACTCATCTGATTTTGAAGGATACTGCTACCATGCCGATTTTTCAGGCCGATTCTGTATTGGTATCTCTAAATGATATTAATGTGTTTGAAGAAAAATATGAGCTAAGAAGGGTTTTTGCAGATGGTATGAGGATTCGGTTTGACATGTTTGATAGCACTAATAATATGATGGTACTTTTTGATCCACTTTTAGAAAGTGAGGAAGGCGCCAGCAATGATATTCCTGCTGACACTGTGCCTACTGAAGTAAGTTATTTTTATAGCATTGATACTTTTTTAATAGTAAATAGTGAGATTAAATATCGGGATTATGCCTTGGATGAATATTTCGAATATAATATTTCGTCCATCACGGCATTAGCTGACAATATCAGATCTGATAGTTCACAGGCTAAGATTGGCAGCTCAGGGATTTTGAATGTCAAAGGAAAGTATAATGCTAACTTAATTTTCAATCCGCAAGTACCTCTTGATTTTTCTCTGGATTTTGATGTGAAGGGATTCGAGATGGAAGATCTAAGTCCCTTTAGTTTGACTTATGCCGGCCACCCTATTTTTAAAGGGGATTTGGTTTATAGCGGGAAGACTTCTGTCAAAGGAGGGGTAATGGACAGCAAAAATAAGATTACCGTGTATGAATTAGAAGTAGGTGACCGGGTTTCTAAAAATGTGCTTTATGTCCTTCCCTTGAAGTTTGGCGTCTTTTTACTGAAAGACAAAAATGGAGTGGTAAACCTGGACTTGGCAATGGGAGGCAATCTATATGATCCAGAATTTGAAGTTTGGCCTTTAGTCTGGCAAATAATTAAACAAAATCTGGACAAAGTTGTGGCTGCTCCAGGTAAATTATTGGCCAATATGTTTGGAATGAAAGAGGAAGATATTCGATATATAGCTTTTGAGCCTTTGGATAGCCTTGCACGAGAAGAACAGACTCATTCATTGGATGTTTTACTGGAATTAATGAATAAGAAACCAGGTTTATCTGTGGAATTAGCCTATTTCGAGCCTGATCAAATTGAGTCCAGCCATTTTGCAGTACAGGAGGCTAAGGCAAAATATATCCATGATAAATTAAATTTGGAGAATGGGGATGATGACATGAATATTGTAGCCGATGATGATATTCATTTTACAAATTTCATGAAAGAACAGTTGCTTTTGCTTAATCCTGAAATGGATAGTACCGCCCTGAATATGCCTAGTGACAGTTTGGCGATTAAATTAATAGGAATGGAAAATGTCTTGCCCATGGCTATGCACTTGGAAGACATTAGAAAAAATCAAATTGAGGAATATCTAAACTCGATAGACAGTACAATGGTACACAATTTTACTTTTGTTGAATTGGAGAATTTGCCCGACTTTCCAGTTGAAAAGAGTGGCTTCGTGATTAGTTTTGGAGTTGAATAAGTTGGTTTATGTAATCTTATAATTTGAATCGATTTACATTTTCGGCTTGCCTTTGAGGGGCTGTTTTTTTCAAATTGCCCAGAGATAATTGAGAGGTTAACTACATGGGAGATTGAATGTTTTTTAGTCATTATCCATAATGATTAAATCTTGATTTTATGAGTTATTGGAAATATCTTTTTATTAATTGAGAAAAGAGTTTTGGGTCAGTATTCCCTATATAATTAGTTTTTATGTATATCCGCAATTGCACCAGTAAATATTAAAAGTGAATCGAAACGATCCTTTTGATGAAAGTATCAATTGCTTCGGTCTCCATACTTCAGTCTTCCGACCACTTGAGCAAAGGATTTATGGTTACTGGCATCATAGCGGATAATCAGATTAATTTTTTCTTTATTGATCCAGTCCTAAAATGATTTGGTAAAATGATCAAATGTGCCAAGAATTATAATTATTGATTTAAAATATGATACAAAAGATAAGTTTTGAGGTGGAATTTTGTAAATAGACTATGGTAAAATGTTTGTTTTCTAAACTTTATTTTAGCTATGAAAAGGGTATTTGCAATTGTAATCATGTTTCTTCTTCTTTCAAGTTCATCTTTTGCTCAAGAAGGGGGGATCCGGTTAAACTTATATGGAAATTTTGTTTTTGCAGATAAATTTGATTCCTATTATGACAGGGGGAATGGATATTTTTATTCAGGCAGGATCGAAGAAGGATTTCAATGGGGTGGAGGATTGGAATATATGGTCAACCCGATTTTTGGGGTTGAACTGATGTATTTGAGACAGGATACCAATAGTCCTACACGCTACCGTTTCGTAGCAGGCCCGGAAGAATTTACAAATTTTGATTTGGCCATAAATTATGTCCTGATTAATCCCACTAGATATTTTAGGACGCCAGGAAGTCCTTTTGAAGCATACGGAGGTTTTCAGATAGGCGGAGTATTTGCTAACCTTACTAACCCCGATAATGGCAGAGATGATACGGCGACCAAATTGGCTGTGGGACTTAGGGGAGGAGGAATATACTGGGCAAGTGATTATGTTGGGATAAAAGCCCAGGCCCAATTTATTTCAGTAGTTCAGTCAGTTGGAGGCGGTTTTTACTTTGGAACAGGAGGTTCAGGTGTTGGCGTAAGCAGTTATTCAAGTATTTTTCAATTTGGCCTTGGTCTAGGGGTTGCGTTGAAACTGAATTAACAGTGGAAAAGCCTTTCTAAAGAAATTTTTCCACACTGATTTTAAGGAATGAGCTTATGGTAATGTTATTTGATTGCGTTAAAAAGCATTTTGAAGTATTTAAAATGTTTTTTATTTTGATTTGAATTTGTGATTATACTTTTCTGGAGCATTATATTTCTATTGTGATTGGGTCAATGTAGTTTATTATTTGGCTTATTGGTTTTTTGAATAAATCTATAGTAATCATAAATGGAATTTTTGATTTACATAAACCACAAAATAAGATGAAAAACTTTATTGCTGAATTTATTGGGACCTTCTGGTTAGTATTGGGAGGCTGTGGCAGTGCTGTATTGGCTGCTGGTATTCCTGGTGTAGGAATTGGTTACGCAGGAGTTGCCTTGGCGTTTGGGCTTACTGTTTTGACGATGGTGTATGCGATCGGCCATATTTCAGGATGCCACCTTAATCCAGCAGTTTCTTTGGGGCTATGGGCAGGAGGCAGATTCCCTTCCAAGGATCTGTTGCCCTATATCTTCGCTCAGGTTTTAGGCGGAATTGCTGGGGCAGGGATATTGTATCTGATCGCTTCTGACCAAGCAGGGTTTGAATTAGGAGGTTTTGCTGCCAATGGTTATGGAGAGCATTCACCTCATGGGTACGGAATGACAGCTGCTTTGATTACTGAAATTGTGATGACCTTTATTTTCCTAATAGTCATCATGGGCGCTACTCATCCCAAGGCACCAAAATACCTCGCTGGTGTAGCCATTGGATTGTGTTTGACCTTAATCCATTTGATAAGCATACCGGTAACCAATACTTCTGTAAATCCAGCTAGAAGTACCAGTCAAGCTATTTTTGTACAGGACTGGGCAATCGGACAACTTTGGCTGTTTTGGTTGGCGCCTATTATTGGGGCTATTTTGGCTGGGTGGGTTTATAAGGCCTTATTGCCAACAGAAGAATAGGCCTTTTCTTTCTTTGAAAGAACTTGATGTTTTTTGAGCCCTGGAATTTGTTTCAGGGCTTTTTTGTGCTTTTTTTCCAAAGAAGCTGGAAAAGTGGCCATAGTTTTAATAAAAAAATGGTTCACAAAAGGAATTGGGTAAATCTTCCTTATTAATTTAGTTTGATTATGCTATCAATAAACTTTTAATGATCATTTAATATGAGGCAAATAGTAAAATTTGGGATCATCGGAACTGGGGCCATTGCTGCACAGCATGCTGCTGCTATAGCAGCAAGTGATACGGCAGAACTGATAGCAGTATGTAGCTCCAGTGAGGATAGGGCAAAAAGTGCAGGAAAAAAATTTAAGGTTGCTGCATATGATGATTTGGATAAGTTTTTAGGTAATCCGGAGCTGGATGCAGTTTGTATCTGTACTGCCAGTGGTCGCCATATGGAAGTGGCTATCAAATCTGCCCAATATAAAAAGCATATTTTGGTTGAAAAGCCTATAGAAATTAATCTCGATAGAGCGGATCGAATAATTGAAGCTTGTAAAGAAAATGGGGTAGTACTAGGGGTGGTTTTTCAGAACAGATTTAATGACGGCTATCTCCAACTAAAGAAGGCTGTGGTAAAAGGTAAATTGGGTAGATTACTTATGGGCAATGCCCATGTCAATTGGTTTAGGAACGAAGAATATTATAAAAGCAGTGATTGGAAGGGAACATTGAGGGGAGATGGAGGTGGTGCGCTCATTAATCAGGGAATTCATACTATTGATCTATTATTAGATATTATGGGGGAAGTAGAGGATGTATATGGCCAGGTAAAAACTGCCATGCATACAATTGAGGGTGAAGACCTAGCTTCAGCGCTCATTAACTTTAAAAATGGAGCAATGGGAAACATAACAGCCGGGACTTCCTTGTATCCAGGCTATCCGGAGAGGCTGGAGATATTTGGAACAAAAGGAAGTGTTATTTTGGAAGCCGGTAAAATAATTGCTTGGAATGTCCAAGATGGAGAAAGTTTGTCTGGTAACTCCAATTCTGAAAAGGCCAGTGGTGCTGCAGACCCTATGGCCATTGGGCATCAATTGCATTTTTTACTTATTGAAGATATGGTAAGTGCAATTAGGGAGAATAGGGAACCATTGATTACAGGAGAAATTGCCAAGCAGTCTCTGGCACTGATAAAGGGGATTTATAAGAGTTCATCTGAAGGAAGAAAAATAAAAATTTAAAGATTATGGTCGAGGAGAATAAGGATAATACGCTAATGAAGCAATAAAAAAGCAGGGCCTAAACCCTGCTTTTTTATTGCTTCATGCTATATATCAATCCTAACTCCAAGCCCCTGAGTTCGGCCAGCCCCTTAAGGCGGCCGATCCCAGTGTAGCCAGGGTTGGTGGTTTTTCTTAAATCATCTAACATCTGATGACCATGGTCAGGGCGCATAGGCAATGACTTTTGCCTTCTGGCCTGCACTTTGATCAATTCCTGCATGACTTCAATCATTGGCACATCACCCTCAAGATGGTTGGCTTCATGGAAATTACCTTCGGCATCCCTTTGGGTACTTCTAAGGTGGATAAAGTGGATATGATTTCCCCAGTCTTTAATGATCTGAGGCAGGTCATTGTCTGCTCTTACACCAAAGGAACCTGTGCAAAATGTAATACCATTATAATCACTTCCATTATCAGTAAGCAGCCTCTCCACATCATTGATGGTGCTCATCACTCTTGGCAATCCAAACATGGCAAATGGAGGGTCATCTGGATGTATGGCCATAAAAACCCTGTTCTTTTCTGCTACCGGGATGATTTCATCCAAAAACAGCTTGAGGTTTTCCGCCAATACTTTTTCATCTATGCCCTGATAAGTATCCAAAACCTTTTGGAAATCTTCTACCGAATAACCTTCTTCAGCGCCGGGAAGTCCGGCGATGATATTATTGGTAAGCAATTGCTTTGCTTCTTCGGTCATGCTTTGGAAATACTTTTCAGCTTTTTGTACTATTTCTGGAGAATAGGAAGCTGCTGCGTTAGGGCGCTTAAGGATAAAAAGGTCAAAGGCTGCCAGAGCTTGTAATTCAAATCTCAAAGCCTTGGAACCATTTTCCAATTCATAAGCCAAATCCGTTCTTGTCCAATCCAATACTGGCATGAAATTATAACAAACCGTATGGATGCCTTCTGCTGCCAGGTTTTCTATTGATTGCTTGTAATTGTTTATATATTCATGAAATTGCTCGGTTCTGGTCTTGATATTTTCATGTACCGGGATACTTTCCACCACAGACCAGGTTAAACCTGCAGCTTCGATGGTATCTTTTCTCTTTTTGATTTCCTCTCTGCTCCAAACCACTCCATTGGGAAGATGGTGCAAAGCTGAAACAATGCCGGTGGCTCCGGCCTGTCTGATATCTGATAAGGTTACTGGGTCATTGGGGCCATACCATCTCATGGTTTGCTCCATTTTTTTTATTGCTTTCATTGTTTAGCTTATTCTATTAGTTATACCCCGCTAAAAGCACTGAAACCACCATCTATGGGGATGATTGTTCCGGTAACAAATTTAGAAGCATCGCTGCATAGGAATCCCACTGCTCCGAACAAATCCTCTGGATTTCCAAATCGGTCCATTGGAGTATGACCGATGATTTGGTTACCACGATCGGTTAAACTGCCGTCTTCTTGAGTCAATAAGGTCCTGTTTTGTTCGGTCAGAAAAAATCCGGGAGCAATGGCATTTACGCGGTATTTCTTGCCATATTTTTGACAGAACTCTACCGCTAACCATTTGGTGAGATTGTCAATAGCAGCTTTGGCAGATGCATAGCCTATTACCCTTGTCATGGGTCTTGAAGCAGCCATCGAGGAAATATTGATGATGCTAGCCTCTGGGTTTTT
The DNA here is from genome assembly GCF_018642165.1 of Echinicola shivajiensis. Lineage (GTDB taxonomy): Bacteria > Bacteroidota > Bacteroidia > Cytophagales > Cyclobacteriaceae > Echinicola > Echinicola shivajiensis. The sequence goes on from NZ_JAHHZM010000002.1 coordinate 410,586, forward strand.
CAATAGTAAAGGGGTGAATACCTGTATAGGCATCAAGGTACCCAAATAATTGAGCTCCATTACCTTTTTTACTTCTTCAATCTTTAAATCAGTGATTTTTTGGTCTGGAGTAACTATGGCTCCGGGCATGTTTCCTCCAGCTGCATTGATCAATACATCAATCTTTCCAAAATCCTTTTCAACTTGCTGTTTGGCAGTTTCGAGTGCTTCTTTATCAGTGACATCAGCAAGCAATGGATAGGCTTTCCCTCCATTGTCTTTGATTTGGCTGACCAGCTCTTCTATTTTTTTAGGTGTTCTTCCTAATATAATTACCTGAGCACCTTCTTGGGCAAGATACTGGGTGATCTGATTACCCAGTACACCCGTAGCACCGCTGATTAATATGATTTTGTCCTTTACAGAAAATAGTGCAGACATATTTTTATTTAAATTTTAAGATATACTAATTGAGATTATTGGAAGTTGAAATAATCTTTGGCATTGTTGTAGCAAATGTCTTGGACCATTTTTCCCAACCATTTTTCATCCGCGGGTAATTCACCGTTTGCTACATCATTTCCCAATAGATTACATAGGGTTCTGCGGAAATACTCGTGACGAGGAAATGAAAGAAAGCTCCTGGAATCAGTCAACATGCCCACAAAGCAGCTCAAAAGGCCCATATTGGAAAGGACATTCATTTGCTTTTCCATGCCATCCTTTTGGTCAAGATACCACCAGCCAGAACCAAACTGTACTTTTCCACGGATGGAGCCATCATTAAAGTTTCCAGCCATGGTGGCCATTACCTCATTGTCCCTTGGGTTAAGATTATAAAGAATGGTTTTACAAAGTTGGTCACTTTTATCCAGTTCATTCAAGAATTGGGCAAGGGCTTTTGACTGACTGAAGTCCCCAATAGAATCAAAACCAGTGTCTGGTCCCAAAGTGGCTAACATCCTCTCGTTGGTGTTTCTCAAGGCTCCAAGGTGGAATTGTTGGGTCCATCCTTTGGCATGATAAAGCCTGCAAAGTTCAATTAAAGTAACAAACTTAAAATAGGCTGTTTCGTCCTTGTTGATATGCTGGCCTGAAGTGACTTTTTTGAATAGGGACTCGATATCATAAGTGCCCATGGGATAAAAATATAGTTGCTCAAGGCCATGGTCAGCCAATCTTCCTCCCATTTCATGAAAATAGGCAATTCTGTTTTCCAGGGCTGCCATTAATTTTTCGTGGCTGTCAATCTGGATATTACTAGCCGAGGATAGCTTCTCCAAATAGCTTACATAGGCTTTTGGGTCTTCAACGGCAAAGGACTTGTCAGGGCGGAAAGTAGGGAAAAGCCCAATCGCCATGCCTTCATTGGCAGCTTTCTGGTGATATTCCAAGGTGTCCGTTGGATCATCTGTAGTACAGACTGTTTTGACTTTCATTTCCGTCAATAGAGATTGGGTACTATGGGAATCCTCCTGCAATTGGCGGGTGGTTTCATGATAAATTTCAGCGGCATTATCAGCCGTTAGCAATTCATCTATTCCAAAGTAACGTAATAGCTCCAAGTGGGTCCAGTGGTACAAAGGATTTCTCATCGTATAAGGAACCGTGTAGGCCCACTTTTCAAATTTTTCCAGGTCAGTACCGTTTCCAGTAATATATTTTTCATTGACTCCCAGGGCTCTCATGGCACGCCATTTATAATGGTCACCAGCAAGCCAAATCTGAGAAATGTTCTCGAATTTTCTGTTTTCTGCCAGGTCTTTTGGAGAAAGGTGACAGTGGTAATCTATGATGGGCATTTCTTTTGCATAATCATGATAAAGCACCTTGGCCATATCAGATTGAAGCAAAAAATCCTCTTGAATAAATTTTGAGCTAGATGTTGTTTGGGTGGTATTCATAATATTCAAATATTCACTTATTTTTTTGAAAAGCTGCTGTTCGTTTCTTTGGTTAATTAAAGGATAATCCAAAACAATGATTGGTATTGGTGCAGAGTTATCCCCTGATTTAAGAAGAAATATTGATTCAAAAGGGGTTTATAAAATAAGATTTTTGAAACCGCCTAAATCGAATTTAGATGCGCCATTTCAATAAGTAATAATAGCTAATGTTTGTTGGTTTTTTTAGTAATTAATCTACTTTAATCACGGAATCGTTTTCGTACTCATGCAGGCAAGTAAAGGACAGTTAACCATTTTGAAAGAATTAATTTTTTTAGGGCTGAGAGTAATTGAGGAATTAGTTTAAATTTGATGTTGGAATAAATCTTTTGTTACAGAATTATGAGTGGAGTAAACATCAAAATGTTGGCGGAGGCACTTCAGCTTGCCCCATCTACAGTTTCTAGGGCACTCAATGATAGCCATGAGATAAGCGAAAAAACCAAGAAAAGGGTTTTGGCTATGGCTGATCAAATGAATTACCAACCCAACCCTTTTGCCAGAAGCTTAAGGGAGCATAGGAGTAAGACCATTGCCATGATCATTCCCGATCTGGTCAATAATTTCTTTTCCCAGGTCATAGAGGGGGTAGAGGAAATCACCCAACAGTTTGGGTACCATTTGTTGGTTTATCATACGCATGAAAATGTGGAGAGAGAGAAGGAGATTGTGACCCATTTGTTGAATGGAAGGGTGGACGGGATTATGATGTCTGTTTCTCACCAGACCAAGGATACGGAGCATTTGAACAGGGTGCACCAAAAGGGTATTCCATTGATATTTTTTGATAGAATTTGTAATAGTATTCCCACTACCAAATTTGTTACGAATGGTTATGAAAGTGGCTATGAGGCTACCAAGCATCTGATTGAGCAGGGATGCAAAAAGATTGCCTTCTTACTACTTTCAAAAGAGATTTCCATTAGTCAGCAACGTTTAAAAGGTTATACAGATGCCTTGAAAGATAATGGTTTGGAGATGAATGAGGATCTTATCCTTATGTGTGGCAAGGAGGACCAAACAAACCATCAGCTGATCAAGGAATTTTTAAGTGGAGATGAAAGACCTGATGGTATATTGGCAGCAGTGGAGAAGCTTGCTATCACCACTTATTACGTTGCAGGTGAACTCAAATTAAACATGCCAGAAGATTTAAAAGTGGTCAGTTTTTCAAATATGAAAATTGCTGATCTATTAAATCCAAGCCTGACTACAATTTCTCAGCCGACTCATGAATTTGGGAGACAGGCAGCTAGTTTGTTGATGAATAAGTTGACAAAGAAGAATGCTCCAGATTTCAAGGATGAAATTGTTGTTTTACCCTCCACATTGCATATTAGAAAGTCTTCAAAATAAAAAAGCCGCCCTTTAAAAGGCGGCTTTTTTATTGTTTTTTGGAATTAATAACCGGGGTTTTGTGGGAATGCATCATTGCCTCCTGTGGTCCGGTCAATTTGATCTTGCGGAATAGGTCTGAGAACATGGAAATCCTGAATATTGTCAGCTCCAAGCGTATTATACATTTTTACCCTTTCGACAAGAATTCCCCATCTCACCAAATCCAACCACCTTTTTTGCTCTCCGAGTAATTCCCTGGCTCTTTCTTCGGTTAGGAACTCAAAGGTCATTTCAGCAGGAGTGATTTCCATTTGCGCTTCCATTCCTGGCCAGGCTGCTCTTCTCCTGATGGTGTTGATAGTGGCGGCTGCTTCAGCAGTTTTATCTTGCATCAGTTGGGCCTCTGCTAGTAGCAAATAGGTGTCTGCAAGTCTGAAAACCACGTAATCTCTTCCCCCTTCGGCTTGAGTTTTATCCGCTCTCCCCGGATCCAAGTGCTTGTTTAAAGTTGGGTAAAGTTTATCTGTATAGAGACTGGGAGTAAGCACCTGATAAGGTTTTTCAGCCCTTTCAGCTTCGGAAATCTCATAACCAGGGATATAAATGGCCGTGTCACCTTCAGCAAAGGTAACGCTAGACTTGGATTGATCAAATGTGGTATTATAAGTCCCCGGTTTATTGGTTTTGAATACATGTTTGAAAGACTTATTGTACCTACTATCAATATCCCTATTAGCAAATATTGTGTTCAAGGTATAATCAGTAGGGCGGTACCTTTTCCAAGGTCTTCCGTTGGCTACGTCCCTTTCCATACCTGGCTGAACATCATATTCCATGAGAAAATATAAATGTGCTCTGTTTCCATTGCCATTGTTCAGTGGGTCACGGGTATATTGAATGGAGAAAATGATTTCATCATTAATTTCATTTCCAAATTCATATACTTTGGCAAAATCAGGCAATAATTGAAAGCCATAATCATTAATGACTTTTTTGAAAAGGTTTTCCGCATTTTCATAGTCTCCGGATTCCTGTGCCTCAGTGCTGGCCTTTGTTAGATATACTAAACCAAGTAAGTTCTCTGCAGTTGGACGAGTTGCACGACCATAATCGTTAGACCTCATGTTTGGCTCTAAATCTGGGATAGCAGATTCCAAGTCATTAATGATGGCCGTATACATCTCAGCTACTGTTGATCTAGTTACTTCCTTGCTTGGAACCACTGATTCACTAAGTTGTAAGTCTACACCTCCAAAGAATTGGGTGAGCAAGAAATAATGATGAGCGCGAATAAATTTGGCTTCCGCCACTCTTTGCGCTTTGGTACCCTCATCCATTCCAGTAACTTCTGGTGCTCTATCGATTACCGCATTACAGGTATTGATGCCTTCATAAAATGCGTTCCAAATATTTCTGATATGTCCATTTCTAGTGTCAAATTGGGAAGTATAAGAATTCATGAATTTCCAACTTCCATCAGAACCGTTGGTATAGGTGTCTGTTCCAAAAATGGTCAAGTTATTTCCTTCTTCAGTACCGTAGAAGGGTCTCATAGTACTATAGGCTGCATTGATACCATCATTTAACCCACTTGGGGTATTCATATAATCGTTGCCGATTTTTGAGATTACATCTTCTTCCAAAACTCCCTGACAGGAAGTGAAGGCCAAAATTCCAGCGCCCAAAATCCCAATAGCTGCCAGTGAAGAAAGTTTGTTCTTTATTTTATATATGTTCATATTACTTCATTTTTAAGGTCCAAAAGCTGCTTAAAATTTGGCGTTGATCCCAAAGGTGATAGAGGTAATTGCAGGGCTGATATTGGCATTTACCTCACCGCCTCCTGCACCTTGGTCTCCATCGATGAACACTTCAGGATCTATTCCCTTATGCTTGGTTCTGTATTCGGAAAAGATGAATGGTTGCTGTATACTGCTGTATATTCTCAAGCTGCTCATCCCAATTTTAGAAGCAATTTCATTGGAGAAATTATAGCCAATATTGATGTTCCTCACTTTGATGAATGTGCCATCAAAATAAGACATAGAGGATGCATATTTTGGACTTTCTTGATTTTGGTTTGGCCTTGGATAATCATTGGTTGGATTATCAGGAGTCCAGTAATTGACCGCTAGGTTATTATATCTTCCGAATAGTGAATTAAAAGAGTCATGGAACCTGCTGCGGATCATAGAACCAAATCTTCCATAGATAAAGAAGGACAGGTCAAAGTTTCTATAATTGAAACGGTTGGTCATACCAAGTACAAAATTCGGTACTGCCGAGCCTAGGATTTGTCGGTCATCAGCATTGATCTGTCCATCATTATTGATGTCTTCCACCCTGATTTCACCTACATTGTCGCCATAAGTGTTGGCCACATCTTCTTGATCTGTTTGCCAAATGCCAATTTTTTTGTAATCATAAAATACCGTCAAGGCTTCTCCAACAAATCTACCAGCAGAAATATCATCTCCATTAGGTAGTTCAAGGATTTCTTCCCTATTTCTATTAAAGATGAAATCTGTAGACCAGCTGAAATTGGTCTTGTCAATATTTACACTTGAAAGCGTCAGCTCAACCCCTCTGTTTCTGGTTTTACCGATATTGGTGGTAAACCCTCCGAAACCAGTTGAGTTTGGTAGCGGTTGTGGTGCCAAAAGGTCCTCAGTTGTGGTGATATAATATTCCAAACTACCGTTGATCCTGCCCGCAAAGAAGGCAAAGTCAGCACCAAGGTTGAAAGTAGAAGAAGTTTCCCATCTTAGGTTTGGATTTCCAATGGTATTTGGGCCATAACCGTAAGCAGGCGTATTATCAAAAGCATAGGAAGTTCTACCTAATAAAGGTTGGGTTTGGTAAGGATCTATAGCTTGGTTTCCTATAGAGCCATAGCTGGTTCTAAGTTTTAATTGGTCCACAAAATCGGAGGTGCCAATAAAAGCTTCATCAGTCAAGTTCCAACCTAAAGCCACAGAAGGGAAGTATCCAAATCTATTGTTTTCCCCAAACCTGGAGGATCCATCAGCTCTCAATGTAGCGGTCAAAAGATATTTTCCTTTGAAATCGTAATTCAACCTTCCCATAAAGGATAGCAAGGTCCATTGGGTCAAATTGGTGTTTGCTGAAGTAATCTGACTTGCGTCCCCTAGTCTATGGAATAATTGGGATTCAGCGGGAATTCCCAATACCCCAATATTGGTTTCTTCGTAATTGTCATTTTGAATGGACTGAAGACCAGTGAACCTGAAGTTATGCATGTCCTTTAAACTCTTGGTATAGGTCACGATGTTTTCCAAGGTATAGTTGAACCGGAAATTTTCGCTGATACTGCCTGTTGGACTTCCGCCTCTTCTTGAATTGGTCATGGATCCGGTAAATCTGCCGTTTCTATCTATGGTGATGTCTGGTCCAAAGTTAACTCTATAAGAAAGGCCTTCAGCTATATTCCATTCTCCAAAGATACTGTTGAATATCCTATACCGTTTGGTCAGGTCCATATTGGCTCCAGGTACGATTTCAGCCAATGGGTTAGTTCTCAATCCATCAGTTGTTGGAAGGAATATTAGGTTTCCCTCATCATCATAAGGTTTGCCCAATGGATTTTCCTGCATGGCTCCGCCAATAGGATTGAAGTTTTCTCCATTTCTTTCACTGTACGAGACTAGGGTAGAAGTACCTATCTTGATTTTTTTATTAATCTTGTGATCAATATTTGCCCTGAAATTATACCTAGTAAAATCTTGGTTTATGATCACACCTTTATCTTGAAAATAATTTCCTGAGATAAAGAATTGTGTTTTTTCACTACCACCTGAAACACCTACTTGATGGCTTTGGATACTGCCTTTTCTCAATAATGCTCCTATATAATCGGTGGATCTGCCTTGTGCAATCCCCTCTAATTCCACGGGTTCAAAAAGTGCCTCATCAGCCTCCGGGGTAGCAGGTCCTTGCGGATAATTTCCTGTAGCCCTTCTTGACTCTCTTTTGTACTCTGCAAATGCAGGCCCATCAAATACCTCAATGGTTCCTAAGGATTGATTGACACCATAATAGGAATCTACAGATACCACTGTTTTGCCAGTAGTTCCTCTTTTTGTGCTTACCAAAACTACTCCATTAGCTCCTCTGGAACCATAGATGGCCGTAGCTGAGGCATCTTTCAAAACCTCCATTGAGGTGATGTCATTTGGGTTGATGTCATTGATGCCGCCAGCAATAGGAATACCATCCACTACAAAGAGCGGATCATTACTGGCATTAAATGAACGGCGCCCTCTGATCCTTACTTGAGGGGCTGCGCCAGGCTTACTTCCTGGAGAAGTCACATCCACACCTGAAGTACGGCCCTGTAAAGCTTGCCTCGCATCGGTGATGGGCTGTTCTGCAATTTCTTTTGCTCCCACGGATGAAATTGCGCCTGTTAGTTGGCTCTTTTTCACTGTACCATAGCCGACTACCACTATTTCTTCCAGATCAGAAAGATCCTGTTCCAAAGTGACGTTGATAGTACTTTGGTTGCCTATTTGTACGTCTTTAGAGATATAGCCAATGAATGAAAATTGGAGCGTACTACCGGATGGGGCAGATAGTTGGTATTTTCCATCGATATCTGCGGCAGTACCTTTACTTGTACCTTTTACTAATACTGCGGCACCCGGGATGGGCAGTCCGCCTTCATCAGTTATGGTGCCACTTATTTGGACATTTTGTCCAAAAACCGGGACACACAAAACCAACAATAATAGCATAAATGCTACTTTTGGGTAGAATCTGTCTTGCATAGTTATTTATAGGTTATTGTTAATTAAATAAAGTTCAAGGTTATGGGTTACTTGTAAAAATTAGAATAAAGTACATTTCTACATTTATTAAATTATGAATAGAATAATGCTATTTCAAGGTTAAATGGTGATTTATTTACGGAATCGATTTCGTTAAAAAAGTAGGTTTAAAGGTTATATTCTATGATGAAAGGTTGTAAAATTGTTTTTATATAGTGTCAAATCAATGTTTATGGTGATGAAATAAAATAATTGGCTATTAAGTTAAAACAGTAGAAAAGATCCTAGTAAATTATAAAAGGAGGGTGGTTGCATTATTGTTTAAGGCAACTTTAATTAGGCATATTGATCTCAACATACTTTCCTTTACCATGATGGATAAAGGAAAAGTAAAGCCATGTTGGGATTGGAATCCTAGGACAATCTAAATAGTGAGTTAATTGGAGAATTTAAAATTTAAGTGGCTTATGTAGATGCCGATTTTAAATATGCTCATCCTTTTGGATTTGTATTGGTGGGTTATTTGATAGACAAAAGAATATCACTTCTTATGACTTGGTGGAGAATCTAAAAATGCCTTAGCAGCATATCAAGAAAAATAATGGGACCTTGGTCATGATTCAGAATCCAGATGAAAAAGGGCAGGAAAATTCTCCATGGAAAAGTATGCTAAAGAGGAGAGATGTTTGTGTCATTGCTATGGGGAAGTTGAGAACCGATCCTATTTGGTGGTTTTACCTTACATGGTTACTTGATTTTTTTAACAGTAATGATGCTTTGGATTACAATTTAGATTTGAGAGGATTGGCCTTGCCTTTTATTTTCATATATTTCACATCTGATTTGTGAAGTTTCCGTTTTGTTGGTTGTCCGATAAAATGATCAGCAAGAGCTGGACAATTAATGGGAGGAGGAAAAACACACTTTTGATTTTTACACTCTTAGCAGTGGTAGGGTTTGCGAGAACTTTAGGGGCCTTGGTTGGCGCTTTATTTGAGTCGTTTGCAGGATTGACATTAGTGAAATGGGGCTATTTTCCAATTTTTATCATTGCCACATTATCTAAGTATAATGGCATTGATATTGATAGAAGTGTTAGTCCCAAACATAAATAAATAAGATACTTTGTATAAATAAGTTCAATTCCCAAATGAATAATAGCAAAGTAAAAATCCCGGAATTTTGTTCCGGGATTTTATGTTTTTATTACATCATTTAAATGAATCTGCTTCATGATAGGCCTTTAATAGGGCCATTTCTCCTTCTTTTCCTGGAGAAGCGTTACCATGTTCCATTCCACAAACGCCTTTAAAGCCTTGTTCGTCTATCCATTTAAAGACGTTTTTATAATTGATTTCTCCTGTACCCGGCTCTTTACGCCCAGGATTATCACCAATTTGGATATAGGCAATTTCCTCCCAGCATAACTGCATATTCTTGATCAGGTCTCCTTCATTTCTTTGCATATGATAGATATCATATAGGATTTTGCAGGCAGGGCTGTCTACTGCCTTACAGATCAAATGACCTTGATTGGAATGTCTTAAAAATAGATCGGGATTATCACTCAAAGGCTCCATAACCATGGTCAATCCATGTGGTTCAAAAACTTCAGCAGCTCTACGGTAAGCATCGATAACATTTGCGGTTTGTTGATCAAGGGGTAATCTTCTCTCGAAGTATCCAGGAACCACCGTCATCCATTTAGCATTGACAATTTTAGCTACTTCCACAGCCTTTTCACATTCTTTTACAAAAGCTTCCTTAAACTCTTCCTTGCCAGTGGTCAAGCCTACTTTCCAGTTGAATCCGGGGTCGATCACAAAAACACCCATGGTCATATTGTTTTTTTCCAAGGCAGCACCTATGCGTTTTTGATCTTCCAAAGACCTTTTCATCAAACCATTATCTTCCATTGCAGGAAATCCCTGCTCGGACATAAAATTGATCTGGTCTACATAATCGTCGCCTGCATGGTTTTTGAACATCCCGAAATGTGGCGCGTAATTCATGTTAAAAGCCCTTCTCTTCAGTTCCTCTTGTTGTTTGGCTTCAGCAAGTGAGAGCCCTCCGGTAAAAGTGGCCAGTGCTCCACTGAGTGCTGCATTTTTTAAAAAACTTCTTCTTTGGTTATTAAGGTTTTTCATATTGAATAATTGTTTGTGCAGATATATTTAAGGTTTTCAGTTGATAGTTTGAATTTCAAAATCCGACTAATATATATAGTAATAAAGCCTTACACAAGGGAATTCTTTTATGATTAACTGAAAAAGTTATTATTGGTTTTGAGCTATTGAATAGTGCTTCAGTGAAATTTTGAAAGGTGAGTTATAAATCCACGGCTTCAGATCTTATTGGTCGACAATGGTTCTGAAAGTCAGACTGATCCTGGGCCTAGTGATCTTTTTCGTAGGAGGTAGGCGGTGTAACCAATGGCTTTGGGTAGCACCACGCATGACTAGGAGACTACCGTTTTCCAATATCCTAGAAACAGTTTGCTTATTGATTTTATGTTTGAAAGTGAATTTGCGCTCTGCCCCCAAGCTAAGGGAGGTGATTACGGTATTTTCCCCTAAGGATTTTTCACTGTCACTGTGATAGGCCATTCCCTCAGAACCATCATGATAAAGATTCAAAAGGCATGAATTGAATTTTACATCGGCCTTTTCTTCTACCAATGTTTTTAACTGTTTGAGTTCTTCTGTCCAAGGAAGCGCCTGTTTGGTGGTGTTGGAATAGCTATAATCATAGGGCTTGTCTCCATACCAGGCAACCTTTCTTTTGGTAGTATAATGTTTACCATAGATAACGGCCTCATCATGGCGCCATTCAATATTGGACATTAGCTTTTCAAAGAAAAACTGGGATTGTTGTTCATTGAGGATCTTTCCATAGTAATGAACCGTCCCGTCATATGGGAGTAGATTGGTCAATTGGTTTTGGCTAAAGAGATCCATGTATTGAAGTACGAAGCAGGGGGAGTGCGGGGTTTGAAATAGGAAGATAGAATACAGTGATTGAATGAAGTCAGTAATTTTTTCTTGGTTCTATTATCTTGTGTCTAGCATCTTGTAAGGTTGCTTCCCAACCAATAATAGCGGTTTTTCGGATGGGGCCCCACATATAGCCTCCAAAGATACCACTCGCTTGAATTACCCTATGGCAGGGGATAAGGAAGGCAACTGGATTGCTTCCAATGGCAGTTCCCACAGCTCTGGAAGCTTTGGGATTGTCAATTTTCTCTGCTATTTGTCCATAAGTTGTGAGTTTACCCATAGGGATTTTTAAGAGACTTTCCCAAACCTTTAGTTGAAAGTCGCTGCCCTTGAGGTGGAGTTTGATTTGATCCATTCTGGTCCAATCTTGCTGGAAGATACGCAATGCATTTTGCTGTAATTGGTCTTCTTGGTTTTTGAAAGTGGCATTGGGGAAGCGGGCAACTAAGCCCTCTATTGTGTAAGGCTCATCTTCCAGAAAAGCCATATAACAAATTCCTTTTGAGGTGGAAGCCACTAGAATCTCACCAAAGGGAGTTTCCGAAAAACTATAATTGATCTGCAAGTTGGTTCCTCCATTTTTATATTCTCCAGGTGTCATTCCTTCTATATTGACAAAGAGATCATGTAACCTTCCAGTTCCAGAAAGTCCAGCTTCCATACTTGCATCCAAAAGATTGGAATTGGTTTCTCTGAGGATTTTTTTTGCGTGACCTATACTAATAAATTGCAGGAACTTCTTTGGGCTGACACCTGCCCATTCAGTAAATATGCGCTGAAAATGGAAAGGACTCAGACTAGCTTCCTCAGCCAATTCATCTAAGCTGGGCTGTTTTTTAAAGTTTTCCTGCAGATATTGGAGTGCTTCCGCTACCCTTTGATAGGTGATCTTTTCCTGGCTTTGCATAACTGGTTATTCCTTATGGATCAAAAGTAATAAGATATTCAGCAAAGCACCACCCGAAAATTGCTGTTTTGATAAATCATAATTTTTGACACCTGGAATCATGAATCCTGACTTTATTTCAACGTTTTTGTTAGTATTGGTGCTATTAAACTATCTTAATCATGGCAATACTCGTTGCGGCTATTCTAGCCGCATTTTATACAATCTTTAAGAGATTGTTTTATAAAAGAGACACTAATTAGAAGGGAACAGAAAAGCCCATCTGCTGAATCTTAAGCAGTAAATGGGCTTTGATTTAAACTTCTTTTTATTTATTCAATTAGGATGGTTTCCTGCTCGTGAACGAGATCAATGACAAATTCATCGATTTGTTCTTTAGTTACATTTGGCATACAGATGACATGGGTAATATCATCCTCAGTTGCTAGTTGCCATTTATTTTTGATATGATCAGAAAGTTTGGGAAGGATTACCGTAATGGCGCCAGGATTTGACCAAGCTTCAATTCCGATTTTTTTCAATTCATCTATGCAGTATTGAGCTACTTCAAGACTGTGGAAATAACGTTCTTTTAATCCTTCAATGCCCATTGATTTGATGGCATACCAGAGGAATAGTGGGCTGAGACCATTTCTTGAGCCAGTAATGGTAGTATCCATGGAGCCTATATAGGAAATTCCCTTTGCAATGCGGTCCTTATAAGATCGCTTGGTGACGATTACTCCACAAGGAATCGGTGAGCCGATGAATTTATGCCCACTAATGGAAATGCTGTCTGATCCATCTTGGAAGTCAAATGGGATGCGGGGTTCCATAAATGCCCCAAATGCACCTGAAAGTGCGGCATCACAATGGATATAGTGATCTTGGATAGCCAGTTTTTTGAGAATTTGCTTCACCTTGGAAACATCATCTTTGGCTTCTTTCATGGTGGTCCCAAAAGTGGTCAGGATGATGGCCGGCATATGACGGTTGAACCGCAGTGTCTGCTTAAGATCATCATAATCAATTTCCCCGTTTTCCTGTGATCGAATCACAATACTGGGGATGTTTAGCAAATGAATATTTTTCTTAACACTGTAATGAGTCGATTCAGAATAGTAAACCATTCCTTTGGGGTACATTTCCCTAGCGATATAAAGCCCGTAAAGATTGCTTTCTGAGCCCCCATTGGTTACATAACCCCAATAATCCTTCGGGTTCGCCCTGAAACGTTGCGCAAAAAAGTTGATCACTTCCCGTTCCATATCACTGGTCTGTACCTTATAAGTGGTGGTTTCTTCGAAAGGATCGCCTACATTATTGATAGGGTAATTTAGGAATTCCAATAATGGTCCGTAATTAAAGTCCTTAGCAACAGGATATCCTAAAAGGGATTTGCTCTGTTGTTTTATCCTTTGTATTAGATGTTGCAGTTGTTCTTTATCAGCAGGTTCATTGATCATAATTAGTGCTTTTTGCTCTTTATAACTTGATGTAAAAATACGAATAATAGATGTTTGGTCTGTTTTTATGTATCATTTTAGAAAATTAAACTATTATTTATAGTTTTATAGTGTGAAACACCTTTTTAACCTGACCAAGGGTTTAGTAATCAGATAATAAAATCTAGTAATGGACAAAGTCGATAAGAAGATATTGGCAGAACTACAGAAGAATGCCAAGCAGAATACTAAAGAAATAGCCAGTAAAATTGGATTAAGCGTTACCCCTACCTATGAGCGGATCAAAAAGCTGGAAAAGCAAGGCATCATTAAAACTTATGTTGCCTTGGTTGATCGCATCAAAATAGGAAAGGAAATAGAGGCTTACTGTCAGATTACAATGGCCCGCCATCAGAAGGGACTGTTGGAAGATATTAATGAAAAAGTATTGTCCTTTCCTGAGGTGATGGAATGCCACCATGTTTCGGGCAATTATGATTTTTTGTTAAAAGTGGTGGTGGATGATATCCACGCTTTCCATCATTTTATCAATGAAAAGTTAATTGTAGTAGAGGGGATTTCCACCATTCATAGTGCTTTTGTGATGCATTCCATTAAGGAAAATACAGCCTATTCCTTTTAAATAGCTTGGAGAATAAGAAACCTAATAAAGGTTGATCTTCCTGAGATGATGAACCTTACTAAAGGCGACCCAAGATAAAGTCGTTCATGATCTCGACAGTTTTCTCGACACCATTGGTGGCTCTTACCATTGCTTTGATTTTAGATGCATTGTCCATAAACTTTTGAGATGACACCTTATGAACAGCTTTCAGTAAGCTTTTGGGAGTGACATCATAAATAGGGATTCGAATGGCCATCCCGGAACGGGCAAGTCCATCAAGGTTAGCTTGCTGTTCAGCCTGAAAACCAATTCCTACTACAGGTGTACCTGCCCAAGCTGCGGTTTGGACTGTTCCTTGCCCTCCATGAATTACAGCGATATCAGCCATTTGATTGACTAGATGAGCAGGAAGAAAGCGACAAGCAAAAAAGCGATCGGATGGAATACCCAATTCATTGGGATCCAGAATAGTGGTGGTACTGCAGACAATATTAAAGTTTTCTTTTTCCCTCAGCGTTGCTATGATCAAATGAAGGGTTTCAGGAAAACCAGAACTTCCCAGGGAACAGAAGATATTTAGTCCTGGTCTAGAAAATACTTTAGTGACTTCTTCAGGCAATGGAATATCCATTTGAGAAAAAATGGGTCCAGAGTAATAATATCCTTGGTTGAGATCCTCCTCTTTTAAGCCACTTAAAATAGGCATGTCCGGTAAAAGGGTAATATCTCCTCTGACCAGATCGGTGATATTATAAATTGGCTGGAGGCCAAAATGTTTTCTAGCCTCATTAAAGGTTGTAAGCGAGGCTTTGGCAGCATCTTTAAGTAGGACCCGTTTCATGATTTTTCGCTTAAGGAAATCGGGCATGACCCTTCGCATAAAGAAATTCCTTTCCATGGTATTGGGCATATTATACATTTCCTGATGGATAAAAGCGGGGCAATTGACGGTAGGAACCTGTGTAACCATGGGAAGCTTTGCATAAGGCATGGAGATCATGCAACTAAGGTTTAGCCCTGCATAGACTCCATCCGGTTTATATTCGGCCAATGCTTCTAAATCAGCTTCAGCCATATTGATCCATTGATCGGTTGTAACAGGCAGGGGAGTCCCTACTTTGGCTTTGTAGCGGTTGATATCCATTATGATCTGGTGCTGTTCCCAGGATAATTCAGGCTGAAGGTTTTCTTCATCGATTCCTGCAGCTCCAATCATATGGTTATGGACACCGCCATGATTAAAGAATTTAACTTTTGCCCCAGTGTTTTTCATCCCTTTTGCAGTTTCTAAGGCTCGGGTAAAGTCTCCTAAGTTATGGCCATAGGAAAAGAAAGCCCACTTTAGATCATTTATTTGCATGGTAAGCTTGCTTGGTGAAGTGGAAAAATTAAGTCTAAACAAATAGCAATTTACCGGTTTTAATAAAAAGAGGTTTAGGTAGAAGATGATTTTATTTGAATAATGCTGTATGGTGTTGATAATGATATTTTTATTTCGGTCAGATTGAGCTGGGTCTTTGGATATGATTTAGGATCAAGTCTGTATTAGCAAATATATATTGTTAGTTATAAAAGGTAAATCAATAACAATTTGTGTGACTTATGTCGCTGTTCAGGCACATGACTATTAGTAACTTGAATGCATAGGAGGGCGCTATAAAAAAGCGTATAAGTCATGAGAAATTTACTAATGATTGGAATGGGGCTTATATTCAGTGTATTTCTGTTGACATCTTGTAATGATGATAAGGATCCCCAACCAAATATTCCGGAAACTAATTTAACTGAAGCAGAGGCAAAAGATTTGCTGTATATGCGTGAGGAAGAAAAGCTAGCAAGGGATGTTTATCAATATGCTTTTGACAAATATCAGGCTTTGATATTCGAGAATATAAGCAATAGCGAGCAAACTCATATGGATGCCATTTTGGTTCTATTGACAAAGTATAATTTGGAGGATCCAGCCAGTGAAATAGCAGGGGAATTTGATAATACTAGCTTACAAAGTTTGTATGATGAATTGGTCTCAAAAGTGGATGTTTCATTGATGGAAGCCTTGAAAGTGGGGGCTACCATTGAAGACTTGGATATATATGATCTAGCGGAAGCAATGGAACAGACAGAGTTGGCAGATATTCTTATAGTCTATGGAAATCTACAATGTGGATCTCGAAACCACCTTCGTTCTTTTACTGATGTAATCCATTTGGGTGGTGAAAGTTATTCTCCACAGTTTATTTCCATTGATGAATACTCGGAAATTATTTCTAGTGAGAAGGAGCTGTGCGGAAGATAAGTCAGGGAGGAATGGTTTTTTTTGGGTATTTTAGGGATTATGCTTAGAAATAGGTAGAAAGATAGGTATTGCGCGTATTAGCTTAATTCTGAGGTATTCGTTAGTTTCTATATTTTATAAAGAGATACTCTTTTAAGATTAATTGCTGAATTTTATTTTTTGACTCTACCTAACAGTAGATAGGATAGCAATGTCTGCCCATATTTAATAGGCTGCTTTAATTTTTACATAGGAACATTCCCTATGGCCATTGGGAAATGCGATCACAAGCAATTTTGGATGATCACAGGTTAATGATCAAAACGGCACTTTGGAAAATAAATCAGATCCTAAGCTGAATTTACCTGTTCACCATTTATCGGTTTTGCTCTAATTAGCAGTGGCAATAGCTTTAACTATTGGCTTCATGTTTTGATAGAAAAATACTATTTAAAATTAGTCTAAATAATTTTAAGGTTAGCGTTTTAGGTTATAGTTTTGTCCTTAATTAAACTTAATCTAAATAAGGAGAATGAAAAAGATACTACTATTCTTAGTTTTTTTATGTCTGGGAAATATGCTAATGGCCCAGGAAAAAGGCACCATAATTGGTCAAGTTGAGGATGAGGCAGGGAATCCTATACCTTATGCTTCAGTAATACTTCAAGGAACTTCTTATGGTGCAGCATCTGGTGAAGAGGGGGGATATCAATTTTCTGCACCAGTAGGAACTTATGTGTTGGATATATCAGCAGTGGGCTTTGAGGCCATGCATAGAAAAATATCAGTGAGAGCTGGACAAGTAAGCAGCGTGCCTTTGGCGGCATTGAAGGAATCTCAGGAAGTTCTGGGAGAGTTTACTGTAAGAGGCCAAAAGAGTGAATATAAGGTTGACAAGGCTTCTGGAAGTCTGCGTTTGAATGCACCCTTAATCGAAACGCCTCAAAATATCCAGGTGATCACGGCACAATCATTAGAAGATCAGCAGGTTTTGGATATGGCCGATGGAGTGCTTAGAAATGTCAGCGGTGCAACGCGTCTCGAGCATTGGGGAAATCTATATGCTCGGGTAAATATGAGAGGTTCACGCGTAGCGGCTTTCAGAAATGGGATGAATGTTACTTCCAATTGGGGACCTCTGACTGAGGACATGAGTTTTGTTCAGAATATCGAGTTCGTTAAAGGGCCAGCTGGTTTTATGATGTCCAATGGCGATCCCAGTGGAATGTATAATGTGGTAACCAAAAAGCCATCAGGTCAGACCAAAGGAAGCGTTAATTTGACTGTTGGGAGTTTTGACCTTTATAGAGGCGCTTTGGACTTGGATGGTAAATTGAGCAAAGATGGAAAGTTGCTGTATAGACTGAATGTAATGGGGCAGTCCCAGAATTCTTTTCAGGACTATACATTTCAGAATAGGTATAGTATAGCTCCAGTATTGAGCTATCAACTGGATGAAAAGACCAAGCTTACCTTGGAGTATGCCTACCAGCATGTGAAAATGTCCAACGTCGGTTCTGCTTATGTTTTTTCTACTGAAGGTTATGGTCAGTATGACCAAAGTTTTACCATTGCTGAACCAGGCCTAGATCCTACCAAAATTGATGACCATAGCATTATGGCCAATTTGCAGCACCAGATTAATAGCAATTGGAAAGTTACAGGACAGCTGGCTTATTTCAATTACAGCCAAGAAGGTAGTTCCATGTGGTTGAATGGAATAGAGGGGACCAGTTTACGCAGGTATGTGTCTATTTGGGATGCATTGAATGAAAGTGCTTATGGACAGGTTTACTTGAATGGAGAGGTGAAAACCGGAGGAATCAATCACCGTATTTTGGCAGGATTGGATTTGGGAACTAAAGAATATTTAGCTGATTGGAGCCAATCCCATCAATTGGATTCTGAGGAACAGTCATTTGATTTGGACAATCCATCATATGGTTATCCTGCCAATGGCTTACCGCAGTTTGACCGTAGTAGCAGCTTAAAACAAAGAGCCAACACTTCGGCTATTTTACAATCATATACAGGATTTTATGCGCAGGATGAGCTGGGTTTCTTTGATAATTCTCTGAGACTGACCCTTGCAGGAAGATACACTTATGTTTCCCAAAATTCTTATGGGACTACTGTTGAAGACAGCAAAATAACACCAAGAGTGGGTTTGAGCTATTCAGTGGATAATCAAACTTCGGTATATGCCTTATATGATCAGGCTTTTGTACCTCAAACGGGAATGCTGAAAAATGGAAATCCTGCCGGTCCAATTACCGGAAACAATATGGAGATAGGCTTGAAGAGAGACTTCTTTGATGGTAAGTGGAGCACAGGGCTTTCTATGTACAGAATATTCAAGGACAATGAACTGGTATCTGATCCGGAAAACCCAACAGCTCCTTATTCTCTTCAACTGCAAACTAGGACCCAAGGCGTTGAATTTGATGCTAGGGGAGAATTGGCTCCAGGTTTGGTGGTTACGGCGAACTATGCTTACACCGATTCTGAAATCACGGAAGATGAGCGTTCAGAACAATATTCACAAGTGGGTCAACCTGTAGCTGGTTTTGCTAAGCACTTGGCCAATGGTTGGTTGACCTACACGCTTCAGAATGGGAGCTTGAAAGGTTTTGGAATCAGTGCTGGTTTTACATTCCAAGGAGACAGAACGACATGGAATTGGCCAGGAGATGGACAGATGTCCTTGCCTGATTATTTCAAATTAGATGGTGGTTTATCTTGGGAAAACAATAATCTCATCATAAGGGCTAATGTATTTAATGTCCTTAATGAATATCTCTATTCTGGATCTGCCTATGCAACTTACTATTACTATCAGGCAGAAGCACCGAGAAATGCCCGTCTTAGCTTAGGATTTAAATTTTAATATTTCAGCTGTAATTTCTGACTTATGGATATTGTTTCTAACCAATCAAACATTAACACAAACGCCAAAAGTGTCAAAAAGAAGCCATCCGGTAAATCTGTTTTCCGTAGGGTCAATGATTGGCTACACCTTTGGTTGGGTTTGATTTCTGGAATCATTGTATTCATCGTGAGCATTACAGGCTGTTTATATGCTTTTGAAAAGGAAATCAGGGATTTTACACAGTCTTACCAATATGTAGAAGCACGACAAGTTTCCATGAAGCCACCTTCTGCGTTGCGTAAAGCAGCTGAGGAGTTTGTGGAGGAAAAGCATGGCCAAAAGCCCAGCATATTTGGTGTCCAATACCCAGGTAGTGACAAAGCAGCTATTGCTGCATATTCAGATAAGGAATATGGATATACCATGGTGTATATGAACCCTTATTCCGGAAAGGTTTTGCATGAAAAGATCCTAAATCGTGATTTTTTCAGAATTGTACTGGCAGGTCATTTCTATTTGTGGTTGCCACCCACAATTGGCCAACCTATCATCGCCTCTTCTGTATTGATTTTTGTGTTGCTATTGATCACCGGATTGGTCATGTGGTGGCCTAAAAACCTCAAAAAGTCAAATCGTGATAAAAGCTTCAAAATAAAATGGAAAGCCAGTTTTAAAAGAGTGAACTATGATCTCCATAATGTGCTTGGCTTCTATTCTTTGGTTTTAGCAATGGTTTTGGCCTTAACCGGCTTGGTCTGGGGCTTTCAATGGTTTAACAAAGCGTATTATTGGACCCTGACTGGAGGGAAAGAATACAGGGAGTTCTCCAAACCTAGCTCAGATAGTATCTTGGTAGATTTGCCTAGAGAACCAGCAGGGGAAGCAGGGGAAGATATAATTTGGGCAAAAATGGTGGAGGAATACAATGACCCCAACGGGCAGTTGATGGTGGAATTTGCCCATGCAGAAAATGCATCCATTGGCGTAATGTATAATCCGGATTATGGTACTTATTATAGAAGGAGTTTCAGGTACTTTGACCAGAAAACCTTGGAAGAAATTCCTGATGGTGGGGGAGTCTATGGAGAAGAATATACACAGGCTTCTTTGGGTGATAAAGTCTATAGGATGAATTATGACATTCATGTGGGGGCCATAGCAGGTCTTCCTGGGAAGATTTTGGCCTTTTTTATCAGTCTCATATGTGCAAGTCTTCCTATCACGGGATTTTTGATCTGGTGGGGAAGGAAAAAGAAAGCCAAGTCTAAAGCAAGAAAGTCAAAAAACAGATCTGATCACGCTGCTGAAAGCTGGCAAATGTCCAGAAAGGTGAAAAGCACTGATCAAATTACAGTATAAGATTTTAAGTCCTGTGGATGGAAGGGAGATGATATTCTGTCATTACCAAGCTCTCTTTCGACTACAGGCACAAATTAATTTTTCAACCTCAAGTGATGAATATGAACTACTGTAGCCCAGAAGTAATAATGATGAAAGATGATTTTATCCTGACCCGATGTGAACATTGTGGCCGTATAGGAATGATGTATGGCCAATGCATGGTAGGTTTCAGTGAAATTGATTTCAAGGGTTTTTGTCTTTATATGGATGAACTTTCATTTGAAGGGAATTATAGCCCTTTTTACGACGGGGTGGACAGGATCGTATTGGAAACTTATCATATGGACATACAATTTTCACTGCTTGAGGAAGAATTTTACAGGCTCAAATCCTGCTTGGAGGAAGTCCAAATTCAAATGAAAATTGATGATTTATTTAAGAATTAATATTTATAGAAAGATGATGAAAATAAAATTTAGCTTACTATTTGCCCTTGCATTGATTATCAATATGGGGAGTGCATCGGCCCATGCCTTATGGATAGAAACGTCCATTAAAGGGGAAAAAGGTGTGGAACAAGAAGTGAAAATCTATTATGGAGAGTATGCCGAGGGAGTAATTGAACAAGTATCAGATTGGTATTCGGATGTTAAGGATTTTGAGCTTTGGTTGATTGATCCTGCCGGAAATAAATCCATTCTAAAAACTGAAGCACAGGATGATCATTTTACCAGTAGCTTTGTTCCAGAAATGGACGGTGTGTATAGACTTCAAATAGGCCATTCTGCCAAGGACTTGGGAGGAGAATACCTTTATCAATTTAATACTGCTACCCAAATAAGTGTTGGAAAAGCAAAGGATATGGGTTCTACAGATGATAAAACAGATTTGGCTTTGCTTTTGATTTCTCCAGCACAGAAGAGTCTTAAGGAACAACTTTCATTCAAAACTTACTTCAAGGGAACTCCAAAGGCTGGTGTGAAAGTAGTAGTGGTAAGTCCAGAAGGATGGACCAAAGATTATGAGTCTGATGAAAACGGAGAGATCTCAATCGATACTCCTTGGAAAGGTCAATACCTCATTGAAGCTACCTATACAGAAGAAATATCTGGTGAACATTTCGGAACTCCTTATGAATTTATCTGGAGATGCGCCACACAAAGCATAGAAAAATAGGTTTGTAATTTTTTAACTGACTGACGACCCCATCAAGGTGAAGACTTTGATGGGGATTTTTTATAATAATAAGAGCTGTTCTGTAAAATGCGTGTAAGCTGTCCGGGATTTCAAATCCCGAACAGCACTGTTTACATCCCAAACAGCCTAAAATTCCTTTCTAAATCCTCAATTCAAATTTTCCTTCATCAAAGCTTTCAATTCTGCGTTACTCATATAAAGTTTGTTTCGGATTACTTTGCCCTCTTTATTGACCAATACGTAATGAGGAATACCTGAAATTTGGAATTTCTGGGAAAGTACATTCCATTCATCGGAAGTCAACCTGAAATGCTCTCCTTTGATGCTGGGGATACGTAGTCCCCAAGTTTTTTCCGGGGAGCTTTGGTCGGTGATATAGACAAATACCACGTCTTCACCCTTCATCTCATCTTTGAGAGGAGCGATTTTTTTCATACCGGCTATACATGGCCCACACCAAGTCGCCCAGAAATCCACATAAACCACTTTTCCTTTGAATTTGGCCATCATAGCATCGAAAAGCTGGTCTGCTTCTGTTTTTGGAGTTTCGTTGACATGATAGCCTTTGGCGGTTTTATTTTCTTCTTCAATGGCGGCAATTTTGTCCTTTAAACCCTGGAAGACTTCCAAAAGATAATTGGCTATAAATTGATTTTTAAAAAGTGTGGGGACCTCTTTTTCTTGTTCTGGTGTATAGGGATTATAGGCTGATTCCAAAATATTATGCTTGTCCTGAGAAAGCATAATATCAGCTAATAGTCCTGGTTTTATCCCGAGGTTTCCTTTGAGGTTTTGAGCATATTTAGCTTTTAAGTTTTTCTGAACAATTTCAGTTAGCATGCTTAGGTTTGATGAAAAAAAAGTTTCGAGAATATCTTTTGAATTATTAGCAGCAGTATTGAATTCACTATGTGAATTGGTAGATTCGAGTAATTTAAGGGAATTTCTTTCTTCCTGCGTTAGGCTAATACCTTTTTTATCTATTTCTGAAACTAAGTTTTTGTAGGGGTTGGTGAAGCCAGAATTGCGAATGATATCTGTGAACTTGATCCTATTGATCAGAATATCGTAATCACTTACTGCTAAATTAAGCGAATTGTTTAGGTCAGCTTCCTGCAAAAAAGATAGGTAATCTTTATCCAAAAGGGATTTTTCCAATGGGATTTCTCTTTGGTCGCGAGGAACCTGATTTTTTGACCTGTAGGCACTTTCCCGGTTCATATTATAGGATAAGACATTTGAATAGGCCCTAAATTGAATAGATTTTTCTTTAATGAATTTGGCCTTTTTGGACACTTTATGCTCCTTCAGATAAGTCTCAAATGCAGCCATGTCCTTATCCATAATATCAAAGCAGTAAGCCTTATATTCATCCCTATCCATTTCCAATATTTTTGAGTCCATATCCTGATAATTGAAATTGTGAATTCCGCTCATGCCTACGAGGTCTGAATTGATTTTGGCATTGTCTCCCATAAAATAGGAAGATGTTTTTCCATCTTTTTCAGGATCGTGTAAAGTCTTTAAATCAATTAACTGGAAAGTGGTTTTTCCCGGCTCAAAATAGATTGACTCAAAACGACCCATTAGCCTGATATAGGCTTGCTCAGGGTAGATCATTGGGAATTTGGCATAGAAGGTTCCGTCTGGATTAATGTTTATAGTATAGCTTTCTTGATTTTGTGTGAGCACATTGTCTAAGTGCAATAAACCTGTTTTTCCCAATTTTGGATGGTAACCTTTTATATAGCCTGTATAGACAGCACTGTCTTTGCTGAAGATAGGTGTCTCAAAAAAGTCATCATTGGTAATATGGTAACTAGGGACTTCAGTAGTTTGCTGACTATAAGTTTCCATGTTTTTAGGTGAAAAGTCTATAAGCATTTGGCCGTTTTTTCCTTCTTTGTAGAAAAGGGAGTTAAGTTGATCTTCAGTTTGATAGATGATTTCACCTTTCTTCTTTTTGGATTTTACTTCTACAATAGTAAAAACCTTTCTGTTCATGATTAGCTTGTCTTTATCAAAGCTATAAGTCCAGCCATTGCTGCCATCGGTTTTTAGCCAATTGCCCAGCAAGGATGGGGGAAAGGGAGAATCTACAATAGGCTGATCAGTCAAATGGATATCAAAGATTTTCCATTGATTTTCTAAGAAATCTATTTTTTCTGTTCCTTTTTCCAAAGGGGGGAAATACAGCACATATTGGTGTACACCTGATTCGTCCATAATGTGCCTTTCGTTAAGCGCAATACCTTCAGATTTCTTCACATATAGGGGTTCTCCTCCTGCACTGTTTATAATACGGGTATCTGATGTACCGACGCTAATCCATCGGCCTGGGGGATAATTTACCTTAAAATGTAAGACAGTTGTAGTGTCCCGTAGCTCTAGGCTTGTAATTTTTACATTGGGAGCCGTGGTGACTTCAAAAGGAGGGTTTTCAATAATCCTGTTTTGCGAAAATGATGTCAAATAACTTAGAACAATAAGTAATAAGGTTAAAAATAAGTTTTTCATAAATAAAATTTATTGTTAAATAATGAAAGTAAAGGGCAAGGTAATAAAAGATATTGAGTTTTAATTAAAAACTTAGTTCAGGTTGAAAAGGCCTGATTTGCCCATTTGATTAAAGCTTGAAGCTATTCGGGATTCCAAATCCCGAGCTGCTTATAAAGGGTCCTAAAAATTATAGCATGGCTCAATCAATAGAGATTGACCTTGGAATTATTGTCTTTTTCGATATTAACTTGATTAGGAGCGTTTCTAATGGATAATTTACTTTTTTCCATTTTTAAATTAATAGAAGAAGTTATGTTTTGGAGATCAGCTTCTGCTTCATTTAATGATCCAGATATAGTATCAGTAAGGTTGATGTGATTTTTGGATTGCCCCGTTGCTGTAAGATCTAGCTTCTTCACTTTAAGATCGTGGTTCATATCCAATCTGCCTCCTCGATTTTCAATATTCAAGGCATCGTAATTACCATGGACTGATACAATACTGTTTTTATCCATATCAATATTTTCTAAGTTTTTTACATCAATTAATATAAACTGGGTAGGACTTTGCTCATTAGTTTTGCGACTGATAAAGCAGGTATCATTTTCTATCCAGACATGATGGTTTAATTCACCACTTGAAACAGTATCTCTAAGACCTTTGAAAAGCACTTTAGAAGTTTCGCTTTTGGTAATGGTGATATTGGTTGGGGTTAACACTTTGATACTAGAAAAATGTTCAGCTAGCATCTGTTCTTTCAGTGGAACGATAGCACTATAATCCAATCCGGATTTTTTAGAATAATTATGAGCGATTACAATGCAAGTAGTTTGTAAAACAAAGGCAAATAGAACAAAGCCTAATAATATTTTATTGCTGGTTTTCATTGGTAGTTTCTTTAAGAGCGTTTAAAAGTGGTTTTAGATCATCGTGGGACAACTGGAGCAATTTTACCTTATGTACCAGTAGGGGAAGTTCTTGTTGAAGAAATTCTTCCTTTTGTCTTTGATGGATTTTTAAGGCGGCTTTTTCGGCTACAAAGAAGCCTATTCCCCGCTTATTGTCCAGTATGCCCTGGTCTTGTAGAATAGAGTAGGTGCGCATAACGGTGTTTCGGTTTACCTCCATCTCCTCAGCCAATTCCCTGACAGAAGGCACGCGGTCTCCGGGAGCAAATTTCTTTTGCAAAATTTGCTCGCAAAGCCAATCGGCTATCTGGAGAAAGATATTTCTGGATTCGTTAAACTCCATATTATACCTCCTTTTCTTTAAGTCGGAAATAGGCGATTATCCAGCAGATGATTGGAAAACAAATTAATACGATTGCTCCCCCTAATTCAGTTAAGGGAATTTCTGAATTGAAAAGAGGAATTTTTGGATGTTTATAATTTGTCATACCATTCCAAACACCTCCTTCAACTGAATTAAGGATTCGAAATATCAGTAAGATTAGAAAAACATATGTGAAATAAAGGAGTATGGCTGATAGGGGGCCTTTAATTATATTCCATTTTCCGAATAAAGTCCCTGTCATAAAAAGATAGGAAAGTCCAGTCATTCCCATTGCAACAATACCAAATATTCCTTTTTCAAAGTATGGATTTGGAAACATTGCAAAAAAAGAAAAATACTCAATTTCTATACCACTGACTCCTGGGACTACAGAATCAAAATATTCTGAGTTTACTCCCTTGTATAGCCATATAGTGAGATTGACACTCAGTTTGAATATAATAGGATAAAAGATGGCGAATAGTAGGAGCCTTAATATCCATTGCGCTAAGAATTTTTCGAAAGCAGATGCAGGTAATGAAAGATAACTAATCGTGGAATAATGATTTTCCAGTCCCGGAAAACTTTTACAGGTAATTAAAGTTCCAAAAATAAAATATCCCAATAAGAAGGAAGCAAGATAACTCTCAACTTTCCATTTGTAATCGGTCGAAGAGTAATTCTCGGGATTATTCGGCCAGATAAACCAATGAACAAGACCAATGGCCAACATCACTACAGGTATAATAGCAATATAATAAAGCCGATTATTATTGAAATCGTACTTTAACAACTTCAAGAACCTGTTTAAGCTAAAGATTTCATGTTGCCTTTTGGGATAGACTGGTGCTAAGTTATGCTTATTGTTTTCCATTTTATACCTCCAGTTCTTTAAGTCTGAAATAAGCCGTAATCCATGAGCTGACACAAAAAAGTGAACCTAATACCAATGTAGTAAGGGAAATTAATTCGACCTTTTCATCAAAGAATATCGGTTTGTCAACCTTTAAATTGATAGACCAAAACTTCAGGGAAGATGGATTTAAAATATTAGATAAAATGGTGAGGTATAATAGAATCAATAATAATAATCCTATTATACTTAGTGGACCCAGTAATAAATTCCATTTTTTAAATATGGTACTTCCAAAAAACAATAAGGATACTCCTAGACCGTATACGATACAAAGCCACATTGTTGTCAGTGTAGGTTGATTGGTTTTTCCTACAAAATCAGTAAAGGTAAATCTTTCTATCTGTGGTAGTAAAGTGGCTTTAAAGCCTTTTGAGGAGACATAATACTCGTGTAAAGTAACATAACTATCAGCGGTTAGATTTGCTGTGAATTTGAAAAGCAACGGGTAAAGAATAATAAATAGAAATACCCTAAAGGACCATTGGACTATGAACTTTTCAAAATTTGATGCAGGTATTAGTAAATATTTTATTGTTTGTCGCTCATTTTTTAACCCAGGAAAACTATTTCCCACTATGATTATTCCAAAAAATACATAACCAAGGATAAAGAAAGGAGTGAAATTTCTACTCTCAAAAATAATTGATGTTCCCGAATATCCATTTTTTGTTATATCTCCGGGAAATATCATCCATAAAATTATACTTATAGCCAACATTGCTACAGGAATAGTAGCGATATAGTAAAGCCGGTTATTATTGAAATCGTACTTTAGTAGTTTCCAGAACCTGCTTAAGCTGAATGTTTCATTTTTTGAGTTCATGGGCTTAGGCATTGACAGGTTTAAGATTGACCAATTGTTTATTGATTACTGCATTGAAGAGGAGCTCCAGAGAAACTTGTGATGGATGTTGTCCTGAAATCAGCGGTTTGATATAATGGTAACCACCCATATTTTTTTCTGCGTAGATACTGCCTTGATCTGCTTGTGGAGCAAAGCCAAAGTACCAGCGATCACTGATGGTAAGCATATCCTCATCAAAAATCACCTTGCCATCATCGATCATAACGACCCTATCAATTAGGTTCTCCACATCTTTCACTTGATGGGTACTGATGATAATGGTTTGGTCTTCCTGAATATTGGCAGTGACCAGTTTTCTGAATAGGCTTTTGGAAGGAATATCCAAACCATTGGTAGGCTCATCCAATAGCAGTAGCTTACAGTTGGAGGAAAGGGCAAAAGCTATAAGGAACTTTTTCCTCTGTCCATAGGACATTCTACCGAGTTTTTTGTCCCTTGGAAGATTGAATTCATCCAACAGCTTATCCAGTTTTTCATGATCAAAGCGTGGGTAAAAAGATGCCAACGATTTGGTGTACTTTTTCATACTGGTCCTTTCTGGTAAAAAGTTTTCCTCTGGCAAAAGAATCAATTCTTCCAAAAACAGTGGTGAACGGTCAAACGGAGTGAATCCATTGATATTGATCGAACCGGAATGCGGTTTTAAAAGTCCGCTGAGCAGTCTTAAAAGTGTAGACTTTCCTGCGCCATTTTTTCCTAAAAGGCCTATTACCTGTCCTGGATGGACTTCCCAGTCCATTTGATTGAAAAGTTGAGTTTGCTTTTTGTGGGCAAAGCTCATGTTGTTTAACAAAATCATACTCTAGTGTTTTAGTGTCATAGTGTATTATGACAGTAAATAAATAACTAAAAAACTATTAATACAAGGAAAGGGAGAAAAAAGTTGCAAGTATTTAGTACTAAGTATCAGGTATCAAGTACAAAGTATGGAGTGCGAAGTAAACACAAAGAGAAAAGAGCCTAGAGAAAAGATGTAAGAAAAATGAAACTGATCAGTCAGAAGCTGTTCGGAATTTGTAATTCTGCCCACTTTATTAGGGGATTTGTTAGTCTAAATAGATTGCACGTTTTCTAATTGAAGCTTGATTATTTCTCCATAATCCACTTTCAGGTCAAAGGAATCCTTTAGTGCGATATTATTTACATATGCATGAATTGCCCTTATGGGGCCGGCATGGGTGACTATGGCTATAGGACCAGCAGGTAATTTGTTCAGATCATTCAAAAAATCAATTCCTCTGGCAGAGAGCTCATGATAGGATTCTCCGTTGGGGCAGGAGGTGTGAACAAAATCTGACATCCAAGGATTCAGCTCCTTTTCAGGAATTTCATTCCAAGGCTTCATTTCCCAATCTCCAAAATCTAGCTCCATAAGCCTTTGGTCTTCCTTGATATGATTCCCAAAGAGTCCGATGGCCAATTCTTTGCACCTTTTTAAAGGGCTGGAAAAGACTGATTGGAAATTGATATTCTTGGGGATATTTTTCCTGACAGCTGTTAATTCCTTTTCAAAACTACTTGCCAAAGGCAAGTCTGTTTGACCATAGCAAATACCTTTTTCTATCGCTGGCCGGGTGTGACGGATCAGGAAAATTTCCATATGATCAAAAGACTCAGATAAAAGATTACCTCAGTGATCTGCTGTACAGCGCCTAAGGTGTCGCCAGTAAAACCACCAATCCACTTATTGAACCATCTTCCCAACCACCATTTGGTGATAAAACAGGGGATTAAGACCAAGAATACCGCATAGCTCTGGAATAGAGCTAAGGGCAAGAGTCCTGTAATAGTGGCCACAAATAGGTCCAAATTATTGATCTTTTCCTTAGCCATTGGTTTGGATTTGCTGCCTATTTTATCATTTAGTTTGGCGTATTGGTGGGTTTTGAAGAAAGTCAAAGCCATAAACCTACTAACAGCGTGACCCGAAATAAAACAAGCTAATAAGGACTGGTAAAATTCAAAGGAGTAAGCATTTCCCTTTGCCCAATCCACTAATTCCATCAAAGCTAAAAACTTTATGGGTAAAAGTATCAAAAGTCCAAGTACCCCATAAGTGCCCAGGCGGCTATCCTTCATGATGGTAAGGATCTTTTCCTTGGTCCATCCACCTCCAAACCCATCAAGTGTATCTGCAAATCCATCTTCATGAAATGCCCCAGTCAGGAGCATACTGATTCCCATGGAGAGGAAAATTGTAATTTGAACGGAAAGAAAATTCAAAAATATTAGGACTATCAAGCCAGAAAGCCCTCCAACAATCCACCCTATTAAGGGAAAATATTTTCTGGATAAAGTCAGATACTCCTCGGAGTGATCTACCCAACTTGGGCATGGGATACGGGTATAAAACATAACCGCAGTAAAGAAAGCCTGTATCTCTTTCTTCATAAGATATAATTAAATAGTGTACTAAATTAAACCCTATGCCTGGCTTACACCGGCACTTTCAAAACTGGCCATTTCATTTAAAAAGGTACAAGAAGCAGCAATAACAGGATAAGCAACAGCAGCTCCTGATCCCTCACCAAGCCTCATTCCTAAGTTTAAAACAGGCTTAGCCTTTAAATGTTTTAACATTGCTCGGTGACCCTTTTCTTCAGAACAATGGGTGAATAAAGAATAGGATAATACATTAGGGTTGATCTTATTTGCAATCAATAATGCGGCAGTTGAAATAAAGCCATCTACCAGAATAATCATTCTCTTCTCAGCAGCTTTTAACATGCCCCCACATATTTGTGCAATTTCGAACCCTCCAAAAGTAATTAAAATTGACAAAGGATCATCGCTAGTAGGGTGAAAATCAATGGCTTTTTTCAGTGTTTCAAATTTTTTCTTGAATTGTTCAGGATTGGTTCCTGTACCTAGGCCTACACAGTCTTCAAGAGGTAGCTTACAAATGGCCTGCATGATCAAAGCTGCAGATGAACTATTACCAATGCCCATTTCTCCAAATCCAATGATGTTGGTGCCATTATTGAAAGCTTCTTCTACCAAATCAGCTCCCTTGGTTAATGCCATTTGAGCCTCAGGCTCAGTCATGGCAGGCTCCAGAAGGTAATTTTTTGTGCCAAACGCGATTTTCGCATCAATCAGCCCAGGTGTTTTTTCAAAGTCATGGTTGACACCTGCATCGATGACCTTTACTTCGATATTGTTTTGTTGGGCCAACACATTTACAGCTGCTTTTCCAGAAAGAAAATTCAAGACCATCTGGAAGGTTACCTCCTGTGGGTAGGGGTTGACCAATCCTTCTTTGGCAATGCCATGATCTCCTGCAAAAACTAGGATTTGTGGCTTTTTGAGTATTGGACTGGTACTTTGCTGAATCATCCCAATCTGCAAGGCCAGCTCTTCCAATAGCCCCAAAGAGCCAATGGGCTTTGTTTTTTGATCAATCTTTTGTTGAAGTCTATCCTTTAATTGAGGGTTTTCAATTTTTTCAATTTGGAATTGAAGCATCAGCTTTTGGGAATTAGGTCTAAATAATGAAATCCTGACAATTGTGGTTTGTCTTGCTCTTTAGGCAGACAGCTATCATTGAGGTCCTTTGGACTTTCGTAGCTTCGGAAAATCTTTTCTCCCAACTCAAATTCAATTGGGTGGTCAAAAATAGGACCGTCA
Source organism: Echinicola shivajiensis (assembly GCF_018642165.1). Classification (GTDB taxonomy): domain Bacteria; phylum Bacteroidota; class Bacteroidia; order Cytophagales; family Cyclobacteriaceae; genus Echinicola; species Echinicola shivajiensis. The sequence continues at coordinate 441,449 of NZ_JAHHZM010000002.1, forward strand.
AAAACAAAGGTGTGAAACTCTCCATTTTCTCCGCATGGGTCTACTGATGAAGGGAGCTCTTTCAAGAAATCTTGATCGATCACTTTTCCTACAAATTCTGCAGGCAAAAGATCGGCTTTGGCACAGACAACAATAGTTTTGAACCCTAGGTCCAAAAATTCCTGTATAAGGTTCTTTGTGTCTTTTTTCCAAAGCGGAAAGTGACCTTTGAGGCCTATTTCTGCCAAGCGTTCCTCACGGTATTTTTTTAAGTCTTCCAAAAAGATGTCGCCAAAAATGCTATGACTGATATTTTGCTCTTTTAGTGGTTCAAGACTTTCTCTCATTATCCTGTCATAGTCTGACATGCTGGGCATTTCTGGTAATCTAATTTCCTGAATGGGAAGACCTAAGGATTTGCCTTGGGCATATAATAAATCTTTTCGAACCCCATGCATGGATATTCGGTCAAATTGGGCATTGACTGTAGTCATTAGTGAGCTTACCTCAAATTCCTTTTCCTGAAGAATATGATATAAGGCCAATGCACTGTCTTTGCCACCGCTCCAATTAAATATGCTTTTTATCATCTTACTTTAGTTGAATGGGTAATCCTGATACCATAAAGGTTGCTTTGTCCGCATTCTTTGCGATAAATTGGTTGATCCAGCCTTGCAATTCAGTGAATTTTCTACCGACTTCGGTCTGTGCGTGTATGCCCATACCTATTTCATTGGAAATGATAATCAGGTGTGCATTTACTGCGTTCTTAAAAATCATTTCCAGTTCATTTTTGCAGGATTCAAGGCAGGATTCCACATTGTTTTTGCTGTCGGCATACCAGTTGGTAAGCCAAAGGGTTACACAGTCCATCACCACGGTTTTGCTTTCTATGTCGACTTCGCTCAGAAACTTTTCCTCTTCAATGGTTGTCCATCTCTCATCTCTGTCGGAAAGGTGCCTTTCTACCCTTTTTTTGAAATCATCATCCCAGATTCTTGATGTGGCCAGATAGTAAGGGAATTCAGAAAGTTGCTCAGCCAATCCCTGTGCATACCGGCTTTTGCCGGACCTTTCACCTCCAGTAATATAGTAGATCATGATTTATTGAGTTTATCATATGGACAATTTTTGCAGCCGTTTCCACAGCATTTTCCCTGTCGGAGCAGGTACCAAGCTGTAAATACGTAGAAGCCTTGTTCATTTATAGTATAGTCTATTCCTTCTATCAGTTCTTTGGGCAAACCCAGTTTCTGGATGGTTTTGACCTTGTGTCCATCCAGGCTTGCTGTCCAATTGTTTATTCTATTTATTGTCTCCGTTTTTAAACAGCTGGGACAAAGACAATCTTTGCCTTCTTCCAAAGGTAGGATAGGAGGAAAAGCACTGCACCAGCATTGGTGGGAACAATGGAATTTGTTTTGACAATTTGGGCAGTGCTTTTCTTTAACCATCATTTAAAATTGATACCTGGCACCAATATTAAAGTTTCTACCTCTGGTAGTGTAGCCATATATAGCTGTAAAATCTTCGTCTAGAAGATTGTTTATTCCAGCATACAAATTAAGTTTTTTATTCAAAACAGATTGTTGGACATATAAGTCGATAAGCCCATAGCTATCCAACTCTAATTCTCCACCATAGCCCCAGTCATATATGGTTCTTTTGCTGGTGAAGTTATACTTTAAGGAGACCACTGTATTGTCTGTTGGCTTAGTAAGGAAGGTCATGCCCCATTTGTCTTTTGGAATCCTGTAAAATGTTTCAGGTTTATCAGTGCTTACATGAGCATAGTTTCCATTAAGCTCAAAAAACTGGTTCACTTTCCATGAAAAGTCAGCTTCAAAACCTTCCACTCGCCTTTTATTGCTTGTGTTTTGGTATTCTCCTCTAATATAATTTCCCTCCTCATCAAATATAGAAACAAAGTCTATAGGAGCAGATTCGTCTCTGGTAAAATGCACCAAGTTAATGGTGAAATCCTTGCCTACATAAAATGAGATCCCTTGCTCATAATTGATGGATTCTTCAGGTTGAAGGTTTTTATTTCCATATAATGGGGAATTCAGCTGATAAAGGGTAGGAGTGACATAGGCACTGGAAACCGATGCAAGAATTTTCAAGCTCACTTTGTCTGAAATGGCTGTCAAATAAGATGGATTCAGGTTATAAACAAATTTGCTATCATATTCCGAGTGTGTGTTTAATCGGGCACCCCCATGAATATTAAACCCCGAATTGGATTCATAAAACAAACTGGCATAGGGGTCGACTAAGGTGAATTGGTTTTCATCAAAGCTTAAATCACTAGGTTGCTCATAAGCAAGTTGCTGTAGATTTACACCCCAAAGTCCCTTTAAGCCAGATAAAATTTGATGCTCTTGGGTAAGGTCTAGTTGTAAATTTCTGCCATTGAATTTGCTGGGGAAACTGCTGATAAATTCCCTTTCATTTACATTATAAACAGATTTTAGTTTGATGCTTCCTTTTTCGTAGGTATAAGTAGGGGTAAGCCCCAACCTAAATTGTTGGTTAGTTTGCTGATTGTCTGCATCAGTGAAAGTGTTATCATCGTAATCTGATTCCATATCATCAAATGCAGAAATAAAATCCAATTGGAAGCGCTCAGAAACGGCATAGCCTAATTTCAATAGCGCATTTTGCCTTTTCATTCCATCCTTGCCAAATGGAGTAGGGGATTGCTCTTCAGAAGCGGATGAAAATCCATCTGAATGATAAGAACTGGCAGAAAGCATATAGTTAAACTTATTGCTTCTACCGTTCAGGTTGAGACTTCCTCTGTAGGTTCCAAATGAGCCGCCGTTTACATCCACAGAACCGGCCAATACTTTGTCCTTCTGACCTGATTTTAGTTTGATGCTGATCACGGCAGCAGAGGCTCCTGTCCCATAAAGTGTGCTAAGCCCCCCCTTTAAAACCTCAATGGATTCGACCTGATCCAATGAAAGCAACCTGAGGTCGTAAGTAGAGGCTATGCCTGATGGATCGTTTATAGGAAGTCCATCAATTAGAATCAAAGTGTTTTTGCTGCTGGCTCCCCTGACGAAATAATTGATATTGGTACCTGGAGAGCCGAAATTACCTTCTATTTGTATCCCTGGAACCTCATTGAGGAGGTCAGCAACGGTTTTACCGGCATTTTGTGCAATAGCCTCTTGGTCAAGTTTGTAAATGGATTTTCCTGATTTTTCTACTGGGATTTCAAATTTGGTCCCTGTGACGACCACCTCATCCAATTCGGTGGTATCTTGTGAAAATGCTTGGGAAGTGGAGAAATATAAACCAGCCAATGCAATTGAAAAGGCCCATCTTCTCCCTTTTTCTGTAAAAGGAACAATACTTTTGTTCATAGCGTAATGATAAATATTAAGAATTTGACACTATGAACTTTCTGGGAAAACTGATAAAAACACCCTCAGCGCTAAGAATGATTTTTCATGGCTTTTCACCCGAAAGCTCTGAATAACAGTTGATGGCAGGTCTTCTGACTTACTTCACTTTTGACGGCCTTCCCGTGCGCCTGAGCGTACAGTGGCTGTGGATGTCAAAAGCTGTATTGAAGCTTACAGCTGCGGGTACAGTTTCGGACTTTCACCGAATTCCCTTTTAAACCAAGTCCAAGAAAGGAGATTGGTACCAAAAACTTCTGCAAAGGTAATTATTTTTTATAATTAAGCTCAACAAATTACCCTTTGTAGAATAAGAACAGTATTAAAAAAAAAAAAGCATCCATCGATCTATATGGATGCTTTTTGCAATTTAAAGACTCCTGCTTATTTCAGGATGCCTTCTATTTTATTTAGTTCTTCTTTAGAAAAATCAAGCTTATCCAAACATTTAAGTGAATCTTCCAGTTGATTGGTTTTGCTGACTCCAATAAGAACAGAGGTGACCCGGTCATCCTTTAACAACCAAGAAAGGGCCATTTGGGCTAGACTTTGTCCCCGTCCTTGTGCCAAGTCATTTAAAGCTTTTATTTTATTGAGTGTGTTTTCATTGATTTCTGATTTCTGGAGAAATCCATGTGATTTGGCTGCCCTGGAATCTTCTGGGATTCCTTTTAAGTATTTATCTGTCAGCATACCCTGCGCCAATGGAGAGAATGGAATACAGCCTACTCCTTCTTGGCCCAGCACATCCAGTAATCCTCCTTCTACCCAACGTTCAAACATGGAGTATTTCGGTTGATGGATGAGACAAGGTGTTCCCATTTCCCTTAGCAAGTTGATGGCTTTTTGCGCATCTTCTGCTGGGTAATTGGAAATTCCTACATATAATGCTTTTCCTTGTTGGACAATTTGGTGGAGTGCTCCCATGGTTTCCTCTAGAGGGGTTTCAGGGTCAGGCCTATGGTGGTAAAAAATATCCACATATTCCAGTCCCATTCTTTTCAGGCTTTGGTCAAGGCTGGAAATTAAGTATTTTCTTGATCCCCAATCACCATAAGGTCCGTCCCACATTAAATAACCTGCTTTCGAAGAAATTACCATTTCATCTCTAAGACCAGCAAAGTCTTCTTTTAGGATTTTTCCGAAATTTTCTTCTGCTGAACCTGGTGGTGGTCCATAATTATTTGCCAGGTCAAAATGGGTAATACCAGAGTCAAATGCCAGTTGCAGTATTTTGCGTGAATTTTCCAAAACATCCACATGGCCGAAATTATGCCAAAGTCCTAGGGAAAGGGCAGGGAGTTTTAGTCCGCTTTTTCCACAGCGACGATAGGTCATTTTTTTATATCGATCTGGATGAGGTAAATAGCTCATATGGTATTGTGATTTTAAAATTTTACAAAGGATGCAATATAATCAGAATGATTCAGCTTTTCCCAATCCCCTGGCGGAGGAACTAAAAAATTATTTTTATAGGATGAATTACTTACGTTTTTAGGTTAAAAGGAGAGGAAATGATTACAAAACCCTTCAAATACAAGGATATCTGTATATATGTGAACGTGCTGAACTTAAAAAAACATAGTTTAAAATACGTTTTTATATATAAAAAATGAAAAATTATTTGTTTGTTTGAAATTTAATACAGACATTAGATATATAGATAATCAAAATAACCAAAGGTTAAAAAGTTAGTCTTAAGGTTGAATTTTTGTTTCATTAATTGTTTTTGATATGCTATTAGAACAAAGAAGAATGAAGCCCAATTTTCTTCCCGCATATGGAAAGAAAACATTCGAGAGGAACCTGATGCCATTGTTGGATTGGATTCCCATGATGCAAAAAGAATTTAATAGGGTAGAGAGGATAATAGGGAATGAACTTACCCCAGAGGCTGCATATTATTATTACGATTTCTATGATTTAGCTCAGATTATTAAACGGAAGTTGCTTGAAGGTCCACCCTTGGAAGTATCTGATTTGATTGCAGCGAAAGCAAAATTGGATTTTGGCTCGGAAGTGTTTCCTGAATTTAATAGGGAGGCTTTATGGAATCTATTAAGTGCGGCTGTACAAATCGACCAAGCTAATCACTCCTATTTAGAGAATAAAATTAAAGATAAAACTGTTTTGAAACTGCTTAGTGCAATTAAAAATTCTTTTCGTTGATTTTTTTAATATGTCAAACTTGGTGAGAAAGGTTCGGGAAATTTTCCCGAACCTTTTTATTTTTTTAGTATCCATAAGCTTATATGGCTACGCTGTTGAGGCAAGCCGTAATTCTGTAGGGATGGGCTAATTAGTGAAATTTTGTTCATCCTAACAATTTAAAATTAATAGATATGTATATCCGCAATTGCACCAGTAAATATTAAAAGCGAATCGAAACGATCCTTTTGATGAAAGTATCAATTGCTTCGGTCTCCATACTTCAGTCTTCCGACCACTTGAGCAAAGGATTTATGGTTACTGGCATCATAGCGGATAATCAGATTAATAGAAATCATAAATAGAAAGTACGAAGGCTGGTTTATAAATAACGAATAATCAATAATGTGTTTTTCTTTAGCTATCTGTGATCAAACAAAAGGGAGATATTTCAAAGAAGGCATGTAACTATCAAAATATTCTTTCTCTCCAAATTATTTGCTTGATCTAAAATGTTGACGGGACGAAAGAGGAAAGGAGGTTATTAAGTTACTTTTAGAATTTTTTTAGAATTTAGCCCAATAAATTTGTCTGTTTTGTCTTAGATATTTAAATGATCCTATAGGTGAATTCCAAATTATCGTTTATTATTTTTGATTAGATTTTTTTATGAAAATTTATTTGAAAAATTGAATTTTAGTAATTACAAGAAAAATACCCAAAACGGGGTATTTTTTTATTGATAAATATGATTTATGTAAAATTGGTGGCTGGTAAATATGTTGATAAGTTGTTGATAAAAAGATGCTTTTCCACTGTTTTCATCATTGTTTTTGTTGAAATCTCTTTCTATTTTTAAATCGATTTAAGTATTATAGGCGGTTTACCTGTTAACTAAGTAGTATTTTGAACTGTATTTTGTTACCATTTGTAATCAACACGAATCCGATCCCATGATGGGATGGTCAGCCAAAGGACCTTTTTTAAGGAATTATAAGTATCATTAAAGTACAATTAAAAAATATTAATTTCATATTTATGCTAATTTCATCTACTAATGGGTTTCTCTCAATAGTGAATTGTCCTTCAGACGGAGATCATGTGCTGGTGAGGGCAAATAAGAAAGTGGTGCTATCTCAATTATTTGATGATGGAAGAATTAAGTTTATTGAAGAAGAAGGATTTATTTTTGGTGTTTCAGTTTGTAAGCAGGAGCTTGCGGATATCTTGGTGAAGATGGTCAAGAGTATAGATTATACCAATTTTGAATCTGGTTTCGCCTTGGCAGATGCTTAAGCTTTATGCTTAATTTAAGTTTATTCTTTTTGTTTTTTTAAATGCTTTCTTGTTTGATAAAAGGTCACTAAGTATTACTTCGTTCTTTTTATAGGCCTTGTTTTCCAAGATTATATTTTGGGCTTTGTATTTTATTATCCTTTCTAAAAATCGTAAATTAAGGAGTAAATTTTGATTGAAATAGAGTTTTTGAATTTCAACAATTATTGTTTGTAAAATTCATCTATTGGAAATTATCAATTTTATTTCTTCCAGTGGTTGATCTTTGTTTATGGAAGTGTAATAAATAACCTGATATGCGTATTTCTTTAGCTTTTGATGTACATGGTACCTTGGTCGATGCTTCCAGTGTTATCAATTTGTTAAAGGAATATATTGGGAAGCAAGCAGGGGAAGTGTTGGAAACTTGGAAATATAAGCAAAGAGAATATGCTTTTCGTCATAGGCTGATGGAAGAAGATGTGGATTTTACAGTTTGTTCTGAACAGGCTTTAGAATATGCCTGCCTGTACCATAAGGTGGATATAAAGGCAGAGGAGAAAGTGGCCATTATGGATTACAGTAAAGCATTGCCAGCATATCCAGAGGCTCTCACTGCTTTAAAGGCTTTAAAGGAATTAGGCTTTCGTCTATTTGCCTTTTCCAATGGTCCTCAAGATGAGGTGAAGACCTTATTAAAACAAGCTGGTTTAGCTTCCCAATTTGAAAATATCTATAGTGTTCAGGGAACAAGAACCTTTAAACCGGACCCAGAAGTTTATGAAAATTTTTTACGGTATAACCATACTGGACATCAGTTTACTTGGTTTATATCTGGCAACTCCTTTGATATTATTGGCGCAAAAAATGTTGGGCTTAAGGTCGTTTGGGTCCAACGCTCTCCAGATATTGTGATGGATCCCTGGGGCATCGAGCCTGATATGACTGTAAGGATTCTGACTGATTTGATAGATTTTTTTAAGGATAAAGTTAGATAAGGGTGCTCGATAGGGTTTTGTATAGTATTTTTTAAATAAATATTTAAATTATCTTCCAAAGGATGGAACCTTTTATGTTTAAGCTAGCTTTTATTAGGCAAGTATTTTATCGGAAACCTTTAATGAGAGGGTAGATTGTTTCCTTGGTATCTAATGTTTTAGAAAGAGACCTTATCTATTTAAAGAATTGATCTTTTTTTTGGTGTTGGTTTTCAGTTGTTTATCGCGAACCAGGTGATTTAATTTTCTGAAATTTCAGTATTGAGGAACTAATTCTTGTTTTTAGCGATTGAATGTTCATTCGGTTTTAAGCAAATGACAAATGAGTAAAAAAGAACAAATACTAGCGGCCACTCTTGATTTGATTCGGGACCATGGGTTTCATGGTTGTCCTATGAGTATGGTGGCCAAGAACTCAAAAGTTGCGGCCGGAACCATTTACCATCATTTTGAAAATAAGGATGATCTTATCTTGGAATTATATCAATATGTCAATCAACAGTTAGTTACGGTAGCAGTAAATGGAGACAATCCTGCCAAAGATTTTAAATCCCGCTTTATGGATTTTTGGCAGAACATGAAAGCTTTCTATTTGGAAGAACAGTCCAGTCATCGTTTTATTGAGCAGTTTATGAATTCTCCTTATAACTCCGAGGAAGTACAAATGGGAGAAAACAAATGGCATGAATGGTTACATGATTTTTTCTCTGATGGTATAGAAAGTGGAGCATTGAGATCAGGAGTGAAGCCCGCAATTTTAGCCATTTTAGTACATGGCAGCATTATTAGTTCAGTTAAGGTCAGTTTAAACCATGGCAAAAAGGTTCGTCGAGACCAACTCAATCTTGGGGAAATCCCTGAAATAGTTTGGGATGGTATTAAATGCCAAGATTAGTATTCCAAAACCCAAATAATCCAATACAATTATTGATAAGATATACTTTGATCGAAGTGATCAAGGCCGGGAAATCTGTATTGTAAAATTGATAAATCAATTGTTTTAAGAATAAAATTTATGAGGATGAGTAAATACGTGTTTCTGTATTTAATCGCAGGAGCTTTATTATTTCCAGATGTTAGCTCAGGGCAGGGAGTCATGGGTAAAAGTGGTCAAGCTGCCCTTACATTGGAACAGTGCATTCAGTACGCCTTGGACAATGGGCCTGGTATGCAGCAGGCAATACTGGACGAGAGAATAGGTGGCCACGAAATAAAGTCAAGTTTATCGGGTTGGTATCCTCAAGTGTCCGCCAATGCTTCGGCTGCGAATAATATTAAATTGCAGCAACAGCCAATAGGAGGAGAGCTAATTACTTTTGGACAAAAGTATAATTCCGGTGTTTTACTTCAGGTCGATCAGCAGATCTTGAACAGGGATCAGATTTTTGCTGGCCGAACCTCCAAGTATATCAAGCAACAGTATGAATTGAATATAGAGCATGTAGAGATCGCTACGGTGGTAGATGTCAGTAAGGCCTATTACGATATTCTATTGACTTTTGAACAACTTAAAATACTGGATGAGAATCTTCTAAGACAGGAAAAACAGTATAAGGACGCCAAAAGTAGGTTTGAATCAGGTCTGGTAGATAAGACAGATTATCAACGAGCTGCGATAACACTTTCCAATATCAAGAGTGACCAAAGGAGGGCACAGGAAAGTGTTAATGCTAAAAAGGCTTTCTTGAAGCAATTGATGGGGTATCCAACAGAACAGGATATCGCGCTAAGTTATGATTATGCCCAAATGGAGCTGGAAGCTTTAGCTGATACCAGTAGCATTTTAAAGCCAGAAGATAGGATAGAGTATAGGCAGATTCAAACGGAAGCGAATCTTGCACAATTGAATACTGGATATCAAAAATGGGCTTATCTGCCCAATATTTCCGCAAGCTATAATTATAATTGGATCTATTTTAATAATTCAATTTCAGGCTTGTACGCCCAGAGTTATCCGAAATCAGCGCTAGGGCTAACATTGGCATTCCCAATTTTTCAAGGAGGAAAGAGACATCAGGAAATCCGCATTGCAGAACTGCAGCAGGAGAAAATCAATATAGCCAAATATGATCTGGAAAAGCAGATCAATACAGAATACCAAGCGGCACTGGCCAAATATAAAAGTGATCTGTTCGAATGGAAAACAATTAAATCCAACATGGAATTGGCCGAGGAAGTATATGATATACTCAAACTGCAATATGATGAAGGTATAAAGGCCTACGTGGATTTGATCGTTGCTGAAACGGAACTCAGAACAGCTCAACTTAACCATTATAACGCCATGTACAATTTGCTATCAAGCAAGATAGACCTTGACAGGGCATTAGGAAATATAGAGATATAAAACAATGACAATAACTAAGCAGGAAATGAAACAGTTTTTATGGATAATTTTTAGCGCTGCAATGGCAGGAGCAATAAGTTCTTGCGGGTCAGAGGCAACTACACAGTCAAATCAACCCTCAGCAGTTGCTGTAAAAGCAGCAAAAGTTAAAAGTGAGCATGTAACTGGCCTTGACGAGTATCCAGGTACTGTTGTGCCTTTGAATGAAATTCAAATCAGGCCTCAAGTAAGTGGATATATTACAAAGATTTTTGTGAAGGATGGTCAGCAGGTCACCAAAGGACAAGCATTGTATGAAATAGATAGAAGCAAGTACCAGGCAGCTTATGAGCAAGCAAAAGCCAATTTGAAGAGTGCCAATGCCCATCTTGAGCGTGTGAAAAAAGACTTGGAAAGGTATAAGGTTTTAGACCAAAAAGAGGCAATTGCGAAACAGCAATTAGATTATGCGGAAACTGATATTCTGACTGCCGAATCACAGGTAGCATCTGCTGAAGCACAGGTGAAGAGCACGGAAACAGATTATAATTATTCTGTTATCAGGGCTCCTTTTTCTGGGACCATTGGGATTTCCCAAGTGCGTCTAGGGGCTCAGGTTAGTCCAGGGCAAACCTTATTGAATTCACTTTCTTCAGATGATCCGGTTTTGGTTGATTTTGTGATCAATGAAAAGGATATCAGAAGATTTACTAAAATGATGAAGTCTGAAAATCTTGCAGATTCTGCTTTCACTATCAAATTCGGGAAAAATGATGTTTATCCCTATCCAGGAAAGCTCACGACCATCGATAGGGCTGTGGGCAGACAATCAGGAACAATCAATTTACGCGTGGAATTTCCTAATCCGGAAAAGGAATTGATAGCAGGGATGACCATTAATCTTCAAGTGTTGAATCAGGATATTGGTGAACAGATTACCATTCCTTTTAAGGCTGTTACTGAGCAAATGGGAGAGTACTTTGTATATGTCATTGATGAAGAAAGTACTGTTCATCAGCAAAATGTATTGTTAGGTACAAAATTCGGGGCAGATATTGTCATTAGAGAGGGTGTCAAACCTGGACAACAAATAGTGGTGGAAGGAATTCAAAAGTTGCGTGAAGGGGCAAAAGTAAGAATAGAAGCTGGCCAAGCAAGCAAATAAACGCTTAAAGCAGAAAATTTTATGATATCAGAAGTTTTTATTAAACGCCCGGTGATGGCGATGGTGATCTCTATAGTCATTTTGTTAGTGGGAGCCATAGCTATCGTAAATCTACCGGTGACACAGTATCCTGATATTACCCCACCGGTAGTGTCAGTATCAGCAAATTATACAGGGGCAGATGCCCAGACAGTTGAGCAAACAGTGGCCACGCCTATTGAAACCCAAATCAATGGTACACCTGGTATGGCCTATATCAGCAGTAATAATACCAGTACTGGTCAGATGAACATGAACGTTACCTTTGATGTAGGTACTGATATTGATATTGCCACGCTGGATGTGCAGAACAGGGTGAGCATTGCAGAACCCACGTTACCTGAAGCAGTAAAACGCCTTGGCGTGGTCGTGAGAAAGCGAAATCCAAGTATCATGATGGTGATCAGTATGTATTCTCCAAATGGTACACATGATACCAAGTTCCTTTCCAACTATACGAATATATTTATTAAGGATGCCCTTTTGAGGGTAAAAGGAGTAGGGGATATCCGTGCCATTGGGCAGGATTTCAGTATGCGTGTTTGGCTAAAGCCTGATAAGTTGGCGCAATATAATATTTCTTCGAAGGAAGTTTCTGCAGCCATACAGGAACAAAATTTACAAGTAGCGGCAGGAACAGTTGGTGGGATGCCTCAAATAGAAACGCAAACATTTGAATATCCAATAACTGTAAATGGGAAGTTGGAAAGAAAAGAAGAGTTTGAGGATATAGTGGTGAGAACAAATCCTGAAGATGGAACTTTGGTTTATCTAAAGGATATTGCCAGAATTGAATTTGGCGAATTTGATTATGGTAGGTTTTCATTGGTAAATGGGGAGCCTGCTGCGATTCTTTTGGTTTATCAAGCCCCAGGAAGTAATGCCATTGAAACTGCTGAAGGCATTTATAATGCACTGGATGAAATGAAGGCTTCCTTTCCTGCTGATATGGATTATGTGGTGCCTTTTGAATCCGTTTCAGTGGTTCAGGTGTCCATTGACGAAGTGTTACATACTTTGGTAGAAGCCCTGATACTGGTCATCATTGTTGTATTCCTCTTCTTACAAAACTGGAGAGCAACCCTCATTCCGATATTGGCCATTCCGGTTTCTATTGTGGGAACTTTTGTGTTTTTCATTCCATTAGGCTTTACCGTGAACACCTTGACCATGTTCGGTTTTGTCTTGGCCATTGGTATTGTAGTGGATGATGCCATTGTGGTGGTGGAAGCGGCACAGCATTATCTTGATACTCAGCGGATATCAGCTAAGGAAGCTACCATGAAGGCAATGAAGGATATTACTGCACCGGTAATTGCCATTGCATTGATCTTGGCGGCAGTATTTATTCCTGTTGGATTTATCCCTGGAATTGTGGGCAGGATGTACCAGCAGTTTGCCATTACGATTGCGATTTCAGTGTTGCTATCAGCATTTGTAGCATTGACCTTGACTCCTGCATTATGTAGTTTATTGCTTAAACCTTCAGAGATCAGCAAGGACTCCAAAGGTTTGAATAAGTTCTTTTACAGGTTTAATACTTGGTTTGAGAGGGTTACAGCGTCTTACGGGGCAGGAGTGAAGAAAAGCATCAAAGCTGCTCCATTGGTACTTATCCTATTGGCTTGTCTCTATGCAGGTACTTTCGGACTTTTCCAATCAAAGCCAACAGGCTTTTTGCCTACTGAAGATGAGGGAAGGTTATTTGTTTCTCTGGAATTACCTGAGAGTTCATCAACTTCAAGGACTAGGGCCATTATGGAGCAGATGTCCGAGATGATTACCTCAACCGATGGGATTAAAAATGTAACGGGTATTGGCGGGCTGAATGCTATTAATTTCTCCTTTAAGTCCAATAGTGGTACTTTCTTTATCCAAATGGATCCATGGGAAGAAAGAAAAGATCCTTCGCAACAACTCTTTGGTTTGATCGGACAGCTGAACCAGAAGTTTTCAGCAATCCAAGAAGCCAATATAGTGGTGGTGCCGCCTCCTGCAATCCCAGGTTTGGGGCAAACTGGTGGGTTCAGTTTTATGTTGGAACAACGTGCCGGAGGGAATGTTAAAGAATTTGAACAAGTACTTGGTCAGTTTTTGGGAGCAGCTAACCAGAGACCTGAAATAGCTATGGCTTACAGTTTCTTTACTGCCAAAACGCCAGGTTATCATATCAACGTTGATAGGGAAAAGGCTAAGAAACTAGGTGTGGCAATATCAGATGTTTTTTCAACCATGTCCACTTATATGGGAAGTTCATACATTAATGATTTTACCAGATATGGTCGTAATTTCCGGGTGGTGGCTCAGGCTGATACTACTTACAGAATGGATATTGAGGATTTGGAACAATATTATGTGATGAACAGGAGGGGAGAATCTGTTCCGCTAGGAGCCTTGGTGGATTATGAGGTAGTTGAAAATGCATCAGTGATTAGTCACTATAACTTATTCAGGTCTACAGAAGTAAATGGTAATGCTGCACCAGGTTACAGTAGTGGACAGGCCTTGGCTGCATTAGAGGAAGTGGCTGAAGAAGTTCTACCTGCTGGATACGGTTATGATTTCTCAGGATTGAGTAGGGAGGAATTGTCATCAGGTAATACCACCATATTGATCTTTGCATTGTCTATTATTTTAGTATCTCTACTCTTGGCAGCCTTGTATGAAAGTTGGTCAGTACCATTTTCTATATTATTGGCACTTCCATTAGGGGCTTTTGGAGCAATATTGGCGCTTACTTTCTTGCCAAAGCTGGATAATAATGTTTACGCGCAGATTGGTTTAGTGACTTTGATTGGACTGGCAGCTAAAAATGCTATTTTGATCGTGGAGTTTGCAAAAGAACGGGTAGACATGGGGATGCCTTTATTGCCGGCCACCATTGAGGCTGTCAAGCTAAGGTTACGTCCTATTGTGATGACTTCTCTGGCCTTTATTTTAGGGGTGGTGCCTTTGGCCCTTTCAAATGGTGCTGGGGCTGTTGCTAGGCAGACTATAGGTTGGACAGTTATCGGGGGAATGTTGGCCGCTACCTTTTTGGCTATTTTTGTGGTACCTGTATTATATGTGGTGATTACGAAAATTGCATATGGAAAGAAAACCTTGAAGTCATTGGAAAAAAGGGAAGCCGTAAAAGTATAAAAACACTAAATTTTTAAATATAAATTAGCCTAAGGATCGGGGATCTTTAGGCTAATTTTTATATTTTTAATAAAAAAAATGATTTTTGAATACATAAATATGCATATTATTTTATATCTTTATTCAAGATTGAAATAAAGAAAGCCATATTAACAAATAGCAGATCGTTTTTGCTTTAACTCTGAAATAACAATTGGAAGATTCTGGAATAGATTTATCATTCCAGTATTTTTTATTTGAAAGGGGGACTTAAATGTGATGATAAAATAAGCGGCTGATAAAAAAAAATCTCCAAAGTCAAATAAAGAAATTATGGGGGAAATCATATCACATCATGGAATGGCAACAAATAAGAAACACTCAAAATTAGAGAAAAACCACTCCGATCACGACGAACTTTTGATAAAAGACGCGCTTTTCGTTCGTGATAAAGGTTGCCTAAGACGGGTAAAGTTTAAAAATATACTTTGGTTAAAAGGGGATGGGAATTATACCACTCTAGTGACCAAAGATAAGGTATATTCCCTCAGAAATATTCTGAAGGAATTTGAGGCTCTATTACCAGAAGATGAATTTGTGCGAATTCATAAATCTTATCTGGTTAGGTTAGACAAGATTACCACGATTTCACCAAAGGAAGTTACCATTGAAACCGAAAATGTACCTGTTGGTAGGACTTATTACCAAAAATTGATCCATGGAATCAATAAATTAGGTTCAGGTGCATAATCTCATTTTAGCTTTTGTGATGCCATAATAAACTACTGTCACCATAACTCAAGAACCTATAATCTTGAGACAGGGCTTCTTTGTAAATATTTTTCCAGCGATTTTTAGTGAAAGCAGCCACCAGTAGGATTAACGTAGATCCGGGCTGGTGGAAGTTGGTTAATAGACCATTACAAACTTTGAAACGGTATCCGGGCATAATGAATATTTCAGTGCTACCAGTAACTTCTTCTAAATTTTCATTTTCCATATAGTCCAAAATAGCCTTAAGACTTTCTTTTAGGCTAGCTTTTTTGGGGTGGTTTTGATATGGGTAAAGCTTGGGGATCAGGAATAGTTTGTCCTCCTCGTTTAATAATTTTACGCCAAACCAATAAATACTTTCAAGGGATCTCATGGAGGTTGTACCTACTGCAATGATATTGCCTTCATGTTCCAAGAGGTTTTTAATGTTTTCTTTTCTAACAACCACCTGTTCACTGTGCATGGGGTGATCTGTTACATTTTCATCTTTGATAGGTTGAAATGTGCCTGCACCTACATGCAGGGTTAAATATTCCTTTTTTATCCCTTTTTCAGAAAGTTGGTTTAAGATGTCGTCTGTAAAGTGAAGCCCAGCAGTTGGAGCAGCTACAGCTCCTTCTTTTTGGGAATAGACTGTTTGGTACCTAGGTTTGTCCTCGGATGTGGCTTTTCTGTTAAGATAAGGAGGTAAAGGGACTTCTCCAGAAGCCTCAACAATAGCTGCAAAGGGAATATGTTCTTTGTCCCAAGAAATTTGGACATGTCCGGATGCTCTGTCGGACAAAGCAGCAGATACTTTTACTTCTTTATCATTGATAATGGCTAGACCTTCAAGAACTTCATCATCTTTCCACTTTTTCAAATTACCAATCATGGCCTTCCAAGTAACTGGGCCTTCATGGATCATGACCTCGTTGATGACTTGATTTGGAGCAATAGGTTGTAGCAGGAATATTTCAATTTTAGCACCTGAGGCTCTTTTAAAAATGAGTCTGGCAGGAATAACTTTCGTGTTATTGAATACCATAAGGGAATTGCTGGGAAGAAGTCCAGGGAGATCAAAAAAACGATGATGTTCAATTTCTCCCTCCTCAAAATGGAGTAGTTTGGAATGGTCCCTTTTTTCGAGTGGGAATTTGGCAATTCTCTCGTCAGGTAGTTCGTATTGGTAATCAGATAATTTGATTTCAGGCCTGCTTTCCATAGGGAAAATAATATCAGTAGTTAGTATTCTTAATAAAGAACAAGGTAGAAATTTGTACAATTCCTTTAGTTTTGCCCTTTAGGAGTGCAAATATAATTGTTTAGAAATAGGAGAAGAAATAATCATGTCAAATACACTTAGGTTGGATGCTGCTTATAAAAAGCACCAATTGGATTTTCGTTTTGAAGCAGGGACTTCTAGGGGAGTACTCAAAAGAAAGGAAACTTATTTTGTTAGTGTGAGCAAAGCTGGAGAGCATGAGCAAAAGGGTTGGGGAGAAGCAGGGCCATTGCCTAAATTGAGTATTGATGATATTTCCAATTTTGAGGCGTTTTTATCCAATTATATTGAAGCATTGAAGGAAAACGACGTGCCTTGGTCTCAAGAAGGGATTCTTGATTTTTGCAAAAGTTTTATCTCTGATGAACATCCAAGTATCCGTTTTGCATTTGAGACAGCTATGCTTGATTTACTCAATGGAGCAAAGAAGAAAATACTTGAGAATCCTTTTTACTCCGAAAATAGAGCGATTGATATTAATGGCTTGATTTGGATGGGGAATGTTGACTTTATGTTAAGGCAAATTGAAGAAAAACTTAAGGCTGGTTTTTCATGCATAAAAATGAAAATAGGCGCAATAGATTTCGATCAGGAATTAGCGTTGTTGGCCCATATTCGGAAAAATTTCAGTGCGGATGAGATCGTTCTAAGAGTGGATGCCAATGGCGCATTTAGCCCTGAAGAGGCCTTGGCTAAGCTGGATCTTTTGGCGAAGTTTGATTTGCATAGTATTGAGCAACCCATTAAGGCTGGTCAAATAGATACGATGGCTTTACTCTGTGAACAAAGCCCATTGGATATAGCGCTAGATGAAGAGTTGATTGGTGTGAATAAGATAAGCGATAGGAAAAAGCTGTTGGAGCAAATAAAACCACCATTCATTATTTTAAAACCTACTTTAGTTGGAGGTATTAAAGATACCCAAGAATGGATCAATTTGGCTGATCAATTAGGGATTCAATGGTGGATGACTTCAGCTCTTGAAAGTAATATTGGTTTGAACGCTATAAGCCAGTTGACTTCCAGTTATAATACCGTATTGCCACAGGGACTTGGAACCGGGCAGCTATATCATAATAATATTCCCTCGCCATTGGAGGTTAAGGAAGGGAAAATATTCTATACTTCAAGTATAGCTTGGGGAAAGGTATAAAAAAAAAGCTGCTAATTAGAAGCAGCTTTCGGTAATGTCATTAAATGTTATATATATCTTATGATAATTTTACATTCACTGCATTAAGACCTTTTCTTCCTTCTTTAAGGTCGAAAGTAACGTCGTCATCTTCTTTGATTTCGTCTACTAATCCAGAGATATGAACGAAATACTCTTTAGAAGACTCATCGTCAATGATAAAGCCGAATCCTTTAGATTCATTAAAAAATTTAACTTTTCCTGTGTTCATGATAATAATAATAAATGATAATATTAATTGATTTGTTCCAAAGGTAACGATACTTTTGACATTATATACATGCAGCTAAATTTTTTTTTTGCTTTTTGGAAAATATTTAATATTTAGAACATGCGGATAATGTTTGGGTAAAAGCAATTTTTATTTTTAAAAACATTGATAGGTGTATGTTTTGTTCTGATTTTTTGAAGCGATTCTATAAATGAAAAAGCTGGATTGGTTTGGTTCAAGTTATTATTGGGTGATGTTTTGTTAAGTTTTGTTAAAAAATCTACAAAGTGTTTTTTTTGTTATTTGCTCGGAATCAGTTGTTTATGTCTACTTCGTTTAGCTTGGGAATTGGACTTATTTAAGAAGGTTATTCCATGACGTGCCGGATATTTCCTTCAGAAAGACTAGAAGTGTTTATACAATAAAGGGATGAATTACTATCACTTTTAGCAATTCATCCCTTAATATTTTAGAGCAATCCCGGTACTATCTCGCCATAAAGAAATAAACAGGTTTGTGGATCGTAATTTTGCTGTCTAATTGTTTTATGATGCCGGTTTTAGGATTGCGTTTAAAAACAAAGATATCATTGGTGTCTTGGTTGCCTGAAAACAGGTATTCACCATCTGGTGAGATGCCGAAATTTCTGGGGGTTTTTCCTCCTGAAGAAACAGTTTGAATCTTATCAAGCGTGCCGGTATTTTCATCGATTTTGAAGGCAGTAATTTCATTGGCATCACCACGATTAGAAGCATAAAGGAATTTGCCGTCTTGGGAAATTCGTATCTCTGCAGCTCCGAGTGCGCCATCAAAATCTTTAGGCACTAGGGGATAGGTATCTAAGTGGATGATTTTATTCTCTTCTAAATTATAATCGTAAAGCCCTACTTCAGAGGTCATTTCATGTATCAAATAAATTTTGTCACCTGCTTCATTAAATACCAAATGCCTTGGGCCCGAGCCTGGTTTAACCTCAAAATGAGAAGGATTGGATATGCTAAGTGGTTTTTCTTTTGATGGATCAAAATCATATATATTGACTTTATCGGTACCAAGGTCAGCCACGAAAACCTGTTTTCCATTTGGGTGAAAAACCAGGCTATGAACATGAGGACCTTCTTGGCGATCAGGGTTTACACCTTTGCCCGAATGACTAATGTCCTGAACAGGGGCTCCAAGGGAACCGTCTGAATTAATGGGCAGCACTGCAAGGTCACCACTACTATAGTTTCCGGCTAATATGTATTTTTCCGATGGATCTAGAGTTATATAGCAAGGACCACTACCAAGCGTTGGTTTTGTGCTAATTTTAATGAGTTTATTATTGGCTTGATCGTATTTAAAAGAGCAAACGCTTCCTCCTTCTTCGCCTCCCATTTCTTGGACAGAAAACAATAAGTCTTCTTTTTTGTTTGTAATGATAAATGATGGATTGTTGACATCCGATTGTAAAAGAAGAGAATCAAATTGTCCCGTGTCAGGATGGTAGCCGATTAAATGAATTCCTTGTTCTGGACTCGAAGTATAAGTGCCCAACCAAAATTTGATCATGGGAATGGTCTTTTCAGGGTTAGATATATTTTCGCTTTTTTCCTGTTTGCAGGAGAAAAGACTTATGATCATTAGAATGATTAATGGTTTAAAGAGAGTTTTCACAATACTTGGTTAAATTTATGGATGCCTGAAGGTAAATATAAATTATGAATGTGCATAGCATAGAACTTGTTCAGAAAAATTATAAATTTATAAGGGGCTTTTTGGTTGAGGCATACTTTTACAGAAATACGTTAAACTAATTCCATTACGATCAAATTATGCATCTGACAAAAAACGCTGAATGATTGATAAATTGGCGGAAAAAAGGCTCTTTTTTTGATTAAAATTTAAAAAAAAGTCGGTTTTTATGAATAATTTTCTGTATATTGCAGTGTTTTTGATCAAAATGTATTTGTACTAACTTGTTTTGATTAAGTTGTAATTTTAATAAAACATTACTTTAAACCATGTCAAATACCTACCAGACTGAGGTGGCCAAAAGGTTTACCATTTATAACAGTTTATTTCTTGATTTACCTTTCGATGATATATATCGCACAGGGACTTTGCTCCCGATATTGTCATCAGCCTGTCAAAAGGGCTTTGAAGAAGGTAAAACGCCAAAAGAGATTATTAACCAGTTTTTTGAGGGCATGATGTCTTCTCATTCGATTAAAGAGAAGCATAATTTGTTGTTCCAATTGGTTCAGTATGTGGAAAGACAGGTTGTATTGTTTGATTCAATTGAGGACGCTGCTTTTGAGAAGATCAATGACGTGAAAGGTCAGGGTACCATGAACGCATTGATTTCAAGAGCTGAAAGCGATAAAAAGAAAGAAGAGCTGATAGAAAAGTTAAGGACTTTCTCTATTAGACTTACTTTGACTGCTCACCCAACCCAGTTTTACCCTGGGAATGTACTAGCGATCATTACTGACCTGGAGACAGCTATCAGAAACAATGATTTAGGTAGTATAGATTCCTTATTGAGACAATTGGGGAAAACTGCATTTATCAACAGAGAGAAGCCTTCTCCCTATGAGGAAGCTGTCAGCCTTTGTTGGTTTTTAGAGCATGTATTTTATAAGAGTATTCCAGATATCCTAGCTCGAGTATTGAGAAAATTGGATATACCTCTACATGAATGGGACAACCCTGATTTGCTGAAAGTTGGATTCTGGCCAGGAGGCGATAGGGATGGGAATCCTTTTGTGACCCATCAAATTACCATGAGCGTAGCAGACAAGCTTCAGGAAACTATTTTGAAATGTCTATACAGAGACATTAGAAAAGTTAGAAGAAGATTGACTTTCCAAGGTGTTGAGCCATTGATGCTAGAAGCTGAGAGAGGAATTTACAAGACGCTTTTCAGTGGGGAAAAAATATTCAAATCCAAGGGAGAGCTTTTGGAAGTGTTGCTTAAAGCCCGTGATATCATCATTGAAAAGCATGATGGATTGTTCTTGGATCTTTTGGATGAGTATATCTTAAAAGTAAATGTCTTTGGTTTCTACTTTGCAAGTATGGACATGAGACAGGATAGTCGTAAGCATGAGGCCTTATGGAATGAAATTATTGAAGTAACTGAAGGAAAAGAGGCTTTGGAGACATATCTAAATGCTTCAGAGGAAGAAAAAATTCAGAAAATCTTAAACTTTAAAGAATTACCAAGTCCGCAAAGTCTTCAGGATGAGTTCCATCAGGAGATGCTGGAGAGTATAGCTTCAATCAGCTATGTGCAGGACAATAATGGTACTGAAGGTCTTCACAGATACATTATTTCCAACTGTCAGTCAGCACTGCATATCCTTCAGGTTTATCAGTTGAATAAACTGACACTTGCTCCAAAAGGAGAGCTTAAACTGGATATTGTTCCATTGTTTGAGACTATTGATGATTTGGCGGCAGCGCCTGGTATCATGGAGCAGCTATATACAAATCCCACATATTCTAAACACCTTAAGCTAAGAGGTGGTAAGCAGACTATCATGTTAGGTTTCTCTGATGGAACCAAGGATGGTGGGTATATCAGGGCTAACTGGTCTATCCTTAGAGCTAAAGAGGGCTTGACCTTAATGTCAAGAAAATATGATGTCAGCGTCATATTCTTCGATGGTAGAGGTGGGCCTCCAGCTAGAGGTGGTGGAAATATGCATAACTTCTATGCTTCACTGGGTGACCAGGTGGAGAATGAGGAAATTCAGGTAACCATTCAGGGACAAACTATTTCCGCTAACTATGGAAAGCCGGTTTCTTGTACCTATAATTTGGAGCAATTGCTTAGTGCTGGATTGGAAAATCATTTGTACCCCACTGTGGATAATAGATTGACCGAGGATCAAAAGGCCGTTATTGATGAAATGGCGGATATCAGTTATCAAGCTTATAAAGAGTTTAAGAGTCATCCACAGTTTGTTCCTTACTTGGAGAAAGTGACGCCTTTAAAATTCTTTGGTAAAACCAATATTGGATCTCGACCACTAAAAAGAAGCAAGGGAGAGGGGATGAAGTTTGAGGATCTTAGGGCCATTCCATTTGTGGGGTCTTGGGCTCAAATGAAGCAAAATATACCTGGTTTTTATGGGGTAGGTAAAGCCATTGAAGAAATGGAGAAAAGAGGAAAGAAAGATCAGGTTGTGAAACTTTATCAGGACTCTTTGTTCTTTAGGTCTTTGCTGGGTAACTCCATGCAGTCATTGGCTAAGTCGTTCTATCCAGCTACGGCTTATCTGAAAGATGATAAGACCTTCAGTGATTTCTGGGAATTAATGCATGAAGAATATCAAAGATCATTTGACAAAATCTTGGAAGTTTCTGGAATGACATCATTATTGGAAGATAATGAAGTAAGTAAGAAGTCCATTGAAATCCGTGAAAAGATTGTATTGCCATTGATCACTATTCAACAATATGCTATTCAGGAAATGCTTGAGGCTGGAAAGGAAAACGCCATATTGCAGAAATTGATATTGAGAACTATGTTTGGAATAATCAATGCAGCTAGAAACGCAGCTTAATTCCAAAATAAAATAATAGTAAAAAAATCCCCGGCATTAAAAACCGGGGATTTTTTTTATTTAAGGAATGATGTTAGCATCCAATGGTGAAGTTCTATGCTCTTGATCATAGCAATCAACATATCCTCTGTGGCTGAATCACCGAGTTCTGCTACATTTTCAGCACATTCATTCATGTTTTCTGCCAATATTTCAAAATCCTTTAAAACCTCCTTAACCATTTCATCGGATGGTAAATCTGTTCCCACCTCTTTGATCTCTGAATGTTCCAAGTATTCCCTGATTAAACTTAAAGGCGTCATACCAAATACTCGAATTCTCTCTGCTATCAAATCAATGTTTTCATAAGATTCCGTATATAGTTCTTCGAATTTGTCATGCAAATCAAAGAAGTCTCCACCTGTGACGTTCCAATGGAAATTCCTTAGTTTTTGGTAGTGGACGTGGTAGTTCGCTAAAAGTTTATTTAAGGAGTTTACTATCTTGTCTGATTCTTGTTTGTTAAAGCCTAATTTTTTGAATACTCTTTTTTCTGTCTGAATCATTTTTGGTTTTCTTTTTTAGTTCAAAATATAATTATTGGGTTTAATCCTGTTATTGGGTCCAATAACCTGTATCAATGATACATCAGTAATTACGATAAAAATCAACCGCAAAACTATCCTTATTAAAGCATATACTATGCCAAGAGGTACATATTAAAAGGATCTATGAACCAATCTGAATTTAGATCATGTAAATTCAAAAAATGGGAATAATCGTGTTTAGTAGTATAAAATCTATATTGACTTTATAATAATATTACTTTCCTAAATGGGGAGTTGTTTTTAATAGCTAGAAGTAAAAACCAAGTAGAAATAAAGGGAATCAGCTATGCTTAACTACTTGTGAAGAACTTGCCTCAAGCTTAATCGAAGGATTTCGCCCATATTCTTACATTCCAGAAATTCACTGGTTTTATAATGCTTGGATAAATCCTTCTTAAGGTTATCGATATTTTCTGGTGTGGAAATGGTGTCTCTTTCCATACTGTACAATATATCTTCAATTTCCTTGGTAGAGGTTTTTAACCTATGCGCTATCAAGGCCCTTTCCTCACGTTGGTATTGGGCCATGGATTCGGGAGTAATATGTTTGATCCCTAGCTGGATTAAGGTGTTGTTTTGTTTGAAATACTGCGGTAGATAAACTGATTTTTTGCCTTCGTAAGATTGCTGGTCAAAATCAATGGCCCTGATCCTATAATGGATTTCTTCAAAATCAGGGGTTACATCCACGACAAAATTAGATGAATGCATGTCACCCAATAAGCGAACAAAGCATCGCTCATTGAATTTTACAAATTCCTTGGATATACGGATGGGGTTAAGCAGCGGATCATGAATATGCTGGCGCATAAACTGCTCACCAGGTATTCCCGCAATATGTTCTTCCACAAGGGTGTCCTTATAGACCAGGTATCCCATCCTGTTAGGAGAGAGCAAGTGTTCAAGCTCTAAGCCATAAACCCTAGAAGCATCGGCCATTTTTACATAAAAATAATCAAAATTATCATTGATGCGGTTGACTATTCGGATCCTAAACGGCTGGGTATTTCCATAAGTGCAGATGTCTACACGATCCACATAAAGGTGTTGCATGACACTCATGTCTCCCTCAGCCTTTAAGATCGCATATATTTTCTTGAGGTTATAATGAATGTCTTCCCTGTCTTGCTCATTATAAAATACAGTTTCCCATAGGGTGTCATTCCCTTTGGAGTCATATAGGGAAATGGAGCTTACATAACGTAAAAGTTCCTTATAATGGATTGGAATGTCTATTTCCCTACCATATTTTATCAGGTACCTCCTAAGCCCCTTATTGATCGGGTAAATATGTTTTTTCCTTTCAATCACGCTAAATGAATGCTTTATCCATTAGTAACCTCAATATCCTTTAATTGATTCTTTATTTTTCGATCAAATAGAAAAGGACCAAAGGGTAAAACTGATGCAATTAAGGCAAACAGGGTTCTTCTGAATGTCCAGTTAAGCTTGGATTTCGTAGGGAAAACCAAATAAACATAAGCCATAAATAGAATCCCGTGTGCCCAACCAACGTATTTTACTGCCATTGGCATGTCCATGGTGTATTTTAAGGGCATAGCAATAAATACCAGAATAAGGAAGGAAGCACCTTCTGCTATACTGATATACCTGAATCGCTTGAGGGCATTGATTTTTTTATTATCCTGCATGGGTACTTTAATGTTTCACACTCTGGGAATCTACTATTTGTTAATATTAAAAAACACTTGAAGGCTTTTCCAAAGTTTCCTTTTTAGGTTTTCTTCTTCAAAAATTATTTGTAGGTCATCTACAAAGATGTATTCTACGTCTTTTTCTGCAGTTACTTCATAGCTGACTTCTTTGAGGTGGGCCAAAGGATGGTTCAGTCTGCCAAAAATCAAAACTTTATGCGGGTTCAACTTTCTGACAGCTCTGGGGTCTAATGATTCCAGATGCGTAGAAGATACTAGGGCTATATCCTTTAGTGAATGGGAAACAGCTCTTAATATTTTTAATAAGAAGTCCTTTAGTTCGTTTGCCAATGTATCACCTTGGTAAATGACCATCAGTCCCTTCTCAAATTCTCCTTCATAGTCTATTGTACTGGATATCGATGATACATTATTATCCTTGTCTGAAGCATTATTCTCTATTGGTTCTTCAACTTTTGAGTTTTCAGAGAGAATATTTGTTTCGTACTGGTTGAATTTTCGGGCCAAAAGTAATTCTTTGGCTTCTTCAGGAATTAGTACAATATCTTCCTCCATGAATAATCCCAGTTTAAATAGGTCTATTTCTTCCATATGGCTAAAATGCTCAAAAATACATCGACAAGCAACCAAAAAAGCGGGATTTCCATAGGTATCCCGCTAAATTTATCCCCAACTTGTTGATAATCAATTTATTGGTTTTTACCCAACGCGTCTTCGAAGCCAAATATTGATTTCAATTCAACAGCATCCTTAGGGTCCATTCTTTTAGCTAATACAAGTCTCAACTGTCTTCTTCTTAATGCACCTGCAAATAATTCATCTTCTTCAGGATTAGAAGGCTCGAGTTTGGGTACTTCAATAGGGCGACCATTTTGATCTACCGCAACAAAAGTAAAAAAGGCCCTGTGCGTTTTGGTCTTTTTATTGGCAGGTATATCCTCGGCCCAGACTTCAATATATACTTCCATGGAAGAATTAAAGGAGCGGGTAACCTGCGCTTTAAGGGTTACTACATTGCCCAAAGCAATAGGATGCTGAAAAGAAATACTATCTGCTGAAGCAGTCACAACTATGCGATTGGAGTGTTTTTGAGCTGCTATAGCGCCCACAATATCCATCCAGTGCATCAGTTTACCTCCCATGAGGTTATTTAAGGTGTTGGTATCATTGGGCAATACCATCTCCGTCATGATTACTTCAGATTCTTGTACTTTCTTTATCTTCGCCATTTAAAATTTGTTTTTTACGAAAATATAAAATATGTTTCTAAGTTCTATGAACAATAACTTTAAGTTTAGAATATTGTTTTGATTACTCCCACCCTTCTTCACCTAATAGAGGTACAAAAGCAAAATTACTGAAGGACTCTTGAGTTACTTGTTTGGCTGTTTTTTTGATGAATCTCATCATTTTTTGGCTTTTTCTATCACCAACAGGAATCACCAAAATGCCACCAATTTTTAGCTGCTTTAACAAGGAATTCGGGACTATTGGTGCCCCAGCCGTAACGATTATTTTATCAAAGGGAGCTTGTTCCGGTAATCCCAAAGAACCATCTCCTTGGTAAAAGTTAATATTGATGCCAATTTTAGGTAGGAATTTTTTTGTCCGTTGAAACAGCTTTTTATTGTATTCAATGGAGTGAACTTCTGCTCCCAAAAGGTATAATATGGCTGCCTGGTAGCCTGAACCTGTCCCAATTTCCAGCACCTTATCTCCTGGTTGAACATTAAGTAATTCGGTTTGGAAAGCCACAGTAAATGGTTGGGAAATAGTCTGACCCTCGCCAATGGGGAAGGCCTTATCGTCATAAGCATGGGAATGAAGGGCACTGTCAAAAAAGAAATGACGGGGTATGGTACCTATGGCATTAAGTACTTTCTTGTCCATGATCCCTTTATTTTCAAGTGTCTTGACCAGTGCTTTTCTTTGGCCTTTATGAGAATAGCTGTCCTCCAGTTTTAGCATGCTTGATGTGTGAACTTATTTTTATCGAAACTTCTTTTTAATGCTAAGTTAATGGATTAAATGGCTTAATTTTAATTCTGAAAGGGCAATTTGAGTTATTGCCTGATTTTATGAACATTAAATTTACAGGCTTTCATGTTTACAGGTATTGTAGAGACAATGGGAGAGATAAAAGGAATTTCCCAAGAAGGTACAAATATTCATTTTGATATATCTTCTCCGATTACTGGAGAACTAAAAATAGATCAATCGGTTTCCCATAATGGTGTTTGCCTTACAGTGGTGAAAGTAGAAGGGGAAGTTTATAGGGTGACAGCCATTGATGAAACCCTTCAAAAGACAAGCCTAGGGGAGTGGTTGGTAGGAAAGAAGGTGAACCTGGAACGTTGTATGCCAGCTGATGGGCGTTTTGATGGGCATATTGTTCAAGGACATGTAGATCAAGTGGGAACTGTAGAAAATATTTCTTCCCAAGATGGTAGTTGGTTATTTGATTTTTCTTTTGATGATTCCAAGGGGAATGTAACAGTAGAGAAAGGTTCTATTACCATCAACGGTACTAGTCTAACTTGTTTTAATTCTAGACCAGGAGGTTTTTCGGTAGCCATCATCCCATATACTTATGAACATACGAATTTTCATCAATTGCAAATAGGGGATAAAGTCAATTTGGAATTTGATATTGTAGGCAAGTATATTCAGAGAATGATTAAAGGTTATGAAAATTAACTTTTATGCTAAAAGTGGAAATTAAAGAGCAGGGATAATTAATTATCCCGGCTCTTTAATTTTATCTCATTCATCCATTTCTTCTACTTTTCGAATGGCTGTCATTTTTATTTTGATTACCAACCACCATGAAAACCATCCGGCAAGCATGCCAACACAAGCACCAACGATGAGGTCAGCAGGATAATGTACCCCGAGATAGAGTCTGGTATAACTTACTACAGTTGCCCATAAGAACATCCAGCCAAAGCCTGGCACGCGCCGTTTGAATGTAAACCAAAGGTAAGTAGCCAGGGCAAATGTGTTTGCTGCATGTGAAGAAGCAAATCCAAACATGCCACCACACCTTTTATAGTTAAACATTAATCCTTCCCATCTTGGATCATGACAAGGGCGCGGGCGCTCAAAGAAAGGCTTCATAAATCCAGAGGTAGTTTGGTCACTGATCAAAATGGCCAAGAAGATTCCAATGAATATCCAAATGCTGCTTTTGCCAAGTTTTTTGATAATAACATACACCAAAAATGCATAGAAAGGAACCCAAATTAAAGTTTTGGTCATGGCATACATTACTGGATCCAGCCAATCCAAATGCAAGGAGTTTAAGAATAGAAAAAGCTCCTCATCCCATATTTTTAATGTTTCTATCACTGAATTATAAGCTTTGCCAGTCGATCCCTTTTTTTAAGTATTTTAATGTATTGGCTTCTGGAGAGCCCTCTTCTGGGATATGCATATATTCCCATTCTGCTTGAGGAGGCATGCTCATTAAGATACTTTCGGTTCGGCCATTGGTGTCCAAACCGAATTTGGTTCCTGCATCCCAAACGAGGTTAAACTCTACATAGCGTCCTCTTCTTAAGGCCTGCCACTTTTTGTGCTCATCCCCAAAAGGTAGCTGGGAGTTTTTGGCCATAAAATGGCGGTAAATTTTAGGAAAGAGATAGCCTATGGATTTCACAAAATCAAAGGTGGATTCGAAATCATTTTCTTCCGTTGATGTCAAGCGATCAAAGAAAACTCCTCCAATACCACGGGTTTCATTTCTGTGAGCTATATAAAAATAATTGTCTGCCCAGTCCTTAAATTTTGGGTAGAAATCTTTATTATATTGATCACAGGTGGTTTTTAATTCACTATGAAAGTATTTAGCATCTTCAATGTCCACGTAATGTGGTGTAAGGTCAATACCACCCCCAAACCAATATTTTCCATTGCTCATCTCAAAATACCGGATATTCATATGGATGATAGGAACCATGGGGCTGTCAGGGTGAATGACTATGGAGACACCAGTAGCATAGAAATCAGCTTTTTCAAGTTTTAATTTCTTCAGGATTTTTTCTGGGGTCGGACCATGTACGGCAGAGAAGGCTACACCACCTTTGGCAATGATATTTCCGTCTTTAATGATACGGGTTCTTCCTCCTCCTCCCATTTCACGGGTCCACAAATCTTCTTTGAATTTGGCTTTTCCATCACCTAATTCCAATTCTTTGCAAATATGGTCCTGAATGAGTTTGAAATCTTCTGAAATCTGTTCTTTACTGATTTTATGCATAGTCATTGATTGATCAAAATCTAAAATTAAATGATTAGAAAGGATATCCAATACCGATATTAAATACCGTCTGTCCTTTTTCTCCCAATGGGTTTTTGAAGGAGAGTTGGTCCAAGATGAACCTTTCTCCCTTTGGTCTTGCTGGATCAATGGCCTTAATTCCCATGTCCAACCTTAGGACCAAAAAGTCAAAGTCCATTCTGAGACCAAGGCCAGTTCCTACCGCGATTTCGCTGATGAATTCTTTGGCTTTGAATTGGGCACCCTCACGGGTTGGGTCTTCCTTTAAGGTCCATATATTTCCTGCATCAACGAAAAAGGCCCCATCGAAATAACCGAATAGTTTTCGTCGAAACTCGAACATGGCTTCCATAAGAATTTCACCAGGCTGCTCATACCTATAATCAAAATATCCGTCTTCATTTTTAATGGGCGTAAAAGATCCAGGCCCTAAGCGCCTCGGTTGCCAGGCCCTGATACTGGTACTTCCTCCAGCAAAGAAATACTTTTCATAAGGCAGAACTCCATTACTAATACCATATGGAATAGCGAGACCTGCATTGAGGCGATAGGCGAAAGTGCTTTTTCTGCTCAAAGGGATAAATCTCCTAAAATCTGACTGGAATTTTAAAAACTGGAAGTACTGTAAGCTTCTGTTTTCAAAGTTGGCTTTGTTAAGGAAATTGATGGAAGTACCACCACTTTCCATAAACAGCCGTAATAATGAAGAACGGTTTCTTTGGAATAGTCCATATTGGTTGAAGTTGATAATGGCCTGTCCAGAAACACTACTGACATAAGAGGACTGAAAAGAGTTAATTAGGTTATTACCCAGTTCCTGCAGCTCCAGTAGCCTTTCCTCGAAGGCTGGATCAAGGTTTGAGCGGATCAGGTTGGCATCAAGGGCATTGATGGTATATTGCTGTCTTTGGTTCCTAGTAGCCCAGCTATAGGCTATAATGGTGTTAAAACCTTCCCGCACATACTCTGGCCGATTGACATAATTATAACCCAAAAGCGTCCTTGTCCTTGGGTTGTAGCGGCCATATTGATTAAGTGCCTTTCTATTAAAAGGGAAGAGGAACTGAGGGAAGATCACTGATGCGGAAGTATTAAGCTCCCTACTTCTATAAACCCCTCCAGCGGTAGTAGCAGAGGCTACCCCTTCTAGACCAGCCCTAAAATTGAATTCAAAGATTTCCAAACCACGAAAGAGGTTCCTGTTTCTAAGGGAATGGCTGAAGAAAGGCCCAGGAAGCTGTTCAGTAATACTCGCACCCAACTGATTGGTGATTTGATATTTTTGATTGGGTTGGGTGTAGATTTTTGTGGTGATATTATTTCCTAGCGTATCAAAGGCAATATTCACAAACCTAAAGATATCCAGGTTGGCTAATTGCCGCTGGGTTTCCAATACTTCCGACCGGCTATAAAGATCACCCTTATTAATAAATACCCTGGAATCAATGATCTTTTCAGAATAGCGGTCTCTGTACATTATATAGGTAATATCATCATATTCCTTAATAACTTCTTGATCTAAAATGACATCAGTAGGGGTGGAAATATTGAAAATTACCGAATCGATGGTGTAAACCTTATGATCCTGCGCATAGGTTGGTTTGCGGATGATTTGTTCTATTGAAACGGTCTTTTCTAGCGTGTCTTTATAAACATTGTATTCTATATAAGACTTCGAAAAAGTATAGTACCCATTGTTTTTAAGTAGCTCTTCAACCCTTTGTCTTTCCTTTGTCAGGTCTTCTTGGTTGTATTTCTTTTTGGGAATGATGAGCTGCTTTTTCTTGTTTTCCCTGAGCAGCCGATAAATGTTGTCATTGTCTGATCGAGTGTAAAGACTGTCAATTATGTAGGGGGGATTTTCGGAGATATTATAAGTGATAAAAGCTTTTTTCTTTTTTCTCTTCACTTCAGTGCTGACCTCTGCATCAAAAAATCCATGGTTTACAAGGTAATTATTCATTTCACGTTCTGTGGCAAAGGTCTTTGCACTGTCATATATGGTTTTTGGATTGCCCGTTCGCATAAACCAGTTACCATAATCCAGCTTTTTATTTAGGTCCTCTATTTTGTTGTTTAATTTAAAAAACTTCCTTTGAAGCTTATTATTGTCAGGTTGCGCCTCCAGTTGGGCTTCCAATTCATGTTGTTGGCTGATATAATTTGCTTTTTTTTCAGCGAGACGCAGGCTATCATAATTCATCTTGCCGATATTATGTATGATTACCCCTGGAGAAAAGTTAAATATTGGTATACGGGTATTGGGGGTTTGTTTGATGAGTTCTTTTAACTTTGTCTCATTGCTGGCTTGGATTCCTTTCAGGTCAACATTATATACCAGGTACTCATTTTCCTCAAGCCCCCGAGTAAGGGAGCAGGAACAAAATAAAAGTGCGGACAGTATAAAGTTTATATATTTGGTTTTATTCACAATGTTTCGACCTTAATGATCAGCAAAAATACGCTTAAGTTTATTAAATCCTTACAACAGAAAAAATTCCGTAAGCAAGAGAATGCTTTTTTTGTTGAAGGAGCCAAAAATGTAACGGAATTATTGCAATCTGATTTTGAAGTTAACCAACTTCTTTACACAGAAAAATTCTATGAAAAGCATTCCAGTTTGGTGGATGGCTTTGTTGGCCAAAGCTTTTTAGTTTCTCAGAAAAATCTAGAGTCAGCAGGGGCTTTTAAAACGAATGATGAGGCCTTGGCGGTGGCTAAGATAAAGGAAAACCATTCTTTCGAAGTGCAGGAAGGGGAGCTGGCCATAGCATTGGATGATGTCCGTGATCCTGGAAACTTGGGAACGATTATTAGGATTGCTGATTGGTATGGGATCAATAAGCTTATTTTTTCCGAGCAAACAGCTGATTTGTATAATCCAAAAGTACTTCACGCAAGCATGGGATCATTTACCAGGATTCAATTTTTTTACACCTCACTGAAGGAATATTTGTCTCAACAGAATCAAAAAGTATATGGAGCTTTTTTGGATGGAGAGAATATACATCAGTCCCCTTTAAAAGGAGAAGGTATTATTCTTATGGGCAATGAATCAAACGGAATCTCAACAGAACTGTCCCCTCTAGTAGATTGTAAACTGACGATCCCTAGATTTGGGAGTGCGGAGTCCCTGAATGTAGCCATTGCAACAGCGGTGATTTGTGATAATTTTAAAAGAAATATTTAATAAGGATTGTTAGATGACCAAATTGAAAAAAGTGATTGTTAAGGCCGGCTTAAACGGCTTTTTTTTAGCCTTAATGGGCACGATTTTATTGGCCAATTTATTTCCTGAATGGGGAAGCGAAGAGAGTGTAATTCCATTTAAAGAGATCACTCATTATGGGGTTTCCTTTATTTTCTTCTTTTATGGAGTAAAAATGGATCCTGTAAAATTGAAGTCAGGTTTATCCAATTGGAAACTCCATCTTTTGATACAGACAACCACCTTTCTGGTCTTTCCCGTAGTTGTGCTATTGGTAAAAAGCATTTTTGGAGAGGAGGATAACAATATTTGGTTGGGTGCATTTTATCTCTCTGCGTTACCTTCCACAGTATCCGCTTCAGTGGTGATGGTCTCGATCGCAGGCGGTAATATTCCCGCCGCAATATTCAATGCCAGCATTTCCAGCATTGTTGGGATTTTTATTACACCCATATGGATGGAGCTGTTTTTGAAAGGAAGTAATATGAATTTTGATTTGATGGATACTTTTTGGCAATTGAGCCTACAGGTTTTGTTTCCCGTGATAGCAGGGTTTTTACTGCATAAAGTCTTGGGCAAGTTAGTCAATAAGTATGGGGTGTTTTTGAAATATATTGACCAGTCTATCATATTGATGATCGTATTTTCGGCTTTTTCGGCGGCAGTGGGGCAGGGGATGTTTGAAGGAGAAAGCTGGGCTTTTCTGCTTGGCCTTGGAAGTTTGATGCTGTTGCTTTTCCTGGTTATGGCCATGACCATGTTTGGCATTGGAAAGGTTTTAGGTTTTGATAGGGCAGATCAGATCACCGTTTTGTTTTGTGGCTCCAAGAAATCCCTGATACAAGGTGCAGCTATGGGGAAAGTGCTTTTTCCTGATCCAGTGACCTTTGGTGTCATTTTACTTCCAGTGATGCTTTATCATGCCCTGCAGCTGGTGATGGGGAGTATAATTGCTCAGCAGCTAGCAGACCGAAAGCCAGCGCCTGCTACCACATAGTTTCATCATAAAAAGGAGGTATCGGATGCTGCTTCCTCCATCATTCTTTCAGAAGATTCCTTGCCCAGGTATTTGTCGATGATATCATGAGCAAGATAAAGTAATGGTGTAAGCACAATGGCAACGGTAAATTTATAGATGTAATTAATAATACCTACAGCAATCAATTGCTCAATGGACCAGTTTCCAAAAACATAGAAAGCAATTCCCAAAACGACAAAGGAGTCTATTAATTGGGAAACCAATGTGGAACCGGTGGCCCTAAGCCATATCATTTTTGCTCCAGTGACTTTTCTTAATTTCTGAAATACAAAGACATCGATAAGCTGCCCCAAAAGGAAAGCGGTCAAACTGCCAATAATAATCCCTAATCCTTGCCGAAATATGGTGTTAAAGGCATAATCAATATCAAATGGCATTCCTTCTGGTGTGCTGCTGTTCACCTCCAACCAAAATTGGGCAGGTGGTAGGTTGGTGATTATTGCAATCGCTATAAAGACATAGGCGATAAAAGCAGCAGTAAGAAAACTGATTTTTCTTACTCCTTTCTTTCCAAAATATTCATTGATAATATCGGTAGTGATAAAAACTACGGGCCATAACAAAACACCGGCTGTTAAATTGAAATCAAGTACATATTCACCAAAGAAACTGATATTGGCAGGATTGAGATCCAATGTAGCTTCACCGGAAAATATTTTTACACCGATGATTTCAGCCAAAATCGCATTTGTAAGAAAAATTCCACTTAGGATAATGAAAAGGTTGGTTTTTTTGTTTTGAAAAGTATTGTTCACTTGTTTTTCCATATTGATTAAACAGTATAGGTTTCACCTTCTATGCTAAGTTCACTTCCCAAAAACACCTCTTTTGCCTCGTTTAATAAAGGATCAAGGTCTTGGTATCTCGTTGAGTAATGTCCCAAGAGTAATTTTTTCACATTTCCCTCCTTGGCTATCCTGGCAGCTTGCCTAGCTGTACTGTGGTAGGTAAGTGATGCCCTGTAAGCCTCTCTCTCCATAAATGTTGCCTCATGATAAAGTAAATCGACTCCTCGAATATAAGGTACCAAACTAGGGTCATAAATAGTATCCGAACAAAAAGCATAGCGGTGCAAAGGAGGAGCAGGGTAAGCAAATTCATCAACCTTGTAAATGGTTTTACCTTTTTCATCCTTAAAGTCCTTTCCACTTTTTAGGGTGTTAATGGCTTCAATACTCATTGGATGGGCCAATAACTGTTCTTTGATGAGGTTCCGCTGTCCTCTCTTTTCTATGATATAAAACCCTGTACAAGGCAAACGATGCTTTAGAGGAAAACTAAATACCTGGTATCTTTTGGCATCCAATAATAATTCCTTGTTTTTGGGGTTGGTGGGGACAAACTTCAGCGGATAATTTAATTGTGTATTAC
Organism: Echinicola shivajiensis; assembly: GCF_018642165.1. Classification (GTDB taxonomy): domain Bacteria; phylum Bacteroidota; class Bacteroidia; order Cytophagales; family Cyclobacteriaceae; genus Echinicola; species Echinicola shivajiensis. The sequence continues at coordinate 476,063 of NZ_JAHHZM010000002.1, forward strand.
CATATTTAAGTTGGGTGGTAATAATTTCATCCAAGCCTTTCGGACCGTAGATGGTCAAGGGCGTTTTCCGTTTGTTTAAATGAAAAGTGGAGATCACTCCCATCAATCCGAGGTAATGATCTCCATGTAAATGTGATATAAATATGTGTTTAATCTTGGAAGATTTAACCTTATATCTTTGTAGTTGAATTTGTGTTGCTTCCCCACAATCTATCATAAGCAGGTCATTGCCCACTGTGATTATTTGGGAAGTTTGATGCCTGTCATGTGCAGGAACGGCAGAATTGGCTCCTAAAATGGTGACTGTAAATTCCAAATTTAGTTGCCGTCTTCTTCGCTACCGTTAATTTCATGCATGAATATAGCATCTGCAGCTTCCTCCTGAGAGTCCACAATGGTCAACACTTTATCCAACATGGAGATTTTAATAAGCTTGTTTACGTGATCCTGAGGTGCAGAGATAATGAAGATACCTCCATCTTCTGTAAAGGTCCTGTGCCCCACAAGTAGCGCACTTAGTCCACTCGAATCAGCATATTTTACTTGGCTCATATCCAAAACCAAATTGCGGTAGCCCTCTGCATGAACTGTTAAAAGCTCAGATTTTAATGCTGGGGAAAGTGGGGAGTCAAGTTTTTCTTCCAATAAGGTGAAAACTACAAACTGTTCTTTTTTATCTACTGAGTATTTCATGGGATTTAACTTACAAATTTTGCCATTCATATGAATAGCCTAATCACTTTTTGTGTTTCCAAGATTAAATATTTTCTGCGATGGCAGATTTAATACGATCCATCATATTACTGTTGTCAGCCTTAACAAATGCTTCACCAGTAATCTGCTCGTAAAGTTCAATATAACGTTCCGAAATATCATTTACAATATTATTTGGCATATTGGGGACACTTTGACCATCCTTGCCTTGGAAACCATTGGAGATTAACCATTGCCTAACAAATTCTTTTGAAAGTTGCTTTTGATGTTGGTTAGCTTCCTGATTGGCCTTATATCCTTCAGCATAGAAGTATCTAGAAGAATCTGGGGTATGTACCTCATCAATCAACAAAATTTCTCCATTGTACTTTCCAAATTCATATTTGGTATCGACAAGTATCAATCCCATTTCTGCTGCCATTTCTGTTCCTCTCAGGAAAAGAGCGCGGGTGTATTTTTCCAAAATGCTGTAATCTGCAGCACTTACAATTCCCTTAGCCAATATATCCTCTCTGCTGATATCTTCATCATGTCCTTCATCAGCTTTGGTAGTAGGAGTGATGATTGGCTCTGGAAGTTTATCATTTTCTTTCAAGCCTTCTGGCAAGCTTACCCCGCAAATACTCCGCTTTCCATCTCTATATTCTCTCCAAGCATGTCCAGCTAGGTATCCTCTAATAACCATTTCGACCTTGAAAGGTTCGCATTTTTTACCAATTGTTACATTGGGATCAGGCGTGGATGTTACCCAGTTTGGAACAATGTCTGAAGTCGCTTTTAGGAATTTTGCGGCTATTTGATTGAGTACTTGTCCTTTGAAAGGGATAGGGAGAGGGAGGACAACATCAAAGGCAGAAATCCTGTCTGATGCCACCACAGCAATCTTATCCTTAAACATATAGACGTCCCTTACTTTTCCCTTGTAGAATCCAGTTTGCTCAGGGAATTCAAATTGGGTTTCTTTTATTGCTGTATTCATGACAAAGCTATTTTTATATTTCCAATTGGTAAAAAACCAGAAAGGAGGGTTAATTCGATGAATAAAATTTTAAATAACAAAAATAGGGGTTAGCATTTTTTTAACCTTTCTTTCTCCCCAAAATTATTTAATTAATTTACCTTCTTTATTGAAAATTTCAGTTTTTAGAATTTCACCATCCCTATCAAAGTATTTCCACTCGTGGTATTTCTTATTATACCAAAATTCCCCTTCTTCTATTAGCTTACCATCTTCTCCGAAATGCTTATAGGGTCCCATTCTCCAATCAAGGTCATAGGTGGTGACAGTATTTAATTTTCCATTGGGATAATATACTTTTTCCTCACCTTGTTTCATTCCTGCTTTAAAGCCTCCCTCTAACAATAATTGACCATTTTGGTCAAAGCGTTGGTAAGTGCCATCCCATTGGCCCTGCTTATAGGGGATGATTTCCACTTTATTTCCTTTATCATCAAAAACGTTAACAATTCCCTCAGGGAGCTTATTGGTGAATTTGATGGTTTTGAGGATTTCACCGTTTTCATGGAAGAATTCATGGGTGATTTTTTCACCATCCTTATTATATGAAATGATTTCAGCTTTGCTTCCAGAGGGGAAATTGATGCGCTGTTGACCTATAGGTATTCCATTTTTGTATTCGGCCTCTTCTCTTAAACTACCAGAATTGTAATATGATTGGAATTTTCCTTCTGGCTTGCCTTTTTTGTAAAGACCTGTTTGAGCAATTTTTCCATTTTCAAAATAGCTGGTAAATAGTCCGTTTTGTTGACCATCTTTGTAGATCGCTTTTTCCTCCAATTTTCCACTTGGGAAATAAGCAATAAGCTCACCTTCTAATTGACCATTGTCATAATGCTCAATAGAGGAAAGCTGCCCACTTTCATAGAAGGTCTTGAAAACTCCATCCAATACACCAAAATCATAATTTGCAATGTTCATGACTTCACCAGAAGGGAAGTACTGAATGCTTTGCCCATGAGGCTTATTGGAAAAAAAGGTTGTTTTCTGTTTAATGGAGCCATCAGGATAATAGGTGCTCATTTCCCCTTCAAGTACATCTGCTGTGAAATGGGCTATTTGGATTAGGTTGCCATCCAGATCATAAGAATAGGATTCCCCTTCTCTTTTATCTTCTTTGAAATTAATGACTTTTAGGGTGTCTCGTTTTTCAGGAGAGAAATAAACAAAGAGCCCTTCTCTTTTTCCGTCTTTCCAATTGCCGGCAGTTTGTAGGGCTCCATTTTCGTAGTACAGTTTATAGGGGCCTGTAATTTGCCCGTCTACTTCTTTGTATTCTTCTTTGATTTGGGTTTTTTCCAAATCATAATAAGTGATAATCTTTTCCTGGCCAAAGACCAAATGGTTGCTGATTATAAGCAGGAATAAGGCTGGGAAAAGTTTGTTGACCATAGGGCTTAGAAAGATAGTATTTTAACTAAGGTTTTGAATGACCATGGCAGAAGCACCTCCTCCGCCATTACAAATGCCGGCAACACCAATTTTACCTTTTTTATGCTTAAGCACGGAGTTTAAAGTTGCTAGGATTCTTGCACCAGAAGCTCCTAAGGGATGGCCCAATGAAACCGCACCCCCAAATACATTTAGTTGATCTGAAGATAAGTTCAGCTGTTCTTGGTTAGCAAGGGCTACTGCGGAAAAGGCTTCGTTGATTTCATAATAATCGATATCAGCATTGCTTAAGCCTGCATTTTCTATGGCCTTGGGTATGGCTAGGGCAGGAGCAGTGGTGAACCAGATAGGATCCCTGGCGGCATCTGCAAATCCCAGGATTTTGGCAATAGGTTTCAATCCCAGTTCTTCAGCTTTTTCTTTGCTTACCAGTACCAAAGCTGCTGCTCCATCATTCATGGTGGATGCATTGGCGGCAGTTACTGTACCTTCCTTATCGAAAACAGGTCTAAGATGAGGGATCTTTTCAAAAATGACATTTTTGAATTCTTCATCTTCATCTATGACAATGCTTTCACCTTTCCGGCCTTTGATTTCTACAGGAATAACCTCTTCTTTGAAATAGCCATTTTTCCAAGCTTCTGCGGATCGCTGATAGGATTGTATGGCATATTTATCTTGTGCTTCCCTGGATATGTTCATATGCTTGGCCGTATTCTCGGCACAATTTCCCATTGGAAAATCATAGTAGACTTCATGCAAGCCATCTTTTGCCAGGCCGTCTACTAATTCACTATTGCCAAATTTATATCCAAAGCGCGCTTTTGGGATATAGTAGGGGACATTGGACATACTTTCCATTCCTCCGGCCACCATAATATTGTTTTGCCCGCACATGATTGACTGGGCGGCAAACATGACTGATTTCATCCCTGAAGAGCAAACCTTGTTTACTGTAGTACAGGGAACATTATAGTTGATTCCTGCCCCCAAGGCCGCTTGACGAGCTGGAGCTTGTCCCAAATTAGCAGAGAGCACATTCCCCATAATGACTTCCTGAACAGCTTCGGGTTCAATTTTAGCTGTTTTTAGCGCTCCCCTTATGGCCTGTGCACCTAATTCAATGGCACTGAGTCCAGATAACTTTCCTCCGAAACTCCCCAAGGGAGTTCTGACAGCAGATATGATATAAACTTCTTTCATTTGGGCTTATTGGTTATAGGGTCATAGAAATTTATCAATTACCAGTCAGGGAGGTTTTTGTCAGGTCGCTTGGTGGCCTTTTTCCTGGTTTGCTGTATATACTGCATTTCTGCATTGTTCATAGCATCTAGGATTTGCTCTGCCTGTTCTGGTGAAATATTCATCTGTTGTAATTTCTGCTTGAGTTCCTCCATTGCTTTTTCCCTTTCACTCAAATCACTCTCTTGGGTTGACTTCTCCTCGGAGGCTTCTTGACGATCGGATTTTTCGCCACGTTTTTCATCCATTTTTTCAGATTCTTCAGCACCATCTTCCTGGGTTTGCTCTTCACCCTGACCGTCCTTGGATTCTTTTTCTTGCTGTTGCTGGTCTTGCTGATCTTGATTTTGATCGCCTTCCTGTTGCTGATCTTGGTTTTGCTGATCCTGTTGATCCTTATTCTGCTCTTTTTGATCTTGGTTTTCTTTTTCCTGATCTTCTTGCAATTTATCCTTTAGAGCGTTGAGCTTCGGGTCATTGGGGTATTTCTGCAGTCCTTCCTGCAATATTTCCCCTAGCTTGGCATAATCAGTATTGACATATTGTTTGGCTGCTTGGTTAAAATATGCCATGGCAGTTTGGGCCTGCACATTTTCTGAAGCCAAGCCGAAAAACAGCATGCCAATGGAAAAGCAAATTATTTTAATTTTCATTGATTTCATTGATGTCTCCTAAGTTCTTAATAAACTCCTGATAGTGAGAAACAGTTTCATCGATTTCCAATGCCTTGTTCATGATATCCAAAGCTTCTTTAAATTTGAATTGGTCTACCAATTCATCAGCTTGGGCTTTCATGCGTTTGGCATAATTGGATGGTTCCTGCTGGTCCTGGTTTTCATTCTGCTCCTGATCCTTTTGTTGGTCTTCATTTTGTTCCAGCCATCTGGCTAATAGCTCATAGTTATAACGTGCTATGTCATTGGTAGGATCTTTGATCAATGCCGTTTTAAATGCCTGTAGGGCTTCCTGATATTTTTCGCCTCTACCATGTAATACGCCGTTTTGGTTGGCTGCTGATGAGGCAATGGCCTTATTATTGGCAGCACTGAGCTCAAGGAATTTCCTTTGGGCTTCTTCTTGCTGCTCATTAAACTGATAACTTAAGGCGAGGTCAAAATTTGCTTCCTCAGCGGTTATACCAAATTCATTGAGTAGGCTCAGATGCTGACGTACTGATTCCTCATATTCTGCTTTGGCATATTGTTCTGCAGCTTGGTCTATGGCCTTGTTTCTCTCAGAAATTTGGCTCCAAGATGAAGGGATCAATAGAAGTGTGGTCAGAATAATCTTATTCATAGTTATGGGGCATCTCTATTTACATACTGATTGTCCTAAGCGGTAAGATCATGTCCAATAGGGCAAGGCCCAAAGCCGCTAATAAGAAATAGAAATATTTATTGGCAGAGGCTTCTACGGTTCTGGAGCCGGTAACAGTGCCTTCTACTTTTTCAATGACAGTAATCAACTGCGGGATTTCCTGTGCATTATTACTGATTTCAAAATATTGTCCATTGGTCTCACTGGCAATCCTTTTCAAAGTAGTGCTTGAAAGTTTACTGATTGCTGGACCGCTGGAGTTTTTGTCCATCATTACACCACTTCCCTTGGGGATAGTACTTCCTTTTTCGGTACCAACACCGAGGCTGAAAACCCGAATTCCCTCTTCTTTCATGTTTTCTATAATAGTGTTGAGGTTGTCTCCAAAGTTTTCCCCATCGCTAATCAAGACTATGGATTTTGACTTTGGATCTTGGTTTTCATCTGTTTTGAACTTTTGAATGGCAAGTGCCAATGGAGCGGCAATATCAGTTCCATAATTAGGGACAAGATTGGTGTGGAGACCATCCAAATGAAGCTGCAGTACATTCTGGTCAAAAGTCAAGGGACACTGCACGAAGGCCTCAGAACTGAATATGATCAGTCCAATTCGGTCAGTGCTGAAATTCTTGATTAAGTTTTTAAGCTCAAATTTTACCCTCTGCAGCCTTGAAGGACCTATATCCTGGGCATTCATGGACTGCGAAAGGTCTATTGCTATGAATATGTCCTTACCTTCTTGTTTTATTTCCTTGGTGGCATTGCCTACGGAAGGGCCAGCCAAGGCTACCAGAAACAAAAGGAAATAAAGTATCCTCAGGCCCATTTTCAACAAAAGGCGGTGAGTTTTGACTTTTAACTTTTTATTAATAATGTAAAAACGGTATAAATATACCGTATAGAGCAGTGTGAAAATCACTGCCATTATTGTCAACAAAGAAACATTAGGATATGCCCAAATCATGCCTTGAAATTAGGAATTTTAAATCAAAACGAAACAATGCCCATAAAATTATTACGGTCCATTGGCTATAGCTGGTACGTATGTCGGAGTAATTAGTTAATAGTAAACTTACTAGCATAGATATCACAAAAAAAATACTAACTTAAATTGGAATTTTGTTTTCAGGCAGAATGATTAAAGTAAAGGATTTTGATTACCCATGTACCCAAATAGAATAACCAAGAGTTTCCCTATGAAGCATTTTTTGTTTTGCCTGATGATTTTTTGGCTGATTGGCTTTTGTCCTTTTATGGGGATCGCTCAGGAAATAAAGAAAATCAAAGGAGTTATAAGTTCTGAAAAGACAGGAGAAGCACTCCCTGGGGCATCCATTTTTTGGCTGGGGGAAGAAACCAAAGGCGTGGTCAGTGATGAAAAGGGTTTTTTTGACATAGAGGTAATCGAACTGCCCCAAACCTTGGTAATTACTTTCGTGGGATATGAAATAAAGCATATACCAATAGATAGAGCCAATTTAAGCACAGAGTTAAAGTTGGAATTGGGTGAACTGTTACAGAATTTGGAAGAGGTGGTAATAGAAGGAGGCAGTGAAGATTCACCAATTGAGAGTGTTGATTTGGGTAGGAATACCATTCCCATTAGTACATTAAAAAATATCCCCTCCCTATTTGGAGAAGTAGATGTACTCAGAAGTCTACAGTTATTGCCTGGAATACAGACCGCAGGTGAAGGCACTACAGGATTATTTGTCCGGGGTGGTTCATCCGACCAAAACCTGATACAACTTGATGGGGCTCCAGTCTACAATCCATCTCACTTTTTCGGGTTTTTCTCTGTTTTCAACCCTGATGCTTTGGAAAGCGTGGACCTCTACAGGGGGAATATTCCAGCCAGAATGGGAGGGAGACTATCATCGGTTGTAGATGTGAAGATGAAAACCGGTCGGACGGACCGGATTCATGGTGAGGGTGGAATAGGAACCATCAGTTCTAAATTGAGCCTTGATGGACCTTTGTTTTCAGATAAATCATCATTTGTACTATCAGCTCGAAGAACATATGCAGATTTGTTTTTGAAGGCTTTTGGAAGTGATGAAGTGAAAAATAACCTGCTGTATTTTTATGATTTAGGAGGGAAGCTGGAATTTCGGACAAGTGATAGGGATAAGCTCACGTTTACTACTTTTTTAGGAAATGATTATTTGGAAGTAGATGGCCTTTTTGCCTTTGGCTGGAAAAACTGGGTGAATAGCCTTAACTGGAATAGATTAATCAAGGAAAACCTGTTTTTGGAAATCAATGGATATTATTCCCAGTACGGATATAATCTAATTATCGAAGACGAGGAAGATGGGTTTAGCTGGGAGAACCTCTTGTCTGAAGGAGGCTTAAGAGGAATAATCAACTGGTCCGTTAATGATAAGATCAATTTAGAAGGAGGTTTTCAAAACCGGTATTACCATTTTTTCCCTTTAGAAATGGAAGTTGAGCCTGGGAGCAGTTTGGAACCTGTGGTGACCAATCCTGTCAATGCTTTTCAGTACGACGCATTTGTTTCTGGGAATTTTGATATTAATGAAAGACTAAAAGTAGAAGCGGGTTTAAGGGTAAGTGCCTATCATCAAATTGGGAAAGGAGCAGAATATATTTATAGAGATGGTCCAAGTAGTGAGGAAGAGGATATATTGGATACGCTCTTTTACAAACCATTTAAAAAAATGCAGTTTTACCATGGATTGGAACCCCGCTTAGCTTTTAGGTTTAAGATTAATGAGCAACTTTCCCTCAAGGCAGCCTATAATAGAAATTACCAATATTTACAGATTGCTGCTAACAATTCAGCTGGACTCCCTATAGATAGATGGGTTTTATCAAATAGGTATATTGACCCACTTAGTCTCGATCAATATTCACTTGGGATATTCAAATCATTTGGAGAGCAAGATTGGGATTTGTCTTTGGAAGGATATTATAAGGACTATGATAATATCGTGGATGTAAAACAGGGGGCTGATTTATTATTCACTGACAATATTGAGGCAGAGTTGCTAAAAGGCCAAGCTTGGTCTTATGGGGCTGAACTTATGCTGAAGAAAAATTCGGGAAGTTTTACAGGCTGGCTAAGCTATACTTATTCAAGGACTTTCCGGAAAGTACCAGGTATCAGTTTGGGAGAAGCCTATAACCCTAGGTATGATAGGCCTCACGACTTAAGTTTGGTCTTGCAACGAACAATTAATCCAAGATTACTGGCCAATATTACCTTTATATATTCTACGGGCCAGGCAGTCAGTTTTCCCGTGGGTTCCTATGCTATGGATAGACAGGAAATCCCACTATATGGGCCCATAAGAAATGAAGACCGTTTTCCTGACTATCACCGGATGGACGCTTCAATTACCTGGAAAAATAAAGACAAGGGTAAAAAATGGAAAGGAAGCTGGAATTTCAGTATATATAACCTTTATGCTAGAAAGAATCCCTATTTATACCAGTTTACAGATATCATCAATAATGATGTGAATTATCAATCCTCCCCAGACGATGAAATATTTTCAAGAAGGCCCGGAGTGGTAATGACTTATCTGTTTACTGTATTGCCATCGATATCTTATAATTTTGAATTTTAAACTTATGAAGTCCTCAAAATACGGCATAGTAATCATTACTATTCTTCTTCTTAGCTCCTGTTTGGAAGAAGTTAGGCCGGTATTACAAACTGCTCCTTCCCAGACGGTTATTGAGGGTATATGGACTGATAATAGAAGTATTAATGAGGTGATTATAAGCCAAAGTCATGATTATTATGATTCTACTGGTTATAAGTCGGTAGAATCTGCAGAAGTATATATAATAGAAGAAGATAGGCAGAGAAGGATTGATTTTCAGTTTGTGAGCAGTTCTTTGAAATATCTTCCCGAAACCAATATTGTTCCAAGGGAAGGAAGAGTTTATTCGCTGCATGTGAAACTGGGAGGTGAACATCATGTGTCAAGTGGTACATTATTGGAGGCACCAGAAATAGACAGCCTAACTTATTCCTATAAAGAAGGAAATTTGATCAGAGATGAGGGGTATTATATAAAGGTGAATGGGAAAATCCCTTTTGAAGAAAATAATTATTATAGGGTGAAAGTGGTGAGGAATGATACCTTGTTAAACAGAAGGGGGGATTATCTGCTTTTTGATGATACCTTTGGAAAAGGAGCCATAGAAGATGGTTTTGATATTGATAATATTGTTTTCAAAAAGGGAGATGTGGCCAGGGTGTCCCTGTATAGATTGAACAAAGATGCCTATGATTATCTGAAGAGCCTCCAAGGATTCCTTTTCAATGATGGAGGACTTTTTAGTCCTTTGCCCGAAAATCCACCAAGTAATATCCAATTGCTTGAAGGTGAGAATGCTGCTTTGGGATATTTTATGGTAGGTCCAGTAGTAACAGAAACAATAACGATAGAATAAGGGACTAATAAGGTTTTATGAGCTAATTTTTAAGGGGCTCTTTATGATTTTTTTGTATTTTTAGCTTTTGAAGTCGCAAAGAATGGCTTCAAAAAGGATTTGTTAATCACCAGGGAAATCCGCATAAATCTGTATATCAAATATTTAGGGTTGACAAGATTTGTCGGGGAGTTTTGGTTAAATTTAATATCCGCAGTTGAAGGAGCCACAAAAGAAATTTATAGAAATAAGAAAAGTAATTGAGGACAAGAATCCTTCACTTTTGAAGTGGGTTCCTGGCTTTGTTCTCAGTTATATCCGTCGCATAGCTCATGAAGATGATATCAATTATGTTATGGGCAAGTTGGGCCATCTTCAAGGCCTAGACTTTGTAAATGGACTGATAGAGGAATTCGGGGTAAAGATTGAGCTTAAAGGTGCTGAGAATATTCCTAAGGACGAAAGCGTGATCTTTGCTTCAAATCATCCTTTGGGTGGATTGGATGGAATTGCCTTTATGTATGCCCTAGGAAAACACCGTAAGGACTTGAGGTTTTTAGTGAACGATATCCTCACCAATATCAAAAATTTTGAGCCTCTGTTTGTACCAGTAAATAAACATGGCGCACATGGAAGGTCTGCTGCACGGCTGATAGAGGAGACCTATGGAGGAGATGAGGCGGTATTGGTTTTTCCAGCTGGCTTGGTTTCAAGAAAGCAAGAAGGAGGGATAAAAGATTTGGAATGGAAGAAAAGCTTTATTGCGAAAGCCAAGAAATATAAAAAAGATGTAGTTCCTGTTTATATTGAGGGAAAAAACTCATCGTTTTTTTATAACCTGGCCCTGATCAGGAAAAAACTGGGGGTCAAAGCAAATATTGAGATGCTTTATTTGGCAGATGAAATGTTTGGCCAAAGGAACAAAAAAGTAACTATACATGTAGGAAAACCCATTTCTTACAAGTATTTTGATGATTCGAAAAGTGAAAAGTACTGGGCAGAGGAAGTGAAAAATACCGTTTACTCCATAGCCACAGAAAGTTAAGTTTTTATGCAAGAGATAATAGCGCCTGTTGATAAGGAGATTTTGAAGAGGGAGTTGACACCCGAGAGATTTTTACGCCATACTAATAATGGCGATAATCAGGTATATCTAATAAATCACCATAATTCCCCCAATGTGATGAGGGAAATTGGACGTCTTAGGGAACTGACCTTTAGAGGTGCAGGAGGAGGAACAGGACTGCCATTGGATATTGATGAAAATGATACCTGTGAAAATTGCTATGAGCAATTGATCGCTTGGAACCCTGAAGAGGAAGAAATCATTGCAGGTTATAGATTGATAAACTGCAAAAATGCAGGAGAGAATGAGCATGGTGAAGTGAACCTTTCCACCGCCCATTTATTTAAATTCACCGATAAATTCAAGAAGGAATATCTGCCAAAAACAATTGAGTTGGGCAGGTCTTTTGTTCAGCCTAAATACCAGCCACGGAAGGATAACCGAAAAGGGGTGTTTTCCTTGGACAACCTTTGGGATGGACTGGGAGCGGTGGTGGTCTTGAACCCTGATGTTGAGTATCTTTTTGGAAAGGTGACGATGTACCCACATTTCAATGCAGAGGCAAGGGATTTGCTACTGTATTTTATGAATCATTATTTTCCAGATAATGAGCATTTGGTGGAGCCTATCAGCTCTTTACCCTACAAAACAGATATAAGTGGATTTAAGGCGCTTTTTGAGGAGAAAGATTATAAGGAAGGATACAAAATCCTAAATACCAAGGTTAGGGCTCTAGGTGAAAATATTCCACCATTGATCAATACCTATATGAACCTTTCTCCAAGCATGAAAACTTTTGGAACTGCCATGAACAATGAATTTGGGGCGGTGGAAGAGACAGGAATTATGATTACCCTAAAGGATATCTATGAGACCAAAAAGCAGCGCCATATAGAAACTTATGAGAGAGATAAGTACATAGATAAGAAGGTGGAGGACAAATAGGTTTTAAGATAAGAGATTGTAAAAAAGCTGTTGGGATTTGGTTTCAACAGCTTTTTTATTGTTTATGTTTAAGGAACTTTTTTAATCTGTATATCCGCTATTCCACCAGTAAGTATTACCCTTCAAAACATTCTCTCAAAAATGACACATCTTTCACAGAAATAATTAATTAAACCTGTCTTCCGCCAGGTAGATCAGTGGAAATTCGTGGAATCGGTGAGAAATAAATCTACTGGTGTGAAACTGGATAATCATATTTTTAAATTATAGGATTGGATAAATAAAGATTTTTTGATCACAAAAGTTTGATGTTCAGGTGTTTTAATTAATGAAAAATTTCGTTTCACAAATAAATAAATGTATTTTGTATTTGTATATAAGTGCTTCATGGTTAAGTAGACGGTTTGTTGTTTGCTTTTTTTGAGTAATTGTATAAATATTTTGGTTTTTTCATTTTGTATCATGTCCAATAAGTTCATTTTATGTACTGTTCTAAGTGTTTTGATAGGTGTTTTTTCTTGTTCCAGAGAATTGGATGTTCCCTCACAACTTAGTGGTACAGTTTCTTTTAGTTTTAAATTGCCAAATGAAAGCAGCAATGCCAGAAAGTTGGTTGATGATTTCAACTTGGTGGTCAGTGCTCAAATTACCATCATTAAGGGGGATGGATCGGCTACCGAAATTACGGGAAAGGTAATGGATGTTTATGAATCAGAGGGTACGTTTTATGTTGAAGAAATCACTTTGCCTGTTGGAAAATATCAACTAACTGAATTTTTATTGCTAGATGCAGAAGAAACGGCACTTTTTGCAATACCAGAAAAAGGGAAATTACAAGATTTTATTGATGCTCAGTTGCCCATTGCTTTTGAAGTAATGGACCTTAATAAGGTTAAGGAAATTATTTTGGATGTTCTTTCGACTTTAGGTTACTCCCCTGAGGATTTTGGTCTAGATCCAGAAAAGGTGAAATTTAGGCCATTGTTGTATTTTTGGGTGGCATTGCGAGATAAGTATGATGAGGAGAAATATTTATTGGGTGATTTGGTGATTAATACTTCTTATCAGATTGAAGTTGATTCAGCTGCGAAAGTAATATTGAAGGAAGGGTATGAAGAAGGTTCGATTCTTGGATTGGAGGCTTTTGTAGATGGCTATTCAAAGATGAGGACCCTTATTTCTATTGATAGTTTATTAAAGCATCAGGAGGAACCTTTGTTGATTAAAATGGCGAAAATACAAGAAGAGGAAAAAGTATATAATGGAAATGTGCTGCTAAGAAACCAAGAGGAAGTGGATGAGTTTGGAAAATATCAATATGAAACCATAAGGGGCAATTTGATAATTGAGGAAGATGGAAGGGAGGGAAGCACTTCTATCCAAAGTTTATCTCAATTGAAGGGGTTAGGAATGGTCGAAGGTGATTTCATTGTTAAAAATAACCCTTCACTTGAGTCATTTGAGGGGATGAATGTTAATGAAGTAAGTGGAGAGTTTTTAATTGAAAACAATCCTAAAATATTAGAGCTTTCAGGCTTGCATGAGTTCAGAATAATGGGAGGAACCCTGAAAATCCTTGAAAATTCAAGTTTAGTAGACTACTGTGCAATCAGTAAATTAATTTTTGAAGATCCAGAGGTAGAGATAGAGGTACAAAACAATGGCTACAATCCTACTAAAGAAGAGATCCGGAATAACTTAACCTGTGCTGCGGATTAATTGGCCAATTTTCTGATCATGCCGCCAAAAATTGCGCCGTGAAATGGCAGTACGGAATACCAATAGATACGACCCCAAAGACCTTTTGGTCGGAAAGTAGCTGTTTGGGTAAGTCTATGGTTATCAATTTTGAACTCTAGCCAAGCATCGCCAGGAACTTTCATTTCCGCATAAAGCAGCAATCTTTTTTCTTCTTTCTTGGCATATAATACTCTCCAGAAATCCACGGCATCCCCATTATTGATGGTATGTACATGGGTGCGTCCTCTTCTAAGTCCAACGCCCCCAGATAGTTTGTCAAGAAAACCTCTTAGTTTCCAAAGCCAATTGGCATAATACCATCCCGTTTCTCCGCCGATTTGCCATATTTTTTCCAAACATTCTTCTTCATTTTCGACTGATGCAGTTCTGCAGTCTTTCATACAGCCAAATTCAGGGACATTGATAAATTCGGAGATATTGTGATCAAACCTTCCACTCACCAGTGAATCCTTCCAGCTGGAAATAACTTCATTGGAATCTATTTTTGTAAAGGCTTTGCTTAAGGCTGTTTGATAATCCATCGGTTCTATGCCCAGCTCCTTACCCAGTGTGTTGGGCTCACAAACTACTTCTACTTTCATACTATCCACTAGGGAGACGGCCAACTTGTAGGTTGTGCTGGTGACGAAAAACAACCAGTAGGAGGATAGCCTTGGAGTCATGACAGGCACAATCCAAATCTTTCTTTTCAGACCTCTGTTGGCTGCATAGCCCAATAGCATCTCCTTATAAGTTAGTATGTCCGGTCCGCCAATATCAAAATGCTTGTCATAGGTTATTGGATTGAATATGGAAAGACTCAAAAAACTGACTACATTCCTTATGGCGATAGGCTGGCATTTTGTGGATAGCCACTTTGGTGCGACCATAACAGGGAGTTTTTCGACCAAATCCCTAATGATCTCAAAGGAAGCACTGCCTGAGCCTATAATAATTCCTGCCCTTAGAGCAGTGAAATGATATTTTCCCTTTGACAATTCATCTTCGACTGCTTTACGGGATAGCAAATGTTTTGAAAGTACTTTATTATTGATGATGCCTCCCAGATAAATAACATGTTTTGCTTTAGTTTGATCCAGATAGTTTCTGAAGTTTTGGGCTGATTTTAATTCTAAGGCACTAAAATCTTCTGAAGTTGACATGGAATGAATCAAGTAAAAGGCTCCATCAATATCCTTAGGGATAGATTTAAGGGAAGTTTCATCCAAAAAGTCAGCTTCTATTACTTTGACCTGATTGACAAATGATTTGGGTAGCGAAAATCTGTTTTTATCCCTTACACAACAAACTACCTTATGGCCATTGTAGACCAAGGCGGGAAGAATTCTCTTTCCAACATAGCCCGTAGCACCTGTAAGAAGGATTTTCATTGAATTGCATCTTTATATTGTTAAGACCAAAAAAATAGAGAATTGTTTAGAATGAAGTGGTCCTCTTAGAAAAAAAGCTCCGAATTATTTCGGAGCCAGCGAGTTCTGTTTAAAAGCAGGTTGTCAGTTAAATGAAATTTGAATCCCAAGTAATTTATAAAATTCTTTCAGTATAGCAGGATGGCCTGGCCAAGCTGGTGATGTGGTCAGATTACCATCAGTAATGGCTTGATCAGCAGGAATGTTTTTCCATGTTCCTCCTGCCAATTCAATATCAGGTCCTATTGCTACATAGGCTGTTAAGGTTCTGTTTTCGAGTACCCTTGCAGCGGTTAATATTTGTATACCATGGCAGATGGCTGCTACAGGTTTGTTGGCTTCGAAGAAATGTCTGGTAAACTCAAGGACTTTTTCATTTAACCGGGTGTATTCTGGGGCCCTACCACCTGCAATATAAAGACCATCATAATCAGCGGGTTTGACCTGATTAAAGTCTTTGGTGATTCCGAAACGGTGACCGGGAGTTTCTTTATAAGTTTGGTCTCCTACGAAATCGTGAATGGCTGTGGGGACAGTATCTCCTTTTTTTCTTTCAGGCCCGACTGTGTCCACATGTAAACCTACCGAAAGCATGGCCTGAAATGGGACCATGGCTTCATAATCTTCCACATAATCACCAACGAGCATTAATATTTTCTTTGTCATAATCATTAGTTTTATTGGGTTTAAAAGATAGAAGCAGAATGTAATTATTTTTGTTTATAATATAAAATCAGTACTGTTAACTGTCTTTTAATTTGTTATTGGGATATGAAAGTGGCTGATTTTTCCGTAGAGTTTATTAAAAAAATTGATGTATGGTGTTTTATTAGTTTAAAATTGCATAAAAGTTGTCGTTAGTTTTTTTAAATTTGTTTCAGGCCGCTAAATCCCTATTTTATTTAAGCAAGGAAATGTTTAGGCTTTTGCTAAATTTAATTTTCTGAAATCATAAAAAAATAAACCATTGAAATACCTAGTCACAACGCTTTTGTGCATTAGCGCAAGTTTTGCTTTTGCCCAAAAAAAGGAAAAACCTAATGTCCTATTTATTATAGCAGATGATTTGACAGCCAAGGCTGTATCTGCCTATGGTAATCCATTAAAAATTACTCCCAATATTGATAAGCTGGCAGCTGAAGGAACCCAATATGATATGGCCTATTGTCAGTTTCCAATCTGTGGTCCTTCACGTGCTTCTTTTATGTCTGGATATTATCCTCACGCAACAGAAACTTTTGGATACACTAGTGGAAGAGAGAATATTGGTCCTGATAAAATTACTTGGTCACAATTGTTTAAGAATAATGGCTACTATACAGCCCGGGTGAGCAAGATATATCATATGGGAGTTCCCATTGATATAGAGACAGGTTCCAATGGTGCTGATGATGAAGCTTCTTGGACAGAAAGGTTCAATAGTCAAGGTCCAGAATGGAAGGCAGAAGGTGAAGCAGAGTTGGTGCAGGGAAATCCTTTTGGGAAGCTTCCAAGAAAAGGGGGGAATGTAATGACGATAGTAAAGGCAGATGGAGATGATCTAGCACATTCTGATGGGAGAACAGCCGAAAAGGCAATAGAGTTGATTAAAAATAAAGGTGATGAGCCATTTTTTCTGGCTGTAGGCTTGGTAAGGCCTCATGTGCCTTTTGTTGCTCCAAAGCAGTATTTTGAGCCATATCCTTATCAGGAAATGGTTTTACCACCAAAAGTGGTAGGGGATTGGGATGATATCCCTGCAAATGGTATCAACTATGTGACCAGTGTAAATGCTAGGATGTCAGAGGATCAAGAGAAAAAAGCCATAGCGGCTTATTATGCATCGGTATCTTATATGGATGCTCAAGTAGGTAAGGTCTTAAAGGCCTTGGAGGAAGAAGGCCTTACAGATAATACCATTGTGATTTTTACCTCGGATCATGGCTTTCACTTAGGAGAGCATCAATTCTGGATGAAGGTAAGTCTTCACGAAGAATCGGCTAAGGTACCTCTGATCATCAAGGTGCCTGGGAAGAAACCGGCAGTCAGTAAATCCTTTGCGGAATTGATAGACTTATATCCTACAGTGGCAGAATTGGCAGGTTTGGAATTGCCCAATGCCATCCAAGGTAAAAGCTTGGTGGGAACATTGGATAATCCAGCTCATGAGGTAAGGGATATGGCTTTTTCAGTTTCCAAGTGGAGAGGTAAGCATTTATTCCTATTGAGAAATAGAAAATGGGCATTTATACAATATGAAGAAGATGGAGCAGGAGGAATGGAGTTATTTGATATGGTAAATGACCCTCAACAATTTAATAATCTCGCCCACAATCCTCAGTATGAAGATGTAGTTGAAATGTTCAAGTTGAGGCTAAAGGAGAAATTGGCTGAGGTTCGGGATAATGATTTAGGAAAAACTTATACAGCAAATAAATAAAACCAGCATACCAAAATAATAATCCATGTTTAGAAATGTATTATGGGCCTTGATAACACTGGCAGTTGTTTCATGCTCCAAGCCCAAAGAGCAAAAACCGCCAAATATTGTTATCATCATTTCGGATGATCATACTCGTCAGTCTATAAGTGCTTATGGCAGCACGATTACTGAAACTCCAAATATTGATAGAATAGCCAATGAAGGGGTGTTATTTAATAATGCTTATGTAACTAATTCAATTTGTGGACCTAGCCGTGCAGTGTTATTGACAGGCAAATACAGCCATTTGAATGGTTTCAGAAGGAATACGGATAGCAAATTTAATCCAGGCCAAGATCAATTTGTGAAACATTTGCAAGCAGCAGGTTATCAAACAGCATGGATTGGTAAATATCATTTGGGTGAAAATCCACAAGGTTTGGATTATTATGAAATTTTACCTGGTCAGGGTTTCTATTTCAATCCGGATTTCATTGTAAAAGGTCAAGAAGAAAGAATAAGAAAAACTGGTTACGTAAGTGACCTTGTAGAGGACGCTGCTGAAAACTGGTTGGATAGCAGAGATCCGGAAAAGCCATTTTGTGTGGTGATTGGCCATAAAGCTACTCACAGAACTTGGATGCCTGATTTGAAGGATATGGACATGTATGATGATGTCACTTTCCCAATTCCTGATAATTTCTATGATAACTATGAGGGGAGATTGGCTGCCATGGAAAATGATATGTCTGTCGACAAAACCATGATCATGGGCTACGACCTTAAAATGTTCCCTGATGAGGTAGGAGATAATAACGTTAAGAGAATGACTGATGAGCAAAAGAAAGCGTTTTTTGCCCATTATACTCCTATTCGTGAAGAACTTGAAGCCAGCAACTTATCCGGAAAGGAATTGGTAGAATGGAAGTACCAGCAATACATGCGTGATTATTTGGCTACAGCTGCCTCAATGGACAGAAACATTGGTAGAACCTTAGATTATTTGAAAGAAAATGGCTTGGAGGAAAATACCATAGTTATTTACACTTCGGATCAGGGATTCTATTTAGGAGAGCATGGATGGTTCGACAAGCGATTTATGTATGAAGAATCCTTCAGTACTCCAATGATCATGAAGTACCCAGGAGTGGTAGAGCCTGGTACAAAATCTGATGCTATGGTCATGAACTTGGATATTGCACCTACTTTGTTGGATGCTGCTGGAGTGAAAATTCCTGAAGACCTTCAAGGTGAATCCATGCTTCCTGTATTAACAGGTGAAGTTGAAAAGGGGAGGGAAGTGCTTTATTATCATTATTATGAAGTAGGTGAGCATAATGTTTCCCCACATTTTGGAGTGAAAACTGATCGTTATAAAATCATTAGATTCTATAATCAAGTGAACTCTTGGGAATTATTTGATTTGGAGAAAGATCCTACAGAGATGAACAATGTTTCAGGTGAAGAGGCTTATCAGGAAGTCGAAAAAGAAATGAAAGCCAAGTTACTTGAAGCCATTAAAAAGTATGAAGATACGGAGGCTGAAGAGATTTTTCATCAAGAGATCGGCAACCCGACCATAAATAAAAAATAAATACCATAAGGAATAGCAAAGGGTGTTAATGCTTGAAAATAGCATAGCACCCTTTTTTTGTTTTTAATCTTAAAAGGAAATGAAGCTTATTTTTTTATTTTAATTATTAAATTCTAATTTTAGAAAGGAATCAAAAGATATTTTAATGAAAAGTTTATTATATACTGTTATGGGAGTGATTGGCCTATTTGGCTTCAGCTCTTGTCAAAAAGCAGTGAAGGAGGAAACCAGCAAAAATGCTAGGCCTAATATCGTCTATATATATGCAGATGACCTTGGCTTTGGTGAGATAGGCCCTAATGGCCAGGATAAGATCAAGACACCTAATTTGGATAAAATGGCCCAAGAAGGGATGTTGTTTAATCAGCATTATACAGCTTCTCCAGTTTGTGCTCCTGCTAGATGTGCTTTATTGACGGGTATGCATACAGGGCATTCATATATCAGAGGCAATAAGCCAGTATTACCTGCTAGCTTTACTGATGAGGTAGAAAATGGTCAGGAACCTCTCCCAAAAGATCAGGTAACGATTGGTGAAATGTTACAAGGTGCCGGATATAAAACTGCAGGGATAGGAAAGTGGGGACTTGGAATGACCGGAAATGAAGGGCATCCCAATAACCAGGGCTTTGATTATTTTTATGGTTTTCTTGACCAACGTCAGGCGCATAATTTTTATCCAACCCATTTATGGGAAAATGATCAATGGGATAGCTTGAATAATCCTTATATTTTTGTTCATACTCCTTCTGCCCGTGGCAGTAAAGCCAATCAAACTGCATTGGAGAATTTCAAAAAGAGTGATTTGAAATATGGTGATGAAGGCTTTTTTGATGCCTATATAGGGGAGGAATATGCTGTGGATAAGATGACTGAAAAAGCGGAGCAGTTTATTCGTCAGAATAAAGACGAGGAATTCTTTTTGTATTTACCCTATACGATTCCCCACGTTTCACTTCAGGTTCCAAATGAAGCGCTGAAACCTTATCTAGGTAAGTTTGAGGAAGAACCTTATTTGGGACAACAGGGTTATGCACCACATGAGTTTCCTAAGTCAGCTTATGCTGCCATGATCAGCTATTTGGATCAGGAAGTAGGGAAGATATTTGCTTTATTGGACGAATTGGGACTTGATGAAAATACCATTGTGATTTTTTCAAGTGACAACGGACCAACCTTTAATGGTGGTGTAGATGCCGAATATTTTGAAAGTACAGCTGGTCTTAGAGGCTTAAAAATGGATGTATATGAAGGAGGGATCAGAATGCCGATGATCGCTTGGTGGCCTGGAAAGATCAATGCAGGAAGCACTACAGACCATATTTCAGCTCAATACGATGTAATGGCCACTTTGGGTGAGTTAACTGGTTCTGAAGTTCCAACCAATTCGGATGGGATATCATTTTTGCCTACTTTATTGGGAAAAGATTCCGAACAGCAAGCCCATGAGTTTTTGTACTTTGAGTATCCTGAAAAAAGAGGACAGTTGGCAATTAGAATGGGGAAATGGAAAGGTGTAAAAACTGATCTTGCAAAGAACCCGGAAAATCAATGGCAGCTATTCAACCTGGAACTTGATAGAAATGAAGAAAATGATGTGGCAGCTGCTCATCCGGGAATTTTGAAACAATTGGATGAGATTGTAGCAAAAGAGCATGCTTCTCCTAAATTTGATAATTGGAAGTTTGTGGACAAAATGCTGGAAATGGCTTCTGTTGAAAATTAACAGTGATCTAAACAATATCATTAATGCTTAAAACAGCCAGATTATTATCCTTTTTGCTTGTGTTGGCCAATGTGGTTCTCGGTGCTTGCACGGAAAAAGTATCAAAGTCCTCTGAGCAAAAAAGACCGAATATCATCCTGATCAATGTTGATGATTTGGGATGGAAAGATTTGGGTTTTATGGGGAGTGACTACTATGAAACTCCCAATTTGGATAAATTCAGCCAAGAGGGAATGATCTTTACCAACGCTTATGCAGGGGCTTCTAACTGTGCACCTTCTAGGGCCAATATGATCAGTGGTCAGTATGGGCCAAGACATGGGGTCTATACGGTGAGTCCTTCGGATAGGGGAAATGCCAAAACCCGCAAATTGATTCCTACCAAAAATATAGATTCGCTTTCAGATTCCTTGTTTACAATAGGAGAGATGTTCCATGCCAATGGTTATACCACAGGTACTTTTGGAAAGTGGCATGTCAGTGAGGATCCAACCAAAATGGGCTTTGATGTCAATATAGGAGGGAATCATCGCGGGAACCCTGGTAGAGATGGTTATTTCACCCCTTATAATATAGAGCATATTGTGGATGGCCCTGAAGGGGAATATCTTACAGATAGGCTGACGGATGAAGCTATCAAATTTGTAAAAGACAATCAGGATGGACCTTTCTTTTTGTATTTAGCTTTCTATACTGTTCATAGTCCTTTGATGGGGAAACCTGAATTGGTTGAAAAGTTCAAAGCCAAACAAGGTTCTGGTGGCCAGGATAATGCAGTTTATGCAGCGATGGTTTATTCCATGGATGAGAATGTAGGTCGCTTGTTAGAAGTGGTTTCATCCTTGGGCTTAGAAGAAGAAACCATGGTGATTTTTACCTCAGATAATGGTGGCATTCGAAAGACCTCCAATCAATACCCTCTTAGAGCTGGTAAGGGGTCGTATTACGAGGGTGGAATCAGGGTGCCATTGGTCATCAAGTATCCAGGAAAGATTCAAGCGGGACAAAAGGTAGATGAGCCAGTACTTCAAATGGATTTCTTTCCAACACTTCAAAATGTAATCCAGGCTGAGAATATAAACCAAGGTTTGGATGGGCAGGATTTAAGCCCATTGCTTTTTGAAAATAAGAATTTGGCTAAGAGAGATTTGTTCTGGCATTTTCCTATTTACTTGGAAGCTTATTCTCCTAAGGATGACCAGGCAAAAGACCCTCTTTTCAGGACTCGTCCAGGATCTGTAATTAGGTCAGGTAAATGGAAATTGCATGAGTATTTTGAAGAGGGGGATTTGGAACTATATAATCTTGAAGAAGATTTGAATGAGCAAAATAACCTAGCAGAAGAGCATCCTGAAAAAGTCGAAGAACTCTATTCCAAATTAAAAGAATGGAGAGTATCGACCAATGCTCCAGTTCCAACTGAGAAAAATCCTGAATATGACGCTGATTTTGAAGCTCAGAAGAAAGCGCAAGTGATGAAATAAAAACTGAATATGATGAAGAATATAATTATCCCAGTACTCCTGTTTTTTGGTTATTTATCAGGTTTTGCACAGGAAGTTAAATGGTATGATCCGCTGCAGGCTGATGAATTAGTTTTGGAGGGTCAAGGATTTGACAATATTGCTTATAATAGATTACCTGATGATGCTGAGGAAAAGGTCAGGAAGCCTGTTTGGGGACTGTCTCGACATGCCGCAGGTTTATTGTTGAGATTTCAATCTGATGCAACCGAAATTAAGGTCAAATATAAACCAGGTGGTAATCTACAAATGCCCCATATGCCTGCTACAGGAGTAAGTGGCCTTGACCTTTATACCAAGGATGATACTGGCAAATGGATTTGGGTGCGTGGAAAATATAGCTTTGGACAGGAAGTAAGTTATCAGTTTATTACTCCGGGCAGTGTAAATGAAGGAAGGGAATACCAGCTGTATCTTCCTTTGTATAATCATGTTGATAGTTTAATGATCGGAGTAGGAGCAAATGACCTTTTTAGTTTCATAGCAAAGCGGTCAGAAAAACCTGTCGTGGTTTATGGAACTTCCATAGCACAAGGAGCTTGTGCCTCTCGTCCAGGAATGGCGTGGACAAATATCGTTGGAAGGGAGTTGGATACCCCCATGATTAATTTGGCCTTTTCAGGAAATGGTAGGCTTGAGCCGGAATTGATTGATTATATTAAAACCATTGATGCAAAGGTTTTTGTATTGGACTGTTTGCCAAATTTGGGGCCAGGAGGAGGATTTACAGAAGAGGTTGTTAAGGCCAAGATTGTTAATTCGGTAAAATCTTTAAAAGAACAACATCCGAATACCCCCATCTTGCTGGTTGAGCATGCTGGTTATTCAGATGGCTTGATTGATCCAGAAAGAAAACAGACTTATATTAGTCTCAATAATTGGACAGAGGATGTTTTTTATAAGCTAAAGACCCAAGGTTTTGAGAATTTGCATTTGATGACTTATGAAGAAATAGGGATGGGGAATGATGATTTTGTTGATGGAACGCATCCCACTGACCTAGGCATGCAGCGTTACGCTGAAGCTTATTTGAAAAAGCTACGTCATATTTTGAGTGAGTAAAACTTAAGAGAAAAAATTATAGGAGAAGGTATTTGAAATCTATTCAAATACCTTCTTTGCTTACATTGGATTTAATCCATTACAAAGTTTATAATTTCGCTCTGGAATTTTTCTGACTCATTGATATAGGGTTCATGGCTGGAATTTAAAAAGAGAACAAATTTCTTCTGTTCAGCTGGAGTACCTAAATTTTCAAAGACATCCATTCCTTCTTCGGGTGCAATAAGGTCATCGTATCTTCCCCAAATAAACAATGTGGGTAAACTGAGTTTTTCTACATTAGCAATGAGGTTGGTTCCTTCTGCATCCTCATTTAGTCGATCGTTGACAATAGCTAAGTTTTGGGACAAGTATGCAGGGAAAGGATTGTAGGATGAGGCAAAGCCGATTCCCAAATAATCACCAAAAGATAAATCGGCCAGTTCTTCAGGAATGATGATTCCACCAGGAAAGCCAATAAAATCCCTCCAGGCATTTTTGTCTTCCCTAGATTCGATTCTAGGAGTTTCTGAAGCCCAAGCCAAAGCTTCCGTCCAATGTGCAATGTGATTACCTTTGGCAATTTCTTCATTGGCGATATTTATGAGAAAGCTTCTCCTGTATTGCCAACTTAGATCATAATCAAAGTTATAGGCACCATCCACTGAAATCCACCCACTAATTTTGTTTTGGGAATCAGCTGTCAACAAGTAATTAACACCAATGAAACTACCGAAACTATGTCCCATAAGGTAAATTTCAGTGTTTTCATATTTTGCTTTTAGGACTGTAACAATGGCATCAAGATCCTTCACAAACTGCTCGATGTTAAGGCTGCTCTCATCAAATTTGCCTTGGGCATTACCACAGCCCCTTTGATCATAATAAACCATGGCAAGGTCTTTTTCAAGGGATTCTGACCAATCAAACATATCTGCTTTGGCTACATCCAAACTGGTCAAGCCTGGGCCTCCATTTAAGTATATCACTAATTTCTTCGAGGCAGTATTGCCTTTTACCCATACAGGGAGTACTGACTCATCTACTTTTACATGGAAAAATGTGTCCGCTTTAGTAACCGAATCAAAAGACTCACTGCAAGCCGTCAATAGGACTGAAAAAGCAAACATTACCAGGGATTTATATTGATTTTTCATAACAGTTTATCTGAGCTTATATTTTAGTCCAAGTTCTAGAAAGAAATATCCAGTATTATTGGGGAAATTGGGCAGGGCAAGCAGGAATTGTGGCTTAATAAAATATTCTAAAGGAATTTCACTTTTGGCACTCAGATCCTTACCGAAGGAAATGAAATAGCTTGATGCAAAATACCCCATTCCGGCTTTAGCTTTTTTTACTTCTCCATTAGGGGTTGGTTCATAAACATTAGGGACAAAGGTTTTTAGACCACCCAGTCCAAAACCCAAGGCAAGTTGATTGCCTTTTTGGTTTTGCCGGGAGTATTGTATTTCAGGCAGAATAAGTAAGCCGCTTTGGTATCTTCTATGATAATAGTAGGCAATATTTGGACTTATAATCCAGGATTTTGTAATGGACTTGGTCAGGCTGTTATTTTTAGAATGGTCTTTTTCCCAAGTTTTAATAGAATAGTCAAGGCCTATTTTAATACCTGGATGAGTAATCATGTCACCAAAGTAAGAAAAGGTAATGGCCTCAGGTTTGGTGATTTGGGCCTGGGCAATCAGAGGCAGACAAAGCATGAGCCCCAGTAGTTTTAATTTCATGTTTTTATTTCAAAGAAACAGTTTTGCCAAGTTTAATAATTGTAAATTTTAGACAGGCAGAGAATTAATTTAATAAGGGGGTTTGAATTCCTTTGTCCAGTTGGGAATACTGAGAAGGAGAAAGTCCCGTGCAGGATTTTATTTCTTTTATGAAATGTGATTGGTCGTAAAAATCATATTCATGGGATATTTGGGTAAGTTGCTTAGATCCCCGTTTTCCAATGTCTTTGAGACTGTTGGTGAGCCTTATGGTCCTAGCATACTTTTTGGGCGTCATCCCCAGTTTAGTTAAGAATTTACGTTCGATAGATTTTACGGATATTTGAAAGGTTTTTGATAAATCAGCTACGTTTATCCTACCCTTAGAATGGTGAATTAGCTGAACGATGTGATCAAATGTTGGATCAGGATTCAATTCAATTTTCTGAAGAGACTTTAGAAAAAACTGCTCAATCAATTGTACTCTTTTATGGAAATTCAAAGCCTCAAAGAGCTGGTCTTCCAAAATGACTATTTCTTTTCCAAAACAAATTTCAGGACTAAGAAAAGTATCTATGGTTTCTTTCAGGTCCAATTTGGAAAAAGGATACAAGCCATTTGGTTTAAACCGAACACCGATTAACGGACTCCTTTCGACAATTACCTTTTGGTATTTGGATTTGAGGCCGGTTAAGTGGCTTTTCATTTTACCGTTATCCTTTAAAAAAGGAGAGGACCTTATTATAAATGAATCTGTAAAGATCAGCTCAATGGAATTGTCTGGTACAATATGGTGAGGTAATGATGAAGGATTGATATCAGAGAAATTTTCTGTCCATATACATTCAATGTATTGGTTTAATGGATGAATGGGCTTTATTTCTTGATAATTCCAGTTCACAGGATAGGTAGTTTAAAATACTATAGGTTCTCTAATTTTCTGTCTTCCCTGATTTCTCCGGGAATATTATAATATGCCTTGATTTTATGGATCAGCCCATCTTTTAAATAATGCCATTCCGTTACTTCCAAGCGAAAATTGTCCTGAATAGCCGTATATTGTATACACGACTTATTTTTATCGTAAATACTGTCGTGTATTTCAAATCGATGACCAAGAAATTTATCTTTATTGATTTCTATTAAGCTCATATAGGCTTGTTTTCCTTCAATGATACCATATGGGCTAATATGGGTGAAATCCTCTGTTATTGGTAGCTCCATGAAGTTTCCGGATTCCCAGAGTTCAAACCATTTCATCGAAAGTATTCTGGCTTCCATTTAATCTTTTTGCTTTTAATTTGGTAAGTTAATAATGTTTTATGATTATCTGTTTTCACACCAGTAGCTTTATTTCTCACGGATTTCCACGGATCTACTTGGCGGAAGACAGGTTTAATTAATTATTTCTGTGAAATATGTATCATTTTTGAGAGAATGTTTTGAAGGGTAATACTTACTGGTGGATTAGCGGATATACAGATAATGTTTTAAAAACATCAAAATTTGCCAGTTATTGATAATAAGAATTTTTAAGATTTTTGGCAAAAGTTCAAAAGAAGATTAAATCCTACATAGATCCACCTAAGGCAAGATATAGATTGACCCTTTGGATGATTTTTTCTGTTTGCACGCGAAGCAAAGTGATTTGGGAAGTATATAAGTCCATCTGTTGTAAAGTGAGATCCCTAAGGTCTGACTTACCTACTTTGTAGGAAATTTCTTGAAGTTCATAGGCTTTTTGGTTCTGCTGGACTTCCTCTTTTAGTATTTTTTCTCTTTGATCCACTATCTGTACCGCTTCAAGTGCGGTTTCTACGTCATTTATGGCAGCCAATACCGTCTGGGCATACTCATAAACCGCCTGTTCTTGTTCATAGGTTTTGACTTCAAGGTTTTCCTTGAGAAGACCACCTTGGTAGATCGGGGCCACCAAGGCCCCCCCTAAACTCCTGATTGGATTGGAAAATTGAGGGACCAAGGAAAAGATATTGCTGTGCACAGCCCCAAAAGTTCCTGTCAGGCTGATTTGAGGAAGTCTAGCTGCTTTGGCTGACCTTACGCGATGAAAACTTGCATTGAATCGGTGCTGGGCTGCCAAGACATCAGGTCTCCTTTCCAATATCTGAAGAGGAATGCCTGCAGGTATGATACTGTTGATTTCCATCAAATCACCCTCTACGCTTATAAGGCTGGAAGGGTATCTGCCCAATAGCAGTTCTAGCGCTCTGACTTGGTTACTATAAGCCAGTTCCAGCAAGCTAAAACCGTCTTTGATATTATTCAGACTCGCTTTGGCTATCGCAAGGTCCTTTTCATTGCCTATCCCTACCTGAAAACGCTTGTCAGCTATTTCAACCAATTGTTCGGACAGGTCAAGCATTTCCAAAGCCAGTTCTTTTTCCATATAGATTTCAATGGCCAGGTAATAGTTTCTGACTACAGCTGCCGCAATGGAAAGTCTGGCAAAGCTCAGGTCCATGGCAGCAGCTTCATATTCTTGAATTTGGGCATGTTTGACATTTCGGAGCCTGCCCCAAATATCAAATTCCCATGCGGCTGAAAAAATAGCTCCATTTAGTCCACCACCGAAGTCACCACCTAACTTACTGTTTTCCCTCCCCAAGATATTGAGAGCAGGGCTGAGCGCACTTTTGGCCATCTTTACATACCCCTCAGCTTGCGAAAGACGGGCTTCTCCCACGTTTAAATCCAAATTGTATTCCAATGCCTCATGAACAAGTGTGTCCAGTATGGGGTCTGAAAATTCCATTAACCAATTCTCGTTAAACATAGTAGAATCAGATTGCGATTCTTGCGCTTGTTGCCAGGTAGATGGGAGGATAAAATTGGCAAAAGCTTGTTCTTGAAGCTCTTCAGGGCTTGGCGGATCCTTTACCTTACATGAAAAGGGGCAAACAGCCATGAATATAAAAATAATACTGATTGGGGAAAGATTCTTCATTAGATCAGTGCAGTTTAAGTACCAGCCAGTCCAATTTTGTACCTACTCTTATGATCACTTTTCTGACCAAATGAATAAGTTTTCCATGTTCTGTATAGATGGCTCCTTGCCCTACGGCACCCGGAGCAAGGAAAACATCTTCGTTTTTATCCAGTTTTAACCTGACCGCAAAACGCCCTTCATGATAGCCATCTATCCTGGTGTCTGGGAGCCTGCCAGAAGTAGTCAGCTGGCCTTGTGCATTGGCCCATACAATGTGCTCCACTTCACATTTGATGATTCTATTTGGATGTGTGCGGATAGCTACTTCCGCCTCATTGCCACTCTCTACATATCGAAGCTCATTTTGGTGGAAAAGGGCAACTACCCATTGCTCATCTTCAATGAAAGTCATGACAGGCTTGATGGGAAATTGTACCGCCATGGCACCTTTGCGGAGCTGGAGGTTAATTACCCTACCATCTGCTGGGGCCCGGTAAATGGTCTGATCCAATTCCCACTGGGCATAAGCAATATCTGACTTGGTCTGTACCAATGCAGCCCTTGCCTGTGATATTTCGGCTAATTCACCCTCTTCTGTCTGGGCAGAGAGTTTTTGAATGACTTGGGATTTTTGGGATTGTGCCACTGCAAGTTGTGCCTGAAGGTTATTTAAGTTGGTTTCCGCTTCTTCATACTCAAACTGTGATCCAGCCCCGCTTTCTGCCAGTTCCTTTGTTTGTGCAAAGCGCTTTTTGGCCAGTGTAATTTGCGTGTTGATAACCTGGATTTGACTATTGGCAGTGGTTAGCTGAGATTCTAATTCCCTATCAAATGCCTTAGCTCCAACCAATTTTGCTTCAAGCTCAGGCAGTTTGGCTTCCAGTTTTTTGATTTTTAACTCAAAGGGAGTGGGGTCGATTTTGAACAAAACTTCTCCTTTTTTAACATGTTGGTTGGGAGAGATGGGGACCTCTACCACCAAGCCTGTCACGCGAGGGACTATCTCCACATTGTAGTTCATGATCCTAACATCGTGGGATGAGGGTGCTACAATATTGAGTATCAATATGAGTAGCGTAATGGCCACCACTGGAATGATAATAACTATGACTTGAGAAATGGTGTTCCAAGGCAGTAGCTTGAACTTAAAAAAGATCAACCAAACAATACCCGAGTAAATCAGCAATAATAATATTTCCATTTTGAAGAATTAGGGGTAAGTGAGAGTTGGTTAAATTGAGAGTAAGGATATTCAGGAATTATCATGACCCTTTTCTTTTTTCAAGTCATCAAAGGTTTCCTCATGATAATCACCTTTATCTGTTCCATAGGCCATTTTATAAAAAACAGGTTTAGAATAGGTCCAAATCCAAGCCAAAGGCCATAAGAGCCCACCAAAAAACAAGGAAAGTATACATAGTGTTTTGATTGCTTGGGCCTGCGGATGATTTCGTTTTTCCGCAATTTTTTCAGGAAGGACATGGACCATCAAGAAGACTGTGATCATGATGATGGGAGCAACGATCAAGGCCACCCAGCTGACCACATCTGCTACTTTGTCTTCGAAAGCACTTCCATATGTAATGAGTGGATAGAGGTTGAACATGGAAAATAACGTCAACCATTTGGTATGAGCGTGCATCCTTTTCATGATTATCAGGGGTTGTGATGACGGTTATTCTTAAACACAATCATTACAAGTGGTGATTGTACAGATTAGGCATAAGAATACAGATACTGAATTATCAAAAGAATTAAATTTTGTTGTATGTGGTCTCTTACTGGATAAACTAATTTAATGAATTATTAAGGAAGCAGGGATCGATGAACTTAAGGATTGAAAAAGATTATAAAATGGTGCAAAATTTGGTGACAAAAAAAAATGACAAATTCTAAGGGTAGAAAAAGAATGGTGTTAAAAGTATAAGAGTAATCCAGGTATTGGATTACTCAAATTTTGGTGGAAATTAAATGGGGTTATTTGTTTTTCTTTTGAATAATACGATTTATTTCATTTAGTAATAATGGAAAAGCGGGGGCAGTCATATTGTGGCCATAGCCATCCATTTCATAGATTTTCGTTTCATGATGACCTGCTTCCTTCATCATTCGCATCATATAGGCGTTTTCTTCATATCTGCCTAACATTTCCATATTTCGGTCTCCGGTAATCAATAATAATGGAGGAGCGTCAGGTCTCACATGATATAAGGGAGCCAAATCATCAATAATGGGCTGGGTTCCTGGTATACCTCTTTCTTCTCTTACAGTAAAATGGGTAATGGTATGTCCACTAAATGGAATAAGACCTGCAATCTGATTGGGGTCAATATTGTGCTGACTTAGCCATCTTTTATCTAAACCAACCATGCTGGCAAGATATCCGCCTGCCGAATGTCCCGAGACAAATATCAAAGAAGGATCACCGCCAAAGTTTTGAATATTCTTAAATGTCCAAGCAACAGCAGCAGCTGCATCTTCAATATATTTTGGTGCATTAATTTTGGGGTATAAACGATAATTGACCCCAATCACCGCAACCCCCTTTTCTTTTAAAGCTTGGGGGATTTCCTTTTCTCCACCTGTCAGTCCACCACCATGAAACCATACTACTGTTGCAAAGTCCTGCTTACCTTCTGGGTAGTATATATCCAATACACATCTTTCGTTAATATATTCATCAGCAGCCCGAAGGTCTTCTTGATAATAGGGAATATTGGTTTCTGTCTTATAAGCTTCGGTTTGTGCAGAAACTATGATGGCATAGCAAAAGGATAGGGTAAATAGAATGATTTGTTTCATAATGGTTTATTAGGGAGTTAATTATAATGGATTTAGCTGCAATGTTAGTTTTCAGAATTTTGGTCAATGAGCTGTTCTTCAACTATATCCCATGAGAAATTAAGAAACAGCCTCGAGTGTCCTCTAAATGGATCTTTTGTCTTGAGGTATTTAAGTTTTTCCTGTAATAATTCATGATTTACCTTGGTGTCTCTTATCAATAAGTGATGGGATTCTGAAGGATGCTCTTTGTGTTCCCGCACCCAAATAGGGTGTCGCTTGATGGTCTTTATTTTGGTTTTCAGACTTTTTTGAAGCTCTAGAAAGTAAATATCCTCATAGCCATAATTACCACAGAATTCTTCGTCTACACCAAGAGATTTGAAAAAGGTAGATTTAGTGCAGTAATAGGTATTTGGATGGATATTATGTTTCTGCCCATCTTTCAATCTCTCGAAATTATAGAGTGCTTTAGGAATGGGCTTTTTTAACAGGTAGGCCAAAGTTTCCTCGGGGAAAGTATGGTCAAGATCGGTCAGAATTACTTTGCTGGATTTGGCTAATAATACACCTAAGTTACGGGCTCCACCCTGATTCCATTTAATATCATCATTAATCCTTGCAAGGGTGAAATTTAACTTTTTTGAATTGATAATGACAGGTACGGGTGAACAGTCATCTACAAAAATAAATAGGATTTTGTTTAAAATTTCAGGGCTGTATTGCTCATATTGGGTTACAAATTTTTCTATGATTGGAGCCTTTTGGTTTTCAATATATACAGGGACTATATAAGTTAATTCTATAGGAGAATAGGAACTTAGCATAACAGATTAATTAAACAATAATATTCCTTCGATATATTCATCGAAGATAATACATATTTTTTACCAGCCCTATCAGTAGGTGTGACTAAGCAATAGTTTTTCAAAGGAAAAAATAGGTGCTTCTGAATGGAAAGATGAATCCACATCTGAAATGGACAAAAAAGACATAAAAAAAGAGCGGCCTTAGGCCGCTATAGTTGGGTTTATATACTGAACATTAGGGTTCCTTTTGATTGTGAATTGGCTTTTATGCCTTTTTTCTCAAGGGTTTTTCCTGTAGAGCTGTCCTTAACCTTAATGGTATAAGTGCCTTTGGAAAAGACTTTTGGGGTAAATGTATTTCCTTTAATGGCCATATAATAAAGGCTTTCACCGGATTTCTCTTCAATTACCTCTACTACTGGATTGCTAAGTCCATTGACTTTGATTTCAGGAAGCCAAGCAGCTGCTTTACGACCATAATTGTCTTCTTGGGCAACAGTGATTGGCCAACCAGCGTATTGTCCTTCAGGATTTCTTAAAGGATGAACGTATTTTGGCCAGCATTCAGTGGTAATGGTTCTATTGGTTTTGTTGAAGGTGACAATACCATAACCAGTAGCTCTGTCATAAACAATGGCTGGCTTTAAACCTGTCAGCCTAGGGTTGGCTACTGCTTTTATGGTCATTTTATTGCCAAATCCATCCTCGTAATTCCCTGTGTATGCAGGATTACTTTCAGAATGATTTTCCGAATTGGCTACTGGTGGCCACCATCTTCTTGGCCAGATATTATTTAAGGCAGGACCTGCAAAAGCAAATCCACTGTCTCCATGCTCTTCTACACCGTATTGGACGAAACTTGCCAAATGCTGGTCCCCCGCTATATGGAAGGCAAAACATTTTCTGATTTTTTCCACTGCTTTATCCCTACCTACTTGAGGCCAACCATTGCTGTCCATATCTCCATTGATGACATCTCCACTGACATATTCTCCTGATTCTGGAATTTTTAGGCCAGGGACTACACCATCATTTTTAGCATCAGCGGGAAGGGTAGATACTGTGCAGAAATTGGTCTGTGTTACCAAGGATTTCATTTTGACATCACCTGACCAGTCCTGGGACCAGTGGTCAAGGAAGCTTAGCTGCCTTTCTCCCAGTAGTTGGGCATCTTCCACACGGTGTTTTTTGATGTCAAAATCCGGATTCTGGATCCAACCATTCCAAATATCGGCTTCCTCGGGAAGCACGTGCTTTGGAGCTGATTTCCATTTTCTGTCTTCCAAAATAGCAAAGCTTACACCGCCATAGATCCATTCGGTATAATATACATCAATACCTCTTTTTACTGGAGTAGGATCGTAAGGGTCAGGAAGATGGCTTGTTTGACATTTTTGGACCATATTCACCCATTTAGGAGCCATTTTGTATCCGCCTGAGTCTTGGGCAGGAGCTCCCCAGCTACCTGAGATGTCTGCTGCTTTACCGGCCTCTCCCCAAATATTTCCATGATATACATCGTGGTCATCGGGAATAATGGCGCAAGGAATGTGGCGGAATACTTCTCTGTAAGACCAGCCAAACATCATCCATTTGCGAAGATAATCCAATGCAGCTTTGTCTATAGGGGAGGTCTGTATTCCAAACCCTCCTGTGCTTTCATAAAATTGGTCCCCGACAAATAGCGCCAGGTCAGGTTGGTGACAGGCTACATGTACAGGTACCTCTGAATCAGGAAAACCATAATCACAGTTACAACTGAATACCGCTGTTTTTACATCTTCCTTAGCAATAGGCTCTTTTGAGATAGTTCCCTCATAGCTATAAAAACGGCTTTCTGATTCATCGTCTGAGTGCCCACTTTTGATAGGCAATTCCAACTGAATTCGGTATGGGACCGATTCGTTATAGCCCCAATTTTCTTGTCTGAAATGGACAGTTCTAGACATAGGTTCCACTTCCGATTGGTCCAACTCTTTCCATGTCCCACCATCTTTTATTGCGAGACTTACCTTATGCCCTGGGATTTGCTCAACTGGAGCAAGTTGTCCTGTTAACTTTAAGGTGCCTTGGTGTAAGGTGTATTGGGCAAAACAGATTGGTCCAAATTCATGTTCTGAACTGGATATTAACTTGCTACCGAAAATCTTCCAGTTGGCAAATGAAGCAGCAGCAGTAGTTTCTTGGATTTCTTTAGCCCCTTCTTTGATATTGGCCACCAAAGCAATATTGCCTGATATTAATTCATTGCTGAAACCGTCTTTCTCTGTAGAAGTTTGTAGTATTTCTCCAGAAGGGCTCAATAGGTTAACAGTAATGCTGGGCTGGCTATTATGGCTAGAGGTTTTCACCTGAAGGGTGAATTTATCTTTAATCTCAGCTTGGATAGGGAGAAGTTTGTCTCCGATTTTGAGCTTTGCGCTAGTAGTCATGGCGATATCAATGCCTTTTCCATGTACAGCAGCGGAGCGGTAATCGTCAAATTTTCCTTTTATCCCAAGACGAATTCCAATATAGTTTTCATCAGATACAGGAAGTGATTGATTAGGTTCAATATCAATGCAGGTTTCCAATGATCCTTTTTCATTGGTAGCTTGGGTGGTTAGACAATGTAAAGTTCTGTTAGGACCACTGACTTGACAAAGTACCTTGCCGTTTTGGATTTTCCAATCTTGTAACCTGTTTCCCCAATACTCTGGGCCTACCCAGTCCATATCCGGCCAAAGCGCCCAATCACTTTCAAAGTGTAAACTTGTGTTTTTCTCAACATGGTTTTTATGGGCATCCAACGGGGATGAAATAAAGCTCACGCTGGGAGTTAATGCTCCCAAGGCCATTATTTTTAAGGACTTTCTTCTCTTCATTGTTTCTTTTATTCGGCTGGTGGATTGGGGGAAATATTGTTTCTCCTAAAATCAGCCTCAATATATGATATTTCATTAGGAAGTAAAAATTAAAAGAAAGGAATTGAAAGAAAATATTTGTGATGAGTTAAAATGTTTTATTAGTGGATTTGTAGGGTATTGAGGGAAAGCGTCTTTTTGAAAAATGGGAGTGAGGACTAGTTTATTGCTGTCTGTAAATAGAAAAGCCTGATGAATTTTTCATCAGGCTTATGTACTGTACGCGCGGAAGGATTCGAACCCTCAACCCTCGGAGCCGAAATCCGATATTCTATCCAGTTGAACTACGCGCGCAAAAACACGATATGAGGACCTAGGCCCTCATATCGGCTACAAAGATAAGATATTTTTAGGCGTTTTTAAGAACGTCCTGAACTTTTTCTGCTGCTTCTTTTAGGGTGATAGCAGAAGAAACTTTCAATCCAGATTCGTCGATAATCTTAGCACCTTCTTCAGCGTTAGTACCCTGAAGTCTTACAATTATAGGTACTCTGATGTCACCGATTGACTTATAAGCTTCCACAACGCCACTAGCAATTCTATCGCATCTTACGATACCACCGAATACGTTGATAAGGATAGCTTTTACATTAGGATCTTTCAAGATAATTCTGAAACCAGCTTCTACAGTAGTGGCATTTGCCCCGCCTCCTACATCTAGGAAGTTGGCAGGCTCACCACCAGAAAGTTTGATCATATCCATAGTGGCCATGGCCAAACCGGCGCCGTTCACCATACAACCTACGTTTCCGTCAAGTTTTACATAGTTAAGGTCAGACTTGCCTGCTTCTACTTCCAAAGGATCCTCTTCGGAAAGATCTCTTAGTTCAGCAAGGTCTCTGTGTCTGTATAGTGCGTTGTCATCCAAGTTTACTTTGGCATCTACTGCCAAAATTTTATCATCAGAAGTTTTCAACACAGGGTTGATCTCAAATTGAGAAGAATCGGTAGCATCATAAGCCTTATAAAGGGCTGTGATAAACTTAACCATTTCCTTCAATGCATTTCCAGAAAGGCCAAGGGCAAAAGCCACTTTTCTAGCCTGGAATCCTTGAAGCCCTACTTTAGGATCGATCCATTCCTTGATGATTTTCTCGGGAGTTTTTTCAGCTACTTCTTCAATGTCCATACCTCCTTCAGTAGAGGCCATGATCACATTGCATCCTTTTGCTCTATCCAATAGGATAGAAAGGTAATATTCTTTTGGTTCAGAATCACCAGGATAGTATACATCCTGTGCTACTAGTACTTTATTTACTTTCTTTCCCTCTGGACCAGTCTGATGCGTTACCAAAGTTCCTCCTAGGATGTTTTTAGCTTTTTCAGTTACCTCGTCCAACTTCTTGGCTAAAACCACACCATGAGAGTCGGTTTCCTGAATTTTACCTTTACCACGTCCACCCGCATGGATCTGAGCTTTGATCACATACCATGAGGTACCTGTTTCTGCGTTGAGTTGCTTGGCTGCTTCTAGTGCTGCTTCTGGGGTATCAGCGACGATACCTTCCTGAATTTTAACACCATAACCTTTTAGAACTTCTTTAGCTTGATATTCGTGTATATTCATCCTAGCGAAAATTTTTGCTCGAAGTTAAGTAGCTAGAGGGGATTATTCAAGGTTTTTGACTCTCTTTTTCCCAAAATAAATGCATTTTTGAACTAATCCGTTAAATAGTTTTATCTTTGAATTTGTTCAAATAATCAATCATGCTTAAAGCAACTGGCATACAAAAATATTATGGCGATCTCCATGTTCTTAAGGGTGTGGATATTAGCATTCAATCAGGAGAAATAGTTTCTATAGTAGGTGCATCGGGAGCAGGTAAAAGTACACTTTTGCATATCCTGGGAACCCTGGATAATGCTGATGGCGGAGAAGTGGTTGTTGGGGACAAAAAATTGGGAAATCTTAAAGGAGATAAGCTGGCTGCCTACAGAAATTCTGAAATAGGCTTCATTTTTCAGTTTCATAATCTGCTTCCTGAATTTACCGCTGAGGAAAATATCATGATTCCGGGATTGATTGCCAAAAAGGATGCCAAGCAGTTAAGGCAAAAAGCCGTAGAACTGGCCAAACTGCTAGGCATCGAGGGGCGTTTGTTGCATAAACCCTCAGAATTGAGTGGGGGAGAGCAACAGCGGGTTGCCGTAGCCCGCGCATTGATCAATGACCCTAAAATAATCTTTGCAGATGAACCTAGTGGAAACCTGGATACTCAAAGTGCTGAAGCTTTACATGAATTGTTTTTCAAGCTTAGGGATAGCTTTGGGCAGTCCTTTGTTATTGTGACCCATAATAAGGAACTCGCCCAAATGGCCGACAGGATGTTGACCATGCAGGACGGAGTTATTATTTCTGAAGAAAAGGAAGTGGAAAAGCTTTCCTAGTCCTTTTCAGCCAATTGGTTGATTTCTTCTATCATGGCCTTTACATGACCTGGTCCATCAAATAAACCTTCATGAGCAGCAATTATCCTATGGTTCTTATCCAGCAGATAAGTGATTCTTTTTGGCATTTTAATCAATGGAATCAAGGCATCATATTTTTTGCAAACCTCACCTGTGGGATCAGAAAGTAGCTCAAAGGGAAGATTATGCATTTTCTTAAATTCTTCATGACTTTTGATGGAGTCTCTGCTGATTCCTACAATATTTACATCCAGTGATTTGAAGATTTGAAAATTGTCCCTAAAACTGCATACTTCCTTTGTACAGCCTTGGGTTTGATCTTTTGGGTAGAAAAAAATCAGGCATGGTTGACCTTTGAAATCCTCACTTAATTTGAATTTTTTGTTCGAGGTAGAAATTAAAGAAAAATCAGGAGCTTTGCTGTTTATTTTGATTGCCATATAAATGTTCTTTATCCTAAAGTTTATCGTTTTATTGCCGAGTTTTTATTTTCTTCTTGATAACAAATATGTCTCAAAGTTGTTCCAAGTATTGTTCCTTTTTTCAGTTCAAGAAACTTTTTTTAAAAGTTTTAAGCTATTATTACAATAAGATTAAGTCGATTTTTCCTATTATAAGGACTAATTGATTCAGGATCAGGATATAGAAGTTTTTGAAAAACCGGTAGGAAAGGAGTATCCTTTTAATTTGCTTCAAAATGGTAATAGAATAAATTTTGGAGCTGAACCTTTATCTAATTACGCATGACCACGACGATCATTATAACACTTTGTAGTTTATTGCTGATTGCCTATTTATTTGACTATAGTTTCAAAAAAACCAAGATACCGTCAGTAATATTATTGCTTTTGCTAGGATGGCTGGTGAAACAAGGTACCATGCTTTTTGAGTTGGATTTGCCTGACCTTTCATCCATTTTGCCAATACTCGGTACTACTGGTTTGATTTTAATTGTACTTGAAGGGTCTCTGGAGCTGGAACTGAACAAGGATAAGATCACTTTGATAAAGAAGTCCTTTTTTGGGGCTTTAGCGCCTTTATTGGCCCTTTCTTTCTTGTTGGCTTATATATTTGAAATGTATGGAGGTTATTCCTTTAAGGATAGCCTGATCAATGCCATTCCTCTGTGTGTGATCAGTAGTGCCATCGCCATTCCAAGTGTAAGGAATTTATCCACAGCCAATAAGGAGTTTGTTATCTATGAAAGCAGTCTTTCCGATATTTTGGGAGTGGTATTCTTTAATTTTGTACTGAGAAACGATACTTTTGGATTTAACTCTTTTGGTGTGTTTGGTCTCCAGTTGGTGATCATTACATTGATCTCCTTTATTGCGACAGTGGGCCTTTCCTTTTTGTTGAGCAAGATAGAACACCACATTAAATTTGTTCCGATCATTCTTTTGACCTTGCTGATCTATGCCATTTCATATGTTTACCATTTACCGGCATTGATCTTTATTTTGATATTTGGACTGTCTATAGGTAACCTTAATGAGCTTCATAATTTGAAGTTCTTCAATGTTTTCAGAACCGATATTTTGAATAAAGAGGTTCAGAAATTTAAGGAGTTGACGATAGAAGCGACCTTTTTGATCAGGTCATTGTTCTTCCTGCTTTTCGGATATTTGTTGGAAACTTCAGAAATTCTCAATACCACAACCTTGATCTGGTCTGTTGGTATCGTAATATTGATTTTCTCATTGAGAGCAATACAGTTAAAAATGAGCAAGTTGCCACTTAAGCCGCTACTATTTGTAGCGCCCAGGGGCTTAATTACCGTTTTGTTGTTTTTGTCCATCGAGCCATTTAATGTTATTGGATTAGTGAATAAATCATTGATCATTCAGGTAATTGTTTTGACGGCATTGGTAATGATGTTTGGCGTGATCACGAGCAATCCGGAAAAGGCAGAAGAGGAGCAAAAAAAAGCAGCAGAGACCAAGGCTAATGGCGAAGATGTGAAGTCTACGGTTAAAGCCAGTTAATTAGCCTTGATGGAACCTTTTTAAGGAATTAATGATTGCCTATTAAATCCTATTTTAGCAGTCTAAAAAGCCTAAGTTTTGAATCAAAAAAGTGTGCAGCACATGTTGCTAGCTGGGATATTCTTTGCCATGATGCAAGTTTTGGTGAAATTTGTCCCTCATTTGCCTGCCGTTGAAGTGGTGTTTTTCAGGTCTATATTCAGTTTGGTTGCCACTTATGCTATTCTGAAGAATCAAAATATACCCTTGTTTGGGAATAATAAGAAGCTGCTCATTTTACGGGGAGCTTCAGGTGCTTTGGGGCTGATAACCTTTTTTTACACCTTGCAAAATATTCCCTTGGCCAGTGCGGTAACCCTACAATATCTATCACCGATATTCACGACCATCTTTGGAATCTTTATTGTCAAAGAAAAAGTTAAGCCCATTCGGTTTTTGTACTTTGCCATAGCTTTTGGTGGAGTTTTGGTCATCGAAGGTTTTGATCCTAGAATATCCATTGAATATACTTTGATAGGAGTGGCTTCAGGCCTGTTTGCTGGATTGGCGTATAATATTATCAGGAAGCTCAAGGGCACAGAGCACCCTTTGGTGATTGTATTTTACTTCCCATTGGTTACCTTGCCTATTGTGGGGCTATGGAGCTATTTTAACTGGGTGATGCCCCAAGGCTGGGACTGGCTGCTACTCTTGGGAATTGGTGCTTTGACTCAGATGGCACAATATTATATGACAATGGCTTATCAGCATGCCAATTTAGCCAAGATTACCAGCCTAAATTACATTGGAATCCTTTATGCATTGTTTTTCGGTTTTATCTTTTTCGGGGAAACCTTTAACTTGCTAACCTATTTGGGGATGGCACTGGTGTTGTTTGGAGTAATATTAAATATAAGATCAAAATAGATGAAGATTACCAGGGATTTGTATCAAGGCTCGTTGGCCCTTTTGACTGACTTCTACCAACTGACCATGGCCTATGCTTATTGGAAGTCCGGTAAGGCAGAGCAAGAAGCCGTTTTTAATTTATTCTTCAGAAAAAATCCCTTTCAAAGTGGTTTTACTATTGCAGCAGGCTTGGATTATGTGATTGATTATTGCAGGAATTTTAAGTTTGACGATAATGATCTGGAGTATCTTTCAGAGATGAAGCTCGAAAATGGCGAGCCAACCTTTGAGCCAGGGTTTATCAAATACCTCAGAGACTTGGAGTTTTCTTGTGATGTGGATGCTGTGGAAGAAGGCGCAGTGGTTTTTCCCAATACTCCTATCATTAGGGTAAAAGGACCCTTGTTACAATGTCAGTTATTGGAAACCCCTCTTTTGAACATAATTAACTTCCAGACCCTGGTGGCAACCAAAGCAGCTAGGATAACTTTGGAAGCCAAGGGAGATCCAGTTTTGGAATTTGGACTAAGAAGGGCACAAGGGATTGACGGAGCACTTGCAGCCAGCAGGGCCAGTTATATCGGGGGCTGCTCTTCTACCAGCAATGTTATGGCCGGTAAATTATTTGGTATTCCTGTATCAGGAACCCACGCACACAGCTGGATCATGGCTTTTGAAAGCGAAATAGAAGCCTTTGAGGCTTATGCTGCAGCTTTTCCTGATAACTGTATATTCCTTGTCGATACTTATGATACAATTCGAGGGGTGAAAAACGCCATTAAGGTCGGCAGGGCCCTGGAATCGAAAGGAAAGAAATTATTGGGAGTAAGAATTGACTCGGGGGATTTGGCTTATTATAGTAATATAGCAAGGGAAATGCTTGATGAAGCTGGTTTCACTGAAACCAAGGTAGTGGCCAGCAATGACCTTGATGAGCATATTCTATCTTCCCTAAAAATGCAGGAAGCTTCCATAGATATTTGGGGGATAGGGACCAAGTTGGTAACAGCTTATGATCAACCAGCTTTAGGAGCTGTCTATAAAATGGCAGCGCTTAAGGATAGTGAAGGAAAATGGGTGCCAAAGGTCAAGGTTTCACAGCAATCCATTAAAATCAATATTCCAGGCTACCACAATATAAAGCGTTTTTATAAAAACGGAAAGGCAGTATCCGATATGATATTTTTGGAGGATGGGCCTGAATTAAAGAATGAGGTGACCATTATTGATCCATATGATCCTACCAAAAGGAAGAAAATTAAAATGGATGACTTGGAAAGCAAGACCCTTATTGTTCCAATTTTCAAAAAAGGGGAGAAGGTTTATACCAGACCTAGAATCCAGGATATAAGGAATGCCACTTTGACCAATTTGGATCGTTTTGATAAAGCCCATAAGAGATTGATCAATCCTCACATCTATCCAGTTGGATTGGAGGAGAATCTATATCATCTCAGAACCAATCTGGTCCTTCAAGCGAAGAATTACAGCTAATGGTCCTTTTGTGGTAGATTTATTTAGAGGGGAATAAGGCATCGGAATAATTGATTTGGTAGAAGGGAAATCTTAAAAATTAAAATTATGAATGCACTGTTGATCGTAGATGTACAGAATGATTTTTTACCTGGTGGAGCCTTGGCAGTGGAAGAGGCGGATCAAATTATTCCAGTGATCAATAAATTACAGGAGAAATTTGATTTTATAGTGGCCACTCAGGATTGGCATCCCGAACTTCATAAAAGTTTTGCCGCCAACAATCCAGGAAAGAAGGTAGGTGAGATCATTAACCTTGATGGAGAGGAGCAAGTCCTATGGCCTGTTCATTGTGTACAAGGAAGCACAGGGGCAAAATTTCATCAAGATTTGAATCAAGAAAAATGGGCTAAGGTTTTCCAAAAGGGGACAAATCCTGTTGTGGATTCATATAGTGGTTTTTATGATAACAGCAGAAAAGAAAATACAGGTCTCGGGGATTATTTTCACGATCACCATATTACTGATGTATATGTGGTTGGTTTAGCGGCCGATTATTGTGTGAAATTTACGGTGCTTGATGCATTGAAAGAGGGGTTTGATGTATTTTTGGTTACCGATGCAACCAAAGCGGTGAACCTTTTTCCAGGGGATTTTGAAAATTCCTTGAAAGAAATGAGCAAAGCAGGGGCGAATTTGCTCAGCAGTGATGCTATTTCCTTATAGATTATTTAAAAGTATTCTTAAATTGATAGTCGACCTTTAAAATTAATACTATGCAACTTCCCATCGTCACCATTGATGCTTTTACTGATACCCCTTTTTCGGGAAATCCAGCAGCTGTTTGTTTACTTCCCGGCCCTCTAGCTGAAGAGGGAATGCAGCTAATAGCAGCTGAGATGAATTTAAGTGAAACTGCTTTTTTACAACAAACAGGTCCTACAGCCTTTAAGTTGAGATGGTTTACTCCAGAAAAAGAAGTGGATCTATGTGGACATGCAACCTTGGCGAGTGCATATATGCTATATATTGAAGAAGTGGTAGATGAGCAGGAAGAAATATTCTTTGATACCAAAAGCGGTGAATTGAAAGTGAAGATGGTTGATGGAGAAATTCAAATGGATTTCCCATTATTGCCTACCAAAGAGGACAAACATCCTTATTTTACCGATAATTTTTTCGGACAGAAAGTGGTTGGGGCTGCTTCCTTAAAAGGAAATTGGATATTGGAGTTGGAAAGTTTTCATCAGCTGGAATATGTAGAACCAGAATTCCAC
Source organism: Echinicola shivajiensis (assembly GCF_018642165.1). Classification (GTDB taxonomy): domain Bacteria; phylum Bacteroidota; class Bacteroidia; order Cytophagales; family Cyclobacteriaceae; genus Echinicola; species Echinicola shivajiensis. The sequence goes on from NZ_JAHHZM010000002.1 coordinate 518,815, forward strand.
TTATTGGCCATGCACAGTGATGAAGGCATTATCATTACATCTAAGGGAAATGAAAATTTCGATATATACTCCAGGTATTTTGCCCCTAATCTAGGTATCAATGAAGATCCAGTTACAGGATTTGCTCACTGTGCTTTGATGGATTATTGGAACAAAAAGGAAGGGAAAACTAGCCTGAATGCTTATCAAGCGAGCAAGAGAGAAGGAGATATGAGATTGGAGTTGATGGGGGATAGGGTCAAAATTCTCGGAAAGGCAGTTAAAATTTTTGAAGGGTTTTTGGAAGTGTAACATCAGGGAATGACTAAGTGATCATCTCTAGAAAATCAATTTCTACAATTTCGAAGGGCAAAAAATGGAGGAATGACATTTTTTGCCCTTTTGTTTTTTGGTAGGGGCAATGTTCCGACAGTTGTAAAATTAGATTATTCAGTTAACAAATGGGCCGTTAAGTTTTTTTGATTCAGTATTATAAAAAATACCTTTTTTACATTATTGAATCATTTAATGCTAAAATTTGCTATCTTACATTCATACTTTAACATTGAATAATATAATTTTTAAACTTGTGTTTTTATCAAATCCTGGAAAACTATGAAAAAGTTATTACTATTATTTGCCTTTTTAACTATGTCATATGGATTGTATGCCCAAGAGTTGGGTATCCGTTTTGGAGATGGTTATAATAATGTTGCGATTGATGGAGTTTTTACCTTGGGTCAATTTAGTAGGGTTCATGCCGATGTCAACTTTGGGCATGGTGTGGGAATAGAAGCCCTGTGGGATTTCTTGTACAGGCCTGTAGCAGATGTGGATGGACTAAATTGGTATGTAGGTGCAGGTCCAGCGATGTGGATTGACGATCCATTTTATTTGGGCGCTGCAGGTGAAATAGGGATTGAATACCATTTTGATTTTCCATTGGCCATAGGTGTTGATTGGCGACCTATTTTTTGGATTATTGAAAATACAGATTTTAGAGCTGATTCTTTTGGACTAAATATCCGATATGTTTTTGGTAATGTGGATAGATAGCCTTTGAAATAGATTTGAATAAACAAAATGGGTGCTATTTGGTGCGGACAGCGAGAATCTTATCGTATTCCTTATCAAATGGCTCCCATAATTCAATTTTATTCCCTTCAGGATCTAAAATATGGATGAATTTACCGTATTCATAGCTTTCTATTTTATCGCAAATTGTCACTCCATCATTTTTTAATTCTTTGACCAAAGCTTCAAGGTTATCTACCCGATAGTTGATCATGAATTCTTTTTCTGATGGTTTAAAATAGCTGGTTTTCTCATCCATAGGGCTCCATTGAGTAAAGCCTTTTTTTTCAGTTTGGTCAGCTTGGCGCCACTCAAAAGTTGTTCCATATTGATCGGTATTTAAGCCCAAATTTTTTGAGTACCAATCTTTCATTTTGTCAGGATCTTGACATTTAAAGAAAATTCCTCCTATTCCTGTTACTTTTTTCATTTTGTTCTGGGTTCATGTGCGTTATCTAATCGTATTCCACTTAGAGACTGTAGTCTATTTCTAAGTAGCTTGAACTATTCTGCAGAAAGGCTAAGCTGTAATATTCCAAAATAGTCCTATCATAAAAATAGCCGTTGATATGCTAAAAATCAACGGCTATTCTTGTTAAATAACAGAAATAAAACTTAAATATTTGGCTGGGGAGTAGTTCTCAAATAAGGTTTGATTTCCTTGTGTCCCTTAGGGAATTTAGCAGGGATCTCCTCATTTGTGATGGCTGGTGCAATAACCACATCTTCTCCATGATTCCAATTAGCTGGAGTGGCTACGGAATAATTAGCTGTAAGCTGAAGTGAGTCAATTACCCTCAAGAGCTCATTAAAGTTTCTGCCTGTACTTGCAGGGTAAGTAATGATAAGTTTGATCTTTTTGTCTGGGCCAATGATAAAAACTGAACGTACAGTTTGGCTTTCATTGGCATTTGGATGGATCATATCATAAAGTTCGGAAACCTTATGGTCTTCATCAGCAATGATTGGATAATTGATGGTGGTGTTTTGGGTTTCATTGATATCCTTTACCCATCCTTTATGGCTTTCCAGTCCATCCACACTAAGGGCAATCATTTTGACATTTCTCTTGTCAAATTCCCCCTTTAGCTTAGCTGCAGTGCCTAATTCTGTAGTACAAACAGGGGTGTAATCGGCTGGGTGGGAAAATAATATGCCCCATGCATCCCCAAGATAATCATGAAAATTTATTTGGCCCTCAGTACTATCGGCGGTGAAATTTGGAGCAGTATCTCCTAATCTTAAAGACATAATGTTTTGGTTTTTTGGTTTAAAATTTAATTCTCTATAGGTTTTGTAGGAAAACGATAATACTACTTTAAAAGTTTAGTTTTTGATAAATAAATTCCCTTAAAATGAATATTTATTTTTAGAAAATTCTCTTTCTCTAAATTACGACTTTTTGCTGAGGAATTTGATCTTTGAAAATCAAAACAGTATTAAGCAATATGGCTATGATTTAATTTAGAGGACCGGAATGAGAGAGGCTTACTTTTTCAACTCCTGTATGGCCCAGATAATTAGAAAAAAGCCAGTTCCCGTTAATCCTGGAGCTGGGATTTTGGCCATAAAACTTATGCTTATCATGATTATGGCTATTGTAGCCAACAACAAGGAAATAAAATTGAGTTTATTATTTCGAGACATACCTGATCTTATTATATATTGACTAAGTAATAATTGGCTTGTTTTCCAAAAAAAGTCCCCTTTAAATGGGGCTAATTTTATAATTAGCCCCATATATAACCTCATATAAATAACGTCAAAGAATAAGGATAGTTCTCATATTTGATGCCGTTGTTCTTTATTCGTATACCTCCAATGGAATATGTACATTAAAAGAGCTTCCATCGGTTCTAGTGTTTACATTGGTAATGGCTCCAGCACTATAAAGAACCTTTGGATTTCCATTTTCATCAATCAATAGTTGTGGCCGCTCAAGTCTGTCCATATGTAGGGTGTCTCCATTATTCAAAATTACTTCTTTCTTCATAAAGAAAGAATTCTTTGGTTTGGTCCACTTAACTCCATCCAGGGACTCCAGAAGTGCTAAGCCGGGCTTTCCAGAAGTGATTTTTCCAGTAAAGTCTTTCAATACTACATAGAATTTTTCATGCTCTTTATGATACCAAACGTAAGGATCTTCTCCACTTGCAAGCGTGCCATCTTCATTATAAATATCAAACACAAAGCTGTCGATAGCCTTAAAAGGACCTGTGGGAGAATCTCCTATGGCTACACCATGAACCCCTCTCCAGCCAGGGTTATAAAAATTGCCTTTGAAAAATAAGAGGTATTTTCCATCTGAAGGTCTTTGTACAACCGATGGATTCACTACAATTATATTGTCAGGTTTAGGTGATGTGCCCTCAGGTGAAGGGTTAACAATATTGTCGGGTTTTACTCTTGTTCTTGGCGTTAAAATTGGCTCTTTAGGTCTTTTGAAATCACCCCTTAAAAGGTCTTCAAAGCTATCAAACTCAATCACTCCAATACATTGGTTTTGTTGAACCCTATTTCTCCAATCTACATTTTCGCCTTTGGAGCCTTTAGGTTGAATACCAGGATCCTTTGAACCTATATAATATAAATAATACTTTCCATTGAACTTTTGAATATGTGGATTGTGGACCATCTGCGCATCCCAAGCAGTGGAATCGCCATCCAAGGACCTGCCAGTAAGAACAATTCCTTTGAACTTGAAGTTACGGTCAGGGTAATCAGAAACAGCATAAGCGATTTTTGAGTGTAAGACCCAAGACTGGGAAAAGGGAGGGATGCTGTCCCCACTTTCCCAAGTGGCATAAAGCATATGGTATTTTTCATCATCGCCCTTAACCACACTTCCGCCCCAAACAAAGCGGTTGGGATCATTTAATACTGAGGGACCTTTTAATATATTGCCTTCGATTTTTGCATCAATAGGGGAAGGGCTTACTTGAAGCTCATGAGTGGCTTTTTTATTGCAGGAAAGGAATGTGCAAGCTAGGCCTAAGGCCAGAATAAATTTTTTCATTTTTATGAAACAGGGCTTAGAATTTAGATTTTGGTGTGATTTACAAACAGCTAAAATAGAAAAAATATGAGACTTGTTATGTCCTGTGTTTTTATCGGTCATTGAATCCCTTTCCTTCAAAGATTTTGGACATGCATTTTTCAATTCTGGCCAATCTGGTTTTTGATTGCTTGGCTTGGGAGAAATGCAATAAGTAACCTTTTTGTCTTCCAGGGGTGAGGGCCCGAAAGGCAGCTTTGAAATCAGTATTGGTTTCCAGCATCTCTTGTAGCTCTTCTGGTACATGATATTCAGCGGTTGTTTTCTTGGGTACTTCCAATCCTTCATTTTCCACCTCTATGGCCTCAAATATATAAGCTTTTAACCTCGGCTCATTGTCCAATATTTTATTTATGTCTGTAAATTTTATCAGCCTTCCAGCTTGTGAGTTTTCTCCCGGTTTTTCCAGTAATTGGGCTCGGTCTTGCAATAATGCTCCCTTAAAAAAATTTAGGGCTGCATAATCCTTGAAGGCGCTGATAATCAATATATTTTTTTTTCTATATGTATAACATGGAACCGACCACTTCAATTCTTCTGTTAATTCACAATCTAAAACTATTCTTCTAAGCTGTAACAATTCCTTGGTCCACTTATGGACCTTACAATCCGGAGTTCCTCCCAAAGCACATCTTCCGCAACCCTCACTTAAATAATTGTCAATTTTATTATTCACGATTTACTATTTTAACGATCATTATATCCTTTGCCCTCTAAAATTTTGGGCATATATTTCTCAATCCTTGCAATTCTGGTTTTAGCCTGTTTAGCTTGGGAGAAATATAGTAGGTAGCCCCTTTGTCTTCCCGGCGTCAAGGCCTGAAAAGCAGCTCTGAAATCAGGGCTTTCTTCTAGTTTCTTTTGTAATTCCTCGGGAACTTCGTATTCGTCAGTCTTTTTCAATTCAACATTTATTCCAGCTTTTTCCACTTCAATAGCTTCATAAATATAAGCTTTGATGGAGGGGGCCAGTTTGATGATTTCTTCGCTTGAGGTAAAACGAAGTTGTCTGGCAGCTTGAACATTATCTGTTTGCCGAATGAGGAGGTTTTCTTCATTCTTTAATAGTGCACCTTTATGGAACAGGAGTGCACAGTATTCTTTGAATCCGTGGATAAGTAGGATGTTTTTATTTTTATAGGTATAGCAGGGTTTGCCCCATTTGAGCTCCTCAGTTAATCCACAGTCCAAGACTATCCTTCTTAACTGATTGAATTCATCTTTCCATCTTGTATCATTATCAAAAAAGAAATTAACTTTAGGGTTCATGGTAGTGATAAGTTTATCGTTTACTTCATTAACAATAAATGTAAAGAAATTATAATTAATGGGCAGATCTTTTATTTTTTGAGCAGGACAAGCCTCTTAGAAAATGAATGGAAGCCTCCAATAAGTATGGCTATCCGAGCACTATTTCCTATCTGCTCTACAGATACCTCTAAAATGGAGAATACATTTAAAACCTTATTTTGCTTTTGATTTTTTTCAGTTTCTGGAAATTCTGGTCTTGTCTACTCATGGAAAAAGCAGTAAAAAATAATTCAAACAGTGATAAAACAACAGCTTTATTTAATGGCCCTACTTTTAATATGATCCGTTTTCACGCAAGTAGCTTTATTTCTCACAGATTCCACAGATCTACCTGGCGGAAGACAGGTTTAATTAATTATTTCTGTGAAATATGAGTCATTTTGGAGAGTAATACTTAGTGGTGGAATAGCGGATATACAGGTTTTTTAATATAGTTATGCTTGCGGGTAAACAGGGACACCTTCTATAGTAGCTTCAACTACGGTAATGGAATTTATTTCCAATGGAAAAATTTCAAGTGGGTTTTGTCCAATATTACAAAATTAGCCAGTTTACCATTGGGTAATGGTGGTGCCTTTTGTTTTCTCTTTAGAATATTACTTTGCTTCCTTAAAACTTGGAACCTTTATTGTTTTAAAGGAATAAATTGATGTTTTAAGGTGTCAGTTGAAACTTTCCATAATCTAAATCCCATGGGACGTTCGTCAAAATTCTTGCTAGTGGTTTCTCCACTGACCATTTGAATATTCTCATAATTATTAATGATCAATTTGTGGGTATGTCCTGAAAGGTATGCTTTAACATTATTCTTTTTAAAGGCTGCCAATATTTCATTACGCTTTCCTAATGGTAAATTATAGTAATGATCTTCCTCTTCTGGGGATTCAGTAAATATGGGATAATGACCTATTACTATTTTAGGAAGATTTTCCTCCTTATTTTTTTTGAGGCTTTCATTGAACCATTGCTCATGTTTCTCAGATTCCTGCTCCACATAGACTTTCCACAATTGAGTATTGGTTACCAAAAAGGAAAAACCCTTGTGGCTAAAATCAAAATAATCTTCGCCAATAAATTTCCTATAGTAAGTCAGACTGGTGTCCGAAGGATTATTGCCAACATCATGATTTCCGGGAGCTACATAACAAGGGATTTCAAATCCCTTCATGATGCCAAGAAAATCAGCATAAGTACTGTCTGTTGCATCGTTGACTAAGTCTCCGCAAATTACCGCAAAATCAACATTGAGATGATTGATTTGTTCAACAGCCTGTTTGAAGGTTGCTATATCATGCTCATATCCACCCATGCCCAATTGGGTATCACATAGTTGGACAAATGAGAATTCTTGCTTTTGTTTAGTGCAGGACAGATTGATTAATAAAATGACTAAAAGAAATATCTTACTTAAAAATGAATTCATATTATGATCGAAAGTATTTGGATCCTAAAGATAAATAAAGCATTCTAATCCATTTAATACTTGTAAAAACTATTGGCCATTTAGGGAAATTCCAATGTCTCCTTAACTTAATAAAACCAGTGTGATTAAAGTTCTTTTAAATGGAATTGATTTTTGCTTGTGTCATTTACTGACATCTTGCACTCTTTGCAGAATTACCAATGCAGAAAGTCCGGTTAATAATCCTATGAAAAGAATGGAAGTATCAATACCTAGACTGTCCGCTATCACACCTGTAACCAAAGCTCCACCTGCGTAACCAAGATCCCGCCAAAACCGAAAAGTCCCTAAGCTTTCAGCCCTTTGACTGGGGTGAGTATAATCTGAAATGGCATTGATAAAGGTTGGATAGACCAAAGCTGTGCCCAAACCTAAAACCAGACCAATGCTGGCAAAATGTAGGAAACTGTCTGCCCATATCAAGGTAATGATGGCTACAGCCTGTAAAAGCATGCCGTAAAATAGCAACATTTTCTTGGAATATATATCTGATAGCCTGCCTGTAAACAATTGGCTTAAGCCCCAAACAGTAGGATAAACAGCGGTAAGAATGCCAATATCCGTAGGATTGAAAGTTTTATTCAGCAATATCAGCGGCAATAATCCCCATATCATACCGTCGTTTAGGTTGTTCACCAAGCCAGCTTGTGTGATGCCACTTAAGGATTTGTGGGTAAAAGAGGTGTTGAGAAATACTTTTTTGAGAAACGGAATATTGCTTTTGGTGCCCTCATTGGAAACATGGTGCCTGGTATCTTTGATGAAAAACAAAGATAAAAGAAGACCCAAGATGGAAAATGCAATTCCCAAATAAAAGGGATAGGGTCTTACACCATAGCTATTGGCAATCAGTCCAGTTAAAAAGGCAACCAAACCTACTGCAGCATAACCTGAAAATTCATTAATTCCCACCGCAAGCCCTCTTTTTTTGCTACCAACCAAATCAATTTTCATTACTACTGCCATACTCCAAGCTAGACCTTGATTGATGCCAAGAAGGAGATTGGCAAAGATGATCCAGTTCCAATTTTGCGCATAGATTAATATAAAGGGAACAGGGAGGGCAAATAACCAGCCGATGACCAATAAGTTTTTTCGGCCTATAAGGTTGGCCCATCTTCCTGTAAAATAATTACAGATGGCCTTGGTAAGCCCAAAGGCAATGATAAAGGAAAAGAGGGCGGTATTGGTAGAAATGCTGAATTCCTGCTCGGCAAGTTGGGGTAGGATGGATCGCTCAAGTCCAATCATGCCTCCTACAAAGGCATTGATGATCACCAATAATGTAAATTGCTTCCAATTCTCCTTTAAACCTAATTGTATATGGTCCATTCCTTTTTCCTTTACCCTGAGTGCTTGACTAGTGTCAAGCACTCACAATACTTTTAGATATTGCTTTCTTGTGAAATACTTAAATTAAGGGCTTTTGAATTAAATATTTCTCTATTACATAAATGATTTCCAATGGATCTAGCGCTGTATTTCTTATTGATCCATGAGTTTTTAATGGAGATGATTTTAAAAATACCAGATCGGTAAATTTGCAAAATGCTAATAATTTATCAATCGATTTTTGGTTGATGTCTCTTGATGTGAGAAAATGAAATTGTTTGTCCATTTTATATTTTATTGCCCCTCTTAATAGGGATTCAAAAGGAAAGATACGGTTCACTTTAATAATATCATCCATTCCTGAATTCACCTTAAAATTGGTAAAGGAATAATTTCTCGCATTTCTAATTAAAAGCCCTTTTGAAGATGGTGAAGTTTGATGTTTATGAAAGTTAAATTTATAGGTTCTGACCTGATGTTTAACCTCAAAATAAACATCATAGCCATAACTGGAAACATTTCCTGAATATGGGATATTATTTTTATTCAATACTGAGATTAATTGATCACAGTAATTTTTGTTGGCTTTATAATAGGGCGATTCACTTGGGCTTAATCTTAGCATTAAAATCAATTTGATTCAAAGTAATATTCAATCGTAAAGGTTTTTACACCCTGAAATGGAAATTATTTCGAAATTACATTCACCTTATTAAACATAAAGGGATTATCACTCAGCCTTAATTCCTTGCCACTGGAAGTGCTTACATTTTTAAGCATGACTTTTTTGGTGATGATATAGGGATATTTCTCCTGATAGCTTTCATCGGTCATTTTGGGATTGATATTGGAGAAAATGGCAGGTCCTTGGTATTCATCTGTATGATTTGTGTCCTCAATTCGGAGATCTTCTATGATGATTTTTTCTGGCATATAACAGGTGTAACCGAAATCATGTTGCCCTGAATAAGAGCCATTGATCAGGTTGGCACTACTCGGTTTGCCATCAGAAGGAACAAAAGTACAATCCCTGATAATGAATTCCCCTTGCCAGGTACTGCCATAGTCAGAGCGCAGGTTGATCAGGCTCCTTCCACGTACAGTAGTGTTTTCGACCAAAAGGGTACCACTACCAATGGCATTGATTCCCATGTGTCCCAGGGTGGAGTTGCGGATGGTGGCATTGGCCACTCCCATATGCGCATCAAAGCGGGAGAAGGTACAGTTGTCATAAAGTAGGTTTTTACTGTAGTTAGAGCCCATAATTCCCCAAAAGGTGCGGTCATTGATATCATTGGTCTGTCGGCAATTCTCAAAGCTAATATTAAGGGCCCGGTTGACGCTGATGTCATAGGTGCCCATGGAAACGGGCTTGCCTGCATTGCCTATGGTTTGGTAGGTTTTGTGGCCAGTCAGGAGGGTGTTTTTAACTTTTACATTGGCGCAATCCCGGATATTGATGAAACCGCCATAAGGAGCACCATGGTCTCCTTCGCCCTGAATGTGGTGTTCCAGTCCCTCCACAAGAACATTGGACCTTCGGATTGCAATATTACGACTGTAATAGGTGTACTTCGATTCTGCTTGATTGGCAATGGTGGTAAAGCGACCTCCAGTGATAGTTAGGGGCTTTTGGTCCATAGGCAACACCCTGATATCCGTGATATGCTCAAAGTCCCAGATGATGGGAGCATCCATATCTACATTTCCCTTTTCATCAACTACAAAAATATCCGTCTGCGCATGTCCATTGTTTTGGTTTAGCCCATAGCGGATATAATGCTTGACATTGGAATTAGTAACTGTAATCAGAGATGGCTGGGTAAGGCTAAGATCTATCTTCTCCTGATTTCTTTTTAGTGAAGTGATTCCTTCAAGTTGGTAGGCTTGAAGACTGGAACTGACCATGAAAATGGAGGCATTCCGGTTTTGCACTTCGGTATCGTCAATGATAAAGGTCGCCGTACCGAAATCGGTATCTGTCTGAATGATGGCTGTACGCTCCTTTCCTCCAATATAGTAGGTAGCCTCATTATCCGTTTTTACCTTCAGGCCATGCAGGTTGGCAAAAGCATGGGCAGCTGCAATAGCATCCATATCATCGGTTTTTCCATTGCCCTTGGCTCCAAAATTCCCATAGCTTAACCATCCTTGGGCTTTGAATTTCTGGAAATCCTTTAGGGAAACATTTACCTGTAATTCTCCCTTTTCATTAGTGCTCACTTTTGTCTTTTTCTTCAATGAGCTAATCAAAACTTGGTCTTTTAGAGCTTGATCTTGCCCTTGGACAAGCATAACATTGCTCATTAGACAGAACAAAATAAGGATATATTTCATTATGGGTTTATTTAATTGGAACAATTACAGAAAGATTCAATTAAATCCTAGGAAAATTGGTTTATACTGAAAATGGATCACAAACTGGTGATTTTTATTCTTTTGCCAAAAAATTAAATGAATTATATGATAAATGGTGGTAATTGGTGCCCTTTCGAATTGATCATTCCTATTATTGCGATTAAGCTTAATCAAGCCACTAATATGTTTTGCTAATTAGACTTCTCTTCGACGTTTCCAAAAAAGGGAGGCAGCCCATCTTTTTTCTTGTTGGTAAAATTGTTTCCGCAATTGAAGGTACTGACTGAAATTACGGAGAATATCTTCTTGAAAGATTTCATTTGTAGGAATCTCATTGGCTAATTCCTTCCTAATATGTGTAGCAGCATGACAGGCCGAGCTTATCGCAAAGCCAATTCCCATAGAGGAAATAGGATCAAAAGATACCGCTGCGTCTCCTATAGCTATAAAACGTTTTATTTGAGTGCTATTGCTGATCTGAGTTTGTGCATTGCGAACCCAGGGGTTTTCAGTTAGGGCCGTAGCTCCTTGTATAAGCTGTTTTATATGATGGGTTTTTTGCAAGATTTCTTTCCATGATTCAAGGCTATGGATTTCATGTTTAGAGATTATATCAGCATCGGTAAAGAAGGTCAATACCATCTTATTATCTGGAAGGCAAGCAGCATACCACCAGCCATTTTCTGCGGCTTCCATTGTCTGTTCAAATTGTAAGCTTTCCTTATCACGTTTAAAGAATAAACCAACACCCATCAATGAATCATATTTTTGGGAAGGAGCACCCACTTGCCGGCAGACATTTCCAGTTCTTCCAGAGGCATCCACCAAATATTTGGCGGAAATAGTGAATTTACCCTGTTCAGGATGGCTCACCAATACTTGCCAAGTCAAATCTTCCTGTTGCCAGAATTTGATGCATTTTGACCTTGGGAATATTGAGGCACCTCTTTCTGCGGCGACCTCAATAAGCTTCAAATCAAATTTTTCTCTATCCAGTTGGTAGGTGGATTCCTCTGTAGTGAAAATGGAATGAGTACTGTTGGCTTTGTTACTGCCCCAATAAGCTTTGGTGGCATAGACGGGAATAAAACTATCGGGATCAAAATCAGCTTTTTCTATTTTTAAGTAGTCTAGCAAGTTAAATATACTGGAAGAAACATGTTCACCTACTCTGGTACGGCTAAAGTCAGATTGCTCGACTATGGTGACCTTCAATTTTGAATAATTCAATAGACTTAAAGCGGTGGAGGCTCCGCTAGGGCCTCCACCAACAATAAGTAAATCTGTATAATGATGAGCTGTAGACATTATCTTCTGATTCTCGTTCCTGATCTGGGCACTCCGAGCCCTTCTCCACTAACAGTAATCTTCTTAAATGCCCTTTCTTCAAGGAAGGAAACCAGTTTTTTGGCTTTTTCACCTTTTTGTTCTATTCGCTTGACATCATCTTCAATGAAGAAAACAGGGATGGTAGTTTCATTATCGCCCCCATTGCCACTGATCTGACCAATGCCTACTTCTTTGAATGAAAAGAGTTCGTGGGTCCTTTCAGTTTCGCTGAAATAAGGAAAGCCCTTATCCTGTGAATTGGTATTCCTTATGAAGGCCATGGCTGACCAATGTTCTACCATTTGTACAAAACTATTGATACCTCTGGCATAATTCATTTGTTGGCCGGCAGGCAAGTGAGATTGCATTTGGCCTTCCAGGGTGATTTCCCCCGTCAGTACATCCCATGGACTTTGTGGTGGCCACCAATAGGAATAATAGGTAGGAGGCAATGGCTCATTGACTGGACTGCTGGTCAGTTTCTGACGGTCCGAATAGCTTGTTCCAGATGCAGTCCAAGTGTCGCTGGTGCTTACTTCCTGAACAGTTGTTCTTGAATCTTTATTAAATGAAAGGTTAGTGAAATTAACTGGCTGGACTGTACATTGGAAGAAGTCGGCTTGCCATGGACAAGCCATTCTTTTGGTCAAATCCCCAGGTTGGCATCCCCCGCCTTCGCACTCATCTCTTGATGGTGTAAGGCCTGTTTGATTATACCCTCCGGGGCCTTTTTGGTCAGCAATCACAAATGGCGCTGAATAAATGTTTTTGTTTTGCACGCTCCAGGTAACTTCAATACCAGGGCACATAGGCAAACCTACACAGTTTCCTACACTGGCCTGATCCAATTCGCTGACAGGGAAAGGTTCATAGTTGGGGTTATTCTCGAAGGAACCCTTCGCCCATTGATTGAGCATAAAGTATTGGGTGTCATTAAGGGCCAAGAATTTAACAATCGTTTCATTGCTCACTGAATTACTACCGGAGTTCAAGGGCATCATAGGAAAAAAGTCAGTTCCGTTTTCCTTGAACAATTGGGATTGTGGTTGGTTAGGGGATGGGTTTGACTTATCATTGGGCCTTCTGAAATAGGAAAAATAGTTTTCTCTATTGGCCTTGTTGGCCTCACTTGGATCTGAGAAATCAAAGATATTGGAAGTAAAAGCCATCATGGACTGTACGTTGGCAACCCATTGATACCCTCCCAATCGTTGGATAATTGGTAAGATGTCTCTTTGATAATTGACCACATAAGTAGGGTCAAATGCCCCATTATGGTACATGCTAGGAACTAGATCAAAACTTCTTACTGCGACATCAAACATGGAGTCGCTTAAAGTGGAAATGTTTACAATTTCCGGAGCAAAATCCGGGGAGCCGACAATCACCCAAGCTTGTAAGGAAAGTGGTGCTGATCCGTCATTGAAGGTAACGGTGCAATAGACTGGCCCATCAGATATATCATCATGCCAGGTGTCAGATCCACCATAGCTGGTCAATGGTTCATTACCACCGGCATTTCCAAAGCCACCCAAAACGACCAGTCTGCCTTGGTTATCTGTTTTCAAATCCCCTAAAGTAGTAATGGGCATTCCGGAGCTGACATTTTCTGGTGGATACTGGGCCGGATAACCAGATGGCACAGCGCTTTTATCAAAGCCAATATTTTGATTGGGGCCACTGACAGTCCGTGGTCCTGGATCAATGATCAATGTTTGTCTATCAGCTTCTGTGGTTTTTCCAGCATTTCTTAGGGCTACTCCTCTGTTTTTATAACTATTGGCTTCTCCATAAAGCAGATTTCCTTCCAATTCACTGTATTGGTACCAAGCGGCTTTTTTGTTGGCTAAATGCACCGTCCATTCCATGGAGGAGACATTGGGGGAGTTAGCGGTGAGTTCTGTGCCATCAGAGCGCAATATCCTAAAAAGCTGACCTTGGCGCCTTACTTGGCTGAACTCATCCTTGAAATTTTTAATTGGGCCTAGTTTGTTTCCCTGGCCATCCGCTTCGTAGGGGAGTCCCCCGATGGTATCAGGAGAAAGGCAAAACTGCCCTTTGCTATTTCCTAGTCTTGCGATACCCACTGAAGGGCTTATTTTAAAATCCATGTTGATATAGTTTAAAAGTTAAAAATGTTCTTTAATAAAATACAGCAGTTTACTGGTTGCTGAAACACAATGCTAGCATCCAACAAATGAAACCTATTAAGTTTCTTCTTGCTGTTAGCTTAATTTAGATATACAAAGCCCATGGATTCAGATCAATAGAGGGGATGGTAATATGCTCTTTTCGTCTTATGTCAAACCTATTGGTGAATCCTTCTAATTACTCAAAAATTTTTAAAAAAAGGAGGTGCTATTTTCCTGCCTAAAATGCTGTATTGATTTTTATAAATTGTGATTATTAGAATCACTTTTGAAATACTCTAATCTGATTATCCGCTATGATGTCAGTAACCATAAATCCTTTGCTCAAGTTGTCCGAAGACTGAAGTAATTGATACTTTCATCAAAAGGATCGTTTCGGTTCCCTTTTAACATTTATTGGTGCAATTGCGGATATACATATACTCCAGTTTTTATTTTCGTTGGTGAAACAAATTTTTTATTGTTTTAATGATTATAAATATAACTTTTTATTGCTTTCAATATTTGATCTGCCGTGAAATATCTTGTAAACCTATTTATTTCAATGCAAATAAAAAATACCCCGATTGGTGTAAAATTCTTAAAAAGGAAAGGGACTTAAACAATTTAAATAGGTAATTGGGATATTTGGAAAAGAAACAGATTAAAGCGCTTGGCTAAATTGTTTAATATTTTTATAAGGAAGAATAAAGAATGATCCATAGTTTTGCTATGGATCATTCTTTATCAGCCATTGTCCTCTATGGACTGAAGGATTACCTCACAGGCCTGGCGGATTTCTTCATCTGTGATGGTAAGGGGAGGAGCCAGCCTCATGCTGTCATCACAGAAAAGAAACCAATCGGTGATTATTCCTAATTCTATAGCGCGGTCAATTATGGGCTTTAGGGTATCAAAATCCTCAAATTCCACAGCCATCATCAAACCTTTGTTCCTAATAGCCTTTATTTTTTTGTGCTTTAAAAGCTTTTTGAAAAGATTAGCCTTGTGTTCAACCTGGTTGATTAGATTTTCATTTTGTAAGACCTCTATAGTGGCCAGAGAGGCCGCACAGCTAACTGGATGACCACCAAAAGTGGTGATATGTCCCAAAAGTGGATTGTTTTTGAATACAGCCATAATGGTTTGAGAAGAGATAAATGCCCCAATTGGCATTCCTCCGCCCATACCTTTGGCACAAACGACTATGTCTGGCTGGATATCATAATGCTCAAAAGCCCAGAATTTCCCTGTTCTTCCGAAACCTGCCTGAATTTCATCCAAAATCAAGAGCGTTCCGGTTTCATTGCAACGATGTCTTAAGGCTTGAAAATAGGCTTTGGATCCTACGCGAATACCGGCTTCTCCCTGAACAGTTTCAACTATAATGGCAGCAGTGTCCTCTGTGATTTTTTTCAGATCTTCTATTTGTCCAAAATGTACATGGCTCATACCTGGCAATAACGGTCGGTAAGCCCTTTTGAAAATTTCATTTCCCCCCACAGATAATGCCCCATGAGAAGAACCATGGTAAGCATTTACACAGCTGATAATCTCTCTTCTGCCAGTGTATCTTTTGGCCAGTTTCAATGCTCCTTCAACGGCTTCACTACCGCTATTGACCAAGTAAACATTGTTAAGATTCTCAGGTAAGGTATCAGAGAGGGCCTTGGCCAATAATGTTTGTGGAGATTGCACATATTCCCCGTAAACCATCAGATGCAGGTATTTATCCAATTGTTCTTGGATAGCAGCCAATACTCTGGGATGACGGTGACCAACATTACTTACCCCAATACCGGAAATCAAATCAATATACTTTTCTCCTTTGGGACCATATAAATAGATTCCTTCTGCTTTTTCTACTTCAATTAATAATGGAAAGTCAGTAGTTTGGGCAAGGTGGGAGAGAAAGAGTTGTCTGTTGTTCATGATAAGGTTTCCTGATCGGAATTTTTATTTTGATCATTCAAAATTACAAGGTTTTGTTGGAATCTATAATATGCGCCAGACTAATCCTCGATTGAACCTTCTCAGAAAAATGCTTAAAAATATTTACAGGTAATCATTACTGCCCTGATTCGGCAAGTCATAAAATCTGGTATTCATAGGGCTTTATCTACTATTTTTCATTTATTTTACGGTCTTATAGAACCAACTCACTGATTACTTTATAATGGAATTATTTGATGTAGCCGTTATCGGTAGCGGACCTGCTGGAGCATCTGCGGCCTATAACCTTGCCAAAAAAGGGATATCCACAGTTTTGATAGAAAAGGAGACATTACCAAGGTACAAAACCTGTGGTGGTGGTTTTGTTTTCAGAGGTAGAAGAAGATTGCCTTTTGATATTTCTGAGGTGGTTGAAAGGGAGTATAACCAGATCAGCTTGTACTTTGAAAATGAGGATATCAAGCTAAGTGCTTACAGGGAAGAGCCTGTAGTGAGCATGGTGATGAGGGATAAATTTGATCATTTTATTATAAAAAAATGCCAGGATCTTGGCGTGGTGGTCAAAGAAGGCCATAAACTAAGCGGGATTGTTTTTGGAGAGCATTTGGTTTTGAATACAGATCAGGGTGATATAAACGCCAAGATGGTGATTGCAGGTGATGGAGCATTGAGCCCGACCGCGAAAATGGCCGGATGGAAAGAGACCCGTAATTTGATACCTGCATTGGAGTATGAGGTGGAGGTGAAGCCTGAAGATTTTGAGAGGTTGTCTACTGAAATCAGGTTTGATGTTGATACGATTCCTCAGGGTTATGCATGGAGCTTTCCTAAGGAAAACCATCTCTCATTAGGAGTGGCATCTACCAAAAAGACCCGTATTAATCTCAAGGATTATTATAAAAAGTATTTGGAAAAACTCGAAATCACGGAAGTGATCAAAGAAGAGGCCCATGGTTTCCAAATTCCTATTTCACCGCGTACCGATGGTTTTTATAGAAACAAAGTGTTTTTGATCGGAGATGCGGCTGGGTTTGCTGATCCGATTACCGCAGAAGGGATATCTAATGCCCTGTTGAGTGGTGAATTGGTGGTTGAAGCAATTGTTGAGGCGGAACTTGACCCATTAAAGGCGGGGGAAATTTATGAGGCTAAGTTGGGCGAATCCATGTTGCCAGAAATCCAGACAGGCTTGACTGTTTCCAAATGGTTTTATAGCCAGAGGATGATCAGAAACTTTCTGATGAAGAAATTTGGAGATAGGTTTATCAATTCCATGACCGATGTCTTTTTGGGCAATAGAAGCTATCCCAAAGATCTTTTGCAGAGTTTAAAAGATAAGGTGAAGCAATTGGTTTAATAAAATTGAACATTTTCAAAAAGAAAAACCATCTGTTCCAGTGAGGAGCAGATGGTTTTTGGTTTTATCGACATTTTATATGTGTCACTTTGTAATATTTTGCATTACGAAAGATGATAGAGACTTCTTTCTTGATTTTAATCCATCAATACCTGAAGGCAACTCCAAAAGAGGTATTGATCCTGTTAATATTGGATATGTTTAAGCCGGTTTGATAATCAATGCCGGTGAGTAAAGACCATTTTTTTGCAATATGAAACCTTAAGGCAGCTCCGAAATCTCCACCTAGATAATAGGATTCTGAAGCGGAACTACTTGCTTCTTCAGAATAGTACATTCGTCCAACACGGGCTTTAATATCCAAATCCAGTTGGTCATTAATATGCAACATGTACATGGGGCCAAGCAGTATGGCCCCAAAAGAGCCAGTTATTTCTGTGTCACCTTGATTTTTGATATAAGCGCCTCCTTGCCATTTACCGGTAAATCCAAGTCCGAACTTGAATACATATCCAGCCTCGATCAAATTAAGGTTTAGTCCTATATTTCCAGCGGGAATTGAATTGTTGTCATCACTTTTTCCGATAATTTGTCCAGATGGTCCATGTATAGTTAAATAATGACTTTGGTTATTTCCCAAATTAACACTCGGTCCTAAGCTAATAGATATAAAACCACGTTTTTCCTTTTCTTGGGCTATAAGCGTTGTAACCGTACAAAAGATGAGAAGAAGCGTAATAAGATTGGTTTTCATGTTTTCTGAAAAAAGTTAAGGAAGATTTTAAGTGTTTCAGGTAGCAAAGAAAATATTTTAGGATTAAATAAACACAAACTTTTTTATTTAAAGTGTGAGCGATTGTTTCATTAGGATGACCTAAATTATTTATCTGACTATACGGAATTTTGCACGTTGAACAAATGAAACAATATACTAAACTGAAATCCTTCCAATGGCCATTGGAGCATTCGGTTTTGGGACAGTTGATGGAAGCGTTAAGAAAATGAGTTAGCTCGCGAAGTGGACAAGTGAGATCCACTCATTTTTAGCCTACAGCAAATGGCACAAAATCATATTGAGACAAACTGATCGTAGTCGAAAATGAAATCACTCAATTTGAAGAAGGCTCCGTGGCCTAGATTTTCTGTTCTTTTCATCAATGGAAAAGAACAGAAAACACCAAATCTTATAAGATTTGGTTACGTGCGACATTACGTATAAATATAATTATTTAAATGAATTGGAATTGTAGAGTCTGAATTTGATAAAAATACGATCTTCTTAAGATTCCTTTAAACATGATATCACTTAATGATGGCTCTCTCTTTAAATCATATAAAACGTCAAATCAACCATTTATAAGATTTTGATGTGCATATAGGCAATTTTACCTTTTTATATTATTGTAATTCGTATAAATTGCAAATTAGTCATGAAGATAAATCAGAAATAAAATGAATTTTAAAAAAGTATTATTACCTGTTATAGCAGGTGGATTTTTGGCTGTTCCAGCAATGGCCCAGGAAATGAAAAAAATCAGTTTGCCACCTGAGGCAACTGAAGTTTGGGAGCCGGAACCTAGAATTGTGACTCCAGGTGCTGAAAATCATTTGGCTCCATCTGATGCGATTGTGTTATTTGATGGCAGTAACCTAGATGCTTGGAAGAGTTTGAAAACAGGCGGAGAAGCTCTGTGGACTGTACATGATGGTATTTTTACGGTGAAGCCAGGTACTGGTGAAATTGTTACCAAGGAATCATTTGGAGACGTGCAGGTGCATATAGAGTGGAAGGCTCCTGATGTGGTGAAAGGTGATGGGCAAGGAAGAGGAAATAGTGGCCTTTTCTTTATGGACAGATATGAAGTCCAGATTCTTGATTCTTATGATAACAGAACTTATTCAAATGGTCAAGCGGCTTCTTTGTATAAGGAAGGTATTCCTTTGGTAAATGCTACACGTTCTCCAAAAGAATGGAATACTTATGATGTCTTCTTTACCGCTCCAAGATTCAATAAAGACGGGATGTTGATTTCCCCAGCTTATGTTACAGTGATCCATAATGGTATTTTGGTACAAAACCATTATGAGGTAAAAGGAACAACTGCTTATATAGGTGTTCATAAATATGAGCCGCATGAAGCTGAATTACCAATTAAACTTCAGGATCATGGAAATCCAGTTAATTTCAGAAATATCTGGGTTAGAAAACTGTAATGCAGCCTTATGATATATATAAAGCCCTTTAGTTTGAATTTCAGACAAGGGCTTTATTTTTAATATTAAGGGGTATATTATTTAAGTTCTTATCAGTGGAAGGCCTTTTATTTCTTCCCAATCATTCGATTGAAAAGGTGATAATTATTTGTTTCTGCTGGTATTTTATTATCCATTATTTTTAAGAAAAACATTATGTCGTCAAGAAGAAGATTTATACAAAATACGCTTTTGGCATCTGCTGGAATGGCTATGCCCAAAATTTTGAGTGCTAAGGAATTTGGGCAGTTTACCCGTACTGTTGGAGCCAATGATCAAATTAACGTTGGTTTGATTGGTGCCAAAGGAATGGGCTGGTCTAATATGAATTCCTTTTTGAAAATGCCACAGGTCAATTGTGTGGCCATTGCGGATGTAGACCAGAGGGTATTGGACCAAAGGGCAGAAGATGTGGTCAAGCTTAGAGGAAAAAAGCCACAACTATATAAGGATTACCGCAAGCTCTTGGAAAATAAGGATGTGGATGTGGTGATCAATGGAACACCGGATCATTGGCATTGTCTAGTGCTAACGGATAGCCTTGCAGCAGGAAAGCATGCCTATACTGAAAAGCCATTGGCCAACTCTATTGAGGAGTGCAATATCATGGTTAAGGCCCAAGAAAGATATGGGAAGTTGGTTCAGGTAGGACAGTGGCAGCGAAGCGGCAATCAGTATGATGATGCTATCAAGTTTGTGCAGTCAGGACAATTAGGAAATATCCGTTTGGTAAAAGCCTGGGCCTATCAGGGATGGATGAAGCCAGTCCCAGTAAAGCCAGATACAGCTGCTCCAGCAGGGGTAGATTATGATATGTGGTTAGGTCCTGCTCCAAAGCGTCCCTTCAATGAAAACCGTTTCCATTTTAATTTCAGGTGGTTCTGGGATTATGCTGGTGGTTTGATGACTGATTGGGGAGTACATGAAATTGATATTGCCCTGTTTGCCATGGGAGTGAGTGCGCCTAAATCCATCATGGCTTCAGGAGGTAAATTTGCCTATCCTGATGACGCTTCAGAAACTCCTGACACCCTTCAGACAGTATATGAATTTGATGGATTCAATATGCTTTGGGAGCATGCTACTGGAATTGATGGTGGAAACTATGGCTATACTGAAGGTATTGCTTTCATTGGTAATAATGCCACGTTGGTGGTTAACCGTGGAGGATGGGAAATTATTTCTGAAAAGAAAGGTGGCAAGCCTGTGATCGAGGGAATGGCCAGGGTAAAACCAGAAGGCAATGCACTGGACAAGCACACCCAGAATTTCATAGATTCCATTAAAGCCAATGATGAATCTATGCTTCACTGCGGTATCAAAACAGGTAGTGTAGCAGCTATTAATGCTCATATGGGTAACATTGCATACAAGACGGGGCAGAAGGTTTATTGGGATGCAGAGAAAGGCTTGTTTACAGATCCAGAGGCCAATAAGCTGGTGTCCGCCCATTATCATAATGGATGGGAGTTACCAAAGGTCTAAGGAGAATTTGCTTATATAAGTGAAGCTAGGTGTAACTAAATCTAGGCGTAGCATATGCTACGCCTAGATTTTTATTCTCACTTTATTATTTATTTCTTTTTTTACTACTCATCCAATATCGCCACCACCCTCGAAGGGCCTGCTGAAGCGCCAACAATTTTTAAGGGAAAGGCAGCGACCTTAAAGCCTGAATAGGGAAGGGCGTCAAGATTGACCAGTTACTCCATATGGCAATATTCTTTTTCTTGGCCAACCAAATGGGCCTCCCAAAATAGATCTGGATTATTGCTTTCTTTGGCCTTTTGGATCATATAGGGTAGAGGAAGATCCCAGCCCCAAGAATCTATGCCCATTACTTTGATACCTTGGTCAATTAACCATTCAGTGGCCTCTTTACTCATTCCGGTACCTTTCTTATGAAAGTCCTTAGTGCCATTAAGTTTGTCCCTACCAGTTTTGATCAAGACAATCATACCTTTTTCCAAGTGGAGGTTTTGATCTTTCAGAAACCCTTGGATATCCTTAATTGTAATGGGGTCAAAATCTTCCTTATGCTTCATATCAACCACCAAGCCCTCTCCATAGCACCATTCTAAAGGGATTTCGTCAATGGTTTTGGCCCTTTTTCCATTTAGGGTGGGAGAATAATGCCAAGGAGCATCAATATGGGTAGTGGCATGAACGCCCATCTTATCAATGGTATCATCTGCCCAGCCAATAAAGCCTTTTGGGAAAAGCCTGAAAGGCAAACCAAGGAGCCTGATCAACCATTTGGCTTTATGATGAGGTTTATGTTTGATCTTAACCCGCATAAACCAAGGGTCCTGTTTATTGAATTGTATAGGTTTTGATAGGTCTATTATTTTACTCATGGTGATTCGAAATATTGAAAAGTATAGTTAAGGAACCAAACCTAGAAGTTTAAATTGATAATTACAAAAATGGAGAAATTTAGTAAAAGAAAGGCCAGATCAATTTAATCTGGCCCTTTCGTAATTAATGATGGTGATTGGAATTATGATAATGTTCTTTGATGAGGTCCCTGCCAAAGTCTCCATCAAAGTCCCTCCAAACTGAGTGGATATGGTTGGCCTTGTTTTGGGTATTGTCAAACTCTATCAAAAAGGTTTTGCCTTGAACTCTATAATAATGTCCTATTCCCGGTTCAGTAGCTCCTGCCCACCCAAAGGTAATTTCATCTAATTCTTCCTTTTTCAGATTCTCCATCCTTTGTTTTGCCAATTTCTCTGGCATATTGGATAGGTAAGCCTCGATTAAATCCAATAGTTTTGATCGTTGACTAATTTGTAGGTCTTTATATTTAATCCCTACAGGTTCCAATGGATCAACTTCCTTATCATTTTTAGTGATAATATCAGGAAAAGCCTCTTGATTCAATAGCACCTTTTGTTTTTGCTCTACAGTCAAGGAATTGACCAATTCAAAGCCAAGGTCTTCTTCTTGGGCTAAGGCCCTTTCACCTTTTCTTGGGCCACTGAGGATCTTAGCCGGATTGGCTCCCATAAATCGCGGGGCAATAGATACCTCTTTATCATCAATGGTGAAGTTGAGGGAAAGGTGATGTCCTTCAAAGGACCAGGACCAAATTTTATCCTTTGCCGGGTCACCATAAAACGCAGCATAGTATTTTTCTGGATCCCGCATGGTGGTATTGCCAGAAAGTTCCGCCAATACATTTTCCAGATCTATTATTTTGAGAGTCTTGTCATAGCCTGATTCTGATAGTGAATTTTTTAGCAAATTAAATAGGGCGTCTTTTTGATTTTGGTCAAGCTCTGCCAAAGATATACCTGCTCTTTCAAACATGGTAGCCGGGAAATAGTGCCAATTGGATTTTGAGTCATGGTCAAAAGCATGTATGGTTTTTTCCTTTTGCTCAGCATTTAAGGAGCTAAGAAACCGTTGGGCAAGATCCTTATTGCTCGGGTGAAATAAAGATAGGAGAGAACCCAAGCAGATAAAGAAAAGTAGTGAAATTTTAGTCATATTGTATTATTGGGTTAAATGAGAAATTTCAAAAGAAAAATTTATTTTCAAGAATTTCTCAATAGTGGTTTATTGTTTTAGTTCTTTTTGCAGTGTAATAAGTACATTAGTTAATATAGCTAAACTTCGAAAATGGTTCAAAGGATTTTATATGTAAGGAAAAGATAGTATTGATATTTGAATAAAAAGTAGAGAGGAAATGAGGGCTCGGAAGATCGAAGTTTGAAGCGGGAAACCCAATTTATTAAAAAAACTAAAAGCCGAGATTATAGGTCTCGACTTGTTTGTATTGTATTGAATTATTAAAATTCCTTTTCTCCAAATTCGCTTTTGATAAACCTAGATTTATTTTTGTTTCTGTTGAGCGTATAACTTATGTTGATCATAATCATATCGACTTCATATACGTAGTTGGTGGTGGTATAAAATTCTCCTGGTACCCAAGTGCTAATCCTTTGCTCATTGGTTTTCAATAAACCCATGTCCATATTTAACCATTGTAAAGTAGTACTTAGCCTGTCATCCAGAAAGGATTTCTTCACAGTCAAATTTGGAGAAAGAAATCCCGAATCCTCACCCTGTGCAGTATTTCTTTTGGAAAGATAATTGACCGACCATTGGAGGCTCATTGTAGAAGAAATATCAAAACTGGTATTGGCATTGATGGAATATATCCAGCTTGAACTGTCTATAGGTTTATTATCAAATTCACCTTTGATATTATAGCTATAAAGGTTAGCTCCTGCAAATACCTGCCACCAAGGAGTTGGGTTTAATTCCAGACCAGTTTCTAGTCCAATAGAGCGCCCTCTTCCTACATTGGAATAAATCCTGTTGAGGATGGTGTCATTATAAACAGTATTTACCCTGTTGACCAAGTTTTGGACGTTACGGTAATAGGCGGTGGCAAAGAAGGAATTACTGCTAAAATCCTTTACCACACCTATTTCACCTAAGTCAATAAATTCAGGTAAAAGGGTAGGGTCACCCTGTTCGAGGGTTTCAGAATGCTCTCTTTCCGGGAATGGGTTCATCTTAAAGGTGGTGGTTCTTTCCACTCTTTTGCTATAGGCAGCTTTTAACCTAAGCTCATCATTGACAGCGTACTGCAGGCTAGCAGATGGATAAGGCTTGATAAAATCATAATAATAGGTTGTGTCCACTGTACCTGCTTTGTCTTTTAGGTCTAGTTCCCTGTCCATAAACTCAAGTCTCAAACCAGCAGCATAGCTCCATTTCCCCTTTTCTCCAGTCAATTGACCATAGGCAGAATGGATTTGCCTGCTAAGGTCCACATTGCTGGAAAATTCTGGTACCAATTCAAACTCACCAGTTTCATTGTTTTTACGCTCATAAACAAAGTCACCTGTATGGTTCAAATTCCTAAACTGGTAACCTGCCTCAAATGTACCTATGCTCCATGGAGCAGCTTGATAGTCCAACTGTAACCGCGTACCATGTAAGGGATTATCATTGGTGTTATACTCGTCTTGGTAAACAAAGTCAGTGTCAGGATAACCAAGGTTTCTATTTGTAGTTGGTCCACCAAGCATGGTATATTCATACAGGAAAGAACTGCTTAATTTTGAATCATTTTTGAAGGTATGGCTATAATCAAAGCTTCCTAATACAAAATCACTTCTCCTGATTCGGAGATTTTCATTATAGTATTGCATGCTATAAATTTCCTCTCCATCTACCACTTGGTGGTTGTCATAATAAATGATATCAGCTGTTCGGTCTTTGCTTCTTTTTCCTCCATAGAATCCAAGACTGAAATTATTGGCTTTATTAGGAGTGTATCCCACGGTGAACCGACCAGAATAGGCTTTTTCTACAAAGCTTCTTTCTCCATCTGAGGGGAAGTAGGTGGTGGTATCTTCACGAATGGTATAAACATTCCCTTCTCTTCTTCCAGAAATATCATTTCTCAGATAACTGGCACCCAATGAAAGGTCCCATTTATTTCTACGGTGATTAATGGTAAAGTCTGCCCCATAGCGCTTAGGGTTTTCCTTATTATCATAAATTTCAATGCTAGGAGCACCGATTTTGGTGTTTATCTGAACAAAGGTGCCATCAGTAGCTCCTTTACTGGTAATGATATTGATCAAGCCAGCCTTGCCTTCTGGATCATACTTAGCAGATGGAGCAGTGACCAATTCAATGTTTTTAATACTGTTTGCTGGCAATTGACTAAGAATCATATTAGGATCTGATTGCACGGGTTTACCATTAATCATCACCACAAAGCCTGTGGCTCCCCTGACAGAAATATCACCGTTTGCATTGATGCTGACTGAGGGTAGATTCCTTAAAACATCCACAGCTGTTCCTCCTTGGCTAGCTTGGAAATTAGCTGCTTCAAATACCTGTCGGTCAATTTTATGCATGGTGGTGAATTTTTTTCCAGATACTTCGATTTCCTCCATTAATTGCTGGTTTGCAGAAAGAAGAATGGTATTCAAGTCTATTAATTTGGATTTTTCTAGGCTAATGTTGCTAATAATCTTTGTTTCATAGCCCATGAATTGGGCACTGAGATAATAGTTGCCTTTTTTCTGCGGACCAATGCTGAAACTTCCATCATCACCGGTTACAGTTCCAGCTACCAAAGAGCTGTCTGAAGCATCATAAAGTGCCACAGAGGCATACTCTAGGGGACTATGGTCCTCACCATCTACCAAGATTCCACGTATGCCGCTTTGGGCAAAAGTGAATTGAGAGATTAACACTAAAAAGAATGATAATAGGAACTTGTTCATGATTGCATTTTATTTCATGCAAATTTACATTCTACAGAATTTTGATGACGGTAATTATTTCCCAAAAATGGTATTATTGGGCATTTGCCTTACTTCTGTAATCCAACGGTGTAAGGGTAGTGGAAGATTTGAAAAACTTCACAAAGTTTGAAGAATCTGTAAAGTTTAAAAGATGGGCTATCTCCGATACATTATTGTTAGTATGTGCCAAGAGGTTTTTCGCTTCCATCAATATTCTTTCTTTGATCAATTCTTTAGCTGTGGCATTGACGGCTGCTTGACAGGTTTTATTCAATTTCTTTACAGAAATTTCCATTAGCTTGGCATAGTCTTCAGTATTTTTTAACTCCATGAAATGTTCATTGAGCAAGTTTTTAAAATGATAAAAGTCAGAGGCCTCCTTTGGATCTGTTTTTTTACTTTGGGTGGAGTATCCAAAGCCTTTTAAAACAATCAGGTTCAGGAAAGCCGAAAGAATATCCAAACTCTCAGCAGCTTTGAACTCTCGATAGAATTCTTCGAGCATCTTAAAGAATTCCCCATTGTCTTCAATGCTGAATTGTTTGGGAAAGTTAAAGAGGTAGTTTTGAGCCTTTGGGTAAAGTGAAAGTATTTCCTCTTTAAAAAGAATCACGAAGCCATCAGGGATTTTGGAAAAATCCCAACAGTGAACCTGTCCGGGACCTAGGTAAAATCCAGTGGGAGGAAGTACCTCAAAAGTGTCGTCACCAATGGTATGTTGACCAGCACCTTGAAATAAAAATATTAGTTCATGATATCCTGCATGCTTATGTGGCTTGGTTGGCTTAATAACAGGTTTCATTCTGGAAACCTTGATTAATTGCTCCTCAGGTAACTTTTTATTTGAAGTAAATTCCATTACTGACTAATCTATAATTTTATTCCTGACTTTAAGGAGGTCTAAATTACGATCAATTACTCAATTTGATAGATTTCTTTTATGAGTGGTAAACGAGGAAGTAATATTTTTTAATATCTATGACCAAAAGCTGTTCCTGATTTTAATCAGGAACGCTGATAACGGGGGATTTAAAATCCCCTAATATTAATTATTCCACATTGCAAATGTGGAATAGCATTGTAACTTATTCTTAAAAGCTAATCAAAAGCTGTTCCTGATTTGCAATCAAGAACTCAAATAATATGGGATTTTAAACCCCGTCATATTAGCTCTTCAACATTTTAAATGTGGAAGAGCATAGGTTAGTTTTATCCATGAAAGAATAGTTTAGCGTTGATCTATAAACTTCTGATAATATTGCTCGATTTCTTTGAGGCTAAGGTGATTGTGGACCAACAATTGGTTTCTAAAAATAAGTGGTTCACCAAGAGGTAAGCTAATAGGCGAGCGGCCAGGAAAGGCCATGTTTTGCATGCTGTTGGCTTTTCTTAGTATCCATCCTTTATATTGTGGCAATTTTTCGGGTTCACCCATGATTATAATTCCAGAGTTTGATTTTCCATTGAAGGAACCCGAGAGGTTCATCCAAGGGCCTGCCTGAACTGGGAGGTTTTGGGGAGTGATTTCCTTCCCATCGGAAGAGAATTTGATATCTTTTGGTAATTTGATACGGGGTGAGAAACCACCATAGCCCTTTTCATCTTCTGAACCGCCCAATTCTAAGTGGTCTACAAGTGAAGTGAGCGTAATTTCGAATTGAAGCATATATGCTTCATTTTCATAATTTTTGTAGGTAATCTTAATATTTTCCTTTAAAACAGGCTTTTGGTCAAGACTATCGGAAATCCATATTACCTCAGCTTCAAGCTCTGCAATATTATCATTTATATTGGTGTTAGTATTTTTAACCTCCCAACTGATACCTTCGCAAAACCAAGGATCGGCGATTCGTTGTCCATTTACATAGAGTTGATGCCAAGTCCAGAAAATGCCTCTATGATGAAAATGATCTTCAGGAAAATCCTCCGTCAGTACCTCTCCATCCAATCCATATAAAGGATGGATATAATTGGCTCTAGGGTATTTGCCATTTAGGCTTTTGGTAGCTGTTTGATAGAAAAAACGGGCTTTACCATTTTCTGAAAGTAAGATACCATCAGAAGTCTTTTGGAAGGAGAGGTTTTGTCCAAAAAGGGTAGTGGTACTGAAAAAGGCTAAAATTAATAAAAGTTTGAAAAGGCACTTATCCATGGTTTGATTGTTAATTCAAGCCTTAAATTAATGTATATCTTTGATTCTACGAGATGGTGGATAGATAATTTTCTTGAACAGGCAGTACAGTACCCTATGGTGATATTAAATCTATAAAAGTCGTTTTTGATAAATTAGACTATAATAAAAAAGGCTGTCTCAAAAGTTTCGGTCATTGTGAATCCGATAAATATCGGCAGAAGCAATTTCCTCATACGCGCAATGAAAGCATGTTGAGATCACTTCGTTTTACTCGTGATGACGGATTCTTTAGTTTGAGACAGCCTCTTGAATATTCTTAAGCTGAATACAACTTATTTTCTAGCGATAGCTTTTTTAGCTGCTTTCACAATATTGTCAGCATTCAATCCATATTTTTCCAATAGATCAGTTGGCGTTCCTGATTCACCGAATGAATCATCCACACCAATGAATTCCTGGGGAGATGGGTTGTTTCTGGCCAAAGTTTGGGCAACACTGTCACCTAGACCACCATTATATTGGTGCTCTTCAGCAGTAACACAAGCACCAGTTTTAGCTACAGATTCCAAGATGGCTTCAGTATCCAAGGGTTTGATGGTGTGGATATTGATCACCTCAGCGCTGATACCTTCTTCTCTTAGTTTAGCTTCGGCTACTACAGCTTCCCATACCAAATGACCTGTGGCAAAGATGGTTACATCTGTACCTTCGATCATTTTCCAAGCCTTGCCGATTTCAAATTTTTGGTCAGCAGGAGTAAAGATAGGCCATTTTGGACGGCCAAACCTCAAATAAACAGGACCTTCATATTCAGCGATGGCCATAGTAGCTGCTTTTGTCTGATTGTAATCACAAGGGTTGATTACAGTCATATTTGGCAACATTCTCATCATGCCCAAATCTTCAAGAATCTGGTGGGTAGCTCCATCTTCTCCCAAAGTCAACCCGGCGTGGGAAGCACAGATTTTAACATTTTTCTCAGAATAGGCAATCGACTGACGAATTTGGTCATAAACACGTCCAGTAGAGAAGTTGGCAAAGGTTCCGGTAAAAGGAATTTTACCATTGATGCTCATACCAGCCGCTAAGCCCATCATATTGGCTTCAGCAATACCTACCTGAAAGAACCTTTCTGGGAATTCTTTCTGGAAGGCACCCATTTTAAGTGATCCGATAAGATCAGCGCAAAGTCCCACTACATTTGGGTTTTTACGTCCTGCTTCTAGCAAGCCATCTCCAAATCCAGAACGGGTGTCTTGCTTTTCTGTATAGGTAAATTTAGTTTCTAAAGTCTTTTCCATTTTTTGATCTGTTAAGCCCAAGCAATCTGAACTGATCAGGGATTGGGCGGTTAACTGTTTTGTTGATTAATAGTCACCAAGGGTTTCTTCCAACTGACCCAAGGCATTCTCCAATTGTTCATCACTTGGAGCGATTCCGTGCCACTTGTGTGTACCGACCATAAAATCAACGCCGTATCCCATTTCAGTATGAAGCAGGTTCAGTACCGGCTTTCCTTTACCCAATAGTGTTTTGGCATATGCCAAACCAGCTACTACTGATTCCATGTCATTACCTTTTAGGGTATCAATAACTTCCCATCCGAAAGCTTCCCATTTTGATTTCAAATCCTGTAGGCTCATTACAGCTTCTGTAGGACCATCTATTTGCTGGCCGTTGAAGTCAATGGTAGCAATCAGATTGTCCACTTTATGGTGAGGAGCATACATGGCAGCTTCCCAGATTTGGCCTTCCTGCTGCTCACCATCTCCCATCAAGGCGTATACTATGCCCTCATCTCCGTCTATTTTTTTTGCTTGGGCAGCACCAATGGCTACAGAAAGTCCTTGACCCAAAGATCCAGAGGCAATTCTGATACCTGGAAGTCCTTCCTCAGTGGCTGGGTGACCTTGTAATCTGCTATCGATCTTTCTAAAAGTCTTTAGCTCTTCTGTATTGAAATATCCGCTTCTGGCCAAAACACTGTACCATACAGGTGAAATGTGACCATTTGAAAGGAAGAAAAGGTCTTCCCCTTTACCTTCCATGCTGAAGTTGGATTTATGATTCATTTGGTTGAAGTACAGTGCCACGAAAAATTCTGTACATCCCAAAGAAGCACCTGGGTGCCCTGATTGTACTTCGTGAACCATACGTAAAATGTCCCGTCTCACTTGTGAGGCAGTCTTTTTTAGTTGTTCGGTGGATAGCTTTTCCATTTTAAAGGAATTAATTAAGTATTTGATTTGAATGTTCTTTTGTTTTTACTTTCTCAATGATCTCGGCAATTTTACCTTCCTCATCAATGACAAAGGTGGTTCTTACAGTGCCCATATAGGTTCTACCATAATTGTTTTTTTCTCTCCAAGTGTTGTAGAGATTGTGTACCTTTTTGTCTTCATCCGCTATCAAAGAGAAAGGAAGCTCATGTTTTTCAATGAACTTTTGATGGGATTTTTCTGAGTCTGTACTGATTCCGAAGACCACATAGCCTGCGTTGATCAGTGCATCATAGTTATCTCTTAGGTTACAAGCTTGGGTAGTACAGCCAGGAGTGTTGTCCTTGGGATAAAAATATAAAACCACTTTTTTGCCTTTGTAGTCAGATAGTTTCACTGTGCTGCCATCTTCAATTTTGGCTTCAAAATCTGGGGCTTGCATTCCTACTTCCAGTGCCATGTTGTTTCGTCTTTTAGGTTAAGTGTTTTTTTGACAATTAAAGTTCTCAATTATTTTTTTAAATTCTAGAGTTTTCTTGAAAAAACTTTAGAATTTCCTGCATTATCTGTGACTTTTAACTCAAATTGGCCTTTAAAAGGCTCTTTTGAGGTTCGCTGGGTCCAAATAACCCTGCTTTTATGTTCATATCGCATGATAACCCATTTTCCATCTATTCGTGCTTCGAAGTCTTTAATTCCGGATCTATTATCATCAATAACGAATCTTAAACTTGAAGAATTGACCCTTACAGGCCTTATACTTGGAGGGGTATTGTCTTCAGCGAGTACAAAAGTACCAAATTTTTTGGTTTTAAAGGTGAAATGGTCACCTTCCCATTCTCCTCCCAAGAATTGCTTCCAGCCATTTTCATAAAGTTGGTAGGCATGTATATGCTCACGCTCTCCCGAATAGTCAGAAACATCCATACTTACCTCTATCTCATTTCTTAGGTAGTCATCCTGATTGTTGTTTATTTTGATAGAAGGTCTTCCATCATAGCTGCCTCTTTCAGTACTTAGGAAGAGACTTTCCAGTAATGATTCCTTATCAAATCTGATATGGGTATATCCATCACTGAAAGAATGTTCCTTGTTAAATGGTATTTTTGCTTGTATTCCTGGGTAAATCATTTCTGTACACACATCGATAGAATCAGGTACCCCATATTCCATATCCCAAATATATGTTCTATATCTAGGGTCCTCATAGGAAAGCATCACATCTAGCATCAATCCATCTACATAAAACTTAGCTAACTTATGCTGTTCTGTTTTATCTGTTCTAAGGATCATCCAATTATGATGAAATTCGACCTTTTTGCTGGAGCGGCTGTTATACCTAATATCATAATTAGGTGCATCCCCCTTAAATTTTATGTCGAGGTCAGTTTTGTTGCCAAAAACGTCTTCCAATTTTACCTGGACATTTTTTACACTGTCTGGGCTGACCTCAATGGCTCCACTATGTAGCTGATTGGGGCTGTAATAGTCAAATTGATTATAGGCTGTTGTATAAAGCTTGGTATAGCTGTTTTGATGGGTATGGGATAGTAGGAAACGGCCAAGGTTAAAATCTACCTTGTCTACATTGACATCAAAGGTCTTCTGTCCATCCTCATAAATTTCGAAGTGCGGAAAGCCATTTCTATTATATGCACCATCCAGTTTGTCATAGCCTCTTACTTCTATCCCTACCTTGCCAGTAATATGGATAGGTTGGTCTACCACATATTTGTTGCCTCGGAAATTGGCCCTAATTACGGTCCTCTCAAACTTTCCGTTGATCCTACTGTCAAGTTCTAAGGGCGTAAGGGCTATTGAAGTAAGGGTAGGAGGAGTGTTGTCCTCAATTTCCTGAAAACCATATTTCAAAGGGTCCACGGCTCTGTCCAAAGAATCTCTGATTTCAAAATGTAAATGTGGGCCACCTGAACTTCCCGTATTTCCCGAATAGGCAATTACATCCCCTTTTTTTACAGGTAGCGCATTGGATTCAGGGAAGATTTCCAGTTCGTTCTGCTCAGCATCAATCATCTTTCCCCACATAAAATCGGCTATATGGTCATTGAAGTCTTTTAAATGTCCATATAAGGAGAACATGCCATTGGTATGCTTGAGAATAAGAAGGTTACCATAGCCAAAGGAAGATATCTTCATTCTGTAAACTTCTCCATCAGCCACGGCATAAACAGGAAGTCCCTGTCTACCTTCCGTTTTTATATCAATTCCGGTATGGAAATGGTTTGGGCGTATTTCACTCATGTTCCCGGAAAGGTAGTTACGCTCTCCCGGCTTGATGGGGAATTGAAAATAATCTATTTTCAATTGGGCAATAGCAGGCACTGAACAGCCCCATAAAAGGAATATCAGCAGGAACTTATTTAATCTCAAAATCCAATAATTTTTTATCTTCTATATATGCTTCCAGGTGATCGCCAACATTTACTTTTCCTACTCCGGCTGGAGTTCCAGTAAATATCAAGTCTCCCTTTTTTAACGTAAAAAATTGTGAAATGTATTCCAGAATGACTCCAAAGTCAAAAAGCATCATGGAAGTGTTTCCCTTTTGTTTTTGCTCACCATTAATGTTTAAATGGAAATTGATATCATTAAAATCTTTGATGTCTTTTACCGGTAAAAATTGTCCAACAGGAGCTGAACCGTTGAATCCTTTGGCAATTTCCCAAGGCAAACCTTTTTCCTTACACTTTTTCTGAAGGTCCCTCGCTGTAAAATCAATGCCAATTCCTATTTCTTCAAAATATCTATGGGCAAATTCTCTTTTGATAAATTTACCTTCTTTGTTGATTTTTAGAACCAATTCCACTTCATGGTGTATATCATTGGAGAAATCAGGCATATAAAAAGGCATATTGTTTTTCAATAATGCCGTATCTGGTTTGAGAAAAACCACTGGGTTTTTGGGTCTTTCATTTTGAAGCTCTTCTATATGTTCTGTATAATTTCGGCCTATGGCAATGATTTTCATGAAAGGTATAGATTTTAAGGTGCTTATGATTTCACAAAGAAACTATATATGCCTGTATTAATAAAATGTTTCTAAGGCATAATTCCTGAAGATTTGCACTAAAGCTTGTTTTTGGCGGGTCAGCATCCTGAAATTTGAAAAAGAATTGGTCCAGTTAGAAAAATAAAATTTGTCTGATAAAATCAGATAGAAGGAAAATGGCCTAACGTAATTGAAATATTAAACTTCTAGGATTTTCAATTACTCGAAAACCGGCCTGAATGGATATACAATTCTTTTAAGAATGGTATGGATTCTGTTGGTAGGCTTTTTACTTGAATGAACTTTTCTGACAGGAGATTTTTGAGGATTTGTTTTCTTGATGGTAAATAATTTCAAATTAAAGGTCCTCTCATGTACTTCCACTTCATAAATATCCAAAGCTGCTTTTTGGAAATTTTGATTTCCAAAGACTACTCTTATTTCTTTAGTTTCTTCATGCGAGTTTTGTCTAAGGAATTCTTTTAAGGCTTGAAACAAATCCTTAGTTGTTAATGAGCAGATAGGATCACCTTCTTCAAAAACATGGATCTGGATGTATTTTTTACCTGTTAGAGCCTCTTTAAAAATTTCAACTTTGCCTAAGTTTAAACAACTTTTTGCAATTAATCCCGGCAGATATTCAATCTTGATCGGCATTTGAGGTACAATCTCCAATAACTGAATAATGTCTTTTGTTTGCATAAATTTGCCGTTCATTTAATATTGTAAGAATACGAAAAAAAAAGTTTAAATGCTTAAAAACCCATAAAAATCTTTTGGGTTTCTCTGAAATATTCAATTTAATAATTAGATAATATTATTTTTAGCGCGTAAATTGGTGAAAATCACCATGGTTAGGAGGAGAGCAAACTAAAGAGAATGTCCAAAATCTCATCAAATAAGTTGATAGCTACTGTAAAGCCAGAACTATGGGTTATGTGATGAGGTGAAATATTCTCTTTGGTATTCTTACTTAAGAAGAGCTTTGAATGCTATGTGGCTACGTGTAATTTGGATCAGGACGTATAATATTTGGATTTTAACAAGAACGAGAGCTTTACTAAAAGAATCAAAGCAGGTACTTCGATCAAAGGTCCTATTACCCCCACAAAGGCCTGACCGCTATGAATTCCAAATACAGCGATGGCCACTGCAATGGCTAGCTCAAAGTTATTCCCAGCAGCAGTAAATGCGACGGCGGCATTTTGGCTGTAATCTGCTCCCAGGAGCTTGCAGGTAATAAATCCAATAACAAACATGATCAGAAAGTATATCAATAAAGGGATAGCAATTTGAACAACATCCAGTGGAATTTCTACGATCATTTCTCCCTTTAGGCTGAACATGATAATAATTGTCAATAGAAGTGCTACCAAGGTTATGGGAGAAATATTAGGGATAAAGGTCTCATTGTACCATTTTTCACTTTTCAAGCTACTCAGAAGGGGCCTGCTGATCATTCCAGCAAAGAAGGGGATACCAAGATAAATCAATACACTTTCTGCGATCATGCTCATAGAAATGTCAACAATAGCACCATCTATACCGAAATAAGGAGGTAAAATGGTAATGAAAAACCAAGCATAAAAACTATAAGCAAAAACCTGAAAGATGCTGTTTAAGGCTACCAGGCCTGCCCCATATTCTTTGCTTCCCTCTGCCAGATCATTCCATACCAAGACCATTGCGATGCACCTGGCCAAACCTATCAGGATTAAGCCTGTCATGTATTCCGGTTGATCCCTGAGAAAGACCAAAGCTAGAACGAACATCAAAACTGGTCCAATAATCCAGTTGAGCAAAAGGGAGATGCTCAGGATTTTGATATTTTTGAATACTTTGGGCAAAAGACTGTAATTGGCCTTGGCAAGTGGAGGATACATCATTAAGATCAATCCAATGGCAATAGGAATATTGGTGGTGCCCTGGCTATAACTATTGATCTTATCCGCAAATTGGGGAAATATGTATCCCAATAGAATGCCAAGTCCCATGGCAAGGAAAATCCATAAGGTAAGGTACTGGTTGAGGAAGCTTAGTTTTTTCATATAAAGGTACTGTATAGCCATGCTTAGCCTGTTTAGTTGAGCATTAATGGCGAAAAGAAACTAAATAGGGGTTATTTGATATTGGAAAAGACATAAAGCATTTCCATGGCGATTTGATCTGATCTCTCTGAATATTTGTCTTCCTCTAAATCAGTATCATCAAATGCTTTTGGATCTTCATATCTTAAGGGAATTCTTTCTGAAGCGCCAGGAATATGTGGGCAATTTTGATCTGCATGGGAGCAAGTCATGATCGCGGCAAAATCATTTTGAGGATTGTTAATATCATCGTAAAGCTTTGAAAATGCCTTAAAGGAAGGGATATCCTCTCCAGGAAAGATTTCATAGAGCGGGTTTTCACTTCCCAATTTTGAAATCCTGAACCCTGCATTTTCTAGGGCTTTTACGGCTCTCCAATTGAAAGCAGTGATTTCTGTTCCTCCAGAATAACTTTGTACTGGGATATTGTAGTAATAAGCCGCCAATTGAGACCAGATTTGTCCCAATTGGCTTCTTCTTGAGTTATGTGTGCAGATAAAGTTCAGTTGCACGGTTTTTCCAGCTTCGTTTGCCTGCTTTACGTATTGGATTAATTGATTCAGCTCTTTTTCACGTTCCTCTTTTGGCTTAAAGGATTTTAATTGTTCAATCTTGGAGAGTAGTTCCGGGAAGATCTTTTTCTGTTTTTTATTCATATTGATTTAACAGCAATTTGATTCTGGCTCACATTTTAAGGTGTTCGTTGATTTAAGTGATTTCAAAGGTACTTTGATTTTTGTTTTTGGGCTTGGGCAACATGCAGCGGCTTTTTCTTCAGGGCTATTGGCACGGTCCTTAGCTTTACATGTAGTGCTGGTTTCGAATAATTGAATATGAAGATTTCCATCAGAAACGGAAATATTCCCCAAGTTCATCAAAGCCGTATGAAAGTCCTCATTTCCATATTCAAATTTAATATCTGTTTCTTGAAAAGTAGGTCTAACCTTTTCAACCAAGTCAAATATTTTAAGCGCTTTCTTACTGTTTAATCTATGAGTAGGATCGGGAAGCTCACTTTCCCAAATTTGCACATGGGTTTCTTGCCATTGATTTCTAATACCTCCGCAATCAACGGTATCAAAATTGACATTTTTTATCTCTGTAATGTGAAAGTCAGCTCTTACAAATTGACCTTCTGCATATTCGATTAGTAAGGGTATATCTTGGTTTTCCCTTAGGTGCTGGATAAATTCTTTGGTTTTCATGATAAATTGCAATATTACGATAGTTGATGATAAATTTTTTTAACAACAGTTTTGTTTGTCTTCCATGTTGTATTGGTCAAATAACTCGTTAAATAGCTCCTTAATGCTTAGCCATTTGGATGGGTTGATACAATAGCTCATAGAAACCCCTTCAATGGTGCCTTGAATAATGTTCAGGTTTTTCAGTTCTCTTAAGTGTTGGCTTATTGTAGCTTGGGCAAGGCCTAGTTCCTGGACCAATTCACCGTTGATACAGGCATTGGTTCTTAGTAAATGCTGTATAATAGCTATTCTTGCTGGATGGGCGAAAGCCTTGGCGATCAATGCAAGTTCATTCTGCTCTTTAGTGAATAAATCTGTTTTTGTAATTCCCATTGTTTAATTGTTGTATCGCAATATAGCGATAATAAGTTTTGTTGCCAAAAAAGTCATGCGTAAAGTGCGAAGAAAGGCCTGGTTGAAAAATACTCTTTATTAAAAACCGTTGAATTATAGTCAGTTTGACCAAAAGGTGATATTATTGTTGGGTAATTGTAAATTCATTCATATTTGATTAATTTATAATTATAAAATTAGGTGGTCACGTATATTCTCGCGCAGAGTTTAAATTTGACGAATACCCAAAGTAGAGAAGGAGATTAAATTATGAAATGGGCTTATAATATTAATAATAGGGTAAAAATTTCATTATTGTTGATGGTGGTTTTTACTTCTGTGTTCATTAAGAACCTTCTTGAAGAGGAGAACGTGTCTGATTTGGCAGGTTCATTTACAACTATTTATAAAGATAGGTTATTACCTGAGAGCTATATTTTTCATCTATCTGAGATTCTATATAAAAAGCGAATTTTTATTGATCAGTGCAATAACCAGCAAGAGTTTTTGACTGGATCGGCTGATAATGTGAATTATAATCACCAGATCGATTCCATCATATTGGATTTTAAGGGTACTTTATTGACAGAAGATGAGGCCATTTATTTAAGGGCCCTTCAGGATGATATTAATTTGATTTATGGTTTGGAAAATGAGCTGACTGAGGAGCAGGTGTCTGCTGATGATTTTGCTGCAGTAAAGGTCAATTCAGATCAATTAATTTCCCAGGCAGCGGATAAGCTCAATAAGTTATCAGAAATCCAATTGTCGGTAGGAAAGGAGCTTAATGATCATTCCCAAAAAATTGTGGCAGGAAATTCTATATTGACAAGGTTTGAAACGGCCCTGCTTATAATTCTTGCTTTGGTGATCAATGCACTGATTTTTGGATTGGTTTCCAGTAGAAGTAAAATAAAACAAAGAGCACATTTGAACTAATATTTAAATAAAAGCATTAATAGAGGCAGTTTTTGGAGAAAATTGCCTCTTTTTATTTAATACTATGACAAAGTCCAATAAAGAAAGAAAGGTGACCATAGGTCATGTTTTTAAAACCATCATTTGGCCCAGAAGAAACCAATTGTTTCTGGGATTGTTTCTGATCATTATAAGTAGATTGTCGGGTTTGGTTTTGCCGGGAGCCAGTAAATACCTTATGGATGATGTCATACCCAATTCCAATATGGAATTGCTTAAATGGCTGGTGATAGCTGTGGGGGTGGCCGTTTCGGTACAAGCTGTAACCTCATTTATATTGACCCAAATACTTAGTGTTGAAGCACAGCATTTGATTGCTAGGTTAAGGGTGAAGGTACAGCAGCATATTATCCGATTGCCAATTCGCTTCTTTGATAATGCCAAGACAGGAGAATTGGTGTCGCGGATCATGACGGATGTGGAAGGAGTGAGGAATTTGGTAGGGACTGGCCTAGCCCAAATGGTCGGAGGAATTCTTACCTCGATTATTTGTCTGGGATTGTTAATCTATATCAGCCCCATGATGACACTATATGTTTTGGTTCCTGTAGTTATTTTTGGCCTTATCTCCTTAAAAGCTTTTGGACGGATAAGGCCTATTTTCAGGGAAAGGGGGAAAATCAATGCACAGGTAACTGGAAGGTTGACCGAAACTTTGGGAGGTATCCGTGTCATCAAAGGTTTCAATGCCGAGGAACAGGAAATTAAAACATTTGAGGATGGAGTTCTAAGGCTTTATAAGAATATCAAATCAAGTTTGACAGCGACTAGTATGGTCACAAGTTCTGCTACCTTTCTACTTGGTTTGGCCTCTGCAGGTATTATGGGTATAGGAGGCTATATGATCATGAATGAAAGCATGACATTTGGGGACTTTTTGGCTTTCACCCTTTATTTGGGATTTATGATTGCCCCTATTGTACAAATGAGCAATATAGGAAGCCAACTGACAGAAGCTTTTGCGGGCTTGGATAGGACGGAGGAAATTATGAATATTCCATTGGAAGAGGATGCCACTAATCGAAATATTCAGCTTCCTAGGATACATGGCGATGTTGTATTTGACCAAGTAAGCTTTGCTTATGAAGAAGGGAAAAATGTGATAAAAGAAGTAAGTTTTGAGGCAGAAGCAGGTACAATGACGGCTTTGGTAGGAACTTCAGGTTCTGGGAAAACCACTATTGCTGGTTTGGTGGCCTCTTTTTTAAATCCTGCCAGTGGAACCGTATTAATAGATGGGCAAGATTTACAGCAGGTCAGCTTATCAAGCTATAGGGGGCAGTTGGGAGTGGTCCTGCAGGATGATTTCCTTTTTGAAGGAACCATCAAGGAGAATATTTTATTCCCAAGGCCAGACGCTAGTGAATCTGAATTGATGCAGGCAGTATATGCGGCCCATGTGCATGAGTTTACAGATCGCTTTGAGGAAGGTTTGGATACTTTGATAGGAGAGCGGGGAGTGAAATTGTCCGGGGGGCAAAAGCAAAGAATTGCCATTGCCCGGGCCATCTTGGCGGATCCAAGGATTTTGATTTTGGATGAAGCTACATCCAATCTGGATACGGAAAGTGAGACTTTGATTCAAGCCAGTTTGAAGGAGCTGATGAAGGGTCGAACCACCTTTGTCATTGCTCACCGCTTAAGCACCATCCGACAGGCTAACCAGATTTTGGTGGTGGAAAAAGGCCAAATTGTAGAGAGAGGAAGGCATGATGAATTGATGGAAAAGCAGGGTAGGTATTTTGATCTGTATACTTATCAGGCGAGAATTTAGAATAAAGTACGAAGTATAATGTAGGAGGTACGAAGTAGGAAGTGGGAAGAGGGAAGTATGAAGTTGGAAATATGGAGTGAAAAGATGAAAAATTGGAAGGTAGGCTTCTGATGATTTATTCAGAATGATTTTGTCAGGTCGAATTTGACTTTGTCGCAAGACAGGTGGAGTCGAGCCCCTTGTATTAAATTGAAAAAGCTGTTCCTGATTTGTAATCAGGAACAGCAATAAAATGGATTTACAATCCTATTTAACCCGAACTATGTGATAGGAGTCGTAATGAGGTTTTAAAGTGCAAGAAAATCGGACTGTTTGGAGACTGAGGCATAGCATCGCTATGGTGAAGTCGAAAACAGTAGCAAATCGACTGATTTTAAAGCAATTTCAAATCGCAATAGATTTGCTATTGCATAGTTCGGGTTTAACATTTATCATTTTTTTGGGGCTTGAAATAAGGTATATAATTAAAACTTATTCCATTTTGCTTGTTTTCTCCTTTGATGGCTTCTAATGGAGTTTTGATATTATACATTTCCTTTTTCCACTCTGGGATTTGATCGTAGACTTGCTGTAAGTCATTAACAGTTCCGCCAAGTTGGCCTTCATATTTCTTAGGGCGGTTTTGGTGTTCAAAATAAATATCTATGGCTTTCTCATAAGCAGAAACATGGTCATACCCAGTTCTATTCATGAAAAAAGTCTTGTAAAATCCATTGTTGGTTTGAAGATGAACCTCAGTTTCATAATCATCTTTCTCTTTACCATTAGAGGTGTATTTTCTATGATAGTACCAAAATGCAATGTCTTCTTGGTTATAGGATTTTAGCTCTTTGTTTGGTATTACTTTTTTATCCAAATAAATTGTATAAAAAGTATTTTTTTGCCATTCTTTCATTTGATAGCTTGAAGGGCGTTTTTTGTTCAAATTCATCGGGGGAGCAGGAATTCCAGAAAGTTTGGGAGCCTTTGCCCTGTTTTCTTCTGACATATACGCCCAAAGTTGTCTCATTCTATCCAATTTAATTTCTTCCATACTTACCGAATGCTGTTCTAATTTGGCTTCATCCATTATTCTTTCAAAACTTTGATGAAGCATTACAAATTCCTTCAAATAAGCATCATCTTGCTGAAGTGATACATATGAAGTGTTTGATTCAACTATGAGTTCGTTAGTATTTTCATGAGGTCTCATGGCAAGCATTGATACGATTCCTAGAGCAAAGGGAACGGTCAGCACTTTGACTGCGGTCTTTTGCCAATTTTTAGTTTTGTTCATCATGGTTATTCGGTTTTTGGTCAATGAATATTTGGAATAGCTTACCAAATGGTTTTGCTGTTGTTGCAAGACATGGGAGAGCAGCAAATATTGATAGCTTTTTTTGTCTTCACATTCTTGAACTACTGCCTCATCAGCTATAAATTCATGGTTCAGTTGGATGGCTTTCTTAAATAGGTGAAATACAGGGTTGAACCAAAAAATACTTTTAAGCACTTCGATAAAAAGGATATCTAGGCTATGCCATTGGCGGGCATGGATTTCTTCATGAAGTAGTAATTGGGAATTGACCTGTCTATTTATGAATTGCGATTTTTCTAGAAAAATATATTGCATAAAGGTGAAAGGAAGGTCTTTTCCTTTACTCAATACAGCTTTGTAGTGCCCCTGATCAATAATGGGGCCCCTCTTTATTTTTAAAAATAATGTGCGAAGGTTGATCGTCAAACGAATTACTAAGACAAGTAAAACTAATATATAAACTGCCAGGATAATGGTCCATAATGGCAGTGCTTGTTTAGATCTCACTATATTATCAGTTTCCTTCTCTAGTATAATTGGTGCTGAATTGGTTGCTATCAGGTTTGTAGACATCAATTCTTCTTGACTAAGGCTTGGAAAAGTAGGAGTAGCATTTACAAGTTTTGTATGGGGGGTAAGAGGAGATTGTATAAATGGAACACACAATGAAAAGAGGAGACTTCCTAAAAGGAAATACCGGTTGAATTGGTAAGCCTTTTCTTTTGAAAGTAGAAAATGGTAAACCAAGTACAAAATTAACAGGCTAATTGCTGATTTGATCAAGTAGGCTATCATTGCTTTTTATTTTCGATTTGACGGTCAATCAACTGTTTGAGTTCTTCCAGTTCCTCTTGGCTCAGGTCTGTCTCTGAAGTGAAGAAAGAGGCAAATTGAGAAGGACTATTGTCAAAGAAATTCTTAATAATTCCTTTTACCTGTTTACTGAAATAAGCGCTTTTTTTTATGAGGGGATAGTATTCCCTAGAGTTACCAAAAGTTTTAAAAGACACAAATTTCTTTTCTGTCATTCTTTTTAAAAGTGTTGCCACAGTGGTTGGGGCTGGTTTGGGATCTGGATAGGCTTCAAGAAGGTCCTTCATAAAGGCCTTTTCCAATTTCCAAAGGTAATTCATCAATTGTTCTTCACTAGGAGCAAGCTTCATTTCTACATTGTTAGATGTTGTTCTATAAATGTAGAATAAAAATATAATTAAAAAAATAGTTAAGAAGAAAAAGTTTTTAATTAATTGAAAAAGAGTTTGTTGTGCTTATAAGATCTCGAGCAACTTGGTTTTGATAATTGGGGTTTTATTGCTTATTTCTGTCCATGCAAACAGTAATCCCTCTTTTGAAAGTGTCATCTGAGGGAAACCACTGGCCCTTTCCTCTGAAGTTTTTGCAATACTGATAGCTTCTTTGCTATTGCCATTTTGATAGACTTTCTTTGCCTTGATTTCTCCTTCTTCCATCCAGGAGACATAAGCACTGCTTTCATCAGCTATTACAATATCCACTCTTCCAATGCTTGGAGCTTCATTGATTTTGATTGGGTTTCCGAAACTTTCGCCGCCATCTTTTGAAAAAATAACCTTGACTTCTGCCATGCCTCTAGCTGCAGTAAACCAAGCAACCGCCAAGGTATTTCCCTTTGAAGCAGCCCTGGGGCCATTTACAGGGCATCCTTTGATTTGCCAATTGTCTTGGAAGATTACCTTTGGCTGGGTCCATTGTCCATTTATTAACCTACTGATGGCAATGTCCCTAACTTCTGTAATTCCCCTGTCCCTAAATACAACTATTGGTCCATTTTCAGTCAGGGCGGTGGCAGTTTGACAGCAATCACAGGTCCGGTTGTCAATTTCCCATTCTTGTATTTTCTCACCCTCAGGTGAAATAATGGCTGCCCTTAGGGTCATTGCGGCCATGCTCCCTGACTCATGGCTATGGTGGTCCATTTGACCAGCTGAATTTCTTCCGTCCAACCAAGAGACCAAATAATTCCCTTTATAGGGGAGCATGGAAACAAAACCATGCTCAGCCTGCAAGCCATCATCGTGCAGCTTTTTTGGAGCTGTCCAGCTTTTTCCATCCATTGTACTCAGATAGTGTATATCATAGGCGTAGGAGCTTTCCCCATTTTTTTGAAGAAAAAATGAAAGCATGGAGTTTCCATCTTTGCTTGTAATTTGAGGATAATCAGCCCAATTGATAAACCAATTACCGCCCGAGGCTATAGTTTGGGGACTTTTCCATTTCCCTTCCTCAAAGGATGCATACTTTAATGCTGCATTATTCCCTTCTTTTTCCACCCAAGACATATAAGTTTGTCCAGTAGCTGAAGTCATTAAATAAGGTTCACCGTATTTTTTGGTGCTGTCAGCTTCAAAGGGAATATCCAAAAAAGTGGATTGATGAGTTGATTGATCTGGAGATGAGCAAGAAATAAAGGTAATAAGAAACAAAATGAGGCTAGTGCTATTTGTGTTGTTCATCTGTAATTGGCTTTAATTTTCCCTTTTGAATTTTAATAAAATTAGCTCTCCTAATAATTGAAATGTCCCGCAGCTAAGCTGACGGGACAATAAGTCAGCCTAAGCGGACTTGTCTAACCACCAGGCAGAGTCGAGGTCCAATGTTTAGCCTTCGGCTTAAGTTTATCCTGAGCTAAGTCGAAGGGCTTAGGCTGACATCACTTTATTGATAGTTTAAAACAATATCTCATCTCACTACTCCAAAAACAATAATTTTTACTCAAGACTCACGACTCCCTACTCAAGACTATTTACTTCATATCGAAAATCTTATCCATTACTTGCCATTTTTCTCCCTCGGGAACTCCTGGTAGCCCCTGTTGGAATGTCCACATAAGGTCTTCCCATTCTTTTACCTTGGCATTGCCTGCATCCATTTCTGCCTTTTTGTCGAAGGAAAATTCAGGTATAGTTTCCATGATCATAAAAAGCCTGTTTTCCCAGCGGTAAATTTCCATACTTTCAATACCCGAATCTTTGATGCTTTTGATAATTTCAGGCCATACCTCTCTATGGTAGGCTTCGTATTCTTCTATTATTTTTGGATCATTTTTTAGGTCCAAAGCAAGGGTGTATCTATTAGTCATAATTCTTGTTTTATTTAATTCCATAAAAGTTTGCCGCAGTAAATCCAAGGACATCAGCTTGC
Organism: Echinicola shivajiensis; assembly: GCF_018642165.1. Taxonomy (GTDB): domain Bacteria; phylum Bacteroidota; class Bacteroidia; order Cytophagales; family Cyclobacteriaceae; genus Echinicola; species Echinicola shivajiensis. The sequence continues at coordinate 562,944 of NZ_JAHHZM010000002.1, forward strand.
TCTTTTTCGCTCAATTCTTCAATATAATCTTTGACGATACCTGTGTTTTTAGGATAATCAGCAGCGAGTAAAGCCACTGGCCAGTCAGATCCGAACATCAGTCTTTTGCTGCCAAAAGCTTCAAATACCACATCCATATAAGGTGCCAATTCAGCTTTGGTCCATTTGTTCCAATCAGCTTCTGTTACCATCCCAGATACCTTGCAGCTAACATTGTCAAAACCTGAAATGATCTTCATGTTTTTGGCCCATTCGTCTATTTTACCATCTTTGATATAAGGCTTGGCTAGGTGGTCTATTACAAAAGGCTGGTTCGGAAAGCTTTTTACCAGATTTATGGCTTCTTCCAGATGGTGAGGGAAGATCAGGATATCATAGGTATATCCAAATTTTTCCAAGTGGGCCATGCCTTTTCTAAAAGCAGCATCTGCCATCAATTCTGGCGGCTGGCCTTGAAGGATCATTCTAAAACCAGCCATATTAACTGTGTCACTATAATTTTCTAGATCTTCTAGGATATTTTCTGAACAAAGGTCAACCCAACCCACTACTTTTTTTATCCAAGGATTTTCTTTGGCCAATTCCAATAAAAATTCATTTTCATCCAATGATTCATCTGCCTGCACGGCAACTGTACCATCAAATCCCTCATGATCCAATAAAGGCTTTAGGTCTGAAGGAAGAAAATCCTTACGGATCACGGACATGTTCTCCTCAATCCAAGCATGCTTTTCTGGATTGTATTTCCAAAAATGTTGATGGGCATCAATTTTCATTAATCAGTTGTTTTGGGTAAGACAAATAAAACCTGCCAATCCCAGGACTGGCAGGTTCAAATATAATTAAAGGAACAAATTATCCCTTATAGTTTACAGCGGTTTGGCTAGAAGTTCCCAGTCCATCAATACCAAGTTCCACTACATCACCTTCTTTCAAGTAGGTAGGAGGGTTCAATCCCAAGCCAACACCAGCAGGAGTACCTGTGGAGATGATATCTCCTGGCAATAGGGTCATATAATTACTTAAGTGGCTGATCAAAGTTGGAATGTCAAATACCAAGTCAGAAGTATTGCTGTTCTGAAGCATTTTGCCATTCACTTTTAACCATAGGTTAAGGTTGTGAGGATCTTCGATCTCATCTTTGGTTACCAAATATGGTCCTAAAGGAGAGAAGTTATCATTACTTTTTCCTTTTACCCATTGGCCACCATGGCTCAATTGGAAGTCACGCTCAGAAACATCATTAAGCAAGCAATAACCGGCAACATAATCCATGGCATCTTCCTTGGCTACATAGCTGGCTTTTTTACCGATCATCACGGCCAATTCTACTTCCCAATCCGTCTTTTCAGAGTCTCTAGGGATGATGATATTATCATTTGGTCCACATAGGGAAGAAGTGGCCTTCATAAAGATCACTGGCTGCTTTGGTACTTCCATGCCACTTTCCTTGGCATGCAAAGAGTAGTTTAGACCGATGCAGATGATCTTAGAAGGACGCTTGATAGGAGGGCCCAGACGGGTTTCATTGCTCACAACTGGACAATCAGCCTCGTTGTTTTCCAACCAAGCTGCCAATTTGTTCAAGCCGTCATTTTCCAAGAATTCTTCTGTCCAGTCCTGTCCGAAAGCACTACAGTCGATACGTGTTCCGTCAGCTTTCTCAATACCTGGCTTTTCTTGGCCAGCATTTCCAAATCTTAATAATTTCATTTTAATTATTCTTTTGAGGTAAGTAATAGAGGGCTTACCTGTTATAGATTATTATTGAAAATAGAGGCTTTCTCAAAAGTCTGAAATACGTCATCACGAGCGAAGCGAAGTGATCTCGATGTATTCGGATTGTACGAAAGTGGAGATTGCTTCTTTTCGCTACCGCTACAATCGCAATGACGTGGAATTTTGAGATAGCCTCTCTTATATTACATTTTTAGATTAACAAATCCACCGTCAATAGGGTAGTTGCCTCCTGTTAGGAAGGATGATTCGTCCTTGCAAAGGTAAAATGCCATAGCAGCAATCTCCTCTGGAGTACCCATTCTTCCTATCGGCTGGGTAGCAGCCAATTTGTCAAACATCTCCTTTTCCTGTCCAGGGTAGTTTTTGGCCAAAAAGCCATCAACAAAAGGAGTATGGACACGACCTGGAGCAATGCTGTTTACGCGGATATTATAGGAAACGTAATCCCTGGCCATGGAAAGCGTCATGGAAAATACAGCTCCCTTAGTCATGGAATAAGCGAATCGATCAGGAATTCCGATGGTAGAAGCCACTGAAGCCATATTGACGATGGAACCACCGTTTTCCTTCATTTTAGGCAGGCTGGCTATGCTGCAGTTATATATTCCTTTTACATTCACCTGGTACAATCTGTCAAAATCAGCTTCACTGGTATTTTCCAAATTTCCTACATGGGAAACTCCTGCATTATTGACCAATACATCTATATTTCCAGGAATGGAATCAATGGTATTTTTCATCTCCTCGGTCTTTGAAACATCTCCCTGTAAAAAGGTGACTTTATGACCTTTTTCTGTCAGCTCCTTAGCTACTTTTTCTCCTGAATTTTGATCAAAATCTATGAAATATACATTTCCTCCTTCTTCAGCAAAGCGGGTGGTCATGGCCAAGCCAATTCCACTTGCTCCACCGGTAATCAAAATGGTTTTATTTTCCATGGTCTGTTTATCTTCCAAAATCAATTTGCAAAGCTAATTTTAAATTGTTTTCTTTCTTCTTTGGACTGTCGCTTTAGGCCTTTGCTGGTGCTTCGTTCCAAACCGGTCCAGTGGCAAAGTCATATTCAGCCAATGAATCAGCCTTTATTTCAATACTATAGCCTGGAAGGCTAGGAGCTTGATAACGACCATCCTTAATGTTCACTGGATCAATAAAGTGTTCGTGCAAGTGATCCACATATTCGATCACACGGCCTTCCATGGTTCCACTGATAGCAATATAGTCTATCATGGATAGGTGCTGAACATATTCACAAAGACCCACACCGCCAGCATGAGGACAAACTGGAATATCGAATTTCTTTGCGATCAACATGATAGCAAGGTTTTCATTTACTCCACCAACTCTACAGCTATCAATCTGACAAATCTGTAAAGCACCAGCTTTCATCAACTGCTTGAAGATAACCCTGTTTTGGCAATGCTCACCAGTGGCAACCAAGATAGGTTTAACTCCGTCGCTGATGGCTTTATGGCCTAGGATATCATCAGGACTGGTAGGCTCTTCGATCCAAAGTGGGTTAAATTTAGCCAATTGTTTCATGTTTTCAATGGCTTCACTAACTTCCCATCTTTGGTTGGCATCCATCATGAGGTACATGTCGTCGCCTATCTCCTCGCGAATGATGGCTGCTCGGCGCATATCATCATCCAAATTGGCACCTACTTTCATTTTGATATGCTTCCAGCCTTCTTGTTTGGCTTCGCGGCAAAGTCTCCTGATTTTATCATCCGTATAGCCCAACCAACCAGCAGAGGTGGTGTATCCAGGATAACCGTTTTCTTCTAGGAATTTAATGCGTTCGGCTTTGCCTTCGGTGGTTTCTTTGAAGATCTCCAAAGCTTCTTCAGGGGTCACTACATCAGTGATATAAGTAAAGTCAATACATTTTACCAATTCTTCTGGAGACATTTCTCCGATGAGCTTCCAAAGTGGTTTTTTCTCAGCTTTGGCATAAAGGTCCCAAACAGCATTAACCAAGGCTCCTGTGGCCAAGTGCACCACACCTTTTTCCGGTCCCAGCCACCTGATTTGGCTGTCACTATTCACCATTTTCCAAAATGCTCCCATGTCTGCTGTAAATTCAGCCAGGTCCTTTCCGATTACATGGTGTGCAATGGCTTCCAAAGCTGCACAACAAATTTCATTACCTCTACCTATGGTAAAAGTCAATCCATGACCTTCCAATTCAGGATGGTTGGTCTTTAGAATGATATATGCAGCAGAATAATCAGGATCAGGGTTCATCGCATCTGATCCATGTTTTTCTTTACTGGTTGGAAATCTAATATCCTTTACCAGATAGTCGGTAATTTTAATGTTCATTTTCAATTAATATATTGTTCTATTTTGCTTCTTAGAAAAGATCATGCAAGTTGACATGTTTTGTACTTAATGGCTACATTAATCTTAGTTATATATAATACTATTTTTGCTTACTTTTTGGGTAGTTTTGATTTTGTTCGATAATATTTGTAATATTGGTCGCAATAAATCACAAAATGATCTAAGATTTAACAAGTTATATGAAAGCCAAATTACTTGAAAGAAAAAGCCCCTTTGACCGCTCGTTTTTGGTGGCCAAACATTCCTATCCCTATTTTCTGGATATTTGGCATTATCATAGTGAACTTGAATTGGTATATATTCTTAAGAGTAAGGGGACAAGGTTTATCGGGGATAATATTGAGCAATTTGATCAGGGAGATTTGATCCTGATTGGGGAAAATTTGCCCCATTTATGGCAGAATGATCCCGAGTATTTTGACGAGAAAGTAGAGGCGAGTGCAGAGGCATATTCTGTTCATTTTAATAAGAATTTTGCAGGAGAGGATTTTTTACGCCTTCCTGAAATGAAGCAGATAAGGAAACTCCTTGAAAAGGCCAATCAAGGGATAAAATTCCTGGGAGAGACTAAGAAGAATGCGTTACTTTGGATGCAAAAGCTACATGATGCTGAGGGGGTGGATCAATTGGTGATTTTGATGGAGTTTTTGGCTACTCTGTCTAAGGAAGATGAAATAGAGCTGTTAAGCACCGATGGTTTTAGTTTTCCATTACATATTACAGGTGATGATAGAGTGGACAAGGTGTATTCATTTACCTTTAACAATTTCAAAAGGAATATTACTCTGGAAGAAGTGGCTGAATTGGTGCATCTGAATCCTACTGCTTTTTGTAGGTATTTTAAAAAATCCACCAAGAAAACCTACTCTAAATTTCTTAATGAAATCAGGGTGGGATATGCCTGTAAATTATTGATCGAAGAAAGGTTAAATATTTCCGAAGTGGGTTATGAATGTGGTTTTAATAACCTTTCGAATTTCAATAGACAGTTCAAGAATGTAATGGATATTTCCCCTTCTGAATATATGAAGAAACATAAAAAACATCGATAGTTTTGAGAAGTGCTGCGGAAATAAGTGTCATTGACTTTTCGTCTGAGGCAAGCATAAAAGCTGTTAAAAGTGGCGGTCCAGGAGGGCAAAATGTCAATAAAGTGAATACAAAAGTTGTATTGGTCTTTGATATTGAGTCAAGTCAATTATTTGATGAAGAAGAGAAAGATAAGTTAAGAAAAGGCCTATCAGAAAGTCTTAATGCAGATGGAACCTTACAAATTACTGTCCAAGAAAGTCGGTCCCAGCTACAGAATAAAACCATAGCCCTGAAGAAGTTGCAAAAAGTATTGAGTGGCGTTTTTGTGAGGAAAAAAGTAAGAAAGGCAACCAAACCAGGCAAGGCAGCAGTTAAGAGGAGGTTGGAAAGTAAAAAGAAGCAGGCGGAAAAGAAACAGTGGAGAAAGAAGCTTTATTAGTCCAATATGAAGGATAAATTACTATTGCCCAATGAATTTATGGACAGGGATTTTGATCTTTTGTTCCCGCCGAAAATTCGACAGCTTTCCTCTAGGCATTGGACTCCCTTACCAATTGTCAAGCAGACCCTTGAATTTTTATGCCAGGATGAAAATACCAAGATTTTGGACATTGGTTCAGGTTCCGGAAAATTCTGTTTGATAGGGGCAATGCAATCAAAGTGCACTTTTTATGGAGTGGAGAAACGTGCACCTTTGGTGAAGATCTCTAGAAAAATAGCCAATGAATTGGGTTTGGACAGGCGGGTAATTTTTTTACATTCTTCAGTAGAGGAATTGGATTTGAAACAATTCGATGCATTTTATTTTTTTAATTCCTTCCATGAAAACTTGGATACCATTGATGCGATAGATAAGGATGCTGTAGTTAATGAGGAAATTTATCAAAGCTATACGCTGTACCTGAAAAGCCAACTTGATGCTATGCCCATGGGAACCCGAGTAGCAACCTATTGTTCAGATTCAGAGGCGATTCCTAATAGTTACCTTCAGAGGGCTTCCTTGGCGAAAGGCAAATTAGTCTTTTGGGAAAAGCGATATTGATCCAGAGGGGAGTAGTTTTTAACTTGAGTTAAAGTGTTTTGAACCTTGTTTAATCCATGGCGCAAATCTCTTCAGGCAGCTCCACTTCAATAGTATGATGTGAAAAAGGATAGGCCTTTAGGAGAGTCCTCAATTCCTTTTTCAGTAACAGTACTTCGTCAAATCCTGCTACTTCTTTGAGTTTTATATGTGCCGTGAAAACATGCTTTTCACCATCAAGTGACCAGATATGCACATGGTGAATGGAAGCCACATGGGGAAGGGCCTTGATTTTTGCGGTGATTTCTTGCTCATCAATTTCTTTAGGACTGGCCTGTAAAAAGATCATCAAGGTTTCCTTCAATCTTTTGATTACATTCCAAAGGATATAAAGGGTTATCAATATGGATAGCGCGGGATCGAGATAGGGAGTCTCCCAGAACATCATGATAATCGAGGCTACCAATACTGCAGCCCAGCCCAAAACATCCTCAATTAGGTGCCATGAGATGACCTTTTCATTTAGGGTTTTACCATGACTAAGCTTAAATGCTGCATAGCCATTTACAAGGACTCCAATGATTGCAAAAATCATCATGCCCTTGGCATCCGAGAACTCTGGCTCAAAAAGCCGCATAAAACTCTCACGAATGATAAATATAGAACCAACTATGAGTACAAGGCTGTTAATCAATGCTCCCAACAAGGAGAATCTCTTATAGCCAAAGGTAAATGTATTGGTGGCGTCCTTTTTTGATTTATTATCCAAATACCAGGAAAGCCCAAGTGAGAGGCTGTCTCCAAGATCGTGGAGGGCGTCAGAAATTATGGCGATACTATTGACATAGATGCCTCCAAAAAACTCCAAAATGGTGAATGCCAGATTGAGAAAAAAAGCTGTTTTTATGTTGTTTTGACCATGGTGATGATGGTGCGACATAGCAGTTTGAATTAATGATTTTCAAAATTAAAAATACTACTAAATTCATTCCACTCAGTTGCAATTAGCTATTTTAGAGGTTTGTCTAAGTTGTTATAGTATTTGATTTTTTCATTTAGCAATTTGAAGTCTAATTTTCCCCGGACTTCTTTCAGATGGTCAACAATAGCCAAGGATTTATTTAATCTGCTGTGGCTGTTTTTGACTTTGAGGACTATGTATATCAAGCTCCTTTGTTTTCCCATAGTCAAGGACTTGAAATACCCGTTTCCTTCTTCATCTTGATCCAAGAGTACTTGAAGCTCCTCAGGCATTTCATGTCCATATTCCGAGTGGTCTTTCTCAAGTTTTAAACCAACTGTATCTCCTTCGTTAAGGCTCAGGTCCTCCCTTATTTTTTGATTGATTAGTATAAACCAGTATTCCTTGGTCTTCATTAAAGCTGCCTGAAAGGAAGTGCTTCCAAGGTGGCAAATCACCCTTCTATTGTCCTTATCAATAAATTGATCAGCTATTTCAGCAGGGACGGGGATATGGTATTGCCAGAGTTTGGAATGGAAATTCTCCAAAACAGCTTCAAAGGAAATGGTCTTCATCATCAGTAGGTCAACGATTATTCAAATTGGCTTAGTTTTAATACTAGATCAACTACTCTATTGGCGTATCCCGATTCATTGTCGTACCAACCTATCAATTTTACGAAGTTGCCTTTTACCTCTGTTAAATCAGAGTCAAATATACAGGAGTGTGGGTTTCCAATAATATCAGATGATACCAATGGATCTTCAATATATTCCAAATAGCCCTTCATTGCACCTTCTGAGGCTTCTTTAAAGACATTATTGATTGCTTCTCTGTTGGTATCTTTTTTCAGGATTACATTCATTTCTGTCAATGAACCATCAGGTACAGGTACCCTATAGGCCATGGCATGGATTTTTCCTTTGATTTCTGGCATCACCAGCTCAACAGCTTTGGCTGCATTGGTAGTCGTAGGGATAATGGAGCAGGCAGCAGCCCTAGCCCTTCTAAGATCCCGGTGGGGAGCATCTTGAAGGTTCTGGTCAGCTGTATAGGAATGTACAGTAGATACAAATCCTCTATCAATGCCAAATTCTTCCTCCAAGACTTTTATCATTGGGGCCAGACAGTTGGTGGTGCAGGAAGCATTGGAAATAATTCTTTCCTTTCCAGTAATGGTATGATCATTCACACCTAGGACAACAGTAGGAACTTCACCTAGGGCAGGAGCAGAGATGATTACCCTTTTTGCCCCAGCTTGTAGGTGTTCTTCTGCTTTCTCCTTAGAAACAAATCGACCTGTACATTCAATTACCAAGTCTATGTTCAAGTCTTTCCATGGTAACTTGGCGGGATCTTTTTCACCATATATATGTATGGTTTTGCCATTGACCATGATATTGGAATCTTGGGTGATGACTTCCCCTTGAAAGCGCCCATGTACAGAATCGTATTTCAAGAGGTGGGAAAGGTTTTTAATGTCCATCAGATCGTTGATGGCTATCACATCCACTTGAGGGTTTTTCTCTAGAAGTTTAAAAGTGTATCGGCCAATTCGGCCAAAGCCATTGATGGCTACCTTGATTTTTGCCATGCTTATTTTACCAATTTGGGTTATAATTTCTGCATGTGAAATTACTAAAGAACGGGCAAATTGACTACAGTTAAATTTTTCTCCTTCGTTTCCAGTTGGTTGTAAGAAAATACCAAATAATTTTTGGTTGGGTTTTGCATTGTTAATTTAACCCTCTATATTTGCATCACCTTAAAGAAAAGGCAAGGAAATAAAAACAAAATGGTCCGTTCGTCTAGGGGTTAGGACGCATCCCTTTCACGGATGAAACACGGGTTCGATTCCCGTACGGACTACCATTTTAGCCTTGTCTTTTCGATTATGGTCCGTTCGTCTAGGGGTTAGGACGCATCCCTTTCACGGATGAAACACGGGTTCGATTCCCGTACGGACTACGACAAAGTGATGTTTTCATCATTTCTGATTGCTCTTTTGAGCATGATGAATTTTTGTTTTATGGTTGTTAGTGGTTAAAGTGAATGGAAAATCCTGCTTTATTTAAGCAGGATTTTTTTATTAAAAAGGACAGCTTGTGCTTGTCTATGGATTATGGTCCGTTCGTCTAGGGGTTAGGACGCATCCCTTTCACGGATGAAACACGGGTTCGATTCCCGTACGGACTACGACAAAGCGATGTTTTCATCAGTCCCGATTGCTCAAATGAGCATGACGGATATTTGTTTTATGGTTGTTAGTGGTTAAAGTGAATTGAAAAAACCTGCTTTTTTAAGCAGGTTTTTTTTGTTATCTAGGTAAGTCATTTCCCATATAAGCATTTGGATTCACCTTGGGAATAACTGCATTCCATTTTTGGTTTATTGCTTCTGCACATAGGTTGCTGATAAATGCGTGTGTGCGGGCATTGGGATGAATTCCATCTACAGAAAAGCCCCCATTGGGAGGGATGATACTAGCCGTTAATATGGCCCCTCCTGAATTTATTTCACCGTTTTGTAATTGGTCAAAAAAAGATTGGATATTGATCAACACCAATCTCTCAGCGTTTGCGCTGACCGTATTGGTAATATAAGAATTAAAGGTGCTGATTTTTGAGTTGATTTCATCTTGCTCCTCTGGTGTCAGTACATATTCGTCTTCCACTGGAAATTCAACACCTCTTTGTGGACTGTTTTCCCTTGGGGTTAAAGCTTCTGAAAGCAATAAGACAGCTTTATCTTCCATTGTGCTTTGACGCATTGATGGCATTCCTAATGCGCTTAGGTCTGTAAGGTTTTCATCTTCCATCACAAAGGCATTTAATCCAGCTTCAAACCTAATGGTCCTGTAATTGCGCTCTTCCTCCGAAATGAGTCCAAGGCTTTGGGCCTGAATCAAGCCTCCGTTATAAGCAGCGTAACCTTGATTAACCTGATCAGCTTCTGCTTGGCTCAAAGGAAGAGGGTTATAAGGGACCAGATTGAAATAGGGCAAATCCACGATTTGAGGAATATTAAACACCATTCCATTGGCCGATTCATTGGCTGTGAGCAATGTATTGAGTGCTGCGGTAAAACGGATTTGGAAATCTTCATCTGAGGTGAGAATCGAAGGGTCAGCAGCTCCACCTATGGCATAGCCGAGAACATCATTGCCTCCGAGCCAAAAACTGAAAAATGATCCTCCATTGGTCAGTGCACTTGCTGCGTCTCCGATCAGTGTGGATTGACCGGGATTGCTGGCAAATCGAGCATAAAGCGGGTTATAGGCAGGATTGTTTCCACTAGGTGGTCCTCCGGTTAAAGGAGTAAGTGCTTGTCCTAGGGTAATACCTGGAACTGAGAAATTATTGAGTTCAGACTTATCACCAGTATAAGCAGCAGGTAAGTCTCCAGGACCGATAGGAGCAGGTAATACCTGTCCCAATAGTGGATTATTGGTCAGTATTAACCTCCCCAAAGGACCATTCGGCCCCATGGCAAAAAATCCATTTTCAGAATTTATATCTGGACTGTTAAAAGCACCGCCACCCACTTGCTCAAACTGCTGGGCCAAAATCACCATAAAGGAATTTTGTTGGCCCCGGTTATAAAGGGCTCCGTCCATATATCCCGCAGTGATGGAGTTGCCCACTGCTATGGTTTTAGAAAAGTCTGCCTCACCGGGATCAGGATTTTCCTGCGGCAAATCAGGAAAATCATATTGACAAGCTGAGAAAAACAAAGTCAATAGCAGTAAATATAAATGTCTTTGGGTTTTCATATAGCTTGGATTTAGTTCAATAACTCGTCAAATGTTATACTGATATAATAAATGGCTCCCACTTTAGGTCCGCCATAATTCAGGGTATACCTTTTGTTCAAGACATTGGATCCTCCAAGTTTGAGCACGGACTTGATAGCCTTTACTTTATAGTTGACCTGGGCATCCAAAAGACCTACTTCGGGAACTTCTCCACGTGCAAATGAAGATTCCCATCTAAAGGCAGTTTGGTAGCGGTAATTGATTCCAAACCCAAGACGATCTGTCAATTTTCTGTTTCCAAAACTCAAGTTGAATTTATGCTCAGGAGTATTAAAATCAGCTAAAAAGCCTTCTGGGATATCACTGATTAGTTTATTATAATTATAATTACCGCCAATGGTAAAACTTCTAGGAAGACTGTATTCAAGTCCTAAAGCGGCTCCATTTGCCCTAACTGTATTGCCGACCAAGTTGGTGTAGGTTTGGAAAGTGTTTTCCTGTCCTGGTGTGGTGATTGGGGTCAATAATGAAGGCGCATTAACAGCATTGATGGCCAATTGGTCTTCACTGATAGGCGTTGGATACACAGGTCCCGGGGCCTTTCTCACTGCTGTTTGAGTAATAAAGTCGTTATAGGAATTGAAATAGTAGGCAAAGTCTACCAGCAATCTATTGTCTAGAATTAGGCCTTTATAACCGATTTCAAAGGAATTCACTTGTTCGGGCCTTAGCGCTGGAAGGTCATTTACCGCTACCAGCAAACTAGTGGCTTCAGGATCAACAGGGCTTAATCCAGAGCTGACAGCGGCAGTATAATCGTTGACTGAAGCTAGACTAAATGCATTTTCAAATATTTTATATTTCTGTCTGTAATAGGGGAGTCCTCCCAGTAGTCTTGCAGAAACCACGTTAAGGTCGATATGTTGGCCCTGAGTTGTGGGCATTCTAAATCCAGTCTGATAAGACAGTCGAATATTAGAATTTCCCTGAGTGATTACGGCAGAAATTCTTGGATTAACCTGTCCTTTGAAATTTTCATTTTTATCATATCTCAGGGAGGCCATTAGCTTCAAATGGTTTTTCCATAATGACTTGGAAGCCTGAGCAAAAGCACCAAACTCTGAAATGGTAATATCGTTTCCTTCTCCGTCAGGGAAAATGGTTCCTCCTGAGCTAAGATCATAAAGCCTATAGCTTGCTCCTGCCTGAAGGTTGATAAAATCAATTTCATTTTTAAAATCATATTGGCCCTCCGTCATATACATGCGTGAGCGATCATTGAATAGTGAGCCTTGGGGAACAAAATCAGATTTTATCTCTTCTGCTGTACTATTGTACAATTCAGAACCTGGGGTATATCTTCCTACATCTGCTATATTTCTCGCAAACTGGTGAGCAGCTGCTTGCTGGTCAATACTTCCTGGGGCACCGGGAACTACTCCTTGTTGGGCTAGGGAGAGTAGGTAAGCTAAGGTATATTCGCCAAACCAAGTGGTATTATCCTTCCAAGTGTCATTGATTCGAACGCCGGTCAAATCAGCGATAAATGATCCTCCTGAGTTTTCCCGGGTGGTATAGGTCCTTAAGAAGAAATTATCTCCCTTCAGCTCTAGTTTATGTTGAGTGATATTAAACTCTGACAGGGAATATCTCTGTGCTCCAGTGTAAACAGAGGTTCCCGAGCCATAATTAACGGTATAGGAGAGTTCTACTTGGTCATTTATCCTATAGTGCAATGCTCCGTTGAATTTATAATTGGATGCGCCATAATCTACTAAATACCTTTCTTCATAGCCTGTTCTAGAAACAACCTGGTCAGGAATGCTAGGAATATAATCACCGATCCCCAAATTGTTTGCTGCTTGTTGAACAGAGGTCAGGTTTCTTAATAATCCTATATTATTGGCCACTTCGTCCCCGAAAACATGGATCCTGTTAGCGCCTGGATTGAACGGCAAATTACCTTGACTTACCGCATTAAGATCGGACATATCAGTACCGTACCAGTCTGTGGCCTCCATTAGTGAACCACTGAGTTTGAAAGCCCATTTATTATTAAAGGCCTTGGCGTATCGAATGGCTGCCTCATAGATAGGTTGAACACTTTGTGGTTCTCCTTCCGTGCCATTGAAATGGTTAAAAGCCTGTTTGTAATAAGCACTTAGGCCTTGGTAATCAAAGGGGCTTTTGCTATTGACCAGTAGAATTCCATTGAAAGCATTCGGACCATAGAGGGCCGAAGAAGCTCCGGGAATAAGCTCAACACTTTCCACGTCCAGTTCTGAAGGGCCATTAAGGTTACTGATGGGGAAATTCAAGGCTGGAGCCTGAGTATCCATTCCATCGATAAGCTGTACAAACCTGGTATTGCCAGTGGAGTTAAATCCTCTGGCATTGATGATTTGGAAATTGATGGATGAGGAACTCACATCCACCCCTTTTAGGTTACCTATGGCCTTATAATAATTATCGCTGGGAGAGCCTTTTATGCTCAATATGTCCATTTTTTCTATGGATACCGGAGAGCTTAATATACTTTCCTCTACCCGAGAAGCAGAGACGACCACTTCTTGGCCCAAAAGTGTCTGTTCTTCCAGGGAAATTTGTAGGTCTTCGGTATTGCTTTGGTCAATAGTTACTTCTTTACTGGTATAACCAACCATGGAAAAAATAAGGACTAGAGGAGGAGCTTGATGAACACTCAATGAAAAATTCCCATCTAAATCTGTAATGGTTCCTATCACCTTCCCTTTAACAAGAATATTCACTCCAATCAGCCTTTCATTACTGTACTCATCAATTACAGATCCTGAAATTACTGTTGTTGGTTCCTGTGCAAACAGCTGCGTTTGGTAACATACCAAAAGACAAACTGTAAATAGGGAATACAGCCAGTGGTAGTTTGGCATTCGTTTTCTCATGTTAAATTGGGTTTGTTTATTAGGAATATACTAAAAATAATTTTTTAACGAATGTTTTAAGCCAGTAAAAAAAGGGGCAATACAGGCTGCCAGAAAGCAGGATTTTCTAACCTATTGATTGTTTGTTTTTTGTATAAATAAAAACGCCAGTATTTTATGAAATACTGGCGTTCAATATATTTAAACTGTAAATGTAAATAAGCTGTTATTTTACATTTTTATTTTCTTCATTCACATGTTGAACCAATCTATCGCAAAGATCTTTCATTTCTTCAGACATATATTCATCACCGGTGCTGTTCAGAATTGTTTGGGCCATACCGCCCAAAATGTCAATATAGAATCTTTTCATTTCTACAACTGACATTTCCTCTGTCCAAAGATCGATTCTAAGTGTGCTGTGGTTTAGATTATCCCAAACATTTAAACTTATACTTTTGGTTTGTTCCGAACCATCACCTTCTTTGTCGGTAGCATCCCATTCAATGGTTTTTGGCAGGTTCTTTTCGTCAAGATTAATTTTAAACTTTATCTCAGAATTTTTCATGTGTTGGTTTCAATTTTAGATTGCAAAACTACTAAAGAATGACTTGAGTTCCCCAAAAAAAGATAAAGAATTCTTTTAAATTCTTAGTTAAGGGTCTTTTACGGAATATAAGGTAAGAATTAATATTTTGGTATTCTTCTTGATTCAGAGGGATGTTGTTAAACCCTATATATATGTTATAGAAAGATTCAATTTGCTGATGTCTATTCATGATTGATGAAAAATTGAATTCATAAATCATTAGTTTTGGAAAAAAAATAATATGCTCAAAAAAGCGGTCTATCTAATTGTCCTGAATTTTATTGTCCTTTCGGTCTCATATGCCCAGAATGCCGATGATATTAAGGGGCTTTGGTTGACAGAGGATAAGGAGGCCAAGGTACTTATATATAAAGACAAGGGGGAATACTTTGGTAAGATTTTCTGGTTAAAGACGGAGAAAGAGAATGGACATATAAGAAAAGATTCAAATAATAAAGATCCCAAACTAAGAAATCAACCGCTTAATAAAGTTCACCTTATTCATTCCTTGGAATACGCTGATGGACAATGGTCCGGAGGAAAAATATATGATCCCGAAAGCGGGGAGACTTACAAGTGTCTCGTAAAACTAATTGGAAATGACAGGATCGAAGTGAGGGGATATATTGGTTTACCTAGTTTTGGGAAATCGCTGTATTGGGAGAGAATCAGTGAAGAGTAGGTTTTTGGATTGTTTGAAATTTCTTTTTAGTGTCTTCTGAAAGCTTTTCTTTATGAATTTACAAATTCTCAGTTTAAGACTAATTTGAGATAATTAATTTTTCTATTGCTATTGGGTTGTTCTTGGCACTAAAAGATAATCCCAAGCCGGTTTCCAATCGGATTTTAGTTGTATTCCAGTCTGCTCTCTTTATTTTGTAGTTTATTCTTTGTGTTTCTTTTGAATTAAGAGTAAGCACTTTATTAAAGTGACTGTCCAGTGAAGCGACTAAATTATCCAGGTCTGTATTTTCAAATGAGATAAAATCTCGGGACAAGGTAAACTTGTTTTTTATTGTTTTCTCAGGTTGTTCGCTGGAAAATTTTAAAAACTTAGATCTCTCAGACAAAGCAACAACAGTAGTGTCAAAATAGGTTTGTTGCGTTTCTATACTAATTCCCAAAGCTTCAATGATAGCATTTTTGATCTTTTCCTCTCGGTTTTCATCTACCCAGTTTTGGCTGATCAAAACACTATAATGCTTATTGTCTAAAGACCTGTTGGCAAGTTCAATTGAGCTTGGGTCAATATTTTTGATTAATCCCATTAGGTCTCTTAATGATATATAATCAGCCTTTACTCCTAAATAGGGGGTTAAACTATGACTGTTGGTAATGATTGACTTTTTGGGATTCTCAATTTCTTCAATAAGGATTTTGTATCCTTGTGTTTCAACATCTAAAATGATTATATCTTCAGATGAAATGATCTCTTTGGATGTATCTGCTTTTGGCTTATTGGTACAATTAACAAAAATAATGCAGCATGGATATAACGGTTTGAATTGTGCCACCCTTTTCGGTCAAACTGTGCCAGGCCTTTCGGTTTAAACCGTGCCATTTCCAGTTGGGATTTCGGTTCGAACTGTGCCACTTTTGAAAGATCAAGTTTAACCTGCTATATCGCCTAAAAAAAGAGCGATATGGCCAACGTACTTGATCCCATGGATATAAAGCAGATTTTCAGTTTACACAGGGACGGGCTCAGCAACCGGAAAATAGGTACCGTGCTGGGGATTTCCCGCAATACGGTCAACCAGTACATCTCCTGGCTTGCAGCCTCGGACTACGAAGTTGATGAGGTCCTGTCCCTTACCAACATTAGATTAAGGGAGCTGTTCCCTTCCCGCACCACCATAAAGAATGACAGGTTCGATGCCCTGATGCGTTATTTTGAACAGGGGAAAGCCGTAAGAAACCATCCCGGGTTTACCTTTCTACACCATTACGAGGAGTACAGGCAGCTTGTGGACAGTCCCTACAGCTATACGCAGTTCATGGAACATTACCATAGAAAATATCCCAATGCAGAGGGTTCCATGAAGCTTGAACACCTTCCCGGCCATGAGGTGTTCATCGATTTTGCGGGCACAAGGATGGAAGTCGTGGACCGTGATACCGGGGAAGTGAAAAAGGCGGAAGTCTTTGTCGCCGTGCTCCCCTTCAGCCTGTATACCTATGTAGAGGCATGTTGGAGCCAGAAGCGTGAAGACCTTGTCCACTGCATGAACAACATGATGTGGTTTTATGGGGGCGTTTCCAAGGCCGTGGTCTCTGACAACCTAAAATCGGCGGTCACCAGGGCCAGTAAATATGAACCCGAGATCAACCGCTCCC
>NZ_JAHHZM010000031.1 GCF_018642165.1 Echinicola shivajiensis
GACCTTGTCCACTGCATGAACAACATGATGTGGTTTTATGGGGGCGTTTCCAAGGCCGTGGTCTCTGACAACCTAAAATCGGCGGTCACCAGGGCCAGTAAATATGAACCCGAGATCAACCGCTCCCTCAAGGACTTTGCCAGGCACTATGACTGTGCCATCAATCCCACCAGGGCATACAGCCCCCAGGACAAGGCACTGGTCGAGAATGCGGTACAGCTCAGCTACCAACGCATATACTACCCCCTTCGGGAGATGACCTTCTTTTCGATCGGAGACCTGAACAGGGAGATAAGAAGACTGTTGGAAGACTATAACAACATGCTTTTCCAGAGAAAGGAAGCCAGCAGAAGGGAGCTTTTCCAGTCCATGGAAAGGGAATGCCTGAAGCCCCTTCCCACAGGCATGTACCAGCTCAAGGACTATACAAGGGCAAAGGTCCAGAAAATAGGATACGTTTACTTCTCCCCGGACAAAAGTTATTACAGCGTCCCTTACAGGTATATCGGAAAGTCCACCCAGATCCATTATACAAGGGACATCGTGGAAGTCTACCATTACCATGAAAGGATAGCCCTTCACAAAAGGAACCCGTCAAAGGGCTGCTATAACACCAACAGGGAACACCTCAGCAGTACACACAAAAAATACCTTGACTGGAGCCCTGACTACTTCAGGAAGCTGGCAGCTCCCCTGGGGGCCAATGTGGCCACATGTATCAGTGAACTTTTTATCGGATCGGATTACCCGGAAACGGCCTACAAAAGGGCACAGGGCATCATAAAGCTTGCCAAGCTTTACGGCAGGGAAAGATTGGACTCCGCATGTGGCAGGGCCATATACGCCAGGGCAATATCCTACCGCAGGATCAAAAACATACTCGAAAATAACCTGGACAAGGTGACCCCGGAAGAGATGGACAAAAAGGAATCCCATATTCCCGACCACGAAAACATCAGGGGGGCATCCACTTACCAATAAACAGAACAATGATGAACAGTAACCAGACAGTAGAAAAACTCAGACAGATGAGGCTCAGCGCCATGGCCGATCTCCACCACCAGCACATCGGCAGCAACAGGTTCGCCGACTTTACCGCCGATGAATACATCGCCCTGCTGGCAGACCACGAATGGGAAGACCGGCAGCACAAGAAAATGGCCAGGTTGATAAAAAAGGCCGCCTTCAAACAGAAAGCATCCGTTGCCGATATCGATTACAGCCATAACAGGAACCTTGACAGGAATATGTTCTCAAGGCTTGCAGGGCTTGGCTTCGTGGACAAAAA
>NZ_JAHHZM010000032.1 GCF_018642165.1 Echinicola shivajiensis
AAAGCCGTCCTGCCCGCAAGTGCCTCCTGGCTGTCCCAGTACAAGGTATTGTCGGAAAGGGAGAAGTAGCCATTGTCCATGGAGCCTTCAACCAGTTCCAGGACATGTTGGTTGTCCACTGGGTCCACCACCGTGAAACCGCCTATTGCAAGTGGGCCGTTCTGGGCCTCAAAACTGTTATTGTCAAGGACAATCTCCTCTGGGAACGGCTTCGCATTGACGTTTACGAACATGAACGGTACAGGTACCTCTTCGACCAATATGGTCCCCGGAAGCTCCAGCAGGCCGGTGATATGGTAAGCTCCCCTTGCCCTGGTATCTATCGATGATCTGTTCCAGTTGACTTTCAGGTTGATCAGCTCATCCTGTTCGGTCCTTACCAGTACCGTTTCAGGTAGCAATATGCCATCAACGGCCACTCCCCAGTCCACGGTAACTGCAGCAGGCTCGTAGACCTCCTCGATCTTCATGCCCTGGATGGTAAGCGTGGCTGACTGGTAGACAATATTATAATTATCCCCTGCGGACAAGCTGCCCAAATTAATATCATATACACCAATTGACTCACCTGCTGCTCTGCTTAAGCTTCCTGTCAAAATGTTCTCATCATCACCATTGACAAAACCGGAAGCAGTATAGCCCAATACAGGATCTGCCGTGCCATAGACCTTGGTCTGCTCATCGGCAATGACCGATAGGCTGGCCTGGCTTATTTCAAGGTTGCCGTCCATATAACTGATGGTATAATTA
>NZ_JAHHZM010000033.1 GCF_018642165.1 Echinicola shivajiensis
AGACCTAACATTTGGTACCCAACCGCACAAAAGGGAATGACGTTTAGATCGAAGTGGCCTGTACAATATAGCCGTCCCTGGTATAGTGCAAATTGCCTGTTTTCGAGCATGGTTGGATAGAAAGGAGTCACAAAATATGGTACTTCCTTATTTGAATGGGAATGTCCGGTTGGTAGTCTGTCGTGTACAATATTTCTTCCTACAGGCCTTTGTTTTACTTTAAAAGGAGTGGTCATGAAAAAGTTGAGAGCACATGCTGCAGGTATAGATATAGGTGCCAAGCACATATTCGTATCAGTTGAGGACAAGGAAGTCCGTGTTTTTGAGACCTTCACCGATAGTTTTCGGGAAGCCTTGTCCTACTTGTTGTCAGAGGGGATCGAGACAGTGGCCATGGAGGCGACCGGTGTTTATTGGATCATCCTCTATGAGATTCTTGAATCAGCAGGTTTGGATGTCTGGTTGGTAGATGGGCGACAGACTAAACAGGTCCCTGGCCGAAAGACCGATGTTAAGGACTGTCAATGGATCCAGCAACTCCACAGCCACGGTTTGCTGAACCGCTGCTTTGTCCCCGATGCCCAGGTCAAGGAGGTTCGTGCCTACCAACGGTTGAGGGAAGATCACATCAGATCAGCCTCCATGCATGTAAATCACATGCAAAAGGCACTGATAGAGATGAACATCCG
>NZ_JAHHZM010000034.1 GCF_018642165.1 Echinicola shivajiensis
AAGACCGAAAACCTGTTAGGCATAACAAACCTGATATTGACCACTTAGGTGGCCACCTGCTCAAAATCTTTTCAGGCAAAGATGCAACGTGCCTGCCGGGCATTACCGACTATAGCTGGCTACAACTCTACTCAGAAATTGGCGGAGAGCTATCTGAGTGGCCAAGTGAGAAGCACTTTACCTCATGGTTAGGTTTGTCCCCGGGTCAACATCAATCTGGAAAGAAAAACAAGACAAGGAACAGGAAGTACAGGCCAAAGGCTGGGCAAATATTCAGGCAAATTGCTCAAAGTTTGATTGAAAGTAAAAAGATAGCATTAGGTGCATTTGGTCGGAGGTTGAAAAGTAAAAGAGGGCCAGGTATAGCCACCAAAGCTACGGCAAGAAAACTGGCAGTACTATACTGGCGACTGATGGTGAAAGGCCTGGACTACACTGAAAAAGGTATCAAGGCCTATGAAGAAAAAATGCAGCTTCACAGAGAAAGGTGGCTACAAAAAACAGCTAAAGAACTAGGTTATGAACTCGAACAAATTCATGCCTAGTTCTTTACGTCATTGGTA
>NZ_JAHHZM010000003.1 GCF_018642165.1 Echinicola shivajiensis
GCTGACACATGAAAAGTATTACCTGTCCTATGCGATGCACCAGGTGAACGGTGGTGGCTTTGCGAGCGGAGATGAGTTTATGGAAGGAAGGCCCATCAACTATATCGTCCAGGCAGGCTATAGGGAAGCTGTAAGTGAAAATCTTTCGGTGATCGGTAATTTCTTTTACAGGAACCAGGAAGACCTTCCGGACAATATAGAGTTCAACCTGAAGGCCTTGTTGATGGACAAATTCTGGTTGGGTGCAGGGCACCGGGTGGACTATGCGAACAACCTGCAGCTAGGCTTCCTGCTGAAGCGGGTGAAGGTGGGCTATGTCTATGAGTTCCCAACCAACGGCAGTTATCTCTTGCCCGGCAATACCCATGAGTTCATGGCCATGTTCAGCCTGTTCAGGACAAACGAAAGGAAACATGCCAAGGAAGTATTGATTTGGTAGGGATATTATTTGAAGTCCCCATGGCCAAAACCATGGGGGCTTCAAATAACAGTTTTATATCTTTAAGGGCTTTGATTTCAATTTTTTAACCTCTCAAATAAGCAGTTCATGGATTTTAAAGGTTAATTCCTCTATGCTATAAAAAGATGAACTCATCATTTTTGCTGTCTTTTGGGTGTTGATTAAAATCCGGTCAAAGGATAGGAAGGTTTGGGAATGGTCATGATCCACGATTCGATGGTTGAATAAATATTAATTGTTTTGGTTAAAAGGTATATGATGGAACTGCCCATACTAGATCACATCTTTATAACATCAGAAGGTTATTTTTTCTTTGCAGATGAGGGAGGACTGTAAGGCCAATCACCCTATTATTCTTGGAATTTGCAATTACAGTTATGCAAGACAATTTTTAATCTAGGAGCAAGTAGTGATCGGAACCGGCACTTTAGTGAGAGGGACCAACCTCGTAACGAAAGTGCCTGCCCTGCAAGCTGGTTACTCGCTAAAAACAGTCACTGACTGTTTTCTTTACGCTCGTCCCCCTAAAGATACTCCCAGCCCTATCCGATGCCCCGTTAAGAATGCGTTTTCTTTGGACAGATTATAAGAAATCGTAGTGTTTTTTGATAATACGAGATATGAAATATAGTATGGCTCTTTTGCCAATATTAGCGCTTGTAAAGAATGTAGTCTGTAACTAAAGGTTCAAGTCCGTACAGCCTAAATTCTGTTGCAATTTGTCCTCTGTGATATGTCGAGTGGTTAATGATGTGAAAACAAATGTTCTGAACGCTGCTTTCGAATATTTCACCTTTCGTGTTTTTATAGGTGCAACTGGCGTTTAAGTCCATATTGTCAAGTATCTGCAATGTTTGTTCGTGATTTATCTTGTCTATGCGCTTTAAGTCTTTCGTGTTGTGCAATTCCCAAACACCAAAGGTCGGCTGTTCAGGCTTAATTCTGTTGTTCCAGATTTGGTGGGCATTCAAAAGATGATTAAATACCTTAACTGCTTTTTCAGATATTTTGTCTGGCTGATCAATAAAAATATCCGATAACTTTTGGTTGAAATGATGACTATATTCAAATAATTCTTTAAAAAACTGTTTCATTATATATGTTTTATCCGTTGTATATGGTGTTCAGTTAATAGATAACGAAAATCACTATGCAGCTGTTAGGGTTACAGGAATTTTTAGCTTAATTTTTAATAGTGGAAATGTTGGACTATAACCATTGTCTTTCTAGTCATTTTGGGGATAAGCTCTGCAAGGACGGGAGGTTCGGACGTATATATATTAATAATTCGAATTGTAGTCTGGGGAATGATAGCAATGGGCTTGTCAGCATTAGTTGGTTATCTTTTTGGTGTTAATG
This sequence comes from Echinicola shivajiensis, assembly GCF_018642165.1. Taxonomy (GTDB): domain Bacteria; phylum Bacteroidota; class Bacteroidia; order Cytophagales; family Cyclobacteriaceae; genus Echinicola; species Echinicola shivajiensis. The sequence goes on from NZ_JAHHZM010000003.1 coordinate 1,820, forward strand.
TATAGCTTCAAAGATTTAAAAATGAGAACGAGCCATATCAGTCAACAACAAATTCAAAAAGGAGAAGAGGTTAAAGGTCAGGATATCAGGGAAGGGATTTTTAATCTCATCAAGTCTGAGCATCCCGAATTTGATTTATCGAGCTTCATCACATTGGCCGAACTTAACCAATACAGAAGGCATTATTTAACTTCTTTAATCACTCAAGAAAAAGGAGAATTAGCCAATATCGACAAAGATGTGATGGATGCCATAAAGAATAATTCCATCCTCTCTGAAAATTTTCAGGATGAAATGGACGCTGAACTTACTTTGGGCCAAAGAATTGCTGATCAGGTGGCAGCCTTTGGAGGCAGTTGGACCTTTATTATCACCTTCTTCTCGTTTATCCTTATTTGGATGATGATTAATATTTGGTTTTTGTCTAGAAAACCGTTTGATCCTTATCCATTTATTTTGCTGAACCTCATCCTTTCCTGTTTGGCAGCCATTCAAGCGCCTATTATAATGATGAGCCAAAACCGTCAAGAACAAAAGGATAGACAACGGGCAGAACATGATTATAAAGTAAACCTAAAAGCAGAACTTGAGATAAAATTACTCAGTGAAAAAATGGACCATTTATTGGTACATCAGAACAGGAAGCTTTTGGAAATTCAGGAAATCCAAACAGATTATCTGGAGGACTTAATGAAAGAGATCAAAAAGAAATAAAATGGGAAGATCATGGGCGAAATTATGTCCTCTAATAATATATGGATACAGAGGATGGTTTTGTTGGATTGGCTTTAACCGAAGTTGCTTTATTTATTTCACTTTCAGCTTTAGCTGGTATATTGCCCTTATTGCTTGTTACTACTGAACTAGCTTTGCACAGACTGCAAGCTGTATGGTTTTTCTTTTTGGCTTTTGAAAGTTGGAATCTTTAATAATTGAGTTTTGCCTACAAAACAAGAAATGGATAAAGTCTTATAAAATGATTGTTCAGATTAAAGTTTAGTAATCGCTTTTTCTAAAATAGCTTTTACCTGAAGTTTTAAGCTTTCGGGTTCAATTATTTTAGCATAATCTGAAAACACAATATACCATCTTGAAAAACCGTGTTCAACATAGGGTGTCATAAATGTCATTTCTACTTGATTTCCTTTTACTTTTTCAGACACAAAACCATGTTGCATTTTGCTGTTGTTTATATACCTTACTATACTTTTATCAACAGTAATAACAACTTTTGTTTTCGGTATATTTTCATACTGACTACGATATTCATCCAGAGAAATGTGTTCTCTCGTAAAATTATTTTGCGTTGACTTAATAGCCAGCATTCTATCAGTTCTAAACTGTCTATAATCGTTTCTTAAATGACAAAATGCTAATACATACCAAAACCCCGATTCATGATAAATTCCAACTGGTTCAACATAGCGTTCAGAGGGTGTTTCACTATTTAAAGCTTGATATTTTAAAAACACCTGTCTTTTTTCAGCAATGCTTTCAAACAAAGTTTCAAGGGCATTAGGTAAACACTCATTAAATAATTTATGTGCTGGGTCAACCAATATTTGTGATTCTAGAGCAGAAATCCAATCTTTTTCACGGCCACGCAAAACAGATTTTAGCTTCATCATGGCAGATTCGTAATAATTGCCCAAGGACTTATCTACAAACTTCTGCATTAGCTTTTCGGCGGCAACAAAACTTCCGGCTTCTTCTCTAGTAAACATAACTGGCGGCAATCGGTATCCTTCCATAATGGAATAACCAACACCTGCCTCACTTACAATTGGCACGCCAGATGCTTCAAGTGTTCGTATATCACGATAAATGGTGCGTAGGCTTACCTCAAATCTATCAGCCAATTCTTGTGCTTTTACTATTTGTTTGGACTGTAGCTGAATAAGGATAGCTACAATTCTATCAAAACGTTTTGCCGTATCTAAACCCATAATGCGATAAGCTATTTCCCAAAGATAGGACTTCAGGCGGAAGTATGTTTTAAATTTTGATTTCAACATAATGACTTCGCTTCTTATGTTATGCAAAGAGATATATAGCAGGTGACAACCCTATGTCAATAAACATTTTTATAATTTATTTTTTCCTGCTGACATAAAGCTGTCACCAGCCCATCATAATTTTGGTTTCAAATAACAAAAACTAAACTTATGGAATCTACAACAAACACATTATTGGAACGAGTGATTTCACCTGCTGATTTATTGGCACATTGGCAAGGTCACCGAAGCTTGACCCGAAGAGTTATAGAAGCATTTCCTGAAGAAGCCTTTTTTAATTATTCTATAGGTGGTATGCGTACTTTTGCTGATATGGTTATGGAGCTTTTAGGTATAGCGGGACCGGGCATTAAAGAAATTGCTACTGGAGAAACCCAGAAGCTAGTGGAAGAGGTAAATCACGGTAACAAAAAAACAAAAATTCTTGAACTTTGGGATGAAGCCACAGATGAGATAAACACCTATTGGGCACAGATAAAACCCGAGCAGTTTCAACAGAGCATTAAAGCTTTCGGTCAATATGAGGGTACAGTTTGGTCTTCAATCTTCTATTTTATTGATAATGAAATCCATCATCGAGGACAAGGATATGTTTATTTGCGCGCTTTAGGTGTAGAACCTCCGTTTTTTTATGAACGTTAATTAATTTCATTTAGGATGAAAACAGTTTTGGTATTTAAAACCTCCATTAAAAAAAATAGGGAGATTAAAATTGTTCAAGCCACATTAAACCGTTTGATTGCAAGAGATGGCCGTTGGAACTTTGATTTGGAGGATTGTGACAATATTCTTCGAGTAGAGACCCCAAATATTAAAGCTGATGCAGTTTTAAAAGCAATACAACATCATGGTTTTCATTGTGAAGAACTTCTTTAATATTAAAAAGTACCCGTTTGCCTTCTTTTCAAAAATAAAGCAATAATATCAAGAATGGTTTGTAAATAATTATTTTGGCATTCGTATCTCCTTTAGTAGGTCTACCATCTTCTCAGATTGATGAAATAGGTAGTGCCCAAAAAACTGTTAAAGTGTAAATAATAAGGCGGGATTTGCCCCGCCTTATTATTTACACCTAATTTTGGATGGTGTTTCCCAATTGGGTGGAGAATATTACTTTAGCCTACTATGCTTGGAATTTGCAATTTCAGTTATGCTGAAGGAATTATTTTTTGGGGAGCAGGTGGTAGTAAAGAGGAGAGGAAGTGGGGAAAAGAGTTGATGTACATGGAACGTTTAGGTAAGTTTCCAATATTATTTATTGGTTTAGTTTTTTTCTTGTTAAAAGAAAAGCAATCAAATCAAGGCTTATTCCATTATGCTGGAGGGATAAGTCTGTGATAACCAAGTGGACAAATAAGTTGGATTCTTAATTGAAAAAGTCCCTCATTTAAGAAGGACTTTTTAAGATATTTTAATTCTCTGCTGAGAAAATATGAATGGGATAGTGTAAAAAATATTCATTATTAATCTTTGTAACATTTATCCCTAAATCATTTACTCCAACATCTGCAATGATCATACTTTCTAAAGCATTTGCGTCACTAGGAAAAGATGCTTTAAGTTGCTCTTTAAGTTCAATTTGCATGGAATAGAAATCTGTATTTAAATTTTTATAACCGACCTTTTCAAAAAGGCGAGAAAATTCAGTTAATGAAAGTGCCGCTACATGAGAATAATCCCTGTTTTTTTCCATTTCATTGTATTTATTAATCTTTGAATCTGGTAAAGAAACATCAACAACCAAAACTTTTCCTTCAGGTTTACAAACCCGTTTCATTTCAGACAAAACTTTAAAAGGGTCTAAAAAATGATGGAAACCGAATCTTGAAATTACAATTGAGAAACTATCATCCTCATAAGGTAAACTTTCTACATTCCCAATTTGCCAAGCCACATTAGTAAGGTTATTTCTGGCCTGAAGTTTCTCTGCTTCATCAAGCATTCCTTGTGTCATGTCAATTCCTGTGACATGGCTGGCGTATTTCGCAAATTCGCAAGATACAATGCCAGAACCACATGCTATATCTAAAACTTTATCGCTCTTAGAAGCCGATGATATTGAGATTAGCTTATCCAATGAATCACTATGTGAGGTAATCGAGGTGTAAGCACTAGCTTGTTTTGAAAATTGTTTTACAATGTTTGAGTTATGATTTTTATCGTCCATAATCTAATGTTTTTAATTTTCATCAAATTTCAGAACTTCTAGCAAAGTCTTAATTACTATATTTGGACAATGAATATCGATTATAAGACAAATATTAAAATAGACCATGGTTTTGAGGTGAATGAGTTACGACCGGTAACTACCTATTCGGAAGAAATTCAAAATGCTAAATGTGCAAGTTCGCACGCGCATCCAAGAGCTCAAATCATATCATGCAATACTGGTATTATGGAGGTTGTTACCAAAAAGAATATTTGGATAGTTAATTCTTTACAGGGTGTTTGGATTGCTGGTAACGAAGAACATCAAGTTTATTTTCCCAGCAATGTAAAGATAATTACAGCATTTATAGATGAATCGAAACTCAGGAATTTACCTATGAATAGTTTCGCATTTGAAACTTCAATTTTTTTAAAAAGTATCTTAGAAAAAATAGTGTCCTTTGCCAACCCGATTAGGTTGACTCAACAACAAAATAGAATAATCGAAGTGTTTATAGACGAACTTTCTATTTTGAAACCAAGCACAACGTTTCTGCCAACTAGTCAGGATGAAAGAATAAAAGTAGTATTAGATGCTTTAATGAATGAGTTGTCCAGTAAACATACCATCGACTATTATGCCAACAAATCATTTGTAAGCCCAAGAACCCTTTCAAGATTATTTCATAAAGAACTGGGTATGAGTTTTGGAGATTGGAAAATGCGTTTAAAACTCATGGAAGCTATCAAATTGTTAGGGGAAAAGAAAAGTGTAAAAGAAGTTGCATTTGATTTAGGTTATGAAAATGTTAGTTCATTCATAGTTGCCTTTAAAAAACACTTTGGTAAAACACCAACAAATTACTTGGTAAAATAAGTAAGAAAACACAAAATTGAGTTCCATGAATATGAATGTCCGTTTTCACACCAGTAACCTTATTTCTCATGGATTCCACAGATTTACACTGATCTACCTGGCGGAAGACAGGTTTAATTTATCATTTCAGTAAGATCTGGGCCATTCTTGAGGGAATGTTTTGAAGGGTCATACTTACTGGTGCAATTGCGGATATACATAATATAATATTTCAAGGTCAGAAGTTTAGATCTAGACATTATTAATTCTTACAGTAATCAGATTGTAGCTTATCGATAGAATGCAAGGCTATTCATTTCAGCCGATCGGCAATTAATGCAATTTTCAGCTTTTGGATTGAATTTATAAAAACAGCTTTGTATTGTGCCAAGCTCTAGAAACATTTGATCGTAGAATGAAATATTGAACTATGAGATTTCTTTTTCCGATTGTTTTATCATGTTAGTTAGCTTTTTGACAATGTCTGGGTGCTTATCAGCTATATTGATTTCTTCTGAAATATCATTTTCCAGGTTAAATAGAGAAATTGGGAATGCGCCATTTTCTTGATCGTTCCAGCTACTTGATTTTTCTATATGAAGTTTCCATTTGCCCAATCTGACAGCTTCAACTTTTCCATTTCTCGCATAATAATAAAATGGTCTTTCAGGAAGGTTTTGTTTTTCAGGAGCGTACAAGTATTCACTGATATCTATTCCATCCATCCTTAATCCATCAGGGATCTTAGCACCAGCGATATGGGCAAGGGTAGGGTATAGGTCCAGTGTGCTTACAAACTGTTTGCTTTCAATACCAGAAGGAATCACTGAAGGCCATGAAATGATTCCCGGAACCCGTTGACCCCCTTCCCAAGTTTGGGCTTTTTTGCCTCTTAACGGTTTAGCTGAACCTATTTGTGGGCCATTGTCAGAAGTGAAAATAATGATGGTGTTTTCATATATACCTTCCGTTTTTAAGGTTTTTATGATTTCTCCCATACTCCAATCCAATTCCATAATAACATCGGCATAAATACCTTTTCCACTCTTTCCTTCAAATTCAGGGGAGGCATATAAAGGTTTATGTGGCATATTATGGGCTAAATAGATGAAAAAAGGCTCGTTCCCTCTATTTTTTATTTTTTTGATGGTTTCTTCAGTATATCTCTTGGTCAGGTAACGTTGGTCTGGACTGCTTTCTAATAGGGTGGTATTTCTAAAGAAGGGAAGAGGTGGAGATTGGAAATTATTTCTCTTATAGTAATAATTATCCATGTCATTGGAATAAGGCACACCATAAAATTCATCGAATCCTTGGTTGTTGGGCATAAATTCTTCTTTATGTCCCAGATGCCACTTTCCTATACAATATGTAGAATAGCCACTTGACTTAAGTATTTCGGCCATGGTATATTCCTCTGGCTTCAGTCCATCTTCTGAATAGGGATATAATACGGCTTCATGTAGTTGGCTTCTTTTGGGATAGCGGCCAGTCAATAGTCCGGCTCTCGAGGGGGTACAAACTGTGGCAGGTACATAGAAATCGGTAAATTTGATTCCATTATTGGCTAATTCATCAAAGTTTGGGGTTTCATAGCCCTCGGCTCCATAAATCCCCACATCGGCATAACCTTGATCATCAGTAAAAAAGATGATGATATTGGGAGGACTGCCTGCATATACACCTTTGTTTAAGGCTATAACGGAAAATAAGGTGATCAATAATGTGAAAAAGAATTTTAAAAGATTTGGCTTATTCATGTTAGGGTAAATTTTTGAAAAACAGAGGATAGTGAAAAAACTTAAGGTTTTTGAGGATAATGCTATTTCGAATTATAATGTTAAGTTAAATTTTGTATTAATTACTTTCTTTTATGTTGAAATTTTAAATAAATTACATGTGAAAAAAAATAAACTGTTAAAATATATGATTAATGATTGATTATTTGTTTCATTAAAATATTTTCAGGTTTATGCATCGGGGGATTATTAAAGAAAATATAATATATGTGTTTCATTTTTTTTTGATAATTATTACACTTTTGCAAGCGTTTTTTAAATGTTATACTAAAAGGATATGTCCGAGATTTACGAAAAGAAACTCAACGAAGATACCTGCCATATAAGGGCGATAAAGGAGGGCTCTTGGGAAGCTTTTGAAAATCTGTACAACAAGTATTGGGAGAAACTTTTCCAACTGAGTGTTTCGGCAACAGGTGATGAAGAGTTAAGTAAGGATTTTGTCCAAGAAATTTTTTTGGATTTATGGAGCCGACGAGAAAGTCTATCCATAAAGAACCCATATTCCTACCTTTATCAAGCTACAAAGTATCGTTTTATTGAACACATCAGAAAACAAAACTTGCAAAGAAAATTTATTGATCAATTCAATGAAGCACATCATCAAAGCAATGATGTAGAAGAGAAAATTTATCTTAAGGAACTTCATCACCAAATTGACCATAGATTAACAGAGCTGCCCTCCAGATGTAGGGAGATTTTTACCTTAAGTAGGTATCAGCATTTGTCCAATCAAGAAATCGCCAATCAATTAGGGATTTCAAAAAGTACAGTTGAAAACCAGCTTAACAAAGCTTTAAACCATCTTAGAAAGTCATCAGATCTTGGTGTTGCTATGATGTTTGTTTTGGGAATATTCTAAACTGTAGTGTTAAGTGTAAGTTTTTTTTATTAACTAATTATTAATATTCTGATTTTTTTGCTTTTAGCGTAGGTGTAAGTGCCCCCTTCTTCTACTATAGATCAAATGACACGCGAATGATGAGCGAAAAAGAATTTGATCGGCTCCTGAAGAAATATCTTGAAGGAAATACTTCTAGGGAAGAAAACCAGGTAATTGATAAATGGTTTGAGAAACTAAGTCAGTCGAAACAGCAATTGTATAAGGAAGACTTAGATGATGTAAGGGAAGAGATACTTAAACGTATCAAAGAGAAGGCACTTAGTGCTGAGGTCTCAAAGCCAAAATCTAGATCTACCTATATGGTGGCATGGAAATTTGCAGCAGCTGTTACTGTTTTGTTACTGGCTGGATATTGGATTTTCTCTACTGTTTTATTTAACCCTGAGAAGAATTGGGTAACTCGGAAAACTGCCACAGGCGAGATTTTGGACTTTACCTTGGATGATGGCAGTAAAGTTTTTTTGAATGCCCTTTCAAGTATTTCTTATCCCGAACATTTTGGCCAATCCAGCAGAGAAGTCAAGACTACCGGAGAAGTTTATTTTGAAGTGGCTAAAGATCCCCAAAGACCTTTTAAAGTTTTAGGTAAGGATTTAAATACTACGGTATTAGGGACTTCCTTTAATGTTAATGCTTATGAGGATGAAGTTCCCAAGGTGAGTGTTCTTGAGGGAAAAGTTCTTGTGGAAACAATTTCAAACCAACAGCAGGTTTCATTGATCGCAAATCAAGAAGCAGTACTCAATCCCAATAAATCATTGACGAAACAAGCAGTTGATATGGACAAGGTATTGGCATGGAAGAGGGGGCTTTTTTATCTAAACAATATATCCTTAGGGGAGGTGGGACGAATAATTGAGAGAAATTATGATATCCAAATCATTTTTGAAGACAAAGCAACTGCTAATCAGACCATTTCAGGGAAATTCAAGAAAGACAGCTTGTCAAATCTTTTGAACCAAATACAGTTTATAAAAAATATCCAATGGAAACGAATCTCAAATGATACTATAAAAATAACCTCAAACCCAAATTAAAATGCCTATGAAGAAATCCCAACTAGAGACTATTCTATACTAAGATCCATAACAAAAAGTGGCAAGCCAAAAGTCGGAGATTGGCCTACCACTGCTAATTAAGAATTTTAAGTATCGACAAATGAAATCATTAAAATTAACTTAACTAACCTTTGAATTTATGTTTAATACCATTACAAAACAATTGCTGCGTAAAACAAAGCTGTTTTCCCTGGTCTTGGGATTACAGTTGTTGAGTACGCAGATATCTTTTGGAGTAATTGCGCAAGGTCAAAACCCTGAAGAAATCAATATAGAATTTGAGGCAGTAAATGCCAGTTTGAAGTCAGTTTTTGAACAAGTAGAATCGATGACTGATTTTGTGTTCCTTTATGATGAAACCATAATTAATAGTGATTTAAAGTTTAGTTTGGCCAAGCGAAAGCTTTCCGTAGCTGCACTTTTAGACAAATTATCGACAACACACCCATTGAAGTTTCAGCAGCTTAACAATAGTATTTCAGTGAAGCTAGAAGAGAGAACTGCTGGACCATTGGATAAGATTAAAATTACTGGTACCATTCGAGATCAAGGTGGTCAACCTCTACCAGGGGCTACTGTCTTGGTCAAAGGTACCAACCTGGGCACAGTGGCAGATCTTGACGGAAAATTTACTATCACTACTGATACAGATGCTGTTTTAATATTCAGCATGCTTGGATTTAAAGACCAAGAAATCAGTGTAAATAACCGCTCAAACATTAATATGGTGCTTCAAGAAGAAAGTGCTGCTTTGGATGAAGTAGTAGTTTTTGGATATAGTGCTGTAGAAAAGAAACACGTGGCGTCCGCAGTTTCTGATATGGACATGGAAAGGGCTGTTAACCGCCCTCTTGGAAAACTACAAGAAGCTTTTAGTGGAACGATTCCCGGAGTAACCATGATGCAAGCTTCCAATATTCCAGGAGGAACACCTGGTAGCATCAATATTCGCGGAATTGCCACTTTACAAAGTGCTTCTCCATTGGTTATAGTAGATGGTATGGAGCAAAGTTTAACAGATCTTGACCCCAATCAAATCAAAAGTATCAGTGTCCTAAAAGATGCTGCTTCAGCTTCCATGTATGGTTCTAGAGGTGCCAATGGGGTAATCATCATTGAAACTAAAAGAGGTACTACAGGTAAGTTCAAGGTAGATATGCATGCTTGGACAGCTATTAACGATCCGATTATGATGCCTGACTTTGTGAATTCAGCGGATTATATGAGGCTTAATAATGAGGCCAAGTCTATTCAGGGACAGAGCTTACTTTACACTGATGAAGATATAGCTTTAAGCGAACAGGGTGAATTGCCCAATACCAATTGGGTAGAGGAAATTATGGAAAGAAGAGCACATTCCTATAATATTGCTTCCAATATCTCAGGTGGTGGCGGTGTAGGTACTTTCAATCTAATGTTGGCTTACTTAAAGGAAAACGGCCTTAATATCAATGAAGGTAGTGAAAGATTCACTGCCCGTTTCAATACCAATATCAATATCAATGATAAATTCGTCCTTTTGGCTGATTTCTATGCGAAAAGGTTACAGGTTGATAGACTTTATGCCAATACTGATGGACATGGTCTATATACTGATGCATGGAGAATGAATCCTACACAAGCAGTGTTTTATGATTCCGATCTTCCTGAACATTATGCCTTATATGATGATAGAAATCCAGTGGCCAGTATTCACCATGGAGGGCTTTATAATAATCTCTATGATAATAGCACAATCAATCTGAGACCAAAGTATCATATCAATGATAACTTACACATTAGTGGAAATGTATCCTATATGATCAATAAGTCAGCTAATAAGTACAAAAGAGAGACCTTTAAGTTTTATGATGAAGAAGGTAGACCGACCACTACTTGGGCGAATGCTGTGGGTGCTTCTCAAGGTGTAAGTGTCAGTCAGTTTACTGCAAGAGGTAATATCAACTATGAGAGCAAGCTAAGAAAGGAAAAAGACAAAATCTATTTGATCGCAGGTTCAGAGATCATGAACCATGTTTATACGGACTACAGAGAGATTGCCAAGGCTTCTTTTTATACCAAAATGAACTATTCTTTTGATGAGCGCTACTTATTGGAAGTGACGGCAAGAAGGGATGGTAGTTCTAAGTTTGCACCAGGGTATCGTTGGGGATTCTTCCCTTCTGCAGCAGTTGCCTGGAATATGCATAATGAAAGCTTCTTTAGAGATTTGAATGAAAGGGGCATTATCAATAATATCAAATTTAGATTCTCTTACGGTAAAGTTGGTAACGAAAATGTCGCCCCTTACTTATGGCAGGAAGATGTAAATAACTGGGGATGGACCATGAGAGTACCTAACCCTAGTTTTACCTGGGAAAACCAGACGCAAAGTAATATTGGATTGGATGTGAGCCTATTAAAAAACAGACTTTCTTTTACAGGAGAAATTTATAAGAAGCACTCAACAGACCTTGTGTATGGAGACTTCCCTGTACCTCCTCTAACTGGTTCTTACTATTTAGAAACATCTGTTAACATCGGTGAAGTAGAAAACAAAGGTTGGGAAGTATCCGCAAACTGGAGTGATAATATTGGTGATTTTCAGTATAGTATTGGAGGTATGTTGTTTGACAATAAAAACAAAGTGCTTAAAGCAGGTTATAATGCATCGGATACCTTAGTTTTCAAAGGTAATATTGATAAAATATGGTATAACGGAAGTGCCATAAACAATTATTATGGATATGAAAGCAATGGTTACTTCCAGTCGGAAAATGATGTAAACTCTACTGAAGCCAAACTGCCCAATACGCTTCCAGGAGACATTCGTTATATAGACCAAAACAATGACGGTATCATCAATGAGAAGGACAGGGTATATCTAGGTGATCCCTTTCCTCACATGAATTACTCTGTAAATATGAATTTAAGATATAAAAATTGGGACTTTAGTTTCTTGGGACAAGGAGTTGGTGAAAGACTGGGAAGAGTAAATGGTCTTGAGGGATACCCTGTGATCATGGATGGCAATACCAATGCCCTTGGTACCCCAAGACAATACTATATGGACAATAGATGGACTCCTGAGACGCCTAATAGTAGATTCCCTAGAGTATGGACCGGAACTAGCCCTAATGCCAATTTAAGTGATATTTGGTTAAGTGATGCTTCCTATTTCAGGATCAAAACCTTACAATTAGGCTACACCATTCCTAAACCAATCAAGGGCGTTAATAACTTGCGCATGTATATCAATGCCCAAGATGCTTTTACTTTTACCAATTGGGAAGGGTTAGAGCCTGAAGATAATGGAGGAAATGGAAGCTATCCAAGAATGGCTACTTATAGTCTTGGAGTGAAATTCACGATACTTTAAACTAATTGTCAGCAATGAAAAAACTAACCATAATATTGATTTTAGCCTGTATGTCATTGACAGGCTGCGAGAACTTCTTGGATAAAACGGACCCTACAGCCACTTCATTTGATGAATTTTACAATGATGAAGACGATTTGCGCCGGGTAGTTTACAGTAGTTACAGGGATGTTTTTACACATAATAGTGATCGCAGGCTCATGTTATATATGCAGGATGGAAGATCAGATAATGCCTATGCACGTCTAAGCGGTGATCATCATCAGGTCATTGCCAATGGTAATCTAAATGCCAATTCTAGTGCCATGGAATATTATTATAGTTTACATATGAAGCATTTGGGAAGGTTAAATACTTTCATTGATAAAGTAGATGTCCCTTATGTAGAAGATGAAGAAGTAAGAGACAGGTATTCAAATATTCTTCAAGGAATCCGTGTTTGGCATTATTTCATATTGACCTCGAGATGGGGTGATGTGCCTTTTGTTCTTGAACCTGCTGATCTTGATGAAGCCAGACAGCCTGTGACTCCCAAAGAAGAAGTATTGGACATCATCTTTCCTCTAGGGGAAGAAATCGCCAATAAGCTTCCTGTGGGAACTTATTCTTCCAACAAATACATGTTGAACCAACTTTCTATGAAAGCTATCATTATGCGCTATGCTTTGTATTTTGAGCGATACGAATTAGCTGCAAGATTGGCTGAGGAAATCATGGATAGCAAAGAATATTCCTTGCATCCTGAATATGGTGAATTGTTCCAGTATGAAGCCTCAGATAAAAATAATGAGGTGATCCTTCATCAAAATAGAGAAAGTTTTAGTGGCAGCACCTATGCATTCCCACATTTAGGCCCCCATTTTAGAACAGGATACGGTCAATCCTATATTGTGCCCCTAAAATCATTGGTAGATAGCTACTGGACTTTACAAGGTCGTGCCATTGATAATTGCCCTTATTATACAAAAGAGGAATACGAACTTGATCCCAATTTGAACAGGGATCCAAGATATGAATTCAGTATTATGGGCCATGGTGACGACTTTTACGGGGAGACAATTGATGTTTACAATTCTGAATCTACCATGTTTTATGAAAAGACCCGTGCCGGTGGTTCTGGATATTGGTTCCGTAAGTTCGTTTCCGATGATGATGCCTTCAAAAATGGTAGCAATATGGAGTTCCCTCTTTTGAGATATGCAGAAGTATTATTAACCTATGCAGAAGCTAAGATCATGATGAATGATGTGGACGCATTGGCCAAGGAATGCATCAATCAGTTGAGAGAGCGTGCCGGTCTGGACATGTCTGAAGCTGATGTTACGCTTCCTGAATATAGTGCGTTTGGCCAAAATGAATGGGTTGAACTGATCAGAAACGAAAGAAGAGTTGAGTTGGCCGCTGAAGGTCGTAGATATGATGATATTATTCGTTGGAAAATTGCTGAGGATGTTTTGAATCAACCAGCATTGGGACATACCAGAAAAGTAGATGGACAGTTGGTCTCGCTAAAAATCGAAGACAGATCTTTTGCACAACATCAATACTTATGGCCATACCATGAAAGCAGTTTAAAAGTCAACCCTGGATTGAAACAAAATCCTGGTTATTAATTTTACTTGTTTTGTATAATTGAATCTGGGCCCAAATAGTAATGCTTTTTGGGCCCTTTTTTAAAATCAGTTATATGATTCTTTTCAAGGATTTTTTACTTCAAATTCTCGCTACTATTATCTCAATCAATAGATAGAAAATCATCAAACTTACATGAGACGACCACAACTAATTTTGTTTGTGACACTGGTATTTGGTTTGCATCCTTTATTGGCACGACAAGAAACACATGGCCCACAGCCTCAAAACCCCAAAGTAGAAGGGCATAGGGGAGCTGCAGGATTGATGCCCCAAAACACCTTGGAGGCGATGATTGAAGCTGTCAAATTAGGTGTAAACACTTTGGAGTTCGATCTTCAAATATCAAAGGACAGAAAGGTCATCTTAGCGCATGATGCCCATATTAATCCAAAATATACCTTAAGTACTCAAGGGGGAGAAATACCGGAAGAAGAGGCCAAAAGGTTAATTTTCTGCAAAATGAATTACGCTGAGATAAAGGAATATGATATCGGCAGCAAGTACCATGATAGGTTTCCAGATAAAAAAAGGTTTAAAGCAAGCATTCCACTGGCCTCTGATGTGATTGATTCAGTGGAGAATTTTATCCAACACAACAGTTTGGAACCTATATGCTACAATATCGAAATAAAATCAAGCAAGCTAAAAGAGGAAAATGGACTCGTTTATCCATATGAGGAATATGCGGACAAGGTGATGGAGATTTTATTAAGCAAAAACTTGAACGATCGCTTGGTAATCCAGTCTGCAGACCCCAGGTGCCTAAACTATCTTCATAAGAAATATCCTAATGTGAGATTGTCATATTTGGCTGTTTATAAGAAGGATTTTGAAACCTATATGTCCAAGCTGAATTTTGTGCCTGAAGTGTATAGTCCCTTGTACACGATGGTAGATGAAGCATTATTAAAAAAATGCAAAAGTGCAGGAATGAAGCTGATAACTTGGACAGTAGATGAAGAAGCTGATATCGTCAAAATGATTGAATTGGGAGTGGACGGGATTATCAGTAACTACCCGAATAGGGTTCTTGAACAACTGGCCAATAAATAAAAGTAGATTAATTGGCTTGGGCCATTTAAATGTCTTTGAAAGTTTCAAATAGCTTGTTTTGACTCAATATTAGAAGCTTTCCATAGACGACTAATTCTTTTTATATAACTAAATAACCCATAAGAAAAATGAAATTCATTTATATCCTATTATCTATCTGGTTGGGGTTAATTTCCTGTAAAGATGGTGAGCAGCCTACACCAGAAATAGAAAAACCAAAAAGCAAAAAAGAAATCACCGTATTGTCCTATAATATCCACCATTCCAATCCTCCATCCAAGCCTGACTTTATTGATCTCGATGCTGTAGCAAAGGTAATCATAGAGAGTAATGCTGACATTGTGGGTTTGCAAGAAGTCGATGTTTATACCGAAAGGTCAGGGTCGGATTTACATATGGCCGAAAAACTCGCTGAATTGACCGGCTATGATTATTTTTATTTCTCAAAAGGTATTGACTATAGGGGAGGAGAATATGGAACAGCTATCTTATCCAAGTATCCTTTATCAAATGAAAAGACGATCAAGCTACCTAAAGAAGAAGGTACTGAACAGCGTACCCTTTCTTTGGTTACGGTAAGTCTTACTGAAGAATCAAAGATTTACTTTGGAAATACCCATATGGATTTTACCAGTGAATCCAATGGCCTAGCGCAAGCAAAATTTATTACCAAGTATTTTGATGAATCTACGGATAATGAAATTCCCGCAATTGTAGTAGGTGATTTTAATGCCGTTCCCAGCAGCCCAGCCATCCTTCATTTTGATAGATATTTTGAGCGGACTTGTAAATCAGGTTGTGCCAATACGGCTTCTACCAATAACCCAAGAAAAATCATTGACTATATTATCTATAAATCCTCAAAGGATTTTGAAGTTGAATCTCATCAGGTGGTCAATGAGACTTATGCCTCAGATCATTTCCCTGTTTTGGCAAAATTGATTCTAAAGGAATTATAAGACTATGATCTTAGGTTAATTATAGCCAAGTTTTATTAGCCCAATAATTCCAATAGATCTCCATTTATCCAATTTTCACGGTCAATGAAAAAACTAATTATATTAATTATTCTATGGCCCACCCTGTTTTTGAGTTGCGGAAGAGGAAAAAATCAAGAGCTTTCTTCAATCCCAGAAACGGTAAGTTTCCGTGCCGCTAGCTATAATATCCGGTACAACCCCAAAGCAGATGTGGCTTCCGGCAATGGATGGGAAAAACGAAAAGAACCATTGTCTCACCTGATTGTCCAAAACCAGTTTGATTTGGTTGGTACACAGGAAGGTGATTCCACCCAAATTGCAGATTTAAAGGGCTTGTTGCCTGGTTTCGATTATGTCGGTTATCCCTATGGTGGAAAGACCCATGATTTGCATAATTGCGCAACATTTTATAAAAAGGACTTGTTTACTGTATTGGACAAAGGAGTATTCTGGTTCAGTGAAACGCCTGATGATCCGAGTATAGGTTGGGATGCAACGGACAGAAGGATATGCACTTGGACCAAATTCAAGGTAAATGGAACCGAAAAGGTGTTTTTTGTCTTTAACTCCCATTTCTATTGGAGGTTGAAGAAGGCTAAGGAAAAATCAGGGCCATTATTGGTCGAAAAAATTAAACAGATAGCAAAAGACAATCCTGTAATTGCCTTAGGGGATTTAAATTCTACAATTAATACTTCGCAGATTAAAGCCATTAAAGGACTTTTATCAGATGCCTTTGAAATAACAGAAAGTCCTCGCCAAGGTGTGGAGGGGACTAATTTAGGAGGAGGGGTGTTTCAAGGAAATGCCAAGAACAGAATTGACTACATTTTTGTGTCCTCCGCATTCACGGTAGAGGATTACTTGGTAATATCAGATAAATACGAAGGAAATAAGCATCCATCTGATCATTTGCCGGTAAGCTCACGATTATCGTTTTGAAATCAACTTTCAAATTAAGTATACAAGGATGTAGTTAAAAGGATTTAATGAGGTCATGCCTATCAGATATTGCAGGTCTCTTACCTCAGCGCAATATCCTTCTACAGGTATAAATTGTTAACCTAGGTGTAGGTGTAAGCTCACACCTGGGTTTCTTCTTTATCCATCTAACATTTTTCGTGTCAATATACAATTTGCATTAGCCAAAAATCAATTGCAGTAGGTTTTATATGCTATATCTTTTCTTAAACCCACTTTGAAAAACTTTTATTTCAGCACAAATCCTTGTATTGGTGGAAAGGGCATAAAGAGAAGCAAAGTAACTGCATTTTGAGGGGGTAAGGATGTGACGGAGTGGAAGTTTTTCTGGTTTCCAACTAGGGTGTTTTACACCTGAGATTTGTTGTTCATTTGTAGATGATGCACCTCTTTGAGGTGCTTGGTTTTATCTAGATTGGAATGAGGTTTTTCACATGTATTGCTGTCTCAACTGAGTTAAGTTTTTTCATTAATCATTCCAAAGCTAATTAGTTTTAGTACCTGTTTTATGATGGATTTAGAGAGGTCTAATAAAGCTGAAAATTCATGGTTAAATCACATTTAGTTTTTTTAAAATCATGTTTTTTTCGGGAACGTTCCCGCTAATTTTTACATCTAACTGTTTGAATATGTCCGCCCTATGTGCCTAAATTTTGACTTGATTTTAGCCGTTTAACCCATACAAATGACATGAAAAAAGTTTTATTAAAACAGATTATTCTTTTGGCTCTTCTGCTTTGTTCAGTTGTGGCTCAT
Organism: Echinicola shivajiensis; assembly: GCF_018642165.1. GTDB lineage: Bacteria > Bacteroidota > Bacteroidia > Cytophagales > Cyclobacteriaceae > Echinicola > Echinicola shivajiensis. The sequence goes on from NZ_JAHHZM010000003.1 coordinate 19,363, forward strand.
GCGCAAATTACTATTTCAGGACAAGTGTCGGAAGCTAATGGTACATTGCCCGGAGCAAATATTGTAATTAAGGGGACAACAAAGGGGACTCAGTCTGATCTAGAAGGAAAGTATACTTTGGTTGATATCGAAGAGAATGCAACACTTGTATTTAGCTATATTGGATTTAAATCTAAAGAAGTGCCTATAAATGGTAGGGAAACGATTAACGTTATACTAGAGGAGGATTCAGAGGGGCTTGATGAAGTCGTTGTTATTGGTTATGGAACACAAAAAAAAGAAAACCTTACTGGCTCCGTAGATGTGATTTCTGGAGATCGTCTAAAAGATCGTGCAGCAAATAATGTTGCGGATTTGATTAAGGGTACCTCGCCCAATCTTAATATTTCCATGAATATGCGCGGAGGGGAGCCTGGGACTTCCAGCAATTGGAATATTAGGGGGATGGGATCCCTTGAGGGGAATGCCTCTCCATTAATTTTGGTGGATGGAGTAGAGATGAATGTAAATAATATTGATCCAGAATCCATAGAAAGTGTTTCAATCTTAAAAGATGCTTCAGCATCAGCAGTTTATGGGTCAAGGGCGCCTTTTGGTGTAATTCTTATTACTACAAAGAAAGGGAGTAAGAATGGAGGCCTAAATGTTCAGTATTCAAATAATTTGGCTTTTGGAAAGCCCGTAAGACTGCCAAGTTTTGTGGATTCTTATACCTGGGCTACCGTATATAATCAGGCGGCAGCCAATGCAGGAATAAATGCTATTTACAGCGATGAGCAGATGGAGCGTATTCAGGGATATATAAATGGGACCTTTCCACACGAATACGATCCGGAAAATCCAATTAATAATATTTGGGCAGGACGTCGAAATGGTAATGCCAATTATGATTGGCCAAATATTCTAATGGGCAATACAGCATTTAACCAAAAACATAATATCAATGTTTCAGGTGGTAATGAACGTAATCAGTTTTATGTTTCAGGGGGATATGTAGAGCAAAATGGTTTATATAGCTGGGGAAATGATAGTTTTAAGCGGTATAACTTCATGACCAATTATAATGCTGCACTAACACCTTGGTTGAAATTCAATTCAAGTGTAAAGTATGCATATAACAAAAGTGATCATCCAATGGGCTATACTACAGTGGGGCGTGAACATTTGTTTGATGGGATGTTCACCTTCGCCCCAATGATGCCTTTTTATAATATCAACGGAACTATACAAAGTCCCCTAGTTCGGAATTTACAGAGTTCTGGACGGGATAAAGGTTATACAAATGACTTTTTTATCACCTTAGGAGGGGAGTTAGAGCCTGTTAAGGGATGGAAAACTTCATTTACCTTCAATCATAATAATCAAGGGCATCGCAGTACTTCCAATCCGAGGCCTGTTCCTGTGGAATTAGGCACAGGGGAATTCGGTAATATAGGAAAAGCTGTTTTAGGATATAAATCCTCGTTTTCTCAAAATATCTATACGATGATTAATGGTATCACTTCATATGAGAAAACTTTTGGCGATCACTATTTTAAGGCTTTAGCGGGTTATGAACAAGAGTATCGTTATTATACTGGAATTACTGGTACGGGAAGTAACTTGATAAGCGGAGATGTTCCATCTATAAGTACCTCATTAGGAGAACGTAGCTTGGATGATATGATTTATCATTGGGCCACCCAAGGGGTTTTTGGAAGAGTCAATTATAATTTCAAAGAAAAATACCTATTAGAATTCAGTGCAAGGTATAATGGATCTTCTCGTTTCGCACCTGACAATCGTTGGGGATTCTTTCCCTCAGGCTCGGTAGGATATGCAATTTCAGAGGAAAACTTTTGGGAGCCGTTAAGGGAGTTTGCCAATTTCTTTAAAATTAGGGCGTCCTATGGCTCGTTAGGGAACCAAAATGTCACAACTTCAGGCACGCAAAATGTTAGGAATTATCGCTACTTGTCCACGATGCCAACAGGAAGCCAACTTACTTGGATAATCAATGGAGAAAGGCCCGCTTACGCCAATGTTCCCGCCCTCATTAGTGACGATTTAACATGGGAAACCATTACCTCTGTTAATATAGGCGTTGATGCTGGCTTTATGGAAAACCGGTTAAATCTAACAGTAGATTGGTTCAATAGAGTGACAGCAGATATGGTGGGACCTGCTCTTTCTTTACCTTATCAATTAGGTTCGGCAGCTCCAAGAACAAATAATGCTGAATTATCCACAAAAGGATATGAGATAGTTTTATCCTGGAAAGATAACCCTTCCACAAATTTTGGATATAATGCTAGTGTAAGTCTCGGAGATAACCGATCCAAGATACTAAAATATCGAAATGATGAAGGACTGATTGACAACTGGTATGCTGGTAAAAGAGTAGGTGAAGTTTGGGGATTTGAGTCTGATGGACTTATCCAAACAGAAGGTGAAGAAATGGCGGATCAATCAAGATATCACAGCCAATGGGGACCAGGGGATATGAAATATAAGGACTTGAATGGAGATGGAGTTATCAATGATGGGCAAAGGACCTTGGATAATCATGGAGACCTCAGGATAATAGGCAATAACCAACCAAGGTATAATATTGGAATTACTGGAGGGATGAACTGGAGAGACTTTGATTTTTCAATGTTTTGGCAAGGTGTAGGTAAGCAGGATTATTACCCCCAGCTAAATTCTTCAATATTTTGGGGGGCAATCTTTAATTGGCAAAGTTCTGCCATGTTCAAGGATTCTTATAACCTGGATTACTGGAGACCAGCTAATGAAACCAATATCTTAGGACCAAATACGGATGCTTATCTTCCAAAGCCCTACTTTACTGCGGAGACCAACAAGAATCGCCAAGTTCAAAGTCGGTATTTAATCAATGCAGCTTATTTGCGATTGAGAAATATACAGCTGGGTTACTCGGTGCCGAGTGAATTTTTGAGTCGTTTTAGTATAAGTAGGTTAAGGGTCTATGTTTCTGGAGAAAATCTCTTGTTGATTACGGGCTTGCCCAAGGTTTTGGATCCAGAAACTATGATAGCTTCAGATACAAGTTTTGGAGGATATCGGACCACTGGACAAATATATCCCAATACCAAATCTTTTTCATTTGGTTTAAACCTTACTTTCTAATATTTAAATCAGGAATATCATGAATAAATATATTTTCATAATAGCCATTGTTGTTGGGCTTTTAAACAGTGCTTGTCAAAATGATTTTCTAGACAGAGAACCTTTGGATGCCACCTCATCTGATATTTTCTTTGACACGCCTGAGCAAATGCGCGCCTATCTGAACACCTTTTACAACAGGAATAATTTTCCCAAGTATGCCAATCATGGTAGCGACTTTGATAGCGATAATGAGGTGGCAGGTACACCCGATTTAAGACTTCAGGGAACAAGAGTAGTTACTCCAACAGGGAGTATAAATTTTGGAGATGTCCGTAGTATTAATTTTTTCTTCGATAATTACCGGAGGGTTGAAGCAAATTATTCCTTACAAGATTATCAGCAGTATCTAGGAGAGGCATATTTCTTTAGGGCATTGATATACTTTGATTTAATGCGCAGCTATGGGGATATTCAGATTATTACAGAGGAATTAGGACCCGATTCTCCAGAATTGTATAATGCCCGTGATCCACGAAACAAGGTGGCAGATTTTATTATTCATCAGTTAGACTCAGCTGCAATTTACCTTACTGCTGATAAAACAACTGGGGCAGGTCGTATAAACCGCTGGATGGCTTTACTGATCCAGAGCCGTGTAGCCCTTTATGAAGGATCATGGGAAAAATATCATGAAGGGACTGATTTTGGAGTTGAAAATGCAGATCCGGATAAATATTTTTCCAAAGCCGTGGAAGCTTCAGAAGAACTAATTGATTCTGGTGTATATGAGGTTTACAGCACTGGTAATCCCGATAAAGACTATAAAGATTTATTTTCTCTGTTGGATTATTCTTCCAATAGCGAATTGATGTTCTGGCAGAATTTTGATCAGAGTGTAACCCAAGGAGATGGAAGTTTTACCAATGACCGGTTTTTTCGGATGAGGACCCCAAGCAATAGGACCATTACTAAACAATTGGCTGATGCCTACCTTTGCGTTGATGGTAAGCCCATTGCAGGAAATCCACTTTTTGGCGGGTATAATTTATTGGCCATTGAAGCGCAAAATCGCGACCCAAGATTTTATCAAACTATTGCAACACCAGATCAAGTGTGGCAAATCCTTTCTAATGACGAATTAAAATATTGGAGTAGTGTTTATAATAGCCTTAACTCCACGGCTGATTATAATGCGCCTAGTGGGTATATTATCCAAAAAGGATATAACCCTGATACCGAATATCATGTTCAGCAGTACGAAGAATCTCCAGGCTTGATTTATAGGTATGCTGAAGCGCTGTTAAATTTTGCTGAGGCTAAAGCTGAGTTAGGTACCCTTACCCAGGATGATATTGATAAATCCATTAAGGTGCTCAGAGAAAGGGTAGGGATGCCAAACCTTGTTTTGAGTGGGATCACTACGGATCTGAACTGGGATTTCCCTGATTTGTCCCCAATCATTAATGAAATAAGACGTGAACGTCGGGTAGAGTTGGCCGCGGAAGGTTTCAGGTGGGATGATATAGCAAGGTGGGCAGCAGCTGATGAGCTGATTGTGGGAACAAGACCAAAAGGGTTTATGGCTTCACAGATTGAAGAAAATCCCTTTCCGATCGATGAAAACGGTTTTCTGGATCCTTTTCAAAATGCTATCCCCAATGGCTATGGTTTTAGACTTGATAGAGATTATCTCAACTCAATTCCTGAAAGTCAGATTGTCCTAAATGACAATTTAACTCAAAACCCAGGATGGTGATGGTTTTAGATCTCATAGAGAGAGTATAGGTGTGATTTCTTATCCCTGCCTCATCTACTGAAGTTGGCTGAGGTTGGGGCAAAATCATATCGGTTTTTTCCGAAATGAACCTGGCCAAGAATATGATTTTGGAGCGATGAGGAGAGGTTTCTCAATCATCTACCATAAGCAGGACTGAAAGCATTCAAAAAGCCTATCATAATTCTGGAATTTAAGGAAATGAATTAGTCTATTGGGATATGAGGGTGAATTATACTGAGAAATACAGATTAAGTGAAATAGGGGACTTATTACTTGCAATGGAGAAGGTGTCGAATGATAGCGGATATTCATTATATTATCCATTGATAGTAAATACATATTGATAATGGATAGAAGGTATTTTTTAAAACATGGGACTGTAGCATTAACTTCTTTAAGCTTGTTGCAGGGGTACACTATAAAAAATGATTTGGAAAGCAAAACAACTAAACTGATGATTGCCGAAGCAATTTCAAACTTTGAGCGTGAAAAACTCAGATATCCTTTTGGTTTCAAAGGTGGCTACCTCACAGAACTTTGGCAAGTTGCCACACAAATTAAGGACACTAAAGGAAATACAGGGCTGGGCCTTTCCACACAAAGTGTACTTTATGGGGATGCGGATATATTTGCCTCAAATTCTGAAGCAGGAGGTAATGCACTGATGTATGTACTTGCCAATAAAGCATTGGGAAAACTGGAAGGACGAACTTTTGAATCTCCAATTGTAGCAATTGATAAGATACTTCCAGGAATTTATAATGAGGCAAAGCAGCTTACAGGGCATTCTGATTTGAATATCAATTTTGTTTATAATGCCTTGGTGAGTATAGATAACGCCTTATGGATGCTTTTTGCGAAACAAAATGGATTATCAAGTTTAAAAGATGTACTGCCATTCCCTTATAGAGAAGCCCTGTCGTTCAGAAATGATAAGGTGGCCGTCATGTATCAAGTTTCCTATGGAATGAGCCTATCCTCTATTCGCAAGGCAGCAGAGGATGGTTATTTTGTGTTCAAAATCAAGACAGGACAGCCTGGGACTGAGGAAGAGATGCTTCAAAAAGACAAAGAACGTTTGTTGGAAATTCATGAGGTTCTAAAAAATGTTGAGACAGACCAAACCAGTACCGGGAAACTGTATTACACGATGGATGCCAATGGTCGTTATACTCTAAAGAGTTCAATCGAATCTTATATTGATTTTGCCAGGAAAATAGGTGCCTTTGATCATATTTTGCTTTATGAAGAGCCTCTTAGTGAGGAAAATCAGGAAAGTGTGAGAGACCTAGGACTCATTATAGCTGCGGATGAGAGCATACATTCAGCTGCGGACGCCGAAAGGAAAATTAAATTAGGATATGGGGCATTTGCACTGAAACCTATTGCCAAAACACTGAGTGAAACGCTGAAGATTGTGGAGATAGCACATAAATATAGCATCCCTTGTTTTTGTGCTGATTTAACTGTAAACCCCATATTGGTAGATTGGAATAAACATATTGCAGCCTCATTAGCTCCTTTCCCAAAATTGGGAATGGCAATGATGGAAACCAATGGAGATATGAATTATGAAAACTGGGAGGAAATGAGAACAAGGCATCCCTTCTCAGGAGCGAGCTGGACCTTGGTGAAGCAGGGGAGGTTTGAACTAGACGAACACTTTTATGAAGTTTCAGGGGGCATGTTTACAGCTTCTCTTTACTATACGAAGCTAGCTACTGGGAGTCATTAGTAGTTATCAAATTTTAATAATCTAAATGAATTAATGATATCAAATATGAATAGAAGAGATGCTCTAACTAAGGTGGCATTGATTATGGGTGGGACCGTGGTTGGTGCAAACCTTTTTTTAACAGGATGTAGTAGAGAGGCTTCAAAAACAGTGGAAAGCTTGTTTTCTCCTGAAATAATAGATTTTCTAGGAGATATTTCTGACACAATTCTTCCACCAACAAGTAGCCCAGGAGCAAAGGAAGCTGGTGTTGGTGAATTTATTCCGGTCATGGTGCGAGATTGTTATTCACAAATAGATCAACAAATTATTGTGGAAGGCATCGGGAAATTGGAAAATTCAGCTAAGTCTAAATACAATCGAATTTTCCAAGAGTTGACTAAAGCTGAGCGTACTGAGTTATTAACTATAATAGATAAGGAGTCAATTGATCATCAGCAAAAAAAAGGCGTGGAAGAGCCTAGGCATTACTTTTATTTGATCAAACAAATTACCCTGCTTGGTTATTTTACTTCGGAATTAGGGACTACTAAAGCGCTTCGCTATGTCGCTATACCAGGCAAATATATAGGAGACTACCCTTATAAAGAGGGAGATAAAGCTTGGGCTTAAACTGGGTTCAAAGCCAAATTTAAAATATACCATAAAACAATTGATTTCTTAATATGGATCCAAGAGAAGAAAATTTATATGATGTAATCGTTGTTGGCTCTGGCATCAGTGGGGGCTGGGCAGCCAAGGAATTTACTGAAAAGGGCTTTAAGACCTTATTGATTGAGCGTGGTAGGATGGTAGAGCATATCAAGGACTATCCTACAGCGACAAAACATCCGTGGGAATTAGCACATCGGGACCAGCAAACCATGGAAGATAAAACAGGAAACCCATTGATTAGTAAGCATTACGCATATAAAGAATCTACCCGGCAATTTTATATAGATGATGAGGATCAAGAATATATACAGGAAAAACCTTTCGACTGGATCAGGGGATTTCAACTTGGGGGGAAGTCATTACTATGGGCTAGGCAAACACAACGTTGGAGTGATTATGAATTTGGAGCACCTAAGAAATATAATTATGGTGTTGACTGGCCGATACGTTATGCAGACTTAGCCCCTTGGTATAGCCATGTAGAGCGTTTTGTAGGCATTGCAGGAAATAGAGATGGTATTCCAAATATGCCAGACAGTGAGGTAGTAGGAGCTTTTGAAATGAATCGGGTAGAACGAGTAATAGCGGATAGGATTGATAAACATTATAAGGATAGAAAAGCCATTATTGGTCGGTGCGCCAACCTAGCAGAGCTGACAGAAACTCAAAGATCACAGGGTAGGAGCAAATGTATGGCTCGCTCATTGTGCTCGCGCGGATGTCCATTTGGGGCCTATTTCAGTTCAAATTCTTCCACCGTCCCCTTTGCCCAAAAAACAGGCAACTTAACCATAGTTACCGATACTATTGTAGAGTCGGTTGAATATGATGAATCTTCAAAAAAAGCTACAGGGGTACGGACTATAAGTGCCCATGATAAATCCACAAAGACTTATCGGGCAAAAGTGATATTCTTGAATGCAGCGACCTTGAATACTAACCTCATCCTTTTGAATTCAAAGTCTGAACGATTTCCAAATGGCCTCGGAAATGACAATGGTTTGCTCGGAAGGTATATAGCTTTTCACAATTACAGAGGCCGACTCACTGCAGAGTTCCCCGGCTTTGAAGATTCTTATTATTATGGTCGTAGACCCACACAGATATTCATGCCTGCTTTTAAAAACATTCATCAAGCGGCACCAAATTTTAAAGGGTCTTATTTGATCGCATTTTCCGCTTCTAGGGGTCGGGGAGTAGGGTCAAAGGAAACTATAGGAGCAGCTTTTAAAGATGCATTAACCCTACCTGGGAAATGGAGGGTGTCGATGATGATGCAAGGGGAGGTAATCCCAATATATGAAAACCATGTTCGATTGAGTGAGGATAAAAAGGATAAGTTTGGATTACCCCAAATGATCATGTCCATTGGATATACAGATAATGATGTGGCAATGATGGAAGATTTTTTGGAAGAGGGTATGGATATGTTGGAAAAGGTGGGAGCAAAAAATATCAAGAAGTATGATCAACATATAGATTTTGGCAGACAACCCGGACTGGAGGTCCATGATGTAGGAGGGGTGCGTATGGGGCATGATCCTAAGACCTCTTTGTTGAATGCTTATAACCAACTGCATTTGGTCAAAAATGTATTTGTAACCGATGGAGCATGTATGAGCAGTGTGGGGAACCAAAACCCATCCTTGACCTTCATGGCCATAACTGCAAGAGCGGCCAATTATGCTATGGAACAATTAAAAGAAGGGAAGTTGTGATAATGACGGGAATTAGGCACTACTTGGCATTTTTGTCTATTATCTTATTGATTTCTTGTCAAAAGGAATCCCAGGAATTCCAAAGGACTAAAATAGTTGATTATGTCAAGCTTAAAGAAGGCTCCTATCTTGAAGTTTCTTCTGTCGCTGAGGGCTTAGATGTTCCTTGGGGAATGGATCATTGGGGAAACAAGATAATTTTTACGGAAATAACTGGCGCTGTAAAGCAACTCGATTTGTCCACAGGTAGATTATCCACTTTATTGGTATTGGATGATGTCTTTCAGAAGCGGACTACAGGACTACTGGATATTGCCATTCAGAAGGGAAAAGAAACAAATCCTTATGTTCTGTTAAACTATACTTCACAGGAAGGTTCGGAGGTTGTTTCCAACCTAGTGCGCTATACTTATACTGGTGATGCATTGATAGCTCCAAAAAAACTACTGATAGTCAGAGGTTATACAGGCCATAATGGTGCTAGGTTGTTCATTGATGATCAAGATGTCGTTTACTGGGCTACTGGTGATGTGGCTGATAATACACAGGCTCAAGACTCATTAACCCTCAATGGGAAGATTCTTCGACTTGACATAAATGGAGGAATACCTGAAGACAATCCAATACAGGGAAGCTATGTTTTTTCTTGGGGATTTAGAAATATGCAAGGTCTCACTATGGATGAAAGGGGCAATATCTTTACTTCCGAACATGGGGATGCTATTGAAGATGAAATTAACCTTATCCAAGCGCTTCATAATTATGGATGGCCCCTTATTGAAGGTAAGCATGATACTACTGATGAATTGACTATCTCAGATAGCATCTGTTTCAGCCAGCCAATAAAGTCTTGGACTCCTGTCATAGCTCCAGCAGGACTAGCTCATTACGCTGGTGATCAAATTCTTTCCTGGAAAAATACATTATTATTAGGGACACTGAAAAGTCAAACTTTTAGGGTGTTGTCGCTAAATAGTGAGCGTACTCAGGTAACAAATGAAAAAGTATTCTTTTCTGATAGATATGGACGTATTCGAGATGTCCTTGTTCTACCAAATGGCGATGTGTTTATATCTACTAGTAACCGTGATTGGAATCCCCAACCCGGATTTCCTTTGGGTGTAGATGATCGGATATTACGTATTAGGGGAGTATCAAGTATCCCTAATGATGTAGAGTACATAGTCGAGGATGAACCAGAGGTAATTGGAAGTGAAGACGGGAAAGTGCTCTATAAAAACTATTGTGCCTCTTGTCATAAGGAAGATGGAAAGGGAGTGTCGGGAAATTTCCCTCCATTAAGAGGTTCCCGGAGAATTAATAATACCTCTTTGTTTATTGATGTCCTCCTGAATGGTACAAATGGTAAAGAAGAAATCAATGGTGTGAAATACAATCAGCCTATGGCAAGTTTTGCCTTTTTAAAGGATAATGAGCTTTCAGCCATTATAAATTACGTCAATATGGAGTTTGGCAATGGCAGGCAGATATTAACAAAAGAAGTAACCAACTATAGAAAAAAAGATTAAATGGTGGGGAAGAAAAATATTAATTGGCTTTCGGTACTTGGGCCTGGTGTGATTACAGCTGCTTTGGTATTTGGCCCTAGCAAGATGACCATAACTTCAAAAATGGGGGCAGACTTTTCATACTCTTTGATCTGGACCATTATTGTAGCTATTTTCTTTATGATGGTATTTACCAATATGAGTGCGCGTATAGGGCAGCATAACAAAGAGTCCTTATTAAGCCTAATTCGTATAAAGACAGGGAAATTGGGGAGTCTTTTTATTGGTGGAGGTATTTTTTTGGTAGCCACTTCTTTCCAGGCAGGGAATTCGACAGGCTTGGGAATCGCCATTGGAGAAGCTACTAGTACTGATGCAAAGATTTGGATAGTCCTATTCAATATTTTGGGAATATTATTGTTGTTTTTCCGGTCGTTTTACAAAATGATGGAAAAAGTAATGTTGGCGCTGGTAATATTGATGCTTCTATGTTTCACTGTTACTGCCATCGTAGTTCAACCTTCTCTTCCAAATGTGTTTTCGGGAATTAAGCCAAGCATTCCCGATGAATCTGAAGGGCTTATTATCGCTTTTATTGCCTCATGCTTCTCACTTGTTGGTGCCTTTTATCAGTCTTATTTGATTCAAGAAAAGAGAAAAAACCAATCAGGTTTGGAGCTTGACGCAAAATATGCCCAACTAAGTAGCACTGTTGGTATAGTGATACTGGGCTTGATGAGTGCGGTGGTGTTGATTTGTGCTGCTACGGTATTGCATCCTCAAGGTATCAAAGTCAACTCTGCGTCAGAAATGGGTTTGGCCCTAGCCCCATTGTTTGGCCCTTTGGCCAGTGAGCTTTTCTTTATTGGCCTTTTTGGCGCATCATTTTCATCATTGGTAGGAAATGCAACCCTTGGAGGTTCCATGTTGGGAGATGCTTTGGGTTTTAAAAATGGTTTGGACAATAATAATGTGAAAATATGCATTGCAGCTGTAATGGTTTTTGGGGCTGCGATTGCTATTGCCTTTGGAAAACTCCCCTTAGAATTGATAGTACTGGCGCAAAGCGTTACCATATTCCTAGTGCCCTTTATAGGGATATCCATTTATTGGGTAGGCAATAGTGAAGAAATTATGGGCGCAAAGAAAAACAATGCTTTTCAGCGGGTGGCAGGATTGATAGGTATTGTATTGGTTTTGTTTTTAGCGATAAAAAATTTTAACGTATTATTCTTATAAATATTATGAATTTAAAAGAAATGGAAGCATCACTAACGCGCCCTTCAAAGGTATTAGTTGATGATGTTAAAAAACTGGAAGGGGATGTAATGTTGCTTGGCATTGGAGGAAAGATGGGAGTGAGTATGGGAAAACTGCTAGTTGACGCCATTGCAGAGGCGGGAAAGGATACCAAGGTGTATGGAGTTTCTAGATTTAGCAATCCCGAGGCTAAAAGGGAAGTGGAGGCAAATGGTGTTATGCCGATTGCTTGCGACCTGCTAAATGAAGAGAGCTTGCAATCTTTGCCCGAGGTGAAAAACGTTATTTATTTGGCTGGCCATAAGTTTGGTACCACAGGAAATGAGGACTTTACCTGGGCGATGAATACTTATTTGCCTGGACGTGTATCCGAAAAATTTAAAAAGGCCAATATAGTCGCATTTTCTTCTGGAAATGTATTGCCTTTTGTAAAGCTAAATGAGGGAGGAGTAGATGAAGAGGCTATACCTGAACCAATAGGAGAGTATGCCCAGTCATGCTTAGGGAGAGAACGCATTTTCCAGTATTTTTCAAAGAAGAACCATACTCCAATGTTGATTTATCGTCTTAACTATGCGGTGGATTTCCGGTATGGAGTGCTTATGGAAATTGCCAAATCTGTTTTAGAGGGGAACCCCATAGATCTCAGGACAGAAAATGTGAATGTTATTTGGCAGGGGGATGCAAATGAGATTGCCATAAGGTCATTGTTGCATTGCGAATCACCTGCAAAATTGCTGAATGTTACTGGTCCGGAAACCTTGTCCACACGATGGATAGCCAAAGAGTTTGGTAAGTTTTTCGGAAAAGAACCTATATATCAATTTGAAGCAGAGGGAACCGCTCTACTTAATAATGCTTCTGAATGCCACCGCTTGTTTGGTTATCCTAGAACAACAATTAGGGAGATAATCGACATTACCGCAACTTGGTTGCTCAATGGAGGCGACGAATTTGGTAAACCTACTCATTTCCAAGAACGAAAAGGACAATTTTAATGGCACTGAATAAAGAACTTAAGAGGCTATTATTGGATGGTACTGTAATTCCAGCCCACCCATTGGCTTTAACTGAAAATCGTGTATTGGATGAAGAAAGTCAACGTAAATTGACACAGTATTATATCCAAAGCGGAGCAGGAGGAGTAGCTGTTGCGGTTCATTCCACCCAATTTGAAATCAGGGATCCTGGTATTGGCCTATTTGAAAAAATATTAGCCTTGGCGACAGAGGAGATTGATAAAGCGCATCTAGAAAGGCCTTTTATTAAGGTGGCAGGAATCTGCGGGCTTACAGAGCAGGCTGTGTCAGAAGCTGAAATAGCTACAAAATTGGGCTATAATATTGGTCTTCTTAGTATGGGGGGCTTAAAGGGATGGACAGAGTCGCAGATTTTGGAGCGTACTGCAGAGGTTGCAAAGGTTATTCCTGTCTTTGGTTTCTACCTTCAGCCTTCTGTTGGAGGCAGGATATTTTCTTATGACTTCTGGGAGAAATTAGTCCAAATCGAAGGTGTTGAGGCTATCAAATGTGCTTCATTTAACCGCTATCAGACACTTGATGTAATGCGCGCTGTAGCTAATTCTTCAAGAAGGGAAGAAATTGCTATGTACACTGGAAATGATGATAATATAGTGGCAGATTTACTTACTGATTACTCTTTCCCGGTCGGAGGGCAGGATGTCATTGTTGAATTTCGTGGTGGATTACTAGGGCATTGGGCAGTATGGACTCGAAAAGCAGTGGAGTTATTAGAAGAAGTGAAAGCTTATAAGAAAAACCCTGATCCTAAAACAGCCTCGAATTTGTTGACAAAAGGAATTAAGATTACAGATGTCAATGCGGCATTATTTGATCCAGCTAATGCATTTCATGGTTGTATACCTGGGATCCATGAGGTGCTCCGAAGGCAAGGACTCCTTAAAGGTATATGGTGTTTGAATCCAAATGAAAAGCTGTCCCCAGGGCAATTGGAAGAAATTGATCGTGTCTATCAAGATTACCCTGAATTGAACGATGATGAGTTTGTTCATTTGTTCTTGACTGGTAAAATGGCCTCATTTGATAATCAATGAATTTAAAGGATAAAATAGAAAGAATTTCTCTGGAAATTACTGGTGATATAATAGCAAAGAGAAGATACTTGCACCGAAATCCAGAATTGTCGTTTGAGGAATTTCAAACAAGTAAATATGTGAAAACCGAGCTTGAAAAGCTCGGTATTTCATTTACTAGTATGGCTAAGACTGGTGTTTTGGCGGAAATAAAGGGTGAATTAGCATCTGACAAAGTTATCGCACTCCGTGCAGATATGGATGCTCTCCCAATTACTGAGATTGAAGGAAGGGAATATGGTTCAATAAATAAAGGTGTAATGCATGCTTGTGGGCATGATGTACATACCGCTTCTTTATTGGGAGTGGCGCAAATATTACAATCTTTAAAACCTGAATTTGGGGGAGTCGTAAAGCTTATATTCCAGCCAGGAGAAGAGCGTCCCCCAGGGGGAGCCAAAATTATGATTGAGGAAGGGGTTTTGGAGAATCCCAAACCCCAAGCAGTACTCGGACAACATGTAATGCCGGAGCTTCCTAAGGGTAAAGTTGGCTTTAGGTCAGGAAAGTACATGGCCTCCAATGATGAACTTTTTGTAAGGGTAATGGGAAGGGGCGGTCATGGTGCTCAGCCCCAACAAAACATAGATCCAGTGGTAATAACTGCTCAAATAATAACCGCTTTACAACAGGTCGTGAGCCGAATAGCTAACCCCACGATGCCCAGTGTATTGTCATTTGGAAAAGTTATAGCCAATGGAGCTACCAATATAATACCGGATGAAGTTTATTTAGAAGGAACTTTCCGTACCCTTGATGAACAATGGCGCAAGGAAGCACATATAAGCATGAAGAAAATGGCAGAGGGAATTGCGAATAGCTTGGGAGGCACTTGTAGCTTTGAAATACGTGAGGGATATCCTTTTCTAGAAAATGAACCCAAATTAACTTCAGAAATACGGGCTTATGCAGAAGAATTTATTGGTAAAGAAAAGGTGGTAGATTTAGACCTTTGGTTGGCCTCGGAGGATTTTGCATTTTATTCCCAAGCTACCAATGCCTGTTTCTACCGACTGGGAACAGGCAATGAGTCCAAGGGAATTACTTCGGACCTGCATACATCCACCTTTGATATAGATGAAAGCGCTATAGAGCTAAGTATCGGCTTGATGGCCTATATTACTTTACGTGAGTTGGGGAATTGAAACGGATTGTCCTCCAAGCTTTTTACTTTCATCTGCCGCTTCCATAAAAGCTAAAATTTCCAAGGTTTGAATGGGGTTGACTGGGGGGACTCCACTATCGAAAAATTCAGCTATTTGGTAGAGTAGTGGTAGATAGCCTTCATAAGGTGATATTGCTACTTGGCCTTTTTCACCAAAAGCAATCCCTCCGAATGCATGTTTTCCTCTTCGTATACCACGAAATGTGCCTATACGGTCGTCCTTCCATATACCAACCACCATATCGGTGTCTTGCGTGTGCACGCGTGATACTTGCATACATCCAGGTCCCATGATGGTAAAAAGCATTTCAACTCCATGGATGCCATACCAGAACAGATCGGGATGTGTAGGTTCGATAATAGCAGGACTATAGGTGTCTACTCCAGTGATATTTCCTATTAGTTTTCCAGAAACGATATCTGGAATATTTTTAACATAACGAAGAGAGGAAGAAGAGAAAATTGGTACACCATTTTTATCTGCCGCCTCGAAAATGGCTTTTGCATCGGAAAGTGATGCCGCGATGGGTTTATCGATAAAAAGTTTTTTTCCAGCTTTTATTACAGGGAGTGCTTGTTCAAAATGAAGGCGTCCGTCATTTGTTTCTAAAAGTACAACATCTACTTGATCCAATAATGAATCGATGGAATTGACAATTTTGACTCCATATTCCTTTATTTCTTTAATGTACCCAGGTATACGTTTGGCAGAGGATTCAATTGTTTTGCTCCCATATGGATAGGCAGCAACCACCCGATAACCTTTGATACTTGGATCAGGATTTGGGGAATTGAAAGCTTTTGTGAAGGCAAGACTATGGGAGGTATCCAAGCCTATGATCCCAACTCGCTTTCCTTTAGGTAAGTCTTCCAGCTGTTGGGCTAAACCGAGCTTAGGGGATTGGATTATGGACAAACCTACGCCTACAGAAGCTAATCCTTTTAAAAAAATACGACGGTTATGGCTCATACTTTTACTTTTATCAATTGTAAAATTTAATCTTTTGAAAAATTAAGCTGTGGAGCCTAGGGAAACAAGGTAATACATGTAAATATTTACGGGAACGTTCCCGCAGGTTTGCATGGCTTTTTTAATAAGTCGGGGAGTTTTTGTTTGCTGTATTAATTGTCTCTATTAGTGGATTCCCTTACAATCAATTCTCCAGATAATACGATTTCCCTGGTTTGGATTTTATTTTTGTTCGCAATATGTCTTAAGAGCAATTCACAGCTTTGTTTTCCTATTTCAAAGGCAGGCTCAGCTATGGTAGACAGGGTCGGGGAGATGATGGTGGACATGGGATCGTTTGTAAATCCAATTACTCCAAAGTTTTTACCGATTTGAACATTATTGCGCTTTAAGGCCAATATTGCCCCTACAGCTTTTCTGTCACTGACAGCAAATACAGCATCTGGCTTTTTTTCTAAGCTCCAAAGTGTCTCCATATCTTGTTCACCATTGTTTTGTGAAAATCCAGATTGGATTATCCATTCAGGATTCAATTCCATTCCATGTTTTATTAGAGCATCGGTATAACCTAATAGCCGTTTTTGAGTAAACAAGTGGTGGGAGGGACCTCCTATATGCGCAATTTTTTTATACCCTTGTTGGATAAGATATTCAACAGCTTTAAAAGCCCCATTGTAACTGTCTTGTTGTACTGATGAGGCAAGTATATTATCTAAGATTCGACCAAAAAACACAATGGGGGTACCCTGTTCTATGATCTGTTCAAAATAGCTCCTGGATTCTGAACCAGTGCATACACAAACTAACAAACCATCTAGGTTTTGCACATTGAGGTCGGATAAGACATCCTTTTCCAGTTGCGGAGAATCGTTAGTTACATATAAAATGATTTTATACCCTTGGGCCAAGGCTATTTCTTGAATCCCGGTAATAATCATCGAGAAATAATGAACTGTGATATGAGGTAAAATGATTCCTATATTGTGAGTCTTTCCTCCTGCTAATCCTGCTGCTCCAAAATCACGTTTGTAATTCAGTTTTTTTGCCAACTTTAGCACTTTTTCTCGAGTTTCAGGATTTACGTCATATGAATCACAAAGGGCCCGCGATACTGTGGAGGAAGATATTTTTAAGATTTTAGCAATGTCTTTTATTGTAGTTCTTTTTGACATAAAACCATTTTGTGAAGTAGAAATATGGCTAAGATAAAAAAAATCTGGATTTGTTATAGTTGAAGAAGAGAGGTCTCTTCTCAAACTGGAATTGATTTAAGTAATTGGAAAATAGAGATATATTTACTTAAGGCTTAAATTTTTACTTTGAAAATGCTTCCATCAAATATTTTTATATGTGTATTTACTATTGTTTCACATATCGAAATTCAATATTGTTTTCTTAGTTTTCTAACAGGTAGTGGTTGTTTCTATTGATCATCATTGATGTTATGCGTATTTCAATTGATGGAAAAATAGGCAGACTTCACCTTAGGTAGGTAGAATGTCTAGGACATGGAGCCTCATGCCACATTTAGACTAGATATTCAAATCGAGCGAATTTCGTTACCAATAGAAATGGGTTTGAGTAAATTTAATTTTGTGTCAGTTCCAATAGAATATAAATATCGGATGTATTCTAATAATCCAAGTTTATTTTTTTTGGACTATACCCTGCTTTTTTCTTGAATAGTTTAGAAAAATAGAATACGGATTGGAAGCCACATTTTTCAGATATTTCTTCTACTGTGAGGTTTGTAGTGGAAAGTAGCCTTTTTGCATAATTTATTCTTTCATTAATTAGAAATTGCTGTGGTGCAAGCCCTACTTTTTCTCTAAATAGTCTACGGAAATGGCTATAGCTTATACCATAATTTCCTGCTAGATGCTGAAAGTCAATTCCTTTTCTAAAATGTTGACGAATTAAACTTATTACTTCCTCGCAAATATAATCTTCTTTTTTTCCAGGTAAGGCTTGATAACCAGGGTGCTCGATGTAGGCAACTAGTTGGAAAACAATTCCTGTTAGAATTTTAGTAAAACCTGATGTGTTTTTTGTAGCAAGTGTTAATGCTTGATTGAAAAGATATATAACTTCATCATGATGTCCTATGTTGGCTACTTCTGAAGTGTTGTTTGGGAATAGGCTACTTAATAAGTATTTTTCCAGAGCATCTCCTTTAAAGCCTATCCAGTACTCTTCCCACCCTACTTCTTTGTCTGGCCTATAACGGTGCCATTCATTTGGATATATCTTCATAATATCACCAGGGAGAATTTTTCGCTTGATATTTTTAGTTTCTAGTTCTCCATTACCAGTAGGGATATAAATGAGGTAACAGCCATCCAACTCTCTTCCTTCCTCCCAAGAAAAACTATGGCTCTTAGGGTGTCCCAATGGTGGATATGAGTTTCCTTTTTCTCCATAATAATGTCCACAGGTAATGATGTTTATACCCCATGATTTGTCATTGAGCTTAGATAAATATTTGAAATAGTTATTCATTGTCAAATAGTATATTTTTTTAATCAAAATGATTATGGATAAATATAAGGTTGTTGGTGATATTTGGAAAATAATTTGATGTAAAATAGTTAAAGTAAAGTAAAAAAAAATGAATATATCACTAACGAAAGAACAAATAAGTAGATTTAGGACTGATGGTTTTGTTATTCAGGAGAATTTTTTGAATGAAGAAGAATTAGCGGAATGGCGAGAAGCGGTAGCAGAAGCGGTAAAAAATAGAAATGGGCTGAAAATGCCTGGCAGAGATATCATGAAAGATGATGATGACGGAAATAATGAAGATCCTGAATACTTTAGTAATGTTTTTGATCAACTCTTGAATCTTTGGCAAACAAACGATAGAGTAAAAAAACTCATGCTGGATCATAGAATTGGGAAGATGGCTTCAGAGTTGGCTGGAGTAGATGGAATTAGGGTTTGGCATGATCAGGCACTGATAAAAAGACCTTGGGCAAATCCTACGGCTTGGCATTTGGATACTCCCTTTTGGTCGTTTAGCGATAGGAATGCATTATCAATATGGATTGCATTGGATGATGCTACTGTTGAAAATGGGTGCCTTTATTTTATACCAGGCTCCCACCAAAAAACAACTTTCGAAAATCCAGGGATTACAAAGAATATGAATGCGGTTTTTCAATTCTATCCAGAATTGGCCAAGATGAAGCCATTCTGTGCTGAAATGAAAGCAGGGAGTGCTTCTTTTCACAATGGATTGTGTATTCATGGTGCTGGACCCAATATGACTCCTGGTTTTAGAAGGGCGATGACATGTGCTTTTATGCCTGATGGTGCAGTATTCAATGGAATACAAAATATATTGACTGATGAGATTTTTAAAAGATTGAATATAGGTGAGGTGATGAATGACAACGATCAAAATCCGTTGATTTATTCCGCGTCTCAAGTTAAAACCTAACATTTTGACACAATTAATTTGTTGTTGCCCTTGGTGGGGGCTAGATCATCTTGGAATTGAAGGGATGATGGCCAAAATCAAAGGAGGAGGATTTGATGCAGTCGAAATTGGGGTTCCCAAAAGGCATACTGATCGAAGTCTTCTTAAACGTCTCCTTGATTTATATGATTTGAAACTGGTAGTACATCAATATGTTGCGACAGGTAATACTGCAAAAGAGTATATTCAGTCTCTAAGAAAGGAACTAGAAGTAGCTGCATCCTTCCGGCCTCTGGTCATAAATTCTCACACAGGAAAAGACTATTGGGACTTTGAAGATGGCTGCAGGGTTTTTGAAGAAGCAGAAGAAATAGGGCAGAAATATGGGGTTACAATAGCTCATGAAACCCATCGTGGACGTCTATTATACAGCGCGCCTGTTGCTCGTCGCTACATGGAGGAGTTGGAATATCTGAAAATTAATGCAGACTTTTCCCATTGGGTAAATGTATCGGAAAGTTTATTGGAGGACCAGAAAGACACTATGGAACTTGCTATTTCTAGGACAGAGCATACGCATGCTAGAATTGGATATGCACAAGGACCTCAGATAACTGATCCGAGAGCTTCTGAATGGGAGAAAGAAATAAATACTTTTTCGTATTGGTGGAAGCGGATAATGGAGAGTTTTATTAGGAATGAAAGGAAGTTTATGACCTTTTCTCCTGAATTTGGCCCTTATCCCTACACGGTACGTCATCCATTTACATTAGAGCCATTGAGTGATCCATGGTCCAATAATCTCTATATGAAAGATCAGCTGAAAAATATGTATAATCAAATTTCAAGAACAATATGAATCCGTTTTTGGGTGTGATGTTTCATGCATTAGGAGGTGTGGCTGCAGGTAGTTTTTACCTACCCTACAAGGTTTTAAAAAAATGGCCCTGGGAAGTTTATTGGTTGTTTGGGGGAATTTTTGCGTGGTTAATTGTGCCGTTATGCGTGGTCTTTTTTGTATACGGTGAGCCTATGAAATTATTGGATTTAATTGTTCTGGAACAGTTGAAATGGCCATATGTTTTTGGGGTTCTTTGGGGTATAGGAGGACTTTCCTTTGGCTTGTCGATGAGGTATTTGGGGATTGCACTTGGTATGGCTGTAACTTTAGGACTTACTGCGATATTTGGGACATTGATACCTGTTTTTATGGACGGTAGTTTCTTACAATTGGGAGAAACATTGGCTGGGCAAGTTAGTTTGTCAGGCGTCTTTTTAGGGGTTTTGGGAACATTTTTGATAGGAAAGGCAGGAAAGTTAAAGGAAAGAGAGTTGGAATCAAGAGAAAAAAGTGGCCCTTTGGAAGAATTTAATTATCAAAAAGGGATATCTGTTGCTGCGATTTCCGGTTTGCTATCAGCTTGCTTTGCTTTGGGTATCGCATCGGGAAAAGAAATTACCTTGGCAACGGAGCATATGGCATCAAGTCCTCTTCTTTCAAACAGTGCATTATTTTTTGTCATCATGGCTGGTGGATTGACTAGCAATATTGCATGGTGTGGATATCAGATAAAAAAAAGAAGATCTATAGATATAATTAGGAAAGTAGGCAAGTTCCAGTCCTTTTCAAATATGTTATTGTGCATATCCGCTGGCACTATCTGGTATTTTCAGTTTTTCTTTTATGGAATGGGATCCACACAAATGGGACAGCTTGATTTTGCTAGCTGGAGCCTTCATATGAGCTTTATTATTCTTGTTTCTAATATCTGGGGATGGGTTATTGGTGAATGGAACGGTACTTCCCAAAAGACAAAGGTAACGATAATAGCTGGAGTGATAATTTTGATGGTGTCAACAGTGGTAATTGGATATGGAAATTATTTAAACTAACCAAGTTATAGAGGGGAAGAGGGTATTGGAAAAGAAGACACACTTTATCAGCGTATCTCATTAGTTAACATATCATAAGACATGCTTTATTAGTCAAAGATAAATACAATTTATTTTCAGGCTAACATGAAATGGTATGATCAAAAAGTTTAAAATATTGCATAAAGTGACTATGGTTTTGAAAATTGTCATCTAATATCTTTATAAAAAGAGAAGAGTACGTTAATTCTCCAATCACGATATGATGCTTTTGAAATTTTCCAAAGGACTTAAATTGAAGTAGTTAAATCTTATACTAGGTAAGGAAAAAACTATTTTAGAAAAGGTAGTTGCCCATGCTTTTGATTATTACTGATTTGGAGTTAAGAGAACAATTTTAATGATTGACCATTCCAGATTTTAATGAGCATTATTGGTGAAATAGACTTGTAAGTAAAGAAGTCCTCAGTTACAGGAGTGGATGGGTTTGATCAAAAAAATATAAAAAGCAGTGATGCTTATTTCAGCTTAAGACAAAATTATAACAATATGACCAAATAATTGAAATGAGTTGAACAATGACTCAGCAATCTTTAAAACGGAAACCTAAAATAATCATTTATGAAAAAAATAGTTTTACTAATCTTAATGTTAGTAGCAGCTTTACCATTACTTGCCCAGACAAGGGCAATTTCAGGAGTTGTTAAAGATGAGGAAGGAGAACCAATTCCGGGTGTTTATATTTTGATAAAGAATAGTTCAAAGGGCACGGTGACAGATATTAATGGAGCCTATGACCTTGAGGTAAAAAGTGAAGACGTACTTGTATTTAGTTTCGTAGGTTTTAGAAAGGAGGAAATAAAGGTAGGTAACCAATCAGTGATTAATCTGAGTATGGGGCCTGATTTGCAGGGCCTTGAAGAGGTAGTGGTGGTAGGATATGGTACAGCAAGAAGAAAAGATATTTCTGGGGCATTCAGCACTGTTGATATAGAGAATTCTCCTCTTGCTAATTCACCTAATACAGACGTATTACAATCTCTTCAAGGCCAGGTGGCGGGTCTTAATGTAGGGATTCAAAGGTCTCCCGGAACTACTCCCAGTATTTTGGTCAGGGGGCAGAATTCAATTAATGGTTCAAACAATCCATTAATAGTTTTAGATGGGATTATTTATTTGGGTGATCTTGCTGATCTTAATCCTGAGGATATAGCATCGATGGATGTAATGAAAGATGCATCTTCAGCTGCTGTATATGGATCCAGGGCTGCCAATGGGGTTATTGCTATTACCACAAAAAAGGGAAAGACCACTAAACCTATTATACGTTTTAATACTTCAGTAGGCGCAAATCAGTGGCCAAGTCCACCTAAAATGATGGATTTGGAGAGGTGGACAGAAAAATACGTGGCTCAAACCCCTTCAATTGATGATCCTTCAGAAATTATTTTTGATGATGTCACTAGGACGCGCCTGTTTGCACAAGGTGTAAATACAGACTGGATGGATTTGATATCAAGGAATGGTTTTTTCCAGAATTACCAATTAGGGGTTTCAGGACGGTCAGAATCAGTTAATTATTACTTTTCTGGAGGATATAATCATAATAAAGGGGCAATTGTTGGTGATCAGTTTGAGAGGATATCTGTTCGTTCTAAACTTGATGCAAGTATTACAGATTGGTTAGAAGTAGGGGTTGATGGTACCTATAACAGGAATGATTATTCAGGAATTGGAGCCAGTGTATCCAATGCTTATGTAATGCCACCTTTTGGGTATCCTTATAGATGGAATAATATGCCAGAAGATGTGAATGGTGCTTCGGGAACACGTTTAGAACGGTATCCGACTGGCTCTTCTCTTACCAATCCTCTATGGGGAACGCAAGGTACCATTGAGGATGTTGATGTAAGGAATTTTTTTAGATTTGCCACATATGGTCTATTAAGTGTTCCAAAAATTGATGGTCTTACTTATCGTTTTAATTTATCCCTTAATTCCGATTTTGATGTTAAGGACCGCTTCTATTTTGAAGATTATTTTGTAGGGGAGCAACTAGAACAACCATATATTGATAGGTATTCACCAGAAGAACTTTCAAAAAGACTTTCCCAAGCAAATGGATATAACAATAGAACTAGTACTTTTTCATACGTCTATGACCATATTCTTAATTATAAGAAAAATATAGATAAACACTATTTCGACTTGACATTGGTCGCAACCAGAGATTTTATGCGGACAAAATTTAGTAGCGCTACTGGAAGTGATTATTCTCAAAATGGGAATACCTTATTGGGGGTAAATGGTATTCATAAAGCAGCTGTTCAACGTGTAAACTTGGATGTAGTAGAAAGGGCGAATATTGGTTATTTGGGCAGGGTTAACTATGCGTTTAAAGATAAATATCATATTTCTGCTACTTATAGAAGAGATGGCTCATCAGTTTTTGGCAATGGAAATAAATGGGGGGATTTTCCTTCAATCGGATTGGCATGGACTATTTCTGAAGAGGATTTTATGAAAGGGATAGCAGTGATGGATTATTTTAAGCTTAAGGCTTCTTATGGAAAGAATGGTAATCAGGGTGTTAGTCCATATGGATCACTTGCCAGGGTTCGTAGCGGAAGCGATGGAGGTATTAGATATACGTTTGGAGATATGCCTTCCCAGGTTTTTTATGGAGTACAACAATCAAATTTGGCAAGTCCTAATTTGGGATGGGAAACTACTACCGCTTTTAATGGAGGGTTTCAGTCAGAGTGGTTAAATAACCGTTTGTCCTTTGATCTTGATTTTTATTATTCTAAAACAACTGATCAAATATTTCAGCGAGAACTTCCGATAATGACTGGTTTTGGGAGTATTATTTCCAGTTTGGGACAGGTCAACAATCGTGGTCTGGAACTTACTTTAAGATCTATAAATATAGATAATACTAAGGTTAAGTGGTCATCTGCAATGATCTTTTGGAAGAATAGAAACAAAATTATCAGTCTTTATGGTGATGATAATGACGGTGACGGGAAAGAAGATGATGATATCTCAAACAGATTATTTATAGGAAAGTCTTTGGGAGCAATCTATGGGTACGATTATATAGGAGTTGTCCAGGAAAGCGATACCGAATATATCCAAAATGTCGGTGCTGTACCTGGGGACCCTAAATTTAGAGACATTAGTGGCCCTGAAGGGAAGCCTGATGGGATCATCACAGCAGATTATGACAGGACCATATTGGGGTATAGAAAGGAGAATTTTAGATTAAGTTTTTCTAATACCATTGAGTATAAAAACTTTAGTCTTTATGTAATGATGACAGGTGTTTTTGGAGGTTCCAAGGATAACTTTTATTTGCGGGAAAATCCTATTCACAATTCTTTTAGGGACCGCTTTGATACCAATGAACTGGATCATGATTGGTGGACTCCAGAAAATCAGAGCAACACTTACCTAAGGCCTGATTATGTAGGAAATAGGTATTTAGGGCTTCAGTCCCAAGGGTTTGTTCGTATTCAAGATGTTAATCTTTCATACAGATTCCCAAAGACTATGCTGGAAAAGTATAGAATAAATTCTCTGGAAATTTATTCAAGTGTGAAAAATTTGCATGTATTTTCTAATTGGTACGGAGGAGGGGATCCTGAAGCAGGTATTAAAGCGTTCAGTGGAACATATCCTGTTCCGAGAATCTTATCAGCCGGACTAAAAGTAAGTTTCTAATCCCAAAATAAACAAAGTGCAATTATGAAAACGTTATATAAAAAAACTTTCCTAATTATAATTTTGATTGGAATTATAAGTTGTAATGATGATGACTTTTTAGAGGAGAACCCTAAAACTTTTTATACTGTCGAAAATATCTTTTCATCAGGGGATCAAGTGGATCAGGTTGTGATTTCAATGTATTCTAGACTGAGAAGATTCAAGTTTTTTAATGCCCAGATGCAAGGCTTGGGTACAGATGTGCTAGATGCGCCCGAGTTTAGAATATCCTCTTCTTTTTCTGATTATAGCCGTATCAACCCAGAAAGTGCTCAATTCGAATCAGTATATGATTTTTATTATCAGCTAATAGCGCTTTCAAACACTGCCTTACAAGCAGCAGGTGAAGAGAATATATCTTTTAATTCAGAGGAGATTAGATCTTATATTATTGCACAAGCACGCTTTTTTAGAGCTTACGCACATGGAATGTTAGCCGAATTGTTTGGAGGGGTTCCGATTGTTGAAGAATTGGTAAAAGAACCCCGTTATGATTTTAAAAGGAGTACTAGAGTGGAAACCTACCAATTTGCAATAGATGAACTTGAAGCAATTCTTCCTGATTTGCCCGAAACGACTACGCAGGCAGGTAGAATAGTTAAAGGAGCTGCTCTACATTATTTGAGTGAATTTTATTTGGCTTTAGGCACGGAAACCAATGATCAAGTAGCTTTTGATAAATCCATCAGTTATGCATCGGAAATTATTGATGGGGATATTTATAGCCTTATGCAATCTCGTTTTGGGGAGAGAAGAAATGAAGAGAACACTGTCACTGGTGGAGCAGACGTTTGGTGGGATCTTTTCAGGTCAGGCAACCAAAATTATTCTGATGGTAATCTAGAGAGCATTTGGACTTTGCAAGTAGATTTCGATGCATTTATTGCGGAGGATGGCGATTCATACTTGAATTATCCAAGAAACTTCTCTCCAGTGTATAGGGCTATTGAAGGTTTTGATGGCGTGGCTGAGGATGCAGGTGGACGCGGTGTAGCTTTTTATGCACCATCCCCATTAGTAAAAGATATTATTTGGGAAGAAAATATTTCAGCTGGTGATATGCGAAACGCTCCGCACAATATAAGTCGAGATATTTATTATAACGATCCAAATTATCCGGATTTATTTGGAAAAAAAGTTCCTCAAAGTGTTATTGATGCAACCAATGAAGGAAGAGGTTGGATATTCCCGATATTCTTTAAATTAACCACAGACAAATTTATTGGATTAGATCAAGGTGAGAATAGAAGTAATATATTCCGAGATAAATATGTGATTCGTTTACCTGAAACCATTTTATTGAGAGCCGAGGCTTATTATAGAAAAGGCGACTTACAAAAAGCCGCGGATGATATCAATAAAATTAGGATGCGTGCTAAATGTAATATTTTGTTTTCTTCTGACCAGGTGGATTTAGACCTTATTTTAGATGAAAGGGCAAGAGAACTGTTCGTAGAAGAAAGTCGTTGGCATACATTACTTCGGATGGGCGGAACAGTTGCAGTTGATCGTATAAAGAAATATGCCCTACATCCTCACGTGCAAAGTACCCTTACTTTTGATTATAATTTGTGGCCCATTCCACAATCAGCTATTGACCGAAATAAGGATGTGGAGATGTACCAAAATGAAGGTTGGATAAGATAAGGTTTTTATTTTTAAAAATTGCTGATCAAAGAAGGACCTTTTGAAATCATGGGTGATTCTTTGATCAGTTGCTTTACTGGAAATTTTGTAAATAATCGAAAAGTCATAAAAAATAATACAGATGATTAATATGATAAAAACTTTTGGACTGCTTTTAAAGGTGATTTTAATATTATTTTATTTTGTGGGAGGGAAATTAAACGCGCAAGAATATGATCGTTCTATTGAATATCTGAGGGAAAATTTTAGCTCTCCTCCCTCAGAATATGGTGTGAATTGTTGGTGGTGGTGGCTCAATGGAAATGTAGATAAAAATGCGATAACAAAAGATTTAGAAGCGATGAAGTCGCGAAACTTTCATGGAGCCATGATTTTTGATGCAGGAGGGCATAATCAGCGGGGAAATGTCGATATTCCTTCAGGACCTTTGTTTGGAAATGATGCTTGGAACGAGCTATTTGTTTTTGCACTTGATGAAGCAGAGCGGTTGGACCTAGAGATTGGTTTTAATATTCAAAGCGGATGGAATTTAGGAGGGCCACGAGTAATGCCTGAACACGCAGCTAAGCAATTGACATATTCCGAAATAAGGGTAAATAAAAAAAGAAACAGAGAAATTGTTCTTGAACAACCTTTTACCAGAAAAGGTTATTACAAGGATGTTGTCGTCTTGGCTTTTCCTATTCATGAGTCACAAAAGGCTCCTGAGCCTATATTTGACTTAGATTATAAGTTAGCAGTCCATGAATTAGGAGGGTCTGCACCTGATTCTCGTTTTTTGTTGGAAAACAATCCTCGTATTCAAAAAAAGCTTCCTTCTGATGCATATATTATAAACCCGGAAGATGTTAAAGATGTAAGCAAGTATATGAATGAGGAGGGAAGATTAGAATGGGAGGTACCTGATGGTGAATGGGCTTTGATAAGAATTGGGTATACTTGTACAGATGCCGAAGTATCAACTTCTAGCGGAGAATGGCAAGGAAATGTGCTTGATTATATGAGCCGTGAAGCTTTTGAATTTTATTGGGAAGATGTGGTAAGCCCAATTTTGGAAGCATCAGGGCATCACGTTGGGAAAACATTAAAATATATGGAAACGGACAGCTGGGAATGTGGGGGGATGAATTGGACGCGTGATTTTCCAGAGGAATTTGCTAAGTATAGAGACTATGAATTGTTAAAATACCTTCCAATTGTTGCTGGCTATGTGGTAAAGGACATGGATACCTCACTTTCATTTCTTGCTGATTTCAGGAAGACAATTGGTGACCTGGTGGCGTACAACCATTATGCAGTATTCCAAGAATATGCCCATAAATACGGAATGGGAATTCAACCCGAGTCAGCCGGACCGCATGCGGGACCTATGGACGGTATTAAGAATTATGGATTTAGTGATATTGTTATGACTGAATTTTGGTCACCTTCTCCACACCGTCCAAATCCTAATAATAGGTTTTTTGTGAAACAAGCTTCTTCAGCGGCACATATTCTTGGTAAAAGGATCGTCGGAGCAGAATCTTTTACTACGATAGGGCCTCATTGGAATGACGAGCTTTGGCAAGATCAAAAACCAGCTTTTGACCAAGGGATATGCTCTGGACTTAACAGGATATACTTCCATACGTTCACTTCTTCTCCATCCAAGATGGGCTTTCCTGGTCAAGAATATTTTGCAGGTACCCATATTAATCCACAGGTTACTTGGTGGGATCAATCAGGCTCATTTATTGACTATATGCATAGGGTGCAGCTAATGGTACAAAATGGTGATTTTGTAGCCGATGTCCTTTACTATTATGGAGATCATGTGCCAAATATTTTTCCGTACAAATATACAGATCCTGCAGGTGCGATGTTTGGATTTGATTATGATGTGACAGACGAATCTGCCTTGATGCAGCTAAAGGTTAAAGGAAAACAAGTGATTGTTCCAAGCGGTCTTTCTTATAAGCTATTAGTTCTCCCTGATCATGAGGTGCTTTCTTTGAGGGCGTTAGAAAAGGTGAATTTACTCCTTGAAAGCGGAGCTACAGTTCTTGGTTCAAAGCCTGAAAAAATGGTGAGCCTTGTGAAAGGTAACGAAGGAGAAGCACGTTTTGTTGAACTTGTGGATAAAATATGGGGAAAAGCAGAAGCAAGTAAAGGAGAGCGAGGGGTAGGCAAAGGAACTATAGCATGGGGGTGGAGTTCCAAGGATTATTTGCTTAGTAAAGATGTAGCCACTGATTTTAGGGTTCTTGAAAATATTGATGGAAATATTGATTATATACATTATATGGTGGATGACGAAGATGTATACTTTGTTATTAATCAAAGTCCGGCCTTTCAGAAATTTACAGCTGAATTCCGTGTTGATGGGAAGCGTCCAGAGTTTTGGGATCCTTTGGAAGGGAAGTCATGGGAAGCTGAAGTCTTCTCCCAAAGAAATGGTTTAACTAGCTTACCAATTAGTTTGGAACCGTATGAGGCTTTGTTCGTTGTGTTTGCTAATGCGGGAAGTACGGATTTCATGAGTAATGAAGCGAAAAATTTTAAGGATTACCAGAAAGTTCAAGAACTTAAAGGAGAATGGAACTTGAATTTCAATACAGATTTTAAGGGAGTAGGAGAAATTAAGGTTTCAGAACTATTTGACTGGTCTTCTCATTCTGATCCTAAAATCAAATATTACTCGGGACCAGTTGTTTATACCAAGGAATTTGAATTGGAATTTGGTCCCATTGAGTCAGGTAATTACTACTTGGAATTGAATAATGTAAAGGATGTGGGAATTGCCGAAGTATCAATCAATGGGTTGAATAAGGGAGTAGTATGGACAAAACCCTTCAGGGTAGAGGTTACTAACGAACTCCAGACCGGTAAAAATATAATAGAAATTAAAGTGGTGAACTCATGGTACAACAGGGTAGCAGGTGAAGAATTGGGAAAGGTGGACGACCCCTATACGAATACAAATATTAGATTAATCAATGATTACAAAGGGAGACCTAGAGAAACCATCCCATTGGAACCATCTGGTTTATTGGGGCCTGTTGAGATCCTTATAGGCCAATGAGAGGTCTATGAATCTTGTAGTAATTAGTATAGGGTCAGACATTGTTTACTTGTTGTTATGGTGTGCTGGGTTTTTAGAATGAATACAATGTTGAGATGATTCATGTCGAGGTATTATAGAGCTATTGGAGGAAGGAAGACTTTCAATTCTTAACCTTTTCCTTCAATAGTTTTTTTATGACTTGAAGAAAAATATCAATTATTACTCGAAGGTTGTAAAGGTATAGAGATTAACCTTAAAAAGGATTTAATCACATTAATTACAATATCCATACCCAATTTGAGTATCCGCTTGATTGTTGATGAGGTTTGGCAAGGTGAAAAAGTTTGTCATAGTACAGCTTAAAGAGTAATTCAAAAGCTTTGTCTTCATCTTTTTTGAGCAAGTCAATGAATTGGGGAGAATTAATATTTAGTGTTTTGTCCGACAATTGAAATAGTAAATTAGTTGCTTTTATAGTTAGATGTACACTATAATTATAGAATTCATCTAACAAGAATAGAAAAAAACATAAGTCATCAAAAAAACGCAGTATAAAGAAAAGGTTAATTGTTTGTTAAACCCCTAAATTTACTTTTCAGGTATCATTATCGCTTTTTGCTGCTGTCAAACAGTTGTATGGATTGGATGAGCCAATTGAAATGGCGAAAAGGGCAAAAAAGCAAGACTATGGGTTAATGGCTGATCTTATTGTTTATTTTATTAATCAAAAAATTAATGCTAATGATGTAAAGTCAGCGTGGTTTGACGAGGAGTTGTATATGAATTCCCTACAAAACGACTTGAAATTAAAACAGAAAGTAAAAGTAGAAGTTATTAAGGAACCCTTGAAAGACATTCAATTTGGCTGCCAAAATTAAGTTATAAGATAAATGAAGGCTCTTGCTTTATTGCCGTTGGACTTTCTCACCTACAATATAAAACTGGTTTGATAAGATTATTGCAAGAGGAAGGATATACCTTGGAACCCATTAAATTAGATAAGTTTTTCCCGTAAGATCATAAAGTTAATATCAATCGGCATCCTAATTACTGCAGAGTCTAATTCCAAGGGATAAATAGAGGAGGCCGATTGGATGTGAGAAACCAAAAGTAAGTTTGATTTTTTGAAAATATTTGTACTTTTAATAAAACAATAACATCGATTATGCAAATTAAGGCTTAATGATTAACTTAATTTGGTTAAAAATTTTTAGATGTATACTTACAGCAGCGATAAGGAAATATTAGATAGAATAAAAGTGGATGATCAAATAGCATTTAAACTGCTGTTTGATCATTATTGGGAATCGTTGTTTGCAGCTGCACTAAAGAGAATTAAGTCTCAAGATCAAAGTAAGGATATTGTTCAGGATGTTTTGGCTGATATATGGAACCGTAGGCATAGTTTGGAAATCAAAACCAGTCTGAAATCCTATCTCCATACAGCCGTAAAATATCATGTTATTAAACTTTATCAACAAAATAGGATAGAAGTAGAATTTGATGTCAGTGGGACCTTTCAACATACCGATACAGATAATAATTTAGCTTTTAACGAATTATTTGATGTACTTGAGATTGCTTTGGAAAAATTGCCAGAAAGACAACAGGTCATTTTTAGAATGAGCCGCTATGAAGGCTTGAATAGTCAGGAAATCGCGGAGAAACTAAATCTTTCAGAGCAGACCATATTTAATAATCTTCATAAGACTCTTTCCACGCTTAGGACGGAACTTAAGGATTATAGCCCTATGGTAGTTTTGTTCCTTATAGTGTTTTTTGAGTAAAATCAATAAGCCCTTATTGTTAAAACTGGCTTGTGCCGTTTCACATATTAAAGTTTAGCAACTTTTTTTTTAAAGTTGTTTTGGACTAAACAAATCTCAGCGACCAGCTCATTTGATTCATAGGAATGGTTGAAACTGTAATTTTTTTTGAACATAGGGTGTGTGATTAGATCAAATAAAAATGTTTGTATTCTGTGTTTGAATTTGGTTTTGTTAAGCTATTATTTTATGATTGGCGTAAAATAATTTTAATATATTGATTTTTTATAAATTTACAGTTAATAATTCTTATTAGATGGGTTTTCCTTCTTGATGTTGAATAATGTGCAATGTTGGTTGCTTATTGTTAATAATTTGTTAAGCAATAGTCTGGCTTTTTAACTTATAATTTACCAAGAATAGAGGTAGTGATTTTTGATTTTTCTCACTTACCTATATATGAAAGAAGAAACACCTAATAATCAAGAATTAAAAAAGCTGATAGATAAAGCGCTTCAGGGAAATCTTTCATCTGAGGAACGAATAATTCTGGATCAGTGGTATGCTTCCTTCGAGGAAGAACTTCCATTGGTGTATACTAATCTGTCCAAAGAGGATTTCAAATTGAAATTTTATCAAGAAACTTTGGAGAAATTTGAAATAAAGAAAAGGGTGGACAAAGAACACTCTTTTCTGCTGGCTAAAATGGCTGCGTCGCTTGTACTACTGGCTGCGGTGGTTTCAGTTCTTTTTTATTTTCTTCCCAATGATCAAACTGAATTGTCATATATAGAATACAAAACTGAAAACGGGGAAAGAAAATCTGTTTCGCTGAATGATGGAAGTAAGGTGCTTTTGGATGGGCAGACTATTCTTCAGGTAGTTGAGAATTTCGAGGAGCACAGAAATGTAAAGTTGATTGGAAGGGCATTTTTTGAGGTGAAAAGAAATGAGTCTTCGCCTTTTACCATTAAAACAGAAAATCTTACCACTACGGTATTGGGAACCTCTTTTGTTATTGATGCTATGTCTGGGCAGCAGGAAGCTGTCGGGGTGAAGTCAGGTTTGGTAAAGGTCCTTCATGAGCAAGATGAAGAGATGTTTCTAAAGCAGGGTGAGCAAGCTATTCTTGCTGCAAATATTTTGAGCCATTCAGAAATTGAAAATGTATCGGAGCATTTCGGCTGGGTGGATAATAAACTGGTGTTTTATAATGATGATATAGGCGAAGTAGCGCAGAAAATAGAAAGTTGGTATGGTGTTAAAATTCAGTTGGAAGGATCTCCAGATAATGTCTGCTTGCTGACTGGTACTTATAGTGATTTAAAAATCAATGAACTTTTAGAAATAATAAGTTTTTCAATCCCAATAAAATATGAAATCAATGGTAAAGTAGTAAAAATCAATTCAGAACCATGTAAATAGGTAGAGCTGCTGGAACAGCCCTACCAAATCATGGTTAAAGTAATTAAGAACAAGACTTTAACACAAGAACAACTCAAAATTATGAAAAAAAACCTAATTATCCTGCTCATGAGGATAACAACAAGAATGCTATGTCTGGCTCTAATGATAGGTTTCAGTGTTTCGCTAAGTTTAGCGGGAAACCTTAAGGCCCAAGAACTCGAACAAACAATGATTAATATTCAAGGCCACCATCATACGGTTTTGGATTTAATAAATGCAATCGAGGACCAATCAGAATTTTATTTTTCTTATCGAGGTGATTTGGACCTTAAGGGAGTCATTAAGATCAATCCCGGAAAAGTCAATTTAAAAAACCTTTTGGAAATTGTATCCACTCAATCAGATTATGTCTATAAGCAAATCAATAATTCTATTGGTTTAAGTGTAAAGACAAAACAGCAAAGAGCTGTTAGGAAAGAAATCACAGTTACAGGTAAGGTAAGTACTATTGATGGAGAAAGCCTTCCAGGTGCCTCAGTATCCGTGGAAGGGACCACAAAAGGTACCATAACCGATGTGGATGGAAATTATATAATCAATGTTGATGAAGGGGCTGTATTGGTATTTGGATATTTGGGGTTTAAAACCCAGAAGATAACTGTAAATAACCAATCTACGATTAATATAGTTTTGGAAGCGGATGAAACATCTCTAGACGAGGTGGTAGTGGTAGGCTTTGGTACGCAAAGAAAGGTCAGTTTAGTGGGAGCTCAATCTACTGTGGAAGCACAGGATCTACAAATCCCTGTGGGTAATCTAACGAATTCCCTTGCCGGTAGGCTTTCTGGGGTTGTAGGAGTACAGCGCACTGGGGAGCCAGGTTTCGATGATTCGGATATCTGGATTAGAGGAATTTCCACATTTAGCCAAGGCTTGAGCAAACCACTTGTACTGGTAGATGGAGTGCCTCGAGCAATGGGAAACGTTGATCCAGAGGACATCGAAAGTTTTACGGTATTGAAGGATGCTTCTGCCACTGCAGTATATGGTGTACGAGGAGCCAATGGAGTCATCATTATCAAAACCAAAAGTGGTAAGGCAGGAAAACCAAAATTTTCTTTTCGATACTATGAAGGCCTGACCAAATTTACCAAACTACCAGAGTTTGCAGATGGTCCTACCTATATGAGAATGTCCAATGAAGCCATCAGTAACAGAGGAGGTGTTCCTATATATAGTGAGGATATCATCCAGATGACAGCAAACGGGACGGATCCTTATTTGTATCCCAATGTAAATTGGATGGATGAACTGTTCAATGATTTTGGACATCAAAGAAGGGCAAATCTTAATATTAGTGGTGGTTCTGAGAATACAACTTTTTATGTTGGAACTAGCTACTTTGATGAAATAGGACTTTATAAGCAGGGGGAAGCTTCCAACTATAATAACCAAATTGGTTTTAAAAGATATAATTTGACAACCAATCTTGGAATCAAAGCTTCCAAAACAACACAAGTTGATTTAGGGATTCAAGGATATCTTGCCAATGCCAATTATCCGGGCTCTGGTCAAGCAACGATTTTCGAAAATACATTTTATATGACCCCTGTAGTGCATCCTGTGGTATATGAAAATGGGACAATTGCAGACCAAAGACAAGGAAGTCTTGCCAATCCATGGGGGCATTTGACAGCCACTGGCTATGCCAATCAGTGGCGAAATCAGTTGTTTTCAAACTTAAGGGTTACTCAGGAAATACCAGCGATAAAAGGCTTGTCTGCGACAGCTATGTTTTCCTTTGATGTCTACAATTATACCAGTATGCGAAGGACAAAAAGACCAGATACTTTTTTGGCAACTGGAAGGGATGAGGATGGAAATATGTTGTATGAGGAAACGTATAGGGGAGAAAGATATTTAAGTTTTTCTAGAAGTAGTCAAGGAGAGCGTACTTTATATTGGGAAGCAGCATTAAAATATGACCGTTACTTTGATGACAAGCATGAGGTGACGGGTATGCTTTTGTTCAATAAAAGTGATAAACTTAATTCACAAGCTGGAAATTTCAACAGTTCACTCCCTTATCGTTATTTGGGTATTTCTGGGCGGGGAACTTACGGTTATTCAGATAAGTACTTTTTGGAGCTGAACTTCGGCTATAATGGTTCCGAAAACTTTAATCCTGAAAACCGCTTTGGTTTTTTTCCTGCAATGGGACTTGGATGGGTGGCCAGTGAGGAGGCTTTCTTTGAACCAATTAAAGAGGCAATTCCGATGTTGAAATTCCGATTTAGTCATGGCAAGGTGGGCAACAGTCAGATTGTAGGTAGACGCTTTGCCTATTTGACTACCATTGACCAAACAGGGGGGTACTCCTATGGAAGAGAGAGAAATAACAATTATGGAGGATATGATATTGGTGATTATGGAGTAGATGTGACCTGGGAAACAGCGACAAAAACTAATATCGGTCTGGATTTATATACACTTGGGAACGATCTTAATCTGCAGGTAGATTATTTTAAAGAGCTTCGGGAAGGTATTTTTCTAAATCGAGAGGCGGTCCCTGCTTATGTTGGGCTTCAAAGTGCTCCTTATGGTAACCTAGGTATAATAGAAAACAAAGGAGTGGATGCTTCCATGACCTTTTCCAAGCGTTTCAAGAAATTCCATTTCAAAGCATTGGGGAATATAACCTTTAGTCGGAATAAGGTCATTGAGAATGATAAGCCTGATCCTACATATCCATGGCTGGATCAGAAAAACAGGAAGGTTGGTCAACGGTTTGGCTATAATGCACTTGGTCTTTTTGAAACACAAGAGGAAATCAATAATGGACCTGTCCACCCAGGCTTGGTACAACCAGGAGATATAAAATTCCAGGATGTAAATGGGGATGGACTGATCAATGATTTTGATAGAATACCTATTGGATATGGGACTGTTCCTGAAATAGTTTATGGCTTTGGCCTAACAGTAGGCTATGGGAACTTTACGCTTTCTTCTCTTTTCCAAGGAGTAGGAAATGTAGATGTTTTTATGAACGGAGAAGGTTTTATGCCTTTTATGGTCTCTATGAGTAGGGGGAATCTATTAAGTAATATCGAAGACAGGTGGACAGTAGAAGATCCTCGTCAGGATGTTTTTTACCCACGATTGTCAGACGGAAGCCCCAATAGCAACTATGCTACTAGTAGCTGGTGGTTGAAAAATGGTAAGTACCTCAGGTTAAAAAATATCCAATTGACCTATAATCTCCCGAAAGCACTTATCGATAGGTTGAGGTTGGACAACGCAAGCCTATTTTTGACTGGATACAATGTGATGACTTGGAGTCCATTTGATTTTTGGGATGTAGAATTGGGCGATGGACGTGGAGCTCGATATCCTAATGTTTCCAGTTATACCTTGGGGATAGATTTAAAATTCTAAAAGTAACTATAATGACTAGTAATAAAGAATTTAAAACAATGAATAAGCAATTGCTTTGCTTGGCCATGGCTTTTTTGATGGTGTTCATGCCGGGGTGTAATGAAGATTTTTTGGATCAAGTTCCAGATGATATCATGACCCTGGAAGAGGTTTTTAATAGAAAGGATCTATCTGAATCCTATTTGGCCAATGTGTACAACTATCTTAGGGATGAAGCACACCGTACAAATAATACCCCTTGGGATGTGATTTCCGATGATATTGATGTGTCCCAAAAAAACAATCCGTTCAGGGTGAATTTAGGGAACTGGAGTGCGGCATCCAATTATTGGGTGTTTTGGGATCACTATTATAAGGGGATAAGATCAGCCACTACCTTCTTGAACAATATTGATGGAAATGAACAGATTCTTCAAGATCGGGCAGGTCCTGAATTGATTATTCAATATAAAGCTGAAGCAAGGTTTTTAAGGGCCTATTTCTATTTTGAGCTTCTCAAGCAGTATGGGCCTGTAATTATTTTGGGAGAAGATGTTATTGACCCGGATTTATCTACCGAGGATCCACAAATGCAAGCTGTCCGTTCGCCTTTTGACCAATGCGTTGATTATATCGTTCAAGAGCTGAACATGGCCGCAGAGGATTTACCATTACACTTTACCGATCAGCCTGACCAGGATTATGGTAGAGCGACCAAATTAATGTGCATGGCGGTAAAAAGTAGGATGCTCCTGTATGCTGCAAGCCCTTTGTTTAATGGAAATGGTGATTATAATAACTTTAAAAATCCTGATGGTACCCAGCTGATGGACCTAGAGTATGATGCATCAAAGTGGAAAGAGGCAGCTGATGCATCAAGGGAAATAATTGATTTAGGGGTTTTGGTACTTTATAAAGAGTATAGCGTTGATGGTGAGTTAGATCCCTTGCTTTCATATAGAAATCTCTTCTTAACTCCTTGGAATTCTGAATGGATTCTTTCGAGAAACAGCAATTCCCTGTCCAATTATGAAAGGTCCCTTACACCTCGTTTGGCCAATGGTTATGCCAGTATGGGCCCCACACAAAAATTAGTTGATACATATCATATGGCCAATGGACAAGTTCCTGTTTTGGGCTACTTAAGTGATGGAAGTCCAATAATTAATGCGGAATCCGGTTATTCAGAATCTGGATTCAGCGAAAACGCCGAAGGCTATACCAAAGCGAA
Source organism: Echinicola shivajiensis (assembly GCF_018642165.1). Taxonomy (GTDB): domain Bacteria; phylum Bacteroidota; class Bacteroidia; order Cytophagales; family Cyclobacteriaceae; genus Echinicola; species Echinicola shivajiensis. The sequence continues at coordinate 56,937 of NZ_JAHHZM010000003.1, forward strand.
CACTTTTAATATGTATGTGGGCAGGGAGCCCCGGTTCTATGCCTCAGTTACCTATAGTGGCAGTGATTGGATCAATACTTCTTCCAGTCTTGGAGTAAGAGAAATAGAACTATGGTATGCAGGAGAGTCAGGAAAGGGAGGTTCTCATGATTATTCAGAAACCGGATACCTTTTCAGGAAGAATGTTCATCCTGACAGTAATCCAAGGGAATCAAAGTATATCTCTCGTCCACATGTGATGTACCGATATGCAGAAGTTCTATTAAACTATGTGGAAGCGTTGAACGAGTATGATCCCGGAAATCCAGATGTGTTAAAGTATTTGAATTTGATCCGAGAACGTGGAGGAATCCCTGGTCATACAGCCGATAATGGCCAAATTGGTATGAGGGAAAGAATAAGAAGGGAAAGGCGTATTGAATTGGCCATGGAACATCTAAGATATTTTGATACTAGAAGATGGAAAATCGCAGAAGAAACCGATGCAGGATCTTTCTGGGGAATGAATGTCAATGCGGGGAATTATGCTACTGATCCCGCATTTTTTCAAAGGACAATCTTTGAAAGCAGGATATTTAGGAAAGCTTTTTATCTGTTCCCAATTCCCCAAGCGGAAATTGAAAGAAACCCAAATTGTGTCCAAAACCCAGGATGGTAAAAATCAAAATGAAGATGAATTTAAGACAAAAAAACAAATGGATTTTTGGGCTTTTATCGATGCTTTTTGCCTGTGAAATGCAGGATTTAGAAGTGCCCAATGTCAATGAATATTCAAAGGTTTATATCAGTGCAGCAGTAGAAAACCCTGTCGGCTATACCGTTTCGGTAAAAGATGAATGGTTTCCCATCCCTTTGGGTGTAGGGTATGGAGGTGTGAATTTTCCCCAAAGCGACTTAGAGGTAAAATTGGCAATAGAGCCACATCTTGCTGCTGAATATAATGAGAGTAATGGGACAAATTATCCTTTGATGCCAGAGGATAGTTATCAATTGAAAAACGATGTATTGATTATACCCAAGGGAAAAAATAGCAGTACTAATGCGATTATTCAATTTAACCCTTTAAGGTTTACCGGATTGAGGCCTCATATACTTCCTGTTTCAATTGCTGATGTTGGAGACCAAGTGCAAATTAATCAAGAACTGAAAACGGTTTACCTCCTGGTGACAGGTAGGTATGATGAAAATCCTTTCTCTAAATTTCCTCAAGAAAATTGGCATATCAAGGAAGTTTCGTCCGATGAAAATGATGGTCCAACCACTGGAGGTCGTGCCTATCACAGCATTGATGGAAGTTTGGACACATTTTGGCATAGCCAGTGGAGGAGGGATGAGAATGGCAATAGACCTGGACATCCCCACTATATCGTTATCGATATGAATGAAACTAAAGCAATGCACGGCTTAGAGATATTTGGTCGTACCAATCAGGTAGGTGGAAATGGTAACCCAAGAGATATATTTGTGGAAGTGAGTGAAGATGGGGAAAATTGGGTAGGAACTTTGGATTATGTTTTGGAAAATACTGCCTCTAATACCATTTATTTTCCAGAAGTTTTGGAGGCTAGGTACTTCAAAATTACCGTCAAGGCCAGTCATCAGGATGTTTATAGAACGCATATAGCTGAGATAGAGGCTTTCTAATAGTAATACTAAAACCGCATGAAGCCATGGTTTCATGCGGTTACTAATTTATCTGGAATTTGCAATGATGTTAAATACAAAAAAGTTACCCTATCTTCTTTATTCCCGGGTCTTATTTTGGACCATATTGATTATGGTGATATGGATTATATCCTGCTCCTCCGAAGAGGAACCCCGAAAAGAATTGGAAGAGGTAAAATATATGCCAATCAGGACAATGACCTATAATATTTTTGGAGCAAGACCTGGGGGAATTCCAGATTTGCAAGAAATAGCTTCTGTAATTACCAAGGCAGACCCTGATTTGGTGGCACTACAGGAAGTAGATAGGTTTACCGAAAGAAACGGCAAGGAGTTGGACATAGCAAAAGAATTGGGAAGAATGTGTGGTATGGACTATTTTTTTGCCAAAGCGATTGATTTAGGGAGTGGAGAGTATGGTGATGCTATTTTGTCTAAATATCCTATTCAATCTAAATACGCTTTTAATATGGGGGTAGAGCCTTCCCTAGGTGGCGAACAAAGATCTGTAGCTTTAATAAGCGTGGATATCGAGGGGGAGAACCTCTATTTTGCCAGTACCCATTTTGACCATTTAAGCAATGAAGCAAACAGATTAAAGCAGGCAAAAGATCTCCAGGGTATTTTGGAGAAATATGATGGGCCTTTGATTATAGGAGGAGATTTAAATGCCCTTCCTGATTCAGAAACGATAGGCATAGTAAAAGAAAAGCTTGTCGTGGCTTGTAGAAATAACAATTGTAGCCAAAAAACATTTTCAACAGCAAATCCCAATCGGACGATAGATTATATATTTTATAAAGGAATAGATAAACTTACTGTAGTTAATTACAGTGTGTTTGATTGGGCAGATAGAGAGTCGGATCACTTTCCTGTGGTAGCTGTTTTTAACTTGAAATTGGGTATAAATAATGAGTAAAATTAAAGATAAAAGTCGGAGAAAATTTATGAACGGTGTCGGAAAGGCTACATTATTAGGCGTGACCGTTCCAACAGTAAGGACCTTTGCAATTCCTGAGAATGAGATCATGGGGTCTGAAAATTTTTCAAAACCCTATCTGCAAAATTTGAAGGAAGACAGGGTGAGTATAATGTTCATTACTAAAGAGAATTCTTTGAGCTGGGTGGAATACGGGGAAGAGAAATGTGATCAAAAAGCCTTTAAAAAAGTTGATGGATTTATCGAAGCCAACAACCGTTTAAATAAAATCAAACTAAAAGGCTTGAAACCAAATACAACTTATCAATATCAGGTGGTGTCCAAACCATTAATCAAGTTTGAGCCTTATGAACAACAGTTTGGTAAAGTGATCAAAGGAGAGATTTATTATTTTACTACTCCTTCCAAAGATAGTAATGAGGTCTCCTGCATCATCTTAAATGATATTCATGATCGTCCCTATTCATTCAGGGAATTAATGGCATTGAATAATGATTTCACCTATGATTTTGTAGCTCTTAATGGGGATATGTTTGATTATCAAACAGACGAAAAACAACTCATAGATCATCTTATTGCTCCATGCACCGATCTATTTGCTAGTGAAAAACCATTTTTAATGATTAGAGGAAACCATGAAACACGAGGGAAATATGCCAGGCAGTTTAAAGATTATTTTGACTATGAAGGAAATGAGTTCTATTTTTCTTTTAGGCAGGGGCCTGTACATTTTATAGTGCTGGATTCTGGGGAGGATAAGGAAGATGATCATGAGGCTTATAATGGAATGGTTGATTTTGACGATTTTAGGAAGGAGCAGGCAGCTTGGTTACAAAATGAATTGGAAAATAATACCTATAACTCTTGCAAATATAAAGTGGTACTCATGCACATTCCTCCTTATCATTCTGGTGATTGGCATGGAACTACACATTGTAGGGAAGTTTTCTCCCCAATATTTGAAAAACATAATATAGATATGGTCATCTCAGGTCATACGCATAGATATGGAATTCATAAAGCCAATGATGAACATAGTTATCCCATTATAATTGGTGGAGGCCCTAAGACTGGAAGTAGGACTTTGATTCAGCTTCATGCCGACAATAAAAGATTAAATATAAAAATGATAAGTGACAAAGGGGAAGTCGTTGGAGAGTATTATTCTTAGGGATTTAGATATACAAGTATATCCGCCATTGCACCAGCAGCCAAATAAATTACTATTGCCAATTGGTGTTAATTTCTTTATTTGAGTTATTACTCTCAATAAATCGGGTCAGAACAAACGGTTTTGACCATGAATATTATCAACTTCATCAATCGGTTTCCAGACGAATCTTCCTGTATCGAGTTTATCAGGCAGAAAAGGAGCCAAGCAGGTAAGTGTACCAAACAATATTGGTTGGCAAACAAAAAGGCCTTTCAATGCTCTTCCTGTAACTTCAGGACAAGTATCAGAAGCGGAACGGTAATGGAAAACGGTAACCTTCCGATCCGGACCTGGTTGTTGGCCATGACCTTCATCACAGCCACCAAGAATGGTTCAGCGTTTCTGAACTCCAAAGACAGCTGGGGATGAAGCGGTACAAACCCGCCTTCAGGATGTACCATAAACTCCGCAAGGTCATGGGAAAAACACGATGATCTCTACATTCTTGAGGATATGGTTGAGTATGACGAGGCCTTTGTGGGAAAAGCTACGAAAACCTCCAATAGACTTAAACGAGGAAGAGGTAGCTAAAAGCGGTCAATAGTGGTAGTAATGGCCGAATCAACGGTTTTGGAAGACCTTGAAACAGCTAAATCCGATAAGAGCTGTAGGTATTTTAAGATGAAGAAGATAAAGAACCTGGAGGCGAAAACAGCCCAGGATTTGGTTGTGGATAATCATATTAACTAAATAGGAAGGTTCAAAACAGTTGGTTTTTGGGATAGGGAGTCTTCTTTATTTCAAGGGCATTTAAACAAATTGCCAATGAAGGAAATAGCCTGTTTTGTGCTATAAAAACCAAATAGAGGAAAACATTCCTCTTTTTGGTTAATTATTTTGTCTTTTTTGAAACTATTCTTGGGAAGACGCTGACTGAATCTTGTTCAAAAAGGTTTCAGACATAAAGTCGGTCATGCCTGAGTGTAAGCCCACAACCTCACCTTTTTTATTGATAATGAAAGTGGCTGGGATAGCATCGACAGCAAATGGGGCAGGGAGTGGGGAAGCCGGTTTATAGTAAGGCATTTCGTAGGCCTTACTATCCATAAATGCGGTAGATTTATCAAAGTCTCTGTCCAAAGAAAGCATTATAAGTGCTACTTCCTCGGTATCCATTTGCTTATAAAACTTTTCGAGACTAGGCATCTCTGCAATACAGGGAGGGCACCAGCTGGCCCAAAGGTTTAATACAACCACTTTCCCTTTGAAATCTTTTAATTGGACCGTGTCACCATTTTTGTCCGTCATGCTCATGGCTGGACTTGGTTTGTTGTCTTCTTCTATATTTTTTGATGAGCTTTTTGACTTAGGTAAAACAAAGGCAGATATTGCGACAGCAATGATAAAAGCTGCTAGCAGATAATTTATATTCTTTTTCATAGTTGAATTTTTTTTAATAATTAAAGTTCAAGGCTAATGAAGCCTTTTTGCTGAAGCTGGAGATTATAAAGAATCCCATTTTCCACGATTTTTAACGATACCTCTTCGGGAGCCACTCCGAATTTTTTTAAGGAGAAGCCACAGGCATTTAGTGTGACGCCTAATTCGTTGGCCTTATCGATATACACTTTCATTTTATGGTGGTCCTTTAGTTCCACTACTTCTTTGCCGCAGATGATGACTTCAAAACTCCCGAAGGATGGTTCTTTTGATAAACTCTCCGCAGCCATAAGGATGGGCTGAAGCTGTGCTATTTTTTTTGTAAGCACTACATAATCAAATTTAGCATCGGAATGTGTGTCTTGGGCATGTAAACTGCTGATGCCCCATACTGTCAGTATCAAAAACAGTAATAGACTTTTCAATGGATTGTTCATTATTGAAATTTTTCTTTTTTGAAACTTGGGTTGATGATAAAGAATAGCAGTCCCCCCATGATGGCAATGTTTTTGAATAAGGGGCCAAGTGTGGAGATTTGTCCTATTTGTATCGTGATGGTGATCGGTAGCAAAACCAATAATAAGACAAGGCTTGACCATCGGGTATTGATTCCCAAAAGGAGTAAAATACCTGCCAGGAGCATTATTACTCCCGAAAGGATGATCAAGGTCTCTGGTTCACCAAAGAAATAGGCCAAATCTTTAAATGCAGCAGCACCTATTCTTTTTTTGATAGCCTCGACCTCCATTAAATGGTTTATAGAAGCTACCAGAAAGATGCCGCTCAGGAGTATCCGCAGTACTTGAACTGAAGATACCCTTACCGGAATGGTTTGGTTCATAAATAGTAAGTTTGATCAAATTATGGAAGACACAGGAGCAGTCTATCTAAGCGCAAGGGCTCAAAATAGAGACTTCTGGATATTATGATTAGATCAAACTTTTGGAGGTGGAGCGCTAGGGTTCAGAAAAAGCTCTAAGCTACGCTCTTGATAGGCTGTTTGGTGAAAAACAGGAGTAACATCTCCCGTCAGACAGAAGGAATATCCTGTGAGGATATAAACTGGGACATTTGTGCAGTAGCCTGAATTTGATTCAGTTTGAGAATGCTTTTGTTGTGGGGATTGGTTTTCGTCTTTATTTGATGAAGTGAGGCGTTGCTTTTGGTTTGAGCAGTTTCTCTCCAACTTAAATTGATTTCCAAAAAACAAACTGGCAATCATATGGGGATTTTGACCCGGTCCTCCTGATACCAGGAGAAAAAGGCTTAACATTAACCAAGATATATGCTTTTGTAGCAACACCATCCCTCAAAGGTATTTAGCCATAAAGTAAATCTCTGTAATAAAAGTCACATAAAAACTGGGCAATAGATCATTATTTTTTAAGGTAGATGTTTTAATGATCCTATTTATGTTAATTGAACTCCCCCAAGTCAGGGCTGCTATATAGACAGTTTCTTGGTTGGATAAAATTAATTCGGTATTTAGCTTCCTGTCTTTATTTAATAGCCGGTGGCTAGTTGTAAGCCCAAAACAATAAATACTATTCCTGATAATTTTTTAAGCCAGCGATCGGCATTTGGACTTTCTTTGATCTTTGTGGAAAATGTCCCAGCAAAAAGGGTCAAGAGGCTATACCAAATGCAGCCGATCAGGGCATAGGTTAATCCAAGCTGAAAGAAGGGAAAAGGATCCTTTAAATTTTCTTGGTTTATAAACTGGGGAAACAGGGCCAAAAAGAACATGGCATTCTTGGGATTAAGTATGTTGGTGATCAATCCATTTATAAAACTATTGTTTTTGCTTGAACTCTTAGAGGAGTTACTTTCAAGACTTATCATTGGCTCTTTGCTGATAATACTTGAGAATCCCATGAAGATAATATATATAGCTCCCAGGTATTTGATAACTTCAAATGCCATGGGGTATTTGATGAGCATACTGCTCAGCCCAATAGCTGCCAAGATGGTGTGCAGGATGATTCCGGAATTAATTCCCAGTGTTGAGTACATTCCGGACCGCTTACCTTCTCCAATGGATTTTTTTAATACAAACATGGTGTCTATGCCCGGTGTCATGATAAAGAAAGTGGCTGTAGCGATAAATGTACTGTAATTGATGATGCCCATAAATATATGTTTAATCCGTATTTTGTATTTGTTGCAAATAAATAACAGATTTTAGTGCTATAAAATGTTAAATTTGAATGTATTAATGCTAAAAATGAATTAATGGACCTTCAACAGATTCGCTATTTTCTAGTACTTGCCAAGGAATTGCATTTTTGGAAGACTGCAGAGCAGGTTTATATCACGCAATCATCTCTCAGTCGTAAAATTCAAGCACTGGAAGAAGAAGTAGGAACGAAGCTTTTTGAGCGGAACAAAAGAAATGTGAAACTTACCGATGCAGGAGTTTTTTTTAAAGAAAGATGGGAACAGCTCCTTGATGAGATCGACAGAACCCACCAACATACAAAGAACATTGGTGAGGGGAAATCAGGGAGAATCAGCATAAGTTATCCCGGTTCAATAGCATATGTGTTTTTACCCTCATTATTGGATAAACTGGCCAATAGTTTGCCAAAATTGAAAGTGGAACTGATGGAACCGGTGGATATCAGTCAGGAGAAATTATTGCTTGATTACCATATTGACCTGGCCCTGAGTAGGGACAAAATTCAAAATATGGGCATCATAACACTGCCATTGTTTTCTGAAAGTATCTGTTTGGTAGTTCCTGAAGGACATTGGATGAAAGAGGAAAATTTCACAAGTTTGGAGGAATTGAAAGACGAAAAGTTTATCCTATCGGGCCTTCACCATAGCACCTATTTTGCCTCCTTGCTAAGAGGCATGTTCCATAAATATAATTTTGAGCCCGATATCCATATCGAGTCAGATTTTGGAGGAATGATACTGAATTTGGTGGCCAAGGGCTTGGGCATTTCGATTCTTCCTTATTCTTTTAAATTTGCCGCAAGAGCTAATGTGAGGTTTATCAGTTTACCTGAAGAGGTACGCTTATTTGTCAATTGGAGAAAGAATGACAATAGGGCTATCTTGAAGAATGTAATAGAACTCTCGAAGAAAGTAGCCGCTGATTGGGATATTAATGAAAACAATTTGCCCTAATCTGCTGGGATCTTAATTGTTTACAGAGGCATTATGTAATTGCTTTTTAGATTTAAGGAGCCAGCAGCAATGCCGATAGTGGAAGGAATAGGAAGGCTTATTCCGAACTTTGTCGTTCGGTTCGCTCTTAGGTTTGGATAAAGAGCGCAATAAAACCCTCAGTAGAAATGATTTTCAAGGTAGCTCATCTTGTAATATTTCTATTTTGAATCCATATCTATTCATAAATTCAATGATGGACAGGGAATTGATGTCTGGTTCAATAGTTTCAATACGGAGAATTTTATCACAGTCTTCCATATCAAAATTGATTTTATAATGAGGAAATTCCTTTTGGAGTTTGTCCAAAAGGAATTGTTTGTCCTCAACTGCTTCTACACTTGTTTTAAATACCTCTACCATTTAATTGATTACTGATTTTACAGTTTGAAAGATGAGGAATTAACTATTTTCCTTATTGTAATTGATCATCCAGTGGATGCCAAATTTGTCAACGAAGCTTCCAAAATAATCGCCCCAAAATTGATCTTCCATGGGCATCTCTATTGTACCATCTTTAGAAAGACCATTAAATAAACGGTCTGCTTCTTCCTTGCTTTTGGGGTGAAGTGAAATGTATGAATTATTACCTTGTTTTAGGGAATGTCCCATGGAGGGAAGGATGTCAGAAGCCATCAGAATGGTGTCAGGGCCAATGGGCAATGAAATATGCATGGTGCGAGACTGCTCATCTTTCGAAAGCTTTTCGCTATCTGGAGCTTCATTCATTCTGATATGGGTGATAAACTCTCCTCCGAAAACGGACTTGTAGAATTTAAAAGCTTCTTCAGCTGTGCCATCGAAATTTAAATAGGGATTGACTTGCATCGTTTTAGTGTTTTAGGTTTTGTTGTATTGATTAAAGAATTATTTTTTATGTATATCCGCAATTGCACCAGTAAATGTTAAAAGGGAATCGAAACGATCCTTTTGATGAAAGTATCAATTACTTCAGTCTTCCGGGCACTTGAGCAAAGGATTTATGGTTACTGGCATCATAGTGGATAATCAGAATATGTTTTTTTGTGTTTGTTTTTAATTCATGTTATGGAACAAGTTAAAAATATGACCATCAGGGTCTTCAAAAACACATACGTAATAGCCATTTTCATCATAAAACTTCTTCCGGTCTTTTCTAGGATCGTAGCGAATTTTCCCCCCTGCCTTTTTGACTTTTTCAGCAAATAGGTCGATTTCTTCCCGGCTAACAGCTAATAAGGTAAACATGATCTCATTTCCTAGTTTAAGGTTTGCTGTTTCCCCTTCAAGGCTGTCTTTCAATGTTTCTTTTTCAAAAAAGTGAATAATAAATTCTTCGTCTCCGAATAAGAAACTAACCAAATTTTTGCTTGGGGTTCCATTTAATTTAAATCCTAAACCTAAATAGAAGTCCTTAGTTCTTTCAATGTTTTCAACAGCCAAGTTTGCCCAGATTTGTTTTGCTTTCATTTTATTGTGGATTTAATAATTTTGTTTAAACTTTTAGCTTCTCTTTGGGTTTTTGGATAATTTACAATCAGTCAACAAACCTTTCGATTAAGCCTATAAATGGCTTGTTTTCTCTAGTCTTAAGAAGCACGGTTTTTATTGTTTCGTTTTTATGGAGTTACTAGTAATTATTTGATTAATAAAGGTATAGGTGATGTTGGAGAATTCAAAGGTGCGTTTACGTCATTCTAGAGGGTTGATTGCGACACCCATTTCCATTAATATTGTAGTAAAGCTGGCAATCCTTTGTTTGGATTAAATTTTGAATATTATGAAGCATATTTCAATACTTGTACCGGATGGAGATTCAAGCCTTAGCAACTTGGAAGCCACCTATAAGATGTTCAATATGGCCAATGATGCACTGCTAAAGTCTGGAAGGTCGGCAATGTTTAAGACAAACCTTGTGGGAGCGCACAAAGAGGCCAGCTTGAGTAATGGAGTCTTCAGTATTCAGCCCAATGCAACCATTGAGGAAATCGAAAAGACAGATTTAATTATTATTCCAGCTATTCATGGGGATTATAAAAAAGTCATTGAAAAGAACAGCGTGTTTATACCTTGGTTACAGGATCAATATGATAAGGGCGCTGAAATAGCTAGTCTTTGTATTGGAGCATTCTTATTAGCCAGTACTGGGCTGTTGAAAGGCCGGGACTGTGCTACCCATTGGTTGGCTGCTAGTGAGTTTAGGGAAATGTTCCCTGATGTTAATTTGACTGATGATAAAATTATCACTGATGAAAATAGACTGTACACTAGTGGAGGAGCATACTCTTCTTTAAATCTCAACCTTTATCTTATTGAGAAGTTTGCAGGCAGGAAAATGGCAGTTTTGTCTTCCAAAATTTTCGAAATAGACATAAGTAGGAATAGCCAGTCTCCTTTTATCATTTTTAAGGGGCAAAAATCCCATCAGGACAGTGAAATATTGGACTCCCAAGAGTTTATTGAAGAAAATTACAACAAAAAGATAACGGTAGATCAGCTGTCCGATAGGGTGGCTGTAAGTAGACGGACATTTGAGAGAAGATTCAAGAAAGCTACATCAAACACAGTTATTGAATACCTGCAACGTGTAAAAGTGGAAGCGGCAAAAAAAGAACTTGAACAGGGACGAATGACCATCAACGAAGTGATGTATCAGGTGGGTTATACTGACCCTAAAGCTTTTAGAGACGTGTTCAAGAAATTTACCGATATGACGCCTACAGAATATTTAAGTAGGTATTGTAGAATTACTTTGGTGTGATGTCATTTTTAAGAGTTATGCTATTTTTTCGAATGATGGATGAATACAAGGCTTTTTGAATTAGGGTATTCTTAAATCGATAAGTGACAATTTTGATTTATAATAGAAATATAGGTAAACTTATGCCCAAAATTGTTAGTTCTTCAATTCTAAGTTTTGTTTTTAATTAATTACAAGGTGAAAATAGATTGTAATTGTTGATTAATGCAGGATTAAATTTGTTTTAAAATCTCATTGAATGGGTGTTCGTAGCCTGGAAAGTTTCTTAATAAAATCCATAAAAAATGGAGATAGAGAAGCATTTACCTCTTTTTATGAAAGATATTATAAAAAGGTTTTTGTCTTTGTCCTTTTCATTTCAAAGGACAGGGATCTTTCTGAGGATATTGCTCAAGAGACTTTTGCCAGATTGTGGGAGAAAAGAGAGCTGCTTAACGAGACACATTCATTGAAGGGCTTTGTAAGGCAAATAGCGAAGAATTTAGTAAATGATCATTTTAGAAAAGTTTCTATAAGAAAAGCTTATCAAACGAGTGGGGCAATGGGAAAAAGCCCTTCCGGCTCTGTTACCATGGAGACAGTATATTTTAATGAGTTGAAATTAGTGATGGATAAAGCTTTGGATCAGCTCCCCGAAAAGAAGCGATTGATTTTTCAACTAAGTAGATATGAAAATTTTACATATTCTGAAATTGCAGAAAAGTTAGGAACTACTCCCAAAGCCATAGAAAGACATATGGCCAAGTCCACCCAATTGATCAAAGAATATCTGGAAGAACATGCCGGCTACACAGTACCTTATTTTATAGCTTGGTGTTTTCTTTATTTTTAGATTCCATATTTTTATAAGCTGAACCCTGCTATCCAGTAAGGTTAAGGCATTATTTGATAGGATACCTCCTTCCTTTTTTAGCAATTCAAAAAATAAAAGAGAAAAATATATTTTTCGTGGGGGGATCATATTGTCTGAACCGTATTAGTCATAACAATATGAAAATGGATAAATCAGAATTAAAGAAACTTTTATCACAATATTCCAAAGGGAAGGTGTCGGAAGCAGAGAGGGAGAGGTTGATTCATTGGTATAAAAATGCCAATGATAATGAGGCCGACGAATTTTTGGAACATCTTGGTGACTTGATTGACAATATGGATAATAGTGAGCTTATTAGCTTGGAAGAGCAATTGTCACCTTTGGAAGCAAGAAACACATCGGTTAAATCCAATACAGGAAAAGCCAAGATTATGCGATTGGTAAAAGTTGCTGCTACATTGATAATCTTCTTGGTTTCTTCATTTTTTGTATTCCAATATATTCGGAGCAACGATAGTAAAATTCTTGAATACAGGACTAATGTTGGGGAGATCAGGGAAATTGTTTTGCCTGACCAATCAACAGTTGTACTTAATTCAGTAAGTGTTCTTAGGGTGCCAGAAGAATTCTCTGCAGATGCTAGAGAGGTAAGCCTAGAAGGAGAGGCTTTTTTTGACGTGGAAAGAGATGAAACAAAGCCTTTTAGTGTAATGACAGGAAATGGGGTTAAGATCACCGTTTTGGGTACATCATTTAATATAAACGATTACAGTGACGGAAGGGAAGTGGAGGTAGCTGTTGCATCTGGAAAAGTGGCAGTAGGAAAAGAGGATCAATTATTTGGAAAAATAACCAAGGGCCAACAGATCACCTACGATAAGGTTACACATGAATTTTTGCAGTCAACAGTTGAAAATGTGGATTCATGGATTGATGGAAAGATCATGTTCAGCCAAAATTCTTTGGGAGATGTCACCAATATACTGAACAGAATTTTTGCAAAGCAGCTTATCGTTGAAAATGATGTTGACCAAGGTTTACTGATAAAGGGAAATTTTGATAAAGACCAAGGCATTGAAGGGATAGTGGACATCCTTTGTGTCCTCCATGGGCTAGAATATGAAAATAAGGAGGATCAAATCATCATTAAGAATAAAAAAATAGATTGACCAAAATGTAAAACATGTGTGATTTTAAAAAGCAAAGCCGAGCTCCATAAGAAGCCCAGCTTTATGTCTTTGGGGCCATAACGCCAATTATTATCCCAAAGAGCCAGTCTAAATATTAACAATTTAAACCCTACCAAATTTATGGAAAAAATTCGACAGGTTGATATCTTCCAAGGGAAGATAGGTGGAAAACCAATATCAATTTTAATAACCTTAGCCTTTTTGGTATTTATGGGCTGTTTGCTGAATGAAGTCAAGGCCCAGCAGCTTAAGAATGTTCTTATAAGTATCAATGCATCCGGTAAGTCGCCAGTGGAAGTGCTGGACTTAATAGAGAAAAATACCGATTTGACATTTGTTTATGATCCAGAAGAAATCGGTAAGCATAAGGTGGAGATCACTAAAAACTTCACTAATTCTTCATTAAAAAATATATTGGATGATCTTCAACTAAAAGGGGAGAAGAAAGGAAATCATGTGATCATCCATAAAAAGTCAGCAGAAATCACTGCTGCAGAAAAATCAGCAATATCAGGAATCGTTTCAGATACCAATGGAGAGCCATTACCAGGGGCTTCTGTTTTGATAGAGGGTGAGGCAAACAAAGGAACAGTTACAGATATCGATGGTAGTTATTCCATTGATGTTGACCAAGGCAAGACCCTTATCTTCAGCTATATTGGTTTTGAAACCAAAAAGGTGGTGGTAGGTGCACAAAACCATATTAATGTGGTACTTGAGATCAATGCGGAATCCTTGGATGAAGTGGTGGTGGTGGGCTTTGGAACCCAAAAAGAATATTCAGTGGTGGGTTCTGTGACCACTATCAAACCCGATAAGCTTCAGTTAGGAACATCCAGGTCTTTAAGTAATAATCTTGCAGGTCAGCTATCAGGAGTGATTGCTGCCCAGCGTTCTGGAGAACCAGGATATGACAATTCCCAATTTTGGATTAGAGGGATTTCTACTTTTGCTGGGAATCGTAGCCCATTGATTCTAGTGGACGGTGTACAGCGTTCCTTGGACAATATTGACCCTGCCGAAATAGAGTCCTTTTCTATCCTAAAAGATGCAGCGGCAAGTGCGGTTTACGGGGTACGTGGTGCCAACGGCGTGATCATTATCAATACCAAGCGAGGACATGTAGGGAAGCCGACCGTTGATATTCGTTATGAAAGGGGAATTACCCAACCGGTAAAGTTACCTGATTTTGTAGGCGCGGCGGATTATTTGGGTGTTTTGAACAGCATATCAGAAGAGTCAGGTAACCCCAAACTTTTTTCGGAGGAGAAAATTGAGGAGATCAGAAGTGGAGCAGATCCCGATTTGAGTCCTGATGTAAATTGGTTGGATGAAATAACCAGGGATTATGCCTCCAATAATAGGGTGAATTTGACCGTTTCTGGAGGCAGTGATGTCTTAAAATATGCTTTTGTAGGTTCTTACTATGGTGAAGATGGTATCCTTAGTCGTGATGAAAGCCAGAGTTGGGATTCCTCCATTAAATTGAGAAGGTATAATGTTCGCTCAAATATTGATCTTAATATTACGCCTACCACACTGATGCGCGTAAATATTGGTGGGTATCTTCAGGACAGAAATACACCGCCACAGTCCATAGACGATCTTTTTAATAAAGCTTTTGAGATTCCTCCTTATGTTCACCCTACTCAGTATTCCTCTGGGGAAATTCCCGTTACCCCTCAAAGGAGCAACCCCTGGGCATTGGCTACCCAAAGGGGGTATGAAAGGCACAGTTCCAGTAAATTGGAGTCTTTGTTTTCTTTGGAGCAGGACTTAAGTGATATTACAGAAGGCTTGGAGATGAAATTGAGTTTTTCATTCGACCGCTATTCGGGAAATAGTGTTTCCAGAAGTAAGTCTCCTGATTATTATAATCCAGCTACTGGAAGAAATGAAGATGGTTCGCTTGATTTGGTTATCTATCAATACGGTCAAGATTTTTTGGGCTATAGTACAGGTTCTGATTGGGGCAACAAAAGTGTGTATTTGGAAGGAAACCTCAATTATAGGAGGAACTTTGAAAAGCACTATGTGGATGCCATGTTTATGTATAATCAGCGGCATTATGATAGCGGTGATCGTTTGCCCTTTAGGACCCAGGGGATAGCAGGCAGGTTTTCTTATTCCTATGATCGCCGCTATATAGCTGAGGTGAATTTTGGGTACAATGGTTCGGAGAACTTTGCCAGAGGTCAACGTTTCGGCTTTTTTCCCTCTGTAGCCGTAGGTTGGTTGGTCAGTGAAGAAAGTTTCCTGACTCCATATAGAGAGACCTTATCCAAGTTAAAATTAAGGGCGTCACTGGGCTTGGTAGGAAATGACCAGATTGACGGTAGACGATTTGCCTACATCACCACGATAGGTGATACAGGTGGATATTCTTGGGGTATAGAAAACAATTATAGCAGATCAGGCCGAAGGGAAGGTGATTATGGAGTCGAAAACCTCACATGGGAAACTGTGATGAAATCCAATATAGGTATTGAACTGGGCCTTTGGAACAGTTTGGACCTAAGGGTAGACCTTTTTAAGGAAGAACGACGTGATATTTTTATGCAGCGAAGGACTATTCCGGGTTCAGCAGGTTATATCAATACACCGTGGGCTAATTTTGGGAAAGTCAATAATAAGGGAATTGATATGTCCTTGGATTATAGCAAACAAGTTTCACCAAATGTGTATGTGTCGGTGAGGGGAACGTTTACTTATGCCAAGAACAAAATCATCGAACAGGATGAGCCTAGCTCAGTGGTAGGAACACCTAGGTCTTCAACTGGACAACCTGTAGGGCAATTGTTTGGACTGATAGCAGAGGGGCTTTTCAAAGAAGAGGATTTCTTGGATGTGGAAGAAGGAATCCTAATGGAAAATATCCCCAGTCAAACTTATGGTTTGGTGCGACCAGGAGATATCCGCTACAAAGATTTGAATGATGATGGAGTGATCAATGATTTGGACAAAACCGCAATTGGAGGGACAGTAGATCCGCAGATGGTGTATGGTTTTGGTTCGAATGTGCGATATAAGAACTTTGATTTTGGGCTGTTTTTTCAGGCAAATTCCAGAACATGGCGGGTCATAGGAGACGGAACGACCTATTTCATTCCAGGATCGGGTGCTGGCGCTTTGGGGAATATATTTTCCAATGTGGATGACCGATGGACAGTGGAAAATCCCCGACAGGATGTTTTTTGGCCGAGGCTAGCCGATTATGTCCATACCAATAACAACCAGGCTTCCACATGGTGGCTGAGGGATATGAGCATGGTCAGATTAAGAAATGTAGAATTGGGTTATAACTTCTCCAAGCAAATGTTAAGTAAGGCCAAGCTGGGACATGCAAGGATATTCATTCGGGGGAATAATCTAGCTACTTTTTCGAAATTTGACTTGTGGGATCCAGAATTGGGTTCCAATAATGGATTTCGGTACCCTATCATGAAATCTTATTCCATCGGCGCTAATATCAATTTCTAATTACCTATTAAACCTGAGATAATGAGAATATTAAAATATATACTAGCTGTCATTTCCATGTTTTCACTTGTTGCCTGTGAAAATTACCTAGACAAGGCGCCAGAGGATCTATTGACCTTGGAAATGGTATTTAATGATAAAACCAGGACAGAGGATTGGTTGGCAGGCGTTTATAATGGAATTCCGGATCCCTATTGGGGATTTACCAGAGACATTGGTTATGATCCTTTGTCAGATGATATGGCCCCTTCCACAGGCTGGGAGCAGTTTGGTTGGACGGTAATTGCCAAACAGACAGGCAACTGGAATCCAACCAGTTCATGGGAGCCAAACTACTGGTCTTCTTTGCCACAAAGGATAAGGTCTGCCTATATTTTTATTGATAATGTAAAGCCCAATGCTGCACAAAAGGTAACTGAGCAAGAGGTAGAATATATGAGGGGGGAAGCCAGGTTTCTAATAGCTTATTATTACTGGTTAATGATAGAAGCTTATGGGGTCGTTCCCTTTAATTTAGGAGTAGTGCCTTCTGATGCTACCCAAGAGGAATTGATGAAGGGGCAAACCCCTTTTGATGAAATAGTCAGGTGGATTGATCAGGAACTCAAAGAGGTTGCAGAAATTTTGCCTCCAAAATATTCTGAGGCGACCAAATATGGGCGTGCTACCTCTATCATGTGTTTGGCAGTCCGTGCCAGAATGCTGCTCTTTGCAGCAAGTCCTTTGGTCAATGGCAATCAAGATTATGCTGGATTTGTCAATAATAATGGTGAAGAGCTTTTCAATAAGACCTATGATCCCCAAAAATGGGTGAAGGCGAAGGATGCTTGCCAAGAACTTATTGAGGCGGCACATGATGCTGGGCACGAGCTCTACTATGAATATAATCAAGACGGTAGCATAGATCCTTTTTTATCTTATCAAAATATGATTTTGGAAAAGGGTGATGTGAATAAGGAAATATTGTTTGCCAGGCCAGGGTCTAATACTTGGGAATATGACAGGCATTCGCAGCCAAGAGGCACAGGGGGTAATGGCGGTTTGGGCATTACCCAGTCTTTAGTGGATGCTTTTTTTATGGAAAATGGCCTGCCTATCGATGATCCTAATTCGGGATATGTAGAAAAAGGTTTTTCTGAGGAACCTGAATTTAGGAATACGAACTGGATTGAATCTCAAGGGAATCA
Organism: Echinicola shivajiensis; assembly: GCF_018642165.1. Lineage (GTDB taxonomy): Bacteria > Bacteroidota > Bacteroidia > Cytophagales > Cyclobacteriaceae > Echinicola > Echinicola shivajiensis. The sequence continues at coordinate 74,720 of NZ_JAHHZM010000003.1, forward strand.
GGAAGGCAAGGAAGGCCAAGTGACCCTAGAAGGTACTTATAATATGTACTGCAACAGAGAACCGAGATTTTATATCAGTGTGCTCTATAATAGAGCCTGGTACAGAAGAGAAGGGAGAAGGACACTTTTCCTTAGCGGTGAAGCCGATGGAGGCCCTACACATGATGCTCCCCAAAATGGCTATTTGTTGAGGAAGAAAACCCACCCAGATCATGACCCCAGGAACGGTACCAATCCTTATAGACCGGGAATTTTATACAGGCTTGGTGAGGCATACCTGAATTACTGCGAGGCACTTAATGAGGTAGATCCTGGAAATCCGGATATTCTTTATTATCTAAATTTGATCCGTGAAAGGGCTGGAGTTCCCGGGTATGGCGCAGGAGCTGGGCAGATTCCCCTTTCTGGCCAGGATAAAGTTAGAGAAGCTATCCGCAGGGAAAGAAGAGTGGAACTGAACAATGAGGGGACGAGGTGGAATGATATCAGGAGATGGAAAATTGGAGAGGAAACGCTCAATAGGGATTTTTATGGTATGAATTACCTGGGCAATGAACTCAGTGATGATGTCAATAATCCCAATGCTTTCTATAAAAGAACGGCTTACCAAAGAAGACGTTTTTCCAAAAAGAACTATTGGTTTCCAGTTCCTCAGGGAGAAATCGATAAGAATCCAAATCTGGTACAAAATCCATTTTGGTCTGAATAAACCACTTGTCTAAACTTCTGATTGAAATCCGGTCGGTCCTATTATTACAGGGTGGCCGGATTTTTTGCGTCTTGAGTGCTCTCCCAATAGTATGGAGAAAAGCGTCTGGTCAGACTCCATCTAATTTTGCATAACTAAACTACATTATGTTCGGATTCAAATGTTTTTGAGCTCATTTTTTAAAGCCTTCCCTTGCTCCACCGGATGCAGGTGATAGCCTAATTTCTGCTCTAGATTTTTTTATTGTAGACTGATCTAGCTTATAAGTATCCATGATCGTAAGTAAGAGTTGGGCTGTAGCAATAGAAGCATCATAAGTGCCATCGATTAGAAGATCTCCAAAAAATGGCAGGGCTGTTTTGCACTGGGAAAGAGAATATTTGGAACAAGCTTGCACAAGAAAGGAGTGCATATATTCCAAGGTCGGATCTTTTAATTGAATTTGTAACCACGGGAATATTCGCTCGTCTTTAAAATTGTTTACCAATGTGGTGATTAAAATTTTCTTGTTGGCGGCATCTTTTGCCCTGACAACTTGGTCCATTAATTGTTTGACCAGATCATTTTTATACTGTAAGATTTCTTTTATATGACTCATATTTGTTAGGATAAACTAATAGTACGAATGAGGAGATTTTTGGTTGGGGACTACCAATTTTAGTACTGAACGGCCTTGTAAAACAAACGTTTGAACGATTTTTAAGATTTTTTGAAGGATTTTGAGTATTCGATATGGGAATATATCCCTAAAATAGCAATTGTGATATTGCAATGTTTGGGCATTGTCCTAAATATGTAGTTGCTATTGACCAATTAAGTATGGTTTTTAGTTGTTGGGCAGGTGACTCATAAGTTGACCCTGACCAAATAAAGCAAGTAGTGAATGTTCCTCTCTCAAGTAGTTTTGTACTAGTATTGGGGGACAAGAAATAGCCCATGATGATATTAAAAATAAACCTATTAAAATGACCAGATTTATATTACTACTAACAATTGTTTTATGGCACTCGTCAGTTTTTGGACAAAGCAAAAGTGAAAAACCCAATATTGTTTTCTTTTTGGCAGATGACTGTACCAAATATGATTTAGGTGCATATGGAAGTAAGGATGCAATTACGCCGACCATTGATTGGCTGGCCAATAATGGGATGAAATTCAATAAAGCCTATCAGAGTGCTCCTATGTGTTCGCCTACCAGGCACACTATTATGACAGGAATGTATCCAGTAAGGACAGGTGCTTATCCGAACCATACCTACGTGAGGAAGGATGTAAAATCAACAGTAGATTATTTAAAACCATTGGGCTATCGGGTGGCCCTGTCCGGCAAAAGGCATATTATGCCAAAGGAGGTTTTTGATTATGAGTACCTGGACGGCAGTGAGAAAAGGGAGTTAAATCCTGATTTTGATAAGATAGATGCGTTTTTAAAAGATGCTAAGTCAAATAAGGATAATTTCTGTCTTTATGTGTGTTCTACTGAGCCTCACAGCCCCTGGAACCGTGGGGATACCACTTTGTTTGACCAAGAAAAAATCACTCTTCCGCCCCATATCGCAGATACTAAATCTACTCGAAAGAGTTTCAGAAATTACCTGGCTGAAATCAATTATATGGATGGCCAGGTAAAAAGAATGTTGGAACTGCTTAAGGAAAACAACTTGGATGAGAATACACTTTTTGTATTTTCCAGTGAGCAGGGAAATAGTTTCCCTTTTGCAAAATGGACTTGTTATAATGCAGGATTGACCACGGGAATGATCGCTTATTGGCCTGGAAAAATAGAGAAAGGATTGCAGTCTGATGCTCAAGTGGAATATATCGACTTGCTTCCAACGTTTATTGAGCTAGCAGGAGGAGAACGGCCTGATTATATGGATGGGAAATCAATGGTTTCTTTACTGATGGGGAATCCCGATCCAGATTTCAGAAATTACAATTATGGTATTCAAACTAGCCGTGGAATATTCAGTGGTCCAGAATATTATGGGATCAGGAGTGTTTCTGATGGGACCTATCGTTTGATTTATAATCTTTCACCGGAAATCCCTTTTAAAAATACCGTTACCGAAAGGGACAATTATTTTTCAGAATGGGTCAAAAGTGAGAATATCCATTATCAGGACTTGGCATTCCGATACCAACATCGCCCAAAAATAGAGCTATATAATGATATTTCTGATCCTTACAATCTCCATGACTTGGCAAAGGATCCTGTTTATAAACGAAAAATAGAAGAGCTTAAGGGGAAATTGTTCGAATGGATGGCTTATTGTGGCGACAAGGGCTTAGAAACAGAACTACGCTCGCTTAAGCACATGCGATTCAATATTGATGACACGAATATGATCGTTGAGATGGAACATTATGCATCTCAGGAAAAGGGAAACATAACTATTTCCAAAAAAGGGTACTATACTTTTTATGTAGAAGGTGAGGCCAATCTGTATGTAGATGGTGTTTTGATTACCAAAGGTGAAGAAAAAAAGCTCCAGTTTGGCAGGTATGGCGTAATCGGGCTGAATCCAGGGAGACACCAAGTGGATTTGAAGGAGCAAAGTGGCAATTTTAAATTGTTTTGGTCAGGGCCTGATTTTGATAGAACCGCACTCAAACTGTAATGCTGAAAGGTCAGATAAATCTCTTAAAACCAATATTTGGATAGTGGATCGAAAAAGACTGCCAGTCCAAAAGACCTTATTAGGGCTATGGAATGGCATAATTTACCTGATCTGTATTGGAAGCTTTTGGTATGAAAAAAATAGAAATTAATAATTAACCTAAAATTATGATGATACGAATCTTTGTTTCAGTTGTCCTTTTTGCTTTTAGCAGTGTTGCATTAAAGGCTCAAAATTGGCAACCAGTTGGTGACAAAATTATCACCAAGTGGGCTGAAGAAGTTACCCCCTCCAATGTTTGGCAAGAATATCCACGTCCTCAAATGGAAAGAGATGAGTGGCAAAATTTAAATGGACTTTGGGAATATGCCATTACTTCAAATAGGGCAGAGGAACCAGAAGAGTGGAAGGAGAGTATTTTAGTTCCCTTTGCTTTAGAAACCCCTCTTTCCGGTGTAGGCCTGCGAATTAATCCTGATGAAGTAATTTGGTACAGAAGGACATTTGAATTTGATCCCCAAAAAGACGAAACCCATTTGCTTAATTTTGAAGGTGTGGATTATAAGTGTATGGTTTGGGTAAATGGACAGTTGGCAGGTTCTCATATCGGAGGTAATCTTCCCTTTTCTTTTGACGTGACCAAGCTGATGAAAGAAGGTGAAAATGAAGTGAAGCTAAGGGTAATTGATGGAACAGATGATCCCGATCTTTATCAGCTCAGAGGAAAACAGAAGCGGGATGGTAGAGGAATTTGGTATTCTCCATCATCGGGAATTTGGTCCACTGTGTGGATGGAAAGTGTTCCGAAAACCTATGTGCAATCAGTAAAAATCCTGGCGGATATGCATGGAGAGCTGAAAGCGGAAGCAATCGTAGGCGGGCTAAAACAGCCATCAGGTCTTCGGGTTTCTGTTTTGGAGGATGGAAAGGAAGTCATGAAGAGTAACAGTTCCAGCCATGAGGTAATATTAAGTGTGAAAAATGTGAAGTTATGGTCGCCTTCTTCTCCGCATTTATATGATATTTTGGTAGAACTCATTGGTGAAAATGGAGAGGTCTTAGATAGCGTAACTTCCTATGCAGGGTTCCGAAGTGTGGGTAAGGAATGTGATGAAAATGGAAACTGGCAGTTTACACTCAATGGAGAGAAGATCTTCCACTTGGGGCCATTGGATCAAGGATGGTGGCCGGGAGGTTTTCTGCTTCCACCTTCTGATGAGGCCATTGTTTGGGAGATGGAATACCTGAAAAAGGCCGGTTTCAATATGATCAGAAAGCACAAAAAGGTCGAGCCCCGTCGCTATTATTATCATGCTGACCGTTTGGGATTTTTAATTTGGCAAGATCAGACTTCCGGAGGCAGTGGAGGTAGTGAATGGCCGAAATGGAAAAAACTTCAAGCTCTTGCAAAAGGGTATACACCGAGAAATAATAAATGGTGGGATGGTAATGATGATGTATTAAATGCCGATTGGCCAGATTGGGCGCATGAACAATATATGAGTGAGCTCAAAACGATGATTGATGTGCTTTATAATCACCCTTCAGTGGTGGTTTGGACGACTTTTAATGAGCGTTGGGGACAGCACCGCAGTATGGAAGTAGGGACTTGGACCAAAAAATATGATCCTTCGAGGTTGCTAAATATAGCCAGTGGTGGTAACTTTTTCGAAGTAGGTGATATTGCCGATGAACATAATTATCCTCATCCTTTATTTCCACTGGAAGTACCTTTATATGATGATTATATCAAAGTAGTTGGTGAATATGGGGGACATGGTTGGCCAGTAAAGGGACATATTTGGGATACCTCAAAGGACAATTGGGGTTATGGTGGACTTCCAAAGACCAAAGGGGAATATATTCAGCGCTATGTGAAAAGCAGTAATATCCTGGGAGACTTAAAGAAAAAAGGAATCAGTGCAGGTGTTTATACCCAAACTACCGATGTGGAAGGTGAGATAAACGGCTTGATTACTTATGACCGCAAAGTCATGAAAATCACACCAGAGGAATTATATAAGATTCACAAAGCCGCCGGACTTGTGGATTAATACCCAATTAATTAATGTAATTGGACGGTTCCATTCTGCAGTAAACTGTCGAAAGTATTCATTGTAATTGCTTGAAATTCAGCTATGGTGGGTGAATGTTTTGCCTGCCATAGTTTATCAACTTTTGGTAATTTATAGGAATTAGCAGCCACTTCTGGACAGGATAAAAGAGAGGGACTTTTGGCTATGGAAAATAAAACAATGGAAGTTGCTCTACAAAATTGAATGATCTTTCCTGAGAAAACAGTTTTCGAAGACGTTCATTGTTAGTAGAACTGGAAAACAATTGGATAGGGAATATCACAGTATTAAAATATTAGCTTAAAAATGAAAAGAACAGCTTTGATGATATTGGGCCTTTTAGGTCTATTGCTTATTCATGAAAACGTCTTTGCTCAATCCAACGTGCCCGCCCCTATATTTGTAGATTCCAACTGGCATGGCTCCTGTGATCCTGAGATTATATATAATCCAGCAGATGAATTCTATTATATTTATTATACTTCTAGAAGACCACTTCAGGAGAATACTTATTTGGGAACCCCGCTGGGAGTAATCCGCTCCAAGGACTTGGCCAATTGGGAGTTTTTAGGCTATTGCAAGTTTGATGGAATTGGAGGGACAAAAAATTCAGATGCTACCTTTTGGGCCCCGGCCATAGTGGCCCATGACGATGAACTGCACATGTTTGTAACCTGGAAACCTGATTACGAATTGGTGAACAATTCTTACTATGGAGGCCCAGGAAAAATTATCCATTATAGGACCAGCCAAAAAGACCCTGTTAATGGCTGGGAAAGAATTGGGGAGGTTCATGATCCTTCCTTGAATTCTATCGATGCCACGGTTTACAAGAAAGATGGGGTTTATCATTTATGGTATAAGGCCAAAAAGCCCAAAGAAAAAAATAAGCTTTATCATCTCTCATCTAAGGATATGGAGAATTGGGTAGATGAAGGTTTTTCTAAAAGTGATGTGTTCAATGCCAGTGTGACAGGTTCTGGATTTGAAGAGGCGCCTTATGTTTTTAATTGGCGAGGAAACTACTGGTTGATTACCGATCCACATAAAGGACTTTTTGTTTATAAAAGTACAGACGCTGAAAACTGGAAATTTCAAGGGACTATTTTGTTGGAGGATGGAAAGAGAAAATGGGATAATACCAGGGCAAGGCACCCAAGTGTTGCCGTAATTGGGGACAGGGCTTTTATTTTTTACCATGTAGAACCATGGCGGGAATACAAAGGACAGCCAGCTACTAAACAGCCTCTACCAAATCGAAGGTCTGCCTTGCAGATGGCAGAGTTGAAAATTGAGAATGGAAGTTTAGTTTGTGATAGGGATATTCAAATAAAATTGCAAATGTTAACAAAGTAAATAGAGAATGAAGAAATTATTGAAAATTTTAAGTCTATGCTTAATTGGCCTTTTTGGAAACATTGAAGCCATATGGGCACAGGAAAAACCCAATGTGGTCATCATCTTTATAGATGATATGGGCTTTGGGGATTTATCTTCTTTTGGTAATCAAGTAGTGTCTACGCCCAATATGGATGCTTTGGCGGAAAGAGGATTGAAATTGACCAATTTTTATGTTAACTCACCTATTTGCTCGCCAAGTAGAACTGCCTTGAATACTGGTTATTACCCCTTGAAATACAAAATCCATTCTTATTTGGACAATAGTACAAGAAATGCACAAAGAGGAATGAACAATTGGTTGGATGCAGATGCAGAAACCTTGGCAAAAGTATTTAAGAAAAATGGTTATCGTACAGGACATTTTGGTAAATGGCACTTAGGTGGTGGCCGTGACGTGGGAGATGCGCCATTGCCTCAGGCCTATGGTTTTGATCAATCCTTAGTAAGTTTTGAAGGACTAGGGGATCGTTTGTTGTTCAAACGAGATGGACTCTCAAACGCGAGCAGCAAGCTAGGAAAAGGCCAGATCAATTGGGTGGAAAAATACCAGTCAACGGGGATATATGTAGACAGTGCACTAAGCTTTATTGGGGCTAATAAAAAAGATCCTTTTTATGTCCACCTTTTTCCCAACGACGTCCATGATCCTCATTTGCCTATGAATGGGCGCGTAAAGAAATATGAGCAAATAGCGCGTTCAAAATCTGAAGCCAGGTTCTTTGCTGTTCTGGAAAATTTGGATGAGCAAATTGGCCGTTTTATGGTTGGATTGGAAAAGCTGGGCAAATTGGATAATACCATCATTGTGTTCACCAGTGACAATGGCCCTACGGATTGGGCAAGCTATTATAATAACGGGGAATATCCTCCAGGATTTACGGCAGGCCTGCATGGAAGAAAGTGGAGTCTTTATGAGGGTGGTATCAGGATGCCATTCATTATTAGTTGGCCAGGAAAAGTACCGATGGGAGCAGAAGATAATAAGACTGTGATGACTGCCGTGGACTTAAAACCAACCCTATTGAAGTTAACCAATCTTGGTGATTATCAAAGTGGTGATGGCGAGGATAGGAGTGATGCCATGTTAGGCAATCCAATGGACCAGCACAAGGCAATTATGTGGGAATACGCCAGCTCTGTAGGAGGAAGTATACAGCCCGGGCATATTAAAAATGTTTCTCCTAATCTAGCCATATTGGACAATGGCTGGAAACTGCTGATTAATGCAGACTCAACAATGGCAGAATTGTATCATTTGGAAAAAGATCCCTTTGAGTCTAATAATCAGGTGGAAAGAGAAGTAGAGAAGGCCCAAAAGCTGGCCCATTCAGTATTGAAATGGCGAAGAGGGTACGAGGTTCCAATAAAAAAATAATAAAAGATATAAGCCCGCAATCAACTGATAATAAGATCAATTGGATGTTTGGTGATGGTTAGTCTCTTGCTGAAGATGCCTATGCTGATGGTTCTTCAGTAAGAGCTACCATATGTGATTATTTGCCTTTCCTAGGATATGGGACATACTTTTATTGATAAAGGGAAGAGGTAAATTGAGCGGTTTTTTTAGTTGTTATATTGTTTTTGTATGTTTATTCAAGTGGTTGAATGCCAATATGTATTGTTGTTTTCTTCGTTTGCAGTACCCTTTTTGGAATAACCATTGTCGAATAATGTACTGCTGAAAAGAAATGATTATATTATGGTTAAGCAGAATTAGTTATTTTCTAATTCCGCATATAGTTTTTTCACCTATAGACTTCTTTACTTTTTGGATTTTGTTTTATGGTTGGGAGCCAAGCGTATTTTAGTTCCTATAGGACCTGGGTCTTTTATAAACATTTTTCAGGTTTAGAATTAGCGCCTAAAGAATGTGATTTTCAGTACCCCTTATTTCATAGGGATGAAATTGATCAGTTAACCTTAACCAAATAATAACCATTATGAGCAACTTTACTCTAAAGTATTTGCTGGCTGCGGTGTTGTTATTTTATGCAGCAACAGCATACGCACAAAACATTATCGTTTCAGGAACGGTAACAGATTCAGAAACAGGGCAGACGATTCCTGGAGTCAATGTAATTGATTTATCTACTAAAGACACAGATAATGTTAATGGAACCGCCACCGATATTGATGGGCGGTTTGAAATATCTGTCCCTTCTAATGCCACTTTAAGCTTTACCTATCTCGGATATGCCTCTCAGAATATTCCCGTCAATGGAAGGACAAGCATCGATCTGGCCTTGAGTCCTGACCTTTCTAATCTTCAAGAGGTAGTGGTCATAGGATATGGTCAAGTCAACAAAAAGGATTTGACTGGATCGGTAAGCCAGGTGGAGGGAGCCCAACTGGAAAATTTACCTGCTGCAAGGGTTGATCAAACCCTACAAGGAAGGGCTGCAGGTGTTCAAGTTTCACAGATCAGTGGAGAGCCCGGTGCTGCTCCAACAATACGGATTCGTGGAGGTAATTCCATTCAAGGAAATAATGAACCGCTCTGGGTCATTGATGGGATTATTGTAGGGACAGATTTTAATTTGAGCAATATCAATACCAATGACATTCAGTCCATCGATATTCTAAAAGATGCTGTTGCCGTGTCTATTTATGGTACCAGGGGAGCTAATGGAGTGATCTTGGTGACTACCAAAAGTGGGACAGGAGTAGGCGCGGGGACGAAGGTATCCATAAATGCTTATTATGGGGTGCAATCCATGGTGACCAAAGTGGACTTTTTGGACGGGCCGCAGCACGCTGCCTATGCCAATGAAGATGCTGAGTTCCGTCAATCTGCATTACCTTTTTTGGACCTAAACGATGTGCCCAATGTGGATTGGGTGGACCAGGTGAGCCAAAATGGGGCTGTTCAAAATGTAGATGTTTCCCTTTCAGGAATGTCCGAAAACAGAAAAGTTAATTATTACGTTTCTGCCAATTATTTTGATCAAGAAGGCTTGATAAGGGAAACAGGAATCAAAAAATACATTTTCAGGGCCAATATGGACAATCAATTGTCAGATCTGGTGAAAGTTGGTTTTAGGGTGAATGTGTCCAGGTTAAGAAATGAAAACAGTAAGATCAGTTTCTCCAATCTTTATCTATCTACTACGCCTACTCGGGCAATTTATGATGAAGATGGTAATTTTACTGCACTGGATCCTATTACTGACGGAGTGACCCGAAACTTTGAAGCGGATCTGCAGATGCGCCAAAATCATGATTTAGTCACCAATATTCTGGGAAATATTTATGTTGAATTGGAGCCCATAAAAAACCTCACATTCAAGACAACTTTCAGTCCTGAAATCAATAATTTCAAACAGAATATTTTTAATCCTGGGGCATTGCCTAATAACCTAATTCTACAAAATGGTGGGGATGCTGCTGTGAGTACCTCCTTGAGGATGGGCTATATCAATGAGAACACCCTAAATTATATCAAGGATTATTCCAATGGAAATAGGCTTACAGCTCTGGTGGGTTTTACTCTCCAGAAAACGGAATTTGAATCCAGTGTAGCCAGAGCCTTCAGGTTGTCCAATGATGTTACAGGATTTAATAACTTGGGTTTTGGATCAGACCCTACCAGAAATGAAGTAGGTTCTGATTATGATGCTTTCCAATTGGTTTCCTGGTTAGCAAGGGTGAATTATTCCATAAAGGACAAATACCTGTTTACTGTAGTGGGAAGGGTGGATGGTTCTTCCAGATTTGCTCCGGAAAATAAATATGCCTTTTTCCCTTCAGGAGCATTTGCATGGAGAATAGGAGATGAGGAATTTATCAAAAACCTGGGGATTTTTAGCGACCTGAAATTCAGGACCAGTTACGGTCTGTCAGGTAGCCAGGCCATTCCATCTTACAGAACACTAGCGATATTAAATGCCGCCAATACGACTTTCAATGGAATAGAAAAGCCAGGGGTAGTACTCGGTAGACCTGAAAATCCTGAATTAAAATGGGAGACTACCAGACAGTTGGACATTGGTTTAGAAATGGGATTCTTGGATGGACGATTGAACTTTGAGGTGGATTTTTATCAGAAAAATACCAAAGACTTGTTGTTAAATGCCCAGCTGCCTAGACAGACAGGCTTTGTAAGCAAATTGCAGAATATAGGCAAGGTGCAGAACCGAGGTGTTGAATTTTTGGTCAATAGTGTCAATATCAGTAAGCAAAATTTTAAATGGTCTACTAATTTGACCATTTCACATAATAACAATAAAGTGGTAGATCTTGGAGGGGTAGATTTTATTAACCTTGCCACACCAGCCCAGCAAGGCGGTACAGGGGCGAGGTTGATAGTGGGTGAGACCACTCCTGTTTTTACTGGCGTTCGCTATTTGGGGACCTGGAAATCACAGGAGGAGATTGATGAGGCAGGAATTGGCGGAGACCATGATGTGGGAGGCCCAAGGTTCGAAGATACCAATGGTGATAAGCAAATTACCGAAGATGATTTTATCGTTTTGGGTAGCCCTCAGCCTGATTTTTACTTTGGTATTGGCAATACCTTCAAAATCGGAAATTTTGATTTGGACTTCTTTTTTCAAGGAACCTATGGCAATGAGGTGTTCAATAGTTTGACCCAAACAGCCCTTTTTGGCCGACCTGAAACGACCAAATATGCAGAAACTTTAGATCGTTGGACTCCTGACAACCCAACTTCTGATATCCCTAGGGCAGGTTCAGTGGCTGCCTTGTCGGAGGTTTACAATAACTCAGCCATGATTGAGGACGGCTCACATATCAGATTAAAAAGTTTGCGTGTGGCCTACAATTTCCCAATGGAGGCCAGTAAGCTTGGAGGACTCACAGTATATCTGACAGGTAATAACCTGTTTGTGATATCGGATTTTAGACTGAAAGATCCTGAAACGAGTCAATATGGTAGGAATAGTGACAACCTTTCCATGGGATTCTCGCAAGGACAATACCCTACTTCGAGAACAGTGGCTATTGGAGCTAAAATTGATTTTTAATTATGGACTTAGCTAAAATGACCATTCCGGATTGTTTTAATCAATTGAAGTCCCCGATTAAAGGGACGATGGACCAAAAAAGATCTAAAAAATGAAATATATAATAAGAAACGGAATAACAGCCATAATAGCCTTGATAATGCTAATTGGTTGCGACAGCTTTTTGGAGGAAAAGCCAAAGGATATTGTATCTCCTACGAATTTCTTCAATACCCCGGCTGAATTTGAATTGGCAGTAGTGGGACTATATAATATTTATAAGGAAAATTCACTGCATGGAAAAGTAGGCCTAGACAGGTATTACGAGAACGGTGCTGATGTAATCGGTCCCAATAGGGTATTTGATCAGGTAGAACCTACACAGAATTATACATTAAGTGAAAGTAATATCAGTGCCATATCACAAGGAGGAGGAGCACCATTGACTTGGCAGAACCTTTATGCCATTATTCTTAATTCCAATACCATTTTGGAACAACTGGACATCAATGAGAGCCTAAGTGCTGATGAACAGGATTATTTTAGAGGACAAACTTTGTTCCTGAGGTCATATGCTTATTATCACTTGACCAATCTTTGGGGAAATGTGCCTTATTACCGTGACAACCTGCCCATTTCTGAGATTCAGGTACTGCCAAGAGCAGATGTCAACCAGATCAGGAATGATATACTTAATGATCTTCAGATGGCACAAGATTTATTGCCTGATAGTTATACGGGGAATGATTTGGGAAAAGCCAGCAAATGGACAGCAGCCACAGTAATGGTAAAACTCTATCTAATCCAAAAGAATTGGCAGGCAGCTAAAAACAAAGCAGAGGAAATCATCAATAACTCACCGCACCAATTATTAGATGATTATGCAGCGGTGTTTGACCAGTTTAATGAATATAATATTGAAAATATCTGGGAGATAGATTTTGTGAAGGATGTACGTTCCACAGATTGGGTGGATCACTTTACACCAAGGATAAGGGATGAACCTAAAGATCCTACACAGCAAAGTGCTTTGAGTGCCGCACTAGGCAGTAGAAACGAAGGGTTCACAGGATATGGTCTGGCCATACCATTGCCTGGATATGTCAATGATTTTCCTCAAAATGACTTGAGGAGGGCTTCCAATATTATTACCAATTATCTGGGCTTTGAATTGAATTTTCCCTACATGCCGAAAATGTGGAATTTGGATCAGATCAATTCACCTAGGGGTAACCATGGGGATAATAAGATTATTTTCAGATTAGCAGATGTTTATCTGATGGCAGCAGAGGCTGAAAATGAATTAAATGGACCAACAGCACTTGCTTACCAATATATCAACAGGGTGAGAGAGCGGGCTTACGAGCCAGATATGCCTTTGTCTGGCTTGACCCAAGAAACTTTCCGCCAAGCCATTTATGATGAAAGAAGATGGGAACTTGGTGGCGAAGGGCATCGTAGGCTGGATCTGATTCGTTGGGGGATATTGGAGGAAGTGGTTAAAAATACTGAGTATAGGGTTTGGAATCCTGCAGTTAATATTAAACCCTACCATGTACTCCTTCCTATTCCTACGGAAGAATTTGTATTGAATCCCGCTTTGTTGGAATCTGACCCTAGCAATAATGGATATAGGTGATTTTAAAAAGAAAGATAATAGTTAAGTGCAGTAGGCTGATTCTTTTAGGATCAGCCTACTGTTTTTAATGTTTTGTTTTAGGAAATGGGTAATTTCTATTAATTAATAAGAGAATAAGGTTATTTATAATAATTGAATTACCGGAGTATTTAAAGAGCAAATGAGAGTGTCAAAAATCTATTGGATAGATGGATATCATAGATTCGAGTCTCCATCATTAGCAGAATGAATAAATTTTGTAAAAAATGGCTTTGGTTATTTTTATGAGTGGGATAATTCATAATTTTCGAATAGATATTAAAAATAAAAAAAACCAATCAAGATTAAATTTGATTGGTTAACATTTACAATTCAATATACCATGAAATATACTTTAATAAATGCCTCCAAATCTTTAGTGCTGGCTGCACTTGGAAGTTTCATTTTGGCCAGCTGTTCAGGAAAGCAGCAATCAGAGCAAGCTAGCGAACCACCCGGCAAACCTAATATTATTTACATTCTTGCAGATGATATGGGCTATGCTGACATGGGAGCCTACGGACAAGAGAAAATTGAAACTCCCAATCTGGATAAATTGGCTGCCTCAGGAATAAAATTCATGAACCATTATACAGGAAGTACAGTTTGTGCACCTTCTAGGTCTGCACTGCTCACAGGTCTACATACCGGACACACCCCAATACGTGGAAATAAGGAATACCAACCAGAGGGTCAGGAAGCCATGCCGGATTCCGTATTTACGATTGGGAACATGATGAAAAAAGCAGGTTATGTGACCGGAACTTTTGGAAAGTGGGGATTGGGATTTGTTGGAACCACAGGAGATCCTAATAATCAGGGAATGGATTATTTCTTTGGCTATAATTGTCAGCGTCAGGCCCATAGATATTATCCTGATTATCTATGGGAGAATGATCAAAAAGTCACTTTGGAGGGTAATGGATGGATAAACAAGGAGACATACGCCCAAGATGTGATCCATGAAAAGACGTTGTCCTTTATAGATCAACATAAGGATGAGCCGTTTTTTATGTACGTACCTCTCGTTGCTCCCCATGCTGAATTGGCCTCGCCCGATACCGCTACAATTAATAAATACAGAAAAAGGTTTGGGGAAGAAAAAGAATATGTTGGCAAAAAGGGGGCTGACTATGGTGAGGACTTGGTGATTGGGATGTACCAGTCCCAGAAATACCCTAGGGCAACCTATGCCGCTATGGTGGAAAGAATCGATCAATATGTTGGAGAAATCATTGAAAAACTGGAAGAAAATGGTTTGACGGAAAATACCATCGTCATGTTTGCCAGTGATAATGGCCCGCATCAGGAGGGGGGAAATGACCCTGATTTCTTTGATTCCAATAATGGTTATAGAGGTTATAAAAGGGACCTTTATGAAGGAGGTATAAGAACCGCTTTTGTGGTGAAATGGCCTGGAAAAATCGAAGCAGGTAGTCAAACAGATCATGTGTCGGCCTTTTGGGATTTATTGCCCACTTTAGCAGATATCATTGGTTACGATCAATTACCTGAGCTTGATGGGATATCCTTTTTGCCTTCCCTACTTGGAGATGAAGCGCAAAAGGAACATGATCATTTGTATTGGGAATTTGTTGAGCAAGGAGGCAAACAAGCCGTGCGTAAAGGGGATTGGAAAGCCGTTAAGCTTAATGTGAAGAAAAATAAAGATGCCCCCATTGAGTTATATAATTTAAAGAATGATCCTGGGGAAGAGGATGATATAGCTGCAGATCATCCAGAGGTAGTAAAAGTGATGAAAGTTCTGATGGAAACTTCCCATGTTACCAATCCTACTTTTCCATTGTTCGCATCTGAAGGAAATGAGGACCAAAACCTATTTATAGTAGATTAAACATTGAAGATTGCCAGAATTAAATTGATTGATTTAAGAAATTAAAATGCAAAAAGCCAAACTGGAATTCCAGTTTGGCTTTTTTGTAGTATTTACCCGGATTAATAGTACTATCAGATATGAGTAATATTCAATTTTTCTTAATAGTTGTAATTTCATTTTCTTTTTATTTTATTTCGTTCCATTTTGACAAATAGAGCGTAATTCATGGTAGGCGAATCGGAACATATAGTTGAAGGATTAAGGCGGGGTGATAGGTCTGTTTTTAAGCGCCTATTTGATCACTATTACACCTTGCTGGTGCTTTTCGCACATAAGTTTGTTACAGACTTAGATACTGCAAGGGAGTTGGTTCAAGACTTCTTTGTCTATCTCTGGGAGTTTAAAGAGAAACTTGTGATCAGGGTTTCAATCAAATCATATATGTACACTTCGGTGAAAAACCGATGCTTTAATTTTTTAAAGCTAAAAAGAAAGTCTGTAAGCTTGGAAAACATAGACCATGATCCAGGGGACGACAATCAATTTTTTGAAAATATGGTCTATAGTGAGTATGAAAATGCATTTTTACAAGAAATTAAAAAACTTCCACCTAGGTGTCAGGAAGTGTTTCGCTTAAAGCGATTTCAGCATAAGACCAATCAGGAAATAGCTGAAAATCTAGGTGTTAGCGTCAAAACAGTAGAGGCCCAAATGAGTATTGCCCTAAGGCGGCTCAGGGACTTGTCAGAAAGAATTACATAAAATTTCAATTTTTTTTCAATTCCCTTTAGGGGTTGCACCATCATTTTTTGTCTTAGGCATAAGTAACAAAAAATATATCTCTTGAGTACAGTTGAATTTGACCATTTATTAGCTCAGGTATTGAGTGGAGAAGCATCTGAAAGTGAAGTTGCAAGATTAGAGGAATATGTTTCCCAAAATCCTGAGGCTAAGGAAAAGTACCGCCATGCTGAGCGGGCTTGGAAATGGACAGGTCAATTGGATGAGGAAATGTTGTTCCTAGAAGATGACTGGGAGAAAATCCAAAACCGTATTCAAGGTTCAGGAAAAACACGTTTGCTTTCTGGAAAATGGCAACTAGCTGTAGCAGCATCTTTGGTGTTGATACTGGCCTTGGCGACAGTCTTTTACCAATTGCCTTTTGGGACTGATGAAAATGGAGGACAGCATTTTATCACGGTGACCAGCCCAGAAGGTAGTAGAAGTCATATTGTTTTGGAAGATGGAACAGAAGTTTGGCTCAATGCAGGAAGTAGCCTTAAGTATGGCAATCATTTTAATGAAGATATCAGACACGTATTCCTTTCCGGGGAAGGCTTCTTTGAAGTGACCAAATCGAAGGTTCCTTTTGTGGTGACTGCCAATGAAGTGGACCTTAAAGTATTGGGGACATCATTTAATGTGAGATCATATGAAGATGAGGAGGAAATAGAAACCACCCTGTTGACTGGAAAACTGATGCTCAGCAGTAATGCATATGAGGATATTAAGCCAGTATTGTTGGACCCGGCTGATAAAGTGGTTTATCAAAAAGCAGATCCTTCATCAGGTAATGGCAGACCGAAAATCACCATAAAGCGGCTTAGCAGTGATAATATGCTCGGAGAAGCATCCTGGAAAGATGACCAGTTTATATTTGATGCAGCCCAACTTGGTGATATAGCCAAGCAATTAGAGCGTCATTTTGATGTGCAAGTAAGTTTCCAGTCTGAGGAGTTAAAAGAACTCAGGTTTACAGGGAAAATATCCAATGAATCATTGGAATACTTGATGAGAGCTATCAAGCTTTCGACAAATGTTCAGTACAGCCTTAAGGACGATGAGTTATTCATCTATCGATAGATCAGTAGATTACAATTAATTAAACCCAAGTAACATGATTAGATTATTCAATCAAAGGGGCAAGCTATGCCCAATGAAATCTTCATCCACACCAACCATGATGTTTTAATATGAGCAAGACTTTACTGAGAATTATGGGGGTTTTGTTTTTACTGCAATCGGAATTTGGATTTGCACAGGAACTTAATCTTATCGCCTCCAATAATGGCAGGTCGATCAAACAAATAATAAGAGAAGTGGAGCAAAAGACGGAATATACCTTCTTTTTCCACGAGGATGCCAACGGACTCGACAAAAGGGTAAACTTATCAACGGATGTTTCGGATATAGATGCTTTTATGAACCAGCTGCTGCAGGGAACTTCACTTACCTACAAACTGATGGAAGATGGCTTGATTATCATTAGTCCTAAGAAAATGATGGAAAAAACCATTAAGGGAAAAGTGACTGATGCCAATACCAGTATGCCGATTCCCGGTGCTTTGGTAACCATCAAAGGAGGAACTGAAGGAACGGTTACTGATATGGATGGGAACTTTTCCATTGTAGCCAAGCAAGAAAGTGTTACACTTATCTTCAGTTTCATCGGTTACCAGTCCACTGAGGTGGCAGTGTCTTCTGGTCAGACTTTGGTGAATATTAGCCTGAGCGAGGATGTCAACGAATTGGAGCAGGTGGTTGTAACAGCACTAGGCGTAAAGCGTGAAGAAAAGGCTTTGGGCTATGCTGTCCAAAAGATCTCTGGAGAAACCTTGCAAAAAGTGAAAGGGGTGGATATCGGTACCACCTTGACAGGTAAAGTTGCAGGGCTTACTGTAAAGAACTCCACAGAGTTTTTTGAGAAGCCAACGATTACACTTCGTGGTGCATCTCCACTCTTGGTGATCGATGGTGTGCCTTATGGCAACATGACCCTTAGAGACATCAGTATGGATGATGTAGAGAGCATGGATATCTTGAAGGGACCAACTGCTTCAGCACTATATGGAGCCCGAGGAGGAAACGGCGCCATTATCATCACCACAAAAAGAGGAGCTGATAAAAAGGGTGTTACTGTTTCTGTCAACAGTAACAATATGGTGTTTTCTGGTTTCCTAATGCTGCCTGAAGTACAGTCTTCTTACAGTGCCGGTTATAATGGACAATACAATACCGATGACTATGTATGGGGAGATAAGCTCGACATAGGAAGAACAGCCATGCAGTGGGATCCAATTGCCAAAGAAATGAGGGAAACGGAACTTACTTCAAAAGGGAAAAACAATTTCAGAAACTTCCTTCAGCCTAGCTTTATTACCAATAATAATATCAACATTACCCAGCAAGGCGAATTCGGAAGTGTCAGGGCATCTTTAACCCATGTGCTTAACAAGGGACAGTATCCTAATACCAAACTGAATATGATCAACTATTCCATTGGTGGAGAGATGAAATTGGGCGAAAAATTTCATTTGGATGGAACCATGGGCTATAATAAAAGAAAAGCTCCCCAGATAGCTGGCACAGGCTATGGGGCACAGGGCTATATCTACAACCTTTTGGTTTGGACAGGCCCTGAGTATGATGTGACCCAATTCAAGGATTATTGGATCAAGAAGGATGAGGTGCAAAACTGGCACTATACAGCTTGGTATGATAACCCCTATATGATGGCTTATGAAAAACTGCACAGCATAGATCAAAACACCTTCAATACTGCCATGACGGCCAATTATAAACTGGCTGAAGGAGTAAAGGTCTTATTCCGAAGTGGTTTGGATTATTATATCAATCAAGATATCAGAAGAAATCCTCCAGGTATTTTCAGTACCAGAGGTTGGGATGCCAAAGGCATGTATTCAGTGGATCAAAGAAAAGGTTTCAGTATCAATTCTGATCTGATGTTGATGGGTGAGAAGAAAATTGGAGACTTTGGGTTTGAAGGTATTTTGGGTGGAACCATCTATTACTATGAAGATGAAGGCTTGAGCAGTAGCACTAGAAGTGGTTTGTCCATTCCAGGTTTCTATTCCCTTAATTCCAGTGTGGAAACACCAAATGTTTCGAACTGGATCAGCAGAAAACAAGTGAACAGTATGTTTGCTAAAGCGGGACTATCTTATAAAACCAGTGTGTTCTTGGACTTGACTGGAAGAAATGACTGGTCTTCAACCTTACCACAAAGCACTAGATCTTATTTCTATCCTTCAGTAGGTTCAAGTGTGGTGCTTTCAGAAATGATTTCCAGTCTTCCTAAATGGGTTGATTTCTTAAAGCTTAGAGGTTCTTGGGCATTGTCCAAGCGGGATTTGGGAGTGTATGCCACCAACAGCGTGTTCTCTGTAAGCAATAATGTTTGGGACGGAATGAATACGGGAAGGTATCCTGAAAATATCAGGGGAGCAGAAGTAGCACCACAGACCGAAAGGACTTATGAGTTTGGTTTGGCTACCCATGTTTTGAACAATAAGTTGAAACTGGATGTGGCTTATTTTAATAAGTATATCTATAACATCCAGGCCAATGCTACTATATCTGCTTCTTCTGGTTTTAGCAGTAGACTGATCAACACCGAGGAGACTTTCGAATGGAAAGGCTTGGAAGTGACAGCAGAGGTAACTCCAATTAAGAATGAGAAGCTACAGTGGAATGTGATTGCTAACTGGTCTAAAAGCCATCGTTACTATAAGCAACTGGATCCAGTTTATTCTCCGGATAATCCTTGGGTGAAAGAAGGAGGAAGAACAGACCTTTACTTATATAGGGACTGGGAAAGAGATCCTTCAGGTAATCTGATCAATTATAATGGATTCCCTCAAAGAAGCCGATACAACTCACTTATGGGGACATTCGACCCTAATTGGATTTGGGGCTTGACTAATGTGCTAAACCTTGGTCAGTTCACCTTTAGCTTAAGCTTTGATGGTCGTGTTGGAGGACTTTCTTACTCCTCTACCAATGCGAGATTGTTCCAGACTGGAGCCCATCCTGATTTAGATAATCAATACAGATATGAGGAGGTTGTGAATGATAACCTGACTTTTATGGGACCCGGCGTGAAAGTAGTGTCAGGAGATGTGACTTATGATAATTACGGAAATATTGTAGAGGACTCCAGGGTATTCGAGGTCAATGATCAGATTGTGTCCTTTGAATCATACTACAAAGGTTATGGTA
This sequence comes from Echinicola shivajiensis, assembly GCF_018642165.1. Lineage (GTDB taxonomy): Bacteria > Bacteroidota > Bacteroidia > Cytophagales > Cyclobacteriaceae > Echinicola > Echinicola shivajiensis. Next base: position 95,000 of record NZ_JAHHZM010000003.1, read on the forward strand.
CAGGAAGCCAAAACATCTTTGATGAAACCTTCCTGAAGCTAAGAGAAGTGTCTATAGCTTATCAGCTGCCTACTTTCTTGGCATCCAAGATCAAGGCTAGATCAGCTTCTGTGGCCTTGACCGGACAGAACTTGTTCATCTGGACAAAAGAGTACCGTTTCTCTGATCCTGACAAAGCTTCAGATGACCTGAACTCGCCATCCATCCGATATACGGGCCTAAATCTCAAGTTAACTTTCTAACATGCCAAAACACTCTAATATGAAAAGTAGCAAGCATTTCATTGCCATACTCTTGCTTTTGGCAATGGTCATTCATACGGGTTGTTCAAATTTTGATGAAATCAATACCAACCCCAATACACCAAGTAGTGTCAGCTCTCAAATGTTGGCCACTACCTTGATTTTGGATATCGCCAGACAGCCAAGTCAGAAATCATTCTTGGTTGATGATATGATGGGGAAATATATCGCTTGGTCAGAATTTGTTCAGGGAGAGCAGTATAACAGAATCGAAAGAGCTGATTTTGACGAGTTGATTGTGTTGAACAATATCGATAAAATGGTAGAGTTCGCCCCAAGTGAGGCACTTAAAAACAGCTATACAGCGCTTGGTCATTTTGTGAAAGCCTACAAATATTTTGAGCTAACCATGCGTGTAGGAGATGTTCCATTCAAGGATGCATTAAAGGGTGAGTCTGAGACCATTTATTACCCAGCTTACAATAGTCAAAAAGAAGTGTTTCTAGGGATTCTGGATGAACTGGCTGAAGCCGATCGTTTGTTTGCCATAGGAGCTGATTTTGATGGTGATCCAATTTATGGAGGCAGCACAGCTCACTGGAGGAAATTGGCCAATACATTTGTGCTTAAGGTGTTGATCAATCTTAGTAATCAAGCCGATGATGCTGATTTGAACGTAAAAGGACGTTTTCAGGAAATTCTGAACAGCAAGCCAATTTTTGAATCCAATTTTGATAACTTCCAAATCGTCTATTCGGATAAGGAAAACCAGCGATATCCTTTCCATAAACTGGGCAACAACTTCATTATCTATAATATGGTGGGATCACCGATTATTGATAGTTTGAAGTCGCTTCAGGACTACCGTTTGTTTTACTATGCTAAACCTTCTCCTGTAGCCTTGACAGGTGGAGCCCAAGCCAATGAATGGGATGCCTATAAGGGAATTGATCCATCTGTGGAGTTTACGGTATTGAGTGAGGTAGCCTCTTCCAAGGATTATTCACCAATGAATGATCGATACACTGAAATACCTGAAGGAGAGCCGACTTTTCTGATGAGCTATAGCCAGATGAACTTTATCATAGCTGAAGCAGCAGCCCGGTCTTGGGTAAGCGAAGACCCTGTTGAATATTATGAAAAGGGTATTCGATCTGCCATGAATTTTGTAGCGAACCATACACCAGATGATGAGCAGTTCCACCATGGAATGCAGATCACACCTGCCTATGTGGATCAGTATCTGGCCTCAGCCCCAGTGCAGTTAAAAAGCACCTTTGAGGAGCAGCTTAAGCAGATCATGACACAGAAGTATATAGCCAATTACCTGCAAACTCCTTGGGAAACCTATTTTGAATATCGTAGGACAGGTTATCCAGAGTTGCCCGTAAATCCTCAAACCAACCTTAATGAAGTGAAAACCCAACTTCCTAAAAGATGGATGTATCCTCAGGATGAGTTGGATTATAATATGGAGAACGTAAGTTCAGCTATCGATTCTCAGTTTGGGGGAAATGATAATGTCAATGCGGTCATGTGGTTGATCAAGGAGTAAATCCAATGAATAATAACTTGGAGAAGTTTAACCGAACATCCATTTTGATGCTGTCTTTGCAAACAAGCAAACTAGAATAGTGAAACATCAAAAAGGTTAAAATTTTTCAATGTTGAAATAAGATAGTTTAGAAAGCCAAGCTGGATTCCAGTTTGGCTTTTTTTGTTGAGAATATCAATATCCACAGATATAAGAGATAAAAACAGATAGTATATGTGAAAAATACCGTAAGTGGGGTATTTTTTGGTGGGTGAGGATTCTGTAAGTTTAGGGATACATTTATTATGATAAAGTACTCAGATAGTGATTATTCAAAGAAATGTATCCTATTTTATAAATAGTTTATTAGCCATCTATAGCTTAGGGTTGACCATAGGCTGTAACAGAAAACTAAATTAAGAGATACAATGACCCCAAATTCACAAAATCAATTCGGACAAAAAGTAATTCTTTTCCAAGACCCTATTACTTCCAATGGAGTAGGAATTGCGGGACTTGTCATTTCTGTACTCGGTATTTTTCTTGGATGGTTCCCTATTTTTGGATGGATAGTTTGGGGTGCGGGTTTTGTATTGTCACTTATTGGAGTTTTTAAGCCAAAGCCTGTTACCGCAATAGCAGGATTGGTGATCTCGGCGTTTACAGGATGTTTCGTGATTCTGCCATTTATCTTATCTGTTTTGGCAGCCATTTTTGGGCTGCTCTTTGTTTTTTAGGAAAGCCAAATAGCATCTCATATAAGAGAAAGGTTTACTCAAATTCACAATGTCTGTCTCAAATTGCCAGTAAAATGAATTTTTAGAAGTAAAAAAGATAAGTGCCATTGGTTATGAAAGACCGGACTAAGCATACGCTCTTTAATTTTTTGTTGTAAAGAATGGAGAAAACCAATTAGTACAGGATAGTCATATTATTTGTTTGGCGTAGTTTGATGATTACTCTCTGGATTATTTTAAATTAAGGGTAGTTTAAGTTTTTAGCGGTCAAGGAAATAACTGATATAAATGAATAAGTATACTGTTTTGTATATTCTGATATTAACTGTTTTGGGATTTAGACAAGGCTTTTCTCAAGGGGAAAAAGAAGAGGAAGAAAAGCCCAATATTATCTTTATTTTGACTGATGACCAGCGCTTTGATGCCTTGGGTTATGCAGGGAACAAATACATTGAAACACCAGAAATGGATGATCTGGCCAAGTCAGGCTCGTTTTTTGAAACAGCCATCGTAACTACTCCCATATGTGCGGCAAGTAGGGCCAGTATTTTTACAGGACTCCATGAAAGATCCCATAATTATAACTTTCAAACTGGAAATATTAGAGAGGAATATATGGAAAATTCCTACCCAGTTCTTCTCAAAAACAATGGATATTTTACTGGCTTTTTTGGGAAATATGGCGTTAAGTATGATGGTTTGGAAAAGCAGTTTGACAAGTACGAATCCTATGATCGGAATAATGACTTCAAGGACAGAAGAGGATACTTTTACAAAACCATAGATGGAGATACTGTACACCTGACCAGGTATACTGGTCAAGAGGCATTGGACTTTATAGAGGAAGCACCTTCTGATAAGCCTTTTTGTTTGTCTTTAAGTTTTAGTGCACCTCATGCTCATGATGGAGCTCCTGAGCAGTATTTCTGGCAAAATTCCACTGCAGACCAATTGGAGGAGGTTGTTTTGCCTGGGCCTGTTTTGGCTGAGGACATGTACTTTGAAGATCAACCAAAAATGGTAAAAAAGGGATTCAACCGTCTTCGGTGGACCTGGAGATATGATGATCCAGATAAATACCAACATAGCCTGAAAGGGTATTACCGGATGATTTCAGGTATTGATAAGGAGATTGGTAAAATCCGGGAAAAGCTTAAGGAAAAAGGGCTGGATGAAAATACGGTAATTATTGTCATGGGCGATAATGGTTATTTTTTGGGAGAGCGACAGTTGGCTGGTAAGTGGCTGATGTATGATAATTCCATACGGGTTCCACTGATTATCTATGATCCAAGAGTTTGGTGGCAGCGCAATATCAAAGACTTGGTACTTAATATTGATGTGCCACCGACCATTGCTGATCTTGCAAATATAGAAGCCCCTTCAAGTTGGCAAGGGAAAAGCTTAATGCCTTTGGTGAACAAGAATGAAAGACATTTAGGAAGGGATACGGTACTTATAGAGCATATCTGGGAATTTGATAATATTCCTCCAAGTGAGGGTGTGCGTACAGAAGAGTGGAAGTATTTCAGGTATATCAATGATAAGTCCCTAGAAGAATTATATCATCTTAAAGAAGATCCTCAGGAAATCAATAACCTAATCGACGATCCAGATTATAAGGAAGTCGCAGATAAATTGAGGTTAAAATGTGATGAGCTCATCGGGGAATTTGGCAATGAATATAGAGCAGCGCCTTCTGAATTAACTGTTGAGCTGATCAGGGCTCCTGAGAAGGGAGTCAAGGTATTGGATACCAAACCTGAGTTTGGTTGGAAAGTGCCTGAGCTATCAAAGTATCAGTCAGCCTATCAGATTTTGGTAGCTTCCGAGAAAGGATTCATTGATTTGAATAAAGGGGATGTTTGGAATAGTGGACAGATTAGATCGAATAGTTCCACGAATGTAGCGTATCAAGGCGAGTCATTGGAAACAGGAAAGACCTATTATTGGAAAGTTAGAATTTGGGATGAGGAAAACCGCTTGGTAGATTATTCAAAGCCACAGGAGTTTACGGTAGGGCAGAGCAACAATTATATGATTTCAACGGAAAACTCAAATGAGGTAAGTAGGATAAGCCCTGAGGTATTTGAAAAGCGCGGGGATGCCTATTTTATGGATTTTGGAAAAGCAGCTTTTGCGACCATGGAGTTTGATTATGAAACTGCTGTGGCAGATACTTTAACCTTTAGGTTGGGGGAAATGCTGGATGGTCAAACTATAAACCGTACACCACCCAAGAAAAGTACGATCCGGTATCAGGAAATAGCGTTTGTGGTGAAGCCGGGGAAGAGAAGGTATCAGCTTACTGTTAAAAAGGACAGGAGAAATACCTTGCCAGAAAAGGCGCTTACTTTGCCGGAAGGAACTCCTGTTCTGGTGCCCTACCGCTATGCTGAGCTGGAGGGAGCTAAGGGAGATCTAAACAAAGCTGATTTTGTTCAATTGGCTTACCATACTTACTTTGATGATCATGCCAGTGATTTTCAAAGTTCTGATAGCATCCTAAACCAAGTATGGGATCTGTGCAAATATTCTATAAAAGCGACCACTTTTAACGGACTTTATGTAGATGGAGATAGAGAGCGAATACCCTATGAGGCGGATGCCTATCTTAACCAGTTAAGCCATTATACGACAGATCGGGAGTATGCCATGGCCAGAAGAACCATTGAGTATTTTATGGAACATCCCACTTGGCCGACAGAATGGCAGCAGCATGTAGCTTTAATGTTCTATGCAGACTATATGTATACTGGCAATACAGAACTTATTGAGCGCTACTATGAACCTCTGAAGTACAAAACACTTTTTGCTCTTGCCAATGAGGATGGGCTAATTACTTCCACAAAGGTAGATCACGATTATATGCTGAAACTAGGTTTTAAGGAAGGTTATAGTCAGGTGCTTACAGATATCGTTGATTGGCCTCCAGGCTCCTTTACTGGTTCAAAAACTTCTTTAGGGGAAAGGGATGGATATGAATTTATGCCTTATAATACGGTAATCAATGCCTTTTATTATAAGAATATGCTGATCATGGCTGAGTTTGCTAGAATCATGGGTAAACCTCAGGAATCGCTTGATTTTGCATTAAAAGCAGCCAAGGTAAAGAGTGCATTGAATAAACAAATGTTTGATAAGGAAAGGGGAGTATATGTCGATGGAATAGGTACAAATCATGCTTCTTTACACGCTAATATGTTGCCTTTGGCCTTTGACTTAGTTCCTGAAGAACATAGGGAATCGGTATTGAAGTTTATACAATCAAGAGGCATGGCATGCAGTGTTTATGGGGCCCAATATTTAATGGATGGACTCTACAATGCTGGTGCTGAGGATTATGCTTTGGAGCTTTTGACGGATACCAGTGATAGGAGCTGGTATAATATGATTCGAGTAGGGTCTACCATTACTTTGGAAGCATGGGATTATAGGTATAAAAACAATTTGGACTGGAACCATGCTTGGGGAGCAGTTCCTGCAAATATAATTCCCAGGGGCTTATGGGGAATCAAGCCAAAAATACCAGGGTTTTCTATTGCTATTATTAAACCACAGATGGGGAGCTTGAAGTCCAGTTCCATTGAAGTGCCAACTGTACTGGGGGCCATAAAAGCCAATTACTCCTATAAAGGTCCTAGATTACAAACCTATGAAATTGAGATTCCCGCAAATATGGTAGCTGAGTTTTCTTTGAATGCTGAGAAAGGAAAAGTGCTGATTCATAATGGTAAAAAAGTGCCATTAGCGTTTGAGGTAGTCCGGTTGACTCCCGGAAAGCACACTATAGAATTAAGGATCAATTCTTTTTGATGGAGAGATAATATTATTAGTGTTTGATACAAAGTGTGTATGTTAAGAATAATTGTTTGACATTGAAAACAGAATGTAATATGACATACTTTTGAACTGGTGGGATAGGAATGAATCTTTAAAAGACATAACCGATCTTTTATTGTTAGTAGGTGGTTTAAAAAACAACTAAATTAAAATTTTCAAGCAGATCTAGTTTTATAAATTATGAAGAAAATAGGCATCCCCAGTATTCTGTTGTTGTTTTTTGTAAGTTGGGGCTATGCCCAATCCGGGCCTAATTATGATGAAGCTAAGGTGCCAAAGTTCGAATTACCAGACCCTCTTATGACTTTTGGAGGCGAAAGGGTGTCTGATACAAGTGATTGGTGGCTAAAACGTCGACCTGAACTAATGGCATTTTTCACAGATGAAATGTTTGACAGAGTGCCAAGTGAACTTGGAATTACTTCCTACACGGTGTTGGAAGAAGGACAATCGACGATGTATAAAGGCGCGATACGTCAGCAAGTACAGATAAGCATTCATAAAGAAGACGAGCAATTAAATTTCACTCTGTTACTCTATCTTCCTCAGGGTGTAAAAAAAGCACCTGTTTTTCTTGGAGCTAATTTTTATGGAAACCATTCAGTTACCTTGGATGATAAGGTGTTCATTTCACAAGCTTGGGCCAAGAATAATAAAGACTTTTATATAAGCGGTAATAGGTTTACAGAGGCTTCTCGTGGTGTAAGAGCTGACAGATGGGCTGTCCAGAAAATCATTGATGGCGGTTTTGGTATAGCTACTTTTTATTATGGAGAGATAGACCCAGATAAAAATGATTTTTCTGATGGCATTCACCCTTTCTTTTATGGAGAAGGACAAGATCACCCTGGACCAGGAGAATGGGGAAGTATTGCTGCTTGGGCTTGGGGAATGAGCAGGGCATTGGACTATTTGGAGGAAAATGATCGGGTGGATGCGGAGAATGTGATTGCTTTCGGTCACTCTAGATTGGGAAAAACGGCTTTATGGGCGGGAGCAAATGATAAGCGGTTTGCAGCGGTGATTTCGAATAATTCAGGTTGTGGGGGAGCTGCACTATCTAAAAGGTGCTATGGTGAGACAATTGCTGTAATTAACAAATCTTTTCCTCATTGGTTTACTGAGGAGTTTAAAAAGTACAGTGGCCGTGAACCCGAACTTCCTATTGACCAGCATGAATTGATATCGCTGATAGCGCCTCGACCTGTGTACGTGGCAAGCGCAGTTGATGATAAGTGGGCGGATCCTAAAGGAGAGTATTTGGCAGCTTATTATGCTGGTCAGGTTTATGGACTTTTTGGCAAATCGGTTTTACAGTCAAAACAATTGCCAGAGATACATCAACCTGTACATCATGTAATTGGGTACCATATCAGAGAAGGAGTACACTACGTGACAGATTACGATTGGGAACAGTACATTAAATGGGCTTCTAAAGTGGTTTTGGTCCAGAAATAAAATGAAATGCGAACTCCGAATAGTTATTACTGTATTTAAAAGAGAATATGTATATCCGCAAAGACACCAGTAATTTTTGAATAGTATGATAATCTTTCAAAAAGTACGTGAAAGTCCGGAGAAATGAGATTTTATTCCGTGAAAATCTGAGGAATCCGTGAGAAACAAATTTACTGGTGTGATAATGTATAATCATAAATGAGAATTGAGATAGTGTAAGTAGGCTATTCCAATTGATTGGGTTATAATAAATAGCAAGTCTCATGGACTTTCTTTTTTCTTATCCATTCTGTTACTTATTGTTTGTCGGGGCAACTTTATGGCAGATATTATTCAATTGTCTATTCCTTTGAAAGGAATTTACCTTAGGAGCTTATTTAAAGTCATCTCTTCTCTTTTTCCAATCCACGCTAGTACTAAATATCTGGTTTAGGTTACTGGTTTGTCGATTAGGGCTAAGTATTAGTGGAAAGTCAAAAGGATAAGCTGTTTGTTTCAAGTGAAGCAAATCTATAAAGCTTGCTTTCTTTCAGGAAAAGTTTGAAGATTAATAATCCATGAATAGTTAATTTCTGATTATACCTCTTAAGTTGTATTAGAACAAATCATGGAAATCTTAATGATCTGTTTTGATTCAATTTATTTTGTTCATACATTTAAACATTGAAATCTTCTAAACTGCTTTTCTCTATTTTTTGACGTGGATAAAATCTATAAATTAATGGAGGCACCTTATAAAGCAGACAGTTGATATAAAAAGTAAACCCATTAATCTATGCCAAAAAGTAATGTTTCGTTAAAATTAGTTGCCCCGGTTTTATTCTCATTTTATGTCATGAGTTTCAGTGATCTGGTGGGTATAGGAGTTGACCGGGTAAAGTCGGAGTTTGACCTGAGCAATACACTGGCGCAGATGATTCCTTTTGCTGTTTTTTTATGGTTTTTTGTGCTGTCCGTACCAGTGGGGATTTTGCAGGATAGGATAGGCAAAAGAAAAATGCTGAATATCGGGATGTTGGTTACGGCATTGGGGCTTTTATTTCCTTTTTTGTTTTATACCTATGAAATGGTGCTTTTGGGTTTTGCTTTTTTAGGAATTGGTAATACCATAGTCCAGGTTTCAGCAAACCCTCTATTGGTGGATGTTGTTCCACGAAATAGGCAATCCAGTTTTTTGAGCTTTTCACAATTTGTCAAGTCCATAGGTTCCATGGTGGCTGCACCCTTAGCGGGATGGTTTGCAAGCCAATATGGTGATTGGAAACTGGCCTTTCTTGTGTTTGCTGCCATATCGATTGTCACTGTGGTTTGGTTATCGCTTACGCCTATTGAAGAAAGTCACAACACTGAAAAGCGGGCGACATTTCGATCATCATTCAAATTATTGGCTAATGGTTATGTGGCTGCTATGGTAGCCTGTATTTTCCTGATAGTAGGCATTGACGTGGGCTTGAATGCTATTTCTGGGCAGTTTCTGATAAGCAGATTTGATACTGAACAAACCATGGCTGAATCCGCAAGAAGTTTATATTTCTTTGGGAAAATGCTGGGTACTTTTGGAGGGGCATTGATATTGACCAAGCTTTCTTCCAATAGATTTTTCCTTTATAGTGCTTTGGCCGGTTTAGTGGGAATAGTAGCCTTGATGCTTACTCCTAGTGAGTTCGCGGCTTTGGTCACCATATTTCTTATAGGCTTGGGAATTGCCAATATTTTTCCATTGGTGTTTTCACTGACAGTAGAAAAGTACCCTGATCGTGCCAATGAAATTTCTGGTTTGATGATCATGGCCGTGGTAGGAGGGGCTGCCATACCACCCATAATGGGTTGGGTAGCAGATATGATCAATGTGACCGCCAGTATTGGTGTATTGATAGCGGCTGTGGGAGGAATTTTGATCGTATCCCTCATCAATGGAAAGAAAAATATAAATAACCGCGTGTGAATTCGCTGTTGAGATGAACAGATGGCCAATTCAAAAAAATAAGGAATAGTGATATGAAATCTTTAATGCGGTCAATAACAGCCTTTTTTTCTTACAGGCCAAAAGAATCAATGAATTGGGAATAGGCAATGCAAACCAAAGCTCTTCTGAATTTGCTTTAGCTCACAATGCTTAAAAAAAGTTGAATAGGAAAAATAATTAGTTGATAAAAGAGATAGGATAAAAATGAGTATGGAATCAAATTATGATAAATTTCCTGCAGTCAAAGTTGAGGGAAATGTAGTCACTGGCTGGGAAAATATTTTTAGCTTGTTACAAAGCCAGGCTGATGATAAAGTCATAGCTATAGAGTGCTACCAGGGTGTAAATGAGGAAGAAATCAAGTCAAACCTTCAGGGGTTAGGCAGTTTCATAGATACAAAGTTGCTACTAAAGGAAGAGTCCGAAATTATCAAGCTTACCCAAGAAGATGTAACTGATGATGCCATTTTTGGTTTTATCACTAAGTTAAATCTAGAGGCATTTTTTGATCATGAAAAACTTCAAAATAAGCAAAAGGAGCTTGAAAATAAACCCAAAGAATTAACCATTGTATGTGGGCCGGGAGCTTTTCTATGTGCGCCAAATGCAGATGTAAAGATCTATGCAGATATGGCCAGATGGGAAATCCAGCAAAGAATGAGAAGACATGAGGTGAATGGTTTGGGACTGAATAATGCTCATGAAGCGGTTAACTTTCTGTATAAGCGGGCGTTTTTCGTTGATTGGCGTGTTTGTGATAAGTTCAAAAAAGAATGGTTCCACAAATGTGATTATTTGTTGGATACCAATAAATTAGATTCGCCTAAATTGGTAAGTATGGCGACTGTTCAAGAAGGCTTGACGAAAGCAGTTGGCCAGCCGATAAGAGTAGTGCCGTTTTTTGATCCGGGACCTTGGGGTGGTCATTGGATGGAAGAAGTTTGTGATTTGGATACGGAAGGAAAGCCAAACCATGCTTGGTGCTTTGACTGTGTGCCAGAAGAAAACAGTTTGTTGTTAAATATTGGGGGCGAGATAGTCGAAATACCTTCGATTGATCTGGTATTTTTTAGAAGTAATCAGTTATTGGGAGAGGAAGTAGAGGCGAGATTTGGACAGGAATTTCCAATTCGATTTGATTTTCTGGATACAATGGGTGGAGGGAACTTGAGCCTTCAGGTACATCCGGATACTACTTATATCCAGCAAAATTTTGGGATGAATTACACCCAGGATGAAAGTTATTATATGTTGGATGCGAAGGAAGGAGCTTGCGTTTATTTAGGAATGAAGAAGGGGATCAAGCCGGAAAATATGATGGGTGATTTAAGAAAAGCCCAAGAAGGAAATGCAGCATTTGACGCAGAAAAATATGTGAATACCTTTCCTGCCAAGAAGCATGATCATTTCTTGATTCCAGCCGGTACAGTTCATTGTTCTGGTAAGGATTCCATGGTACTCGAAATCAGTGCGACTCCTTATATCTTCACCTTTAAAATGTGGGATTGGGGCAGACTTGGATTGGATGGCAAGCCACGTCCAATAAACATTGAACGTGCAAGTAAGGTGATTGATTGGAGTAGGGATACTGAATATACAGAGAATGAACTGATCAATCATGTAGTGAAAATAGCAGAAGGAGAGGGATGGTTTGAAGAAAGAACTGGACTGCATAAGCGCCAGTTTATTGAAACCAGAAGACATTGGTTTTCTAAGCCTGTAATCCATGATACACAAGGAACTGTTAATGTTTTGAACCTGGTAGAAGGTGATGAAGCGATTATCGAAAGTCCTAATAATCTCTTTGAACCTTATGTGGTGCATTATGCTGAGACCGTTATTGTGCCAGCGGCTGTTGGGGAGTATTCTATAAGGCCTTATGGCAAGAGTGAAGGAAAAGAACTAGCCACTATTAAGGCTTTTGTCAGGACCAAAGCATGATAGGAGAATAAGCTATGAGCTATAGTAACGATAAAAGGACTGTAATGACCTTGGATGCAGGAGGGACTAATTTTGTGTTTTCTGCTATCCAAGGAAATAAAGAAATACTGGCCCCCATAACCAAAAAGGCCTCTCCAGATGATTTGGAAAAATGTTTGACGACCATTAAGAAGGGATTTCATGAGATCAGTGCTCAACTGAAGGATGTTCCTGTAGCTATCAGTTTTGCTTTTCCAGGACCTGCAGACTATGAGCATGGGATTATAGGAGACCTTCCCAATTTTCCTTGTTTCAGAGGTGGCGTAGCACTTGGACCAATGTTGGAAGCGGAGTTTGGTATTCCTGTTTTTATAAATAATGATGGAAGCCTCTTTGCGTATGGAGAAGCTCTGGCGGGGTGTTTACCGGAAATTAATAAGCAACTGGAATCAGCAGGAAACCCCAAGAGGTTCAAGAATCTGTTGGGAATAACTTTAGGGACAGGATTTGGAGGCGGAGCGGTAGTAAACAAGGAATTGCTTATCGGTGATAATGGAACTGGAGGAGACGTTTGGGTATTTAGAAATAAAAAAATCCCAGACTGCATTATTGAAGAGAGTGTGAGCATCAGAGCTATCCAAAGAGTATATGGGGAGTTTTCTGGTGACTTAAGAAAATTAAGCCCTGAGGATATTTTTTATATTGCAGAGGGGAAAATAGAAGGGGATCAGGAAGCAGCTGTTGCATCTTTCAAGGAATTGGGAGAAATGGCCGGTGATACTATCGCACAGGCCAATACCATTTTGGATGGAATAGTAGTGATAGGGGGAGGCTTGATAGGCGCAGCCAAATATATCCTTCCTGCAATCATCACTGAACTTAACGGCAATTTGTCGATCTTGACGGGGGAGCATTTTCCTAGATCACAGGCCAAAGCTTATGATCTGAGCAATAAGGACCAATTGGCCCAATTCTTAAATAGCAAAGCCAAGGATATTCCTATTCCTGGTACCAGTAAAAGCATCCCCTACACTGCTGAAAAACTGACCGGCATTATGGTTTCAAAATTAGGTGCTAGCAAAGCAATCTCCTTAGGGGCATATGCTTTTGCTTTACATCAGATTGATAGTTAACCAGAAATATTCATTAGCCTATCTATTCCGGCCTTAAAGTGCTTTAAAATCAGTCGCTTTGCTTAGTTTTCGACTTCACCGTAGCAGTGCTACGCTTATGTCTCCAAACTAACTGATTTTCTTGTACTTTTAGGCCTCACTACGGTCATTAATGAATAATTCGGGTTAAAGTAGCTCTTGCACATTGGATTAAGTTTTAAAAATTAAATAAGGCTGTCTCAAAAGTCCAAATTCTCTGTTATTCTGCTCCATTTAGGCAGGCAGGTAGAGAAAAAAAAAATGAGACAGCTTTTTCTTTTTTGCTAATGATCAATCAAGTGTTTTTCGGGGTCTTTTGTAATGACAGGAAAGCAAGCATATTTTTATTATTATGTTCTTTTTGTGTCTAGACTACTTTTAGTCAATCCATAGATAAAAACAGCCTTTTCTTGTGGTCAAGCTGGCCCTTTAGCTAAGCTCAATGTTGACTTTAGAAAGTTCCTCTTTAGTCAATCAAAAGAAAAAAGCCCTCTGAATTCAAACTAGGCACTTTAGCACTTGGCTTTGGTCCTTAATTGATTTCAGAGGGCCTGGATTGTCTAATTGCTGCCTTCTGTGGCTCCGATGTCTTTTCTCATTTTGATCAAATTTTCCTTAAGCTCTTGCTGTATATTGGCGTATTTTGGCTCATTGTATACGTTCTGAACTTCTGTCGGGTCCTTTTTAAGGTCAAATAGTTCCCATGAATCTATGTCCGGATCATCCCCAAATCCTTTGCCATACCAATGGATCAATTTGTAGCGGTCAGTCCTGATACCGTAATGCCTTCGGACATTTCCTACTGCTGGATAATCATAGAAATGATAGTAAAGTTGTTCCCGCCAGTTTTTGGATTTTCCATTTTTAAAGAGAGGGACCAGTGATTCTCCCGCCATCTCTTCAGGGATGTTTATCCCTGCCACTTCTAAGAAGGTAGGTGCGTAGTCTATATTCTGCACCAATTCATTACTTACCATACCTTTCTTGATTTTATCGGGATAGAAAATGATCAATGGTGTTCGGAAAGCCTCTTCATACATAAACCTTTTATCGTAAAGGCCATGCTCACCCAAAAAGAAGCCTTGGTCGGAGGTATAAACAATGATTGTATTTTCCAGCTCTCCTGTCTCTTCCAGGTAATCAACTAAGCGCCCTACTTCTTCATCTACAGAGCGTACAGTACGGCAGTAGTCCTTGATATACCTTTGATACTTCCAACTGGTCAATTCCTTTCCTGTGGGACGATTTTCCAAAAACTCTTTGTTTTGGGCCTTGTAGGCTTCATCCCAGGCTTTTCTCTGTTCCTCGTCCATCGGATCCATAGCCATTGGCCAGCTGTCTTTGATGTATTGAAGGGTGGGTTCATCTTTTAGTTCCTCGACTTTAAGATCAAAAGCAAAGCCTAGGTGATTGGCCACGGTAAGCTCCTGCATTTGCATTTGTGGTCCACGGCTTTCATATTCATCAAATAGCGTTTCCGGCTCTGGAAAAGTATCATTCGTAAATAGACCGATATGGTTTAGATCGGGCATCCAGTTCCGATGTGGGGCTTTATGGTTGACCAAAATACAAAATGGCTCATCAGCTGTAGAATGCTCTCCAATCCACTCTAAGGCATGATCTGTGATGAGCTTTGTGGCATAGCCCTTTTCGGTAACATACTTTCCGTTTGTACTGGGATTTCTGAACCTCGGGTTATAATACTCTCCCTGATCAGCCAGAATATGATAATAATCAAAGCCTTTGGGTTCTACACTTAAGTGCCATTTCCCAAAGACGGAAGTTTGATAACCTGCCTGCTGTAATAATTCCACAAACCAAGTACGGCTATAATCCATCCTACTGCCAAGAAGTTGCTGGCCATGTTGGTGGCTATACAAACCTGTAAACAGGGTAGCACGGCTGGGCGTACAGATTGAGTTTTCCACGTAAGCACGCTTAAACAAAAGTCCCTCTTCTGCTAATCGGTCGATATTGGGTGTTTTTGCAATTTTAGAAATGGGATGCCCATAAGCACTAATGGCCTGAAATGCATGGTCATCTGTGAAAATGACTACGATATTGGGCCTCTTTTTTTTGACTTTTTCCTGAGCATTCAGGATGTGGCCAAAAAACAAGGCCATCATTATGCTTAGCAGTATTCTTCTATTTTTCATTTTTTTTATTTTGGGTCAGCATCATCTATGGATAATGGACTAGTTTGTCACAGGATGATCAGTTAGTCCCAATTTTAGTTTACCACCTTTGGTTACATCCGAGAAGGGTAGGGAGTAGGTATCCAGTTTTTTACCATTTAGCTCCACGCCTTGTATATAAATATTATCCTTGGAATTGTTCTTCGTTTCGATGACAAAACGTTTGCCCTTGAAGTAATCTTGGTTCAACTTGATGGTTACTTTATCAAATAATGGGCTTCCAATTTGGAACTTTGGATCTATTTCTGTCAATCCTTTCACATCAAATAGCCCAATCGATGACATCACATACCAAGCTCCCAATTGGCCCTGATCTTCATCCTGTCCGTAACCATAGCCATGTATTCCTTCCGTGCCATAAAACTCGTTACAAATCGCCCTTACCCATTTTTGGGACAGATGGGGCTTTCCAGAGAAATTAAACATCCAGGAAACATGCAAATTAGGTTGGTTGCCATGATTATAAAGCGTCTTCAACCCGGAGAATGCATCGATTTCTGCCCCTCCTCCGAAGATGTTTTTCTGGGAAATGATGAAAATACTGTCAAGTCGGGTGTTGAAAGTTTCCTTGCCCAAAGTAGCCACTAACTCTTCTACATGATGCGGCACATAAAAGGTGTATTGAACTGCATTGCCCTCTTGAAAGCCTTTCCAAGGTGCCAGTGGATCAAAGTCTTCAATGAATTTACCATTGGAATCTTTTGGACGGATCAATTTGGTTTTTTCATCAAATAATAGCTTCCAACCATTTGATAGTTGGGTAAGTTGCTCATAATCGGCAGTCTTGCCCAGTTGCTTTGCAAATTGGGCCACAGCAAAGCTGCTGAAAGAGTATTCAAGTGTATGCGATGCGGCAAAACCTGAACCTTCCTCTACGGTTTTCATATCAAATTGCTTTTCGTAAGGGCTATAACCACGCTCCACAAATTGTTTGACATCCATTTTTCCAGCGCCTTCTATTCGGTCTTTCCAGCCTATTTCGTTCTTTAGTGAAGCTTCATAAGCCAGTTCTACATCATAATCCCTGATCCCGCAGTTATAAGCCGCTGCGATGGCCAAACTGGTGAAATTGGTTCCAACTCCCGATACATATTTACTGTTGGCAATGCCATCTCCTAGCCAGCCGGCGTCCTTATAAACCAGCAGCTGGCTTTGAACCCAATCAGCGTAATATTCCGGGTAGGCTACTGCCCAAAGTTGGGTCAAATTCCAGAAGGCACCCCAAATGGCATCGGTATTATAGTGATGGTGAATGGGCTGTCCTTTTTCATCAAGTTCGATCTGCCCCACAGCCCCGCTATTCATTGGATAGGCTCCATTTACATCACTGGCAAGCCCCCTGCCCAGTAAGGCATGGAACAGACCTGTGTAGAATTTAACTTTGTCCTCTTCATTTTGCCCCTCCACCTGAATTCTACCAAGATACTCTTCCCATGTTTTGTTGGCTTGTTTTTGGGCCTTTTCAAAATCCATTTTAGGAGCTTCATCGTCCAAGTTAATTCGGGCATTTTCAATAGAGGTATAGGAAAGGCCTATTTTGATTTCTACTGCTTCATCTTGCTCAGTGTCAAAGGTGAAATACATGCCCGCACCAACTCCCTCTTGCTCATTTCTGCCTGGAAATATTTGTTCTTTCACAAAAGAGCCAAAAGCACTAGGCTCCTTATCCATTTTGGCCGAAAAGTACATCCTGACATCAGCTCCTTTTTGGTAGATATTGACATATACAGGGGAGGTGATTACATAGCCTTCTATGCGACCGTCTTCGGTGAAATTCACATAGGCGTCTTTGACTTCACCACTTTCGCCTTGTTTATTACCTATGTCAAAAAGGATATTGGCTTGTGAAGTCTGGGGAAAGGTATAGCGGTGAAAACCAACTCTTTTGGTAGCGGTGAGTTCTGCTTTGACATCATGGTCTTTTAGAAAGACCGAATAATAACCTGGTTTGGCCAGCTCATCCTTTTTGTCAAAGCTAGATCTGTAACCACCAGCAGGGTTGTCCAATTCACCAGGGACAGTCTGTAAGTCACCCACAGAAGGGGCAATGACCACGCCTCCCACCTGAAACTCGTGAAAATTGGCAAAGCCCTCAATAGAGCTGTGCCTAAAGTCATAGCCCACGGCTTGCCATCCTCCTGGATTACCCAAATGAGCATCGGTGGAAGGAGCTAATTTGGCCATGCCAAAAGGAACTGCAGCGGGTGTATAGAAGAACCAACGGCAATGTGCTGTCCCGATATTGGGATCCACATAATCTACTGGGCTTTGGGCAAAAAGGGCTCCAAAGGGAAGCAGTGCGTATAATAAGCAAGTATTAATAAAAGACCTCAAACCACTCATTTAATTGTATTAATTTACTCGGTTTTTTTAAGGAGGTCTCTTTGGTATTTAGGGCAATAATCAACTAAGCCAAGGAGACCTCTCTATTCTTATTTTTTTATTTATCGGAGGTTCTTCCCCAGTTTTTATTGGGTTGGTCACCCATTTCCAAAACCAATTTTCCTCCTTTGAGCAATTCGGAAGCAGGGAACCAAAATGATTTCAGCTCTTTTCCATTGAGATAAGCTTTTTGTACATAAATGTTCTTTCTGGAGCTGTTTTTAGCTTCGATTACAAATTGCTCTCCACGGCCGTACATTTCCATCAGGTCAATGGTGATTTTTGAATATAAGGGGCTGGCTATCTCGTAGATTGGCGTGGCACTGGTTCCACCATCCATTTGGAACAGGCCTATGGAGGCCATTACAAACCAAGCACTCATTTGACCTTGGTCTTCATCACCCAAGTAGGCATTGGCCAAACCGCTGCCGTAATATTTCTCAAGAATAGAACGGCTCCATTTCTGTGTCAACCAAGGATGGTCTGCCCAATTGAATAGGAAGGCAAAGTGCATGGATTGTTGGTTGCCTTGTACTACAGGGTAATCCCAGTATTGGTCATTTGGGGCGTTGTATCTCCAAGGTTCACTGGCTTTGAAGCCCCAATCCAATCTTTCCACAAAAGCTTCTTTGCCCATCACATCGACCAAAGCTGGTACGTCTTGAGGAACGAAATAACTCAGCTGCCAGGAATTGCCTTCGACATAATGATGGTTTCGGCCTGACTGAAAAGGGTCAAAAGGCTCTTCAAATTCCCCTTTGCTGTTGCGCAATTGGGCGAAACCATTTTTAGGATTAAAGGCATTTTTCCACCAATTGCCTCTATCAGAAAAAACTTTATAGTCTTCTTTTTTACCTAAGGACTTGGCCAGCTGGCCCACTGTCCAGTCGTCATATGAATATTCCAATGTATTGGAAAACCTTCCTTTATCAGAAGGGACATATTTATGATCGAGGTAGGTAATAAGGTCTCTGTTTCCTGCAAAACCACCTGCCACTTCCGTTGCAGGCGTTGTCTGCATCTTTTTTACTGCCTCGAATGTCTTTTCTACATCAAAATCACGGATGCCCATTTGATAAGCTGATACCATTTGTGGAATTTCGTGTTCGGCAACCATCACTGGAATGTATTCCATTCCCGCGGGGCCTTTCCCTAGCCAACCGTTGGCATCGTACATGGCAAGTTGGGATTTTACCCATTTGGATGACCATTCAGGCGTGGCCAGATTCCAAAGCTGATTTAAGTTCCAAAAGGTATTCCAAAAAGCATCACATCCCAAAGCCAAATCCGAAGGATCTTCAAATTTTTGCTTGGTCTCATCAGGAGCAATCCATTCTCCATTGACATCACTCCAGGTGTTTCTGCAAAGGGAACGGAAGAAGTTGCTGTAAAAACGGACTTTTTCCAGGCGGTTGTCACTGGCAATGGTAATCCTTGACAAATAGTTGTTCCACACATCTTTTTGATGTTGGACCACTGCTTCGAAATCCCAGCCAAAAGGATCGGATATTTCTGTTTGGAGGTTTTCAGCGGCATTTTCTATACTGACCAAGGATATCGCAGATCGCGCCTGTACCACATTGGATTGCTTGGTGTCAAATTCCACATAAATGCCAGCATCTTTTAAATCCTTTCCTTCAATGATTCCTCCTTCAAGGGTTTGGTCATTGATCCATCCGCCTACTTTTTTGATAGGTTGGTCAAACTCAATTACGAAATTCACCACATATTCCTGATCGGCATCATTGCTCCATACGGTAGGTCTAGGAGAAATCTGATGACTCCTTCCTTCTATTCGGTAATCACTCACTTTATTGATTTCCACATCAGATAGCAAGTAATCATACTCGGCCTCTACATGCATGTCAATCATGACCCTTCCATCTTGATCTTTGGGAAAAGTATATCGTTGGAATCCACCTCTGGTGGTAGCTGTCACTTCTGCCCATATTTTAGTATCTGACATGTACACCTTATAGAAACCCAAAGGTGCTTCTTCAGTAGATTTATCTATTCTGGAACGGTAGCCAGCATCAGGATCAAACTGATCTCCCACTTTTGTCTGTAATTTTCCATTGGTCGGCATCATCCCCAATCCGCCCATGGTCCACTCATGAATATGGCTGAAGGTTCCTATGGTTTCAAATGAGGGTTGATAGCCCGCTTGCCAGCCCCTGTTTTGGTTATCAGGACTCATTTTTACCATGCTGAAGGGCATCCAAGGACCTGGAGCAATCATCCAGCGGGAATGGGCAGTGCCTATTCTGGTATCCACATAGTCTGCCAAGCTTTGCAAAGTCTGTGGTGAACGTAAAATGGTGCCTTCTTCGATTTTCTTGCCATCTATGTAGATTTCATATTGGCTCTGCTTTTTCCTTTTTACCGAAGGCATAGGTACTTCTATCTGATACCTGGCAGAATCCAAAAAAGTACTATAAACGGCTTTTTTATCCAGTTTTACCTCTAATTTGGGTTGACCAGCTAAATGTTCTACATCGACCAATAAGGGCTGGATTTTTTGTTTTCCGGCTTCAAGTTCATAGGTTGCTGGTTTTACTGAACGAACAAAAACCTGATCGTTTTGTGTTAAAACGGTTCCGTCTGGACCTTCCAGTCTCACTTGATCAAACACCACCCATGAACCTTCCAGAATGGTAATGGTGATCGAGTTGCCCCCTTTTTGGATAATATCTTTATCGATTGGAATTTCGATTATTCGTTCTACAGCACCTGACATATCTCCGCTTAGAGTGCCTTCGCTTACACCTTTGAGTAGGAATTTACTATGCTGGTTGTTTACACTTACTTTTAGCAATGATTTGGTTGGTTGAGAATCTGCCAGATCAATGACCAGTTTGAAACCTTCGTCACTGTTCATTTCTTTGATCCCAAAAAGTATATTTATCTCATGGGTTCTCCAACCTGATGTGCCCCAGGTTCCACCCCAAGTATCAGCTGGGCCAGGAAGTACATAAGGAAAATCGTTTTTCGGATTTGAAGTTCCTATTAGGAAGTAGCGATCTTCATATCCAAAGTCCCTGCTTAAGAACTTTTTGTAATCTGCAGGTCCCAGGGCTAAATCAGCGGATGAATTATCACTTTTACCGATTTGCCAAATACTTTTGGCTTGGACACTGAAACTTGACAGCATTATGATGACAACAATGCTTTTAATCAAATTGAACATACTGACTTTATATTTTATACTTTTTGGTTATGCTTTGCATCTTTAATGCTTTCCTTCCTCATCCAATTTAAGTAGGAACTTTTTCCTGGCAAGGAGGAAGATGAAATCCCGAGGTATTTATTGCGTTATTCTATCCTGCCCACAAACCACTTAACTAGAAGAATAGTAAATGTCCCTGAGGAATAGGATCCAATCAGGGACATTTTTCTTTTTTATTTGGTAGTTATTTCCTTAATCTTGGAGTAATTATAAACATTGGTGCCATTAACTTGAGTATTGGTCCTGGCGCCTACTCTCAAGAAATACTTTCTCTCATAGTCTGGGAAAGTTTTCTGAGCGCCTGTACCAATCCCTCCTGGCCATCCTGTCGTGATGGTAATCGTCTCACCCAAAACAGGTAAAGTAGCGCCTAACAAGTGCGTGGAAAAGTTGGGACTAAAGCTAAAATCTCCCACATATTGGTTTTCACTTACAAACAACCAGACCTCACTTAATGGATGTTGGTAGTCCGGGTCTGAAGTTCCTCGGGTGATCTTTACTTGGATGGTGGCTGTGCCGTCTGCATTGAGCACAGGTTCCCCAATCCATTCTACACGAAGAAACGGGTCAACTTCATAAGTTCTTTCTACTACGCCTTTGAGGTCGATGATTTCTTCTTCCACTGGGACAAAAGCGCCTTCAGCTCTTACCCCATATTCTCCTTCAAATATTTTGGAATTATTGAACTCCCCATTCATTTTACAATACATATAGTAGGGGGTAGGGTTTTCACTCCAACTGTACTCCATCAGCGTTATCCGTGCTCCGGTATTGCCTATTGCTGTTTGAAAAGGCTCCTTGGTTTGCATGTCAACAAAGGCTCCTGTAAATGTCTCGGCAGGAGGGGCGTAGTTGTCCTCAACACAGGAACTCAATCCTGTCGAGATAATACATGCCATTAACAAATATTTTATAAGATTATTTTTCATAGGTCTTAATTTTGAAAGTGACTAGAAACCTGGATTTTGTTTACAATTAGGATTCTTGTTTATCTCCGAATTTGGAATGGGCTGATAGTAGTATCTTGTATCGTAGGTATAGATATACTGACGGCCTGCCCTAGGTTCCTGGAATTTCACTGAAAGGAAATATTTTTGGGCATCAGTAGAATAAAACGGATTAAGGATTTTATAACGTCTATTGTTTTGCTCTTCATAAAGCGTTCGCCAACGTTTCAAGTCCCAATAGGTTTTGTTTTCAAAAGCAAGCTCCTTACGGCGTTCTATGCGGATGATGTCGATATTGTCCAATTCGGATTCACTGCCAAGCAATTCGGCACCAGCGCGAAGTCTGATATCATTGATGTTATTATAGGCTACTGTGAGATAATTATCTCCTGAATCACCTCCAAGCATCAGCTCATATGCTGCTTCAGCTTGATTCAGCAGTACTTCTGCAAAACGGATTTCTATCCAACTCTGGGCAGAATTAAAATCATTGGTTACACCAGTTTCCCTCATGTATTTGCGGACGTACATTCCTCCTACATTGCCAAAGTCCCAATTTGACACAGGCCCATTAGCTCCCGCTGCACGCATAGCACTTCCGTTTGGGTCTCCTGGATTTAGGTCGATCATCGGGTTGGCACCCAAGCCCGGGGCTAAATACAGATTAGGGTCAGTTAGTTGATTACAGTTGCCTACATCGCCTTCATTGTCAAGTGGAAGGATTCCTTGGCTGGCATCTCCAGTCCAGATCCCTCTTCTTATTTCGATCACTTGATTTCTGTAAGTATCCATGGGAAAGATGACTGTTCCTCTCAGTCTCGGTTCAGCATTGGCAAATGCATCCATCGGAGAATCATAAAGCTTATAATGTCCATTGTCATCAATGTTTTTGAAATTCCCATCCTCATCTTTGGCTATTCCATCAAACATTTCCACGAAATCCATGGTAGGGTTCACTTCAGAATCATTACCACCAGATTTTGTTTGATTAGGTTGGGTGGAATGATCGTAGTCATGTTTGCTGTTTAGCTCATCGAAATATTTTACAAAAATATTTTCAGAGGTTTCATTTAAGAATAGGTACTTGAAGTTTTGATATTGCGCTTCTGCATTGCCCTCTTGCCACTGGCCCATATACAGTGCATATTTCTGGGAGTCCACTACCAGTTTTGCTGCCTCATAGGAAGCCTTGAAATACTCATTGGCTCTATTGGCAGGAATACCACAAATCCTTACTGAAGCTCCTTCTTGATCCTGGGTCTCGTTTACCGAATTGTATTTGGCAATACTACCGGCATGGAGCATGGCGCGGGACTTAAATGCTGCTGCGACATACCTATTTACACGGCCTTTAGCCGGGGAATTTTCAGGTAAATGTTCGATGGCATAATCCAGATCTGCGGCAATAAAATCCCAAATAGCTTCTTCTGAAGCTCTGTATAAATGCGTTCCTTCCATACTGACCGAAGCAGGGTAGTCGATAATAGCATCGATTAAAGGAACTCCTCCATATCGTTTCACCAAAGCAAAATAAGTATAAGCCCTCGCAAAATGTGCTTCTCCTAAATAGGTGTCCACATCTGAAGTACTCAAAGAAGAAGCGTATTCAGGAAGCTTTTCAATGAGCATATTGATATCACGGATTTGGGAATAGGCCTCATCCCAATAAGAAAATCCCTCACTTTCGGCTCCAGGAGTATCCCGGCCAATGGCTTCACCCGTCAAGCAGCTGAACTGTTTGTATTGGGTGCCATTAAAGTTGAAGCCCGAGGCATAATAATATTTAAAATCTTCGATAGGCAGTCTGCTGTATATTCGGGCCACATTGGTCATGATGCCTTCATTGCTGCCATATATATCATTTTCATTCAAGAGGTTTATAGGGGGAATATCCAAATCAGTACAGGCTGTAAGTAGAACACCCAATCCTATTGACATTAATGTTTTTTTAAGTTTCATATTTTGTCAAGTTAAAATTTCACGTTTATACCAATTGTATAAGTCTTATTGATAGGATAGTTGTATCCAAGGTTAGTAAGACCAGATCCACTCGTGTTGCTGGTATAAAACTCAGGGTCAGCGTATTTCAGCTTGCTAAATGTCAGTAGGTTATATGCGTTTCCGTATACTCTTATGTTTTTCAATTTGATGAAATCAAGCACATTGGAAGGCAAGGAATATCCGATTTCCAAACTTTTTAACCTTACATAGGCTGCATTTTGTATGTTGAAATCTGAAGAGGCATTTGGCAGCGATCCTGTATAGCCATAATTACCACCTGTCCATTCTGTACTGGGATCATATGGATTTGCAGTGGGATCAGTAGGGTGCCATCTGTTCATAAAGTCACTGATGGCGTTTGAGTTGGACCATAAAGGTTCATACAAGAATTCTCTCGCCAACACATACTTTTTGCCAGCACCTTGCCATAGCATGGACATATCAAATCCTTTCCATTGAGCACTTAGGTTAAGACCAAAGTTGACCAATGGGACTTGACCGCTGTAAGCCAATGGATGGACATCCAAGTCATTGATCCAGCCGTCTTCGTTCCAATCTTGGTATTCATAGTCTCCCAAAACAGAACCTCTGCCGACATAAACTGGATTGTAATAAACTTCATCCCAGCTGGTCATACGGCCATTGCCTGCATAGCCCCACCAAATATTGTTATAGCGATCATTGACACCGTTTCTCCAGTTCAGGAAGGAATTGCCCAGTTCGGCCATTTCATAATACTGGGTTTTGGTTCTGGTGTAGGAAACATTACCACGTATTTGATAATTGAAATCACCTATTTTATTCAGATGACTCAGTTCAATTTCAAATCCACGGTTTTGGTCACTGTTGAGGTTTTCTTGAGGAAGAGAGGCTCCGACGATTCCCGGTAAGCTACCTACCCTTGTCGCCAGCAAACCAGAACGGTCCCTATTGAAATATTCTACTGTTACACCTAATCTTCCACTCCATAAAGAAGCATCCATTCCGATGTTCAATGTTTTGGCCTCATACCAGGTTATAGCAGTATTGGCAAGGCCTGTATTGCTGGAAGAGGAAACAAATTGATCTCCGAAAATATACCCCCCAGGAAGGCCTCTGCTGCTGCCTGAAGCAGGATACTGATATCCACTCACAAATTGGTAGGCTAGGGAACTATCATCCCCAGTAATACCATAAGATCCTCTGAATTTTAGGTCTTCAATCACACGTAAAGGTGAATTCATCCAAAAGCCTTCTTCAGAAATTCTCCAACCTGCAGAGAAAGAAGGGAAAAAGCCCCATCGACTATCTTTTGGGAATTTGGATGAGCCTTCATATCTGTATGAAAATTCTGCCATGTACTTGCTCTTAAATCCATAGGTGAAACGTCCCACAGATGCGCGGTTAGCATAATCGTAGAGCGCACCACTTGATGTGCTTTGTCTGATTTCCTGATTATCGGTGATACCGGCAAATATTTGGGGCAAAGGAAGAACAAGGTACCTGTACCCGTAAAAGTTGTCTCCTTGGAAATGGGAATTCTCTAACAGATTAAGAGCAGAAATAGCGTGGTGACCAAACTTTCTTTCATAAGCTACTCTCAACTGCCATAAAGTGGAATTTTTGCCATAGAAATAGCGGGAAATTTTGGAGTTCCCACTGGTTTGGTTATTGGCTTTGTATTCATTACCATTGGGTAAGTACAGGGTGAAACTCTTGGAGTATTCCTTGTTATCGTTTTGTGTATAATCATAACTGAACATGGATTTTAGCGATAAACCCTCTACAAACGGAACCTGATAGGTCAGGCTCATATTGGACTGGAACCATTTGCTTTTATAGCTGTTTTCGCCTACCAAGTCCTTGTCCATCATGGCAACTGGATTTAATATCACATTCCAATCCATCATGGCATATTTTCCCGCTTCTTCATCATAGTATACATTATCCATTGGACGGTGTAGCCACATGGCCCTTACGATGTCATTAGAACTAAATGGAGAAGTTTCCCTTTCATCTATTAATCCAGACAGGTTCATGTCTAACTGGATATTGTCAGTGATTTTTGCAGATATATTGTTCCTGATGGTGTATTTTTCATAGTTGATTGCATCAGTTTTAAGAAAACTGCCTTGCTGTTGATAACCGACACTTGTATAATAAGTAATACCTTCATTTCCGCCTGTTGCACTGATAGTATGTTGGGTAGCAGGAGCGCTATTTCTCATCACCATGTCCTTCCAGTCCGTGGAAGGCATACTGCCATTTCTATAAGATTCAATTTCCTCTTCAGAATATCTAGGAACCACTCCGCTGTTATCAACATTGTGTTTGTCTCTTTCATTATAGAGTGTCATCCAATCTGCAGCACTTACCAAATCAGGATAATTGGAGGGGCTCTGCCAAGTCATATTACCAGAATAACTCAAGTTTGGCTTGCCTGTTTTTGAGCCCTTTTTGGTGGTGATGATGATTACACCATTGGCTGCTCTCGAACCGTAAACAGCTCCAGAAGCGTCTTTAACTACAGAAATGCTTTCGATATCCTCTGGATCAAGGCGTGCCATATTGTTTCTCGGTACACCGTCTATTACTACTAGAGGAGCACCAAAGCCCCTAATATCCATAGAACTATTAAATGTACCGGGTTCACTGGAATTTTGGAGGATGCGGAGGCCGGCGACCTTACCGGTCAGCATGTTTTGTAAGTTCTCGTTTTTGGTCGTTACGATTTCATCGCTTTTGATTGATGCAACGGCTCCTGTTACATCAGCTTTTTTCTGGATACCATATCCTACCACCACGACTTCATCTAACTGGTCGGTAGCTAGTTTTAAATTGATATTGATGGAGGTATTGTTACCGACTACAAATTCTTGGTTTTCATAGCCGATATAAGAAAATACAAGGATACTTTCTTTGTTTTCTACAGATATGGCATAATTTCCTTCCACATCTGTAATGGCGACATTGTTGGTTCCTTTTTCTATTACTGTAGCTCCGGGAAGACCTGCGCCTGTCTCATCGATGACAGTACCTGTAATATTGATTTCAAATGGTTTGGCGGAAATGGAATTGCTGTCCTTGTTCGAAGAAGTTTTTGAAGTCTTGTCATTGGCCATCAATGTGGATGATACCATTAGAAATAGCATTATGCCACAGAAGCCACGAATCACTCCCCGCCATTGATAGGGTAATGGTTTACATTTCATATATGTATATGCTTGGGTATTGTAAATAATTGACTGATAGTTATTATGTCTTTTGGACTATATGTCCCCTTGCGGTAGACCTCTTGGTCATGAGCTGTTTGGCTTTTTCATATCAATGATTTTTAAAGTATAGGAAATATGGAATCTTAAATGTGGCTACAGTTCCTTTATATTTAAGGTGTTATAGCTGCTTTGCAGAGATTGCGATATTTAGATTTTATTAATGTTCATATGTATATACATATGTGAAGGTACAAAAAAATACATTTGTTCAAAGTTTTTTTTGTTTTTATTTTTTCTAAGACCTTAGAAACTCATGAATCGTGAATGTGGGAAGAGACTGTTTTTTGGATTTTCTTGAAAACCTACTCAGGATTAGCTTTCAAAATATAGTCTCCAAAAAAAAAGAAAGTCACCAAATACGTTGATTCAATGAGTTATTAGAAAAAAAATGAGACATTAGAATTTGATTAGAATCAATTTTGAATGAAACTTTTTTTAGCTCATTGGCATATATTTACTATCCCATAAGAACAAAAAACGTCCAATTTCCTAATTGGAGGCCAAACCCAATAACCTTGTTTTTAGTTGTAGGAATAAATAAACCTCAAGGTTTAATCATTACTCGATCAATAAAATGACAAAACTTAGACCCATTGAACGGCTTTGGAGGCTGTTGAAAATATATAAACCAGAAATTAGACAAATATACATTTATGCCCTTTTTATAGGTATAGTGAACCTGTCTCTTCCTTTAGGGATCCAGGCTATTATCAATTATCTACAAACTGGAGAATTGTCTTTCTCTTGGGTTATTCTGGTCACAGTGGTTTTGGTCGGCATTACAGTAGCAGGTCTGCTACAGGTTCTTCAGTTGAGAATTGTTGAAAATATTCAGCAGGATATATTTGCGCGTTCCGCTTTTGAATTTGCCTATAGGTTGCCCCAGATTAAGCCAAAGGAGTTGGATAACCAGCATGCCCCTGAATTGGCCAATAGATTTTTTGACACAATGACCATTCAGAAAGGCCTACCAAAAATGTTGATAGATATATCTGTATCTGCCTTTCAGATATTATTTGGTATGATATTGCTTTCTATTTACAGTCTTTACTTTATTTTATTAGGCCTTAGTTTGGGAGGTGCCCTTTTTATTTTGGTGAAGGTGACGGGTAAAATTGGTTTAGAAACCAGCATTAAGGAAAGTAAGTACAAATACAATCTTGCTTTTTGGCTTGGAGAAATCGGCAGGGTAAGGCGTACCTTTCACCTTTCCCAAAACCCATCGTTTCACCTGACAAAAAGTGATGATATCACCGTGGATTATATCAATTCTAGGGAGTCACATTTTAGGGTGTTATTGGATCAATTCAAGGCGATTGTTGGTTTTAAGGTCTTTATTGCTGCTGGTATATTGGTAGTGGGAGGTGTGCTTGTTTTCAATAACCAAATGAATATCGGCCAGTTTGTAGCTGCAGAGATTGTTATTATCCTGGTCATGAACTCCGTGGAGAAGCTACTTAGTGTTTGGGATAATGTGTATGATGTGCTCACAGCATTCGAAAAGATAGGTTTTGTTACGGATATGAGCCTTCAGAATGAATCAGGAAACGAAAAGATCAAAAAGGATACAGCTTGTTCTATTGTCCTAAAAAATGTTTCTTTTAAGTACCCTAATGACAATTCTCCTGTAATCAGAAAATTAAGCTTTGAAATACCAGGTGGATCCCGCACGGTCCTTACAGGGAAGACAGGCTCAGGTAAATCCACTTTATTGCAGATTTTGGCAGGCATCCAACATATCGATGCTGGAGAAATTTTGATTAACGATATCGCTTATGATAAGTTGGACAAGAAGAGTTTCCACCAAAATCTGGGAGTAGTACTGGCTTCAAACCAAATCTTTGAGGGGAGTTTTAGAGAAAATATCCTTGTGGGAAGAAATATATCTGATGAGATCTTGCTTGGGCTTTTAGAGGGAGTAGGACTAAGCTCCTACTTGAAAGAATTGCCCAAAGGCCTAGATACTATTTTGGATAGTGGAGGGCGAAGAACACCTCGCTGTATTATCCAAAAAATCCATCTCGCCAGGGCGATTTGCCATAACCCAGGCTTGGTTTTGATGGAGGACCCATTGGTCAATATCCCAAAAAATGAACGTCATGAACTGATCAAATTCCTTACAGATAAGCGGCAGAATTGGACTTTGGTCGTCATCTCCGACGAAGAGGATTGGATAGAAAACAGTACCCAAACTATTAAGTTGTAATCAGCTATGTTGAATATATCTGAAAATAGTATTAGTAAATACGTCAAGCAAAACGACTTTAGGGCATTTAGGGTGCTAAAGGAATTCAGTTACTTTAAATTTTCTAGGAAAGTGGTTTCTATCATATTAGTGGTGCTGCTATTTTGCCTCTTTTTGCCATGGACCCAAAATATTCAAACGGACGGATATGTCACCACTTTGTCACCTGAGCAGCGACCGCAGGCGATTCAATCGGTGATTTCAGGTAGGCTTGAAAAGTGGTATGTGCGAGAAGGTGATTTTGTGTCCAAAGGAGATACCGTGGTGTTTATTTCTGATGCTAAAAGTGAATATTTCGACCCTCAGCTGATTGAAAGGACACAGGAGCAATTGGATGCCAAGATAGAGAGTTCATCCTCTTATGAAGCAAAAATAGCGGCCATTAATACACAGTCTAAAGCTTTGGAGGAAGCTATGCAATTAAAGCTTCAACAAATGGAAAACAAGATCCTTCAGGCCAATAATAAGGTTCAGATGGACAGTATTGACTTGGTAGCATTCAGAACCAATCTCCGCATTGCTGAAAACCAATTGGAACGAACCCAAGAACTATATGAAAAGGGGCTAAAATCGCTTACAGATCTTCAGGAAAAGGAAATGAAGGTACAGGAGGCCAATGCCAAGGTGACTGTTCAAAGAAATAAACTGGTGAACCAGCGGAATGAGCTGATGAACCTTGACCTTGAAATGTCCTCTATTGAAAGAGAGTACCAAGATAAATTGGCCAAGGCACAATCGGATACCCAGTCTGCTCTGTCCGCTAAATTGGGGACCATAGCAGAGGTATCAAAGCTGCGCAATCAATTGAGCAATTACGGTCAAAGGGCGAGTATGTATTATGTCACTGCACCCCAGTCAGGATATATCACCAAGGCAGTAAAAAAGGGGATTGGGGAGCTGATCAAAGAAGGTGCAGATATTGTATCCATCATGCCCCAAGAATATGATTTGGCAGTGGAAGTTTATGTCAAGCCTCAAGACTTGCCGCTTATTCAGCAGGACAATAGGGTTAGCTTGAGATTTGACGGTTGGCCTGCCATTGTAATTAGCGGTTGGCCAGAAGCCTCGACGGGCGTCTTTAGGGGCAAGGTGGTTGCCATTGACCGTTTTATAAGTACAAATGGTTACTACAGGTTGCTGGTTAGCCCTGATCCAGAGGATAGACCATGGCCTGAAAAATTGAGCATGGGCACCGGAGTTAGGACTTTTTTATTGTTGAACAATGTGCCAATTTGGTATGAGTTGTGGAGACAGCTGAACGGGTTCCCAGCGGATTATTATACAAAGGAAAAAACCAATCCTAAGCCATTGAAATTGAAGGCACCTTTGAAATCGGTAAAATAATTTCTTGAATGAGTAAAAGAGCATCCAAATATTACCTATTATTCATTTTGCTTGCTTGGCCTATTTTCAGTGATGCCCAGTCATTACCACTGGACAAGTTGAATTATGAGCTTTTTATACAGAATGTGATCAATCACCATCCTCTTTCTCAAAAGGCGCGCTTGAATGAGATGAAGGCTGAAGCGAGTATTAGGGCGGCTAGGGGGAATTTTGATCCAGTATTGGAGTCGGATTTTGACCAGAAGCTTTATACAGATAAAATGTATTACAGGAGATCTGCTTCCAGTTTGAGGATCCCAACTGTAGCAGGACTTGATTTGATAGCAGGATATGAAAAGAATGCTGGTAGGTATTTGAATCCTGAGAGCCAAACTGGCTCAAATGGCCTATGGAATGCAGGGATCGAGCTTAATGTGCTTCAAGGCCTGTTAATGGATGAAGGAAGGACCGCCTTGAGGCAGGCAAAGGCCTATGCTGCCATTGCGGAGCAGCAAAAGACCCTCCAGACCAATGATCTGTATTTTAGTGCCACTGAGGCCTATCTTTATTGGGCCAATAGCCATGAAGCCCTTAAAATAGTGAATGAAAGTATCCGCTTGGCGGAGAATTACTTTCAGAATACCAAGACCTCATTTATTAATGGAGAGAAAACGGCCATTGATACGGTGGAGGCGTATATCATGTGGCAAGACCGAAAAAACCTCCTTCAATCTGTTAAGTCAAGCAATACCTCTACACAAAAGAATCTTGAAAATTATCTTTGGAATGAAGATGGTTGGTATGCTGTTGAGCAGATGATTCCTGATAGTCTGATAGTTATTTCCTATCAAGATCTTAGCAGTAGTTTTTCTTTGGATACCTTGGATACACACCCCATGCTGCAGGAAGCAAGATCCAAAGTGAACTTGATGGAAGCCGAGAGAAGGATGAAGCAGGAAAAGCTGCTGCCCAAATTAAAGGTGAAATATATGCCGCTGCTGACTCCGGATGGGGAGGGATTGCCCGGTTATAATAGCAATGACTATAAATGGGGCTTCTCATTCAGTTTGCCATTGCTCCTTAGAGCTGAAAGAGGCAATCTCCAATTGGGCAAAGTGAAAGTACTGGAAAAGCAGTTGGAATTGGAAAACAAAACCATTGGGCTGCAAAATAAAGTATTAAACAGCTTGGAGCAAATCGATTACTTGATGGCGCAGGAATCGATACAAATGGAAAATGTCCAAGGTTATAAACAGCTGCTTTGGGCAGAAAATGAAAAGTTTAAGATGGGGGAGAGTTCAGTATTCCTTCTGAATAAAAGGCAGGAAAAGTACCTTGAGGGGCAATTGAAGCTTATTGACTTGATCACCAAGAGACAGCTGGAGCAATTGAAATTCAGGTATTATACCAATACTTTGGTGGGTGAAGAATAAATATTACCGAAAGGGGTAAATAACAAATCTTTTGGTTTAAGATTTACTGTTTTACTTGGAAAAGCATCACATTAATAATCGTCCTAGGATTCAAACAATAAGGTGAAGATCGTTTCTTTGTCCGGAACTGAATGTACCTGCAGGCTTCCACGGTGCATATTCATGATTTGCCTTGAGATGGCCAAACCTATGCCACTGCCATTGTTTTTGGTGGTGAAAAATGGTACAAAAATATTCTCCAATGAGGCAGCTTGAATGCCAGGGCCTTGGTCAATGACTTGTATATATGGGTGATTTGAAAGTGTTCTTCCGGCTGTGAGCTGGATCGTCTTAATATCTGATTTTTCTATGGCTTCACGGGCATTTTTAACCAGATTGATCAGGATCATTTGAATTTGTTCTTTGTCCGCCATAATATTCAAATCTTCTGGTACAATTTCTATTGTCAAGCTAATCTGGTTTAGTTCCAAGTCGTCCCGTAGCAGGGTACAAATGTCTTCAAAAAGTGCTCTAACATCCAAAGGAGATTTTTGAGGTTCTGGGATACTGGTATAATCCCTATAAGCATTGACAAAGCCTACTAAGCCTCTGCTACGGCCAGAAATGGTCTTCAGCCCTTCCTGTAAGTCTTCAAAACCTTCTTCCAAAATTAGGTGTTTTCCATTTTCTATATAAACATCCTCCTCCAAAATGGTTTGAAGCGAATTGACCAATGTGGCAATAGGTGTAATGGAGTTCATGATTTCGTGCCTGAGCACCTTTGTCAAGTTCTGCCAAGCGTCCAGCTCTTGTTGTTTTAATGCAGCGCTGATATCCTGAAAGGAGAGCAAAAACCATTGTTTTCCGCCCATTTTTAGTTCGGTACAGCGGATGTTGAGGTGCAAAGAGTCATTGATTTTGACTGAAAGGTCTTCACCGGTTTTGAGACTTAGTATTTGCTTTAAGAATTGCGGGGAAATCCTGTTCAGGTCATGAATATCCTTAAACTGTGTGATTTGTAAGAGATGCTTGGCAGCGTTGTTGACCAATCCAATCTTTCCTTCAGAGTTATAGGATATTATACCAATATTGATGTGCTGGATGATGATACGCATGAATAGCACCTGTTCCTCTTTTTCTGCCCGGGTCTTTCTGAAAGCCTCCATTACCTTGCTAAAGGCTTGGTTCAGGTGTCTATAGGAATTGCCCATTTGGCTGTCATGTGTAAATGAAGAGGTGAAATCAGCATATTGTATAGATTCCAAAAAACGGGTTATTTTCTCATTGGTCCTTTGATTATATTTTATCAGTTCGATCACTTGCAGGCTGAGCAGGCCTAAAAGTAGCACTGGTCCCAAAATGATATTGAGCGCAAAGTAAAGGTAAGCCCCTGCCATAATGTTAAGGACAAGAAATAATACCCGAAGGGAAATATTTAAGGAGGCCGATTTATAAACCATATTTTTCTAGTCTTCTGTACAAAGAGGAGCGAGTAAGCCCCAATTCCTGAGCTGCTTTGGTAATATGTCCATTGTGCTTTTGAAGGGCCTTTCTAATTAAAATCCTTTCGACATCCTCAATATTCAAATGGTCGAGACTGACAGTTTCTCCAGATCTTTCAATATCTCCAGAACTTTGAAAAAAGAGATCTTCCGGTTGCAATACATGCTTGCTACTCATGATGACCGCCCTTTCAATGCCATGCTGCAGTTCCCGAATATTTCCTGGCCACTGGTATTTTTGCATGCGTTTGATCAAGGAATCACTGGCCTTGCGGATGTCTTTATTGTATTTTTTTGAGTAAAAAGCGATAAAGTGGTCTGTAAGTAGTGGAATATCCTCGATACGTTCCCTAAGAGGAGGTAAATTGATTTCAATAGTGTTGAGCCTGTAAAGCAAATCCTGCCTGAATGTGTTCTCCCTGATCATGTCCGCAAGGGGCATATTGGTGGCCGAAATAAGTCGGATATTGATTTCTTTTTGCTGGTTGCTGCCTACCTTGGTGACTGTCCTATTTTGTAAAACTGCCAAAAGCTTAGATTGGGAGGCCATCGGGATATTGCCGATTTCATCCAAGAACAAGGTTCCTTTATCCGCTTGCTCAAAACGCCCGATCCTATCTTCCCTTGCGTCCGTAAATGCCCCTTTTTTATGACCAAATAATTCACTTTCAAAAAGTGAGGGAGTAATAGCACCTAAATCCACTCCCACAAATGCTTCTCTTGATCTTTTGGAGTGTCGGTGAATAGCCCTGGCGATCAATTCCTTTCCAGTGCCATTTTCGCCCAAGATCATCACATTGGCATCTGTTGCAGCCACTTTTTCTATGGTGTCAAAAACCTTTTGCATGGCGGGGCTTTGACCGATAATATCCTTGAATTTTCGATCCATATCCGCATAGATCAACTGTTGTTGGTTTTTAAGGTCAGCTACCTCCAACTTGGATTGGCGAAGCTTCAAGGCGGCATTTAGGGTGGCCAACAGTTTATCATTATCCCAAGGTTTCAGAACAAAATCCGTTGCACCTTCCTTGATGGCTTTCACTGCCAAGTTAATATCTCCATATGCCGTGATCAGTACTACTACCGCAGAAGGATCGATAGATAAAATCCTGTCCAAATGTTGAAAACCTTCCTGTCCGCTGCTGACATCCTTGGTAAAGTTCATGTCCAGCATGATCACATCATATTGCTCATTATGGAGCAGTATAGGAATCAAATCAGGATTGGTCTCTGTGTCCACCTTCACGAAGTGCCGCTTTAAAAAAATCTTGGCTGCTTTGAGCAAATCCTCATTGTCATCTATGATGAGCAGGTTCCCTGTTTTTGGTTTTCGCATTTCTTATTTCAATAGTTTTTCGGATATGTTGACAGTAGTGCTGTCGACCTGGTATGCCAAACAGTGTACCGAAGAACTTTTGCTCCGGAAAATACTTTGATAATATCCGTTTCCGGACAATATAAGCAGTTTTTATTTTTTTGATTTCACGAAAGTTACGGGAATGTAATTTAATGCTTTGGATTTTTTCGTCCGCCAGCGAACGAAAATGTTCGATGCGAAACATAAGGAATTATTAAAAAGTGGTATTCAGTCCATTAGAGGGCATTTTTTACTGGCATATAAATTGGCAAATAGCTAATGCCTTAAATAGGAACTAGTTTTTGGACATGGATAGAAAAATTGAAAAGAAAACCTGGACACCAAAGTTCATTGCAATGATCATCATTGGTCTGGCAGTGCTGTCTTTAATCGTGTACCAATTGTTATTTGCAGATAACAGAAGCTCGCTATATGTGGAGAGGGAAAGACTTTCCATTGCGACAGTGAGTGAAGGGGAATACAAGGATTATATCACCGTATCAGGCACCATGCAACCAGCAGAGACCTTTTACTTGGATGCGATAGAAGGAGGGATTATACAAGAAGTGGTAAGGGAATCTGGAGCCTTTGTGGAAATAGGGGATACCATTTTGACACTGACCAATTCCAATTTGCAATTGGATGTGATGCAAAGGGAAACCATGTTGTACGAACAGATCAATAATCTGCGTCAGACCAGGTTATTGCTCGATCAGAATGACCTTAACCAGCAAGGCCAGTTAGCTGAGATTGATTATCAAATCAGTTTGCTGAAGCCCCAGTATGGAAGGTTTAAGGAATTGCATGATAAAAAATTGGTTTCAGATCGTGAGCTGGAGGAAGTGAAAGAGGAATACGAATATAATATCAAGCGAAGGGCCCTGACCTATGAGTCTTACAAGAATGACTCCATCGCCCGGTCCATCCAGCTGCAACAGTTGAAAGCTTCTGAGGCCAGAATGCAAAAGTCCCTGGAAGGTGTAGGCCATATCTTGGATAACCTGATCATCACTGCACCTATTAATGGGCAGTTGGCTACGGAAAAGATAGAAATAGGCCAGTCCATTCAGTCTGGTGAGCGATATGGGCAGATAGATATTCTTAATGAATTTAAGGTTAGGGTACAGATAGATGAACTGTATTTGCCGAGGGTGAGAAAAGAACTTAGGGGAAGCTTCTCTTTTTCCGGAGATAATTATGCTGTCGAAATTGCAAAAATCTATCCAAGTATTTCCGAGGGCAGGTTTGAAGTGGATATGTTGTTTCTGGAAGGGACACCAAAGGGGGTGAGAAGGGGACAATCAGTTAGGATCAAGCTGGAGCTGGGTGACAGTGAAAGGTTGTTGCTATTGCCTACTGGAGGCTTCTACAAGGATACAGGCGGGAACTGGGTTTTTGTTTTGAACAATTCCGGGGACAAAGCTCAAAAGAGAAACATAAGACTTGGAAGAAAAAACCCGGATCATTTCGAAGTGCTGGAAGGCCTTAATGAGGGGGATAAAGTGGTGGTGTCAGGCTACGAAAATTTTGGAGACAATGAGGTGCTGCTGTTGAAATAGGAAGTACGAAGAGGGAAGTACGAAGTCGGAAGTAGGAAGGACGAAGTGGAGAGGTTGAAGAGGGTAGTTCTGAGGATTAAGGCTAGAATTTGAAAGCTGAAAATTGTAAATTGATAGATTTCAGTTGAAAATTTTTAACCCGTATCCATTATGAAATTTAAGTTTGAAAACCTGATTATTTGGCAAAAAGCCATGAACCTGAGTGAGGCGATTATCAAAACAAGTGAGCATTTTCCCAAAAGCGAGATGTATAATATCACCTCGCAGATTATGCGAGCTGCTGATTCAATTGCCTTGAATATAGCCGAGGGAGCGATTTTGCAATCTTCTCTAGAACAAAAGCGGTTTTTGGGCTATGCTATTAGATCGCTTGCTGAAGTAGTAACCTGCCTTCACAAGGTAAAACGAAGAAATTACATTGATGAATTAAAATTTAACCAATACTATCAGCAATCATTTGACTTAATGAACATGATGATTGCATACAGAAAAAGCATTAAACAGTAAGCGACTTTGGACAAGGAGGCGTTGCTTCCATCTTCCAACTTCAAACTTCGAACTAAAGAACATTATGCAAAACGTCATTAAAACAACCGCCCTAAAAAAGCTCTATGCTACAGAAGAGATAGAGACCACTGCTTTGGAAAGCATTGATATCGAAATCAAGCAAGGGGAGTTTGTGGCCATAATGGGGCCTTCTGGATGTGGGAAATCCACCTTGCTGAATATCCTGGGACTTTTAGATAATCCAGATGAAGGAGAATACCATTTCCTGGACCATGAAGTGGCCAAGTTCTCGGAAGGAAAACGTTCTCAGTTGAGAAAGGGCAATATCGGATTTGTCTTCCAGAGCTTTAACCTGATCGATGAATTGACGGTTTTCGAAAATGTGGAACTCGCACTGCTTTATTTAAAGGTGCCTGCCAATGAGCGAAAACAAAAAGTGGAACAGGTACTCGAAAGGATGAATATCATGCACAGGAGGAACCACTTTCCACAGCAGCTTTCTGGAGGTCAGCAACAGCGGGTGGCCATTGCCAGGGCCATTATCACCAAGCCAGCCATTATCCTTGCCGATGAACCTACCGGTAATTTGGATTCCGCCAATGGTGAAGAAGTAATGAGGCTTTTGGAAGAATTGAACAATGAAGGAACCACCATTGTGATGGTTACCCACTCCCCACATGATGCCAATTATGCCCACCGTGTGATCAATCTATTTGATGGTAAGGTGGTGACGGAGAATATCCGTGAGCAATTCCATATTTAAGTAAGAAGGAAGTACGAAGTGGGAAGTATGAAGATTGAAGACAGCTTCTAAATACAAGCTACTTACTACTACAATACTATAACTAGCAATCATACCATACAGCTATGCTTAAACATTATCTAACATTGGTCATTCGAA
Source organism: Echinicola shivajiensis (assembly GCF_018642165.1). Classification (GTDB taxonomy): domain Bacteria; phylum Bacteroidota; class Bacteroidia; order Cytophagales; family Cyclobacteriaceae; genus Echinicola; species Echinicola shivajiensis. Next base: position 132,662 of record NZ_JAHHZM010000003.1, read on the forward strand.
ATTTCAGAAGACATTCGACCACCTTCTTGATCAATTTGATTGGGCTATCTTTTGGGCTGGCCAGTGTCATCTTAATTTATTTGTGGATACAGGATGAGAGAACAGTGGATCATTATAGTGGGAAAAGCGATCAACTTTACCAGATTATGACCAATCATGATAATGAGGGCGGAATCATGACAGTGAGTGCTGGTCCAGGTTTATTGGCAGATGCCATGGAAGAGGAAATGCCAGAAGTGGTAAAAGCAGCAGCCACTTCTTCTTATGTAGAAGATGTTTCCTTTTCCTTTGAAAATAATAAAATAGGGGCAGAAGGCCTGTTTGCTGAGCAGGATTTCTTTGATCTTTTTACTATTCCATTGCTTTATGGGAACTCCAATGAAGTGATCACTGGAATCAATAATGTGGCAATCTCTGAAAGTACCGCTAAAAAGATTTTTGGAAATCCTGAAGAAGCATTAGGTAAAAGTATGGAATGGAAGATTTTTAATTTTAGCGATCAGGTGATGATCACTGGCATTTATAAAGATTTTCCCACCAATGCCAGTATGCAGCCTGATTTTCTGTTAAGCTTTGATTATTTCAGGAAAATGCTAGGCGATGGAATCCATTGGGATAACCATAATACCTTGAATTATGTGCTACTGAAAGAGGGTACGGATGTCAATGCTTTTAACCAGAAAATCAAAGACTTTGTCAAATCGAAACTGTCCTATTCCAAAGTAAGCCTTTTTGCCCAAAAATATGAAGTTAGATATCTCCATGGTGTCTATGAAAATGGGGTAGTTGCTGGAGGAAGGATCAGTTATATATACATATTTACCATCATTGGGATTTTAGTTTTACTGGTGGCCTGCATCAATTTTATAAATCTCACTACTGCCAGAGCCCTAAGCCGGAGTAAGGAAGTGGGGATCAAAAAAGCCATTGGAGCTGAAAGAAAACAGCTGGCCTATCAATTTATGGTAGAAATATTTTCCTTGACCTTATTGGGGCTTTTCGTTGCCCTAGTTCTGGTATTTTTGCTTTTGCCCGCCTTTAACCAAATTACCGACAAGGAGTTGAGTTTTGGATTTACCGTTCAGCAATGGATGATTTTTCTAGGGATGGGACTATTGACAGCATTAATATCAGGTGTTTATCCAGCAGTTTATCTTTCAGGTTTTCAGCCGACTACTGTTTTAAAGGGGATTCAGAAAGGATCTTTTGGAGAGCTGCTGGCCAGAAAAGGTTTGGTGATCATTCAGTTTTCAGTTTCCTTGGTGATGATCATTGCCACCATCGTCGTGAGCAAACAATTGTCCTATATGCAGGGGCACAATTTGGGTTATCAGAAAGATAATATTTTGATGGTCACTCCCTACAGTCTCTCTGACCAAAAATTGAATACTTTTTTGGACCAGGCCAAACGAATTGAGGGTGTGGAGCAGGCTTCCAGTATTTTCCATAATCTGGTAGGGAGTTGGAGTACTACAGTGGGATTGGAATGGCCGGGCAAGAATCCCGATACCGATATCAAGTTTGAAAATATCACAGTCAATTATGACCTGATCGAAACATTGAAAATACCTGTTTTGGATGGGAGGTCATTTTCAAAGGAATTTGGCACAGAGGATACCAAAATCATTTTAAACGAAGCAGCGGTAAAGGTGATAGGATTTGATGAGCCTGTTGGGCAAACCGTCAACCTTTGGGGAAATGATATGGAAGTTATTGGTGTGGTTCAGGATTTTAATTTTGAATCCTTGAAGGAAAATATCAAGCCGGCCTTCTTGAAATTTGGTAATGAAACTGCTCAGAATATTTTAGTGAGGATTAAGGGAGAAAATATCAAGTCCACTTTGGAAGATCTTGGCAAGCTTTATCATTCATTGAATGATGGGGATGCATTTGAGTATAAATTTTTGGATGAAACCTTCCAAACTCAATATGAGGCAGAGCAAAAGGTGGAAACATTGGTTCGCTATTTTGGAGGTCTGGCCATATTGATTTCCTGTTTGGGGCTCTTTGGACTGGCTGTGTTTAGCGCAGAAAGGCGTAGAAAAGAAATAGGAGTTCGCAAGGTCCTCGGAGCCTCTATTGGAACAATTGTAAAGCTGATGACCGGAGAGTTTTCCTTGTTGATCCTTTGGGCCATTTTGGTGGCCTGTCCATTGGCTTGGTGGGCCAGTGATAGGTGGTTGGCCGAGTTTGCCTATAAAACATCACTGGAATGGTGGGTGTTTGCTTCAGGAGGATTGATTCTGATGCTGATCGCCATGCTCACGGTGGGCACACAAGCTTTCCGAGCCGCCAATGTGAATCCAGTGAATTCATTGAGAGATGAATAGGGTATCAAGTAGCTAGATTCAAGATACTAGACTTTAGATATAAGATTAAAGAACAAGGAGTAAAGAACGAAGCCTATCTGGCAGCAGACAGGTGGGAAGCTTGAAGAACGAAGGCATTTACTCATTACCTGTCTGCCGACAAGGCAGGCTCAATACTAAATACTCAAAGCTATTATTGCCATGCTAAAACATCACCTCATATTATTCTTTCGCAATTTCAAGAGGCATAAAGATACCTTTTTAGTGAATCTTTTGGGACTTGCTGCTGGGCTTGCCTGTACTTTGATGATTTACTTATGGGTAAGTGATGAGCTTTCGATGGATAAGTTCCATCAAAATGACGATCAGATTTTTCAGGTAATGATGAGATCGGTTTCTGCCAATGGAGTGGAGGTGGGAACAAATAACCCTACAGGCTTGGCAGGCATCTTAATGGACGAAGTGCCCGAAATAGAATTGGCTGTTTCTGAAGGGATAATTCCGATGGAATACCCCTTAATAGCAAAAGGAGATGTATACAAAAGTATTGGTGCATATGTTAGTCCGGAGTATTTCCAGGTATTCTCTTATCCTGTGCTGGCTGGGAATGGCACACACTTTTTGGAGGATAAGTCGGGAATAGTAATTTCCAAGGAGCTGGCCTATAGGATTTTCGGAGAAGGAAAAAATGTATTGGGAGAAATGGTCTCAATTGATGGAAAAGGAGAATATCAAGTTTCCGGTGTTTTTGAAATCCCCACTAATTCTACTAGAAATTTTGATTTTTTAATTCCTCTGGCCACTGCTTTTGATCACTACCCCAACCTCAAGGAGGACTGGTCCAGCGTTTGGGTAAACACTTTTGTTCTGGCGCAAAAAGGGACTGATCGTTCAGCTATCGATGAAAAAATAAAAGGAATTGTTACCAAATATACAGGAGTCCAAAGTGAATCCTTGTTTTTGAGGAAATTTTCGGATGCCTATCTCTATGGTAACTATGAAAATGGGTTGCAAGTAGGAGGAAGAATTAGCTATGTTAAGCTGTTCGCCCTGATTGCCTTATTTATCCTGGTATTGGCCTGTATCAATTTTATGAACCTTTCTACAGCCAAAGCTTCTCAAAGGTTGAAAGAAATCCGCGTCAAGAAGGCCATGGGAGCAGAAAGAAAAACCTTGGTAATGCAGTACCTGACTGAATCGGTTTTTCTGTCATTTTCAGCTATGATTTTGGCCCTGATTGTTGTCATACTACTTCTGCCTCAATTTAATGAACTTACAGGCAAAACACTTAGTATAACTTTGAGCTGGTCCATGGCCGGTAGTTTTTTGGGGATTACCTTATTGGCTGGGTTGATGGCAGGAGGCTACCCGGCACTTTACCTATCTGGAATAAACCCGATCAAATCGACCTTAAGTAAGAGAGGCGTACCAACTGAATTGTGGGTTAGAAAGGGGCTTATAGTTTTTCAGTTCACCTTATCTGTGGTTTTGGCAGTAGCGGTGCTGGTAGTACATAGACAAATCGCTTTGATTCAATCAAAGCAACTTGGCTACAGCAAGGAAAACGTAATGTATTTTCCCATTGAAGGGGAGGTAGCGAATCATTTGGGGTCATTTCTTGAAGAAGTGAAAGAAGTGTCCGGGGTTAAAAGTGCTTCCAGTATGTTTATGACCTTTTTAGGAAATATCAATGGTACAAATGATTTGTCTTGGTCCAGCAAAGAAGAAGGTGAAAGAGTAGATATGGAATATCGTCGTGTCAATTATGGATTGACAGAATTGCTGGATTTGGAGGTGCTTAAAGGAAGAAGTTTTGACAAGAATAGATTAGATACCAATGCGATAATTTTCAATGAATCTGCGGTAAATGCCATGGGATTGGAAGACCCTATTGGACAAAAGGTGAGACTCTGGGGAAATGAACGCGAGATCATAGGGGTTGTCAAAGACTTTCATTTCAAGTCATTGCATGAAAAAGTGAAGCCTCTCTTTCTTTTCATCAACCCGGAGAGGACCAATTATGTAGCCTTAAAACTAGCAGCTGGAAACCAACAAAATACAATAACATCTCTGAAAGAATTTTACAAAGCGTTTAATCCAGGATATGTCCTTGACTACAGATTTATGGATCAAGCTTATCAGGAACAATATATATCAGAGCAGCGCGTCTCCACCTTATCGAAATACTTTACGGGTTTGGCCATTTTGATTTCCTGCTTGGGACTCTTTGGCTTGGCGGTATTCAGTGCTGAGAAACGAAAAAAGGAAATCGGTGTGCGAAAGGTGCTGGGGGCATCGATAGGTACCATTGTTAAATTGATGACAGCTGAGTTTTTTAAACTGGTTTTAGTAGCGTTTGCAATAGCTGTCCCTATTTCTTGGTGGGCAAGTAGGCAGTGGTTGGCAGGTTTTGCTTACCGTACTTCATTGGATTGGTGGGTATTTATCGCTGCAGGTGCAATGACTTTGCTGATAGCGATCCTCACCGTAAGTACGCAGGCATTCCGATCTGCCAATGTGAATCCGGTGGATTCATTGAGAGATGAATAGGCTAGCTAGATTCTAGATAATAGACTTTAGATAAAATATTAAAGATCAAAGAGTAAGGATGTAAAGGTGGAAGAGGTAAGATGAAGGAAGTTCAATACTTATGACCCAATACTAAATACTATAAAAAGCCATGTGGAAGAACTATATTAAAATCGCTTGGAGAAACCTTTTGAAAAAGAAGGTATATGCTTCTATCAATATTTTGGGATTGGCAGTAGGCATGGCCTGTTGTTTGGTGATCTCCATGTATATCATGGATGAACTGTCCTATGATCAGTATCATGAAAAGAAGGACAGGATTTATAGGGTGATTCATGGAAATAGTTCTGAAGGATATATTTCCGAGGATGGAAAGGCAGAATCCTATTGGGTATGGGGAAATGCCCCTGTTGGGCCTGCATTGATGGAAGAATTTCCGGATATAGATAAAGTGGTGCAGTTTTCTGGGAGGTCAGATCTTCTTTTGAGCTATGAGGAAGACGCCTATCAGGAAGAGGGAGTATTCTTTATGGATTCCACGGCTTTTGATGTATTCAGTTGGGAAATGATAGAAGGTGAGCCCAAAAAAGCATTGGTTGCGCCATATAGTATTGTTTTGACAGAAAGTTTGGCCAAAAAGTATTTTGGGAATGAAGATCCAATAGGCAAGACCCTGAAGGGAAGTGAATCTGCTGGACGTTCAAATGCTGGAGACTATACTGTTACTGGAGTGATGGAAGACCCTCCAAAAAATTCGCATTTTAAGTTTAATGCGCTACTTTCTTTAAGCACTTTTAGGCTATCCCGACCAACGGTTTTTGATCAGTGGGGCTATGTGGATTTCTATACTTATTTTTTAGTGAATGAGCACTTTAACCCTGAGGACTTCCAACAACGAGTGCCTGAGTTTTTGAAAAGAAGAAGGGGGGATTTAGGAGATCGTTATACAATAGCCCTTGAACCTTTGGATGATGCATACCTGAAATCAATAGCGCTTAGGCAGCCCGGAGAAACAGGGAGCATGTCCAATATTTATATATTCTCCGTAATAGGGATTTTTATTTTGGTAATAGCCATCATCAATTTTATGAACCTATCCACGGCGCGTTCCATGGAAAGAGCAAAGGAAGTAGGGATAAGAAAATCTGTGGGAGCCAATAAAATGAGCCTAATTCTTCAATTTATGGGAGAGTCACTGATCATAGTTTGTATAGCGTCGGTTGTGGGTTGGCTTTTGCTTCTTTTGGGTTTCCCAATGGTGGAGAGCTTGACCGGTAAGGTTTTGGAACTCAACCAAATTATCAGCTGGCAAAATATATTGTTGTTTCTTGGACTAATGGTATTAATAGGCCTTTTGGCAGGCTCCTATCCCGCTTTGGTGCTTTCGAGCTTTAAGCCGGTTATGGTATTGAAAGGCATCAATAGGACGAATGCCAGCGGTGTGAATTTGAGAAAAGCTTTGGTGATCTTTCAATTCAGCCTTTCAGTGGCCCTGATCGCAGGAACCTTGATCGTGTATTTCCAGATGAACCATCTTTTGGATAAGGATATGGGCTTTGATAAGGAGCAAATGTTGGTAGTGGATTATAATTATGATGGACAAGTCAATAAGGTTTCTTCTGCTTTGAAGCAGGAACTTGAGAATTATCCCTCCATACTTTCTGTCGCCTTCTCTAGAAGTGTGCCAGGAAGTTATTATCCTCATGCGGGTACTAATATTGAATCTCCAGAAGGTGAAATGAAACATTATTCACCTCCTATTTTCCAGGTAGGGATAGACTTTGTGAATCATTTTGACTTAGAATTGATTGCCGGACGATCCTATTCCAGAGATTTTCCTTCTGACTCCACTTCTGCATTGATTATTAATGAAGCGGCAGCCAAATCATTTGGTTACGCTAACCCTGCAGATATTGTAGGGAGAAAGTTCGAGCAGTGGGGACATGAAGGTGAGGTAATTGGTGTAGTGAAGGATTTTAACTATATCTCTCTTCATAGGGATATTGAACCGCTTACCCTGCCTTTTGAAGCATATGCCGGCCGTTATATGAGCGTCAAGGTAAAACCTGAAGATGTAGGAAATACGCTTGCCCAAGTTGAAAAAGTTTGGAAAGAACTAGCTCCACATCGTCCATTTGTCTACAGTTTTCTGGATGATGATTTTAACAGTCAGTACCAATCCGATTTTAGGTTCAAGCAATTGTTTACCAGCTTTTCGGTGATAGCGATTTTGATTGCCTGTTTGGGATTACTGGGGCTGGCCACCTATACAGCAGAGATGCGAACCAAGGAAATTGGAATTAGGAAAGTCTTGGGTGCAGAGGTGTTCAGCATTGTCACCCTACTGTCAAAGGACTTTGTCAAGTTGGTGCTGGTAGCCATCGCGATCGCCACTCCGGTATCATGGTATGTGATGAATAAATGGTTGATGGGCTTTGCTTATCAGATAGAAATTCACTGGTGGATCTTTGCGATTGCAGGATTGATGGCTGTAACGATCGCGATTTTGACCATTAGTTTCCAGTCCATAAAATCCGCATTGGTTAATCCAGTTAACTCATTGCGGAGTGAATAAATGGAGTAGAAAGTAGCTAGCATCTAGATTTTAGACGCTAGACTTTAGATATAAGATTAAAGAACAAAGAGTAAAGAATGAATTGAAGTCGGAAGTTTGAAGAGGGAAGACAGAAGAATGGAGTACGAAGAGGGAACTGTATAAAACTGAGGACTCAATACTCTCTACTCTCTACCTGTCTGCCGACAAGGCAGGCTCAATACTAATAATGCCATGTTAAAACATCACTTAATCATATTTATTCGGAATATCAGAAAAGACAGGAGTACTTTTTTGATCAACCTGATTGGTCTTTCCACTGGTTTGGCCTGTGTCCTGCTAATTTACCTGTGGGTGAACGATGAAATGAAAATGGACAAGTTCCATGAGAATTATGGTCGCATATATCAGGTTATTGAGCATGTGGAGTTTTCTGATGGGGTGCAGACTTTCATCGAAACATCTAGTCCCATGGCTGAGTTGTTGGCTGATGAAATGCCTGAAGTGGAATACGCGGCTTCATCTATTCCTCCGAGCTGGTTTGGAAAACACCTGCTTACTGTAGGCGAGAAAAACCTTAAAGCAGTTGGACAGCTGGTTAGCAAGGATTACTTCAATATTTTTTCTTATCCATTGATTAAAGGGAACAAGGATCAGGTCATGACAGATCCAAACTCCATAGTTATCTCCAGAGAATTGGCCACGAATCTATTTGGTACTACAGAAAATATAGTTGGTGAAGCGGTGGAATTTGAGCATGACAGGACTTTTCAGGTTTCTGGGATCTTTGAGAATGTACCTTCCAACTCTACTGTCCAGTTTGATTTTGCCTTATCTACTGAGGCTTCAAAGGAAATCCCCCCTTGGACCTCTCTTCATACTTGGAACCATACTGGCCCTAAGGTATATGTTTTGGTGAGGGAAGGAGCAGATATACAGCTGCTAAATAGCAAAGTGGAAAAAATTCGGAAAAGCAGGAACGAGCAGACTATTCAAACTGCAACATTGGTGTCTTTTTCGGATCATTACCTACATGGAAATTACGAAAATGGAAAGCAGGTGGGTGGCCGAATTGAATATGTAAAGCTATTCTCTCTTATTGCTTTAATTATTTTAATTATTGCTTGTATCAATTTTATGAACCTGTCCACGGCCCGCGCTTCTAAAAGGTTAAAAGAGATCGGAATAAAGAAAGCAGTAGGAGCGGACCGAGAGAGCTTTATTTTTCAGTTCCTTACTGAGTCTGTAGCCATGTCACTTTTGGCTTTGATACTTGCGGTGGGATTGGTGATGCTTTTTCTCCCTCAGTTCAATGTCATTGTGGGTAAACAGCTGAGATTGAGTTTTGATATTTCTCTTGTTCTATCAGCTTTAGGTATTGCCATTTTTGCCGGGTTGATAGCAGGAAGTTATCCTGCCCTCTATTTGTCCAGGTTCAGTGCCATTAAAGTGCTTAAAGGCAAGCTGAATAGTTCATTTGGGGAATTTATGACCAGAAAGGGATTGGTTGTGTTACAATTTGCGCTTTCTATCATATTGATTGTATCTGTGTGGGTGGTCTATAAGCAGATTGAGTTTGTACAAAACCAAAATATGGGCTATGACCAGGACCATATCATAACCATGCAAGTTGAAGGCAGTATCAAACGGCAGCTGCAACCTTTTGTATCCGAAGCGAAAAAGTTACCAGGTGTAAAAAATGTGTCCAGTACGACGCATAGTATGATAGGGAAAAATTGGAGTACCACAATAGACTGGGAGGGAAAGGAAGAAAACAATGCTACTCAATTTATCATTTTTGGTGTTGATTATGATTTTATAGAGACCATGGGCATGGAGGTGTTGAAAGGCCGTAGTTTCAATCGAGATTATGGAATGGATAGCTTAGGGATCATTTTTAACGAAACGGCCATTAAAACCATGGGAATGGAAGACCCTATAGGTAAAACGGTAGAAAATGGGCGGGCAACCATTATAGGTGTAGTTAAGGATTTCCATTTCAAATCGCTGCATGATAAGGTCGATCCCATATTTATGGTGCTGATGCCGGAGGGCGTCAAATATATTATGGTGAGTATTGATGGTGGACAGGAGAAGGAGGCATTAAAGGGACTTCAAGAAATTTATAAGCAGTTTAACCCAGGTTATCCTTTTGAATACAGGTTTTTGGATAGTGATTTCCAAGCCCAATATGAATCCGAACAAAGAGTAGCAGTATTGTCCAAATATTTTGCAGGCTTGGCTATTCTTATTTCCTGCTTAGGCTTGCTAGGGCTATCAGCTCATACAGCCGAACAGCGGACCAAGGAAATAGGTGTTCGTAAGGTCCTTGGAGCTTCTGTAAGTAGTATTGTCACTTTATTGTCCAAAGAATTTATGCGATTGATTTTGCTCGCGATACTTATTGCCACCCCGATTGCATGGTATGTCATGAACAGATGGCTTCAAGATTACGCCTACCAGATAGAGCTGAAATGGTGGATGTTTTTAGGTGCTGGTCTAGCCGCTATAATTATTGCCTTGCTGACGGTAAGTTCCCAGGCAATCAAGGCAGCACTGATGAATCCGGTAAACTCATTGCGAAGCGAGTGATGGGAGTAGCAAGTAGCTAGATACTAGATGCTAGACTTTAGATATTAGATTATAGAACAAAGAAGGAAGTTTGAAGGATAAAGCACGAAAGGAGAAGTCTCAAGACTCAATACTAGATACCCAATACTCAATACTATAAAAAAGCCATGTGGAAGAACTATATAAAAATTGCCTGGAGAAACCTTTTGAACAAAAAGGGATTTGCATTCATCAATATTGGAGGATTGGCTATCGGTATGGCCAGTGCCCTCCTAATCCTGCTTTTGGTGCAGCATGAATGGAGCATGGATAGGTTCCATAGCAAAAAGGATAGGGTATTCCGTGCCATGAACAAGGCAGAGTTCAATGGAGAAATTCATGTTTGGGGTCATACTCCCAAACCTCTTGGTCCTGCATTGATAGAGGAATATCCAGAGATAGAATCCATGTCCAGGGTTTCTGATATGGGGGATATTCTATTTACCGTGGATAATCTGAAAATCATGGCGCAAGGTTTTTTTGTGGATACGGATTTTTTAAGAATTTTTGATTTTTCCTTGGTAGAAGGGGACAAACAGTCCCTTTTTAAAAATCCAACAGATATTGTGATTACCCAAGATTTTGCTAAACGGCTGTTTGGTTCAGTCGATGCCCTGGGCAAAACTGTTTTGGTCAATAATGAGGAAACTTTTACAGTCACAGGCTTATTAAAGGACCTTCCTTCAAATACCCAATTCGAATTTGATTACTTGGTCCCTTGGTCTTACATGGAAAAGTTAGGTTGGTCGGATGATTATTGGGGAAATAATTCTGTAGAAACCTATGTGGCCCTACATGATCAGGCAGATCCACTGCTAGTAGGAGAAAAAATCAAGGGAATTACCCAGAGACATAGTGAGGACGAGGACACAGAAGTGATCCTTCATGCTATGCCCAACTGGTGGCTATATTCCAAGTTTGAAAATGGGGAGATAGCTGGAGGAAGGATAGAGATGATCAGGCTATATGGGATTATTGCAGGCTTTATACTATTGATTGCTTGTATCAATTTTATGAACCTGACTACTGCGAGAAGTGAAAAACGCGCCAAGGAAGTTGGCATACGGAAAGTGGTAGGAGCAGGCAAAATGGCTTTGGTTTACCAGTTTTTGATTGAGTCCGTTATTATTTCTGCCGTGGCCGGGGTGATTGCGTTGGGAATCGTTCAATTGATATTGCCTTATTTCAATCTGATGATGGAAAGGAGCTTGGCCATTGATTATGCAAGTTTATGGTTTTGGCTTGGAGTGTTGGGCTTTGTTTTACTGACTGGAGTATTGGCAGGTAGTTATCCGGCTTTCTTTTTGTCATCTTTTATGCCGAGTAAAGTACTAAAAGGTACTTTTAGAAAAGTACATGCTAAGGTCAATCCTCGTAAAATTCTGGTTGTATTACAGTTTAGCATTGCCATTATTTTGATGGTAAGCACCTTGGTCATTCAGAAGCAAATTAGCCATGGTAAAGATCGTGAAAATGGATATGACAGAAATAACCTGATTTATATTCCCCTCACCGATGATATCAAACAACATTATGGGGTGATCAAACAGGAACTGGTGAATGCAGGAACAGTGAAATCCATGACCCGTACACTTTCCCCATTGACAGAAATTTGGAGCAACACTTGGGGAATTGGTTGGGAAGGAAAAGACCCGAATGATAAGACAGTGTTTAATCGTTTCCATGTAGATGAAGGCATTGTCAAGACGGCTGGATTGACCTTAATAAGCGGACGAGACTTGGATTTGGAAATGTTTCCAAGTGATTCTTTGGCTATGCTATTAAATGAAAGTGCGGTAAAAGCGATGGACTTTGAGGAACCTTTGGGGCAAATTGTCACCGACAGCAATACGGATTATCATGTGGTGGGAGTGGTGAAAGATTTTATAATGATTGATCCTTTTGAGCAGATAGAGCCGCTGCTTTTAGCGGGGATCCGGAGTGGCAATTGGACGAATGTAGTTCACCTCAAATTTAACCCCAACTTATCGACAGCTGAAGCTTTGGAAAGCACCAAGGAAGTGTTGGCCAAGTACAATCCTGATTTTCCTTTTGAATACACCTTTGTAGACGAAGCCTATGCCAAGAAATTCGAGGAATCACAGCGGTCCGCACAGCTGGCGGCAAGTTTTGCCTTTCTGACCATATTCATTTCCTGTTTGGGTTTATTTGGATTGTCGGCTTATATGGCTGAGACGCGCACCAAGGAAATCGGGATACGTAAAGTGTTGGGTGCCTCAGTAGCTTCATTGACCTCGCTACTTTCTAAGGATTTTGTCTTGTTGGTTTTGATTTCCTGTGTGATCGCTTTTCCAGTTGCATGGTGGGCGATGAGCCAATTCCTGAAATCATTTACTTATAGGATCAACTTGGACTGGTGGCTTTTTGCCTTGGCAGGAATAGGAGCAGTACTGATTGCGCTGTTGACGGTCAGCTCACAAGCCATCAAAACGGCATTGATGAATCCGGTAAACTCATTGAAGGATGAGTAAGGTAAGTATCTGGTGTCAAGAATTTAGATGCTAGACTTGAGATAATAGAATAAAGAACAATGAAGTGGGAAGTACGAAGAGGGAAGGATGAAGCCTGACTGGTGGCAGATAGGTGTGAAGGAGAAATTCGCAATACCCATGACTTAATACTAATGCAATAGAAAATTAACGCCTTTAGAGGTTTTAAAATTTGAAAAAAAATATCAAAAATAGATGATGATCAAATTAAGCAATATCGACAAGTATGTCGACTCGAAGTTCCAAAGGGTATTTATTTTAAAAGGAATAGATCTGGAAATTGAGCAAGGGGAATTTGTAACCTTGATGGGGCCCAGTGGGGCCGGAAAATCAACCCTCCTGAATATCATTGGCCTATTGGATGACGATTACGAGGGAGACTATGAGTTTGGAGGGAAAATGGTCAATAAAATGAAGGAAAAACAACGTCATGCCCTGCACAAAAAGGAATTTGGTAATATTTTCCAAGCGTATCATTTGATTGATGAATTGACTGTGTATGAAAATATTGAGACTCCTTTATTGTATAGGAATGTCAGCAGTCAAGAAAGAAAAAGTATAGTTGCAGAATTGCTGGACAGGTTTAATATGGTGGCCAAGAAGGATTTGTTTCCTGCCCAGCTCAGTGGTGGTCAGCAGCAATTAGTGGGGATTGCGCGGGCAATTGCCGGGAAACCTCGGGTGCTTCTGGCGGATGAACCAACAGGAAACCTTCACAGCAATCAGGCAAAGCAGATTATGGAAGTGTTCTCTGAACTAAATAGGGAGGGGACTACCATAATCCAAGCCACGCATTCGGAAGAAAATGCAGCTTACGGTAATCGATTATTGGAGATAGTAGATGGGAAAATCGAGGAAGATAAGATTCTGGTAAAATGAAGTTTGGAACGGGAATATGTTTAATGGTGGGATTGCTGTTTTTGGGAAATACCCTGAAGGCCCAGGATACCTTACAGCTGAATTTTGGAGAGGCAGTAAAGTTGGCTTTGGAAAACAATGCACAGTACAATACCAAACTCAATAACCAAGAGACGCAAGAGGTCATTAGAAAACAGGCTTTTTACAATAACTTTCCTACAGTGGGGGTAGGGCTGAACTCCAGAAGAGTAACCGGGCAGCAGACGCAGCAGGTGGATGACGGATTTGTGGTGGATAATTTTACTAATTATTCCAACTCAGCAAGTGTGGATGCGAGCATGCCTATATTCAATATGTTTAGGAGGATCAATACCTATAAGGCAGAGAAGTTTAGAGAGGAGGCAGGAGTAATGGATTTGGTTCGTTCTGAGCAGGAGGTGGTTTTTCAAGTGGCAAACCAATACCTCCAAGTGCTTTTAAGCCAAGAGCTTTTAAAGATTGCAGAGGAGAATCTTGAAAACCAGCAGGAGCTCCTTAGACAGATAGAGGGCTATGTTGAGGTAGGATTAAGCACACTTTCTGATCAGTATAATCAGCAATCGGAGGTCGCCAGACTGGAGGCGGTAACCTATGACGCCGAGATCCAATTGATGAATGATGTACTTGTTTTGGCAGAAACCTTACAATTGAAAGAAGGAGAGGTGCCCAGCATCCAACCCATCAAGGAAAGCCTTTCAAAGGTGAGTTATGGAGACAGACGATTAGACCAACTTGTGGATATGGCGATGAGCCAGCACCCTGGGATTAAGCGGGAAGAACTGCTTCATAGTGCCTTTGGTAGGGAAGCCAAAGCTGCAAAGGCTGGTTTTTATCCAAGTTTAAATGCTTATTATGGATATAGTTCGTTCAGTACTTCTATTGTGGACAGGACTTTTAAGGATCAATTCTTTGAGTTCAATCCCAGCAGTGTGATTGGCATAAGCCTGAACATACCCATATTTTCTAACTTAAATAATAAAGCCAGTTATACCCGAGGGAAAATGGCACTCAAAAATCAGCAGATTGCCCAGGAGGCTTTCAGGAAAAAAGTGTACCAGCAGGTGAGGCTAGCCCATGCCAATTATCAGGCAGCCCTTAAAAAAACGGAAACCACCAAGGTTCAGCTCAAGGCTGCAGAGGAAGCCGCAACCGTTATTGGAGAGCGGTACAGATTGGGATTGAATAATTTTGTGGATCTGGCCACAGCTAACCGGCAATTGGTGCAGGCCCAATCTGATATGGCCCAAGCCAAGTATACTCAGTATTTTCAGGATATATTGCTGATGTATGCCGTGGGGATATTGGAGACAGAGAACGTAAGGCATATGTAATTCGTGGATGTATAATTTATGATATTAATTTTAAATACCTCTGGAAAAGTAAAGTCCAACAATAAAATTTAGCTCAAAGAGAAATCCATATTGTTAAAAGTGCACATACTATTTAAGTGGAGGGAAGTCTAAAAAGACTTCCCTTTTTGATTATCTTTAGGATAGAATGAAATAGTCATTGTCATGAATGTTTTTTGTAAAATTATATGGCTCAGCTTGTCCTTGGGGATGATTTTTTGCTATCAAACAGCAGCTGGTGTAAGCCATATTGAAACTGAGGACACTACGGCCATAAAGATCAACATCTCAAAAAAGGATAAATTCCAAACAATTGCTCATTTTGGAGCCTCTGATGCCTGGTCATGCCAGTTTGTTGGACTTTGGCCCGAACAGAAAAGGCGAGCCATTGCTTCTTTATTATTCAGCAAGGATTTTGATGAAGAAGGAAATCCTAAAGGTATTGGTTTGTCGATTTGGCGTTTTAATATTGGTGCGGGAAGTGCAGAGCAAGGAGATCAAAGTGGTATCAAAGATGAGTGGCGAAGAGCCGAATCTTTTTTAAATCCTGATGGAAGCTATAATTGGGAAAAGCAGGCGGGCCAGGTTTGGTTTGCCCAAGTTGCCCAAGAATTTGGGGTGGAGTATCTATTGGCTTTCCCGAACAGCCCACCAGTAAAAATGACACGGAATGGAAGGGCATATGCTGAAAATGGTCGGTCTAACCTTTCAGCCCAAAATTTTGATGATTATGCAAATTACCTAGGAGAGGTCATTCATGGACTGCAAGAAAAGGGGCTAAAGGTAGATTATATCAGTCCGGTAAATGAACCGCAGTGGGATTGGTCAGATGGAGGACAGGAAGGAAGCCCATTTTGGAATAGTGAGATAGCTGGGATTGTAAGGGAACTGGATAGGACATTGTCTGCTAAAACCTTGAATACTAAGATTGATATTGCCGAGGCAGGAAAAATCAATTATCTCTATGAAGCTGCAGATAAACCCGGTAGGGGACAGCAAGTCGCATTTTTTTTCGACCCTGAATCAGACAATTATATTGGCAACCTTTCCCACGTAGGAAAGGTAATTTCAGCTCATAGTTACTTTACCACTTCTCCAGATAGTGCTGCAGCTCAAATGAGAGATACGCTTAACTCAAAAATTCAGTCTATTGATGGGCTTGAGTATTGGATGAGTGAATATTGTATTCTTGGTGGAAATGCAGGGGAAATAGATGGAAATGGCCGAGATCTGGGAATGGAATCCGCTTTATATATGGCGAAGGTGATCCATAGTGACTTGACCATTGCCAATGCTACTGCTTGGCATTGGTGGTTGGCAGTTTCTCCTTATGATTATAAAGATGGCTTGGTTTATATAGATAAAAATAAGGAGAATGGTGCATTTTATGAAAGTAAAATGCTTTGGACATTGGGGAATTATAGCAGGTTTATCCGTCCTGGATATGAAAGAGTAGGGGTTAATCTTGAGGGCATGGAAGTGGAATCTGCTGATCTATTGGTTTCTGCTTATCAAAGTACAGATGATAAAAAGTTGGTTTACGTAATTATAAATTCAGCCTCGGTGCCGGTAAATGCCCAAATAAGTAATGAAGGAAAGGAAGTTGCCAATTTTAAATCCTATATCACATCTGAAGAACATAATTTGTCACCTGTAGAACTAGGCAAGGGTGGAAATGATATTATAATTCCAGCCAGGTCTGTCCTTACCATAGTTTCAGGTGAATAAGATAGGTTAGTTTTTAAACGAATTCAGCCTTAAGTGCTTAGTTTTTTATCTGATGGAATTTCAGATGGTAAATATCCATATTGTTCTTTGAACAGTTTCCTGAAATATTTGGGATTACTAAAACCTATTTCATATGCTGCTTGGGCAACGCCAAGGTTTTCCTCTTTGATCAAATAGGCTGCTCGCTTGATCTTGACACTGCGTACATATTGATTGATGTTTTTACCTGTCAAAGCCTTTAATTTACGGAAGAGAGAGGTTCGGCTCATTCCCATCAATTGGGAAAGCGTATCCACGTCAGTTTGCTGTTCAGCAAGCTGTTCCAAAATATGATTTTCCAAGTTCTGAAGGAATGCCTTCTCTTTTGAAATAGCTGTTTTCTGCCCCTCATTTAGCTTATGATCATCGGCTAGTTCTCCTAGATAATAGTCTCTCAATCTGATTTTTGCTTCAAGCAGATTTTTTATTCTCGATTGAAGAATTTGACCATTAAATGGTTTGGTAAGGTAGTCATCTGCTCCCTCGCCAAATCCACTGGTAATGCTTTCTACATTGTCTTTCGCAGAAAGTAAAATTATGGGAATATGGGTTGTGGCCTTTTTGCTTTTTAGCTCTCCACATAGATCGATTCCGTTTTTGACAGGCATCATAATATCGGAAATAATGATATCAGGAACATACTGGAGGGCCTTCTCTAATCCTTCTTGTCCATCTCCCGCATGGATAAGGTCATAGCGTTCACCAAGCAATTGATCTAAATAGGATAATATCTGAGGATTGTCATCTATTAGGAGCACTACTTGTTTTTCTTCTTTAAGATCCAAGGTCGATTTGGGAATGGGCAGTACTTGATTGTCCAGCTGAGGAGACCAAATGGTTGTGTTAGAAAGTTGGCTGTTTTCAATAATCTCTGTATCAGATTCCAATTTTTGTAAGGGCAAGGTCACTGAAAAAGTGCAGCCCTTTCCTGGCTTGCTGTCGAGAGAGATATGTCCTTGATGTTCTTCTACCAATCGCTTGGTAAGTGCTAGCCCGATACCTGTTCCTTGTGAAGTATTGGTGGAGCCGCTTTGGTAATACCAGTTGAAGATCCGGGTTTGATTTTCTATGGGGATGCCGGGGCCATTATCGCTGACCTTGATTTTATATTGTTCAGTATTTGTTTGAAGGCTGATGCTTACCTTATCCCCAGGACGACAGTATTTCAGGGCATTGGAAAGCAAGTTGTTTACGATGATATGTAACTTTTCTAAGTCAATAGCAGTTACAAAATCTTCATTCGGAAACTTTGACTCCAAAGTTATTTTTCTATGTTGCGCAAGTGGTTGGTATTCTTCCACCCATTGCTGTATAGGACTTAGGATATAATGATTTTTTAATTGCAGTTGATTGATGTCCAGTTCTGACTTTCTAAATTCCAATAACTTATTGATCATCTCCAATAGATACTGGGCATTTTTCTGGACAAGTAACAAACCCTTTTTTTGTGGGGCATTCTTGGTTTCCAGGAGCATGTCTTCGATAGGGGCCATGATCAAGGTCAGTGGTGTTTTGAGTTCATGTGAGAAGCCAGTAAAAAAGCGTGCACGTTCTTCATTGAGCTCGTGTTCCAAGGTCCGCTGTTTCTTCTCAAAAAGCAGGGAGTTTTTTAATTTCAATCGATCGGCATAATATTTCATTCCTCCTGTAATCAGTCCTACCAATACGATGAGGTATATCAAATAGGCCGGCCAGGTTTTCCAAAAGGGAGGAGCAATAATTATTGCTATTTGATTTTCTGCAAAGTGACTGGAATTGCTATGGGCACGGACTTTCAAAACATAATCTCCTGGAGGAATATTACTCAGGTTAGCCGTGCCGATATGACTGGTTTCTATCCATTGGTCATGAAAAGGTACTAGTTTATAAGCATAACTGATATTATTTCCATTGGGGTATTTTAGGGCCACAAAATCTAAGGAGACCAAGGATTGGTCATGGTCAAGTTTTAGTTGCTGTAAATAGGGGATATTTTGCGATATGCTAAGTTCTTCTTCCTTATTGCCAATATTTACTTCCTTGTTCATCAGCCGTAACCCAGTGAAGATTAAAGGGTATTTATTGGTTTGTTGTTTTAGTGCGCTTGGAGAGAACACGTTGATGCCCTTGTTTCCTCCAAAATAGATCGATCCAGCATTACTGGTTAAGGCAGCTCCTATGTTAAATTCACTTTGTTGGATATTATTGAAAGCGTTTAGGTTACCTACTTCATTGGTGTTTGGGTCAAAAAAGCTGATTCCCCTAAAAGTTCCTAACCAAATTTTACCGTCGTGACCTTTGGTGATGCTGTTGATGGTATTATTGCTTAACCCTTGGTTCTCTGTAAATACGGCCACGGTTTTGTTGCTAGGATTTAAACGAATCAGGCCTTCATAGCGGCTGCCTGCCAGTATATCACCATTTTGTAATCGTTCTATGCTAAAGATAATATTACTCGGAAACCCATATACGGTAGATTCATCGAATTGTTCTTGCTCTCCTGTAAGGTAGTTATATCGAATGATCCCATTACTAAAAGTCGCCAGCCAAAGATTCCCTAGATCATCTTCTGTGATATCACGGATATCGATTTTTCCAAGCTGTTTCACATAGTCAAAATCGTCAATAGGAGGATGGTAGCGATAAAGTCCGCCACGGTTGGTGCCAACCCAAATTTGCCCCTTTTGTCCCTCGAAGATAATCCGTACATCATTGCCCTTTTCTTGTCCGCCCTGCAAATATTTTTTGAACTCCCCTTTGGGATCAACCAATCTATTAAGACCTCCTTGGTAGGTTCCTGCCCAAACTCTTCCTTGGCTATCTTCCAGAATGGAAAGGCTTTTTGCTATATTTGGCTGATGCTCATAATGGGTGATTTGGCCTGTTTGGGGAATATAATGATCTAGTCCACCGCCATCTGTTCCTATCCAGATGCCATTGTCTTTTCCGGATGCTAGGGAACCAATTCTGTTATGAGAGATCGTTTCACTTACTGATAAATTGCGTTGGATCAGTTGGATAGGATCGCCATTTGGGTTGACTACATTTACTCCTGTACTGGTGCCGATCCACATATTGCCATCTCTGGCGAGTTTCAGTGAAGCGACCGTCCTATTATAAACACTCGCGCCATCATTTCTAGGAAGAAACCATTGAATGGCCAGTTGATTTTTATTCAATAATTTATTTGGATCAATGATGTTCAGACCGCCATTTCGAGTACCTATCCACATTTGTCCTTTTTCGTCTTTTTCAAAACAAAGGACGTTTTCATCAGAAAGACCATCTTTGGGGGAGGAGGCTGCTTGCACGTTGACGGTATCGCCTTTATTGGTAATAACTTGAATTCCTTTGTTTCCACCAATCCATAGATTTCCCAAATCATCTGTGAAAAGACTGTTGATAGTAGAAGCAATTTGACTTGAATTAAGCCGATAAAGGGTCTTTGTTTTATAGTTTATCTTATTCAGACCTTTGTCAAATGTACCCACCCATAAAATGGAATCGCCCTGAAAGGCCAAAGCGTTTACCTGGTTGGAGGAAAGAGACTGCTTGTCTTCAGCTTGATGCGAAAAAGAGTAGCGTACCTTTTCTTCGTCAATGATCTGCAAACCTCCCCGATAGATTCCAAGGGCTGTATGTCCATCAGGTGTATTGATAGTGCAATTAACGTTGTCCTCAATAAGTCCAAAACTTTTCCCTTTCAATTCAAAAAGATCAGTTTTGGGGTCATATATGTTGAGTCCAGCCCCTGTAGAAAGTAACAGTTGATTAGCTCCGTTCAGCTGGATTTGCTGAATATAATTATTTGCGGGTCCTTTATTGGGGATGCTATTCCGTTTGCGGTATACAGTGAATTTTTGGCCGTCATATCGATTCAATCCTTCCAAGGTGGCAATCCAAATAAAGCCCAGGGAATCCTGTTCTATACTATTAATATAATTATGGGAGAGTCCAGACTCCACATCCAAGAGGTAAAAAGTGAGTTTGCTTTGATTCTCAAAAATAGATCTTTTTTGGGCTTCTTGGGCAAAACTGGCAGTAATCAAACTGATGGTAAATAGGGCTATTAGGGAAATCTTCATCTGTGTACAATCACGACATTTGAACTCAAAAATGCCAATAAAATCGAAAATAAACATCATTTGGCCATTTTGTACCCCTTAGTTTGCTGATTTATATCCCCTCTCATTCTAGCACAATTCCGAAAATTGCTTAAGTATTCGATGCAATAGGGAAAGCCTGTTGGGCATCGAAACTTAAATCAGGAATTATTAACAATTAACCTAAACGAACATGCCAACAAAATTACAAGCCAGATTATGGCTGTTTTGCATGTCATTAGTTTTTCTAATGCTGTGCACAGTGCCTAATGTTTTTGGTCAGCAACAAGTAAATGGCCAAGTTTTCGATGAAAATGGAGTTGGACTCCCAGGTGCGTCAGTACTTGTACTGGGAACTTCCAATGGAACCGTCACCGATTTGGACGGTAATTTTAAATTAGTTATTTCATCAGAAAATCCAGTATTAAAAGTATCCTTTATCGGATATGATTCTCAGGAAATTACTTTGGATGGAAGAAGTACCATTGAAGTAAACCTTCAGCCAGACATGCAATCACTCAATGAAGTAGTGGTAGTGGGGTATGGTGAGCAGAAGAAAGCTACCTTGACAGGTTCTGTATCCCAAGTGGAAGGCAAGGATTTGCAGAACAGTCCCCAGCCAAATGTCTCCAATTCATTGGCAGGTAGATTTTCAGGAATTATTGCTAATAACCGGGGTGGAGAGCCAGGATATGATGGGTCCAGCTTTAATATCCGTGGTTTGGCTACTACAGGCAATAATGATGTATTGGTAGTGATCGATGGTGTTCCAGGACAGATAGGAGGATTGGAGCGTTTGAACCCAAATGATATAGAGAGTGTGTCAGTATTGAAAGATGCCTCTGCTGCGATTTATGGATCCAGAGCTGCCAATGGAGTGATCTTGGTAACTACTAAAAGAGGCCAAGAAGGCAAACCTGTTATTTCCTATAGCTTTAACCAAGGCTTTTCATCTCCAACAAGGCTCCCAAAGATGGCGGATGCCGTGACTTATGGACAGATTAGGAATGAAATTGCCTATTATAATAACCCAGATGGGGGACTCAACCAAATTTATTCCGAGGAGGAATTGGGACTTTTTGGCAATGGCTCAGACCCATTGAACTATCCAAATACTGATTGGGCAGCAGCGGCGCTTAACAATGTAGCATTACAAAACCAGCATAATTTAAGTGTTCGTGGCGGATCTGAATCCGTGAATTATTTTGTGTCATTGGGAAAAACCGGCCAGGATGGTTTATATAAAGATGGTGCAACTCGATACGATCAATATAGCTTTAGGACCAACTTGGACGCAGACATTACAGACAGGCTTACGGTAGGTCTTTCTTTAGCGGGTAGAAAAGAAAATCGTCAATTCCCCACTTCAAGTGCTGGATCGATTTTTAGATCTATTTACCGAGCTTACCCTACTGTGTCTGCTGTTTATCCAAATGGATTGCCTTCCTCAGGTATAGAGAACAGTAATCCTGTGATGATGGCAACGGAAGCAGGTGGTTTAACGCAAAATCCGAAATATGTATTTAATGGGATTTTAAGGGCTAGTTATGATTTGCCTTTCCTTGAGGGCCTATCTGTGGATGGCTTCTTTTCTGTGGATGAAAGCTCCAATAGAAACAGGACATTCAGTACACCTTATACGCTCTATAACTATGATGCAGGTTCTGATGCATACAATCCAGTAGTAGTGGGAGGAGGTCCTGATCAACAGGCAACCCTATCTGAAGAGCATTATACCCAATCCATGATGGTATCCAATATCAAGCTGAACTTCAAACACTATTTTGGGGATCACTTTGTGGATGCATTTGTGGGCTATGAGCAAAGTGAAAACAGAACACATACCATGGGGGCTTCTAGGTTGCACTTCCCAACAACAGAAACACCAGAACTGTCTCAAGGAGGTGCTGCAGCGTCTGATTATGATAACTGGGGTAGCAGCTATAACTATACCCGTAAAAGTTATATTGGCCGTTTAGCTTATAATTTTCAGGAAAAGTACCTTGCAGAAGTACAAATGAGGGTAGATGGTTCGTCTAATTTTCCTTCTGGTGAACGATATGGTTTTTTCCCTTCTGTGTCTGCAGGTTACCGGATTTCAGAAGAAAACTGGTTCCGTAATAATGTAGGTTTCTTTGATGACCTTAAAATCAGGGCATCCTATGGTAAGCTAGGGAATGATAATGTGGGACAATTCCAATATTATGATAACTACTCCTTCAACAATCGTTATGTGATCGGTGATGAAGTGGTAACAGGAATTGATTTAACAAGATTGGGAAATCCTAATATTACTTGGGAGGTCGCTACTAAGACAGATATTGGATTCAATGCAGTTTGGTTACAGAACTTTACCACTGAGTTTATTTATTTCCGACAAGATAGAAGTAAAATCTTGACTACCAGAAATGCTTCTATTCCAGGTACTTCAGGGATAGTAAATCCTTATGATGGAGAAACCTTAGTCCCTGCTGAAAACATAGGAGAGGTGAAAAGCCAAGGTATCGAAACCACTTTAGGTTATAACAACAATAAAGGTGAATTTACCTATGGGGTGTCTGGAAACTTTACTTATGCCAAAAATGAATTGTTGTTCATCGATGAAGCAGCCGGAGTATTGGATTACCAGCGCCAGACAGGTCGTCCTATGAATACTTATTTATTATACAATGCCATTGGTATTTTTAGAAGCCAAGAGGATCTGGACAACTATCCTCATGTGCCTGGCGCACAACTTGGGGACTTGATCTATGAAGATTTCGATGGTGATGGGGAAATTACTGCAGATGATATGACCCGTTCTAAATACGGGAATATTCCTCAAATTACTTTTGGTATGACCTTGCATGCGGAGTATAAGAATTTTGATTTCTCTGCAGTGATCTCAGGACAAAGTCAGGTTAACCAGTATGTACTGCCAGAGTCAGGTACTGTAGGTAATTTCTATAGCAGCTGGGCAGATAACCGTTGGAGCCCAAACAATACAGAAGGGAGCTTTCCAAGAGTAAGTGAAAGGGCTTCTTCTGCTGTAAGTGGAGGACTTTACCGAAATAATTTCTGGTTGAATGATGCCACTTTCGCCAGATTGAAAAACATTCAGATCGGCTATAATCTTCCTCAAAGTTTCTTGGATAAGTATTCTATTGGTAGCCTAAGGGTGTATGCCAATGCATTTAACTTATTAACTGTTACAGGTGTAAAAGATTATGATCCAGAAGGATCCAGCGAAAGTGGACAATTCTACCCGCAACAAAAGATCATTAACCTGGGTGTAAATATTCAATTTTAATTCCGATCGACATGAAAAGTAACTATATCATCAAACCATTTATGGTCATTGCACTGATCGGTTCATTACTGGTCGGTTGTAAAGAAGATTTTCTGGACATTGTTCCTACAGACAGGGTCTCCGACGCTTCTATTCTTTCCGATTCTACTTTATTTGAAGCCTATGTCATTAATCGTTATTTGGGCACTAGGTTGACCAATAAAGAAGGAGATGCCTATCAGCCAGGATTTGGTCGTGGCTTTGAATATGCACTTTGGAGTTCATTGACTGACGAGTCCATTTATAATAATGACGATAATACCTGGTTTATTCAGCAAGGGCAGCTCTCTCCTGAAAACACGGGGATTGCTGGTACATTTTGGGGACGTTCTTATCGCAGCATTAGGGAATGTAACTATGCATTGAGCAATATCGGTGAATTGGATATGAGCCAAACGGGTAAAGATCGATTGATTGCAGAATTGAAGTTTATCCGTGCTTTCAGATACCATGACCTTATCCGTAACTACGGAGATGTAGTGATGATGGGTGATCGCGTTCCCGAATTAGGGGAAGATTTTACCGACCCATCTTTTTATGACAGGGTGGAAAAACAAGCGGCGATTGATTATGTAGTGGCAGAACTGGACGCTGCAGCAGCAGGTTTGCCATTAGTAAATGATGGAACTTGGCAAGAAGGAAGGGCCACTAGAGGAGCTGCTTTGGCCTTGAAGGCGAGGTTGCTATTGTATGCTGCCAGCCCATTGTATACTGATGGAAGTAATGATATCCAAAAGTGGCAGGCGGCTGCAAATGCGGCAAAAGCAGTGATGGATTTGCAGCAGTATAGCTTATACCAAGGAGGGTACAGTCAGCTATTCCTTACTCCAAATAGTAATGAAGAAATCATTTTTGCCCGTTATTATAATATCAATGCACGTCATACGGCACTTGAAATCGCCAATGGTCCAAATGGCTATGATGGCTGGGGTGGTAATGTGCCTTTGCAGAACTTGGTGGATGATTATGAGATGATGGATGGCACCTCTTTTAGTTGGGACAATGAAGCGCAAGCGAGTGCTCCTTATGAAAATAGAGACCCTAGGTTTTATGAAACCATCTTATTCAATGGTGCAGATTATCGCGATCGACAAGTGGAAACCTTCCTTCCTGGAGGAAGAGATAGTCAGGATGGACCTTCCAACTGGAATACCACGAAGAGTGGGTACTATTTGAGGAAATTTATCAATGAGGAATTGCCAATTAGAAATCCTTGGGAAGTGGCAGGGACACAAAACTGGATTTATTTCCGCTATGCTGAAATGCTATTGAATTATGCTGAAGCACAAAATGAAGCAGTGGGGCCAGATGCCAGTGTTTATGATGCTGTCAATGCCATCAGGAGCCGTTCAGGTGTAGAAATGCCAGCATTGCCAGTTGGTCTGAGCCAAGATGAAATGAGGGAAAGGATTCGTCATGAGCGAAGAATTGAGTTGGCTTTTGAAGAGCACCGATTTTATGATGTGAGAAGATGGATGATCGCTGATGAAGAAGAGAATGAGCCTGCTTATGGTATAAATATCACCAAAGCAGCGGATGGTACACTTACCTATGAGCGTAAGATAGCCTTGGAAGGCAAAAGCTTTATGGATAGACATTATTGGTTGCCAATCCCTCGATCAGAGATACTGGCTTCTGATAACCAGCTAGATCAAAACCCTGGCTATAATTAATTTATTAGGAAAGAGAAACCAATACGGTTTCTCTTTTTCCTATTTTCATGGGAGAAGAATTTATGATGAAAAAAGAGAATTGGAGTATTTATGCTTGCCTTCTGGCCTTAGGCATGATGATCTTTTCTTGCAGTTCAGAGGGAAAAGAAAAACAAGTAGACCCTGAGTCTTCGGAAGTCCTCGGTATTGATGCAAATACGACGGTTGTTTATCAGAGCATGGAGCATTTTGGTGCTTCAGATGCTTGGTCCTGTCAGTTTGTAGGTTTATGGCCAGAGGAGAAAAAAAGGAAGATTGCTGAATTGTTATTTAGCCAGCAAAGTGATGAAACAGGACAACCAAATGGTATTGGACTGTCCTTATGGCGTTTTAATATAGGTGCAGGAAGTGCTGAACAAGGGGAGGATAGTGGAATTGGAGATGAATGGCGGAGAGCAGAATCCTTTCTCAGCAGTGATGGGACTTATGATTGGGACAAGCAGGCAGGGCAGGTTTGGTTTGCCCAAGCTGCCCAAGAGTTTGGTGTTGAGCACCTGTTGGTATTTCCCAATAGTCCACCGGTCCATATGACACGAACAGGAAAGGCATATGCAGAAAATGGCCAATCCAATTTGGATTTTGAACATTATGATGACTTTGGAGAATACCTGGCCAATGTGATCAAAGGCCTGCATGAAAAGGGGCTGAAGGTAGATTATATCAGTCCGGTCAATGAACCACAATGGGACTGGTCAGATGGTGGACAGGAAGGGACACCGTTTTGGAATAATGAAATTGCAGGAATTGCCAGGGCCTTAAATGATGCATTGGCGGCTGTGAATTTGGAAACCAAGATAGATATAGCCGAAGCAGGAAAAATCAATTATTTGTATGAACAAGCAGATAAAGAAAGCAGAGGGCAACAAGTCGCTGACTTTTTTGATGCTTCTTCCAAGAACTATATTGGAGGTTTGAGCCATATGGGCAATGCTATTTCTGGGCATAGTTATTTTACTACTTCTCCTTATGAAGTGGCTGTACAGCTCAGAAGTAAGGTGAAGACTGCATTAGAAGGAATGGAGGGTCGGAACTTTTGGATGAGCGAATACTGCATTTTAGGTGATAATGCAGGGGAAATTAATGGTTCTGGTAGGGATTTGGGCATTGATCCTGCCTTGTACATGGCCAGGGTGATCCATAATGACCTTACTGTGGCCAATGCAAGTGCTTGGCATTGGTGGTTGGGTGTTTCTCCTTATGACTATAAAGATGGATTGGTATATATCGATTATCAAAAGCAGGATGGCAATTATTATGAAAGTAAAATGCTTTGGGCGCTCGGAAATTATAGCTTTTTTATCCGTCCAGGTTATCAAAGGATTGAAACTACCATTGCCGGAAAGCCCAACCAATCTCCAGATTTATTGGTGTCAGCCTATCAACATCCAGACACAGAGGAAGTAGTTTATGTTGTTATCAATTCGGCCAATAAGGAAGCTGATGTTGCCCTGACACTTAATGGTTCCAGATTGGATGATCCGAAATATTATATTACGAATAAGGACATGAATTTGACCCCTGTAGAACTGGAAGAGCAATCGGGGAAATTGCTTATTCCTGCTAGGTCCATCATAACCATTGTTTCTAAACCCTAAAACTCATTTTAACCGTGATAAATAACCTGAAGCATAGACTCTTTTTATTTGGCTTATTTCTTTTTTGTAATTGTCAGCTGCTTTTTGCCCAAGAACAAGCTAAGCTATTATTTAATGATAATTGGGAGTTTGTCAAAGCCGATGATATTAGAAGCCTTGAAGCACTGGAGGCTGCCGCTGCCGATGAACTCTTATGGAAACCCATAACCTTGCCCCATGATTGGTCTGTAGAAGGGCCTTTCAGTAGTGAATGGGCCAGCGGTACTGGGTTCTTGCCTGGAGGTATTGGCTGGTACAGGAAGAAGTTTGATTTTCAAGAGTTGAATGATAACAGTGATTATCAACTTTATTTCGATGGGATTTATAAAAACAGTGAAGTGTGGATCAATGGTCATTATCTGGGTAAAAGGCCTAATGGATTTGTTTCTTTTTTCTATGAAATAGGACAATACCTTAATCCCGCCGATAACGAGATAATTGTCAAGGTTGATCATAGGGAATATGCAGATTCAAGGTATTATACTGGTTCAGGAATTTATAGGAATGTTTATCTGATTACTAAATCACCTATTCACTTCAAAACTTGGGGCGTGTTTTTCAGTACTCCTGAGGTGAGCAGTGAGAAAGCCATGGTAAAAGTCCAGGTTGATATTAAAAGTAGCGATGAGAAAACTGCTGCTGTACGAATAAAGGCCCGCTTGCTGAATGCATCCAATGAGGTGGCTTCTACAGAATTTGGTTCATTT
Organism: Echinicola shivajiensis; assembly: GCF_018642165.1. Lineage (GTDB taxonomy): Bacteria > Bacteroidota > Bacteroidia > Cytophagales > Cyclobacteriaceae > Echinicola > Echinicola shivajiensis. The sequence goes on from NZ_JAHHZM010000003.1 coordinate 160,650, forward strand.
GTGCCTGCGGGAGATGAAAACCATGAAGCATTATATATGGAGGTGAATCGACCAAAGCTTTGGTCACCTGATGAACCTAACTTATATAAACTGGAAGTGAGCCTTTGGGCTGATGGAAAGCTACTAGATAAATATGTGGACCAAGTTGGATTTAGAAGTATCCGTTTTGATGCTGATGAAGGCTTTTTTCTCAATGGTGAGAATATGTTGATCAAAGGAGTATGTATACACCATGATGCTGGAACATTTGGTGCGGCGGTGCCAAAGACTGTTTGGGCAAAGCGCTTAGAAACTTTAAAGGATTTAGGCTGTAATGCGATCAGAATGAGTCATTATCCTCATCAGGATTATATTTATGAGTTATGTGATGAAATGGGCTTCTTGGTGCAGGATGAGGCCTTTGATGAATGGGAAAGGGGCAAGAACAAGTGGATAGAAGGCTGGAATGTAGGAACTCCCGGTAATGATGGATCTTATGATGCCTTTGAAGAGTGGGGACATCGAGATGTGCAGGACATGGTTTTAAGATCAAGAAACCATCCTTCTATTATCATGTGGAGTGTTGGCAATGAAATTGACTATCCAAATGATCCATACAGTCACCCAGTTTTGGATGAAGGTAGGAATCCTCAGATTTATGGTAAGGGCTATCAAAAAGATAATCCGCCTGCCTCCCAGTTGGGACCTTTGGCAGAAGGATTGGTGGCAGCAGTAAAGGCAGTAGACAGTACCAGACCAGTCACCGCTGCATTGGCTGGAGTGACCATGTCCAACCATACCAGTTATCCGGAAGCATTGGATATTGTTGGTTATAACTATCAAGAGTACCGCTATCAAGAAGATCATGAAGCCTATCCCGACAGAGTAATTTATGGTAGTGAAAATGGCGATGCATTATCGGCTTGGCGGGCCGTGACAGAGAATAAGTATATTGCTTCCCAGTTTTTATGGACTGCATTTGACTTTTTAGGAGAGGCCAGGCCTTGGCCGTCAAGAAGCAGCGGGGCTGGAATCATTGACATGGCAGGTTATCCAAAACCTGACTTTTATTTCAGAAAGAGTTTATGGAATGAAGCTCCCATGGTTTATTTGGGTGTTACAGATAATGAAGAAAATGTACACAGACGCAGAAGCATTCAGGATAGCTGGACTGGTGAGGAAGGAGAAGAAAAATGGGTAGCTGTCTATGCCAATGTTGATGAAGTTGAATTGTGGCTAAACGGTGAATCCCTTGGGAGAAAAGCTCTTGAATATTCTTCAGAGGAAATGCCTGGATGGCCAGTTACATTTGAGAAGGGAACCTTGAAGGCTGTGGGCTTTAGAAATGGTAAAGAAGTAGCTGCTTATGGAATCACTAGCCCCGGAAAGGCAGACCAGCTGGTGGTTAATATGGAAGAGGGAGAAAGCGGTATTGTATTGATGGATATTGAAATTCAGGATAAAGCGGGTAATAGAATCGTTTCTGATGACAGAGATATCACATTTGAAATAGATGGTACAGCAAAATTATTAGGGCTTGAGAGTGGTGATTTGAGCAGTCATGAAGATTACAGGGAAGATCATCGCAAAACCTATCAGGGTAGGCTGAGGGCTTATATTCAGATTGAGGGCGAGGTGAAAATAAAAATCAGTACCAAAGGATTAAAGCCTGTAAGATTAAAAATGAAGTAATGATAAGAATGGGTTTATATTGAGTAAAAGCTGTCTGGTTTCAGGCAGCTTTTTTTCTACAATATAGATTATATTTATAGAATAGACATATAAGTACATTTTATGGAAAGAAATATACATCCGGTCTGTTATTGAGGATTAACAGACTTTCAAGGCTGTTTTTTCAATTCAAATAATCTTAACTTGGGAGTGAGCATTTTAGAAGCTCATCAACTACCTTATTGTCTAAGAAAATGTATAAAGACGATCAAGCCAAGGTTTCGCTTATTGGACCTGAAGAGATTATCGGGGGTACCATTACTTCTCCCCAAAAATATGCAGCAGGTATTCCAGCTGTAAAAGTAGCCTTGGAACATGCTATGAAGGAAATGGGACTTAAAAGATCCATTGCTACCCTGACCAAGCTGAACCAAAAAGAAGGTATTGACTGTCCTGGCTGTGCATGGCCAGATCCTAAAGAGCGTTCTTCCTTGGGTGAATTTTGTGAGAACGGTGTAAAGGCTATCGCAGAGGAAGCTACTACGCATACAGTAGACCAAGAATTTTTCAAGACACATTCCATCAGTGAGATTTCAACTTGGACAGATTATGAGATAGGGAAAAGTGGTCGCCTTACGGAACCAATGGTCCTTAGGGCAGGTAGTCAGCATTATGAACCTATATCCTGGGAAGTGGCATTTGAATTGATTGCAAAGCATTTACATTCTTTGGACGATCCCAATGAGGCAGTTTTTTATACCTCTGGGAGATCTAGTAATGAAGCTGCTTTTTTATATGGGCTGTTTGCTAGGGCTTTTGGAACCAATAATATGCCTGATTGCTCCAATATGTGCCATGAGTCCAGTGGAGTAGCTCTGACAGAAACTTTAGGCATAGGCAAAGGTTCTGCGACATTGGAGGATATCTATGAGGCAGAACTGGTCATGGTCATAGGGCAAAACCCCGGGACTAATCACCCAAGAATGCTTTCAGCATTGGAGAAATGTAAGGGGAATGGCGGAAAAATCATTGCGATAAATCCATTGGAGGAAGCTGGTTTAGTCCGCTTTAAAAACCCACAGGAAATCTCAGGTGTTTTGGGTGGAGGAACGGCCATTACGAACCTATTCCTTCAGGTGAAAATTAATCAGGATGTAGCCTTGCTCAATCTATTGATGAAGAAACTGATTGAAAGGGATGAAAAGGTAGGAGGGATAATTGATCATGAATTTATTCATAAAAATACTTCTGGTTTTGAAGAATTAAAGCAAGATATTGAAAAGTACAGTGAAGATGAGCTTTTAGCATTGTGTGGGGTTCCTGAGGCAGAAGTAGAAAAAGCTGTTCAGCTTTTGGTGGAGCGGAAAAAGTTGGTGATATGTTGGGCAATGGGACTTACCCAACACAAAAATGGAGTGGATAATATCAAAGCCTGCGTGAACCTATTATTGATCAAGGGAAGCATTGGTAAAAAAGGCACTGGTACTTGTCCTGTAAGAGGGCATAGTAATGTTCAAGGAGACAGGACCGTTGGGATAACCCATCATGTGTCCAAAAAGCTTAATGATGGTTTCCAAAGGGTTTTTGGTTTCAATCCACCAGAAAAGGAAGGTTTGGATGTGGTGAAGTCGATCAAGGCCATGCATGAGGGCAAAGCCAAGGTCTTTATAGCCTTGGGGGGAAATTTCCTCTCTGCAGCTTCGGATACTTTATACACCGCAAAAGCCCTGCAAAATTGTGAACTGACCGTTTCCATAAGTACAAAACTCAATAGGACTCATGTGGTACCTGGCAAAACTGCCTTGATTTTGCCCACTCTTGGAAGGACGGAATTGGATTTGGAAAATGGTCAAAAAAGATATGTGACAGTAGAGAACAGCATGGGTAGGGTGCATCGATCAATGGGGAATTTGGAACCTCATTCAGCTAAGCTCAAGAGTGAGCCAGAGATCGTTTCCCAAATTGCTGAAGCTTATTTTAAATCAAATACACCAGTTGACTGGAAAGCCCTTGGAATGGATTATGATTTGATCCGGACCAGAATTTCTCAGGTGTTTGAGGGCTTTGATCAATATTCCGAGCGATCAAAAGGTGCTGGGTTTGATTTGCCGAACAATGCCAGAATGGGTGATTTTTCCATGCTTCCAAATGGAAAGGCCCAGTTTAGTGTTTGTCAACTTCCCAATCACAAATTGACTTCTGCCCGGTTTTTATTGATGACCATCCGTTCACATGATCAATTTAATACGACCATTTATGGATTGGATGATCGCTACAGAGGTGTTTTCAATGAAAGAAGGGTTTTGTTTATTAATCCAATGGATGCCGAGGAATTGGGATTGAAAAAGATGGACGTGGTCAATTTGGTAAGTAATTATGATGGTGTAGAAAGAATCGCCAGAAACTTTTTGATAGCTCCTTATAACATCCCAAAGGGAAACCTGGCAGCTTATTTTCCAGAAACCAATATTTTGGTTCCTAATAATCATTATGCAGATAAAAGTCAGACTCCTATAAGCAAATCTATTGAGGTGGACATTGTAAAGAATAGCTAGATGCTATCATTATTGTTCAGCAAGCATTTTTGCTGCTTTTAGCGTGTAGAAATAGCAAGAGAGATAGGCAGGGTGTGCTTCCTGAAAATATTATCCTTTCTATCAAGAAATTTTGCCTTTTATGTAGGTTTGTACTTAAAATTTTAATTTTAGCCTTATATTATTTTTCAATTTGATAAAAAGTGTAGAATAATTAACAATAACCCTATTGAAATGAATGACAATAAATCATCCAAGGGACTAAAAAAGTCCGACAGAAGAGATTTTTTGAAATCATCCTTACTGGCATTAGGAGGAATAGCCATAGTGCCACGCCATGTACTTGGAGCAGGCTACACAGCCCCCAGTGATATGGTCAACCTTGGCGTAATAGGCCTTGGTAAGCAAGGGGGAATTCTTAGCAATGCATTTTCAGGTCAGAAAGGCGCCAGAATTATTGCTGGTGCTGATGTATGGAGTACCAAGAGAGAATGGTTCAAAGGCTTTGTTGCTGAAGCCTATGCCAAGCATGATGTAAAAGTGAAACCTCAGGATGTAATTACTTACAGCAATTATAAAGAATTGCTTGAAGATAAAAACATAGACGGTGTGATTATAGCTACCCCAGATCATTGGCATGCATTAAATGCTGTTGATGCCATGAAGGCGGGGAAGGATGTATATTGTGAAAAGCCGCTTACCCTAAAAATAGATGAGGGTATTAAAATGGTGGACACTTCCAGAAAAACGAAAAGAGTTGTGCAGACAGGTAGTATGCAGCGTTCTTGGGATGGATTTGTCAAGGGCTGTGAGTTGGTGAGAAATGGATATATTGGAGAGGTCAAGCAAGTTTTGGTACAAGTAGGAGCTCCTTCCAGACCATACGATTTACCGAAGGAGGCCTTGCCTTCAGAGGTAGATTGGGACCAATGGTGTGGCCCTGCTCCAATTTTAGGTTATCACCATACCATAGCTCCAGCTGTTAATGAAACTTATCCTGATTGGAGACTTTTTGATGAGACCGGCGGAGGGATATTGACTGATTGGGGTGCGCATATGTTTGATATAGCTCAATGGGGCTTGGGCATGGATCGTACAGGACCGGTTAAGTTTATTGCTCCTTCCGGAGTGTCCAATCCTCAGACTGGTCTCAAAATGTACTATGAAAATGGTATTGAAATGATTCATCAGGATTTTGGGCGTGGTTTCGGAGTAAGATTTATTGGTACTGAGGGAAGCCTTGATGTCAGTCGGAGCTATATGGATCCATCCAATGTTTCTCTTAAGGATATCGAATTGAAGGTCGATGATATCCGTTTGGCTAATCCAGATGGAGATCATTACAAAAACTTCTTGGAATCAATGAAGTCAAGAAAGCAACCACATTGTGATGTGGAAATTGGTCACCGCTCTGCAACCATCGGTAATATTGCGAATATCGCTTACCGTTTGAATAAAGACCTGGACTGGGACCCTAAGAAAGAGAAGTTTATAGGAGATAAGGAAGCTAACAAAATGATGGGTTATAAGTATAGAAAAATGGGGTGATAAAATTATTGGATAGTCGTTAGGATTGTAAACAGCCTTGTCATTTGTCAAGGCTGTTTTTTTGTCCAAGCATTTTTTGGAAAGGCAGGAATAGCATGTTTTTTTCTAATGAGCTATAGAAGTATGATTTTGTTAGCTGTTATTATGGTAGAATTTGCAATGGTTTTTTATGGATTTGTTAAAGATAACGTTTGCAAAATGTGTAGTATGAAAAAGTTTTGATTGGTGTGATGTTTTTTTCGATTTGATGGGGTTATTTTTCTTAATTTCTATCTCTTTATGCTGTATGTTGGCAGGATTGCCAAAATAAATTTTGATATGGAACCCATCAAATCACCCGAAATAACCGATTCTTCCCAAAGGAAGTTTACTGAAAAGGACTTCCAAAAAATGCCAGATGACCTTATTTGGAAGTCCTTTTGTAAGGGAAATGAATCTACTTTTAATTATATCTATAAAAATTACGCCTCTGATCTTTATGCTTTTGGATATCAGTTTTGTGGCGATTCCCATTTGGTAGAAGATTGCATCCAAAATGTTTTTATCTACCTAAGAAGAAAAAGGAGCAGTCTGTCAGATGTAAAGAGTATTAAGTCCTATTTATTCAGATGCATTCAAAGTGAAATTATCAAAAGACTCAAGGAGAGGGGGATCCTCGTTGATATGGACCATTTACAATATAAAAAGGCCTTCAGCATTAGTCTTTCACCAGAAACCATACTGATTGAATCGGAATCCCAAGAGCGGAAAAAAAAGATGGTCAATCTAGCATTGGATAAGCTTACTGTAAGACAGCGACAGGCCCTGATTCTCTTATATGAGGAGGAAATGAGTTACAGTGAAATAGCTGAAGTTATGGGCTTTAGTGAGGTGAAATCGGCAAGGAAACTCGTATACAGGGCACTTGCTAGCTTGAAAGAAGTCATTAATCCATTTTAATGTCATACCATGGATAAGGAAAGAAATATATTGAAATATAAAGATTATGATTTGGAGGACTTTCTAGGAGATGAATATTTTATTTCCTGGGTAAAGAATCCAATTGGAGAAAATAATCATTTTTGGGACAAGTGGATCGCTGAAAATGGAGATAAAAGTGAAATGGTAATGCAGGCAGTTACTATTATTCGCTCTTTGACCTATGATAATAAGCCAAACTTATCCGATAAATCCTACTTGGACATATTTGAAAATATACTGAAGTCGGAACCTAGAATAGATAATACAGTACCAAAGAAAGTACAGAGTCCTAAGTCAATATGGAAAACTCTTTTCGGTTTTCAAAAAGTAGCAGCAGCCATATTATTGATTTTTTGTGCTTGGGTGATCATTGATATTTATTGGACGGACGAAGAAACTGAACCTGTTCCGGCGAAATGGGAGGTTCGTGAAAACCCAGCAGGAGTGAAGTCCACCATTAAAATGGGGGATGGTTCCATTGTCAAGCTGAATGCCAACAGTAAGCTAAGTTTTTTGGAAAAATTCTCTGACAGCCTAAGGATGGTAAAACTGGAAGGGGAAGCATTTTTTGATATTGAAAAGGATGGAAGACCTTTTATTGTGGATTTAGGAAGTACCAATGTGGAAGTGATGGGAACTACCTTTAATGTTAAAAAAAATGAAGATGGTAGTTTATCAGTGGCCTTGCTTACTGGTAAGGTGAAAGTGAAAGATAGGACTGGTAATCAGGTGATTCTTCATCCCTCTGAAATGCTCGAGATCAATCCTGAGGGCAAGCTTTCAATCATTCCTTTTGATGCCTTGGAAATTACAGGGTGGAAGGATAAGATATTGGTTTTCAAAAACAGTAACAAAACGGAGGTCGTCCAAAGGATCAGTGATTGGTACGGTGTAGAGGTCGAAGTTAATGAAGGGATCAAGGACAACTGGGCCTATTCAGGAGAATACCATAATGAGTCCCTGGAAAATGTTTTGGAAGGTATAAAACGAACTTTGAATATCAACTATAAAATCAGCGGAAAGAAAGTGAAATTAATTAAAAATTAACCCTAAATAACCTTTAGCCATGATGAAAAACAACTCAAGTTAACAAAGAAACAGATAGAATTCTGGGGAGAATTCCATCTGTCCTTACTCTTCCTGTCCTATGCTTTGGTCGGTTCAGACAGGATGCTTAAGCAGTTATTACTTAAACACTTTAAAACTATGGAAAAAAAAATACTGAGACAACTAATAATGATGTCCATGAGAGTTTTATATGGCTTTCTTATACAGCTGATATTCTGTTCGGTATTGTTGGCCAACACCAGCAATGCACAACGGAAAACCATTGAAGATGTCCGTGTGGAATTGCAGGTTCAAAACAAGAGCCTCCGGGCGGTTTTCAACGATATAGAGCAAAAAACAGACTTTAGATTTACTTTCGACGCCAATCATATCGACACCTCTTCCCGATTGGGGACTATTTCCCACTCAGGAACAGTTTATGATTTGCTGGTAACCTTATCACGTCAGACAGGCCTGAGCTTTACCCAGATTAATGATAATATTCATGTAAATGCCAATTCCCAAAACACAGCTGTAGCTATAGCCGAAGCAGAAGAAATCAAAGTTTCGGGGAAGGTAGTAGATGAAACAGGAAGCGATATGCCTGGTGTCACTGTAAAAGTGGAAAGTACCGGGCAAGGCACAGTGACAGATTTGGATGGCAAATACCAAATTGTGGTGGAAGAAGGCGATGTGCTGATTTTCTCATTCATTGGTTTTGTGAGCCAAAGAAGAGAAGTAGGCAATCAATCCATCATAGACGTTGTAATGAAAGAGGACACGCAAGCCTTGGAAGAAGTCGTGGTGGTAGGATATGGTACCGTAAAGAAAAGTGATTTGACTGGATCTGTGGTCTCCTTAAGATCTGATGAACAGAATCAAGGTGTCAATACCTCAGTGGACCAATTGCTAAAAGGAAAGGCCGCGGGAGTGAATGTGGTGCAAAACAGTTCCGAACCTGGTGGGGGGATTTCTATCAGCATACGTGGTGCCAGCTCCGTAAATGCAGGAACAGGCCCGCTTTATGTTATTGATGGTTTGCCCATTGATAATAGCGCCATGACAACTGGCGGAGGTAGCAATTATCCAAGTGTTCGTACGCCTACCAATCCTTTGGCCGCGATCAACCCTAACGATATTGAGTCCATTGAAATCCTGAAAGATGCTTCGGCTACCGCCATCTACGGTGCCCGTGGCGCCAATGGGGTGATCATGGTGACCACCAAGAAAGGTAAGTCAGGGCAAATGAGAATCAATTATGATGGCTATGTAGGGGTGCAAAGTGTGGCGAGAAGACTGGATGTACTGAACGCAGAACAATACCAAATGGTCATGAATGATATCATTGCTGATGGAGGAGGAATAGCGGATCAAATGGTCGATGTAATAGAAGATGGTGGAACGGACTGGCAAGATGAACTTTTTCGTTCAAATGCTCCAGTAACCAATCAAAATCTATCCTTCTCTGGTGGGAATGAAAAGACGAATTATTTTGCTGCATTGAACTATTTTAACCAGGAAGGTGTGGTCAAAAGTTCTGCCTTTGAACGCTACAGTGCGCGCTTGAACTTGGAGACCAAATTTTCAGACCGCTTGACCTTGGGGATGAATTTAAATGCCTCATTCAGTGAAAACGATCAAGTTCCTGCCCAATCTTTTGGTGTGAATGAAAACAATGGAGCCTTGTATGCGGCTTATAACTTTGATCCTACATTAAGTATATACGGGGATGATGGGCGCTACAGAATCTCTCCTTTTATCTCTATTGATAATCCTCTGGCCATAGCCTATGGGAAAAATGCCATGATCGAACGGTATAGAAATATGGCGGTGGCTTATGCCGACTATAAAATCCTTCCGGAGTGGTCTGTTAAATTGAATTTGGGTACAGATGTGACCAATCAGCGAAGAGATGTTTATATAGACCGTTCGACAAAAGACGGTTTGGCCAATGGCGGGATAGCTACGATTTTACAAGAGCGTCAATCCAATTATTTGATGGAGTTAACGACTACTTATGACAAGACTTTCAATGATCACCACTTCACCGCAGTAGCAGGGGTGACCACGCAGAAATTTGCCAGTGCCAATACCACCAGCCATGGCAAAAGTTTTCCTTCTGATGCGACAGGAACCGATAATATAGGCCTAGGTGATCCTACCCAGTTCAATATCAATAGCTTCCGGGCAACCAACCGCTTGCTTTCTTATCTAGGTAGGGTCAATTATACCTTGATGGATAAGTATTTGTTTACAGGAACACTACGTATAGATGGCTCATCCAGATTTGGTGAGAATAATAAATTTGGTTATTTCCCCTCAGGAGCTTTTGCTTGGAAGGTAAATGAAGAAGCTTTTATGCAGGATTTGGAAACCCTGAGCACTTTGAAATTCAGGGCCAGCTGGGGACAGACAGGAAACCAGGAAATTGGCAATTACCTTTCCATTAGTACTTTCGTTCCAGGACCAGATGCCGTTTTCAATGATCAAAAAGTATCCACCACCCAGCCAGCGCGTATTCCCAACTCTGACTTGAAGTGGGAAACTACCGAGCAGTGGGATATTGGTTTGGACTTTGGCCTCTTTAGGGACCGGATTTTTGGTAGCTTGGATTATTTCAGGAAAAACACCTTTGACATGCTCCTTTATCTACCAATTCCTACTTCTACAGGATATACCAATAGGATCACCAATATTGGGAGTGTGAAAAATTCAGGTATTGAAGCAGCGATTACTTCAGTGAACTTTGACGGAGAGTTTTCTTGGACCACTACCCTTAACATGGCAACTGTGAAAAATGAGGTGACCAGCCTTGGCGGTGTAGACCAGATTATTGGAGGAAGCGCGGGTTTTGCTAACCAAATTTGGATTATCAAGGAAGGTTTACCGATGTATTCATTCTATGGTTACCAAGTTGATGGTGTTTGGCAAGAAGGTGATGACTTTGACCAAACTACCGATAATGTAGCCCCTGGAGATTTGAAATTCAGAGATTTCAATGGAGACCAGACTGTCAATGCAGACGATAGAGAAGTGTTGGGCAACTCTTTTCCAGATTTCAACTATTCCATTGCTAATACCTTTGAATACAAAGGCTTCAGCTTATATGTTTTCTTTGAAGGGGTGCATGGTATCAGCATGTTGAACAATAACTTGGTCGACACTTATTTCCCGATCAATTTTAGAAGAAACAAGTTTGCAGAACCATATCTCAACAGATGGACGCCAGAAAATCCTTCCACTGTATACCCTTCCTTTGTCAATCCAACGGCACAGGGACAGAAAGAAGTTAATTCCTACACTGTACAGGATGCATCTTATTTGCGCTTGAATACCGTGACCCTTAATTATAACATCCCAATGTTGCAGAGCAATACTTTCCGTTCTGCGCAGGTGTATGTAACGGGAACGAACCTATGGACTATCACCAATTATGATGGGGTGGATCCTGCTGTCAATCCAAACGGCAATGCCAATATTAGGATTGATTATAATGCTTATCCTACAGCTACTACGTTTTTGTTAGGTGTAAAACTTGGGTTTTAAACAGAAAGGGACATGAAAGCTATGAAAATACTTAGCATTATCTTGGCTTCAGTTTGTATGACCCTCGGTTCATGTTCTGACCATTTGGAGGAGGAAATATTCTCTCAAATGGCACCCGGTAATTTCCTTACAACTGAGCAAGGAATCAAATCTGTATTGTTTTCAGCTTATGCAGATCAAGCGATAATTGGAAACAGGGGAAATGTTATTTTGCACGCAGAAGAATGGAGTACGGACATCGAATGGGAAACCGGAGGAGGAGCAAATAGAACAGCTTCTCTATTTATCAATTACACATGGGATCCATCTGTAGATATCTTTATGAATATGTGGTCATCGCAATATACAGCTATTCGAAATGCTAATATTGTGTTGGAGAATATTGGTAATGCCGAGATTCCTCAGGGAGACAAAGACCTTTTAGCTGCTGATGCGATGTTTATCAGAGCCATCAGCTATTTCCGACTCTATAACTGGTTTGGTACCGTTCCTCTGAGGACCAGTACTACTGATGAGCTTGCCCTTTCTAGGGCCAGTTCAGATGAGTTAGAGCAGTTTATTATTTCAGAATTAGAGGCGTGTATTGATGGTTTGCCAGCTCCAGGGCAGGAAGAAAGCTATGGACGGGCCACAAAAGGAAGTGCAAGAGCGGTTTTGTGTAAGTTCTTGCTAAATACTAAAAAGTGGCAGGAATGTGTAGAGGTAGCCGATGAACTTATAGGTATGGGGAATTATAGCTTGTACCCTAGTTTTGAAGAGCTTTTCAAGGTGCATAATGAGAATAATAATGAATTTATTTTCGTGAATGCCGCGATACCCAATGGGCCTGGGAATGAGCATATGAATGGGGCTTTTCCGATTAATTTTGCACAGGATCCTAGGACTGGTTTGACTTTCCTAAATAGTTGGAGAAACTGGGCAAGACAAGACCGCTTGTTGGATGGGTTTTATGATTCATTTGAAGAAGGAGATCAAAGGAAAAATTTAATAATATCAGAATATATTAATGCCAAGGGTGAAATGGTATCCCTTTTAGGGAATAATAATACCCGTTCATTTAAATATTGGCCAGATCCAAATGGTCTGGGCAATTCCCATGGAAATGATATTCCTGAGATTAGGTTTGCAGATATTCTTCTTGCCAAATCAGAGGCATTAAATGAACTGAATGGCCCCAATCAAGAGTCCATAGATCTTTTAAATCAAATAAGAAAGAGAGCTGGACTCAATGAATTGGAGTTGTCAGGTTTTTCTACAAAGGAAAGTTTAAGGCTTCATATTTTGGATGAGCGTGCCTGGGAGTTTTATTCTGAGAGAAAGAGAAGGGAGGACCTGAAGCGAATGGGGATGCTCATCAAAGATGCCAATGATAGAGGTGTTACAGTTGCAAAGAACACACATGTGTTATTCCCGATTCCCCAGGCAGCAATGGATTCTAACCCAAATTTAGTTCAAAATGAAGGTTATTGAAAAATTGAATGTCTTTAGGATTTGGTCATTGATCAGGGAAAAAGGTGGAGTAAATCTTATATACTCACAAAGTGAATATTGGAACTTGTCTGATTGCTTATTTGGAGAAATAGTTTTTGCAGAATATTGAGCCAGTTAATTATGGCTTTTAAATGGGGGGACTCATTTCAATGTTCAAAGGAGCAAATAATTTATTTAAAGAACCAAAAATGAATCAATGGCACAAAGGCAAAACAATAAATAAAGAAGATAAACTATGAAAATATTAAAATATAAACTCTTCGCACTGAGCTTGGGGATATTGTGCAGTTGTTCGGATATCTTGGACGAAGAACTATTTTCTCAAATGGCTCCAGAAAACTTCCTGACGACCCAGGAAGGGATTAAGTCTACTTTGGATGCCGCCTATGCAGAAGGATACCTCAATGGGTATTCGCATCATAGTGTGCGTAATATAGAAGAGTGGTGCACGGACATCGAATGGGAAACGGGAGGCGGTGAAAACCGAACTGCAGTCCTAATGATTAATTTTACCTGGGATGCTTCTGTAGGTTGGATGTACGGTGATATGTGGCTGAAGCCTTACCGGGCTATCCGAAATGCCAATGTTGTCCTCGAAAATGTTGAGGTAGCAGAAATTGGTGATGATTTAAAGCGTACCTATGCTGCAGAAGCCAGGTTTATTAGGGCTTTGAGCTATTACTATTTGCATTCTTGGTTTGGCCCAGTACCCATTAGGCAAAGTTCTGAGGATGAAATATATCTTCCAAGACCTTCTGAGGAGGAGATTCGTCAATTTATCGAATCTGAATTACTGGCAGTAATTCCGGATTTGCCCGCTCCGGGTGAAGAGCAAGCTTATGGTAGAGTGACCAATGGCGGAGCCAGAGCGCTTTTGACCAAATTCTACCTTAATACCAAACAATGGCAAAATGCCGCTGATATGGCCGAGGATGTAATAAATATGGGAGAATACAGTTTGTATTCAGATTATGCGATGCTTTTCAGAGTGGAAAATGAGCAAAATCAGGAATATATACTTTCCTACCCACAAATCCCCAATGGTCCAGGCAATAACTATATCAATGGTGCATTTCCAGGTGGGTTTGCAAATGATCCAAAAACGGGCTTGACCTTTATTAACTCTTGGAGGAATTGGGCTGCACAGTACCGCTTGTACGATAGCTTCTATAATTCATTTGAGGAAGGTGATAAAAGAATGGACCTGATCATTGACAGTTATGTCAATGGACAAGGCAACACGGTTTCCTTATTGGACAATAATAATACCCGGTCTTTCAAGTACTGGCCTGATCCCAATGGTTTAGGCAATGAGCACGGCAATGATGTACCTGCAGTCCGTTATTCGGATATTTTGCTGAGCAGGGCTGAGGCCCTTAATGAGCTCAATGGCCCTAACCAAACCTCTATTGACCTTATCAATATGGTCAGGGACCGTGCTGATTTAGATCCATTGCAATTGAGTGATTTCACTTCCACTGAACAGCTTAGGGAGCACCTGCTCAATGAGCGGGCATGGGAGTTTTATACAGAAGGAAAAAGAAGGGAAGATCAGATAAGGATAGGGACATTTGTTTCCTCTGCGGTCGATCGTGGTATCACCAATGCCAAACCTACTCATATACTTTTTCCAATTCCTCAAGCAGCCTTGGATGCCAACCCACTTCTGGTCCAAAATGATGGCTATTAAAAAGGAAAACAAAGTGCCAATATCTTAATGTTGGTATCATGATATTGGTATTAAGATGTTTCAATCTAAGTAAGTAGGCTTTGAATCCATGGTGTCAGTATTTACCGGCACCATGGGTTTGAGCTTACTCAATAGAGTTTTAGTGGGTATTCTGAAGGCAATTGACGAAAATGTTGCAAAATTTGAATATAAATTAAGATTGTTTAAGTCCCTGATTTCAGAACTTTGAAAATATAGAGAACCGTTGATTTTTGGTTGGCCACCTGCCAGAAATTATTAAAATATTAACCCTAGATGACCATAAAACACAACCACAGCAGTCAAGGCTTTTTAAAAGTCAATTTATTAGCAGTGATTCTATTTTTTATCGGAACAGCTTTGACTTTTGAGCTTAAGGCTCAAGAAAAACCCAATATGATAGTGTACTTGTCCGATGACCTGGGCTATCTTGATGTGTCAGTCTATGGAGCAGAAGTGGTCAAAACACCTACTTTGGAAAAGCTGAGTGAGGAAGGAATGACCTTTAGTAATGCCTTTGTAGCTTCTCCATCCTGTGCTCCAAGTCGAGCAGCCTTGCTCACAGGCTTGATGCCTGCCAGAAATGGTGCAGAAACCAATCATTCTTTTCCGACAAAAGGGATTCCATACCTGATACAAAACCTGAAAGAAAACGGTTATTCTGTGTATGCCTTTGGGAAGGTGGCCCACTATGGGGGAAATAAGAAATGTGGTTTTGACTTTCACCATGATCAGCAAGTCAATCTTTACCAGAATATCAGCCAATACTTTGATTCTACTAAAGTGGAGGGGCCGGTTTGCATTTTTGTTGGAGATAGGCGGCCACATGTTTGGTGGACGGAAGAAATGGATTATGCCCCTGAAGAGGTGGATTTGCCTCCCTATTTTATTGACACCAAAACTACTCGGGAACATCGGGCGAGATATTATACCGATGTGAGCGGAATGGACAGTGAAATGGGGCAGGTTTTGGAATACTTGGGTAAAATGATGGGGGAGAATATCCTCACCCTTTTTACCAGTGATCATGGTGCTCAGTGGCCTTTTGCAAAGTGGAATCTTTATGATGCAGGGATCCGGACGCCTTTGATCGTAAAATGGCCAGGAGTAATTGAGCCTGGAAGTAAGACAGCAGCCATGGTCAGCTGGGTGGATATTTTGCCGACCATGCTGGATATTTCTGGATCAAAGATTCCAGCTGACTTGGATGGAAAACCATTTACGGATGTACTCAAAGGAAAAACGGACCAATTCAGAAATTTAATTTATACCACGCATAGCGGAGATGGCAACTTCAATGTCTATCCCATTAGAAGCATTCGGGATGAAAGCTATAAGTTGATCATTAACCTGGTTCCGAATGCCCTTCATACGAATCATTCCGATATTTTGAGGAAAGATGGGGCAGGAGCCTATTGGGACAGCTGGGATGAAGAGGCTGTTCACAATCCACTGGCAACGGCTATTGTTCAAAAGTATTTTGTCCGCCCAGAAATGGAGTTTTATGATCTGGCCAATGACCCCAATGAACAGTACAATCTTGCTGATGACGCCAAGTACCAAGCTTTAATTGGTAAGATGGAAAGCCAATTGAAAAGATGGATGGAGGAGCAAGGGGACCAGCAAAAAGTCTATCATAAACCTTACCCAGCCAATGGGCCTAAACCTAATGCCAACACGATTGAAAAAAGAAAAAATGATCAATAAGAAAAATATACTTGTGGCCTTGGTAAGCTGTTTGATGACTGTTCCTGTTTTTGGACAGCAAGATAAAAAGGCTGCCTTTGAATCACATGACCAAGCGATCTACCTTAAAGACGGATGGATCCGAGATCCTTATATTCTGTTGGATAAAGATGGTTACTATTATTTGACCGGAACTACTCCTTTACCGAATGATCCTAGAGAAACTACAGAACCCTATAATACGGGGTTGGATGCCCAAAATAGGGAACTTTTTGGAAGCCCGAGCATTGTGGGACATAAGGTCAGGGTTTGGAGAAGCAAGGACCTTTTTGAATGGGAATACCTTGGAGAACCATTCGATTTGGCCGAAGGGTATTGGGCGACAAAAATGCCGGATAAATTGAATGAAAAGCCTGCCAGCGACTGGAGGTTATGGGCTCCAGAAGTATATCATGTCAATGGGCAGTGGATCTATGTACACACCTCTCCTGATCCAGTTCAAGGTGGGGCCAACTTGGCCATTTCAGAAGGGAATCACATGTCCGGACCTTTTACTTTTCCTATGGGAGATGATATGCGGAATAAACATGATCCGAGTTTGTTCAGAGATGATGATGGTACTTGGTATTTGCTCTGGGGAAATACATTTATTGCACCTATTAAACCTGGCTTTAAAGGATTGGCTGCCGAGCCTAAGCGCATTGATCCAGCCAACAGAGTGATTGGACATGAAGGTGCTACCTTAAGAAAAATAGGAGACAAATATGTGCATTTTGGCACGGCTTGGTCCACCGACAAGATGCGGAAAGGCTCCTATAACCTTTATTATTGTACTTCTGACAATATTACTGGACCCTATGGGCCAAGGAAATTTGTAGGCAGGTTCTTGGGCCATGGCACCCCTTTTCAGGACAAAGAAGGGAGATGGTGGTGCACGGCTTTTTATAATGGAAATGTCCCACCAGTAGACCTTGAAGGAATTCAGCAACATGATTTGGGAGAAACTGCCCAAACTATCAATGAACAGGGAACGACCATTGTACCCTTGGAGGTGAAAGTTCTGAATAATGGCGAGATTTATATCCGTGCTATTGATCCAAATTATGCTATTCCTGGACCTGATGAAGCACAGTCTTTTGATAAGAAATAATTTATAAAACCAATACAGAGCAATTAGAATGAAAACTACTAAAAACCAGAGTTTTACTTTTTTAGCTTGTGGGATGCTGCTGGCTTTAATGTCTTTTGCCATTAGTCCATTACATGCCCAACAAGAAAAACCGAATATCCTTTTAATCCTGGTCGATGACCTGAAGCCCAATTTGGGGGTTTATGGTGATCAACACGCCATCAGTCCCAATATCGATGAATTGGCGAATAGCGGAATGCGTTTTGATCAAGCTTATTGCAATCAGGCGGTTTGTGTGTCTTCCCGATACAATTTGATTTTGGGTTCTAGATCTACCAGCACAGGACTTTATAATTTCGGAAAGGAATTTAGGGATGTAATTCCTGATGCAGTGACCATGCCCCAGTATTTCAGATCAGCTGGGTATACGGCGGAATCCATGGGAAAGGTCTTCCACATAGGTCATGGCAATACCAATGATGAAGTTTCTTGGAGTATTCCCCATTGGAAGGAGAAAGTGATCGAATATGTGGATCCAGAAAGTACCCAAGGCCAGTTGACAAGGGAAGAGGCATATTTCGAAAATACTCCGATGTATATCAAAGACACTCCCCCAAATCATGAGCTGCCAAGGGGAGCAGCTTGGGAAAGTCCTGATGTTACCGATGAGGCTTATGCAGATGGTCGGGTGGCACGTCATGCCATAGACCGTTTGCGTTACCACAAAAGCCATGACGACGAACCTTTCTTTATGGCAGTAGGCTTTGCCCGTCCACATCTTCCTTTTAGTGTGCCAAAAAAATATTGGGATCTATATGAACCTGAAACCCTTCCTCTCGCGGATTATCAAAAAAGTCCTGAAAATGCACCTGGCTTTGCCATGAAACACGGAGGTGAAATCAACCAGTTTTTTCCTATTCCCACTCAGCAGGAATTGTTTGAAAAGGATCTGCAGCGCAAATTGGTTCATGGTTATTATGCCAGCCTGAGCTATATGGATGCCCAGGTAGGCAAGGTGCTCAAAGAATTGGAAAGACTGGGACTCGATGAAAATACGATTGTAGTGCTTTGGGGTGACCATGGTTGGCATTTAGGAGACCATGGCATCTGGACAAAACATACCAATTACGAACAGGCCAATAGAATTCCGATCATCTTCAGGGCCCCAGGAGTCACTTCCGCAAAAAGCAGTACCAAGCAGTTTGCTGAGACAGTGGATATCTTTCCAACTTTGGCAGGACTAGCAGGCTTGGATAGACCAGATGTGCCACAGCCTATAGATGGAATCAATTTGATGCCCACCTTAAAAAATGGAGGGAAAATCATCAAAGACCACGCCTATCACGCGTTTAATCGAGGAGGGTATTTGGGAGAAGCTATCCGGACCGATCGTTATCGAATGGTGCGATGGACCCATATGAAGGACAAAAATAAAGCGGTAGAATATGAATTGTACGATTATCAAGATGATCCCAAGGAAACCAAGAATATCGCCACAGATGAACCGAACATTGTCAAAGAATTGGAGGCCAAACTCGATAAATATCCGAAAGCGATTGGACTACCTTAAACAATCAATTCTCCCCAAAAATAATAGGGAAAAGTGCAGCTGTTAGATTTCTTGAAATTCCATCCATGTAAATCCGTGAGATTAGTGGGAGTAATACTAGGCTAAAACTTTTCAAATAACCGATAAAAACGATCAATGAAAAAAAACAGGATTAGTTATTGGCTCATTGCCCTGACGGTACTCAACTTTAGTTGTGGAGCTAGTAAAACTGAAGAAACTATTCAAGAGAAAAAGCCCAATATCGTCCTGATCATGTCGGATGATATGGGTTATTCGGATTTGGGTTGTTATGGCGGAGAGATCCAAACGCCCAACCTAGATAAACTAGCCAAGAACGGTCTTAGGTTTACCCAGTTTTATAATACCGCCAGGTGTTGTCCGACCCGAGCTTCCCTGATGACCGGACTGCATCCGCATCAAACAGGCATTGGCCATATGACAAATCCACCCCTTAATGACCACCATGATTATGATATGCCAGGCTACAGGGGCTTTTTAAGTCAAAATACCATAACCTTGGCTGAACTGCTTAAATCATCAGGTTATAGGACCTTGATGACAGGGAAGTGGCATTTGGGGATGAGTGAGGAAAGTATGTGGCCATTGCAAAGGGGATTTGATCAATATTATGGGATCCTAGCAGGTGCGGCCAATTATTTTAAACCAGAATATCCCCGCGGAATTACATCCCAAAACGATACGATTTCGATTAATGATCCAGACTATTACACCACGGATGCATTTACTGATCAAGCTATCCAATTTATTGATGCTACCGAAGGGGATGGGGAAGCCCCATTTTTTCTGTATTTGGCCTACAATTCACCCCATTGGCCCATTCAGGCTCCAGAGGAAGATATAGACAAATACCGGAACCGGTATAAAAACGGATGGGGAGCCCTGAGGTCGGAGCGATATGCCAAAATGAAAACACTGGGTTTGATCCAAGAGGAATGGCCTTTGTCTCCTCAGGATTCCAAGGATTGGGAGGACTTAAGTGAAGGGAAAAAAGAAGAAATGGCCTTGAGAATGGCCATCTATGCTGCCCAAGTGGACCGAATGGACCAGAATATTGGTAAGCTGGTGGATTACCTGGAATCAAAGGGAGAACTGGACAATACCCTGATTCTTTTTTTGGATGACAATGGCGCCTGTGCAGAAGGAGGTCCTATGGGTGGAGGTCCTGCTGAGCAACTGGAAACCGAGGAAGGCTATTTCCTTACTTATGGGCAATCATGGGCCAATGCCTCCAATACCCCATTTAAGGAATACAAACATTGGATTCATGAGGGAGGAATTTCCTCTCCCTTGATTGTCCATTGGCCAGCTGGGATGGAAGAGGACCATAAAGGTAACTTGGTGAACCAATATGGTTACCTGCCGGACATTATGAGCACTTTAGTGGATTTGACCGGAGCCAATTATCCTTCGATGAAGAATGGTAAGGCATTGCCAGAACTCGCTGGGGAAAGTCTGCTGCCTTTGATTAGTGGAAGAGGAGAGATGAACCGCCAAAAACCATTGTTTTGGGAACATGAAGGCAATAAGGCTGTTCGGGACGGGAAATATAAGCTGGTGATGAAATGGAGCAATAAAGGTCCCCAAAAGTGGGAGCTCTACAATATGGAAAAGGACCGGACAGAGCTACATGACCTTGCGTCTGAGATGCCAGAAAGGGTAGCGGAAATGGATGCTTTGTGGAATGAGTGGGCAGATAACCATCAGGTGGAGCCTTGGGATAAGGTACAAGCAGTATTGAAAAGTAAAAATTAGTAGCAAGAAAATAGTATCAAGTCTCAAGTAGTTAGTATGAAGACTTGAAAAATCATGGCATGACTCAAAGTCATGCCATGATTAAATCCCACACGCTGTCCCGGCAGTTGTACTGCGTGACAATTAATGACGGGCACAGCTCTCGACACGATGTCAGTCAATTTTTTTAATGAGGATTGAACAATCACCCATACTTACATGGCCTTTGGAGAAAGAGATTTCAATAAAAAGATAACTATTGAGAAACCTTTATCGTCTAATTCTATTTAATAACCTAAAGTATTATTGCCCTCTATTAATAATTGGGGAATTTGTTTCAATATCTTTTCAGCAATTTATGGAGGAGAGAGGTTTGATGCTTTGGATGGGGAAGGGAGACTAACCTTACTAAACTGGTGAAAATGGTTTTGGCAAAATTTAATAATTTAGGATTAAAAGGTAGAGACCCTAACATAAACTTGCTTTGAAGAAAATATTATTAGTTGAGGATGATAGCCATGTAAGTGCTTTTATAAACAAGGGACTTTCCGAGTCTGGTTATGAGGTGACCTTAGCAATGGACGGAAAAGTCGGTAGGGATCTGGCTATGAACGGTAATTTCGATCTTATTATTTTGGATATCATGTTACCTTCCATCAATGGCCTTGAATTGTGTAAGGAGATTAGAACGAAGGTGTTGGATACCCCGATTCTTTTTTTGACAGCCTTGGGGAGTACCGAAAATGTGGTGCTAGGCCTGGATTCTGGTGCAGATGATTATTTGGCCAAACCTTTCAAGTTTATGGAACTTCAGGCCAGGGTAAGGACCTTGTTACGTAGATCCAGATTTAAAAATGCTCCTGAAGAAGAAGAGGGTGAATATACTTACCGATTTGCAGACTTAGAGATTGACGATGAATCCAAGACGGTCTTAAGGGATGGAATGGAAATTTCTTTGACATCCACAGAATATAGATTGCTTTTGATGCTGGTCAAAAATCAACGCAGGGTACTTTCAAGAATGGATATATTGGAAGAAGTGTGGGGAATTGGTTTTGATATGGGAACAAATGTAGTCGATGTATACGTGAATTATCTGAGGAAAAAAATGGAGAAATACGGGGGAAGTCGTTTGATTCAAACGGTAATCGGAATGGGCTATGTGTTAAAAGAAGGCGAATGAAAGTACAGAATAAGATCATATATATCCTTATTGTCATCTTTGTAAGTTATACTTTACTTTTTAGTGGTTTTATCTATTATTCCATATCCAACTATGCTTTTACTGATTTTTATAAGCGTTTGGAGATTAGAGCAATTACCACCGCCAAGTCACAGTTAGAGAGTGAAAGTGATGTCAATATCATTAAGGAGCTCAGACAAGAATACCTGGAAAAACTCCAAGATGAAGAGATTAGGATTTATCCGCTTGAGGGAAAGAAAGAACTTCCATTAAATAGTGATCTTTCTAAATATAAAGTAAGTTTTTTGGATGAGGTCCTGACAGAAGGTAAGGCCAATTATAATGATCAAAGGACTTATTATTATGGAACAGTTTATACCTCTACTTCCAATGAGGATTACCTAGTGATTGTTTCCGCAGAAAACTACTTTATTACCCATCATGTTCTTTATTTGAGGAACTTATTGTTCACCTCCCTGGTGATTGCCCTGATTATTATTTTGGTTGTTTCCATTATGTTTTCCAGGAGAATCATCAAGCCTATCAATGATATTATAGATAAAGTTAAGGAGATCAGTTCCGATAATCTTCATCTCCGCTTAGCGGCACCTAAGGAGAATGATGATACGGTAAGTAAGTTGACACAAACCTTTAATGATATGCTCAACCGCTTGGAAACTTCCTTTGAAACACAAAAGAACTTTATCAGTAATGCTTCCCATGAGCTCAACACCCCACTGACTTCCATTATAGGAGAAGCAGATGTGACTTTAAGCAAAATTCGAAAACCTGAAGAATATATCAATTCTTTACAGACGATATTGGAGGAAGCTGAAAAACTGAACAAAAAAACCAAAGCACTATTGCTACTGGCTCAGACTGGCTTTGATGGAAAAGTGCAGAAGTTTAAAAAACTTAGGATAGATCAGTTGATTCTAGATGTTATTGATACCTGTGAAAAAATCAATCCAGGAAGTAAAATATGTTTGGATTTCAGCTTATTGCCTGAAAATCCCGAACTACTGAAAATTAATGCCAACGAGGCCCTCTTACATTTGGCCATATCCAATATTATCCTCAATGGCTGTAAATACTCTGATGGAAAACCTGTTCAGGTTGCCTTGGGAGTTGCTGATAAGGAGATCATTTTAATTGTCAAGGATGATGGGATTGGCATTCCAGAGGAAGAACTGAAGTTTATTTATGATCCCTATTTCCGAGCTTCTAATACCAAGAATTATGAAGGCTATGGTATTGGATTGCCCTTGGCCAGAAATATTGTTAAGATTCATAAGGGGGATTTATCGGTGTCCTCAGCTGCCAATAAAGGAACAACAGTGCAGATCAGCCTGTCTGTTTTTGACGGGAAGCATAAATAAGTAAATTCTAATCTTATCTTAATCTCATCCTTAGATGATTCTAATGGTTAGGGGGTAAATTTACCCTTGATCCAATGAAAATGATAAGATGAAGAAGAAAACGATACTTATTCCTACTGACTTTTATGTAAAGTCGCTGAATGTTGTGAAATCAGCCCTCAGTGTTAATAGTGACTGCGAACTTAGAATTCTTTTGGTCCATGGCTTAGAATTACCTGATTCTATGACGGATTTGTTGTTGTTTTCCAAGAAGAAATTATTGGAAGAGTTGGAGACGGATGAATTCCGTGCAAGTTGCCAGATGCTTATCAGCAAATACGATTCGAATTTAATAGAACTAACTGTAGATATTTTTTCAGGTTATAATAGAAGAGCTTTCGAAAATTACCTTGAGGCCAATCAGGTTGATGAAATTTACGCTTTGACAGATTATCATTTTTCACCAAGGCATAAAAGAAGTTTTGACTTGATGCCCTTTATCAATAAGTCCAGCACCAATTTGATTAAGGTAAAGTGGATGAGCTTAGGGGAGAATTTCAAACAGGAACGGGATGAGCTTTCCGGGATTTTCTTTAACCAATTATCATCAATATAAACTTAGCTACTATGAGAGTGAGCCTTGTTTATCTTGGGATTATAGTATTGCTGACAAGTGGGGTCATTAGTTTGATGGCTAATGATATAAGCCCTGATAATAAATTATTGGGTGAGTGGAAGGAAGTTTCTTGGGAATTTGAAAAACTCGATGAGACAGGTGATCAGGAATTCTGGGGCATTTCAAAAAGCATTACAGATCAGCTTAAAAAGGAAATAAGCAGGGAGCTGGCCTTTCATGAGGCTGAAACATGGAAATTTTATCCAGACGGAAAAATCAGTCTTGAAGGCGAGAACGGGAAGCATTCTTCTCTTTTTTGGAGGTTGAAAGGGAGGGGGCATGTGCTTAAATTATTTGGTCATGCTGATAGTATCGAGCACTATCAAATCCAAAAATTAACAGTGGATACCATGGAAATTCATTTCAATACGGACCTGCAAGCCAGGGGAATTGTAAAGATGACTTTCAAGAAAATAATGAATCAATAGTCATGCTGAGAAAATTTAGTAATAGTCGAACTTTGGCTGATAACGTCAAATTGGGAGCATTGACAGCCTTTTCTGCAGGGATGGTTAATGTCATCTCAGTGATCATCTTTTTTGCTTTTACCTCCAATGTTACAGGACATTATGCGGTATTAGCGGAGGAGATAGCAAAGGGAAATTGGTACCAGGCAGGGGTGGTAGCATCTTGGATTTTATTGTTCTTTTTTGGTGGGTTTACAGCGAACCTGCTCATAATAAACTTCAATAAAACCCATACCTATCTGGCACATGCTGCTCCTATCATATTGGAAATTATCTGTTTGCTGATAGTGGGGAGTTATATACAGTTTTACTATAAGGAAAGCCTGGTGGAGACAGAAATTTTGGTGGGACTTATGCTTTTTGCCATGGGGATTCAGAATGGACTTACCGCTAGCATATCTAATTCAGCCGTGAAAACTACCCATTTGACTGGGCTGACTACTGATTTGGGTATTTTGTTTTCCATGTTTACCAAAAAGGAATATAGAGAAAATAAGGAGTTGAGGGGTAAGGCAAAAGTACAATTGGCTATTATGTCATCTTATCTTTTGGGCGGTATTTCTGCAGGTTTGATCTACTTGAATATTGCCTATAATGTGTTTTATATTGTATGCCTTTTTCTAATTATTGTACTCGTTTATGACGTTTACAGGTTGAGGGTGTCCATGTATGTCAGTGCCCGTCAACCCTTTTTGAGAATCCATTATTATGGAAAGAACAAAAGACGATTGAATAAGCACAGGGATTTGCAAAAAGCTTAATTATATAATAGTGTAAAATAAGTTTGTGGCTATGAAGGAGGCAATATTTTGTCTCCTTTCTTTTTTGCAAAGATTTAAAAGCCTGCTAAGGTCTTTCTGTTTTGGCGACTGGGCCTTTTTGTCAATCTATAAAAGATCTTATTCATGTCGACTGGAGAAGGGCTAGATCATTGTTTTTATCACTTAATTTGTATGATGTATGACAAATTTATATCTTATGAAAAATTGTAAAGCCATATGTTTCAGCAGATAGGGAAGAAGCCATCCCTGAGCCAGCAAATTGTCGATGAGATTACTCGTTCCATTCGAGAAGGGAAGTATTTGCCCGGTCAGCAAATACCAACGGAAAATGCCCTGTGCGAAATATTTAATGTCAGCCGTACAGCCATAAGGGAGGCCATCAAAATACTGAGTGCGCGGGGAATAATAGAGGTGAAAAAGGGCAGTGGGGCATTTGTGACAGAGGTAAGTGTGCAGAATGCCTCGGAAATTTTGAACATGTTTTTTGAACTTTCCTCAGATACAGACCTGATTTTGCAGACCATTGAAACCAGGCAGTTATTGGAACCTCAAATAGTTAGGGAAGCTGCGGAAAAGCGAAATGATAAGCATATCCAATTATTGGAGAAAAATATGCTGGCAATGCAGCGATGTCCTTTGGGGCAGAAGAAAAAGGAGGCGGAATTGGACAATGAATTTCACAGAATCCTATTGACCATCACTGGTAATAATGTGCTTGAATTACTGCTGAGCCCTGTTTTTAGCTTGATGCCCAAGTTCAAAGTCAATGTCTTTGCCAAGCCAGCTGATGGGGATTTGGAAGCAGAGAAAACCAATATGCTCCAACACCATGGCAATATTTTGAAGGCCATAACTGTACAAGATCCAGATGCCGCAGAAATGGCCATGAGAAAGCATTTAAAAGATACCTGGAAGAACTACCAAAAGTCTTTGATCGAAAACCCTAAAGCCAGCAAGGATTAGCATTCAAATAATATGAGTAGAGAAGCAATAAGAGATATTATCCTAAAGGAAAAGCTAATAGCCATAGTGCGTACAAAAGCCCAAAAGGATGTCCCAACAATCGTTGAAGGACTCGTTGCAGGCGGAATAAGGGTGCTGGAAATCACTTCAAATACACCGGGTTTTGATTTGCTGATCAAAGAAAATAGAAAGCAATATCCCGATGTGCTCATTGGAGCAGGTACAGTTACCAATGCGTCCATTGCCGAAAAGGCCATAAAAGCTGGAGCACAGTTTTTAGTGTCTCCCAATACCCAAGCGGAATTGGTTAATATCGCCCATGACAACCATATCCCAATTATAATGGGCGCTTTGACTCCAACAGAAATTGGCGATGCAGTGGATTTAGGAGCGGATATAGTCAAATTATTCCCTGCCTCAAATTTTGGTTCCAGCTATTTGAAGGCCATTAGAGGCCCATTTGATGAGGCAAAGTTCTTTGCTGTTGGGGGGATTGATTTGTATAATATGTGCGAATGGCTGGATGCGGGGGCTTTGGGACTAGGATTGGGCAGTGTTTTGACAGCTATCAAAAAAGAAGAATTGAGCAAAGGCAATATTGAAAGCATGGCCAGGGCTTTTGTGGAAAAATTAAACACTTATCATGGAAGATCTTAAGATTGAACGTATAGAATTATTCAAAGTCCCACCACGGTGGCTCTTTATAAAAATCACCACCAAGTCGGGAATAGTAGGATGGGGTGAGCCGGTAATCGAGGGGAAGGCGGCGACAGTAGAGGCTTGTGTGCGGGAAATGGAACAGTACCTGATTGGCAGAAATGCCAATGAAATAGAGGATATCTGGCAAGTATTGTACCGAGGAGGTTTTTACAGGGGTGGCCCAATTTTAATGAGTGCTATTTCAGGGATTGATCAGGCCTTATGGGATATCAAAGGAAAATACCTTAATGTGCCAGTCTTTGAGCTTTTGGGAGGGGCAGTCCGCAAAAAAATGAAAATGTACTGCTGGATAGGCGGAGACCATCCAGAGGTGGTATTGGAGCAGGCCCAGGAAAAGGTAGATGCCGGCTATAAGGCGGTGAAAATGAATGCCACTGGGGAAATGGACTGGGTAGCTTCCATGAAGGATGTGAAAAATGTGGTGGACAATATCAAATTGCTCAGAGAGACTTTTGGCTATGACCTGGACGTAGGCTTGGATTTTCATGGTAGGGTACATAAGCCCATGGTTAAAAGGCTGATAGATGAACTGGCCGAATATGAACCGCTCTTTATCGAGGAACCAGTATTGTCAGAAAATAATGAAGCCTTAAAACATATCTATGGCTATACCTCCATTCCCATTGCCACTGGGGAAAGGATGTTCTCAAGATGGGATTTTAAGGAATTATTGCATGAGGGAGTAGTGGACATTATCCAGCCAGACTTAAGTCATGCAGGTGGAATTTCCGAAGTCAGAAGGATAGCAGCCATGGCAGAAGCCTATGATATCACTTTGGCTCCCCATTGTCCATTGGGGCCTATATCACTTGCCTCAGCCTTGCATGTAGATTTTGTTTCCGCCAATGCCATTATCCAGGAAAGCAGTTTGGGAATACACTATAATAAAGGTTTTGACCTATTGGATTATGTGCTGAATCCAGAGGCATTCGAACTTGAAGATGGATATGTCAAGCTTTTTGATAAACCGGGATTGGGAGTAGAAATGAATGAAGAGAAGCTCTTGGAAGGTCAGAAAATTGGCCATGATTGGGCAAATCCCATTTGGAGAAATAAGGATGGGAATTTTGCCGAATGGTAAATTGGAGTATTAAGTAGCAAGTATCAGGTACCAAGACGTGAGACATTAGGTAATAGACTTAAGAAAAAAGAGTAAAGAATAAAGATAGTTGGAAGTGCAAAGTTTAAGAAACGAAGTGGGAAGTGGGGATAATCTCTGATCTCAAAGCAAGTTCCAAGTCTCTGACTTGGTACTTGCTAAGTCTGAGCCTCTGGCTCAAAAATGGAAGTGAGCCAAGAAAATTCAGGTTGTTTTTTACTGCTTCTGTCTTTCGAATATGCAGGTCGGATAAAATGAATTAGTAAAAAATTATAGCTGGTAGAAGTTTGAATTCAGAAGTCCGAGGTGGGAGTATGAAGTTGAAAGTGGGGATAATCCTTGGTTTCACGTCTAAAGCCCAAATCATTGATAAATAACATAATAACCCATAACCTTTAAAACCCATGACCTATTTGATCGCTTTGATTATTTCCCTGACCATTCTGGTGTTGGGCATAGTCAAGTTTAAAGTACATCCTTTTTTTATGCTACTCATCACTGCCCTGAGCTATGGGTTTATCTCAGGAATGAGTGCTGAACAGATACTTGATGCCATCAATAATGGCTTTGGCAATATCCTTGGAAAGATTGGCCTGATTATTCTGTTTGGGGTGACCATTGGAACCATATTGGAGAAATCAGGAGGGGCCTTGGCCATTGCCAACCGAATTCTTCAAATAATAGGAAAAAAGTCCATCCATTTGGCCATGATGTTGACCGGGTATTTTCTTTCCATACCGGTGTTTGCAGATAGTGCCTTGATGATGATGAACCCCTTGAACAAGATGCTTTCCTCCAAGGCTGGGGTGTCATTTGCCGGAACCACTGCTGCCCTGGCCATGGGCTTGACCGCTTCGCATGTGATGGTTCCGCCCACTCCCGGGCCAATTGCCGCTGCAGGGATTTTGGGGGCTAATCTGGGCGATGTGATCAGCTGGGGGATTTTGGTAAGTGGCTTGTCTCTTTTTACCTGCTATTGGTATGCAACTAGGGTGGCTTCTAAAATCAATTTGCCTGTGGAAGTGGATATTGTGGTGGAGACCGGTGAAGAACCAAAGCTTTGGAAATCCATCTTGGCAGTACTGATTCCCCTGATATTGATTTTGATTAAATCGGTACTGGAATACCCCAGTATAAATGCAGGGCCATCCCTCTGGGTAAATATTTTGACCTTTTTGGGTACCCCGGTAATCGCCTTATTTGTAGGGGTATTATTGGCTTTGACCTTGCCTAAAAAGTTGGATGAAAGGGTGTTTTCTTCCAAGGGTTGGATAGGGGAATCTCTGAGAGTGGCTGCCCCTATAATACTGATCACAGGAGCTGGTGGGATATTTGGGAAAATGCTCCAAAACTCAGGTATTGCGGAAGTGATCACAGGCAGTTTTGATGGAATGAAATGGGGGCTGTTTTTGCCTTTTCTTTTGGCTGCCAGCCTAAAAACCACCCAGGGATCTTCGACGGTTGCCTTGGTGACCACTGCCTCCATTTGTGCTCCCTTAATGCCCGCATTGGGCCTGGATAATCCCTTTATGCAGACCATGACAGTATTGGCCATTGGTGCAGGTTCTTCTGTGGCTTCTCATGTGAATGACAGTTTCTTTTGGGTGCTCACCCAACTTACTGGAATGAACGTAAAACAAGGTTACCAGGTACAGACTGCTGGGACCTTTATATTTGGCGTTACAGCCATGTTTTTGATTGTTATCATCACTCAAATATTTGCCTAAAATGAAAGTAAATCCTATTCTATTTATCGCTTGTATTTTGCTAATATCAGCTTGTGGAAAGTCCAATGAATCCAGAAAAGAAAAGGCTTTGGATATGGGCTCTGAAGAGGAGGGATCCAATCCCTATTCTGTAGAAATCTTGGATGACGAGGCTTTGGAAATCATTTCTCCAGATGCTGAAATAAGCCTTTTGGCGACAGGTTTTACCTGGACCGAGGGCCCGCTTTGGGTGGAGGAAGGACAATATTTGCTATTCTCTGATATTCCCAAAAACAAAATCTATAAGCTTGACGCAGCAGGCGATACCAGCACTTATTTGCAACCTTCAGGTTATACTGGAGAAGGAAACTATAGTAATGAGCCTGGCTCCAATGGTTTATTATTTGACCAAAAAGGGGATTTGGTCCTGATGCAACATGGGGATAGGAGAATAGCTAGGATGAAGGCAGGGCTGAATGCGCCAAAACCAGATTTTGAAACTTTAGTGGACAGGTATAATGGTAAGCGCTTCAACTCTCCCAATGATGGGGTATTTGACCAAGAAGGGAATTTGTATTTTACTGATCCGCCTTATGGTTTGCCACCTGAATTTATAGGCAAGGAACTGGATTTTCAGGGTGTTTACTGCTTATTGAATAGCGGTGAACTGCTGCTTTTAGACAGCCTTTCCAGGCCCAATGGCATAGCGCTGTCTCCAAAGGAAGATAAACTCTATGTGGCTGTTTCGGATGAAAAGCATGCAGTATGGTATCAGTATGATTTGGCAGGACCAGGAGAATTGAGCAATAAGCAGGTGTTTTATGATGTCACTGATTTGATAGCGCCCGGTGGAGCCAATGGCCTGCCAGATGGGATGGAGGATCACAGCCAAGGCTATCTTTTTGCTACTGGCCCGGGAGGTTTATGGATCTTTAGTCCGGAAGGGAAAGCCCTGGCCAGGATACATACAGGGCAACTTACTTCGAACTGTACATTTACCGCAGATGAAAAGTACCTTTATCTCACCGCCCATCATGATATCTTAAAAGTAAGCCTAAAGTGAGGCTTGTCCGTATTTATTCCAGATCAGTAGGTAATAGAGCAAGCAATGTCTCCTTGAATCCAGTATGAAAATATTCCGATCTTTATTTTATGATTGGGGTTTATAGGTTGTTTTGATAGGGCCTAATTAAACAAAGTCAGCATAAAAGCTTTTTTAATAATCTCTAATTTTGCAGATTCGCCAGTATTTATCAAAAACCAATAACCAAACAGATTAACCTATGCCATTTTTAAGGGCTTTCCTATTGCTGTTGATCCTTTCTGGACCTTTCAATTTTCTTCAAGCACAAACAATTATCGATCTTAAGGACTATGGTGTTGAAGCTAATTCCTATAAAAATGCCGTTAAGGGTATTCAGGCCGCATTGAAAGATGCTGCTCGGTATGATAGTGCCATTATTAAGTTTCCTTCAGGCCGTATTGATTTGTGGCCGGAAGGAGCGGAGAGAAAGGAATATTATGTTTCCAATGCAACAGAAGATGATACTTTGAGTAAGGTAAAGACTGTTGGTATTTTGGTGGAGAATATGCAGAACCTGAGCTTCGAGGGGAATGGAGCCCTTATTGTCAGTCATGGAAAAATGGTTCACCTGGCCTTGGATCATAGTAAAAATATTAAGATCAAGGACTTGAATTTTGATTATGAAAGGCCAAGCATGTCAGAGGTTCAAATTGAAACTGTGGGCGATGATTTTGCCATTGTAAAGGTACATAAGGATAGCAAATACCGCGTGAATGAGGGGCAGGTGGAATGGTATGGAGAAGGCTGGAAAGCTGGACACCTGCATGTCATCCGCTTTGATCCCGAAACAGAGACCATGTACTATGAAAAGTCCAAGTTTATGGAGAAGAGCCAAGCTTTTGATTTGGGCGAAAACAGGATCATGTTCAAGGGTTTTGATTTTAAGAATGCACAATTGAACAAAGGGGATATTCTGAGTTTTAGGGATACTTATAGGGACTGTGTTGGGGTATTGAATAATTTTTCTGAGAATTTAAGTTTTGAGAATATTGGCCTTCATTATTTGCATGGCCTGGGGATGCTCAGCCAGTTTTCCAAAAATATCCATGTCAATGGCATTCATGCTCAGCCTAGGGAATCTAGCAGAAGGGTAATTGCCGGATTTGCAGATTTCCTTCATTTTTCTGGCTGTTATGGTGAGGTAAAGATCGAGAACTCTATTTTCTCAGGTTCCCATGATGACCCTGTGAATATCCACGGCACGCATTTGAGGGTAGTGGATCATGGGAAAGATAAGATCAAGGTGAGATTTATGCACCACCAAACCTGGAACCTGATAGCTTTTGAGGCGGGGGATTCCATTGGCTTTGTCAATAATGATAATTTGGAGGTTTATGATTATGCCAAGGTCAGGGAGGTGAAAAAAATCAATCCTAGGGAATTGGAATTGAGTCTGGATAGAGCTGTTCCAGCTGCATTGGGGGAGAAGCATTGCGTGGAGAATATTAGCAAAACTCCATCGGTGCATATTCGAAACAACCGATTTGAACATACCAATACCAGAGGGCTTTTGCTGACCAGCAGAAGGAAGATTTTGGTAGAAAACAATGTGTTTTACAGAACAGGAATGCATGCCATATTAATTGCCAATGACTGTAATTTCTGGTATGAATCAGGACCAGTAAAAGATGTGACCATCCGTAATAACCAATTCATTGAATGTGGCTATAATTCCTTTCCTGATTCCTATCCCATTGCCATCAAACCTGAGGTCTTGGAATTTCAAAAGGGAAAATATGTACACAGCAATATCAATATTCTTGATAATGAATTTGTATTGATCAATGATGCCCTTTTGCAGGGAGTGAGCACAGATGGTTTGGTTTTCAAGGGCAATACCATAAGAATGGGGAAGAGGGACTTTTTCCCACAGACTGACCGTCCTATGATTTCCCTAGATCATTGTAAGCACGTAGAAATCGATGGGAATGATTTTACAGCCTATGCTGGTGAAAGGAAAGTGGAGTTAGAAGATATGGAGAAAAAAGCTGTTAAAACCGGAAAAGGTCAAGGATTGGTATTGAAGGTTAAAGGAGAAGAATGATATTTTGAGTTTGTCTCAAAGTAAGATGAAATATTCCCGATTGTTTTCAAGTAAGCTTATCATAAGGCCTGACGCATTAAAAATATTCAAATCAAGATGATTTTTAAAGAGCATTCTCCCCAAGGGGAGAAATGTAGAGAGCCCTGGGCAAGCCTGTGCCGCCCAGGGTACAGAGGTGTAAAAATTCTTAGCATTAGCAGCCAGAAGTGGTTGAGGTCGATTCTGCCTGTGGCTAATGCCATGGATCATAAATGGTGGTTCTCAAAATATGTAATCGTTAACCAAGTAAAAGGAGCTTTTTCCAGAAATATGCATTAGCCTATCTATTACGATCAGAAACTACTTTTTAATCAGTCGCTTTGCTCTGTTTTCGATCTCACCATAGCGATGCTATGCCTCAATCTCCAAAAATCCTGATTTTATTGCAGTTTCAGCTCTTCCCGACAGTGGTCAGGACACCCAATGAATAATCCTGGTTAAACCCTTTATAAAGCCTCTTCTCCATGCTCCTTAAGTGATTCTTGTCACATCCTTTGGTAATAAAATTGAAGATTTTTGAGAATTACTATAACGGAAAAATTCAATCTGATGAAAAAAATTATACTATGGTCCTCAGCATTGCTAGGGCTTGTAGGGGTATTGTTGGGCTTTGTGCTCACGGTGACCTTTATCCTGTTTCTTTCTGGACAGGGGGTGGAATTGCCCCGGATTTTCAGGGAAGAAGCCCAGATAATGGTCCAAGAAGAGGTAAATACAGCAAAGATAGAACCATTGGCAGATGCTATTGGAATGTGGCAGGCACCTGACTGGAAAACAGTGGAGGAAGAGGCAAATGCAGAGGATATCAAATATGGTAAAGAGCTGATAGTTCATACTGCTGAATACCTCGGTCCAAAGGGAAAAGTAATGGCCATTTCCAATGGACTGAACTGTCAAAATTGCCACTTGCAGGCAGGAACTGTACCTTTGGGAAATAACTATGGCGCTGTGGGAAGTAGCTATCCCAAGGTGCGTGCGCGCTCGGGAAAATCCACCGATATAGCAGGCCGCATCAATGATTGCTTTGAACGCAGCTTGGATGGGCAGGCATTGCCAAAAGATTCGAAGGAGTTAAAGGCCATGGTTGCTTATATGAAATGGTTGGGTAAGGATGTGCCCAAAGGTGAAAAGGCCGAGGGATCGGGAATTTATTCCCTGGCTTATATGGACAGGGCGGCAGACCCTATCAAGGGCAAGGCAGTATATGACAATAATTGCCAAGCTTGCCATCAGGCCGATGGTCAGGGGATGTTAAACCCATCGGGTAGCGAATATATTTATCCGCCACTTTGGGGAGAAAACAGTTATAATAATGGGGCAGGGCTTTACAGGCTTTCGCGCTTTGCAGGTTATGTCAAAGTCAATATGCCTTTGGGGGCGAGCGTTGAAAATCCCATGCTGAGTGATGAAGAGGCCTGGGATGTGGCTGCCTATGTGAACAGTATGGAAAGGCCAGAAAAGGACCTTTCGGGAGATTGGCCGGATATTTCAAAGAAACCGGTGGACCACCCTTTTGGGCCTTATGAAGATGACTTTTCGGAGGAACAACATAAGTTCGGGCCATTTAAACCTATTCAAATTGCCAAAAAATCCATTGCGCCATGAGTAGAAAGTACGTATTGATCATAATGCTTTGGAGCATATCCCTATGCGCAGTGGCACAGGTGCAGGAGGAAAAGGACTGGGAGATTTCTCCAGATGTCCATTATCGCTCCTTTTGGATGAATACCGCCTATCCAGGATTTGATTTTCGCTCGGATTACGCCTTGGGAATGAGCCTGAACCTGGGGGCCAAGCTCAGCTACCGCAAAAATTGGCATTTTGGTCTGGGCTATCGCCTATTTGGCAATGTGTTCAGTTCTGAATTTTGGACTCCTGATCCGATATCAGGAAGACCTAGCCGCTACGAGCCAGGATTGTTTGATCTGCAAAATCCAAGTGACAGGTTCTTTGGTACTTTGGAGACCCTATATCTAGGCTATGAAGGGGCAAAGTTTGGCTTCAATATCGGTCGGATGGGGATTGACCAGGACTGGATCAATGCCCAGGATGGAAGATTGTCACCAACCTTCATGGAAGGTTTGCATACATGGTTCCGTCCGGATGAACGCTGGAAATTTTCCATTTGGGCCATCAATAGGTTCAGCATAAGAGGTAGTAAAGACTGGCTGAATCCCGGGGAAACCATAGGGCTTTTTCCAGTAGGTAGATCTGAGCTGGGCATCCCTTCCGAATATGCCGGCAATACCCATAGCCCTTGGTCAGGGATAGTGGAGATTGACCGCAACTGGCGGGAAGGATGGCAGCTGCATTATTCCAATACCATGGCAGCGAATCTTTTCACGACTTCCATTCTGCAGATCGAGAAAAGGAGAAAACTGGAAAACAGTTCCTGGATGTATGGGCTGCAAATGGGCTATCAAAGTGGCATAGGAGAAGGCGGGGATGCAGATACTGTGCTTCGCTATAAGAATCCTGAAGATAGGAATTATTCCATTTCTACAAGGGTGCTCTGGAAGCCGAGGAACTGGACCCTTCATTTGAACTATACCCATGTGGATGGCAAGGGACGCTGGCTAAGTCCAAGGGAATGGGGTAAGGATGCTTGGTATACCTTTATTCCAAGGGAAAGAAATGAAGGAAATAGTCAGCTGGATGCCCTGACGGCCCATGTGGCTTATAGGCTGAAAAATATCCCTATGAGTTTCTATACCTGGGGCGGATTACACTGGCTGCCTGATCTCAGTGATGCCCAGGCCAATAAGTACAATATGCCGAGTTATAGGCAAATCAATTTGGGGATGAAGTACCAGCCTGAAAATATCAAGGGACTGGATGTACACCTGATGCTGATCAGCAAGGAGCCCATGGACAGTGAAGGCCTGAGCAATGGACAGATTTTCAATAAGGTAGAAATGCTCCATTTCAATGCTATCGTCAATTGGCGCTGGAATTAGCGGATAGATAAAATAATAATTAAGCTGCTTTTTTTGTCATGCTGATCCGCCTAGGCGGACAGGCGCAAGAGCCTTTCCCCTTGACCAAGGGGAAAGCATCTCTTCCACTAATTTAAATTCGGAGGCATAGCTATTATGGTTAAACTGCTTCCTTGTCATACTGACGATAGGAAGAATCTCTTTTTCTGAGTATAAAGTTAATTTAGAGATTTCTCCAATGGTCGAAATGAAAAGACTGAATATTTCATCTTTCTGCTCATAAAATTGCCTCCATGTAGTGTCTAAACTTTGGGGGCTATTCTAACCCTAGGGTATTTTTTTTGAATATTGAGTTTTAAAGGATATATCAATTTGTAAATGCTTACCAATAAGTATGAAGTGTTTGTAAATGGATTTTTAGCCTTAAAATAGTTTTTAAAAGGCTTTTTTAGATAATAAAGATATAGTGTATATATGCGCAATGTGTATATACACTCGTTGGCGGTAATACTTGATGTATGAATGAGAGAGAACAAGATCTAAAAAGCATATCAAATGAATTTGCGAATTGGGAAGTCAAAATTGCCAATTTAAACTCCTTGAATTTCTATGATGCAAACATCATTTCTGAAAACACGGTATGTGAACTGTTAAACATGGTTTTTAGCTATCAATTGATTAATATCAATAGTAAATCCAAAAATCAAGCAGCGATAGATTTAGGAGATGAAACAAATAGAATTTCTTATCAAATAACATCTACTAAAACAAGTCAGAAGATTCAAAAAAGTCTGGATACTTTCTTTGAAAATGAACTTGAGAATTCATATGATGAACTCTTCTTTCCAATCCTTGGCAAGAAACAGAAGAAATACCCAAAACTAAACTTACCAACTGGTTTTTCATTTGAACCACAACGGAATATTCTAGATTTCAGAGATTTACTCCATTTTATAAGTTTTCTTCCTAACTCCAAAATCAAGAAAGTCAACAAAATCTTACTTGAACATAATAGTAGTCCTCAACCTAGGTCAGCTTCTACTAAAGCAAACAGGATAAAAAGAAATCTCGCTCTTAAAAAAAGAATGAAAAGGGAGTTGCTCGTAGACCTAGATAGACAGCACTGGAAAAGAGCGATGTATGAACCATACATAAGATTCAAGTATCATAACATTATTATACGTTCTGTTGAGAATGATACTTTTCCAGATGATCATGAAATTACTGGAAAAATGAGTAACTGGTTCAAAGGAGAGTTTTGGGACTTTTATGACAATGGCTTAGAATTAATTGGAAGAGGAGGTGAAGCCATTTTCGATAAAGACGGACATTGGGATATTCTAGACTGGAGAAAGGATTCGAGAAGAACTAGCTCTAACTACGAAGTAGTTTCTTATCAAGACTTTTTAAGGATTCCCTACGAATACATTGTTGAATTAGACATGGATACTGACCAGTATTATGCTTTACCTGCTCTCTATGTTGAATACGCTAAAGACGGAATGCCTTATGAAGAAATTCTACCTGGAATAGCAGGCACTTTTGAACATAAGCAGCTGACATACTACTTCGATAAAGAAATGAAGAAGGAATTAAAATAACTACCGCCAACAAACTATATAGCGTATGCCATTAATTAGTTACTTGAAACTGAAATACAAAACCGATACTTTAGTAGATATTTGAAAGTTCAGAGGCACATGCCATATCTGGACGTTACATCTTAGAAAAAAAACAATGTTTAACAGTTTAAAAACGGTTTTATTATTAATCAATCTAATTTTAATGATATCAGCAGAGGTGAATGGACAAAACAAACATACAGTTACGATAGAAGACCAAATATTGATTTTTCCAAGTAGGTTCAGTCTCAGAGTAAATTGTGTCTCATCAAACATCCTAGCTAAAAAATGGATGGGAGGAGAGGAATATGTTTCAAAAGATAGTGTTCTTAAAATATTAGGGGAAATCGAACTTTTAAAGATAATTGAGGCTCCAAATGATTCAATTGATAAATCAATGAGGCGATATCTTGATGTTATCTATGTAGAGGCTAAAGGAATAAAACCGTATAATGAATTAAAGGAAAAACTCCACCTCAAAGCTCTAATTTTAGTTGAAGAATATCATGTAAATAATTTCAATCAACTCGAATCAAGTCTAATTGATAAAATGATTGAAGATGCTAAAATAATTGCGATAAGAGAACTTGCAGAAAATGGAAAAGAGATAAATAAAATACTCAGCTATGAAGAAGTCAAAGAACTAAGTGAAGCTACCGAAACTTATGAAGAAGAGGCCCTTCAAAATGAGGAGGGATTTGCACTTCTAATAGGAGATAAATTTATAGAAGAAAATTACCAAGGACACTTAATAAATGAATTGGGACAAATTGTACTAAAAAAGAAACTTCAAGTGA
This sequence comes from Echinicola shivajiensis, assembly GCF_018642165.1. Taxonomy (GTDB): domain Bacteria; phylum Bacteroidota; class Bacteroidia; order Cytophagales; family Cyclobacteriaceae; genus Echinicola; species Echinicola shivajiensis. The sequence continues at coordinate 198,747 of NZ_JAHHZM010000003.1, forward strand.
ATTTCGAAATTAAATAAATACGAGACATAACACTACATAAAACGCCCAGCCTTCCCATATGGTCTGGCCGTCGTTTATGTAGCGTTAGGTAGCATTTGAAAAAATGACCAAGATTTTTGACGAAATAGAAAAATTTAAAAATTGGGCAGAGACTTATTCTGATATTCCTCAAGACGAGCGTGATGGTGAATGGGAATGTGATTATTCTGACTGGCCAATTATCTGGACTGAATTTGAAGATTTCTTAAATGACAGTCATTACTCAAATTGGACTGATGAAGAAATAAATAATGTTCTCTACATCATTGCACGAGATAATGAGACCAATTCAATAATCGAACTTATTTCTGAACGACCAAAAACTTTTGAATTCATAGCTAAAGCGGGTTTGAGCTTTAATAGCCTTGATACTAAATGGCAAATTGTAGAAAAGCTCTACAAGATTGAAAACAAGTCAGATACAGAACTATTAGTTGAGAAGTACCTGAAACAGGATATCGAATATGTTTCGCGAATGGCTATTAAGACACTGGGTCGATTAAAATCAAATTTAACTGAGAAATATTGCGAAAAAGCCTGGGAGTGGAATAAAAATGATCCAATGAGTGAATATCAAAGAATGATGGCATTGACTGTACTGTTTGAATTTGGATCGCCATTAACATCCAAGTATATCAAATTGGCTAAAGAAGATGGACGCGAATATTTGGTTAGACAAGCTATCAATATTGAAAATAAAGCCGGTAATACTGTGTAAAATGTATTAAAACGCATTTTATACTCTACGTTGTACACTATTAAATGAACTAAGTGAAACAGATAAGACGATTACTTTTTGGACTTGTAACGATAATCCTTGTCAGCTGTGGAAATCCACATTATAAAGCTTTTAAGCAATTGGACAATATGCCAGAAGCTGACTACTCATATGTTATTGAACCTGAGTTTATCTCATCTAAGGACGAATTGGAATTTAAGATAAAAGGGCTTTACGAAGCGGAAGAAGTCAGGTTTTCCATTGGAAAATACCACAACTACGACAATGAAACGATGGAACAAATCAATGAAGATTATTGGGTTCATTTCGTTATATACAACAGTCCTACAATTGATATTTATGATGAACGTGAACTTAAAACAGAGGGACGAAAAATTGCCAAACTTGTAATGGACGAAATCAAGAATAAGGACTCTTACGACAAGATTCAGATTACCTTTATGAACCAGTGGAAATAAGGAGAAAATATTCGACAGATAAAGCATCCTGAATTTTTCAAGTATCCATCATTTGAAGAGACAACAATGTTTGAAGAAAAATAAAAACGGTGCTCACATAGTCTATAGCTCATAACCTCGCTATAGCACCTTACACAAAACGTTAACATCAACCAATAGAACTGAAAAATGAAATCAAACCTATACCTTAAATCACCAGAATTAGATCACTAGATTCTCATCTATTCTAATTTTAAGATACTTCCTCTAATTACCTTGATCCAAAATGCTCACGGGACTGTATAATTGCTGTGAAATTATCTTTGGCCCAAGTTGCCAGACCATGTAAATGAGGAATTAAACTTTTACCTCTTTCGGTTAGTCTGTATTCCACTTTAGGAGGAATAACTGGAAAAATCTCCCTTTCAATTAATCCATCTGCTTCGAGGTTCTTAAGTGTAGTCGATAACATTTTTTGGGAAATCGACGCGATTACTTTATGAATCTCATTAAATCTTAATACATCAAAATCATCCAAAACTAATAGCACCAGCATTGACCATTTATCTCCAATTCGGTCTAATATGTTACGAACTGGACAATTGTCTACATCAGAATAAATTTTCAAATTATTTTTCATTATAACTTATTGATAATCAGTAATTGTTACTTTCAGGTAAGTGCTTTACTTTCTGGTAAGTTCTTGAATAGTATATAGTTACCTTTTACCTTTAACTTACTAAAAGTAATCTAATATAAATATAATACCTAATGAGCAAGATATTAATTACAGGAGCTACCGGAGGACTAGGGTCAGCAGTAGCCTATTATTTAAAGGATAAATCCCCAGAACAATCAATCGCAGTTTTAGTAAGGGATGGGAAATCCGAAAAAGCCCTTAAGTTCAAGGAGGAAGGTTTTGATATAAGGGTCGCTGATTATAATGATCCATCCGCTTTATCAGAAGCATTTGCGGGAATAGATATCCTGTATTTTGTTTCAGGAAGTGATATGACAAAGCGCGACGTTCAACACAAAAATGTGGTGGGGGCAGCTAAGTCTGCTGGCATTGCACACATTTTATATACCAGTGTAAGTCTGAACAACCTTTCCACTGAAGCACCCTTGTATGGTGCCATGAAAATACATTTGGACACAGAGGCCTGGATAAAGGAAACAGGATTAAAATACACATTTTTACGCCACAATCTATACAGTGAAATTATCCCTATGTTCTTAGGGGCAAAAGAACAGTTACTTGCTAGCAAAATGGTTTATTTGCCCACAGGAGAAGGGAAAACAGCTTTTGTTCCAAGATCAGAATTAGCAGAAATAGGCGCAAATGTCCTTGCCGATGCAGCTGCTCATGAAAATAAAATTTATGAATTAAATGGAACTGAAAAAGTTACTTTTGCCCAAGTGGCAAAATACTTATCAGAAATCTTAGGAGAGACCATTTCGTATGTGTCACCTGAGGTGGAGGAATTTGAAAGGAACATGGAAGCCAATGGAGTTCCAGCAGAATATATCGGTATGATGACCATTTTTGGATTAGGGATTGCTGAAGGCGTATTCGATGCCCCAGATTCAGATTTGGAAAAACTGCTTGGTAGAAGTTCCCTTGCTATAGTTGAGTTTTTATCCCAAGTTTATAAATAACAGTAATCACTTATTTAATGGGGGGACGACAAATCCCCCTACGTTTTTTATTGAATTTTATTCCAATTTGTACTCTAATAAGTAAGAGTTTACTCCTATAGATGGGGTTTACTTACATTTACAAAGAAGCATGGTTTAAAGTAAATAAATGAATTTCTTGAAACTCAATAAGCAAAAAAATAGTTTTGTGGGTTAATGTTTAAGGTAAGATTGAAAACAATCAGAAATATATTCACCGTTGCTTCTTTAGTGGCCATTTATATGATGGCTATGACGGCGATCACTTGCCTTCAAAACCAGGAACCTAAGCATCATCAGCTGAGTAGCCAAAACAGCTCCCAAATTGATGTTTTGATGCTTAATTTTAATCATGCTGGCCCAGTAAAATATTTATCCAGTATCCAGGTCCCTCCTCCCTACGATTCGACTCTTTCTAATGAAAACGGTTCTTGGACTGTTCCAAATTTCCATACTTTCCAGTTTGAGCGTAACTATCACAGGCAGTTAAGGAAATTGCTCAAAATTCTAATTGAGCAAAAAAAAATAACACTTCTTTACCCATTTCATTTTTTCTTCTAGTCTTTTCATGTTGATGATTCAGAGGCTTGTAATGATCATGTCCTCTGATAAATAGCTGACAAAGAACCGTCGGACTATTAATTTATACCGGATAATTTATTGGGAAATCCTCTAGGGACTTAAATAGCCTATAGGCAATAGTAATGCTTTTGCTTAAGCTTTTGTGCTTGCTGTGAGATATCTTCAGGCTCAAAACTACTTGATATTTTGCTGTTTAAAGGTTTACTGAAAAGAACCAATTTATTGTCCGTCCAACTATCAAATTATAAAGTCAATTTAAATGGAAATAGAATCAACTGTCATGGGGCTAGTGGGACTAGCCCTATGCATAATACCTTTTGTGCTTTTACAAAGAAGTAGAAAAAAGAAGGAACAGGAACTTTTGGGAGGCTTGAATGCTATTGCGGATATAGCTAATAATGAGCTGGACATAAGTGATTTTGGTTTTGAATTTGCTATAGGAGTTTCGGCAGATAAAAGCCATGTCTTTTATTATAAGAAGACCAATGAAAAGGTTCAGGAAGAAAGTATTGCATTAGAGATGGTCGAAAACTGTACCATACATACGGTCAATCGCTTAATTACTGTTAAGGATAAGAAAGAAAGTATAATTGAAAAATTGGAGCTAATCTTCCTCTTGAAAAATAATGCTAAAAGTCGTTTGGAGTTTTTTAACGGAGAGGAGAAATCACAATTAACTGGTGAAATGGACTTGATAAAAAAATGGGAGTCTATTATACATCAGTGCATGAGTATTAATAGATGATTTTTTGTAGAGGCCCTGAATTTTTTTCAGGGTCTTCTTTTTCTAAGAGATGTCCTAAATAGCTACTCCGTTCAATTGTATGATATTAGCGCTTTATTAAAGACCGTCAATCATTAAAAAATCAGACGAAATCTTAAGATAAGATTTAACCACAGCGTATAAAATTAGGTAGGATAGCGTTCCGGTTGCTGAGCTTTTCGAAGCATCGGAACGCTATCCTACAACTAAACGATCCTGATGTGTACGTTGTCTAAATGTTAGGCTAAAGAGTGACAAACTATTCCAATCAAAAGATTTGGTAAAGAATACGCGACACTGTCATCCTGATGATAGGAAGGGTCTCTTCCAGTAACTTAATGCTATTGTTATGTTAATACTCCGTTTAAGGTTTTTCAATGATGAGACCATTGGCTTTAATAGTAAAACCTGAAATGGCATTGGTATTAAGTAACCTCGTTGGTTATTTAATGCTTCATAAGAGACTTTTCGCGATGCTCGGAGTGACAAAATCACTCCCCAATAACATCTTTCCAATCCAATTTATCATTATGGGAGTGGGTGAACCCCATGGCCCTTTCCTCCTCAATGGTTTGGGCATCCCTAAAGGCCATCACATAGGTCTTTCTCCAAGTTTTGGCCAAATTCCCACCGGAGCCATGGACAATTCGCTCGTCATGGATGGTAATGCTTCCGCGTTTTACCGGTAGATAAACAATTTCATCCGTGGCCTTACTTTCAATCACCAGAGTGTGGGCATCGCCCCTAGATTCATTTTCCTTGGAGGCATCAAAACTAATGGGCTTGTGCTTTCTTAATTCTGGCTCCTTATTGGTGCCAGGAACCACTTGTAAGCAGCCGTTTTCCAGTTCCGAATCGGTAAGGGCCAGAGAAAAAGTGGCCGTCCAAGTATTTTTGGTTTTTGGCCAATAACCTAAATCCTGATGCATGGCAAATTCAGCCTTACTTTTAGAGGGCTTTTTGCCCAAAAACTGCTCATAATCCATTTTTGCGGTGCCTTCTGTGTAAAGTTGGTCGGCAATACTTTGGGCTACTTTGAAGAATATATTGTCCTTGAGTTCTGGGGCATATTGGCTGGGAAGCATGGCATTGACCAACTGGAAATCTTCAATAGGAGTGCCATAAGGCTGACTCATATCGCAAAAATCCTTGCCCATGCGCTCTTGCTCCTTTCCGCTCATAAAATGGTCAAACCAAGGGTCAAGAAAACTCAATTCTTCCTCGGTCAAAACATCATTCAATACCAAATAGCCAAGGTCCTTATAACTTTGGATTTCTTCTTCGGTGATCAAATAACGATCCCCTTTTCTTCTTTCCTTGCCGGAATTCTTATTTTCTACTCTTTTCATTTATATTAATATTTAACGTAAATCAGAATATAAATACAAATTAAAGCGGTGAATTAGTAATAACTACGCTGAAAATTCATAATAATGGCACTATATTAATATTATGAAAATTTCGCTCGAAAAGATCAATACCCTGGCCCATCAATCCTTTTTTGTCAAGGAGGTCAATAAGCCCTATTTCACAGCACCTTTGCACTTTCATCCTGAATTGGAGATTTTATTGATTTTGGAAGGCTATGGTAGCAAATATGTAGGGGATTGCATCGAGCCCTTTGGTCCGGATGATTTGGTACTTATAGGTTCCAATACTCCCCACCTTTGGCAGTGCGATCCTGAATTTTATAATAATGATCCTGACCTGAGGTCCAGGGCCATTTGCATTCAATTTAAAATGGAGTTTTTAGGGGGTACTTTTCTAAGGATTCCTGAAATGGAAAAGATTCAAGGCTTGTTACAGCATGCAGGCAGGGGAATTCGTTTTATTGGAGGGGAGCAAAAAATGCTTAAAAAGAGAATTTTGGAATTGGTGGAATTGGAGGGCATGGCAAGGGTAACCGCTTTGCTGATGATTTTGGAAGCTATGGGAGCAGCTGTCAATCCAAGGTATTTAAGTTCCCCAGATTACAAACCGGAAATGGACCATCAAAAAGATTCGGACAAGATGGAGATCGTATTTAATTATGTGATGCAGCATTTTAAGGAAAAAATTTCCTTGGCTGAGGTGTCCTCCCTGATCCATATGAGCCCAGAATATTTTTGCAAATATTTCAAGTTGAAGACCAATAAGAACTTTTCAGAGTTTCTGAATGAGGTGCGCATTGGCCATGCCTGTAAGCTATTGATGAAGGCGGATTTAAATATTTCTGAGATTTGTTATGAATCCGGTTTTAACCATCTTTCGAATTTTAATAGGCAATTCAAGAAAATAAAAAAGATGCCACCAAGGGACTATCAGAAACAATTCTGGAAACTGGATGCGGGGGAATTTTCCGAATAGGTAGACTATATACTTTACCCCAGAGAACACGAAGAGCGCTGAGGAAAATAGTTTTATTAAATATGAATGGTCATAGTCTTTAGTAAAGCGAAGACTATGATCTTCGGTTTTTGTCCAGTCTTCAGACTGAGCTGAAAAACTTGTCTCCAAATCCTCTGAGTCTTCTGTGCAAAGAAATCATCGGAGCTTATTATTTAATTTTTCCTAATCTTATTAGAATTAGTTATTTTTATTAATCCTCAAGTTCTAGGGAAGTCTGGTGCTAAGCCCATTTTTTTAGACATTTCAGCGAAATAGCAAATATTTTATGGCATGTTTTTCACAATTAAGCTGAACATGATTGAAGGGATTTTAAATATTATTTACGGACTGATTGCCTCGGCAGTGTTTGTGGGCATAGGGTTTTTATATGGGCGCTATCAAGAACGGAAGAAAAGCAAGGGGCAGCCACTAGAGAGGTATAAGTTTTATCCATTCTCTCTGGACGATAAAAAAATGCTTCAGTTTGATTTGGCTTTGTTCAAAGAAGCTGTGTCAGGTCTGTTAAAGGAGAAAGACTTCCATGCAGGACAGCAATTAGTGTTGATTGGAGAGCAAAACAATGTCCGACAGCTCTTAAAAGGCTATTTGCTGGATCAATATGAGCAACTTTATAAATTGTATAATGGGGATAAGGTAATGGATGAATCTGTACAGTTTCTAGAGAATTATAAGCGGATTGTAACATTGATTGGAGAAAGTTTTCCCGATTGTGGAATTGAGATATTACTACATAATCTCAGCAATCCCTCTAAGGCTTTGTACTGTATAAAAAACAATGTTACCGGAAGAAATGTAGAAGCTCCAGCAACAAATCTGGTGATGGACCTAAAAAGACGAGATACCAATAATCAGGACAAACTCAATTACCAACTTAATATTGGCAGTCGCAGATTTAAGTGCACCACCATTCCGATCTATAAAGATAAAATGGGGATAGTTGGTGCCATTTGTATTAATGTGGACTATAATTACATCAATGAGGTTGTTCGTAAAGATCCCAAGGCCATCAACGATTTTTTAGATGCCATCTGTAAGGTGAATATGATCTTGGACGAAAATATTTTAAGCAAGAACGAATACGAAAAGGCACTAAATGGAAAACGTCATTTTCGGGATTTTTCCAATAAGTCATAGGGGAAAAGCGGAATAGCATATTGTTTTCAGTATGATGAATGATTAGGAGAGGGTTACAAAAAACAGGTTTTTAATGCTAAGAAATAGAGGGAAAAGATCTAGTGATGATAAGTGGTTTGCTGATAAATGGCATCCCATATTCAAAGAGGCTGTAAATGATCTATGTTATTTTCTCAGTCGGGGCTATGCTGAGAGATCCGCCTTGCAGATTGTCGGCAATAGGTATAAATTGAATAAGCGGCAAAGAAAAGCTATTTACAGAATGAGCTGCAGTGATGAACAAGTTGCTCTTAGAACGCGGTCCAGTTGTAATGTTGGAAGTGTAAAGCATGAAGAAGTGGAGATCGATGGGTTTAACCTATTGATCCTACTAGAAAGTATACTGTCCGGTGCTTATGTTTTTAAGGGGAGAGATGGCCTTTTTAGGGATATTTCAAGCGTACATGGCTCATATAGGCGGGTGCTCAAAACCGAAAGTGCAATCATCTTGGTAGGAAATGCTTTAAAAGAGTTGGAAGTGGGACCAGTAAAATGGTATTTCGATAGACCTGTTTCAAACAGCGGTAGAATTAAAACTAAGCTCCTCGAGATAAGCGATAATAATGGGTTTAATTGGGAAGCAGAACTGGTGATGAATCCAGATAAGGTCTTGGTAACAAGCAGTAAAATCGTTATTACTTCAGATGGGGGGATATTGGACCATGTAGGAAAATGGTTTAATCTGGGTGCCTATTTGATCGATAACCATATCAACCACCCCAATATCATAGCAGTTTGAGGGGGCGTAGTGTATAATTTGACAGGATTTATGAAGAATACTTTATTCTGTCATCCTGACGCGAGGCAGGATCTCTACCAATAATTGAGTATTATTGTTTTTTTTATCCTCTAATTGATATTTTTATGAAAACTTATGGTACCAACCAATTATGCCTTCGATTACCTTTTTAAGAATTATTCTGGCTGTTTGCTTTTGCTTGGCTAATATACTGTTTTCATGCCAATCCGATAAGAAAGAGGAAAGTGCTTCGCAAACTAAGGAGTTGAAACAAAAGGAGTTTTACGTGGTGCCAGGTGAGGATGATCCTATTGATTCAGTTTTGGTACAAAGGGGGAAAGTATTGATATCTTACGCAGATTGCTATGAATGTCACAGAGAGGAAAGTGCTGGTAAAGGTCCTGCATTTTTTGATATAGCCAAGAGGTATCCCAATAATCAGGTTTATTTAAATCTTTTAGGTAGAAAGGTGATTTCGGGCGGTAGCGGGACCTGGGGGCATCCCATTATGAGCCCTCATCCTAAATTGGAATTGGAAGATGCCAAGGCTATGGTTGCCTATATCCTGTCCTTGGAGGAAAGGTAAGAAGGGAAAGAAAAAGCAAGAGATTATCACTTCTCCTGCTTTTTTAGCTTATCATACGGTTTATTTGGTTGCTTTCTTTTCAAGCTTTAGGTTCATTGGTCCTTCTGGAGAATTGACTTTGCCTATGTATTTAGTACCTTTTTGTTCTAATACGGTTTTTACGCTATTGCCTTCCACCCAGATTTCAAAAGAAAGCTTTCCTTCTTTGATTTCAACATTTCTGCCTGTAGCTGAATCTCCGTCATCAAAAATTACCTTGACCGAGGTTTTATTGTCCTTTTCTGTTATTACAAGACTACCTTCATGATAAGGATAAGGGGCTTCATTACATTCATAAGTCCAGGTTCCCAGGTATTTTGAGACAGGGAAAAGTTCCTTTGCTTCTGAATGGGTAAATGCCAGGGAAATGATGCTCAAAAATAATACTACTAGATTTTTCATAATATGATAATTTTTTGGTTAAACATGATGAAACAAATGTAAGCGTCCTAAGAATATGGTATGGATTTATGGGGGCTTACAGCTTATTTAGGGATAAATAACCAGTTTGATAAGCAAACAAAAATACTCCTAGGGATGAAAATAGGCCATTTAGGGATAAATGACATGGTGTTAATTAAAGAAGATTTGGGTTTGAAAACCATAAAGGGATCAAAGTTATTTGAGAGAAGATTTGGGATTTAGATTAGATCAATTGACACACTTTATTATTTTCAATTATCATTGCTTAAAGTTTTTTTAAGCAAGGCTATTAGGGAGTACCCTAGTGTTGATTGTGATTTAGTCCTAATGTCCTATTTGAAAATCATGACAGGCTTTCCGAATGCAAAAATATGGTAAGAAAAAGAAAATAATTGACTTGTAAAATAAGTTAATCGTTCAGGATGTTTTAATTTATTCCGTAAATGAAAGGAATTAATTTATATTTTGTTATTTTTCCTTTTGAGTACCCATTATTATTTGTTGTTCATTAGTTGATGGTTTTTGTCATTGCTACTAAGGGGGCAGTTTATTTAAGCATTCCACTACCTAAATAACAATTTATGAAATTGAAGCAACTCCTTGTTTTTAGTTTGTTGGCTATGATGGCCTGTGTAGAGGGAAAAACTTTTCAGGAAGATAAGACCTTGAAAACTTCTCCTCAATGGAAACAAACTTTGCCTGGCGTATGGAAGAGTATTGTAAATAATCCACCTGAATTTAATTTACTACATGTTGCCAATAAAAGCCCTAAGGAAGAAGCAATAGATAAATTAGGGGATGCCCCTATTCCAATTGAACTTTCTGCAATAAGTTCTTTTACCAAAAATGGCCGTACTTATGTTCGGTTTCCATTAGAACAGGGGGAACAATTGTATGGACTGGGCCTGAATTTCAAGACCGTTAGGCAAAGAGGCAGAATCATGCGTTTGCATATGGACCATTATGGTGGCCGAGACAATGGTCGCACGCATGCACCTGTTCCCTTTTTTGTTTCCGATAAGGGCTATGGGGTTTTGATCAATGCAGCAAGGTATATAGATGTATATGCGGGCACTGGGGTAAGCAAGGATGCCAAAGATCCAGCAGAACCGAGAGACAGGAATACGGCCAAAAACTGGTCAGCCAATCCCTATTCGGATAATTTGGAATTTGTCATTCCGGAAGAAGGAGTGGAGATGATTTTATTTACAGGCAAGGATATGATGGAGGTTGTTCAGCGGTTTAACCTTTATTGTGGAGGTGGATTTATCCCTCCTAAATGGGGGCTGGGCTTTTGGCAAAGAACTCCCACACTCTATTCGGATGAAGATGTGAGCAATGAGGTAGATAGTTTTAGGGAAATGAACTTCCCTTTGGATGTAATCGGTCTGGAACCCGGCTGGCACAGTAAATCCTATCCATGTACTTTTGAGTGGGATGAGGGACGTTATCCAGATCCAAAATCATTTATCCAGTCAATGGCTGATAAGCAAGTCAAAGTAAACTTGTGGGCCAACCCCTATTTATGGCCCGATTCCAATTTGGATAAAGAGATGAAAGCATTTACTGGTTCCCATACAGTATGGACAGGAACTGTCCCTGATTATACCATTCCCCAAGCTAGAACAGTTTTTCAAAAGCACATTAGAGCGCATCAGCTGGATTTGGGTGTAAGTGGTTTTAAAATTGATGAAGTGGATGGCTATGACACCTGGTTATGGCCTGATATTGCCACTTTTCCTTCTGGATATGATGGTGAGCAGATGCGACAGACCTATGGTATCCAGATGATGACCATGACCGATGAAGTCTACAGGAAGAAAAACGAAAGGACATATGGGCTGATCCGTGCGGCCAATGCTGGTTCGGTATCTTATCCATATGTATTATACAATGATTATTATAGCCATAAGGATTTTATCACTGCCTTGATCAATTCCAGTTTTTCAGGACTGTTGTGGACACCAGAGGTAAGGGCCAGTGGTTCTTCTGAAGAGTGGGTGCGCAGGATGCAATCGGTTTGTTTTTCTCCATTGGCCATGCTGAACGCTTGGGCAGATGGCACCAAACCTTGGTCTTTTCCGGATGTTTATGAAGCCTGTCAAGATGTAGCCTTTCTGCGTATGCAGTTGCTTCCCTATCTCTATTCCTCTTTTGCACAATATTATTTTGAAGGAAAACCTCCTTTTAGGGCCATGGAGCTGGTAGACGGCTATTTGGTCAAAGAAGAAGAAATCAAAGGGGAATTGGATGCAACCAAAAATCCTTATGCTGAAGCAGTGAAGAAGGAAGTTAAGGACCAATATATGATGGGGGACAATCTTTTGGTGGCACCAATGTTTGCCGGTGAGGAGACTAGGAAGGTCGTATTGCCAAAAGGAAAATGGTATGATTTCTATACGGGTAAATTAGTAGGTGGAGGTGAAGTGATCAGCGTAGAGCCTGGCCTAGAACAAATTCCATTATTTGTTAGAGATGGAGGGATTATTCCAATGATTGCCAAGGTGCGTCATGGTGCGGAATGGACAGAGGATACAGCCTTGGAATTGAGGGTTTATGGTACTGCGAATGGCAGTTATCAGGTGTATAATGATGATGGTAACACTTTTAATTATGAGAATGGAGATTATTCTCTATTGAAATTGGAGGTGAGTAATGGCAAGGGCAAAGCAATAAAAGAAAAAGGAAACCCATCTCAGGACTTGAGTTGGAAGTTCATGACGAAATAATTTTCAGTATTATCAAAATGAAAAACAAGTTGAATCTTAAATTATCATTGTCGGCAGTTTTTCTGCTTATGGCTGTGTTTGTGAGCAAGGCACAGACTGTAACAGAATTACAGGAGCTGGAGATTTCTTCAGGACAACAGACTTATGCAGCTCCTGTGAAAAACAGATCAGTCACTGGTGAAGAACTGTCTGTTGGGGGAAAGAAATTTTCCAAGGGCATTGGAGTGCATTCCCATTCGGTTATAAAAGTCAAGATGAATAATGGAAGTCATTTTTTTGCCAAAGTAGGGGTAAATGACTCGGATATTGATTATGGCGCTGAATCGGTGAAAACCATTCCGTTGACAGATGGAAAACGTATTTTTTATAATGTTACCGAGACCAAAAAACAATTTATAGGCGTCGAGGGAGAAGATGGGCAGGTAGGCCGTGGAACTGTGGTTTTTAAGCTTTTGCACAATGGTAAGGAAGTCTATAATAGTGGGGTGATGAAGCAAGGGGATGTTGCTAAGGAAATAGATTTGGAAGTAAAGGGAGGTCTTCTAGAAATGGTTGTGGAAAACGCTGGTGACGGGGAAAGTGGTGACCATGCTGTTTGGATCAATCCCACCATTGAATACTTTGAAATTGCACCGATTATAGCTCCCGGGGATTTTGCTGGAGAAAAAGTGGAGCAGTCAAATGAAGTGAAAGATCATTTGATGAAGCAATTGACAGCACTTCCAGAGATTAGCATGCCATTGGCGCAACCCGAATATGACTGGTTGGTGGATAATTCCAAGGCCAATGCAGCAGTTTACCGAAATGAAGATGATAATATCGTTCTGAGCAATGGTTTGATAGCTAGGGTATTCAAGTTGAGCCCGAACCTTGCGACTATCGATTATTTCAATCAAATGACCGGTGAAAGCTTATTAAGGGCTGTATCGAATGAGGGGGTGTTGACCATAGATGGCAAGACTTATGAGATTGGTGGTTTGAGCAATCAAAGGGAATATGGCTATACCCTTATGAAATGGGTGGATGACCTTAATGCTACCAGTAATTCTTTCCAAATTCAGGATTTCGAGGTGAAGGAAATTTCTGACCGCATTGAATGGAAGCAGGTACGGTGGGCCATGAACAAGGAAATGCCGACAGGCAAAGAACTGGTATTCAACTTGAGCAAAGACGATGTGCTTGTGAAAGTGCATTATGCACTTTATGATGGCATCCCAACCCTTTCTAAGTGGATAGAGGTGATCAATAATGGAGATCTTATTGTCCAGTTAAACAGCTTTAAATTGGAACAGCTGGCCATGGTCGAGGGGGAGAACTTGGTGGATATTCCAGAACACTGGGTGAAACCAAATATCCATATTGAAACGGATTATGCTTTTGGAGCCATGCAACAGAAGACTTCTGATCATACTACCTATTGGGAAAAAGACCCGAGATATACTTCCCAGACCAATTATCCAATGAGTGTTCCATGTCTTTTGGAGGTGAAACCTCCATTAGGGCCAGATACAGGAATTCCAGTAGGAGAGTCCCTGACTACTTTTAGGGTTTGGGAAACACCAATGGATACCCGTGAGCAGGAAAGACAAGGCCTATTTAAAAGGAAAATGTACCGTACGATTTCTCCTTGGACTACAGAAAACCCAATTTTCCTTCACTTGACTTCTACCGATCAGGAAGTAGTCAAAACCGCTGTAGACCAATGTGCCGAAGTAGGCTATGAGATGATCATACTAAGCTTTGGCAGTGGAATGAATATGGAGGATGAATCAGCAGAAAACTATGCGAAATTTAGGTCACTGAGGGAATATGCCAACTCTAAGGGCATAGAATTGGGTGGCTATTCCCTGCTTTCCAGCCGTTGGATCAGTGAGGAAGTGGATGTGATCAATCCAAAAACAGGTAAGCGAGGGGGAATGATTTTCGGTTCCTCACCTTGCTTGAGCAGTGAATGGGGCTATGATTACTTCAGAAAGATCAAAAAGTTCTATGATGAAACGGGGATGCAGGTATTTGAAAATGATGGTTCCTATCCGGGGAATGTCTGTGCTTCTACCAGCCATGCCCACCATAATGGCTTGGGTGATTCCCAGTGGAAACAGTATGCGCAGATCCAGGATCTTTATCAATGGATGCGGGCGGAAGGTATTTATATGAACGTCCCTGATTTTTATGTTAATTCAGGTACCAATAAAACTGGGATTGGCTATAGGGAAGTCAACTGGTCATTACCTAGGGAAAGGCACCTGATGCATGGTAGATTAAATATATATGATGGGCTTTGGGATCGAATTCCTAGTATGTGCTGGACTTTTGTGCCCCTTACCCAATATCATGGAGGGGGAGCGGCGGCCACATTAGAACCGCTAAAAGACCATTTGAAGGCCTACGAAAACCATATGATGCAAAACTATGGATCAGGGGTTCAGGCCTGTTACCGTGGCCCACGCCTATACGATGCACCAGAAACCAAGGCTTTGGTGAGAGAAGTGATCAGTTGGTACAAACAATATCGTGAAATTCTTAACAGTGATATGATTCATTTGCGTCGTCCTTCAGGAAAGGATTGGGATGGATTTATGCATGCCAATCCAGACTTAAAGGAAAAGGGATTGGCCATGTTTTTCAATCCCACAGAGGAGGATATCCTACGAAAAATCAAACTTCCGCTTTACTATACAGGATTGACAGAAACTGCCCAAGTGAGGGTAAAAGAGGCTAAGCCAAAGTCATACGCCTTGGCCAGAGACTATTCCATAGAGGTGGAAGTGTCCATTCCAGCTAATTCATATACATGGTTAGTTGTTGAATAATCCGATAAGATCACAGCGAAGCCACTATTTTAAGGATAGGCTTTGACTTGGAAAGCCAAATCATCATACTGAATAAAAACAAGAACATATTTTAAACAACAAAATTTTATTCCCGAATAAATGAGATTAAAACCTTTAATTATGGAAGATTTCCGTAAAAACTTTACTAAAACAGCAGCCGTAGCATTGTTGGCCTTGGGCGGTTATGCATGCCAGGATAATGCAGGAAGCCAATTTGAAAGTCATATAAAGCCTGTGGATTATCAGCTTGCCTTTGACTATTTACCCCAGACATGGGATGAGGGTTTACCGATAGGAAATGGGAAAATCGGAGCCTTGGTTTGGGAGAAAGCTGGTCGCTTAAGGATATCTCTTGACCATGTGGATCTCTGGGATCTTCGGCCTATGGAAAACCTAGGAGGAGAAGAATGGAGCTATAAATGGGTAGAAGAGCAATGGGAAAAAGACAATTATAAAAAGGTTCAGGATCTTTTTGATAAGCCCTATAACCAGTCTCCGGCACCCTCAAAAATTCCAGGAGCTGCATTGGAGTTTGAAAGTGCTCCTTTTGGCAAAGTACAAAGCAGCAAAGTTTACCTTGACAATGCCTTGGCGGAGGTAGTTTGGGCTTCAGGAGTCAAGCTAAAGACCTTTGTTCAGGCTGATAAAAATGTAGGTTTTTTCGAGTTTGAAGGAGTGGGCACAGATTTTCAGCCAGAATTGCTGATTCCTGAATATGTAAAGGAAGGAGCCTCTGGAAAGGGGGATCCTGTAACTGGAAAGGATTTAAGAAATCTGGGATATGAAAAAGGAAATGTGGTCAAAACAGACTCTAGTTTGATTTATCACCAGCCAGGCTGGGGAGATTTCAGCTATAAAGTAATCGTGAAATGGAGAAACAGTGGGGGTAAGTTGAGTGGAGTGTGGAATATATCTCCAGAGACAGGTGCTGAAAATTCACCACTGGCATTTGGGGATAATGCTTTTGCCAAGCAATTGGAAGAACAAGCAAAATGGTGGGATAACTTTTGGGCGAAGTCTTCCATTTCCTTGCCTGATTCTGTGCTGGAAAAGCAATGGTATTTGGAGCAGTACAAATTTGGTTCTGCAGCCAGGGCTGATGGACCTCCTATTTCCCTTCAAGCGGTATGGACAGCCGATAATGGAAAGCTTCCACCTTGGAAAGGAGATTATCATCATGATCTTAATACTCAACTAAGTTATTGGCCTGCTTATACCAGCAACCATCTTGATTTGGAAATCGGATTTACTAATTGGTTGTGGAGGTACAAGGATACTTTCGAGCAGTATACGGCTGATTATTTCGGAACGAATGGGCTTAATGTGCCTGGAGTGAGTACATTGGAAGGAGATCCTATGGGAGGTTGGATTCAGTATTCCTTTGGTCCTACGGTTTCGGGCTGGTTAGCACAGCATTTTTACTTGCATTATAAGTATAGCATGGACAAGGATTATCTGAAGGATCGCGCTTATCCATGGTTTAAGGAAGTGGCCATTTATTTGGATGAGGTATCCGTGGAAAATGCTTCAGGTAAAAGGAAATTACCCATAAGTTCCTCTCCTGAATATCATAATAATAGTAGGGAGGCTTGGTTTGGAGAAACCACTAATTTTGATCTGGCCATTATTCGTTTTGTTTATGAAAAAGCAGCTGAATTGGCTTTGGAATTGGGCAAAGAAGCCGAAGCAGATAAATGGAAAAAAATATTGGCAGAATGGCCAGAGTTGGCTGTAGATGAAGAAAGTGGAATGATGGTAGCCCCAGGAGAAAAATATAACGAATCTCACAGGCATTTTTCCCACTTACTTTCTATCCATCCTTTGAGTACGGTAAACTGGTCGGATGGGCCTGAGGCTAGAGAGATTATCAGCAATACTGTCCAGAACCTTAAGGACCAAGGTAGCGATTATTGGGTAGGTTATTCTTTCAGTTGGTTAGGAAACCTACAGGCCAGAATGTTGGATGGGGAAGCTGCCGCAGAAACCCTCAGGACCTTTGCGACCAGTTTTTGTCTGCCGAATAGTTTTCATGTAAATGGAGATCAGTCAGGCAATGGACATAGTAAATTCAAATATAGGCCATTTACCTTGGAAGGGAACTTTGCATTTGCTGCAGGACTGCAGGAAATGCTTCTACAAAGCCATGAAGGTTTTATACGCCTATTTCCGGCTATTCCGGCTGATTGGAAAACAGCTTCCTTTGATGGATTTTTAGCTCAGGGAGCATTTAAGATCAGTGCTGAAAAACAAGGAGATACCCAATATGCAGCCAAGATTTTGGCCCAGGCGGGAGGGAAACTGAAATTACTAAATCCATTATCATCAGATGCTTTGGTCAATGGAGAAAAAATAAGCAATGGAGGATTTTATGAGCAAGAAATGAAAAAGGGAGAAGAAATCACTTTAGTTTTTGAAGGGAAGTAATAGAACTATTTACAAAACGAGGCTGTCTTAAATCTTGTCATTGGTACCTTAGGAGAAATCTCTAGATTTATTTAATACTGAAAATAAGTCGCTTGAGATTCTTCATTAAGTCTGTCCGCCGAGGTGGATCAGAATGATACAAAAAAACGACAAATGAGACAGCCTCGCTTTTGTTTTTTAAAAGTAAGAAGGTTTTACTTAACCGATAAAATCTTCAGTCGTCGAATTCCAGCGGGCATTTTCCAAGAAACTTCCTTGCCTTTTTTAAAGCCAATCAAGGCAACAGCCAAAGGGGCTAAAAGGGATATTTTTCCCTCTTTTAGATTGGATTGATGGGGAAGGACAATTTTCGCCTTGATAATATGGGAATTGTCCAGGTCCTGTACTTCGATCTCCGAACCTATTTTTACTGTATTTTTTGGTATTTTATCATCCTCAACAATTCTACAATTGGCCAACTCTTCTTGCAATTGCCTTAAGTCTATTTGGAATCCGTTGGTGTTTCCGGAAATGATAATGTTTTTAATGGTTTGATAATCAGATTTTTTTATGATAGGTTTCATGTTTTTGCAGTTAAATATGTAACATAAGTTTTAAGGGCACATTGAATAATGGCCTGTTACCTGGTCTATCAGGTATAACCTTTTATTTAAAAGGGGAAGCTCTCCACTATCTGCTTGTGGAGAGCAAAGTGATAAAGGCCTTGTTACATGAAAATAGGAGAATAACATCCTTTCCTGTGTTGCAGGAACTCACTTCATATGGTTTTATATGGATTGTGGGTTTCAAGATGTAGGTAAATTATGGATGGAAAAATATATACTGAATTAGCGCTTGGCTTTGCTTTCCTGTTTCTTTTCGTTGTTATCAGTAACAGGAGCGATATCAAAAAGGTATTGAGGATCAATTTCAGGCTCAGACAAGAAACATACAGGAGACGCACAAGGCCGCAATTCAGCTTTGTGTATCTCTACCTCAGTATATTTGTTCAATGCCTTCACCCTTTAATTTGTTTGCCATTAATTAAAGGGTTTAACGTAAAAATTAATTTACGGTTTAAAAAGATTTAAACTCAGGCAAGTATTTTCTTGAAATGGGAAGAATGGAGCTTGTTCCTTCCAGATAAAGCAAGTTTTTTCCACTGGTTTTTTTGGCCATTTTTATCTGTTGGATATTTACCAGATAGGATCGATGGCAGCGTTTGATGCCATAAGGGCTGAGTTGTTCTTCTAGGGATTTTAGGGTGTTTCTCAGCATTTCTTTTTTAACGGTTTTGTTATCCAAATAATGGATGGTTACATAATTATCGGCTGATTCCAAAAATAGAATATATTGTGGCTTTATGGATAACTTGTTTTGTCCATACTCATCCTTTAACTGGATAATTTCAGTTTTTGGAGCTTGTACTGTTTGGATTTTTTGCTGTTGTTTTATGATCAAAATGACAGCTATGGCCAATAAATAAGGGATCAATAGTCCCAGAAAGGTGTATTTGATGCTTTGAAGGTATTCTATTCCAATGCTATTATAATGGTTTCCGTAGATCAGAAAGAACACTAAGCTCAATAATAGGATTTCCAATAAAAACCATATTCCAAAAATCCCAAGGGTCCATTGGTTCTTTAAGGTGATCGGGCGGAGAATAAACTGGGAAATGACTAGGAACAAACCTCCAATAATGCCAAAGGCAGACAAACGAAAAAATTGATTCAGGCCACTGTCATTTGCCCAATGGTTGATATTAAAGGGCGTGTAAATATTAATAAACAAAATTGAGAAGACGGCACAGAAGCCTATTAAAAGCAATCTTTCCCACGGTTTTTCTAAAATTGGAAAAGTTTGGAAGAACCTTGTTTTAAAATCTATCATAATTTACTGTAAGCCCAAAAATATAAGATAGTTCCGCTATTTTAAAGGATTATTGGAAATTTACCTAGTTGATTTATGATTTAAAATACCGGTTGAGATATTCGCTAGGAGTACAATTAAATTGCTTTTTAAAGGCGGTTCTAAAGCCTTTATCAGTTCCGAATCCCAGTTCATAGGCAACTCCTGATATATTCAAGCCACTATTTAGAAGCAGTTCTTTTGCTAGGTTAAGACGGTAAGACTGTAGATAGGAATGGGGCGTTTCACCGGTAATCCCCTTTATTTTTCTAAAAAGCTGACTTCGGCTAAGTCCCATCGTTTCTGCCAGTTGGTTGATGTCAAACTCAGGATCTTTATGGTTTTCAGAAAGGGCTAGGTTAATTTTATTGATAAACTCTTTGTCCACTTCTTTAAGTCCCAGTTTTTCAGGCTCAATAGATGATGATTTGCCATAAATCCCCTGTAAATTTTTTCTAATAGAGATGAGGCTTTTCACTTTCGTGACCAAAATGCTAGGATTAAATGGCTTGGGGATATAGTCATCGGCTCCCGAAAGTAATCCTTTCTGTACATCCTCTTCATCGGCTTTTGCAGTAAGTAAAATTACCGGGATGTGGGAGGTCATGAAATTGTCTTTTAGGAGTTTGACCATAGAGATACCATCCATTTTGGGCATCATCACATCACTTATTATGAGGTCTGGTTGCCATTCTTCAGCGATATTCTTTCCCACTTCTCCATCGCTAGCCACTTTGGTCTGGTACCATGGTGTAAAGCATGACAATATAAAGGACTGCATTTGGGGATCATCTTCTATGATCAGTACTTTTTCAGCTACTTTGCCCAAATCCATAAGGTTTTTGGGTTCGTTTTGGCCTTGAACCTTCCTATCGATTAGTTTAGATTTTGCGTCAATGCTATTTTTTTCGAAACTTGGACGATAGGGGAAAAACAATGAAAAGTCACTACCCACATGGAGTGTGCTATCCACTTCGATACGTCCATCATGTAATTGCATATAGGATTTGGACAGTGGCAAACCCAAGCCTGTTCCTGGCAAATCATGGGTGCTTTGGTAGAAAGGTTCGAATATGTTTTCAAGGTCTTCTGGAGGAATCCCAATACCAGTATCCTTCACAAAGATTTTCACTTCTTCTTTTAGCACTTTGAAACCTAAAATGACCTTACCTCCTTTAGGTGTGAATTTAAAGGCGTTGGAAAGAATATTATAGAGGATAATGTCCAGCTTGTTTTGGTCAACATCAATAAACAGGCAGTCTATTTCATAATCTTTGCTCACATTCACCTCTTGCTGATCTGCCAGAAAGCAAAAGTTGTCCAAACAGGCATCCAAAAAACCAACAAGCTCAGTTTGTTTTTTATTTAGGGTAACTTCGCCTTCTTCTGCCTTTCTAAAGTCCATGAGTTGATTGACCAGTACCTGAAGTCTTTTGGCATTGGATTGGATCAGCTTTGTGTAGTACTTCCCCTCTGAAGGAAGGTTGTTAAGCATGCCCAATGACTGGGCAGGTCCCGAGATTAAAGTTAAAGGAGTTTTGAATTCATGTGAAATATTGGTGAAAAAGCTGATTTTTAGCTTGGATAGCGCTTTTTGCTGTTGCTTTTCCAGTATTTCCATTTTTAAGGCATTCAATAATCGCATCCGATGTAATGAAGCACGACTGATTCCATAGATTGCTCCCAATATCAACAATAAATATAGGGTATAGGCCCACCATGTTTTCCACCAAGGTGGCAATATGGTGATAGAAAGGGTCTTTGCGGTTTCATTCCAAACTCCATCATTATTGGCAGCTTTAACCAGAAAGGTATAATCACCTGGGTCAATATTTGTATATATGGCTTTTCGTTCATTACCTATATTATTCCAGGTTTTGTCAAATCCTTCCAGCATATAGGCATACTGATTTTTTTCAGGTGAAGTAAAGTTCAGGGCGATAAATTCTATTGTGAAATCAGCTTGGTCATAATTAAGGGTGATGTGATGGGTCTGGGAAAATGCTGAATCAAGTATGCCCGTTTCATCTCCCATATTGATAGGGGAATTGGCTATATACAGTTGGGAAAGGTAAACCCTTGGGGGGATTTTGTTCCGCTTGATATTGTCTGGATGGAAGGATGTAACTCCATTGACACTACCGAAGTATAATTTCCCTGAAGGGTCTTTAAGAACAGCATTTTCGTTAAACTCTATTCCTTGTATACCATCTTGGTAACCATAATTGATAAAGGAATTGGTTTTGGGTTCGAAATGGGAAATACCCCTGTTGGTGGATACCCAGAGCTCTTGATGATCATCAAGTATGATTCCCTTAATGGTATTGCTAGGAAGCCCGTGGGATACATTATAGGAAGTGAATTTTTCCGTTTTTACATCAAGGTAATTTAAGGATTTGTCTGTGGCCACCCATAGATTCCCCAAACTGTCCTTGCATATGGAATATACCAATGTCCCCATTAGGCTTTTCGGGTCATTTGGCTGGTTTTGGTAGTTCTTAAATTTACCACTTCTTTTGTCCAAAAGCCCGAGCCCATCAAATGTACCCACCCAAAGATGGTTTTGGTCTTTTTCCATTATGGTAGTTACGTGATTATGGGGCAAAGAGTGTGCATTGTTGGGATGATGTTTGTAATTGGTGGAAAAATTGAAGTTTTTATCCACCTGAATGAGTCCTTGGTTTCTAGTGCCAAACCATAATGATCCATCCTCTTCTTCGTAAAAGGCCTTTACATAAGTGGCCCCATACATCCAGTTATCCTTTAGATAATGCTCAAAGTTTTTTTCTCCTTGCTTAAGCCTGCCCAGTCCATTGAGGTAATAGCCCAGCCAAAGGTTCCCTTTGCTATCTTCCATGAGTCCATTGATGACATGATCGGCTGGGCTTTGCTTGGTAGGAGAGGCTGTAGGGAAATGTTTGAACTGCTTTGATCCTAGATGGTAATAATTGAGGCCCCCATGGTCCAGTCCTAGCCATATCCCCCTGTTTTTGCTGTAGGATAAGCTTAAAACAGATTTTCCACTCAACCCGCTGTTAGGGTCATTGGTAAAGGCCCAATGGTCTATTTTGCTTTTATGGGGGTCAATTTTGGACAAACCGCCATTTACAGTCCCCACCCAAATGATTTGGTTCTTATCTTCCAGCAAATAAGTGATGGCTTGGCTGTTTAGGGCTTTGTTTTCCGCTATGGAGTGGATTTGACCCTTCTTTATATCAAATTCTGAAATGCCGTCCCCATCTGTTCCCAAGAGAATGGTGCCGTCAGCTTTTTCGACCATATGATAAATAAGGTCAGTATGGGCTGCTTGGGTATTTATCTTTTCTAGTTGCTCATTGCCAAGGTTCAGTAGATATCCCCCCTTATTATAAGTGGAAATGATGATCTTGTCTTCACTTTTCAAAAGCTGTGTGACCGAAAAATCATTGGGAATAAATTCTTTTTCAGGGCTTTGGTAGGTTTTTGAAACCATGTCAAAAATGGCCATTCCTCCTTTTTTATTCCTTAGCACCCAAGCACCATATCCAATCAAAAGCTTTTGATCTTCTGTTTGAATAATATCCCTTACTTCAGCCATCCCACTTGTGGGGAAATGCTCAAAAGCATATTTGCCCTCTTGGTACCTATATAGTTCCCCACTGCCTGTTCCCACCCAGATTTGGTCGGAACTATCAATAAATAGCTTCGAAATATGGTTGCCCTTTGGCTTTGTGCTTTCGAATTTGATCTGGTGGATTTTATTTGATCCACTTTTTAGGAGGTTCAAGCCTTCATTGGTAGCCATCCAAATATTACCTTTTCTATCCTGGGTTATATCCAGTACCATACTGCTGGAAAGGCTCAGGCTATCGCTGGGATTATGGGTAAAGTGCATAAAGTCCAATCCATTGAACCTACTTGCTCCTTCTTTTGTGCCTATCCAAATGAACCCTTCTTGGTCTTGGTAAATACAGGTGACGTAATTGTTCAAAAGACCATCCTCAGTGGTGATATGGTCTATAGCTGATTGTGCCAATAAGCGTAAGGAGCTAAGTGCAAGGATGGCACAGAGGAGGCATCTTATAATATAGCTTGTCAAGTATCTTGGTGATTTTGGGTGATAGTGATACAAGGTGTTGATCAATTTGGATGAAGCTTAAAAGTAAAATTTTTTTGATTTGAAATAGGGATTTCCCATTAAATATTATGCGCAATGGGAAAATAAAATCACTTTTTGACCTGCTGCAACAAAAGGTCTCTTATTTGACCAGATTTTTCCCTTCAAATCGGTCTTAAACGGCTAAAATTGGATGATCCTATTTAATTTTTATTAAAACTACCCGATGAAAAATAACCTAAGAAAGAAGTATTTACGGTGGCTTTGGATAGAAATATTCTGTGTGGCCGTCATCATCGCAGTGGTGATTTTATTGATTTCAATAAAGTAACTACAGCATATATATATAAGCAAAAATCACTTCAAATAATTATTAATTATAAAACCCAATAACTATGAAGCAACTCAACTTAAAGAGTCTTCCAATCGCCTTCAAAAAGCTTTTGGGGGTAATTGTTTTAATCCTATGTAGCCATGCCTTATTGGCTCAGTCAGCCATAAAAGGTAAGGTAAGCTCCTCAGATGGGGAAAGCCTCCCCGGTGTAAACATCCTAGTCAAGGACAGCGGAAAAGGTACTGTCACCAATATTGACGGTGAATATGAAATTTCTGCAGCTGCTAACAGCGTTTTGGTATTTAGTTTTATTGGTTACGAAAGCCAGGAAGTTGCTGTCAATAACCGTAGCATCATTAATATCACCCTTGGACAAAGTGAGCAAGACTTGAAAGAGGTGGTGGTAACCGCTTTGGGTATTGAAAGGGACAAAGAGGCACTAGGTTATTCAGTAAGTGAACTTGAAGGTAAGGGGTTTACCGAGGCGAGAGAAACCAACGTGGCCAATGGCCTTGCTGGTAAAGTAGCCGGGGTGAATGTGAGTAATGTTGCCTCTGGGCCTGCCGGAAGTTCAAGGGTGATTATCAGGGGTAATACTTCTTTGACCCAAAACAATCAGCCATTGTACGTTATTGATGGGATTCCTATTGATAACAGTAACTTAGGTTCTGCAGGTATGTGGGGTGGTAGAGACCAAGGTGATGGTATCGGTAATATCAACCCAGATGATATTGAGAATATGACCATTCTGAAAGGAAATACAGCTGCTGCCCTTTATGGTTCCAGGGCTTCTAATGGTGTTATTTTGATTACCACAAAATCTGGATCTAGCAAGCAAGGACTTCAGCTGGAAGTGAATTCCAATTTTGTGGTAGATAAAGCCATCAATAGATTGGATACGCAAAGAGAATATGGTCATGGGCTAAATGGCCAAAAACCTACAACTTTAGCTGAAGCACTTGCGGGTGGTGATACTGCCTGGGGAGCTAAATTGGATGGAAGTCCCGTGATACAATTCGATGGTGTAGAACGTCCTTATTCCTATAGCGGTGACAACTTTGATCGATTCTATGAGACAGGACATACCTTTACCAATACCATTGCTCTTTCCGGTGGAACAGAAAAAATGGGCTTTAGATTTTCTGCCTCAGATTTGAGCAATAAGAGTATAGTGCCTAATTCTGGAATGGACAGGAATAACTTCTCCATAAACGCCCAGGGTAAGGTAAATGAGAAATTGACCTTCAATGCAAGTGGAAGCTATATCATCCAAAATGTAAAGAATCCACCGGCACAAGGTGACTTGGTCAACAATGTTAACTATACCGTATGGAGCTTGGCACCATCCATCAATGTATTGGATATGAAAGGTGATCCTGATAGGTTGGGGGCTGAGCCAATTACGGGCAAAGAGTTTCTTCCGGCTCAGACTGTTTATTTTGAGAACCCATACTTTAGTGCTTACCAAAAAAGTAATTTGAGTGAGAGAACAAGAACATTGGGTAGTTTTTCATTAAACTACGATTTCACAGATTGGCTTTTTGTAAAAGCAAGAACTGGTATCGATCAGTGGAACAGAAGTAATGAAGGTATTACACCATATGGCAGTGCACAGCAACCGTTGGGTTCTATAGGCGAATCTCAAACGAAACATAAGGAAATTAACAGTGATGTAATGTTGGGGTCCAAAATGGGCTTTTCAAATGGCCTGGAATATAATGTGCTAGTGGGTGCATCTAATATGAAACAAGAAAGGTATAGTAATAGTACCAATGGTAATGATTTCGCCATTCCTTTCTTCTATAACTTCTCTAATACTATCAGAAGATCGGGAGGAACAAGCTTCTATTCAAAAGGCATAAATTCTGTATATGGCTTAGCTGAAATCTCCTATAAAACCGCTTTGTTTTTGACGGCTACCGGTAGACAAGATTGGTTTAGTACATTGAATGGAAGGAGTGTATTCTATCCTTCGATAAGTACCAGCGCAGTGCTTTCAGAATTAATGGAAATGCCTTCCTTTATGGATTACCTTAAGTTGAGAGTGGCTTGGGCACAAGTTGGTGGAGATACTTCTCCTTATGTTTTGAACCAAACTTACTCATTGGGTACTCCAACCAATGGCATTCCTCAGGGAGGTATTGCACAAGGATTTGTGTCTAATGCTGAATTGGAACCCCTATTGGCTACAGAGTTTGAGGCAGGATTTAATGCCCAGTTTGCCAATAACAAAATAGGAGTTGATTTCACGGTTTATCAAAGAACTACTGAAGGAGATATCTTACCAGCTACCATTTCCAAAACTTCAGGTTACTCTTCAGCACAGGTTAACGTTGGAGAAGTAAGCAATAAGGGATTCGAATTGTTGATTACTGGTAGCGCAATAAGCACCAACACATTTACCTGGAATACTTCCCTTAATATGGGATACAATAAAAGTGAGGTGGTGAGTTTGATTGACCCAGAGGTAGATGGAGAACGTTTGCAATTGGATCAAAACAGGGCACAAACTGCCTATATACATAATATTGAAGGATTGCCTTATGGTCAGGTGACTGGATACAAATACCTACGTGATGCATCTGGAAATATCATGCACAATGCTTCCGGTTTGCCAATGAGAGATGAGGAAGCGGGTATTGTTCCATTTGGTTCTGGTGTTCATCCGTTCACCGGAGGTTTCTCCAATAATTTCACTTATAAGAATTTTGATTTCGGATTCTTGATCGACTATAAAATGGGTGCTGTGATCTTCAGTGGAACCAACTCATGGTTATACAGGAGAGGTATGCACAAAAACACTTTAGTAGGACGTGAAAATGGAATTGGTGATGTACCTGGAAGTGAAATGTCTACCTATTATAATGAAATCAGAAACAAGATTGCAGAGCAGTTTGTCTATGATGCAGACTTTGTAAAATTACGTGAAGTGACTTTTGGTTATGCTATTCCTACTTCTTTTCTAAGCAAGTTTAAGGTAAGAGCGGCTAAAATTTCCTTGGTGGGAAGAAACCTATGGTTAATCCACTCAAAAGTGGAAAATATCGATCCAGAATCTACCTATAATGAAGGAAATGCTCAGGGTATGGACTTTTTCCAATTGCCTCAAAGCAGAAGCTACGGTGTGAACTTAAACATTAAATTTTAATTCATCTCCAGAACCAAAATGATCAAAAGTATGAAAATTAATATCTTAAATATATCCAAGAAAGCTTTGCTAGCACCAGCATTCGCTTTGTTTGTCTCTACAAGTTGTGTGGAAGACCTTAAAGAAATGAATGTTAATCCAAATGAGATAAGTGATCTTGATTATGGAATTCAGTTAACAAAAATGCAAATGGCATTTACAGGTGGAGCCCATGAAATTTTCAGAACCTCCTTGGGTTATTGTTTTGCTTCTATCCAACAAATGGCAGATTTGGAAAGCCCTGTTTCTGGAGTTTTCCTTCCAGGAGACAAATATTTGAATGACCCTTTGTTTGCATCGGCCTTTTTTGATGAAGTTTATAATAACGAATTCAGGGATATCGCTGATTATGTTAATCGGACATCAATGGACCCTGAAGCGGTTAATTATTATGCCATAGGAAGAATATGGAAGGTGATGTCAGCACATCGAATTACGGATATTTATGGTGATGTTCCTTATTTTGAAGCAGGAATGGGTTATATCAATAATTCGTGGTTACCAAAGTATGATTCCCAAGAGTTAATCTATAAGGATATGCTCAAAGAGCTGGATGAAGCGGCTAAGTCTTTTGATGCCAACTTGCCGACACCAGGAAATCAGGATTTATTGTATGGTGGAAACATCGATCAATGGAAGAAGTTTACCTATTCGTTGATGTTGAGACTAGGGATGAGAATCTCCAAAGTGGCACCTTCCGAAGCTGAAAACTGGGTAAAAAAAGCAATCCAGGGAGGTGTAATGACCAGTAATGATGATTTGGCAAGGATACTACATGGTGATCAAGGAGGTAACAATCCATTCTGGTCAGGGTTTAATACACGTGATAGAATCAGACTGTCAGCTACTTTTGTGGGCTGGATGCAGGATAATAATGATCCTCGTCTGAACATAATAAGCTGGGTTGAAAACGGTGGAGAGCATATGGGGCTACCAAATGGATATGACAATACTACCATTTTGGATTACCCAGGAGGGGGAGATTTAGTAGCTTACTCCAATGTCAATCCTGACCTAAGACAAATCACTTCTCCTTCCTTGCACCTTACTTATGCAGAAGTAGAATTGCTATTGGCTGAAGCGGCCCTAAAAGGTTGGCATACCGGAGATGCAGCAATGCATTATAATAATGGTGTAAAAGCTTCCATGAAACAGTGGGATATCTTTGGTGTTGAAGTACCAAGCGATGCTGAAGTGGAAAGCTATTTGGGAATGCATCCATTCGATAGCTCCAAAGGTATGGAAATGATTGGTGAGCAATATTGGGCAGCTACTTTCTTGGTTAACTGGGAAGGTTATAGCAAATGGAGAAGAACAGGTTACCCTCAACTTACTCCAGTAAACTATCCTGGTAATGTAACCAATGGACAAATCCCAAGAAGAATGACCTATTCGGGTGAAGAATACAGTATCAACACTGAAAATGTCAATGAAGCTGTCAGTAGACAGGGGGCTGATAACTTTATGACCCGAGTTTGGTGGGATAAATAAGATAGTTTGACCTTTATGATTTGAGAAACCCATCTTTGCATTCATTTGCAGGGATGGGTTTTTTCATTGTGTAACTAAAGATTGGCTCGTTGGAATCTCATTATTAAAGTTGCCACTTGTATTTCTGATATTATTGCTTATGAAATTTAAGGGGGGTGAACATAGTTAGCTAGGTTTTATTTTTTTTATTGTTTGAAATTAAAAAACTTACAAATTGTTTTGTTTGTATAATTTATTATATTGTTTATCTTATTATTAGAGTTAATATGTGTTTCAAGTTAATTTTTGAATAAATATTATCCATGATAATAGTCTAAAATTCAGTTTTGTATTAAATAATAATTAAAATGATACTTTTTTGAAAAGTAAGTAAATGAAAAAAATTACATTTGGTTTCATGACAAAGCTATGAACGACTTTCTTCTAAAAGACATATTTGACCAGTATTATACAAGACTTGTATTTTTTGCCATGAAATACATTTCTAGCCAAGCTGATGCTGAAGATATTGTTCAGGAAGCATTTTCAAAATATTGGATAAAAAAATCTGAATTAAATGCCAACGATTTAGATACTGTAAAAAGTTACCTTTTTCAGACTGTAAAGAACAGTGCACTGAACTATATAAAGCACAAAAAGGTAGTGGAGAACCATCAGGTATCTTATAATGCCCATGGGGAAAGTAATGATAGCCCCCTCACTCAATTGATTCATACAGAGCTTGTAGCAGAAATAAATGAAGCAATAGCAGAATTGCCAACAGGGTGTAAACAAGTAGCCATTGAGCTTTTCATTAAGGGGAAGAAATATTCAGAAGTAGCAGAAGCCTTGTCTATTTCTGTCAACACAGTGAAATCACAGCGAAAAAGAGCGTTAAGTATATTGCGTCCAAGGTTAAGTGATGTTGCTTTTGTTTTGTTAATTAATTATTACGTGAATATTAATATGTGATTAATTGATGTTAATGGTATAAAATATTGAAAATAAAAAGGGGTGGAGACACCCTTTTTTTATTGTGAGTTGTCTTACTACAAAATCGGAATTGCGTGAACAATCAACCATTAGATTGGAATAAAATCGAACTAGCAAAAAAGTCTCTGCTTGATGAATTGACTTGGGAGGAGACTGTACAATTTAATCATTGGTATAATACAGATCCTGAGTTCAAGGAAGCGGTGGATAAATTGAGTGATAAAATTGGCCTTGAAGAAGATCTGGAAAAGTTCAATCAAATCGATAAGTCGACTGCTTGGTTGGGTTTACAGAATAAATTAGATAGGGCAAAATTAGGAAGTTCCAAGTCAGTAAGTTTTTCTACTTGGTACAGGTATGCAGCTATCTTGGTTGGTTTTGCCCTGATAACTTCGATTTTCCTTTTAAACAGTGAAGAGGGGATCAAAGAGGCAAAGAATTCTATAGCTTTTAATATAAGCCCAGGACAAGACCAGGCCATTTTAAGGTTAAGTAATGGAGAGGAAAAAATATTGGGAGATAAAAGTACTGGAGAAGTTAAAAATCAAGGTGCTTTGTCGGTTTTTGTAAATAATAAAACCCTGATTCTTCAATCTAAGTCCCAGGTTCAGGCCATTGAGAATAGAATGAATGAATTGGAAACGCCAATAGGGGGGCGCTATCAAGTGGAACTTCCAGACGGCACTAAGGTCTGGCTGAATGCCCAGTCTAAACTGCAGTTTCCAGACCAATTTGATGAAAGGAACCGATCGGTGAATTTGTGGGGTGAAGCATATTTTGAGGTGGAGAAGGATTCCAATAGGCCATTTCTAGTCAATACTTATCGATCAGACCAAATGGACGACCCTATTATCATAAAGGTATTGGGGACACACTTTAATGTTATGGCCTATCCCGATGAAAAGGCTGTCAATACCACATTGGTAGAGGGAAAAGTGCAGGTGAAACATCTTGATCAAGCTGTGATTTTATCTCCTGGTAATCAGGCTTTATCTAAAAATGGAGAATCACCTATTATGGTGCAGAAGGCGAATATAGAAGTAGCTGTTGGGTGGAAAAACAGAATGTTTGTTTTTGAAGATGAACCCTTGGAAAGCATCATGAGGAAGATTGCAAGATGGTATGATGTGAAGGTGGAGTATGGATCAGATATTCGCACTAAAAAATTCTCAGGAATTATTTCCCAAGATAATGAAATCAATAGTGTCATAGAGCTATTGGAATCTACCGAAGAGGTAGCTATAAGTTTCGAATCAGAAAGTACTTTATTGATAAAATGATCATTTTGAAAAAAGTAAAATCATTTAAATAATCAAATATGAGAGTATACCCCATGTAAAAAGTTGAGTAAATAATGCTCAAGTGAATGCAATTTGGGACTGCACTACTGCAGGATCAATCGAAATAATATAGATCTATAGATGGATTTCGATATCAATTAATCTGTCTTTAAAAAATTCTAAAATAAATTATTGAGAATGAAAATTTTACTATCCATTTGGAGCAGTAACAGGAATGCTGTGTCCAAAAATAGACGCAAATATTTTGGCGTCACCTTTTTCTTGATGTTGCTGGTCTGTTTGCAGGTCAGTGCTGGAGTATATTCACAACGACTAAGTATTCATAAAAAGAATGCTACTTTAATCAGTGTCATCAAAGAAATAAAAGATAAAACGGGTGTTCTTTTTTTATATTCCAACGAGGTCATAGATCGGGCAAAACCAGTAACCATAAATTTGGAAAATGCGACTGTCACGGAAATCTTGGAAAAGTGCTTTTATGGCCAACCTTTGGCTTATGAGGTCAAAGAAAACACCATAGTGATCAAGGACAAAAAAGCTACCATCAGTCCCGTGGTGACGAGTTATGAGAAGTTGGAAAAGACCATTAAGGGGACTGTAACAGATGCCAATGATGGATTACCATTGCCAGGTGTGACCATAATGGTGAAAGGAACGCATGTAGGGGCGGTGACTGATCTTGATGGAAAGTATACTATCGATGTACCAGAAAATTCAGAGGTATTGATCTTTAGTTATATCGGCTACTTGAACAAAGAAGTGGAACTAGGCGATAGATCAATAATTGATGTTCAATTGATTCAAAATGCAGCTGAGCTAGATGAGGTGGTAGTTGTTGGCTATGGAACCATGAAGAAAGTAAACTTAAGTGGGGCAGTGGACATGGTAGAGGCTGAGACTATTGAAAACAGGCAGATTCCAAATGTTGGTGAAGGTCTTCAAGGTTTAATTCCCAACTTAAATATTACGCGTAGTAGTGGACGTGCAGGAGACGGACCTTCTTTTAATATCCGAGGTTTTACTTCTTTGAATGGTGGCTCTCCATTGATTTTGGTGGATAATGTGCCTGTAACCGAAAGCGAATTGGTTAATATTAACCCTGCCGATATTGAAACTGTTTCGGTTTTGAAAGATGCAGCTTCAGCAGCAGTTTATGGGGCAAGAGCAGCCTTTGGGGTAGTATTGATAACGACCAAAACTGCCAATACTGAAAATCTTAAAGTTAGCGGAAATATTCTTTATGGTGTGAAGACGCTTGGCAATATACCGGATATTGTAAGCGATCCCTATTTAGCAATGAAGTATAAGCATGAGGCTGCATGGCCTTTGTATAATCTTTACCCTGAGGCTAGCCGTGAGTATGCACTGCAGCGTTCCAATGATCCATCACTTCCATCAGTAATAATTAATCCTGACAATCCAGAAAGATGGCAATATATTGGCCAGACAGATTGGTTAAATGAGATTTATAGAAATTCAGGATCAAGTTATACGGCTAATTTTACGGTGTCCAAAATGGATGAAAACTTGAACTACTATTTTTCAGGAGGTTATTATAGACAAGATGGGATGTTGAAATATGGTAATGATAAGTTCGAGCGTTTCAACCTCCGGGCAAAGACCGATATGAAGATTACTGATTGGTTGAAGGTGGGTAATAATACTGCCTTTGCCAATGGTGAGTATGACAAGCCTTATTATAACGAGTGGCTATTTTTCCATAATACCAATAGAACCAATTCTTTGGACGTGCCTAGGAATCCTGATGGCAGCTGGACAAGCGCAGGTGCAGGATTGTTGGGACGACTTCAGGAGGGGGGAAGAAATATTTCTTCCAATAATGACATCCAGACGAAATTTGATGTCGAAATCAGTTTGATTAAAGATTTGTTCAGTCTGAAAGCGGATGCAACATTTAGGAGGATCAACAGGAATTCTAATTTGTTTGACGTGCCGGTTCCATATAAAGTTGGTCCTGACATGCCTGTTCAATATCAAGGACCAAACCCAGGTTTTGCAGAATCCAGCGCTGGATCTGTGAAGCACAATATCTACAATGTTTATGGGGATTTTAAAAAGACATTTGGAGAAAAGCATTATTTACAAGGACTAATAGGCTATAACCAGGAGTATAAGGTAGATAATGGTTTCTGGGTGAACCGTAAAGAACTGATTACTTCAGGCCTGCCAAGTATCTCTTTGGCTACAGGTGATTGGAATGGTAATGAAAGTTTTACTGATTGGGCTGTAAGAGGGGCTTTCTATCGCCTAAATTATACCTATGCAGACCGTTATATTGTAGAGTTCAATGGACGTTACGATGGCTCATCAAGGTTCCCCAAAGATGACCGATTTGGTTTCTTTCCATCAGCTTCAGTAGCATGGGTAGCTTCAGAAGAGGGCTTCCTGAAAGGTTTAGCGGAGAACATCAATATGGACTTTTTAAAGTTCAGAGCATCTTATGGCTCTTTGGGTAATCAATCAGTAGGTAATTACGGTTATATCCCGTCAATGGCCTCAGGTCAAATCGGTCAGATTTTAGGTGGTGAAAGACCATTGACAGTTTCGCCTCCAGGCCTAGTGGCTGGTTCTTTGACCTGGGAAACGGTGCAAAGCAAGAACCTTGGTGTGGATGTCAACTTTCTACAAGGCAAGCTGGGGATGAACTTCGATGTATATTCAAGAAAAACCAAGGATATGCTGGTGAAGGGTAAAACACTTCCAAGCGTTTTGGGAGCTAGTGAACCAAAGATCAATGCAGGTGACCTGGTGACCAGAGGTTGGGAATTGAGAGTCAATTGGCAGGATGAGGCATTGGTAGGCGGTTCGCCTTTGAGATATGGAATCGGGATTAACTTAAGCGACTATCAATCTGAAATCTTATCCTATGATAATCCAACAGGATATTTGGGGGATTACTATGTAGGTCAGAAAATTGGCCAGATATGGGGTTTGACCAATGATGGATTTTTCCAATCAGAAGCTGAGTTGGACCAACTGGATCAAAGAGCAGTGGGTTCCGATGATCAAGGCTATGTATTCTATGTTGGTGATTTGAAATTCAAAGACTTAAATGGAGATGCCATGATTGATAAAGGAGATTGGACACTGGAAAACCATGGAGATTTTGAAATCATTGGCAATACCACTCCTCGGTACCAATACGGCGTTGATCTTAATGGATCTTGGAAGGGTTTTGATCTAAGAGTGTTTCTTCAAGGAGTAGGCAAAAAGGATTGGTATCCTGAAGCTTCCAATCACTATTTCTGGGGGATTTATGCACAACCTTGGACAAATGTTCAGGCCCATAATCTGGATCATTGGACACCGGAAAATCCTAACGGATATTTCCCAAGGGTGAAATCTTATATCGCAGAAGATCGCTCAGAGCTTGGTCTTCCTCAGACTCGTTACTTACAAAACGCTGCCTATATGCGGGTAAAGAATTTAACCATTGGGTATAGCTTTCCTCAGTCACTATTACAAAGGGCCAAAATCAATAAGTTGAGGGTGTATGTTACTGCTGAAAACCTATTTGAAGTATCGCATCTGAAAGCTAAGTTGGATCCAGAGGTGATAGGTTCAAATGGAGGTAGTAACACTACCGCTTATCCTTTCCAAAGAACCTTTTCTTTCGGTCTGAATTTTACACTCTAAATACCATTCGAACATGAAAAGACAAATTTTAAATATAGCAGTTGGGGCGATTTTGCTTGGAGCAGGAACTTCCTGCAATGATGATTTTCTTCAGAGAGATCCTCATGTGGACATCACTTCAGATCAGTTTTTTAGAAATGTACAGGATTTAGAAACCTACACCAATGGTTTTTATAGTCAGATGAGATATAGCTATCATGATTTAGGTTCTGATAATATTTCACTCTATACAGGCAGTACGGAAATTGACCAGGTATTAGTAGGAGGTGTCAATCCTGGAAACGTAGGAGGTTGGTCAGATTGGGGAAACCTAAGACGGATCAATTATATGCTGGCTAGACTGGATAATGTACAAGGAGAAGAATCCGAGATCAAGCATTTTGAGGGGATTGCACGTTTCTTTAGGGCTTGGTTTTATATGGATAAAGTCCAGCAATACAGTGACGTGCCATGGTATGATCGCGACTTGACAGATGCCGATGAGGAGTTGCTATATAAAAGTCAAGATCCTAGGGAGGTAGTTGTGGATAATATCATGGCTGACCTTGAGTTTGCAGCAGAACATATTAAGGCCGGAAGTGACAAAACAAGGGTGACCAAATCTGCTGCTCAAACTTTATTGTCAAGATTTGCCTTGTATGAAGGTACATTCAGAAAATACCATCCAGAACTTCAGTTGCAGGGCAGTGAGGAGGAATTTTTGCAAAAGGCAGTGGATGCA
This sequence comes from Echinicola shivajiensis, assembly GCF_018642165.1. Lineage (GTDB taxonomy): Bacteria > Bacteroidota > Bacteroidia > Cytophagales > Cyclobacteriaceae > Echinicola > Echinicola shivajiensis. Next base: position 233,965 of record NZ_JAHHZM010000003.1, read on the forward strand.
GCAGAAGCTGTAATTGCGAGTGGCGGTTTCTCTATTCATAGCACTGGAGATACCGAAGATTATGTTAATCTTTTCAAAAGCCCAAGTCTTTCCGGAAATCCTGAAATGATCTGGTGGATGGACTCCGACCAGAAACAAGGAGTAGGGAATAATTCCCACACTGTATTTAACTGGCAGTGGTCTTTGAGCAAGAGTTTGGCGGATGCGTACCTGATGGAAGATGGAACTCCTTTCACTTCAGTGAATGATTATGATCAAAAGTCATTTGTGGAAATGTTTGAAAATCGGGATCCACGTATGAAGGCAACTATTGTTTTCCCGGGTTTCAAAACTGCTGCGGCAGGGGAGCCAGTAAGGACCAGCCCTAATTTTGGAGGATATCTTCAAATCAAGTTCTATCCTGATGAGGCTCAGCGTTTAGGTTGGAACCTGAATTTTACTGATTTGCCTGTATTCAGGTATGCGGAAGTTTTGCTTAACCTTGCCGAGGCGAAATCTGAATTAGGTGATCTCACCCAATCGGACCTTGATCGCACCATTAATCTGTTGAGACAAAGAGTTGGGATGCCAATCTTAAGCATGTCTGATGCAAACGCCAATCCTGATCCTGTTTTGGCGGAAAGATATCCGGCAGTATCAGGAAATGGAGCTCTTTTGGAAATCAGAAGAGAAAGAAGGGTTGAGTTGGCTTGTGAAGGTTATAGGTTTACCGACTTGATGCGATGGGGAGCTGGAGCTGAATTTAATGGTGGACAGGAAGGAATGTATATTCCACAATTAGGTGCTCTGGATGTTACGGGTGATGGAGTAGAGGATATTGCCATTCTTGAAAGACCAGGTATGGAAGAGCCAATCAGTGATTTACCGGAAGAAGTCAGGGAAAGCCTGTCCAAATACTATCTGGTAGATGAAAGTGGATCTCCTCAAAGTTTCTATTTGTCAGAAGGTGATCATGGCTTCATACAGTTCACTAAAAATAAGGACAATGTTCCGGTCTTTGATTCTCCAAAGTATTATTATCGACCTGTCCCTCAGCAACAAATCGTATTAAATCCCAACTTGGAACAGAACAAATATTGGAAATAACCAGCATTTTAATGAAAAGAAGAAAATTTCTAATGAATTCAACTACAGCGGTTGCAGCTTTTGCTGCACCTGCTGTAGCTATTGCTAAAGAAGTAAAGGAAAAACCTGTACTTACCATAGCCCATATTACCGATGTACATATTCGGCCAGAAGATGATATTCCAAATAGGGCTTTGACAGTACTTAATGAGGTGAAAAATCACCAACCTGATTTTTTTCTAAATGGTGGGGATAGTATCCATGATGCAAGTTATGATGGAACAAGTAGGGATAGGGTACTTGAACAGTGGGCTGTTTGGGATGATTTTATAAGCGAGATAGGGGAGTATAATGTGTACAGCTGTATCGGAAACCATGACCCTTGGTGGGATACTCCCAAAAAAGAGGAGGATGAAATGTATGGACTAGAATATGTGGTCAAGAGACTCCAAATACCTCATAGGTATTACAGCTTTTCCAAGAATGGTTGGCACTTCATTGTATTAGATGGCAATCATAAAAATATCACATTAGATGATGAGCAATGGAATTGGCTAGAAAATGAATTGGAAAGCCTCAATAGAGGTACACCTGTTTTGCTAATGTCACATTATCCCATTTTGACGGTTACAGGTACTTGGGAAGGAGGTCAGCATGGTGATCACGGGAAGTTAAAGGAGTTATTTTATAAGCATAAGGATAAGGTGAAAGTGTGCCTCAGTGGCCACCAGCACTTACTGGATAGGGCTTGGTATAATGGTGTACACTATTTTTGTAATGGAGCCTTGAGTGGATTTTGGTGGGGAACTGGTAATGAACGGTCAGCTTCGGAATATTTTTATCAGGAAACTCCTCCAGGCTATGCGATTTTGAAGCTCTATAAAGATGGGACAGTAGTGAATGAGTATTATCCATTAGTGTAAAAATCCATTACAACGCCAAGATACTTTCTACTGGCTGATAGTTAACATTGGCTCTGATTGCCTGAATGCAAAAGGAAAAGTTTATTTATTCCCAAGTAATACAGGGGGGAGTGCATTAAACCTAATGTAAAGCTTGAGAAGCAATTTTTCTGTATAAATTTGTTTCTTCACATAGCCTATTTGATTTTGAAGTATTTCGTAAAAGCACTTATCGCAATCTGTATCCTTTCTTCCTGTAGTAAGCCGGAACCCATTGATTTTTCTATTGTCCCATATCCTAACGAATTGAAAGTGGAAGAGGGACAATTTGAGCTGAGTTCAAATACTCAGCTTTTGGTTCAAGATCCAGCAGCTTTTCCGCAGGAAGTGACGTATTTTCAATCTTTGATGAAGCAGGTTGTGGGCTCGGAGCTTGCTGCCAAAAATGGGGCGAACAGTATTGAAATCCGCCAATCAGCGGAGCACACAAACCCTGAATCTTATAGTTTAGAGATCCGTTCAGACAAAATCATTCTGGAGGCAGGCCATCCTCAGGGTATTTTCTACGGTATGACTACATTGCGCCAGCTACTTCCGGCAACAGGGGAAAGAGGCAATGTCTCAGCCCAATATTTTCTCCCTGCTTTAAGTATTCAGGACAGTCCAAAATACAAATGGCGGGCGATGCATTTAGATGTATCCAGGCATTTCTTTTCCATGGATTGCCTCCATCGATATGTAGATTTACTTTCTCTTTATAAGCTAAATAAACTTCATCTCCACCTTACGGATGACCAAGGGTGGAGAATGGAAATCAAAAAGTATCCAGCGTTAACAGAGAAGGGTGCTTGGCGAGAATTCAACAAACATGACTCAATTTGCATTGATCGATCCAAGGAAGATGCTCGTTTTGCGCTGGATCCTAAACATATCAAAATGCAAGGTGAAAAGCCGGTTTATGGAGGATATTACACACAGGAAGAGCTTAGGGAATTTGTCGCTTATGCCCAGTCTAAGCATGTGGAAATAGTTCCGGAGATCGATATGCCAGGCCATATGATGGCGGCTATTGAGCTGTTTCCTGAGCTTTCTTGTGGAGGAACTGCGGGATGGGGCAAGGTATTCTCCACTCCCCTTTGTCCAATCAATGAGGAGGTTTACACTTTTGTGGAAAATGTCCTTACAGAGGTAATGGATGTTTTTACTTCTCAATATATTCATATCGGCGCAGATGAAGTGGACAAAAGCCAATGGGAGGAGTCTGTCGCTTGCCAGCAGTTTATGAAGGCCAATGGGATGCAAGATGTGGAAGAATTGCAGGGATATTTTGTCAATAGGGTCAGTGATTTCTTGATCAAAAATGGTAAACAGGTTGTCGTTTGGGACGAGGCGATTACCGGTGACCTTGATCCAAGCGTGTCCGTGATGTACTGGAGAGCTTGGGTTGCTTCCGTACCTGATAAGGTTGTCAAAAAGGGAAATGATGTGATATTGGCACCTGGGGATCCTTTTTATTTCTCCAATCCAAAGTCGAAACTCTTTGATATTTATAATAAACAATTATTGGGATCTAAATTTCCAGCAGAGCTCAGTCATAAAATTAAAGGGATGCAGGCCTGTCTCTGGACAGAAACTATCCCTACCGAGGAATTGGCAGATGCTTTGATTTTTCCAGATGCCCTGGCTTTGGCAGAAAGAGCTTGGTCTTCAGATGAAAATCAAGATTGGGATTCTTTCAAATCCCGTCTGAAACCGCAGCTTCAAAGACTGGAAGATATGGGAGTGCAAATAGACTATGCTCCTTCCTCTGAGTTATTGCCATTCCTGAATGTGGACAAAGAATTACAGCAAATAGGGGTTAGGTTTGAAAGTGAGATGAGTGAGCCTACGATCTATTATACTACTGATGGAACCACACCAACTGTCAATTCAAAGCTATACGAAGGAGAGTTCTTTGTGAAAGGAAGTGCAAGTATCCATGCAGCAGTATTTAAGGATGGTGAGCTTGTAGAACCAGTTTTAAGAAAGCAGGTTGATTATCATAAAGCCATAGGAAAAGCAGTGGAATACCTAAAGCCTTGGAACACTGCTTATCCAGCCGGAGATGCAGGAAGTTTAACAGATGGTTATAGGGGAGGAAATTCTAATAGTGATGGATACTGGCAGGGATTCACCAATGACTTGGATGTGATTGTGGATATGGGTGAGGAGACGGATTTGAATAGTTTATCGGTGACTTTCATGCAGAATATCGGTCCGGGAATCTTTATGCCCGGTGTGGTAGAAGTATCCATATCATCGGACGGAGATAATTTCTCTAAAGTATTGGAAATCGTAAATGACGTGCCTGATGATAAAAAGGGTTTGATTATGAAGGATTTTAAAGGTTCCTTGGAAGGTAAAAAAGCAAGATACATTAAGGTTGTCGCCAAAAACACCAACCATGCCTTCATCTTTGTGGATGAGTTGGTGATTAATTAATGCCCATTTTTTATCATTGAGCATATTTGTTTTTGGTGAGAATACTTGAGAAAAGTAATATAGATATCTAGGTATTTTATCGATAGACGTAAAAGTCCCCTATGAACATTAATTTCATAGGGGACTTTTACTAATTAATAAAATTGATGTTAATGGACCTTTTATTTACATCAGTAGAAGGAATGATGATCCATCCTGCATCAGTGCCTTCGATAATTTGAGTTTCAAATAACTGATCAGCAGTTAAGTTTTTTATATCAGGCGTATAAATGACCGTAGGTGCATTTGATGTTTCACTTTCAAGCCACTCCATTTGGAATGTTTTATTTTCGAAATCATAGTGGTATTTCAGGATATTGCCATTGACGCTAGTGGGGTAAGGACGGATAAGTCCATTTTGGAAATAGGCTAAGCTCTCTGCTCCAAGCTCATAAGACCAATAAGCATGAGATAGTAAATGTGTTTCTAATTGCTTGATGGCGTATTGTGCTACTGGAACAACTGATTCTTGTGCTCCATAATAAGCTCCCCATTCTCCAAGCCAAATAGGCATATTCAATTCATTTCCTTTTTCCTTCACCCTTTTATAAATAAGGTTGATTCTGTGCGGGGAAGCATCAGCTACATGGTCAGTATCCGTTACCAAATCATAGCCATGCGGGGCATAGGCCACCAAAGGGTCAGGTTCTCCATTGGAAAGCAATGTTCTTTCGATGGTACTTTTGATTCCCATATTGCTGAAATAGGAGTGCTCTAGAAACAGGATGTGCTTTTGGTCAACTTCCCTGATAGCATGGGCTACCTTTTGATAAAAAGGCTGTAGGTTGTTTCTTTCAAAATCCCTTACAGTTGGTTGGATGGCATCGATTACTGAAGCATATTTTTCCTCTGTATTTAATCGCTTGATTGCATTGATTCTTTGATCCGTGTTATACCATATTTCTGCAAGTTCTGATGGGGCTAATATTTCTCCTGTTTCTTTATAAACAAAGGACCCATAAGCTTCTATAAGTCTAGGCAAAATCTCTTGGGCTGAGCTGCCAGGGAACGGTTCGTTCATCAGATCGAAACCAATCACGGTAGAGTTGTCTTTGTAGCGCTCAGCAAGAAGTTTCCATGCTTGGGCATAGTGATCTTGAAGTCCGATGCCATCTGGAGCTGGTTTGTTCGCCCAGAAATTGTCAAAAGCAATTTGTACAGCCGGGCTGATCAAATAGGAGTCGCTCCAAACATCACCTGTATAATGTGGGGCCCCTTCATCCAGAGTGGCCCAAGCCGGTGCACCATCTGAATATTTTGAACTGTATAAATCTTGGTGCATATCCAGTACTACAAAGAGCCCATTATCTTCGGCCCTTTTGATCATTTTATCGATTTCCTCAATGTATGATTCGTCATATTTTCCTGGCTCAGGCTCCAGTCCATCCCAAATAAGGATCAAACGGATAGTATTGAAACCCATGGTTTTTAAATTTTGATAGACTTCCGGTCCAGCCTGAAAGATGTAATTGTCTTTTTGGGACTTATTGGCCATGTTGATGCCGTTGAGGATAACTTGCCTTCCTAGGTTATCCACGAATTGACCGTTGTTGATTGTAATACTTGTAGGATGCAATGCACGGGATGAACTCAGATTATGGTTACATCCAGTCGTGGCAACCAAGCAAATGGTCATCAAAATAATGGAGTTAAAAATGAGGTAATGAATTAAGCAATGGATTTTCATCTTGTGCGAATAGTGTTGAAGAAAACGATGGGAGTTTAATCAAAGCCATGAATTGGATGCATAGTCTTGCTGATGATTAAACTCTAAGGCTAAAATTAGGTGCTTAAGCTTTGTGAAATGAAAAAAAGTGGCCTGAACGCATATTTAGGGATAAACGAACATGGCAGGCTAAATGATAGCGGGGTTTAGGGACGAAACTACAGGATACAGGGACGATTAACAAGGTGTTTACTAGCGGAAAATACCTCTTATCAGAAGAAGAGTGGAGGTTTTAAAAAGAGGAAATGAACAGGCTTTCCTTTTTTTAATCCAATCAATTACTAATAAAATTATTTGAGGGGGTAATTTTAAGAAGGTTGATTTATACAACAGTAAGAATAATAATGTGTAAATTAGGTGAAAGGTATTGAAGACTTTATGATAAGTATTTGGTGGGATAAATAGTAATTACTTTATTTAGGCTCGAAATTATAGAGAGGGGTGATGCAGTGGATTGCCCCTCTTTTTTTGGATGGAATTTTATAAGACAAGTAACTTTATATATACCTCAAGATTAGTCCATTTATAATTATGAAAAAGTTTTTTAATGCATTTTTGCTTTTAGTATTAATCCATGGTTTGGCCTATGGACAAAAGGAGAAAAAAGTCCTTTTTATAGGTACTGATGGAACTAGGGGGGAAGTGTTAAGAAGTATTCCCACTCCCAATATTGACTTACTGACACTAAAGGCCATTTATTCTTATGATGCCATCAATAATGGGATTACCATAAGTGGTCCTGGTTGGTCAAATTTGCTGACGGGAGTGGGAGAGGCCAAGCACAAAGTGGTGGATAATTCATTCAAAAACAATGAGCTGGCCAATCACCCGGATTTTTTGACTGTTATAAAAAATCAATACCCAGAGTATCACACGGCTGCCTTCTATACTTGGTTACCTGTGGGACTCATTCTGGATCAAGTAGACTTGCGCGTAGCCAAAAAATATGCCCATAATGGTGATGCCTATATTCATCAGGCTGCTGTGAAATATCTTGAAAATGAAAAAGCTGATGCCACTGCTGTGTACTATGGAGATGTAGATATTGCAGGGCATAATCATGGATTTTATGAAAGTGTACCTGAGTATTACAAAGAGATTGTTCAGTTTGACCGTTATGTAGGTGATTTAATGGATGCCATAAATAGTCGTCCAAACCGTGAAAATGAGGAGTGGTTGATACTGATGAGCACAGACCATGGAGGTTATAAGACCGGACATGGAGGAACTACCCTTCAGGAAAGGAATATCTTTGTGATTGTGGCTGGAGACAATATTGTAGGGCAGGAAATAGTTCCCGGTAATGGACCGGATCTTGGGCAAGAAGATCAACTTAAGTTGACAGACCTGGAGAAATTTGGCTATGATCAGGTGCCAACCCAATTGGATATAGCAGCATCCATTTTAGATTATTTGGATATTGATCCAGCTCCCTATGAACTGGATGGACATTCTTTGTTGAAGTAAGGTTTTAATTATTTATATGATGAAAAAAATTGCAATTACAAGTTTAGCCTTTTTGATGGCTTTGGTCTTTCAGTTAACTGTTTCCGCGCTTGCCCAAGCTCAAGAGCATACAGATAATTTAAAGGTGATTTCTTATAATATTTGGAATGGATTTGATTGGGGCAAAGACCTTGAAAGGAAAGAAAAGATGGTCCAATGGGTCAAAACCCAAAAACCGGATATCCTTGCGCTTCAAGAATTATGTGGATATACCCATGAACAGTTGTTAGAGGATGCCAAAAAATGGGGACATAATTATGCGGAAATTTTGAAGACCTCGGGCTATCCAGTTGGAATTACTTCAAAATATCCAATAGAAGTTAAGGAAAGAATTCTTGAAAACATGCACCATGGAGCCCTGCATTGCAAAGTGGCTGATATTGATGTCATGGTCATTCATTTTTCACCTTCCGATTATAAGAAAAGACAGGTGGAGTCTAAGATCATTAGAGAGAAACTATCAGCTCTTGACGAGAATCAGGAAAAGTACATTGTATTGGGTGATTTCAATTCCCTTTCCCCATTTGATGGAGATATTTATAAAGCTAAACTCTTAAATGCGGAACGGGAATCAGATGCCTCGAATGGCAAAAATAGGAACTTGATTGATGGGGAACTTGAGTACGGTGTGATCGGCAGTTTATTGGGCTATCCATTGATTGATATTAGCCAAAGGTTTACTTCCGGATGGGATGAGAGGATCAGTTTTCCCACTCAGGTCTTTGAAGAGGAAAAAGGAGAGGGAAGGTCAGATAAATCTGTACGGATAGATTATATCCTAGTATCTCCCTATCTTGCGAGCCAATGTGTAAATGCAAAGATCTTGAACCAAGAGGATACCTATTATTTGTCGGATCATTATCCCGTAATGGCTGAATTCAAGTTTGAATAAGCAAGCAATTGCATTCAATTTAGGGAAATATATCAATACCATATTTTTAAGGTGCAGTCTTTTGGGTGCACCTTTTTTGTTTTTCCGAATGTTCCCACTTCTTTATTGGCAGAATTTGATTTTAAAAACCTAAAAGCAAGCATTTATTCACCGAAGAAATTGGAGTTTTTAAATGCTTGGCCAAAGACCTATTTTAAAGATTATGTATATTAAAATGATTTTCCAGTCACATTTTGTAAGTGATTGGTATTTCTTCAATATAGATAGTATTTATGAAGAAGTTTAAACAAAACCATTTTACTCCAGTTGCTTGTTGGGGATTGAAGTTTTTAATGATAAATTGTTCCGTTAATAATCGAATTTGAAATAATTGACCTTAAGCCCCAAATTTACATGAAAAAAACACTTTTATCTTTAGGTCTCTTTCTATTAATCATCGGACTTTGGAGTCTAGTGAGAAAAGACCAAGAGAAAGCGGAACTTAACCCCAATATACTTTTTGCCATTATGGATGATGTGACCTATATGCATATGGGGGCCTATGGCTGTGATTGGGTGAATACTCCCAATTTTGACCGGATTGCTGAAGAAGGTATTCTTTTCAATAATGCCTATACACCCAATGCAAAATGTGCGCCTTCCAGATCAAATATTCTTACAGGGAGAAATTCCTGGCAATTGGAAGAAGGGGCGAATCATTGGCCGTATTTTCCTGCCAAGTTCAAAACCTTTGCAGAGGTCTTGAATGAAAACAATTACCACGTAGGTTATACAGGGAAAGGTTGGGCACCTGGCCGTGCCAAAAATGAAGATGGTAGTGTTAGGAATTTATTGGTAAACAATTACAGTCAAATCAAGACAACACCGCCAACTCCCCATATTAGCAATGTGGATTATGCAGCCAATTTTGAAGCCTTTTTAGATGATAAGGGAGAGGAAGAATCCTTTTTCTTTTGGTATGGTGGATTGGAACCCCATAGAGGTTATGAATATGGATCAGGCATTGCCAAAGGCGGTAAGTCTGTAGCAGATGTGAATGATAATCAAGTTTTTGATTTTTGGCCGGCAAAGGATTCGGTGAAAACAGATTTGTTGGATTATGCCTTTGAGATAGAATATTTTGACCAGCAACTGGGAAAGATGATGGCTGAGTTGGAGAAAAGAGGTGAACTTGATAATACCATTATAGTGGTGACTGCTGATAATGGAATGCCTTTTCCAAGAGTGAAAGGGCAGGAATACGAGTATAGCAACCACCTTCCTTTGGCGATCCGATGGGGAAATGGAATTTCAACTACTGGGCGAAAAATAGACGACTTTATCAGTTTTATTGATTTTGCACCTACTTTCCTTGAATTAGCAGGAGTGAAAGAGAAGGACAGCGGTATGCAGCCAATTACAGGGAGTAGCTTTTCTGATATCTTGTCTTCTAATAATTTAAATGTGGTTGATCCCAAAAGAAACTATGTTTTAATAGGCAAGGAAAGGCATGATGTGGGTAGACCTGATGATCAGGGATATCCTATCAGGGGGATCGTGCAAGATGACATGCTTTACCTTAGAAATTTCAAGCCTGATAGATGGCCTGCGGGAAATCCAGAAACTGGATATTTAAATACTGATGGTGGGGCTACCAAGACAGTTTGTCTTAATTCAATTTATGATGCAAGCACATTTGATTATTGGGCCTGGTCTTTTGGGAAGCGACCCGCTGAAGAGCTTTATAATATCAAAGAAGATCCGGATTGTTTGAATAATCTGGTGCTTGGCGGTGATTTTGATAAGGAAAAGGAGAAGCTAAAAAAGGCCTTGTTCAAAAAGTTAAAAGCACAAGGAGATCCTAGAATGTTTGGCAATGGTGACATCTTTGATCAGTATAAGTATTCGGACCTAAACAGCGCGGACTTTTATTCCAGGTATATGAAGGGTGAAAAGTTAAATGCTGGCTGGGTAAATGAAAGTGATTTTCAGGAAGTGGAAAAGATTAAGTCCTATCGAGATAAAACACACTAATTTCGAAAAATAAGATTTCCTTCGAAATTAATTTTTTCCATGTTTTTATAAGAAGCATACTTAGTATCTATTTTTAATAGATAGCTAGGTATGCTTTATTGTTTGAAGCCCATTTTTTTCCTGTTCACAAAGTTAGAGAAGTGGATATCTAAGGTGAAACTTATTTTTATCCTGCAATTGAGTTTCTATTCAAAGCTAATTAATAAAATATACTGGTTGGTGAACAAAATGAATTAATTATAATTGTGTATGTATATAATATTTATTTTAAAATAAATATTGGTTATAGAATAAAATAGTGTTTTTTCTATTTTTTTTATTGTAAAAAATCTATTTTAAGCCGTTGATTTTTAGTGGCTAGCATAACGATTAGCAACCTAAGTCAATAAAAAGTTTTTTGATTTTATCATTCCAGTTAACACAAAAATAGATGGGACTCTGTATGAAAAAGCCGATTATCACTTTGTTGTTTTTAACAATTTTGGGAACATTTTGTATCCATGCTCAAACCGTATTTGAACCTATAGAAATTCTTGAAAAAGGGAGTTTTAAAAAGAAAGTCTATAAGAGATGTGGCATAGAAATGACACCTACCCAGCTAATAACCCTTTTAAGGGAGGATCCAGCAATGGAGGACTATGTCAAGCCTGTTGCAAGTAATTATATTGCCAAGCTGTTATTGGGAACAGCCGCATCAGTTTTGATAGCTATACCTGTTGTAGATTCATTTTCAAGTTCCGAAGAAAGTGATCCTAATTGGAATTTGGCTTATATCGGAGCTGGTTGTGCATTGCTTTCTATTCCATTTGATAGGTGGTTTAAAAAGAACGCAGATAAAGCCGTCAATTATTATAATTCAGGTTATCAGTCAAATAATAAAAGTTCGCCTCAACTTGAGTTCCAACTAGGAAGTAATGGCCTAGGTTTATTATTGGAATTTTAACTAATCAGAAAAATGTAGCGTAATGTTAATCAACCGCATATTACCGAAAATCATCCTGTCTATTTGTTTGATGGTAGAAATCTTCTCTCTCCCAGCTTCTGGACAGGAAACCGAACTTAAACTGGCCTCAGATATTTGGCCACCATTTACGGATACGGATCCAAATTCAGCTGTAGCTTTAAACCTGGTAAGGGAGGCTTTGAATAGGATAGGTGTTCCAACTGAAGTGACCATTCAGGAATTTGATGATGTGATGTCAGGCATTGAAGGTAAAATCTTTGACGGTAGCGCTGCATTATGGATGACTGGTGAAAGAGAAGCTACAATGCTTTTTTCAAATGCCTATATGCAAAACCAGTTGGTATTGGTTGGGAAACGAGGGCAGGATGTAGACCTTCTGGCCATGAATGGTTTGGCAAATAGAAGCATTGGTTTGGTAAAGGGCTATGCTTATAATAAAGACTTTGAGAATGTAAGTGATGTGACAATTGTCCAAAGTGCCAGTGATGAGGAGAATTTTCAAAAGCTTCTAAATGATGAAGTCGATTGCATTTTGGTCGATGCCTTATTAGTGGAATACCTCTTGAAGCAACAGAATGAAGAAGTCAGAGAACACTTGGTAGTCAGTAAAAGCCCATTTATCATTAGACCTCTATATTTTGCCTTACGAAAGGATTACCCTGGAGCCGAAAAAATCATCAAGGAATTCAATAAGGAAATTAGAAAAATGAGTCATGATGGGTCCTATCATAAATTATTGGGTTTGGATTGGCTTGCTATGGATATCAATAATGATGGGGTTGCCGAACTGGTTCCGAGGGGAGAAACCATAGGGGTACTACCTCCTCAATCTTCCTATATGGTTTACTATGATGAGGATGAAAAACAAGCTCCTAAACAATATTATATAGGAGGTAAGATGTATGATAGCTGGGATGATATACCTGATAAATATAAGCACAAGATAGATGTTACATCTTCAAGTGACCCGAGCAATCCAGGAATTCGTGTCAATTTCTAATGATTTTCAATAGGTGGAAAGGCCTTCAGTCTAAAGGAAAAAAGGCTTTTTTATTAGTAAAATATAAAAGAGAGGACTAACCAAACTAAAGGTAATTATGGATTTAACTAGAAATATTTCTATCCTTCTGATGATGTTTATAGGGATCATAGGTTTTCATCAGGAGATTCTTGCTCAAGAAGAAAAACATGATGTAATAGTAAAATTGGATGGAAAAAAACTGGAAGGCAAGGTGGTAAGTGTGAGCAGTACCGCCATTAAGTTTAAATATGCGGGGGAAGACCTGGAATATGAGCTAAAAAAGGATGAAATCAATAAGATAGAGTTTGCAAGTGGCCGTGTGGAAGTAGTCAATGAGCTGGCTGCAGCAGCGCCTGTTACTGCCACTCCAACAGTCAGTGCGGAAGAAAGACGGAATAAATTAGCTGTACTTCCCTTTGAAATTATTACTAATGATGAAGGTATAATGGTGGATGCAATTAGAGCTCAGGCACAAAATGAATGTGCCAATTCATTCAGAAAAAACACTTCCCTGATTACCGTTCAGGATCCTATGATTACCAATTCCATTTTACAGAAACATGGAATTGATTATAATCATTTGGCGACTGCTGCTAACCCTAAGGAATTAGCTGAAATCTTGGGGGTTGAATTTGTTGTGTTTGGATCCTCTGATATCGAGTACAAAGGAACCAGGACCTATGGTAGTTCGGCCACTACCTACAAAGAGAAAGAGAAGGAGAAAGACCGTAAGAATAATGAGACCAAGGGTACTGTGGTTTCTTCAGGAAGCTCAAGTACGCTAGCTGATTACGATACCAGAGTAGGCCTTAAGATTTTCAATGATAGAGGAGAGAGTGTTTATTCCGATTCAAGAGATGCATTTGGAAGTGATACTGATTCCTATACAAATTCTCTAAGTTATATGATCAAGAGAACCCCTTGGGGTAGTAAGCATAAATAATTAATGAAAAAGATTTTTTATTTTGTTAAGGTCCTCTGATTCAGAGGGCCTTCTTTGTTATGGCAATATTAGTTGTTAAACATAAATCAATGTAAGTTCCTCACATGGAAAAAAAGTCAAAGATCATATTGATGGTTTTAGGGGCAATGTTAATCATTTTATCCTTAGGCTATTTTTGGTTTTTATCTTTTTTGGAAAAAAATGGGGTCAGCTATAGTGCTTTTGATTTTGACTATCCATCTTCAATAGAAATTCAAGGCTTAAAAGTCGGAGGATCTGACTTAGATTTGGAAATCAATGAATTGAAGTTTGATTGGGAATGGAAAGAACTTAGCAAAGGGAATTTTAAAGGGAATGATTTTTTTGTAAAAGGGGCTCGCATGATATATTCCAGCCCATCAATTGAGAAAGATGATGAGCCGTCCAGTATAATACCTTTTTTGATCCAAAATTTACAGTTGCAAAATGTTGAGTTTATTTATTTAGATAGACAAGACAGCATAAATTGGCTAATCCCTGAACTTTTACTTTCAGGCTTTGAGTTTGATGGTGAGTTTAAGGCTGATACGCTATTGAATAGAGGCTCCAAGCTATTTTTGTCCTTTAATAATCCAACCAGTGATACTACTGAAAATGGTGATCACAGCTTTGGGGGAGAAGGGTTATTTGATATTGATCATTTGGGAATAGAGGAGGGGACCATAGAGTGTTTTTATAAAGAACAGACCTATACGCTGAGTGATTTGACTATTTCCATGGAAGATTTTAAGGGGATGGATCTTTGGGCAGCCAAATTATCCCAGTTAAACCTAACTTATCAAGACAGTCTGGACGTAGCACTTTCATTGAATGATTTCTATGTAAACAATCAGCGTGAGGGGAAACTGGCTGATCTGAAATTTGAGTTGCCAGGACTTTCTCTTCAGGTGGATGAATTTGGTTACTCTAGTTTAAATAGGCCACATGCAATAGTTACTTTAGGAGAATCACAAGTGGCAGTTTCTTGGATTCAATTTTTTCTTCCCGAAGCCTCACTTCCCTTAGCTGGAGAGACGATGATTAAGTTTGAAGGAAAGATGGGCTATAGCAAAGAACAGGCAATATTAGATGGATTATTTATTTCCATTTCAGAAAAGACCAATTTGAAACTTTCTGGGGAGTATTTTGCAGACACTCAAAGGGTGAGCATAGACCAGTTCAATTTTTTCACTTCTTTGTATGATCTCAGTGAAATAGGAGGGTTTGAAATTCCTGATGGGCAGAAAAATATAAATATCAGTACTGACCTCAAAATTCAAGGAGCTAATCCTAAATATATTGTAACTGGGGATATTGGACTTGACCAACACCTGATTAATGTGCAAACCCAGTTTAATGAAATAGATGATGGGAGTTTCCTGATTAAGTTAGGTATGAACAGCGGTCCCATAAGTTTGGAAAAGCTGCTGACCCTAATGTCCACACAAGTTTATTCTGGGGGATTTCAATTGCTTGGGAATATAGAAATCAAAAATAGTGAAGTAACTGATCTAGTATTAAACTGGGAAAGTGATACCCTAAATATTGAAAATTATGGTTTTGAAAGCCCGTGGCTTAAAATCTCATATGGAAATAATCTCTCAAGTTTGAACCTGGGATATGGCCAGGATAAATTGGAATTGTTCATGGAAACAAAAGGTTTGCCATTGGACTTCAGTAATTTTAATTATGGGGGCTTTATTTCTGGGGAGATTCCACTTTTTAGTGAACCCCAGCAATTGGCAGGAAGGTATTATTCTAAGTTTCAAGGGGAATTTAGCAATAGGGCTGAGGCGATGGGGATGGGCCTGTCCATGGATAGTTTGACTTTTCAGCCAGCTGCTTTGGATACATTTTATATGTCAGAGTCAGAACTTATATTCCAAAAAGAGAAATATGGGGGTATAGACTTTTCTTTTCTGGTCAATGGGAAAGAAAGAATCAAGTTTTTGGGCACAGAGGAATTGGTCAGCTGGTGGAGTGACTCCAGTAGATGGGAGCAGCCCCTTCCAGATTTTAAATTTTCATTTTCATCCGCGCTGGACTCTATTTTTATAAGGCATTTGACAGGATTTTCAGGTACCAGTTTATTGATTGAGAACTTGGATTTGCAAAGTCAAGACGGGTATAGTTCTGGATCGGTATCTTCAACTTTATTGGGTTATAATGACTTCAATATTGAAGGTTTAAATGCTCAAGTGAACCTTGAAGATCAGAATTTTGATGGGAATTTGTTGATCAATAGTATAGATGCCCAGGCGATCAGATTAGACAGTGTGGTGGCCAAGATTAGCCATGAGGAGCCAGATTTTTATAGGGTTAATTTGGGAACATCCCTTCCTGGGTTAAATGATCGCGCATCGCTTGGACTTGAATTGGCTAATCACCCAGAAGGTGTTTTACTTAGGTTCCAAGACACAGTTGGCATTCAGTTGGGCAGTCAAAAATGGATTCCTGAGATTAATGAAGGGATTTACTTTTTGACAGGGGAAGGGAAAAACAGTAATTTGTCCATCATCAATCAAGATCAGAAAATAGCCTATCATTCTTTGGGTGAGGACTTAGATTTCGAAATTTCTGCTTTAAAATTGGCTCCCCTGTTTTCCTCTTTTTTTCCCGAATTAATATTGGAAGGGATTTTAAATGCAAAGGTAAATTATACTTCTTCAAATGATAGGTTAGACTTTACAATTTCGGGAGAAGAATTGCAATATGATTCATTGGATTTAGGGGAACTTAGGCTTAATGGCTTTTCCACGCTGGAGGAGGTGAAAATGGCCATGGACTACCAGTCGGACTTTGGGAAAGTTTTCGTCGATGCGGAGAATGTTTCTAACAAGGATATAAAAAAGTATGATTTAAGGGTTGAACAGTTTGACTTTGCTTTAATCTCAAGTTTGTTTCCAGACTTAAAAAATGAGTTAGAATTGTCTGGGTATTTAAATGGCCAAATTCATAAAGAAATAGGTGGTGAGAATCAATCTGCCAAAGGATATTTTATTCTTGATGACTTAGAATTCAATTATTTTCCCTTCGGTTTTTATGCAGGCTTGAAACGTGATTCTATTTTATTGGATCGGAATGAATTGATGTTTGATAGTTTTGCATTGATGGACCGGGAAGGGAATACACTTAGCTTGGACGGAAAATTGGGACTTGGTCTAAATTCATTTTTTGACCTGAAATTAAGTGGAAATAATTTCAATATTGTAGACCAGCATCAAGAAGGTGAATTGAAGGGCAAGTTGAAGCTTAACAGTGATCTGAAAATCTCCGGTCCATATAAGCAATTGGCCATAAGCGGGAGCTTAAGAACTTTACCGGGAGGAAATGTTCATTATACCTATGAGGGGGCTGTGGAGCTGGAAAGTAAGGGGGATGAAGTGATTTTCATGTCATTTGATGAGGTTGTTGCAGAGGAAAAGAAAAAGGTTTCAAAGCCAAAGGCAAAAAATACCATTGACTGGAATGTGGATGTAGTAATAGGTAAAACCAATCTGTATTTACTGATCAATGTTACTTCCCAAGATTATGCCCAGTTGGATGCGGAAGGGGAATTGTATCTTAGGAAAGGAGAAGGGCAGATGCCTGCGATTACAGGAGAGATTTTCAGTTCAGGAGGAAGTGTGTTTTATGATGCTCCAATGGTATCTGACCTTAATCTAAATGTGATCGATGCTTCTGTCAAATGGTTGGGAGACTACAGTGTACCTTATTTTACTTTTCATGGATCGGAGATTTTTAGGATTATCGTGAATAAGGACATTATTGACGAAAGTAAAAATAATACAAGGATACCGGTCACAGTCTTGGCCTCGGTTGAAAATAGGACAATGGATGATTTTGATATTCAGTTTGATCTGGAAAGCAGTGATCCTGATTTAGGGAATTACCTGGGCAATCTGCCAGTTGAGACTAGGAAAAGCTATGCCATTAACCTTTTATTATTCGGGAACCTTGAATCTGATTTTAGTGGTGGCAGCTCTTCCTATATGGAATCTCTAGTTTCCACATTGAATGAATTGACCAGAAAAAATATTAAGAATGCAGATTTGTCCTTTTATATAGATAGTGAAGATGAGCATACCAATACTAGTAAAATCGGTTATTCCTTTTCAAAAGGTATATTCAACGAAAAATTGAAAATCACGCTTGGAGGTGATATTGGTTTTGGAGCGGATGATCCAGAAAATGCTAATAGGTTTAATCCTTTGGGGAATATTCAGTTAAATTATATTTTGAGCGAAAAACCAGATATCAGTATCAGAGCGGCCAGAGAAGATGTATATAGAGGGGCTATTGATGGATTGGTGAATGAATCTTCTATGGGTGTGAGTTTTCAAAAACGCTATCCAAATTTGTTTAAAAAGTTCAATAAAGCTTTTGATCAATGAAGCAGAGGTTGAGCCATATCGTTTTGGTGCTTTTGCTTTTGACAGCCTGTTCCAGGACTAAGTCGCTCTCTGAGGGAGAAGTACTATATACTGGATCGAGGATTAAAATCATCAAGAAAGAATATAAGGAGGATTGGAAGGTAAAGGATGATGAAAAGAAGCTTGTTAAAGTTTATTGGGATTTGTGGGACCTGCCCAATGGCGCTTTTTTTGGTTTACCAACCATAACTTTTATACCCACTAGGCTTTGGGCTTATAATTTTTTCTATAATGAAAAACAAAAAGGAGTGGCCAAATGGATGAGGGATAATTTTGGGGAGGAGCCCGTAACGATCAGTAAGGTAAATCCAGAATTGAAAACCCAAAAAGCTATTGAGGATTATGAGAATTTTGGTCATTTTGGTACAATGGGTACTTATGATCTAAGGTATAATAAAAAGCATAACAAGGCCTATGTTACCTATAAAATCACCATACCCAAGGCCTATACCTACAGAAATGTTTCCTATGTAAAGGATACATTAGAATTGGAACTTTTAAGGACTTTTTTGAAATATCAACCGAAGTCTGTCCTAAGCGTTGGGGAGGAATTTGACTTGGACAAAATTAAAAAGGAGAAAATTGGTTTGCGGAGTTATCTTCAGGATAATGGGTATTACTTTTTGGGCAGAGAGGATATCAAAATAATGGCAGATACCACAGTTGGATATAAACAAATTGATGTAAGGGTCAGTATAGATGAAAACTTGCCCAAGTCTCATTACCAAAAGCAACGTATGGGGGATGTGACCATACAGATTGATACCGCCATGAGCTCAGATGATAGATTTTATTATTGGAGCAATGGTAAAATCAAAAAATCGCTGATAAAGGGAATTGTTCAATTGGAGGAGGGGCAAAACTTTTCTGCAAAAAAGACACAGCATGCAGTTAGGGATTTGGCTTCTTTGGGGGTTTTTAATAACCCAACTATTACTTATGAAGTCCTCGACAAGGATTCCCTTACCCTGGGGACAAAGGTTTCCATGCAACCAATGGATGCATCTCTTTTTGGGTTTAGCCTTAAAGGGAATTATAAAACAACGGGCTATATTGGGCCAGCAGTTAATGTGAATTTTAATCAGCTAAACCTTTTTGGCGGTGCGGAGAACCTGAGTTTGGAAGCAGATGCCTATTATGATTTTCCAATTGGTTTGTATAAGGAAAGGGTCTCTAGGTCCTCAGGGTTTCACATCTCTTCGAGTATTGATGCCCCATTGTTACATCCTCTTTTTAAGTTTGTCAAACGCTATGACTTATTGCCCCGACAATTTGTGACATTGGACTTCGAATACAACAATAGAAGGGATTATTTCACATTGGCCGGATGGAACGCCAGTTATGGTTATACTTGGAAAAGCAGTCCAAAAATCAACCATAAACTTGAATTGCTTAAAGTCACCTATTCTGATATAATTAGGAGTTCGGAGAGGTTCGATACCTTGGTAAACAATGATCCTGCTTTACGGTCTAGCTTGATAAATCAGTTTATTTTAGGCTCGGCCTATACCTTCAGGTATGACAATAGCTCAACGGTAGATAAAAGGGTAGGGACCTATTTTGAGGGCAATGTGGAATTAGCCGGTAATGTACTCAATTTGATCAATTCCACTTATTCTATTCGAGAAAACGGCAATAGAAAATTTTTAGGTGTCAAGTATTCCCAGTTTGCCAGGTTTAGGTATGATTTCAGAACCTATTTGAGACTGGGGGCTTATAGCCATTTGGTGTTTAGAAATATAGCAGGCATAGGGTTATCCTATGGAAATAGTGATCAAATGCCTTATATCAAAGAATTTTTTATTGGGGGTACCAATAGTCTAAGGCCTTTTAATGCTAGAACTATTGGGCCTGGTCGCTATATAGAATTGGATGAAGCTGAGGTCAATCAAGTTGGTGATTTTAAGCTGGAATGGAATCTAGAGTACAGGTTTAAAATTTTCACAAAACTGAATGGAGCAGTCTGGTCTGATGCAGGAAATATTTGGTTGTTGGAGGAAGATCCAAACCGTCCTTTTTCTGGAATCAATTGGGACAATGTTTTTCAAGAAAGCTATCTTACTTCTGGGATAGGTTTGCGGATTGATCTAAAATTTTTATTGCTAAGAGCCGATTATGGTGCCGTATTGTATGCACCGATATTTATTGATGGTTATAAATGGCTATGGCAAAACAAACTGCCCCTGCATGGGCCGGTTATTGGATTTGGTTACCCGTTCTAATTTAGCGAATTAAAGGTAGCTTTTTCGGTAGAAATTGGGGGAGTAGCCCATATGCTTTTTGAATAACCTAGAAAAATAGTAGGCATCCTCAAACCCCAACTGTGATGAGATCCTTTTCAGTGTCCAGTCAGTAAACTGCAAGTACTGGCAGGCCTTTTGGATTTTAAGATGGTTGAAATAATTGATTGGGGTATAACCGGTCTTTTGTTTGAAAGTATAGGAAAAATGTGAAATTGATAAATTGGTTTGATTGGCCATTTCTTCTAATGTCAGAAGGGTTTCAACATTCTCCTTCATAAATTCAATGGCTTTTTCAACCTCTTCTTGTCGGGGGGAGGCTTCTTCTAATAATAGTTTTTTAGGGTAAATCAATGAGAAAAATATTTGTTGTAATAGTGGCATTACATTGATTAGATTTTCTTTGCTATAGCCGGATTCCAATATGTTGATGATTTGATGGAAAAGCTTTGTTCGAGCATCCACATAAGGTGAGTGTTGCACAAAACTCCCTTTTTTCTGGATGAGTAAATTATTGAATTCTTCAGCAGCAGTACCTTTATAGTGAATCCAGTAAATACTCCAGGGCAGATCCTCGTCCGCAGCAAAGGAGTTGGGGATATCTTCAGGGATGATCAGGTAGTCGTGCGGGTTGATCTGGAAGCGCTCATTATTGATGATGACAGTTCCTTTACCTTCGATACAATAGATCAAGATATTTTCATTCGCTCCCTTTGGTCGTTTCCTAAAGTGGTGTTGTGCCCGTGGGTAATAACCGATATCCGTAAGATACAAGGAAGACAATATGGGGTCTTCCTTGCAAAATGTACGAATATCATTGGGAAGCACTAGGGCTCTTTGGCCCTTAAATCCTTCTCTTTTTTTGGTCATATTTCTCGGGTTTTGATATTAATATACCTAATCCTTCTTATAATTTCCATATTTCCCTTTCATGCCCTTTAGCCATGCATTCCGAAGAGATTGCATTTCTCTGGCCTTAAGACTATCCTGTTCGATAAGATTTTGTCTTTCACCTGGGTCAGCTTGCAAATTGTAAAGGGCCACTTTTCCAGGGTTAGAACCTAGCATAATTTGGCTGGTGATAGGCCTGTTTTCAGGGTTGTAATCATTGGCAAAAACCAATTTATAGTCATGATCTATGACAGCCCACTGGTTTCCAAATTGAAAGAACAAAGGCTCTCCCGCAGACTTGGTCGCTTTATTCGCTTTAATCGGCTTAATCAAACTACTTCCATCAAGTTGCGCATCTTGGAGAACGTCGATTCCAGCGGCTTCCAGAAAGGTTGGGAAAATATCCAAAGTGGATACCCTGTGATTGTAGTCTGTTTCTTTGGGTAGTTCTTTTGGCCATGAAAGGACCATAGGCACGCGAATCCCCCCTTCATGCATGGTATATTTACTTCCAGAGAGAGGCAGGTTGTTGGCACCGGCCAAAGGCTCACCGCCATTATCAGAGACCAAAAGGATCATGGTGTTTTCCATATTTCCAGATGCTTCTAAAGCATCCAAAAGACGACCAATATTATCATCCAGACAGTTGAGGTTGGCAAGGAAGTATTTTCTCATTTCTTCATCAGAAATTTTTCCTACCTGCGTATAATCCCAGTAATATTCTTTGTACTTACCATAACTGCTGTCATAATTGGCCACTTTTTTCACATCCCATTTTTCTAAATATTCATCCGGAACTTCGTGAATAAGGTGATGAACGGCATTATAGGAAAGGTCCAGGAAAAACGGTCCATCTTGATTTTTATTAATAAATTCAATGGCCTTGTCCGTAAAAAGTTCGGTAGTATAAGTGTCTTCGAAGCTGGTCTTGGTGCTATCCACGAAGATTCTACCCAAAGATTCACTTGTCCCGTAGGGGTCGGGGGTGCTTCTTTCTGTTTTTTCGTCCAATAGGAAATAGTCGTGTGCATGGGCACTGAATCCAACGAAAGATTCATAGCCATGATGCAGTGGGAATTCCCTTACTTGGGCATTATGGTAATTGGTGCCAAAATCACTTTTGCCTATTTTTCCAGTGGCATATCCTGCTTTTTGGAGAGCCTCAGCAATGGTCGTGACATTATTGGGAAGTCCAGAGCTCCAGCCCATTTTAGGATCCCATTTTTCCTGGTATTGGCCAGTGTAAATTGCGGCTCTAGAAGGGCTGCAAACTGGGGCGGTCACATAGGCATTATAGAAGAGTACACCATTATTGGCGATCCTATCCATATTGGGGGTTTCGCAATATTTGGAAACATGATCATAGGCGCTTAGGTCTGCATACCCTTGGTCATCCGTTACGATGAGGATGATATTGGGCTGGGCTTTTGCTGCTGTCTTTTCCGAACCAGTTTTATTGCAGGAACTTAATATGAAGACCAGCACCAGTATGGAAAAAAATGTGCATAGGTATTTAAATCGGGTGGTTTTTTTCATGATTTTGGTATTTTGAATTTATTCTTGGTCTAATACTATTTCTCTTATCATTAAGTTTCCGCCATTTGTTACTTTGGCATTAAGGATGATTTTTCCATCATTGCTGTCCTCGCGCATTACGTGGAATTTTATCCATTTACCTCCATCTTCATGGTGTTTTCCTAATCGAACTTTTCTTCCTTCGAAGGTTAATAGTCCTTCTCTCCCTTGTTTGTTCCAATCATCAAAAAGGACGTAAAAGCTTCCAAGGATGCCGTCAGGAACTTTTATTTCCAAAGTGATTTCTTTTCCATGCCAAGCGCTGCCCCTGTCATCCTTCCATATACCATCCGCTTTGACTTTATAGCCTATATTCTCTCCGATCTTAATGACCTGATCACTGTTGGAGTTCCAAGGTAGGGAAGTGTTTTTCTGTTTAGCTTTTTCCCCTGCATTTACTCTTAGAATAATATTATTGTATTGGCCGTCTGTCTGATCTTCTTTTGCTATGGGGATTTTAGGGAAAAGAGCGGACAAAAATGGCTTATCAACTTGGGTGGATGGTGCAAAATCTACAGAATTCATATATTCTATTAAACTGTAACGTAATTGCTTGGCCACTGGCAATTCTTGATTTCTGATATCAAAACCACTCACCAATAGCTTCCCTTTTCCAACCGCAAACTCAAATATAGCGCCTTCTTTATTATTCCTGTGAAAATCATCCACCACTTGGACCATTGGTTGAAATGATTTTGGCGTTTCGTTCAGGATAAAGCCTTTGGCACCTTTGCTGATGCTTTCCCACTGCCAGTTGGAATGGTAATCAGTAGGGAAATGTTTCAGGGCAGGATGCTGGTCTTGGATCAACATGCCTAGATTGGTTTTGCCTTGACCAGGGAAGAAAGTCAATGACCAGTACAATGGATAAAAACTCAGGTCGATACTGTTTTCTTCCGTTCCCAGTTGATTGGCCAATAAAAGCACCTTCCTGCCAGCATCCAAAGCAGCAAAGGCCGTGCTGTCCAATTGGTCGGTAATGATGATTTTGTCTTCTTGGTAATCAGGCAGTTTTGAAGGGTATACCCAAATATCCCAGGAATTTTTGAATGCTGTTCCAGCTAGGCCAAGCGCTATATTTAATTTTTGCGCTGTCTGTATATGCTTTAAGGATAACTCTATTTCACCTATATCATTGAGCGTGCCTCTTTTGATATTGTTAATAGGCCAATTTTCCTGATAGATAGATTCTCCCGATGCATTGCTGATATTGACTAGTATATTTCCTTTAGGGATTGCAAACTGACCGAAATGGGAGAGTTGTGCCTTTGCTTTAAAGGTTTCCCCATTATTCCATATGAATTTCTTCATCCTAAGGAGTGGAACTGTTTCGTTGAAATGCTCCCTGAATTCTTCAGGAGTGGTGATCCCCTTGCTTACCCAATGGGCATCCAGCCAGCCTATCAGTGCTTCTCCCTGACCCTGATAATCCTGCATGCTTAATAATTGCACCCCCGCACAGCTTTTTGTTCTTAGGAAAGATTCAGTTTCATATTTGTACATGATTTGGTTCAGGGCTCCTGAAGCCATTTTGAAGTCTTCTGCTTGGTGAGCTATACCATTTTTCTCGGCCATAGCTTTGAATTCCATGAAGTTTCTTGCCTTGAGCACACCCGTGTATTTGTCTATTTCTGTCCAGGAAGGATAGACAGGCCACTGGCCGATTTCATGGGCAATGATCGGAATATCCATTTGGCTATAGGTGTCCTCAAAATCCCAATCGGTGTGAGCTCCATTTAGTCCTCTTGTTCTTCCAACACCTTTGATATAATGGGTGGCACTGTACTGATCTACTTCTGTGATCGTCCTGGCCGTGGAAACTGCATACAGGTGTCTTGGGTCTTTTTCCTTAAGGTCCGCAACCCATTCTTTCATAATGTCAAAGTCTGAATTGCCCAGTTCATTACCTATACAGAACATGGAGAAAGAAGGATGGTTACCATATTCATCCACCACTCTATTCATTTCTTGGATGACAAACTGGTCCCTTTCAGGATCTTTTCCTAATCCTTGCGGGAATCCTTTTGTATTCATTTCCGGCCTGCCACGTTCGGTATTATCCACACTCATCCACCAGTCGATCCAGATGGAAGCCTCAGCTTGCATATAAATACCTATCCTGTTGGCTGCTTTGAATGCTGCTTCAGGTGGACACCAAGAATGGAAGCGCACATGGTTGAGTCCATAGTCTTTGTAGATTTTAAAAATCCTTTCCCAGTCTTCTACTTTTGCAGAACTATAACCGGTAAGAGGGAAATGCACACAGTCAAGGTTTCCCCTTAGGAAAACAGGTTCCCCGTTGACCAAAACATGGGTGCCATCATGGCTGTAGTTCACGAATCCAAATTCTGTTTCTGCAAGGTCTTCAGACTTTTTGCTTTTCAACTTTACTTGAAGTTTGTACACGGTAGGGTCAAATTCGTTCCATTTTTTTAGAGCTCCATCAAGGCTTAGTGGAATGTTGACTTCTTGGATTCCTAGTGTTAGTTTTTGGCTGAACTTGCTTTGGAAAACAGTTTCCTTATTATCGATTTGGCTTATGCTGATTTCGAATTTGGCTTTTCCTGCTCGTTCAGCATTTACAAGAATATTGAGGTCTAAATGATCTTTGGAAGTGTTGGGAAATGTTTTGATCTGCTTGATGTGAGTAAGGTCATGAGCCCTTAGTTCTATTTTTCCTACGATTCCATTCCAAATGCTTTGGGTATATTCTCCATAGGCATGGCCCTTATCTCCAATATTATGAATCATATCATTATTGACCCTTACTGTCAATGTGTGTTTGCCAGGACTCAGCTTTCCAAGCTGGTGATAATGCGGAGTGCCCAAAGCATCAGCAGTCCCCATTTCCTGGCCATCTATAAATACCTTGGATTCCCATAGGACCCTTTCCAATAGAAGTTCTATTTCTTTGTCTTTCCAAGAATTCGGAATTAGGATTTCTCTTGAGTATTCGGCTTCCCCTATATATTTGAATTCAGGGGTAAGTACTCCAAAGTCAGACCCGGTTGTTTTCAGACCGTAGCCATTTTCAGCTAGTGATCCTGGAAGTTCTATTTGACCTTCGATTTTAGAATCAATACGAAAGTATTCGGAGGAATTGTTTGAATCGATGAGTTTTACATTCCATTGCCCTGAAAGATCAATATTTTGAGCCAAGGCTGAGAAGGAAACTGTTAAAATGCACAGTGATATTGTAAGGTTTTTAAGAAGCCGCATAATTATTCGTAATCAGTAAAACATGGTCGAAACAAAAATAAATTGTTTTATTTAAGATTAAAAGGCTGTAAGGTTTGAGAGGATGATATCGTGATTTAGTCCATTGTTAAGGTCTTTTGTCTGATGGATGAGGTAGATTGATTGCTTTATTTTTTTTACTGAATCAATGATTTTTTATTTGGCCTAATAGGGCTGGGGTAGTTTGGAGTTGATAATAGCAGTTAAATAATCCATTATTAATTGGTTTCGAATAGTTTCGATATATGAATTGTTAGGGAAGATCAGTGCTTATTTTCAGAATTACTTGGTCGCCAAATTAATAGGAGATATAGTTCTGATTTTCGCTTTTTCTTAATGTCTTTGAATCCCAATAAAAGTTGAAATATAGTCTTGTAACTGACAATTTTCTTTAGAATTTATTTCTTATTTACTGTAGATATTGAAAGATTTATCGGTTGTATGTATAAGGAAATGAAATTTTTTTCTTCACTGTATTTTAGCGAAATGATCTTGGTAAATCTTCATGATAAAATTATGCTAAATCGACTTTGTACGTTTTCTGTAATCTGTTTTGCCTCATCTGGAGTTTGAATAATTTTCTTTTAAGGAAAAAATGTATAAGAAAGAATAGTTTAGTTAAAAAATAAGAGAAAGAATAAGGCTGAGTAAATTATTTATTTTATTATTTATTAATGTCAGAATAAATTATTTTATTTAAAGATGATTTATTTAATATTTCTTCAAAAATAAATCTTTTAGGCCAGGTTTAGCTAGGCTCTTTCCTCAACTATTTTAGGGTTGATGGGCTTGTTGGAGATTTCATTTTCATGATAGGAAATTATGATGTGTGGAATCCAAATAATTAACATTTGAGATATAGAAATGTGAGGGCAATACCTTAAGCGTAAAACAACTATTTCTACCGGATATATTTTAGGAAAAAAAAGAGGACTATGTGCTAAAAATCTACTGATATGGATTATGGAAGTTTAAGCGATCAAAAGTTGTGGGCCAAGGTAGTAGATGGAGATAATAAGGCCTTTGAGTTTATTTACAGAGCTCATTCAAAAAAGTTGTATGTATATGGGCATCGGTTTACTAAAGATACCTCCATAATCGATGATGCTATTCAAGAAGTTTTTATTTCAATATGGTCTTCAAGGAGTAGAATAGTTATTTCCAGATCTTTGAGCCATTATATTTTTAGTTCTTATAGACGTTTGATCATTAAAAAGATTAATGAGGAACAATTTTGCGAGTCTATCGATGATCCCAACAATATGTTGGATTTCCATCATTATATGCAAGGGGTATTAGAAGAAACTAATATTTCGGATTTTGAAGGTGGTAAAACTATTTCCGCATTGGAGAAATTGCCAAGTAGGCAAAAAGAGGCGATTTATCTGAGGTATATAGAAGAACTGTCTTATGAATCTATATCGGATATTATGGGTGTTCAGATTCCGTATATCTATAATTTAATTTTTAAGGGATTAAAAACCCTGAAAGAAAATATCAAGATTTCCCGATTTGCTAAAATCCTTGTCTTTTGGATTTTATCGATATTTCATTAAAATCTATTTTTTGATTTAAATACTTTAAAAAACCTCCTTAAGTTTTTTAAAAACTGTAAAAATTAATTTTTTATTACCGTTTAGGTGAGATTAAGCAATTTTTATTACTCTATAATATTGAAAGACGAAAAGAAATGAAATCCTTTGAGAACATAGAAGATTTTCTTGGTTATCTCCCTTTTAAGGGGTGGGTGCGCTCTGGAGCAGATATGGATGGGGAATTCTATATCTGGTTTAAAGATAACTACCCTACAAGTTTGGATATGCTCTTTAAAGCCAAAATGGTCATGGAAGAGCTTGAGGCTCCAAATAGAGATTGGTCCAAACTTAAAGAGGATGATTTGTTTAGGGGGATATCCTCTCAAATAAGTCCGGTAAAAAGAAGTTATGGTCGACGCAAACTTGTAAGCACCCCGACTTTGCTAGTGGGCATGCTGGTTTTGGTGATCAGTAGTTTGCTGGTTTGGGATAATGAATTGAAAAGTTTTTTTGAGGAGCCAATTGAGGAGGTGATTGTGGAGAAGTGGACCGTAAGAGATTCAAAGGTGGGGCAAAAAAGCAAGGTCTTTCTTCCTGATGGAACAATAGCCTTTTTGAATTCTGGAAGTCAGATCAAATATGATAAAGACTTCGGAATTAATAATAGGGATCTTTCTTTACAGGGGGAAGCATTCTTTGAGGTGGCAAAAAACAAAGAAATTCCATTTAAGGTCATGAGTGGGAAGGTGGTTACTGAGGCCGTAGGAACGGCCTTTAATGTAAGGGCTTTTGACATAAAAGATATTGGCGTGCAGCTGACTGAGGGTAAAGTGAAAGTTTATCCAATTAACAATCCTGAAGAAAAGTTATTGCTGTTGCCCGGAGAACAGGTGGTTTATCAGGGGGACGAATTTCCCCAAAAAGGCAGGTTTGACCTTGAATATTATCCGTTATGGGTGAAGGGTACGCTTAGTTTTGACAAGGCTTCATTGTCCGAATCGGTTGAGTTGTTGGAAAGGTGGTACGGGGTGAAAATTGAGGTTCACAATGCTCCTAAAAATGAATTCAGCTTTAGTGGAAAGTATAGAAAGGCCACATTAGAAAATGTTCTGGAGAGCATGTCCCATTCTCTTCAATTGAGCTACAAAATCGAAAATAAAAATGTCACTTTAATCTTTCAATAAAAAACAATCGCCTATGACCAAAAAAAGCCAATGATGAACATTGGCCCTTGTTGGCAAATAGAAAGTTTCTCAGGCTACACTATTTGCTGGCGTTTAATGCAATTCCAATTACAAAAAACATTCTAATTTATGAAAAAAACATTACATGCGTTACGTATGGTAGGAAAATTCTATCTGTACGGGTTCGTAGTCCAATTATTTTTCCTGAATTTCATCCACGCAGCACCCTCCAAGGCTCAGGAATCATTGGATTTAACCAAAGTACATCTAAGTCTTAATTTAAATCAGACTTCACTAGAAGAGACTTTCAAACAAATCAGTAGCTTAACTGATTTTGAATTTAGTTATAAGGAAAAGCTAGTAAGGAATGCTTTGCCAGTAAATATTAATATCCAGAATATGTCTTTGGAAGAGGTATTATTGAACCTTTCAAAAAGCCATCAGCTTTCTTTCAAGCAGGTGAATGGAAACATTAGTGTAGTGGCAAGGGACAATGTTCTCAGCCAGCTAACAGTGGTCAAGGAAATTACGGTAAAGGGTCAAGTTGTAGATGAAGTTGGCAGCCCAATTCCTGGAGTGACAGTCCTTGAGCAAGGAACCAGCAAAGGTACTGTTACTGATATAGATGGTAATTATACCCTTAACGTACAGGAAAATAGCTCGTTGAGTTTCTCATTTATTGGATATGTAACAGAAGTTGTGTCAGTTGATGGGCAAACGACTCTTAATGTTAGGTTAATGGAGGATACCAAAAGCCTTGAAGAGGTGGTTGTTGTTGGTTTTGGTGAGCAGAAAAAAGCCAACCTTACCGGTGCCGTAACCACTGTGGATTCTAAGGTGTTGGAGTCAAGACCTGTTCAAAGTGTAGGTCAAATGCTTCAAGGTGTAATCCCTGGTTTGAATTTCCAAACTTCAGGCCTTGGTGGTGAATTGAACCAGAACCTCAGCTTTAATATCCGTGGTAACGGTACCATTGGAGCGGGTTCAAGTTCTTCTCCATTGGTATTGATCGATGGAATGGACGGAAACCTTAATGCCTTGAACCCTCAGGATATTGAAAATATTACGGTGTTGAAAGATGCTGCAGCGGCTTCCGTTTATGGTTCCAGGGCTGCTTTTGGGGTGATTTTGATCACTACAAAAAGCGGTAAGCAGGGTAAAGTAAAAGTAAGCTATAACAATAACTTCAGGGTGTCCAAGCCAATGGGCCTACCAGAAATGATGGATTCTTTCACCTTTGCCAATTATTATAATGAAGCAGCCATCAATGCAGGTAGAGCTCCCGTGTTTAATGATGAGGTAATGGAAAGAATCGTCCAATATCAAAATGGGGAAATCGATTATGCCACTGTTCCTAATACCAATGGCGATCGTTGGCAATATTATAGTGGATCCCATGGCAATACGGATTGGTTTAAGGAACAGTATAAATCGCAGTCTTTCTCTCAAGACCATAATTTAAGTGTGAATGGTGGTAATGAGAATGCTACTTATTTCCTTTCTGCCAACTATTTGGACCAAGGAGGTTTGACCCAGTATGGAGGAGATCGTTTTAACAGGTATTCATTGGCAGGTAAATTCAATATCAAAATCAATGAGAAAGTAAGCTTTAATTACAACTCAAGATTTGTAAGGGAGTATTATACCAAAGCCACGCATTTGAATGATCTTTTTTATCATAATGTGGCAAGAAGATGGCCTACAGTTCCTTTAAAAGATCCAAATGGTTATTTCTCTCAGCCTAGTGAAATCAATCAAATGATCCAAGGTGGTACCCAAGATAACTACAAGGATTTTTACTATATCCAGGGGCAGGTAAAATATACCCCTATAAAGAACTGGAATATATATGCCAGTGGAAATTATAGGATCATCAATCAGAATAATGCTGGAAATTACTTGCCTGCTTATTCTTATGATGTACAAGGAGAACCTTTTGCCATTCCTGTTTACTGGGCCTCTGCAGGACATACAGCAGTTTCTGAGTACAACCGTAAGGACAATTATTTCAATTCCAATATTTAT
The DNA here is from genome assembly GCF_018642165.1 of Echinicola shivajiensis. GTDB lineage: Bacteria > Bacteroidota > Bacteroidia > Cytophagales > Cyclobacteriaceae > Echinicola > Echinicola shivajiensis. The sequence goes on from NZ_JAHHZM010000003.1 coordinate 264,655, forward strand.
TCAGATTATGCCTTTGATTTAGATGGAGGACATCAGTTCAAAGTAATGGCAGGTTTTAACTCTGAATTGAACAAATACAGAACTGTACAGGCGGCCAGAACCGGTTTGATCACGCCAAGTGTAATTTCCATTAATACAGCCACTGATAATTTCACCAATTCAGGTGAGTATAATCATTGGGCAACTGCCGGTTTCTTTGGAAGGATAAACTATAACTATAAAGAGAAATACCTGTTTGAATTCAATTCCCGGTATGATGGTTCTTCCAGGTTTATTAATGATAAGCGTTGGAACCTGTTCAACTCTGCCTCCATGGGCTGGAATATTGCCAGGGAAGGATTCTGGAATATCGAACAGGTTCAGATGTTGAAACTTAGAGGTTCTTACGGTGAATTGGGTAACCAAAATACAGATAGCTGGTATCCATTTTATTTGACGCAGCCATTCTCTGTAAATAATGGTGGTTGGTTGATCAATGGAGCCAGACCAAATACTGCCTCTGCCCCAGGTATTATCAGTCAGTCTATGACTTGGGAAAGAGTGAAAAGTTATAATGTGGGTATTGATGTAGGGGTTTTGGATAACCGACTATTGTTGAATTTGGACTATTATAATAGGTATACCCTTGATATGGTAGGTCCTGCGGAGGAATTGCCTGTAATCCTAGGTACAGGAGTGCCAAGGGTAAATAATGCCGATTTGAAGTCTTATGGTTTTGAATTGGAAATTAACTGGAGAGACAAAATTGGTGATCTTTCCTATAATGTAAGAGGTGTACTTTCTGACGATCAACAAAAAGTTACCAAGTATCCAAATGACACCCAAAACCTTTCCCAGTGGTACAGTGGAAGAAAGAGCGGTCAAATTTGGGGTTATACCACAGTAGGTATTGCTAAAACCGATGCCGAGATGGATGCTTACCTAGAAAATGTCAGCCAAAATCAAATGGGCAATAACTGGCAAGCGGGTGATATCATGTATGCAGATATCAATGGAGACGGCACCATCAATGGAGGGAATAATACGCTAAGTGATCCAGGGGATAGAAGTATTATTGGTAATAGTACTCCAAGATTCAGGTATGGAATGGATATTTCTGGCCAATACAAGAATTTTGATTTCAGAATTTTCTTCCAAGGTGTTGCTAAAAGAGACTGGATGCCTAATGGACCTTATTTCTAGGGTGCTGGTGGACAGAACTTATGGCAGTCTGCAGGATTTATGGAGCATATGGACTTCTTCCGTGATGAGAATTCTCCTATGGTTCAAGCAGGAGCTGCTGAGGTTAATTTGGATTCTTATTTCCCAAGATTGGCTTTTGACAGAGGACAAAACAACCAGACCCAGACCAGGTATTTGCAAAATGCAGCTTACCTACGTCTGAAGAACCTTCAGATTGGTTATTCTTTGCCTCAGGCCATACTTTCTAAAGTGGGGATGGGCAGAGCCAGGTTCTATGTGTCAGGTGAAAACTTGTTGACCTTCACTAAGATGTCCAAAATCTTTGACCCAGAAACAGTAGGGTTGAGTGGATGGAATGATGGTAAGACCTACCCATTTGCAACAGTTTACTCTTGTGGTCTGAATATCAACTTCTAAACGCAATTTCAATATGATTAAGAATAAATTTGGATTAAGACTATTCCTGATTGTTGTTGGATCAGCACTTTTGGGAGCATGTAATGATTTTCTAGATCGTGAGCCTTTATCAGTGGTTACCCCTGATGCCTTCCTTAACGGAGAAGCAGATTTAGCAGCATATACTATCAATGCTTATAGTTTTCCTACCCACTCAGGCTGGAATGTAGGGACTTTTGGATTTGATAACCATACCGATAACCAGGCCGCAACTGATGCCAGCAATATCTGGATGCCGGGAGAAAAAAGAGTACCCCAGTCCGGTGGTGCTTGGAACTTTGGTTCTATTCGAAATATGAATTATTTCCTTGAAAATGTGGTGCCAAAATGGAAAGCTGGTGAAATATCTGGTAATAGCACCAATGTAGACCATTATGTAGGAGAAGGATATTTTCTAAGGGCTTACGAGTATTTTGAAAAGGTACAGACTTATGGTGATTTCCCTATACTAAAGACGTCCCTTCCTGATGACAAGGGAATGTTGATTGAAGCTTCTGTAAGGGAACCAAGAAATGAGGTAGCCAGATTTATCCTATCAGATTTGGATTCAGCGATCATGTTATTGTCCGAAAATCCTCCGGGAGGGACCAATAGGCTTTCCAGAAAAGCTGCTTTATTGTTCAAGTCCAGGGTAGCTTTGCATGAAGGATCTTGGTTGACTTACCATAAAGGTACAGCCCATGTTCCTGGTGGTTCCGGCTGGCCAGGAGAAGGATATTCATTGAATATCGATGAAGAAATTAATTTCTTCCTAACTGAGGCAATGGAGGCTGCTGAAGAAGTGGCAGATCAAGTAGAGTTAACCGTGAATATGAAGGATGATGGTTATGATTCTTCAGGCAATCCTTATTTTGCCATGTTCGGTTCTCAAGATTTATTTGGCTATTCAGAAGTATTGTTTTGGAGAGCTTATGATCCTACGCTGGGATTGAACCATAATGTAAATGCTTATGTGAACCAAAACGGAGGTAACACTGGATTTACCAGAGGATTTGTAGATAATTTCTTGATGTCCAATGGATTGCCGATTTATGCGGCTGGGTCTGGTTATCAGGGAGATGATTTTATTTCTGATGTAAAAGTAGATAGAGATAACCGTTTGCAATTGTTTATGAAAACTCCAGGAGAGTTGAGAATCAATGACGCAACAGGTTCTGATGGATCTCCTTTATTGATAGGGGAACCAAATATCCTGGATATTAGAGAGTCCCGATATGTGACAGGTTATGGCCTTAAAAAGGGTATGAGCTATAGAAATGACCAAGCCACAGGAAATGTTGGTGAAACCGGTTCTATTGTCTTCAGAGCAGCGGAAGCATATCTTAATTATATCGAAGCATCCTATATCAGGGATGGTGCGATCAATGGTAAAGCGGATAGCTATTGGAGAGCCATTAGAAATAGAGCTGGTGTGAATCCAGATTATATGGTTACGGTAGGAGCTACAGATATGTCAGTGGAGGCAGAGAATGACCTTGCTTCTTATTCTGCTGGTGTGATGCTTACCGATCCGATACTGTATAATATAAGGAGAGAAAGAAGGTCTGAATTGATAGCTGAAGGAATGAGGATGTTTGATTTGAAGCGTTGGAGAGCTTTGGATCAATTGAAAACTGATCCATATATCGTGGAAGGGTTCAAATTGTTTGGCCCAATGGAAGAATGGTATGAAAATGAAGATGGTACCAGTACATTAATTCCAGCAGGTACTTCAGGAACGCCAAATGTTTCCAATCCTAATGAAAGTGAGTATTTGAGACCATATAGAATCAATTTGTCTTCATCAAATTTTGTTCAGGACGGCTATAAGTGGGCTTATGCACATTACTTGGAGCCTATTGCGATCCAGCATTTTATTATCACTACACCTGATGGTTCTGGATCCCCAGAAAACTCAGTAATATATCAAAACCCAGGATGGCCTTTACAGGCTAATTCTGCTGCAATTGAGTAATTAGTTGATTTCCAAAGAGGTCACAGGAGGGGTGTAAGCCTTTCTTGTGACATCTTTTTTATGTTTAATTTAAAAGATTTTTTTGACTGTATATTTTTAGAACATTACCAATAAACCAAAATGCAAAAACTACTTTATAGAATTAAAATTTCTGGAATTTCCATGATTCTTTGTTCCATGGTTTTTTATTCATGCAGCAAGGGGAATAAGGGGATTATCGATGACCCTGCACCGGATGATGAAGAGGTGAAATGGGAATTGATTTTTGAAGATGAATTTGAGGGGGAGGAGTATAATGGTGATAATTGGGCTAGCTATCAGACACAGACTTGGTCTTCCCCATGGAATATGTATGTGCTTCCCAATGAAAAGGAATTGGCAGAAGTTAAGGATGGCAAGCTGCATATTAAGGCTAGGTGGAATGAGGAAACTGATTTGCCAGAAACAGGAGCCATTCAAACCAAAGATAAATTCAGTTTTACTTATGGAAAACTGGAGGTAAAGGCCAAATTCAGCAGGACAGGAAAAGGAGCTTGGCCTGCCATTTGGATGATGCCACAAACTCCTATCTATTCTGGGTGGCCAAATGGAGGAGAAATTGATGTAATGGAACATTTGAACAATGATTCTAAAGTGTATCAGGTCATCCACCAATCTGAATCCGAAGGTGTGAAATTAGAGCCTGCTCCTTCTCTAACTACCCATATTGATCTGGAAGGCTTTAATACCTATGGAATCATCAAATCACCAGAAAAGATTGAGTTTTATGTTAATGGAGAAAAAACCATGACACATAAAAAAGGAGGAGATAATGCTGAAATGTGGCCTTTTGAAACAGATTTTTATATTATTCTAAATCATTCTTGTGCTGATAAAGGCCAATCAGGCAAGTATTTCTGGCCTGGCCTAGTCATTTCTACAGAGGATTTTCCGTACGAAATGATCATTGACTATGTGAAAGTGTGGGAGCAGTCTGAATAGCAGTGTATTGAGTAAAACTGAATTAAACTAAGTATGGAAAAATTGATGTCTGGATCTTATTTATTTGTATGGCAAATTTTAGGGTTTCTATTAATTGCTGGGCTGCTATATGCTGGTATTAAATTATACATAATGATTTATAAGTATTTTAAGAATAAACAATAAGAAAACTCATAAAGTCATTGATCTATCTTTTTAAAACGATTATTACTAAACTACTAAAGATGGGAAAAGCTTGGTTGGAAACCGAACAAGCAAGAATGCTGGGGCAGTTAGGAAGATCAGGAGATATCTCCTGGACAAATGAAGAATTTTAATGGACCAGAGATCCAGGTATGATCTACCTAAAAAAATGGCTGGGATAAGATATTGGTAAAATCCCAAGGGCTACACCTGACCCAAACTGGATGTTTAACTTTGTTCCTTTGGAAATGGATGGGCTGAAGTTCTCAACTAGGTCAGAATAAGTATAGATTTCATTTTGAGTATAAAGCAAGAGATGTGGGGTAAAACTTATATGCAATATGGGTAAGAATATCCTTACTCTTTAATTTCTTTATGAGAAATATATTTTCCTTTGGAGAAAAATTATAAATATAATAATTTAGTGAATTCTAAACACTTTAGGTTTAATTAGTTTAATTGAATACCTACCAATTTAAATTAGAAATTAAATTTTCCATGAAAATACAATTAATAACAGGCTTGCTTTGTGCGATGACAATTGCCTGTAACAGTAAAATCGAGGGGAATTATATGCCTCCAGCTTCAACGATAGCTATTGATGCTGATGATACCAAAGACAGTATCCGGATCAAGGCAGCCCATGTGGTTCCTACAGCCAACCAGTATGAAGCCTTAAAGGATGAGTTTATTGCTTTTGTCCATTTTGGTCCTAATACCTTTTCGGGCATGGAATGGGGATCTGGATTTGAGGATCCAAGTATTTTTGAATTGGAAAACCTGGATACGGATCAGTGGTGTGAGGCGATGAAAGCGGCAGGAATGACCAAGGTGATCTTGACGGTAAAGCACCATGATGGTTTTGTAATATGGCAGTCAAGGTACACAGAACATGGTATCATGTCCACAGGATTCCAGGAAGGAAAAGGAGATGTGCTCAAGGACCTTTCTGCCTCATGTGAAAAATATGGTTTGAAATTGGGCGTTTATCTTTCTCCTGCAGATTTATTTCAAATAGAGAATGAAGAAGGGCTTTATGGAAATCTATCTGAAAAAACTACCCGCGTAATTCCTAGACCGGTTGAAGGTAGGCCCTTTGAGAATAAGACTACCTTTGAATTTAAGGTGGATGATTATAATGAGTATTTTCTTAACCAACTATTTGAGTTGTTGACAGAATATGGGAGAATTGATGAAGTTTGGTTTGATGGGGCCCATCCAAAAAGAAAAGGTGGGCAGACTTATGATTATGCAGCATGGAAAGAATTGATCAGAGAAATGGCTCCCCATGCGGTGATCTTTGGCCGTCAAGATATCAGGTGGTGCGGAAATGAGTCCGGCAAGACCAGAGAGGCTGAATGGAATGTCATTCCTTATCAGGAAAATCCTAATGAAATGAACCGCTTCGAGGATATTACCGGTGAAGAGGTGGCCAGTTTAGAAAAATTATATAATGCGAATTACCTGCATTATCAGCCAGCAGAGACCAATACTTCGATAAGAGAAGGCTGGTTTTATAGGAATGATGATGAGCAAGGCGTGAGAAGTGCTGATGATGTGTTTGATATTTACGAGCGATCTGTTGGTGGGAATTCTATTTTCTTATTGAATATTCCTCCGAATACTGATGGTCTGTTTCCAGATAGGGATGTGGCTGTATTAAAGGAGGTAGGTAAGAGAATAAAGGAAACCTATAGTACTGATCTATTGGAAGGAGCAGATGGTGAGCGAGCTTTATTGGATAATGATCCAAAATCCTTCATATTGTTGCCCAATCAAGAAAAAGGGGTTGAAATTGAATTAGACAAGGTCATTACCTTGAATAGATTCGTAATACAAGAGGCAATCAGTACTCACGGAGAAAGGGTGGCAGCCTTTGCTTTGGATGCATGGTTAGATGGTGCTTGGAAGGAAATTGCCAATGGTAAAAATATTGGTTATAAAAGAATCTTACGTTTTCCAGAAGTAAGTACAGAAAAGTTAAGGGTACGGGTTTTAGATGCCAGGTATATTCCAGCGATAGCTGAAGTTTCTGCATATTTATATAACACCAGACCGCCACAATTGGCCATTAACAGAAGTTTATCCGGACAAGTAAGTATAAGTGCAGCAGCTGGATCTTTTACCTGGAAAACTTATGATCAGGATATTGCAGGAAGTTTGAATCAGGATTTATCTATTCATTATACATTGGATGGGGCGGAACCTAATAGAGAATCCCCAATCTATAATGGTCCTTTTGAATTTGACCATGGTACAATTAAGGCAATTGCTTATGGAAAAGAGGATAAAGGGCCTGTGTCAGAGGAACTCTTTGGACTAGGCAAAGCAAATTGGCAAGTGATTAGTTCAAGTAGTGTAGCACAAGGATTTGAGGGTATAAAAGCTTTTGATGAGAATATTGAGACCTATTGGAAAACCAATCAGGATAGGTCATCTGGGCAATATTTGGCTTTGGACTTGGGAGAAGAAGTTAATATTTCAGGTTTTACTTATACACCGCCACTGAGCGATAAGGGTGGTATGATAGAGGAAGGGAAATTTTATGTCTCAAATAATGGGAAATCATGGGGTTTGGTCAGTGAATTTGTATTTGGCAATTTGATCAATGATCCATCGAAAAGGCGACATGATTTTGAGAAGAAAATAACCGCCCGGTATGTTAAGGTAGAGGCTAGCAGGATTGCTGGGGATAAGGGACATGCCGCTATCGCAGAACTGGGAATATTGGTTGAATAGTTTTTAACTGTCCTGCAAGATATTGCAGGACAGTTGTTTTTTTTTTGGTAAGTTCATTTTCAATATGATAGTGATGAAATTTTTTTTTAGGTATGTGAATTTTATTTTTAGGATTAAAAAAAGTTATTATTATGATTTAACCATGATGTGTTATTTGCATTGAAATAAAATAATGTAATGGTTACTATTTCTTAGGAATAGAAAGTTATAAAATTTTGGAACTTATTTTTTTTGCTTTTTTTTTTGTTTAGTTTCAGCCTTATAATTAACAATAGTTTCATTTTCTATTTGTCTTCGAAGACTTCAAAAAGAATAGATTTATTTCAGTGAAATGAAAAATGAAATAAACCCAGCTTAGAAAGAATGAATGAGAAGTTGAATGTAGTAGAAGAAAAAGGCGTAACCACTGTCCATTTGTTGAATAAAGATTATCAACAGATGGATGATTCGGCTATTTGGGCGGCATTCAAATCAGGCAACGAATCTGCATTTATTTTTATTTATGAACGTTTTTTTGATTCCTTATTTGAATTTGGAAGTCTATTCTGCAGAAACGAAAATATGGTCAAGGATGCCGTTCAGGACTTGTTTATTGAAATAAGAAAGAGCCGTTCAAAATTGGGAGATACCAACAATATTAAGTTTTATCTTTTTAAGTCTTTGAAAAGAAGGGTACTAAAGGAACAGAAAACAGGTTTTTATAAATTGTTGGATCTAAAAAATGACTATTCTTTTTCCGTCGAATTTTCTCCTGAGCAATTGATCATTGATAAACAGATCAGTCAGGAGATGGTGGAGAAATTAAACCTGTCCATTCAACGCTTGTCTCCACGTAAAAGGGAGATCATTTATTATTTTTATTATGAGGGGCTTTCCTATCAGGAAATAAAAGAGATCATGGGTTTTACCAATATTAAATCTGCCCGAAATCTTCTTTATAATGCCCTGGAGTTTTTAAAGGGTTCACTTGGATAAGGGATGTTTGTTGAAATGTACTTCTTTCTCTATGGTTTCCTCTAAAAAGAGATGAAACTAGATATGTATATCCACTATGATGTAAGTAACCAAGAATCCATTGTTGAAGTGGTCGTAAAACTGTCTAACACCAGATTGACCTGAGGTCTGAAGACCGAAGTGGTTGATATTTTAATTAAAACTATTTTTTCGATTCGTTTTTAATCTTAACGGGCACAATTGAGGATATAAATAACAATGAACCTCAAGTGACTCAATTTTATCGTTAATAGGTGAATTTTTTTTTATAAAAAACAGCTTAAATAGGTGTTTAAGGGCCTGTTCTATTATGTGTTTATTTTTTTTATAAAAAATCACGAAAAAATAGATGTCATTTTGAACATTTCTGTCTTATACAGATATAGGACAGAAAATTATTTAAATGCGTCAATTAACCGAAATTTTATCTAATCCTGAGTTTGTTCGATGGGTAAAACAACCTGATCCGGAATTGGATTTGTATTGGTCCAATTGGATGAAGGCTAACCCTACACAAGTGGAGGATTTAAAAATGGCCAGGGAGATTGTATTAGGGATAAATTTTGAAAAGAAATCAGCGGATCCGGCGATCAAAGATGAGGTGCTTCAACATGTGTTGAGTGCGGAATCCACTTCAGCGGTGGCTAGTGGTACTTTTGGCTCAGGTTCCGAGGGTTCAGGTATCTCAATATGGTTCAAATCCCAACAAGGTTATAGGGTGGCAGCCATTATTTTCTTGGTACTGACTTTTTCTTTTATTTTCAGTTGGTTTATTCCACAGGAAGAGGCAGATCTGCCGGTGATCGCTATGGTGGAAAAAGTGACCAAGAAAGGTGAGCGCCTCAATTTTCGCTTGCCTGATGGTTCCATGGTGTGGTTGAATAGTGATAGTAAATTAAGCTATCCAGCACAATTCACTAATGAGGAGCGCGCATTATCCTTAAAAGGAGAAGCATTTTTTGAAGTGGAACATAATCCTGAAAAGCCCTTTAGGGTGACTTCTTCAAATTTGGTGACCACAGCACTGGGAACTTCATTTAATATCAATAACTACCACGAGGATGTGAAAGTGGCTTTGCTTACAGGAAAAGTAGAAGTAGAGAACCTGGATGATAAATCCAAGGATTTATTGGTTCCAGGAGAATTGCTTTCCTACTCTAATGATACCCAAAGCACGATTATCGAGGGATTTGATAAGGTCAATGTGATGGACTGGAAGGAAGGTGTTCTTGCATTTAACCAATCAGATTTTGATGAAGTAATTGAATCATTGGAAAGTTGGTATGCAGTGGATTTTGAAGTTGAAGGTAGGCCTGCTCGGAAATGGGATATTTCGATCAATTTTGATAATGCAAGTTTAGAACAAGTACTCTTAAGAATCTCCTATATAGAAAAATTTGAATATGAAATAAAAGGCAAAAGTATAACCATCAAATTTTAATCAAATGATAAACCCTTATGATAACAGTTCCTAAAATAAAGCACCGGTCTATCCGGTAGAAAAAAGTCTGATGAATAACTATGTGCTGCATTGGGGAATGGAAAGCACTTGCTACCCATCAGACTGTATTAAATTATTAATAATCTAACGCTTTAAAATTATGAAATTAAAACTACAAAAGACAATTTATATGTTGTCCAAATACTTCATTTATGGGTTTGTAGTTCAATTGATGTTTTTAAATTTGGTCATGGCCTCTGAGGTGAGTGCCCAATATAAGAGCATCGATGAAGTCCAATTAACAGTCCCAAATAGAACCCTTAGCATTAATAAATTTATCGAATTCGTGGAAACCAATACGGATTTCCAATTTGCATTTGATAAAAAAGACATCGACCGCAATCAAAAATTACATTTTGAGAGAAAATCAGACTCCTTGGAAGGGTTTTTACGACAAATGGCTGGACAAGCCTCTGTTTCATTTCGTCAGGTAAATAATGGAATAGATGTCAAGAAGGTGGAGAAAAATGTAATACCGGTAATGCCGGCTGAAAACAAAAAAATTTCAGGAACAATTTTAGATGAAGCTGGCGATCCTATTCCGGGGGCAACCATCCAGGTTAAAGGTACCACTATAGGAACGGCTGCCGATTTGGATGGACATTTTCAACTGGATGTACCTGAAGGATCAGTTGTGATAGTTTCATTTGTTGGTTTCGTTAGCCAACAAATAGAGGTCGGAAACCAATCGATATTGAGTATTGTCCTTAAGGAGGATACTGCACAATTGGATGAGGTAGTTGTCGTGGGGTATGGTACCCAGAAAAAAGCAAACCTAACAGGTTCAGTTGCCTCAGTGGGGGATGAATTGTTAAACAAAAGAAAAATAGCGAATCCTTCTTCCATGTTGCAAGGTGTGCTTCCAGGATTGCAAGTGGTGCAAAATTCTGGCGCGCCGAGTGGCGGAAATGTTTCTTTGTTGGTGAGGGGATTTGGTACTTTCAGTGGTGCTGGTGTAAGCCCATTAGTAGTGATAGATGGTATTCCTGGCAGCTTATCAGGAATCAACCCAAATGATATTGAAACAGTAACCTTGTTGAAAGATGCGGCATCTGCAGCTATTTATGGGTCCAGAGCAGCAAACGGTGTGATTTTGGTGACCACCAAACAAGGTAAGGAAGGCAAGATGTCCCTTACTTATGATGTGAATATTGGTCGTCATACGCCAACTACCTTACCAGATTTAATATATAATTCCGCTGAATATATGGAGCTTTATAATGAAGCTGCCATGAATTCTTCCGGTGCATCTCCCATCTATACGAGTGATGAAATCAATGCGTATAAAAACTCCAACGACGAGTCTGCCTATCCTAATTTCAACTGGCTTGACTTTATGGTGAACCCTGCTTATGTGCAAAATCACCATCTTAGTTTGAATGGAGGAAATGAAAAAACTACCTATAATATTGGGCTGGGTTATATAGACCAGCCAGGTACTATTGAGCCTTTTGAATATGATAAGTATAATCTACGTTTGAACATCGCTTCCCAAGCGACTGAGAGAATTAAAATAGGTGTCAATACGAGTTTTGGTTATGATGTGACCGATAATGTCCCAGATGATATGTATAGCATGATTTTATCCTCTGGTCCTACTTATGCTCCCACACTTCCCGATGGAAGATATGCAAGGAATGCTTATGAAAAGGAAGTAAATGGTAACCGTTTTCAGACCAACCCATATGCCATGTCCCGTGAAAAACTCGCGAGGAAGAAAGGCCTACAGCTTCAGACTAATGCCTATATGGATGTGAAAATTATGGATGGTCTTAACTGGCGTGTGAAAGGTGGTTTGAATATAAACAATTCGAAGACCAAGACTTTTGATGGGCAATTTGAAGCCTATAATTACCATTCAGGCAAATTGTCGAAAATTGAGAATACCAATTCGCTGGATATCAGTGCCTTCAATGATCTATACCCAGTGCTTTATTCACACCTTACCTATGATAAGGTTTTTGGGGACCATAGTGTAAGAGTACTAGGAGGATACCAAATGGAGTCCTATAAGTATGAAACGTTGGGCTTGGGTAGAAAATCCTATTTCACCAATACCGCTCAAGAGATTGATGCTGGACCGGCTGCAACTCAATATACCTCAGGTAACTCGGAAGAATGGTCTATGCTATCTTGGTTTGGTCGTTTAAACTATGCTTTCAATGATAAATATTTGTTGGAAGCTAATTTAAGGGCGGATGGTTCATCCAGGTTTGCAGAAGGGAACAAATGGGGGTATTTTCCATCTTTCTCCTTGGGATGGAGACTGAGTCAAGAAGGGTTCTTGCAGGATGTTGATTGGATGTCTGATCTTAAGCTTAGAGGTTCTCATGGAGTTTTAGGTAACCAGGATATTGGGTATTATCCATATCAAAGTGTACTTAGTATAGGTCCTAATAACGAATTTATGTATGGGGTTTATCCATTTAATGGAAATGTCGTAACAGCAGTCTCGCCGTCATCATTGGTCAATAAGGATATCAGATGGGAAACCACCTCTGTAACCAATATTGGATTTGATATGGGATTGTTCAACGATAAGTTGACGATGAACTTTGATTGGTTTAACAAGGTAACCGATGATATTTTGAGAAGGGCGCAAATACCGGCCTACTTGGGGCTAAATGCTCCTATTATCAATGATGGTACACTAAAAAACACTGGTTTTGAAGTGGCAGTTAATTATAGAAACATTATAGGAGAGGTGTTCTATACGGTAGGCGGTAATGTGCAGACCTTTAAAAATGAATTGGTGAAGTTTGGTGAAAGAGAAATTGGTGATGTAACGATCAATGAAGAAGGATATCCCTATAATGACTGGTTCATGTGGGAATGGGATGGTATTTTCCAAACAGAAGATGAAATTGAAAATTCTGCTACCCAATCTCCAGAACCGCAACCAGGTGATTTGAAATACAAGGACCAAAATGGAGATGGGGTTATTGACCAAGACGATAGGGTCCATATTTCCGGATCTTTCCCTAAGTTTACCTATAACTTCAACTTTAGTTTGGAATATAAGAACTTTGATTTTGCAGCAAGGTTTTATGGTTCTCAGGGAGGCAAGAAGTTCTTGAACTTTCAAGGAGCTTCACCTTTTTATAAAGGAACGCCTCCAACTGTTGATTGGAGAAATCGTTGGACGCCTGAAAACCCTAGCAATGAAATGCCTCGAATATATGCTGGGGAAGATCATTCCCAGATATTTAATTCAAAATCTACTTATTATTTAAAGGATGTGTCTTATTTGAGACTTCAAAACATACAGATCGGGTATACATTGCCAAAAGATCTTTTGGAGAGAGTAGGCCTAAGTAATTTGAGGGTCTATTATGCAGGTGACAACATATTGACATTCAGTAAGCTGGATGGTTTTGATCCAGAGAGGGTAAGTAATATTGGCACCATGGCCAATTATCCTCAAAACAAAATCCATTCATTAGGTTTAACTGTGAACTTTTAAATTACTAGGAGATGAAAGTGAATATTAAAAATATAATAAGTGGCTTTGCCTTGGTGGGCATGTTAGGGTTGAATTCATGTAGTGATTTTCTTGAAAAGAATCCGTTATCAGCAGTGTCTACAGAAACGTTTTGGAGAAATCAAAGTGACGCTGAGAATGCCTTGGCAGGGGTTTATCAAACCTTGGTAACCAGCCATTGGACCATTGGTTTTGGGGGACTCAGAACCCAAATTGATGGATTGAGTGATGATGGTTATGGCAATGCCAGTTGGCCAGATGCATTTAATGTTCCGCAGTCAGGTGATATTACATCCACCACAGGTGGGGTGGTAAGAAAATATTATACCATTCCTTACCAAGGTATTGCTGCTTGTAATGATTTCTTGAAAAATGTGGATAGAGTTCCCGAATTTGATCAAGCAGTAAAGGAACAATTTATCGCAGAGGTTCGATTTATCAGGGCTTGGCATTATGCTACTTTGGTACAGATGTTTGGAGGTGTGATCATCGTTCCTGAAGATATTGATCTGAATGATGCTTTACTACCTAGAAGTTCCAAGGAAGAGACAGTAGAGTATATTCTAAGTGATTTGGATTATGCAATCGATAAATTGGAAGATGTGGCTTATGAAGGTAGAGCCGTGAAAGGTTCTGCAAGAGGCTTGAAAATGAGGGTGCTTTTATACAATGAGAGATGGAGTGAAGCAGCTCAGGTAGGTAAGGATATCATGAATTCAGGATTGTTCTCGATAAGCAGTGATTGGGCAGGTATTTTTGATGGTACCGATCAGGCGGGCAATCCAGAGATTATGTTCTCTATTGTTTTTCAAGCACCTACTATGCGTCATGAGTTTGACAGGATGTATGGTGATTGGGGATCTTGTGCTCCATTGATGGATTTGGTAGATGAATTTGAATGTTTGGATGGTAAGCGTATAGATGAATCACCGCTGTACGATCCAGCAAACCCTTATATCAATAGGGATCCGCGAATGGAATTGACAGTGGTTCATGTCGGTGAAAATAGACCTTACTATAATATTCCATTGGAATCAGGGGAAAAGCCGACCGATCATCTTTGGCAGAAAGGCTTGTTTTTGGATCAGGCCCCACCATCAGGTGCGACCAATGCTGATCAGGACATTGTGTTGATCAGGTATGCAGATGTCTTGCTAATGTATGCAGAAGCTATGAATGAGGCTAATGGACCTAGTCAAGAAATCATTGATGCTATCAACCTTGTAAGGCAAAGACCTGGAATAGACATGCCAGCCCTCGAAAATAACTTCGACAAAGCCAGCTTAAGAGAGCAGATTAGACATGAGAGAAGGGTAGAGCTAGCAGGTGAAGGTTTGAGGTTTTTCGATATAAAGAGATGGAATATTGCTCATGAAGTAGTCCCTGACCAGCTTGTGCCAGGCTCTGTGACGGAATCTACTCCTGATGGTGTTAATCGAGTATTTGCTCAAAAGCAGTATTTGTGGCCTATTCCTCAAAGTGAAATTGATCAGAATCCGTTATTGGAGCAGAATCCAGGGTATTAATACCTATTTAACCTATAAACCAAGCCCCCGATTGTCAATCGGGGGCTTTTTTTTTCTGAAAGTCTCGTTTTTATGCCCCATAATTATCCCAGGATATCAGGTTTGGCTAAAGTATTTCTTGAGAGAAAAATTTTTTCTACGTGCTCTATGGCAACAGCTGTGGGTGCTTAGCGTCTGATGTCAGTTTTATGTACGGGGTATATGTCCACCAAAAAAAAGACGACCTTTTTTTAATTGGACGCTAATGTTTTAAAGTAATACAAGTCTTTTATTCGGTATTCGATTTCTAATAATATAAGTTCCATCAAATTTCTCTTTTAAACAAGTGATGCTCGCTTCTATTATAACTTTCATGCCTGTGGGTGAATTCCCTCTATTCATGAAAGTTTTATGGGGTTGAGCTAATTAGTCGTGTGTTAAAACGTAAGTTAATAATTGTGTTTTATTTCGTTGTGTATATATTTTATTTTGAAATCTTGTATTATTGTGTAACTTTATGGTTGCTTGTACCTAAAGTTTTCATAATGTTGATATGAAAGGCTCTAAAGATCTTAGTCACCTTATTTATTTAATTTCCCAAGAGGATTGTGAAAAATCCTTTCGTGAGTTTTATGATATTTTTTTTCCACAATTATTTCAGACTAGCCTTTATTATGTAAAAAATAATTTTGTAGCTGAAGAAGTGGTGAGTGAACTATTTGTAAAGCTTTGGGTGAAAAGGAGCAGTTTGATAAAAATAAGAGAAATCAAAGCTTATCTTTTCATATGTGCGAAGAGATTATCACTTAATTATCTCAGAAATAAAAAAGAGAACCCCCTTTATTTAAATGATATCGATATTGAGGTTTGTGTAAATTTAAAAACCCCTGAGGATAATTTGTTAAGCGAGGAAGAGTTATTTAAAATCAGAAACGCCATTGATAATCTACCAGAAAAATGCAGGCTGGTGTTTTTGTTAGTGAAGGAAAGGGGAATGAAATATAAGCACGTGGCGACGATTTTAGGCATATCAGAGAAAATGGTTGAAAAACATATTTCTACGGCATTGAAAAAACTGAGGATGGAATTATCCGTCTCTACATATAATAGTAGCTCCATACCGAATATTGTAAAATCCTTGGTAGGTTTTTTATTGTTGGTCTTATCGTGATTAAACCAATTTGATTTGTTATTCCATATTGTTGATAATTAAGAGAATTTTTGGTCATTTAATTTTTTTATCGGTTTATCAGCAGTTGTGCCAGTAGATATTAGCCTTCTAAATATTCCTTAATAAACAAGGATCTCTTAGAGATGGTAATTTAATCTTGCTTGACAGTCACTAAGATCCGTGGTATCTCCGCCATGGATGCAGAGGCTGTAAGAAATAAGTTAGCTGGAGTGAAAGTGGATAATCATATTTATGAAATAGTCTCATTGGTAAAATACTGCTGAACAGTTAAATACGGATTTTTAAATTGGAGATTTTGCTGATTGATAGCAGGAAAAATAAAATTTTTAAATTTTTCTAAAAAAATCTATGGTCTGAGGTAGGGTGTTGAAAGGTAATTGTGTCTTTATCCCCAAATACCGGATTATTGATTGTTTTGAAAAATGAATAACAAAGAGATTTTTGATATTATAGGAAAAGCACTTTCCAATGAGGCCAACGAACAAGAACTGTTGGAGCTTCATAGATGGTTAAGTGAAAGTGAGGAGAATGCCCGAACTTTTGAGCAGGTGAAACTGCTATGGAAACACACCTATATCCAAGAGAATGTTTCGAATGCTGATAGGGTATTTAGAAAAATACAAGAGAAGAAAGATTTTTTGGGGAAGTATAACCGTGAAGAGGCTACTGAAAAGAAGACGTTACACTTCCGAAGGACAAGAAATTATACCAACCTTTCTATTGCAGCAGCAGTGGTCCTGGTATTACTAATGGCCATACCTGTTTACTATAACCTAAATAAAGCGGTAGAAAATCAAGAGGTCAATAGAACCCTTACGGTCAAAGAAAATGGTAGGGGGCAAAAATCAAAAATCACCTTGTCAGATGGAACAATTGTTTGGCTTAATGCCAATAGCAAGCTTTCCTATATCAATGGTTTTACTGATTCCTTAAGGGAAGTACATCTTGAGGGGGAGGCTTATTTTGACGTTGCTAAAAATGCGAAGAAGCCTTTTGTGGTCCATACGGGGCAATTAAAAACCACGGTAGTAGGAACAGAATTCAATTTGCGGAATTATGCTGAGGATAGTATTCCAAGCCTGTTTTTGACAGAGGGTAAAGTGAATTATCAATATGATATGACAGGAAATTACAAGGGAATTCTGACGCCCGGAAATGGGGTGAAATGGGATTCTTCCACAAATGGCATAAGCGAATTTAAAGATGATGCGGTTAACTGGGCTTCTTGGAAGGATGGCATATTGCTATTCAATGATATCGACTTTATGTCTGCATTAAAGGAATGTCAACGCTGGTATGATGTTGATTTTATTGTTAAAGGAACGCCTCCAAGTGACTGGAAATTTACGGGAAAATTTAAGAATGCCTATTTGGAAAGTGTGCTGAATAGCATGCAATATGGAAAAGCATTCAATTACACGATTGATGGAAAAAATATAGAAATCACTATAAACTAAAAGCCTATGAAAAAAATCGGCAATACAAATGTATTGCCAACCCCAAAATTGCTGATAGCCTCCCCGTGGAAATGGTCGCTATCAAAACTATTTGTTAATTCTAAATGCAAAATTAATGAAAAAAATAATTTTACTTAAACATTGTGGATGGATTAAATTGGTTTTGGGCACTTTGCTTGTTCAAATCCTTTTATTTGGAAATCAAGCAGCATTTGCGAGTGGTCAAGAAGATAAATCCATAGAAGAAGTTTTTATTACACTAGAAAAAAACACCAATACGCTCAGACAAATCATTAAATTAATTGAGCGGGAAACTGATTTTTCCTTTAGCTATTACAAAAATGAAATTGACCTGGAAAGTGTAATAATCTCTCCAGAAAAGAAGGTTTCAGTTTATCAATTATTGCAAGAAGCCTCTAGGCAGCAGCCATTAGCCTTTAGGCAGGTGGACAGGTTTATCAATATCAAACCGAAACCAGTGAAGGAAATCACATCTACCAAAAGTGCCTTTGCCATTTCAGTTAGTGGAGTGGTAACTTCTGCGGATACTGGGGAGACTCTTCCAGGAGTAAATGTGCAAGTAGTAGGTACCAATAAAGGCACTGTGACTGATTTGGATGGTAAATATACCATTGATGTGGAAAACAGTGCTGCCATTTTGGAGTTTAGCTATATCGGCTTTGAAAACATGCGGGCAAATGTAGGCAACAGGACCCAAATAGATGTGGCCTTAGTAGAATCTGCAACAGGATTAGAAGAGGTAGTCGTGGTAGGCTATGGTACCCAGAAGAAAGTCAATTTAACGGGTTCCATTGCCTCCGTTAAGACTGATGATATTGTGGATGTTCCCTTGGCCAACCTATCCAATGGTATTGCAGGTAGGGCGCCAGGTGTACAAGTGGTGGGAACATCGGGCCTTGCAGGAGCGAGTTCATCTATCCGTATCAGGGGAAGTGATGATGAGCCGCTTTATGTGATTAATGGCGTGATTCGTAGTAAAGCTGAATTTGACGCATTGAATCCCAATGAAGTTGAAAACATCAGCTTTTTGAAAGATGCGGCCAGTGCCGCCATATATGGGTCGAGTGCAGGTAATGGAGTCGTGTTGGTGACCACCAAAGGAGGTAGCAACCAAAAGCCAGTATTTGAATATAAAGGGAACTATTCATCATCAAAATCTACCCGTCCAATTCAGGATTATTCAGCTCAGGATGAATTGAGGTTTAATAATAATGTAGCCATTTCCAAAGGCCTTCCCGAACCGTATGGTGAGGAGGTGATGAATTATTTTTCTGATAAGTCATATAGTATTAATGATTTGATATGGCAGACGCCTACTGTTCAAGAACATAACTTAAGTGTTAGAGGTGGTTCAGAAGAGGTGAACTATTATGTAATGATGGGCTACCACACAGAAGAAGGGTCCTATAAAAACCTGGGCTATGATCGATATAATTTTCGTTCTGATATTTCAGCTAAAATTACGGAACGATTAAAGATGAGCCTGAATATCAGTGGTAATCAAAGGGATTATAACAGATGGTACTGGCCTTATGATGGTGCAGAAGATTTTAATGTAGGCGATTTTTATAGAGCCACATTTAACTGGACCAGGTTATATCCTTTTTATGTGGATGAGGCGGGAAATCCCACCAATAATCCCAACGATATTCCGGTTAAAACTTCAGGCGGTTGGCATCCACCACAGTTGATGTTGAATGAAGGTGGTTATAGAGATACCCGTTATCGTACATTGGACGGAATCTTAAAACTGGACTTGGACTTAGGTGATTTTGTAGAGGGTTTGAGTACCAGTGTTCAGGGGAATATCAATGCCTATGATAGGAATATGAAGTCTTTTGTGGTGCACAATAAGTATTATATTTTCCAATCAGCAAGTGCAACTAATAAGTTTATTCCTGGCCCAGTCAATTTTAACCAAATGGGCAGCCATAACCTGAGTTCCGGATATGAAAATATCCAGGAAAATATTACCCTTTCCAATGCCTATCAGTTTAACTGGTTCCTGAATTATCAGCGTAGCTTTGGGAATCATGATATAAGTGCACTGGCAGTTTATGAGCAAGCTGGGTCAAAAAGTAAATATATCAATGGAAGAGCTGAGGATTTACTTTCAACTACCATAGATCAAATTTATAATACTTCTTCAGATACAGAGAGACGTTGGTTTTCTGGTTCGGAAGGTGAATTTGCAAGGGCTTCCTGGATAGGTAGGGCCAATTACAAGTTTGCACAGAAGTACATCGCTGAATTTTCATTCAGGTATGATGGAAACTATAAGTTTGCACCGGGAAAAAGATGGGGCTTTTTTCCATCAGGGTCCTTGGCCTGGAGATTGAGTGAGGAAGAATTTATGAAAGACCTTTCCATTTTTGATGATTTGAAACTCCGCGCTTCTTATGGTACTACCGGTAGTGATAGTGGAATAGGAGCTTGGAGATGGGGACAAGTTTACCAAAAGACGGGTGGTTATGTGTTTGGCAGTTCTCTTTATGATGGTCTTGTACCCGGGGCTGTTCCAAATCCGGATATTACTTGGTCAACTATCTCTATGTGGAATGCGGGACTTGAATTTGGCTTGTTCAATAACAGATTGGTAGGTGATTTTGATGTTTGGGGAAAAACAGAAAGTGATATTTTGGGAACTAGGCTGGGAACCACTCCAACCACTTATGGCGCCAGCTTGCCAGCTGTAAATTATGCGGAAAGGTCCTGGAAGGGTCTTGAAATCAATTTGGATTGGAGAAACCGTATTGGAGAGCTGGAGTACAGTATCTATGGTAATATGGGCTATGCCAGGGACCAATGGGATATCTTAGATGAACCAGAATCCTTTACGGATGGAACTTATGAAGGCAATTGGAGGAGCAGTATAGGCCATCCAGACGATAGAATCAGCGGTTATATTTCCAAAGGAATCATCAGAACGCAGGAACAGTTGGATGCCTTACCAGAAGGGTTTACCCAATTCGGTAGAGAGCCAGTTTTGGGAACCATACTGTTTGAAGATATCAGAGGAGCCAATTACAGCGAAGGCGCAGATGGAAAAATTGATGGAAACGATCAAACTATTTTAAGTGATAATGCCAAGCCAAGGATAAATTATGGTTTGGGTTTTAGAGGTGAATGGAAAGGATTTTCCCTAAATGTACACTTCCAAGGAGTAGGAGCTTATGACAGAATGATCAGCACCAGGAACGGGGGCGGAGTTTTCCAAGTGGGTGATAGACCCTATTTTGAACTTTGGTCTCAGGATGAATACTGGACTCCTGAAAACACAGATGCCAAATATCCAAGAGTCGCAGGGGTGTGGATGCAACCAGAGTATGGTGGTGGCCCGTCTACTTTCTGGATGAGAAATGGTGCCTATTTGAGGCTAAAGAACCTCAATTTGGGTTATGCCTTGCCGCAAAAATGGTTCAGTAAACTTGGAATTAATAAAGTACAACTTTATGGAAATGCCACCAATTTGTTCGTGATCACAGATCTTAAAGAACATGATCCTGAACAGGCCACTTTGGACTCTTATCCGCTGATGAAAACTTTCACTGGTGGTCTTACTGTACAGTTTTAAAACCTGAAATCAGAAAATCATGACAAATAGAAAATATAACATCTGGATATATAAAGCATTTGCTTTGATGCTAAGCTTAGGCCTAGTATTATCTTCCTGTGATAATGTGTTGGATGAAGTGGACGATCTGAGTAATTATCCAGGTCAGGGGACGTTTGATGATGTACAAACGGTAAATGCGTACTTATCGGCCTTGTATGGTAGCGCCTTTGGAGGCTGGCCTTTGAATGAAGGAAACAGGGCTGATGAAAGTGGTGGAATCATAGCCCCTGACTGGATTACCGAAAACAACGGAACCATGAAGTTTTGGCCTTATGATATTGTAAGACGTGTAAATATCATGCTCCAGGAACTTCCTGAGGGAGGAATTCCCGCAGAAGATCAAGGAGAGCTAATTGCACAAGCTAAATTTATTCGTGCTTACCTTTATTTTAAAATGGTGTACTACCATGGTGGTGTTCCGATTATTACCGTGCCGCAGCAATTGATTGATGATTTGGAAGTTACGAGAAACAGTACAGCTGAATGTTTTGATTTTATCATCAAAGATCTTGATGAAGCCATTAGTAATCTTCCAGTAAAATATTCAGGGGATGATTTTGGAAGAATTGATCAAGCCACAGCTAGGTCCTTCAAAGGCAAGGTATTATTGTACAAAGCTTCTCCACAATTTAACCCGTCCAATCCTTATGATAATAGCCATTGGCAAGATGCCTATCAGGCCAATTTATCTGCAAAGGAGTTTTTGGATGCCAATGGTTATGGATTGTTAGATAATTATACCGATGTATTTGAAACTTCTGATCATAAGGAAAATATATTTTCCGTGGTTTATGTGGATCCTATCAAGACCAATGGCAGAAGGGAAGATGCAGTAAGACCGCTTTCCGAATCCAAAAATGCCACAGGTGGTGATCAACCAATTTGGGCGCTTGCCGAGTCCTTCCCAATGAAAGATGGGAAAATGCCAGGAGACCCAAGCTCAGCGTATACTTATGATGTCCAAAATTTCTGGGAAAACAGAGATCCTAGGTTTGAAGCTACGATTGTTTGGAATGGCGCACATTATCCTTTGAGTGGCAAAACGGACAGAAGGCAATATACTATGACTAATATCGCCTTGTCGGTGGATGCCTTTGGTTATATTATCCAAGGAGAATCTTCTTACAGAACTGGCCTATATTGTAGGAAAGGTATCATGGAAGAGCTTCCTCCTGAATTGGTGAATATCAATGATGTGGACTGGCCTGAAATGAGGTATGCAGAAATATTGTTCAACTTCGCCGAGGCGGCCAATGAAACAGGCCATCCCAATGAGGCTATCCAAGTACTAAAGGATATCCGCGCAAGGGCAGGTATAGAAGCTGGAAACGATGGTATGTATGGCTTGTCTCCAGCCATGTCGAGAGAAGAAATCAGAGAAGCGATTCTTCATGAAAAGTACATCGAGATGGCCTTCGAAGGTCAGCGTTTTTGGGATCTAAGAAGGCACAGAATGCTGGATAGATTGGATGGGATGCACAAATATGGTGTGATGGCTTTGGAAGTCAATGGCAGAACTTATGATCAGGTTACACCTGAAGATGTTGCAGCAGCCAATAATAATACCCTATTGCCTGGTGATTTTAATTATGAAGTGGTGGAATTAATTACTACTGGCCCTAAGGAAATGAGCATGCCAGAAAAGTATTATTTCTTTCCTATACAGTTGAATCATCTTGATAGAAACCCAAATTTGGAGCAAAATCAAGGTTGGGAAGGTGGCACCTTTGATCCAACCCTATAAATAAAACAAAAGCACTCATGTGGCATTGATGTTTTTTTCAATGCTGCATGAGTTTTTATTTTTTTTCAATCCATAAACACCCAATACATGAAAACCTTCTTCAAAGTATCTTGGTTGATGCTGCTCTTTATTTATGCCTGCTCTGAAAAAAACGTCATTATTGAGTCTGAGGGACTCTTAATTGAACTCAATGATAAAGGTGAATTGGTGTCACTCAGGAAGCCAAATTCTGATACGGAATATTTAAGCGGGGCAGAAAAATCACCCGTATTAAGCTTGGGCATAAATGGGCAGGAATATATGCCGCAATCTGCCGAGATTGATAAGGAAGCAGGCCTGATACAGCTTGGCTTTGATGAGCTTGGAGTAAATGCAAATATTTTGTTTGAAGAAAAAGGCAGTTATGTCAATTTTGAATTAAAGGAGATATCTGGTGATAAATCTGTGGATTATGTTGTTTGGGGACCTTATAAAACCAATTTGTCCAAGCGGATTGGTGAAACTGTTGGGGTGGTTCAAGGTGATGATTATGCACTTGGCATTCAAGCCTTGAATATTAGAACATTGGGAGGTTATCCCACTAATGAAGATGACACTGAGCCTGCTTACGATATTTTTGCCTCCAATGATTTGGTGGATGTGTCTGACAGTATAAAAGTACTCTACAGGGGACAGACTGCCCGAAAGATGGATTATGGCAGTAAGCTTCAGGCCTATGCCAGATATAGGGGGGAGGCCAAGGTGATTCCTGTTTGGGGACATGAAAAATACCAAGTACCAGCTTATGATGATGAAGGGGTTATAGGGTCTAAAATAGCTCTTTTTGGAAGCCAGCCGGATAAGGCATTGAACATTATTGGAGAAATAGAGCAAGAAGAGGGCTTGCCTCATCCAAAAATCAATGGGGAATGGA
This sequence comes from Echinicola shivajiensis, assembly GCF_018642165.1. Taxonomy (GTDB): domain Bacteria; phylum Bacteroidota; class Bacteroidia; order Cytophagales; family Cyclobacteriaceae; genus Echinicola; species Echinicola shivajiensis. The sequence goes on from NZ_JAHHZM010000003.1 coordinate 288,573, forward strand.
TCAAGACCAATCCTGAGGCGACTTCCTCTTATTTAATCATGTCTTTTGGGGAAGGAAATATTGAGGAGGCATTGGACTTGACAAAGCAAGCAGGCCTTAAGTATTTGTACCATGGAGGCCCTTTTGAAAACTGGGGACATTTTAAGCTACATGAAAAGTCTTTTCCAGATAACTGGGAAAGTATGAAAGTATTGGTGGAAAGAGCTGAAAAAGATGGGATTCATTTGGGTGTGCACACACTATCCAATTTTATTACAACAAATGACCCTTATGTAAGCCCTGTGCCAGATGGGAGATTGGCAAAAGTAGGCTTGTCAGTATTGGTTGGGAATATAGATGAGTCCACAAAAAATATTCCTGTAGAAAGCCCTGATTTTTTTAATCAAATGAAGAACAACAATCTTCATGCTGTTCAAATTGGTGATGAACTGATTCGTTATAAAAGCGTTTCAACAGAAAAACCATGGGAACTTTTGGATTGCGAGCGTGGCGCTTTTGGGACGAAGGCTTCAGGGCATAAGGAAGGAAGCAAAGTGTCCAAATTGATGGACCATGGCTACAAAACATTCTTGGGCAATGCCGAGCTGTCAGATGAAATGGCTATCCGGATCGCTGATTTTTGTAATACTACAGGCATTAAACAAATTTCTTTTGATGGCTTGGAAGGGAACTGGGCCAGCGGTATGGGGCAGTATTCCCGCCAACTATTTGTCAATAAATGGTATCAGCATCTTAAGCCTGAGTTAAGGGGGGAAATCATTAATGACGCCAGTAATCCAGGTCATTATTTCTGGCATATTTTCACCAGGATGAACTGGGGAGAACCTTGGTATGCAGGTTTTAGGGAAAGCCAGACCCAATACCGTTTGATGAACCAGGATTATTTTGACAGGAACTTAATGCCCAATATGCTGGGGTGGTTCTCGCTTTCATCAGGAACCAGTATTATGGATGCTGAATGGCTGTTGGCTCGGGCAGCAGGATTTGACGCTGGGTTTGGTTTATCCACTTCATTTCAGGCCATTAAGGAAAATGGTAAATCAAGTGAGATTTTGAATAAGATTTCGATTTGGGAAGAAGCAAGGCTAGCTGGAGCTTTTAATAACAAACAAAAAGAAGGGCTCAAGAATATTGACAATGAATATAGTTTAGAAAAAGTCGGGGATAACCAATGGGCGTTATCGGAGGTGTTTGCAGATATTCACCGCTTGACCCAAAAGGAGAAACAACCCGGAGAACCTGTGTTCCATTCTTTGGAATTTACCAATTCATTTGAACCACAGCCCCTTAAATTCATTATCAGTTCAGAAAAAGGTCAAGGCCCTTCTAAAATAAAAATGGAGATAGACAACTTTTCAAAGCTTGAGGTTTCGGCTGATTTGAGAGGTGGGAATATGCTGGCCTATGAAGGCGGAGACCATGCGGTTTTATATGATAAGCATTGGAATAAAATCAAAGAAATTAAACTTGATCCGACAAAGTTGGAGGTGTCCAATGGAAAACATGAAATGATTTTGGACATGAATGCGGCAAATGGGGATGAAATCAAGGTGGAGCTGATATTGAAGGGTAAAGCCGCGGTCATTAAAGGAAAATAAAAAATTAAATATTTAGAGAAATGCAAATAGGAGTTCCTCAATTAAGAATTGAGCATTTATTGGGGTTGGGATTAATGGCTTTATTTGGGCTAATTATTATTCCTGTTATGGGGCAACAAACAGAAGAATTACCCCTATATAAAAAGGCACAAGTTGAAAAAGATTGGTTGGTGGAATCCATTGATCAGACCACTCAAGTTTATCAAACGAGCAAAGGTGATTTGGTGCTGAGCAATGGCTTGGTGAGTAGGGTTTTTGATGTCCAAAAAGGTGGGGCGACCATAGGACTTGAAAACCTTATGACAGGGGAGAACTTATTGCGCTCCATAAGGCCAGAAGCGATGGTGGAGATTAATGGGCTTCAATTGCCCGTTGGGGGCATGACCGGGCAGCCTATCCATAACTATCTTTTGGATGAGTGGATTGATGATATGAAGGTGGATCCAAGAGCATTGAAACTTGAGGGGTATAAAATAGGTGCTACCGAAGCAAGGTTTGAATGGCAAAAGCGAATGGATTGGATGCCTAAGGACATGCCTTGGCCAGCACCTGGTAAGAAAATAAGCTTTGTTTATTCTGGTGATGATAAGCTTATTGATCATTTGCTGGCTGAAGGAAATAGAGACGAAGGCAGAAAGGTGCTGTTCAATGATGAGTTTCAATCCCTAGCGGACCATTGGGAAGTATATGCTTCTCCGGGAGATGAAAGAAATTCCTTTATTAATGAGGGCAAAGCTGGTGAAATAATGGCCTTGGCCAACCAAAGTGTTTCAGCCGACCTAAAAAGTCCCAATGAAGCAAGGGTGTGGATCGTAAAGGTAGATCCAGGTACAGACCAGTCAGCTAGCTGGGGAATTGGCATGGCTTTAATTGGTGAAGCAGGAAATATATTTAAGTTTAATATTCGTCCAGGAGATCAAAGTTTTGGGATTTATGATGGAAAACAAGAACGAAAATTAAAAGGATATGACCCAGGGAAGACTGTTTATTTAAGAGCTGAACAAATTCCAACTGGATTATCTTTTTCTTATTCTTATACAGGGGAAAACTTCCAAAGCCTAGAAAGTCTCAAAACTGAATCTATAAAAATATCGGAACTTAGAGTCGGTAAGATGGATCCCAAAGGAGGTTTGTCAGATTTTAATCATCCAGGCCCAAGAGGAAGGGGGCATGTGGAACAAGTGCTCATATTAGGAGAGCTGAGTCAGGAGGGACAAGAAGAACTGGCAGAAAAACTGACTTTCTTAAAAGACATTAAGGTGCTTGTCCATTATGAAATGTACGACGGGATGCCATTACTTTCTAAATGGATAGAGGTGCTGAATAAGTCCGATGAAACCGTTGTATTGGATAGTTTTAAGAGTGAAATATTGGCGCTGGTAGAGGCGGAAAGTGCTGGTGATCCTAAGGTTGAATGGATGAAACCCAATATTACTGTAGAAACAGATTATAGGTTTGGTGGCATGTCAAATGATAATTTGTATTTGAGCAGTATTGCATGGAATGAGGATCCTCTTTATAAAACACAGGTTAATTATAATTTGAAAACACCGGTATTACTGGAGGCTTATCCAAAATTAGGCCCTATGAAAACCCTAAGGCCGGGAGAAAAACTAAATAGCTTTAGAACATGGGAGCTATTGCATGACAGTTGGGACAGGGATAGAAAAGGTTTGGCCATCAAAAGGATGTATCGTTCACAGGCACCTTGGGTTACAGAAAATCCCATTATGATGCATGTGAGAAATGCGGATAATGAATCCGTGAAAAAGGCCATTGACCAATGTGCAGAAGTGGGCTTTGAATTGGTCATCATGACTTTTGGGTCTGGTTTTCAAATAGAAAATGATAGTCCGGAAAACATGAGCAGAATGAAGGAACTTGCAGACTATGCCCATTCAAAAGGAATCGCTTTGGGTGGATATTCCTTGTTGGCTAGTAGGAGTATTGATGAGGAAAATGACGTGGTGATGCCGCAAGGAAAGAGGCCAAGATTCGGGAATTCTCCATGCTTGGAAAGTGAATGGGGTATCAACTATTTCGATAAGTTATATGATTTTTATGAAAGGACGGGGCAGGATATTTTGGAACATGATGGAAGCTATCCAGGTGATGTCTGTGCCAGTCATGACCACCCAGGTCATAAGGGATTGGCCGATTCGCAGTGGAATCAGTATGAGCAGATCAGTACCTTTTATAAGTGGGCAAAAAGTAAAGGAATTTTTCTCAATGTGCCAGATCACTATTTCATGTCAGGAAGTAATAAAACAGGTATGGGATATCGGGAGACCAATTGGTCACTGCCTAGGGCACAGCAGGAAATTATAGAAAGGCAAAATATATATGATGGCACCTGGGAAAAGACTCCAAGTATGGGGTGGATGTTTGTCCCATTGGTGGAATATCATGGAGGAGGAAAAGCTGCCACCATAGAACCATTAAAGGACCATTTGCCTCATTATGAGCAAAGGCTGGCCAATTTGTTTGGTGCAGGGGTACAGGCATGTTATCGTGGACCTCAGTTATATGACAGTCCAAAAACAAAGGAAACTGTAAAGAAATGGGTTGATTTCTATAAAGAGCATAGAGAGGTATTGGATGCAGATGTGGTACATATTCGAAGACCGGACGGAAGAGATTATGATGGGCTCATGCATGTAAACCCCTTGGGTAAAGAGAAAGGCTTGATCATGCTATATAATCCCTTGAATGTTCCAGTTGTAAAAGAAATTAAGGTGGATTTATATTATACGGGTTTAAAGGGAGATGCGGAATTAACGGATAGTAATGGAAGGACTTCAATTATTGAATTGGATCGTGATTATCATATTTCCCTTCCTGTGAATATTCCTGCCAATGGGCAGCAATGGTTTGTAATTAATTAGTCATAAAATAATAGTCAAATTATGAGGGATAAGATGAGCAAAGTAAGGTTTATACTATGTTTATTTATGGCAATTGTATTTTTTCATTGTTCTCAGGCAAATGAAAAAGTCTATAGCGTTTCTAATAATAGTATTTCCAGAACTATCAAAGTGGAAAATGGCAGGTTAAAAACCTTTTCACTTCAAAACAAAAAGTCGGGAGAAAAGATACCAGTCAATACACTTTATGAATTCCAACTGAGGATTTCAGCAGGAACTGATGTTGAGGGCACTGACAGGGTCATTACTTCTGATGATTTTAAGGTAAAAAAAGTGTTGAACAAGGAAGATGATCAACTTTCCTTTCTCCTGGAGGATAAGGAAAATGGTCTAGAGGTTGAATTGAACTATACCCTAAATGAGAATGATTTCTATACCAATAAAAGTTTAAAGATCAAGTCTCAAAATCCCGTTACCATAGAAAGAGTAGATTTGGAGCTCATAGATGGTGGTGTAGTTCAGCCCTATCAGAAAAAGCTAATCACTGCCCAAGGACCGGCTCAATGGAAGCCAGGATTGGGCCAGCCATTATATGGTGCTGAAGCGCCTTATTTTTTGGGTATTGAGTTTCCCGCGAGTTATAATTATGTGGAAGATGGCAAGGCTTATTGTGGGTACCTGATTGGTAAAAGCCTAAAAGCTGGGGAATCTTACCATACGTTTCCATCAGTGATTGGGCTAGGGGATAAATTGGAGAATATTGAGAGGACTTTTCAAAAGTATATCAGTGAGAAAAGAATTAGGCCTTTGAGACTTCAGGTTCAATATAATAGCTGGTTTGATTTTGGGAGTGGAGTGGACAAGGAGAAGTTTGCAAGAAGTGTAGCTAAAGTCAATCAAGAGCTAGTGGTAGAAAGGGGAGTGCCAGCTTTAAGCGCTTATGTCATTGATGATGGATGGCAGGATGTACAAGCTGATTGGTCAGAGAAGGTTTGGAAAGTGAACAGCAAGTTTGACCAGGATTTTAAATATAGTTTTAGTCAGGTTGGCCAGGCCTCTTCCCAACTTGGTTTATGGTTGAGTCCGGGATGTCTCTTTGGTGCACAAAAGGCGGCCAAGAAACTTGGAGAGCAGGACTTTGAGTTGCTCGGAAACTGGATGAGCATGGCGGGGCCAAAGTATATGGGGCTATTGGAAAAACGAATGTTGGAGTTGACAGAAAGTGGTGTTTCCTATTTTAAACTGGATGGAGTTTTTGGCCATTTGAATATTAGGGAATTCGAATTGAATGGAGCTGGGTATGGTGTGCCGGAAATGCCTCAGCTTGGAACAGCAGGATTGAGTGCCTCAGATTCTCTCCTCAACGATCCCAAATATGATGAATTGAAAACCTATTATTTGGCTGCAGGAACAGAGCGATTGATGAAGATATTTGAAAAGCAGCATGAAATTAATCCCGAGGTCTATATAGTGATTTCAAATGGAGCCTATTTGAGTCCTTGGTGGTTGATGTATATTGACGCGGTTTGGATGATCAATGCTGGGGATGCTGCTGGTGGAAGTTCAAGGACTGAAGAATTGGTGTATAGGGATGGTGTCTATCATGATATTTGGAAAAAGGAACATACCCAGTTTCCTATGAATTCCATTTTTAACCATGAGCCTAAAAAGGTCAAAACTGGAGAAAGTGAGGAAGGCTTTATGCAATATTTATTGATGAATCTTTCCAGGGGTACCGGTTTTGTGGAATTATACTTGAAAACGCAGCAATTATCTGAAGCGGATTGGGATGTACTGGCGGATGGTTTGAAATGGGCGCATCATGCCTTTCCATATTTTGAGTCTGTGGCTATGCACGGTGGAGATCCAAAGAAGAGGGAAGCTTATGGATATACTGGCTGGAACGGAAAGGGCGGTTATATTTCCATTCATAATCCAAATAAAAATGAAGCAGTTGATTATGCCATAGATCTTAGTCCAGATTTGGTTATGATGGAAGATTCTCATAAATACGGTTTAAATATGGTGATTGGGGACATGAATGAAAACAATGTCACCTATAGTTTGGGCGATAGGTTAAGCGTAAAACTAAAGCCTGGAGAAGTGAAAATTATGGAACTTGAGCTTTTGGATTAAAAGCACCTAAATGGAAGACTGGCTTTTTTATAGAGTGCCAATTTGAATTTTTTGGACTGCCCTGCAAGGAATTGCAGGGCAGTCTTTTTTGATAGGTTAGGTGATTTGAGAATTGAATTAATTTGTGATTTTATTAAATCAAAACTTTTCGGTTACTTAGACGAATCAATTAGTTTTTAATCTAAAATCAAGTGTAATGAGTTTTTACAGATTATTAGTTTTATTTTTCTTCATTCTTTTTAATAGTCAGGTATTCGCCCAAAAAACCACTTCCCTTTTTTATCAAAATGTGAATGTTGAAGAGTTTACAGGTAGTAAATTTACATTGTCAGGGAAGGTCTTTGTTGAAAAAATCAGTCAAAATTCAGGGGTGGTTCCAGTTACTTTTAATTCATCTGGAACGGAAATCATAGGAGAGCCGGTTTTGGACCTAAGAGCTATGGATAAGTTTTTCAAGCCTAATGAATGGACAACTTTTACCTTAAATGGGAAAATTAATAAGAACAGTAAAGTGCTTGCTGTAGGCTTTATGTATTCCGGTAAGTGTGAAATTTATTTTGATGATTTGGAATTGCTTATTGATTCCAAAAAGGGAGAAGGGCAGAACCTTTTAAGTAATTCCGGATTTGAGGATAGAGAATTGTATCCTTGGTTCCTGTCTAATAAACCAAAGGAAACACAGACAAAGATTGATACGGAAAGGGTCTTCTCGGGAGACCAATCTTTTTTAATTGATAATAGTAATTTTAAGAGTTTTGAATTGGGTGAAAACTCTGAAGTAGGAAGTTTTAAGGCAATAAATGGTATAAATATTTATTATGAAATATATGGAGAGGGCAAGCCTCTGGTGCTCTTGCACGGTAACAATGAATCCATTTCTTCTTTTTCCCAACAGGTAAATGCCCTAGCAAGGGAATTTAAAGTGATTGTTCTTGATACCAGATGTCATGGCCAGTCAGGGTGTAATGAGGAGAAACTTAGTTATGAGTTATTTGCTGAGGATGTTAATGAACTATTGGAGGAATTAAATATTGATCGATCCTATATTTTGGGATGGAGTGATGGTGGAAATACAGGGCTAATTTTAGCCCACCAGTATCCTGAGCGGGTAGAAAAGTTGGCGATTATGGCCGCAGTGCTTTATAATGATGATTCTTCTATAGATAAAAAGGTAAATAGAATTCTCCAGAGAAAAATCAAAGAAATGGAATCTCAAGGAGTTTCAAAGACAGATATTAATTTACGATTAACAAAGCTTTTAATGGAGGAACCTAATTTGGATGCAAAATATTTGAATGAAATAGATTTACCAGTTTTGGTAATGGCCGGTCAAAAGGATATTGTGAAGTTTGAGCATACTCAATTGATAGCTGATAATCTACCGAATTCAAAATTAAAGATTTTCAAAAAAGCTGGGCATCAGGCACCCATAGATATCCCTGATATATTTAATGAGACGGTATTGGAATTCTTTAATGAATAAGAGAAAAATTCAATGATTTCCTTGAATTCCCTTAAAGTGTAATCTGTATATCCGCTATTGCACCAGTAAAGTTCACCCTTCAAAACATTCCCTGAAAAATGGACCAGATCTTACTGAAACGAGGAATTAAATCAGTGAAAATCTGTGGAATCCGTGAGAAATAAGGTTACTGGTGTGAAAACGGATAATCATAAAGTGTAAAATTAAAAAATCCCGACCTTTTATAAAGACCGGGATTTTTGTTGGGTGATTATTTATAGAAAGCAACTATTCTATTTTGATGGTTTGTTTGGGGCCATTCCAGCCGCTGATTTCAATCAAAGCGTCTGTGATTTTCAATTGGTCGTAGTCTAAGGTGATGGTTTTTTCACCATATGGAATGATGGATATATAATTATCACTAAAGAAGGTAGGTAAAAGCCTTTCTTTGGTTTTAGCATCAATCAGTGAGATACGGTTAAAGAAGGAAACGGTATTATCAGCATCATTGTGAAGCGTCAAGCTAATTGCTGATTCAGATATTTTTTTAGCAGTAGCTGTTATTTTGGCTTCTTCTATATTTTGTAAACCTGAATAATTGCCCTTTGCGTCAGGCAACCAGTAGAAATTGTCAGAGATTAATTCTTGATTTATATTAAGCAATTGTACAGAAAGGAACATGCCCTCCTCAGCACTCATTTCATCAATCCTCTTCTTTAGGGACATGATTAAACGGATGCTGCTTGGTTCGATATAAGTGAACACTTGTGTCAATTGTTTGCTATTCCCTTCCATATCATAAGCCGTCACACGTAGCATAATATCATGTTGCTGCTCAAAGGTATTATTGGCAATCATAATATTGCCTTTTACAGGATCATACATGCCATGAACAGCTTCACTCCCGTTTCGTAATCCATAAAGGCAGGCATTAGGATCAAGGTAATAATCATACATTTGTCCCCTTAATGCTGTCCAAGGGTTTTGGGTTTTCCAAATGATCACTCCAGTATACCAGTCCCACATATGTGCTGAGAATCCTTCCATCAATCCGCGGTATTGATTGTAGTTGACCAGTTGGGCCTTTTCAGCAAATTCCTCCATGTCCTTAGGCGTACCATAAGGTTCAAGGGACTTGCTGTAGTCGATATATTTGTGGTAAGTCCAAACCTCATCTTTGATCTTTTCAGTGCCTTCCATCTCTACAGGGACTACATGGTTTTCCTCAGGAAGAAACCTTCTCAAGGAAACAGCATCTCCTGTTCCCACAGAACCTACTTCAGAATTAAATGGCCAGGTGCGTTCAGCCCAGAAGGTGGAAATATCCTGAATACCATAAGGGCCATCTCCATTTCCTCCTTTGAAATTATAGGACATTTCATCAGAGTTGGAGTAGTCTATAAACCAACGGGTACCATCATATTTGGGCAAAATCTCATTTTTAATGGCATGCATGATGTCTGCTGGAGGGGTGATCTCATTGCCCCCGCACCACATGGCCAATGAAGGGTGGTTTCTCAGAAGCTTTACCACATCCTCAGCAGATTCAATAAACAAGTTGTGATCATCTGGATATTGTCTTCTGGTCCATTGGTCATCCTTTTTCTTCGGATCCAACCATCGACCATTACAGTCACCCGAAATCCAGAAATCCTGGATCACCAATAAACCGTATTTGTCACAAGCTTCATAGAATTCCGGTCTTTCTGGTAATGCTCCACCCCAAATACGGATCAAGTTAAGGTTCATGTCTCTATGGAACCTGATTTCAGCATCATAGCGTTCTTTGGAGAATCTTAACATGGCATCGGAGATAATCCAGTTTCCTCCCTTAATGAATATTTTCTGTCCGTTTACCGAAATTTGCTTACTTCGGGTATGACTGTTCCATTCGGTTTGTATCTCTCTTATACCAAAATTGATTTTTTCACTGTCTGAAATATTTCCATCGATAGTGAAATTAAGGTCCAGATCATAAAGGTTCTGCTCTCCATATCCACTTGGCCACCATAATTTTGGATTCTCAAAACTAAAGTCCGGCAAGACGACTTCCTTGGTTTCATTGGCGCCAAGTTTTACTGATTGGCTAATCGTCTTTCCATTTAAAATATATTGCAAGGTCCCGTTTACAGGGCCATCTTGCGTGTTTTCCAATTCGGCAGAAACCTTAATGGTAGCGGGTTCTTGTGGCTCTCCTGGGAAACGCTGGCCTTCTACCAAGGTGACGATGTGCGGGTTTTTCAGGTTGACCGATTTGGTTTTTTCTATAAATACCTTGTCCCATATTCCGGTGTTACGGTCGCGAACAGGCTGGATCCAGTCCCATCCAGCAGTATATTGAAGAGCTACTCCTTTGGCAATGGTACCGTCGCCACCTTGACCGCCATTGGGGTTGCCCACGTGATCAGCTGGATGCACCAATACCGCCAAACGGTTTTTTCCATCTTTGGCTAAAAGTTCGGTGATATTGAATTGTTTTCGGAGGTACATGCCCTTGAAAGGCTCCTTGTTGACCTTTTCTCCATTTAGATAAACCTCTGCACTATAATTGATCCCTCTGAAGTTCAACCATACTTGTTCACCTTCTTTGGCTGTTTCTGTAAAGTCTTTCACAAACCAATAGGTATAGTATTCCCTACCGGTATCATAGATGTCCTTTATCTTTTCATTGTTCATCCCATAAAATGGATCGGGTACTTTTTCATTGTTCAATAGGGTCGTCAAAACGGTCCCGGGAACAGTTGCAGGTATCCATTGTTTTAATTTATAGGCAGTATTGGATATTTCTACACCATCAACTTTGGTATCACTAATGGGCTTGCAATACCATTCACTTTTGAGCTCATAGATGTTTTGTGCTGTGGCAAGCTGGATGCAGCAAATGCTGAGTAGCCAGATTTTTAAATACAGATAGGACGTTTTCATAGGTTTGAATAGGTTGTTATTTAAATATATGTTTTGATAAAATTTAATAAAACACTATTAAAGATAATGAATAAATTTTATATAGCTGACTGGTTTTGAAAACATGGTTTTGTTTTTAACCTAAGATTCATGGATTTGATGTAGATGGGTGAAAATAGGTATTGAAATTAACTGAAGGTCTTTTGCCTGAAAAGACAAGCTTATTTTCAATGGATAAAAGTGAAAATAGTATCGGTTTTTTGTTATTTTGAACAATCCTGATCGTTGATTTTTTTCTATTTTAGATGTTTGAAAGAAATAATTCTTAAATGTGTTGAAAAAAGCAGGTTTTAATTTTTATCATCATAATGAGTAAGGTTAAAAAGCAGCATTTGGATATTAAAACATGGTCAATTCATTATTTTGCCATGATACGTAATCATTTCTTTCTCCCTACAAACCATGATTAAGAAGGGTTATTTGAATATGTTTCTGAGCTATAGGTCAGTAATCCCCTTTTTTGTCATTTTATTTTCTTTAGATCCAATTGGGCTATTCTAGTAGGGGGGTAAAGAATTGATTTTATCTAATTGATCAACCAAAATCCACTTAATTCTTAAATGAGCAATATGATTAATAAATTACGTCTTGTTGGGCTTTTCCTCTTGGTGTTGGTATTGAAAGCCTTGGTTCCAACGAATGGATTTGCGCAACAAGTGGTTCCTAAGGATACCGTAAATTGGAATGGCTTTGAAAGGGTAAACCTGGAACTGGATGGTCGAAGTATAAGAATCATTTCACCTAAGTCAAGTTTGGAAGGAAAGCCCTGGTTATGGAGAGCTAGGTTCCCAGATTGGCATACTGAGCAGGACCTTTTGTTGTTGGAAGAGGGATTTCATGTGGTTTATATAGATACAGATTTTTTGTATGGGAGTCCTCATGCAGTTGAGATTTGGGATCAGCTTTATCAATGGTTGGTAAACAAAAAGGGCTTCAATCCTAAGCCAGCACTTTCAGGAGTGAGCAGGGGAGGCCTGTTTGTGTATAATTGGGCAAAGAAAAATCCGGATAAGGTTGCCTGTATATATGCTGAAGCACCTGTTTGTGATTTTAAAAGTTGGCCAGGTGGGCAAGGTAAAGGAAAGGGGAGTGAAGAAGATTGGGAAAGGTTAAAGTCTATTTATGGTTTTACTGATGAGAAGGCGGCGCAGGATTATAATGACAATCCCATTGATGGTTTGGAAGGGCTGGCAGAAAATAAAGTACCCATACTCCATATGATTGGACTAGAGGACCAAGTGGTTCCTCCAGAAGAAAACACTTTTGTTTTGGTAGATCGGTATACTAAGCTGGGTGGCCCGGCTACCTTGGTTCCCTGTACAGAAGGTGAGCAAGATCTTTATGGCCATCACTTCCCAATAGAGTCTCCCCGTTTGGTGGCAGATTTTGTCAAGTATTATGCGGCGAAGGGACTCAAGCTTTCTTCCTCCGATTTTTATGATTTAAGAAAGGGACTGAAGAATTCCCAAATAAAATTCGAGAAGACCAAGAAAGGCAGAGTGGCTTTTCTTGGAGGCTCCATTACCTATAATCATGGTTGGAGGGATAGTGTCATGAACTATATTCAGGAAAGATTCCCTGAAACGGATTTTGAATTTATTGCTGCAGGAATCCCTTCCATGGGGACGGTTCCTGGGGCGTTTAGATTGGAGAGGGATATTTTGTCCAAAGGACCAGTGGATTTGCTTTTTGAAGAGGCTGCTGTGAACGATGAGTCCAATGGTAGAAGCAATTCAGAACAAATCAGAGGCATGGAAGGTATCGTAAGGCATGTTCGGAAAACGAATCCTTCGGCAGATATAGTGCTGTTTCATTTTGTAGACCCAGATAAAATCGAAACATATAATAATGGTGGAGTTCCTGAGGTGATCAAAAACCATGAAAGTGTGGCAGAACATTATGATTTGCCTTCATTGAATTTAGCCAAGGAGGTGACGATGAGGATTGCCTATGAGGAATTCACCTGGGAGGATGATTTTAAAAATCTACACCCTTCTCCATTTGGTCAGCAAATATACGCACAGTCAATGATCGATATGTTGGACGCTGCATATTCTGGTCATTTGGATCCAGATGATAAATTTGAAGCACATCCCCTGCCTGAAAAACTGGATGAGGGTGCGTTTGATAATGGAAAATTATTGGAAGCTGAGAGTTTTAAAAATACTAAGACATGGGTATACAGTCCCTCTTGGGAGCCAAATGATGGGAAGGGGACAAGAGCAAATTATGTGAAAGCGCCGATGTTGCTAAACGAGGGGCCTGGCAGTAAATTAAAAATCAATTTTGAAGGAAATGCAGTGGGAATTGCTGTGGCAGCAGGGCCTGATGCAGGAATGATAAGCTATCGGATCGATGGCGGAGAATGGAAGTCTCAGGACTTATTTACCCGCTGGAGCAGTGGATTACATTTGCCATGGTATTATGTGTTGGGGGCTGATCTTGAGGACGGTGGTCATCGATTGGAGCTCAAGGTATTGGATCAAAAAAATCCAAACAGCACTGGTAATGCCGTTCGGATCAGGTATTTCTTTATCAATCAATAATGCTTAAGTATTTCTGCTATTATGGGGATTAGGGTTTGACGCCTACCCTGTAATAGCTGCCTTTATTTCCTGTTTCAAAGGCCTCTTCCAATTCATCGAGAGGATATTCTATACCAACTAATTCATTGAATGGGTATTTGGTATGGTTTTTTTCCATAAAGGTAATTGCACTGGCTAGATCTTCAGGGATGTAGTTGTGAAGCCCTCTAATGGTCAATAAGTTTCTGACCAGATATTCTGCATTGATAGCTAGGTCCCTTTGGGAAAATACGGATCCCACCAAAACGATGGTGCCACCAATGCCCAATAGTTTAATACAATGTTCAATGGCTTCTGGTACACCGGAAGTTTCAATGACTACATCGATATTTCCATGATCCTTGGCAAACTCCTTCAATTCATTTGCTCCAAAGGTAAATGCCTCATCCGCTCCAAATGATTTGGCTTGTTTGGTTTTATCACTATTGATATCTTGGACCCAAACATTGGACGCTCCCAATTCTTTGGCCATTGCGGAGGCAGAAAGGCCGAGCATGCCCACCCCATTTATCAGTACATTTTTCCCCTCCAATTTTCCAGCTAGACGCATAGCTCCTGCAATTGTGGCATGGGTACAGTTGATTGGAGCCGCTTCCCTGCCTGTTAGTTCTGCAGGCAGTTTGAATATAGAGGTTCCTTTACGAAGGTGGCAATGGCTGGAAAATCCTCCATTAAGTTGGTATTTTTCGCTGATCTGTTCATGCCCGTACTTATAAAGTCCCTCGGATTTTTGGGGATATCCCTTTTTGGATGTTTGGGATTCAGGATCATGCGCATAAACTGACCAGGTGATTTTATCCCCAATTTTTAAGGGACTCCCGTAAAAGTCCAATACACCTTCGTCGGCAATATTTTCTATTACTCCAATAATTTCGTGGCCCAAGATGCTGTGACTGCAAGAATGCCTCCTTCCATAAAAAGTGTGTAAATCACTAGCGCAAATGGTAGCATAGCTTGTTTTTACCAATACCTCCCCTTTAGATAACTTAGGTAGGGAGATAATAGATTTGGAAAAGGGCGATTCAGCTTTAATAAATACTTTTGCTACAGCTTCTTGTTTCATTATTTGATTTTTATCTAAGTTCAATAAAATAAATGACCAAAATGATGGCCTCTGTGTTAGTCTTGTTTACAGGTACATGAGGAATATTGCCATTAAAGAATAAGGAGTCACCTTCTTCTAAATTAAAGTGCTTATCTCCCAATTCATAAATTAGATTTCCTTTGATGACGTATAGGTATTCAAATCCTTCTGTAGAAACATGACTTCTCTTGGCATCAGGCTTGATGGTCAAGAGTGATATTTCCATGGATGACCGTTCTATTTTGTGGTTTAGAATAAGTTGGTAATCAAATCCTATGGATTCTTCTTCCTTTTTAATGGATTGATAGTCGGTTCTTTTTTTGATAATGTATCCTGGGAATTCCTTATCGCCTTTTAGGTCGGCAAAAAACTCATTTAAATCAACGTTCAAGGTATTTAGCACTTGAATAAGTGAGGGCAGTGTAGGGAAGACGCGGCCATTTTCTATTTTAGATAGCATTGCTATACTAATTCCGGTCTTATCTGCGAGTTCTCCCAATTTAAGGTTTTGGGATTTTCTTATTTCTTTGATTTTAGAGCCAATCCAAGTGGTTAAGTAATCTGAATTATCCATAGTGTTATGATTGTTTTAACTATGTGAAAGTACGGCTGTTTTTCCTAATATGAAAATTATTAATGGTTGCAAGGTTGGTAAATTTTTCTTTATATGAAAATTAATTTCCGTTAATGAAATATTAACTCATTGATAATACATTTAATTGATATAGGATTTAGTTATGGGTTTACCTTTGAATAAATCAAGTTTCTCTAAAGATTTAGCTTGATTTTAATTAAAGGAAAAAAAATATATGACCAATCTAAATAAAGTATCAATTACCAAAACGGATTTTTTGCTTATTAGCACCGCTTTTATGGCCTATACGGGAATGTATGCGGTTAGGAAGTCATTTTTGGCCGGACAATTCGAAGATTTTGATATTATTGGAGGCTTTCATTATAAGACCATTTTGATCATTAGCCAGGTAATTGGTTATATGTTATCAAAGTTCATAGGAATAAGGGTGGTTTCAGAGGTTGCTGGAAAGGATCGATTTAAGGTTTTGGTGGGTTTGGTAGGCTTTGGGCTGGCCATGTTATTGGCATTTGCTTATTTGCCTGCTAATATAAAACCGATTGCCTTGTTTTTTAATGGCTTGCCATTGGGGATGATATTTGGATTGGTATTGGTTTATTTGGAGGGAAGAAAAAATTCTGAATTGTTGGTCGCTGGGCTGAGTGCTACCTTTATTTTTTCCACTGGTTTTGTGAAGTCGACTGGGATTTGGCTGATGCAGGAATTTAAGGTAAGTGAGCTAATGATGCCTTTTATAACCGGATTGGTGTTTTTTCCTTTGTTTGTTTTGGCTGTGTATTTTTTGAGTGTTTCTAAAGGGCCGGATAATACAGACAAATTGTTGCGTACAGAGCGAGTTTCCATGGGTAGTGCGGAAAGGAAAGACTTTCTTAAAAAACACGGGTTTTCATTTCTAGGATTGGTACTGATATATGTTTTACTTACGGTGGTGAGGGATTTTAGGGATAATTTTATCGTTGAGTTTTGGGGAGATCTGGGAATGTCAGGACAGCCGTCTTTAATGACTTTAACGGAAATTCCTATTGCCGTGGTGGTCCTGATTATTTCCGCATTGGGGATTCTTGTGCTAAGTAACCAAAAGGCCTTTATGTTGGGGATGCTGGCTACCTTTATTAGTGCTGTCCTTATGATTCTGTCTACTTTGCTTTTTAAAGGAAACTTGATAGGCCCTGTTTTTTGGATGATCAGTTCGGGTTTTAGCGTATATCTGCCATATATATTATTCCATTGCTTGGTGTTTGAAAGGTTTATAGCGGTCTTGAGGTATAAAGGTACTGTAGGTTATTTGTTTTATATAGCTGATGCTTTTGGGTATTTGGCAAGTGTGGGGATTATGATTTTTAAGGAAACTTTTGGCTTCAATTATTCCTGGGTACATTTTTTTACAAAATTGAATTTAATAGGGGGAATGCTCATGGCTTTTTTGGTGCTGATGTCCCTGATGATGGTCCAAAGTGATAGAGCAAAAGTAAGAATAAGGAGATTGATGCGGATGTAATCTCGGGGAGAATGGGGAATGCTTGGCAAGGGAAATAAGTGCAGCTTAACTTAATATCATCTGGTTTTTGATGAGTGCTATTTTTTTTGAATTTTTAAATCCCTGTTGGAAATTTTTGATACAACTGGATAGATGCCTTCAGTTTCTGGTATTTTCATTTCCTTGGGACTTGGGCCTACCCAGTCGGTTTTCCTTCCTTCCACGCTAATTTTTCCTTTCTGTGAAATTTCTACCATGGCCCAAAGAGGGTCTTTATAGGGAGCAGTGTATTTAATCCAAGGGTTGGTTTCATCTACCTCTTTGGAATATCTTATTGTCTTATACTTGTCGCCCAACCAGTAATAGCTTGCGCTATTGATTTGTACATAATGGATATCATTGATATGGTTGTAGTAATCCTGATGGTGGTGACCCGAAAGGACTAGAATGACCTTTTGGAAGCCGGCCTTTTTATTGGCTTTTTCCAAAGTGTACCTTACGGGCATTCCATTTTCTATCCCAGCCATTTCATTGTCCAGTCCTTGGTGGCAAAAAACAATGGTGGGTAAAGAGGATTGGTTCAGGTCTTTTTCAAGCCAATCTAGCTGTTCGGGTGAAATGTACCGAGCATATCCTTTTGGACGGTTTGGACTTTCATTATGCTCATTGCCATCCAAAACCACAAAGTGGTATCCGTTTTTGTCAAAGGAATAGTATTTTGCTTCTGCATCCCAAAATTCTACTACCTGGTCCCTATTAAAACCTCCATCGGTATCATGATTTCCTATTACATGGTGCTTATCTCCTTTGAACTTGTTCCAAGTGTCCATTAGGGACTTGTTTTCTGGTTTAGGAACGCAAAAGTCTCCCAATTGAATGATGAAATCAGGTTGATCTTCATTCATTTTGTTGATAAAGGCTGAGATTCTTTCTTGTCCATCATGCATGATGTCAAAGTGAAGATCAGTAATGATCCCAAAGCGAATCTTCTTGTCTTTTCTCTCAGCAGAGAAAGCCAAAGGGCTGAAAGACATTGTCAGTGTTCCTAAGGCCCCAATTTTTATGAATTCTTTTCTATCCATCTTCTTTATAGTCTTATTTCTCCATGAATATTCCTGAAGGAACCTTTCCAATCCATGACTCGGGAGTTTGGTTGATGCCAAATAATCTGGCCACTACAGCTGCTGTGTTGGCATTTGAGTTTGGCGATGTTAGTGTCTTTCCTTTTTGGATGCCGGGCCCTTTTATCATCCATGGTACTTCCATTTCTTGGATAGTTGTTCCGCCATGTCCATTTCCTATGCCTCCATGGTCTGTGAAAAGCAAGAAATGGGTGTCATCATAAAGGCCTTCAGCTTTTAATTTTTCAACAAATTCTCCGATTTTTTTATCAACTTCTTCAATTGCCGTGATGTACTCCGGGGACATCCATTTATGGTTGTGTCCAGCATGGTCTACATGAACCGAGTACAAAAAAGTCAAGGTTGGATTGTCTTTGTTTGCGGTCTGAAAATCAAGTGCTGCTTGATAGTTTTTGTCATATCGGTCATCTTCCTCAAACTTAACTTCGTCCAGGTATTTTGCATTGAAGGGCTTGATTAGACTCTTCCAGTTAAAATAGAAAGCTGTTTTAATATTGGGGACATTGTCTTTGGCTACTTTAAATATGGAAGGGTAGTAGCCTTCTGTGTCCATTTCCTGTGGATCCAAAGGGTGTTTTTCTTTTTCCCAACCATTGCCAAATACACCGTGTTGCTCCGGTCCAGCTCCTGTTAGGTGACTTGTCCAATTGGGCATGGTGACAGAAGGCATTACCGTTCTGGTATTGGTTGAAATGACCCCATCTTCGAAAAGTGCATCTATATTCGGATGCTTTGCGGTTTTATATCCTTCTAAGCTAAAACCATCCAGCCCAATGAGAATGACATGCTTGGCTCTAGGTGTTTCGCTGGAGCAGCCAATGTTGGAAATCAAAATGAAACATAACAAAAGAAAAGGTAAGGAGTTTTTTGCCATAAGAATATATGTTTGAGGTTTAGATAGTTTGTAAATTTTCTTAAAAGGAAAAATAAATAACATCTAAAGGTATTAAAATTTCTGAATAAGAAAAATATTTTATGTTTAGCCTATTATTATTTAATCTTTAATATGTTGAATATTAGTTTGGTTTAGTTTGAAAATAAACATGTGTAATAAGCCGTTAATGTATTTTAATGATGGTTTTTTAGGAAAGTGAATATTGATAGTAATTTCTTTTAAGGAAAAATTGAGGATAGTTCTTTTTAAGAATGATTTATTTTCATTTATTTACGGAAATATCAAGTCTTTGAAAGCTATTTAATTTGATTAATGGTGGCTTGAGTCTTTGAGATATTCTTGTTCTTCGGGATTAGAATCTTTATAATTCCCCAAATTAATAGCTTGATAAATGCTTAACTGGATTCAGAAAATTTTACTTACAAAACATAGGCTAATATTCATTGTATGGTGTGTGGTGGCGTCCTTTGGAGCCTATTTTAGCATGTACGCTTATAGAAAGCCATTTATCACGGGTACTTATGATGATCTATATTTGTGGGGCTTGGATTATAAAACTGTATTGATTATTGTACAGGTTTTGGGATACATGGTTTCAAAGTTTACTGGTATCAAAGTAATATCCGAAATGAGACCTTCCCAGCGAATAAAATTGATCATGGGATTGGTGTTGTTTGCCGAATTTGCATTGCTTGGATTTGGTCTCATTCCCCACCCTTACAATTTCGTGTTTTTGTTCCTTAATGGTCTCCCGCTGGGAATGGTCTGGGGGATAGTTTTTAGCTTTCTTGAGGGGAGGAAATTTACAGAGGTATTGATTTTCGGATTAAGTATAAGTGTGATCATAGGCTCAGGGCTATTGAAAACAATTTATTTGCAGGTCCTAGAGTGGTTTCCATACATTTCTGAATTTTGGATGCCATTTACCATGGGGGGCTTGTTCTTGCCCTTTTTTCTGGTATTTGTTTGGATGCTTTCTGTTATTCCAGCGCCCACTGCAGAGGATGTGGCTTTAAGGACAGAAAGGATTCCTATGAATCGGAAGAGAAAGAGAAAGACATTTTCTTTTTTTAGTATCGGCTTAGTGGGGATGGTTTTGATATATGCCCTTTTGTTGACCATGAGGGATTTTAGGGATAATTTTTCCGTGGAAATATGGAATGAAATTGATCCAGATTGGGAGAAAAGCGTATTGTCGGTCACAGAATTGATTTCGGGAGTGACGGTATTGGCCTTAATAGGTCTGCTTTCTTTGATAAAAGATAACAGGCTTGGTTTCTGGGCCACGGCCAGTTTGGTTGCCTGTGGATTGATAGGGGGAGGGATCTCAACTTATTTGTACCAAGTGAATTTCTTGTCTCCTTTTTATTGGATGGTGTTCTTGGGCATATTTTTATTTATGGCCTATACGCCTATTCAGACGGTGTTTTTTGACAGAATGCTGGCTGTATTTAGGTTCCGCGCCAATGCTGGTTTTTTTATCTATATCTGTGATTCCATAGGTTATTTGGGCAGTGTATCCCTGTTGTTGTATAAAGAGTTTTTTATGGGGAATATGGACTGGCATTTGGTGTTGGTTTATTTCAGTTATGCAGTCTCTATTATTGGGAGCATACTATTGTTACTGGCCATGATTTATTTTAAGAGAATTTATAATAGGCAAAATGCGATGAGTAAAGACAAAAATGTGTCAAGGCTTTTTAAAATGGATACCCAGTTTAGGGAGCTTAAGGTATAGTATTTTGACTGAATTAAGCTAAGGTGGTGTTATTTGACTTTTTAGGGCATTTGCCTAGTTTTTTAATAATTTAATGGCGAATTTTATAGAAATTGAAATTTAAGGATATATTTTAGTGGGATAATACCATTTGTTTTTATACCCAATAACCATAAATGAAATGAAAAAATATATACTTGGATTAGTATTCTTATTAGTTGGCTTTTCCGCAAAATGTGAAATCTGGCTTCCTTCCATTTTGTCTGACAATATGGTCCTGCAGCAAAACTCAAAGGCCATGATCTGGGGCTGGAGCACCCAGACTACCGAAAAGATTGTTGTGACCGGCTCTTGGGATAATAAGCCTGTTGAAACGGTTGCTCATCAGGGAAAGTGGTCTTTGGAATTGCCCACACCATCTTATGGAGGTCCTTATATCATTAGCATTAAGGGACATCAGGAAATCATATTGGAAAATATTCTTATAGGGGAGGTCTGGCTGTGTTCTGGACAGTCTAATATGCAATGGAGTGCCAATAATGGATTTGACAATGCAGAGGAGGAGGTAAAAGCAGCCAATTATCCGAATATCCGCTTTTTTACAGTGCCAAGACATGGAGCAAGTACCCTTCAGGAAAATACCCCAGGGCAATGGTCTGTTTGTACACCTGAAACCATGAGGGATTTTAGTGCAGTGGGCTATTTTTTCGGGAGAGAACTGAATCAAAAAATGGAAATACCTATAGGACTGATCAACAGTAGTTGGGGAGGAACTCCTGTTGAGATATGGACTCCAGGGGAAACGGTCAAGGATCCTAAATTCTTGAAGGAAGCATCTTTGAAAATAGCAGAAAACAGTTGGTATGATAGGAGCCCTGGATTTGCTTATAATGCCATGATCCATCCTTTGGCTCCATTTACCCTTGCAGGTTATTTATGGTATCAAGGTGAGTCCAATCGTCAAAATGCAGATTATTATTATAAAACATTCCCCATGCTGATTGAGTCATGGAGAAGAGAATGGGGGAATCCTAACCTGCCGTTTTATTATGTGCAGATTGCTCCTTTTGATTATGAGAACAACGATAGCGAGGATATAGAGGCTGCCATAGTAAGGGATGCACAGCTGAAGACCATGGATGTACTTGATCATACTGGTATGGTAGTCACCAATGATATTGGTAACCTAAAAAATATCCATCCAGGAAACAAACAGGAAGTAGGCAGAAGGCTGGCCTTATGGGCCCTCGCCAAAACCTATGGGGTAAGTGATATAGATCCTTCGGGACCTACTTTCAAATCCATGGAAATTAGGAAAAACAAAGCCTTGGTTACTTTTGAGCATACTGGGGGTGAATTACAGGCTGATGGAAAGGAGCTCAAGGAATTCTATATTGCTGGTGAAGACCGTCAATTTTATCCTGCAAAAGCCAAGATCAAAGGTGATATGGTGGAGCTTTCCTCAAAAGAAGTGAAAAAACCGGTAGCAGTGCGGTTTGCCTTCTCTGATATTGCCTTGCCTAATTTGTTTGGTAAAAATGGCTTGCCTGCTGCGGCATTTAGAACAGACGCATGGGAAGTTGAGTGATTTCTTATTAAACCAGGAATGATCTGAATCCCTTCATTTAACTTCTAGTAAATATTATTGATTTGACACATTTTCAGAAAACCGCCCTGCTTATAGTTTTAATAGGCTTAATTGGGCTCCAAAAGGGGGCTGCCCAAGATTCTAAAGAAAAACTACATATTCAGGATCACCTACAGGCAGTAAGCGAAGACAATATCTTTCTTACTGAAGATTATTTCAATTGGGGAGGTTCCATCCTAAAAGGTGAGGATGGCCTTTACCACCTATTTTACAGTAGATGGCCAAAGGCTACCAATTTCACAGGTTGGTTGTTGTATTCAGAAATTGCCCATGCTGTTTCGCCCAATCCAAGTGGCCCTTGGACCTATAAAGAGACTGTGCTGGAAGGAAGGGGAAAGGGGCATTGGGATGCCATCACTGCCCACAATCCAAAGATCAAGTATTTTGATGGTAAATATTACCTCTACTATATTTCTACCAATTTGGGAGAAAGACAGGACTATACAGAGGAGGAATTGATGGAAACCAGTCAAACGGGATATTCTCATCCTAACTGGAAACTTCTTCGACCAAACCAAAGGACTGGTGTAGCGGTAGCAGAATCGCTTAATGGAGAGTGGAAGCGCTTCGATAAGCCCTTGATAGAGCCTTCAGGGCCTATTAGTACATTGACTGTCAACCCCGCCATTGATAAGGGAAAGGATGGTAAATATTATTTGATCATAAAAGGGGACAAGCCCAATGAAACCAGGTTTATCCGAAACCAGGCCATGGCCATTGGCGATAGCCCTATAGGGCCTTTTGAGATCCAATCTGAACCGGTTATAGATTATCTGGATACAGAGGATATGTCCCTTTGGTATGATAAGAAGCGGGACAAATACTTTGGAACCTTTCATGCCCACGGCTTTATAGGCTTGGTGAATTCATCAGATGGGATCCATTGGGAAAAAGCGGAAGAATTTGAGTTGATGCCAAAGGTGATCAAGATGAAGGATGGAAGTTTGATCAAACCAGATAGAATGGAAAGACCTTTTGTTTATACTCAAGATGATGATGTAGTGATGATAGGGGTGGCTTGTAAAAAGGGAAATGAATCATTTATCGTCACCATTCCAGTAAATCGATAGTCGAAGCTTGATTAAGAGAAATGAAAATAATGCCTTATCGAATTTATTCAATCGTATTGCTGCTTCTACTGGCTGCTTGTTCTCCCTCCAAACAGACGAAGGAAACTTTACCAAGCCCCTCAACTGAACCTAGCCCTGAACAGTTGGCACAGATCAATAGGAAATATGGAATGTTTATCCATTTTGGGATCAACACTTTCCATGATATGGAGTGGACAGATGGTTCCAAACCAGTTGCGTCCTATCAGCCTACTGCCATTGATGCAGAACAGTGGGTACGTACCGCCAAGGAGGCTGGAATGAAATATGTCATCCTCATTACCAAACACCATGACGGCTTTTGTCTTTGGGATAGCAAGTATACGGAATATGATGTGGCCGCTTCTCCCAATACCACCGATGTGGTGGAGGCAGTGGCCAAAGCATGCAAGAAATATGATATTGGATTGGGCTTATACTATTCATTATGGGATAGAAATCTGAATGGGGACGTGAAGGATGAAACTTTGGACAGTGCCTATAATCAGTATATGATTGCTCAGATGGATGAGCTGATAGACATTACCGAAAAACATACTGAGTTGGTAGAATTCTGGTTTGATGGAGGTTGGTTAAAGGAAAATCACCGTTGGCCGATAAATGATTTGTACCAAACTATTAAGGCAAGGGAACCTAATTGCCAAGTAGGCGTGAACTGGTCTATAGGATTACCGGACAATCCAGACCATCATCCCGTAAAACCTGAGGAGCAGGAAAAGGGCTACCCTATAAGATACTTCCCAAGTGATTTTAGGCTAGGAGATCCATTTCTGCCTGCAGAAGATGATCCCAAGGTCTTCACCCATGAAGGAAAGGAATATTATATGCCTTGGGAATCTACGGTATGCATGAGCCAAAGGTGGTTTTATAATACCCAGGATACCGTATGGAAATCGGTTGACGATTTAGAGAAGCTTTACAATAGAGCTACAGCCAATGACAATATCCTTATCCTCAACTGTCCACCAAACAGGGAGGGAGTAATCCGCGAGCAGGATGTTCAGGTTTTGACCGAACTCAAGGAAAGGTTGAAACTGTAAATTAGTTTTATTCAAGGATGGAACTGCTTAAATAGAATTCATAAATGCCAAGCATTTCTGTTTTGGATAAGAACAGTTGATACAAAACAAAAAGAGCCAAAGTGGATAATTTCCGCTTTGGCTCTTTTTGCTTGGCTCAATGATGACCAATTAAGCAGGCAATAACACTCCTTTGAGTTCAGCCAGGCTATTCAGTATATAATCAGGTTGGGCGACCTTCAATTGTGCTTCTGTCTGTGCTCCACTCAATACACCAATGGTTAGCCCACAGTTAGCATTTTTTCCTTCTTCAATATCAATGGTAGAATCGCCCGCTTTCAATACTTTTGAGCTGTCTTTAATCCCACAGATATCCATGGCTTTTTGGATCATGTCTGGATGAGGTCTGCCGTTGATTACATCATCCGCAGTAACCAACCCGTCCATGTCTTCACCAACTTTCCAGTCCAATTTCGCTAATAGGGAAGTGGCGGTTTTTTTGTCATAACCCGTGTTGAGCACCACAAAGATTTTCTCAGCTCTTAGGCTTTCCATTAATTCCTTCACTCCGGCAAAGGTTTTGACATCCAATTCTTCGTAGGCTTGCTTAAGTGCTGTTTTGAAATTGGCAAAAGCGCTTTCTGCGATCTCAGTAATGTTTTTGGCTTCAGTGCAAGCGGTCAAGACATCCTTAATGGCCTGCAGCTTTTCTTTACCAGCCCCATACTCCAATACCTGTTCCAAGGAAACATCAAAGCCCTTATCATTGATGACCTTTTGGACGGTTTTGTAAACTACATTATCCTCATCTATGGTGGTTCCTGCCATATCAAATACGGCCAATTCAATTTTGCTCATTTTTAAAGATTTAGAATTTTCGAAATATTTTCTTTGGAGAAGCCTGCGCTTCCTGTCATTCCCTTGCCGCCGATTCCTGTAATGATATGGATATGGTCATCTATGGTCTCTTGGAATAGGTCTTTGGTCTTACATTGGGAATACATGCCGTACCAGCGCTGTGCAATATCATAATTAGGTAAATCAATGATTTTCTTGGCCTCTTGGATCATAAAATCATCAATTTCCATGTCCAAGTCATATCCAAGGTCATCAATGTCCCTAGCGTCTGCATATTGATGGGAGTCTCCCAAAATAACAGATCCATCCGTTGCCTGTTTGAAGAGGATATGCACGCCCCATTTCTTCTCCAGAGAATCGCTGGATTCCTTGGCCTTGATCGCAGCAAATGAAGGACATTCATAGAATGCTTCATAGCGACGGATAGAAAGGCCTGTTAAAATCGAACCCGGCAAAATATATCCTTTTTCTTGTGGCTTGGTGCGCATCATCTGAAGTTTTGAAACTTCCAGGTCACTATTGGCAAATAAAGAAGGGTAAAGAGCCTTGAAGTCCTTGCCATTACAGATTATCACTTTGCTTGCCTCAAAGGAAATTCCTTTTGCTGTTTCCACCTTGACCTTATCGCCCGTATTTTCACAGGCCATGACTGTTTCATTGGTAAAGACCTGAAGTCCTTTTTCCTGAATAAGGTACTCCAATAATTGGTGGATCATCTGTGTAGGTTCCACTGTCACTTCTTGCGGGAAAAACAAGCCGGATTTTACATAGTCACTTCTCAATCCAGGATATTTTTGTAGACATGCTTCTTTGGTCAGGAGGGAAGATGAATAGTCATTGCTTTGGTTGATGCTGTGCAGCTCTTCGATTAGCTGGGTCTCTTCGTCATTTGAAGCAAGGTAGACTGTGCCGTTATTTCTTACGGAAATGTCGAATTTGGCTTGGATATCTTTGTAGATCGCCAAACTTTCCCGCCCATATTGTTGCCATTTGGTGTTCATTCCAGATGGTACCACCTGTCCAAAGTTTTGAGTAGTGGCACTTTGAGGGGCCTTGTCCTTTTCTAAAAGTGCTACCTTATATCCCTTTTCAATGGCATGGTAGGCGTGAAAAGCTCCCAGTACGCCTCCTCCAATAATAATGATGTCAAAAATTGGGCTTTTGTTCATGGCTAATGTTGTAATTCTGGATTGGAAATTTTTAAAGCTTGCTTATTTGTTTAAGTATGTTTTTTCTTGATAGGAAATTTTAAATACAAATATGGCGATAATATTATCAAAAAGTTTACTCAAAGGAAAAGTTTTGGTCAATATTAATGAAAATTAATATAGCTGAAACATTGAATTAATGAATTGATTATTGGGTGTATCCCTAAATTTTCCTTATTTGAATCCTGTCAAAAATATTTTCCTAGGATGAAGTCCGTATTTTCTTTATATGAAAAATTAGTCAAAGACTGGATACTAAGGTTATTAGAAGGATGAAACCTTTTTTGGAACTTTTATTAATTAATTGGAAATAGCTGACTGTATTTTGAACGCATTTGATATCTTCAATGCTTAAATGATTGATTAACTAGTTTTTATCTCCGATTAATTAATGATAACCCATGAAAACCTCCCTACTTTTATTATTTGCTTTTTTTATAAGTTTCTCAGGATATCCCTTTATACAAAAGGAAGTATATAAGACAGATGTGGTCATTTACGGGGGGACTTCTTCTGCAGTGATAGCTGCTGTGGAAGTAGCCAAATCGGGCAAATCTGTATTATTGGTCTCTCCGGACAAGCACCTGGGAGGTCTTTCTTCTGGTGGGCTGGGCTTTACGGATACTGGCAAAAAGGAAACCATTGGTGGCTTGGCCAGGGGATTTTATCATAGGGTTTATCTACACTATCAAGAAGATAACGCTTGGAGGTGGCAAAAATCTGAAGAATACGGAAATAAGGGGCAGGGCACCCCTGCTATTGACGGGGAAGACCGGACCATGTGGATTTTTGAACCTCATGTGGCTGAGCAGATTTTTGAGGATTTCATTGCTGAAAATGATATTCAGGTATTTCGGGATGAATGGTTGGACAGGGAAAATGGGGTGCAAATGGAAGGAGGGGAAATCCAAAAAATCAGCATGCTCTCTGGAAAGAGCTTTGAAGCAGAAGTATTTATTGATGCCACTTATGAGGGTGATTTGATGGCAGCATCAAAAGTCTCCTATCATATTGGCCGGGAATCCAATGAGCAGTATGGGGAAAGTTGGAATGGAATCCAAAAAGGAGTATTTCACCATGGTCACCATTTCAAAAGTCCTGTAGATCCCTATTTGGTAAAGGGAGATCCCAGTTCTGGCCTTTTGCCATATATTCAAGCCACTGAAAACGGTGAAAATGGTCAGGGCGATAAAAAGATTCAGGCCTATTGTTTTCGACTTTGCATGAGCAACCATCCTGATAACCGTGTCCCTTTTCCAAAGCCGGAAGATTATGATCAGGCCAATTACGAGCTTTTGGCCAGGGTCTTTGAAACAGGTTGGGATGAATGGTTCAATAAGTTTGATGCTATTCCCAACAGGAAAACCGATACCAATAACCATGGTCCTTTCAGCTCCGATTTTATTGGGCAAAACTATGCCTATCCTGAGGCTTCCTATAAAGAGCGCAGGGAAATTATAGCTGCCCATGAACGCTACCAAAAGGGGCTGCTTTATTTTGTTTCCAATGATCCAAGAGTTCCTGAGAAGGTAAGGGAAAACATGCAGCACTGGGGACTGGCCAAGGATGAATTTAGGGATAATGGGAATTGGCCACATCAGCTTTATATCAGGGAGGCCAGAAGGATGCTGGGGCAGGAAGTGATGACAGAATTAGAGGTGATGGGTAAAAAGGAAGTCAAGGAATCCATAGGCATGGGCTCTTATAGCATTGATTCCCATAATGTACAACGATACCTTACCAAGGAGGGATATGTGCAAAATGAGGGCGATATCGGCGTGCATCCCAAGCAACCTTATTCCATATCATTTGGGTCTATTTTGCCCAAGGAGGAAGAATGTAAAAACCTTTTGGTTCCGGTTTGTATTTCTTCCACTCATTCGGCTTTTGGATCGGTAAGGATGGAGCCTGTTTTTATGATCTTGGGCCAGTCTGCTGCTGCTACTGCTGTTTTGGCCATCGAGGCTGAGTCTTCCGTTCAATCAGTGGATTATAAGGAGTTGGAGGAAAAGCTTTTGAAAGAGGGAATGGTGCTGAATTTGGATTAACAATTCATGGATTGTTTCCTTTTTCCAAATTAAAGTAGATCAGAAAAAGCCAGTTTTATTTGAATACTGTAATTGTCCTAATGTTTTGTTTGCCCAATTATATAATTTTAAGCAAAGGCTAAAGGTTTCATTTTGAGATTGGAATTCGATCGAAGTAATTTTAATTGAACCAAATTCCAAGTTATGATAAAGCCCAATTTGTTATTGTTCATATTGTCAGCTGCCTTTCTTTTCAGTTGCAACAGTAAGCAATCCCAAGAGGAATCAACAGACCAAAGCAATGAAACCATTTATCATGGTGGGGACATCATCACCATGGCTGGCGAGGCACCTAATTATGTGGAGGCGCTTGTGGAAAAGGATGGGAAAATTGTCTTTACAGGACCAATGTCCGAGGCTATAAATGACTATCCTAATAGCGCTGAAATCAACTTGGAGGGTAAAACCTTGGTGCCGGGATTTATAGACGGCCATGGACATGTCTGGAATGCCGGATTTCAAGCAGTTTCTGCCAATTTACTTCCTGCTCCTGATGGCACTGGTAATAGTATTGATGAATTAATTGCCTTATTGAAGGACTGGGAAGCGGAGAATCAAGAAACAGTTGCTAAATATCATGCCATTATAGGTTTTGGTTATGATGATTCCCAACTGAAAGAAAGAAGACATCCCACAGCGGATGACCTTGACAAGGTGTCCGAAGAGTTTCCAGTATTGATTATTCATCAATCTGGACATTTGGCTTCTATGAACCACAAAGCTTTGGAAGTGATAAATTATTCCCAAGGGGTAAAGGATCCTCCAGGGGGACATATAAGAAGGGAAGAGGGAACGGATATCCCTAATGGGGTATTGGAGGAAATGGCATTTTTTATTCCCCTTTTTAAATTTATGGGGACCTTGGACCCCAAGGCAAATGAAAGCATAGCCCTGGCCGGATTGGAAGCCTATACCAAATTTGGTTATACCACGGCCCAAGAAGGAAGGGCAACCAGTGATAACTGCGAAACTTGGAAACAATTGGCTGAGCGGAATGAATTGCCTATAGATGTGGCCGCTTACCCAGATATTCAATCCCAAATGGATTATATGAGAGCTAATGGTGACAGCCCTGAATACAAAAACCATTTCAGGATTGCTGGAGTCAAATTATCTTTGGATGGATCACCCCAGGGTAAAACAGCCTGGCTTACCAAACCCTATATTGTTCCACCTCCGGGACAGTCAAAAGACTATAGAGGATATCCAGCCATTAGAGACGACAAAGATGTGATGGCCCTTATAGATTCAGCCTTTTCAAACAACTGGCAAATACTAGCTCACTGCAATGGAGATGCGGCGGGAGATCAATATATCCGTACCGTAAGAAAGGCAGCTGATAAATATGGTAATGATGACAGAAGAACCATAATGATTCATGCCCAGACGGTAAGGGAAGATCAATTAGATTCCATGAAAGTATTGGGGATTTTCCCTTCCTTTTTTGGGATGCATACTTTTTATTGGGGGGACTGGCATAGGGATGAAACCCTTGGTAAGGAAAGAGCATATCGTATTTCCCCCGCACAATCGGCCTTGGAAAGGGGCATGCGCTTTACTGAACATCACGATGCCCCAGTAGCATTGCCCAGCTCCATAATGATCTTACATACTGCTGTCAACAGGACCAGTAGGTCAGGTGAAGTGATGGGAGCGGACCAGAGAATAAGTCCCTATTTAGCCTTAAAATCAATTACTGAATGGGCAGCCTATCAATATTTTGAGGAAGACAGTAAGGGCACCTTGGAGCCTGGTAAATTGGCTGACCTGGTAATACTCGACAAAAACCCTTTAAAGGTCAATCCTGAAGAAATTATGAATATCCAGGTTTTGGAAACCATAAAGGAAGGGAATTCAGTTTACAAAATGCAATAGGGCTTTTAAAAGGTTTAAATTGGTAAAAAGTTGGTGCAGACTTTGAAGCCCAGAAAGAATGATTTCATGTCCTTAAAATAATATAGACCTTTGGTCATAGCTGTGTTTAAAGCCTGATTTGGATGACTTTTGAATGAATTGTGACATTTTAAAACCGATTTTTAATATTAAAATCAAATTTTAATACCCTTCTTTGTAGTCGATTTTAACTAACATCAATTCAACAATAACTATTTTATGGAATTTGCCATTTGGGACAAAATAATCTTTATCACTTATGGACTGATCATTATCGGTATTGGTCTGTGGGTCTCCAGAGGAAAAGGAGGAACTTCAGAGGACTATTTTCTTGCCAGTAAATCACTGCCTTGGTGGGCAATTGGTGCCTCATTGATTGCAGCCAATATTTCGGCCGAACAGTTTATCGGGATGTCCGGTTCTGGCTTTGCCGTGGGACTGGCCATTGCCTCTTATGAGTGGATGGCAGCGCTGACCTTATTGATTGTAGGGAAGTATTTTCTGCCGGTATTTATTGAGAAAAAACTCTATACCATTCCGGAGTTTGTGGAGGTGCGATATAGTACCACCCTAAAAAGTATTTTAGCAGTCTTCTGGATCTGTCTATTTGTATTTGTCAACCTTACGTCGGTACTCTACCTAGGTGCTACAGCATTGGATACCATTATCGGTGATGGTTCCGGTTCTATTTTTACCTACTGTATTTTTGGATTGGCCTTATTTGCTGCTGCCTATTCCCTTTATGGAGGGCTTTCAGCTGTAGCCTGGACAGATGTGGTGCAGGTAGTATTGCTCGTTGCAGGTGGATTTATCACGACCATCATCGCTCTTTCCCATGTGACCGAAGGTGGTGGAATCATCGATGGCCTGGTGACCATTTATGAGAAGGTGCCAGAGAAATTCTCCATGATCCTTGAGAAAGGGGAGATCATCACACCGAACGGGAAAGATGCTTGGTGGGATCTGCCAGGACTTGCTGTATTGGTAGGAGGGCTTTGGGTAGCCAACCTGTATTACTGGGGTTTTAACCAGTATATTATCCAGAGAACCTTGGCGGCGAAGAGCCTTAAGGAATCCCAAAAAGGAATTGTCTTGGCGGCTTTCTTGAAGCTATTGATTCCTTTGATTGTCGTTATCCCGGGCATCGTGGCCTTTGTATTGAACAGTAGCCCTGAGGGTGCTGTAGGAGCCATGCACACGGACGGTTCTTTTATCAGTGAGACAGGTGCTATTATCAATGATAATGCGGCACCATGGTTGATCAAGCAGTTTGTGCCAACCGGATTAAAAGGCTTGGTGCTGGCCGCATTGGCAGCAGCCATTGTTTCTTCTTTGGCTTCTATGCTGAATTCTACCGCAACCATCTTTACTATGGATATCTTTAAGCCTTATTTTGGTAAAAAAGCCTCCGAACAAAAACTGGTAAATGTAGGTCGTCTTTCTGCATCCATTGCCTTGGTGATTGCCGTGATTTTGGCGCCCCAGTTGAAGAGCTTAGGACAGGTATTCCAATATATCCAGGAGTATACCGGTATAGTCAGCCCTGGGATTTTGGCCGTGTTTATGCTGGGATTATTCTGGAAGAAAACCACCAACAAAGCCGCTATTTGGGGTGTGTTGATTTCCATTCCATTGGCCTTCTATTTCAAGGTGGCGCCTAATGGCTGGTCGGAAAGTGCTCTCTTCCTGAACCTGCCATTTATGGACCAGATGTTCTATACTTGGATCTTGACCATGATCTTTATGGTCGTGTTTAGCCATTTGGAAACCAATGGTGCGACCCATCCAAAAGCCATTATCATTACCAAGAACCTGTTCAAAACAGAGCCCATCTTCAATATCTGTAGCTTTGCTATCATCTTGATTTTGGTTATGCTGTATGCCATGTTCTGGTAAGGGTGTTTAAAGAGTTAAAAGGAAGGGCAGCTGATTGATCAGCTGCCTTTTTTGGTTTAAAGAGGGGATTTGGTTGTTCTGCCTATGCTGTTCTTCTGTCTTACTTTTTATTCAGGTTGTGTTTATTCTTATATGTCATCATGAATGCTACGCATTTCTCCCGAAAGCTTTCGGGACAAACTCTTGATGAAAAAGTAACAAACCTCGCCTACCGGGAGGTAGGAAATCTAGGCTATTGATATGACTTTTAAATTGGATTTGGAGGGATGATATTGTACCGATCGTGCATACCAATTTAATTTTTATTGTATTGTTACAGCCTAAAAGGAAGTGGATCTTGCTGTTCCACGACGCGAGCTAACTTCCTTTTTTAACGGCTTCCACAATAAAAGTAAAAACCAATCATACCAAAGGCCGAATTAAAGATTGCTGATACGAAAACAATAGATAAATAGCAGCTGGGAGCTTGGGTTTGTCTTTTTCCGATGCTGTTTAGAATAGCGTTTAAACAATTAAAGATTTTTTCAAGCAAGGACCGAGTTAACAATATGCTACTCCTTTGGGGCAGGGAACAATTATTCGTCAGCGATTAAAATTCCTTCTCAAGCTATCTACTTTTATGTTTCCTATTAAGTTTTGAGAATATCTCTATTGAATTTGTTTAGATAAGGGTATTAGTATCACCCCAAAGGGTGTAATCTTTTAAAACTGGGTTATATTGACTTTAGGCAATTGACCTGGGGAAAAGTATTAACTGCCCTGGCCATTCAGTTTTGTTCAGCCTTTTCCGCTAATACCCAAGGTAAGTTTGAGTTGTTGTCAACTTAAGATGCTTGGGCTTTAGCGGAAAGTTCTTACATCTCTTTTTAGTCAAGGCTGCTAAAGCTGGGAGGGTGGTTTTGCCTTTCCCCTGGCCCTGCCAAGGATAGAACTCAGATAGTTAAAGATTTTATAGAAGGCAGGGCCGGGTTAATAATGTATTGCCCCTTCAGGGCAGGATGCAATAATCCATTAATAATTGCGATTTCTTGCTAAGCTGTTTTCCTTTATTTGATGTATAGGATGCTTGTATAAATTAAACACAGATTGGGCTAGCTATGATTATAAAAATCAGTATCCTCCCAAAAGGGGGGTAATCTTTTTAACCTGGGCTATATTGACTTTAGGCAATTTGGCCCGGGGAAAAGCTCTCTATGAAAATCCTGTATTAGCCGCCCTGGCCATTCAGTTTTGTTCAGCCTTTTCCGCTAATACCCAAGCTTAGAAAAGAGTTGCTGTCAGTCCCCATGTGATTGGGGGTGTTGCGAAAAACTTTTCTCTGCAGCAAAGTCAAGACATTATGCTGTTGAAGTATAATTATAAATCCGTTTATTCGGCCCTTGAAACATCCGGTTTTGAAAAAATTGCGGAAGGTGTTAAGAAAATGAGTTAGTTTGCGAAGTGGACGAGCAAGATCCACTCATTTTTAGCCTGGAGCAATTTTTCAAAATTAAATTGGGAAAGAGTAGCTAGGTCGAAAACGAAAATGACCAATTTGAAGGAAGTTCCACAGGCCTAGATTTTTGGTTCTTTTCATCAATGGAAAAGAACAGAAAACCCCATTAAAACTTATAAAACACCATAACTATAAGACTTTTTTAAACTAAATAAATTTGAATTAAGCCAAGCGCAGCGAATTATGTATATTCGGTAAAAGCATTTTAATACTTTAACAATACCCCCAACCTTTATGAAACCAACAAACCTTCTCCTTTCCTTACTTTTAATAAGCTTCCTAGCTTCCTGCCAAAAGGCTGAGGAAGATTCCGAAGCCAAACAGCCCAATATCATCTTTATCATGGCCGATGACCATGCCTATCAGGCCATCAGTGCCTATGGACATGGCCTCAATGAAACCCCCAATATCGATCGGATCGCCCAGGAAGGGGCCATTTTCAACCGGGCCTATGTGACCAATTCCATCTGTGCGCCCAGCCGTGCGGTGATCCTTACCGGAAAGCACAGCTTTATCAATGGCAAGGTGGACAATGTGCAGCCCTTTGACTGGGGGCAGGACAATTTTGCCAAGCAGCTTCAGACCAATGGTTATGAGACCGCCCTGATCGGCAAGATCCACCTGGCAGGCCTGCCACAGGGATTCAACTATTCCATGGTCTTGCCCGGCCAAGGCCATTATTATAATCCCGATTTTATCGTGGATGGGGAGCGAAAAAGGTTTGAGGGCTATGTGACCGATATAACCACCGATGCGGCCCTGAACTGGCTGAAAAACGACCGGGATCAGGAGAAGCCCTTTATGCTGATGTTCCACCAAAAGGCACCGCATAGGAACTGGAAGCCGGCACCGGAATACCTGACGCTTTTTGATGATAAGACCTTTGATCCACCGGCCAATTATTTCGACCAGAAGACCAATTATAACGGTCGGGGCACGGCGGCCAAAACCCAAGAAATGGAAGTCGATGGACAT
Source organism: Echinicola shivajiensis (assembly GCF_018642165.1). GTDB lineage: Bacteria > Bacteroidota > Bacteroidia > Cytophagales > Cyclobacteriaceae > Echinicola > Echinicola shivajiensis. The sequence goes on from NZ_JAHHZM010000003.1 coordinate 323,280, forward strand.
GCCATGTGGGGCCATGATTTTAAAATGGTGGTGGATCCCAATGGGGACAGCACGGGCTTCCATCGAGAGCTGGCCAGGTTTAACCCCGAGCAACTGGCCGCTTGGAATGCCGCTTATGATCCCAAAAACGAAGCCTTCAAAAAGGCCTATAATAAGGGCGAAGGCATTGATTTTGGCAAGGACAAGGAAGATGAGGTGGCCATCTGGAAGTTCAACCGCTATATCAAGGATTACCTGAGGACCATTCAGTCCGTGGATGATGGCGTAGGGGAGGTGCTGGACTATCTGGAGGAAAATGGCTTGGCGGAAAATACCATTGTGGTCTATACTTCCGACCAAGGATTTTACCTGGGCGAGCATGGCTGGTTTGATAAGCGCTTTATGTATGAGCAGTCCTTTAGGACCCCGCTATTGGTGAAATATCCTAAGGAAATCAAAGCAGGAACGGAGATCAACGAACTGGTGCAGAACCTGGATTTTGCCCCTACCTTTTTGGACTATGCTGGGGTGGAGGTTCCTGCGGATATGCAGGGTGAGTCCTTCAGGCATTTGGTCAGCGGTGAGCAGAAAGACTGGCGGGATGCGATTTACTATACCTATTATGAATATCCTTCCGTGCATATGGTGAAGCGACATTATGGGGTGGCTACCAAAAGGTATAAGTTGATGCATTTCTACTATGATATCGACGAATGGGAAATGTATGACCTGGAAAAGGACCCCGAGGAGATGCACAATATCTATGATGATCCCGCCTATGCGGAGGTACAAGAAATGATGCATAAGAAGCTGACTGAGCTAAGAAATGGCTATGGGGACAGCGACGAAAATGACCAGCGCTATTTAAAAGAATATTTGGAAGTGGTAAATAAGCGGAATAATTGATATGCTGCTAGTGAATATTATTTAGTAATAAGTTAAAAATACCCTAGGTGGGGTGTTTTTTTTGTTTTAGGCATTCTTTAGTTTTGGAGGGTATGTCCAAAGGATATTTTAAAATAAAACTCACCAAAGGTGCACCAAGCCAACAAATGACTGAGGCTTGTTACACCTTTGGTTTATAGATATACAGGGTTGGCACTATTTGAAAAAACAAAGAATGACGGAACTTCAAACACCGACAAATGACCTACTCGACAAGTACATTGACCAGTTCAATAATGACGAGAGATATTATCCTGCTGACCAAGCCATAATCAATCTGTTTAAAGCATTCCCCAACAACAAAAAATTAGAGGACATCCTCTTGAAATTGAGCGTTATTAATGATCTGTACAGCACTAACATTCTTGGGACTTTCAAAATGGCAAAGCATATTCAGCAACAAGACATTGACCAAGGATTACAATCGGGGGACCCTGACATTGTTCATCGAATTGCCAAAGGACATGACATCAGAACAAAAAAGAACAACAGGGAAATTAACTTCTATTCTTTTGCAACTAAATATTGTAATTGGCACAATAGAGATAAATACGCCATTTATGACAGTTTCGTTGACAAGGTTTTAATGGCTTACAAAAGGAAAGATAAGTTCTCAAACTTTAGACAATCCGACTTAAAGGACTTTAATAAATTCAAGCAAATCATTGAGGACTTTGCCGACCATTATAACCTTACCAGACATAACTTAAAAGAGATTGACAAGTTTTTATGGATTTACGGCAAGGAGAAATTTCCTGCCAACTATGACAAAAAAGAATAAAAAACAGTGCCCAATAACTAAGCATATAGCTTATGGCGGGTGAACGGCTGCCAGCAAGGCTTTCGCTCCGTAGCCAGCTTTGGTTTCGGTGGACAGAATAGTGCTTCGAAACCGCCACAAGCCATATGGAAACCGTCGTGTGCAAGGTAAGAGTAACACTGTAGCAAATGATGAAAATTAGAAATTATTATGCCTACTTTAGATGAAAATACAAGAATTAATAATGAGATAGCGTCTTCGCAATACTCAAATATTATTTCTTACTCCAACGATGAATTTGAAATAGCAAATCGAGGTACATCCGATTTTTTTGATATCGTTAATTTTATCAAAAACACTTTAGATACCGATAAAAGGATAAATGTAATAGAAGACTTTACAGTATATGATAAGGACTTTTCAGATAAATTGGATATTTCTTGTTGCATGTAAGCTCCCCCAAAAAATGAACACTTTCAGAATATTATTTTTAAGTATCGCTCTTTTTTGGGCTAGTTGTGCTCAAAAGAATAAATCTAACAATGAGAGTGCAAGTCTAAAAGGAGATACTATTTTGAATGATAGTATCCATCCAACAAAGGCAATAACCAATAAAGAAACTCAAGAAAGAAATTTACGATTTCTGTTTTATGCAAATGGAGGATTAATTGGCTATTTTAATGACGGAACAATTACTGGCTGTCCGAGATGTGATTTAATTACGGAAAATATTACAGCATTATATAATAAAGTGCCCCACTCTAAATTCAAAGTAGAGAATGGTTTCTTGATTTCAGAATCAAATGATTCTACTTTAATCAATGCTATGACCAAAAGAGAATGGGCAATAATTGAATATGAAGACCAAATAGACAATCCAAAATCTAAATTGGCAGATGAGTTTATTAACGGCTATGTAAAAAACATAATGAAAATGAATGAGGCGCTAGGGATTATAGAATGGGTAAACTCTAACAACCTTTCGACAAATAGTTTTAAATCAAACTTAACTCAAATAATCAACCAAGCATATGAAAAGGAACCGGATTATGGTTTAGGCTTCGACCCAATTTTAGATGGAAATGATTTTCCTGACAAGGGTTTTCAACTTGATATGATTAAACCAAATTCTAATTTTTTAATTTTTAGCGGAATTGACTGGGAAGAGTATAAAGTTACTGTAAAAGTAAAGAAAGTAGATAATCAATGGTTAATTGAAGGCTGTGGAATTGTGAACATTCCAAGTTCAGAACAAATGAATAAATAAAACTGCACACTTCTTGTGATAAACTGCTAGTCATGGATATAGGCCATTGCAAATGGCCAGCTTAGGTTAAGATGTTAGATAGGGATAAAGAAGATATTTAGGTGTAGATGCAATCTACACCTAGGCTATGAATCTAAATATGGGATCAAGTAATACCCCTGAACAAGATAGCTTATATTTATAGCGAAATATAAAGTGCGCGGGAATTTGGAACATAGGTATTATAGCAAGTCTCGGGGACAGCAAATTCAAATTCAGTTTTTGATTGGTTTTGGGGCCTTGCTGTTGGTGTTGATGGCCTTTTTGGTTTCATGGTCTACGGGGATTTACCTTATTGGGATTTTGGTTTTTTCGATTGTCTTGTCCATCATAGCTCCCTTTTTTGATGTGCCTTCCTTAAGGGAAAGCGGAAAGCTGCGCTACCATTCCTGGCTTTTTCTTTCAGAGCCAGAAAAGAATGGGCTGGTGAAAGTTCATGGTGGCACTTTATTCGATTATGTTTTTGTGATCGATCGGAAGCTGAATGGCAAAGCGCGGCAGCGATTGATTATCCAACAATATCTGGAGGGGCTATTGCACTTGATAGCAGAAAATGAAAAACAGCAGGCGGATGAGAGGCTTATCCGTGGGACAAGCTATATCATTAATGAAAGAACTGCTCGGAAAATAGGCTTTAAGCGGGTGAAGACTGATTATTTGCAAAAGCTGATTTTGCTCTACAATTTCTTCAATGTCCTGATAAGCGCTTCCATCGCCAAGGGGAAATTAGCCTTTCCTAAATTGAAGGATATCCAAACCTTTGAGGCCAGTCTTGGTGAGCTGGTAAAAAGGAAAGCCTATATTAGCAGCTTAAATGAACAATTAAAAACTGCCATGCCCCAGGCCGTTTGAAGGTGATAGGGGTATGGAGAGCGGAATAATGATTAGGTAGCTAGTGAAACTTCTTTAATGTTAAGTCAAATATCCCCCACCGGGTAAGTTTATGGCTACACCTTCCTATCCTTGGAATTTGTAATTCCAGTAAGCCTGAACTATTTTCAGATATAGGTGAGATACCGCCATGCTACCCACTGTTATCCATTCAGTTTACTTTTAACTTTAATGCTCAAAAAAATGAAAATACTATTCTTTACCTTGGGACTAATATGGTCCCAAATGACATTTGGACAAATTGTTTATAGTCCTGTATTTATTGATCCATGTACGGAAGAACCTGTGAAAAGCGGAGTATTTTGGAGGATAGTAGATTCTACTAATAATGATGGAAAAAATTATGTAGGAAGGCCTTCTGTTACACTTCCCAAAACAGGTAATTATACATTGGTTTGCCGAGCTGTTTCAGAAGCACCAATTAATATATCTATCAGTACACAAGAAACAGTTCGAGATACCTTCAACCTGTCTCAACTGCAAAGTATAGTTTGGATAAAGCCCAGTAAATCGATTGGAAATACCCCCAACATACCACCTAAGTATTTTCTTTGTAGTCCCGACAACCTTGCCAATGGAAAAGTAATGGATTACTATCGTAATGGGAAGCTTAGAATAGAAGGGACTTTCCAAAACGGAATATTGATTGATACTCTGAGAGCCTATTACAGAACAGGAGAACTTTATAAGCTTGTCACTCCAAATGGAGATGGATACAAAGGAGTAAGGTATTCCATTGATGGGAAGGTAATAGAATAGCACCATCACTTAAGAGAAGTTTCTGAAAATTAAACAATCAAGCCGTGTTTCTCCCGGTTATTGGGATGGTCCATTTACGGTTATAGGTCACCGTTGCTGTTGGACTTGTTTAATATCCCAGTTTTAAACCTAAAACATTAGCCTGCAGTTACTATTCAAGCATAGTACATCGAGGAGATATCGTAGGAACATCGAGGAGACATCGTGGGAACGTCTAGGGAACGTCCAAATTTTATTTGGTTGGGACTGATTGCTTTAGTTTTGCATATTTCTAAGAAATAATTTACCTGTAGGTAACGTATCCCCAAGGAAACCCCAAGGTAGCTGCTAGAAAAAGGCTAGAGAGCCGAGACCCAGTCCACAATAATAGAGTTCTGCCAAATTCAGTCAAATAAAGTTTTTCTTCTGATGAGCAGTCAGCAGTGAATAGGGATTTGGTGATTTGCTCCACTTACTCGGGTAGTATAGATCAAGTGGAGCTTTGGATACACCTTCGCATCCTTGGAATTTGTAATTCCTGTAATGTTGAACGAATATAAACTTGGGAGTGGGAATTATTACAGTCGAAATTAAAAGAGAGAGTCCAGTTAATTTCCTTATTTGGTGGTTTTGGGGGAGGAATAGGGTGGGGCTGACCTGCAAGCTGGCCACTCGCTAAAAACAGTCCCTGACTGTTTTCTTCACGCTCGTCCCCCTATGGATGCTCCCATGCCTAGTATACCCCTAGTATAGGATACGTTTACTTTTGGCTAAATTCTAAGAAACTGTGGTATTTTTCAAAGGGTGTTATTTGGGTGTCCCTTTGGATAGGTCCAGGCTAAATTTCGTTCAACCCCTCGTACTAACCTTTAGATATCTACGATTAACAGCCTTCTGCATTAGCGGTAGGGAAAAGCAAAATCATAAAGAAAAGAATATCTGAAAAGTACCATATAACCAAGCCATTTTATTTGGCACTTCGGAATATTGCAACTAATAGAGTAAGGTCTATATATTATTATTGATCCTTAAAGGAGGCCCTTGGAATATCCGGTTTTGAACAATTTCGGAGGGTGTTAAGAAAATGGGTTAGCTTGCGAAGTGGACGAGCAAGATCCACTCATTTTTAACCAATAGCAATTTTTCAAAATTAAATTGGGTAAAAGTAGTACCATTGAAATCGAAATCTATCAATTTGAAGAGCTTGCCCGCCGAAGGAGGGATATTTCAAAGGCCTAGATTTTTGGTCCTTTTCATCAATAGCTTGTCCCGAAAGCTTTCGGGAGAAATGCGAAGCATTCATGATAACCTTTAAAAGTCTATATATACCTGAATAAAAGGACAAGAAAAATAACTTAAGCATATGAAAATCTAATTCTACCTGCAAAGCGCTGAATAGCCCTATTTTATATTCCCCTTAATCCGCCTTTATCCCCATAATTCTCCTTAAATTAGTTTAGAAGCTGAGGCTGTCATTTAGCTAATTGTGAAATTTATCAGAGGCCATACCATTGAATTGATTTGACCGCCTTGCAGGTATTGAGCGTTAAGAAATTTAAGAAGAGGGTTGGAAAAAGATGCAGGCATGTTTGACGTGTTGCTGCTCGCAAAAGTGATTGGCAGATAATCAGGAGGAGTTTGTCTGCATGAGGGAGGACTTCAATTTTAGCTAAATAGATGTACAGCGGCGGGGTTTCCTCCTTAGGCGGACAGGTTTTGGTTACTTTTTTGACCTGAAGCAAAAAAGTAACATAGTAGATGATAGCTAAAATGTCATAAAAGGCGAATTATGGTGAATATGGCACACATTTAAACTTTAGAATACCGTCATCAAATTTAAAATGAAAATTTGTCAAAAATGGACACTAAGGTATTAGTAAAGGAACTTTCGGAAATTCTTGCTGAGATCATTGGCAGCGAAACTTTTATCGATAACTATACCCAAAAAGTACATCCCTATTATCAGCTCAGTGCCAAAAACCTGATGCGTTACCTGATCCTGCGCAATAAGGATTTGAGGAAATACCATGGCCCTTTGTCAGACCTAGGGGTTTCTTCCTTGAGATCAGCGGAAGGTTATGTGTATAGCAACCTCTTCAATGTGGTCAAGAACCTGCACCTGATCCTGAATACTCCATTTCATTTAAAATATGATTTAGACAGCATCGGCTATACAAAGAGTTTTGAGCTTATCCGCCTGCATGCCAACAGTCTGTTCAATGAGACCAAGAAGGAGCATTTTACCAAAATCATGGTCACCCTGCCGGATGAATCCGTTGAGGATAAGGACTTGATCAAGGACATGATCTTGAGTGGGATGGAGATCGCCAGGATCAATCTGAGCCATGGCAATAAGGAAATGTGGAAGAAGATGATTGCCAATATCAGGGCCGCAGAAAAGGAAACCGGTCGCAAGATCAATATCTATATGGACCTGTCCGGCCCCAAACTCCGCACTGCCAAGATTGAATATATTTCCAAGAAAGGCAAAAGTAAAAAGAGCATGCCTGTTCAGGTGGGCGAGCAAATCATACTGGCAAAAAAAGAAGATTTCCATAAAGGGTCAAAACCCGATAAAAAGCAGGATAAGGAAGAAAAAGTAATTAGAGTGCTGCTCAATGAGGTAGTGGATGATGCAAAAATTGGGGACAGCATTTTATTTGATGATGGGATGGTCAAAGGCATTGTGGTGGATAAAAAGGAGCATCATCTGAAGCTGGAATTGACCGAATGCCATAAGTCAAAAATTGGCTCCCATAAAGGGATCAACCTGCCCCAAACCCAACTGAATTTGCCGGCCCTGACCAAAAAGGATGAAGCCGATCTACCCTTTGTTTGCCAATATGCGGACATCTTAGGGTATTCCTTTGTTCGGACGGCTAAGGATGTTGAAATTCTTTATCGAGAACTTGAAAAATACCAATCTGAACATTTGGGGATTGTCTTTAAAATAGAAAACAGGGAGGCTTTTGAACATCTCCCTGAAATCTTGATCAAGGGCATGGAACGGGATGAAATCGGGGTGATGATCGCCCGTGGCGACCTGGCCGTGGAAATAGGCTTTGAAAGGATTTCGGAGGTGCAAAATGAAATCTTGTGGTTGTGTGAGGCGGCGCATATTCCAGTGATCTGGGCCACGCAAGTGCTGGAGAACCTGGCCAAGACAGGCATTCCCACCAGGGCAGAGATCAGTGATGTGACCCTGTCTGTACAGGCGGAGTGCGTCATGTTGAACAAGGGCCCCAATATCCTTCATGCTATCCGGGTATTAAAGGATATCCTATCCAGAATGGAAGGCCATACCCGTAAGAAAAAGAATGCCATGCGGGCCTTGAATGTCGCAACTCAATTTGTTAAAAAGCAGAGCAAAGGGGATTAGGGCTGATTGTTTTTTATTTAACCATAGGGGGATCGGAGGACTCAGAGGAAGATAGGCTGTTATTCTGTCGATATCTCTTGCTGTTCCAAGTCTTTAGCGCAGCGGTGATTTGGAACGATTATAAGTTGGAGTCTCCAGACTGCCCGTTTCGATCTATTAGCCAAAAGGCAGGTTCCGTTTTATGAGATTGTTCGACTCCCTTCGGGGTCGCGTGGATTTTTGAGGCATCAGGTTTACGTATGTTTTACCCCTCCGGGGTAAGTAGCAAATTGGTTATAGGTTATTGGTCAATATACCATTAGTGAACTAGTACTGTTTTGAATTTAACCAGAGAGGGCTCGGAGAGCGCTTAGGAAGGGAGGCAGTCACATAACTTGTCATCCTGACTAAGGAAGGATCTCTTCCGGTAATGATGTGGAAAGAGATTCTTTCCCGATATCCTCGGGACAAGCTCTATCGTCAGAATGATAAGATTTTTGATTTAAAAGACAAGTGCTAGAATTCCTATGGCCTTTAAATATTGCCTCCGTTTATCAGTTATCAAAGATTAAAAATCCGTTTTGGCATAATTATATATTTTCAGCTCATCGATATAAAATGGTTTCTTGCGATCCCACCAATCACTTGTGCCACCTGCAATATCTGCTTGTTCGCCTACTTTAGTGCCCCATCCTGCTTCGCTTGTGGCGGCTGCTTTTTCTCCATTAATATATAATTGGATGGTTTCCCCGGAACCATCAATGCCCGATCTGTCCCAAACGACTACCAAGTGAATCCATTTGTCTCTATTATCAGGATTATAATCAAAATTTGGAACGCTAATGGCCACCCGATTTCCGCCAAATTCCAAGTAAAATTCCAATTGAGAATATGCATAATTGATATCACCATCATCAGGCTGGTCACCTGTGCCCCAATTTTCAAATCCCATGCCGGAGCCAAGGCCTAATCTTCCATCAAATATATGGTTACTATCCCCAGAATCGAAGCTAGCAATTCCTGTTTGGAAATAATAGCATTCAATGGTTCCCCGTTCAGGGTCAATGATTGATGGAAGGTTATTGAGCACGAGGTTAGGTACAGAGAGAAAGATGGGAGTGTCAAAATCATAGGAGGTCATGGTGACTGCATTTCCTTCAACCCCTGGGACATATTCCCGGTTGATGAGGATATTCTCATCGTAAAATAGTTCCAGATTGGGGCCTACTTCACTGTTCAGGACTTCTTCATCACTTCCCAGTTTGTTCCAGAAAACCAACTGGTCTTCTTCGGGTTTAAGGATAATGATGAGTGGATTGTGTTTATCATAATCATCTTGAAGTGCTGAACTTTTAAAGGTTTGTAGAAAGTCTTGGAATCCGGTTTTTTGAATCTTTAGACTATAGTTATTATAGTGCTCGGGAAGGTTTAGCCAATTCGTTTCGGCTATCAATTCTGTAGAATAGGAAAATTTCTGACTCCTATCATAGATGGAAATTTGGGCAGTAGCAGGTACCGGGTCCTCCTTGTCATTCCCCTGAACAAAAACTGCAATTGGAAATTCGAAAGTGTCGATGGGATCAAAACTGAAGGAGGCATAACCAAAGTCCTCGGGTGTGGCATCAGTTATGGAAAGTACCTCGGGAATGATCTGCTCCACGGTGTTTTTATCCACCTTGATGGCGATCTCTAGGGGTTGCATCACCAGGTAGGATTTGGCTGAGCCTTCCATTGGGCTGGCATATTTTACTTTATTGTTCCGTCCCAGTACCATAAACTCATAGAGGAAGTAATTTCCCGGTTTTAGCATCAAGGGTTCACTGATATAACTGCCGTTGAAGTTAAAAAGCGATAGTTTTTTAGCGGTCACAACAGTTTTATCATTGGCATCTTTAATGCTCACAATCACCGCGGCTACTTGTTCCATATTTGGTTGCCTCCTTTCATTTGGGGCGGATAAATTAGGAGCTTCAAAGCTGAATTTAACCAGTTGTTGTTCGAGTGCGTCTTTTTCCTGAATGTCACAGGAAAATGTTAATAGGGTTATAATCCACCCTGTAAGGATAAGAAGGTTTTTGGTTAATTTTTTCATGGGTTAAAAAGGTTAATAAAAAATGGAAACAGACAAAATTTACACGTAACAGGTAAAAAAGGTACAAAAAATCATTCGTTAATAGGAGCGGATTCAGTGCTATCAGGGATGAGCAAAAGGGATTTGTATATCAGTTGCATAATTAAATAAATGCATCCCTAAAAAGTTTTAGCAAAAAGTGAATCTTTAGAATTGGCTGCTCTTTAATTGATCACTCAGGATAATTATCGACCTTGTCCTAAGAGCAATGCTTATGCAGAGGATCTTGCACAGTCATTGCCTCGTTGTCCCAAGTCTTTAGCGCAGTGGTGACTTGGAACAATTAATAAGTTGGAGTCTCCAGACTCCTTATTTCGATCTCTCCATATAAATTTCTGCCACACTAAAAGGCAGGTTCACTTTTACGCCCCTGTTCGACCCTCTTCGGGGTCGCGGGGATTTTATGTGATATGACGATTACGTATGTTTTACCCCTCCGGGGTAAGTAGTAAATCTATCGTAGTTTATGAGGCAATATATCATTAGCCTCCTAGTACTGCTTTAAATTTAATCCTGCTGTTCCAAGTCTTTAACGTAGCGGTGACTTGGAACAATTAATTAAGTAGGAGTCTCCTGACTCCTTATTTCGATCTGTCCAGATAAATTTCTGCCACACCATAAATCTCCAAACTTTATGCTAAAAGGTAGGCTGTTTTTACGCCCCTGTTCGACCCCTTCAGGGTCGCGGGGATTTTATGTGATATGACGATTACGTATGTTTTACCCCTCCGGGGTAGGCGGCAAATGGATTTTAGGTCATTGGTCAATATACCATTAGCCACTCTTGCTGTTCCATGTCTATAGCGCAACGGTGACTTGGAAAAAAAAATCGGGAGTCTGCTGACTCCCGATTTCAATCTCCCTACCACTTAGTACTGATTTTAAATTCTTGAAGACGGATATTTCCATCTGCATTTATCTGTGGTTAACAATCTATTATCCTGTCCTTAATCAATCCCCCAACTCCTTGAATTGGAATTTTTCGGTTGCAGCAGGAGTGTGTGCCTGCTGCATGATCGCAGCGATTTTGGAAGTGATTTTCGGGAACTCCTTGGAAATGTTATTTTGCTCCTGGGGATCCTTTTCCAAGTCATATAATTCAATGTCCATATTGCCCTTAAATATATCCTTGCGGATGCCTTTCCATTTGCCCATCCTTACCGCTTGCTGGCCTTGGTATGAAGGGAATTCCCAGTAAAGGAATTCATGTTCCTTTTGGTCAGACTCACCCAACAATTCTGGTAAAAAGCTGATACCATCGATGTTTTCTGGGGCTTTGGTACCGGCCACCTCTGCCAGAGTAGGCATTACATCCCAGAATGCAGAAACCAGGTCTGTTGTGCTACCTGCTTTGATTTTTCCTTCCCAAGAGGCAATCATAGGAACACGGATACCACCCTCATGCACAAAGCCCTTGCCCCAGCCATATTCGCTTTTGAAAGGTTTGGCGCTGTCGAAGAAGGGGGAATTGGTACCCCCATTATAGGTTGGCCCATTATCGGAAGTAAAGATGATTAAGGTGTTTTCATATTGCCCTGTTTCCTTGAGCTTGGCCACGATTTCACCTACCTGTGCATCCAGGTAAGTGACCATGGCCGCATAGGTGGCTTTTGGGTAGCGGGTAGGGAAATATCCCTTGTTGCCCAAATAAGGCTCCTCATCCCCGAATTTCTTGACATACTTGTCCACGTATTCCTGTGGTACCTGCAATGGAGCATGGGTAAGGGGAGAGGCATAATATAGGAAAAATGGTTGGTCCTTGTTTTCCTCTATAAAGCCTAGCACTTCCTTTTGCATCAATTCAGGAGCATAGTCCTGTTGGAAAAATTTATCATAGCTGGCCAATTCATAAGGATCTGCTCCCTCGGGTATCTTAGTGCCCGGGGCTACGATTTCATTGTCCAACCAGACTTTTTCCTTGTTTTTCCAAAGATGTCTAGGGTAAAGGTTATGGGCTTGTCTTTGGCAGTTATAGCCATAAAAGAAATCAAATCCCCGATTATTCGGAATGCCTTCGGTCATTGGGGCGCCCAGTCCCCATTTGCCCACGATGCCCGTGGTGTATCCCACACCTTGTAGAACTTCACCAATGGTGGTTTCTTCTTTTGGAAATGGTCTTTGGCCTTCCAAGTTGGGATCATTGATGGCTTTTTCATAATCCCAAACATCCCCTCTGGAATCCCACTCGTCATTTCCACGGATAAAGGCATGTCCCAAATGCTTCCCGGTCAATAAAACAAATCTGGAAGGGGCACAAACAGGAGCGCCGGAATAATGGTCCGTGAAGCGCATACCGCTGGCTGCCAAGGCATCTAAGTTCGGTGTTTCTATCAGTTCCTGCTCATAGCTGCCCAACTCGGCATAGCCCAGGTCATCCGCCAGGATATAGATGATATTGGGCTTTTCGTTTTTAGCTTCCTCGCTCGTTGCGGAGGACTGACAGCTGCTGAACAATCCAGTACCTGCAAGGCTTATAAGCGCCATCAAATAGTGATATTTCATTGAATTCAATTATAAATGGTGTTTGTATTTTCTTAGAATTAGGTGTTTCTCCCTTCTTCTCCTTCCAACTTCAAATCAACGGCTTTCTCATACCCATAGACCGCAATTGCCAGTGATGAGTGGTTTGGATAGATCTTAAAGGATTCCTTCTAAAGAAAGGAAAAGTAAGAATTTATCGGGATTTATTAGTAAAAATAAATAAATATTGAAGGTTTCAATAAGTAATCGTAAAATATTTACATTGTTTATTTCCTCCTGTTATGGACTGATCAAGTTGGTTTTTTTAAGCAAATTGGAATGGGTAATTCTGTTCAGAGTTTGATGGGCTTTAGCGGGGAAGTTTATCTCTTCCTAACACTTAATTCGGCTAAAGCAGGGTATCAATGATATAGTTTTACCGGTCCTGCCAGACCGGATTAATAATGTTATGCCTCTTTGGAGCAGCGAACAGATTTCAGCTTATGATGATTTTTCCTTCAATACAATATCAGTAGATAGGAGGTTTTTAATCCTGTACTAATGTTAAATCTTTTGTTTGATCTTGATAACACAATATAATTACCCCCTGAAAGGGTGAAATATTTATAACCCCGTCCTGACTGCCATTAGGCAATCAGGACAGGGTCAAGATGCCTCTATAGCTCCTAGTATTAGCCGCCCAGACCTTTCAGAATGCTCACCAGTTACTGCTATACCCTTGGCCAACTTGGGATGGTATGCAGCCATTTGGTCAGGTTCATTACTTTAACCTACTCAAAATCTTATTGAATTTATTGCTCTCCTTGATCTCTTCAAACATAGGCTCGTTGATCAATTCGGTTTTGGTCAGGTCGGAAAGCTCTATAGACATTTCCAAGTCTTTTAAGGCCTCGTTTTTATTGCCCAATTTGGCATTAGAACAGGCGCGTTGCCAATAAGCAAGGTAGTATTCAGGGTCAATTTCAATAGCCTGGTTGGAGAGGGAATTGGCCCATCTGATTTCCCCAATGTCCAAGAGCCCGTCTGCCTTATAGGTCAAGGCTTCCACATTGTCCGGTGCTAATTCCAGGATCTGATCGTATAAATGGATCTTTTCTTCAATTTTGTCCTCGATAGATGCCCTTCTCCAGATACTTTGAATTTGGTTGGTGACCGCCAGCTTTTCCTGGGTTTTCATCAGTTCAGAGGTACGCACTTTAAGATCACTTTCCAGTTCGGTCAATCGCTTTTCATAATCCGTAGTTGCCTTGTTAATCTTGTCCTCGGTGATTTGTTCCACCCTTCTTTTGATATCACTCAGGGAACGCCAGCCTATGACCACCAAGATGGAAGCAGCGATGGTGATGATATAGAAAATATTATTGGTGGTATCCGTGGTGTATTGCATGGCACGGTCAGCACTGTTCAGCTCAGCAGCAGTGATTTTCTCTATGGTTTCCTTTTTTAGGTCAGCCTGGCTTTCCCTGAGTGTTTTGAGCTCATCCAGGATATAACGTTCTATAAAGGGTTTGAAAAGTGGCTCCTCCAGATTTTCGGTACTATCGCTTTTTTGGGCCAAGACATTTAGCTGAAAACACAGCAAAAGTAAAAAGGTAAGAGGCAAGGGCCTGATTGCCTTTTCTTTGATCAATAGGGAGGTGTTCATAGCTTTGGCTATATTACTGGTTAACAATAAATTGAGCTGATCAATTTTTATCTTGATCAGCTCAATTGGGTGGCGAATATAATTCATGAAGCTGAACCTGCCAAAGCTTTGAACCTGAAGTGCTTTTATTTGTTATTCCGCAATGGTAAACTGATAAGTTCCCGAGCCAATTTTCAATACCACTTGACCATTTTCTTGCTTGATGCTATGGATGGATTTTATCTTTTCAAGAGCTTCTCCTTCCTCGGTTATCTTATCTAGGGAACTTGCCGGAAGATAAACTTTGGCAGTGGTATTGGCTGGGATGTTTAGCTTCAAGGAAACTTTTCCAGCCTCCTTTTTCCAGTGACTGCCAATAGTGCCATAATAGGTTTCCAGTTCAGCCATAACCTCATCCAGTGGCTGTAGGACTTTCTCTTTTACTTTTTCAGAAAGGATATTATTGTCCCAATGTGGCTTGATGATAATGGTTTTATAACCTGTCTCACCCGGTGTTTCGCTGGAGTTGATACCCGCCAAAGTCCTGTACATCCAGTCTCCAATAGCACCATAAGCATAATGGTTGAAGGAGTTCATACCCGGGGTTTGGAAAGTCCCATCTGGCTTTTGTCCATCCCAACGTTCCCAAATGGTGGTGGCACCTTGGGAAACAGGATAGAGCCAGGAAGGATAGCTTGGCTGCATCAATAGGGTAAAGGCCAGGTCTTGGTAACCAAATCTACTCAGTACATGGCAAAGGTATGGGGTGCCCAAAAATCCAGTGGTCAGGTGGTAATTATAGCTTTTGATATTGTCGGCCAACCTTTCTGCTGCCTGTGGCCTAAGAGCTTCCGGTAGCATATCAAATTGAAGGGCGAGCACATAAGCAGTTTGGGAACTGGAAACCATTCGGCCATTTGGCGTAACAAATTCCTTCAGGAATGCCGCTTTGATTTGCTCCAATAGTTGGGAGTAGTTTTGCGCATCTTCCTGCTTGCCCAAGACCTTGGCTGTATTGATCAGCAGTTGGGTGGAATGGGCAAAGAAACACTGGGCAATCAGGTGTTTGTCGGTCAATGCTGATCTGCCATCATTGTCATCATCTGGTCTATAAAATAGCCAATCACCAAAATGCGAGCCGGTATTCCAAAGCATATTTTTACTGTTGGCATGTATATATTCCACCCATGCTTTCATGCTTGGATACTGTTTTTCCAAAACGGTTTTATTTCCATAAAGCAAATACATTTCCCAAGGAATAATAGTGGATACATCTGCCCAGCCAGCAGAGCCAGCATCATGTTCATTCAATACATTGGGGATGACATGGGGAACAGCACCGTCAGGACGTTGGTCGGCTGAAAGGTCCTGCATCCACTTACTGAAGAAATTGTCCACTTGCATATTATAGGCTGCTGTTCTGAAGAAAACCTGTGCATCTCCTGTCCAGCCCAGCCTTTCGTCCCGCTGGGGGCAATCGGTCGGCACATCCAGGAAATTGCCTTTTTGGCCCCACTGGATATTGTGCTGTAGCTTGTTGAGGTTGTCATTGGAAGTTTCAAAAGATCCGGTTTTGTCCATGTCAGAATAAAGGACCACAGCGGTGAAATTTTCTGGATGTATTTCCCCTTCAATACCTGTGATTTTCACGTAACGGAAGCCCTGCCAGCTGAAGTGGGGCTCAAAATGCTCTTGGCCTTCTCCACTGAGAATATAGTTGTTTTCCTGATCTGCAGCCCTGAGGTTGGTGGTGTAAAAGTTTCCTTCCTTATCCAGTACCTCAGCATGTTGCAAGGTGATTTTTTGGCCTTTTTTCCCTTCTATATCAACTTCTACAAAGCCTACCAAGTTTTGCCCAAAATCCAAAACCTTTTCTCCTTTGGGTGTAGTGATTAACTTGATAGGCTCAATGATTTCCTGCTTTCGGATTGGTTCGTTATAAGTGGCGATCAGGTTAGTATATCCGTAGTCGGCTGTTTTTGCATTGGGCCAAGCTTGGTCATCAAATCCTATATTGTTCCATCCTTTTTGGGTTTTGTTGGCATCAATGCTTTCCCCATCATAAATACTGCTGCTTTGAATGGCTCCTGTGCCGGACTTCCAGCTCCCGTCCGTGCCGAAAGTCTGGCTGCTTCCATCAGTGTACTGAACCTCAATTTGCATCAATAGAGCAATATCACTCCCGTAAATATTCTTATTGTCGCCCCAGGCCAAGGTGCCTCTGTACCAACCTGAACCTAGCATGGCGCCGATTGCATTGGTGCCTATCTTAAGTTGGTCAGTAATGTCATAAGTTTGGTACTGCAGTCTTTTGTTATAGCTGGTCCAGCCAGGGGTGAAGTAGGCATCACCAATACGCTGACCATTGATATGTGCCTCATATAAACCATGAGCTGTGATATAGGCTGTGGCAGAGGCAATCTTTTTGTCTACCTGAATTTCTTTTCTGAAGAGGGGGCTTGGTTTTAATCCCTCAGGCTCCTCGTAGCCTGGGATGATCCATTCTGCTTTCCAGTCAGATTCCTTCAGTAGGCCCATTTTCCAGGAGGTAATTTCTGACCAGGCCGATTTGCCCTGATTGGTTCCTACCTTTACACGGTAATAATAAGATTTGGAGGAGGAAAGCTCAGGGCCTTCATAAGGGACTTTTACAGACTGTTCTGAGTCGATTAGCCCACTTTCCCAAATGATATTGGCTTTGAAGTTCTTTTCCGAAGCACTGACCTGAACCTCGTAGCTGCTTTGAGAAATATCCTTGGAGGAGCTGGAAATTATCCAGGTGAACTTGGGCTTTGGATTGTCTATCCCAATGGGAGAGACCCTGTTTTCGACAAGCAATTTTTCTATTTTGATCTTTTGAGCAAATGCCTGAAATACAAAAAGAAATAGGAAGGTTCCTAGCAATACCCGGAGAAAAGCGGTGTTCATATTGTGTTGGTTATTTTGGTTTTTTAATTTGACACTATACCCTTTTGGAAAAAGCCTAATATTCAATGCTTTCAATTTGGGTGTTTTTATGATCAATCTTGAAATTATTATCTGAAAACCTGAATACTGTCCTGTACTGTGGGGGAAACATTTCGGATTTTAAATAAGACTGAATCGTGTTTTTTTAATCTGTTTATTGTTGCCCTTCTAAGGTGGTTTTGCCAAATTATACTAAACTATTAAATCGATAATGGCTTTACCTGTCTGAATAATTAAAGGAATAGCCTAGTGAAAAGAATACCCGTAGTTTGTTGTCATTGGCATTGCTGCTTAGCCCAACGGTAATAGGTCCTAAAAATGAATTTAAAGAGGCATCTAGACCATAGCCAAAGAGGAATTCTTCGTGAAAGACATTGTTGATTTTAACTTCATTCAGAGGCAGGTATTCATGTATCCCAATGAGAGAAGCACCGGCCCTTATATATAGGTTTTTTACCGGAGTGTACTGAGGTGATACACCTAAGGTGATAAAGTTAGGGCTGTTCACTTCCGCATAATTATATCCCCAGGCACGGGTGTCATTGAATTCTACTTTTTGAAATCCTCCCACTTTGAACTCATTAAATGATTTTTGCTCAGCTTCATTGGATACAGTTATTCCCGTGGCAAAACTGGTGATAAGCTGAAGCTTTGTGCTTAGGGGGGAATACCTGGTATGGCTAAAATATAGCCTAAGATGACTGGAGGGGGTTAGTCCATCAATCACTTGATCTAAAAGTGATTTTGGAATTTCGACTATTTCTCCATCTGATTCAATCGTCAAGGTGTCGACTCCACTTTCGAGCTTTATTTTATAATGGTTGAATAAATTGAATTTGGTTTCCAATACAGTTTCTGTTCCTGTGGTAGGGTAGTTTCTATTATTAAGTGAGTTTTTATTGTACAGAAATCTGACGCCATAATATGAAAAATTACCGGACCTTACATCAGAAGGAGCAGTGATATTGAATTTGGATTTTGACCGAGTTTTTTCATAAAACATCCCAAAGGCAATACTGTTCTTTAGGGAATGGGTAGAAAGCAAATTGGCATAGAGACGGGTGTTTCTATTAATGTTTATATCAGTGCTTTTTCCATCTTCATATTCTGGAATCTGTTGGAGTAAGTAATCATATCGGATATTGAGGGCGTACCTTTTGTTCTTTCCAAGGTATTTGTAATGGTCTAGACGGAATTTTGGGTTTTCAGAGATGTCAGCAATTCCTACCGTTCTAGTTTGACTGCCGAATAAATCCCTTACCGTAAGGTTAAGCAGGAAGCCCGCGGAAAACAGGTTGTCATAATGGAATGCACTGGAAATTACGGCTTCTGTTTTTTCTTGGGTTTTGATCAACAGCTTAAAATGGTCCTCGTTTATGGCCTCCAATCTATAGTCTACCTTTTTAAAGCCATTCATACCGAAAACCCTTCGAATACCTTCTCTTAACTGTGGTCTGGAGACAGTGTCAAAGGGATCGATGTTCAGTTTGGAAATGATCAATTGGTCAGAGAAAAGTCTGTTTCCCTCTACATGAATGTCCGAGATAATAATTGGTTTAACTTTTAGGCCAATGCCAGGCGTGCTGCGATTTATATTTAGGCTGTCAGCCAACTGTTTCAGCTTTTGGAAATTTTCCTCTCCAGCTATTTTTCCCAGTTCCATTATTTCCATATAATTTGAAAAGCTGGCAGTGCTGTTTCCTTTTAGGTCTGGTTTGATATACACATCGCATTCTTTTATGTTTTCCTGTAGTTTGCTGTTGGAAGTGGACATGGCTATCTGCATAAGGATGCTGGAAAAGGAGCCCAACTTTTCTGGAGAGATAAAATCTTCATCTCCGACATTTACCCCAATAACTATATCCGCACCCATTTTTTTGACTTCGTCGACAGGGAAATTATTGACTACCCCACCATCTACCACTATAGTGCTGTCCAAGTCAAATGGGGTAAAAGCTGTAGGAATAGCTATGCTACTTCTTATGGCATCTGCGAGGTAACCCGATTTGAATACTATGCCTTGTCCATTTCTCAGGTCGGTAGCAATGCAGCGAAAGGGAATGGGGAATTCATCGAAATTTTCATATTGATTGGCTGGCCAGGTGTAGAAGTGAAGGGTTTCAGATAGCATTTGTCCTTCAATCATGCCAGAAGGAACCGTGATTTTCTTGTCTTCTATGGGGAGTTCCAGCAAATAACGGTTATAATATTCTTTTTCCTCGAAGGAAATATTGTCAAAGCTTACCCTATTGGAGATAACCAAGTTCCAGTCTACAGCGTTGATGATGGTTTCCAGCTCATCGGCATTGTACCCAATGGCATACAGCCCGCCAATAACCGCACCCATACTCGTGCCTGTTATATAATCGGGGCGAATGCCAGCTTTTTCCATGGCTTTTAAGACCCCTACATGTGCTATTCCCTTTGCCCCACCGCCACTAAGCACCAATCCGATTTTGGGAGAGCTTTCTTGGGGTTTATCTTGGGCAAGAACATATTTCCCCGTCAGGTTGATAAGGATAAAGCAAAGAATTAAAAAACGATTTTTCATTTGATCCATAGATCAATGTTATGGCGAATACTAAATTTTTATAGCGCTGATGGATTGACGCTGTTAAATAATATGGTTTTGATTATGAATATATGAAACTTCGGGTTAAATATGTTTTTAATACAATTTTATCTTCTTTAATTTTAAGGAATGTGTTTTGTATGGCTGATAAACAAAATAAAATTTCATATAATATAAATAGGTTTAGGTTTCAGAAAATTTTCCTGTGTTTTTTATTTTATGACAAAATGTCCTATTACGAAAGTGACTATTTTTCAGTGGGGAAAAAAGACTGACTAATTTTCAGTATGTTTTTTTACAGGTAAAAAACACCAAATTATTGTTTATTGAGACGATAAACTGTTAAAATAGTCTATATTGGTGATAATAACTGTGCCAAACGGCTTGATTCCGAAAGAAAAAAATTGATAAAATAAAGTTTTTATGAAAAGTGGCATCCCCGCACGATGATTGTGGCATAGGTGCTTGTAAAGATTGACAGGGATAGTCCCTGTACAAAATTTAAATAACCTTTCTAATAAAATTATGAAAGTTCTTGTAATCGGTGGAGGCAATATGGGATTGACTTACGCCGAGGCTATTGCCAAATCAAAATTTTTAAAAGATAGGGATCTAATGATCCTTGACAGTGCCAAAGAAAAAACGGAAGAGTTAAGAAAGCGCAGCCACTTTGCGGTTTTTGAAAAGCTTGGAGATTGCGTTCCTCTGGCGGATGTGATTTTTATTGCTGTTAAACCTTATCATGCGGCAGCCTTGATGGAAGACATGAAGTCCTTTACTGCTGAAGGACAGATTTTCATTTCCTTGATGGCTGGTGTTTCTATTGAGGCTATCCAAGAAGGCCTTGGTAGAAAAAAAGTGGTTCGCGCCATGCCTAATTTACCTGCTCAGGTTGGAATGGGACTAACTTCCTTTACTGCTTCTGACGAAGTTTCCCGTTTGGAACTGTCCACTATCGAAAACCTTTTGGATACGACCGGTAGATCTGTACACTTGGATACAGAGGCAGATATAGATGCTTCTACAGGTATTTCTGGTAGTGGTCCTGCTTATATCTTCTATTTTATGCAGTCTATGTTGGAAGCAGCATGGAAAATGGGCTTTTCAAAATATGATTCTCGTGTATTGGTAGAACAAACATTTGCCGGTGCTGTTGAATTATTTGCTTCATCAGATATGGATCCTGAATCCTGGATGGATAGGGTTGCATCCAAGGGCGGGACTACTCGTGCTGCATTGGATTCGATGGAAGATAATAATGTTAAAGAATTAATCAAGGAAGCTGCCTATGCTGCGTTTAACCGTGCGGTAGAATTGGGTGAGGAATATAAAAATGCCTAAGATGGAAGAACCAAAAAGAATAGTAATTAAAGTAGGTACCAATGTGATGACCAATAAGGATAACCGTATTGTCAATACGGTCCTAAAGAAATTGGTGGATCAGATTGCTACTTTGTATGAGAGAGGAATCATGTCCGTGCTCGTTTCTTCAGGTTCTGTGATCGCAGGAAAGGAAGTCTTGGGAAACAAGGTGGACATCACCGACAAAATCATCCGAAGACAGGTGTTTTCAGCCGTGGGGCAACCCAGGATGATGCGCCATTACTATAATATTTTCCAAGACTACGGCATGAGATGTGCTCAGGTTTTGGCTACGAAGAGAGATTTTGATCCGGGCAAGCATAGAGAAAATATGATTAACTGCTATGAAGGATTGCTTTCTGAAGGTATTATACCTATTGCCAATGAGGATGATGCAGTATCCCTATCCATGTCCACATTTACGGATAATGATGAATTGGCCAGTCTTGTAGCGGAACTTATACATGCAGACATGTTAATCCTGCTTACAGACACTGATGGGCTTTATAATGGTCATCCAGATGATGATGATACGCATAGAATTGCCCATGTTGGTACGGATGAAAAAGTAGAACATTTCATTCAGGAATCAACCAAAGGAGAGGCAGAAGGAAGAGGAGGAATGAAGTCCAAACTAAATGTGGCGAAAGCGGCTGCCCGAAAAAACATACCTACTTATATTGCCAACGGTAATACCGAAAATATGATAATTGATATTGTAGATGGCAAGGAAGTGGGTACCAAGGTTTCAGATGATTAACAAATTTACTCATTTCCAAAGAATGGTGCTTTGGAGGTGAAATGCTAAAATTGGAATCCTTGAACTAAGAAAAGAATAAAAAAATGAAGATATTAAGCGCAGAAAAAAAGAATAGTGTGTTGGCGTCCATGATCAAGATCATTGACAAAAACCGCGAGAAAATAATTGCTGCCAATAAGGCGGATCTGGATGCTTTTCAAAGAGATGATCAGGCCCTTTTTGATCGGCTCGTAGTGAATGATGCCAAAGTAGATGGTATGATTCAGGCGGTCAAAGAAGTGATGGAGCAGGAAGATCCTGTAGGAAAGGTGATTTCCAAAAGGAAATTGGATAATGGCTTGGAAATAGTCAATCAAACCGCTCCATTTGGTACTATCATGATCATTTATGAATCCCGTCCAGATGTGACCATTGAAGCAGCTGTGCTGGCCTTTAAAGCCAACAGTAAAATTTTGCTTAAAGGTGGTAAAGAGGCCGTTCATTCCAACATGGCATTGGTGGAATGCTGGCATGAAGCCTTAGAGGAAAATGGGCTGGAAAAAAGTTGGATTGAGCTGTTTACCTTGAATAGGGAGCAGACGCAGGAATTCCTAAGGAATCCATCTGAAAAGCTGGATTTGATTGTTCCTCGAGGAGGTGAACGATTGATTGCCTTTGTAAAAGAGCATGCTCAATGTGCCGTTTTGGTGAGTGGTAGGGGAAATAACTTTGCCTATGTCGCTGATGATGCGGACTGGGAGCAGGCCAAAAAAGTGATCATCAATGCCAAAACCAATAAAATTTCCGGTTGTAATGCCTTGGATAAAATTTTGGTGGACGAGAAGCTGCCTGATTTTGAGTCCAAGCTTAAGGACCTAGGGAAGTCATTAGCAGATTATAAAGTCGAAGTTCTTGCTGAGGAAGCTTTATTGCCAAATATTGAGGGGGCCAAGGAAATCCCTTCAGAGGATACTTGGTATGAAGAGTTTTTGGCTTTGAAGGCTTTGGTAGGAAAAGCTAACGGTGTGGATGAGGTGATTGAAAAAATCAACCAATATAGTGGAGGCCACTCTGCGACTATCCTCACTACTGACAAAGAGAAAGCAGCCAAGTTTATGGAGCAAGTAGATAGCGCAGCTGTTTACCATAATGCTTCTACAAGATTTACCGATGGTGGTCAAATGGGAGTAGGCGCTGAATTGGCCATTAGTACCGATAAATTGCATCACAGAGGTCCTTTGGGCCTTGAGCAATTGGTGACCAATAAATACTATGTATTTGGTGATGGTCAAGTGAGAGACTAATATTCTTTGAGTATTATATTCTGATTAAGAAGTCCTCCGCAAAAGCGGAGGACTTTTTTTATACTTTCTTATTCCTTGTATTTACCTTTCAGGAAGAAGTTGAAATAGCTGCTTTCGGCCCTTACATTTCGTGCTTTGGCCAACTCATGAAGCTTAGGTAACTGGTGAAAAGGTACAGAGGGCCAAGTATGGTGCTCGGCATGGAAGTTAATATTCCACCAAAACCACCTATAGAATTTACTGGATACTACAGAGCGGGTTCTATAAAGCATATGTCCTGAATCCGACAGCCCCTCGTGCTCAGTAACCGTAATGAAGCCGTGGATAAAACGTCCAATAAACAATCCAACAATTACCATAATCATTAAGGAGGGATTAAAAGATAAGAAATAGAAGCCAACAAGCCAGATCAGACTCATCAAGCGACATTCCCATTGCCAAGCTTTTCGCTTTCTGTCAGGAGCCCATTGTGCTTCAAAATTGTCCCAGTATTTTACAGGTACAAATGAAAGGATCAGAGAATGAAGTGGAACTAGCATTCCTAATACCCCGGCTAAGACTATCTGGAAAAAGGTTTTTCCCGGGAAATCTGGTAAACTGAAGCCTTTTTCAGGATCTTTCTCTTGATTGGTAAACCTATGGTGTTCAAAATGAAAGCCTTCATGCATTCCGGGAGAGTAGCCATAGGTTATCCCCGTTAACCAAGCGCATAGGTTATTCGCCCAAGCAGTCTTGAAGGCAGTCTTATGGGTGGACTCGTGAAATGGGGCATAAAGTGAAAATACTATAAAACCAAAGAAGAGGAGCAATGGATAATAAATGTATCCTTCCAAATTCCAATTGGCAAAACATAATAGGCAAGCTGCAAAAAAGGATAAGTGGAGCGTTAATTTGATGGCTGCTGGAAAATCACTTTTTACAGAAAGCTGTTTGATGGTCTCTTTATTTAATAATATAGATTCGTCAAAGTTTTGTTTCATATCATCTATTTTAAGGATTCCATGATGGCGTGAGAATAGTGTTCCATGGCCATGGTAAAAGCAAAGGTAGGTTCAGTTATTGCCCCTACTTTTTTCTTCTCCATTTCTGCTGTGTATGCCAGATCAACCTTTTCGCAGCCTAGACTTTTGGCTCTCAATACAGTTTGATAGAGGATTTGTTTGTAAGTATTATGTTCTCTTACTAAAGAATAGTCTAGTCCAACGATCAAGGCATTATAGCTTTTGTTTATCACCTGGCTGAACATGACAGCTACAGGATGATCTGGTTCTTCCCTTAGGTAAAGCCTAATAATATCATAGGACTCATCCATGCACATCTGTTCAAAAAGGGAATAAGGTAGCTTAAATACGGAAATATCTGTGGCCTGTGCATGGACATTACTGTAAAGTTGGTATGCTGTTTCTATTTCTTTTTTATTGCATGGTTTTCTGAATTCAACCTTAAATTTGTCCTCTAACTTCAGGATTTCTTTTCTAAGAGAGTACCTGTATTTTTGATGGAGCTTCATGGCCAGTTCATTGGGAGTGTTCCAGTCCATATTATTTACCAGACAGTTATTGGGTAGCTGGATATTGATGAAGCCAAACTCCAATAGATAGGCTTTTAGGCGTGTGCTATGCTCGCTGTCAAATTCCCTCAGAACTATCTTTGAAACTTCTTCTTTTTCAGCCACCTCCTGTAAAAACTGAATATGGATTTTCAGAGCTTCCTTCCAATAATCATGTTTGAAATTAATATAAATGCTCCTTCCTTTGGTAAATGGAGTTCCAGAAACAAGTGTTTTGGATGTAAGGAAATAAGGGTCTTCCAATCTTTTATCCTTGACCTTTTCTGAAATCGATTTGTCAGCTAAAAGGTCATCCATCATTAGGGCAACTGTATACGGGGTGGCCAATATGATTTCACCGTCATCATCCCTAATGATCTGATAATTGATCTTCCAGTCGTTTTCTTTTAGTTCATTCTCTCGAAATAGTTTTTCGAAAGTTTCAAGGTTATGGTGGGTGTTTGAGCCAAAGTTTGCAAATAGGCTATCCCATTCCTCAGGGTCAAGCTCAGCAGTACTTTGGAAATGCTCCTCAATGAGATGATGGCCCGTATTGGCCTTTTTTAGGTTGAAAGGATGGTTAGTGAGGAATGGAGGAAGCTTGAATTCTTTGGCAACTGCAATTGGTGAACTTTGTTCTTCATGTAATCCAAGTATATATTCTTCCTGTAGGGCAACTAGCATATCCTCAATCTCGGCAATCGACAGGTTGTTATTGATCATGAACCTGATCCCTCCTTTTTTCATTGGAACCGCAGGGAAGCCTGCTCCATTTAGGTAAAAACCTCTTTTTTTCATTCGCTTAACGATACAGAGACTAACTCGAGGCAGACCTACCGGGATGAAAAATAGGGGAGATGGTGTGGGTTTATATTGTGGTAGGTCAAGTTCTTTTAATCGCTTGTTTGTATAATCGATCTTGTATTTAAGTTCCTGCTGGATTTGATCAAATTCCTCAGTAAGATGGAGGTGAGCAGAGGAAATAGCCGCACCTAACATTGGAGGCTGGATAGGGCCGGAAAATATCATGGTTGATCCGCAGTTTTTTACTTTCTTCTTCCAGGACTCATTAGGGAAAATGAGCGCACCACCTGAAGAGGCAAAGGATTTATTGAGTGAGGTGGCCAGGATCATTTTATCATGGTGTTCAATGACGCTTCTTACATATCCGCAGCCATTTTTTCCCGTCCAGCTCATGCCATGAGCATCATCAATATAGAGGTGGAATTGTTTGTACTTGTTCAGTAATTTTTCCAGCTCTTTAAGTGGAGCGAAGTCACCATACATGGAATAGACCCCGTCCGCCAAGTACCATATTCTTTTGTGCTTATTGGTTAAGGACTTGATTTTGCTCTCCAGCCCTTCCATAGAATTGTGGGGAATAATATATAATGGTATTTTCCTTGATTTGAGGATTTGGGCGGTCATTTGTACACTGGAATGTACTTGGAGGTCCAGAATTACGGCATCTCCATCTTCTACTATCACAGGAAGGCAAGCCAGGTGGCCAAGTGAAGTACTTGCTGAGGCAATTACAGGTTTTTGAAATATCTGTTCCAGCCTTGTTTCTAATTCATCATAAAGACCAAGTGATAGATAGGTTCTTGAAGTAGAAAATTGGGTGCCATAATTGTCCAGTGCTTTTTTTACTCCTTCAACAAGTTGGGGGTGAAATTCCAATCCCAAATAACTGCAAGATCCAAAATTGATCAGGTTGTCATTTTGAATGGTAATATTTGATGAGGATAGTTTATCGTCATTGGTGGATTTTTGGAGCACACCTCTATCGACACCGTCTTGGACGATTTCATTCAGTATTTCCAGCATAGCGGAATGGGGCTTGGTTTAATGGTGGTTGATTAATAAAAACCACTAATTTATAGCTAAAACTGGTATTTTTTTGGTTTATTAAATTATAAAATCATGAAAATTTCGAATTTATCCCTGATTAATAAAAAGCCATGAAAGATCTAGATCAGCCATTTATTGCATTTTAATATAAATCTGTTGGTTTTGAACTTCTTTTTGATGGTTTTCTAGTTGTTTTTATGTGAGAACCCTAAAAAAACAGGTTGATTAAGGTATTTGGCTGTATATGAAAAAATGATTGTTCTATTGAAAATTAATGAGCAATGAATTCAACTATTAGAATAATTCTAGCCGTTTTGGCAGGCCTACTGATAGGCAGCATGGTGAATTTGGGAATTGTAATGATCAGTGGAATGATCATTCCGCCACCGGAAGGAGCAAATATTACTACCATGGAGGGGCTGAAAGAATCCATTCATTTATTTCAACCGAAGCATTATATCATGCCTTTTTTGGCCCATGCAATGGGGACACTTGTAGGGTCAGTAACAGTGGTCAAGATTGTTATAGATAACAAAATGAGATGGGCTTTACTTCTGGGTGCTATATTTTTTGTAGGTGGACTAAGCAATGTTTTTATGCTGCCTTCTCCGGTATGGTTTATTATTCTTGATTTGGGTTTGGCCTATTTCCCCATGGCATATTTGGGTGCTAAATGGGCATAAAGCCCAAGAGGGAATAATTGGGGGATTTAAAACTCTTTGAGCCAATCCAGTAATTTTTCACTGTAAAGGTACTCAAACCGTCTGTCCAATAATTCAAATTCAGGATTCAATATTAGCATGGTGGGTGGAGCAAATTGCCCCTCTCTATTGCCCAGCAATAAAGCAAGATCGTGAATGCCAGCCCTTCTTTTGCTGCTTTGGCGGTTAATGAATACCTGTCCATCAAAGCGGATGCTGTCTTGGGTTTCTGCATCCATCCTCACCGCATAGAATTCCTTGTTTATCTTTTCAATTACTTCAGCTTTTGTGAAGACCTTTCTGTCCATTTTTTTACAATAGGAGCACCAGTCGGTATAAAAGTCAATAAATACTTTTTTAGGTTTTACCTCCAAAGAGTCCTCTAATCGCCCAAAACTGATCCATTGGATAGCCCCTTTCTGGGCATGGCTAAAAGACCACTGGAAAGTGAATATGGAGGCCAATATGAGGACTTTGGTATAATACATTGATCAATGGAAGTTTCCGACTTTAACTGAAAAGAAATAGGTTCTCGGTCTTGAGGGGCCATAGATATAATTGGAGTCCCTTAATGCCCCACTGTCAAAATCCTTTTGGTAGCTGTTGAAGAGGTTTTGTACTCCAGTGCTGAGTTCAAGGTGGAAATCCTTCATAAGGTCAAAGTGGTAGGCGAATTTTATATTGGTGTCCATAAAAGGTTTGCTGTCCACCAAGTCCATATATCCAGAATCACTGATGACGTGAGGGACGATCATGGAACCAGTATAAGTTCCTGTCAGGTCTATGGCCAAATGTTCAGTTATCGACCAATTGGAGGCGAGGTAGCCATAGACATTTGGCGAACGGACAAAGTTTTTGATGATTACAGCGGGTTCATCTTCATTGTCCTGCTCGGGCTCAAATAGTACTTGTCCATCCCTATAGATGGAATGTTGGATGGTTCCTCCAGCTTGGAAAAGCAGGTCGGATGAAGGGGAGATGCTTAATTCTATATTGCTACCTTGGACATAAGCCCCTGTACCATTTCTTACTTCATGGAGGATAGATCCATTTGGAAGGCTAGAGCCTGTACTTACCGTAGTGAAGGGCCTTTTTAAATTGGTATGGAAACCTTCGGCCAAGAAGCTGAGCTGGGTTTCTTCAATATTGTTGGTGTAGTTAAAGGATAGGGTGTAGGCATCAGAAAGCTCGGTTTTCACATCATCGGATAGAATTACAAAACTTGGCTCACCACCCACCAAGGAAATATGAAGGTCTTCATTGAAGGCTTGGGGAGCTCTGAAGCCACGGGCATACCCCGTCCTGAATTGAAGGTTCTCATGGATGTCATAAAGGATGTTGAATCGAGGACTAAATACACTTGTATTGATATTGGAACTTCTGTTGATATCACCAATTCCGTATAGTCCATCCACCATGGTATGATCAAATCTGCCTCCTCCCAATACAGTCAGTTTGGTGCTGGGCCGCCATTCATATTGTCCATAGAATCCAAGCGACTGCACACTTTGATCGACCAATCTTTTATAGCCCGCAATAACATCTTCAACGGTGCTGAGTTGGTATTCCGTGCCCAAAATCAAAGCATCGTTGCCGCTAAAACTTCTTGAGAACTGCACTCCTGACACCAAAGAGAGATCTTTGGTATTGCCATAGGCATTGGCCGCCAGAACACTATCTGCAGCTGTTCTGCCACCTCCCAATCCACCATAATAGCTGTCTCTTTGTGTAGTTTGCCCAGATATATAAGTGGAAAACTTGTTCTTCCTGTCTTTGCTAAAAAGTTCATAGGTTAATCCACCTATAATGGTATTATGGTCAAGTTGTTCAGTGATATCCGTAAAATGAGGTGCTAAGTCCAAGAGATTTCCACCTCTTCTGTATTCTTTGATAGCACTAAAGTCAAGCGTTATTTTGCTTAGCTCAGTAGGTTTTATAAATGATTTTAAGCCAAAGGTATTGTTTTCCAAAGTTGTGATTTCTGTAAATCCATCACCATTGGCAT
The DNA here is from genome assembly GCF_018642165.1 of Echinicola shivajiensis. Lineage (GTDB taxonomy): Bacteria > Bacteroidota > Bacteroidia > Cytophagales > Cyclobacteriaceae > Echinicola > Echinicola shivajiensis. Next base: position 352,543 of record NZ_JAHHZM010000003.1, read on the forward strand.
CGAAGCTATCCCTGTTTCTGAACATCCCATAAAAAGTAACCCCTGTTTTGAGGTCTTCACTGGTAAAGGAACCGTTGAAGTTAAGCATATTGTCAGGGCTTTTTCCGCCCACCAAGGCACTATTTGTACTGATCTGCCAAGTGTCTTCTATGGGTTCTTTAGTGATGATATTGATGGTTCCAGCAATGGCATTTGAGCCATAAAGGGCAGAACCTCCTCCTCTTACTACCTCCACTCGTTCGATAATATTGGTGGGTATTTGGTCCAAGCCATAAACGCTGTTCAAGGCGCTGAAAACAGGTCGGCTATTGATCAAGATCTGGGAATAGGCGCCTTGAAGTCCATTTAGACGGACTTGGGTAAAACCACAGTTTTGACAATTGGTTTCTACTCTTACCCCAGGTTGGTAATTAAGTCCATCGGATAGGGCCAGTGATTGGGTAGCATTGAAAATTTTGGAATTCAAAACATTTACTACCACAGGGGCTTCCTTTCTGTCCAGTTCGTAGCGAGTAGCACTGATTACCACCTCGTTGAGGTTAAGCTTGTCTTCTTTTAATTCGATTTTCAGGAGGGTTGTTTTTCCGGCCTGTATAGTAGCTTTTTGTTGAACAGTCTGATAGCCCATCAACTTTATTTTGATCTCTGCTTCCCCTACAGGGATTTTATTGATTTCAAATTTCCCGTTGGCACTGGTCATGGCACCAAGATGAGTACCCATAACCTGTACCGCAGCATAAACCGGCTCATCAGAGCCCACACTGATAAGACCTGAAAGCGTACCGCTTTCCTGTGCCAAAGCTGGAAGAGAGAATATTAAAATAAAAATTCTAAGGGTGACCGAGATCAGTTTCATTCTGTTTTAGTTTTACTAAATTATTTATTCTGATAAACGAAATTAAAAATTAAATTAGCGGAAAAAAAATATTAGATTAGTCTAAAGTAAAATTATGGTTTATTTTTAAATTCGGATAAGTGGCTCAGGTTCTTGAGTAAAAGAATTGAGAAGTGGCGTGATAATGAATGTCTGAAATCCAAATGGGCCTTAGCATAATAAATGGGCCAATTTTTCAACAATTAAGCTGATTTCTATTGGAAGCATTTTGAAGGGTTCAAATACCATTCATTGAGGAATAGGGGAGATTAAATTATTTTTATTGGTAGGGGATTATTGAAGGATTAATTTTGGGTTTAGATGGACCAAAAAATGGTCAGTCAGTTAATTTTATACATTTTATAATGAAAAAATTTAACATTTTGCTGTCAATCCTGTTTTTGAACTTGTTTGCAGCGAATGCCCAGTCTTCCAGAGAGCGGGGAGCAGTAAAAGAAAACAAGGAGCTACGTTTTAACTTGAATCAAGATGGCAGTCATTATGTAAAAGGGACTTTTTTGGTACAGACTTGGTTGAGGTATACGCAGGCCAACCCTGGTACAGAGGTCTATGGAACAGCCGATGATCATATACTGGATATAGGTCTGAGAAGGACTCGTCTTCAGCTTTTTGGGCAATTGACAGATAGGGTGTTTTTCTATACACAGTTTGGACAAAATAATCTGTCCTACAAGTCGCCAAGGAAACAGGGCTTGTTTTTTCATGACGCATTGGGTGAGTACAAAGTCGTCAATGAAAAGCTTTCCATAGGAAGTGGATTGACAGGATGGAATGGAGTTTCTAGGTTCTCTTCACCTTCTATTGGTTCTCTACTTACTTTGGATGCCCCCTTATATCAGCAGGCTACCAATGATGTCAATGACCAGTTTGTTAGAAAATTTAGTGTTTATGCAAAGGGTCAATTAGGGAAATTGGATTATCGATTGGCTGTTTCCAAACCCATGGCCATTCAAAATTCTACTGTCCAAGGAATTGAATTGGGAGAAAATGCTACTTTTTCTTCTGAGCCAGGTTACGCGCAGATTCATGGGTACTTTAAGTACATGTTTTTGGACAAGGAATCCAATACTACTCCCTATCAGGCGGGATCCTATTTGGGCTCAAAAAGTGTGTTTAATATAGGGGCTGGCTTTATGACCCAAAAAGATGCCATGTGGCATGAGGCCGAAAATGGAGTGGATACGGCTAGGACAAATCTGGCATTATTGGCCGTGGACCTGTTCTTTGATAAACCATTGAACCCAGCAAAGGGAAATGCTGTCACCGCTTATGTTTCCTTTAGCTCCAATGATTATGGGAAGAATTATATCAGGAATATTGGGGCAATGAATCCAGCGACTGGAACCAATTCACAAGGCAGTTATAATGGAGCTGGCAATGCTTTTCCTACTATTGGAACAGGCAATACCTTGTACGGACAGTTTGCTTATTTGTTTGAGAGGGGTTTGTTAGGAACTGCGGGTACCTTGCAACCATATATTTCCAGTCAGTATTCAGATTTTGACCTATTTTCTGATCCTATGGTAATGTATGATGCAGGAGTGAATTGGTTGATCAATGGCAATAGGGCCAAGCTCTCACTGAACTACCAAAGTCGCCCAATTTTTACAATGAACACTGCCGGGGAATATATTAGTAGTGATAGAAAGGGGATGATGGTGATACAGTTTCAAGTAGCGATATAGGAGCGAGTGTTTTATGAAACAAAGTATCCTGAAGGGCCTAAGACCCTTCAGGATACTTTGTTAAAGCTTAAAGGCTTTGATTATTCCGATGCTAAGTCTATTACTGTGATGGATCTGGTTGCCATTTAAATCCTGGTAAAGCGGGCTTTGCCAAAGGAAACTCATGGTCCAGTCTTTTCTGTTGATGTCCAGCCCCCCTTGAGCAAAAAGGACATGGCCTCCTGTAAGGTTTTGCTGTTCTTTTTCCCAAGTGTCTTTGTTAGCTCGTTCATAATAGCCACCGATATTTGGAACCAATAAGAAGTCTTTCTTGATAGAAATCTGGTGGAAGCCAATCAGGTTGGCATTTAGGCTATTACCAAATTGATAGTTTTGGGCTCCCTCTGATGATTTTTTATAGCTAAATCCAGCATTTAGACCTGTTTTGGTATAAAATAACTGGTAGTTGAACCTGGCAATATAACTCCATGAACCGGTCCCCGGCTGGATGATGGGATCTATCAAACTGCCATTACTGGCTACTCTTCTTGATTGCCCGCTAGGAGCGGAAATAGCAATACCTGGACGGAAAGTATGACGGGCTTTGCTATTATAAACATAAAGGATACGGTCTACAGCAAGCGTAAGGTCTCCCCAGCCATGGACTGAAATAGTGGTGTCCTGGACAGGGTTTGGGAGCTTTAGCATTTTCTCATAGTGCACCTTATTGGATTCATAAGGCAATAAGAAGGTGAAATTCCATTTGTTCTTGAACATAAAATTCCCCCTTAACTCTACTGTTTGATATGTCTCCCAGTCTTGATCTGTTTTGTTGACATAAAGGCCAGAACCTTCCGGTTCATGCATGACGATCATATCCTGATTGACTTGGTCCACCCCCATGACCCTGGCGTTTGGACTATATTTGGCAGTAGCCCCGTTTTTAAAAGCATCTGCTAGGTAGCTGTTGGTAACGGGCGGCGGCGAGGTATAACCATATTGGTCATAGCCACCAAAAGCCCTGTGCCGGTAAAATAGGCCAATATAACTTCTGTTTTCCAGTAAACTATATTCAAAGAAATTACAACTGTCACAAGCTTTGGCCTCCTTTGAGAAAAGAGGAAAAGCTAGAATAAATAGCAATAGAGGTGTATGTTTTTTCATTTCTAGGTGCCTACTTATGGTAAGCTTTGTTATTAATGAATTTGTAATCAGTCAGGGTTTCCAAAAAGGCAAGCAGCTCAGCTCTTTCGTCCGCATTTAATTGGATTCCCATTTTCAGTTCTGGAGCAAGGCTTTCATTTACTTTTACTCCATGATCATAATGGTCGAGTACTTCTTCCAGGTCGGCAAAGCGTCCATCATGCATATAAGGAGCGGTCAAAGCGATATTCCTTAGACTTGGGGTTTTAAAGGCTCCTTTGTCCTGCTCATCAAAGGAAATCCTGTATCGACCAAGGTAAATGCCCTCAAGTTCTGCCGGATCAGGATAACTAATGTCAAGTCCGTTATTATGGTATTCCAAGTCGGTAAAAAGCCCTTCTGTATGACAGCTACTACAATGCTTCTGATAGAGTTGATACCCTTGTATTTCTATATTGTCGAATTGAGTTTCTTCACGTTTCCATTGATCATATTTGCTGTCCTGGGAAACCAATGAGCGCACAAACTGGGCGAGGGATCTACCGATCAGGGAACTGGTGATGCTGTCTGTTTCAAAAGCAGCTTCGAACATCTCTGGATATAGGGAGCTGCCATTGAGGTAATGAATGACTTCATTTAGATCTGCTCCCATTTCATCAGGATGGGTGAGCGGACCAAAAATCAATGATTCTAAGTTCGTTGCCCCTCCATCCCAGAATAGTCCCTTATGCCAGGCCATATTGAAGAGGGCGGGAGAATGCCTGTGAAGCTTCTTCCCGGAAACTCCCTGATCTGAAAGGGCCAATCCATCTGAAAAGGCTTGGTCTGGGGCATGACAGCTAGCGCAGGACACTTCTCCATTTTGGGAAAGTGCAGGATCATAAAACAAGGCTTTGCCTAAAAGGACTCCTTCCTTGCTCATTGGGTTTCTTTCCAATTGAGGGAAGGATTCCTGTTGCAAGGTGGATGATAAGGCCGGAGTATAAAACTCTGGCCTTGCCAGTTCAAATTCCTTGGCATTATCCATGCAGCCGCTTAATAATAAGATCAAGCCTATGAACAATAAGTGTTTTATGTTTTTTATGATATTCACTTTTTGGCTGAAATGGAATTATTTTAAACGGAATAGCCCTTCTTGATAGTTATTGGCAATCTGAATAGCCACATCTCCCCCCATGATGCTGGTGTTTTCCAGTTCATGGATTTTGATGGAATTAGGGTTGATAAATAATTCGCTTAATTCGACTTCCAAATCGAGTTTTATACTGGCATTGCTTCCCAGGTTTTTGCCTTTTGCCTCAAGATCGATGTTGATAGCCTTGAAGTTTTGCCCATTTTCAGGGTTATTGTTGCCGATATGAACGATTAAACCTGAACGGTCACTGGACTGGTATTCCCATTCTCCTTCCAGCACCAAAAATTTGTATCCCGTATTCCAGTTCCAAACCATATCATTGTTCGGATCCAGGTCACCAACTTGATCGGTGGAAAGGTTTCTGGCTTTGTCTATGCCTACAAAAAAGGTCAATTTATCATATTCAGCAGTAGGAAGCGTTACACTAAATTCTTTTTTGCCAGCCTGGTCAATCAGAAAATACCCGTCTTCAATTTTATGTGAAGCCCCAGTATGGCTGTTTTCAAATGTGATATTGGAAATATAGTATTTGAATTTCCTTGGCGTAAAGCTTTCTCCTGCTGGAAGCGTATAGGATTTGTTTTCCAATTCAACCTCCTCTCCATTAAAGAGGTGAGTAAATGAAAAATTCACTTCTGTTTCAGCTGGAATTTGGTCTTTATCATCGTTTTGACAAGCGGTAAATCCAATGATGGCCAATAGTAATATTGCTAATTTTTTCATTTTAATGTCTTATTTAAACGGGTCCGAGAATTTCGGGTTAGTAATAAATTTTTCGTCTGTTAAGGTGTGAAGAAAGGCAATGATAGCCTCTTTTTCACTATCAGAAAGATGGAGCTTTATATCTTCACCAGGCTTGATTTGTTCATTGCTGGCTTCGAGGATGAGGATATCCAAATTGCTGTTCATCTGTATGTGCTCATTATAATGGTCGAGTACCTGCTCCAGTGTCTCAAAACGCCCATCATGCATATAAGGAGCTGTTAACGCTATATTCCTTAGGGTTGGGGCTTTGAATTTTCCAATGTCGGTACCTTTTCCTGTGACTGCTGCCAATCCTTGGTTTAGATGCTCATCCATATCCAGGCCGTTATTGTGAAATCCAAGTAGCCCATTGCGATCACCAGAGGTCAGAAATCCCAGATGACAATCGCCACAGTTGCCTCCTCTTATCTGTAGGGAAGGATCAGGATGGGTAAAGAAGAGTTCCATTCCCACTTGTTCTGTAGGGCTAAGTTCCACTTCGCCCTTTATCCACTGATCAAATTTGGAATTGCCTGAAACTAGTGTTCTAATAAACTGAGCGATTGCTTTTCCAATTAAATCTGGGCTGATTTGATCAGTTTCAAAGGCCAGTTCAAAGTGCTCAGGATAGTCTTTGTCAGCCTGAAGCCTAGCGACAGCTTCACCAATTTCCAAGTTCATTTCACGAATGTCTGAGATGGGTTCCAAGGCTTGTTCTTCTAAAGTCTTGGCCCTGCCATCCCAAAAGAACCGTGAGGTCCAGTGGAGGTTGGCCAGTGACATGGAGTTCTTGTCTCCAATTTCTCCATTTACCCCTTCGCTAAACTGTAGCCCATCAGTAAAGGCTTTGGACTGTCGGTGACAGGAGGCGCAAGAAATAGAACCATCTACTGACAGCTGTTTTTCATAAAAGAGCATTCTCCCCAGCTCCACACCTTTTTCCGTCAGTGGGTTGTCGGCAGGCATGGGGATATTATTCGGAAAGTATTCTGGATGCTGTAATGTTAGTTCAGGGTTTTGTGGCGCAGGTTCTTCCCTGGAGGAATCGTCACATGCCCATAATATTGCACACACAGATAACCATCCTAAGAAATTAAGGAAAGTGTACCGCATAAACATAGGGATACAATTGACCAAAACATTAAGCTTAGGTCTGTTGAATAAAATGATTGTTATTCTCTAAATAAGATCACGTTTTGTAGCAACTGAGTGACTGAAAAGTACCCAGTTTGGCTCATTGTCTTCCACAAAATTGCAGACGACAGCTTTTTAGCTTTGTGCTTGTGGTTGGATATTTAGAGGAATTAGGTTACAAACTATGCCAATGAAAGGATACTTAATCCTTAACAAGTAAAGGATTAAATACATGGTCTAAATCATTGATGCCGTACCTAAGAAATATTAGGCAATACCTTTTGGGGGATGAAAAATGTCTTTGGTCAAGAAGATAACTTTGCTTTCCTGATATGTTGGTTTTGCCTTAAAATTAATCAATTGTGCTTTGTTAAAAGCGATAAAGTTGTCATGAATGATGTAAATCCCAAAATCACGGCTAAAATCTATTGCTCCGGGTTGCTGTTCTTTTTGTTCTTGGGCGGCTTTAAGCTTCTCAGCCAAAAAGCATTTTCCGTCACAATTCATTTCTGGCTTTTCCTTATTGATACAGAAATTCTCAGCTATATATTCCTTGTTAATGGCGTAATCCATTTGGATTACCGAAAAGATCATGCTGTTGAGCACGATGACCATCGAAAGCCATATGTGGAACAAGGTGTTTACCATTTGCCTGCAAATGTAATAGAAAAGCGTTTTAATATTAATAGAAATATTTTCTTTTTGTCTCGTTGATATTAAATGTAATAGGGCCCAATCAATTTAATGATTCAGGCCCTAGTGCTGGGGTTTTAAATTATTAAGTGTAATAATTTTATCAATAATTTATATTGCCTTGCTGAAGACAAACTTTTTCGATTTTTGGTTTCTCATTCTATGATCAAACACGGCACAGATATTTCTGATAAAGGGCATACCTTTCTCCATTATATTAATGGAGCCTTTTCTAATTTCCACCAATTCATCTTTTTGAAATTCCATAAGTTCATTGATTGTATCCATGTGCCAATAGGTATCGATCATTTTGGCCTGTCCCTGACATATCAAGGTCATGATGGTATGCCTGGTTTGAATGTCCTCCTTGGACATTAAATGGCCTTTGGTTAATGGAAAGTGTGCCAGCCCTACTTGCTCTTTGTACAGCTCAATGTCTTTGGTGTTTTGGGCATAGGCATAGTGGATGTCACTAATGGCACTGTTACCTAAACCCAATAACATTCTGGAGGGTTTTGGCGTGTAGCCCATAAAGTTTCTGTGAAGTTGTCCCTGTTCCTTAGCTATAAATAATGGGTCTTCCTTCAGGGCAAAGTGATCCATGCCTACTTCAAAATAGCCCATGTCAAGTAAAAGCTGGTGGCCTTTTTCATAAAGGACTCGCTTTTCCTCTTGCAAAGGAAGGAACTCTTCAAAACTTTTTTGGGCTGGAAAGACTGAAGGAACATGCGCATAACTATAAAAGGCAATTCTATCCGGCTTTAACCTTGCTACTTGTTCAAAAGTGTTTTTGATCGTGTCCACTGTTTGGTGCGGTAAGCCATAAATCAGATCAAAGTTGATGGCATCAAAGCCTACCAGCCTTGCATTGTCCACTGCTGCCTTCACCTTTTCAAAAGGCTGGATTCTATGGATGGCTTTTTGCACTTGCTCATCGAAATCCTGAATGCCATAACTTACCCTGTTAAAACCAAGTAGCTTAAGGGTTACCAAATGTTCAAAGCTGGTATTGTTTGGGTGACCTTCAAAACTCATGTCTGTATCAGGCATGAGGTCTGCACTCTGAATGATATAATTCAGCATTTCGTATAGGTGCTTGGGAGAAAAGAAGGTAGGTGTACCTCCGCCCAGATGTATCCCCGCCAATTTTGGCTTGCCAGGAAGGATTTTTAAATATTCCTTCCATTCCTGCATGATGGCTGTTATATAAGGCTCTTCTATATCGTGGTTCTTTGTAATTCTCTTATTACAACCACAATAGGTACATAGGCTTTCACAATAAGGAAGGTGGATATATAAGCTGATGCCTTCTTGTTTTCCAAAGTCTTGAAACGCTTTTTGAACCGTTTTTTTCCACTGGAGTTCGTCAATATTGTTTTCCCATAGTGGAACGGTTGGATAACTGGTATATCTTGGGACAGCTACATTGTACTTGCGGACAAGGCTATTGAAAGTGCTCATGGATTCAATCTTTATTTAAGCCAAAATTATTTAGAACAGCTTTAATAAAGTTTGATATACCTCAAGGCAAAAACTGATAAAAGTCAGGTTTTTGAAAGTGTTGCCTTATTCTTCTATTGGATTTTGAAAAAAAATGAATTTAATTTTCTGTTAAAAGATTGAAGAGTTGAAGCAAAACAGCCTACTTATAAAGGTGATTTTTCTATATGTCTATGTTCCTATAAAAAGTATTTTACCAATTGCTCCCATTCTTCCTCTAAGCTAAATGAAGGCTTTGGTTTGCCCGCATTTCTATACCAATAGGAGGCGTTCCATTGATCACCCTCCTTGCGGTGGAGGTAGGCATGTACATAAGCCGAATCTTCATCCATCAGGTCATTAACCAAGTCGTGGGCATGTTCCCAATTCCCCTTCCCATCAAACCATAATGATTCTAATTGGATGCTAAGGCCAGTTGGGGGCTGGTTATTGTCTAAGCTTTTTTTGAATTCGGATAGTGTCACGATTGCTCATGATTTTGGTGAAAACCAAAATTAACTAATCTTCATGTAAATCCCAGTTATAGGGAATAAAAGCACCAACGATATTTAACGACGGTTTTAACTATTCTTAAGACAATAAAAATGCGTTTTTAATCTCGATATATTTTTTTTGGTCTATGATGTTTTTAATGTTTTTTTTGTTTTGGAGTTCTACCGCTAGCGCTCAGGAAGTTTGGGAGACCTTGGACGTCCCTTTGGTTTACGGAGCACCTGAGATGGGCTGGGGAAAAATAAATTATCGATTTCAACAACCCTATGATCCTGATAAGCCTATCTTGATGATCGTTGAAGATGCGGTGACGCAGTTTTTGGAAGGTCAAGGATTTTCTGCGGAGGCTATGGGAAAGTTTAATGTATTGCTCATTAAAGGAAGGTATTCCCAGCCAAATTTTGGGTCTTTTCTTTGGCTCGAAGGAGAAGAGCTTGACTGGGAAATGGCTTATAAGATCTTTAATATTAGCCAGCAAGTAAAGGATTTGGAAGCAGTCAGAAAATTGGTTTTAAATAACCGATCCATAAGCTTATTGGGAGAATCCTCAGGAGCTGACATGGCCCAGCATTATGTTTCCAGATATCCAGATAAGGTAGAGAAAATTTTACTGATAGACCCTTTATTATTGGACCTTCAGCAGGCGATGGGACTAATGATTTATAATATTTTGCCCAGTGGTTCAAAAAGTTTCGAAGATGTTTTTTGGGAGTGCTATCAAAAGAAGCCAACTTCCTTCGATAGAGGAACAATAAATGAGGAATCAAATGAGATCGCTTTGCAGGTTAGGATTTTTGAGCATCTTTATACCTTTTTGGATACCAAGGCTAAACTGCCATCGCCTCTAATTTGGTTGGGTGAAAAAGGTGCTTCATTAGTGAAGTTCTACAAAAAAGCACCCTTTTCTGTGGAGGGGATCCATTATGATCATTTAAGGGATTTTAAAGGTAAGGCACTGGTATTATCTGGTGAAAAAGATAAACTGGTAGATCATCGTGTGGATCAAGTTTTAATATCCTATTATGCAGATGGTTCATTCTTTCTTATTAATGATGAACACAGGCTTCCTGCTTTTCAAAACAGCAAATATTATCATGATTTGTTGGTTGGATTGCTGGGTGAGGATATCCAGAAGAAGCAAACTATTTACAAAAAGTTATGGGATGAGGGTTGGATTTATCCAATTGGAAATAGACGAGAGTTTTAGTATTATTGGTCTGTTTGTCAAAATATTATCAAGACCTTACCGGAAAGCTGTTTCATATGTGAAGCAGTACAATGATCCAAAAAACCGTTAACTTATGAAACCTCCCTTTACTTTTCTTCTATTTACCTGCCTTTTCTTATTCGTCTTTGAGTCTTTGGAAGCCCAGTCTGTGACCAAGCAACCAAATATTATAGTGGTTTTTGCTGATGATTTGGGCTATGGTGATCTGGGTTGTTTTGGGCATCCCACCATCAAAACTCCCTATTTGGACCAAATGGCACAAGAGGGCATGCGCCTTACACAGTTCTATGTGGGGGCCAATGTTTGTACACCTAGCAGGGCCGCCTTAATGACCGGTAGACTGCCAATCCGTTTTGGAATGGCAGGGCATAAACGAGGAGTACTTTTTCCAGATTCATCTACAGGAATACCCCAGGAAGAACTGACCATTGCTGAAGCTTTAAAGGCAGAAGGATATGTTACAGGACTGATAGGTAAGTGGCATTTGGGGCATCTTCCAGAGTTTATGCCCAATAACCATGGATTTGATTTTTACTATGGCATACCTTATTCAAATGACATGAGGCCAAATAAAGCGAAGAATAATAATCGACCTCCTTTGCCATTGTATAGGAATGAAGAGGTTATTGAAAGAGGTGTAAATCAGCATACCTTGACCAAAAGGTATACCCAAGAGGCAATCAAATTCATTGAACAAAATAAGGAGCAGCCCTTTTTTCTTTATTATCCTAATAACTTTCCACATGTACCTTTATATGCCTCGGAGGATTTTGAAGGAAAAAGTGAGCGAGGAATTTATGGGGATGTGGTTACAGAGTTGGATTGGTCAGTAGGCCAGATACTGAAGAAACTCAAAGAACTGGGTTTGGAGGAAAATACCTTGGTGGTGTTTACCAGTGATAATGGTCCGTGGTTAACACAAAAAGAAGCAGGAGGCTCTGCAGGTTTGTTGTTTGAAGGTAAAGGATCCACCTATGAAGGAGGCATGCGGGTGCCTGCAATAGCCTGGTGGCCGGGTGTTATTGCGCCCGGACAGGTCAGTACTTCTTTGGTTACGAGTATGGATTTGTACCCAACTTTCATGCATATGGCTGGAGGAGATGTGCCCAATGATCGTGAAATGGACGGGACAGATTTGATGCCTATACTTGGTGGAAAACAAAAGGAAGTAAGGGAATTTGTTTATTATTATTTCCATGATAAACTGCATGCGATCCGCAAAGGTCCCTGGAAAGCCCATTTTACCACCAAGCCATCTTATAGCAGTGAAAAGCCGGTAAATCATGAGGTGCCTTTATTGTATAATTTAGAGCATGATCCTTCTGAAAAATACAATGTCAATGATCAGCATCCAGAGATTGTCCGGGAAATACAAAAAGCCTATGAAGAGCATATAAACAGTTTTACCCCAGCCCCATCAATAATGGAGGGTATAATAGGGGAGTAAAGACCTTTGTTAACAAAAAAGAATGACCTTATGCAATAGCCATTTGATTCTTCGTTATAGTATTAAGCACTTTATTAAAAGCAGGATTGACAACCTAATTAAGCCCCGCTTGGTTTTGTTCTTACATCAATAGGAGGAAACTTAAGGGGGGACTAACAGAAAAGAGGCGAGTCCATAACTCGCCTCTTTTTTATTAATTGCAATTTAAAAACTGAACTAATGAGGCTGATTTTGAAGTAGTTTTGGCCCTTAATAGATTTTTCATTGGATATTATTGGCAATGTCATTTAGTTGTCGAATTTACAGAGATGTCAGAACGATCGGAATCGAGTTCCGGTGTCTTCCCCTTGGACTCCCTGTCCTCCCAAAGGCAGGCGCTCAAGGTGACCTTGTGCCATGCTTCACTTAAGGACATTGATATTATTGGGTTTAAGAATAAGGGTGCTGATATCCTTCTCTGTACGCTCGCTTCAGTAATTTGTTGGCCTCTGGATCATTTGGAATTGTTTTGTTGACAGGATCATAGCTAAGTGGTCTGCCCAGTTCCATGGATAAATTTGCCAGAATACACGAGGCAGAAGATATATGTCCCTGTTCAATATCTGCAATAGGAAGATGCTTGTTTTCTATGGCACTTAGGAAATCACGCATATGATTACGTGTGGCAGGAGCTGCATGAAGTTCAATGTCTTTTTCTTTAAGATCTTCCGGATATTTTTCTTTTTCGTATACCACATCCCCGTGGATGGTTTCTCCTTTTCCTTGAGGGACAAAATCGTATCTGCTAACACTGGCCGAAAGGGTGCCTTTCTCTCCATATAGTTTAAAGGACCAAGGGTAATCAGGATCAGCGGGGGTCCCCCAAGAACGGTGCTGCCAAACACAGTTTAGCTCATCATATTCAAATATCGCGGATTGGGTGTCTGTAATATTTGATTTGCCTTCTTTCTGAACATATATACCACCTGTAGAGCTGATTTTGGTAGGCCATCCCAGATCCAGCATCCAGCGTACTGTGTCCAACATATGGACGCACATATCACCCATGATCCCATTTCCGTACTCCATAAATGTTCTCCACCACCTTCTGTGTGGAATATCATCATATGGTCTTAAAGGGGCAGGGCCTGTCCATAGTTCATAGTCCAAAAATTCCGGAACAGGTTTAATCTCTGGGTTGCCATTTGCTCTCATATGATAATAGCAGCACATTTCTACATGGGAAATTTTTCCCAAAAGCCCCTTGTCGACAATTTGTTTTTTAGCCTCAATGAGGTGCGGAGTACTTTTCCTTTGCGTGCCTACCTGTACTACCTTATTGTAATTTCTTGCTGCGGCCAGGATGGCTTCTCCTTCCAAAACATCTACACTGATGGGCTTTTGTAAGTATACGTTAGCACCTGATTTGATGGATTCAATGGCTTGAAGGGCATGCCAGTGATCTGGTGAGCCTATCAGTACGATGTCAAACTGGTTTTCCTTAAGCATTTTGCGGTAATCTTTATAAGCTTTGGGTACTTTACCCGAGCGTTGTCTTTCGCTGACTAGTTTTTGGGCATTTTCCAAATGACGACTGTCCACATCACAAAGGGCCACCACCTCCAAGGGAGTTACCTGAATCAATTTAAAAAGGTCACTGGTGCCGTACCACCCACATCCGATGAGCCCAACTTTGTAACTTTTATCAAAATTGGGAATGCTCATTCCCATGACGCCAAGTGAGGTCAGGGCTAGGGCTGCGGTGCTGCCTTTAATAAAGTGACGGCGGTTAAGGTTTTCTAGGGGCATTTTATTTCTTGGGTTATTGTGAAACGAAAAATTCCGATTTAATATCAGAGGATTGTTTAATGTAGCTGAAGATAAATGGTTTGGGACAAAAATAAAAATAGCTTATTATAATTGGAATTTTTGGGCATTAGGTGGTCAAATAGATCAATCTTAGAGGGCTCAGGTTCATTTTGACTTTAATCTATCCTACAAGCTTGCACTTTCAAAAGAGTAGCCTTTTATTAGCAGATAATTTAAAAATAAGAATTAAACAGACCAGTTTTATGATTGATAATGTCAGGTTCCCTATTTTGACCAAAGCCTCAAAGTCTAAAAAAGGATGGATGGTTTTGACGGGATTTGTTTCCATTTTGTGTTTCTCATCTTGTAATTCAGGATCAAAGGATTTCACTGAAATTGAAGTTTTCAATCCAAGTGAGGTAATCAGAAAATCTGCCACTATTGAATTGGAGGCTGATAAGTTTCAACCTTTGATAGATCAATATGGGCCTGATAAATTGGTCATTGAAGATATTCAAACTGGCACAAGTCTGGTCAATCAATGGATAGATCTTGATGGCGATGAGAAGATGGATCAGTGGTTGTTCCAAACAGATTTGGAATCAGCGGAAACAAAGCGGTTTTTGGTGAGACCGCTAAAAGAGGGAGAGAAGCAACCCCAATCCGAAATAAAGACTTTTTCGAGATTTGTGCCTGAGCGAACTGATGATTATACTTGGGAAAATGATAAGGTGGCTTTTAGAACTTATGGACCAGATGCCCAACGCAGGATAGAGCAAAAATTACCTGATGGTACACTTTCCAGTGGAATAGATGCATGGTTGAAAAGAGTAAACTATCCGATTATAGACAAGTGGTATAAGGAGAATGATGAGAAGAAGGGAGCCTATCATCAGGATACAGGTGAAGGATATGATCCTTACCATGTAGGATCCTCTAGGGGAATAGGAGGCGTAGGTATTTGGGAAGAAGATTCTTTGTATACTTCAAGAAACTTCGTTAGCTATGATAGGATTGCTGTAGGGCCTATAAGAACAATGTTTGAATTAAAATATGCTCCTTGGGAAGCAAATGGGCAAATGGTTTCTGAAACCAAAAGAATTTGTTTGGATCTGGGTAGTAATCTTTGTCGTTTTGAGTCTTTTTTTGTCAGTGAGGGTGACCTGGATAATGTAACTGTTGGGATCACCTTACATAATAAGAAAGGTGAAGTTTTGATAATGGAGGAAGAAGGAATTATGCGTTATTATGAGCCTATTGATGATAGTATGCTTGGACTTGGGGTGGTCATGGATCCCAAAAATGTGAAAGAGATTTTGGATCATAGGGTAGAATATAAAGATGGAAGTCAATTGCTTATGGTAGCAGAGCCTAAAGATCAATCAGTGACTTATTTTGCAGGATTTGGATGGGATAAAAGTGGACAATTTGCGAATTCAGCAGATTGGGATCACTATCTTCAGCAGTTTGCCAAGAAGTTAAAATCCCCTTTAAAGGTAACCATCAAATAATTGCGAGTGGATCAGCTCTTAGGCCTTGCCATATCAGGGATTTAGCTGAGTAAAAATGGTTAGGATAAAATGACCAGGCTTTTGGTATTCATTTTCCCCTGATTATTATTAGCTTTGTTTTCTAAGGATCTTAGAAATTGCAATTCCCAAACTGATCCAAGTAGTTTGAATATTTCTTCCAATCATAATTCGTAGAAGATAAACTGAATTCAAAATAGTGATTTCAGTTTTATTTTGAGGAGTTGGGTAATCGATTGCACAGATTTTGAATTTTGAAATAAATCATATAAATAAACATTAGAAAATATGCATACGAACATCGTAACGAGACATGCCTCGCATCCTGATGATGTAAAAGGGTATGATACCCAAAAGCTAAGAGACCATTTTCTTTTAGAGAATATATTCCAGGAAGATCAGATTACAGGTGTTTACACAACTTTTGATCGTCTGATTGTAGGAGGGATAGCTCCTGTTAATAAAGCTTTAGAGCTTGAGACTGTAGATCAACTTAAGGCGGAGTACTTTTTGGAAAGAAGGGAATTGGGGATCATTAATGTAGGTGCTCCAACTTTGGTTACCGTAGACGGTACAGATCACAAATTGAACACCAAGGAAGCATTATATATTGGAAAGGGAGTGAAAGAGGTGATTTTCAATCCTTCAGCAGAAGGTAAGACCTTGTTATATTTCAATTCTGCTCCAGCACATAAAGCTTATCCTACAAAAAAAGTAGGTTTGGAAGACGCTGAAAAAGTGGAGTTGGGTTCATTGGAAAACTCCAATCATAGAATCATCAATAAGCTGATTGTTAATAGTGTGGTAGAATCCTGCCAGCTTCAAATGGGCATGACAGAATTGAAACCAGGAAGTGTATGGAATACCATGCCTGCGCATACCCATGACAGAAGGATGGAAGCATACTTCTATTTTGATTTGGCTGACGATGCTACTGTATGCCATTATATGGGGCAGCCACAAGAGACCAGACATATCTGGATGACCAATCACCAAGCAGTGATATCTCCGGCCTGGTCCATCCATGCAGGTTCCGGTACTTCTAATTATACCTTTATTTGGGGAATGGCCGGTGAAAACCTGGACTATGGAGATATGGATAAAGTGGCTCCGGTAGACATGAGGTAAATGTCTTAGGGCGGTTGCAAATCAATCGAAGATATAGACTTACAGCATTTCAAAACAGCATAACCAAATAACTAATAACCAATCAATGAAAGATTTATTTGACCTGACAGGAAAAGTAGCTTTGGTAACAGGGGCTACACATGGTCTTGGAATGGCCATGGCCAAGGCATTGGGGAAAAGCGGTGCCATTCTGATAGTAAATGGACATACACCGGCCAAAATGGAAGCTGCCATCAAGACCTATAAAGAAGAGGGAATAGAAGCCCATGGATATCTATTTGATGTGACCAGTGAGGAAGATGTGGATAAAAACATCTCTGATATAGAAGCCAAATTCGGTACAGTAGACATTTTAGTGAATAATGCAGGAATGATCCAAAGGACCCCGGCCATGGAGATGGAAGTGGCTGATTTTGCTAAAGTGGTGAATATGGACCTTGTTTCTCCTTTCATTATGGCTAAAAGGGTTTCCAAAGGTATGAAAGAAAAAGGAGGCGGTAAAATCATCAATATCTGCTCCATGATGAGTGAATTGGGTAGAAACACTGTTTCCGCATATGCTGCTGCTAAAGGGGGCTTGAAGATGTTGACCAGGAACCTGGCCACGGAATGGGCCAAGTATAATATTCAGGTAAACGGAATCGGTCCAGGTTATTTTGCTACAGAGCAAACTGCGCCAATCCGCGTGGATGGACATCCTTTCAATGATTTTATAGTAAGCAGAACTCCGGCAGGAAGATGGGGAGATCCTGAAGATCTTCAGGGAACGACTATTTTCCTAGCAAGTAAAGCCAGTGATTTTGTCAATGGACAGATTGTTTATGTTGATGGAGGAATTTTGGCTACTATTGGTAAGCCTTCTAATGAAGACTAAGGATTAACTGATTTGAAAAAGCCCTTTCAGTCTTGTTGCTGAAAGGGCTTTTTCGTTTTTAATTTTTCACATATTTCCGAGATGGGTATGGGCCGTCATCAAATTCATTATAAGTGATATGGAAATTGAGGGGATAAGTAAGGGCATTATTTTTAAGGTTCACATCGTAAGTACGATAGCTCTCAAAGCCATAATGCCAGAAACCATCTTCGGATAGAAAGTATCTTCCATCCCGCTTATATATTTTCCAAGAAACATTATAATAAGAGTTTCCATTTTCATCTGTTCCATCTCTATTAGGGGAATTTGGACCTTCAACGATATAACGCCCTATACCTCCCTCATACAACTCTAGGTTTCTGGGATTGGGGTCCGTTATTCCTTCATTGATTCCATAAACTGACCAGTTCCCTACAACTGCTTTTTCATAGATGGCTGTTGAATCAATTTCTTGGACATTTAGTGTATAGTTGACGAAATCTATATCTTCTCCTTTACTGTTTTTAATAGAGGATTTAATGGTTTGTCTGGACTCTTTCCCAGCAGTAAACCTTATTTTTGCCAATCCTGTAGTATTTATACTTGATTTGCTTGATGATAACTTGCCATCACCTTCGGTTACTTCCCAATGGACTTCCACACCATTTGGGAAAGTAGTATTGTCAGCAGAAGGGAAGTCCAACTGTCCTTTCACATCTAAGTCTATTTCATCATCTTGGTATATCTTTTCTGTTTCTATTTTCTCATTTTTTGTAAGGCTAAAGCAAGGGTATATTTTGCCATTGATTACCTGCCTACAAATACTGATATCGTTTAGAACAAACATATCCCCAAATAACTTACTTGTGATAAACACTGCCTCTGATTTGGCATATAAATTTAAAAATGAAACCAGTTTTTTAAGGTATACTTCTTTAGCGGTGGTACTGCTTCCTGGAAAGTTGCTGAACATATCTGTACAAGCCGCCATAGATTTTGAGGAAGATTTAAATAGGCTTGTCAGCTGATCAAGGTAAAACTCGGTAGTTAATTTATCTGCATTTATGGCGTCGACAATAACGTTGGATGTTGCGTCAAAAATTTCGTTCAGGCACCCTTGATCAAAAATATTGGAAATTTCCAAAGTAGGGATTTCGATACCAAAGCTTTTAAGGATTACCGCATGAGAAACGGCGATATTATAGTAGGCCGCTTCCATCGAAAGACTCGTATTCAATAAATTGGGACTTGTCGGACTGCCGAATTTTATGGGGTATTTACTCTCCAAAGGTAATGGGATTTCCAAGTTGGGGCCTGCGTTAAAAACCGCATCAGTAGCGCTACCTGTGATGGCTGCCCAAATACTCGAGAGAGAAGGGAATGATACTGAATTTCCAGGCAAGATCAAGTTGTCAGTAATGGACGAACCATCATGAAAGACTTCTACTCCCCAGGCCGCTGTTGTTGTCCCGTCATTTCGGATGGTCAAGGTATTATTGGCAAAACTCAATGAAGGTTCCACTAAATAATCCACTTCTGGAAGGAGGGTGGTCCGGTCATTAGGGGAGCTTGTTTCTGAAGAGATAATGGCCTTGTTGAGAACTTGAAAAGCACTCTGGACACCTTCATTGGTTAGAGGCGAGACGCCATTCTCCAAAGCAACCTGAACTGCTTCATCCAGCTTGTTAAATTCTTCCATTTGACTGATTTCATCCAGGATTTCCTTGAGTTTACCCTCTTCAACATAAGCTGTCCAAGGAGCAAGTGCAACAATGGCCCTTGCAGTAGTCCAAGAATTGATAAGCTCACCATCATCACTATTGTATTTGGCCAACATTACTTCTCCATTTTGATTCTCAACAAAGAGAAACTGCTTGTCAATCTTGTTTTTAGCAACGGTGAATTCATTATCACCATATAGCTCATAACTTCCGGATGTGGAGGTTACAGATAGCTTTTTGGGATCCATGGAAGGGGGCAATTCCACTGAGCCCGAATACTTTTCTTGACCTTCTTCAACCGTGATATTTTTTAGGTCCGGTTTGATATCTTCATCTTTGCTACATCCTAAACTGCAAATAATGAGAGCAAGAACAGTTAAAAATTTTTTCATTTGAATACCTATTAAATGAATAAAAGTTGATTTTTTAGTACCAGTTACTAATATTTTGAACCAAAAGTACTGTATTAATCGATTATAAAAAATACTCAAAATTGAGTATTTATAACCAATTAATATACACCAATCGTTTGTTTTCGATAATAAAATGATTTTAGGAAAATGTTGTTTTAGTGTAGGGCTATTTTTTGTTTAAGTTGTGGATGAGATAATTAGGTATGTAATGAAGTATTCAAAGCAAATTTTTAACAAATTATGAATCAATGGTCATGCATGGTTTAATGATTGCCTGCTTGTAAAAGGGGGACAAAGAGATTTCATGATACCTTTGTTAACCCCCTATTAGTTGGAAATCAGCAAGCTTTTGGGTGTTTTTACTTTTTTGGTACCAGTCATTAAAAACAAACTCAATATTTTTTACTTTGAAGCTACCAAAATCATGTTCATTAAATTCATTAACCAATTGGATGAGTTTATCTTTTTGCTTTATGGGATTTGAAAATCGCATAATGGTGGAATGGGCTGTTTGCAAGGTGTACCTTTTGTCCAAACTTTGTTCTAAATGGCTCTTTTTAAAGTCTTGTCTAAGTCGAGTTCTTAGTTCCTGTAAAATATTGTTTTCTGGATAGCCCTTTATTATTATCCCCGCTGGACTTAAAATTGCACCTCTGTATTGGATGGTAAATGAAGGTATTTCATTGATACTTTTATTGATGACCTCAATATATTCTGTGGTGGAAATATCGTTAATTGAAAAATCTGGATAACAAGATATGATGGAGAGAATGGTGGTATGAATATCAGAGTTGGGATAATAATATTGTTCAGGCTCAATTAGCCTAAGCTTAGAGATAAAATACTGGAATTTTGATTTTACCTCTTCATTTGGACGGGCAAGCACTGTTAAGCCCCTTCTGGAATCATCTAGGTTTTCAATGAGCTCATCTATTTCATACTGGTTGTTTTTTATTTTTTCTAGAGAGGGTTGGGCTATGTTGGAATAATGTGCATCTAGATTCATGGTGCTATGTTAGTATTAGAAGTAGAGTTTTGCAATCAATTTTGTGAAAAATAGTAACGAATGATAAGAATGAGCAATATTTGATGTATATACATGAATTATATTTACCTAACTTTAGTTAAGATATAGGAAGTTGCTTTTTGTTATATAGAGCTGGCTTTAGAGATCTCAAAATGTATATGAAAAACTTAGCTGATTTTAATCGATTTACAGGTGGCTTAGCTGATAATGGAATTATCATGCCGGTGTTATTCATCGGTCATGGATCACCAATGAACGGGATAGAGGATAATGAATTCAGTGATTACTGGAAAAAACTGGGTAAAGAAATTCCTACACCTAAAGCAGTGTTAGTGGTTTCGGCACATTGGTTGAGTAGGGGGACAAGGATTACAGCAATGGACTTTCCCAATACCATCCATGATTTTGGAGGATTCCCTAAAGCACTTTTTGAAGTGCAATATCCTGCACCTGGCGATCCTCAGTTGGCTGCCTATACAGCAATAAATATCCAATCTACCCAAGTTGAGCTTGATCATGAATGGGGACTTGACCATGGTACTTGGACAGTAGTTCGACATATGTACCCCAAGGCAAATATTCCGGTATTGCAGTTAAGTATTGATTATTACCAAAGTCCACGATATCACTATGAATTGGCACAAGAGCTTTTTCAGTTAAGAAAAAAAGGAGTATTGATCATTGGCAGTGGTAATATGGTGCATAATCTGCGGATGGTAGCCTGGGATAAGCTGAAGGAACCGGAATACGGATATGACTGGGCGATTGAAATGAATGAAAAATTCAAAAATCTAATTAAGGAAGGTGATTATAAAGCCTTAATTGACTATCAAAAAATGGGCAAAGCAGCTCAATTGGCCATACCTACACCAGACCATTATATTCCCCTTTTGTATACTATGGGATTGAGCAGTCCTCAAGAAGAACCAAAATTCTTTAATGATAAAGCTGTTGGAGGATCACTGACGATGACTTCGGTGAAGTGGGGCTGATGTTGAAGTAGCAACTATCAAGTATGAAGTACAAAGTATTGAGAGAGACTTTGTCCAGTTTGAAGGGCTATAAACTAAAAAACCGCGCTGCAAGCGCGGGTTAGAAGTCTTTTTTCTTTATTCTATTCTCTTTTCTCTAAATTGTTTTCACTCAATTACTGACATTATAAGAGTAGCTAGTATCAAGTATCATGAAGTATATTTTATACTTGATACTCAATACTAGTTACTAAGTACTATTACTACTTCCATTCAATTACTGACATTACAGGAAAATGGTCAGAAGGATAGAGATTATGGTAAGTGTCCGTTAGGATACCGTATTTTTTCACATTGAGGTCTTCGCTGACAAAGATATGATCAATCCTTCTGTCAGTGGTTTTGGTATTGTCAAAGCTGTTAAAGGTGCCGTTATTGGCATAACGTACATCTGCCGCCTCATAGCAATCTTTCAGCTCTTTTGAATCTCTTAGTAGGATATAGGCAGGGTTTTCTTGGTCCACATTGAAATCACCGGTCAGCATTACTGGGATGCCTGCTTTATCGGCCTCTTGTATTTTGCTTAAGATTAATTTGGCACTTTCCTGTCGGGCTTCTACACCAACATGGTCAAAATGAGTATTGAAGACATAAAACTGTTTGCCTGACTTTTTGTCTTTTAGTTTTGCCCAAGTGCAAATTCTCGACAAAGCAGCATCCCAACCTATATTAGGCTTGGTTGTATCTGTAGATAACCAAAAGGTGTTGCTTTCCAGTACTTTGAATTTTTTCTTGTTATAAAACAAGGGAGAATATTCTCCTTTTTCTTTACCATCCTCTCTAGCTACTCCTATATAGTCAAAATCCTTCAATTTTTCATCCATATATTCTAATTGATGCTTCAAGGCCTCTTGAATTCCAAATACATCGAAGCCATGGAATTTGATTAGATCCACTACAACTTCTTTTCGGTTATCCCAATTATTGGGGGCATCCTTCGGGTTGTCATAGCGGATATTAAAGGTAGCTATGGTAAGGTGTTCATTTTGAGCTACTGCAGAAAAGGCAGTTAAAAAGATCCCTAAGGAAAAAATCGCTAGGAATAACTTGGTTTGTAGTGTTTTCATTGTACTAATACAGCTTTAAGGGTTTTAATTATATACTTAAATAAAGTATCCAATTGGAAAATTAATAACCGCAGATGAGATAGGCCAGGACTTGTTTATCCAACGGCTTAAATTCCCGAATCTGCGGTTATAAAATTCTTTGGAAACTTACCAACCTGGGTTTTGTCCCAGATCAGGATTCATCAAAAGATCATTTTCAGGAATTGGATAAAGATAGTTTTTTTCTTCCCATTCTCTAGACTGATGGTCCAACCAATGTATTTCACCTTTGTTTTCTTCGGATAACTGTTGTGGATTGACTCCTGAATCTATGTTTTCAGCTACATTTATATAAGTGACACCTTCAACTGGATTAGCGGGCATTGTAGTATAGAAAGCAACATCAAGGATACCATCCTCATTAAGGTCAATTGGAGTATTCAGTTTTGGTACATAGAAACCATTCCATGGCATTTCCAATAGTTCTCCTTTTTTCCATCTGACCAGATCATAAAACCTGAACCCTTCAAAAACCAATTCAATGCCCCTTTCCCTTCTTACCTCCAATAGAATTGGATCATTGATCTCAGGGAAATATGTCTGTTGTAGATAAGGGTCGATAGCTGTTGGTACACTTAGATTTCCTTTAATCCCAGCTCTTTCTCTCAATGCACCAATGGTCATTGCCCAGTCATCTGCTTCTAAGGAACCAAGTTCTGCTTTAGCCTCCGCATAGTTCAAAAGGATTTCTGCATATCTCATGATACTGACACTGTTGATATTTCGGCTTCCGCCATCATAATACATATCGTCCAGTGTCCATTTGATAGGCTGATAACCCGTATAGGTATAAGAGAAAATAGGAGGTGCTGGAATGACTGAACCTGCATTGGTTCGTGTGTAATCAGCCATTCTAATGGTTTGCTGTAGCCTTTTGTCTCTACCTTTGGTTTCTTCCATAAAGGTCATGGTTTCATGACCACTTAAGTTGGTGAAAGGATAGCCGTCAGTGTTCAAATACGTTCTCACGAAATCTCTAGTCAAACTTACCCTTGATCCATAGGTTGAGCTTGTCCACCACCAGTTGGCATCATGAAAAACACTCAATGCTGGATCTATGACCACAGATAGCATTACCTCTTGGGATACAGGTTTTTCACTGATAAAAAGAGATCGATAGGAAAGGTCTTCTCCAGCTCCCTGATATAGAGAAAAGTCACCACTATTGATTACCTGTCCAGCAGCATCAGCAGCTTCTGACAGCCATTGGTCTGCAGAAGCGGTAAGGCCATAGTTGGTATGGTATTTTCTGAAAGTTCCCTCAAAAAGACAAATTCTTGATTTAAAGCCTAGGACCACATTTTTGGTGATTAAACTTCTGCTCTCATCATCTGCAGTTTGAATATTTTCTATGGCATAATCAAGGTCTCTCAATACAGAATCCATCACTAAAGTACGGGGATCACGGCCATTAAACAGATCTGGATCATTGACATCCATGGTTTTATTGATCCATGGAACATCCCCAAAACGTTTTACTTTTTCAAAGTAAAAGTAGGCCCTGAAGAATTTTGCAAGTGCATTATAGTGATTTTTGGTTGCTGGATTAATTTCTTCACTGACATTGTTTTCCAAGAAGAAATTGATGTTTCTCAATTCACTCCAGGACCATCCACTACTTTGTGTAGGGGTGAAATTACCAGGTCTAAGGAAATCGGGTACCTGGGTTCTTGCTGAATAATCAGCCATGGCGTCTCCAGCATGGATTTCTCTGGCTGTAGGAAGGGCATTATAGAATGAAGTGGAATAGAGTTCCAAACCATTTTCACTATTGAAAACGGCACTACCTGAAGTGGTAGACTCAGGAAACTGATCAAGTTCGGCACAGCTTGAGGCAAAAGTCCCAAGAATGGCTATCGATCCGATTATGTTTTTTATATTTTTCATTTTTGAATAATTCAATTTAGAAGGTGATAGAAAGTCCAAGGGTTACACTCTTCAGGATAGGATAATTATTACCATTTCCTGAAGTACCGGATGTAAGGGTCAAATCAGATGGCCCAGTGCTTTCTACATCTAGGTTTTTGGTAACATCATACAGTGGAGACCAAGACAACAGGTTTTCTCCGGATAGGTATACTCTAGCTCCGCCCATCTTAAATTTGGAGGCCACATGTTCGGGTAGATTATAACCAATTTGGATATTTTTCATTCTCAAATAGGCGATACTTTGCAAATACCTGGTTTGAGTGGATGAGAGTGAGCGGTTGCTTCCAATAGCAGAATAGCCCCTGTATCTAGGGAAATAGGCATCTGGATTCTCCTCAGACCAAATATTGCCGATCATGGATTTGGGAATATCATTATAAGGGCGGTTATATTGTCCCCAGAAAAGCCCTGCTTCACCACCTGGCCACCAGTCTCTCTTGCCAACTCCCTGGAAGAAGGTGCTGAAGAAGAAGTTGTTCCAGTTAAGGTCGATATTAAACCCGTAAGTATATCGCGGAGTGGAATTACCAATGATGGTTTGGTCTCCTGGATTATCAACCGTATTTAATCCCTTATTGATTACTCCGTCCCCATTAAGGTCTTTGAATTTGATATCTCCAGGCAAGGTCGTTCTGCTAGTGGAAGATTGGATATAAGATTGATCAGCATGGGTATTGATGTCCTCCATGGATTCAAACAGTCCTTCTGTAACATAACCCCAAATTTCGCCTACTTTCATCCCTTCATAATAATCGCTCAATCTTTTATCAGGATTGTTGTATTTGGTGATGGTAGAGGAATAATCCGCCATAAAGAATTTTACGTTGTAGTTAAGTGGCTTGGAAGCAAGGCTGACTTGGTCCTTCCAGGATACTACAAATTCCCATCCTTTTGTACGCAGGTCCGCAAAGTTACCCTTAGGGACAGCTGTTCCAAAAACCGCTGGCAAGGAATTGCCTACGGTAAACATATCAGTGGTATTTCTTATATAGGCATCACCTGTGAAGTTCAGTCTGTTTTCCAAAAGGCCCAGGTCAATACCAATGTTTGCAGTGGTGGAGGTTTCCCAGGTTAATCCATCAGGTAATACCCCCGGTTGGCTGGTATATTGAGGTCTCACACCATTGAGTATCCTGTCAGATTGAGCAATAGAAAAAAGTTCTTGGAAGGCGTAGGATCTAATATTTCCATTTCCCAATGAACCATAAGAAGCTCTTATTTTTAGGTCAGAAACAGCTTTATCAGCAATATTGAAGAAAGATTCATCTGAAATTCTCCAGCCTGCGGAGAACGAAGGAAAGAACGCGTAACGCTGATCTTGAGGAAATTTGGATGAACCGTCATATCGACCATTTACCTCCAATAAATACTTGCCGGCATAATCATAGTTAGCCCTAAAGAAACCGCCTTGGATATCCCATCTTTCCCAGCCACCATTTGTGGTAATAGACTGGCCAAGTGCTAGGTTGATGTCTTGGGCATCTTCAAAGATCAATCCATTTCTTTGTGCAGTTAGATTGCTGTAAGTAGATGATTCAAAGTTGTAACCAGCTAGTCCTTTCAAGTGGTGTTCTCCAGAGAGTTTAGGTTCATATTCAGCATAGATATTGGTAGCTAAATAGCGGGTCGCTGACCGGCTATTTCTAATGTCATTGGTATTCATGCCAACATATTCGATCACTCCTTGGCTACGACTATAAGGAACTGGTACACGGATTCTTTGCTCACTGTTTTGGATGTCCTGGAAAGTGAAGTTTCCTCTTACCCTGAAGGTATTGTCAAAAAACTTGGTGTTGAAACTGGTGATGTTTTTAATGATGCTTCTTTCCGTATCAATGCCATTTTTGCCGTAATAGAAATCGCCTACGGTATAGGCAGCTGAATAAGACAGGGTGCCGTCAGGGTTTAATAGTGGTGCTAAAGGGTGACCTTCATCAGCTATATTTCTCCAGATACTTCCACCTTCACCAACGTTTAATGGATTATGGTATTTTCTAAAGGAATAATCGGTATTGTTTTCTACGGTCAACCAATCGGTCATTTCCATAGAACCTTTGGCTCGGAAGTTATAGGATTTGAAGTCATCAGAATTATACTTGAAAAGCCCTTCCTGGTCATAATACCTTCCTGTGATATAATAGCCAGTTTTTCCATTGCTACCTGATAAGGAAATGTTTTGCTCCATGGCAAAGAGACTTTTTTTGTATAGTTCCCCATAGTAGTCTGTATTGCCATAGTAGATGTACTCCCCATTTGGTCCTATTTCTATTTTAGGCAAGCTAGGGTCTTCCGACCTTCTTTTTAATTCTGCCAGGTAATCCTGAGAAAACGGAAGGGTTTTATTGGCATTTTGAGGAGTTTGGGAATAGTCATTCCATGCTGTCCAAGCTTCATTGAACATAGAGGCCCAAGTATAGCCATCAGTTACCAATTCAGGAATGGTTGTTGGGGATTTGATGGAATAATTGGAACTATACGTCAAGGTCATTTTGTCCTTTGTAGGAGATTTTGTGGTGATGAGAATTACACCGAAAGCTCCTCTGGCACCATATATGGATGCTGCTGAAGCATCTTTCAATACCGAAATACTTTCTATATCTGCTGGATTGATCATGGAAGGATCTCCTTCTACGCCATCAATTAATACCAAGGCATTTCCCCCTTGCCCGATAGACGTTGTCCCCCTGATATTGAAAGATGGAGATTGGGTGGGTTTACCATCTTGGATATTGATGTTCAAGTTAGGGATGGCCCCTTGCAGTCCCTGCGCAATGTTGGGTACAGGTCTGTTTTCGAAAACCTCTCCAGTCACTTGGTCTACAGCTCCTGTTAGATTGACTTTCTTCTGGGTTCCATAACCTACTACCACGATTTCTTCTAATTCATTTGAAATGAGTTTGAAGTGAATTGGTTCTTTGCTGATGGTCATGCTGGCCCCTTGGTAACCTAAGTAACTAGCCATAATTTCTTCTCCCAATAGTTCTTCAGGAATATTTAGAGACCATTTTCCATCTAAATCGGAAGCAACTCCAATACCGGAACCTGCTATAAATACTGATGCGCCTACGATGGGTTCGCCCGTGTCACGGTCGGTTACAGTACCGGAAATGGCAATGTCAACCTCTATGGCTTTGGATGAGTTTGCTTTTTGGTTTTTTCTAATAGCAATAGATTCATTGACCTGTCTAAAGTTAAGCCCTGTTTGCTCAGCAATTTGGTAAAGTAGACTTTCCAAGTCACTAGAGCCTTTTACAGAAATACTTTGGTTTAGCTCGGATAGTTTAGGATTGAAATGGAAGCGGAAGTCACTTTGCATTTCTACTTTTTCCAAAACTTTATATAGGAGGACTTCTCCCTTACTAAGCTCAATTTGTGTCTCACCCATTTGCTGGGCCTCACTTTCATGTGCTAAAGCAAAACTGCTGAAGCAATACATGAGTGTTCCGATGATTAAGAGATTCGCTGTTGATTTCAAAACAATGCGAAGTAGTTTTTTTTTCATAACTTTGATTAATAAAGGTTTACGTCCTTACTGCTACATGGTCGAAGATGGAAGCAGTTTGGAAAATCATTTAATCTTTTAAAATCCGGAGATGATCCATATCACCGGATTTTTTTATTGCCTATGACAATTGGGGACTTCTATAAGTACTTCTTTTTCATTGATGGTATAATTGATTTTTAGTGCATATTGAATAATGTTTAAGGCATTTTCCAAGGAGGTGTTTTTAAATTCCCCTGTATAAAGGCAGGCGTCAGTATTTTTATTGAGCTTGAACTGAATGTCGTACCATCTGCTCAACTGTTGAATAACCTCATCCATTTTTGCATTTTTGAATGTCAGGATCCCTTGTCTCCATTTGGCCATTTCCGCTGGGTCAAAAGTTTGTGTCTGGCCAAAGCCTGAATCTGGCTTCCAAGTGGCCATTTGGTTTTTGGTCAAATAGATGGTTTTTCCTTCTTCAAATGATTCTTTGACAGCCACTTTTCCAGTAAAAACAGCCACTTCCATATTTTCTTCTGGATAGGCGCTGATATTAAAGGAGGTGCCTAAGACCTGAGTGCTCAGATTACCTGACTTGATTAGGAATGGTTTGTTGGGATTACGATGGACTTCAAAAAATGCTTCCCCCTCCAAAGTTACTTCTCTTGTTGCTCCAAACTTTTCTGGATAGGTAAAGGAAGATCCAGTACTGAGCCAAATTTTAGAGCTGTCTGGTAAAGTAAAGCTACTGACTTGGCCCAGTTTATTGCTGATAGTAATCTGCTCAACTGGAACTGTGGCTGGGGCTTCCTTTTGCCAAAATTGTAAGCCAATCAATGCTGCGATCAAAAATGAAGCTGCAATTTTTACAATGGAGGATAAGGAAATAAGTTGGGCTTTTGCTTTCCTTTTTTGGGGATTCTCAACCGTGTTTTGCTTGATGGATGTCCAAGCGGCTAATTTTCTTTTTTCACGGTCAATTTTAAAATGCTGCAACTCTTCCAGGTTAATATCATCATACCACCTGTTAAGCTCCCTTAATTCGTTATCTGAAATGGTTTTATTAAAAAGCTTTGACACCTGCTTTTTCCAATATTTATTGATTTCCATATTTTATTGATCGGCTTTCAATCAATAGAGATGGAATATTGGAATTGTGTCTATTCAGAATGTGTTATGGAATTTTTAAGTATCAGCTCTGTTATGTAACCTATCGGTAATATGGATTAACTGAAAAGCAACAATAGTAAGCCGGATAGGGCGATATCTTCAGCTAGTTGTTTCTTAAACGTGCCGGTTGCTTTGGCAAGATGGGTCCTTACTGTAGAAGGGGCAATATTAAAATTGTTCGCAATTTCTTCAACCGACATATTTTGGGTCCTATTCATCAGGAAAATTTCGCGACACCTCGGTGGTAGGGTTTCCGTGATGTTGGCTATTTTGTCATACAATTCATCAAATTCCATTAAAGAGAACCCATTTATTTCATGGAAAGGCTCTTGGTTTCCATCAGAATTTAATTCTTCAAATTGTTGGTCTTTTTGGGCGACCATCTTAAAAAATCCATATTTGATCATGGTAACCAAATAGGCTTTAAGTTCTGTTTTTATTTTAATGCTTTGTCTGTATTTCCACAAGCTGATAAAAACCTCTTGAGTAAGGTCCTGGGCTAAATCGGGACTTTTGGTTTTATTGATCGCAATATCAAAAAGGGTATCCCAATAGCGATTAAAGATTTCTTGGAATGCCGAATGGTCTTCCTTTAGGGCCATTGAGGTAAAAAGTTCGGTATCACTTACTGTTCTGCTCATGAGACTAAGTTTGAGTCAAATTTAAAGTGAAGTATATGAACTTGTGGCAGGAGAGGAGTTAAGAAAAGGTTAATAAAAATATAGACACGGGATTTATTATTTCTTTTTGATAGCAACATAGCTCTTCAGATGGGATTTTGTTTGGCCACCATAGCTTCCAGAAATTGGTAGGGTCAATTCAGGAATATAACTTATGGCCAAGGGGATATGATAAGCATCGGTCAATAGACCTAGGCTTGGGTCCAATCCTATCCATCCAGCCCCTGGGCAAAAGACTTCTACCCAGGCATGTAATTCATGGTTTTCTTCCAGTTCTGGGTTATAAGCATAGCCACTGACAAACCTGCTGGCCAGCCCAATGCTTCTCAGCATATTGATCAACAGCCAAGACAAATCCCTACAAGATCCTTTTTTTTCGGCCAGCGTTTTCTCTGGACTCCAGACACCTGATTCATGTCTGATAATATGTTGACAACTGCGGTGGATTTCAGCAGTGATTTCGACCAAAAATGATACAATACCAGTGGCTTGGGCCTTAATGTTTTTTGTTTTGTTAAATAATAAATCTGATTGAGGATGCTTTAGGTAGGGGGCAAGAAAATCCATTTCTTTAATGCTGTAATTAAAGTTTAGCTCCCCATTTTCATTAATGCCCTCAAAGCCATTATCAAGGATAAAATCAAATGGGTTTACCGGAAGAATCTTCAGTTCGGTTTTAATATCAATTTCAAAAAGTTGGGTTGGTTTGTCGAACCAAATATGCTGGCATAGATTCCCTTCCATATCCATACGATGATTGATGCCCAGGGGTGATGGATTGATATGGGATTCATAACTCAGGACTTTGTAATAGCTGCGCATGGCAGGAGTCAGCAAAATCTTTTGGGGATTGAGTATTATTTCCTGATCATACCGGTATTGGGTAAGGTGGTGTATATTAAGAAGGTACTCAGAGTTCATTCAGCGGTTTTTCTTTTTCGTGAAAAGCTTTTTTTAACACCTCTGCCGGAAGTTCATTGATGGCGCTTTTTAGGCGGCTGTTCCAAAAATCGGAAATATGCACCAGCTCATTTTGTTCAAATCGCTGTTCTTTGATTTCAAACTTGTCATTTTCCAGAATGACTGTGTCTATAGGGAAGGCAACATCATTAGCAGATATTCTAGTAGCGTCAAAGGCCAAAAAGGCACTTTTTAAGGCGAAATCCAGGGTTTCATCATAGGTGAGCGATCTTCTAAGTACGGGATTTCCAAATCCTGTGTTTCCAATAATAACAAAGGGGGT
Source organism: Echinicola shivajiensis (assembly GCF_018642165.1). Taxonomy (GTDB): domain Bacteria; phylum Bacteroidota; class Bacteroidia; order Cytophagales; family Cyclobacteriaceae; genus Echinicola; species Echinicola shivajiensis. Next base: position 383,720 of record NZ_JAHHZM010000003.1, read on the forward strand.
TCCCTTTATAATCTCTATCCAGTTTCCCTGTGGATAGAGCAGGTAGAGTTTGGGTTCTGTATCATCCTGCAATTGTCCGCCGATGATAGCGTGAAGGTTGAAGTTCAGTCCAGAAGCTTCCAGGTCTTCCTTGTCCTCTTTGGCCACTCTTTTGATTTGATTACCAAGTTCATTGACAGCCTGATAGAGTTTGTTAAACTGGTCATCCTGATGCTTGATGACCTCTGTAAAATAAGTTATGGCCTTATCACGAACAGATCTGAGACCTGAAGTCATGACAAAGTAGGAATGCTTCCGCTTGTTTACCACATAGACTTTCTTCGCTGTCGTGGTTTCATTTCCAGAAGTGATACGGGTATCAGAGAGGCCTACGATACCGTGTTTGGTTTTGATGCCTAAACAAAAGGTCATTCTTGTTCTTGGTTTTGAGGGCTTGTACTAGGTTTTAGTTGAAAGAAATTTAACTCAATTTCCCTAGAAATAATATTTATTTTTTGCTGTAAATCATCAATGGATTCATGTAGCCCTTGTTGGATTATGTCACTGATATCGCTAAAGCCCAGTTTGGACCTGAGGGCACCAATTTCCTTCTCTGCAGAATTTTTGAATTCATTGGTGTTGGACTCAGTAATCATATGAAGGCAATCCTCCGCTTCTTTAAGGCAGAAATATATTGATCGTGGAAATCTTCGGTTAAAGATGAGAAATTCCAGAACTTTGGTGGAGCTGATGGTCCCATACATCCTTCGGTAGGTGTTGAATGCTGTAACGGATTTTAGCAGCGCCATCCAGTGAAGGAAGTCCAAAGGGCTGCCCACCTCCTGAGGGGAGGGGAGTAGCATATGGTATTTGACGTCCAGTATCCTGCTGGTTTTATCAGCCCTTTCCAAGTACATGCCCAATTGCCTGAAATACCAACCTTCGGTTCTTGCGACAGTGCTATCTGTAAGTCCATATAACAATTGTATTTGATTTTTGATATTGTCAAAAAAGCTTCGTGGATCCTTTTTGTCCCATATTTTTCTCTCTGAGGCATTGTTGACATAATGATAAAGCTCATTGATCTTTTCCCAAGTTTCTTTGCTGAGGTTTTCTCTGACTATTCTTGAATTTTCCCTAGCATAAGTAATGGAGGATAAAATGGAGTTGGGGTTTTCCTTGTCCAAGGTTAGGAAATAGATTACTTGCTTTTTGTCAAAACCTTCATTCTTTACCATATAATTATCCTGGTCACCTGTGGCAAAGACGAGCGGTTCCCATTGGGCCTTCAGTCCTGGTGGTAGATCCAACATAAGGTTGAAGTTTACATCTATAAACCGGGCATAGTTTTCCGCCCTTTCTAGGTATCTTCCTAGCCAATATATTGAGTTTGCAACGCGACTTAGCATAAATTGAATTTAGTTTAATATAATACCCATGTATCCTTACTTCCACCGCCTTGTGAACTATTGACCACAAGGGATCCCTTTTTCAATGCGACACGACTTAATGCGCCCGGAACGGCTTCTATTTCCTCACCATAAAGTACGTAAGGCCTCAAGTCCACATGTCTACATTCCAGTCCATCTTCTGTAAGTGTAGGAACGGTAGATAATGATAGGGTGGGTTGGGCGATATAATTATTAGGATTATTCTTTATGAGCTGCCTGAATTTTTCATGTTCTTCAGGGCCTGATTTAGGACCGATCAACATGCCATAACCTCCAGCGGCATTGGTTTCCTTCACTACCAATTCCTCAATATGGTCCAATACATATTGCCTCTCATCAGGTTTACGGCATAGATATGTGGGGACATTATTTAAGATAGGCGTTTCATTAAGGTAGAATTTAATGATGTCTGGTACATAAGCATAAACAGCCTTATCATCAGCCACTCCCGTTCCAGGGGCATTGGCCAGTGCAATATTCCCTGCTTTGTAGGCTTCGAAAATTCCCGGAATGCCAAGCATGGAATCCGGATTAAAAACAAGCGGATCTAAAAAGGTGTCATCAATCCGTCTGTAAAGAACATCTATAGGTTCAAAGCCATTTGTGGTTTGCATATAGACTTTTTTGTCCTTAACAATAAGATCCTCGCCTGTAACCAATTCAGCCCCCATTTGAAGGGCTAAATAAGAATGTTCAAAATAGGCTGAATTAAAAATGCCGGGGGTGAGTACCCCTACCACTGGTTTTTCCTTGTTAGAAAGATGCTGGAGCATTTGTAAAAGACGGGTAGGATAGTTGGAAACAGGCATTACACCGGCTTTGTTGATTAAATCGGGGAAAGCCCGTTTGATGATTTCGCGGCTTTCAAGCATGTAGGAGACCCCTGATGGACAGCGGAGATTGTCCTCAAGAACAAAATATTCCCCGCTGTTATCTCGGATAAGGTCTGTGCCTGTAATATGACACCAAATACCTTTTGGAGGAGTAATGCCCATACAAGGTTTTAAAAAATCCTTACTGTTTTCAATTAGGTCCCTAGGCACTATCCCATCATTTAAGATTTCCTGTTGATTATAAATGTCTTGGATGAAAAGATTGAGCGCCTTGATTCGTTGTTTCAGGCCTGCCTCTAATTGTAACCACTCCTTATTGGCAATTATCCTTGGGATAATATCCAAATGGAGTATTTTTTCCAATCCCTGTTCATTATGGTAGACATTGAAAGTCATCCCCATGGCCAATTGGGTTTTATTGGCAGAGAATTGGAGTTGTTTCAGTTTTTTAGGTCCTGTCTTTTTTAGCAGTTTTTCGAAGGTTTTATAATGTTCCCTACAGGAACCATTTTCATCGAACATCTCATCAAAAAGACCGGCACAGTCGTAATTGCTTAAATCCATGTGTGGTTTGTTATGGTCGTATATGAAAAATAAAGTTCTATTATTAAACTAATGAAAATGAGGTGGATATCAAAATTTTTAATTTAGATATAAAGTGAGGCTTGTATATGGTAATAGCTCTTTTTTCTAAGCTAATTGGACTATGATATTTGTCACTATAATCGGTTAACTAAAATGGTTTAGCATTTGGTAATGAAATGTTAACTTATTATGTTTAAGGCAGTTTATTCCAATAATGTCTTTATGAGATTGAAATAAACAAAAAGTCATTAAGTGTTGTCTTTTTGAATAATACGACTCTTAACAATAACCTTATAAACCAAATGATACCTAGCAAAGCATTAGAGGACTTTTCAATTTCCAATGACAATTATGTGGATGAGGGAAATTCCAGTTCCATGAATGAAAGGGAATCTGATGTTTGGAGGGAATTCCAGCAAGGAAGCGAGTTGGCTCTGGCCAAGATTTTTAATGCGTATGCCCATAATTTGTATAATTATGGTAGACAACTAACTGGTCATGAAGATTTGGTAAATGACGCAATACAAGATGTGTTTTATCAATTGATCAAGAGCAAGCATAAGATTTCTGCTGCAAATTCAATCAAATACTATTTGTATAGTAGTTTTAGGAGAAGGCTTATGCGCCTTTTAAAGCAGAAAAGAAAAATGATTTGTGAGGATAACCTTGAAAAAGAAGGGCAGTTTTTGATAAGTATAGATCCTGACTATCATTCTATCCAAACCATGTTTACCGTGGATCAGAAAAAAATCCTTGAGGAAGCCTGTAACCAACTTCCATTACGACAAAGAGAGGTGCTATCCCTGTATTTTTTTGAAGGTCTATCCTATAAGGAAATTGCAAGTGTAATGGATTTTTCCCAAGTAAAATCAGCAAGAAAGCTGTTATATAGGGCCCTTGAAAATCTTAATGTTAGATTACATAAGCACAAAGATATTTTAAGGATACTGTTTGTGTTTGTAAGCTAATGAATAATTTTTCCATTTATACCCAAGGATGCGGTCCCAAATCAATTGTTTATGTGAAAAGAAGACTTGGGTAATCGATGTCTTCATCAAAATGATCATTTCGTTAAGCTTTTAGTTTTATAAGAAAAATAGCCGGCTTACATCATGCGTTATCATCGATGAGCGTAAAGCAATATTACGAATGTGAAAAAAGTTTAAAAAAAAATTGTATTTGACTGGGGTTACTTTTTTAGTGCATGTCTCTTAAAGAATGAAAGAGAAAAAATAGACTTAAAATAACCTGATCTGTCAATGAAATTTGACCCTAATAATGAATCAGACTTTTTGAAACACCCACTTTTTCTAAAGTGGATAAAAGCCCCCAATGCAGAGTTGGATAGGTTTTGGAATGCTTGGAGCAAGAAGCATCCTGAAAAACAGTCAATGATGCTGAGGGCAAAGGAACTTTCAAAATCCTTGATGTGGAAGAATAAATATTCCATGAAGCAGGAGCGTCACGAGAAGATGCTTGATAATCTTATACTGTTTAATTCCAAATGGGAGCATGAGCAAAAAATAAAGCAATTAAATAGTACAAAGGATTCAAGTCAGCTAAAATGGTGGTTGGCTACTGCTGCCTCTATATTGTTACTGGGCTTTTTGACTTTGAGTTATTTTGAATTTGGAGAAGGTTCGAAAAACCATCAACAAGAATCCATTTGGATTACAAAAACAGCTGCAAAAGGAATCAAGAAAATCGTCCATTTACCTGATGGTTCTGCAATAACCCTAAATTCTGATAGTGAGATAAGATACCCCTCTAGTTTTGAAAAGGAGCGTACGGTGGAATTGAAGGGACAGGCATTTTTTGAGGTAGTCAAAAACCCAGATCTGCCTTTTAGTGTCCATAGTGGTGATTTAAAGACCACCGTCTTAGGAACTTCTTTTGATGTTAGCGCCTATCCCGAAGACCAGGAATTTCATGTGGCAGTGGTGACAGGTAAGGTAAAAGTCGATACGGAAAATGGTGTTTCTACCATGATAACTCCAGAGGAAGCTACTTATTACGATACCCAGAAGCAATCTCTTACCAAAGGTTCCTACGATTATAATCATTTGATCGGCTGGAAAGAACGCATCCTCAAATTTCAGGAAGAACCCTATTCGCGTGTTTTTGATCGGCTATCCAGATGGTATAATGTAAGCTTTGATTTTTCGGATGAAGCCATTTTTCCTGGAAAATACAGCGGTGAGTTTAGAAATGAGAGCCTTGAGAATGTACTGAAAGGTATGCAGTATTCTTTGGGTTTTGATTATGAAATCAAGGATGGAAAAGTAAAAATCAATCAAAAATAAAATGGCTTAGCGGCCGACATATTTAAATTAAATAATCCCAAAATAATGAAAGAAAAACTACTCGTGTTCAAGAGGAAGTTGCTGTTACGCTGTTTTCTTTGTCTGGCATATTTTGCTGGAGGAGGAACTGGCGTCATGCAAGCTTTCGCCAACCAGCAAAAAGACCTGGAGAGTGTTATTGTTTCCATAAGCATGGAGGATGTTCCGGTCGAAAAATTATTAAGAAACCTTCAACAACAGACAGATTTCAAATTTGCATACGATTTAGATCAGGTTAGGAATACGCCGATGATCAGTCTAAATGCCAAACAGCAATCATTACTTTCTGTATTGGAAGAAATTTCTTTGAAAACACAATTGACTTTTAAGCAGATCAACAACACGATTCATATTTTGAAAGACAAAGGTGTTGTAAAGAAAAACAACAGTCCTTCTAAGCTTGACCTGGTAGAAGTTATTGGTAAGGTAGTTGATGAAAGTGGCGAGCCTTTACCTGGTGCTACAGTGATAGTGGAGGGAGAATCAGCTTCAGGTACTGTAACAGACCTTGATGGAAATTATACCATTGAAGTTGCTGAAGGTGCCACTTTGGTATTTTCTTTTATTGGATTTGAGTCCAAAAAAGTGGTGGTAGGTAATATGAATGTCATCAATATTACCTTGAATGTGAGCACTTCATCCCTAGAAGAAGTAGTGGTAGTCGGCTATGGTACGCAGAAAAAGCTCAGCGTAGTAGGAGCCGTAGACCAAGTAGGGCAGGAGAAACTGGAAGGTAGGCCAGTAGCTACCATGAGCCAAGCATTACAAGGTGTGTCGGCGAACCTGATTGTACAACAACGTAATTCAGAGCCCGGAGCGGGGATTAACCTTAACATCCGTGGAATAAGCACTTTGGGAGATAATAGTCCTTTGATCGTTATAGATGGTGTGATGGGAGGGGATATTAACCTGTTGAATCCATCAGATATTGAAAGTGTATCAGTACTGAAAGATGCCGGAAGTGCTGCCATATATGGATCTAGAGCCAATAATGGTGTGGTGTTGATCACTACCAAGCAAGGAAAGAAGAATTCCAAACCTAAGGTGACTTATAATGGTTTGGTGGGGGTCAATACTCCTCAATTTTTTACCAGTCCTGTTCATGGTTATCAGAATGCCATGCTTCGAAATGAATCTGCCTTTAATGCAGGGAGGAGTGAGGCAGTGTTTAGTCCTGAAGAAATTCGCCAAATCAGGGAAAATGGCGACACGGAATGGTTTGCTAAAGAGATATTCAAAAATGCAATTCAGCAAAACCATAACTTATCAGTATCAGGAGGTAGCGAAAGCACAACCTACCTTGTGTCCGCTGGATACACTGACCAGCAAAGCAATTTTGTTGGACCAGAAAAAGGCTATACTCGATATAATTTTCGCATGAATCTTACCAATGAATTTGGAAGGTTTAAAATGAGTTCCAGACTTGCATATACTAGAAGGTTAATCAAAGATCACTCTTATTCCAGTGGGACATTGATGGCTGATGCAAACAGGGTTCCTCTTTACTACACACAAAAGGATTCTCTGGGAAGGTATTTGACCAATGACATACTTCAGGAATTCAACCCTTTGGGAATTTTGGAAAAAGGCGGTTTCAGAGAACATATTGATGACAATGTTTTTGGTAATATCAGTGGTGAACTTAAACTGACCAATGACCTGAAAATGCGCGGGGTGTTTGGTTTTAATATGTATTCCAATAACCAGTACGCCAGAACAATGCAAGTGGATTTTTATCCACGAGGCGTATATGGAGGGGATAGAAATACGAATGATATTAACCGGAAAGGCCTTGATCTCAACACCCAGCTAATGATGGAATATAATAAGGTGCTTTCTGACCTTCACGAGGTAAGCGCTTTGGTGGGAGTATCAAACGAAAATCACAGTGATCGTGGTATAGCCATATACAAGAGGTTTACAGACCCAGAATTGGGAACCCCGGTTACAGAGACTATCATCAATCCGGATTCTTATAATTCGAATCAAAGTTCTTCCGAAAACAGTCTGAATTCACTTTTCGGAAGGTTTTCTTATGATTATGACAAGAAATACTTTGCGGAGTTCAGTTTCCGTTATGACGGTTCTTCGAAATTCCGGGAAGGAAAGAGATGGGGCTTTTTCCCATCTGCCTCTTTAGGGTACCGACTTTCTGAAGAAGCTTTTATGAGCAACTACCGTGATCGTTTCGGAGATTTAAAGATCAGAACTTCTTATGGTGTCTTAGGAAATCAGAATGTCGGCAATTATCAATATCAGACCACCTTCTTTACTTTCCAAAATGCCTATGGTTTTAATAATAATGCTGTAGGTGGTACAGGTTTTAATTATGCCAACCCAAATATCCAGTGGGAGAGAGCAGCCACTTTCAATATTGGTGCTGACCTAGACTTCTTAGATGGGGCATTGACCTTGAGTTTGGATTATTTTGATAAAGTAACATCTGATATTTTGGTGCCACCAGCCGTACCAGGAGTATTTGGGACTTCCTTACCGGATTTTAACAGTGGAAAAGTAGGCAACAAAGGTTGGGAAGTTACCACCACCTATAGACACCGGGGAGATTTGTTTGAGCATACTTTCTCATTCAATCTGGCCGATTCCAAGAACAAGGTTTTGGACTTCCAGGGAGAAGAAAGACTGACAGGAATCGAAGAACTACAAGTACTGCTAAAGGAAGGATATCCCTTTAATTCCTATGTTGGTCTCAAAAGGGATGGTTATTTCCAAAACATAGATGAAGTGGAAAATGGTCCTAAGCCTGAAGGATTAAATGTACAGCCCGGTGATAACCGCTATGTCGATGTGGATGGCAACGGTGTCATCAATGATGATGATAAATATGTCTTTGGCAATCCTTTCCCTAGGATGACTTTTGGCCTTACTTATAATGTTCGAGTAAAAGGCTTTGACCTGAATGTTTTTGCCCAAGGTGTCGGAAGAAGAACCATGATGATCCGTGGCGAAATGGTTGAACCGTTTCATTACAATTATGGCATGACCATGTATGAGCACCAGTTGGATTATTGGACACCATTAAATCCTGAGGCACGCTATCCAAGATTGGCCGACAATGGCAGTCAGTCCAATACCAACAATTTCCGAAGAGGGTCTGATATGTATCTTTTTGACGGGGCCTATCTCCGCTTGAAAAATGTGCAGTTGGGCTACACTTTGCCAAAAGGATTGGCAGAAAAGCTAGGTATGCAAAACTGCAGGGCCTACCTATCTGGCCAAAACTTATTTACCCTTTCCAAGGTGGATTTTGTGGATCCGGAATTGTCGGAATTTGACAATAGTATGAGAAGTGGAGGAGCCAATAGTGCACGGGCTTATCCTACAATGGTGTACTATGGGTTTGGATTGGATATCACCTTTTAATGACCTCAAAAAATGAAAAAACTAAGTAACTATACAATCATTATATCGACATGTTGTGCCATGCTCTGGACAGGGTGTAAGGAGCTGGACTTGGCTCCAGAAAATACCTTTACAGACCTGACTTATTGGACTTCAGAAGCCAAAGCGCAAAGCATGCTCAATACCGCATATTCGCAGATGTTTGACAGCAACCGTTTTTTTTACAATGAAGGTGCATCAGACAATGCCTATAACGGACGCGGGGACAATGCTGGGGCGGCTTCACTGGCTGCAGGAACCTATGATCCTTCACTTGGCCGTTTGCAAAGCCAATGGGATAATAATTACAGCGCGATCAAAACCTGTAATATTTTGTTGGAAAACATAGACAAGGTCGAGGAAATGGATGAGGATGTACGGGAGCGAATGAAGGCGGAAGCACGCTTTATTCGAGCTTTTCAACATTTTCAATTGATGACCTGGTTTGGAGATGTGCCCTTATTGGTAAGTGATATTACCATAGAGGAAGCCCAGTCTGTCAGCAGAACTCCCAAAAGTCAAGTGTTGGATTTTATCATTAATGAGCTGTCTGAAGTAAGTGAGATCCTTCCAGGTCAACAGGAGTTGTCAGAGGCGGAAAGAGGTAGAATTACCAGTGGAGCAGCTATGGCGCTCATGGCAAGAGTACACCTATATGATGGAGAATGGCAGCAGGTCGTGGAAGCGACAGAACCATTGATCTTTGGGGATGAATACGGCAGTTATGAACTGTTCCCTTCTTATGAAGGCTTGTTTATGCCTGAAAATGAATACAGTCAAGAAGATATCCTTAGCCTTCAATATGTGCCTCAGTTTCGGACTTGGGGAGAGTTCTTTGATATGGCTCCTCTGTCTGCAGGGGCACGGCTTAATGCCTTGGCTCCCACGCAGGAACTGGTGGATAGTTATTTGATGGAAGATGGAAGTTCTATAGAAGACCCAAATTCAGGCTATAATGAAGACAATCCTTATGTTCGTCGTGATCCTAGACTCAAAGCCACGATTGTCTATCACTTATACAATTGGGAAGATAATGGAGCGAGCCAAACGATATATATCAAACCGGGTACAGACCCTGGTGCATCTGCACCAAACGAATATGTCCCTGGATCATCATCCACAACAACAGGCTATTATACCCGCAAGTATTTTGACCCTTCACGTCAAACCCAATTTGCTTCTGGGCTAAATCTGATGCTGTTTCGATATGCTGATGTATTGCTGATGTATGCAGAGGCTAAAAATGAACTCAATCAAATGGATCAAACTGTTTGGGATCAGACGATTCGAGCTATTCGAGAAAGAGCTGGTTTTGAGGCAGCCACTGCTCTTGACTTTGATACTGACCTTGGACAAAATGGCTTGAGGGAAGTGATAAGAAATGAAAGGAGAGTGGAACTGGCAATGGAAGGATTGCGAGTATTTGATATTCGAAGATGGGGCATAGCCGAGGATGTTCTCAATGGTTGGGCCCATGGAGCGAAATTTGGGCCACCATCAGAAGACAATGGCTATCTGCGTGTCAACTTGAGATCTTTTGATCCGTCAAAGCATTACTTATGGCCAATTCCTCGTGATGAGCGTAACCTCAATCCTAATTTGACCCAAAACCCTGGATGGGAATAAACCTTAACAATAATCTGAAAATAATAAGAACAATGAAAAATATAAGTTATAAACTTCTTTCCTTAATAATAGCATTGATGGCCACATGGGGCTGTCAGGAAGATGCAGAAATGCACTCTGAGGTGACACCTGTCCAGAATTTGTATTCACCTGAGAACAATGCTTACATGAACTTAGGAGCCCAGAGCTCAGCCATTTTTGAGTGGGAAGCAGCAAAAGCTGCTGATAATGGTGTGGTACTTTACGATGTGGTTTTTGATGAAGAAGGGGGAGATTTTTCTGAACCACTTTTTGTGATGCCATCTGATGGCAGGGGGATGCAAAGAACCCTGACATTACCATTTTCTGAGCTGAACAGAATCGCCGAAATGGCAGGGATTCAGCCTGAGGGAGTGGGTAGGCTGCAATGGTCCGTTCAGTCCTCCAAGGGGATCAATGTACAGGGAATTATGGATATCAGAACCGTTGAAGTGGAAAGACCAGCTGGTTTTCCTGCTCCTGATGAATTATACCTAACTGGTTCTGCTACCGAGGCCGGAGAAGACCTTTCCAATGCCATTTTGATGAAGAAGACCAGCGCCAATACATTTGAAGCTTATACATCATTGAAGTCTGGATCATACTTCTTTGCTGAAAGAAATTCTGGAGAGCCAGGTACTTACTTTATCGAAGGGGAAAAATTGAGAGCAGATGGAGAAACTGAATATTCAGGAGAGGAAAAAGTATACCGTATTAGGGTTGATTTCTCGAATGGGACAACTGAAATCCATGAAATAGGGAATGTTGAACTTTGGTTTGCGCCTAATGGAGAATTTATAACTGGCTTACCTTATACTTCCAATGGCATTTGGGCCGTAGATGATTTTCCTGTTGAGTTTAGGCAAGAAAGCTGGGGACGAGATGAAAGGTATAAGTTCCGTTTCATGGTAACTGATTCAGAAGGCAATAGCTCAGAAGAGTGGTTTGGCAGCACCAATGGCGACAACCAACGTCCGAATGAATCTACTGGACAGGCTTATTGGTATATGGTACCTGTCACAAATGATCGTTGGAATAACTGCTTTAAGTTTGCCACTGAAGTAGACAATGCTTCCGCAGATATTCAAATCATTTTCAATGCTGAAGTATCCAATTATACCCATTCAGTTTCAGTGGAATAAGTTTAGATGAGCTCAATAAGCCTTCTTTACGAGGAAGTATGACGAGGTAATCCCCTTTTAGCACGAGGGATTGCTTCAACTTACTGTTGTTCTGTTCATAATGATGAACAGTGTTGATTGGATGTAGAGAAGGCACAAAAGATTATTATTGATTAGATAAAAGCAAAAGATGAAAATATATAAAATTGCATTATCGATACTGGCAATGAGCGGAGCACTTTCATCCTGCGTGGACAGTGACCTTGGGCCTTTAAGGAAGGATTTTGATAAGAATGTGGAAGTACATTATGATTATGCCGCAACAGCTGATTCTATGCAAAATAGCACCTATTCGCTCTATATTGCTCAGGATGGCACCTTTAATTTTAACCCAGGAGGTGCCTATGGAAATTATTGGCCCAATGCCCATGCACTGCATGTGTATGTAGATGCCTATACCCGAACAGGAAATGGAGCATATTTGGACAAAATGAAGAAATTGCTTCTCGGCATCAAAGCTAGAAATGGGGGTACCTACTCAAACGTATTTAATGATGATATGCTTTGGCTAGGAAATGCCTGTGTCCGAGCGTACAATGCGACCGACGATGCTGAATATTTGGAGGTGGCTGAATTTCTTTGGGATGATATATTGGAGAGCTACAGTGAGGTTTTTGGTGGCGGTATTACCTGGAAAAAGGACACGCCAAATCTTAAGAATGCCGTATCCAATGGTCCTACAATCGTCTTGGCCACAAGATTATATAATGTGACCCAGGACGAAAAATACCTGACTTGGGCGAAGGACCTGTACGAATGGCAAAAAGCTAATTTAGTGGATCCACAGACTGGTTTGGTTTGGGACCATATCGAACTACTGCAGGGAACGCCTACTGTCAAAAAGGATTGGATATTTACCTATAATGCGGGAACGTGGATCGGTTCAGGACTCCGCTTGTTCCAAATAACAGGGGAAAGTGGCTATCTGACAGATGCACTGCAAACAGCCAAATCAGCCATGAACAGATCTGAGCTTTCTACAGATGGTATTTTGAAAAATGAAGGTCAAGGTGATGGAGGTCTGTTCAAAGGTGTTTTTGTTCGTTATTTTACTGAGTTGATCCAGGAGCCATCGGTTTCTGATGGTGATAGGGGAGACTTGGTGAATTTCTTTAAATTCAATATAGAAACTTTCTATACAAAAGGACTTCGACGTCCAGATATGCTTTGTGGTCCTTATTGGAGGGAGCTTCCTGGTGATCAAGTAGATCTTTCCACGCAACTTTCTGGGATGATGCTGATGGAGGCTGCGGCATTATTACAAAAAGACGGTATTTTGGAATAATTAGAACCAAAAATATTAATTCAAGAAAAGTTTGTTAAAAGGTTATAGCCGTTGAGCTGCTAAAAGAACATCTTAGCCGGCTTAACGGCTTTTCTTGAAATACCGCTTTTGTAAATTCTTTTGTATAGTATCGCTAAATCGATTAACTTGCTCATTGATTACAACTAGTGTTATGTTAAGTGTAATTTGTCATTTGAGCAGGGTCTCGGCTTCACTCGACCTGACAATCCCGCGTCACCTTGAGCACCTGAGTAACGGGAGTTACGAAGTCAAAAGGTCATTTCGGAGTTAACACAACACTAGTAATAAAAAAGAAACGGTGTTTGCCAGCTCTTTCTTAAGGGAGAATAACAGAATTAACAAGTAATTTCATATGATCAGAAGGGATTTTATTAAAACCAGCGCAGCGGCCACTTTAGGCATGGCTATGGGACCGGCCGTTTCCTTTGCAGGAAGCATGGCCATAAAAGAAACAAACCGTCCAAGGATGGCGGAGAGGAATTTTACAAGTAAGGCAGTAGAAAAGACGATTAAGGAAATCAAAAAGAATATCAAAGATCAGGAATTGGCTTGGTTATTTGAGAACTGCTTTCCAAATACATTGGATACTACAGTGGAGTATACTGAGAAAAATGGTAAGCCAGATACTTTTGTCATTACTGGGGATATTCATGCCATGTGGTTGCGTGATTCTTCTGCCCAAGTTTGGCCTTATGTTGCTTTGGTAAATAAGGATAAGCAACTTAAAAAGCTAATCCAAGGAGTGATTAATAGGCAGAACGAATGCATCATCATAGATCCTTATGCCAATGCATTTAATAAAGGAGCAGAAGGAGGGGAGTGGCAAAGTGACCATACGGATATGAAGCCGGAGTTGCACGAACGCAAATGGGAAATTGATTCTTTATGCTATGCCGTTCGATTGGCCAATGGCTATTGGAAAGAAACAGGGGATGCCAGCATTTTTGATGATCGCTGGGAAAAAGCCATGAAGCTGGTATTGAAAACTTTCAAGGAACAGCAGCGTAAAGATGGCAATGGTCCGTATCATTTTCAGCGAACCACTTCCCGTGCTACAGACACGCTTTCAGGAGGAGGTTATGGTAATCCAGTAAAACCTGTAGGCTTGATTTGTTCCGCCTTTAGACCTTCCGATGATGCGACTATTTATCCTTTTCTGATTCCTTCCAACCTTTTTGCTGTACAATCATTGAGGCAACTGGCCAATATCTATAAAGAGGTGAAAAGTGATTCCGATTCAGCGAACGAATGTGAGGACATGGCCAATGAGGTGGAAGCGGCCATTCAAAAATATGCTGTAGCTGAGCACCTGGATCATGGAAAAATCTATGCTTTTGAGGTGGATGGATATGGCAACAAACTATTCATGGATGATTCCAATGTGCCTTCATTGTTAAGTATGGGCTATTTGGGTTGCTTGGATATTGATGATCCTATCTATCAAAACACAAGGAACTTTGTTTTGAGCGAAGACAATCCTTATTTCTTTTCCGGTAAAGCGGCCAAGGGAATAGGTGGGCCACATGTGGGGATGGATTATATCTGGCATATGAGCATCACCTTACAAGCCATGACAGCAACCAAGGATGATGAAATCAAACAGTGCTTGGAATGGTTGAAAACTACCCATGCCGGTACAGGGTTTATGCATGAAGGATTCCACAAGGATGATCCTAACAACTTTACCCGTAGCTGGTTTGCTTGGTCAAACACCCTTTTCGGAGAGCTGATTTATACGCTATACAAAGAAAAGCCCCATTTGCTAACTTGATGTTCATAGAAGGAAGTTTCCATAGAGGTTCAAAGGTTTTTAATATTCCTAACACCTTTGTGAGGAACTTCCTTATGATTCCAGAATTATAGCCAGTTTAGATATCTATTTACTTAATACCTTATACTAGATACTAAAAAATACTATCAAACCTATAACCTATAGAAATAATCCTATGCGTTCACTGACCCTTATAATGACCTTTATTGTTTTACTTCACCTTTTAGGCTGTGCCAATGCCCAAGAAAACAATGCTGATCTCACTCAATTTGTCAATCCCTTTATAGGTACTGCTCCCCTTACCGATCCTTCGCAGATCGGATATACACCTCCTGAGGGTTGGAGAGTTTGGGCAGGCTTGACTTATCCGGGAAGTTCTTTGCCCAATGCTATGGTTCAGCTTAGCCCGATTACACAATTTGGATCTGGAGCTGGCTATGAATATGAGGATACAGAGATTATTGGTTTTACCCACACTAACAAAGGCCACTGGAATCTTTGCAATATTCCCATCCTTCCCATTCAAAAATCTTCTATGAAGCCTTTTAAATCAACATTTACCCATGAGCAGGAAAAAGCTTCTCCGGGTTATTATGAGGTATTCTTAAAGGATTATGGTGTAAAAGTTAGGCTGACAAGTACCTTGAGAGCGGGGATACATGAATATGATTTTGAATCACCTAATGATAGGGCTATTCTTTTTGATCTAGGAAAAGCTAATAATGGCGTATCCGATTGGCAAATTTCTAACCCTTCCAGTAAAGTGTTGAAGGGTTTCCAACGAGTGGGAGGAGATAAGGTGCATTTTTATGTGAAGTTGAGCCATGAAATAGAAACCGTCAATATCATTGAGGAAGGAAAGCGGGATGGTTATGCCACGGTGGATTTAAAAGACGGTGGAGACAGTCCTGTTGTATTGCAAATTGGATTGTCTTACGTAAGTGAGGCCAATGCCAAGGAGAATTTGGAAAAGGAAGTAGCGAGCAAGTCATTTGAACAAGTACATGAGGAAGGTGTGAATACTTGGAACCAATTGCTCTCCCATATCACTGTTAAAGGAGGCACACCGAAAGAGAAGGAGATGTTTTATTCCTCTTTTTACAGGTCTTTCCTATGGCCAGCATTGAGAAGTGATGTAAATGGTGAATTCAGTGATGAGACTGGTAAAACACGCAAAGAGGATTTTAGGTATTATACCTTGCCATCACTTTGGGATACTTACCGTAACAAGGTGGTACTGCTAAGTATTGTTCAGCCAGAGGTAACTGCCGATGTGATTCAGTCATTGGTGGATAAGGGGCATCGAACAGGCTTTATACCAACATTCTTCCATGGTGATCATGCAGCATCCTTTATTACAGGATCATATCGAAGGGGGATCAAAGATTTTGATGTAAAAAAAGCCTATGAGTACCTATTGAACAATGCCTATAAAGAAGGAGGTACAAGACCGTATATCAAAGAGTATATTGAAAAGGGCTATATCTCTGACCCGCACGTGGAGCATCCCCATGTGGAGACCAAGGCCAAAGCAGGTGTGTCCAAGACATTGGAGTTTGCCTATGATGACTATGCATTGGCACAGTTTGCCAAGGAAATGGGCGACGATGAGCATTATCAGGACTTGATGAAAAGAGGACAGAATTACCGAAATGTATTTGATCCTTCAGTGAATTTTATGCGGGGAAGATTGGAAAATGGTGACTGGATCAGTCCTTTTAATCCAGAATATCCTTATTATGAATACATGTACAGGGAAGCCAATGCTTGGCAACTTTCCTTTTATGTCCCGCATGATATGCCTGGTCTGGTAAAATTGTATGGAGGCAAAGAGGCATTTGAAGAAAAATTGGATACTTTATTTACAAAACCTTGGAATCCTGAATATATAGCCAGAAATGTTTCTGGTTTTATGGGGCAATATTGCCAGGGCAACCAGCCTGACCATGAAGCTCCTTTTTCTTATTATTTTGTCAATAAGCCAGAAAAATCCCAAGCGGTATTGGATAAGCTTTTAGCTGATTACTTTGGCATTGGTGAATATGGACTGGCTTTGTCCGGAATGGATGATGCGGGTGAAATGTCATCATGGTATACCTGGACAGCTATGGGACTTTATCCTTTAAGCCCGGCAGATACGGAGTATTTGGTGACAGTTCCTGTATTTGATGAAGTAAGCTGGAAGGTAGGAGAGGGAAAATCAATCACTATTCAGCACCCCAGCAAGGGCCGAAAACTAAAAGGAATTAAGGTGAATGGACAAGCATTGGAAGGATATTTTATACCTCATGAGCTTTTCGAAACTGGTGGAGAAATAGAGTTGGTTACAGAATAGTAAATCTAAAGGACAATGTATTCAAATAAGGTAATAGGTGTTGATGTCGGTGGTTCTCACATTACCGTTGGACAGGTAGATTTAGAGGCCCGTAGGGTTGTTGAAGATAGATTGGTAAGACAGCATGTCAATTCTAAAGGGAGTGCGGAAGAAATTCTTACCTCTTGGTCTAAGGCCATTACACCACTTATGGAGGAAGAACCTTCTTCCGTAAAGATTGGAATAGCAATGCCTGGGCCTTTTGATTATGAGGAAGGAGTTTCTTGGATAGGTAGTACTCAAGACAAGTATGAAGTCTTGTATGGGAAGAATGTAAAGCAGCTTCTAGCTGATTACTTGGGTATTGGATCTGCACAGATTAAGTTTAAAAACGATGCTGCTTGCTTTCTTCAAGGGGAAATCTTTGCAGGAGTAGGCAAAGGTTATAAAAGAGCCATTGGGATGACCTTGGGTACCGGTGCTGGCACAGCCTATTATTATGGTACAGAGGCGCATGATTCGGCACGTTGGGGAGATAAATTTGGGGATAGTATAGTGGAAGAATATTTTTCAACCCGCTGGTTTGCGAAAAAGTATCTGGAGAAAACTGGAAACCAATTGCCAGGGGTAAAAGAAATGCTAAGTTTAGAAGACAAGGTATGGGTTAAGGAAGTTTTTGAAGAGTTTGGCAGCCTATTGGGCCAGTATTTAAACAGGTTTATAGATGAAGAAAACCCTGAGGTAGTTATAATTGGGGGAAGTATTTCACGGTCTTCTGATCTGTTTTTTCCTGCAATAAAAAACAACTTAAAGGAAAAATACAATGATGTAGCCCTAGTGAAAAGTGTGTTGGGAGAACAATCAGCGTTGATTGGAGCAGGTAGTGCTTGGTATAAGGCAGCGCTTTATTAGTTTGCAAGCGGAAATCAGTTTAATTAATAGGCCTAGGCTGAAAATTTCAGAATCAAATTTTAATAATAAACCATAGCAATCAATGAATTTAAAAATTAGACTGACTTTTTTGGTCTTTGCTTTTTTCATTCTCTTTCGGCCTTCATGGTCCCAAGTCAGCCTGAAATGTGAATACCTCAAAAACCCTTTGGGTATTGACGCTACACAGCCCCGGTTAACCTGGCAAATGAAAGACGATAGATCTGGTGCCGAGCAAACCGCTTTCAGAATTATTGTGGCCCATTCAAAAGACGGTTTGTCAAATCAAAGTGGGGTAGTTTGGGACACAGGGAAACAATCTGGAGATCAGCAATTAATCACGTATTCAGGGGAGCCGCTAAAGCCATTTACAGCATATTTTTGGACAGTTGAGGTATGGGATAAAGATGGAGTTAGTTCAGGAAAGTCTGCTCCAGCTAGCTTTGAGACGGGAATGATTTCAGTGGAAAATTGGCAGGGAGCTTGGATCGGAGATGGGCAGACAAGGGAATTAAAACCAGCACCTTATTTTAGAAAGGAGTTTAATGCCGAGAAAAAAGTAAAAAGTGCCAGGGCGTATATTGCCGTTGGGGGCTTGTATGAATTGAGCATAAACGGAAAGCGGATCGGCAATCACCAATTGGATCCTGCCTATACGCGATTTGATCGCAGACTATTATATGTTACGCACGATGTCACCGAAGCTCTTCGAAGTGGAGAAAATGCGATAGGTGTTTTGTTGGGTAATGGATGGTATAATCACCAGTCCACGGCTGTCTGGGATTTTCATAATGCCCCATGGAGAAATAGACCCTCATTTTGCATGGATCTGAGGATTACCTATGAAGATGGAACAATAGAGACCATTGGGACTGGAAAGGATTGGAAGACCCATTTGAGCCCTGTTATTTTTAACAGTATCTATACTGCGGAGCATTATGATGCAAGATTGGAATTGCCTGGCTGGAATCAAGCAGGATATGATGATGGAGAATGGAAAAATGTCTATTATCGTTCTGCTCCTAGTAAAAAAATTGTTGCCCAAGTGATGCCACCTATTAGGCATAATGTGACTTTGCCAGCCAAAAGTGTCAATAAAATTAATGATAGCACTTATGTTTTCGATTTGGGAAGGAATATTTCTGGAGTAAGTGAAATCACTTATGCAGGTCAGGAAGGAACTATCTTAAGATTGAAACATGGAGAAAGGCTTAAAAAGAATGGTCAAATCGATATGTCAAATATTGATGTCCATTATAGACCTACAGATGATACAGATCCCTTCCAAACGGATATTTTTATTTTGAGTGGAAAGGGGCGAGAAACATTTGTTCCTAAATTTAATTATAAAGGCTTCCAGTATGTAGAGGTCACCGCAGATAGACCCATAGAACTAGGAAAGGAAAATCTAACAGGTTATTTCATGTACAGTGATGTTCCTGAGGTAGGAGGAATCAAGTCCAGCAATAATACCTTGGACTTACTTTTATCGGCCACTAACAGCTCCTATTTATCCAATCTTTTTGGCTATCCTACGGATTGTCCCCAGAGGGAAAAAAATGGATGGACAGGAGATGCACATATAGCAATTGAGACAGGGCTTTACAGTTATGATGGGATCAAAGTTTATGAAAAGTGGATGGATGATCACCGGGATGAACAACAGCCCAATGGTGTTTTGCCTTCGATCATTCCCACTTCAGGTTGGGGCTATGAATGGGGAAATGGGCCGGATTGGACCAGCACCATATGTCTGATTCCATGGAACGTTTACCTCTTTTATGGAGATCAGCGGATTTTGGAGGAGAATTTTGAAGCGATGAAAAAGTATGTGGACCATATTACTGATATCAGCAATGATGGACTTACCACTTGGGGACTGGGAGATTGGGTTCCTGTAAAATCAAAGTCACCTGTAGAATATACCTCATCAGCTTATTATTATGTGGATGCTCGGATTTTATCTAAAGTAGCGGGTTTATTGGGGCATAAAGAGGATGAAGAAAAATATGCTGCCTTGTCACAAAAAATAAGGAAATCCATCAATGATAAATATTTAAATAGAACATCAGGTATTTATGGTTCAGGTATTCAGACTGAAATGAGTGTTGCCCTGCAATGGGGTATCGTACCAGATGATCTGAGGGGAAAAGTAGCTGAAAACTTGGCCAAGCAAGTTGAAAAAGATGATTTTCACCTTGATGTGGGCTTGTTAGGTACAAAAGCTATTTTAAATGCCCTAAGCGAAAATGGTTATGCTGATGTAGCCTATAAAATTGCTGCCCAAGAGACTTTTCCCTCATGGGGATGGTGGATAGTAAATGGGGCAACCACACTCTATGAAAATTGGAATATTGAATCTAAAAACGATATATCGATGAATCATATTATGTTTGGTGAAGTAGGAGCATGGATGTACAAGGCTCTGGGAGGAATCAAGCCGGACCCTGAACAACCTGGGTTTAAGAATGTACTATTGTCTCCCAATTTTGTAGAAGGCTTGAATGCCTTTGAGGCGAATCATGAAGGTCCGTATGGTGAAATCCGTTCTTCATGGAAAAAGCTCAAAAAGCACAGAGTGAATTATCTGGTTAATATTCCCGCCAATTCAAGTGCAATTCTAAAATTGCCTGCTGGAGCAACAGTGAAATCAGAGAAAAAAGCATTGCTTCAACCAATTTCCCAAGATGGAGCGTATGATCATTATGAAATAAAGTCTGGGGACTATGACTTTGATATACTTCTACAACCTTAAATAGGATTGGAAACGGTTAAAATTGCAAACTCAGTATAAGTAGGTTTGGTAAATGTGAAATAAAATTTTGTGAATGGATTTATTTGCTGAATTTATGGGTAGTGGGTTTGCATTTTTTAAATCTATTGTGTTCATTTATGGGCGGAAGATGTTAAAGTCTTCTTTTTGTTTTCTAAAAAGCTAAAACGATTTAGGGTTTTTGGCTTAAATTAGATGGATAAACCCTATGACCTGTTTAATCGAAGATTTCCAATTGGTGGAGAAAATTAAAGCGCATGATGAGGAAGCATTTCACCAACTTTATCAGCGTTATTCACCAAAGATTTATAGAATTTCCAAGAAAATGCATATGAGTCATCATGATGCTGAAGAAATTGTACAAGATGTGTTCTTATATCTTTGGGACAATAAGGAAAGACTGAAATCAGATTTATCCATTAATGCCTTTATTTTTTCAATAGTTCGTTCACTAGTAATCAAAAAGTCCCAGAAAAAGGCCAGATTTGCAGCCTATCAAAAATATGCTATTCCTCTAAATCAAGGATATTCCACTGTTACTGAGGATGAAATTATTTTCGAAGATTTATATGTTTATGCCCTTGAAGTTATTAGTAACTTACCACAGAAGCAGAAAGAAGTCTTTATTATGAAAAACGAGCAACACTTAAGTGCTGAAGAAATTGCCAGTGAGTTGGATGTTTCGGTAAGGACAGTAGAAAACCAAATTTACAGAGCTACCAAGTCATTGCGTAAGCAGTTGGAGACCAAACATGGAGTGTCCTATGGAATGGTGATTATGTTTTCAGAATTTCTGTTTTAATCTTAGCTAGATAATTGAGAACAATTTATAATGTTTACTTAAACCTCTCAATTGCTTTTATTAGTAATCCTCAAAATCCGTTTATTAATACTTTTAGGCAAGGGGAAATGAAGTGAGGTCCATTTTTCATTAATACTCAGGAGATTGACATTTAAAGAAGTTCCTGGAGTATTTATGCATTCCTAGTTTACTTTAATGTAGATTTTTCTCGGATTTTAATCATTGTAAAAAAAACACTATTTTTTTTTAAGTCACGTGAGTATTTGACTTGACTTCAGGGTATATCCTTTTGTAAGACAATTCAAATGGATAGAAAAAAACAATTAAAGGCATTTTATAAGGGGGATTTATCTAAAGATGAAGCCGCAGATTTTTTGCAGTGGTACCATTCAAAAGAAGGAGAGGAGTATATGTCCTCAAAACTTAAAGAAAATTGGGATGACCAGGAGTATGCAAATGACGAAGTTGATTTGTGGGATAAAGAAGCGTTGTTTAGAAAAATCAGCAGAAAGAAATGGGCAAGTGATTATTCTTCACAAGCTAAACAAAGAAATATTAAGCCTGACAAAAACTGGGGGTTTAAAATTGCTGCTAGCTTGGCAGTGATTTTTACCATCAGTGTATTGGGCTATCAATATATTATGGATAATCAAAAAAGTCCAATGGAAACGCTTGCCTTGATTACAAAATCGAATCCTGCCGGGCAAAAGTCTAAAATCATCCTGCCAGATGGCACTAAGGTCTACTTGAATGCGGAGAGTTCTATCAGTTATCCAAGTGAATTTAAGACCAATCGTAATGTTGAGTTGGAGGGAGAAGCATTTTTTGAGGTTTTTTCGGATAAGGATCACCCATTCAGAGTAAAGAGTAAGGGCTTATCAACCCAAGCTCTAGGTACAGCATTTAATATCAAAGCTTATAGGGATTCCCCCATTACGGAAGTAGCACTTACTCATGGGAAGGTAAGGGTGGAAGAAATCTCCGGTAATAGGAAAGATGAATTGATTCCTGGAGAAGCGATCATTAGTGAGGGTGTAAACAATGATTTTAGAAAAGAAAGAATCGATGTAGAAACGGTATTTCTATGGAAGGAAGGGATTTTGCATTTTGACGAAACTTCTTTTGAAGAAGTAGTGAGAACCTTGGAGCGGTGGTATAATGTCAAAATCCTTATTGAAGGAGAATACGACAAGGACTTTTTATGCTCCGGTACATTTGATAAAAATGAATATTTAGCGAATGTCCTTGACATTCTGGGGCACTCGATTGGCTTTGACTACCAGATGAATAAACGATTAATAGAATTGAAATTCAACCCCTAAAAAACCGCCTATGATATAATAAATCCAAAACGAAAGAGTCCGGGAAGGTACTGCAATACACTCCCGGACCAAACATCAATCCAACGAAAGGCAGCATATGGACTGGATCTCCAACTGCCTTTATAACCTATGTTAAATTGATATACCCAAAATATGAAACAAAATTTAACCCAGAAAATTATTATGGTCTCAAAATATGCAGGCTACTGCTTTTTTTTCTTGACCTTGACCATGAGCTCGGTACTGGCCGGTAATTCTTCCGCCCAAGTAAAGAGCATCGAGGAAGTTTTTATAGAGCTTTCCAGTGATCAGAAGACTTTAGAAGAAGTCCTCTATCAGATTGAGGAAAGTACTTCCTTTCATTTCTTTTATACAGATAGGAATGTTGACAAGACGCAACCTGTCCATATTTCCAATCAAA
The DNA here is from genome assembly GCF_018642165.1 of Echinicola shivajiensis. GTDB lineage: Bacteria > Bacteroidota > Bacteroidia > Cytophagales > Cyclobacteriaceae > Echinicola > Echinicola shivajiensis. The sequence goes on from NZ_JAHHZM010000003.1 coordinate 406,773, forward strand.
AGGCATCAGTTGCAGAACATTTAAAGAATATGGCACTGAGTCTTGGACTGGAATTCCGACAAGTCAATAATAGTATTAGCGTCAAGAAAATCAAGGATAAAGGAGCGGTAATAACCAATCCTTCCATAGAAATATTTAAGGAAATTACCGGTGTGGTAACCGATGAAGAGGGGGAGCCCCTTCCTGGAGCTTCAGTACTGATAGAGGGAGCAGCCAATAAAGGAACGGTAACTGATTTAGAGGGGAATTATTCCATTGATGTGGAGCAAGGTACTACCCTGATATTTAGTTATATAGGATTTGAAGCCAAGAAGGTGGTCGTTGGTAACCAAAGTAAGATAGACGTAGTGCTAGAGGTCAATGCCAAATCATTGGAAGAAGTGGTTGTTGTGGGCTTTGGTGAGCAGAAAAAGATATCCTTGACCGGAGCAGTTTCCACTGTAAATACAGAGGACCTGAAATCAAATCCAACGTCGAGTTTATCAAATGCGCTGGCCGGAAATGTTCCGGGAGTTTTGGGAATGATGCAATCTGGACAGCCAGGAAAAAATATCTCTGAATTCTGGATTCGAGGTATATCCACTTTTGGTGGAGGAACTAATCCTTTGGTTTTGGTAGATAATATTGAAAGGGACTTGAATGAGCTAAATATCGAAGATATCAAATCCATTACTGTGCTAAAAGACGCAGCAGAGACAGCCATGTATGGCTCTAGAGGGGCAAATGGTGTGATTTTGATTACCACCAAGAGAGGTGCCGCTGGAAAAATAGAAGTTAATTTCAAAGATGAGTTTATATATAACACACGTACTATAACACCTGAGTTTGAAGATGGTGTGACCTATGCGAAACTATTAAATGAAGCTAGGGTTACGCGTAACCACGCGCCGATCTATCAGCCAGAGGAACTTGAAATCTTGCGTCTTGGATTGGATCCCGATTTATATCCAAATGTGGATTGGCAGGATTTGCTATTGAAAGATGGTGCCATGACCTACCGTGCCAATTTGAATATGAGTGGCGGCGGACCGACTTCCCGTTATTATGCTTCCGCTAGTTATATAGATGAAGGGGGGATGTATGAGATCGATGAGGCTTTGAAGGATGATTATAATACCAATGCCAATTATAAACGTTGGAATTATCGTTTAAATGCAGATTTTAACCTTACTGAAACAACAGAGGTGAAAGTGGGTGTAGCAGGATCACTTAGTAAACGTAATAGTCCTGGATTGGGTGATGTTGATTTCTGGGGAGCATTTTTTGGTTATTCTCCTATTCGTACCCCTGTCTTGTATTCCAACGGTTATGTGCCTGCAGTGGGGACAGGAAACCAGACCAATCCATGGGTGATGGCTACCCAAACAGGTTTCAATGAAAACTGGGTCAATAGGGTACAGACCAATGTGACTGTTGAACAGGATTTAAATTTCGTAACGAAAGGTCTTCGTATGAGGGGAATTGTAGGCTATGATACGCGAAACAGTAATAATATACAGCGTCGTAAATGGCCTGAGCAGTGGCGTGCAGATCGTGCCCGAGATATCAATGGAGACTTGGTGTTTACCCATATTTCCAATCCTAGCGAAATGCAGCAGTCCAGTAGTTCTTCAGGAAATAGACTTGAGTTTTTTGACTTGATGTTCAATTACGATAAGAGTATTGGTGATCACCATTTGGGAGCAGCGACTAGACTGACTAGGGATGCTTATGTGCAAACGGTTAATATTGGGGGAGATATCAAAAATGGTATTGCCCGTAGAAACCAAGCACTATCAGGTCGTCTTTTATATAACTGGAAATACAGGTATTTCGCCAATTTAAACTTTGGGTATACTGGATCTGAGAACTTTGCACCGGGCCACCAGTATGGTTTTTTCCCTGCAATTTCATTTGGTTGGAATGTGGCAGATGAGTCGTTTGTTAAAAATAACATTGGTTGGTTGAATTTGTTCAAGATCCGCTACTCTTATGGAAAAGCTGGTAATGACCAGTTAATGGGCGGAGAGCGTTTCCCATATTTGTATACCATGGAAGAGCTTGTTAATGCAGATGGTGAGCCTACAGGCGGTTACCAGTGGGCGGATTATGGTTTTGATCGTTATTTTGGCGGTTTGAGATATTCACAGGTGGCCTCACCTAATGTTACTTGGGAAGTAGCGACGAAACAAAACTTAGGTTTTGATATAGAAACCAACAGTATTACTGCCAATCTAGATTTCTTTGATGAAGAGCGTACCGGTATTTACATGGCCAGACAGTTTTTGCCTGATATGGTAGGATTGGAAAGTACGCCTAGGGCCAATGTGGGTATAGTGAAGTCTAGAGGATTTGACGGACGTTTTAAGTTCATCAAGCGAATTGGTAAAGTCACCCTGACTACTAGAAGTAATATCACTTACAGTAAAAATGAAATCGTTGAAAGGGATGAAGAGAATAATGTCTACCCTTATCAAAATCAGGAGGGGTACCGCGTAGGCCAGTCAAGAGGTTTGGTGGCATTGGGTCTATTTAAGGATTATGATGATATCAGAAACAGCCCTACACAAACTTTCGGGCCATATCAGCCAGGTGATATTAAATATAAAGATGTCAACGGCGATGGTGTGATCAATGATGGTGACCGTGTGGCAATCGGTGCTACAAGGAGGCCAAACTTGATTTACGGTTTAGGTGCATCAGCACAATGGAAGGGATTCAGCCTTGGGGTACATTTCCAAGGAGCAGGTAAATCAACATTCTCCACTTTTGGGAAAACGGTATACGCGTTTAGTGAAGGCGAGTGGGGACAGGTCATGAAGGGAGTTATGGGGGACAACCGTTGGATTGATTCGGATATATCTGAAGATCCTTCGACAGAAGATCCGAACGCCTCTTATCCTCGTCTGAGTTTTGGTCCAAATCCTAATAACTTCAGGGAATCTACTTTCTGGCTACGTGACGGCCGATACCTTCGTCTTAAGACAGTAGATTTTGGATATAATTTACCAAAACATTTGACCAGGCTGGTAAGAGCCAAGAATATCCGATTGTTTGTGGTGGGAACCAATCTGTTCACTTGGTCCAAGTTCAAACTTTGGGACCCAGAATTGGCCACGCCTAGGGGAGAAGACTACCCTCCTGCTAAATCTTTCACCTTGGGTATTAATGTTAACCTGTAAAAAGAGAAGAGATGAATTTGAAGAGCATTTATATAATAATATTGTTTGTTTTCACAGGTTTGATTTTTGCCTGTGATGGCGACTACCTGGATTCCAGTCAATATTTTAAAGATAGACTTACAGAAGAAAAAGTTTTCCAAAGTAAAGTCTATTCAGAAGAATGGCTAGCCAATGTCTTTGAGGAGCTAAGAGGTATTAATGCTGATGTAGCCAGTAAAGGGGTTACCCCTCATAACTTTGCCGATGGAATGTATTATGGAGATAGGGACAGTGAATATGACCCATCTAAAAATGAGTTGTCCTACAATATGTTCAAGATGGGACAATATTCAGAAAATGATAAGCAGGGCACTTGGACACGATGCTATAGAGGGATACGCAATGCATCTACCTTCATTCATAATATTGATATGAATTTAGAGCTGTCACGGGTAGAAATAGAAGATTATAAGGGACAGGCTCGCTTTGCAAGAGCTTATTTATATTGGTTATTACTTCGTAAATATGGTCCGATCCCATTGTTGCCTGATGAAGGTTTGGATTATACCGAAAGCTATGATGATCTAGCTGTTCCAAGAAGTAGCTATGAAGCATGTGCCGAGTTTATCAGTGAAGAAATGCTGATCGCAGCAAAGGAAATGGAGGCTCGTGGAATGATACGTGGTCAGGATGGTTCTGCCCGTCCTTCAGTAGGAGCAGCCTTGGCTACCCGTGCCAAAGCATTGATCTATGCGGCAAGTCCTCTGGCAAATGGGAACAACTCGGATTATGCAGCACGTTTGACAGATGATCAAGGAGAACGTCTACTGTCTGCTGATTATCAAGAAGAGAAATGGGCAAGAGCAGCTGCCGCAGCTAGGGACGTAATGGAGCTAGGTGTATACGAACTTTATACTGTACCTGTACAGGAAACAGGAGAAAACGCCACTATTATTCCTCCATATGATAGTGATTTTTCAGAAAAAAGCTGGCCAGAGGGCTGGGCAAATATTGATCCAGCAAAATCATATGCTAGGGTGTTTGATGGCACATTATTGCCTTCCGGTAACCCTGAATTGATTTTTACTAGGGGCAATAACCAAGATGGAGAAAGTATTAGGGCTATGGTAGCGCATCAGTTGCCACGTTCAGCTACAGGATGGAATACCCATGGGCTGACCCAAAAACTCGTTGATGCTTATGCCATGAACGATGGTTCAGATATACCGGGTAGAGATAAAGAAATTGGCCGTGGAGATGGTTCCGAACGTGTGAGTGGTTATGTGACCCAAGAGGATTATGACGCAGGGAAATACAGGCCTCTGAGACCCGGAGTTTCTTTGCAGTATGCCAACCGTGAACCTAGGTTTTATGCTTCTGTGGCCTTTAATGGAAGTTTTTGGACACTTTTAAATGAATCCCAAGAAAGAAACCGTAATCAACAAGTATTCTATTACCGCGATAATCCTAAGGGCAATGGCTTTAATTCGTCCAATGCCTACTGGTTAAGGACTGGTTTTGGGATGAAGAAATATGTTCACCCTAGTGATACCTATGAGGGCGGGAGTATGGGCAATATCGTTCCTAAAGCTGAGCCTGCCATTCGATATCCGGATATATTACTTATGTATGCAGAAGCATTAAATGAGCTTGATGGAGCCTACAATATTTCATCATGGAATGGGGGAAGTTATAGCATCTCGAGAGACATTGCGGAGATGCAAAGAGGTATTCATCCGGTGCGTATCCGTGCTGGTGTACCTGATTATCCTGCAAGTGCATACAGTGATAAGGATGAGTTAAGAAAAAGATTGAAACGCGAACGTTTTATTGAGCTACTGGGAGAAGGGCAACGCTATTACGACTTACGTCGCTGGATGGATGCTCCTGTTGAGGAATCCTTGCCAATATACGGTTGTAATGTACTGATGAATGAAAACGAAAGAGACCTTTTTCATCAACCTGTAGCGATTTGGGCACTTGAAACCACTTTTGCTGATAAAATGTGGTTCTGGCCGATTAGTCATACAGAACTAAAAAGGAACAACCGACTTACACAGAATCCAGGATGGACTTATAACGATTAATTTAAAAAGCATGATCATGAATAAATCATATATATCGTTTCTTCTGCTTTCGCTACTTATAATCTGCGGTTCGTGCAATGATGAGTGGACTGAAGAACAATTTGAAAACTTTATATCATTTAAGGCTCCATTGACCAATGAAGGAGTATGTGATATCTATATTCGTTATAAGGGAGAGGAAAAGACCACCTTCCTGCAACCTTTGATTGTCAGTGGATCCACAACAAATAAAAGTGACAGAACTGTGCACGTGGCTGTAGATTCTGATACTTTGGAAGTGCTTAACTACGAGCATTTCCAAAACCGTGAGGACTTTTATTATAGGGAATTGAATAGTGAATATTTTTCTATTCCATCTACTGTGGATATTAAAGCAGGAGAAAATACTGCATTAATGGCCATCGATTTTACATTAAAAGATATCGATATGGTAGATAAGTGGGTGCTTCCTTTAAATATTGAGGACGATCCTTCGAATAGTTATATACCCAATCCAAGGAAATATTATCGAAAGGCCATTTTGCGTATTCATCCATTCAATGATTATTCTGGTACCTACAGTGGTACAGCATTGAAAACGACCATGGAGGGTTATGAAGATGAAACGCCAATTGTAAAGGAGGAAATCCGTGGCTATGTAGTGGATGAAAATACCATTTTCTTTTATGCAGGTAATATCGACGAAGATCGTCAAGATCGCCGTAACTATAAAGTCTATGCTACTTTCAATACTAATGGGGGAGTGACTTTCCATTCGGATAATCCTGATATGCAGTTTCAGGTAAATAAGGATGCTAGCTATACGATTACAGAGCAGATGGATGATGTTCGTCCATATCTTTTACATCGATATATCACCATCAATAATATTGATTACCAATTTTCAGATTATACCATGGTGCCCAATGTCGACATCAATTATAAGGTGACGGGTTCATTGATTTTAGAACGTCAATTAAATACCCAAATTCCTGATGAGGACCAGGCGATTGAATGGTAAGAATGCAAAGCAGCGATACGGAAATAAGTGGGGCAGAGGCTCGTCAAGTATTGTGAACTTTAAATCTAAAAATTATGCAAATAAATATGATAAATATAAAATGGGGCCGCTATACACTAAATTTGGTGCTGGCTTTATTATTGGGGCTTTTTTATAGCTGTCAAGTTGAGGAAGAAGGGCTTGATATAGGAGAGGCTTTTGACCCAACTCAACCTGTTGTGGTGTCTAATTTTACCCCTTCATCTGGAGGAGCAGGACAGAGACTTGTAATTTATGGTAAGAACTTTGGTAATGATCCAGATATCGTTTCGGTGTTTATAGGAGGAAAAGAAGCCACGGTAATCAATGTTAAGGGTGATGCATTGTACTGTTTGGTGCCAAGGCAAGCCTTTGGAGGCGAAATAGAAGTGCGTGTTGGAGGTGATGGCAGAGAGGTTACCGGTAGTTCCAGCAAGGATTTTAATTATCAGCGAAAAATGGTGGTTTCTACGCTGGTAGGGTATAAAAATGACCGTGGTGATGAACCATGGAAAGATGGTAAATTCAAGGCTGATGACCCTAGTGACATGGCGAGTGGTTTTTGGAGACCTTCTTTTTTCAAATTTGATCCGCTCAATCCTAAGCATCTATGGGCTGTATTCGACTTCAATAATGGATTGTACTTGATCGATTTGGAAGATAGTACGGTGACCAAAAAGCGTTCGGATTTTGACAGGCCTAGAAGTATTGATTTCACCCTTGATGGGCAGCATATGATCATCGCGGAAGATAGAGGTGGAGAAAATGACAGGGCAACTTACCGCTTGTCCCGTGATAAAGAATGGCAGGACAGGGAAGTCATGACCAGGTACAGACAGTGTAATGGAGCAGCTGTACATCCGATCAATGGAGAGCTGTATTTCAACAGTTACGAGAAAGGCCAGTTTTTCCGCTTTGACCTGAATAAATATTTCAGCGAAGGCCTTGGCGATAAGGATTATGAGACCTTGTTCGTGGTTCATGATCCGGGCTGGGAATATAAGATATTTATGCATCCTACAGGTAACTATGCCTATATCATGGTCATTAATCAGCACTACATTCTGCGAGTTGATTATAACTGGGAAAAGAAACAGTTTAACCAGCCTTATTTGGTTTGTGGCCAATTGAGAGGAGCGGGATACCAAGATGGTGTAGGTTCGGATGTCCGCTTGAGAAATCCTTATCAGGGTGTGTTTGTGAAAAATGAAGAATATGCTGCAGAAGGTAAACCTGATGAATATGACTTTTATTTCACAGATCAGCATAACCATTGTATTCGTAAGTTAAGTCCACAAGGTAGTGTGACCACCTTTGCCGGTAGGGGAAGCTCTAGTATCAACCCTGATCCATGGGGCTATGTAGATGGTGACTTAAGAGAAGAGGCTAGGTTTGATAGACCATCTGGTATTGCCTACAGTGAAGAGGACAAGGCTTTTTATATTGGTGACCAGATGAATCACCGTATTCGTAAGATAGCCCTTGAGGAAATGGAAGAAGAGGAGTCAGGTGAAGAAGAAGACTAAAAATCAGCTTTGGATCAAATAAAAACAACGTTGATGCTATTTTAAAGAAAGTGTCATCAAATTCTTAAAGCCTTTTGGGGTGATTTTTTCCCCAAAAGGCTTTATCTGTGAATGCGTGTTTTGTGCATGATTTTGGAGATTGACCAATGGATCTGAAAGAATTTCAAGCCCAAAAAACAAAATAAATAATTAGAAAAAAATATCAATCAATTAACTAAAACTATTATTTACCATGGCAATGCTGTCAGGAAGAACTTATAGAAGATGAGATTAGAATCAAATCATTTACAAAGCTTTCAATTTTGTGGAGATTGTTTTCCTTTTTCAAATTACCAAAGCTTCTTTTGTGGACAGTACGTCAAACCTTTTAGAAAATCAAACCTATGAAACGAGTAAAAAGAGTAAAGCAAGCAATTGCAAAGATCACCTTGGGTTTGGGCTTAATGATAGGTACGGAGACTTTGGCGCAGGAAGCGCTCAGGGCACCGGCTTATCCATTGATCACCCATAACCCTAATCTAAGTATCTGGTCCATGAATGACCAGCTTAATCAAGCATCTCCAAAACACTGGACAACAGCCGATCATGGTCTTTTGGGATTGATAAAGGTGGATGGAAAACCCTATCGCTTTTTAGGTAAGGAATCTAAGGTTTTCAATTCAGTGTTGCCTACTACCGATCAGCGTGATTATAGTATGAGCTATACAGAAAAGGCGCCGAAATCTGGCTGGGAACAAGTAGGTTTTGACGACAGTGCATGGGAAAAAGGACAGGCTCCTTTTACTGATCGTCGGGATATGGATGGCACTTTTTGGAATTCAGATGACCTTTGGTTGAGAAGAAGTTTTGATCTAAGAGACAGTAAAAATCTGAAAGAACTTTTTCTTAAAATTAGGCATGATGATGATATCAAGGTTTATCTGAATGGAGAGCAAATCTATCAACTGAAGGGGTGGATTCATCGCTTTGATTATATAGAGATTCCCCAAAACATTAAACAAGGCCTTAAAGAAAAAGGCAATGTGCTGGCGGTGCATATTAGAAATACGGGAGGTGGCAGATGGTTGGATTTAGGACTTGCAGAAGGAGTTGTTCAGCCTGAAATGGAGCAACTTACTGCAGCTGTGCAGACAGGAGTTCATCTTAGCGCCACCCAAACTCAATATGAATTTGATTGTGGCGGTGTAGCTTTGACCGTAAATTTCACTTCGCCACTGCTATTGGATGACTTGGATCTTTTGGCAAGGCCCATTTCTTATATTACCACGGAAGTCAAAAGTAAAGATGGAAAAGAGCATGATGTTCAGATCGCCCTTGGCGTGTCTTCGGATTTGGCCGTCCATCAGCCTAGCCAAGAAGTAGCTACTTCTAGGTATCAGGAAGGGAAATTGGATATCATGAAAGCCGGAACAGTTGAACAAAATGTTTTGGGCAGAAAGGGTGATGATGTGCGCATTGACTGGGGACATTTGTATGTGGCCACTGTAAAAGGTGAAAATACCCAGCATTGGCTAAATAATGAAGGAAATATTCTGGGGACTTGGGATCAAGCCCATGCCACAAGTGGAGCGCTACAGTCCAGAGGGATAATGCTGAATACCAAAGTGAATATGGGAAGTGTAGGATCCAAAGCGAAGGAGCAATTGTTTTTACTTGGTTATGACGAAGAATTAGCTATCCAATACTTCGGGAAAAACTTGGAACCGTGGTGGAAAACCTCAGAAGGAGGAAGTTTTGAAGCTTTATTAGAAAAAGCAGCAGATGATTATAAAAGCATCGCTAAGCGCTGTGACGCTTTTGATAAAAAGATGTACAAAGAAACACTAAAAGCCGGTGGAGAGAAATATGCGGATATGTGTGTGTTGGCCTATCGTCAAGCGATAGCTGCGCATACCTTAGTCGAAAGTCCTGAAGGTGAACTGCTTTTTATGTCCAAAGAAAACAATAGTAATGGCTCTATCAATACGGTGGATGTAACTTATCCTTCAGCTCCTATTTTCCTGCACTATAATCCAGATTTGATGAAAGGCATGTTGAATGGAATTTTTCATTATTCTGAGAGTGGTAGGTGGAAGAAACCTTTTCCTGCACATGATTTAGGAACTTACCCCATCGCCAATGGACAAACCTATGGGGAAGATATGCCTGTGGAAGAGGCAGGTAATATGCTTTTGCTGACAGCAGCTATAGTGGATCAGGAAAAGGATCCTGCATATGCGAAAAAGCATTGGGAAGTGTTGACCATTTGGGCAGAGTACCTGAGGAAAAGCGGTTTTGATCCAGCCAACCAGCTGTCTACAGATGATTTTGCTGGACACCTGGCCAGAAATGCCAACCTCTCTGTAAAGGCGATTTTAGCTTTGGCAGCATATGGAAAAATGGCAGGAATGATGGGGGACAAGGATGTCCAAGCGGATTATATCAATGAAGCAAGGGACATGGCCAAAAAATGGATGAAGCTAGCCGATGATGGTGATCATTATTCCTTGGCTTTTGAAACTCCCGGTACATGGAGTGAAAAGTATAATTTGGTTTGGGATGAAATTCTTGATTTAAATGTATTCCCAGAAAAAGTAGCCGATAAGGAAATTGCTTATTATCTGACCAAACAGGAAAAATATGGCTTGCCTTTGGACAGTAGAAAAACCTATTCCAAATCAGACTGGGTCTTTTGGACAGCTTCCTTGGCCGATAATCAGGAGGATTTTAACGCTTTGATTGCACCAATGTGGAAATATGCCAATGAAACTCCAAACAGGGTTCCGATCAGTGATTGGCATGAAACCAAAGATGCGAAGGTGATGAATTTCCGTGCTAGGTCTGTAGTAGGAGGTTATTTTATCAAATTGCTTTATTAGCATTAATAGTCAGGGGCTAGACATTGGATGCTCACATTTGGTAGAGGAGATGAAATAACCTTTGTCAGTGGAGTTTAACAATTAATTTGTGCACCGTTGTCTAACTACTTAGAAGCTATTTGAACTTCAACTCACATAACCACCAAGAAAACTACTTAATTGCTTAATTATTCCTATTGTTTTTGGATTTCAGGCTGCCCAGAATATGGGTAGCCTGATTCCATTTAAAATGGCCAGCGAAAATCAATAATAAAACCTTGGTAGCTAATACATGGATAGGATAAATTGGAAAAGGGATACTTGCCTAAAATTTCCTTAAAAGCAACGATATTGTGAGTGAAAGTAAATTAATTTGGAGATAGATTCCCTGCCTAATAAACAAATATATATAAGCCCCGATGACCTACCATTTTTATTAAATAACTCTAAAGAAAAACCATGAAATTTAAAAGATTAAGTTTAGCTCTTTGTTTGAGCAGCATGACATTGTTTGGTCTTCAAGCAAAAGGCGAAATTGAAGACAAAGAAGTACTAAAAAAAGGAAAGTTTACGCTTACCTTTATCAATCAAGATTCTGATTTAGATGAAGAGGTTAAGGAAGGTTTAATCAAGACCTTTTTCAAGGTCTATCCGAAAATGGTCAAGGATTTCAATCAAGAAGCGACTAAAGAGGTCACTGTGACAATTGATACAGCTTATAATGGCGTCGCATATGCCCATAATGGTAAGATTACCATAGCTTCTAAATGGTTGGAAAAGAAGCCAAGTGATTTGGATGTGATTACCCATGAGGGCATGCATTTGGTACAGGCTTATCCAGGAGGTTCAGGGCCAGGTTGGCTGACGGAGGGGATTGCAGATTATGTTCGTTATGCTTATGGGGTAGACAATGAAGGAGCTGGTTGGGCTTTGCCTGATTTTAATTCGGAACATAAATACCATAACAGTTATCGGATAACAGCTAGATTTTTGCTTTGGATCAACCAAAATTTCGACAAAAATTTCGTAAAGAGTATGGACGAAAAAATGCGAAACAAGGAATATTCTGATACACTTTGGAGCTTGTACACGGGCAAAACATTAGAGGAACTTTGGGAGCAATATTCCAATGATCCGGAAGTGAAAATATAATTTTTAGTTCCAAAATAATTCATGCCATGACTCAAAGTCGTGGCATGAAGTTAAACATTGTCCTCAAGAAGTAGCTTGTAAGATTCCTTTATGAAATGAATAGGGGAACTTGGGAGATCTAATAGTTGGTATGCGAGTTTTTTATTACATAAAGTATCATTTCGGTAGCCTGCATAATCTTGAAATGAGCTCATTTCCCAATGTTCCATTTTTTTTACTAAACTTGCTCGGACTGGGTTTTGATGAATATAGTGAAAACATATTAAGGGATAATTATCTGCATTTGCAGAACTCATAGCATGACTTGAGGTCATGCCATGAGTTTCTAATTGTTTGATTTTTGTGTTCTGGCTAAATAATGAGCCTGTTTGGCCACGTTCCTTATTTATAGCCCTTGTGTATGAGCGGAGCATTATTTTTAAACCATTACTGAATTTACTTCTTTGAAAATTCACTTTGGTATTAATCATAAAATGAAAATGATTGTTCATCAAGCAATACGCTAGGATATCCACATGTGGTAATAAATGTGTTTGTGCTTTGCTAAGGAAATAGATGAAATTTCTTTTTTCAAAAAATATATTTTGACGATTATTTCCTCGATTATAAAGGTGATACAATCTGTTTGGTAACATAGTTGAAAAAAGATTAGAAATTTAAAAATGATCTGTTCTTAATATACAAAATAATTCATGCCATGATTCAAAGTCGTGGCATGAATTAGGAATTTCAACCCTTTCGCATAATTACTTTTTAAAGATTATTTTTTTGTTAATTTTGTCCTAATAATTAACTCCAAAATTCCATTTTTAAAGAACCACCATTAAAAATAGCATAGATTTTGGTATAGCGCTAAATAAATGTAAGTCTTGTAAGTGGCTTAATTTTAGTCTATTAAAGAGGCTGTTTAGCCTTTGATTGATTTTTTTGAGGATATTTAAGTATGGTTTGTAGCAATATCGTACTTATCTCCGTCTTGTTGATGTATTTGGCAGACGAAACCAACTAACCACAAACTACTACCAAATGAGAATTGGATTTGATGCAAAGCGTGCTTTTAAGAATTTTACAGGATTGGGCAATTATAGCCGATTTATCCTTAAATCACTAAGCGATAATTTTCCTTCAAATAAATATTTTTTATTTACTCCTAACTATGGGCGTAAGAGTGAGGAAATAGCTATCGCTTGTAAAAATCCCAATCAAAGGATTGTATTGCCTTCTGATATGTGGAAGCTGCCTGTTCTTTCTGGAGCTTGGAGAAGTGTGTTTCAGGGAATCAAACACCTGGACAATCAACTGGAAATTTTCCATGGTTTGAGCAATGAAATTCCTTTTATCAAGAATAAGTCGACCAAGTATGTAGTAACAGTACATGACCTATTGTTCTGCAGGTATCCTGAATTATTTAATCCCATCGATGTACAGATCTATAAATTAAAGATGGAAAGGTCATGTAGAGAGGCCGATCAGGTCATAGCCATCAGCCAGCAGACCAAAGAAGATCTTGTGAACTTTTTGGGGATTGATGTCCACAAAATCAAGGTGGTTTATCAAGGATATCATGAAAACTATAATAGAGAAGTCACAGAAGAACAACTTCATTTGGTAAAGTCAAAATATAGTCTTCCTGATCAATATTTGCTTTTTGTAAGCACCATCGAAAAGCGCAAAAATGTGCAATTGATCCTGAAGGCAATGAAGGAAAAACATGATTGGAATCTGCCATTGGTGGTAGTGGGACGGGCTACATCCTATGTGAATACACTAAGGACAATGGTGGAAGAGTACGGTTTACAGGAAAAGGTGATTTTTCTACATAATGTATCCTTTGAGGATCTTCCGGCCATGTACAAGTTGGCCCATGTATTTATCTACCCTTCTTATTTCGAGGGATTTGGTATTCCAATAATCGAGGCACAGAGGATGGGAACTCCAGTGATTACCAGTACGGGGTCTTGTTTTCATGAAGCAGGGGGAGAAGGAGCTCTCTATGGTGATCCAGATGATCCTTCGGCATTGATCCAACATTTGGAAACACTTTCAAGAGAGGATAATCGGGCTGATTTCATTGACAAGGGATATAAGAACATTGCTCGGTTTGATCAAAGTATTATTTCCAGGGATATCATGAATGTCTATCAGGAAGTTTTGCAGGCTTATCCCGCCAAGCCAGCTTTGGTCACTTAAAAAAGAAAATCAAATTTTTATAAATATGAAACCTAGTTTATTTATTGCTCTTTTTTTAGTTGTTTTTTTCAGTGCATGTACAGATGATGATCGACCCTTATTGAAAGCAGAAGGCATGGTGAAGGATACCGGTGATCCTGCTGTCGATGGCTGTGGCTGGTTGATTGAAATCAATGGAGAGAACTATAAACCAAAAAGCCTAAAGGACCGCTATAAAGTTGATGGCTTGGAAGTGTTTATCTATTATAATTTGTCAGGAGTTTCCTATTGCGGAATGGGTAGTACCGAGATCACTATGATATCGATTGATAATATTGAAACAAGGTAGTTTAATATCAATATTCCCTAAATTTTTCAATTGTCATTATTATTAAGAAAAATTAGTTTGAAACAGGTCAGGGTGTGGTTTTTTATTGAGATTACCATTTATCATAATTAATCTTGAAAGGTTTTCTAAAGCAGGTAGTTTAAGTAGTTTCGCGAAGAAATTACATTTTATATTTATTAAGTTTTATTTAATTATGCGTAAGTTTTTGATTGTTAGTTTTTTAGCTGTGTCAGTGTTTTCCTGTAAAGAAGATCAGGAGATTGTTCCTGATAAGACAGGTGAAATCGTTTGGGAGACAAAGAGTGAATCGACAACATATCATTCATTCCCTTTATTGAATAGAGATGTTTATATGCAATTTCCTGGTGCTTTGATCACATTGGAAAGTATCTCAGAAGAAAACTATGATTATGTTTTCAATTATAACTATAATGAAGTTGCTATTCATACAAGTCTTGATGGGGCAAGTCCTGTCAGCCAAATGATGATTCCTAGCTATGGCAATTTCGTAGAATTTGAAAATTCATCTATTTATTTAAATCCCACTCCCCCTAATAAAGCAGAGGAAAATATTGTTTCGCATGAACAATGGGTAAAGCCTATTTATTCCATGGATCATTTATACATGGAGTTGGGAGGTAATGCTTTTCTTTTGAATAATGATGTGGCTGATAAGATTAAATATGGGGAAAAGGATGGAAAAAGCAGAGGAATGTTTTTTTCGGAAACCATTAATTATTCCTATAACATAGAGGTCCCAACTGGCTCTTCCCTGATAAAGGAGTCTCCAGATGATGAAGCTTTTAAGGATATGACCCCTGTATATGTGTCCAAAATTAATATGGGAAAAATGGCTGTTGTCTTTTTTGAATCGTCCAGCCCTTATGAAGAGGTGGAAGCAGCTTTGTTAGGATTAATGGATGATAAAGTGTTAACTGATAAGCAAGTAAAGTTATTAGAAGAAACCAAGTTTATTGTTAGTGTTTCAAGAGGTTGGAATGGTTTGGAAATCCCACTTTCTTCTGAAGGATTAAACGATTATGAAGATTTTAAATCCATGCTGGAATCCGGAGCTGAGGACCCTATTTATGGAGAAGGAAAATATGGGGCGATAGTCAGTTTTGAACTACGTCATATTGGTACCAATGAGCTTGCGGAGGCAACCTTTTCAGTAGATTATGAAGTGCCAACGGTAGTAGAATAGAATTAATTTAATAATCAAGCCATGACCCAAACTCATGGCTTGATTATTCGTCCCTAATATGTCTTTTGGAATACCCGAATATCTTTCTTCGGATTTTGTGGAAGTTTCGTTTGATGGGCCCGTATTGTTTAACGAATTCTTCATGTTTTTGCAATTGTCCAAAAGGATTGTTCTCTGGAATCCAATCCAATGTTTTGAAATGCTGGAAGTTTAGCTTCCAAATAGCATAATTAAAAGACAGCTGATCTCTTCTACTTCTGGTATTGACTTCGTTCCACCAAAAATCCAGTAGCTCTTCCAACCTATTGTCTGACTTTCTAAACTGAAGTCCCCCTAGATTAAGACCATATTGCTCTGGAAAACCTTCTGCCTTATAAAATTTTTCTTGCGCGATAAATTTTTCAGGCTTGTCCATATTATAGAATTGGCAAGCTTTAAACTCCTCATAGATACAGTTTCTCTCAGGATGCTTTAATAAGGCTAACAGCGTATTGTCTGATAGGTGTTTTGATATTAGTTCATGGACACTTTTGGTGGTGATCAGATAATGGGCGTCCACATAGATATTATAATCATATTTTTTATTTAGGACTTTATGTGGCTGTAATTTATAAAAGCGGTTTTCCATGGTTGGATCTTCAAACTGCCTTTTAACCCTTATGATTTTAAAGTTTTTGGACTTCAATAGTTTATTATCCGTAAAACAGATCAAATCTACCTCGGTAAGTAATTCCTCTGGGAAAAGAGGTTCTCTGATGATATCGTATTTACCGAAGATGGCGGTATAGATGACGATTTTTTTAGATGGAATTTTCTTTAAAAAAAACATTTTGAATTACTTAATCCTGCTGAGGTCTTTCCTTAAATAGATTTTTGATTTTTTGATATTGCTGCTTTTCTCGATAAATGGGAAGAACATTTTTCCATTTTTCTTTAAATTTTCCCCTATTAATCAACATGAAGTTTTTGATATTTCCTTCTTTGGCCTCTTTCCCTGTGCTTATACTTTCAAAATGGATAACAACAGATTGAGGATCATAGATCACTTTCTTTTTTAATTGATTTTTGATTGCAAGGCAAAAATCAGTGTCCTCATAATAAGCGGGGATATACCTTTCGTCAAACATCCCCAAATCCTTAAAGTCCTTTTTCCTAAACATTAAACTGGCCCCAGAACAATAATCTGTTTCCTTTTGAATATTGTATTTGACCAATTTGGGTAGGTCTAAGTTTCCGAAATTCAAGGTACTTGCATCTGTGAAAATTACGCCACCAGCTTCTTGTAATAAACCGTTAGGGTAAATTAGCTTACTTCCTACGCAACCAATAGATTGGTTGTTTTCTAGGGTTTGGATTAGACTTTCAATAGCTTTTTGTTGAATTTGAGTGTCATTATTTAAAAGATAAACAAACTCACCTTTTGCCTCAATTACAGCTTTGTTGCAGGATAATAAAAACCCCAAATTTCTTTCGTTTTTAATATACCTAATGCCTGTTGCCCGACTCTTGAAATATTCATGGGTCCCATCATTTGATAAATCATCTATTAAGATAATCTCAAAATCAATTGCATTTGAAAAATTATTTTTAATTGATTTTAAGCAATTATATGTAAAGGCCAAATGGTTATATACAGGGATTATGATACTGACTTTAGGCTCTTTGGAATTTTGAAAGTTAAGTTTATTTGAACTTAAAATTTGCTCTTCGCTTAATAAAGGATAGAGATTGTCAGGCACAAAATAGTTAAATCCTAAAAGAGTCCACCAAAATTCCGTCAAGCGTGTTGTTTTTCTTTCGATCCCAGGGAAATAGTTTTTTGAATAGTTTGTCGCGAAAAATATCTTGAAAAAGTTTTTCCAAGTACTTCTTTTTAAAGAAAAAAGACTTAACAGTACCAGAAATAACCTCTTCCTATACAATAGTAACATCACTTTCTTATATGCATTTTTTGGCAGAGAATTTCCCACAGCAATAAACTGATGAGTGATTCTAAGACATATCTTTTCATTTTGTCTATCTATCCAGGAATAAATGCTCATATTGATTTTTGGTTTATTCCGAATGCTTCATCTAAAATAGGATATATACTTTCCTTACTATAAAATGAATTAAAAGTGCTAAGTCCTAACTTTTGCTGTCTTATATATGCATCATTATTAGTAAGCAAGGTCATGATATGTTTTGCAAATTGTTTTTTATTATCACTTACAAGACAGCCATTGTCAAATTTATTTGGAATACCGTCTATTCCACGTGTATTGCAGACTACAGGTAAGCCAAAGGAAAAAGCTTCTATAACTTTTATTTTTACCCCAGTGCCAGAAAGCATGGGACAGATGGCTATTTTTGATCTTTTATAATAAGTTGCTAAACTCTCGGCAAAGGAAACTTTCGTTACATTGGTATATTCTCCAATATGACGGCCTATTTTACCTATTACCGTAATATTTAATTCTTTACTAAGTAATGGGTATACCTGATTGAAAAACCAATTTGCAGCTTTTAGATTATGAGGGTTATCACTGGCGACATATATTAGGTCAATATTCTTTTGGTTGGTGAGGCCTTTCCCTAAGTTTGGATTATCGAATAGGGGTGGAACCAATCTGGTTTTGTCTGAGCAGAATTGACTAAAAACGTATTGTTCATCAGGAGATATGGCCCAAATTTCATCAAATAAATTTAAGCGCCTAATTTCCTCTTCAAATGTTTTTCCTAGTTGGAAACCTTTCTGGTTTTTGTTTTGGGCGGTTAGAAAATCATGTGTATCCACAATGGTTTTAGCTCCTTCAAGGTTAGGGCAATTTTCTATTAACTCAGCCCAATAGGCGTAACTGATTAGAACATAATCGAATTTATTGTTGGACTTTAGATAGTCGAAAAAACTTTTTCGTGAATACCAAGTAAGAGGATCAGATATACTGTTTCTTCCTGCTTTTCTAAGTTCAAAAATAAGGTGAAAGATTTTATAAGTGAAGAAGTAAGTGACTAAGTTTTTTTTACGGGGTTTTCTCTTAATAACATACAGGGAATTGACCAGACCGCTGTTTTTAAATTCCTCAAGAGATTTCTCCTCCCAGAAAGTCCCCCATCCATCAATGGTTACAAACTCTACTTCATAATCCTTTGATTTGAGATAATGCAATAGGCTTAAAACCCTAGTTTTGTTTCCTGCATTTTTCTCTAAAGGGTTTTCAGGATAAAAGAATAAAATTCGACTTGACATGTTTTATACGTTAAACTTTTCAATTTAGGCTTTCCAAAACTTTAGCCAACTCTTTTTCTATTACCTCAGGGGTAAATGGCTCCAATACTTTAGCAGAATTATTAGACAGCTTTTTCCAAAGTATTTCATCATAATAAGCCTTCAGGATTTGTGCTGCGAAATTTTCCTTATTGTCGGCAAGCATTACATTTTCCCCATCTTTCAGGCCCATTCCTTCTGCTCCTATATCTGTGGTGATGATGGGGAGCTGATAGGCCAGACTTTGACCGATTTTACCCTTCATGCCTGCTCCATAGCGAAGCGGAGCTACAAATAAGCGTTGGTTGACAAAATAAGGTTCCACGTCCTGTACAAAGCCTGGAACCTTGACCAAATTGGAGGCCAACGCCTTGACCTTTTCAGTAGGTGCGCTTCCCAAAAGGGTAACCGGTATGGCATATTCTTTCCAGATAATTGGCATAATTTCTTCAATCATCCAAACCACTGCATCAATATTTGGGGGATGATTATAGGAGCCAATAAATAGTAATCCTTCTCTTTCCGAAAAGCCTTTTGAAGTAGCTGAGGGGTGTACTTCATGTATATTGGGGATTACCTCTACCTGCTTGATACTTTGTTTTTTTAAAAGATTTTTTTCTTCAGAAGTTACCGTAAAGGAAACATCAGCTTTTGACGCTAAGTCCAATTCTAACTGATGGAATTTATTGGCTTTTCTTTTTAGCTTTTGGCTTCCTGTTAACTCTGCTTCTCTTGAAAGTCTTATATAATGCAGGTCTATGGTGTCATAGATCCACTTTATTTTCGGGTTTTGTTTAAAAATCCATTCAAATTCTTGATTGAGTTGTGGGCGACAAATCCATGCTATGTCTACAGACGGCAAAATATTTAGCAATAGCTTTTTCATCCCAGACCTATCGGGATAAGCATATAGGATTTCTATTCCCAAATTTCTGAACTGAGTATAGTAGGGCTCATTTTTGTCCCCTTTTCTTGGAACAAAGATCACATGGTAGCCGAGTCTTTTTAGCATTTTTAGCAAATGCAAGGCCCTTACGGAGCCTGAGTCCTTATCATATTCTGGAAGAAAGATGTCAATGAAGAGTATGGTTTTCTTGGGCAGAAATCTTCTTACAAGTTCCTCTTCTTTGTTTAGCTCAATTTTGTCAAAGTATTTGGGATAGCTTGTTTTTAAAAGGTTGGTTCCAATACTAATTGTTTCCGCAGTTCCTGTTTTCTCTTTTGATGAAAATGTAAGTAATGGGGTATAAATGGTTTTTTTTCCTGCTTTCATTTTTATTCTTAGGACCAAATCTGTAAAAGCATGCGGTAGTGACCTAAAATTTTCATTTAGTCCATTTTGAGCTTGCAGTTCTTTTACCTTAAACATTGCAAAGACTTCATCAAGAGCATCTATTTCTCTTATCAAATTATACTTTGGATGTGTAGGAAGATCAAACTTACCATAACTGGTTAATTCAAAATCAGGGTTGATATATGAACCGGCACTTTTTATTAACCCATCTTCAGCTAAGGTTTTACCTGAAATTGCTGCCCAATCAGGATTTGATTTCATATTTTGAACCAATTCTTGGAGACTACCAGATTCCAATATGGTTTTTCCATTCCAAAAGGCAATTAAATCACTATTGGTTGAGCTAATCAATTCATTTAATGCAAAAATTAATTTTCCCTTGGACTGTAGAAAATGGATGCCAATATCATAAGCGTTTTCTTTCAAAAAGCTTATGATATCCTTTTGACTTTCTTCTAAAACCACAATGATTTTAATCTCATTCGTCCAAGAAGATTGGAGTGAATTCAATACTTGTGAAAGTGATTGAATCTCTTTTACCGAATGAATGATTATAGTTAAAGTTGGAGAATCCTTGCTTTCGAAATGAACAGGGTTTTGTAGGTCAAGGGATGTTTTTTTTCCTAACTTTCCAGGGTAATAGCTATGGCCCAAAAGCTTAAGAACAGAAGCTTGTTCATTGGTCCCTTCTAGTTGCTGTTCCTGTTTGAATTTGAGGTTCTTAAAGCTGGCTATAATAAATCTTAGCAAATAAAGACCATATATTGAAGGAGAAGAAAGAGAAGAAAACGTCCCTGTTCTTTTCCTTGAATTAGCATATTTGCGATCAATTTTATAAATGATTTTTTTGAGCATCTTTTCCAGCCAAGTTCGCATTTAGGTACAGTTTAGAAAGGTTAGTTACTTAACTTACTTCAGTAAACTGCTGCATACTGACCAGCTTATTGTACAAGCCGTCTTTGGTCACCAGTTCCTGGTGATTACCCTGTTCGATGATCTTTCCATCTTCCAGTACCACGATAATGTCGGCGTTCTGAATGGTGCTGAGTCTGTGCGCTATGACTAGGGAAGTACGGTTTTTCATCAGCTTGTTCAAGGCGTCCTGAACCAGTTTTTCTGATTCGGTATCCAAGGCAGAAGTAGCCTCATCCAAAAGCATGATCGGTGGGTTTTTCAGCACTGCCCGGGCGATGCAGATTCTTTGTTTTTGTCCCCCGGAAAGTTTCAAACCCCGGTCGCCCATATTGGATTGGTAGCCATTTTCGGTTTGCAGGATGAATTCATGAGCATTGGCAATCTTTGCAGCCGCTTCCACTTCTTCTTGGGTGGCATCCGGCACCCCAAAGGCAATATTATTGAAAATACTGTCATTGAATAGGATAGACTCTTGGTTTACCATTCCCATCAAGCTCCTCAGCGAGTCCATGCTAATATGGGAAATATCATTGCCGTCTATTAATACCTGGCCACTGTCTGGTTCAATAAAACGTGGCAATAAGTCCATCATAGTGGATTTCCCCCCACCTGAAGGCCCTACCAAGGCCACCATTTTTCCTTTTGGAATGCACAGGTTGACATCCTTGAGTACTGGTCTTCCTGGATAGGAAAAGGATAGGTCTTTTATTTCAATTTTATCCTTGAATTCATTGATTTGAATAGCATCTTTTGCGTCAGTGATGGCCGGCTTTTCGTCAATTAAATCCAAAACTCTCTCTCCAGCGGCTAAGCCTGAATGTATGGAGCTAAAGGAGTTGGTCAAAGCTTTTGCTGGACGCATTACTTGGCTGAAAAGGGCAATATAGGCAATGAAATCAGAAGGGCTGAGTTCTGATTGGTTGTTGATGATCAAGGAACCTCCATAAAGTACAATCCCTGAAACCATGGTTACGCCCAAGAATTCGGAAACAGGAGAACTCATTTGTTGGCGTTTGGCCATTTTCTTTCCTAGCATGGAAAAACGGACATTTTCTCCATGGAATTTATCTTTGATCATTTCAGTGGCATTGAAAGCCTTGATGATCTTAATTCCAGAAAGGGCTTCATCCAAATAGCTGATCATTACCCCATAAAGGTGCTGGGCTTGGGAAGCTTGTTTTTTTAGTCTTTTGACTATTTGAGCAATAAAAAAAGCCGATACGGGAATGACCAAAAGAGAGAAAATGGTCAGTTTATAAGATATGGCAAAGAGCATGAAAATATAGGCGATCAGCTGTAGTGGCTCCTTAAAGATCACCTGCAAAGTCCCCGTTACAGAAAACTGTACCACCTGTACATCGGATGATATTTTGGAAATGATATCTCCTTTTCGCTGGTTGCTGAAATAGCCTACATGTAAGTTCATTACATTATCAAAGACCCTTCTTCTTAGATTCAGTAAGGTGTGGATCCTTAGATTCTCCATGACCAATTGGGAAAGATAACGGAAGAGGTTACCCAAAAGCACAGAAATAATGATTACAGCACATACTGCTTGGAGAGCTCCCAATGGCCCATATTCCACCTTTGCGATATTCGCATAATAGTTGAGGTAGCCAAAAACGTCAGTCCAACTTTCTGGCTTAAGGACTTCTACGGTGGCATCTCCCTGGGCATTGAACAAAGTGCTCAGTAATGGGGCAAGCATGGCCAAGTTTAGGGTATTGAAAATCACTCCCAACAAGGTGAATATCAGGTAAGGTATGGCGAATTTTTCAATAGGTTTGGCAAATGCCAGTAATCTGAAATAGGTTTTCATGGAATATTAATATATTATATCGGCTACACGTTTTAAGAAATGTTTTCAACAGCATGCCGCTTAATTTTCTGCAAAGGTACTATTTTTCTTACGTCATTGTGAGGAAGGATGACGAAGCAATCCTCTTTCCTGAAGTTGAGATTGCTTCACTCCGCTGACACTACATTCGCAATGAAGGTTTACCGTTTGTCATTGCAAGGAGAAACGACGAAGCAATCTCCTTTTTAGAAGTTGGGATTGCTTTATATCACTTATAATTCATTCATATTGTCAGATAAACAGATCTGTTCATGTTTTTAATCTCTCAACTTTCTCCTTCTTTAAGGAGTCAAAGACGCTTTTCTTAATATCAAACAGGCCTTTATATCCTTGATGCTTTTGCATTAGATCAGTTAATTTTTTTCTAGCATATTGGATTTCAGATTTCTTTCTTAAATAACTAAAATAGGCCTTGATAATCCACCATTTACCCAGCAAGGCCCTCATAAATACTTCCACAGTCAATAATTGAATATTCCAAAGGAACAGCTTTATTCCGTCCAAGTGAATGGACTGAAGGATAAACTTATTTCTATACAATATGGGATAAAGCGTACTTTTTCCATGCTCTCTTTTGGTTGTGGAGGAAACTTCGTGATGACATACCGCATTATGCTCATAGTAGCATTTCCAACCCAACCTCCATGCCCTGAAGCTCAGGTCCACATCTTCAACGTAGAAAGGCGAATAAATTTCATCAAAGCCACCAAGTTCCAATAGTTTTTTGCGGTCCACCAGGGCGTTCGCTCCAGAAAGATATGCTGTAGGAGTCAACCGGGATTGGTCCTTGTTGATATAAAAATGGGTTGCTTTGAATTTGAGTCCTTGGAAAGCCACCATTCGGGCAGCATCTTCTATCTTTCCCTCAGTATTGACTATTCTTCCCATCACGCCAAATGTGTCGGGGTTTTCAAAATAGTGCCAAAACTGCTCAAAATAGTTTTCTTCGAGTCTAACATCTGAGTTAAGGAAAAGCACCAGCTCATATTGGGCCATTTTGATGCCTTGATTGCAGGTAAATGAAAAACCCTTATTTTTCTTATTGACCAATGTGATTACTTGAGGGTAATGCTCTTTGAGAAAAGCTATGGAATCATCTTTGGAAGCATCATCCACCACAATTACTTCAAAATCAACCCCTGAGTTTTGTACTGCTTTATAGGTATGTGGCAAGTATTTTTTGAGCAATTTTTGCCCGTTATAATTGGGGATAATTATGGATATACTTTTAGTGAATGGCATTAATTATTGAATCAATTTTTAGCTAATGGTACTAATACGATGAATTTTGGAAAAATGAGACAGCTGCTAATTTTATTTTTAATCTTTTCGAAAAATGTAAAGTTACAATAATGAGCTGGTTTTATGAATTATTGCTTGGATAATGATCTTTGAGTAGCAAAGCTTTCCTTCATCAAACCCAATAATTCCTTCATATTGGTCTTTTAAATGTGATTTTTTTGTAAGGTGTAAATAGGGAGATATTAAGGAAAAGCTCTTTTTAAACTTGATTAGAAGAATAATTGCCAATTCCTGACGGTTTTTTGCTAACAGGTAAAACTTATCTTAAACTACTTTTGAAAGAATTAAATTATGGTCACCTGATCTAGCTTAATGGTTTAGCCCAAAATAATTGTTATGAATGCGAATAGTAATAGCCACCCTGAGAATTTTCAAAAATTATGCTTAAGCAAAGCATCCTCCAATTTGCTTTTTAATGGAGCTTGCTTGATGTTTTTTCTTTTAATCTTCAGCCATTCACTTTTAGCACAAAACGAAAATATTAGAAATGCCCCGGCCCCTATGTTCCGTGATCCTATTTATGATGGAGCAGCTGATCCTGTGATGGTCTGGAATAAGGGAGAGAAATCTTGGTGGATGCTATATACAGCCAGAAGGGCAAATATGCCCACACAGGATGTTTCTGCCTATTATGGAAACAGCATAGGAATAGCAGAGACTAAGGATCATGGGCAGACTTGGGTATTTAGAGGTTATTTGGATCTTGAATTTGAGAAAGGTTGGAATACCTTTTGGGCGCCTGAGGTGATTTATCATGATGGAAAGTACCATATGTTTGTTTCTTATATACAGGGCGTAAGAAATCATTGGGGAGGAGCAAGTCATATCCATTATTTTACGAGCGAAAATTTGTGGGACTGGGAGCATCAGGGACCACTATCCCTTTCTTCTGATAAAATTATCGATGCTACGATTTTCAAGACACCTGCGGGTAAATTCAGGATTTGGTACAAAGATGATAGCCGTGGAGGCATTACCATGGTGTCTGAATCAGATGATTTGGTGAATTGGGAAACAAAGGATTTGCCCGCTATTGGCGGCGGAGCTCATGAAGGCCCTAAGGTCTTTGAATTCAATAATTATTACTGGATGCTAACCGATGAATGGCATGGTCTGAGGGTTTATCGATCCAAAGATCTGCAAAATTGGGAGAAGCAGGGACTTATTTTGGACAAGCCTTCCACTAGGGTAGATGATAAGCCAAGTGGGGCACATGGGGACGTGTTGGTTTTTGGAGACAAAGCTTATGTTTTTTACTTTACCCATCCGGGCAGGGATAAACATTCGGAGATCAAACCTGATCAATCCTTTCATCAAAACCATAGAACCACTATTCAAGTGGCTCCAATGACCTTTGATGGAGAGAGCCTGGAGGCAGATAGGAATAAGCCCTTTGATTTTTATTTACCAGATCAAAAACTAGATTAAACCATAGTATAAAAAAATAACCCTATACCTATTGAACCAGTTGCGGGCAAGCTTCACAAACTGTGCATTACAGTTTGGGGGCTCAGCCTTCAACAAATAAAATAGGTACTTAACTGATACGAAAAATGAGCATAAAGAGCGTTTCTCTAATTTTATCATTGCTGGCATTTTTAATGGTTAACGCCTGCCAAACTGCCAAAGAAAACAAAGATGAGCAAAAGGAATCAGCTACCGTTATTGTAAATCCGGTATTGCCCGGAGACCGTCCTGACCCAACAGTAGTGAAAGTGGGTGAGTACTATTATGCTTCTGCTACCTCCAATGAGTGGGCGCCCCTTTTTCCTATTTTTAAATCGAAAGATTTGGTCAACTGGGAATTGGTGAATTATGTGTTTCCTGATGGGGCGCCAGATTGGGCAAGGAATAATTTCTGGGCACCTGAGCTTTCTTATGATGAGGGGCAGGGGAAATTTTATGCTTATTATACTGCTAGAGATAAGACCAGTAACCGCCTAAGTGTGGCAGTGGCCAGTGCTGATAATCCTGAAGGGAAATTTACTGATCATGGACCATTGGTTGCTCAGGAAGCCGGTTCTATTGATGCCTTTGAGGTAAGGGATGAAAGAGGAAAGCTCTATCTCACTTGGAAGGAAGATGGGAATAGCAGAGGCCTTCCGACGCCTATTTGGGCGCAAGAAATCAATGAGGAACGAACGCAATTACTTGGGGAGCCAAAGGAGCTCTTCAGAAATGATGTGGACTGGGAGCTGAACCTGGTAGAAGGGGTATGTATTTTCAGGGAGAATGATTATTTCTATGCTACTTATTCAGCTGGAGCTTGCTGTGATAAGGCCTGCAACTATAAAGCTGGAGTGGCCAGATCCAAAACACTGTTGGGGCCTTGGGAGAAATATGATCAAAATCCCATTTTGAAGGACAATGAAAATTGGAAGTGTGCAGGCCACGGTACAGTGGTAAAAAAGGATGGAGATCATTATTTGTTATACCATGCCTATAGCAGCCAAGGAAGTGTCTTTGTAGGCAGGGAAGGTGTCTTGGAAAAAATCAAGTGGAATGAAGATGGATGGCCGGTTTTTGAGAATAATGCTAGCTATGACCGAGAAACGGCTTCTTTGACATTTTCTGATGATTTTAATCCAGAACTCAACCCTATTTGGCAGTGGAGAGTAACACAGGATATTCAATATTCCACTGGTGAAAATGGATTGCTCTTAAAATCCTCAAATGAAAATGAGGGCTTAGGATCACTGTTGGTGCAGGCTTCTACCTCTCCAGAATATGAAATAGAGGTCAGTATTTTGCCATCTAGTTCGGAAGCCATGGGGGGACTTCTATTGGTTGGCGGTGCACATAATGGTTTTGGAGCTCCTGTAGCCGGCTTTGGAATCGGCATAAAAGGAGACAAAGTACAAGTGATAGAAAATAGGGATAAAAAGTTGGATATTAAGGCAGAAGGAAGCTTTAAGGCTGGTGAATTGGTCAATTTGAAGATGACAGTTAGCCAAGGCCATATACTGCAATTTTCTTATACGGATGTTGATGGGAAGTGGAAGAAGGTGGGAGAGAAGTATAATGCTGCTCATTTGGTGCCTTGGGGCATGGGCTTTCGCCTTGGTATTTTTGCGCTTGGGGATGCTGATCAAGAGATCAATTTTAAAAATGTTAGTATTAAACATCAATAGAATATAAAAATCAAAAATATGAAAAAGCTAAACGGACTTTTGTTATTGGCACTAGCAGGATCATTTGCCTGCAACACCAAGTCTACAGTAGAGGGAGAAGCTGATGAGAAGGCACATGAAAGTGTGAAAACTTCAGGGAACCCCATTTTTGAAGGATGGTATGCTGACCCTGAAGCCATTGTTTATGATGATACTTATTGGGTATATCCGACCTATTCAGATGAATATGAAAAGCAGGTGTTTATGGATGCCTTTTCCTCCAAGGATTTGGTGAACTGGACCAAGCATGAAAGGATTATAGATACCGCAGAGGTGAAATGGGCAGAAAAGGCCATGTGGGCACCGGGTGTTATCAGTAAGGATGATAAATACTATTTGTTTTTTGCAGCCAATGATGTCCATGAAGGTGAAGTTGGAGGAATAGGTGTAGCCATTGCTGACCAGCCACAAGGACCCTTTAAGGATTTGTTAGGAAAGCCTTTGATCAATGAAATTGTCAATGGTGCCCAGCCCATAGACCAGTATATATTCAAAGACAAAGATGGAACCTATTATATGTATTATGGAGGTTGGGGACACTGTAATATCGTGAAACTAAATGACGATTTTACGGGTATTGTGCCTTTTGAAGATGGCGAAATGTACAAGGAGGTGACACCAGATAGCTATGTAGAAGGACCGTTTATGTTTATCCGAGATGGTAAATATTATTTCATGTGGTCTGAAGGTGGTTGGGGAGGACCTGACTATTCCGTGGCCTATGCCATTGCTGATAGTCCATTTGGACCTTTTAAAAGAGAAGGGAAGATCCTTCAGCAAGATCCTGAAGTGGCTACAGGTGCAGGACACCATTCGGTTATTCAGGTTCCTGGAGAAGATGAGTATTATATAGTATACCATAGAAGACCATTGACAGAAACCCATCATAACCATAGAGCGACCAGCATTGATAAGATGGAATTTGATGAAAATGGAAAGATCAAGCCTGTGAAAATAACCTTTGAAGGGGTGGCGGAAAGAGAGATAAAGTAGTTAGTCTTCGGTTGAAAGGGGCCAGTTAGCGGACCTCTTTTGTAATAGTAGTTGAATTAATAAAAGAATTTTCCACAGACCTGACTGTTGTTCAGCCAGGTGGATTAGGCTTGGCACAGATATTAAATTCAAAGAATACATCTGTGTTTATCCTTTTTATCTGTGGTTTAAAAAAATGAACATGATAAAGAATCAAATAACCCGTCTTGCCTGTTTTGGTCTGATTGCACTAGCGATCAGCTGTGGAACAAAAAACAGTTCAGAAGAAAAAGAAACAGGACAGGAAAGCATATCTGTGGAAACTGCCACAAGATGGACCAAAGAGCAAGCAAAAGCTTGGTATGCCGAACAAGAGTGGTTGGTAGGGGCCAATTTTAATCCAAGTAATTCCATCAACCAGTTGGAGATGTGGCAAGAAGCAACCTTTTCTCCTGAGTTGATTGACAAAGAATTGGGCTGGGCAGAGGATATTGGTATGAATACCATGAGGGTTTACCTTCATGATCTAGCTTATAAGCAGGATCCCAAGGGATTTTTGGATAGAATGGATACTATGCTAGAGATCATGGATAAACATGGCATGAAACCCTTATTCGTGTTTTTTGACTCCTGCTGGGATCCTTTTGTGGAGGCTGGAGAGCAGCGTGATCCAAAACCACATGTCCACAATTCCGGTTGGGTACAAAGCCCTGGTTATTATGCTTTGGCCGATTCTACCCAATATCCAAGGTTGGAAAAATATGTGAAGGCCGTTGTGGGGAGATTTGCAAAGGATGAGCGGATTTTAGGTTGGGATATATGGAATGAGCCAGACAATGATACAGGAGTTTCTTATCGTGATAAAGAGCATCCCAATAAGGTGGACTATGTATTGCCCTTGATGAAGCAAGCGTTTTCTTGGGCAAGATCACAGGAGCCTACCCAGCCATTGACCTCTGGAGTCTGGTTGGGTGATTGGTCATCAGAAGAGGTGATGAGTCCTATTCAAGTGGCCCAAATTGAAAATTCGGATATCATTTCTTTTCATAATTATGATTCTCCAGAAGAATTTCAAAAGCGTATTAACTGGTTAAAGCGTTATGACCGTCCTATGATCTGTACCGAGTATATGGCCCGTCCAAATGGAAGTACTTTTGAAGGGTTTTTACCTATTGCCAAAGCAGAAAACATTGGTATGTTCAATTGGGGGCTGGTAGATGGTAAGACACAAACCAAATATCCTTGGGACAGTTGGGAAAAGACATATACAGATGAGCCAGAATTGTGGTTTCATGAAGTGTTTCAGACAGATGGTACACCATACAAAAAATCGGAAACAGACCTGATCAAATCCTTGACGGGAAGATGAAAAATCGGAGATTGAACATTTGGGTTTTTATTGTTTTATTGTTCATGACTGCCTGCTCTGGATTTAGGGCAGGCAGTCCTCCAAAGCCTTCAGAATATAACATAGACTGGGATCAGTCCAGTCTTGAGAAAGTATCCACCAGAAACTTTAATTATTCAGGCTATGCCAGAGCTAGAGAGCTTGCTGATGGGAATTTGGGGTTTGCTTTTGAGGCCGATGGGAGTATTTTTTTTCGTAAAAAAGAAGATGGTAATTGGAAGGCTCCGGTTTTAGTTGCTGAAAGACAAGAAGGAATAGGAATGGCAGTCCCTGATTTTACTGTTCTCGAAAATGGGGATATTTTGTTGGGCTATAATCCTAAACCCCGTAGGAACCGGCCTGAAAAGCATTTCGCAATAAGGACAGTTAGAAGTACTGATAATGGGCAATCCTGGGAGGAGGACCAATTAGTCTATGAAGCTGGAACTAGTTTTGAGAATGGCTGTTGGGAACCTGTTTTTTTACAATTACCCGATGGTTCTATACAGCTTTATTTCGCTGATGAAGGAGTTTTTACAGAAAGCAACGAGCAGCGGATTGCCATGATTAAGTCGATGGATGGAGGACACAGCTGGACGAAGGAAGCTGAGACCATTAGTTTTCGAAAAGGAAGTAGGGATGGTATGCCTGTTCCAATTGCCCTCGACAATGGCAAGAAAATAGCCATGGCGATAGAGGACAATGGATTTGGTCCATTCAAACCCTATATTATTCACAATGAAGGAATGCATTGGGATAGTACAGTGGGAGCGGACAGCCCTATGCGTAAATATGCCTTGGCCGAAGAAATTCCTCAAAGGGATTATGCCGGAGCTCCTTATTTGGCAATATGTGAAAATGGTTTGACCTTGCTTTCTTTTCAATGGGGGTCCAAGCTAGAGGATGCTCAAATGGCAGTAGCAATAGGGGATGAACATGCCCAAAATTTCACCAATCATACTTGGCCTTTTGATTTACCGGAAGGTAGCATTGGCCATTGGAATAGCATTACTGTTTTAGAAGATGGAAGTATTTTGGCTTTGACCAGTACAAATGGATATTCTAAGAAAGGAAGAACTGAAGTTTGGATGATCAAAGGAAATCTGCTCAAGATTAATTAAGCCTGAAAAAGGGATTCGTAGGGTTTAGAAAGAAATATTCTTTTATTTATATGAACGGTTGTGTTAAAACCTTTCCTATTTATTTAATTGCCAAGCTTTTTAACGGAATCTAAAACTATTGATAGCTAATGTATACTACAGTAAATAATCCAAATTTATTAAAGACCAGACAGCATTTTGAAATTTTGGATGGACTGCGTGGTTTGGCAGCAGTTGCTGTGGTGGTATTTCACTTTATGGAAATAATCGTTCCGGATTACCATGATAATTTTATAGCTCATGGTTATTTGGCAGTTGATTTTTTCTTTTGCTTATCTGGCTTCGTGATTGCATATGCTTATGATAATAGGATCAAGGAAATAGGTTGGAAGCAGTTTTTTAAGTTGAGACTGATCCGCCTACAGCCTTTGGTAGTAATTGGTGCTGTTATTGGGCTTTTTGCCTTTGTTTTTGACCCTTTTAGTGATCTAGTTTTTAAATACAGTTTATGGGAAAATGTGAAATTGTTTGTGACAGCTTGTTTGATGGTTCCTTATCCCTTGGTTCCAGAGCGTTATTTCAATAACTTTCATTTGAATCCGCCCACTTGGTCATTGTTTTGGGAATACATTGCCAATATCTTTTATGCTTTTGTCTTGTTCAAATTGCGCAATAAGGTTTTATGGCTGGTTACTATTTTGGCTGGTATCACCTTATGGTATTCGGCTTTTTACTATGAAAACTTGAGTGCTGGATGGGGTGGAGACAATTTTTGGGGTGGAGGAGCTCGTATTCTTTTCTCGTTTTTGGCAGGGATGTTAGTTTATCGTAGTAACTGGATCATAAAGTCCCGTTTGGGATTTGGTACACTCTCAGTATTATTGTTGGTCGCTTTATTATTTCCTTATGAAGCCTCCATCAACTGGATAACTGAGTCTTTGATTGTTATTTTATACTTTCCATTCTTAGTAGCCGTGGGTGCTGGAGCGAAATTGAAACCTTCACACCGAAAAATCTGTGTTTTCTCTGGTGAAATTTCTTATCCACTGTATATGGTGCACTACCCGTTTATTTGGTTGTTTTTTAGTTATTTGGAAGCAAAAAGCCCTGGCATGAACCAAATGATCCTAATTACCTGTGTGGGGACCGTGCTTTTAATAGGATTGTCCTATACGGTTATGGAATATATGGATAAACCTGTACGGAAATATTTGAAAGATAGGTTGAAAAGAAAGGTGGCAATGAAAGAAAGCTTGGCGGCATAAAAACAGGAATTGAATTAATGGGGATTGGCTTTAGATATTGCCGTTGAAACCTGAATAGCGCTGCTTATTATTGGTTTTAGCTTTTTATATAAGCCTTATTTGTGAATATTGGATATTTTTTTCAACCTTTAAGCTTCCAATATACCACAGATTCATCTCATTAAATATGCTTTATACCAATTTTTTAGAAAATGAAAGTGCCATTATTGAACAATTGATTAATGGTAATGAGGAGGCGTTTACAACGGTATTTGGAATTTATTCCTCACAGGTGTATTATGTGGCCCTGAAATATTTGAAGTCCGATGATTTGTCCAATGACGTGGTTCAAGATACGTTTTTAAAATTATGGAATTATAGAAGCCACATTGATCCAAAGCAACAGATAAAGCCTTTGATCATTACTTTTGCCAAGCGTATCATCTTAAATATGATCAGGGACGAAAAGCGCAAAATTCTTAAACATGTGGACTTATTGGCTTCTACCAGCGTTTCCTCTAATAGGACAGAAGAAGAGGTGATCTTTAACGAAACCAACAAAGTTTACCAAGAAGCTATCAAGTCTTTGCCGGAAAAACGAAAAGAAATTTTTTTATTAAAAACGGTTCATGGCTTGAGTAATGAGGAAGTAGCAGAAAAACTCGATCTCTCTATTAATACAGTCAAATCACAGTATACCAAGGGCTTGAGGACTATACAGGATTTTGTGAATAAGTATTATACTATTTTAGCGATATCCATATATGCGATGGATAAACTTTCGTGATCAAAAAAAATAATTAAAAAATAAACTTTTTTTCACCTTCCAGTAATACTACGACGGGCTTTGGGTGTATCCTTTATAAATACCCAAGTCAATGAACCGACCCAGCGAGGAAAAGTTAGCTAATTATTTCAGTAATCAATTGAGAACCAGTGATGAAGCCAAAGAGGTTTTGGACTGGTTGTCTACACCTGATGGTCAACACTATTTGAACCAGTGTTTGGAGGATGATTTTGCTAGTTTGGACCATGCTCAGAAAATCATCCTACGACCTAAAGTTACGGCCGAAGATGTTCTAAGAACAGCAAATTCTATGGAAAGGAGGCCCGTAATGACAAAAAATCAAAAAGGAATAGGTCAAAGGTCAATGGCAGCCGTTTTGGGTGTATTGGCATTGCTTACTGCTGCGCTGGTTTATTTTCTCATGGATTGGGGGACTTATAAAACCTATCGGACGGCCTATGCAGAATCCGCAGACGTGGTCCTTCCTGACGGATCCTCTGTGCATATGAGTGGTAATAGCCAACTCAAATTCAAAGATGGATGGCTGGATGATGAGGCCAGGGAAATTTGGTTTGAGGGCGAAGGATATTTCGACATTGTTAAGATGAAAGCGCCCAATAAGTTTACAGTACACACGTCAAGAAAATTTGATGTACAAGTATTGGGCACCACATTTACTGTGACCGCAAGACCTACTACCTCTAGGGTAGTGCTGGAATCAGGTGCCGTTGCACTTAAGATAGCGCAGACCACCGGAGAGGACGAGATCAAGATGGTTCCTGGAGAATTGGTGGAGATAGATCATCAAAATGATTTGTTGATCAAAAAGGAAGTTGAGACTCAAATCTATACCAGTAGGAAGAACGACAAGCTTGTCTTTGATAAGACACCGCTAAAAGAGATCGTCAGGATTTTGAAAGACGATTATGGATTTACGGTTATCGTCAATGATGCTGAGATGTTAAAAGAAAAATTAACCGGTGTAGTCCCCTCAAAGAATGTGGATGACCTTTTGGATGGACTTCGGTCTTTATTGGAGATAAAGATCGTGAGGGAGGAAAATGTAATCAAATTAATTCACTAACCATATCTAACCCATAAACAATATGAAAGTAAAGTTTTTACCGATTATGGGCTGCGTTTTAGCTTGGAATTTGGGGATGGCAAGGCCAGCGCAAGAGACCTTGTCCTATAATTTTCAAGTGGAGAATGCACGCTCAAACAAAACAAAAACGGTCAGCCTTACCGATCTTTTGAAAACTGTAGAAGGTAAATATGGCGTTTCGTTTTTGTATAAAGATGAAATCAGTCAGTCAATGGTAAAAGGGGATTTTCAATTGTTGGAAAGCCTTAGCCTTGGAGAGGTACTGAAACAAATTACCACAGAAAACCCAGCCTTGGAGTTTGATCGGATCAAAGCCAATTTTTATACCGTAAAAAAGGTCGAAAAAGACCAGGCTACCCTGCCCCAAACATCAGCAAGAAGGCTGGAGCACATGGCTGTGAGAAATTCAAAAAGAATAGAAAGGACTGTTTCCGGTGTGGTGACCGCAGGTGATGGAGAGACCCTTCCAGGGGTGAGCATTATGATAAAGGGGACGACTAGAGGAACAATCACTGATTTGGACGGCTCCTTTGAACTGAATGTTCCTGATGGTCAAGTTACCTTGGTGGTATCTTTTGTAGGCTATAAGAAAAAAGAGGTGACAGTGAATGCTGGCCAGAGCCAGTTAGACGTAATCATGGACAATGATGTTCAGACCTTGCAAGAGGTGATCGTAGTAGCCTACGATGAGCAGTCAAGAGCCTCTTTTACAGGTTCTGCTGTGGACGTGAAATTGGAAAAGGTCCAAGGAGCACCAAGGGCTTCTTTTCAGGAGAGTTTACAAGGAAATATTGCTGGTGTTCAATCAGCATCTCCGAGTGGTCAGCCAGGATACTCTCCAAATATCCGAATCAGAGGGGTGGGCTCTATCAATGCCAGTTCTGATCCCCTATATGTTATAGATGGGATTCCTGTTGTGGCGGGTAATATTTCCCAGATTGCGACCAGTTCCAATACCATTGCTGGATTGAACCCCAATGATATTGCATCCATGACAGTATTGAAAGATGCATCAGCTACTTCTATTTATGGCTCTAGGGGTGCCAATGGAGTGATTTTGATAACGACCAAGCAAGGAAAGTCAGGAAAGACCAAATTCGATGTAAGTGTGCAAAGGGGTACCAGCCAAGTCCTATTGGATGATAGGAACAAGCCTTTAATAACACCAGAGTTAGCAGAGTTGCTGGTAGAATCCAGGGTGAATTACGGTGATAGTCCCCAAGATGCAGCGGATTACATTTATAGTAGAATAGATGAAAATATCAATACCAACTGGTTTGATGTAATCACTAGGGACGGTACTTACCAACAGTATTTTATCAGTGCTTCTGGAGGAAATGAGAAGACTAACTTTTATTCTTCAGTAGGTTATTATGATCAAGAAGCACCGATTATTGGGATTGATTATGAAAAATTAAATGCCAAGGTTAATGTTAGGCATTCTGCCACCAAGAAATTGACATTGGATTTGGGCTTGGCTGCCAACACGCAGATCATGCATACCAATAGTGAGGCAGGAAGTGCCAATAACCCGGTCAGAAGTATGTTCAGGGAAGTGCCTTGGGAGCCGGTTTATAACGTGGATGGAAGTTATAATACAGACATTCTCCTGACCTATAACCCAGTAGGGCTGGTGAATGAAAATATTCGGGAAACGAAGCTCTATAATGCTTTGGGTAATATAGGTCTGAAATATGATATCATGGACAACTTCTCTTTTGAGACCAGGGCCAACTTGGACTTTAATTTGGCGGATGAATTTCAATATGATAATCCTTATTTTGGAGAAGCAAGAAATGATGGCGGCCGTGGAAGGGCTTATACCAATATCGTGGTCAACTGGAACGTGACTAATTTGCTTAAATACAGATGGGTAATGGATGATGATAACAGTGTCAGCTTTACCCTAGGCCAGGAAGCACAGCAAATCTCCGCTAATTCCGTTTATGCTTATGCGAGTAATTATGTAGCTCCAGGCCTGACCACCTTGGCCAATGCCTCAGTTTACAAGAATGCCTCATCTGAAAAAACAGCTTCTTCCATTTCCTCCTATTTTCTAAGTGCCAATTATGCTTTTGGTGAACGTTATTACTTAAACGTAACGGGTAGAAGAGATGGATCATCTCGCTTTGGTTCATCCGTTCGATATGCCAATTTCGGCTCTGTAGGTTTGGGATGGAATATTCATAAAGAGGCTTTCTTTGGAGAAAACTTCGTGGATGAACTTAAGCTTAGAGGTAGTTATGGTATTAATGGTAACCAGGGAATTGGAGATTTTGAATCCAGAGGTCTTTACAATACAGGAAATGATTATAATGGCATGCCGGGTTACGCTTATTCCCAACAATCCAACCCTTATTTGACTTGGGAAAAGAACAAGCCATTGAATATAGGGCTAGATTTTAGAGTCTTTAAGCGTTTGAGCGGTACGGTAGAATATTATAATCGGGTCACTTCGGACTTACTGCTCAATGTGCCAATTTCAGGTACAAATGGTATTACCAGTTATTTGGCAAATATTGGGGAAATGCAAAACAGTGGTTGGGAATTTAGTTTGAGCTCAGTAAATATAGACCAGGCAGATGGCTTTTTCTGGAGCACGGATTTTAACTTGACTACCAACAAAAACGAAGTACTTAAGCTGAATGAGGATGAAGCTATAGTGGACGGGCAGTATATTCGTAGAGAAGGAGCGGATTTTTACACCTTCTACATGCCAGGTTACGCAGGAGTAGATCCCGAAAATGGAGATGCGCTATGGTACACGGATGCTTCAGAAACAGAAACGACCAATGATTATGGTAATGCTGATCCTTATGAGCAAGGAAGTGCCTCTCCTAAGTTTTTTGCCGGATTGACTAATAATTTGAGTTATAAAGGTTTCAACCTGTCTTTCTTATTCTACCTTAATTATGGCAATAAGGTCTATGATTATTGGGGTCGTTATGTAGCCAGCGATGGAAGTGCCCAATTGAATGACCGGGGTAATATGAGCCGAAAGATTTATGAAAGAAGATGGCAAGAGCCAGGAGACAATACGGATGTTCCTAAAGTCGTATGGGGAAATACTCAGTCAGGTAGTTCCAGTCAACATTCATCCCGTTTCTTATATGATGGAACTTACTTGAGATTGAGGGATATTACCTTGTCTTACAACCTTCCCAATACACTTTTGAGCAGGTTGAAAATCAGTAATGCCAAGATTTACCTTAGAGGTAATAACCTTTGGACTTGGGTAAATGACAAAGACTTGGAATCGGATCCAGAAGTTGGCATTGCAGGTATGACGGATTTGCGTATTCCTACTTCTCGACAATATTTGATGGGTATAGACTTTTCATTTTAAAAAGGCATAATCATGAAGAAAACAACAATATATTTTCTTGCAGGAGCATTGGTTATGGGAAGTCTAACTTCCTGTAGCGAAAAGTTTCTTGAAATCGATCCAGAACAAAGTGTAGCAACCAATAATGCCATTACAGATGTGAACACCTTACAGACGGCTTTGAACGGTACTTATAGTAAACTTCAGGGAAGTGGCTATTATGGACGTTCTGTCTATGTGATTCCTGAATTGATGGCAGATAATCTTTATTTGAGCTTACGAAATACAGGTAGATATTTGGACTATCATAATTTTATCGTAAGGGAGCAGGACAGTTATGCAGAAGACCTCTGGAATACAGCTTATGAGGTAGTGATCAATGCAACCAGGGCCATCCAAGGTGGAGAGGCATTGATGCTCAATGGGGCCCAGCAGGAGGAAGCCAACCAAATGATAGGAGAGGCCTATACATTAAGGGCTTTGGCGCATTTTGATCTAACGCGCTTTTTTGCACAGCCTTTTAATTTTTCAGCAGGAGCAGGCCATGGTGGTGTTCCGGTTATTGAAACTATCGGTGATGATCCGATTTCTCCTTCCAGAAATACGGTGAAAGAGGATTTCGATCTGATCATTAGTGATTTGACTAAGGCAATTGAACTGATGAGCGAAGCAACCGCTAATGGGACGCTGTCCAGCAATGCAACAAAAGCATTATTGGCCAGGGCATACCTTTATACTGAACAATATGAGTTGGCTGCCGATATGGCCACAGAGGTGATCGAGAGCGGTGACTATGCCTTATTGGCTTCGGAGGATTATAGCACTATTTGGTCAGAGGATTACAATGCCGAAGTTATTTTCGAAATTGTCAATACCATAGCGGACAATGCGGGAACCAATGGCTTGGGACATTTCTTTGATGAGGCAGGTTATGCGGACGCTTTGGTTACGGAGGGCCTTTATGGAATATATTCAGATTCGGATGTACGAAAGTCCGCAATTGAAAGAAAGCCAAAGAGCGGCGCGGAAGATGATGCATTATTTGTGATGAAATTTCCTCAGGGAGCCTTGCAGGATGATGATGTCAAAATATTAAGGATTGCTGAAGTGTTCCTGATCAGGGCCGAGGCATATGCTCAATCTGGTCAGCCAATAATGGCCTTGGAAGATTTGAATACCATTGTGCTGTCCAGAGATCCGGAAGCCAATCCAGTGGTAGCAAGCGGAGATGCATTATTGCTTAGGATATTGGATGAAAGAAGAAAAGAGTTGGCTTTTGAAGGACACCGTTTGTTTGATTTGAACAGAAATAAAATGAACGTGAATATCGATCAAGGTGTAGCGGTGATAGAGGAAAGCTATCCCAATGATCGCTTTATTTTGCCTATTCCATTATCAGAGTTAAATGCGAATCCAAATATAGCGCCTCAAAATCCAGACTATTAACCCTAATATAATGTGTACAGCCGAGGGAAGTCAATGATTTCTCTTGGCTGTTTTTATCAAGGTATCTGCTATGAAAAAAGCAATGATAAAAATTATCCCCCAACTCTTGTTGGGAATGATGTTCCTCGCGAGCAGTTGTGGAGGTCGTCAAGGCAGTTTTGTCGCTCAGAATAATGAGAAAGCAAAAAAACTGGACAGTCTGTTCAATTATTTGTATGAGCATCGATTGTTCAATGGTGCTGTAGCGGTTGTTGATCGGGGAG
This sequence comes from Echinicola shivajiensis, assembly GCF_018642165.1. Classification (GTDB taxonomy): domain Bacteria; phylum Bacteroidota; class Bacteroidia; order Cytophagales; family Cyclobacteriaceae; genus Echinicola; species Echinicola shivajiensis. The sequence continues at coordinate 445,670 of NZ_JAHHZM010000003.1, forward strand.
ATATTATTTTCCGTAAAGGGTATGGATTAGCTAATGTGGAAGATAATACACCTTTTGATCCACATACATCCATGGAAGTAGCTTCCGTGTCCAAGCAGTTTACGGCAGCAGCGATGCTGCATTTGGAACAAGAGGGGAAATTGTCCGTGAACGAGGATATTCGCAACTATTTACCAAAAGGGTTTCCTTATGAAGGAGTGAAAATCAAACATTTGCTCAGTCACACAGGCGGATTACCGGATTATACGGATTATTTTGTAGAAAATTGGCCAGTTGATCAACTGGCCAATAATAAGGATATTTTGGCTTATTTTTTAGAATTCAAGCCAAATCCCATGTTTAAGCCAGGAACGGATTATTCCTATAGTAATACAGGTTATGTAATGCTAGCTGAAATAGTTGAAGCCGTCTCTGGACAGACTTTGGATGAGTATTTAGAAGAAAACCTTTTCCGGCCGTTTGGATTAAAGCAAGCAGGCTTTTATCAGCGTTCCGAAATTTATGATCTGGAAGATTACGCGCCATCATTTATGTGGTCAAAGGATTCCTGTGCTTATATTAGACCTGAATATTTGCCAGGAAAATCGTTTTATTATTTTTTAAGCGATCGATTAGGGCCAGGTAGATTGTCCTTGAGTCTAGAGGATTTACTCCACTGGGATCAATTATTGTATACCAATGCGTTTTTAGAAGAAGAGCATAAACAAGCTATGTTTAGGCCTGTAGACTTTGAAGGAGTGGAGACAGATTATGGATATGGTTTTCACAACTATTCAGATGAGGAAGTGGGGAATGTAAGTTATCATACAGGAAGTTGGGCAGGTAATCTAAGTTATATCAAGCGGTTTCGGGATATAAAAAGTACGGTTATTTTGCTTAATAACACGCACCAAAGCGCTTATATGAAGGAAATAAGGGAAGCCGTGGATGCCATAACCATTGGCAGGGATCCTGCTCCTATTTTGCCCGATTTAAAAGAAAAGTATGGCAAGCTTTCCTGTGAACCTGGTTTTGACCTCAATACTTGGTTGAAAGGAGTAGATAAAGATCATTATTCTTATGCAGATAGGGATCTTCAAGAGATAAATCAAAATCATCATCAATAGGATATTGAAATGAGAGCAATGAAAAAATATGCCCTTTTGGCTGGTTTTACTTTTGTGCTGTTTTCGTGCAGTGAAAGAGCAGCCAAGAAGGAAAAGACCGAGAATCCTCATTCTACGGCCATTGAAAAGGCCATTTTAGAAGAAGAGGACAATTTTTATTATGTCGATTTTGAGAAGTATCCCGAAATGGACAGCAACTTACCAATTGGGGTGTTCGATTCAGGTACTGGTGGTTTGACCGTATTAGATGCGCTTGTGCAGTTTGATGAACACCAAAATGGAAACCAGCAGCAGGGCAAGGATGGGAACCCCGACTTTGAGGGGGAAAAATTTATTTACCTTGCCGATCAGGCTAACATGCCATATGGCAACTATTCAAGTGAAGATAAAACGGATCTTTTGGTTGAACATATCATCAAGGATACCCAGTTTATGCTTTCCAATAAATATTATGAAAGCAAAAGCGCTACTGAATTTAACAGTGACAAGAGTCCCATCAAAACCCTTGTCATTGCATGCAACACAGCGACTGCATATGGAAAAGAGCTAATAGATTCCTTTATTCAAAAATCAGGAATTGAGTTATATGTAATAGGTGTGATTGACGCTGGCGCTAGGGGGGCTTTACAGGAGTTGAGCAAAAATGAAGATGGGGCTATTGGTGTAATGGCAACTGTTGGTACGGTAGCTTCAAAGGGATATGAGAATACCATTATGCGGATCAAAGATGAACTTGCATATACGGGCAATATCCAAGTCTATAACCAAGGAGGTCATGGCATTGCTGAAGTGGTGGATGAAGAGCCTGATTTTATTGATAGAGATGCCGCATCTCCTCGGGATAATTATAGGGGACCGTCATTGGGGAATGCTGAATTTCCTATAGATAAGACCTTGATGGATATCTATAACTTTGATTTTGATCATTCCAAGATGCTTTGTGATTCCAAGAATACCGATGATTGTCAAGTACTTCAAATCAATGATTCAGAAAATTATGTTCGATATCACTTGGTTTCTTTGATGGAACAAATCAGAAAGGACCCTAATGCACTTCCCTTAAAAGCAATTGTATTGGGCTGCACGCATTATCCTTATCTAACTTCGGATATTGAAATGGTCCTGGACGAACTTTATGAGTACCAAAAGAAGGGGAAATACATCTATAGAGAATTTATGGAAAAGGATGTGGCTATCATAGATCCTTCTATCAATGTGGCAAAGGAGCTTTATGCTTATTTGTCCGAAAAGAAGCTTTTTAATACCAAGGGAAGCATGAAGGACAGTGAGTTTTATATCAGTGTTCCCAATCAAGATAATGCAAAGGTAAAGATCGATGAAAATGGCCGATTTCCTTATGCTTACAAGTATGGACGAAATGAAGGGGAGATCCAAGAGTATGTGAAAGTAGTGCTATTCTCTTCAGATAATATTCCTGCCGAAACAATAGAGAGGCTATCCAGTTCCATTCCATCGACTTTTTCACTTATTCCTGCCTTTACAAATACTCCAAAATTGATTGGAAATGAAAGCAACTGAGATTAAACTAAAGCAAGCTCCCTTTAGGATATACTGGATTGGCCTTTGTCTATTGTGGGGCTTTTCATGTCAGCCAAAGGTAAAAGTGGACTTGCTGATTACTGGAGCTAAGGTATTTGATGGTACTGGTTCTCCAGCTAAAGTTTTGGAGGTGGGCCTTACCGATGATCGGATAAGTTATGTAGGAGAAAGCGGTGAAAGAAAGGTGCTAGCAACTGAGGTCATAAATGCTGAGGGGCTTTATTTGGCACCGGGGTTTATAGATCCACATACCCATGTGGATAGGGAATTGTCTGACCCAGAACAAAAAGGGAATATTAGGTACCTAAAACAGGGAGTAACTACTGTGTTTGCGGGAAATGATGGAAGCAGCCCAATGCCGATCAAGAGAAAGCTTGATGAGTGGGAACGGCAAGGAATAGGTACCAATGCTGCGCTTTTGGTAGGGCATGGTTCGGTACGGCGTGTAGTGATGGGAATGAAGGCAGAAGAGGCCTGTCCTGAAAAGTTAGAAGAGATGAAAAAAGTAGTGGAACAATCCATGAAGGATGGGGCCTTTGGGATTTCAACCGGACTATTCTATGCACCAGGAAGTTTTGCCAATATGCATGAAGTTATTGAGTTATCAAAAGTAGTCGCAGCATATGATGGCATTTATGATACCCATATGAGAGATGAAGGCTCTTATAATATTGGCTTGATGAATGCAGTGAAAGAGACAATTAATATAGGAAGGGAGTCTGGAGTGGATATACATATCTCCCATATCAAATGTCTGGGCACAGATGTTTGGGATAAAAGCCCCGAGGTTATCAAGCTTGTAGAAAAGGCCAGAAAAGAAGGGGTAGAGGTTACTGCCAATCAATATCCCTATTTGGCTTCTCGAACTACCCTAAAAGCGGCATTGATTCCAAGGTGGGCAGAAGACGGGGGGTACGAAAATATGGTAGCCAGGTTTGATATGCCCAGTCTTCGTGATTCGATTGTTATGGGAATTGTAGAGAATATCCGTAAGCGAGGTGGTCCTGAATCATTGATTTTTTCTGCTGCTAAGGATACTAGCATGATTGGACTTAGTCTTGGGGATATGGCCAAACAATTGACATTAAGTTTACCAGAAACGGTGAAAGAAGTGCTCAAAAAGGATGGGGGGATACAGGTCATTTCCTTTAATATGAAAGAGAGCGATCTCAACAGGTTTATGCAGCAAGAATGGGTCATGACTGGTTCTGATGGAGGAGCAGGACATCCTAGACAGTTCGGGACTTTTCCGAGGAAGATGCACAAATATGTAATGGAAGAAAAGGTGATTGATTTGCCTTTTATGATTCACAGCTCTGCAGGTTTGACAGCTACAACTTTTAAAATAAAAGATAGAGGATATATAAAAGAAGGATTTTATGCTGATTTGATCCTTTTTAACCCTTTAAAAGTCGAGGATTTGGCCTCTTTTGAAGCCCCGTATGAAGAAGCCATTGGAATGGAATATGTGTGGGTAAACGGTGAAATGGCTATCGAAAAAGGAAAATACACAGGAAAACTTTCAGGAAGGTCTTTAAGACATGAGCCCTAAGGCCTTGAAAGCAAAAAAGCCATGAAACACAATCTCATAGCTTTAGTCAATTAACAATAAACCCAAAATAACCTGCTGTAGGAGAAGGACTCGAACCTCCACGGAGTAGTTAGGCAAAACACGAGCTCGATATTTGCTTTATCCCAGATTCTCCACCCCCGAGACAGGAGGGCTTGTCTGCCAATTTCAACACCCTACAGTATAGAAAAGAAGACCATTTGTCTTTCTTTGATATTTCAAAGGTAGATAGAATTCGTTTTTATTGCAAATAATTTAAATAAATAATTTTAAAAATACTTATTTGACAATGTTTGTGTTTAATTTTTAATGAAATAATAATTTTGCGGTGCTTAAATTTATCGCTATTACCAAAATATAAATGGGTGAAGTTTCATTAATAGTAAACAATTGAAGTGATTTGGGAAATTGTGTCATTAAATGAAGGATTTTTTTGGGGGATTCTTATAGATAGGTTTTAATTTTATTGAAGAAACTTATACAAGTACCTCATATGAAAAGATATTTAATAGACCCAATCCAATACTTAGTTACTTTTTGTTTATTAGTCATACTGTTTGCAGCTTGTCAATCAAAAGGAAGTGATGAAGCTAAATTGACTAAAAGGGATAGTTCAGAAATATCCCATTATAATAATCCATTAGACGTAGCATTTGGAGACCCCTATATCCTCAATGATGGGAATGGCAAGTATTATATGTATGGCACAGGCGGTGGTGCTGAAGATGGATTTGCAGCTTATTCATCAAGTGATCTTGTGGATTGGAAGTTTGAAGGGCAAGTCTATACAGGAAATACAGAAGAATCCTGGGCCAGCAAATTCTTTTGGGCTCCTGAAGTGTACAAGATTGATGGAAAATATTATATGTTTTTCAGTGCCCAGTGGAAGGTTAATCCAACCAATGAGGAGGAGAACTTTATGATCGGAGTGGCGGTGTCTGAAAGTCCAACAGGTCCTTTCAAGGAAATGTTTGATCGTCCCATATTTAATCCTGGGTATCCTATTATTGATGCCAATGTGTATCAAGAAGATGGAAAGTATTATCTCTATTATTCAAGGGCCTGTTATAAACACCCAGTAGAGAGTGAAGTAGCAGATTGGGCTAAGGATAAAGGCTGGTATGATGAGGTAGAGGAAAGTTGGGTATATGGGGTGGAACTAAAGCCCGATTTTTCTGGTGTGATAGGAGAGCCTGTACTATGTCTTCGCCCACCATTGAAAATGGATGATGAACAGGCCGAGTGGGAAAGCCGTTCTGTTACCAAACAGGAGATTAATAGGAGATGGACTGAAGGTTCAGTAATTTTTAAAGAAGGTGATACTTACTATATCATGTATTCTAGTAATTATTATGCTGGGCAAAATTATGCGGTGGGGTATGCAACCGGTAAAAGCCCTCTAGGTCCATTTGTTAAAGCAAGCAATAATCCGGTTTTGGAACTCAATACCCATAAGGGTGGAGAGGTAACAGGTACTGGCCATAATAATATTGTCTTTCTGGACAATGGCGAGATGTATTGTGTCTATCATGGAAGAACCAAGGCTTCTGGACAGGACAGGGTAGTTTTCTTGGATAAAATGGAAATCAAAAAAGATGGAACCTTGGTGGTTCATGGTCCAACAACTACCGCTCAGCCAATGCCATTGAAGTAAAAAGTAGCAAGACAGAAAAAAGAGAAAAGAAGAAAGAATAAAGTAATGCTCTTGGTTCTTTCCCTTTTTCTCTTGGCTTTAAAAAATAAGTCGTGAAGAATAAATAGTAATACTCATATTTATGGTGTCCCTGAAGGCTTTTCCAGTTGTTCAGAAGTACTCACCGGTTTTCCCAATATTGGCATATCATCATGTGTCCAAGAAATCTTTTGCGCTCTTGGAGACCTTTTAGGGGAACAGCCACCATCAGGGCTGTCAGTGGCATGGTAAAGAATCCAATCTTCTGTTCCGTCAGGGCTTTTGAAGAAGCAGTTATGGCCTGTTCCATAAACCCCATTTTCCTGGGATTGCTGGAAGATAGGTTCCTGTGATTTTTCCCAGGAAGATGGGTTTAGCAAATCCTTATCTATAGAAGTAGTCAAACAACCCAAAGCGTAATAAGGAGTCCAGCAACCACTTGCTGAGTAGATAATATGTAGTTTGTTTCCATATTTGAGCATTTGTGGGCCTTCATTGACGTAAATGGGCGCGTCAGGAACCCAGGTATCTTCATATTCCCAATTTCTTTCCCATTCAAATTCTGGTTCAGAGATCATGATACGGTCTGAATCAATCGTCCAAGGATTGGACATGGAGGCGATGTAAATTCTTTGCGTTTCAGTATCAACTTTTTTATCTGCCCATCCTGACCATATAAAATAGAGTTGGCCTTTATGTTCAAATACACTTCCATCAATTGCCCAATTGTCATTGGCATCCGTGGTGATTTTCCCTTTCATGATAAATTCTCCTTCAAAGGGGTCTTTAGAAGTGTTTTCCAGCGCATACATCCGGTGGTTATTGTTGTCCCCATCGTCGGCGGCCACATATATATACCATTTGTTATCAATTCGGTGAATTTCAGGAGCCCAAATATTTTGCGAATACATCCCTTCGTTTGGAGCTTGCCAGACTACTTCTTTTTCAGCGTTGGCTAGATCAGTGATGTCAGGGGTCCGCATCAAGGTGATTTCTCGATTACCTGAACGGATATAATAATAGTAACCCTCACTGTAGATGGTCCAAGGATCGGGTCCGCTTTTTAAGATGGGGTTATTAAAGGTGTCATGGACATTCTCATTTTTCTTGTTTTCCACCAACTCAGTTTGCTGATTTTTTTGTTGGCATGTACTTAAAAGCGCTAAGGTGGTTGCTGTAAGAGATATTAAAATATTGAATTTCATTTATCTAGGTTAATCGGGATGAAATAATTGTATGGATAAATTATAATAAGCTGATTTTTATTATTTTAATTATAGCTTTTGATCAATGAGGTAGAAATACTTTACTATGTAAAGCCGGCCTTTTCTGGTATGGTGAATAGTCGAACTAGCTTTTATTAGGCTCAAATAAAATTGGGAAAAATTGACCAGCTATTGCTTGCCCTGTTGGGATAATAGGTACACCGGTTAGCAATTCATCATCCGAATTGGATTTTGTGCCATCGGCAAAGACATTGAGTACAAAAGCTCTTCTGGCTCGATCAGACTTATTTTCATAAGAACCATGGACCATCAGAGGATGATGGAAGGTACCATATCCTGCAGGCATTTCTACGGCCACTTTTTGATCATATTGTTTTTGTTGTTCAGCTGACAATAGTTCCTTTAGGCTATCCATATCACCAGCCAGGTTGATCTTGTCCAATAGTTTCCACTTTTGGCTTTGGGGAATGTACTGTAGGCAACCATTGTCCTCAGTAGCATCATCTAAGCCCACCCAGCAAGTCAAATGCTGCATGGGAGTGGTTCTGGTCCAATAACTATAGTCCTGGTGCCAGGCAACTACACCTCCATGATGCGCGGGTTTGCAGAAAAGCTGGTCATGCCAAAATCTCACAGCCTTGTCTCCCAATAATTGAGAGGCAGCAATCACAAAGCGTGGATTCCAAAGGACGTCATGGAAACCTGGTGTAATACGCCAGTGACCTAATGAATGAAAAAGTACCGAGTTAGGATCATTGGATTGATTACTGTGAAATTCATAAAAGAGGTCATGTTTTGGATGGCTTGGCTCTGCTATTATAGCCAGTTCCAGACGAAGTTGCTGGATTTGGTGTTCCTCTAAAATTTTAACATTTGTCAAATATCCATATTCATTAAAAAACTCCAACTGTTCATCGGAAAGTCGGTATTCATTCCAAGCCTCTTGGGCAGATATTTTTGGGAAAAGCTGGCTGATCAGTTCATGATGATAGGACAGATCTCTGGAAATTTTCATACAAACCGGATTATTGTGACGGGGATAAACTACATTGTTTCTGTATTTTTGCTGAAGTCTTTAGGTAGCTCTCCAAATTGTTTTTGGAAACATTTGGAGAAGTAAGACGGTGAATTAAAGCCCACTCTTTCGCTTATTTCTGTGACTGTATATTGACCTTCCATTAGCAATTCAGCAGCTTTTTTAAGCCTTACCAAGCGGATATACCCATTAGGGGTCATTTCAGAAACTCCTTTGATTTTACGTAAAAGACTGGATTGGCTCATACATAAGACTTCTGCCAATTCATTTACTCCAAAAGTTTCATTACCAAGGTTTTCAAGGATGGCCTCATTGGCCTGGGAAAGGAATTCCTCATCAGCACGGGTATAGGCTATGGTATCCACATTGACCATAGGCTGGTTGGCGAAAGCTCTCCTTATCTGATCTCTATATTGTAGTAAATTCTTTATTTGTAGGACTAAATGGTCAATGGAGAAAGGCTTCTCAATATAAACATCAGCACCATGTTCCATTCCTTCAATCTTAGATTGGAGATTGTTCTTGGCAGTGAGCATTATGAAAGGTATATGGCTATAATTGATATCCGACTTTACTTTTGCACATAGTTCAAAGCCATCCATAATTGGCATCATTACATCACTGACGACTAAATCAATCGGTTTGGCATCGAGTATTTTTATCGCTTCCTGACCATTTTCAGCTCTATGGACATGATATAGGTTTTTAAGCTGGTCATAGATGAACTTTTGCAATTCTTTATTGTCCTCAACGATAAGCAAAGAAGCTTTGTGAGTAATAGTTTCTTCTTTTATTACGGGTTTTAGAGCTTCTTTTTGTTGTTCAGGCCCTGGTGTAGGTTCGTGTAGCTGAATGGTGTTTTCTTGCTTGATAGGGAGTTCAAGTACAAATGTATTTAGCTTTTTGGAATTGGGATCCACATATAGTTTGCCACTATGCATTTCTGCCAATGATCTGGCAAGGGGAAGTCCCAAGCCCGTTCCCGAGGTGGCCCGTTTGTTCTCATGACCATCAAGCTGAAAGAACGGTTCAAATATTTTCTCTTGCTTATCAGCCTCAATGATTTGCCCGTCATTGCTCACAAGAATTTGGAATTGTCCCTTGATCGGGGAAATGATCGTATCGACCTGAACAATGCTATCGGCATGTTTTATGGCATTCGAAAGAAGATTGCTTAGAATTTTTGTAAAAGCTTCCTTGTCAATGTCCGCGAAAAAGGGTTCTTCTTGCTTTACCAAATGGAAATTGATATACTGCTGTTCTGCACTGGTTTTGAAGCGAACAAATATGTCCTCGATAAGCTGGCCTATTTCATTTCTGGTAAAACTGAGCAGGAAGCCTTTTTGCTCTGTTTTTCGGAAATCCAGTAATTCATTACTAAGGTCTATCAGCCTATTGGCGTTTTTATTCATGATCCAAAGGCTTTCCTTAATATCAGATGGGTAAGCTTCCTCTTTTTTGAGAATGCTTTCCAAAGGCCCCTTGATCAAAGTAAGCGGTGTCCTGATCTCATGAGTGATATTGGTGAAAAATTCGATCTTTGACTGGTAAACCTCTTTTTGCTTTTCATCTTCCAGTTTTTTAAATGCTTCCCGTTGCCTTTTAATAATTTTGTTTCTGGAGGCCCTTACGATAAGGAAAATGATCATCGCAGCCAGTAGCGCATAAGCTAAATATGCCCATCCAGTCTTCCAGAAAGGGGGCAAAATGGTGATGTGGAGTTGTCCTTCACGATTACTCCATTCCCCGAAAATATTGGCAGATTTGACTTTAAGTGTATAATTTCCCGGAGGTAAATAAGAGTAGTTGATACGCTGATTTTGATTGAGGAATGTCCATTCTTGATCAAAACCTTCCATTTTATAAGCATAGGGTTTGGCATCTGAAGCGGTATAGCTCAATGCGGCAAAATCAAAGCTTAAGGATGATTGGTCATGCGCAAGCGTAATGGACGAGGTCTTGGTAATGGACTTTTCCAAAACTGATTCTTCTCCTCCAATGCTTACAGGATTGTTAAAAATTTGGATTCCAGTAAAGACTACTGGCGGATCGTATTCATAGGGCTTGAAGTCCCGTGGATCAAATGTGATAAATCCATTTAAGCAACCGAAGTAGAGAGTGCCGTCATCGGCTCTAAAACCACTTTTATAGTTGAAAGGGTAGGGCATCAAACCATTGTCCTTTGTAAAGAGCCTATAATCGTTGGTCTGTGGATTGAATTCCATCAGCCCTTTATTACAACTTAGCCATAAATGACCTGATATATCTTCAAGGATTTTGTAAACCGTATTACAGGCAAATCCTGTTTTACTGTTATAAACAGAGAAGTCGTCGCTTTTTTCGTTATACATACAGAAACCGCCTCCCTCAGTAGCGATCCACAACCTGTTTTGGCTGTCTTCAAATAGATTTATTATGGAAGGGTGTGGTAAACTATTGGGGGTTTCAGGATCGGGTAAAAAAGTCCTGGTTTCTCCTGTTTCCGGATTATACCTGATTAGCCCATCAGCATAGGTGCCTATCCAGATATTTCCATTCTTATCTTCCAATAAATCGTAAATGAACTTATGCCCAATTTCTTGGGTGAACTTAACACTGTTGTTTTTCTCATCCAGTTTGAAAAGGCCGGTAACGGTTCCCAGCCAAACTTGGTCTTTATTGTCCACTAATAGGCTATGGATTTCATTCTCTTCAGATGGGTTTTGATCAGCTTTAAACCTAATGATTTCAATTTGATTGGTGTTTAAGTTGATCTTGTTAAGGCCTACAGCGAAAGTCACCGTTCCTACCCAAAGCTCATCACCTCTTCTTGCCAGTCCATGGATATTATGATAAGATAAGCTATTAGAGGAGTTGTCGGGAAGGAAGTGGGTAAAGGTATTGGTCTTAGGGTCATACTTATTGAGGCCGGCGTCTTCCGTACCAATCCAGATGGAGCTATCATTTCCCTCGATAAACTGTCTTACACGTTGACCGCTTATGGTATTTGAATTGGGAATAGGGTAGTGCTTTTCAAATTTTGTGGGATGACCGGGAAGGAAGTTGATACCTCCAAAATAGGTGCCTAGCCACATGCCTCCTTCTTTATCTCTTTCTATGCAATAGACAGCGTTGTCAGAAATAGAATAGGGATCATTTAGGTTATGACGAAAATTTTTAAACTTCTTTTTTTCTAAATCGAAAATAAATAGACCCGATTCAGAAGCTATCCAAAGTTCATTATTGGAAATTTTGTAGAGATCCCTGATTAATAAGTTTTTTCCATTAGTGGCCTTGGTGAGCAAAGGTTCGGCAATTCCACTGCTTTTGTCCATCACCCAAACTCCTGCATTTTTTGTTCCCAAAATTAAGCTGGTCCCATAATCTTCAATATGCAGTACGGAAGCTTGTATTACTTCCTCATTATTGAGGGTTTTGATGAATTGGTCTCTTTTGGGAAGGTATTTATATACGCCCAGTCTTGAGGTACTTATCCATATATCACCTTTTTCATCAACATTCACATTGGTAAAATTATTGTCCTCAGGGTTGTGTTTGCTGATGTTTCGGTATTGGACCAGTGTGTCTTTTTTGATGGAATATTTGAAAAAGCCCTTATTGTTAACGGAAAAAAGTATTTCCCCCTCTATTGATTCTTTGATTTCGCCTACGTTTCCTGATATATATTCCCCATGGTTGGAAACCTTATTAAAATAAGTGAATCTTTCAATATCTGGATCGTAAGTGTATACGCCATTTCCTGTACCAACCCAAAGTGTACCTCTACTATCCTCGAACAAGCCATAAATGAAATTATTTCCAAGTCCATGGCTTTGTTTTGATTCTGAATTAAAGACTTTGAAATTGTGTCCATCATAGCGGTTGAGACCATTCTTAGTGCCAAACCACATAAAGCCTTGCTGGTCCTGTAATACAGAAAAGACCGTACTTCCGGATAGACCGTCTTCCATATTGATATGCTCAAAATATCTTTCATGGGTTTGGGCATAAGCGGAATAAACTGATAGACTAAGTAGAAGAAGTAGGAATGCTTTGAATTTAAAGTTCATGGGTTAATCGAAGGGTCTATTATTATGGCTAAAATACAAAAAAGCATCGTCTTGATATTTAATGCAATGAATAATTGCTATTCACTAAGATGGATTGAAGGATTTTTTATACTGACTGACGGAAAAGTTTCATTACTGAATAGAGGTGACGGATTTTTAAGGCTAAAAATTTTTCTAGAAGACAACAATAACATGGGCTGATCGATGATGAAATCGGGTGTGAAAAGGTGATGTTGTTTTGTAAATGTGACTTTCAAGCGATTATAGGCGGGTTTTTAAAGGGTAGTGGATTTTTCGGAATAGAGGCTTATCTGAAAAAAACAGTTGAAATTTTATCACAATTTTAATTTGTGGCTTTTTGTGGAAGTAAAAAAAAACAGGCACATAAAGGCGCTTAGTAATGGAAAAAAAGGGATAGCAGGAAATGTTGCATTTAATGAAGGATTTGTGGCAAGCATTCGGATGGTTGCTTCATAAATTAGCATTATCAAAGAACTGGCTAAATCTATTAAGTACCCATTCTTTGTTCAAATAGTTTAATTAACAATAGCTGAGTTTATCCTCCGGACAAGCTTAGATAACCCAAATTAAATGAAATATAAAGCACACCCATTACTCGGGCCAGCTCATTTTCTTTGAGCTTAGTCAACCCAAGACTGAAAGCCCTCAAATCATTAATCTTAAACAAATATTCCCCCAATGAATCTTCAAAAGAGGGGAACATTGGACGCTAGCTTATAGGATGAATAATACCAATAAGCAATGGTAACAGATGCCTTTGTGCCTTCTGTTTAATGTTAGAATAATAACCTTAACCCTTAACCTATTTTCTAAATGAAAGAAAAATTACTAAGAAATAGCAGTTTGATATTTGTTCTGCTATGTGGTTTGGTATTTTCTGCTTTGGCCCAAACAGGGAAAACAGTAGAAGGTACCGTAATTGAAAAAGAGACAGGGGAACCTATCCCTGGCGTAAGTATCCTAGAAAGGGGTACATCAAATGGAACTGTCACCGGTGTGGACGGTGAATTTAAATTAGAGCTAAGAGGAGACAACCCATCTATCAGGGTTTCTTTTATTGGTTTCAAAACCATCGAAGCTGCGGTGGGCAACCAAAGCAGTTTTGAGTTTGAACTGGAAAGTGACCTTGGTGAGCTTGAAGAAGTGGTCGTTGTTGGTTATGGCGAGCAGAAGAAGGAATCCATTACCGGTGCTGTTTCCAATGTGACCAGTAGGGACATTGAACAGGTGCCGACTGCTACCGTTTCTGGTGCCTTGGCCGGTAAGCTTCCTGGCTTATCCTTTAGAATGCCTGATGGTCGTCCGGGAGCTGGAGCCAATATCCAGATCAGGAATCTTGGAAATCCACTTTTCGTAATTGACGGTATCCAAAAAGACCAAGGCCAGTTCAATAACTTGGCGCCTGGTGATATCGAAAGTATCACGATCCTAAAGGATGCTTCTGCGGCGGTTTATGGCTCTAGAGCGGCCAATGGTGTAGTCGTGGTGACTACTAAGAGAGGTAATAGAGGTGAAAAACCTTCTATTAATATTAATGGCTATTACGGTGTGCAAAACTGGTCACGATTCCCTGAAGGAGTAAATGGCTATGAGTGGATGCAAGGACGTGCAGAGGCTGATATGAACCAGTTTGGTAGCACCAATATCAGTCGGGATGAATTGGACAAATGGAAAGCTGGAACAGAATACGGTTATAGATCATTTGATTGGAGGGACTTTATCATAAAAGGAAATGCGCCACAAAGTAATTTTAGTGCAAGCGTTTCTGGTGGTTCTGAAAAGACAAATTATTACTTGTCACTTACTAGATTTGATCAGAAGTCAGTTTTTAGTGATGAGTTTGAGTTTAACAGAACCAATATCCAGGCCAATATCAATACTGATGTAACTGATCGTTTGACAGTGGGAATGCAGATCAATGGCCGTTTGGAAAATAGAGAAAACCCAGGTGTACCAGGTGGAGATGATTACTGGCAACCTCGTTTTGCACTGTTCAGAAACAGGCCTACCGAGCGTCCATATGCCAATGACAACCCAGATTATCCAGCCAATATCAATAATATTGAAACCAACTGGGCATTGCTGAACTATGACCGTACTGGTTTCTTTAAAAACTATTGGAAGAATATTCAGACCAACTTCTCGGCAGAATATGATATTCCTGTAGAGGGGCTGAAAGCGAAGGGTCTATATTCTTATTATTTTGCGGATAACTATATCAATACCTTCGAATATACCTATGATGTGTATGATTATATCCCAGAAACTGATGAGTATATCAGAACTGGTGGTAATGACAATCCTTATAGAGACAGAGATCAAAGAAAAATAGAAGAAACAGTTGGGCAATTCCAGTTAAACTATGACCGTGTATTTGCCGACAAGCATAAATTGTCAGTATTGGCCTTATATGAAAGAATCCAAAGAAGGGATTATAGAAACTGGATACATTCGGTTCCTACCAATAACTATTTACCACTAGTTCAATTTGCTGACATGGACCGGTATGACGACTATGATAATGAGGAGGCAAGAATTGGTTATGTAGGTCGTGTCAATTACGAGTACAAGGGGAAATACCTTTTTGAAGTAGCAGCCAGGTATGATGCGTCATGGAAATTCTCTCCAGAAAATCGTTGGGGTTTCTTCCCTTCTGTGTCGGGTGGTTGGAGAATCAGTCAAGAACCATTTATGGATAATATAGCTTCAAGCGCCAATTTGGATGAATTGAAGTTAAGGGCTTCTTATGGTGAGTTAGGAGATGATGATATTGGCATTGGGCCATTTGATTATATTCCTGGATATACTTATGGGGTTTCCACCGTCATAATTGATGGAGAAAATATACAAGGTTCTGCCAATAGAGGAAAACCAATAGATAACCTTTCTTGGTATACCAGTAAGATGTTTGATGTGGGGATTGACTTTTCTTTTGGCGCAGGCAAAATCACTGGTACAGCAGATTATTTCCGTAGAAAAAGAGATGGTCTTAGAGATATTAGAGATGATGTGTTCTTGCCATTGGAGTTGGGTTATGGTCTGACTGATGAAAATCTGAGCAGTGATGCTGACGTGGCTTTTGACCTTGGTTTAAATTATAATGGCAAGGCCGGCGACTTGACTTATAGAATCGGAGGTACATTTGGTTATGCCAGAAGTAAATTCCTTTCTTCCTATAACCCAGTATTTAGTAGTTCTTGGGATCATTATAGAAGATCAGGAGAAGACCGTTGGAACGGCATCTTCTGGGGCTATGAGATCCTAGGACAATTCCAGTCTCAGGAAGAAATCAATAGCTATCCAGTCAATATAGATGGACAGGGAAATGGGACTTTATTGCCAGGCGATTTGATCTATAAGGATGTAAATGGTGATGGTAAGATCGACGGATATGATGAGCGTCCTATTGGTTATAGCTTGGATGGCCCTCCAACTATCAACTATGGTCTTAACATGTATTTCAATTATAAGAATTTTGACCTCACCATGGATTTTTCCGGTGGCTCAATGGCATCCTACTTACAGAACTGGGAAATGAGGTGGCCTTACCAAAATGGGGGGAACCTGCTTGCCTATATGTATGATGACAGGTGGCATAGAGAAGATCCTTATGATCTGAACAGTGAGTGGATTCCAGGCTCTAGTCCTGCTTTGAGATTCAATGCCGGTGGACATAGTAACTATAACAGAAACTCTACTTGGTGGTTGACCAATATCAAATACATTAGAATGAGAACTGCATCTATAGGTTATACACTTCCTCCAAAGGTATTGAGTAAGCTAAAAATAGAAAGAGCAAGGGTTTATTTCACGACTTATAATTTGTTCTCTATAGATAATGTACATCAGTTTGGCATTGATCCAGAAGTTAGAGATCCAAATGGTTTGCAGTATCCGCAAAATGTGAACATGAACTTAGGGTTTAACTTGACCTTCTAAAATGAAACTGGACATGAAAAAATACATATATAGCATTTTCGCATGCTTGATTTTATTCACGGCATGTAATGATGAAGAATTCCTGAACCGTGATCCGCAAAATATACTTTTGGAAGATCAGGTATGGGAAAATGAGGACTTGGTCCTGTCAGTTTTGGCAGATTTGTACAATAGGCTTCCTGATTACCAGACCATAGAAAGATGGTGGGAATATGCCAATTTTGATGAAACTTTTGCTTCCAATGCAGGTGATTATTGGAGACACCAAAACCAAGATTATGGTTATGGTAACTGGGGCATGTGGGATTATGGTTATATCCGTGATATCAATCTTTTTATTGAAAAGGCTGAAATTGCTGATCAGCTGGATCCTTCAGTTAGGGCACAGTTTATCGCTGAAGCCAAGTTTATTCGTGCCATGGTTTATTTTGAGCATGTGAAAAGAATGGGCGGAGTACCTTTGATCCTTGAATCCTTGGAATATGATTATAGTGGTGATCCCACTTATCTTCAGTACCCCAGAGCCAAAGAACATGAGGTTTATGACTATATCATCGAGGAAATGGAGGATATCAAAGGTGATTTGCCTGATGGCGGTACCCGTTCAAGAGCTACTGTAGGTGCTGCACTTGCCCTTGAGTCCAGAGCAGCCTTATATGCTGGATCTATCGCCAATTATGGACAGTTGACGCCAAATGTATCCTTGCCTGGAGAAGAGGTAGGTATCCCTGCTAGCATGGCCGACCAATATTATACCATTTCATTGAGAGCTTCAGAAGAGCTGATAGGGCTGGATACTTATGAATTATATCAAAATGACCCAGATCCATCAGAGAATTATGCCAATATTTTCTTGAACAAATCAGCCAATAATGAGGTGATTTTTGCTAAAGATTTCTTGGTACAAGGTAGGACTCATGGATTTACCATTGAAAACATTCCAAGGTCATTGAGAGAAGAAAATACTGTGGGAGGTAAAATGAATCCTTCATTGAATTTGGTACAATCTTTCGAACTTTTGGACAATACTTTTGCTCCACTTCCTACCACAGATGAGAATGGAGATCCTATTTACTATGAAAACCAATTGGATATTTTCGAAGGAAGAGATCCTAGATTGGCCGGAACAGTGATTCTTCCTGGTGCTAGCTTCAGAGGAAGCGAAGTAGATATCTGGGGCGGTTGGAAAACAACAGACGGAACTTTGATCACTTCAGATCAGCTTGGAGGTAGAGGTACCCTGCCAAATGGAGAAAATGCACAGTTGGTAGGCTTTGATGGTCCTATTCCTAACTTGGAATGGTCTGCCCAAGGAGGTTTCTATCTTAGAAAATATGTGGATACTTCTGTAGGATCAGGTCAGCGTGGTACAGGTAGTGCTGTATGGTGGATCCGTTTCAGGTATGCTGAAGTCCTGTTGAATGCCGCTGAAGCAGCCTTTGAACTGGGAGATAATACCAAGGCAGCTGCCTATATGAATGAAGTGAGAAGAAGGGCAGGATTCCCTACTGATTTGGCACCATCTGAAATCGATTTTGATAGAATCGTTCATGAGAGAAAAGTGGAATTGTCCTTTGAAAACCACATCCTTTGGGACTATAAGAGATGGAGATTGGCCCACAGGGTTTGGAACGGAGAATCTGTTGATTTAACCAATAATCCTGGAGATGCCGAGGCAGTAAGTACCCGTGTATTTGGTTTGAGACCATACAAGGTGTATGA
This sequence comes from Echinicola shivajiensis, assembly GCF_018642165.1. GTDB lineage: Bacteria > Bacteroidota > Bacteroidia > Cytophagales > Cyclobacteriaceae > Echinicola > Echinicola shivajiensis. The sequence goes on from NZ_JAHHZM010000003.1 coordinate 463,571, forward strand.
TCCTGGAAGTCCTAATCATGAAAAGTGGGTGTTTGAAGAGTTTTTACCGACTCCGGTATTCAATCCTCACAGGTTCCGTTTAGGAAATTACTACTCATTTATTGGGGATAATGTTAGGAATGCCAATCCGAAGATAGTTAGAAATCCTAACCAGTAAAAGGACCTTTAAATTATAGAATTCATGAAAAATAGTATCAAATATATAGCGGGGCTCTTTTGTTTGACCATGGGTCTAACATCATGCGAATATGATAACTATGATGAGCCAAAGTTACTTTTTGAGGGTAACTTGGTTTATCAGGGTGAGCCGATAGGCGTTAGCTACAATGACGTTTACTTTGAATTATGGGAAGAAGGCTGGCAGACCTTCGGAAATATAGGTGTGTCGGTGGACCAGGATGGCTCTTTCTCTTCCTTGCTTTTCTCAGGTGATTATAAATTGATCATTCCTGCTAGCCAAGGACCATTTATGAACATCACGAATGCAGAAACCAATTCAGATACCATTCCTTTGAACTTAAGGGGTAGCTTGGACATGGATATTGAGGTATTACCTTATTATATGTTAAGGGATGTCAATATCTCTGGAAACAGTAGCTCCGTCAGTGCTGATTTTTCTTTGGAGCAAATCATTACTGATGAAAATGCCAAGGGAATCAATGAAGTGGTACTTTATCTGAGCAAAACCACTTTTGTGGATGGTCGTACCAGTATCAGCTCTGCGAGCTTAGGCGGCGGTGATATCGCTGATTTGAGCAATATCCAACTGAATACTTCTGTGCCTGATATGACGCCTACGCAAAACTATGTGTTTGCACGGGTAGGAGTACGTATTGATGGTGTGGAGGACATGTTGTTCTCAAATATCCAAAGAATTGATTTCTAATATTCAACTAAATTAGCTTGGATTGAGGTGTCGACTTTCGAATCCGCTCAAGGTGACACCTCAATCCAAGCTGGTTTTATTTTTAATAATTGACCCTAAATAATTAACCTAATGAAATTACCACTACAATCGATTTTTATATTTCTCCTGTCTGTTGGCTTGGCAGCATGTAGCAGCAATGCACAGGAAGCCATTCCTGATACGGAGGATAGCGAAAAGGAAGTAGTTGAAGGGAAATACACCAATCCTGTTTTTGAACCTGTTTTGGCAGATCCAACCATAGTGAGTGACGGTGATTATTTTTATGCATATGGCACAGAAGATAATTGGGGCAATGAGGGTGGCTATCATCTGGTACCAGTTATCAAATCAAAAGACTTAATCCAGTGGGAACTGGTAGGGGATGCCCTTAAAGCCAAGCCCACTTGGAAATCCGAAGGAGGCATCTGGGCGCCGGATGTCAGTAAAGTCGGAGACAATTTTTATATGTACTATTCCTATTCTACTTGGGGAGATGCCAATCCCGGAATAGGCCTGGCAATAGCCGATTCACCTGAAGGTCCATTTGAGGATTATGGGAAAATTTTTGACTCAAACAGCATAGGGGTAAACAATAGTATAGACCCTTTTTATTATGAAGAAGACGGCCAAAAGTACCTTCTTTGGGGAAGCTTTAGAGGGCTTTATATGATTAAATTATCTGAAGATGGTAAGTCCACCGTGGGAGAAAAAGTACAAGTAGCTGGGGATCATTTGGAAGCTTCTTATGTCTATAAGAAAGATAATTTTTATTACCTGTTCGGTTCATATGGCTCTTGTTGTGAAGGGGCCAATAGCTCATATCAAGTGTGGGTTGGCAGATCCGAAAAGCTAGAAGGACCATATTTGGATAAATCCGGAAATAAATTGTTGGACGGCCATTATGGAGAATTGGTCGTGAAGGGCAATTTGGGGAGTACTGGATTTGCCGGTCCCGGACATAATGCGGAGATCGTGACCGATGCAGAGGGAGAGGACTGGTTGGTTTATCATGGTATGCTAAAAAGCAAGCCAAGAACCAATAATGGCACCAATAGGAGAAGCCTTCTCATAGATAAAATCATCTGGACTGATGGATGGCCTAGCTTGTTTAGACAAGAGCCAAGTACCAAGGCAAATGATGGACCTCAATTTTAGTTTAAACTAACCAAGAATAACAAATGCGCTTTCCAATTAAAATCTTAATATTTTTATTTTTGCTTTCCCATGGTTTTTTAGCCTTTGGACAAGTGGATGTGGACTTATCAGCGTTTAACACCAAAACCGGAGCTAAGGTAATACAGAATCAACAGTACTTGGAGATTTCCTGGCCACTGGAGGAAGGGAACAGGGCCGCCATTTCCCTTAACCTTGAAAAAGGAACAGAGATTTTTGACAACCTTGAAGTCATTAAAAATGGTAAATCTTCAAGAGTGGCAGAAAACCTAAGTCCCATATTTATTTTGACGGTGGGGGAAAGGGATTTAAGTAAAGGTAGTGGATGGAACATTTTTTTTGATAGAACAGCTTATAAGCCCCATGATACCTATAAAGCTTCTTTACAAGTTGAAAATATAAGAGTAATTAGTCATGGACAACGAACCGTTGTTCAAATAGATAAAATGAACGCTGGTAATTTTTCAGGCTGGTTGGAGATCAGTCTTTACCATGGAAGCCCTTTGATGAATTTGGCGGCAGTGCTCAGTACATCAGAAGATGCCAAGGCAATAATTTATGATGCAGGTTTGGTAAAGAGGGATGAAGCATGGAATGAGGTGTTTTGGGCAGATACAGAAGATTATCTCCATTCAGACAAGTCATCAGGTATTGACAGCCCAGCAAAGAATCTTGCAGTAAAATACCGCACGATCATTGGCGAAAGTAAGCATGGAAGTTTGGCTGTTTTTCCAGCTCCCCATCAATATTTCTATCCTTTGGACAATGCCTACAATCTTAAATATGTGTGGTATGGGAGCAATTACAGAGATATTGAACCTGGTTTCGGAATAGGTATTCGCCACGATTTGATGGGAGATAACAGGCATGTTCCTTGGTTTAATGCCCCTCCAGAAACTAAGCAAAGGTTAAACTTTTTTGTATATCTCAGCGATACCAAAGATGCTCAGGTACTAGAAGAAGTAAAGGCCTTTACCCATGGTGATAAATACAAGCCAATTACAGGATATAGGACCATGGCCAGTCACTTTCATACCGAACATATGGATGATGTGCTTACACACAAGCCCATTCCCGACATTCCGGGACATGTGAAAGCTTTGCGCAGTATGGGGGTAAATATCATGCATTTGGGAGAATATCATCTTGCAGGCAACCCTAGGGATCTTGGACCAAGGAGACTGCCAGAGTTGCAATTGATGTTTGAGGAATGTGCAAGGCTTTCAGAGGCTGACTTTTTGATGCTACCTGGTGAGGAACCTAATGTTCATCTTGGAGGTCATTGGATGAATCTTTTTCCCAATCCTGTCTATTGGATTATGTCCAGGGAGGAAGGGAAGCCATTTGTGGAGGAACATCCTGATTATGGAAAGGTTTACATGGTAGGTAACCAAGAAGAAATGCTAAAGTTATTAGAGACTGAAAAAGGCTTGGCCTGGACTGCCCATGCAAGAACCAAAGGCTCCACGGGTTTTCCAGATAAGTATAAAGAGGAAGCCTTTTTTCATTCAGACCGGTTTAATGGAGCTGCCTGGAAGGCTATTCCTGCGGATTTGTCCATTCCGAATATGGGCAGAAGGGTATTGGACTTGATGGATGATATGGCTAATTGGGGTGAAAGGAAATATGTGATAGGAGAGGCAGATCTATTTAAGCTAGAACCAGACTATGAGATTTATGGTCATATGAATATCAATTATCTTCAGATGGACAAGCTGCCTAAGTTCGAAGAGGGATGGCAAGCTGTTTTAGATGCGATGGAGCAAGGGAAGTTTTTTGTAAGTACAGGGGAGGTTTTGATTCCTGAATTTTCTGTGGAGGGTAAAGGAAGTGGAGAAAGTATTCAGTTGAAATCAAATGGAAAGGCAGAGATGAAAGTAAAAGCAGAATGGACATTCCCTCTGAATTATGCAGAAATAGTTTCTGGAGATGGTGAGCAGGTTTACCGCCAAAGGATAGATTTAAGTGACACTAAAGCTTTTGCTCATCAAGTTTTTGAATTTTCGGCAACGCTAAAAGGAAGAAAGTGGCTTAGGCTTGAGATATGGGACGTAGCGGCCAATGGCGCTTTCACCCAACCTATTTGGATAGAATAAATATAAATGAATTTAAATAAGAGACTATGATTGTTAAGATGAAAAATTGGGCACAAATCCTAGTAGGAGTTTGTCTTAGCTCTTTGGTAGGGTGTCAGGCACCTGAAGAAAAACAATTGGAGGCAGACTTGGCTACCATAAATGATATTAGGCCACCGGCATACCCTTTAATTACAGTGGATCCATATTTTAGTGTATGGAGCATGGGAGATGAGCTTCACGGGGATGCTACCAGACATTGGACTGGAAAGGAAAATGACCTTCAAGGGATCATAAGGGTAGATGGCAAAGCCTATTATTTTTTAGGTGAGCCAGTGACGGAGACCAAGGCAGTTTTGCCACTGACAGGAATGAAGGAAACCTGGTCTTATAGCCTGGAAAAGCCTGCAGGAGAATGGAAGGAGATAGCTTATCAAGAAGGGAAACAGTGGAAATCCACCCGAGGCGCGTTTACCAACGGTGATGATAGTCCGGCACCGAATAAATGGAATACTGAAAATATTTGGGTGAGGAGAAGTTTTGATTTGAAGAGTACTGATTTTCATGACCTATTATTGAATATCCACCATGATGATAATGTCAAGGTGTACCTGAATGGTGTTTTGGCCTATGAAAAAAAAGGATGGGTGCCGAGTCCAGCTACTTTTGCTATTAATGAGGAGGCTAAGAAGGCCTTAAAAGTTGGTGAGAATATCATGGCGATTCATTGTGAGAATACGGCCGGAGGGGCGTTTTTGGATGCAGGTCTAGTTGAAATTCTTCCTCCAGCTATTGAGATAGCTTCAGCTAAGCAAACCAATGCGGAGGTTAGAGCAACCCAAACACTGTATACTTTTGACTGTGAGGATGTAGCGCTGGAGGTAACATTCACCGCTCCAATGCTACCCGATAATTTGGAAGTAATGACCAGACCTGCCAATTATATCAGCTTTGGGGTTCAGTCAAAAGATGGAGCAGAGCATGATGTACAGGTGTACTTCAGTGCAGCAGGAAACATGGCCGTAAACACCATGAATCAAGAGGTTTCTTGGGAAAGACCAGGGATTTCAGGTTTGCAGGTAATGAAATTGGGAACAAGCACACAGCCAGTTTTGAAGAAGAAAGGGGATAATATCAGGATTGACTGGGGATACCTGTATCTGGCTGCCAATGATCAGGAGAATACTACATCGAAAATTGCCGTTAATACGGAATCTATTACAGATTTTGTGAAAAACGGAAAATTAAGTGGCCCTGACGCTTCTGATAAGCCGGTATCTTTGAATCATAAATTGATCACCCAAGCAGTTTCATTTGATTATGGTAAAGTTGGAAGCACTGCAAAGGAGAATTTTGTAACGCTTGCATACGATGATCTTTATGCAGTTCAGTTTTTTAAAGAGAACCTCAAGGCTTGGTGGAAAAAATACGGTATGAGCACAGAGGAAATGCTTCAAGCTGCCCAAAGTGATTACAGCAAATTAGTAAAGGAAAGCAAAGAATTTGATCAGCAATTGTTTAATGATGCGTTGAAGGCTGGAGGAGCAGACTATGCTGCTATTTGTGCATTGGTTTATCGTCAGGCCGTTTCGGCCCACAAAACAGTCGAAGGCCCTAATGGTGAGCTTTTCTTTTTCTCTAAAGAAAACTTCAGTAATGGATCCATTGGCACTGTGGATGTTACCTATCCTTCAGCGCCATTGTTTTTGATCTATAACCCTGAACTTTTGAAGGGAATGCTAGAGCCAATTTACTATTATAGTGAAAGTGGAAAATGGGCGAAGCCTTTTCCTGCCCATGATGTCGGTACCTATCCTTTAGCCAACGGACAAACTTATGGGGAGGATATGCCTGTGGAAGAAGCTGGGAATATGTTATTGTTGACCGGTGCAATTGCCAAAGTGGAAGGGAATGCGAACTATGCCGCTAAGCACTGGGATGTAATGACCACATGGGTGGAATATTTGGCCAATGAGGGATTTGATCCAGCCAACCAACTTTGCACAGACGATTTTGCCGGGCACTTGGCGCATAATGCCAATCTATCTGTAAAAGCCATTTTGGCCATTGCAGCTTATGGGCAGATGGCGGAGAGCTTGGGTAAGCCAGAAGTCGCTGAAAAGTATACTGCCATGGCCAAGGATTTTGCTCAGAAATGGATGGAGAAAGCTGAAGATGGTGATCATTATAGCTTGACCTTTGACAAAAAAGATACCTGGAGTCAAAAATACAACTTGGTTTGGAACAAGCTGTTGGACTTGAATATCTTCCCAGAAGATGTGGCACAAAAGGAAATCGCCTATTATTTGACCAAACAGGAAGATTTTGGTTTGCCATTGGACAGCAGAAAAACCTATACCAAATCTGATTGGGTAATGTGGACCGCGACCATGGCAGACGATGAGGCTGATAAAAAAGCCTTGATCAAACCTATGTTTACCTATATCAATGAAACGCCTAATCGGATTCCTGTAAGTGATTGGCATGAAACTACCAATGCAAAATCAGTGGGCTTCAGGGCCAGATCGGTAGTTGGTGGGTATTTTATGCCTGTCCTCAAAGAGAAGTTATAAACGATATGATTTTCAAGAGACATACCCTAATGACCAGTGTAGCCTTGCTTGCTCTCCTCCTTTCCTGTAAAGAGGAGAAGCAGGCAACTGCCGATATTACTTTGGTGGACAGAATAGATACCACTGCTACCAATGCACATTATATAAGTAATAGGGCCCCGCTAAAAGCGAGCGCTCTTGTCAAGCTACCTGTTGGGACAGTGCGTCCGGAAGGCTTTTTGAAGGAGTATTTGAACAGGCAAAAGGAGGGGCTTACCGGCAATCTTGGAGAAATTAGTGCTTGGTTGCAAAAGGACGATAATGCCTGGCTAAGTAATGATGGCGAAGGAAAATGGGGCTGGGAAGAGGTGCCTTATTGGCTAAAAGGTTATGCCAATATTGGATATTTGCTAGAGGATAAGGCCATGATCGAAGAAGCGATGGTCTGGATAGAAGGTACCATCAATAGTCAGAGAGCAGACGGGAATTTTGGTCCCCGGCACTTTGATGGAGATAACCAGGATTTTTGGGCCAATATGATTATGCTATACTGCTTGCAGTCATACTATGAATATTCCCATGATGAACGTGTGATTGAATTAATGACCAAATATTTTAAATATGAGTTGAGCGTTCCAGATGAGAACTTTCTGATTGGTTATTGGCAAAAACTAAGGGGAGGTGATAATCTTCATAGTGTGTATTGGCTATATAATCGTACTGGGGATAAATTCCTGTTGGATTTGGCAGAGAAGATCCACCGGAATACTTCAGATTGGATAGGCAGACAGCATGACCTAAAGGATATTCATAATTATTATGAAGTCAGAGATGGAGGAGAGGCCCCTGATTGGTATAGAGATCAGATTGACTGGCATAATGTAAACCATGCTCAGGCCTTCAGAGAACCGGCACAATATGCTCTCTTATCTCATAAAGAGGAGCATATTAATGCTTCATATGAAAACTTTGAAATCATCAGGGATCATTTTGGTCAGGTTCCGGGAGGAATGTTTGGCAGTGATGAAAATGCAAGACCAGGGTATGCAGATCCAAGGCAAGGGATAGAAACCTGTGGTATTGTAGAGCAGATGAATTCAGATGAACATTTGTTGAGAATTACAGGAGATCCATTTTGGGCGGATCATGCTGAAGAAGTAGCCTATAATATTTATCCAGCTGCTGTTATGCCTGATTTTAAGTCTTTGCACTATATTACTTCTCCCAATATGGTATTATTGGATGCGGAAAACCATGCACCGGGCATTGCCAATACGGGACCTTTTTTGATGATGAACCCATTCAGCTCTAGATGTTGTCAGCATAACCATTCTCAAGGTTGGCCTTATTTCATCGAAAATCTATGGATGGCAACGCCTGATAATGGTTTGGTTGCAGCTATTTATGGGCCTAGTAAAGTTACTGCAAAGGTAGGAGCAGAGGGAAATGAAGTGACTATTAGTGAAACAACCCATTATCCATTTGAGGAAGATTTAAACTTTACAATTGAAACAGCAAAGGCCGTTGACTTTCCGCTTTATTTGAGAATACCTGCATGGACCAAGCAGGCTGAAATAGCTATAAATGGAGAAAAGTTGAAGCTGGATATTTCTAAGTCTGGTTATGCCAAAATCCAAAGAGAATGGCAGTCTGGAGATCAAGTGACACTTAGTTTGCCAATGGGAATTGAAGTTGAAACTTGGGAGAAAAACAGTAACAGTTTCAGTGTAAATCGAGGTCCGCTTACCTATTCATTGAAGATAGGTGAAGACTATATTAAAAAAGATAGTGAGGAGACAGCCATTTGGGATTCAAAATGGCAAGAAGGGGCAGATACAAAAAAATGGCCTTCATGGGAGGTGCATCCAACAACAAATTGGAATTATACCTTGGTATTGGATAAGAACAATCTTGAAAAATCACTTACAGTTGAAAAGAAAGAATGGCCTGAGTCTAATTTTCCTTTTACTCCAGAGAGTGTACCATTGGTAATCAAAGCCAAAGGAAAGCAAATTCCTGAGTGGCAGATTGGTCAATATGGATTGGTGGGAGAACTGAAGGATTTGCCAAAGACCACAGAAGCCCCAACAGAAGATGTGGAGCTGATTCCTATGGGAGCTGCTAGACTTCGTATCAGTGCCTTTCCGGAACTAAAGCAATAAAGAAACAAAACTATCAAATTTAAATAAACCTAAAACGCATGAAAAAATCAATCTTATTAGGTGCGAGTTTACTTCTGGCTCAATCCATCTCTTGGGCACAAAATGGTGCGTGGGAGCCTGCTGAGGGAAAGATAATGACCGAGTGGGCGGAGCAAGTAAATCCTGAAAATGTACATCAGGAATACCCTAGGCCTCAGATGGTCCGTGAAGATAATTGGCAAAACCTAAATGGTCTATGGAAATACCAAATCCAGGCCAAAGGAGGAAGCACTCCTGGATCTTATGAAGGTGAAATCTTGGTGCCTTTTGCTGTGGAGTCAGCCCTTTCTGGTGTTGGAAAGACTGTAGGAAAGGATCAGGAGCTGTGGTACAAAACAACTTTTGATGCCAAGAAATCAAGCAAAGAAAGAGTGCTTTTGCACTTTGGTGCAGTTGATTGGGAAACAGAGGTCTTCGTAAATGGTAAATCAGTGGGCGTTCATCAAGGAGGCTATACTCCTTTCTCATTTGACATCACTGATGCCCTTAAAGGAAGAAAAGACAATGAATTGGTGGTGAGAGTTTGGGATCCATCAGATGAGGGGCCTCAGCCTAGAGGAAAGCAAGTTAACAGACCTCATGGTATTTGGTATACTCCAGTGACAGGTATCTGGCAAACAGTTTGGACAGAAAATGTTCCTAACAGCCATATTGTTTCTACTAAAAACACGCCAGATGTAGATGCGGGTACTCTGACGGTAGAAACTGAAATCGCTGGTGCCCAAGCTGGACAAATGGTGAAGGTAAAAGCCTTGGCCAATGGTGCAGTAGTAGCGGAGAAAGAAGTAGCTGTTGGAGATGCAGCAGTTCTATCAATCGACAATGCCAATCTTTGGGAGCCAGGAAATCCTTTCCTTTATGACCTTGAAGTGAGCTTGGTAAAAGGGAACAAGGTGATCGATGAGATTGACGGCTATGCTGCGATGAGAAAGATCAGCATGGAGCTTGGTGATGATGGTATCCAGCGTATGTTGTTGAATGACAAATTTGTATTCCAATATGGTCCATTGGATCAGGGATGGTGGCCTGACGGTTTGTATACTGCTCCGAATGAGGAGGCCTTGGTGTTTGATATTGCTAAAACTCAGGAAATGGGCTTTAATATGATCCGTAAGCATGTGAAAGTAGAGCCTGCAAGGTGGTATTATCACTGTGATAAAATGGGAATGTTGGTATGGCAGGATATGCCAAGCGGCGACCATGGAAACAGATGGAACCCAAGACCAGGTGTCGCTGGGGTAGGTACTGAAAGAGAGCGTACACCAGCCTCGGAAGCTATCTATAAGAAGGAGTGGAAGGACATCATGGATGCCAATCATAACTTCCCTTCCATCATCGTTTGGGTGCCGTTTAACGAAGCTTGGGGCCAGTTTAAGACGGAAGAAATTGTGAAATGGACTGTGGAATATGATCCTAGTCGTTTGATTAATGGTGCCAGTGGAGGAAACTTCTTCCCTGTGGGTCAGATCATTGATTTGCATAATTATCCAGATCCAGCTATGCCAAGCCCAAGATTGTTTGGTAAGGACATGGTGCTGACCTTGGGTGAATTTGGGGGTCTTGGACTACCTGTGGATGGGCATACCTGGCAGGATAAAGACAACTGGGGGTACCAGAGTTTTAAATCTGTTGGGGAACTGGAAGACAGATATGCCAAATTGATGGATGACTTGGTGAAATTGATTCCTATGGGCCTTTCTGCTGCAGTGTATACTCAAACAACTGATGTGGAGGTAGAAACAAATGGTTTGATGACCTATGATAGAAAGGTGATCAAACTAACACCTGAATTCCTTAAAAAAGTACATGAGAAACTGTATAAAGCAAAATAAAGTTTAGGATTAGTAGCATCTGTAATTTGCAATAATAAACTTATTGTATAATTAAGATAAACAGGAAAACCGGGACGAACAATTAGATTCACCCGGTTTTTTCATTATCTGTATATCTGCTATTGCACCAGTAAGAGTTACCCTTCAAAACATTCTCTCAAAAATGACACATATTTCATAGTTATAATTAATTGATTCAGTGAAAATCCGTGGAATCCTTGAGAAATAAAGCTAATGGTGTGAAAATGGATAATCAGATTTCATTATATCTTATTCAACATTACAAATAGGACTCAGCCATTTATAACTATCACTGCCGATTGGAGAACCATCAGGAGCTGGAAGCGGGGAAAGTACCTGGACTTTTTCCTTGGGTTCTTTGCGCATTTGGTCCACTATAGCTGCACAATATTCATAATGGGCCCTTTGTGGGCTGTTGGACAGCGATGCACTCATTTTTTGCATTAACTTCCTGATTTCAAAATAGGCGATACTTCTTGCTTGGGAACTTGCCTCAGGATTTTGAGATAAATCGATGAGTTTTTGTAGCAATAGTTTTTCTGTTAATCTTTTGATTTCTCCTTCGTAGTTAATGTCATTAGGAAGACTGTCCAGATAATTGATTAGTTTTTCAATAAGATCTTCCAGTCCTGGCAAAGCATTATCAAAGGCATGCTGGTTCACCAGCCTCGAGGCCCTTTGAGGGTTGAGTAATAGGGAAAGGCTGAGGTCCGCAGCTACCTGTGGAGCGGCCATGGCGTCAAATATTAATCCTGTTTTGCCACTGAAAGTTTCCCTAGGGTTTGACCAGTATCCATAAGGTCTTGGAGGAATCAAGTCCAGTACTTTCTTAGGAACCTTTAGTTTTTCTGGAGATAGCGTACTTAAAAGTGCATCAATAGCGGCTTCTTGCTCCTCTGCTGAAACAACTGAAACAGGATTTTCATTGTCCCCTCTAAGCCAATATGCGTAATTTACTCCTGCAATAACTTTGGAGGCGGCTTCCACTTGATACCTGTGGAATAGGTACATAGGTACAAACACTTCCTCAAGGGTGGCCAATGGTTCACCCATTTTAATTTTGTTTTCATCAAAACTATCCAATACCAAAGACCTGATTTCCATTACTTCCTTAAGCTCTTCCACTGCATTTTTTCCATTGTCCCACAAATGGGTATTGGGATGTGCGCTGCCTGTAGGCCTGGCATCCTGATCGGAGAGAAAGCCCAGTCCATTTTTTCTATAATCTTTCACCATTTTACTGATGGCTTCTTTTTCATCTTTTCCTTTTGGAAACTCCGCATAAGCCATCTGTATGGCCACCTTGTCCCATTCACCAATCCCTTCAGCATAAGCATCAGAGATATCCAGTTTTTTTCCTTTGAGTTTCACGCTAGGGTGAGGATAGTCCATTACAGAGGCACGATTCTGCGAACTGGCAATATAATTATGTGGTAATCCCAAGGTGTGGCCTACTTCATGGGCAGCCAATTGGCGCATCCTTGCCAAGGCCATATCCAGCATGGCTTCATCTTCTACTTCTCCAGTTTCAAGGTAATTAGCGATCAGTCCTTGGGCAATGAGGAAATCTTGTCTTACCCGAAGAGATCCAAGTGTTACTTTCCCTTTGATGATCTCCCCCGTTCTTGGATCGGTGATCCCACCGCCGTAAGACCAACCGCGGGTGGAACGGTGAACCCATTGGACCAAGTTATAGCGAATATCCATGGGATCGACATCCTCGGGAAGTAGCTTGACCTGGAAGGCATTGATATAACCAGCCGATTCAAAAGCTTCAGCTCACCATTTTGTGCCTTCCATCAAGGCCGTGCGAATTGGTTCTGGTGTTCCAGGATCAATATAATAAATGATAGGTTTTATAACTTCACTTGGTTCAGGTCCAGATTTTTTCTTTATTAACCTGTGCCTTCTGATATATCTTTTGACAATGGGCTCATTGATAGGGCTGGCAAAATCATAAAAGCTGACTTGGTTTACTCCTGCTCTCGGATCAAATTCTCTTGGAGTATATCCCTTGTCAGGTAGTTCCACAAAGGAATGGTGCATTCTAAGGGTAACAGCATCAGGACTTGGCGTAACGCTTCTTAAATAGCCCCCGGCCTTTGAACCGGTTAAGGTTATGGTGGCTTCTATCTCTGTGTTTTTAGGAAATGTTTTCGTCCTTTCCATATAGACGGCAGAGCGACTTTTGTCCAATTTATAATTGCCCTGATTAGTCCTGCTAATGGTCTCAGCAGCACCAATAGCATCTTGAAGAACCAAGTCGGTGGCATCTACTAAATAGTGATCATCTGATTGGGCGGAAATCTCAAAACCCCAAAGTACAGATTCTGCAAAGGACTCCTTTACAGCTCTTTGTTCCATATGATTATCGGAAATGGCCCGATAATCATAGTTGCTCTCGGTCATTAAAATTTTATTTCCGGATTTTCGAAAGCTTGCCACATGGGAGCTACCCATTCTTCCCCTGTCCAGACCAATGTCATTTGATCCTAATCCTGATGCCAAGGAAGTATAATATAATATTTCTTTATCCAAGGCATTTATTTCAAGGTAAATTCTACCGCTGGATTCATCCCAGTATAAATGATAAAAACCTTCATACTTGTTCATTTTAGCTGTAAACTCCGAAATGGATGGAGCCTGTTTTTCCTGTGCAGATAAATGATTGATTCCAAAAAGAAGGGTAAAAAGGAGGATTAAAAGTAGTGTCTTTTCTGATTTTATCTTCATAGCAATTATTAGTGATGATGTAAAATGGTTAAAAATGGGAATGGGTAAATTCAGTAGATAGGTATTTCGAAAATAATAATGAATGGGGAGTTTATCCTATACTTTTCTAGATAATGTTATATCATGATTGGTGAAATTTCATAAACTTAAAACCAAAGCGTTATAGGTGGCCTTTGAAAGCCAATCAAATACCTAAAAAAAATGCAGCGGAGTCATTTTTAGAAATAAAGTTAACCCTGTATTAGGTTTAGCTATTTTGGTGAAATAAGTTGTGACGATATTATGATATGTTGCATGTCGTAAAGCCATAAAATTTAACTTGCTTTTTTATGATAAAAAGATATCTGTTTTGTTTGTTCTTGAGTACCGTAATAAACCTTGGATTGCAAGCTCAGGGCACATTGAAGGATTATAAAAGCGCGGATGAAGTAAAGGAAGCCTTTTCAAAAGTTTATAAGGCTCCTGGAAAATTTCATTGGATAAAGGATACTCCTGATTTTTGGTATTCCATGAAAACCAAAAATGGTACAGAATATTTTAGGGTGGAGCCTGAAAGTACTCATAAGCGACCGCTGTTTGACCAACAGGATTTGAGTGAAAAGCTGAATCGAGAACTGGGAGATACTCTAAAGGCCTTTCATTTGCCTATAAGGGAAATGAAAATTGAAGAAAAAGGCAATTTGCTTGAGTTTGAGGCTAAGGGGTACCATTGGGAATATGATTTGGAAAATATTAATCTAAAGAAAGGTAAAGCCATAAAAGAAGACAATAGGGGCTATTGGGGAAACCGATGGGATGAGAGCAAGGGGGATCCTGTTCAGTCCCCGGAAGGGAATCAGGAAGCATTTATCAGAGAAAATAATGTATGGGTAAAGGACCTGGACAATGGGGAAGAAAGCCAATTAAGTTTTGATGGCTCTCCAGGAGAGTTTTATGCAGCGGCACTTAAATGGTCACCAAATGGAGAAAAAATAGCTACTTACAAAGTAAGGCCTGCTCCTGTGCGTAAGTTGACCTTAATATCATCTGCTCCAAAAGGGCAACTTCAACCTTCCCTAGAAACCAGGGATTATATGAAGCCTGGAGATGCTTTGCCTGTTAAGCAAGCTGTTCTGATCGATATTGAAAGTAAAGAATGTATGCCCGTTAAAATGGATCTTATGGACCATCAATTTTCCCTTTCAGGAATCAGGTGGAGGGAAGACAGTAGGGCTTTTACTTTTGAATACAATCAAAGAGGTCACCAAGTGTATAGGGTATTGGAGGTTAATGCCGAGGATGCTTCGATTAGGACTTTGATAGAGGAAAGAAGTGAAACCTTTATTCACTATAGTGGTAAGAAGTTCCGTGAAGATCTTGCAGATGGTAAGGAAATAATTTGGGCTTCGGAACGTGATGGATGGAATCACTTGTATTTGTACAATGGGGAAACTGGAAAGGTCAAAAGACAGATTACAAAGGGGCCTTGGGTAGTCAGGGAAGTCTTGCATGTGGATGAAGATGCTCGTAAGATTTACTTTTTAGCCAGTGGGCTGAACAGAAAGGAAGATCCCTATCACCTGCATCTTTGCAGCACTGGTTTAGATAAAGATGATTTTCAGCAATTGACCCAAGAAAATGCCAATCACCAAATTACCCTTTCTCCGGATAAAAAGTATTTTGTCGATCATTATTCCCGTCAGGATATGCCAACAGTTTCTGTTCTTCGAAACCTGGAAAATGGTAAGCTGGTGAAGGATTTGGAAAAAGCCGATATCAGTGAAATTGAAAAAGAGGGCTGGAAAGCTCCGGAGATATTTTCTGCCAAGGGTAGGGATGGTAAAACGGATATCTGGGGATTGATCATCAAACCGAGAAATTTCGATCCTAAAAAATCCTATCCTGTGATCGAGTATATTTATGCTGGGCCACATGATTCTTTTGTTCCCAAATCATTTGCCCCCAATTATCGTGGTTTGAATGAATTGGCAGAGCTTGGGTTTATTGTGGTTCAAATAGATGGAATGGGAACTTCCAATCGGTCCAAGGCCTTCCATGATGTATGTTGGAAGAACCTAAAGGATGCGGGCTTTCCTGATAGGAAACTCTGGATGAAGGCAGCAGCCAAGACTCGATCTTATATGGATTTAGAAAGGGTAGGGATATTTGGAACCTCTGCTGGTGGCCAAAGCTCCACAGGTGCCTTATTATTCCATCCGGAATTTTACAAAGTAGCGGTTTCTTCCTGTGGATGCCATGACAACCGCATGGATAAAATCTGGTGGAATGAGCAATGGATGGGCTATCCTATTGGTGAACATTATGCCGAATGTTCCAATGTGGTCAATGCGGGTAATTTGGAAGGGAAGTTACTGTTGATCGTGGGGGAAATGGATGATAATGTTGATCCTTCTTCCACTTATCAATTGGTAGATGAATTGATCAAAAATGATAAGGATTTTGATTTCTTGATGGTGCCAGGGATGGGGCATAGCTCTGGAGGTAGCTATGGAGAACATAAGAGAAGGGACTTTTTTGTGGAGCACCTACTAGGGGTTGATCCTCCAGCTTGGAGCAGTTTTTAATTAAATCTAATTTGGAATTACAATGGCTGAACTCTTGCTGAATTTAGGTCATGGAAATTAATTTTAAAACAGGCTATGCTACAGCATGGCCTGTTTTTTTTGCCAAGCATGTTCTACGATGAATGTGGCTAGGAATTTAGGAGGCAATGTAAAATCATATTCATTGATTTTTTGGATAGTCTTAATTGTGTATTTTTTGTATATTTATTGCATTAATAAATAAAATATTTCAATAAGATTGATTAGTTGATTAATTAATGTTGAAAATATAATCGATGGCTTTTTTATAAATTAAAATATTAAATAAATGAGGCTTCTAATCCAGAATAACTATGATTTGCTTTCTAAGTGGGTAGCAAATTATATCGCAGACAAAATCAATGAGCACCAGAAAAAGTACAGCAGACCATTTGTGCTTGGTTTGCCCACCGGTTCTTCCCCAATTGGTACATATAAGGAACTGACCGCATTGAACAAAAGCGGTAAGCTTAGCTTTAAAAATGTAATTACCTTCAATATGGATGAGTATGTGGAATTAGAGGAATCCCATCCGGAAAGTTATCATTCATTTATGTACAAGCATTTCTTTGATCATATTGATATTCCTAAGGAAAACATTAATATTTTGGATGGTAATGCGGAAGACTTAAGCTTGGAATGTGAGAAATACGAAGCAAAGATTAAGGAAGTAGGAGGAATTGATTTGTTTTTGGGAGGAATAGGTACAGATGGGCATATCGCCTTTAATGAACCAGGCTCTTCCTTAACTTCTAGAACAAGGGTCAAAACCTTGAATACAGAAACCAGAATGGTCAATTCAAGGTTCTTTGAAAATGATATTAATAAAGTGCCAAAGCTGGCCTTGACGGTGGGAGTGGGCACAGTTATGGATGCCAAAGAAGTGGTGGTGATTGTCAGTGGCCATCAAAAGGCTAGGGCTCTTCATAAAGCCGTTGAAGGAGGCGTTTCCCATATGTGGACCTTAAGTGCTCTGCAGCTGCACAATAAATCCATGATTGTTTGTGATGAGGATGCTACTATTGACCTAAAGGTGGGTACCTATAAATACTTCAAGGATATAGAAAAGCATAATATTGAACCTACCAAGGACAAGGAAGCTGATCAGTATTTGTATTAATAGTTGATTTAGTGTATTTTCCTATATGCTGCATCATTGAAAAAATAAGTGGCTATCCAATATCTTGTCATTTCGAGACCTAACATTTGGTACCCAACCGCACAAAAGGGAATGACGTTTAGATCGAAGTGGCCTGTACAATATAGCCGTCCCTGGTATAGTGCAAATTGCCTGTTTTCGAGCATGGTTGGATAGAAAGGAG
>NZ_JAHHZM010000004.1 GCF_018642165.1 Echinicola shivajiensis
TGAAAAAGGTATCAAGGCCTATGAAGAAAAAATGCAGCTTCACAGAGAAAGGTGGCTACAAAAAACAGCTAAAGAACTAGGTTATGAACTCGAACAAATTCATGCCTAGTTCTTTACGTCATTGGTACCTTAGGAGAAATCTCTAAATTAACTTACAACTGAAAATAAGTCGCTTGAGATTCTTCCTGTTGTAAGAATGGCACAATTAACCGAGAAATGAGACAGCCTCTTTTTTACTTATGGTAAGAAATATACCAAGGCCAACCTAAAAACAAACTGTCCATTTTTCTGTGCTTGGTATTTTAACTCTGGATTGAAAGCGAAGCTGTCTGCAAATTTTAAGATGCCACCTGCTCCAATATTAGCTCCCGCAGTGCTGGATTTAATGTCACCAAAAGTGTCATCAGAAAATGATATCCAATTATTGGTGAACCCCAGTAAACCATACCATTGCAAAATGTCCTTTGTAAAATAATAACGAGCATCGATGTTTAAGTTGCTGGCATTCCCCCATTCAGGAAAATAAATGCTAAAGTTAGGAGCGGCAGAAATCTGATCAGTAATCAAATATTCACCCCCAAAATTTAAGCCGAAAGCTTCTACATCAAAATCATAATCAGTCCCCAATTGTAGCCTAACATCTCCTGCGGATTGGGCCTGTGCAAAGGATATGGTCATTGCAAAAAGGCCTAGTAATAATAGTTTTTTCATAGTTATATAATAAAAGTTTAGGTGTTATCATACGCAAAAATTGAACCAAGGATTCAATAAAATCATAACTTTTAATATGATTTTCCAATTAGGAGCTTAGTAACCTTTTGTGCCACTAAAATATGCTTAAATGCTGGCTACTTCATTTTTATTGGCCAGTTGCCCACATGCTGCATCGATATCCTGACCTCTAGATTTTCTTACCTTAGCAACAATTCCCTGGGATTCTAAGATGCGGACATACATGTCCACTGCCTCTTGAGAGGCTTGGCGGAATTCTCCCTCATCAATAGGATTGTACTGAATGATATTTACCTTGGAAGGGATATGCTTACAAAACTTGGCCAAGGCCCTTGCATGTTCTTCATCATCGTTGACTCCATCCCATATCACATATTCATAAGTGACCTTGCTCTTGGTTTTATAATACCAATATTTTAAGGCCTCCGCCAGATCCTCCAAGGGGCTTTTATCATTGATAGGCATCAGCCTGCTTCGGGTTTCATTGATGGCAGAGTGTAAGGAAATGGCCAGATTAAACTTTACTCCATCATCAGCCATTTTTTTGATCATCTTTGGGATGCCCACAGTGGATAGTGTAATTCTTCTTGGCGCCATTCCTAGACCTTCAGGAGAGGTGATTTTGTCTATGGCTTCAATCACATTGGCATAGTTGAGCAATGGTTCTCCCATGCCCATAAAAACAATATTGGTAAGTGGACGCTGGAAATAGGTGTCTGCCTCTTCTTTGATCGCAACAACCTGATCATAAATTTCATCAGGATTCAGGTTTCTCATGCGTTTTAACCTTGCTGTTGCACAGAAGTTGCAGTCAAGGCTACAGCCTACTTGTGAAGAAACGCAGGCAGTAATTCTTTTGCTAGTAGGAATGAGTACAGACTCAACGATTTTATCATCATATAATTTGACGGCATTTTTGATGGTACCATCATTGGAGTGCTGCATTAGGTCAACCTTTACATGGTTGATCGTAAAGTTGGCTTTCAGCATTTCACGGGTTGGAAGGGAGATATTGGTCATATCATCGAAATTTTTCAATGATTTGTTCCAAAGCCATTCATAAACTTGATTGGCCCTGAATTTTTTGTCCCCAACAGATAGGAAGAATTCCTGAAGTTCCTCCAGGCTTAATTGCCTGATATCCTTTTTATCACCCTTGTTCATAATGCAAAGGTAGGAAAATGTAAGCATTATCCAGTATGCTGTGGAAAGTCTTGCCTTTTGTTAGGAAAGACTGGTCTTTAGGTCTATTAAACAGTAGGATCTTTTGAAATAATTGAGTTAAATCTGTCGTAATTATCTCCTTACTTTACAATTTATCTGTCAAAAAGTCCTAAAATCATCAGGTTTTGCTTTGTTTTCAGTCAATGTTTCCGATTTTCTTCAAAATATTTATTTGGTGTTCGTTTTGATAAAAGTAGATAACGGGGCATTGCTCCATGGATGAATTAGTAATAAAAAGAATAGATGTATAATGGATTTCAAGCAATTTACCATCAAATCACAAGAAGCTGTTCAAAAGGCAGCAGAACTGTGCATGGCTGAGCAGCAGCAAGCCATTGAGCCAGCTCATTTGTTAAAAGGTATCTTATCCGAGGATGAGAGTGTGGTGGATTTCGTTTTCAAAAAATTGGGTGTAAACCAAAAAATGGTGTCCCAAAAATTGGAAGAGATCATCAGTTCCTATCCAAAGGTCAGTGGTCAACAGCCCTACCTTTCCAATGCAGGCAACCAAGTTTTGGCCAAAGCCAAGGGATATTTGAAAACTTTTGAAGATGAGTTTGTCGCAATTGAACATTTGCTTTTGGGGATATTATCAGCTGGGGATAAGACCAGCCAGTTGCTCAAAGATCAAGGAGTGACAGAAAAAGCACTTATCGAAGCAATCAAAGAGTTGAGACAAGGAAATAAAGTGACCGATCAAAATGCAGAGGCCAAATACAGATCCTTGGAGAAGTATTCCAAAAACCTGAATGAACTAGCCAAAAAGGGCAAAATAGACCCGGTAATAGGTAGGGATGAGGAGATCAGGCGTGTACTTCAAATTTTGGCCAGAAGAACTAAAAACAACCCTATCCTTTTGGGAGAGCCAGGGGTAGGTAAAACTGCCATTGTGGAAGGTCTGGCTCAGAGGATTGTGAGTGGCGACGTTCCTGAAAACCTAAAATCAAAGACCCTAATCTCTCTTGATATGGGGTTATTGGTGGCAGGTGCGAAATATAAAGGTGAGTTTGAAGAAAGGTTGAAAGCTGTTATCAAAGAAGTAACAGATTCTGATGGGCAGATTATTCTTTTCATTGATGAGATTCATACCTTAATAGGTGCCGGTGGCGGTGGCGAAGGGGCTATGGATGCTGCCAATCTATTGAAGCCCGCCTTGGCAAGGGGAGAGCTGCATGCAATCGGTGCTACCACCTTAAAGGAGTATCAGAAATATGTAGAGAAGGATAAGGCCTTGGAAAGAAGGTTCCAAGCAGTAATGGTGGATGAGCCGGACACTGCTGATGCCATTTCCATCCTAAGAGGTATTAAGGATAAATATGAGTTGCACCATGGTGTGCGCATTAAGGATGACGCTGTGATTTCAGCCGTTGAGCTGTCACAGCGTTATATTTCTGATCGTTTCTTGCCGGATAAGGCGATTGACTTGATGGATGAGGCAGCAGCCAAGTTGAGAATGGAAATTGATTCTCTTCCTCAAGAATTGGATGAACTGAACCGTAGGATCATGCAATTGGAGATTGAACGTGAGGCCATTAGAAGGGAAAAGAACAAGGATAAGGAAACCGTCCTGAGCAAGGAGATTGCAGAGCTTTCTGAAAAAAGACAGTCCGTAAAAGCCAAATGGGAAAGTGAGAAGGCGGTGATCATGGGAATCCGAAGGGAAAAGGAGAATATTGATAAATATAAGCTGGAGGCTGATCAAGCAGAGCGCGCCGGGGATTTTGGCAAAGTAGCTGAAATACGTTACGGAAAAATCACAGATAGCGAGAAAAAGCTAGAATCCTTTAATCAGCAATTGCATGATATGCAAAAAGGTTCTCCATTGCTGAAGGAGGAAGTGGATGCAGAGGATGTTGCGGCTGTGGTGGCCAAATGGACAGGAATCCCATTATCCAGAATGTTGGAAAGCGAAAGAGAGAAGCTACTTCATTTAGAGGATGAGTTGAGCAGGCGTGTAGCTGGGCAAAAAGAGGCGATTGCGGCCTTGTCAGATGCTGTAAGAAGAAGCCGTGCAGGACTTCAGGATCCTAAGCGTCCCATTGGCTCCTTTATCTTTATGGGAACTACTGGTGTGGGTAAAACAGAGCTTGCAAAGGCCCTTGCGGAATACCTCTTTAATGACGAAAATGCCATGGTAAGGATCGATATGTCCGAGTACCAAGAAAGGCATGCGGTAAGCAGGTTAGTGGGAGCGCCTCCAGGTTATGTGGGCTATGATGAAGGTGGCCAGTTAACTGAGGCAGTGAGGAGAAAGCCTTATTCTGTAATTCTGTTGGATGAAATAGAAAAGGCCCATCCTGATGTGTTCAATATATTGCTTCAGGTATTGGATGATGGAAGGTTGACTGACAATAAAGGAAGGGTGGCCAATTTCAAAAATACCATCATTATCATGACCACTAATATTGGTTCCACACTTATCCAAGAACGTTTTGCTGAAATAGAGGAATGGAATAAGGATCAGATAATTGAGGATACCAAAGTAGAAGTATTTGAGTTGTTGAAGAAATCCGTAAGGCCTGAATTCTTGAACAGGATTGATGAAACGATTATGTTTGAGCCTTTGAATAAGGAAATTACTCGAAAGATTGTGGATATCCAGTGGAAGGAAATCCAACATAGGTTGGCAGATGCAGGGATTGATATAGAAGCGACCAAAGAAGTGTTAGATTACTTGGGTGAAGTTGGTTTTGATCCGCAGTTTGGAGCAAGGCCACTCAAGAGGACGATGCAGCGATTGGTGCTTAATGAGCTATCTAAGGAAATTCTTAGTGGTTATATCAAAAATGATTCTGCCGTTTTGGTTGACCTGGATGCCGACAAGCAAGTGTATTTCAAGAATGTAGAAAACGTAGGAATAGAATAAGGTGATTGAACCTTTTGTAAGGCCCAGATGAATTGTTTTCGTCTGGGCCTTTTTTGTGCGTAATATGAAATTTTTATAGGTTCCACCAATAGGTAAACTTGATTACTAATGATCGGTTTTTAGTATAAAAAGGTGCAGGCAGGTAATTGTCTGTGTAAACGATAAACAAATCCGATGCGGGCTTAAATCTCCATTGAAAACGGGTGTTCAGGTTGATGTTTTCAATCTGCTCATTGTATTGGACAAATGCGGTGAAAAACAAGGTGTTGGTCATAGTGACGTCAAGACGGGGTCCGACCAGCCAAAAATTGGTGTTTCCCCATGGTTCAGGCAAATTGATTTGGTTATAATTACTGCTTAAAGCCATGCTTACATAGGGCTGAAAACGATAGCCCAAATCAGTGGTGAATTGATAACGTTGTCCATCCGCATAATAACCTCCCAAACGCGTAGAGAAAGCATAGGTGAAGATGCTTTGAGGCTTAGAAGTATATTCCAGTCCCATGGCATTCCATTGATGGATGCTTCCTGTCTCTAAGGTTTCTCCGCTATAATTGGTGGGGTCAAATGGCCTTTGTAGTTGGACAAAGTCATAGGCTGTCCAAAGTGACAAATTGCTTTGACTTCTAAATCTAACAGAGTAACTCAGATAGGTGGTATTGTCCGTGTGCTCGCCATTTTGGTTATAGAATAACGAGGTTCCGATTTCAGGGCCATGGCTAAGTATTTTTTTGCTTTTGGGAAACCAATTGTATCCAATGCTAGGGTTGAGTCTGAAAAATCCAGTCCTTGGGACATAACCGGTTTCTGCAGTAAAGTTTTCAGAGACATACTCATGTTGCCAATTCCAGCTGAGATTTCCGCTGGAATATTTCAGGTTGGCAGCATGGGCAAATCCGTTGTTTTGGGAATTTGGTCCATAAGATTGTAATAAGGTAGCCTTTCCTGTCCAAAGGTTATTGGAAGATGCCAAATTATATTCGAGCCCAAGATTTCTGTTGAATTCTGTATGTTCAGGATTTTCTGGATCTTTTGGAGTATAATTAAGGGATTGTTTGTTGACAAAGATCGCTCCTATATTAGATCGGGCACCTACTTGTCTTTGGAGGGACAAGACGGTGAAATTTTGGGAAGGAAGCCCTGTGTCTTCGATTGCTGCTGTTTGCATGTTCATGGCACCGACTCTCCAGTCTTGATTGATTTTCCCACTTAACCTTGCCCCAAACTGAATTGGAGCATTTAATCCAATTCTTCTGGAGAAAAATGGACGAATAGTCGAATAGCCAAAATTTGCAAAAAGGTCTCCGTTTTCAAGGAAGAACTGCCTCCTTTCAGGAAAGAACAATTCAAAACGATCCAGATTGGTAACTTGCCTATCTACTTCCACCTGTGAGAAATCAGGGTTTACTGTCAAATCAAGGTTCAGGGAGGAGGTAAGGCCTATTTTTGCATCCATCCCAAATTCCTTTTGGTATTTTGGGGATTGATCATTTTCCCTGTCTTGACTCATTCTTCCCATTGCGTAGGGGATCACTGAAATGTTTACGCCCGGGTCTGGAGGAGCTTGGTCCCATACCAAACTGCCAGTGTATGCTAAGGAGGCTGAGGGGAATTGCCTAGGTACTGGTGCCCATCCTGATTTTTCGGTAGTTTTCAGGTCCATCCTTGAAAAGTTGATTCCCCATTCTGTGATACCCTTTTTGTAGCGAATGGATTTGAAGGGAATTGCCGCTTCAAAGATCCATTTGTCCTCATAGTTTTTGACTTTTGAAACCCATTTGTTGTCCCAGCTTAAATCCACACTTCCGCCATTGTACATCTGTCCATCCCACTGGGCTCCAGCTGCATTGGCCCCAAAAGAAAAGCCATTGGTCAGGTCATCAAATGGATCCATGAAAAGCAGGAAATTATCATTCTTGCCAAAGCTAAAGTCCCTTCGCAATGATTCTACAATATAGGGGCCTTCTACTGCATGAAAATTGATAACAAGGAGATAGAGGTTTTCTTGGTCATAAGTCATCCTCACGTCAGTCCTAACTTTGGCAAAGCTGGTGTCCATTGGGGTGATCATAAAAAAATCGGTAGCTACTTCAGCATCTTCCCAGTCTTTTTCATTCATTATGCCATCGATTTTGATGGATGAATTGGCCTTATTGATATGAAGCTGGTAATGGGCATTTATCTTTTGGGCATGGATTATGGATGGAGACAATCCAAGTAAGAGGACAAGTAAGGTGAATATACCACGCATATGATTTTGGATGGTCTTTATCTATTTAAAAGGGCTGTTTTCTATTAAAGGAAATTATCCTCTTTCCTTTAAAATCAATAACCAGATAAATTGAAAGATTAATTTTCTAAGTACTTGATACTTTGGGGTAAGTAGAGGATGTTTCGATTACAAACATAAAGGATTATTGGCCCAATAAGTTGATGTTTTTGATTAACGGAGGGATCTTGGGGATGAACTAAAGAAAATAAAAAAAACTCCCCAAGTAATTTGCCTGAGGAGTTTTGTGAAATGGCCTTATTAGGGTCATGAATAGTTTATGGTGGGATTTGTTATTCCTCTGCAATAGGTGCTTCCTGCTCCTTTTTCAGTCTTAGCATAAAATCGCTCAATACATTCATGTAGTTGATAAATGCTTCATATGGGCTTTCATATGGACTGAAATAAGCATGGATATCACCATCAGAGAAGAATTTTGTACACATATAATAGAAATGGTCACTGGTCTGAAGGTATTTCCAGTCCTTTTGAATGGAAGGATCCTTGGATTTTTTCACCAAATGTTCCAGCTCATAAAGTCTATCAAATGCCTCATCCTGCAAGTCGTTTCCCAGCCAAGCTGTTAGATCGCGTTCTTCATCTGCCCATGAGATAGGTACAGGAACATGAATTTTACCAACGGGAGGAGCTTCGCTGACTACCTCTGAAGGTGTTGAGAAAGTAAAATTGGATTGGGAAAGTACGGCTTCTGGCAAATGACGCATGAATTCAAAGATGCCGCTTTCTGCCCACTGGTGCTCACCAAATGTCTCATAATCCATAAAGAGGTTGATAACTTCTTCTTCTTGAGGGATTTGATTTATCCAATTGACAAACTTGTCAGTAGTCAAAGGCCAGTCTGCCCAGGCTTTTTCTCCAAAGCGGAAGGCGATATCATCACTTAAACGGAAGTTTTTAAGCAATACTTTCAGTTTTGGTTCGATGGCATTGCAATAAACATAGTTAGGGCTTTTCCAACCCAGGATATGCTTGGCGCCCTCAGTAAGGATGGCATCATAGCCTAGTTCAGCAACCATTTCACCAATGGTGTCTGAGTAGATCAATTCAGTATTTCTAAAGACTTTTGGTGTGTATCCGTTAAAGAGTTTTTTGATTTTGTCCTGTTGTTTGAGAACCATGTCATGAAATTCCTCCTTACTTTTCAGTGCAGCCAATGCATGGGCATAGGTTTCATTGAGGAGCTCAGCATGACCTGTCGCTACTAGTTTCTGAAAGCTTTCAAGTACGTCTGGAGCATATTCTTCCATTTGGTCCATAAATACTCCGGAAAGTGAGAAGCTCACTTTGAATTTTCCATCATATTTTTCGATGAGCTCCAATAGAAGTTGGTTCATTGGAAGGTAGCATTTTTCTGCCACCTTGCGCATAATGCTTCTGTTAGCGAAATCATCCCAGTAATAATGGTCTTCCCCTATGTCAAAAAAGCGATAAGGTTTTAATCTGTACGGTTGGTGTACTTGAAAGTAAAAGCAAATGGTTCTCATGGATTGGTAACGGTTAAGGTTTGATCATAAAGGAGGAATATTTTTTCTGCAACGTGTTCCCATTTCATTTTTTTGAGTTCTTCTGTGCCACAGCTTCGGAACATATTGGAAATCCCCTGGTAATGTAATAATGCGAATATCGAATCTGCCATAGCATCAATATCCCAGAAATCTATTTTGATGGCATTGGTCAGCACTTCAGCCACTCCAGATTGCTTCGAAATGATAACGGGCGTATTATGTCTCACTGCCTCAAGAGGAGAGATTCCGAAAGGTTCGGATACTGAAGGCATGACATAAACATCGCTGATGGCAAACATCTGGTCCACATCTTTGCCTTTTAAGAATCCAGTAAAATGGAATTTAGTCCCGATCCTAAGCTCGGCAACCCTGTCTATCATGCGATTGAGCAAATCACCAGAGCCAGCCATGACAAAACGCACATTGTCATCTTTCTTGAGTACTTTGTTGGCTGCCTCAATGAAGTATTCTGGTCCTTTTTGGAAAGTGATTCTTCCTAAAAAGGTGACAATTTTTTCAGGGACTTTTTTACGTGCATCGCTTTTGATAATGCTTACATCCAAAACGGCATTATGAATGACTTCTACCTTGCTTTCAGGTATGCCATATTTGGTGACGATTGTTCTTTTGGTTAAATGGCTCACTGCGATGATTTTATCAGCAGCTTCCATTCCTGATTTTTCTATTTCATATACCCTATCGTTGACATTTTCTCCTGAACGGTCAAATTCAGTAGCATGGACATGCACTACTAGAGGTTTGCCACTGATTTCTTTAGCGGCAATTCCAGCGGGGAAAGAGAGCCAGTCATGGGCGTGAATGATATCATGGGGCTTATTTTTGGCAATTTGTGCCGCAGTAAGTGCATAGCGCGAGACTTCCATGATTAAGTCTTTGCCGTATTTTCCACTAAAGGTGAACTTATTGGAGAAAATACTTTCGTCTACATCTGTCCTGTCATGCAAGGATTTGTCGGTGAACCTGGCATATTCTTCAGGACCTAAATATGGTATCAAAAAAGAACTAACCTCAAGATAGGTCAGGTTTTTCCATATCTGTTTAAATCGTTTTTCACGATAATCAATTTCTACATCACTGGCGCTGACAAAATCAGCCAAAGGATCTTCGTCTCCCCATAATTTAGGAACAACAAAAATAATCTCATGATTAAATTTGGACATCCCTTTCAGTAATCCATAGCAGGCCGTGCCGAGTCCACCGGAGATATGTGGTGGAAATTCCCATCCAAACATTAATACTTTCATAAAAAATAATTTTAGTATTGTTTAATTAAATACATAATACGCAGCAGTTCTCCTACACTCCAGGCTTGTGAAATGGCTCCCTTTGGTCTGTGTGGCGGGTCACCATCATAAATTTCGGCAATGGTGCCTACTCCGTACTGGGACATGGTGTCATCGAAACCTTTGATCAGTTTTTCGATCATGTTTTTACCAGCTTTGCGGTGGATTTTTAGGTATCCTTCCACAAAGTGTCCCAATAGCCATGGCCAAACGGTACCTTGGTGATAAGCATTGTCTCTTTGGTACTGGTTTCCCTGATAATATCCCTTATAGGAAGGATCATTAGGGGCCAATGTTCGTAGTCCACGTGTGGTCAAAAGGTTGAGTTTGATGACTTCTAAAACTTCAGCTTTTTGGGTGTCCTCTAAAGGGCTGAAAGGTAGTGAAGTAGCAAAAACCATGTTTGGTCTTATTGACCAGTCTTTTGTGCCGTTATTAATTACGTCAGCGAGGTAACCTTTATCCTCCAACCAGAATTCATCTAAAAATGATTGCTTGACTTTTTGGGCCAAGTTTTCAATTTCCTTGTCACCGGTTAGTTCATGATAATAGCATAGGGCATTATACCAAAGGCTGTTGATCTCTACAGGACAGCCTATTCTTGGGGTGACAGGTCCATCTGAGGTGACTGCGTCCATCCAGGTTAAGGCTATTCCCTTTTGACCGCCATATAGCAGTCCATTATCTTGAACCTTAATATTGAATTCGGTGCCTTTGATTAGGCCGTCTATAATACCTTTCAGTATAGTAAGGTAGTTTTTTGTTATGGTTTCCCGATCGCCGGTATATTGCTCATACTGCTGCCATGCCCAGAAATACCAAAGGGGGGCATCCAAGGTGTTCATATTGGTGGTGACTCCACTGCCGACGTTAGGGAAAAGTGCCCCTTTTATATCTTTGGACATGGTCTTCATGACCTCTAGGAAGGTTTCAGAATCTCCTTGTGTTAGGGTGAGTCCGGGTAGTGCGATAAAAGTATCTCGGCCCCACCAGCCAAACCATGGGTAGCCAGCTATAACTCTCGTTTCGCCACCTCTGCGGGAAATGAATTGTCCAGCTGAGTTTTTAAGACAGTTTTCAAAATTATCCCTCGGAGTTCTTCTTTTAAGTTCCCTTTCGAAAGCTTCTTGCAGTAATTCGGGCTTGGCTTCTTCCAGTCCTGCAGAAAAAATTACAGATTCTCCCTTTTTGATGTTGAATTCGAAAAAGCCAGGAACATAAAGGTCTTCTTTGTATTCATAGCCACGTTCCTTTTCCCTGATGTATTCTATATCATAATACCAATCGGGAGCTGGGACAAATTCATTTTCCTTGGAAATCTGCAAGGAAAGAGGGGAATAAGCTTCATAGAGTTTGAATTGAACTCCATTATCTACCTTCAGGTATTTCTTGTTTACATAGGTGTTGGCTTTGGAGAGTGCATGGTAGCCTCTAAATGCCAAAAATGGGCTAAGTCTTAAAGTGGTGGGTGAATGTGCGTCCAACAGTGTGTATTTGATCATCATCCTGTCCGCAGTGGTGTCCAAGATGATTTCTTTTTGTAAAACTACACCACCTACACGGTATATGAGGTTGGGGATAGGTTCTGAACTGTAATCTTCCAAGTACTTATGTCCTCTGGGAGAATAAATGCCTGGATATTTACTGATGCCCAAGTTAAAGCTTGCGCCATGCTGGATGACCGTTTCATGGATGGTGGATAATAATACATGGAGCTGACTGTCGATCTGCGGTTGCGGGGCAACCAATAATCCGTGGTACTTCCTTGTGTTACATCCGATGATTGTTGTGCTGGTATAGCATCCTGAACGATTGGATCTAATGGTCTCTTTTTCTAAGGAATAATTGAGGTTAATTAATTCCGTTTTGTCGAAATGGATGTAGCTCATGAAGTATTGTTTAGTGGTTTTAGTGGACCCTCTAAAATACTCCAATACTGTTAAAAGTAAAAAGTTTGGACAAAAAATAAAGGTCATTAAATAATGACCTTATTAGTGCTATCTTATTATTGAGTTAATATGCTCCTTTTGTACCTCTTCAAAGTTTTTCAGAGATTCTTCAAATTTTGCCATATACATCTGAATATTTTTCAGATCTACCGGTTTTACCTTTGGAAAGGTAGGCGATGGTTTGAATAATGTAAACATTGGGGTCAATTTTTGATTATACTAAAATTAAAGACAAATAATATGCCATATTAGTTTCTTCATTTTAGTGTAAAATAAAAACCCCTCATTTCTGAGGGGTTTTGGGTGGAAGATCGGGTTCGAACCGACGACCTCTGGTGCCACAAACCAGCGCTCTAACCAGCTGAGCTACAACCACCGTTTTATATCTTTTAACCAGGTCTTTTCCCTGATTGGATTGCAAAGGTAATACACGGTTTTTTGCAAAACAATAGGCAGAGAAAATTATTTTCTGGAAAATTTCAACCTTTCACCTTTTTTCTCCTCATGGAATGTCTCGTTTTCGTACGCTAAGTGTCCGGAAACAATTGTGTGCGAGACTTTTGATTTGAAAGTTTGCCCTTCAAATGGTGCCCAACCACATTTGGAAAGAATATTTTCTTTTTTTACTTCCCATGGATTGTCCAAGTCCACCAATACCAAATCGGCATAATAACCCGGTCTGATATAGCCTCTTTTCTCTATTTCAAAAAGGATGGCCACGTTATGGCTTGTCTTCTGTACGATCTGCTCCAAGGTGATTTTTCCTTGGTGGTACATTTCCAATAGGGCAACAAGGTTATGCTGTACCAATGGACCACCTGAAGGAGCCTTGGTGTAAACATTGCTTTTTTCTTCTAAAGTATGTGGGGCATGGTCAGTGGCAATGACGTCAATGTGGTCGTCCAATACTCCCTTTAAGATCTCATCGCGGTCCTCAGCGGTTTTTACTGCAGGATTCCACTTGATCAAGGTCCCTTTTTCGTCATAATCTTCATCAGAGAACCAAAGATGGTGCACACATGCCTCAGCAGTAATCCTTTTTTCCTTCAAAGGAATGGTATTGTCAAATAAGGAAACCTCTTTTGCCGTGCTGATATGGAGGATGTGAAGTTTGGTACCGTGCTTCCTGGCCAAGTCTACTACACGCTTGGAAGCATCGTAGCAGGCCTCTGCCGAGCGGATCTTTGGATGGTATTTGACAGGGATGTCTTCACCATATTCTTCAAGGTACTTGTCCATGTTGGCCTTGATCATATCATCGTTCTCGCTGTGGGTAGCGATGAGCATTTTACATTTTTCGAAAATATTTTCAAGGGTTTCCTGATTGTCTACCAACATGTTTCCGGTGGACGATCCTTGGAAAACTTTAATTCCACAGATGTTTTCAGGGTCAGCTTTTAAAATTTCATCCAAATTGTCATTGGTGGCCCCTAGGTAAAAGGAGTAATTGGCCAATGATTTTTCAGAAGCGATTTTATATTTTTCCTCAAGAAGCTCGAGGGTAGTGGATTGAGGGACTGTATTGGGCATTTCCATAAAGGAAGTGATACCGCCTGCCACGGCAGCTTTTGCCTCAGTGTAGATTTCCGCTTTATGGGTAAGTCCAGGTTCTCTAAAATGCACCTGGTCATCAATCAGTCCAGGTAATAAGTATTTTCCTTCGCCATCTATAGTGATGTCCGCTTCAAATTCCTTTAGATTTCCACCTACGGAATAAATCAATCCATCCTTGATGAACACATCCCCACGGGTAATCTTACCTTCATTTACTATATTTGCATCTGTAATTAAAATACTCTTCGTCATTACTGTTTTGATTGGAGTGAAACAGGGTATTTAATTCCCCAAAATATAATTCGAAGCTAAAATTAATAAATCATGTCTGATAGCCCGCAGTCTTTTGAGAATTTTAAAATAAACAAGCAGCTTTTAGAGGCTGTTAAGGAGGCGGGTTATGCCAAGCCAACACCCATTCAGGAAAAGGCCATTCCCTTGGCTTTGGCAGGACAGGATATATTGGGGATTGCTCAAACCGGTACTGGGAAAACGGCTGCCTATGTTTTGCCTATTTTGATGAAGGTAAAGTATGCCCAGGGTATGCATCCCCGTGCATTGATTTTGGCACCAACCAGAGAGCTGGTCATGCAGATAGAACAGGCCATTATTGAATTGGGTAAATACACCGATTTAAGGTATGTCTGTTTGTATGGCGGTATTGGTCCTACTGCTCAGATTGAGAAAATAGAGGAAGGGGTGGATATTGTGGTGGCTACCCCGGGAAGGTTCATGGATATTTATAGCAAAGGGAAAATCTTTGTGAGGGAGATCAAGACCATGGTGCTGGATGAAGCAGATAAAATGATGGATATGGGCTTTATGCCTCAGATTCGGGCGATTTTGGAGGTGATTCCAGTGAAGCGACAGAATTTGCTTTTTTCGGCTACTTTTTCTGATCGGGTAGAGAGAATTTCCGAGGAGTTCCTTGAGTTTCCTGAGCGGGTTGAAATAGCCCTGCAAGCTACTACTGCAGATACTGTGGCCCAGACCAAGTATTTGGTGCCCAATCTAAAGACAAAGATCAACCTGCTTGATCATTTGTTGCAAAATGAGGAAATCAAAAGGGTGATCGTGTTTACCAAGTCTAGGAAAAATGCTGAGGCTGTTTACCAGTACTTGGAAAGAAGGAAACATGGTGAAATCAGGGTGATCCATGCCAATAAGGGTCAGAATACTAGAATCAATTCTGTGGAGGATTTTAAATCTGGTGATGTGAGGATTTTGGTGGCAACGGATGTTGCTTCCAGAGGTTTGGATATCAGTATGGTGAGCCACGTGGTTAATTTTGATGTGCCATTGATTTATGAGGACTATGTGCATAGGGTTGGTCGTACAGGAAGGGCTGAGCAGGAAGGAGAGGCCTTTACTTTTGTCAATCCTGCAGAAGAATATCATTTTGATAAGATTGAAGAAATCATCAGAATGGAAGTGCCAGTGTCTGAAATTCCATCAGAGGTAAAAATTACGGAAACCCCTTTTGCGGAAAAGCAGGCCTATGCTAGGGAGATTGACAGCCAAATGAAAAAGGAGAACCCGGACTTCAAAGGGGCCTTCCATGAGAAAAAGCCAAGAGGAAACAAAAATCCGCACTATAATCCAGAGAAGAAAAAAGTCCGGGGCAATAAAAACAGCAAGGCCAAGAAGAATAGGAATCAGATGAAAAAGAAAAGCAAGGGCAAGAAATAAAAAAAAAAAGATTATCAAGTAGTTAGGTGTGAGTATTGAGGTTATTGTATATAGAAAGTTGTACCATGCTCCTTGGAATTTTTAATTCCGAGGAAATATTTAAGAGGATTTAAAATCCTCTTTTTTATTGATTCAGGATTGCAAATCCTGAATAGCTCTTAGACTAAGGATTACTATACAATAAAAAAACCGCAGAATTAGAACTCTGCGGTTTTTTTGTTTTTTGCCTTTAGGCTTTAGCCTTCAGCTTTTATTTATCTCTCTCCTCGGTCATTGCTGCCATCCACAGGAGTTCTATTTTCCCTGTTGGCCAAATCCCAAGCAGTATAGAAAATCAATTTTGCTCTTTTTTCCATCAGTTTGAATTCGATCTTGTCAACAGTATCAGACGGCTGATGATAGTCATCGTGTACACCGTTGAAGAAGAAGGCCACTGGAATGTTGTGCTTAGCAAAGTTATAATGGTCAGAACGGTAATAGAACCTGTTCGGATCGTCCGGAGCATCGTATTTGTAATCCAGGATCAGGTTGGTATGCGTGATATTATTGTATTCCAAGATGGTTTTCAGGTGTGAAGAAAGCATGTCCGATCCGATTACATAGACGTAATCTTGGTTTTCTGCATCCTGGTATTCATAGCCAATTCTGCCCACCATATCGATGTTCAGGTTATTGACCGTGTTTTCCAATGGGAATACAGGATTATCTGTGTAATATTCAGAACCCAATAATCCTTTTTCTTCACCGGTTACGTTCAAGAAAAGCACAGATCTTCTTGGCTTATGGCCATCTTTTGCAGCAGTAGCAAAAGCTTGGGCAATTTCCATTACAGAAACAGTTCCAGACCCGTCATCATCAGCGCCATTATTGATTTCTCCTTTGCTGTTGATGCCTACGTGATCATAGTGAGAAGAAACTACTAAGATTTCATCTTTTTTGTCAGTCCCTTCCAAGAAACCCATTACGTTTTCGGTGTCTACGATTTCCTTGGTTTTCTCTACCTTGTATCTTGCTTTTTGGCTTGCAATGGATTCAGGGTTGCTTTTGGCAGCTTCCTTCAACTCTTCAATGGTTTTGCCAAATAGGCTGGCCATTTTTTCAGAACTGACCATAAATACTGGTTTCTGATCAGTGGGTTTGTCAAATCCCATTCTTCCACTGTTGCTAAGGCTCTTGTACCTATTGGCAATTCGGTCAAAATTGGCTTGTCCTTCCATGGTAACCACAACTACTCCAGCGGCACCAGCATCCATGATTTTATTGATTTGATCTCCGGCACGCTGTCCGATGGACCAAAGGCCAACCAGTTTGTCTTTAACGTCTACTTTGGCCAAGTTTTCATCGCTGGCAAGGCCTAGGTATACCAAGTCGGTTTTGGTTCTCTTTTTCATGTCCCCATCACCGATAAATACAAAGTCCTCGTTATTTACCAGGTTTTGTTTGCCAACTCTTAATTCAATGTTTTTCCACTTGACGGTTACCAAGTTGAATTTTTGATAATAGCTTCCATCTACTGGGCCTTCAAGTCCATTTTCCTGGTAAAACTTTGAAAGAAACTCCGCAGCAAGTTTTTGACCTTTTTTGCCGGTCTCACGTCCTTCTAATTCATCAGATGCCAAATAAGTCAAATACTCCTTTAAATCGGAGTCTTTGATAGTGGAGGCGTATTTTTCCACTATTGATGTTTGTTGTGCACTAACCTGCAGGGATAACAAAAGTCCCAAGGCGCTGGCCACGAAATAGTTCCTCTTCATTCTCTATATTTGAGTTATCACTGAAATTTGCCCACTAAACTAGGCAATATTTTGTAAAAGTGTAAGCCCACTTATCAATATAAGCTGATATTGAGGAGAAAACTTGAAAAAGAAAATCATTATCAATCAATAATTTATACCTTTGCAAATCAGTATAAATTAAGGAATATTACCCGAGTATAATACGCGAATCTGGATTATGAAAATTGATTTGAACCCCTCTGTAAAGTTTGAAAATCGCCACAATGGTCCTTCGTATCAGGAGGTTACGGAAATGCTAGAGAAAATTGGTGTTTCTTCCATCGAGGAACTGATTGACCAAACTATCCCAAAAGCGATTCAGCTGGATAAGCCTTTGAATTTACCAACAGCCAAATCTGAGGCAGCCTTTTTAAAGGATTTCAGGAAGTTGGCTTCTAAGAATAAGATCTACAAGTCATTTATTGGTTTGGGATATTATGATACCATCGTTCCTGGAGTGATCCTGAGAAATGTACTGGAAAATCCAGGTTGGTATACTGCTTATACTCCATATCAGGCAGAAATCGCCCAGGGCCGTTTAGAGGCTTTGGTGAACTTCCAGACTATGGTGATGGACCTTACAGGTATGGAGCTGGCCAATGCTTCTCTTTTGGATGAAGGAACTGCAGCCGCCGAGGCAATGAACATGCTTTATGCTACGAGGCCTAGGGAAAAGAAGAAAGCGGCCAAGTTTTTTGTCGATGAAAAAGTATTCTTACAAACTAGGGAGATCTTAAAAACCCGAGCACTCCCCGTTGGGGTGGAGTTGGTGCAGGGTCCATTAAGTGAGCTTGACCTTACTGATCCGGAACTTTATGGAGTAATGCTTCAATACCCCAATGCGGATGGTGAAGTAATCAATTATAAGTCTTTGGTAAATGCTGCCATTGAGAATAAAGTTTCTACAGCGTTTGCTGCAGATTTACTTTCATTGACATTGTTGACCCCTCCGGGTGAATTTGGAGCAGACGTGGTGGTGGGCACTACTCAGCGTTTAGGTGTACCGATGGGATTTGGTGGGCCACATGCTGCTTATTTTGCGACCAAGGAAGCTTATAAAAGACAGGTGCCGGGAAGAATTATCGGTGTCTCTTTGGATAGAGATGGCAATAAGGCTTATAGAATGGCCCTTCAGACAAGAGAACAGCATATTAAGAGAGAAAAAGCCACTTCTAATATCTGTACTGCCCAAGTATTATTGGCAGTAATGGCAGGTATGTATGGGGTTTATCATGGGCCTAAAGGCTTGAAAGATATTGCAGCTAAGATTCATGGCTTGGCCAAGCTTACTGCTAAGGGGTTGGAGAAACTTGGATTTGTACAAGAAAACAAGGATTATTTCGACACCCTTAAAATTAAAGTGGATGATGTTCAACAGTCAAAGATTACTGCTTTTGCATTGTCACATGAAATGAATTTCCGTTATGAGCCAGGATATGTTTTCTTGGCATTTGATGAGGCCAAAACCTTTGAAGATGTACAAAGCATCATTGAAGTGTTCGCAAGAACTACGCACATGAGCGCAAGTGAGGTTGATTTGGCTCCATTAGCTGATGATTTGGCCTTTGAAGTGGCTGAAGGTTTAGCTAGGACTTCTGATTATATGGATCATATGATTTTCAATGCTTTCCATTCTGAGCATGAGATGCTGAGATATATTAAGCGATTGGAAAACAGAGATCTTTCGTTGGTTCATTCTATGATCTCTCTTGGATCATGTACTATGAAGCTGAATGCAACAGCTGAGATGATTCCTGTTACTTGGCCAGAATTTGGTCAATTGCATCCTTATGCTCCTCAAGATCAGGCGGCAGGTTATTATGAGTTGTTCCAGGATTTAAGAAACTGGTTGTCTGAAATTACCGGTTTTGCAGAAACCTCCCTTCAGCCTAATTCAGGCGCGCAAGGTGAATTTGCCGGATTGATGGTAATCAGGGCTTACCATGAAAGCAGGGGAGAAAGCCATAGAAATATTGCTTTGATTCCTTCTTCTGCACACGGTACCAATCCTGCTTCTGCGGTTATGGCCGGCATGAAAGTGGTTATCGTGAAGTGTGATGAGCTAGGTAATATTGATATTGAAGACCTTAAGGAGAAAGCTGAAAAGCATAAGGATAATTTATCTTCTTTCTTGGTGACCTATCCTTCTACCCACGGAGTATTCGAAGAAGCTATTCGTGAGATGTGCCAGATTATTCATGATAATGGTGGCCAAGTATATATGGATGGTGCCAATATGAATGCACAGGTAGGTTTGACCAGTCCAGGAAATATTGGTGCTGATGTTTGTCACCTTAACCTACACAAAACCTTTTGTATTCCTCATGGTGGGGGTGGACCAGGTATGGGACCAATCTGTGTAGCCAAGCATTTGGAGCCATTCTTGCCTAGTAACCCAATCGTTAAGACTGGTGGGCAGCAAGCAATCACCGCGATTTCTGCAGCTCCTTTTGGTAGTGCAAGTATTCTGCCTATTTCTTATGCTTATATTGCGATGATGGGTAGAAACGGATTGAAGCATGCTACTCAAACTGCCATTCTAAATGCCAACTATATTAAGGAAAGATTGAGCGAATACTTCCCGATTTTATATACTGGTTCTCAAGGACGTGCAGCGCACGAAATGATCGTTGATTTCAGGGAGTTCAAAGCAGTAGATGTTGAGGTGGAAGATATTGCCAAGCGTTTGATCGATTACGGTTTCCATTCCCCAACAGTATCTTTCCCTGTGGCTGGAACCTTGATGATTGAACCAACTGAATCTGAAACTAAAGCTGAGTTGGACAGGTTCTGTGATGCTTTGATCAGTATCCGTGAAGAAATCAGACAGATTGAAGAAGGGAAGATGGATAAGGGAAACAACCCTTTGAAAAACGCCCCTCATACCGCCAATATGGTGATGAGCGAAAATTGGGATTTTCCTTACACTAGGGAACAGGCTGTATATCCATTGGAGTATGTGAGAAACAGTAAGTTCTGGCCAACCGTAAGAAGAATTGATTCAGCTTATGGGGACAGAAACTTGGTTTGTAGCTGTATTCCAACAGAAGAATATGAGCAAGAAGAGGCCGTTTCTTAAGCCCTTAGAAATATATTAGAAAAGCTCCGGATTTATTCCGGAGCTTTTTTATTACTTGATCTTTTTGGCCACAGCTTCTGCCATGATCTGATTGCCTTCTTTATTGGGGTGAATCCCATCAGGGAATAGATCTCCATGTTTTTTGAGGGGCTTGTATAAGTTGATCTTTTTTACTCCGGTGCTTTTGATGATTTCCTTAAGCATGGGCTCCATCTCTTCCATTCCGATGGCATTTATGCCAAAATTGTCTTTGAACACAGGAACTGGCATACAAACATAAATCTCACCATCTTCGTCCATACTGGACTTGAAAGTATTGATCATATCAATATAGTCTGCTACAAAATCATTCTTGTACTTCCAGTTTTGTGGTTTGGAATCATTAGTGCCTAGTTTGATGACAATGATATCTGCGTTGAAGTCCTGAACTTCTTGAAATTGTGTTTCATTCCAATATGGGTAGTCCCCTTTTTTTAATAAGGTTCTGCCACTTACGCCAAAGTTTTTTACCAAATAATCATCACCTAATATGTTTTGCATTATTAATGGCCAACTATCAGGGTGTTCTCTTCCCGGGCCTTGTGTGATACTGTTTCCTACACAGGCTACTTTTACCTGATCTTGTGCCAATGAGAGAAGGCTAAAGCTTAAAAGACATAGGATTGTAAAAAGAAATTTCTTCATTATTAAGGGTTATTAACGGTTACAATAAATTTGAAAGTGTTAAATATAGCATATCATTCCAATTAAACGCTCGGGGTTGTATATTTACTCTTGTGTCTGCACTTAGAATAAAGAAATATTACAGTTACTTTCAGTGGTTATCCTTGGATGTGGTAATCGGGGCATGTGCTGGTCTTTTCTTTTTTCAGCATATGCTTGATTTAAGTTTTACACCTGTGGTTTATGTTTTGATGGGCTTGGCGGTTTGGGGTATTTATACCTTCGATCATTTAATGGATGCCAAAAATATTGAAGGTAAAGCCAGCTCAGCAAGGCATCTGTTCCATCAGGTACATTACAATAAGTTGATCATTTGGTTGATTTTAGTGGTTGTTATGGGGCTTTATCTGGCGTTTAACTATATCAAATTCTCCAGATTGATATCCTTTGGGCTTCTTTTAGGGAGTATGATCATTGGTAATATTTTGGTGATTAAGTTCTTTGGAAAGAAAATGGCTTTTCTCAAAGAGCTGTCCACTGCAGCCTTCTATACCGCTGGGATTACTTTGGCTCCTCTGATCAGATTTGTGAATGGCGGTTTACCCAACTCTTTTTGGTTTTTTGCCTTTGGCTATTTTTTATTGGCATGGTTTAATCTCATATTATTGGCCTATATGGATAAACACAGTGATCAAAGGGATCAAATGGGTTCGATAGTCAATACATTTGGGGTGAAGGCGACATATAAGCTTTTGAACGTAATTGTTTGGATTGGACTGATTTATAATTTGAGTTTGTTTTTCTTTTTGAGTTCCCATTATTACATATACATCGTCATTCTTTTGACGATGTTCCTGATTCATGCATTGGCTTTTT
This sequence comes from Echinicola shivajiensis, assembly GCF_018642165.1. GTDB lineage: Bacteria > Bacteroidota > Bacteroidia > Cytophagales > Cyclobacteriaceae > Echinicola > Echinicola shivajiensis. The sequence goes on from NZ_JAHHZM010000004.1 coordinate 21,507, forward strand.
TACAATCTCATAAAGGAAAGGAATACGTGAGAAGGCAAATTGATGCAGCTTATATGCTTCCACTGATTTTGTTGTTAATTGGTTGATTGTACTTATCCATTCCATCCAAATTCTTTTTAATGATTTCTTTTTTTAAGCTTATTGGTAATAAAGAGGTAAATCATATAGGAATAGTGCTGGTCTTGTATATTTGTTGAATGGAAAAGAACCTGTATGATAGGGTGGTGTTTTTCTATGATGACCTAGCGTCCTTGGTGCTGGGAAAAGGTCATTTAGAAAGTAAGCGGGCATTTTTAGATCGTATTACAAAGGGAAATAATGTGCTTTATATTGGAGGTGGAACAGGCACTAATTTACCAGAAATATTAGAGCAGGTAGGAGAGGAAGGAAAAGTCTTTTTTGTGGAGGCTTCCCAGAAAATGATCGATAAGGCAAAAAAGGGAGTTCCAGACAGCCTAAGAGGACGGGTGTTATTTTTAAAGGAAGATGATTTTATGAAAATGCCAAATCATCAGTTTGAAATAATTATCACTCAGTTTTTATTGGACTTGTTAACAGAAAGTGATCTCGAAGTCTTGTTTGATGAAGTCGATAAAAGATGTAAAAGGGAAACCAAATGGATTTTTACTGATTTCTTAGATCATCCCAATAGAAAGATTTTACAATATATTATGATCTGGTTTTTCAGGTTGGTAACTAAAAACCCAAGAAAGGACCTGCCCAATTATTCCAAGTATTTTGAAAATTATGGCTGGGGAATAAAAAGTAAAATGTCCTTTAAGAAAGATTGGATTCAGGCGTGGTTTTGTGAAAGAACAAATTAACTAGTTTTAACGTTGAAGATTTTTAGTTAGTTGGATTAAAAATTAACTTATAGAATATAATTAAGGTTGACTAAGTTTTATGCTATGAAAAAGATTTCATTACTTGTTTTTACTGCAGCGTTATTGTTTTCTTCAGATTTGTTAGCCCAAGATACTGGCAAACTAGACCTGAAAAGTGACCTGCCTGCAATTTTTGATTTTGAACCAATAGAAGGAATAGATAGCTTGAACTTTTCTAAGGAATCTTTTGATCTTAGTATTCCTATCATGTCTAAAAATATCTCTTCAAATAATAAGGTGGAATTCATTGATCCCAATATGCGCATTCTGAATCTTTCTAAATCATTTAAGGGAAGCATCCGGGTACTTGAAGTTCCAGAAGATTATCACTCGAGAATGCCAATAATCAAGCTCAGAGAAAGTAATGTAGATGACGCTATTTTGTTGCCAAAGAAATAATGTTGGTGATGATATCATCGAAAAATGAACCACTGTAAGGGCCAAACCAGTTCATGTCACGGGCTTCGTGATAATGTCTTTCGTAATATTTGTCAGGAATGATATAGCCCATATATCCTCCATTAAAGGAGGTGATAATTAGGTTTAGGCCTTTTGCTGCCGCCATCTTTTCCCATTTCTCATAAAATACTCCTGATATTTCACCACTACTTGAGATCATGATAGTGTTTCCTATTTGGAGAATGTCAAAATGACTATTGGTGTCTCCAAACAAGTTGTTGAACACCCATGGTCTAAGCCTGATATTATCCGAAATCCGATACGTAGCTTCAGGCAATGAAGGAATAAGTGTGGTTAATTTAATGTTTTTGGATACAATGGTATCAACATTCAAGGAAGTTGTTTCCATCAAGCTATCTAGCTGATGGGCATAGGTTTTGATGTCCTTTGGTGTATTTCCTGGTGGCAATGGACTGTGGCTTCCTACTGTTCCTGCTGCAAAAAGCGCAAAGTCATAGTCATCTTTCATTTCCTCGGTGAGATAATAAGGATAATCGCCTGAGAGCCCCATGAATTTACTACTCAAACAAGTAGCATGGGCGGTATAGGTAAAGAAGGTACCCTTCTCTCCGTTGGATTTTGTAAATACTAGCTGTCGGATAAAAGGGTCTGTAGGGTCTTCTTTGATAAATCTATTGATAACAAAATCTGGGGCACTGTGTTTTTGATAAGTGATGTTGACGTTTTCCTGACTATCAAGGGATTGTTTGATGCCCTCAATGGATTTTTGCGTCAGCATGTTGACGATTTTCTGATCATATCCTCCAAATGCAATTTTACCCATTAAGCCCGGGATATAACCTCCCATTCCGCTGTGGGTATGGGTGGCAGTAAAATAAACTTGATCTATAGGAAGGTTTGCTGCCTTAATCCCCTCATTGATACTTTTTGCCAAGAAGGGGTGAACAATCAGTAATTCATAATTGAGGTAAGCAATGTTTTGATGTCCATTGCCCAAAACCAAAGCCTTAACATAGCTGCTGTCCTGAACAAACTTATACTTGCCACGAGGTTTATAGCCTACAAGACTAGCCGGTTCTTTAGGGGTAGCATTTACCTTTGCCCAGCCGGCTAACCAAGATTGTCCAGTGGAACTTTGAAAATCAAGATTTTCAATAGCATTTAAGGTTTCTTGATAATAGTCCTGTTCCTTAGGAGAACTTCTATCTACTCCTGTGAGGAGTAAGCCAGCTAGAAAAAGTAAAAGGCCTGTTATCCAGGCCAGTATTTTTAAGGTTTTTTGCAGCATATAAGTCTTGACTATGATCAATACTCAAAGGTACCGTGTTCACTTTTGATGGTGACTTTTTTGCCTTCATGAGGTTCAACGCGTCCGATGATTTGTGCATCTACCCCATGGAATTCAGCAATATCAATGATTTCTTCTGCATATTTTTCTTCCAGATAAACCTCCATTCGGTGGCCCATATTGAAAACCTTATACATTTCTTTCCAATCTGTGCCACTCTCTTCCTGGATGATTTTAAACAAAGGAGGAGTTTCAAAAAGGTTATCCTTGATTACATGAACATTGTCCACGAAGTGAAGCACCTTGGTTTGTGCACCACCACTGCAGTGAACCAAACCATGGATTTGTGGACGTAAATATTTCAAAGCCTCTACCATGATAGGGGCATAGGTTCTTGTTGGAGAAAGTACCAACTGACCAACATTTACAGAAGTGCCAGGCGCAGGGTCAGTAAGGTTATATTTGCCAGTGTATAGTAAGTCTTCTGGAACAGATGGATCGAAGCTCTCTGGGTATTTTGTTTTCAATACTTTGTTGAAAACATCATGTCTAGCAGAAGTAAGGCCATTACTACCCATGCCTCCGTTATAAGCAGTTTCATATTTGGCTTGGCCATGAGAGGCAATACCTACTACCACATCACCAGCTTTGATATTGTCATTGGAGATTACCTCATCTCTGCGCATTCTGGCAGTAACAGTACTGTCAACAATTACAGTTCTTACAAGATCCCCAACATCAGCTGTTTCACCTCCAGTAAGTACAGCATTAACACCATTATCTCGAAGCATTTGTAGGACTTCTTCGGTACCATTGATGATGGCGGAAATTACTTCACCAGGGATAAGGTTTTTGTTTCTTCCAATGGTGGAGGAGACCAATATATTGTTGATGGCGCCCACACAAAGTAGATCGTCAATATTCATAATGATGGCGTCCTGGGCGATACCTTTCCACACGCTCAAGTCCCCTGTCTCTTTCCAGTATAAATAAGCAAGTGAGGATTTGGTTCCCGCGCCATCCGCATGCATGACATTACAGTAATTAGGATCATTGCCTAAAGTGTCCTCCACAATTTTGCAAAATGCCTTTGGGTAAAGTCCTTTGTCAAGTTTGGAAATGGCCTGGTGCACATCCTCCTTTGAGGCTGATACGCCTCTTTGCATATATCTTTCGTCCATCAGAATAATGACTTGGTTAATATTGCCGTAAAGTTAAGGATTTTAAGAAGGATTGAGAAAATATATGTTTGAATGTTGCAAAGCTGTGGCCATTTAAACAAAATAAAATTGGGAAATAAAAAATCCCAGGTGTTTGGCCTGGGATTCCGTATTAGTTTTCTTCAATTTCCGTGACCTTGAATTCGGTTCTTCGGTTGATTTGGTGTTCTTCCTCAGTTTGTGCGTTTTCGATGATCAACCTGTCCTCACCATAACCTTTGGCAACCAACCTGTCTTTGGCAATACCTTGGGAAACAATATAGTTGACTGCTGATTCAGCCCTTCTTTGGGAAAGGTCCCTATTGTATTCGTCACTGGCTCTAGCATCAGTGTGTGAACTTAGCTCAATCTTGATTTCAGGATTGTCCTGTAGGATTTTAACCAATTTATCCAATTCTACAGCCGCATCAGGTCGGATATCAGCTTTGTCAAGGTCATAATAGATGTTTTCCAAGACAATGGCTTTTTCAAGCTCTAGCTTTTCCAAGACAATGGTGGTGTCCAATACAATATTGGTGACATCCTGAATCAGGTCTTCTTGAGCTGGGGTTTTTCCAACAGTGGAATAACTGATGCTTTTGGTAAAATAGCCGTTTTTGGAGGCAATCATGGTAAAATCAGCATTAGGCTCCAACTGAAAGCGAAGCTTCCCATCATCATTGGAGAAGTCTCCTCCTACTGATTTTTTGGCACCATCATAAAGTGCTACTCTTGTTCTTGGAAGTGTGATCGGTTCTCCATCAGGGATGTTTTGCAAGGTTTTTACATTTAAGAATACATTGACCACCTTGGGTTTTGGGGTTTTATCTTCAAAGTAATAAATATCATCATCACCAATCCCTCCTTCTCTGTTGGAGGTGAGAAATCCCTCTTTAGGAAAGTTGGTGAAGAAAATGCCAAAGTCATCTCCCACAGAGTTAATATTCTTGCCCAGGTTCTTTATGGTTTTGGTGCCGTCTACTGTTTCAGCAACAAAAAGGTCAAGTTTTCCAAATCCTGGATGGCCATCAGAGGCGAAGAAAAATTTATCACCCACTGGTCTAGGGAACATTTCATTTCCCGGGGTGTTGATTTCTGGTCCCAGGTTTTGTGCATTACCAAAGTCACCATTGGCCAATTTGGTAGCTTTATAAAGATCTGTTCCTCCATAGCCTCCAGGTCTGTTGGAAGCAAAGTATAAAACTTCTCCATCAGGGCTAAATGCTGGGGTTGAGTTCCAGTAAGTTTCTTCCTCGTTTACGGGCATCCAAATAGGATCAGTAAAGCTAGCTCCTCTAAAGTAGGAGACAAAAAGGCTTACATCAGGAAGATCGTTTTTGTTGGTACTATTTCCTCTGGCATAAATGATAGTATTGCCATCAGGGCTGATTGTAATGGCTCCTTGGTTCAATCCTTCTTCATTTCTGAATTCGGGAAGTGCCTGTACATTCTGAACATCTACCTTGATGCCATCTGCACGGGTCCTGTAGAGTTTGGTGTAACCTTGTCCAGTTGCTGGGTAGGCTCCACTTGCTCCTCGAGAGCTGGTGAAGTAAAGGAAGTTTTCACTCACAACTGGAGCATAGTCAATTCCTGATGTATTCAGCAGTTCGTAGTTTTGAAGCGCGTGATATGGCCAATAATCTGTGATATTTTCAATTTGGGCAATGTTTTGGGATCCTCTGTCAGCTAGAGCAAGCAGGGAATCACTGCTGGTATGCTCTTTGGCTTCTTTATAGGCGGCCGCGGCTGCTTCATAGTCCCCTTGATCATGGAGACTTTTGGCTTTTTTCATATAGTTTTCAAAGGAGCCTTCTCCTTCCAAGAGTTTGTCATAATAGGGTAGGGCATCCTCAATACGGTTGGAAAGCCTGAAGCTTTCTGCTACATAGTAGTTGGCATCTGCATCTTCAGGATTGTCCGCCAAAATTCTCGAAAAAGTGCCAATTGCCAATTGATATTCCCCAGCAGCAAACTGGCTTTTGCCTTTTTGGGGTAGACTGGTACAGGCGCCCAAAACAAGGCTTATTAAAAAGCAACACAGAAAACAATTTTTCATCATAAAGTCAAGCTTTCATAAAGTGTATATCCCCTAATATATAACTTTTAAAATAAATTAGTTGTTAAAATACCTGTTTAACCAACTTTTCCTGGCAGGAATCAACCATTTGTTCTGTAAGTCTTCTTTTTTCTGAATGATTGGGTTGAAGACTTTGGTATTGCTGGTCAATGCACCAGACTGGATATGGCTTTTGATTTCTCCCAGGCTGCTGATGGTTACGTCATCTTGATATACGAAAGAAATCTTGCCTTGGTCCAGTAGGTTGACCTTGAGTACTTCGTCCAGTTCCCTTAAGGTTTTTACCGAGCTGTCAATGGAGCATCCGCTGGCACCGAGTTTTGATTCGTCCACAGATAGGATGATGAACTGATCATACTTAATGTCAAAAGAGGTTGGCATCAAATTACCATGAGTGTTCCATTGATTGCAGAATGCTGTTAACCTGGATTCTACAAGTTGGATTTCCTCTGGGGTGAATTTTCTGTTGGCTTGGTAAACCCATACCCTTGCGGTGTCGGGCATCTCTTCAAATGGCAAATACATATAACTAATTAACTAAATTTCTTTTTTGAAATGTAAATCTAAGCAAATGGGTATAAAAAACCCTTCTTACCTAAAACGACAAAAAGGGGCAGAATGATTCTTTGATCACTAAGTTTTTGGTCAATATGATCCTATTTTATCTTTTCTTCCAATTAAATAATAAAGTAATGAGCCAATGAAGGGAAGAAGGATAATGACAATGACCCAAAGGAGTTTGGTGTTTTCTTCCCGAAACTTTGATTTTAGGACGTCCACCAAAGCCCAAACCATAAAGGCAAGTGGAAGGAGACTGAATAAAATAAATATTAGTTTGAACATATAAAATAGAATTAGAGAGGCTAGATTTTATTGTTTCGACCAATGACCAGGTATAAAATTGATCCGATAAAAGGGACAAGAATGATGACAATGATCCAAATTATTTTTGTGTCACTGGAGGCAAATCGAGCTTGAATGACATCTACCAATGCCCAGATAAACAAAACGAGTGGGACGATGGTGAATAAAAAACCAAAAATTCCTAAAGAAAAGAAAGAGTCCATATTTTAATTTTTATGAGTTGACGGTTTTGTCTCGTCGTTCTATGGTCAAATATGAAGTTATACCAATTTAAAGGAAAAGAATGATAAAAAGTTAATATAATTCAGGGACTTAAGAAAGTCCCTGATCTTTTGCGATTAACTCGGCCAAGTCAAATACCTTGACCTCATTTTCTTTTTCTTTGTTTTTGACACCGTCAGACATCATGGTTAAGCAGAAAGGACATCCCACTGCAATTGCTGAAGCACCGGTTTTTAGGGCTTCTTCTGTTCTTTCGATATTAATGTCTTTTTTGCCTTCTTCAGGTTCTTTGAACATTTGTGCCCCTCCGGCACCACAGCAAAGACCCTTGGTGCGGCATCGCTTCATTTCCACCAATTCAATGTCCAGGGCCTTGATTACTTCTCGGGGAGCCTCGTAAACATTATTGGCCCTGCCGAGGTAGCAGGAATCATGGAAAGTGATTTTCTTGCCTTTAAAATCACCGCCGCCTTTCAGGACTATTTTTCCATCATTGATCAGGCTTTGTAGAAACTGGCTATGGTGTATTACTTCATACGCCCCACCCAAGGCAGGGTATTCATTTTTGATGGTGTTAAAGCAATGTGGACAGGCAGTTACTACCTTTTTTACATTGTATCCGTTCATTACTTGGATATTGGCTACTGCCTGCATTTGGAATAGGAATTCATTTCCAGCCCTTCTTGCTGGATCTCCTGTACAGGTTTCTTCAGGTCCAAGGACTGCAAAACTCACCCCTACTTTATTTAGGATTTTTACAAATGCTTGGGTGACGGCTTTGTATCTATCATCAAAGGACCCAGCACAACCTACCCAAAAAAGGATTTCAGGCGATTCACCTGAAGCAGCCATTTCGGCCATGGTGGGGACTTTATAATTTGACATATTTCTGTATTTTAAATTCAATTGTTAATAGTAGGAAATGGATGTTCCCTTATTTCATTTCTTCGTCCTTCACACTCTCAGCCCAATTAAATCGATCAGATGGAGGGAATTTCCATGGCGAAAAACTGGTCTCCATATTTTGGAACATCGCATTCCATTGGGCTGGAGAGCCACTCTCTTCCATAGCCACATAGCGACGCATCTGTAGGATGATGGATAGTGGATCTATGTTGACCGGACAGGCTTCCACACAGGCATTACAGCTAGTGCAGGCATTGATCTCTTCTTTGCTAATATAGTCACCCAAGAGTGATTTTCCATCTTCGAGTCCTTTACCGCCCGCATCAATACTTTTACCTACTTCTTCAGCACGGTCTCTGACATCCATCATGATTTTTCTCGGCGAAAGTTTTTTGCCTGTGATATTGGCGGGACATTCTGATGTACATCTTCCGCATTCAGTACAGGAATAGGCGTTCATAACATTGATCCAGCTAAGGTCATTGATGTCTTTGGCGCCAAAGCGAGCGATCTCTGCAGGGGTTTCGTTGCCTCCTTCAGTTGGGATGCCCAACATCATGTTGACCTCATTGGTGACCTCTGGCATATTGGCGATTTCCCCTTTAGGCTTAAGGTTTGAATACCAAGTATTAGGGAAAGCAAGGAAAATATGCAGGTGCTTAGAGTAGGTGACATAAATGGCAAAGCCTAATATCCCGATGATATGAAACCACCAGGCAAAGCGCTCTACAAATATTAGGGTGCCTTCACCCATGTTCACAAACAATGGTTTGATCAAGCCGCTAAAGAAAAGAGGGCCTAAGGCTATATAATGTTCGGTCCCTTTTTCTGCCAGTATCTGGTCTGTAGCATTCATAGAAAGTATCGCTACCATCAAGATGATCTCGATGACCAATATCAAGTTGGCATCTAAAGCTGGCCAGCCTTTAAGTTCTGGCATGGTCAGGCGAGGGACTTTGGTGATATTTCTTCTGATTAGAAATACCAGGCAAGAAGCCATTACGCCTACTGCCAGTAGTTCGAAGAAGTTCATGGCAAAGGTATAGGCTCCCCCAAGTAGAGGAGCGAAAATCCGGTGTTGGCCAAATATTCCATCAATGATAAATTCAGCCACTTCCAAATTGATGACAATAAAGCCAACATAAACTAATAGGTGGAGTAATGCAGGAAGTACTCTTTTGAACATTTTCTGTTGGCCAAATGCCACTAGTGCCATGGTCTTCCATCTTTCTGAAGATTGATCATTTCTGGTTTCTGTTTTACCCAGGAAAATGTTCCTTTTCAAGAAGGAAATCCTTTTGTAAAGAACGTATCCTGCAGCTGCAAAAACCAAAATAAAAATTACCTGAGGTAAGATGTTCATATTGAATTGGTTAATGATTTTTGTTTAAAATTCTTTAATTTTTTTTGTCTCTAGGGTTTGCATGGAAAATATGTTTGATTACCTTTGCATCACTTTACAACGGTGATGTAGCTCAGTTGGTAGAGCATCGGACTGAAAATCCGTGAGTCGGTGGTTCGAGCCCACTCATCACCACAAGCCTTGAAGCGATTCAAGGCTTTTTTTATGCCCTTTTTCCAATGTCTTGTTTTTGATATAGTTAGGTAGAAATTCATGTTCTTTTACTGACTTTTTATTGTGGCAACGCTGATATGTCAGCATACTCTTTGGTTTACGACTATAAAATTAATCTATTTTGATGGAATGGTGGTTATGTTGCAATGATGAATTTGCTTTAGGTGGTTCGAGGGCATTTTTCCCATATAAGTAAGGATTTAAGAATTGACTTTTAATTAGCGATCATTTTAAGGAGGTTTGTAAATTATTTTTCAGAAAACTGTAACATTTGGAATATAGGATCATTATCTACATGAATGAAGACATTTTTTGAGGCGTATATATGGACCCTGCGTGGCAAGCTTTACCGCATGGCCTATCTCTGGTTAAAGGACAGGGCTGAGGCTGAGGATGTGGTGCAGGAGGCTTTGGAGAAAGCCTGGGCGAACAGGGCTGCGCTACAAAAAATGGATAATTCGGTCGGCTGGATGGTCAGAGTTGTTAAAAACCAAAGCTTACAGCGGCTTAGGGAACGCCAAAAATGGGTGGTAGTAGATAATCAGGAAGACATAGTCGATGTTTTGCTAGAAAGTCCAGAGGAGTTGTCTCCAGCTGTTAAAATGGTGTTTAGGTTTCTTAAGGAGCTTCCCGAAAAACAAAAGGAAGTGTTTCAGTTAAGAGAAGTGGAGGGCTTGACCTATGAAGAGATTGCTGAATATATGGAGATATCTGTAGAGCAAGTAAAGGTGAGTCTTTTCAGGGCAAGAAAGAAGTTGCGCTCATTTATGTTAAACCAAAAGAAATGATGAAAAAGCAATTAGAGCGTTTACTGGATAAATACTACCAAGGGGAAACTTCCTTGGAGGAAGAAGTCCAGTTAAAGGATTTACTAAAGAGCTCAGAAGGTTTTGAAGAGGAAAAAATGTTTTTCTTCGGGCTGAAAGAGCTCAGGTCGGAAGAGCCAAGTAAAAGGCCTACACCAAAAGAAGGTAGGAATTTGGTCAATTGGCAACGTTATGCTGCGGTGATGGTGGCCATACTTTCTATTAGCTGGCTTTTTTATAAGGAGTATCAGGAACAAAAAGAAGAAAGAGCATATCTGCAGGTAGTGGAAGCATTGTCCATGATTCAGGATAATATGCAAAAAGGTACTTCCTCATTGAAGGTAATGGATGATATGAAGCATTTAAATAAGACCAATGAATTGTTTAGGATTGAAAAAATAGAAGAGGAGAAGCAATGAAGAAATTGATAAGCATATTGATAATGATGTTGATGTTCAGTGCTGTGCAAGCACAGGATGATGCCATAGTGAAGTTCTTTTCCAAGTATATGGAAGACGATGCCTTTTCCAGGGTGTATATCAGTCCTAAAATGATGCAGATGGCGGGAGGTTTTTTAAAGTCTGCAGCCAATGATGGTGAAGATCAGGATGCACAAGAAATGGGGGAGTTGATTTCCAAAGTAAAAGGTATTAGAATCCTCAGTGCTGAGGAGGTTGATGGAATGAAGCTTTATGAAGAAGCCATGAGTACCCTGAATAAGAACAAATACGAGGACCTTATGGATGTGCAGGACAAAAGCAGCAGCTTAAAATTTATGGTCAGGGAAGAGGACGGGAAAGTTGCAGAATTATTAATGATTTCTGGTTCAAAGGCTGAATTTACATTATTGAGCATGCTGGGTAGATTTACCTATGCTGACCTGAATATACTGGCGGAGAAAACAGATTTACCGGGGATGAATGAATACAGCTCGGGTAAAAAGAATAAATAATAAAGGAACCTAACATTAAAATAAGAGAAAATGAAAAAGTTATTCTTAATCCTGGCAATGATGAGCATGGGGGTTTTAGCACAAGCTCAGAGTAAAAGTGTAGCCGCTTTATATGAAAAATACAAAGGTGATGATGAGTTTTTCCATTTGGACTTGGCTGGGAGCTTTTTTGATTTCGCCGATGGATTTAATATTGATTTGGATGATGAAGGAATGGAAGCCATTGCAAAATCAGTGGAAAGGATGAAGTTATTTAAGTTGCCTGTTTCTGGGGATGCTGCAAAGGCTGATTTCAAAGTACTTCAAAAGAGCTTGAAAAAAGAGAAATATGATGTGCTGATGGAAATGTCAGAAAAGGACAGTGAGATTGTTTTTTATTCTAAAGGCGGGGATACCATTAGTGATTTAGTGTTGATGATTGGTGGAAATGGTGATGATAGTCATATTGTAATTGAATTGGAAGGGGCATTTGAAAGTAAAAAATTGGCTAAGGCCTTTCCATGAGAAGACTGGAGGTCATGTAATAAAAATAGTGCCCTATAATTAAAAAGCTACTTCCTTGAGGAAGTAGCTTTTTTTCATTCATTAGGTTACAATTGAAAATACAGTAATCTAATGATTTTAAGGATTAACACTTAAATTATAAACCGCCCAAAAGGCCAGATAATAGTTCTATAATAGTGCCAAGTAAGTTTGAAATAAGGTCCATGATTTTTGTTGTTTAAAACTAATTTTGTCTACTCTAAAAAAATGGTTTTCGACATCCCCAATTAAATAGTATTTCACCGGTGAGTTATTTATGATACTAATATAATAGCCTTACCTCTTAAATTTTTTTATAAGAAAAGTATTGTAAAATAGTTGTAAAGTACAAACTGACTGTTTTGTAAACATGTATTTGTATTTTGAAATTGCTAGGTTGGTTTTAAAAGTTTTTGAAGTAGAATAGTGTTAAGGAATGCAAAGAATGGATGTAATCTTTATGGTTAAAAATGTAATCCAAAAAACATGGTGTTGGCTTTTATACCTTCATGTTTCTATTTGAAAAAAAATGGAAATTTTTCACAAAGTTTGCAAAAAGATTTTTAAACTGGCTTTAGCGGAGTGATTTCTAAGTATTCATTGCTTTCTTGATCATGCTTTAGATATAAAAAAAAAGGAGCGTGAAATCAATTTTTCAGGCTCCTTTGTTGAGAGAAAATAAGTGTTCTTATTTTTTGAAGTATTTCAGGTTGATGACCTCTTTTTCCGTTAAGAATCTCCAAGAGCCTCTAGAAAGGTCTTTTTTGGTAAGTCCAGCGTACATTACCCTGTCTAGGGCAATGACTTCATAACCAAGGTGAGCAAATATTCTTCTTACAATTCTATTTTTACCTACGTGAATTTCAATACCCAATATGGTTCTATCCTTAGATAGGACCTGTAAATCATCTACATGGACAGAACCATCTTCTAGGGTCAGATCTTCTAGGATCTCATCGACATGCGTTTTAGAAATAGGCTTATCCAATGTCACCTGATAAATCTTTTTGATTTTTTCAGACGGATGGGAAAGTTTAGATGCTAAGTCGCCATCATTGGTGAAAAGCAAAAGTCCGGTAGTATTTCTGTCTAATCTACCTACAGGGAATATCCTTTCATCACAAGCTGAACTCACCAAATGCATAACCGTTTTACGGTTCATTGGGTCGTCGGTAGTGGTGATGAAATCTTTAGGCTTGTTCAGCAATACATATACAGGTTTCTCAGGATTGATCAACTTGCCTTTGTAGATTACCTTATCAGTGATCTGAACTCTGTGACCAAGTTCAGTTATTACCTCACCATTTACCTTGATTTCGCCTGCTTCTATTAATTTGTCTGCATCTCTTCTAGAGCAGATCCCTGCATTGGCGATATATTTGTTTAATCGAAGTTCTTTGCTTGGAGATTTGCCCATTTTTTTCTCCACCTTCTTCAGGTCGTAATCAGGTTTTTCCTCCTGGTTGGTTTGGGCGGTTTTGAAAAAGCGGTTGTTCTTAAACTTAGAAGATTTATTTCGACCTTTGTCTTCAATTTTTTCAGTGCCGAATACAGGTCTTTGATCCTTGCCTCTACCTTTATAGATAGTTTTGAATTTGCCTTCTTGCTCTTTTCTAGGGGCTTCTTTATTAAACTCGCTAGGGTCTTTTTTGTATTTTTTTAATGGGGAAAAGCTGCTGTTTCCTTCATTTTCAGCACTTTTTCCATAGGGTTTTTGTCCTGGTTTAAAACGGTCTGATCTAGATTCATTCCTGTTTTTACTTCCGTAGGGCTTTCTTCCAGTTTTTTTATTAGAACCTGAAAAACCTGTTCTTTCCCCTCTTAGCCCCTCTTTGTTATTCCTATTATGCTTTTTCATAGTGTTGCAGCATCTCTGCTGTATCTTAAATATTAAAATGCTAATCTAAATACTTAAAAATGAGTGTATTGCATTTTTAAGAATCAGGCTGCAAAGATACGTACTAAATAATAGATTAATATCATCACAAGAGAAATATTCTTGGATCACGAAATTTCTATAAGGAGAGTCAGGCTATTCTTGCTCGTTGCCTATTTGGTTTTCTTCTTGGTTGAAGTCCTTAGGTTGGGGCAGATCTTTAAGGCTGTTTATTCCAAAATACTCCATGAACTTTTCACTGGTTCCATATAATAATGGACGGCCTATACTATCCGATTTTCCTTTGATGGTTACCAATTCCTTTTCTAAAAGTTTTTGAACAGAATAATCACAATTCACTCCCCTGATCTGTTCTACCTCTGATTTGGTGACTGGTTGTTTATAGGCAATAATGGAAAGTGTCTCCATCTGTGCAGTGGAGAGTCTTTTGGTGGACTGTTGTTTTAAGAGTATAGAGATACTGGTTTGGTAAGCTGGTTTGGTCAGGAATTGATAGCCGTCCCCCATTTTTTCAAGGGCAAAAGCGAAGTCTTCCTGCTGGTATTTTGCCTGCAAGTCACTTATGGCTTCCTCAATATGCTCTTTGGGAACCTCTGTTTCAAACATCTCCGTTAGGCATTTTTGGATTTCTCCCAAGCCTAACGGAGACGGAGAGCAGAAAATTAAAGCTTCAATATGTCTATGTAAAAATTCCAATTTTTACTTTTTAGCAAGTTTTGCTTCAATAGAGTGCATCGTGTGAGGTACTGCTTTCAGTCTTTCTTTAGCGATCAACTTACCGGTATCTACGCAAATACCATAAGTTCCATTCTTAATTCTTATCAAAGCCTTTTCAAGATTGATGATGAATTTTTGCTGTCTAGCTGCAAGCTGGCTTAAACTTTCTCTTTCCAAAGTGTCTGCACCATCTTCTAACAACTTAGAAGTAGAAGCAGTGAAATCCGTTCCACTATCATTCTTCTTACTAAGCGTTTCCTTCAATGAATGAAGTTCTGTTTTAGCTACAGCTAACTTTTTGTTGATCAATTCCTCAAACTCCTTTAGTTCTTCTCTGGAATATGATGTTTTCTCTTCTTGACTCATAGTTTTGGCGTTTAGTGTTTAGGTGATGTTGATTTTTGATCGTCAAAAAATTTCTCTAAAATAAGTTAGAGTTTTGAGAATCAAAAATATGATAGGCAATATCTAATCCGCATTTGTTCACCATTTCTATATAATTACCTTTATTAAGTTAATACGTTAAATGTTGAACAATTGGTTTAAAATTATTTACAATGCGGTTAAAATCTAACTATCTATTTGCAGTATCTTTTTTGGTTATTTTGGCCTGTTCCGAACGAAAATATGAAAAATCTGAATCAAATGAAGAATTTTCCGGAGGGAATAAAAAACAGCCAATTGCATTGGTAATTCATGGTGGTGCTGGAACGATTAAACGGGAAAATATGAGTGCCGAGCGTGAAAAAGCCTATCGTGAAAAACTAGAAGAATCGCTAAATGCTGGTTATGCAGTTTTGGAAGCAGGAGGAAAATCTTTGGATGCAGTGATCGCAGCCATTAAGGTAATGGAAGATTCACCCCTTTTTAATGCTGGTAAAGGAGCTGTTTTTACACATGACGGTAGAAACGAAATGGATGCTGCCATTATGGACGGCAAAACCCGAAATGCTGGAGCGGTTGCAGGGATTACCACGGTTAAGAATCCAGTGACAGCGGCTTATGAAGTAATGGTAAATTCACCACATGTTTTTATGGTTGGAAAAGGAGCTGAACATTTTTCTGAAGAACAAAATCTGGAATTGGTAGATGCCAGTTATTTCAGAACGGAGAGGAGATATGAACAGCTGATGAAAATAATTGATTCGGAGCGACAGCAATTGGATCATTCTTCTATCAGAGAGATGGAACTGGTAGATCCTTTTTTCAAGGACAGAAAATTTGGAACCGTTGGTGCGGTGGCAGTAGATAAAGATGGTAATGTAGCTGCTGCTACTTCAACTGGTGGAATGACCAATAAGCGATATGGGAGAGTAGGGGACGTGCCCGTTATTGGTGCAGGGACTTATGCTGATAATGCCACCTGCGCAGTTTCTGCAACAGGTCATGGAGAGTATTTTATCCGTAATGTAGTAGGTCATGAAATTGCCTCCATTATGAGGTATGGAAAAAAGACTTTGGATGAGTCAGCAAAAGAAGTGGTAATGGATCAATTGGTAAAAATGGAAGGAAGCGGAGGGGTTATTTCAATAGATGCCCAAGCGAACATAAGTATGCCATTTAATTCTGAAGGAATGTATCGGGGCTATATCAAGGAAAAAGGACAGGGCAAGACCTTTATCTATAATGATGAGGATGAAGGATTATAGATTTTGTTTTGGCTCAGCTTATTTTAAGTTGGGCCACTCTTTTTTGAAGTATTTTTTCCTCAATATTTAAGCGGTATTTTATCCTAAGGAATCTTTGAATTAATTTTAAATTCTTGCCTGTTCGAATAAAATAAGCTTTTAGGGTGTCATTAATCAAATCATCATTCATTTTTAGGGCATTTGCTTCAAGAATTAAAGTAATCAAAATTCAGGTTTATTCATAGTCCAAGGATTTATTATGCTGCATTAGAATTTGCTTCCTACCACTACTGTCTTTTTTATTTGCATGATGCTACCATCTAAGTTGAGCATTTCGGCCAGAACAATATAATAACCAGGTCTTACTTTGTTTCCGTTTTGGTCGGTACCATTCCAAGTGTAAAAACCAGAAATTCCCCAAATATCATTTTCGCACAGACTTTTGATCAGCAGTCCATTGGTTCCAAAAATTCTGATCGTTCCTACATAACCTGGTTTGGCCAATTGATAAGAAATAGTAGTGAAAGGCTGCTCTCCAGTTGCTTCAGGAAGGAAGGTTTTCGGGTTTACTTCCAAGCCAATGCCTGAGAGACTTTTTTCATAGTTCTGTGAATTTTTATAGCCAGGGGTAGCATAGCCATGACTGGCAGATGCCGAATGCCAATTTTCCGGTTCGTTAGTCTCATGTTCAGAAGAGAATCGCTCCAAAGATACTCCTTTAGTGTTTTGGATCATTTCGTGATGAAATTTATCCGAGTAGTCAAATCGCTCTACCAGGGTTTCATCTGGGTTTAGCAGGATCACAGTTCCCTCTGCAATAGGGAAGCTAGGTAAAGTACTTATCTCAATCCAATTTTCTTTTTTGCCTTTTGGATATTCCTGATGGAGGATGTCAATCGCTGTAGTGATGACCCTAAAGTCAAAAGGAGCTATTATTTCTGTTTCCTCTATGATAGTTTTTCTGTTACTAATGGTTTCGTCATTGTAATTAGCAAGTTTCCAGTTGGAGATATCTATAAATTTGCTGGAGTAATTATAGATCTCTATAAACTTTGGTGTTCCAGATCGAGGATTAAAGAGTACCTCATTTAGTATTATTTCTCCTTTTTCTGCAATGGAAGGAATCTGAAAACTGGCTTGATTTTTTAATGGGGCTATAAGATTTCCTGAGCAGTCTCTTAAGCCTTCTACCATGATTTGATAGGCCTTCTTTTCTTTTAAGCTTTCTTCAAAGCTGATGGAAATTTTGTTCAAACTACTTGGATGAAAGTCCACATTTTTAATTTCCATGTTTGGGGTGAATTGCCAAACCGCGTTATCTAAATTTGGTTTGAGCGCTTCATCAAATTCCAAAATGATGGTATTTGGATTGATGACTATAGCCTTGAGAAGTTTCGGCTTAATTTGATCAGGTGTGGGATCGAAAACCGAATTCTCTTTTCCAGGAGTTCCCAGAAGTGGACTTTCAGATGCTCTTAGTAAAGTTGTTTGGTCACAGGAATAGAAAGGGTTTACGACTTCTAGGCTATAGCCTCCATTGGCCTTGGAGGAGCTTCCATAACTTGAAGAGGAATAAGAGAGACTATCCAAAGGGTTTTCTTCTATGTCCATTAGTAATACTTTATCTTCTCCGTTTACAAACCTTGGCCAGGAAGATAAGCCGAGGACATTGTCTAGATGATCAAATAATTCTTGATCATCTTCATGAACCAGTAATACATATTCACTGGGGCCAATGCTGTAGCTGGGCAAAATGGCTTCTCTGCTTTTATTGGCCAGGATAAATCCTCCCAGCTCCCAAGAGCTATCAGAGGTGTTAAACAGCTCAATATACTCTGTATTGGGAAGAGGATTATCCTTTTTAGGGGCAGCCATGATTTCGTTGATGATTATATCCTTGAAAATGGGTTGGGAATTTTTTCTTAAAGAAAAGTAGTATTCGATAGGGATGATCTTATTCCCCGAATGATCCATTACATTCGAAATTTTGAGTAAATTATCCGCATCGGTTTTTAAAGGAGTCGCCTGCATGACTAGGAGTATTTGATTGGCCTTTTTGCCCCAACTTAGTGCTTTGGGATGTTTTCCGTTTAATCGATAATAATGGGGAATAATAGCAAAGGTAGAATCCATTGGTTTGGAAAAATGAATCAGCAATTCATATTCAGACTTTTGGGAGACGTGAAGGACTTTGGGTGGGATGGTGTCTTTATTTGTTCCTCTAGCAATATTGGGCTTGATCTCACATGCCGTTTTAGGTCTATTGATTATCTGAAATTCAACTTTTTTTGGATTGGGTTTATTTTTAAGATTCTGAATATACTGGCTTACGGTAAGTAGCTTTTGATGCGCTGGAGGAAAACTTAGAAGATTTGTTTGGTGTTTAAGGGATATTTTGGGATTTTCTATGTTGTTAGTTAATGATTTTCCGTAACTTGCGCCTCGAAAAATTGAAGTGTAGGGATGTGCAACTAATTGCTGCTTCGCTACGTCTGTGAAGGGGTAAATTATCGAGAAAAGGATAAAAAGTATCCAAGTTGACATACCCCATGTTTTCAAAAAGTATTTCATGGTAAAAATATTTCGAGACTGTATAAGGATGAAAGAAAAAGAATAGTCCTAACTTATACAATCAGTTAAAAATAGATGCTGTCGATTCCCATCAGTAGCCAGAAAAATACCAGAGAGACAATGGAAATCAGGTACTATACTTGATTAAGGTTTAAGAAAAATAGTATAAAAATCAATTAATAGAAAGTTTTCAACAATGAAATTAGCTGTTGTAGGAGCTACCGGATTGGTAGGCTCAGAAATTCTTGAAGTGCTTGCTGAGCACAATTTCCCTTTTGATGAATTGCTCTTAGTGGCCAGTGAAAGGTCTGCGGGAAAGAAGATGACTTTCAAGGATAAGGAATACACAGTGATAGGTCTTACGCAGGCAGTGGCTGAAAAGCCAGATATAGCTATCTTTTCGGCTGGAGGGGATACTTCCAAAGAATGGGCTCCAAAATTTGCTGAAGCAGGCACTATCGTGGTGGATAATTCTTCTGCTTGGAGAATGGACCCTACCAAAAAATTGGTTGTTCCTGAAATTAACGCTAAGTCATTGAAGATTGATGACAGAATCATTGCCAATCCTAATTGCTCTACCATTCAAATGGTATTGGCATTGGCACCATTGCGTGAGCGATTTGGTATCAAGAGGGTGGTTGTTTCTACTTACCAGTCAGTAACTGGTTCTGGAATCAAAGCTGTGAATCAGTTGATGGATGAGCGTGATGGAAAAGACGGAGAAAAGGCATATCCTCATAAAATTGATTTAAACGTATTGCCTCACATTGATGTATTCCAGGATAATGGATACACCAAAGAGGAAATGAAAATGATCAACGAAACAAAGAAAATTTTTGATGATCAAGATATTCAGGTGACGGCAACTACTGTAAGAATCCCTGTAATGGGTGGTCACTCAGAATCTGTGAATGTTGAGTTCAAAGAAGATTTTGATTTGGAAGAAGTAAAGCAACTATTGGCGGCAACACCAGGCGTAATTGTGGAGGATGATGTAGCCAATAATGTATACCCAATGCCAATGAATGCGCATAAGCGTGATGAGGTTTTTGTGGGTAGATTGAGAAGAGATGAGTCTCAGCCAAATACGTTGAATATGTGGATCGTAGCTGATAACCTTAGAAAAGGTGCTGCAACCAATGCTGTTCAGATAGCAGAGTACTTAGTAGAACATAGCTTAGTGTAAGTTTGGAAGCTTCCAAAATATACACTGAGAAATTATTTCAATTTGTGCAGGATCATCTTGATGAAGATCCTGCACAATTGCTTTTAAAGCACCACCAGATTCAAGATCTGGATATAAAAGAGGCCGTTCAGCAGATTTCTGCTAGAAAAAAAGCCCAACATAAACTACCTTCTTGGGTAGCCAACCTCCATGTTATTTTTCCAGCATCCATTTCCTTGGAGCAGTGTTCTTCAGAGCAGACAGCCAATTTCAAGGCGCGCTTGGTAAAAGGCCAAAGCTTGGTTGATTTGACGGGCGGATTTGGGGTAGATACTTATTTTCTTGGTCAGCAGTTTGAAAAGGTAGTATACTTGGAAAGACAGGAAAAGCTGGCAGAAATCGCTGCTCTTAATTTTTCGCGATTGAGTGACAGGCCTGAGAAATTCCAAGTGCTTTCTAAAGATTCCATTGAATTTCTCAGCAATACTGATCGATTTTTTGATTGGATATATGTGGATCCGGCAAGAAGGGGAGACCATAATCAAAAATTGTATAAGCTGGCTGATTGTGAGCCTGATATAGTGAGCAATTGGGCCATGATGATTGAGAAGGCCGATAATATAATGGTAAAGGCTTCCCCTATGCTTGATATCAAGGAGGCCTTAAAGGAATTACTTGCAGTCCAGGTGGTTCATGTGATTGCTGTCAAAAATGAGGTCAAGGAAATTCTATTGATCTGGAGAAAGGAGCTTAAGGATGATGAACCTCTAATTAAGGCGTGGAACTTATCTGACTCCGAGGAATCGGCTTTTGAATTTACTTACGCTGAAGAGGAACAAGTTCCTGTTTTTTTTAGCCCTGTAGAAAAGTATTTGATCATGCCTTCAGCTGCCATTTTGAAGGCTGGGGGATTCAAGTCCTTTGCCCACCAATATGAGCTGAAAAAGCTCCATCCCAATACCCACCTGTACACTGCTGATCAATTGCCTGAAAATATCCAGGGCAGGGCTTTTGAGGTTCTTGAAGAGATAAAGTTGGGTAAAAAGAAAATCAAGCAATTGTTCCCTTCAGGAAAAGTAAATGTATTATCCAGAAACCATCCTTTAAAAGCAGAGGCCATCAAAAGGAAATTTAAATTGAAAGATGGTGGCCAAGAGTTTTTATTGGCCTGTACAACTTCAGATGGGCAGCCCAAAGCTTTTTCTTGTAGAAGGGTTGTCTGATTAAGCACATTGACAAACAAGATAAATTATCTTAAATTGATCTTGACGTAAGCCGAATGAGGATGTCAAGAGCTTTCAAAGATATAGAACTGATTAACAGGCGCGGCGATATAACCAAACAGCCTGATATAGATGTAATAGTAAATGCAGCCAATGCCCAGTTACGTGTGGGCGGAGGAGTGGCTGGAGCTATTCACAGGGCAGCAGGACCTGAATTGGAGCGAGAGGCAGTGCCGCTTGGCCCCATTTCTCCGGGGGAAGCGGTCATTACCAATGCTTATAATTTACCCAATCAATTTGTAATTCATTGTTTAGGTCCTGTCTATGGCCGTGATAAGCCAGAGGAAATGTATTTGGCTAATTGCTATAAAAATGCGCTAAAATTGGCGGATAAGTACCAGTTGGAATCAATCGCTTTTCCAGCAATTTCTACTGGGGTTTTTGGTTATCCCGTGAAAGAAGCTGCCAGCGTGGCTTTTCAAGCAATTATGGAAATTTCAGATAGCTTGAAGACAGTTAAAAAGATATGTTTTGTTCTGTTTGGCGAGGAAGATTTTAAGGTTCATGAAGAGGTTCTGTCCCGGCTTGAGCAGTAGTTTTTTATCTAGACTATAAAAGAAAGGAGCTCATCACATAATATAAGACAAAAAACAGCAGAGCCAGAGTTCCATATATTTTTAGAACCAAGAGTCTATTGCACCTGTCCATAAACCATAAAACATAAACAGGGCGAATAAAACCCGCCACAATGCTTAATAAAGAAGCATATCCCAATGTCTTTATAAATAATATTATGGCAATCAACATATGGTGTATTTATTGGTAAATAAAAGAAAAAGGACAGTTAAAAAACTGTCCTTTCGACTTTAAGCGTGTGTATTTAGTTGAATTATTTCTTCCTCTTAACTTCTCGCATTTCGTATCCTTCAATGGTGTCATCAATTTTGATGTCATTATAGCCTTTGATAGAAATACCACATTCATATCCAGCTTTCACTTCAGATACATCGTCTTTGAAACGCTTCAACTGATCGATTTCTCCATCGTGGATTACAATACCATCCCTGATGATTCTGATCTTGTTCTTTCTGGTTACAAATCCATCAGTTACATAACATCCTGCTACTGTACCCACTTTAGAGATCTTGAAGACTTCTCTTACTTGGATATTACCAGTGATCACCTCTTCAAATTCAGGCTCAAGCATGCCTTCTATAGCATCCTTAATTTGGTTGATGGCATCGTAGATGATAGAGTAATGTCTGATTTCAATTTCTTCCTGTTCGGCCAATCGCTTCGCACTTGAGGAAGGTCTTACCTGGAATCCTAGGATGATAGCGTCAGAAGCTGATGCCAATAGTACATCGGATTCAGAAATTTGTCCTACTCCTTTATGGATGATATTAACACTTACCTCATCTTTAGAAAGTTTCAGTAAGGAATCGGATAGGGCTTCCACAGAACCGTCCACGTCACCCTTGATGATGATATTAAGTTCCTTAAAGCTACCGATAGCCAAACGTCTACCAATTTCATCCAAGGTAATGTGCTTCTTGGTACGCATGCTCTGCTCTCTATTGATTTGCTCACGAGAGTTGGCGATTTCTCTAGCCTCACGCTCTGTGTCGTAAACCTTAAGGATATCACCTGCTTGAGGAGCGCCACTAAGCCCCAAGACCTGAACAGGAGTAGAAGGCTCAGCTTCTTTTACTTTTTTACCAGTATGGTCAAACATGGCTTTTACCCTGCCATAGTGCTGGCCGGCAAGCATGATGTCACCAATTCTCAATGTACCTGACTGGATCATTACAGTCGAAACATAACCTCTTCCTTTATCAAGTGAAGCTTCCACCACTGTACCAGTAGCATTTCTATCTGGATTGGCTGTCAATTCAAGAATTTCAGCCTCAAGCAATACTTTTTCCAGTAATTCATCTACGCCCTGACCTGTTTTTGCAGAGATTTCTTGAGACTGGTATTTACCGCCCCATTCTTCCACTAGCAAATTCATATTGGCCAGTTCCTCTTTGATTTTATGTGGATTGGCATTTGGCTTATCCACCTTGTTGATGGCAAAGATCATTGGAACACCAGCTACTTGAGCGTGGTTGATGGCTTCCTTGGTCTGAGGCATGATGCTATCGTCAGCAGCGATTACAATAATAGCCACATCAGTGATCTTAGCACCACGGGCCCTCATCGCTGTAAAGGCTTCGTGACCTGGAGTATCCAAAAAGGCTATTTTTTCACCATTGTCAGTCTTCACGTCATAAGCACCTATGTGCTGGGTGATTCCACCTGCTTCACCGCTGGTTACTTTTGCACTTCTTATATAATCCAGTAAGGATGTTTTACCGTGGTCAACGTGTCCCATGATCGTGACGATTGGAGCTCTAGGCTTCAAATCTTCAGGCTTATCCACTTCTTCCACCTCATCTTCTTCCTCGTCAGTCTTGGTAAATTCTACCTCATATCCAAACTCATCAGCAATGATGGTAATGGCTTCTGCATCTAGTCTTTGGTTGATCGAAACAAACATGCCCAAGGACATACATACAGAGATGATTTCGTTTACCGAAACATCCAATAGAGATGCAAGGTCATTTGCAGAAATAAATTCTGTTACTCTTAGGATCTTAGTTTCCTCCTGTCCTTCGACATTATGGTCCTTGGTTCTCTCAGAGCGTTTGTCCCTACGGCTCTTGCTTTTACTTCCACCTGACTTACCTCCGCCTTGTAGACGGGCAAGCGTCTGCTTGATTTGATCTTGGATTTCCTTTTGGGTAGGCTCAACTTTCTGGAATCTGTTTCCTTTCTGTTGGTTGCCTCCTCCAGGTCTTTTGCGATTGCCTTGGTTACGGTTTCCGCCTTGTTGGTTTCTGTTGCCACCTGGACCGCCTCCTGGACGGTTTCCGCCCTGTCCTCCAGGACCTCCTCCTTGACCAGGAGTTCCCGGCTTATCGATACGCTTACGCGGTCTTTTCTTTTTATCTTTTCCTCTTTCATCTGAGGATGCCACAGGTTTAGCTTTCTTCTTAGGCTTATCTTTTGGAAGTTCAATTTTTCCAAGTACAGTTAGTCCTTTTAGTGCGTCAGCTTTTGCAGAGATTACAGAATCACCTTTTTCTTTCTCTGGTTGAGCTTCTTCAGGCTTCTTGGTTTGCTCTGCTGGTTTTTCAGAAGTAGGAGCAGCGGGCTTCTCAGCTTGCGGCTTTGATGCTATGTTTTTGTCAGATTTCTGTTCCTTCCCAGGTTCAGAAGTAGTTTTTGGTTTTGCGTCTTCTTTCTCCTGAGGCTTCTCAGCCTTAGTGGTTTCTTGTGGTTTTTGAACTTTTGGTTCTTCTTGTTTTTGAGGAGTTTCAGGAGCCTTAGCTTCTGGCTTTTCCTCTTTTGGCCTTTCTTGAGGTTTATTTTCTACCTTTTTAGGTTCCTCTTTTTGAGCCACTGGTTTGTCTTCTTTTTTAGGCTTGTTTTTCTTAGGCTGACCTTGGGCACCAAGGTCGATTTTACCCAATACTTTTATGCCCTGAAGCTTAGGAGCTTCTGGAGACACTTTGTCGTCCTCTTCTTTTTTTGCTTCTGGTTTGACCTCTGGCTCCTTTTTCTCCTCTTTTGGTGGAGTAGGAGTGGTTTTGGTCGCTTCCTCTTTCTTTACTTCCTCAGGCACGGTTTCTGATTCAGCTTTGATGGTAAAGGTCTCATTATGACGTTTACCTATGGAAAGGTGGGACGCTTCCTCCTTTTCCTGTGCAGAGGACTTAAACTCCTTAGCCAGCATATTGAATTGATCCTGACTGATCTTGGAGTTAGGGTTGCTCTCTACATCAAAGCCTTTCTTAGCCATAGACTCAACTATCGTGGAAATTCCCACGTTGAGCTTTCTGGCTACCTGGCCTAATCGCATCATTTTTTCTTCTGACATACGCTAAAACCTGTTGCTAATTTTCTTTACTGATGTAAATATGCTTGGGCTGAACATTTCTGATCAGCACCATTTATTTACTGTTCAAATTCCTGTTTTAAAATTCTGAAGATCTCCTCAATGGTTTCTTCCTCGAGTTCAGTTCTTCTGGTTAGGTCTTCTTTAGTTAATGCCAACACACTCTTGGCAGTATCTAGACCTGTTTTTTTCAACTCCTCTATAATCCAACCTTCAATTTCGTCAGAAAATTCGGTTAGATCGACATCTTCTTCTTCCTCATAGTCAGAAAGTTCACGGAAGACGTCAATTTCATAGCCCACCAAACGGCTGGCAAGACGGATATTGTATCCTCCTTTACCAATTGCCAAAGATACTTGATCAGGCTTTAAAAATACAGAAAGTCGCTTTTCTTCTTCGTTTGCTTGAATGGAACTTACTTTGGCCGGGCTAAGTGCACGGGATACATAAAGTTCCAAATTATCGGTATAATTGATTACATCGATATTCTCATTCTGTAGTTCACGAACTACTGCATGGATCCTGCTACCTTTCATGCCCACACAAGCACCTACCGGATCGATTCGGTCATCGTAAGATTCCACAGCTACTTTTGCTCTTTCACCTGGTTCTCTTACTATTTTTTTGATGGTAATCAGACCATCATAAACTTCTGGCACTTCATTTTCGAACAATCTCTCCAAGAAGATTGGGGAGGTTCTTGAAAGGATGATTCTAGGATTACCGTTAACCATTTCCACTTTGTGGACGATAGATCTTACAGCATCTCCTTTTCGGAAGCGGTCCTTAGGGATTTGTTCACCTTTTGGAAGGATCAGCTCGTTGCCTTCGCTGTCCATCAAAAGCATCTCTCTTCCCAAAATCTGGTATACTTCTGCGGTAATAATTTCACCTACTAACTCTTCATATTGTTGGAAAAGTAAGTCTTTTTCCAAATCCTTGATCTTTTGGATCAAAGTCTGTCTGGCCATCATTACAGCCCTTCTACCAAAGTCTTCTAGCTCAATTCTCTCATATGTCTCTTCCCCGATCTCAAAATCAGGTTCAATTTTACGTGCCTCGGTAAAGCTGATTTTATCATGATCCCAAATGTCTTCTGAATTGTCGTCGACAATCTCACGAATCCTCCAGATCTCCAAGTCACCTTTGTCTGCATTGATGATCACATCAAAATTCTCATCTGTTTCGTACTTTTTACGAATCATTGCTCTAAACACATCCTCTAAGATGCGGATCATAGTCGGGCGATCCACATTTTTTGATCTTGCAAATTCTGCAAACGATTCTATAAGAACTTTAGCATCCATTTTTTTTATTTAAAAGAGACTAATACAATTGATTTCCTAATTTGCTCTAAAGCGATGTTTTCCTCGACTTCAGTAGCCTTTTTGCCTTTTTCCTTTTGTTTCACCAATAATGTAATTGATGATGCATCTACTGCCAAAAGCTTGCCTTCCACTTTACTGCCCCCTTCTAAGGATACTTGCAATTTTCTGCCAATATTTTTTTGGTATTGCCTTTTTCCTGAAAGTGGGTAGTCAAGACCTGGAGAGGATACCTCCAATACATAAGCGCTTTCCAAAAGTTCTTTGGCTTCTAATTCTTCTCCTACAGCTCTGCTGAGCAAGGCACATGTGTCTATATTTAAACCCTGATCGGCATCGATTAAGATGCTGACCTTCTTTTTGGGGCCGTTTTCACTTATGGACACATCCACCACAAAGTGAGATTCATCGGGCAAATGCTTACTAACAATTTCCTCGATGGTCTGCTTTATACTCATACTTCAAACACCTATAATGAAAGAGGGGACTGTGTGTCCCCTCTATAACGACTAAATACGCTACAAATGTAATAAAAATTTTTTCAGAAAAAAAGGAAGATTTTGCATGTAAAATTTTATTAACCTGTTTACTAAAGGTTTTAACGAAGATTTGTGAACTTCTTAGAGTGGGTAATTTAGAAAAATTAGGCTTATTGGGATACTTTGAGAAAAAGATGGCCATGGCATTTTGATCGATGATTAATTAAATATGAATTTTTTGTCCCACAAATTGTTTTATTCCCGTTTAAACAGGGTATTTTGGATTTTAAAAGATAGTTTTGTGATCAGGATAACTGTAGAATTTGCTGGCGGTTTAACTAAATTTGTTTTATGATTTCTAAAGAATTAAAGATATACAATACACTTTCTCGTAAAAAAGAACTTTTTGAACCCTTAAAGCCCCCATTTGTTGGGATGTATGTATGTGGTCCCACGGTATATGGAGATGCTCACCTTGGACACTCCAGACCAGCAGTGACTTTCGATACTGTATATAGGTACTTGAATCATTTAGGATATAAAGTGCGCTATGTTCGTAACATCACTGATGTGGGGCATTTGCAAGGTGATGCGGATGACGGGGAAGATAAAATTGCAAAAAAAGCAAAATTGGAACAGTTGGAACCAATGGAAGTAGCCCAACATTATACAGATACCTATCATAGAGATATGGACCTGTTGAATACCAACAAACCGAATATAGAGCCGAGGGCTACAGGACATATTCCCGAGCAGATTAAATTGGTTCAGGGTATTTTGGATGCAGGTTTGGCTTATGAGGTGAATGGTAGCGTTTATTTTGACGTGATTAAATACAATTCTGAAAAGCCGTATGGGAAGCTTTCTGGCAGAGTGGTGGAAGAGTTGATGAGCGGAAGCAGAGAGTTAGATGGCCAAGATGAAAAACGAAACCCAATAGATTTTGCGCTTTGGAAAAATGCCTCCCCTGAACATTTGATGAAATGGGAGTCTCCGTGGGGAATGGGTTTTCCAGGCTGGCACTTGGAGTGTACAGCTATGAGCTCCAAATACCTGGGGAATCAATTCGATATTCACGGAGGTGGAATGGATTTGATGTTCCCCCATCATGAATGTGAGATAGCACAGGGCAATGCCGGTCATGGATCTGATCCAGCTAGGTATTGGATGCATAATAATATGATCACCATCAATGGTCAAAAAATGGGTAAGTCACTGGGGAATTTTATTACCCTCCAAGAGCTTTTTTCAGGTAAGCACGAACTGTTAGAACAGGCATATAGCCCTATGACCATCAGGTATTTTATCTTGACGGCACATTATAGGTCTACTTTGGATTTCTCCAACGATGCATTGCAGGCCGCCCAAAAAGGTTATAAAAAGATCATTAATGGATTGAGGATAGCAAGAAGCCTGGAGTATCAAGCTGAAGAGGGAGTAGAATTGGATGAAAAGCAGGTTGATCAGGTCAAGAAAAGTATAGAAAGTGCCTACAGGGCGATGAATGATGATTTCAATACCGCCCAAGCCATAGGCCATCTGTTTAATTTGTTGAAAAAAATAAATAGTCTTTACACAGGCCAGCTGAAAGCCGGAAACCTTGGTCAGGAGGTTTTTGAAGAATTGATCAAAACTTTCACAATTTTTGTGGAGGATATTCTAGGCTTGGTGGAAGAAAAATCGGATAGGCAGCAGGAGTTGTTGGAAATATTGTTGAAAGTTTATCAAGAGGCCAAGCTGGCCAAAAACTATGAAAAGGTAGATGAAATCAGGTCTTCCTTAAAGGCAATTGGAGTAGTAGTCAAGGATATGAAGGATAAAGTAGACTGGGCATATGAAGAATAATTGGATTTGGGGTTTCATTTTATTATTGGCCCTTTCAGCTTGTGGAGATGGAAAAGTTGAGAAAGTCAATGAATCTCCTGCAGTTAGTGTTGAGGCCAAGGCCGTCCCTGAATTTATGGCTGATTCGGCATATCAATATATTCAAAGGCAAGTGGATTTTGGACCTAGGGTACCCAATACTGAGGAGCATAAAAAAGCTGGTGCTTGGCTGCAACAGAAGATGGCTTCTTTTGGATTGGAAGTAAGCACCCAGGAATTCACTGCCGAGGCCTATGATGGCAAAAAATTGGAGCTTAGTAATATTATTGCTTCCTACAGGCCTGAAGCCAAAAAAAGGATCTTGCTAGCTGCTCATTGGGATACTAGAAGAATAGCTGATAAGGACACAGAGAGAATCAATGAACCTATAGATGGTGCAAATGATGGTGCAAGTGGAGTAGGGGTTTTATTGGAGATAGCAAGAATCGTTTCTTCAGATAGCCTTAAGCCTGAGGTCGGAATCGATTTTATCTTTTTTGATGGAGAGGATGACGGAAAACCAGAGTCTGCCAAGGGTGGTACAAATGATGCCAAGTGGTGGTGTCTAGGTTCACAATATTGGGCTAAAAACCCGCATGAAAGAGGTTATTCTGCCTATTTTGGAATATTGGTAGACATGGTGGGAGCTAAAGGAGCTAGGTTTTATAAAGAGGGTGTTTCTTTACAATATGCCAAAGGAATACTAAATAAAGTCTGGTCATATGCTCATCAAATAGGTCACAGTGACTTTTTTCAAATGCGCGAATCCCATGCGATTACTGATGATCATATCCCTGTAAATGAGGTAGCTAGGATTCCAATGATTGATATTATCGATTATTCACCTGATTTTGGTTTTGGCAGATATCACCATAAGCATTCTGACAATATGGATGTGATTGATAAGCGAACTTTGAAAGCAGTGGGCGAAACAGTGCTATTTACCATATATCAGGAATAGAAAATTCCTGTAAGATTCAAAAGGATAGGTCTTGTCTAGCAAAAAATGTATATTCATTTTTTGACTAAGAAATTAAATCATGAAAAAGGGACAAGTTACCATTAGGGATATTGCCTTAAAGCTTAAAATTAGCATTTCTACAGTTTCTAGGGCACTTCGTAATTCCCCAGAAATAAAATTGGAAACCAGGCAAAAGGTCATGGCAATGGCCGAAAAGCTAAATTATACTCCTAATGTAGTAGCGCAAAGCCTTAGAGTAAATCGGACAAAAACCCTAGGGATTGTGGTGCCACAATTGGCTTCCCATTTTTTTGCCTCCAATATCAGCGGCATTCAAGATACCGCCTATAAAAGGGGGTACAATGTGATGATATGTCAGTCTAATGAAAACTTTGAACAGGAGAAGTCTGATATAAGGACCTTGATTTCTACCAGAGTGGACGGTCTGTTGATCTCTCTTTCCAGGGAAACTGAAAGTTACGAGCATCTACAAAATCTAATCGACAGGGAAATTCCCTTTGTGCTTTTTGATAGGATTACAGAAGGTTTTCCTGTATCAACGGTTACCGTGGATGATACTTTAGGGGCTTATAAAGTTACCAAACATTTACTCGATCAGGGTTGTAAACGAATCGCCTTTATTTCTGGGCCTGAAGGGATGTATATATGTAAAAAGCGGATAGCTGGTTATGTGCAGGCCTTAAAAGAAAACGGTGTCAGCTTAGATGAGAATTTGATCGTTTATAGTGACCTGACTGAGGAATCCAATAAAAAGCTGACCAATCAATTGTTGGGTTTGGAGGAAAAGCCAGATGCTATTTTTGCTATTAATGATCCTGTAGCGATTGATGTAATGAAGTTTTTGAAATCCAAAGGGATGAAAATTCCTCAAGACATCGCATTGGTGGGATTCACCAATATGCCAGTTTCCGATGCATTGGAGCCCTCTCTTAGTACAGTGGACCAACCAGCCTATGAAATGGGAAGATTGGCAGCGAATAATTTATTGGACCAACTTTTGGACCCAGAATCATTCGAACCACAAAATCTAGTTTTGGACACTGAATTGGTTATTCGTAATTCATCCAAAAAGTAAAAAGTTCTGAGAACGTTTTCGGGAACGTTTTCTTACAAAATATCCTTTCCAAAGCCTGAATAACATTTTTTTATCCATTAATTTGGTGTGAAAATTCGAATTAATGTCAAACCAACCTAGGATAACTATCTATCCTTCATCCTATGAATTCAGTTAAAATAGAAAAGACCCTTTTCGGTCATACCTCCAATGGCGAGGAAGTCTCGCTATTTACCCTAAGCAATAGTAATGGTATGAAAGTGAGTATTGCCAATTACGGTGTGACGCTTACGCATCTAATTGTTCCAGACCGTGATGGAAAAGGAACAGATGTAGTTTTGGGTTTTGATAGTATGGAGGAATATCAAGGAGAGGCCTACATGAAGGCTTATTCGTATATGGGCTCAACTGTTGGAAGAGTTTGTAATAGGATTGATGCAGGGAAGTTTGAGTTGGAAGGAAAAACCTACGAATTAGATAATTCAAAAGGAGGTCACCACCTTCATGGTGGAAAAGTAGGATTTGATAAGAAGATTTGGGAGGTTGAAGAAATTCCTTCAGGAGTGAAGTTTTCATGCCTAAGCCCCGATGGGGAGGAGAATTATCCGGGCAATTTAAAAGTAGAGGTGACTTTTACTTTGAGTGATGATAATGAACTCTTCATCAGCTATGCTGCTGAGACAGATAAAACCACTGTAATTAACCTCACAAACCATAGTTATTTCAATTTGTCAGGGGACTTTTCAAAGACCGTCTTGGAGCATGATCTAAAAGTAAATGCACCCTTTTATGTATCGGTTAAGGAAGGCAGCATCCCAACTGGGGAAATTTTATCAGTAAAGGATACGCCATTTGATTTTACCGAATCAAAAAAGGTAAAGGAGGGGATATTCTCAGATCATCCGCAAACGCTTATTGGAAATGGCTTAGATCAGACGGTGGTTTTTGATAAAACACAACCGAATTTGGTGCTTTCTGAGTCGGGTACTGGAATTCAATTGGAGCTGGAAAGCTCAGAGCCAGGCATTCAGCTTTATACCGCCAATTACTTTGATGGCACAGTGAAAGGAAAAGGTGCTGTTTATCCAAAACATGGTGGAATTGCTTTGGAAACCCAACATTTCCCTGATTCTCCTAATCAGGCGCACTTTCCAAGTGTAAAACTGCAGCCTGGAGAAAAATTCTCCAGTCATACCTCCCTAAAGTTTTCTGTATTAAAATAATCAATTAAGGATATTAATTTATGGACCCTAAAATCATTGCGTCAAAGTTCACTGAACTTTTTGACAAGGAAGCTATTGTCGTAAAATCTCCAGGAAGAATCAACCTTATTGGAGAACATACCGATTATAATGAAGGATTTGTTTTGCCAGCGGCTATTGATAAAGAGATTGTCATTGCAGTAGCAAAGAACGATTCCAGAGAATGTCATTTGTTTTCTTACGATTTCCAAGAATCACTGAGTTTCGATTTAGATGATTTTGAGCGAATGGAAAGTGGATGGGGTAATTATGTAATGGGCGTTGCCGCCCAACTGCAGCAGGCAGGATATGAGCTGGATGGATTTGACTTGGTTTTTGGTGGTGATGTGCCAGTTGGTGCTGGCTTGTCCTCTTCTGCGGCAGTGGAGAATGGTGTCTGTCTGGCCCTTTCAGAGCTTTTTGATTTGGATTTGGAGAGATTGGATATGTTGAAGTATGCCCAAAAGGCAGAACATGAGTTTGCAGGTGTTCAGTGTGGGATCATGGATCAGTTTGCCTCTATGATGGGCAAGGATAACCATGCCATCAGATTGGATTGTAGATCTCTGGAGTACAGTTATTTTCCGATCGATTTAGGTAATTATCAAATCATTCTTTGCGATACGCAGGTAAAGCATTCATTAGCTGACACGGCTTATAATGACCGAAGAAGAGAATGCCAAGAAGGTGTGGAAGCAGTTCAAAAGTATCATTCAGAAGTGAAGAGCCTGAGAGATGTTACTTTGGAAATGCTTGAGGAGGCTAAGGCCAATATGTCCGAGGTGGTCTACACCAGAAGCAAATTTGTAATTGAGGAAAATGAGCGTTTGCTTAAGGGCTGCGAGCTTTTGGAAAAAGGAGATATCAAAGGCTTTGGTCAGCAAATGTATGGGTCTCATGATGGGCTTTCCAATATGTATGAGGTGAGCTGTAAAGAACTTGATTTCCTAGCTGATTTTGCAAGATCGAGCGAAAGCGTTGCAGGAGCCCGAATGATGGGCGGCGGTTTTGGAGGATGTACCATCAATCTGGTGGAGAAATCTCAAAAAGAAACTTTTGAAAAAGCTATTTCAGCTGCTTATAAAGAGGCTTTTGGTAGAGATTTGAAAATCTACGAAGTAGATGTCACAGATGGAACCCGAGTAGTCGAAGGTGAAATGAGTATTCAGTAACTAGTCTTGAGTACCAAGTATTACGATATTATTGTCTTGTACCTAATATCTAAAGTGAAACTATCAAACCTATTAATACCTAAAGTAAATTATGTCTGATTTTAATTTTGAAGACCACAGCCATAGAAGATATAATCCTTTTACTGGAGATTGGCTGCAGGTGTCTCCGCACCGTGGAAAGCGGCCTTGGCAGGGACAGGAGGAGAAAACAGCAGAAGATCAAAAGCTAAGCTATGATGAGAGCTGTTACCTTTGTCCTACCAATACCCGGGTGAATGGAGAACAAAATCCTGACTACAAAGGTAGCTTTGTCTTTCAGAATGACTTTGGAGCACTGACGGCTGATATCCCCGAGGGGGAAATGTCCGAAGGAGAGTTCTTTAAAGCAAAGAGTGAAAAAGGAATTTGTAAAGTAATCTGTTTTTCCCCTCGTCATGACTTGACCATTCCTGAATTGGATGTGGATGGCATTACCAAGGTAGTGGAGTTATGGACAAAGGAGTATGAGGAGTTGGGTAAAAAGGATTTCATTAATTATGTTCAGATCTTTGAAAACAAGGGATCTGTGATGGGCTGTTCAAACCCACATCCTCATGGGCAGATTTGGGCCCAGGAATCTGTTCCGGTGGAGCCTTCCAAAAAGCAGCAGAAGTTTTCTGATTATTTTAAGAAGTACGAAAAGAGTATGGTGGTGGACTATATTCAGGAAGAACTGAAAAAGGATGAACGTATTCTTTTTGAGAATGAATATTTTGTGGGGTTGGTGCCGTTCTGGGCGGTATGGCCTTTCGAAGCCATGATAGCTCCAAAGTCGCATATTGCTTCATTGGCAGAGATGAGCGCTGCCCAAAGAGAAGCCTTGGCAGATGCCTACAGGCAATTGACTATTATGTATGATAATGTTTTTAAGGTTTCTTTTCCTTATTCAGCAGGAATCCATCAAGCACCTACTGATGGTGAGGAGCATCCGGAATGGGACCTTCATATGGTGTTCTATCCGCCACTATTGAGATCAGCAACCGTAAAGAAATTTATGGTAGGCTATGAAATGCTGGCCAATCCGCAAAGGGATATTACAGCTGAATCGGCAGTAAAAATTCTTAAGAGCCAGCCTAAAGAGCATTATAAGCTCGGAGTGTAAGGCTTCTTAAATTGAAATTTATAAACAGTATAAGGCGTTAGATGAAATTTTAAATCTAACGTCTTTCTTCATTTTTAGGGTATATCTTTAGCGTGTAGGTGCGATTAACACTTGGTCATAAACCTAGCATCATTATGGGGATATTGTTTTTTTATTTAGATGTACTTTTATGATTTATTGCCGTAAGGTGCATCTGGTGTTTTTTATAAATCTTATTAATAATTAAAATAAAATTTTTAAATGCTTATCATTTATTTGCTTAAGGTTTCTTTTTTAATAAGTAATCTTGTATATTCCAGACACCAATTGTCGATTTAATTAATTGATAAGGCAAAAAGGTAAGCTGTAAGTTTAGGTATTTGGGAGAATATAAGCCAAAAATAGTGCCTTGAGGATGCCAAAGGTGTTGAACTACAGCTCTAATAGACTTCAGAATTTACTTTCATGCCGCTAAACCACGCACCCTTTGAAGAAAAGACTTTAGTTAGATCCTTGAAGAAAGGAAATGAAATGGCATTTAGGTCCATCTATGATCATTTCTTTCCTTCACTTTATAGGTATGCGCTGAAGTTTTTAAAATCTAGGGAGCTAGCAGAAGAAGTGGTGCATGATGTTTTTTTGAAGGTTTGGATCCACCGAGAGAGACTAAATGATGAACTTCCGATAAGTCCTTATTTATTTAAGGCTTGTAAAAATCATCTAATAAATACTATAGAAAAAGCAGCTAAAGACCCTGTACTTTTGAAAGAAGTCACCAGCTCAGGGCTTTGTAGTAAAGAGCATGGACCGGAAGATTTACTTATAGGGGCTGAGTTTGAAAAAACAGTAAAAGATGCGATCAAGTCGCTACCTCCAGTTCGGCAACGAGTGTTTAATCTTTGTAGGGTTGAGGGCAAGTCTTACGAAGAGGTTGCTGATATGTTGGGTATTTCAAAAGGTACTGTAAACAGTCATATTATCAAAGCTAATAGAAGGCTTGAAAAGGTCATTAAACTCGGAGTTGGGGTTTTGATCCTCAGTATATATTTTGTTCAAAATTATCTTTAAGCCTTAGAAGGTTTTATTTTTTTGGTTGAATCACTTAGTTTGTTTTTTTTTGTTAGGGATCTTCAAATCGAATGTTTTCGATTCATTCAAAATAAGCCTTGTATATATTTTTAAAAGTTCATTATTAGGTAGTTGATAAATAAAACAAAAAAATAATCTTCATAGAGTATATGTTCGGTGTTTTTTTTCTGTAATACTATTTATAAGCAATAAATAAATGCATGAATAAAGAAGAGCGTTTACTCCAAAATTTTCTCAACAATAAATGTGGCCCAGAAGAATTAGAAAAAGTATATGAACTTTTGCAAACCAAGAAAGGGCTAGAGGCTTATCAGGCCTTAGTTAACAATTCAAACCCAAAACAGGAAGAAAGGTATTTAAGTGCGCAAGAAGAGGAGACTAAAGAGTTAGTATTTGGTCGGTTAAAGGAGAGTATAGAAAGGGACAAACTATCAAAGAAGGTTTATAAAACCCAAAGAATCAGTGTTTGGTTCAAACGGGCAGCTGTATTGGTGTTGTTTCTTTCTGCATCTATAATGCTTTTTTCAATTATTGGGGATTATGGAACAGAGGAAGTGCAGACTTATGAGAGGGTCCTTTCAATGAACAGGAAAAGTAACCCTGCTGGAAAGAAAAGCATAGTTCACCTCCCTGATGGATCAACGGTATGGCTCAATTCAGATAGTAAGCTAAGTTATCAGGCTCCATTTTCCGAAGATCAGCGGGAGATTTGGTTAGAAGGAGAGGCGTTTTTTGAGGTTGCCCGTGATGAAAAGCGACCATTTCTAGTCCATACAGGCAAGGTGACTACCCAGGTTTTGGGTACTTCCTTTAATATAAATTCATTTGATAATGAAGATGATATAGCTGTTACGGTCCTTACTGGCAAGGTGCAAGTGACTGCTTCAGATTCGGCAGGTCTATTTCGTACACAGTTAACTACGTTGGTTCCTGGAGAGCAGGCTTCTTTTAGCAAATCCGATAAATCTATTAGTGTTGGAAAAGTCGATGCTTCCCAAGCTATTTTATGGAAAGAAAAAACGCTTCTGTTTGATAAAGAGCCTTTTTCAAAGGTTATAACGAAGCTTGAGCGATGGTACGGGGTCGATATTGAAAATCTATCTGAAAGTACAAATTCCTGTATTGTTCAAGGGAAGTATTCCAATGAAAATCTGGAGAATGTACTGACTTCATTACAGTATGCTTTGGGATTTGAATACAAAATGGATAGCCAAAATAAAAAGATAATACTACAAGGAGGAAATTGTCAAAATAATTAATACTGCCTATGAAAAATAAAAAAGGGCTGCTTTACCGGGTCGAAACAGTATGAGCAGCCCTATAAGTCGAATTGTTACATTCAAACCACTACAAAAATATGAAAAACTATTTATTAAAATTATTTTGGATGACTGTAAACTCATTCTTAATACTATTCATTACTAGCTTATTTTCAGGAATGTTAATGGCCGGACCTTCAACTGCCCAAAGCATTGATAAGGTTAGGATTTCCTTGGAACTGAATAAAGCAGATTTGCCTGAGATTTTTGAAGAAATCGAGAGTAAGAGCGGCTTTAGTTTTACCTATCATTTTAGTAAGGCTCTTTTTGAGAGCAATCCAGCTAAAATATCCATTAATTTCAACAACGAAATTCTTTCGAATATCCTTTACGATATTGCTGAGCAGAGTGGGCTTTCTTTTAAACAGGTAAACGAGAATATTGCAGTTCAAGTAAGAGATCCCGAGCGGTTTTCCAGTAGCTCTGCACAAAACATATCTACGGAAAATATAAAGGTACAAGGAATAGTAAAAGACGAAAAGGGAAATTCCATTCCCGGAGCGACTATTTTAGTAAAAGGAACTACCATTGGAACAGCTACAGACATTGATGGTAAATTTACTTTGGATGTTCCGGAAGGAGCTACATTGGTGGTTTCTTTTGTAGGATATACTACCGCAGAATATAAAGTTGGAAATCAACAAGTACTGCAAATTGTGCTAAAGGAAGATGCTGCTCAATTGGATGAAGTAGTGGTAGTAGGATATGGATCACAAAAGAAAAGCGATCTCACCGGGGCAATCTCATCATTGAGTTCTGAAGATTTAACTTCAGGAGGAACAGTTAGCAACGTAGCCCAAGCTATTCAGGGTAGGGCTTCTGGAGTTGTTGTTACTCAAAATTCCAAAGCTCCAGGAGGAAGTATGTCTATAAGGATTAGGGGAGCGAATTCAGTAAGTAGCTCGAATGAACCTCTGTATGTTGTGGATGGATTGCCCACAGATAATGGTATCAATATAAATCCACAGGATATTGCCTCAATGGAAATCCTAAAAGATGCTTCAGCAACAGCCATCTATGGATCCAGAGGAGCTAATGGTGTCGTATTGATTACTACAAAAAGAGGCAAGTCCGGCCAAAGTAATATTGCTTTTAATGCTTATACCAGTACACAAAACGCCATTGTCCCTTTTGACATGTTAAGCGGTAAGGAGTACATGAATTTGGCCAATGATCTTTTTAAGGAAATACCAGGGCAGGAAAATCAGGAAAATGGGGCTTATACACCTTCACAATTAGCATCTGATGTAAATACTGATTGGGTAGATGCTACGACGAGAAGAAGTTTGGTACAGAGTTATAGCTTGCAGGTAACTGGTGGTAGTGAGAAAACTAAGATACTAACTAGCCTAGGTTATTTTGATCAAGAGGGAGTCTTAAAAAATACAAGCTTTTCAAGGTTTTCTGGTCGTTTGAATATCGACCATGAAATCAATGACTTTGTTAAGTCTGGAGCGACTCTTATGGCTCAAAGAGAAAAATCTAACTATCAAATTTATGATGGTAATATATTGAGCTCTAATGTTCTGTATAGCATTTTGACTTACGATCCAACAGTACCAGTTTATAATCCTGATGGGTCATTTGCGAGACCTCCTGGGGGAAGAGGTGATAATCCTTTGGCCAATTTAACAGCCAGACAGAATGATTTGCAGAAGAGTACCTTAAATGGGTCCATGTTTTTAGAGTTTAATTTAGCTAAAGGTTTAAAAGCCAGAGTTGATGGTGCAACTGAGATACGTGAAGATAAATTGGGAGGTTATTTGACCCGCTCTTCCTACCAAGGAGGAATAAACGATGGTGTGGCCAATGTGTCGAATTATTCTCTAACGCATAATTTATTTGATGTCTTTCTTACCTATGATAAACTTTTCCAGGATAGACATGCATTGCAGGTAATGGGTGGGTATTCTTATGAGAAATTCATCAATGAGCGACAAGGGATCAATGTGTACGGCTTTTCTACCGATCTATATGGGTACAATAATTTGGGTGCAGCGTCCACAATAACTGGAGTGTCTTCCTATAAGTCAGAAAATATCCTTATTTCCTTTTTTGGAAGGGCCAATTATTCTTTGGATGATAAATATTTGTTCACTGTAACTGTTCGGGCAGATGGTTCATCAAGGTTTGGAGAGGATAACAAATGGGGTGTTTTCCCATCTGGATCATTTGCTTGGAGGGTGATTGATGAAGATTTCATGAAAAATCAGACTTTGTTTTCTGATTTGAAGTTTAGGGCTGGCTATGGACGTACTGGTAACGAGCGTATAGGTAATTATGCTTCATATGGTTTGGTGTCTAACGCAAGATATACATTTGATGGTATTGGAAACAATTCGGGAACATATTTGAACAGTACAACTCCTGAAAACAGTAAGCTGAAATGGGAAACTACTGATCAGTATAATGTGGGACTTGATTTCGGTTTGTTGGAAAATAGGTTGAAGTTCAATATCGATGGATATTATAAGAGAACCGATAATCTATTGATAAGAGTTAATCTTCCTAAGTATTCAGGATATACTTCAGGACTAAGTAATGTAGGTTCTACAGAAAATAAAGGCTTGGAGTTTGGTGTCGAATATCAAATTGCCGATAATTCTGAATTTTCCTGGAAATCAGGGTTGAATTTTGCTTTGAACAAAAACAAGGTGTTAAGCTTGGGTGATCAAAGTCAAATTTTATTGACCTCATCTAAACCAATAGGGAATGTGTCCGAAGAAAGCTATGCTGTTATCGAAGAGGGCAAACCATTGGGATCCTTGTTTGGCTATAAGTATATAGGGGTTATCCAAGAAGGAGAAGCATATGCTCCGCAGCCTAATGCACAGCCAGGTGACCCTAAATTTGAAGATGTGAATGGCGATGGTTTGATTACTTCAGCCGATAGAGGGATTATTGGTTCTGCTTATCCGAAATTCACCTTTGGCTTAAATAATAGCTTCTATTTCAAAGATTTTGATTTATCCTTATTTCTGTATGGAAAAGTCGGCAACGATTTGTTGAACATGACCAGAATGAATTTGGAATGGAACAGGACAGCTGAATCCTTGAATCGTTGGACTCCTACCAATACCGATACTGACCTTCCTAGAAATGGATTCTTCTATTCACAATATGGAGGATATATCAACGATCATTTTATAGAAGATGCATCTTATTTGCGCCTGCGTAATGTTACTCTAGGTTATAATATTCCTTTAAAATCAAAAGCAGTTCAATCCATTAGGTTATATGCCATGGGAGAAAACCTGTTTACAATCAGTGGTTATTCAGGATGGGATCCTGAAGTAGATACAAAAGGATATGAGAATGATAATTTGGTGAAGTATGGTGGAAATGCCCAAGCTGCTAACGCAGGTGCCGGACTGGACTTTAATTCATATCCTAGTATGAGAACATTTACCATTGGAATAAGTGCTAAATTTTAAAAAGGAAAACCATGAATTTTAGAAGATATATAAACCATTTAGCAGCTGGCACATTGGTAGTACTGTCTGCTGCATGTACCAATTTGGAGCCAGAACTTTATAGCGACCTTACCACAAAAAATGCATATAGTACAGAAAGTGACGTCGATGCAGCATTGACAGGGACTTATGCCAAACTGAAGCCATACCCAGGGGATGCCTATCTTTATTATGCGGGTTATTTGGTGATGATTACAGATTATGCCTCAGATATGGGATTTTCTACTGCAGCAGGAGATCCTACCAAAATGAGCAATTTTACCTATGATGACAATAATAGGTATTTTCGCTTGAACTGGATCAATATGTATGAGGTGATCAGTAACGCCAATATTTTGCTTTCAAAGATAGACGATGTGGAGATGGATGAGACCAAAAAGAATCAAATAAAGGCGCAGGCTCGGTTTTTAAGGGCTTTATCCTACCGGGATTTGACAGACTCATGGGGGGCAGTACCTTTGATTACAACTGCTGTGAACCCTGCTGAAATGGTGAATTATCCCTTGTCTACCGTAGAGGAGGTAGACGCGGTTATTATTGAGGATTGTAAGTTTGCCATAGAGCATTTGCCAGAAGAATGGGCACAAGAATATGGATTAGGAAGAGCTTCAAAAGGAGCTGCTCTTACGCTTTTGGGTAAAGTGTATATGAGAGCACATGACTATACAAATGCCAAAATTTATATTGATCAGGTACTAGAACTTCGTGATGAGGGGTACTATGCCCTGAATCCGGACTTTAAGAATGAATGGTCTGATAATAATAAAATAGATATGGGGCTTATCTTCGGAATATTTCATGAAGCTGCTCAAAATGGTGGAGAGATCACTAACCATTTTGGCCCCCGAGACCATAAGGAAGTTCAAAACAGATGGCAATATTATGCTGTGTCTCTGCCTTTCTGGAGAAAATATTCTGACCAAGATCCAAGAAAAGATTTCTTCTATTTCAACTATGAAGGACGTTCTCCAAGAGATGGTACTACTTCAAATGGATTCTATTATAAGATGCCTGAGGTAGGAGAAACTACTCCTCCAAATGATACTACTAGGTTGCTCCAAAACGTAGCTACCAAAAAGTATTCCTATGAAATGGTATCCAACTCCTATTTGGACGGAAGGACTATTCAAGTATTTAGGATAGCGGATGTGATTCTTTCTAAAGCTGAAATAGAAAATGCACTGGCAGGACCTAGTGCTGCATTGCCTTATATCAATGAAGTTAGGACCCGTGCTGGAGCGCCAGCTTATGGTAGCAGCCCTGAATTCCCTGCGCCGTCTTCCAAGGAAGAAATGATAGATGCTTTGGTGGATGAACGTGGTTTTGAATTTGTTTTTGAATACCATAGGAGGGCTGACCTTATCCGTTTGGGTAAGTTTGAACAGGTATCTAATGCTTATTTGGTAGAAAGAGGAATGGATCCAATTGTTACACAGAATATGCGCTATTTCCCTTATCCATTGGAAGAGGCGATGATCCATAACGAAATGGCCGCAGAAAATGCGAATAGACTGCCATAATCTGTTTTAAGCAATATGAAAAAAAACAGTAAAATTATTTTCTTCATTGGCTTGGTGTTGTTGGGTATTTTGGGAGTATTTTATTACACCAGTAATAATATCAAAATCAAGAAAGTGGAGTTGGTGTCTCCTGATAATTCAGCTTTAAAGGAGGATATACTTATTACGCTGAATAAAAAATCAGCCTTAACTGTTGAATACTGGAAAAAAGGGGAATCGGTCAAATACACGACTCCTGTGTCTGATAACCAGGTGAACCATAAGGTTCACCTGGTACTTTTGGAGCCCGGCACTACATACGAATATCGGATTATTCTTGATGGTTGGAGAAGTAGATCAACAGAAATTTATTCATTCCAAACAAGGGAGGCTTCCTCATGGATGGTTCACGACTGGATAAAGGAGGACAAGCCACATGATGAAACAGCCTTGGGGGATGGCTTGGTGATGCTTTGCTACAGGGGCTATCCAGGTTATATTGCTATGGTGGATGGCAAGGGAACCATTAGGTGGTACTGGCAAGATGAGAAACTTGGTGTGCGATTGGCTACGCTTACTCCAAGAAATACCATTTTGGCTTTATTGGCACCTGCAAGAAAGGATGAATTTAAAAAGCCCAAAAAAGGAGATAAAAAGGGAGTGGCCAGTTATTATCTAAGGACTGGTAAAATCGGTTTTGTAGGTGGAACAGAGATAGCGGAGATCGATTTGGAAGGGAATGTATTGTGGAGAACCAATATTGAGGATAAGGACATTGTCTTTCATCATGATCTAAGAATGACCCCTGATCTTCAAATCATGAGCATCTATCGGGATTATAAAATGTATGATCTTGAAGGTCTTGGAACAGCCCAAGATACCTTGTGGGGAGATGGAGTGATGCTCATGGATACATTGGGAAATGTTTCTAAAAAGTGGTCTGCCTGGGATGTTTGGGATATTTCTAAGGATAAAAGAATCAAAGAGTATTCTGGAGATCGCTTTCATTTTAACTCTGTAGTGTTGGATAGCGATGATAATTATTTGCTTTCTACCCCCATAGAAAACCAGGTATGGAAGGTGAATTCAGAAACAGGTGAACTGATGTGGAAACTGGGGAAGGATGGAGATTTCAAAATGGATTCCTCAGCATATTTTTATTTTCAACATGCGGCCCATATCAACCGGAATGGAGATTTAATGTTGTTTGATAATGGGGATTTTGCTCCAAATGACACT
Source organism: Echinicola shivajiensis (assembly GCF_018642165.1). Classification (GTDB taxonomy): domain Bacteria; phylum Bacteroidota; class Bacteroidia; order Cytophagales; family Cyclobacteriaceae; genus Echinicola; species Echinicola shivajiensis. The sequence goes on from NZ_JAHHZM010000004.1 coordinate 64,222, forward strand.
TCTAAGGTCAATAAACTATCAAGAAGCCTCTCCTTTAAACTGGATACAGCCAATATGGTGGCCGATGTAGAGATTAAGGCGACGCTTCCTAAGGAGCATTATACTGCTAGGATGGGAAGTACTTTCTTGATGCCAAATGGATATATCCTTCAGACAATTTCCAAAACCGGTAAAGTCGTCATTACTGATCTTTCCGGAAATGTTTTATGGGCACTGAATTCACATTTTATCCCCTATAGAGCAGAATATGTGCCGGCTACTATTTGGGAGAAATATATAAAGTTTGATAATTAAAATATGAAAACTATTTATTGGATAAGATTTTCATTAGGTCTTTTTGGGGTGCTTTTTTTTGTTGGTGGTTTGACTGCTCAGCAACATATTTATCCTCCGCAAAAGGAACTTTGGCAGGCAGATTCTTTAGGTAATCACCGAGCAGTAATCCATGTAGCTCAAAAGGTAGAGCAGGTTACCGTAGCGATTGATTGGAGAAATAGAAATATAAGATCAGATCAAAAGGTATATGTGGTAGATAGTGCATCCAATCAATTGGTCAAAGAAGTACTTCCTGTAGAGATGACCCCTGAAAGAGGGGTGGTCACATTTAGTACTTCTGGAAGGAAAGGTATCTATTATGTTTATTATTTACCTTATAAAATTAACGGGAGAAGAAATTATCCTGATGTGGATTATCTTGAAAAGAAAAAGAATTTTTCTTCTGGAAATTCTTCAAAAGATATTACGGATTCAAAAATAGCCCAAGTGCTTCGATTGGAATCAGTTGATATGTTCAATAGTAATTTCCCAATGGAAGTTATTGCTACAAAAAAGGAACTTGAAGATTTTAAGAGCAGATATGAAGGTAAAGATTATTTAGTCTTTCCTGAAAAGAGGGATTACCCAATTAGAATGAAAGATTTTCTACCTCAAAAATGGGTGGAGTCAAATCTATCTACAAGTTTTGAGGATGATGTGAAAATAGGGGAAAACTTTACTTTTCAGCTTGGTGTTTGGGCTTTCGAGAAAAGTCTGGAAGACATAGATATTAGCTTTTCGAATTTAGAAGGGGAGAGAGGAGACTTATTACCTTCTGATAAATTTACCTGTTTCAATAAAGATGGAATAGATTATACTGGCAGTTCCTTCACCAAAACAGTTAATATAGAGAAGGGGAAAGTTCAGGCTTTGTGGTGTGGCGTGACCATTTCAGATGACCTTGTTTCTGGCAGGTATAGCGGTACGGTCACGATAACTCCTGGCAATTCAAAACCAACAGTTCTTCCGATACATTTAGTGGTTTCTGATGAGAAAGTCCAACGTGGTGGAATTGACGAGCCATGGAAGCAAACACGATTAAATTGGCTTAACTCTACTTTAGCCCAGGAAAATACTGTAATAGCTCCCTATGTACCCGTACAGGTTTCTGGGACTTCAATTTCTCTATTGGGGAGAAAGGTTGAACTTGGACCAAGCGGACTGCCAGCTCAGGTAAAGAGCTATTTTACAGAGGAGATGACATCAATTACAAAGGATGCAAAGAATATATTGACAGCTCCTTTTTCATTGCAATTCATACAGGCAAATGGACAAAATATTGATTTGTCCTATGACGGGCCGACTTTCTTAAAGCAGGAGTCGGGCAAGGTGACGTGGCAAGCAATGGGCAATTCCCCAGAAATAAGTATGGAAGTGAATGGTTCTTTGGAATTTGATGGTTTTGCAAATTTTGAAATAAAAGTCATAGCTCAACAGGATCTTGATCTAAAGGATATTGCTTTGGAAATTCCTATGAACAATAATTCTTCCAAATATATCCTAGGCATGGGATATAAAGGAGGGGCAAGACCAGATAGAGTTGATTGGAACTGGGATGTGGCCAATAAAAACCAGGATGGCTGGTGGCTTGGAGATGTCAATTCAGGCATGCAGGTGAGCTTGAGGGATGAGCATTACGAACGTCCGTTGAATACCAACTTTTACCTACAAAAACCATTGGTTTTGCCATCATCTTGGGGAAATGAAAACAAAGGAGGCATAAAAATCAATAGAAATGCCAATACAGTAATGGTTAATAATTACAGTGGAAGCAGGTTCATGAAGTCTGGTGAAACGTTGTATTATAACTTTACCTTATTGATCACTCCTTTTCATCCGATAAACACAGATGCTCAGTGGAGCGAACGTTATTATCATGCTTACAACCCAATAGATTCTGTTCTTAAAAGTGGAGCGAACATCATTAATGTTCACCATGCAAACGAGATCAATCCATATATCAATTATCCCTTTATCGCCACCAAGGAAATGAAGGCATATATTGATGCGGCTCACAGTAAGAACCTTAAAGTTAAAATATACAATACAGTTCGGGAGGTTTCCAATCGTCTGTATGAACTGTATCCATTAAGAAGCCTGAATAACGAGGTTTTTTCCAAAGGCTCTGGTGGAGGATATTCATGGCTCCAGGAGCACCTTCAGGATAATTATATAGCGGCTTGGTATGTGCCCCGTTTTAAAGATGCTGCAATCATCAATAGCGGGATGAACCGCTGGCATAATTATTATGTAGAGGGAATGAATTGGCTGGTCCAAAATATTGGTATCGATGGTATTTATCTGGATGATGTTGCTTTTGATCGAATAACCATGAAGAGGATCAAGCGGGTGTTGACTCAAGATGGGCATTCCGGTCTGATTGATTTACATTCAGCCAATCAATACAACAAAAGGGATGGGTTTAATAATAGTGCCAATTTGTATATGGAGCATTTCCCTTATATCAACCGTTTATGGTTTGGGGAATACTTTGATTATGAAAAGGGGAGTCCTGAATTTTATTTGACCGAGGTAAGTGGAATACCATTTGGGCTTATGGGAGAAATGTTGCAGGATGGAGGTAACCCTTGGAGGGGAATGCTCTATGGGATGACCAATAGAATGCCCTATCAAAAACTTAAACCAGACCATATATGGAAGGCTTGGGATGATTTCGGTATAATGGGTAGTAGGATGATTGGATATTGGGTAAGTGACAACCCAGTGAAAACTACTCATGAAAGCGTCTTGGCTACAGTTTACCAAAAAGAAGGGAAAGTAATGGTCTCATTGGCCAGTTGGGCAGAAAGTGATGTCAATGTAAAATTGGATATTGATTGGGTACAATTGGGAATCGATCCTAAAAAGGCGAAAATAACTGCTCCAGAAATAAAGAATTTTCAGCCTGCTGCAAATTTTGATCTGGAGGGAGAAATTCCAGTTAAAATGAATCAAGGCTGGATGTTAATAATTGATTAGTTATGGTTAAATACTGGTTGGTTTTCATCCTTACTCTTTCGGTAAATTTAGTATACGGTCAAAGTAATGTTTCATCAAAGGAGTATTATAAGGATTACCTGACTTATTCTTTTTCAGACCCCGATCCTATTCCTGCTCAGGTCAAGTTATATCCTTATTTCAGGTTTGATGGATTTACAGATAATGGGAAAGTCCAGCAATGGAAGGTGGTAGAGCTGGAAAATGATTTTATCAAAGTGCAGATTATGCCTGAAATAGGGGGCAAAGTGTGGACAGCTTATGATAAGATCCATCAGAAGCATTTTCTTTATAATAATGAAGTAGTAAAGTTTCGGGATATCGCTATGAGAGGTCCCTGGGTCAGCGGAGGAATTGAAGCGAATTACGGCACTATTGGGCATACTCCCAATAGCGCTACTCCTGTGGATTATTTGGTTAGGAATAATGAAGATGGTAGTGTTAGTTGCTTTACCAGTACTTTAGACTTGCTTACCCGTACCCGTTGGGTACTTGAAATAAAGTTGGAAAAGGATAAGGCCTATTTTACTACACAGTCTTATTGGTTTAATGCTACAGGCACAGAGCAACCCTATTATACTTGGATGAATGCTGGAATTCCGGAAGGTGATGACATGAAGTTCCTTTATCCTGGGAATAGCTATATCGGCCATGGGGGAGAGGCTAAAAAATGGCCTATAGATGATGAAGGAAGAAATCTTTCTAATTACTCAGAGAACAAGTTTGGGGGCTCCAAATCCTTTCATGTGTTGGGTACCCATAGCAATTATTTTGGAGCGCTTTGGGAAAAGGATGATTTTGGGATGATTCGCTACTCCCGAAGGGGAGATAAATTGGGAAAGAAGATATTCCTCTGGGCGCAATCCGAGCAAGGTCAAATATGGGAAGATCTCCTAACGGATAATAGCGGACAATATGTCGAGATCCAAAGTGGGCGGCTGTTCAATCAAAATGTGTTTTCCAGCAGTCTGACTCCTTTCAAGCAAATTGGTTTTGCTCCCTATTCTGATGAGCAATGGACCGAGTACTGGTATCCTTTTGGAGGATTGGAAGGGTTCACTCATGCTAATTTAACAGGAGCATTTAAGATAGAGGTTAAAGGTCAAGAAGTCTCTTTTAACATGAGCCCTGCTCAGTGTATTGAAGATTCCTTGAATGTTTATAATCAGGAGGAGAAAGTAATCCTTTCAAAATATATCAATGCAAAACCACTTAATGAACTTAGTTATACAATGACACTTCCTGAAGGGGAGTCGCCTTTATTTATTGAACTGGAAGGCAGCAGAATCTATATTAAGGAATCGGATGATAAGAACTTAAGTAGACCTTTGGAAATTTCACCAGGCTTTGATGCTGAGAGTGCTTATGGACTTTATCTGCAAGGAAGGGATTTGTATAGGTTCAGAAACTATCAGACAGCAGAGGAAAAAATAATAGGCTCACTTTCAAAGGATGGTGAATTTATTCCCGCACTGGTGGAAATGGCCAAGCTAAAGTATTATCGGATGCAATACGATTCAGCTTTTTACTATTCCAAAAAAGCCTTGAGTATTGATACCTATGATGGGGAAGCCAATTATTATTATGGGCTTGCAGCTGAACAGCTATCGAAAGATTTTGACGCTATGGATGGATTTGAAGTAGCCAGTTTATCTCCTGAATTTAGAAATGCGTCCTACACAGCTTTAAGTAAAATCTATCTGCAAAGAAGTGAATTAATGAAGGCAGAGGATTATGCCAATTTGGCTCTTGGCATTAGTCCGGGAAATTTGGAGGCACTCCATTTATTATATGTGTTGGCAAGGCTAAAAGGTGAACAGGAGCAATTATATGATTTAGAAGCACGGATAAAGGAATTAAATCCTATTGATCATTTTTTAAGGTTTGAAAAATTCTATCAAAGTAAATCCGATGAAAGAAAAGCTGATTTTGTAAATCTGATCAGAAATGAGTTTCCCATAGAATCCTTTCTGGAGTTGGCCATATGGTATTCAAATATCGGCAGATTGGAGGAAAGTGTGGAGGTTTTACAGTTAGCCCCCAATAATGCGGAGAGTCTTTACTGGTTAGCGTGGTTGACACGAGGAACGCCCCAATCATCCGCTTATTTGGATCAGGTAGAACAGATTTCCATGAATTTTGTTTTCCCTTTCAGAGAAGAGTCTGCAGAAATTTTGGAATGGGCTACCTCTGTAAGGTCTTCTTGGAAATCAGGTTATTTGTTGGCTTTGATTAATGAATTTAGAGGAAACAGGGAAAAAGCTAGCTCTTTAGTCAAGGGGGGATATGGAGTGGATTTTGCACCGTATTATATCTTCAAAGCAAGAATTGAAGATGATATACCTGTTGAAAAGAAAATAGACTATGTGGAAAAAGCAGTGGCTCTTCAGCCAAAGGAATGGCGTTTTCAAAGAATACTTGGCCAGCTCTATTTACAAGCTGGAAATATTACCAAAGCCTCAGAAATCCTTGAACGAGCATATAAAGCCGATAAGTCCAATTATATGGTTGGTATGGATTTGATAAAAGTACTGATGATGGGGGATCAATATAAGGAAGCAGAAAAGTTATTGTCTTCAATCAAGGTATTACCTTTTGAAGGAGCAACTGATGCCAAGAAATTTTATAGACAAACTAAATTAATGCTGGCCTATAAGGCAATGGAGGAAGGAGCATTTTCGAAAGCTTTGGACAAAATTGAGGAAAGTGAAGAATGGCCTTGGAATTTGGGGGTGGGCAAGCCTTATCCAGAATTAATAGATAACCAACTGGAAAGATCTTTGAAAGTAATGGTATATAAACGAATGGGAAGCTTGGATAAACATCTTCAGGAGTCAGAAATAGATAAAGATATTATTCTGGACAGAGAGACTCTAAGGGCGGAAATTGAAGCCATTTCTTTCAGAAAAGATGAGAGGATGTTTTAAATGTTTTCCTTGTGATTTTCTGTCACTTAATTGAATATGAAATTTAAAAGATGATTTAAAATAGCACCGAATATCGACTCGGTGCTATTTTTATGGAAGCTGGGCTCCATTTTTAGAACAATCTGTAATTTTTAACTTGATCCAAAAAGTGCACTGCGCTACTTGGTGATAGAATAAGGATAAAGGCAATGCCAAACAAGGCCCCATATAGGTGAGCGTCATGGTTGATGCTGTCATTGTCCTGCCTGCTTTTGATATAGGAATAAGCTAAAAACAATCCTCCCAAGATAAAGCCGGGCAAGCAGAGGATACCGAAAATGCAAATGTCTGCCATTGGTACGAGCACAATACTGGCAAATACAGCTGCTGCAGTTCCTCCAGAAGCTCCTAAAGCTTGGTAATGAGGGCTGTTTTTGTATTTCAAAAAGGTAGGGATATCCGATATCGCAATTGCTGTCAAGTAGAATAGGACAAAAATCAGTATACCTGTCATAATACCAAACCTGTAGGTCAGGTATTGTTCCACCAATCCGCCAAAATAAAAGAAAGTAATCATGTTGAACAATAGGTGAACACCGTCCTTGTGGATGAATCCTGACAAAATGAAGCGGTCATACTGTTTGCTTTGATTTATCAAGTAAGGATTGAACATGCTTCTACTAAGAAAAGCAGGTTTTTTCCATGCGTAATAAGACGTTAAGACAGTTATGATGATGATGAATAGGGTAGCTGACAATTCCATGATATAGGCTAAAGGTAGGGAAAGGATTTATTGTTCCCGGTCTATAAGGGTTTGGGTAAGGTCTTTTAAGGCCGCCAACATTTCCTTATTTGAAATATTAAGATCATCCAATTGGGCAAAGCCCAAGTCGAAATAGGAAGTCATTTTGGTTTCTGTAATATCCTTAATGCCTAGCTTATCATAGAGTGCAGTTATCTCCTTTACTTTTTCATCTTTATCAAAATCAGTTTTTGAAAGCCATTCTTCCAATTTGCCTTTATCTTCTCCCTTAGCTAATTCTTTAGCTTTTATCAGAAGGAAGGTCTTTTTATTGGCAATGATGTCTCCGCCTACTTGCTTGCCAAATTTTTCCTTGTCAGCATATACATCCAGTAAATCATCCTTAAGCTGGAAGCCAATACCAATATTTACTCCAAAATCATAAAGGTGCTGACTATCTTCTTTGGATGCGCCGGCGAGTATGGCTCCAAATTGCAGGGCAAAACCCAAAAGGACAGCGGTCTTTTGGCGGATCATTTCAAGGTATTCTGATTCAGCTACCTCGTCCATGGTCTCAAAGTTCATGTCTCTCTGCTGACCTTCACAAACCTCTCTGGCAGTTTTGTTGAACAGCGTAAGGCAATTTCCCAATTTATCGGAAGGTACTTCAGATAAAATTTCATAGGCTTTTACCAACATGACATCACCTGAAAGTATGGCTGTATTGGTGTCCCATTTTTCATGGACCGTCTCCTTACCTCTTCTTAAGGGAGCTTCGTCCATGATGTCATCGTGCATCAAGGTGAAGTTGTGGAAAACTTCCACCGCCATGGCAGGAGTTAGGGCATTTTGATAATCTTCTCTATACAGGGAATAAGCAAGCAGGGTCAATAAAGGTCTGATACGTTTTCCTCCTAAGCTCATAATATAAGAGATGGGCTCATATAGCTCTTTTGGGGAGTTGCCGTAAGAAAAATCTTGTAAGTGTTTTTCCAGTTTTATCAGTACCTCTTTAGTCAAGTTGGTTTTAATCGTTGTCATCTGCAAATTCCAAATCTATAGTTCTTCTATCAATATCCGTGTTTACGACGCGGACCTTCACTTGGTCTCCCAAAGTGATCATTTTTTTGTTTTTTGACCCAATGAGACGCATGTTCTTCTCGTCAAATTCATAATAATCATCCCGCAAATCCTGCAGACGAATCATGCCCTCACATTTGGTCTCAGTAATTTCCACAAAGATACCCCATTCTGTGACACCTGAAATAATACCTTCATAAGCTTTGTCTTCAGCCAAGGACATAAACTCAACTTGCTTGTATTTGATAGAGGCCCTTTCAGCATCTGAGGCTCTTTTTTCCCTTTCAGACGAATGGATACATTTGTTTTCCCATTCTTCCTGATCAGGGGATTTACCACCATCCAAATAATGTTGCAATAATCGATGAACCATCATATCAGGATACCTTCTTATAGGTGAGGTAAAATGGGTGTAATGCATAAATGCCAGTCCAAAGTGCCCCTTTGGCTCAGTGGTATATTTAGCTTTTGCCATACTTCTGATGGCCAATTGTTCCAAAAGGTTTTGTTCAGGTTTGCCCTCAATTTCCTTCATCAGCTTGTTTAAAGTAGAAGAAACATTGCTTTCGTCTCCAATATTAAGTTGATGGCCAAATTTCTTGGCAAAATTGGCGAAGGTTTCCAAACGCTCGAGGTCCGGGTAGTCGTGAGTACGATAAACGAAGGTGTCCTTTCCTTTGTTCTTTTTGAAAACAAATTCAGCTACTGCTTTATTGGCTAAGAGCATGTATTCTTCGATCATTTTATGGATGTCCTTGCGCTCTTTGATGATAAGCCCTAAAGGTATGCCTTTTTCGTTCAAGTTGAATTTCACCTCAACGGTCTCAAAGTTTATCGCCCCATGGGTAAATCGTCTTTTTCTGACTTTTTTGGCAATATCATTTAGCAGTGTGAGTTCTTTATAGAAATCCCCTGACTGATTATCAATATTTTCTTGAGCTTCCTCATAAGCAAATCTTCTGTCAGAGTGAATGATGGTTCTACCTATCCACTGATTTAGTATGTCCCCATTTTGGTTTATCTCAAAAACACAGGAGAAGGTCAGCTTATCTTCGTTTGGTCTGAGGGAACAAAGCCCATTACTTAACCTTTCTGGAAGCATGGGAATGGTCCTGTCCACTAGGTATACCGAGGTGGCCCTGTCGTAAGCTTCTTTTTCTAAGAGGGTCTTTGGTTTGACATAGTGGGTAACGTCAGCAATATGAACTCCCAATTCAATATTTCCATTTTCCAAAGCCCGGTAAGAGATGGCGTCATCAAAATCCTTTGCATCAACAGGATCAATAGTAAAAGTGGTTACCTCCCTGAAGTCTTTTCTTAGCTTGATTTCTGATTTTGTGATTTCTTCTGGTATGGCATCGGCTGCTGCTTCCACTTCTTCTGGGTATTCAAAAGGAAGTCCAAATTCCGCCATGATGGAGTGGATTTCTACTTCATGTTCTCCAGCTTTACCCAATACTTGGGTGATGATACCAGTTGGGTTTTTATCGTCCTCTCTCCATTCGGTCATTTTTACCACTACCTTTTGGTTGTGTTCTGCACCTTTGAGGTCGCTTTTTCGGATAAAAATGTCGTGGTGCATTTTTTTGAAATCAGGCACCACAAAGGCAAACCTTGGGGAAATTTCCACTTTTCCAACAAACTCTTCTCTGGCCCTAGTAACGATCTCAAGTACTTTGCCCTCGCGTTTTTGACCATGGCGCTTATTAGGGTAAACCATTACTCTTACCTTGTCATCATCTAAGGCATTTTTCATGTCCCCAGCTTTCACCATAATGTCCTCTTCTTGTTCTCCTTTGTTGTCAGGGACGATGAATGCAAATCGAGGATTGACATAATCCACAGTGCCTACTATAAAGTCAGGTTCTTTTGTGGAGGAATAATGATTCCTTGGGTTCTTTGAAACGGAACCTCCATCAACTAATTTATTCAATACAGGTTCGACGCCTCCTTTTGCGACGGCATCCCTGATGGCTAGTTTTTTAATAATCTGTTTTGAGGAAAATTCTTCTCCAAAATGGTTATCTAAAAAGTTAAGGATGCGCTCTGCCAGTTGGGCAGAATTCGTAAACTTGCCTCCTTGCTTTTTCCCTCGTGAATGTTTTTTTGATCTTTTGCTCATAAAAATTTAATGTTTTTTCCTGCAGCCTGAATGCTGCTGGTAATTTTTTTTAATGTGTGGGTTTTGGGTGATTGATTTTCATGCTTTAGTCAGGCTTTCCGCAGTTTTCCTAATAATACAATTTAAAAACTGATTGGGTTTACAAAGTAACCTAAAACTTATCAATTGATTTTCTGATTTTCATCTAAGTTGATGATTTTTATATCCATTTGACTTGGTAAGCCCTGATATGCTAAATAAATCCTAGCGGTCACCTCTACATCTTTCAAGCAATATTTTCTGATACTTGGTAGGTCTTCATGGTGATAATAATACATATTGACTTCAGCTCCAGTGATATCGTCCTTGGAGCTTGGAATATCAAACAACGTGGCTAAAAGCTCTAGACGAGTGTAGTGCTTGTAATCACCGAATTTCCAAAGTTCCAAAGTGTCCATATGATGAATCTCCCATGGCTTTTTTCCGGCCATTTGAAGAACATCTGGAAGCGGGATTCGGTTCACCAGCATCCTTCGGCATAAATAGGGAAAGTCAAACTCCTTCCCATTATGGGCACAAAGGGTCCACTGCCTTTTTTCAAGAATTTCCCTGAAATTCAATAGTGTATCATGTTCCAATTTCTCCGCTATGGACTTTGTCCTAAACTGAAGCTGTTCATTTTCGGGGTCGTATTGGAAGTAGCCCATTCCTATACAGGCTACTTTGCCAAATTCTGCATAAATCCCTGCTTTTTCTAAGTAAAGTTCTTCAGGAGTGAGGTCTTCCCTTATCTCCAAAAAGGAAGATTTTTTCAGCCATTCTTCCTTAAGTCTTTCTGGAAGTTCATGTAAGGATGCTGCGCCGGACACGGTTTCTATGTCCAAAAAAAGGATGTCCCTAAGATCACTCAAAAAGTCTGCCATAGGCCTTTAAGGATGTAAAACGCCCTCAAGGTCCAGGTCAGGAATGTATTGAATATTGCTTTGATCCATACTGCCCTCTACGAAGACGAATTTTTTGTCAAATATCTGATCTAAGATATAATAACTTACCCAGAATTCATTGTTGAGAGAGAACAAATTTGGGTCAATAGGTTCAACTTTTGCTATGCTTTGTGGTCCCAATTCCTCTATCATATGCCTTAGGGTAGAAGTCTTTTTTTCTTCTCCATTGATGGTGCCATAACCTTTAGAAGTAATCATCAGGTTTTTTAATTCGATCATGTTCAGATTGATGATATATACGCCCCATTCAGTTTGGCCATTTACTTCTTCTTTTGCTATAGCGAGCTTCACTCCCGTAACAGGGTGAAAGTTGATGTCTTTTTTCATTTCTATGTTTTCTTAATCTTAGTTTAAAGAGTCGGTACCGTCAGTCCTCCCATTCCATTTCAAAAAGTTTAGCAATATGATTTTTTACTTTTTCCTTAACCCCGGCTTCATCCACCGCTTTTCCCAGTTCCAGATGCATGGAAGTGACTGCCTTGTCCGAAATGCCACAAGGAACAATATTGTTGAAATATGATAAGTCAGCATTTACATTAAAGGCAAAGCCGTGCATGGTCACCCAGCGACTGGATTTCACTCCAAGTGCACATATTTTTCTAGGGTTTTCCTGTTTTTCATGATCCAGCCATACACCTGTCAACCCTTCAATTCTTCCTGCCGTAATTCCGTAATCCGCTAGGGTCAATATAATGGCCTCTTCTAAATAACGGAGATATTTATGAATGTCAGTAAAGAAATTATCCAGGTCCAATAGAGGGTAGCCGACCAATTGTCCGGGTCCGTGATAGGTGATGTCCCCACCTCTGTTGATCTTGTAGAAGGTGGCATTCTTTTCAGCTAGTGAATTCTCATCCAGTAACAAATGAGAAAGCTCACCACTTTTCCCCAAAGTGTATACATGAGGATGCTCTACAAATAATAGGTAATTGGGAGTGACCTGTTGATGTTCAGGTCCATTTTTACGGTTTTGGATTTTTAAGGCAACCGTGTCCGCAAAAAGTTCCTCTTGATAATCCCAGGTTTCTTTGTAATCTTTTTGCCCTAGGTCTATAAATTTTACTTTTTTATTGATAATTTGATTCACTGTCAAGGCTTTAGATATTGGTCCTAGGTAACACCAGTTTTGGTGTTTGGGTTCTTTTTTTGAGGTTTCTGAATTCCTTTCCCTTCATTATTCTACTAAGGAGGAGAATTTTTGTCAAAATTAATAAAATATTTGGTGATGGCACAGCATAATGACACAGGCCGCGATGCCGAAAAGTTGGCCGCTGATTTTTTGGTGTCCAAGGGCTATATGGTGAAGGAGCGTAACTACCGACACAAATACGCTGAGATTGATTTAATAATGGAATTTAAAGGGCTGCTTATTTTTGTGGAGGTAAAGTTCCGTAGTGGAACGGGCTATGGCTATGCCGAGGAATTTGTGGATTATCGTAAGCGCCAATTGATTTTAAGGGCGGCTGACCATTATATCTATGAAATTAACTGGCACAGAGATATCCGATTTGATATTGTGGGGGTGTACAGAGATAAGGAAGGTGTAATTCGGTATAAGCATTTTGAAGATGCATTTTATTGATCCTTAATGCTAAAGACTCCTCGGGTTTCGATAGATCAAAGCTCCATTTTGATCCCACTCTGATTTAATATAGGGTAAAAATCCTTTGGTAAAAGGTTTTTCCTGATATTGGATTTCCCTTTTTCGAATGGTTTTTCCTCCTTGGGTATTCCAATATTCAGTCCAGAGACCGACCTTTTCTCCATAGTGGTATTCACCTTTCACTGCTAATTGTCCATTTTCATAAAAATGGAAAAAGTTCCCCTCTTTTAAATCGTACTCAATAGGGATGACTTTCTCTAGCTTTTGTTGTTTTTGGTTATAATAGCTTACCCTAGAGTCTTTGGGCCAGCCTTCATAATAATGGGACTTATCCGTTAGGATGTTTTTGCTGTTGAAGCTCATCCAGCGTCCATGCTTTGTGCCAAAATAATACATTCCCGTTTCTACGACTTCCTCATCTATGCGTTTTTCATAGGGGCCATGCAGCAAGTAACCTCTGTTTGGGTCAAAGCCAGAAGTTCTGATAACTTTATCGCCAGTGTCTAACCAGTAAACATCTCGAATATAAGGATCTACTTCTTTGTTGCGTAGGGTATAATTAAATAATTGATACTGGGTTTTACCCTTGATTTCTGTTCTCAAAAATGATTTTCGGGTCTTTTCCCCAAAGTATACGTTTTTGCTTCTTTTCTTTTTCTCCTTTTTCTTTTCTTCCTTTCTTTGGGTGTCGTCAAAAAGCAAAATAGGCGCATTGCTTGGCAATAGTTCATCTACGATCACGCCAGAAGTGTCCTTTGGAGTAATGGCAGTAAGTGAATCAAAGCTTTGCGCATTTGAGATCCCAACAAAACCTGAAAGTCCGATGCCTAGTAATATCTTTTTCATAGCTTAATCAAGACAAACTAATGAAGATTTTCTATCAAAACGAATTTATCTAAAGAATATGTGCTCTAAATAATCGAAAGGTTTAGAATTAACAAGCATAATCCTTAATTTTGCCCAGTTATTATTGAAGACAGCTAAAAAATGCCGAAAAGAAAAAGCAAGGAAGCAATTTTTAGAAAGTTTTCAATTTAAATCTGACCATAGAATAAACAATTATAAAGCAATGAGCAGTATCTTATCAGACCGTATTAACAATATGGAAGAGTCAGCTACGCTGGCAATGGCCAAAAAAGCCCGTGAGCTTAAAGGTCAAGGAATTGACATTATCAGTTTGAGCTTGGGAGAGCCTGACTTCAAAACCCCACAACATGTTCAGGATGCCGCCAAGGCAGCCATTGATGAGGGAAAATACTTTTCTTACCCACCAGTAGCAGGGTATCAGGACCTGAGAGAGGCGATTGCTAAAAAGCTACAAGTTGAGAACAAAATCACTGAAGCTAAGGCAGAAAATATTGTGCTTTCTACAGGTGCAAAGCATTCAATTGCCAATATATTCATGTGCTTGTTGAATGAAGGCGATGAAGTAGTGATTTTCTCTCCATATTGGGTGAGCTACGCTGAAATCATCAAATTGGCAGGTGGTGTGCCTGTATTGATTGAAGGTACTTTGGAAAATAACTTCAAAGCAACTGCTGCACAGTTAGAAGAAGCCATCACTGATAAAACCAAAGCCGTAATCTATTCTTCTCCTTGTAATCCTACTGGTTCAGTATTTAGTAAGGAAGAGTTGGAAGCTATCGCAGAAGTAGTGAAGAAGCATGATGATGTTTATGTGATAGCCGATGAGATTTATGAATTGATCAATTTCACAGGACAGCATGCAAGTATGGCCGCACTTGATGGTATGTATGATAGAACTATCACAGTGAATGGATTCTCTAAAGGTTATGCAATGACTGGATGGAGAGTAGGGTATATCTGTGCGCCTCTTTTCATTGCTAAGGCATGTGAGAAAATTCAAGGTCAGTTCACTTCGGGTGGTACTGGTATCGCTCAAAGAGCTGCTTTGGCGGCAATCACTGGTGACCAGACTCCATCTAAGGAAATGGAAAAAGCTTATCATGACAGAAGGGCCCTTGTTTTGGATTTGTTGAGAGACATTCCGGGAATCAAGACGCATGTTCCTGAAGGAGCATTCTATTTCTTCCCTGATGTAACTGCTTTCTTCGGTAAGTCAGTTGGTGATCAAAAAATTGAAAATGCAGATGATTTCTGCTTATATATCTTGAATGATGCTCACGTATCATTGGTTACTGGAGCTGCTTTTGGTGCTCCAAACTGTGTGAGACTTTCTTATGCTGCTTCTGAAGCTGAGTTGAAAGAAGCTTTGAAGCGTATCAAAGATGCTGTAGCTAAATTAAGCTAATTCATAACATATAGTGGAAGAGCTTGCTTGGGGACCAGTGCCCCGGCAAGCTCTTTTCTCTTTAATCCCTCCAATTATGGCTCAAGTACTTGTCATCACTCCCGTGAAAAATTCCATTGAAACTACCTTGGAAACCGCTGAAGCTATCCAGGCATCAACCGTTTCTGTGGAGCATAAGATTTACAATGATTTCAGTACTGCAGAGACCAAGTCTGAGTTGGATAAGAAAGCTTCCAAGGTAGGTTATACCGTTTTGCATTTGGAGGATGTAACAGATACTCCCTCTCCCAATTATAAATTGGTGCTTCAAATGGCCCAAAAGGAGGCAATTGAAAAGGGGCTGCCTCTCTTGGTAGTTGAATCGGATGTTACCGTGGAGAAGGATACGATAGCCAAAATGCTTGATTTTTACCAGCAACATAAGGATGTAGGACTTGTTGGGGCAATTACTGTAGGCTATGATAAAAAGGTGAATTTTCCCTATTTGAAGTTCAAGGATGTTAGGGAAGATGTTATAGATACCAAGAGAAGCCTTAGTTTTTGTTGTACTTTATTTAGTAAGGAGTTTTTAGCAGCGTATGATTTTATGGAATTGGATGATGCCAAAGACTGGTATGATACCTTTATCTCCAAGAAAGCCATAGAGCTTGGGTATAAAAACTTTGTCTTGATGAATGTTCCAGTATTACATAAACCTCATGGGAGTAGGCCCTGGAAACAGCTCAAGTATAAAAATCCTTTAAAATATTATTTCTTAAAATTCTGGAAGGGGCTGGATAAGATTTAATAGTTGTAAAAATGTAGCTGCTTATCAGCTAGGAAAAACTACAGTGTAGCCACTCCTTAATCTAAAAGTAATTTTGTACTAAATTATTGAACGAAGAAGTTGGTTTAGATTAGGTTAAACCATTTGAGGATCGTGTTGTAAGTTTTTGAGAAGGAACGTTGGTATCTGAGTGGCCCGTTTAATTCCCTTTGGAAGAAATCCATATGTCTGGAGTTAAGAAAGTCTATTCTCTCCTTTTTCTTTTCTCTAGTGGAGGTTTTCTTTCTTTTGCTGGCAGGATGGAGTCTGTAGAAGAATCCTATAAAAGGTAACTTGTGGACCTCTCCTTCATTTTTTAGCATTTTAATCCAAAATTCCCAGTCTTCTCTGCCCATGGTTCTCATCTCCACAGAGTATTTTCCTGCTTTTTGCCAATCACTTTTTCGAAAAAGTCCAGCGTTGAAGATCATATTGTCCTTGGCGAGCTGGTGCCTGCTGAATGGCTTGAGTTTCCATTCTTTTTGACCGGTTTCATCGAACTTTATGCCATCGCAGTAAACTACTTTTACCTCAGGTTGGGAAATTAGAACTTTTACTGCTTCACTGATATAATTTGGCGAAATCAAATCATCTCCATCGAGGGGTAAAATGATTTCTCCAGTTGAGGATTCAATGCCCGTGTTTCTGGCGCTTGAAACACCGCCATTTTCCTGGTCGATCAAAATAACCTGAGGATGGTCTTTCTGAATCTCTTTGGCAAGTTGCAAAGAGTTGTCAGTAGATCCATCATTAACTATGATTAATTCTATATTAGAATAGGTAGAGGCAAGTACGGAATTAACTGTTTCTCTAAGGTGAATTCCTTGGTTGAAACAGGGGATTACTATGCTTACTTTTTGATTTAATTCCTCCATAGGGATTATCAATGGGTGCGGTTTTGTTGGAGACAAATATAAAAGGTCATAATTAAAGATAACCTTTGAATGCGTTTTAATCTTAAATTATTACTCATAAATGAAAATGAACAAATAAAGCTTAGCCGGAAAAATTAATATATTATTTTAAAATTATTTATTCACGGTGTCATAATGGTATAATTGGTCAAATTGGCTTTTTGTTGGCAAAAAGTGTTGGTTTTTGTGTGTAATTGTTAATATTCCGTTAATTAATCAAATAATTCCATGAAGTTGAGTTTGTTTTATCTGTAAAAAAATTTGTACATTTGTCTTGGGTGATTAAGCAACTTTTTCTACTTATGACTTTTAGTGTGTGTAATTGAGTTGGAGGTAATTTTATGGATTATTTTTTATCAGCCTCCGTAATTTAATACAAGGTTTAAAAACAAATACCATCTTGAGTGTTCAGGATGGTATTTCCTTTTAACCTCGGAATTTGAATCTTTATCAATTCGCATATTTGTACCATTTTCTAGATTGAAATTGAATACTTAACAATTATTTAATTTTGAATGCAATAAAAACATGATCTAGTTAGTTAATTTGTATTTCGTTTAAAATAAAGCTGTTAAATGCTAGAATTCATTACAAGCGGTATCTTTATCTTTATGATTTATATGCTTGGGATCATGTCTTTTTTTGATTATTCCCAAAGGGTTAAAGCAATACTGGTAAAGGCCTATTTGTGGTCTGGGGCTTTGGCATTTGTGTTTACTTTTTTGTACATGCACTTTTTTATACAATAACTAAATTGTTTATTCACGGGCAATAAGCTTTCTCTATAGAAACTTTAGTAAAATTTTATGCCCAAAACGTTTTTGTTAAAAAAAAGTACCCAAAGGCTAGTCCTTTTTATTTTGGCTTTTCATTGTCTGGGAAGTTATGTATTTGCTCAATCTACTAAAGAGGATAGCTCAAACGGATATTTTTTGAAATTTTCGGAAATGATTTCCGGAAGACTTTATACCTCAAGAAAATTCACTGGTGTGAAAATACATGATAAATTACATGAAGTTCCATATTTGAATTATTGGCCGAATTCTACCTTGAATTTAGGATTTGGGGTGGGGTATGATGATTTGAACTTGAATTTAGGGTATGGTTATGGTTTTTTAAATCCTGACAGAGGTGAGGGTAAAACCAATTATTTGGATGCCCAATTCCACACTAATCCTAATGGATGGATAGTAGATGGTTATCTTCAGTTTTATAGGGGGTTTCACCTGATACCAGAAGGGACATTTGCCGAAGAGAATCAGGATTTCTATTACAGGCCTGATATGAGGGTCCGTGAAATTGGGGCTTCAGTTCAATATATTTTGAATAAAGGTAAGTTTTCATACAAGGCGGCATTTTATCAAACTGAATGGCAGCAAAGGTCTGCGGGTACTCCATTATTTGGATTTGAGATGTATGGTGGCAGGGTCAGTGGAGATAGTTCTTTAATTCCACGACCAGAATTAGTTGATCTGAGCAGGGATTTTTCCAAAGTGAATTTTTTTGAGTTTGGTCCAAATGTAGGTTATGCTTATACATTGGTGATTGCTAAGCATTTTTTTATAATGGGATATGGTTCAGTAAGTCCAAGCTTTGGGTTTACACAGATGAAGGGTGAGAGATATACTATTGGTTGGAGTTTAAATCCCAATTATCTTTTAAAAGGAAGCTTTGGGTATAATGCAAAAAAATGGGCATTCAATGGTAATTTTGTATATGAAAATGTGAAGTTAGCAAAGACAAAGGATTTTAATACTGAGGTGTTTACAGGTAACTTTAGAATGAATTTCATTTATAGGTTTGTTCCTGGTCCTAAAACCAAATCTATCCTCAATTCAATTAAGCCCATCTGGTAAAGAACTTCAACTTGATCATTTTTTAGATTTTGGGTAAATGTTTGTAAAATTCTCAACCACTGAAAACTGTCATTTGCCTTCTATGTTTTATTTGAAGATACTCTTTGTATTATTGATTTACTTTGTTTAGTAAGCATAGAGGTGAGCTAAGGGATAGTTGACCTAGATTAGAAGGAATTTCTATAAAGTAATGAAGAAGCAGACAAAAATCATGTTGATTTTGGCTATTGGACTGGTGATAGCCATCATATTTTTATACCCCAGGATGAACTGGAATAGCAGTGTACATGTGCCTTCAAGTACTGAGGCCAAAGCAAGTTCTGCATCTTCAGGGGAACTACTGCCAGTAGATGTTTTAGAAATCAAAACGGAGCGGCTAGAAAATAATCTTAAAGTTACAGGAAATGTCCTTCCAAATGAGTCTGTAGAACTGCGGCCGGAAATCAATGGGCTGGTTGAGTCCATTAATTTCAAGGAAGGCCAGTTCGTGAAGAAAGGTACTCCGCTTGTGTATTTGAATGATGATGAGTTGAGTGCTCAGCTGGATAGATTAGAATTTACCAAGAAACTTTATGAGGGCCAGGAAAACCGTCAGAAGCAATTATTGGAGCGAGAAGCGATCAGTCAGGAAGAATATGATGTTATATTGAATCAGTATAACACTACTCTTGCTGATATTAGGCTGGTAAAGGCCCAACTGGATAAAATGGTGATTAGAGCACCCTTTGATGGGGTTTTAGGATTGAGAAGGATTTCTGAAGGGGCTGTAATTGGTAGCACAGATGTAATTGCAAATATTGTTAATATAGACCCTATTAAAATCGAATTTTCTATACCAGAAAGGTATGCTAGTCAGGTAACCATCGGGTCCATCATCCATTTTTCAAACAATGCATCACAGGGGATGGAAAGTGGGAAGGTTTATGCTTACGAACCTATTATTGATGCGAATACTAGAACCTTAAAATTAAGGGCGATAAGTCCCAATAAGGAAAGGAAGTTTTTGCCAGGGATGTTTGTGGGGATTCAGTTTAATCTGGATGTGGAGGAAAATGCCATTTTGGTGCCCTCTGAGGCTTTAATCCCAGAGCTGGAGGGGTATAAATTATACTTGGCCAACAAAGAAGGAGTGGTGATGGAAAGAAAGGTTTCCATAGGAATGAGAACAGAAAGAAACGTACAGATCACTGATGGGGTCAAGCCTGGTGAATTTGTTTTAACTACTGGTGTTTTACAGGTAAAAGATGGTATGAAGGTGAAGATGAATAAAATCAACTGAAATGTCGAGTTTATCTACAGTTAGTATCAGACGGCCAGTTTTGGCCATAGTATTTTCTCTGACGATTCTTCTCTTTGGAATTATCGGGATGAGCTTTTTGGGTGTAAGGGAGTACCCAAGTGTGGACCCTCCGGTGATCAGTGTGAGAACAACTTATGTCGGTGCAAATGCTGACGTCATCGAAGCGCAAATTACTGAACCATTGGAGGAATCTATTAATGGCATTTCTGGAATTAAGTCCCTGACTTCAACCAGTAATGACGGCACCAGTAATATAACTGTTGAATTTGAGGTAGGTGCAGATATGGAGGCTGCTGCAAACGATGTAAGGGACAAAGTAGCCAGAGCGCAAAGAAACCTTCCTCCAGATGCAGAACCACCAGTAGTATCGAAGGCAGATGCAGATTCAAGTCCCATAGTATTTTTGAATGTTCAGAGTAATGAAAAAAGTCTTTTAGAGCTTTCAGAGATTGCTGACAATATCTTCAAAGAACGTTTGCAGACTATTCCTGGAGTTAGTGAGGTTAGGATTTGGGGAGAAAAGGAATATGCTATGAGATTGAGGATGGATCCAATTAGAATGGCATCTTACGGTGTTACTCCTTTGGATGTACTCAATAAGGTCCAAAGCGAAAATGTGGAGTTGCCTTCAGGTAGGATAGAAGGGTCGACTATTGAACTATCCGTTAGGACCAAAAGTAGATTGTCTACTCCTGATGAATTCAATATGTTGATCATCAAAGAGGACAACAATAATATTGTTCGATTCCAAGATGTTGGAACAGCTGAGTTGGCTCCACTGAATGAAAGGACCGTATTGAAAAGGGATGGGATTCCAATGGTGGGAGTTGTACTCGTTCCACTGCCTGGATCCAATAGTATTGAGATTGCAGATGAATTTTATAGAAGATTAGAGTTTATCAAGAAGGATTTGCCAGATGATGTGTTGCTTGGAATTGGTTTCGATACTACCAAGTATATCAGAAGCTCGATCAGTGAGGTGCAGGAAACCATTGTTTTGGCCTTTTTACTGGTAGTAGCGATTATATTTTTGTTTCTGAGGGATTGGAGGACCACATTTATCCCGGTGCTAACCATTCCTATCTCGCTGATAGGTGTTTTCTTCATCATGTATCTGATGGACTTTTCCATCAATGTGTTGACCTTGCTGGGGATAGTATTGTCCATTGGTCTGGTAGTAGATGATGCCATTGTGGTATTGGAGAATATCTACTCGAAAATTGAAAAGGGGCAAAACCCTGACAAAGCCGCGGAGCAGGGAGCGGAGGAGATTTTCTTTGCAGTAATTGCCACGACAATAGCCTTGGCAGCAGTGTTCTTGCCAGTAATATTTTTATCAGGTACCACAGGAAGGTTGTTCCGGGAATTCGGTATTGTGGTTGCTGGAGCAGTAATTATTTCCTCTTTTGTGGCCTTGACCATGACCCCGATGCTCAGTGCTAAGTTGCTTAAGAAAAGGGAAAGGCACAATTGGTTTTATAATGTAACAGAACCTGTTTTTGTTTGGTTAACAGAAAAATACGAAATCGTTCTGCGGGCATTTATGAAGTTTAGGTGGACTGCATTTTTGATCATTGCCTCCATGGGTTTTGGTATTTATTTTCTATTTATCTCGATTCCTTCAGAGTTGGCACCTATGGAAGACCGAGGTGAATTTAGAATAAGCATGAGTGGTCCCGAAGGTGCTACTTTTGACTATATGGATAGGGTGATAGATGAGTTGCTGGTGGAGATCATGGATGTTGTTCCAGAGAGGTATAGAAGCAGTTTGATTTCGGTAACTTCACCTGGTTTTGGTACAGCTAGTACCAACTCTGGATTGGTTATTGTAAGGTTGGTAGATGCGGTAGACCGTGATTTGAGTCAACAGCAGATTTTCGAAACCGTCTCTGGGGTGATCAAGAACAAAACAGATGTCAGGGCATTTGCTTCCCAACCACAATCAATAGGGGATCGAAGAGGAGGTCTGCCTATTCAGTATGTTTTGCAGGCTCCGAGCATTGACAAATTGAAGGAGATTATTCCTTCATTTATGGAAAAGGTAAACCAAAGTGAAGTTTTTGCCTTTTCAGATATCAACTTAAAGTTTACCAAGCCTGAAATTGAAGTAGAAATAGACAGAGACAAAGCCAGAAATATCGGCGTATCCGTACAGGAAATAGCAAGAACCTTACAACTTTCCTATTCAGGCCAACGCTTCGATTATTTTATCATGAAGGGGAAACAATATCAGGTGGTAGGAGAGATGCAGCTTGAGGACAGAAATGAGCCTATAAATTTGAGGATGCTGTATGTGAGAGCTGAGAATGGACAACTGGTACAGCTGGATAATTTGGTGACTATTAGAGAAAAAAGCACACCGCCACAACTCTACAGGTATAACCGTTTTGTAAGTGCAACAGTTTCGGCAGGTTTGGCAGGGAAATACACTATTGGAAATGGTTTGGATGAGATGGATAGAATAGCAGATGAGGTTTTGGATGACAGTTATACTACCGACGTGGCCGGTGTTTCCAAAGAGTTTAGACAAAGTTCCAATAGTTTGGTCTTTGCCTTTCTATTTGCCCTTGTTCTTATTTACTTAGTTTTATCAGCCCAGTTTGAAAGCTTCATGGATCCACTGACCATTATGTTCACTGTGCCATTGGCTTTGTGCGGAGCTTTGCTTTCACTATGGTTGTTTGATTTTACATTGAATATTTTCAGCCAAATAGGTATCATCATGTTGATAGGTCTGGTGACCAAAAATGGTATACTAATCGTGGAATTTGCTAATCAGAGGAAAGCACATGGCCATGATATTGATGATGCCATTATTGGAGCTGCATCAGCAAGGTTTAGGCCTATTTTGATGACCAGTTTGTCCACTATTTTGGGAATACTTCCTATTGCCTTGGCTTTGGGAGCTGGAGCGGAAAGTAGGATGCCAATGGGGGTAGCCGTAATTGGTGGGTTGGTATTCTCTACTATTTTGACCCTATTTATTATCCCAGCTATATACACCTATTTGACATCTAAATCCGGAAGATTAGCGAGAGTATGATGAAGTATTGTTTGATTATTTTAATGGCTGTAGCTGTCTCCAGCCAAGTATTGGCGCAAGAAGAACTTTCCTTTGAGAAAGCAGTGATGATGGGTTTGGAAAATAACTATGATGTCAAGATTGCAATTAAGGATAAGGAAATTACCGAGATAGATAAAAAAATCGGTTTGGGAGCCTTATTGCCTGGAGTTGATGCCACTTATGGAAGAACAAAAAGTGTAGAGGATGTGGAGCAGCAATTTGTCAATGAAAATGAGCCAAGGCTTATCGAGGGAGCGAATTCAACAGGGGAAAACTTTAATCTAAATGCCATATATGGTTTTAGATATGATGCAGTAGTGGCAATGAAGCGGTTGGGGAAGCTTAATGAGATTGGAGAACTTCAAGCTAAAATTGTGATTGAAAATACCGTAGCAGCTATTTCAACGGGTTATTACAGGTTGGTGTTAGAGCTTGAGCGCAACGACCTTTTAAAAGAGACTCTTGGGCTATCAAAACAGAGGTTGGATATCGTAAAGGCCCAGTATGAGTTGGGAGGTACCTCAAAAAGAGAATATTTGGCTGCACAAGTGGACTATAATACAGATATGTCCCAATTGGTTTCCCAAGAGCAGGTGATCAGAAATGCAAGAATTAACCTAAATGAGCTTTTGGCCATAGAGCCCAATACGGAATTCATCATTAATGATTCCATTCAAATTCAAGAGGACCTTAAGTTGGGACCATTATTGGACCAAGCCTCGGAAGAGAATAAACTTCTATTGGTCAATAGAAGAGAGCAGAATGTGGCCTATTTGGAAATGAAGGAAATTCAGGCGCAAAGGCTGCCCACATTGAGCTTGAATGGTAATTATCGCGAATCCGTATCGAATTCTGATGCTGGTTTCTTGATCCAAAATAAACGCAGTGGCTTTAACTTTGGGGCGACAGTGGGTATTAATCTTTTTAGTGGATTTATATTGAACAGACAGGTTCAAAGGGCCAAAGTAAGGCAAGAGGCGCAAGCTTATGTACTTGAGCAATACGAAACCCAGTTGAATGCCGATATCTATAGGGCATTTAATGTCTATGAAAACAGTAAACGTAGATTAGAGATTGAAAAAGCCAATTTTTTGGTAGTGGGGGAAAATACCGATATTGCTTTTGACCGTTTCAAATCTGGCCTGACCAGCTTTTTGGAATTTAGGGATGCGCAGGTAAACAGGTTACAGGCAGAAACTAGATTGATTGAGGCGGTTTATTCCATTAAGGTAGCTGAAGTGGAATTGCAAAGATTGGCTGGGGGCATTTATTATGACAGTAATTCCAGTCCTATTTTGAATTGATTAACCTTTATATAGGGAGCGAGGGTAATATATCATCGCTCCCAACTTAATGTTTAGTGCATTTTTCAATTTATTTCCTGATATTAAAGGTCTAATTTATATGACTTTATGAATGGGAATAGATTAATGAAGTACTTTTTCGATTTAAAGCTGAATTTTGCATTCAGCTATGCTTGTATGCTCATTTTCTTTTGTAATCCCATTTTTAGTTTTCCAGCGGCAAATAATTTTCTTCAGGACAAAATTTCAGATTCCGTTTCAATAGATAAAGTAAGGGCTATTGATAATGCAATAGAATTTTCCAGAAAGATACATCAAGAAAGACATGATGAAGAGTCAGAATATGCAGAAGCAGAAAAAGCCTTGGATTTGTCTTTGGAGCTGGGGGATACTTTGTTATATGCCAGGTCTCTGGATAATATAGGTTTGCTGTACAGGTACCATCAGCGGTATTCTGAAGCTACAGCTTTGCATGCCAAAGCTTATGGTTTAATAGCAAAGGAGGATTCTTCTTTTTTGGCAAAAATGATTTACGCCAATAATGCGGGAGTAGCGAGTCGCTATGGTGAGGACTTTGACAATGCGGTATTTTATTATTTGGAGGCCCTGAAAATTGCGGAATCGCAGCAGGACCTTCGTAATATTGCTATTTCTTGCAATGGATTGGGGAATACTTTACTGCATATTCCAGGCAGGGAAGAGGATGCATTAACTTATTTTGTGCGGTCACTTGAGGCAGAAAGGGAGCGGGGAAATACTTTGGGGATAGCCATGAATTATCTATCTATCGGGGATTATTTTACAGAAAAGGGGGATTTTAAAAGAGCCCGTAGCTATTTGAATAAGCTACTGGAAATTAATCATAAAAGGAATGACAATTATGGCTTGGGTATTACCTATGAATATTTTGGGCATAACTATTTAAAAGAAGGTAATGATCTTGAGCAAGCAGCGGATTATTATAAGAAGTCCCTGGGTCTTTTTGTCAAGATGAATGATTCCCATAAAGAAGCAGATCTTCTGAAGGCATTGGCAGATGTTTATCGCATCAATAAACAGTATGATTTGGCCATAGAATACTATCATAAAACTTGGGATCTAGCCATTGCCATACCTAATAAAAGTCTCATTCAGGCCGCTTCTTATCAGTTGTCTTCGATTTATGAAAAGCAATCAAAGCCGGATTTGGCATTGAAGTATTATAAGATTTCTGATCAATATAAGGATAGTGTTAATCTGATCAATCAGGAGACAGAAATAGCCGCAATAGAAAAGCGATATGCCTTGGAGAAAAAGGAATCACAGATTGAACTATTGGAGAAAGATAAATCGCTTCAACAGGTCCAACTGGATAGCCAGGTGGCAGAGCTAAAAAGTCAGCGGATAATACTTGTACTTTTGTTGATGGTTTTAGTGGCTATCGCGGTGATTGCCCTTATGCAATTTAAAAATATTAAGTCCAAAAAAATGGCCAATTTGATGTTGACGAGGCAGAATAGGCAGATAAGTGAACAGAAAAGTCAAATTGAAATGGTGAATGAGCAATTGGAGGAGACCTTTAAGGAATTAATGGCCGAGCAAAAAAATAATGAAGAGAAACGGGTCAAACTTTTAGAGAGTAAGTTTGAAAACCGCATACAATCTTTGGCACTACAATCTTTGGAATCCCAAATGAACCCCCACTTTTTGTTTAATGGAATGAATGCAGTGCGCTGGTTAGTGATGAAGAATAAAAATGCAGAGGCCAAGGAATACATAGATACATTTGCCCAACTTTTGAGATTGAGTTTGACCAATAATAGGAAAAATACGATCAGCTTAGCTGAAGAACTAAAGGCGACAGAACTGTACCTTAAAATCGAAAAATTAAGATTTGATGGAGGCTTTAATTTTGGTGTCGATGTTTCATCAGAGGTGAACGCCCAGCATGTGGAAGTTCCTCCAAAAATTCTTCAGCCATTAGTAGAAAATGCCATAAAGCATGGTCTATTACCAAGCAGAAAAATAGAAAAGCAGTTAGAGATAAAAGTTTTTGAAAAGGATGAGGTGTTGATTATAGAGGTGATGGACAATGGAGTGGGTTTTAGGGAGCAAGGAAGCCGGAACAATGAAAGTAATGTGTACGGTACACATTTGGGATTAAAGCTGATCGAAGAACGCCTAGCGATTTATAATCAACAAAGTAATAATAGGGTAGATTTTAAAATTGCGGCTAGGCATGGAAGTAAGGAGGAGATTATTGGAACAAAAGCCAAAATCAGTATTGTTTTGGAAGAGGCGACAGATTCTGTGAGATAAAGGGGGGGCTATTTGATAAATAATTCAGGGCCTGCGATTTGTGGTTTATCTTTGCTATCAAAATCTTTTACCTCACTCAATTTTGCAGTAATAAATTGGTCTTTATCGATTCTTAGACGAATTTTTATGGCCTTGGGATCTTTTACATTTCCAATGCAAAAATAAGAGGTATTATAGTCCAATAATTTATAATTGGATTCTCCTTCCACAAAAAGTTGGTAACCTGTCGTTTTGAATGTTTTGTTAACTATGGTTTTTATTTTGAACACTTGCTGTTGCTCATCAGGAGCTAAAAGAACCTCCCCGATTTTTACATCATCCTTGAAATATGATGGATAATCATGACTTGGACTAATCATCAAATGGTATGTGATAAGATTTTCTGAATTTGGAGCTTTATTCAATTGATTATTACAGCCCAATAATAGGGAGATAAAGCAATATGTGATTATTTGGCTGTAAAGTTTCATTGCTACAGAATTGTATTAAAATCCAGGATATAGATTTTTAAGAACCCTTTCAATTTTATCCAAGAAGCTAACTATAAATAGGAAGCATTGATCAATGTTCAGAAAAATAGGTCTAAAAGTCAGTTTGAGTTTTAATTTAAAGTATATAATATATGTTAGACTTACCATAGCGAAATAGTAAGCACTCTATTTAAATGAGCAAGCCATTAATTTTGGTTATAATTTTTGATTTACCTACTTGTGCACAAGGAATAGTTGGTGATATTTTGTTTTGGGATATAGGGATGTTTATTATCTTTAATTTTGTTTTTACAGCGCTTAATAGAGCAGGTATGAAAGTAGGTATTATTGATGATGAGCTTCACTGTATTGAAAGTTTAAGTTATGAACTGGAAGATTTGGATTTGCCTATTGAAATAGTTTTTCAATCTACCAAGGTGGATGAAGTTATTGAAGTCCTGAGAGAAAAGGAGTTGGATTTATTGTTTCTTGATGTGGAAATGCCTCGATTAAACGGCTTTGAACTGCTTGATTTGTTAGGGGAGTTTGATTTTGAAGTGGTGTTCACCACTGCCTATAGTCAGTATGCTGTCAAGGCTTTCCAATATAAAGCCTTTCACTATTTGCTCAAACCCGTAGGCAAGGAGGATCTAAGAGAAGTCATTGAGAAGTTTTCACAAAGTAGGGGATATGCATCCAGAAACTCTAGCAAGGAGGTTGCTGCGCTGATTGAGCTGCTAAAGAAAGAAAATATTATCAAATCCAAGATAGCTGTTCCGGTAAGTGATGGGCTGGAGTTTATTAAGGTTGACGATATCCTTTATGGTCAAAGCCAAAATAATTATACTTTACTCTACTTATCAGACGGTACCAAGCTGCTTTTCAGTAAGACCCTCAAAGAAGTGGAAAAAGCTCTCAAAAAGTATTTTTTTCTAAGGATCCATCAATCGTATTTGATTAATCCAAATTATATGAAAAAGTATTTAAGAAATGACGGGGGAAGTGTATTAATGGACAATGGAGAACAATTGCCCATAAGTCAAAGAAAAAAGGATGAGGTACTTACTCTGTTTGAAGCGATAGTAAAAAGCAAATCAGTATAAGGCGAAGAAAGAGGATAAGTAGATTAGCAGGGATCACTTTTTTGTTTCAGTTGGACAAATGGTATAATTATACTAATATTGATTTGAACCATTGCGCTTTTGCGTTTCGATTGTCCATGAAGGAAAAAGTTTTCATTGTGATCCTTATTTGTTTTGGTTTCTTGGCTGTTTCCTGTAATCAGAGGCCTGAAGCCAAAAAAAAGAAGGAGCCATTTTGGCAAAATCCGGTTCAACTGGACTTAAATGCGATTAAGCAGCGGGGCTTTATAAGGGCTGTAGTGGATAATTCCTCAACTAGCTATTATATCTATAGGGGTAGACGAATGGGCTATGAATATGAGCTGCTCCGTAATCTGGCAAAGAGACTAGACGTACAGCTCAGGTTGATTGTGGATGCAGACATCATGAGGGCTTATAAGATGTTGAACAGTGGGGAAGCAGATATTATCGCAATTAATCTTTTTAATAATCCTGAAAGGGAGAAATACGGCAAATTCACCGAGCCATTAAATTCATTTTCATCAGTATTGGTTCAAAGGGATGATCGACCCATAATAAAGGATCCATCGGAACTCAATGGGAAATCTATATACGTTCGTAAGTCTACTGTCTATAGAGGTCAATTAGAGGCCATTCAGGATAGTCTGAATATCAATATAGAGATCGTGGAATGGGACAAAAACTCAGATGCATTGGTAGAAGATGTGGTTCGAGAGGAAATAGATTATACTGTTGTGGACAAAGATGTTGCCTTGGTAAACTCCACTTACTATAATAATCTGGATATAGAGCTAGAGATAGGCCCTGCAGCGGAAGTGGCTTGGGCAGTAAGAAAGAATGCTCCAAACTTGGAAAAGGAAGTTAATGAATGGATAAAAAGGGGCAAGAGATCTACTTATTTTGCAGTGCTATATGGGAAGTATTTTTTGAATAAGAAGAATAGTTATTATAGAAATAAAAGTCCTTTTTCCTCTATTTCAGGTGATCGCATATCTGTTTATGATGATATTATCAAAAACGGATCTACACTAATAGGCTGGGATTGGCGTTTGCTGGCTTCTCTGGTTTACAAGGAGTCACGATTTGATACTGTTGCCACTAGCTATGCAGGAGCGAAAGGTTTATTACAATTAATGCCGGTTACCCTAGCAAGATTCGGTGTTGAGAACCCAAATGATCCATCGGAAAGCTTAATAGGTGGAGTGAAATACCTGAAATACCTTGATAAATTTTGGATTGAACGTGTTCCTGAAGTGAATGAAAGGATAAAGTTTATTTTAGCTTCATATAATGTGGGCCATGGTCATGTAAATGACGCATGGAGGCTAGCCCTCAAATTCGGTATGGATACCCAAAACTGGGATAGTGTGGCCTATTTTTTAGAGCGCAAGTCCCAACCAGAAGTTTATCGTGATCCTGTGGTAAGGAGTGGATATGCCAAGGGGCATTTGGCAGTAGCTTATGTGGAAGATATACTAAGCATATATGAATCTTATCGAATTTTAGTAGCTCCGTAGTTGTAGTTTATTTATATAAATAAGCTTTTTAAATACCAAATAATGCTTTACATTTTGTTTTAATGGTTTTTCTCTTATATATTTGATGAAAATCATTTTGAACATTATGAAACAATTATTTACTAGT
This sequence comes from Echinicola shivajiensis, assembly GCF_018642165.1. GTDB lineage: Bacteria > Bacteroidota > Bacteroidia > Cytophagales > Cyclobacteriaceae > Echinicola > Echinicola shivajiensis. The sequence goes on from NZ_JAHHZM010000004.1 coordinate 94,000, forward strand.
ATGTCCCGATTCAAGGAATTAGGGGTATTGATGATTGCACTGCTTTTTTCTTGCAATCAAGTTGAGACTTTTGAAATGCAACAGGAGTCAAATGAAGTTTTTTCCAGTATGGCTGTTCCCAATACAGGAGACTGTAATCTGGATTGCATAGATTTATCAGCGGAAGATGTAATGTATTATCCAATTTCTGGAATGCAAACCCAAAGTACTGGCAACGGAGGAGGAGGTGGAAATCCAAATAATGCGAGGGCCAATGATAATGGTAATACCAATACCAAAGCAGTTAGTTTTTCCGCATACAATACGGAAAGTGAATTTATTGTTGAGGTGATGTATGAGATCACTGAAGGAAATTCCAATGCTAAAGCTACCATTACAATTAATATTGAGGGTGATGAAGTCGAGTTTGACGAGGTTGCTTCAGGTAGTACCGTGATGCATAGTATTCCGTTGCCTGAGGGATGGGAAGCTTGTGATCTTATTAACTTTTCTATCTTGCAGGAAGGATTAGGCTCTGGAATCACTTTTGATGAATCTTACAGTTTGGTTGGACTTTGTCCTGATGAATGTGAAATCAGAACGGCTTCTGCTTATGCAGGTGATCTTTTAGGTGAAAATGATGGAGAACCTTCAAGAGGCTTTAACAATGCTTGGTGGTATGTTTTTGATATCGAAGGTGATGCAGAGCAAAATGTTTACGCAAATAAGGATGAGATCATCGGTACGGTAACTTACGATGTGCTGGAAGGAACAATTACCATTGATTTGGGTGACTGGAGCTTGCAGGATGACGAAGAAAGTGTGAAATGGTACAGCTATGCGGATGGTGAACTTCCAAATGCAGGAAGACCTACTCCAGGACAGGCACCTGACAAATCCAATTCATTGGTAATTGACACTGTTGAAGGAGCCAGGTATTACGCAGTCCACTTAGATGTAGAGATTTGTGAGTGATAAAAAAAAGACTATAAAAAAGAGGGACCGGAAATTTTTCCGGCCCCTCTTTTTTATACTGCAGCTTTATGAATTAAATCTGCTTAAATATATTTTTAAAGCTTGTTGCTTCAGCAAGCTTGCCATGAAGCTCATCGATATGAACACGTTCCTGTTCTGTGGTATCTCTGTGGCGAATAGTAACCGTATTGTCTTCCAATGTTTGGTGATCCACGGCAATACAGAAAGGCGTTCCGATCAAATCCTGACGTGTATAGCGCTTACCAATTGATGCTGCCTCTTCATATATGATGTTAAAATCATATTTTAGCTTATCGACAATTTCTTTACCCTTATCCGGTAAGCCATCTTTTTTGGTCAAAGGAAGAATAGCTGCTTTTACAGGAGCAATTGCTGGATGGAATTTCAGGAAAGTTCTGGTTTTACCTTCTTTTTCCTCCTCAGTGAAGGCATTGCAAAGGGTCATCAAGAAGAGTCTATCCGCACCGATTGAGGTTTCGATTACATAAGGAATGTAGTTTTTGTTTACCTCAGGATCGAAGTATTGCTGCTTCTTTTTGGAGTATTCCTGATGGCTTTTTAGATCGAAATCAGTTCTTGAGTGGATACCTTCTACTTCTTTGAAACCAAAAGGGAAATCAAACTCGATATCCATGGCAGCGTTGGCATAGTGAGCCAACTTATCATGATCATGGGTTCTCAATTTTTCTTCAGGAACACCCAAAGCTTTGTGCCATTTAAGCCTCGTTTCAGCCCAGGTTTTATACCAATCCAGCTCAGAACCAGGACGTACGAAATATTGCATTTCCATTTGTTCAAACTCCCTCATACGGAAGATAAACTGACGGGCTACAATTTCATTTCTGAAGGCCTTACCAATTTGGGCGATGCCAAAAGGAACTTTCATTCTCGCCGTTTTCTGAACATTAAGGAAGTTGACAAAAATTCCTTGGGCAGTTTCCGGTCTCAGGTAGATCGTGGAAGCATCCTCAGCTACAGAACCAACCTGGGTAGAGAACATCAAGTTAAACTGTCTTACATCGGTCCAGTTGGTAGTGCCACTAATAGGACAAGAGATCTCCTCATTGATGATCAAATCCCTTACACCATCAAGGTCTTCAGCTTCCAGCAATTTCCCCATTGCGGCCAAAAGATTTTTGGCTTCTTCCTGCTTACCTTCTTTTTCTAAAGCAGCAGCTTTTTCTTCAATAAGTACATCCGCACGGTAGCGCTTTTTACTGTCCTTATTGTCAATCATTGGATCATTGAAACTGTCAACGTGACCAGAGGCCTTCCAAGTGGTGGGATGCATGAAGATTGAGGCATCAATACCAACGATATTATCGTTTAATCGGGTCATTGATTCCCACCATAAGCGCTTAAGATTATTTTTAAGCTCTACTCCATAGGCACCATAATCATATACTGCCTGAAGTCCATCATATATTTCTGAAGAAGGATATACAAAGCCATATTCCTTGGCATGTGAAATGATATCCTTCAGCTGCGCGTTTTCAGTTACTTGTTCTGTCTTTGCCATAGCCGCAAAAATAGGGAAATCTATTTAAATTTGAGAATGAAAAAATGGTTTAGTTTTAATGTTCAGCCCGTTGAATCCACTTTTAGATGGCTGAATAGATTTTCATTGAAGATGATATTTTTAAACTGTTGGTCAGGATTTGAATTTCAGCCTATACAAAAAGAAACCTAAAATCACTGTGCTCAGGAAGAAAATCAGCGTGCTCCATTCGTAGGTTCTTTTGCTATTGGCCTCTGATGTTATTTCCTCATCTTTTTCTTTGAGTGCCCTTTTAAGTTTGCTAATATCCTGTTCCTGTTTCTGGGCAATAAATTTATAATCGTCTTTTTCGTATTTGATTTCTGTTGTTTCAATGTTTTTAAGCATTTCCAACTCATCCATGATTAGGTTATCTTTAAGGATAATCCTTTCCATCCATTCATTGGTGGCAATCATGTCTTTTTTTGTCCTATTGCCGAAAATACCTGACTTTTTAGATTCTGATGCTTTCCATTGACGATGCAGGTCTTGTCTTTCATCGACTAGTTTTTCCAGCCGTTTTTGGGGATAGGCAGTTAAAGATAGGCATAGCAGGCAGGCTATGAGTAAAATGTTCTTCATGATTATAGGTTTTGCTACAAAAGCTCAAATAACGTGCCGTTTAGCCAATGGTTCATAATTTGTACTTTTTTTCTTTTCGCCGTTTAAACTGTCCCTTCCTCCGTTTATTATTGGTGTAAAAATTATAAATGAAATTCACTGCAAATGCGGTAATGGTCAAGGGGATAAATAAACTGGGGAGCATTCGCTTGATTCCCAATAGGATCAGGAATGTAGCAATCATGCCAATTTTAAAACTTGTATGGTTTTCCGGATAGGTTTTGCCAATTAAAATCAAACTAAGGATCTCAACTATCACAAGAAAAAGTATAAGGTAGGTCAAGAGCCTTTGAGTGGAAAGGTCACCGGCAAAAACAGCCCAAGCGGCCATGCCTCCTACAGCTATTAAACTTAAAGAATGTAAGGAAGTGTTCAGTTTTTCTTTCATAGATTTTTTGGGTTGAGTGTTAAACAATATAGGTGCTTTTGCCTGAAAAATCAATGTGTGGCTTTATGACAAAAATAATAGGCCTTGGGACAAGAACACTATTTCCTCCCAAGGCCCCAGGGAAATCGCCTTAAACCAATGATGCTATTTGAATTAAATTGTCAGGCCGGGCGGAGTCGAGGTCCAATGTTTAGTCTTCGACTCCACTCAGGCTGACATCACTTTATTGATAGTTTAAAAGAGATGTTCCTATCCAAGGCCTATCAAAATGATCTTAAGAACTTATTTCTTATAGTTTTCTTTTGATAAAATCAGTCATCAGATTATAAAGGTGCCAAGTGGTATTGCCTCCATAGATGCCGTGGTTTCTATTCGGATAATAGAAAGTTTCAAATTGCTTGTCCGCACTGATCAACGCATTTACCAAATCTACTGAATTCTGGAAATGCACGTTATCATCGCCCGTTCCATGAATCAATAGGTAGTTACCTTGTAATTTGCTTACATGGCTGATTGGGCTGAAATCATCATAACCGCTTGCATTTAACTGCGGAGTTTGTAAATATCTCTCAGTGTAAATAGTGTCATAATATCTCCAAGTAGTCACAGGAGCTACTGCAATGGCCATTTTGAATACATCATTTCCTAACATTAAAGAAAGAGAGGACATATATCCACCATATGACCAACCCCAGATACCAATTCTGCTGGCATCAACATAGGAAAGTCCGGCTAAATATTTTGCTCCGGCGATTTGATCTTGGGTTTCAAGATTGCCCAACTGTGCATAAGTGGCATGTTTGAAGTCACGTCCTCTGGCTCCAGTTCCCCTGTTGTCAACACAAACAACGATATATCCTTCAGCAGCCAATTGGTGATGCCAGAAATCACGGGTCCCACCCCAAGAGTTTTTGACATTTTGGGAACCTGGTCCTCCGTATACGTACATTAAAACTGGATATTGTTTGCTTTGGTCAAAATCAGCTGGCTTAATCATATAAGCATTTAACTGCGTGCCATCTACCTTTGAGAATTCGAAAAATTCCTTTTGGCTAAGTGCATATTCACCTAATCTTTCCACCAACTCGCTGTTGTCTTCTAGGACTTTGATGGTTTTACCTTTGGAAGTGTTCAAAGTGATATGAAGAGGACTGTTGGCCGTAGAAAAATAATCAATATAATATTTGAAATCAGGACTCATATTGATCGCATGGGTTCCTTGTGCTGGTGTAAGTTCGGACTTTCCTTTGCCATTCAACTTGATGGCATAAAGATTTCTTTCCAATGGAGATTTTTCGGTAGAGATATAATAGATCTTTTTAGATTTTTCATCTACACCTACCATTTCAGTTACTTCCCAATTTCCTTCAGTAATTTGCTGGATCAATTTGCCATCCATATCATGGTGGTAAATATGCTTATAGCCATCTTGTTCGGAAGTTCTAATAAACCCTTTTCCGTCTGACAGGTATAATAGATTGTCATTATAGTCCATGTCCACATAGGTTTCAGAGGTCTCAGTCAAGATAACTTTGCTTTCACCTGTATTGGCATCAGCATGAAACAAGTCAAGTTGGTTTTGAAGTCTATTCAATCTGATAAAGGCCAGTGTGTTATTTTCACCACCAGTCCAATAGATACGAGGAAGATAAATGTCTTTTTCTTTTCCGGATTCGATAACTACGGTTTCTTCTTGGTCCAAGTCATATACATGAATACTTACCTCAGAGTTTTTCTCACCTGCTTTAGGGTATTTGAATTTGTAGTCCTTAGGGTATAAAGGTCCCCACAGCTGCATATTATATTCAGGTACCTCTGATTCATCAAATCGAATAAAGGCGATTTTTTTTCCATCAGGAGACCATTTAAATGCCTGTGCCATGGAAAATTCTTCTTCATACACCCAGTCTGCAGATCCATTGATGATATGATTCCACTTTCCATCATTGGTGATTTGGTGCACTACATTGTCTTGAAGGCCGATATAGTAAAGGTTATTGTCCTTCACAAATGCGACTTTGGTATTGTCAGGAGAAAGAGTGGCGTAGGAAATCTTCTCTCCACCCATCAGCTTTTGACTTGTTCCAGTAGCCAAGTCTATCACATAAAATATCCCTTTGGAGGATCTTCTGTAGATGCTTTCTATTTCAGTAGCAACCAAAGCCTTGGTTTCGTCATTATTGAATGAATAGCTGGAGAAATTGATTCCCAGTTTTTCACCATCGATCAATACGGCTTCCTCTTCTCCAGTGGAAACGTTGATTTTTACTACTTGGGAAGCACCGTTATTCCTTTTGAAGGAACTGTAATATTGACCGTCCTTCATCCAGTTGATCCCGCCAACTGATTTTTGGGCAAAAACATCTTCTTTGAAAATAGATTCTAGAGAGACCTTTTTTTGTTGTGCAAGGCCCTGAAAGCACATACCCATGACTATAGCCATAATGGCAAATAATTTTACTTGGTTCATAATTATATTCTGGATTTTTATTCTGCGGGCTAAATATAAGGAAAAAGGGAGGAAGAATCAGTCTGGTCTTGATAAATGGCTGTATTCAAAAAAGTTAGCTTTTGAAAAATGCTTCGAGAAATTAGTGAAATACGGAATAATCTTTTTACCAAGAGCGCTCATTAGTTATACCATTTTTCAAAACTTACATTTACCTTTACTGTCATGAAGAAGAAGAAAATTGCATTGGTGACCGGTGGATTTACCGGTGAGGCAGTGGTTTCTCTGAAAAGTGCCGCTGTTGTTGAGAAAAACATTGATTTGGGGCAGTATGATATCTATAAGATAATCATAGAAAAAGGGAATTGGTATTATCAGGAAGAAGGAGGAAACCAATACCCTGTTGATCTGAATGACTTTTCGATTAGCCTTAATGGTGAGAAGATCACTTTTGATGGGATTTTTAATATTCTTCATGGTTCGCCTGGCGAAGACGGAAAGTTGGCTGGCTATTTTGATATGCTAGGACTTCCATATACTACCTGTGATGCCATCACTTCGTCCATTACGATGAACAAGGGCTATACTAAAGCCATTATTCAGGATATTGAAGATTTGAATGTTGCTAAGTCCATACAGCTTTTCAAGAACAGTCCACAGAATACCAAAAGGGTGATTGAGGAGTTAAATCTGCCTTATTTTGTGAAACCCAATAGCGGGGGGAGCAGTATAGGCATGAGCAAGGTAAAAACTGTGGATGAGGTTCAGGAAGCATTGGATAAGGCTTTTGCTGAAGATAGTCAGGTCTTGGTAGAGGAGTTTGTTTCTGGCAGGGAGTTTTCCATAGGTATCTATATGGTAGATGGCGAAGTGATTGTATTGCCAGCAACTGAGATCGTGAGTTCCAAAGAGTTTTTTGATTTTGAAGCCAAGTATACCGCTGGGGTGACAGAAGAAATTACCCCTGGAAGAATGACGGATGATGAGGTGGAAAGGGTTAAGAAAGTGGCTGAAAAAGTGTATCTAAAGCTTAACTGCAAGGGAGCTGTACGGATGGATTACTTTTTGGAGCACGAAACCGGCAAAATATTCTTTATTGAAATCAATACAGTGCCGGGGCAGACTGAGACCAGCTTGATTTCCCAACAAGTGAGAGCTATTGGGAAGTCGGTTAAGGACTTTTACTCAGAAATTATAGAAGAAATGTTCAAGTAAGAACTATTCAAGGTGGATAATAAACAGGTTTAAAAGACCTTATTATCTCTATAAATGGAAAAAATATAAGCGGCTCTAAGGCCGCTTTTCTGTTATAGGTTGAATTCTTTTTTGATTGTATCAACATAGTCTAGTTTCTCCCAAGTGAAGAGTTCCACATCCAATGTGATGGATGTCCCGTCAGGAGATACAAAGGTTTTGGTAACCACTTCATTGGTTCTACCCATATGGCCATAGGCTGCAGTTTCCTCATAGATAGGATTTCTTAGCCTCAGTCTTTGCTCGATAGCATAGGGTCTCATATCAAATATTTTCTCTATGAGTCTTGCTATTTCCCCATCTGTCATATCAATCTTGGAAGTGCCATAGGTGTTGATATAGATGCCCATAGGTTCTGCTACCCCGATAGCATAAGAAACCTGTACCAATACTTCGTCAGCAATTCCGGCAGCTACCATGTTTTTAGCAATATGTCTGGTAGCATAAGCCGCAGAGCGGTCCACTTTTGAAGGATCTTTTCCTGAGAATGCTCCACCACCATGAGCACCTTTACCACCATAGGTGTCTACGATGATCTTTCTACCTGTAAGTCCAGCATCTCCATGAGGTCCGCCAATCACAAATTTTCCAGTAGGATTGATGTGGTAGGTGATATCATCGGTGAATAATGCTTGGATTTCAGGAATCAATTGCGACTTAATCCTTGGCACCAAAATATTGATCAAGTCTTCCTTGATTTTGGCAAGCATGGTAGGTTCATCAGCAAATTCATCATGCTGAGTAGAAATAACAATGGCCTTAATTTTTTGAGGGACATTGTCATCACTATATTCTATAGTTACCTGTGCCTTGGCGTCAGGTCTCAAATAGCGGATTTCTTTGTTTTCTCTTCTAAGATTGGCCAATTCCTTCAATAACCTATGAGAAAGGTCCAATGCCAAAGGCATATAGTTTTCTGTCTCATTGGTGGCATAGCCAAACATCATTCCTTGATCACCTGCACCTTGCTCCTCTGGACTGGTTCTGTCCACCCCTTGGTTGATGTCTGGAGATTGTTCGTGGATAGCGGAAAGTACCCCGCAAGAATTTCCATCAAACATGTATTCTCCTTTTGTATATCCGATTCTATTGATAACGTCCCTAGCGATTTTCTGAACATCCAAGTAGGTGTCAGATTTAACCTCACCAGCCAATACGACCTGTCCAGTGGTAACCAATGTTTCACAGGCTACCTTGGATTTTGGGTCAAAAGCTAAAAAGTTATCAATGAGTGCATCAGAAATCTGATCAGATATTTTATCAGGATGTCCTTCTGACACAGACTCCGAAGTGAATAGATATGGCATATATTGATGTATTTAATTATTACTATTTCAAATGGCGTGTAAAATTACAGGATAAGCAGGAAATAAAAAACTTTGGATTGTGATAAAATACAAGTCATGATCTTACTGGCTCCTAGAGGGTTTGTAAGGCTAGCTTATTTTATTTCAAGTGTTAGAAATTTGTGTCAAGAACAAAAACTGTTGGGATTTTGTGGAGGTCCACTTTGGTTTTTCTCCATTCAGCAATGGTCTTGGTGACGATCATTTCGTCTTTCCCACTGATGTTTTTGGCCACACAAAGTTTGGTGTTGGGATTCAGATGTTGCTTAAGGTCATCCATTAAGTGGTTGTTCCTGAATGGGGTTTCCATAAAGATCTGAGTCCTTCTGAATTTGGTGGAATCAGCTTCTAACTGTTTGATGGTATCAATTCGGGCTTTTTTGTCAATGGGGATATACCCAACAAAGGCAAAAGACTGGCCATTGAAACCAGAGCCCATCAATGCCATGAACATGGAAGATGGGCCAGCTAAAGGAACTACTTGAATGCCTTTTTGGTGAGCATAAGCTACTGCAACGGCACCTGGGTCAGCAATGCCAGGGCAGCCTGCCTCAGAAATTACCCCCATATCATGTCCTTCAAAAATAGGTTTGAGAAGTTGAGCTACTTTGGCTTCCTTGGTCTTTTTGTCAAGGATTTCAAATTGAAGCTCTTCAATGGTAAGTCCCAGTCTTAGGCTTGAAATATATCTCCTGGCCGTTCGAAGGTTTTCCGCTAGGTAATGGGTGGTGTTTTTAATGATGTCCTTTACCTGTGGGCTGATGATTTCTTGGGCTGTTCCTTCAGCCAAGACATTGGGGATAAGGTATAGTTTTCCTTTTTTCATTTGGTCAGTACTGAATGCTATGGTTGTTTAGCCAAGAAATGCTTTTATGGTTGCGACCACTGCAGCAGGTTGCTCCGCATGAAGCCAATGTCCCGCATTTTTAATGGTAATTAATTTATAGTTTGGAAAATATTGTTCCAGGTCTTCTTTGTCGGTATCCTGAATATAATTTGAATTGGCACCGCGCATAAATAAAGTTGGGCCATCAAAAGAATTATGGCCTGAAAGTGCTTCTCCTACATTATTGATTTTTTCTGTGATAACTGGCAGGTTTACCTTCCAAATGAATTTCCTGTTTTCATCCCTGCCCAAACTCTTCAAAAGGAATTGACGTATGCCAATTTCATCAATATATTTTGCCAAAGTGTCATCCGCTTCTTTTCTGGACTTCAACTCATCCATATTGATGGCATTCAGGCCTTCCAATATTTTTTGATGATGAGGTGGATAATATCTTGGGGCTATATCAGCAATGATCAATTTATTGACTTTGTTGGGATACTTCAATGCAAAGTTCATGGCGGTCTTTCCTCCCATGGAGTGTCCCATAATATCAGCAGACTCCAGTCCTTGGGAGCTCATAAAAGCAGCCAGATCGTCCACCATGGCTTTATAGTCCCAGTCTTCACTCTTCGGAGAATCCCCATGGTTACGTTGGTCAACCAAATACATGGTATAGTTGTTTTCAAGCTCTTTAGCAATGCTCAGCCAGTTGTCAGCAGAACCAAAAAGCCCATGAAGTATAATCAGGGGTTTTCCTTCTCCGACTTTCTTAAAATTTAATTTCATCCTAAGGTGTTGAAAAATTTCAATAGATTTTGATGCTAAGGGTTTATTCTTCCTCCAGTTGCCTTCTATACATTTGGATGGTGTTTTCCAGCCCGTAATATAAGGCGTCACAAATCAGTGCATGCCCAATGGATACTTCATCCAAAAAAGGAATACTTTGCTTCAGGAATTTAAGATTGTCCAAATCCAGGTCATGGCCAGCATTCAGTCCAAGCTCTAACTCCTTTGCCAGGCGCGCCACCTCTACATAAGGTTTAACGGCGCTTTGCTTATTTTTATGATAATTGGTAGCATAGGGCTCGGTATACAGTTCTACCCTATCAGTTCCTGTCAGTTTTGCTGGTTCAAAGTATTTTGGTTCAGGGTTGATGAAGATGGAAGTCCTGGTGCCGTACTCATGTAGTTCAGCGATAATGTCCTTGAGTTCTTCTTGGTGGGCAATCGTGTCCCAGCCAGTATTGGAGGTCAGCACATGTGGAGGGTCAGGAACCAAAGTAGCTTGGGCAGGTTGGGCAATCCTGATGATTTCCATAAATCTTTTATCAGGATAGCCTTCAATATTAAATTCTGTGGTTACCACATCCTTGAGTTTCATCACATCATCATAGGTAATATGCCTCTCATCTGGCCTAGGGTGAACCGTGATGCCCTGTGATCCAAATTTTTCTGCATCCAATGCCACCTTTACGACATCAGGATTATTGCCTCCTCTGGCATTCCTCAAGGTGGCAATCTTGTTAATATTTACACTGAGTTTGGTCATTTTAATAAATTATACTCTTAATTTTGTTCAAAATTACACCTTAAATAACATAAACATAAAGATAATGAGTTTAAAGCAAAGTATAGAAAGCGAAATTAAAAAGGCCATGTTGGCCAAAGATAAGGACAGGCTGAGGGCTTTGCGGTCAATTAAGTCACTAATTATGTTGGAGGAGACTAAGGGTGGTGATAAAGGCATAACAGAAGATGATGAGCTTAAACTTTTGACCAAAGCGGCAAAGCAAAGAAAGGATTCTGTGGAGATTTACCAACAACAAAACCGTGAGGACCTTGCTGCCACTGAATTATCTGAGCTGGAAATCATCAATGAATTTCTGCCCAAGCAACTTAGTGAAGAAGAGTTGGAAGCTGCCTTGAAGGAGATAATTGCAGAGGTAGGAGCTGAAGGACCTAAGGATATGGGCAAGGTGATGGGTATAGCCACTAAGAAGTTAGCTGGAAAAGCTGATGGGAAGATGATCTCCCAGAAAGTTAAAGGACTATTGGTATAAGTATTCTTGGGCGCGATAGATATTATCATACTGATATTACTGGGAATAGGTGCATATAGCGGCTATAAACGTGGTCTATTTATTGGGATTTTGTCTATCGTGGCCTTTATAATAGGAATTGTATTTGCCTTCAAGTTTATGCACTGGGGGGCTGAGATACTGGCAGAAAAGGTGGAAAGTCTGACTTTTATGTTGCCCTTTGTGTCATTTTTGATCATTTTTCTCATCGTTACCTTGACGATTAGGTTGTTGGCTTATCTAGTGAAACAAACCTTAGACCTGACCTTGTTAGGGACATTTGATAATTTTGCAGGAGCCATTTTGGGGATTTTGAAATGGGCCTTTATGATAAGCTTGTTGATCTGGGCGGCAAATTCTTTTGGTATCGAGTTTCCTGAAGAGGACTTGGAAGAATCGAGGTTATATAATATGCTAGAGCCTTTTGCACCCTTTATCATCAATATCATTGGAAGTATTACTCCAGTAATAAAAGATGCCGTTGACAGGATCAATGAACTGGTAAATATGAGTCAGGATGCTATTGCTAATTGATAATTTTGATTCCTTCTCCCATATTCTTGCGGATTATTTTCTTCAGACCAATATGGAATTGAAAATTGTGAGGAATGATACTCCCTTGGCACTGCTCAAAGAAGAAAATTATGAGGCTTTGGTACTTTCTCCAGGTCCCGAGACTCCTGATAAGGCAGGAAACTTGAAGGAAATTTTGGCTTACTACCATAATAAATTGCCCGTTTTAGGTGTCTGCCTTGGACATCAATGTATAGGCGAATTTTTTGGTGCCAAATTAATAAAAGGAGAGAAGCCAGTTCACGGAAAGGTTTTTAGGGTAAATAAGGTTAAAGAACATCCTGTTTTGAAGGGGCTTCCTGATAGTTTTATGGTTACCAGGTACCATTCATTGGAGATCAAGGATTTACCCGAAGAATTGGAAGTAGTATTGGAAACTGACAGGGGTGAGATTATGGCTATGGCCCATAAGCAACTTCCAATTTTTGGTATTCAATTTCATCCGGAAGCACATTTAACAGAGTTTGGTCTTGAGATAATACAGCAATGGGCCGATTTTTATTGCAGAAAGGGCTCTTCGTAGAAGCTAATAGCAACGACCGTAATCTTTTACCATGTTTGGAGTCTATTTATATATTTCCAATTGGCAAACTTGTTTATAGAAGGATTCGTTTTAAATATTAACTACAATTTAATATCTTTAAAACATGCAGGCTTACGAATTTATCAATAATATGATCCCTCCATTAAAACTGACTGATAAGGTCAAGATGGCTTTGTCATGGATGGAGGAAATTCGTACTGATGTTTTGCCAGTGGTTGAAGAGGGGATGTTCAAAGGTCTAGTGACTGATGAAATGATTTATAATTTCAATAGGGAAGATATTTTGATAGCAGACTTGCCGTTAGAATCTGAGGGCTGTTTTGTTTCCAAGGAGAAGCATATTTATGACGTGCTTAGGGTTGCTTCAGAATATCAAACCAATATGGTAGCTGTGGTAGATAAGGACAATATATATCATGGGGTAGTGACCTTGGAAGATGCCATTGCTGCTTTTGCTGATTCTATGGCCATTCAGGCCCAAGGAGGCGTGTTGGTTTTGTCTATGTTTATGACAGATTACAGCCTATTTGAAATTGCAAGAGTAATTGAATCTGAAAATGCCAAGATATTAAGTAGCTTTCTCACCAGTGATCCTTTGGATGATAGCAAAATTAAAGTCATCCTTAAGATTGACAAAACAGAATTGAGGCATGTAAAAGCCACCTTGGAGAGATTTGGGTATAAGGTCATTGACCATTACCAAGAAGAAATGACCCAAAGTGGAGAGCAAGACCGATTGGATAACCTGCTAAGATTTTTGAATATTTAAATGAACCATTTTCAATGAATATAACCATTCATGGAATAAAGTTTCAGCGGGAATTTGTTCCATTTATTGAACAACTAATTAATGCTCTTCATAAGCATGATGCTGAGATTTACCTTACAGCTGCTTTCCAGAAGAATTTGAAAAAATCCGGAGCCAAGGCTTCCGGATTCACTATATTACCCAATAGAGAAAAGCTGGAGGAAATGGACTTTGTGATTTCTGTAGGAGGTGATGGGACTTTATTGGATACTGTTTCCATGGTAGGTGATTATGAGATTCCTATTCTTGGGATTAATACCGGAAGAATGGGGTTTTTGGCCACCATTGCCAAAGAAGATGTGGAAAAGGCAGTAGAGGTGCTTTATGATGGTCAGTTCACCATCCAGGATCGTGCGCTTATTAATCTGAAGGCAGATAAGACCCTGTTCAATGGGGTTCCTTTTGCATTGAATGAGTTTACGATACATAAGAGGGATACCTCATCGATGATTACGGTACATACCTATATAGATGGGGAGTATTTGAATAGTTATTGGGCGGATGGGCTTATTATTGCAACGCCTACCGGCTCAACAGGTTATTCATTAAGCTGTGGAGGCCCATTGATATCACCCTTGGCCAAGAACTTTGTAATTACGCCTGTAAGCCCACATAACCTAAATGTCAGGCCCATGATTGTGTCGGATGAAAGTGAGATAACCTTTACCATAGAGGGGAGGAGCGAGAAGTTCCTGATTTCGCTTGACTCCAGATCAACAGCGGTGGATGCATCTGTGAAATTGACGGTGAAAAAAGAAAAATTTGTAGCAAAGTTGGTTAAGTTTCACGATTACAGTTTCTTTGACACCTTAAGAAAAAAGCTGAATTGGGGCTTTGATATGAGAAATTAGTTTTAACAATCTTTAACCCTGAGAATACTGTAGAGGGTTTTTTATTCGTTAGGTACTTTATAAATTGCAGCGTCTTGAAAAAAGTCAAATTTGAAAAATTGTGTTTGGTCTTGGTCCTTGGGATGTTATTAAGCTTTCCCATAGTAACTCTGCAAGCACAGCAAAACGAATATGGCTTGGGCCTAGGGGTAGCAACTTATTCTGGTGATATTGTCAGAAAGTTGGATCCGAGACAATTGGGCCTTCAAGGAACGTTTTTTGGCAGACGAAATTTTGACAATGTTTGGAGCCTTCGCTTCGGCTTTTCCGTAGCGGGCTTAAATGCAGCAGATAGTGTGAGTCCATTGGATGTAATGGCCCAGTCCAGAAATGCCTATTTTAAAGGATTGTTGGTAGAGGGGCATGCATTGATGGAATACCACTTTCTGGATTATCTGGCTCCGCATTCCACCTTTAGGTTCTCACCCTATGGTTTCTTTGGTTTTGGCTACTCCTTTTTCTCTGGAAAAGGACAGGCTTATCAGGGAGAAATCCACCCTGATGACAAAGGGAAATACTCTTTGTCCACTCCTGTTATCCCTTTTGGTTTGGGCGTTAAGTACAAGCTGAAAGAAAGGTTGTTTTTGGCTGTGGAGTTTGGTTTCAGGCCAACAGTGACAGATTTTCTTGATAAAATAGAATATAACGAAAATTATATACCACGTTTCCCTGATCCCAATGACCCACCATTGGATTTAAATGACCCCAATAATTATCCATTACCCTACGGTATAAATTATGGCAACAAGTCTGACAAAGACTGGTACTATTTTTTAGGTGTTACACTCAGTTATTCTTTTCACCAAGTAGAATGCTTTAATTATTAATTAATTGGAGCTTGGGATAGATTATTAAAAAAGAAATAGCATTTTTGTACCTCCAAAAAATTAAGTTCGGATTATACTGGAATGAAGGAAGCGATTCACAAGGAGAACATACCCAATCATATAGCCATCATAATGGATGGAAATGGAAGATGGGCACAGGGCAAGGGTGCTAAACGTGTCTTTGGACACAGGAATGCGATTACTGCTGTGAGAGAGGCGATCACTGGAGCAAACGATTTGGGCGTAAAATACCTTACACTTTATACATTTTCTACTGAAAACTGGTCTAGGCCAAAGTTTGAGGTTAATGCTATCATGGAACTCCTAATGAATACCATGACCAGTCAGCTCCCCGATCTAATGAAGGATAATGTGAAGTTGACCTATGTGGGAGATTTTAACAGTCTTTCTTCTCGCTTTCAGAAAAAACTTTCCGAAGTAATGGAGGCAACTTCCGGAAATACCGGAATGACTTTAGTGTTAGCGTTAAGTTATAGCGGAAGATGGGAATTGACCAACGCGGTGAAAGATATTGCCAAAAAAGTAGCTGACAAAGAAATTGATTTGGAGGCAGTGACTGAAGAGTATATTTCTTCGAGTTTACTGACCAAAGACATCCCTGATCCAGCGTTATTGATCAGGACAAGTGGTGAATTGCGGATCAGCAATTTTCTGCTTTGGCAACTGGCCTATACAGAACTGTATTTTACAGAGGTATTATGGCCAGACTTTAGAAAAGAGCATTTGTATGAGGCCATAGTCGATTACCAAAACAGGGAACGACGATTTGGAAAAACAGGTGCACAGATTAAATCATGAGATTAATGAGAAAAAGCTTACTAATAATTTGTTTACTTCTTTTTGCCGGTATCACCCAAGCGCAGATTAGACTGGGGCAAAGCAGGTACTCGGTTCAAAAACCAGTGGACATTCTTGAGTTGAATTATGTTCAGCCAAAGAATTTTAAAATTGCCGAAATCCAAGCTGTTGGGCTTTCAACGCTTGATGAGACAGCAATTATTTCCTTGTCTGGACTTAAGGTAGGTGATGAGATCAGTGTGCCAGGAGATGCGATTTCCAATGCCTTGAAAAAGCTTTGGGGCCAAGGGATTATTGGCGATGTTAAGATCCTGGTGACCAAGATTGAGGGGGATGAGATTTACCTTTTATTGGATCTTACAGAAAGACCTAGGTTCAGTATTGTGGAGTTTAGCGGGGTGACCAGAACCCAGGAGAGTGAGCTAAAAGATAAAGTACAGATCAGAGGGCGAGTGGTGCGCGATGATGTATTAAATACTTCAAAAAGGAATATCACCCAGTATTTTGTAGAAAAGGGATACCTTAATACTGATGTAAGAGTAATTCAGGAAAGAGATACTACTTTCCCAAACAGCGTTAAGCTGAGATTTGATGTGGATAAAAAGTCCAAGATCAAAATCAATGAGATTGCCATAGATGGAAATGAAAACATTACAGATGGCAAGATCAAGAAGAAAATGAAAAAGACCAACGAACATGCCCGTGTTCGTATTTTTAGAGATGTTTTCGAAAGACTTGGAAATGCCAAAGGAGGAAATTTGGCCAATTCTATAAAGTATAGAAATCCTGTTTCTGATGAAGAGGTGAAAACCTATATCAACAAAAACATCAAGCTAAATTTCTTCGCTTCTTCAAAATTCAATAAAAAAGAATACAGGAACGACAAGGACAATGTGATCAGCTTTTATCAAAATAAGGGATACAGGGATGCAGTAATCATTAGAGATTCCATTTATAATTTTGATGAAAGAACCATCAATATTGAACTTGATATAGAAGAAGGTAAGCAGTATTACTACAGAAATATCAGCTTCACAGGAAATTATATCCATGATGATGAGGTCTTGCTGCAAAAGTTGGGCATTCAGAAAGGGGATATATATAATAAGGAAAGACTTGACAAAAGGCTGAACTATGATCCTTCCCGCGGAGATGATGTAAGTTCACTTTATCAAGATGACGGTTACCTATTCTTTACGATTGATCCAGTAGAGGTCAATGTGGTTGCTGATTCCATTGATATTGAGATGAGGATTTTCGAAGGTCCACAGGTGACTGTAAACTCAGTTTCCATTGAAGGAAATGAAAGAACTTCTGATCATGTGGTGATGCGTGAAATAAGGATCTTGCCTGGACAGAAGTTCAATAGGGCGCTATTGGTAAGGACGATCAGAGAGCTTTCCCAAATCGGATATTTTGATCCTGAGACCATTAATCCAGATTTAAGGCCAAATTTTGAAGATGCGACAGTAGATATTGTATTCCAATTGGAAGAGAGACCTAATGACCAGATTGAATTGTCCGGTGGTTGGGGCGGTTTCTATGGATTTGTGGGCACTGTGGGTTTGGTGTTTAATAACTTCTCCGTTAAGAATATTGGTGATTTCTCCAAGTGGAGACCACTACCTGTGGGGGACGGTCAGAAATTGTCGCTTAGGGTTCAGGCGAATGGTAAGAGTTTCCAGAACTACAGTTTCTCATTTACCGAGCCTTGGTTTGGCGGTAAAAAGCCAAATGCATTGAGTGTGAGCTTTAACCACTCTGTTCAGAGACAGATCGATATTTATAACCAAAACAATTTTGGTAATGAGTTAGGCTTCTTTAAAATTACCGGTGTGACTTTGGGCTTAGCTAAAAGAGTTACTTGGCCGGATGATTATTTCAGTGTAAGTAATTCATTGCAGTACCAGATCTATGAATTTGACGAATATGGAAGAAGTTTTGGTTTGAGCTATAATACAGGTAAATCAAATAGTTTAACCTATAATATAACAGTAAGTAGATCCAATGTCGATCAACAGATCTATCCAAGAGTAGGTTCTACAATCTCACTGAGTGCCAACTTTACTCCTCCATATTCGGCTTTAAACAAATCAATCAATGCTGAAACACCAGATGAGGAAAAGTATAAATGGCTTGAATATCATAAGTGGATGTTTGATGCGAAATTCTATACACCTATATTTGGCTCCAGTAAATTTGTTATCAATGCCAGAACGCACCTTGGATTCTTAGGTTCGTACGGAAGTAAGATTGGTATCATTCCACTAGAGAGATTTGTAATGGGTGGTGATGGTATGACTTTTAATAACTTCTCTTTGGGACAGGATATTATTGGATTGAGAGGTTATGAAAACCAGGTGATCACGCCGGGAAGATTGACAAGGGGGCAGGAAGGTGCTGATCCATATGGTGGTGTAGTTTATAATAAGCAGGTAATGGAGCTGAGATTCTTGGTTTCTCCTAACCCTTCCGCAACCATTTTCCTACTTGGTTTTGCTGAGGCAGGAAATAACTGGGGAAGTTATGCTGAATTCAATCCTTATGATTTGAAGAAATCAGCTGGTTTCGGCGCGAGAATTTTTATGCCGGCTTTTGGTTTGCTAGGTATAGACTGGGGTTATGGATTTGATCCGGCTCCGGGAGCAATAGAGCCAAGTGGTGGAATGTTCCACTTTACGATTGGTCAACAATTCAGGTAAAACATGAAAAAGTGTCTGAAATTAGTACTTTTGTTACTGTTGCTCAGCCCTGTGGCTATGGCGCAGAAGATAGGCTATGTAGATTCCGAATACATACTGAATAAGCATCCTGATTATAAGGTGATTCAGACGGAAATGAAGAGCCTGGCAAGTACTTGGAAAAAAGAGGCACAGAATTTGGAGAATGAGATCAAGGAGAAGTACAATGCACTGAAGGCGGAAGAAGTCCTGCTGACAGAGGAAATGTATCAACAAAGGCTCGATGAGATCAGAGAAAAGGAAAACGAAGCAACTGAATTTAATACCAGAGTGTTTGGCTTAAAAGGCCAATACTTTCAAAAGCAGTCAGAGCTTTTGCAACCTTTGCAGTCGGAAATCTTTGATGCTATTGATAAAGTGGCCAAGCGTAATGGGATAGCTATCATGTTTGACAAAGCCGCTGATTTATCCATGATTTATACAGATCCGATACACGATTATTCGGATTTTGTGATAGAGGAACTAGGAATAGAAGAAAACAAATAACTTAATTAAACTAAAATTATGAAAGTAAGAATTATCCTTTCAGCCATTGCAATGTTCGGTTTATGCCTTGTAGCACAAGCCCAAGAAGTTAAAATTGGCTATACCAATGTAGAGGTGTTGATGAGCTTGATGCCAGAAATGCAACAAATCGATGCCGATATGAAGGATTATGGAACCCAGTTACAAACCAGTATCCAAACTAAATCTCAAAACTTCCAAAGGGAGCTTCAATCATACCAACAAGCTGCTCAGACTATGACTGAAGATGCTAGAGTAGCTAAAGAACAAGAATTGACTAAGTTGCGTGAGGAGATTGGGAAATTTGAACAAGATGCCCAAACTTCTTATCAGAGAAAATTGGGAGAATTGTTAGAGCCAGTACAAACAAAGGTTTTCAACGCCATTAATTCAGTAGCAGCTGAGCACAATTACACGCATATATTCTCTGAAACTGCTGGTCAATCTCCAGTGTTGCTTTACACTAAGGAAGCTGACAAGTTCACTGAGTTGGTAGCTGCGAAATTGGGAATCGAACTTCCTGAGCAAATGCCAGAAAATGCTGAATTACCTCAGTAATATATAATATAGCATACATCAAAGCCCGGTCAATAGCCGGGCTTTTTGTTTTTATACTTGGGAAAGATAAATTAGTAGATTCTCCTTAATACATGGATGAGTCTTCTTTATATAACAGAATAATATATAGAAGAGTGTCATCCTGAGCGCCCGCCTTCCGGAGGACAGGGAGTCGAAGGATGGTGAATGCCTCGACCCCGCTCGGCCTGACATCTTATAATTTGTTGACTAAACTGCGTTCATTGCAAGCTTAATTATATTACTATGGCTAAAAAGAAAACGATGGATATCATCAGGCAATCAAATGAGGCCGTACTGGTAGATTTTTATGCAGATTGGTGTGGCCCCTGTCAAACCATGAACCCCGTTTTGGAAGAGGTGGTAGAGGAGCTTTCCGGTAAGGTGAAAATATTAAAAGTAAATATTGACAAGAATAATCAACTTGCTTTGAACTTTGCAGTGAGATCTATTCCTCATTATATACTTTTTAAAAAAGGGAAAATCCTTTGGCGTAAAGGAGGAGTGATGACCAAAAGGGATTTGCTCAAGCAGCTAAAGGGAGTGGTCTAATTCTTGGTTTTTGATTTTACGCATGATTGTAATCCATTAGGTTCGATTTGTTATGAGATAAAGATTGATCAAGGATATAGTGCTTAATGCCATTTCTGCCGGTCACTTCAGAGTGACTGCGTTTTGCGGATTGAATTTTTTTGACAATTATTTCCTATTTTCAATTGATCGAGAAGTAACATCCAAATGTCTTGATTTGGGCGTACCTTTATTGTTCAATAGGTTTTATCAATCTATGGTTGATTTAATCACTTGGTAATTTATAACAATAGGTTGTAATTTTGGTTTCTCTAAAAAAGCAATAAGATTTATGATTAATAAGGCAAAAACCGGCGTGCTGATAGTGAATTTGGGAACTCCTGACAGTACTGCAGTACCCCATGTACGAAAGTACCTTAGGGAATTTTTAATGGATGAAAGAGTGATAGATATTCCCTTTCTTTCTAGATGGTTTTTGGTAAATGGAATTATTGCTCCCTTTAGAGCGCCCAAGTCAGCAGCTGAGTATGAAAAGTTATGGACAGAAAGAGGCTCACCTTTATTGTTTCATACGGAAGATTTAAAGACCAAACTTAGCCAACAATTGGATTCCAAGAAGTACCATGTGGAGATGGCCATGAGGTATCAAAGCCCTAGTATTGAGGAAGGTCTGAAGTCAATGCAGGATGCAAAGGTTCAAAAGATCATTGTTTTGCCTTTGTTTCCGCAATATGCTTCCGCAACGAACGGCTCTGTGATTCACAAAGTAATGGAGATTGTACAAGGTTGGCAGGTAGTACCTTCCATAAATTATATAGCTAGATTTATGGACCATCCCTTGTTTTTGGAGGCTTGGAAGGAAATTGCTGATGAGACCATGAAGGGGAAGGAATATGATGCTTACTTGTTTTCCTACCACGGGCTTCCTGAAAGACAAATCAAAAAAGCTTCTTGCAATGGTTTTTGTCAGTTGAATGATAAGTGCTGTTCGAATCAAACTCCCTCCAATCAGTATTGCTATAGGGCACAATGTTTTTATACCACTCGTTTGTTGACGGAGAAATTAGGCCTTCCTGAAGATAAAGTACATACAGCTTTTCAGTCTCGATTAGGGAAAGATCCATGGGTACAACCTTATACAGAGGATAAAATCAACGAATTGTCTAAGGCAGGGGCAAAGAAAGTGTTGGCATTTTCTCCGGCTTTTGTCGCTGATTGTTTAGAAACAACAGTTGAGGTAGGCGAGGAGTATAAAGAAGTTTTTGAAGAAGCAGGAGGAGAGCAATGGGATTTGGTGCCAAGCTTGAATTCAAATGATACTTGGGTGGATTGTATCAAGGATATAGTACTTCAAAATACCTGATCTAATTTTTTTGGGGATGCGGACAAAAATAATAAAGGAATCCATATAATGTATTTATGATAAATCGAGAGGACAAAATGGTCCAATGGCTATTGATATTGGGGATTATATTGGTGTCATTTTGTTTAAGGCCTTCATTGACCTCTGTTGGACCGCTTATTCCTTTTATTAGGGAAGACTTAGGTTTGTCCAATGGTTGGGCTGGTTTTTTGACTACTCTTCCCTTATTGATATTTAGTGTTTTTTCATTGCTTGCAAGTAAAATCGGTGGTTATTTCGGTAATGTCAGAGCAATTTTATTGGCGCTTGTGATCTTGGCTTTTGGCATCTTTATAAGGGTTCAGGGAGGGATATTTATTTTGTACTTTGGCACTGCCCTTACAGGTATTGGGATAATATTATGCAATGTTTTATTAATTCCACTGATCAAGCTTAAGTTGCCAAATAAAATGGGATTAATGACGAGTGTTTATACTACAGGAATGTCGCTTTTTGCGGCGATAGGATCTGGACTCAGTGTTCCCTTTGCTGTTAGTATGGGCTTAGGCTGGAGAGGAGCGTTATTGGTATGGCTGGCTTTGATATTATTGGCCATTTTGGTTTGGATACCTCAAGTCAGAAGGCATAAGGTAAAGGGGACTGCCGAAACCACTTCCTTTGGTAATAATGTTTGGACATCTAGATTGGCATGGGAGGTGAGTATTTATATGGGGGTGCAGTCTTTGATGTTTTTTACATTAGTTGCGTGGCTTCCAGACCTGCTTATCAGCAAAGGCTTTTCTGCAGAGAAGGCTGGGTTTGCATTGAGCTTAATGCAGATTGTTGGATTGATTGGCTCATTTTTGGCTCCTCTGATTGCCGTAAAATATAGATCTCAGGTAGCTATTTCTGTTCTTACAGGGGTTACATTCCTTTTTGGGTATGGTCTTTTCTTTACTGCTAGTTTGTATATTCTTTATATTGCTTTGACGATAATTGGTTTATGTTTAGGGGCCAGCATTAGTTTGATTTATACTTTGATTAGTTTAAGAACTGATGGTGAAACAACCAGTAAGCTTTCGGGAATGGCTCAGTCTGTTGGATACTTTTTAGCAGCTTTGGGACCGCTTGCAGTGGGGCTTTTGTTGGATTTGTTTCAAGATTGGAACATGCTTATCGTAATATTATTAGTATGTGCAGCTATCCTTACTTATTTGGGAAGTAGGGTAGGTAGGGATGTAAAAGTATAATTTGTAGATACCATAATTTAAATTCTGAATCATGCAGGAGTTCTTTGGTGCTTTAGGCTTCGATGACAAATTGTTTACTTATGTCATCATGCCGATTTTGATATTCTTGGCTAGAGTAGGGGATGTCACTATTAATACGCTTCGAATAATGTTTGTGCTGAATGGTAAGAAGAACATTGCTCCTATTTTAGGCTTTTTTGAAGCCTTAATTTGGTTGTTAGCCATAGGGCAGATATTCCAAAATATTGACAATCCCCTATCTTATATAGCTTATTCTGGAGGATTTGCTGCAGGAACCTATATGGGTATGGTAGTTGAGGAGAAGTTAGCCTTGGGTAGGGTTTTGGTAAGGGTAATTACTAAGGAGCCTATGCCGGAGCTTATTGAGTTTATGAAGGAAAAAGACTATCGTTTCACCAGTGTAGGTGCCGAGGGAAGATACGGTAAGGTGAATCTCCTTTTTACGGTGATGAAGAGAGATGCCTTGAAAGAGTTTGTAGATAAGGTGAAACAATGTAATGACAAGGCATTTTATACCATTGAAAGTGTTAAGAAAATTAGTGAAGATGACTTTAATATGATGGAGGATCGCCCAAGGTTTACAGCAAGGATTTTTAATAGGGAAAGAAAATAGTGTATAAGCATGGATGTTCTTTTACACTTGCAAGAAGGGTATTCTAAAACCCGTTCTATGGAGGTGGTCAAGTATGTCGGAGATGATAAAGACCGGTTTGCCCACTTGTTTGATGTTTTTGTGAAGAGTTCCTATAGGATAAGTCAAAGAGCTGCCCATCCAATAGCGTTGATTGTAGAGCGAAACCCGGTTCTTTTGTTGCCATATTATACAGAGGTTATTGATTTGCTTAAGAGATCTGATGTACATGATGCAGTGAAGCGGAATATTTTTAGGATGCTTCAAAATCAAGATGTTCCCATGAAATTTGAGGGGGAGATACTTGATTTGGCTTTTGCTTTTTTGGTCGACAATAAGCAGCCCATAGCAATTCGGGTATTTTCGATGCAGGTAGTGTTTAATCTTTCGGTAAAATATCCTGAAATCAAAGAGGAATTAAGGATTGTTTTGGAAGATATGTTGCCTTATGGTTCTGCAGGTATAAGGAACAGGGCTAAAAAGATCCTTTCAAAGCTTGATGTTGCCTAAAGTGATTCTTTGTGCCGTTGGTTGAATCCTTTGATTCCCTGTAATCCTCCAGAGTGGATAATTAAAACTTTGCTCCCAGAAGGGAAATAGCCTTTTTTAATTAAGTCAAACACGCCATAAAACAGCTTTCCTGTGTACACTGGATCCAGTGGGATATTGTGCTCATTTTTGAAGTTTTTGATGAATTCAATTAATGCTGGTTTATGTTTGGCATATCCACCAAAGTGATAGTCTGTGAAGATTTCCCATGAGCATTTTGGATGAATCTGCTGAGTTTCTAGCAGCTCGTTTATCTCATTGATTATAAAACTGCCTTTTAAAGATGAGAAGCCCAGGACTTTTTGTTTTTCCGCAGCCGATGCAAGCAATCCTGCAATTGTTCCTCCAGTACCAATACTGGAACAGATATAGTCCATTTTGAGATCTTCCTGTTCAATGATTTCTTTGCAGCCTTTTATGGCTAGTGCATTGGTACCTCCCTCGGGAATGAGATAGAACTTCCCAAACTGTTGGTGAAGGGAGTGGATGACCTCGGTTTGATTCTTTTTGCGGTAGGTTTCCCTGTCCATATAGGATAAGTGCATGCCGTTTTCTACAGCAGCCTGTAATGTGGGGTTGAGGGAGTTTTGCTTATCTCCCCTGATGATCCCAATGGCTTTTAAGTGGGCGGCTTTTGCTGCCGCTGCACTTGCTTGGATATGATTGGAATATGCTCCTCCAAATGTAAGTATGGTGTCATTTCCGGAATTTAAGGCTTCCTCTAAGTTGTATTTGAGTTTAAAAAATTTGTTTCCACTCACCAGTGGGTGGATCATGTCAAGTCTTTTTATATAGATTTCCAGATTTTGAGAAAGGCTTTCTGGAGTAATGATCTTTTGATTTGGGTATGGATTAGGAGTTATCAAGAGATAATATTTTTTATTTCATTCAAAATTATCAAAAACTTTATGATTAGTCCTGTATTTTTGCAGGATGAGAGAAGAATTGGAAGACGAAATTTTTGAAAATGAGGAAGATGGTCTATACGAGCATTTAAGGATAGAGGTAGATAAGGGGCAAGCGGCCATTCGTATAGATAAGTTTTTAACCGACAAGGTAGCCAATGCTACCAGAAATAAAGTACAGCAATCTATTGACAGCGGCTCTGTCAAGGTAAATGACAAAGCGTGTAAGTCTAATTATAAGATTAAGCCTGGAGATGTGATTACTTTGAGCCTAGCTGCAGAACCAAAGGAAACGGAGGTAATACCTGAAAAGATAGATCTTGACATCATTTATGAAGATGATCACTTATTGGTGGTGAATAAACCAGCGGGAATGGTAGTCCATCCTGCGCATGGCAATTGGACAGGGACTTTGGTGAATGGCTTGGTGTACTATTTTAACCAATTGCCTGAATTGCCCGGTAATACTGGTAGGCCTGGTTTGGTTCATAGAATTGATAAAGATACCAGTGGTTTATTAGTGATTGCAAAATCCGAAAAGGTCATGACAGACCTTGCTAAGCAATTTTTTAACCATAGTATTGAGCGTACCTATATAGCCTTGGTTTGGGGCGAGCCTGAGACTGATGAGGGGACTGTAAATGCTCATGTAGGTAGAAGTGTAAAAGATCGTAAGGTGATGAGTACTTATCCTGATGGAGAATCCGGTAAGCATGCAATTACCCATTGGAAAGTTTTAAAGCGATTAAGGTACGTTTCTTTGCTACAGTGTAATTTGGAAACTGGCCGTACTCACCAAATACGTGCACATATGAAGTATCTTGGACATCCTTTATTTAATGATCAAATGTATGGAGGGGACAAGATCAGGAAGGGGACACAGTTCTCTAAGTACAAGGCTTTTATCCAAAATTGCTTTAAAGAGCTTCCAAGACAAGCATTGCATGCAAAATCTTTGGGGTTTGTCCATCCTATTAGCAGGGAGTTTATGCAGTTTTCTACGGATTTACCTAATGATATGCAAGTAGTAGTGGATAAATGGGAGAATTATGTAAAATTTGATATTTAGAGTTATTGGTTGAGAAATACATAACTCTTAAACTTTATTATTGAGCATACGTTAGATAAATTATGCTTTTATTGAAATATTTGATTTTGGAAACTGTAATTTCATTATTGAGTTTTCAAAAAAGTAGTCTAATTCTAGGTGTGTAATCGATTGATTTATAATGTATAGTATTGTTTTTTAAAAAAAATGTAAAAATACGTTAAAACTTATTGAAAATTTTTAACATTAAGGAATCTTGACGTATCTTTGTGATATAATTAAAGAGGAAGAAGAGCTTCTTAATTGAATTGTAAGGCGAATAATATCGCAATTGGAGGTAGTTAGAAATACTTAAAAGGTTCGAATCCTTTTCTTACAACAGGTTATTTTGGGTTTATTGTTAATTGACTAAAGCTATGAGATTATGTTTCATAGCTTTTTTTTATGTCTCTTTTTTAAGTTTTTAGAAACATGTTTGAGACATTTGATAGGATTCTGTAGCTAATCGAAAAATCAGGTAAGTAAGTTTGTTGTTTTAAAAGAAGAGCGATTGTTTTGATTTGTTCATAATCAGTGCTTTTTTTGGAATGATTTTATTGTTGAATATTCATTTATTATGTGTTTTTATTGTTGATAATGTAATATTTTATAATTTTTGTTGAATAATTTGTGTATATTAACCCTATCTATTACCTTTGTATCATAAGGAAGAGATAAAAGGTCTTTTCATTTATACTGTAGGATGTTGAAATTGGCAGACAAGCCCTCCTGTCTCGGGGGTGGGGAATCTGGGATAAAGCAAATATCGAGCTTGTATTTTGCCTAACTACTCCGTGGAGGTTCGAGTCCTTCTCCTACAGCAGGTTATTTTGGGTTTATTGTTAATTGACTAAAGCTATGGGATATTATTTCATAGTTTTTTTTATGCCATTACTTTAAAGATGAGGCGCTTCTTGTTCTTGGTCAGCTTTACTTGTAATTCTTTTTTTAGTTTGCTTCCATGCTACTATTCAAATTAATGTTTAGCTGCTTCCAAATAAAAGTGTTTCTGTCAGTTTATAGTGGGTTTTTGATTTGGTGTATTTTGGTTTTGTGACTATAAAAACTGCTTCGTTAATAAATTGATAAAATTTTAGTTTAAAATTGATGTAAAATTAATGAAATGATATTTTGAAGTGATTTTTAATGTTGAATGTGTAAATATTAACATAAAAAATTGATTATATTTTAAAATATAAATGACTTTATTACCTTTGAAGCATCAAATAAGTCAAACGCGGCTTTTTAAACTGTAGGGTGTTGAAATTGGCAGACAAGCCCTCCTGTCTCGGGGGTGGAGATTCTGGGATAAAGCACACATAGAGCTCTTGTGTTGCCTAACTTCTCCGTGGAGGTTCGAGTCCTTCTCCTACAGCCAGGTGTTAAATTAATTCAAAGAGAATGCTTTTATGGCAAGGAGAATGGGTAACCATTATGCATAGAAGCGTTCTCTTTTTTTGTTTTTGGCAGGTGAGTAATTTTATCTTATGGTGCTTCTTTTTGAGGTGAATTAATTATAATTTGCTATCTATACGATAGTATATGGCAGAAAAGAAAAAAGATAAGAAAAAGCTGAAACGGTCTCATAAGCGGATTATACGCATTTTTTCCATTACACTTTTTGCATTAGGCATACTCCATGTGGGTGTGTATTTTGGATCTGATCTCCTGCTTAGAAATTATGTTCAGCGACAGGTGGAGGAAGCTTCTGGGGGACTTTATGAGGTTAATTTTGACCGCTTTCATCTTTCGATTTTTGAGAGAGGATTTTATTTTTCGGGATTTGTACTTTCCCCCACCCAAGAGGCATTGGATTCAGTGAGTCAAAAGCCCATCTATAAAATTCAAGCTCCCGAGATAGCTGTCAGATCCATTGGTTATGATTTTTCTAAAAAGGTGCTGAATATTGGTGTCATCCAGTTTGTGGAGCCCTCAGTGCAGTCAAAGCAAGATTTAGAAATAAGCGATGATTTTTCAGCTCAATCCAGATTAGAGCAGTTGTTGGTAGAAATTAAACGCTCTGTTGAAAAGGTCAACTTAGAGGAAATAATAATTGAGAACCTTTATGTAGAAAAGGCGGATCTGCTCATTGAGAATTTTGTGAGCCAAAAGTCCATTAAAGCGGAAAATACCAATTTCCATATTAAGGATATTTTGATGCTTAATCCTAGGGCAAAACCTACCCCTTTTAATGCAGCTGGTTTTAATTTTACTTTGGAAAATTTTGAAATGCTATTGGCTGATAGTGTCCATAATCTCCAGGCCAGTCAGATCCATGTCTCATCCTTGGATAATTATATCCAGGCTAAAAGTGTAATCCTGAGCCCTGATCTTAGCAAGGACAGGGAAGTCTATTACAGTATGATTTTGGATAATCTTGAATTGACCGATGCTGATATCAATCAAGTCTTTTATACCACAGATGTGAATGTGGGGAAATTGATGCTCAGAAACCCGAGCTTCTTGATGTACTCAGAGCTTTCCCCCCAGTCTGAAAGTGTGCTTCAAGATTATAGCTTATATCCTTTGATTCAGGATATTTTGGCCTCTATAAGTATTGATGATTTGACCATTGAGGATGGTGTGTATCTTCAAAGGGGGGTAGAGGATGAGTATAAAAACCGAATTGAAGCTGATCGGATAGATTTTCGAATGAAGAAAGTCTATATAGGGCCAGAGGAAAAATCCAATCCGGATCAGTTTTTTTATGCAGATGATGCTGCCTTGGAACTATCTAATGTAAAGGTGGTATTGGCTGATGGAATTCATTGGATTACAGGTGATAAGGTCAGTATTTCTTCTTTTGATGATAGAGTGGATGTCGAGGGAGCTAAGGTTGAGCCTTTCAGAGATGCAGGAAAAGATGTTACCTTATTCGAAGTGGATATTCCCCGTTTCAGTTTGGAAGAGGCCAATTTAAAAAAGGTGTATAACGAAAGTGTTTTGGATATTGAGAACCTTTTGATCAGTCAGCCTTTTGTCAAATTTGTGAATATCCAAAAGAAAGAAGATCGAGCCCGAATGAATACTATTCAGGAACTTAGCAAGGATTATTTAAGGGCCATCTATATTAAAAAGCTGGAATTGCAAGATGGGGAGATGGTCGTGGATAATAAACTGGATATAAATAAAGACAGTATTTCATTTCGGAAAGTAAGTTTTGTAATGGAGAATTTTGCTGTCGACGAAAGTACTGAAAGAGACAGTACGGCAAGATTTTTTATGGCAGAGGCATTACAGTTGGAATTGGATGACTATGCCATGAAATTGACTGATGATATTCACTTGTTCAAAGCCGATAAAATATTTATTGATACCAAGGCTCAAAGTTTACAGGTAAAGGGCTTGGGTTTTGAACCGATGCATCCAGAGAATGTGGAAGAAAATCTCCGAAGAGTAAATAAAAAATCAGTACTGGACCTCTCGATTCCGGATATTTACTTACATGGAATAGATTTAAGGAAAGCGTATTTTGAGGAAAAACTGGAGGTAAAACGCATTGATGTAAATAGCCCTAATATTAAACTGAGTCGCTATTTGGCAAGGCAGGAAGAAAGTGAGAAAGATAAGATTTATGATATTTATGATTTGGCAACCAGTTACTTTTCACACATCATTGTTGACTCAGTAAGTTTGAGTAATGGTTCAATCGCCTATGATAATTATGTGAGAGATAGAATCAAGACTTTTGCAGAAAATGACGTGTTCATCCATATCAAGAACTTTCATTTAGATAAGGATGTCTCTCCTAGGATGGCAGGCTCTTTATTTGCGGAGGAGCTGGATATAAGTTTGAACAATTATGTTTTTGATGTAGCCAATGGGAAATACAGTATGAGTGCTGATAGGATAAGCTATAATTCTTCAAAGGATGAATTGGTTACTCTCAATGTTAAATTGAGCCCGAACCGTAGTTCGGGGATGAAGTTGGCTCTTAGTGCTAATATTCCAAGTCTAAGTTTTAGGGGAGTAGATATGGAGGCTTTTCTTTTTGAAAATTCACTCTCCCTGTCTAAGGTGATGTTGGCTGATGCACAGGTTAATTTATTTATTGACAAACAGGCTGAACTGGACAGTGGGGAGGTAAAAAGTCAAGCAGGTAAGAATAGGAAATTACCTAAAAGGATTGACTTAATAAGCATCGATACGGTGGAAGCTTCTAATGCCCATTTTAATGCCTTCTACAGTAGTGGGGGAGAGGAGAGAGAACTTATCAACACAGGAGTGAATTTGTCCTTTTATGGCTTGTTTTTGGATTCGGCCAAGTTGCAGCAAGGTGATATAGTTAGCTTCTTCGAAAACATGTCCATGGACATTGATGATTTTTCCTTGACACTTAATGATGGCATTCATAGAATAAATTTCAGTAGTGTTGGACTAAATACTAAAAGTGATGAGATCACTTTAGAAGATTTTAGGATAAATCCATTGATGCTTAATGGAAATATCGGCAGCCCCATAGTGGATGCCTACATTCCTAAGGTGAAAATCAAAACTTCCTCCTTAACAAGTTTTCAAGAGACTGGTCGGTTTGATATTGAAGCTTTGGAATTGGATCAGCCCGATATTCATCTTTATTTGGATAAGAAAGAGACTTCGGGGCAGAAAAAAAGGAAGTCTAAAGAAGTGGTCCAAGATGTGATAAAGGAGTTGGAGGTGAAGGATTTTAGACTCAATGGTGGTGCACTCAGCATAAGGGACAAGGATACAACAGGAAAGGTTCAGAATTATTCTGGTATCAATATCGTACTCGGAGATCTGGTATTTGACCTAAGCAGTCCCAATGGTTTCGATAAGAATATGGTGCTTAACAAGGATTTTTTAATTGAGCTACCTAATTATTCCATGAAACTTCCTGATTCCCTCAATGTATTGGAAGTGGGATTGGTATTGCTTTCAAATGAGAAGATGGTGTTAAAGGATGTGGAGTTGAAGCCTCGCTATGGAGATTATGAGTATTTGAACAAGGTGAAATACCAAACCGATGTGATTCATGCCAAATTACCTGAGGTGGTTTTTGATAGAGTCGATGTGAAAGGGATTATAGAATCCAAAGATATTAGGGCCCAAAGTATGACGATCAATGCGCCTGAAGTCAATGTCTTTAGGGATAAACGAATGCCGTTTGATTCTACGCTTGTTCGTCCGATGCCTCAAAAGCTTATGCAGTCTTCGGGGATTAAGATGGAACTGGATACTATTAAGGTTCAGAATGGGAAAGTAGTTTATAAGGAGTTTCCGGAGAAAGGGATGGTGCCGGGAAGCATTGCTTTTGATTCTCTGACAGCAACCATCAGCCCTTTTTATTTGAATAAAAACCTTGATGATCCCTATCCTATTTCAGTGAGTGAATTAAATGCATTTGCCTTAATGAATGGTGTCGGCCCAATCAATATGAGTGCAAAGCTGTATTTTGACGACCCTTACCTAATGGATGTGGCAGTAAATCTAGGTGAATTTCAGTTGAGCACTATCAATTCAATTTTAGCTCCCAATGCTTTTGTGAAGGTGCTCAATGGGGTAGTTAGACCCTCTCATTGGACATTCAGTGCCAATAAATATGAGGCATTTGGAACGATGAACTTCAGGTATAATCACCTGAAGGTAATGTTGCTCAATGAGCGGACCTTAAAAAAGGCCAGGGGGAGGATAGGGATGTTGAATTTTGTCCTTAACTCCTTTGCACTACGGGGTAATAATCCTCGCAAGTTGTTTAAGAGTATGGTTGAAGCTCCTATTTATTTTGAAAGGGATATTAGCCGATTTATTTTTAATTACTGGTGGAAGCTGAGTTTTTCAGGCTTTAAGGGAAGTATGGGTTTAGGAACAGCTAAAAAAGAGGATGAGGAGGAATAATTGGGAGCTTAGTCCATTAATGGTAAAAGCAATCGGATATTTATGTGGTCATTAATCGATAATATTTTAGATTTGCATTTCTAAAACAGAAAGTATTTATGCATCAGGATAAAATCGAAGCATTAAAAATAGAAATTGCGCAGGCGGATGCCAAAAACTCAGATGAGTTGGAGGTTTATAGAATGCGTTATATCAGTAAGAAAAGTGTAGTAGGTGAGCTTTTTGCCGCAATGAAGGATATCCCTAATGAGGAAAAGAAAGCCTATGGCCAATTGGTAAATGCCGTTAAGGTAGCTGCAGAAGATAAGTTTAAGGAGTTAATTGATAAAGTCAATTCAAACAGTAGCTCATCTAAATCTTCTGATATTGACCTGACTTTGCCAGCCACGAATGTGCCTGTCGGTGGAATTCACCCGTTGACCTCTACCAAACAGCGTATCATTGAGATATTTGAGAGGATCGGATTTAATCTTTCTGAAGGCCCTGAGATAGAGGATGATTGGCACAATTTTACTGCCCTAAATTTCCCTGAGAACCACCCGGCAAGGGAAATGCAAGATACTTTCTTTATTGAAAAGAATCCTGATATTGCCCTGAGAACCCATACTTCCTCAGTACAGGTAAGAGTGATGGAGAATGAGAAGCCGCCTATCAGGACCTTGTCTCCGGGAAGGGTATTTAGAAATGAGGCGATCTCAGCTAGAGCGCATTGTATTTTCCATCAAGTGGAAGGATTATACGTGGATAAAAATGTGGGCTTTGCGGATCTGAAACAAACACTTTATCACTTTGCTAAGGAGATGTTTGGTAAAGAAACCAAAGTAAGGTTTAGGCCTTCTTATTTTCCATTTACCGAGCCAAGTGCAGAGATTGATATTTCTTGCTTATTATGTGGAGGAAAGGGCTGTAATGTATGTAAAGGTACTGGATGGGTAGAGATTGGAGGCTCAGGAATGGTTGATCCTAATGTGCTTGAAAACTGCGGAATTAATTCTGAAGAGTACACTGGCTTTGCCTTTGGAATGGGGATAGAGAGAATTGCCATGTTGAAATACCAGATCAAAGATTTGAGACTGTTTACTGAAAATGATATTAGGTTCTTGAAACAGTTCAAGCCGCTGTTATAGCAAGTGGTTTGATGATCTGTAAACAAAAAGGGAAGTTGATTCAACTTCCCTTTTTGTTTACTGTAATAGCCAGTTTCTTAGTCATCCTCCTTGAGGGCATTGCAACGATCATAGGTTGGGTCTATATCAATAAATACCTCCTCCTTGGCAATTTTAAACCATTTTTCAAGGGCTTCAGTTTCTTTTTGCTTTTTGGTAGCAGCTTTTAGTTTTTCATAATCATCTTCTAGGTTGGCCCTGTGTGCTGGGAATTTTTCTTTATAGAAAAGAATTCGTACTGCTTTTTCAGGCTCCCCTGTTCTTTGATTTTGCTCTTCATAGCGTAATGGTTTACTTAAAGTGCCCACGGTCATTGTATCAATGGTGAAATATAAGATAGGATCCTCAAGGGTCCTTAAAGTAAGCCTGTTAGCCCCAGTAGTAGGGTCAGAGAAAAAACCTCCATTATCGGATGTACTCCTGTCATCGGAGAATTCTTTGGCTGCCTTGGCAAAACTCATTGAATCCAGTTTGATCAGGTTTCTTAAACTATCCAATTCTCTTTCAGCAGATTTGATGTCGTTTTCCGAAGGTCTAGGCTTGATTAGAATATGGCGCGTGTTAAATGAGTCTGTCTTTTTTTCCAATAGCTGAATCAAGTGGAAGCCAAATTGTGATTCCACAGGTTCTCCAATCTCTCCTTGTCTAAGGCTCAAAGCCATTGCCTCATATTCTGGGGCCAATTCACCTCTACGGAAGAAACCTAAGTCTCCTCCTTGGACTTTAGAACCTGGATCTTCTGAATATTTTTTTGCCATGCTGGCAAAATCAACATCGCCATCCATGATCTTTTTCTTGATATCCTTCAATTGCTGGATAACCTTGTCTTTTTCTATTCTTCCAGGCTCAGGTTTTTTTACAATCTGTCCTACTGAAACTTCAGCTGAGAAAAAAGGCAGGGAATCATTTGGTATCTGATTATAGAACTTTCTAACATCAGCAGGTGAAACCTGAAGGTCTTGGACGATATTCGCCCTCATTTTTCCAATGATCTTTTGCTCTTTGATCATATCATGGATTTCCGACTTAAGTTGCTCAGAGGTCTTTCCATAGGCTTCTACTAATGTTTCTTCATCACCTCCAAATTGCTGCATAACCATATTGAACCTTTGGTCTGTTTCTAAGATCACTTCAGCATCTGTTACTATAATGGAGTCAATGGCAGCTTTGGCCACCATCAATTTGTTGATCAGTAATGATTCGAAGATATCGCACCTAGATGGTGCATCAAATCCCTGTTGAGATTGGGAAACTGCCTCCAGATAAGCTTTTTGAAGATCAGATTCCAGGATAATGTTATTGTCGACTTTAGCGATGATTTTGTCCAAGATCTGGCCAGATGGCTTTGCTTTGGTACTGTCTGCATTCTGAGCATGTAAGTGAAAAGAAATCACTGTCATCAGTCCTACAGTCAGTATTTTTGTAAACTTACTCATATATCTTAAACTCATTGTTTTCTTGTGCTCGTTTATAAACGTTGTTTTGTAATGTTTCTGCAAGGTTTACTTTTCTTTTATTGACAATTATCCTGGAAATTTCATCTTTCACAAATTCAACCGGCGGAATTTGGTCCTGTAGTTTATATTCAAGGATATTAAAATAATAATTAAATTCCTCATCTTCTACCTTGATGACCTTGCTGGATCTGGTCAATAATTGAACCTTATTGTTATGGTTGTTGAGTGGAGTATTGAGGATAATATCTTCAAATTTAATCCATGTTGAATCCTCCAAGAAATAGTTGCTGGCAGATTTTATAGCCAACTCCCTTAGTGCTTCTTTGCTCTCAGCGGTGTTTTGCTTAAGTAGCTTTTCCACTTTTGAATTTTGGGAAAGGTTCTTTTCTAATTTGATGAAGTTAGTCCTTACTATGATCTCCTTTAGGATAAAATTGTCCTGATTGTCTTCATAATATCGTTGGATTTCCTCATCAGAAACCTCTTTATTGAGATTTTCCTCTATATATTGTTTTTCATATTCGTAAACAATCAAAGCATATTTGTAGTCCAATAGTTTTTTATCCAACTCCGCTTGGCTCAAAGTAATGTTTTGGCCGGCCTCTTTGATCATTAGCTGCTTTTTGACCCAAGACTGTATATACCGGGTTGCCAAGCTGATACTGTCTTCTCTAGTGGTAGTTTCTTTGGTTATAAAGGCCAAATCGGCTTTCCGCAGAAAATTATTGTCCACAGAAGCTACTACTGGATTATCTTTTTCTTCCTCTTCCGTGTTTTTTATCTTAAATAGATCACAGCTGCTTAAAATCAAACAGGAAAGGATGATGATAAATCGGCTAATTATTTGAAACGACGATATTTGCAATTTTCTTTTTCTCATCCTCATTTATTTGGATGATATAGTTATTTCTTAATAAACTGATTAAATTATTGTTCAACGATTCCTGAAAATCCTGAATGACTTTTCCCTTGGTCTCATTAAAGGCCTTAGGCATTTCCGGATAAGTTTTTCCTGCAATTACTAAATAGGTTTTGCCATCATATTTTACCTTTTGAAGTTTCTTGTCCAGAGGATTGATTTCCTTCAATACTGGGTGATTTTCATATTCGAAAGTTCCTTGCTGTACCTCAAAGGAAATGGGAGATTCATCAGCAAATCTTGCTTTGATACTTTCACCTAATTCATCACTATAAGCTTTATCTTTAAGAAACTTTTCAGCAGGGCTTAGCAGTGTAGCTTGGTTAAGCTTAAGTATTACTGCCTGAGTTCTTTTTTTCCATTTGTAGTTGTCCTGGTGCTCTTCAAAGTAAGATTCCTGGCCAGCTGTATCAAGCAATGCTTTTTGCCATACCATTTGGTTCATCAGATCAAATAGCAAAATGCCATCCCTATATTCCTGTATTAGCAGCCTGAAATCCTCATTGTTTTCAATAAGGTCATTTTCTTCTGTTATTGTTAAGGATGTTTCTATGAATTTGTCCAACCAAGGTTGGAAGAAGTTTCTAGGCTCAATATTGACTACCTCACCACTGTTTTCAATAAAGCTGATCAGGTCACTGACTTTCCTAGGTTCAGATTGGATAACAAAGAGGGTGCTGTCCGTAATACCTTCATTTTCAAGCAAATTTTTGACAGCATTCATTTCATAGGCTTGATCACTCAGCAAGTTCTTGGTTTTACTGATATTGTCTGGCCTTTCCTGATAATTATACTTTGACTTTTGGATAGCCTGAACCTGGGATTTGATCAAGGTAGAGCGACTGTCCCTAAGAATTTTTGACTTTAGGCTTTCTTCCATTTCCTCATAAGGCGGAATAGGCTTGGTGTCAATAAGCTTTATGATGTGATAACCGTAAGGGGTGCTGATTGGTCTGGAGATTTCTCCAATTTCATTTAAAGAAAATGCTGCCTGCTCAAAATCCTTAATAAAAGAACCAATGCCAAACCATGGTAATTCTCCATTTCTATTTTTGGTGTCCTTGTCTTCGGAATAGGCTTGGCAAACTTCCGACCAGCTGCTGCTTTCTTTTTGGAGCTCGGTGTAAATATCCGCAATTTTCCTTCTTGACCGATCTTCAGATAAGGGATCTTGAGCATCAGTCCTTACTAGTATATGTGCTACTTTTATTTGTCCAGGATTGGGCTTTCTATCCACCAGCTTGATAATATGGTAGCCAAAGCTGGTTAACACTGGGTCTGAAACTTTACCTTCTTGAAGGTTGTAAACAGCATCTTCGAAGGCATAAACCATCTGTAATGAGGTAAAGTAGCCTAAATCTCCCTTGTTGTTACTTACGGATGGATCTTGGGAGTACTCTATAGCCAGCTCTTCAAAATCTTGACCGGCTTCTGCTTTTTCTTTGATCTTTTGAGCCATTCGGAATACAGCAATTGAATCTTCCTTGTTGGCATTGCGAGGGAACCTTAAAAGGATATGTTTTGCGTGGACTACTTCTTGCATTCGAGCGTAGGCTTTCCTAAGCTCCCCCTCCTGAAGGCTGTTTTCAAGCAAATAGGGTTTTTTCAAATCTTCTTTGAATGCATTGAATTCTCTTTTGAATTCCTCGGATTCATGTAGACCCAAAGCTTCTGCTTCTTTGACTTTTAACTTATAATTAATGAATAGCTCGAGGTTTTCTTCGAATTCCTCAGGGCTTAATTTATCCTCAGGAGCTTCAAAGTCACGATTTTTAGAAAGCATGTATAAAAATTCCTCAGCCTGTATGGGTTCATTACCTACTTTGAGTAAGTATGGACTTTCTTCAGTGCTTGGAGCATTTTGACTCAACTGGCCAGAAGGAGTACAAGCTATTATAGTGCCCAATAGGAAAAGGCACAGATATGTATATTTCATCGTCGTTTGCATGCCAAAAACAATAGTGCAATGTTACAAATTTTAATGAAGAAAGCGTGGTTTCCTCCTTGATAAGTAGAAAGAATTAACAATTATTTGGAATTCAATTGTTTGATCAGGCGGCAAACGTTGTGGGAATTTTTACTCTCTATTTCTATGGCATCCATGATTGTCTTGACTAGTTTGATGCCGAGGCCACCTTTTCTTTTATCCTTGATTACATCCTTAAGTCGAGGTTCTTCATATGTCAACATATCAAAAGCCTCTCCAGAGTCGATGATTTCAAAAATTATCCGATGATGGAGCATCTTTACTTTTATGCGGAGATGATTGGATGGGTTACAGCCATGAGAGTGGATGATTCGATTGGCACATACCTCTTCCACTGCCAAAATCAATTCGTTTTTGACCACGTCGGTTAAACCGGAAGTGCTAAGCTCCTTATTAAGAAAAGTCCTAAGCTCGGCTAATTTGTTCTTTTCACAATATAGGGTTAGCTCATGCTTCATGGATAGTCTGCAATGCCTCTTCTTTGTTTGCTTTAATAGTAATAAGCTGGTCCAATCCAAGAATATGGAACACATTGTCCACTTTTTCGGAAAGACCATAAATTAGAAATTGGACCTCCTGTTCTTCAAAATCCTCCAAATAGGACATGAAAACTCCAAGTCCAGCTGATGAAATATACTCTAGCCCACTTCCATCCACTAAGATTTTTTTATGGTTCTTCTTCAGTAATTCACCAATTGCCTCATCAAGTTCAACCGAGTTACTAGCATCGACCTGACCTTCTAATACCAAGGTGATCTGGTCTTTTTCGGTTTGTTTGCTGATTTCTAACATATGTGATTATACGCTTAGATTTATCTAATGTTTACTTCTCAAATTTAAGGACCAATAAAGAGTAATCGTCATCAGTTAGGGAGGATGCTCCAACAAAACTATACACTTCATCGATTATTTTTTCTTTAATCTCATTTGGAGACTTTTCATGAGAAATATCAAGTATTTCTCTTAGTCTATCATAGCCGAATTCCTCTCCAGCTTGGTTTTTGGCTTCAATAATACCATCAGTATACATTACCAGTATATCGCCTTGTTGATAGTTGATGGTTTTTTCTTTCAAATACTTCCCAAACTTTTCACTCCTTACTATTCCTAAACCAAGTCCTTCAGCTTTAAGGTAGTCCGATTTTCCCTCTTCAGATTTGAAATATAAAGTAGGGCAGTGGCCAGCCCTGGCAAAGGTGATTTCATGCTTTGATGTATCCAGCAAGTAATAAGTGGTGGTAATGAAATGGTTTTTGGCCAGACATTTACTTAAAGCGTTATTGGCACGAGTCAGAAATTCCATAGGGCTAAGATCCAGTTGGGCTAAACTGTGAAAGATCCCTTTCATTTGGGCCATGTTAAAGGCCGCAGAAGTACCTTTTCCGGATACATCTCCAATGATCAGCGCAAAGCGGTGGTTGTTAAATTGATACGTTTCGTAATAATCTCCTCCCACTTCATCAGCCGCTTCTGAAAAACCAACAATGTTGAAACTTCCATTGTGGTGCAATCGAGAAGGAAGAAGGCTGCGTTGCACTCTTTGCGCAATTTTGAGTTCCTCCTTATATCTTTCATTTCGAATGGCTTCATTAAGCAATCTGTGGTTTTCTACAGATATGCTGGCTTGTCCAACAAAGGTGGTAATGATATTGAGCATTTCCTTATTGAAGCCATTTTTCACCTCTTTCAATAGGAAGATATTCCCCAGCAGCTCCTTGTTGACTCTGATGGGAATAATAAGGACCGAATGGAATATTTCATGATCCAGGGGGCCATTGATATGTTCCAAATCAACCTGTTCAGTGCCCTTCAGATAATCAGAAAAAGGCTTGTTTTGCTCGAGCATTTCTTTGATGTCTTTCCGGTCTTTATTGGTAATAAACCTTTGGTGGAGCGTCTGGAAATGATTGTTTTCATCTTTTACTTCCAGCCAAGCTGCGTCCACATAGGCTGCGCTCATACAGCTGTCCATCAGGATGTCCAGCACCTGGCTTTCACTTTGTCCTGGCTGTATGGATTGGCTTAGCTTCTGAAAGTTGATGGCCTCAGTCAGTTTTTGTTCGAAAACTGATGAGGTAGGCAGATTGAACAGGGTGACCAGAAAGCTGAACAGGGCATATATAAATACAAATCCAAACAGACCTAATAGAAAAAGATTATCTGTAAGATTGACAAGGACAAACCCTTTTTCACTATAGGAGAGCATTTGGATAAATAGCCCTAGACTACTTATGATGATAATGGCAAAGAATAATATTGACTTCCACTTGTCCTTGAAAGTAAGGTAAGGGATCCATTTTAGGTTTACTGAAATGATAATGCTAAATATCAAAAGGAACAGCAGGCCAAAAAGGAATGTGAAGTCAAAACTGTTTTGGTTAAAATAAATGAAAAACATGCTGACTGTGAGCATGACTTCATATATTTGCCACTGTTGAACCACATTTTTGTTTTTCTGGTATAAAATGAGGTGTTTCCATAACAAGGTGCATGAAATCAGAAATATTGTGGTCATCCCAAAATTGACATGGTAAAAGAAATTGGCCAATAATGGATCTTTTGACAGTCTTGTATTATTGAGGAGATAGTAGAAAAATTGAATCAATAAACCTGTACCCAAAGCCATCAAACCAGTAGATGCACCTCTCCATATCAATTGAATGAAATTATTATTTTCATTTTGGGCAAGAGACCGGCTGATGAAAATGTAGATCAGGATGAAAAACATGATTTCCAAGGACCAAGTGATTTCAGGAGCTATGCCCAAGTTCATTTGGTTAATGGTCCCAAAAAGTCTCAAAAGGTCCACAAAAAGCATCCCTAGCCAAGTGAGTATCGTCACTAGCAGGGTGATCTTTCCGATATTTATATTGGGGAGTTTAAACATTGATTAAAAAAACATTACAATTATACATAATGTCATTCAATTATCAAGAAGCATTTTAATAAGCAAATAATATAACCTTAGTTTTGAAATGAGAATTATCAACAGAATTTTTGGAGTCCTATTCATTTTTATCCTAGTAAGCTGCACCGCTTCTGAAGTAAACAAATTTATCCAAGGAGCTAGTCAGGGCACATTATCAGAAGCAGATGTTAGTGCTGGACTAAAGGAAGCATTGGTTAAAGGTATTTCAGTAGGAGTAGAAAGTGCTTCATCGACAGATGGTTTTCTGGGAAATGAACTGATTCGGATCGCATTACCTGAAGATGTACGAAAGGTAGAGTCAACGCTCAGGAGGTTCGGCTTGGGAAATGAGGTGGATAAAGCGATCACTACGATTAACCGTGGGGCGGAAAATGCTGCCATGGAAGCGAAACCGATTTTCATCAATGCCATCAAGCAATTGTCCATTCAGGATGCTTGGGATATTCTTAAGGGAGGAGATGATGCGGCAACCCAGTACCTGAAAAGAACTACTTCTGATCAACTCACAGAGCTTTTTAAGCCCCACGTTCAGGAATCCTTAAATCAAGTTGGAGCGACAAAGCATTATAGTGAATTGGTCAATGCATACAACAGAGTTCCTACGACAAAAGATAAACTGGATCCAGATTTGAACAGTTATGTTACGAATATGGCTATTGAAGGCCTTTTTAAGCTAGTTGCTGAAGAAGAAAAAGCGATTCGTGAAGACCCTTTGGAAAGAACTAGCATTTTGTTGAAAAGAGTGTTTGCAGCACAGGATTAATGCAAGGATAGAGGATGTTACAGAAATGTAATGTCCTCTATCGCTCCTTTTCCGAATTTATCTTCAATGATTTGGAGCACTTTTGATTTGTTCATCATCAATTCTTTTTTGATGGGTCCAGAGCTTAGCTTTACAAAAAGTTTTTTGTCTTTCGCATAAACACTACTTGTCCTACTGGCAATGGAATTGCCCATTAGCTCTCCCCAAGATCCCGCAATTTTCTTTTCGTTGAACCTGTCTTTAAGTCTATATGCTTGCAAAAGCTCTTCAAAAGCCTCCTTTAGCGGAGTGATTTCCTTTTTACGAGGATTATAATCCTGATATTTCTTCATATGCTTAAAGGTACTAAGTATTCGCTATAGAAATAACTTTCCGGCAATATAGTCAGCCAAAAGTTTTCCCTCTTTGGTAAGGACCAAATATTGATCCTTCAAGGTCAATAATCTGTCTTCCTGAAATTCTTTTAATTCGGTTTTTTTTAAGTCAACTAGAGAGATGTCAAATTGATCCTCAAGTTTTTGGAGATCTGTTCCCCAAATAGTTCTTAATGAGGTCAGTATGTATTCATTGATTACATCTTCTCTGGAAAGTAGGTCTTTTTCAAAATCGATAAGTCCGTTTTCCAATGATTTTATGTATTTGGCATTGTTGGCGATATTGTACTGTCGCGTTTTTCCGTCAAATGAATGTGCACTTGGCCCTACACCCAAATAGGGGATACCCTTCCAGTAATTGGTATTATGAACAGCAAAAGCATGCGGTTTTCCAAAATTGGATATTTCATATTGAATGTATCCGGCTTCTTCCAGATGCTTCTGCATGATTTCAAATTGATCGGCGCTAAAGTCCTCAGAGGCGGGAAGAAACTTTCCTTTTTGGGTCCAATTGCCCAGCGCTGTGCCAGGTTCTATGGTCAGGCAATAGCTGCTGATATGACCAGGATCGAGGGAAGTGGCTATTTGAAGGTCTTTTTTCCAAAGCTCATGACTGGCTGAGGGAAAGCCATACATTAAATCTATGGACAGTTTTTCAAAACCGGCATTCCTCGCATTTTCAATTACCCTCAGTGATTCTTCAGCATTGTGGCTCCTATTGTAGAATTTAAGGACTTCGTCATGGAAACTTTGTATCCCGATGCTCAGGCGGTCAAATTGGAGTTCTTTAAGTTCTTGGAGCTTGGCAGGGGAAAGGTCATCAGGATTTGCTTCTATGGTCAGTT
The DNA here is from genome assembly GCF_018642165.1 of Echinicola shivajiensis. Lineage (GTDB taxonomy): Bacteria > Bacteroidota > Bacteroidia > Cytophagales > Cyclobacteriaceae > Echinicola > Echinicola shivajiensis. The sequence goes on from NZ_JAHHZM010000004.1 coordinate 136,371, forward strand.
CTTCCAAGTCCAAACTGTAGTGTAGGCTAATGGTTTGAAGAATTGCAGAGATTTCTTCCTTACTCAAAAGAGAGGGGGTTCCACCACCAAAATAAACTGTCTTGATAATGCAATACTTGCCCAGATAGTCTTTTTGGAGTATCAATTCTTTACAAATCATCTCCACCATTTTGGATTTCAGATCAGTTTGCGTGCTGAAGTGAAAATCACAATAGTGACATGCTTGCTTACAAAAGGGGATATGAATGTATATTCCTGCCAAAATCATTACTTTTATCGATGCAAAGGTAAGTAATTTCAAGGTTTGGCTATTTGAAAAAGGGAATCATTACATTATTTATATTTTTGACCACGGCATTACAGTTGGTTTTTGGACAGGACAGTCTATCCCTTAACATGATAGTCAAAGGGGGGATTAGCCATTCTGAGTTGAAAGGGTTCCCTCATGAATTTGGGCGTAGTGAATTTATAAACGAGTATTTGGGCTCATTGAGGAATAAGGGCTATCTAATGGCCGATATGGTAGCAGTTTTAACTAATGGAAATGCCAAGGAGGTAGTGATAAATACTGGACAAAGGTATGAATGGCTCTACCTTTCTGAAGGCAATATCCCTCCGTCAATTCTGAATAGGGTCGGTTTCAATAAAAAGCGATTTGATCGACATCCAGTCAATTTTGATGAAATACTTTCCTTGATTGATAAAATCATCAAGGAAAATGAAGATAATGGTTATCCCTTTGCCTCGGTTAAATTAGACAGTATAGGGCAGGAGGAAAATCTTTTCACCGCTAGCCTACAGCTCAACCAAGGTCCATTGATAACCTTTGACACCTTAAGGCTTGTGGGGAATTCAAAAGCAAATGTAGCTTATTTGGGAAGGTATTTGGGAATTAATCCAGGTAGGCCTTTTAGCCAAAATACTGTGGATGAAATTCGTAAGAGGCTGAAGCAGCAAAACGGACTTAAAATTTCTGATAATCCACAGGTTAGCTTTCAAAACAGTGAAGCTACAGTCTATGTGCCCTTGGTGGATAGGAAAGTTAATTCTATAGATGGGATTATTGGACTATTGCCCAATGAAACTGAAAGGAGCAAGATGCTGGTGACGGGCCAGTTTGACCTGGAGCTTTTCAATGTGAGTGGAAGAGGGAGAAACTATGGGCTGCATTGGCAGCGGCTCAGTCAATATTCTCAAAACTTGAAAATCAAAGCAGAAGAGCCTATGGTTTTTGGGTCGGGAATAGATGTTAAAGCTTCTTTTTACCTTTTGAAGGAAGATACCACTTTCATCAATAGGGATTTTAGAATTGATTTGGGGCATCAATTGAGTCCTTTGCTTTACCTTAATTTCTTCTCAAAAAGGCAGTCAGGTGATTTATTGTCAGTGTCAACGGAAGAGGATGAAGTCAGTACTTTGCCGGAAGTCCTGGATTTTAGGTTCAATAGCTACGGCGCACAGTTTAACCTTTTTGCTTTGGATGATATATTCAATCCCAGAAGTGGGTTGAGGGTAAGTTTTGAATCGGCGGTTGGCAATAAAAAAATCCTGATGAATACAGCCATTCCTGAAGACCTTTACGAGGATGTTGATTTAACAGCTCTTCAGTATTATGGAGAGTTTTCTATAGAAAATTACTGGAGGTGGAGCCCGATGTTGATGGCCATGATCAGGTTAAGGGCCGGAAAGATCGCAGGAAATAATGTTTTGAAGAATGATATGTTCAGGTTGGGAGGGTTAAGAAGCATAAGGGGCTTTAATGAAAATTTCTTTTTCGCAAATCAGTATGTTTATGCTAATTTTGAACCCAGGTTTTACTTCGAGAACGGTTCCTACTTTATGGGATTTATGGATGTGGCAGTGTTGGAGCAAAATGGGTTGATCGGGGAGAGAGAAATGGATCGGCCTGTTTCATTTGGAGGGGGACTAAGTTTGGATACCGGACAGGGAGCATTCCAGTTTATTCTCGGAGTAGGTAAATCAAATGAACAGCAGATGGGCATGAACTATGCTAAGGTACATTTCGGATATACAGGGAGGTTTTAAATAATTATGGTAAAAGAAGTACGGACAATTTTAGCGGTGTTTATATTTTTTGTGTTTTCCCAGGCCCATGCCCAGATTTTGGAAAACTACAATCCTCAGATTACAACGAGCACGAAGCATGAGTTTGCTATAAGCCCGGTCATGGCTTCAGTCTCCATAGATGTGGAGAATTTTCCCGAATCTACTTTTGAAATGAAGTTTCCAACATCTTCAGCGGTTTTTGTTGGTGATCAATTGTGGTTTTATACCAAAAGCGATACCTCTTTTTTGTTGCCCATGTCAGCGTTTAAAGAACAATTTTCAGGACTATCTGGAAAAGTGGGGATAGAAGTTTATCGATCTGGTATTAGAAAGGAAGACATCTCTATTAAAAAGGGTGTTTTTAGATCAGGACTAGAAATTGATGGGGGAAAAAATGTGGACGGGCTAAAACTCAGGGCAAAGGATTCAGTAAAGGATTTTTTGATTTTGGCCTTGGTGATCATTCTGGCATTGATAGCATTGTTTAAGGTGACCTATCCACTTATGTTCAAAACCGCTTTACGTCCTGTTTCAATTTTCTCGGAAGATTTTTCAGAACCAGGAACAGGTGGAAAAGTTTTTTCATCAGATATGATATTTAATATTTTGGTTTTTAGCATGCTTGTAACCTTGATAATTATGTCGGGGATACATTTTACAGAAGTGCCATTTTTGGAGAAGTACTTGATGGGCGATGTTAATTTTCTTTTTCTAGTTTGGCTTTCAGGTACGGCTGTGTTTATGATCCTGTCAGTTCTTAAGTATTTGTGGATCAAATTGTTTACTTCTGTTTATCAAATTGAGCGCTGGGATTTTCGGCAATTCTTTTACTTGATGAGAGGATTGGTTATCCTAATGTTATTATGCTTTATTGTGATTATTGTATTCTATATTCAAGGGTTCACAGAAATGGATTTGGTGTTAAATTATGCCGTGTCTTTATTTTTATTAGTTTATTTATTGGGCATTTTTAGACTTTTTTACATCATGTTAAAAAAAGTCCCATTTAAAAGTTACCATTTATTTTCTTACATTTGCAGCTCTGAATTGGTTCCATTCTTGGTAATCGCCAAGATAGTCTTGGGCTGATTACAGGAAAAAAGATTAGAGAAAACAAAAGTAGAAAACAGACAATATGACTAAATCTACCAAAGACAGATTTCGGCCGGTTAAGAGTATTTTGGTTTCTCAACCTAAACCTTCGGACACTAAGTCTCCCTATTTTCAGCTCGCTGAGAAGTACAATCTAAAGATTGATTTTAGACCTTTTATTCAGGTAGAGCCTGTAGGTATTAGAGATTTCAGAAAGCAAAAGATTGATATTTTGAAGCACACTGCAGTAATTTTTACGAGCAGGAATGCTATCGATCATTTTTTTAAGATCTGCCAGGAGCTAAAAATTGAAATGCCTGCAGACATGAAGTATTTCTGTATTTCTGAGCAAACCGCCCATTATTTGCAGAAATACATTGTAATCAGGAAAAGAAAGCTTTTCGTTGGTGTAAGAACAGCTGCTGATCTATTTGATTATTTCAAAAAGCACAAAGGGGAAAAGTATTTGTTCCCATGTTCGGATATCAGGAAAAATGATATTCCTGATTTCTTAGAAAAAAACAATATTGACTTTACTGAGGCCATTATTTACCATACAGTAGCGGCTGATCTTTCGGACTTGAAAGATATCAAGTATGATATTTTAGCTTTTTACAGTCCTTCTGGAATTAAGTCATTGATTCAAAACTTTCCTGACTTTGAGCAAGGATTTACCAGGATTGCAGCTTTTGGCCCAACCACTTCAAAAAGTGTGAAAGACCAAGACTTGATTTTGGATATTGAGGCGCCTATGCCAAATGCACCTAGTATGACAGGTGCTTTGGAGCTTTATATTAAAAAAGTGAATAACGTCTAAAAAAAAGATAACATTTATAGGGTAAATTCGATTATAATTGTGTAGACTAGATATATTAAGCATAATGTACTTTTGATGCACATGAAAAATAGAATTTACCTTTATTTTGTTATTTTTTCGAGCATTATCATAATACTGTTTATGGGCCAAACTGTGCAAGCGCAACAGGATGCTCAGTTTTCTCAGTATATGTATAACCGACTTTTTTATAACCCTGCTTTTTCTGGATTACAGGGAGGTTATCAATTTTCAGCGCTTCATAGAAGCCAGTGGTTAGGATATACTACTTCTAGTGGACAAGGAGGGGCGCCTACTACTCAATTATTGACAGCAACTGGCAGATTTTCCAGTAAACCATTTGGCTGGGGCTTGACATTTGTCAATGATGACATCGGTCCCACTACCAGCCAGGATATTAATATTTCATTAGCTTATCATAAAAACATCAGGAAAGGAACACTAAGTCTTGGGGTTTTTGGAGGAGTGTTTTCCAATACCATTAAATATGACGAGTTGGATTTGGTAAATCCTGACCCAAATGTACCGGCCTCAGGTGATGAAAGTCAGATGAGCGTAAACTTTGGTGCGGGCTTACTCTATAAAACAGCAGATTATTATGTGAGTTTAAGCAGTAGAAACATCAATGAACCTAATTTCGATTTTGGTGATGGTACATTTGATAATAAACTGAGGAATCATAGTTATTTGATGTTGGGGTATGAGTTTAAAACATTTGCACAGATAAGGTTCAGCCCAAGTTTATTAGTTAAAACTGTTGGCTTGAATAATTTTTCTTATGATATTAGCGTTATAGCCACACATAACGATCGTATTAGCGGTGGCTTAGCCTATAGAGGAGAAGAATCCGTGTCCGTGCTTTTAGGTTATCAATTGTTGAGAGATAAATCTCTTCGATTAGGGTATGCATTTGATTTGGTAGTTGGTGGGAATGAAGCAAAATCACCTAGTTCCCATGAGCTTATGTTGTCGTATAATTTGCCATCTGTAACACGAAATTTACAGAAAGCCATACAAAGAACACCTAGATTTAGATTTTAATTAATCATTTATTTTCGTGCATTCATTGCGTTTTTTTGGTATTTTCTGTTAAATTTCGATCTTGGTAAATAGACGTGTGTCTAGAAAATTGGGAATTGTCAACTAAAGTGTCTTATATGTACAGAAAAATGAACTCACGATTTTTGACAGGAGTCGTGATGCTGATAGCTTCAGTACTTCTGCAGAGTTGCGGTCTTTTTGGCAGTAAAGGCTCAGCAAGTGAAAAAGCTAACAGGTCCGGTGAGGTAACAGGTGTGCCAAACCGATCTGGGTGGCAGCAGGTATTGCCCCATGAGATGGTGCCGGTAAAAGCAGGTACCTTTTGGATGGGCCAGGCAGACGAGGATATAGCTGTCAGTAAATCCTCACTGAACAGGCAGGTGACGATATCAGAATTTTACATGGACAAATATGAAGTGTCCAATAACAAATATCGTCAATTTTTAGAAGCGGTTAAGATGGGAGAATTGGCTTTGTCAACCCCTACAACCTTGAAAGATCCACCGCAATTCAATATTGATGAATTGGTACCGGATACTACAGTGTGGTCTCAAAGTTTCACCCACCATTATGGAGACCCTTTGATGGAATATTATTTTGAACACCCTGCATTTGATGATTATCCAGTGGTCGGAATCAGTTGGGAGCAAGCAAAGAAATTTTGTGAGTGGAAGACTTATCATATGAATGCCAATGACAAGTCAGAATATGACATGCCGCGCTTTAGATTACCATCTGAAGCAGAATGGGAATATGCAGCCAAAGGAGGGAAAGAAATCGCAAAATATCCTTGGGGTGGACCATATTTGAAAAACAGACGTGGTTGTTTGATGGCCAATTTCAAACCTGGCAGAGGTAATTATATTGATGATGGATTTGCCTACACTGCTCCAGTAGATACTTATGCCCCTAATGATTTTGGGATTTATAATATGTCTGGAAATGTAGCAGAATGGGTAGAGGATGCTTATAACCCTGCAGGAAGTGCACTAAGTTGGGATTTGGATCCGCGATATGAAGATGAAAACGAATCTAGGAAAGTAGTTAGAGGGGGATCCTGGAAAGACATAGCCCATTATCTGGAAACAAGTACCAGAACTTACGAGTACCAAGATGTGAAAACTGCACATATTGGTTTTAGAACTGTGATGACCTTTATTGGTAGATCAGGTTCTATGGATGTAAGGGCATCAAGAAGAAGAAGACGTTAATCACTCAAAATATTATTAAACTACACACACTAATAAAAAACCATACTTTTAAAATCTATGTCAACAAATAACGGAAATTCATTTGCTCATAAATTTTATGGCTCAGTTATGCCTAAGATTTATGGGATCGGTGCCTCAGTAGTGATTTTAGGGGCAATGTTTAAAATTTTGGATTGGACTGGAGCTTCTCTAATGATCGGTGTTGGGCTTTCAACAGAGGCGATTATATTCTTTCTGTCAGCCTTCGAACCTAAAGCAAAGGATTTAGATTGGAGTAAAGTATATCCAGAATTGGAAGATGATAGTGCTCCGTCTCAAGGCCGCAGGAGTAAAAAAGCAGCAACAGGTGATAATGTTTCCCAACAACTGGATAAAATGTTGTCAGATGCTAAGGTTGGACCTGAATTAATTGAGAGTTTAGGTAAAGGTTTGGACAAGTTGGCTAAATCTACTGAGAAAATGGGCGAGGTTTCCGATGCCGCTGTAGCTACTTCTGAGTATGCTGAGAATGTGAAAGCAGCTTCTAAAACTTTGATCGATATTAACCAATCATATAGTAAAACAGCCGCAGCTTTATCAGAAATGTCTTCTGCTTCGCAAGATGCAAAAGAATATCACGGTCAAGTAGTTGCTGTTACCAAAAACCTATCTGCATTGAATGCAGTTTATGAATTGGAATTACAGGATGCTAACAGTCATGTTAAAGTTCTTAATAAATTCTATTCTAACGTTACCGCAGCTATGGAAGGATTGAATGAAGCAGGTAAGGAAACTGAAGCATTCAAAGCTGAACTAGCTAAATTGAACAAGAACGTTAGCTCTCTCAACAATGTATATGGTGGTATGTTGACCGCCATGAAAGGTTGAGGTTAAATTTTTCTTAGAACTTTAATTTAACTGGAGATATATGGCCGGTGGAAAAGAAACGCCACGGCAGAAGATGATCGGGATGATGTATCTCGTTCTGACTGCTCTTTTGGCATTGCAAGTAAGTAATCAAATATTACAAAAGTTCATTTTGTTGAATGATGGATTGGAGAGGACCTCCAAGAATTATATTCAAAAAAATGAGTTTACAGTAAGTTCAATACAAAGTACGGTGGAACAGCAAGGTAATAATGCCAAAGATGTTCCTAAAGTTGCAGCAGCTCAAGAAGTAAGGGAAAAGACCGCTGAGGTTTTTGCTTATTTGGAAAGCTTAAAGCAGGACCTGATCACAAGCTCCAACGCTTTGAATGATGAGGGACAGTTTCAGAATAGTGCACTAAAGAATACTGATATTCCTGGAAATATCTTTAATAATAACAAAAAGGGCTATGAAATGCAGGAAAGGCTAAATGCCTATCCAGAAGAAATTTCATCCATATTGAGTAGTCTTGACATCCCAATGACCTTTGATAAGATTGCAAAGGATGCCAATGAAATAGATTTATTCAAAAATGATCCAGATGTTAGCTATAAGGATTTTGTAAATCTAAACTTTGTGAAATCCCCAGTAGGTGCTGTTTTGGCGATCATCAGTCAGTATCAAAATGAAGTGCTCAATATTGAATCTGAGGCACTTACTGCAATAACTAGTTCTTTGGGTTCGTTTTATTTCAAGTCGGATGTATTTGAACCAATGGTTTCAGCTAATTCTAATATCGTAGCTGCAGGTACCAAATTTGAAGGAAGTTTATTTATTGCTTCATCTTCATCCTCTATACAGCCAAAAATGACGGCAAATGGTGCGGAGATCCCAGTAGAAAACGGCTTTGGCCAAATTAGTTTCCCTGTTACTCCTGCCGGTAGTTATGATGATAGGGGATTGGCTAAGAAAACATTCTCTGGTGAGGTAGTGATCAATATTAATGGTACGGATAGTGTAATGCCTTATTCTTACGATTATTATGTGGCTAATCCTACCATTGAAGTAACTGCAGAAGCCATTCAGCAATTATATGCCGAATGTGCAAATGAATTGAGTATTAAGGTGCCCGCTTTAGGTAATAACTACGCTCCTGAATTTGCTATTAGTAATGGACAGGCAATCAAAGGAAGTAAGCCAGGGGATGTGACGATTATCCCAGGAAGTTCTGGAAAAGTAAATATTGGTGTGAGTAGTGGAGGTGTTAAAATAGGTACCAAAACCTATGACATCAGACCGGTTCCAGCTCCTACGATTCGTCCATTTGATGCTAGAGGAGAAATTGATTTGACAAATCCATATCCGTCTCCAGGACCTTCCACTTTGCTTGTGAAAGCTATTCCTGAACCAACCTTTGGAAGAACCATGCCTAAGGATGCGAGGTTTGAAGTGACTGGTGGGGTTGTTAAGTTGGTAAGAAATGATGTGCCTAGGGACCAAGTAAATATCACTGGTGAAAATGTAGCGATTAGAAACTTACTAGCTGCTGCCAGAACTGGGGATAGGTTGGTGATTCAAGTAACTGAAGTTACCCGAACAAATTTTAGAGGTAACAAAATTAGAAGTGCTCAGAATGAAATTATGTGGATACAAATTAAGTAATCCCAGCGTTTTAGGAGCCTTTAGTTAGAAGAGCAAAAAAATATTGTTATGAAACTATTTAATAAAATCTTTGGATCGCTGCTGGTTTTACTTGTTACGGCAAGTGGAGCAGAAGTCTTCGGGCAGGGAGCAGGAGCAACTAGTGTTGACCCTTCCAGCTATGGCGATAGGCAGTTTGAGATAGATACGGTCTTCTCCGCTCACCCTATAAGGGAGGATGACAAAATGTATCAAATAGGTGTTTGGAGGAGGATTGATCTTAGAGAGAAATACAACCATCCACTTTATGGTACAGGAGATACCAAGAGAAATGGTATTATTAACAATATTTATAAAGCAGTAGTTGAAGAAAATGCTATTGAGGTATTTGCTGATGAGAAATTCACAACACCTCTTTCTATTGCTGATTTCCAGACCAACTTCTGGATTGCTGCCAATGGTGATAGTATTTTTGTGAAAAATCTTTATTATTTAGATTTAAAAGAAGATTTCCTTTTTGATAAGCATCATTCACAAGTAAAATTTGATGTGAAGTATATTCACATGGTAATGCCTTCGGAGACCAATTCCAATGCAGGGCAAAAAACCATTGCTTATATCAGGTTTAAAGATTTCTATGAATACTTTAAAGACCATCCTGAAGCTAGATGGATAAACTTCAAGAATACTTCCAAGGATTTATCTTATAGTCAGGCATTTGATTTGAGATTGTTTAAATCTGTGGTGAGGAAATTCTCCAATGCAGATGATGCCTTGATTGCGGATTTGGTAGATCCAACTCACCCGAATCCAGAATTGCAGGCCTATCTCAATGGTTTGAAGTTTGAATATGATCTATTAGAATTTGAAAATAGCCTTTGGGAGTGGTAATAATTCCTGAAGATTAAAATAACAGCAATAGAGCAGATAAATATTTATCTGCTCTATTTTTTTATGAAGTCTATTATTTTTTGGCCCTTGTCCTTGCCTATTAATTCAATGATGTCATCTTGACTGGCTTCCCTGATGTTTTTAATAGATTTAAAATGTTTAAGTAATTTATTGCTGGTCTGGGGACCTATTCCATCAATTTCGTCTAGGGCAGTTTTAAAGGCATCTTTACTTCTAATATCCCGGTGGAAGGTAATCGCAAATCGGTGGGCTTCGTCCCTTATTCTTTGGATCAATCTTAATGATTCTGATTTCTTGTCTATATGCAAAGGGTAGGAGTCCTCGGGGAAATAAATTTCCTCAAGCCTTTTGGCAATTCCGACAACAGGAACCTGTCCATAGATGCCAATAGCTTTCATAGCTTCCACAGCGGCGGATAACTGGCCTTTACCGCCATCAATTACAATTAAGTTAGGTAATGCCTTGTTTTCTTTTAACAATCGCTTATACCGCCTCCCAACGATTTCTGTCATGCTTGCAAAATCATCAGGGCCAACTACTGTTTTAATATGGAAGTGTCTGTATTCTTTTTTAGCAGGTTTGCCATTGAGGAAACATACCATACTGGCTACTGGGTAAGCCCCCTGTATATTGGAGTTGTCAAAACATTCGATATGTTCTGGAATGTCCTTTAGGGATAAATCCTTTTGTAATTGCAATAGGATTCGGTTCTTTTTTTCTTTTGCTTTTCCACTCAGCAATGCCTTTTCTTTTTTATAGTACATGGCATTTTTAAGGGAGAGCTCAATTAGTTTTCTTTTGTCACCAATTTTTGGAACCACCAAGTGGAGCCCTTCAATAGGTTCTTCCAAAGGGATGTTACTGATGATTTCTTTGGAGTCACTTTGGAATTGGTCCCTTAATCTGAACAGTGCGGTTAATAAAAGCTCAAGATCGGTTTCATCCAGTTTCTTTTTAAGTTCAACTGTTTTGGTGATATGGATGGCACCATTTTTAATTTTGAGGTAATTAACAAAGGCAAACTTTTCATCCGAGACTATAGTAAATACATCCAAACTGGTGATTTGTGGATTGGCTACAAGTGATTTGGCTTGGTATTTTTCCAATAATTCCAATTTGTCCTTAAAACGCTGTGCCCTCTCAAATTGAAGGTTTTCTGCCGCCTCCTGCATCTTTGCCTTAAAGAAAGCCCTAGGGATACCCAAATTCCCTTTTAGGATATTCTTAGCTTGATCTATATCTTTCATATAGTCCTTTTCGCTTTGTAGTGCTTCACAAGGACCAAGGCAGTTGCCTATATGGTATTCCAAGCACACCTTGTAGTTTTGCTCAGCTATTTTATAGGGATTTAGATCGAGCTTGCAGGTCCTAATGGTAAACAATGTCCTGATCAATTCAAGGACATTATTCATCGCTTTTACACTGGCAAAAGGCCCAAAATAAGTGCCTTTAGATGGAATGACCTTCCGTGTAGGATAGATTTGAGGAAAGTGTTCTTGGGTTAAAAGCAAATAAGGGTAAGTCTTGTCATCCTTGAGCAGGATATTGTATTTAGGTTGGGCTTTTTTGATGAGGTTGTTTTCTAATAAAAGGGCATCAAACTCAGAGTTAACCATGGTAAACTCGATCTTATTGATTTCCCTGACCATTCTTTTGGTTTTCAGGTTTAGCCCAGCACTTTTGACGAAATAACTGCTTACTCTTTTCTTCAGGCTTTTGGCCTTGCCCACATAGATTAGAGTTCCTTCATCATTAAAGTATTTATAAACTCCTGGTGAATCAGGAAGTTTTAGATATTCATCACGATTGTATGATGGTGTTTGCATAATAACAAATATAAAAAAACAGCTCACCGACGCGAGCTGTTTTCAAGTTTATTTAATGTCTCAACTATGGAATAAGTTCCTTAAAAGTCGTTGCTACTTCTGTCGTAGTCAAAGTCCGAGAAATCGTCTGTTTTAAGGTTGTATTCATCGCAATTAAGCTCAATGCTTAATGGTCTTTCAGGTTTTTGGAATGGTCCTTTTGTAATTCCTAAGCTTGGATCATTGTAGACTTTAGTCATGTATTTAACCCAAATTGGTCTTGCTGTTCTTGCCCCTTGGCCGTTTAGCCAGCTTCTAAAGTGAACAGCACGATCGTCACCGCCAACCCAAACACCACTTACTAGGTCTTTGCTGAGTCCTATATACCATCCATCTGAGGCATTCTGTGTAGTGCCTGTTTTACCGCCCAATTCATTGTCAGTTCTTAGGCTCATTGGGATTCCTTGACTTGTACCACCTGTTTCTTCAAAACCTCCCATGAGCATATGTAGCATCAAATAGGCATGTTCCTCACTCATAGCAGGTTTCTTTCTAGCAGGGAATTGGTGAAGTACATTGCCGTTTTTATCCTCAATTCTATCGATATAATAAGGTTTTATGTGTTCACCTTTATTGGCAAAAGTACTCATGGCACCTACCATTTCTAAAATAGATACATCACTGGTCCCTAAAGCCAATGCCGGTACTGGGTCCAGGTCACTGGTAACCCCTAATCTATGTGCTGTCTCCACTACTACCTCAGGGCTTATTTGCTTCATGATATAAGCAGTGATAGAATTGATGGACCTGGCCATGGCTTGCCTAATGGTCATTTTTTCATAGGAGAATTTGCTATCGGCATTACTTGGTATCCAAGCTGGTTGACCAGGGATATTGATTTCAACAGGTTGATCTACTACAGAATAGCAAGGGCTATAACCATTCTCAATGGCAGCAGCATAAACAAATGGCTTAAAGGTGGAACCTGGCTGTCTTTTTCCTTCTCTTACGTGATCGTATTTGAAATATTTGTGGTTCAGACCACCAACCCAAGCCTTGATGTGACCTGTATGTGGATCCATGGATACAAAACCTGTTTGTAGGAAGGTCTTATAATATCTTAATGAGTCCATTGAGCTCATTAGTGTATCAATTTCACCTTTCTCCCAAGAAAAGACCTTCATCTTTTTCTTTTCGTTCAGTTTGATGTTAACTGAATCAGATCCTGCTCCATATTTATTGACTAGGACTCTATAGGCCTCAGTTCTTTTGATCATGGTTTCGAGGAAATTAGGGATTACCCGGCCGTCACTGTCGATCCAAGGTTCTCTACCTCTGAGTTCATTTTTAAATTTTGCCTGAAGCTCTCTCATATGCTCATCAACGGACTCTTCGGCATATTTCTGCATTCTGCTGTCAATGGTCGTGTAGATTCTCAGACCATCCCCAAAAAGATCGTATGGTTTGCCATCTACCTTTAAGTTTTCATTGGTCCATTTTATTAAGTCAGCTTTTACGATTTCCCTAAAATAGGTAGCCAAACCTCGGTTATGGCTTTCTACATTATAATCCAATTCTATTGGCAATGAAGAAATAGAGTCATATTCCGCATCAGTCAGGTAGTCATATTTTTTCATTTGATTTAATACTGTATTCCTTCTTCTTAGGGAATTATCAGGATTATAAACCGGACTGTAATAGGTTGGCGCTTTAAAAAGTCCAACTAGGACGGCAGATTCTTGAACGTTAAGATCTTTTGGTGTTTTATTGAAGAATGTTTTTGAAGCAGTTTTGATACCATAGGCATTACTCCCAAATTCCGATGTGTTCAGGTACATGGTTAGGATTTCATCCTTGGTGTAGGCTTTCTCGAGCTGTGAGGCTACAATCCATTCTTTGGTTTTGATGATAAGCATTCTCAATCCTGGAATTCTGCTCAGGGACCCCTGAGATTCTGCCCCCCGGGTTTTGAACAGGTTCTTTGCTGTTTGCTGGCTAAGTGTACTTCCTCCTCCTGCACTACTTTGCCTTAGTAAGATGGTCTTAAAAAATACCCTGGCCAACCCCTTCAAATCAATACCGGAGTGCTCTTCAAAACGGATATCCTCAGTAGCAATCAAGGCATGAATCAGATTTGGCGAAAGTTCATTGTATTTAACAGGGGAACGGTTTTCCCTATAATATTTACCCAACAATACTCCGTCTGCAGAATAAAGCTCAGAAGCTAATTCGCTATCAGGGTTTTCCAGTGTTTTGAAATCAGGTAGTTCACCATATAGCCCCAAAAAATTAACGCTTACCGACCAAATAAATATGATAAGACTCAAGAGTCCTGCGAAAAAAATAATCCAAAGGGACTTAACTATTTTACCTGCAAAACTGCCGCTATTAGTGGTTTGTTTCTTTTTACTCATGACTTTATTGATAAGAAGCCTTGTAGAAAGCTTCATATTCCGGGATGTCTTTTCTTTTGTTTAACTGTTGGAAGTTTTCTAATGAAATCACAAAACTACTCTTTTTTATTTCCTCTGATAAAGCTTGGGACTTAAATTCTGTTAAGAATTTATTTCTATAATCCAATGCTTTGGCCGCATTCGAGAAGGGGCTTACCAAAATTATGGTGTACTCCCTTGTAAATGACAGACTGCCTGTTCTCAATCGAGAATTAGGATAATTTTTATTATGGAAGTTTTCCATTTCAGCAGTTAAATTTTTTGATTTATCAGCTTGTTCTGGAGCTACTGCCAAAATAAATATGTGTGTTTGGTTTGGGTTTACTTTATAAATAGATTCTGTTTTGAGACTGTCAGTATTTGTTTCCGTTTCAAGTGCTTGGTTTTGGTTTGCAAGGGAATCTGTAGTTGCTATATTACTTTCTGTATCCACCTGATCGCTATCTTGCTCACCTGTAAAAGCAATAAGCATATTTCTTGCCATTTTTTCCAGCCCCTTATTTTTGGTAGTGTTTATATATTGCTCTAAGCGTTTTTGGTAGATTTCCTTATCATCTATTTTTCCAGCTATCATTATGTCAAGCAATAATAATTTGTCTGTAACTGGTGTCAAAGGATAGTTGTCCAACGTGCTACGGATGATTTGCCGAGACTGCATATAATCGCCTGACTGATAGTGGTCATAAGCTTCACTATAATTGGCAGACGCATTTTTGTTGGCAATAGTTCCGGAAGCTTCATCAATAGGGTTGTTTACTGATTTGGTAAATGGAGATTCTGGGAATTCATTGTTCAGCCTATTGGCATAGTAAGAAGCGTTACCTCCTGTTTCTTCTTCTATTAGAAATAAAGTATAGTAAGCTTCAGGTTTCTTATCAGAATCAGGATATTTTTGAATAAGATCGTGCAGGTATTCCCTAGCCATATCTGGCCTTGCCAAATCAAAAAACAATACTTTTCCTAATTCGAAATAAGCACTTTCCAACTCGTCATTAAGTTTTGCTATTGCTTTATTGTCTTTAGGGATATTGGCCAATAGACTTTCTTTGGATGGAAGCGAAGACCTGATTTGAACACTGGCTTCTTGGGTCTCCAAAGAGTCAGCAGATGTGTTGTTATTGGTTATTCCTGAGCCCGCTTGGTAACCACTGGATTTCCTTCTCCAGTCATCAGCAAGAGCCCTGTTTCCCCAGTTTCTAAAAAATTCAATTTCCCCTTGCTGGATAGCAGTAGGATTATCAAAATAAAATGAAGCGGCAGATCCATTGCCACCAAAAGCCAAAAGATTATTGAAAATACTGGCGTTTTTTTTACTGGTTTTTTTCTCCGCCTCGGCCAAAAGTCTGGCTTCTTCCTCTTCTAGGTATTTTTCAGCAATTTTTTCCTGTTGTTCTGGACTTAGCTGACTTAATGCAATCAAGCTGTCGTTTCTATGAATGATCTCATAATTGAAGGTGAAATTATCCAAAACCTCTTTTTTGTTTAACAGAGCATTATAGTTGCTGTCAGTTGGCTTGAAATTCTGTAGTGCACTGTCCAAGTAATACTTAGATGATTGGAAATCTTCTTTTTGGTTGAAATATACCTCGGCTAATTTTTGATATATATAGCCTTTCTGCTTATTGTTTTTACCTTGTTCCTGTGCTGCTTTGTGAAGAAGTCGAATGGCTTCATCAGTTTCGTTTTGCTTTAATTCAAAAAGGGCCTTTTCATAAAGTACCACATCCCTCAGGTCTATATTTTTTCTGTTTTTGTAAAGCTCATCATAATAGGCACGGACCTTTTTGAAGTCCTTACTTTTTTCAAGCTCCGCTACTTGCTGGGAATATAGTTGAGAGAAAAATGCTCTTTCATAGGGAGGGTTACCATCCATGGCATTTTGATAATAGGCATAGGCTTGAGCATCGAACCCTGCACCTTGGTACAATTGTGCCAAAGTAAAATATAACCTTGAAGCCTCTTTGGAATCTGAAGTATGTTCCAGCGTTTTTTCCAGTGCAGCGATTAAACCATCTGTTTCGTTCCTTACTTCGTAATAATAAGCCAAGGTCTTGTAAAGAATCCTTTTGTTCTCCTTGCTGATTTCCTCTTCTTTGGAAAGAAAGTCAATTACATAAGCCGCATTATCAAATTTACGCTGATCTATAAAGATCCTAAGAAGTTGAACGAGGGACCTATGTCTTACTTCATCGTTTTTGCTTTCTACATTGAGGTATTTAAAAGTGTTGATAGCATCGTCGGTTTGGGCTTCATAATAATCTATCAGTCCAATGAGAAAATAACTGTCATCCACCCAATTGCTGATGCGGTGCCAGTCAATTGCCTTAGCTGCCAATTCCCTTGCTTCCTCCAATGTTTCTTCGTTTTGATCAACTGTTGCGCTATCAATCGGTAAGAATACAGGCAGCACTTGACTGTAGTCTTCCTGGTAGGCATCTGCAAAACTCTTTTCAGCCTCAACTATTTTTTCTTTTGCAAGAAAATAGGCGTTGAAATGAGCCGTTACATTGTGGTATAAGCGGTTGGTAAAAGTGTCTTTTTGAGATGAGCACCCAATGGCTATAAAAATTAAAAAGATGAATAAATAGGAATGGTTTCTCACTTTCACATTTTCATTATTGTTATAAAATCCCAAATTAGTGCTTTTGAATCAATAATGTAAACGCTACGGATTAATATTATATTTTTGTAACTTATATATTAGGAAAATAGCAAGCACTTGAGCCTACAACAGAAGATAAGAAAATGGATTGATAACAAATATCTCTTCGTAATTAGAAGGGAAGAGGACTTTTCGGTAATCACTTCTTTGAGCATTAATAAGATCAAATTTGGATTTATCCTTGTATTTACCTTATTATGCTTTTTCTTGATTTCCTTAATCATGTCAAAGACCATTTTAGCAAGTTGGTTTGATCCTGGATATCAGGAATCGGAGAATATGAAAAAAATCTTTGCACTTTCTCAAACTGTCGATTCACTGATGGTAGAGTCAGAAGCAAAGGATAAGTATATAAAAAATATTCAGCAGATTATTGCTGGAGAATATGTCAACGATTCATCAATTGTTGTAACGGATGATTCGGTGAATCAAAATAACACTGCATTCAGCACACCAAAGGAGGAGGATTTATTTATCAAGGGCGAGGCTTCCAAAGAGGTGATAGAAGAATTTGAAGCCATGCCCCCGGGAGAAAGGAGTTTTGAGCGAATTTCAAGTAGTTCTTTTACGGAGACTTACTTTTTCTCTCCTCTCAAAGGAGTGGTGACCAGTAGTTTTGATCTAACAGAGGACCATTTTGGTGTGGACTTGGTATCAGAGGAAAACGAACCTGTTAAATCAGTGGCTGATGGTACGGTGATCATTGCCAGCTGGACGCTGGAAACGGGTTATGTGATCGGGATACAGCATTCGAACGAATTGATTTCAATATATAAGCATAATTCGGTATTATTGAAGTCAGTCGGTGAACCGGTAAGTGGTGGAGAAGTCATTTCTGTAGTAGGAAACACAGGAGAGCAAACTACAGGACAACACTTGCATTTTGAACTATGGTATAAAGGGAATCCTTTAAACCCACAAGAATTTATAACCTTCGATTAAACATGTTTACTAAAGGAGAAGAAAAAAAATCAGTCGCGGAGATGGTGAACTCCAGCAACGTAATCGCCAAAGAAACCACCATAAAAGGAGATATTATCACCTTTGGAAATATTAGAATTGAGGGGACGGTAGAGGGGACGTTAAATTCTAAAACTAAGATTGTTATAGGTGAATCAGCACTTTTGGAAGGGAACATAGTGACCAAAGAAGCCGAGATTGCAGGCCGAATAGTAGGTACTGTTAAATGTACCGAGATTTTGTTTTTGAAAAAGTCAGCAGTTATTGATGGGGATATTTATACCAAAAAACTGATTATCGAAAATGGAGCCGTATTCAACGGTATTTGTAAAATGAACGAAATGGAGTCCTCTGATAATTCAAGCACCGTAAAAAGGAATGGTGTAGTTGATGATGAAAAAGCTGCCGCAAAAAAAGGAAAAGAAGTTGTCACAGGATAATTATCCAGAGTATGTGAAATACATTGGCCTTGCCTTCCAGATGTGTGCCATTATTGGTTTTGGGACTTGGGTGGGCTTGAAGGTACAAGAGAGAAGTCAAATGAAATTTCCGGTTTGGCTTCTTCTATTTTGTTTTGTTTCCATTGCAATTGCTTTTTACAGCTTATTTAAATCCATGAAACAGGATTAAAGCGGAAAGCCCAAAATAAAGTTCTATTTTTGCGACCAGAAAAAATTGGTGGAAATGAAATTTATTAAGTCGCATATAGGATCATTGGTGGTGCTAAGCCTATTTATTGTAGCTTTGACTTTAATGCTGCAATATTTCTTGCCTAACTTAATTCATCCTAGGGTATGGCAGATCATTATTTTTTACTTTGTGCTGATGTTGTCGAGTGGACAGCTTATTCAATTTTTGTTAAAACAATCGGAAGAAAATTCTGTTGCAATAACCTTGGGCGCAACTATTCTAAGGTTTTTAGCGAGTTTGATTTTTATTGCCATTATTCTGTTTACCAAACTGGATAATAAGATTCTGTTTTTTGCAGACTTCTTTGTGATCTATTTGTTGTATTTGTTGTTTGATATATACAGCTTAATAACTAACTTGCGCCCTCATTCTAAGTAGGTCTATAATAAATTAGTTGATGTTTCGTAAGTTTCTGTGCATAAGCACCTTGATATCAGTGTTTTTACTGGTACTTTCAACTGCGACTTTTGCCTCATCTGAGGAAGGCGGAGAAAATAAGACAGGTTTCATCATGCACCATATTAAGGATTCGCATGAGTGGCACTTTGCTACAATGGGGCATACCCATGTGACTTTGCCATTGCCAGTGATTATCTATTCGGCTGACCGTGGGCTTGAGTTTTATTCCTCTTCAGATTTTCAAGATCATGAAACTCATAAGTTCGGAATCGAGCACAATGGTTATTATATCAATGAGCATGATAAGTTGCATGCTGTTGACGAAAGCAGGTCTTATATAGATCTTTCGATTACCAAGAACGTAGCAATGCTTATAATAGTTTTGATTGTTGTGTTTTTCTTGGTGTTTTCAGCTGTTAAAAATTACAAAAGGAATCCAAATGGAGCGCCAAAAGGAGTTGCTTCATTTATAGAACCTTTAGTATTGTTTGTAAGGGACGAAGTGGCTAAGCCAAATATCGGTCCTAAGTACAAGAAATTCACTCCTTATTTATTGACTATATTTTTCTTTATCTGGATAGGTAACTTGCTTGGACTGGTTCCGGGTGCAGCTAACTTGACGGGAAATATTGCGGTGACCATGACCTTGGCGGTATTCACCTTTTTTGCGACTAATCTTAATGGAAACAAAGATTACTGGAAGCACGTAGTTGCTACTCCTGGAGTGCCGTTGCCACTTCTAATAGTAATTGTTCCTGTAGAAATCATTGGTTTATTTACAAAGCCATTTGCCTTGATGGTCCGACTTTTTGTTGCGATCACTGCAGGCCATATTGTAATCCTTAGCTTCATCGGTTTGATATTCGTTTTTGAATCTTATGCTGTAGGTGTAGCTAGTACTGTAATGGTGGTATTTATCAACCTGATCGAATTGTTGGTAGCGACTATTCAGGCTTACGTATTTACTTTGTTCTCTGCCATGTACATTGGTACAGCGGTAGCGGAGCATCATGATCATTAAATTTCTTTGTTCAATTTATAAATAATAACACGTATGTTAACTTCATTATTATTGACTGCTGGCATCGCTCTTTTGGGTGCTGGTATCGGTGCTGGAATTGTAGCGATAGGCGCAGGTCTTGGTATCGGTAGAATCGGTGGTCAGGCTATGGAAGGTATTGCAAGACAACCTGAAGCAGCTGGTAAAATCCAAACTGCTATGTTGATTATTGCTGCCCTTATTGAAGTGGTTTCCCTATTTGCGGTAGTAGTTTGTCTACTTATTGCTCTTAACGAAAACATCACTTTCTAAGAAGTACAAAGATTGGGGGCAAATGTTAGGTTTGTCCCCTCCTTTTAAAATTTGGACAAAACAAATTAAAATTTAATATAGATGGATCTTATAATTCCTGGTTCTGGATTAATCATTTGGCAAATTATTGGTTTTGGGATTTTATTAATTATCCTAGGTAAATTTGCGTGGAAACCAATTCTTTCGGCTCTAGAGGAGCGTGAAAGTGCCATCGAGGGAGCTCTTAAGGCAGCTGAGAAT
Organism: Echinicola shivajiensis; assembly: GCF_018642165.1. Classification (GTDB taxonomy): domain Bacteria; phylum Bacteroidota; class Bacteroidia; order Cytophagales; family Cyclobacteriaceae; genus Echinicola; species Echinicola shivajiensis. The sequence continues at coordinate 156,538 of NZ_JAHHZM010000004.1, forward strand.
GCCAGAAATGAAATGGCTAACCTTAAAGCTGAAAATGAGAAATTGCTTCAGGAAGCAAGGCTTGAAAGAGATCAGATTTTGAAAACTGCTAACGAAACTTCTGCTAAACTTATTGAGAAAGCAAAAGAAGAAGCTTCTGCAGCTGGTGCAAAAATGATCGAAGATGCTAAAGCGGTAATTGAAACAGAGAAAAAAGCAGCTTTGACCGAAGTGAAGAACCAAGTGGCTTCTTTGGCTTTGGACGTGACAGAGAAATTGTTGCGTAAAAACCTAGATACTGAAAAAGAGCAAAAGGAGTTGGTAGAGGAGTTTGTAAAAGATCTTAAGTTAAATTAACCAAAGCAAATGTCAGCAAAAAGAGTCGCTTCTCGATATGCCAAGTCTTTGATAGAATTGGCAGTAGAAAAGGGAGTACTGGAAGAAGTACACCAAGACATGCAACAATTCCGTTCTTTGGTTGCATCAAGCAGGGAGTTTGCGCTTTTATTGAAGAGCCCAATTCATAAATCGGAGCTTAAGCTTAAGGTGATCAAGGAATTGTTTTCAAAATCTTCCCAGGAACTAACCTTGTCTTTTTATAGCATTTTGTCTAAAAAGAACAGGGAAAATATATTGCCTGAGATAGCAGCAGAATTCCATGAGCAATATAATGATCACATGGATATTCAAGTGGCAGATCTTACTACCACTTTCAAGATAGATGATTCGATGAGAAAGAAATTCGAAGAAGCTGTCAAAGATATTTCTGGAAGAAGCAAAGTGGAGTTGGTGGAAAGGATCGATAAAGATATTATTGGAGGATTTGTGTTGAAAGTCAATGATCGTCAGTTGGATGAGACCATGGCTAGTAAGCTTAAAGCCCTTCGTCTAGAGTTCTCGAATAATCATTTCGAGAAGCAGTTTTAAAATAACATAGCAGAAACAATATAACTATATTCAAGAATGGCAGAAGTAAGACCTGATGAAGTTTCGGCGATATTGAGAGAACAACTCTCTGGCGCTAAAACTGAAGCTGAACTGGAAGAAGTAGGTACCGTCCTACAAGTTGGTGATGGTGTAGCCAGAATTTACGGACTATCAAAAGCCCAATCTGGTGAGTTGCTTGAGTTTGATAATGGACTTAAAGCAATGGTACTTAACCTAGAAGAAGACAATGTTGGTGCAGTACTTTTCGGAGACTCTAAGGGAGTTAAAGAAGGAGATACTGTTAAAAGAACCAAACAAATTGCCTCAATCAAAGTAGGTGAAGGCATGTTGGGTAGAGTAGTAGATACCCTTGGTCAGCCAATTGATGGTAAAGGGCCTTTAGAAGGAGATCTATATGATATGCCTTTGGAGCGTAAAGCACCAGGTGTAATCTATCGTCAGCCAGTTAACGAGCCACTTCAGACAGGTATCAAATCAATCGATGCCATGATTCCAATCGGAAGAGGGCAAAGAGAATTGATCATTGGTGACCGTCAGACAGGTAAAACTGCTGTAGCCATCGATACCATTCTTAACCAAAAAGAATTTTACGATAGGGGAGAACCTGTATTCTGTATCTATGTAGCCATCGGACAGAAGGCTTCTACAGTAGCAGGTGTTGTTGCAGCTTTGGAAAAAGGTGGAGCCCTTCCATACACAGTAGTTGTTTCTGCTTCTGCAGCTGATCCAGCTCCAATGCAGTTCTTTGCTCCATTTACTGGTGCAGCTATTGGTGAGTTCTTCAGAGATACAGGTCGTCCTGCTTTGGTGGTTTATGATGACCTTTCTAAGCAAGCCGTAGCTTATCGTGAAGTATCTCTACTTCTTAGAAGACCTCCAGGACGTGAAGCATACCCTGGTGATGTATTCTACCTTCACTCAAGATTGTTGGAAAGAGCAGCGAAAGTGAATTCTTCTGATGCTATTGCAAAAGAAATGAATGATCTTCCTGAGTCTATCAAGCCATTGGTAAAAGGAGGTGGATCTTTGACCGCCCTTCCAATTATCGAAACTCAAGCTGGTGATGTTTCTGCTTATATTCCTACCAACGTAATTTCTATTACCGATGGTCAGATATTCTTAGAAACAAACTTGTTTAACGCTGGTATCCGTCCTGCTATTAACGTTGGTATTTCTGTATCAAGAGTAGGGGGGAATGCTCAGATCAAATCAATGAAGAAGGTTTCTGGTACGCTTAAGCTAGACCAAGCCCAGTTCCGTGAATTGGAAGCATTTGCTAAATTTGGTTCTGATCTTGATGCAACTACCAAGAGAACTATTGAAAGAGGTCGTAGAAACCAGGAGATCTTGAAGCAAAATCAGTACTCTCCAGTTAGAGTAGAACTTCAAGCTGCGATTATCTATGCTTCTACAAAAGGTTTGATGGATACTGTTCCAGTTGAAAGAGCTAGAGAATTTGAAAAGGAATTCTATAATCTATTGACTAGCCAGTATCAAGATGCTTTGACTGCATTGAAAAAAGGTGACTTGGACACAGCTGGTAAGTTGTTGGAAAAAGCAGCAAAAGAACTTACACCTAAGTACGCAAAATAATTTATATATCCACTTCCCTATGTAGATAGGGGAGTGGAATCCTATATTCTCTATTAGTAAATATGGCTAACTTAAAGGAAGTAAAAGAAAGGATCAACTCCGTAGTTTCTACTCAGCAAATCACCAAAGCTATGAAAATGGTGGCTGCGGCAAAGCTTAGGAGAGCTCAGGATAAAATTACCCAAATGCGTCCTTATTCTCAGAAATTAACTGCCATTCTTAATAATGTTTCTTCTGGAAATGAGGGTAGCAGCGATTTGGTATATGCTGAAAAGCGCGAGGTAAACAATGTACTTATCGTTCCTGTAACTTCTGACAAAGGCCTTTGTGGTGCTTTTAATACTAATATCATCAAAGCCAGTATGGCTGCCATCAATACTGAGTTTGAAGGAAAAAATATCACAGTACTTCCTTTAGGGAAAAAGGCTTTGGATACCTTCAAAAAGCAGGATTTCAAATTGGTAGATGATTATTCCAATGTGTTTGCTGATGTGTCTTTTGATGCTGTGAGAGAGGCTGCAGAACACGCAATGGAAGGATTTACTGCAGGTACTTATGATAAGGTAGTTTTGGTGTACAATGAATTCAAAAACGTAGCTACTCAGATCGTTAGAAACGAGCAATTTCTACCAATGGAACAAGAAGCTACAGAAGAATCTTCGACTACCAATATTGACTATATCATGGAGCCATCTAGGGAGTATATCATCCAGGATTTGGTGCCAACATCATTGAAAATACAATTCTATAAAGCTGTTTTGGAGAGTAATGCTTCTGAACATGGCGCTAGGATGACAGCAATGGATAAGGCAACAGAGAATGCTGGAGAATTGCTTAAAGAGCTTAAATTGATGTACAATAGAACGCGTCAAGCAGCTATTACAAATGAAATACTTGAGATTGTTGCTGGTGCTGAAGCATTGGGTGGCAACTAAGAAAATAAAGAGTAAAGCAAATAAAAAAACTCTCCATGAAAGTGGAGAGTTTTTTTATTTTATACATTGACGTGTCTTTCTGCGTGGTAAGATGATCTTACCAAAGGACCAGATTCTACATATTTAATCCCTCTCTTAAGGCCTTCTTCGCGGTAATGATCAAATAAATCAGGGTGAATGAATTCTGCCACTTCTATGTGCATTTTGGTAGGCTGTAGGTATTGTCCTAAAGTTAGGATGTCACATCCATGTTCAGCTAGGTCATCCATGGCTTTATAAACCTGTTCTTTGGTCTCACCTAATCCCAGCATGATACCTGTTTTGGTTCTCTTACCATATTCCTTGGTGAGTTTTATTTGCTCTAAGGATCTATAGTATTTTGCTTGGGGGCGAACTCTCCTATAAAGACTTTCTACAGTTTCCATATTATGGGAAACTACTTCCTGACCTCCGTCGATCATTCTATATAATGCATCCCAATTTGACTTAACGTCTGGAATCAAAGTCTCGATGGTTGTCTCCGGGGATAGCTTTTTAGTTTCAATTACTGTTTGATACCAAATTTCAGCTCCTCTATCCTTTAATTCATCACGGTTTACCGAAGTAATTACCGCATGTTTTACCTTCATCAAATGAATGGCTTCTGCAACTCTTCTTGGTTCATCCTGATCATATTCAGGTGGACGGCCAGTAGCAACTGCGCAAAAGGAACATGATCGGGTACATACATTGCCCAAGATCATAAAGGTAGCTGTACCTGCTCCCCAACATTCACCCATATTTGGACAATTGCCACTTTCACAGATGGTATGTAATTTATGTTCGTCTACAAGTTTTCTTACATTCGCATATTCCTTGCCTACTGGTAGTTTAACTCTTAACCAGTCAGGCTTTTTGCGTTTTTTTGACTCTTCTGAAATTACGGGTAGTTCAATCATCTCTATATCTTAACTTAACGCGAAATTAAGGTTTTACGCATTCAAAACCAATTTGTAATCTATTTCCTGAAACCATAGAACAAAGTAAAATAGACTGATTGGAAAACCTGGCGGTTCTCGACAGTCGGCATGAGTTCTATTTCCTTTGTAAAACCCTCTAATTGATATCCTAGTTCCACGCCTGTGACATTTGATTTAAATACACCAAATTCAAAGGATAGAGCGGCTTTTGCATTAGCTCCAATGGCTATTTCGGATTCGCCTATACCCTCAAACAACCTCCCAGGCCCTAAGAAGTAGGCCAAAGATTGGTGAATTTCAGGGTCGTATTGGGCTCTTGAACTTTCAGATCTACTAGTGGCGTATTCAATATAATAGGGCGCAACGATTCCTAAGGTAGGGCCTATAGCGGATAGGACAGATATTTGAACACCTTTTTGGGGGGCTTTTTTAAATAAAATCAACTCCCTTCCGTATTGAGGCCTGACGCTGTAAAGATAGTTTGATTTGCCATAAATGAAGCTGTTGCCAAGGACTGTGCTATATCTGCTTTCCCTAGGGTTTTTTACATTGGCTAATTCTAAAGAGAAAAATTGAAAATTTTCTTCGTTTATTCTAGAGCCAATTTTAAGGTATAAGCCACCTATTAGCCCGCCATTGGTGTTTTTATTGACCCCAAATAAAATTTCCTTATCGTAGTCATAATCACCCGCTTCCCGACCTTGGGCCATTAAAAATTGGGGGAATGTCCACAACAGTAAGATTAAAAGATATTTTGTTTCTTTTGCCATATTTCCTAAGAAATTTAACGCTAATTTTGCCATTTAAGTTAACAAACTATAAATAAAAATAAAGGTTTATGGCTACTATTAAAAGCTCCTACCTCGGAAATCTCAGAACTCAGGCCGAGCATATTCAATCCGGTAATCAAATTATTACCGATGCTCCGGTTGATAATAACGGGAAGGGTGAATTTTTTTCGCCAACTGATTTAGTTTCTGCTGCATTGGGAAGCTGTATGGTAACTATTATGGGAATTGTAGCAAACAGAGAGAATGTGAGTTTGGAAGGCTTGAAGTGGGAAGTGACCAAAATAATGAATGATCAGCCTCGAAAGATTAAGGAAATCATTGTTGATTTTAAATGGGAGAACCCATTGGAAGATGAGAAGATTTTGCTAAAGCTAAAAAATGCTGCGAGGACTTGCCCCGTGGCACTTACATTGTCAGAGGAAGTGAAGCAAACCATCAATTTCAACTTTTAATAAATTTCGTTTTTTTTTAAATGTGATGTAGCATTTTTTTTTGTCCTTCCGTCTTATTAGTAAGCATAGCATATAAAACCCATTCATTTGGATCAACAATTAATTGAGGAAGCCAAAAAGGGGAGACCCAAAGCCCTGGAAACGCTCTATAAGCATTTCTATGGATATGCTATGAGTATAGCTCTGCGATATTCCAGTTCAAGGGAGGAGGCCTGTGAAATTGTCAATGACAGTTTTATGAAAGCTTTTGATCGACTTGACCAATATTCTGATTCAAGCTCTTTCAAAGCGTGGTTTAGGAGAATTGTGATCAATACCGCTATAGATAGTTATCGGAAAAACCTGAAGCATTATGCCGCTATGGATATTGAAAAAGCAAGTGCGGAAAGTTGTGACCCCAATATAATAGATGAGTTATCAAGGGAAGATATTTTATTGGCACTGAGGGAGCTTCCTGAGGTTATGAGGGTTATTTTCAATATGTATGAAATTGAAGGATATTCCCATAATGAAATTGGGGAAGAGCTTCAAATACCAGCAAGTACCAGTAGGACATATTTGGCAAGGGCCAAGCAAAGATTAAGAAATAAGATAATTGAGTTAAATAAAATAAATGATGAAGGAGCAATTCGATAAGCGACTTGTGGAGAAGATCAGGGACTCCTTCCAAGATCATGAGGAGGCCTTTGACCCAAGAGAGTGGGAAAAGTTTTCACATGCTTATTTTAACAAACCAAACAAGAGAAAGAGAATAGCTTATTGGCCATTTTGGTTCTCTGGAATTGCAGCATCTTTATTGTTGCTGTTTTTCTTCCTGCCCTTTGAGAAGCAAATAGACGAAGGATTGACAGCACTTAAAAATGAGCCTACTGTAATTAGAGGTTTGGCCCCCCAAAAAGTGGATAAAGTTCCTTCAGTAATTGATGAAAATGAATCTTCTTTAGAGGAAATTGAGCCTAATGTGTCTGAATCATCTGTTGCAAGGCTATCACATCAAAAAGTTGAGGGTTTTTCATCTAGTAGTTCAAAAAGAGTTGCTTACGAAGGTGTCGAAAAAATAGGTGCTACCAGCAAAGAAAGCTTTTTTGCTGATGATTCGCCTTCTATTGAATTTGTTCTTCCAGAAATTAACCTGATCACTGAATCTTCAGTGACGAATCTAGATGCTATGGTTGCTATTTCTAATCCTAATAAGGAAGAAGAGATTGATGAAGAAAAGGCCAAGGCTTGGGTAGAGAAATGGAAGAATGGGGAGCAGGAGGCAAAAACAAATTCTGAGACAATAGTCAAAAGAACTAAGGATCAAAACCCTTTCAGGTTAGGTGTCATAGGTGGACCTCAGTCTGCTTCTAATCAGGTTTCAGGCATGCAATTTGGTGGCGGAGTAATTTCTGAATTTTCCTTAAGTGATAAACTCAAAATTGATGTCGGAGTGACATATGCGCACCAAAGTGTTGAAGCAAACAGCAGTTCAAATCTTCCTGAATCAATGACTGCAAGGGCGAGTACGGCTACAGAAGCCAATTCTTTTACCAATAACTATATTGGGTCGGAATATACCTTGAGCTATTCTGGTTTGGATATTCCCATCAATTTGAAGTATAAGGTATTTGACAAAAAGAATACTAATATGTATCTCATCACCGGACTTTCCAGTATGGTATATCTGGATCAGAGAGGCAGTGAGACATTTTCAGTTGACTCCAAATTCACCAGTAATGCTGTTGGCGATCTTCAGTTTGCCAGTACGGTGCAGGAGTATACGGAAAGTTACAGTCCAGTCTCTGGCGATTCAAATGTGGATTTGGGCAAAATGCTTAATCTGTCCTTTGGATATGAATATAACCTGATGAATGGTACATATCTTTCTATTGAGCCCTTTTATAAACTTCCTTTGGGAAGCTTGACTTTCACCAACCAGCAGTTTTACATAGGTGGAGTTAACTTGAGAATGAATTTTCAATTCAAAAAATAAATTAAACTTACCAACAATGAAAAGATTTTTAACTACAGCTTTCGCTCTAGCAATGAGTGCAATGATGTTTTCTTGTCTTCAAGAGAAGGAATCGGAATTTGATAAAATTGTAAAAAGAGATGATCAAATTCTCTCCGAATACATTAGTGCTCATAGTATAGATGCTACCCAAACCGCCTCCGGATATTATTATAAAAAGGATGTGGAGAATGAAGAGGGTGCTAAGCTCAATGATGGGGATATTATAGGCATCTACTATGAGATGGAAAGTTTAGATGGTTCTTTTATCGGCTCACACACAGAAGCAGATGGTGACCCTGTCCTTTTTCAATATGATATCAGTAGACAAACTTTAGCCCCTATAGCTATCAACTTAGCGGTAGGTTTGTCAAATGTAGGTGAAACCTTGACACTTTATGTGCCTTCCTATAGAGCTTTTGGAGATTTTAGCTATGGTCAATTATTCCCCGCAAATACCAATATGATCATCAAGGTGACTTTTGCTAAAATTTATCCAACTCAAGAAGTAAGTGCGATCGAAGATGACTTGATTACAGCTTATATTGAGGAAAATGAATTGGAAGGCTTTGCGATTAAGGAGAGTGGAGTCTATGTAAAAGTCGTAGAAGAAGGTGATACCTCTTCTGATAAAAGCAAGAACGGAAATGATGTTTCATTTACCTATGAACTATTTCAGTTAGGTAATGATGAGCCGTTCTCAAAAGTAGAAAGCACCCCGATTACCACTACATTGGGTGACACAGAGAATTTTGGTTTCCTGAATATAGGACTTAATGATTTGCATGAAGATGCAGTGGTTGAGGTGATTTCTCCATCTAGTCAAGCATATGATGCAACGGCCCAAGTTGTTCCTATGGAAATTAGGGACGAATATTTTGAAATGGGATATTTGACCAGTGTGGTTAAACCATTCAAGCCTATCCTTTTTAAAGCCAAGGTTACTGGAATTAAATAAAAAATAATTTCACCAAATCGAATTGTAGAGGCCATTTGGAAAATTTTCTAAATGGCCTTTTTTTATCACTTTAATAAGGTGATATCATTTGTTTTGTAATGTTCAATTCCCAAATTTGCCTTAAATATAAACCCAATTAGAATGAGCTATTTATTTGAGAATTTTAAAGGTTGGAAGTCCTATTGTGAGGAAAGAGAACTGGATTTGTTTGAGCCTGTCCTAGAGTATGAAATGGACCAAGGTGATAAGAAGGAAGAAGAAGTTTGGTCAGGGCTTCAAAATGCTTTTTCAGTTATGAAGGAAGCTGTCCATACTGGTCTGACAGAAGAGATGAAATCAAGGTCAGGAATGATCAATGATGGAGCAAAAAAAGTATATAACCACCCTCTAGCAGTATTGTCTCCTGAATTTCAAAAACTGATATCAAGAGCGCTAGCTGCCAAAGAGGTAAATAGTTGTATGGGCAGGGTAGTGGCAGCGCCTACTGCCGGGGCTTCAGGTATATTGCCAGGAACCTTATACACCCTCCAGGAAATCCATCAATTAGAAGATAAGAAAATATTAGAAGGGTTGTTGGTTGGGGCAGGGATAGCTTTGATCATAGAACAAAATGCTAGTTTGGCCGGGGCCGTTGGAGGTTGTCAAGCTGAGACCGGTTCTGCTGCAGCAATGGCTTCTGGAGCCATGGTTTACTGTTTGGGAGGTAATATCGACCAGGTATTCAATGCCGTTGCGATCACTATCCAATGTATGTTAGGTTTGGTTTGTGATCCTGTAGCAGGCTTGGTGGAAGTACCTTGTGTGGTAAGAAATGCAAGCGCTGCAGCAATTGCTAATAGTTCAGCTCAAATCGCTCTGGCAAACGTGAGTGGAGTGATTCCAGTTGATGAATGCATCGAAGCTATGGGTGAGATAGGAGCTAGTATGGAAAATAAATACAAAGAGACTGCATTAGGTGGTTTGGCTGCAACTTTGACAGGGAAAAGTGTAGCTCAAAAAGTGTTGATTAATGATATAGAGATCTTACCGGATGAAGAATCAGCCGATTAAATTATTTAGAAACGGAATAGTCATAAGCCGATTGATGGTGAGGCCAAAGAATAGTGACCAACAAATAGAACTTACGAGCATATAGGAAAAAATCCTTCTTCTTTTTACACCAAAAGAAGTCATCACAATGGTGCCTCCTATTGGAGTTAGAATCAATGGGGTGATAGCAGCGACACCCCATGCTCCAAATTTTTGCCAAATTTGAATAATCTTTCGGTTTTTAGAGGAGAACTTTTTGGATTTCTTTTTTGAATTTGTTGCCCATTTGTCTTTGATCCATTCTCCTAAAAATGTAAATACCAATACACTGGTCATCATCCCAGAAACAGTCACAAGCACAATTTCCAGTACAGAATAATCAGCAGCCGTACCTAAAACAGGCCCTCCTATAAATTTGAACAGGCAGACAATATAAATTGCCAAGAACTGTAAAATGTACTCAATCATTATAATAGAAATATTAAATAAGCAGCGTAAGCTCCAATCAGTAGTGCACCTTCTCCTCGGCTTATCTTATATCCTGATCTCATCAAAGGAAAAAGCAGAAGGGTGAAACCTATCATCCAAAGGAAATCACTGTTTAGAAAAAGCTCACTTACTTCAATGGGCTTTATAATAGATGTAACACCGATAATGGATAGAATGTTCTGCAAATTACTACCTAAAATATTGCCAAGTGCAATATCTGTTTCTTTTTTTATGGCAGCTAAAACAGAGGTAGCTAATTCTGGTAAACTTGTCCCAATGGCAATAATGGTTACGCCAATTATTCGTTCACTAATGCCGTATTCTTTTGCCAAAGTTATTGAATTGTTGACCAGTAATTCAGAGCCATAATATAGACCTATAATGCCCCCCAAGACCAAAGTGACAGCTTTTAGCATAGGCTCTTTCTTGATTTGTTCCGCATTCTCTTCTGTGAACTCCTCTAAATTATGGTCCATTTTTTTGAAGAGAAACCAATTGACAAGGATTAGAAGAATAAAAAGTATAATGCCTTCTATTGTACTGATGATATTGTTAAGTGAAAGCAAGTAGAAAAGAACAGTGGCAAGTAAAGTAAAGCTAAAGTCCCACTTTAGTGTTGTCGATTTTAACAAAATGGGATAAATAATAGCAGTGATCCCTAATACCAGTGTGATATTTGAAATGTTGGAGCCAACAACATTCCCAATAGCAATGTCGTTGGTACCTTTGAGGGCAGCTGTGACACTTACTAGAAGTTCCGGGGCGGAGGTGCCGAATGCAACGATAGTCATTCCTATAAGGCTAGGACTAAGTCCCAATTTTGCAGCAATGGCAGACGCTCCGTCTACTAATACTTTTCCCCCTGTCAATAATATGACAAAGCCGATAATCAATAAAAAGTAAATCACTATTGTACTATAATTTAGGTCCAAAACTTAAATCTCCTGCGTCTCCAAGTCCAGGGACTATATAAGCCTTGTCATTTAACTTTTCGTCTAATGCACCGATCCAAAGTTGATAGGGAGTTTTGAGGTTTTCCTTTATATAGTCTATGCCCTCTGGAGCTGCAATAGCTGCTGCAATGTGGATTTTTTTAGGGTTGCCATGTTGAAGCAAATGATCGATAGTGGTAATTAAGGACTTGCCTGTTGCTAGCATAGGGTCAATGATGATGACTTCTTTGCCTGCTAAAAGTGGAGCTGCAAGATAGTTGAATTCAATACTTAATTCTTCACCCTCATTTTCTTTTCTATAGGCTCCGATAAAACCACTGTCGGCTTCATCAAAATAGTTAAGAAAGCCATTATAAAATGGCATAGCTGCTCTTAAAATAGAAATTAGAACAGGTTGTGATTTTAGTTTTTTGGAATTGGTCTTGGCTAAAGGAGTAGCAATTGTGTGTTCTTCATAGCTTAAGGCCTTTGATATCTCATAGGCTAAAATTTGGCCTAATCTTTCAAGATTGGTTCGAAATCTTAATCTGTCCTTTTGGATATTAATATCTCTCAAGCCTTCTAAAAATTGATGCGCTATGGAATCGTGATGGTTCAGTATAAACATAGTAGGCCAAAGTTAAGCAAAAAAAAACCGACCTGTAAAGGTCGGTTTTTAAATTTATGTGTTTTTGAAGATTATTGAACTTCAAAAGAAGCTCTTCTAGCCAACTGACGAGCATCTTTAGACTGCTTGTCTACACTAGTATCTTCACCATATCCTTTGTAAGAAACTCTTGAACCATCGATACCTGCAGCGATCAATAGATCGTAAACAGCCTTAGCTCTTCTTTCTGACAATTTGATGTTGTAATCTTCTGGTCCGATTTCATCGGCATAACCTTTAACTTCTACGTTAACGCCTGGGTTTCTCTTCAAGAAGTTAGCTACATAGTTAACTGAAGAAGAAGAATAGCCTAGAGGCTTAGCGCTATCAAAAGCATAGTAAACATTTACATAACCTTCGTTGATAGCTTTCTTGAAGAAGTCTTCTTCTTCAACTTCCTCTACAGGGCAACCGTTGTTAGATGCAGGACCTGGAACGAAAGCACATTCGTCAGAGTGATCAGGAATACCGTCACCGTCAGAGTCTAAAGTTCTACCGTGAGAATCAACTCTTGCACCAGCAGGAGTGTTAGGCTCTTTGTCAAGGTAATCAGGCACACCGTCACCATCAGAGTCTTTCAACATATCTTTGATTTCTCCGATTTGGCTTTCCAATTCGTCCTTAGTAGCATATTTGTCTTCTCTGATATACCAGTCAGCATGAGTGCTGTTTCCACCTAAGTAGAAAGAAAGACCTAAAGTACCAGTCCAAGATACAGCATTAGCACCATAGTAACCGTTTTCTGTACCTGCATTGATAGAAGATGCTCCATCAAAAGCTACATCTTGACGGCCAGCAATGATAGTGCTGATGTCACCGTTAAGAGCTACTCTGTTTCCAAGTTTTACTTGTGCTGTTAATCCAGTGATAAAGTTATAAACGTTATCTTCGAAATCAGCCCAAGTGTTAGATTGAGGAGTCACTCTTCCGAAACCAGCACCGAAGTGACCCAATAAACCAAATCCTCTTGAGAAAGTCTCAAAATTCATGATTCTACCAAGGTTAGCAACACCTTGAAGGTTCACTCTGTAGTAATTGGTCTCAAATTCAGGAGTCCCGTCAGCTTCTTGATACTTACCAAATCCGTAATCAAGTTTAGCACCAAATTTCTCATTGAACATGTATCTAACGCCTAGATCAGCATGTCCAAGGTTCAAAGATGGAGAATAATAACCTGGCGTAATAGGGGCCATTGGTTTATTAAACCCACCATTAACATCGATTGACCACTTGTTGAAGTCATCTTGTGCATTAGCTCCAACTGCTAAGGCACCAGCCATTAATGTTGATAGTAATAATTTTTTCATGATTAAAAAAAAATTTTTTCCAAAATTAAGTGTTTAATTAATTTAAATCCAAACTTAGTAACTATTAACTGTTATGCAAATGTATATTTTTTATTCAATAACTATAAACTTTTGACTATTTGTTTTCAGTTATTAAGTCCGAAATTTGCAAAATAATTTACTCATAAACTATGCCAACAATGGATATTTTACTCGAAATCCTCAAAAAAAGAGGTGTGTCAGGAGACGAATATGAGCTTTCTGCATTTATTGCAGATTATGTGCTTCAACGGAAAGGAGAGTGGAAAGTTCAACCTGAAGTATACCATGGTGGAATATTTCAAGACAATATTATCTTAAAATTCGGGAATCCCAAGACAGCTGTTTTTGCTCATATAGATACTATAGGGTTTACCTCAAGGTATGAAAATCAGTTGGTTACCGTGGGTGGTCCAGATGTAAATGATGGTGATATATTGGTGGGAGAAGATGCTTTGGGACCGATTGAATGCAAGGTAAAAATAGTTGATGATTGCCTTATCCATGACTTTAAAAGAGGTATTATTCCAGGAACAAATTTGTCATTTAAGCAGCATGTCATTTTGGACGATGAGTTTATCCAAGCAGCTTATTTAGATAATAGGCTTGGGGTGTATAATGCACTTAAAATTTGTGAGGATCTTGAGAATGGAGTGGTTGTTTTTTCTACCTATGAAGAACATGGGGGAGGAAGTGTGCCCTTTTTGATTAAATATATTTATGAAAACTGGAATGTCAAACAAGCTTTAATATCTGATATTACTTGGGTAACAGAGGGTGTAAAGCACCATGAAGGGGTTGCTATTTCGTTAAGAGACAAGTTTATTCCAAGGAAGGTTTTTACTGATAAAATCATTGCTTTGGCTCAAGAAAGTGGCATTCCTTTTCAAGTAGAAGTAGAAGGTGCCGGAGGAAGCGATGGGAGGGAAATTCAAATGAGCCCTTATCCAGTAGATTGGTGCTTTATAGGAGCTCCCGAGGACAATGTTCATACGCCTTATGAAAAGGTTTCGCTTAAGGATTTAGCAGCAATGATAGACCTTTATAAATACCTAATGGCTCATCTTTAAGTCTTTGTCTTTCAAATTAGGAAGGTGAGGGTAAAATTTTCTATATTTGTAGCGCCCTAGTTTTAGGGCTTTTTTATTATTAAAGATGAAGGTAAAAGATAAGGAATTCACCCGGTTTATCTCTGCAGAAGCGTTGGAAGAAAGAATTGGCCGTATGGGTAAGGAGATTTCAAAGGATTTTGAAGGGAAGTCCCCATTGATTTTGGGTGTGCTGAATGGAGCCTTTATGTTTTTATCCGATTTAATGAAAGCAGTGGACATTCCGCTTCAAATGTCTTTTATTAAAATTTCATCCTATCAAGCCATGAATTCTACTGGGAAAGTAAGGGAATTGATTGGCGTGTCGGAAGAAATAAAGGGAAGAGAAGTGATCGTGGTGGAAGATATAGTAGATACTGGAATAAGTATGACTCATCTATTAGAGTGTATTTCTGAGAAGGAGCCAGCCAATATTTCAGTCGTAAGTCTACTCTTGAAGCCCGACGCTTTGAAAAAACCTGTCACGATAGATTATGTTGGGTTTGAGATTCCAGATAAATTCGTGGTAGGATATGGCTTGGATTATGATGGTTTCGGTAGAAATTTAAAAGAAATATATCAACTTAAGTGACCCGAATAGCATGGGGCTCACAGCACAAACAATTTTCATATTATGCTAAATATAGTTTTATTTGGCCCTCCTGGTGCAGGGAAGGGGACACAAAGTGAAAAATTAATCTCCAAGTATAATCTAGTTCATATTTCTACAGGAGACTTGTTCAGGAAGCACCTTGGTGAAGGTACTGAATTAGGAAAACTTGCTCAGAAGTATATGGATGAGGGGAGATTGGTTCCTGATGAAGTAGTAATTGGGATGGTTGATGATAAGTTCAAAACTACAGTTGATGCTAATGGGTTTATCTTGGATGGTTTTCCAAGGACTGTTGCACAGGCAGAGGCATTGGACAGATTGTTGGAAGAAAAGGGCGAGTCTATTTCTGGCATGATTGCCTTGGATGTTCCTGAAGAGGAGTTAAAGGAAAGGATCCGACACAGAGGAAAAACCTCAGGTCGTGTGGATGATCAAGATGAAGAGAAGATCAATACCAGGATCAAGGTGTATAAAGAGGAAACGCTTCCTGTGGCTTCATACTATGAAAAGCAAGGTAAATTGTCTACTATTCATGGTGTAGGTGGTATCGAGGTAATCTTCGGAAAGATTTGTGCGGAAATTGATAAGTATTAATCTGGGAAATAAATAGTATCTTTGCAGATAATTTAATAATTGGCTAAGAATTTTTCTTAGCCAATTTTGTTTAAGGAATGAAATAACAAATTTAGCCGTGGCAGATTCTAATTTTATTGATTATGTAAAGTTTTGTTCCCGTTCAGGGGCTGGTGGGGCTGGTTCTGCCCATTTTAGGCGTGAAAAACATGTACCTAAAGGAGGCCCAGATGGTGGAGATGGTGGTAGAGGTGGGCACATAATCTTAAGAGGGAATGCCCAGCTATGGACCCTTCTACACCTTAAATATAAGAAGCATGTCATTGCCCAAAACGGTAAAGGCGGTGAAGGAGGTAGGAGAAAGGGTAAAGATGGTGGTGATATCATTTTGGAGGTTCCCTTGGGGACAGTTGCTAAAGATGCCGAAACCAAGGAAGTGCGCTTCGAGATAACGGAAGATGGACAGGAAGTGATATTGACCAGAGGTGGAAGAGGAGGTTTAGGGAATGACCATTTCAAGACGTCCACTAATCAGGCTCCGCATTATGCCCAGCCTGGAGAAGAAGGAATAGAAGAGTGGATTATTCTTGAACTGAAATTGTTGGCGGATGTTGGGCTGGTTGGCTTTCCGAATGCTGGTAAGTCCACTTTATTGTCTAGTATCTCAGCTGCTAAGCCCGAAATAGGTGATTACCCCTTTACTACTCTGGTGCCAAATCTTGGAGTAGTCGGTTATCGGGATGATAGGTCATTTGTAATGGCAGATATTCCAGGGATTATAGAAGGGGCAGCAGAAGGCAGAGGCTTGGGCCTGCGTTTCTTAAGGCATATTGAGAGGAATTCCATTCTTTTATTTATGATCCCTTCAGATGCGGACAGTATCAAGGAACAGTACCATATTTTATTGAATGAGTTAAAGGAGTATAATCCCGAGTTACTGGACAAAAGAAGGATACTTGCCATTTCGAAATCAGACATGTTGGATGAAGAATTGATGGAGGAGATGAAGTCAGATGTGCCAGAAGATGTGCCATACCTGTTTATTTCGTCAGTAAGCCAGCATAACCTAGATAAGCTCAAAGATCTAATTTACAGTGCGATAATGGCTTAGTGTCAGTTTGTCAGGAAAACCATTGTGGCAAACTAATTGTTGTTCGAAATTGGAAAGAATTAGTAATGTATTTCATTTAGCATATTAGAAAATATAGTAAAAGAAGGTATGAATAAGGATAAAGTGGCTACCGAAGAGCATGTGGAAGCACAAGATCAAGAGCTAAAGCAGGAAAATGTTGCTGAAAACCAGGAGGGGAAAGTGGTGAATGAATCTGACGAGAAAGCAGGAACTGAAGAATTGTCAGATGAAGACAAGTTGAAAGCTGAAAATCAAGAATTAAAAGATAAATACCTGAGGTTATACTCAGAATTTGAAAACTACAGAAGAAGAACCTCTAAGGAGAGACTGGAATTGATCAAGACGGCCTCAGAGGATGTGTTAAGAGATTTGATTACCGTGGTGGATGATTTTGAAAGAGCCATCAAAGCCGAAGAAAGTGAAACAGGGAATGAGAAAGTTCTAGAGGGAAGCTTATTGATTTACCATAAGTTGACAAAGGTGCTTGAGGCTAAAGGCTTAACTCAAATGGAAGACTTGATAGGTAAGGACTTTGATGCTGACAAGCAAGAAGCTATTACCCAAATACCAGCTCCATCTGAGGATCTCAAGGGTAAAGTAATCGATGTGGTGGAAAAAGGCTATATGCTTGGCGACAAAGTAGTAAGGTATGCCAAGGTAGTCATTGGATCTTAATAAATTATGGCAAAAAGAGACTATTACGAGGTATTAGGGATTTCTAAAGATGCAAGTGAGGGAGAGATAAAGAAGGCCTACAGAAAAATGGCTATCAAGTATCACCCTGATAAAAATCCAGATGATCATACTGCAGAAGAAAAGTTTAAAGAAGCTGCAGAGGCCTATGAAGTACTAAGCAACCCTGAGAAGAAGGAACGCTATGACCGTTTTGGGCACCAAGGTGTCAATGGGAATGGTGGCTTCGGTGGAGGCGGTATGAATATGGATGATATCTTCTCCCAATTTGGGGATATTTTTGGCGGCGGAGGAGGATTTGATTCCTTTTTCGGTGGCGGAAGCAGAGGTGGACGCAGAGTGCGTAAAGGGACTAATTTGCGTGTAAAGCTTAAGGTAAACCTAAAAGAGGTCGCTCATGGTGTGGAGAAGAAAATCAAAGTCAAGCGCCATGTAGTTGCTGATGGTGTAAGCTTTAAAACTTGTACAACATGTCAGGGGTCTGGCCAGGTCAAAAAGGTGGTGAATACCATGCTTGGTCAAATGGTGTCTGCGAGTAATTGTCCTTCATGCGGAGGTAGTGGACAGATCATAGATAAAAAGCCTGATAATGCAGACGCAAATGGACTATTGTTAAAAGAAGAGGTTATTCCGATCAATATTCCAGGAGGTGTAGCTGATGGTATGCAGTTAAGCCTTTCAGGTAAGGGTAATGAAATTCCAGGAGGTGTAGCTGGGGACTTGCTTATCGTTATAGAGGAGATTGAAGATGAGATCCTTCAGAGAGATGGTAACAATGTCGTTTTTGATCTGTATGCAAGCTTTATTGATGCAGCCTTGGGAGCCCAGATTGAAGTGCCAACCATTGATGGTAAGGTGAAAATCAAATTAGAGCCAGGTACGCAAAGTGGTAAGATTTTGAGGTTGAAAGGCAAAGGTGTGAAAGACCTGAATGGATATGGTCGTGGAGATCAATTGATCCATGTGAACGTGTGGACACCGAAACAGCTGACCAAGGAAGAGCGCGAGAAATTAGAGTCTCTAAGGACTTCGGAGAATTTTATTCCTGATCCAGGGAAGTCAGAAAAGACCTTTTTTGACAAAATGAAGGAATTCTTTTAGTCAGAGCATCAAGTAGATATTTGAAAAGCCGGGAATTTTCCCGGCTTTTTTCGTAATTAACAGAACCTTTTAGGTAATGAACCGTAATTTATTCGTATGTTGAATAAATTGTGCTTAATTCTGATCCTCGCTATCTGGTGTTGTTTGGCTGCAAAAGCTCAAATAATAAAGGAGTTTAATGTGGAAGAGCAGGAGGGGCTTGATTTGGTGCAATTAGATTTTTCCTCCTATAAAGGAGTTTCTCAAATAAAGAGGATGTATTCCTCCGATCCCATTTTGATTCATACCCACCTGTCCAAAGTCAATATACTTCCTGAGTTTAATTATGAAATTAATGATCGCGTTCTTCATGCCAGCTTGAGCCATCATAATGTGGAAAATGAGGGGTTTGGTAAGGGCATATCTTCTAAGCTTTTTGCCAATAGTGAGGGGGATTTTGACCATACCTGGGAGGTTGGGCTGAGTGAAAAATATACGTATGACATGAATTTCCATTTTGGAATAGGTAAGGCCAACTTGGATCTTTCTGGGCTGAATGTCAAAAAGTGTAAAGTGAAGACAGCTACAGCTGATGTAGATTTGAACTATGTGAAGAATGCCAGTAATGGTATCGAGATGGATACCTTGATGGTAAAGGTGAATATGGGAACTGTGAAGGGAGTGAATATTGCTTGTGCCAAAGCAGATCAAATGATTTTTGATGTCAATTATGGTAGGGTGGATTTGAATTTTGAAGATGATTTTGAAACGTTAAAACCCTGTAATATCTCGGCTACTGTTGGAGCTGGCTCAGTTCATATTGTACTGCCGTCTAATCAATATCCTTATATAGTGAAGATTAAATCCACGGCCATGTGTAGAACCAGCGTGCCTGGTCATTTGTCAGTTCTTGACAAATCCACCTATGCTAGCAAAGCATATGATAAGGATGCTGATAATATAATGACTTTTGAAATTGATGTTTCAGTAGGCTCGCTGACGCTCAAATAAGTAATGCCATTAGGACTTAGTCCTAAATTATATTTTTCTTATTATTACCAAGGTTTAAAAATTCATTGTTTTGAGTATTCTTAAGATTGAAGGGCTTTACAAAAGCTATGGTTCACAAGCCGCTCTTACCAATATTGATCTGGAAATTCCTGAGGGAAAGGTTTTCGGGTTATTGGGGCCAAATGGAGCAGGTAAGACTTCCTTGATTCGAATTGTAAATCAAATAATAGAAGCTGATAAGGGAGAAGTCCTGGTGAAAGGCGAAAGTTTAGCTCCCAGGCATATAAAACACATTGGGTATCTTCCCGAGGAAAGAGGGCTTTATAAGCGGATGAAAGTTTCCGAACAGTTATTGTACTTTGCACAGTTGAAAGGACTTTCTGCTAATGATGCTAAGAAAAAAGTGAGTTACTGGTTGGATAGACTGGATATTGCAGCGTGGAAGGATAAGAAAATAGAGGACCTTTCAAAGGGAATGGCCCAAAAGGTACAGTTTGTAGCCACTGTTATCCATGAACCAGAAATTTTGATTTTGGATGAACCTTTTTCCGGTTTTGATCCTGTGAATGCTGAGATCATAAAAAATGAAATTATCGAGATGAAGGACAATGGAACCACTGTCATGCTATCAACCCATAGGATGGAGTCGGTGGAATTGCTGTGCGACCATCTTGCGATGATTAATAAGTCCCATAAGGTGTTGGATGGCTCTGTTCAGGACGTGAAGAATCAAGCTAGATCCAATACTTTCTCAGTTAAGCTTCGTGAGGTGAGTGGGCGTTTGCCAGAGGGAATTTGGGACCTTAAAACTACTGAGGATGGTTGTCAAGAATTTAAGATCAAAATGGATCAAGATAATCATAATGTTTTTGTTGCTGAGTTGATGAAATATGGGGAGATATTGGGTTTTTCGGAAGTGATTCCTACAATAGAAGAAATTTTTATTCAAAAGGTAAAAGACAACGAGCATGAATAAAGTTTTTTTGGTCATAAAGAGGGAATATCTTGCCAGAGTTAGGAAAAAGTCCTTTTTGTTAGCTACCCTGATCACACCATTGGTCTTTCCTGCGATTTTAGGCATGTTTCTGTGGATTTCTCTCAGTGATGAGAGTGAGGAAGCTTTGAAGATCATTGAGGTGGTGGACGAAAGGAATCAGTTTTTTATGGAAAGTAGTGGACAGTATGCTTTTTCCTATTCAGACCTACCCATAGAGGAAGCCAAGACTATGGTTCAAGATGGGAGACGATATGGTTTTTTATATATACCAAAGATTGATATCCAAGAACCAAAGGGGATTGTGTTTTATTCGGAGAGTAATACAAGTGTTGGGTTTGTAGATTATTTGGAACGCGAACTGAAAAGAAAGATTGAGGATATTCGGCTTTATGATTCCGGAATTGATCCTGGATTTATTAAATCATTAAAAACCAATGTTTCGATCCAATCCATTACTCTAGGTGATCAGGGTGAAGAGAAAGTAGCAGATGCTGGGGTTAACTATGCCCTCGGCTTTGTGCTGGGGATATTAATTTATACATTCATCTTTGTTTATGGCACTCAGATCATGCAAGGTGTGATAGAGGAAAAATCAAGTCGAATTATTGAAATTCTGGTTTCTTCGATCAAGCCTTTTCAGTTGATGTTGGGCAAGATTATAGGTATAGGCGCTGTAGGGCTTACCCAATTTTTGATTTGGATAGTATTGATCAGTATGGTCTCTACTGTGGTAATGGGGTATTTTGGAATGCAGATGCCCCAGCAGCAGGTGATGGAAATGACCAATCCGGAAATGGCACATGCCATGGCACAGTCAAGTGAGGTGGGTAAAATAATTCAGGTATTACAGGGGATAGATTTTATTCAATTGATATTTACCTTTTTGTTTTATTTCCTTGGAGGTTATCTGCTTTATGGAGCCTTCTTTGCAGCAATAGGTGCTGCAGTAGATTCTCCATCGGATGCCCAGCAGTTTATGTTCCCGGTGACCATTCCCTTGATGGCCAGTTATTTTGGCCTTTTCGTGTTTATTCTGGATGACCCTTCCAGTAATATTTCCTTTTGGCTTTCGGTTATCCCCTTTACTTCACCAATAGCCATGGTGGGGAGAGCTAGCTTTGGGATTCCTGCTATGGAATTGATTCTTTCAATGCTATTATTGATAGGAGGGTTTTTCTTTACGACTTGGATTGCAGGAAAAGTCTATAGAATTGGGATATTGGTTCATGGTACCAAAGTAAATTATAAGACGCTTTGGAAGTGGATAAAGCAAAATAACTAATCAGCAGACATAATATGTCTAGGTATGTAGAAATAAAAAAGGGGCTGATCAATTTGATCAGCCCCTTATGTTTTTATCTCAAGTAGGCGGATAACATCCAGATTACTTTTTCTTTCGAAGTGATATAATCACTCATTAAGGCTACTGTACCCTCATCTCCTTGGGATGAGGCGGTTTCCAAAGCTTCTCTTTCCAGTTTGAGCAAAGTGTTAAGGTTGTCCCTTACAGTTTCGACCATTTGCTTAGGAGAAGTAACTTCCAAAGCTTCGCTAATACTTGAGTGCTTGATGTATTCAGAGAATGCGCTCAATGGACGCTCACCAAGGGTTAAAATTCTTTCAGCGGTTTCATCGATTGCATCATTGGCCTCATTGTATAATTCTTCAAACTTTGCATGCAGTTCAAAGAAGTTAGGGCCTGAAACATTCCAGTGGAAATTTCTCAAATTTTGATAGTAAATTTCATAGTTGGCCAATAATTTATTCAATTGTTCTACCAATGCTTTGCTATCTGTAACTTTTAATCCGATCTCGTTAGTTGCCATATTTTTTGTTTTGTTTATTTAAAAATATATTCGAATTTACAGGATTGTTAGGTTTGAGGCAAACTCTTAATTTCTATGATTGATAGAAAATATCTATGACTATTGTCAGTTATTTTAAGAAGGTGTTTGGTTTTATTGGAAGGATTTAATTTAAATAATGAAGAATAAATTCCAGGATCTGGCTATGCTGGATCTATATCATAATAGGGGGAAAGTTAAGTGGATTATTTTTATAGCTTCTCTGATTATAAGTGTGGGGTCTATTTATTATACCAATACACTGGTCAGTGAGTTAAAGGAAAGAGAGAAGAAGCAGATAACTTTATATGCCAGTGCTATGGAGTATGTGGCTAATAATTCCGACAATCTTACATTTATCCACAAAGGAATTATTCAGGAAAACCATAATATTCCGGTGATAGTAGCTGATGCATTTGGCAACCCAACTGATCAGTACAGGAATATCAATTTTAAAAATAATGCCACTGAAGAGGAGAAGGATAAAAAACTGCGTGCTGAGGTGCAAAGGATGAAAATGGATTATGAGCCTATTCAGATCGTAGAAAACCAATACTTGTACTATACTAATTCTGAGTTGCTGACCAGGCTTAAGTTTTATCCTTACGTTCAGCTATCTGTAATTTTGGTGTTTGGTATTTTGGCTTATGCGGTATTTAACCAATCCAAAATTGCAGAGCAAAATAGAGTGTGGGCAGGCCTGACCAAAGAGACAGCACACCAGTTGGGTACTCCAATAGCCTCTTTGATGGCCTGGATTGATTATTTGAAGAACTCTCCGGTTTGGGAAGAAAATAAGGAGGTCATAGTGGAGTTGGATAAGGATGTTTCCAAATTGAGGATGGTTACTGAGCGGTTTTCGAATATTGGAAGTTCGCCTGTGATAAAAGAGGAAAATGTTTATCAGGTAATTGACGAGGCGGTAAACTACTTAAGACCAAGAATATCAAGTAAAGTAAGCATTAGTCTTAACACTCACGCGGAAGATGTGGAGGCGATGATGAACAAATCACTTTTTGAGTGGGTGGTGGAAAATATATGTAAGAATGCTGTCGATGCGATGAAGGGAGAAGGAAAGATTGCCATCAATATCGTCAAGGACAGTGAAAAGTTCGTTCATATAGATATCACCGACACTGGAAAGGGGATTGATAAAAGTATGTTTAAAAAAGTGTTCAACCCTGGTTTTACCACCCGTAAAAGAGGTTGGGGTTTAGGCCTTACATTGGCCAAAAGAATCATAGAAGGTTATCACCAAGGAAGGGTTTTTGTGTACCAGTCAGAGGTAGGAAAGGGAACTACTTTTAGAATTGTATTAAGGGGCAATAAGGAAAATACTTCTGAATTCAATGTGGAGGATCCCTTTATGAGCTGATGGTGTAGAATGTGATCGAGTATTTGATGTGTTGTTGCAGATAACTTTCAATCTTTCATGCAAAAAGCCTACCTTTGCAACTTGCAAATAAAGGAGTCCCAGAAAGATGAGTTTGACCAAGGAAATTCAAAAGAGAAGAACTTTCGGAATTATTTCCCACCCCGATGCCGGTAAGACTACCCTTACGGAAAAGCTATTGTTGTTTGGTGGGGCGATCAAGACGGCAGGTGCTGTAAAATCCAATAAGATTGATACCCATGCCAAATCAGATTGGATGGAGATTGAAAAGCAGAGAGGTATTTCTGTGGCGACCTCTGTAATGGGGTTTGAATATAGGGATGTTAAGATCAACCTTTTGGATACCCCAGGTCACCAGGATTTTGCTGAAGATACCTATAGGACGCTGACAGCAGTGGATAGTGTGATCATGGTGATTGATTGTGTGAAAGGGGTGGAGATCCAAACAGAGAAGTTGATGGAAGTGTGCAGAATGAGGAATACTCCTGTGATCTGTTTTATCAATAAGCTTGATAGGGAAGGTAGAGATCCTTATGATTTGTTGGATGAGGTAGAGGAAAAGCTGAATATTAAGGTAAGGCCTTTGTCTTGGCCTATATCTATGGGTAAGACCTTTAGAGGTGTGTATAACCTATATAATAAGTCCCTTAATTTGTTTACACCGTCTCAGAGAAAGATATCTGATGAAATCGTTGCCATTGAGGATCTTGAGGACAGTAAGCTGAATGACTTGGTTGGGGATGGGAATGCCGAGCAATTGAGAGAGGATGTTGAGTTGATTGAAGGGGTCTATCCTGAGTTTAGTAAAGAGGATTATTTGTCAGGAAAGGTTGCTCCGGTGTTTTTTGGTTCAGCGGTGAATAATTTTGGTGTTCAAGAGATGTTGGATACCTTTATTGATATCGCTCCAAAGCCTAAAAGCAGAGTGACTGAAGAGAGGGAAGTATTGCCAGAGGAGGACAAATTCAGTGGTTTCGTGTTTAAGATTCACGCAAATATGGA
The DNA here is from genome assembly GCF_018642165.1 of Echinicola shivajiensis. Taxonomy (GTDB): domain Bacteria; phylum Bacteroidota; class Bacteroidia; order Cytophagales; family Cyclobacteriaceae; genus Echinicola; species Echinicola shivajiensis. The sequence goes on from NZ_JAHHZM010000004.1 coordinate 181,014, forward strand.
TCCTAATCACCGAAACAGGATTGCCTTTTTGAGGATCTGTTCTGGTAAGTTTCAGAGGAACAAACCATATAACCATGTTAGGGGGACTAAGCCTCTGCGGTTTTCCAATGTGACTTCATTTATGGCTCAGGATAAGGAGATCATCGATGAGGCTTTTCCAGGGGATATTGTTGGTCTTTATGATACAGGGAACCTTAAAATTGGGGATTCATTAACTGATGGTGAGAAGCTGACATTTAAAGGTATACCAAGTTTCTCTCCTGAGATTTTCAGAGAGGTGATCAATAAGGATGCCATGAAGACCAAGCAATTGGAGAAAGGTCTTAAACAGTTAATGGAAGAAGGGGTTGCGCAGTTGTTTACCTTTGATATAGGTGCAAGAAAAGTAGTAGGTACCGTTGGGCAACTGCAATTTGAGGTGATTCAATTCCGATTAAAAAATGAATATAATGCAACGGTGGAGTTTGCGCCGATGAATCTATATAAGGCTTGTTGGATAAGCAGTTCTGATAAGAAGCAGCTGGATGAGTTTGTTCGATCCAAGAACAGGCATATTGCTTATGATAAGGATGGTAAATTGGTTTTTATGGCTGAGTCAAGGGCATGGTTGCAAATGGTTCAGGATAATTATCCGGATATAGAATTTCATTTTACTTCAGAATTTTAAAATATTAAGGTGGTTTAAAACCACCTTATTTGTTTAGGAGCCAGTAGGCTATAACAGTCTGTAAAGTTTCTTTTACTAACTTTGCAAGTATAAAATTGATTGGATATGTCAAAACGACCATTTACGGTAGTATATGAAGATAATCACCTGTTGGTGGTAAATAAAAGAGCAGGTATTTTGGTGCAAGGGGACCGTACAGGTGATAAGACCTTGACGGACTATTGTAAAGATTATATTGCCAAAAAATATGATAAACCTGGAGCGGTGTTTTTACATCCTGTTCATAGATTGGATAGGCCGGTAAGCGGTTTGGTAGTGTTTGCCAGAACTTCAAAGGCCTTGGAGAGGATGATGGTGCTGTTTAAGAAAAGGGATATACATAAAGTTTATTGGGCGATTGTGAAAAGAAGGCCCAAAGAAGAAATGGCTAAGCTGACACATTATTTGGTGAAAGATGAAAAACGTAATGTGACCGAAGCTTTTGACCATCATGTGGAGGGCAGCAAAAAAGCTGAGTTAAGTTATAAGCGTCTAGGTAAGTTAAATGATCATTGGTTGTTGGAAGTTAGACCAGTTACTGGTAGACCCCATCAAATTAGAGTTCAATTGGCTTCTATTGGCTGTCCTATCCGTGGGGATCTGAGGTATGGTTTTTCAAAGGCCAATCCGGATGCCAGTATCAATCTGCATGCTTTTCATTTGGTTTTTGTTCATCCAGTGAAAAAGGAAAAACTGTATCTTAGGGCTGGGTTGCCAGAAGAGCCTTTCTGGGAGCAGTACCTGGATTTTGAATCGGTGAAGGCAAAAGATCAACATATTGATAATAGTTTTAGTGGTTAGGTAAAAGAATAGTCTCTATTTAAAAAGAAATATGATTATCCGTTTTCACACCAGTCGCCTTATTTCTCACGGATTTACACTGATCTATCTGGCGGAAGACAGGTTTAATTCATTATTTCAGTAAGATCTGGGCCATTCTTGAGGGAATGTTTTGAAGGGGTATACTTACTGGTGCAATAGCGGATATACAGAAAAAGAAAAAAGGCTGTCGATTGGCAGCCTTTTTTAGATTGTATTTTATTGGTTTTTCCAAGGTTTGTAATTTTTCCCTTTTGGTCCAGTAGGTCTATCGATTGGTTTTAGATCTTGGGAGATTTCAACCAAGTTAGTGTTTAATTCTCCTGGTCTTTGGTTTTTGTAAGCGGGGCCAGTGATTGGGTCTCTATCGAAATTCACTACAATAGTTCCTTTTCTGGCTTTTTCCTTCCAAGGCTTGTAGTTCTTTGCTTTTGGACCTTTAAGATCACGGTGTTTCTTGTCTTCTGTTTCTAATGTCTCAGCACTAAAGAAACCTGCTGCTACCATTAATGCTACCTTTACCATCCTTATATAGTTTTGTTGTTTAAGTCTTTTACAGAATATATACGGTGTTCCTGAAAAAGGTTGCGTAGTTTTCGGGTTTTTGAATTAGTCTATTGGATTTTTAGGAAATAATGTTTTGATAATCTTGTGTTTTCAGATTCTTTTGAAGACTTGTATTTGCTAGGTTTTCCTAAAAACTGATATGTTGGGGTGTTTTGTTGAGCCTGTTTCAGATTAAAAAGTATGAGATAAAAGAAAACCACGGCTTTTTTCAAAGCGCGTGGTTTTTTTGCGAAAAATTTCAGTTTGTCAGTAAAAAAATTAGAATGAGAATACGGCTGCTAGTAAGAATGATGATAAGCTTTTGCTTGAAGCTAGGTCATGGTTATAGAAGAAATCGTCTTCTGACATAGAATCCAGTCTTACTTCTGGAATCAGTGTTAAGTTGTCGGTAATTTTTGCATTACCAGAAAGGGTAACAGCAAATACGTTTCCATCTCCTTCGTTGTCAAGACCGACTACACCGTCAAGACCAGAGTTAAAAACATTAAAGTATTCACCTCTTAATCCTAAAGAGAATTTCTCAGAAGTAGCTGCTTGTACATATCCAGCAACACCGTAGAATCCGGCACCGTCTCCGTCCACGTCAGAGATGCTACTTCCGTCATACATTTCGCCAGCGGCAGTGGTGTTGTAGGTTGCGTTTAGTCCAAGGTAAACGACTTCGGTTACATTGTATCCAGTGGTCAGGTCGATCTGGAAAGTGCTGCCTAGAGACGACATGCCTACAGGCATTACATTGTCCCCGTCCAATTTTCCATCCTGGTCACCATATAGGAAGTTTAACCAAGTCCCTCCATTGTCATTTTCATATCCTAATTGCAATCCTGCAGTGTAGGTTCCAGCTAGGTTGAATTCAGTCATGTCAGTAGGGTTCATTACAGAAGCCATCAAAGACCAGTTGTCAGAAAGAGCAATATCAGCTTTCAATCCTGTGTGAGAGAATGGACCGTAAGAGAACATGTAAGAAGTAGAGTAGTTGAAGTTTCCTGTTGGAGAGATTACTTCGTAACCTAGGTAAGTGTTGAAATTACCCATGGTAAGGGTAACGGCGTCGCTTACATTCCAATACATGTAAAGTTGATTCACGATTTGAGAAGAACCTGCAAAACCGCCACCATAAAGTGGTGAACCGAAAACTGCGTCTTCGCCTCTTGGTCCGAATACAAGGTCTGCTACAAAGCCTACTTTTTCACCTTCATAAGCGGCAATAATGTTGGCCATACCTAGTGAGAAACCAGGAAGATTAGCAAAGGAAGTTGCTGGTGCTTGAATCCCCATGGATTCTCCTTCTTCATTGGTCATATCTTTATTTGGTGCAGAAAGATTTGCACGATAATAAGCATCTACTGATCCAGAAAGAGAGAATTTGGATTCATCTTGGGCATTTACTACAGTAAACGAGCCTAAAATTAGTAATACAATTAGTAGTTGAAGTTTTTTCATTTTACTTTTAATTATTAGTTGATTTGTTAGGATTGGCTGATAATTTAACCCTGCCCAGACTGAAGAGATTGGCGTTTTTTTGAATGGGCAGGGTTTTTTTGGTTGTATAGTGGTTGTGATTTTTATTCGTCGTATACGATGGTATAGCCTCTGATTCCGTGTTCGTGAGAATCCAAACCAGTTCTTTCGTGTTCTTCAGAAACCCTGATGCCAACAGTGATTTTTAATACATAGAAGATGATGAAAGCACAAACAAAAGCGGTGATGCCACAAATTGCTACTCCTGTAAGCTGGGTAATGAATGAGTGTTCTGGGTTGGTAGAGAATATACCTACTGCTAGTGTTCCCCAGATACCACAGGTTAAGTGTACAGATACAGCACCTACCACATCGTCAAGTTTTAAGCTGTCAAGTAATACAGCAGAAAGAACTACAAGGATACCGGCAATGAAACCAACAATTATGGCTGAACCTGGATTGATTACGTCAGCACCTGCTGTGATACCTACAAGTCCTGCTAGGATGCCGTTAAGGACCATGCCTAGATCTAGTCTTTTGAATACAAAATAAGCTGCAAGGAAACCTCCAAGTCCACCAGCACAAGCTGCAAGGGAAGTAGTTACCAATACAAATGATACCAATGCTGGATCAGCAGAAAGTACAGAACCTCCGTTGAATCCGAACCATCCTAACCATAATAAGAATACACCGATTACGGCCAAAGGAACACTGGCGCCAGGCTTATCAACAGTTTTTCCGTTTACATATTTTCCGATACGTGGGCCTACAAGGATAACACCTGCCAAAGCTCCCCATCCACCTACAGAGTGTACGAGAGTAGAGCCTGCAAAGTCATAGAATCCCCAATCGTCAAGGACTCCGCCGCCCCATTTCCAGCTCCCGATGATCGGATAAACAATGCCTACATAGATAAGTGTGAATAATAAGTAAGCACCAAGTTTAACCCTTTCTGCTATGGCACCTGAAACGATAGTTGCAGCAGTAGCGGCAAACATAGCCTGGAACAAGAAGTCGGTCCAGTAAGTGTAACCTGCGTCAGCATAGCCTGCTGAAACATCTGCGTTTTCAGGTGCGAACCAGAACATGCTCCATCCTGCGCCGTCAAATCCGAACCATCCAGGAACGTCAAATCCTGGGTACATTAAGAAGAATCCGCAGATTGCATAGGTTAAAATACCTATGATAGGGGTTACAGTATTCTTGAAAAGAATGTTTACTGTGTTTTTTGCTTGGCCAAATCCAGCTTCTACACCGGCAAAGCCTAAGTGCATAATAAAAACTAGGGCTGTGGACAGCATCATCCACACATTGTTAGTTGTTAGTAAGTTTTGGGTGATGTCAGCAGAAAAATCTGCTCCCTGTGCAAGGGCTTCGCTACTTACTTGAGCGAGCTCGTTAAAACTCCAGTTCATACAGTTGAATGTTTAGATAGACTTATTTTTCGAAATTTTTTATGGGTTAGCGTTTAAATGTTGAGTTAAAGGTAGATATTTTTTATGTAAAAAAACAAGCCTATAATTAATAAAAATACATAAAAACTATGTTTATAGGGTTTGAAATGAATTGAAAAACCTAAAAATCTTGCTAAAAATGAAATTTGAGGTGTTTTTTATAACTATAAAAATTTTAAAAATTTTTTGTTAAAAATTGAATAGTAGCAGTCTTTATGGTATTGATATTAGTTTTGAACTTATGTAAAATTCTATTTTTTATTCGTTTACCAATATTTGTATTGTTGTGTTTAGAATATTCTGTTGGTTGATAATTGAACTTATGTTTTAATTGGTTTGGAGAGATTTTTGGTATTGGTTAAAAAATGAACTTGTTTTTAGTTTTTTTACAATAATTGGCGGTGATGTGGTTGATATTACGGGGTGGGCAATAAAAAAAGCCGATCAGTTTAATTGATCGGCTTTGGCATGGGGTGTGTTGTTTTATTTTTGCAATAGGGCAAACTCTTTGGCGAAATAACTTAAGATGATATTTGCACCGGCTCTTTTGATGCTCAGTAGGGATTCTAACATAACTCTTTCGCTGTCTAGCCATCCTTTTTCTCCAGCGGCTTTTATCATGGAGTATTCTCCGCTCACATTATAGGCAGCAATGGGAAGGTTGCTGTTCTCTTTAAGGAGTCTAATGACATCCAGATAGGCCAAAGCAGGTTTGACCATCATAAAATCAGCTCCCTCAGCTTCGTCAAGCTCCGCTTCAATAAGTGCTTCATGCAAATTGGCGGGATCCATTTGATATGTTTTTTTATCACCTGCCTTGGGAGCAGAGTCTAGGGCATCTCTAAATGGATTGTAAAATCCACTTGCGTATTTAGCGGTATAAGACATGATCGAAACTTCTTTATGTCCATTTGTGTCCAGAGCATTTCGAAGGTAAGCAATTCGTCCATCCATCATATCAGAAGGTCCTATTATGTCGGCTCCAGCTTGTGCCTGGGCAACAGCCATTTTACCTAAGACTTCTAAAGTTTCGTCATTAAGGATTTTGCCATCTTCAACTATGCCGTCATGTCCGTCAGAACTGTAAGGGTCCATGGCTACGTCGGTCATAATGCAAGCTTCGGGGAAGGTGGATTTGACCTTGTGTATGGCTTGTAGGTAAAATGTTTCCGGATTGTGTGATTCGGAGGCGTATTTGTCCTTTTTGTTTTCTGGGTAGGCAGGAAAGATATCGAATGCCTTTACGCCAAGATTCATGCATTCTTCAATTTCCTTTAGCAATAGATCTATGGAGTATCTATAAATTCCAGGCATGGAAGCAACTTCTTCTTTTTTGTTGGTTCCATCAATTACGAATATGGGGAAGATAAAATCTTTAACGGAAAGCCTGGTTTCTTCTACCATGCCTCTAATGACAGCGGACTTTCGGTTTCTTCTTGGTCTTTTATTCATGGAAAGTATAATTTCTTTTAAGTCTTGGCAAAGGTAAGAAAAAGCATCGGCTATGGGACTTAATTAGTGGTTTGGATTGGAGGATTGTAATGAGTGCTATTCCTTATAAATAAACAAGGCTCTTTTCTCGTGGAAAAGAGCCTTGTTGAGGTTTACTGTTGAAATTCTACAATGGTTTTTTCAATGATGTCGCAACATTCATGGATTTGCTCTTCTGTAATGACCAAAGGTGGGGCAAATCTGATGATGTTTCCATGTGTCGGTTTGGCAAGTAGGCCGTTTTCCTTCAGGGCCAGGCATATTTTCCATGCAGTGTCACTGTCCTCACTATCATTAACAACAATGGCGTTTAACAGTCCCTTTCCTCTAACCAAATTGATGAGGTTTGATTTTTCAATTAGCTTTTGCATCCTGTTTCTAAATGCTTCGCCCATTTTTTGGGCGTTTTCGGCGAGCTTTTCTTCAGTGATTATATTAAGAGCTGTCATGGCTACTCTTGCTCCCAAGGGGTTTCCTCCAAAGGTTGATCCGTGTTGTCCTGGTTTTATTACTTCCATAATATGGTCGTTGGCCAATACGGCAGATACTGGGTAGAAACCTCCTGAAATGGCTTTTCCAAGGATGAGCATATCTGGTTTTACATCTTCATGGTCACAAGCCAGTAGTTTTCCAGTTCTTCCAATTCCTGTTTGAATTTCATCTGCTATAAATAGGGCGTTGTGTTTTTGACAGAGTGCTGCAGCTTCTTTTAGGTAGTTTTCTTTAGGTACGTAAACTCCTGCTTCTCCTTGAATGGGTTCGACGAGGTATCCTATAATATTGTCATTTGACTCCAAGGTCTTTTTCAGTGCGTCGATATCATCGTAAGGGATCGAGATAAATCCGGGAGTATATGGGCCGAAATCTTTTCTTGCAGTTTCATCATTGGAAAAGGAGATGATTGTCGTTGTTCTGCCATGGAAGTTGTTTTCAGCTACAATAATGGTTCCTTGGTTTTCAGGAATCCCTTTTTTTTCATAACCCCATTTTCTGGCAATCTTAATGGCTGTTTCTACACCTTCTGCTCCTGTATTCATGGGTAGTACTTTGTCAAAGCTGAAATATTCACAAACGAATTTCTCAAAGATTCCTAAGATGTCGTTGTGGAAAGCCCTGGAGGTTAGTGTAAGTGTCCCCGCTTGCTCGATGAGGGCTTCTTTGATTCTTGGGTGGCAATGTCCTTGGTTGACTGCTGAATAAGATGATAAAAAATCATAATATTTTTTACCTTCAACATCCCACATAAAAACACCATCACCCTTGGATAGCACTACTGGTAGGGGGTGGTAGTTGTGGGCTCCATATTTTTCTTCCAATTGAATCGCTTGTTTACTTGATGTGATTGATTCTAACATAAGAATTTGATTTTTTTATTTGTATATTTGGGTCCTGTAGTTAAACAAATATAAGAAATGCGCTATGTATATAATAAGTAGTGCAAAAAAGTTGCCATAAAGCCTGCTGGAAAGATTTTCTTGAAAGAGAATAACTAAGCCGGATGAATTACAATCATTTAGCTAATTATTTTTGGCTGCTCTTTTGGTTATTCCCGAAAACTTCCGATATTTGCAAACTCAATTAGAAAAACGTCTTAAAAATTACGATCATATATCATGGCAAAAGTTTGTGACATCACCGGTAAAAGACCTCGAGTAGGTAATAATGTATCGCACGCGAACAACAAGACCAAGCGTAAGTTTTATCCTAACTTGCACAAGAAAAGTTTCTATGTGCCAGAAGAGGATGCTTGGATCACGTTGAAGGTTTCTACAAAAGCATTGAGAACTATCAATAAAAAAGGTATCAGTGCTGTTTTGAAGGAAGCTCAGGCAGAAGGACACATTATCATTAAATAATCATTTCCAAATCGATAAATAGATAGAGCGATGGCTAAGAAAGGAAACAGAGTTCAAGTGATTTTGGAATGTACAGAGCACAAAAACAGTGGTGTTCCAGGCACTTCAAGATATATCACGACAAAAAACCGTAAAAATACTACTGAGAGATTGGAGCTTAAGAAGTACAATCCAGTCCTTAAAAAAGTAACGGTTCATAAAGAAATTAAATAATTTTAAGGAGAGAATAGCTCGGGAGAGTTGTTTATAAAACCTAAAAGATATGGCTAAGAAAGTAGTAGCAACCCTGAAAAAAAAGGATGGTGTAACATACGCAAAGGTGATCAAGGCAGTTAAGTCTGATAAAACCGGTGCATACACTTTCAGAGAAGAGATGGTGCCTACCACAGATGTGAAGGATACCCTTGCAAAATAATTGCCTTGCTTTAATCGTAATGCAAATAGGATAATCCCTCTCGATTGAATTCGGGAGGGATTTTATGATTATATTCGGGTCTAATTTATTAAAGTGACTATGGGAATTTTTGGTTTTTTTTCTAAGGATAAAAAGGAAAGCCTTGATAAGGGCCTTCAGAAATCCAGTGAAAACTTATTTTCTAAACTTGGAAAAGCCGTAATAGGCAAATCTAAGGTAGATGATGAGGTCTTGGATGAATTGGAAGAGGTGTTGATTACTTCCGATGTAGGGGTGGATACCACCATCAAGGTCATCCAGAGGATAGAGGAGCGCGTGGCCAGGGACAAATATGTCAATACCGCTGAATTGGATAAAATCCTTAGAGAAGAGATTGTAGGATTGCTCGAAGAGAGCAATGTGGAAGACCTAAGCAATTTTGAATTGCCCAAGGATAAAAAACCTTATGTCATAATGGTGGTAGGGGTGAACGGTGTAGGCAAAACCACTACCATTGGTAAATTAGCGCATCAATTTAAGTCTGCAGGAAAGTCTGTAGTCTTGGGAGCTGCTGATACTTTTAGAGCTGCTGCTGTGGATCAATTGATCCTTTGGGGTGAGAGAGTTGGGGTTCCTGTGATTTCCCATGGCATGAATGCCGACCCAGCTTCGGTGGCATTTGACACGGTGAAGAAGGCTGTCGATATGGAAGCAGATGTTGTGATTGTGGATACAGCAGGAAGGCTGCATACCAAAGTCAACCTGATGAATGAGTTGAGTAAGATCAAGCGCGTGATGCAAAAATTTATCGATGATGCGCCACATGAAATCTTATTGGTATTGGATGGTTCTACTGGCCAAAATGCTTTTATCCAGGCCAAAGAATTTACCAAAGCAACGGAAATCAATGCCTTGGCCATTACCAAACTGGATGGGACAGCTAAAGGCGGGGTGGTGATTGGGATATCAGATCAGTTTAAAATTCCTGTGAAATATATCGGCGTTGGGGAGAAAATGACCGATCTCCAGGTGTTCAACAGAACTGAATTTGTAGATTCCCTATTTAAGCAAGGATTAAAAGAATAGGAATTTAGACTCAATTGATATAAAGGTAATTTTATCCCCAAAGTCTGGCTTTGGGGATTTTTTTGTACTGTTTTTTTGATGCTTACTAGAACTTTTTATAGTTTAGTTGATTTACTAATCTTTTCGTTTATGTTTGACCGATTCCTTCTTTTTGCATTATCAGTCTTATGTTTCTTTGCTTGTAATAAAAATACCACTTCGAATTCTGAGTCTGAATTGCTTAATTACTCAGTGGAAATATTGGATTCTTTGGTTTTGGACTATTTGGGGCAGGTGTATCTTCAGGATATTTCTCCTGATGGCAGTAAATTTTTGGCTTATGATCAGCCTACAAAAACTTTCTTGGTATTTGGCAATAATGGGGAAATAATCAGTGAGTTGACATTGAATGGTGAAGGGCCTGGAAAATATGGAGATTATCATATAGGTAAGCCTGTGTTTATCGATGAGAAAAGTTTTTTGGTGCTTTCGGACAAAGGACATTTTAGGTATGATTTAGAAGGTCGGCTAATAAAGCATTATGGACCAGATTTCCATGGTAGAAGTCGCTTTATTGTTTCTTCAGGTAAGAATACGGTAAAGATTGGGAAAGAAAAGGTGGTCTCTTGGTTTCAGGGGCGGTCTGACGATCTTGGGTTCTCTATACAGCGGCAAATACAGTCACGGCAATTGGAAATGCTGAATTTAGCCACTGGAGAATATGAGCCCATTGTCCCTTTTCCGAAGGAAAGTATGTTTTCTAGTAATAGTCACCTTTTTCACGATGTACATACTCGTCCTATTTTAGCGAGTTCAAAGGAAGAGCTCTATGTTTCATTTAGTAGCGAGCCAAAGATATTTACCTATTCAGGAGCTGTTTTTGAAGCGCCCAAAAGTATCGTCTCGCTTCCATTTGAGGTATTTCATCAAGCAGAAGGAGTGGAGCAGGATATGGGAGATGGGGCATTTGATTTGACTGATTTTTATTACGGACAGATCAGGCATTTGGAGTATGTTTCTGATAATCGTTTTCTTATTGCTTATGCAGAAGGAGTTCCTCATGAGGAAGTGAAAAGTCTACATGAGCAATACAAGGATAATATGCGGAGTTTTTTTGAAGAGATAAGGAAAATTAATAAGGAACATTTGAGGGTATGGGATGGGCGGCAGCTGAGCAATGACCTGGAAGTGCCTGAGTATTTTGGCTTATTGGCCAAAGTAAATGGAGATGATGTTTGGTATGATGTAGACTTTCAAAAAAGAGAGAATGATTATACGGTTTTTTATAAGATTAAATTGATTCAAGAATGAGATCCAGTTTATTGTTTTTAATTAATAGGGCTAATGACTTTTAAAAACAGCAAATAAAAAGGCACTGATTTACATCAGCGCCTCTTTGAAAAAGTAAAGCAAGGAGTTGAAAAAATATCGTTTGCTGTACGAGTATCAAAAGTATATATTTATTTGTCTGCCCCTGAATATGTGTCGTTATGAATAGTTTAAATCAGAATTTTTCTGTTAATGATTATTTAACATAAAGAGATTGGCCTTTCTGTAACCTTTGCCCTCTGGTTGTGTAGACTGCTTAATTTATACCTGATTTATTTTCTTTCTTTTATTATTTGTGACCTTCTGTAGAAGAATATAATTGTTGATTTGCATGGAATGCATAGGGTAATTGGATTGTTTTATTCTATGCAAAATGAAATTCCCTGAGCCAATTGAATGCTAAAATTTGATTAAATATTATGTTCAAATAATAGTGCTTGAGAAATAAAAATGCCTAAATTAGGCTGTTAATTCGATTAAGCACATAACCCAACAGTTTTATAACCAATGGAAGAATCAAAAAAAACAACAACCAACAATTCACGGAGAGACTTTATCAAGAATGCAGCCTTAGCCTCTACAGTACTTATTGTTCCAAGACATGTATTGGGTGGGGTAGGTTATACTGCACCAAGTGACCAATTGAACATCGCGGCGATTGGAGCAGGAGGTAAAGGTATCAGTGATATCAAGAATGCTTCAGTTAATGGCCGTGAAAGAGTTATAGCTCTTTGCGATGTGGATTTTTCAGGATCCGCTGCGCAGTCAGTAAAGAATTTCCCAAATGCAAAATTGTATGCCGATTATAGGGAGATGCTTGACAATGAGAAGGACATTGATGCGGTAACTATTTCCACACCTGACCACGTACATGGGCCTGCTGCAAAATATGCTATGGAAAGAGGTGTACATTGTTATGTACAAAAGCCAATGACACATAATATCCGCGAAGCCAGAATGCTTACGCAAATGGCTAGGGATAAGAAAATTGTAACTCAAATGGGGAACCAAGGTGGTTCAAATCCCTATTTACAGATTGTGCAAGATTGGATTAATGAAGGTAAAGTGGGAGCGGTTTCTAAAGTTCAGATTTGGACCAACCGTCCAGTATGGCCTCAAGGAAATTCTTTCCCTAAACCAGATCCAAGCAAAAAGCCAGATGATCTGTCTTGGGACCTATGGTTAGGCCCATCGAAGAAAATCCCTTATACACCTAATATCCATCCGTTCAACTGGCGTGGTTGGTGGGAATATGGTACTGGTGCTCTTGGAGATGTTGGGTGTCACTTGGTAGATATTCCATTCCGTACTTTGGGACTTCATTATCCTAAGGATGCAGAATGTAGTGTAGGTGCGGTTTACAGTCAAATGTGGACTCCAGACTATCATCCGGAAGGCTGTCCGGCTTCTTCTTTCATCACCTTGCACTTTGATGCAACTGAGAAAAGTAAGTCACCAATTGAGATGACATGGAGTGATGGAGGAATCCGTCCGGCTCACCCTGATATTATTCCTGCTGATCATGATATCGGAGGTGCAGAAAGTGCAAATGGTGTATTGATCATTGGTGATAAAGGAATTATCTCTACCAATATCAATGACAGTTCACCGTTGATGCCTAAGTTGTATTATAATGATGGTACTACTGAGTTTGGACCTCAAACGGAGGACTTCCCAGAACCAGAATATGGGCACCAACGTAAGTGGGTGGATGCTTGTAAAGCAGGTTTTGGAAGTGAAGAACATAAGGGATTGACATCTTCTTTCGATTATGCAGGTCCAATGACGGAGACTGTATTGATGGGTAACTTGGCTATCCGTAGTTATATGCTCAGAAGAGAGAACTCTAAAGGAAGAACAGAATATTATGGTAGAAAGAAATTGCTTTGGGATGGTGAAAAAATGCAAATTACCAACCTTGAAGAGGCAAATCAGTTTGTAGGTAGGGAATACCGTCAAGGCTGGGAAGTTTAATTTACCATAGTTCAGAAACTACATATAATTAGGCCATGACTTATTAGTCATGGCCTAATTTGTTATAAGAGGAATTGTTTTATCTGGGTCTGGATCTGGATGTCTTTGTCCTTTAATACTTAAATGGAAGGATATCATGCGGATTGTATAACTTTTCGTACTTTTGCAGCAAAGTAGAAAAGATTTGAAGGCGAGAACATTAAAAAAGGATAAGGTGAATATCATCACCATGGGTTGCTCCAAAAATTTGGTGGATTCTGAGGTGATGCTTACACAGTTGAAGGGGAATGGGATCGATGTATCTCATGAGTCTCAGCAAGAAGATAATAATATAGTTATCATCAACACCTGCGGGTTTATTGATAATGCCAAGCAGGAGTCTGTTGATACCATTTTGCAATATGTGGAGGCCAAGGAGCAGGGTTTGGTAGAGAAGGTTTATGTTACCGGATGTCTTTCCCAAAGGTATAAGGATGATCTGGAAAAGGAAATCCCCCAGGTGGATGCATTCTTTGGTACACGTGATCTTCCAGCTCTTTTGAAGAAGTTCAAGGCAGACTATAAACATGAGTTGGTAGGGGAGCGTTTATTGACGCACCCATCCCATTACGCATATATGAAAATATCCGAGGGCTGTGATCGACCTTGTTCATTCTGCGCCATTCCTTTGATGCGTGGAGGCCATATTTCCAAGCCTATTGAGGAGTTGGTGAGAGAAGCAGAGCATAAGGCAGCAAATGGTACTAGAGAGTTGCTTTTGATTGCGCAGGACTCTACCTACTATGGCCTTGATCTGTATAAGAAACGCAGGTTGGCTGACCTAATGAAATCCTTGGCAGATGTCAATGGGATTGACTGGGTAAGATTACATTATGCTTATCCTACCGGCTTCCCAATGGATGTAATAGATGTAATGGCCGAGCATCCTAATATTTGTAATTATTTGGATATTCCTCTCCAGCATGGTTCAAGTGATGTGTTGAAGATAATGAGGAGAGGTACCAGTCGTGAGAAACAAGAGGATCTGATTCATTCCATTAGGGAAAAAATCCCTGGAATTGCTATTAGGACCACTTTGATAGCAGGCCATCCTGGAGAAGGTGAAAAGGAATATCAGGAGATGGTGGATTTTGTTGAGAGCATGAAGTTTGAAAGATTAGGTGTGTTTACTTATTCTCATGAGGAAGATACCCACGCTTTTTCTATGGAGGATAATATTCCGGAAGAAGAAAAGCAGGCTAGAGCAAATAATTTAATGGAAGTGCAGGAACAGATTTCCTTTGACCTTAATCAGGAAAAAGTGGGCAAGACTTTCAAGGTATTAGTAGACAAAAAGGAAAATGGATATTTTGTGGGCCGAACAGAATTTGACTCTGTGGAGGTGGATAATGAGGTGCTTATAGATGCTTCAAAACATTATTGTAGAATAGGTGATTTTGTGGATGTTAAAGTGAATGAAGCTAGTGAATTTGACCTATATGGTGATGTAGTTTCTTGATCTATCAAGTACAAAAAATAGAATTTTGATTAAAGGCTGCCCTGCGGGTGGCCTTTAGTTTTTTGGGGCAAAATCAAGTATTAATGATCTTTTTACTTATATTATTGGATAAAGTACTTCTATATCTGATGGTATTTGAGGTGTCTGAATAAAACCAGCGCCAATCTTTAGCCCAAAATAGTTTTCTCGGATCTTAAGAAAACTGTAGAACCTAATGAGATGAAAAAGCTGATAACCTATCATATTGTGACACTTTTGCCCATGATGCTAGTGATGCAGCTTTATGTTTTTAGGTATATCAGTTTTGCTAATTTTCTTGAATGCTTTATAGTCTATTTTGTGGTTTATCGGCCAATCATAGATTATAGAAGGTTAAAATCAAAAGGACTTGTAAACCGAAAGGAATTTTTAAAAAGTTGGGGATTTGTTCGATTTAAGTATTATCAGGAATTGATGTTCAAGAAATAACTGTTATATGAAGAAGCTTGTCAAAAGGCTTCTTTTTCTTTCCCCACAAACTCCCTATTTTTAGCCTTTCAAAAAAACAGGGAGAAAGATGAACATACTGGAAGTCACCAGTGCAAAAGATGCAAGAGAATTTCTGGATATGGCCGTGCGCCTATACAAAAATGAGGTAAATTGGATCAGACCTTTGGATGATGATATAGAAGGTTTGTTTCATCCGGAAACCAATAACCTATTTAGAAAAGGAGCAAAAGCCAAAAGGTGGTTGCTGAAAAGTGATCAGGGAGAAACCATTGGAAGGATTGCAGCCTTTACCAATCCAAAGTGGAAGGATAAACAGCCAACTGGTGGTGCTGGTTTTTTTGAATGTATCAATGATCAAAAAGCGGCTTTTTTATTGTTCGATACAGCAAAAGTATGGTTGGAAGAGCAGGGAATGGAAGCGATGGATGGCCCTGTTAATTTTGGAGAAAGAGATAAGTGGTGGGGATTATTAGTGGATGGTTTCAGTCCAGCCAATTATAACATGCCTTGGAATTTTTCATACTATCAGGATTTCTTTGAGGCTTATGGCTTTCAGGTTTATTTCAAACAGTATACCTATATGCGCCCGGTTCAGGGTGTGGACTTTGACCCCAAGTTTCATAAAAGAGCTGCAATTACCATAGATGATCCGGACTATAGTTACCGCTATCTGAAAGGGAAGGAGCTTATAGAAAAATTCCCTGAATATTTCATCACAGTTTATAACAAGGCGTGGGCTAGGCATATGGGTAAAACCATGAACATCAAAGAGGCCCAGATGATGCTGAAAAAGCTAAAGCCGGTATTGGATGAAAAGTTGATCTTTTTTGGTTTCTACAAAAATGAGCCCATCAGTTTCTTTATCTCCATTCCTGAGTTGAATATGATATTCAAACATGTCAATGGAAAGTTGAACTTGATGGGCAAATTGAAATTTCTTTACTATAAAACATTCAATCCTCCGAATAAAATGCTCGGATTGGTCTTTGGGGTGGTTCCAGAGCACCAGGGCAAGGGAGTGGAAAGTGCAATGGTCAAAAAATATAATGATATGAGTGGAAAGCGTTCTTTTCCATATAAGACGATCGAGATGAACTGGATAGGGGATTTCAGCCCGAAAATGATGCGGGTCTGTGAACAATTAAATGCTACGATTTATAAAACTCATCATACCTATAGGTATCTATTCGATCGTGAGAAACCATTTGAAAGACATAAAATATTTGAATAAATAAACATAAAGGGTTCTTGGGGCCAGATATAATGAAAAAGAAATATGATGTAGTGGGCATGGGGAATGCTCTAGTGGATATGGAGTTTACGGTAAGTGATCAGTTTCTTGCCGATAATGGGGTTGAGAAAGGATTGATGACCTTAGTGGATGAAGATCGTCAAAATGAATTGATGAGGGTGATCAATACTGCAGAGGCTAAGAAGCAATGTGGTGGATCTGCAGCCAATTCAATGATTGCTGTGAGCCAATTTGGGGGAAGCTCCTATTATAACTGTAGGGTGGCAAATGATACTTTGGGGAAGTTTTTTGTGGAAGATCTTAAGGCTTCAGGTGTAGATCATAACCTTAATGTCACCAATTTGGAAGAGGGGATTACAGGGAAGTGTTTGGTCATGGTTACTGAAGATGCTGAAAGAACCATGAACACCTTTTTAGGGATTACCCAGGATTTTTCTACAGCTGATATTAATGAATCCATTATCAATGACGGTGAATTTTTATATATAGAAGGTTACCTGATTACCTCTCCTAATGGAACAGCAGCCATGAAAGCAGCCAAGAAGTTGGCTGAACAAAATGGGACCAAAGTGGCCATGACCTTTTCAGATCCTGCAATGGTAAAATATTTCAGAGATGGATTTGTGGATGTGATCGGTGCCAGTGTAGACCTGCTTTTTTGTAATGAGGAAGAAGCCATGCTGTATACAGGAAAGGATGATTTGATGGCAGCCCGGGAAGAATTGAAAAAAGTGGCCAAGCATTTTGTGATCACCCAAGGTAAAAACGGGGCGATGATTTTTGATGGGGATACTTTTATAGATATTGAACCATATCCTACTCAGGCAATTGATAGTAATGGGGCAGGTGACATGTTTGCAGGGGCTTTTCTTTATGGTATAACCAATGGACACAGTTATGCATCAAGTGGTAAGCTGGCAAGTTTAGCATCCTCCAAAATTGTAAGCCAATTTGGGCCAAGGTTGGAATGGCATGAAGCAAAGGACATTCTGGAAAGGTTAAACCCTGAATTATAACAAAAAGGGCCGGTTATCCTTGAAGGATAATCGGCCTAATATTTTAAACCCAACTCAAAAGCCATTTTGACCAGTTCACTGGTTTTATTACACTGAAGCTTTTTATAAATATTTTGTTTATGTTTTTTAACAGTCTCCTCGGAGATAAAAAGGTCTTGGGCTATCTCACCCGTTTTTTTGCTTTCTGAGATCAACAAGAAAATCTCCATTTCCCTTTTCGTTAGGGTTTCAAGCAGTAGCATTGGAGCTGTTTGGGTTGGGTTGTGATCCCTTTCAGGAACTAAAAGGGATATGGCGTTGAGAGGTTTTCCATCTACCGATCGAGTGACGGTTTTGGTGGTGCCGATCATGATGTCCCAGTTTCCTTCAGCATTTTTTAGTTTGTAAGTTAAATCTAAAAAATCCTCTTGATCCTCATTAAAGAAGGTAAGTGATTTAAAAAGGGTAGGATAATAACTTGGGTGAATGGTTTTGATATAATATATATAATCCATCCCCTTTAGGAAATTGTTCTTAAAACCGTAAAATTCCTTGCAGGCGTCATTGAGATGAATGGGGCGATAGTTAGCTATATCATGAAGAGTAAGCATTTCGGGGATTTCCCTGGATATCTCATCATAAGATTGAAGGTCAATTTTATCTTGGTTAATAATTTTTTTCCCCTTTAGTTCTTTGATGAAAAGTTCAAGCTTATTACGAATCATAGTGATTAATTATGACCAAAATATAGCTTATAACGTGGTTAAAAACTAGATTTTTCTATTTCAATTTCTGCCAAATGGCTGTTCTAATGTTATTAAATAGAACAAGTTGGCTACAAATTGATGGAAGCATTTTTAATTTTTTTCCAGATTCCATTTCTGACAAATGTTTTGAAATGAGTGTATTGTAATTTAAGGTTGGAAATAAAAACAGCCGTTGGGCTAATTTTAGCTTTAATGGATTCTTGGAAAATATCACTTAAAATACTGAGCAGGCCGGAGGCTATATCCTTATAGGTCTCTCTATTAAAATGGTGCCCCGTAGGAGCGAATTGATTTGGATTTGTTACCATATTTCTCACATCCAATAAATGATATTCAGGATGGGAATGGATAAAAGTGTCCAAGGCCATATTGATTATTTTATATCGGTCATTGTATTTTTTGTTGGTGGCATGTCGGTTTAACGATTCACTGGCATTGATGAATATGACGTGGGTGTTTTTAGGGAGATTTCCGCAGATTTTTTCCATATTTTGTATAAAATCTTCTGGGCTTAATTTTCCGATATGTTCAAATTCTTCTCCAAATTTCTCTAAAGAAGCTTCGTTAATGCTGCTTACTCCTCTTTTTTCTAAGGTACTGATGATATTAGGATGATTTTTTTTATCACAAATATTTTCATCGCTTTTACCCAAAGGTAAGAGGATATTGGTTTTTTTGTGCCTGTAGATTTCCTGAGTACAGTCTGTATTGATTTGATAGATTAGGCAGTTATAAGAGCTGCTAAATATATTGGAGTCAAAATAATGGGAATCAATAAATGGAATATAATCAGCTCGAGTAAACAAGTTCTTTTCTTGCTCAGTTAGGAAAAGGTTGTTTAGTAGAGTTTGTGAATTAGATGGATAAATGGGCATGTTAGAGGAGACGTAATTGACCTCTTCCTTAAGTTCTAAGTTACTGGCAACATAAAAGAGTGTTTGTTTATAATCGCAGTTTCCCCTAAAGATTAACTTGAGCTTATTGGTGTTTTCTCTTGAGGAAATTGACTGCGAGATGCCTGATTCGGTGATGATTTCTTCTATCCAGTCTGGCGTACTATTATCCAACTGTTCAGCGACCTCTTCGACTATTTCCAGTTCTGGGAAATTCAATTTTGCATAAATATATTGCGGAATGCCAAGGTTGAGGATTCTGCACGAGAATACAAAGTGATCCAAGAAGTGGTCTTTAGGGTTATAGCTGTAAAAACCTACTATTCCATAATCTCCAAAATTGTCTTTTACATGTATTAACACAGATGTATTGTCAGGAGAATCTAGTAAGGCCTTGGTTTCAGCCACTGATAATCGGGCTTTGGTGAAATTTAACTGGTTGGTTCTTTCCAATAATTCCTGTACTCGATCAATGTGATTTTGGACGTCATAAATGAGCTCGATTTTTATTTCGGAAGTCCGTAAAAAATCAATATTGCTATCATGTTCAAGGCTTGCTTCATGTTTTTTCTCAAGAATCTTATATTGTTTTAATCTGGAATGTTGCCTGTCGTCTTTTCCTTGAAATGAGGGGTGAGACTCTATTTTTTCGATAAAGTCGGGATAAAACGCATTAATATTGGGGTTGAAAAATTTGGCTTCCTCTAGATTGGAGTGGTTATCGTCCAGAAATAAAACATTGTTATCCCTTAATTGACATTTGGTGATAATGTCCTTTATTTGGGTGCCTTTTGGACTCCAGGCTATGGCTGGAAATATAAAGTAATCCCAAATACCTAAGTCTCTAAGTTTTTCTTCAGCCTGATTAGGGTCATTTTTGGATACGATACTATTTATTATGCCTCTATCTGTAAGGGTTTTAACTAAATCTATATTGGCTTGAATAGGAGAGATACCTTCTTCACTTAAGGTTCCTTTCCAAAATGTTTCATCCAAATCCCAGATCACTAATTTTATTTTTTGATCGATGAAATTCATACCTGTGTGGATTAAGTGAGATTATTCTAGGATAAATGGTTTTGTAATAGTTACTCTTGATATTTTTAGCTGTATAAAAATGCCTTTAGAATACAATATAAAGTATTTTGAATAAAAAAATAAGATTATTTTTAGTAAATTTTTAGGAAAAACCGAATATCTTATTTGCGGTTTTTTTGGCGAAAAATAAGCGAAAACCGATTTGGAATTTCAATTATCCACCTTTTTAAAAATGTACCTTTTAAACCTATGTCTAGTGTAGGCCTGTGTGATTTGTCTTTATGAAAACATCAATGAGCGCCCCTCTTTCTATGCGGCAACAAACTTTTGAGAGGGTAATGTATAAATTTTAATAATATGTTTAAACATATAATCTTGATGATTTGTATATTTGTTGAAGACAAAAGTGGCAAGGAAGGAAATACAAAGGTCAACAGCCATTATTTAGTTCCTGAAACAAAAGTTAAGAACCACTCTTGTTATGATATTTATCCTTCTTTTCCATTGATGGAAGATAAGATAAATGTCGGATAGGAAGATCTTGTGGAGTGGATTCTTGCCCATGAAACCGTGATTATGGGTGGATATGGAGTAGGCAGGATGAGGAGTAAGGCTAACTAGGTACTTGCTATGTACTGGTTTCAGTAGGCTTGTTTGATTTTTAGGGGTATAGTTGGCAAAAGGCCGAAAACCATCATGTCCAATCAGTGTCTTAGAATGGCCAGACAGTAGATAATAATTGGGTCCATAGAAATGAACTGATGAAAGTAGGAACCCTGAAATTTAATAGGGGGCCAAAACCAAATAAAGGATGGGATGTGAATTTATTACTGCTTCAATGTCAGATGATTAAATCCAAAATAAAATGCGAAAATTAGTAGTGCTGGGACTAATCCTAATGGCTTTTTCCTGTGATTTCAAATCAAGTTCTCAAAATGAACTAGCAGAAAAGATCCTTCAAAATAAGGATTTCGACTTTGTTATGGATAAAGCATTGGCCGTGGTCAATACAGGGTTTAATGCTGGTGATGGTTACAGTGAAGTTTGGATCAGGGATTACAATACTTTCATAGACTTGTCTGCTGAAGTCTTTCCAAATAGTGAATTGAAGGAGAATTTGCTTGTTTTTTTTCGTATGCAAGGAGAAGATGGGAATATTATTGATGGATTTACCCCGGCTGAACAGATTGGAGAAGGAGAAACTGATTTTAGTTATTCAGGATTGGAGCCAAGGTATGCTGGACATAAAAATACTGTGGAAACCGATCAGGAAACTTCATTGGTACAGACGGTTTATAAGTACATAAAAGTGACCGGCGATCAATCCATTTTGGACGAGGAAATAGGAGGAAAGAAAGTTTCTGACAGATTAGTATGGGCGATGGAATTCTTGATGGAGAAGCGTTATTCTGAAGAATATGGTTTAATATGGGGAGCTACCACTGCTGACTGGGGCGATGTGCAGCCAGAGCATGGCTGGGGAGTTGACTTGGATGAAAATACCCATAGGGCAATTGATATTTATGACAATGCCATGTTTATAATAGCGTTGGATAACTTGATGGAAATGATGCCCGGAACCAAAGAAAAATTGGGGGCAATCAGGGATCAAATAGCGCTAAATACCAGAAAATATTTATGGGATGAAGAACGCCAAAAGTTTATTCCTCATATTTATTTGGAGGGTTCTCCATTTCCTGATGATTTCAATGAAAATGAAATTTATTATTTCGGAGGTACGGCCATTGCCATTGAGGCGGGCTTACTTTCAAGGGAAGAGGTAAAAGTCTCCATTGATGAAATGGTTTCAAGAGTAAAGCAGGCTGGAGCCCCTTCGATAGGATTAACCTTATATCCTCCTTATCCAAAGGGCTACTTTGAAAACCAAATCATGAACCCAGAATACAGCTATCAAAATGGTGGTGACTGGACTTGGTTTGGGGGAAGAATGATCGTCCAATTGGTCAAATATGGCTTTATTGAAGAGGCTTACGAGCAGATTTTACCCATGACCTCTAGAGTAGTAGAAAATGATGGTTTTTACGAATGGTATACTGTTGATAATAGACCAGAAGGCTCAGGCACCTTCCGGGGCTCAGCAGGAGTGCTTTTTCTTGCCATAAATGAGCTTAGAAATTGGGCTAAAAGCGAATAAGTGTAGTGGTGACTATATTCTAAATAAGCTTTTAGTTATATTGTAGGCTAGTTTTAAATAAGTTTATCCGTTTTAAACTATTTTCATTGTAGATTAGTTTGGGGGTGAAATTTATCATATGCAATGTCAAGGCAATACTTGGTATTGCTAGTTGTTGGAGCAAAATATAAGTTGAAATATGGATTTTAAATTGGATCATGACAGTCCTGTGCCATTTCATGCACAGATAGAAAAATACCTTAGAGATTTGATTCAGAGGGAAGAGTATATCAATGGTGATCAGTTTTTGCCTAAGGAAACTGCCATGTCTAAGAGTTTAGGTGTTTCCAGAAACACCATTCGACAAGCTATCAACAAATTGGTTCATGAAGGGGTAATTGAGCGAAAAAAGGGAGTAGGTTCCAAGGTTGTTCAAAAGAAAATTTCTACCAGACTGGACAATTGGATCAGTTTTACCAAGGAGATGAAGAACAAGGGCATCGAGGTGGTGGATTATATGATGAAAGTGTCGCTAGAAAATGCAGACAAGGAAGTGAGTAAAGCCCTAGGTGTGGAGGAAGGTAGAGAAGTATGGGTATTGGAAAAAGTAAGAGGAGACAAAGATGCAAAATACCTTTATTCTGTTTCTTATTTTCATCCTAGGGTGGGGATTACTGGGAAAGAGAATTTCAAAAAGCTTTTGTATGAGCTTTTGGAAGAGGAGCATGATGTGGTGGTTGCTGTCTCCAAGGAAAAGTTAAAGGCTATTCTTCCTGATCATAAGACCGCCCAATTGTTGGATTTAGAGGAGGATTTTCCAGTCTTGAAAAGAGAGAGATTAGTCTGTGACTTGGGAGATCGACCAGTGGAGTACAATATGGTTTATTATCACACAGGCTATTTCTCTTATGATATTGATATCAAGAGAGAACTTTAAATCTAGTTCCAAAGCATTTTTTTAGACTTTGGCTTTTAGATCCAAAAATCTAATTAATAAGAGCAATACAATTATAACGGGCGTTACGGTTTGCTTTCGCGGACAGGTGGCGCCTTTTTCTTTTTATAATCATAATATGGTTTCTGTTACAAACTAGGCCGATTTTTGTGGAATGTCCTGAAAATAATGGGCTTTGATTAAGAATATTTAATAATAATCTTCTTGACTGAATAAAATTCTTTGCCTAGGTTTGCGGTCTGATGGTAAAGTTTTTGGTAAGAATTCTTTTATCCCTATGTGTTGTCCTGTCTAGTGGGTATAGTCAACTATATGCACACAAGTACCAGGAAGCGAACACATTTTCCCCTGCCAGTATCACTGAAGTTTCTGGTATTGGGGTAAAGAATGCCCATGATGTTTTCCTAAAGTCTTTATCATCAGTCTCCCAAAAGGATGGATTCCAGCTCGACACCTCTGATTTTGAAGAAGAGGATGATGAAATTAGATTATTTAAGAAGCATGTAGAAAGTAGCAATTATTTTGCTGCCTTGTTTTTTGCGCAGGTTTTAAAGGACCTGTTTCGCTATATTAATCCTGATCGGGGCTTACATTATCGTAAGCACTTCGCTAATACTGTATCAAATAGATTACACCTAATGATAGAGGTTTTCAGGATATGATACTTTTTTGAAGTAGGAGGCTTGTCTAGTCCTTACTTTCCCAATCCTTATTTAATCACCTATTCTTTGTGCAGACTGCCAAGAATAAAGTGAGCGTGTGTTTGTCTGCACACTTCTAAAATCATCATTATTTCTATTCATTAAAAAAGAAAATTATCATGAAGAGAATTCTCATGCTTATGAGTTTGGGTGCCCTTTTGTGGCATACAAGCTGTACCACCCACGGAGAAGAAAAACACGAGGAGGAAATTGAGTTCCTGGTCACCAGTCCAGCAAGAATGGACACAACCATCACTGAAGAGTATGTTTGCCAAATTCATTCCATTAACCACATCGAGCTGCGGGCACAGGAAAGAGGTTACTTGGAAAAAATATATGTAGATGAGGGACAATTTGTGAGAAAGGGGCAGCTTTTGTTCCAAATCATGCCAAAGCTATATGAGGCAGAACTTCAAAAAGCCAAAGCAGAAGTGAGCTTTGCGGAAATAGAGTACCAAAACACCAAGTCCCTAGCTGATAGGGATGTGGTAGCTCCAAATGAGCTTGCCATGGCCAAGGCAAAATTGGATAAGGCCAAAGCGGAGGAAGCATTGGCAGAAGTGCACTTACAGTTTACCGAAATCAGAGCTCCTTTTGATGGGATTATTGACCGATTCCATGTGAGATTAGGAAGCTTAGTAGAGGAAGGCGAATTGTTATCCAATCTTTCCGACAACAGTAAAATGTGGGTCTATTATAACGTTCCGGAGGCAGAGTACCTGGATTACAAATCCAATGTCCAAAGGGACAGCCTGATGAAGGTTGATCTATTAATGGCCAACAATAAAATGTTTGAATTCCCTGGAGTGGTAGAGACCATCGAGGCTGATTTTAACCACGAGACAGGAAATATCCCGTTCAGAGCTACTTTCCCAAATCCTAAAGGGCTATTGAGACATGGAGAGACCGGCAATATCATTATGGGCGTACCATTGGATAATGCCCTGATCATTCCTCAGAAAGCAACTTTTGAGGTGCTGGATAAAAAGTATGTGTATGTGTTAGGTGAGGACAATATCATTAGATCAAAACCTATTACCATAGCTGCTGAATTACCACATATCTATGCCGTTCAAGATGGTATTGATGTAAATGATAAAATTCTGCTTGAAGGATTGCGCTTAGTTAGAGAGAATGAAGAGATCAAAAGCAAGTTCGTGGAGCCGGCAACGGCCTTGTCCGAACTGGATTTGTATGCTGAATAATTGAGTGTCCTAAAAAGCAAAAGCAATGTTTAAGAAATTTATACACAGGCCCGTATTTGCCATAGTCATTTCGGTCCTAATCGTTTTTGTGGGGGCGCTGTCGATCAAGCAGCTGCCTATATCACAGTTCCCACAAATTGCGCCTACATCGGTAAATATCTTTATTGCCTACCCTGGCTCTAGTGCCGATGTATTGGTAAAGTCTACTTTGATTACCCTGGAAAATTCCATCAATGGTGTTCAGGGGATGCGTTATATGGCAACCGATGCCACTAGTGCTGGTGAAGCCACTTTAAGGGTGATATTTGAACCTGGAACTGACCCTAATCAGGCCGTTATCAGGGTGAAGACCCGGGTGGACCAGGTGATGCCTTTGCTGCCCGAACTGGTGCAGCGGGAGGGGGTAGTGATTACGCCTATTCAGCCGAGTATGTTGATGTATGTCAACCTCTACGCTAAGGATAAAAGTTTGGATGAGAAATTCCTGTACAATTATGCCAATGTGAAAATGATCCCTGAGATCAACAGGATCAAGGGGGTTGCAAAGGCGCAGATCTTAGGTAGCCGTAGATACGCCATGCGTGTTTGGTTAAATCCAGACCGTATGCGTGCATATGATATTTCAGTTGAAGAGGTAATGGAAGCTTTGCAGGAGCAAAGTATTGTGGGACGTCCTGGTAGACTAGGTAGAAGTTCGGGTATACAGGCCCAATCTCTTGAGTACGTGTTGACTTATAAAGGACGATATAATGAGCCTGAGCAATATGAAAATGTAATTATCCGTGCCAATGCAGAAGGTGAAAGTATCCATCTGAAAGATATTGGTAAGGTGGAGCTAGGTAGTGAGTTCTTTGATATTTACTCCAATTTGGATGGCAAACCTTCAGCAGCGATCGTACTGAAACAAAACTATGGTAGTAATGCCAGTGATGTGATCGAGGAAGTGAAAAATAAGGTGGAAGAGATGAAAGCCTCTTTCCCTCCTGGAATGGATTATAATATCAGTTATGATGTATCCAAATTTTTGGACGCATCCATTGAGCAGGTGATTCACACCCTAAGGGATGCCTTTATCCTGGTGGCTTTGGTAGTGTTTATCTTCCTTGGAGATTGGAGATCGACACTGATCCCGATTCTGGCGGTGCCGGTTTCCTTGATTGGAGCCTTCTTTGTCATCCAGTTCTTCGGACTTTCGATTAACTTGGTGACGCTCTTCGCCCTAGTCCTTGCCATTGGGATTGTGGTCGATGATGCTATTGTAGTGGTGGAGGCAGTCCATGCAAAAATGGAAGAGATGCCTCATTTGACACCTTATCAAGCGGTGAAAAGGGTATTGGGAGAAATCTCCGGAGCCATTATCGCGATTACTATGGTGATGGTTTCAGTGTTCCTGCCAATTTCATTTATGTCAGGTCCTGTGGGTACTTTCTATAGGCAGTTCTCTATTACAATGGCCAGTTCCATTGTGATTTCTGCTTTGATCGCACTGACCCTTACACCGGTACTATGTGCCATGTTGCTTAAAAACCATCATGGACATGAAAAGAAAAGTAACCTGCTTACTAGAGCCCTGGACAGTTTTAACAGCGGATTTGATAAGTTGACAGGAAGGTATGTAGGCTTATTGAAGAGGATTGTAAGCAGAAGATGGTTGACTTTTGCTATTCTGTTGGCCTTTGGTGCTGGTATAGTTTGGGAAAACCATATTCTACCATCAGGGTTTATCCCAAGTGAAGATCAGGGAACCATTTATGCCATTATCCAGACACCTCCAGGTGCTACCTTAGAAAGAACCAATCAGGTAGCGCATAAGCTAATGGAAGTCTGCGAAGAAATTGACGGAGTAGAGTCTGTATCTTCTTTGGCTGGTTATGAGATCATGACTGAAGGAAGGGGATCCAATGCAGGTACCTGTTTGATCAACCTTAAACCATGGTCTGAAAGAAAGCATTCAGTAAAAGAGATCATGGAAGAACTGGAAGAAGAGTCCAAAGGGCTTGGAGCCGTTGTGGAATTCTTTGAGCCACCGGCCATTCCAGGTTTCGGTTCCTCTGGTGGTTTCTCTATGCGACTGTTGGACCAGACTACGGAGACCGATTATCAGGAATTTGATAAGATCAATAAGCAATTTATGGATGATTTGGGCAAGCGTCCTGAGCTGACAGGTTTGTTTACCTTCTTTGCTGCCAATTATCCTCAGTATGAATTGGAAATTGATAATGAGCTGGCCATGCAGAAAGGGGTTTCGATTGGTAAGGCCATGGAAAACCTGAATATCCTGATTGGTAGTACTTACGAACAGGGCTTCATTAAATTTGGTCGTTTCTTTAAGGTGTACGTCCAGTCTGATCCTAAATTCAGAAGGTTGCCATCTGATGTGCTAAACCTTTATGTTAAAAATGATAATGGTGAGATGGTGCCTTACTCAGCCTTTATGAAGCTGAAGAAAACTCAAGGGCCTAATGAGGTTACTCGTTTCAACATGTATAATTCAGCTGCTATTAGAGGGCTTCCAGCTAAGGGGTATACCACCGCTGATGCCATTCAGGCCATTCGGGAAGTAGCGGAACAAACATTGCCTAAGGATTATGATATTGCTTGGGAAGGACTTTCCTATGATGAGTCCAATAGGGGTAATGAAGCACTATATGTGTTCCTTGTAGTACTTGTCTTTGTCTACTTTGTTTTGGCTGCCCAGTATGAGAGTTTTATCATTCCATTGGCTGTGGTTACTTCTCTGCCAGTCGGGGTGTTTGGATCATTCTTACTGTTGAAGTTGATGGGCTTGGATAATGATATATATGCCCAGATTGGTTTGATCATGTTGATTGGCCTTTTGGGTAAAAATGCCGTGCTGATCGTAGAATTTGCCGTGCAGAAGCGTCAGGAAGGAGCAACAATTCTAAATGCGGCTATTGAAGGTGCCAAGGTGCGCTTCCGTCCAATCTTGATGACTTCATTTGCCTTTATTGCAGGTTTGATCCCATTGGTTATTGCTACTGGAGCAGGTGCGATTGGTAACCGAACTATTGGTGCTTCTGCCTTGGGAGGTATGTTGTTTGGAACCATTTTCGGGGTAATTATTGTCCCAGGCCTGTATTATATTTTCGGCAAATTGGCTGATGGCCGACAGCTGATACAAGATGAAGACGAAGTTCCTTTAACAGAAGAATATAGCCATGAAAATGCTTGATAGAATCATAAAAATAGGCCTTGGGGTGCTTTGCTTGTCCTTAACTGTGTCAGCATGTAAAACCCCTTCGGTCGTCGAGAGAAAAGTAAACAGAGATATTCCCGGGAGCTTTAATGGCTCCCAGGATACTACGAATACAGCTGAAATTAGCTGGAAGGATTATTTCACAGATCCCTATTTAAATGCCCTTATAGATACTGCGCTGAGGAACAATCAGGAATTGAATATCTTCATGCAGGAAATAGAGGTAGCAAGAAATGAGGTAAGGGCCAGAAAAGGGGAATATTTGCCTTTTGTGGATATCAAAGCCGGTGCTGGTACAGAAAAAGTGGGTAGATATACCAGTCAAGGTGCCAATGATGCGAACACTGAGATCAAACCTGGCAAGGAAATGCCAGATCCTTTATCTGATTATCTGGTTGGGGCTTTTGCAACTTGGGAAGTGGATATTTGGCATAAACTTAGAAATGCCAAGAAGTCTGCCTTGTCAAGGTACCTGGCCACCGTGGAAGGAAGAAACTTCATGGTAACCAACCTGATTGCGGAATTGGCTAATTCTTATTATGAATTATTGGCCCTGGATAAGCAGTTGGAAATTGTTAATCAGAATATTGAGATCCAAAGCAATGCTTTGGAGATCGTAAGGCTGCAAAAAACAGCTGCAAAGGTAACCGAATTGGCTGTCCGTAAATTTGAGGCAGAGGTTTACCATACCAGAAGCTTGCAGTTTGACATTCAGCAAAAGATTATTGAGACTGAGAATCAGATCAATTTCTTAGTTGGTAGATATCCTCAGCCAGTAAAAAGAAGCAGAACAGAGCTAGGCACCTTGGTACCTGATAATGTTTATGCTGGTGTACCATCTCAGCTGTTGGAAAATCGTCCAGATATCAAACAGGCCGAACTGGAATTAGCTGCAGCTGATTTGGATGTAAAGGTGGCCAAGGCCAGGTTCTACCCATCCTTGGGGATTTCGGCAGGAGTAGGTTTTCAAGCCTTCAATCCTTCTCATTTGCTTACCACTCCTGAGTCGCTTATTTATTCCATTGCAGGTGATCTATCTGCTCCATTGATCAACAGAAATGCGATCAAGGCAGATTATAAAAGTGCCAACGCAAAACAGATTCAGGCTGTTTTCGAATACGAGCAAACCGTTTTGAATGCCTATATAGAGGTGGCAAATCAGTTGTCCAAAATAGGTAATCTAGAGAAGAGTTATGGTTTGAAGGCCAAGGAAGTAGAGGCACTTACGCAATCTATTGATATTTCCAATGATCTTTTCAGGTCTGCAAGGGCTGATTATATGGAAGTGTTATTGACCCAAAGGGATGCCTTGGAATCCAGGTTTGATTTGGTAGAGACACAAATGCATCAATTGAATGCTTTTGTGAAAATGTACCAAGCCTTGGGTGGTGGTTGGAAATAATTCATTTGTTTCCAGCAAATAAAAGAGAAATGTAAAAGGTTATATTAATTATAGACTTACTAAATAGGGTGAAATCCTCATGGCTTCTGGCTTTGAGGATTTTTTTATAAGTTGTATAACTTCAATTTTACCAATAAAGATTAAAACCTAATTGAAACGATCGTTTTGATTAAAGTATCAATTGCTTCCGTCTTCAGACTTCCGACCACTTGAGCAAAGGGTTTGTGGTTACTTGTATCATATTGGATAATCATTTTTATAAATTACTTCTTTAATATAAGCCAGTAATAACTCCTGAATATATTAATATTGGGCAGAGGGAATAAGGAAAGTATTAATGCTTGGGCGGAAGCGGGCTATTATGATCTTATAAAATGCAATAAAATCCATCAGCGTGAAGAGAAATAAAATCTGGACTTCTATCTTAGCGATTCTAAACCCAATCATCGGAAAACTTAACATTTAGAGATTAGATGAAGCGTATTGTCAATAGTTTGTTGTTTAAGGTCTTTATGGCCATTGTGCTAGGTATTGTTTTTGGCTTGTATATGCCAGAGTGGTTCAATAGGATTTTTGCGACCTTCAATGCTTTTTTTGGACAGTTTTTGAGCTTTTCAATTCCCTTGATAATCATGGGGTTGATCATGCCTGCAATTTCAGACTTGGGTAGAGAGGCTGGTAAAATGCTCTTGATCACGGCTGCTATTGCCTATGGTTCTACCTTGTTTTCGGGCTTTATGAGCTTTTTTACTTCCTCTACGATTTTCCCCGCCCTCTTGGAAGAGCATGTCAACTCCGCATCAAGTATAGCAGAAAACGCCAGGGAATTGAGCCCTTATTTTTCAATAGAAATTCCCCCTGTTATCGAAGTGATGTCCGCTTTGGTATTGGCCTTTGTAATTGGTTTGGGGCTTTCCTATCAGGAAAAGTCGACCTTGAAGCTGGCGGTAAAAGATTTTGAGACCATCATTATGCAGGTGATTGAGCGAGTGATCGTGCCGCTTTTGCCACTTTTTATTTTGGGAATATTTGCCAATATGGCTTACAGTGGGCAGGTCTTCCAAATCCTTTCGGTCTTTATGAATATCATTGGGGTGATCTTCGCCATGCATATCTTTTTGTTGATTCTTCAATATATGATCGCAGGCACGATTGTCAAGAAGAATCCCGTTAAACTGTTGGCAACCATGCTTCCAGCTTATTTTACAGCCTTGGGGACGCAGTCCTCGGCGGCTACCATTCCTGTAACACTTGGACAAGCGGAGAAAAATGGTGTATCCGAAAAAGTGGCGGGTTTTGTGGTTCCTCTCTGCGCTACTATTCACTTGTCGGGAAGTATCATGAAGATCACTGCCTGTGCTATGGCTTTAATGATCCTCAATGGGATGCCAATAAATTTCCCAGTTTTTGCCGGTTTTATTTTTATGTTGGGTATAGCTATGGTGGCAGCTCCAGGGGTGCCCGGAGGGGCGATTATGGCCGCTATAGGTGTGCTCCAGGCCATGCTGGGTTTTAATGAAGAAATGATCGGTTTAATGATCGCTCTTTATATTGCCATGGATAGCTTCGGTACTGCCTGCAATGTTACTGGAGATGGAGCAATAGCCTTGGTAGTGAATAGGATCGTGAAGAAGGAGGTCTTTGAGGTTAATGCAGCCTAAGAATAGAAGCGTTTTCCCTATAAACCAAGTCTGGCAGAGATAGATGTCTCTCTTTATCGATGTTTAGTTGGGTAAAGCTTTTGGTTTCTGCTATGTTTAATACTTGGGGAAGTTTTGTTTTTCTTGAAAATGTTTCAAGCCTTTGAAGGTGGCTGGAAATTAAATGGGAAATCCTACTTGAAAAATTAACTTGTTTAAAAGATTGATAATATAGAATTACTGAATAAAGTAAAATCATCGTGATAAGATGGTTGGGGATTTTTTAGTGTAGGGATTGCATTGTCAAAACTTAAATAAAAGGATTAGAATTTATGGATCAAAACTGTTTCACTATTTCAATCCCAGTCTTTTTCATTAATTCACTGGCATTAAAATCTTTACAAATTCCTGATTCAATTTTATAGGAAAAAGTAAGCTTTTCATCTAACAAAGAGCTATTGAAACTATAGTTGCTTACCATTTCTTACGATGAAACCAATTGAGCTAATTCTAGATCATGGGTAGAAATCATTCCGGTTGCTCCAAGTTTTTTGAGCTGTTTAATCAATGAATAACCACCTATGTTTCTATCTTTGGAATTTGTGCCCTTAAATAATTCATCTAACAAGAAGAATACTGGCTCGTTGGATTTCAATTTATCCAGTAGGGCGGAAACTCTCTGCAATTCTGCATAAAAAGAGGAAATTCCTTCTTCTAAATCATCTTTGATTCTCATGCTGGAGAACAGTCTAAATGGATAGATTTCAGCAGTTTTTGCGCAACAGGGAGCTCCCATTAGTCCTAATACTAAATTAGCGCCAACTGCACGAAGGAATGTGCTTTTTCCAGCCATATTAGAACCCGTTATCATAACAATTTTACCTTCTTCTAAACTAAAGTCATTATTAACTCTTTTATTCTCTTTGATCAAAGGGTGTCCAAGCTCCTTAAATTTTATAACGGGTAGATTTTCATTGATTTTAGGAAAGGCAAAAGCTGGATTAGCAAATGAAAATCCAGCCAAACTACTAATAGCCTCTACTTGAGCGATAGACTTTTCCCATTGTCTTATATAGTTTTTGTTTTTCTTCCTCCAAGCTTCTATTTGTAGTAAAAAATGAACATCCAAAAGGAAAATGTAATTGAATAAGATGTACATATAATTAGCTCCAATGGATTGGCCCTTCGCACCTCTCATTCTAAACTTCATTAATAAATTGGAGAGAATTTTTATTTCTTTCTTAGCATTGTAGTCTTTATCTTTCAAAGACATGGTATATTCTTGCATCAGAGGAGATGAAAAAGTTTTTTGATTAATGACTGAAATAAGCCTATGATAAGACTCTAACAAACTCACAATGCTAAAACTATGAAACGCATTTTTTTCAGCTACAGGCTTAAGCCTGTTGAGAAATAGAGTATTGATCAATAATATGGCTGAAGTCTGCCAAAGGCCTTTAATTTCTCCCAGAGATATGAGGTGATAAAAGAAATATCCCAATGAAAAAACAGATATAACAGAAAGGATGAGTGAAAGACCAATAAGGACAGTTTTTTTTGAAAGCAGGCGATTGTCTATGTTTATCCAATCAGCAAGGTATTTCTTTTCTGGAGTTTTATCTTTTGATTCAGCCCCTGCAGCTTGTAAAGATTGACGCCAGTCAATTTCAAACACCATTTCTTGAATCAGTTTTTGCCTTTCTTGAATTTCATTGGGTAATGCGGGAGCCAGCATCCAATTACGAAGTATTTCATTCCCTCTTTCAGTCGTCGTCCGGTTCAATAACTTAAATAAGGAATGTGGACCAAATAAATCCATGTCTTGGCAGTAATCATGCCTATCAGATACATCAATATTAGATGCCTTTATTTTGTTAAGTTTATTTTCGGATCTTAAAATTTCTTCCTCATTGATCTTGATAAGGTTAATTTTAAAAATGTAGATTTTCTCAAGGTTTTGATAGAGCTTTAAGGTAACAATATAGAGAACCGTAAATAATGGGATCACAATGACCAAGGGCAAAAGCATTCTTTCGTTGGCAATATACAGTGAAGAACTAAGTCCCAGTATGAACACAAATAACCGAATGAGACTTAGTTTTTTTAACTGGACTGCTGTTTTATTAGATTCTTGCCTATATATAGATAGTTTTCTTAGGAATTTATCTTTAGGGAATGTCATAAAAAATGTCTGAAGAATTTGGTTTTAGCTTTTTGAAAGTTGAAACCAAAATACATTATTCGAGCGATTGGAAAAAATATTGATGCAAATCCCAACAAAAGGAAATTCTGAATCTCTTTGTTAGTGTTATCAAATTAAATTCTGTTGTGAAAATTTATCGTTGATAAGGGGAGGTTTAATGGTCCTTTAAATTATTCGTTAGCCCAATCCTTGCTGGAAATGCAGTGAAAAGATTGTTTTGACCTGTGGTTTTGATTTGACCTCGATATTGCCATGGTGAAGCTTCATTATATGTCTGGATAGGCTCAAACCTATGCCTGATCCTTCTTCTTGGGTTGCGTAAAAAGGCACAAATATTTCTTGTAGGTCTTGGAGAGATTCCAGGGCCATTTCGCTGAACGATAAAGAAAACTGCCCAAAGCTGTTCTTCTCTCCTATTCTTGAAGGAATGGCAGACTTTATTGCTGAATTAGTAACGGGAATTAAGGGGAATCAAGAAGCAAGCAAATACGGAAATGAACACAAATAGGAGTTGTGTAAAGAGTTTGTAGGACGAATGCATGGGAATGAAACGCAAGATTGGCTTTATGGAACTAGTGGAAAGGACAGTCGTCCAAATGATTTGGGTTATTGGATGGGCTATGAAATTGTAAAGGCCTCTTTTGAAAAAGCTGATAACCATATTTAAATATGGAAGATTACGATAGGTTTTTAAAAGAAAGGGGATTTTAGAAAAGAATATAAAATAGTATTAAGTAGCTAACAATGGCTTTTGTACTAAATGCATGATCGCAGAAAGACATTGAACAAAACATCAACATAATTGGGAAAGCATTTGTATCAAATTTTCGAAAATTCTACTTTTGAAGGATAAATAATAAGTGTGAATCTCAGATGTAGCTTCGCCTTGGTTCTTAATACATACAATGTCAGTCCTTCTATTTTGTCCTTACACCTAAAATTGGTTTGGACCTGGTTCAAAAAGGAGATCATGACATTTATGAAACAGATCAGGGTAGAATCAATAACAAAGCGAAAAGATAGGATTATAAATGGTATGACTGAGATAAGTACAAAACCGGTTGTTCGCAGAAGAAGCAGATTTGATCCTTGTGGTCGACATTTGTAAATGATTTAATGAAACGACAAACTGGTTTTTTTAATTTACAGGGGCTTGAAAAATATTGAATTAATATGACCATGCCCGATATAAGAGTTTGATTTATACTTAACCCGATGCTCCTATTTACCAAAATTCACTTATTAGTTTCATTGATTTTCGGCTTTTTAATGCCCCAGTCTTCCTTTACTGGAGGACTGAAATTCCATGGGAATGAAGAAGCGATAGATCAGCGCACCTCATACGATATTTTTGGAGAGCACGAGGTGGAATTTTCTGACCATTTTGACATCAACTTTAGTTTGTCCTTGAGTCCAGTAGATGAAATAGGCTATAT
Source organism: Echinicola shivajiensis (assembly GCF_018642165.1). GTDB lineage: Bacteria > Bacteroidota > Bacteroidia > Cytophagales > Cyclobacteriaceae > Echinicola > Echinicola shivajiensis. The sequence continues at coordinate 215,955 of NZ_JAHHZM010000004.1, forward strand.
CCTTAGAATCAAGACAAAAGATAATAGTCGAATTTTCAATCTTTTCTATGACAACCAGGGGACAAAGGTAGTTTTCAAATTTAATGAGGAAGGAAAAAGTAACCTTATAGTCGCCAATATGGACAGAGACCGGTTGCTGAAAAGCCAATGGTTTGACATGAAAATCTCATTTGACCTGATCGGAGATTCCATTACCTTATCCATCGATAATGAAATATTTTCAACAAACAACCAGCAACTTGCAGACACTTATCATCCTGTGATTCTTTTCGGGAAAAGTGATCACATTATAGATGTACCCTCTTTTGCCATTAAAAACTTATCCGTTGTTGGGGAAGAAACCTATAGCTTTCCCTTATATGAAAATGAAGGAAATATTGTTCATGATATCAATGGCAATCCATTTGGAAAAGTGGTCAATCCAGACTGGTTGAAAAACTATGCCTATTTCTGGAGGCATCAAGTTTCTTTTAGTTCAGCATCTATAGCCGGATCAAACTATAATCCCCAAAAGAAGGAGATATACTACTATAATCAAGATTCGGTTTGGAGATATAATGTCCAGACTCGAAGCACCCAAATTACGGCCTTCGAAAAGAAAAGCCCTGTAAAGCTTGTCTTGGGCACTAACTTCATAGATACGGTAGAAAATAGATTGTATACCTATGAAGTGTATTATGATAAACCCTACGATGGACCAACTGTCGCAAGCCTTGATCTTGAAAGCTATGAATGGACCGAAGAAAGCTATGAACAACTTCCGACCCAGCTCCATCACCATGGGTCTTATATAAACCATTCCAATTCTCAGTACAATATTTTCGGAGGTTTTGGGAACATGAAATATAGTAAGAACTTCTTTTCCTTCGATTTGGAACAGAAAGAGTGGACGATGAAAGAGGGATTTACAGGTGATGTAATTACTCCACGCTACTTTTCCTCGGTTGGTTATCTGCCAGAAAACAACAGCGTATATGTTCTAGGTGGGATGGGGAATGAGTCTGGTGACCAGTCTGTTGGGAGGAAATATTATTATGACCTCTATCAGGTAGATCTGAACTCCAATGATGTCACTAAACTTTGGGAAATCCCTTGGGAAAATGACAATGTCGTTCCTGTAAGGGGGATGGTATTGTTGAACGATTCCACTTTGTATACACTTTGCTACCCTGAACATTTTTCTGAATCCTACCTTAGACTTTACAGATTCTCTTTGAAGGATGGCAGTTACAAAATATTAGGGGATTCAATTCCGATCCGTTCGGACAAAATCACCACTAATGCCAACCTCTATTTTGACCAAGGACTCAATAACCTGTATGCTGTAGTGCAAGAATTTGAGGATGACATTTCTTCAGATCTGAAAATCTATTCTCTGGCATTTCCAGCTATTACAAAGGAAGAATTGTCAGATTTTCCACAAAAGCAAAACAGCAAAATGCCATTACTGGTGCTTCTTTTAGGTGCCGGGGTGATAGGCTTAGGCTTCTTTTTGTACAAGAAGTTAAAACCAAAAGTATCAGACACTGTAGAAAGTACGAAGAAAACACAGGGACATGTCCAAGCACTAAAGACGGAACACACTGTTCTTCCCAACTCTATATACCTGTTCGGTAATTTTATGGTTCGGAACCCAAAAAACAAGGATATCACCTATATGTTCAGTGCGCAGTTGAAGCAGGTTTTTTGCCTTATTCTCCATTATAGCATCTCGGAAGACGGCATTACCTCACAACACCTCAGCAATTTACTTTGGCCGGACAAACCGGCCGACAAGGTCAAAAACTCACGAGGAGTCACGATCAATAATCTACGTAAAACTTTGAGTGAGCTGAATGGAATTGAATTGGTTCACGAAAAAGGGCATTACAAAATCATCCTTCATGAAGAAGCCTATTGTGACTATATAAGGTGCTTGCAGATCATTGCTGCCCATGAAATGGATGTTTATAGGGATGAGTTTGCAGGAATTGTTGCGCGTGGAAAATTCTTGCATCTCTCGGATGATCCTTTATTTGACTCATTCAAGGAAGAAGCAGAAACCAAACTTGAGCCAGTCTTGATATTGGAAGTGGAAAAAAGCTATGTCAGCGAATCTTATCCCACCACAATTTCACTGGCAGATGCCCTGTTCAGTATTGATCCTTTGAATGAAACAGCTTTGGTATATCAGATCAAAGCCATGCTGAAACTCAAAATGATAGAGGAGGCCAAAATCGCCTATAGCACTTTTGGGATCGAGTATAAAAGAGTTACTGGAAAGGATTTTCATCGCTCTTATTCAGACATCAGCTCCTAAAGATTTACTGAAGTTCTATTAAAGACATCGCTCTACTACGATAAGAAACAAGCTTTATACTCTATTTATTGGCCTTTGAAAAGCAATGAGTAGAAAGAAATCACGGCAGGGCTTCAAGCCATGCCGTGATTGAGGTTAATCTTTTTGGAAGAAAGATTATTCACATGTTGATAGTAAATGAGCTTACCAGCTAAGTTTTATATGAACTCCTTCAGGCTTGTTTTCAAAACTCAAAAAACAGGTTTTACTGGATTCATCCCATGAACTTTCTGCTTCCAAAGCCTTTCCTGTAGCATCTGTAATTGCTATGGTTTCTGCTTTTTCAGGTAGAAGAATCCTCATCACATTGGTTGTGTTCAGTGGACTCTTCACGACCAAAGTATATCCTTTTTTATCCACTTTCTCATCGTAAACCCTAGCAGCTGTTGCCAAAACTTGTGGTGTATTCGATTCCTTTACGCTTTCGATATTGTATAAAAATGCTTGTTCGCCAGGTTGAACTTGCTTTTCATCCAAGACAGGAATCTCAGGATCAAACAAATCAATAAATTTCCCCTTGATCGTATAAGGTGATTGGTCTTCATTTTCATTGACAACAGAAATGATTTCATAAGGTCCTCTGGTCAAAGAGAAATGGTTTTTGAATTCAAGCTTTCCAGATTCGGTATCTTCATCATATAGCTTTTGGATGGTGCTCACAAACTCGGAGTCATTGTTTTCTTCCAAGACAAACTCCTTAGGGTCTTTGCGCATAATGATCACTTTTCCTTTGCCGTAGGTAAATTCACCTGCCTCAAAAGGAGCTTTTAGCCCCAATTTCTGAAATAGGTCTTCAGAAGGAGCATTGAAGTCGTTGCCATCTTTGTTCCACCAATCTTGAACGCTTTGAAACGCATCCTCATCCCTTCCGCAATAAACCAAAACCCCACCGTTTTTAACCCAATCAGCGATATGGTCATGCGCTTTTCGTTCCATTGGCTTCATATTGGAATAGGACATGATAAGGATATTCACATCCTCCCAAGTTTTGGGAAAGGATACATTTTCTATATGAACTGTTTTGACCGGCACACCACGCTTAAGTAGCGGTAAGGCCTGTCCGTAGAAATTGGATAACTGTGGGTCGTCATAGCCCAGATGGGTAGGGAAGCGCTGAAACATTAGGGAATTGGACATCAGAATCCCTATCCCTTGAGAACCACTCACTTTGTTGTCAGACAGGGGCATGTCATTCAGTGTGTTGACCATCACTTGCATCTGTGTGGAATAGAAACGAGGAATTCTCTCTTTCTCATCGCTGTCTGCACTGGTCCTATAAAGTCCTTCATAAATCCGGTCAGGCCATGGCATCACCTCATAGTCTGCCACCATCGGGTAGAGCAGTTGTGCTGCAAAAGTGGCTTGGTAATTTTTCTTATAATCGGCCCAGTCTCTCGGCCAATCTTCGATCGGATCGGTCAGGAAATACACTTTTCTTCCTGTGGGAGCGGTCATGGATTCCATTGAGCCATATTCCAAAAAGGCCGTTTCAAAAACCCTTTCCTTTGCCTGTCCATTGAAATAATTAGGTTCTCGCGAAGTGCCCGTCCATACCTGTGCGATGTAGCCGTCCACACTTGGTAGTGAGGCCAGACTTGCCTCAGGGCTGACGATCATCCACTGGGAATAATTCACTAGTGAATGGGTAGGTACATAGCAGCGGACTTCCATCCCTTTGGTTTTGCCGTATTCCTTTGCAAAGGAAAAACATTCCTCTACCGCTCGATAATATAAGTGGTACTTCAGCTTATTGGACAGATAGGTGTTTTCAGCCGATTCATGTTGAGGTCTCCAGTCGAAGCCATAATAGTCTTTCCATTCTCTTTTGAAGGCTTTACTGTATCCGGCCCTGGCCCAAAACTCTGGTTCTTCAAGGTATATAGCGTCTATGCCTGCATCAATCACCCTTTTGATCACCTTTTCTTTCATGTATTCGATGAAATTCATGGAAGGAACGATGTAGGGGACCATGCGCCCATGCCAAAGCGTATCACCTTTCTGGGTAACTTGTCCTTCATCCAGGTGCCATTCTCCATCCCATTCGCCAGTAAAATAATCTTGGTATTCACCCCAGGCGATTCCGGACATAAAATGAGTCGTATATCCCTTGTCACGCCAAGTTTGGACACGCTCTTCGAAGGTCATATTGGCCTTTCCGTGGTGGTCTTTCACACTATAAACAATGGCCACGTCTGCCCTGACATCTGTCACTGGCTTCCAGGGATTGGAAGTTTGGAAAGCAGTTTTTTCCGCTTGTTGACTTTCTGTGCTGTTTTGTTCTTGGGGAGGTTTGGCACAAGCCTGAAATAAGAGAATGGCAATGAGAAATTGTAAAATAGTTTTTTGCATGAGTATCAAATATCTAATTATCCGTAATAATGCCAGATTGGTCTAAACCAAGTTATCAATGCTGTTTAATTATCGAATTCATGGAAATGTCAGACCGAGCGGAGTTGAGGTCTTTTGTCTTATCCTTCGACTCCGCTCAGGGTGACATTGTCCCACGCTTCAATTAATAAAATGACATTGCCCTGATGATGAAATAGGATTCGTAATAATTTGTCCCGACGACTGTCAGGAAAGTCTGAAAGTGCAAGAAAATCAGTTTCAGTACGTATTAGATTTTCTATTGCGTATTTCAGGTTTAATTTAACGGTTTAGAAGTGTTTCTAACAAAATAGCAGATTTAAATAGGAGTTCTTTTGAAATGGTATTTTGCTTTGGTTCTCTTTCTAAAATACAATTGAAAAGCCATCCGCTTAGGCGGATGGCTTTTCAATTAATTACAAATTAGTAAACCAATACTTGACGTGCATCATTGTAGTTCCAGCGTCTGGTACCGCTTCCTCTCGGGGTGTCGAAGTTTATCCTTGCAGCTGCCCGCACAAAGACCATTCGTCCTTCAGGGATCGTTCCATTGGATTCAATGGTGATGGTTTCACCCAGCATCGAGTTGAACGATGAACCGGAGAACTCCAATTGGCTTGACCAACGCTCATCTCGGGCGCGGTAGCCTACAGTGGATGAATAACTAACAAACAGCTGGATGTCCGTCACATTCTGAAAACTGTCGCTGTAGCCTCCCATAGGTTCAATTTTAGAACGAAAATCTTCTTCAGATACGCCACGGGTTACACGGATTTGAGCCCTTACCTTTCCATTGATTACTTCAGGGTCTTTTACCCATTCTACTTTCAGAAAAGGCTGTACTTCAAAGGTGATGTCGGAAACGCCCTTGATGTCCAAAGTTTGTGTTTCATCGGCAAGAGGAACTCCTCGGTCATCCTCACGGATAAGAGGGATGAAAGGCCCATCTATTCTAACATTATAAGTTCCTGAAAACAGTTTGGTGTTTTGAAATGTACCATCAGGCATGCAAAAGAAATCAGGGTTTGGGGAAACGTTGTCCCCCCAACTTAACTCGGTTAACCTGACACGAATACCTTCACTTCCTTGGTCAGTAAGCACAGGTTCACCTGTCTCCATATCCACTACTTTTCCCTTAAGGGTTTCCGCAGGTAGATCGTAGTTATCCAGCTCAAACATGCTGCATGAACTTAGGGAAAACAGCGTCGCTAATATGAGATATGCTATATTTTTCATCTTCTAAAATTCTAGGTTATTGATAATTCCTTATCGGTTGGGTTGTTGATCGATTACCGGACTTTTGGAAACTTCCCCACCAGGAATGGCAAAATAGTAGTCGATAATATTGTATTCGAAAGTCTTCAAACTAACCCATTGAAAACGGGCGTCGAAGAAATACTTGCCACTTTCAGCGGAAAGGAAAGGATAAAGTCCCCTGAAGCGATAGCGGGAGTTCATGCTAAAGTCTTCTTTGTCTCTAACTTCGCCCCAGAATCCATCTCTTTCTTCATAATGCTGCACTCTCCATCTGCGCAGGTCCCATTTGGTTTTGTGTTCCAAGGCAAGTTCTTTTCTACGTTCCTTACGTACGATATTACGGCTTGCAATATCAGAAGTAAGCATTCCACTAAGCAAACTTGCACCAGCACGTTCGCGAATATCATTGATGCCAGAGGTCGCTACCTCAAGCATATCAGACCCATCAGGAGAAGCCTCACCTGCAAGTCCCAATTCCACTGCTGCTTCTGCTGCATTGAGCAAAACATCAGCATATCTCATCAATACAAAATGTTGGGCAGATTTACCTTCACCCGCTTCGAAAGAAGGATCAGGGTTTAACCACTTTCTTCCATAAAGTCCTGTAAGCGTGCTTTCTCCATTATTGTAGAAAGGACCATTAGCTCCAGCGGCAGTGATCTGTTCGCCCTCAATATTGACCAGCTCTTGGCTTCCACCTTCTCTTGCACTAAGAAATAGCTCCTTAGGTGCTTGAGTATATATTGGCAATTGCTGATAGCGGGTTTCTGCCGTTGCATATGAATAATCATTGAACAAAGGCTTAATTGGTTCAGAACCAGTATATACTCCGGCACGAATTTCAATTTCCTGATTTTTGAAGATATCTCCAGGGAAAATAACGTAGGCACGAAGGCGCGGCTCTGCATCTTCGAAGAAATCCATTGGCGAATCATACATCAGGTAGTCACCTTCTGTATTGTTCGATCCGGTAGTTACTTTGATGGTTCCGTCAGGATATCTGTCAAAGCCTTCGAATAACTCCATGAAATCCAATGTTGGACAAGTGCCAGAAGCTAAAGGAGCTTTGAAAATAAACGGAGCGCTGTAAGCGTCGTAACCGTGGGTCGCTACAGGGAAGTCGTAGTTCTTCACATAAATATTTTCAGGGCTCGTTGCATCGCTGAACATATCCACCATGTTTTGATATTGTGCTTCAGGATTATCTGCTGCCCATTTTTTCTTATAAAGTGAATATTGGCCGCTTTTGATCACTTCATTTGCAGCTAAATATGCTTCTTTGAAATACCTTTTTGAGGCAGCTTGAGCGCTTTCTTCAGAAAACCCTATGACTCTTGTTCCTGTTTTCAGCCCAGTTCCTGTAAGTCTTCCTGGTACTGTTTCATTATACTTTGCCACGCTTCCTGCATAAAGCATAGCTTCAGATTTAAAGGAAAGCGCGACATATTTATTGGAATAACCAGTTTTTGGGCTAGTAGGCTGCAATAATTCAATAGCCTGATTATAGTCAGCCAATACTTGATCCCAAGTTTCCTCTTCAGAAGAGCGAGGAATTTCCAAGCTTCCTTCCTCTGATGGATAACGCAATACACTGGTGACCAAAGGCACCCCACCAAAACGTTTTGCCATGGCAGAAAATACAAATGCCCTTACAAAATAGGCTTCACCTAAATAATGATTATAGGTCACCTCTGGAAATGCATCTGCATATTCCGGCAATTTTTCTAAGAGGTAATTTGCTTCTCTCAATAAACCGAAGGCCCTTCCCCAATAGGGAGTTCTTTCTCCGGTGAAGGCTGCACTAATACCATCACGGTTTACAGCTTCTCCTGTACCTTCAATTCCCAAGGAACCAAGCCAGGAATTGTATTCCACACCCCATTGCGCCATATATTTGAAGTCCTCAAAAGGCATCTTGCTGTACATGCCCGCTATATATACATCCATGCCGGATTCACTGGTCATCAGTGTCTCGTCACCGATTACATTTGGTGGAGGCACATCCAGGTTTGTACAGCTGGAAATGTACAATAAGCTGAATAGCAATAATATGATTCTTATTTTCATGATTTGTTTCAATTTAATTTTCCAAGGTCTCAACTAGCTTCTATTAAAATGACGCTGTCACGCCCACCGTGTAGGTTTTTGTCAATGGATACATTCTTCCCAGTTCATCACCAGGGTGCTCAGGATCGACAAATTTTACCCCAGTAAAAGTCAGGAGGTTATAGGCATTGGCAAAGAAACGGATGTTAGCAGAAGGAATATTCCTTGGTTTCAGGGTATAACCTAGCTCAATACTTTTTAGACGTAGGTAATCGGTGCTTACCCTGTTGAAATCCGAGTTTCCGAATGGATAATGGCCTGTATAGCCATAATAGCCACTGATCCAATCTGTTTCAGGATCATATGGGTCCGCTAAAGGATCTACAGGATGCCAACGGTCCAGATATTGCTCCAGAGCACCACCACCGTTGCTGCCCCATATTGAATAGAGCGGTTCTTGGTATTGCATTGAACCTAGGGCAGAACCTTGTAATAGGACACTCATATCAAAATTCCTGTAGTTGGCATCAAGTGCCATACTGAAGTTCAACCATGGTGTTTGATCGTAGGCAAAAGGGTGTTGGTCCATTCCATTGATTTCACCGTCACCATTCCAATCTTCGTATTTGTAATCTCCTGGTAAAATGCCCCTGTCTTTATAAATATCATAAGACCAGATGTCTTCCCAGTCAGTATATCTCCCTGCAGACACATAGCCGAATTGTACTCCTTGGTAACGATCGGTCAGGTTGTCATTGCGCCAACGGTCATAGGAATTGCCATAAGGTCCCTTTTCAGCTGCGATCAAGTGCTGTCTACGCGTGATAGTAGCTATCCCCTTTACTCCATAAGAAACTTCACCGATCATATTGCGGTGGGAGAGCTCAAGGTCAATTCCGAATTGTCGATCACTGTTGGTGTTTTCCCTAGGAGCCCCTGTACCTACTACAGATGGTACATCACCTGAACGGGTGGAGAAAAGACCTTCTCTTCGACGATCAAAATAATCTACAGAAAAGCCAAACTTGCCTCTCCATGCTTCAAAATCCAATCCGGCGTTGAAGGTCTTGGCAGTCCACCAGGAGAGATTCTCATTGGGAACAACTGCAGATGCTCCGTATACAAATTCACCGTTGAGGATATATCCCGGTGCATACTGATTGTAATAGCCATTCTGGGCATTGCCACTGGTAGCAGGGTAGATATAGCCTGGGTACCAGTCATAAGCCAAAGATCCGTCATCTGCTGTCATCCCGTAACTGGCCCTGAATTTAAGCTGATCCACAAAAGAGAGGGCAGAAGCAGACTTAAAGAAAGACTCTTCAGATAGGCGCCAACCAATGGAACCTGATGGGAACCAGCCCCAACGGTTGGTTTTAACGAATTTGGAAGATCCATCATATCGGAATTGTACTTCGGCTATGTATTTGTCACCGTATGCGTAATTTACCCTTCCAAACATGGCTGAGTTGGCGATCTCGTATAGATCTCCTGAGCCACCCTGCATTCCTCCTTGTTGGTCTTCATTCATACCTCCTGCTAAGTATTCCATGGCAAAGGCCAGGTTACGCTGTGCATAGAAGTTATCGCCTTTTCGGTTTTGGGTTTCAAATCCGAGAAGACCTGATACATCATGATTATCACCAAAAGTGCGCTTGTAATTGATCAGGAACTGTCCTAAAAACTGTTGCTTGGTAAAGAGCTCTCTTCGTATCTGGTTAGGGGAGCTATTATTGTAAAGCTTTGACATGTATGATTCGTTAACAGGGTCATACATGTACTGGTAATATTCCCTGCGGTAGATGTCATTGTCATCCCCTCTATAGTCAAAGCTGGCTAATCCTTTTATGGATAGACCTTCCAAAGCTTGGGAAACAGTTCCTAGGTCGTATTCCAATGATGCTGAGGATTGAAAATATTTCTGCTTGTACTTTCTATGTCCTGAGACGTCAGCACGCATCATGGCAACAGTGTTTTGCTCCAAATCCAGCCCTTCATAGTTCAGCATGGTGTTTTCAGGATCTGCATATGCAGGGAAGAGCACCCCTTGTCTCCAATAGTTTCGAATGATTTCCACTGCACTGGAATAAGGAGAATTCCGCTGATCGGCCACACCGCTCAGGTTCAGGTTAAACTTCAAACCCTTGGCAATTTCTGTGGTGATATTGGATCTCAGGTTGATTTTGCTATAGTTCAAATCACCTGACTTGAACATCCCCTCCTGATACATGTATCCCCCAGCGATATAATATTGCGTTTTTTCGTTGCCACCTGTAATACTGATATCATGTTGGCTTTGTGGAGCATAATCACTGATCAGCAAAGAATTCCAGTCTGTGGTACGTCTTCTGCCTGTCCTGAAGGCTTCAAAATCATCATCGTGATAAATCAGATTTCCCCCATTGATATTGTTCATGGCTCTTTCATTGTAGAGTGTCATGGTCTCATAGGGATCGGCAAGTTGAGGAAAGCCTGAAGGGTTCTGTAAGGTATAGGAACCATTATAGGTCACTGTTGCTTTGCCAGCATCGCTACCTTTTTTTGTGGTGATAAGCACGACACCATTTGCGGCCCTTGCTCCATAGATAGCAGCTGAAGCATCTTTTAGAACGGATAATTCTTCAATATCAGTTGGATTTAGACGTTGAAAATCCGCCATAGTCCGTTGGATACCATCGATCACAATCAATGGTGATCCCAATCCACGAATATCAAAGCTGGCATTGAAAGTACCTGGCTCAGCACTTTTCTGCCAAACCCGAACACCCGCAACCCTACCTGTAAGCATGTTTTGTGGGTTCTCATTCTTGGTACGCAGCATTTCATCACCTTTGATGTTGGCCACAGAACCTGTCATGGTAACCTTTTCCTGCATCCCATAGCCCACCACTACAACTTCTCCTAGCTGCTGAGTATCTGGAACCATGGATACTTCGATGATCGATTGTGTTCCCACTTTGATCTCTTGGGTGGTATACCCTATAAATGAAAATGTCAGAACGGTATTATCATCAGGGATATTCAATTGGAACTTCCCATCAATATCCGTAGTAGTCCCCTTTAGGGTTCCTTTAAGCAAAACATTTACTCCTGGCATTGGAGTACCATCTTCTGATGTCACCGTACCTGAGACGGTTTTATCATTTTGCTGTAGATCCTGTTCCTCAAACGGGGAGAAGTTGGATTCTAATGCTAATGCAAGCCTGGGAATACTAGCAAAGGACATTATGATAATTCCCATTACGGAACGCTTTATCAGTCCTATGCAAATCTGTTTATATATCTTTTGCATATTTTTTGGGTTATTTGTTTAATTTATGTCTAGTAAGGTCTTATCAACCCTTGAAAATTTTGGCATCCCATATTCAATGGGATGCCAAAAAGTGATATTATTTTGCGAGCTCATAACGTGATAACACGGCGTATTCTGCTGCAAATGCGAAGTTGAACATTCCCTCAGTTCTGTTGTTTTGAGGTGTTAGGCTCCAGCCTACCAGTAGATTGGTGGGTAGGAATCCCTCATAAAGGAAGTTTTCATATCCGTAGTCAAGGTTTTTCTGGAAAGTATCGATGTATTCAGATGTAGAGCCATAGGAAGAATGCACATCGACATATCCGCGCATCAAAACTCCATTGAACCAATTGTTGAAACCACTAATGTCATAAGTGTAATAGCCATCATGGGTTGGGTTGGGTTTTGCAAAATATTGAAAGCTTTTGTCAGAAAGTTCCTTGGCATCCTGAAGGTAGGTACTCTCTTCTGTCATTCTGTACATGTCTGCCGCTCCTGAGAGCATCGTTCCAGAGTTATAAGAAATAGCTGGACCTACTCGATCTTGACAGGTAATTCCTTTGCGGTAAACGGTCCCGTCAATGGTTTCAGTTTGTGGATTTCCAGGGGAACAACCGCCTTTCATATCATAATAAACCCCATCGGATCGAAGTAATTGATTCTTCTGCCAATCATATACTTTCTTGGCATAATCAGCATAGTATTCGCTTTTCTTCACCTGCATGGCTTTTCTTGTTTCCTTGTCTTCTGCGTCAATGTACCGGTAAGTGATTTCATCGTTTTTACCTTTATAGATCTCATGCAGCCAAACCAAAGGGCTCACCATTGGCCCATTACTGCAGGCATGTTTGGTTACATAGCCCGGTCCCCATGTGATCCCTCCGCGTTCTGTTCCATCAGGATTTCTAGTGGTGTCCCAACCATCTAGAACATAATCAGTCAAATATTCTGCTTTTTCCAGATAGGCCGTTTTACCTGTGATTTTGTAGGATTCTAACAGTTCACGGACAAGCCACATTTGATCATCGTATACATTTTCAATTCCGGCCACCTTGGCTGTTCCTTTAGCATTGCCACGGTTTACTCCATACACAGACCATTCTTTGGTCTGCGTATAGGATACCAGTTCAAAAGTTCCCAGATAGTAGTCTGCGTTCTCATAGAGCTGCGCCAGGAGTTCTGAATACTTGTCAAAATTCTCGTCATAAAGCGCTGCATTACCATGTTCCTTTTGGGCTTGAAGTCCATGAAGGACAGCATTCACAGCTTCTACAGCTGCAGTGTACATCCATACACTGCCCGTTTCATCAGATCTGACTTCAGTGTATGGATTGTAATACCTGGCCATGGCCATTCCTGTTCCGGTAAAATGGGCAGAGACAGCATTGTCGGTCAGTTCCATTGCTCTAAGCAGATTCTGCTCCGAAAGACTTACCTCAGCAGGAGGGTTTTTCGGATCGGTGTCAGATGAATTTTCAGTGCATGCTGTAAAAAGCAGCATAAAAAGACTCCAAATTGTGATCATCATTCGGTATTGTATCATGTTAAGGTTTATTGATTTATTTCAGATCGATGCTGTGGATTACCAATTTGTTCTCACCCGAATTGGCTTCACCATTGTATACACCCAAGGCGAGAGTAACATCCTTGCCGTTAAACTGAGACAAGTCATATACAAAAGAGGCGTAACCTTCAGGATTGCCAGCACCTCCATCTCCATGCTTGAACTTCCAGCAACCGTCTTCTGCCGCACTGGCTTCATCTGCTGTATTGGAAGATGGATCTAGATGTGTTACGGTTCCGTCGTCTTCTATTGCGGTAATCTTGAAGTAAGTGAGATTATCCCCGAAATTACGGGTGCTCAATGTCAGCTGGTTGCTTCCTGCATTGATCGAGAATTTTGAGTATAGGTAGGCTTCAGGTACCTTGGTGTCCACATCAGGGGTATTGCGGGTTTTGATCAGGTAGCCTTCAGAAGGGAAGACCTCAGGGTCTTTCTTCAGAGGAGCAAAGAACCAGTTTGCTGCTACATGGTCTACTCCTCTCCATGCACGATAAGCATCGACATAATTGTCTCGATTACCGCCTACTGGGCTTATTCCCGTAAAGGACATTTTTGTATGAGGCATGGTAGAACGTACGGTCTCCTGAGTCAGCTTCCAGCCTTCGATTACCTCAGTGCCAGGCAACCAGTCCCAGTTCTCTACTTTTCTGTCAGCAAATCGAATTGCTCTAAGCACCAATTGCTTCCAGTAGTCTCCTGTGGACTGTCTGTAGATACCAACAGCTACAATGACCTCTTTGCCTACATATTCACTTAGGTCGAACTCAACATCTCCGTAGCTTCCAGAGGCGTAGGTTCTGTTTTCTCCAATCTTCACAGCCGTTGGCTGAGTTTCGGAAAGGTCTACCACCTGAACTCCAAAATAAGCAGGGTTAGATTCGTCGGCATTATGTGTGCTCACCCTTAGGGACAAAATCTTATTGTCCTCTGTGATCATTTTACTACCGTAGACGAAAGAATCGAAGACATTGAGATCAGCAGGGTTGCTTCTATCTGAATCGCTGTTTCTAATCTGAAGCGTAGTCCCTTCATTTTGTTCCTGCCATGCTCCACGGAAATCAAGTGATGACATATAATTACAGGCCCAGTCCCAATGAGGATATGCATCAGCATTACGTCCGCCGCGATATTCATTGTAGTACCACTTTTCAGCGGTCAAGAGATCTGCATAAGTCAAACCACGGAGAATTTCGCTACTGCCCATTGTAATATTTATGGCTGCGATACCATCTACAAAATCAGACTCACTGATAGTCTTGGTGATGGTCTCGTAATTTGCTTTGCTAAATGTAACGGTGTATTCGTCCACAATAAGGTTTTCCAATGTGAAGGTTCCGTCGCTTCCAGTAGTTACTGTTCCGGGAACACCCACACTAACAGTGACACCTTCAAGTGGCATGTCTCCATTCTTCCCGTCTTTAATCGTACCGGTAATTTTTGCGGAAGCAAATACCAATGAAATATCTGCTGTCGCGATGTGTTCACTATTGTACTTTTCGGGATTTACGGTTAGGCTGACTGCAAGCCAACCTGTCTTGGAAAATTTCACTGCACGTGTCTTCAACGTGACATTCTCAAAAATATATTGTCCATCACTTCCAGTGGTGACAGAAACTTCTTCTTCCCCTATTCCTGTTAGGGAAACGTTTACGTCTGCGATGGGTTGCCCCTCGCTATCTGTAACTGTACCTGTAATAGTTCCTCGTGGTTCTGCGATGGTGTCATCTTCATTTACACAAGAAATAACGGATACTAAAAACGCGGCCATTAAGGCGACGTAAAAGATCGCTTGTAGTTTTTTGCTCATCTGTTAGGCTATTATGGATTTAATTGAATAATTAATAGTTGACAAAATCGCATAATCGATTCAGCAACTAGTTTATGCCTCAAAATATAATTGGCGCACGGTTAATTTTTCGGTTAATTTTGGGTTAATAACCGGTAGGAATTTGCTAATCTGATATTGAAATCTTGAAAAAATCATATTTAAAGCTGCCGATTTACAGTTTTTTCGGCTTGAATATCAACAAAATTGGAAGTGTATAATCTATCTCAATTGTATACATATTCTTATGACCAAAGCTATGGTCTTCAGTTTCTATGTTATGGATGGATAGGCAAACTAAGGGGGAGTGCCGGTAATGGAAGAGGCCCGAAGAGGGCTTAAAAGCTAATTAATATTAGGTAAAAGAAAATTGGGAATTGCAAGACGTCTTTTATCAATATAAAATGAAAATTGAGGAACTGGTCGGATAGAAAAAAATCGGTACCAAGTCCAATTATAACTGCAGCTTAAAATCTATAAAGCAATTTTTATCCGATACCAAGTCACGTGTGCCAAAGCGATTGTACTTTTCTGAAGTTACACCAAGGTTTCTAAAACGCTATGAACAATGGATGATCGATAAAGGAAATTCAAGATCAACCGTCGGCATTTATCTTAGACCATTAAGGCATCTTTTCAATATAGCAAAACCATCTAATTATCCATTCGGCAAAGATGGGTATAGTATCCCAAAAGGTAGAAACAAGAAAAAGGCTATCAATAAGGAAGGGCTAAAGATCCTATTTGAGACACCGCCTGAGAACGAGTTCCAAGAAAAAGCCAAAGACTTTTGGTTCTTCTCCTATCTCTGTAAAGGGATGAATATGAAGGATATTCTGTATTTAAAATGGAGCCAAGTCAAACCCAAATACCTGGAATTTATCCGGGAAAAAACGAAAGATACTAATGATGATCAAATTGTTATCCGTGTTTCATTATCTACATTCTCTAAGCATGTGATCAATAAATATGGAAGTGAGCAAAAAGGCAAAGACGATTTTGTGTTCCCTGTTCTCAATCATACCATGAACGAGGAAGAAAAATTCAAAACCAAGCAAAATTTCACGAGATTGATCAACCAGCATATGAGGCGGTTTGCCAATCATGTGGGTTTCGAAGAGGAAATAAGTACCTATTGGGCCAGACACAGTTTTGCAACCATGGCTATTAGGAAAAATGCCTCTATTGAGTATGTTGGTGAATCATTAGGGCATTCCGATATCCGCACAACTAAATCATATATTGATAGTATTATGGATGAGGAAAGTGACCAGAAATTAATTGATGGGATGATGGATTTTGATTGAACATTATTCCATTATTTTGTGAGGTAATGGATAGAAAATTTCTTGTTCGAATGGTGGGTTGGGGCAAGAAATGTAAGGCAAAAAGAGTTAAACTGGTCGCTCAAAAGTTTGAACAACCAGTTTTAATTTAAAGTTATTTCTTTCGATTGGCAAGCATATATACGCAAGGAATTACAATCAGATTGAGTAAGGTAGCCGAAAGCAATCCCCCTAAGATCACTACTGCCATTGGGCTTTGTATTTCATTGCCCGGTTCGCCAGCTTTCAGTGCCAAGGGTATCAAGGCAAGTCCAGTAGTAAATGCGGTCATGAGGATTGGGTTTAACCTGTCCAATGCCCCAGTTTTCAGCAGCTCCACTCCTTTCAGACCTTCTTTTTTCAGGTCTTCATATCGGGAAACCAACAGGATACCATTTCTTGTTGCGATGCCGAATAGACTGATAAAGCCGATGGTTGCGGCAATGCTGATAATCCCCGAAGTGAAGAGCACTATTAAAATCCCTCCAATTAAAGCCAAGGGTAAATTGATCAGCACGATGAAAGAAAGTTTCACATCCTGAAACTCAAAGTAGAGCAATAGGAAAATGATCAGAATGGCAATCACCGCCGTAATAAGCAATAATTGGGATGCCTTCGCCTCACTTTCAAACTGTCCACCGTATTCCACCCGATACCCTTCTGGTATCGCAATGTTTTCATCGACAATCTGCTGAATCTCACTCACCACACCTCGCAGGTCACGGCCTTGGACATTTGCTGCGACTACAATCTTTCGTTTAACATTTTCCCTGGAAATCGTATTAGGACTGCTTACCGAAATGACTTCTGCCAATTGGTCCAAAGTTGTCTCTCCACCATTGGGCAAAGTAACCAGTGCATTTTGGATCATTTCCATGCTGTTTCTGGATGTCTTTTGGAAGCGGACAATGAGGTCAAAGTATTGCTGGCCTTCATAAATCTCTCCTGCCTTTTCACCTGCAAATGCAATATCCACCTGTTCCATCAAGTCTCCCACGGTCATCCCATAAGCAGCCAACATCTGTCTTTTAGGAGTGATTCGGATTTGGGGGACTTCAATCTGTTGGTCCACAGCTACGTCGGCAATCCCTTTAATGGATTTGATATTGGTCTCTACGTTTTTGCCCAGCTCGAAAAGGCGTTGCAGATCATCACCGAAAATCTTGATGGCAATATTGGCCCTTGTGCCCGATAGCATATGGTCTATACGGTGAGCGATAGGCTGTCCCAAAGTGATGTTCACCCCGGGGACTACACTCAACTTTGTCCGGACTTCTTCAAAGAACTTTTCTTTTGATTTGTCCTCAAGCGTGAAGGGAACGTCAATTTCAGCAGCATTTACACCTTGTGCATGCTCATCCAATTCTGCACGTCCAGTCCTTCGGGTCACCACTTCCACTTCAGGCATTTCCAAAAGCAGTTTTTCAATCAATTGCCCGTTCTTATTGCTTTCTTCCAATGACATTCCAGGAACTCCAACCGCACTGATGACAAGTGAGCCCTCGTTGAATTCAGGAAGAAAGCTCCTCCCAAGTTGGGTAAACAATATCAAGCTAAAGATAAAGGCTCCAAGGGTCAGTCCTATAACTACCTTGGGGAACCTCATCGCTCTCACCAATGCCCCGGAATAACGAGCTTGAAGCCATCGCTCCACTTTAGTACCTTCAGCTTGTTGGGAGAGTATTTTTTCGCTTTTCAGTAAATAGGAACAAAGCACAGGCGTCACCGTAACAGCGACAATAAGGGAAGTCAGTACCGAAGTAATAAATGCTATTCCAAGTGGTTGTAACAATCTTCCCTCCATACCACTTAAGAAGAACAAAGGTACAAAGGATACAATGATAATAAGGGTGGCAATTATTATTGAACTCCTTATCTCTACGGAAGCATTTTTAACCACTGTCAAAACAGGTAACCGCTCTTCAATTGGCTTTTTAATGTTTTCCCGCAAGCGCTTGAACACATTTTCCACATCAATGATCGCATCATCCACTAAAGCTCCAATGGCAATGGCCATCCCCCCAAGGCTCATGGTGTTAATGGTGTATCCCAATATTTTCAACACAATGATGGAAACTAATAAGGAAATTGGTATGGCAATCAATGAAATAACCGTAGTTCGCCAATTCATCAGGAATATGAACAGTACGATCACCACGAAGAATGCCCCTTCCAAAAGCGTTTGGTTCAGATTATCAATGGAAGCCTCAATAAAGTTCGATTGTCGGAAAATTTGACTTTTTATTTCCACTCCCTTTGGTAAGGTGTTTTCAAGATCAACAATGGCCTCGTCCAGCCTTCCTGTCAGTTCAAGGGTGTTTACATCCGGCTGCTTGGAAATGGTAAGGATGACAGCAGGTGAAGCATTCAATGAACCATCACCAATTTTGTCTGCCGCTCCAATTTTTACCGTTGCCACATCCTTGATTTTTAAGGTTTGGCCATTGACATTCTTTAAAACAGCTTCTTCCAACTGCTCCACTGAATAGGCCCTTCCACTACCTTTTATAATATATTGATTGCCATATTCATTGAGAAATCCACCTGGAGCATTGACATTGCTTTCCTTGACTTTTTCCAAAAGCTCCCCAAGGCTTATGTCATAGTATTTGAGCTTTTCGGGATTGGGCAGTACTTGGTACTGCTTGTAATCTCCTCCGATCACTATTACATTGGCTATTCCTCCTATGGATTTTATTCTAGGCCTTATTGTCCAATCAGAAAGTGTCCTTAACTCCATTGGGGACAGGCTATCAGAGCTTACACCCAACAGCATCACTTCACCCATAATAGATGAAATGGGAGCCATAGTAGGTGTCCCTACGCCCGATGGTAGGTTTTCCCTGACCATTGGAATCCGTTCGCTGACGATCTGCCTTGCACGGTAAATGTCCGTTCCCCACTCAAACTCTACCCAAACTATGGAAATTCCGGCAGCTGAGGAAGAACGGATTCTCCGCACATTTGGAGAGCCGTTCATGGCAGTCTCCAACTGGTAGGTTACTAGTTTTTCAACCTCTTCGGATTCCATACCATGGGCTTCCGTTAGAATAGTTACTGTTGGGGCCGTCAAGTCCGGAAATACGTCCACGTTCATATTACGGGCGATGTATAATCCTGCAATGCTTAATACTACAGCAGCCAAAAGCACCATTAACCGGTTTTGTAGTGAAATCGATAATATCTTGTTCAGCATACCTTCAACCTTTTAATGTGCATGACCATGTGCGGGTGCCTGTCCAGACATAGAAGCCATTTTAACCTGATAAGCCCCTTTTGTCACTACTACTTCCCCTTTTGAAAGGCCGCTGATGATCTCCACCTCGCTGCCATTGCGTTTGCCGATGGTCACATTCCTTCTTTCAAAGCTTTCCCCTGACAATTGTACAATTACAGAGTAATTTCCATAGTCTTCCATAAGACATGAAACAGGAACAGCAAGCCCCTGAGAAGCTTTTCCAACTGCCAATTGGGCTTCTGTGAAACTTCCTTCCGGCATTTCTATTCCTTCATTTACTTCAGCGAACACAGATAATAAGGGTTGGTTGGGATCAACTTCTTTTCCTACAGATAGTATCCTACCGCCTTTTTCTTTTAAGGCAGACCAAGTTCCGGCCTTTGGTTGATACCAAAGGTTTTGGATGTTTTGAAGTTCTGCACTGTATTTTGGACTGACCTGTACCTGAAGGAGACTACTGTTGTGACTGGTTACGGTTATCAGGGCTTTCCCTTGCTCTGCAAAACCACCGTTTTCAGTTTGAATCGACTTTATATATCCGTCCATTGGGGAAATGATCTGTTTGCCCCCAGAAGTATAGCCACTGCTAAGTGTTTCATAGTTGGTCTTGGCTACCTGGTATTTTTGTTCCACCTGCTCAAAAGCTGCCTTGGGTACAATTTTGGATTCGTAGAGCTCCTTTTTTCTCTCATATTCAGACTTTGCCTGTTCTAAATCCGCCTTGGCTTTTTGAATCTCTGCCTCCAAGTTGTTTGAAGTAAGTCCGTTACTGCTGACAGTCATCAAAACCTGCCCATTTTTAACTGCACTTCCCTCGGTAAGCACCCCTTGACTAAATTTCACCCGTCCTGTTGCAGGTGCTACGAGTGTTTGAAAATCAGTAGGAGCTACCTTCCATATTCCTGATGTGGGAATGGTCTGGTACACTTCTTTTTCGACCACTGGATCTGTTTGGAACTCAACTTTCCAGGCTTGTTCTTTCAAAAAGCTGATTTCAGTTCCGTTTTCTTCTTCGCTTCCCAAAGTTTCCTGGGCTTCTTCATTGGTTTCAAACACCTGGATATTATCCAGTGTTATCCGGTCCGAATAGGTTGGGGTTTTAAGGTCAAAAACCAATTGATAAACACCTGCCTCTTTGGGTTGGAGGGATGGTCCAAAAATCCCCGGAGAGGAGGGAGCGTCCACTGTATGCCTGATTCCCTTCTTATTTTTGATCAGGCTCACCGTAACATTCCCGTCTCGTACCGGTTGGTGTCCATTTAATATGGTGAAATGAGCTGCAAACCGACTTGTCTGTCCAACCACCAAGGCAGGAAATTCAACAAACAATTCAGTTTGTTCTGTCCAAACGGTATGGTCCACTGATGGCCTTCCATCTCCATCATGGGAGTGTGCCCCTTCTTCTTCATGGCTATGTCCATGATCTTCTACTTTTGGGGATTGGCATGCAAATACCAACGCCCAAAATAATACCAATATATATCGCATTTTGATTGATTTTTTATAGTTTAATGATCGTGATGGGTACTTCCATCATCATGAGTATGTGTAGAACCAGTTTCTTCAGCTGAATCTTCCTTGATGGTAAACTCTTCCTGCTCATGGTGGTTATCATGGTCATGATCACCGTCAGCATGACTGTGTCCATGCTCATCCGCAGATTCTTCATGGGAATGTGCTCCTGTCTCAGTGCCGTGGGAATGCCCGTGATTGTCTTCGTTCTTCTTGCCTCCGCAGGCTATTACAGCAATGAAGCTTATCGCTAGTAGGATATTTGAAATTTTCATAATTCTAAGTCTTTAATAGTTACAATTGATGTTTTAATAATTGGGTATGCGATATATATAATTGGTATTCTATTTCCAGCATGGCATCATAGGCCTCTCTGTAAAACTGTAGTTCCATGTAATATTCCAGGAATGAGAGCTCTCCGAGTTCATAAGCCTGGAACAGCAATTCTTCCGTATCCAAATCCGAAAGCGTATTTTGGTACTCTCTGAACTTGGAAAGCATGATTTGGTAATCATTGAATTGCTTCTCATAGGCAGCATATGCATTGGAAAGCCTGGAAGAGGAAAAAGCCTTTTTGAAGTTAACTGTAGATTTTGCGGCCTTTACCTTATTATGGTTGTTCCATAAAGGAATGGATACCCCTATAAAGCCCCCTGAATAATGGGAGTTGGAAACACCCTGACGGTTATATCCCGCTGTCAAATTTGGTAAGGCTTTGTTCTTCGCCAATCTCAGGTTCTGTTCGGCTATAGTTTCCTGTTGCTTCAAATCAAGGATTATGGGATCTAGCAACTGCTTTTCCTGCCAAATACTTTCCCTGTCCTGTAGGTCTAGGGACAACTCATATTCATTGGATAAAAAGCTTACCTCTTTGCCTCCATTTAAATTGGAGAGAAGAAGTTTGATGTTTTTATTTTCGCTTTCAATCTGTTGTATTTTGAACTGTTCCTTCATCCAAGCGACCTTGGCTTTGTTCATTTCCAGAACCCCTACCTGCTCTTTTTCAAAGAGGGCCTGAACTTGATTGAACACTTTTTGCGCTTGTTCTACCCTGACCGTTTCGGTATTCAACCGCTTATTGAGGTAGATGAGTTTTAAGCAATAGTTCTTGGCCAAAGCCAAAACATCCTGCTTTTTGATTTGATACTCCAGTTCAAGTTTTCTGGACTCTTGATCGATCAGGTTGCTCCTTGAACCATATACCGTAGGAAACTCAAAAGATTGGGTAATTTGAAATTCTGTATAGTCACCCGAGTTATGTTCCCCAAAGGGAAGGTAATAAGCCCCAAATTGAGGGTCAGGTAAGTTGTTTCCAGATTTCAGGTCCAGCCGTTTGCTTTCCACGTATTGCCCAAGAGCAATTAATTCTTGGTTGTTTTGTTCTATCTGATTTAGGATGCTTTCTATTGAAGTCGATTGTGCATATACGCCCAATGACAACAAGCATCCGAACAAGACGAACACTATTGTTTTTAGCATGTGAAATGTTATTGTTGGATAATTCAATAAAGAATGAGCATATAAATATGCTATGGCAAAGTGTTTATTGCCGATTTAATTATCCAAGGGAAGGAGGTCCTCTAAGTGGATGTGACTGTATGTAAGGGTTTTCTGATGACCGATTGTCCAAAAGGACATGCCTATGCAGGCCATTTTCATAAACTATCAGTTCTGGTACCCACTGAAAAAAGTCAGCATAATACTGATAATCCAGTTGCTTTTTAAGTTTTTGATACTCAACGGTTACTTGTGGGTGCTGATGGGCATGTTGAGAATGGGAATGGTTCTTGAAAAGAAAATCCAAAAGACTGGATGGTGAATCTTTTTTTTCCTGGTCATCCTTTTGTGGAGTATGGTGATGGTGCCCATGGTGATGATGCTCAGAAACGGCTACTTTACTTTCCTGATGTTCATGTTGGTGGTGAACGTGGGGTAAGGCATTGTGCCCCATCACAAAAACTATGATAAGGAGCATGAAGCAGGCCTTTATTTGATTCAAAAGATTCACTTGAAACAAAAATAGGAAATTATTTTTACTTGTGATTTCTTAATTGCCAAGAGTATTCATAGTTTAAAAATTTAGAGCAGGAAAATTTTTCTTAATGCTATGAATATCCATTATAATGACTGTTTGGTGTAAAGGTATTTATGTAATGCTAGTCTAAGAAATGATGATAAATTGATTACCCAAGTGGTAATAGCAAGATGTAGTTTTGTATACAAAACCATCTTTTCAGCCTCTAAAGCCGAGGGAAAGGTGCTCGGGACTCGCAGCCTTTTGATGGAGGTAAATTCTGATCATAATGGTTGAAAGGTGTTGTTGTTGATCTTAGCAAGAAGTCAAGTATACCTGTTAAAGCAGGGTAGGTGGAACAGAGATTATCTGTTGTTCTTAATGACGGATTCATCGGTATCCACTCCTCCTAGATGCAAAGGTATTCCGGTCAGGAATACGGTCAAGGGCAAGTGAATGCTTCCTGCCGTCAGCCCCCTTGCCCTTTATTCCTCCCCGTTATAAGGTGGCATCCAAGAGGAGTGAATGGATTAGTGCAGTCACAATACTTAAATATTCTATAGAACAACAATGGAGAGAAAGTGGATGATAGTAAATATTGTTTTAGGATATAGTTTCTTGTAAAATTGTACTTTTCTTATAGGGCATTTGCCGAAGGGGCAGAGTATCCCCAGCTTTACCCCAGCTTTGATGTAGCTTTGCCCTAGCTTTGGTACTACTTTGATGTAGAAGATGTGTAATTGTTTTATAGGTTAAATGGTTAATTCTTTAGGTTGGTGCTCTGATCGAGATATTTATAATGGGGGTGATTTTGAAAACTTGAAATGGTATGAGAAATCCAAGTTTGAAAAATTGAATTAGTTTGATGGCTCCATATCGAAATATGATGTGGGCATTGCAAATGCCAGAAATTTGTGGATCCAGATTACAAATCTGGATCAGCGTTGGCCCCCTCATTTTACATTGAATAGTAGAAATTTATGCAAGTGGTGCATCGCGTTCTGGCGATGAGCAAGATGTAGGAATGTCTGACATCATTCCCATCTTGCAGTTCCTAGTGAACTTGGGGAGCAAAATCCTTCGAGGTCGGATTATTGTTTTGATATAGGATTGTATTGGTCAATATTTTAAGCCTTGATAAATTCCCCGGAACCATTTTGAATAAAGTATACCTTTTCTTTACTAAGCTATTCCCTTCCTGAATAGGATAGAAATTGCTGGATTTCTTCCTTGCTGATAAAGCAATGGAATTATGGCAGCAAGAAAATCCCTTATACAGTCAAAAGAGTTTTCCCAGAAAGATCTTATAAGCATTCAAGAAAGTGCCAAAGCCAGGGCCTTGCTTTGGATTGAGCGTATTCCTTTTGAGGAGGAAAATTGGCCACCTTGTTTGTTGGTGGCACTTTCCAATGGGAGCACATTGCCACGTAAACGGGCAAGGCAAAACATACTATCCACAGGCTTGTATCCAATAGATAAAGCTGACCTTGCCTTTTGCCATATCGATGAACTTAAAGCAGGTCTGCGAAGGGGAGGGCTTTTTCATCTATTATATCTTTCCCATCAGGGGATAGCCATCCCCAATATTTCCCTTCCCTTCCAACCTGTTTCAAAATCACTTTTAGAAAGAAGATATGAGGAATCTTATCAGCAGTTTAAGGTGTCCTCCCAAAAGGCGCTGGCCTTTAGAAATGGAGCACTTCATTTTTGGAACAAAAAAGATTTTACTACTGCGGCCTTTATGTTCCATCAGGCCATTGAACTGGGCTTTCATGCATCTGAACAGTTTGCACTGGGGAAAGCCAAACAGAGCCATAAGCTGTTGGCCCATATCCTTTCAGCTGAATTTTATGCTCCTAGTCTTGCCAGTATCTTTTTGGATAATCAGCATGAATTGATTTCAGCATTGCAAATCCTTGAAAAGTCTTATCTCGGGGCCAGGTATAGGAGCAATTTTTTGGTTACAGAAGAGGAACTTAATGGCTTGTCTGAGCTTGTGGGTGATTTTTATAGAAAGCTGTTTAAACTACCTGATTACTATAAGACAGCTATGATCCATTCTATCCAAAAATCGGAAATATCCACAAACCTAAAAGTAAAGTCCATGAAACCTAGACTTGAAGATAGAATAGCCCTGATAAGAGATGGACTGAATGATCACGTGAGAACATTTCTGGAAGAACTGGTAGTGAAATTTGATATCTCCCATGTCCTTTGCTTTGGCATACAGACCCGTGAGGGGCAAGGCTTCAGTCCTTTTATGTTTTCAAGTTCTTCGGCAGAATCAAGGTATGACCTGCTTATTATATCCAAGACTAAAGATGTTTCCGCAATACAGGAGTTTTGTTTTCAGGAAGAAATAAAGGGAATAGGAATTTTTGCTATTGCCTATCATAAAAAAGAGGTAGGTGACTTGCTGAATAAACAGTCCCGCTTTTTTTACACCATTCTTCAAAGTGGGCATTTGTTTTATGGTTGTCCAAAAGACTTGGGGTTTAAAATGGCCCCACCGAATTATCAGGATATACGAAGAGGAATAACAAACCACTGGAGAACCCGATGCAGGAGGGCTTCCCATTATCTTGAAACTGCAGGCCGTTCAAAAAATGAGAGTCCTGAAGTTGCCCTGTTTCTTATTCATTTAGGCCTGGAACAGTTGGCTCTTGGGATTGTCTATTGCTATATGGGCTACACTCCAAAATTTAGATCCTTATCCTTTCTGTTTGCCCTTTGCGGCAATTTTACTTCCGTCTTCGCTGAGCTATTTCAAAATGAAGAATTGCAGGGGAGAGAGCTTTTAAAGTCTCTTTGTGCAAGCTTCTCTGGTGCACGTTTTAAATCATCTTTTAAGGTCGATAAAGGGCAGGTCACCACACTACTTTCCCATATTCCCAAACTGACAGAAGAACTCAATCTCCTCCAAAAGGAAAAAATACAAGAGCTCCATTCAAAGATCGGAGAGCTATAAGAAATAATTCCCAAGCGACTCACTCTACCTAAACCAGACTCAATCTTTTTTTACAACAATTTCAAATGCCATGTACACCGAATTACTTGAAACCAATATCCATTTTGTTATCCCCTTTAAGAAACAAAAGCTGGAAAGCGACCTTGGGGACTTATTTAAAAAAGTAGCTACCAAGGTTAAGATCCACAAACGGGACCTTTGGATTAAATTGGAAACCTCCTTGGAAAAAGAAGGACTGGTCATCACTGCGGAAGCGCACCTTAACCATCAGGTCACGCTCGTGAGATTTGCTGTCTTTCCTGACCGCTTAATTATCATTAGGGATGACCAATCCGAAATAAAGGGAACAGATCAGCTGTCTCTTATGGAATTTTATTCTATCGAGAGAATGGAAAGAATCAACTATTTAGATGAATTTTTTCAGTATTTCAAGAGCGACTATTATTCCTTTATGGCGGATTTTCCCAGTGATTTTAGGATTTCTTATGGATCCATTAACCCTTCAAGTGATCTTGGCCATATATATCTTCCCCAAACAGGAAAACAGCTTGGAGAGGTGATAAGGGGGATGCGCACCTTCGCACAACGTGAAAAAGGCCTGGTGATCGGTTTTAGTATTCCTACATTTTACTGGCGTGAGGGTATACCTTTGTTAATACCTTTCATGGGTAGGCCTACCAAGGATAAGAGTGATATCAAATCATTTATTTCAATCGATCCTGATACATTGGTGCTATATACCCATTTGCTTTCCGAGAGACAACTGGCACTTTTTGAAATTGCCAACCAATTGAGAAAGTTGGGTGAAGAGAGTCGAAGTAGCGTAAAGGGAGAGTTTAAGCTTCCAAGTTGTGATGATGAGCCCATGATGTTGAAACTTTGGAAAAGGGCTTTCCCTCTTTTAAAGGAAGAGCCCTATTTGTACCTCTTCAGTATAACCAAACTTCCTAAGTCGAACGTAAAGCCCATTAGAAATTCCATGCACAAAGTCCGTTTTGATGACAGTCCGGCCCGGGTAGCCTTCCTTTTGGAGGAAAAGGAGGACCGTTGGGAATTGAGCCCAAAGGGTTTTGAAAACAGAAAGATTGTAGATGGTAAGTTGTCATTCCCCCGTTTTTGTCCGCTTTTTAATATGGACTGTTCCGATTCACCCAAAGTAATTCAGGCAATGGGTTCATTGAGGGACATAAAGGTGCTATCACTGTTTTACCGAGAACGTAAAATGACGGTTTATAAACATCCCAAGTCCCAAGACTCCTTCCTGAACCAATTTCTTCCAATCCTGTGTACTTATTTCCCTTTAAAAGTAAAATTCCCAATACAGTTGGACTTGGAAGTCCGCAAAGAGCCTTTGACAGTAGAAAATAAATGGATAAGGGTATCGAAGTACTTCAGCAAAATCATGTTTATACCCTACCTGAAATATGCGGAAATAGAAGAGCCGGTGAATGTACTATTTGAGGGGACATTATGGGCAGAATTTGAAGGTGGGAATAGGCTACTAAAGATAAGGGATCTTAGAGCAGAAAGTGATCTTAGGGAATTGCTGTTTGGTCTGCATCGATCCTTAAGGGGGCATTTTCAAAATGAGGGTCCCGAGCTTGATCTGTCGGAGTTTATGGGTGACTATTGGTTTTTGGAAGCATTTTCCAAATTGAGGGAAGCCGGGGTAGAGATAAAAGGGCTAGAAAAAATGGAAGGGTTTGATTATCATCCTTATAATCCAGATATACAGATGGACATTCAGGCAGAAAAAGGCTGGTTTGACATTGGGCTGCAGGTCCGGTTTGGTGATAAGTTCTTGGATATGGAACAACTTAGAAAGGCGGTGATTAAACAGGAAGGGGAGATAAAATTAAAGGACGGAAAGAAAGGAGTAATACCATCCGCTTGGAGGGACAAATTGAACGGGCTGCTATCGATGGGGCAGGAAAAAGACGGGAAACTTAGCCTTTCGAAAGTTCATTTCCCCATGGTGGAAAGGCTTTATGGAAAGAAAGCTCCCAGGGATATTACCGAATGGATCAAGACGAAAAGGAAGCGATTGGAAAAGCCAGCTACGAAGGGCAGCGTAAAACTGCCCAAGGTTCAAGCAAGCTTAAGGCCTTACCAAAAATCAGGTTTTTACTGGATGAAAGCCTTACAGGAGGAAGAGTGGGGAGGTGTTTTGGCCGATGATATGGGCTTAGGCAAGACTTTGCAGGTTTTGACATTGCTGCTTCATACCAAAGAAATAGGTGGAAAAATGCCCAACCTAATAGTAGCTACAAAAACCTTACTCTATAATTGGGAGGAGCAGGCTGGTAAATTCACCCCTGGTCTGAGCATTTGCAAGTACTATGGGGCATCTAGGCAAAAGTTGCAGAAAGGGCTAAGAGAGTATGATCTGGTGATCACCACCTATGATACGGTAAAGTCCGATATCCGCTTTTTTGGCAATATGGAATTTCAGTATCTGATCACCGATGAAGCCCAGGCCATCAAGAATACAGGCACTGATAGGTATAAAGCCATGAGTCTGCTTAATGCCCAATACCGCTTGGCACTTTCGGGTACTCCTATTGAAAACAGTGTAATGGATTTATATGCCTTGATGAATTTTGTCAATCCCGGTTTTTTTGGGACCGAAGCTAATTTCAAAAAGATATTTTTGGAGCGGGGAAGTGGTGATAAATCGCCAAGAATGGAAGCCCTTCAAACAGCCATTAAGCCCTTTATCCTAAGAAGGACAAAAGAAAAAGTGGCCAAGGACCTTCCGGAAAAAACAGAAATGGTGCTGTACTGTGAAATGGAGCGAGAGCAGCGTAAGGCCTATGAAAAATTGCGGGATTATTATAAGGTTGAACTGGAAAATAAAATCTCTAAAGATGGGGTGAATAATTCCAAGTTGAAGGTGTTGGAAGGTTTGATGCGATTGAGACAGGTTTGTGACCATCCAGTTTTGGTTCCTGATCATTACGATTATGAGGGCAATTCGGCAAAGATGGAGGCTTTGATGGAGCAAGTAATCGAAAAGACTGAAAGCCATAAATTGTTAGTGTTTTCCCAATTTACAAGTATGCTTAAGCTTATCAGAAAATCATTGGAAAAAGAAGGTGTCCAATATTCATATTTAGATGGACAAACCTCCGAAGCTTCCAGAAAGAATGCTGTTCAACAGTTTCAAGAAAATGAGTCGGTTCGCGTGTTTTTGTTGAGTTTAAAAGCGGGAGGTTCCGGGCTGAACCTTACCGCTGGGGATTATGTGTTTTTGGTCGATCCTTGGTGGAACCCTGCTGTGGAATCGCAGGCCATAGACCGCTGTTATCGGATTGGCCAGAACAAAAAGGTGATGGCTTACCGTATGATCTGCAAGGATACTGTTGAGGAGAAGATCCTGCAGATGCAGCATGAGAAGAAAGCACTGGCTTCTGGATTGATTAAAACTGAGGAAGTCTTGTTTAAGTCTCTGGATACTAAGGGACTGCTGGAATTGTTTGGTTAGAAAATTATCATTCTTATAATTTAAGGCTGGGCAAGTGATTTTACTTGTCCAGCTTAAAGTTTCCTCCGAACTCATTTTTCTTTATCTCCGAACCGGAATAATTCAGAGAACTGGCAAAAAACATCTATAAAGCATAATAAAGCCGCTTTTCTCCAAACATCAATCCAATTTCTTCCGAACTAGAAATGGTTTCTTCCGAACTTCTGCTGTAGGTAAAAATTCCGGATGAATAGGTATGGTGTTATAAAGGAAACTACGGCCTTCATCAGTATAGTATTGAGCTGAAGGGGGGACCGTTGGGATGGGAAAGGTGCAGGATTATTAAAATTTGCAAGGATTAAACAGGTATATGATCACTTATTGATTAGCCCTTGGATGGCTTGCTCGATCTTAATCCTGCGCGTATCTGATTTTTAAATGATGGGGGAAAATTGAGATTCCAATCCAATTATTAACTCATTGTAAATTGAATATTTCCAAGAAATAATTTACCTGTAGGCAACGTATCCCCAAGACATCCCCAAGGATTCTACAAGGAAGGTGCTATAGAGCCACTGGTGAGGAGGGGCTAAGAGGAGGTATTCATAGAATACCGAGGAGAGGCATTGGAAATTTGATTGATATAGATGATGAACTACGATATGGGATGCCAGTTAGTGCTACTGAATGATCTTGTGAAACAGAAATCAGGCGACAACCTTATCTCCTCCATTTAGTTCATAGGGCTGAATGAGGACCTCAACAGGAAGTCCCAAAAAATCAGATAGTTTTCTGATCATATCAATGGTCAAGGGTCTTTTACGGTTGAGGACAAGGCTAACGGTAGATTTACTTCCAATGCTGGCTATCAAATCTTTGTCTTTTAGTCCCTTTCTTTCCATTACCTCTTTTATGGCCTCAATAGGATCCGGCAGGTCAATGGGGTAATGTTCCCTTTCATATTTCTCTATCAAGGTAACCAGTAATTCCGCCTCCATTCCTTCAGGGCTGTCCGGATCTGCATCAAACAACCTGGATAAACGGCTTAATGCATCCTTATATTCTTTTTCTTTTGTAATCACCTTATTCCATTTCATAATCCCCCCTTTTTATAATTAATACTGCTCTATTGTAGTAGCATCTACTTTATCATATTCCGCATGGGTGCCAATAAACTTTATAAATACCCATTGACGCAAGTAGCTGATTTGTGCAATTAGACGGTATTTATTTCCAGCGATATTGAATACCACCCTATTGTTTTTTACGGGATCCGCGTCAGGAAAATCCTGCACAATATCTGATGGTTTTTCCCAAGACGCATGTTTTGTAATTGCCATCCAGTTTTGTAAGCTTACTTTTGAGTCTGGATGTTTTTGATAGAATTCTACAATGTTTTTAACAGCTATTATATTCTTCAATGGCTATTGTTTAAACAGTTGAAAGTAAAAATAAGTTTTCAATTTGCAAACTTATTATAAGGATTTAATTAAAAATGGAAATAAGGAATCTTAAAAGAATCAGTGCTTATATCACTTCTTCCCCTTCAATAACTCGTTTTTCTCCTTTTCGCTGGCCAAAAGCCGCTCATATAACCGCTTATTTTCTTCATAAACCTCGATTAGTTTATCAATTGGATTGAAGTTTAGTGTACAATTGTTGTTTATTGAGCCTGCATTATCATGAAGTGTACTGGCAATAATATTTATAGCTGCTTCTTCACTGAAATTTTTGAGTGCCTCTTCAGGAACTTTGAGCACCGCTGCTACTTGCTTAAGCAGGTCATCTTCTATGGTTTCTTTTTGCTCAAGTAGGGATACTTTCTTTTGTGACCAGTCATCGCCCAGTTCATGGGCGAGGGCCTCCTGTTTGATGCCCATCATTTCCCTAAAGCGCTTCACATTCCTTCCGTGGTGGATTTTTTCCGGCATAGTAGTGTCGTTCATGGCGTAAAAGTAAGGTTTAGTCCTAGAATAATTAAACTCTAAGTTATTCAAAAAATGGGATAAATCAGTGGATTGAGGAGAATTTGATAGCGTGATTGGGATTTAAATTGATGAAGAACTTGGTTAGAAATTCAACTTAATATTTAACTAGAAGTTAGCGCCTTGGGGAATCGTTTAGGTAATGTGTGAGGATATTAAAATTCGCAGAAAACGGGCATGTGATCACTTATACCTAGCCATTGGTTAGCTTGCCCGATCTCCATTTTTTTTAGAAGTTCAGAATACTCCTGTGGACCAAAAATATAATCAATGTGATAGGGGCTTTTCAGGTTTTTACGAAAGTATAAGGTCGGAGTAGTTTCTTTGCCCTGTTGTTCTCCTGTGAATTTGTGATAATAACTTTCAATTCCAACTACTTTTAATTCGTTCACGACGTCTGAATGGTTCCACCACCTGTCCCATTCATCCCAAATGGCATTGCTATTAAAATCTCCGCAGATGATGGTTGTATTTAGTTTCTCTTTATTGATTTGTAGGTATTTCCAAATCTGGCCAATATATCCAAAATTGGGGGAGTTGTTTCTGTGTGCCCAAACGGAAAGCAGGTCAAATTCTTGGTTGACCTTACAGGGTAAAAAGTGTTTCACATCATGGTCCAGATATTGGTTAGGCCAGTTTAGTTGCTGTAGTTCTATCTCAGGTTTGGCGAAAATGGCCAGTCCTTTGTTTTTGTTGTCACCTGTCCAAAGGAAATTCTCAGCCCATTCTTGATAACTTTTGTCTTTAGTTTCAGCTGGATTTTCACATTCTTGGATGATATATAGGTCAGCATCATAGTTCAGGATTTTTTCAAATTTCCTTCTAAAAGCCCCATTACAGTTCCATGTTACGATCTTCAATTTTGTACTTTTTTTGAATAAACATCAATATTTGTCATGTAGAAATCTAAATAGCTTATTTTCATAATCGACCTCAAGTTAAACAATTTAAAATTCATGTTGCAGGGATTCTGATTGCCATATGCAATGATCAAAAGCCCATGTAATTGATGAATCCTTTCCCAAGATCTTGTAACAAAGACCTGGTTATTCTTCAAGCTTAGTGTTTAATGCTAACTTAGGCCTTCACCATTTTATGGGAATATAAATATTCGCAGTTTATTCGTGTTCAGTGCCTTTATGAATTCCGAAAAATTATCTGGTAGGCTGTTATTTTTCGTTCCTGACATTGTTATCCTCTATAGAATAAATTTTCTTTTCCATTTTATGATTATGGATATCCACACCGGATAAGGAAAAGTTAAATGCTAACAATACTTTTTTAAGTTGTCTTCCATCGTGGAGGAAAGGGCATTTTTGACCATAAGATTTATAGTATCTTCATTGTCCTCAATGAAATATATCTTTTTATAAGAAGGTTTCATACTGGCTAATTTAGCTGAGGTTTAGGGCTTTTCATAATTTGACCCTCATACTGTACTTTAGGATGGTTCCCAATTCTGATTTCAGTGTGACCGCTTTAATACTCGCAATTTTAAATTACTGAAAATATTTCACCCAACTACGGTCATACTGGTGAATAATTTCTCATAGAAATCCTTAGCATCGGCTTTTCTATAAACTAAACCAATCATCTATGGACTTAGGACTTAAAATTTGAAGACCTTCCTCAGGCGGTATCCCAATTAATTGAGCAAAACAAATTGATTTTGGAAGCGATTAATGAAAATGAGTTTTCTGAAAACCCAATAGAAGAGGTATTAACCTTAAGCAGGATATGTGATTTGTTGGAATTGAAAAGACAAACCATCTACAGTTATGTATCTAGGGGGCTGATCCCTTATCACAAAAAGGCGGGCAAGCTTTATTTTTTCCGGCAGGAAATCGAAAAATGGATCAAATCAGGGAATAGAAGTGAAAAAATCGAAGGGATTAGCTTCAATCCTAGAAGAAAGTTCAAAGACCGGAAATTCAAAAAGGTTTAATGGTCTATTATGTCTTTATTTGTTGATTTTTAGATAATTAACTGACGGTAGATTTCCTTTTGCAAATGAGCGGTCGAATAGCGTCAATATTTTGCAAATTTTTTGCAAATAAAAAAGCCACTTACAATTTTTGATCGTAAGTGGCTGATTTTCAGCTCCTCCTCTTGGGCTCGAACCAAGGACCCTCTGATTAACAGTCAGATGCTCTAACCAACTGAGCTAAGGAGGAATTTTTGTTGTTTTCGCTAACCCGTTTGTTTAACGTGATGCAAACATAGCAGGTTGTTTATTTTTTTCCAAATCCCCGATGAAAAAAAGTTGAGGTAATTTTATTTCTAGCTCGATTTCAGGAGATTAATTTTCGTCTTTTTTTTCATCTTCCTTTGCTAGGTTATTGTTTTCAGATGGACGGTGCCATTCTTGAGGAACTGATTTGATATAAAGGTCTCTTTGCGGGAAGGGGATTTCGATGTTTTCCTTAGCAAAGGCTTTATAAATTTCTTTCATGACCTGAGCTCTCATGTCTACCCAAACATCAAAATCATGCACCCAGAAAAGTAAGCGGTATTCAACAGCACTGTCTGCAAAAGTTTGGAGGTAAACATTAGGAGCAGGGCTTTTAAGGATGCCTTCTCTGTTGAGGATTTCTCGCAAAACTGATTCCACCTTTTCTGAATCTGACCCATAGGCTACTCCTATGATCAATTCAATTCTTCTTTGTTTGTTAGATAGTGTCCAGTTGATCAGGTGCTGAGAAAGTAGGTCTCCATTGGGAAGGATGATTTCTGATCCGTCATAGGCTTGTATTTTACTGGCTCTGATCCCCACATCTTTGACAACACCTGAACGACCACCCACTTCAATGGCATCTCCAATTTGGATAGGGCGTTCAAAGGCCAGGATGATTCCAGAAACCAAGTTGTTAATGATGGTTTGAAGGCCAAATCCAATACCCACAGATAGGGCACCTAATACGATGGCGATATTATCCAAAGGAATGCCTGCTGCCGTTACGGCAAATAGAAAACCAATGGTGAAAACAGCCAATTTAATAAGGAGGACCGAAGAACCTAATCTTTGTTTTCTATTGGTGGCAACTCTTTGATCTTTGGCTTCAAAATAATAGGTGAGATACCTAGCAATAATTGCCGAAAACCAGAGCACCATTATGAAAATTAAAACACTTCCATAAGTGAATTGGGTGTTGCCTATGGTTCTTTCAGTAGATAGGAATTCAGATATGAATTTATAGAGGTAATTATAAATAATTAGGTTTTGTGCCAGATAGAAAAGCCATATTGCGGCTGCAAAAAAGATAAATATCTTTTGCACTTTATTTTGTATCTCTTGAAAATCAAAATAAGCAGTGTATTCCCTTGAGCTTTTTTTACCTACTTCAATTTGAAGATAGATGGCTTCCATTATCACCAAAACAAATACATATAAGCCAAGGGCCTGAAGTAGACTGGTCGTCGCTGCAATTCCCAATATCTTTGCCAGGCTGTATCTTCCAAAGATATTGCTGATTAATGAGGCTCCTTGGATGATTAGGAATACTCTGATAAGAAAGACGATTTGGTTGGGATGGGTAAAGGTGGAGCCTTTTATGTTTTTGATGATATTGTAGGCAAGCGAAATACTGATAACGCTTAAGGCAAGAAGAACCCACCTCTCCTCGTATGCTTTTTCTGAATATAGGTTGCTGATACTATATACAAGGAAAATAACCAGAAAGATGATCCAATAAGAATAGGCTTTGCGATTGACTATTGGAGTAATCAATACTGTAGTTGCCAGTATCATTAATATTAAAATAATGACATTTAAAACAATAGGAGGGGAGTGGTATAAAAATGGACTTATTGGAAGGATGATCAAAAGGGTTGAAAAGATAGGGTTTCGGGGTACAAAGCGTGTTCTTTTCAATATTATATCTGCAAATTCTTTTTCGTTTTTTATACGTTTGATCAAATATTTGAGCCAGATAAAAGTAAGGACTGCGATTAATATGGTAAAAAGGAGGGTGGGGATGTTTGCTGTCAAATATCCTTGGAATATGATTTTGTTTATGGTGTAAGACCGCCGTATGATTCTGTTTAGATCCTTGTCTCTACTGTAAGAGGTTTGGTTCCATATATAGTTGACTTCCTTATCGAAAATTTTAGCTTCAATAGAAGATTCCAGCTGGTTGATTTCATCTCTAAAGTCGTCAATGTCTATTTGTGCCCTCGAGATCCTGCCTTGAAAATCAGCAAGCTTTAGTTGTCTATTATAGTAAATGCTATCAACTTTTTGAATCCTATGTTGAAGGCCTGTTAATTGATTGTTGAGCGTAGGTATTAGGATACTGTCATAATTGTCAGGATAAATTATAGGGTCTTTTTTGATCTTTATAAGGCTGTCGTATATGGTTTGGATTTCGTAATTCCTAGTGTCTATAATTTCTTTCCAGACAGCAATATTTTCATTTTCGTTTTTAATAAAATTCTTGAGTGCGGATAAATACCTGATATTAATGTCTGCGCCTTGGTTTTCCAGCCTATCCCTTATCACCTTTATCCTCTGTTCAATTATTGGGAGCGAATTTGCCAGTAAGGTGGTGTCCATCTCTCTCTCCAAGACTTTGCTAAAATGATTGGTGGCAATTACGTAGTTTTCAAGAGTGCCTATTACGGAGGTTACCGATTGACGGCTAATAGAGTCGTTTTTTTGGGGTGTTTTTCCTTTAAGGCTGTCTTCTTTCTGTTTTAATAATGAATCACTGATATTAAGTGGATCAGTAGAAGTTTGGAGGCCAAATGATGGGGTTGATGTTGTGCAAAGGGCTATAATAGCAAAAATAAGAAGGAGTGGCCATGCAGGTCTCATATTTATACTTAAGCATTGATTTGATTAAAAGTAATAACTATTCTTATTTTTTTACTATTATTTTTTGGATTTCGAATCTTTGGAAAAAGAGGTGTGAAACTATATTGGGGTAAAAATTTTATGTATCTACGAGTTGTTGTGTTAAAAAAATAAGATTATATCTAAGGGGTTATTTAATATTTTAATTTTATTAAATTTGGAATGCTAATTAGGATAACAATAAATAATTGAAAAATAAATGCAGGGTTTAAAGAAGATTGCTGGATTGGTTTTTTGTGTGATTTTGCTGGCCGGAAAGGTTTTGGGGCAGGACGAGCGAGAATCGAAAATGGAATGGTTTGGAGATGCCAAGCTAGGGATTTTTATACATTGGGGGATTTATTCTGTGAATGGAATAGATGAGTCATGGTCTTTTTTCAATGATTATATTTCTTACGAGGATTATATGAAGCAGCTGGATAGGTTTACAGCTGAAAATTACGATCCAGAAAAATGGGCGAAGTTAATCAAGTCTTCAGGTGCAAAATATGCTGTTCTTACAGCAAAGCACCATGATGGGGTAGCATTGTGGGATAGTAAAGTGGGTGATTTGACTGTGGTGAAGAAGTCTCCTGCAGGAAGGGATTTGGTAGGGCCTTTTATGAAAGCTCTAGAAAATGAAGGTTTGAAGAAGGGGATTTATTATTCTGTATTGGATTGGTCTCATCCTGATTATGATCGTCAAACAAGGACAAAGTATCGTTATAAAAATGATCCAAAGCGTTTTCAGAAATTTGTAGACTTCAATTTCAAGCAATTGGAAGAGTTGTCAATGAGCTATAATCCGGATTTATATTGGTTTGATGGTGATTGGGAGCATAAAGCAGAAGAGTGGAAAAGTAAGGAGTTAAAGGATCAGTTGTTGGAGTGGAATCCTAATCTTATCATCAATTCTAGGATTGGAGGTGGATTAGGTGATTATGATACTCCAGAGCAAGGGGTGCCTGTTGCTCGTCCGAGCAGTAAGTATTGGGAGCTTTGTCTTACTATGAACAACAGTTGGGGGTATCAGCATAATGATCATGCCTACAAAAGCCCAAGTGAGCTACTGAGAGTGTTTGTGGATTGTCTGCATATGGGCGGAAACCTATTATTGGATATTGGGCCAAAGCCTGATGGTACTATTCCAGAGGAAGCGGAAAATATTCTGAACGAATTCGGTAGATGGACTACCAAGCATGAGTCGGCTATTTATGATACTCAAGCTGGGATTCCAGAGGGGCATGTTTATGCTCCTACTACTTTGTCAAAAGATAAAAAGATACTTTATATCTATCTTGATTATAAAGTGAATGAGTCTTTGGTGATTAAGGGACTTAAGAATAAAATCAATAGGATCTGGGTAGTTGGAAACGGTACCAAATTGGAACATAGGGAAGTAGGTAAGATGTATTGGAGCCAAGTGCCAGGCTTGAAGTATATTGATATTCCTGACAATGTTTACGATAAGGATATTACAGTGTTAGCAGTTTTATTGGATGGAGAAGTGGACCTGTATCGTGAAAAAGGCCAGGTGATTGAGAGTAATTAAATAATATTTAGAGCTTAGAAATGTTGGGGAGTCCAGAGGGGCTCCCTTTTTTGTTGTGATCAAAAAAAAGAGGCAAGGTTATGTCAAATAATAATTAGGTTTACCCAGTCATAATGGCATTTATTTGATGGTTTTTAGGTTGTTAATGAGTCATAATGACATGTTTTTGCTTGTTTTTCTACTTGGTATGAAAATTACTATAGTATGACTACAGAATTTAAAAAACATTAAAAACTAAAAAATCATACTATTATGAAACTTGTAAGATATAACAATTTCGAGCCAAATTATCCTTCATCCTTTAGCGGGTTATTGGATAAATTCTTTAATGAATCGGTTAATGCTGAAGCG
Source organism: Echinicola shivajiensis (assembly GCF_018642165.1). Lineage (GTDB taxonomy): Bacteria > Bacteroidota > Bacteroidia > Cytophagales > Cyclobacteriaceae > Echinicola > Echinicola shivajiensis. Next base: position 253,883 of record NZ_JAHHZM010000004.1, read on the forward strand.
AGTAGGTTTATTCCTTCAGTGGATATTTCTGAGGATGGAAATAACTATGAACTTGAATTGTCCATTCCAGGAGTGAAAAAGGAAGATTTTAATATTAGCCTAGAGGATGGTAAGTTGACCATTTCAGGTGAAAGAAAGCATAAGGAGAAAAAAGAGGGGAAAAACTACCATTCTGTTCAAAGTCAGTACGGAAGTTTTAGTAAATCCTTCTTTTTGCCAGATGATGTTTCCCCTGAAAAAATAGAGGCAAAGTATGAAGATGGTATTCTTCATGTGCTTATTCCAAAAACGGAGAAAAAAGTGGTTAAATCAACCATAGAAGTGAAATAATTCATAAGTGGGGAAACCCGCTTATTTTTTTTGAGTTTAATATATTATACAAGTCCCTTTGTTAAATTGCATTAAATACGATGAGCAGGTTTTTGTTTTTGCCTTCTTGTTAAAAGGTGTTAAAAATAGCCTTTAAAACGAGGGTTTGTAAAATATTAGGAAACTAAGTTCTTTATATACCGTGTATTTGATACATAAAACTAATTTAAAAAGGAGATTAACATGAATAGAAAGCAATTCTTCCTCAGTATTATTTTGGCCTCTGTGATAGGTGGTCTAATAGCAGTGGCTGGAGTAAATTTGCTGTCTCCTACAACCAAGGTGGCGAACTTTGAGGAGAAGCAAAATACCAGTTTCGTGAACTGGTTAAAAGATGATAAGTTCAGTATTCCTGACGGGATTAATTTTGTGGCATCGGCCTCGCAGGTTACCCCGGCGGTAGTTCATATAAAGAGTACCGTGACAATGGAAGGGTCGAGAAGAGGAGGTAATCCTTTGGAAGAGTTTTTTGAGTTTAGGTATCCTGATAATGGTCGTCAAAGTCCACCAAGAGAAGGGCGCAGTTCCGGTTCTGGTGTGATAATTTCTGAAGATGGTTATGTGGTTACCAATAACCACGTGATAGAAAACGCCAAAGACATTAATATTACCCTACATGATAATACTAATTATGAGGCAAAAGTGATTGGGACAGATCCAACTACGGATTTGGCTTTGTTGAAAATTGAAGCGAATAATTTGCCTTTTGTGCCTTTTGGAGATTCTGATCAAACCCAAGTGGGAGAGTGGGTTTTGGCTGTGGGTAACCCATTTGATTTGACCTCGACTGTTACGGCAGGAATAGTGAGTGCCAAGGCAAGAAATATTGGGATCTTAAGGAGTGAAAGTAATAACAACCTTCAGATAGAGTCCTTTATACAGACCGATGCAGTGGTTAATAGAGGTAATTCTGGAGGGGCTTTGGTCAATCTTTCAGGTGAGCTGATCGGTATTAACACCGCAATAGCAAGTCAAACTGGAGTTTTCAGTGGCTATGCCTTTGCTGTTCCAAGTAGTATTGTGAAAAAAGTAATGGATGATCTTTTAGAGTATGGTGCAGTTCAAAGAGGTTTGTTGGGCGTTTCCATTCAAGATGTTAGTCCAGAATTCGAGGAATATTTGGGCAAGGACCTTGGTGTGTCCCAAGGTGTGTATGTAGCAGGAGTAAACGAAGGTAGTGGAGGTGAAGAGGCCGGGTTGAAAGAAGGAGATATTATTATCGGTATTGATGGTAGTGAGACCAACACAGTTTCCAAGCTGCAAGAGATGGTTGCCAGAAAGCGTCCAGGTGATGAAGTTGATGTGAAGTTTATCAGAGATGGTAAGGAGAAAGAGGTGACTGCGACATTGAAGAATATTTCCGGTACTACAAAAATTGTTAAGAAGGAAGAGCCAAAAGTTGTCGGTTTTGAATCGGTGACTTTCAAAGATCTTGATTTGACCTTGCAGAGAAGATTGGATATAGATGGTGGCGCCATGATTGATGATATCGATAATGAGAAATGGGAGGAAGCAGGAGCGCGTGAAGGATTTATCGTTACCCATGTTGGAAGAACTAAGATCCAAAATGCAGAGGATTTGAAAAGAGAGCTTGGAAAGAATAAAGGCGAAGAGGTGATGGTTTTGGGTATTTATCCAAATGGTCAGAAGTCTTACTTTGAGATTGAGCTTGATAGATAATATTAGTGTTTAGTTGGTTTATGTATGTGTTTAAAAGGTCATCCGTTTTGGATGGCCTTTTTTTTTGTTAGATTTGATTTGACCAATTTGAATTATAAACCCTATGGAAGATAAGTTTGAGCTAAAGGCCCTTTTGGAGGAATTGGGCGTAAAAGAAGTGAATAAAGGTACCTGGACAGGTGTGGAGTCTGTGGATTTGAGTGGTGAATGGTTGTTGAGTTATTCGCCGGTAGATGGGAAAGAAATAGGAAAGGTGCAAGAGACTTCAAGAGAGGCTTATGAGCAAGTTATTATGAAGGCTGAGAAAGCTTTTGTGACCTGGCGAAAAGTTCCTGCTCCGCAACGAGGAGAGATAGTGAGGCAGATAGGGAATGCCTTGCGTGAAAAGAAGTCCCATTTGGGGAAATTGGTTTCCTATGAAATGGGTAAGTCATATCAGGAGGGGTTGGGAGAGGTCCAGGAGATGATTGATATTTGTGATTTTGCAGTTGGGCTTTCCAGGCAGCTATATGGTTTGAGTATGCATTCTGAGCGTCCTGGGCACAGGATGTATGAGCAATGGCATCCATTAGGGGTAGTAGGTGTTATTTCAGCCTTTAATTTTCCGGTAGCGGTATGGTCATGGAATACCATGATCGCTTGGGTGTGTGGGGATGTTTGTGTGTGGAAGCCATCAGAAAAAACTCCATTGACCTCCTTGGCCTGTCAGCATATTGCTGCAAAGGTATTTCATGAAAATGGGTATCCGGAAGGTATAAGTTCGCTTCTTACGGGGAATGCAAATGTAGGGACTTTTTTAGCTGAAGATCCTAGGGTAGCTTTGGTGTCTGCTACAGGTTCTACAAGGATGGGTAAGGCTGTTGGAGAGGTTGTCGGTTCTAGGCTGGGTAAGGTGTTGTTGGAGTTGGGGGGGAATAATGCGATTATTATTACGGAAAATGCTGATTTGGATGTTGCTGTTCGCGGGGCTTTATTCGGGGCTGTGGGTACTGCCGGGCAAAGGTGTACCAGTACGCGTCGGTTGATTATTCATGAGTCTGTTTATGATGAGGTTAAGAATAGGTTGAAAGCGGCTTATGCGAAATTGGTAATCGGTAATCCTCTGGATGAGAAAAACCATGTAGGGCCATTGATTGATAAAGGGGCTGTAGAGAGTTATTTGTCAGCAATAGAACGGGTGAAAGCTGAAGGTGGGGATGAATTGGTTGCTGGAGGTGTTTTGGAGGGAAAAGGTTATGAGTCTGGCTGTTATGTCAAGCCTTGTGTTTATGAAGTGGAGAACCATTTTCAAGTTGTCAAACAAGAAACTTTTGCGCCAATATTGTACTTGGTTAAATTTCAGGATTTAGAGGAGGCGGTTGCTATTCAGAATGGCGTGCCACAGGGTCTGTCTTCGGCTATAATGACAACCAATATGAGAGAGGCCGAGTATTTTCTTTCTGTGGCAGGGTCGGATTGCGGTATTGCCAATGTTAATATTGGGACTTCCGGGGCGGAGATTGGAGGAGCCTTTGGTGGTGAAAAGGAAACTGGAGGAGGACGTGAATCGGGTTCTGATGCTTGGAAGGTCTATATGAGGAGGCAGACAAATACTATTAACTATAGCACTGATCTGCCACTGGCCCAAGGGATAAAGTTTGATATTTGATTATTAAAGATAGAGCTATTGATAAAGGAGCTTTTAAGGCTCCTTTTTATGTTTAGTTACAAGGGCTGGGTGTCAAGTAATGTTTCTGCTGGTAAATTGCTTATAAGTTTTGTCTTTCCGCTGCCTTAAAATTGTGGTAAACCACAGATAAAAAGGATGGGCATAGATTTAAAGTGGGGTGATGATCAGATTTGTGTATATCTGTACTTAAATATAGGATTCTCTTTAAAACAAAAACAAAAAAGCTAACCCTTATTAGGATTAGCTTTAAATACGTGGGAATTGAGGGATTCGAACCCCCGATTCTCCCGACTGTTTGTCGGGATGCTCTGAGTCAACTGGTTTAAATTCCTAAGAAGTTTTTAAACCAAAGTATTTTATATATTAAGAAGCGTTCTAGATTTAATTAGGTTCTTTTTCGATAAGTTGAATTATTCTTTTTCTACTTTTCCAAGACTTAATCTCTCGTTCTCTTGCATAAGCTTCTTTTTTGGAGGTATGTTGTTCGTAGTAAATGACGTTCCAATCGCTATGTTTTCCAGTAAATCCTTTATGGTTTGAATTGTGTTTCTTGAGTCTTTCGAGCAGGGATGATTCTGTGTGTCCGATGTAGAATTTGTCTGCAGACTTGGAGAAAAGAATGTATAAATAGGCCATAGTTAAAAAAAGGTTTAGCCTGAAATTAAAATAATCTTCGTAAAACAAAAAAAAAGCTAATCTTTGTTAGGGCTAGCTTTAGTAAATACGTAGGAGTTGAGGGATTCGAGCCCCCGATTCTCCCGACTGTTTGTCGGGGTGCTTTGAGCCAACTGAGCTAAATTCCTAGGAAATTTTTAAGCCACTGAGATTTTTGTAGTACTCAAAAAAAAAGTTTTTAGGAGCTTGATTTATCCTGAGTGTAGGAGTAAAAGAGTATTTGTGCTTAGATTGCTTGATCCGATTTTCCTTGATTGATTTCCTCTAAAACAAAAAAAAAGCTAACCCTAATTAGGATTAGCTTTAATACGTGGGAATTGAGGGATTCGAACCCCCGACCCTCTGCTTGTAAGGCAGATGCTCTGAACCAACTGAGCTAAATTCCCAAGAAATTTTTAAACCACTGTGATTTTTGAAAATACGCTCAAAAATCTTTGTGGGAATTGAGGGATTCGAACCCCCGACCCTCTGCTTGTAAGGCAGATGCTCTGAACCAACTGAGCTAAATTCCCTTTTTGACGATCTTTTATCGTGTAATTGGATTGCAAAGGTAGTTGTAAAATTGATAGGTGCAAATAATATATTTAAAAAAATATTGAATGGTTTATTAAGTGGTTGATAATGAATAATAAAAAATAATTGAAAATATCTTCTCCTAATAAGTCTCCATTAAGAGAAGTGTTAAAATGTGTGAAAAAACACAGGATGATTTGACCATTAAAATAAAAGGATTTCCACTTCATCAATCTTTATGTAAATTTGCCAAAATCATATTAATAACACGATTTATGAAATATACTTTAGAGAAATTTTTAATGCTGTTTCTTGCCTTCTTTTTAGTGCAGGAACTCCACGCTCAAGAAGTGGAAGAAAATAACCAAGGGGATTTTAATGATTTTATGTACCGCAAGGGCAATATATATCGTTCCGCTTCAGGAAAACCTGGGCCTAATTACTGGCAAAATGCAGCAGATTACAAAATTAATGTTAGTCTAGATGATAAGGAGCATACCATTACTGGTTCCATTAGCATCCATTATACTAACAATAGCCCAGAAGCACTCGATTTTGTTTGGTTACAATTAGAACAAAATAGGTTCACCGAGGATTCAAGAGGTACATTGACCACACCTATTCAAGGGAACCGCTATAACGGTGATGTTGATGGAGGTTACGATCTTTCCAATGTGCGAGCAACAGTAGGTAAAAGGGGGGATGCTTCAAATAAGTATTTGGTAAATGATACCCGTATGCAGGTGTTCTTTGCGGAACCAATTCCGGCAAACGGTGGTGAAGCTACTGTTTCCATGGATTTTAGCTATAAAATTCCAGTAAAAGGAATGGATAGAATGGGAAGACTGGACGTAGAAGATGGTACCATTTACGCCTTGGCACAATGGTACCCTAGACTTTCAGTTTTTGACGATGTTAAAGGTTGGAATGTAGAACCTTATTTAGGTGCGGGTGAGTTCTACTTGGAGTATGGGGATATAGAATATGCTGTTACTGCCCCTGCTGATCATATTGTTGTAGGTTCTGGTAAGCTGTTGAATCCTTCTGAGGTGATGTCCAAGGAAATGCTTAAGAGAATGGATCAGGCTATGAAGAGCGATACTTCAGTTTATATTTTGCGCCCTGAAGAGGTAACCGATGCTAGTACTCGTTTAAAACAAGAGGGTACTTTGACTTGGAAGTTTAAGATTGAAAATACTAGGGATGCGGCATTTGCTTCATCTAAAGCATTTATCTGGGATGCGGCCAAAATAGATCTTCCTAGTGGAAAGACCATTGTTGCCCAATCTGTATATCCAAAAGAAAGTGATGGGCAAGAAGCTTGGACTAGATCAACAGAGTATAGTAAAGCATCGATTGAGCATTATTCTTCAATGTGGTTTGAATTTCCTTATGAGTCTGCGACCAATGTGGCTGCGGATATTGGAGGTATGGAATACCCTGGTTTGAATTTCTGTAGCTTTGAAAGTAAAGGTGAAGGACTTTGGGGTGTGACTGACCATGAATTTGGGCATAACTGGTTTCCTATGATCGTTGGGTCTAACGAGCGTCTTTACCCATGGATGGACGAAGGATTCAATACCTTTATTAACCATTACAGCTCTTTGGCCTTCAATGATGGAGAATATGGTTCTGATTTGAACCAAACTAGAAAATACGTTACTTGGTTTAACCGTGAGACTAGGGAGGGTATCGATACTTATCCGGATGTGGTTGATACCAATAACTTGGGAATGACCGCTTATATGAAGCCTGGTATTGGCTTGATCATGTTGAGAGAGTATATCTTGGGTCATGAAAGGTTTGATAATGCCTTCAGGTCGTATATCAAAACATGGGCTTTCAAACATCCTCAGCCAACAGATTTCTTCAATCATATTGAAAATGTAGCTGGTGAAAACCTAAACTGGTTCTGGAAGAGCTGGTTCTATGGGAATGCCAATGTTGATCTTGCTTTGGATGGTGTGTATCCATATGCTGGAAATTATGTAATTGCTCTTTCTAACAGGGGCAGTGTTCCATTACCGGTATTGATCGAGGTAACTTTCAAAGATGGTTCAAGTGAAAGAATTACGCTTCCTGTCGAAATATGGCAACGTGGTGATAAGTGGAATCATCTTTATAAATCAGAAAAAGAGGTGGAAAGCATGGAGATTGACCCTGATAAGGTATTACCAGATGTCAATATTTCCAATGATAAATGGCCGGCCAATATCTATGAGAAATAGATAAAATAAGTAATTGTCAATTAGGACAGCCTAATTGATCAAGGGGGTAGAATTTTATTCTATCCCCTTTTTTTGTTTTCAGAAACAAGGTTCAGGATTTTTTATGATTTGATGGAGTCGAAATAAAATACAGGTTTTTGGTTGTTTTGATAAGTTTTTCAAGGTTAGGTTTTTGTTAATTCAATTTTTCAGTCTTTTTTATTCTGAAAAACCAGTGTAGTGAGAGGCTTGTAAAAATACAATAGTGTAAAAAATACATTTAAAATTTGCTTTGAAGTAAACTTTTGATTTATATTCGAAAATATAAATAGGTGTAAAAAATACACTTTTATAAAATAGGTGGTTTTGGCCAGGCCACCTAGAGATCAGATATGATCCATGCGATCGGTACCTGCCCTGAGCAGGTGGGTGATTTTATTCATTCAATAATAATTATCAATAAACCCCCTTAGTATGAAATTTGAACATTTACACAGAAAATTCACTGTGTTTGTTTTGATGGGCTTACTATCCGCCCATCAATTTCCAAACCTCCAAGCGACGCCTGTCGCTGATCCCCATTTAAAATCAGCAATAGCTATTCCTCAAAGTGCCGAAGTAACTGTTTCAGGTACAGTGGTGGGTGAAGATGGAGAGCCTATTCCAGGTGTATCAGTGATTGTAAAGGGAACAGCCATGGGAGTGGCCACAGATTTAGATGGAAAATTCAATCTAGAAGTTCCTTCCAGTGAAAGTATTTTGGTTTTTTCCTATTTGGGCTATACTCCCAAAGAGATAAAAGTAGGTAACCAAAGCAATATTAATATTGTCCTAGAAGAAAGTCTTAGTGACTTAGGAGAAGTGATTGTAGTAGGTTATGGTGTCCAGAAAAAAGGGACCATAACAGGTGCTGTAGGTGAAGTGAAATCTGATGATTTGATCAAAACCCCTTCAGTAACTACTTCTGAAGCTTTGGTAGGAAAAATCCAAGGAGTGACGGCCCGACAAGGGGATGCTCGTCCTGGTGCCAGTGCCAATATTCAGATCAGGAATATGGGGCAGCCTCTTTTTGTAATTGACGGAATTCCATCTGATGCAGGTCAGTTCAATAACCTGGGGCAAAGTGATATTGAAAGTATAACCGTATTGAAGGATGCTTCTGCGGCCATTTATGGAATGCGGGCAGCCAATGGTGTGGTATTAGTGACCACCAAAAAAGGTAAAGCCAACCAGCCTGCAGAAATCAGTCTTTCTGGATATTATGGATTGCAGAATTTCACCAGGTATCCACAGCCTGCCAATGCTTATCAATTCCTAAGAGCTGATGCTGAGTCTGAAGTAAATCTTGGAGGCACTCCAAGTATCAGTCCTGAGGAATTGGCCAAGTGGCAGGAAGGTACAGAAAAAGGCTATAGAAGCTTTGATTATTATGACTTCATCATGAAGCCCAATGTTCCCCAGTATTCCCTTAATGGTAGTGCTGCTGGAGGTTCAGAAAATACAAAATATTATTTCTCTCTTTCCCATTTGAATCAGGATGCACTGATTGATGATTACCTGTTCCAGCGTACCAATTTCCAGTCAAATATTGATATGACCTTGGCAGATGGTTTGACAGTAGGTACCCAGCTTAGCGGTAGGTTGGAAAATCGTGAACAAGTGGGTGTGCCAGGCTTGGATGATTATTTCAATCCTTTCCTGAGTATTTTCACCATGTGGCCAACTGAAAGGCCATATGCCAATGATAATCCTAATTATGTCAATGGTGAAGTGCATAATATCAATGTAAATCCAGCGACCTATACCAAGGAAGTTACTGGTTATGTGGATGAGGTTTGGAGAGCGATAAAGGGTAATTTTTATGCTCAGTATGAAACTGATTTTGGTTTGTCCTTTAAGGGGACTTATTCCTATAACTATACCACGCTTGATTTTGATGGTTTTGAGTATACCTATGATGCTTATATCTATGATGAGGATACTGATACCTATAACACCAGACCGGAGTTGGGTAACCAAAACCCTTGGAGAGAGAGAAGAAAGAGAAACACTGTGGACAGGGTGGGGCAGTTCCAAATCAATTATGCGAAGAACTTTGGGGACCATAATTTAGCAGCCATAGCAGGATATGAGCGCTGGGACCAACAGTCTCACTATATGGTCGTTCATACTGTTCCGCCGAATAATTATATACCATTGATGTCTTTTGCAGATCAGGATTTATTGGTTGATGAAATCTACCAAGAAGCAAGGGAAGGTTATTTGGCCAAGGTCAATTATAACTACAAAGAAAAATATTTGCTAGAGCTGTTGGGCAGGTATGATGGATCTTTTCTTTTTGCTGAGGGTAGCCGCTTTGGATTTTTTCCAGGTGTTTCGGCAGGTTGGAAAATTTCTGACGAGTCGTTTATGGACGATATTAAAGGAAATGTGCTAAGTGATTTGAAATTTAGGGTTTCTTATGGGCAAACAGGTAATGATAGGTTTATCGGCAGTAATAATTTCATCGTAGCTCCATTTAGTTATTATGCTGGGTATAATTTCATCCCAACTGCTGGAGGTAGTGCTATTTTGGATGGATCATTTGTGCCAGGTGTGGACCCAAGGGGATTGCCTATAACCAACCTTTCCTGGATTACCAATACCAACTTCAATATTGGCTTGGATGCCTATCTATTCAATAATAGGTTGTTTGTGCAAGGGGATGTTTTCGAAAGAAAAAGAACTGGCTTGCCTGCAGGTAGGTATGACGTTTTGTTGCCTGCGGAAGTGGGGTATACCCTTCCTTCAGAAAACCTTGAATCAGATGCTCACAGAGGAGTGGAAGGTATTGTTACCTATACAGGAAAAGCCGGAGGAGTGGACTTCTCTCTAAGTGCCAACGGTACAATTTCCAGACTTAAAATCATCGAGCGATATAAGCCGCGTTTTGGAAATTCTTGGAATGAATACAGAACTGACCAGGAAGGAAGATGGGCCAATATCAACTGGGGTTATCAAGTAGAAGGAAGATTTGAAAATGAAGAACAAATAGAGAATTACCCTGTAGATATTGATGGTAGGGGGAATAGAACAGTATTACCTGGTGACTTTATTTATAAGGATGTCAATGGAGATGGTTTGATCAATGGGATGGATGAAAGACCTATTGGTTATGCAGAAGGGTCTAATCCTTATGTGAGTTTTGGATTGAATGGATCTGCCAGCTACAAAGGCTTTGAACTGTATTTCAGCTTTGCTGGAGCTTCCATGCAGACCTTTACCAGAAACTGGGAATTAAGATATCCATTCCAGAACAATGGGACCTCTCCTGACTTTATGTTTGAAGACAGATGGCATAAAGCAGATTTGTACAATGCAGACAGTGAATGGGTGCCGGGGACTTATCCCGCTATAAGAAGGTTCGGTGCTGATCACCTTTACAGACATAATACTTTCTGGTTGACCAATGTGAAATACTTGAGGTTAAGAAACCTAGAGATAGGGTACAGGATTCCAAAAGAGACCCTGGAAAAAATTGGCTTGAGTGCAGTTAGGGTATATGCCAATGGTACCAATCTGTTCTCAATTGACAATACGAAAGAATTTGGCGTGGATCCTGAAATCGGTTCTCCTAATGGACTGGTATATCCTCAGCAGCGATTATTCAATTTTGGATTTAGCCTAACCTTTTAAACCCCGAAATAATGAAACTATTAAAATTTAATATAATGTGGGCTGTGCTGTTTAGTTTGGCCTTCTCCTCCTGTGAATCTGACTGGTTAGATCGTGAGCCGCCTAATATCCTTTTGGATGATCAAGTATGGAATGATCCAAAATTGATCACTGGCGTTTTGTCCAACTACTACGATAGATTGCCAGCACATACTACTACCACTGCAGGCTGGGTCGATTTTGCTGCCTATGATGAGGCTATGTGGTCAGGTTATTCTGGTAATGATTGGTTGAACAACCTTTTTACCTATGATTTTGGCAGATGGGGCTTGTGGGATTATGGATTTATCAGGGATATCAATTTGGCGATTGATAAACTGCAGAATTTGTCCGAGCTGGCTGAAGATCAGAAAACCCAATTTATTTCTGAGCTTAGGTTTATCAGGGCTTATGTTTATTTCGACCATGTAAAAAGAATGGGTGGAGTTCCGATTATTACGGAACAGTTGATTTACGATTTCAGCGGAGACCCTTCTTACCTTCAATATCCAAGAAATACAGAAGCAGAGGTATATGATTTTGTAATCAGTGAATTACAGGATATCCTACCAACAATTGGAAATGATGGCAGCAATACCAGGGCCAATAGGTTTACTGCATTAGCAGTGATCAGTAGGGCTGCGCTTTATGCAGGTTCATTGGCGAAATATAATGCCGAAATGTCCGCTCCGATTACTTTACCAGGAGGAGAAGTAGGAATTGATGCGGGTAGAGCAAATGCCTATTTCACCACTTCCTTAGAAGCTTCAAGAACAATTATCCAAGAGGGTGGATATGCCCTTTACAATAGCAATCCAGATTTGGGAGAGAACTTCTATGAAGCCATAGTTTCTAAGGCTGGTAATCCGGAGGTGATTTGGGCACAGGATTTTCTTTCTTCGGCTGATAAAAGGCACTGGTTTACTTATGATAATATTGCAAGACCTGTAAGGGAAGATAACCTTGGTTCTTCGGCTCTGGCTCCTGGTTTAAACCTAGTAGAGGATTTCCAATATTTGGATGGTACATCTGGAGCATTAAAGACCAGAACTGCTGATGGTTCAGATTATATCTATTATGACAATGTAGAGGACATCTTTGCTAATAAAGACGCTAGATTATACGGAACAGTGATCTATCCAGGGGCTACTTTTAGAGGACAGGAAGTATTTATGCAGGCCGGTGTGGCTGTTTGGAATGGATCAGATTATGATTTGGTAGAATCTAATGGCCTAGGTACTGAATATGATGACGGTGGAATTTTGACAGCTGCTGGTGGTCCTCACCGTTCTATTCAGGAAGTTACCAATACTGGCTTTTACCTAAGAAAGTACATTGACAATGCCGTTGGTGCTAGTACCAGAGGTCTTAGAAGTGAAGTGTGGTGGATCAGGTTCAGGTTGGCTGAGATTTACCTTAATGGAGCAGAGGCGGCATATGAGCTTGGTGAAACTTCAGAAGCCCTAGGTTATATCAATTTGTTGAGAGAAAGGGCCGGTTTTGGAGCCAATAGCCTTTCAAGTTTGACCATTGAAGATATCAGGCATGAGAGAAGAGTGGAATTGGCCTTTGAAGATCATATTGTTTGGGATTATAAGCGGTGGAGAGTGGCTCATGAGAAATGGTCAGGAAGTGACTCCAATCCTGAGAGTATGATTTACAGCTTATATCCATATAGGGTGGTAAGACCAGGAGATGCCAATGATGGAAAATATGTCTTTGTCAAGTCTGTGGCACCCCGTTTCAGGGCTCCAAGGTTTTTCCAGATGGGCAATTATTATTCCCTAATAGGTCAAAACCTAATCGATGCCAATCCAAAATTAGTTAGAAACCCATTCCATTAAACTGTAGAAATTATGAAACTCAATATAATTAAATCATGCCTTCTGCTGTTCTTGGGCATTGCAGCTATCAGCTGTAATTATGACAACTTCGAAGAGCCTAAATCAAACCTAAGCGGAAGAATTGTATACCAAGGTGAGCCTATTGGGCTGAGAAGTCAAGGAGTACAATTGGAATTGTGGCAACATGGATATGACTTGTTCCAAAAGATACCGGTTTATGTGGCACAAGACGGAACTTTTTCTGCCACTTTGTTTGATGGAGATTATAAAATGACTTTGATCAGAGGTAACGGCCCTTGGTTGGATAGGACAGATTCCATTGATGTCCAAGTAAGGGGGGATGAAATCTTGGATGTAGAGATTGAGCCTTTTTACACCATTTCTTCTCCTAGCTACTCTGTAAGTGGAAGCACCTTGAGGGTAGACTTTACCTTGAACGGAGTCAATACTGATAGGGCAATTGAGTTTGTGGGAATTTATATGGGCAAGGCTTCCTTGACCGATAATATTATAAATGAAGGAGCAAGCATTATTCAAGGAGGGGATATTACTCCTGGTACTGCCGTGAGTGTAGATGTAGAAATACCTGCAGCTTTAGCTAGCCGCGGAGATATTTTTGTTCGCATCGGTGCAAAGACCATGGGTGTTCAAGAGTTGATCTTTTCGCAAGTGGAAAATGTTGGGCTCTAATCAGGAGCCCATTAAAGACTTATTGAAGCTAAAAATTCAGCCCTGTAAAGGGCTGAATTTTTCATAAAAACCAGTATTATGAATAAGTATTTGATTGTTTTCCTTCTTGGATTGTTATGGACAAGAAATGTTCAAGGGCAAAGCATTTCAGTTCATGATCCTGTGATGATTCAGGAAAACGGAACATTTTATCTTTTCTGCACAGGAAGGGGAATAGCTGTTTGGTCATCAAAGGATAAGGAGGATTGGAGTCGAGAAGAGCCTGTTTTTCCCGAGGCTCCATCTTGGGCAAAGGAAGTGGTGCCAGATTTCAAAAATCATATTTGGGCACCAGATATTTCCTTTCAAAATGGCCAATATTACCTCTATTATTCAATTTCCTCCTTTGCCAAAAATACTTCTGCAATTGGTGTGGCCACCAATAAAACACTAGATGCTGATGCTTCTGATTTTGAATGGGTGGACCATGGAATTGTCATAGAAAGTGTTCCTGGCAGGGATATGTGGAATGCCATTGATCCCAATATAGTCAGTGATGAAGAGGGGGGGAATTGGATGACATTTGGGTCTTTTTGGTCTGGTCTGAAACTGGTTAGGCTAAATGAGGATCTTTTGTCCGTAAAAAATGGACCTAAGGATTGGTATACCATTGCCAGAAGGAAAAGATCTTTTGAACTGGATGAGCGCGATCCAGGAGATGCGGCCTTGGAGGCGCCTTTTATATTCAAAAAGGATAATTACTATTATTTATTTGTATCCTTCGATTTATGTTGCAGAGGGGAGGATTCCACTTATAAAATGGTGGTGGGAAGATCTGAAGAGCTACAGGGACCTTATTTGGATAGGGAAGGAGAAAGCATGTATAATGGAGGGGGAACCTTGGTGCTTGAAGGTAATGAGGACTGGTATGGGGTAGGGCATAACTCGGCCTATACTTTTAATAATAAAGATTATTTGATTTTTCATGGTTATTATGCTCAGCAAAATGGGAAACCATTACTTTTTGTAAGAGAAATAACTTGGGATGAAGCAGGCTGGCCAATCGTAGGCATAGATTGATATGTATTGGCGAAGAAATAAATATGGCTTTTTAATCAGCTTTATGTTGGTACTTTTCAGTATATCCTGTTCAGAGGATACTGAAGCTCCCCAAAAGCTTCCTGAAGTTGAAGAAGATTTCAAATTGACAGATATTAAGGATGCCTATGCTGGGATTGCATCGTTTAGTCAGACAGCCCAATGGGGGCCTTATAATGTTCATGATCCTGCCATCATCAAGGTAGGAGAATGGTATTATTGTTACAGCACAGATGTGGCCTATGGTCAGCCTCTTTTGAGGGTAGGTATTCAGATGAGAAAGTCCAAGGATTTGGTTGAATGGGAATTTGTTGGTTGGGCTTATGATGGATTGCCCATGCAGGCAGTCAATTATATACGCTCTGGAAATACGGAGCCTTTCGAGAATATTTGGGCACCCTACTGCCTTAAGGTTGGTGATGAATTTAGGCTCTATTATTCCCTTTCCTCAGAAGTCCATAAACTTAGCACTATTGGTTTATTGACAGCATCTTCTCCCGAAGGACCTTGGTTGCAGTCTGGCCTGGTAGTCACTTCCGCTCCCAATATCCCAATGACCAATGCCATTGACCCGACTGTCATTGTGGATCAGCAAAACAGGCACTGGATGTATTATGGTTCAGCCTATGATGGGATTTATGTATTGGAACTGGATCCCACAACAGGTTTAAGCAAGCAAGGAGGTGATAAGGGGAAAAGGGTTGCTCAAAGGGGTTTTACTGCTGGGGTGATCAATGGGAATATTGAGGCTCCTGAAATCATTTATAATGAGGAAACAGGTTTCTATTATTTATTCCATTCCTATGATTGGCTGGAAAGCAAATACAATATCCGTGTGGCTAGATCTAGTAATCCCGAAGGACCTTTTTTGGATTATAATGGTCAGGATATCAATACAGAATTGGATAATGGCCCAATGATCATTGCTCCTTATAAATTTGAAGGGCATGCAGGTTGGCAGGGTACAGGCCATAATGCTGTTTTTAAGGGGCAGGATAATTATTATATTGCCCATCAGGGTAGGCCTACAAGTGATAGGTTTTTTATGATCCTTCATGTACGCAAATTGTTTTGGACAAAAGAGGGTTGGCCGGTAGCCTCACCTCAACGCTATGCGGGGCTGGTTCAAAGTCCTCTTGAACGGGAAGAACTTCTTGGAGAGTGGGAGCAAATAGTTTTGGGATACAGGGTAGTGCCTGGCTTTGCAGCAGAACAATTTTCACCTGATCAGCAGGTTTCTTACAGGATCAACCTCAAGGCCGATGGAACCATCGATGGACAATCTGCAAATAGATGGACTTATGAAAAGCCTTGGCTTTTTTTGGATTATGGCAATGGCACTTTTGTGGATAAAGTGGAGGTCGAAATCGGTTATGACTGGGAAAATCACAAAGAAACCCTGATCTACTCAGGCTTAAACAATGAAGGAACGGCCATTTGGGCCAAAAAGAGATAAAATTAATAGCAGATGAATCATAAAATAACCTATTTAACAGCATTGGCCTTGTTGGTCTTGCCTCTTCAATCTTCTCTGGCACAAAGTCCTGCGCGGTCTGTGGAATTATTTGATTTGGAGCAGGTGACTTTGCTTCCAAGCCCTTTCCTAAATGCCCAAGAGGTAGATAAAGCCTATATACTTGAAATGGATGTCGATAGATTACTAGCTCCTTATATGTTGGAAGCAGGGATTGAGTGGCAGGCCGAGCGCTATGGGAACTGGGAAAATACTGGTTTGGATGGGCATATCGGAGGCCATTATCTTTCAGCATTATCCATGATGTATGCGAGTACCGGTGATCTGGAGATCAAGGGTAGAATGGATTATATGGTTGAACAGCTGGCCTTGGCCCAAGATAGAAATGGAAATGGCTATTTGGGCGGAATACCTGGGGGCATGGCCATGTGGAAAGAAATCAGCGAAGGAAATATTGATGCTGGAGGATTTTCCCTTAATCAAAAATGGGTTCCACTGTACAATATCCATAAAATTTATGCAGGCCTTAGGGATGCGTATTGGATAGGAGGAAACCAGCAGGCAAAGGAAATGTTGGTTGAGTTAAGTGATTGGTTTTATGATTTGACCAAGGACCTTTCCCAGGATCAATTTCAACAAATGCTGATCAGTGAGCATGGCGGCATGAATGAGGTGTTTGCGGATGTGGCAGCAATCACAGGAGATATGAAATATTTGGAATTGGCCAAAAAGATGTCCCACCAAATATTGCTAGAGCCCCTTGAGCAGGGGAAAGATGAATTGACTGGTATGCATGCCAATACCCAGATCCCAAAAGTGGTTGGTTTTCAGCGGATTGCCCAAGAAGGTGACTTGGCAGAATGGCAAAATGCAGCTGAATTTTTTTGGAACACAGTGACCCAAAATAGATCAGTAGCAATAGGAGGGAACAGTGTAAGAGAGCATTTTCATCCTGCGAACGATTTTTCAGCTATGGTTTCTTCAGAGCAAGGGCCAGAAACCTGCAACACTTATAATATGCTACGACTTAGTGAGCAGCTGTACCTTTCTAATCCCTCGGCAAAATATGTGGATTTTTATGAGCGAGGATTATATAACCATATTCTTTCTAGCCAGCATCCAGAGAAGGGGGGCTTCGTTTACTTTACCCCCATGCGTCCTGGACATTACAGAGTTTATTCTCAGCCGCATGAAGGCTTCTGGTGCTGTGTGGGCTCAGGGCTGGAGAATCATGCTAAATATGGAGAATTTATCTATGCCCATACAAAGGATGAACTATATATCAACCTATTTATTCCATCCCAGCTTAATTGGCAAGAACAAGGATTGGAATTAACCCAAAGCACATCTT
This sequence comes from Echinicola shivajiensis, assembly GCF_018642165.1. Lineage (GTDB taxonomy): Bacteria > Bacteroidota > Bacteroidia > Cytophagales > Cyclobacteriaceae > Echinicola > Echinicola shivajiensis. The sequence goes on from NZ_JAHHZM010000004.1 coordinate 271,125, forward strand.
TCCCCGAGAAGGAGGAAAGCCAATTTACGTTGAAGCTGGATAAACCGAAAAAATTAAAATTAAAGTTTCGCTACCCTGCTTGGGTAAAGGCAGGATCGCTGGAGATTGAGCTTAATGGAAAGCTTATTGAAGTCAATGCCCAACCTTCCTCTTATATTGAACTGGAGAGAAAATGGAAAGATGGTGATCATATTACCATAAAGCTTCCTATGGAAATGAGCTGGGAGGCTTTACCTGACGGTTCAGCTTGGGGGGCTTTTGTTTATGGTCCCATTGTGCTGGCGGCAGAGGAAGGGAAAGCCCATATGGCAGGCTTATTTGCAGATGATAGTCGTATGGGGCATGTGGCCTCTGGAAAAATGTGGGCATTGGCTGAAACTCCTTTGTTAGTCAGTGAGAGTAATGACCCAACGGATGAACTTGAGCCAGTTTCAAATGAGGCATTAACTTTTAAAATGCTTGGAGACCTTGTCCCTCAGCAAGAAGAGGAGCTCATTCTTAGGCCTTTTTACGAAATTCATGAATCAAGGTATCAGATATACTGGCCGATAGCCAAAAAGGAGAAAGTGGAAGAGGTGAAGGCTATGATCAATAAGAAGGATGGGTTGATGTTGGCTTTAGAGAGACGGACGGTGGATCAGGTGGCCACTGGTGAGCAACAACCTGAGTCTGACCATTTCTTCAAGGGACAGCAAACACAATCGGGCAATGATGATGGATATTTTTGGAGGAGTACAAGTGCATGGTTTAGCTATGAATTAAAGAATTCGGATTTCAAGGCCAAAGCTCTTAGAATTACCTTTCCAGGTGAGGTGAAGGGGAATACTTTTGATATTTATATTAATGACCAACTCTTCAAAAAGGAACAATTGGTAAATATAGCCTCAGCCAGTCAGGCTTTGGATTATGAGTTGCCAGAGGGCTTGCAAAAAGAAGAAAAGCTGGTGATCAAATTCCAAGCTTTGGAAGGTAGGCCGACGGAGAAGATTTATTATGTCCGCCTACTAAAATAATACTGAACCCTAAATATTATATAATGAAATACAGCATTTTAATGTATCTATTGCTGGTCAATATTGTTATTGCCTGCCAGCAGCCCAAAGAAACTAGTTTTAATTCCCCAGATGGATCTTTGGAATTGGATTTTAAAGTGGAAGAAGGAAAGGCCCTTTACCACTTAAGCAAGGAAGGTAAAGAGGTGCTGGAATGGTCCCAACTGGGAATTATAATGGACAAGGCTGATTACTACAATGGGCTTTCTTTGGTTTCCATCTCAGAGCTTGGTGAGATAAGGGATAATTATAGCTTGGTGCATGGTAAGAAAAAGGAGATTGAATATGTGGCCAATGAGCGTATTTATTCCTTAGAAAACCCTGATGGAGAAGTAATGAAAATGGCTTTTAGACTTTCCAATGATGGTCTGGTTTTCCAGTATCAGTTTGAAGGGGAAGGGGATGAGGTTTTTACTATTGAGGAAGAAAAGACCAGTTATAATTTTCCTGCTGTAGCCAAAGCTTGGATGCAGCCAATTGCTGAGGTCAATACAGGTTGGGAGTCCAGTAATCCTTCTTATGAGGAAGAATATCAAATGGGGATACCTGTAGGCACTCCTTCTCCGATTTCTGCAGGATGGGTTTATCCGGCTTTGTTTCAGAGTAATGATAATTGGGTCTTGATTTCTGAAGCAGGACTCGGGACCAATTACTGTGCAAGTAGATTGGCTGCTGAGTCACCAGATGGAGAATATGATCTTGCCTTTCCTGGTCCAGAGGAGGTGTTTCCGGGTGGTCCAGCTAAACCAACGAGTACTTTGCCTTGGGAATCACCATGGAGGATATTGGCAGTGGGGAGTTTGGGAACTGTAGTGGAATCCACTTTGGGGACCGATCTTGCCAAACCGGCAGTAAGGATGTCCTCTGATTTTGTAGAACCGGGCCAAGCAGCATGGAGTTGGGCATTGGGTAAGGATGAATCCATTACCTATGATATCCAGAAAAAACATATTGATTTTGCTGCCGAAATGCAGTATGAACATTGCTTGATCGATGTGAACTGGGATACAACTATTGGATATGAAAAAATCGCAGAGTTAGTAGATTATGGATTGGATAATGGTGTGAAAGTACATCTTTGGTATAATTCGGCTGGTTCCTGGAATACCACTCCTTATCACCCCAGAAATTTGTTGCTGACTGATGATGGGAGAATGGAGGAGTTTCAACGTATTAAAGATATGGGGGTAGCCAGGGTGAAGATAGATTTCTTTGGGGGTGATGGCCAGTCCATGATCAATTATTACCATGATATTCTAAAAGATGCCGCAGAAGTAGGTCTTTTGGTGAATTTCCATGGGACGACTTTACCAAGAGGTTGGCATAGAACTTATCCTCACTTGATGACCATGGAGTCAGTTAAGGGATTTGAAATGATCACTTTTGAGCAAGCCTTTGCTGATAGGGTGGGCAAGCACTGTTTGATGTTGCCGTTTACCAGAAATGTTTTTGACCCAATGGATTTTACCCCAATGTCCTTGGATGAAATCCCCAATATTGACCGTAAGACCAGCAAGGGGTTTGAACTGGCATTGTCTGTAATCTATGAATCAGGTATTCAGCATCTGGCCGAATCACCAGAAGGGATGGCCAAACAGCCTGAAAAAATCAAGGATTTTTTGCGAGGACTTCCAGGGACCTGGGAGGATACCAAATTTATAGCAGGCTTCCCTGGGGAATATATTGTTTTGGCCCGAAAGTCCGAAGGAGGATGGTATTTGGCAGGAATAAATGCGACAGATCAAAGCCAGGAGATTAAACTTGATTTGAGCCAATATGGCAGCGGTAATAGCTGGCAATTAATTCAGGATAATGCGGATTATTCAAGTTTTGATGTCAGTCAAATAGTGGAAAAAGAAGAGCTTATGGTTAATTTATCTCCTTTAGGCGGATTTGTGCTTTTGCATTTAAAATAAAAAATGTAATTTAGACACTTAATAATCAATAAACCTCAGAATATCATGAAGAAAACATTAATTGGTGGGCTGATTGTGGCAGTGATGATGCTGTCAGGCCTCAAAGTACAGGCCCAAAACAAACTGGTCATCAATGCTGACCAGGGGAAGACCCAAATTAGCCGACATATTTATGGACATTTCAGTGAACACCTTGGACGTTGTATCTATGGTGGGATCTGGGTAGGCCCTGATTCAGATATAGAAAACATCAATGGCTACAGAACCGATGTATTTCAAGCTTTGAAAAATCTTGATATTCCAAACCTGAGATGGCCAGGTGGCTGTTTCGCAGATGAATACCATTGGACAGATGGCATTGGCCCAAGAAGTGAGAGACCAAAAATGATCAATACCCACTGGGGTGGAGTAACTGAAGACAATTCCTTCGGGACACATGAGTTTTTTGGTTTTGTTGAGCTTTTGGAAACAGAGCCTTATATCACAGGAAATGTTGGAAGTGGCTCTGTGGAGGAAATGTCAAAATGGGTAGAATACATCAACTTTGATGGTGTGAGCCCAATGGCTGATTTGAGAAAGAAAAATGGGAGAGAAGAACCTTGGCAAATCAAGTATTGGGGGGTAGGAAATGAAAGTTGGGGCTGTGGAGGTAATATGACCCCGGAATATTATGCCAATGAATACAGAAGGTATGCCACTTTTGCCAGGGATTATCCAGGAGCAAAATTGTATAAAATAGCTGGTGGAGCCAATTCCACAGATTATAATTGGACAGAGGTATTGATGCAAAAGATTCCTTTGCATATGATGGATGCCATGTCCTTGCATTATTATACCGTTCCTGGAAGTTGGGGAAACAAAGGATCTTCAACAGATTTCTCCAAAGAAGAATACCTTTTGACCTTGCAAAAGGCAGCATTCATGGATGAATTACTGACTAGACATGAGACCATTATGGACAAATACGATCCACGAAAAAGAGTGAAATTGATCGTGGATGAATGGGGTACTTGGTATGATGTGGAGCCTAATACCAACCCTGGTTTCCTTTATCAGCAAAACACCCTTAGGGATGCTTTTGTGGCTGCAATTACCCTGAATACATTCAACAAACATGCTGATAGGGTTCATATGGCCAACTTGGCACAAACAGTGAACGTGTTACAGGCATTGATCTTGACCGATGAGGATAAGATGTTACTCACCCCAACTTACCATGTTTTTGACCTCTACAAACCACACATGGATGCGACTTTACTTCCAAGTTATGTAGAGTCGGAGATGGTAGAAGCAGGAGGTACCAAAATCGAAGCCTTGAATGTTTCTTCTTCACTTTCTGAAGATGGCACTGTCAATATCAGTATAGCGAATGTAGATCCTGAAAAAGCAATTGACTTAGATGTATTCCTTCATGGCACACAAGCAAAAGATGTAAGCGGTAGATATTTGACTGCTACTGATTTGAATTCCCATAATACCTTTGATGAAACTGATGTGGTAAGCATCAAGGAATTTAAAGATTTTGAATGGGCTAAAGATGTGTTAGAAGTAAAAGTACCAGCTAAATCAGTAGTCGTTCTTAGGGTAAAGTAAGTCATTATAATTAAGGATTCTTTATACTAAAAGTGAAGACTTCCTATTTTGTGAGAGATTAACAATAATAAACCAAAATATGCAATGAAGGATAACTTTGTCATCGGCCTTGACTATGGCTCGGATTCAGTAAGAGCGGTGATTGTCAATACAGAAAATGGGGAGATCAAAGCCAGTCATGTGTTCTGGTATCCTCGGTGGAAAGAAGGGAAATATTGCAAGCCCATTGAAAACCAATTCAGACAACATCCTTTGGATCATTTGGAAGGATTGGAAGTAACCATAAAGGCAGTAGTGAAGGAGTCCGGAATCCCTGCAGAGCAAATCAAAGGAATCTGTGTGGATACTACTGGTTCATCTCCGATGGCTGTGGATCAGAAAGGAAAACCCTTGGCACTGTCCTCGGAATTTGCAGAGAACCCCAATGCCATGATGGTACTTTGGAAAGACCATACGGCCATCAAGGAGGCTGATGAAATCAATGAATTGGCCAGGACTTGGGGAGGTGAAGATTTCACTAAGTATGAAGGAGGAATTTATTCTTCAGAGTGGTTTTGGGCCAAAATATTGCATGTAATCCGAGAAGATGAGGCTGTGGCGGATGCCGCCTACTCTTGGATGGAGCATTGTGATGTGGTCACTGCTGAGCTGATAGGGGCAGAAGATCCACTTGCATTTAAAAGAAGCAGATGTGCGGCCGGTCATAAAGCCCTGTGGCATGAAAGCTGGGAAGGATTACCACCCAAAGAGTTCTTGGAAAAATTGGATCCACGACTTGCCGAGCTTAGAGATCGATTATATACTGAAACCTATACCTCAGATTTGCCAGCTGGTAAATTAAGCGCTGCTTGGGCAGGGAAACTCGGACTTAGTCCTGACACAGTTGTAGCTGTGGGTACCTTTGATGCGCATGCCGGAGCGGTAGGAGGCGAAGTAACAGAGAACACCTTGGTTAAGGTTATGGGAACCTCTACCTGTGATATTATGGTGGCTTCTTATGATGCCATTGGAGATAATTTAGTAAAAGGAATTTGTGGGCAAGTAGATGGTTCAGTGGTGCCAGGAACAGTGGGCTTGGAAGCTGGGCAGTCTGGATTCGGCGATGTGTTGGCTTGGTTTAAGGATTTGATCACCAAACCGACTGCCACCTTGATCCAAGCAAGCCAGACAATAAAGGAAGAGGAAAAAGCGGCCCTTATTGCTGAAATAGATAGCCAACTCTTGATCAAACTTTCTGAGGAAGCTTTGCAAATTCCATTATCAGAAACAGCTCCTATTGCCCTTGATTGGGTAAATGGGCGGAGAACCCCTGATGCCAATCAAGGATTGAAGGGTGCTTTAATGGGCTTGAGCATGGGGACTGATGCTGCCAGGGTATTTAAGGCATTGGTAGAGTCAATCTGTTTTGGTTCCAAAAAGATTGTGGATCGCTTTAGAGAAGAAGGGGTACAAATCGATACGGTAATTGGAATGGGTGGAGTGGCCAAAAAATCCAAGCTGGTCATGCAGACTATGGCAGATGTCTTGAATATGCCTATTAAAATAGCTACTTCTGACCAAGCTCCAGCACTAGGGGCTGCTATGTATGCCTCGGTAGCTGCAGGTATCCATCCAAATACGGAAGCAGCCATTGCCGCCATGTCCAATGGTTTCGATGCGATCTATGAGCCGGTTGCTGAAAATGTAAAGGTTTATGAAAAATTATACCGAGATTATACTGAATTTGGGGCCTTCGTTGAAGGTAAGAAATCAGTGGCTTTAGCCGACTAACAGCCAACAAACAGGCTGTCTCAAAAATCCACGTCATCGCGATTGTAGCGATAGCGAAGAGAAGCAATCTCCCTATATGTACATTGTGAGTACTTCGAGATCACTTTGCTTCACTCGTGATGACGTATTTCAGACTTATGAGAAAACCTGTTTTATGTTTTTCCATTTTTCTCTTTCAGTATTTTGACGGGCAACTCTTTTTGACTGCCATATAATTTGACTTCAATAATATCACTAGGTAAAGCAAAGCCATTAGTTTCCAATGCCTGTTTGACTTGCTTGATGATTTCTCCTTTCACCATCACGGCTTCTTTTCTGAATTCAAAGGTGTTTACCCAAAAAAAGACTTTAAGGTTTACTGTGCTGGTAGCCAAAGCATCTTCAGCGACATAATTTTCATGGATACCGTCTTGCACAATAGAAGGGTGTTTGTTGACTGTTTCCATGATAATTTCCTTGGCTTGATCCAGGTCATCTTCATAAGCGAGCCCCACCACAAAATCCCATCTAAAGAAGCCATCTTCGGTATAGTTGATGACAGGCTTTTTTAATACATCACTGTTAGGAATATAGACATCTCTCCCGTCAAAGGTCTTAAGTTTGGTATACCTGAACTCTAGAGATTTGATCTTGCCAAAGAGCTCACCAATTTCCACAGTATCGTTTACATTAAATGGACGGTTAAAGGCTAAAATTATTCCACTTATAAAGTTCTCCCCGATGTCTTTAAAAGCAAATCCTATAATGATAGCAGAAGCACCCAAAGAGGTCAATAAAAAGGCGGTGATGGCCCCAAGGCCGGCAATATTCATAGCCCAAATGATCGCTAGGATAAATAAACCAATCTTTACGGCATTCCCCAAAAATTTGCTCATAAGGGGATCACTGGACCTTCGGGAAATTTTTTGTTGGGTTAATGAGCCAATTTTCTTTGCGATGAGATAGCCAAGGATGATAATGACCAGTCCCAATATGATGCCTGGAATATTCTCCAGAAAATTGTTCCATGAATCCTTAACGGATTGTAAGATGGTAGAAATATCTCCTTCTCCTTGTTCCATAGGTTGTTGTTAGCTTAACCTAATGTAATGTTTTTTTGGAATATTGATATTGAATTGTCTGATAATCTGTGCTTGATATGGAGGGTGTGAAATAAAAGAGCCTGCCCAATTGAGTTTTGAATCAATGGCCAGGCTCTTTTATGTTTTCAAACAAGAAAAAGAATCATACAGGCTTATCTTCTTCCACCACCATTCTTTTTGCGGTTGGCAAAGAATTCCTGCTTGCGTCTTTGCTTTTCTTTGTTGAATTCTTTTTTCTGCTGGGCATTCATGGGCTTTTCCGTCTGAGGAAAAGGATGGTCTTTTGCCACGTTGATCTTCTTATTGGCCAATTTTTCAATGTCCTTTACATAAGCATTTTCCTCTGGCTCACAAAGCGAAAGCGCAATTCCAGCTTCTCCAGCTCTACCAGAACGTCCAATACGGTGGATATAAGTTTCAGCGGCTTCGGGAATATCGAAATTGATCACATATTTCAGTTTGTCAATATCAATTCCTCTGGCAGCAATATCTGTAGCTACCAAGACCCTTATCTTTCCTCCTTTAAAGTCCTTAAGCACCTTTTGTCTTTGGTTTTGGGCTTTGTCTCCATGGATGGCTGCAGCGTGTATCTGCTTCTTTTTTAGGTCCCTTACAATTCTGTCAGCACCATGTTTTGTCCTTGAAAATAAGAGAACTTGATCAATCTTTTCATCCTCCAAAATATGCAGGAGCAAGGCTTTTTTGCTGCTTTTATTGGTGTAATACACATATTGCTGGATGGTCTCAGCAGTGGAGGAAACGGGAGTAACTTCTACTTTTTGGGGCTGATGTAATATTTGTTTAGAAAGACTAAGGATATTGTCAGGCATGGTGGCCGAGAAAAAGAGGGATTGTCTTTTAGTAGGGAGTATCTTCAGCAGTTTTTTGATATCATTGATAAATCCCATGTCCAGCATCCTATCTGCCTCATCCAATACAAAAAGGTCCACAGACTTAAGGCTGATATGTCCCTGATCGATCAGGTCCAAAAGCCTACCTGGTGTGGCCACAAGAATATGGACTCCTTTTTTGAGTTTTTCTACCTGTTGTCCCTGCTTGACACCCCCAAAGATTACCGTATGTTTAATTTTAGTGTATTTGGCATATCGTTCAATATTCTCCCCGATTTGAATGGCCAGCTCCCTAGTAGGTGTGACAATCAATGAACGGATTTTTGGCCAAGGGTCATTGGCATAAGGAGCTTGGTGGATGTGCTGAATAATAGGAATGGAAAAAGCGGCAGTTTTTCCGGTACCTGTTTGTGCGCAGCCCAGTACATCGTTGCCCTGGAGTATAAGGGGAATGGCCTGCTCCTGAATAGAAGTTGGCTCAGAATAGTTTTTGTCTTTTAATGCTTTAAGTATAGGAGGAATAATCCTCAAATCGTCAAATTTCATATTTCGTGTCATAAGGAACACCTTATGGATGATCCAATTGATAATAAATTATTTGTGGAGGCTACTTGCACAGATGCATTCAAATCAGCAAAATCCCCAGAATTCGGGAGGTAAATGTTCCTGTGGGAGAAAAGAATAATTTGATTTTGGAAGTTCTCAACAAGCAAAGGTATCAAAAAAAGAGCAGATTAAATGGTATCTAAACTTATTATACTGTGCAACATGTAATTATGTCATAATAGGAGAAACCTCTTTTCAATAATAAATCTCATGTAATTATCTGGAAAGTAAGTGGTCTAAAATATCACCTACATAATAAGCAACAATGGCAGCTACAGCGCCTAGGAGCAAGGTTTCTAAGGCCCCTTTCCACATTTTTGTCTGGTTGACATAGGTTTTTAGTAAGCCTATAAGTATAAAACCAGCTCCAGTTAGTATAGAAGTGATGAGAAAAATATTCAGATCTAATGGAATGAAAAAATCCCAAACATATACAAACAAAGGTATTAGGCCAACTGAGATAAATGAGATATAGGTAAAGAAGCCAATCAGCAGAGGAGACTTTTTGTCTTTGATCATCTCCAATTCTTCCTTCATCATAACATCCACCCATCTGTCGCGATCACTCGTGATCGTGCTGACCACCTGCTCCAATAATTCCCCATTAAATCCCTTTTCACGGTAAATAGCCCTGATTTCTTCTTTTTCATCCTCAGGCATATGTCTGATCTCCCAATATTCCCGATTTCGGTGTTTATGGTAATTGTCCCTTTCTGATTTTGCGGATAAATAGGCACCTATGGACATGGAAAAACCATCAGCCAATAGGTTGGCAAATCCCAGGATGATGATAATCGCACTATCAAGTCCTGCGCCTACTGATCCCGCTACTACAGCGAAGGTGGTGACGCATCCATCAATGCCTCCATAGACAAATTCGGCCAAATATTTTTCAAAATGAGAAGGAACCGCGTTTTCCTGTTCCAGGTGTCCTTTTGAGATATCTCCTTCTTCTATATTCATAATTATAAGTGGGAATATAAAATGATCTCTCTCAATATAATGAAATTTAAGGATAAGACTAGCAGTCGAATAGGTGATACGGATCAGGAACAATAGAAAGTTTGAATGTCTATTACGCCATTTTTCTGCACAACGATTTTCACTTCTCCTGAGGACTTGGGAAGTGAAAAAACAAATTCGTTTTCATTCCTTCGGATAAGTCTCGGGCTGATGACTTCGCCTGTCTCCTCATCTATGGATAGATACATATTCCTCATTTGATGAAAAACTTCATTGAAGCTAAGTTCGGTAAAGCTATAAATTCTGGATTGACAGCCTTCATATGAGGAAATTATATAGGTGCCGTGATCAAATGTGGTTTTCTCGGAATCTACCTCAAACAGCTGCCCATAAATATTAACAGAATCTTTATAGGTATCGGTTTTGATTTCATCTCCCAGGAGGTCAATGCGCAAAGGTTGGTATGGGAATTCATCTACCTGAGGTGGGATATTGGAAACATCTCCACTAAAGATATAGCCCTTACGACCATCAGCTGTTTTGACCTCAAGCCATACTCCATTCATGTGGAATTGAACAAAAATGGAGAACTGGATACTTTTATTGGTGTTATTGATGATCGTTAATGGATCTCCCGGAAGGAGCATATCAAGTACTTTGGCATTGGAATTGGGTTTTTTCTTCAATTCTGTACCTTGAAAATCAATAACGAAAACAGTCGATCCAGCGGTAAAATTAGAGGCAATACTAGCTCCTCCCCATACAGTAAAATAGAGGAGGAAAATGAGCTTTTTCATAGCATGTACAGTTTATGTGTGGTTAAGGATAAATTAGTACAAGGATAAAGCGCATAGGTTAAAAAGCAATTAATTGTATCTAATATAGGTAATTAACAGGTTAAAACATAGTTTGATGGAGGTGTGCTACAAAAAGGTTTATTTTCTTTGAGAGGATTCGCGGACATGTAATTCAGTATTTAGAACGATTTTTTTCTGAATGGAGCGACTTTCCTCTATTTGTTCCAAGATTAATTTGGCCGCATTACGTCCAATTTCATGAGTAGGGTGGGCCACTGAAGTCAAGTTGGGTTCCACTACGGTAGCGTGAAACTCATCAGAGAAACCGGCCAACATGATATCTTCTGGAATGGAAAGTCCCCTACTTTTAATTTCTTTCATGGTGGCGAAGATCACCGTATCGTTGACTCCTAGGATGGCATCCGGAGGGGAAGGAAGGTTAAGTAATTTTTGCGTGGCTTTTGTAGCGTTTTCAGGAGAAAGGTCAGTACGAATCAAATATTTAGGATCATATTCTAAGCCTACTTGATCCAGACCTTTTAAGTAGCCTTCGGTTCTTTCTTGTACTATATTCAAATGTTTGGGGCCAGTAATATGGGCAATTCTTTTTGCTCCATTTTTATAAAAATGGGTAGTAATATCTTTGGCCATGGAAATGTTGTCCACTACTACAGTGGAAACCTTTTTTTCCAAACAAACCCTGTCAAAGAAAACCAAGGGGACATCATGTTCCAAAACCTTTTCGAAATGTTTGGTATTGCTGCTGTCTTGTGCCAGGCAAACTATAAGGCCATCAATTCTTAAGTTCAGGAGGTTGTTTACTGATTCAATTTCTTTTTCCATGGATTCCTTGGAGGAAGAAATGACGATATAGTATCCCGCCTGCTGCAGCTCTTCCTCAATACCTGAAATGATGGAGGAAAAAAAGTAGGTCACCAAATCTGGGACAATAACTCCAATTACGCGGGTTTGTTGTCGTAGCAATCCCATGGCAAGCGGATTGGGTATATAATTCCACTTTTGCGCTAAGGCCTTTATTTTTTTTGTCAGCGTTTTGTCTATATCAGGATGGTCCTTCAAAGCCCTAGAAACAGTAGAAATTGAGACATTGAGCTCTTTGGCTATGTCCTTAAGGGTGATCCTCTTTTTCTTCATAATTCAAATAAATTGAAAAAATATTTCACCTGCAAAGCTTTGCACAAACCTTTGCAGGTGGATGGGCTGGATTGAAGGAACTTTGAAGGCTTTTTTTGAACAAATAATTATTTATATTTCACGTCAGTTTTCCCAGGATAACATATTAAAGATGACATTAAAACCCTTAGGTAATACCGGTATTCAAGTACCATCAATCGTTTTTGGAACTAGTGCATTGGGCAATTTATTTACAGCCCTTGACCCAAAAGTGAAAGAAGAATTAGTTAAAGAGAGTATAAAATACACCCAACCCCAGACATTTTTTGATTCGGCCGGAAAGTATGGTGCTGGCCTTGCGCTGGAATCATTAGGCAATGCCTTGAATGCCCTTAATATTCCAAAAGATGAAGTTGTGGTTAGCAATAAATTGGGCTGGGTAAGGAGTCCACTTCTAGGTTCAGAACCTACTTTTGAAAAAGGAGTATGGAGGGATCTTAAACATGATGCCGTTCAGAAAATCAGTTACAATGGCATATTGGAATGCTTTGAAGAAGGCAATGAATTGCTCCAGGGATATTCCACACAGTTGGCTTCTGTTCATGATCCAGATGAATACCTGGCCAATGCTAAAAATGAAGCTGAGGAAGCCGCTTTATTCGAAGATATCCTTGAAGCGTATCGAGCGCTGGAGGATTTGAAGAAAAAAGGCCTTGTGAAAGGGATAGGGGTTGGTGCGAAAGACTGGAAGGTGATTCCTCGGATTTATGAACATATCAAATTAGATTGGGTCATGTTTGCCAACAGTATGACCATTATTTCCCATCCACAAGACTTAATGGCATTTATGCAGCGATTGGCAGATGACGGTGTTGGAATTTTGAATTCAGCAGTATTCCAGTCGGGTTTTTTGGTGGGTGGAGATTATTATGACTACCAGTTGATCAAACCTGATACTCCGGAAAACAAGCAAAAGTTTGACTGGAGGGATAAGTTCTTTGCTGCATGCCAAGATTTTGGCGTTTCCCCTGCCCATGCATGTGTGCAATTTGGGCTTTCAGCACCAGGTGTGACGAGTGTGGCGCTTAGTACTACTGAACCCGATAAAGTGAAAAGAAATGTGGATTCCACTGTCAATAAGTTGCCGGATGAGTTTTGGGCAGAACTAAAAAATAGGGGATTATTGCATGAATATAGTCCAGTTTAAGTATTATTATAAATTATCAATTTACCCTCATATAAAATGAATAACCAAACTAAATCAAGGCTGGTGTCCAAAGAGACATTATTGCCTTTTATTTTACTGACCAGTCTTTTTCTACTTTGGGGCTTGGCCAATAATATGACAGATACCTTGTTGGCGGCTTTTAAGAAAATCCTCAGCATGACTGATACCCAGACTTCCTGGATTCAGATGGCCTTTTACGGGGCGTATTTCTGCTTGGCCTTACCTGCAGCTATTTATATAAAAAAATACACCTATAAATCAGGCGTATTATTGGGATTGGGACTTTTTGCCGTTGGGGGATTATTGTTTTATCCTGCTAGTATTCTGATGTCCTATGGGTTTTTCCTTTTTGCCCTTTATGTGTTGGCTGGTGGACTTTCTATCTTGGAAACTTCAGCCAACCCTTATATCATGGTAATGGGGCCAGAAGAATCAGCCACTAGAAGGTTGAACTTGGCACAGTCATTTAATCCAGTTGGATCTATTATTGGGGTGGTGCTAAGTAAGGTATTTATTCTTTCCCAACTCAATGTGGCTGAAGCAGAGGATAGGGGCAAAATGACTGCAGCAGAGCTTCAACAAGTTCAGCAGGCCGAACTGGATGCGGTCATGGGAACCTATGTTGGTGTTGCTTTATTCTTGGTTTTGGTGTGGATGCTGATAAAATTCACCAAAATGCCTAAAGCTTCAGAAGATGTTCAGCATGACTCTCTATCCAATGGCTTTAAGCGTCTTTTTGCCAACAAAAACTATACTTTTGGCGTATTGACCATGTTCTTTTATATCGGTGCCCAAATCGGTGTTTGGTCATTTACCATTCGATATATTATGATGGAACTTCAACTGAATGAGAGTGACGCTTCTGATTATTATTTAGCGGGGTTGGTTCTATTTACTGCCAGTAGATTCTTGTTTACTGCCTTGATGAAGTTTATCCGTCCGAGTATGTTGATAGCCATTTCGGCAGCAATAGCTATTGGGCTGACATTTGTGGTGATCTTTGGTGGTGGAATGGTAGGAGCCATCGCATTGGTGGGTATTTCAGGATGTATGTCTTTGATGTTCCCTACCATTTATGGATTGGCAGCTGAAGGACTTGGAGACGATACCAAACTTGGTGGATCTGGTTTGATCATGGCGATTTTGGGCGGAGCAGTTTTCCCTGTGATTCAAGGTTTTGTTTCTGATAGCTTTGAGAGCATCCATATTTCATTCTTTGTACCCGCATTCTGCTATCTTTTGGTGGTGGTTTATGGTATTTATCATTATAGACATAAAAAGGAGATTCCAGCTATGGCCCAACATGCCTAATCTGGGTGAATGTTGTTAGATAAGAAAATACTTTAATAATGTCACCTTGAGCGGAGTCGAAGGGGGGAGTGGCCTCGACTCCCTGTCCTCCGGAAGGCGGGCGCTCAGCCTGACAACAATTTAATTTGGCTAACATAGCAGCATTAAATCTGGATTTTAATTATTGAACTTAGCTCAGCAGTTCTTTAAGAAAGTGACTGAGAAAAATCGAAGTGGAAAATGAAAATATTGACTTGTAATAAACCAGGTGAATTTGGGTATGGGGAAGCTCAAGAACCCCAACTTGAACCAGGCAAGGCCATCATCAAGGTCAAGAGGATCGGGATTTGTGGTACCGATTTACATGCTTATGAAGGTACCCAACCCTATTTTAATTATCCAAGGGTATTAGGTCATGAGCTTTCCGGTGAATTGGCAGCAGTAGATGGTGCTGAAGGTTTTTCCAAGGGGGATTTGGTGAGTATTATTCCTTATTTCAGTTGTGGAGAATGCGTGGCCTGTAAGGCTGGAAAGCCGAATTGCTGCGTAAGCATAAGCGTGTTTGGTGTTCATGAGGATGGGGGAATGAAGGAATATATATCAGTACCAAGTTCTTCGCTGATCAAAAAGGAAGGGTTGAGCCTTGAGGAACTGGCCTTAGCAGAACCATTGGCTATTGGTGCTCATGGAGTGAGAAGGGCAGGAGTTAATCCTGGAGAGTTTGTGATAGTGATGGGGGCAGGCCCTATTGGATTAGGCGTGATGGAGTTTGCAAGAATTGCTGGCGGTAAAGTTATTGCTATGGATATCAATGAAGATCGATTGGCATTTTGCCGGGAGGTTTTGGGAATTGAATATACGGTGAATGCCAAAGGAGACTATAAAGCCGAAATAGAAAAAATCACATCGGGTGGATTTGCTGAATCTGTGATTGACGCTACTGGCAGTGCCATGGCCATCCATAATGGCTTTGAGCTGATGGCGCATGGAGGAAGATATGTGTTAGTAGGATTACAAAAGGGCGAAATAGCTTTTAGCCATCCAGATTTCCATAAGAGAGAGTCTACCTTGATGAGCAGTAGAAATGCTACAAGGGAAGATTTTGATAATGTGTTAAGTGCGCTTAAGGACAAAAAAGTAAAAGCAGCCTCTTATATAACACATGAGGTTGGTTTTGACCAGGTCAAAAATGATTTTTCTTCTTGGCTGGATCCCTCCAATAAAGTGATCAAGGCAATGGTGAATTTATAAGTAAAAGTGGACTTAATAGTCCACTTTTTTGCTTTTGGAGTATTTAGATATAGGGTGTTTGACTAAATTGTCATTTTAAGAGCTATGCTGTATATGATAAAACATACAATCGTTTTGGTGCTTTTGGTTTTTCTAGCCCATGGCACCAGTTTTGGACAGAATGATGTGAAAATAATTAAAGAAGAGTTCATTTATGAGGAGGCCCCTTTTAAAGAGTGCCATGCCTCTACCTTGGTTGAGCTGAACAGTGGGGATATCATGGCTGCCTGGTTTGGTGGAGAGTTTGAACGCCATCCGAATGTAGCTATTTGGACAGCTAAAAAGTCAGGAGATGTTTGGTCAGACCCTATAAAAGTGGCTGATGGATATATTGATGAAAATCTAAGTTATCCGACTTGGAATCCAGTATTATTTAAAATGTCTGATGATAAGTTGGTCCTTTTCTATAAAGAGGGCCCTTCTCCCCAAGAGTGGTGGGGAATGTTTAAGGTCAGCCATGATGACGGCAATACTTGGTCAGAGGGTGAAAGGTTGCCTGAAGGTTTTCTGGGACCTATTAAAAATAAGCCAATTACCTTGAGTGATGGGACCATTTTGGCCCCTTCCAGTATGGAGGATGATGAAGGATGGAGGGCACATATAGAGATTTCCAAGGACCAAGGAAGGACTTGGCAAAAAGTGAATATCGACCATGAGGGGGATTTTGATGTAATCCAACCCAGTATTTTAGAATATGAAGATGGGAGACTTCAAGTGCTTTGCCGCAGCAAGCAAAATAATGAGATTACTGCTTGGTCCGAAGACAATGGACAAAGTTGGTCTAAGCTGGAGAGAACTGAACTGCTCAATCCAAACAGCGGCACAGATGCCGTCACATTGGAGAATGGTAAACAGCTTCTTGTTTACAATCCCACTGTGAGAGGAGGAAAATGGTCGGATGGTAGAAATAAGCTGAACTTAGCTGTTTCTGATGATGGCGTAAACTGGACGGATATTCTGGTTTTGGAAGACGAGGATGCAGGGGAATTCAGCTATCCTGCTATTATTCAATCCACGGATGGGCGAATCCATATTTCCTATACCTGGAAGAGAAAAAAGGTTAAATACTTTTGCCTTGAGCTGGATTAAAGCAGGATCTAACTTAAGTATAAAGCAATTTAATCACTTCGGAAGTGTTATTACAGCCTGTTTTGGCCAGGATATTATTTCTATGTTTGGCGGCTGTGGTCGGACTAATGAAAAGCTGCTCGGCGATATCGGCACTTGTTTTGCCTTCTGCAATCAACAGGATAATTTCCCTTTCACGTTGGGTCAACTGCTGAAATACTTCATTTTCCTCAAGGTTTTTATTGGTGTTGTTAAAGTTGGCAATGGCCAGGTCAATGGCGATCTGCACACTTCTTTCATTGTAGGGTTTGGTCAAAAATGAACTGGGAGAAGTTTCAATTGCTCTGTTTACAGTGATGGGATCTGAAAAGGCGGAAATATAAATAACAGGCACTTTTTTGTATTTTTGGATGGATTTGACTGTTTCTATGCCATCCATTGAACCATTGATATTAATATCACAAAGAAGCAGGTCCACCTTGTTTTTTTTGAACAGTTCCAATGCTCGTTCCCCGGAGTTGGCAATACCAGTATTTTCATAGCCTATATCCTCCAAAAGGTAGGCAAGGTCTTTGGCTATCAATATCTCATCTTCTATGATCAATACTTTTTTTGCGCTGCTCATTACTCCTGTGTTTAAAATATAATTGAGATTTTTGTGTTCATTCCTTCTGAAATATCCAGTTTTCCATTTAGCTGTTCCACCAAAGACCTGATCATGCTCAGGCCGAAGGATTGTGACTCGAAAATCAAAGATTCAGTTAGTCCCTGTCCATTATCAGAGAATGAAAAATGGATGAGTTCCTTCTTTTTGTTTAGTCTTAAGTCGATGGCAATTTTATCTTCTTTTACATGTTTGAATGAGTTGGTGATCAGCTCATTCAGAATAAGCCCCAAAGGAATGGCCTTGTCAAGACCCAATGAAAAGTCATCTGCCTCGAAATTATATTCCAAAGATTTATAATTGCTTTTAAAGGCGGCTTCTATTTGGTCGAATAAGTCCTTTATATAATTTTTACAATTCACTTTTGAGTCTATTTCGGTCACATAGAGTTTTTGGTGCAAAAGTGAAAGGGCTTGCATACGCATACGACCATCTGTAAGTGCTTCTTTGGCATTGAGGTCTTTTACACTTCTGCTTTGTAGGTTGAGGATACTCGAAACGAGTTGCAAATTGTTCTTTACCCTGTGGTTAAGTTCTCTGAGCAGATTTTCGATCTTTTGGTTTTTTTGCTGTAAAACGAGATGTTGCGCTTCTATTTTGTCTTTTTGAAATTGTATTTCCGAGGTCCTTTCGGCTACCATGTTTTGAAGTCTTTCCCTCTTATTATTTAGGCTCATAAACTGATAGAGGACTATGCCCAAAAATGAAAGGGTGAATAGCGTTTTGAACCACCATGTTCGGTGCCATGGAGGGAGGATGGTGACTGCTAGGGAAGCTCTCTGTGCAGACCACTTACCATCATTATTGCTAGCCATCACTTGAAATGTATAATTTCCGGGAGACAGATTGGTATAAGTGGTGGAACGGTTATTTGTAATGGGTCTCCAGTCTTTGTCATAGCCCAATAACCGGTACTGAAATTTGTTTTTATGGCCATTGATATGGTTTATGGCTGTAAAGTGAAAGGAAATCACTGATTGCTCATGACTGAAGGATACTGATTCAGTCTCCGCAACTGCCTTTTTTAAGATTTTATTGGTATCTCCAGGGGATATGGGACTGTTAAACAGATCAATTCCCGTTATTAATACTTTGGGGTTAAGTTTGTTTTCCGGAATTCGTTTGGGATCGAAATATTCAAGTCCAGTGGAGTGGCCAAAGAAAATCTGGCCTTTGTCATCCTTATAGGCCGAACGAAAGATGAAATAATTATCCATTAAACCATCTTGGCTATTGTAATTTCTGAAATTTTCATTTGGGCTTTTTTTAGAGATTCCTTCAGCAGTAGCGATCCAAAGGTTTCCTTCATCGTCCTCAATGGTGGAACTGATAACATTGGAGGGTAAACCGTCCATGGTGTAATAATTGGTAAATGTACTGTCCCGGATGTTAAAATTACTAAGTCCAAGTTCAGTACTTATCCATAAGTTGCCCAAATGGTCTTCGGATATATGGTTGATTTTATTATTGCTCAGACTATTGAAATCTCCCTCTACGTGTTGGAATTTTTTGAATGTTTGGCTTCCCTCATCCAAAAGATTAAGTCCTCCTTGACTTCCGATCCAGATATTATGTTTGCTGTCCTCAAATATATAGGAGATAAATTCATCATGCTTACCATTGCTGACCAACTGGTCATTGATGGGGAAGGGATCAGCCTGTTGTGTTTCTTCATTCCAGATAAATAAGCCTCTTTCCGAATTGCCTATCCATATCCTTTTTTTGCTGTCACATAAGATGGGTAGATTGAATTCTGGTAGAAACTTTTCCTCTGGCGTCTTATGGGGCAGCGGTTTTAAGGTTTTCGTTTTGTGATTCCATTCATAGATGAAATTGCTCCATGTGCTTATCCAGTAGATGTCATCGGAAACCCTGGTAATCATGGCCAATCTGTTTACACTGTTGGGATCACCATTTTCAATTTTATATTTTTCAGTATTGCCAGTTTTGAAGTTTTTGACAAAGAGCCCCGAATAGGTGGTAAAAATGTATTCATCCTTATTATGCTGGATCATACTGGATACCCTGGAGTAATATTTGTCAGAGGCATCTATCACCAGTTTTAAGGAATTGAATTTGTTATAATGAGGGTGATATTGGAATAGCCCTTCATTATAGACCGCGACCCAAAGGCTTCCATCCCGACCGGGGCTGACTTTATAAATATTATCCCCTTTAAGTTTGTTTGGTTTGGTCTTGTCTGACCAAATGCGTTGGACATTATCCGTTTTCAGATCCAACATGTTTAGGCCATCGAGTGTACCTACAAATAATTTGCTGGGATAATCATGGTGCTTGTTGATAGAGAAGATTACATCATGACTTAGGCTATTGGGATTATTGGATGAATTGTAGTGGGTGATTTTATTACTTTTTAATTCCAGCTTGTCCAAACCTGCTCCGGTTCCCAGCCAAAGCGTACCTTTAGGATATTCCAAAATATCATAAAGATAGAAATGACTTAAACTGTTATCTACATTCTTTCGATGTTCGATGGAGGAAAAACTCTTAGTTTCCAGATCTAGAATATTTAGACCTTTACCCGTTGCAATGAATAGTTTTTTTTGGTCTTGCGACAATTTGATTTGTCGGACTGTGCTGCTTAATAGGCCATCCTTGGTAGTATATCTAGCAAATTGTCCTGTTTTGATGTCAAGCATGGAAAGTCCATTGTCAGTGCCTAGCCAAATATTGCCATTTGGATCTTCCGCTATTCCCCTGACCCTGTCATCGCTGATAGAGTAGGGGTCGTTTTCATCAAAGGAAAAATTGGTGAAATTATCAGTTTGGGGATTATACCTGCTGACACCTCCTCCATAGGTTCCTGCCCAGAGATTATGCTGGCTATCCTCGAAAATTATCCAAACAAAATCATAGGCCAAAGAGCTGCTATCTTCTACATCATGCTTGTAGGACTTAAAAGAATTACCATCAAATTTCCAAAGGCCATTTTCACCAGCCACCCAGATATAACCACTTTGGCTATGCAATATATCATAGGGAAAAGGCTGATTGATTCCATCTTCGATTCCGTAGGCCCTGAAGTTCAAGGGAAGCTCCTTGGAATGAACCGAATTGGAGGTTACTGACAGAATTAAAAAGATACAAAAAGATAAAATTCTAAGCATGCGTAAAAATTGTCAATGGCCTTGGTTAAAACAATACCTAATTTAATGTATTTATGTACTAATTGGTAAAAAATGGTAAATTCCATAAGAAGTGCATGATAATCAACACTCATCTCAAATACCAAAAACAGATCTTTGAATTTATAAGTGTAATAAATACAAATAATATTTTTAAATTGTGCATCGTAAGAATAATTAACTTGGAATAGCGCAATTAAAGATAAAACCAATTGACCAATGAGTAAATATTTGGAATTAAAAAGAGAGTGTTACGAGGCCAATATGCAATTGCCAAAGTTGGATTTGGTAGTCTATACTTTTGGTAATGTAAGTGCAGTAGATAGGAGTGAAGGGGTATTTGCCATCAAGCCCAGTGGAGTAGCATATGAGAAGTTGAGGCCAGAGGACATTGTCATTATGGATTTCGATAGCAAAGTAGTAGAGGGTGAAATGCGGCCTTCTTCAGATACCAAGACCCATGCTTACCTCTATAAGGAATGGAGTGCTATAGGAGGAATAGTCCATACCCATTCATTATATGGTGTTTCTTGGGCCCAAGCACAAATGGACATTCCTATTTTTGGGACGACACATGCTGATCATCTTACCAAAGATATTCCCTGTGCCCCACCTATGGCTGATGAGTTGATACAGGGAAATTATGAGCATATGACAGGGAAGCAGATTTTGGATTGTTTTCAGGAGAAAGGACTAGATTATCAGGAAGTTGAGATGGTATTGATAGGGAGTCATGGTCCCTTTACCTGGGGGAAAAGTGCGGAAAAGGCAGTTTACAATAGCAAAGTTTTGGAGGAAGTTGCAAAAATGGCTTATCTTACGCTCCAAATTAACCCTAATGCACCTCGCCTAAAGGATGCTTTGATCAAAAAACACTATGATCGTAAGCATGGTAAAGATGCCTACTACGGGCAAGGTTGCTAAAATTTATAACCAAAAATAAACTTTATGAACCTATTGAAATCTAATCTTTTGGGGCTGTCAGTTATGGCTTTAGCCTTATCTTTTTATGCTTGTTCTCCTAAATCATCTGAAAAATCTGAAGCTACTGAAGAGGTCCAGGAACAGGATAATGGTTTGGATGTAACCGTAGCCAATGCTACAGTGGAAGGCAAGGAAGCCCAAATCTATACCCTTAAAAATGCCAATGGAATTGAGGTGGATATTTCCAATTATGGTGGGGTAATCCCAAGAATGGTTGTTCCTGACAGGGATGGAAATTTGGAGAATATCGTTTTACATTATAAAGATCTGGAAGGATACAGTACGAGCACGAACTATTTTGGTTCAACAGTAGGCCGTTATGCCAACAGGATTGCTAAAGGTAAATTTTCTTTGGATGGAGAGGAATATACATTAGCTACCAATGATGATACAAATCACCTACACGGAGGTGACAAAGGATTCAATAAAGTCTTCTGGAAAGCTAAAATTGAAGATAAAGATGATGTTGCTGGAATTACTTTGACTTATGTAAGTCCTGATGGTGAAGAAGGTTATCCAGGGGAATTGACCACCAATGTGACCTTTGAGCTGAACAATGACAATGAATTTTTGATTTCATTTGAAGCGGCTACGAATAAGGCAACAGTGGTGAACCTTACCCACCACGGATATTTTAATCTTAGCGGATTGAAGGAAACCATCTTGGGCCATGAATTGACCATTTTGGCAGACCACTACACTCCAGTAGATAATACTTTGATTCCAACAGGAGAAGTATTGCCTGTGGAGGGAACACCTTTTGATTTTACCAGCCCACATAAAATTGGAGAAAGAATAGCCCAAGTGGAAGGAGGGTATGATCATAATTATGTGGTAAAAACTGAGCATGATGGTAAAATGGCCAAAATGGTGGAATTATATCATGAAGGTACCGGTCGCGTACTTGAAGTTTATGCGGACTCACCTGCAGTACAGTTTTATAGCGGTAATTTCCTAGATGGATCTATCACCGTTGATGGCGTTACCTATGAGCAATATTATGGTTTATGTCTTGAGCCACAAACTTTCCCAAATTCGCCAAATGAGGAAAGTTTTCCTTCAGCTAGATTGAATCCAGGAGAGACTTATAAACACAATATCAAGTATCATTTTGGAGTGAAGTAAACTACTGAAAACCAACTTGATTATTGGACCACAATGGGGCTTATATTTGTCCTGTTGTGGTTTTCTTTTTTATATCCACTAGTTTTGCCAAGGTCAAATAACAACAGTGCTTATGAAGTCCATATATCCAGAACCTACTGTAGGAGCGATTATTCTTAATCCCAAAGATGAAATATTACTGTGCAAGTCTTCTAAATGGAACAATCAATATGTAATCCCAGGAGGCCATATTGAGAAAGGGGAAAAAATGGAAGAAGCTCTAAAAAGAGAGGTATTGGAAGAAACTGGTCTGGAAGTGTATGATATAGAGCTGGTGAGTATTCAAGAAAGTGTGAACTCTGATAAATTTGAAGAGGAGCGGCATTTTATCTTTATAGACTTCTGTTGCCGTACAGATAATGAAACGGTAGTACTTAATGATGAAGCGGATGAATATGTTTGGGCAAGGCCAGAGGAAATTTTAAACTATGATCTGGGTGGCTTTTGCCGGCAATTTTTTGAGGAGTGGCTGAAAGCAGAAGGTTCAGCATATAAAAAAGGAGTTTACTACGGGTATGTGGAAAAATGAGGCTGTTTAGTAAGAATTTATAATTTCGATATCTGTAATTATCGGTGAGGTTGTGCCGAGGGCTTTGCCCCGGCACTTATAAAGTTGAGCCCGTCAGAGTTGGACAGGCCTCAATCTCAATATTAAGGGTTCTGCAGCACAGCTGTTGGAACAACACAGTCCGCCTTTCAGAGTCAAGGCAGGGAATCTCTCAAGTGGATTTGTCACTGGAAAAGATCCCTTCCTGACATTTGTCGGGACACGGTGATGTCTCTGGATGAGAATACTATTATATTTATTCAGCTTGATTGACTCCTTCTGAGGTCATGATTACGCGCTTCATGGTGCCGTCAGGATTATAGTAGAGATAATCCACGCAGACCGATCTTCTAAAGCTGCCCCCATCAGTTGGGATGCTGCCATTATGGTAGATGAAGTAATCCTTCCCTTTGAATTCAATGATCGCTTGGTGGTTGGTATTGCTGTTGCCTGCCACCTCATTGAGAATGCCTTTGTACTCCCAAGGACCATTGATGCTTTTGCTCATAGCGTAAGCAGTTTTTTCGGGAAATTGATAGGCATAAGATAGGTAATAGTTATCTCCTTTTTTGTGTACCCAAGGGGCTTCGGTAAAATTGGGCAATGGGATCTGTTTGATCTCACCATCCAATTCCAGCATATTGTCCTTCAATTTGGCGTAATAGCAAATGGTGTTGCCCCAGAACAGGTGGGCAGAACCATCATCATCGATAAAGACCGTCGGGTCGATATCATCCCAACTGATTTCTGTATCCGTGGTCATATCATTGGTGATCAAAGCCTTTCCTAAAGCATCCTTCCAAGGACCTACTGGACTGTCAGCCACAGCTATCCCAATGGCCTTACCATGGATGTCCTTATGGGAAACGGTTACGTACCAATAGAATTTCCCATCCTTTTCAATGACTTCTGCAGCCCAGGCATCATCTGCTGCCCATTCAAATGTTTCCTTCACATTGACAGCAGCCCTTTCTTCCCAGTTGACCATATCCGTGGAAGAATAGATCAACCATTCATGCATTTCATAGAAGTTTTTTCTAGGTGGAGCCTGATCATGTCCCACATAAAGAAATACCGTATCCCTATATACTATGGCTGCAGGGTCTGCGGTATATTTTTCTGTGATGACCGGATTGCTTGGGGCTTTGGGCATAATGGTTTCATTAGAGCCTTGTGCAAAGCTATAGGCAGAAATGCCCGCTAGCAGAGCGCAGAACAAAATTTTTTTGATTTTCATATCGGGGGTTATTTTTGGTTCTAGAGGTTGATTTATGCTATACCTACCAAAAATAACACAGCTTTCCCTGATAAAAAATAATAAGTGTAAAAAATACAATAAAAATTATTTAGGCCTTGCGATCTATCTTATAATGTATCTCCAAGTTAAGCCGCGTTGCCAAGGCTGGGATTTAATGATTCTAGTTGCCAACAAGTACGATACGAGAGGTCACCATTTTCTCAAATATAAAAGAGTTGTATGACGTAAGTTTCAAATCGATGTCACTCGCCGCGGCGAGAGGATCTCTTTTCCTAATAGTTACTGGAAGAGATGCTTCCTATCGTCAGCATAGCCTGCCCCGACAATTGTCGGGGACATTTTATTCACGTCAATGGTAGACCTAAATTCAGGTAGTTCTTTTTTGATGTAGTGTGGTATCAATAGCTTTATGCTTGTATATTTTTACTCCCCATTTAATTCTTTAACTTTAATAGACTTGAATTAGTAATACTTGAATGCTGTATAGTCTATGTAAAAGTAGCAATTTTAAGGGGATGGTGATGGAAGTGTTTAGTCATACAGAGGCTTAATTTGAGGACGTTAATTAAAAAAATAATATGGCTTATATCAAAACAGGAGTAAACCAACCAGGCATTGTTGAACTATTGTTCTATAAAGGATCAACTGGAAATGCTTTGTCAAATTTAGCACATACCTTACTTCACGGACCTTCGGGGCTTTCCCGAGCAGAAAGGGAGCTTATTGCATCTTACGTATCAAAATTAAATGATTGTGAGTTTTGCCATAAGTCTCATTCAGCTTCTGCCAATGCCCATTTAGGAGATGAAGGAAAAACAGTGGCTTGCTTGGTAGAAGATATGGAAAGTGCCCCAGTATCGGACAAACTCAAATCGCTATTAAGCATCGCGGCGAAAGTCCAAAAAAGTGGAAAATTGGTGTCACAACAGGATGTAGATATCGCTAAGGAAAAGGGGGCAAGTGAAGAAGATATTCATGATGCAGTATTGATTGCGGCGGCATTTTGTATGTATAATAGGTATGTGGATGGGCTTGGGACGACGCCTGCAGAGACAGATGAATATCCTGATATGGGCAAAAGGTTGGCAAAAAAAGGATACAAGTATCCTCCTGTATTTTTAAGGTCTTTCATTGTGAAGCTGATGAACAGGAAGAGAAAAAAGAGTGCCAAGGCGGTGTAAGCCTTCTCTGTGCATTTTCTTGTTAGTGGCATGATTGATTGCTGTGTATCGCTGTCTTTTTTTAATCATTTTAATAAATAGAAATCCACCTTATGTGGGTTGTTTTTATAATTGAGCAAATTCTTTAAGTTTAAATTTCTTGGGAGCTTTAGGTTCATAGAGGAGATATTTATACTCTTAACAACAAGTCAAAAAACAAGAGCGCATTAACATGAAAAAAATAGGATTAGTGGGTGGAATAAGTTGGACTTCAACTTTGGACTACTACAAATATATCAACCAAGGTATCAATGAAAAACTAGGAGGCCTGAACTCTGCCGAATGTATCATCTATTCTCTGAATTTTTCTGACATTCAAGATATAGGGTGGACCAATTCCTATGATCTGATTTTCAACGCTTGTAGAAATTTAATTTCCAATAATGTAGATTCCATAGTCTTATGTGCCAATACAGCCCATTTGTTCGCTGATAGAATTCAATCGGAAATTAATATTCCTATTATTCATATTGCATCTGCGACTGCGGAAGAAATCAAGAAACAAGGTCTACATAAGGTAGGACTGTTAGGAACTAAGTTCACAATGGAAATGGATTTTTACCGAAACAAGCTGAAGGAATATAATATTGAAACCATTGTTCCAGCAGAGAAAATAGATATTGAAGAAATACAGGAGATTGTCAAAAATGAACTTGGAAAGGGGATTGTCAGCAAAGAATCGAAATTAAAGTTTATTCGATATGCCAATGAATTAAGAGAAAGAGGAGCGGAAGGGCTTATTTTAGGATGCACAGAAATCCCATTGCTTATCGATCAAAATGACTTTGACTTTCCTGTATTTGACACAACAAAAATCCATGTTGAAAACATTGTGAATTTCACCTTGAGTTAAGAAAAGCCAGTTGTTTATTCTTTACCGTTTACATTAATTTTAAGAAACTTGAGTTAGAGTGGAAATTGTAGAAAAGTATAAAAATGAATACCTGATTTCAACTGACAAAATGAAATTGGATATTGGCTTGATTCACGATTTTTTGACCAACTAATCCGGATGGGGTAATGGAATCTCATTTGAAAAAGTTGAAAAATCAATTGACAATTCCTTGAATTTTGGAATGTACCTTGGACCAAAGCAAATTGGTTATGCAAGAGTTATCTCCGACTTTTCTACCATCGCGTATTTGGGAGATATTTTTCTTCTAAAAGAATACCGAGGGCTTGGATTGAGTAAATGGCTTATGGAGACCATCATGGAGCATAAAGAATTACAAGGTTTAAGACGTTGGATTTTATTGACAAGTACCGCTGAATGGCTTTATGAGAAATATGGATTTACTAAGCTATCTAAACCAGAAATTTATATGGAGAAGTATAATCCTAATGTTTATCTGAGTAAACAAATTAATAATATATAACCTCAATTTCTAGCGGATTCGATTATCCCGCAATAAGTTTGGGAAGGAAGTTTCCAACTAACTCGCATTTGCTACGCGGCTTGCTAAATGCTGACATTTTCAATATGCCATTCGAACCCTCTAATTTTTTAGTGCATTCAATTCATTCATCACTATTGCCCAAATACGCTGTTTTTACTATTAACTAATTTCCTTAGTTTTAATAGAAGGAAAAAACTAGTTCTTTCAGTCAATTAGTTAAGTAGCAAACCAGCCAATGAAACTCCAAAACAAGAAAAAGTGGCAGATCATTCGACAGTATATGATAGGTTGGTGCTTGGCACTGGTATTTTTCAGTGTGGTCAGGGGAGAAGGAACCCGTGAATTGGGCTCGGTGCAGTTTGAGCTTTGGAAATCCATCTTGATCTCGATGGTTGGCGGGTTGATATTTGGGGTGATCTCTGGCTATGCCCAGATCTTAAACGAGGAGTATGGATACAAAAAAATATCCCTGCGAGGACTTTTGGCTCTAAGGGTTATTTATGTGCTTTTGTTTTTGTTTAGCCTTGTTTCCTTGGCCTACCTGATTTTTGGAAAGAATATCAGCTATTTGGAATTTGCCTTTGAGCCGGGAAGTTTTGCCATCTATTTGTATATCGTCACTGTGGACAGCCTTATGTTTGGCCTGAGGCAAGCCCAATTCTATTTTGGTAGCGATAACCTTTGGCAGCTTATCCGCGGAAAATTCTACACCCCACGTGAGGAAGAGCGTATTTTTATGTTTTTGGACCTGCAGTCCTCCACTGCCCATGCCGAAAGGTTGGGGCATATCCAATACAGCAAATTGATCCAGGACTGCTTCAATGATCTTGGGATAGTAGCAGAAAATGAAGCGGAAATTTACCAATATGTAGGAGATGAAGCCATTCTGACCTGGAAGACAAAGGATGGATTAAAGAACCAAAATTGCCTAGGAGCCTTTTTCAATTTTAAACAGCAGCTGCTAGAAAAGAAGGATTATTATGCCCAGCAATATAATTGCCTGCCCCATTTCAAAGGCGGGATGCATACGGGAATGGTTACCGTGACCGAGGTGGGCAAATACAAAAAAGAGATCGCCTACCATGGCGACACCATTAACACCGCCGCCAGGATTCAAGACCAATGCAATACTCTCCAACAGGAATTGTTGATATCTAAATCTTTGAAGGAATTGCTGGAAGGAAATAGTTTTGATTTTGAGCAATTAGGTAGTATTGCCCTTAAAGGAAAAGAGGAGGCTATAGTATTATATGGTGTGAAAATTGGCTAGGTTAAGTTTGGGATTAAATTGGGCGATCTTAGTAATCCCCGTGATTGTGAGAGGTTACATTCTCTTAAATATAAAGGGGCTATATTAAGTGAGCTTCAAATCGATGTCATCCTGACAAAGGAAGGATCTCTTTATGATAGTTACTGGAAGAGATGCTTCCTATCGTCAGCATGACATATTATTCAGGTCAATGGTTGTCAAAGCGAAGCAATCTCATCATTCGAAGACATGATTGATATATTGTTCCTCATGCCGATGACGAAATTAGTTATGATAGGACACGTCTGTTTTTGGAAATGCCAAGACGTTCAAAACGCAATGATTTAAAGTCCCACATGCAAATGAGGGCAAGCAGAGAGAGCCTTTTAGACAATTAAAAACTATACATAATGAAAGGACTAATAAAAACCTCATTTTTAATCATCTTATGTTTTACAGCTTGCAAGCAAGATAAATCTTCAACTGTAAATGATGAAACGGATACAACTAAGGCCAAGGGATACATGGAAAAGAATAAAAAACAACAATTTGTAGGTTCTTGGGAATTACAAGAATGGATGATTGAGTCAAAAGATGGGAAACAAGATTTTCCTTTTGGTGTGGATGCAATAGGGCAGATTAATTATGACATCAATGGGAATATGTCCGTAATGGTTATGAAAAACAATAGGCCTCAGTTTCTCTCCGAGGATCCCCTTCAAGGGGAACCAAATGAAGTGGTCACTGCTTTCAAGGGTTTTATTGCCTATTCGGGGAATTATGAAGTGAATCTCAATTCCAAGCAAGTAACCCATCAAATTAAAATAAGTTCTTTCCCGAATTGGGTTGGTCAAAATCAAATTAGGAATTTTGAGTTAAAAGAAGATAAACTGATATTAAGTACCGATTTTATTGGCCCAAACAAACATAAATTGGTTTGGAGAAAAATAGACTTTTAATAAGTGGCTTTAACAAGGTATATGGGAGGACAAACGCCAGGATTTAAGGTTGTAACGCGGGTTGCTAAATTCCAGCATTTTCAATGCGTCTTAGCCGATCATTTTACTTTCCTAAAATCCATATCTTCATCAAAACAAAAAAGCCAGCAAGTTTTGCTGGCTTTTTTGAATGCTCTCGGTCCTTTTCAGAGGAACCATTTATTAAACCCTCTCCAATAAAATAGGATAGGTCTTTTCAGAAGCCCACTGAGGAACAAATATGTTTTCATCCTGATCGATACAGACATCATGTGGATTCATAAATGTATTGCCTGCGTTTTCGTTTGCCTGCAACTTACCATCCACATATACCGGCGCATTTCCTCCTGGTGCAGAAACTACCTTGTTTTTCTTGTCCAATACCAATACAAAACCATCATAAGCTGACCAAGTGTTGGAAACAATCACAGAGAAATAAAGGTTTTTCCCCTTGATCACTGGACGGCAAATCCAGCAGTTTGGCGTTTGGATGGTTTCCAAATGCTCTCCATCCAAGCTGAAACGCTTAAATTCCTGTGCTGCTCTAGAAGTCACCAAAAGCTCAGGCTTGCCTTTTTTCCTGGTGTCCAAGCACACCCCGTGAGCTTGCTTCAATTCCTTGTCGCCATCGCCATTTCCACCGAAATGACGGATATATTCGCCTTTGGCAGAATATTGGATCACAAAGCTTTTACCGTATCCATCCGCCACATAGATATCACCATTTGGACCAATGGCTGTTTCTGTAGGCTTGTACTGCTCAGCACTTTCGTACATTCCTGTTTCCTTTGGATAATCCAGAGTCAAAAGGATTTTGCCATCCAAAGTGGTTTTATACACTTGGTGACGGTCATGATCAGTGATATAAAGGAACTCTTCATCACCTTCATCATGCAAGGTCAAGCCGTGTGCTCCCGGGAAATCATGGCCCCAGGTTTTTAATATTTTTCCAGATCTGTCATAAAACATGACATTGTTTTTGGTTTCATTGGTCAAAAGGATCAATCTTCCTTTTTTGTCCTGAACCATTTCGTGACAATCCTTAACAGGGTATTTGGCCGGGTCTTGGTTGCCCCAGTCTTTTTTTACTTTATATTTAAAATCACCATGTCCGATGATTTCATCTTCTGGGTTAATGCCCTTTCCAAAATTGATGTTGGGCAGAAGAAAGGTAGAAGTTACTAGCGCTGAGCCATATTTTACAAACTTTCTTCGGTCGAATTGGGTGTCCTTTTTCATTTTTTAGAATAATTGCTAGGGAGCTATTCGCTACCCAAATATTGAAACGCTTATTATTTTTTATTTCTAAAGGTTGAGAAACAAATCCTCCTTGCCTAAATAGCTTAGTTCAGTTAAAGATATCAAATGTTTGAACAAATCGCTTTATTTTGTTTAAACATTTAATTCAGGCTGCTCAATTATTTGGCAGCAATGGCCGAGCTGTCTTCTAAAGTGGCCTTTGCTTCAAAGTTCTTGGGTAGCCCTTCGGCTATGATCAATAATTCTGGAATAGCTTTTTGCAAATTTGCTCTGCCACTTTCGCTGACTTGGGTTTCCCACAAATATATTTTTCTTAACCTCTTTAATCCTTTTAGCTGTTCAATACTTTTGTCACTGACCTCAGTATTATAGAGGTTAAGGTATTCTAGCCATTCCATCTTGGCCAGGTCTTTTATGTCGGCATCTGTAATGGCCGTTTTTTCCAAGTGAAGCTTGGTAAGATGCTTAAAATCCTTTAAGAAATTGAAGTTTTGCCCCTCTTCAAGTTCTACCTTGCCCAAATTGAGCCAGGCAATTTGATCAGCAACTTTTCCAAGGGCTTTGATTTTTTCATTATCCAAGGCTACACCAGAAATCAAATAACTCACTTGGATAAATGGACTTTGGGCAGCAATAGGGGATACAGAAAAACCCAAATCCTGCAATTTTTCTATTTCCTTTTCCGATGGAGGATTGATGTCCATGGCATAAACTGGGCTCAGGCTGGCCTTTTTAGGATTGACCAGTTCATCTAATATTTCTTTGATATCGGATGGAACGTCTACTTCTGCTACTTTTTTATCAAATGAAGCTTCATTGGTCACCCACCATTCCAAAAGTGCAATTTCCTCCTTGCTTAAAGGTTTTTTGCCTTCAGGAGGCATGACATCCTCATGGTCTTTGGATAATTTCACCCGCTTGATCAGTTCACTATGGGCAGGTTGGCCAGGTACTAGGGATGGTCCATTTTCTCCTCCTTTGAGGTACCCTTCTTTGATGTCTAACCTTAGATCTCCCTTTGTTTTTTCTGCATTATGGCAGCTTTCACAGTTATTGTCCATAATAGGTTTGATCAAGTCATCGAAGACAATGGCTTCTTCCAGATTGGTGATCTGCTTGGTCGTTTTTACTGGTTTTGGAGGCATGCCGGCCATAGCACGAAGGCTGTTGGGCATATATCTTAAAAGGTAATCCGAGCCATGGGTAAGGTTACCGCCAAGGTGGCCGGTAAAGGTCAGACAGATAACACTTGCGGATAAAAAAGCAAAATAAGCAGTACGCACTTGCTTTAATTTGAGTACCAATGCAATTATTGCAAATGCTAAGGTGGAGAGTCCTAACCAAAGATGCCAGTCAAGGGTACTGCCTTGGTATTCTCCACTTAGGGATAATAGATAGCCAAATACAGCGGCACCGACTGAGGTCAATATACCCAGAAATAAAACAAAGGATACACTTTGTTCCAGATGGCGGAATTTGGGCATTTTGGCCATCAATTCCATCAGGAAAGCCAAGAGGATAAAACCAATGGGCAAGTGGACAATCAATGGATGAAAACGTCCTATGAACAACCAAAGGTCGGAGGGCTCTTCAGTAGCATCCAGGCCCTGTGCATATAAAAAAGGGGTACTGATTATTTGTAGAAATAGTATTAAATAAATGTTCTTTCTCATATTGATTTGGGCATATCGTTATTGACCAGATAAAGATAAAGTTTATCGTAAATTATCGACCGTTTCACTTAAGCAATGATTTTTTTGACCACTTCACCATGTACATCCGTTAATCTAAAATCCCTGCCTTGGAAGTGATAGGTGAGTTTTTCATGGTTCAATCCCAACTGGTGTAGAATGGTAGCCTGTAGATCATGCACATGGACACGGTCCTTGATACCATAGTAGCCTATCTCATCGGTTTCACCATAGGTCATGCCTGGTTTGATCCCACCGCCAGCCATCCAGGTAGTAAAGGCTTCCAGGTGATGGTCTCTGCCCACGAACTTCATTTCTTTTCCACCCCTGTTTTCTCGCATTGGAGTTCTGCCGAACTCACCGCCCCAGACTACCAAAGTATCATCCAATAATCCCCTTTGCTTCAAGTCTTTCAATAAGGCTGCTATAGGTTGGTCCACCTCTTGACAACGGTTTTTGAAACCATGGTTGATGGCTTCGCTTTTTGCTGCACCATGGGCATCCCAGCCCCAGTGGTAAAGCTGTATAAAGCGTACGCCCTTTTCTGCCAGTCTTCTGGCTAAAAGGCAGTTATTGGCGAAAGAGGACTGTCCAGGTTCTGTGCCGTACATTTTATGGATATATTCCGGCTCATCCTTGATATCCATGGTTTCCGGTACCGAGGTTTGCATTTTGAAGGCCATCTCGTATTGAGAAATCCTGGTCATGATTTCGGGGTCACCGATTTCTTCAAATTGCCTTTTGTTCAAATCATTGATGGCATTGATGGATTGTTCCCTGAGGGCTTTGCTCATCCCTTTAGGATCAGAAAGGTATAATACTGGATCTCCCTTTGACCGGCATTGTACACCTTGGTAGACAGTGGGCAAAAATCCACTTCCCCAGATACTTTTACCGGCACTTGGCGTTTTTCCACCCGATACCAATACCATAAAGCCTGGGAGATTTTGGTTTTCAGAGCCCAGTCCATAAGTAACCCAAGACCCCATACTAGGTTTGCCCAATCGTGCACTGCCTGTTTGTAAAAGCAACTGTGCAGGAGCATGGTTAAACTCATCCGTATGCATGGCTTTTAAGAATGTCATATCATCTACACAATCAGACAGGTAAGGTAATCTGTCAGACATCCAAGCCCCAGACTGCCCATATTGCTTGAAGTTAAACTGTGGACCAAGCATTTTGGGAGTTCCCTTGATAAAGGCAAATCTTTTTCCTTCCAAAAGAGAAGGAGGGCAATCCAATCCATCCAGCTTTTGGAGATCAGGTTTATAGTCGAAGAGTTCCAATTGGGATGGTGCTCCCGCCATGTGCAAGTAGATCACGCGTTTGGCTTTGGGAACAAAATGGGAAGGTAGTGCTGCCATGGGATTGGCGCTGTCCCTGAGCATTCCTAGTTCATCGGAACCTCTTCCGCAGCTGGAAAGGGTGCTGCCCATTAAAGAGCCAAGGGCAATTCCCCCCATTCCAGATATACATTTTCTTAAAAATTGTCTACGGGTATTTAGTTCAGCCTGTCGGTATTGTTCTTCCTCAAATATGTTCATCTTATCTTGCTTTAAGGGGCTTAATTTCTAGTGATAAAATTGTCCAGGTTCATGATGGCATTGGCCACTACGGTGAGGGCATTCAGCTCTGGATCAGTTATTGTTTTATCCATGTTTTCCAATCCTTCTCCTGTTTGATCAAAATGGGATTTGGCATTGGTATACAAATTCATTAAAATCTCCATGTCTTTTTCTGAAGGAGACAGGAGAAGGGCTTTTTCGTAGCCTTTGGTGATTTGCTCCTGGGCAGTGCTCCCTGCTGTTTTCATCTTTTTGGCCAAGGCTTGTGCCGCTTCTACATATACCGCATCGTTCAGGGTAACCAAGGCCTGAAGCGGTGTATTGGTGTCTATTCTTCTGTTAACACAGAATTCCCGTGTAGGTCCATCAAAAGCTATCATGGAAGGGTAGGGACTTGTTCTTCTTAGATAAGTATAAACGGCTCTTCTGTGCTGGTCTTCACCATCGCTGAGATCCCAGGAGCTGCCATTATAGACCGCTTGCCAAATGCCTTCAGGTTGATAAGGCATGACCGAAGGACCATACATTTTATCACTCAATAGTCCACTTACGGCCAGTGCTTGGTCACGTACCTGTTCGGCAGATAATCTTACCCTAGGTGCTCTGGATAGATAGTCATTGGCAGCGTCTATCTCAAGGGCTTTTGGACTTACTTCAGAGGATTGTCTATAAGTGGCTGTCATTACGATTCTCTTGATCAAAGCTTTCAAATGCCACTGGTCCTTTTCCATCCATTCGATGGCTAGCCAGTCCAATAACTCAGGGTGGGTAGGCGCAGCACCTTGGGAGCCAAAATCCTCCTGGGTTTCCACGATTCCTTTACCAAACAATTGCCCCCAAATTCTGTTGACCGTAACTCTGGCAGTCAAGGGGTTCTCTCCGCTGACAAGCCATTTGGCCATACCAAGGCGGTTGGCAGGAACACCCTCTGGTAGGTTTGGCAGTGAACCAGGTACTCCAGGATAGACCTGTTTTCCATGCGTCGTCCAATTGCCTCTTTCAAAAACAAAGGTGGATCTTTGCTCTTCTTCAGGGAGCTCTTGCATAATAGGAAGCCGGTATTGTCTGATTTTCTCCAACTCGTTTTCCTTTTCTTCGATCATGGAGGCCAATCGATATGGACTTGAATGATTTTTTACCGAATCTATCCAATGGGTCAAAGCGGCTTTCTTGGCCAAGTCTATTTCAGTGTAAACGGGGAGGATGGGGCTATCGCTAGGGTGATCCTTGTCAGCAGTATTGTTCAAAAATGCATAAAACTCAAAATATTCCTCATGCTTAATGGGTTCGTAGGGATGGCTGTGACATTGCACACAGGCAAAGGTGATGCCCTGCCAAACTTCCCAAGTAGTATTTACCCTATCCAGCACTGCGGCAACACGAAATTCCTCGTCATCGGTACCCCCTTCGTCATTGGTCATGGTGTTCCTGTGGAAACCAGAGGCGATCAACTGATCTTTACTGGGCTCGGGGAGCAGGTCTCCTGCCAGTTGTTCAATGGTAAACTGGTCAAAAGGCATGTCTTGGTTAAAGGCCTTGATTACCCAGTCCCTGTATTTCCACATGTCACGGTGGGCATCTTTTTCATAACCTTTAGAGTCCGCATATCTGGCCAGGTCCAGCCACATGCTGGTCCATTTCTCGCCATATTGAGGGGAGCCCAATAGTTCATCCACGATTCTTTCATAATTTTCCAAAGAAGGATCGGATTCCAAGCTTTGTATCATCTCCTCACTTGGTGGTAGGCCTATGATGTCCAGACTTAACCTACGGGCTAAAGTAGGAGCATCAGCTTGCGGTGAAGGGGAGAGACCCTTTTCTTCCATCTTCTTAAGTATAAAATGGTCAATTGGATTATTGTTCCAGGCTTCCTTGTCCACTTCTGGTACATCTGGCTTCTCTGGTGCTACAAAAGACCAATGGTCTTCCCATTCAGCTCCCTGATTGATCCATCTTTTCAAAATATCTACCTCTTCTTTACTGAGAGCAGGTCCTTCGGGAGGCATTCTTTGCTCAGGGTCTTGTGCCAATATTCTTTTGATCATTTCACTGCCTTCCGCATCTCCGGGGATGATGGCTGGATGACCTGATTTGGTGGGGGACAAGGCTTCCTCTTGAAACAATAAACTGAATTCTCCCGATTGTTTTACCCCGCCATGGCAGGTAATACATTTGCTGTTGATAATGGGACGGACTTCAGCATTAAAATCGATTTTTTCTTCGCCGGGGCTACAAGAAGCAATACCCAATATGCCTGCATAAAATAAGCCTAAAAATCCAAGTAAATATTTTCTCATAACATTTTTAGTAAAATGCTTTTGCTAATAAATTATATCTTTCTTAGTCAGATTGGATAAGTATTTAGAAAAGACCAGAGACAACCCAAACATCCAATGTAGACATGAGCTAATGGCTTTCCAGATTCACTTTACCCAAACACAAATATGTTCAAAAATCAACTGTTTCTCTTTTCTGATCGTCCCAAATCAGTTGTTTATTTGTTCCAAACGGCCTTTTATGGTAGTTCTGGGTGAGTTTTTAGGCTGTTGCTGTTTTTTGTTTTATGAAAAGTCAAAAAGTCAGATGGCGTTTTTCCATACTTAGATTGGAAAGATTTACTAAAGTGGGAGGCAGATTTGAATCCTGATAATTGGTGTACTTCTGCTATGGAAAGGTCTCCTTTTGAGAGTAGCTGTCTAGCTCGGTCAAGTTTTATTTCCCTAATATAAGACGAAACTGTTTCTCCATTATATTCCTTGAATTTCCGGTACAATTGTGTACGGCTGGTGCCTATTTCTTTACAGAGCATGTTCACATCAAAGGCCTCATTTTGGAGATTGGAAAGTACGATGTCTTTTATTTTTTCTAGAAAGTCCTCAGTCTCTTCAGTGTCCTTTGTTTCAGCTTGAGGGGGTAAAGTGATTGTGTCATCTGTTTTGGATGGAGTGGAGGTATGCTGGGCTTTCGTCCATTTGTTCTTCCGGATGAAAAAGACCATTCCAGCACCTATTAAGATCAAAGCAGTAAGTCCTAATGGGGATCCTAAATTAAATCCATTATGCTGTACCTCAATTTTGATGGTTTTGCCCTTTTGGTTCCAAAGCCCGTCATTATTACTGCCTTTTACTTTAAAAGTGTAAATCCCCGGAGGTAGGTCCACATAGCTTGCTTTGCTGTCATGGCCATAAATCCAATCTTTATCATATCCTTCGAGTCTATAGGCAAATTGATTCTTCTCAGGTTTTATATAATTGAGGCTGGCAAAAGAAATACTAAAATCATTGCTGCCCTGAGGCAAGGTGATTTTATCTGTTTGATTGATTTCTTTCTCTAGGATATCTTTAGTTCCTTGGTCGATTTTTTTGTTGTCTATATATAAATCTGTAAAGGCGATTGGAGGAATATGGGGGTTGGAAAGGAGGCTGTCCGGATGGAAAGTACTAAGTCCTCCAAGGCTTCCAAGTAGATAATTGCCGTTTTGGCTTTGAGCAATGGCTCCTTTGGAGAAAATATTTCCTGGCAGGCCATCAGCTGATGTGTAGGTTTTTTGTATTGCGATGGAATCACCTTTGACATGGGCCTTATATAGGTTTTTATCTGCCGTCATCCATAAATCATCATTTCTGAAAAAGAAGTTGCTGATGAGTTGACTTTCTAATAGGGGAGCACTTATTTTTCTAAATGCTCCGTTATACAGTTTCCATATTCCCGTCTCTTTGGTAGTTAGCCATATATTTCCCTTGGTATCCTCAGCCATACTGATAATTGGGCTTTTAATGTTTTGGTTTTTAGTATTGGGGAATGGATAAAACTGCTGTTGATTCAGCTCATTGCCATTGATTTGATAAATACCCTTCTGGCATGCCGCCCAAATATGACCTTTTTGATCAAGGATCAAACTGGAAAAGGAATCTTGACTTTCTTCTTTTAAATTGATGATTTCTTCGGGAACAGCATTGATATCATTTAGCTTAAGCAGCCGGTAAGAAGTGGTGAACCAAATGGCATTTTTGTCATCCACAAGCACCGAAGAGATCTCGAGGTTTTGCTCGCTAATAGGAAGATTTATGGGGGTGAATTCCTGATTTTTAATATCAAAAACCACTAATCCGTTCATTTGGGTGTTAAGTAGGAGTTGATTAGAGCCTTTTATCATAGCAATAGATAAAATGGTATTGTCCATCAAAGCCCCCTTTTTATTACTTTTTAGAAAGTGCTTAAATGTTTCCCTTTCTGGGGAAAACTCATTCAGACCTCCGCCATTGGTGCCGATCCAAATTCTTCCATTTTCATCAGAAAGTACTGCGGTAATATGGTCTATGCTTAGGCTGTTCTCGTTTTTTTGGTCTTGCCTGAAAGTGGAGAAATTACTAGGATGGTTGTCATAAATATTGACACCTCCGTTACTGGTTGCAATTAATATTTGGTTGTCTTTGGTGATAAAATCCGTAAGGACACTGGCTGTATTTCCTTTAAGGTTGATTTGTCCCTTTGTGTTATAGCGAACGAATGTATCTGTTTTACGATTATAGATACTCATTCCACCCTGCATGCCGCCGATGACCAAGTTTCTGTCCATGTTCTCGGTAATAGAATAGACGGAATTGGTGGCAAGGCTTCCTTTTTGGGAACTTTGGGCGTAGCGTTTGAAAGTCTTTGAGTTTTCGTCAAATCTGTTTAGGCCGTTTTTAATGGTACCTATCCAGATATTGTGATAACTGTCCTCAAATAAGGAAATAATGGTGTTGCCACTTAAAGTCTTAGGATCATTAGGATCGTACTTAAAGTTGGTGAAAGTACCTTCATCGGGCTTGAAAAGACTTACTCCGGAATAATTTGTCCCTACCCAAAGCCTGCCCTTGTCATCCTCAATGATCTGATTGATACTGTTTCCGCTCAGACTATTGGGATCATTTTCTTTATGGAAATAATTATTGAATTGATCAAGTTTTGAATCATATTTGGATAGGCCTTCATTGCTACCTATCCAAAGATTTCCCCGACTATCCAGGAATAAAACCTTGATGTTTTTGCCTGGAATGGAATGGGGCTTAGTTGATTCGGGCATATACCTTTTAAAAGTATGGGTGTTACGGTCAAATCTATTTAGACCGTATTTAGTGCCCACCCAGAGTTGGTTTTCCCTGTCTTCCAAAATGGTATTCACTTGGTTGCTGGATAAGCTTGTCTCTAGCGCATCTTCATGGATAAAAGGACTGTATTCCTTTCCGTCAAATCGGTTAAGTCCGTTGGCTGTGCCGAACCAAAGAAAACCGTAATGATCCTGATAAATGGCGGTGACTTCAATATCACTTAGGCCTTCTAGGGGGAGTTGATAGAGGTTTAAAGGTTTTTGAGCGAATGACTGGCTGGTGAAAAAGGCAAAGAATAACAAGCAGCAAAGTTTCCTAAGACTCGAAGTCTTTTGAGATAGGAGATTACTGAATATTTGTAGGTTTAACTTCATTATTCTTTTCAAGGAAACTTGTGGCCCCTTCATCTTTTAAATTCATAGATTTTTCCGGTACTATCAAAGGGGGATTCATCAGCAATTTAATAAATATTAATTATATGCAAGGAATTTGAAGTTGTCTGAATGATAAATGGTATTATTTCCTTTTGAATTCTTTCTGAAATAAGTATTTTGTTATGAATTCTTGTCTTTATGTGTTTTGGTTAGGTTGGATTCAAAATGTATTTCATGAGGTTAGGCAATGATTTTTTCCACGATATTGCCATGTACATCGGTCAATCTAAAATCCCTGCCTTGGAATTGGTAGGTGAGTTTTTCATGGTCCATACCCAATAAATGAAGTATGGTGGCCTGGAGGTCATGTACATGAACGCGGTCTTTTATTCCGTAATAGCCTATTTCATCTGTTTCGCCTATGGAATAGCCAGATTTGACACCTCCGCCTGCCATCCACATGGTAAAAGCTTCTAAGTGATGGTCCCTCCCGAGGAATTTCATTTCTTTTCCACCACGGTTCTCACGCATTGGTGTTCGGCCAAATTCACCGCCCCAAACGACCAATGTATCGTCGAGCAGCCCTCTTTGCTTCAGGTCATTCAGTAGGGCAGAAATAGGTTTGTCCACTTCTTGACAGCGTTCATTGAAACCATGGTTCAGGGCTTCCTTATAGTTGGACCCATGCGAATCCCAGCCATAGTGGTACAGCTGTATAAAACGGACACCTTTTTCAGCCAGTCTTCTGGCCAATAGACAGTTATTGGCAAAGGAGGATTTGCCTGGTTCTGTTCCGTACATTTCATGGATGTATTCAGGCTCATCTGAAATATCCATGGTCTCGGGAACTGACATTTGCATCTTGAAGGCCATTTCATATTGGGAGATCCTGGTCATAATCTCCGGATCACCTACTTCCTGGAATTGCTTTTGATTGATGTCGTTGATGATATTGATGGTCTTTTCCCTGAGTTCCCTACTTACACCCTTTGGATCGGAAAGGTATAATACCGGGTCTCCTTTGGAGCGACATTGTACTCCTTGGTAAACTGTTGGTAAGAAACCGCTGCCCCAGATACTTTTACCAGCACTTGGAGTGGTGCCTCCAGAAACAAACACCACAAAGCCCGGCAGGTTTTGGTTTTCAGAACCCAAGCCATAGGTTACCCAAGAACCAATACTAGGCTTGCCCAGTCTGGCACTTCCCGTATGCATGAGGAGCTGTGCAGGAGCATGGTTAAATTCATCTGTGTGCATGGCTTTTAGGAAGCAAACATCATCTACATTATTAGCAAAATGGGGCATTCTATCTGTCACCCAGGCACCTGACTGTCCATGTTGCTTAAAATCAAATTGAGGCCCCAACATTTGAGGGGTTCCTTCTATAAAGGCAAATCGTTTTCCTTCCAAAAGGGAGGGAGGGCAGTCCAAGCCGTTGAGTTTTTGAAGTTCCGGTTTATAATCAAATAGCTCCAGCTGTGATGGTGCTCCGGCCATATGGAGGTAAATAACTCTTTTTGCCTTTGGGATAAAGTGGGATGGCAAGGCCCTCATTGGGTTATTGAGATCAGCACCTGCTGCAAGGTCACTTCTGCCGCAGCCGCTCAGACTTCCACCTAAAAAGGATCCTAGTGTTAGGGCTCCCATTCCTGAGAGGCATTTCTTTAAAAAGTGCCTTCTGGTGTTGAGCTCCGCATTTTTTATTATGGCTTCTTCAAACAGGTTCATGACTGGGTATTTAAAATTTCTTATTGTTAATCTTTTGTGATAAAACCATCTAGGTTCAAAATAGCATTGGCCACCATGGTCAAAGCATTCAGTTCTGTATCCATTTGTTTGGCTCCAAGGTTTTCCAATCCTTCTCCACTTTCCTTAAAGTGCTGATAGGCGGTTTGGTATAAGTCCTTCAAGGATGCCAGTACCTTTTGATCCGGTTGATGGAACAAGGCCATTTCATAACCTTTACTAAGTTGCTCTTCAATCACATCTCCTTCAGATCTCATTCTCTTGGCCAAGGCCTGTGCTGCTTCCACATAAACAGGATCATTCATGGTAACCAAGGCTTGCAAAGGGGTATTGGTTCTGATTCTTCTGTTGACACAGAATTCACGGCTCGGACTGTCAAAGCTCACCATAGAAGGGTAGGGACTTGTACGTCTCCAATAGGTGTATATTCCTCTTCTATGTTGGTCCTCACCTTTGCTAAGAATCCATTTCTCAGGATTATTGATGACCTGCCAAACACCATCCGGCTGTGGAGGCATTACGGAAGGTCCAAACATCTTTTTGCTAAGCAATCCACTTACAGCAAGTGCTTGGTCTCTTACCTGTTCGGCTGTCAACCTCACCCTTGGTCCCCTGCTCAGCCAATAGTTGGCGGCATCTTTTTCAAGGGCTTTTTTGCTTACCTCAGAGGATTGCCTGTAGGTGGCTGACATCACCATCATTTTCAGTAGGGGCTTGAATTGCCAGTTTTGCTCATGCATCCAGTTGGTGGCCATCCAATCCAAAAGCTCAGGATGGGTAGGGGCAAAGCCTTGCGAACCAAAATCCTCTTGGGTTTCCACAATACCTCTTCCAAAAAGCTGGGCCCAAAGTCTGTTTACAGTAACTCTTGCCGTTAAGGGGTTTTCCTTATTTACTAACCATTTGGCCAGTCCCAACCTGTTTTTTTGATAGGTTTCTGGGAAGGTAGGCATGGAACCAGGTACTCCAGGTTGGACTTCCTCTCCATGTTCCATCCAGTTGCCCCTTTCAAAAACAAAAGTTTTACGTCTTTCTCCTTCTGGCAATTCACTCATTACCGGTAATGGATCAGGTTTTATTTTTTCAAGCTCAGTTTCTTTTTCGTCGACCTGGTGGGCAAACTGATATTTTGCCTGTGGAGCCAAAGTGTTTACTGAATCTATCCAATTAAGAATGGATTGTCTTTCTTTCTCTTCAATTTTAGTATAAACCGGTAAGGTCGGACTGTCTGTCCAGGTATCTGCATCTTTGGTATTATTGAAGAAGGCATAGAATTCATAAAACTCTTCATGTTTGATTGGGTCATAAGGATGGCTGTGACATTGTACACAGGCAAAGGTGATACCCTGCCAAACTTCCCAGGTAGTATTTACCCTGTCCAATACCGCTGATACCCTGAATTCTTCGTCATCTGTCCCACTTTCATCATTGGTCATGGTGTTCCTGTGAAAGCCAGTAGCAATCAATTGTTCCTTACTTGGATCAGGGAGTAGATCGCCTGCGATTTGTTCAATGGTAAATTGATCAAAGGGCATATCCTGATTAAAGGCATCGATTACCCAATCCCTGAATTTCCACATGGGACGGTGACGGTCTTTTTGGTAACCCTTGGTGTCGGCATAACGTGCCAGGTCCATCCACATGGCAGCCCACCTTTCACCGTACTGGGGTGAGGCCAATAGCTCATCTACTATTTTTTCATAGTTGTCCAAATCGGGATTGTCCTTTAAGCGTTGGACAAGTTCCTCTGTAGGAGGCAAGCCAGTCAAGTCCAAACTTAATCTTCGGGCAAGGGAAGCTGGACTTGCTTGGGGTGATGGAGAAAGTCCCTTTTCCTCCATCTTTTCTAATACAAAGGCATCAATTGGATTTTTGGCCCAATCGCTTTCACTGACCTCAGGTAGTTCTGGTTGTTGGGGAGGGATAAAGGACCAATGGTCTTCCCATTTGGCACCTTGATTGATCCATTTTTTTAGGACATCCACTTCCTCCTGACTAAGCTGAGGACCTTCAGGCGGCATGCGAACCTCAGGGTCTTCATGTAGGATTCTCTTGATCATCTCGCTTTCCTCAGCATGGCCGGGAATGATAGCGGGTTCGCCAGATTTGGTGGCTGAAAGGGCTTCTGATTCAAATAGCAGGCTGAATTCTCCAGACTGTTTTACCCCTCCATGACAGGAAATACATTTATTATTGATGATAGGCCTGATTTCAGCATTGAAGTCTATCTTTTCTTCGGCTTTGTCATTGCAGGACAGGGTACTGGTTAAAATGGCCATAGCCCCTGTCAGGCCTAAGGGGATGATTTTTTTCAATGACTTTATGGTTGCCACGGTTATGATGGGTTGCTGTTAATTAATATTATACTCTTTCTAGTTGTACCGGAAAGGTCTGCTCTGAATTCCACTGGGGTACGTAAATGTTTTCATCATTGTCCACACAGACATCATGAGGGTTCATAAAGGTATGGCCATCATATACGATGGTTTGTAGTTTTCCATCTATATACTCTGGCGAAGTACCTCCTGGTGCGGACACCACTTTATTGTTTTTGTCCAGTATTACGGTAAGGCCATCATACTCTTTACGACTTACAGTTCTAAGCACCGAAAAATAGAGGTAGTCTCCCTTGATGACGGGCCTGTTGATCCAACAGCCCGTTACAGGAACTGTTTCAATATGATTACCTTCCAGATCAAATCTTTTGAATTCATGGGCCAGTCTGGAAGTGACGATGAGTTCAGGTTGAGCTGGGTTTCGGGTATCCAGACAGACGCCATGGGCTTGTTGTAAATTGGCATCATTTTTACCCTTGCCTCCAAAATGCCTGATCAATTCTCCCTTTGGAGAGTATTGGACAATATAGCTTTTACCATAGCCGTCGGCTACATAAATATCCCCAGTAGGACCTACGGCTACTTCTGTCGGTCGGTATTGTTCAGGTTTTTGGTAAACACCAGTTTCTTTTGGATAATCAATGGTCAATAGGATTTTACCATCCAATGTGGTCTTATAAATCTGATGTCTATCATGGTCAGTGATATACAGAAATTCTTCTCCCCCTTCATCATGCAAGGTGAGTCCATGAGCTCCTGGAAATTGATCGCCCCAAGTTTTTAATACCTTTCCAGAGCGGTCATAAAAAATAATATTGTTTTTGGTTTCATTGGTCAAAAGTATCAATCTACCCTTTTTGTCCTGGACCATTTCATGACAGTCTTTGACAGGGGTAACAGATTGATTTTGTTTACTCCAATCTTTTTTTACCTTGTATTTGAAGTCTCCATGTCCAATTATTTCCTTTAAAGGGTCAGTGGATTTTCCAAAGTTGATGTTTGGGAAAAACAAGCCAGAGGCCATTAATAAGGAGCTGGATTTTAGAAAATCCCTTCTGTTGCTGTTATAATCTTTTGACATATTTTTTTGCGCTGAATATTCTTTTAGGTCTTTAGCCCTCAATTTAAATTTTATATCCTGAAATGGCAATTAGACTATTAGAGATTCTTTTCCATTAAGCTTGTATGTGTTTGTTAGTAATGTATTGATTTATACGTGGTTATTATAAATAATTGTAAATGTTTATTCAAGCTTGTTGTTTTAAGAACTTACGGAATCGATTTCGTAAAAGTAGCTTAAAAGTGTTGTTGTGGTATTATAACTAAAAAGTGGAGTGTTAAGGGTTTTTTCTCAAGGAAAATAAATTGTAAATAAAATTCAAGGCATCGCTATCAGTAAAGCGAGGCCTTGATCTTGTGGGAAGTTTTTAAAAAAAACTTATTCTGAAAAGGAGCTTTTAAGCTTTTCAAATTCCTCACTGCTAATGGTAAAAGCTGTTCCATGTCTCGTTCCCTCAGGAAAGTTGATTTGATCAGAGATGTCTTCCCAGTTTTCAAAGTCAGAACTGGCAACCGCCCCCATCTTATGATTGGTGTATTTGTCAAAATATACTATGC
This sequence comes from Echinicola shivajiensis, assembly GCF_018642165.1. Classification (GTDB taxonomy): domain Bacteria; phylum Bacteroidota; class Bacteroidia; order Cytophagales; family Cyclobacteriaceae; genus Echinicola; species Echinicola shivajiensis. Next base: position 316,053 of record NZ_JAHHZM010000004.1, read on the forward strand.
ATCTGCCATATATCATCAAAGGTGTAGGCCCTTCTGCCCAGTAGTTTCCGGTAATTGGTTTTCCCGCAACAGGATAACCCTTGCTTAGTTTTTTGCTTTTAGTGAGTCTGATGTTTTTGGCAGGAGGTGTTCTTGTTTCATCTTTGACAAACATGATATATTCTTCATCATGCTTGATTATAGTCCCGTCTATGACATTGAAGCCAGGTTCATAAAAAAGCTTTGTTTTAGAAAAATTCTTGAAATCCTTGGTAGTGGTATAATACATTCTATGATTATAGGCATTTTCCAATGTGTCCTGGGTTTCAGGATAAAGCCCAGTAATGGTAGAGGACCAAAAGATCATATATTGGTCCTTTTTATCATCATAAATTATTTCAGGAGCCCAAGTATTTCGTGCTCCTTCTTCATGTTCCATTACTGGTATAAATTGTTGTTCCGACCAATTTATCAAGTCTTTAGAGGAAGCATAACCCAATCCTTTCTCGTTCCAACTTACTGTCCAAACCATATGAAATTTGCCGTCTCCGCCACGGATGATACATGGATCCCGCATTAGCTTGTCTTTGCCCGCTGTGGGAGTGAGTATGCTTTTATTCTCATTCAGGGCTTCCCAAGTTAATCCATCCTCACTGTAGGCCAAGTGGAGGCCATCTTCACCATTGCCCATAAAGTAAGAAAAGAGATAGATGTCATCTGTTTGGGCGAGAACTTGTAGAATGCTGATAAAGAATGCTGAGAAGATTAGGGGGATTTTTTTCATGTTTACTGATAATAATTGCTGGACTAAAATACTTAGCATCAAAAGATAAAACAAAGAAATTTTTATTAAAGTGTTTAAATGACAGTTATTTTAAAGGAAAGTCCTATATTGCTTGAACGTTTTACATGTATTGTGATGATATTAGATTATGGCATTGGAGCAATATATGATTAATTACTCCATAGTAATTACTGTAAAAGGAAACCCAGAAACAAAATAACCATGAAAATAATCTTCAATAAAGGAAGGGGCAATACTGCTTTTGGACTTGGACTTATTTTTTTGATAATGGCTTGTGAAAGTGCCAATAATAGAGGAACTACAGCTCATTCTGGTCAAGAATTGCCTGATTTTAAGGCCTATTTAATGGTCTATTTCAAAGATGATGATCATAGTTTGCACATGGCCTTGAGCCAAGATGGTTATAGCTTTACTGATGTCAATGAGGGAGAGGCAGTGATCGCTGGAGACAGCATTGCTGAGCAAAAAGGGATCAGAGATCCTCATATATTTCGAGGGGCTGACGGAACCTTTTATTTGGCCATGACTGACTTGCATATTTTTGCCAAAAGGGATGGGCTTCGCGCAACAGAATGGCAGCGCCCGGGAGAAGAATATGGTTGGGGAAACAATCGGGGCTTTGTATTGATGAAATCCAAGGACCTGATCAATTGGTCAAAAGCCAATGTCTTACTCCCTGAGCAATTTGAAGGTTATGACACGATTGGCTGTGCATGGGCGCCAGAAACCACCTTTGATGAAGAAGAGGGTAAGCTGATGCTTTATTATACCATGCGATGGAAAAATGGCTTGAATAAAATGTATTATTCCTATGTTAATGATAATTTTGACCAATTGCTATCTGAGCCAAAATTGATTTTTCAATATCCCAAAGAAGTCAATTATATCGATGCAGATATCACAAAGGTAGGGGACCAGTATCATATGTTTTATACACCCCATGATGGCATGCCAGGAATCAAGCAAGCTGTCTCCAAAAAAATCAATAAAAGTTACCAGTACGATTCAGCTTGGTACGATACCGAGCCTGAAGCCAGCGAAGCGCCGAATGTTTGGAAAAGAATAGGAGAAGACAAGTGGGTGCTGATGTACGATATATATGGTATCAGGCCACACAATTTTGGCTTTAGGGAGACCAGTGATTTTAAGCATTTCGAAGACCTTGGGCATTTTAATGAGGGAGTGATGAAGGCCACTAATTTTTCTTCGCCCAAACATGGTGCTGTGGTTCATTTGACTGCTGATGAAGCCCGAAAACTTGCCAACTACTGGGGATTGGACATGAGTTTTGACTGAATTGGTTATGATATTAAGAAGAGATATGAAAAATATGTGGGGATTATGGATATTGGGGCTATCAAGTTTTTTATTTTCTTGTTCAAGCTCGGTTGAAAAATATGAAGGTTATCTGTTTGCCTATTTTGAAGGAACAGGAAAGGCGGAGAAACAAGAGCAATTGCGATTTGCTGTAAGTGAAGATGCCGTTCATTGGAAAGCATTAAATAATAATGAACCTATCCTGTCCTCGGCTGAAATATCACAAACAGGAGGAATACGTGATCCACATATCTTGCGGGGTGAAACTGGAAAGGACTTTTATATGGTCGCTACAGATATGTATACCAAGAAAAACGGTTGGGACCATAACCCTGGAGTGGTGTTGCTGAAATCAGTAGATCTTATCAATTGGGACCATGCATGGATAGACTTAGAGGCCAGCTATCCTGAACAGTTTAGGGATGTGAAATGGGTATGGGCACCCCAAGTTATTTATGATAAGGAAAAGGGGAAGTACCTGGTGTATTTTACCGTAAGGTTTTATTATGATGATAGGCTGGATTTTTACAGTGCCTATGCCAATGCTGATTTCACGGGCTTTGAAGCTGCGCCTAAGCTGATGTTCAAAACCAAATATGGAGCGATTGATGGTGATATTGTGGAAAAGGATGGGGTTTATCATCTGTTCTATAAGGCGCATACAAGAAATAAGGAGGGAGAGGAATTTGAAAATGGTATTCAGCAGGCCACCAGTAAATCTTTGGAAGGGCCATGGAAGGAAGACTTTAAGTACTTGGATATATATGCGGGGAAGCCTACAGTAGTGGAAGGATCTTCGGTGTTTAAGCTAAATGGAAAGGAAGAATATTTCCTGATGTATGACCTTTATGCAGACCATCGTTATGAGTTTCAGCGAAGCACAGATCTTGTTCACTTTACTGATACTACAGGAACTTTTACCAAAGATTTCAATCCACGTCATGGGAGTGTAATCAGTATCACCCAGGAAGAGGCTAAAAGACTGAATGAAAAGTGGGGCGGGGTGCCTGAGGGATTGTTAGAGTATTGAGTACAAAGTACATCGTATTGAGAGAGTAATTGTTCGGAACCACTTTTCTGAGCTTATTTTCCATGATTCAGAGGTTCCTGAGCCTGTTGAAGGGCCAGAATTTGGTATATCAAGAATGGAAAGTAGAGTTTGGCCTGTCCATAGCCGTTTGTTGTCTGTCTAAGCTTAAAACTTAAAATTGAAATTGTAAATCAACCATATGAAACTTTCTATTATTAGACGCTTTTCTATTTGTTTTTTCTTTCTTCTATTCGGAGGAATAATTAAGGTATATTGTCAAGGATCACTTTATAGCTTCACAAGCAAGGAGAACCCTATTATCACCCATAAATACACTGCTGATCCTGCAGCGATAGTAGAAGGAGATACATTATGGCTCTATACCGGTCATGATTTTGAAGGTGGCCAAAAAGGCTATAAGATGAAAGATTGGCTTGTTTTTTCCACCACAGACATGCAGAACTGGACCGAGCATCCAGTGCCTTTAAAGATTGAAGATTTTGCTTGGGCAAAAAGTGGAGATGCCTATGCGGGACATGTACAAGAAAGAAAGGGTAAATACTATTGGTATATCAGTACCAATTGGACGGGGATAGGCGTGGCTGCGGCAGATAACCCAAAAGGGCCTTTCAAGGATGCCTTAGGCAAGCCCCTTTTGACCAATGAGGATTGTTTTGCTTCTGATCATTCCTGGGCATGTATTGACCCAGCTACTTTTATTGATGATGATGGTCAGCCATGGATATTTTGGGGTAATGGCGAATGTTATTTTGCCAAGTTGAAAGATAATATGATCGAGATTGATGGAGAGATCAAACAAATTAAATTCGATGATTTTGTTTTTGAAGAGGCTCCATGGGTGCACAAGAAAAATGGAATATATTATTTGACCTATGCTTCGGGGTTTCCAGAAAAAATAGCTTATGCCACTGCTGACAGTATAGAAGGGCCATGGGAGTATCAAGGGGTATTAAATGAAATTGCAGGCAACAGTAATACCAACCATCAGGCCATTGTGGAGTTTAAAGGTAAAGACTATTTTATCTATCATAATGGAGGCATGCAAAGGGAAGGAAGTAGCTATAGTCGGTCTGTTTGTATCGATCTATTGGAATATAATTTTGATGGCACACTAAAAAAAGTGCAGATGACCAGTGATGGGGTAGGTTTGGTTCGATGAAGTTATGTGCTGAATAATTGGATTTGAAATTGTTTTATTGTCAATAGAAAACATGATGAATACAGTTAGAAAATATGCTAAGGTTTTCGTAGTGATTTTGGTGCTACTAAGTGGATGGGTGCCCAAAGTAAATGGACAAAGACAAATTCAACACGATATACCTTTGGACTCAATCCGTCTGAGTGATCCTGCAATTTTGGCCGATTCCAGTAGTCTTATGTACTATATGACCGGTACAGGGGGAAGGCTTTGGAAGAGCAAGGACTTGAAAAAATGGAGTGGTCCCTTTAATGTAGTAGATATTGACAGCAGTTCATGGATGGGAAGACGGCCAGCCATTTGGGCTGCGGAATTACATCAATACAAAGGGAAGTATTATTATTTTGCCACCTTTACCAATAATGATATCATCATAGACACAGTAGGAGGAACCAAAGTGCCTCGAAGGGCAAGTTATGTGTTAAGGAGCGATCATCCCGATGGCCCATATATCGCTTTTGGTGATGAGGATTATTTGCCAGCAGATTGGGCTACATTAGATGGGACATTTTGGGAGGAGGACCATAAACCCTATATGGTCTTTTGCCATGAATGGTTGCAGACGGGGGATGGGACGATGGAAAAACTTCAATTGAAAGATGATCTAAGCGGGAGCATTGGGGAAAGTACCCTATTGTTTTTGGCCAGTGATTCTCCTTGGAGCAAGAGAAAGAATGAAGGCAAAATCATTCCAAACCAAGTAACCGATGGTCCCTATTTATTTAAGACTGGAACAGGACGTCTTGGAATGATTTGGACCAGTTGGGTATTTGATGAGTATACACAAGGGGTGGCTTATTCCACATCAGGGACCTTGGATGGCCCATGGCTACAAGAAGAAAAGCCAATTACCCCATCTAATTTTGGACATGGCATGCTTTTCCAGACCTTTGAGGGAAAATGGTTAATGGCTGCCCATAGCCATAGGGAGGAAAACGGAAGGTATATTCGTATACCCAATCTCTTTGAGGTGGATTTATCTGGAGATAGACTAGTGATTCTTGGCGCTTATAGGCCGTGAGATTTATTAAGGGTTAATTTTCCTCCAATACATCCCATAAAAGAAGTTCCAGTTCCATGCTGGTTCTTTCCTTGCCCTTTACCAGAAAGATGGCAGTGAAATATTCCGAGTCTTTGACGAGCTCCTTAAAACTTTGGTTTAACCACTCAATATCAGTGAACTTTTCGGTGGTGGCTTTCACGCCGATATCATGGTCTGAAAAGAAAACAAACTGCTCTGTATTATTAGGTCCTTTATACCTGGAGACTACAGCATGTTCGTAAATGGTTCCGTCGTCAATGCTGAGGTTTATTAGGGTGTCAATTCCTTGCCCAGGATCTTTGAAGTCCAGTATTCCCCGGTTGATGGATATTTTTGGATTGGCATCATTAAAAAAGTCAATAAAGAGATTTCCGTTTTTAATGGGGCCGATATAAACGGAATTGGATTCAGTGATGTCCTTGATGGAGGTTTGTGAGCTGAAGCGAATCTGAAAATCTTTATCCTGCCTGTGGAATAAACGCGAAATGTTCATGGTTCCTGTAGCTGCCATTCCTGTGACATAAGGGTAATTGGCAGGAGTAACCAGTCCTTTTTTATCTGGATTGTCTTCCAAAAACCGGTAATAGTCTTCAATATTGTTGATGTTATAATCCCTGTTCCATCCAAATTCTCCTGTTACAGTGATTCCCATAAGTCCAAAAAAATCTCCAATGTAAAGGGTGGTTTCCTTGTTACTTTCAAAATAAACTTGCCATAAGGGTACCTCTTCTCTTCTTCCAAACAACCAAAAAGAGATCGCCAAAATCAATACCAATATTGAAATTATAATGCCTAGATGGGGGGAGTAGTGCGCTTTTTCATCTTCTATATTTTTGATAAAGTTAACCTGGTACTGGCCTTTTTTAATTTGGATCTTCCATTCATCATTTTCTCCTTCTTCCTGGTAATATTTTTCAAGTTTTTTTCGAAGGTGGTAGATATTCACCCTTACGTGCGCAGCACTCTTTTCATCTTCATAGGACTTCCCATAGAGTTCCATACCTATAGTCGTTTCCTTCAGATCTCTTCCGGCGAGGGTGGCTTCAGCAAGAAATTTTAGTAGCACACAACTTGATGGGGATCTACTGAAAGTTTTGCTTTTAATAACATGCTCAATTACTTCTAGCTTTTTAGTATTGTCCATTTCAGTTTTTTGTTTAGCCTGCATTGATCTTCATAATGTGCCTATTGGGGCGAATGAGGCATTTGTTTAACCGTTAAGATTACCGTTAAATAAGTGTTAAACTTACATTAATTGTTTTAAATACCCATATTTCCATTGCGAATTTGAAGGAATAAAAAAGTCCAATGATGATTTTTTTAGAAAGGATTCAGCACTGGACTTTTAATTAGTCCTGATGATTTGCCCAAAAAAATTAACAATATAACCTTAAAAACTATGAAGCATTTTGTATCAAGAGCGATAGGGGTTTTCATGATTTCCTGTCTATTCTTTTCCTCCCTGTTAGCTCAGACAGGGAGCAAGATCATCACCGGAGTCGTCGTTGACGAGTCCACCCAAGAGCCCATTCCAGGGGCGACGATATTGGAGAAAGGGACCTCGAATGGTACTGCAACAGATTTAGAAGGAAGGTTTACTTTGACACTGACTACAGATACTCCAGTCCTCAATGTTTCATTCATTGGCTATAGTAATAATGAAGTAACTGTGGGGAATGCATCATCACTCAATATCAGCCTTAGTGAAGACGTGGGGCAGTTGGAAGAAGTAGTGGTAATAGGGTATGGAACACAGAAGCGATCTGATATTACGGGTTCAGTAGCTTCCGTACCAAAAGACCGATTAAGTAATTTACCCGTAACAGATCTTACCCAAGCCATTCAGGGAACAACTGCAGGGTTAAACGTAAGCCAAGGATCCTCTGTTCCAGGAAGCACTGGGGGCTTACAAATTAGATGAGTAAACTCCATTAATGCCAATACCAGCCCTTTTATCGTAGTGGATGGAGCACCATTCTTTGGTTCGATCAATGATTTGAATGCTGGTGATATTCAATCTATTGAGATTTTAAAGGACGCATCAGCTGTTGCTATTTATGGAACTAGGGGGGCTAATGGCGTTATCTTGGTGACTACTAAAAGAGGAAATCAATCTGATGGAAAGCCAAAGATCAATTATAGTGGTTATGTAGGATTTGAAGGAATGGCTCATGTCCTTGATCCCATGAGTCCTGATGCCTATGTGCAGAAATATGAAGATTACTTGATTGCAAACAATCAGCCCCAAACCAATGTATTGCCCAATGCCTCAGAAGTAGAGAACTATGAAGCTGGTATTACTACAGATTGGTTGGAGGAAGCAACACAGCCAGGAAGAATTTCCGAGCATAATTTGAGCATTTCTGGAGGAACCGAGAAAATTCAGTATTATGTGTCTGGCAGTCACTTAAAGCAAAAAGGGGTAGTAAAGGGATACCAGTATGCAAGGACTAATTTCAGAACAAATATTGATGCAACCATTACGGATTGGCTGAAAGTGGGTACATCTTCCTTTTTTACTGATAACAATTACGACGGAGGTAGAGTAAACTGGCTAGAGGCCACGGCAATGAGTCCTTATTCAGTGCCTTACGATGAAAATGGAGAATATATTACTTTTCCAATGAGTCCGGAGCAATTGTTCAAAAATCCACTTTTGGGCTTGACCACTGACCGTCTCGACAGAAGGAGAACCCTATCGGGATCTGGTTATGCAGATATTACGCCTGCTTTTGTCAAAGGGCTTAAGTATCGTTTCAATGCTACTTATGTGTATAATTTTGATCGATTTGCAGGATATACTGGGAGAGAATTTAACGATCAGAGTGGTACTGCAAATATTTCTAATACCGAACGTGCTAACTGGGTAGTAGAGAATATCTTGTCTTATACCAAAGATATCGAGCAACACCATTTTGATATCACCGCGTTGTACAGCGCCCAGAGCGTAGATTATTTTTACTCTAGTGGACAATCTAGGGGATTTATCAATGATGCACTCTCCTATAATGGTATGGAAGCAGGCACTACCCAAGCGACTTGGTCAGATGCCAATAACTATACTTTGCTTTCACAAATGGGCAGGTTGAACTACTCCTTTGACAGCCGGTATTTGGTGACTGTAACAGCTAGGAGGGATGGTTATTCAGCCTTTGGAGCCAATACCAGTAAATATGGTCTCTTTCCTTCCATGGCCTTGGGGTGGAATATTCACAATGAGGAGTTTATGCAAAACCAATCCGGTCTAGGTGAGTTAAAGCTAAGGTTTTCTTATGGTCAATCTGGAAACCAGGCCATTGCTCCCAACCAGACTGTTTCTACTGCCAACACAGTTCTTCAGCCATTTGGAGGAGCTGCTCAAGTAGGAGTTTTATACAACTCATTGGGAAACTCTAATCTGACCTGGGAAACTACTACCTCTGCAAATTTGGCATTGGATTTCGGGTTCTTACAAAATAGAATCAGTGGTACTGTGGAGGTATACAAAACAAAAACGGAGGATATCTTGCTGAGAAGAAACCTGCCTACGATTACTGGCTACAATAATGTTTGGGCAAACCTTGGGGAAATGCAGAACAAAGGTTTTGAGCTTACCTTAAATACAATCAATATAGAGAACGCGGATTTTAGTTGGGAGACTTCTTTGAACTTCTCTACATATAAAAATGAGATCCTTGATCTTTATGGAGATGGTAAGGATGATATCGGAAACCGCTGGTTTATAGGACAGCCTTTAAGGGTGATCTATGATTATGAAAAAGTGGGCATTTGGCAGGAAGGCGAGGATGCTTCATCAGTAGATCCTGTAGCACAACCTGGTGACCTTAAATTCGTGGATCAAAATGGTGATGGACAGATTACGGCAGAAGACCGTGTGATCGTAGGACAGAGAGACCCAAAATGGATTGGTGGTTTGACCAATACTTTCCGTTATAAAAACTGGAATTTGAGCGTTTTTATCCAGACTTCACAAGGTGGATTGAAGAGTAATAGAGACCTGACCTATGCGGATGAAGCATGGAGAAGAAACCTTCCCGCAGGCTATGAATATTGGACTCCAGAAAACCCAAGCAACTACTGGCCTTCACTTGCCGCTTATAACCGTTACAGAGGTTTTCAATTTGCAGAAGACTATAGTTATGTTAGAATCAAGGATGTAAGATTGAGCTATGTGGTTCCCCAGACATTTTTGGAGAAGTATAATATTGGCAGTTTGACCCTTTATGCCGCAGGTAGAAACCTACATACATTTACCAATTGGTTTGGCTGGGATCCTGAAAACACCCAGGTTTCTCGTGGATCTAGTGGTTGGGAGAACAACTATCCTTTGATCAGAACGTTTTCCTTTGGTCTTAATTTAACCCTTTAATAACCAGTAAAATGAATATACCATTTAAAAAACATATAAAACTATTCCTCAGTGCCTTGTGTATTTTAGGCTTTTTGTCTGGATGTAGTGAAGATTTTCTAGATGAAGAAGTACTTGATAGTTACGCACCTGAAGTGCTGACTGATAGGTTAGGCTTTGAAGCAGCGGTTATTGGATTACATTACCAATATGGCACGATGTTTACTACTACTGATGATCAAACTATTCGAGGGGTATGGCAGCTTGGTACTGATATTGCCTGGGCACCGGCAGGCAGATCTAATGGTGATGCTCGTCCCTACTTCGATTACGAAATTCTCAACTCCACTGATAATGCTGCCAGAAAGATATGGGGATCATATTATAGATTGATCAACAATGCGAATATTCTCATACAAAGCACCTCCGGGGAGACAGTACAAGGTGTTACATCTGAGGAAATGGCCGTTTTTAGAGCCGAAGGAAAATTTTTCAGGGCCTTAGCTTATCATAATTTGGTGACCCACTTTGGAGATGTCCCCTTGCTGACGGAACCATTGGCGGCTCCTAAAACTGATTTTGTACGTACTCCTGTGGCTGAGGTTGACAATATTGTAGTACAGGACTTATTGGAAGCAGTGGAATCGTTACCTAATATAGGAGAGGCAGCGGAGAATGGCCGAGCCAATAAAGAAATGGCCAGGCAGCTTTTGGCAGAAGTCTACTTAAGAAGGGGAGAAGATGCTAAAGCTGAAGAGCAATGTACAGAAATTATCAATGGAGGTAGATTGAGTTTAGTGAGAGACCGATACGGCGTGCGAGCCAATGACCCAGGGGATGCTTTCTCAGATATGTTTCTATATGGAAACCAGCGAAGAAGCCAAGGAAACACCGAAGGGATCTGGGTATTGGAAGCTGAAAACCCAGCGGATGTAACAGGAGGGAGTTCTGGCGCTCCACAACAAAGAAGGGTTTGGGTAGCTTCTTATCATGATCTTCCTGGAATGCATCCATCAGATACTACAGGAGGGAGAGGACTCGCCCGAATGAGGCTAAACGATTGGGTGGTTTATGGTCTTTATGCTGATAATGATATGAGAAACTCAAAGTACAGCATTAAAAGAACATTGTATTTCAATAACCCAGATCCAAAGTATGATGCGATTAGAGGCCAGGAGGTGCCCTATGGAAAAGATGCTGAATTTATACTTGATGATGGTTCTTCTGTGAAGATTTTTGCTGCAGATACCATCTATAAATATGTGCCTTATACATTAAAGTGGGGGCAGTATGATATTCGAGATAATTTTGGCTGGGGCATGTGGAAGGATTTTATCCTTATGCGACTAGGAGAAACTTACCTTTTGAGAGCAGAGGCAAGATTTAAGCAAGGGAATTTGGATGGTGCTGCGGCAGATATAAATGTATTGCGGGATAGGGCACATACCGACATGGTAAGCGCATCCGATATTGATTTGGATTTTATTCTTGATGAAAGGGTGAGGGAGCTTTTGGCTGAGGAAAACAGAAGAAAGACCCTTGTCAGAACTGGAACTTTGGTAGAACGTGCAAAAAGGTTGTCTGGCGAAGAATCATTGGCCGGTGGTGCTATAGAAACTACCAATGGTCTTTCAGAAAACCACCTTTTAATGCCCATCCCACAAACAGAGATAGATCTTAATAAGGATGCTGACTTAGGTCAAAATTCAGGGTATTGAAGCTATTATGATGAAATGGGCTATCTAGGGATAATAAAGAGCTAAAAGTCTCTAGGTAGCCAATTTCCCCCATGATATAAGGCTACAATCAATAGTGTAATAAATAAACTGAGATTAAACAATTAATTGTATTTTCGGGATGATGTGAAATTTATTACGCTTGAATAAAATGAATATGTTAAAACTAAGACATGCTACATACCTGGCGATGGTCCTATGTGTAGGTTGTAGCACCAGTAGCTCAAAAAGCAAAGACCAAGAACAGCCCCAAGAAGAATGGCAAGCACTTTTTAATGGAGAAAACTTAGAAGGTTGGATCCCGAAAATCCATCATCATGAGTCCGGTGAAAATTATAGGGAGACTTTCCGGGTGCAGGATGGTGTTATCTTAGTGAATTATGATGGGTATGATGAAGGTTTTGACGAGCGGTATGGTCACCTGTTTTATAAAGAACCGTTTTCCTCCTTTCACTTGAAGTGGAAATACCGTTTTACAGATGAATGGCTGGAGGATGCTCCTAGCTATACCTATAGAAATAGTGGTGTAATGTTCCATTCCCAATCTCCAGAAAGCCAACTGAAAGAACAGGATTGGCCCATTTCCGTGGAATACCAGATGCTTGCTGAAGCCAAAGAAGGAGTGCCCAGACCTACAGGAAATATGTGCTCTCCAGGTACTGAGGTTTATTTTGAGGGAGAGATGGATCCCCGTCATTGTATCAATTCAACTTCCCCAACCTATAAATGGGATGAATGGGTTCAAGCCGATTTGATTGTATTTGAAGACTCATTGGTCATTCATATGGTTAATGGCGATACGGTTTTGCAATACACCCAACCGCAAATTGGTGGAGGAGTGGCCAACCGCTTTGACCCGGAATTAAAGGTGGATGGGCAGATGTTGACAGAAGGGTATATCGGCTTGCAATCTGAAGGACAAGGTGTAATGTTCAAGGATATTCAAATTATGGATTTGTCAAAAAAAGAGGAATAGGAATATGATTACTATGAATCGCTTAGTCCAGTTGCTGTGCTGCCCATTGATCATAAGTTTAGGGGCATGTTCAAATGGAGAAAGCAAAGAAAATACAGAAGCTGATATTTCGGCATATCCCGGTTATGAATTGGTTTGGCAGGAGGAATTTGAGAATGAGGGAAAGCCAAATGATGCGTTTTGGTCCTATGAAAAAGGCTTGGTCAGAAACAGGGAACTACAATATTACCAAGAAGAGAATGCCAATGTGAGCAATGGCTTTTTGATTATCGAAGGAAAAAGAGAAGAGGTCAAGAATGAGCGTTTTGAGGTGGGTAGTGATGATTGGAGAAAGAACCAAGAATATGCACATTATAGTTCTTCAAGCATTAATACCCGTGGCAAAAAAGAATTCAAATTTGGCCTGATAGAGGTTCGTGCAAAGATAGATACCGCCCTGGGAATGTGGCCTGCAATTTGGACCTTGGGGATATCTAGAGGGTGGCCAGCCAATGGTGAAGTGGATATCATGGAATACTACCGTGTGGATGGTAAGGCTACCATATTGGCCAATGCGGCCTGGAAGAAAACCGGAGGACCATATGCTTCTGAATGGGATGAACAGAAAATACCCTTCAGTCAGTTTTTGGAGAAGGATCCCGAATGGCCAAACAAATTCCATATTTGGAAAATGGATTGGACGGAGGATTATATCAAATTATACCTTGATGATGAATTGCTAAATGAAGTTGACCTAAAGTCTACTCTTAACCCTGATGGTTTCAATCCATTTCACCAACCACATTATATCCTGCTTAATTTGGCCATAGGGGGCAATGGTGGAGACCCCAGTCGTACTAGTTTTCCCAAGGAGTATCAGGTAGACTATGTACGGGTTTATCAAAAATCAAGTAGTCATTAGGGCTGACGGCCTTGATCTCTTGAAATGAAGTGTATATTTGAAGGAATTTAATTCCATAAAAAATAAACAAATAATGAAGTACAATTATTGCAACATTAAGGCTTTGGCCTTTTTATTATTGCTTGGAATGTTTTCTACAGCTGTTAGGGCTAATTCCAAAAACTCTGAGGGGGAGGAAAGCAGAGAATATTATATTGAGGTATTGACCAAGATTGCGGATCCTGTTTTGATCAACTTAAGTGAGAATACACTCAAGGAGAAAATGCCAGTGGAGGTGACTCCAGATGCTTATGCAGGTCGTGAAACGGTAACCTATTTGGAGGCTTTTGGTCGCTTAATCTCAGGAATGGCCCCTTGGCTGGAATTGGGTCCAGATGACACAGAGGAAGGAAAGCTAAGAGAAAAATATATTCAGTTGACCTTAAAATCTATCCATAATGCTACTGACCCAGATTCTCCTGATTTTATGAATTTTAATAAAGGAAGTCAGCCAGTAGTGGATGCCGCATTTTTTGCTCAGGGATTACTAAGAGCCCCTTCTCAACTTTGGGAGAGGTTGAGTCCTGAAACACAGCAAAATGTGATTGCTGCATTGAAGTCTTCCCGGGAAATTAATCCATTTTATAACAACTGGCTGTTGTTTTCAGCTACTGTAGAGGCTGCTCTACTAAAATTCGAAGGGGAAGCCGATATGATGAGAATATCTTATGCTGTTAATAAGCATAAAGAATGGTATGTAGGGGATGGGGTATATGGAGATGGTGCAGATTTCCATTTTGATTATTATAATAGTTTTGTGATCCAGCCAATGCTACTTGATATCACCAAGGTATTGCAAGAAAAGAAGCATGGTATGGGGAAAAATATGGAAGTATTTCTGAAGCGCGCCCAGCGATATGCTGCTATTCAGGAACGTTTGATTTCTCCAGAAGGAACCTATCCAGTAGTGGGCAGGTCTATGGCCTATCGTTTTGGTGCATTCCAAAGTTTGTCCCAGATCGCCCTTTGGCAAGAACTTCCTGAAAAGGTAAAGCCATCACAAGTGAGAGCAGCTTTTCATACGATTATTGCCAGACATATGGAAGCCAAGGATATGTTTGATAAAGATGGATGGTTGACCTTGGGATTCTATGGGCATCAGCCAGAGGTGGCCGAGCCTTATATCTCAACAGGGAGTTTGTACCTGTGCTCTGAAGTCTTTTTAGTGTTGGGATTGGATAAAGATGCGCCATTTTGGGCTGATACAAGTGAGCCTTGGACCCAAAAACGAATTTGGAGCGGGGGTGATGCTACCCGTGATCATGCATTATACTAAAATCGAATTTTAAAGAAAAAATGATTTGGACCTGAGAGTTTATGCTCAGGTTCAAATCCAATAGCAAATAAAGAATTGATAACAATAAACAAATGTATTTGGGGCTTATGGCTAGTGTTAGGACTTTTGCCAGCCTGTACCAGTACAAAGACATTAGGCTCAAAGGTCAAGCTAACTGAGGTAGGCGAGGGCTGGGCCAATAACTCTATCAATGCAGTTATTTTTCGTCGAAATTCTATCACGACCTACAAGAATACACAGTTTATTGCTTATTACGGCCCTGATAGCCACTTAATATTGGGTAAGAGAAAGCTTGGTAGTGATCAATGGGAGATCAATAAAACAGCCTACACCGGAAATACAGCAGATGCACACAATACCATCAGTATTGCGGTGGATGGGGAAGGATATCTTCATGTAAGCTGGGATCACCATAATAACCCCTTGCGCTATGCGAGAGGCAAATACCCTTTGAGCCTGGAGTTAGGAGAAATGGAATCGATGACTGGAGCATCTGAAAAAGATGTCACTTATCCTGAATTTCATAACCTGCCTAATGGTGATCTGCTATTTTTTTATCGTTCAGGAGAATCAGGAAGAGGGAACCTGGTGATGAATCGATATGATATACAGACCAAAAAGTGGAGACAGCTTCACGATAATTTGATCGATGGGGAGGATGCTAGAAATGCATACTGGCAAGCATGCGTGGATGGCAATGGTACCATCCATCTCTCTTGGGTCTGGAGAGAAACATGGGATGTATCCACCAATCATGATTTGGCTTATGCCAAATCTGAAGACGGGGGGCTTACCTGGCAGAAGTCAACAGGAGAACACTATGTATTGCCCATCAATTTGGAGAAGGCGGAGTATGCATGGAGAATTCCACAAAATAGTAGCTTGATCAATCAGACGGCGATATATGCCGATGAGAATGGCTCGCCATTTATTGCTTCCTATTGGAATGAAAACGGAAAAACACAATACCAGATAATTTTTAAACAAGGGCAAAATTGGGAAAGAATCAGTCCCGACTTTAGGGCATCTAACTTTCAGCTTGGAGGAGGAGGAACCAAGCGCATTCCTATTTCCCGCCCTCAGGTTTTGGTAGATAATAACGGAAGTAACAGCCGCCTTTACTTGCTTTTCAGAGATGAAGAAAGAGGGAATAAAGTGTCCATGGCTTTGACAGAATCATTGGAAAATATCAACTGGGAAATTGTGGATTTGACTAAGGACAGTGTCGGACAATGGGAACCATCCTATGATATCGAATTATGGAAAGAAAAGCAGCAACTTCATCTTTTTGTCCAGAAAGTAGAACAAAAAGATGGTGAAGGTTTGGCGGAAGGAATTATGAATCCTGTGAAATTAATGGAAGTAAAGTGATAAGAATTAATCAAATTAAGATAACCAAAATGAAGAAGGGTTTTTATGGTCTAATGTTATCAGCGGGAATGCTGTTGGGAGCTTGTGGGCAAAGCAGTAAGGGGAATGTGAAACAAACACCCTCATTGACCGAAAAGGAAGTATTGGGTGCTCAAATCAGCAAAAGTTTAAGTAGGGCTAACGAGCAATATAAATATATGATGGAATTGCTTCCGGAAGGGAAGTTTCCGAAAACTTACCATGCCAAGACGGATAAGTTCGAGGGAAGTGGATCAGGTTGGTGGTGCAGTGGGTTTTATCCTGGAACCCTTTTGTATTTGGACGAATACAAAAAGGATGAAGTGCTGAAAAATGAGGCCATTAGATCCTTGGGCTTATTGGAAAAGGAACAATTCAATACCAGTACCCATGATTTGGGATTTATGATGTATTGTAGCTTTGGAAATGCCTACAGATTGGATCCTAAGCCAGCATATAAGGAAATTATGATCCAAAGTGCCCAATCCCTTGCCAGCAGGTTCAGTGAAAAGGTGGGCGCCATCAAAAGCTGGGATTCCAGAGAAGGAGACTTTTTGGTGATTATTGATAATATGATGAACCTTGAGTTATTGTTTTGGGCTACTGAAGCAACAGGGGATTCTACCTATTTCGATATTGCGGTGCAGCATGCGGATACTACCATCAAAAATCATTTTAGAGAAGATTATAGCTCTTATCATGTGATCAATTATGATCCTGAGACGGGTGAGGTAAACAGAAAACGCACAGCTCAAGGATATGCAGATGAATCAGCTTGGGCTAGAGGTCAAGCATGGGGATTGTATGGTTATACCGTAATGTACAGGGCTACTAAAGAGCAGAAATACTTGGATCAAGCCAAGGCAATAGCCAAGTTTATTCTTGACCACCCTAATTTGCCAGAGGATAAAGTTCCTTACTGGGATTTTGATGCGCCAAAGATTCCCGATGAGTTAAGGGATTCTTCAGCTGGTGCAATTATGGCTGCTGCGTTATTGGAATTGTCTGATTATGTAGATGGGGAATTAGCGGAAAAATATAATGATAATGCCCAGCAAATGCTCACTACATTGACTACTGACGAGTATATAGCTGCTAAAGGAACCAATGGCGGCTTCTTATTGAAACATGGCGTTGGACATATTCCGGAAAATTCAGAGATCGATGTGCCATTAACCTATGGAGATTATTATTTGGTGGAGGCCATGCTGAGGTATCTTAATAAATAATGCTGATTTAATCGTTGAATTGTAAAATATAGCTTGATACAAATGAACAAGGATTCATTAGCCTTGGGAAATATTTTTGCATATATTTAAGTGTTAAAAATACAGTTAAATATTTCGACGTCAATTAACGTTTTCTGTAGTATGAAAAACCTATATAACCTATCTGGCTTGCTAGCGATGGTGACATTACTGTTCATTAGCTGTAAGCCCCAAAGCCAAGCGCCCGAGGCCTATCTATTTGCTTATTTTACTGGCAATGGACCGGGAGAGGAATCCGTGCATTATGCCATTAGTAAAGATGGATTTAACTACAGGGCGCTAAATAATAACAAACCAGTAATCAGTGCAGATAGTATCAGTCTCAGGGGAGGGGTTAGAGATCCTCATATCCTAAAGGGCGAAGATGGAATGTTTTATATGGTTTTGACAGATCTCTACGTTCCTGAAGATGGCTGGGCCAATCAGGGCATGGTCCTTTTAAAGTCTAAGGACTTGGTGAATTGGACGCATAGCACAGTTCATATTCCTGATGTATTTCCAGAAGAATTTGCGGATGTAAAGCGGGTATGGGCACCGCAAACTATTTATGATCCTACTGAGGGTAAATACATGGTTTATTTTTCTATGCTGCAGGAAGGTGGGGCTGATATCATCTATTACGCCTATGCCAATGAAGACTTTACCGGACTGGAATCTGTACCTAAACAATTGTTTTTCCACCCTGAAGGGAAGTCTTGTATAGATGGTGACATTATCCATCATAATGGCAAATATCACTTGTTCTTTAAGACTGAAGGTCACGGGAATGGTATTAAAAAAGCTGTTTCGGATAAGTTGACAGAGGGTTATGCGATGGAGGACGATTACCTTCAGCAGACCAATGAAGCAGTGGAAGGTTCGGGGATCTTTAAGCTGAATGGCAGTGATAAGTATATCCTGATGTACGATGTTTATATGAAAGGAGCCTATCAATTTACGGAAAGCACTGACTTGGAGAACTTCAGTATTATTGATGATCAAGTGAGCATGAATTTCCATCCTAGGCATGGTACCGTTTTACCCATCACGCTTGAAGAAGTGACTCGTTTGGTAGAGGCTTTTGGTATAGATGAACAAAACTGGATTCTCCGTGCCAATGATGAGCAAATCTATGGAAACAATGTCATGCTTGACCAAGAAAATAGTAGTATATACTTGCCGGTTAAGTATGATGTAGAACTGGATAAAGTGGATCCGCAATTTGAGCTTTTTGCCGGTTTTCATATCAGCCCCCAAGGTCCTCAGGATTTTAGCAATGGACCAGTGGATTATACTTTGACCCTTCCAGATGGTACCGAGAAGGCATTTCAAGTAAAAGCAAGAAAAGACCATAACCCTGTACTCAAGGGATATTATGCTGATCCCGAGATCATCTATTCTGAGAAAACCGGGAAATTTCATCTTTACCCCACCAGTGATGGATTCACAGGTTGGTCGGGTACTTATTTTAAATCATTTTCCTCTGAAGATCTAGTGAACTGGAATGATGATGGGGTGATTTTGGATTTGAAAAAAGATGTGGATTGGACCAGTAGAAATGCCTGGGCACCCTGCGCCATTGAAAAGAAGATAAACGGGGAATATAAATACTTCTACTATTTCACTGCTGGACAAAAGGTAGGTGTTGCAGTAGCGGATAATCCTTCAGGTCCATTTGTAGATTCAGGCAAGCCTTTGGTAGACTTTAGGCCTGAGGGTGTACGCGGTGGACAGGAAATTGATCCTGATGTATTTACTGATCCTCAAACTGGTAAGGACTATCTTTATTGGGGCAATGGCTATTTGGCTGCTGTGCCACTAAATGATGATATGGTCAGCTTTGACAAAAGTAAATTGAAGCTGTTGACTCCTGAGGATGGCACCTTCCGTGAGGGAACAGAGGTGTTTTTCAGAAATGGAAAGTATTATTTCCTATGGTCAGAAAATGATACTCGGAACGAGGACTATCGCGTGAGGTATGCCTTTGCAGATTCCCCTATGGGGCCATTGACCATTCCTGAAGACAATATGGTTATAGCTAAGGCGCCCCGAAAGGGGATCTTTGGAACAGGCCATAATTCTGTAATTCAAATACCTGGAAAAGATGAATGGTATATTGTTTACCATCGATTTACCCGTCCTCATGGTATTAAAATGGGCAGGGCTGCTGGATACCATAGAGAGGTTTGTATCGATAGGTTGACTTTTGATGAAGAAGGAAAAATCATCCAAGTTATTCCTACTGTTGAAGGGATTAAATAAGTAGTTAAATAATAAATAATACGGTTATTGATTCAAGGTTTTAGCGGGCTTTTCAATGTGTTTGGAAAGCCTGTTTTGTAACAAACCTGTCAAAAACCTCCTGTTTAATCAGCCAATTGACTTAATAATAAGTTCTTATATTTGGTTGTTTTTCAATGCGGATGTCAAAGTATAGGACATTGCGCCCAAAATATACCAATTAACCAAACCTATTAAAATGCAACTAAAACAACTTTTGATGACCGGAAGTATGCTGGCCTTTTTCACAGGCTCGCTACTCGCCCAATCAGACCAGAATGAATGGGAAAGCCCAGGTGTTCTGGACCGCAACAAAGAAGCCGCCAGGGCTTTTTTTATTACCTACCCAACCGCGGAAAAAGCAGTTGAGGGAAATAAGGAAACCAATGAGACTTATAAAAGCCTGGATGGTCTTTGGAAATTTTCCTTGGTGAAACGCCCCCAAGATCGGCCTACCGACTTTTATGAGCTTGATTTCAAAGATCAACATTGGGATCAGATCAAGGTGCCATCAAATTGGGAATTGGAAGGATATGATATTCCTATTTATACCAATGTAACCTATCCTTTTCCTGCAAATCCACCCTATGTGGACAACCAATATAATCCCGTAGGAACTTATAGAAGAAGTTTTACCATACCTGCAAACTGGAATGGGAAAGAAGTGATCCTGAACTTCGGATCTATTTCTGGTTATGCTAAAATCTATCTCAATGGAGAAGAAGTGGGCATGACCAAGGCGGCCAAAACGCCAGCTGAGTTCATTATTACTGATTACCTCCAAGGTGGAGAAAATACCTTGGCCGTACAGGTATTCAGGTGGCATGATGGAAGCTATCTGGAAGATCAGGATTTCTGGCGTTTGAGTGGGATAGAACGAACAGTGTTCCTTCAAGCTGTTCCTAAGTTGACCATCTGGGATTATTTTGTTAAAAGTGGTCTAGACGAAAGGTATAGACATGGCAAGTTAGATGCTGTGGTTAATCTCAGGGCATTTGGGGACAATGATATCCCTTCAGCTAAGCTAGAGTTTGAGCTGATGGATGCGAATGGTAAGGTAGTGTTCGAAGAGGAAAAATCAATCAATGATTTTGCTCAGGAAGTGAATTTTGCAAGTACCATCAGGAATGTAAAGCAATGGAGTGCAGAGCATCCCAACTTATACAGGTATATTATTAAGTTGACAGATAGTCAAGGGGAAACCCTTGCTGCTGTAAGCCAAAAAACAGGTTTTCGTACCGTAGAAATCAAGGATGCCCAGTTGATGGTCAATGGCAAATCAGTCCTGGTCAAAGGAGTAAACAGACATGAACACCATGAGACCAAAGGCCACGTACCTGATCGTGAAATCATGCTGAAGGATATTCAGTTGATGAAGCAGAATAACTTTAATGCTGTGCGAATGAGCCACTATCCACATGCCTCAGAATGGTACGCCCTATGTGATGAGTATGGTCTTTATGTTGTAGATGAGGCAAATATCGAAACCCATGGAATGGGAGCTGAGTGGCAAGGAGGCTTTAATAAAGAGCGTCACCCTGCATATAGGGAAGAGTGGGCTCCAGCACATTTGGATAGAATTCATAGATTGGTGGAAAGGGATAAAAACCATCCATCTGTGATCATTTGGTCCATGGGTAATGAATGTGGCAATGGACCGGTGTTTTATGAAGCCTATAATTGGATGAAAGAGCGGGATGAATCGAGGTTGGTCCAGTTTGAGCAGGCAGGAGAAAATGAAAACACAGATATTGTTGCTCCGATGTATCCAGGCATTGGTAGCATGAAGCGCTATGCTGAGGCTACGGATAAAACAAGGCCCTATATCATGTGTGAATATGCCCATGCCATGGGAAACAGTACCGGTAATTTTCAGGAATACTGGGATATCATTATGGGCAGCAAGCAGATGCAAGGTGGATTTATCTGGGATTGGGTAGATCAGGGACTGTTGACCAAAGATGATAATGGCAATGAATTTTGGGCCTATGGAGGTGATTTGGGAGGTTATTTCTTGGTGAACCAGGAAAATTTCTGTGCCAATGGCTTAGTGACAGCAGATAGAAGACCACATCCAGGTCTCAATGAGGTAAAGAAAGTTTATCAGAATATCCTTTTTGAAAAGAACGATGATGGACAGATTGAAATCGAGAATTTATTTGATTTTACCAATTTAGAGGAATATGCCTTTAAATGGGAGTGGTTAGAAAATGGAGAAGTGGTAGAAACAGGTGAATTTGAGGTGGAGCTGGCCCCTCATGGCAAAAAGACCGTTCAATTGGATTTGCCTGAGTTGGGTGAAGTAGAAACGTTCTTGAATGTATATGCTTACACCAGAAAATCGAGTCCTTTGATCCCTGCTGGCCATGAAGTGGCGAGGGAGCAGTTCCCTTTTAATGAGGGTTATTATTTTGCCAATATTACTGCGCCTTCAGGAGACCTTGACTGGGAAAAAGATGGTGATATACTAAAGTTTTCTACTAGCAAAGTAATAGGAGAATTTGACCTTAATAGGGGCAGGTTTAGAAAATATACCCTGAAGGATGGTGAACCTTGGTTGATCAGGGATTTTCCAAGTCCTTATTTCTGGAGAGCTCCTACGGACAATGACTTTGGTAACCATATGCCTTCCAGACTGGGTGTTTGGAGAGCTGCTCATATTGGTCAAAAAGTGGAGGAAGTAAATATTGGAGAAGAGAATGCTGAAGGACTGCCTATTTTGGTGAAATATGAATTGACCAATATCGCTGCACCTTATACAGTAGAATACCTTATCCAAAAAGATGGATCAGTAAAGGTAACAGCTGCTTTGGATTTGGAAGGAAGGGAATTGCCGGAATTGCCAAGGTATGGTATGCGTATGCAATTGCCCGGTAGAAATGACAGCTTCTCCTATTATGGCCGTGGCCCATGGGAAAACTATAGTGACAGAAAGCATTCCTCTTTTGTGGGGCATTATGAAGATAAAGTGGCCAATCAGTTTCACTGGGAGTATATCAGGCCTCAGGAGTCAGGTAATAAAACCGATGTCCGCTGGTTGGAGTTAAGGAATGATCAAGGACAAGGGGTACAGATCCAGGGTATGCAGCCGTTAAGTGTGAGTGCATTGGATGTGAAAACCGAGGATTTGGATCCAGGCTTAAATAAAAAACAACAGCATCCCACGGATATCAAAACGCACAATTCAGTTTTCTTACATATAGATTGGAAACAACGTGGATTGGGTGGAGACAATAGCTGGGGACAATATCCTCATAGGGAATACCTCTTGACCGATCAGCAATTTGAATACAGTTATGTGATCAGGTTAGTGGACTAGTAGTCTTGAGTCTCTAGTCTTGAGTATGGAGACATGAGGCAGCGAATTGCGGAGGACTAAACCTGCCAGGTTTCAAAACTTTAAAATCCAAATGGGGACTTTGAGGGCAATAAACCTGGCAGGTTTGATACAGATTGTCATATAGAAAAATAAAAGAGCCAAGTCCGAATCAACTATTGATTCGGACTTGGCTCTTTTCGTTCTTTTATTCAATTTCCCCACTTTTAACTGGTTCCAAGTCGTCAAGCTCCTCCTCAGTGAGCATCCGGCTACGGATCATAAATCTTTTTCCATAGGGGATTTCCAGTGAGAAACTCGCCCCTCGGCCATCGGTGACATCCAAGGTCAGGTGGGTGTGCTTCCAATATTCAAACTGGTCCTTGGACATGAAAAAATCACATCCATGGATATTGCCCATCCAGACATCAGAAGCTCCTGTCTTAAACTCTCCCTTGGCATAGCACATGGGGCTGGAACCATCACAGCAGCCCCCACTTTGGTGAAACATCAAGGGGCCGTGGTCAGTTTTTAGCTGGTCAATTAATGCTATTGCTGAATTGCTGATTCCTACTCTTTGATAAGCCATGATAAATTGTTTTGATGAAACAAAAGGGAGCTGCGTCCACTCAGCTCCCTTATTACCCAAACAATACTCCTAGAAGAATCCTAGTTTATTTTTATCATAAGAGATCAGCATATTTTTGTTCTGGCGATAATGGTTGAGCATCATCAGGTGCGTTTCCCTACCGAAACCAGATTTTTTATAGCCCCCAAAAGGTGCATGTGCAGGATAGGCATGATAGCAGTTGACCCAAACTCTCCCGGCTTTGATGGCCCTTGGGACTTGGTAAGCTTCATGGGCATTTCTGGTCCATACACCAGCTCCGAGGCCATACAATGTGTCATTGGAAATCTCTATGGCTTCCTCTACATCCTTAAAGGTGGTGACAGAACTTACCGGTCCGAATATTTCTTCTTGGAATACCCGCATTTTATTATGTCCTTCCAAGAGGGTGGGTTGGATATAATAGCCGTTTTCCAAGCCACTATTCAAGCTGGCCGCTTTACCTCCAGTAAGTACCTCGGCACCTTCTTGTTTTCCTATATCAATATAGCTGAGGATTTTTTCAAATTGGTCTTTGGAAGCCTGGGCCCCCATCATGGTGTTTTTGTCCAATGGATGGCCCATTTGTATGGCCTCGGCTCGAGCGATGACCTTCTCCATAAAGACATCGTAAATTTTTTCATGGATGAGAATACGGCTAGGACAGGTGCAAACTTCCCCTTGGTTAAGGGCAAACATCACGGCACCTTCTATACATTTGTCCAAAAATTCATCATCCTCATCCATTACGGATGGGAAGAAGACATTGGGAGATTTGCCACCTAATTCCATGGTCACTGGATTGAGGTTCTCAGAGGCATATTGCATGATCAATCTACCCGTGGTAGTTTCACCGGTGAAGGCTACTTTTGCCACCCTTGGAGATTGTGCCAGCGGTTTGCCTGCTTCAGGGCCAAAACCGTTGACAATATTCACCACCCCATCAGGGATCAAGTCGCCGATCAGTTCCATAAGGACCAAGATGGAGGCAGGGGTTTGCTCGGCTGGTTTAACGACGGTGCAGCAACCTGCTGCCATGGCCGGAGCAATTTTCCAAGTCGCCATCAAAAGTGGGAAATTCCATGGAATGATCTGGCCGACGACTCCCAAAGGTTCTTTTATATTCATGGAAACGGTGAAGGCGTCCAGTTCTGCCACTGAGCCTTCCTCTGCTCTGATCACACCGGCAAAGTACCTAAAATGATCGACCACCAACGCCAGGTCAGCATTGATGGTCTCTCTCACTGGTTTACCATTATCAATGGTTTCTACGGCTGCTAGATATTCCAGTTTGTTTTCTATTCTATCAGCAATTTTGAGCATGACATTGCTTCTTTCAGTTGCGGAGGAAGAGCTCCATTTTGGAAAAGCTTTGTGGGCAGCGTCGAGTGCCAATTCGATATCGGCAGCCTTGCTCCTTGCCACTTTGGTGAATGCTTTTCCGTCCACGGGGCTGATTACTTCAAAATATTCTCCTCCCACCGGGGCTACAAATTTGCCGCCGATGAAATTGTCATAGTGGGGTTTAAATTCTGGTCGCGCCAACTGGGTAGCTGGCCTTTCTTGTGCGATAGTGGTCATATTATTTTGGGTTTTTGTACGAAGGACAATTTGTATAGGAATCATTAAAAAGCTTTTCAGGATAGTTTCATTGATTAGCACAATAATCTCATTTTTATGAAAGCTTTGGAGGATCGTCCCTTTTTGCCTAATTTATTGGAGAATAATTGAAGAGTTTAAAATGCTGGATGCCATTAATTTAAAGGAGAAATACAAAATCTTTAGCACGCCAAAATCTGAAGTGGAGCATAGGACTGCCCATCAGGCAGACCATGCCGTGCTGAATGTGTATGAAACCAGCAGGTTGGCCCATAGTTTTGATCTCCAGTTTGATAATCCTGTTATCGTAAGTATGATTCAGGGCAAGAAAATCATGCACCTGAAATCACAGGATGGTTTTGAGTTTTTGCCTGGTCAGTCTATTGTTATGCCTGCTTCAGAACTCATGTATATTGATTTTCCTGAGGCGACCCATAATGATCCCACCCAATGCTTGGCCTTGGAGATCAGTGAGGGATTTGTGCAGGAAACCATGGCTTGGCTGAATGAACACTTCCCAAAAGTGGATGAGGAAAAGTGGAGCTGGAGTAAGGATAATTTTTTGCTGATGAACAATCAACTGGTTCAGGAAAATCTCAATAGCCTGATCAGGGTGATGGTGGACAATGGCTTTGGAAAGCAAATGAAGGCCTCTAATACCACGCGTGAGTTGATCGCCAGTTTGATGCAAACGCAGGCCAGGCATTATCTACTTCAAAATGTCGATAAGCTCAGTACCAGAAACCGCTTGGCCCATGTGGTCCGCTTTATCCGCCAAAATCTACAGCAAAACTTGGATATAAATGGATTGGCCAGTCAGGCTTGTCTATCTCGCGCTCAGTTTTTCAGGGCCTTTCAAAGGGAATTGGGAGAAACCCCGGTTAGGTTTGTCAACAGGGAGAGGCTGGAGCTGGCCAAGAAGCAAATCCTCTGGAAGGGCAGCAATATCACCGAAGCCTGTTTTGAAAGCGGCTTTAGCAGCGTGAACTATTTTTCCAGAGTATTCAAGCAATTTGAAGGCATATCCCCAACAGAATGGAAGGAAAGGGAGTTGGTAAGGAAAAGGGCTTAATGAAGAATACAAGGTTTTGCAGCTTGTAGATGGTGGGCTTTAGAAGCTTTTTGCTTCTTAAAGAAAGACTGATTTTTATATTTCCTAAGTAACCCGCTGTACCCAAGGTGATGTTATGGGTTCTCCATCAATCTAAGTTCTGTTAAGAAGATTTACGACTACATTAATCATCATTTCCTTTTCTTCAGGTTTGCTTTCAGCAATTAGCAAGGTCAAAGCAACTAAGGCGTTTTCACTAATAATTTTTGTACCATCTGGGTGGTATAAACTTTTGTTTTTCTCCAAATACCAAATAAATAACCAGGCAGCAATTCGCTTGTTACCGTCTGAAAATGAATGGTTTTTGACTACAAAATATAAAAGGTGTGCAGCTTTTTCTTCTAAACTCCGGTACAGTTCGATTCCATCGAATGTTTGGTCGATAGCTGAAATCGAACTCTTGAAGGATTGATCTTTTTCATTTCCAAAAAGACTTGAGCCACCGAATCTTTTCTTCAATTCATCCATTGCAAGTTTTGCTTCCTCGTAGGATATTCTGAAAGTAGCTTGGATTGGGCTCTCTGGTAAACTTAGTCTTTGATGGTCATAATCATCCAAAATATCCAAAGCAGTCGAGAATTCAGCTAAAACTTCAAATATGCCTTTTGTCTGGTCGTCTGATCGAAGACTTTGGATTGTTCTATTTACCAGTTTAATTGTTTTTTGAAGCTCCAGCAATCTTTTTTCATTAGAAGTATAGCCTTTCACCAAATGATCTTTGATGATCTTGTTAGCCCAAATTCTGAAGGAAGTTCCCTTTTTTGAATTTACCCTATAACCAACGGAGATAATCAAATCCAAATTATAGATTTTTATCTGCCTCTTTACCGTTCTTTCGCCTTCCTGTTGAACTTGTGTAATTTTTGCACAAGTTGCCTTTTCCTCTAATTCAGAGTGCTTGTAAATATTACGGATATGTCTAACTATTGAAGTCCTATCTGTACCAAACAATTCAGAAATCTTATATTGATCCAACCAAAGAGTGTCATTTTCAAGAAGCACCTGAATAGAAGGAGCGTCTTGACCAGATTGGTAAATTACTATTTCACCTGTTTGCTTCATGAGCTAAACTTCGATTGCTGGTCTTCAATATACTTGATTTTGGCCTTTTTAAGTTCTTGGATCTCTTCATATTCCAAGTTTAATCCTATGTAGGTAGTGGAGAGATTAATTCGGTCATGAAAAAGAAGCAACCGCATCATTCTCCTTAGCTCAAATTTGTGTGAAGGCGTTTTTAATTGAAAAAATACCTTAACCTTTTTGTCAGAAGCCAAGAACTCCACGTAGTTATTCCCTCCTTGAGAATAAGCTGGGCCACCGTAATATCTAGCGATTGGATATATTTCAGAAAATAACAATTCGTCAACAACTTGAAACAGCCAAAACTTAAATTTATCTATTTCCAACCAATAATATGAATTGTTATTTACTCTAATTCTTTCTATACAGATTTCAAGGTCCCCTTCCAATTTCCCATACTTCTTTTCTTTTTCCAGAGAACCCCAATAGGCTGCATATAGGATCAATCCTAATATTAGGATTAGTGAGGTTCGAATTAAATAATCTATGGATGAAGATAAATCTAACCAATTGGATACAAAAGCGATAGTTATGAAAAGAAAATAACCTCCATACATTAACCTTGATGAATTGATCCCTTTAAAAGGAAAAAAAATCACTTTAAATACGGGGTGGTTCATTTGGTTCTAAGAATTGCTCATAACATACTCAACTAACTATATACGGAGGAATAAAGTTAGTTGAGTATGTTCGTTTATATTTTTTTGATTATACTCAATAAAACTGTTTAATGATCTTATAATCAGTTGTTTTGTGTTTAGAGATTACCCCTGAATTTTATTATCTTTAATAGAAACCCTCTTCAACTATTTTTATGGTACGCTGGCTGATCTGTATAATCCTTTTAGTGTTTTCATTGCCCAGCAATGCTTGGGTTTATCCTGAGCACAGGCAGATCACGGTATTGGCGATCCAGCAATTAAGTCCTGAGCACCGAAGGGTACTTGAGGCCATCTGGACACAGATTCGTATCGGCCATGAAGACCGCTTATCCGTATCCATTTTGGATCCACGGCATGGCCTGGATTCCGAAACCCTGGATCTGGCGTCATTGCCCGCTATTGCTGGGGACCATAGCTGTTCCCCGGAGCAAATGATGAGCATTATTCTTGAGAGTGATTGGATTATGGAGGTGGACCATATTGCTGTCAGGTTAAGGAATGATCTGGAAAAGGCCAAAAGAGCTGATCAAACCTTAAATGCCATCCGGAATTCTGACATTAGGTTGCAACGTGCTGATGTCGAGTATGCGACAAGAGCAGGATCCAATAATGTTCATTTTCTGCTGGCAAGGACAGAGGTAGACAGGACAGTGGAGGATTATTTCAGGGAATGCCTTCGGGAAGGCGCTCCGCTGAATGCTCTAGGTGCCTATGCCTATTTTCATACAAAGGCAATGGGAAGAGCGGCCCAGTCAAAAGCAGCAAATCTCACACAAGAACAACGCTCTGCAATTCTTCTAGCCGCCTTGGCCAATGAGGCCTTTGCTCTCCACTTTATACAGGATGTTTATGCTGCTGGTCATGTGGCCGGTACTTGGGGAAATGCAGCCCAGCGTAAAGGGACCCACGATCACTATAATGAGGCCGGATTAGAGGTAGAAACCTGGGATAATCAACGTAAGGTACTTACTGGAGACGCCTATATGCGTCCAATAGATGCATCGGTAGCTGCTCAAGCTGTTCAAAAGAGTCTGGAACAATTTTGCGATGTAATGCTACAGGAAGCAAGCGAAGAAGCCTTAGCTTTTAATCCCCAAGAGATTTTACCGGATACTTTTGATGTTTGCTCGAATAACGACATGCCCAATATGGTCTTTGATATGGATTTACTGGAAAAGGTGCTGATGGGCACTCCCATGCCAGGGCTTTCTGAGGGCTTGGGTGAACTGGCTCGTTTTCGTACCGAGTTGGGCCCCTTTATCGGAGCATCCTCTTCCTTGGAGACAGCAGGATTGAGAGGGGGATTCAGTCCCTATCAGCATGAAAAGGCCTTGATAGGAAGTATTGAAGCCAATTTGATTTTTGGGCTTGGACTGGACGGTGTGATGAACAAGGCTGGCGATGGATTGGCTTTTATCCAACTGGGATGGCGGCAGGATTCACCGACCACCAGTCAGTTTGTCGATCCGAGCTTAAGCTATCAAGGCAGTTCGGTTACTTCTACGATCCCAGGAAGGTCGGCCTATAACCTACGCATGCGAATGCCTTTCTTGCTTATTCCAGGTGATCTGATCCTTGCGGCTCCCTTTCTTTCTTGGATGGCTCCCCAAGCCTTCCAGGGTATGGCTGTGAGAGCGGGCAATGGGGGACTGATTCCCTGGCAATCTGGAATATCCACCCCTATCGGCCGCTTTCAGTTCATCTTAGGAAGGGAGGTAGGGCTTTCCTTTTACGGAATACGGAGGATCCGGGAATCTCTTGTTATCCCTAACAGGAATTATACTCAGGCTTTCCTAGTAGGCTATAGATCAACAAAATGGGACTTCCCATTTCTCGAGTATCAACCCACCAGGACTTTTTCCAATACCCAAAGTGCCACCTTAAAGCTTCAATTCTCATTTGGCGTCGATATTCCACATAGGGAAAAGACCCTTGCGCCGGAATCTGCCAGTCGTGTGGAGTTAAGTGAGATTTGGTATTTGGGAATGAGGCTGGTATTCCATTGGCGGCATTACCTTAATTGATGGGGGTTTTAGGCTTTTCTGCTTTTAATGATAGTGGTTTGGTTAAAAGTTTAGCGTTTTTAATTGTCCAGTTTTTGGAGAGATTACAGCCTTATTATCGCATTAAAAATGCTAGGATTTAGGAACCCATATTGCAAACGCAGTTTAGCGGATTATGACGGTAAAATTATTCCAATAGAAACTAATTTTAGCACACTATAAATCATATAGAAACTTTACTTGATAAGCCATAAACAAACAGCTTGCAATGATGATTAGGTTGATTGTTGCACGCACTAGCCATGGGAATTTTGAATAGTCAATTTTGGTATAGTCACCTAAAATCACACAAAGCCCCATTAATACAAACCAAGGTGTTAGCAATAGGGTGAAGTTCCTATTTATGATCATGATCACTAAATCATGTAAAAAACCAGAGACAGCAAAGGTGATTAAAAGCGAGAGAGCAGCAGGCAAAAATAGCTTAAGGGGTTGGAAAATATACTTTCCTAAAAAATAACTCCAAATAGGGTTCCAGTATTTCCAAAACGTAGAAAACTTTCCGGAACCCAAAGAGCGATGCAGCATATTTCGAAGTGAATTATCTGCCCCCATTGGTACTCCATTTCTTTTCTTTATATAGTCAGATAAGTTCATAATAAGCAGTTTTTATATGCTGAGATGAAATTGATTGCAATAAGTGCATAATAATTTAGGAGCTAACAATTTGTGTTCCTAGTGACTTCAGCGTTTTTCTTTTTCGTGTTGAATGGTATATCCAATAGCGGCTCCGATAGCAAGCCCCACAGAAATACCAATGGCGATATTGTCCAATGCGAGACCGAACGCGGTACCAATTCCTGTTCCGATAATGATCCCTGCACCTATATAATTCGTTTCTTTCTTTTTCATGATCGTGCTATGGGCTGAATATGTGGCATTAATACCACATTTCCCTTCTTATGACCTTTATCTATATATTGATGTGCATCAGCTAGCTGTTCTAAAGGGTAGGTCCTATCAATAACCAACCTGAGCTTTCCCGACTCAATGATCTCAATCAGAAACTTAAGTAGACGTTTGATCTTCTTTTGGGGAAGGGCTCCAGTAGCTGAGAACTTCGCCTTCTTTTTTCCAAAAACAGCAGTAAACATCATATCACGCAATAAAGGCATACCGAGTACGGGAGAGGCATACACCCCATGCTCCGTCAAAGCATTTTGGCATGCTGCAAATGAACGTTTACCTACAGTATCGTAAATAATATCATAAGTATTGGTGTTTAAGGTGAAATCTTCCTTATTATAATCAATTACATGATCAGCCCCCAATTCTTTTACCATGTCAATGTTTTTGCGGCTGCAAACGCCGGTTACCTCAGCACCAAAGTATTTGGCAATTTGGATGGCTGCTGTTCCCAATGATCCGGATGCCCCATTGATCAATACTTTTTGACCGGATTTGATATTGCCCAGAACGCACAGAAAATTAAGCGAAGTAATACCGCCATCGCATAAGCAAGCAGCTTCTTCATAACCAAGGTTTTTAGGTATATGGGCGACGATTCCATCTTCTGGTACAGTAACAAATTCTGCATAAGTCCCCATAGTAGCGATGTTCTCACCAAAAACCTTATCGCCTACTTTAAATTGAGTGACTTCAGAACCCACTGACTCAACAATACCTGCGAAGCCTGTTCCCCAGATGGGATTTTTCGGCTTGGTAAGTCCGATCATCAAACGACCAATATAGGGTTTCCCGGTTCGCATCATGGTATCAGCTTTGGTCACTGAAGAGGCATGGATTTTAATCAACAGCTCATTTGGTTTTGCAGTTAGCTTGGCTACCTTACCTACTTTGAAAATTTCTGGAGACCCGTAGCCTGTTGTGATAATAGCTCTCATAATTAATGTGTTTTTTCAAGATTATGATGCTAAGTTGCCACTTTGATTTTGCATCAGGGTTCGGATGCTCAAGTGTGTGTTCGGAATTATAAATCGGAACTAAAAAAGTATTTAAACCCGTTGCACTAGTTAGTTAAAGTCCTTCAATTTGAAATGTCATTATTGCGGGGAGGTCGACACAGCTGCGGGGTGGCGGTGGCCTTGAGCGTAGAAGCTTTAGCTGTGTCTTGATTTTTCTTTGCTTCGTTTCTTTTCATCTAAGGAAAAGAAATGAAGAGTAAAGCCTAGGAAACAAACTTAATTGCTAGAAAAAATACTTCCATTTGTCATTTTTTAAAGTATTATTTTAAATAATTAGTTTTATCAAAATATAGAATTAACACAACAACAAGTTATTTAAATTATGTTTTGTTCTTTCAGGTATTGCTTTGGCGTTATACCGGTTTCTTTCTTAAAATAAGTGTTGAAAACGGTTTTGGAGTTGAAACCGCAGTCGTAGGCAATGGCCATAATGGTGAGATGGGTATTTTCAGGACGTATTGCCAGTTGCTTGAATTCTTCTACTCTATAATGATTGATGAATTCGTTGAAGTTCTTTCCGAAGCCATTGTTCAGTAACCAGGATAGCTGGTTGGCCTGAATGCCAATTTGAGCGGATAGGGATCTCAAGGAAAGGTCCGGTTGTAAATGTGGCCTTTCTGTTTTGAAGATTTGTGTCAACCTTGCTTTGTAAGCTGCAGCCGTTTCCTCATCTAGCAAGCTGCTCTTTTTGCCCGCTTCATTATTGATATCAAAAAGGTCTTGCGGAAAAAGTTGACGATGAAATTCGGAATATCGCGGGTCCTCCTTAATTGGGTATACAAGCGGGTCTGCATATCGAAGCAATAAGAGGGGAGAACCCTTCTTGATAGCGCCTTCCACCCAGACAAATGCCTCCTCACTTCTATTCATTGCCCCAGCCAGTAAGAAGAGAAAGGAGTCTGCAGTAAAACCATCATCCCCATTGGCCAATGCTATCAAGGTTTGCTCAGTTTTTTTCGCATTGGCTTTATCTCCCATCAGCGCATAGCCTATAGCCTGGCTTCCAGCTTTTTCACCAGGAACTACGATTTCAGGAGGCAGCGCATCAAAGTAATGGACGGCCTCATCATATCGCCCCAATTTCAATAAGCAGAGCGTTTTTACGGCATGAACCGGAATATTCATAGGGTTTGCTTCCAGGCAAGCATCCAATTGTTTTAAAGACTTGGTATAGTTTTCTGTCATATACTCGACATAGCCACTGAAGAATTGTGTTTCCTGTGAAAGAGGATCAATACTCAATGCATTGTTCAAATGGCTTCGGGCTTTGGACTTCTTTCCCGCCAGGATATAGAGAAAAGCCATGAATTGCTGCGATTCTACATGGTTTGGGTTCAGGCTCACTGCCTTGCTTGCATGTTCAAATGCTTCTCGGTAATTACAATGGATGAAGAAAGCCAGGTTGGCCAGCTGGTAGTAGGCTTCCGGTAAATTTTCGTTAATCTCCAATGCTTTCTGTGTCAGTTCTGCGCATTTTCCCCATCCTTCTTCGAATGGAATGGAAGTAACGGTGGCCAAAAAACTGTGGGCATCTGCCAAACCGATTAGCGCTTCTGCATGGTTTGGGTCAATATTCAGGGCTTGCTGGTAAAATATAATTGACTGTCTTACATCTTCAGGGTTCCATTTATTGAAGGTCTGCCGACCTTTGAGATAGAGTTGGTATGCTTCTACACTTTTGGTCTTAACCTCAACCAGGTGTTCCTGGATTTCGAAGTGGCCAAAATGCTCACGTAATCGCTCGGCTATGAGCAGGCTGATCTCATCCTGCACTTCAAATATATTATCGAGTGTTCTGTCCCACGTTTCCGACCAAAAGTGGAAATCCTCAGCGGCATCTATCAATTGCGCTGTGATGCGCATGGAATTTCCGGCCAGCCGGACACTGCCTTCAAGCAAAGTGGAAACGCCCAATTGCTTTCCTATTTCGGGAATGGTAATTTTTTTCCCCTTGAAATGAAATGCGGAAGTTCTGGAAGTGACCTTAAGCCCATCTATCTTGGCCAAGGCATTGATGATCTCCTCCGTAATACCATCACTGAAATACTCATTTTCTTCACTCGCGCTCATGTTTACAAAGGGGAGCACCGCAATTGTTTTGTCAGATAGGTGAGGAGTAGGATTCATTTTATGCTTGCCTGATGATCTTCTTTTATTTTGAAATGAGCGAAGTCAAAATAGTAATAAGGATTGATTTAATCATTTAATAGGGATTGTTATTCCCTGTAATTACGCTGTTTTCAATATCATTTAGTTTAATGGGGGATATCCTTTGGAGGTTAGGATTATCAATCACTAATCTGTTGAAGTGATAAATTCATGCAGGTAATGTACAAAACTAAGAATGGCTCAGCGTTCTGAATGCTTTTATGGTACTTTGTTCTCTTTGATTGCCCAACTAATTTATGATTTTAGCAATAGAAGATAGCCCCCTTAAAAACAGATTAATGGCCTTTTCCTACTTCATCTAGGCTAATTATAACCTTTTCACTTAATGAATTGCTTTTTGATACCAATTGATGGTCAACCCAAACACAGAGTTTACTTTGGTCACCTTCAATATCAGGACTCCAATCCTTTTTCCAAATAATATCAATATCGTGGCCGTGATACCTGATATTGCCCAAATAAAAGTAATCCCATTTGTCATTTGGTAGAAGTGTTTGCAGCGAAAATTCATCTTTGTGCGTGGCTTTAAAGCCCAGTAAATCTGCAATCAACATATCAGGGAAAGTGGAATGGAAATAGTCTTTGACTCCTCCAAATTGTTCCCCATTGCTGGGGATGTACCATTCCCCTATATTTCGCTCCTCTCCATGCATATCAACCAGTTTTTTTATCAGGTCATAGAGTAGTTCTTTGTCGGATTCGGTGATTTCCTTTTTGTAGTTTTTCAGGTAATTGGCATAAGCTTTATTTACCACGGAATTTTGAAAAGGCCAGCCTCTTCCGTTCCAGGCATAGGCTTCTTCATTGTACAATGGATGTTGCATTTCGGCAGTGGTCATTCCCTTTGCATTGTCAAATCCATTTTGGGAAGAGAGCATTTCCCAAGCAACGTCATATTTTTTATCATCTTTGGGAACCATATTAAAATACCAAGGTGTATAGCCTACAGACTCTCTTACCTTTGATAGTTTGTCCTTGACCCCATAAGCATTATCGGCAGCTGTATACGAATAGAAAAACTGTCCCTCTTCATCCCATAGGACAGATAGTGCTTTCTGCTGCAATGAGTTGGCTCTATTTAAGTAGGTTTCGCTTTTTAAACGATCTAATTGTTGATCGGATTCATCGGCTTTTAAACCATAAAGATTACTCAAAGAGCGTAAGTTTGCATAATAATAGCTGTTGATGGATGGGCGAACCAAGTATAACAAAGGGTAGCCATGGGCAAAAGCCTTGGGATAAGCTTTTGTGTGTTCAGCACCTTGGAGGTTTCCAATGGTGTTCCATCCCAGGTAATACTTCTTCCAATCTTGTTCAGTGTATATAGCATAGGGGCCATCACTTTCTATGAGCGGCATGGTAGCTGAAATAGTAAACTCCATACCATCATACAGATCAAGGATCTTGTATAGGCCATTTGTTTTTGCGCCTTCTTTGTGGACCATGAATTTTTCATCCCATACTTGTTGGTGTTTTTCCAAATAAGGAAGCAATCCATCACGCCAAGCATTATTAGGATGAACTTTTAGAAATGCTTCTGTACCATCTATCATCCAACTAGAAAAATGATGGCTTTCTGGCCTTTTAATGTAGCTATGGAAATTAGGCCCTTCACGCTGCTCATGTTTTGAGGCGTATCCCTTCATATAAAAATCGATATAGGATTCCATATATTGTGGATCTCTTAACCAACGCAGGTCATAAAATTGATGTCCAGCCGGACAAGATATCGCTCCGCTAACACTGCCATGGGCCGGCCATCCAAAGAATTCTGTGAAAACCCAATAGTCCTTGTTTTCCTCAGGGTCTTTCCATGATCGTAAGTGTTTAGAAATCATCCACCAACGGTAATTGTAGACTTCAGTAAATTCTTTATCAGAAGATATAAATAAGGGGATATTGTCCTGCAGAAAAGTACTGTTGTTGCTGCTATTATAAGGTCCGTCAGATTCAGGCCTGTCTTTGTATGCGTTAAACTCCACTATATCATTCAATAATGAATCTTTAGCTTCACGCTTTAGGCGATTTAGTTCGGCTGTATAATCCGGTTCTGCTTGATTACAGCTAATGATGGTGAAAATTATAAGTAACAGCGATAGCACAGGGTAATATTGGGTTCTAGCTTTTGAAAAATGAAATATCATAATTAATATCTTCGTGTAAATAATATGCAATCTGTCTGTAAACCAAAGGAATGTCTATGACAGGGACTTTTAGGCAAGTACTTTTTAATGCTAATTAGGTCATATTACAATTCCACCATTTTGCCCGTCTTTACGGATTCATCGCAGGCAAAGGCAACCTTTAAGCTATTGACGGCATCCTCCAGATGGGAGGCCAGGTCTATATCCTCTTGGATGGCCTTGAGGAAGTAGGCCTGCTCACGGTCGCAAAGTTCCTGGTGGCCGGGTTCATCTTTCATTTCTACCCATTCGTCCTTTTTTACAAATTCATTATTGGCATCGATGGCCGCATGGTGGATGCGGATGGATTCGGTTTTGGTATGGTCATCCACGGAATCTGATTTGCCTGCCCCACTGGCTTCCTTAGCTACTATAGAAGCTGATCCCTTAGGCCCAAAAACATCTTTCACAAAAAAGGCCGTTTCGCTGACCATGGGGCCCCAGCCTGCTTCATACCAGCCCACCGAGCCATTTTCAAAGGTGATCTGTAATTGTCCGTAATTATAATTGTCCTCAGGGATATCATCGGTCAGCCTAGCGCCAATGGCCGATACCCTAACAGGTTTGGAGCCGGTCATCTGGCACATCACATCTATATAATGTACGCCGCAGTCCACGATGGGGCTAAGGCTTTTCATCAAGTTTCTATGTACGTCCCACATCCTGCCATGGCTTTGCTGATTGAGGTTCATGCGCATCACCAGCGGTTGTCCCAGTCCTTGGGCGATCTCCGTAAACTTCATCCAGGAAGGATGATGCCTAAGGATATAACCTACCACCACTTTTTTATTGGCTTCTTTTGCGGCTGCGACTATCCTCTCAGAACCGGCAACAGTATCTGCCAAGGGCTTTTCTATAAAAATATGGCAGCCTGCTTCCAGCGCTTTCAATGCATATTCCTCATGGGTGTCAGGGTAAGTGGCGATACAAACGGCATCAGGCTTTGTGCTGTCCAAGGCCTCAAAATAGTCGGAGAATAAAGGGTAGTCTGTGCCCATTTTCTCATTGAGTTCCTGATTACTGTTACCTCTTGCTACCAGGCCACAAATCTCGAATCCGTCCAGTTGGTGATACGCTTGGGCATGGGAAGCGCCCATATTGCCACAGCCTACGACCAAAATTCTTAAAGGATGATGCATATTTCTAAATCGTTTTATTCTTAGTTTCTAAAATTTCAAATATAGTAAATCCGGGAGATTTAGTTGAATAATTAAGGCTTGGTCAAATTCATTATCGATATTGTTTCAGATTTCCAATTTGATTTGAATAGTTGCCTCAGGCTAAAAATGAGTGGATATAGGGATCGATGGTGATCGAGACAGGTTCTTTAGGCTGAAGAAACGACATCTAAACGATAGAGCCTACCCTGCAAGCTGGCTACTCGCTAAAAACAGTCACTGACTGTTTTCTTTACGCTTGTCCCTCCACTTCGCGAGCTAACTCATTTTTTTAACGCCCTTATCAACTGTCCCAAAACCGAATGCTCCAAAGGCCGGGTTTAGGATTTCGGTTTGACTTGGTCTTGAAGCAGGAATATATTTGATTGACGCCCCAAGGACCTCTTTTAAGGATCTTGAATTGAATATGATTTCAGGAAGTCTTTATTAATCAAATCTGTATATCTGCTATTCCACAAGTAAGTATTACCCTTTAAACATTCTCTTAAAAATGACACCTATTTCACAGAAATAATTAATTAAACCTGTCTACCGCCAGGTAGATCAGTGGAAATCTGTGAAATCCGTGAGGAATAAAGCTACTGGTGTGAAACCGGATATTCATATAATCAAAAAATAAATTCTACAGTATATTCAATATTATTGTCAAAAGCATTTTGCTCGACTGATTTTAGGACTAGTGCTTACTTCATTTTTCTATAATGTTTTAACACATAATCCCACTATTTATTGAGGACTTATAAAGTTTTTAGGCTGGATTTTGTCAAATGTGTAAGAAGAAAAATCTTAGCCTGAAAACTATTTCTTTCTTATTATTTTTATCGAATATTTATATAAATTAAAGCATGATAATTTTGTTAATGGGGGTTTCCGGAAGCGGAAAGACTACAATTGGAAAAATGCTGAGTGAATCGCTAAAGCTTCCCTTTTATGATGCTGATGACTTTCACCCAGAAGAGAATATTCAAAAGATGCGAGCGGGAATTCCGCTCAATGATCTGGACAGGAAACCTTGGTTGGAGACACTTTCTGTAAAGTTGTCAGACTGGGAAAAAGGAGGTGGGGCGATTCTGGCCTGCTCCGCCCTAAAGGAAACTTACAGAAGCATTTTGGTACAATATGGCACCTTGGTAGATTGGTTTTTTCTAAGGGGCCAAGCCAGCTTGATCGAGGAGCGAATGGAAAGCCGTCAAGGTCATTATATGCCTACTGGCCTGCTAGCGTCCCAACTGGAAACCTTGGAAATTCCCCGCTATGCCCAATCAATTGACATTACACAAACACCAGAAAAAATAGTAAAAGACATTATGAGCAAATTAGAAAATAAGAAGGCAGTATCCTCCTTTGGTATTATCGGTATGGGAGTAATGGGCAGTAGTCTGGCACTTAACCTAGCCGAGAAAGGAGTGAAAATCTCTGTATATAATCGGACCTTGGAAGGCGTAGAAGAAGATGTAGCCAAGAAGCTGGTGGATGCCCATCCTGAGGTTTCAGGAATCCTGCCTTTTGATAAATTGGATGAATTTGTGGAATCTTTGGTTCAGCCCCGAAAGATATTGATGATGATTCCTGCGGGGCAGATTATTGACCAGCAGATTGCCCGGCTCTTGAGGGTGGTGGACAAAGGAGATGTCATTATTGACGGCGGGAATTCTTTTTTTGAGGACAGCAATAAGAGGGTGAGTTATTTGGCCAGCCAAGGGATTCATTATGTTCCCATGGGGATTTCTGGAGGCCAGGAAGGTGCCAGAAAAGGCCCTGCGCTTATGCCTGGAGGGTCAAAAGAGGGCTTTG
Organism: Echinicola shivajiensis; assembly: GCF_018642165.1. GTDB lineage: Bacteria > Bacteroidota > Bacteroidia > Cytophagales > Cyclobacteriaceae > Echinicola > Echinicola shivajiensis. The sequence continues at coordinate 355,345 of NZ_JAHHZM010000004.1, forward strand.
AAATGATTGCACCATTTTTAACCAAGATTGCCGCGAAAGATAAGGATGGGAAACCCTGCATGCATTATGTAGGTCCCGGTGGGGCAGGGCATTTTGTGAAAATGGTGCATAATAGCATTGAATATGGCGAGATGCAGGCATTGGCCGAGCTTTATGCATTTATGAGATATGGATTAGCAATGAGTCCTGAAGAAATTATCAAGAATTGGAAAACCTGGACCAAGTCAGGTTCTGGCAGTTATTTGTTGGATATCAGCATGGATATATTGGCCTATAAAGAGGGTGGGGAATTATTGCTGGATAAAATATTGGACCAGGCCGAGCAAAAAGGAACTGGCGGTTGGTCAGTTGGTACGGCTTCTAAATATGGTGTGCCCTATGCACCGCTTACTGCAGCTGTAACTACCAGAGTAATCTCCTCACTTAAGGAAAAGAGAATGGCGCTTGCCCAGCGATTTCCTCGTGAGTATACAGCTATTGACAAGGAAAAAGTACTCAGCGCCCTTAAAGGGGCTTATGATATGACCAGGTTGATTACCCATGAAATTGGTTTTAGCCTGATCAAGAAAGTGGGGGAGAAGGAAAAATGGGATTTTGACTTTAGTGAAATTGCGCGAAACTGGACCCAAGGCTGTATCATTCGGTCCACTTTAATGGAAGAACTGGTGGAAGTGTTTAAGCAGACCGATAGTTTGTTGACAGCCGCTGAATTGGAAAAGCCATTTAAAAAAGGCAGTCAGGACCTGGCAGAAGTAGTAGGGGCAGCCCTAAAAGCGGGTATAGCCATGCCCGTAATGTCGGCTTCCATCAATTATTTCTTTGCCTTGACCACTGCCAATTCATCGGCCAATTTGATTCAGGCCCAAAGGGATTATTTTGGTGCCCATAAATACCGAAAGGTAGGCGAGTCGGAAGACTCACTTTATCATACTGAATGGAAATAAAATTCTTGGCCGGCAACTATTTTCCTGGCCTATAGAATTGATTGAAGGATTTAATATAACCCAAAAGGAGTATGAATTTAGCTGCGATAGATATTGGAACCAATTCCATTCATTTGGTCATTGCAGAAGTTACTGCCAGGCAGAATATCAAGGTGCTGATTGATGAGAAAGAAATGGTCAAGTTGGGCGTTGGGGTGTTTGCTACCAACCAGCTTTCCCAAGATGCCTTTGACCGTGGGCTAGAGGTCATCAAAAGGTATGTACAGCTGGCAGATCAGTTTGGGGTGGATGAGATCATCACCGCTGCGACCAGTGCTACCCGTGAGGCCAAAAATGGTGGGGCCTTTCTGGATAAACTGTCCAAGGAAACCGGGATAGTGCCCAGGGTGATTTCCGGCAAGGAAGAGGCAAGGCTGATCTTTTTGGCTGTACGCCGTGCCATTGCATTTGGAGACGAAAAAGTATTGGTATTGGATATTGGTGGAGGGAGTACCGAGGCCACAGTGGGAAATCAAGAGGATATATTCTTTAAGAAAAGTATCAAGCTCGGTGTACTCAGACTATTGGATATGGCCGGTGGAAAGGATACTTTGAATATAGAGGATATTAGGGATTTGGAAGGTCATATTCAACTGGCTGCGGAGGAGATTATGAAGGAGGTAGTGGCTGAGGGATTTTCTAAGGTGATTGGTACTTCCGGTACGATCAGGACCTTAGGTGAGGCGGCTCATTTGGCTTCCAAAGGTAGCCCTATTAGCACAGTTAATGCGGAGGTGGTCAGCACCAAGGAATTGGAAAAGCTCTCCAAGAAGTTGTTGAAAATGGGACCTGAGAAAAGGGAGAAGGTTCCTGGGATCAGCAGCAATCGTGTAGATGCCATACATCTGGGAAGTTTGCTATTGGTTCGCTTGCTACAGATGGCCAAGGCAGATTCAATTACCCTCTGCGATGCTTCCCTTAGGGAGGGCTTGATTTTGGATTATCTGGACAGTAATGTAGGAAGGAAAAAAGACCTGCTATACCCGGAGGGAGATTTGCGGCACAGGAGTGTTTCCCATTTGGCCCTGCGTTACAAAAGTGATGTAGAACAAAAGAAGCATGTAGCCCATTTGGCACTGCAGTTATTTGACCAGCTTCAGGAACAACATGGATTGGATAAATCCCACCGTGAAATTCTTGAGTTTGCCTGTATGATATTTGAAGTGGGGCATTTTATCGGTTATCCAAAGTATCATAAACATTCCCAATATATCATTGCCCATTCCCGATTGCGGGGATTTACCAATGAAGAGATTTTATTATTGGGCTTATTGGCTAGGTACCATCGAAAAAAAGGCCCTAAGAAAAAGCAGAAAAAGTTTAAAAGATTGCCCAAAGGTCAAAAACGCATGATCCGATTTTTGTCGGGAATAATGCGCATCGCCATAGGATTGGACAAAACCAAAAACCAGTGGGTAGAAAAAGTGTTGTGTGAAATTCAGGAGGAAACGCTTAAGATTTCATTACAGGGAGAAGAAAATCCAGATTTGGAAATATGGGAATCCATGCGGCACAGAAATGTCCTTGAAAAGGCCATGAAGAAAAATGTAGTAATTACAGCAGATAGTCCTGTGCCAATGTAGGGATATTGAATTCTTCTAGAAACTGCCCTTTCTCATTAAGTTTTATTCCAGTAAGACAAAAGCCTCGGTAAGCCCCCGTGTCAATATTCCAGGAGTTTGATGCCCCGGTGTACCTGGCTTTTCCCTCTTGGAGCGGGGTATGGCCTATGACTTGGGTTTTGCCCATGTTTTTTAAAGGGCTTCTATTCCATAGTATTCCCTCTTTATGGTGGACATCAAGTGGATTGGGCGTATCGGAAAAACCTGCATGTGAGGCCAGGATATGCTCATTCTCCCAAATTAAAGGGCGGTCTTTTATCCAGGCCAAAGTTGCTTCCAAATCCTTTTTTCGCTCATTAAATTGCTTTAAGGTTTGGCTGCCCCCATTGTACATCCAGCTGTTGCCCGAGGGCTTATTATCCAAAAAATCAATCATCATCTGTTCATGATTTCCCCGAAGAAAAATGACTTTATTCGGGTTTTGGGTTTCTAATTTCTGGGCTAAAAGAGTGACTTCAGGAGAATAATTTCCCCTGTCAATAAGGTCTCCTACTTGAACAAGCATTTCTTTTTCGGGCAGCCAGGATTCCAAGAGCTTTAAAAATGTATGGTAACAACCATGGATATCTCCTATAAAAAATAATCGCATAATCTGTCTGGTTTTAATGATTTGTTGTGTGTCGATTTTATGTAACAAGACTGATGTTCATGATACAATTTAAGCATTTCTCAGTAGAGCAGAACATACATGTTCTGTTTTGGAAGTGCTTGGAAGTTAGTTGTTTGTAGTTTGTTTGGAAATGGTGATATAAATCATCTGATTGATAGAGGGAACTCATTTTATTCTTCTTTGCATTAGGGTAAATTCCTAAAAGATTAATAGGAGGCATTTGGAAAGCAAAAGCTGAAAATTCCAAATAGGGAATTTATAGGTAAGAAGATTTATTGGATATCAAAATAAGGCTAATCATGAAAAAGATATTGGTTCCTACGGATTTTTCTGACTGTGCGAGGACAGCAGAAAGGATAGGCCTTGAAATTGCGGAAAAGGCTAAGGCAGAGATTCACTTTATGCATATCATGGCAACTGGGGTGGACTGGGTGAAGCTCCCTCTGGAGAAAGAGGATCTTTATCCGGAAATCAGAGCTCAGATAGCCCACGCAAAAAGTGATTTGAATGCCCTACAGGCGAAAGCGGAAAAGTTAGGCTTGCAAGCAGATACTTTGCTATTGTTCGATAAGGGGAGGTCTGAAATAGATCGGCAAATAGCAGAAAACAAATATGATTTTATCGTAATGGGCTCCCATGGGACATCTGGTATAAAAGATTTCATTGGTAGCAATACGCAAAAAGTGGTGCGCCATTCTAAAGCTCCGGTTTTGGTGGTTAAGGAGGACATCCAAAAGTTAGTGGTGAAAAATTTGGTCTTTGCTTCAAGTTTTGAGGAAGATGTGCAGGGACCTTTTCGAAAAATAGCTGAATTTGCCAATTTGATGGGAGCTGATATTCATTTATTATATATAAATACCCCTTTTGGTTTTAAGGAAACCGATGTAGCACTGGCCCTCATGGAAGCCTTTAAAGCGGAATGCCCAAACATAGGATGTACCTTAAATGTTTTTGATGCGTTTAATGAAGAAAGAGGGATTCAAAAATTTGCGGAATCCATGTCCACTGATGTAATCGCCTTGGCAACACATGGCAAATCAGGTTTTATGAAAATGATTTCACCTAGTATTACCGAGCACTTGGTAAATCATTCAGGTATCCCCGTTTTAAGTGTCAATTTAAACAGTTGAATTTTATGAAACGACTACAAGAGCTTACCAAAGAAATCAATGACCTTACCTTGAAGATTGAGCAGGATTATCCGGAGCTTTATCAATATTTGGATGAAAACCCTATTACCATTTCGGCGGAGATGAATGCCAAAATGGATACCAAGAACTTCTCTGATTACCTCAACAGTTTAAAACAACTCCTCAAGCACCATATAGAGGAGCATCCGCATAAAAAATAAAAGAGGTTTAGAGGAAATTGATAGTCTATAAATATAAAGTGTCCCCAAAAAATAGGGGACACTTATGATATATGGGTGTTTAATACAACTTTGTAACAGTAACCTGTTTCTACTAGACTTTAAACCCAAAATATGAAATAGTACATCTATTACGGTTTAAAATTGCTTCAAAATCAGTCGCAAAGCTACTGTTTTCGACTTTACCATAGCGGTGCTATGCCTCAGTCTCCAAACAGTCTGATTTTTTTGCACTTTCAAACCTCACTACGAATTCTATTGCATAATTTGGGTTAAACATGTTGTTGGATGATTTGCTGAAGTTGTGGTCCTGGTACTACACCTGACTGTCTCCATAGCATTTTGCCATTCTTGAAAAGCAAGAGTGTAGGAACACCGCGCACTTGAAATTTTTGTGCTGCAGCGGGATTTTTATCCACATCAACCTTGATGATTTTCACCATACTCCCAAAATGCTTGGCAGTATCCTCAAGAATCGGATGCAAGGCTTTGCAAGGTCCACACCAAGTGGCATAGAAATCCACTAATACGGGTTGGTCTCCAGCAATCAGGGTGTCAAAGGATTTTTTTTCAGCCATATCTTATAAGTTTTAAAGCAATAACATGCATTATGCCATACTGCTTTTTTTATTTCAAATTTAAATTTTTTATTCCACTTCATAAGGCCATCTGCCTATGCCTCCAACTAGGTTGAAGACCTTGGTAAAGCCTTGTTTGTCCATTACACTGGCGGCACTGCCACTTCTGTTTCCACTGCGACAATAGAGATAATACTCCTTGTCTTTGGGGAGGTGTTTGATTTGCTCCATAAAGTCGGCAGACATCAAATTGATATTGCGGGCCCCTTTGATTTTTCCAGATCTAAACTCCCCAGAGGACCTTACATCAATAATGACCGCATCTTTATGCTGCATGCCCTCTTTGAAGGCTTCTGCTTTTAGGTCAGTGTAGTTTTTTTCTTGTTTTTTAAAGATATCGAATAGCATATTTATTTCAATTTTTGATACAAAACTACTTTGTGGTCAGTCGCTTTTCAGTAATTAATGTCACATAGGGAATAAATTGTTATATCATCCCTTTTAAAACCAATTTGACTGGGGATAGGTTTCTTAGAGGCTTTCAACTAGTTTTTGAATTAATTATACCAGTTTAAAAGTTGGTTATGATGCTTAAGCGTAGGGGCTTTTCGTTATTGCACAGCGAATAGTGTTTATTGTTTGATCTTAAGTCGGGAATATGCATTGGCTTATCTGTTACGGGCTGATCAGCAGCAGAGGATGCCTCAGTTTCCAAACAGTCTGATTTTCTAGGATTTTCAGTCCTCACTACGATCACTAATGAATAATCCGGATTGAAATCAGGTGTTTTTACCCGTTTTTTATTGTTTGTTGATGTGTACTTTTACCTCCTTATTATCACTAAAAATTATTTAAACTATGAATTTTTTATTTAAAAACATCTTAATCAACGAAAAGGAGCAATTCCTAAAAGAAAAGACGGCCTTAATATTTAAAAGAATCTATGAGGAGGCATCGGAGGAAGACTTAGCAGAGTTTGTATCGAAACAAGTGGAGCATATCCTTCAGCATCCAGCTGCTAACAATATTCCGCTGGCATCAGAAGACGACTTTTATGCCATTAATAAGGTCCAAACCAAAATACTTGAGGCCTCTAAAAATTGTGCGCTTGATGAAGTTGAAAGGTATGTGCCCTTATTGGAGGATGAAAAAATAGAAAGTGATTTTTTTACTTTCCTTAAAGCCCCCTATTTAAATTTTAAGGCGAACACAGGTGTTTTGGTAAGGAAAACCAATAAGGCAGAAATCATTTATTTCTTTGATGCCGTTATGATTGATAATGGAAATGTGGTTCATCTGAAACCAGCTTTGCCTGAGATGCCAAGTACCCAAATGTTAACGGGAGGCTCAGATTTTGCCAAAACACTGATCAAGAAATTATTTTCCAGTGCAGCTGGTGCCATTGGCGGTCAGATTGGTTCCATGATCCTGAGTTTTGTAATGCAGGAGATATTTGGAGCCAAAAGTGATTCTAAAAAGATGATTGATGAGGTCAAAAAGGTGGTTAGGGAAGAAATCCATACCAATGAGATTGAAAAAATCAATGCAGGAATAAGTGGGTTCATTGGTTTTATGATGGGAGAGTATCAAGATTTGAAAGATGCCTCAGATTTATCTTCCAAGGAGGATCGAAAAGATTTGACCAAGCGCATTACGGACTTTTTACCTGACTTTTACACCAAAGTGATAGCATTACTTATGTCTGAAAGTTATAAAAGGAAATCCTTGCAAACTTTTCAGACAGCAGCGGCCTTCCATTTGATAATACTTCAGGAACTGGCCTTGGTGGACCCGAAAAATTTTGATCCTAATGAGTCAAGCTACTCCGTTACTTTGCATTCCAAGGCCAAGGAATATCATACACATATTTCAGATACTTTTAATGCAGTCATCAGCGATAGAAAGGCAAAGATCAGGGTGTTTAGTAATCCATTTGTGGATTGTCAGGGTAATATGTGCGTAAGTACGCCTGGTTGTAAATGGTGTGATGATGAAACGGGTTATGTGTCCGGAAGGTATTATAATACAAAAAATGGGGAGAGTTGTGGTACCAAGGCCAGAAGGGCTGCAAATTATCACACGGAGCAAGTTGTCAATCAGCTTACTGATTGGTTAGGAAATCCTAATGAAAATTCCCTTCCCTATTTGGAGAAGATGACCACTTATGTCTTTCCTTCAGTGGAAACAGTGAGTTAAGATTTATAGATTTAGTTGGATGGTAAGTAAAGCCCTGGGGTATGCCTGGGGCTTTTTTGTTAAATAGTAAATTGTTTTATTCCAATGTTTTCATCAATTCATGGGATAGGTCACCAATATTACTGGTCAGATTCCCTAAAGCGGATATATTCGATAAGATGATAATTCCATTTTTCGTATGGGTGTTAATGATCATAGAAGAAGTGTATCCTCCAGTTCCGCCATTGTGCCAATTCCACACTTCACCAGATGCTACTTTTATCAGTCCCCATGCCAGGCCAATGGAATAGTTGTCTTCGATTTTGAAATGGGCCTGTCTGGTCAAATTTAGTTCCTTATTATTATTGTCAAATTGGGCGATGGCAAATTTTGAAAGGTCCTCAACGGTGGATAAGATTCCGCCAGCTCCCATATGCACTGCCATGTCCCAGTTGGGAACTTCTTGGCCATCATCATTTAGTCCCCTTACTAAAATATGCTGGACGGCATTGCGGTTTGTAGTGGAGTTGGTCATGTGATACTTGGAGAATATTTGATTTTGGAGTAAATCCTCATAGCTGCTGTTTTCTACCAAGCCTTCCAAATAGCCTAAAAGACCAAAGCCCAAATTGGAATAGGAAGACTTTTCTCCTGGAGTAGTATCCAGTTTTAGTTTTTCAGTGAGGTATATTCTTAATTTATTTTCATCATAGTCTTTGTAAGGATTCTCCAAGTTCAATGTAGGAGAACTCAAGATAATGGGCACTCTGGGCAATCCTGAAGTGTGTGTGGCTAACTGTTCGAATGTGATCTTGGTATTGTCTTTTAAGGAATAGTCCAGGTGATCATTGATATCGTCGTCCAGTTTTACCTTGTTGTCCAGTATCTGGTTGGCAAGCAAGGTAGCGGTGAAGACTTTGGTGATGGATCCTATTTCAAAAACTTTTTGGGCATTGTCGATGGGGGTAAGTGAATCATCCTCCTTTTTAACCCCATAAAAATTCACCTCTCCATCTTTGATAATTGCTATAGATAGTTGTGCTTGATCTGGGAGTTTCTGGGCACATGTTGAAATTAGCTGAAGTTGTTCATCTGTAGGTAGGGATAATGGGTTCAGTTGTTGGCCAAAACCAGTATTAATGATTAGGAAAAAGGATAATGCAAATGCGTGTATTTTCATTTATAAATAGATAAAAGTTGAAAAGTATCAGGCTTATTTTCAGCTTCAAATTAATAAAAAATAAATTGAGTATCTGCAATGTAGCAGGTAACCAAATTCAATACTACTTTTCCTTTATTGCTCTTTCTACATTTTATTCAGGTAATGTTTTATTCTTGATGACGTGAGTATCAAATCAGAGTCACTCGACGCGGTGAGGGGATCTCTCTAGTTAATTGCTCGTCATAGCCTGCCCGGCTGACGATCGGAGACGTTTTGACTTATAAGATAGCCCTATTAAATCTTTGCGTATTCGACACCATATTTTATAAATGTCCTCACTATGAGTGCAGGTTAGGATTAGGGAAATCAAAATATTCTTCGGATTACTCAGGGATCACTCTCGGATCACCTTCGGATCAAGCTCGGTAATATCCGAGTAAAATCCGAAGATAATTTGGAATTGTTCCTTGGTTAATTCTTGGAGAGGTAAAGGCAAATACTTGACTGCTATAGGGTAATTACTTAACTTATAGGTGATTGTTATTAGCCAAGTATTACTTTTAAACCTTTTTGATGATGGCAAAGGCAGATGGAATACTCAGCAAAATTAAGGGGAAAATAGGGGGAGTTATTTTCTATGAAGTAAACGGGGAGACTTATGTCCGCCAGCATAATGATGATCCCAAAATCGGCGACCCTTCCCCAATCCAGCAACTTTACAGGAACAAATTCGGCATAGCCTCCCATTTTCTCAGGCCCTTGAAAGTACCCGTAGAATTTGGTTTTCAGGCTTTCCGTAAAGGCATGCGCACGGGGATGAACGCAGCCATGGGGCATGCGGTGAAAAATGCCTTTTATGGTGGAGGAGTGGATCCCCTGCAACTAGTCCCAGCCCAGGTAAAGCTCAGCATGGGCCCACTGACCGGGTCGAAAAATGCCCAAGTGGGCTGGCTGGATGATGAACATGTACGTTTTTCATGGGAAAACAACATTGGTGAAGGCAGCGCCGGACATTTTGATCAGGCAATGCTAGTCCTCTACAATATCGAAAACCAAAGGGTGCAATATGTCCTGGAAGGTGGCTCTAGATCTAAAGCACAACAGGAAGTCAAGGTCTTTCGGGGTAAGGAGCAGGAAGGGAAATTACATGCCTATATCAGCTTTCATCACTATAGCCGCCGAAGCAAGACCCGGGAATTTTCTGATAGCCAATATTTAGGTCTGGTGTAAAAGCAGTGAGAGGCCCAAAGCCTCGTTTGCAAGAAAAACTCTAACTCTTGGCGTTTTCAACTTTTCTTTCCGTCAATGGCCGCATTACAACTGCTTTTATTTAGCAAACCACGTTGCAAAGGCGGGTTAAGAATATAAATTAAAAATCAATATAAATCACATTATGGTGTGAAAATGGAGTTATGAAATTGATTATCTCATCAATCCTTCTATGTTTTTCATAATATAATATGAAAAACAGTGAGGTGTTTTAATGATTGTCGTTTGAGATATTCAATTAGACAAGGGACTATTTCTACTGCATCTCACTTCTCACATATACCAAATTTAAAGTGATTCTCCCAAAGCTATTTTTATATGGGCAAGGTGGTGGTTTACATGCCATGCAGACATCGCTATGGCCTGTGCTTGGTTGATGGTGAATTTCCGTACTGGATGAAAATACTGGATTTTCAAGGCCGCATCGTCCAATGATCTGAGAAGAAATACATATCTTTTATTTGCTCCTTCAAACATCATCAATGAATCTTCAACAGGCGCTTTGGTTCCATCAGCGGTTCCGGCCCAGCCATCCATATCAATAAGCGTCACTTCATTGTAATTTGGCTCTGTCAATGCTTTTTTCATCCTCAAAAAATGAAGCAATTGGATATCCGCAACATGATGGATTAGTTGCTGGATATCCCAGCTCCCTTCACGGTAAGTTTTGTTCAGGTCTTCAGGTTTCAGTTTTTCGACTATTTTCCTGTACCGGCCGGGTGCTGATTCATTGATCCTTATAAGTTCCATCCATTCATCATGTGAATAGGATTCTTTTTTCTCAAAATTGCCAATAGGGAATTTCAACTGGTTTAAATCACGTACATTCTCCATGCTTAAAATTAAAAAATACTATCAGAATATCTTGGTCAATTAAAAGAAAATGGATCGGTTGATTTTTAGAGTAATGATTAAAAATCAACTCGAGTTCGCAGGCTACAATCCCAAGATGCGGATTTAAGTAAGTGAGTTGAAGAGAATGGGGTGAACTGTCAGATTTTGTTGTTAAATGAGTAATTGAGGGAGTTTAATCGATTTTGATAGGTTTGTAAATAGATTTTTTTTGCTTCTTCACTCAGAAAACTTCTGGAAATTAAATCTTTAACCTCTTTGTGTTCAGTTTTGAAATCCCCTAAAATCTTCAGTAACCTTGTCTTTAGAATTCCTAACTTTATTCCAAATTCAAGGAAATCATCGTACGCATAAAACCCATTGGCGTTATAGCTTTCGGTCACATAATCGTTTTTGAAAAGCCCATCTTTTAAAGCGAGTTCTGGGTCTTTTACATGGAGTCGGGAATTTGTAAGGTCATAGGCAGGACTCAATTGGTAATCTCCTGCAGGGGTTTCTAAAAGGCTAAAGTTTTTCAGGTGGGCATCTCCATTGGAAAATAGGAAATTGAACAGTACCAATTTATAGAAGTTTTCCAAGGCAATGGGAGCAGCAGCGGCATATTGTTTAATGAGGTCTCCAATACCCTCATAGCTGTAATTGTATTTGAATTCATCACCATCGGTTTCCTTTGTTTTACCCGCTAGTGTGGCAAAATCCTCGATCCCTAATTTTCTTCCGTTTTTTAATACATCAAACCTTTTGGTGAGATAAGCGGGTTCTCCATTTTTAAAAAATATCAAGGCGTTTTCGGCGGTTGTCAATCCATACACTTGCTTGGCGATCTGCATGGTCAGGTGTTCATTTGCGGGAACCTGGTCCACCCTTTCCAAATCCCTAGGGATTGGTTTAAGAATATAAGTGCCCTGTTCACCTGCTTTGGTCAAGCGGATAACCCCTTTATCCCAAATAACAGATAATTTTTCCTGGACTCCGGAAATGGATATCCGTTTCCGGTTATCCATCAAAGCTGCCATTTCCTGATCATTATTGGATTGATGACTCTGGTAGGGTAGAAAATGGCTTGTTTTTTTACCCTCAAACATATGCCTGATACATCGAGTACTATAAGTCTCGTGATCGGGTGCTAGTGTGCCAGGGCAGTTGGTGATCTTGATCATAGTTTATCTATGGCTTTGACAGTGATGGGACCAATGGTTTCTTTGTCAGCGGTGCGCAATAAAAGTCCAAAGTAATCGGATTCATCAACCTGGTATTGACGGGCTTGCAGCTTTAAGTTTACTCCTTCTGAAAGCATATTGAAAAAGACAGGAAATAGGTGTTCTGATCGATAATCTTTTTGGGTTTTGGGCAAAGTAAGGCTAAGCGCAGGTTTTTGGGGATCATCAAACCAGGTCTGGTCATATGAAAAGGTGTACTTTTCAGGGCTTTCTTTGGTCAGCCAGCCTACCAATTCTCCGTTTCTTAATACCTTGGCCCTTTTCATCGATCAGTTACTTTTTTGACAGCGATTGAAATTTCCAGTCCCAGGATATTGGCAATTTTGTTTAAGACCCTTACCGAAGGGTTTGCCTCACCTCTTTCGATTTTGTATAGGGTGTTGATGCTTATTTGGGCCATTTCCGCGAGATCTGGTTGGGTGATGCCCAACATTTTGCGACGCTCCCTAATGCTATTTCCTATCTCATTAATTGTCATTATAATGTGATTTTTGATAAAAATAGCAAAAAGTCAATTGTAAATCAATATAAATCACATTATAGTATGAAAACCGATGTATATCCTAATGATTTTAAGGGATAGGTTAGTATTTTTCATAATATAATGTGAAAAATAAGATGTGTTTTGATAATTGTCGATTGATATATTCAATTAAGAAAGGGGATATTATTATTTATCCTCACTTCTCACATAAATCAAATGGCAAGCATCCAAAACCAGATGAAATACCATATCATAAAAATAATGGTCGCTTTTGAGCTCATAGGAAGGCTTTAGGTCCCCTAATGTGCAAAGGCTCCATTCATTCAATACAGTGAGCAGTTTTTTAGGTTTGGGGTCGAGAAAAAGCATCTTTAGGTTAAGGATTGGATCCAAGGAATCTTTCGGGTCAGTGGAATAGGGTAAATAGGGCAGGATATGAGAAAGCTGTCTGCTCTTTTTTAAAACTGCTTTGGGGACAAGATTGGATTTAGAGATGGTTTTCACCTTCAACTGGGGGTGGTTTTCCTGTGAAATCAGAAAGGCTGCCTCAATCAGCTTGGCGAAATCCTGCTTAAAAGTAAATGCATGACTTACAGACTCCCAATAAGTAACCAGTCCCCCATGAATAATTTTGATGGATAAGGCACCCAAAGCAGCCCTGGCTTCTGGTAAGGGATATTGTTGCGTGAAAAAATGGGTAAAGAAAGTAGGTAAATTTTCTTTCTCGGATTGGGAGAGGAGTGAGGGAATATAGATCTCCTCATCTGAGGCAAAGACCTGATCGGCAATAATGGTCCGACTATTATTACCTGTATTGAAATTATTGATCACTAGCATAGCTTAAAAGTTTAGATGAAACATGGGGATAATTTTTCATAAAAATTCATTCTAAAAAATGCGGTACGAGAATAATATATACATTTTTAAGCTTTATGCTACTCTATAAGTTAGGGACTAATTTATTTAATAGTGCTAAATATCTCGTCTCTGGCCTTTAAAAGGTAAGAGAGGTTATTAATCCCAATATCGTATTCGTCAAGATGCATATCAAAAAAGAATTTGCTATTCTCAGGGGAGGTATCTGTATTCCTAGCTTTAATAAGAATATCCTTAAGCGAAATACCTTTGTCTTTTATAATTTGGATGATTTTATCCCAAGTTCTTAAGTCCATAAAGAACAGGTTTTCTATTGGTACAAGACTAACGGTTTGTGGGTTTAAACCTTGATTGTTTGTCTCTTCTTCCAAAAATTGTTGCCACATTGATAATGAATTGCCCAAATATAAATTCTTATAAGTGATGATGATCCCAAAATATTCTTTGTTGGGCTGATGAATAGCATTAGCAACTTTAAGAATTTGATTTGAATAAGCTTTTACTATGGTTTTCCTCAACTCATTTCCAAGTATTTCATTTGTAGGGTTAAGGGATGCATAAGGTTTTAGTTCAATTGCTTTGACCTCTACAAGTATTTCATCTTCGATAATGAAATCAACAACATTATGCTTTTTTCCAAGTGTTTTTCTGAGATCATTTTCGGTCTTATATTCTATGTTAATTTCATTAAGGCCTATTTGGACATATTTTTCAAATCGACTTCCTAACTCCGTTGAAAAATCAGGGTCTTTGTGCTTCATGAATTCATAGATATAATGGTTAATAGTATTATTCATAATCGCCTTATGGGGAAGATGAATTTTGCCCTGAAATAATAAAAAAGGCTTTCGTGCAAAAAAGGAAGATTCAAAAACCTGTAAATTGTAATTCCTGACTAGACGCTTGTCTTCGTTTAATATATCAAAGATGCTTTCCCTTGAGACAGTCAGAATATCTTCTACCTTACTCCGTATTTTGTTACCGTAAAGGTCTTCTATAAAGGCAAGTGAAGTGTTTAGATTCAGATTCAATTGGGTGTTATTGGTGAAGTCTTTATGGAATACAGCAAGTAAGAATAGCTGTAAAATGTCTAAAAATATATCGATGGGTATCCCTATAAGTTCCTTGAACTTTTCGGCAATATCATGTTTGTGATGAAGATCGCAAAACAGTATCTTTTGTCTTGCGAGAGAATCCCACCAAGCTACCTCTTGATAATAAAATTGTTGTGCTGATAAGATAGTAAAGGTCTTACTTACAACCTTGCCATTCTTAGTTAAATTGAAAGTATCGTGGGACATTTCCAATTTTTCAAGCATCTTGAAAAGTTTAATAATATCGTTCTTTGTGGCTTTTTTGGAGGGATAAGCCTTGCCAGCAAATTCCATTGTCCATTTTAATAGCAACAATCCGTACCAGAAAGGTTTGGGGCGATTGGACGACTCGTATTCTTTGAGTATATCCAGCAATAAAAGTACTAGCGAATCATAGGAGAATTTTCGGATTTTATTTCTTATTGGTTTGAAATCCATTTTGTATTTGGGATAAAAAATGAGTTGGCAAAGTTATTCTTTACTAATCAATCGTTCCAACCTCACCATCATCTCATCCTTCTCCTTTAGCATTCGTTCATACAGTGCGATCTTTTCATCATACAACTGGACGATTTTATCAATCGGATTAAAGGTACAGTTAGGATTTACGGCGTTTAATGTTGAAGTATCATGACTTGAAAATGTGTTAGATATAACATTCACCGCCTGCTCTTCATCAAAATTCTGTATCGCCTCAACAGGAATATGAAGGATTTCAGCTACCTGCTTTAGGATATTTTCCTCTATACTCTCTTTTTGCTCTAGTAGGCTGATTTTCTTTTGGGACCAGTCTTCTCCCAGTTCGTGGGCCAAGGCGTCCTGCTTGATGCCCAGCATTTCCCTAAAGCGTTTGATATTTCGTCCCTGATGGATATTTTTTGCTGCTGAATTGCTCATAAGTCCTGGCTATTAAAAAACTAAAAGACAAGTTAAGGAAATTGGTGGAATTTGGGAAATGTGTTTTTATAAATGGGGGGGTACGAGCATCTTGGAATATTTTATTCCTGGAGGAATAGTTTAGAAATGGGAGGGTGAGGAAATTGTAATTATAGTAATGATCCTTTCCTAAATAATGTAGATATGAGTGATCCAAGCCAATTTAAAGAAGCGCTCCTCGATAATCAGTCGATAGGACATAATATGATGACCTTTAGAAAACTGAGGAGTCTTAAGGCCATGGAGCTCGCTTTTCATTTAGGAATCAGCGAGGCCGCTTATACCAAGTATGAACGTGGAGAAACCAAAATCACCGTGGAGTTGATTAAAAGATATGCTGATTATGTGCAGGTTGATCCCATTCATATTTTGACCATTAGGCCAGGGCAACTGATTGAGTATTTTGATGAATGCGGAAAAAGAAAAGTTCAAATGGATAGCAAGCAGTTTGATGCCTTACTGGAGATACTCCGAGAACTCAAAGACAGCAATGATACTTTAAAAAGCCTGATAAAGGAGGCTATTGTTTAAACTTAACCAGAGCATTATGATCAATATTCAAAAAGACGAGCTTATCAGAGAACTGATCCTCCAAGACCTTAAGCATAACCAGCTGATAAAAGGCTTGGATATTTTAGATCTGGATGCCGGCCATCGCCATCATCTAGGTATTATGGATTTGGTCAAGCGGCTGATGGAAGTACCAGCGCATCTGGAGAATGATTTTTTAGATACTTATATGAGCTTTATGAATAGATGCCTAGATTATCCTATTTCCAGCTTAGGTGAAGAGCTGAGGGAATTGGCGGAGGAGTGTTATAAGAGCTTATGTCAATCCCCACATAGGGTTTGAAAATTCCTTTTATCATATTTCAGCTCCCTACGCAATCTCCTAGGAATAATATCATCATTTCCCCCTCTGTTTACGGTTTTGCATTGAGCGTCCAATTTTTATGAAAGTTTAAAGTCTTAAAAATGGGTTTCAAATTAGTTTCACTATTGCGAAAAGGTTTCCTTTTGCAGAGGAGGAGAGGACCGAGTGTTATGAAACGGTCAGGTGGACTGTTTTAACGAGGGGCCAGCTTGCAGGGCAGCCCCGACGACTCCAAACGAAAAAAGCTATCCGCCTAGGTGGATAGCTTTTAAGAGCAGAGGAAGGATTGACTTCGTCGATCCCCTTATGGGGAGTTGCAAAAGAAAGCCTATTCACTTCGTTCATTCCGCTTTTTACTTTTCAAGTGACTATCGAGCAAGCTCGAGCCCCCTGAAAAGCAAAAAGCCCTTTCGCTATTGCGAAAGGGCTTTCTTTTGCAGAGGAGGAGGGATTCGAACCCCCGGTACCTCGCGGTACAACGGTTTTCAAGACCGCCGCATTCGACCACTCTGCCACTCCTCTGGGTCTGATGCGTATTATTTGAAGACGTTTATGTTTGTCTTACGGTTTGCAAAGGTACCACTAAGTTTGATATGTACAATACTTTGCTGAATAAAATTCGTATAAAAATCTTAACTGACTGATTATATGATGACTAAATTTTGGCAATATGTTTACGCTGTGCGGCCTTGTCCAAACTGACATTGATTTCAAAACAGATCAAGATGATATACGAAGTAATCAGCAACCAAAGCATCAGGGCTATCATGGTACCTATTGATCCATAGAGTTTGTTATAAGACGCAAAGTTGATCAGGTAATAGGAGAATAAGAAAAAGCCCAATGTGATCAATAAGCCGGCCGTAAGGGAGCCTATGGAGAAGAAATGCCATTTGTCATGTACGGCTGGTGCAATCCTGAAAATAAAAGCAGTGGCGGACATAAATAGGATCAATAATACCGTAAATCTCAAGGTGGCTACCAGATAGTAAAGGATATTATTGGAAACTACTCCGTAATCCGTGAGTAGGGTCAGCATTTTATTGCCAAATATCATTACCAAAACAGCCACGCAGATATCCAAAACCAGAAATACGATGATGCCCACAGCTATGGCACGCGTTTGGAAAAAGCTCCTATTTTCCTTTGTTCGGTAGCAGGCATTAAAGGCGCTCATTAGCGAAGCAACCCCATTTGTAGCCAAGTAAAGGGCTAAAAAGAAACCAAAGGAAAGCATGCCCTGCCTGGGCCTGTTGATGATATCCAGAATGGTAGCTTCCGTTCCTTCGTATAAAGGAGCAGGCATGACCTCTTTGATGAAAATCATAATGTTTTCCGGGGTGATTTCCGGAAAAAATATCTCGATAAAAGGGAGTAAGTTCAACAGGAATAGCATCAATGGAAATAATGCTACCGTAAAGTTGAAGGCTACAGCATTTGCCCTGTCATCAATTTCATCCTTGTGGAGTTGGTGGATAAATATCCTGCCTACATCATAGAGATTCTGGTCTGGATTTCTCAGGTGAACCCTGCGCAGTTTTTGGGCCTGCTTATCCAGTTTCTGTAAAAGGCTATGCACTTTCTTTTTGACCATCAGTGCTTATTTGCTAAAAGTAAGTCTTTAATAAATCTAGTAAATCCTGTGGAGGTCTGCACGGTCGATGACTGTCTTTTTTCAAGAAGGTCAAAATAGTATGTCCCAAATGAATAAGCTCATTTTTTTCGTTATGGATTTCATAGTCAAACCGGATCTTTACTCCAGGCAGCTTGGCTATCGTGGTGCTTATAGTCAGCAATTCATCGTATTTGCCAGGCTTTAAATACTTGCTATAACTTTCCAGCACAGGCATCATGACACCCTCATCCTCCATTTTTTTATAGCTAAATCCAATATTTCTAAGCGCTTCCACCCGGGCCACTTCAAAATACATGGCATAATTACCATAATAGACATAGCCCATTTGGTCGGTTTCAGCATATCTTACACGAACTTGAGTTTTGGCGGTAAACATAGGCTTATTGATAGATATTGGCAGCATTTAAGGCACTTTGGTATTTGCGTGCCTGGTTCAGATGGTCCCTAAGGTTGGTGGAGAATACATGGTATCCTGAAAAATCCTCTTTGGCACAGAAATAAATATAATTATGCTTTTGGTAATTGAGCACAGCGTCCAAGGAAGAGATTTCAGGCAGGTTGATAGGGCCTGGAGGTAAGCCGGCATACTTATAAGTATTATAGGGGCTTTCTATTTCCTTGTGTACATTAAGTACTCTTTTGATGTTGAAGTCTCCCAGTGCAAAGACTAGGGTAGGATCGGCCTGTAGGGGGATGTTCCTTTCCAATCGGTTAATATAAACCCCTGCCACTTTAGGGCGCTCATCTCTTTTGGCAGTTTCTGCTTGTACTATGGATGCCAAGGTAGAAACTTCTTCAGGGGTCATGCCGAGTACTCGGGCTTTTTCCTTACGTTCGTCATTCCAGAATTTATTATATTCCCTATACATGCGGTCAAAGAGCTGTTCTGGGCTTATATTCCAATAGACTTCATAAGTGTTCGGGATGAACATGCTCATGATCGTCTCTTCCTCAAATTTGAACTTCCTGATATAAAGACTGTCTTCCAATAGGTGTAAAAATTGTTCGTTCTTGATTTCTAGGTTGCTGGTGATCTTTTCTGAAAGATCTTCTTTGGTCCTGATATTGTTGAAGGTGAGCTGTACAGGGGTTTGACTTCCAGATCTTAGTAAGCTTACCAGGTCTTTATTGGACATTTTGGGCTTGATGGCATAGAGTCCGGGTTTTACATTTTCCTGGTACTTCATGATTTTGGCCACAAAACTGAAAGATATTACATCCGTAATAATGTTTTTTTCGGTCAAACTGTCTGAAACTTGTCTAAAATTAGCGTTTGAGTGGATTCTAAATGCGACAGGCTGCTCTGATTCTGTCAGGGTGTTTGGGCTGAAAAACACCTGATAGAAATAAAAGACAAAGGAGGAAACCATTACGGAAAAGGCCACCATGCCTATCATAAAATATTTTTGGTTTTTTTTGGTGATCATAAGTTTATAATACGACTCAGAAATTTGCTTGGGCAAAAATAGTTAAATTAAATTAAACCCTGCCTTATCCTGGACTTCGCTTACATTTTGGAAGAATAGGTCGTAGCTTTGTTATAGAATGGTCGAAATGAATGGTTATTTGACTGTTAATGATTACTTTTCGGTATTAAAATGAAACTTTTATGGCAGCAGAATTTATTAAAATATACCCTGAAAACCCCAATCAACGCCAGATCAACCGTGTAGTGGATGTCCTGAGACAGGGTGGGATTGTTATTTATCCGACCGATACTATTTATGGAATGGGCTGCGATATTCATAATTCCAAGGCCATTGAGCGGATATGTTTGATCAAGGGGGTTAAACCCCAAAAGCAGAACTTTTCCTTTATCTGCCATGATTTGAGTGGTATTTCGGAATATACAAGGGTATTGAGCACTCCTGTTTTTAAGTTGATGAAAAAGGCTTTGCCAGGTCCCTATACTTTTATTCTGGAAGCAAACAATAAGGTGCCCAAGCTGTTGCACAGCAAGAAAAAGACAGTGGGGATCAGAATCCCAGACAATAGTATTCCTCGTATATTGGTGAAAGAGCTGGGACAGCCCATCGTGACAACTTCTATAAGGGATGAAGACGATGTCTTGGAGTACAGCACTGATCCGGAATTGATCTATGAGAAATACCGTGATCTGGTAGATGTGGTGATAGATGGGGGATATGGAAACAATGTTGCCTCAACTGTCGTTGATTGTACAGGAGGAGAGATAGAAGTTCTTCGTGAAGGATTAGGGGATATTGAAGAGGTACTTTAGCCTTAAATTATTGCAGATTAGTTAAGGAAATTAAAATATATGTCAGGCCGAGCGGGCCTGTCTAACCATGAGGTTAAGTCGAGGCGATAAATTTCCCTTCGACTCCGCTCAGGGTGACATTCTTTCATTATTCTCTAATCAGTATTGTATAAGGAGGAGAACTCTTAATAGTAAAAGCACAAAATTCCATAGGATAGTTTAAGGTAAAAGAAGTTCAGCGTAGGCAATAAGGCTCAAATGTTTATTTTTGGGCATGGAAAAGAGAGAATTGTTAGTTGATTTATTTTATCTGCCACCAATAGAATTTTTTGCAGCGATTGAAGGTTATGATAAGATAGTCTTGGAGAAAGAAGGGAACTACCAAAAGCAAACTTATAGAAATAGGGCAGCAATTAACCTGTCCAATAAAGTGGAGACCTTGAGTATTCCCGTCATTGGTGGGAATAAAAAAGTGAAATACAACAAGGTCAAAATTGATTATCGGCAAAAATGGCAAAATATTCATTTAAGGGGGATTAAAAGCGCATATGGCAAGGCTCCTTATTTTGAATATTTCTATCCCTATTTTGAGGATATATATAAGGAACAAATTGGCAGTTTGTTCGAGTTGAATCATAGGTTGCTGACACTTTGTCTTAAATTACTGCAAATTAAGGTAAAAGTGGAAGTTAGCTCGATATATGAGGAATGTCCAGAAATGGAAGACTTGAGGGGCAAAATAGTAGCTAAACAGTCATATGAGGCACGAGATATCTATTCACCGGTGCCTTATAATCAATTATTTGGCCTAGACTTTGCACCTAATTTAAGTGTTATTGATTTGTTGTTTTGTGAAGGGCCGGGTTCATTGGAACTGATCCGACAATCAAAAAAAAACAATTGAACAATCGCTAAAAGGATTGTGTTTTTAAAACAAATTCGGTAACATTAGATATAGCAAACATCACAATTCAGAAAGGATATAAATGGAAGCAAAATTTTCAAATAGAGTCAAGGAGGTGATCTCTCTAAGTCGTGAAGAAGCTTTGCGTTTAGGGCACGATTACATTGGGACCGAACACCTCTTGCTGGGCATGATCCGTGAGGGGGAAGGTGTCGCTGTTTCCATATTGAAGAAATTAGGAGTGCCTTTGGATGAGCTTCGCAGTTCTGTGGAGCGTGCAGTAAAAGGAACGGCCAATCACAATGTGAAAAATCTGGCCAATATTCCTTTGACTAGGCAATCTGAGAAAGTGCTTAAAATTACTTATTTGGAAGCTAAAATATTCAAAAGCCAACTTATCGGGACAGAACATTTGTTGCTGTCCATCTTAAGGGATGAAGATAATATAGCTACCCAAATCCTGCATAAATTCGATACTACATATGATACGGTAAAAGAAATGTTGGAATTCCAAACTGATCAAAGCCCACGCTCAGGTGCTGAGGCTGACGATACAGATGAGGAAAGCAGCAAATTGTTCGGATCATCAGGTGGGTCTTCAGGAGGCGGTGGCAAAGGCTCAACCGAAAAATCCAGGACACCAGTTTTGGATAATTTCGGTAGGGATCTTACC
Source organism: Echinicola shivajiensis (assembly GCF_018642165.1). Lineage (GTDB taxonomy): Bacteria > Bacteroidota > Bacteroidia > Cytophagales > Cyclobacteriaceae > Echinicola > Echinicola shivajiensis. The sequence continues at coordinate 376,880 of NZ_JAHHZM010000004.1, forward strand.
CGTATGGCCGAAGATGATAAACTTGACCCTATTATTGGTAGAGAAAAAGAAATTGAGCGTGTCGCTCAGATCTTGTCAAGGAGAAAGAAAAACAACCCAATACTTATTGGTGAGCCAGGCGTGGGTAAAACGGCCATTGCAGAAGGGCTTGCCTTGAGAATTGTACAGAAAAAAGTTTCCAGGGTGCTTTTCAATAAGCGCGTGGTAACTTTGGATCTGGCATCTTTAGTGGCGGGCACCAAATATAGAGGTCAGTTTGAGGAGAGAATGAAGGCCGTTATGAACGAGCTGGAAAAATCCCCAAATGTGATCTTGTTCATTGATGAGTTGCATACCATTGTCGGTGCCGGTGGTGCCAGTGGATCTTTGGATGCTTCTAATATGTTCAAGCCAGCTTTGGCCAGGGGTGAAATCCAATGTATCGGAGCTACTACACTGGATGAATATAGACAATACATCGAAAAAGATGGTGCCTTGGCAAGGAGATTCCAAATGGTAATGGTAGATGCTACTTCACCTGAGGAAACCATGCAGATCCTTAACAATATCAAGGATAAATATGAAGATCATCATAATGTGAACTATACTCCAGAGGCTATTGAAGCTTGTGTGAAATTGTCTGACCGATATATCTCTGATCGTTTCCTTCCAGATAAGGCCATTGATATCTTGGATGAGGCAGGAGCTCGTGTTCACATCAATAATATCCATGTTCCTGATGAAATCCTTAAATTGGAGGAAGAAGTTGAGAACATTAAAGTAGAGAAAAACAGGGTAGTGAAAAGCCAAAAGTATGAAGAGGCTGCCCAATTAAGGGATCGTGAGAAAAAATTGCTTGAACAGTTGGAAAATGCCAAAGCTAAGTGGGAGGAAGAAAGCAAAACCAAGCGTTATACTGTAGAAGAGGATAATGTTGCCGAGGTGATCGCAATGATGACAGGTATTCCTGCCAAGCGTATCGCTCAAAATGAAGGTAACAAGCTACTTAATATGGGGGCTGAACTTCAAGGTAAGGTGATCGGTCAGGAGGATGCCATTAAGAAGTTGACCAAAGCGATACAAAGGACCAGGGTAGGATTGAAAGATCCTAAGAAACCTATCGGTTCGTTTATATTCTTGGGACCAACTGGTGTTGGTAAAACGGAGTTGGCCAAAACACTTGCTACCTATCTGTTCGATAAAGAAGATTCTTTGGTAAGAATCGATATGTCCGAATACATGGAGAAATTCAGTGTTTCCCGCTTAGTGGGAGCGCCTCCTGGTTATGTTGGTTATGAAGAAGGTGGACAGTTGACCGAAAAGGTGAGAAGAAAACCTTATTCAGTGGTATTGCTAGATGAGATCGAAAAAGCTCACCCAGACGTATTCAACTTGTTATTGCAAGTATTGGATGATGGTATTCTTACCGATGGACTGGGAAGAAGGGTAGATTTCAGAAATACGGTAATTATCATGACCTCCAATATTGGTGTACGTGATTTGAAGGATTTTGGAGCAGGTATTGGTTTTGCCTCCAAGTCCAAAGAGGAAAACATGGATGAAGTGATGAAAACTACTATCCAAAGTGCCCTTAAAAAGGCCTTTAGTCCTGAATTCCTCAACAGGTTGGATGATGTAGTGGTATTCAATTCCTTGAACAAGGAGCATATCCATAAGATCATCGATATCAGTTTGGAAAAACTGTTCAGTAGAATTACTGATTTGGGTTATCATATTGAGCTGACCGATAAAGCTAAGGATTTCTTGGCTGACAAAGGATATGATCAACAATATGGTGCACGTCCATTGAACAGGGCCATTCAGAAATACCTTGAGGATTCCATCGCAGAGGAGATATTAAGAGGAGAGCTTTCAGATGGAGATGTTATCAAAGCTGATTACTCCGGAAAAGGCGATGAGTTGGACATCACTGTTGAGAAAAAAGAAAAAGCAGATTAACATTTTAATAGACGATTTAAAAGAGGCCTACCTTAGGCCTCTTTTTTTTTGAGTCGTAATAAAAGTTAACAAATTTTAATGGTCAAATAATATGGAGAGGGGTTTCTTGGCCTTTAATTTGTAAAGTGCAGCCTATGAAATTTGTATTGCAATTATTGTTGAAATTATCTTTTCTGGCGTCTCTGATGCCCTATTTGATTTCAGAAAAGGTGTTTCAAAAATATGAGATAAGAATCAATCCCCAGGTTGAGGATTCCTTGTATACCAATGGCAAGGAAATGGGTATGGTAGATCATGGACTCATCGATGAGGCTAGCGGCTTGGTGTTTTCCAGAAAGTATGATAATGTGCTGTACACCCATAATGACAGTGGAGGTCTGCCAGTTGTTTATCAGTTAGATAGTACGGGCAATAGGGTTAGGGAAATTGAGCTCAATGGAATGGAAAATCGGGATTGGGAGGATATTGCAATCGGCCCCGGTAAGGAAAATGAAAAGTCTTATATTTATTTAGGCGAAATTGGTGATAACAAAGGCGTTTATCCTTCCATTAAGTTGTTAAGGTTTGAAGAGCCCCAGCCAGGTGATGATAAAGTACAGGTAGCGCCCCAGGTGACTGAGCTCACATATCCCGATGAGCCAAAAGATGCAGAGACCTTGATGGTAGACCCATGGAATGGGGATGTTTATATTGTGAGTAAACGGGATTCCAGTAATATCCTGTACCGATTAAAGGCCGAAGAGACGGATAAAGATCAGGCAGAGCTTGAAAAAGTGCTTGAATTACCCATTACCATGTCTGTAGGTGGTGATATTTCTCCAGATGGTAAGGAAATCATTATTAAGAATTATTGGGTGATTTACCATTGGGAAAGGAAAGAAGGGGAGTCTTTAGTTGATGCACTTTCTCGAAAGCCCGTTCAGTTGCCCTATTCCCCGGAACCTCAGGGAGAGGCATTGACATTTGGAAAAGATGGAGGGAGCTATTTTACCCTTAGTGAAAAAAGGTTCGGAATAAAACCAGTATTGTATCAATATTATAGAAAGCCCTAAAGTAATAGAAGTGATCTGGGCGAAACTTAGACTCTCTGTGAAAAAATGATTTGATGAATTCCCAAGTGACATCCACGGTTTTGATGATAAGGCCTGCTGCTTTTGGTTTTAATCCAGAAACAGCAAAGGATAATTTATATCAAGTTCAGGATGAGAGAAGCGATTCCGCTATACAGAAAGCTGCACTTACAGAGTTTGACGGAATGGTCGACATGCTTCGTGAACATGGGGTTAGGGTTATCGTTTTGGAGGACACGGCATCACCAGCTAAACCAGATGCCGTTTTTCCCAACAACTGGTTCAGCACACATGAAGATGGAAGTATTTTACTTTATCCGATGTTATCTCCAATTAGAAGGTCAGAGAGGCGAAGAGACCTTGTCGATAAGCTCTCAGCAAATGGTTTTAAAATTGAGGAGATTGTTGATTTGACATTTTTTGAGGAAGATGGGCAGTACCTGGAAAGTACAGGAAGTATGGTATTGGACAGGGAGCATAAATTGGCTTATGCCTGCGCTTCGGAACGGACCCACACTGTGCCCTTGCATTACTTTCAGCAATTAAAAGGATATCAGGTATTGATGTTTCATGCCGTACAGCAATTGAAATACCCAAAGAGACCGGTTTATCATACCAATGTGATGATGCATGTAGGTACTAAAATGGCTGTGGTTTGTTTGGATAGTATTGAAAGGGAAGCAGAAAAGATGATGGTAAAGGAAAGTTTGGAAAAGCATGGCAAGAAAATTATTCCTATTACCCTTCATCAAAAAAATGCCTTTGCGGGTAATATGTTAGAACTGAAAAATGGAAATGGAAAACATTTTACGGTGATGTCAGCAAGTGCCTTTAACAGCCTTAAGGCGGGGCAAAAACAAATTATAACAAAATACACAGACTTGATTGTGCCCGAAATCCCAACTATAGAAAAGCTGGGTGGTGGCAGCGTCCGCTGTATGATGGCGGAGATTTTTTTGCCACGAGTGAAGAAGTAGAATCTTTCTTAATTGAGGAAATTTATTCGAAAGAATGAAATGGGAAAAATCTTGTTTTACTTTTTCCATCGATGAAAAAGTAACAAAAAATCTAGGCCAGTGGTATAACTTTTAAATTGGATGAAAGCTATAGTTCAAATGAAAAAGGTTTCGTTTTCCAATTTAATTTTAATGCTACAGCCTAAAAGAAAGTGGATCTCGCTGTTCCACGACGCGAGCTAACTTCCTTTATTAACGACTTTCGCAATACAATTAAAAACAGTTATACCAAATGCCATTAATGATTTTGGATATAGATGACTCCATCTTGATGAAAGGGTTGTTAAGAAAATAAAAAAGGGTGAGAAACTTTGTTTTTAGGTCAAGATCTCGCCTAGTCAGTAATTGAAAGTAACTAGCAAAAAATCTAATGGGATCGAATAAAAAAGCCAAGGCTTTTAGAGCTTTGGCCTTTTTATGATATATGGTTTGGATAAACTTAGATCCCAGTGTAGTTGAAAGGAGTGATCACCTTCAGTTCAGCTTTCACCTCGTTAGATACATTTAAAGTATCGATAAATTCCTTGATGGAAACTTCAGTGATTTTGCTGTTGGTTCTGGTAAGGTCCTTAAGTGCTTCATATGGTTTTGGATAACCTTCTCTTCTTAATACGGTCTGTATCGCTTCAGCTACCACAGCCCAGTTTTCTTCCAGATCAGCATCAATAGCCGCTTGGTTTAACTCCAATTTACCCAATCCCTTTTTCAAAGATTCAAATGCAATAAGCATATGTGCCAAAGGAACGCCGATCACTCTCAAGACAGTACTGTCTGTAAGGTCTCTTTGTAATCTGCTGACCGGTAGCTTGGCAGCTAGGTGTTCCAAAAGTGCATTGGCAATACCTAAGTTGCCTTCTGCATTTTCAAAGTCAATAGGATTTACTTTATGTGGCATAGCAGAAGAACCTACCTCCCCAGCTTTGATTTTTTGCTTGAAATAATTCATGCTGACATATTGCCAAACATCCTTAGAAAGATCCAAAAGGATGGTGTTGATTCTTTTCAAACCGTCAAAAAGGGCCGCAATATTGTCGTAATGTTCAATTTGCGTGGTTGGGAAACTTCTTTCCAAGCCAAGGTACTGGCTGACGAAATTATTGGCAAAAACATTCCATTCTTGATCAGGGTAAGCTACTTTGTGGGCATTCATATTACCTGTAGCACCACCAAATTTAGCGGAATGAGGTACTTGGTTCAATAGTACCAATTGGTTTTCAAGTCTTGTCAAGAACACCTGGAATTCCTTGCCCAATCGGGTTGGTGAGGCAGGCTGGCCATGGGTTTTAGCCAACATCGAGATATTTCCCCATTCTGCTATTTGGCTTTTTAGCTTAGCCATCACTTCTTCAAGAACAGGTAGCATTACCTCATTTAGTCCCTCTTTAAGCATAAGGGGAGTGGCAGTATTATTAATATCCTGAGAGGTCAGACCAAAGTGAATAAATTCTTTTTGCTCTTCAAGTCCCAATTGATCAAACTTTTCTTTTAGGAAATATTCAACTGCCTTAACATCATGATTGGTTGTTTTTTCAATTTCCTTGATAGCAGCAGCATCGGCTTCAGAAAAATCGTCCACAATAGCGCGAAGTTTTGGGAAGATATCCATAGAAATGCCCTTCAACTGAGGCAAAGGCATTTCGCAAAGAGCGATGAAGTATTCCACTTCTACCTTTACCCTGTAAAGGATCAAGGCATATTCAGAAAAATAAGCCCTCAAAGGAGCGGTTTTGCTTCCGTATCTTCCATCCACAGAGGATACTGCGGTCAGCGTATTTAAGTTCATGATGATTTCTATTTGATTTGAATGACGCCACAAAAATAATTTATTAAAATGTAAAAGCCTTTCATTTGTAATTTTTTTAACAAAAGGAGGTGAAATGCAATAAAAAAGGGGATTTCCTTTATGGAACCCCCTTCTATTGTGCGGTAATAGTCGGTATTAATAATTTGGATAATTTCTTATCACTTGAAGGTTTAGGCCTTTGTCAGTTTCTGAGGAGTTGACATATCCTCTCACGATTACGGTGTAAACTCTTTGACTACGAAGGTTTAAGTCATCAGCAGTCAATAATATTTCACCGGAGTTGGCATCTGTTAAAGACAAATTGGTAAAGTCCGCATCTATTGCTTCAAATTCAGTGACATCTTTATAGGTTCCATTGGCAAATAACGGCGTGTCGCTTTCATTAACTGTAAGATTAACTGCTGGAGCATCTGGTGATAGGTGAACCAGTCTGATTAAAGCATTGCCTTCTTCTGGTTCATTCCAATTGTCCTCAGCAACAACAGTACTCATATCTGAGTCATCGTCCTCAGCGGCATCGATAAAGAAGAATGAATAAGCTTGATTCTCAGTCAAGGTCACGGTAGTGTCCAATAATGAGTTGGCTGCATTTCGACTTTTGAAGGAAAGTTCTCTTTCTCCTGTAAAATAACGTCCGTAATTGAAGTAATCGGTGTACTCAAAATTATTGGTGTTATAAAGTCTGCCATCAGCATAAATGCTAACAGCTCCTGTCTCTGGAGAGCCATGGTAGTAAGCTACATAGGCAACTGGTCCATCATAGTAATCTGCGTCATCATCATCTAGGCAGCTAGTGATCAATAGGGGTGAAGCAGCCAATAAGAAAAGCCCTATACTTTTTTTCCAATTTTTGAACAGTCTGCTATTCATAATTCGCGTTAACATAATCCTGTTGGTTTAATCTATTTTTTGTTACTTTTTTCTTTGTTTTCCCCAAAACGTATGGGCTTCTGCAAACGCTACAGCTGCTATAATTTTTTTTGTATTTATTTTATCAGCAATGAGTTGGTATCTGGCTGGGAGAAAAAAACTTGATTTTTGGGCTTATTAATACAGGTTTGGGAACATCTTTTTGATTAATATGTTTTTATAGGGATTTAAAGATTGAGAATAAGGGGATTTTAAAAAAATCAACCTTAATTTTGAGGACGATTAATAGAAGTAGATAAACTCAGCAGAAGGAATGTTATTTAGCTTATTTAAAAAGAATAAAGGAGAGAAGAAAAGAGGGAGTCAGTATTTGTCATTGAAAGTTAGGGAAGTCGTAAGAGAAACTTCCGAGGCAATTACCATATATTTTGAACAGCCAGAGCCTTATTTGGAATATAAGCCTGGACAGTTTTTGACCTTGATTTTAGATATCAATGGTAAAGAGGAGCGTAGGTCATACAGTTTGTGCACCTCACCTTATGTGGATCCTCATCCAGGAATTACTGTGAAGAAAATAGAAGGGGGATTGGTATCTAATTATTTATATGATAATATCAAGCCTGGTAAGACCATTGAAGTGATGAAGCCTTTGGGTCACTTTACTACAGATTTCCATTCCAAAAATAGAAATCACTTTGTAATGATTGCCGGTGGAAGTGGGATCACTCCAATTATTGGGATCAGTAAGTCCGTTTTGGTGAATGAGCCCTTTTCCAAGGTCACTTTGATTTACTGTAACCGTTCAGAAGACCAGATTATTTTTGACAGACAGTTAGAGGAACTAGGGCAAAAATATGAAGGACGATTAGAGGTAGTGCACACACTTTCCCAGCCCAAGGAGAATTGGTCAGGATTGAAAGGAAGGCTTAATGAGCAAATGATCGCTGATGTTTTAGAGGAAAAACATTATCCTGATGCGGAAAAAGAGATTTATTTTCTCTGTGGTCCTGAAGGATTGATGGAGGGGAGTGTGGAAGCATTGTTGAAGATGAATGTGCCTCATGATAACATACATAGGGAGAGTTTTTATACTTCCTCATCAGAAGAGGCAGAAAAAGATCATGAAGCAGAAAATGCCAATATTGCACTGACCAGAGAGGTGGTCATTAATCTTGAAGGGGAAGAGCATAGTTTTGAAGTGCCAGCTGGAAAGACAATACTCGAAGCAGGGCTGGATGAAGGACATGATATGCCATATAGTTGCCAAAGTGGTCTATGTACGGCTTGCAGGGGCAGGCTGGTTAGCGGTAAAGTAAGTATGGATCAGGATGCGGGACTAAGCGAAAGTGAAAAAGAAGCAGGTTATATTCTTTGTTGCGTTTCCCATCCTACTACTGGGGATGTTAAAGTAGATATAGGCTGATGCTGGAAGTGATGAAGAGAAAATTCAGGGTGCTTGAGCGAAATGTATTGATACTTATCGCCATACCGTTGCCAGTGTTTGCTTTTGCCTATTTGTACACGACCAGTAGTAATATGGAATTGGAATTGCCTCAAATGCCAGAAAATCTAAAGGCCATTGGATTGGGAATAGTAGGGGCGATTTTAGTTGTTCAATTTGTACAGTTTAATAAGGGGCTGAAAAAATTGAGAAATCCAGATATGCCACTTGAAGTAAAGTTGGGAAAATATGGGCAGCTTACCATGATTAGGTTTTGGTTGTTATTTGCTTCAGGTCTTTTATGTGGGGCAGGTTTATTGTTGTTTGAAAATCCGGGATTTACTGTAGGATATGCTTTGACACTGGGTTTTGTGTCTCTTGGTAAACCTACTCCTGATAGAATTATTAGGTTGTTAAGGCTCAAAGGAGAGCAAAGAGCCACTGTTGCCGAGTTTGGCAGAAGAGATGAATAGAAAAAGGCATCGGAAATCAATTTCTGATGCCTTTTTTGGTATTAATACTTTTCAATAGTGATCATCCCTGATCCAATATTTCCTTTAACGGTATGGTCTGCACCATGATCGATGTGCAAATGGTCGCTTGAGGACATGTCACCTACTTTTACCATTCCGCTGCCTGCATTGAGATCATAGTTATAGTTGTCCAGCAAGGCATTGGCTTTGATATTGAACATTCCTGAAGAACCTGAAAAGGAGGTGTTGGGACCAAAGCCAACTTTTTTGGCCTTCATCATACCGGAAGATAATTTCAGTTTTCCTAAAGTAGAAATATCTTCCATACTTACGCTTCCTGAGGTGATTTTTACATTTAATTCCCCCGCAACATGTTTGGCTGTGATCCTACCACTACTAGAGCTCAAAGAAGTATTTCCTTTAATATATTCTAAGTCCATCATTCCGCTGGTCATGTTGCATTCCACGTCTCCCTCCACACTGTTAACTTCTATTTTTCCTGAGGAGCCTGCTAATTTTAAATTACCAGAGATGTCTTCAACTTGAATGATTCCTGAACTCGCTGTTAATTCAGTAAGTTCAGAAGCCACACCCTTTATATGCATTTTACCAGAAGAGTTGGCTGCTTTAAGCACAATGACTTCAGGGCCGGTGATATGGATATATCTTTTATTGTTGTTGTTATTCCAGTTCCCTGTTTTTTGGTAAGAGATTTTAAGGGTGTTTCCTACGGTGACAAAGACCAAGTTTTTGTCTGCATTCTGATCATCGCCCAGATCGGCAGTGACTTTTATGGATGATTGGGAAGTATTTCCTTCATAGCTTAAGGAAATGCTTCCTCCCTGGATTTCAAGTTTTTCAATATTGTCAAATGACTTTTCGATTTTTGATTGGCCATGGCTGTATCCTAGGCTAATTCCAAAAAGGAATATAAGGACGCCAATATAGCGGAATGAAGTTTTCATAGTTTAATGGTTTATGTTCAAGGGAGCATTGGGTATATGTTGTTTATTTATCCATGTTTAAACCCGGACTATGCATTAGAATCCGTCGTGAGAGTTTAAAATGCAAGAAAATCAAGTATTCAACGAAAGAAGCATGGCACCGCTATGGTAAATGAGTTCAATACAGCGAAGCGGTTGATTTTGAAGCATTTTAAGCTTTTAATGGGAAAGCTAATACATATTTCGGGTTAAAGGATGATTCCAAAACTAAGTGCGTTAACCTCTGGCCCTTTTCCAGTTTGGAATACAGGGTTGAGGTCATAATTAAGGTAGAAGTCTATCTCCCCAACTCCAAGGGTCAATCTTCCACCATACCTGAGATTACTGCTAAACATATTAGACTTCTCATATTTTTTATGGGATTTTCCTTCTTCATCTTCATAGACGAATTTGCCTCTTCCACCAAGTCTATACCCAATATACGGCCCCAGTCCAATTCTGATTTTTCCATTTTCGCTATGGTAGCTAGGGATAAGGCTGAGATTTGCATAGGAAGAAGATGTTTTGGATTTGGTGCCCTCTCCATCTTCAAAAGGTTCAAAAACAACCCCATCATTGGTTTTGAGAGGGATGAGGTCTGAGTCCTCCAGTTTGAAATTATACCAACTTACGCCAAGGGCTGGATTAAATGTGAAATGTTTACCTAGGGGATAAACATGCTGATAATTCAAGCCGACATTCCAGCTTCCCCAAGCTTTAACAGTAGGAGAGGAAGGATCATTTACCCAGGTATTGATCCCTAGGTCTATGTTGAATCTTTTTTCATAGTTTCGCTTTTTTGCCCCATCTATTTCTACAGAAACATCGCTGCATCCTTCTGTATTTATGGTCCAGGATCTGTCCGCATATTTTTCATAAATCCATTGGTTTCCAAAAAGACGAAAATTTTTCACTTTCACCACTTCCTTTTCATCGCTTTCCTGTGCGATGGAAATTGCTGGAATACAGGCTGAAAGGCAAATAAATAAAAGTAGTTTTTTCATTATTTTAACAGTATTATTCTTTCGTATTAAAAAACAAGGCCAAAAGTGATTGGGTTAAGTGCTGGGCCCTTATCGTCTTGGAACAGTTCGTTTAAGTCATAGGTGGAGAAGAAGGTGATGCGGCCTACTCCGATTTCTCCTCTAACACCGTAGCGAACATTATTCAGGTATATCCCCGTATTAAGTTTGTCTTTTTGTCTTCCAGAACCATCTATTTCTCTGTAGACAAATTTGCTTCTACCTCCTACGCGATAACCAAAATAAGGTCCTGCGGCTATTTTAATCCCTTTATGTCCATTATCATTCATCCTGCCAAAGTCCAGTCTTAACAAGGTCATAGCAGTGATATAGGAGGCACTGATTTTACTTTTAAATCCATCTACATCAGTCCTTTGGATAAAGTCGATACCTTCATCTCCTCTGACGGCTTGAAAATCCCTGTTTTCAAATTTGAAATTGTACCATTGCATGCCCAGTCCAAACTCCCAATAGAAACCTTTGGATATTCGCTGACTTGCCATCCAGTTAAGTCCCACATTCCAGCTTCCCCAGCCTTTGACTGCATATGGGTTGTCAGAAGTGGGAAACTTCCCGTCTTCCAGGTAATTGTTGATACCCGAATCAAAATTGAAGAATGTCCGGAAAGGAGGCTCTACTTTTTTCTTTTTTTCTACCCGGACTTTGGTGTTTGGCCCTGACTCATCTACAATGACCTTTAATCTGCCCACAGATACAGTCGTCTCGGCACCATGTTCTTCCACACGAACTATTTCTTTATTGTCTTCACCATCTTTACCTACTTCCACCACAGTGAGTTCTCCAGTTTCCTCATCTAGTTCTAAGTCCAATTCACGGATAATCTGGTTTACATCTAAGACTTTTAGCTTTTCGAAATCCTCTTTATTGTCTACTAGGATAACTATACGTCCTGAATGTCCATACTCTACGATGATACTGTCCTTGGCAGTCTGGTTGCCTTCATTGAAAGCAAAAGCTGTTTGCACCAATGCCATAAAAATCATGGCTAAAACATATCTTTTCATATTAATTTGAATTAAAGTATTAGCTTAATTTTCCTCTTTCTTACTGATCAATGAGGCAAACAGGTTGTTTTTTGCATCCTGCAGGTCTGCGTATCCTTTATCCACTTTGCCTATTAATCCTCCGAGGGTATTGATTTTATCCCCTATTTCTGTGACCAGTTTTTCTTTTTTGGGTTTCTCTGAAATTCCACTGGATTTGATTTTTACGGTATATGCCACAGGTTCAACTTTTTCCTCACTGAGGCTGTTGTCCGCAATCAGTTCATTCATGTTAATTCCCCCATTGCCCATTCCAGATAATTCCAGGCCTTTGTTGATGGTGATTTCAGGAGCCTTTTCAATAGGCCTTTGGTTTGACTCAGCTACCAGGGAATTGTCTGGAGAATTTTCATCTCTTTGGTTTAGCTTAGTAGGTGAGGGATTATTTTTCATCTCAGGTTTTTTATCCTCTTGAATGTTCTCCTCTTCTTTTTTGGTTTTTTTGACTGAGTCGGTTTTCGGTATTGTTTTTTCTGCAGGTTTCGTGATTTCTTCCTGAGGGTCGATATCGTTTTTTGGAAGGATTTCTTGGTTGATAACAGGGTTTTGCTCTGCCATCATTGGCGTATTTTCATTATGGTCAGTAAAGTCAATTCTCCAAAGAAGCAATGCAAGGACAAATATCCCAATAAGCATAGCAGCGATGCTGATCCAAAATGGTCTATTGGTTTTTTTTTGAGGACCTAGTTGGGCATCTAATCTCTCCCAGCTCAATTTGCTGGGGCTTTCTTGGTGCTGTTTCAGCTTTGTGCTAAATAGCTCATCTATTGGGTGTTTTTGATTATCCATTGATGCTCCTTTCTTTTAATTGTAATTGGGCAATTTTCTGTTTGAGTAGGGCTCTTGCTCTGCTCAATTGCGATTTGGAAGTATTTTCGGTGATTCCCAAAAGCTCGCTGATTTCTGCATGTGCATAACCTTCAATCGCATAAAGGTTAAATACTGTCTTATAGCCTATAGGTAATTCTCCGATCATTTCCATAAGTTCGTTGGCTTCCAAGTCCACAAATTCATATTGTGTGTTACTGGAAACCAAGTCATGCTCTAGGTGGACTTCCATTGATAATTTTTGATTCTTCCTCAGGGTCAGTAGGGACTGGGTAACCATTATGCGTTTCATCCAGCCTTCAAAACTGCCTTTGTGCTCATACTGAGTAAGCTTATCAAAAATTTTCATAAAGCCTTCTATCATCACGTCTTCCGCCATGTCCCGATCTTTAATATAGCGACGGCAGATCACCAAAAACTTTCCAGCATACTGATCATACAGTTGCTTTTGGGCATTTCTGTTTCCCTTCAAGCAACCTTTGATGATGTCAGCTTCTGTTGTAAAAGTTTTTCTTATAAACATGATGTTTGGTATTCCTTCGACATTGTTTGTTAATATAGGTCTAAGGGAATCCGCATAGTGACTTGTACCTGTGAAAGAACAAACTCAATCTGCGGGTTTCAATAAGGTAGATACAATTTACGCAAAAAGGGTTGCACGGAGTAGTGAAAAAAAGCAGTAAAGTTTTAGCGGATTGTTGTAACTGGTTGATTTTCTTTTTGTTTTGATGGTTTCTTCTGTCCGTTACTTCATAATCCAGGTTAAAATGTGCAACTGATTCAACTGATGGGCAAAGAAAAAGAGCATCCTGAATAAATCGGAATGCTCTTCTAAATAGCTATGGATGAATATCAATAAGCCGCTTTATAATTGATGAGAATTTCCATATTTGACCATTCTCCATCCAACACTTCCACAGGTTGTATGAAGGTGTCTAGGTCAAATACATTGGCAAAATATCCACCTTCTTCTACCGTGAACACGGAATAGGTGCCCGGCGGAAGGCCAATAACAAAACTGCCATCTTCCTCAGTCTCAATTTCTGCGACCATAGGAGTTTCTATTTCAGAAAACAGTAAGTCTCCCATTTTTGCTTCATTGATATGGGTACGCTCATATATTCTTATTTTTCTTTTTACCTTTTCCCTAGGAGGTTTCTCGGGGACGGTATTACCATCTGATATGGTCGGCATTAAATTACCTTCCACCCAGTATACTTGGCCTATGATTCCCTGGGTATCCACTCTCTGTGCCTTGCATCCGAAAAAAAATGAAGCTAGGCCAAAGGCTAAAAATGAATAGGCCATTGTTCTTAAAATCTGCTTAGTTTTCATGTGTTTTATGTTGTGTAGAATAATGGTAGTTCAATTACTGCCATCATAAATTATGCCTTTATTACTAAATGCCCTGAAATATTTCAAAGGATTCAAGATAGTTGGGAACTAGGGTGTTCCAGCCATAATTTTGGTTGAGTGTGTGGGCAAAAGCTTCTGCAGATTCCTTTTCACCGTGAATGATAAAGGTCATCTTGGGTTTTTCCGTGATGCAGTCGGTCCATTTCAAAAGTTCACTTTCATCGGCATGGGCGCTCAGTCCTTCAATATAATAAATAGAGGCCTTTACTTCTACATCCAATCCATACATACGGGAGTACTTTTCTCCTTCCAAAAGTTTTCTGCCTCTGGTACCTTCAGCCTGATAGCCGACAAAGATAAAGCTATCTTTTTCATGGGGCAGTCGGTTGTATAAGTGGTGAACTATACGGCCTCCAGTAGCCATGCCGCTGGCGGAAATGATAATGGCATCTCCACTGAAATGATTCAAAGACATGGATGATTCCTGACTTTGGAAATAATGCAGGTTTTTATGAGAAAAAGGATTGGAATTTTCTTCCTGTAAAGAAGGTCCCAACCTATGGTATTGCAAATAATCCATATAAAGTTTCGTGACGTCTATGGCCATAGGACTATCGACATATATTGGGATTTGGGGGATTTTACCTTTTTGCTGAAGCTTAAATAGGTAGTAAAGAATTAACTGTGTCCTGCCAACAGCAAAAGAGGGAATTACTGAAACGCCCCCTTTTTGGTAAGTGTTATTGATTGCTTCAGCTAAATTTAATTCGGGTGTGTTTTCTTCATGAAGCCGATTTCCATAGGTGGATTCAATAAATAATATATCCGCCTTGGGAATTCCAATTGGGGGATTTAGTATAGGATCATTATACCTGCCAAGATCTCCTGAGAATACAATTGTTTTATTATGTGTATCCCCATGCAGTTTGAGTTTTAAAATGGCAGCACCAAGAATATGACCTGCATTATATGCTGTTAGGGTGACCCTATCCGTAAGACTTACTTCTGTGTCAAATTTAATCGGATGCAACTGACCAAAAACATTTTCAGCATCTTCTTTGGTATATAGGGGTTCTGGCTTTTCATGTCTTGAATATCCTTTTTTCTGGGCATATTCCGCTTCCTCCTCTTGAAGTTTACCTGCGTCCATCAGGAGAATCTTGACCAGGTCTAAACTAGGCTCTGTCAGTATGATCTGCCCCTTGAAACCTTCCTTGACTAACTTTGGAAGATAACCTGAATGGTCAATATGGGCATGGGTCAACAAAACCATGTCTATTTTTTCGGGGCTTATGGGGAAATCATCCCAGTTTCTTGTCCGTATTTCTTTGATGCCTTGAAAGAGGCCGCAGTCTACCAAAATAGTGCTGTCATCAATCTCCAATAAAAACCGGGATCCTGTTACGGTTTGCGCCCCACCTAAAAATTTTACCCTTACATCCATAATGCTAATATCTTTATATAAGATAGCTAAAAAACAGACAAAAAAGAAAAAGCAAGGTAGACCCCTACCTTGCTTTTCTAAAAATTAAATCGACCCATATAAAGTTTATTCATTCATAAAGAATTCCTGTTTAAATGTTTCCCTGGAGATACTATCTGCTGGTGTGTTTTTATGTTCGCTTTCACAGGTCAGGCATAGCATGCCTTCTTCATTGAATACCCAATAGTTTTTATCATTGATATCCTTTAGTTTGTAACCATTGGCATAAACGGTGTTGCGTATCATTGATATTATTGACTTCTCCATGATGAAGGGCTGGTTATAGGGGATGTAAA
The DNA here is from genome assembly GCF_018642165.1 of Echinicola shivajiensis. Classification (GTDB taxonomy): domain Bacteria; phylum Bacteroidota; class Bacteroidia; order Cytophagales; family Cyclobacteriaceae; genus Echinicola; species Echinicola shivajiensis. The sequence continues at coordinate 392,524 of NZ_JAHHZM010000004.1, forward strand.
GCGTTTGCCATAAATTTTGCCCTCTAAATTTGGCCATAGAAGAAAACTCCAAGGACCTGTTAAAGCTGATAGTAGAATCCTGGACATTATAATGGTATTCGATATCCTTGGCGTTCTGGTTCGCTTCCTGCTTGCTTCTACCCTGTGATCTAAATTCTTGGGAAAGATAAGCAATGCTATCCTTAGTGCCTTTTAGCTCCACATGAACCAGGTCCAGCTCGTTAAGGTCCATTTCATCATCATTGGCACCAATAAGCCATACACTGTTTGGCAGGTCGAGTTTTGTCTCTAATGAATAGGTCCCCTCACTCTTGAACTGTACAATAGTTTTTGGAATTTGGAAAGCACAAATCATTATGCTGAGTAGCCAGATACCAAAGGTTACCAGCCCAAATCTGGAATCTATCAAGCTCCTTCTTATCAGTACACTGATTCCCAAAAGCGTGATAACTATTCCAGGGATCAACACTACGGTACTTGCTGCGATGGCCAACCAAACGGGAGCCAACTCAGAGATCAATTCTACAGGCACGTTATCAATTAAATGCCTGAAACTTTCATTGGTAAAGAATTCGAAGTAGGCCCCTAGAAAAGCCAGTGGTGTCAGTGTGATGATCAGACCGATAAAGAATATGATCAGCCCGAAAACCACTCGGATTACGTCAAGAATGAACTTTCCGAAGGGGCCCAAGGCCTTTCCCAGAGTATCGATTATTTTGCCCAGAAAACGGAAAGGTGCCAACCAAGCTTTTTGGCTTTCAGTTGTGGGTGGGACATCTGGAATCTGACGGTTCTGAATAATGGTGCTTTCGATATTGCTCAGTGTAATTTCTCCACCTTTCATCTTTATCCGCTCAGTGATGGACTTGGCCAGAGGGGTAATTATCCATAGAATCAGGTAGATCACAAAACCGGCGCCGCCAGCAAATATTAATCCAACAAATGCCAGTCTGGCCCATAGGACTTCTATATTGAAATAGGCGGCAAGACCACTGCAGACTCCACCAATCACCCTGTCATCAGGGTTTCTGTAGAGCTTCTTGATTTTCTTGTCTTCCGGTTCCTCATAAGAGACAGGAAGAATTACCCATAGAACAATATAGGCCAATACTGCCCACCAGCCCAAGGAAACTGAGAAGTCCCAATCCCAAGGAAAGAAATCAAAATTGCTAAAGGAGAACCTCCCACTGAACAACAAAAGAATGGCTACCAATCTGGTCCAAAGAGGGTCAATTGCCAGATAATTGGCAAGGCCTGCACAGACACCGCCAAGAATCTTGCTTTTTTCCAGCCTAGTCAGTTTCTTATAGCCCTTGCCTGCTCCTGGTTCAGGAGGAGTGATGTATTTGTAAAATTCACTTTCATCCTCTTCATTGGAAGCATAGCTCTTTTGGTTTTCCAATTCAGGTTCACTTTCCTCCACTGCTTTAAAATCCGCAATGGTTCCCATTTTTTCAATGAGCTTGTCCACATTTTCAGCAGTGATGACCTGCTTATTGTTTTTGAGATTAGAAAGGAATATTTCTGCAATTCGGTTTTCTATATCCTTGATGATTTCCTGGTTGTCCTCATAATGCGAGAAGTGCTTGTTGATCGACTCCAGGTATTTCTTCAAGTTGTCATAGCCATCCTCCTCGATATGAAAAAGGATACCGCTGATATTTATGCTGATAGTTTTTTTCATGATCTTAATTTTTGGAAGTGATTAATGTGGTAGATTGAACCAGGTCAAGCCAGGTTTCATTTAGCTTGCCAAGAAACTCGCTTCCTTCAGGGGTAATCGAGTAATACTTTCTTGGTGGCCCGGACTCTGATTCTACCCATTTATAGGAAACCAAAGCAGCTGTTTTTAGCCTGTTAAGCAATGGGTAAAGGGTGCCTTCTACCACTATCAGCTTAGCCTCTGTTAGTTCTTCTATCATGTCAGAGGCGTAAACCTCCCCTCTGGATATGATATGTAGTATGCAGAATTCTAAAATTCCTTTGCGCATTTGTACTTGGGTGTTTGATGCTTTCATCTATTCTGATTTTTATAAAGATGAAACAAGAATGATTGATGATTAACCATTGCTATCTCATGATTTGCATGATCCATTTAACTTCTCTCTTCTATACCGAAAAATAATACCAAAGTTAACTAAGCTACCTTGTAATACATATTTCCTTGTTAAATAAGGATTCTTCTTATGTATGGTTTGTGTTGTAAGTGTTTGTTAAATAGTGTTTTAGTGGGGTTTTTGGCCTTTGAAAATACATTGATGGAAATTTTTAGAGTCAAAAAATATTTTTTTCTATTATTCCAGACTTGCGTTAAAGTGTATATCTAATGAACATGACTTGTTCGGTTGTGAACAGTTCTGAGCTGATGATATCAAACAGAATTTTAAAAGGGGGATTCGTTTCATATTAATTTATTTTTTACTTTGCATAGGTGGAAAAAAACAGAAAAAAAGGTTTTCAGCATTGTTTTTTGGGGCTGATATTACTTTTGGCTATTGTAGAAGGGAGAGCACAGGGGATTACCCCAAAGTATTCCAATGAATTTATGAATATTGGTGTGGGGGCCAGGGCATTGGGAATGGGTGGAGCACAGGTGTCAGCCGCAAGGGATGTTACAGCCGCTTACTGGAATCCTGCTGCCCTTTTGGGAATACAGCACAAATATGAATTCTCACTCATGCATGCTGAGTATTTTGCCGGCATTGCCAAATACGATTATGCCGGTTTTTCCACCAATATTGAAGAAGACAACCAAATAGCGATTTCACTGATCCGGTTTGGGGTGGACGATATTCCCGATACCCGTTTTCTGTATGATGCCAATGGCGCACTCAATTATGATAATATCCAGTTTTTCAATGCAGCAGATTATGCGTTGATGATTTCTTACGCAAGGGATATCAGTGATGTATTTAAGGCGGGGATTAATACAAAAATCATTCATAGGAATGTAGGTAAGTTTGCCAAGGCTTGGGGCTTTGGCTTTGATGTAGGAGGAATGTTTTTTTTGGAAGAATGGAGGCTGGGAATCATGTTGAAAGATATCACCACGACTTTCAATGCTTGGTCGCATAATGCGGAAATGGTACGGGAGGTATATGCAGGTACTAATAATGAAGTACCCACCAACACCATAGAACTAACCTTGCCTAGGGCGATAATCAGTTTGTCCAGGGAATTGGACATACAAGATATGATCACTTTGCAGGCAGCCTTGGACTTGGATATGACCTTTGACGGGCGTAGAAATACGCTTATCCAAACAGATTTGATGAGTGTAGATCCAAGATTTGGCTTGGAAATGGGGTATAGAAAGATAGCCTACTTGCGTGGGGGAATCAGCAATTTCCAGTACACAAGAGATTTTGATGGGAAGAAGTCACTTGCTTATAAACCGAGTTTTGGTCTGGGTGTATTGATCAATGAAAAGGCTGCTATTGACTATGCATTGACGGATATAGGCGGTGGGTCAGAAACACCCTATTCACATGTGTTTAGTCTTAAGGTGAGTCTTGAGCCTTTGGGTGAAGGGTTCAGGCTTTTTAATGGTTGGGATTAAAAGCTAATAAATGAATAAAGTTGTACTAATTTTCATGCTTTTACTGGGGTGGACTCAGGTAGCTTTTGGACAAAGTGAATGGATAAACTTTTCCCAAACCTATTATAAAATAGAAACAAAGACCAATGGGGTTTACAGGCTAAGTTATACTACGCTGTCTGCATCAGGTATGAATGTCGATGCTATCGACCCCAGAAATATTCAGGTTTTTCATCGCGGTAAAGAAGTGGCCATATATGTTTATGGACAGGACGATGGCCGATTTGATTCTGGGGATTATATAGAGTTGATTGGAGAAAGGAATGATGGGAGCTCCGATGTGAAATTATATCCAGAGCCTGATCAGATGGGCAATCCTTATTATAATAACCACAGTGATGCAACGGCTTTTTTCCTTACTGTTACAAATGGTCAAGCAGGTAAAAGAGTTCCTAATAGATCAATAAATCCCCTTGCCCCTGAAATCAATTCTTACAGAACTGAGGCAAGCCAAGTTTTTGCAGAACAATATGCATTGGGGCAAGCTTACTCCCTTGGGATGCACCTTGGGATTTATGATATAGGGCAGGGCTGGTCAGGAAGGGCCGTGACCCGAAACAGTAATATTGATGTAAGTTTTAGAGATTTGGGCAGTCTGGCCAATTCATCAAATGTTACGTTGGAATTGGGGCTTTTGGGTAGATCGGATGCTCCTCATGAGGTAACACTAATGGTGGGGCCAAACAGCGATAATCTTAGACTTTTGCAAAGCGTGAGCTTTGGGCCATTTGAAATTTATAAGCTAGAGGCTGATTTGCTGTTCAGTGATATTGGCGCAGATGGTAGGTTTGTGGTTCGTGCAACTCCTGTTGGTACAGCAGGCTCTTCTGATAATATTTCCATTAGTTATGCCAAGCTTATTTATGACAGGCAACTGGAGTCGGCTCCTCTGGGCGAAAGTACAATTTGGGTAGCTCAGGGAGAAAGTAAGGTTAGCTTTCCCCATGAAGGAGATCAATACTTGGCCTATGATGTTTCCGATGTATATCAGCCCATACGCCTTGAAAAAGTTGAATCAGCGGGGATTAGTAGTTTTCCTGCAGGAGTGAATATAGGTGAAGCAAAGATTTTATTTCAGCCTGAAAAGAATGCTATTGAACCTAATGTGCTGGAAAAAGTAAAGTTCAGGAATCTAATGGCCCGCAGTGCCAATTATATTATTCTAAGCCATCCAAGTCTAAGGCAGCCCACTTCTATCAATACTGATCCTGTGAAAGCTTATGCCGCTTACCGGCATTCTCCTGCAGGTGGGGGCTATGATACCTTGATCGTTACAGCCGAAGAGCTGTATAACCAGTTTAACTATGGTGAAAAGTCTCCTTTGGGTATTAAGGAGTTTTTAAGACAGTTTTCAGCCAAATATAAACCAGAATTCTTGTTGCTTTTAGGTAGGGCCTATGGGATGTATAATGCGGTCAACTCGGGAGGGGAGCGGTATTTTTATCGTGATAGACCTGATCTTTTTAGTATTCAGGATTTGGTGCCCACATTTGGTTACCCTTATAATGATAATCGCTTTGTTACTGGTTTCGATCTGGAAGATCCTCTCAAGAAGACCATTGGTGTTGGAAGGATTCCTGCAAGGACGCCAGAACAGGTCAATGACTATTTAGCAAAAGTAAAGGAAAAGGATGCCTTGGGAGTAAGTGAAGCCTGGCAAAAGGAAATCATACATTTGAGTGGCGGTTTATCAGCTTTTGAGCTTGAAAGATATTATAATTTTCTGCTCGGCTTTAAGAGTATCGCCGAAAGTGTTTTTTATGGAGGAAATGTTACCACCTTTAGAAAGCGTTCAAATACACCTGTTGAACTTATTAATATTTCAGACAAGGTCAATGAAGGTGTCAGTATGGTGACCTTTTTTGGGCATGCGGGCACTTCTACCACAGATATCGATATAGGGTTCGTAAGTGTGGATGAATTGGGCTATGACAATAAGGGAAGATATCCCTTTTTGCTAATGAATGGCTGTGATGCAGGTAATGCCTTTGGTGGGGCTTATACTTTTGGCGAGGATTGGATATTGACACCTGATCGTGGTGCTACCAACTTCTTGGCCCATGCCAGTGTAGGTGTTGATGTGTATTTGCGAAGATATTCAGAGTCCTTTTACAGGAAAACTTTAGCGGATTCCTCCTTGAATTATAAAGCTATTGGAACCATTAAGTGCGAGGTAGAGGATTATTTCTATAAGCGATATGGAACTTCGGCCATTAATCAGGCCCATGCCAATCAAATGGTCATGTTGGGAGATCCGGCAGTAAAACTTTTTCCCGCAGACAAGGTGGATTATTCCTTGGATGAGAATGAAGTGGTTTTTCAGGATTTCAATGGGGAGGCCATTAACTCCCTTACGGATTCAATAGATCTTTCATTTGTGGTCAGAAATATTGGTCGGGTAGATTTAGATACGGTGGATTTTAAGATCAGTAGGACACTTCCTGATGGGACAGTAATCCCATTTGATACAGAGGAGCTTGCTCCAATTTATTATAGGGATACAGTGCATTTTACTGTCCCCAATACTGGATTGGTATCAGCAGGAGATAATGTGTTTACCATTTCTGTGAATTCCCAAAAGGCGGTTCCAGAGATGACCTTTGCCAATAATACCATAGTGATCAATAAGTTTATTGAATCCAGTGGTACCCAAAATTTAAGCCCTTTGAATTACGCCATTCATCATCAACAGCAGGTGGAGCTGATTGCCCAAGTGCCGGGTAAGTCCACTGAGGACCGGGTGCTGGTGATGCAATTGGATGTTTCTCCTGATTTTAATTCCTCATGGCGAAAAGAATCCCGAGTGACAACTAGAAATATAGCCACTTGGAAAGAAAGTATTGGGGATAAAGTGAGTGGTTTAGATTCAGTGACTTTTTATTGGAGAACCAAGTTTTTGGAAAGCCGTGAAGGGGAAAGTGCCGAATGGACTACTAGTAGTTTTACCTATATTCCTAATGGACCTGAAGGATGGATTCAAAGGGAATTTGCACAGCTAGGAGAAAACCAAATCGATAATATGGACTTGGACCAGCAGGCGGGACAGTGGAGATATCAAGGGACAAAGGTGGATATGAATGTGATGACCTTCGGATCTCAAACAGAAGGGTTAAGTTATGGTCAGGTGCAGATCGAGCTGAACGGGACAGCCTATAATATCGACATGAATCTGAGAAGGTGTACCAATGGCTCCTTTGGTCTAATGGCCTTTGACCAAAGGAGTCTGGCTCCTTATTTGGTGGTGCCCTTGACCAATTTTGATGTGTTGGATGGAAAGAGCTGCGGGAAAACTCCGCAGATTATTCAAAATATTCGAAATTCCTGGATTACAGGAGAAGGTCAAACCATGCTTTTGGATTATATAGAAGGCCTAAAAGAAGGAGATTATGTCATTATATTCTCTGTGGGAGCGGTTGATTTTGAAAACTGGCCTGATGAGGCCTTCCTGAAGATGAAGGAAATCGGTGCCAATGAAGCTACTCTGAGAAATATGCAAAACGGAGAGCCTTATATTTTATTTGGCAGAAAGGGGATGCGCCCAGGAGAAGCTCAGGAAATCTTGGCAGATAAGAGTGCAGCATTGCCGGCAGATGAACAGGTCATTACTTTTAAAACACAGATGAAGGGTTTTTATGACCAGGGAACTGTAGCCGCTTCCAGAATAGGGCCAGCTTCCTCTTGGGATACATTTTATAATAATACGGTTCCAGGTACTTCTATTGATGTGGAGGACTTTGTTTTTGATGTTATTGGGGTGACCAAGGAAGGACATGAAGAAATTTTGTTTGATAATATTAGGGAAGAAGAACTTAGAATTCAAGATATCAACGCAGATGCCTATCCTTACTTGAGGTTGAAATATGAAGTGCAGGATTCAGAAACTGAGATTCCTCAGCAGTTGAGGAAATGGCAAGTGAATTATACAGGCGTGCCTGAGGGCGTCTTGATTTTGCAGTCCAAAGAAAGTGAATTCCAACTGCAGGAAGGAGAGGAAGCTACGGTCAAGTTTGAATTTGTCAATATCTCCAATTATGATTTCACTGATTCCCTTACTGTTGACTATGGACTACAAAACAAGACCAATAATACGGTTAAAAAGGAATCCTTTAAGATTCCAGCAGTAAAAGCAGGAGAAAGGTATGCCTTTGAGATTACCTTCACTTCTTTGGGTGAACCAGGTAAGAATTCCATGAATGTTTTTGCCAATCCAAGGGAATATTTGGAGCAGTCTTATAAAAATAATGTGCTGGATTTGGCGGATTATTTTATAGTGGAAAAGGATGATCAAAACCCTGTATTGGATGTCAACTTTGATGGAGCCTATATCATGGATGGTGATATAGTTTCACCAAATGTGATGATCACGGCATTGGTAAAAGATGATAATAGCGCCCTGCTAAAACAGGATACTACAGGTATGGAAGTGTATTTGAAGCGAAGCTGTGAGGGCTGTGATTTCAAAAGAATATCATTTAGCGATCCTGCGTTAAAATGGTTTGAGGAATCGGATAATACAGATTTCAAACTGGAGTATTTGCCAGGGCCATTGGAAGATGGCATGTACACCTTAAGGGTAAATGCAGTGGATGCATCTGGTAATAAAGCAGGAGAAAAACCTTATGAAGTGAGTTTTGAGGTAATCAACGAATCGACCATCACCCACTTTTATCCATATCCTAATCCTTTTAGTACCAGCGTGCGCTTTGTATTTACGGTAACAGGAATTGCTCCACCAGACCAAATCAAAATTCAAATAATGACTGTGACCGGTAAGGTTGTTCGGGAGATCCTACAGGAAGAACTCGGTCCAATTAAGATAGGAAATAATATCTCTGAGTATGCTTGGGATGGCAAGGATGAGTTTGGCGATCAATTGGCCAATGGGGTCTATATTTACCGTGTGCTTGTCAGGAAAGACGGGCAATTTGTGGAGCATAGGTCCACTGCCGGGGATAAGGCATTCAAGAAGGGCTATGGCAAGATGTATTTGTTGAGGTAGTCTTTGAGTCTGGAGTATTGATAAATGTGCAGATTTAACATCTCACTCAAAAGCTCCATTTGCCCCGTAAAAAGTAAGAGGTAGAATAAGAGCGGAATTTATCCCTTAAGGTATCCTCTGCATAAAAGGCCTGGACAATAAAGTCTATGTCAAAATCCTGAAAAATATTCCAGGTCACAAAGGGGGAGAGAAACATGGCTTTGTTTTGTGGGAAAAGCATCGTGCCAAATCCAGTATTTACAAGAGGATGGGCCTGATAGCTGGCTTGAACGAATCCGGAATGTTTGTAAGGAGAGAGGTTTTTTGCGGTTAAGGCACGGCTATTTAGTTGGATTAATCCTTCTGCACCCAAGTCAGTGAAGCCTGCTTCATTGAAAAGATAAGATACGTTATAATAAAAATTTCCTATTGAATGGTCTAGGGAGATACTTCCCACAAATGCTTTTGGGTTTGCTTCAGTTTCTTCTTTTGGGTAGAAGTAAGTTAATTCTCCTTTTAAACTAGCACTGCCCAAGTTGCCGGCCCAACCTGCGCCCAGCACCCAGTTTTCCCTGCTATAACCTCCCATAAACTGGAAATCATAATCCCATTTATTGGTCTTGTACATCAAGGCAGTGGAAAAGATGTTCAATGCTGTACTGTCCGGATTTATGGTTTTTGAAGGAAGGCTGATAGCGATTTCAATGCTGGAATTGGTTCCTGTGTAATATTCTGTTCTGAGGGCATCGATTCCTGGCCGTTCTTCGTAGTCGAAGTCAAAATAGGAATAGGCATTGAAAATATCGTTTGGATTCCAAATGGTATTGATACCCCAATTGATCCTTTGCCGGCCTAATTTGACCGTAAGATTTTCTTTGATCCATTCCATATAAAACCGGTCAATCATCGTGTTGAGTACTACACCATTTTCGTTGATTATGGTCCAGTTTAGATCAAAGTAATAGGTGTCATAATCGATGAAGTCTTCAAAATTTTCAAGGTACTTGCTGGTTTGACCAATAAATAATCTGGTTCTCAAAGCCCCATAAAACCTGATATTCTCATTTGGAAACCATTTAAAATTGAGACGGTTATGGATGAGGTTGTCTACCAATGCACTATCTCCAATGTCGTTTATGGAGATCATTTCCTTGAGATAGCCATTGACAAAGAAGGTCTTGGGCTTTTCTTCTTGAGCAAAAATGGGGTTTTGAAGAAAGCCAAAAAATAGGCAGGTTATCAATATTTTAGCGAACCTCATCATATTTGATCATCCCATCTTCCAAGGTGACTACCCTTCTGGCCTTGTCAATGACCCTTTGGTCATGGGTGGAGAAAATGAAGGTCATATTTTCTTCACGGTTCATTCGGGCCATCATATCCAACAAATTTCCTGCAGAGGCCGAGTCAAGGTTAGCAGTAGGCTCATCTGCTAGAATAAATTTCGGCCTTGAAGCCAATGCCCTGATTACTGCTACCCGCTGCTGTTGTCCTCCCGATAATTCTGATGGGCGGACTTTGGCCTTATCTTCCAAGCCAACTTCCTTCAGAAGTTTCATGGCTCTTTCTTCCATTTCCTTTTCGGATTTTTTTTGTAGCAACATGATAAATTCCACATTTTCTTTAGCTGTGAGCACGGGGATGAGATTGTATTGCTGAAAAACAAAACCAATATGGTGAAGCCTAAAGTCTATTAGCTCAGACTCCTTAAGCTTTGAAATGTCCGTGCCTCCTATAATGACCTTTCCCTTGCTTGGATTATCTAGGCCTCCTATGATATTTAACAGCGTAGTTTTTCCTGAGCCTGAGGGGCCAACAATTGCTGTAAACTCACCCTCTTCCACCAATAGGTCTACATCCTTTAAGGCTTGTACAGGAATCTTCGACTCATGGTAGGTCTTCGCTACATTTTCAGTTTTTATAACAATTTTTTTAGCTACTGTTGTTTCCATATCCGGGTCATTTAAACTGTATGCAGGGCTTTGGTTGGATTGAGCTGAATGGCTTTGTAAGCAGGATAAAGCGCTCCAATTAGCGCAGTAATAATCACTCCAATCGTAACAAATATATAGGTGTTGTTTTCAATGCTTGGGTACAAAATACTGTCATAACCATAGGCTTTTAATCCTTCAGAATAGGCGCTTAAATCAATGCCGTGGATGCCTAACCAGTTCATGGTGATTAATCCAATGATGATTCCCAATGGCCCACCGACCAAGGAAAGGAAGACTGTTTCAATCACTATCATCATATAAACTCGCCATTTGTTCATCCCAATGGCCATCAACATGCCTAACTCCCTATATCGCTCCAATACCGACATCAGCATGGTATTGATGATTCCAAAAATTAAGGCAGTCATAATAATCCCAAAGAGGACCCATAGGAAACTATCGGTCATGGAAAGGAAGAGCTCTAATTCAGGCGCAATAGTTCTCCAAGATTCTATTAGCAGGTTTGGGTGCTCCTGTTTGAGCTCATCCATTAAGGGAACTTCATAATCAGGGCTGGAAAGAAAAATGGCTATTTCATGAATGTTTTGGCCTATTCCTGCAATCCGGTTCAGGTCTTCCATCTTTACAAATGCCGTGGCTTTATTGATGCTGGGAGAGGTGGTTTCTATCAGTCCTGCGACCCGAAATGCCCCAGCTACCAAATTATTTTCTTCATCCTGAAAAGTCAGGACTATTTTGGAGTTAACGTTCACCTTTAGTTCCTCGGCCAACTCATTTCCGATTACAACAGGATTTCTCAGTTTGGATTCAAAATAGGTACCTGCTGTTAGCAGAGAGTCATGGTGGGTGACCCGTTTTTCCAATTCAGGGATGATGCCATAAATGCGGACTCCATTGGCTTTTCTGGTCGATGAAATCATTCCATTGGCTAAGCTTCTGGGGGAAATCGCTGCAATCCTCGGGTCGGATGATATTGACTTTTCAAGAGAAAGCCCATTGGGAATGGAGTAAACGATATTATAGTCCTGCTTGAACTTTGGATGGTGGATTTGTATATGGGAAATTTCATGTTCAATAGCTCCATTGATATAGGAAACAGTGAATCCATTCATAAAGCCCAACATAAAAAGCAAGGCCCAGATGCCCACGACAATAGAGCCAATGACCACTAGGCTGCGTCCTCTGTTCCTCCAGACATTTCTCCAGGCTATTTTGGTTAACATATTCATTTACCTTCCCTCTCTCATTGCATTTACAGGATCTAGTTTCCAAATTTTATATAGAGGGTATCCACCTAACACCAAGGCCATAAAAAACACCACCCAGGCCTGACTGGTAAATACTACAGGATCTAGACTGAAAACATAGACCGGTTCAATTCCAAATTTTTCGAAAGCCTCTTTATATTCATCCGCCAAAGTGATTGGATGGTGATAGAAATAGCTGATCACAGGCATGCTTAAGGCAAAGCCCGCCAATACAGCGATCATCGCCAGCATGATGATTTCTGCAAATACGATCAATTGCAGTTTGTACCTTCTCATTCCTATAGAAAGCAAGACCCCAAATTCATATAAACGTTCAGTTGTCATCATCAGAAATGTACCGAACATACCGAAGCCGATAACCACATAAAGTAACATTAACATGATAATTCCGGAAATATTATCCACTTCTATTCCCTGAATCAACTCTGGCATCATTATTCTCCAATTCATTATTTCTAATGCGGTGGTATCTACCTCTTGTCGTAAACTAGTCTCTATGGAGCTGACATGTTTGGGATGCTCAGTGACCACGGCCAAGGCTGTAAGCAGCTGCTCAGCCCCATAGAAATATTGGGCTGCAGGCAAGGGCATGAAAACCACTTGATTGGTGAGCAAGGGCAGGCCAAATTGTACAAGGCCGCTAACAGCATATTTTCCTGCCGCATTTACCCCATGGTAACCTTGACTGATCAATACTATGGTATCACCCACAGAAAGCTTCAGGTATTCTGCCAGCCCTGTTCCAACCAGTACATGCTCTTCATCAATTTCAAAGGGCTTACCTTGGACAATCTTATCTTCGACATTGGTGAGCGACACTTCTTTCTGAGGGTCAATACCTATGACCAATGCCCCTTTGGTCTGGTTTTGATAGGAGGCGAGAGCAAAGGACTCCAGCCTTGGGACAGCTGCCTCTACATCTTCGATTGCTGCAACTTTTTCCAGTAAGTTTGAAGGTGGGGAGAAGGCATTGTCTATCACTTGTTCGTCCCAATATCCTTTTTGATGGATCTGAATATAACCAGTTAAAAAGCGCACGCTATTATCAATCATCCTTTCATAGGAGCCTAATTGCATGGATCGCATGAGGCTGGACAAGATGACTGCAAAAGCAATACTGACGATGGTGATTATTGTCCTTCGTTTATTCCTCCAAATATTTCGCCAGGCCAGTTTTAATAGCATCAGCGTATGCGTTTCATTTTTTGAATAGAGAAAAAGCTTTCATTGATGTCGATATCAAAATCAATATCATTATAGATAATCACTGTTCTTTGGTCAGGGTCTTCAGCAGGGATCATATCCATTTTACTGGGAATAAGTCTGCCATCCATTTCCTTGATGTCTGATAGGACCATGGTGTTGACAAGAAAATCATCCTCATCATAATAACGGATAAGCAGTTCTATATAATCCTCTTTGGAAACAAATAGCTCAATAGCGCCCCATACCACTGCGGCTCCCTCTTTTGGGACCAGTTCCAGCTTCCAGCAATCATAATTATTGATGGTGGTATCCCCTTTGAGAAAATGGTTGTAATCAAAAACCACTGAAGATTCTTTCACCAGATCATCATTGGTAAAATCTGAGCCCATCCAGGATTGGCTCATCATAGAAGGTGGGAGTTTTACCACCCTGTCAATGGTGGGCTGCCAGTTCCATATTTCTTTGTCTCGCTTGAGGAAAGCGGTCCCCTGATCCCTAGCGGGGCTGGTTATTAAGATGAGGGAATAGTCTGTCCCTAAGCTCCAGCCTTTCATGGAAATCTCCCTTGACCAATCTGGCCGGATAATCTTCATGGTCATATTGGATGAAGAGGACTTACCCCTCATTTTTTGGTCGACCTTCTTGATGATCTCAGTGGCATCCTGAGCAGCGAGCAAGAGAGGGGCAAAAAGGAAAAAGAGGCAAAATATAGCTTTCATAAAAATGAAGTTATAACCTGTCTGATTGGTCATGATCATAATTTAATGATTCCATATTCATGTTCCAATAGAATCCTTAAGGATTTAGGCCACTGTCAATATGTTATGGAAAAGTGTTTTCAGAAATAGATTGATAGGGTTTGGGATATTATTTTTATATCGCTAAAACCTGTTTGGTTTTTGGCATGATTATTATCTTTTCTAACTAAGATTGCTCAACAGGCAATGAATTAAGATTTTTGGCCTAAAAACATAATCAATAGCAGAAATGAAAAAATATTGGATCTTTGTACTTTTATTTATTGGTGTATCGAAATTGGCCATTGGACAGTCTATCCAACGAGATTTTTTTGGTGACCTAGAGTATGTCTCCAGAAATGGTGATTTTAAGGCAAAACTGGACAGAGATGTTTTTAAAAGCTTGGTTTATACTGATGACAATGGAAATAAAGTGACTTTTGAGAAAGAATACCTTGATGAAATATATGGAGATATTTTAAAAACAGAAGAGGAGGAAAGGGATTTTCTTTTGAATTTGGTGAGAAAGTATAAAAGGGAAGAAGGATATGTCGTAAAGTATACCATAGATGTTTTTGACAGAATGGTTATAGAAGATAACCGGGAAAATAAATTGGTAGAAGGAAAAGATGTACACGGGAATTATATCCGTGAGGAAAAGAGGAATGGTCGCCGGATATATGTCAAGAAGGAATTGGATGGTGGTTTATTATTGGAAATGGATAAGGAAAAGGCTTCTTTGAGGAAAAATATATTTGATAAATGGGTATACCAAGATAGCAGGGGTAATAAGTTGGAGTTTAGTGGAGCCACATGGAAAGCCTTAAATGATCGGTATGGCAATAATGAAGAAATATTCAACTTTTTTACCAATGAACTGCTTTATCAGAATTAATTGAAGCAGGAGAATTGCATTAATTTATTGCTTGCTTTCTTTTGTTACATTGTTTTAGTTAAGTTATAATCATGTTAGTTCGCTTTAAGTTATTGATGACTTTTTTGGTCATCTTCTTTTTTTTCAGTTTTATAAATTTACCTCATGATTTTGAGGTCTTGGAAGGGGATTTGTTTTTTCAGCATATTTCTATGATGAGCCTTTATGGAATAACGGATAAACAATTTTATCAGTTTGAGAATGAAATTGACAGTATATTATCAAGTGGCAATGCTCAGCCACATGAAATGGAATTATACCAACATTTTGATCGGTTGAGAGGAAAGGGCTTGTTAAGAAATCCATATGTATTTCTCCGGCTGGAGCCAGATTCTGTTATGGCCGTTTATCTTTCGGAAAGCCAATATGAAAAAGTCGAAGATTATCGGCTTCAGGAATTGATCAAAGCGCATCAAAAAGTTTCCTTGAAGTTGTTGGTTGAGAAACTTGACGAAAGGGTCTACTATAGTGATAGCATTATTTCAGCGAACAAAGTTTATGGCCAGACTTATCCAGAAAATGAGGTTATTGAAAACTTGTGAAAGAGGATAATTAAGAGTTAATAGTGGTTTTATTCAATTTATGATCCTTTAAAAATTATGCGAGAATTTATCGAGCTTTTAGGTCCTGTTTCATCAATAGTTATAGCAGTTTTGGCAGTATTTCAACTTTTGATACTTTACTGGACTTTTAGATTGGCTGCTAACTCCATCAATGAGTTTAAGCAAAATCAGCGTTGGAAAGAGAAAAGAGAGCTTGCTGCTAAACTCGTTATTTTGTTAGGTGAGTTACGGAAAAAGATATATTATTTACATAATCCTAAATTTATTAATCGTGAAAGTCTTGCTGAAAAGGTTGCTATGGAGGAGAATTTTTCGATTGATGCTTCTTCTAGATATTTAATTGACGTGGATTATTATCTTAGATTTTATTGGAAATATCAGGAGGTATCGAGTGATATTATTCAAAAAATAGAAGATTTACGTCGTATGGAATTATTGTTTAATGGATTGAATGATAATTGTCTTGCAATTATGTTTAATAATACTCATGAGCAATATTCTGATTTAAAAGAGGTGATGGATAATATAAAATATGGTGCTGAAGAAATTGCTTCAAAAATATTGGAGGACTCATTTGAGGGAGACTTTATTAAGTTTATTAAATCCAAAGGAAAGCAATATCTTTCTACAATTAAAGATAAAGAGGATTTGTATCTTGAATTTTTGCATTCTCATTGAAATATATGCATGATTGAATTTTTGAAGCATAGGATATCACATTTTCCAATTTTATGGCACTTATCAAATTAACCTTTTTCAGGGGTACTGATTAAGTCAAAGTAGCTGGTCATTCAGTAGCTAGAGCTAGACGTAGCCTTTCTGATCTAGTTTAAAGAAACCTAATCCATTTAGTGAATTTAATAATGGTGAGCTAGAGTAAAAGAACTGATGTCTTTGGAGATCCCTTTGACTAGTTTGAACGATTAAGAACCGGTGGAAGAAATTTATTTAATCTTTTGAAGCCTAATTTTATTAAGGTGTTATAACCTTGTTTTTTAAAATCTTAGCCAAAAAATAGAAAAACCCCTTCTGATTTGCATCTGAAGGGGTTTTGTGTACCCAGGGCCGGAGTCGAACCGGCACGCCCGAAGGCATTGGTGTTTGAGACCAACGCGTCTACCAATTCCGCCACCTGGGCTTGTGACATGGTATGTTTACCATTTTGATCAAAACTTTCGAAAAATTTTCTCTTGTTTTGTCTCCATTCCTTCCTGAATGGGATGCAAATATGGACAAAGATTTTTTCTTGTGCAATAGCTGGAGCCTAGATATTTTAATTTTTTTTTGATTTGGGCTTCCTTGAAGTTGGCTTTTCTAGTCAGGAATTGGGAGTTTGAATTTGTAATTGCTTATGCGTCTGTGAATTGATGTGTAGGGTTTGAGTTTTGGTCATAAATTAAGGCCTGAAAAAAATATTTTTGATTTTTTTTCTTAACAATGAATAATATGAAAAAGTAGTCCGTAAATTAAAAAAATAGAAAGGATAATGGGTATAGTCTCGGTCTGATATGTCTTCGCATAATGAGAAAAAGCACTATGCGAAGACAACAAATCAATCTTCTTCCCTATGGAAGTTGATCATTACCGGGCTGTCATATTTTAAACCAAGCAAATCTGCTCCATGTCCATGGTTAATACCGATTTCCAATAGATCCAAACTGTTGAAAAAGGCAAAGCAGTCTCCAGGTTCTACATTGTCATAAGATTGGTTGATCTGATCAATTGCCTCGCGGCTAAATTCCAAGGTGAATTTGCCTGGGTTGAGGGTGTCGAAAACATCTTTAGGGATGTTGGTGATTAAATTTCCATAGTTGTCAACACGCAATACGTGGCCTACAATTTGTTTCTTAGTGGCTTTGATCTGCCTTGGCATCATTTTTTTGATGTTTTTCAAAGGCCCTCCGAAGTCATGAATAGCGGCTCCACTGGCCACTTTGGCTGCAATGGGGGCTAGAATATCCTTTGCCGGGAAAGTGCTGTCCTTGACATGGATATCGGCAAACTGCACCACAATTCCAGGATCGTAATCGGCAAGCATGCTCAAGACCCCATTGTTTGGCCCGATAAAGATATGTTCTTCCAATTTGATACCTATATATCCTGCAGTAATACTACTAGTGCTATTGATGGCTACCAGGTGGATAGTCCCTTTAGGGAAGTCTTTATAGACTGACCTTAGTACGAAAGCAGCATGGGCAATATCGTAAGTATCGATTTTATGTGTAATATCGATGATATTGAGCTGCGGATTGATGGATAACATCTTGGCTTTTACTGCTGGTACATAATAATCACAATCTCCAAAATCAGATAGGAATGTTACTAAGGCCATGGAACGAAGTCAATTAAAATTTTGTACTTTTGTAAGTGTAAACAAAAATAGAAATTTTATTCTTCTAAGAATAATCTGACAAAGCTAAATACATAATATCAGATTGGTAGAAAAAGTAATTACTTTAGAAAACATTCCGCTACTGGATTTTCTCGGATCAGAAAATGAGAATATCCGCCAAATAGCTGCGGCTTTCCCAAAAAGCAAAATTGTTTCGCGCGGAAATGAAATTCGAATTCAGGGCATGGCTCCTGAAATTATTCGAATCAATGATGTCCTTAATATGCTTTTACAACATTTTAACCGTTTCGGTCAGGTGACCCCGGAGAATGTAAAAGAATATATAGACCTAGAGGGAGTTCCCTTTGAGGAAGAACATAAAAATGATATTATCGTATTTGGCAACAAGGGGATAGTCATCAAACCAAAATCCAGCAATCAGCGTAAGTTGGTTGATGCTGCATTTAAAAATGACCTTGTATTTGCCCTAGGGCCCGCGGGAACCGGTAAAACCTATATAGCCGTTGCTTTGGCAGTGAGGGCGCTCAAGAACAGAGAGGTGAAGCGAATTATTATTACCCGCCCTGCGGTGGAAGCAGGGGAGAACCTGGGCTTTTTGCCGGGTGATCTTCAGGAAAAATTGGATCCTTATTTAAGGCCAATTTATGATGCCTTAGGAGATATGGTGCCGGCTGAAAAGCTAAAGTTTTACCAAGAAAACAGGGTGATTGAAATTGCTCCATTGGCTTATATGCGCGGTAGGACCTTGCATGATGCATTTGTGCTGCTTGATGAAGCCCAGAATACCACCAGAGAACAAATAAAAATGTTCTTGACCAGGATGGGACCTAATTCCAAGGTGATCATTACAGGTGACCAAACCCAGGTAGATTTACCAAGTAAGCAAAAGTCCGGTCTTAGAGAGGCGCTTCGTGTGTTGAAGGATGTGAAAGGGATTGGCTTGGTGAAATTGGGAGGAAAGGATGTGATTCGTCATAGGCTGGTGAAATCCATTATTGAGGCCTATGATAAAGATGATTTGGAAAAGGAAAAACTCAAAGATGAATATAAGCGTCAACAAGGTTCAGAATAAACATGAACTTGAGCAGGTTTTCAAAATCAGGGAAGAGGTCTTTGTAATAGAGCAACAGGTGGACAGGGAAGAGGAGTATGATGAATTTGAGGATGAATCAGCTCATTTTTTGGC
Source organism: Echinicola shivajiensis (assembly GCF_018642165.1). GTDB lineage: Bacteria > Bacteroidota > Bacteroidia > Cytophagales > Cyclobacteriaceae > Echinicola > Echinicola shivajiensis. The sequence goes on from NZ_JAHHZM010000004.1 coordinate 411,302, forward strand.
TGTAATGAAAGGGAATCCGGTAGGTACTGCTAGGTGGAGGTTTACTGAAAATGGAGTGAAGCTGGAACGTTTTGCTGTTTTAAAAGCTGCACGCGGAAAAGGTGTTGGCCAAGCCTTGGTGGCGGCCGTTTTACAGGATATTCAGAACAATCCTAAAGCCAGGAGTAAAGTGCTTTATTTACATGGACAGTTGGCTGCTGTTCCTTTATATGAAAAGTTCGGCTTTAAAAAGGTGGGGGATATTTTTACTGAATGTGATATTCAGCATTACAAAATGGAAAAAACATTTTCTTAGGCCTGTTATTCTGGTCCATTCCTTGCTATGATATTTAGAATCAATTATTTAATTTATCCATATGAAAAAGTTACTACTAGTTTTAATGTTTTTTGGGTTTTTCTGGCAGGCAAAGGCCCAATCAGATGAAGAGTATAATAAAAGTGAAATTAAACTTAACATCCTCAATACGATTGTTCAAGGATCTGTAGAGATTGGTTACGAATATTTTGTAGAGAAGAATCAATCTATTGGTGTTGAATATCTTATCAATGACCGTTTTGGATATAATTCTGAGAATGACTCCAAAGAATATAATACCAATAGCTTATTGTTTTCCTATAATTTTTATTTCCTGAATGATTACAGTGATGGGAGCCTTTATGTGTATCCTTTCTTCAAATACCGTTTTGGGGATTTTCAGGAAGTTGGTGAGAATAATGAATTGATGGAAACCGATATGAACAGTGCCATGCTTGGTATTGGAGCCGGGTATAAATTTGTTCAAGGTGATAAATTCGCTATTGCTCCCTACGTAAATATAGCCAGGGGCTTTAGTGATGAAGTCAAAGACAGGTTTTCTGCTGTAGAATTAAATGCAGGTGTAAGTATTGGATATCGATTCTAGTACTTTAATCAGTAAAAATAATTATTAAGGCTGTTACAAAATGATCTTTCAAGGATTCATTTTGTAACAGCCTTTTTTTTAATGACTTGAGATTTATTAAAGGACTTCTTAAATTACAGGTAAACTTTTTTATTATGAAATTTAATGAATTCCCATTTTTACGCTACCTCGCTTTTATGGCACTGGGTATTATTAGCTATCCAAACATTCATTTTTTTAATACCGGTCAGCTTGCATGGTTTATTGTCCTGCTATTACTTATTTACCTATTAATTTCTCTAGGACTGTTAAGTAAAAAAGGATTTAAGAATCAGTGGGGATTCTCTTGTCTGGCTTATGTCCTGCTAATTATTTCAGGCTATTATTTGGCTTTTCATGCAGATGAGCGAAATGTGCAAGATCATTTGAGTCACTTTCAGGATGTGAAGGGATATATGACGGTGGTTCTGGAATCAGATCAAAAGAAGGCCAACTCTTTTGCGAATAAGCTGGAATTGAGGAAGGTGAAAACCCTAGATGGATTTTACAATGCCAGTGGTGGGGTAATTATTTACCATCAAATGGATTCAGCCCTACAAATTGGAGATGTGCTATGGGTGGATGGCAGTCCAGATAAATTACCTGCACCAAGTAATCCCGAAGAGTTTGATTATAGACGATTCTTGGCCAATAAACAGGTTTATCATAGTCAATTTGTAGGCAAGGGATTAGAGGTTTTGGGCAGAGTAAATGAAAGGCCAATATATTCTTGGATAAGTGGAATCAGGAATAATGCCATGCTGGCGATTGACAGGAGTATTAAGGATGAGAAGGCTGCCCAAGTTTTGAAAGCCTTTTTGCTAGGTGAAAAACAGGACTTGGAAGAAGAACTAAGCGATGCCTATGTTAAGGCAGGGACCATGCATATTCTTGCGGTTTCTGGTTTGCATGTGGGAATGATTTATGGCTTCTTTTTTCTTTTCTTTAAACCCATGCAATCCTCCTCTCGGAAACGTTTGGTGTTATTGTGCATCATCGTCATGTTAATCTGGGGCTATGCGCTGCTAACTGGCTTGTCCCCCTCTGTGATGCGGGCAGCAAGTATGTTTACGCTTTTATCTTTGGCACAAGTGATTTCGCGATCACCATCCATCATCAATTCACTGGCCTTGTCTGCGGTTATACTAATGGTCTTTCAGCCATTTATAATTTACGAAGTGGGGTTTCAACTTTCATACGCTGCTGTGCTGGGGATAGTGCTTTTACAACCAAAGATCAGTGGGATGTGGCTCCCAAAGAATAAATTTTTGTATTATTTATGGGAGATCAGTACAGTGAGTATTGCCGCTCAATTGGCCACATTTCCTATTTCAGCCTATTATTTCCATGTTTTCCCCAATTATGGTTTGTTGGCGAATTTATGGGCTATCCCAGGTGCGTTTTTAATTATGGCTTTGGGCTTGCCATATTTGTTGTTATTGCTTCTAGGACTTTCATCTCCACTTTTGGCAGGTCTACTGGAAGCAGTGGTCAGTATTTTGAATTACCTTATATTCAGCATTCAGGACTTGCCTTTTGCCCAAACAGAAGGGCTCTATATGAGCTTGGTCGGGATGCTATTGTTTTGGTTAGGGGTAGTTTGTGTGTTTTACCTTTATGAATTCAAAAGAAAGATTTATGCTTTTATGTTTCTGGTCTTATGCTTTATAGGTGTGACCCATCATCATCTGGGATGGTTCTTGAAAACTCAAAAAAACGAACTCTATGTCTATTGTCTCAATAAGGGGATAGCTATTGACTATTTCAGCAAAGGGCAATATTATAAATTCAATTGGGATTTGCCATTGAAGGAACAAGTGTTCAAAGTAGACCCTCATAGGGAATCCTTAGCAAGCCAAAGTATTTATGAGCTAAAAAGTCAAAACATAGGATCTCACAGACTGGTGTTTTTGCCAAATGGAGAGACACTTTTAGTAAATAAGAATTACCTTAATATTAGTGATGTCAATACCAATGAGCTGTTTTATTTTGATAAGGAAAACTGGAAGGTTTTGACTCATAGGGATAGCCTAAGGCTAGGGGAGAAAGCCTTCAAAATTATTTTAAGCTCAGAAAATTAAATTTTGGAAGAACAGTTTACTCCACCTATCTTCAACTATCCAAGACAAAGAAATTATGGGAAATTACGTTATCATAGAAAAGCTGGGACGGATAGGCTATGTCATTATGAATAGGCCAGAAAAAAGGAATGCGCTTAATGGAGATATGGTTAAGGGTTTGATAGAGGCGTTTGACCAGATCGAAAAGGATAGTGAGGTGAAAGTAGTTGTGTTAAAGGGGGAGGGTAAAGTATTTTGCTCCGGTGCTGATCTGGAGGATATCAAGAAGATGCAAGTCAATAGTTTTGAGGAAAACCTGTCAGATAGCGAGCATTTAAAGAGTTTGTTTTATAAGATTTATACTTTTCCGAAAGTGGTTATAGCCCAGGTTCATGGACATGCTATTGCAGGTGGATGTGGATTAGTTTCGGTATGTGATTTTTCATTTGTAGTTCCTTCTGCTTTTATGGGCTATTCTGAAGTTCGAATAGGATTTGTTCCTGCCATGGTATTGGTATTTTTGTTGAGAAAAATCGGAGAAGGCGCAGCCAAAAGTTTACTTTTGGGAGGAGAATTGGTGCCGGGAGAAAAAGCGAGAAAATTAGGCTTGGTAAACGATGTGTTTGAGGCAGAGGAATTGGAAGAGAAAGTGAAAGAATTTGCAGAAGGTTTGGTGAAGCAAAATGCTGGTCAGTCGTTGGCCCTCACCAAAGAAATGATTGCAAAAGTTCAGGAGATGGGCTTGGAAGAGGCTTTGGATTATGCTGCCCAAATGAATGCCAAGGCCAGGGAGAATGAAGACTGCAAAAGAGGGATTGCTGCTTTCCTGGAGAAAAAGTCAATTGAGTGGTAAGTTGAAAACAAAAGCATTATCTGTATTAAAAAAAGTCTTCGGTTATGATGATTTCAGGCCGATGCAACAGGAAATTGTCCTTTCTGTAGCCAATGGAAAGGATACTTTGGCTCTGCTTCCAACAGGGGGAGGGAAATCCATTTGTTTTCAGGTGCCCGCCTTGATGCAAGAAGGAATATGCATTGTGGTCAGTCCCTTGATTGCCTTGATGAAGGACCAGGTAGATAATTTGCGACAAAGAGGGATATTGGCAGCAGCCATTTATTCTGGCATGCGCAAAAGAGAAATTGATACCACCTTGGACAATTGCATTTACGGGAATTATAAGTTCCTGTACGTGTCTCCTGAGCGCCTGCGTACAGATTTATTTATTGAGCGGTTTAAAAAGATGAATGTCAGTTTGGTCGCCATCGATGAAGCGCATTGTATTTCGCAATGGGGTTATGATTTTAGGCCTCCATATTTGGAAATAGCAAAATTAAGGGAATATCAACCTGATGTGCCTTTTATAGCACTCACGGCTTCTGCCACCCCAAAGGTAAGGGAAGATATTATAGGGAAACTAGGCTTAAGGTCCCCAGGCTTATTTGTGAAATCATTTGCCAGAAAGAACCTGAGTTATTCTGTGAGGAAGGTGGAAAATAAACTGGAGAAAGCCATTGAAATCCTGAAGAGGGTAAATGGTTCGGCCATTGTTTATGTAAGAAGCAGGAAAGGGTGTAAGGAATTGGCTGTAGCCTTATATCAACTGGGTATTTCAGCAACATATTACCACGCTGGATTGGACAAAGAAACCCGAGAAGTAAGACAGCTTGACTGGAAAAATAACAAAATAAGGGTTATGGTGGCCACCAATGCTTTTGGGATGGGGATTGACAAGCCAGATGTAAGGCTGGTAATCCATGTGGATATGCCCGAGAATTTGGAGAATTATTATCAGGAGGCTGGGAGAGCTGGACGTGATGAATGGAAGGCCTTTGCTGTCATACTTTATCATGATCGTGATTTGGAGCTTCTTCAAGAAAGGGCTGAGCAGGCCTATCCACCTATTGATTTTATAAAAAGGGTCTATCAGAGCTTGGCTAACTATTATAGGATAGCAGTGGGAAGTAGTTTGATGGTCAGCTATGATTTTGACATCACGGCATTCACTAATATTTATAATCTTGATGTACTATTGACCTATCACGCCCTTAAGATTCTTCAGGAGGAAGGTATGGTAGAGTTGAACGAGGGCTTTTACAGTGCCAGTTCCTTTCATTTTCTGGTGGATCAAAAGGAGCTTTATGGCTATCAAATTGCCCAAGCCAGTTTGGATCCTGTGATCAAGGTTTTGTTAAGAATGCATGGAGGAGAACTATTTACGGAGTATATCAAAATCCACGAAGAAAAAATAGCCAGTATCCTGAATATGCCTGAAGGGCACGTGGTAAAGCTCTTGGAGCGGATTGAAAACCTAGGGATAGGAGCTTATAATAAGAAAAAGGACAAGCCGCAGGTGACATTTTTAACGCCACGTTTTGATGCGGGAAGACTGCCGCTTAACGTAAAGAGAATTGCAGAAAGGCGAGAAAATAGTGTTTCAAAAGCTAAATCCATGGTTCAATATATTGAAAATGGAGTGCTGTGCAGAACGCTTCAGATTTTGTCCTATTTCGGGGAAGAGAAAGATGAACCTTGTGGTATTTGCGACGTTTGTTTAGAAAACAAAAAGTCCGGCAGTTTTGGTGGCCATCTTGACGAGATGAGAGTAAGGCTTGTGAAAACTTTAAATACCGGAGCTTTGTTTACCTATAAAGAGCTTTTGTCAGAAGCAGGATTGAGTAACGAGGATGATGATGCCTTGGAATTGCTTCGACAAATGGAAGAGGAAGGGCTTTTGATAAGCATGGAAGACGGAAGAATAAAGAAAAACGCTGAATGACATTTGTAGAAAATATCTTAAATAAGCTATTCCCAAAGCAAGGTGAAACCATTAGTCATAGGGAAAATGCAACGTACACCGCAGAGGACAAGGCTAGGGTAAGGCAATGGATGGACTCTGAAGAGGGGCGGAAGTTATTTGAGTCGGTATATTCAAATTACCATTTACAGAAGATAGGAGAAGAGATTAGCCCTGAAATTCAGGTCTATCGTTCTCCATATGCCAACGGAATTGCTGTTTTTTACGAATTCCCATTCAATTCTGAAAATTTTTACCAACTTTTCTTTGCTTTTGGCGAACGAATGTTAGATTTAGGATATGATCGCGTGAGTATTGAACGATCTGTTCAAGAAAAGAAACAGGGAATCAATATTACGGAGAAACAATACCTTAAGCCCAAGCCAACCTTAATGGCGGATCAAACGGACCAGCTTTTTGGGAATGTTACGATAGAAAAAGTGTTGGTCAATCACCAACCTCAAATGATCAAAATCCTGGTTACGGTTTATTCTGATAGACTGTATACAAAAGCCAAATCGTTTGATTCCTTTATTGAAGCAATGTTTAATTACCCTACTAAAAATGAACAGAGAAGGACTTAAGAAAATACTTAACAATTATCGGACACCTTTTGAGGAAGAAACATCCTTTATCAATGACTTCATGGCACTTACTGATGACCCTTTGGCCTTTTCCAGGGAAAGGGAGGAAGGGCACTTTACTGCCTCAGCTTGGATCGTGAATAAAACCAGGACCCATGCGCTTTTGACCCATCATAGAAAATTGAACCGCTGGTTGCAGTTGGGAGGTCATGCCGATGGAAATGAAAACTTGATGGAAGTGGCTATGACAGAGGCCAAGGAGGAAAGTGGCTTGATCTCTTTAAAGCTGGTAGACACTTTTATTTTTGATATAGACAAGCATCTGATTCCTGCTAATGCCAAAGATCAGCAGCATTATCATTATGATGTACGCTTTTTGGTGGAGGCAGCGATGGATGAGCCTTTGACCATCAGTGAGGAAAGCAAAGATTTGGCTTGGGTTAGTTTTGAAACGGTTCCTGATGTCGTTAACAGTAATGATTCCATTATTAGGATGTTAGAAAAAACCAGCAAATCAGAATTGGTTTATTAAATTCCCGCCTATTTCTAATTCCTGTTTAATGAAATTTACGGCTGGGGTCTGGTTATTTTCGAATGACGGTAATCAGTTGATTATAAGTGGCTGTTAGATATTTGGTAAAGATTAAACTAATAGTCTGCCAGATCATTTATAATTCTTATCTTTGTCTGAAAAATTACCAAAAGTGAGAAAATTACTAATATTGCCTTTGCTCATAGTGATGTGTTGGGCTTGTGCTCCTTCTGAACAGGAACTGTACGATGCAGGTATCAAAGAATTGCAAAGTGGGAATTATACTGAAGCGATCAGTTACTTTGATAAAGTGATCGCTAAAAATTCAGAAAATACCGCAGCACATAATGCAAGGGGGGTAGCTTTTTTTGAACTGGAAAAATGGGATGAAGCAATAGCTGCATTTCAGATCTCTATGGAAATTGATTCTACTTCCTATAAGCCATATTTGAATTTAGGCAATGCATTCCTTGAGAAAAAGGAGTTCAAAAATGCAGTCAAGAACTATAATATGGCTAGCTCTCTTGATCCCAATCAAACAGATATTTATTATAACCGTGGCCTGGCACTGCTAGGCATGGAGCAATATGAAGATGCTATACTGGATTTTGATATGGCCTTACAGGTGGATCCAAATCAGGTTTTGGTACATTTTAACCGAGCAAAAGCCCTATTGGGCAACAATAATCCCTTAGAAGCCATCAATGCTCTTGAAAAAGCTGTTGCGCTTGATGACCAAAATGGCCCTGCTTTTTATCTTCTTGGAGTTACACAAATGAGTGCTCTAGGCAAAAAAGAAGAAGGCTGTATGCATCTGAAAAGGGCCTTGAGCCTTGGATATACAGATGCTAAGGAATGGATTGATGAATTTTGTGATACGGATTCTTAATGACAACAATCGGAAAAGATATTATCAATGCAAAGGAGATCCTAGAAGCAGGAGATCTAGTAGGAATACCTACTGAAACGGTTTATGGTCTGGCCGGAAATGCCTTAAACCCCCAAGCAGTTAGTAAGATTTTTGAAACCAAAAACAGGCCAAGCTTTGATCCACTGATTGTGCATACAGGCAGTGTGGATCAGATAGCATCTTATACTACCGGATTGTTGCCAGAGCTGGCCGAATTGGCTGATAGGTTTTGGCCAGGTCCACTTACCTTATTGTTACCCAAAAAAGACATTGTTCCTGATTTGGTAACAAGTGGCCTGGAGCAGGTGGCAGTTAGGGTGCCAAGTCATCCTTTGACAAGAGAGTTATTATTATCCCTTGATTTTCCTTTGGCTGCGCCAAGTGCCAATCCATTTGGTTATATTAGCCCGACCCAAGCCTCTCATGTAGTAGATCAGCTTGAAGGTAAGATTCCTTATGTGCTGGACGGAGGAAAGTGTGAAGTAGGTTTAGAAAGTACAATTGTTGGGGTCGAAGATGGTCAAATTACTATTTATAGACTAGGGGGAGTGGAAGTGTCTGCTATCAAGGAAGTGGTAGGAAATGTGTTGATATTGCCACAGTCAAGCAGCAATCCTAAATCACCTGGGATGTTGAAAAGTCATTACGCGCCAAGGAAGCCATTTGTTTTAGGAGAATTGGATCAGTTGGTGCCCTATTATTTGGATAAGGGGAAGAAATTTGGTGTTTTGAGTTTTCAGAAAGCTTACGAGGGGGTTGCTGATGAGGATCAAATTGTGCTTAGTGAGCGAGGGGATTTTAAAGAAGCTGCACAGCAACTGTTTGCTGCTATGCGATACTTGGACCAACAGGATGTGTCTTTGATTTTGTCCGAGGAACTACCTGAGAAGGGGCTTGGAAAAGCAATCAATGACCGCCTGAGAAGGGCTTCAGCCAAATAGAATTATTGCAAATAGAATTAGAAATTAAAAAATCATATTAAAACCTATTTAACCATGAACAGTAGGATAAAATCTGTTGATAACCTTAGCTTTGAAGGTAAAAAAGCCCTAGTAAGAGTGGATTTTAATGTTCCATTGGACGGTGATTTCAATGTAACAGATGATACCAGGATCCAGGCAGCTTTGCCAACCATCAATAAAATATTGAATGATGGTGGTGCAGTGATATTGATGTCTCACCTTGGTCGTCCAAAAGAAGGACCTGAGGACAAATTCTCTCTAAAGCATATTTTGTTGGATTTGGAAAAGGCTTTGGACCGTCCTGTAAAATTTGCTCCTGATTGTGTTGGAGATGAAGCAAAGCAATTGGCAACAGCTCTTAAAGGAGGTGAAGTTTTACTTTTGGAAAATTTAAGATTCTACAAAGAAGAAACTAAAGGTGATGCTGAGTTTGCAAAGCAATTGGCTAGCCTTGGAGATATTTATGTAAATGATGCCTTCGGTACCGCTCACCGTGCGCATGCTTCTACAGCTATTGTAGCAGATTATTTCAATGATAAAGTATGTGGTTATTTGATGCTATCTGAATTGGAAAATGCCGATAAGGTATTGGGCAATCCAGTTAGACCATTCACTGCAATCATGGGTGGAGCTAAAATCTCTGATAAAATCTTGATCATTGAGAAATTGATGGACAAAGTGGATAACCTGATCATCGGTGGAGGTATGTCTTATACTTTCGCTAAAGCAAAAGGAGGTACCATTGGTGATTCTTTATTAGAAGAAGATAAAATGCCATTGACACTTGAATTGGTAGAAAAAGCTAAGGCAAAGGGTGTAAACCTTTATTTGCCTTTGGATAATGTGATCTCTACTGATTTTGCCAATGATGCTGAGCAAGGAACGTCTAAGAGCGGTCAAATTCCTGACGGCTGGATGGGATTGGATATTGGAGAAGAAACTCGCGCGCTCTTTGCGGATGTAGTTAAGAAATCTAAGACTATACTTTGGAATGGCCCAATGGGAGTATTTGAAATGTCTAGCTTCGACAAGGGAACCAAAGCTATTGCTGATGCAGTAGTTGAAGCGACCAAGGAAGGAGCATTTAGTTTGATCGGTGGTGGTGATTCTGCCGCTGCGGTGAACAAATTTGGACTAGGCGAAGATGTTTCCTTTGTGTCGACTGGAGGTGGTGCTTTGCTTGAATATATGGAAGGTAAAGAGCTACCAGGTGTAAAAGCTTTGGAACCTTAAGGGCTAAAAAATAGTAACTATAAACTGTTAGGGCTGTCTCAAAAGAGGCAGCCTTTTTTGTGCTAATACACTGATCATATGATTTAATATTTTAACCTCACAGGAACAACTCCTTCTTGGATCATATTGATTTTTCTGGCTGCTTTTTTTGAAAGATCGATTACCCGACCAGAAACAAAAGGACCTCTATCATTAATTCTGACTTTCACGGTTTTCCCGTTTTGAAGGTTTTCTACTTTGACCAGGGTGCCAAAGGGCAGGGTTCTGTGAGCAGCTGTTAATTCACTTGGTCTATAACGTTCTCCACTTGCAGTTTTTCTTCCGTTAAATTTATTGGCGTAATAGCTGGCAAGACCCTTCTCGCTTCTGCTGCCTTTATGAGAAATACTGGCACAAGAGCTGAGTAGGAATATGACTATTATTAAAAGGTTGAACTCTTTTTTCATTGATAAAAGGGAATACAATACTAAGGCCAGCAGGTTCTACAAAGTGCTTCTCCGCTGGCCTTACTTGAGTTAGGACTTCAATTACTTATCTAACGAAGATCCATTCATTTTCCTTGCTTTGAGGGGCAGAAAATTCATAGCCATCTACATTGAAGAGCTTGATTTGCTCGGGATCAGTAATCCGATTTTTGATGATATAGTCTGCCATTAATCCCCTGGCCTGCTTGGCAAAGATGCCGATTATTTTATACTTGCCATCCCTATGTTCTTTGAAGTTAACATCTATTATGCGTGATTTTAATGCCTTTTTATCAACGGCTTTTGCATATTCCTGCGAAGCCAGATTAACTATTGGTTGCCCCTTTGATAGCTCATTGAGTGCTTTAGAAATCTTTGTTCCCCAGTATTCATAGAGGTTTTTCCCTTTTTTATTTACTAGCGAAATACCCATTTCTAATCTATAAGGCTGTATTAGATCCATTGGCTTTAGCAAACCATAAAGTCCTGAAAGAATCCTAAGGTGCTCCTGCGCAAAGTTCAGGTCCTCTTTTGAATAATTTTCTACATCCATGCTTTTATAAACATCTCCTTTGAAGGCCAAAAGTGCTTGCTTGGAATTTTCCGGGTTAAAGTCAGCACTGAAATTTTGGTACCTTTTCTCATTGAGTTGGGCGATGTTTTCGCTTACTTTCATCAACTTTTGTATGTCTGAAGCGGACTTTTTTTTCATGATGGATACCAAGGCTTTGATATCAGATTTAAAATCAGGCTGGGAGGCCAAGGAAACGTCGGTGGTGCTAAGGTCCAGGGTCTTTGCTGGCGATATTATTGCAATCATATTTTTACTCAACTACTACTATAGCTTTTTTAATGGTTTTCTCTAAATTTTGGTCTTTGCTATAAAACTTGATTATAACAGGATAGGTTCCTACAGGTACTTTCTCACCATTTACTGTTCCATCCCATGTGCAGAAAGGCGAATTTTCAGGGACGTTTTGTTGGATACAATGTTTGATTAATTCGCCCCATCGGTTATAAATCAAAACACTGATTTCATCTACAAAGTCGTTGACGAAAACAACAAAGTTTCTTTCCGGATCCTCTGGGATTAGTGCGTCAGGGAAGATTATTCTTAGCCTACAGTCCTCAATTACTTCAAATGTTTCCACAAACAAACATTCTGCTTCATCTGTAAGCATTAAGGTATAATTTCCAGGTAATGTAGGGGTGAAAGTGGAATCAGTGCTCACCAAATCATCCTCTAAATACCATTCATAAGTTTCCCAAACACCCAGTGAATCGATGGTTTGGGTATATCCTTCAATAGCACAAATTGTATAGGAGCTTTCAAGGACTGGAGGAACTGATGTGGAGGTAACAACGTCTACTCTGCCTGTTCCCAAGGAGCAGATTTTTCCAAATGCCACATAAATCATTCTGACTCTATAAGTACCAGGTTCGGTAACGGTAATTTCGTCCATACCATCCAGACCAGGGATGTAGGTGCTGACATTGTTTTCATCAACAGTAAACCACACAGGTTCTGCATCCACACCTGGTGGAAGGTCATAGTTGGCTGTCAGGGTTGCGGTAGTAGCTCCAAAGCAAAATCCGCTGGTTATGGTCAATTCCACTTCAACTTCTTCAGGAATAGGGTCTACAGTGAATTCCAAAGGTGGCCTAGGACAAATAGTGCCATCTCTTGGTTGAACATCCAATGAATAATTTCCTGGGATATTAGGTGCAAAGGATTGATTTCTTCCTTCAATCTCACCAAGGGAATTTCTCCAGATATAAATATAATCCGCAGGATCAAATTCAGGGGCTATTTCAGCAGTATACCTTACCCCGTCCTCACAATCATAGTCAGGTTCTGGGAGTGAATATTCTACCTGATCATTAATGGTCAGGTTCATTTCCTTGGTATTAGGACAATCTTCACCAACAAGGTCTTCTCCGAGTATGGAGTATATACCACCCTGTTCCAAAATAAATAATCCATTGGGCTCAGGACTAAGGACGCTTCCATCAGGCGCTGTTATGGTATAGGCCACACCAGTTGTAGGTTCAGGACTAAAATAATATGCACCACAAGCAATAGGATCAATAGGGATAGAGAATCTAGTCAGTCTTTTACCTGGGATATTATGCATTTCTGGTGCTGAGACCGCGCATCCATTCGGGTCGGAAATTTCTACAGCATAATTACCTCCTCCAAGTGGGATCAGCACGCTGCCGTCAATGTCCCCAGAGTATTGGCTGCCATCAGCTTCTTTGGTGATTACATAGGAGCCAGTTTGAGGACTTCCTGTCAAAGTGATTTCCATGCTTCCATCTACTATCCCGTCTGGTCCACAAGTTTCTGGAGTTGTAGAGATTGAAAATTCAAATCCTGCAGGAGGATTTTCATTGGTAATATTGACGGTTTGGGCGAAGATACAGCCATTGTCATTGACGGCAATAACTGTGTAAATCCCAGGAAGAAGACTTTCGAAAGGCCCCAGGACATCATCTTGGCTCACATCAATAAATACCTCATTGGTCTCCACGATGGTCACTGTATCGGCATCAGCAAGCATGGTTATATCAAAGCTACCTTCAGGGCTAGCACAGTCGGTAGCAGTACTGATGACGGTGGTGGTAAATTCAGGAAGTGGAAGCACTAAAAGTTCTGCTCGTTTTTCAACGATACAGCCTGGTAAAATAGGATCTTCCACCTGAATAATGATATCATATGTTCCTGGTCCTGGAAGAGTATTTACATCCAATTCCAAGTCATAACCTGGCCCCAAAGCAACCGGAGGGTCATCGCTGCCCTGAAGTTGGTAGAACCATTGTCCGTCCACAGGTGAGTCGGGGGTAAACAGGATGGTGGTAGATTCATAGCAGGATTCAGCGGCATCTTGATTCAGTTCAAAATCAAATGCAGGTCCTGCAAAAATAGAGGAACTTGCTGGGCAAGAAAGGAAGGTGGAATCAGCACCTGCAGGTACGATATAGCTAACGGTAACGGTATATATACTTTCTTCGCTTATGTCAATGGAATTGGAATTTTCGTCACCAAGCAATTCTCCCGCTGCATTTTGCCACTCAAAAGTGTAAAGCCCCTCACTTGGGTCGTAACCATCTATTGCGGTTAGGGTGATGGTGTCTCCTGCACAAAATGTCACATCATCCTGAAGGGTAATTACCGGAGGAGCGACTACCTCAATTTCCATATTTCCAGAATAATAATTAGGATTGCCGCATCTTTCTACGTCCAAAAAGACTGTGTAGACACCTGCAGAGTCAAAACTGTATTCCATGTTTTGGAAATCGTCTCCCTCACCGCTGTATGAAAATACCGTGGCCCCATTACTATCAGAAATTGTCCAATCATAAAAGTCAATGTCTGGTTCACCAGCTCCTTCAAATTCCACAAGTGCAAGTCCATTTTCATCAAGACAAACCCTTTCAGGTCCTGATATTTCAGGATCAGGTACATTACTACCAGAATTTTGAACATAAGAAGGTAAACCCAGATTATTGGTGCCATTGGTGACTGGACCTTGCTCATTATAAAAACTTGGATTACAATCAGCTCCTGGCTGTATGGTACCTACCTGGGGAGCCCCGACTACTGAAACATAGATTTGTCCATCAGGTCCCATTTGAAGTGCTCCTAAGTTTCCACCGGCACTTCCCGAAAGGGTAGTTCTACTATCTTGGATACATTGTTCTATTTGGGCTTGGGTACTGGCTGATTCGAAACAACTTGGGCAAACACTGGTAATAGGGTTGTCCGGATCGGTGTCATCTGTTAGGGTAACTCCTTGAATAGGGATTTCTTCAATACCCTTGCCATTACGGTAGGAAACAAAGATTTTTTCACTGTCATTTCCAAATTCCAGTCCATATACCTCATCATCACAACCTAGGTCAATCGTTGCATACTCACTAAGCTCACCTGTTTGTTCATTAAAATCGAAGACATCAACCATACTACATCCATTGGCATCCACAATGGTTACCGCTAGTTTCTCTCCGTCGGGGCTGAATTTCATGGATCCCGTTCCAGTACCAAAATCATGGGAATTGCCCACTGAGCTATTGATAGATTGGCCAATACCCTGAGAAGTGATGGGGTAGGCACGGAAAGTATTATTGCCCAATTCATGAAACATCACCCAAGTGGTGTCTCCTGAGGCAATGGCTGCTGATTGTTCTGTGCCAGGGCTAAAGAGGAAATTATCTCCACTTACCACACTACCAACGCCCTGTTGATTTTCTCCCTTGATGTCTACCAGAGAAAATTTCACTTGGTTTCCGCCTCCAGAGGCTTCCTCTGTGGTTAATAGGTAATATAGTGTTTGTTCTCTTGGAACTTTTATAGCGATCACACTTTGAGAGGAATTATTGTCTCCCCCTATATCTTCCCCACCTTGCATGGGGTTACCATTCAAGTCCCAAACTGTTTTACCGTCAGTGTAGAAAAGAACCTGGCCTGACTGATCAGAAATAGTGGTGGTACCTGCTGGTAAATCCCAGGTAAAGCCAGGATCTTCGACTGGTCTAGGAACGGGGCCTTCGGGATCATCTGGATCCGGATTAAAGTCCAAGCCCGCTCCATCTCCGAAATACCAAATATTATTGGTTTGGTCATTCACTTTTTCATTGGCTACGGGGTCCCACATTTTAATGGTGGTCTCCGCATAGACATAACAGGAGGAGCCAGGTTCGCGGGCCAAGACCCAGTAAGTGCCAGGTTCACAAACCTCATTGGCACCTTCGCCTATCCAACCCTCTTCTTTTTTGTTTGACCAAAAGTATTCATAGTTGGAGCCACCATTTTGGCCTCCGCCACCGCCAGTTCCGGGGATGCCTATTCCACCTCCTCCGCCACCGCCAGAACCTCCGCCTTGGCCTTCTTCACCGGATTGGACATCCAGCATCTCATTAAGGTCCAGACAGGTCATACAGGTTGTGGTGTCAGAGGGCATAAAACTGGCCTGCAGGTTGTTTTCCTGAAAGGTAATTGGATAGGATACTGTATCAGCAGTTCCATCCTCTAAGGTGACTATAAGGGTTACGGTAATGTTCTGTTGACCAGTGGCATCTGCTGGTAAAAGCAGGTGCTCCTCAGTAAGTTCAAGTTCTATCACTTCTCCGTCCTGATCAGTAGGGGGAGGGTTTAAGATCCATTCGTATGAAGCCACAGGTACATTGGGAGGGGTTACCATGGAAGTGATCTGCAGTGGATTATTCATACAAGGCATCTGTGGGGTCCAAGTGAAATCTGCAGCTACATTTAAATTTAAGTTAGGAGCAAAAGTGGTAAAAGTAGTACCACAAAAATCCGCTCCTCCAAAAGGATCTTCATCGACCTCTAATAGTTCTAAATCTGGTTCATCAGGATTGGTAACTGTTCCTACAAAATAAGCATCGCTGCCAGTTTCCTTATAGATATAATAAAGTTGCCCATCAGGACCTACTTTCAGGTCGTGAACCTCTTCCACTGGGTTTTCTAATGGTACGAGTTCTGGTGTGGCATCAGGGCTTGATAGGCGGTAAAGGTTAGCTCCTTGACTATAATAAATATAGTCTCCAGAGGGAGTAACAGTCAATCCACCAAAGGGCTCGTTTCCGTTTCCTGCGGTTTGTGGCATTTCGTTCAGAGAGCCGAAAGTTCCTGTTTCCGTGTTAATATTGATAAAGGCCAAATTGCCTCCAGTGCCTTCAGGAACTAGAAACAAAGTCCCCCTGTTGACATTGGTGTTTTCTACAAAATAAGCGGCTTTTGGAGTAAAAGGAATTGAACTGGGAGTCCGGTCCGAGAAGACGCCTTCTTGATCCTGGATTTCCCGAGTAACCAAATCACCATTTTCAAAGCTGACCAAGAAGTTGATGTCACTGCTAGCGCCGGTTCCTGGCACAACTAATACAAAGCCTTGGGCAGGACCAATTACCCCTCCTTGGGTGACTGCCCCAGCTGGCGGTTGTCCAGTGGGAGCTCCACCTTGGTCATTCATGTCAACTATGGCATATTCAAGATTGCCTGAAGAGGAAAGGAAAAGGATATAAAATAATTGGTTTCCTCCATCAGGCTGATAATCCAATGGTGCAATGGCAATGGTTTGACGACCTGATTCATCTCCACCAAGTTCATTGCCAGGGAAATCAGGAAGTCCCTGGATTTGTTCGTTAAGATGATTATAAACTAATGCCCCATCTGTGTAAAATAGCATCTCTCCGGTAATGGGATCAATGGCCCCTGCAATGTTTCCGGTACCCAAGGGTTGATTGCCTGGTAGTGTTTCTACACTAGGGGTATCCCCTCTGCCAAAAGAAATATAATTATTTTGAGTACCTGCCCCACAGTATCCGAATATCCATTCGTTATTGTTATATCCCTGTGAAAAAATGTTGTTTGTGGTTAAAAAGAATAAAATTATCCCATAGCATATATAAATCAATCTGAAATTTATGTATATAGGAGTCCTTTTCATAATTTAACAGCTGATGTAAACAACACCCTTCCCAGGCAAAACGTTTATAATCTTAGTTATTCAAATTAACGAACAAATATTTGTTTAGGTCTTATATAAATATAGTTTTTTGCACTTTAGCATTCACGTTCATTACTAAAATAAGTTTTGGACAAGATCCTCAATATAGTCAGTATTATGCTGCCCCGCTTTATTTGAACCCAGCTTTTGCAGGATCAGATTACCAAACACGTATTGGGGCGAATTATCGCACCCAATGGCCAGGGCTGGACGCGCAGTTTAAAACATTTTCCGTTTATGCCGATACTTTTCTAGAACGCTATAATAGTGGTTTTGGTTTAATGATCATGAACGATGTAGAAGGGGCTGCAGATTTAAAATCCCTAACCATTTCTGGAATATACTCATATGAACTGAAAATTGCAGAATCTGTTTATTTTCGACCAGGATTTCAGGCTAGTTATATCCGTAGGGATATAGGGTATTTTGAGAATTTAATATTTGCCAATCAGATTAATCCTGAAGACCCTTTTGGTCCTTTATTGCCTGGTAATTCCAATTTAGCTGGATTGGGTGAACCTGTGAATTTGGTGTCCTTATCCTTTGGAGGATTATTTTATACCGAAAATCTATGGTTAGGAGCATCTGTGCACCATATCAATCAACCCAACCAGTCTTTTTTGGATGGGGAGAGTTTATTGCCAAGAAAATATTCAGCACATGCCGGATATAGAATTGGATTGGGGCATGGTGCCATGAAAAGGGATTTTACCCATACTTATAAACAACGGTATTTTGTTCCTACAGTCAACTATAAAAGACAGGGGCCGTTTGAGCAATTGGATCTGGGAGCTTATTTGTATGCAGAACCTTTAATTTTTGGACTTTGGTATAGAGGACTTCCTTATAAACCATTGAATAGCGAAAGTAATCGGGATGCCATTGTGGCTTTGGTCGGCGTTAGCCTTCCCTCAGGGCTGGATGTTGGTTATAGTTTTGATTATACCGTTTCGCAATTGGGGATTCAATCAGGAGGGGCACATGAGATAAGTATTTCCCTGAGATTTCCCGATAAGAACCCTGGCGCACCGAGGCTAAGAGATACGCTATTGCCATGTCCTAAATTTTAGTAGCTTTGCCGCATGAGCGCAGAAGGACTGAAATACCTAATGATTGGCCTGATCATAGCAGGCTTCATTTTTGATAAACTTACAAGTTGGCTAAATGTTCGTCAGCAAGTACCGGAAGTACCCAAAACTTTGACCAATCATTTAGATCAAGTTAAACTTCAAGAATCAAAAAACTACCAAAAGGTAAATTATAAGTTTGGGCTCTTAACTGGATTATTGTCGTTTATTATAACACTGATATTTCTGTATTGGGGAATTTTTGGGGCCTTAGATACCATAGTGAATTCTTGGCTTGAAAACCCAATTTGGCAATCATTGGTTTATTTTGGATTGCTTTATATCGGTTCGGATTTGCTTTCACTGCCCTTCGACTATTACCACACCTTTAGAATCGAGGAGGATTTTGGCTTTAACAAAACCAGTAGAAAGACCTTCTTTTTGGACAAGCTTAAGGGGTATGCCTTGGCTATAATAATTGGAGGTGGTTTACTGGCCTTTTTGCTCTGGTTGATCAATGAGCTGGGCAGTTCTTTTTGGCTGTATTTCTGGATAGTAGCCGCCTTTTTCATGGTGCTGCTCAATATGTTCTACACTTCCTGGATTTTGCCATTATTCAACAAACTCAGCCCTTTGGAAGAAGGAGAGCTGAAGGAAAGTATTATGGCCTATGCTGCTTCTGTGGGATTTTCTCTGGAGAATGTTTTCGTTATTGATGGCAGTTCCCGTTCAACTAAAGCCAATGCTTTCTTTTCGGGAATTGGCAAACAAAAAAAAGTGGTCTTATACGATACCCTGATTGAACAACACAGCAAAGAAGAGCTAGTGGCTGTTTTGGCACATGAGATAGGCCATTATAAGAAAAAGCATATACAGCAGGGCATGGTCATTAGTGTTTTGCAGGTTGGTTTGATGCTTTATATTCTGTCATTATTTGTAAACAGTGAAATGATCAGTTTGGCCATGGGAGCAGAAAGAGTTGCGGTGCATTTGAACCTGATTGGCTTTATGTTGCTTTTTTCTCCGATATCTACCTTTTTAGGTATTGGGATGAATGTTTTGAGCAGAAAAAATGAGTTTGAAGCTGATAGATATGCCAAAGAGACCTATGCAGGAGAACCTTTGGCAGCAGCCTTGAAGACCCTTTCAGTAAAGACCCTTAGTCAGATCAATCCACATCCTTTACATGTGTTTGTCAATTATTCCCATCCTCCATTGATGGAAAGGTTAGCTAAGTTAGAAGTCTAAGATTCAATTTTGTTTATTAATGGCTGTTAAAGTGAAGTTTAAGTAAGTGATAAAGAATGCGGTATTTTTGAAACATTTGGTAAAAATTTAATTAAATTGAATAAATTAATTAAAAACTTTACTTATGAGCAAACCAATTACCGCGACTACATTATTTTGTTTAATGCTTTTTGTTCTTGGGATTTCGAGTTGTTCTTCTTCATCAGAAAAAGAAGAGCAGGATTTACCAAGAATAGCCATAGCTGGATTGGCGATTGAATCCAGTACCTTTTCTCCTGCAGTGACTGAAAAAGATGCTTTCAAGGCGAGAAGGGGAGAGGAGATTTACTCTTATTATCCATTTATGTCAGAAGGTTCTGAAAACCGAAAAAGGGCTGATTGGGTACCGACTTTGAAAGGCCACGCCATTCCAGGAGGCATTGTGAGTAAGGAAGCCTATGAATCCTTGATGTCTGAAACCCTGACGATGCTCAAAGAAAATGGTCCATATGACGGCTTGTTTTTTGATATTCATGGCGCCATGAGTGTTCAAGGCATTGATGATCCTGAAGGAGATATGATAGAAAAGATCCGAGAGGTGATCGGGGAAGATGCCATTATTTCCACCTCAATGGACCTTCATGGTAATGTTTCACATAGACTGGCAAAGCATTCTGATATCATAACTTGTTATAGATTAGCTCCACATGAAGATGCCTTGGAATCTAAGAAAAGGGCAATGGATAATTTATTGGAAAGATTGGAGAGCGGAAAGGGTAAGCCTGCATATAAGGCCTATGTTCCAGTACCTATTTTATTGCCTGGAGAAAAAACTTCCACCCGAATTGAGCCGGGAAAAAGTCTGTATGAGCAAGTTGCTCCAGCGGCAGATCAAGAAGGTGTTGTGGATGCTGCAATTTGGATAGGCTATGCTTGGGCAGATGAGCCTAGAAATCATGGAGTGGTAATGGTGACAGGCGATGATAAGGAAAAAGTAG
Organism: Echinicola shivajiensis; assembly: GCF_018642165.1. Taxonomy (GTDB): domain Bacteria; phylum Bacteroidota; class Bacteroidia; order Cytophagales; family Cyclobacteriaceae; genus Echinicola; species Echinicola shivajiensis. The sequence goes on from NZ_JAHHZM010000004.1 coordinate 431,581, forward strand.
GCAGCACAGCTGAGAAATTAGCAGAAAGTTTTTGGTCAGTCAGGGAGGAATTTGACTTTGTCGCCCCTACTGCCAGCCTTGAAGAGGCTTTGGATGCTGCAGTAAAAAGCGATAAGGTACCATTTATGATCAGTGATTCAGGGGATAATCCAACTGCTGGTGGCGCAGGGGATGTTACTTGGACCTTAAAAGAAATATTGGAAAGGCCAGAATTTAAAAAGGAAGATGGCCCTTCATTGATTTATGCATCTATTCCTGGTCCAAAGCTAGTAGAGGCTGCCGAAAAAGTAGGGGTTGGTGAAGTGGTTGAAGCTCCTGTAGGGGCAGCTGTAGACGATCGATTTGCTGGTCCAATAACCTTGAAGGGAAAGGTGCTGGCCATAGAAAAAGGTGATAGAGATGCAGATGTAGAGGTTGTTGTAAAGGTAGGTTCGGTTAATGTGATTGTTACCAAAAAGCGTAAGCCATACCATCATGAAAGTGATTTCACCAATTTGGGTCTAAATCCTAAAGAAACAGATATTGTAGTTGTAAAAATAGGGTATCTAGTTCCTGAATTGTATAATATGAGAGCTGATTGGCTGTTGGCATTAACTCCAGGTGGAGTAGACCAAGATTTGATGCGATTAGACTATAAGCGCATCAAGCGTCCCATGTTCCCATTCGATCCTGATATGGAAAAGCCAGACTTATCTGCACAGTTTATTCCTTTATCTCATGAATAATCAATTGGATAAGAAGTAATTTAATTTGTCAACAACTCATAAAACCCCATTTCTGGATATAGAGATGGGGCTTTTTTATGATGAGTTTTCAAGATGATAGGGTATGCCAAATTAAACCTTTAATAAGGGGATGGAGGATTGATAGAAAAATTGTAACTTAAATGTAATGTGTAGATTTTCAGTGTTTTATTTCTTTTGTTAGCATTAATATTTTATAATTTTTTATGAAACAGGCGGTTCTAATTATTCATGGTATTGGAGAACAAAAGCCCATGGAAACCCTTAGGGGTTTTGTGACAGCCTTAGTAGGGAAGGAATATACTAGTGCTCCAGATTTGGTGGATGATACTTTTGAGCTGAGAAAGTTGAGTTATTTTGATGAAAAAGGTAATAAACCCAATACTGATTTTTATGAATTATATTGGGCTTACAGGTTTAGGGATTCAACATTTTCACAGGTTCTAAAATGGTTTGTTGGATTGATTCAATCTGAAAATATTCCAAAAAGATTTTATTTTATCAAAACAATTTTGGTTTTGATTTGCGTGTTTTTCTTTGTTGTAATTTTTCTATTAATGCTTAATTTTTTGTGGGGGCCAGAAAAGAGTGGCTCCGCTAACATCTTTAGTACGTACTCTTGGGAAACAGTAGCACTAATAGCGGAATTTATTCTTTCATTTGCTTCCTATTATTTCATAAAAAAAATAGCAATGACAGCAGGTGATGCTTCAAGGTATTTGAGTCCAGGCCCTGAGAATATCCAAGAAAGGCAGGCCATTAAAAAAGCCGGAATTCAAACCATTTATTATTTACATGAAAAAAAGGATTACGATAGGATTTTGTTGGTTGGGCATAGTTTGGGAAGTGTAATTGGATATGATATTCTTAAGCATGCTTGGCCAAAGTATAATCGAAAATTGGTGTTTGATTCACATAATACAAAAGACCATTTCAAGAGAAAGGCTGAATATCCATATAAGTTTCGCGATAGCCAATACCTCTATTGGTCAAGCCAAATCGGGCTGGACAAATGGAAGGTGTCTGATTTTATTACTTTGGGTAGCCCTCTTACCTATGCGGATTTTTTGTTGGCGGATAATAGGGAAGAATTTACACAAAGGATCATTCAAAGGGAAATACCTGTCTGTCCACCAGTGAAAGGTAATCTTGAGTTAGATGATAAAGATTATTTATTCCAATATGGTTATCTGGATGGTCAAAAAGTCATATTGCATCATGCCGCTCATTTTGCACTGACAAGATGGACCAATATATTCTTCGAAGGAGATATCTTAGGAGGAGAACTGACTTCTTTGTTTGGCAAGGGGATCATTGACAAGAAAGTAGAATTGATTAAAAAGTATAAAGCCGGAAGAACTAAAAAGATTGATGGAAAAATTTCTTCCCATACTAAATATTGGATGAATGGTGATATGTTGAAGAATGAATCCGTAGAGTTGCTTAAGCATATTATATTTAAGAGTGGAAAAGGTTTGAATAATGAGCGATCAATGTAAATAATGAAATAATGTTGAATGAAAAAAGAAAAGGTCAGTATTGGATGTCTCCTTGTCGCTGTTTGCTTTTTTATGTTGAAATGTACAGAAAAAAAGGCTGAATATTTTGTGCAAACAGTAAATGGTACGCTGAATATAGATACTTCAAAAGTATGGTTGAGTCATGAGCATCTATTGGTTGATTTTATTGGAGCTGACAGTATTCAGGATGATGATTGGGATGACACTGAAGTACTCCAAACCATGTTGCCCTATTTGGAAGAGTTGAAATTATATGATGTGAATTTTTTTGTCGATCCGACACCCAATTACTTAGGGAGAGATCCTGAGTTATTAAGGGAGCTTTCGCAACAGTCTGGGATAAATATCATTACAAATACTGGATTATATGGGGCTGTGGGGAATAAATATCTTCCAGATTTTGCCTTTGAGCTCAATGCTAAAGAACTGGCTGAAAAGTGGATTGAAGAATATAAAAATGGAATAGCGGATACGGGCATCAAGCCTGGCTTTATTAAGATCAGTGTGGATAATTTGGACGTTTTGGAATCATTGGATGAAAAACTGGTTGAAGCAGCCGCGCTTACACATTTAAAGACTGGTTTGACGATTGCTTCCCATACGGGTGCAACAAAGGCCCTTTGGCCTCAGTTGGAAATATTAAGAAAGAATAAAGTTTCTCCCACCGCTTTTGTGTGGGTCCATGCCCAGGCTGAATCGGAGATGCCAGAGTTTATGAAGGCGGCAGAGTCAGGTTGTTGGATCAGTTTGGATGGTTTGGGCTGGGAATTGGAAAAGCACCTTGAGAAAGTGATTTTTGCCAAGGAAAATGGATTTTTGGATCAAGTGCTGATTTCCCATGATGCTGGATGGTTTGATCCACAGAAAGATGAGCAGGAAATCGTCGCTTATACCCAGATTTTCAAAGAATTCCTTCCACAATTGAAATCAGCGGGATTTACTCAAAGAGAGATTGATTTATTACTTAAAGTCAATCCTGCAAAAGCTTTTGGGATTAAGATAAGGGAGGTTGATAGAAACGATCTTTTTGCACATTATTAATTAATTTCCACCTTTGTCCATGCGCATTATATTAAGCAGGAAAGGCTTTGATATGCAATATGGGGGACAGCCAAGCCCCATTTTGCCAGATGGTACTTTATTAAGTCTTCCTATTCCAGAAAATGCAGAATCCTTAACTTATAAGGAATTAAACCATAATGGACAAAGCTATTTGGATATTATCAAGGCTTTAAATCCAAAAAGCTCTATCACTGCTAAAAGCGGCTGTCATTTGGACCCGGATTTAATAAAAGAGACAATTTTTAGAGGGGAGAATTGGAGCCCACTATTTGGTCAAATAGGAGCTGCCCAAGGGCATTTAGCCAAAAGTGGTGTTAGCAAGGGAGACTTATTTTTGTTTTTTGGGACCTTTCGACAAACGGAAATGGTAAATGGGGTTCTTAGTTACGTAAAGAATGCTCCAGATGTGCATCTAATATTTGGTTATTTAGAAGTCGGGAGAATCCATGGTTGTTTTGAGGATTTTGAGGAACATTTGAAATATCATCCGCATGCTCAAGAAAGGTTTCGGGGAAGGGGTAATAACTGTATTTATGAGGCAAGTGAAAAGCTGAGTTTGCTACCGGAATTGTCAGGAGCCTCTGTTCTAAAATATCACGGTGACTTGCAACTCACCAAGAAAGGATATTCTAAGAGCAGATGGGAATTGCCAGAATTTTTTAGGGAGTTAACTATTAGCTATCACAGTGAAAAGTCTTTTAAGGTGGATTACTTCCAATCAGCAGCCAAGGGACAGGAGTTTGTTATTGAAGCCAATGGGGAGTTGATTGATTGGGCCAAGACATTAATTCAGAGAGGAACATGAATTTCTAGTTAGTGTCCCAAATAGCTTGATTTCTAAAGAGATTTAAAGGAAAGTCAGCCAAATATTTTTCTGTCCATAAGGCATTTTATAGTTTCGCAGCTTCATTAATTGAAAGGTGATGACTTGTACTGCGAAGAGAAAATCAGTTAATAATATCAGTGCTACCAATATTTTGCCCCAGACTCCCTTTTGGGCAAAGGTGAAGCATCAGCAAGGTTTTGTGCCAAAAGGCTTTGAGCTTACTGTATCCAAGGAACTATTGAATCCTTACAATGAGTCTGATCATAAGGTTCAAGAGGACTTATTGGTCTTGATTAAATATGTCAATGAGCAGGATTGCTTTGCCTATGTCCCTTATGGGCCAAAATTGGAACCTAAATTTGAACAACAAGGTTTGTTCTTGGAGAAATTATCAGAAAGCCTCAGGCCCCATTTACCTTCTAATTGCGTATTTATTAGATATGATTTGATTTGGGAAAACCAATGGGCCGATGAAGGGGAATACTATGATGGAAATGGTAATTGGCAAGGCCCGCCTTCTGCCCATACCCAGGAATTCAGGTTAAATTTTGGAACGGATAATTGGAAACTGAAAAAGAGCCCTGGAGATGCTTTGCCCAAAAATACTTTTTTTCTGGACCTTGAAAAGCAAGATGAAGAATTGCTTTACGATATGCGATACAATACCCGTTATAATATCCGCCAGGCATTTAAAAAAGGGGTAGAGGTAAAGGAGTACGGGGTGGAGATGTTGGATGAATGGTTTGGTTTGTATGAAGAAACGGGAATTAGGAAAGGGATTGAATATCAAAGCAAGGACTATTTTCTGGACCTTTTTGAGCATCAGGATGAGAATGTTAGGGTATGCTTGCTGATGGCGGAATTTGATGGGCAGGTTTTAGCTTCGATGTTTTTGGTTTTGTCCAATAAGCGGGCAACTTATTTATTCGGAGCTTCATCATCCCATCAGAAGCAGGCCATGGGAAGTTATGCTCTGCAATGGGAAGCAATAATACGGGCTAAAGCTTTTGGCTGTGAAGAATATGATATGTTTGGTTGTGCTCCCAATTTAGATAAGTCCCATCCTTTGCATGGGGTACATTTATATAAAAAGGGATTTGGAGGGGAAATTTATCATAGAATGGGATGTTGGGATTATCCTTTTAAGCAGAACGAGTATGAGTTGATCAGAGCCATGGATTTGAATAAATAATAAACGCCTTGATTGTTTATCTAGCCCCTTGAATATTCATTTTCATGGTATAGACAGCATTGCTGGCAGTAATGAACAGGGTCTTCCTGTCCTTGCCACCAAATGTGACATTGGCCGTCCACTTTTGGGGAACAGGGATATGTCCTATTTGTTCTCCTTTGGGATTAAAAATAGTGACGCCATTTCCGGTGAGGTAAACATTTCCTTTTTCATCGATGGTCATCCCATCTGATCCCATTGAAACGAAGAGTTCTGGCTTACCCAGTTTTCCATCTTTTTGAACTGGGTATTTATAGGTTTTTTTATCCCCAATATCGGCGATATAAAGTGTTTTGCCATCATTTGTTCCGATAATACCATTAGGTCTTATAAAGTGGTCTGCGACTACCTGGACTTCTTGGTCATTAGGACTTCGGTAATAAACGCGTTGGCTATCCATGTCCATTTCTGTCCTTTCCCAATAGGGGCGTTGATAATAGGGGTCGGTAAAGTAAATCCCTCCTTTTTGATCCACCCAAAGGTCGTTAGGGCCATTGAAATCTCTAGCTTCAAAGCCATCCGCTAAAACCTTTATAGCTTTATTTTTATCTATTTGCCAAAGTTGGAATTTTTCATCTGCGCAGGCCAAGAGGTTGCCTTGATTGTCAAAATAGAGCCCATTAGCACGACCTGCATTTTCCATATATATACTTACATCTCCGGTTTCTGCTGACCAACGGTGAATTCTATTATTGGGTTGGTCTGTGAAATATACATCCCCATTGGGAGCTACAGCTGGCCCTTCAGTAAAGGCAAATCCCTCCGCGACAAGATTTGGACTAGCGTTGGCTGGGTAAAGGCTTTTTTCGGAAGTTTTACAGGAAAATATTGCCGTAAGCAGGGCCAATAAGATAAAAAGTGATTGGGTATTCATTTTGTTGGTTTTTTGGGTTCAAAAAACTTAGCCAAAGTAAGGCTTTGGCTGAGTTATATATTTTTAAAGAAAATCAATATCGACATTGAATGGGTATTTCATCAGATAATGCAAGGCATCCTCTACTTTAAAGCCTTCAAAAAGGACTTTATAGAGATTTTCCGTAATTGGGGCTCGCATACCAGAGCCTTCCAAAAAGGTCTTCATCAGTTTTACAGTATTGATACCTTCTGCCACTTCCTCCATGCTTGCATTGATTTCTTCCAAGGTTTCTCCTTGGGCAAGTCTGTAGCCTACGGTATAGTTCCGGGACAATGTCGAGCTACAGGTAGCAACCAAATCCCCAATTCCTGCCAAGCCTATGAAAGATTGCGTTTGACCACCCAATGCATTGCCTAGGTGGATTAATTCTACCATTCCCCTAGAGATCAATAATCCTCTTGCGTTTTCTCCTAGACCTAAGCCTGCCAATGCTCCTGAGGCAATGGCTATGGTGTTTTTCAATACCCCACTGAGTTCTACCCCAATGATGTCCTGGTTGCCATAAACCTGGAATTTATCTGAGCGCAAGAGTCGTTGTCCTTCAAGGATGACCTCATTGAAGCGACTGGCGACCACAGTTGCAGCAGGCTGGCCTGTTGCAAGTTCTTTGGCCAAATTGGGCCCGGCCAAACATCCTACCCTTACGACCACGGTTTCATTTAAGATGACCTCGCTCATGGTGCAGATGTTTTCCCGCTTGATTCGACTGACATCTTCTAGACTTTTGCCCTCGGGTAAGTTTAATGCCAGTCCTTTGGTACCATGGATGAGGATGTGATAGGGATGCAGAAAGGGGGCGAACTTTTGCATGACCTCCCGAAAACCAGAAGAGGAAACCACAGGAAACATTACCTCACATGAATCACAAATCAATTCCGGATCGGTGGTAGCGCTGATGTTTTCATGAAGGACCCTGCCTTCAACGGTATGTTTTTGGTTGATTTCATCAACGATTTCCTGCTTTCGGGCATAGACGATTACCTTGCTTTTGGCTGCAAGTATATTCGCAATGGCCGTGCCGAAGCTGCCTATTCCGATGACTCCAACTGGCTTGTCAGAATTATTTGAAGAGTTTTTCAAGGTCATAACCATCAAGTCTGTTGTGATAAAAATATAATAGGCTCATATCTTGTGTGGTGATTTGCCCATCTTGGGTTTTGATCAAGGGACGCTTTGCGTGGTACATCCCTACATTGGAGAGACCATGGTTAATGATGTCATCTAGTCCTTGTTTGAGGTGTGGAGCTACATGGACCAATCCTTCACTTCTTATTTCCATTATGCGATTAAGTACCCTTTGACATTCGGATCTAAAATCACTGTATTCTAAAATTAGATCTTCTTCTGGGAGCCTTAACAAACTAAAAAGATCCATTTTATTATTGTTTTTCTTGATCATCTCAAAAGCGGTAAAGGCTACCAAGTGACTACTAAAGATTCTATTGATCTTATGGTATTCCTCGACAATCCTTTCCCCTAATTTTTGGGTATATACTTCCTCGCGTTGAGGGTCCTCGGTAACCTTTCCATTGGATATGAAATAATCCCTGCAATCAATTATTCTGTTGTCCTTGTCCAGACTGTTCCCATCTTTATCTACATAGTTGCCCAGGATATCCATGGCTTTTCCAATGGAGACAGAAATGTCCGAGCCCTTTGTAAAGAACTTCACCAAAAATTTAGAAATTTTATAAGAGGTGGAAAATTCGTCAGTTTCCTTATAGTATCTTTCCTGCCCAGTAAGGCTAAGGTGTTCTTTGATCAAGCTTGGGGCTTCCAGAACAAAATGGTAATTGATGGTTACAGGTACAATAAATACCTTGCCACCAATGTCGTTTAGGCCTTTTTCATAATTGGCTCTTTGGGCTCCTATAGCTGTACTTAAAAGACCTAGTTTAAGTTTGGATTCTATTTTTCCGCTCCTAGAGCGCGTACCTCCAGGAAAGAATAAACTATGACATCCAAATTGGATTGCCTCACTGGAATAGGTCTTCAAGGTTTCCAGGTAGATCAGATTTTTCTTTCTGCGGTCCACCTTATAAGCACCCAAGGCATTCATAAAATAGGCAAAGATCTGGATGTTGAAGAGGTTTAGTCCTGCCCCATATATAAAAGGAGGCATGCCCAACGTGCTGATCGTCCAACCAATGAGAATGCTGTCAAGGTTGCTGAAATGGGTAGGAACCATGACCACTGTTCCTTTTGATGCCAAATTTCTGATTTGCTCAGTTTCTCCTATGATCTGGATTTTGTCCTCCAGACTATATTGCTTACTGAATATGGACATCAATCCTTTTACCCTACCTGCATTCAATAATCTAGAAAAGCCAAAGGTGACAATTTTTCTGGTTGCCTTATAGTGGCTGTGCTTAAAGTTACTGGCGATTTCCTCGGCATATCGGGAAGTGATGTTGTCTAGTATTTCATGATAGCCATTCTTTTTTGATTCCTCTGTGCCATTTGTTTCTGAAGAAAGCTGCACCAGGGCAGATTTTACATTGGCCCAAAACTCCTCTTCATCATCGGGATCAACAAGCCAAGGATTTTGCTTTATACGTAGCTTTTCCCTGTAAAGTGTGGTCTCCAGCTCTTCCTTAAGAAGTTCTATGTTGTTGCCAGTAATATTGATGACGCTATCTTTACTGTGAGAAGCGATTCTCTGCACGAATTCTTTTCGGCTTTTGGATAGCTTCACCACTGGCCACTCATCTTTTTGAGGAAGAATCGGGTCGTATTTGTGTTTGATATAATCGTCAGTCAATTGAAATAGTTTTGTTGAGTTTTCAAAGATAAACAAAAATTGAAGCTTTGATAGTAAGGAGAACTAATATGCTAATGAAAACAAAAAAGGTATTTCAGCATGCCTTAATGAAGATTTTTTGATATTTTGGATAATCTTTTATCTAATGTAAATCTTGTCCCTTGATTACGCCCAAGTTAGCCCTGGTGATTTTGTTGTTTTTGTTCTTGCCTGTGACAATTGTTAGTGCGCAGAAGGCTGTAGACGTGGTTAAAAAGCATGAGGTATTCTTACAGTTGGATAATGATGCATTTGCTTTTTCCCGGTTTGACCGTTATTATACCAATGGGCTTTTCGTTGGTTACAATTATCTTTTAAATGAACGATCACGACTCAAGTTTAAATTATCCCAACAAATTTTCACTCCGCAAAGATATACGAGGACAGAGTTGAAATATTATGATCGACCCTATGCAGGAGTTTTATTTGGAACTGGAAGTTTTCAGTATTTTATAAAAAAAGCTTGGTTTGAAGGGGAGGTGCTTTTGGGGAAGATAGGTCCAGGATCAAAGGCAGAGGAAGTTCAAGTTTGGTACCATAATGTCTTTGGGTTTCCACAGCCTAGAGGTTGGCACTATCAAATCCGAAGTGGAGGCCTTTTTAACTTAAAAATGAATTCCGCCTATAATTTGCTGGCCACAAAGAATTTTGATTTCTGGCTTAATGGATCAGCAGCTTTCGGTAATTATGATAGAAGCTTGCAGTTGGGGCCATCTTTAAGGCTAGGGAAGCTTCTTCCGGGAGAGCAAAGCTATATCTCGGGTTCCCGCCTTGGAGGAAATGGGGGCAAAGAGTTTTATCTTCAAATGGGGGCTTTGTTCAAAAGGGTTTATTGGAATGCAACTTTGCAAGGAACAGATAATACTTCCAAGTGGAATCTGGTGACTATGGAGCCTACTCGTTTGGTCAATGAATATTTTGTAGAGATGGTTTTAGGCTTTCCAAGATTCGGCTTTTCCTATCGGATTTTTTACCGAAGCCGAGAGACTCAAACTGCCGGTGGGCAATACTTGGGTAGCTTGAAGTTTTCCTACCTGTTTTAGTTTTTTTCATGTAGGTTATAAAAACCAATTTACAGTAGTGAATAAACGTGCCCTCCATTTTGTCAATGGCATATTTGATTGTATTATTGCATCACTAAAGAAGTAATGAAGCCAGACCTCCAACAAATACAAGCGCCTATAGCATCGGAAATGACCGACTTCGAAAAGAAGTTCCGTTCTTTTATGAAGAGCAAGGTCAAACTTTTAGATCATATCACCAGCTATATTGTCAAAAGGAAAGGGAAGCAAATGCGCCCTATGTTTGTTTTTTTGACTGCTGGAGTGACAGGTGGGATCTCTGAGTCCACCTATAGAGGAGCTGCGCTAATTGAGTTGTTGCACACGGCCACCCTGGTGCACGATGATGTGGTTGACGATGCCAATTATCGTCGTGGTTTTTTCTCTGTAAATGCTTTATGGAAAAATAAGATTGCTGTTTTGGTGGGTGATTATCTCTTGTCCCGGGGCTTATTGCTTAGTGTGGATAATGGGGATTTTGACTTGTTAAAAGTAGTGTCCAATGCGGTCAGGGAAATGAGTGAAGGTGAGCTTTTGCAAATTGCCAAGGCGAGAAAGTTGGATATCACAGAAGAAGTTTATTATACCATTATACGCCAAAAAACCGCCAGTCTTATAGCTTCTTGTTGTGCAGTTGGTGCCCTGACTGCCGGAGCAGATGAGGAAGTAGTGGAAAAGATGCGTGATTTTGGGGAGAAAGTGGGGATGGCCTTTCAGATCAAAGATGATTTGTTCGACTATGGTGAGGATGAGGTAGGAAAGCCGGTAGGCATTGATATCAAAGAGAAGAAAATGACCCTGCCTTTGATCTATGCGCTCAATAATGCCAGTTGGTCAGACAAGAAAAAGATTATCTATCTCATCCGTAATAAGAATGAAAATAAGAAAGCGGTAAACCAAGTAATCGACTTTGTGAAGGCTTCTGGAGGGTTGAACTATGCCGAGGAGATTATGAACAAATTTTACCAGGAGGCTTTGGGGATTTTGGCAGGCTTGCCGGATTCAGATTATAAGGTTTCCTTGGAGAATTTGGTGAGATACACTATAGAAAGGAAGAAATAAATTCGTTTTTAAATAGTTGAAATACATTTTTTAATAGTTGAAAAATTATGTCTTTACTGGATTTCTGTTTTGAGGGCTCATTTTTTATTGATCTTTTATGCCTAAAAAAGTGAAAATATTTGTTTTAGAAAAAAAATCATGGGATTTCCCCCCACTTTTTGGGAAATCATGTAAAACCCTATGAAATTGTACTAAAATTAACCCTAAATAGGCGATAAATCGGCTTTTAATGACTGTAAGTCATGTTTTGTTGTTGTGCGGATAGCTGTGTAACTTGGTGAAAACCAGTTGATAGCTACTATATTTTTTGTTCATTTATTGGGAAAAATCAAACTTTTGGATACTTTTATAAAGAAGTGGGAAAAAGTGGGGAAAGGTGGTGGATTGTGTGATTGCTTTTATTACTTTTGTATTTGAACGAGACTCGATCGGAACAACATGGCTAATTTCTCTAGCGAATATTATTGCAAGCTTGACGCCAAAGGACGTCTGGTTTTGCCTGCCAAGCTAAAGGCGGCATTGCCGGATACCTATGGTAATGAGCTTGTTATGCGTAGAGGATTTGACCCGTGTTTGGTGTTATACCCTATGAATGAGTACCGCAAGTTGGACAGTCAAGTGTCTGCTTTGGATGATTTTGATGTAGATAAAAGGAGGTTCAAAAGGAATTTTTACCGTGGCAACACAGAAGTGGAGTTGGATTCTACTGGTCGCTTTTTAATTCCTAAGCCTTTGTTGAGGTTTGCTGATATCACCAAGGAAGTGGTAGTAGTTGGTATGGGTAAGACCATTGAGATTTGGGATCCGGAGAGATATGAAGATTATCTCATCCAAGATCCTGAAGTTTTTGCAAGTGAGGCTAAGAAATATTTGTCCAATACAAACAAATGAGTGCGAGCGAATACCATATTCCCGTAATGCTCCAACAGTGCATTGAGGGCTTGGCTATACGTCCTGATGGCGTATATGTTGATCTGACCTTTGGTGGCGGAGGGCATTCAAAAGAAATACTTAAGCACTTGGGGCCTGAGGGGCATCTATATGGCTTTGATCAGGATGATGATGCGGCAAGAAATGCTTTTGAGCATCCCAACTTCACTTTTGTGCAGGCTAATTTCAGGGACTTGAAGCGTTATCTCCGATTGTATGGGGTAAGTCAGGTGGATGGTATTTTGGCGGATCTTGGGATTTCCTCCCACCAAATTGATGAGCCCAGTAGGGGGTTTTCAACCCGTTTTGATGGGGACTTGGATATGAGAATGAATCAGCTTGGTAGTGTTACTGCCAAGGATGTATTAAATACTTATGAGGAAGAAAAGCTTCATAAGGTTTTCGGTATTTATGGGGAAGTGAAAAATGCAAAATCACTTGCCCAAGCAGTGGTTTCAGAAAGAGCTAGCCAGCCTTTCGAAACCATTGAGCAGTTTAAGCAGCTATTGCAAAAGATGGCTCCCCGAAACAGGGAGTTCAAATATTTTGCCCAGGTGTTCCAGGCATTGAGGATAGAGGTAAATGATGAGATGGGCGCTCTGGAGGAGATGTTGTACCAGACGGTGGAGGTTTTGAAGCCGGAGGGAAGACTGGTGGTCATGAGCTACCATTCTCTTGAAGATCGTATGGTTAAGAATTTTATTAACAAGGGAAAATTACAGGGAGAGGTAGAAAAGGATTTCTATGGCAACCTTATTAGGCCCTTGGAGCCGGTGAGCAGAAAGGCTATTCAGGCAAGACCTGAAGAAGTCTCGGTCAACAACCGTGCGCGGAGTGCTAAGTTGAGGATTGCAAAAAAATTGTAGTCATGGAAGGAAATTCTTTCAAGAAAAAAATCAAAAGAGGGGCCAATGAATCTAGAAGGTCTGGAAATTCCGGCGGAGGGAATAACCTCTTCTCTTTTATAGACAAAAAGTTCAAGATCAGTGATTGGCTTGGAGAAGGGATACCTGTAAGGCTGGTGCCTCCTTTTTTGTACGCCGCCTTTATGGCTCTTATTTATATCTGGTCAAATCATAAGGCTGAAAGTACGATTCGGGAAATAGAAAAGCTACAGCAGGAAGTAGAAGATCTTAGGGCTGATGTCACCACGCTGGAAGCTGAATATATGTTTAGTAGCAAGCAGTCTGAAGTGGCCAAAAAAATTGAAGTGTTAAATATTTACGAAATAGAGGAACCTCCCCAAAAGATTATAGTAGATAAATGAATATAAAAAAATCCATACTTCTGAGAGTAAGGCTGGCCTTTTTGGCTGTGGTGCTCTTCGCAGGGGCTATTCTTTATAGGATAGCCCATGTTCAGTTTGTGGATGGAGATAAATGGCGCCAGAAGGCTGAAGATATCAACCTTCAGTATAGAAAAGTCAGCGCAACCCGTGGGAATATATACAGTGCTGATGGTAGTCTTTTGGCCACTAGCCTTCCTTTTTACAGGGTGGCCATGGATCCAGGGATCGCCAGTGAAAAGGACTTCAGGGAGGGAATCGATTCCTTAGCCATGAACTTGTCCAATTTCTATAAGGACAAATCAGCCAATGCCTACAAACGCATTATTAATGATGCCAGAATAGATGGTAGGAGATATTTAGTGTTGAACAGGAGCCAAATAGGCTATCAGGCCAAGCAAAATATGTCTACATGGCCAATTTTCCGTCAAGGAAGAATGGGTGGCGGCGTTTTGTTTGAGAAAGTAGAAAAGAGATATCGTCCATTTAAGAATTTAGCAGGTAGAACTGTTGGGTTTTTGAATGAAGACAGGTATGGAGCTGGCTTGGAATATAGCTTTAATGGTTATTTGGAAGGGAAAAACGGGGAGGCCTTATTTCAGAAAATTGCCGGCGGCACATGGAAGCCTGTTCATGATGCGGAAGATATCCGTCCAGAGGACGGTTATGATATTGTGACAACCATAGATGTGAATATTCAGGATGTTGCTGAATCTGCTTTATTGAGGCAGTTGATGAACAAGGATGCTGAATATGGGAGTGTGCTTGTGATGGAAGTAAAGACAGGGCATATCAAGGCCATTGCCAATTTGGAAAAGAATAATAACGGTGGTGGATACGGGGAGTACTATAATTATGCTGTGGGAGAGCAAGGCTTGACTGAGCCAGGCTCAACCTTTAAACTATTGTCCATGTTGGCACTTTTGGAAGAAGGTAAAGTGAATCTTAAAGATACTGTAGATACGGGCAACGGTGCCTATAAATTCTATAACCAAACCATGAGAGATGCCAAATATGGTGGTTATGGAAAGTTGACTATAAGGGAGGCCTTTGAGAAATCTTCCAATGTGGGTATTTCCAAATTGGTGGATGAACATTTTGGCGTGAAGCCGGAAAAATTTCTTTCCTATTTGGAACAAGTGGGAATGGACAAGCCTTTGGGCTTCCAGATTAAAGGAGAAGGAGTACCTTATTTTAAAGATCCACAAGACAAAAAGAATTGGTATGGAACTACCCTGCCATGGATGTCCATAGGTTATGAGCTGAAGGTAACCCCGTTACATACTTTGACCCTATACAATGCTGTGGCCAATGGAGGAAAGGTGGTTAAGCCAATGATTGTGAAGACAATTCAAAAAGGCAATCATATTGAAGAAGAATTTGATACGGAAGTGTTGAGGAGAAGCATTGCTTCTGAGTCTACCATCAAACAGCTTCAATCCTTATTGGAGGGAGTAGTTGAAAAGGGTACGGCAAGGAATATCAGTGACAGTGAATATAAAATTGCAGGAAAAACAGGAACGGCCCAGAAATTGGTAAACGGAAGATATACCAAGAGATACTATACTTCCTTTGCTGGATATTTTCCAGCTGATGATCCTAAGTACAGTATGATTATTGTCATAGACAGCCCAAAAGGATTCAATGCTTATGGGGGTGATGTTTCAGCACCTGTCTTTAAGGAAATAGCTGATAAAATATATGCCCAAGATCTGAAGTTGAACAAGGAGGAAGAAAAAAATGCACCTGCTGCTCCACAGTTGTCGCAGGTAGTCTTCCCTTATATACAAGCGGGAATGGCAGATGAACTTCAGATGATCTGCAATAAGTTTGGTCTTTCGAACCATTATGATGGAGCAGATAGATGGGTCAAATCTTCTGTTGTGAACAGGTCAATTAATTGGAAATCCAATAAGGTAGAAGCGCCAATGGTGCCTGATGTTTCAGGAATGACCCTTAAGGATGCTTTATATGTACTGGAAAATAAAGGATTGCGGGTGGATTATATTGGAAGAGGAAGAGTGAAAAAACAGTCCGTTCCAGCAGGTTCCAATGTTTCAAAAGGTGGATCAATAAGAATAATACTAGGTTAATGAAGACCCTAAAGGACATATTGTATAAAGTTTCGCTGACCTCTACTACCGGTGATATGGAAGTAGCAGTGAAAGATATTGTCTTTGATAGCCGTAAGGTGAGTGAAGGAGTTGTGTTTGTTGCAGTCGCAGGAACTCAAGTTGATGGACATGATTTTATAGATCAAGCCATAGCCAAGGGGGCGAAAAGTATTGTCTGTGAGAAGATGCCGGAAAAACTTCAAGCCAATATTACCTATGTAAAAGTAGTACATGCTGCCAATGCCTTGGGGGTAATGGCGTCCAATTTTTATGGCAATCCATCCAGCAAATTGAAAGTCGTTGCTGTAACTGGAAC
The DNA here is from genome assembly GCF_018642165.1 of Echinicola shivajiensis. Lineage (GTDB taxonomy): Bacteria > Bacteroidota > Bacteroidia > Cytophagales > Cyclobacteriaceae > Echinicola > Echinicola shivajiensis. Next base: position 447,447 of record NZ_JAHHZM010000004.1, read on the forward strand.
CAATGGCAAGACTACCTGTGTCACCTTACTTCATCGTCTATTTATTGAGCTAGGCTACTTGACTGGTATGCTTAGCACGGTAGAAAATAAAATCAATGAAAAGATCATTCCAGCGACGCATACTACACCAGATAGCGTGGCGATCAATAAGCTGATGGCTGATATGGTCGAGGCTGGTTGTACTCATTGTTTTATGGAGGCGAGTTCACATGCCATTGTCCAGGAAAGAATGGCTGGATTGCATATTAGTGGAGCAGTTTTCACCAATATTACCCATGATCATTTGGATTATCATGGGAGCTTTGACGAGTATATCAAAGCAAAGAAAAAGTTATTTGATGAATTGCCAAGAGATGCATTTGCCTTGGTAAATGCTGATGATAAAAGGGGGATGGTAATGCTTCAGAATACCAAAGCGAGCAAGCATACCTATGGATTGAAGTATCCTACCGATTTCAAAGCAAAGGTGCTAAGCAATACGCTTCAAGGATTGGAGTTGGATATAAATGGCAAGCAGGCATGGTTCCGTTTGATAGGAGAATTCAATGCTTATAACCTTTGTAGTGTCTTGGGGGTGGCCATATTGTTAGGGGAAGAAGAGGATGAGGTATTGACCCAGCTCTCCAAAATCAAAGGTGCTCATGGAAGGTTTGATCAAATAGAAATAGCAGGTATAACAGCAATTGTAGATTATGCCCATACGCCAGATGCCTTGGAGAATGTACTGAAAACCATACAGGGTGTGAGAACAGGAGGGGAAAATGTGATCACTGTGGTGGGGTGTGGCGGTAACCGGGATAGGGCCAAAAGACCTCTTATGGCAAAAATAGCCACGGAATTTAGTGAGAAAGTGGTGTTGACTTCAGATAATCCCAGGGATGAAGAGCCTATGGACATTATCCGAGAAATGGAAAAAGGAGTGAACCCTGTGGCCTTTAAAAAAACAGTGGTCATCGCTGACAGAAGAGAGGCCATCAAAACTGCCTGTGTAATGGCTGTAAAAGGGGATATTATCCTTGTGGCAGGAAAAGGGCATGAGACATATCAGGAGATCAAAGGTGTGAAATATCCTTTTGATGATTTCCAGACCATAACAGAATTGATGCAATTAATACATACGACAAAATAGATAATGCTTTACCATCTTTTCGACTATATCGACAGTAATTTTGATTTTCCTGGATCGGGTTTGTTCAAATACATTTCCTTTCGGGCAGGATTATCAGCTATGCTGTCTTTGATAATTACGATCACTTTTGGTAAGAGTATTATCAATTGGATTAGAAAGAAACAAATTGGAGAAACAGTTAGGGACCTTGGCCTGGCTGGACAATCAGAGAAAAAGGGTACTCCAACCATGGGGGGGCTGATGATGATTGCTGCCATTATTATCCCTACACTTTTGTTCGCTGATGTATACAATATTTATATCATTCTTCTGCTAGTCACTGTGGTTTGGCTCGGAGGAATTGGCTTTTTGGATGACTATATAAAAGTATTCAGGAAGAATAAAGAAGGACTTGCCGGTAAATTCAAAATCATCGGTCAGGTGGGGATAGGGATTATCGTTGCGATTACCCTTTTCTACCATGAAGATGTGGTGGTAAGGGAGTTCCAAACACCGGTTTCCATCGAGGAAGGTGTGGTAGAAACACCCGCATATAAGGATATAAAGGTGATGAAAACCACCATTCCATTTATGAAAAACAATGAACTCAATTACGAGAATTTCTTCGGTTTTCTTGGTGATGGAGTTACACCGGTTTTGTATACCCTCTTGGTGATATTTATTGTTACCGCGGTATCCAATGGTGCCAATATAACAGATGGTATAGATGGTCTGGCAGCTGGAACATCGGCGATTATTGGTTTGGCCATAGCGATTTTCGCTTATCTCAGCGGTAATGCGATTTTCTCCCAGTACCTCAATATCATGTTTATCCCCAATTCTGGTGAGTTGGTGATTTTCTGTTCAGCATTCTTGGGGGCCTGTGTGGGCTTTCTTTGGTACAATTCCTATCCGGCCCAAGTGTTTATGGGTGATACGGGTAGTTTGATGTTGGGAGGAGTAATTGCTGTGCTTTGTCTTGTCTTGAGAAAAGAGCTTTTGATCCCTGTTTTATGTGGGATTTTTGTAATAGAAAACTTGTCAGTAATTATTCAAGTGGCCTATTTCAAATATACCAAGAAGAAATATGGTGAAGGCAGAAGGGTCTTTAGAATGTCTCCTTTGCATCACCATTATCAAAAGGGAGGGATTCCTGAGTCCAAGATCGTTACACGCTTTTGGATAGTGGGAATATTGTTGGCGATTATCACATTGGCAACTTTAAAATTAAGATAAGTAATGAAGAAAATAGCCATACTGGGAGCTGGTGAAAGTGGGATTGGTGCAGCATTGCTGGCCAAGAAGAACGGCTATGATGTATTTGTCTCAGACGGGGGCAAAATAAATGCTGAGAGAAAGCAATTGTTGGAAGAGGCTGGTATTTCCTATGAGGAGGGGAAGCATAGTGAGCAGCGCATTTTGGATCAGGGGGAAATTATCAAAAGCCCAGGGATTCCTTTTAGCAATGCCATTATAAAGGAAGCCTTGGAAAAAGGAATTCCAGTGATTGATGAATTGGAGTTTGCCTATGGTTTCACGAAGGGAAAGGTAGTAGCGATTACTGGAACCAATGGAAAAACCACTACCACCCTTTTGACCTATCACCTGATGAAAAAAGGTGGACTTGATGTTGGAATGGGGGGCAATGTAGGGAAAAGCTGGGCTTCACAATTAGTGGAAGAAGATCATGACTGGTGGGTACTCGAGGTAAGTAGTTTCCAAATTGATGGATTCAAAACCCTTAAACCTAGGATTGCAGTATTGACTAATATCACGCCGGATCATTTGGATCGGTATGATTATAAACTGGAAAATTATATCCATTCCAAATTGAATCTGTTGAAGCAGATGGATGATGAAGATGACTTCATTTATTTCCGTGAGGACAGTAATATCTGGAAAGGATTATCTGATTTGATCGTGAGACCGAAAGTGCATGAAGTGTCATTGGAAAAGATCGTGAAGGAGGGCAGTTTCTTTAATGGCACTGAGGTGAAGATCAATCATGATGACCATATGGTTTCATTCCCAGAAAGTGATATGTCACTTAGGGGGACACATAATATGTTGAATGTAATGTGCGCAGCGAATGCAGCATTATTGGCGGGAGTAAAGGAAGCGGCTATCAAGGAAGGCTTGGCTGATTTCAAAAATGCGCCTCACAGGATGGAGCAGGTGGCTGAGGTTGATGGTGTGGTATTCGTGAACGATAGCAAGGGCACCAATGTGGATGCAACCGTTTATGCCTTGGCAGCTTTCAAGGAGCCATTGGTTTGGATTGCAGGAGGAGTGGACAAGGGCAATGAGTATGAAACGACAATGTCTGAAGTGAAGGGACATGTGAAAACCTTGATCTGTTTGGGAAAAGATAATGAAAAGCTGAAAGAAGCTTTTAAAGGAGTGATTCCGGAGATTCTGGAAACTCAGGATATCACAGAAGCGGTAAGGTGGGGATATGAGAAGGGGAAATCCGGGGATGTGGTTTTATTGTCACCGGCCTGTGCAAGTTTTGACTTGTTCAAAAACTATGAAGATCGGGGTGATCAATTTAGAGAAGCAGTAAAAAAGTTGAAGCAATAAAAGTATGGTAGCGGTCAAGACTTGGATCGATAAGAACTTAAAGGGTGATCCCATTATTTGGGGGATTGTGATGGTGCTTTCCATCATCAGTATCCTGGTGGTTTATTCTGCCACCGGCACTTTGGCTTATCGCAGAATGGGTGGTAATACGGAGGCTTATTTGATCAAGCATTCCTTATTGGTGCTTTTGAGTTTGGTGGTGATGTGGGGAGCCCACAAGTTGCCTTATAAGTACTATTCCAAGTTGAGTTTGATGGCCTTATGGGTGTCTGTACCACTTTTGGCCTTTACCTATTTATTCGGTTCCAATGTCAATGATGCCAACAGATGGTTGACTATTCCCTTGATAAACCAAGCCTTCCAGCCCTCTGATTTGGCCAAGTTGGCCTTAATAGCAGCGGTGGCAGGTATGCTGGCTAAGCGGCAAAAGAATATTCAGGATTTTAAGCGGACATTTATTCCGGTGATGATCTGGATAGGAATGATCTGTATGCTTATTGGATTGGCGAATATGTCTACGGCAGTGATGTTGCTTTGCACCTGTTTGCTTTTGATGTTTATTGGAAGGGTTCCAGTGAAGTTCTTGATAGCGGTTTGCCTCATTGGCTTCCTTGCGCTGACTTCAGCCATTTTCTTGGGACAGCGGGGTGGGACATTCTTCTCAAGGATAGAAAACTTTATGTCTGAAGAGGAAATTCCTTATCAAGCACAGCAGTCATATATGGCCATTGCCACTGGCGGGATTGCCGGCAAAGGTCCAGGGAATAGTGAACAGAGAAATTCTTTGCCACACCCTTACTCTGATTTTATCTATGCCATTATCATTGAAGAATATGGTATGATCGGAGGTGGGATAGTATTGTTTCTTTACTTGGCCATGCTCTATAGGGGGATGAGGGTCGTGGCTATTTCGAATCGGCCATTTGGGGGCTTGCTCTCGGCAGGTCTGAGTTTTGCGCTGGTGATACAGGCCATGGTTAATATGGCGGTTGCAGTAGGTTTGGGACCAATTACCGGTCAGCCATTGCCATTGCTCAGTATGGGGGGGACCTCTTTATTGTTCACAGGGATATCTCTGGGAATTATTTTAAGTGTTAGCCGTGGAGATCAGGAAGATGGTTTTGCGGGTGATGCCAATGCAATTAGAAAAAACGCCATGCAAATGGCACAGTAAATAGAATAGCTTATCAAAGAGAAGGAAATATATCGCATAATGATCAGTGGTGGCGGAACCGGTGGACACATCTATCCTGCCATAGCTATCGCTAATGCCTGGAATGAGAAACATCCGGACAGCGAAATCCTTTTTGTTGGGGCAGAAGGGAAAATGGAAATGCAAAAGGTTCCAGAAGCGGGATACCCAATTGAAGGTTTGCCTGTGGCAGGACTTCAGAGAAGGTTGACCCTTGAGAACTTGATCTTTCCCTTTAAGCTTTGGGACAGCATCAACAAGGCAAAAAAGCTGATCAAGCATTTTCGACCTCATGCCGTGGTGGGTGTTGGAGGATATGCGAGTGGCCCTTTATTATATGTGGCCCAAGGAAAAGGTATTCCTACTTTGATACAGGAGCAAAATTCTTATGCTGGGCTGACAAATAAGTTGTTGGCCAAAAAGGCAAAGGCCTTTTGCGTGGCCTATGATGAGATGGATAAGTTCTTTCCTGCAGATAGGATTCATTTTACTGGAAATCCAGTAAGGAAGGATATCCTGCATCTGGCGGATAAGAAGGATAAGGCAATTGATCATTTTGGGCTTGATCCAGCAAAACCAGTGGTTTTGGTATTGGGAGGAAGCCTTGGGGCAAGGACCATAAATAATGCGGTTGTGGCTTCTATGGAGCATTTTGAAAAGAAAGGATATCAGCTACTTTGGCAGACAGGTAGATTTTACTTTAAAGAAATGCAGGAGAAGCTAAAGGTTGCTGGATTGAAAAGCATTCATGCTTTGGAATTTATTAAGGAAATGGACTTGGCCTATGCTGCAGCGGATATGGTGATATCGAGAGCAGGAGCGCTGTCTGTATCAGAGCTGAGTCTAGTGGGCAAAGCTGTGATCTTCATTCCTTCTCCCAATGTAGCTGAGGATCACCAGACTAAGAATGCCCTGGCCTGTGTAAGACAGGAGGCAGCCTTGATGCTTGGCGATGACGAAGCTATTTCTGGACTTGCAGGCATGGTGGATGAACTAATGAATGATAAATCCTTGCAAGGAAAGCTAGGACAAAATATAAAGAAAATGGGCAAGCCTGAGGCAGCCCTTGAGATAGTAAAAGAATTGGAAGCATTGATCAAATGAAGTTGGACAAACTACATAGCGTGTATTTCTTAGGAATCGGAGGCATTGGCATGAGTGCCATTGCGAGATGGTTTAAACATGTGGGGATACCTGTGTTTGGCTATGATCGTACGCCCTCACCATTGACCAAGAAATTAGAGGAAGAGGGAATGGTGATTACCTATGAAGATAGTTTGGATACCATTCCTGAACAGATTAAGTCTGACAAGGAGAATGTATTGATCGTGTGGACACCAGCTATTCCAAAGGATAATGTGCAGTTGCAGTTCTTCCAGAATGGTGGCTACGATCTGAAAAAACGCTCAGAGGTTTTGGGTATGATTACCCATTCCATGTATACCGTTGGGGTGGCAGGAACCCATGGCAAGACGACTACCTCTTCTATGGTGGCTCATATGTTAAAGAGTGCTGGAAAAAATATTGCAGCCTTTTTGGGAGGCTTGACCCAGAATTATGAGAGTAACCTTATTCTACATGATGAGGAAACCAATGAGAAAGCAACAGTGGTAGTTGAAGCGGATGAGTTTGATCGTTCTTTCCTAAGGCTTCATCCCAATGTGGCTGTGGTAACTAGCGTGGATGCTGATCATTTGGATATTTATGGTGATGCTCAGGAGCTTACGAGGAACTTTGAAAAGTACATCGGTTTGCTTCCTGAAGATGGCTTATTAATTATTCAAAAAAATGCCCTGAAAAAGCTTAATAGGAATGATTTTGGCAGAATGAAGGTGCTTGAGTATGGTCTTGAGGAAGGGGAAATACGAGCAGAGAATATTAAGGCAGGTATTGCTTCTTTTGAATTCGACTATGTCTCTGAAGAGAAGGTTATCAAAGGCTTGGTTTTGAAGGTGCCAGGTTTCCATAATGTGGAGAATGCCCTTTCAGCAGTAACTATAGCCTTACATTTTGGCGTTGAGGAAAAAGATATCCGCGAGGGACTGGAGAGTTTCAGAGGAGTGAAGAGACGCTTTGAAATTAAGCGCCAGGATGAAAAAGGAGTTTATATAGATGATTATGCCCATCATCCGGAAGAGATCAAAGCCTTCTTGGGATCTGTAAAAGCCATGTATCCAGACAAGAAGTTGACAGCCATATTTCAGCCGCACTTATTTACCAGGACCAGGGATTTTGCTGATGGTTTTTCTGAAGCCCTGTCATTAGCTGATGAGGTGATATTGTTGGATATATATCCTGCAAGAGAACTCCCAATAGAAGGCGTTAATGCAGCCATGTTAATGGATAAGATCAATGCTACTGAAAAGTCTCTTCAAAGCAAAGAAGGCCTGATGGACTTTTTGGATCAGAAGCGACCAGAAGTCCTGGTGACTTTGGGAGCCGGAGATATTGATAGACTTGTGGATCCAATTAATAATTTGATAGCAACATGGGATTGAAGAATGTTAAAATAAAGCAGTCATTTGTCTTCACGGCCTTGTTGTTGGTTCTGTTGGTTTTTATTGGCTTTGTAGAAAAAAAAGGCGCTGAAAGAAGTTACCATGGATTGTCAGTTAAGGTTAAAGGGATAAGTGATGTTTATTTTGTAGAAGAGGAGGAGATATCATCCATGTTGTTGAAGGAGTTTCCAAGTCTTAGCGATGGTGCCAAGCTGGAAAATATAGCCTTAAGGAATTTGGAGGAAAAAGTGGAGAGCCATCCTTTTGTAAAAAATGCAGAAGTGTATACAGACCTAAAAGGGGATGTACTGGTAACGGTAGATCAATATAGGCCGATGGCCAGGATTACTAGGCCTTTGGCTGCAGATGGATATATTTCTTCTGAGGGTTTGATTCTACCTACTTCTACTCACTATACCTCTAGGGTATTGATTGTTAATGGGGCTTTGGCAAATGAGCTGCTCGCAGCAAAGGATTTGACTAAAGAGCATCAGGGATTGTTAGACCTGATCAACTTTATTGATCAAAATGAATTTTGGAGCGCACAGATTGCCTCCTTGGAAATAGACAGAAATGGAAATATAAATATGTACCAGCAGGTGGGGAGGCAGAAAATTGAATTTGGAAAGCCTGAGGACATCAAATCGAAATTTAATAAAATCAATCTCTTTTATGAGGAGATTGTTCCTGAGAAAGGTTGGGATGCCTATACAAGGGTGAATGTAGAATTTAAGGATCAAATCATTTGTGAATAATTGATATAGCTATGGAAACTGACAAATTAATCGTAGGACTGGACATTGGAACCACGAAAATTTGTGCCATCATTGGGCGCAAAAATGAGTTCGGAAAATTGGAGGTGCTGGGCATGGGCAAGGCCGTGTCTGACGGAGTGATCCGGGGCATCGTTACCAATATTGATAAAACCGTTAATGCTATTCAGAAAGCAGTTAATGAGGCTTCTGATATGGCTGAGGTTGATATCAGGGAGGTAATTGTCGGTATCGCCGGACAGCATATCCGCAGTTCTGTACACCACGGTGTGATCATCCGAAATACCAAGGATGATGAAATCACCATCGAAGATGTACGTCGTCTTTCCAATGATATGGAGAATATTGTTGTTCCTCCGGGCAATACGATTATTCATGTTATGCCACAGGATTATACAGTAGACTATGAGGATGGAATCAAGGATCCAGTGGGTATGTCAGGTGCCAGATTGGAAGCGGATTTCCATATTATTACTGCCCAGACCACAGCTATCAACAATATTAACAGATGTGTAAAAAGAGCCGATCTTCATTCCAAGGATCTGATTCTTGAACCACTTGCCAGTTCGCTTTCAGTCCTCAGCGATTTGGATAAAGAGGCAGGCGTTTGTTTGGTAGATATCGGTGGTGGTACTACGGATATCGCCATCTTCTACGATAATATCATCCGTCATACAGCGGTTATTCCATTTGGGGGTAATATCATCACATCTGATATCAAGGAAGGTTGCATGGTGATGCAGAACCAGGCGGAATTGTTGAAAACCAAGTTTGGCCGTGCCATAGCTGAAGAGGCCAATCCTAATGAGATCGTATCTATTCCAGGTTTAAGAAATAGGCCTCCAAAGGAAATTTCTGTAAGAAATCTGGCTTGTATTATAGAGGCAAGAATGGAGGAGATCATTGAGATGGTCCAATCTGAAATTGTCGCAAGTGGATTATATAAGAAACTGGCTGGAGGAATTGTCCTTACAGGGGGTGGCTCACAGCTTCAGGGTGTGGGTCAATTATTCGAATATATGACCGGGCTTGATACTAGAATAGGCTATCCAAACGAGCATTTAGGCAAATCTAAAATCGAGGAAGTGAAGAGCCCAATGTATGCCACGACAGTTGGTTTGGTATTGGCAGGGTTCAAAGCCTTGGATGATAGAGAGGATTATTACCGTCAGCGTCAATCTGTTCCTGTTGAGGGCAAAAACGAGCGTAGACCGATGGAAATGCCTGGTAAAGATATTTTTGGAAGCATCCGAAAAAGATTGAAGGATTTTATCACGGACGATATCGGAGACGATAGCAACTATTAATACAGATTAGAAAGATTTAGAAAGAGTAATAAAGCATTTAGAAATAACAGTTCACCAAAAATTGAGGAAATAATGTCAGATATCATGAAAGATTACAAATTTGATATTCCTAAAAATCACAAGTCTATCATAAAGGTGATAGGCGTGGGAGGCGGTGGTTCCAATGCTGTGAACCATATGTTCAGCCAAGGAATAAAAGATGTGGAGTTTGTGGTAGTTAATACCGACTCCCAAGCATTGAAAAGCAGTCCTGTTCCTTTAAAGCTTCAGATTGGAGCGCACCTTACAGAGGGACTTGGAGCAGGCGCTAATCCTGAGAAAGGAAGAAATGCTGCTTTGGAAAGTAAAGAAGAAATCAGAGAGTTACTTTCTGATAATACCAAAATGGTTTTCATCACTGCTGGTATGGGTGGTGGTACCGGTACAGGCGCTGCTCCAGTGATTGCTAAGATCGCAAAGGATATGGATATCCTTACAGTAGGGATTGTTACTGCGCCATTTATTTTTGAAGGTCGTAAGAAGACTGGCGCTGCCCAAAGGGGGATCGAGGATTTAAGGGCCAACTGTGATACCGTATTGGTTATTCTTAACGATAAGCTAAGAGAGGTTTATGGTAACTTGCCAATCCGTTCAGCATTTGGTAAAGCAGATAATGTTTTGAGCACTGCAGCTAAATCCATTGCGGAAATCATCACTGTTCACCAGGATGTAAACGTCGATTTCGAAGATGTTAAAACGGTAATGAAGGATGCCGGAGCTGCTGTAATGGGATCTGCTACCGAAGAAATGGAAGGCAGAGCGATCAAGGCTGCAGAGAAAGCTATCGCTTCTCCATTGTTGAACAATGTGGATATCAAGGGAGCTGAGAAGATCCTCTTGTCCATCATGTCAGGCGAGGAAGAAGAGCTTTCAATGGATGAATTGAGTGAAATCACTGAATACATCCAAGAGCGTGCAGGTGATGATGCTGAGGTGATCTTCGGTCAGGGTATCGATCCGGACTTGAAGAAATCTATCCGTGTTACGGTAATTGCTACTGGTTTTCAGGCAGGAGCCTTGACCAAGGATGAGGAAGAAAAGGCCAAGAAAGCCGAGCAAGAAAAAGAGGAAAATGCGAAAAAGGTAATCGACTTGGACTCTGGAAAGACTACCAAAGTAACTGAGGATACTACAGCCACAGCAGGTCAGACTTTTACCTTTACCGTTCAGCAGCCAAGCCCTGTAAACAATAGACCTGAAGAGCCAATGGCATCTTCTGTTCAACCAGCTAAGCCCCAGGTTCAGCCTCAGAATCAAGTGGAAACTGAAGAGGATTACAACCAGCCAAGTACCAATTCTTCTGAAGAGGAATTTGAGTTTGTGCCAGCCAATCCTACTGCTGAAACTAGAAAAGTAACTCCATTGTACGACGAGGAACCTCAAGCGGAACAGCCAAGCGCACCAAGGTATGAGGAGCCAAGCCAGTCCAATGCTGCGTATACCAATGATTATTATGAGCAAATCAAGCAAAAGGCCATGCAGCGCGCCCACGAGCGTTTTGAGAGATTGAAAAATCTTAGAGCTGCAAACCAAACTCCAGAAGAGTTTAAGGAAAAGCTTGATAAGCCTGCTTATTTAAGGAAAAATGTAAAACTCCAGGATGTGCAACATAGCTCAGAAACCAATATTTCTAAGTTCAATTTGAACGATGATAATGAAATTCTGGGCAATAACCGGTTTTTACATGATAATGTTGATTAACTAAAAGTTAATCAACATTTCTGCCTGGGATCTTAAAAGGTCTATGTAAAGCTTGTTGGTGAGCAAGTTATTAGACATATTTTCCTCAATTTTTGCAAGTTTTGGTTTACTCGCCAAAACATGCATTCCCAGGTAGTTGAATATGTCGGTCAGGTGGCTCAATGCAATGCCACCGCCGCCTATTCCAGAGGACAAACCTACCAAAGCACATTTTTTGTTCCTGAAGGTATTGGGATAGGTCATCCCATCAATAAAAGATTTTAAAATCCCAGGAAAAGATCCATTGTATTCAGGAACGATAAATACGAATTTATCCCCATCCTTGATTTTGTCATGCAGCTCATTGTAATGCTCGTTCTGACCATTGTTTTCGTATAAGGCTGTAAAAACAAAATCGTTCGGAAGCTTCCGCAAATCTATCAGTTCAGATGCTACGCCAAGCTCTTCCAGGATTTCTTGGTACTGAATGCCTATGCTTTTGGAAAGGGCATTTTTTCTATTGGTACCTATGATAATTTTAATCATGAATAAGTTTTATTCTTGCTAATTTGATCTTATATATACAATATCGTGGAATATAAAGTTCTTTTGATATTTTATTAGCCTCAAAATAAGATGGTAGATAGGCCAAATCCAAGTAAACATGAAAAAAGGAAATTCTGTGGAATACATTGAGCAAATAAACCAAGCCGTAAATTTTATCCAAGGAGAATTCTCAGGCCAGTCCAAAGTAGGGGTGATCTTGGGGACTGGCTTGGGGCAATTGATAGATCATATAGAGGTGGAGAAATCCATTTCCTATGCAGATATACCTCATTTCCCCATTTCAACTGTGGAGACCCATGCTGGACAATTGATTTTTGGGAAACTGTCCGGAGTCAGTGTTATCGTTATGAAGGGGCGCTTCCATTATTATGAAGGTTATAATATGAAAGAAATAACCTTTCCTGTTAGGGTGATGAAAAAAATGGGAGTGGAGAAGCTAATTGTTTCGAATGCTGCAGGAGGTTTAGATCCTGATTTTGCGGTAGGTGATGTGATGGTAATTAATGACCATATTGATCTTTTTCCAGAAAACCCACTTAGAGGGAAGAATTTAGATGACTTTGGTCTTAGGTTTCCAGATATGAGTGAACCTTATCATTTAAAATGGGTAGAGGAAGCTTTAAGAATTGCTAAAGAAAAGGGAATTAATGCCCATCAAGGCATCTATGTAGGGGTGCAGGGACCTAATTTGGAAACCCGTGCAGAATACAAATATTTAAGGACAATAGGTGCAGATGCGGTAGGTATGAGTACTGTTCCCGAAGTGATCGTGGCCAGGCAGATGGATTTACCAGTGTTTGCGATGTCAGCCATTACAGATTTATGCTCACCTGGTAAAATCAAGAAAATTTCCATTCAGGAAGTGATTGCAGCAGCGGCCATTGCGGAGCCTAAGATGACAGCTATTGTTCAGGAATTAGTACAGAAAATATAATTGTAACGCGGACTTTTATCCTAATGATTTTCTAGAAGCTATCGGCAATAATTTCAAAAAGCGTAGGCTTTTTTGTAAGTTGAGGAATGGCAAATTACAGATTGAAAATTTTGGAAAAAGAGCCTTTGACACATGATGTTAACAGGTTCAAGTTGGAGAAACCGCGTGGCTTTCAGTTCACTCCTGGGCAGGCTACAGAGGTAAGTTTGCTTAAAGCAGGGTGGGAAGCTGAAAAGCGTCCTTTTACATTCACAAGTTTACCCTCTGATGATTATTTGGAGTTTACCATCAAGTCTTATAATGGTCATGAAGGCGTAACCAAAAGGCTGGGGAATGCAGAGGTGGGTGATGAGTTGGAAATAGGAGATGCCTGGGGGACAATCAGTTTTCAGGGTGAAGGAGTTTTTATTGCAGGCGGGGCAGGAATAACCCCTTTTATAGCTATTTTAAGATACTTGAGAAAGAAAAACAAAATTGGCAACAGCATGTTGGTGTTTGCCAATAAGACCAATGATGATATCATTCTTTATGAGGAGCTTAAAGCTATCCTTGGGCATAAATTTTTCAATATTATTTCAGATCAGAAAGATACAGCCTATGATAAGGGATTAATCAATAAGACTTATTTAAAAGATAAAATTGGTCATTTTGATCACCAGCATTTTTATGTCTGTGGTCCAGGAGGATTTATGAAGGCGGTAATGGGGGCATTAAAAGATTTGGGGGCCAATCCCGAGGCTTTGGTTTTTGAAAGATAACCTAGCTAGAAATAAAGTTTAAATAAAAAGGTTGTCTCAAAATTTGTCATTTCGAGACCTAACATTTGGTACCCAACCGCACAAAAGGGAATGACGTTTAGATCGAAGTGGCCTGTACAATATAGCCGTCCCTGGTATAGTGCAAATTGCCTGTTTTCGAGCATGGTTGGATAGAAAGGAG
>NZ_JAHHZM010000005.1 GCF_018642165.1 Echinicola shivajiensis
TGGGCGGTACGGCGCAGGGGATCCACCTCTTCCCATCCCGAACAGAGAAGTTAAGCCCTGTCGCGCCGATGGTACTGGGGTTACACCCGGGAGAGTAGGTCGCCGCCCTCACCTATCAGGCCCCTTTTACAGCAATGTTAAAGGGGCTTTTTGATTTTAAAAAACAGAATACTTTTTTGCTTTATCTCTCTGAAATGATCTAAATGAACAAACTTTTCTGATTGTGACTTAATTTTTAGCAAAAAAAATGGCAGATTTGCACAAATAATAACAGCATGGCAATTCTATTTAAATCTTTAAAATTAATTCAAGAAGATTCCATCTCAGCTCCTCAAGACTATCTCTTTGATGGGGATGTACTAAGTCTTTTTGACGGAAATGATGATGGCAATAATGAGGTAATTGATTGTTCTAAATGGCTAGGTTCGGAAGGTTGGATAGATTTACGTTGTGGTGTAAGTGAGCCTGGTTTTGAATACCAAGAGACTTTTGAAAGTTTAGGGGAGTCTCTTAAATATTCTGGATTCACACAAGCTGTTATTTTGCCAAATACAGAACCTACTATTCAGTCCAAGAATGAAGTTGAATTTGTTAAAAATAAGGTAAGTAATTTTTTGACAGATATTCATATCCAAGGAGCAGTAACAAAGGATACTAAAGGGGAAGATCTAACAGAGATCTTGGATGTAAACCATCATGGGGTTAAGATTTTTGGAGATGGAGTAGTACCTGTTTCGAACTCTGATAGGATGATGAAAGTACTCCAATATTTGCAGAAATTTGATGGGATTTTGTTTGATCAATCCTATGATCCATTATTATCTATATTTGGGCAGATGCATGAAGGGTACACCTCAACTGCTTTGGGGATGAAAGGAATGCCCAATCTCTCTGAGGAAGTGGCGATTCAAAAGAATATAGAGATTCTAAGATATACAGGAGGAAGTCTGCATATACAGACCGTGAGTACTGCCAAGGGGGTGGATGCTATTCGCCAAGCCAAGGCAAATGGGCTGAATATTAGTGCGGATATTTCTATTTATCAATTGCTGTTTTCAGATGAAGATTTGATCAATTATGATAGCAATTTGAAGGTTATTCCTCCATTTAGAGGAGATGAAGAGCGGAATGCTTTAATTGAGGGATTAAAAGATGGCACTATTGATGCCATTGTCTCTAATCATCAGCCTAAAGATTTTGATTCCAAGCATATGGAATTTGATCTGGCAGCTTTTGGTATGAGTGGTCTTCAGACTTTTTTGCCAGCAATGGTTAAGCTTGAGGAAGAATTGGGATGGCCATTACTGATTCAAAAGGTTACATCTGGCCCTAGTAAGGTTATAAAAGACCAAACAAAGCAGTTTAGCTCAATTACTTTGTTTGATCCTGAGGAGGAATGGGTTTTTGATAGTAAATCCAATAAATCTCTTTCAGCAAACTCTCCCTACTTTAACCAAACACTAAAAGGTAAAGTTAAAGTGGTAATTAATAAAGGTAAATATGCAAGGCTAGATGACTAAATACATAAGAAGCAGTTACCTGTTTGGCTTAGTGGGAGGGGGACTTTCATTAGTAGCATTTTGGATTCTTAAAGCCCTGGAGCTAGAGCCTGTTGACTTTACCTTGTTTTTTGCTTGTATGATCACGCCTGTATTTGTTTTTATTGGAATTAAGAACTTCAGGGATTATCGTAGTGAGGGTGAATTATTATTTGCTCAGGGGATGACTGTAGGTTTTGTGATTTATACTTTGCTTGCTTTGGTGACTGCATTGGGAATTGCCTTGTTTTTAAATTTGGACCAAGAGATCTTTATTAGCCATAGGGCAGAAAAAATCGCTTGGCTTGAAGGTCAGAAAGATTATATCACTGAAAATGTCAATAAGGAGGCCTTTGACCAAACTATGGCTAAGAATTTGGACATGAGTATATCCGATATAGCATTGGATGTGTTTTTGAAAATTTTCATGTTGGAATTATTTTTTACAATTATTATTTCCATAATTTTAAAAAGAACTAAATCTTAAATATTATGGATGATCGAATGACAATAGCGGAGACCTCAAAGAAATGGGGACTTATTTATGGTATTATTGGTACTATAGTAGTTTTTATCTCAGCAATGTTTGACTTTTCCTCCAAAGGTTTTGGAGCTCAGGCTGCCTCCGCCTTATTAGCTATTTTGATTGCCTTTGGAATTTACTTCTTTAGCACTAAAGAATTTAGAGAGTCCAATGAAGGATTGTTGAGTTTTGGTCAAGGGTTTAAGATCGTACTTCTCATAGGTTTAATTGGAGGAATTGTAAGGAGTATTGCATTCTATATTTACCTTAAGTTTATTGATACAGAATATGTTCAAAGAATAGTTGAGGCGCAAATAGAAGCCCAGGAAAAAATGGGGGCTACCTACGATCCTGATAATGTTCCTGCATTTATGAAATTCTTTCAGTCTGCTGAATTTTTTGCTGGTTCATCCTTAATTAATGCGTTAATGGGCGCGGTAATTATAGGTTTGATCGCTGTTGCCATTAATAAAAGAACGAATAGTCAACTAACATAAATGATTCAAGTTTCCATAGTAATTCCAGTCTTTAACGAAGAAGAATCTTTGCCTGAGCTGTCCCGTTGGATTAATAAGGTAATGGTTAAGCATAACCTGAATTATGAAGTGATTTTTGTCAATGATGGAAGTACTGATAATTCTTGGGGAGTGATTTCTACCCTTGCCCAGGAAAACGGACATGTCAAAGGAATATGCTTCAGCAGGAACTATGGAAAATCAGCGGCACTGGATATTGGTTTTGGAAAAGCAAAAGGTGAAGTAGTCATCACCATGGACGCCGATCTGCAGGATAGTCCTGAAGAGGTTCCAGGACTTTATAAAATGATAACGGTAGAGGGATACGATATTGTTTCTGGTTGGAAGAAGAAACGTCATGATCCAATTAGTAAAACTGTACCCTCTCGCTTTTTTAATGGAGTGACCAGGATGATTTCAGGTATCAAACTCCATGACTTTAATTGTGGTTTGAAAGCCTATAAAAATAAGGTGGTCAAACAAATTTATATTTATGGCGAGATGCACCGTTACATTCCACTGATTGCAAAATGGAATGGATTCACCAAGATTGGGGAGAAAGTGGTGGATCATCGCGCTAGGAAATATGGAGAGACGAAATTTGGACTTGAACGATTTGTTCATGGCTTTTTGGACTTGATTTCCGTCTCTTTTGTCAATAGGTATAAGAAAAAGCCAATGCACTTTTTTGGAACCTTAGGTACTTTGTCTTTTTTGACCGGTTTTCTGATCACCATATGGTTGGCTTTTGAAAAATTCTACGGTCTTAAGAAAGGACTTTTTGTACGTGAGATTACTGATCAACCATTGTTTTATTTGGCTTTAGTGGCTTTGATCGTGGGAATGCAACTTTTCTTAACAGGATTTATGGCTGAAATGTTGATTTCAAACAACACGAAAAGGAACGATTATAATATTGATCAAGAGATAAACCTGGAAAGTTGATGTACTTTTCAGTTATAATTCCAGTTTATAATCGCCCTGATGAACTGAGAGAGCTTTTATCAAGTCTTTGCAAGCAATCCAACACTGATTTTGAGGTAATCATCATAGAAGATGGCTCCTCAATAACAAGTAAGGATGTGGTCGGAGAATTTGAAGAAAGGCTGAATATTCAATATTATTTTCAAGAGAATTGTGGGCAGGGATTTGCACGGAATTTTGGTATGGAAAAGGCGGCAGGCAAATATTGGGTTTTTTTTGATTCGGATTGTGTGATTCCCATTGATTATTTTAAAATTCTAGCTGAAGCCATAAAGCGAAAAGGTTTGGATGCTCATGGAGGGCCTGATGCTGCAATGGAAGATTTCTCTGACTTTCAAAAAGCGATTAACTTCAGTATGACTTCTTTCTGGACAACAGGAGGAATTCGAGGTAAAGTTTCCAACCCTAACAAATACCAGGCGAGAGGTTATAATATGGGCTTTTCAAGAAGAGTATATGAGCGTCTCGGAGGATTTGTTGATCCAAATCAAGGAGAAGATATAGAACTTAGCATTCGGATAAAAAATGCAGGATTTAACCTGCAGTTAGTTCAGGAGGCTTTTGTCTACCATAAGCGCAGAAATGATTTTAGGTCATTTCTTAAGCAAAGTTATTCTTTCGGGATAAATAGAGTTAATGTCAATCGTTACCATCCCGGATCCATAAAGATGGTACATTTAATGCCTTCAATCTTTTTGTTGGGGGCTGTTATGATACTATTATCTTTTTTTGTTTGTCATAAAATATTTCTTGTAGGAGCTGTTTTATATGGCTTGTGGAGCCTTGGAATGTTTTTGGACGCCAGTATAGGGAATAGATCTGTTTGGGTCGGTACAATGGCTCTTTTTACCTCCTACGGCCAGTTATTCTCTTACGGAGCTGGGATGATAAAAGCGCTGTTGAAACTTAAAGTGAGAAATTGATTTATCCCTTTTTGCAGTAATAGATTATCTCTTTAGGAGGTAATGCATGTTTGGATATATACTCTTGGGATAATTCCGTAACAAAATTATTTTCTTCGACCACCAATCCGGAGGTGCTTAGCCGTCTAGCATAATCATGACCATATTTTCTTACATGGTCCCTTTGGCCAAAAAGTTTTTCCCTCTCTGAGGGGGAAGTGATGGATTTGTCTTCAAGGGTTTCAGGAATGTCATAAACAGGTGACTGGATTATGCCCCATCCATTGGGTTTGAGGACTCTGTTTATTTCCTTACATGCTAGAATGTCATCATTGACATGTTCCATGACATGGTTACAGAAAACTACATCAAAACTCTCGTCCTCAAAAGGAATTTCGTGGATGTCCATTTTCACTTTTGCCAAAGGCGACTCTATGTCTCCAGTAATATATTCGAGATTCCCTAACCTTTCGAAACGATCAATAAAGCATAATTCTGGAGCTACGTGAAGGACTTTCAAAGGGGCTGAGAAAAAGTTGGTTTTTTGTTTTAAAAATAACCACATCAATCTATGTCTCTCCAAAGCCAAGCAATTTGGACATAGGGCATTTTCTCTGGCCTTTCTCCCATAGGGTAAGAATTTACTGAAAGAATGGTCACAAACCGTGCAGATGACCTTGTCTCCCCTGTAGAATACCGCCATGATCCTCAAGATGAAATGACTTATCATTTGAAGGAAACTTCTTGGGATAAAACGGATGACAAAACTGATAATATGCTTCATTTTTCAGGGGGATAATTTTATAAAGGCTGCAATTTAGCAAAACAATTTTTTCTCTTTTAACATTTTTTAATTAAGAATTTAGTTTGAGGTTTTATTTCAATGGCTATATTTGGGTGTAGTTGGGTCTTTTCTTAGGGATAAAAAATTTAATTTTGTTGTTATAGCTAATGGTAATTAGGCTTAATAAAATTCAATCATGAAAAAGAATTTAATATTTGTTGGTTTAGGGAGTGTGGCAGCTATAGTGCTGTTGTACTTTATTTTTTCTCCTACCGCGTCCGGAGGGGCTGCGGACCTGATTGTTCCTGTAAGGAAGGGAGATTTCACTGTAGAGATAACCACTACAGGAGAACTGAAAGCGCTCCGATCAGTGCAAATTCTTGGTCCAGTCAGGGCTAGGGAATTTAGGGTTAATCAGTTGACCATTGAAAAAATGGTGGATGAGGGGACAGTGGTGAAGAAGGGGGATTTTATTGCTTCCTTAGATAAATCCGAACTGTTTGGGAAAATTAGTGACGGGCAAAACAATCTTGATTCAGAGATTGCCGAATACGAGAAAACAAAGCTGGATACAGCGCTAACTTTAAGACAGGAGAGGGATAAAATCCTTAACCTTGATTATACGGTAGAACAAAAGAAATTGGTGCTTGAGCAATCTCAATATGAACCACCAGCCACCATCAAGCAAAATGAATATGACCTTGAAAAGGCGAAAAGGGATTTGGACCAAGCCAAAGAAAATTATAAGATAAAGCTCGACCAGGCCATTGCCCAAATGGTGCAGCGTACTGCCAGGTTGAGAAAGGAAGAGCGGGAGTTTGAGCAAATGAAATCATTGTTGGATGATTTTAATATTAAGGCTCCTCAGGACGGGATGGTGATTTACCAGACTAACTGGGACGGAACTAAAATTTCGGAAGGATCCCAGATAAGTGCATGGAATCCTATTGTCGCTACTTTGCCTGATTTGACAGAGATGCAAAGTATTACCTATGTAAATGAGGTAGAAATCAGAAAAGTAAAGGTAGGCCAAGAGGTTGAAATAGGTTTAGATGCCTTTCCTGAAAAGAAATTTACTGGTAAAGTTACCAGGGTAGCCAATGTGGGGCAGCAAAGACCTAATTCGGATGCCAAAGTGTTTGAAGTAACTATTTTGGTAAATGAAAGTGATCCGGTTATGCGTCCGGCTATGACCACCAGTAATGCCATTATCGCGCAAGATCTAGGAGAAGTACTGTTTGTACCTCTTGAGGCAGTCCATGTTCAAAATGATAGCATTAACTATGTTTATTTGAATAATGGAGCCAAGCAAGAAGTGAAGTTGGGAACTTCTAATTATGATGAAGTAGTAGTCGATATGGGCTTGGAACAAGGAGATAAAGTGTATCTTTCCATTCCTTCGTGGGCAGATGAAGATCAGTCCGTTAAGTTGCTGGAAGCTCTCAATGGGAAAAGAAACGCAGAGAAGGGCGAAGCTACCGAGAAATCTGAAGAGGGTAGTGAAAAGCAAAGAAGACCTGGAGGAAGCGGAGCTGCCAATGGAAGACCACAGAGACCAGGAAATTAATTTTTTGACATATGATTAATACGAGACTTCTCTCCAATTTTTATATCGCTTTTGAGGCAGTGATGGCCAATAGGTTACGCTCCTTATTGACGGCATTGGGGATAATATTTGGTGTGGCAGCGGTGATTGCCATGATGGCCATTGGTAATGGAGCCCAAAAGGAAATTCTAGAACAAATCAAACTGGTGGGGGTGAATAATATCATCATTGAACCTATCGTCGAGCAGGTGGAAGAAGAGCTAGATGCGACGAATGGTTCAGGTCCCGGTGAGGAGAAGAATAAGTTTTCTCCTGGTCTTAGAATGCTCGATGTTGAGGCAATAAGAGAAGTGGTTCCGGGGATACAAAAGCTCAGTCCCGAAATTATTTTGGACACCTATATCGTAAAAAGTGGATTAAGAAGGTCTGCAAAATTGGTAGGTGTGACTCCTGAATATTTTGATGTCACCAACTTTAAATTGCGAGAAGGTACCATGTTTACCGAGAACAATTTATTAAAAGGTGACCCTGTGTGTATAATAGGGAGAGGGGTGCAAACCAAGTTTTTTAGCACAGAAAACCCAATTGGTAAAAAGATAAAATGTGGGAATAAATGGCTAAGGGTAATAGGGATATTGGAAGAGAGAATTGTTTCAGATAAGAGTATTGCCAAGTTGGGGATCAGGGATTATAATATGGATGTTTATATCCCTGTGCAAACCATGTTGGTGCGATATAAAAATCGTGATATGGTTACTTCTGGAAACCTTGTGTCTGGTGCCAGGGGCAGAAGAATACGTTCTATAGTCGGTTCCGAAGCAGGAAGTGCTGCTCCAACTAACCCTCATCAGATAGATAAGTTGGTAGTGCAAGTGAAAGAAAGTACCATGTTACAGCCAACTGCGGAAGTGCTTTCTCGACTTTTGGAAAGAAAGCACTATAACGTGATTGATTTTGAAATTACCATTCCTGAGCTATTGCTCAAACAGCAGCAGCGGACCCAGAATATTTTTAATATTGTCTTAGGGGCCATTGCTGGAATTTCACTTTTGGTAGGCGGTATCGGAATTATGAATATCATGTTGGCTTCCGTGATGGAAAGGATTAAGGAGATTGGTCTTAGAATGTCATTGGGAGCCAAGAAGACAGATATTGTACATCAATTCCTGTTTGAAGCCATGATGATTTCTGTTTCAGGTGGAATTATAGGAGTAATTCTAGGGGTGATTTTGGCCAGTATGGTCTCTCGCTTTGGGGATTTCCCGACTATCATTACCGTACCTTCTATTTTAGTTTCTTTTAGTGTGGCCGCTACTGTAGGTTTAATTTTTGGAATCACTCCGGCCAAAAGGGCTGCGAGTCAAGATCCTATAACTTCTTTAAGATATGAATAAACGAATTGCGCTTTTATTATTTGCCATTGCTGTTTTAAGTATTCCCCGTACGGGTTTTGGACAAGATAGGCTTAAATATTCTCTTCAGGACATAATAGCCAGGGCAAAATCTGTGTCACCTGCTGCATTGAGCGCCCAGACCAGAAAGGAGAATTTATATTGGCAATACAGGTTTTACAAGTCCAATTACAATCCCCAGTTAAGCTTGAACGGAACATTGCCTAATTATTCCCAATCAGTGACGGCGGTAACACAGCCAGATGGTACCATCGAGTATAGGGGAGTAGAACAAAGTTTGGTTGATTTGGAATTGGGACTTCAGCAAAGAATAACAGCAACAGGTGGTACTATATCTGTTAATAGTTCTACAAGTAGGTTTGATAATTACCTTGCTGGAGAAGGTGAGGATGGTGTTCGATGGAGTGGTGTTCCGGTTAATGTGAGGTTGTCCCAACCAATTTTTGCTTATAATTCCTTGAAGTGGGATAGAAAAATAGAGCCTCTCAGATATGAGGAAAGCAAGAAAAGTTATGTGGAAGAAATGGAGCAAATTAGTCAAAGAGCTACACAGTTGTTTTTTAATTACCTATTGGCCCAAGTAAGCTTTAATATAGCTAGTCAGAACAAAGAGAATTCGGAAATTATTTATAAAATTGAGCAGGGTAGATACAATATAGGGACTACTACTGAGGATCAATTATTGCAAGTGGAATTGCAGGTACTTGAGGCTGATCAAGATTTGGCTTCAGCTAAACTGGATTTGGAATCGTCTTCTTTGGCATTAAAATCTTTTATTGGATTGAATGAAAGTGCTGAATTTGAATTAGTCCTTCCTGATGAAATTCCAGATTTTGTTGTAGATGTTAATCAAGCCATTGAGTTGGCATTCGAAAATAGATCAGATGCTGTAGCTTTCGAAAGAAGAAGGTTGGAAGCAGAGGAACAAGTAGCTCAGGCAAAGGGACAAAGATTTAATATGGATTTGAATGCAAGTTATGGGTATAATAATGCTGCCAATAATCTTTCGGGTGTTTATCAGGATCCAAACCAACAGGCAATCGTTAATTTAAGTGTTCGCGTTCCTATTTTAGATTGGGGACGAAATAAAGCTAGAATGGGGATAGCTACAGCCAATCAGGATTTGGTAAATTATACTTTGGAACAAGAAGTGATCACTTTTGAACAGGAAATTTTTACCCAAGTGAAAAATTTTCAGCAATTAAAAGATAGAATTGTCATTAGTGAAAAAGCTGATGTGGTGGCTGCAAAAAGGTATGAGATTTCTCGCCAAAGATATTTAAGCGGAAAGGTGAGTATTACTGATTTGAATATAGCGCAGACCCAAAAGGATGATAATAAGCGAAGATATATTTCTGCTTTAAGAGAATATTGGGCAGCCTATTATGAATTGAGGCAGTTGACATTATATGATTTCCAAAATGAGCAATTATTATATAATCCTGATTTGGAAACAAAAAACTAAAAGAAAAGAGGCCTATTCGGCCTCTTTTTTATTGTTTCCAGGTTTGGGTAAGCGACCTGCTTTTTTTAAGGCATCATGGATCATCCACTCCAACTGACCGTTGGTACTTCTGAATTCATCAGCCGCCCATTTCTCCACAGCCTTCATTAATTTTTCATCTATTCTTAGGGCAAAAGCTTTTTTACCAGCCATATTTTAATCCTTTATTATTGATGTAAGGTACCTACGTTCAGTACAGGACTGGCACTTTTATCAGAGCACAATACAACCATTAAGTTGCTCACCATAGTGGCGCGTTTATCTACGTCAAAGTCTATGATTTCTTTTTCTTTCAGATCATCCAGGGCCATTTCTACCATACCCACTGCGCCATCTACAATTTTTCTTCTAGCGGCAACTATGGCGGATGCTTGCTGTCTCTGAAGCATGGCACTGGCAATTTCAGAAGCATAGGCTAAGTGGCTGATACGGGCTTCGATTACCTTAATGCCGGCATGCTGTAAACGTTCACTGATTTCATCCTCTAAGGATTGGTTGACATCCTCTACTCCAGAACGCAAAGTTACTTCTGCATCTTCCGCTTCAAAATTGTCATAGGGGTAAAGTCCAGCCATCTTTCTCACTGCGGCATCTGCTTGCAAATGAACAAAGTTTTCATAGTCATTTACTTCAAAAGATGCTTTGAAAGTATCTTCGACTTTCCAGACTACAATGGTTCCCACCATTACGGGGTTACCTATTTTGTCATTTACTTTTAAAGGGGTGTTTTCAAAGTTCCTCACTCTTAAGGAAATCTTTTGCTTGACCATTAGAGGGTTTACCCAAAAGAAACCGTTGGACTTAACAGAACCTTTATAGGCTCCGAATAAGAGCAGTACCATGGCTTTGTTCGGTTCCACGATAAAGAATCCTGGAAGAATAAAGATGAATATTATCCCAGCAATTATTCCCAGCGCAATTTTGCCGCTAACTACGAACATAATAATGGCCGCTATGATCAACAGTTCAATAAAAACCATGATATAACCTGAAATGGGCTTAGTTATTTTTTCCATATTGTTATGATGTTAAAATGATATCATAATGATTAACGGGTTGTTCGTTAAAAAAGTTGTGTTCAAAAACATAAAAGATTAGTGTGCGATTTGCTTAGCTCAACCAAAATAAAGTTTGAAATAATCGAAGCGGGCGTAACTTCTGAGAATAAAAAAAAGAGCCAAGAATCTTTTTTCTTGGCTCTTTGATCTTAAGGCTTTGTTTTTATGCTTAAGTCAACATAGCTCCGTTGACCTGAATAACCTGTCCTGAAATATAAGAACTCATATCAGAGCCTAGGAATACACAGGCATCAGCCACTTCTTCAGGCTTCCCACCTCGCTTCATAGGGATGGCGTCTCTCCAGCCTTGAACAGTTTTTTCGTCCAATACTTCTGTCATCTCAGTTTCGATAAAACCAGGAGCAACAGCATTGCTTCGGATGCCTCTTGAGCCCAATTCCAAGGCTACTGATTTGGTGAACCCTATGATGCCGGCTTTAGAGGCAGCATAGTTGGCTTGGCCGGCATTTCCTTTGATACCTACCACAGAAGTGATATTGATGATGCTTCCTGATTTTTGCTTCATCATGGTTCTATTGGCCGCTTTCACGGTATTGAAGCAAGATTTTAGGTTGATATTCATTACTTCGTCCCATGCTTCTTCGGTCATTCTCATCAATAAATTGTCGCGGGTAATTCCGGCATTGTTTACCAAAATATCCAAAGAACCAAATTCCTTCACTACATCAGCTACCAATTCGTCAGCAGCTTGAAAGTCTGAAGCATCAGAACGGTAGCCTTTGGCTTTTATGCCAAATTCAGCCAATTCCTTTTCCAAGGCCTGTCCTTTTTCTACGCTTGATAAAAATGTGAAAGCGACGTTGGCGCCTTCTTGTGCGTATTTTATAGCTATTGCTCTACCTATTCCTTTGGAAGCCCCGGTAATAAGGGCTGTCTTTCCTGAAAGTAATCCCATATTGATTGTTATTGTTAGTTCATATTGAATGGTCAAAAATAGGGATTTATTCCCAAAAACAAGTTGCTAATGGTTTTAAAGGTAGTTCAGCCCGATCCTTTTTAGCATCTATATAATATGATTTTAAATTGCCTTAAGGCTTTTTGAATAATGGAAACCAAATTTTTTTCTGAGCTTAAATATTTTAAATTTGCGTTGGTTAAGAAAGCTATTTAAAAAACATATATATGTCTTCAACTAAATTTGATGTTATTGTAGTAGGTAGTGGTCCAGGTGGATATGTGGCGGCAATCCGCGCATCTCAGCTAGGCCTTAAAACTGCCGTTGTAGAAGCTGCCGAATTGGGTGGTATTTGTTTGAACTGGGGATGTATTCCTACCAAAGCTTTGTTGAAAAGCGCTCAGGTTTTTGAATACATCAATCATGCAAGTGATTACGGTATTTCTGTTAAGGATGCCGAAGCTGATTTTGGAGGAATGGTGAAGAGAAGTAGGGGAGTAGCGGAAGGAATGAGCAAGGGAATCCAGTTCTTATTCAAGAAAAACAAGATTGAGCAACTTTTGGGCTGGGGTAAAGTGAAGCCTGGCAAAAAGGTAGAAGTTGAAGATAAGGATGGTAATAAAACCACCTACAGCGCTGATAATATTATCATAGCTACTGGTGCAAGATCTAGAGAGCTTCCTGCTATCAAGATCGATGATGAAAAAATTATTGGTTACCGCAAGGCCATGACCTTGGAAAAGCAGCCTAAGAAAATGGTTGTGGTAGGTTCTGGTGCCATTGGGGTAGAATTTGCTTATTTCTATGCTGCTATAGGTACTGAGGTTACTATAGTTGAATTTATGGATAGAATTGTTCCAAATGAAGATGCAGATGTGTCCAAGACTTTGGAAAAGATCTATAAAAAGGCTGGAATGAAAATAATGACCAGCACCGAAGTAACTGCTGTAGATACCAAAGGTGATGGTTGTAAGGTAACTGTAAAAGGCAAGAAAGGTGAAGAAACCCTTGATTGTGATGTGGTTCTTTCTGCTGCCGGAGTTGTTGCCAATATTGAAAACTGTGGTCTTGAAGATGTAGGGATCGTGGTAGATAAAGGACGTATCCAAGTAGATGAGTTCTACAAGACCAATATGCCAGGTTATTATGCCATCGGTGATGTGATTCCAGGTCCTGCATTGGCGCACGTAGCTTCAGCTGAAGGAATTATCTGCGTTGAGAAAATTGCTGGACATAACCCAGAGCCTTTGGATTATGGTAATATCCCAGGTTGTACATACTGTTCGCCTGAGATTGCATCTGTAGGGTATACCGAGGCAAAAGCAAAAGAGGCTGGATATGACCTTAAGGTTGGTAAATTCCCATTCTCTGCTTCTGGAAAAGCGTCTGCGGCAGGTGCGAAAGATGGATTTGTAAAGTTGATCTTTGATGCTAAATATGGTGAATTGCTTGGGGCACATATGATTGGTTTTAATGTTACAGAAATGATCGCTGAAATTGTTGCGATTAGAAAACTGGAAACTACTGGTCATGAGTTGATTAAGACAGTGCACCCTCACCCAACCATGTCGGAAGCGGTGATGGAAGCGGCAGCTGCAGCATATGATGAGGTGATTCACTTGTAAAATTGAATAACTTATTATAATATTATGACACGAGAAGGGATACCTTCTCGTGTTTTCTTTTTAAAAGGCAAAATAATAATTAACCCTCAGCAACTTTTGCAAGAAGAACAACTTATAACAGGACTTAGAGCTCGGGATCGGCAAACGGTGGACTATCTTTATGAAAAGTATTCCAAGGCCTTGTTTGCAGTTATAGCCAGGGTGATCAAAGACCGCGATATTGCAGAGGAAGTTTTTCACGATGCTTTTGTCAAAATCATCCGAAAAATAGACAGCTATGATGAATCAAAAGGTAGACTGTATACTTGGATGGCCAATGTCTGTAGGAATGCAGCAATAGACAAAACCCGGTCGAAAGAATTTTCTAAAAGCAGTAAGACCAATACAATTGACAACTACGTATATGGTTTAGAAGGATCGTCAAGCACATTGGAAGCAGTGGATGGAATTGGCGTAAAGGACCTCATGAGCAGTTTGAATGAGGAACAAAGATTCGTGGTCGAATGTATTTATTTTAAAGGTTACACTCATTCTGAGATTTCTGAAGAATATGAGATTCCACTGGGAACGGTGAAGTCCAGGATTCGTGCGGCCATCAATGTGTTAAAAAAGAATATTAATAGAATTTAGTGGATATTCAATCTTACATAGCGTCAGGTAAGTTGGAGCTTTTTGTGCTGGGTGAACTCAGTGATAGAGAGCGAGAAGAAGTGCTTCAACTCTCTAAGCAGTATCCTGAAATCAAGCGGGAGCTGGAAGAGATAGAGGAGGCCATGTTTGCTTTTGACAACGAAATGGGGGTTAAGCCTTCAGATGAGGTGAAGGATAAAATATTTGACACCCTAAGTCAAGAGCTGGATGCTCCAAAAGTCACTGAGAAGGAAGTGACAGCTACTCCAACTAAAGAGGTTGCCTTACAGCCTTGGAAAAGTTATGCTGTAGCTGCTTCAATTGTAGCCATTATGGCCATAAGTGCAGCGGTTTATTTTGCAGTGAGGTTCTACGATGTAGAAAATAAATTCACCAGTCTGGTAGAAGAGAGAAATGTTTTGGCTCAGGAGCTAAATATTAATAAGGCGCGATTTGAAGAAACCGGGGATCAGTTGGAAACTTTGCTTTCCAAAAACTATGAAAGGGTTCCAATGTCAGGGTCAAGTTTTGACTTACAGAAAGATGCCTTGGTGGATGTTTTCTGGGATAAGGATACCAAAGAAGTTTTTGTTTCTGTAAATAATCTTTCCAGTTTAGATGCTGATAAGGATTACCAATTATGGGCTATTGGAGATGAAGGGCCTGTAGGTATTGGAATCGTAAAGGCAGGAGAGAAGCTTAAGTTGCAACAAATGGAAGCGGCAGCCAGTGCAGGAGCTTTTGCAATTACTATTGAGCCTAAAGGAGGTAGCGAATCACCTACATTAGAAAATCTAGTGGTTATTGGGGAAGTGGCATAAGGTAATATTAAGTATTTGGAGGAGTGGTTGAACTAATTTAGTTTAATAAATTTCTCTAGGAAAATAAACAAACAAGCCTGTTCAAAATGAACTGGCTTGTTTGTTTTCTAACATATCCTTTCCTTTTTCCTATTTTAATTTAGCTTAGAGCCAATTACGATTTTTTATTAAATCTTAAGAATGGATAATGATGATGTTTTTTACTAAAATTTAAAAGCTCATCATTATTGCTTTTTGATAAGGTAGTTGCCAAGGATCAGGTAGTCAAGGCCTGTTGAAAAGAAGCATCTTAAAGCCTGTGTAGGTGATTCAACTATCGGCTCGCCCATAATGTTGAAACTTGTGTTTAACAGCACTGGAGCTCCGCTAAGCATGCCAAATTTAGTTAGCAATTCATGATACCTAGGGTTGATTTCCTTTCTAACGGTTTGCAGTCGAGCACTTCCATCGACATGAGTTATGGCAGGGAGTTTTTCCTTCCATTTCTCTTTGACATTACAAACCTTTAGCATGAATGATGCTTCAACATCTGTTTCGAAAAATTCACTTTTTGCTTCATAAGTGCAGGAAGGAGCAAAAGGTCTATATGCTTCTCTATGCTTTACTTCAGCATTGATTTTGTCCTTCATATGTGGAAGTGTTGGATTCGCAAGAATACTTCTGTTGCCTAGTGAGCGGGGACCAATTTCCATTTTACCCTGAAACCAGCCAAGGATATGGCCGCCATTAAGTAGTTTAGCAGCTTTGTCACAGATGTTCTCGTGATATTCTGCATTTAGTTTACACTCATCAATCAATTTTTTAATATGATCATTTGTGTATTCTGTACCGATATAGGGGTCTAAATGAACGAAGTTCCTGGACTTGTTTAGAATTTTGTTGTAAACATAATAGGAGGCCCCAATACCTGATCCATTGTCACCAGCGGCTGGCATAATATAGATATCCTTAAAGTTGCTTTCTCTTATTATTCTACCATTAGCTACACTATTCAATGCTACTCCACCTGCCATAACGAGGTAATCCGCCTGTGTCTTTTTATAAAGAATATCACATAATTTGAGGATACATTCCTCTAAAACTTTCTGAGCGGCAGCAGCAACATCAAGGTGGTGTTGCTTGAAGTCTTCTTTTTTGTTTCTTGGGCTGCCAAAAGTGTCTATGAATTTTTTTGAAAATCGATTGTGTCCCCAGAATTGATAACTAAAATAGGAAAGATCAATATTGATATCCCCGTCTTTTTTTATCGAGACGAGTTTTTGCATTTTCTCATAATGTTTGTTGGGATTTCCAAGTGGAGCAAGTCCCATTGTCTTACCCTCATCATAATTGGGTTGAAATCCACAAAACTGTGTGATGGCTTCATAAAATGATCCTAAGGAATTAGGGAAGTAACTTTGCTTATATTCTGTTATTTTGTTTCCCTCTCCATATCCAAGAAAGGCTGTGGCCCATTCTCCTGAGCCATCGATCCCAAGCAAAGCGGCTTTTTCATAAGGAGATACATAGAAACTTCCTGCGGCGTGGGAGATGTGATGAGGGATGAAATGAATCTGAGGCTTTTTGGTAGAAGATCCCCAATTTTGTTTAAACCATTTCCAAAAAGCCCTTTGCTTACTTGAGCCACTAATGAATTCATGCTTAAGAAAGGGTTTGAGGTTTCTTAGGTTTGAGATTCCATATGCTACACGGGGAGCAATGTTTAAAGTGGGCCTGATGGATACCGCAATATGATCAAAATCTTCAGGTCTGAGATTGGTAACACTCATGACTTTTTTTGCAGAGTGTGAAGGGAAGGACCATGTGTGTTTTTGCCTTGTAAGTCTTTCTTCTTCTATGGCAACGATAAGCTTACCGTCTTGAACGATAGAGGCTGTCGTGTCATGGTAATAGTAATTTAAGCCGAGTATATTCATATTGTTAAAAATTAATATTTGTAATAAAAATTATTGTTAGTATTTATATCTCGAATCCAAAATAGACTAATTGGGATGTTAGCCTTTATTTAATGTTTGTGAAGTACATAAATTAAAAGTGTCATTGATAGCTTTTTACTCTCCTCATTTGTTCTAACTTTCAGATTTAAATCTTTTAAAATAAATCTAAATTGCAAAAAATATTATTTAAAATACAAAATAGTGATTTTAAAATATTTTTATTGAAAGTGTATATTCCAAGGTGTGAACAAGGATAGTGCAGCAAAAAGTTACATGGCACAGGGGAGGAACTTTAAAAAGTTAAGGCAATTCTATTGTTTGGTGTAGGCTAAGCTTTTTGATGATGATTATCCGTTTTCACACCAGTAGCTTTATTTCTCACGGATTCCATGGATTTCCGCTGATCTACCTGGCGGAAGACAGGTTTAATTAATTATTTCTGTGAAATATGTGTCATTTTTGAGGGGTAATCCTTACTGGTGGAATATCAGATATACAGATTGTTTTTTTTACACCTTACTCCAAGAAATAAGGAATAGTCAAGATTAATCCTGTCAATCTCCACTTTGTTTATAAATAGGTCATTCGAAGTGCATTAATGCTTGATAGATGGATCGGATTATTACTAAATGCTTAAAACTAATTTCAATACCTTTTTTGAGTATTAGGATAACCCAGTGATGTATATTTTTGATTGCAGTCAAATACTGTCAAATAGCCTTTAATGGTTTTTATTTTACCCGAAAATTATAGAATTTAGACTTCTTAAAGCCCACCAAATTATGCAACTGGAACTTTCAACACCTGCACTTTTATTCTCGGCTATTACTTTGCTAATGTTGGCGTATACCAATAGGTTTTTGGCCATGGCTAGTTTGATTAGAGGATTGAATGAACGGTATAGGGAGAATCCAGAAGAAGTGCTGTTACTGGAACAATTGAAGAATTTGCGAAAGCGAGTGAATATGATCAAGAACATGCAGATTTTTGGAGTGTTAAGCTTTTTGCTGTGTGTTATTTGTATGTTTTTGATTTACCAAGAAATAAGGACAGCTGCCAATATTGTGTTTATGCTGAGCATGATTGCTTTGTTGGTTTCATTAATGATTTCACTGATCGAGATTAATTTATCAACCAAAGCCTTGAATATAGAGCTGGGAGGAATGGAAGAGACATTTAAAAAGTCAAAAGGCCCATTTACTTTTATGTTTAAGGAACCCAATAATCCATCTGATAATTCGTAGGGGATGATTTTAAATACGCTTAATAAGTGGGGTGTCTGTTTTTTTGCCATAAGCATTATAAGCTGTTCAGGTCCATCAGAAGGCCAGAAGTCAACTGGAGAAAAACACTATTTGCAATTTTCAGATGTAAGGGCTACCAAGCAGTTTTTTAAGTGGAGTCCAGATAGGGAACCTATGGTAAGCGCCCATCGAGGGGGGAGCTATTCAGGTTATCCTGAAAACTCTATAGCGCTATTTGATTATATTTTGGATAAAACACCTTCGATTATTGAATGTGATATTTCCATGACCAAGGACTCGGTATTAGTTATGATGCATGATAATACGCTGGATCGAACAAGTACTGGTAAAGGACGGGTGGCGGATATGACATTTGATGAGATAAAAGAGTTGAGTTTAGTGGACTTGGAAGGGAAGGTGAGTGAATTCAAAATTCCCAGTCTAAGAGATGTTTTGAAATGGACCAAAGGAAAGACAGTGCTGACCTTGGATATTAAAGATAATGTTCCCTATGAACTGGTGCTAAAGGAAATTGAGGAAACCGAAACTGAAGCTTATGTAGTGTTGATTACATATAGTTTGGAGGCAGCCAAAAAACTGTTTCATTTGAATTCTGAGCTAATGCTTTCAGTTACTATAAGAAATGAAGAAGAGTGGAGCCGATTTGTGGAAACAGGTATCCCATTTGAAAATATTATAGCCTTTACCGGTTTGACAGAGAGAAGAAAATCCATCAATAAAATCCTTCATGATCATGGTGTCATTACCATTCTAGGAGTGTTGGGGAATTTAGATAAAAGAGCCATTGCTAGAGGTGACCATATTTATAGGGTGTTTGTAGAAAATGGAGCCGATATTTTGGCTACGGATAGACCGATAGAAGTGGCAAAAGTGATAAAACAGCATAATGATGAATATTGAATTAAGAAGTGACACATTTACAAAACCCACTTCTGAAATGAAGCAAGCCATGTTTGAGGCAGAAGTGGGCGATGATGTTTTTGGAGAAGATACTAGTGTAAGTCGTTTAGAGGAAAAGTTAGCTGATGTTTTTGGAATGGAAGCAGGTCTTTTTTGCCCTTCAGGAACCATGACCAATCAGATTGCTGTTAAGCTTCACACCGGTCCTCAAAAGGAAGTTATATGTCATAAAAATTCCCATATATTTCTTTATGAGGCTGGAGGGATTATGTCCAATGCTTTTGCTTCAGTGAAGTTGTTGGAGGGAGAATTGGGGAAGGTGAATGCGGAAGATGTTAAGGAAGCAGTCAATCCATATGATGTGCATGCGGCAGAAAGTGCCTTGGTATCTTTAGAAAATACAATGAATAAAGGTGGAGGAAGTATCTATACTTTGGATGAAGTTCAATCTATTTATAAGGTCTGTAAAGAGGAAGGTTTGAAATTGCATTTGGACGGAGCTAGGATATTCAATGCACTGGTGGAAAGTAAAGAAAGTCCCAGAGATTGGGGAGGGATGTTTGATACTATTTCTGTCTGCCTTAGTAAAGGCTTGGGTTGTCCTGTGGGCTCTGTTTTATTGGGAGATAGAGAAACCATTAAAAGAGCGAGAAGAATAAGGAAATCAATGGGAGGAGGAATGCGTCAGGCGGGCTATCTGGCAGCTGCAGGTATTTATGCTTTGGAGCATCATATTGAACGACTTGCTGAAGATCACAGGAGGGCAAAGGTTCTAGGCAACTTGTTACAACAACACCCAAATGTTTCTGAAATTCTTCCAGTGCATACTAATATTGTGATAGCAAAGCTAGAAGGGATCAGTCCTAAGCAAATGTTGAGCGATCTTGCATCCAAGGGGATAAGGGCTGTGCAGTTTGGAAAAGATCAGGTCCGTTTTGTGACGCATTTGGATTTTACCGATGCGCATCTGGAAGAATTTGAAAGGAAGTTTTTGCCTTCATAAAATTACCATAAATAAAAAAAAGCAGCGAGAGCATGAGTCAAGAGCCATTAGCAGAAAGAATGAGGCCAAGCAAGTTGGAAGAATTGATTGGGCAGTCCCATCTTACTGCACCAAATACTTTTTTATATCGTGCCATAAAATCGGGGACGGTGCCCTCTTTGATTCTTTGGGGGCCTCCAGGGGTTGGGAAAACCACCATTGCCAATATAATTGCCAATGAGGTAAAGGCTCCTTTTTATACGTTGAGTGCGATTAGTGCTGGGGTAAAAGATATTCGGGCTGTGATAGAAAAGGCCCGTTTTCAGCAGGGTGTTGTTTTGTTTATTGATGAGATTCACCGGTTCAATAAATCACAGCAAGATGCCTTATTGGGGGCTGTGGAGAAAGGCCAGATCAGGTTGATAGGAGCTACCACCGAAAACCCTTCTTTTGAAGTGAATGCTGCATTGCTGTCAAGATGCCAGGTATTTACACTTAATTCTCTTGAAAGGGAAGATTTGGAGGCAATGATCACGCAGGCATTGAAGGAAGATGTTCTTTTAAAAAATAAGCAGGTAGACCTGAAAGAAACAGAGGCTTTGCTGAGATTATCGGGCGGAGATGGAAGGAAACTGTTGAACCTTTTGGAAATAGTGATTAATGCTATTCCAGAAGATCCTGTAGTGGTGACCAATGATAAAGTTACTTCCATAGCACAGCAAAAGGTGGCGATTTATGATAAATCAGGAGAGCAGCATTATGATATCATTTCGGCATTTATTAAGTCTATCAGGGGGTCTGATCCCAATGCGGCAGTTTATTGGCTGGCAAGGATGATTGAAGGGGGAGAGGATGTTAAGTTTATTGCCAGAAGGTTGGTGATATTGGCTTCTGAGGATATTGGGAATGCTAATCCTAATGCGCTGCTTTTAGCTACACAGTGCTTTGATGCAGTGAAAATAATAGGTTATCCTGAAGCCAGGATAATCCTTTCTCAATGTGTGACTTATTTGGCCAGTTCTGCAAAGAGTAATGCCAGTTATATGGCTATCAATAAAGCTCAGGCAATCGTACGACAGGAGGGGGATTTGCCCGTTCCTATTCATCTTAGAAATGCCCCAACTAAATTGATGAAGGATTTGAATTATGGTAAAGGGTATAAATATGCGCACGATTACGAGGGGAATTTTGTGGACGAGGAATTTATGCCGGATAAACTAAAAGGGCAAAAGCTGTATGATCCTGGTAAAAATGCCAGAGAAAATGATCTCAGGAAAAACCTTCAAAGAATGTGGGGTAAAAAGTACGGGTACTAACCCGTGTGTGATTCTTCGTTTGATAATAATCTTTAGAAGGTGTTTCAAAAGGAATATAAAAATAAAATGAGCGTGTCTCTATGGATTTGAGATGCTCTCATTTTAGGAATTCTCTTTAAAAGAAATCAATATGGGGTGAGTTCTTATCTGTGCTTATCCGTTTTTTCACCCATGGTGACATCACCGTTTTTTCTGATTTGCATGCGGTAATACACCAATACTTCGTCAGCTCCAGCATCCAGCACTGCATCTTGGGCTTTTTTGGCAATAGCCATTAATTTGTCCTCTGGACCCTCCATTACGGTTTCAAATGGGTTGACTTCATATTTTACCCCTGAAGCTTGAATAACCTCTATAGCTTTGTCCACAAGGCTATAAGTGTCCAGTTTTTCGCTTTTAGGAACGATTTGTAATCCAAGATTGATTGATTTCATATTGGTTTGATTTAATGGTTAATCGTTGAATTGGCTCATGGTCATGTTAATACCAATGGTACAAAATCCTTTGATCATGTCTATAGCTTTGTCCATGATCATTGGTAATTCATCTACTTCAGATTGTGACCATCTACCCAATACATAATCTACTTGTCTGCCTTTGGGATAATCATCACCTATACCGAAGCGCAATCTAGGGTAATTTTGCCCCCCCGTTACCTCTTCAATATTTTTTAATCCATTATGGCCTGCTGAGGACCCTTTGGCCCTTAAACGTAATTTTCCAAACGGAATGGCCACATCATCCACAATTACCAATACGTTTTCCTTAGGGACTTTCAGTTCCTTCATCCAGAAATTCATGGCCTTTCCACTTAAGTTCATATAAGTGGTAGGTTTGATCATGTGGATATTTCTTCCCTTGAATTTATATTCCGCAGTGAAAGCCAATCTATTGCTTTTCCAAGAAAGTCCTTCTTGATCAGCTAGCCTGTCAAGGGTGAGGAATCCAATATTGTGTCGAGTAAGTTCATATTCAGGGCCAATATTGCCCAGTCCTATAATCAGATACTTCATGGTGTGTTTTTGTAGATGTACTGGTCAAAATAAAAAATCCCACCGGCAAATTAGCCGGTAGGATTTTATTAGTTTTTGACTGAAACTTGAATTAAGCTTCAGTTTCTTCAGTATTTTTCTTACCTCTAAGTGCTCTAGGAATACCGATGGTAGCGATAGAAACATTAGGGCTAGTAAGGACTTCAAATCCTTCAACTTTAACCTCAGCAACTTTCACAGATTTACCAAGGTCCAAGTGGCTGATAGAAACAG
Organism: Echinicola shivajiensis; assembly: GCF_018642165.1. Lineage (GTDB taxonomy): Bacteria > Bacteroidota > Bacteroidia > Cytophagales > Cyclobacteriaceae > Echinicola > Echinicola shivajiensis. Next base: position 22,424 of record NZ_JAHHZM010000005.1, read on the forward strand.
GGATAGAATCTGGAAGGTCTTTCGCAAAACCTTTAACAGTAAGCGTTCTGGCTTTTAATTCTAATTTACCCCCTTTAAGGATACCCGGAGAAGATCCTGTGATCTCCACTGGAATGTCCATTTTGATGGCTTTATCTTCACTGTAGGCAAGGAAGTCAGCGTGTAGCAAAGTCTCACTTACTGGGTGGAATTGTGCTTCACGAAGAATAGCTTTTACCTTAGTGCCTTCAATGTTAAGGTCAACAGTGTGAACCTCAGGAGTGTAGATCAGCTCCTTGAAAAGGATAGCTGGTGAATAGAAGTGGATTTGCTCTTTAAGTCCTGGTCCGTAAACCACGCAAGGTACATTTCCTTCTTCACGGATTTGAGTCAATTCCGACTTGTCGAGATTTGCTCTTTTAAACCCTATAATCTCTAACGATTTCATAATCTAGAATATATAAGTGTATGATAAATTAAAATTCTCTTTTAAATAAACAGGGCACTAATAGAATCATTTCCTGTTACGGCATGAATGGCTTTTGCGAATAAATCAGCCACAGTCAATACCTTGATTTTTGAAGACTCTCTGGCCAAAGGAATACTATCGGTAACCACCAATTCCTCCAGGACAGAGTTTTCAACGTTTTCATAGGCCTTTCCTGATAAAACACCATGAGTGGCAATTGCTCTAACAGAATTTGCGCCCTTGTCCAGTAGCATCTGGGCAGCTTTGCAAATTGTTCCTGCAGTATCCACCATGTCATCTACCAGGACTACATCTTTTCCTTCTACCTCACCTATTACTTGCATTGAGGCCACTTCATTGGCCCTCTTACGGTGCTTGTCACAAACAACCATCTCAACTTCAAAATGCTTGGCATAAGCTCTAGCTCTTCCAACGCCTCCCACATCAGGAGAAGCAAAGATAAGATTGTCACCTAAGCCCAGGCTTTTCAAATAGGGCACAAAAATAGCTGATCCATTTAAATGATCCAAAGGAATGTCAAAAAATCCTTGGATTTGGCCAGCATGCAAATCACAAGTCATGATCCTGTCAGCACCGGCAGAGGTGATCATATTGGCGATCAGCTTAGCGGCAATGGAAACTCGAGGCCTGTCTTTCCTGTCCTGTCTGGCATATCCAAAGTATGGAACTACTGCACAAACTTTATAGGCACTGGCCCTTTTAGCAGCATCAATCATCAGACATAACTCTAGAAGATTGTCAGCATTAGGGTTCGTAGACTGGATAAGGAATACATGGCATCCCCGTACAGATTCATCGAAACTAGGAGACATTTCACCATCACTGAATTTGGATAGTGTTAATTTTCCTAATTCCTGACCATAGTTGGTGGCAATTGATTCTGCAAGTTTTTTAGTATTTGTTCCAGCAAAGAGTTTAACCTCAGGCATCATGTATGTTTTTGTTGTGGGAATAGTTATGATAATGTTTCACCACAAAGATAGAAAAAAAGGTTGAACTGCTAATAAAAGGATTGAGCTTAAAGATTCAATCTCCGAACATATTGACCATGTTATTATTGTAATGTTAACTGTATATTTAAAAATGTTAACATAAGGATAACATTAGTAGGGCCTTAAAGAAAGATAAACCATATACTTTTGCGCCCTGATATTAGAAATTAATTCACCATCTGCTATATTATTGCCAAAGAAATGCAAGGAATCTTAGGTAATAAAAGTCGGCAAAATTCTATCTTTAAAAAAAAGTAATTCTTATGGAATTAAGGAAGGCCATTGCCTTATTTATCCTAGTCGCTACGATTACGGTAAATGCCAATGCTGTGCAAACTAAAGAAAATGATTCTACCAAAGTAGACATTCAATATACCTCAAAAGGTTTTCAATTTACAAGCCCTGATAGTAAATATAGACTTCAGATTGGTGGGCGACTTCAATTTAGATATGCTTATCCAGGAGACCAGGACCCTGTGACATTTGATGATTTCGAGGAGCAAACCAGAAATATTTTTAAAATCAACAGGGCCAGACTTAAGGTAGGAGGATTTGCTCACCAGCCTTGGTTAAAGTATTATTTTGAGTATGAACTAAGCTCAAATAGGCTGTTGAACTTTGAGGTGATGGTCGAAAAGTATAAATGGCTTAGTTTCAGAGCGGGACAGTGGAAAGTGGATTATTCTAGGGAAAGATCCATTTCCAGTGGTAAACAACAAATGCTCGAGCGCTCTATTATTAACAGACCATTTACACTGGATAGGCAGCAAGGTGTGTCTGCTTATGGACGTGTGGATCAGGGTAACTTATTAGATTTTAATTATAGCCTTTCAATATTGACCGGTAGTGGTCGAGGGGCAAGGGATAATGATGATCGGCATCTAATGTATGTGGGGAAAGTTTATTGGAATTTTCTTGGAGATGGTGTAGATATGTCTGGTTCAGATATCGATTATCTGGATAAGCCTCAGGCTTCCATTGCAGTAGCTGGAGCTACCAATACGAGTATGTACACTAGGTTTTCTTCGAGTGGGGGAGGAGATTTGGAAGGTTATGAAGATATTGGTCAGCCAGGGCAATATCAGGTAGACCAGTATGTGATAGAATCGGCATTTGAATATAAAGGATTTAGTTGGCAGAGTGAGTATCATCAAAAAAGAATAAAAGATACTAGAGGCTGGGCAGCTGATCATTATTTGTGGGGCTATTATGGTCAAGGCGGTTATATCTTTAACCACAATGGAGGAACGCACAAGGGTACTTTGATGGAAGTGGCTGGAAGGTATGCATATTATAGACCAGACAAAGCAATACCAAGGAATTCAACGGAAGAATATGCGCTTGCATTCAATATGTTTTTTGATGGCCATAGGAGTAAACTGACTACTGATGTCACCTATTTTGACTTTGATAGAGGGTCAATGGATAGAAGGGCATCAAGTTGGAGGGTAAGAGTGCAGTATGATTTCTCTTTCTAAGTATTTGATTTATAATTGTATGTGGTCTTGAAAAAGGCTCGGAAATTGGCTAATTTTAAAAATGCCAGTGCAGGTTTGCTGTGCTGGCATTTTTAAATTTAACCCACATAGCCATGATGCACTCTTTGCCCACTTTACCATTGGAACCCTGGGAAAAAACTAAAAAGACCTTGCACTTGTATTTTCAAGTGGTGGGGAAAATTGCTTTAAAGTTAAATCCCTCAAGAAATCACTGGTGGCATATTACTCTCCATGTCACCGCAACAGGTTTGACAACGGCATCAATGCCAATGGATGACAGTGGGCGGTTGTTCGAAATAAATTTTGATTTTATCCAACACCAACTGCAGGTAAGGACCTGCGATGGAGATAATAGAGGTTTTGATCTAAAAGATGGGTTGTCTGTGGCCTCGTTTAAAAAACAATTGTTTGGGATTTTAGATGAGTTAAAGGTCAAAGTGAAGATAGTGGATAAGCCTTATGATTTGGAGCCTGAAAAGTCTTTCGATCAGATAGAAGAATTTCATTTTTATAATAAAGAATCAGTTGAGAAGTATTGGGCTGTATTGAGATGGGTGGATAAGGTCTTTATTGAATTTAGTGCAGGTTTTTATGGTAAGCAGTGTCCTGTACATTTGTATTGGCACCATATGGATTTAGCAGTCACCCGCTTTTCTGGAAAAAAAGGGCCTGAAATGGATCCTTCAGCCAAAGCTTCTGATAAAGACGCCTATTCCCATGAAGTTATCAGCTTTGGTTTTTGGGCAGGAGATGACATTGTTCGTGAGCCAGCATTTTATTCTTATACCTATCCCTCTCCCAAAGGTATAGATGAAGAACCATTAGCGCCTGATTATGCTAGCTGGGTTGATAGTAATGGAAGTCCAATGGCATTTTTGTCCTATAACCTTCTTCAAAAAGAAGCCAACCCGAATGATGTTTTATTGTCGTTTTTAAATAGTGCCTACCAAGCAGGAGCAAAAAGAGCTGGTTGGGATATCGCCAGTTTTACATATAAGCCTTTTTAAATCCTTGGTTTTTCCTCGGAAATTATTTGAAAATGGTATCAGGAATAAGGGATGTGTTGTTATGGATAATTTGGTGTTAGCTTTTGTCAATATTGAAAATAGTAAAAGAATACCTTAGGTGCAGAATCACTCAAATAAGCAAGTTGAGGTCATTCTTGTTGGTGTTTTTTATGTATGATGCTTTTTTGTCAAAACCAACTTAATGGTTTTTTCTAATTTATGGATTTGGTGTTACTTCTTTTTGAAGCAAATCATAAACTTGACCTTTGAAGAACCCCAGCTTTTGGTTGTACGTTTTTTCATCATCAATCATGGATAGGTAATAGTAAGCGCCTTCTACCACCACGAAAATTTGTTCTGCTAAAAGCTCGGTGTCTTTTTCCTTCAAATTTTCATCCATGTCGAGAATCTCCTTTAAGGATTTCCTGAGTTTTTCATGGAGTTTTCTATATTCCTTTTTGATTACCTTGTTCCTGAATATAAGTGCAAAGCAGCTATAAAATACGCCGTCATCAAACAGTTGGTTCCAATCTCTGGAAAATAACCTATCAACGAAAGCCTTCGGGTCAATCTCCTCTTGGTTGTCTTTTAGCTCTTCTATTTTGGGCTTGTAAATCAATAAATATTGGTCAAGGATATAAGATATTAAATTTAAAATAAGATTGTCCTTGGTCGGAAAGTAATGCATTACCAAGCTTGGAGGGATTCCTAAATGTTTTCCGATTTTAGCAATAGAAGTGTTTTCCAACCCGTTTTCTTTGGCTAAATAATAAAAGCCTTCTATAATCTCTTTTTTACGGGTTTCCGATATTTTGTTTTTCATTATTATTATAGTGTTATTACAAAGTTAATTGAAATGTTTTTGCTTTCAAATTTCTTTGAATTGACTTTTTTAGTATATAATTTTGAATGGTTGTTCAATATTTGAATATAGTCTCAAAATTTTACTATAAAAATGTTTTGGGACTTTTTAGGCTTTTTGAATACCATAAGGCCATGATATTTAAAAACACTTTCATTTTTGGCGGTTCTTGATTATTTAAAATTAGGCGCTTTAATAATAAACAATATGTTATGAAAAGGAGGAGCTTTTTGTTTAAATCTGCAACGGTTGCAGCAAGTTGTGCTGTTCCAGTGGTAGCCAAAGCAGAGAAGAAAAAAGATAAACCGGTTTTGACGGTAGCTCATATTACAGATGTGCATATCCAGCCCGGAAATAATATTTTGGAAAGAGCAAAAGAATGGATGGAATTGGTGAAGGCGCACAAACCTGATTTTTTCCTTAATGGAGGAGATACTATTATGGATGTTTCTTATGAGGGGAAAACTAGGGAAGATGCATTGGAACAATGGGCTGAATGGGATAAGCTCACTGAAGAAATTAGAGATTATGAAATTTTTAGCTGCATTGGTAATCATGATTGTTGGTGGGATGTGCCCTCCGAAGATGATGAAATGTATGGAAAGCCTTACGTTCAGCAACGTCTGGGAATTCCCAATAACTATTATAGTTTCACTAAAGGAGGTTGGCATTTTATTATTCTTGATAGTAATCATAAAGGAGTGAGTTTGGGTGAAGAACAAATGGCTTGGTTAGAAAAAGAGCTGGAGAATCTTCCTGCAAATACCCCTACTTTATTAATGTCTCACTATCCTATTACTTCCATAACCAATTCCTTGGTTGGGGGACAACATAGTGACCACAAAGAATTGAAAAAATTATTCTATAAGCACAAGGATAAGGTGAAGGCTTGCCTAAGTGGCCACCAGCATATGCTGGATCGGGTTTGGTACAATGGCGTGAGTTATTTCTGCAATGGCTCTTTGAGCGGTTTTTGGTGGGGCAAAGGTGATGAGCAATCAGCTGGTCCGCAATTTTATCTTGAAACCCCTCCGGGTTATGCGATCTTGAAACTTTATGCTGATGGTAGATTGGAAAATGAATATTATGCGCTTACAGAGCCATATGAATAGGAATTAAGAAATTAATTTAGATGAGTGTTGTTTGTTTGAAAAAGCCACCCGAAATGATGAGGGGCTTTTTTTGTCCCCTTTATTAGCGGAAGATTTGCGAAATATATTTCCTGAGATTTATTGGGCAATTATTTTTAAGGTATTGAAAATGGTGTACGTGACTAAATAATAATTCAGACCATCTTTCTTGCTGGAAACTTCCCCAATCGGCCTTTAACCATTCTTTTTTAAGTTTTTATCAAAGCTATTTAGGGCACTTTAGTTGGTTATGGCTGTACTTTCCTGACTCTTTACCCTTAAATGTCTGGATTTCTAGTTTTAGGGCTTTTTGATGCTATGTATTTTGCTGGTAATTAGTTGGTTAATATTTTTTTAAGATTGAATGGTTTTCAAGGATTTTAATAGGAGTGATTATTTTAATGTTAACTACTTATTAAGGTGCTTTGAATTAAGTAAGCTTTCATTTCGTTGTGAAAGTTTTGAAAAAATATAATTGGGGATCTGAATATTTTGTGTCCATTACTTTCTAATTAATGGACCTATATTTTATTCTATAAATCTCCTTCTTGTATTTGGTGTAAACTCATCTTTTTAGTGTTAAACGTCTGTTATTAGTTTATGAAATATTGATAAATTCTTTTGGATATTAAAATACAATATTTAATATTGAATGAATGTTCAGTAAAATAAACTTAGATGAAAATGCTTCATGGATGCTTATTTTACCCTAAACCCATAATTACAATTTCATTTTAAATCAATTATCTATGAAACATTATTTACGAATACCTTCAAGTTATGGAAGGTGTGCAAAGAAATTAAGCTTAGTGCTCCTGATGATGAGTATCAGCTTTGTTTCGTTTGCACAAAGACAAATGACAGGAACGATAACTGACGCCAGTTCAGGTTCGACTTTGCCAGGTGTTTCTGTTCTTGTGAAAAATTCACAAACCGGGACTGTCACTGATTTGGATGGGAATTATTCCATTACTGTGCCATCAGAGACAGCTGTTTTGGTATTTTCTTTTATTGGATACAAATCCGTGGAAATTCCAGTGCGTGGCAAGACCATTATTGATATAAGTTTGGAAGAGGAAGAGACTTTGCTAGAGCAAGTTGTCGTGGTGGGGTATGGAACCCAGAAAAAAATAAATGTAACAGGTGCAGTTGATCAGATTTCCGGTAAAGATATTGTTGATAGGCCCATCGCAAATGTTGTTCAAGGTTTGCAAGGGGTGAGTCCTGGTTTGAATATAACCTATGCAGGAGGAAAGCCTGGTTCAATTCCTAATATTAATATCCGTGGTTTTACATCCATCAATGGAGGTGGACCTTTGGTAGTGATAGATGGTGTGGCCGGTAGTTATGATGATTTGCTTCGATTAAATCCTTCTGATATAGAATCTTATTCTGTTTTGAGAGATGCCGCTTCTTCGGCAATTTATGGGGCTAGAGCAGCTTTTGGGGTGATACTAATTACAACAAAAAAAGGTGCGGAAGGTAAACAACAAATTTCTTATAGGAATTATTTTGCATGGGGTAGACCTACAGTATTGCCTGAACCTGTTACAGATCCTTATATATATTCAAGGGTATTGGAAACTGCAACGGACAACACTCCTTGGGATTATGTAAACTATTCTGATGCGCACTATCAATGGGCTAAGGAGCGTTCCGAAGATCTATCTCTTCCAGATACCAGAATTGACCCAAATAATCCTAATCGTTGGGCCTATATGGGAAGCAATGATTGGTATGATTACTTCTTCAATTCATCCAGCCTTTCCACCAATCACAGTTTGTCAATTAGTGGAAGTAGTGGAGGAAAGATGCCTATTGGCTACTATCTCTCTGGGGATTATACAAGTGAAAACGGACTGAATAAATTGGCCCCTGATTATTGGGATCGATATGGCCTGAGAGCAAGAATTACAGCTTCTCCTTTGGAATGGTTAAAGCTGGACAATAACCTTAATATTTATCAAACTGAAAGAGCAGATCCGACAAATAGTATCACAGATATCTATTATTTGCAGCCTACTGATGTAGCTAAAAACCCAGATGGTACTTGGGCAAATACAGGAGCTGGCCGTTTAGCTGCAAGACTGACTGATGGTGGCAGAAATCAGGAGGATATGTTTGGTTTTAGGAATGTATTCAGAGCAGTAGGTTCTTTCTTGAATGGCGACCTTACGGTAACGGGTAATGCCAGTTTCAAAAGAGAGCAATGGACTTATCACTGGGATAGAAAGAAATTTGATATTGGATTTGGACCTGATGATGTGAGAACCGAAGGTGGAGATGGTTCTGTGATTGAAAGAAATGGGACTTTGATGAATACCATTTTCGATCTTTATGGGAATTACAATAAGAAGTTCGGGGATCATAGTTTTGGCATCCTTGCTGGATACAACCAAGAAAGCTATTCGTATTCTTCCATTGAATCTGAGAGAAGAGTGCTGATTTCTTCAACCTTACCATATATTGGTTTGACCACTGGTGATTCTTTTATTACACCTTCATACAGTGCTTATGCTACTAGGAGTGTTTTTGGCAGGGCCAATTATTCCTTTAAAGAACGCTATATCTTAGAATTTAATGGTCGTTATGATGGGTCTTCCAGATTTCCTAGTAATAATAGATGGGGATTCTTCCCTTCAGCATCTTTGGCTTGGATAATCAGTGATGAGCCTTTCTTCAAAGGGCTGAATTCTACCGTTCCGACCTTCAAACTTAGAAGTTCTTATGGTAGTCTAGGTAATCAGAATGTGTCCAACTTTGGATATATTCAATCATTGCCAACGGGCTTGTCTGGCTACTTAATCGATGGTGAAAGAAGGACAGTGATTTCATCTAGCCCATCATTGGCTGTAGATCCTAATTTATATACCTGGGAGGAAGTTATTACGACGAATTTTGGTCTTGATTTAGGTTTGTTTAATGATAAGTTGACGGGAACTTTTGATTATTTCTTTAGGGATACCAAGGGAATGTTGACCGATCCAGTTGAACTTCCAGGTGTTTTGGGGACTAGTCCTCCTAAGCAAAATGCGGCTGACTTGAGGACGGAAGGTTTTGAGCTTTCTTTGGGCTACAGAACCCAGTTCGGAGATATTTCGGATCCTGTTAATTTTAATATCAAAGCAGTACTTTCTGATTCAAGGTCTCACATCACCAGATTCCAAAATGAAAACAGATTACTTTCCAATTGGAGAGAAGGTCAGGAAGTGGGAGAAATTTGGGGATTAAAGAACGATGGATTTTTTAAATCTACAGATGAAATAGAAGCATTGGATCAATCTTCAATTGTTCCTTGGGGAGCCTTGGATATTGTACCTGGCTGGCCTAAATACCAAGATTTAAATGGAGATGGTAAAATAGAAAGGGGCCAAACTGAAAATGATCCAAAAGACTTAAGTGTGATTGGTAATAGCACCTCTCGCTATCGTTATGGGCTAAACCTTAATATGGATTGGCACGGATTTGATTTGTCAGTATTCCTTCAGGGGGTTGGCAAAAGAGATTATTATCCAACTCATTATTTGTTCTGGGGACCATATCAACAGCCATATGCCAATGTTTATCCTTGGAACTTGGATTTTTACAGAGGAGAGGCTGATAGCGATGCATTGAGAGCCCAACATTCTCAGTCCTATATTGATGCAGGTTTGGCAGATGCCAATACAGATTCAGAATTCCCTGTTCTACAATCATGGTTAGCTGATGCCAATTATGGTGCGGGTTTGGATATTCCTCAAACCCAATACTTGCAGAATGCGGCATATTTAAGGATCAAAAATATAACCGTTGGATATACCTTGCCTGAATCACTTACTCAGCGAATCAAGGTGGATAGAATCAGGGTATTTGCTACTGGAGAAAACTTATATGAATTTTCTTCTATCAAGAAGTTTGTGGATCCGGAAGCGGTCAATGCCGGCAGCAGTTGGGCTTATCCTTTCCAGAGAAAAATTTCCTTTGGGGTAAATATCGATTTGTAATTAAGAACTGATTAAGATTATGAAAAAATATATAATTGCTATGAGCGCAATGTTGGCATTGGGTTCATGTAACGAGGATTTTCTGGATAAATATCCTCAAACCTCCGTTGCACCAGACGCTTTTTTCAAAAGTGGTGAAGATTTGGAACTATATGTAAATGGCTTATTGTCTCTTGAAAGCCCTTGGAGTGCCTACCTTGGAGACCAGAGCAGTGATAATATGGCCACCACAGCTGCTGTTGAAATTAAAAGTATGATGACAGGCAGTCCAAGTTCCCAAACCATTACTGGAGGCTGGAGCTGGGGTAGGTTAAGAGATATCAATTATTTCTTGGATAATTATGAACAGGCAGAAGCATCTGAAGAAACTAAGGCACATTTTGCTGGATTAGCGAGGTACTACAGGGCCCAGTTTTATTTTGAGATGGTAGGACGATATTCAGATGTCCCTTGGTATGAGATTACCTTGAACCCTTCGGATGAAGAGCTTTATAAAGCACGTGACCCGAGGGAAATGGTCATGGAGATGGTGATGGAGGATTTGGCCTATGCTGCAGCCAATGTGAGAGAATCTGTTCCTAGTGGTACCCCAGATGTTTGGGCGGTGAAAGCTTTCTTTGCCAGGGCTGCGCTTTATGAAGGGACTTACAGAAAATACCATAGTGAGTTAGGATTGGAGAATTCTGCCAATGGATTCCTTGAAAAAGCCAGGGATATTTCCAAGGAGATCATTGATTCAGGTAATTTCTCTATCTACACTACAGGTAATCCAGAAGCAGATTACTTAAGGTTGTTTGACAGTCAGGTTTTATTTGGGAATCCAGAAGTCATCTTGGTCAATGCTTATGACAACGCCAAAAGTAGAGGAGGTTTTGATGGCGGAACTGTTTTTGGTGATTATGAACAGTCTCCATCCAAGGATTTAGTGATGAGTTACTTAATGGCAGATGGCAGCCGTTTTACCGATATTCCAGGTCATGAATCCATGGGCTATGTGGAAGAATTCCAAAATAGGGATCCGCGTTTGACACAAACATTGGTATATCCTGGATGGGTTCGTCGTGCTGAACCAAGTCCGTATATTCAGAATCTCAGCAAAAACTTCACAGGTTATCATCAATTGAAAGGCTATGCAAACACTGTTGATTATGACGATCAAAGAGGGATGGATTTTCCTGTTTACCGCTACGCGGAAATATTGTTGACTTATGCAGAAGCTAAAGCAGAATTGAATGAACTTACCCAAGGCGACTTGGATGTATCCGTCAATTTGCTTCGTGAGCGCGTAAATCTTCCAGGTCTTGATATGGTAGCGGCCAATGCTAATCCTGACAGTTTCTTGGCGTCAAAATATCCTAATTTGACTGGATCAAATCAAGGAGTGATTTTGGAGATCAGGAGAGAAAGAAGGATAGAGTTTGCTATGGAGGGTTTTCGATATGATGACCTGATGAGATGGCATGCAGGCAAATTACTTGAAAATATTCCTGAGGGGATGTACTTTGCCGGACTGGGGAAATATGATATGACTGGCGATGGTGTAGAAGATATTATTTTGGTCAGTAAGGACACGGATATCCCAACTGGTGATGCAAAAGAGAAAAATAGTTTAGGGGAAACCCTTATCTACTATAAGGCAGGCTATATGGGTGAAAGTGTGGATGTTTATTTGAAAGACGGAGAGAACGGTGGTAATATGGAGACTGAAACCAAAGAAAGAAGCTTTGTTGAACCTAAGTATTATTATCGTCCAATCCCAATCCAACAAGTTACGCTTAATCCAAATCTAGAACAGATATTTGGTTGGGAGTAATATAAAAGTCAATATTGATTATTATTAAATCCAAATGGCTTTGCCTTAATTATGGCAAGCCATTTGGTGTTTCATTATAAGCTCCAAAAATATGTTGTCAAGCAGATGTTTTTTCCTTTTTTTGATTGGCCTTACCCCATTTTTTGGATATGCTCAAGAAGAGAAAGAAGACTTAGAATTTTCCGTGATGGTATGGAATATATGGCATGGGGGAAAGAGTGAATCTATTGGTAGAGATGGAGTGGAGGATGTCATAGCTATAATTGAAGCCTCTGAATCAGATATTATCTTGATGATTGAAACATATGGTTCAGGAAAGCGCGTTGCAGATGCTTTGGGTTATCATTATCATTTAATAGCCAAGCCGGGCACAGTCTTGGATGATCCTGCGATCAATCTTTCCATTATAAGTAGATTTCCTTTTGGAGAAAGAGTTGATTTTTATAATTACTTCAATGTTGGAGGAATTGAAATCCAATTATCCGAACAGGAAAAAATCTTGGTTTTTGATACCTGGTTAAATTACCAGCCTTGGCATGATCAGCCTCATTTAATGGAGAAAAGCTCAGAGGAATTGGTGGGTTGGGAAAGATCTGGCATCAGAACCAAAGAGGTAGGGACCATTTTAGGGTATTTACAGCCCTACCTTCAAAATACCAGTGAACTACCTTTGATCCTAGGAGGTGATTTTAATGTTTGGTCACATTTGGACTGGACAGAAAAGACGAAAGATATTCATGGTGGTAAAGTGGTTCCATGGTGGACTACGAGGCAATTCGAAAATGCAGGTTTAAAAGATAGTTTCAGGGAAATAAATCCCGATCCCAAAAAATACCCTGGGATTTCATGGGGCATGCCCCATAAAAAAGACGATCATCGGATAGATTATTTGTTATATAAGAGTAAACGGTTAAAAACCATTTCGTCAGAAATACATAAAGTCGATTATAATCAACCATTAAAATTTAGGGGAAAAACATATAACTACCCTTCGGACCACGGGTTTGTGTGGGCCAAGTACAAACTGATAAAGAAATGAGAAAAATAGTATTATTTGCATTGCTTTGCATGGCACTGGTAGAAGCCAGGGCACAAGAAAAGACAAAGAAAGCATTATTTGTGATTTTGGATGGAATTCCAGCGGATGTGGTAGATTCAGTGGCCACACCAAATATAGATAAGGTAATTGCCGAAGGAGGATTTACCAAAGCGATGATGGGGGGAGAAGTTGACGGTTACAGCGAAACTCCCACCATATCAGCAGTAGGATATAATACATTGCTTACCGGAACCTGGGCCAATAAACATAATGTATGGGGTAACTCAATTAAGAAGCCTAATTATAATTACTGGACTATTTTTAGAATGTTTAAGGAAGCCAATCCAATGAAAAAGACGGCTATTTTCTCTACTTGGTTGGATAATAGAACCAAGTTGGTTGGGGCCAATTTACCAGAAACTGGCCACTTTACTTTTGATTACTATTATGACGGCTTTGAGTTGGATACCTTGAATTTTCCACATGATGATGATAGGAATTTCATTCATAAGATAGATGAAGTGGTTTCCAAAGAGGCTGCTAGGTACTTATATGATGAGGGGCCTGACCTATCTTGGATGTATTTGGAGTATTCGGATGATATGGGCCACCGATTTGGAAATAGCCCTCAGATGATTGATGGATTGGTTAAAGCAGATGTTCAAATTGGTCGTGTTTGGGATGCGATCAAGTACCGTGAAGCCAATTACAATGAGGACTGGATATTGGTGATCACCACTGATCATGGAAGAGGTGAAGATGGTTTTCATCATGGTGGACATACGGATAGAGAAAGGACCATTTGGATCGTTACAAATGCGAAAAACACCAATGAACATTTTGAGACTATTCCGGCGATGGTGGATATTTTACCTTCCTTAGCGAGTCATCTTGGTTTAGAGATCCCGAAAAAGCATGCGATGGAATTGGATGGAGTTCCTTTTATAGGTGAGGTAGATGCTAGCGGATTAAAAGCTAAAGTGGAAGATGGAAAACTTCAAATGTCATGGAAGCCTTACACCAAAGGGCATTCAGGAAGAGTTTGGCTTTCCGGTACCAATCATTTTAAAGAGGGAGGTCTGGATAATTATTGGTTGATGGGTGAGGTTGAGATAGGTGAAGGAAAAGCAGCGTATACTCTCAATGGTACAGAAAGTGATTTTTATAAAGTGGTACTAGAAACACCTTCGGGATATTTAAATTACTGGATCGTAGGAGAATAAAGAGAGTTGAATTTAAAAAGGAAGAGCTGCAATTATTGCGGCTCTTTTTTTGTTGAGCCAAAATACTTTAAGACCTTTGCATCGTATTAATTAACCTTCCCATATATAATGTTTAATAGAGAGATTTATAAAGAAAGAAGAGCCCAGTTAAAAGCTAAAATGGGTAGTGGTCAGCTATTGTTTTTAGGCAATGACGAGGCAAGTATCAACTTTAAACATAATTGGTATCCTTTCAGGCAGGACAGTACCTTTTTATATTATTTTGGATTGTCTCTTCCAGGTCTGGTTGCAGTTATCGACTGTGACGAAGACAAGGATTATATTTTCGGAAATGATTATGAAATAGATGATATTGTCTGGACTGGTCCACAGCCAACCATTGCTGAATTAGCGGAAAAGGCAGGTGTAAGCAATACAGGGTCTTTGAGCAAATTGGCAAATACAGTAAAAGGAGATTGCCAAGTATTGCCTCCTTATAGAGGAGAGCATGTGTTGAAGTTAAGGGAGATTTTTGGGAGGTCTGTTGAAGAGGTGGAAGCAATGGCCTCTGTTCCGTTTATCCAGGCAGTTGCAGGGCAAAGGAATATCAAGTCCGAAGAAGAACTAGTTGAATTGGAGAAAGCCGTTACCACGACTTCGGAACTGCATTTGGCTGTAATGAAGGCTGCCAGACCTGGAATGAAGGAGTATGAGTTAGTTGCTATTGCTAACAAAGTGGTCAGAGACAAAAATGCAGCTTTGTCTTTTCCTCCCATCTCTACAATAAATGGTCAAACCTTGCATAATCATTATTATGGAAATACCATTAATGAAGGTGATTTGTTGCTGTTTGATAGTGGTGCCGAATCTCCAGAGTTTTATGCGGGTGATATGACCAGGACATTCCCGGTTAGTGCCAAATTTGATACTCGTCAGAGGGAACTTTATGAAATTGTATATAAGTCCCATAGGACTGCTGTGGAGGCTTTGAGGCCAGGTGTAAAGTTTAAGGATATCCATTTGTTGGCAGCAGAGGCTTTAGTCGAAGGCCTTAAAGGTGTAGGGTTAATGAAAGGAGATGCTAAAGAGGCTGTAGCAGCTGGAGCACATACCATGTTTTTCCAGTGTGGACTGGGCCATATGATGGGCTTGGATGTCCATGATATGGAAAACCTCGGAGAGCAATATGTAGGATATACTCCTGAACTGAAAAAGTCGACCGAGTTCGGCCTGAAATCTTTAAGATTGGGTAAAGAGTTGGAAGCTGGTAATGTGATTACCATTGAGCCGGGGATATATATTATTCCTGAAATAATTGATATGTACAAGTCCTCAGGGAAAATCGATGACTATATCAATTATGATCTGCTTGATACCTATAGGGATTTTGGAGGTATAAGAGTAGAGGAAGATTTCGTTATCACTTCTGATGGGGCCGATTTATTAGGTACTCCTTTGCCTATTGCACCAGATGACGTAGAGCGCGTAAGAACTGAAGCTTTGAAAGGATGATATAGAAATAAATTCATCTCTCGGAACAAATCCTGAGAGGTGAATTTATTTTTTAAGTAGAATTGCATTTAATTTGCAGCTGGAAAAATCTGAATAAATCAGTTTTCCTAAGAATAGAAAGGCTGGTTCTCAACATGGAAAAGTAATTTATAAAGAATCAGCAGCCTTGGAATAGTTTAGGAATGCATCAATTTATAAAAATATCGATCAACTTAATGCTGCTGATAGCAGGTATACTCTTCTTTTCGGAAGGAGAGCTTGAGCCGGTATTCGATACATTCCCAAATAGAGAAGTCGAAAGTAAGATAGAGGTTGTTGCTTTAAAGGGTAAAGCTCAGTTTCGTCCTATTTCTAAAAAAACGAAATCCCTTTCCAATGATGATCATCATCAACTAGTAAAGAATTTTTTTATTTGGGTAAAGCCCTTCTCATTAGGTAAAAACAATTTTGACCTAGGTTTTTTATCAGTTGAACTGGAAGGCTCAATGTTTGACCTGTCGCATGTTTTTACAGGAAGGGCTCCTCCTTTTTTGATTTAGCATCTGATTACTAAAATATAATAATTCCATCCCCATCAATAGGAGGCCATTGGAGAGCTTGCATATCAATGCTCTTCTAATGGACGCTTCTTGCTATTATATATTACAAAATGATACATATTATTCTACATACTTTTTTGTTGAGTATTTCTCCTTTTGGAGAGTCTAGAGTAGGTATTCCATATGCTGTTATCAATGGTTTAGATCCCTTCTTAGCGCTATTGGTTGGACTGGGAGCCAATTTGCTGGTTTTTCCAATTTTATTGTTTCTTATCGATACCTTTAACGAAAAGCTTTGGAAACACAAGATCTATAAAAACCAATCTGTGAAACTGATGAGAAAGGCGAAGAATGGCGTAGGGGACAAAATTGAAAAATATGGCTTTTGGGGCTTGATGGTCTTTGTAATGATTCCACTGCCTTTTACCGGAGTGTATATGGGAACCATTGCTTCTTATATCTTTAAATTGCCTCGTAAGCAATCCTTTTTCGCTATAAGTGTAGGCGCTGTGATTTCTTGTTTGATTTTAGCTTTCGGTTCCCATTTAGGGAAATTAGGAGTAGAATTGATATAAAATAACCGCATCAAAAGAAAAGAATGATGCGGTTATTTAAAATACTTTCCTGTATTAGGAGGAAGCCCTGTCAAAATAAAAACTAATAAAACCAGGAAAAGCCTAATCTGAAATCTAAACTGCTGAAACTTTCAGAGCCAAAAGCCTGATTATATCGTACACCCAAATCTAAGCTACTGGAATAGGCAATTGGAATTGAGACACCGACAGCAGGAGCTATACCAAATAAAAACTTATTGTCCTCAAAACGGTAAAGTCCCAATTCTTTCCATTTTAGAACATTGTATCCCCCAATTCCTATAGACACATAGGGTTTGATTTTTCCAGCCTCACCATAATAATAACTAGAAGTCAATAAAATGGGGATGGAGTTAATATAATTGAATTCTTTAGCGGATAAGGTAATGGTATTATTATCCATTTCAATGGTCTCAGAAACCAAGCCATCACTGGGGTCATAGTAGGTGGATAAGCCCGAGCTGATACCGACGGAAAGATTGTCCTTTACAAAATATTCATAAGATAAGCCGAAACCCCTGAAGCTAAATTCATCAGCAAAATCTTTGGCATCTCCCATTGTCATGGAAGGAACATAGTGCAGGGTGAACTTACTGCTTCCTTCTTGTTGAGAAAAAGCTAAGCCAAAGGTGAAAAGTCCAATTGCTAGAAGAAGGTTGATATGTAAAAGGTATTTTTTATACATCTCTATTAGGGTTAATTTTATTTGTTCAAATATGGAGAGTCTAGAAACATTCTGTCAAGACCAGAAGTGATCCTGCTTTCAATGTTGCTTTGGCTGCCTTCCAAAAGGCCGTTCAGTGCACCTGTCCACATGACCGGTATGGGGTCAGGCTCATTGTCGCCGTTAAAGGAGGCTTCATTAGGTGCGATCATTTCAACCAATATGGTACCTTCTCTGTAAGAGTAAACCCCTCCGAAATAGCAACATCCACCTGGGTAACCGGGATACCATCCTCCTGGAGGATATCCTGGCGGATACCATCCCCAGCCTGGCCACCACCCCCAATAGTCCCACCAACCAACTAGATTGAAATTGACCGTATTGATTGCAGTTACAAGTATAATTACATCAGATCCTTCTGTTTCAGGATCTTGAACTTCTTGCCAGCCATACTCTACGAATTTTTCATTGATTTCATCAAGCAAAAATTCTTCTGTTTCTTCAGAGAGCTTATCATCGTTATCGTTAGAAATAAAAACCACGCTGTCGGCTAAGGTGTATGTCAAAAAGTTATCAAAATTAATATCGTTATCCCTTGATGTGAGAATCAGATCCAATTCATCAACATACTCAGGGCCATTAGGTGTACAGGCTTGTCCTCCTATTAATAGTAATAAAAGAATTCTACAAATGAATTTAGTGTTAACCATTGATTTAGTTTTTAAACTGTGAGAATATGCTACTATTTATTAATTTATAAATTATCCCAACTAAAAATGAAGGTTAATGTAAACTGATTGATAAAATTTATAAAAGATTTCATAAACCAGCTCATATCAAGACCGAAGGAGCCTTGTGGGATTGGCGTAGTTTATCAATAGGGTTTAATGGGAATGTTGATTCCAAAATAAAGTTCTCTTTCTCCATTATCTTGGTTTATCAGACTACTCCAAATATTCCCAGATCCAACAAAAATGAACCGGTATTTTAACGCTGTTCCTACTGTGAAATTCCGTTTGCTGGAATAGCCTATAGGAAGAAAGGCACCAAACACCTCATTTTCAAATCTGGGCGTAAGGCTCATCATGAATTCGGAAAGGTTAATAATTTCTTCACCTAGACCCCGGAAGGGGTTTAGGGTTTGTCTTATCATGGCATTTAGGAACCAAAAATCATTCAAGTGAAAGTCACTTGCCAACATGAAGTTGGTAGGTAAATTGGTTCTAAAGCTGTTACCTGAAATCTTGTTTGTGTTGACCAGATTATTTAAGGTATCTATAAGTTCAGTTATATCAGAAATATTACTAAATGTTCTTGTGGCAATATTTTCAGCATTTACAGAAAACAGGGCTGTTTCGGTTGCTTGCTTATTGTTTATGTGTCCAATATCTGTAACACTAAAACCGATTTTGTACTCATGTGGAATTCGGGCTTGGCTACTTTTTTTGATGTAATTGACCCCTAGGTCTATACTGAAGCCCAGGCTGGACATTAAGTTCGTTTTATCTTCATAGATGGATTTTGAAACATTATCGGAAAGGCCATAACGGACATTAATGCCCAAGTGATCAATCCTTTCTTCGTCAAATTCAGCCGAAATATCTTCCAATTCCATATAGGCAGACCCTAGACTGCTAAGCACAGAGGCACTTAGTCCCCCTGTCCATTTGTGGTCGTCATCTTCATATAACTTATGTGCATAGCTAAGTTTGAATTCCCACCAGGTATTTACAACTGATTTGAAAAAATCTCCATTAATGTTTTCAAACTCGTTTGGTAGCTTGCCAACCAGAAGGTCGAAAAAGGCGCTATTCGTACTTTCAAATTTCCCTAATCCATTGAGTTTTGTGGTAAGGGCAAATGCATGTTTGTCATTAGGTTTATAGATGGCCGAGGGAAGGATGATCTGAGTGCGAAGAAAATAATCAGCCCTGCTTGAACTGAATATGCTCTTGAAATTGGTGATGCCCAGACGGTTGCTTAATTGCCCTAGCCAGCTGTCATCAAGCGTATTGTTTTTATAAATATCCAGTTGGGCGGAAACTACGTTGACTTGCCATTTATGTCGACTTTCTAATATGTCGGCAGGTTGATTAGAGATTCTTTGAAGTGGAAAATAGGAACTAGAGTGAAGTCCGTGAAAACTTTGCGCATTGAGTGAAAATGCCACCAGAAAAAGAAATAAAAATAATTTAGATCTTTTGTCAATTAAATTTTTCCAAATCTCCATAATTATTACTCCAAAAGGAATTGTACCAAATGATTGAATAATGTAGAAAAGGCTAATGGAGGATATTGATTATTAATTTACGATAGATTTTGTGAAAATAATAGGTTCTACCTAGGGTGATTTTTGTTTTAGAAAAGTGCAGGTGGTTTATAAATGAGTTTCTATAACGTTTTTTTAATTAAAGAGAGATGGGATTTAGTACTAATACAATGTTAATTTAATCTTTTGTTATTGTTTTCATGGAAGGAGACCATAAGCTGGAGATTGAGCGGGTAGATGTATTTAAAAATGGACAAAAATTGGTTTCAGATGTACATAAGGGATTTACTGGAGCTTCATCTTCTGGAAACACTTATGAGGTTGGTATTGAAGATTATGAAACAGGAGCGGCATTTACGGTGAAAGCCAATGTGAAGGGAGATGGAGGAAGAGAGTCATATGGAGCAGTATTTATCAAAAAAAATAATCTAAGGGAAGCTTAAATAATGAAAAGTCCCCTGGAAATGCTAATTAGGCATTGCTAGGGGACTTTTATTAAAGTATGATCAAGCTATTTTGTGATTAGAAATACTGATTCGAACTGTAATGTCAAATAGCATTTATGTTGTGGTCTAAATTTTAGTTAATCTATCGAGTTTAGAATTCTGCTTACTTCGGCCTTGGAGACCCTGCTTTTTAACAAATATTCATGCGAACCTAATTCCAACGCATTGATGGCTACATTCAGATCCTCCAAGGCAGTACAAAAAATTACATTGGTTTCAGGAAAATGGCTTTTGATCTTTGGTAGGGCTTCCAGTCCGTCGGTATCTTCCATTTGATAGTCCAAAAATATTAGAGATGGTTTGAGAACCATATTCTCAAGGCATTCTCGGCCACTATTAAATTGAGTAATGTTTTTAAAGCCCAGTTCGACTAAGATCCGCGACATTACCGCTTTCCAAAATGGGTCATCGTCGACGATAAAGACCTTTTTGTCCAAGAGTGTTTTCATAGAGGTGGTTTTTTCAGAGGGGTCATGCCATCAATGTGCCAGATGAAAAATACACCTTTGTAGCCTGATCAGAGAGGCTTGTTGGAAAATTGTTTTCCAGATATTGGAAATTCCTTCTTGAAAATGGAAATTCTTTCGGGATAATGTTTGTCCTGCTAATTTTGGAATACTAAACGATAAGGTGAATCCAAACTGTCAGGCTGATTAAGCAATAACTAGTAAAAAAAAGAAAGGTCAGAATATGCTTCTGATCTTTCTAAAAAAAACTCAATTCCCATTTCGTAAAATTACCTAAGGATTTTAGGGCAAAGTTTCTTTATGCTTTCTGTGGACTGAAGTTGATCCTAATCTAGGAAACCAATAACTACCAGTGAACTTCAAAAAGGGCTGTTTGTTCAGGACTTACCCTGGAAGGCAATTTTTTTATCTGCATGGGGGTTTTAAATAATTCTGCCAAACCAAGCAAAATTCCATAAACAAATTCTTGTAAACCAGATCTATACGAGCTGTAGTGTATTAGTAGTTTGTTTTCTGATATAATATTTATTTCAAATTCAGGGGAATCAATCTTAGGATAAAGCATCATTACCCTAGTGTGGAAAGCAGGAAGGTTAATTAAGAATTCTTTCAAGTTTTTTCCACCTGTGGACATTAATGAGCCATATTTTTCTTGTGAAACTTTAATGATCCACCAT
This sequence comes from Echinicola shivajiensis, assembly GCF_018642165.1. Lineage (GTDB taxonomy): Bacteria > Bacteroidota > Bacteroidia > Cytophagales > Cyclobacteriaceae > Echinicola > Echinicola shivajiensis. Next base: position 43,647 of record NZ_JAHHZM010000005.1, read on the forward strand.
TTCCCCAATTCCCTTAGAATTTCATCACTAGTTTTTCCCGTTATTTCTGATGCTGCAGCTATCAATTTAAAGGTCATTTCATCAGAATAGATTTTGTTGATCAAAAAGAAGTTTTCTTTTAGGTGAATTTTTTCCTTTGCGTTTTTCCAAACTTCCTCACTGTATTGTTTGGTAAGCAGATCTTCAATGGTTTGATTAACTATGCCGTACATGTTTAGTGTTTAGTTTGTTAAATATATGTCAAAAAAATGCTAAAAAATGTATTTCACAACTAAATAAGATTGTTTAATAGTTTTGAAGCTACTATAAGGGACTAATCTTCCTTGGATTGGATGATCAGTCCATATTATGGAAAAAAATAAGGAGAATTAAGTAAGTTAATGTTTTGAAGATCTGTTTGATAAGAAGCAAAGATGATCAAATTTTTTATGATTTAAATTATCCCTTGCAATGGGAAGTCATCTTTATTATATGTTTTGATTTTATCGTCGATTCCTCCTTTCGTATGATTCCTGAATTTTATTGAAATGCAGTTTAAAGCTGTATGGTAAGAAGTTCATGGTTTCATGAATGCATAAAGAATTTCAAAAGCTCTTTTTCCGTCCGATAAGGGCTTGGGTAAGGACAAAAAATAGAAAATTTTCCAATATCTGGAATTTTGGTACTGAAGGGTGTTTGTTAAATGGTTACAGGACAGGTTTTTGTAATAAGGCACTTGAATTGGATATAGACTTTTGGCATCAGTGATAAAATTATTGATTACTGATGTGAAAAATTGATTTTAACAAAAACTGTTACGGTGATGAATAGAATTCTAAAAGAAGATTATCAAAAGTTTGCCATCGTGGTTCCCTGTTATCATGTGGAAAATAGGTTTCCTCACCATCACTTTTTAACATTTGCAAAGTTAAATCCTGATGTCCTTTTATGTTTTGTTAATGATGGAAGCAAGGACAATACTTCCGGTGTATTAAAGGGGATCCAAATGCAGTCACCTGATAATATTGTTGTCTTGAATTTAAAGGAGAATGGGGGGAAGTCTGCTGCTGTGAGGCACGGGATGCTATATGTTCATTCCAAATATTCAATGAATCTGTTAGGCTTTTTGGATGCTGATATGGCCACCACACCTGAGGAATGGTTAAAGATGGCTCTCTATAAAGAAAGCTATCCCAAGTTTGGGGCAATTGTAGGAAGTAGAATTCAGCGCATAAGGGCAGAAATCAGTAGCAATGAAAAGGATTCTCTATGGAAGAGTATCTTAAGGCTTGTAGTTAAGGGCATTTTAAAAACCAATTTTCAGGATACACAATGTGGAGCAAAGATTTTCCAAAGAAGTTTAGTGCCCTTTTTATTTGCAGAGCCATTTCAGACATCAGGGCTTTTTGATGTGGAAATATTCTTAAGGCTTCAGCAAAAATTTGGAAAAACTTCTTTGCAAAAAGGAGTACTGGAATTTCCTCTAATGCAATGGGCTGAAAAGGGAGAAACAAGAATGAAATTAATAGACTCCTTTAAAATTCCCTTCCAATTATTCCAATTGTATTATACCTACAGGTTCACACCCATGTTTTACCATAAGTCTGAGACCATGCCTCTCATACCTAATAATAAGAGGAATTAATTCATCAAGGAAACACTTAAAGTGATCAAGTGGAAAGGTTGACTTATCACCCATAATTTAACAATTCAATTACACTTTAAGCTGTGCTTTGGCCGGAGCTTCTGCTCCGGTTGAAGTTTTACTAAGCATACAAGTTCATTCATTTAAACTTCCAATGGGATCATATTATGAATACAATAAATTTCAATAAGAATAATAGTTATGTAGCCATCTTGGCAGGAGGTGTAAGAAGTAGTTCTTTATCGGAGAACAGTCCATATTATCCTAATGAGTTTTTAGATATACTTAATTCAGGAGAAACTCTGCTTCAAGCCACACTAAGGAGATTTGTGGCTTTTATTCCCATAGAAAATATCTTTGCAATTACAGCTGAGGAATATGTTGGGATAGTAGGGCAACAGCTGTCTGAGCTGCCCAAAGAAAATATTCTGGGCGAACCAGAAAGTAAAAACACGGCTGTTTGTGTAGCTTATATCTCTGCTAAGTTATTGGAAATTAATCCAGAAACGAATCTTATAATTGCTCCTTCAGATCACCAGATAGGTAAGGAGGATGTGTTCCTGGAGAGTTGCATAACAGGATTGCAATTTACCCAAAAGTATAATGTGTTTGTCACCTTGGGGATTAAGCCTAATCATCCGAATGAAGGGCTTGGATATATCAATTTTGGCCAACCTATTGTTGGAGATAATGCAGTACATGAGGTCTATGACTTCACTGAAAAACCAGATAGGGAAAAGGCCGAAATACTTTTGGCACAGGGGGATTATCTATGGAATTCTGGGATTTTTATTGGGAAAGCTACCGTGTTGATGGATGCATTGAGCAAATTCCAACCTGTCATGTTTCGGCTTTTTGACAAGGTAAAAAGACATTTAAATTCTTCGAATGAAAAGGCAGTGATTAAGACTATCTATCAAAAGTGCCCGACTATATCTATCGATTATGCTGTAATGGAGTATGTGGAGAATATCTTTGTAATCCCTTCTTCTTTCGAATGGGATGATATGGGGACTCAAATCAGCGCCTTGAAGAATTTTGCCAAGGATGAAGTGGAAATACATTAAATAATGGACTCCTTCAAATGATCTTAACCAAGAGATGTTTATGGATAGTATACTAATTCCTTTTAGAAAAAAATGATGGTAGTGGCACTTTGGCATGAGGTTATCAAGATAACCTCAATGCTGCTAAAATAACTTATTAGCTTAAACAGTATTTTACATTTAGATCGATAGTTGTTCAAGCGAACCATTAAGCGGGTATTTGTCCAGTTGGTTCTTTGGAGGAATTAAAATATGGTTATGATGCTTACAGGCCGAGGTGAAATTGAATATGGATGAGGTTTTAAGTTGGAAATTGGGCTAAATTATATAAATGGGGAATAAAAAAATGTTTTTTGCTCCTATCTTAGGGGCTTACTTTTGAAAAAGTAGAAAATATTTATTTAATAAACCATTGACCAATGAAATACCTGAAATTACAATTTTCCCTGATTTTTTTATTGGGGATTCAATTGATTGGCTTGGCCCAAGATATTGATCCACAAGAAGTCAAAGCAGAAATGAAACGAGTGGCAGATTGGCAAATCGAGCATTTTCGCTATAGCTACAGTGGTCATAGCAAACCCCATCATCCCTTGGATTGGACAAATGGAGCGCTTTATGTAGGCATGGTAAAATGGGCCGAACTTTCAGGAGATGAAAAATATTATGAATGGTTAAGGGGCATTGCTGAGGAGCATGATTGGAGCCTTTATAAAAGGAAATATCATGCGGATGATCATACGGTAGGTCAGTTGTATGCTGAGTTGTACCGAAAATACGGTGATGATGCCATGTTGGCGCCGACCATCAAACAATTTGATTTTATCCTTTATCATCCTTCTAATAGCTTATTGAATTGGGCGACACCATATCACCAAGACAGGTGGAATTGGTGTGATGCATTGTTTATGTCACCTCCAGTATGGGCCAAGCTTTATAAAATCACTGGTGAGAAAAAATACTTGGACTTTATGGTAGAGGAATATAAAGCCACCACTGATTTTCTTTTTGATAAAAAGGAACATTTATACTATAGAGATGAACGCTATATAAGCCAAAGAGACAACGGAACCAAGGTTTTTTGGGCCAGAGGTAACGGTTGGGTGTTTGCTGGATTGGCCAATATTTTAACTGAGCTGGAGCCAAACTCAAAAGAGTATAAATACTTCGCCAAAATCTATAAGAAGATGGCCAAAAAGCTTTTGGAGATACAGACACCAGAAGGACACTGGGCAATGAGTCTATTGGGGCAGGACTTTTATCCTACACCTGAAACCAGTGGGTCTTCCTTTTTTACTTTTGGACTTGCTTGGGGGATCAACGAAGGAGTATTGGATAAGGATGATTATGAACGAGCTGTTAGGAAAGCTTGGAATGCCATGGTTTCTCATATAACTGATGATGGGATGTTGGGCTATGTTCAGCCAATAGGTGCAGCTCCTGGCAAAGCTTGGCCTGATAAGACAGAGGTCTATGGTACAGGAGCGTTTTTAAGTGCTGGAACAGAAGTATACAAACTTTACAATAAATAAAGTCACAAAATCATTGGTTAAGGCATCCATGATCATGGATGCCTTAACTTATTTAGAGACATTTCACTTTGAACTGTCTCTATCAAAAGACTTGTCAAAAAGAGGAGAGGGAAGAAAGTTTACGGAAAGTCAATTTGATTGAGAAAAGTAAAAAAGGACTGGAGCCTCCTACTTACTTTTTGGAATAACAATTTGAAAAATGATGGCTAATAGCCTGTTGAATAAATTAACCCTAATTGTACTATTAAAACCTATTATTTATGAGCAAGTATGCTTTAATCTTTATTGTTATTTGTTTTTTTGCTTGTGGAGGAGTAAAAGAAAAACAAGTCCAGGAGCAGCCAAAGCCTATTCCCAATCCAGTTATCAAGGGAGAATTTCCTGATCCTTCGGTAATTGAGGTGGATGGTACTTATTATGCATGTGGTACTTCTAATGATTGGGCTCCCATATATCCTATTTACAGTTCCAAGGATCTGGAAAATTGGACTTTTGAAAGTTATGTGTTTTCGGAAAAACCTGAATGGACCATGTCTGGTTTTTGGGCACCTGAGCTTTTTTATCATAACGGCACCTTTTATTGTTATTATACCGCCAAAAGAAAAAATGGGGTTTCCTGTATAGGAGTAGCCACTACCAAAGATATTAGCAAAGGATTTGAAGACCATGGTATATTGATCGAATGGGGCTCAGAAAGTATAGATGCTTTTGTGTTTGATGATGGCGGAGAGCTTTATGTTACATGGAAAGCGTATGGCCTGAACCCTGATAAACCTATTCAAATTTTAGGTTCTGGTTTATCTAAAGATGGATTAGAGTTAAAAGGAGAAGTTTTTGAAGTAGTAACTGCAGAAGCAGATACTTGGGAAAGAGGGGGGATAGAAGGGCAGTCGATGGTGAAAAATGATGACTATTATTATTTGCTGTATTCTGGGGCTGCGTGTTGCGGTGGAGGTTGTGATTATAAGGTGGGAGTGGCCCGTGCCAAATCAGTAACTGGGCCATGGGAAAAATATACAGGAAATCCAATATTAAGTGATTTTGGTGATTGGAAATGTCCGGGACATGGTACTCCGATCGAGGACGAATCCGGCGACTGGTATTATCTCTATCATGCCTATGCAAAAGAAGGATTTCCTTATTTGGGGAGATCAGGTTTGATCAACCGGTTTTATTGGGATGAAGAATCTGGGTGGCCTTATTTTAAGGTCAATGAACTGATAGACGAATCATCTGGACATGTCCAACCCGTTGATTTTGAAGATGATTTTGGTGCTAACGAACTGGCTCCTCAGTGGAGATGGGATTTGGCAAGTTATTCCCCTGAAGTTGAAATAGAGAAGGGTGTTTTGAAACTTTCAGGAAAGGGAAGCTTATCAAATAACGGTCTTGGAGCTGTATTAAATGTGGTGCCTGAAAATGCAAACTATGAGATCAAAGTAACATTAAATATCCAACAAGGAGTTTTCAAAGGGTTGGTCCTTTATGGTACCCATGAGAATATGATTGGACTGGGCCTTCAAGAAAAAAACTTGACGCTCTTTGAAATTCGGGAAGGTAATTATCAAGAACTAGGAGCTGTAAAAACCGAAATTGATGATGAGGCTACATTGAGGGCAGTGGTGTCGGATGGGCATCAGGTAAGTTTTTCTTATCAATCAAACTCAGGGGAATGGATGAAGATTGTACCAGAAGGAAATAAAGGCGCAGTGCTAAAAGGCGATTATCTTTCATTTTGGCAGTGGGGTGTAAAGCCAGGGATATTCGTGAAAGGTGGGCAAAAGGGAGAGTTTAAGGCTTTCGATTTGACCTACTAGGTTTCTAAAAAAAGCAATAGATAAATAAAACAATGAATTCAAACAAGAAGCTTGAGCAAAGCTGGAGATGGTATGGGCCAAATGATCCAGTTAGTTTAGAGGATATAAAGCAAGCAGGGGCAAGGGCAGTGGTCTCTGCCCTTCACCAGGTTAAACATGGAGAAGTTTGGTCAGAGGAAGCTATTCTGGAAAGAAAGCAGCTAATTGAGTCTGTAGGATTAGTTTGGAATGTAGTTGAAAGTGTCCCTGTGCATGAAGCCATTAAGACGCGCTCGGAGGATTGTGAGTATTATTTGGAAAACTATCGGGCAAGTTTAAGAAACCTAGCTAAATGCGGGATAAAGACAGTTTGCTATAATTTTATGCCGGTTTTAGACTGGACTAGGACAGACCTTGGCCTTACCCTTTCCAATGGAGCCAAGGCACTGTATTTTGACTGGACTGATCTGGCGATGTTTGATTGCCATGTATTGCAAAGGGAAGGTGCTGAGGATTCCTATGATAAGGAAATTATGCAGGAAGTGAAGGAAAGGTATGATTCCATTTCTAAAGACAGACTTGATGAACTTACTGAGATCATATTGATGGGGGTTCCTACTGAGGGAGGAGTGACATTGGAAGCCCTGAGAGAGAGCATCGATATCTACAGTAAAATTGGAAAAGAGGGACTACAGGAAAACTTGGCCTATTTCCTGTCAAACATTGCGGATGTCTGTATTGAGGAAGGTATCAAAATGACCATTCACCCTGATGACCCTCCTTTTGCCATATTGGGCTTGCCGAGGATAGCCACCTCCAAGGAGGATTTATTGGATATCATCCAACGGGTAGACAGTCCTTTTAATGGAATTTGCTTTTGTACAGGATCTTTGGGAGCGGGGAAGCATAATGACGTTCCAGATATATTGGAGGCAATTGGAGAAAGGGTGTATTTTGCCCACCTTAGAAATGTCCATAAAGATGAAAAAGGCAATTTCTATGAATCCGATCATTTGGATGGAGATGTGGATATGGTCAAGGTGATGGAAATACTGGTGGATCTTAACCAAAAAAGGGACCATGCTATCACTTTTCGCCCTGACCATGGGCATCAGATGTTGGATGACCTTCATAAAGCAACCAATCCCGGTTATTCTGCCATAGGAAGATTGAAAGGACTGGCAGAGTTGAGGGGGCTGGAATTAGGTTTGTTGTCAGTAAGATAATTGCTATTGGAATGTTTGTTGGACAAAAGTCACTCATCATGTGATTTGTCCCAACAATAAGGAATAATTTTCTGATGCTTTTGTCCATACCCTTTTTGATAGCTTGCGCTTCGAAAGAGATCAAAACTACAGCCAAGCCTTATAATGTTTTGCTAATCACTGCAGATGATCTGGACTTACAACTTTCCTGCGATGGGGACAGTATTATTGCTACTCCTCATCTTGACAGGTTGGCGAAGTCGGGAACGAGATTCAATAATGCTATGTTGCCCAAGCGTCATTAGACCCAATTATTTATGGGGAGAGCAATCAGGTAGGGGATTATTTGTTCACTGAACATAATTTTAAACACATTTTATTGATAATTATTATCCAAGAAGGACAGTAAGAGATCAGCGCTATAAGTTGATTTACAATTTACCTTCAGGGGATTTTGATAATGAAGACCTTTATTTAGATAAGGATAGCGCCTATTATTATTCAAGAGGTGAAAAATATGAAGGAGCATGGGTGAGAAAAGTTTTATTAGAACTTTATGATTTGGAGAATGATTCTTTTGAAAAAGAGAACTTGATTGAAGAAGAATTCATGGAATCCAAAAAAGATGAACTTTTTGAAGTGCTTCAAAAATGAGTGGAAGACACCAATGATCCATTTATTGATCATCGGGTGATGTTGGGCAAGTGGGATTCTGTCCGTCAGTTCGGGAGGTTTTATAAGTGATCCTTTGATATTTATTTGGCACATTTTTACACTTTTGATGAAGTGGGATTTTACCAAAAAGGCAGTTAAGAGCGAGTGAGCTTTCCTAATGGGAAGTTTGCCCGCTCTTATTTTTTGTTGGTTTTTTTGCTGACATATGAGGTTTATTTGGGTATTATATTTTGTAAATTGAGGAAAGACAAGCAAGGAAAATATCATGGTACCATTGAGAAAAACAATTTCCTTTTCGGGAGTGAAAAATTTAAAAATGGCGATACAAGCAGAGGCTGATAATCTCCATCAAGATCTGGTTTCCCTGATTTTTATGGAAAATGACGAAAAGTCGGATGAAAACTTTAGGTTGGTCATAGAATTTGAAATGTCCACCAATAAAGTGAAGAAGTGGTATTGTGATGGAGATTATCTGCACAAGAAAGGAGAAAAGGCGACTCTTTCCATAGCGCATAAAATCAAGAATGGATCATTGGAGGCTATTTATCATTCTATTATTGATGAAATAGAAAAAGCCTATAAGCTTTGGACAGAGTTAAAATAAAATCAAATAACTCTTTTCAGACGGCCCCTTTATTTTTTGCAGGAAGGGAGTACTATAGATTACTTTTGTATTTGGAAGGGGGAACCCCCATGTACTTTTTGAACAGTCTGGAGAAATAAAGAGGGTCTTGGAAATCCAGCTGAAAACTGATCTCTTTGATGGATAATGATGTTAGATTAATGAGTTCACAGGCTTTTTGGATTTTCAATAAATTAAAATGATGAATAAGTGAATGACCTGTTTTTTGTTTAAATAAGGTGAAAATGGATGAGGGGGATTTGTTGAACGCTTTTGAGATGTCTTCAATTTTTACAGTTTCATATATATGCTCATTAAGATAGGTGATGATATTGCTGATCAACTGATCATGGTTTGATTCGATTTTTTTACTTGATTTTAGGGAATAGTGGATGAATGACCCTAAAGTCTTATAAAGGAGCATGCTGGAGTATTCAAAAACCTCTTTGGATAAGCCATTTTTAAAGATGTCAATAAGGTATTCAAACTCTGCTATTCGGTTTTTTTCAAATGGAATAATGATAGGTTTTCCATAGTTTTGTCCAGCAAAACGCCTATATATTTCCTGTGAATGGTTGCCTGAAAAGTGTATCCAAAATATGGACCAGGGGTTTTCCTTGTCAGAGTAATAGTAGTGGGCTTTATCGGCTTCTATTATTAAAAAAGAATTGGGTTTTAATTGAAATTCAACCCTTTCTATCCCAACTGAGCCATATCCTTCAATACAATAAATTAAAATGTGTTCCGAGCACCCTTTGGGCCTCTTTCGAAAATGGTGCAGGGCTTTTGGAAAGTAACCAATATCGGTAAGGTACAGGTCACGGTTAATTGTAGAATTAGAATAATCTTTAAGCAGGCCTCTTGGGATAACGGTCATTTTTTCGCCGATAAAACCTGCTTTTATCAAAGCCTTGTTTTTCACAGTATCTATGGATTTATTGATACGACGAATATATCATAAATATTAATTGATATGATTTTAATTTTGTGTTTTTGTCCATGTCAAGAATGTTTTTATCCATTTTTACTAAGTTATATTAGGCTAAGTTTGTTTAATGCATAATTCCTCAAGATCTAAGTGGGGGATTAACACCAAGCTCTTTTTGATTAATACTGAATTTGAATAACCTAAAACAACTATGAGCAATAAGAATTATAATTTACCCTATCTATTGGCCTTGGCATTTACATCTGCGATGGGAGGGCTGCTGTTTGGCTATGACTGGGTGGTTATTGGAGGGGCGAAGCCCTTCTATGAGCTGTTTTTTGAAATTAACCAGTCACCGCAGCTACAGGGCTGGGCCATGAGCAGTGCTTTGGTAGGCTGTATTTTTGGGGCCATGCTTTCGGGGACTGTGTCCGACAAATATGGGAGAAAATACCCTTTGATCTGGTCAGCAGCTTTATTTGTGATTTCTGCTTTTGGAAGTGGATATGCTGATGATTTTTATTGGTTTATCATTTACAGATTGATAGGAGGCGTGGGCATAGGCTTGGCCTCAACGCTTTCTCCAATGTATATAGCTGAGGTGGCTCCTGCGGAATTGAGAGGGAGGTTTGTGGCGATTAACCAGCTGACCATTGTGGTGGGGATTTTGGCTGCACAGATTGCCAATTACCTAATTGCTGAGCCAGTACCTGAAGGGATTTCAGCATCAGCTATGCAGGCTTCTTGGAATGGTACTATGGGCTGGCGATGGATGTTCTGGGCTGAGCTGCTACCTGCTGGCGCCTTTTTTCTGCTGATGTTTGCCGTGCCCAAAAGTCCACGGTTTCTGCTGAAAATAGGAGAGGAGGCACGATCTACCAATATTTTGAGCAAAATTGGAGGTTTGGATTATGCCAAAATGGAAGTCAGAAAGATCAAAGAAACCTTTGTTGAGAAAGATGATAAAGTCCATTTTAAGGATTTAAATACACCCAAAATTAAACCTATCTTAATCTTGGGAATAGTACTGGCCATCTTTCAACAGTGGTGCGGCATCAATGTTATTTTCAATTATGCGGAAGAAATTTTCAGCAGTGCTGGTTACAGTGTTGGGGATATGCTTTTCAATATTGTTATCACTGGCAGTGTAAATCTGGTATTCACCTTGGTGGCAATGCGAACAGTAGATAACTGGGGCCGTAAAAAGCTGATGTTATTTGGTTCCGGAGCTTTGGCCATCATCTATTTTGTCCTTGGTTTAAGTTATTTTCTTGGATGGACAGGCCTGCCTATATTGATTTTGGTAATATCGGCCATTGCGGTTTACGCCATGTCTTTAGCCCCAATTACTTGGGTGGTTTTATCGGAAATATTCCCAAATCGTGTGCGTGGATTGGCCATGTCCATTGCCACTTTCAGCCTTTGGATAGCCTCTTTTGTACTGACCTTCTCCTTTCCTATTCTCAACAGTGAGTTTGGAGCATATGGTACTTTTTGGGTCTATAGTGGCATCAGCTTTTTGGGCTTTTTATTCATAAGGAAAAAATTGCCTGAGACCAAGGGCAAAAGCTTGGAAGAAATAGAAACAGAATTCTTAAGATAAAATATTATGAGCAGCTTTGAAAAGGTAAAAGCTTGGAAGGAAAGAGTGATCATTCCTACCTATGAAGTAAGTGAGGCAGAGAAATACCCTATATTTTTGGAGAAAAGGGTTTATCAGGGAAGTAGTGGATCGGTTTATCCAAACCCTGTAATTGAGAAGATCAGTGATGAAAAAACTGATAAGGAATGGGAGGTGATTTACTTGGAAAACAGTTACCTGAAAATTATGGTGCTTCCGGCCCTTGGAGGCAGGATTCAGATGGCCTATGATAAGGTAAAAGAAAGACATTTTGTATACTATAATGAAGTGATCAAGCCAGCTTTGGTGGGACTAACTGGGCCTTGGATCTCAGGTGGCATTGAGTTTAACTGGCCACAACACCATAGGCCAAGCACCTATGACCCCGTTGATTCAGCTATTGAGGAAAATGCAGATGGTAGTGTGACGGTTTGGGTGAGTGAAGTAGAGCGTATGTTCCGCACAAAAGGGATGGCAGGATTTACCTTGCATCCGGATAAAGCTTATTTGGAGATCAAAGGCAGGTTGTATAATAGGACCCCACATCCCCAGACTTTTCTCTGGTGGGCCAACCCTGCGGTGGCAGTAAATGATGATTACCAATCGGTATTTCCAGAGGATGTCAATGCAGTCTTTGACCATGGGAAAAGAGATGTATCCCGATTCCCAATTGCCACAGGTACTTACTATAAAGTAGATTATTCCGCTGGTGTGGATATTTCCAGATATAAGAATATTCCAGTGCCCACTTCATATATGGCGGTCAATTCGGATTTTGATTTTGTGGGGGGCTATGAGAATGATACCAAGGGTGGATTGCTGCATATTGCTGATCACCATGTTTCTCCTGGCAAGAAGCAGTGGACCTGGGGTAATGGTGATTTCGGACATGCTTGGGACAGGAACCTGACCGACCGTAATGGTCCTTATATTGAATTGATGTGTGGGGTTTATACGGATAACCAGCCTGATTTTTCCTGGATACAACCTTATGAGGAGCGGAATTTTACCCAATACTTTATGCCCTACCAAGAGGTGGGCGTGGTGAAAAATGCCAATAAGGATGCCATGCTAAATGTTATCATGGAGGATGATAAAGCCAAGGTTATTGTTTATACAACAGGGATTTTTCCAAAAAGCCAAATCATACTTTCTAGTAATGATCAGGTGCTTATGGACACCCAATTTGACCTGAGCCCTGAAAATGTATTTAGCCAATCACTGGAGTTGCCGGGATTTGCTGATGGGCTCAGTATGGAAGTGAAGGACGCAAACGGCCGATTACTGATAAACTGGAAAAAGCCAGCAGAAGAACTGAAACCAGTTCCTGAAGCAGCCAAGGCGGCCAAAGATCCTAAGGATATTAAAACCAATGAGGAACTTTACCTGACGGGACTTCATATTGAACAATACAGGCATGCGACCTATAGTCCTTTAGATTATTATAAGGAGGCGATTAGTCGAGATGCAGGGGATGTGAGGTGCAATAACGCTTTAGGATTGAATTTGCTTAGAAGTGGGAAGTTTGAAGAGGCAGCCGGACATTTTCAGGTGGCCATTGATACACTTACCAAATTCAATCCAAACCCATATGATGGAGAACCTTATTTTAATAAGGGATTGGCTTTAAAGCTACAGGGTAAATTGGATGAAGCTTATGATGCCTTTTTCAAAGCTTGTTGGAATGCAGCCTGGCAGGATGCAGGGTATTTTAATGTTGCGCAAATAGCGCTTGTCTGTGGAGACTTGGATAAAGCCCTTGAATTGGTAGACATGTCATTAATCAGAAACTGGCATAACCACAAAGCGAGGCATTTGAAAACGGCCATTTTGCGGAAGTTAGGAATGGTTGGGGAGGCATGTGCTTTGATTGATTCCTCCTTGGAAATCGATAAGTTCAATTTTGGAGTACTTTTTGAAAAGTACCTGATCAGTGGGGAGGATACGGACAAAGCTTATTTAAAGGAATTGATCCGAGATTATAGCCATAACTATTTGGAATATGCTTTGGATTATGCTCAGGCAGGGCTTTATGAGGAAGCAGTCGCCTTATTGAAAGTCCATACTGAAGGCAAGGACTCTGTTTACCCAATGATCCATTATGCCATGGGTTATTTCCATGGTGAATTGGGAGATAGGGAGCAAGCTTTAAATTATTATAAACTGGCAGCCCAGATGTCTACTGATTATTGTTTCCCCAATAGGTTAGAGGAAGTAGTTATACTTCAGGCGGCCATAGAAGCCAATGAGGAAGATGATAAAGCCTTATATTATTTAGGGAATTTCTGGTTGGCCAAGAGGCACTATGTGGATGCCAGAAGTTGTTGGGAAAAATCTCTGGCACTCAATGGAGGTTCATCATTGGTGTTGAGAAACCTCTCTTTGATCTACTATAATAAATTTGACAGGAAGGATGAAGCGCAAAAGCTTTTGGAAAAGGCATTCGCTTTGGACAAGAGCCCAAGGCTACTGATGGAGCTAGACCAGCTTTACAAAAAGGTAGGTATGGTACCTGCAGCACGTAAATCATTTTTAGATGAATATATGGAGCTTGTTGAATATAGGGATGATGTTTGTCTGGAATATGTTACCCTACTGAATATGTTGGGAGAAAACCAGAAAGCATTGGATCTTTTGATGAACCGACAGTTCCATCCATGGGAAGGTGGTGAAGGAAAAGTCCCTGCTCAGTATATCCTGAGCAATGTGGAGCTGGCCAAGGCTGCTATTTCCAAGAATGAATTTGAGTTGGCGATTAAATACCTAGAGGCAGCCCAAGAATATCCTCATAATTTGGGAGAAGGAAAGCTATTTGGAGCCCAAGAAAATGATGTGTTCTACTGGTTGGGATGTGCCTATGAAGGCTTAGGTGAATTGGAACAGGCTCAAAAAGCCTGGAAAAAAGCCTCCGAAGGTTTGAGTGATCCTAGCCCTGCCATGTATTATAATGATCAGCAGCCGGATAAGATATTCTATCAAGGTCTTGCATTATTGAAGCTAGGGGATCAGAGTGCAGCGATGAAGCGGTTCAATAAGCTGGTGGATTATGGAGAAACCCATATTTTTGATGATATCAAAATCGATTATTTCGCTGTATCGCTGCCTGATCTATTGATATGGGACGAGGTTCTTAATGTGCGTAACCATATCCATTGTAATTATCTGATTGGGTTAGGGAAGTTTGGTAGGGGAGAAATATCCGCAGCTCAAAAAGCAATGAAAACAGCTTTAGACTTGGATGTGTATCATTTGGGCGTTCATTTTCATAAAGCACTAATGGATGATAATTATGTTATTTTCTAAAGTGGAATTTTGAAATAATCGAGCTTAGAAAATATAAGTATTTGTAGCAATTGAACAACCCTTAGGATATACCTAGGGGTTGTTTTTTATTTATTGTATATCTGAATAATAGTATGTATTGAAATTCAAAGCAGTTTTTTCTTATTTGATCTTTCCTACTTTTTATTCAGGTATTGTTGTGTTCTTGAAGGTCTTCATGAATGCTGTGCATTTCCATTGATGAAAATTTGGGGAAAAATCTAGGCGATGGAGCATTCTTCAAATTGAGTCAGTTTTGTTTTCAAATACGGTGATTTTGGCTCAATTTGATTTTGTGGTAGCTGCTTTTGGCTAAAAATGAGCGGATATAGGCTCGATGGTGATCGGGATAGGTTCTTTAGGCTGAGGAAACCACCTTAAACGAGAGAATCTGCCCTGCAAACAGGCTACTCGCTAAAAACAGTCACTGACTGTTTTTTTTTACACTCGTCCCTCCACGAAGCGAGTTAGCTCATATTTTTTACGCCTCAATCAATCGCCACAAAACCGAATGTCAAATGCCATTGGAAGGATTTTAGTTTAATATTTCATTATTACTTCATACAAAATCCTGGAAAGTCAGATTTCTTTTTTCTGTATATCCGCAATTGCACCAGTAAGGTTCACCGTCCAAAATATGTTCTCAAAAATAGCCCATATCTAACCGAAATGAAGAATTAAATCAGTGTAAATCTGTGGAATCCGTGAGAAATAAGGTGACTGGTGTGAAAACGGATAATCATATTCTTTTTTATTGAAGGATAGGTTGGGTGAAAATCCTTGATTATATCAAATGGCGGAAAACTAGTTTTATAAGGGAGAATGAAATTGTAAACTAGGGGCAATTGTATATTTTTCAAATAAGTGTAAATTACACAATTGTAAATAATCCCGAAATAGTCATGTTAAAAAATACCGTTATCACTATAGTATTTATTTGCTGCATTTTTTTGACGCCCCTCTTATCGGCCCAGGAAATCTGGGATAAATTGAAGGAGATGCCTCAGCGATTGGGGATAGAAAATGGCTTCATTGAATTAGAAAACCAGTCATTTAATATCAAGTTGGTAAAAGATGCCCAGACCTTGGCCAGTTTGATTCCCAAAGCAGATCCCAGTTTTGATTATTCCCCATTTGAGCATTTGGAAAAGCGTGGAGGGGATGGTGTATATCAGTTGGGGGATATTAATATTAGGCTTAAGGAAGTGGGAGCAAATGCATGGAAGGAATACTCCAGTGCCGAAAAAAGGGAGCCAATAACCGCTATTAACGGGAATAAAAAATCTTTGGCGGCAGCTGACCTTTCCAATACCTTCCCATCCGAATTTCCCCTTTCAATAAGTCGGTATTGGGAGGAGAATGGGGAGAATTTAGTGATGAGATTTGAGTTGAAGAACAATTCCTCCAAAGCGCTTGAAATTGGCGGATTGGGCTTGCCATTGATTTTTGACAATATTCTCCACCATAAAAGCCTGAAAGAAGCTCATCATCAAAAAGTGTTTTATGATCCTTATATCGGAATGGATGCAGGTTACCTGCAAGTAAATAGGCTGGATGGTAAGGGGCCTGTACTGTTGGTAATGCCTTATGGACAAACCCCTTTTGAAGCTTATAATCCACTATTAGATGACCCAACGCCCAAGGGGATTACTTTTGAGGGATTCCATGAATGGCAGGTTTTTACTAAGGCCTTTGAGGAGGAATGGGCAGGAGCAGCACCTTGGAATACACCTCATTTTAAAACTCTGAACCCTAGTGAGACAATGGAAGTGGGATTGAAATTTGCATTGGCAGATGGTGTGAGGGAAATAGAGAATAAATTGATTGAAGAGGAGCGGCCAGTGGCTATTGGCATTCCTGGATATGTTCTTCCCAAGGATGTTCAGGGAAAGTTGTTTTTGAAGTATCCTAAAGAAATAAGTTCCATTGAAATTTCACCCAAGGGTGCATTGACCATTAAAAAGACCAATCGTAAAGATGAGGCTTGGGCAGCCTATAATGTCATTGGAGAAAAATGGGGCAGGGCAAGCGTGGAGGTTGAATATACAGACGGCACAATTCAGAGCATACAGTATAAGGTGATCAAGCCAGAAGCAGAGGTTTTGGCCAATATGGGCAGTTTTCTTACCCACGAACAATGGTATGAGGATGAAGCAGACCTTTTTCATAGAAGTCCTTCTGTAGTATCGTATGATTATGAGGATAAACAAAAAGTCCTGCAGGACAGTAGGGCCTGGATAGCTGGGATAGGTGATGAAGGGGGATCGGGTTCATGGTTGGCTGCCATGATGAAACAGTTGGTGTCTCCTGATCCAGAGGAAATCCAAAAGCTAGAGCAGTTTGTGCATCAGACACTTTGGGGAGGCTTGCAGTATAGTGAGGGCGATCTCAAATACGGTGTGAAGAAAAGTCTTTTCTATTATGAACCGGACAGTATGCCCAAGGGTACCTACAGTGAGGATATCAACTATAACACTTGGGCTGCCTGGAGTAAGAAGGATGCCAGTTCCACTGGGAGATCCTACAATTATCCTCATGTGGTGGCAGCTTATTGGGTGATGTACCGGCTTTCTAAAGACTATATTGACCTAATAGATAAAGAAAAATGGGATTGGTATTTGGATCAGGCTTATGAGACTTCTCTGGCTATGGTCGCCCAAGCGCCACATTATGCCCAGTTTGGTCAGATGGAGGGAAGTGTTTTCTTGTATTTATTGAATGACCTCCAGCGGGAAGGTTGGATAGAAAAGGCAAGGGCTTTGGAAAGTGCCATGCGAAAGCGAGCAGATATCTGGGAATCCCTGGATTTTCCTTTTGGGAGTGAGATGCCCTGGGATTCCACCGGACAGGAGGAGGTTTATATGTGGTCCAATTATTTTGGCTTTGACAAAAAGGCTGAAGTAACATTGAATGCTATTTTAGCCTATATGCCCACAGTGCCACATTGGGGCTATAATGGCAGTGCCAGAAGGTATTGGGATTTTCTTTATGGAGGGAAAATCAGCAGAATTGAGCGGCAATTGCATCATTATGGATCGGCACTTAATGCCATTCCGGTTTTGGATGCTTATAGGAGTATGCCGGAAGATTTGTATTTGCTTAGAGTGGGCTATGCAGGAATGATGGGGGCTTTGGCCAATATTACTGAAGATGGTTTTGGCCCTTCAGCTTTCCATTCTTTTCCCAATACTTTGAAGATTGATCCTTTATCCGGAGATTATGGTCCTGGTTTTTATGGTTATGCGGTTAATACCAGCGCCTATTTGTATAAGGATGAACGATTTGGCTGGTTGGGTTTTGGAGGTAATGTAAAAAGCCAGCAAGGTAAGGTGGTTTTGGATAATACCACAGGAGCAAAGAATGCGGTTTTTGTGTCTCCAGCTAATGTTTGGGTTACTTCTAGGGTAGGGAAAATCACTCAGGTGACTTTTGATGAAAGTACCAAAGTGATCAGTCTTCAAATGCTCGGAGCTGCTCATGCACAAGTAGCCAAGTTAAATATAAAAGCAAAAGGATATCATCTTGAAGGCAAGCTTACTGAGGAAAAAGGGATTTTGGTAGTTCCTTTGGGAAGCGGGGAGGTAAAAAAGCTTGTTTTGGTGCCAGATGAAAATTAGCAAATTGGCCAGGTTGCAATAGGGGGGAAATCACTTTTGAAAACTGTCAGTAAAGTGATGTCAGCCTGAGCGGAGTCGAAGGCCAGAAAACGGACCTCGACTCCGCTCGGTCTGACACCTAACTATTTTAATTAAATAATATCAAAGATTAAAAGCGATTTCCCTGAGGTTACAATGGGATAGTAAATTTTATCTGATTATCCGCTATGATGCCAGTAACCATAAATCCTTTGCTCAAGTGGTCCGAAGACTGAAGTCTGAAGACCGAAGTAATTGATACTTTCTTCAAAAGGATCGTTTCGATTCCCTTTTAAAATTTACTGGTGAAATAGCGGATATACAGAATTTATTTTTTGATCAGTTTGATCTCACCGTAAACAGGACCTGCAGTATTATTTTCATGAGGTACAAATTTCACCTGAAAGGTGTCTTTTCCCTTTGTCAGTTCAAGAGGAATATCATAACTGATATGGTAAAATTTGCTGTCCTTATATTGGTTGAGATCCTCGGTGGCAATTTTTACATCGTCTACAAAAATATCAAAATTCCTGCCCCGGTTGTCCATTCCCCAATAGGAACAGATCAATTGGTGCTTCTCACCATTTTTGGGAGATAAGGTGAAACTAAAATAACCTCCATCTTCAGCAGAACGCCAGCGCTGACGGTGTTCCTCACCGGTTTTTGTCTTTTCGCCTTCAAAATCATGGTCCCGTTCAGGTTGCATTTCCCCTAAGCGTAACTTATCAACAGTTTTTGCTTCCAGCGCTAGTTCTTCCTGACGTTGTTGCGCTAAAATATTTTCTTGCTCTTCCCATTCTTCAGGCGTAAAGACATCCCAATAAACGGTATAATATTCTTCTTTCGTTTGGTTGAAGGGGATCAGCTTTACATCATTTGGTTGGCCAATATTATTGGTGGTAAAGATCAATGGGTTTTCTGGACTTTGCTGGATGATTTTATTAGGACTTTGGTCTTCACTTACCAAGGCAGGTATCCCTTTCAAAGGATCAGGCTCTGTATCTCCAAATACTCCCGATAGCAATACTGGCCCATAAAAATAAGCCTTCCGATTGTTATTGTCAGGCATTTCCACAGCATAGAGGTTCATCGGGAATTCAAAGGTAATTTGATCTCCATCTTTCCATTTTTTCTCTAAAATAAAATAGCCATTTGCTCCCAGTTTAGCCTCGTGGGTCTTGCCATTTATTTTAATTTTTACTTCTGAAGCGGCTGCCCAACTGGGCTTTCTAACCATTATAGGGAATTTAGATTTTTTGGAAGTATTGATCCTTAGCTTGGTTTTTCCATCTTTTGGTAGCTGGCTTTCTTGGGTGATTTTCAGCCCCTTTTCCTCCCAATTGAGTTCTGATGGAATAAACAAATTAACATATAAGCCTCCTGTGGGAGATTTGAAATAGATGGATTCACCATATTTTACATGGTTTTCCATACCTGTGCCCACACAACAGGTAAAACTGTGTTCTTTATTGCTATACCATTTTCTGGTTCCCATTCGTAAGGGGACAAAGTAGCACATCATACCGGTATCGGGGTTTTGCGATGCCAGAATGTGGTTATAAAGCGCCCGCTCATAATAATTCATCAGTTTAGCACTGGGTTCCAAAGCAAAGAGATGACGGGTCAATTTCAACATATTATGGGTATTGCAGGTCTCCATAGTATTGTCTGTCAGTTTATCATTGAGCTCGTCCTCTGCACCTAGGTATTCATAATTCGCATTGCCTCCTGGGGCATAGCTGTGGTGATCCACCATGGTGTTCCAAAAAAATGTACCAATGATCTGGTCATCCTTATTGCCAGTAAGTTCATATCTTCTGGTGGCTCCAATGACTTTGGGAATTTGTGTGTTGGAATGCTTGCCTGGCAATGGATTAATTTTCTCTTCCAAAGGTTTCAAAACAAAATTATCATGGAACTTATAGGATAATTCCAGGTATTTATTATTTCCCGTCAGTGCATAAGTATTGACCAAAGCTTCGTTCATTCCCCCATATTCACATTTAAGCATTTCCTGAATTTGGTCCTCAGAAAGCTCCTTCAGTAAATTATCTGCCCAGTCAGCTATGCCAATATTGATTTCTAGTGCTTTTTTATTTCCGGCATATAAATAGGCATCCATTAAGCCGGCCATGATTTTATGTACTGTGTACCAAGGCGCCCAGGCTCCGTTAAGGTCAAAACCTCTTGACCTGATATGGCCAGAGGCCACTTCTGCCCACATTTTGTCCTCATTGGGAATAGCCCCTATATATCCGGTTTTGCGGGCTTGCTGACAAAGGGCAAGTTCATCAACTGTATAATTGATACGGTCCAAAAACTCTTTTTTTCCGGTGGAGGCGTAATGCATGGAAAGTGCCGATAGGTAATGGCCCAAACTGTGCCCTGCCAAGCCCATGGATTCCCAGCCTCCATAGACCTCATCTTTTGGTTCCAGTCCGGCATGGCTCCTAAATTGGGATAATAGCCTGTCTGGTTTTAGAAAAAGCAGGTAGGACTCATCAGCTTCCATGGCATCCAAAAAGGGGCTGGGAAGTAATTTTACTTCATTTAGATTAAATGGGTATGCCTGAATAGCCACACTTGATTTAACCTTTAATTTTCCCTCTGATTCAGTGGGAAGGTAGGATTGACTTTGGGAAGATTGGATGGGAAATAATATCCCTATGGTCAATAATAGGAAGCAGGAAAAAAGCTGTTTAATGTATGGTTGGGTTCTAATAGGGCTTATCATGGTTTTGTCCTCTGGTGGTATGAATATTAATTAATGTAATTTATACACTTTAGTGAGAATAGCCACTATTTTTTCAAAAACATAATGGATCCTAAGCGATAATGGGCTGTTAAAAAATCTCATTGAACAATTTCCCTGTTGGCCAAGGGAATCCCCCGGGAGGGGATTAATGTGCCGATTCACTCATATATCTCAACCACCACTCTTCTTGAGGATAGTCTTGCCCAAGCTGGATACGCTTGCCAATAAATGGGTGGATCATGGTCATGTTCTGTAGCTCACTTTCCTTTTTAAATCGTGTTACCGGTTCAGTCCAAGAATGGGTAGATAAGTTAAAGGCTCCCCAGTGAATGGGCATGATCACTTTTGCTTTTACTTCATTTCCAGCGGCAACGCTTTGCTCTGGAAGCATATGGATGTCCGGCCAGGCATCATTATACTGCCCACATTCCATCAAGGCCAAATCAAAAGGGCCATATTTCTGGCCAATGTCTTCAAAGTGGGGACCATAGCCTCCGTCTCCACTGAAATAAATGGAAGTGTTTTCAGATTTGATAATCCAACTGGCCCATTGCGTTTTATCCCGGTCTGTCAATCCTCTTCCAGAAAAATGGCGGGAAGGACTGGCAATTATTTCAATTGAGCTTAGTTTCGAGTCTTCCCACCAGTCCAGTTCCGTGATTTTGGATGTAGGAATTCCCCAAGAAATGAGATGTGAGCCGACTCCCAATGGAGTATAGAAATGATTGGTTACTTCTTTTAGTTGAAGAATGGATTGGTAATCCAAATGATCATAATGGTCATGGGAAATAATGATCGCATCAATATCAGTCAGTTGATCTATAGGGATAGGGGATTCATATGGGAAGCGTTTTGTACCAATGGGAAGGGGAGAGGGATTATCAGTGAGCATAGGGTCAATAAGAATTCTCTTTCCTTCCAGCTCAATTAAAAATGCTGAATGACCATACCAGGTGATATAGCACAAACTATCCATTTTTTTGTCAGGGATAGGCTCGAAATTAACTTCAAATGGCTTAATAGGGGTGCTTTGCTCTGAGAATAGTAACTTTGGCAATAATGGTAATACATCCCATAGTGATCCGGTACTGGTCTCAATTAGGTTTTTGAACTGCTCGCCATCATAATTGGGAGAATTATTGATCCTTGTCAAAAAATCCCCTTCGGGAGTCTCGCCGAATTGTGGAGCGACTTTAGTGTAGGAGTAGGAAATGGTTCCAAAAATTAGAATAATTAGGACCAGAAAAATGGTGTAACGGAAAAGGGTATTTAATTTTTTATTAGCCATCACTTGGATCTTTGTGCAAACTATGGTTAAATGCTTGGGGGTTAGGAGAATACGAGTGTTATGTTAAATGTAATGTCGTTTGAGCAGGGTCTCGACTCTACCTGTTGGTTAGATAGGTCCCCTCGACCTGACAATCCTGCGTCACTTTGAGCACCTGAGTAACGATAGTTACGAAGTCGAAAGGTCATTTCGGAGTTAACACAACACTGGTTCTTTTAAGACTAAATCGAAAGAGTGGGTAATATAAAACTGGGCTAGGATACAATTTGTTGGCTCAAATATCATATTATGGACTCTAATCTCAATGTCAAAACCCCAATTCTTTACGCAATTGGTTGTAGATTGTTCAAGATAATTTGAATGAGTTTTGCTTGGAGACGTATTTCTATTATTTAATCTATATATCCGCTATTACACCAGTAAAGTTCACCCTTCAAAACATTCCCTCAAAAATGGCCAGATTTTACTGAAATGATGAATTAAACCTGTCTTCCATTAGGTAGATCAATGTAAATCTGTGGAATCTCCCGATAAATCGGGACAGGCTGTGAGAAATAAGGTTACCGGTGCGAAAAAGGATAATCATATTATTTAAAAATTCTTAATTGTTATCCATAATCCAGCATAATCAAAACATTTTAGCATCTCACTTGATATGTGAAATTCATCGGAATTTATTGAGCTTAAATAAGCTTAGAGGGAAAGGGCATTTATTCATTATAATAATGCTAATATTCACTCAAATATCAATTCTATTGGCGATTTTGTGCTAAAAGAAGGATTTCTGTTACTTTTTTGAAGGATAAGTGGTAGTAGGAAGGCTTGATGACTTTTTAACTTTGGGTTTTGGATTTGTTTATGGTTAGCAAAATCCTTTTAGCAAACAAATTAAAGCAAAAACATTAAACTCAAAACTACTAATGCGTACAAACAAACTTTTTGGAGTCGTTACACTATTTTGGTTGGTGATGAACGCCAGCGCTCAGCAGTGGACCTCCAAGCAAGCACCTTTAATGACTAAATTTGCCAAGGATGTGGATCCTGAAAATGTTCTTCCAGAGTACCCACGGCCACAGATGGTAAGAAAAGAATGGAAAAATCTCAATGGGCTTTGGCAATTCCAGCCCGGGACATGGGAAAGAGAACCTTATCCAAAAGGAAAGTTGTCTAGGAATATTCTTGTGCCTTTTGCTGTAGAGTCGGCGCTTTCCGGAGTACAAGAAACCACCCATGAGAGATTATGGTACCGTAGGGAATTTACGGTTCCTAAGGATTGGGATGGACAACGTATCCTAATGCATTTTGGTGCGGTGGATTATGAAGCGGTGGTGTTTATTAATGATAAGCCGGTAGGAAAACATGAGGGAGGATATGATCCATTTTCCTTTGATATCACAGATCACCTCACAGAGGGAACTCAGACGGTTACTGTTAAAGTTTGGGACCCAACAACGAGAGAGGGCTTCCCTAGAGGAAAGCAGGCCCTCAATCAGATAGATATCATGTATACTCCTGTGACAGGTATATGGCAAACCGTATGGCTAGAACCTGTAGCTGAGAATAGAATCGTGGACTTTGAAATGATACCGGATATCGATAATTCTGAACTTAATTTATCAGTGGAAACTTCAGGAGGAAGGTTTTTGACTTATACAGCGGAAGTTAGGGACGGAAATAAGGTGATTGCGACGGTTGATTCTAAGCCTAAGAAGCCAACAGCCATTTCGATCAAAAATCAAAAACTTTGGTCTCCCGATTCCCCTTTTCTCTATGATATGACCATTACACTGAAAGATGGAGATAAAGTCGTTGATGTAGTGGATACCTATTTTGGTATGAGAAAGATTTCAATGGAGCAGGAAGGAGAATTCCAAAGACTTTACTTGAACAATGAATTCGTTTTCCAAATGGGACCATTGGATCAAGGTTATTGGCCTGATGGCTTGTATACCGCTCCTACTGACGAAGCGCTGCGCTATGACCTAGAAATGACCAAAAAACTGGGCTTTAATATGACCAGAAAACATATTAAAGTAGAACCTAAGAGGTGGTATTACTGGGCAGATAAATTGGGATTAATGGTATGGCAGGACATGCCTTCTTCAAGCAGTTATACCCATGCTGCTCCAGAACCCAATAAAGAAGCCTTTACCAAGGAACTGATGCGTATGGTAGATAACCTTAAAAATGTACCAAGTATCGTGATGTGGGTGATTTTCAATGAGTCACAGGGACAGCATGACACAGAGCGATATTCAGCTTTGGTAAAAGGGATGGATCCATCAAGGATCGTTAATGAAGCCAGTGGAGGTACCAACCACGAAGCTGCAGATGTGGCAGACGTACATAGTTATCCTCCACCTGCCTATGCCCAAAGCTTTCACCAAGCTACCGTTTGTGGAGAATATGGCGGAATTGGCTATCAGATGGACGGGCATATCTGGAATCCTAATGATTTGAAGGAATATATCACTATAGACAGTGAAGAAGAGTACTTGTCCATGTATGATAGATTTGCGGATATGCTGGTGCAGTTTAAGACCAATCAAGGGTTGAGCGCGGCAGTTTATACTGAAATTACCGATGTGGAAATAGAACTTAATGGAATCATGACCTACGATCGCGTGATGAAGGTGGATGCAGATAAGATCGCTCCGATTAACAAGAAGATCATAGAGCAAGAGGATCATGTATATCCTTTGGTTTTGACGGCCAAGGAGCAAAATATTGACTGGAAGTATACTGTTGATAGACCAGGTAGCAATTGGATGAAACCAGACTTTTCCGCTTCAAACTGGAAAACTGGTAGAGCTGGATTTGGATCTAAAGGTACCCCAGGGGCAATAAATGGCACCACATGGGAAAGTGATGGGATTTGGTTAAGAAGGAATTTCGAATTGGGAGATCTTTCTAAGATCAACTTGGATGATATTCGCCTAAGAATCCATCATGATGATGAATGTGTGGTATATATCAATGGCGTTAAAGCAGCAGAGTTAGATGGATTTACTTCCAATTATATCAATACTGCCATTTCTGAGGAAGCTAAAAAGGCCTTGATAGCCAATGGCAACAATATTATTGCTATCCACTGTAAACAGGATATAGGAGGGCAATATATCGATGCAGGTCTTTCCATTGCTACTGGTGATAAAGCACTATCTGAGAAAACATTGGGAAGTTTATTGAATAAATGATTTAGGAGTGCATCCTGAAGAATAGCACTTTTAAGAGACCATCTCAATTAAAAACCTCGCTTCAAACAAACAGAGCAGGGTATTTATGAGATGGTCTATTTTTTATGAAAACTATCTTCAGCAATTATTACCAAGGCCAATTGATTCCTCTTTTTATAGAATTCAAGTGATCAATATATCCAAAATCGAATAATATAAAACGACATTTATTGAATGTTGCAATTGTGAGTGTTTATTGGATAAAAGCATTCAGGTTAATTGAACTGAAGGTCTGCAATAGCTGCCCATTTTCGATTATTTACTTCAGATACCGATACAAATTTCACGAATTTTGTAGGATAGCTTTGGTCAAAGCGTACAATTTGTTTTTCTGTGGAATTTTCAAACTCTCCTGAGGCAATGGGCTTGGACCAGGTTTTCCCATCTTTTGAAACGTAGATTTCATATTTCCTCACCCTTCCATTTTCGGAATCCTGTCGAGGAGTGTAGATGCATTCTGCTATGTTTTTTTCAGTTCCGAATTCAATGACGATATGATGTGAGTAACTTGCACGCCATTCTCCATTCCACTCACTACTCCAGAATGTATCCGGATTACCGTCCAAGACATCTCTGTAGTCATGCAAAGGCCATCTGCTAGAACCTTCTACCACCCTGTCAATGCTATTTGGGTCAGGAAGGAAGCTTGTTAGCTCATTCCAACTCATAGCAGTATTTGGGCTGAACTGATTGCTTTCCATATAGTTTAAGATGCTTTTTTTCAGCGTGGCAGCTTCTGGCCTTTGTTCAAGATCAGCATGAATATTCAAGCCACAAACCACCAACTTTCCTTTACCTACCTTGGTCTCAAATAGCGCCGCTAGTTTATTGTTTCTGTGGTAGTCATCTATGATCTGAACCAATGGATCGATTTTTTGCAGGTCATTTAGGATGAATGCATTGGCGTAATGGATGAGGTGCATCCATCTTGGGTCAGCGTAGAAATTGGTTGGGAATGCTTCAAATACCGGATGGTTGGGGTCACAGAGCATGCCTGCAGTACCAGGATAAGTTCTTCCCAAGGCTCCTCGGTTAAAGGACCAGAACTGGGGCGTAAACGAAACCTTTTGCACGTTTTTTCCAAAGCCATCTTTTGGCCAAATCAATAAGACTTTTTCCCCATTTTCTAATTTGTCTTTGGCTTTTTGATCCAAATTTTCTGTGATATAAACTGATTGAGGAGCAACGGCTGTTTGTTCCGGATAAACAAAGAATTCCCAATTGTTTTTATACGGAGTACCTTTTAATTCTAGCTCGACTTTATAGGCACCTGGTGCTTTCAGGTTTTCAAGGGGAAGCTTAATATGGCCGATTTTGGAGATTTTTCCCTGTGGTAATTGTTGAATATTAAACTGGCCTTTTTGGACTTCTTTCCCAGTTGAAGTGATAATACGCCAATGAATTGGGGTTTCCTGCATATCCTTTGGACCAAAATTGCTTAGCGAGGCTTGTGCTTCAAAGGTTTCATCTTGACGGTAAACCCATTTTTCAAATCGAAGCAGTGGTACTACGCTTTGGCAGAAATTCCTAAAGTCTTCTGGGCTGATATAGCCCTTGCTATCCCAAAAAGGATCCAATATGCCTACCATGGCTTCAGATTGGCCGGGGAAATCCTGTAATCCTAAATACTGAAAACCAGCAAGACCTTCAGTTCTGTACATGGATTCAAAGACTTGCTTGATATGCCATACGCCATGTTTTCCTGATGCCAAAGCCATGGCGCTGTCCTGCTTTTCTAGCCCGTTTTCTTTTAACCTTTCGAATAATGGGTAAAAGTTGTCAGGTTGTTTTACACCAGTGTATTTGTCCATAAAGTCAAAGCCCGGATACATTACCCATTGACCATTTTCGTGGATGATCAAAGGAGGCTCATTTTGGGATTTGCCATCAGAAAAATCAAAGTTGTTGGTAAGGATAAGCTCTTCTCTAGGCAGATTACAGCTTTCTCCATTTTCCCATTCTTTATTATAGCGAATATCACTGGATGAGTGCTTTTTATCTACATGGCCAGCTTGGGTAGAATAAAGTCTCCTTGGGTCGTGTTCCCTTAAGGCATTTACAACCCGGTTTTTAGGCGTATTGTCATCATGGGAAAGTTCATTTCCTAATGCCATTAGGACAAAGGAGGCATGGTTGCCATATTCATCCAATATTCTAAACCCATCATTATAGAGATATTTAAGTACAGGGCTTTCAAAACTCGGTTCTGGACCTCAAATTAATTCAGCCTGCAAGTATATTCCCAATTCGTCGGCTACTTCAAAAGCTACTTTGGGAGGACATACTGAGTGGTACCTTACATGGTTCATGCCATAGCTTTTAATGGTCTTCAAGGTCCTTTCCCATGATGGCCTGTCCATAGGCATATAGCCGGTTTTGGGATAGATAGCACAGTCCAAGGTACCACGTATAAAAACAGGCCGGTCATTGATCAGGATGGAAGAACCGCTCGTTTCAATTTTTCTGAATCCAAAATTTTCAGTGTAGGTATCAAAATGTTTTCCGTCTTCCGTTATCAGTTCTAAATGCGCAGTATATAATTCAGGAGTGAATTCATCCCATAGTGTGATGGGCTTTTGGATATCAAGATAGAGTTCCTTGGTCTTATCACCTTTCTCGAACTTTCGTTGAAATGTTTTTTCAGCTAAAATATTGCCTTTCTTGTCTTTTATCTGAAGTAGGAGTTTTCCTGGGGTAATTGTTCCACTTTGGTTGGATACAGTGGTTTCGACACGGACATTCTTATCGTAAATGTCTGTAAATATCCTAGTATTTTTAATGGACACTTGTTCATGAGGTCGAATCTCCATACTTCCCATGATGCCGTTCCAATTGGTTTGGGTATGGTAAGTATAACTATGGGCCATTCCACCAATGAGATTGGTGTTGTCTATGCAAATGGTAAGCAAGTGCTTTTCTCCTGGTTTTACAAAATCAGAGATATCAAAGCGTCTTGGCGTATAAAGCGCAATGTCCTCTCCTATGAAATTGCCGTCAATCCAAACCTGCATCTTGAATAGGCTACGCTCAAAGAATAACTCTGCTCGTTGGTTTTCCCAGTTTGTTGGAATCTGTATCTCTTTCTGATACCAAGCAGGCCCGATGTATTTATATTTACGGGACGGAGCTGTGTTTAGCTCATAAATCCACTTAGGGTTTTCAAAGTCCTTTGGAAAGGTGAACTGACGAGTGATGGAATCTTCAGGCCAAGGAAGCGTTTTATCCCCCTTTTCATTGGTGTCTGTGGACCCAGGAAGTTTGATGGAATCATTGAATTTTTTTTTAGATTCAAACCATCTTTCTTCAAGCCCTTTTTTTTTGTGGATCGAGCTGAAATTGCCATTGTCCAGAAAGGTTAATGTTTTTGTTTTGTGCAAATAGTCTATTTGAATGAGAAAAAAACAGTAATAAACATGCAATTAAATAGAGGTGGTTGATTTTGGGCATTCTACAATAATTTTGGATGATTCAATAATGATAATAGGTGCTTGTTACGTGTGTATGGAATATATTGGGTGGTTTTGGTTTTTATACAAGCAAACGTTTTGATTTTTGGTGCATAATTAGACGTATATTTCTGAACGCAATATTTTAAAAAAATAAAATGACGGAAGCTTATTGTTGAATGGATAAATTTTTGTTAATGATGGATTATATTGTGGTTTTTCCCTTTTAGGTCAAATTTTCCAAGTTATGTCTCATATTGTTTTTTTAAATACCTCAAAAAAATGAATTTTCAATGCTTTAACAAGTTATGAAAAATAGGATGAAAGGGGCTTTAAAGCTTCTATTTGCAGAATTTTTATAGACCCAAGATGGGATTGCTGAAAGGTAAGGAGAGAAGATTTCATTCAACCCAATTTGAAATAGAATGAAATAAATATATGTATGGTAGAGCCTTTTTTTTATGATCAAAACGGGACTATTTTAGTGCTAATTGAAAGCTGTGGTTGGAGAAGATGCATACTCTTATCGGCTTCCGAAGTTAGACAGTCAAATGCCTCTATTTATCAATCATGATTTTATTTAAATATTGCTAGGGGTATCAGGCCCAAACTTCTAGTTGATCTTTTTACCAAATTGATAATTGATATTTAACAATGCATCTACCAAGGTCTTAGGTTGTTGATTTTTTTAATCGTTCTATGCAAGAGAATGCTTGTCAATGAGTGGATAGTAAAAAATCTTGGTACTTATAGGCACGGTTCAGTTTCCTGTCTTAATCAAAGAAATTATTTAACAAAAAACGGGACGAAGGCTGATTAGCCTACCTACCTTATGGGGGGAAATCAACGGATAGGTGTTTTTTATTGATTTGAAGGAAGTCTGGAAGGATTTCATGTGCCCAACTTTTGAATTTTAGTTGCAGAGCTATTAAAAAAAGCCGTATAAATCTATGTGGCTTGTAGTTTATGTTGACCATTCGATACTTATTTCGAACTGCTTTGTGGAGGATTTGGAAATCGTTTTTAAGCTTTATGATGGTTTTACTAGGTCAATACATTTATAAAGTTGTAGTCTTAGTTTTACATGCAATTGATATTCCTATCTCTTAATATGAATTATGATGATTCCAAATGCTTTTGAAATAGAGGTGCTTTAATTAATCTGTAAAATATTTGTTCGTTTGAGGAAAAATAGAAATATTTACAAATATTTGAAGTTCTAAACTACGTAAAAGATAGTATATATCTGTTTCAAGTTTAAGAATTACATCATTTACTGTTAAGTATAGCCCTATTTTCCTAGATCTTTTTTGAGTCACAGTTTCAATTACTGTGATTGTGCTGAAAATTTATCATCACTCATTGTAAGTGATGCTTTTTCTTGCGTGACTCATCGTTTATGGTTTTCAATGTTGAATTGTCAATTGGTTAAACCATAAATAAACCCAGAATGGAAAATATCATTACACAATTTTTGGAAGTAGGTCCTTTACCCAAAGACCAAAAACTATTCCTCTCATTTCTTCAAAAGGAAATTCAATATATTTTGAAATTTCATACTGTGAACGATAGTCCACCCGCAGACTTATCTATATTTCTCAGGCATGCCTTAAGCTAAGGATTTGGGAAATTTCACCTAGCGTCATCCTTGAATTTTTGTTAGTACTGGTTGATTATCCTGATTTAAGGTATAAAAAGTCCTGAAAACCATGCCGCTTATGATTAATAGCGACAAGCTCAGAGGGAACCTGTATATGCTTAGATAAGTGTAATAAGTACACAAAATTTCAAAAGAGACTTAGGTGCCCAAACCTATCCCATAACTCCTGTACAGGAATAAATATTAGCGCAACTCATTTCAGATTTAATATTCAAAACAAACCCAAAATTTCAATAATCCATGAAAAAGCAATTCCAAAACAGCAGTTGAAATAGGTGCAGCATAAACTGACTTCGTCTTTAAGTCATTTTACTCAAGCAAAATCGATAAAGACAATTTTCAATTTTGATGCATACAAAACTTTTAAACAATATGGAAAAAGCAATACCCAGGCAAACTGAAAAGTTTTCCAAATATGTGGGGGGCTCCTTCTTATTGAAGTTGCTGATTATAGCAATTCTGGCCATAGGCCCAAAAGGAAAGGCCCATTCCAATATTATTGGAAATGAAATAGGTCCTCATTTGAAGGATGCTAATAACAATGATCCTAAGCATCCACTAAAGTCAGAGAGAGGTGGAGCAATAATTACTGAGGTAATTGAAATTAAAGGAAAAGTAGTAGATGGAGAAGGTCTACCTATCCCAGGAGTAACTGTAAGGATAGAAAGTACCACAAAAGGTACTGTTACCAATATTGACGGGGAATACAGCATTGATGTAAACGAAGGTGAAACCTTGGTGTTCAGCTTTGTTGGCTTTAAGGAACAAACCGTAAAGGTAGGTGCTCAAAGCATCATCGATATCGTCCTTGAAGAGGATCTTCAATCATTGGATGAAGTAGTGGTTGTCGGCTATGCCGAACAGAAAAAGGAAACCATCGTAGGAGCAGTTACCCAGACCGATGGAGAAGTGCTCAAACGTACCGGTGGGGTTTCCAATGTGGGACAGGCCCTTACTGGAAACCTGCCCGGCGTGATCACCACATCAAGTGTGGGAACACCAGGGGAAGAAATGCCCCAAATCGTCATCAGAGGGCAAAACAGCTGGAACGGCAATTCCCCTTTGATTTTGGTAGATGGCGTTGAACGTCCAGAGTTTTTTGCCAATATGGATATCAATTCCGTAGAATCTATCTCCGTTCTGAAAGATGCCTCTGCAACAGCGGTTTTTGGCTCTAGAGGTGCCAATGGTGTGATCATCGTTACCACCAAAAGAGGTCGACTAGGTAAAGCAGAAATTACTGCCAATATAAGCACCACCATGAAATCTGTTTCCAAACTACCCGGTAAGCTGGATTCATATGATGCTATTGGTGTGCGGAATCTGGCGATTGAACGGGAATTGTCCTTGAGCCCAAATAGCTGGGATGAGATGATTCCTCAAGATATGAGGCTAAAATACCGCTTTCCAGCCAATTTGGAAGAAATGGAGCGGTACCCGAATGTGGACTGGCAAGATGTAGTTTTCAAGGATCAGGCCATGGCTTATAATGCTAATGTGGGGATTCGAGGGGGGACTGATTTTACCAAATATTTTGCCAGTATAGACTACCAATATGAAGGTGATTTGTTCCGGAAATTTGATACGGGAAGAGGCTATCAAGCAGGCTTTAACTATAATAGGATCAATTTTAGGAGTAACCTTGATTTTCAACTGACTTCCTCGACCAAACTAGGGGTTAACCTAGGAGGTACTTATGGTGTTCGTCAAGCTCCTTGGGCCTATGATTTCCCAGAAAGTTATTGGAATTCTGCTTACAAAAGTCCGCCGGATGTTTTCTTACCTCGGTACTCAGATGGGGCTTACGGAACTTATACTCCTGACGATTATGCGGTTACAAACTCCTTGTTAAACCTAGCTGCGAGTGGGGCTGAGTATATCACTGATACCCGTCTGTCCACCAATTTTGTCTTGGAGCAGGACCTTGATATGATTTTAAAAGGGCTGAACTTTAGAGGTACCTTGGCTGTGGATAATTCTTTTCGGGAAGTGGATAGAGGGATAAATGACCTTTATAATAGCCCATTTACCAAATGGATTAACCCTTTTACAGGAGTTCCTGAATACAGGAATCTTTTGGATGGTAATACCCGATTTGATTTTGTCGAGGCGGTTACCTGGCAAAATGAAGGGGGGACCGTTCAGGGAGCGCAGCGAAGAATGTTTTATCAGTTCCAGATGAATTATGTCGGCAATTTTAACGATACACATAATTATAGCTTAATGGGCTTGATGAACAGACAGCAAGATGCCATTGGAAGCGTAATTCCTAGTTATCGTGAAGATTGGGTGTTCAGGGCTACCTACGATTATAAAAATAAGTATATGATCGAATATAACGGAGCTTATAATGGTTCCGAAAAGTTTTCGCCTGAATACCGCTTTGCCTTCTTTTCCTCAGGAGGATTGGGCTGGAATATCTCCGAAGAGAATTTTATCAAAAACCTATCCTTTGTAGACAGATTAAAGCTTAGGGCTTCTTATGGAGAAGTAGGTGATGATAATATCGGTGGAAGATTTTTATTTATGGATCAATGGGCCTATGGGGGCACATCTCAAATGGGAGTGATTGGTCAATCTGGTGAAGACAGCCCTTATACCTGGTATAGACAAAATGCCATAGGGAATCCAAATGTGCATTGGGAAACGGTTTATAAATACAATGTAGGACTGGAATTTGGCTTTTTTAACGGCCTGATCAACGGTAGTGTGGACTGGTTCCGCGACAATAGGGTGGATATCCTAATGTCCAGTGGTCGTTCAGTACCTAGTTACTATGGAGCCAATGCACCTGCAGCCAATTTGGGTAGGGTAGAGACAGAAGGTTATGAATTTACCATTGGACTGAATCATACTTTTGATAGCGGGATCAGGCTCTGGGGAGATGTTTCTATGACCCATGCCATCGATCAAGTGATTAATAGAGATGATCCGGAATTGCGTCCAGATTATCAAAAAAATGCTGGTTATCAGCTTGGACAATATAGAAGCCATATCAGTGCAGGTTATTATAATACCTGGGATGAGCTGTATGGCAGTCCTAGACACAATACCAATGATATGGCCAAACTTCCAGGAAATTACTATATCGTTGATTTCAATGGGGATGGTATCGTAGATGCCTTTGATTCTGCTCCTTATGGTTATTCAGGAGTACCTCAAAACACCTACAGTACCAATGTAGGAGTGGAATGGAAAGG
The DNA here is from genome assembly GCF_018642165.1 of Echinicola shivajiensis. GTDB lineage: Bacteria > Bacteroidota > Bacteroidia > Cytophagales > Cyclobacteriaceae > Echinicola > Echinicola shivajiensis. The sequence continues at coordinate 77,237 of NZ_JAHHZM010000005.1, forward strand.
ATTGAGCCTTTACCTACAGTTTTATGGAGTAAACAATGTGACCAGGGATGTTTCATTGACCAGCTTGGCAGGAGGTCTGAATATAGTGTATGATGAAGGAAGCTATTGGTCCAAAGAAAATACCGGTGCAGATTCACCATTGCCTAGATGGCGGTCACAACCTTCCAGCTATAATAATGGTCCAAGGTACCTCTATGATGGCTCCTACTTGAGGCTGAAGAATGCGGAAATCGCCTATAATTTCCAGTCGGATTGGGTGAGGAATCTGGGCATGAACAATATGCGCTTATATATAAATGGCAATAACCTTTTGCTATGGACGGATATGCCGGATGACAGAGAGTCAAATTTTGGAGGACCTTCTTATCAAGGCGCCTATCCTACAGTTAAAAGAATCAATTTGGGTCTAAATGTTACATTCTAAACGAGCCAATCCAATGAATAATTATATCAAATCACTATTGAGGGGATCGATTTGGATAGCGATGTTTTTGATCGTTACCTCTTGCGAAGACTATCTGGAGAGAGCACCGGAATCCATCATTTCAGAGGAGCAGGCCTTCCAAAATTTCACCAACTTTCAGGGCTATGTGGAGGAATTGTACCATTGTGTACCCAATTTCACTTTGTCCGGTTATACCAGTTCCTGGAATTGGGGCGAGGATGAAATTGAATCCACTGCAGGTACTTTCCATTTATCCTATAATATCGACCGGGGCAACTTTTGGGCCTGGCAGGTAGAAAATGGGGCGGGAAATAATGGGTGGTTGGATGCTAACTCTGCCAACACCAACAGGGATCATAAAAATAAAGGACTCTGGCCGTTGGCTTGGTATGGTATCCGTAAAGCCAATATGGGATTGGAAAATCTTTCCCTGATGACAGATGCCACTGAAGAAGAACGGAGGTTGATTGAAGGACAGCTATTGTTTTTCAGGGCTTGGTTCCATTTTTCTTTGATCCAATATTTTGGAGGCATGCCTTATGTGGATCAAGTTTTGCCGAGTGATGAGCAGTTGACTTTACCACGCTTAAGTTACCATGAATGCGCCGATAGGGTGGCAGAGGACCTGAAAAGAGCAGCAGAATTATTACCTATTGATTGGGATGATACCACAACTGGAAGAAGGACATTGGGCAAAAATCAGCAACGGATCAACAAGATCATGGCCTTGGGCTATTTGGGTAAAAATTACCTTTGGGCAGGAAGCCCCTTGATGAATTCCGTATCTACTGGAAGTGCAACTTATCATGTGGAATATTGTAAGAAGGCTGCAGATACTTTTGGTCAACTATTACAACTAGTAGAAAGCGGGGAAACCCAATTCGCCTTGCTCCCTTTTGACAAGTATCATGATAATTTTTATACCACAAGTCAAAACTGGGCCTTGCCCGGTGGGACAGAGGCTATATTTAGGTCGGTGTACTACTCTGCCAATGATACCCACTGGCGAATTTCAAAGCAGTATAAACCTACCTTCATGGATGAAGGTGATCCGACAAATTTCTATCCTACTGCCAATTATGTTCATGATAATTTTGGGATGTCCAATGGCCTGCCCTTGCCAGATGATATTACCCAAGCAGATGCTGAATCAGGTTATGATCCTAACTATCCATGGAAAGGTCGTGATCCGCGTTTTTACAAGGCAATTGTGTATGATGGTGTAAAAGTGGTTCAAGGGGCTATTCCAGACCCAAATCAGCAAGTTAATAGATATGCAAACCTCCATACGGGTGGTAGCTATAGAGAAGTGGTGACAGGAAGCCTATCAGGGTATGCTTCGCGTAAGTTCTCTCCACTGACAGCCAATAAATATGATAGGGCCTATGATTGGGGAGTTGCCCTACATATCAATGTGCCTTATATGAGGCTGGCTGACATCTACCTGATGTATGCAGAGGCCACCTTGATGGGGTATAACAGTACAGCTGCCACTTCTTCAACCTTTGGTAAAACGCCTGTAGAGGCCGTAAATGTAATTCGTGATCGTGCCGGTATGGTCGGAATACATGATAAGTTTTTAGGATCTGTTGGAGACTTTCTAAGGGAATTAAGAAGGGAAAGAGCGGTGGAATTGGCTTTTGAAAGACATCGATTTAATGATCTTCGCAGATGGATGCTACTTATCGAGGAGCCTTATACCACCAAAACTTCATTTGAGTTTGATAGGTCAGGGGAATTCAATACCGATGACCCTACCCAAAACCGCATTGTGAACATGAGGGAGGAAGTGATCATTGAGCGAAATTTTACTTCCAAACATTATTGGTTGCCGCTCAAGCTAGCTGATGTGAGTCTTTATCCTGAATTCAATCAAAATCCGGGATGGTAGTATCAGTTTTTTTGTCCCTTTATAAAAATGAACAAACATGATGAAATATATAAAAATAGCTTTGCTCTGCTGTGCATATATGGTGTTGTTTCCACTGTGCCTTATTGCGCAGGAAACAATGAAAATCAGTATTGATCCGACGATCAAAACAAGTTCAGGCGAACCTGTTCGCGGTGCTATTGTCAAAAGTGACCAGGATGGGTACTCAGCAGTGTCTGATAGTTTGGGAACAGTGCATTTGGAAGTAACCTTAAATACCTATTTAGGGATAGAGGCTCCAGGTTATGAGACCAAAATACTTCAAGCGCACGCTGACCTGGAAGAAATTGTATTATTCCCCTACCTAGAGGGAGAAGAAGTTTTGGTGGCTTTCCAAACCAAGGATAAGAACGATCTGATGGGGGGAGTGTCATCTGTAAACATGCCAGAGATCATGGATAAGAATTACATCACCTATCCATTGGATGGTATGGAAGCTTTTGTAGGTGGATTTAATGGAAACCTATGGGGAAATAGCAGTTATTTGACACTTGTAGATGGTGTTCCCCGTGATATTGGTAGTGTAATGCCTACTGAAATAGCCCAGATTACATTTCTAAAAGGGGTGAACGCAATAGCACTTTATGGCAGTAGAGGTGCGAAAGGAGTGTTACTGATTACAACCAAACGCGGTGTAGCCACTAAGCAGACGATTGATGTCCGTACTAATATTGGCGTGAACGTGCCCAAAAGTTACCCTAAATACTTAGGGTCAGCTGAGTACATGAGCCTGTATAATGAAGCCAGGTCAAATGATGGTTTAAGTCCTCTTTACAGTGAGGAAGAAATCTATAATCACGCTTCCGGAAAGAATCCTTATCGCTACCCAAATGTGGATTACTTTTCAGATGACTACTTGCAAAAAGCCTATACCCGCTATGATGCCACCATGGAAATCCAAGGAGGGAATGAAAGTGCAAGGTATTATACCAATGTAGGCTTTTGGTCTGAAGGGTCTGTACTGGATTTTGGTCAGGCTGCAGAAAATGGCAATGAAAGGTTCAATGTACGTGGAAATGTGGACCTCAACCTTAACGACTATATTTCTGCCAAGGTTGATGCGGCAGCCATCTTTTATAATGGAAAAGGAATCAATGCGGATTACTGGGGTGGATCCGCTACACTAAGACCTTATCGTTTTGCACCCTTAGTGCCTATTGACATGTTATCTCCCGATGATGAAACTGCCCAGAATTATGTTCAGAACAGCCAACATTTGATCGGCGGGAAGTATTTGTTGGGAGGGACCCAACTGGATCAAACCAATCCCATTGCCGGAAGTTACGCAGGTGGTTCGTCAAAATATACCAGTAGGCAGTTCCAGTTTAATGCCGGCCTAAATGCCGATTTAAGAAATGTATTAGAAGGACTTTCCTTCAGTACACTTTTTGGACTGGACTATGCCACTTCTTATAACCTGTCATTTAATAATGACTATGCTGTTTACCAGCCTAGCTGGACGAATTATAACGGGATGGATGAAATTGCGGGCTTGACCAGGTATGGGCAGGATGCCAGCTCCAAAACCCAAAATATCAGCAATAACTGGTTTAGACAGACCTTGTCATTTTCCGGTCAATTGAATTACCAGAAAAGCATCGATAATAAACACCATATCTCTGCGATGTTGGTTGCCAATGGTTTTCAGACGGGTGAGTCCGGAATCTATCATAAGGTGAGTAATGCCAATCTTGGTATCCACGGTAGTTATAACTATAAATCAAAGTATTACCTGGATTTCAGTGGGGCGATGATCCATAGTGCCAAATTGGCCCCAGATAACCGCAAAGCTTTTTCCCCTACTTTGGCCCTGGGATGGAGACTTAGTGAGGAGGACTTTTTGGCGTCCTCTTCAGTGGTGGATGACCTGAAATTATCTGTGTCAGGAGGGATACTTCATACCGATCTGGACATTAATGAATATTACCTATATGAAGGTATATATACGGATGAAGGTTCTTGGTATGAGTGGAAAGATGGTTTGAACAATACGGCCACTGATGTTAGAAGAGGGCAGAATTATGATCTTGGATTCCCAAAAAGAGAGGAAATCAGTGTGGGGCTAGATGCGTCCTTGTTTGATAGATTCTTGACTTTGAACGGTTCCGTCTTTGTCAGTAGAATGAACGGGTTGTTCCTTCAGGACAGTAATATATATCCTAACTATTTTGTGACAGGATGGCCTATCTCTTCATGGATACCTTATGTGAATTATAATAATGACGAAAGAAGAGGTTTTGATTTTCAATTGAACTTGAACAAGCGGATTGGACAGGTGGACTGGAGTTTAGGCTTCTCGGGCATTTATTATGATACCAAAGCTTCCAGAAGATCAGAAAATTTTGAGTTCGATTACCAAACTAGAGTTGAAAAACCCTTGGATGGTATTTGGGGGTTAGAAAGCTTGGGCTTTTTCTCTGGGATAGATGATATAGAAAACTCCCCAGAACAAGCTTTTGGAGAAGTTAAGCCTGGAGATATCAAATACAAAGACCAAAACAATGATGGTATTATTAATGCGCAAGACGAAGTATATCTTGGTAGAGGAGGTTGGTCTGGTGCTCCATTGACCATGGGCATTAACCTATCAGCAAAATATAAAAACTTTACCTTCTTTGCTTTAGGGACTGCCCGTACAGGAGCCTATGCCATGAAGACCAATAATTACTTCTGGGTCAATGGTGATGACAAGTACTCCGAAGTGGTTAGGGGTAGATGGACAGAGGCTACAAAGAATACGGCCACCTTCCCACGTCTGACCACATTAAATGGTGCCAACAACTTCCGTGGTTCAGATTTTTGGATGTACAGTACCAATCGTTTTGATTTAACTAGGGTGCAGTTTTCTTATTCATTCCCTAGCAGCCTATTTGGTGAGCGGTTCTTAAAGGGGCTGGATATTTATGCCAATGGCGCAAATCTTCTGACGATTTCCCCAAATAGGGATATTTTGGAGATGAACATTGGAAGTGTCCCGCAGACCAGGTTTTATAATATTGGTGTTAAAGCGAAATTTTAACAAGACCCAAAATGAACATGAGAATAAATCTTAAAATAGCAGCTATCATTACAGGATTAGTGGCTTTGGCAAGCTGTAGTGATTTAATTGATCCGGCATTGGAAAATATCCAAAGCAAGGAACTGATAAGGGAAAGACCGGGCATGATACAGGGGCTATTATTGAATGCCTATTTAAGGATTCCTACCAATGGTTATAATTTCAGTGAAATGGCGACTGATGATGCCGTCAGTAATGACCTTAACAGTGGCTTTTTGAATATGGCTACTGGTCAGTGGGCATCGAATAACAATCCAGTGGACAGATGGACTTCCGCCAATTCAGCTATACAGTACCTCAACGAGATGTTATTGGAAGTAGGTAATACACAATATGCCTCCAATCCCAATGTCAACCAAATGTTTTTGGACCGTTTGACAGGTGAAACCTATGGTTTGAGGGCACTTTTTATGTATTATTTACTTCAGGCTCACGGAGGGATAGCTGGAGGAGAACTACTGGGCGTTCCTATATTTCTTGAGCCCCAAACAGTGGATTCCGATTTTAACATACCACGGGCAAGCTTTGAAGCCTGTATGGCGCAGCTATATGCGGATATTGAAAAGGCGATTGAGCTATTGCCCATTGATTATTATAATATCAATAATGAAGCGATGATTCCGTCCAAGTATCGGGAATCCGGAGCTCAGGTGAGTGATTATAACAGGGTATTTGGAGATGATGCCAAGCAGTTAGTGTCTGGTAGGATTGTTAGTGCCATACGTGCACAGGCAGCCTTATTGGCGGCCAGCCCATCCTTTAATCTGGACAATGACCAGACCAAATGGGAAGATGCCGCTACCTATGCGGGAAGTTTATTAAATGATATTGGAGGGGTAAGCGGACTGGATCCCAATGGCGTGACCTGGTACAATAATGCCTCAGTGATAGATGCTTTGGGAGCAGGAAACAATCCTCCTGAAATTCTTTGGAGGGGATCCATTGGAGGACCTTCCAATAACTTGGAAACACAAAACTTCCCTCCAACGCTTTATGGAGAAGGGCTGGTAAATCCGACACAAAATTTGGTTGATGCCTTCCCTATGGCCAATGGTTACCCTATAGCTGATCCGGCCTCAGGTTATATGGAGGATGCTCCTTATGCCAACAGGGACCCAAGGTTGGCCCAATTCATTTTGCTGAATGGAAGCTCTGCTGGACCATCAGGGACTACGATCAATACGGCATTGGATTCAGATACGAACGATGGGCTGAATAAGGTAGAATCCTCTACCCGTACGGGTTATTATATGCGCAAACTGCTACGTCAGGATGTAAACCTTGATCCTGTGGCCAATACGGGACAGCGCCATCTTCAACCAAGAATGCGGTATACAGAATTCTTCCTGATTTATGCTGAGGCAGCCAATGAAGCTTGGGGACCAATGGGAAGCGGCTCTTTTGGATTCTCTGCTTATGATGTGATCAAGGCCATCCGCGAAAGAGCAGGAATTGGAGGGGACAATGGCGATGCGTATCTGGAGTCCATTAAAAGTGACCAAGCGGCCATGAGGCAATTGATCCGCAACGAACGCCGCTTAGAATTGTCATTTGAGGGTTTCCGTTTCTGGGACTTGAGAAGATGGAAATCAGATCTTACAGAGACTGCTCGAGGCATGCGCATTGAAAATGAAAATGAATACGGCATTATCAATGTGGAAAATAGGGTTTATCAGGATCACATGATCTATGGACCTGTGCCATACAGTGAGCGATTGAAATTCAGTGCGCTTCAACAGAATACCGGTTGGTAATTGTTTTGAAAGCTAAGCATAACTGGTTTTTAAGTGAATTAAATTCAAAAACAATGAAAAAGATACCATATATATTAATAGCGATTGTCTTGATATTTTCATCCTGCGAGAACGAGGATTGGGAATTCCCGGACTTTGATTACCAAACGGTATACTTCGCTTATCAATTTCCAGTCCGTACCATCACTTTGGGGGAAGATATTTTTGATACTTCACTGGACAATGAAGGGAAATTTAAGTTGATGGTCACCACGGGTGGTGTATACTCTTCTCCAAATGATGTGTCTGTGCAGATCGAGGTGGACGAATCATTGGCCGAGGGACTGTTATTTGAAGAAGGAGGAGATGAAATAGAAGTCTTGTCTTCTGAATATTATCAGTTGAGCACAGAAACCGTGACGATACCAAGAGGAGAAATCGCCGGGGGAGTTGAGGTACAGTTAACCGGGGCTTTTTTCAATGACCCAAGAGCCATCAAGAAAACCTTTGTGTTGCCCGTTAAGATTACCAATATCACCAATGCCGATTCGGTTCTAGCGGGTGTGCCTGTGGTGGAAAACCCTAATAGGGCCATTGCTGATGATTGGTTTCCTGCCCCTAAAGATTTTACCCTCTATGCCCTTAAATATGTGAACGAGTGGCATGGAAACTATTTAAGGAGAGGTAAAGATATCATTACAGGAAAGGAAACTGGTATATCTGACGAAACCATCATCAGACATGAAGAGAATGTTGAGGACGATGAAATCAATGAATTGCTTACCCAGTCGCTTTCAGAGGTTGTGTTACCATTGACCTTTGCTGGTGAAGGAGGAGAAAATATTCATGCAGACTTGTTACTGACTTTTGATGATCAGGGGAACTGTACAGTTTCAGCAGCAAATGATGGTTATACAGCTTCCGGGAGCGGGAAATTTGTGAAGGATGGTGAAAAATCCAGTTGGGGAAATCAGGATAGAGATGCCGTTTACTTGGAGTATGAGATTGATTTGCCCCAAATGCATGTGGCCACATTGGACACTTTGGTGCTGAGAGACCGTGGAGTGGGCATGGAGGTATTTAGCCCTGTGCTGAAATAATCTATTGATGAATTAATCCGAGATTAACATGAAAAAAAGATATATCAATTTTCTAGGCGGAGTAGCCTTGTCATTAACTTCATCCTGTGTGGATTATGTTTCTACGGATGAATACCAAGTCGAAAAACCAGAGAGTATTGCCCTTCAAGAAGAACTGAATTCGTACAATACCCTTAAGACCTATATAGATAGCATCGCTAATCCTGATTTTGTTCTGGGGGGAGCAGTGAGCCAATCCGAATATGCCAATAAGGGTGTTTTATACCGGCTGATCAATAGTAATTTCCAAGAAATCACTGCTGGATATGGTATGAAGCATGGAGCAGTGGTACAATCTGATGGAAGTCTGAGCATGGATGCCGTCAATGCGATGTACCAAGCGGCAGCAGAAGCCGGAACTTCGATTTATGGTCATACCCTCTGTTGGCATGCCAACCAAAATGCGGGCTACTTGAATGGGCTATTGGAGCCGCTTGTGGTTAATTCCCCTGCTTTTGCCAATGAATTGGACCTGAACGGACTTATGGCAGGAGAGCTTTCAGCTAACCCTACCAATGGTGATGTATCCATAGCAGCCAATAAAGGCATGGGAGAGGGAACATCCGCCATTAAGTTGACTACTGGTGCCAGTGTGTCTTCTCCAGGAGACCTTCAGTTCGTTATCCCTGATATTCCTTCTGAGGCAGGAATGGAGTATGAGATTGTAGCCTATATCAAATCTGATATGCCTGGTGAGGGTAGGATCAGTTTTGAGGGCTTGGGCAATAATGAGCCGGAGATAGATTGGATGGGAACAGGCATGGCTTCTTCTTCTTTCCAAACGTCTATGTCCTGGAGAGAAATAAGGTTTAGCTTAAATGATTTTCAAGGCGATTCCTTCAAATTGAAGTTTGATATGGGATATGCCCCAGGTGTTACCTATTACTTGGATATAAATAACTTATATGTTTATGATCCTAACGGAGAACCTGTGATCAATAATCTGGTGGCAGATGGTGATTTTGAATCCGGTTCCGGCTGGGGAGGCTGGGGTAATGGTTCTACTCGAGGAATAACTGAAGACGGAATGGGATTTGGTGGAGAAGGCAAAGCTTTTTTTGTCACCAACCCATCTGTAACTGGAGGTTTTTGGGAAGTGCAGACATCCTATGGATTCGCTGAGCCACTTGAAAATGGAGAAACCTACAAATTGAGTTTTTGGGTTAAAGGAGACGCTGAAGGGATTATCCGTCCGGAATTACAAAGTCCTAATTATTCCTCCAATGGTTTTGGCCAGGTGATGGTTACCAAAGAATGGCAGCAGGTAGAGCTGACCACCACAGCGACTGCGGACGACAGAAGCAGGCTTATTATAAGTTATGGAGAATATGCGGGTACGGTGTACATTGACAATGTGGTTTTGAGCAGTGCCTCACTTTCTGGGGGTAGTACCACTTTGGTACAGAAAACACCGGAGGAGAAGGAATCAATCATTTCTGGAGAGTTGGAAAGATGGATATCAGAGATGGTTACCAATAGTGCTGAGCATGTGAAAGCCTGGGATGTAGTCAATGAGCCTATGGACGATGGTAATCCCTATGAACTGAAAACAGGAATTGGAAAAGCTGATAAAGCTGCTGATGAATTTTATTGGCAGGATTACCTGGGTAAAGATTATGCCGTTATGGCTTTTCAATGGGCCAGGTCATATGGCAATCCGGACGATCTTCATTTTATCAACGATTATAACTTAGAATATAATCTGGACAAATGTCAGGGACTTATCGATTACGTAACCTATTTGGAAAGTCAAGGAGCTCAGGTGGACGGCATTGGCACACAGATGCATATTGGTATTGATTCCAACAAGCAAAATATTGCCATGATGTTTGAAATGCTGGCGGCAACAGGAAAGCTGATCAAAGTTTCAGAACTGGATGTCAGGGTGAACTCGGCTAATCCTACGCCTGAAATGCTGGAGCAGCAGGCAGAGATGTACAAATATGTAGTGGATACCTATAATGAATATGTACCGAAAGCGCAGCGATATGGCATTACGGTATGGGGCATTACAGACAGCCCTGATGATGCCTCCTGGCTGCCAGGAGAGCGTCAGGGACTTTGGGATCTTAATTTTAACCGGAAACCAGCCTATGTTGGTTTTGTTGAAGGACTTCAAGGATTATAATTAGGGGGTAGCCGGTGGTATGTCTTAGGACTATCACTGGCCTTTCCAACCTTTAACGAATCTTTCATTTTAATTTTTATAAAATATGAAGAATGCCTCTTATTTGGGCATAATAGTAGGCCTTTGTTTTTTCTGGGGATGTGCTGGTACTGATGAACATGTTCCAGAGAAACAAAAAGATGAAGAGGAAGAGATTCAATCCATTTCCTGGCCTAATCCTACTCCTCCGCTGCATGTAGCAGGCAGGTTTCTGAAAGATCCCTGTGGCAATACCGTAAACCTGCATGGAGTGGCCATGACCCCTAGCCCTTGGTTCAATGGGGGGCATGTTGGGGAATGGCGATGGAACAATTATGACGTGGACGCTTGCCTTGCCTATAACAAGTCCGTGATGGACAAACTTGCAGCAGGGGATGAAGATGGCTGGTTCCTGAATTACGTTCGCTTACATATCGACCCTTATTGGTCCAATACCCCGGGGGAACCCATTCCGGAAAATGATATTTCAAGATTTGACTTTGACCGTTTTGTCACGGCTGTAGATGAGGTCATCGTGCCTTTGATAGCGCATGCCAAAACCAAGGGGATGTATATCATACTGCGTCCTCCAGGGGTCTGTCCGCATCAAATCGCCAAGGATGATGAATATTATGATTACCTGATGAAGATTTGGAACCATGTTTCGCAACATCCTGATCTGAAAAATACAGACCATGTGATGTTTGAATTGGCCAATGAGCCGATTCATATTTTGGGCACCAATGGTGAATATGGTAGTGATACGCCTGCCCATTACGAAGCCTTGCAGCAGTTTTTCCAGCCAATTGTAAATAGGATCAGGGACAATGGTGCGGAAAATATTCTCTGGATTCCCGGTTCGGGATACCAGTCCCATTATCGGGGTTATGCAGACTATCCCCTTCAGGGAGATAATATCGGCTATGCTGTGCACCTGTATCCCGGTTATTGGGGTCAGGATCTCAATGATCCCGCAGTTCTTCGACAGCAGTGGGAAAGAAATTTCAAACCTGTAGCTGATTTTGCTCCTATAGCGGTAACGGAAATCGATTGGGCTCCTGAACAATATGGTGTATGGGGCAAAGGTGGCATTACCGGTGTAGCCAATGGCTGGGGCTTTGGCGCCAATTTTAAGTTGTTGGCAGATGAAATGGGCAATGTCAGTTGGAACCTGCTGTCTCCAGAAAACCTGATTGACAAGGGAGATCCCGAAGGAGGGATTGCTTTTGATGCTGACCCCGATGCCTGCGCCAAGCCGGTAAATGAGTGGTTTAGGGAATATGCTGGAGAAATGGAAATCTGTGCAGGTGAATAAAACCTTAATAATATTAAATTAGATAAAATGAGCATTCAAGTTTTTCAAAAGCGATTAGGCTTTATACTTATTTGGGGAGTGTTAGTGGCGGTAGGAGCCTGCAGTACTTCAGGAGAATCTCTTAAAAACACTCCTGTTGCCTTAAAAACTGCTTTTCAAGAGAAGTTTGTAATTGGTACAGCGCTAAATGCTTGGCAAATAACAGGCAGGGATACCTCTTCCATTCAAATTGTAAAGGAGCATTTTAATGGTATTGTCGCTGAAAACATCATGAAAAGTGGTCGGATACAGCGGCGTGAGGGGGAGTTTAATTTTGATTTGGCCGATCAGTTTGTGGAATTCGGAGAAGAAAATAATATGCAGATCCACGGCCATACACTTATATGGCATTCGCAGGCTCCCAGATGGTTTTTTACCGATGAAGAGGGGAATGAGGTGTCGCCAGAAGTACTGACTGAGCGAATGCGTAAGCACATCTATACTGTAGTGGGCAGATATAAAGGTCGGGTGCATTCCTGGGACGTGGTCAATGAGGCCATATTGGATGATGGAGCTTATAGAAATAGCAAATTTTATCAAATTTTGGGCAAGGACTTTATCAAACTGGCCTTTCAGTTTGCCCATGAAGCCGATCCAGACGCAGAACTGTATTATAATGATTTTTCTATGTCCCAACCTGGCAAGCGTGAGGGTATGGTCAAGATGGTAAAGGAACTTCAGGAACAGGGTATACAGATAGATGGTATAGGTATGCAGGGACATATAAGCTTGGAACATCCGGAAATTGAGGAATTTGAAAAGAGCATTCAGGCGTTTGCTGATTTGGGTGTACAGGTTATGGTTACCGAATTGGATCTTTCTGTGCTGCCTTCTCCTTGGAGAAATAGGGAAGCTGGGGCCAATATCTCGGACAAAGCGGATTATGAGGACAAGATGAATCCCTATCCCGAGGGTATGCCGGATAGTGTGGCACAGGCTTTTAATGAAAGGTACCTGGAGTTTTTCGAGCTTTTTCTAAAGCATCAGGACAAAATATCTAGAGTTACCCTCTGGGGTGTTTCAGATCACCATTCATGGAAAAACAATTGGCCGGTAAGAGGGAGGACAGATTATCCCTTACTCTTTGACCGGGAAAATAAAGCAAAGCCTATTGTAGAAAAACTGATTAGGGTGGCTAACCAATAAACCATAATTGAAATAATCATGGTAAAGTATATAATTAAAAAAAAGGGAGATTTACTAACGATATTAGCTTTTTTGATGACGGTTATGTGGAGCCAGGCAGTGTTGGCCCAAGGTAAGGCCGCAAAAAATCCTATAATCCATGCGGATGTTCCGGACATGTCCATGGTACGTGTTGGTGATACTTATTATATGAGTAGTACCACCATGCACATGAATCCAGGTGTTCCCATTATGAAATCAAAGGATTTGTCCAATTGGGAACTGGTCAGCTATGCCTATGATCGATTGGGGGAAGTAGATGCCATCAATCTGGAAAATGGCAAGAAGGCCTATGGAGCGGGGTCTTGGGCAAGTTGCCTGAGATTTCATGAAGGGACCTATTACCTCAGTACATTTTCTTCCACCACAGGTAAGACCTATATTTTTACCACCAATGATGTGGGAAAAGGTTTATGGAAAACACATTCCTTTTCTCCTTCCTATCATGACCATACCTTGTTTTTCGATGAGGATGGCAAAATTTATATGATTTGGGGAGGGGGAAAGCTCCGCATGGTGGAGTTAAAAGAAGATCTATCGGGAGTCAAGCCAGGTACGGAAAGGGTGTTGATAGAAAACGCCACTGCTCCTTCGGGACTTAATGTGATGCTTCCGGCAGAAGGATCACAATTGTTCAAGGTAAACGGAAAGTATTACCTCTTCAATATCTCTTGGCCCCAAGGGGGGATGAGGACGGTCATTGTCCATAGGGCTGATCAGATAACCGGACCCTATGAAGGAAAGGTCATGTTGCAGGACAAAGGAGTCGCTCAGGGAGGACTTATTGATACGCCAGAAGGGACATGGTATGCCTATTTGTTTAGAGACTATGGGGCTGTTGGCAGAATTCCTTATATGGTTCCCGTTGAGTGGGTTGATGGTTGGCCTGTACTGGGAGAGGAAGGGAAAGTACCCGACCAATTGGACCTTCCCGCCAATGGAAGCCTGATCCCCGGTATTGTGGCTTCAGATGATTTTAAGCGTAAAAAGCAGGACAGGGACCTGCCCTTGGTTTGGCAGTGGAACCACAACCCTGATCCGGCATATTGGTCGGTTAGGGAAAGAAAAGGATACATGCGCTTAACCACGTCCAGGGTAGATGCTTCTCTTATGGAAGCTAAAAATACCCTGACCCAGCGGACCATAGGCCCAAAATGTACAGGCGTCACCAAAATTGATTTAGCGGGGATGAAGGATGGGGACTTCGCTGGCCTTGCCCTGCTCCAAAAACTTTACGGACAATTAGGGGTGAAAGATGAGCATGGCCAAAAGGTGTTAGTGATGATCAATGCAGATTCCGGAGAGGCTAAAGAAATTGCACGTGTCCCGCTCAACACAAGTTCAGTTTACCTGAAAGCCACTTGTGACTTTACCGATCGCCGCGATGAAGCCAATTTCTTTTACAGTCTTGATGGCAAAGATTGGAAGGCTATCGGGTCGACCCTGCACATGAAGTATACGTTGCCCCATTTTATGGGCTATCGTTTTGCCTTGTTCAATTATGCGACCAAATCACCGGGAGGGCATGTAGACTTCGATTACTTTCATATCAAAGATAATATTGGTGACTGATCTAACCTGTTCATATTACTTAAAAGGGATAAAACCTGTCAGGTTTTTATATGCACCAGGAGTCAATTTCGGCGTGTCCACTCCTTTAAACCTGACAGGTTTACCAATCTATTTCAACCATTGCAAAATAGGACTAAGTGTATTAGGATATGAATATTAAGAATTTGTTCAATAGAAGTATATGGACGGCCAGTCTAGCTGTATGTACTGGTACTGCCGTAATGGCCCAGAATCCTTTGGTCAAGGACCAATTCACAGCGGATCCATCTGCCATGGTAGTAGGGGATAGGGTTTATGTTTATCCTTCACATGATGTTTATTGGGAGGAAAATAACGGTAGGGAAAATTGGTTCTGCATGCAAGATTATCATGTTTTTTCCTCCGAAAATCTCACCGACTGGACGGATCACGGGGTTATCCTCCGGCAAGAGAATGTCCCTTGGGGAAATCCCACTGCCAATAGCATGTGGGCACCTGACTGTATCGAAAACAACGGAAAATATTATTTCTATTTTCCTGACCATAGCAATGCATCCAGTGTGAATGGTGAGGGCTTTACCATTGGGGTGGCTGTGGCAGACCATCCGGAAGGGCCATTTGTTCCCCAAGCAGAACCGATAAAAGGGGTAAAGGGAATAGATCCGAATGTGTTTATTGATGATGATGGCCAAGCTTATCTCTATTGGTCTCAAGGACATATTTATGGAGCAAAGCTCAAAGAAAATATGCTGGAGTTGGCATCAGCGCCTGTGATTTTACAGGAGCTCCCGAGCAAAGGTCTGAAAGAGGGACCCTATATGTTCAAAAGAAAAGGTGGTTATTACCTGACCTACCCTCATGTGGAAAATAAGACTGAAAGACTTGAATATGCCCTGGGCAATAAACCTTTAGGGCCATTTGAGTTTCAAGGGGTGATTATGGATGAATCTCCCACAGGCTGCTGGACCAACCACCATTCGATCATCGATTTCAAGGGACAACATTATCTTTTCTACCACCATAATGATTATTCTCCTGATTTTGATAAAAACAGGTCTATAAGAGCTGATAGTTTGTTTTTTGAAGCAGATGGAAGGATTCGAAAGGTAGTGCCTAGCCTACGGGGCATAGGATTGAGCAGTGCTTTTGAGAAAGTCCATCTGGATCGTTACAGTCAGCTCAGTGAAACTGGAGCTACTATTGCCTTTTTGGAGGAGTCAAATCCATTTCTAGGCTGGAAAACGATTTTGGGAAATCAGGAAGGCTGGGTCAAATTTGATGCGGTGGATTTTGGTAAAGGAGATGCCCGAAGTATGACCTGGAGGGTCAGGGCTCCCCAAGGTGGAAAAGTTCAAATCAGACAAGGAAGCAAAGAGGGACAGTTAATCAGTGAGGTAGAGCTGGAGAGGAACGCAGAATGGCAATCCATCACGGTTCCGGTGGCACATAGCGCTTCTGGTATTCAGGATTTGGTTTTACAAGGAAGCGGAACGATAGAAGTGGATTGGGTAAGGTGGGAAAAGCCCACGGAAGGGCTGGGAAGCTTATCGAAGTGAAGTGGATATATAACTGAGTATGAATGTTTACAAGCTTGTATGTAGAAGGATGTTCTTTGCATTTTGCTCTAATGCTGGTTATTGTCCTTTTCCATTGATGAAAAGGACCAAAAATCTAGGCCAGTGGAGGATTCTTCAAATTGAGGCAATTTCGTTTACGAAGAGGTCACTGTTGGCTCAATTTGATTTTGGACCAATTGCTATGGGCTGAAAATGAGTGGATCTCGCTCGTCCACTTCGCGAGCTAACTCATTTTCTTAACGCCCTCCACAATTGTCCCAAAACCGAATGCTCCAAAAGGCCGAAACTGTGATTCCTATTTAATATATCGACTTTGCAAAATTACTTAAACCCATACTAATAAAACTCAACAATGAATAAACAAATAACCCTTTTAACAATTTTTATTTTGCTTTGTCTGTCCTGTGGGACTTCCGAAAAGGTGGACCAAAGCATCGAGGTTTCGGATGTCCATTTGCGGCTTTGGTACGATGAACCTGCGAAAAAATGGGTGGAAGCTTTACCGGTCGGAAATGGCCGATTAGGGGCGATGGTATTTGGCGACCCCAAGAAGGAGACCATCCAACTCAATGAGAATACCTTATATGCCGGACAGCCTTATAGAAATGACAAGCCCGATGCCAAAGAAGCTTTAGCAGAAGCCAGAAAGCTGATTTTTGAAGGGAAGTATGATGAAGCGCAAGGACTTATCGATCAGAAGTTTTTTAGTGGTGTTAATGGGATGCCTTATCAAACATTGGGAAACTTAAGGTTGGATTTTAAAGGCGAGGATCCTACTTCCGATTATTATAGAGAGCTTGATCTGGAAACAGCCATAGCAAGCACCCGGTATAAAAAGGGCGGCGTAAACTATGAAACCAAAGTGTTCTCCTCCTTTCCTGATCAAGTGATTGTGGCCCAAATAACGGCAGATAAGACAGGTACCATCCAATTTTCAGCCACCATGGACCGTCCGGAGCAATTTGATCTGCACACCAATGGCAATGATGAATTGATCCTGACAGGAATTTCCAGCGATCATGAAGGCATCAAAGGAGGAGTAGCATTTGAAGCACAGGTAAAAATTGTCACTGAAGGTGGTGAAATAACTGCTAATGGCAAAACTTTAGATGTAAGCGGTGCGGATATGGCCACCTTGTACATTTCCTTGGCTACCAACTTTGAAAACTACCAGGATATCTCCGGGGATGCGACTGCAAAAGCCAATGGCTATCTGGAAAAGGCTATCAACAAAGGTTTTGACGATATTTTAAATGATCATGTGGCCGATTACCAACAATACTTTAAGCGGGTGGGCCTTGATCTAGGGGAAACTGCCTCCGTAAATAAGCCCACAGATGACAGAATTGCTGAGTTTTCACAGGGAAATGATCCGCAGTTAGTGGCCCTTTATTTTCAGTTTGGCCGTTACTTGTTGATTTCTTCTTCCCGTCCAGGAGGTCAACCGGCCAATTTACAGGGGATATGGGCAGATCAGCTCAAGCCTGCTTGGGATAGCAAGTATACGGTCAATATCAACACCGAAATGAACTACTGGCCTTCGGAGATCACCAATCTAACTGAGATGAATGAGCCCTTGGTCCAAATGGTCAGAGAACTATCCCAAACAGGGAAGAAAACGGCTAGAGATATGTACGGAGCTTCGGGTTGGGTGATGCACCATAATACGGATATTTGGCGGATTACTGGACCAGTTGATGGGGCTTTTTGGGGACAATGGCCCATGGGTGGAGCCTGGCTTTCCCAACATTTGTTTGATAAATATGAATATGCCGGTGATAAAAACTACCTGGAGTCTGTTTACCCTATTCTCAAGGAATCTTCCCAATTCTATTTGGACTTTTTGGTGGAAGAGCCAGACAAGGGCTGGTTAGTAGTGGTGCCTTCAGTATCACCTGAAAATGCACCTGCTACCGATCATGGCGCATCGGTTTCGGCAGGAACCACCATGGACAATCAACTGGTTTTTGATGTTTTTACCAAAACTATACGTGCTGCAGAGGTGCTGGGAGTGGATGCAGAGCTGAGACAAAAAATTGACGAAAAGCTAGGGAAATTGCCTCCAATGCAAATAGGAAGCTGGGGTCAGCTGCAGGAATGGATGTACGATTGGGACAATCCAGAAGATCATCACCGACACGTTTCTCACCTATACGGGTTATACCCTTCCAATCAGATTTCTCCCTATCGTAATCCAGAACTGTTCAGTGCTGCACAAACATCTTTGGAAGCAAGGGGTGATGAATCAACAGGTTGGTCCATGGGCTGGAAAGTAAACTTATGGGCGCGATTACTTGACGGCAACCATGCCTTAAAGCTGATCCAAGATCAGCTGTCACCATCGATACAACCTGATGGAAAACAAAAAGGAGGAACCTATCCCAATTTGTTTGATGCCCATCCACCTTTTCAGATCGATGGGAATTTTGGTTGTGCAGCAGGAATTGCTGAAATGTTGTTACAAAGCCATGATGGTGCTATCCATCTTTTGCCTGCTTTGCCCGATGCTTGGGAAGATGGTAAAGTGAGTGGTTTACGTGCCAGAGGTGGATTTGAAGTGGCGATGGAATGGAAGGAGAAAAAAACTCAGCAGGTAGTCATCAAGTCCTCTCTGGGGGGACTGTGCAGGATTCGATCTTATTTCCCCCTGAATGGAAAAGGACTTCAACCAGCCACTGGGAAAAACAGCAATCCATTTTTTCAGACTCCCGAAGTAAAACCGGCTTTGCTTGCTTCTGAAACTACATTAGTGCCACCCGTTTTGGATGAAATATATGAATACGATTTGTCCACCAAAGCAGGTGAGAAATATGAACTTCAAGCTAAATGATCCTCATCATATAGTAACATGCTAAGACTGATTAAGCAATACAATAATAAAAGGCCGAATAGGAAGGCGCTAATGGTATCAATTCTGGTGTTACTGAATGTCCTGTCATTGATGGACTGTGGACTTCAGGCCCAAGGTTGGAACCGTGACAGCCTTAATTGGCAGACCCAGCTGGACTACGGAGAAATGAAACAAAAGTTGGGACTTAAAGCCGCTATGCGTCCAGGACCTTCCGGGGACCCTAGTGCCTCTAATGCAGCAAACACTGATGAATCTAAAGTGAGAAAATATACTTTGCCAGATCTTTTGGTGGCCAATGAGGGGGACCTGATTACATCAGAGGATGCTTGGTGGAAGGTAAGAAGGCCCCAAATTCTCAAAGATTTGGAAACGGAAATGTTTGGAACTCTTCCAGAAAACTTGCCCGATGTGACCTGGCATTTGGTTGCTGAGAAGGATACCGTAATTGCAAATTATCCGGTAACCGAGAAGTTGCTTATCGGTAAAGTGGACAATGCTTCTTTTCCCGAAATAGATGTGGAGATTGAACTGCTAGTGGGAATACCTGTAGCAGCTACCAAAGCAGTACCGGTTGTAATGGAGTTTGGGTTTATCCGCTGGCCATTTGGCAGTCCTCCTGCGGAGCCTAATAGTTATTTTATTTCTCCTTATGAACCACGTTGGAAACAGCAATTACTTAGCAAGGGATGGGGATATGCTATTCTGGTTCCTTCAAGCATTCAGGCTGATCACGGTGCAGGCTTAAGATCAGGTATCATAGGTCTGGCTAACAAGGGCAAATTCCGGAACCCAAAACAATGGGGAGCCTTGCGGGCTTGGGCATGGGGAGCCAGTAGGGCCATGGATTATTTCGAGTCAGATCCTGATGTGGATGCTTCCAGAATCGGTGTTGAAGGAACTTCACGTTATGGGAAAGCAGCATTGGTCACTATGGCATTTGACGACCGGTTTGCGCTTGGGTTTATAGGCTCTTCTGGAGCTGGTGGTGCATCAATCCTGAGAAGGAACTTCGGTGAGCAGGTAGAAAACTTGGCCTCATCGGCTGAGTACCATTGGTTTTGTGGTAATTTTCTGAAATATGCCAGTGACCTTACCGTGGATGATCTTCCAATAGATGCCCATTCCTTAGTGGCGCTTTGTGCTCCAAGGCCTGTATTTATAAGTGCTGGTTCACCTTTTATAGAAGGACAGTGGGTGGATGCCAAAGGAATGTTTTTGGGCGGAGTCCACGCAAGTCAAGTTTATGAGCTTTTGGGCATGAAAGGATTTACCTCTTCGGGTTTTCCGGAAATGGGCGCTTCAATGACTGAAGGGGAGATTGCATACAGGCAACACGCAGGAGGCCATTCCACTGGACCCAACTGGAGCACATGGATCGCTTGGGCCTCCCGATATTGGAACCAATTTAAATAAAGAAATAATATTCTAAGCAAATAAAAAATGAAACAGATATTCCGTTTAACCTTTCTTTTTTGTGTTGTAGTGATGGGGAAATCTTATGGCCAGAACCCTATCATCCGTGAGGTTTTCACGGCAGACCCGGCACCGATTGTCTATAATGATACAGTCTTTTTATATACCAGCCATGATACAGCAAGTGTAGATGCCACCAACTACCAAATGAAAGATTGGTTGGTTTTTTCTTCCACTGATATGGTCAACTGGACCAATCATGGGGCGCCACTTTCCCCAAAGTCTTTCTCATGGGCTACGGGTGATGCTTATGCAGCCCATTGTATTGAAAGAAATGGTAAGTTTTACTGGTATGTATCCACTTTTCACAAAAAGGATGAAAATAGTGGAGGTGGTGCGGCCATTGGAGTGGCAGTTGCTGACAGCCCTACAGGACCTTTTAAGGATGCTTTAGGAAAGGCTTTGATTGTTAATGAAATGACTACGGATAACGAACATGGTTGGGATGATATTGACCCGGCAGTTTTTATTGATGATGACGGTCAGGCTTATCTCTATTGGGGCAATGGAAGCTGTAAATGGGCCAAGCTCAAAGACAATATGGTAGAATTGGACGGTCCTATTCACCATTTTAAGCCAAAGCATTTTATAGAAGGCCCTTGGGTATACAAAAGGAAAGACCTGTATTACTTGGTATATGCCAGTGCCGGTACCCAACCTGAAATGATAGAATACTGTACTGCTTCAAGTCCTGAAGGTCCTTGGACCTATCAAGGGATAATTATGGACAATGTCCCCAATAGTTTTACAGTCCATCCTGGAATTGTGAATTATAAGGGGAAGGATTATTTCTTTTATCATAATGGGGTGCTGCCTAGCGGAGGAAGCTATCGCCGTTCGATCTGTGTGGACTATATGCACTATAACCCAGATGGCACCATTCAAAAAATAGAACAAACCCAACAGGGGGTACTGTCGGCAAAATAATCTTTAAAGCAAACAATCAAACCAATGAACATGAAATTGAGATGGATTCCTTTGACCCTGATCCTTATTGTCATGGGGTTTTCAAGCCAAGCACAAGACAAGAACTTTTACATTTTTCTGGCTTTTGGCCAGTCCAATATGGAAGGAGCTGCAAAGTTTGAGGAACAGGATATGGACGTGGACCCGAGGTTTCAGGTGCTACAGTCTATCGATTGTCCTGACCTGAATAGAGAAAAAGGCAATTGGTATCCTGCTGTGCCTCCCTTGACCAGATGTCATACGGGGCTTACACCTGTGGACTATTTTGGTAGGACTTTGGTGGAAAATCTCCCTGACAGTATTCGGGTAGGGGTGATCAATGTGTCTGTGGGAGGATGTAGAATAGAGCTTTTTGAAAAAGACAAGTATAAAGCCTATGTGGAAACAGCCCCTAATTGGCTTAAAAACATGGTCAAGGAATATGACGGAAACCCTTACCACCATTTGGTAGAACTGGCAAAAACTGCCCAAAATGATGGGGTCGTCAAGGGAATACTACTGCATCAGGGGGAGTCCAATACAGGGGATAAAGACTGGCCACAAAAAGTAAAAGGAGTATATCAAAATCTACTGGCAGACTTGGGCTTGGCTTCAGAAGAAGTTCCTTTATTGGCTGGTGAAATGGTCAGCGCAGCGCAAGGGGGAAAATGCGCCAGTATGAATGCCATCATTGCTACTTTACCTGAAGTGATCCCAAATGCACATGTAATTTCATCTGAAGATTGTGAGGCCGTTTCCGATGGGCTACATTTTTCAGCAGCAGGATACAGGGAACTGGGTAGACGATATGGAGCGCAAATGCTTTCGATTATTGGCAATTAACTTTTAAAAAAATTATGAAAAAAATAACCTACTTATTGATTTTACTTGTTGGGACCGTTGCTACAAGCTTTGGTCAGCAAATAGAAAAAGAAGCTCCAGAGGGTTTTGACCAAGTGCAAAGTGGAATTGCACATGGAAAGTTAGATACGGTGGAGTATCAATCAAAAACCGTGGGCACAAAGCGCAAAGCAGTTGTTTATACCCCGCCGAACTTTAATAAGAATAAAAAATATCCCGTATTGTACCTGCTGCATGGAATAGGCGGAGATGAAACAGAGTGGTTACGCGGTGGACAGCCTCATGTGATCATGGATAATCTCTATGCAGCAGGAAAGGCCGAACCTATGATCATCGTCATGCCCAATGGCCGGGCGATGAAGGATGATCGGGCTACCGGAAATATCATGGCCAAAGACAAAGTGGAGGCCTTTTCCACCTTTGAGAAAGACCTGCTTCATGACCTGATACCTTTTGTTGAAAATAATTATCCCGTGTTGGCGGACAGGGAACACAGGGCTATTTCAGGCTTGTCCATGGGTGGTGGCCAAACCCTGAATTTCGGCTTGGGAAATTTAGACCAATTCGCCTGGGTAGGCAGTTATTCTGCAGCACCTAATACCAAGAGTCCTGAAATACTCGTTCCTGATCCAGCCTATGCCAAGGATAAATTAAAGTTGCTTTGGATCTCTTGTGGAGATCAAGATGGGCTTTTGGGTTTCAGTCAGCGCACCCATGATTACTTGGTAAAAAATGAAGTCCCCCATATTTATTATTTAGAGGAAGGTGGCCATGATTTTAAGGTATGGAAAAATGGACTATACATGTTCTCCAAAATGCTTTTTAAGCCAGTTGACCCATCCAAATTTAACCAATACAGTCCCTTGGGGATTCCCGCTTCTACTAACGTCAGGGGAGCAAAATATCCACAAATTATGCCTGATGGAAGCGCTAAGTTTAAGGTAAAGGCGCCTGTAGCCGATAATGTACAACTTGATTTGGGAAAGAAATACCCAATGACCCCAAATGGTAAGGGGGAATGGGAAGTGACCACGGATCCATTGGGAGAAGGTTTTCACTATTACTCCTTATTGATTGATGGAGTACCTGTTGCCGATCCGGCCAGTGAGGCCTATTATGGTATGGGCAGGATGGCCAGTGGAATCGAAGTGCCTTTCGATGGAGATGATTATTACGCAGTGAAAAAAGTTCCTCACGGAGAGATCAGACAGGTCAGGTACTATTCATCGCTATTGAGATCATGGAGGAGGTTTTTACTGTATACTCCTCCCGGCTATGATTTGGACACTGACCGGGCATATCCGGTACTCTATATCCTGCATGGAGGAGGTGAAGATGAAAGAGGCTGGGCACAGCAGGGGAGAACTGACTTGATCCTCGATAACCTTATTGCTGAAGGGAAGGCTCAACCTATGCTGGTAGTTATGCCTGACGGAAATATGCCTATAGCTGCTTTTGAGGAAAGAGGGCTGCAAATGTTCGAAAACGAATTAAAGAATGAGATCATCCCTCATGTGGAGAAGCACTACCGCACGCAAAAAGGTGCTAAGAATAGGGCCTTGGCAGGACTTTCCATGGGGGGAATTCAGACACTTTATGCTGGAATCAATAATACAGACCTGTTTTCCCACTTGGGTGTCTTCAGTTCAGGATGGATCTCTCAGCGTCAAGGTAGCATAGCTGAGGGTCAATACGCTTTTATGAGTGAAAATGCAGAAAAGATCAATAATGACCTAAGTCTTTTTTGGATTTCCATGGGAGGAGAGGAAGATATCGCCCACAATAATTGTGAGAAAATGCTTGGGGAGTTTGATAAGATGGGGATAGACTATGAGTATAGCGAGTATCCCGGAGGACATACCTGGCCCGTATGGAGGCATGATCTCCACAGTTTTGCTCCTTTGTTATTTCAATAAGTGCCTAAGCAATAATGGAGTACTATTGAAACCTGACAGGTTTTTCCTTGCTCTCAAATACAAATAGTAAGATTGTTGACTTCCAAATAATTCAAAAGTCCAAAAATGAAAATTATTTCTTTTACGCTATTATTCGTCTTCTGCTTGTTGTTTACTGGGGAAACTCATGCACAAAATACCAAATCCGTTTCCAGTCCTGATGGCCACCTTGAAGTCAGGGTGTCTATAAGCAATGGCAAGGCCCAATATACGGTTCACTATCAGGATAAGGTAATGTTGGATAACTCTCCTTTGGGACTGGTGACCAATGAGGGAGACTTTACCTCCAATATGAGTTTTGTGGATGCTTCTACTGGGAAAATCGACAAGTCCTACACCCAGGATAAGATCAAGGCTTCCTCTGTAAAGTATCAGTCCAACACCTTGACTTATATGGCAAAGAATGAGGAAGGAAAGCAAATTGCTTATCACTTTCAGGTGAGCGATCATGATATCGCATTTCGGTATGAATTGCCCAAATGGGGAGATACCAGGGTAACAGTAGTGGAGCGGGAAGTGACCGGGTTTAGGTTTCCTTCAGTTACTAGCGCTTTTCTCTCTTCCATGATGAAGCCCATGACGGGCTTTGCACGAACAGCGCCCAGCTATGAAAGTGGCTATGTGACGGATGCGGCTTTGGAAAGCACCACAGCGGAATATGGCTATGTTTTTCCTGGCTTGTTTAAAATCGGTGAAAATGGATGGGTACTGCTCTCTGAAACCGGGGTAGGAAGTAATTATAATGGAGCACACCTCAGTAGCTTTAAAGATGGAGTGTACACCGTGGAATATCCCCAAATGGAGCAAAATAATGGCTTTGGGAGCACAGGCGCACAAATAGGTCTTCCGGGCTTTACGCCTTGGCGCACCATTACCGTTGGAAAAACGCTCCAGCCGATTGTGGAAACCACCATTCCTTTTGATGTGGTGGAGCCGCTGTATGAGGCTTCCCAAGCTTACCAATATGGGAAAGGCAGCTGGAGCTGGATCGTATGGCAGGACAACAGTATGAATTATGAAGACCAGGTGCAGTATGTGGATTTGGCTGCAGCCATGGATTTTGAATACATCCTGATCGACGCCTGGTGGGATGAAAGAATTGGCTATGAAAAGATGGAAAAACTGATCGACTACGCCAATTCAAAAGATGTGGATGTATTCCTTTGGTACAATTCCAACGGGACGGCCAATGATGCTTTCCAGACACCTTTGAACAAAATGAATACCTCTATCGCCAGGAAAAAGGAAATGAAATGGCTGAAGGAAGCAGGGGTGAAAGGATTGAAAGTGGACTTCTTCGGTGGGGACAAGCAGGAGACCATGCGGCTATATGAAGACATCTTGGTGGATGCCAATGACCATGGCTTAATGGTGATTTTCCATGGGACCACACTTCCTAGAGGATGGGAGAGAATGTATCCCAATTTTGTGGGAAGTGAAGCTGTCCTGGCATCGGAAATGCTCATATTTTCCCAAGGTGTCCGCGAGAAAGAAGCATTTTATGCCTCCTTGCATCCCTTTATCAGAAATGCAGTGGGCAGCATGGAGTTTGGAGGGGTTTTGCTTAATAAATTTCTTAATAGGGGAAATAGACAAGGCCAAGAGCGCTTGACCACAGATAGCTTCCAATTGGCCACTGGGGTACTATTTCAAAACCCTGTTCAGATGTTTGGTTTGACGCCAAACAACCTGACCGATGTGCCTGAATTTGAACTGGACTTTTTAAGAAAGCTGCCTACTACCTGGGATGAAACAGTCTTTATTGATGGATATCCGGGCAAATACAGTGTCTTGGCACGAAGAAGTGGCAAGCATTGGTATATCGCAGGAGTCAATGCTGAAAATACTGCCAAGACCTTGAAAATTGATCTTCCTATGCTCAAAGGGCAAGAGGTATCACTGTACAATGACGATAAAGAAAGACAGCCCAAACTCCAAACTGTGAAAGTTGGGAAAAATGGAGAATTGACCGTTATGGTTCAGCCAAGGGGAGGATTTGTGTTAACTCACTAAATAGAAGACCCGGATAAATGATGAAATCTAGCATAATCCCCAATGGATAAGGGCAAAGACCTGTCAGGGTTGTATATCCCTGTTAAACAAACCTGGCAGGTCTGCAACGATCGGACATCCAATAGGCATTGGTCTTCTGAGATGATTAATTCGTGATAATAACCAATTGCCTCATTTATAGGGTAGTATAAAAAATATAGACAGATGAAATTTATTTTCAGAATACTCATAATATCCGTGCTTATTTCAGGTACGGGTATTCTACAAACAAAAGCACAAAACCCTATCATTCAAACCTCCTATACTGCGGATCCCGCGCCTATGGTGTACAATGATAAGGTCTATTTATACACCTCCCATGATGAGGATAATTCAACCTGGTTTACCATGAATGACTGGAGGCTGTACACGACCCAAGATATGGTCAACTGGACAGATCATGGAGCTGTGTTGTCCTATAAGGAATTTAGCTGGGGCAAGATGAATGCCTGGGCACCTCAGTGTATAGAACGGGACGGGAAATTCTATATGTATGTGCCGATTACTGATAGAAACCATAAAAACGGCATTGGTGTAGCGGTAGCGGATAGCCCTTATGGCCCTTTCATCGATCCATTGGGCAAACCTTTGATCAGCAATAGTATGGCCGATATAGACCCGACTGTTTTTGTGGATGATGATGGTCAGGCATACCTGATGTGGGGAAACCCGGTGTGTTATTATGTGAAACTGAATGAGGATATGATTTCTCTTGAAGGGGAGATAGGACAGTTTCCCAATACGATATTAGCATTTGGCAAGCGTGAAGGGAAAGAGGATCCGCGACGTCCCACGACCTATGAGGAAGGCCCTTGGTTGTATAAAAGAAATGACCTGTATTACCTGCTCTTTGCGGCGGGTCCATTACCTGAACATATTGGCTATTCAACCAGTACCAGTCCGACTGGCCCATGGAAATACCAAGGCGTATTGATGCCCACCGAAGGCAGGAGCTTTACCAATCATCCAGGAATAGTGGATTTCAAGGGGAAAACCTATTTGTTCTATCATAATGGCGCCTTGCCCGGAGGAGGTGGATTTACCCGATCCGTCTGTGTAGATGAGGTGAAGTTCAAAGAAGACGGGACCATTGTTCCCATGACAATGACAGCAGGAATCACCAAGAGTTTAGGAACAATCAATCCTTATATCAAAAATGAAGCGGAGACCATTGCTTGGTCGGAAGGGGTAAAAGCCAATAAGAATGAGGTAGTGGGAAATTTTATAATAGCCACCAAAAACGAGGCCTATATCCAAGTAAAGCAGGTGGATTTTCGTGATAAAGGTCCTGCTGAATTTACGGCAAGGGTCGGGACTGTCCACAATGGCAATGTAAGTATAGAGATCAGACTTGACAGTATAGATGGAGCGCTATTGAGTACGGTCAATGTGCCGCTAACAGGAGGAGATGACAGGTGGTCATTGGTGTCCACCGAAGTAAAACAGGTGGAAGGTGTCCATGACCTGTATTTTGTTTTCAAAGGAAAAGCACCCAATAATATCCTGTATTTCGACTATTGGAGGTTTTCGGATTAGCCAAGTCTTTTTTCTGAACGAAATTTTGAAATCAGCAACAATACATTGAATCAATTCAAAAACAATAAAATGAAAAAACAACCTATTATCCTATTGGCTTTTTTATGGGCCACCTTTGCTTTTAATCAAGTTTTGGCAAGACAGAAGGCAGACAATAGTCCTCTGTTTACCAAGGTCATTTATCAGGGAGATGATCAGGTTTATAATGAAAATCCACTTGAAAAGGATGAATTTTATAACCCGATTCTTCAAGGATGTTATCCTGATCCGGCCATTACCAGAAAGGGTGATGACTATTATATGGTAGTATCCTCTTTCGCCATGTTCCCGGGGGTGCCGATTTTCCATTCCAATGATTTGGTGAACTGGACTCAGATCGGTCATGTACTGGACAGAACCTCCCAGCTAGATGTGCACGATACAGGAATCAGTGCAGGAGTGTATGCTCCGGATATCCGTTATAATCCGCATAACGATACCTTCTATATGATTACCACTGCATTTGCCGGAGGTTTGGGGAATTTCGTGGTAAAAACCAAAGACCCCATGAAAGGCTGGAGTGAACCGTATAAGTTGAACTTTCAAGGGATTGATCCCGCCATATTCTTTGATGAAGACGGGAAGGCCTATGTGGTGCACAATGATGCACCAGCGCAGGGAGAGGAATTGTATAATGGTCACCGCGTGATTAAGGTTTGGGAATATGATCTTGAGAAGGATCAGGTTATTGCGGGAACAGATAAAGTGATCGTCAATGGGGGAGTGGATCTTTCTAAAAAACCGATTTGGATCGAAGCCCCACATATCTATAAGAAGGAAGGTAAGTATTATTTGATGTGTGCTGAAGGTGGTACCGGCGGCTGGCATAGTGAAGTGGTTTTTGTCAGTGATGATCCAAAAGGCCCTTATGTCCCAGCACCAAGTAATCCGATTCTTAGCCAACGGTATTTATCCCAAAACAGACAGAATAAAGTGGACTGGGCAGGTCATGCAGATTTGGTATTAGGACCGGATGACAAGTATTATGGTGTTTTCTTGGGTATTCGTCCCAATGAAAAGAATCGGGTAAATACAGGCAGGGAAACCTTTATCCTACCAGTGGATTGGTCAGGAGAGTTTCCAGTTTTCGAAAATGGTTTGGTGCCGATGGAACCCAAGCTGAAAATGCCAGAAGGCGTGGAGAACAAAACAGGACAGGAAGGGTACTTTCCAAATGGTAACTTCACTTTTACAGAGGATTTTACTTCAGAGAAATTGGATTACCGTTGGATAGGCCTAAGGGGACCAAGGGAAGCATTTATTTCCAAAACTAAAGGCGGCTTGCAGATCAAACCTTTTGACACCAATATCAAAGAGGTCAAACCTACTTCCACGCTCTTCCACAGGCAGCAGCACAAAAACTTTTCTTTTACTACTACCATGGAATACCAGCCCCAGTCGGAAAAAGACTTGGCAGGTTTGACCAGTGTGCAAAGTGAAGCCTTCAATTATGTGTTTGGAGTTACCAGATCCGGAAAGAAAAATGTACTGGTACTGCAGCGAACTGAAGCACAGGGTAGAGGAAGAGACCGTGAGGTGAAGTCTGAAATCTTGGCGACTACGGAGATTGACCTCAAGAATCCTGTGTCATTAAGAATAAGTGCTAAAGGAGATGAATTTCAGTTCAGTTATTCCACCAACGGAACTGATTTCCAAAATCTGGGAGGTACAGTATCCGGTGATATCCTTTCCACGAATGTAGCCGGTGGCTTTACGGGCAATTTGATCGGTCTTTATGCTACCAAAGCCAATGATGCCTATCCTACGGAATAGATAGACTTAAAAATCCATTAACTCCAAAGCATGAAATACCTTTTTAAACCACCAACCTTAAGAAGTGGGGACTTTATGTCCTCACTTCTTTAATGACTATATCCTGAGTTGAAAATACCGAAGAATTAGGTAAAAAAGCCCTGCTCGAATAGGACTTTGGAGACCTTGACTTGTATGGGGTTAAGTCCAATGATATAATCGATTAATTTTAACCTATTTAATAACCTTATTATGTTTTATGTGATGAAAAACCTTACCAAAACCGTTTTTGCAATTGTCTTGCTCTTTAGCATCAAGCCTACGATGGCGCAGGATGGCACCATGTATCCAATTGACAACCCGGAGGAACCCAATGCCATCCCACTGGGTACAGGAGGTGTGGAAGGTCAACCTTCTCCCGAGAGCTGGTTCCGTCAATGGGGCGACCCAATGGCCAGAAATATCAGTACTGCCACCCTGACCCCTTTCTTTCCAGAACCCGGCAAGGCCAACGGCACGACAGTGATCGTAGCGCCCGGAGGTGGTTTTAGATGGCTTTCAATGGGCAACGAAGGTTGGGAAGTGGCCGAAGCACTAGCTGAGCAGGGGATCACAGCATTTGTACTCAAATACAGACTACATCCGACTCCCGAATCTTTGGAAGATTTTAGTAATTCCATGAACAGAACCTTTGAAGCAGCCTCTAAAGATACACAAGATGGAAAGGCTCCTCCGCGACCACGCAGGAACCTTTCGGATCAACTTGAAGACGCCGAAGCCGCCTATGCCATGATTGTTGAGCGCGCCGAAGAGTGGGGGGTAGATACAGACAGGATAGGTATGATTGGCTTTTCGGCAGGTGCAGGACTTACCATGCATTGCACACTCAACTCAGAGACCATGGATTTGGCCTTTATCGGTCCGGTTTATGGAGGTATGGGAGAAGTAGATGTGCCAAAGGATGCACCTCCAATGTTCAATGTAATTGCCAGCGATGATTTTTTGTTTAACGGGCAATTTGGTGTGATCCATTCTTGGTATAAAGCTGGTATACCGGTAGAGTTTCACCTTTACCAAAATGGAGGTCATGGTTTCGGTCTTGGAAACCCCGATCGCACCAGCAACAGTTGGTTTGAGGCTTTTATGCACTGGTTGGATGTGAATGACTTTCTGAAGGGGGACGACAAGTGAAAAAGTGGAGCTGGAAGTAAAATGATTTCATCAAAATGACCTTATCATGAATATGAAAACTAAAGAGAAACCACTTATACACAAATTAGGATTTAGTCATAGTACCATGGGGTTAAAATATTGGGGATTAGGCTTCCTATTTTACTTTTTGGCCGGAAATATGGCTATCCAGGCCCAGGAGGGTAACCCTGATTTTTCCTTTTTGGATACAGGACTGAGCTTTGAGGAGCGGGTGGATATTCTGGTGGATCAAATGACCTTGGAGGAGAAGGTAAGCCAAATGATGAATGCCTCTCCGGCCATTTCCCGTCTAAAGGTGCCCGAATACAATTGGTGGAATGAATGTCTACATGGTGTGGCCAGGGCAGGATATGCTACCGTTTTCCCCCAGTCCATTTCCGTTGCGGCTTCTTTTGATAAAGGTCTTATGAAGGAAATAGGCACAGTGATTTCAGATGAGGCTAGGGCCAAGCACCACGAGTTTATCAGAAATGGCAAAAGGGGAATTTATACCGGACTGGATTTTTGGTCACCCAATATCAATATATTTCGGGATCCACGATGGGGAAGGGGCCATGAAACTTACGGGGAAGACCCTTATCTCACTGGAGAATTGGCCTCTCAGTTTATTGAGGGCTTGCAGGATCACGATGGGAAATACCTGAAGACCATTGCGACTTCCAAACACTTTGCCGTCCATTCCGGTCCGGAGCCACTTCGGCATTCTTTCGATGTGGATGTGAGTGATAGGGATCTCTATGAAACCTATCTTCCGGCATTCCGCAAAACGGTCAAAGAGGCAAAGGTGTATTCCATAATGGGGGCTTACAATCGTTTTAGAGGGGAGTCCTGCAGTGACCATGACTTTTTGCTGAATAAGGTTTTGAGGGAGCAGTGGGGATTTGAAGGCTATGTGGTTTCGGACTGTGGCGCGATCCAAGATATTCATACGGGTCATAAGATTGCCTCAACAGCAGCGGAAGCAGCGGCAATTGGGGTTTCTGGTGGTTGTGATTTGAATTGTGGGAATTATTACACCCACTTGACGGAAGCGGTAGAAGAGGGGCTGGTAAGCGAGGAAGAGATTGATGTTGCTGTAAAGCGACTGTTTTTGGCCAGGTTCAAATTGGGAATGTTTGATCCTGAGGAAGCAGTTTCTTATGCCCAAATTCCTTTCGGAATCGTCTGCTCCGAGGCCCATAATACCTTGGCAAGGCAAGCAGCCCAAAAGAGCATGGTGTTGCTCAAAAACAAAGATAATTTGCTGCCACTATCGGTGGATCAAGTCAAAAAAATAGCGGTAATAGGCCCCAATGCGGACAATATAGAATCGCTTTTGGGCAACTATCATGGCATACCCAAAAAGCCGGTTACCTTTTTGGAAGGAATAAAGCGTAAAGTGGGCCCCAAAGCGGAGGTATTGTATTCTGAAGGCGTGCATCCGGCAGAAGGCTTTTATAACCTGAAGCCCATTCCTTCTGCTTATTTTGAAACTGAAGACGGACGTCAGGGCCTTAAAGCTTCCTATTATAATAACCTAAATTGGGAGGGTGCACCGGTTTTGGAGCGGATAGATGACCAAATTGATTTTTCTTGGGAACACCAGCCCATTTCGAAAGAGCTGATCGATAACTTCTCTGTAAAATGGGAAGGGTACCTGGTTCCTCCGGCAAATGGACGTTATGAATTCGGTGTGTTTTCAAAAAGAGGTATGAAAATACATATCGACGGGAAAGAAATTTCTAATGGAGCTGGTACCATCCACCGGGGAAGGTATGCCACCGATATTGTTTCCTTGGAAGAGGGGAAAAGGTATAAAGTTGAAGTGACTTTCTTTAGTGATGAGACCAATGCCATTGCCCAAATGCTGTGGGCCAGACCGGATGTGAGCAAAATAGATGAAGCGGTCAGGTTGGCCCAAAGTGCGGATTTGGCCGTGGTGGTGCTGGGATTATCCCAAAGACTGGAAGGGGAAAGCATGGATGTGGTCACTCCGGGATTTGATGGAGGAGACCGTACCGCGATCACTTTGCCTGCCCAACAGGAAGCTTTGCTCAAAGCTGTCAAAGCTACGGGAAAACCGGTGATTTTGGTGTTGAATGCAGGAAGTGCCATGGCCATTAACTGGGCCAAGGAAAATGTGGACGCCATCATCAGTGCTGGTTATCCAGGAGAAGAAGGTGGTAATGCGCTTGCAGATGTGGTCTTTGGAGACTATAATCCTGCGGGCAGGTTGCCAATCACCTACTACCAATCGGTGGAGGATTTGCCACCATTTGAAGATTATGATATGAAAGGCAGGACCTACCGTTATTTTGAAGGTACTCCGCTTTATCCATTTGGCTATGGACTCAGTTATACCCATTTTGAATATACTGAGCTGACAATTCCTGCTCAGGTAAAAGCTGGAGAAGCTGTATCCTTACGGGGGACAGGGCAGGTGATGAGGTGGTCCAGTTATACCTGACAGACCAAGAAGCTTCTACGTTGCGGCCAATTCGGCAATTGGAAGCTTTTGAACGGATACATCTGAAACCTGGAGAAAGTAAAGAAGTGCGTTTTACCTTATCCCCTAGACAGCTTTCCATGATCAATGCCCAATCCAAAAGGGTCATTGAAGAAGGACGTTTTACGGTGCATTTAGGTGGAAAGCAGCCTGGCTTTGAGGGTGATTTGGACGCGGAAACTACCATGGTGGTAAAAGGTGAATTTCAGGTCAAGGGAAGTCAGGAGCTAGCTGATCTGTAATTGCTTAAAGTTTGTGATTTTAGCAGTAGGCAATGTAGGAACGATCCCTTATGATTAAATTAAAAACCATTGTCCCATTAATAAGGAGGGACAATGGTTTTTCCATTCAAATTGAGAAAGGTTGGTTTTAAATTAAGCGCTTTTGAAAACCATATTTATTCCAAATGAACCAATACCAAGTTTTCCCATCCACTCAGGTCTTTATTGTGGCCGACTTTTTCCATAGCCTGGGTGATTTTGTTTTTGAATGTCCAGCAGGTTTCTCTTCTCAGGTCCAAGATTTCAGAAAGTTCATTTAGGGTAAGATCCACATCCTTTCTGTTGGATAGGTATAAAATATAGAAGGCTTTTTCTATTGGGAATTTTAGTTTATGGAATAAGGTTTCCACGGTCGGTGATTCAAAATAATTACAGTTTTTACATCTTCTGCCATGGTTAGGCGCCTTGGCATATTTATTATATCCGCATTTTTTACATATGTATTTGTCCTTCCATTTAAGTTCAGACAAAAACTGTAGGCAACTGTCCTTGTCAGGAAATACATTTTTGAAACTTTCAAAATCCAAGCCCTTCATTAGTGCCAGGTTTTTTGTTACTTCTTCCATATTAGTCCGAAGTTGTTCATTGTTTTTTCTCAGGTATTCATTGATCTGATTGACTTGGGTGTTGAGCTCTTGTAGTTTAAGATTGGTCGTTTGAAGTTGTACATTTTTGCTGGCCAAATCTTTTGCCATGTTTTCAATCTTTTCTGTTCTTTCTTTTACCTTTTGTTGGAGTTTATTGTTGAGCTCATCTGCTAAGCGGTTTTTCTCTTCCAATGCCATTGTCTTTTCCTCACTCACTGTTTTGTATTGTTCCTGAAGAAATTTTATTTGGTTGAAAATAGAAAGGGAAAATAGGACCACTTCCAGAAAGATTACCGGATGTACAAAATACCAGTTGATCACTTGGTCATCAAATAATGCAAAGGCGATGGTATGACTATTTATGATGACCAAAAATAAGCAGGCATAGGCGAAAATGTAGGACCAAGAGTAGATCTTGGATTTTAACAATAGTCTTAATCCAATGGAAAATGGTACCAGCATAATGGATATTGTAAGACCTATATAGGTTTTTCCTTCTATGTGAAATAGGGTGTCCTGGGCAAAAAAGAGGATACATTTAAGGATGATCGCAATGATGGTTGCACGAAACATCAAGCTACTTGTATTGTATTTTTGGACAAACCTGTTTGAAAACAGCAAAGTAGCTATTACCACGGCTACTTGTGTGATATTTCCTTGAGTTAAAAAATTGAACTCAGGATGATTTGGCCATAAATATTGAAAGCCCAAGCCGTCTCTGCCAAAGGAAAACCATATACAGGCCAGTATCAAGCCGGCAAAATAAAGGTATAAAGTATCCCGCAGTTTATAGACGAGATATAAATTGAAGACAAGAATAAGTGCTAATACACCGTAGTAGATTCCCAGAAAGTAATATTCATTGAGCGTATGCGCTATGAATTTTTCATTGGTCCGCAAATGCAGATTAAAGGCAAGCGGATAACTTCTCCTTACCTTAAAATAGTATGTCTTTTGCTCTCCCGGCCTTATATCAAGCAGGTAATTAAAGTTTTTGTGTTTGATATTCCTTTGGTAAAATGGAAAATCATAGCCTGAGGTATTAGCAGTAAAGCTACCGTCAGGATTGGGAAAATAATAAGTGAATTGGTTGATGTCAAAACCCCAAGATTCGAAATACCACGAATGATTATGGACTTCTTCCTGATTTTTGATTTTCAATCTTAACCAAATATTCTGGTCAAGGGCTTCATAAACAACATGAATATCAGAAACCGGCTCAAATTTATTTTGGTATGCTGAAGATGAAATATCCTGAATGCTTAGTTGTGATGAAGGGTCAACATAGTAATCCATATATTCTATGATATTGGCATAGTCTTTAACTTCTTTGATATAGAATATATTATCATTTTTTGACTGCCTACCATATGAATTTTGGAAAGCGATTAATGAATAGAGAATTACACTAATAATAAAATAATAGCGATTCATTTTACTTCAAAGGTTACTTGGGTATAAGATTAAGTGTTGAATATACGAATAAAATGCAAAGGTGCATAGCATTAAATTATACTAGTAATTAAGGCAATCGGATGAGATGGATTTATTTTCTTTAAGCGAAATATAAATAGGGTTTTGATAAAATTTGTTTTTTAAACAACTGAAAATCAATTGTTTGATTAAAGCGCAATTATCCCCTGTGTCACTGCTTCAAATTATTGAGTGAATTTCATCAAAAGTTCATTCAATGATAATGTGAGCGAAGTTTTTAACATAGGCTGTAGGGGCAAACTGTTTGATATTTAAGCGGATAAAAAAGTATTAACATCCTGTTTATCAGTGATTTGTGTGTATTTGTGATACTTTTAAATTGATTTTGTTTGATTTAAGTTTGTTTTGTGTCCAGATGATAAAGTAGTTTTTTGTTTGGATATATTAATAATAACCAAATAATAATCGTGAATTAAGTATGAGGAGTACTTTATTGAAAAGGAGTTCTTTAGTCGGCATAATATTTATTTTATTGAGCGGCTTTAGCACAAATGACCAACTTGGCTTCAAGGAGGTATTTATAGATGATTTTTATATAGGATCGGCATTGAGTGTACGAAACATAAATGCGGATAATAATAAGGTGAAACAAGTACTGTCAAAGAACTTTAACAGTATCAGTCCAGAAAATTTATTGAAGTGGCAATCAGTTCACCCAAGACCGGAAACCTACATTTTTGAATCCGCAGATCGCTATGTCGAATTAGGCGAACAGTTGGATATGTTTACCATTGGACATACCCTGGTGTGGCATAATCAAACACCTTCCTGGGTATTCAAAAATTCAGATGGAGAATTATTGGATGGCAATGCACTTACCAAACGCATGGAAGGGCATATTGAAACCGTGATGGGAAGGTATAAGGGAAGAGTACATGGTTGGGATGTGGTAAATGAGGCCTTTACTGATGATGGAGAATACCGCCAATCAAATTGGTATAGGGCAATAGGTAAAGATTATATCAAAACAGCTTTTCGGAAAGCCAAGGAAGTAGATGCAGCCGCAGAACTATATTATAATGATTACAATCTTTGGAAGCCTCAGAAGATAGATGCTGTGATGGAGATGGTGAAAGAAATGCAAGCAGAGGGCGTGCATATCGATGGAGTAGGCATGCAAGGACATTACGGACTTGATACCCCAACATTAGAACAAATAGAAGCATCGATCAAAAAAATTACCGATCGGGGTTTGAAAGTAATGATCACGGAATTGGATATTGATGTATTACCAAATCCCACCAATAGGCGTGGTGCAGATATCGATGACAATTTTGCATATGAAGCACAATATGATCCCTTAAAAAATGGTGTTCCGAAGGAAATCAAGGAAAAATTGGCCAAACGATATTTAGCGCTATTCCAATTGTTTCAAAAATATCGGACAGATATAACTAGGGTGACATTTTGGGGGATTCGCGACCAGGATAGCTGGTTAAATAACTGGCCTATAGTGGGAAGGACGGCTTACCCATTGGTTTTTGAAAATGATTACTCCATAAAGGAAGAAGTGATAAAACAAATAGAAGTGCTCAAAGATCAAGAGGAAGTGATGCCTTGATCAAGATGCATTTACCAAATACAGATTATTAAATCAAACCTATTAAACCAATTAAAGGAATCATGAGATATCCAATATTAATCACGCTTGTTGTTGTTGCAGGAAGCATTATTTCTGGATGTGGAAGGGGAAATACTGAAGAGTACAAGAAGGAGTTTACTTCAGATGCAGAGGAAGCGGTCGAGTTTCTTAATCCCCCTTTGATCAAGGAAATATATACGGCTGATCCTTCGGCACATGTTTTTGAGGGTAAAATATATATCTACCCATCTCATGATGTGGAATCGACAGTGGAAGAAGATGATTCTGGTGCTCAATACAATATGAAAGACTATTTTGTTTTTTCCTTGGATAATGCAGGAGGGCAGGTAGTTAATCACGGCAAGGCTTTGGATGTCGAGGATGTAAAGTGGGCTAAGCGACAAATGTGGGCCCCAGATGCAGCAAAAAAAGACGGTAAGTATTACCTCTATTTTCCTGCAAAGGACCATGATGACTTGTTTAGGTTGGGAGTAGCGGTGTCAGGTAAACCATCAGGTCCTTTTATACCTGAAGAAGCGCCTATGGAAGGTAGTTTCAGTATGGACCCAGCTGTTTTCCAAGATGATGATGGGCACCATTATATCTATTGGGGAGGAATTTGGGGCGGCCAACTCCAAAAATGGAGAACTGGAAAATATATCTCGACCGGTAATAGCCCTTATGATGATGAGCCTAATGAAGACGAACCTGCCATAGCGCCCCAAGTGGCCATGTTAGGTGAAGATATGCTGCAATTCAAAGAATCTCCAAGAGATATTATCATTTTAGATGAAACTGGAAGTCCCATAAAGGCTGGAGATCATGAGAGAAGGTTTTTTGAAGCTTCATGGATGCATAAGTATAATGGTACCTATTATTTCTCATACTCTACTGGAGATACGCATAAGATAGTTTATGCTACAGGAGATAATCCATACGGCCCATTTACTTACCAAGGTGTTATTTTAAATCCAGTACAGGGCTGGACCAATCACCACTCAATTGTTAACCATGAAGGGCAGTGGTATATTTTTTATCACGATACAGAACTTTCAGGTAAAAATTATTTAAGGAATGTAAAAATGAGCCCTCTTCGACATTTGGAAGATGGCAGTATAGAAGTTATTGATCCAATAATTAAATAGATAATGCTAAGCTGGAGCCTCATATTGGTTTGTGGGAGGATTTTAACGTGGGGTTTACCACTTGCAAGCCAGATGAGGTCGCCCAGTTAAGCAGACAGGTTGAAAAGATAGATGAGTGGTAAACAGAATAGTGATCTGGTTGTGGGGATAAAAATATTGGATAAAAAAGAATTAACACTGAACCATAGATAGGTTTAGGTTAGAATAGGGCTATACATAACGAAAAATCAGGAGGGATTCTCTCCTGATTTTTTCTACAAATGAGACAAAATGATTTATGCCATTTCAAAGGATTCTGAAAGACGATTTAATCGAAAAATACATGTTTATAATTAATGGAGTTAATATTAGATCAATATTACTTGTTTGGTTTGGACTTATACTTTCAATTCCTGCTCTGAAAGCCCAGCAATTGGCGGGAATTGTAAATTTTGAGGAAAATGAAACGGATTTTCCATTGGTTGGACCATATGGTTCTACTGCTTTTTTATTGGAAGCGGACACTGATGAAGGGGTGAAGATAGCAGCTGGTAATTTTTTAAATGATATTAGAGCTGTCACCGGAATTGCTCCAAAATTGTTTGATAGACCATTAGATGGTCAATCATCCCGAATGGTGATTATTGGTACCATTGGAGAAAGTAATTTGATCAATGAACTTATTGAAAGTAGGAAATTAGAAGTTGCTGATGTGGGAGGAAAATGGGAAAGCTTTGTGATTCAAACCATCCAAAACCCATTTCCAGGTATTGAAGAAGCGTTAGTGATTGCAGGCAGTGACAAGCGGGGAACAATTTTCGGAATTTATGAGATGTCTCGCCAGATTGGGGTAAGCCCCTGGAGCTGGTGGGCTGATGTGCCTGTAAAAAAGTCAGCATCACTTTTTGTCAAAAAAGGCAGATTCGTTTTGGGAAGTCCTGCGGTAAAATATAGGGGGATATTTATCAATGACGAAGCACCGGCTCTAAGTGGCTGGGCCCATGAGAAATTTGGCGGCTTCAACCATAAGTTTTATGAGAAGGTCTATGAGCTGATTTTACGATTAAAGGGAAATTTCCTTTGGCCGGCCATGTGGGGACGTTCCTTATATGAAGATGATCCTATGAATCCGGTTTTGGCTGATAAATATGGGGTGGTCATTGGTACATCTCATCATGAGCCTTTGATGCGTGCCCATGTAGATTGGGCCAGACATGGTGAAGGTGAATGGGACTATACCAAAAATGAAGAAAAATTAAGGCAGTTTTGGAGAGAAGGTATGGAGCGGATGGGAAGCCATGAAAGTTTGGTAACGATAGGGATGCGCGGAGATGGTGATGAGGCCATGAGCGAGGAAAGCAATGTGGCACTTCTGGAAAAAATAGTAAATGACCAACGGGAGATCATTGCAGAGGTCACCGGAAAGCCAGCCCAAGAAACCCCTCAGGTATGGGCCTTGTACAAAGAAGTACAGGAATACTATGACAAAGGCATGCGGGTACCGGATGATGTGACTTTATTATTGTGCGATGATAACTGGGGGAATGTCAGGAAGCTTCCCAAAATTGGTGAAAAACAGCATTCCGGTGGTTATGGTATGTATTATCATTTTGACTACGTGGGTGGTCCCAGAAATTACAAGTGGCTCAATACCAATTCCATTCCACGAATTTGGGAACAGATGCATTTGACCTATGAACATGGGGTGGATGAGATTTGGATTGTCAACGTGGGAGATATCAAACCCATGGAACTGCCCACCAGCTTCTTTTTGGATTATGCCTGGAACCCCAATGCTTGGTCAGCGGAAAGATTGCCTGAATATACGCGTAGATGGGCAGCGCAGCAATTTGGAGAAAAATTTAAGGTGGAAATCGCTGAGATCCTTGACCTATATACCAAATATAATGCCCGAAGAACCCCGGAAATGTTAGATCAGAACACTTACAGCCTTAGCCATTATCAGGAGGCCGAAAGGGTAGTGACTGATTATAAGGTTTTGGCTCAGAAGGCACAGGCCATTTATGACCGATTGGAAGGACAGTATAAGCCTGCTTATTATCAGTTGGTATTATTTCCGGTGTTAGCTTGTTCTAATCTGTATGAACTGTATTTAGCTTCAGCTAAGAACCAACTTTATGCCCAACAGGGCAGGGCCCTGACCAATGATATGGCGAAAAAGGTGGAAGAGCTGTTTGTTCGTGATGCGGAATTAACTCGCTACTATAACGAGGAACTTTCTGACGGTAAATGGAACCATATGATGGACCAGAATCATATCGGTTATACCTATTGGCAGGAACCAAAATCCAATGTCATTCCGGAAGTAAAACGCATTGAACTGCCTGAAACGGGAAATTTGGGAGTGACGATATCAAATGCTGATGCGTTTTATCCCCAAACCACTGAATTGGTGCTCGAAGAGATGAGTACTTTCCAAACCTATGATCAACAAATTGTTCTATTTAACCGTGGTCAATTGCCTATCCAATTCGACATCCAAAAAAGACCCAAATGGCTTGTACTGGATAAGGTTTCTGGCAATGTGGATGAACAAGAGGTATTGAAAATCAAGATAGACTGGGAAAAGCTTCCCTTAGGAAGAACTGAAGGAACGTTGACCATCAGGTCTGGTAAAGAAAAGGTGCAAATTCAAATTCCTGTTCATCGGTTTGAAGTGCCTGAAGACTTTATGGGTTTTGTGGAGAGCAACGGTTATATATCGATGGAAGCAGACCATTTTACTTCTAAAGAAGAGATCACGCCAGTGAGTTGGCAGATTATTCCTGG
This sequence comes from Echinicola shivajiensis, assembly GCF_018642165.1. GTDB lineage: Bacteria > Bacteroidota > Bacteroidia > Cytophagales > Cyclobacteriaceae > Echinicola > Echinicola shivajiensis. Next base: position 118,374 of record NZ_JAHHZM010000005.1, read on the forward strand.
TTTGGGTAAAACCGGTTCTGCGGTTACAGCTTTTCCGGTGGCTTATGAAAGGGAGGATACAGGTGTACTAAAGCACCATGTTTCATTTGATACTTATTTTACTTCTTCTGGTGAAATCACTATTCATACTTATATGTCTCCAACCTTGAACTTCAAAAATACAGAAGAGGGGCTGTGTTTTGGGATTTCTGTTGATGATGGTGAGCCTCAGATCATTTCTATGCATAAGGAAGAAAGACCGGGAAGCTGGGATAAATGGGTCGGTGAGCACATCAATATTAAAAGCAGCCAGCACCTTATCAATCGGCCTGGGAAACACCAAATCAAACTATGGTTGGTAGATCCTGGCGTGGTGATCCAAAAAATAGTGGTGGATACAGGGGGATTGAAAGAGAGTTATTTAGGCCCGGAAGAAAGTTTTTTTAAGACCTCAAATAAATAATGAAGGATGAAAGTTTGTTTGAATAGAAATGCAGTTGTTTGTCTGATTATTTTATTGGTCCTTAAGGTTCAGTGGGGCTATGGAGAAGTAAAACTGCCCCATTTGATCAGTGATGGAATGGTGCTGCAAAGGAATCATGAAATCCGTATTTGGGGTTGGGCGGATGCCGGGGAAGAGGTGAATGTGGCTTTTGAAGGAAAAAGCAGGGCCGTCACGGCCAGAGCAGATGGCATATGGGAAGTGGTTTTTCCTGCGATGAAGGCAGGGGGACCCTATGCGATGAAAATTTCCGGAAATGCCAATGCCATTTCATTGGAGGATATCTGGCTGGGGGATGTGTGGATTTGCTCCGGTCAGTCCAATATGGAGCAGACCATGGCCAGGGTGGAGCCCATGTTCCCAGACGAAGTGAAAAGTGCCAATAACCCAAAAATCCGTTATTTTGATGTACCGGATGCCTATGATTTTGCTAGTCCCCAACTGGATGTGAGAGGGGGAAAGTGGCTCCCTGCTGATCAGGAAAATATCAAACAGTTTTCCGCTGTAGCTTATTTTTTTGCACAAAAGGTCTACCAGAAGTATGGAATTCCAATAGGTTTGGTCAATGCTAGTGTGGGTGGATCACCGATTCAATCATGGATCAGGGAGCGTGAACTCAAGCGTTTTCCAGAAGATTACGATGAAGCCGTTCGTTTTCAAAATCCCAATTTGATCAAAGAAATCCAACAGCAGGACCGTGACAATATGCGGGATTGGCACCGAACAGTCAGAAGTAAGGATAAGGGCTATGCCAATACTTCCATTCCCTGGCATGATCCAAAATATCATCCAGAAAACTGGAAGGAAATGGGGCGATTGGATCTGCTTCCAGTAGCACCAGGAAAACGGCCCGAAAATGGGGTGTATTGGTTCCGTAAGGAATTTTTTCTGGAGCAGGAAAATGTAGGAGATGTAGAGGCCAAATTGTTGTTGGGGACCATTGTGGACAGTGATTCAGCATATATCAATGGAAAACTGGTAGGCACCACCGCTTATCAATATCCTCCGAGAAGGTATAAAGTTTCTAAGGGTGTTTTGAAGCCTGGGAAAAACATATTGGTAGTGCGAGTGATCAATGAGCGGGGCAGAGGAGGCTTTGTCAAGGAAAAGCCTTATCAGCTGGAAGTAGGAGAAGAGATCATCAACCTAAAAAATAACTGGTACTATAAGCAAGGAGCAGTCATGCCACCCATGCCAGGACAGACTTTTATTAGGTTTAAGCCTTTAGGGCTTTATAATGCTATGATAGCTCCTTTGCAAGAATATACAGTAAAAGGTGTGCTTTGGTACCAGGGAGAATCCAATGCTGGCCAGCCTCATATATACGAGGATCAAATGCAAGCACTGATTGAAGGTTGGAGGAAATCCTGGGGCAGGCCGGATTTGCCATTTCTTTTTGTGCAACTCCCCAATTTTATGGCTCCAACGGACGACCCACATTCAGGAAACTGGCCTGAACTGAGGGAAGCCCAACGACAGACCTTAAAGGTTCCCCATACAGGAATGGCAGTAACCATCGATGTGGGTGAAGCCAATGATATCCATCCATTGGATAAAAAGACAGTTGGAAATAGGTTGGCCCTACAGGCTTTTAAAGTGGCTTATGGTGAAAAAGAAGGTCTTTTTTCAGGCCCTGCTTTGAAACAAGTAAAAGTTAAGGAAAGTAAAATAATCCTCACCTTCAGTGAGGTTGGGAAAGGACTAATTACAAAAGATGATAAGCAACTAAAAGGCTTTGCCGTAGCAGGAAAGGGGCAAAAATATCAGTGGGTAGATGCCAAGATTGAAAATAAAAAAGTCATCTTGGATTGCTCCGGTATTGAACAGCCCAATAAGGTTTGTTATGCCTGGGCAAATAATCCAGTAGAGGCCAATCTGATCAATGAAAAGGGATTGCCTGCCTCTCCCTTTGAAGTTGCCATAAGTGATCCTCGTTAATGATTATTAATATGGTGAAAAATTAATCCAATCGGTAGTTGTATAAATTTTTAATTAACGAAAATAATTGAGTCAAATATAATGGGGTAAGTGGTTTTAATATTTCAGGGAATTTAAATTCTTAATGTTACTCTTGTTTAGGATTAGTGTTTATATTTTGGAATTACTTGAAATTGATTGCAGTATTGTGATATCTTTTCATGTTTTCTTGAGACTAAAATCACTTCCCCATTTACCACTCGTTCTTATCCCAATTTTTTATAATAACAATCTGTGGTGAAATAGTAGGTTGGAAGTTGCTATTAGAGCTTTGGGTTGTGGGCCTTTAAGTACTTATTGCAAACGGATTTGTTTGAGTTGTGTGTGTCAATCGTGACTAAAACAATTATTAATAATCTTATGAGCTGGAACTGGGCTTGTTTTGGGGGCAGCAATAGGTAGATTGTTTAAGAGATGAGATTAAGGTAGAGGTAAAATAACTTTATTAACCTCTTTAACCATTCGGTAATTGGAAAGGTCAAAGCGTCTATGCGTTGATTGTTATGTCCAAAAATGAAAATAAGAGAAACATGATTTCAGTATTATATGGTGAACATTTAAATGATTTTACTATTTATTTAGGGACCAAAACTTAAAATGTGTTTGTTAAAAAATGTTAATTTACTTGTAAATTTTTTTCTTCAATTATAAAATTGAAGCCGTATTTCTAAAGTGCTATCATACGATAAATAGGCTAGGATTTAACTTTATTCATTTAATTTATAAATTTCACTTATTTATATTATGTCAGTAATCAAAGTTCACGAAAGAGTCCTCTGCGGGGGCTTATGCAGTTTATTATCGCTATTTGTGTTTTTTGTATCAGCTCTTTCTCCCTTGAATGCATGGGCAGAAAACAGTGATTCAGGTTCTTCTTTTACCGCACGTTTGATCAATATTGAAGCACCTGTCAACGAGACTTTTCGTTACCAAACTACACTCCAAAACAATTCAGAAAAAGCCCAGCGTTTTGAATTGAAATCAGATGTTCCCGAGGGATGGAGGGTAGTGTTCAAGGCAATGGGAAGCCAGCTTACTTCCATTAAATTGGAACCAGGTAAATCCGAAAGTATCAGTGTGGAGGTAAACCCTGCTTATGGCGCAAAACCTGATCAATATGAAATCCCTGTTCATGCAGTTTCTGGTGATGAGTCATTGGAACTTGAACTTGAGGCCGTTGTGGAAGGGGCTTATGATTTGGAGCTGAGCACTCCTACAGGTAGGCTAAGTGGGGAAATCACTGAAGGTGAAAAAGCTGAAATTCACCTAAAGGTGAAAAATACGGGCTCCCTGCCTCTAAATGAAATCTCCCTTTCATCCAAGAATCCCCCCAATTGGGAGGTGACTTTTTCTCCTTCTGAATTAAATCAGCTAGCCCCAGGTAAAACAGCGGATGTGGTGGCCACCTTGACGGTCCCCGACAAAACTTTGGCTGGTGATTATGTCACGAAGTTCACCGCAAAAAATGCTTCGAGTACAAGCGCTGCGACCTACAGGATGACAGTAAAGACCTCCATGCTTTCGGGGGGAATTGGGGTTTTGGTGATATTCCTTGCCATTGGTTTTGTAATTCAGCTTATCCGCAAATTCGGAAGAAGATAGGTATATGATGGATCAGCAAGTCATAAAGTTAAGTGGCCTTACAAAATGTTATGGCACTTTCAAGGCTGTCAATGAGTTGAACCTAAGCATCAATAAGGGAGAAATATTTGGTCTTTTGGGACCAAATGGCGCCGGTAAGACCACTACAATCCTTATGATGATGGGCTTAACGGAACCAACAGAAGGAACCGTTCATGTCTGTGGATACAATTCAACATATGATCCCATATCAGTGAAAAAGCAGGTGGGGTATATGCCGGATAGTGTGGGCTTCTATGATAATATGACGGCCTTGGAAAACCTGATGTACATAGGTGAGTTGAATGGGATTCCAGCTGATGAACTGGAGGAAAGGGCACTCGAAGTCATGGATGTTGTAGGGCTTTCAGGGGCGGCTATTCATAAAAAGACGTCTGCCTATTCTAGGGGAATGAAACAACGTTTGGGATTGACTGAAGTACTCATTAAAAAGCCTCAGATTATAATTCTGGATGAACCGACACTGGGGATTGATCCGAGTGGGGTAAAAGAGTTCCTTTCCTTGATAAGGAGATTGAGTAGGGAAAGGGGGCTTACGGTATTGCTTTCCTCCCACCACCTTTACCAGGTGCAGCAAGTGTGTGATCGTGTAGGCATTTTTGTTAAAGGAGAACTTTTGGTAGAGGGCAATTTGGATTCGCTTTCCAAGGGGCTTTTTTCTGAGAAATCCTATGAAATATGTGTCAGCTTGATGGATGATATTGAGGTGCCATGGAGGGAAGAATCTGCTTTATTACAGCTGGATGGCATTCAAAATGTATTAGTGGATGGAAATAAAGTTGAAATTACCGGTAATGAGGATGTCACCCCTGATATCGTAAGTTTTTTTGTGGAAAAGGGTTATCGCGTTACCGGTGTTCATAAGAAAGAATATGGACTGGAAGATATTTACCAAAAGTATTTTGAGAATAATAAAACGGAGGAGGTATATCAATGAAAGCAATCATAAATTCGTTTGAGAGACATTATTCTACAATATCATTGAATAAACCCACCAATCCTTTTTGGGTAATAGTGAGGAAGGAGGTTGCTGGACATATTCGAAGTTGGAGATTTATCATTTTACTGGCGCTGATCCTCCTTACATTTTGGGGGGCTACTGCTGTAGCGATGGCCAATTTGAGAGAAGTGGTAGCTAAGGTGAAAGATGCAGACCAGCTTTTCATATACCTAAAACTACTGACAACCACGGAAGGAGCTTTGCCACCCTTTCATGTCTTTCTGAATTTCTTGGGTCCATTGTTGGGAATAAGCCTGGGGTTTGATGCCATGAATTCCGAACAGCAAAATGGAACTTTGACAAGGATAATGGCGCAACCAGTTTACCGGGACAATTTACTCCTGTCAAAATTCGTAGGTTCCATGATCCTGGTAAGTACCTTATTGTTCAGCCTTTCTCTTTTGATGATTGGTGCTGGAATGGTGATTACAGGGGTGATGATCGAGGCTGAAGAGGTGTTTAGAATTATAGGTTTTAATATCCTATGTGTAGTATATGTTGGGTTCTGGTTGGGGATGGCTATCCTTTTGTCCATCCTATTTAAACAGGCTTCAACATCAGCTATTACTGCCATTGGTATTTGGTTGTTTTTTACGGTGTTCTATCAAATAATCATAAATATTGCTGTTAAGGCATTTGCTCCTGAAGTCAATGAAATATCACAAATTGAAATGTTGCATTTCAATGAGATGATATTAAATGTTTTAAGGTTGGCACCCAGTCAGCTATATAATGATGCCACTACTACTTTATTGATGCCCTCGGTAAGAAGTTTAGGACCAATCACCATGGAACAGATGGCAGGGGCAATCCCCTCACCACTTCCTCTTAGGGAAAGTTTGGTGATTGTCTGGCCACAGTTGAGCGGACTAATTGCGTCTACAGTATTGTGTTTTGCACTTTCTTATTATTTCTTTATGAGGAGGGAAATAAGGACTTAATAGGAAATCTTGACCATTTTACTGGAGCCTACCTATTTAATCAATTGATCTAAATTTGAAATAATAACTATTGGTAGTCACTTTGTAAGTGAGGAAGTAGTAAGGTGACCACGATGCTATATTTTTAGCAATTACTCCATCAATCTGCAAAGGTATTCCGAAAAGAAAAAGGATCAGGGGCAAGCTGAATGCTTCCTTTCGTCAGCGCCCTTGACTTCTTTTTCTTTCCATTTTTAAATGGGATCCAAGAGGAGTGAATGTGGTGGTTTGGTCAATTTTTTATACTAACTCAGAAATAAGGGATTAGTTAATTTGCGTTCTTATTTCCAAAAAGGTTGTTATTTCGATTTTTCAGGGCATATGTTATAATTCCTGCATCTTGTAAAAAATGGTGTCCAATTGTTGGGAAAGTATTTTAAGCAGTTATTTATAGCGGTCTTAGGTGGTATACAAAAAACCAGGTATAAATCTAGGCAAGGGGATAGTAATTGTCTTCTTATTTAGTTAATTAAAGGAAAGGGGGATTAGTCCTAATGAAGCTTTTTGAGATGATTTTTTTATTTGTTTTACCATATTTTAATCATTGAGTTTTTATTTTGAAGAAATTTAAGTGGCTCGGATTTTTAAAGTGGGATTGAAGTGGATTTTTGTAACTTTTCTCTTTTTTAAATTAGCTTGACTTGTACCAAAATATACAAATTTCACTTAATTCTGACATATTTTTTTTCTGCTCTAATGAAATTTAATATTCATAATGGCAATCAAATTTCTTTTCAAGCTAGGGCTCCACAATTACGCTGAAAAATGAGGAATCACCATTTTATAAAATATTCATCACAAAATGTAAAAAAAACATCAACCTAATTTGGATATATACAAAGATATTACTGATTGTATTTTCCTGTTAAAGATTTTGTAAACTAAAGCATTTTTTATGTTTTTTTTTATTTAAGTTGTTGTTTTTCATGTTTTTGTGTCTTTTTCTTCTGAGTTGTTTTTCCAAGTAAACCATTTTAAGGATTGGTGTTTACATAATTATAGACCTTTTGGACATTCCTGCTAACGGAAAAGTGAGAGGTGAAGTAATTTTAATTTCACACAGTTAGAAATACTAAATCAAGCCCTTAATTCAGCGTAGAGTGTTATCAAAAATTATCTACAATGAATTTTGGTCATTTTATTATGACCAAGCGGATGAATGCAACCGAATAACCATTTTAACATCAATAAATCCAAAATATGAAACCAAAAATTACACATTGGCTTTTAGCTAGAAAAAAATACTGGTTATTGGGAATAATAATTCTCATAGCATCGCAAGGTATTGCTCAAAATATTACGGTGAGCGGTCTTGTTGTCGACAAGTCGGGAGAAAGTCTACCAGGAGTTAATATTATTATTAAGGGGAGTACTAAAGGAACGATCACTGATCTGGATGGTAAATTTAGTATTGATGCTTCCAGTGAAGCTATACTGGTATTTTCCTTTTTGGGTTTTACTCCAAAGGAAGTGAAGGTAGGCAATCAGGATTTCCTAAATATTACCTTGGAAGAGGACCTTTCTGATCTGGATGAAGTGGTAGTGGTAGGCTACGGTACTGTAAAGAAAAGTGATCTTACAGGTTCAGTGGCTTCTGTCAAACCCGATGAGCTGAATTTGGGATCACTTCAAAATATCGACCAGATGCTGACAGGAAGGATGCCAGGTGTGCAGATTAACCAGAACAGTGCTGAGCCGGGAGGTTCTGTAAATGTAAGGATTAGGGGTGTTGGCTCTATTAATGCAGGGAATGAACCACTCTATGTGATCGATGGAATGCCTATTGATAATAGTCCATCTATATCAGGCTCAGGCTCGGGAATCAGTGATAACAGGAATCCGAAAAATCCACTCAACTTGATCAATCCCAATGATATCGCTTCTATTGAGGTACTGAAAGATGCATCCGCTACCGCTATTTATGGTTCGAGAGGAGCGAACGGTGTCATCATGATCACCACCAAAAGAGGAAGCAATAAGGGTACTCAGGTAACTTATGATTTTTCTGGAAGTCTTCAGCGAATGGCCAATAAAGTGGACTTGTTGAGCTCAACTGAATTTGCACAGGTGGTCAATGATATTCAAGAAGACAGCGGATTGGATCCATTGTATGATATGTCGCAAGTTACTGAGCAGTCTGATTGGTTGGATGAAGTTACCAGAACTGGTTATATACAAAATCACAATTTGGCCGTTAGCGGAGGGAATGACAAGAGCTCTTTCTATTCTTCTGTAAGTTATTATGACCAAAAAGGTATAGTGGTAAGTTCTGGCATGGAGCGTTTGTCTGCGAGATTAAATGCCGAATTTAAAGCCAGTGATAAGTTCCGTTATGGCGTCAACCTGACCAATTCCTATGTGAAAAATGACAATGTACCTTTTGGTACCGGCTTTAATGCCAGTGCGGGGGTGATCAACTCGGCCATGGAAATCGACCCCACTATAGACAAGTTCAATCCTGACGGAACACCCTATCAGGATTTTAGTATAGATATGGACAATCCCCTTATCATTGCAGATGTCTTTACAGAAGAAGAGAATACCAGGCTTTTGGGAAATGTTTTTGGTGAGTACACCATTATACCGGATCTTAATGCCAAGCTGACCTTGGGATTTGATAGGCTGAATGCCAGGAAGGATACTTATGTACAGTCGACCACCAAGACAGGGATTGCCAATGGCAGTGGTATCGGGACCATCATCACTGGTGATAAATCCAATAAAATGCTCGAGGCCACTGTGAACTATAAGAAGAGCTGGTCTGTCCACAATTTCAACTTTTTGGCCGGCTATACTTATCAGGACTTTATCAATAAGGGCTTTAGTGGTACCATTGATGGCTTTCCTTCAGATGCACTGTTGACCAATAATTTTGGTCTTGGAAATACAGAAAGGGATGAGGTAAACAGCTACAAAAACTCCAATAAGCTGATCTCATACCTTACAAGGGTCAATTACGACTATAATAGTAAATACTATATTACTTTTTCCATGCGAGCTGATGGTTCTTCCAAGTTTGGGGAAAACAATAAATATGGTTATTTCCCAAGTATGGCACTGTCATGGAGGGTTTCACAAGAGTCTTTTCTTTCCAGTTCAGAAGTGGTTACCAACCTAAAATTAAGAACCAGCTGGGGAAAAACCGGTAACCAAAGTATCGGGAATTTCATGTCACTTTCCACTTTAGGGGCTGGGGGACTGGCCTTGATCAATGGCCTGCAGCAGCAAGGAATTACGGCAACGAGGATTCCTAACCCGAATTTGAAATGGGAAACGACCACACAGTTTGATATAGGAGTGGACTTGGAACTTTGGGCAGGACGTTTAAATTTCGTCGCAGATTATTTTATCCGAAATACGGATGATTTATTGCTCAACCTTCCCCTACCAAAATCTTCAGGTTTTAATTCGATATTGGACAATGTGGGTTCTGTAGAAAACAAAGGATTTGAACTGGCCATTGAATCTTATAATATAGACGGACAAAAGTTTGCTTGGACAACAAGTTTTAATTTTACCAAGGTGAAGAATACAGTGACTGATTTGGCCGGAAGTGACCAGATCCTTCAGGGAGGACTGCCATTTACTTCTGATATTACAATAGTAACCGAAGGTCAACCGCTTAATAGTTACTATGGACATATTGTAGATGGTATATGGCAAGAAGGTGAAGATATCGCCAATTCGGCACAGCCTAATGCCCAGCCAGGTTATCCGAAATTTAGGGATATCAGTGGACCTGAAGGGGTGCCAGATGGAGCGATCAGTGATGCAGATAAAACGGTTATTGGAAGCCCGTTTCCTGATTTTTCTTTGGGATTACGTAATAATTTCCAGTATGGAAGGTTGAATTTGGATGTGTTCTTTGCCGGAGACTTTGGGCAAAGTTTACTTAACCAAAATTTATTGAATTCTCTTTATCCAATCGATCCAGGAAGAAACCGTTTGGCGGAGCCCCTGTTGAACAGGTGGACGCCTCAAAATCCAAGCAATGTATGGCCATCCGGTGTAAACCCAACCTCTTATGGAGGAAGCACGGTAAATAGTCTTTCAGTGGAAGATGCTACATTCATTCGCTTAAGGAACTTGAGATTAAGCTATGACTTCAATGTGGCCAATCATAAATTTCTACGAGGGGTGAACTTTTACCTTCAGGGAAGCAATCTATTGTTGATCACTGACTATATGGGCTTTGACCCTGAGGTCAATTCCCTGAACAATGGAGCGAATTCAGCTAGGGCTGATTATAACGCCTATCCTAATGCTAGAACCTATAGTTTGGGATGTAGACTTTCCTTTTAAGTTACGCTGTAAATTAAAATTGAAAACAAATGAAAAAATATAGTTTATATATCGCTGGATTGTTGCTGATGACCACCTTTACTGCTTGTGAAGAGCAGCTGGTTGAAGAACCTTATGACCAGCTTAGCCCCAGCAATATTCTTAATAATGAGGTGGGATTGGAATCTTTGTTAACATCTGCCTATGGATTTATGCAAGTCCATCGATTTGGACTTATCCAGTGGCACTATCTCGAAGAAGGTCCTTCTGATCTGTTTTTCGAATCAGGAGGCGGTCAAGCCCGGGATGCGGCATTTATACAGGATTTCACTTTTAATTCCGAGCATCCTTGGATAGGAGGTGTTTATAATGGCAGATGGAATGCCATTAGGGATGTCAATTTGTTTTTGGATAATGTGGAGGCGGTGAATTATTCCCAAGCAGATAAAGACGTGAGAATAGCTGAAGCCAGATTTATACGTGCCTTTAGTTACTACTTGTTGACCAAGTGGTTTGGGGAAGTGCCATTGACACTAAGCAGCACTCCTGAGCTATATCCTGCAAAGACTCCTTCCAATGAGATGAACCAATTTATTGAGTCCGAGCTACGTGCTGCTGCGAATGGACTGCCGCCAATTCAAGTGGAAGCCAACAGGATCACAAAAGGAGCTGCTTTGGGCATATTGACCAAGTTTTTCCTCAATACCAAACAATGGCAGAAATGTGTGGATGCTGCAGATGAGCTTATTGACTTAGAGATATATGATTTATATCCTGATTACAAAAGCATGTTTGCTCCGGAAAATGAGGTCAATTCAGAATTTATCTTTGTAATGCCTCAGACCCGGGATGCAAGTGGTATGGGTACGGAGTGGCTATCACTTTCCCTTCCTCCTGCTTATCCAATTGAGGGACCAAACTTTGCCGCACAATTCAGGTATTATGATGCCTTTGTCAACTCTTTCGCCGAAGAGGACAGCAGAAAGAGCCTGATACTTACCAGTTATGTCAGGACTGACGGCCAGCCTGTGCAGCTATTGGGGAATGACAATTCCAGAAGTTTCAAATTCTTGGATCCTAACCGTATAGGAGCTGATCAGGAAAATGATTTCCCTATGGTGAGATATGCGGATATTTTACTTAGCAAGGCAGAGGCATTGAATGAACTGCAAGGCCCCAATCAAGAAAGTATAGACTTGATTAACCGTGTTCGGTTGAGGGCGGGTGAGAATATGGAATTACTACAATTGACCAACTTTGATCAAAGTGCCTTGAGAGACCATATTTTGCAGGAAAGGGCATGGGAGTTTTACTCTGAGACCAAAAGAAGAAGTGATCTCTTAAGACATGGAAAGTTCATTGACAGGGCATTGGAAAGAGGAAAGGATGCCAAGCCATACAACGTATTGTATCCCATACCACAAGGGGAAATTAATGCCAATGAAAATCTCGTTCAAAACGATGGATATTGAGGGTTAAGGTCAGTCGGCCGATGCTATTCATCCCGCTTGGGGTGGGAGCTTCGGCTGACCCTTTTTAATGGTTTTAGTAAAATGGTCCAAAACAATGAATATAAAAGCATCAATAAAATACAATAACTTTATTTTTCTAAATTTCAGCTTATTGCTGCTTGTTCTGTTGTCATCATGTACAAGTGAGGAAAGTAGGCATGAAGCCAAAAAGCCAAACATTATTGTTATCTATACTGATGATATGGGAATTGGAGATTTGTCCTGTTATAACAGCGGATGGGTCAAAACACCTCATATAGATAAATTAGCAGCTAAGGGCATTAAGTTTAATCATTATTACGCCGGTTCCCCAGTGTGCTCACCATCTAGGGTTTCGATTACTACTGGAATGTTTCCTACTGAATGGGGCATCAATACATATTTGCATGATAGGAAAGGAAATGCTCGATGTGAACAATTAGACTATCTTGATGTTTCTACACCATCGATGGCCAGAGTGCTCAAGCAAATAGGATATAAAACCAGCCATGTAGGAAAATGGCATATGGGAGGAGGGAGAGATGTCGATGATGCGCCCCAAATTACTGAATATGGTTTTGATGAATATACTACGACTTATGAAGGTCCTGATCCCGATGAGTTGATCACAGCTTCCAACTGGATATGGAGTAAGCAAGACAGTATAAAAAGGTGGGAAAGAACGGGGTATTTTGTGGACAAAACCTTAGACTTTTTATCCAGAAATCAAGATAAACCTTGTTTTGTCAACTTGTGGCCCGATGATATGCATGATCCTTGGATTCCCAGTGACGAGTTTTATGATAAAAGGGAGACTTGGCCTAGTAAGCCAAATTTTGTTCCTGTTTTAGAAGAGTATGACCGTCAGATAGGAAGGTTGATGTCTGGACTGGAAGAGATGGGAATTATGGAAAATACATTGATTATTTTTACAAGCGACAATGGAGCCTATCCGACTTACGAGCAGATCAGAACAAACAGTCAGCGTGGAGCTAAAAACAGCCTCTATGAAGGTGGAATCCGTATGCCTTTCATAGTTAGTTGGCCAGAGGTGATTACTCCCGGAAAGACGGACAATGAAAGTGTAATTTGCTCTGTGGACCTTTTGCCGACTTTATGTGCTATTACAGGGGCAAGGCTTCCTGATGGATTTGATCTTGCAGGACAGGATATGAGTGATGCACTTTTGGGGATAAATACCCAAAGCAGACAAAAAGATATTATGTGGGATTTTGGTAGGAACCAACATTTTGGAAGGCCTCATAGACCCTACCACCAAAGCCCTCATCTAGCTATCAGGAGAGATGATTGGAAATTATTGATCAATTCGGACAGCAGTAGACTAGAATTATATGACATAAAAAAAGACCCTAATGAAACTACCAATATAGCTGACCAATACAAAGGTTTGGCAGGAGAGTTGAGCCATGAAGTGATCAACTGGTATTTCACAAAAAGGGTGGTTAGAGAAGAAAGAAATAATTAGGAAACTCAAATAGCCCAATAAATAGTACAAAACTTGAAATTGAATTATTCATTATTGTATTGATTTATTGTCCAATGGAATCTAACTGTTGAAACCAATTGTTTGTAGGACAGTGGTAGCAAAGGGTTGGTTTAGACTATGGATCTAGATGAAGCCATTTATCAATTTTTTTAGGGATTTTGGAAGGACCGGCCAGGATATAACTGGTCGGTCTGATTGTACTTATTGAGTTTACTTTTGCTATTTGTGGGAGTTATCAAAAGGATGGTAATTATTAGGCAGAGAAAGTATTCTTACTTTTAGTTTTTTCAGTTGAGAATAAAGTGCCCATTAACTTGATCATGAAAAATACCTAGTTATCCGAAATCATTTATTAGCGGTTTAGTTATTGAATCATCTCTTATAGAATACTACCGAACGGAATTGTTTTTCTTTGCTATTCCGTGTAAATGCCTATCAGCTAAGGTACAGGAAAGACATCGGATGATCATAAAAATCAATTTATTGTGCTGTTATTTAATAGGATTGTTATTTTGGACAAGATTTTAAATGGAAAAAACTATATGAAAGCTTTTTACCTACATTTATTTCCAATAATTTTTCTTGCTTTTTTTAGCTGCACAGAGGAAAAGCAGGACTTTAAATCTCCCAATATTCTATTTGTAATTAGTGATGATCAATCTTTTTCCCACACTAGTTTTTCTGGAAGTAGCTTTGTTGATACACCTGCCTTTGATAGGATAGCCAGCGAAGGTGTCTATTTTGCCCATTGTATTGCGGGATCTCCTGGTTGTGCCCCATCAAGAAGTTCAATAGTTACGGGAAGGTATCCTTGGCAAAATGAACAATCTGGCCAACATGCTTCTTCTTGGTTAAAGAAGTATGTACCATTTATAGATGTTTTGGGTGAAAATGGCTATATGACAGGAAGGACAGGAAAAGGGGTGGCTCCTTTTCAATATGCCAGCAGCCCTAAAGACTCACTTTGGAGAACTACAGATGCGGGGGGGATTGCCCATTCCAATATTCGCTATGAAGATGATAAAGAGGGGATTGAAGGATATGCAAAAGGAGTAAGTGGATTAGATTATTTTGAGAATTTTAAACACTTTATCGAAAATAAGAAAAAGGATCAGCCTTTCTTTTTTTGGTTTGGACCTTCTGAACCCCATAGGGCCTATGAAAAAGGTTCCTGGAAAAGAATGGGGAAGAATTTGGAGGATGTGGAGGTGCCAGGATTTCTTCCTGATAACGACGAAATACGAGGCGATTTATTGGACTATGCCGTGGAGATTGAATGGTTTGACAAGCATCTGGGAAAAATGTTAAAGTACTTGGAAGACATCGGAGAATTGGAAAACACCATCGTGATCGTCACTTCTGATAATGGAAAACCCTTCCCTAGGGCCAAGGCCAATGCCTATGAGTATGGTATTCATGTGCCCATGGCTGTGAGATACCCTAAAGCGTTTCCCGGAGGAAGAGTTATTGATGCACCCATATCCTTTGTTGACATTGCTCCAACTATTTTGGAAATAGCTGGCGCATCTCCAGAAGGGATGATGCCCATTACAGGTGAAAGCTTTTTGAAGCTCCTTACTTCAGAAGGAATAAATGAAAAGATCTTTTCCTATGCCTATTCAGGCCGAGAGCGTCATTCATCTTCTAGGTATAAAAATTGGGGATATCCCCAAAGAGCGATTCGCAGCAGAGATTACTTATATATTTGGAATATGAAGCCCGAGAGATGGCCCGCAGGAGCCCCTCAAAAATATAACCCTAAGGATACCGTACAGCTATTACCGATAAACGGTATTGGCTCCGATGGTAAATATATAGCCCAAAGTGCCTATACGGACATTGATGATTGCCCTACTAAGACCTATCTATTGGAGCATGGTGGAGATAGTGATATACAGCCTTATCTGGATTTGGCCATAGCAAAAAGACCAGAATTTGAATTGTATGATATTCGAAAAGACCCTGATTGTCTGAAAAACTTGGTTGGTAAGGAAGGATTCACTAAAGTGGAGGAAACATTAAATAAAGCTTTAGTAGCTGAACTTATAAGGACCCAAGATCCCAGAGTTGTGGGGCCTAAAAAGGATGTTTTTGATACGTATAAGCGATATTCCCCTATTAGAAGTTTTCCTAAACCATAATAGGGATAGTTCACTGTGGCACATATGATTGGATAAGGAGGGGGAAGTGGATGGTGAATATTGTTTTTAGGTTATTTTTTATTGAAGAATTGTACTTTTTGGGAAAATCATTGACCCTTGGGTCAGAGTATACCCAGCTTTACCCCAGCTTTGATGCAGCTTTGCCCCAGCTTTGGTATGGCTTTGCCTCGTCCTAAAATAGCTGGTTTGTGAAATTGTTTAGCTGTTTAACCCGAAATATCAATGTCGTTCAGTTAAGTGAAGCGCGGGACAGAGTCACCCTGAGCGGAGTCGAAGGGTAAGACACTGGACCTCGACTCCGCTCGGTCTGACATCTCTATAAATCCCTTAACTAAACGACATTGCCCGAAATATGCATTAGCCTATCTATTACGATTTAATCCGCTGCGGCTGATAAAATCAGTCGCTTTTGATAGGCAGTCAAAATGTTTGATATACGATGATGGCGTGTGAATATCTATCAAGTCTTAAGAGGTTGCTAGTAGCCCCAAATATCAGCCTATCTTGCTAAGGTTTTACACAATTAATTGTTTTTCAGTTGTTTATTATTGCCTTGTACAGGGTGGTATATTGGTTTTAAACATCATTCCACATTTTTTGTACATAAGTGCTACACCCTCCACCCTTCAAAAACTAGATTTAACACTAGCTAAAACCATTTAGATACTTTTGGATTCATTGTTTAAGATAGTTTTAAACCTAAAGTTGATAAACCTATAACCTTTAATAACCTATATCAAATGATACAGAAAACACCTGTGTAATTCTTTTTTCGAGTTCATGTAGCTCGTGAAATGCAAGGAAGGATATGCTAACCTATGTCATTCCAATTAAAAATAACCCAATCTAAACCATTTTCAAATGAAAAAAACATTACCAATGGCAGTAATTTTTTTTACTGTTAAGAAGCTATTTTTTCTTCTTTTTCTGATGTTTATCCTGGGCCCGCCCATAGCCTTTGGAGCCATTAGATCAGAAGAATTTTTTTCAGACTACGATGAGACCAATAAAGGTCGCTATCGGTGGGGAATAAAAGTCCCTATTGAACACCTTGTTAAAGGTAAAGTACTGGAGAAAGAAACAGGAGAGACCTTGCCGGGAGTGGCCATTATGCTTAAGGGGACCTCTATCGGGACAATTACTGATTTGGATGGGAATTATAGTTTAACTATTCCCGATGGACATGAAAACCCAGTAATTGTTTTCCGCTCTTTGGGATATTTACCAATCGAGATAGCAGTAGATGGGAAATCCCAAATTGATGTGGAATTGGTTTCGAGCATGGAAAATCTTGACGAAGTAGTCGTGGTAGGTTATGGTGTTCAGGAAAAAGAAAGCTCATTGGCTTCCATTTCACAGGTTACAGGCGAGGACCTTCAAAAAAATGGGGCAGTATCCTTATCGAATGCCCTCACCGGCCGTGCCCCTGGGGTTTTTACTGTTCAGACTTCAGGAGAACCTGGGGCCGATGCTGCTAGGCTGCTAATCAGAGGTAAATCATCATGGGTTGATAATAGTCCTCTTGTATTAGTGGATGGTGTTGAACGGAATTATAATGATATTGACCCCAATGAGGTTGAAACCATTTCTGTATTGAAAGATGCCTCTGCTACTGCTGTATTTGGGGTTAAGGGAGCAAATGGCGTAATATTGATTACCACCAAACGAGGTAGGGAAGGCGCTATTAAGCTCAATTATACTTCTGAATTAAGTTTAAAAGAGCCCTTGCTAAGAAGAAATATGGCAGGTAGTTATGAGACTGCATTGGTCATGAATGAAGCCTATAGAAATGATGGTAGCTGGAATTCCCTCATTCCAGAGTCGATTCTGGAGCATTACCGATTACAGGACATGCCCTATATTTATCCAAACACTGATTGGGAAGAAATGACGATCAGGGATTATGGTTATGCCCAAAAACACAACCTAAATTTTTCCGGGGGAACTAAGTTTGCAAAAATATTTACATCGCTAAGTTATTTGTACGATGGAGATATTTATAAGACGGTTAAGAATCCATTATACGATCCTGAGTTTAAATACAACAGGTATAATTATCGGACAAATATTGATATGGATATTACCTCTACTACCAAATTGTCTTTAGATGCAGGTGGTTATGTAGGGGTGAAAAACTCGCCAAACGAAACAGCTGGAATTAGGATTAACCGACCTATTTTTATGTTAGGGCCCATGGAAATTCCTCCATTCTATCCTTCAGAAGTGCTGGAGCAGTATCCTGATAGTGTATTCCCTGATGAAACGGGCCTAAGGTATTCCACCACTGGAATAATGAATGCTAATAACCCTTATAACGCATTGAATAATAGCGGGTTTAGGCAGATAAAAACAACCGAGCTAAATACCACCCTAAAATTGCGCCAAAAGCTAGACTTTATTACTGAAGGTTTGGTGGTGCAAGGTAGGTTGGCCTATAACCATGTGGAGGGCTATCAGAAGAATTATAATGTGGATGAGGTAGCCTATAAACTCTTGCCAGATGGAACTTGGGAAAGGTATAAGGGCAGGGATAATGAGGATAATCACGGTCCTAAATTGCCGATTTCTCCCGGGGATGAGTTTATTAACAGAGGGCCCTTCAGGAGTACTTATTATGAGGCTTCTATTAATTACGCAAGAAAATTCAACAGACATGATATTACCGCTTTATTCCTAGGAAATAGAAGGACTTGGCAGAATGATGTTGATTTCCCGCATTATGAAGAAGGGATAGTGGGAAGGGTGACTTATAACTATAATAAAAAATACTTGGTGGAAGTAAATATGGGACTGAATGGATCCGAACAGTTTGCTCCCAAGCACCGCTATGGTTTTTTTCCTTCCTATGCTGTGGGGTGGAACCTGCACAATGAAGACTTTGTGAAATCATTATTTCCATTTCTGACCAAGGCAAAAGCGAGGTATTCATATGGGGAAGTGGGATATGATGGTTCAGGTGGACAAAGGTGGCTTTACACATCTACCTATGTGAATGGAGGTACCAATCCAGAACACTATATGCCAGGTACAAAATCTAATTCTGGTTATAATATAACCCCAATTTTAGAAGGACAGGTGGCCAATATAAATGCCTCATGGGAAAGGGCCATCAAGCAGGATTTGGGTTTTGAACTAGGGTTTTTAGAAAACAGCATGCTGGGGCTTAGTGTGGACTTTTATCAGGAAAAGCGTGACCAGATCCTTTTGAACAGACTATCATTACCTTCTTGGTTTGGTGTGGATGCAAAGCAGCAGAATCTCGGGGCTACTGAAACAAGAGGTTATGAAGTAGAGCTTAATTATACCAATCATATAAATAATGAACTTTGGTATTGGTTTAAGGCAGCTTATAGCCGGACAGACAATAGGATAGTCGAAAGGGATGAGCCTAAGCTAAAACCTGAATATCAAAAAATGGCAGGAAAGCGAATAGATGAGCGGTTTGGCTATACTTCGGTAGGTTATATACAGGATGTAGATGACCGTATGGCTGCTCCAAGATATGGAAATGGTGTTTTTGGTCTTGGGGATGTTATGTATGTGGATTTCAATGGAGATGGAAATATTGACCAGATGGATATGGTGCCTATGGCATTTCCGGGAAACTATCCTTTGAATACCTATAATTTTGGAGGGGGCATGAGCTATAAAGGCTTTGACTTGGATTTTAATTTCCAAGGGGCCACAGAAATGTCCAGAAATTTTGTCGATGCCTATTTATGGCCATTGCATCGTTTAGGCAATCAGATTTTTGATTATCAGTTTGATTATTGGACACCTGATAATAGGGATTCAAGGTATCCAGCATTGCATATGGATGCCAACAGGACCCATAACAATATCAAGGATGGTGATAATACCACTACCAGTGTAAGAGATGCCTCTTATTTGCGTTTAAAGTCTGCACAAATCGGTTATGTTTTGCCGGAAAGGCTGCTTAATCCATTGAAGATAGATAAACTCCGATTTTTCCTTAGGGGGACCAACCTACTTTCCTGGTCGCCTGATTTGCCCATGGGCGATCCAGAAGGTTCCGATGGAGGGAATGGTAACATCACCTTTGGGTATTACCCGATAATCAGAAGATTTACTTTAGGCTTGGAGCTTTCATTTTAAAGGAGAAACAATGAAAAACATATTAATATTCAGCATTTTGATTTTGTCCCTGATATCCTGTGAAAGTGATTTCTTGGACAAACAACCTGAATCGGACGGCTATACATTTGAAAGTGTTTTTGGGGATTCTGTCAACTATAGGAGCTTTGTAGAAGACCTTGTGGCAAGACCTGCCCTTAAAAGGCATACTGCTAATAACAGTCCACAGGGAGATTTTGACGATATATCGGACAATTCCATCTCTGGAGCCACATTTACCGGGGTACCCTCGGTGCAAGCAGCTGTGGGGGATTTTTATGCCCTGCGCACAAATGGTGAAGCCACTCAAGCGAAAAATGGGACTTTTGAGAATATATGGAGTAAGATCAGGAAAGCCAATGTAGGCTTGGCCAATATAGACTATTACCCAGGGAGTGAACAAACCAAAAAGAGGCTCATAGGGATCTGTTATTTCTATAGAGCAGAGAGTTATTTTGAATTGGTTCGTCGATGGGGTGGAATGCCATATCTCTATCGACCATTAAATGCGGATGATGATATGGACCTTCCACGCCTTGGCTATCAGGAGACCATGAAGAGGGCGGCGATGGATTTTGATTCTGCATCCATGTATTTGCCGATTAAGTTTCCAGATAGCGAGTGGGGATTTCCTACAAAAGTAGCCGCTCTTGGCATGAAAGCAAGGACTTTATTATATGCTGCAAGTGAATTTGCTATGCAGGATAAGGGAGCAGAAGACCTTTGGGAAGATGCTGCTCTTGCTGCAGACAAAGCTATAAGAGCTGCTGAAGAGACAGGTTATGGATTGGTTGTTATGGAAGATTATTATTACCTGTTTAAGGAACAGGTCGAGAGTGTCTATATGAAAGAGGTTATTTATGGTAGGCGTTATCGGCATAACTGGGGTTCAAATTCTTACAGAAATCGATATAGGCCTCCAGGTCAGCTTAGTGGCAATTACGGAACCCAGCCAAATCAATTATTGGTGGACAGTTTTGAAATGCAGGAGACAGGCTTGCCTATCGATGATCCAGCGTCTGGTTATAATCCCCAAGAGCCCTATGCTGGTCGTGATCCAAGATTTGAGGAATCTATTATTCATAACGGCCAGCGGATTATGAACAGGAACATGCAAATCTGGAATGTGGATAATACGCAAAGCCCATCCACCAATGGGTCTCCCAGCTTAAAATATCAAGGAGGTGATGTGATAATGGGATATACTCAGACCGGATATTATAACAACAAATGGATGGGAAAGACATTTGGCGCAGATTTGGACATGGTGTGGCCCGATCTGAGAATGTCAGAACTGTACCTGAATTTTGCAGAGGCAGCTAATGAAGCCTGGACTTCTCCTGTCACCAAAGACAGTAGGTGTTTATACTCCGCGGAGGAAGCGCTCAATATGGTACGTAACCGTGCAAAAATGCCCAATATCAATTCTAAGTTTTTAGACAAAACTGCCTTTAGGGAACGTGCCAGAAATGAAAGAAGAATTGAGTTATGTTTTGAAGACCATCGATTGTTTGATATCAGGCGTTGGAAGATCGCCCATCTTCCAGAAAACAGAGATATCTGGAGAATGTTCATTTCCAAAGTTCCTTCTTCAGAGGAATATCCCACTGGATTTAAATATACCAAAGAGTTACTCAAGACAAGGGTATTCGAAGAAAAACACTACCTGTTTGTAATTAAACTGGACGATGCGAACATCGGTTCCAACTTTAATCAAAATCCAGGCTGGTAGCTAAGAATTTATTATTCAAATGGTAATAAAGATGAAACTAAACAAAATAATATACATTTTTTTCGCTTTCCTTTTGATTCCATGCCTAACGGTTGAAGCTCAAAAAGGAAAAGGGAAAAAAACAATTCACACGGTAGCTGCACAGGTTATTGATGGGGATGGACAGGCATTGAATGCACAGATATATTCCTCGGAACGAAGGAGAGTTGTCGGTACCAATTCAGAGGGGTATTTTACCTTCGAAGTGCCAGAAGGCGATATTTTGGTTATTAGATCAGAAGGATATCATGCTAAAACCTTAGATATATCTAGCGAGGAAATTATTTCCGGTAAAATTGCATTGGCCAAGGCTCCTGCATTTTCTGGCGAAAATCATATACTTTTCACTCCCTTTGACAGTACGTCAGAGCGGAGGAGTGTTGGTTCCTATTCTTATGTAAAAGGCGAAGAGTTGGAGAGCAATCCTACCCTAAGTCTTGAAAATGCTTTGGGAGGTCGCTTGACTGGCTTATGGCAGTGGCAAGGCAATATGGTTCCTGGATGGACCAGCCAGAATTTGTCAGCTGTTTCACCGGCATGGGGAGCTTATGTGGTCATAGTAGATGGAGTGGAAAGACCATTGGATTTTCTAGAACCTGAGATCATTGAAAGTGTACAATTGCTCAAAGACGCTACCTTCAAGTCAATGTATGGAGGTAGCCAGGCAAATGGTATTCTTGTGGTTAAGACCAAAAGGGGGAAAGTCAATAGAAATGGTATCAGGTTAAATGTCCAACGTGGTGTGCATATCCCTACGAGGTTACCAAAATACCTCAATTCTTATGACTATGCTAAGTACTATAACCAAGCTCTTGCCAATGATGGTTTTGCCCCTTTGTATACGGAATCGGATTTAGCGGCTTATAAAAATGGAAGCAATCCATACTTATATCCAGATGTGGATTATTATGATGAGTTCCTAAACAAATCAATGGATGTAACTAGGATGAGTACCCAAATGACGGGGGGGAATAAAGATGCAAGGTATTTTGCCCACCTAGGGTACCAGTCTAATGGAGGTTTGGAAAAGTACACCGATTACCCTCACAGTGAAGACATTATTACATTGCGAACAAATGTAGATCTCAACCTTAAGGATTTTATTACCCTGAATGCTGGATTTAATGGGGCCTTACAAAATAGGAATACCCCAAATGTCAGTGCTGCTGATATTATCCAGTCTTTGTCAACACTGAGGCCGAATGAATTTCCCATAAGCATCCCTGCTGACCTGGCAGGGGTTACCAACCGTGATTTTGTATTGGGAGGTACCGCAGAAAGACAGAATAATCCATATGGTCTTTTAACAGGTCGTGGCTATAGTGAAAGAAAGGCCAGCTATATTCAATCAGACTTGGGCTTGAATGTAGACCTTGGTCAATGGGTGAAAGGCCTTAGCTTTAGACCTTTTGTTACTTTCGATATTTACAATGTAGAGACCGCGACAAAGGGGCAGACTTTTGCAGTGTATGAGCCATCTATTGGAGAAAATGGTGATATTGGTTTCCAACAGTGGGGGGAATACACCAGGCAAACAGGCCAAAGCAGGAGCCTTGCCGAAGTAACCAGAAGATTTGCCTTTAACTTTAAATCCAGTTATCTGCGGACCTTTGGGCCACATGCCATTAAGGCCTATTTGAATATCTTTCAGTCGCAACTCGAAGTTAGGAATGTGCACCAAAACCCACGTAGGCAGAACTTTGGAGGCCACTTGAACTATATGTTCAAAAACAGGTATATCGCTGAAATAAATGTCAACAGGGTAGGGGTCAATACCTTTTCTCCCGAAAACCGATATGGAACATTTCCCGCAATAGGATTGGGATGGATTCTCTCCGAAGAAGATTTTATGAAGGAGATATCCTTTCTGGATTACTTCAAGTTTAGAGGATCATATGGTATTTTAGGTTCTACCGGTCAATATGGCAACGGAGGATTCTTTGCAGACCTTTATAGGGATAGATGGGTATCCAATGGAACATATAATGGCATTGCCGGAGATAATTACCGGCTCACTTTGGACCATACAGGCAATCCTGACCTAACCTTCCAGAAATCTTATGAATTTAACACAGGCTTTGATGCATTGCTTTTCAAGGAATCCACACTGCTTTCATTTGGCTATTTTAACCATAAACATACAGGCTTGTTTTCTACAATGGACAATATGGTTTCAGGCGTGATAGGGAGAAATGAAGCCTTGCCTTTTGTGAATCACAATGAAGTAAAGGTACATGGTGTAGAGGGACAAATTGAACATACCAGGAGCTTTGGAAAACTGAAAGTGAGCTTAGGGGGGAATATGACCTACAGTGTGGCTGAAAATGTAAAAACTAACGAAGCGGATTTCCCTGCAGAAACCCATGGTGGATTGATAAGAAAAGGCACAGAGATTGGGGCCATATTCGGTTATCAATCGGTAGGAACTTTTACCAATCAGGAGGATATTGATAATTCTCCCTTACAGCTGACTGGAAATGTGCGCCCAGGCGATCTTAAATATGAAGATACCAATGGGGATGGGGTAGTGGACCAAAGGGATCAGGTTGCAATAGGGAATGCATCTCCCAAGCTGTTTTACGGTGTTTCTTTAAAGCTGAACTATAAAGGATTTAATCTGGATGCTTATGGCATTGGCAGCGGAATGTACAACAGGCTTTTTGACAATGCCTATTACCAGATATATGGCAATAGAAAGTACTCGGCCGTTGTGGTCAGCGGTTTGCCAAATGGAAATCCTCATCCACAATTATCCACTACTTTGGCAGATAATAATTTTGTGAATTCTTCTTATTGGATAGGTGATGGCAGTTACTTCAAATTGAGAAATGTAGAGCTTGGCTACACATTTACACCAAACAGGGTTAGCTTTTTGGGATTGGGCGGTTTGAAAGTTTTTACCAGAGGCTTTAACCTACTTACACTTTCTAAGGTCAAAGATATGGATCCGGAAAATATCGGAGCAGGTATCTTCAATTTTCCTTTAGCAACCACCATAACAGGCGGAGTTTCCCTATCCTTCTAAACTGTATTGAATACGAAAAAGAAAACAATGAGAACGATAAAGAATTTTATATTAGTACTGGTATCATGGGCTGGAATGATGGGCTGCACCGAATTTCTGGACCCTATGATTGACGGTACGATTAGTGAAGAGGAGGCATTTGCAAATCATGCCTACTTCAGTGGCCTGCTCAACGAGGTGTATTTTAACCTTCCCAATCTATATGATATCGGAATGGACTGCGCTACCGATAATGCAGTATTCAACGATTATAGTGCAAATTACCTGAAGGCCAGTACAGGCATGCTTTCCCCGATGTTTAACCCTTTTGATAACTGGGTAGGGAGCTACAGAAATATTCGGCGGTTAAATCAGTTTTTGGATAAAATGGTTCTTGATCCGTCTAAAGCATACCTAACGCCGGTACGCTTTACAAAACTGGGGACTCCTGCTGATAGCCTGGACAATATCAATACGTTTTATAGGCTATTGGGAGAGGCATATTTTCTTAGGGCTTATAATGAATTTCAACTACTCCAAGCATATGGTGGAGAAGGGGCAAATGGGGAATTGCTTGGTTTTCCAATTGTCACCGAGGTATTGAATGTTGATGAAGATCTGGACCTTCCCCGTGATACCTATGAGGCTTGCGTGAGTCAAATAATTGCTGATTGTGATATGGCCATCAAACATTTGCCTATACAATACAAAGGAAATAATGCTGTCCTGGGTGAATCCATGAACGGTAGGGCCAGTGGAATTTCGGCCATGGCTTTAAAGGCCAGGACTTTACTGTATGCGGCCAGTCCGGCTTTTAACACCGTTAATGACCGTTCCAAATGGGAAGATGCAGCAAGAGCAGCTGGTAAAGCCATAGTAGAGCTAGGAGGATTGACGAATCTGACTGGCGTCAATGAGTTTTATTTTACCAGATTGAATGATAAGCGTTTTGATATTAAGGATCAGTTCCTGAGAGGGGCCGTTTTGAATAATAACAATGCCTATGAAAATGACCATTATCCACCATCTATGTATGGTAATGGTCGGGTAAACCCTTCTCAAAACTATGTGGATGCTTTCCCTGATAATGAAGGTTATCCCATCAGTGAAAGCACCTCCTACGATCCTGCTGATCCATACCTAAAAAGAGATCCTCGTTTGAAGCAGTTTGTGGCAGTTAATGGGTCTTCTATGGGGCCAAATAATTACCACACGGTGGAAACTTTTGTGGGAGGGACTGATGCTTTTAATCCATCCAGGAATACCACCAGGTCCGGATATTACTTGAAAAAATTATTAAGGTCAGGTAATGTGAGACTTATTCCAGGAAACCAAAGTTCCACTTCTAGGGCTACAGTACTTCTTGGACTTCCAGAACTGTATTTGAATTATGCCGAAGCAGCCTCGGAGGCTTGGGGCGCGGCAATGGATCCTGAAGGCTATGGTTTCACGGCTGCCCAGGCCATCTCCAAAATTCATCAACGTTATGGTGCAAGTGATGTCTATATGAATAAGGAGGCCTTGATGGATCCCATGAAATTTAGAGAACTGGTGAGGAATGAAAGGAGGCTGGAGCTGAGTTTTGAAGGGCATTATTATTGGGATTTACGCCGATGGCTCAAGGGTGATGATTTGTCTCCATTAAACAAAGAAGTGCATGGGATTAAAATCACTAAGGATAGTGAGGGTGAATTGGTCTATGATAGGTTTTTACTTGAAAAGAAAGAGTTCGCATCACCATTTTCCCCTATTCCATATAATCTTCTGTATAGTTCTTCGAAACTAGTGCAAAACAAAGGCTGGAATTAATAATTAATCATGAAATCAATGAAAAAGATACTGATACTATTGTTGACCTTATTGAGCGCCTGTGGCTTTGAGGATTATGATATCCAATATGGGGTAACATCTGTTTATTTTTATAATCAAGAATATAACAGAAATGTCGTTGTGGGTGAAGGGCTGGGCCTGAAGGTTGGTTCAATGCTTACAGGGGTTTTGAAAAATGATAGCGACCGATTGGTGAAATTTGCAATTAATAATGAGTTGGTGACTAATCCCAACCAATCCGTGCTACCGTCTAGTTTATATACGCTGGATAATGAAAACACTTTTATTATCCCAAAAGGCGAGTTTGTAGGTTTTTTAGGAGTGAAGTTTGACTCTGCAGAATTTGTAAATGACCCAAAGGCTGTTTCAGGAGAATATGTTCTTCCTGTTGAAATTACAAGCTGTGATGATGTAGATTCCGTAAATGCCGTCAAAAAGACGATTTTGGTTTCGGTAAGCTATTGGGCAAAACAACATGGGAATTATTATTATTCTGGAAGGACAATAAGGAAAGAAGAGGGCAGTATTGTAGATACTTTGGAGTATATGAATAATTCTGCCAATTCGGAAAGTGTCCGACAACTCATTACGGTTAATGCAAATACCTTGGAGCTTCATCCTGATGGAACAGGAATAAGCAATGACCCAGGTAAAGGAAGCTTTAGCTTTAATATAGATGTTCCGACATTTGGAGGTGGAGATGTGGGAATTAGTCCTTCGTCCAATTCCAATATAGTAGTTGAGGCAGACGGTATATCTTCTTATGTTGAGGATATAAAGACGTTTTATCTTAATTACACTTGGAATGATGGCGTATATGATTGTTATTCGACAGATACGCTCGTCTTTAGAAATAGGGTTCGGGATGTGCAGGCGGATGGCCAAGGAGTGAATGAATGGAGAGGTTTTTAGCGGATTATTTGCGATAGGATAGATGTCATGGGAAAATGGAATGATTGAGCTCAAAGCTCTTCATTCCATTTTTTTATGAGCGAATGAAAAGACTTGATTTTAAGGGAAGTTTTTCAAATAGTAGGCCGATTTAGAGGTGAGTAAGAGCATCAGTATTTGTCTGAAGTACTTTTTGATTTCCTGATTTGGGCAGAACTAAGCAAGAGGTTAATACAAAATGATAGCCAGTTTTTAAATGAATTATCAGGTTCTGAGCGCTATTGGGCCAGTATTTACATAATCAAAGGTCTTATGTACATCAGTGCTAATGCCTCAAGTAGGGGAAATGTAATTTTAAATTAAAGAGTTTTGGAACAAGGAAGGGATACCTAGGCCGATTAAGTGCTTTATCCTTTGCCACACGCTGAAATCAATACAAAAGATAATCTTTTTCAAAACACTTGAATTTGAGGGTTAAGGTCAGTCAGTTGATGCTTCTTGTTTTATTGATGTTAGAAGCATCGGCTGATCTTTTACCAGTTTGGTGAAGGATATTTCATGACCATAAAGTTTATAGTTTAAATTAATAAATTCGAATTAATGAAAAATGCTTACAGCATCACAGGTTTGTTAATGGCCTGTATGGCCTTTTTGGTCTTATTACCTGGGTATAGTCAGGTAAAGGACAGTGGACTCCTATCTTATGAAATGAAAACCCATTGGACGGATCAAGTTGACGCAAATAATCTTTGGTCAGCATATCCTAGGCCTCAGCTTCAGCGAGAGGAATGGACCAATCTGAACGGAACTTGGGAATATACTATCACCGAGAAAAACTCATCCAAGCCTAGAGATTATCAAGGTGAGATTTTGGTGCCATTTCCTATAGAGTCTGCCCTTAGTGGTGTAAAAAAGGCAGTTGGTAATGAAAATTATCTATGGTACCGAAGGAATCTTAAAATCGACCCATCCAAATTAAAACAGCGGACATTATTGCATTTCGGGGCGGTGGATTGGGAGACGGTTTTATATATAAATGGTAAGAAAGTGGGTGAGCACAAAGGAGGTTATGATCCATTTACTTTTGATATTTCCCAATTTGTGAAACGCGGGGACAACGAGTTGGTGCTGCGGGTATGGGATCCTACTGATGAGGGCATGCAAGCCAGGGGCAAACAAGTGTCCGATCCCAAAGGAATTTGGTATACACCGGTAACTGGGATTTGGCAAACGGTCTGGATGGAATCGGTACCAGTTGATTATATAAAATCACTCCGTATGACGCCTGATATTGACCAAAGAGAGCTGGATATAGAGGTGGACTACCCATCATTGTCTAAGGATTATGTGCTTGAAATCAATGCTACTTCCCATGGTGAAAATATATCAGGGACTAAAATTTCTGTAGGTGAAAGGTCAATTCACTCCACAGCAAGATTGGCGATAAAGGATATGATCCTTTGGGCACCGGATAATCCGCACCTTTATGATCTGGAAGTAAAACTTTATAATGAGAAGGGAGAATTGGTAGATAAGGTGGATAGTTATTTTGGAATGAGGAAGGTCTCTTTGGGAAAAGATGGCAATGGCTATACCCGAATTATGCTAAATAATGAACCCTTGTTTCAATTTGGGTTGTTGGACCAAGGATGGTGGCCTGATGGCCTTTATACCGCTCCAACTGAGGAGGCAATGGTCTACGATATTAAGAAGACCCAGGAAATGGGCTTTAATATGCTCAGGAAGCATGTGAAGGTGGAACCGGCCAGGTTTTACTACCATTGTGACAAGATGGGGATGTTGGTTTGGCAGGACATGCCGTCAGGTTTCAGTACTGCTGAAAAATCTGTCCAGCATGTGAAGCATGATGCGCTTTTGGACTGGGAAAGACCTTTGCCATCTGCACAACAGTTTGAAAGCGAACTTAAGTCCATGATTGACAACCTTTATAATTTTCCGTCGATTTTGGTATGGGTGCCTTTGAATGAGGGCTGGGGACAATATGAAACAGAGAAGTTGGCTACATGGACCAAAAAATATGATCCGAGCAGACTAGTAGATGCTCCAAGTGGCTGGGCAGACAGGAAAGTCGGCGATATGATTGATGTTCACTTGTATCCTGGTCCAGGCATGGAGCTTTCGGAAGAGAAAAGGGCGTCTGTTCTGGGAGAATTTGGTGGATTGGGACTCCCTGTAAAAGATCATTTATGGTGGGACAAAAGAAACTGGGGCTATTTGACCTATCAGGACCAAGCCGTTTACGAAAAAGAGTTCCAGGCCATCATTAAAAATCTGGAGGGATTGATCAGCTGGGGGCTTTCAGCGGCCATTTATACCCAGACTACGGATGTGGAAGGAGAGGTGAACGGCATGATTACCTATGATCGGGAGGTGGTGAAAATTGATCCTGAGAAAGTGAAAAAGTGGATCATGCCCCTTTATGAGCCAAGATGGAAAAAGCATGATTTAGTGACCGATTCGGAGCATTCTCCAGAAATGTGGAAAGTCAATTTTGGTGCGGTGGACAAGGATTGGGCAGCTCAGGACTATGATGATGCAGGATGGGAGGAACAGGTCGCGCCATTTAGTGGTGGAGTTAATCCGTTTTTACCCCCTTCGAGTCCTTGGGAAGGAGAGGAACTGCATTTGAGAAAAACATTTATATTACAGGCTGTTCCTGATAATATTTATATCAAGTATTATGCACCTCGTTCCGAAGCGAAGGTATTTATCAATGGTCATTTGGTGAAAACCTTAAATGATGGTGGGGGAAGAAAAAGGCATTATACGCATATCCTTTTGGAAGGTGCAAGGGAATATTTGCAAGAAGGGGAGAATATGGTGTCAGTTGAGGTGAAAACCAAAAATAACGAAGGGGCCTTTGATATAGGCCTGTATACTTCTGACACAGTAAAAGATATAGCTAGCACTGATTGATCCGTAAATTTTTTGGGGCATGTTTGGCATGCCCTTTTTTGGACTTAGATATTATATATTCTAATCTATTCTTCATTTAACAATAGCCAAGCCTAAATAACCATTTTTATAATGAAAAATATCAATAAGACCCTTATAGCCAAACTCTTCATTGGCATGACCATTCTTTCTTCCTGCAATCCCAAAGAAACAGTCAAGCAACCCAATGTCATAATCATTTTAGCAGATGATATGGGATTCTCGGATATTGGCAGTTATGGAGGGGAAGTAAAGACGCCCAACTTGGATAAATTGGCTAAAGGCGGCATCAGGTACACACAGTTTTATAACAATGCCCGATGTTGTCCTACGAGGGCATCGCTGATGACCGGGCTTTATCCTCACCAAGCAGGAATGGGGTGGATGACCGCTGCAGATCTTGGCACCCCGCAATATCAAGGAGAGCTGAACCAGCAGTGTGTGACCATAGCCGAAGTGCTTCATCAAACCGGTTATAAGACTTATATGTCAGGAAAGTGGCATTTGAGTAGGGTAAGAAATATTCAAGGAGAAGTCAAGGATAATTGGCCCATTCAGCGTGGATTTGATGAGTTTTTTGGTATTGTGGATGGGGCATCCAATTATTTTATCCCAAATGTATATAGTGATAATGAAAAATATCCGATCAAGGAGGAAGGCTTTTATTTTACCCATGCCGTAAGTGATTCTACTGTTAATTTCATAGACCAGCATTTTAAAGAAAACAAGGAGGATCCATTTTTTATGTACCTGGCCTACACTGCACCGCATTGGCCATTACATGCCCTCGAGAAGGATATAGAAAAATATAAGACCATTTATATGGCCGGTTGGGATAGCTTGCGGGCAGAACGATTGGAGAGACAAAAGACGCTTGGCATTTTTGATGGGGAGGTGGAATTGAGCAGTAGAAATGAAAAGGTGCCTGCTTGGAACAGTTTGTCCCAAGAAGAAAAAGAAGCCTTTGCCATGAGAATGGCTATATATGCTGCCCAGATTGATGCCATGGATCAGGGGATAGGCAGGGTTATCAAAAAATTGGAAGATGAGGGCCAGCTTGACAATACAATAATATTTTTCTTATCAGATAATGGGGCCTGTGCTGAATTTATCAGTAATGGCAAAAGCAAGGAATTAAATGGTCAAGCAGATACTTGGGAAAGTTATAGAATTAACTGGGCCAATATGAGCAGTACACCCTATAAGGAGTTTAAACATTGGATCCATGAGGGGGGAATAGCGACGCCTATGATTGTTCATTGGCCCAATGGCATCGATAAAGACTTGGAGGATTCTTTTGTAAGAGAACCAGGACATTTGACGGATCTCATGGCTACCATCGTGGATATTACGGGAGCCCAATATCCCGAAGCATTCAAAGGCAATAAAATCATTCCTATGCAGGGGCAGAGTATTGCGGATCAGTTTGAAGGAAATCCCATACAGCGAAAAGCCATTTTTTGGGAACATGAAGCGAATATAGGGGTTCGGGAAGGCAAGTGGAAACTGGTAGCCAAGACAGCAGAAAATGCTGATTTTGATCCCAGTACCCTAGAACTTTATAATATGGAAGAAGATCCTGCTGAGTTAAATGACCTCTCTAAGGATTATGCTGAAAAGAAAATGGCCCTTTACGAAAAATGGAAAGATTGGGCTGCAGAAGTACAGGTTTATCCCCTGGATACCCGTGATTATGGTAAACGATCCAGAGATTATCAAAAGCAAATTAACGGACAATTCCAATCAGGATTTGGCGGCTGGCAGCGCTCAAATAATAAAGGTATCCGCTATGAACTGATTAAAGAAGAGAGCAGCAATAAAGCTTCTATCACATTTTCAAAAGAAGTCAAAGAGGCTACAGAAATATTGGCTTGGCCGTTTTGGGCAGATAAGGGTGAAGCATTCAACGTAGCAATGGTTTTGGAAGGAGAAAAAGGAAAAGAGTTTAACCTGGTGGTGGAGACAGTGGGCAAAAAACCAGTGGTAGTTGCCCAAAGTAAGGTGAAATTGACTGATAGCCAATTGAAATATCAAGTCAGTGATGTGAGCATTCCAAAGAATGGCAGGTATCAATTGTCTCTTTATAGTGTCAGTGCTGATCAAGGAGATCATATTATTGTACACCAGGCAAGCCTTCAGTCAAAGGATTAAATAGAAAACAAACCTATGATTAAAAATATTAGCGCATTGAAAAGAGAAAGAGGCTTATTTAAAGCTTTGGTTATCAGTTTTTTGTTTTTGATAGTGATTTCTTCAGGACTTTTTGCCCAAGGGAAACAGGATAAAAACAAACAGTGGAATATAGTGCTGTTTATAGCAGATGATCTAAGTGTAAATGATATTGGCCCTTATGGAAATAAAGTGGTGAGAACTCCCTATCTGGATGAGTTTGATCAAAAATCGATGAGGTTTTCCCAGGCTTTTGCAGGATCTCCTACCTGTGGTCCATCCAGGAGCAGCATTTTGACGGGACTTCTGCCTTTTAGACATGGGGGGCATAGTAATCATTCCGGTGTGAGGCCAGGTACATATTCTATCATCCAGCACTTGAAGCCAATGGGCTATAAGGTTGCTATAGCGGGAAAACTGCATGTGGGACCAGCGGAAGTTTTTCCGTTTGAGAAGATTGCCCATACCAATGTCCCAGAACCTGGATTTGAAAATAGACCTGGACTCCACCATGACCTGAACTTAGGGCCAGTTGATAAGTGGCTTTCGGGACAAAAGAAAAGTAATGAGCCATTTATGTTAGTAGTAGCCGACCATAGTCCTCATGTAATCTGGCCAGAAGATGCAAGTTATGAACCAGACGAAATGGATGTGCCTTCCAAACATATCGATACCAAGGATACGCGATTTTCCAGGGCGCGCTATTATACAGATATTACAAAAATGGATAAGAACTTTGGGCATCTTCTTCAGTCCATCAAGGAAAATGGCTTGGAAGAGAATACCATTATCATTTTTACCTCAGATCAAGGTCCCCAATGGCCTTTTGCAAAATGGACATTATATGACGAGGGCATTCAGGTACCTTTGATGGTGCACTGGCCTGGGAAAATCAACCAATCTATGCACACCAATGCTTTGGTATCACATGTGGATCTCTTTCCGACATTTATGGACATTCTGGGAGGAGATGTTCTCAAAGATTTAGATGGAAGCAGTTTTATGCCAGTATTGAATGGTGAAAAGTTTTCCCATCGGGAATATGTCTATGCTTCCCATACCGGGGATGGAAAAATGAACCGCTCTCCATCCAGGATGATTAGGACGGACAGGTATAAATATATCCTCAATTTGGCACCAGAAATTCTTTATACCACACATATGGACAAATCCAAGAACCATGATGGCGGGAAGCAATATTGGAACTCATGGGTAGATGCTTCCTATAAGGATGAACATGCCGCCAATGTCTTATGGAGGTACCATAACCATCCACGCGAAGAACTTTATGATATACAAAGGGATCCTCAAGAAACGGTCAACTTAGCAGAAGATCCTGCATACCGAGCTTTGATGGGTTCATTTAGGGAAAATATGGAGACATGGAGAAAGGGTCAGGGGGACTTTGAAACCGGTCCTGAAGCCTTAGACAATAAGCAGCCAGGAGGCAAACCAGTGGCGCCCTATGTCTTTTAGCAGAATGGAAATTTTTTTTAAGGATAGGAAAGGAATCAGCAGATGATGACGCAAATTAAAGGATGCAATATGGAGACGTTTTTTACCAAAGTGACTTTGATGGTGATTATTTGCCTTATCTTCTGTTCTTTTGAGGGAAAAGTTTTTGGTCAAGCCAAAGAGAGGCCGAATGTCATCATGATATTTATAGATGATATGGGCTATGGGGACTTGAGTGCCTATGGAAACTGCGATATCCAAACACCCAATATGGACAGGATTGGTGCAGAGGGAGTGACACTCAAAAGGTTTTATGTTGGCTCTCCTATCTGTTCTCCCTCTAGGGTTACCTTGATGACTGGACAGTATCCGTCCAAGTTTAAAATCACCTCTTTTTTGGCCAATAGGGCGAGAAACGAAAAAAGAGGGATGGCCAATTATTTAGATGCAAGTGTCACTACCATGGCCAAGGTATTTAAAAGTGCCGGTTATTCCACTGCCCATTTTGGGAAATGGCATATGGGAGGCGGACGGGATGTGGGAGAAGCTCCCTTGCCTGCTGCGTATGGGTTTGATGCATCTTTGGTGTCTTTTGAAGGTTTGGGTGATCGATTATTGGATAAGGGGCATGGATTGGCAGAGGAAAGTGCAAAATTGGGAAAGGGAAAGGTTACTTGGGTAGAAAAGCATGAAAAGACACCGATTTATGTAGACAGAACCCTTGAATTTATTAAGGAGCAGCGAGGTGAGCCCTTTTATATAGATCTATGGCCCAATGATGTGCATGACCCTTTTCATCCTAAGGAAGAGCATGTGACCATGTTTTCTGAGTATGCCAACAATCATTATTATCAAAAATACCTGGCAGTCATTCACCAGTTGGATAAAGAAATAGGACGGCTTTTGGATGGTTTGGAGCAAATGGACCTTCTGGAAAATACCCTTATCATCCTTAGTAGTGATAATGGCCCGACTGATTGGGGATATTATTATAAGGAGAATTATGATCCCCCGGGAGATGCGGGACCTTTTCGAGGTAGAAAATGGAGCCTTTATGAGGGAGGCATCAGGGTGCCATTTATGGCGAGGTGGCCAGGGCATTTCAAGCCGGGTACTGTCATGGAGTCCATTGTTCACGCCACGGACATTTTGCCTACGCTGATTGCTTTGCTGGGACTTGAGTCAAGCGAAACGGAATTTGACGGGGAGGACCGTAGCGAAGTATTATTGGGCAATGCAGCAGAAAGACGTAAGCCCTTATTTTGGGAATATGGAGGGGAATTTGATATATCGCCAGGAAACCCGAGATACAGGAGTCCCCGATTGGCAATAATGGAAGGAGAATACAAATTATTGATGAATATGGACCGTAGCCAAATAGAATTGTACCATATTACTTCGGATATTGCAGAGACAAGGAACCTTGCCGATAGTCAGCCACAAATAGTCTCCCGATTAGGAGAACTGCTGCTAAACTGGAAAAGCAAGTTGCCTTGATCTTACTTGTACTTGATTTCCCGGTCAGAAAGCTTAGTTTTAAGTGGTAAAGACCCTTAGTTATTAACCCAGAATGCCATGAAAAGAATTTTACTCACCCTATGTATATTTGTTGGGCTGTTAGTGGAATTGTTTGCAGGAGTTAAACCTGTGTTCCATAAACTGACCACACAAGATGGGCTTTCGCACAGTACTGTCTATAGTATGGTACAAGACCATAAAGGCTATATATGGATAGGGACCAGGGAAGGGCTGAACAGGTATAATAGCTACGATCTAAAAACTTATTATAGCGAGGAAAAAGGAGGCAAAGGCTTAAGTGCGGATGAGGTTCTTTGCGTGGAAGCCGTGAATGGTGAGCGACTTTTTATAGGCACCTCTATTGGTTTAGACCGGTATGATTACAATACAGACAGGATAGAAAACATTCATTACGGAGGAAAGCCTTTGGGCTATATCAAATATCTTTTTGAATCCAGTGATTCTCTTTTGTATGTCTGCTCTACGGATGGGCTATTTCTGGTAAATCAGAAGAATGAGGTAAGCAAATTGAGACAAGAAGTCATCTTGGCCATCGCTGAGTATAAAAAAGACGTGTTTTGGTTGATGACAGTAGAAGGGGTATATCTGGTAAACAAGCAAGGGGAAACGATTAAGGAATATCCTGATTTCAGGCCCAATAGACTGACCAGAAATAATTTTTATTCCATGTTTAAAGATAGCCAAGGTACGATGTGGCTGGGCGCAAAGGAAGGGGTTTTCCGTTATTCTCCCAAAAGGGATGCATTTGAGAAAATTAGTGCCTCATCTGCCGTTCAGGATATTTCCTTGGTCAGGGCCATCAGCGAAGATGATCAAAACAGACTATGGCTAGGTACTGAAAACGGGCTTTATATTTATGATCAGAAGCATGGTGATTTTGAGCATTATTCCCAATCATTTGATCAGTCTCCCTATGCCTTAAGTGATCAATCTGTGTATTGTATTTACAAAAGC
Source organism: Echinicola shivajiensis (assembly GCF_018642165.1). Lineage (GTDB taxonomy): Bacteria > Bacteroidota > Bacteroidia > Cytophagales > Cyclobacteriaceae > Echinicola > Echinicola shivajiensis. Next base: position 154,595 of record NZ_JAHHZM010000005.1, read on the forward strand.
CGGGAAAGTATCATGTGGATGGGAACCTATTTTGGGGGTGTTAATTTTGTAAAATTAAACGATACAGGTTTTGTCAAACTAGTTGCTGATGGAGGTAAGTCTGCTTTGGGCGGTAAAGCTGTCAGCCAAATCATGGAAGACCGGAAGGGTAATTTGTGGATTGGCTCGGAAGATGTAGGGGTGACCGTTTGGGACAGCAAGCGAGAAAACTTCAGCTATTTAAAGCACAAGAAAGGTAAGGTCAGCATCAGTGGAAATAATGTCCACGCCATAGAGGAAGATGATGCAGGGAATATTTGGATAGGAACTTTTCTTGAAGGAATTAACCGATATGATCCTTCAACCGGGAATTTTAAGGTTTATAAACATAGACCTCGCAAGCCCGGTTCGATATCCCATAACAATGTGTTTTCTTTAATGAAGGATTCGAAAGGCAAAATATGGGCGGGAACCTGGGGAGGAATCAATATATATGATAAAGAAAGCGATAGTTTCCATTTGTTTAAACCCCATCAAATAGGTCAGAAATTTATCTATGATATGATCGAAGATGACCAAGGGATATTTTGGATTTGTACTCGAAATCATGGGATTTATAGATATGATTCCAATAGGGATAGCCTGACTTGGTTTAATAAGGATTTACCCAATAATCATGGATTGACGGCCAATAAAGTGATCAGTGCATTTCAGGACTCAAAAGAAAGAATTTGGTTTGGTACTTTAAATGGGGGGCTATTAAGATGGGATGATGCAGAACAAAAGTTTATCACCTATACAAAGGATGATGGCCTGCCCAATAATAATGTTTATGGGATTTTGGAAGATAGGAGTGGAGCCCTTTGGATGAGTACAAATAAGGGACTTACGGTATTAAGGCCCGAAACTGGGGAGTTTGTCACTTACGATAAATCAAAGGGCTTGCAGGATGTGCAATTTAACTTTAAGTCCAGTTATCAGGACAAAGAAGGTAGGATGTATTTCGGAACAGTAAATGGTCTCTATCATTTTCATCCTGACAGTATTAGGGCTGTGAATATTCCTCCCAGCGTACACTTTACGGAGATGAAGCTGTTCAACAAACCTTTACAGGTAGGGGGAAGTGAGAGGATACTGGAAGCGCAGATCGATGAGACGGAATACATCCAACTTAATTATAGCCAAAATGTGATCACATTTGATTTTGTGGCGACCAATTATTTTTCACCAGGAAAGAATGCCTATTCCTACTACTTGGAGGGCTTTGAAAAGACCTGGAATAAGCCAGCGGAGCAGAATTCGGCCACTTATACCAATCTTTCACCCGGAGATTATGTCTTTCATGTGAAGGCTGCCAATCCAAATGGAGTATGGTCTGGAGAAAGAAAAATCCGATTAACTGTGACACCACCCTTTTGGTTAACTATATGGGCAAAACTGTTTTATTTGCTTTTGGTGATCGCTGTGATATATGGTTATAAAATATATCTAAGTAGGAGAAGCAAGGAAAAGGTGGCTTATCAGTTGGAAAAGGTTGAAAAGGATAAGATGAGGGAATTGCACCAACATAAGCTCAATTTCTTCACCTATATATCACATGAATTTAAGACGCCATTGACATTAATTATTGCTGCCATTGACAAGTTCTTGGAAAATAGCCAGAAAGACAGTATTGAAAATCAAGATTTTAAATTGATCAAAAGGAACGCAGGAAGGTTACATTTTTTGATTGAGCAACTTATGGACTTTAGAAAGACAGAATCAGATCATACCTGTCTGAAACCCAGGCAAGGAGATATTGTTTTGTTTCTGAAAGATACTTTTAATGCATTTATTCCTTTGTATAATAAGAAGAACATTTCGTTTAATTTTCAGGCCGACAGAGAGAAAAAAGAAATTCTGTTTGATGCGGATAAGGTTGAGAAAATCATCACCAACTTGGTCTCGAATGCCATTAAAAACACCCCGGAATTTGGTGAGATCAATATGAGTGTAAGTATGGTTTCTTCAAAAGATAAAGAAGATTCCATACAAATTCAATTGGAAGATAATGGGAGAGGCTTGTCTAAGGAGGATAGGGACAAAATATTCCTGCCATTCTATCAAGCAGAGCACAATAAACCGAACAGTTCAGGTTCAGGAATTGGCCTAGCTTTGGTCGGCAGTCTTGCAAAGTATTTGGGAGGAAGTATTGAAGCGGAGATTATGGAAGAAGAAGGAACACGTTTTACCATTTTGTTGCCGATTAATATCAAAACCAATGAAGAGGAAAATTACAAAAAAGTCATCGGAAATAAGTCATTGTTAATAGATGAGGATCTTTATGAAATCAATGAAAACGAAGAGGTAGACCAATCTGTTGAGAAAGAGGATCAAGTTATTTTTGATATGATGATCGTGGAGGATAATGAGGAGATGCGAAAGTTTCTTGTTGATTATTTTTCCAAATATTATAAGATCATTTCAGCAAAAGATGGACTTTCTGCATTGGGAAAAATCAAGAAAAATGTGCCTGATGTGATTATCTCAGATGTAGTAATGCCTCAGATGGGCGGAGTGGAATTGTGTGAAGTTATTAAGAGTAATATCGATACCAGTCATATTCCTTTTATTTTACTTACGGCCAAATCGACTTTTGAAAATAAAATGGAAGGCCTTGGGATCGGTGCAGATGCTTATTTGCCCAAACCTTTCAACTTGCAGGAATTAAGGCTGATTGTTAAGAATACATTGGAATCCAGAAATAGTCTGAAACAACATTTTCTAAAGTTTGGAAGCATAGATAATTATGAAAAACCAGTTAATAATAAAGATCACGAATTTTTGAAAAAACTGATTGAGATTGTGCACCTAAATCTGGAAGACCCTTCTTTTAATATTACCAGTTTCAGCAAGGAAGCAGGAGTAAGCAGAACCCTACTTCATATGAAATTGAAAAAACTGGTCAACTTAAGCGCAACAGAATTTGTGAAGGCTATCCGTTTAAAAAGATCAACCATTTTATTGCTTGAGGACAAGAATGTTTCTGAAGTAGCTTATGCGGTAGGCTTCAGTGATCCCAATTATTTCAGTAGGACATTTAAGGAAAAGTATGGAGTTCCACCATCTGGCTATAAAGAAGGTTATAAACCGATCGATAATAATTTGAGTGACTTCCATGCATTTGTACAAAATTAACCAATAATAATACTTCAACATCAATTTGATTTTTAATGATTACCAAAAATAAATTAAGACAAAGGCCAGTGAAAATCATGTTTGTAATGACCGCTTTTTTCATGGTCGCTTTATTTTCGTCCGTGAGTTATGGTCAAGAGCGTCCCAATATTATCCTGATATTGGCAGATGATTTAGGATATGGAGATGTGGGCTTTAACGGTAGTGAAATTCCCACTCCCCGAATCGATGATTTGGCTTCTAGGGGTATCATAATGGATAGATATTATGTAGCTCCGGTATGTTCTCCTACCCGTGCTGGTCTAATGACAGGCAGGTATCCCGACCGCTATGGGTTAAGAGAAACGGTCATTCCTCCCTGGCGAGATTTTGGAGTGGATACTGCAGAGGTCTTTTTGCCAGAGATCCTGGAAAAGGCAGGCTATAAGCACCGGGCAATGATTGGGAAATGGCATTTGGGGCATTCAAAGCTAGCCTATCACCCGCTCAATAGGGGCTTTACCCATTTTTATGGTCATTATAATGGGGCCATCGATTATTTTACCCATGAAAGAGAAGGAGAACTTGACTGGCATGATGACTTCGCACCTTCTTATGACAAGGGCTATGCCACCGATTTATTGGCAGATGAGGCTGTGTCCTGTATAAAGGAATACAATGATGGTGAAGCACCTTTCTTCATGTATGTAGCCTTCAATGCGCCTCATGGGCCATTACAGGCGAAAGAAGAGGATTTGGTAGCAAGTGGTTTTGATAAAAGTTTGCCCAAGTTTTCTACCAATAAGGGTTATGGTGAATTGGGCCGAGGAAATACCAAAAAACAGACCTATGAGGCGATGGTAAGGGCATTGGATAGAGGAATAGGGCAAATTATGGATGCCCTGACTGAAGAGGGAATTCTGAAAAATACCATTGTGATCTTTCATAGTGACAATGGTCCAGCTCCAGGTGAAGGCGGTACTGCTGGAAATCTCAGGGGGCACAAGTTTCAAGAGTGGGAAGGAGGCGTGCGCGTGCCTGCTGTGATATACTGGAAGGAGAAGTTTGATGGAGGTAGAAAAATCGATCAGGTGATGGGCTTTGTGGATATGCTTCCCACATTAGCAGAATTGGCAGGATATCAGGGCGAAATGAAGAGGGATTTGGACGGGCTGAGCATGGTGCCGGTGTTAGAGGGTAAGGAGGAACATATTGAGCGGAATTTTTACCTGGGCTGTGGGGCAATGGTCAACCAAAACTGGAAGCTGGTAATGGAAAGTGGGGGCAATCCAGGTATGGAGCTAAAAGAAGATATATTGTTCAACCTGCAAAATGATCCCTACGAAACCAAAAATGTGAAAGGAGTCTACGAAGACAGCTTTTTGAAAATGAAATCATTGATCCAAAAGTATGAGGAGATCCAAGCAGAGGTAAGCGTCCCTCCCTATCATGTAGGCAAAAAAGGTTTCAAGGCACCAAAGGAATGGAAGATTCAGTAATGTGAGTTGATTGAAATATGATCCTTCCTTGTCTTTGAACTGGGATACTTTAAAAATCAATTTGTTTGTGATGAATAGGTGACAGGTGAATCTAGTTCGTCCAATTTTAAATTTAATTTACAGCATGGCTATTTGGAGAAGTATAATTGCAGGAATAATTTCTTTATCCTTACTACTTTTTTGTTTTTCGTATTCCTTTGGTATGGGGAATAAAACAAGGTGGCCGGATCAAAAGCCCGTAAATATTATTCTTATTATGGCGGATGATTTAGGCTGGGGTGAGCTAGGTTGCTATGGCAATACCTTTAATGAAACGCCTAATTTGGATGGGATGGCCCAAAATGGATTGCAATTCACCCATGCCTATGCTGCAGCACCCGTTTGTTCTCCAACCCGTGCCAGCTTGATGACAGGACAGTATCCTGCAAGGGTAGGCATTACCGATTTCCTTGCGCCAAAGTCCGAACGGTTTTTGGACCCAAAGCAATATGTTACGATGAATGAAGCATTGAATATGGAGGGGTACCAAACTGGAATAATCGGTAAATGGCATTTGGAGACCAATTTTATAAGTGGACTCGGAGGACCTCAAAATCATGGATTTGATGAAGTCATCGCAACGGAGACGAAATATATTGCAGATGGGGATTATTTTGCCCCGTATGATAAAATAGAAAGCCTAAAAGGGGAAGAAGGGGAGTTTTTGGCAGACAGGTTGGCCAATGAAGCAGAAAAATTTATTGAGCGGAACAAAGAGAAACCATTCTTTTTGTATTTGTCACATTATAGTGTGCATACAACCTTGGACGCTCCAGCGTCAACTGTAAAAAAGTACAAGCGAAAATTTGATGAGAAATATGGAGCGGGGATGGCCGATAAATTATTTGAAAATCAGCCAAGAAATAGGCATCGATCCAAACATCTGGACAATCCATATTTGGCAGCAATGCTTGAACATCTGGACCATGGTGTTGGAAGGATATTGAGAAAATTGGAAGCTTGTGGTATTGCAGAAAACACCTTGGTAATCTTCTTTTCAGATAACGGAGGGGCCGGCAATGTGGCCAATAATGGTGGATTGAGGGCCAACAAAACTTGGCTGTATGAAGGAGGTATCAGGGAGCCTCTTTTGATGTATTGGCCTGGGAAGATAGAAGGGGGAAGGGTGAGTAATGTGCCAGTTTCAAGTATTGATTTTTACCCTACCTTTTTTAATTTGGCAAAGGGGAAGCGGAAGAAAAAGACAAATTTAGATGGAATTGATCTATCGGAATTAATTATCAATGGAAAAAAGCCAGGTGATAGACCATTGTTTTGGCATTACCCGAGTGAAACCGGAAATTGGGAGAATAGGATGGCAAGTGCTGTCCAATATAGAGGCTTTAAGCTGCTTGAATTTTATGAGGATGGAAGGTTAGAGCTTTATGATCTGAGCCAAGATAAAGCAGAGAGAGAGAACCTGGTAGATGCCATGCCCCTAAAGGTAGATGACCTTTATGGTATGCTTGAAAAATGGAAAACAGAAGTGAAGGCTGAAATCCCAGTTATTCAAAAAAAGTAACTTATAAAAAATATGATAAAGCAAGACATGAATGATTTTTATAATATTCTTGGAAAGCTCGTGTTGGGCGTATTGTTTTTTTTGAAATTATCAGAATTATATGCACAGGAGGAAAATGGTGAAGTCCTTCAAATGGCAGATCCCACCATTTTTTATCATGAAGGTATTTATTATTTGTATGGCACAGGAAGGGCCGATGAAGGATTTCAAGTTTACACATCCAATGATGCTAAGACGTGGTCGAGCCCAGCAGGAAAGCTTAAAGAAGGTTTTTGTCTCCATGAGGAGGATGTTTTTGGAGATCGAGGGTTTTGGGCACCACAAGTGTTTTTCGAAAAGGGAAAGTTTTATATGGCCTATACAGCCAATGAACATATTGCTTTGGCAGAAAGTGATAATCCCCTGGGCCCTTTTCGTCAGACAGTAAAGCAGGCCATTGAAGGTGATGGTAAGATGATAGATCCTTTTTTTTATAGGGACCAAAAAGGTAAGGCTTATTTGTACTTTGTAAAAGTAGCAAATGGAGGTAATAGGATTTATATGGCCGAAATGAAGGAAGACTTGAGTGGCATAAAGAGAGAAACTGTGAAGCTTTGCATTGAAGCTACCGAGCCTTGGGAGAACATGGAAAATGCAAACTGGACAGTGACAGAGGGACCTTCAGTCTTATTTCATAATGGATATTATTATTTGATATACAGTGCAAATGACTTTAGAAGTAAACATTATGCCGTGGGAGTCTCTGTAAGTGAAAATCCAACGGGACCTTGGAAGAAGATGGATAACCAGCCAATGCTGAGTCAAGATTTATTGGGCGTTCCCGGAACCGGTCATGGAGATTATTTTTCTGTTGGAGATGAATTATATTATGTGTTTCATACTCATAACTCTGCTGACCGTGTTGGACCAAGAAAGACGGCTTTGATCAAACAGGATTTTATCGGTCAAGATGGAGGAGTAGCTATGTTAAAGTGTTTGCAAAAAAGCTGGAGATATCTATACGAAATCAATCTCTCTGAATAAGTATAAGAATAGATTAGGAATTCAAAATGGGTTCAATTAAATATATGGCTAATCAAAATCGTGAAGGGATTTGGTATTTCTTTCTGTTAAATCTAATTTCTTTGACTGCTAAGGTATTCTAGTGCTATAGTTTTCCATGTTACATGATGTTGAAATCAGAATTCAATTATCCCACTATTGCCGTATGAGATAGGAACTAAAAAAGGGCGGTTTTTCCGCCCTGATTGGTTTTGTGCAATCTTTGCTGATTACTAGCTGATTTTTTTTGAACCGTTTTGTGAAGGATTTGGAAGTGGTTTTGACGTTGTTAACATAAATAAGTGAAAATAATAAATTAATATAATCGATTAAAGTAAACCAAAGGATTACTGAATTTTTGCTCATAATAGATGAAATGCAATTGATGGTTCGACTTAAACATTCTGTTGGTTGTAATAATGGCTTAAAAAAGGAACATGATTTAAATTTTCATCTCCAATTCTCTAATAGGCTCTTAGTAAGTCGTGCGCAAAAAGTTATTATTAAGGTATTCAGCCCATAAAAAATAAGCCTCGGGTTTTAGGTGGATGCCATCTATGGTCAATTCTTTTTTAAGTTCTCCTGTTGGGGTGGACATGATTTTATTGATTTCGACGAAAGTAATGCCCCGATTCTTGCAGAGTATTTGAAGGTGGTGATTTAGTTTTATGATAGATCCACCTTTGTTTTTTAGGTAATCATATTTTAACACCTCTTCATTTAGTGGTAAAATGGATTGTATATAAATCTTGGTTTGTGGTAACTGGTTTTTGAGCTTTTGAATGATTCTATTGTGGTTTTTGACTATTGTCTCTACAGGCAGCCCTCTGCCTAGGTCGTTTATGCCTATGCAAATGAACAAATGCTCAGGCTGTAGCGCAATGATATTGTCTAGCCTGGCCAATACACCGAAGGTATTGTCTCCTCCGATGCCTCGATTAGCAACAGTGAATTCTGGTAGCAATTCTTGCCACTCACCTTTTTCGGTAATACTGTTTCCAAGAAAGACAATATTGTGTTTGATAGGAGGGATTTGATTGTATAATTCCATTCTTTGTTGATAATACCAGTTGTGGTATGAACTATCAATTTTAATTGTTGTTTGGGCGATGCTGTTTGACCAGAAAAGTAGGAGGAATATGCTGATATATAGGGGAGCTAGTTGTCTCATATGTAGGTGTTCAGTTGGTTAATAATCCATTTTCTTTTAAAAATTGGGCCCAATGGTAGTAGGCAATCGGTTTAAGGTGAATGCCGTCACTGGTTAAGTTCTTTTTTAGGTTTTTTGTTTCATCCTCAAAAACTGGCCATAAGTCGATATAGGATACTTCAGGGTAGGATGCTGTTAGCTTTTTCAGTTGATGGTTTAGGGTTTTGATGTTTTCGTTAGTGACTTTTGAAAAAGATGCCGGTATCAGTTCTTTGTTTATGGGCAAAACACTTTGGATGTATAATTTCGTGGTGTTTTTGTCTGACAAGGTTAATCGAATGATTTTCTCATAGTTTTTAAGAATTAGAGGAATTGGAATTTCTCGTTTGAGGTCATTGACCCCAATCAACAGAAAGATCTTTTCAGGCGAGGTCTCTAATAGGTCCTTATATCTGGCAAGAACTCCGAAAGAAATGTCACCGGATATACCCCGGTTTGCAACTGGTAGTCCTGGTAAAACATCTGTCCAATCTCCCGCTTCCGTGATGCTGTTCCCAAGAAAGATGATAGGAGATGGTTTGCTTGGAAGTGATGAAAAGAAATTGATCCTATCCATATAGTGCCCATTGGCAAAGCTGGAGTCAATCGATGTTTGAGCTGATGATGTCCCATGTAGCCTCATGATGAAGATGGCCGTTGCTAGAAGGAATATAATGGATTTTGAATATGTAGTGCTCCCTGGATGTAGTTTTCTATGGAGCATAAAAGTAAATGGATATTTGCACATGTTTTTTAATAATTTTATTATTTCGTTAATATTAGTAAATAAAATTATTAATTATAGGGTAAATGACTAAAATATGAATTATTTATTCTGCTTGAAGTAGTCTTTTTCTCACTAATTGACAGGCTCCTAGGGCACCAGCTTTTTCTCCAAGTTCTGACAAGACAATTTTACTGTCATTGCTTACTAAGCTAAGCGAGTATTTATTGATAGCCATTTTGATAGGTAAGAACAAATAATCTCCTGTTTTAGCAAGACTTCCACCAATGATGACCAGTTCAGGATTATATAAATGCAATAATGCAGATATTCCTCTTCCCAGCTTTTTGCCTATTTCGTCGATGAGTTCTATGGCTAGGACATCATCGTTTAAAGCGGCGTTTATGATGTCATTTAATTTTAAGTCATTTTCTGATTTTATCCTTTGAGATAGTGTGGACTGCGAGCCTTCTTGTAATTTTTTGTAGAATTTACTGATCAGTGCGCGTCCGGATGCTTCGGTTTCAAGACATCCTTTTTTACCACAATGGCAAATGATTTCATTTTCAAACAAAGGTATATGACCGATTTCTCCTGAAAAACCAGATTTTCCGTATACCAGCTTTCCGTCGGTCATGATTCCCATACCGATGCCATAGCCTGCATTGATGAAAAGTACATTTTTTTCTTCTTTTACTATTCCTCCTCCTTTAAATTCCCCAAATGCCATTGCTCGGCTGTCATTTTCTAGGAAGGTGGGGAAGCCGGTTTTTGTTCTGAATACCTTGCTTAATGGATTTTCGCTAAAGTTAAAATAACTGTAGCTGTATCCTGTCTTATAGTTGATTCTTCCGGAGAGATTGATGCCTATACCGATGATTTTCGATTTAGGAACATTGAACTTATCAATTTGCTGGTTGATTATCTTGCATAGTTCGTCCAGGGCTTCTTCTGTATTGTCTAGGTTGTAGGGGATATGTGGAAGGAATTTGAGTAATTGGTTTTTGAAATCAGTGAGGCCAAGGTTGATGTATTCCTTTTTGACTTCTATCCCGACAAAGAAGGCAGATGAAGCGTTCAATCCATATAGATTGGGACGTCTGCCCACGGATGAATCGACTTTTCCATAGTCTTGTACAACTCCAATTTCGGTCAGTTCAAGTATGATCTGTCCCATTTTGGGAGTACTGATTTTTAAGGCCTTGCTTAAGTCCTGAATGGTAGAGTTACCAAAGCTTGAAAAATAATTGAGTGCTTTTTTCTTTAAAAGGTGGTTTTTGTAAGCTACTCCAGATAGATCTTCGGCTTTAAGGCTTTCAAAAAAGCTGTTTTCAGGCAGGTTTGACATAATTTATCGTGTCTAATTTGGGGAAGTATTATCTGATTAATCAACTAAATTAATTAAATAAGCTATTATTAAGAAATAAATTTTTAAAGTATTTCGGCTTTTGTTTTGAAGTGGATATGCTTTTGAAGTGGGATTGTTTTGAGATTTAATTGAAAATGTGGTTTTATGTTGATCTGGCATTTCAAAGCTTTGGTTTAATTGGTTTAATGTTATTATAAATTTTTTTCACTTCATTTAATGTAATAAATTATTTATATCATTGTTAATTAAAAAAATAATTTATTAATTAGGTGCTGGATTTAATAACTAGTTAATATCACCTCGATAGTTTCTATTTTGATTAGGGAAATACTCCTATTGGCTTTATGGATACCCTGTATGTCAATTTGATCAGATATATAAGCGTGGAAAGGAGGTGTTCCTATGAGTTATGTAAGCTTTGTACTTGCCTAAAAAAATGAATAATATGAATTCACCGAAGCGAAGAAAATTTTTGAAAAGTACCTCCTTATTAGGGGCATCCTTATTCGCAGGATCCGCTTTAGTTAAGGGAGGGCAATTGCCGGCCTTAGAAGGACCTTCTCCTATTGATCTTATAAAAAAGGATGATGTCGGTCTTCCAATAACAGGGACATTTTTGGATGAGATTTCTCATGATATACCACACCAGAATTGGGGTGAAGAAGAGTGGGATGCTGATTTTCGTCATATGAAGCATATAGGTATTGATACGGTTATTATGATTAGGTCCGGTTATCGCAAGTTTTTGACCTACCCCTCCAAGTATTTGATGAACAGGGGCTGTTACCGACCGGGGACTGATCTGCTAGATATGTACCTTAGGTTGGCGGATAAATATGGGATGAAGTTTTATTTTGGATTATATGATTCAGGGGAATACTGGGACACGGGGAATTTATCTGCAGAAATTGAGCATAACCGATTTGTGATCGATGAAGTATGGGAGCAATATGGACAAAAGTATAAAAGCTTTCAGGGTTGGTATTTAAGTGGTGAAATCAGCAGGAAGACAAAGGGGGCGATTGATTCCTTTTACACCTTGGGAAAACAATGTAAGGATGTGAGTGGGGGACTTCCTACATTTATATCTCCTTGGATAGATGGGAAAAAGGCTGTTTCTGCTGCATCAAAGGATCTTAGTAAAGCGGAGTCAGTATCGGTAAAGGAGCATGAGGAAGAATGGGGTGAGATATTTTCAGGAATCCATGAGGTAGTAGATGCATGTGCTTTTCAAGATGGCCATATCGATTATGATGAATTGGATGCTTTTTTTACTGTAAACAAGCAATTAGCGGATAAGTATGGGATGAAGTGTTGGACCAATGCTGAGAGCTTTGATCGGGATATGCCCATCAAATTTTTTCCTATTAAGTTTGATAAGCTGCGAATGAAGTTGGAAGCCGCGAAAAGGGCTGGTTATGATAAAGCGATCACTTTTGAGTTTTCACACTTTATGAGTCCTCAGTCAGCCTATCTACAGGCAGGTCATTTATATAATCGTTACAAAGAATATTTTGAAATCAAGAAATAATGGAAACCAAAACAAATCTGCGATATATTCTTTTTTTGTCGGTTATAGCGGCAATAGGAGGTTTCCTGTTTGGTTATGATACGGCAGTAATTTCGGGGACGGTTAATATGGTGGCGTCTCAATTTCAGCTTGACTCGATGGAGCAAGGCTGGTATGTTGGCTGTGCATTATTAGGCTCTATCCTAGGAGTGGCTTGTGCTGGAGTGATGAGTGATTATTATGGGAGGAAAAAGATGTTATTGCTTTCTGCAATGTTGTTTTCAGTTTCAGCAGTTGGTTGTGCTTGGGCCGGGAATTATACTCACTTGGTCATTTATAGAATTATAGGTGGTGTAGGTATTGGGATGGTTTCTATCATTTCTCCTATGTACATTTCGGAAATAGCTGAACCAAAATACCGTGGGAGTTTGGTCTCTCTATATCAATTGGCAATAACTATCGGTTTTTTAGGTGCTTATTTGATGAATTTTGAATTGGCCAAGTTGGCTGAGCATTTGAATACCTTTGGATGGATGGAACTCGTTTTTCAAGAAGAAGTTTGGAGGGGAATGCTGTTGATGGAAATATTACCAGCAGGCTTGTTTTTAGCGGTTTTGATTTTTATTCCTGAAAGTCCTCGTTGGTTAATTGTTAGAGGGCAAGTTTCTTTGGCTGAGCAGGTTTTTTCAAAAATAACAGGATCAGTAGAATCTGCTAAGCATAAAATCATTGAAATACTCAGCCAACATAAAAAGGACGATTCATTAAGTGTTTGGGAGTTGATGAAATCCAGGTCTGTCCTTCGGCCAATACTGATAGGAGCTGCGATTGCTATTTTGGGACAATTTATGGGGGTAAACGCGGTTCTATATTATGGTCCTACAATTTTTGAGCAAAGTGGCCTTCCAGGAAATGATGCCTTGTTTTATCAGGTGCTTGTTGGATTGGTGAATGTTTTAACAACTGTTCTGGCTTTACTGATCATTGACAAGTTGGGGCGGAAGCAATTGGTGTATTTTGGGGTTTCTGGAATGTTGGTCACCCTGATTCTAATCAGTGTGTTTTTTAGCAAGGGGGAACAATGGGGGCTATCTCCACTGATTTTATTGGGTTTATTTTTGGCTTATGTGTTTTGTACAGCTATATCTATATCTGCAGTGATTTTTGTGTTGCTATCCGAAATGTATCCAAATAAAATCAGAGGGATAGCTATGTCTATTGCAGGTTTTGCTTTATGGGTTGGGACTTATCTAGTGGGGCAGTTGACACCGGTATTGCTGGAGGAATTATCCCCCGCAGGAACCTTTGTGCTTTTCGCTTTTATGTGTTTGCCTTACTTATATATCATTTATTATATGGTTCCCGAAACAGCGGGGAAATCATTGGAAGAAATAGAAGGGTTTTGGGAATTGGAAGCCCAAGATGTTGGAGAAAAAGTCTATAAATAAGTCCGTTTTGATAAATCAAGATGGCTTAAAATGAAATAGAATATGAAAGATTACGCGAGTTTATATAAAAGTGAGCTTCTGGATAATGTAGTGCCTTTTTGGATGAAATATAGTAAGGACGCCATAAATGGAGGGTATTATACCAGTCTGGATACAAAAGGAAAAGTGTTCGACAGGGATAAGTTTATGTGGCTCCAAGCACGCGAGGTATGGATGTTTTCAAAACTCTATAATGAGGTCAGCCAAAAAGTAGAGTGGAGGGGAATGGCCAAACACGGGCTGGATTTCATCCTTAAAAACGGTAGGGACAGCGAAGGGAATTTTTATTTTTCTTTGGATGAGAAAGGGAATCCTTTGGTCCAAGCTTATAATATTTTCTCTGATTGCTTTGCCGCGATGGCCTTGAGTGAATACAGCCGTATTGAAAGTCAAGAGATCTATGCAAAAACTTCCCTGCAGGTTTTTGAAGCCATTCTAAGGAGACAAATTAATCCAAAAGGTAAATTCAACAAGAAATACCCGGGAACCAGGGACATGAAGGACTTTTCCCTGCCTATGATCTTATGCAATTTAACCTTGGAATTGGAGCATTTATTGGACAAGTCTAGGGTGGATATATTGGCTAGAGAAACAGTCAATAAAATACTAAATGATTTTTATGATCCTGAATTTGGTTTAATGAGGGAAAATGTTCCTTTGCACGGGGGCTTTGCTGATACCTATGAGGGACGGTTGACCAATCCGGGGCATGCGTTAGAAGCCATGTGGTTTGTGATGGATGTGGCTGAAAGGTTTGATGATAAGTCTCTAATAGATCAGGTGGTAAATATTGGATTGAAGACTTTGGAATGGGGCTGGGATCAAGAATATGGGGGCATATATTATTTTTTGGATATACAAAAACTTCCTTCCGAGAAATTAGAGTGGAACCAAAAGCTTTGGTGGGTCCATTTGGAAGCCTTGGTTTTTTTGGCGAAGGCATATCAGCATACCAGAGGGGAAGAGTGTCTTCAGTGGTTCGAAAAGGTGCATCAATATGCATGGAAGCATTTTAGAGATGAAGAAAATGGAGAGTGGTTTGGCTATTTGGACAGATATGGTGATGTGCTTATTCCTGCCAAAGGGGGAAAGTGGAAGGGATGCTTCCATGTGCCCAGGGCCTTGCTCTTGATTTGGAAGACTTTTGAACGTTTACAAGGGGAGGAGATAGAAAATAAATTTGTTGCAGATCAATAATTAAATAGCTATGAGATATCCGTGGATATTATTCTTAAGCATGTTTTTTCATGTGCAGGTTTGGGCTCAAGTTTCAGAGCGAGTAAACTATAAGACAGTTGATGGGGAGGAGCTTTATTTTGATTATTATCCTGCCAATACAGGGAATAGCCAAAAAAGTATCGTGTTTGTTCATGGTGGAGGGTTTTCAGGAGGAAGTCCTGAAGGTCAGGCTCCTTTTGCTGAGGAAATGCAAAAGAGGGGCTATAGTGTTTTTGTTATCTCCTATCGTCTTTATGCTAAGGGCCATGGTTTTGGCTGTGATTTTCCAACACCTGAAAAACTCAAAGCTATTAGGTATGCGGCAGAAGATGCTGTGTCAGCCACCCGATTTATAGTAGAACATGCTGAAGATTATGGTGTTGATTCCGAGCAGATTTATTTGGCAGGAAGCAGTGCCGGAGCAGAAGCGATTTTACAAGTGCTTTTTAATCCTTTCAAGTCAAGTATGCCAGAGGCATTCTACATTGCTGAGGGATTTACATTCAAAGGGGCAATGTCTTTTGCAGGGGCAGTTTTAGACTTAAGATTGGTGAACAGGGAGAACTGGATACCTCTTTTGCTTTACCATGGTTCCAATGATCAATTAGTACCATACGAAACCGCACCGCACCACTTTTGTCCAGGGACAAGTCCCGGATATATGATGTTATTTGGATCCATGTCCATTTATGAAAAAGCAAAATCCCTAGGGCTATCAGTAGAACTGCATGCCTATCGTGATGGAGGGCATGAAATCAGTAATGCCATGTTTCGGGCCTTTGATGTAATGGATAATTTTATTAAAAACACACCAGCTCCTGAGAGTGATGAGGTTTGGTATTACCTTCATGATAGGTCAGACTGGGATAAATTAGGTAAATAGACATGAATAGAAGAAGTTTTATAGCCAAAGCAGGTTTAGGTAGTCTGTTGGTAAATCCGTTGAACTGGCCATTTGCTGCAAATGCTATAAGTAATCAAGCTGTCAGTAAGGCCAAGTATGTTCCGGAATCTAATCTCTATCGCGCAGATATAGTCATAGCTGGTGCAGGCTTAGGGGGCTGTGCATCTGCTTTGGCAGCACTTAGAAACGGTTTTTCAGTGATTATGACGGAAGAAACTGATTGGATCGGAGGTCAATTGAGCCAGCAAGGAGTGCCTCCTGATGAGCATGACTGGATAGAGGATCAGGGTTGTACTGAGCTTTACAGAGTGTTCCGACAAGCTGTCAGGGCCTATTATGTAGATCATTATCCACTTGTCAAAGAGGAAGCAGGAAATCCTCTTTTGAATCCAGGAAATGGAGTAGTTTCTGCATTATGTCATGAGCCTTTGGTAGCCGTTAAGGTTCTAGAGCAGTTGTTTGCTCCCTATATCAGTAACCGTCAGTTGGTTTTGTTGAAGGAGTGGAAGGTCAAAGATGCTGTGGTTAAAGATGATAAAGTGAGCCAGCTGGTGGCTGTCTCCCTTCGCTCTGGAAAAGAGCAGGTATTGGAGGGGAAATACTTTGTGGACGCTACGGAGTTGGGTGATTTGTTGCCTATGACAGGGACAGATTATCAGAAGGGAACTGAATCAAGGGAGCAAACAGGTGAACTGCATGCTGCTGAACAAGGAGATCCGGATAATCAACAAGCATTTACCATGTGTTTTGCGATGGATTATGTGGAAGGGGAGGACTGGACGATTCCAAAACCTGATAATTATGAGTTTTGGCAGTCTTTTAGACCTGAAATGGAGCCAAAATGGGCAGGAAAGTTATTAGAATTGAATTATAGTAACCCCAAAACTCTAAAGCCGAAAGCATTGGCTTTTGATCCTCGAGGAACTGAGTTCGATGGACTTTTAAATTTGTGGAATTATAGAAAGATTATCGATAAGCATAATTTTGATAAAGATTTTTTTGAAGGGGACATTTCCGTAGTAAACTGGCCTCAAAATGATTATTTCCTTGGGAATCTGGTGGATGTAAATGAAAGTGAGTTTAAGCAGCATGTAGAACAATCCAAACAGCTTAGTCTCTCTCTTTTGTATTGGTTGCAGACAGAAGCTCCGAGGGCCGATGGTGGAAAAGGTTGGCGAGGATTACGTTTGCGTAATGATATTATGGGAACAGAGGACGGTTTGGCCAAATACCCTTATATAAGAGAATCCAGAAGGATTAATGCTGAGTTTACTATTTTGGAAGAGCATGTGGGGAGAAAGCAAAGGGCACAGAAACTAGGACTATCCGAAGAAAATGTAAAGGCAGCTAGTTTTGATGATAGTGTTGGGGTTGGTTACTATCATATTGATTTACATCCAAGTACGGGCGGAGATAATTATATAGATTTCAGTTCTTTGCGTTTTGAAATCCCCCTTGGAGCCTTGCTTCCCAAGAAGATGAAAAACTTGCTTCCTGCCAATAAAAATATAGGTACTACCCATATCACCAATGGATGCTACCGCTTGCATCCAGTTGAATGGAGTATTGGTGAAGCTGTTGGAATGCTTTGCAGTTATTCGCTGTTTCATGAAATTTCTCCGAAAATTGTTTGGAAGGAGAAGGCGATTTTAAGGGATTTTCAAGCATTCTTACAATCTCAAGGTGTTGAAAATAAGTGGTCTCCAATAACTAAATGATGAAAAAGATATTTGCAGTCTGCATATGTATGTGCTTTAATATAGTTAGTCTCATGGCTATAGCACAAGAAGAAGGCAAGGTGTTAGCTAAAAAGGTGATTTTTATCCCTTTGGATGACAGGCCACCTTGTTTGCAGTTTCCGGTTAGAATGGGGGAGATAGCTTTGACTGAACTTGTAAGCCCGCCAGAGAGATTGTTGGGAAACTTGCAGGAGCCTGGGCAATCTGATGAATTGATTCAGTGGCTTTTGGCGCAGGACTATTCAGATGTAGACGCAGTGATCATTGCCGCAGATATGTTGGCCTATGGAGGATTGGTAGCAAGTAGAGTGTATCAGGTAGACGCGGAAATTGCCCTAGAAAGAGTTAAAGTGATTGAAAGTCTCCATAGTATTGCTCCTGAGGTGCCGTTATATGTACAGAGTGTGGTCATGCGTTTGGCGCCAACAGCTGATGGTACCAATGAAGATTATCGAGAAGCATTGGCAAGGTGGGCTGAGATTTCGGTAAGATCAGATGCAGCTGCTAAGAAGGAGGTCAAAAAGCTGAAAGATATCATTCCTAAGGAAGCATTAAGAGATTATAAGACTGCTAGAAAAAGAAACTTGCAGGTCAATCAGTTAATGATGGACTATGTAAACAAAGGAATGATCGATTACTTGATTTTATCCCAAGATGATGCCAAGCCAGAAGGAGTACATATGGAGGAAAAGAAAGGTTTAAGGAGATTTTTGGAGCAGCATCAGTTGGAGGAAAAAGTGACTATTCAGGCCGGTACGGATGAAGTTGTTATGCTACTTTTGGCTAGGGCAATCAATGATTTCGAAGGACTGGCCCCTAGGATAAAACCAGTTTTTTCTTCCACTGCCATGTCGGAAGAGGTAATGCCTTTTGAAGATAAGCCATTAAAAACAACTGTGGCCAAGCATATTGAGGCTGTTGGTGGCGTTTTGGTCCATTCTGAAGAAGAGGCTGATCTTGTCTTTTATGTCTATAGCTCAAGGAATTTGGATGGTGAAGCATTGCCTTTTGTGAAAAAGATAAGCCAAGCAATTAAAGAAGGTAAGCGTTTGATAATTGCCGATATAGATCCCATTGGAGATGTTCAGGGAGGGGCTGAGGAATTTACCAATTTGCTGGAGGAAGAGGGTGTTTTGGATAAAGTTTATGGCTATGCTTCGTGGAATACAGCCGGAAATACCATCGGGACAGCAATTCCTCATGGTGTGGTTTATTTTAATGGCCTACAAATGGCAGGTACAGATCAAAAGTTGCTGGGGAATGTGCAAAAAGCGCAGTATTGGTTTACGCTAAATAGGCTGATGAATGATTACTATTATAATAACCTAATTCGGAAATGCTTGAACAGCTATTATAAGCAAGTAGGCCGAAGTGCTTCTATAAGAACGGAAGATATTGTTTTAGAAATGGAAAGGAAGGGCAAGGAGGAACTGGAGAAAGAGGTAAATCGCTTGGAAAAGGTCTTTTTTGTTAAGGATGAGTACAGTATCGAAAATGTTGAGTTTTTTCTTCCTTGGAACCGAACCTTTGAGGCTTTAGTGGACTTTGACCTTGTTCGCTGAGGAGTGTTTATGATGTCAAATTGTTAAGAATGAGGAAGTAATGTGAATAAATATTTCACAAATAATTAATAAAAAATTTTATTAATTATTGCCATTTTAATTAATTAAAATTAAATTACAGTCTGTAATATGTAAAAAAATAACTATGTTTTTGTCGGTTTATTTTTGGTTTAAAGCAGAGTTTTTTGGAGGAGAATGGATGTAGCCATTTAAATGAGCCATTAGGGTGTTTTTTAAGTTTTTTAGGTCATGGTGATTTTTGGATGACAGGTGAAAAACAAAGCACTCAAAATTATTAGAAGCAGCACAGGAATTTGAGGGGAAGGCCTAAGGGTAAAAAGCCGGAGATGAGCATTTATTGATTCGGATTGAACTCTTTTTTTGCCTGCTTCAATGTCGGTCTTAGTTTGGACCAGTGTACCAAGAATGATTTTTAATAATGATAAATAATGCTAAATACATGGGATTAAGTTTTACTAAACTTACAAGGATGGCCCTGCTGGCAGTATTAATACTGTCTGTTTCTTTATTGGAGGCGTTGGGTCAGCAAGCAAATGTTACCGGGCAGGTAACAGGTGAAAATGGGGAGTCCATTCCAGGAGTAAATATTCTGGTTAAAGGGACTACTCAAGGTACCTCTACGGATATAGAGGGGAAATATCGACTAAATTTACCCCAAGGAAAAAATGTCTTGGTTTTTTCTTTTCTTGGCTATAAAAGCCAAGAGGTTATAGTGGATGGTGAAAAGGTGATTGATATTCAACTTTTGCCTAGTCTTAGTACAATGGATGAGGTGGTGGTTGTGGGCTATGGCACAGAGCGAAAGCAAAGCGTCACTGGTGCTATTTCTCAGATTGATGGTGAAGATCTTTTAAAAGCACCAATGGGAAATGTGACCAATCTCTTAGGTGGACGTGTGCCGGGAGTCATTAGTTTGCAGCAATCAGGCCAGCCAGGAGCAGATGCATCTAGCCTTTTGGTGAGAGGCTCTTCAGCTAAATATATTGTCGATGGGGTTCAGCGGAGTTTTTCAGAAATAGATCCAAATACAATCGAAACAATTTCTGTTCTTAAGGATGCTGCAGCAGCTTCGGTTTATGGTTTGGATGCCAATGCGGTAATTATCATCAATACAAAAAGAGGAAAAAAAGGAGAGTCTCGTATTTCTTTTACAGGAAACCATGGGGTCAGTTCAAATGCAGTAATGCTGGAAATGCTAGATGGCCCTGGATATGCCTATTGGTATAATAAAGCCCGGGAAATGGATGGTGATGAGCCTGTGTTTTCTTCTGAGCATGTAGAAAAAATGTTAAATGGGGATCCAACTGATGGTTGGGGAAATACCAATTGGTACGAAAAAACTTTTGGATTGGGAAAAACAAGAAGCTACAATGTCAATGCAACTGGGGGGACAGATAAAATCAGGTATTTTGTTTCCTTGGGGAATTTTAATCAAGATGGAAATGTCGATGGCTTCACTTATAATAGACTTAATTTAAGATCCAATATTGATGCTGAAATTGCCAATAATCTGGAGTTGACTTTTAATGTGGCAGGAAGGATAGAAGATCGTAAAAGACCAGGTTATTCCGCTTCGCCGGGAGATTGGAACAATATTCCACAGCAGGCTTTGAGGGCACATCCCTACGTGCCAGAAACCTATGATGGCTTTCCGGTGTCAACCCGTACATCCAGTTCCTATATCAATCCATTAGCCGCATCCTCCTTGACAGGATACAATAATTCTAAAGTGAACGTCATTCAGACCAATTTGTCATTGAATTATAATGTTCCTTTTGTAAAGGGCTTGAGCGCTAAGTTTATGAATGCTTATGATGTTTCCTATCAAATGACCAAGTCTTTTTCCACTCCTTACTACACCAATGTGGCCACTGTGCCTACTTCTACGTCTGGAGATATCAGTTATTCTTATGCCCCTGATGCTAGAGGAACTACTGCGGGTTTAGCAGAAGGGCTTTCACATTATGCCTATTGGGTTACGAATACTAGCTTACAGTATGAAACAACCATAGAAAAGCATCATATCAATGGGATGGCCCTGATGGAAACCGTTCAGCAGGATGGAAATAATTTTGCCGCTTACGGTTATGGTTTTGATATCTATGAACTGGATGAGTTGAGTTTTGCTAATCTGGATGATCGCAGGAATATCTCAGGAGGTAGCTATCAGCAAAGGAAAGCAGGTTTTTTAGGAAGGCTTGGTTATGATTATGCGGACAAATATCTTTCTGAATTTTCTGTAAGATATGATGGTAGTTATGTCTTTGGTGGAATGGTAGATGGAAAAAGATGGGGCGTATTTCCTGCAGCATCTTTAGGCTGGAGAATATCCGAAGAGAATTGGTTTCTTCCGAGATCTAATATCATCAATAACCTGAAATTAAGAGGAAGTGTTGGCTTGACAGGAACCTCCCAGATAGGTCCTTACTATTACCTCAATACCATGTCTTTTTTGAACACTCCAGCAGTTGTTTTGGGTGGAGAGCCTCAGAATGGTTTACTTACCTCCAGACCTGCTAACGTGAACCTGACATGGGCAAAAGCATTGCAGTATAATGGTGGCTTTGATGCGACCTTATGGAATGGCTTCTTGTCCATGGAAGTGGATGTTTTTTATAAATACATTTTCGATATACTCAGTTCGGTAGATGCTACCTATCCTGATTCTTTTGGAGGTTATGTTTACCAATATGAAAATAATAATGAGCAAGACCACAGAGGTTTTGAAGTTACGCTTTCCCACAAACAACAGCTAGGAGAGTTTTCCTACAGAATTGGTGTGAACGGAACTTATACAAAAAGGAGATGGCTCAGGTATGGTGATTCGGAAAATACCCCAGACTGGTTGAAACTGACAGGCAAGGAAGTGGGTGCTCAAATGGGCTTCATATCAGAAGGCCTTTTCCAGAATCAGGAAGAAATTGATAATTCTCCATTGATCGAGGGAAAAGCAGTTCGACCTGGTGATATCCGCTATCAGGATATTAATGGTGATGGCGTGATTTCATATGAACAGGACAGAGGGTATATAGGCAAATCTTCTTATCCAAAATTTGTAGGAGGATTTACCTTTGATGCTTCTTGGAAGCAGTGGGATATTGCTCTTTTGATGCAAGGAGCTTTAGGACGTGATGTCGCCTTGACTGGGGTTTATAGTGGAGGTATAATGGATCATACCTCCATGACGAGACCTTTTTACCATGGAGGGAACAGTCCTACATATTTGCTGGAAAACTCTTGGAGGGAAGATAATCCATCAGGAGAATTCCCTAGACTTTCTTTAGTGCCGGCAAGCTCAAATAATGCATATTCATCCACTTACTGGTATCGAAATGGAGACTACCTAAGGGTGAAAAGCCTTCAAGTTGGATATAGCTTTCCCAACAAATGGATGCAGTCCATTGGTGTGAATGCGCTTAGGTTGTATGCAGAAGGCCAAAATTTATTTACCTGGAGTAAGTTGACCAAGTATAATATAGATCCAGAGCAACCAGGTGTTTCCAATGGGTACTATCCTCAGCAAAGAGTGATTTCCGCAGGTCTGAAATTGACTTTCTAATTTTTAAAGGATGAAAACGATGATAAAAAAAATATATGCTATTGCAGCTGCCCTGACCATATTGGGCTTGGTAAGCTGCGAGGACTTTCTCGAAACTACGCCTACTGACAGAATTTCGGATAAGGTTGTCTGGGAAGATAAATCGAATGTAAACTTATACATCAATGGATTTTATCCCTATTTGGACCGATACGGGAATTTTGGTTCTTCCCAGTTTAGTGGAAACCTTACAGAGGGCTTGACAGAAACCTTAAAGTATGGTTCGTATGTACCTGGAAGCCGTGCAGGAGATGCCAATATGTATGTGTTTACTCCAGAGTTAATGTCAGCCACAGGTAATCTTTTGGGAACCTGGGGAGAAACCTACGAAAGAATCAGGAGAATCAATGAATTTTTGGACGGCTTGAACAAATATTCCCAGTTGGAAGAGGAAGATAATAGTCTTTTTGCTGGACAAGCCAGATTCTTCAGGGCTTTTCTCTATTTCCAATTGGCCAAGCGGCACGGAGGAGTTATTCTTTATACTGACATGAATTTGGAAAAGAATAAGGATCGTTCCTCAGAAGAGGCTACTTGGGATCTGATAGAAGAAGACTTGGACTATGCAGCAAGCGTGCTACCTGTTAGTTGGGAAAGTAATGAGAAAGAGAGGATTACCAAAGGGGCAGCACTGGCCTTTAAATCTAGGGCAATGCTATATGCAGAACGTTGGGAGTCAGCCAAATTGGCGGCTGATGCGGTATTGGATTTGGATATTTATGGCCTCATGGATAATTATGAAGATTCATGGAAAGGTGGAAATGAAGAATCCATACTAGAGTATAACTATCTGGTAACAGGCCCCAACCATTCTTTTGATACCTATTATGCTACTTTTGGAGAAATTGAAAATCAGGGAGGAAGCGGTACGCCTACTCAGGAAATGGTGGAGTATTATGAAATGTCAGATGGTTCCGAGATGGATTGGTCCCCATGGCATGCAGAAGGAGGTATCCAACAGCGTCCTCCCTATGAGGACTTAGAACCTCGTTTTCAGGCCTCTATTCTTTATAATGGTGCCACTTGGAAAGACAGGGTATTAGAGAATACCGTGAATGGTACCAACGGAAGATATATGGCGTATAGAGAGGATACTTATGCAAAGGGCCGGACGACCACAGGCTATTACCTGAGAAAATTCCTCGATGAGAGCCATAGGGATTTGGTGACTTATAGAAGTACGCAAACCTGGGTAGAATTGCGTTTGGCAGAAGTTTACCTCAATCGAGCCGAGGCTTCTTTTCATATGGGCAAAAGTGGAGATGCCATTCAGGATATCAATATTGTAAGGACTAGACCTGGAGTGGGCTTGCCACCCAAAGAAGGCTTAAGTGGGGATGATCTTTTTGAAGCTATCCGCCAGGAAAGAAGGGTAGAGCTGGCTTTTGAAGGTCACCTTTACTGGGATATGAGAAGGTGGAATCTAGCATATGAGGAATATAATGATTATCGGGTTCATGGTTTTAAAATAACAGGGGCTGGAGATGGCCTTCATTTTGAATATGTAGACTGTGATCTTCAGGATAGAAAATTTTTAGAAAGAACCTATGTATTGCCTATACCTTATAGCGAGTTAGCCAATAATTCAGCCATCGAGCAATACGATGAATGGAAATAAACCAAGACGTAAGATGAAAAAACATAATATCATTTATATGCTGGTCATTCTATTGCTTGTGATAGGATGCCAACAACCAGATGAGCTGTTGCCACCAGTTTCTAGAAATGGAATCAATAGTATTACAGCCACTTTTGAAGATGGAACAGGAGAGTTTATAGGTTATTTTGAAGAGGGGAGCAATGAGATTATAGTTCCTATTCCATATTATTTTCCAATAAGCAGTAATCAGGAAGTGACAGTGGAGCAAATGAAACGGATGCGCGTAAGTGCCAATTTGGATGATAATGTAACTATCAGTCCTTCTCTTTTGTATTTGGATCTAACCAGGGAAAATAATATTACTGTTACAGATCAGCGAAAAGAAAAGAAAGATTATGTCGTCAGAGCTGAGGTGAGAAAAAGTTCTGAAGCACATATTGAAGAGTTTAGTTTGCCAGAGTTAGGGTTGGCCGGGGTAATAAATGAATCTACCCAGACCATTTCATTAGTCGCCATAGGGGAATTGGCTCCTGCAAAGGCAGAATTAAGATTATCTTATCATGCCAGCATTTCACCAGACCCTAGGGAAGAATTGATTGATTATAATGGCGAAGTCCAGTTTACTGTTACAGCACACGATGGACTTACTAAGCAAGTTTATACTGTAAAGAAAGAAGTGCCTGAAAAATTACCATTCGGGATTAGATCTGGTAGTGCCAAATTAATGTTTGCAAAACAGCTTAATGTAGATTTGGGTATTGGTGTGGATCACTTAAGTGGAGGACTTGCGCTTAGTGGAGATCATATAGTAATCAATACAAGAGGTACCAATAGTGTTTATCTCAATGCAAAAACAGGAGAAAAAGAGGGTGAGATAGACTTAGGTGGAATAAAAGGTTCACTTACTAATTTCTATAGTACTTCTGATGATGCTGGAAATATTTTGGTTTGCAATCTGGCTCCTAATTCCGGGGCATTCAAGGTTTATACTATTTCATCCGTTGAAGATAATCCAGAATTGTTCCTTACTTGGGATGGGGGCGTTCCTATAGGCCGAAAACTATCTGTTCAGGGTAGTCTTGATGGAGATGCAATCATTACCGCTCCAATTTTGCAAGCTGGCCAACAAATAGCAAGATGGCAGGTCGAAGGGGGGACACTGGTGTCCCAAGAACCAGAAATCATTACTATGGCAGGTCTGGAAAAGGGCTGGGGAACCAATAGTGATGTAGTATATAGCTCAGGTAGTGATCTTAATTCGGACTACTTTGTGGCATCCTATTCTGATAACACATTTGCTTGGGTGGATGGTACTTCAAATACTGTAAGTAGTAAGCTGGATGCTATTAGTGCTAATTTTATTCCAAATGCGGTAGATTACATTGCCTTTAATAACTCTAGCTTTGCGACTTTGAACTGGGTAAACAGTTTTACATGGGGAGCAGCAGATGCGGTTTGGTTATTAGATGTTAGCAACGAGAGTGATTTTTCAGGAAACCTATCCAATAAAACTTGTCCTGCCGTAGTATGGGAGGCACCATTGAATACCTATGGTCCAAACGCTATAGGCGCCCCAGCAAACCTAAACGGTACTGGAGATGTGATACTGAAAGTATCCGAAGATGGCTATTATCTATACCTATATTTCATGTTTACCAACGGTTATGTAGTGGGGTATCAGTTTGATTGTATTGATCTTTAGTAAAAAAGAGCATGGAGCAGCTAGCTGCTCCATGCATTAAAACTAATGTAACAATGAGGAATTATAATTCAATAACTCCCTTATTATTTGTTTTACTTTTGCTAGTAGCCTCTGGTTGCGGGGAAGGTGAAGAGAATGATTATGATTGGGAGTGGGAAGAAGAGAAGAAAATAAAGAATCAGGATAAACCACGATTTATTTGGATTGATGCAGCTGCTAATTTTCCTGATTTTGCAAATAGCAGAGAAAATATTGCTAGGGACTTGGCTTTGGCAAAAGAAGCAGGCTTTACCGATATCGTAGTTGACGTAAGACCTACATCTGGAGATGTTCTATTTGAGACCGATGTGGTTGACCAAGTGAAATGGTTGGGAGCCTGGCTGTCTTCTGGCTACAGCAAAATTGAAAGGACTGCTACTTGGGATTATCTTCAGGCCTTTATTGATGAAGGTCATGCATTGGGCTTAAAAGTGCATGCAGGAATTAATACTTTTTCAGGTGCTGTAAGAACAAGTATCGGAGCACAAGGAATGCTTTATCGCGAATCCAACAAAAAGGAATGGGCAACCTCTTTACTTACGGAAAACGGAATAGTAAATACGATGGATTTATCTGATAATGGAGCGGTGTTTTTTAATCCATCCCATGAAGAGGTACAAGCTTTTTTACTGGATCTTTTGGCAGACTTGGCTGCTTATGAAGAGTTGGATGGGATTATTCTTGATAGAGGCCGTTACGACGGTTTGGATAGTGATTTTTCAGACCTTAGTCGCACCAAATTTGAGGATTATCTGGGTTTTAGTTTGTCCCATTTTCCTGAGGAAGTGATGACTTATGATTTAGTGAAATCTGGGCTTTCAGCAAATAAACCGGACTATTTTCATAAATGGTTGGAATATAGGGTGAAAGTGATTCATGATTTTATGGAAAAAGCCCGAACCAAAGTAAAGTCTATCAATCCAAAAGTGCAATTTGGTGTATATGTGGGTGCTTGGTACTCGGTTTATTATAATGTAGGGGTCAATTGGGGGAGTCCTGATTATAATATTGGTACCAACTATTCTTGGGCAACGGCAAACTATAAAAACTATGGCTACGCAGACCATATGGATATCATCATCATCGGGGCCTATGCTGCTCCTACTCGGGTTTTTGGAAATAATGAGTGGACCATACAAGGATTTTGTTCTCAAGCCATGAATAAGGTAAAAGGAGATGCCTTGGTAGTGGGCGGGCCTGATATTGGAAATGGAGAATGGGCCAATACCAGTGACGAGCTGACAGGGAAAGCTATTGTAGAATCTGTTGCTGCCTGTATGGATGCATGTGATGGTTACTTTTTGTTTGATATGATCCATTTAAAACAGAAAGGGCAGTGGGGGAAGGTCAAGGAAGGAATTGACCTAGCAATCAGTGAATAGGTAGCTTACTTTATCAAATAGAGTACTGTAAAGGGCGTGCTCAACAGGCTGGCAATGTCATAAATAATGTATTTATGATATTGTCCCAATTAATTTGTGGTAGAAAATAGGGCTGTAAAAAAGATTAATGAATTAAACTAATAGCAATGAAAGTAAGTGTATTCCTATTATTTATATGGGCAGTTTCTGTCAATTTGGCTGTAGGTCAAAACATACAAGATATAATTTCTGAAAAACTTATAGCAACAAAAAGAGGGGACATAGTGAATTTAGAAGGCTTTTTGTCAGAAGACTTTCCTAAGATGAATTATGATAAAACAATGATTCCAGGGCCTCAATTTATTATATCGGACGATCCCGAATATATCCGAGTTCCCGAGGCTATTGCCATGCAAGAAAGAGTTGTTCCCGGCGCTGTAAGATTATATGTGTATAATGTGAATGGCGTGAAGGAACCTCAGAAAATACCAAGAAAGATCTCCGCTGTAATAAAGAATCTTGGTGAAGAAAATATGCATTTAAGAATGCTTAAATATTCTTCTCA
This sequence comes from Echinicola shivajiensis, assembly GCF_018642165.1. Classification (GTDB taxonomy): domain Bacteria; phylum Bacteroidota; class Bacteroidia; order Cytophagales; family Cyclobacteriaceae; genus Echinicola; species Echinicola shivajiensis. The sequence goes on from NZ_JAHHZM010000005.1 coordinate 182,419, forward strand.
AAGACCCAGTGCAAATTATTTTAAAATCGGAAAAGAAGGTTTATATGATTACTTCTTGTCCAAAGAATTGAATAATGTTAGGGTGATCAAACCTGGGGAGGTAATAGCTATTGATGATAAATTAGAGAGGAATATAGTACAATATGATGAATTGGTTCATGGTATTTATGAGTTTGTGGTGGACCAGCCAGGAATGATCAGTGTGCTTCAGACTTCACCAGAAAAGGAAGGTCCTGAAGCATACGAAGATATTGATACAATAATTCCTTTCAGCCATGGAAATGCAGGTCGTGGTATATTTCCTGTTTCGAACTATCAAATTATTTCAAGAGATACAGTGGATACCAAAAATGGGACTGTTCAGCTTGTTGTTGCAGATGGAAAAGACGATCCTTGGATTACGGGGACGATAGGTAAGGAAAAGGAATTTGCGCAGAATGCCGGAAATTATGGGGTAATGTATAATACGAATATTAAATGGAAAAGCACCGAGGGAAAAGGCTTGGCATTAATTACATGGAATGCTCGGTCAGGAAATAGTCAATGGTGTGGAGGGATGGCAATGACCATGCAATTATCCGATAGAGAAGGAAACAAAACGGTTGTCCAATATCCTTCCAATCAGTTAGTGACAAGAGGTGCCCCTGAAGCTGTTTTACTTCAGATCTATGAGCCAGACCCGTCAAAAGAGGTACAGGAGATTAATTTTACTTATTCACCTCCCGGTGCCTCTTGTTTACCTACACCTTTGATTTTGGTGCCCATAGACCTTTAGTAATTAATAGGGAGATTCTTTGTGGTTATTGTTTTTGTGGCCCTGATTAAGGCTTGTGCGCCCAAATCAGGGCCAAGCATAGAGTTAAATTTATCGAAAAAGATGGAGAAAATCTTACCTAACGATTTTTGCATGTGTAGGTTGTTCTAAATTTTAGAAACGAGCGTTTAAGAGGGTAAATGCAAGTGACCAAGTGGCCAATGAAGAGAAGCAGGGCCAGGAAGGAAATATTGCTGTGTTTGGGGCTGAATGACTATTTAGTTCCCTCCTTAAGGCTTGGGAGTTGGGTCAGTTTAGATGAACCAATGCGTCCAGTCGTTTTACTTCAATGCTTTTGTTCAGAAGATAATAAATCTGAAGGGGAGTAGAAACTGATAAAGAATGGTTTTATAAGATTTTGTTGCGAATTTGCTATTAGAGGTCATGTGATAGAAGAAGTATTTGTGGATATGGAATTAAGAAAAGATGAAGCTTTTGTTGTCATAGATGAAAATGATCTTATCAATGTCTATAATCAAACTACCTGACTGAATTTTAAATTAGGTGAAGAAATAGGGATCATATCTTATAATGAAACGTCATTAAAACAACTGTTGGGGATTTCAGTTTTTTCAACGGATTTTGAACTTATGGCCGAATCTGCAGCCTATATGTTAAAAAACAAGATAGAAACTGTCCAGAACTATTTTGGATTCATAAATCGAGGTTCATTCTGATAGGTGGAGATTTTAGGTGAACTCCCCATGTTTCAATGTATGAAAAGTGCTTTCTGGTTTAATAAAAACTAATTTACTAAGGTGGATAAAAGAGGTCTTGTCTTTTTGCTTAAATTAGATTAACTGTTATAAACGTATTTGAAGTAAACAAAAAGGATATAGTTTAATAGATGAATCATGATTGTGTTTTATCATTTCTTGATAGCAAGATGTAGTTTTGTATTTGTAATAAAATTTACATTTTGGTAAAGGGATGACGGTGGTCAGGTTTGGTACAGTAGCGCTCTAAGATTGCCTTTGGGTACTATATGTATCGGTACTGTTTTATAAAAAGCACAAATTCTATTAAAAATATAACTTTCAGGATTATAGGATTTCATCTGCTTCCTTCTGTTTTTTTGAAAGATTGGTCCTTGTATACTCAGTGCTTCTCTGTCTCTTTTTTCGGTAATAATACAAAATGGCCGCAATGCCATTGACAAGTAAAAGCCCAAATAAGGTGTTACCTATTGGCGCCCACCCACTATCACCTGTAAAGAACAAGGATAGGAGAACCTTCCCAATAAGGGTGACATTCAGAATAATAAGCCCCCATTTCAATGAATGTTTCCAGAATGCTGTTAGGATGGCAAGGATGAAAAGAAACATGAACAAAATGGCTACTATGGCCGAAAGTGGCTCACTGAGCAATTTTTTTTCAAATTCAAGAACCTCTTGCATTTGCTGGTTTATTTCAGTAGGAGGCGGGAACCAGACCATGCTGCTCATCATCACCATGAAGGTAATAATGGTCGACGATAATTTACGCCTATAAGCGAAATAACATATCAGTATTAAAAAAACCGGGCGGATATACCAACTTAAGGGATTAAGGTGCCTTTGAAACGCCCAATCCAAAAACTCATTAAACTCCATAATTATTTGTCCATTAAATCTATAAACTGCTAAAAATAACCATATTAATTTCAAGCAACTTAGTGATTTTGCCTATCTGTTTGAAAGGTAAGTTTTCATTTATAAAGTGTAAATCCAAATAATAAACAAAGTTGATAGGTAATTAGGAAAGAGCCGAATTTCGGTAGGTGAATTTTAAAGTGGATTATGGTTTACACCCGCTTTATAGGGGGGAAAGGTCATTTTATTAAAGTAAGTTGTTCATGATTAAATAATTAAGGTTGTTGATTTAGTGGGTATTACGCTATTAGTATGATCATCCAATTAGATGATTATTTGTTTTTTCATCATTTTCTAAACCACAATTTTTAAAAGGTATGCCCTTAGGAAATTGATCAAGGACTTGATTAATGCTTTCTCTTGTCAACCAACTGGATCTTTATTCCTTACCGAAATTAAATGGCACACAAGAGGAGTGGATGGATTATGTTGGTCATAACTTATCATTCTATTTATATTTTTGGTATTCCTTTAGAGATAATAATGCGTTCTTTTATGTCTTATTTTACCAGAGTCAATACTCCTATCCATGACCATCACACTGGTCAATTGGAAACTCTTTGGTATTGTTCTTGAACTTTGAAATACCTGACTAATGGAAAAATATCGGGCTGTTGACAAGGAAAAGCTCTTGGATTGGTTTTAAGGCCATGTTCTTTTCAAGTTGATAATGTGAAATAGAAATCAAATGAAGTCCTGAAGGAATTCAATGTACATTGGCGGACAGCTGGTGTACGGTGACGAGAAATATTTGAATTTCGAAAACAAGGAAATGTGATTTTCTAACAAATGTTTAAAAGTTTGATTTCATGAAATTTTCACTTTTTGTTTTTCTATATCGAAATACAAGGAGCTACTTTATTTTGAATACAAAACATCTATAACGACCATGAGAAATTATTTGATTTATGCTTTGGGGCTTATGACCGTGGGGTACTTTTCCTACCAGTATCCTTTGTTCTCTTATGCTTTACTGTCTTTAATGGCCATACTTTTTGTTTATATATTATTAGCAGGAATTGTTCAGCTGTTCAGGAAGCATTTGGATGGAAAATGGTTTTATTTTCCTTTGGCAATTTTTTCCATCCCTATTTTCGGACTACTTATAGGATTGTTGAGGCCTTTACCAGATGCGATTATCCCATCCGATGATGTAAGCAAAAAGCTGGAATATGCATATAGTACGGATCAGGGGGATAGAAAGAATCTTAAATTTTTCTTGCCAACTTATAGAGCGCAAATGATAAAAAGAGACAGTATCAGGTTGGTACAGGTCAGAGATTTAAAAGAAAGAGGTAAGATAAATAAATCAATGGATAAGTTTCATGCGGCTTTTGTCCTGCACCATAACCACATAAAGGACAGTGCACTTTATCGGATGGCACATACCCTTGCGCATGAAGCAGATGCTGATAATGCAATGGAAGGCAACCTACAGGTGGAATGGCTTAAGAAAGCTACATATGATCGTTGGATGTTATCTATTGGAAAAGCACAAAAATATAATACCCAGGGAGGCATAAGTTTTGAAGTTCAGTAAATATGAAAAAAGAAAGATTAGGCCTTCATGTTCTTTCCAACTCTAATTGAAAGCATTACAATTCCAAATAAAATAAATACTAGAATAGGCACCTGATAGGTTTGAAAGCCAGTATTTAACCAGATAAAAATAAAAGCGCCCAAAACTATTCCGGTTAAAAATGCCATTAAAACCCATTGGGACAAGATCGCTTTATTCATTGATTATAAGTTTTTAAAAGTTGTTTTATATCCTACCAAGGACATTCCATAAGTGATCCCAAAACCGTCTCTTCAGAGGTAGAAAAAGTAATACTCTCCTCCAGCTTTTCCTGAATAATATAGAACTCCCACAAACCGGACTGTATGCCCTTAATGGCTTCTTCAACGGTAATATTCCATCTTTCACCATTTTCATTTAATCCACCAATTCTTTCGATAGAGCCTTTTAGTGGTCCCTTCTCTATCTTATTCACACATTGGATTTTTAGTCTTCGCATAATGGAATCCTAGTTTGGATGCCCAATATCTGCAAGTAAGCTAAGATTCCCAAACTGAAATTTCGGAAATTGAATTTTAATTGGGATAAATTGGTTGTCATCAGTTAAATAAATGATTAGTTTTTAAACTGATGTTGGTTCATCATCTCAAGGGTTTCAAATGCGATTTCCCTGTATGATGTTTTTACCCACTTCCACATTCGAAACATTGGTTTTGAATGATTTGTTTTTCTATAAATATTGGCTTTGATAATGTTTTTTTCTTTAAGGATCACACTGATATATGTGGTGTCAGTTTTAAAGGTTTCAAGTATAGTGGAAATATAATCAAATTCTTCAATAGGAGAGATTCCGTTTATATGTGTTACATATTCGTAGTCATTTTTTTGAGTGTTAAGTTTACCAATTGCATAATTATTAGGATAGTTGTACCTATCTGAAAAAGTGTTTTTGTCCTGATAAGCAATTTCATAATCTTTTATTACAGTTACTTTTACAAGTTGATTTGGTAGAGAGCGCATATCCACTAATTGAGCAAACAACTTTTCTTTGTAGTTAGGGGTGTTACAACTTATTAATAATGCTAAAGTAACTACTTGTAGTATGATTGCTTTCATCTTTTTAGGTCTTGTCCTAAAGGATTACTTACATTTTCTAGCTTTTGGAGGCTTCATGCGTCTTCACATAATTGCAGTAAATACGATCTTAATTTATCCTTAATTTCAGGGTGTTGGCTTTCTATATTATAATTATCATCTCCCTTTAATTTTATTTCAGCATTATTGTCCAAAGGTTTGCAGGTAAAGATATAGGTCTCAAAATACTCGTCAGTTAGTATTTCATTAACATACATTGCTATTTTGAATGTTACTTTATTGGAATTGTTATTCCTTACAATTTTGTTTTCAGTATAAGTCATGGCACATCCTGACCCGCAACTGATGGTAAAAGAGTTGTTTGCTGTTTTTTTAGAGTCAAGCAATACTATGCCTTCCAAGTCATATTTAAATTGGTCCGTTTTTGTGTAGCTGGAAACAGCATTTTCACGAATATTTAGCCCATTGACTTTATAGCGTATAGTAATGATTTGGGTTTGGGGATTGGTCTCAAGTGAAATTTCATCAAACGTAGATTGTATTGTGGCCGTATTGGGGATTGTGGGGCATTTTTTAAGTTTTTTTATAGCCAAAGTGTCTTTTGAAAACCATTGGTTTAAGAAACTTAAATGTTTATCAGAGCATTGGTATCCTAAGTCCAAGTAGCTTAGTAATTTACAATCAAGGTTGCTTCTGTTTTTATCAGGTATTCCACCAGCCCATTCGCATTCGTTTCCTATGAAGGTCGCTATATAGCCCAAAGCTGCTCTTTCTGCTTCGGTGATGTTTTCTTTATAGTCTTTATTGAGTACAATGGTATTGACTTCAGTTTTTAATTCTTCATCATACAGGGTTTCGCGCCATAAGACAGTTGCTTTTTTATTCTTTGGTCCAGCAACTTTTGCTTTTTTTGAAGAAAGTAAAAAGGCTGTAAAATTGATATGTTCAGGGTCACCGGCAGGTCTTATGCTGTCCGTTTTCCAGTTTATAATGATTCTTTCACCCTTGAAATATTTCCCTTCCCATTTATCTTCACTTAACATTACGATAGTGTCCATCCCCTTTTTTACAGTGAACAGCACTTCATCATAGTCATAATTATTGAAATCTATATACGTAACTGTGTCAGCATAAATATTTCCGAAATATAATCTTTCATAGGGTCTCAAACGGCTTTCTAAATTTTCGGGAATGCTAATTTGTTTCTCAGACTGCTGTGTGGCGGTGCTTTTTGTGCTTTTATTTATTTCAATCCCTGAACTTCTATCTTGGATTGAATGGTTCTGTGATGCCTTTTTACAGGAAACTAGGGAAAAAATTAGTGAAAATACCAGTAGTAAAAGTAGTATAGCGGTGTTTTTCATTTGTTTATTGATAAGTGATTCCATCAAATTTTAACACCGAGGTTTTAGTAGTAATGGTGTCTTTGCTGTCACAATCCCCATTTTCGTCTTTAAAAGCTATGCTATTGGTGATTTTGCTCTTTACCATAATATCAAAATAACCATTGCTTCTTTCTTCCAAGATAATGAGTGTTTTTTCCTCGCTTGCAAATTCACCTTCACAATCTCCGTCCCATCCACCTGTACCTTTATTTACTTCGTAATTATGTAGGACATTCTGTAAACTATTGTCCGCTATAATATACAAGGAAAGACGGTCACTTTTGTATGGATTTACTCGCGAACTACCGACAAAATGGGTTTTAATGCCAAAAGCCCTCTCGTTTTCTATTATGGTATAGGGTGCCGTGTCAACAGTTATTTCCTTTAGCATTATGGCATCCGAAATCCAGCCATTTGTTTCAGCGCTTTCAAAATAGTGATATAAAACCTGCTCATTTTCTATATTGACGAAGGCTATATGCGCATTGAGTTCAAAATAACCTTCTTCTTCGCTACCTTCTGCAATTTCCGGAATAACCACAACTGCTTCATTTGGACTATTAGGCAGTATTTTAAATGCTTGTAATTTAGGTATTAGTTTCGGATGGTTAAGGTTAAGATCTTTTATTACCAAGTCATAACATATATCTCTAATTCCTAAAAGTCTCAAATTTCCGTTGGCTTCAATTTTAACGATGCTTTTACCTGAATCTGGCTCATCATCTTCGTTTACTGTATATTGATAGTGATGTATGATGCGGTCCGCCTCAATTGTTGCTTTTGATCTAGCCCAGCTTTCTACCATTTCGTCATATGCTATCATTTCGGAAGCGATAACATTGCCGTATAGATCGTAGTTGATAAGCCGAGATTCTATTATATCATCATTTTGTAGTACGGTTACCACAATGGTATGAAAATCTTTAGAGAGATTTAATCGATAGGCTGAAATAGCATGGTAATTGAATTTGGAATTATTCCAATTAACGTCAGAAAGCTTTAATGCTTCGGCGTTTATGTTTTGGTAGTCACTTTTATCTTTAAAACTGCCAAGTGAGGTGCTATCCACTAATGGAACACTTTTTACTTTCAGTTTTTGTAACTCTTCTCTAAATATTGTGACCCCTTCTGAAGGTTCGACAGCTGCTTCAATTTGTTCAGCTGCTGCATCCACGGCATTTTCTGCTTCTTGTATTTCTATTGCTCCTTTTTGCTCAGAGTTTTGTTCGCCACATGAGAAAAACAATAATGATAATATGAAGTAAATATGTTTCATTTTTGGTTTAATTTACTGTACTATTTTCATGGGGTTTAATATTTAAGGTTTCTGTTTTGACAGCAAAGCCTTCCTCGAAATACTGCAGCTCTCCGCACTGCTCTATGGCTTCATCATCACAAAATATTACATCAAATGTTGCCAATTGGTACTTACGGTACATGGACAGTTCTTCAACAGAAAAGCCGCTAGGATCTTCTTCGTTATTTATAAAATAGGCAGTCCCATAATCCCCAAATATCAAGGGGTTCCAGTTTTTGGTATATTCATAAAATCTTAAGGAATAATTGGGGCTTGTTTCTTTAGCTCGGGCAAGTTGGAGGCTCACAAATTCTTTGATGGCTAGGTTTAAAGCTGTTTTGTCCTCAACAGGGTTTTTAATAAGGTACAAGTCTGCATATACCTTGGACTGGATAAACTCCATTTTTACAAAAAATAGCTGGTAAACTGGAACGCTTACAGTAACGATTATCAAAAGAATAGCTAGTCCAAGTCGCCTTTCTTTCTTTTTGAAAATCCAGCCCAAAAGTTTAAATAAGAGGAATGCCCCTATTCCAACTATTGTGAGCAAAAAAAATAGGATAAATATTTCCATTTGGTGTTAACTATTTTCGTTTAAAATATACTTTTTCAAAACACCATGAAGATATGGTTTTGTCTGGTTGGGGATTTGTCATTTGTTCTTTCAAATTACATCAATTACTTTTTCTAAAATATAATGACTTACTCCTACCATTATTGTAATGAGGAGAAGGATCATAACACGTAAAAATATTGCCTTTTTATATTGTTTTAATTGTTTTTTTATGTAGAGAACATCTAAAAGAATAAACAACAGCGCAATTGTAGCACCAATTGCTAAACCAACATGGACTATCCCCCAACTATAAAACATATGAAATAAATATCCCATCCCTTCTTTGGGTATCTTATTAGGCCCTAATACAAACCGCATATAAACCATGCCCAATAGCAAAGCCAAAGCAATCCAAATTGTGTAGGATAAAAGCTGCTTTAAAGTTTTCATTTTAGTGTCTTTTTTCTTTTGTGCAAAGGCTATCCCTTATGGTTTCATCGGGGATAGTTTTTAATTTGTATAGCAGATCCTTATCTCTTAAATCGATGTTTTGGGTGACCTTACAAACAAAGGTGAAGGCGTCTTTTTCATTACCAGACTCTGTTTTGTAAATAGTATGAGTTAACATCCAACGGCCATTTTTAAAGATAATAAAGTAATGCGCTTCAAAAAGCCCCCTGTCGGGGAAAGCGGTTTCGATAACAAATCCATTTTTATCCTTTTTAATGTGCTTTATTTGATTGCCTCCATCCTCAGAAAAATTCACGGTTTTTAAAGCCAGTTCATAGTGGTCATTTTTATTGACAAATAATAACAGTTCATCTTCTTGGTAAGGTCCAGCACTCACGACTTTGTCAGGTATAGTATCATTATTAATATCTAAGTCAATTATAAAATAATGTTCAGCACCTACGTAATCAGAAATTTTATAAGTTGTTGGAGCTTGGTTCAAATCTGTGATTTCATTATCGCTACTCAAAGCTTTTTCAAACAAATCGGCCAGTAATTGCTTTTTTGAAGGACTTAGATGATCAACCAAGCCTTTTTCAATCACAGGATGCGGGGAATCGAAAAGGAAAAATAGTATTGAACGGGCTTCTTCGTCACTCAATTCAGTTAATTAAATGGTACTTTTTATGTTCTTTGATATAAAGCACGGTTTTGTCTTGAAGATAATCAACTGCGTCCGGTTCCCACTTCCCTTGTTTACAGAGTTTAATAAGGTCTTTTTCGTGGTTATTATGTTTGCTGATGAGGAGGAACCAATAGTCAATATATTCATTTGCTTCTTTGTATAATTCTTGTGGTTTATCATTTCCCTTATCCAAACTAAAATAAGTTCGAAATCTGGCAAACTCTTTTGGAAATTGTCTTAAAAAGTTCTCTTCATCTTTGGTTATAAAGCTTTCTCGCAGGTTAAAAACACTGATTTCCGATCCTTGTTTTTTTGTAGAGTTGCAGGCTGTTATTAGTAAAGAAAAAAGTACAATATAAATTTGCTTATTCATGACAGGTCTATTTGAGGCCTTGTTAATAAAGGTTACACAGCTTTTAAGTTAAGTTCAGAAGCAATCTGTAGGCCCGTTTGAATGTCATGTGTCAGCTCTTCCACAATTTTAAGATCATCTAGTTTTCCGGAAGGGAAGGAGAACAAACCATGTTCGTTCTCTACCGCCAAGAACAGTTGCTGGTGCTGAAAGGATAATAAAATAGGTTGATTGAATTTTTCTTTTAAAGTGACTATGCGCTCCATCAGCGATGCAGAGAGCACATAACGTGCTTCAATTTGATCGGTGCTATACACTAGAAATTGTTCAGCAAAACGTGGATCTTCCAATCGTATTCGTTGTTCTTCAGTAAAGTTATAACTAATTAACCTGTTCAATTTTGTGCATGTATTATTGGGTATTACTACCGTATGTCCATTCAGTTTCTTTTTAAACTTAAGCCAACAAAACATTCCCCGAAAAGTAAAGGTGTGATTGTCCACTGAGCTGTTCGAAACCATGTTCTTGAGTACATATTGATACAGCAAAACAAACATATTGAGTAGAGGGATCTGCAGTAATGCACCAAGTAGCTGGTTGGATGCATTGTTTTCTACAATGCCGATATCTGCAATATTTATTTGGAGGTCCCTGGAATGACTTCTGATTTGCCCGAAGCTGTACATGGGCGACTCTTTTTTTAGCCAAGAAAAAAGTTTGCTTTTAATAATCTCTTTATTGGGGGCTATAAGACCTTGTGAAAATTCAACTTCCGGGAACAGGTTGTTTACCATATTGACCATGGTTTCGTTTTCTTTTATTTTGAAATTTTTAAAGGCCTGGGCAAATCCAAGACTACTGGGGTATAACAATAAAACAAGCCCTGATAATAAATATACATTGATATATGGATTATTAGGGGAAACTTGAAATGGTTTTAAAAATGCAGGTGTATTTGCAAAGTAGTTTAGCCCAAAAATAATAAGCATGGCTATAATATAGAGTGCAGTAATGCTCCATAGTACTTTTTGATAAAATAAACTGCGTTTCCTCTTGCGATACAGTTGCGCCAAGGACTTGCTGGTTGCTATATAGGTATTCTGTATTCTTGCTTGCATTATTCTTTTGGCCAAGAGATTGTGTTCCAAGGGCTGGCAGGATCTTCCACAACTTGTTTATAAATATGGAATACCCCTTCCTTGTATTCTTTAGCGCTTTCTCGCCTATCAGGGGCAAAATCAAGGGCAAAACCAAGGGCCAAGCTTTTTCCAAATTCATCCCAAGATGAAAAATGTTGAACAGCCAGCTCTCTGGCAAACTGGATGACTTTCCAAGCTTCTTCTTCAGAAATAATATTGGCAGTATAGGCTTTTCGGGCTTGTCCTACTAATACCGCAGCATCGTAAGCTGTTACTCCTAAGTCCAGTTCGGAATCAAAAGTAAGTATGCCGTTTTGCTTTAATTTCTGTAATGTTTCTCCCGTTTTTAACTGATCAAGATAGTTGTATGCGCGTTCATTAGTACCAAATTTTTCGGCCATCAATATAGCCCATTGCTCTTTGGGCTCATGTTGGATCATATTGTAAATAAAATCGAAATACCAACGGCGACCATCTTTCATAAAATACTCGGTTAGGTCCCAGTAGCCTACTTTGGTGTCAATGCCCCAACCTTCCAAATAGGGCAGAATGTCCTTGGCCTTTAAAAAACCTAAGGTGTTGGTGTCGGCCTCCCACCACTCAGAAATGGGTGTATAAAAAGCAATGGCAAAGAGCTGATTTTTGTCGAGCGTACTGTTTGCTGATTTTTTGAATTTTGCTTTAAATGTGCTGTTTTCATCATAGCCTTCTTTGGCTTTTAAAAAGTACCTTATTATATATGAGACAATGACGATGATCAGTATGGCATAGGTGTACCATGGTAGGTTCTCTAATTGTTGCATAATTATGAATTGAATAATTGGTTAATATTGACTTCTTTTTGTTCGGCTTCAGGAATATCCAAAAGGGGCTTTGCTTGGTCTTTTCTGATCCCTGCTACGATATTTGCCGGAAACATTTCTATGGTATTATTATATGCTGTTACGGCTGCATTATAGGCCCTTCGTGCAGCTGATATTTGTTCTTCTATATTGGACAATTCATATTGAATGTCCGAGAACTGTTTGTCAGCTTTTAAATTGGGGTACTGCTCTACATTCAGTCGTAAATAGCCCATCAGCTTTGTCAATTCATTTGAAGCTTCAATTTTTTCTTCGGCCTCATTTGCTTCTTTTACCTGACTTCGTAAGGCAGTAACTTGTAGCAGTATTTCTTTTTCGTGGGCTAGATACTGTTTTAATAGTGTTACCAAGTTGGGTATAAGGTCAAATCTTTGTTTTAAATAAATTTGTATGCTTCCGAAGGCCTGTGTGACTTGGTTTTTCCGTGCAACTATTTGATTGTTGACCACAACCGAACAAATAATTACCGCCAATGCCAAAGCCAATAAAATTATCTCTACAATCATATCTATTGGTTTAATCGTGTTCTGATGTTGTTTTTTTGAATGACTTAGATTAAAATGCTTCATTATATTTTTGGGCAAAACCTTTTAAAAACTGGTTTTCGAAATGCTTCTCTTGCTAATTAGAAACAATGCTGGTTTAGGTGAAAAAATATTTCCAATTAAGTCAGGATTAAAAATCTCCTAAGTAATTTTTACTATACTTTCAAGTTGGTCAAATACTTTCATCCGGTACATTGTTGATTTTTTACAACAATGAAAGTACATCGGAAAAAGGAAGCGGGAAATAGAGAACCTATTTCCGAAGAGGTAGAATGAATAAGTGTAATACTTTATGGAATATCCGCTAAATCACTATCTAGCTGTTGTACCAATTTAAAAATGTGCTTAGAAAAGGTTCTTTTTTCCGGGAGGAAACAGGTATTTTTATACCGTTTTTGAGGTGAATGACTCCCGATTTGTCATACTTGTCTATGAATTTTAAATTGACCATATATGATTGGTGGGGACGTGTGAAATTTGCTTTACAAAGACGATCCTCGAATTCTTTTATGGTTTTTGAAACGATGTATTTTTTATTGTCTTTACAGTAAAAGGTAGTGTAACCTTTATCAGATTCACAATACATTAATTCGTTTAGATCAATTACCTGAAGGCTGTCATGGAGAGATAATACCAATGTATTGCTATTATTGCTCCAAACCTGTTTTGCCATTTTCAATTGCTGCTTTTGCCGGTTTACCGGAAGTTGCACCACTTTTTGAATTGCGGTTTGTAGTTCGTCTATATCAACAGGTTTAAGTAAATAGTCCACTGCTCCAATTTTTAATGCCCTTAAAGCATGTTCTTCATATGCAGTAATAAAGATAACTTTGAAGTCCAGGTGCTCAGTTTGTTCTAGAAAATCAAATCCACTGCCATCTGTAAGGTTGATGTCCAAAAAAACCAATTGTGGTCTACACGCATGGGCCACCATGACCGCTTCCTTCACTGATTTACATTCTCCTATTACGCTTATTTCAGTGTCGAGGATTTGGAGAAGGTTACACAGACCCTTCCTTATATATTCCTTATCTTCAATTATAAGTGCTTTCACTGTTTTGTGTTTTTATATAGGGGATTATCAATTCAACAGTTGTTCCTTGTTCATGATACTGTTTTCTATCCGTAATGGTTAGGCTCCCTTTCTTGTTAAATTCCTTGGATAATATTTTTAACCGTTCTGATGTGATGGCGGTTGATATAGATTTCTTGTTTTGGTTTTTATGTCTGTTCTGGTAATAGATACCCAAACCGTTGTCAGTAATTACGCAAATTAATTCTTCATTGGAATAGCTGAGCTCAATTTTAATGTCTCTATTTCCGGTGAGGTTTACAAAAGCATGTTCTATGGCATTTTCAACAAAGGGCTGAATAAGCATCGGGGGAATTTTAAAAATCGATGTGTCAATAGTGTCTTCAACTGTTATGGAAAAGTAGTACCGTTCATTTTCCAGATTTTGAAGTGCTAAATAATTTTCAACAGCCAATAACTCTTGTGAGAGCAATACAGTTCGGTCCCTGGAGTTTTCTAAAATGGTACGAAGTAGTTTTGAAAACTTAGATAGATAGGAAACCGATTTTTTTTGCTCTTTATTCAAAATCATGCCTTGCAAAACGGATAATGAATTAAAGATAAAATGCGGGGTCATTTGGGATCTCAATAGTTTTTGTTCTATTAATGCATTTTGGGTTTTGGATTTTTCATTCCTTAATTTCAATAACAAAATGATGATTCCCAAAATCAGGGTGGTTATTAAAAAGGTAACAATACCTATAAATAAGTTACGCTGTGACTCTTTTAAGCTTTGAGAGGTATCTAGGACAGTTTGTGTTAACTTAAGCTCCCGAATACTGGCCGAATCCAAGGCTTGTTGGTATTTGTATTCGTATTCTAATTGGGTGATTTTTTCAATGTTTTCTCTGTTGAAAATGCTATCATTTAATTTTTTGTATTGTTGGTGACTTCTGAAAGCTTCTTTGAAATTATTGGTATTGCTATAAATTTCTGAAAGTAGTACTGAAGCATTTTTTTGCCCTTCTATCAATTCTAGTTCTTCTGCAATTTTCTGCCCCTCCAATGCATAAGTAAGGGCTTTGGGATACTTTTTTTCGTGTAGAAACGTTTCGGCAGTGCCTAAAAGGCTAGCTGATAGAAGACGTTTGTTTTTAGTCTCTTCACTGATTTTTCTAGCTTTGCTATAATTTTCGCGGGCAGTTATGAGTTTGTTCTGTAGCAAATGGATATTTCCAATCTGGATCAAGTCAGTAGCAATTTGTTTTAGATTATTACTTTCTTGACCTACTTGAAGCGCCATATTAAAATATTCAAGCGCCTTTGGATATTCCTTTTTCTTCAAGTATATCTTGCCAATATTGCTGTGGTTGGCATTTACAAGAGTCTTATATTCTGTATTAATTAAAAGTGCTAATGATTTTTTATGGTAGTCCAGGGCTTTATCATATTTCTTAATTGAAGTATAAGCGTCCGCCAAATTGTAAAGCATGTTTGCTATACCTATGGTGTTTCCCCTTTTTTCTTCATGGGCTAAGCTTTTAGTATAATAATCAATGGCTAAGGGGTAGTTTCCTTGTCTTGAGTATACAATCCCTAAGTTGCTATACACTTGTGATACTCCATCCTCATCATTGATAACTTCACTTAAAGTTAAAGCTTCTTTAAAGTTGTCTATGGCACCTTTATAATTTCCAATTTCAGAATATACATTTGCAATATTTATTAAACAGGTAGCCATTTCTCTTCTGTTTCCTAAATCGTTATAAATTGCTATAGCCTTTTGATAATTTTCTATGGCTTTTACATACAGAGATAAATCATAATTAGTAATACCGAAAGCTACGTAAACATCTGCAGTCCTCTTTTTATCTTGAATGGCTTCAAAATACTTTAGTGATTTCTTGAAAAAAAATAGACTTTCTTCATAATTGGCCTTCATGTTTTCAAGCCTTCCTTTAGCAAAAAGCACCCGAGCTTTTCCTTTTGTGTAATTTAAAGAATCGCTAAGTTTATCTGCTTTATCAAGGTATAACTTAGTTGTGTCTAAATCTTTTCGGAAATTGGCATATGCAATATCATATAAAAGGTTTACTCGAGTAGTATCATTTGTTATGTGGCTTTCCAAAATATTTTTTAGGCTATCTATATTTTCAGTTTGAGCGGTTAGGGCTGAAATAAATAACAGGGAGGCAAGTATTGAAAGAATGGAGTTTTTCACAGGGTGCATAAATGGGAAAAATTGGTTTAGCATTGAAAAATAGTAAATGATAGAATAGTGGCTTAATATCACAATTTTTTGGTGAAAGGTAAGAGTAAGTATTTCAGATTGTATGCCTGCGAAACGAAAAGCCTGCCACAAAATTATCCATTTCTAACCAAGTGCTTCACTTGAAAACAGTATCTATTCATTAATTCCTTTGTTTGAAAGTATAATTGGCTTCTTAGCTATCGAATGCTATTTATCATAGATTTTTAATATAAGGATTCACTTTCTGTTTTTTTGGACAAGAAAGATCACCTATTAATTTTGCATCTTCTTAATTAAATTAAATCTAAATAAATATTATGAAGAAGCGTTTACTCTTTTTAGTATTGGGATTGTTAAATACTACTATGATACTAGCTCAAAATACAGCGGTGATCAAAGGAAGAATTTTTGATTCATCGGGTCAAGAAGTGCCTTATGGAAATGTCTTGATCAAAGGAACCAGTAAGGGGACTGTTGCTGATGAAAATGGAAAGTTTCTGATTTCAGGGCTTCCTGAGGGTAACTTTACGTTAATGGGATCTTCTGTAGGATTTAAGGGAAGCGAGATCAGTGTTGGTCTTGGAACAGGTGAAATTGCTTCGGTAAGTATTATTTTAAAAAATGAATCTCTTGATCTTGCGGAAATGGTGGTTTCAGCAAGTAGAAATCCGGAATCCATAGATGAAGTTCCATCTTCATTTACCATTCTTTCTCGAAAGACCATGGACGAATCGATGGTCGTAACTACAAATATCATCGATATTTTGAGTAATAATGTACCTGGACTTGGACCAAGCACAGGTACAAGTAGTAATTGGGGACAGACATTAAGAGGAAGGCCACTTTTGATCATGGTGGATGGTGTACCGCAATCTACTCCCCTAAGAAATGGTTCAGTAGATTTGCGATCCCTTGATCCTGATTTGATAGAACGTGTAGAAGTCATAAAAGGCGCTACGGCAGTTTATGGAAATGGAGCAGCTGGCGGTTTGGTCAATTATATCACACGCACCCCAAGGACTGAAAAAGCATTTAATTCAAGAACATCAATAGGAAGTTCGGGTTCGCTTTCCAATATTGATAACAGTGTGGGGGCTAGGATAAGCCAAATGTTTTATGGAAAATCTGGCAAGATGGACTATGTGGTCAGTGGCGTCTTTGAGCAGACAGGTGAATGGAAAGATGCCGAGGGAGATGTGCTTCCGCCTACCTATGGTTTGGGGGAAACCGATTCCTATAATGCTTTTTTTAAGTTTGGATATGATCTAAGCTCCAAACATCGCCTTCAGTTCAGCTATAATTATTACACGAGCGAACAGAAGACCAACTATGTTTCTGAATTTGGAAATTATGAGGAAAGGGAAAAGACCAGAGCAATTTTGGGCAAACCTGAAGGAGAACCACAGGGGATTAGAGGAAACCATAATGCTTTCCTAAGGTTTTCTGGCAAGGAGGCTTTTGCCAATACGGATTATGAGGTGGATCTTTATTATCAATCCGTGGACAATGTTTTTTTCCAGTCAGATGTATTTATTGATGGGGGACAATCCATGATTTCATCTGATAAAAAAGGGCTTAGGTTCCAGTTCAATACCCCCTTATTGGCTTCCGATAATGTGAAAGGAAATATTTCATATGGACTTGACCTGATGAACGATATTACTTCTCAGCCATTGGTAGACGGAAGGCAGTGGGTACCTGAAATGGATATGTTCAATACGGCCCCATTTGCACAGTTGAAGCTGGACTTTTTTGATGCCATGGTTTTCAAAGGGGGCCTACGATTCGAAAAGGTAAATATTGGCGTAGAAGATTATAAAACCCTGGAGACCATCAATTCTTCCACAGGAGAAATAAATCCTTCATTTGATGTAAAGGGAGGTGAGCTTGCCTATAATACCTGGTTATTCAATGCTGGTTTAAGATATAACAAATGTGGGTGTTTCTCTCCATACTTGAGTTTTTCACAGGGTTTTAGCGTGGCAGATGTTGGGGTTATGCTTCGATCTGCTAGTGTAAATGACATGAAGGATATAAGTACCGAAGCAGTAGTGGTCAATAACTACGAAACTGGATTTGTAAGCGAGTTTGATCGCTTCCGATTTGAAGGAGTGGGATATATTAGTACCTCCGAGCTAGGAACCAGTGGTAAATTTGTAGATGGAGTCTTTGAGGTTCTTAGAAGCCCGGAAAGAATCCATGGTTTTGAATTCGTCTTTGATATGGAAGTGACCGATCAATTGACTGCTGGGGCCAATTATGCCTATGTGGAAGGTAAAATGGATGTCAATGACAATGGTTCATTTGATGATTCAGAAGACGCTTATCTAGGTGGGGAGAGAATTTCAGCTCCAAAGATGGGGGCATATTTAAGGTACTTATTGTTGGATGAAAAGCTATCCTTAAAGCTTCAGTACAATGGGGTGGGGAACAGAAAAAGGTTTGAAAAAAATGAGGCTGGATCCTATGATGTCTATAAGGCGCCAGTAGAAGCCTATCATCTATTTGATCTTGCGGCAAGTTATCAGGTAAATTCAACGGTTGCCCTGAATCTAGGAATTCAAAACCTTTTTAATGAGGATTATTTCCCTGCCAGATCACAATGGTTTACTCGTTCGAACTTGTATACTAAAGGTAAAGGAACATCATTCAATATTAGTGCAGTGATCAACCTTTAAAATACTAAGGAAAAACATTATTACATTAACCAAGCATATAAGGCCACTAAACAAGTGGCTTTTTTCTATTTCATTTTAGTTTGATGTATTGGATTTATTTTTTACGCCATTTTTAATTTCATGAGCTTCAGCATGGTTATGTTTTGCCTATACTTGATGCTCTTGAATGAGGAATTGCAATTATATAAGTTAGTAAGTTAATCATTGGCTCTCCTGGTACCTGTCTTGTTCAAGATGAAAAGGAAGTTCACTTCAGTTGAATGTTTGCTAGGGGCCTCAAAGATGATAAAATGGAGGTTTTAAGGACTAATTTTGTGGCTTGTTACCATCTTTTGTTTTATGCTTATGATTTTGTTTTGCCACCATTGCTGAATCAATGAAACCATTGTGGTTATTAATTGCTTTAATCAGTCACAACAGCAATTTTTATCACTATTGGCTTTTTCAAAGCATTCTTTTCTTCTTTAAACGCAAAGTATGAAAGTCCGAGTGTTCCGATACTGTCTATGAATGAAATTTCAAACAGTTCATAAATACCACTGCTCACAAGTAAAATGATGGACATATAAACACAACCCATAGTACAATTGGCATCTGCTAAAATTGGTGCAGAATTCAGGTGATTTCCAACATTTCTTTTCCAAATGACCAAAACCCGCATTATTGTTATTGAAACTATTGAAATAAAAACTCCCCAATAAGTTGTTAGTGGCCTGTCCGAATGTTTTGAATACTCGTTATTACAAGTCCGAAAACCAAAATATAAAAAGTAATTTCCGTTACTCTTAATGCTGTTTGCTTAAAGTCATCACGTTTATTTTGGGGATTGTTTTGAATTCTTACAATCATATGGGCAATTCCAAGTCCCGATATTACTTCGATAAAACTGTCAGAACCAAAACCAAATAGAGCTAGACTTTCATCTTCAAATCCAATATATGTCGAAATCAGCCCTTCTGCAATGTTGTAGATTATTGTGAACACTGCGAGTCCAAAAGCAGTTTTATATAGTTTCTTTTTATTTGTTATTAATATCATCCCCTTTTCTTCTTTACATATCATTATCGAACATTGAAGGAGAACTTAGTGCTTAGGTACTGTTCTGATTTGAAGAGGGAAAAAGAGGGGGGATTCCTACACCTCAGTATCGGAATTAGCATACTTGGTCACAGACCATACTACACCTTTATTCTGCTCTTTTTGATTTGCTATAAATATTTGATTTTCAGATTTATATCTGAAAATAGTTTACGCTTATTGGAATTGCAAATTCCTAAGTTAGTAAGATACTATCTGTGGCCAAACTTAGAGGGGGAAAGAAGAAAACTGGTGATAAAGATGTTTTTTCTAATGAATATCATCTCTGTAGCCAATTTTGATCATTGTCAGCATATGAAATTAGTGATACATTTTAGATCATACTATCCTAAGTCAAAATAAAAGGAATATGATATTGAATACTTCAGGCTATTTAAGTGGCTCGAATATACGTTATAGCATTATGTTAGGATTTGTTCTTAACTAACTCGTCTCGGAAAGGGGCAGAATAATTAAAGTAAACACTCGTATCACTTGGATTTATTTAAGGGGGATCATGCCAATAGCTAATACCTCGTAAAAGTACAGGTAGAGAAGAAATGGTATTCCTCATGAAGAGATTGTAAAAAAAATATTATGGAAAAGACAAGATTTAAAATATTGGTTCTGTTGATCGTGGCGAATAGTCTATTCGTCGGTTGTTCTAAAAATGGTGTTCAAAGTACAGAAGAATTGCTGAAAGATCCTGTAAAACAGGATGAAATAATGACAACAATCAGTAAGGACCATCAAATGATGACCAATATGATAGAACATATGACGAAGAATGACCATGCCCTGCAAATGATAGCTGGAAATAAAAGTATGATGCAGCAAATGATGGGCAGCAGCCAGATGATGAAGGATAGCACAATGTCTGAAGTAATGATGGGCAATATGATGGAAATGATGGGACAGGATTCCGTTTTCTGTAACAGGATGACCAATATGATGATGGAAAATCAGCATATGATGAGTGCCATGATGGACATGATGAACCGAAATGGCATGGAGATGGGGAAAGGAAAAGAGCTGGAAGGGATGCAAATGCACCGCCATGAAGGTGTGCATTAAAATAAGATCATATGCATGAATGGAACTGGAGCAACTGGGGAATGGCTATGATATGGCTAGCTTGGATACCGTTGATTGCACTGGCGGTATGGCTCATAGCCAGACAAAAGGATGAGCAACAGATAAGCAGGGAAAGTCCATTGGATTTATTAAAAAGAAGGTATGCTAATGGTGAAATCTCCAAGGAAGAATATGAGGAAAGAAAGAAAGTCTTGAAAAAGGATTAATATATGCACGGAATAGCTTGTGGCAGATAGGCTTGATTTCTGGACTAGGGTACTTTTCCGTAAGGGAATAGTGTTTCTTTATATACTAAGCTTGGTGGCGATTGGTGTAATATATTGATTTATAGGTTTTTTGTAGTTTTAAAGGTAGCCCCTATATGTGGATTTTTCCCGGTGAGCTAATTGGCTAATTGAATCCAAAGCCATTTTAAATCCATATTTCGGTATAAGCATGTTGTATTTTGGAGAAATAATCATGGACGATGTCAAATCTTGATAAGAACACTACCATTACGAAAGCTTCAGGAGAAAAAGCCCTATTTGATTTATCAAAACTCAGGAGATCTTTAGAAAGATCAGGTGCCAATGAAATGGTTGTTCTTCAGGTGCTTGAAGAAATTCAGGGCTTACTATACAATGGCATAACTACTGAGGAGATTTATAAAAAAGCTTTTTCTTTATTACAAAAAAGTTCCCGTTCTACAGCCTCCAGGTACAAATTAAAAAAGGCTATTTATGAACTGGGACCGACAGGTTTTCCCTTTGAAAAATTTGTAGCTGCCATCCTAAAATACGAAGGGTTTCAGACCGAGATCGATGTTATAGTGAAAGGACATTGTGTGAATCATGAAGTCGATATAGTAGCTGAGAAAGAGGATAAACATTTTATGGTTGAATGCAAGTTTCACAACGATCAGGGACGGGTTTGCGATGTTAAAATACCTTTGTATATACATTCCAGGTTTCTTGATGTGGAAAAACAATGGAAGCAACACCCAGGACATGAATTCAAGTTTCACCAAGGTTGGATTTTTACAAATACCCGTTTTACTTTCGATGCGATTCAATATGGAAATTGCTCTGGGTTAATGTTAGTCGGTTGGGATTACCCAAAAAAGGGTAGCCTGAAAGAACGAATTGATTTATCAGGGCTTCACCCTATTACCAGTATGACCACAATTACCAATTACGAAAAAAAGAAATTATTGGCCAAGGAAAAGGTATTATGCATGGAAATCTACCACCACCCCGAGCTATTAAATTCTATTGGAATAAGTGAGAAAAGGCATAAAAGAATACTAAAGGAAGCCCAGGAATTGTGCGGTACGTAAAAATTGAAAATAGGAAGAAGCATGCTTCATTCCGTCATGGATATTTTTGGGGCAGCAACAGTACTTTTTGATCGCTTTCCTATCAACTATCTTTTGTTTTTGAGGATAAATATAGTAAAGGTATTTATGGCAATAGCTGTAGATTGTGTGGTATTCATTGCTGGAAATGAAGTTGTTGTATTCGCTTGTCTGCCAGCATGCTATGGATTTTACTGGGGAGATAGCCTTCTTGATAGGGAGGGGATAAAGCTTTGATGTTTTTTCTGCTCTCAATAAGATTGGCTGCTTTATCCAAATCTGTGGTAAAACCATTAAACAATACCGGGCAACCTTTTTTACTGAAATAGGAGGCCAGTGAAAGTTGCTCATAGGAAACTTGATAGGGTGTAGGATCAATTAATAAAAGGTCAGGAAAGTACTTTGGATCTTTCCGGAAAATATCCATTGTTGATATTATTGGCTGAAAACCCATTTGGCAGATAAGATCAAGTAAATTGTCCTCTACAAGATCATTATTGGCAATAATTAATACTTTTAGCATGAGATATAATACGTTGGTGACGTAACACAAGAATAAAAGTATTAAAATGAAAATTGATTCTTATACGTGTAAATGGTATACAATATATGTTTAATTGTGTTTTTTGTAGTTTATCTGATGTTGGAGTGTTTAAGTGTGTGTTATCGACATATTTTTAGGTTTATAAATATTGTTGAACGCGTCATTGCTTGTTTTAGGTCGGAAAAGTGATATCATTTGATCTTTTGCGACGGGATTTTTTTAAGGAGAAGGGATATTACCCATTTTTTAAAAAGTATAGGTAAGCCACATGTTCTAATTTATCATCCCATAAATTTGTTATGATTTTTTGTTTTGTTAAAACTGTTTTTTGTGTTTAAAATATTGTTTTTTGTGTCTAACAATGGTTGTTGGCTATTTTTTATCTTTTAAGACCATAATTTTGGACTACCTTTATAAAATAATCTAAAGTAGGAGGTTATTGATGCTATCAAGTGATATTTATATGCTTAATAAAATTCTGGAATGAATTTGGCATCCTTTTACGCAGAATCCTAGCAGGATCAATAAACAACCTGGTTTTTAGGTAGAAATCGTTCAGTTAATTAAATGTCGATTGAATTGTCTAAAAATCATATGAAATTATACTAACATGGCAAACTACACTGGTCAATCGGATAAGGAATTAATAGGGGTTTTGGAATATTCCCCGTTTCCCATGTGGATATATGACATAGACTCATTGAAATTTTTGAACGTGAACGAGGAAGCCGTTTCCCATTATGGGTATTCTAAAGAAGAGTTTTTATCTATGACCCTTGAAGCTATTAGGCCAGAAGAAGAACTGCCAAAGTTCCGGGCGGCAATTAATTCTTTGAGAAAAAGAGAAACCTCACCTTATGATGATCTTTTTACCCATAAAAAGAAAGATGGAACGCTTATTAAGGTCTTAATAAGAGGAAAAAAAATAGATTACCAAGGAAAAAAGGCGGAGGTCATTACGGCCATAGATAAGACTGAGCGGTTTAATTTTAATAAGGAAATTTCAAGACAAAAAGAGCAGTTGAAATTGCTTGACAGGATCAATGCAGAATTGATGAAAAGCAGTGATTTGAGGAATGCAATAGGGCCGCTGACTGCCTTATTATACGAGGCATTTCCAGTAATAGGTGCCAGTTTCCTTGAATTCGATGGTCTCATCGAATCCGGGGCGGTAAGTTATACCTGCCATCTCAAAAATGGAACAGGGGAGTTTTTGCGGAAAGGAAATATCAGTCTATCCTGTCCAAGATCTTATTTACCAGGTGTTTACCCTTTTGGCTCAAAAGAGGTTGAAATGTTTAAGGGGTTGTGGGAGAATGAGGACAAGGACAAGGATCTGATGCTCATCTCCATCCTGATTCAAGAAAAGATTATTGGTCTGCTCTTGTTTTTGATGGAACCATCTGGGATAGCTTCGCACAGTGGAAATAGTCATTTTATTTCATCGATTAGCAGTAGCTTGTCTCATTTTGCTGAAAAATGGCATTTATACAAGAAGCTTGAAGACAGTGAGGAAAAGTTCAGGGCCCTGGTGCAGGAAGGAACTGACCTGATCGCCGTGCTGGACGAAAATGGCACCTATACTTATGTCAGTCCAACTTCCTCCCATGTCCTTGGGATTCATCCGGATGGCTTTATTGGAAGAAGCCCCTTTGAGTTTATACATCCTGAAGATAGGGAGAAGGTCAGCAAAGATCTTGAAAGCGTTTTTACCACGAAATATGTAAAAGTGGCACCGTTTCGTTTCATGGATGGAAATGGTAATTATCGATGGATAGAGACGACTTTGACAAATATGATGGCCAATAAATCAATTAAAGGTATTGTGGCCAATTCGGTGGATGTTACCGATTTCAAGAAGCAGCAGCAAGAAATAGATATGGTCAACGAACGGTACCGCTTGGCGACCTTAGCTTCCAAAGACCATATCTATGATATGGATATGCGTACTGGAGAAGTGGTTGGAATGGGGAAAGCATTGGAAACGGTTTTTGGATATGTGGACAATACCAATAGCGCGTATCATGTTGATTTTTGGAAGGAGAATATACATCCGGATGATCAGGAAAAAGTCCTTTGGATGTTTGAACAGTTCATCAAAAACAGGGACCAGCATCACCTTTCCCTAAATTACCGTCTAAGAAGAGCTGATGGAAGTTTTGCCATAGTAGTGGATTATTGCAGTGCTATTAGGGATAATGAGGGCAAGGTAATGCGGATAGTAGGAATAGTGAGGGACATTACCAAGGCCATACAAAAAGACCGTATGGAAAATCTCAAATTTCGTATGTCCTCCGCCATTGGCCAGCCTGGGAAATTAACCACAGCACTTAAGAAAGGATTGAGAGAACTTCTGAACTTTACTGGACTGGATAGGTGTGAAATCTGGATCAGGTCCAAGGATGGCAAATATTTGGATTTAAATGCGGCGGTTTACAGAAATCCTAAACACAAAATGGCCAACCATTTTAGTAAAGCTAAAAAAGATGAGGGATTTCCAGGTACAATATGGAAAACAATGAAGCCCGTGGTTTGGGACAACCTGGATAGCCATTTAGCGTTTAAACGAGGAAAAGAAGCCATTTCAGCGAAATTGGAAAAGGGAATAGGAGTGCCTATCCTTCACGAAAATGAATTTATTGGAGCCTTTATACTTTTTTCTT
Source organism: Echinicola shivajiensis (assembly GCF_018642165.1). GTDB lineage: Bacteria > Bacteroidota > Bacteroidia > Cytophagales > Cyclobacteriaceae > Echinicola > Echinicola shivajiensis. The sequence goes on from NZ_JAHHZM010000005.1 coordinate 207,403, forward strand.
CGAAGGAAGGTGTTACGCTTCATGAATGGAAAGACTTTTTATTCGAAATTGGAAAGCAAATTGGGGGAGCTATTAAGTACAAAATATTTGAAACGGAAATGGAAACATTTTTTAATATTTCCAGTAACCTGTTTGCCATAGTAGGTTTTGATGGAGAAATCAAAAAAGTAAATGCGGCATTTTCCAGTTTGTTCAGCAACAGTAATTTAATAGGAAGGAAGTTTAATTCCTTGGTATATGATGAAGATAAAGAAAGGATAGATAGTTTTCTTAAGCCAAAGGAGCCTCTTTCAGTGATAGAAAGCAAATGTAAAGTTAATAAGGGCGGTAGTATCTGGGTTTCATGGAAAAAGAATATAAGAAGTGAAGAGAAATTGCTTTTTGTCATGGGTCAGGATATTAGTGAAAGAAAAAAATCCGAAATGGCCCTTCAGGAGGCATTCAAAAAATTAAGCCAGGCCCAAAGTATTGCAAAGTTGGGCTATTGGTCGCGCAATATTGATGAAAATATATCCGAATGGACAGCTGAAACCTATAAAATTTATGGCTATAGGAAAGATGACTTTATTCCTACTTATGAAAATCTCCTAAGGACTTTTCATCCAGATGACCGTTATATGATGGAGGAATTGACTTTTGAGGAACTGGCGGCACAAAGTCCCAAAAAATATACCCATAGGGTCATTACTGCAAAAGGTGAGCTCAGATGGGTCACGCAGACCGTCAATGTCCTGACCGACCAAGCCAATAAGCCGTACAGGATAGAAGGAGTGATCCAGGATATCACAGAACAAAAGGAAATTGAAGAAAAGCTGAAGACAAGCAATGATCGTTTTAACATGGCGATGATGGCCACCAAGGAAATGATCTGGGATGTGGACCACGAATTAGGTCTGGTTTACAGGAGCAAAGCTTTTATGGACAAAGTAGATTATATGGAAATGGACAAGCTGGGGCTGAATGATTCCTGGCTATCAAATATTGTGGAAGCAGAAAGAGAGGAAGTATGGAGGTCATTTATGCTGGTATGTGGAGATAAAAATCAGCATTATTGGCAAAAAGAATATAGCGTAAAGACCAAAGAGGGCAATAATATGTATGTGTTTGACAGGTGCTATATAATGAGGGATGGACAGGGAATGCCTAACAGGTCTGTGGGTGCCATTGAAGATATATCCGAAATGAAGAAACAAATGGAGTTGGTGCAGTTGCAGAATGATAAACTTAAGGAAATCGCCTGGAAACAGTCCCATGAAGTGAGGGCACCCTTAGCGAGGATCATGTCTTTGGTCAATTACCTGGAACTGGTTAAAGATAATAGGGAAAATATTTATGAAACACTGGGTTATATCATGCAATCTGCCAATGAACTCGATGAGGTCATTAAAGAAATTACCCAGGACACCAATTAAATGGAAATTTACAAAAATCCATTGTGCTATCTAGTGTGTACAATAATTGGAGAGAAGAATTGAATGTTTTATTGTGCTTGGAGAAAATTATTAAGTTTAAAAAGTTGTTTTCCAATTATTTGGCCAATCAAAAAGGCCAGTAGTTTACTGGCCTTTTGGTTGAAGCGTTTCAGTCGGTTTAAATGATTTTATGGCTATACCATGGTGTTGGTTTTCTGAAGGCCCTGTTAATTGCCGATTTGATTTATAATATTTGTTATTGACCCAGTTTTTTAAAAGAAATGCCTCTTCGGGGCTTAGGATAGATAAGGCTTTATGGTATTCCTTTTTCCAAAGTGAAGAATCGAAACTCACCTTATCCAAAATCAACTTGTAATAATCTAAATAAGATGTTCTCATGATCAAAATAGATTTATTGTTAAACAATCGTTGTGATTCATGTAATAAAACGAATATGCCTCTTTTGAGTTACTATTAATGTGATTTTTGGTAAAATTTTATGTCAATAGCAAAGCAAGCTTGGAGCCTTATTATACCTCATGCTGCTGTGCTGTAAATAATGGTAACTATTCAATACTTGGTACTATTAATTTGAAAAATGGTAAGAGCTTTTAAATAGGGATAGACCATATGACATGGTAGTGGAAGAGTTTGGAGTTTATGTCCTTGAGGTAAGTGCTTTGAGGCATGTGGGATTGAGGAAGTAGGGAGTGAAATGAGGAGAAGTATTAAATATTGAAGTGATTTGTTTAATAATGAATAAATCAGGTGATCTAGGAACTGTTGAAAATTAACCCTATGGTTCTATGGATTAGAATTAATAATGAGGGGGGTAAATCTAATTTTGATAAAATAAATTATGATTATTCGTTTTCACACCAGTAACCTTATTTTTCACTGATTCCACAGATTTACACTCGTTTAATTCATCATTTCGGTAAGATCTGGGCCATTTTTTAGAGAATGTTTTGAAGGGTGAACTTGACTGGTGCAATAGCGGATATACAGAAAAAAATATTAAAAGAAGTACTTTGGGATATTTTGAAAAAGAAAACAGCTACGGTTAGTGAATGTTTAGTTTTAAATTCTTGCTCAAAATCTAGAGTTAAGGTATTAGATTTTTTAGTTTAATAAAGTTAAACTAAACATTTCCAAATACTTACAAACGACAATAAATGTTTGAAATTGGGTTTTAATTTAATAGATATTTAAATTCAATAAGGAAGATTGCAATTATTGTTTTACCTGTAATCATCACTTTTTTTATTAATCAACGAAAAATGCATTGTTATGAAAAATTTCCAGAAAAAATCCATTTTACTTTTATCAGGAGGCCTTGATTCAGCTGCATTAAGTCTCGAACTAATGAAAAAAAATGAAAAAAGAATTTCGCTTTATTTTGATTTTGGTAACCTATCAAGTAAGCGTGGACTTGATGCTTCAAGGGCAATTGCCGGGCTTACTGATTCTAGATTAGATGTTATTCAAGCAAAAGGACTATTAGAAGCATTTGGATCCTCTGAGCTTGCATCTGTTGATCCTGCACCGAATCCAGGCGAACATGTAATAGAATTAGGAACACTTTTGATTTTACCAACTGCACTAACTTATGCACATAGGATGAATTCTGATGTTATTTATATTGGCTATTCCAAATTAGATGCTGATGCTAGTCCTGAGTACACTCAAAAGTTCCTAAACTCAATTTCGAACCTATCGGAGCTGGCAGGATTTCCGAAAATAAAAATAGAGGCACCATTTATTTCAAATACGAAATCTGAAGTTCTAAAAAAATTAGTTGATCATTTTGATATTTTAAAACAAAGTTGGTCTTGTATTTATGGTGGAAAGAAGCATTGTGGAACGTGTCAAGCTTGCTTATCCAGAAAAGAAGCATTCAAGGATGCAAAGTTGAAAGACCCAACTAAATATTTATAGTTAGCCCATAAAAGACAAAGGGTGGAGTATACGAAATAGAAGTTCATAAAAGTCTTATTTCCTATTGGATTGCTAAACGGAGTTGTTCATGAAGGCAATTTGGAACACGAATAAATATTTCGATGAACGTGAAGGGAGAAGGGGCGAAAATTTGAGAAAATTTTCTTTTTTTACAAAACTTGTTTCCTAAGCAAAAAATAATGCTTTCGATGGTTTTTAGTGGGTTTTTATATGTATATCCGTAATTGCACCAGTAGCCAAATAAATTAACAATGAAAGTTGGTGTCAATTGCTTCAGTTGAGTTTTAACTATCTATAAATTAGGTCAAAACAAACGGTTCTGACCATGAATATCATCAACTTTATCAATTGGTTTCCTGAGGAGTCTTCCTGTATGGAGTTTATCTGGCAGAAAAGGGTCCAAGCTGGTATCATTTGTAAAAGCTGCAAAGGTACCAAGCATTATTGGCAGGAAGACAAGAAGTGCTTCCAATGTTCCTCCTGCGGCTTCAAGACAAGTATCAAAAGCGGTAATAATACTATTACTTTTGAGGGATAAATTCATTAAATGATATAGGATACTGAATGCCAAGTAATGTTTGATACTCTTTGCAAAATAGATCATATGATTGCTTTGCAAGCCCCTTTTTTCCTTCCCTACAAAGAGCACTGCATTTTATCATTATTGCCTCTTCGTTAAGTGGATCATAGTTTAACATACAGTCTGCTAACATTATATGGAAATGATCCTCAGAAACTACTTTTAAGCAATTTTCAAGCTCATTAACGATCTTATTGGCAAAATCCACTTTAAACGGGTCCATCCATTCTGATTGTATAGTTGGGCATATATCACCCTTTGTTAGTAAGTGAACTATGTTAAGAATTTCCTTTTCAGATATATTTGAATTGTTAAGTTGGTTAAGCAAATGAATAGTTTCTATATAATCACAATACACATCGGGACCAATTTCAATTCTCCAATAATTACTCTCTCCAAAAAGTTCTATAGGACCTATTTTTTCTAGCAATAACCTTAGTTTACTTATATTAACATTTCTGTTGTTCCTGGCACTGGAATCTGTTTTGTCAAACCACAAGATTTCATTCAATTTCACAGAGGAAATCCCTTTGCCGTATTTTACTGTGTATAGCAAAATTAAAAGGAATAATTGTTTGACTGTAGGTGTGAATTGCGAAGTTATATTTTCGCCTTCTTTATTATATACTTGGAATCCTCCTAGTAAATAAATGGCAGATTTTTCTCTTTTCTTTGGCGTTTCTTTTTCCTTATCTAATATGGAGGGAGTAGAGTGTTTTGATTTTTTCTTTTTGCTTCTAAGTTTAAAAACTAATGGTGCCAACATTAGAATGATAATTAACAATCCGAATAGAAGATATTGGTAGTTCCATTTCTTTGGGCTAGGTTGGAAAACTTCGGACGGAAGAAGTGGAGGATAAGCTTGGGATAATATGCTTATTCCATCCCTTGAGGATGTTAAGGCGATTAGTTTTCTGGAAGCCGGGTTAAGAAAAACGTTACTCCAAGATTGAGTATCCAGAAATTTATATGGTATAGAATCCGCATAAAACTCAATTGACGGTTCTGTTAGTCCAAAGCTAGCTAATTTTAAATAGGTGTTATAATTGCTGCTGTTAAATATCAAAGTATAAAATTTGCCTAGGTCTTGGTCCACAATTAGGCTCGAAGTAGGAACAAATGGTTGGCTTGGTTTTTCCATTTCCCACACCTTGGTGGCTTGATTGTCCAAAAGGTTCAGTCTATAAAGATCATAGAAGTATTCTGTGTTGATTCCCTGTTTTCCTAGTTTACTTCCATATCCCCCAAATATTAAAACTTCCCTATCTCTGTCTTTTCCCAATGCGCTTAAGTACCTGGGTGGGATTTCTGAAGCTAATTCTACTGAGTCGAGGCGGCTGTCTTCAAGGAAAAACTTGAATAACTTGCTTTTATAAGTATAATGGCCATATCCCCCAAAGGTATAGAATACGGAATCTATTGAAGAAAAAAACTTGTTATGATGCCAGTGATCAGTTTCATTACAGATATTAGGTGATTTGTCCCAAGTTTTAGATTCAAAATCAAATATATTTAGTTCGCCACCATCAAAGGAATAGGACAATAGTTGATTTTGTAGGGGGGAGTAGGTAATAGTGTTCCCTAGGCAAGGAAAAGGATTTCCCCACTCTACATTATATGTGATAAGACTGTCAGTAGATACCATGTAACGATGTACAGCTTCTTCAGTGACGAAAAATACTTGGTTGCCTTCTGCATCGTTGGTGATTCCAATCAAATTATCAAATTGGAGTCTGGTTCTATTTTTCCACCGGATATGTTCGTCAATTTGCCATATTGGATTAGAAACAACAGCTTCAGAATAAGAAATTTCGTCATATACTTTGTCTATGCCATGTTTTCCCAGTTTCCAATTTTTGTCTAGTTTTCCATTCCCATTAATAACTTGAATATTTCTGAGTGTCATGGGGCACACATCAGTATTGAGAAAGGATGGTACCTTGCTAGCGCCATAAATTATCTTAAATGATTTCAATCGTTTGGCTGGACTGTTTTTTTTTGTCTTTACTTTTCCATTAATAGAAAGTGTGACCTCTGAATTTGTTGGCGAAAATGTGAATTTGATAGGCATCCATTTGTCAAAACCACCTTCTGGAATTTCATTCCATTTGTAATTGAAAATGACACTATCCTTTACAACCAACCAAAAATTTGCATCCGTGGATGCCAGATTGGAGACTAAGTCGATATTGGTTCCATCTTCTGAAATGATTCTGAAAATATATCCATAATGTCCATCTCCCTGCCTGAAGTTCGCTTCAAACTCAAGGTCGAAGCCATTGCTGTATTCGAATGGCTTATCGGGGGTCAAGTCCAATGAAGTTCGTTTATCTTGGATGACCTCGTGAGAGGAAAAATATAACCCCGTGCTTAAATCGCTTTGGCCGAATGACTTAAAGGTTAGGCAAAGGATTAGAGCTAATAAAAAGATGTACCTAGAAAAGATAATCACGTCGTATGTTAACTAATTTTGTCATACTAATGTATTAAAAAAAAGGATTGTAACCACTTCATTCTTTACATATGGTAGTTAGTTAGATTGATTTTGAAATCTTGAAATTTCAAATATTAAAGAGGACTTATTGATTATGTTTTTTTTTATCAGCTTGAATTTAATGTGTAATTATTAAGCTGATGTTGATAAGTTCTTTTGAGTGGTTTTCGGTATGAAATTTTATTAATACTTACTTTTTTTTCAAAAAAAGTAAGTATTAATCGAAAATTAAGCGATTATTTATTGCTATTATCATTTTGTTAATACCCTAAAGTTTTATTTGGTCAAGTTTTTATTTCAAAACCCCAAATGACCATGATTAAACTTTCTACAAAGCGGATTACATATTGGAAGGGTCTTTTCCTTTGCTTTTTATATCAGTACCATATCGATTCTAATAAAGAGAATTGTCCATTTAGATTTAAGAGGTTCGTCCCTAAATTTTTTTTAGAGAATCTACAGCCCATTTATTTATTCGATAAACGAGGAATTGGAGTGATTTAAATCTCCATCAGCAATAAGACTGTATCCATTATTAAAAAATGATGGTTGAAACTGATCTCATTTGTATAGGACAAAAGGGTTCGTTTACAGTCAACCTAAAATTTCGAAATGACTGGCCAAAACGTCGGTGAAAATAAACAAAAACAATTTATCTATTCTTAACCTAATAAATATGAGAAACAATAGACCTATTAACAAGTATTATTCGCGAGGGCGGTTTAGTAGCAGGGCTTGCTTTATTGTTCTGTTATTGATAGGACTTTCCTATGCTGCCATTGCGCAAAATAGTAAACAAGTCACGGGAAAAGTGACCGATGAGAACCAAGAACCCATTCCGGGAGTGTCCATTTTGCTAAAGGGAACTTCTACCGGAACTGTTACGGATATTGATGGTATTTACTCAATTTTAATAGTTGAGGATGACCCAACCTTAGAATTCAGCTTTGTTGGATTTGTCAAACAAAGTATTCCTGTAGCAGGAAGGTCCATAATTAATGTTTCCTTGGAAACAGATGTTGCAGGATTGGAGGAAGTGGTAGTTGTAGGGTATGGAACACAGAAAAAGGAGTCGCTTACAAGTGCGGTAAGCCAGATAGATTCTGAAAAAATCGAAACTACTACAAATGCAAGTTTAGCACAAAAACTTCAAGGGAAAATCCCGGGGTTACAGATCAGGCAAAACTCAGGACAGCCTGGAGAATTTAATACATCCATTAATATTCGTGGGTTTGGTGGTGCACCACTTTATGTTATTGATGGAATACCTAGAGATGGATCTAGTGAATTTCAGCGGTTAAATTCAGAAGATATAGAATCAATATCAGTCCTAAAAGATGCATCAGCTGCAATTTATGGTGTACGGGCGGCCAATGGTGTTATTATAGTAACTACAAAAAAGGGAAATGAGGGAAAGGCTAAATTTAATTATAATGGTACTGTAGGAGTTCAAAGCCCAACTGATGTTCCCCGAATGTCGAGTGCGAGCGAGTGGGCACAAATGAGAAATGATGCTGCATTACTAGGGACTGGAACCCCTTTTTATTCTGAGGAGATTCTACAAAATTACATTAATGGTGTGTCAGGATATGAAAGTACTGATTGGTACAATGAAACGATGAAAAAAAATGCCTTTCAGTACCAACATAACCTGTCTGCAAGTGGAGGGAGTGATAAAACTCGGTATTTCATAAGCGGAGGTTATTTTAATCAGGGTGGACTGCTGAAGACAAATGACATTAAATATGAAAGATATACCCTTAGATCCAACGTAACAGCCAAATTGACAGATAATCTTGAAGCAAAGGTTTTCGTGGCAGGCAGGGTAGATGCGCAAAGCCAGCCTGGGGAAAACTTTTTTAATATTTTCAAGGGAACTCGAACTACTCTGCCGATTGAAAGTCCTTATGCAAATAACAATTCAGCATATCCAGGAATAGTTAGTTCAGGACAGAATCCCGTAGCTTTATCAGATAGGGACCTTACAGGATACAATGAAACTACAGATAAGAACATCCAATCTTTGGTAGGGTTGGAATATAAAGCTCCCTTTGTTGAAGGCTTGACTTTACAGGGTAATATAGCTTATGATTTTATTCAAAATAATAATAAAAACTTATTTAAAAGCTATCGATTGTTTGAGTTTGATGCTGGTGAAGGACAATACTTGTCTCAAACACAGCGCTCGGGAAATGCAAATATCTCCAATAGGGCATCTGATTTCAATAGGCTGACACTTCAGGGACAGATATCATATGAGCGCATAATTGGAGACCATCATTTGAGCGGAACAATGGTCTATGAGCAGCAGCAGACTTGGTCTAGATGGATGTCAGCGCTCAGGTATTATGATTTCTATACTAATGATCAAATCAATTTTGCCGGACTTAATAACCAACAAGCCCAAGGATTAGAGGATAAAACAGGTAGGATTTCTTATGTAGGTAAATTCAACTATGATTATAAGGGTAAGTATTTGGTAGAGTTTGCCTTTAGGGAGGATGGTTCTTATCGATATCATCCTAATAGCCGCTGGGGATTCTTTCCTGTGGGATCCTTGGGCTGGCGTTTGGCAGATGAGCCTTTCATGCAACAAATAAGGTGGATTTCTGACCTGAAACTCCGTGCCTCATATGGGATGGTAGGTGAGGATGCTGGAGCCCCTTTCCAATATGTAGCAGGCTTTTCTACATCTGGAGGACGTGGATATGAGTTTGAAAACAATTCGTATACCGTTGGGGCGGTTTCACCAGGAATTGTAAATGAAAATCTGACCTGGTTTACTTCCAAACTATTGGATATAGGAGTCAACCTTGGCCTTTGGAATGGAAGATTTAATTTGGAATTTGACGTTTACCAAAGAAACCGAGAAGGATTACTTGCTGTTAGAAACCAATCATTGCCCAATACCTTTGGAGGTTCATTACCTGAAGAAAATCTTAATAGTGACCAAGTTAGAGGGTTGGATATGATGCTTTCATATCGAAACCAGACTGGGGGATTTAATTATGGGATCTCAGGTAATTTCAACTATGCAAGGACCAAAAACATTTATGTGGAGCGAGGCCCCTTCCTTAATAGTATGGATAGATGGCGTGGAGGAAATTTGGACAGATATAATGATGTGGTCTGGGGCTATGATTATCTTGGTCAATTTCAGAATGAAGAACAAATCATCTATGCTCCCATACAAAATGGAGATTTGGGTAATTCAAGGGAACTCCCTGGAGACTTTCGATATAAAGATGCCAATAATGATGGTGTGATTAATGGCGATGACATGTTGCCAATATTCTGGAATGGTACACCCAAAATGTTTTTTGGTTTGACGTTGGATGGGAAATACAAGAATTTTGATTTCAGCTTACTTTTTCAGGGAGCTGCCAAATACTCTGTCAGATTTCAAGAAGTATATGCAGAAATACTGGCCTTCAAAGGAAGTAATACCCCCGCCTACTTTTTTGACCGATGGCATAAAGAAGATCCCTATAATTCAGATAGTGAATGGGTACCAGGAAAATGGCCTTCATCCAGACTGGTAGAAAACGTGGGAATGCTCTATGCTGAAAGTGAAAAATGGAGAAGAGATGCATCTTATGTCCGATTCAAGAGTGCAGAAGTTGGGTATACCCTTTCTGGGAATCTCCTGACCAAAATCGGATTTGACCGACTTCGAGTTTATGGTAATGCACATAATATTTTTACCATTACCGATCCTTTCGTTAAGCCATTTGATCCAGAAAAACTGGAAGGGCTCTTCAATACTGGTTTTACCTATCCATTGCAAAGAAGTTTCAACTTCGGTCTAAATGCTAGCTTCTAAATCAAGGAAAATATGAAAAAGTTAATTTATATATCAACAATTTTGTTTTATCTGGTAGGGTTTACCAACTGTAATAATGTATTGGACCTGGAACCCCTGGACAGAATTCAAGGAGAAGACCTCTTTAGTGATCCTGAGGGTGTGAGGCTATATATGGCCAATTTGTATGCCCAGCTACCAACCGAAGATTTTACTTTCTTCAGAAATGGATTCAATATTAATAGCGGAGATCCCAATAATGGAGGTTTTGTTGCTGCAATGCTTACTGATGAAGCAGTTCATTCTGAGTTCGGGGATTTTATGCGAAATGAGGACTTTGGCTGGTGGGAACCTGCCTATTCATTAGTTAGGGATGTAAACCTGCTTTTTGACTATATCCCTTCACTTGATGTGACAGAGGAAGATAGGGCTATGCTATTGGGTGAGGCATCTTTTATTCGAGGCTATGCCTACTTTGGTCTGGCCAAAAGGTATGGAGGTGTCTCTATTATAGCAGAGAGTCAGTCTTATGATGGAAATATTGAAACCTTAAAAGTTCCAAGGTCTACTGAAAAGGATACATGGGATTTTATTATGAGTGAATTGGCTACTGCAGCTGATAATCTACCTGAAGGGTGGCCCGGTGGAGAAAGAAGAGCTACCAAATGGGCAGCATTGGCTTTGCAGTCCAGGGCGGCACTTCATGCTGCATCGATTGCAAAATTTGGGGATAAGGCACCATTTTCTGGGGATGCTGCCGAGCAACAGTTAATTGGGATTCAATCAAATCAGGCAAACACCTATTATCAAATCGTGATTGATGCCGCAGAAGAAATTATCCTCAACAGTCCACACGGATTATTTAGGCCAGATCCTTCTAGCCCGGAAGAAGCAGCAGAAAATATCCGTTTGATGTTCCAAGACCCGAATATTTCACCAGACGAAGCCATCTTTATCAAAGGATATGCTTTACCAGGGGCAGATAGAGGACATAACTATGATATTTGGTTCCAACCAGCACAGCTTGCAAATGGATGGCCTCATCCGGGAAGGATGAACCCTACATTGGATCTAATAGATATTTATGAGACCTACGATAACCCGGGAAAGATCCAGCCGCTGGTTACTCGGGCGGATGGTATAGTGGATGATTATAATGGGTACAGTCCATCAATAAGTTATCTTCACTTTTCTGATCCTAATGAGCTGGTCGCAAATAGAGATGCTCGCTTTCATGCTTCTGTTGTGGCTCCTCTCAGCGAATGGAAGGATAAGGAAATTATTATTCAAGCAGGATATGTTAAGCCCGATGGTAGTGCTGTGATCAGGACCAAAGATCAAATTGAGGTAAATGGCCAGATGTATTATACTTATGGTGCCCCCAGTACCACTCAATATTCTGGGTTTGATGGGTTTGGTGGAAATAATACAAGAACAGGTTTTTCTTTCAAAAAATTTCTAAACCAAAATGTTCCAGTAACTCCAGGATGGAACCAAAGCACTACTGATTTTATGGACATGAGATACGCCGAAGTATTGCTGAATTACGCTGAAGCAGTTTTGGAAAGTGGGCTCGGAAATATGGAATTGGCAGCAAAGGGATTAAACGATATCCGTAAGAGGGCAGGGCATACGGTGGAGGTTCCCCTTACAATTGAGAATTTAATTAGGGAAAGAAGGGTTGAGCTTGCTTTTGAAAATAAACGCTATTGGGATTTAATCCGAAGAAGGGAATATGAAGAAACTTTCAATAACCGTAGGATTCATTCACTATTGCCCCTTCTAGATCTCCGAATGGATAACCCTCAATACATTTTTGTCAGGACCTATACTCCAAATTTGGAACAAAGGAATTTTGATCCAAAGTTTTACTACCGGCCTATTCCAGGAATTAGTGGAAATGGACTGGTTCAAAACCCTCAATACTAAAATTTGTTTAGCGAAAAAGAAGATTAAATTATGAAAAAGAGATCATTATATATGCTTTTCCTGATCATATGGGGTTGTTATTCCTGTGAACTGGACAATTATGAAGGGCCTACAGCTGGCATTTCAGGTAGGTTTATCGATGCGGAAACTGGAGAGTTGGTCGAGCAGGATATTGTTAGGGGTACCGTGATACAATTGACCGAACATGGTTATGATCCTGTTGCCCATCAATATCTTGTGGTAAAAAATGATGGCTCATATGAAAATTCAATGCTTTTCGAAAATACCTATACTGTACAACCAGTTCGGGGGAATTTTGTTCCTGTTGAACCAATGGATATTTATATATCAGCAGGTACGGTACAGGACTTTGAGGTGTTGCCTTACCTAAGAATAAAAAACTTGGACATACGGGTTACTGATAGAAAAATAATAGCCACCTTCAATGTGGAACAGAATGTAATCAACAATGTAAGTAAGGTGGGACTTTACCTGCATACTGAGCCAACAGTAGGAGAACCCATACATTCCCTTTCTGCCGAATTGACTCTCGGACGAGCAGTAGAAGAAAGTGAATCCATTACCCTCGAAATAGATTTGGAAGCAAATAGTAGCCTAGTTGACCCAGATGATCGTCATTTTGTTCGGGTTGGAGGGTTGGTTGATGCCGCGGAAGCCAAGTTTAATTACGCCAGTGCACAGGAGGTGGAACTATGAGATTTTGTTCGGTTATAACGACTATTGTACTTCTTATGCTTCATTCTCTTGTCTTGGGATGCTCAGCAGAAGAATCTCCTGAGCCAGGCTCTCCGGCCCCAGCCCCCCCTAAGGAAAAGGAATATGATGAAACGGGTTTGCTATACACTTCGGTGGATGGTTTGGTGATGGCTGGATATCAAGGTTGGTTTGGAGCAGAAGGTGATGCCTCGGAACGAGGATGGTACCATTATCAAAATCAATGTGGTTTTATGCCAGGTTGTTCCACCATAGATATGTGGCCAGATATGACGGATTATCCCGATAAATACGAAAGTCCATTTATTTATGCAGATGGATCACCGGCCTTTTTGTTCAGTTCTTTTGACGAAAGTACCATAGACCTACATTTTAAGTGGATGAAAGAATATGGTATTGATGGGGTCTACATGCAAAGGTTTGTGGCCGAAGTACGGCCTTCCAATGAAAAAGGCAAAAGACATTTTGACACAGTTCTAGGGCATGCGTTAAAGGCAGCGAAAAAATACGACCGTGCCATATGTATTATGTATGATCTAAGTGGGGCAACAGCCAAGGAAGTCAGAGAATTTGTTGAGGAGGATTTCACGGAATTGCAAAGCAAGTTTGACTTGTTTGATAATAAAACGAACCCAACTTATTTGAGACATAATGGAAAGCCCTTGGTAGCTGTATGGGGAGTCGGATTCAATGATAACCGCCCATATGGTATCGATGATGCCAAGATTATGCTGGAATCCCTTAAGGGTTATGAAAATAAGTATTCTGTAATGCTAGGTGTTCCTTATCGTTGGCGGACGTTGGGAGATGACACCGTAAATGATTCCAAGCTGCATGACCTGATTAAGGACTGTGATGTGATCATGCCATGGGCAGTGGGAAGATATAGCTCAGAGAATTACACTTCCGTTGCAGGAGAAACGCTTGTTGGAGATATTCAATGGTGTAAGTCCAACAATGTGGATTACATACCATTGGCATTTCCCGGATTCAGTTGGGGGAATATGTATGCTGGAAATCCCTATAATGCTATCCCACGGCATAAGGGCGATTTCCTCTGGAAGCAGGTCGCTGGGGCAAAAATGTCAGGAGCATCTTCGCTTTATCTTGCTATGTTTGATGAAATCGATGAAGGTACAGCAATTTTCAAGGTTAGCCATGAAGGAGATACTCCTTCCAATGGTGATGGTAGATTCATTGGAATAGATCCGGAATTGCAGACAGACCATTATTTATGGTTGGCTGGTGAAGCAGCAAAATGGTTCCACGGTTCGGCTGGATACGGGCCCAACCAACCATCGAGATAAACTTATTTATATAATCGAGAGTATACCTGTCGTCAATTATGTCGGCAGGTGCTCCCCTAGCTTTGAATGAAATGAACAATAAGAACATTATATCCAAAGGACTTGTTTTAGTTATCCTCTTTGTCCTGACCTTGGGAAAAACTGGATTTGCGGATAACTGGCAGCGGAGTATTCAAGAATTTAATGTGATTCCAGAAAACAGTCCGGAAGAGAATACAAAAAACTTACAATTGGCAATAAATTGGGCAGAGAAATCTGGCGCAGCTTTGTATATAGAACCAGCCGAAAAGCCCTATCCGATACTAGATGGAATAGTTCTGAAGCGAAATGTGTCTTTGATCGGTGTTCATGGGCCAACACCCCGAGGCACAAGCCATCCTTCAAAAAAATCACCCGTAGGGAGCGTTTTTAAAATCACTGGACGGAATAATCCGTTCATTACTGTTGAATCTGCCACTCAAATACGAGGGGTGCAATTTTGGTATGCTGAACAAGAATTGGAAGATCCTTCCAAGGTTATTGAATATCCTCCAACCATCCAAGTCAGTAAAACCTCCAAAACGGAAGGGGTAACCTTGACCAATCTAACTTTTTATGGGGAATTTATTGCTATGGATTTTAATTCCAGCGGTGAAAACCCTTGTGAATTGATCTTGATAGAGCATTGCTATGGATATCCCTTAAGCGGAGAGTTTATTAGAATTGACTATTGTTATGATATCCCACGTTTTTTGCATTGTCATGTTAATCCGTCCATCATGCGTCAAATCGGGAATCAATACTCTAAAAAAGTTATAGACTCTGTGGTCGATAGAGGGACATTTGCCTATGCGGTAAATCATACGGACAATGCACAATTGATGGACGTATTTACCTTTGCTACCTATGGAGGGATTTTACTTGGCGAGGAGAGTTATGGCCAGCTAACTAATTTTAATTTGGATTGTGTGGCTGTTGGTATCCATAAAAAAGGAGCCAATACAAAAAATAGGAACTGGATGATCGCTCAAGGTTCCATTATAGCCAATGCCGGTTCAACAATAGAGGACACCCATCCTTTTATCATAGAAGGCCGAGGCCATGCAGCTATTACCAATGTAGAGGCTTTTTCTGGAGATAATGGTGCACTTACCAACCTGGGGAAGTCAGAAGATTACATGTTGATTAGAGGTAGAGAAAAACTGACGGTATCCTTGATAGGTTGCCGAATGAGAAATTATAGATCTGACCAGCCCATCACCATGGAGAATCCTAAAGCATTTTTGCAAGCAGTGGCCTGTGTAGATAAGGAAGAAAACCTTTTCAATAAAACCATAGAAAACGGAAAATAGATATGAAACGGAGGGAGAATTTACAGAGGGCCCTTAAGGGCGCCTTGTGTTTTATAATACATGTTTTAGTCACTACCAATGGGGTACAAGGGCAATCCAAACATGGAGATGAGACTGTTTTTAAGAGTTATTCGGGATTGGTAATGGCTGGATATCAGGGGTGGTTCAAGGTGCCTGAAGATGGTGTAATGTATCCTGATGATGCCAAAATACGAATTGATATGTGGCCAGAGGTTTCTGAATATGAGGAAACTTATCCTACAGGATTGAGACATCATGACGGTAGTATCGCACGTTTTTTCAATTCCGCAGATAAAAGCACTACTGATCTTCACTTTAGATGGATGAAAGAATATGGGGTCGATGGTGTGTTTATGCAGCGTTTTTTTAATACCGCCAGAGAATCTTCCAATGCGGAAATACCCAATACCATTCTGCAAAATGCGCTGGAAGCTGCTTCTGCTAATGAAAGGGCAATTGCTGTTATGTATGATCTTTCTGGATTGAGAGGATCAGGGGAAGATTGCTCTGCATTGATCGAAGATTGGAAGTTTTTGGTTGATTCCTTGAAGGTTACTTCTCAGAAAGGGAAGCAGACTTATCTTTTTCATAATGGAAAACCCTTGGTAGCTATTTGGGGCTTGGGTTTTCCTGACAGGCCTTACGGTATCCGAAATATTGGTATCGCACGATTTATTGATTTTTTAAAGAATGATCCTGAATATGGTGGGTGTAGCATCATGCTTGGAGTACCTACATTTTGGAGAACCCTCGAGGCAGACTGTATTTCCGATCCCTATCTTCATGAGCTCATCAAGAAAGTGGATATTGTCCTACCATGGATGGTACAGCGGTTCTCTCCATTGCTCCATAATGATATGGATCGATATAGGGACCTGATATTGGGTGATTTGAACTGGTGTGAGAAATATGGAATTGATTATGTACCTAGTGTGTATCCTGGGTTTAGCTGGCACAATCTAAGCCGATTTGAATTTCCTAATGATATCAAACCTGTTGGGTCCATACCTAGACAAGGGGGGAAGTTTTATTGGCAACAAATTTCTACCGTACTCAATGCAGGTGTCGGAATGTTGTATGTGGCTATGTTTGATGAAGTAAATGAAGGAACGGCCATTTTTAAAGTGTCTGATAATCCTCCAGTTGGAAAGGTTTCCAAATTTGTTGATTTAGATGGACGACCCTCAGACCATTATTTGTTTTTGACAGGTGAGGCAGCCAAAATACTGAGGGGTGAAAGGGAACTGGATTTCCAAATGCCATTAAAAAATCCTTAAATGATAGAAATCAAAATAATAATGAACCAATTGTCTAAAAAATTATATGTGTTGATAACATTGTTGTCGACTTTTCCTGCATGGCTGCATGGGCAAGGCAAAAACCCTTTTATAACAGAAATATATACTGCGGATCCTTCTGCACATGTATGGGAAGATGGGCGTTTGTATGTCTATGCCAGTCATGATATTGCTCCTCCAAGAGGTTGTGATCTGATGGATCAATACCATGTCTTTTCTACTGATGATATGATAAACTGGGTGGACCATGGAGAAATTCTAAGTTCAAAGGATGTAAGTTGGGGAAGAAGTGAAGGAGGTTTTATGTGGGCCCCTGATTGTGCATTTAAAGATGGAACTTATTATTTCTATTTCCCACATCCCAGTGGTGATGATTGGAATAATACATGGAAGATAGGGGTGGCAACAAGCAGTGAGCCAGCAAATGGGTTTGAGGTCCAAGGGTATATTGAAGGATTGGATTCAATGATTGATCCCAGTGTCTTTATCGATGATGATGGACAAGCCTATTTTTACTATGGGGGTGGTGGCGTCTGTAAAGGAGGAAAGATGAAAGAGAATATGATGGAAATAGAAGGGGAAATGTTAAACATGGAAGGGTTGGTGGATTTTCATGAGGCTACTTGGGTGCATAAAAAAGATGGCGTGTACTACTTGTCCTATTCTGATAATCATGATGATGGAGAACTACATAACCGAATGAGGTATGCTACGAGTAATAGTCCGCTGGGGCCTTGGGAGCACCAAGGTGTATATATGGAGCCAACAGATAGTTATACCAACCATGGATCTATTGTGGAATTTAAAGGGCAGTGGTATGCTTTTTACCATAATAGCTCCTTATCTGACCATGACTGGTTAAGGTCTATCTGTGTAGATAAACTTTACTATGGAAAAAATAAAAGGATCAGGATGGTAGAACAGACTGAGGGGATAGTATTTGAATAAATTTCCTTATCAAGGATTTTTACCTTTCAAAATGTGGAAAAACAAACTGTTTGTCTGGGTAATTCCTTATTGTATTGGGTTTGTTAAAGTTTGAAAAGGCCAGCCTTAAATCGGCTGGTTTTTCTCCTTCATTCCATTACACAACTTGTTATGAAGAAATATAGAAATCATTTATGTATTATTTTTGTTATTTCAATTTCCCTCCAAGGAATTGGACTTTGTCAAACTACGAACCATAAGGGTTATTACTTTGATAACGATGGTATTTCAAGGGAGGTATTGGATAATTATTTAAGCAAAGCAATTACCATGGCCTTTTTTCTGGTTCCATACCGTCCAGAAGGAAATAGGACCTATCCATATCATACTGACGATATTAGAATGGTTATGGATATTGAAGCAAAATTCATTGGAAGGTCAATCTACAGATGGGGGGAGGAAAGTATTCTTAATGAGAAGGAATTCTGGAATACAGCCCGACAGATTATTGGGAGAAGCTCTTTGGGGGGAGGGATCGACCTCTTTAACGAGAGTGCCTGCCCTGCAGGCTGGTTGCTCGTTCACTGACTGTTTTCTTTATGCTCGTCCCTCCTATGGATGCTCCAATGCCTGTCCCATGCCGCGATAAGGATACGTTTACTTTTGGATAAAATCTTAGAGGATTTGATGCTTTTGGGCAGAGTAAAGTTTCTGTAAGCATGTTAAATACCGAAAGAACCATTGAAAAATCCATTAAATCAAAGCCTAAGGGTACCATATTGTTTCCTGAGGATTTCAGGTAATATGGATCAGGAGTAACTGTCCGTAAAGCCTTGAAAAGGCTGAAAGATAATGGTATGATAAGATCATTGGTACAATGTATTTACGTGCGCCCAAAAATTAATTCACTTATCGGAGAGGTTCTACCCACTGCCCATGAGGTCACCCATGCAATAGCTAAGAGGGATAGAATCAGGATTATGTTGACGTGAACTTAGCCATTAAATGCATTTGGACTAAGTACACAGGTTCCCATGAAGTTGGTTTTATTTACTTCAATTTACTATTAAAAGGATCATAAGACATCCAGTCTACCTCCAATTCATAAGGGTGCAAGGGTTTTTCAATAGATAGTGGATTCGTTTCAACTGGCCAATCGGCGGTATGCCAAAAATTCATTCGGTACTGCGTTCGGTTTTGTGGTATGCCCCTATTGGATCCCTGATAATCCCACAATATTACCTTTTTACCGCTGTCGGGATGAATGATCCACCATCTGATTCGATCTTCAAACCAATCAAAACCGTAGGTGTAAAATGTAGATGAGGCATCAAATTTCGGTATGGCCATAATGGTTTCGGGCTGGTTTTGTTTACCGGTTAAAGGCTCACGTGTACCTGCATGACCCTTTCTAAAAGTCGTTTCATAGATTATTCCTTTGGAAAGATTGATGGTTCTGCCAATTCGTTTTAATTCACCGGATTGTCCTCCTGTCCAAGTACCTATATAAATTACAGTAGGGTCAGCAAGGAGCCATTCAAAGTCTATTTCACTAAGTCCGGCCAAACTGTCTTTATGGTAGGTGAAATATCCTACGACTGCTCCGACATTCGGCTGAATATTTCTCACTTTTGGAACTTTTAACCGCGCTGAATAAGTACCAAAATGTGTAAAGTCTTTTGAGATAATTTCAGGTCCACGTCCAGCACCTGCCTTATCCTCTGGATTTATTTTAAAGGAAAGAATTTTAGTGCCCGGCTCTGATGGAGAGTTCACACCTACCTCATATTTGAAACTGGCTTTGGTGCCGGTAGAACCGTAACTAAAGTAATTAAAATCAGCATCCTCAAAATTCTCAACAAATGAACGATGGTAATTATCAGGTTGGGCAACTGCGAACATGGGAATGAAAAATAATATAGACCATAAAATGTGTAGATTCATAGTTACAGCTATTTGATTTCAGTAATCAATATACAAAAAGAAGGGTAGGTTTGTTAAGGCCAGTTTGACGAATATGTGTTCTTTTCATCCTTTTTACAGGAAGGGGCAAAGAGAAGTTTGACATGTTAATACCCTTGGGATAAGCAAAGGATTAACTGTTTTTCAGCTTGGGTATTTTTGCTGTTTGATGCCTTCCGAAATTTAATGAGCTTAAAACCCAAATGAATCCATTATATTGGTAAGGTAAGCTTAAATGAAATAATGAGTTGAGGTTTGTAATATTACAGGATATTGATGAGGAGAGTATATGATAATAATTAGCAAAATACTAATAGCCTTGGTTGCCATTGAGCATTTATATATTTTATATATTGAAATGTTTGCATGGGAAACTAAAGGAAAAGCTACTTTTAGATCCATTCCACCAGAATTATTTAAACCAACCAAAATATTAGCTGCCAATCAAGGCCTTTACAATGGTTTTTTGTCAGCTGGATTAGTTTGGGCATTGCTTATCGAAAATGGTTTGTGGGCAAAAAATATTGCTTTATTTTTTCTTAGCTGCGTAATTATCGCTGCCATTTATGGGGCAGCTACAGCTAGTAAAAGTATATTTTTTAAGCAAGGTTTGCCTGCCATTATTGCCTTGATTTTTGTCTTATTAACTCCATAAATGAGCTAAAGAAATTGTTGATCTGAAGGCAGGTGTCCCTAATACATCTCCGCTCAGGGCAGACTAGAATCCACTCGGAATTGTTAGGACCAAGGATTAACCGAAAAACGTTAGCTTTAATGCTGAAACCGATGGTTACACTAAGGGATGTATACAATCTTTAATTGAATGAAAGAGGTCTTAGAACAAGTATTGATATCCTATGGTGAGTTGTCGAAAGACGATATAAACAGGGGGCGAGACTTTTATACCCCGGCTGGGTGAATGGATGAAGTTTGACACTTTACCCTTTTATTTTGAGGATTTGTAATTCCCATTTTGGTGAACGAATTATAATCTTCGGACCTGGCTGTACTAAAAGGGAGAAGTCATGGGAATGTCTTGGAGATGTCCGGTTTTATTTGGTGGTATTTCGAAAAGGTTTATTTCAACGTGAACAGGAAGTAACTAGATTATCAATATTTTCAAAGTATTCCAATTTTTTTTAAATTAAATAGTATCCTTTTTGAGCTCTTGGCGTCTACCTTATGAAACAAAAATTAAGAAGATTATGGATACTTGTAAATGCACCAATTGCGATTGCCAAAAATGTAACTGTGTCAATTGTTTGGAGAGCAATTGCCCTTGTGAAAAATGCGATTGTCAAAAATGTAGTTGTTGTCAATCCTAAGTGATAAGGCCTTTGGCTTTGTCTTAACTTATTTTACCATGGAAAAAACATCCCGTGCAATAGTTGATAGATTTGGCGAGCAACTCTATTTTTTTATCCTGAAAAAGGTAAAGAACAAGGATATCGCCAATGACATTTTCCAGAATACCATTTTAAAAATCCATGCCCATATTGATCAGGTAAAAGAGCCTGTGAAGATCAAGTCCTGGATTTTTCAAATTGCAAGAAATGGGACTATGGACCATTTTAGGGAACGTACATTTCTATCGGAAGAATATATGATGAACCTTTCAATTCCCCAAAGTCCATCCAATAAATTCTGCTGTTTTGACAGGTTTATAGAAGAACTGCCTGAAAATTATAGGGTATGCATAGAAAAGGTGTACTTGGACGGGATGAAACAACAAGAGGCAGCGGTTCGCTTAGGGATATCCCTGGCCAATTTGAAAGCCAGGGTCAGAAGGGCGAAAGGTATTATAAAGCAGCGGTTCAGGGAATGTTGTAAATACAGTTTGGACGAGAGAGGGATGTTGGTCGGAGAACCTGACTGTTCCTATTGTGCAGATTAAAAAGAAATGGACAAAATGATGCTACTTTGATTCCATGAGCATTGAAAAAAACGGGGCTGTCAATTGCACAATGACAGCCCCATTGTTCATATAATCAATTCCCTTATTATAGACCGAGCTTAATGCCTCCATTGATCCCCGACTAGGTAAAGAAAGTTTCTTCACCCTAATATCATGGGTATTTGTAATACCCATTTCC
This sequence comes from Echinicola shivajiensis, assembly GCF_018642165.1. Lineage (GTDB taxonomy): Bacteria > Bacteroidota > Bacteroidia > Cytophagales > Cyclobacteriaceae > Echinicola > Echinicola shivajiensis. Next base: position 229,253 of record NZ_JAHHZM010000005.1, read on the forward strand.
GGATTTTATAGTTGCAGCTAGGTTATTAGAATATAGAATATTTCCAAGAAATAATTTACCAGTAGGCAGGGTGCCCTCTAGGTATATGATAGAAAGGTATTAGGGGGAAGGAAAACCGCAGGAGGGGTTATAGTCAGGAGTATTGCGTCTTGAGATGGAAGGATATGAAACACAGAGGGCGCGGAGTTCTCTAAGAAAGCAAATAGGAATGGGGTAATATTGACTTTTGAAGATGAGGATTGCGCTGGAAGATGGATGAAAGTGGCTGAGCCGGAGACTCAACTACAGGCGGTCCTGCAGCTAAGCTGGCAGGACAACAGGCTCGCAATGAATTGTGGGGGTATTTTATATGCTTTGGGGATTGTTTAGTTTTAAAAGAGATAGATGTGCAATGTTAATAGGCTCGTTAACTGCCATTTGAAATAAAAATGAAAGAACAATTCAAGAGAGAGTTTTTACCTAAAGAAATCTTGCTCAAATTGGCCAGTGATTTTGGTGCTGAACAATTTGAACAAAAAATAAATTTAATCAAGGATTATACACTCACCATTAAATCATCTTTTGACAGTCGGGTCTTTAAAACCAGATATAACAATGAAATCGGATTTGTTTATTGGCAGGCTGAACAATATGAATCAGCAATTAAATTTTTTAGAAGGGCTATTAAAAACAAGCTTGTCAATGTGTTTGTACCCATCATTGATACTACTTTATTGGTTGTAAAATCCCTAGAGCGGTTTAAGAGATGTTCTATGCTGTCCCCCAAAAAAGAAACAACTGATTACTCAAAGAGCAAAGACGGGAAATAACTGTCCACTTTTGCATTGTTTTTTTATGAACTGTATGAATGATTACTTTAAACCATTAGGATTTGTATTTCTGTATATTTTAAATCAATTCACACCTTGTTTGTCCAATGCTCGTTGGTATCCCTTAAGTATTTTGAGTCCCGTTTTATTGTTTGCGATGACATGATTTGGGGCATTCAGATAAATATCCTTTGTATCTACTCAATAATGGCCAATAAAATTGTATAGTTGAATTTGGGAAATGTGAATTTTTACTCTGAGGATCATAAAAATGTGATGTTTTAGAATAATCAGGGAAGTCAAGTCGTGATTATATTCCCCCAAATTTAAGTGGCTTAAATATTGATTTTTTTAAATAAACTTGCGCAACTAAATAGTTGCGCATATATTAGCAGTTAAGTAACTGCATAATGAAACTTAGAAGAGACGTATTCCAGGCCATAGCTGACCCTACAAGAAGAGCAATCATTTCTTTGGTTGCTCTACAGGCATTAACTCCAAATGCCATTGCTGAAAACTTTGACTATTCAAGGCAAACCATTTCTAAGCATATTCAAATTCTTGCTGAATGTGAGCTATTGGAACATGAACAGAAAGGGAGGGAAATATACTATCAGTTAAACCCTAGGGGGATGAAGCAAATAGCTGATTTTATCGAACCTTTTAGAAAAATGTGGGATGATCGTTTTAATAGTCTGGAGGCTGTAATGAAGAAACACCAATCAAAAAAATAGTAGATGATGGAACAAAAAACCAAAATTATAGCCCTGGAGGGCAAGCAAGAATTAACGATTACAAGAGAATTTGACCTTCCTGTTGATTTACTTTATAAAGCCTATACAGAAGCGGAGTTTGTAGCAGAGTGGATGGGTACTAAAGTCACAAAACTGGAAAATAACAATCATGGGAGTTACCAATTTGAAACTATTCATGATGGAAAAGTAGTGTTTAAAACCAATGGCACTATACATAAAGTTGTGCCCAATCTAGAAATAGTAAGAACCTTTGAAATGGAGAATATGTCCATTGGGGTACAATTGGAGTTCTTGAATTTTGAAAGCATTGGCAAGAACAAAAGTCAACTTACTATCCAAATCATCTACAAATCAGAGAAACATCGAGCAGAACAATTGAAAATGCCATTTGCCTATGGCTTAAATATGGCTCATGGCAGGCTCCAAGAAGTTTTATCCAAATTAAATTAAACAGCAATGACAAAAAGAAACAAAATTATCTATTGGGTGGCCACGGTATGGCTATCATTAGGGATGCTTTCAACCGGAATCGTCCAGTTAATAAACATGAAGGAAGAAGTAGCTACTATGAATATATTGGGGTACCCTACCTATTTGTTGACTATTCTAGGAATATGGAAAATTTTAGGTGTTTTAGCTATACTAACTCCTAAATTTCCACTTTTAAAGGAATGGGCTTATGCAGGTTTTTTCTTTGTAATGACGGGCGCAATAGTTTCTCATTTAGCCGTTGGGGATGAAATGGTGACTTTTTTTGGTCCCACTTTACTTGTAGTCCTGACAATTGTCTCTTGGTATTATAGACCAGCCAATAGAAAATCACATAAAAACAACGATGAAGGATTTTTTGCTGCGAATTGATGATAAGTTAATCTAGAATTTACTGGCTTATCAAGGTGTTTTTCTAAAGTTTATGGACAAGAGAAGGCGCTTTTGGAAGCGGAAAAACTGAAATTATATGGGTACAACCAGTATCATGAATTAATGGGATATTTATATGCCCAATCAAACACTTTTAAGGCAATTGAGCATTATGAAAACGCCGTTAAGCTCACTAAATTCAAAACAGGAAAGAGGACTTTGACAAAGGAAGTCAAACGTTTAATTGGTAAAATGCAAAATGATGCCGAGAAAAATGAGTAGTTTAAATGGGCTAAAAAAAGCAGTAATTACTTTATTGGAAAACTGATTTTTTGAGCTTCAATGAATATAATCTTTGTGAGTAGAGCCTATGGCAAATTTTGGAACTTTAGAAAGAATAGCTTTGGCATTTCCTGAGGTTACTTTAGAGCCTCATTTTGAGAAAATATCATTTCGAATAAAGAAGAAGATATTCGCTACTTATGATGAAAGGAATCATAGAGTTACGGTAAAATTATCGAAAGTTGATCAGGATGATTTTTCTTCACTAAGTTCAAGTATTTGTCAAGTAGACAGTAAATGGGGAAAACAAGGTTGGACATTAGTTGAACTGTGTGAAATTAGTGAAGAATTGCTGTCAGAAGTATTAAGAAAAGCATACCGAGAAGTAGCACCAAAAAAGCTTTCGGAATCAGTGCAAAAGAATGGAAAATGAATGGGAATTGACGGTATTATGTGAACAAGACCTGGACAATATTTGGCCTAATCTTGTTCACGGTAGTTTGAGCAGTTTAGACACATAAGCCGAAATCTAACCCTTCGATTTATATGTGTAGCTTCTTTAATTGATATCCCTTTCCTGTAAATTAAATACGGTTCCGGCGGGATCTTGAATCCAATGCATATTGTTTGGGAGTTCTTCAAGTTCGTCACATGTTTCCACACCATTTGCTTGCAAATAGTCGGTAGCTTCTTCTATGCCAGGAACCGTAAGTTGTAGCCAGGTTTCTGAGTGGGTATAGTTGTCGACGCAATCCAGCCAAATGGTATTATTGCCAAATTTTACCTCATGAGTTTTTGATACTGTTGGGTTGCTAATCGGTTTTTCTTCCACTTCCAGCTTCAGAATATCCCTGTAAAAAGTAACCGTCTTTTCATATTTGCTTTTTGGGATTTTTATTGCAATGTTAATTCCAGCTTCAAATTTCGCATCCATGATTGTCGTTTATTTTGAGTAATTATTGCTTTAGGTTGATTGCCTGTGTTTTAAAAATCAGTTTACAATTTCAGGGTTGAAAACGGGGCATCGGTAAACTTACCGCTAGCATCACCAGGGTTGGGCTTCGAAGCATTGGTGTTAATGCCACTAAGTTCAAAATGCCCTGATACCAGTCCTTCGATAATACCGTCTTCGTCTTTGGTGATGGACAGTTTTGTAATTGTCAGCGTGCCGCTTTTTGTATGAATGTCATTGTCCATACCTGCACCTGAATTAAGACCTCCCTTTGGCTCTGTTCCTCCAATCAATCCCGTTCCGACCCCTTTACATCCACCGGGATTGTCCAAGCAATCCATGTCTTCCGCAAATAATGCGATATGCACCAGGTTAAAGGTTTTTGGGGCCTCATCCAATGTTATATCCTGATCCGTGTAAAGAGTGAAGTCAGCAGTTGTTGACTGTGTATCTGGACCATCCAAGCTCATACTAATGGCGACACTGTACATTCCATCCTTATCTAGTGAAAGTTGATGTAGTGAAAAATAAACCTGCTCGGAAGGCCATTCATTGCGCTGACCACGAAAAGTAAGTTCGTAGCTTCCATAAGCTTCCTCTTCATAATCCCCATAATCCCCATAATCCTCTTCATCATAATCCTCCTCGATATAGTCTTCATCAATATATGCCTCTTCTGAATTTTCTTTTTGGTTTGAGGAGCAGGCGCTTATTCCGATGACCATTAGAAAAGCCCAGGCAATTGTTGAAATTATAGATTTTACATTATTCATTTTTATAGTTTTGTTTAGTTTACATCGAGAAAATTATTCGTCCCACATTCTGAGGATAATACATATCAGTTTGGTAGATAATAAATACATTTCTGATTCCATTTGTCGGTGAGTGATTTTCTGCCCCAATTTTACACTTCCTTGTCATTTAGAAATCTGCCCATTCATAATGAATCATTAACTACAAATACCAGTATTTCATTAGACCTGCTAAATCTTATATTATTAAACTTTCCATACTAAAAGTCTTCAAGCTTATTTTCCTTTCTGGAGTCAGGCAGAAAAATAAGTAGTCTGTTAAATTTGGGCTAAGCCATTACCTAATGATCATTTCCTTTCACCGTATATGGAATTAAGAAGGATTTTAATCCAAAATGAATTTTCAATCACTAGACGAAAAATCGATTAGAAAAATTACATGTTTTGCAAAATTAAATTTATTTATAATAAAACTATCATTAAATAAGGCTTATTTTAGTTATAAAATATCATAAAAAATAAATAAAATTCCTGTAAGATGAATTCGATTTTACTTATTTGAGTAAGTTGCTTAGGAGTAAAATGAATGTTTTCCCAAGTGATATGGTAGCTAAAAGGAAGGGGTAGCGAGAACATACAGCGAAAGTCCAATTTTTGTTTGATGGTTGCTCTTTATGTTCTTTTATTCAGTGTTAAGGTATTTTTTTATAGCCATCATGAATCATGTCACAATTTAGCTTTCGGGCTGCTGAAGCGGCCAAGAGTTTCCGGCACAAACACAGGTATTCCTGCTTTGCCCTCAATTATCCCGTTGCCACTTGGTCTTGATTGCCCTCAAGTTGTATTATGTACCATAATTAATTTCTAAGCATTAAATCGAAATATTATGGATATCAAGAACAGAAATATTGATACTGCTGATTTGGGAATTAAAAGAAAGATAATTGGTTCGATCTTCTCCGAAAATATCGTCTTTGACGGTAAGCAACATCGAATCGCTCCGGTGAACGAATTCTTTCGAGCTATCTATCAGATTAACAGTATGATAGCCTATAAAAAAAATAAGTCCAAAGTCGAAAAAATCAACTTTGGACCGAGTTGTTGACCCACTAGGGCTCGAACCTAGACTCTTCTGAACCAAAATCAGACGTGTTGCCAGTTACACCATGGGTCAGTAATTTGTTTGTTTAAGACCTCGTTTGCCTTAATTGTGGTACAAATGTAGGGGCTTTTTTCTTTAATGCAAACCCCCTTTAAAACTTTTTTAAAGACTTTTTTGTAAGTCCCTTGATTTCAGTAGAAAAACTTTACAAGGGACTTACAGGGTCTTTTAGCTTATTGATGTGAGGCAACCCAGTTTTTGGCATTGACAAATGCCTCAACCCATGGGCTGATTTCTTCAGCTTTTCTGTTGGCAGGATAATTTGGCCAGTTCCAAGGGAACAGGGCACGCTCAATATGTGGCATGATGGCTAAATGCCTTCCGTCTTGAGAAGCCAAGCCTGCTACTGCATAGTCAGAACCATTTGGATTTCCTGGATAGGCTTCATAGCTATAAGTCATACCAATATTATAAGCTTCTTTTTCCTTAGGTAATGAGAACTTACCTTCTCCATGGGCTACCCATACACCTAATCTTTGTCCTGCAAGGGAACCGAACATTACGGTATTGTTTTCAGGTATGTCTACATTCACAAAAGAAGACTCGAATTTATGGCTTTCATTGTGGAGCATTTTAGGTTTTACATCATGCTGGCGATTGATCAATCCCAATTCTACCATCAGCTGGCAACCATTACAAACTCCTAAGCTTAGGGTGTCAGGACGTGCATAGAAATTGTCCAATGCAGTCTTGGCCTTTTCATTATAAAGGAATGCTCCAGCCCAGCCTTTTGCTGAACCAAGAACATCAGAGTTAGAGAATCCACCCACAAAAACGATCATATTGACATCTTCAAGGTTTTCTCTGCCTGAGATCAAATCTGTCATATGAACATCTTTGACATCAAACCCTGCTAGCCATAAAGAGTAAGCCATTTCACGGTCTCCATTTACCCCTTTTTCACGGATAATGGCAGCCTTAATGCCTGAGTATCCTTTTCTGTATGGATTAAGCTTAAAGGCGTCAAATGAGCCTTCCCAATCTTTAGCAAAAGAGAAGGAAAGTGCTTGGTTTTTATAATTGTCAAAGCGGTCTTTGGCTAATTTGACCCCACTTTGTTTTTGATCTAATAGGAATGAAGATTTGAACCAGGTGTCTCTGTGTTCAGCAACATCCAAGATTAGGTCAATACCTTCTAGCTCTACTTTGCCATCAAGGGTAACAGTGGCAATATTTTTAAAGCTGATTCCTGCCGCTTCCAATTGCTGTGATACCTTAGCATGGTCTTTCACCTGAAGGACAACACCAGGATTTTCACTGAATAGTGCTTTTATCAAGTCTTTTTCTTCCAATTGCTCTGGCTGAACTTTCAATCCGCATTTTGTAGTAGGGAAGGCCATTTCCAATAGCACGGTAATCAAACCACCTGAAGAAATATCATGTCCTGCAAGGATATCACCTTTTTCGATCAATTGCTGAATAGCTGCAAAGGCTTTGGCAAAATAGGCACTGTCTTTTACAGTAGGAGGAGTATTGCCCACTTTATTAACTACCTGAGCAAAGCTACTACCGCCTAGTTGAGCGCTGTCTTTGGAGAAGTCAATGTAGATCAATTTACTGCCCTCTACAGGCTTTAAATCTGGGGTAACCGTTTTACGGATATCAGAACATTCTCCAACACTGGAGATGATTACAGTACCTGGAGAATATACCGTCTTTCCATCAGGATATTTCTGGGTCATGGAAAGTGAATCTTTACCAGTTGGGATGTTAATGCCCAAGTCGATGGCAAAATCACTTACTGCTTCTACTGCTCTATAAAGACGATCGTTCTCTCCTTCATTTTTGGCAGGCCACATCCAGTTGGCACTTAAGGAAACACCGCTCAATCCATCTTCAATTGGCGCCCAGATCAAATTGGTCAATGCCTCAGCAATAGCTAATTTTGAACCGGCTTCAGGATTGGCCAAAGCCGCTACAGGAGCATGCCCAATAGAAGTGGCGATACCTTTGGTTCCTGTATAGTCCATGGCCATTACAGCCACGTTGTTCAATGGAACCTGGATTTCTCCAGTGGTTTGCTGTGTAGCTACTCGTCCGGTTACAGATCTGTCTACTTTATTCGTCAACCAGTCTTTACAAGCGACAGCTTCCAATTGAAGTACTTCTTTAATGTATTTTCCAAGCTCAGCATTTTGATATACAGGCTCAGAGAAATTGCTGACACTTTTCTTATCGGTAAGAATAGTTTTTGGAGAACTTCCAAACATATGGGAAAGGTTCCAGTCAACTGGCTTCTCACCGGTTTTCATATTTTCAAACTTGAAGTGCATGTCTCCAGTAGTCTCGCCAACTACATAGAATGGGGCACGTTCACGTTCTGAGATTTTCTGTAAGGTATCTACATCCTTTTCCCCAATCACCAATCCCATTCTTTCCTGGGATTCATTTCCAATAATTTCCTTGGCAGATAGGGTAGGATCACCGACTGGTAATTTGTCTATATTAATGGTTCCTCCAGTTTCTTCTACCAATTCAGATAGACAGTTAAGGTGACCACCTGCTCCATGATCATGTATGGAAATAATAGGATTATGGTCATTTTCTGCCATGGCACGGATGACATTGGCTACTCTTTTTTGCATTTCTGGGTTAGAACGCTGGATCGCATTCAATTCGATGGAATTACTGAACTCTCCGGTGTTTACTGAAGAAACTGCGCTACCACCCATTCCGATACGGTAGTTGTCCCCCCCCATGATGACTACTTTGTCACCTTTTACTGGGGTGTTTTTAAGGCTGTAATTCTCTCTGGTAAATCCAATACCACCTGCCAACATGATCACTTTGTCAAAGCCATATTGCTTGTCGGCTTCTTCATGTTCAAAGGTCAGTACACTACCAGAGATCAATGGTTGGCCAAACTTATTACCGAAATCACTGGCTCCATTTGAAGCTTTTATCAGGATATCCATTGGTGTTTGGTACAACCAATTTCTCTCTTTTAGGTCTTTTTCCCAGCTTCTTCCAGCTTCACTCCTTGAATAAGAGGTCATATACACGGCCGTTCCTGCCAATGGAATGGAGGCCGTTCCACCTGCCAGCCTATCCCTGATTTCTCCACCAGAACCAGTGGCTGCGCCATTGAAAGGCTCTACAGTGGTAGGGAAATTATGGGTTTCAGCTTTTAGTGAAAGTACAGTGTCAATGGTTTCGGGCTGGAAGAAATCCGCCTTGTCCTGAGACTTTGGAGCGAACTGCTGCGCTTTAGGCCCTTTGACAAAAGCCACATTGTCCTTATAAGCCGAAACGATTTTATTAGGATGCTTAACGGAGGTTTTTTTGATCAATTGGAAAAGCGTATTTTCTTTTTCTTTTCCATCAATAATAAAAGTACCGTTGAAGATTTTATGTCTACAGTGTTCTGAGTTTACTTGGCTGAAACCAAATACCTCACTGTCTGTTAAAGGTCGGTTTAAGCTTTTGCTTACTCCTTCTAAGTATTCGATTTCCTCCTCACTAAGGGCAAGACCTTCCTTTTCATTATAAGATTTAATATCAGTAATGGATATTACTTTCTGAGGTTGAAGGTCGATGGTGAAGATGTGCTGATCAAGGCCATCATAACTGGCTTGTAGCATTGGGTCAATGCTGCTGTTCTCACCTTGAAGTGTGAATTCTTCAATTCTGATAATGCCCTGAATACCCATATTGGTAGCAATTTCTACTGCATTGGTAGACCAAGGGGTAATCATTTCTTTTCGAGGGCCCGCATATTTGCCTTCCACCTTTTCCTGACTTAGCTGTTGAGCTTCTCCAAATAGCCAGGAGAGCTTTTCAAGGTCAGTAGGAGCAACAGGTTGGTTGGCTTCTAAAGCGTAAATGGTATTCTTTTGAGGGGATTGGAAAAAGAGAATCATGTCCGTGTTTATTGGATGACCATAAATTAAGGAGCAAAGGTACACAAATGCTCGAAAAGAATAAATTAAATTTTATTTGGGAACAGTTTTTTTATTACCAAGGAAATAATTAGCTGTTTGGAATTTAGCTGCTCGTATAAAACACAATTATAAATTGATTTAATGGGGCTCTTTTTGAATGTATTAATAATAACAATTTGGCAGTTTCTTAAAAAAACACTCGTTAAAGTGTGAGGCTTTAGGTCGGTAAATAATAGGATCTGATTATCCGTTATGATGCCAGTAACCATAAATCCTTTGCTCAAGTGGTCGGAAGACTGAAGTAATTGATACTTTCATCAAAAGGATCGTTTCGATTCCTTTTTAACATTTACTGGTGCAATTGCGGATATACATATAATAGGATTAATTTTTGGGGTTTTAGTTATGTTGAAATAACTCAATTTATAATTAAGCGAATGGATAATATCAAAAAAATAACATCGAATAATTATAGTTTGGAGCTTGGGTTTTTTAATTTTGCCATGTCATTTGGTAGAAAGTGATGTATTGATCTGAGATTATTAGTGAATTTCAGAATTCCTTGCTCGATTTTGAACAGGTTTTGTTCGGTAATAATACACTTTGAGATCTAGTTTTTTTCTTATGTAGTTGAAAGTCAGTGTTTAATGAGTGAAGTAAGGTTTTTGTTAAGAAAGTTCTTGCCTTCAAAATTAAAACTCTGGAAACTTTGATCTTTCTTAAAGTTTCCAGAGTTTTGCATGGAATTAATAAAAAAGCCAGTTTGACTTGGAGACTAGAGATAAAATAATTGATGTAGCGAATGAACAGTTTATCCATTTAGGGGTAAGGTATGTGACCATGGATGATATTGCCCGAGCAGCAGGCGTATCAAAGAAGACTATATATCAAGAGTTTGATGATAAAGGACGCTTGGTTTATGAGTCTTTTAAGAGAAGTATGGATAGGGATAAGGCTTTTTTCGAGGACCTTCATAAAGAGGCAAGTTGTCCAATCGAGCATTTTGTCCTTGTATCCAAATATATCAGAACAAGGTTTTCCAAAATTAATCCATTGGTTTTTGGTGAAGTACAGCGGTATTATCCAGAGTCCTGGAGGCTGTTTCAGGATTTTAAGAATAACTGTGCTGTTAGAACCATCACGGAAGTGATTAACAATGGTAAAGAAAGAGGGTATTTCAGGAGTGAAATCAATGCAGATATACTAGCAATGATTAGGATGGATCAGATTTCCGGCATTTTTGATCCTAGCAGATTTTCTCCTTCGGAATATAATATTTTAGATGTACAAATGGCGGTAATGGACCATTTTATCCATGGTATACTTACCGATAAAGGACGGGAATTATTCTATAAAATAAATAATCAGGATTAACTCATGAGTAATAAAATCAGCATATCCCTTTTGGGAGCAATAATGACCTTGTTTCTAACAGGGAAAACTTTTGCACAAGAAGTCCTGGAGTTCTCCTTGGATGAAAGCATCCAGTATGCCTTGGAGAATAATGCAAATTCTAAGAATGCACTTTTAGGAACTTATGCGGCAAAGGCTTCAGTAGGTGAGAGGATTGCAGAAGGATTTCCTCAGATAAATGGCTCGATGGATTTTACCAAAAACATTTCGATTCCTGTGATGTTTTTACCCAATGAAGGTCCATTTGAGGATCCAGATAATCCTGCAGATGTAGTACCAGTTCAATTTGGTGTAAATTATCAAAGTGGGATTGCATTGAGGGTCGACCAGATGATTTTTGATGGATCTTATTTTGTAGGCTTAAAGGCTGCTAGAACTGTTAGGGAACTGAGTGAATATGATAAAGAGAAGACAGAGAATGATGTAATAGAATCGGTGAAAAAGGCCTACTTCACTGTTCTTGTAAACAAAGAGAGAAAGACTTTGGTAGAAGCCAATAAAGCAAGGATAGATACTTTGCTGAGGGATACCAAGGCGCTTTATGAAGAGGGCTTCGCGGAAAAACTCGATGTAACCAGAATCCAAGTTCAGCTGAACAATATAGAGACCCAGCTGGATAAGATCAATGCTTCTACAGAAATCAGTAAGCAGTTGCTGAAGATTCAAATGGGATTGCCTCTGGATACAGAGGTGGTGATTTCTGAAACCCTTCAGGAACTTAATCGTCCTCAGGAGATTCAAGGACTTTTGAATAATAATGGTTACAGAAGGGTAGAAGTTGATCAGCTACGGACCAACTGGGAATTGACACAGCTGGACTTAAAGAACAATACGGTTCAGTATCTGCCAACCCTCAATGCCAATTTAACTTATCAGAGGAATGGAGCTGGCCAGCACTTTAATACTGTTTGGGACAGCAACAATTGGTATACAGGTGCATTTCTGGGCTTTAGTTTGAACGTGCCAATTTTCGATGGATTGGCCAAAAGCAAAAGGATCCAGCAAAACAGGATCCAGCTAGAGCAAATAGAAAATCAAATGGTGATGTTGGAGGATAATATTGAAGTGGAGCGTTTTCAGGCAAGAACTACGCTTCGAAATAATCTGAAAACTCTTGAAGTACAAAGAGAGAATATGGAACTGGCCCTTGAGGTTTATAATATCACCAAGATAAAATATTCCGAAGGTGTCGGATCCAATTTAGAAGTGGTACAAGCTGATTCCGATTTGAAAGAAGCGGAAACCAATTATTATAGTGCGCTTTATGATGCACTGATTGCAAAAGTTGATTTAGAAAAAGCATTAGGAATTTTAAGATGAAAAAATACTATTACCTAAATAAAGATATGAAGACCTTTTCCAAATTATTATTGTCAGCAATGACATTACTTGCTTTTTCCTGTGGGGAACAGGAAATGGATCTTGCAGCAAAGAAAGCACAACTTGCTGAATTAAAGACCGCATATCAAGACCTAAAGGGGAAGATAAAGAATCTTGAGCTGGAAATAGCAGAGGAAGATACTGCATTTGCAAAAAGTAATAGGAAATCTATTTTGGTAACGACTACCAGTTCTCAAAACGAAGATTTTGAACATTTTGTAGAGGTTACAGGATCTGTTCTTTCCAAGAAAAATGTGAACATCAGTGCTGAGGTTTCTGGAAGAATCCAGGAAATTCCGGTAACCGAAGGCATGAGAGTTAAGAAAGGTGATGTATTAATGACGGTAGATGATGAATCTATCGAAAACAGTATAGCTGAGCTGGAAAAGCAATTGGAGCTGGCAACTATTTTATATGAAAAACAAAAGCGTCTTTGGGATAAGGAAATAGGTACTGAAGTACAATACCTGGAAAGCAAAAACAGGAAGGAAACCTTGGAGAAAAACCTAACTTCCCTTAAGACGCAGAAAAGCAAAGCAACTGTGACGGCACCATATACCGGAACAGTAGAGTCCTTGATGGTTCGTTTGGGAGAATTGGTTCAGCCCGGAATGCCTATGATCAACTTTGTTGGTGAAAGCGATCTGTATATTGAAGGTGAAATTTCAGAAGCCTATGTAGGCGTTTTGGATAAAGGTGATTCAGTAGAGGTTTATTTTCCTTCTTTAGATAGGGGGTACGCCAGTAAGGTGACCGCTATTGGAGCGATCATCAACCCGAATAACAGAACTTTTAAGGTAGAAGTAAATCTTCCAAAAGCAGACCATGTGAAGCCAAACATGGTGGCTGTGCTTAAAATCAAGGATTATGAGAGGAAGTCTGCTGTAACTGTTCCTACCAATCTTATTCAACGTGATAACAAGGGAGAATATGTTTATGTGGTGAATCAGGGAGAGGCTGACAAAAAGTATATAGATAAAGGTAAATCCTTCGGTAGGAAGACTGAGGTCATTGACGGACTTTCAGGAGGCGAGGCTTTGGTGGACAAAGGCTTCAGAGAAGTATCAATAGGTTCTAAATTAGAAATTGTTGAAGAATAATTATGTCAGATCAACAAGGAAATAAAAAGAAAGTTGTCAGGGAATTTGGTTTGTCCTCCAGCTCGGTGGACAATAAGACCAGTGTGATCATCCTAGCCCTGATCATTACTTTTATGGGCTTGAATGCCTATAATACTATGCCTAAGGAAAGTTTTCCTGAGATTGTTATCCCTACTGTGTACGTGGGGACCAGCTATCCAGGGAACTCACCTGTGGATATGGAAAACTTGATCACAAGGCCCATAGAAAAGGAATTAAAGTCCCTAAAGGATGTCAAGAAGATCAATTCCACATCGATTCAGGATTATTCGACCATTATTATTGAATTCAATCCGAATGTAGATATTTCGCGGGCCCTGCAAGATGTAAAGGATGCGGTGGATAAGTCCAAGAGTGAACTTCCAACAGATTTGGATCAAGATCCGAATATTTTTGAGATGGACTTTTCGGAGATGCCTATCATGTTTGTAAACCTTTCTGGGAATTATTCCCAAGAGGAGCTTAAAAATTATGGTGAGTACCTGGAAGATGAAATAGAAGGTTTGCCGGAGATTTCTAAGGCAGATTTGACGGGAACGATTGATCGTGAAATCAGGGTAGATGCGGACCTCTATAAAATGGAGGCCATGAAGGTCAGCTTCAGTGATATTTCTGATGCCATATCTTCTGAAAACGTAACTATTTCAGGTGGTAATATTCTGAGTGGAGATTTTAGAAGAGCCCTAAGGATCACAGGGGAATTTGCTGATCCTTCGGAGCTGAACAATATCATTGTAAAAAGTGAAGGGGGCAATATTGTTTATCTTAAAGATGTCGCAAGTGTTCGTGACACTTATAAGGAGAGAGAAAGTTATGCAAGGGCTTCAAAGCTTCCGGTAGTAACCATTAATGTGGTGAAGAGGGGAGGGGAAAACCTTTTGGATGCCAGTGATAAAATCAAGGAAATTATAGAAAAGGCAAAGGCCAATCGCTTCCCTTCAGACCTGAAAGTCAGCATTACCAATGACCAATCCAAGGTGACCAGAAGTATGGTTTCCAACTTGGAAAACAGTATTATTTCAGGTGTGATCCTGGTAGTAGTGGTTTTGATGTTTTTCCTAGGCTTTAGGAATGCACTCTTTGTGGGGATCGCCATACCGCTTTCCATGTTCATATCCTTTATGATCTTGAATGCTTTTGGTGTAACCCTAAACATGATGGTATTGTTCTCCATGATCCTTGCTTTGGGTATGTTGGTTGATAATGGTATTGTGGTAGTGGAGAATATATACAGGTTGATGCAGGAAGGAAAATCGCCTATTGTGGCAGCCAAAGAAGGGGTTGGAGAAGTGGCTTGGCCAATTATTACTTCAACTGCAACCACTGTGGCAGCCTTCGTTCCATTGGCCTTCTGGCAAGGAATCATGGGTGAGTTTATGAAATACTTGCCGATTACATTGATCATTGTATTGTCGTCTTCATTATTTGTGGGCTTGGTGATCAATCCAGTGGTGACATCTATGTTCATGAAAATTCAAGATTTGGAGAGGATCAAGCCGAAGAAGAAATCTTTTGCCATTGCGGGAGCGTTAATGACCATTGCCGTGATATGCTATTTGACAGGGGTTTATATAGTGGCCAATGTTATGGTATTGGCAACCATTATCACTTTGATGAATGCCTTGTTTATGAAAAATGCCATCAGGTGGTTCCAGGTAGTTTTCTTGGTGAAGTTGGAAGAGCTTTATGAAGCAACTTTGAAATATGCCTTGGGCGGTAAAAAACCATATTTGTTCTTTTTTGGGATGTTTGGTGTTTTGGTTTTCTCTTTGGTCTTGTTAGCGGTAAGGGCTCCGAAAGTAGAGTTTTTCCCAAGCAGTGATCCAAATTATGTCAATATCTTCATTGAGTATCCAATAGGAACAGATATAGAGGCTACCAATAGTTTTAGTAAGAAAGTGGAGAGTGAGATCTTAGAATTGATTGAACCACATAAGGATATAGTTGAGGCCTTTATTGCTCAGGTGGGTGAAGGTACCAGTGATCCTTCAGAAGGACCAAGCATGGGCGTGACGCCTCATAAGGCGATGCTGACAGTGAGTTTTGTGGAATACCAATATAGAAATGGTAAAAACACCTCAGACATTATGCAGGATCTCCGTGAAGCCATGGCAAAATATCCAGGTGTTCAGATTACCGTAGATAAAGAACAAAACGGGCCTCCTGTAGGTAAGCCTATTAATATTGAGGTAAGTGGAGAGAACTATGAAAGTCTTGTAAGTGAGGTGGAAAAAATTAGAGGTTTTATCAATGCATCGGGTATCCGTGGTATTGAGGAACTTAAAATGGATTTGGAAACAGGCAAGCCAGAGTTGATCGTAAATATTGATAGGGACAAGGCCAGAAGATTTGGTCTGTCTACCTATACCATTGCCAATGAATTGCGTACAGCCTTGTTTGGCCTGGAGGTTTCTAAATACAAAGAAGGTGAGGATGATTATCCAATTGAATTAAGGTTGTCAGATGAGTTCCGCTATGACGTTGATGCCTTGATCAATAAGAAAATCTACTTTATGGATAAGTTCGGTAATAAGAAACAAATTCCAATTACCTCAGTGGCCAATTTGGAATATAGTTCTACCTATGGTTCTGTGAAGCGTAAGGATTTGGATAAAGTGATTACCATTTATTCCAATGTGGAAGAAGGCTATAACGCTAACGAAATCAATGAAAGCATCAGGACTTTGTTAGCAGATTATGAATTACCAGATGATATAGATATTAAGTTTACAGGTGAGCAGGAAGAGCAGGCAAAATCAATGGCCTTTTTGATGAATGCCATGATCATTGCTGTAGCCGCGATATTCTTGATCATTGTAGCACAGTTTAACTCCTTGATGACGCCATTTATTATTATGTGTTCTGTTTTATTGAGTACCATTGGGGTATTCTTGGGACTTTCCATTTTCAATATGGATTTCGTAGTGATCATGACCGGTATTGGGATTATTTCTCTGGCTGGGGTAGTGGTGAACAATGCTATTGTGTTGATTGACTATACCAATTTGGTTAGGAAAAGAAAAAGAGCAGAATTACAGCTAAGTGAAGATGAACATTTACCGTATTCTGAGGTAGTAGGCAGTATTGTAGAAGGTGGTAAAACCCGTTTGAGGCCAGTGTTATTAACTGCCATTACGACCATTCTGGGCTTGATTCCAATGGCTATTGGGATGAACATTAACTTCTTCTCATTGCTGTCGTCATTTGATCCGCAGTTTTATGTAGGAGGGGATAATGCAGATTTTTGGGGTCCGATGGCATGGACTGTAATATTTGGGTTAACCTTTGCTACCTTTTTAACGTTAGTAATAGTACCTGTCATGTATTTATTGGCAGATAAGATCAATATAGCTATTCGCAAAAAATAGTTTATGTAGATTTATTTAAAGGTTGGTGGTTTTTTAAGTGTTAAAACCTCTGGGGCGTTGTCCCAGAGGTTTTTATTTTTCACTTATTTAGGTACAAAATCTGGCAATAAGTAGATTATCGGTAAGGAAAATAATGAATCAAGGAGTAGTTCTATGGGCAATTGATATTTGCTATGAATTTTGGATAGTTTATACAAGAAATAGGCAATGTTCCTCACTTCTCTGGACTAGCTTCTAATTAGACTTTTATTGCTTTGTTTTATGCGTTAGTATAATCAGTGCAATACCACTTGAAGCCCAGTCTTAATTTTTAACATATCAGGGCACAGCCCGTAGTATCACATTCCATAATTTTTCTTTATGTAGCTATTCAATTGACTTTTGCTTTAATCTGATAGCTGGCTATTTGATACCAGGTACTATGTCTCAGACCTCAAATTTTCCACATGATCGAAAGCAACTAATCTTCGAGTTTTTTATACTTCACCGAACAACCTTCAATACATACACTAGTCTTGGGGTTTAAGATCATATAATCTTTTTCAAAAATTACGGTATAGGTAAAAGGATTAATTTGATTTTCACCGAGATCTTCACAGGCATAGGTGAAGGTAAGTTCATCGGCAGTTAAAGTATAGGAGCCAGAATTGCAGGTGAAAGCCTCTGTTGCAGAAAAGCTGCCATCATTTTTAAAGGAAATGCTATGTCTATGTCCATTTTCTATTTCTTCAGTAATCGGCGGTCCGCCATAACTGTAAGTGTGTTCAACCGCTTCCCAAGTTCCTGGAAGTCCTTGAGGATTTTTCTGATATGAACTTTCTCCCCCAATAATATTACAGCTGAAGAAAGTGAATGCTAGCAGAATAAAGTATACGAGTTTCATAATTATCTAAGTTAAAAAGTTTGAAGTCAGTTTTCGTCTAGACGAGAAGATAGCTTATAATGAGACACCAATGTCATTGAGCCAAGTCGGATAAAAAACTAAAGGACAGATTTGATATGAAAATATATCAATGTTTAGCAATTCAATTTGTAGGAGAAAAAGTTGATTTCTTTCCTGGATGGAGATAAAAATGTTTGATGAAAAGAGATAAAAAAGAGGCTGTCTCAAATTTTGCCAATTCGACTTTAGGAGAAATCTCAAGATTTACTTTTGCTGTAAATCAATTTTTGAGATTCTTCCTTATGTCAGAATGACACAATAAACAGACAAATGAGACAGCCCCATTTTTTCATTGTATTTCTTCCGTCGAATTTTCGATAATGAATTTATTGTTTTCCCGATTGATGTCTGCCATCCTTTGGCTCGGGTCAATCTCTATACTTTTGATATCGCTAATGTCTTTTTCAAGGACCACTTCCGTAGTGATATTGGTCCATGGCCATCTTTGAGTTTTGATTCTTTTTGGCATTCCCGCTTCTTCGGGCTTGCTTCCCCTTTGGATGACCAAAGGTAGGTAAACCATTTCCTGAGAACCATTTTGATAAGTGATTACCAAGTCAACAGGCATTGGCATTAAACCATTTCTTTGAAGAGTAATTTGGGTATTCTTTCCAGCCTCTTCCACTGAGGTAATCGCATAATCGATGGTTTTTGTGCTGTTTACCCAGTACTCTTTATACCAGTCCAGTTCGAGTCCGCTTTGTTTTTCCATTACCCGAACGACATCATTTGTCTTTGGGTGCTTAAATTTCCACTGATTAAAATAGTTCAGCATGCCTTTATCACGATTCTCCTCACCGATGATATAACCCAATTGGACCAGGAATACGGCTCCTTTGGAATAGGCGGCAGATCCATATGCATAATTGCTGTGGTAATGATCCGCATGGGTGGTCATAGGTTCTTCTTTTCCTGATTTGGCCAATCTTTCATAACCAGCATAAGAACCTCTTTGAGGGAATTCAGAAGGAGTTTCTGAGAAAATATTGGCCATGGTCTCATTGGTGGCAAAAGTAGTGAAACCTTCATCCATCCATGGATAAAGCGCTTCATTGGAACCCAATACTCCTTGAAACCAACTGTGGGCCATTTCGTGAATCATTACGCCTACCAAGCTAGGTAAGGTTCTTTCACCAGTAATTAAAGTGGACATAGGATATTCCATGCCACCATCACCACCTTGGATCACTGAAAACTGCTGATAAGGATACTGGCCAAAGTGCTCACTAAGGTATTCCATGGACTTTGGTGTGTATTCCTTTAGTTTTTCCCAATTCTCAGCTGTTTTTCCATTTTTGATATATAAATGGTGAATGGTAATTCCATTATCCGTCAGAATTTTGTCGTGGGTGAATTTAGGATCTGCTGCCCACATGAAGTCGTGAACTTGTGGGGCTTTGAAATGCCATGTTAGATTTTTTCCTCTAGGCTGCTTTACTTTTTGACCTTTATCCTCATAGCCATAACCAATTTCATCTGGATTTTGCAAATAACCTGTTCCACCAAGTATGTAAGATTTGTCGATGGTGATTTTAACATCAAAGTCACCCCATATTCCATAAAACTCTCTCCCAATATATGGGTTGGCATGCCAACCTTGGTCATCGTAATTGGCCATTTTAGGATACCACTGGGACATGGAATAGCGGACACCTTCTTTATTGTCCCTGCCTGATCTTCTGATTTGTAAAGGCACTTGTCCTTTGAAATCCATTTCAAAGTTTACGGTGGTATTTGGGAGGATAGGCTCATCAAGTTTTACTTCCAGAATGGTACCTACATGTTCAAAATCCAATTTTTTGCCATCCATTTTTAGAGAATTGACCTTTAGGTAGCCTATCTCGTCTGGACTTAGTTTAGAAATTCTATCTTTTACCCTTCCATCAGGATCTTCGATGGTTCTGGATCTAATGTCCATCATGGAATTGGGCTGGAATGCATTATAGTATAGGTGATAGAAAACCTTATGAAGGGTGTCGGGTGAATTATTAGTGTATTCAAGGTTTTGCTGTCCCTCGTACTGGTTTTTTTCGACGTCCATTTCGACGTCCATTTCATATTTTACGGCTTGTTGCCATCGGCTGGTTTGGGCATTTGCCTCCAATAAGGAAAGGCAGCAGCTTCCTACCAAAGCAGTTAACAAAAATAATCTCATAGTTATAAATTTTTCCAAAAGTAAAATAAAAACTAGGAAAGACCTAAACCGCTTATCAAAGCTTTAAGAAAGGGAGTATGTTGATCCGTTCAAGGGATTATTCAGTGATTTCGCTGGTGTTTGGGTTGATTAGGGGCACCCTACTGAAGGTCGCTTTAATAGGGTAGTGGTCTGAATAATCAACTTCCTGTAGCGTGTTGAATTGTATTGGGGTGAGTGATTTAGAATAAAAGATGTTATCGATTCTGAGAAAAAATAAAACCCTGTTAAAGGTGAAACCAAACCCTCTCCCTACAGATTCGAAAGAATTTTCTAAAATGGATCTAAGGGTAAAATAGGTATAACTATAGGGGACATCATTAAAATCTCCCATTAAAATAACAGGGTAAGGACTTAGACTGATATGCTCTTTCAAAACATTGACTTGGGAGGCCCTGCTGACCATCCCCTTATTGAGTCTCCTCCAGGTTTCTTTGTAATTTTCCTTTATACCATCAATATTGTCCAGTTGATCAGCAGGTATGCTCATTGATTCCAAATGAACATTGTAAACCCGGATAGTATCTTTGTCTATTTTGAGGTCAACAAACATCGCCCCGTTATTTCTTTTATTATCGAATATTTTTCCCTCATTAATGATGGGATATTTGGAGAATATGGCGAGACCAAAAAACCTTTTTCCAGTCCTTCCGTCCACAGATTGGGTGGAATAGTGGTATTTCCCCTCATTACTGATCATTTTAAGTGCATTTCTGGCTGGAGTTGTATGATCTTGGAAGAATTCCTGGAAGCCCATGATATCAACATCCTGCTCTCTGATCCAGTTATATATGTTTGAGGTAGCCTTTGGATCATTGGCTTTGTACTTTTCATAAGTGAACATGTGGGCATTATAGCTCATAACAGTAATCCCTTCACCAGATTCGTTTTTTTCATTCATTTGAAAAGTGACGCCAAAAAACTTCCAACCAAGTAAAATAGCAATGAGCGGTAGAATAAATGTTTTTTTCTTGCTCAAGACCAATATCACCAGAAGGATAATATTCAGTAGAAGGACTAAAGGGATCAATACAGGTACAAGCCCTGCATAAGGCAACACTTCAGGTGAAATATTGACTCCGAAAAAGAGAATGATAGATACTGAAAAAAACAGAAATACCAGATAGCGCATAGCGTAAAGACACGTAAATGTTAGCGAAAATAGGAGATGATTAAGGGAATAACAAACATTTTAGCGCATGTATAAGCAATTTTGGTGCAAGTTTTTTTCGGTTTGTTCAATTGGGGAGGCTGTTTTGAACAAAGACTTTTTGAAATTTTGTTGATGAGAGAGAGTATATTAATTATTTGGGCAAAGTGAAATCTTTTTGGGATTAGGATAAGAATTTGAAAAAATGTTTAAATTCGTTTAAAATCAACGATAACTAATATATGAAAAAGTCTAATACTTTATTTTTAACGCTGTTTGCATTGGTTAGTGTCTTTTTGGTCAGTTGTGGAGCTAAGGAGGATAATAAAGAGTCGGATGGTCTTGATGGCGTAGAGGAAATGGCAATGGAAGAGGAAGAAAGGGCAAGTCCTTTGAAAAAGGATGAAGGCATGATAGGGGATAAAAAGATAAGTATTCAATATGGTGCTCCATCTGTCAAAGGCCGAGTGATTTGGGGGGATTTGGAAGCATATGGAGAAGTTTGGAGAACTGGAGCAAATGAAGCTACATATATTGAACTTCCTGAAGATGTAGTAGTGGAGGGACAGCCATTGGCCGCGGGAAAATATTCTTTGTTTACCATACCACAAAAAGAAGGGGATTGGACGGTGATTTTCAATTCAGAGTGGAATTTGGAACATGGCCATTATCAATACAAAGAGGAAAAAGATATTTTGCGGGTGCAGGTTAGTCCACAGTGGCTTGAAGAAAACCAGGAGCAGTTAAAAATTACAGTAGAAGAACCTGGATTAGTAGTAAGATGGGAGAAATTATTATTACCAATTGAGATAAAATGAAAATATGGAAATTAGATTTCAAGCCTTAAGTCATGGACTTAGGGCTTTTTTAATGCGCTAATATTTCAATTTTATCAGCTGATTTGATGGAATACTGCAAAAAAGAAGATTATATTAGAATTGTTAGTGATATATTAAAACCTAATAATTTGTAATGTGGAATATTACTATAATTCAATATTGTTTTCCCTTATTGATCTTTCCTACTTTTTCCATTGATGAAAAAGTAGGCAAAAAATCTAGGCTATGGAGCATTCTTCAAATTGTGTGAGTTTTGATTTCAACTAAGATTTATTTGCCTCAATTTGATTTTGTGCCAATTGCTGGAGCCTAAAAATGAGTGGATCTCGCTCGTATACTTCACGAGCTAACTCATTTTCTTAACCCCTCCATCAACTGTCTCAAAACCGAATACTCCAAAGGCCAATAATGAGGGATTTCGTTAAGTATTTGTCCCTTAAATACTACACGTGAAGTTCTGAAGACTTAATTTATTAATGGTAATACCAATCATTGGGTTAGGATCAAATCGAATCTCAATTAGTGATACAAACTATGAAGTATTTTGGCTTTTTAATAGTGTTTATTTTTACTTTGGTGTTAGCGGTAGGTCTTTCTATAAAGCTAGGTCCCGTTCCTCCTCTGGGCTATCTATTGGACCCGTATCATGGTTTTTGGCAAAATTCTTACAGCGAAGATGAGAAGGTTGATAAGAGTGTAAAACTTAAAGGCTTGAATGGAGCGGTGACAATTAATTACGACGAAAATCTTATTCCCCATATTTTTGCTGAAAATGAGCATGACCTAATGATGGCACAAGGCTATGTTACCGCAAAGCACAGACTTTGGCAAATGGAGTTTCAGACAAGGGCAGCAGCAGGCCGTATTTCGGAAATAGTGGGGCCAGTGGCCTTGGAGTTTGACCGTATGCAAAGAAGAAAAGGCTTAGTATATGGTGCTGAAGCAGGGTTGGAATATATAAAGGCCAATGATCCCCAGACGCTAAACTTGATACAGGCCTATGCATCTGGCGTGAACCAGTATATCGATCAGATGGATTTGGGTGAACTACCCGTAGAATATAAAATTCTTGACTACCGTCCAGAAGCCTGGACTCCATACAAAACTGTTTTATTGCTGAAGTATATGGCAGATATGCTTGTAGGTGATAAGGATATAGAGTATACCAACCTTAGAAAGGCACTAGGAAAAGCAGGGATGGACAAGCTTTTTCCAGACTATCCAGAAGACAATGATCCTGTGATAGAGATGGACAAAAAGTGGGCATTCACTCCCCTTGAAGTTCTTAGGCCAGAAGGCTTAGAGTATCCTGATTTTTCCATTTTAAAAGACCCAATTCCAGATCCTGAGCCAGGCATTGGTTCCAACAATTGGGCAGTTTCAGGAGCTAAGACCCAGAGTGGAAATCCAATTTTGGCCAATGATCCGCATTTGGGATTGAATTTGCCTAGTCTTTGGTTTGCACTTCAACTAAGGACCCCAGAATTCAAAGTAAAGGGAGCCTCTTTGCCAGGGGCGTTGGGGATAATAAGCGGATTCAATGAAGCAATTGCTTGGGGGGTGACTAATGCGACCAGGGATGTGAGGGATTGGTATTCTATAGAGTTTAAAGATGAAAATAGACTGGAATACCGCTATAATGATCAGTGGATTCAAAGCACTCATAGAATCGAAGAGATAGCTGTGCAGGGTGACTCTGCCTTTGTGGATACGGTGGTTTATACCCACTATGGCCCTGTAGTATATGACCACAGTTTCATGCCCAATAATCAAAAAGTGAATTTTGCCCTAAAATGGACCGCATTGGATGGATCGAATGAGCAAAGAACTTTTTTGGGCTTAAATAGAGCAAAGAACCATAATGATTATATTCAGGCACTGGATAGTTTTACTTCACCAGCCCAGAATTTTGTTTTTGCAAGTAAGGAGGGAGATATTGCTATGAAGGTTCAGGGTAAGTTTCCATTGAAATGGCCAGAGCAGGGGAAATACCTTATGGATGGTAATGATCCAAGATATGAATGGAAAGGTTATATTCCGAATGAGCAAAACCCTGCAACTTTAAACCCTAATAGAGGTTTTGTGAGTTCTGCAAACCAGTATTCGGTAGGGCCGGATTATCCCTACTATATATTTGACAATAGCTTTGAGGAATATAGAAACAGAAGGATTAACTCCAGATTGATGGGAATGCAAAATGTCTCTGTAGAGGATATAAAGAAGCTACAGTTTGACGATTATAATTTGCATGCTGCCGAGGTGCTTCCAGTTATGCTGAACTATTTGACAGCAGACACTAGTCAGGTCTTTGAAAGTCCGGCTAAGGAGATAATAGATACTTTATCCCGTTGGGATTTTTATGCTGATCCCGAAAAAACTGCACCAGTGCTATTTGATATTTGGTGGGAAAAACTTAGAAACAGTGTTTGGGATAAACTTTTAAAATTCAAAGGCACCATAGTTTTACCGGATAATTACCGTACAGTCAAATTTTTAGTAGATATGCCTAATGATACCATTTTTGATATTGCTTCAACAAGAGCTAGAATTGAAACTGCCAATGACCATATTGAAAGTACTTTCTATGAGACAGTGGAGGAATGGAATGAACTGAGGGAAGAAGACCAGGATTTGAATTGGTACCGATATAAGGGGACCAGTATATTGCATTTGGTGCCCAA
Organism: Echinicola shivajiensis; assembly: GCF_018642165.1. Taxonomy (GTDB): domain Bacteria; phylum Bacteroidota; class Bacteroidia; order Cytophagales; family Cyclobacteriaceae; genus Echinicola; species Echinicola shivajiensis. The sequence goes on from NZ_JAHHZM010000005.1 coordinate 253,814, forward strand.
TTTTACAGCATTTAGTAAAACAAATATCAAAACTGGAGGAGGGAAAAGTATCATTAATGCCACGAGCAGTAGACATGGTGCCAGTTGGAGAATGGTGGTTGAGCTAGCTGATGAGATAAAAGCTTTTGGTGTTTACCCTGGAGGACAGTCGGGAAATCCAGGGAGTAAATTTTATGATAATATGATTCCACTTTGGGCAGAAGGAAAGTATCTTGATTTTGGGTTGAGAGAGGAAAATCAAGCTGAAGGTTTATTGTTTTCTACTAGATTGATTCCTAAAAATTAATAATATGAAGTTAGTAATATACTTAATAGCATTTGCTTTTGTAACAATGGTTTTGAGCCACCTATTAGGATATTGGCTGATGATGGTAGTCTGGGCAATATTGGGGGCAGTATTTGGAGGAGATGGCACACTTACATTTTTCTCGGCCGCACTTGGTGTAGGGCTGGCTTGGTTTGGACAGAGTGTATGGATCAGTCTTGGCACAGGCTCTCCTTTACCGGATATGATGGGAGAAATCATGCAACTTGGCGGAAGAGGGGTGGTGATGGCGCTTACTGGCCTTATTGGATTTTTGATAGGAGGTTTCAGTGCCTTGACTGGCAATCGATTTAGAAAGTTGTTTGAAAAGAAGAAGACTTATTATTTCAATTAATAATTATCCAATTACTTCCAGGAATTTCCTTGGTACATTGACCATCACTGTTTGGTGAATACTAGGTACTCGTATTATAAAGTAATCTTGGTTTCCTTTTTGGATACATTCCCCTTCAAATCCTTGAAGAGGTCCTCCCAAGATTTTGACTTTTTCCCCCTCTTGAATTTCAGAGCTGTCCACTTCCACGGCTACACCAGTATTTACTATCCTTTTGATAGCCTCGATTTCTTCTTCCCTCACCCTAGCATGGGTACCTGAAAAATTAACAAATTTTACCGCTCCCTGAACTTGCAAGGCCTCCCAGAGTTTGTTCTGTTCGATTTTTACAAAAATATAGCCATTAAAAAGAGGACGTTGGACTTTTTTCTTACGGTCACTCCATTGCCTAATTTCTTCTATAATAGGAAGGTATACTTCAATATTGTTTTCTTCCAGCCTTTTAGCTACTTTTTTTTCAGCTCTTGGGGCCGTGTACATCACAAACCAATTCTTTTCCGAATCCATATTGTCGCATTTTAAAAACACAAAAATACATAATAATAGGTTGTATCGACAAACATTTTTAGGCGCTTTATGATTTATCGTTGAAAGGAATTAACCAATTTATTATCTTTTTTAGATATAGGCTGTCTAGAGAGTCTTGTGCTTTAGCGGGAATTAATGGGCTCAATTGGCATGCTTTGCGGCTAAAGCGCTCAACTAAGGTGTTCCTGACCCCGGGATGAACCCGGGGTTAATATCTTTCAGCCCCTTCAGGGCTGTTTATGATTGTTTCTTATGGATTTAGGTAGCTGAAAATTCAGATCGGATATTTAATGATGGTATTAATACCCGAAAGGATTATGTTGATTAACATAATTAATGAGTTGGTATATAATTGAAACTTTGTTGACGGTAAATTGATTGAGAATCTTTATTTTAAGGTTTGCATTGCATTAACCCGAAATAAGCAATAGGATTTCTATTACGAACCGAAACCACTTTAAAATCAGTCGCTTTGCTTCTGTTTTCGACATCGACATAGCGGTGCTATGCCTCAGTCTCCAAACAGCCTGATTTTCTTGTGTTTTCAGCTCTTCCCGACAGTGGTCGGGACAGGCTATAACGAGTCCTATTGCTCAATTCAGGTTTTAATTTTGTATATGACTTTTGATTTCGGTGATTATGCAATTAATAAATGCTATTTTTAATTTCTAATTTGAACTGTTAAATATGAAGATTACTGTAGTAGGAACCGGTTATGTAGGCCTTGTCTCCGGGGCTTGTTTTGCTGATGTTGGGATTGAAGTTGTATGTGTAGATATTGATCAGAAGAAAATTGATAAACTGAAAAATGGGATAATGCCCATTTATGAGCCTGGATTGGAAGAAATCGTTGTGCGGAACTATGAAGGTGGGCGTTTGAAATTTTCCACCAATCTTGGAGAGGCCATTCAGGGATCAGATGTTGCTTTTATTGCAGTTGGGACCCCTCCGGGGGAAGATGGATCAGCGGATTTGAAATACGTGCTGGCTGTTGCTGATGAAATAGGTAAGACCATGTCTGACTATATAGTGGTGGCGACAAAAAGTACTGTGCCAGTCACTACAGGCTGTAAGGTGCAAAAAGCCATTCAGGATGCTTTGGATCAAAGAGGCAGTTCTTTGCCATTTGCTGTTGCTTCCAATCCAGAATTTTTAAAGGAGGGCGCAGCTGTTGAGGACTTTTTGAAGCCTGATAGGATCATTATCGGGGTAGAGGATGAAAGGGCAGAAGAGATTATGAGAAGGTTGTATAAACCATTTCAGTTGAGTGGTGATAGGATAATCTATATGGACATTCCCTCTGCAGAGATGACCAAATATACAGCCAATGCCATGTTGGCCACCAAGATCAGTTTTATGAATGATATAGCCAATCTTTGCGAGTTGGTGGGTGCCGATGCCAATATGGTTAGAGCTGGAATTGGTTCTGATCCAAGGATTGGTAATAAATTTATTTATCCCGGCGTTGGCTATGGAGGAAGTTGTTTTCCAAAAGACGTGAAGGCCATTGTCAGGACAGCCAAACAGTATGGTTATGATTTGAGAGTTTTGCAGGCAGTGGAGGATGTAAATGAAGATCAAAAGCATGTTTTGGTAAAGAAAGTCAAGCAGCATTTTGGTGATGATCTAAGCGGAAAAACCTTTGCCATGTGGGGCTTGAGTTTTAAACCAAATACTGATGATATGCGTGAGGCGCCAGCTTTGGTTATTATTGATGAGTTGAGGGCTGCTGGCGCAAAGGTGAAGGCCTTTGACCCAATTGCGATGGAAGAAGCCAAAGAGGTGTATATTGGAGATAAGGTCACCTATTGCAAAGATTCTTATGAGGCTTGTGTGGATGCTGATGCTTTGTTATTGGTGACAGAATGGTCCCAATTTAGAATTCCAAGTTGGAGTGCTTTGGGCAAGTTGCTGAATAATAAAGTGGTCTTTGACGGCAGGAATATATATGACCGCAAATACCTTAAGGAGTTAGGGTTTACTCATTATGGTATTGGGGTTTAAGAAGTCGAATCGTGGACTGGTGAATTGTCGAATTGTGGGGTTGTTGAATTGAGGAACTGTTGAAGTGTCGAGTTGTTTAACTGTTGTTTCTAAAAGCTAGTTTTATGAAATTTGATTCCTATTCATTAGAGAAGCTTGAAGTAGGGCAGTTAAGGAAAGAAGAGAACTCAATGTAGAATTATGAATTATTAATGAGGAATGGGTAAATATTAGGGCTGGAAAAAATGTAATTGTTGAGAAAACTTTTGCTTTCAGTGAGAAAATACTGGATATCTACTTTGAGCTCAGTAATTAGAAGCATTACCGTCTAGCGGAACAAATTGTGGGAGCAGGAACATCTGTTCTAAAACCGAATGCTCCAAAGGCAAAAAAAATGGATTGGGTTGGATATTTCGTATTTCTTAATGCAAGCATAAAGTTGCAGATAGAAAGGTGTTTTAAAATACATTTGTATTTAAATATAGAATATAGAAAATGGATATTAGTTCTCAACCGAGAATTTCAGGGAAAAAGATATTAGTTACTGGAGGAGCGGGATTTATAGGTTCCAACCTAGTAGATGAATTATTGCTACAGGGTAATGAGGTAGTTTGTTTGGATAATTTTTCTACCGGGAAAAGAGAGAATTTGGTTGAAGCCTTAAAGTCTAAGCAATTTACACTGATAGAAGGGGATATCAGAAACTATGAGGATTGCCAAGAGGCAGTAAAAGGTTGTGATTTAGTCTTTCATCAGGCAGCTTTGGGGTCCATCCCAAGATCCATCGCTGATCCGATGACCAGTACAGATGTGAATATCGGTGGTTTTGTTAAAATGCTGTTTGCATCTTATGAGGCTGGAATAAGGAGATTTATTTATGCGGCTAGTTCGTCGACTTATGGTGATCATCCTGATTTGCCCAAAGTAGAACATAAGATTGGCAATGCTTTGTCACCCTACGCCATTACTAAATATGTAGATGAATTATTTGCCACAAACTTTACTGATACCTATGGAATAGAAACAATCGGATTAAGGTATTTCAATGTTTTTGGGAGACGACAAGATCCAAATGGTGGGTATGCTGCGGCAATTCCCAAGTTTTTAAGTTTGTTGATCCAACATGAGTCTCCAAAAATCAATGGAGATGGGACTAATTCAAGGGATTTTACCTATATCGATAATGTTATTCAGGCCAATATTTTGGCAGCTGAAGTACCAAGAGAGCAATTGGTAGAAAGGCTTTCTGCTTATTATAGTTCAATTGGTCGTCATTTTAAGGGAACTAAGGGAATTTCAGAGGTATTCAATGTAGCCTTTGGAGAAAGGGAAAACCTGAATAATTTGGTAAACAATTTGAAAGCTAATTTGTCCTCCTTTGATCCAGAAATTGCTAGTGTTGAAATTGTTTATGGACCTAAGAGAAAAGGAGATATTCCCCATTCTCTAGCATCCATAAAGAAGGCTAGAGAAGTTTTAGGCTATCAGCCTTTATATAATTTGGAGCAAGGATTGTCCAATGCTTGTGATTGGTATTGGAATAATATTAAAGCAAGAATAGATGTTTAATGCTTTTTGTAAAAATAACTTTTTGGAAATATGAAGATTATTAATGTAGTATTATCGGGAGGTGTTGGAAGTAGATTATGGCCACTTTCAAGAAAGAGTTGCCCTAAGCAATATTTGCCGATTTTTGAGGGCAATACTTTATTCCAAAAAACTGTACAAAGGAACCAAGCTTTTTGTGAGGAATTGATGGTCGTTGGTAATAAAAATAACTATATGTTATCAAGAAAAGATTTGGAAGGTCTATCTATAACAAATTATATAGAAATTGTTGAAGCTTGTCGAAGAAATACTGCTGCAGCGATTGCTTTTGCTGCATTGTCCTCAGATGCTGAAGATATTCTTTTTGTAACTCCTTCCGATCATTTAATTGATACAGGAAAAGAATATTCCACTAGTGTGAAACGAGCAATTGAATTAGCCCAAGAGGATTATATTGTTACATTCGGGTTAAAACCAGACCATCCTGAAACCGGCTATGGATATATTGAATCTGAGGGTGAGGAAGTGAAAAGTTTTAGGGAAAAACCCAATTTGGATACGGCAGAAAGGTTTTTGAAAAAAGGAAATTTTCTATGGAACTCTGGGATGTTTTGTTTTAAGGCTGGAATATTTCTGGAAGAACTAGGAAGGTTTGAACCCAAGGTGTTGAAAAATTCCAAGATTGTAATTGAAAGTGCCAAAGATGTTTTCTTGGACTACGAAAAATCATTAAAAATCCCCTCTACATCAGTTGATTTTGCCGTGATGGAGCGTTCTACCAAAATTAAAGTGGTTCCTTCAGAATTTGCATGGTCAGATATGGGCTCATTCGAATCGGTTTTTGAGTATTTGGTCAATCATGGTTATCAATCTGATGAGAATGGCAATATGGTCATCGGTACGGAAATACATACAGAGTTTGTAGGAATGAAAGATACCATGTTTATCCAAACCAAGGATGCTATTTTAGTATTGCAGAAAGAAAAGGCGCAGGACGTGAAAAAAGTATTTGAGAAGTTGGAGAAAGAAAATCCTGATTTAGTGAATTAAATGAGGCTTAAAGCAGAATGCCGAAAGTCTAATGTCTAAAGGGATATTGCTATTCGACTTTTGTAAAGTCGAATGAGAAATAAAAGAGGATTTAAAATCCTCTTTATTATTATTTCCAGATTATAAATCTGGAAAAGCAAAGAGATTCTCTGCCTTCACTGATTAGGTTTGCTATAAGATGACGAATATTAATTCTCGATACTTCGGGGGGCTCAGCAATCGGAACTCTCTCTTATATCTACATTATCCTGATTCATCTTGGCGGATAAGTCGTAGAGGTCGTTTCGATGGTTGTGAGGAAAAGATTACTAGTATATATGTGATTTTTCAAATAGACTCTTCGCAAGGCTCAGAGTGACAAAATTGTTTTTTACAATTTAAAATTATTCAAATTACAGGATGAATTAATTTTAATGAAAGTGAGTATCCAATTTCTGAGATGGATTTATTGAAATAAAGGAATTTAAATGATGAATATAAATATAAAACAGCTCACGCAAATAGCCGTCAGGGCAGCCAAGGCTGCTGGAGAGGAGATTATGAAGGTCTATCAATCGGCTGATTTTGGATTGGAATATAAAGCCGACGTTTCACCTTTGACCAAAGCGGATAAGGCAGCCCATAAAGTGATCATGGAAGAGCTCGAAAGAACAGGTATTCCAGTTTTGTCTGAGGAGGGAAGGGATATTCCATATGAGGAACGCAAATCTTGGGAATATTTTTGGATGGTGGATCCTTTAGATGGAACTAAAGAGTTTGTCAAAAGGAATGGAGAGTTTACGGTTAATATCGCTTTGATCCATAAGGGGATGCCTATCATTGGTGTCTTATATGCACCGGTATTAAAATGGATGTATTGGGGGAACAGCATAGAGGGAGCATGGAAGCAAGAAGGGGAGAATATGCCGTCTAAATTAGAATTAGATAAGGAGGCAGAAGTAAAAACCATTGTGGTGAGTTTGTCCCATCAAAGTCAGGAGACCAAAGCGTTTTTAGAAGATTACCCTGATGTAGATGTAATCAATATGGGTAGCTCCTTAAAGTTTATGTTATTGGCAGAAAACAAAGCTCAGATTTATCCCCGCTTTGCTCCAACCATGGAATGGGATACGGCAGCTGCACATGCGATCCTTTTGTCTCTCGGAGCGGATGTTTGTAGAATACCCGAAAAAGATAGCTTGGTGTATAATAAAGAAAATCTATTGAATCCATTTTTTATCGCAAGGGTCAGATAGAGTTAATAGGAAGTGGGAGGCGAGAAGGAGAGATTCCAAAAGAGAGTTTAGAGACTCCTATAAAATTCTAGGTCCAAGTCAATGTTGGATAGAGACTTGACTGCTTGAGGAGTAGGGGATTGGGGTTTGAATATTTGTGAATGCTTATTGCTTTATGGCTCATCTAGATGCCGAAGGTTTAAAGTTTAAACCTATTCGACTTTTGCAAAGTCGAACAATAATAAAAGAGGATTTTAAATCCTCTTTTATTATTGTTTCCAGATTATAAATCTGGAAAAGCATGGCATTACAAATGCCCAATATTTAAAGGTCCGCATTGCAAATGCGGAGCAGCTTATTTAAAGATTTAGATCAGCACGGAGATCCTTCACTTCTTTCAGGATGACAAGGGTAATTATTCCAAAAACAATTTTTTGTTTATATATCATGCTCATTTATTGGTGAGATCAGTTTTTATTAATATTGCAATCAGGCTGTGAAAATATTACCATCTAGCGATTTTAAACGGAGTTTAATAAAAATATAGAAAAAGTTTGGTGCTTTTGAAAGCACTGAGTACTTTTGGTGCTCATTACGGGAGAGCTTTCTTTTTATGCTAGATTCTTTAATTACTTCCAAGACCAGATTGCGACTTTTGGTAAAGTTTTTTATCAATGCAGACAACCATAGCCATCTCCGTGGTTTGGCGGAAGAATTTGGAGAATCTACCAATGCCATAAGAAAAGAATTGAATAATTTGTCCGAAGCAGGTTACCTGCAAAAAGAGTCTGAAAAGAACCGGATCAGCTATAGCGCCAATACCCAACATCCCTTATTCGGGTCCTTGCAGGATATTATCCGTAAGTATTTGGGCTTGGACACCTTGGTGGAGGAGGTGCTCGATAGGATGGGAGATGTGAGCAAGGTAGTCTTGACGGGTGATTATGCCAATGGTTTGGACACCGGTACCATTGATATCGTGATTCAAGGTAATGCAATGAATGAGGAATACCTCGACAGTTTGGGTAATCGCATAGCCGACCTGATCAATCGTAAAGTTAATTTTACGGTTTTGGCAGAAGATTATCAAACTGGCATAGTTTTATATAATAAAGCAGCCGAGTAAGGAAGAATATTTCCCTGCTCTTTTTTATTGCCCTTTTTGCTAAGCACAGGATGTGACTGACCGGGCGAAGCTGTGGGTGGAGGGGAAAGCGCAAGGCTAAAAGCCGAATGCCGAATGCCTGAAGAAAGGAGTCTAAAGCTGAAGGGCGAAGGCTAATAGAGAAGGCCGAATGCCGAAAGATTAAGGCTAAATACTCATAAATCTAAAATAATATAAATGTACTTGATTAATGAGTGAGCGGCATTTTAATTTTAAAGAGCTTAGGGTTTGGCAGAAATCAATGAATTTGGCTGAATATTGTATAGAGCTTGTTGAAGGGTTGAATACTCCAGGAAAGCATTTTAGATTAATTGAACAGTTCGAATCTTGTTCGGCTTCTGTTCCACAAAATATTGCAGAGGGGAAAGGTAGAAATACAGATAAGGAATTTAAGCAATTCCTCTATTATAGTCGCGGATCATTATATGAAATGGTGACACTTGCTAATCTTTTCCACAGACGAAATTGGATTACAACAGCGCAACTCAATAGAATAGAATCGGAAGGGTTGGAGATAGCCTCAATGCTAAAAGCGCTTATAAATGCAATCTAAACGAGCCTTTCATCTTCGCTTATATTTCAATTATAGTAACAGGCTTTCGGCCTTAGGCCTTTGTCATTAGACTGTTTTACAATTTAACAGTCCTCCAATTCGACAGTTCGACAATAACACCATTCCTAATTATACATTTAACATTCATCATTCCTAATTAACAAGGTATGCTCACATATATCAAATCATTATTTTTAATTTTTGCCCTAATTCTGTTAGCGAGCACGCTACACGCCCAATCCCTATCCAATATCCAAAATATCAAAGTAGATGAGCTTTCTGATGCTCAGATAACTGCTTTGGTACAAAGGGCGGAGGAACAGGGGATCTCTAAGTCCCAGATACCTACTTTGGCTCAAGAAAGAGGTTTGTCTGCTATGGAGGCCAATAAATTGGCTACTCGGATAAGCCAGTTGAACGGAGGTGGAAAATTATTGGAAAATGAAGGATTACCCGGATCAATTACCCAGCGGGAATTTATTGCTCCATTGGGACAGGAGGAGAACTTAGCTAATGCTAAGTTAACAGAAGAGCAAAAGAAAATATTTGGCTTTGGTTTGTTCCATAATAAGCAATTGAACTTTTCTCCAAATCTAAATATTCCTACCCCTCAATCTTATGTAATTGGAACTGGAGATCAGTTATTGATAGATGTATATGGGGATTCCCAACAGTCTTATAGTTTGACGGTGAATCCAGAGGGAAGGGTGTATATTCCTAATGTAGGTCCAATTGCTGTAGGAGGAGCTAGTATATCAGCGGCTAAGGCAAGAATCAAGAAGGAATTGAGTAGTATTTATTCAGATTTGAACAGTTCCAATCCTCGCACTTTCCTGCAGATCCGCTTAGGGAATATCCGTTCCATTCAGGTGTCCATGACTGGGGAATTGGCGCATCCTGGTACTTATACCTTGCCTTCTTTTGCTTCGGTATTTAATGCCTTATATGCCGCAGGAGGGCCCAATGAGGAAGGTTCCTTTAGAAATATCAAAGTATACAGGGATTCCCGTCAGGTAGCTGAAGTGGATGTATATGAGTTTTTGATGAATGGAAATCAAGAACAGAATATCCGCTTACAGGATAATGACGTGATTATTGTACCTGCTGCGCAGACTAGGGTAGAAGTTCAGGGACCGGTAAGAAGACCAGGTTTATTTGAAATCCAGCCGGATGAGGATATTAGGGATTTGATCAACTATGCAGGAGGCTTTAAAAGCCAGGCTTATACTCAACGTATCGGGGTGAGAAGGCTTTCTGATGATGCTAGAAAGGTGGCCGATGTAGCCCAAGAGCAGTTTGAAAGCTTTAAGGTGCAGGATGGAGATATTTATTTGGTCGGAGAAAAACTGAACCGTTTTGAAAATCGGGTACAGATATCCGGTGCGGTTTATCATCCAGGGGAATTTGCCTTAATAGAGGGCATGACGGTTAAAGATTTGATCGAAAAAGCAGAGGGTTTAAGAGGCGAGGCATTTCTAAATAGGGCTACCCTATATAGAACCCAAGATGATATGACTTTGGAAATTGTCCCAGTGGATGTCAATGCAGTAGTTAACGGTACGGCTCAGGATATTCAATTGCAAAGGGAAGATGTATTGCATATCCCCAGCAAATATGATATGAATGAAGAGTATTATGTAAAGATTTCCGGTGAGATCAATCGACCTGGGGCCTTTGCTTTTGCGGAGAATATGACTGTGGAGGATTTGGTATTGAAAGCAGGGGGATTTAAGGAATCCGCTTCTGACGCTTATATTGAGGTGGCCAGAAGAGTAAAGGATAGAACCGATGGACAGATCGCGGAAATTTTTACGATTGATATTGATAAAAATCTGGAGATCAATGACGCAGATAAGGAAGTGGTTTTGCATCCTTTCGATCATGTGATCATTAGAAAAAGTCCGGGTTTTCAAAGGGAGCAACTGGTAAGGGTTGAGGGAGAGGTGAACTATCCAGGCCAGTACACTATTTCCACTGCCACAGAACGTATTTCTGATCTATTAAAAAGGGCAGGAGGGATTAATCAATTTGCCTATACCAAAGGAGCTACTTTGATTAGGCGTACGGAGTTTTATCGTCCTCAAAGTGATAATGAGATCAAATCAGCCGAATTAAGGGAAGTGAAAAATAATTTGATTAAAGAGGATGGTAAGAATACGGAGGCAGAAAATAATATTCTTTCAAGGATCGATGAGAAAATAGGAGAAAGAGGAGGGGACTTGGCCAATCAAAAAGGCTTAGCCTCAGGAGAGTTTAAAATTAATAGAGTTAGGGAAGTAGCTGAATCTGATAGTTCCAGGGTGGCTGAGGTAGAGTTTAGGACGCAGGAATTGATTGGCATCGATTTGAATTATATTATGGAGCATCCCGATTCAGATCAAGATCTGATTTTACAGGAAGGGGATGTGCTAAGTATTCCTAAGGAATTGCAGACTGTAAGAATGCGAGGAGAAGTATTATTCCCCACCTCATCTCGATATGTCAAAGGTGATGCTTTTAAAGCATATATTTCCAAAGCTGGTGGATTTACCGATAATGCCCGAAAAGGGAAGGCCTATGTAGTCTATGCCAATGGGGATGTGGCTAGGACCAAAGGATTCTTGTTCTTTAAAAATTATCCAAATATAGAACCAGGAGCAGAAATTATAATTCCGCAAAAGCCAGAAAGAGAAGGAATGTCAGCCACTAATTGGATCGGTTTGGCTTCCAGTATGGCGACTTTGGCGATTTTGATTGATCGGTTGGCGCAGTAGCCACACGTCACTCCGAGGCTTTTGGATAGTGGCGAGAGGAGAAAGCCGTGGGAGTCTCGTATTTGGGATAGTGATTCGAGTACTCGATAATTGTGATTTGGGATTCGAATAATAGAGATTAGAATAATAGGAATCTGGTATTTGAGCAATCCGGATTTGTGATTGGAGATTTGGGGATTGAGATTTGAATAATGGAGTATGGTTTTCCAATTAATAATTAACAAGGAATAAATATGGGGTCTTATACATCGTTTGAAGAATTGAAATGCTGGCAGGCATGTGATGAACTCAAGCGGTATATAAGAGAGGAAGTATTAACAAAATTGCCTAAGCATGAACGATATGAATTGTTCAGTCAATTATTAAGAGCTAGTAGATCAGCTACGGCAAATATAGCAGAAGGCTGGGGTAGGTATCATTTTAAAGAAAATATTAAATTTTTATTGAATGCCCGGGGATCTGTAGCTGAAATTTTAGATCATGCTTTGGAAGCCAAATCTTGGGATTATATCGATGATGTAATTTTAATCCAAATTAGAAAAGACTGTGAAAAGTGCCTTCAATTAATCAATGGATATATTCGATATTTAAGAAATCAAAATGAAAGACAGTGACTCATTGGGATTGGAGTAATTGATATTGGGGATTGGAGTAATCGGGGATTGAACGCCGAATCCCGAATAGCAAATCTCGAATAACATTAACAATAACCTTGTCATAAGAATATTATCATAAAATATGAATAACGATTCAAATAATAACACCGCTCCGCCAGCTGACGACGAAATCGACCTACTTGCCTTAGCCAAAACCGTTTGGAATCAACGGAAGCTCGTTTTCCGTATCGTGGGACTTTTTGTAATCCTGGGTTTGCTGGTGGCCCTACTTTCTCCTAAGGAATATACAGCTAGTGGAACCTATTTACCCCAAACTTCTGAAGGAGGAAAAGGGGGAGGCTCTTTGTCTGGTTTAGCCTCCTTGGCTGGAATTAATTTAACTAATATTAATGGTGCTGAAATTCCACCCAGCCTTTATCCTAAGATAATATCAAGTATTCCTTTTAAAAAAGAAATGTTAAAGGCTCCTTTAAAGTTTGTGGGAATTGATCATTCAGTGACTTATCAGGAATATTACGAAGACCATTATTCGCCAGGTATTGTGGGTTTAATAAGGCAGTATACTCTTGGTTTACCAGGATTGCTCGTTAAAGCCATTAAGGGAACGGAAGAAAGGAATATAGCTAGTGAGGTTGAAGGCGAACAAATCATTAAAGTTACTCAGAGAGAATTAGACCATTTTAAAAGGTTGGGAGAGCAGCTCAGCATATCTTTTAATGATCAAGAAGGTTTTGTTCAGCTATCAGCCATAATGCCTGAGGCAAAGGCTTCTGCTCAATTAGCTAAGTATGCTGAATACTTATTGCAGAAAGAAATAATTAATTTTAAAATTAAAAATGCATATGAGCAATTAAAGTTTACAGAGGAGCGCTATGAAGAAAAGAAAAAGGAGTTTGAAGCTATACAAGCTAAATTAGCCCAGTTTAGGGATAGGAATCAAAATATAAGTAGCGCAGTAGCGCTTAATCAATTGGAAAAATTGGAAGCAGAATATAATTTGGCCTTTTCTGTCTATTCTGAATTGGCCAAACAACTGGAACAGGCTAAGCTTCAAGTAAGCAAGGATACACCGATCTTTTCTGTTATCCAGCCTATTAGCATACCAGCGGAGAAGTCTGCTCCAAGAAGGCCGTTGATTTTAGTGGTCTTTACTGTTGTAGGAGCAGTTTTGGGCTTAGGGATAGTGTTCGGTTCAGAATATTTGTCTAGTATTAAAGAGGAGTGGGAAAACGTTTAATATATTAACTAATCCTCTGTAAAACAGTCTGATAAGTTTGTTATTTACTTAGTTGGAAATAAGATTATAAAAAAACACCGATAATTGATAGAATATATGAATACACCACTTTTACCTTTAAATCAATCTAAAATAGCCGTGATTGGTTTGGGCTATGTAGGTTTGCCTTTGGCCGTAGAGCTGGCAAAGCATTACCCTACTGTGGGCTATGATATTTCTCCCAAAAGGATTAAGGGATTAGAAGAAGGGCATGATTTTACCTTGGAGGTAGAGGATGAAAAGTTACAAACTTCTTTGGTGAAGTCTTCGATTGATTTGGATCAAAAAGGGAAAGGTTTTTTACCTGCTAATGCCATTACAGCCATTTCATCCTGCAATATCTATATTGTAACGGTACCTACCCCAATCAATGAACATAAGACTCCCGATCTTCAGCCATTGATATCAGCCAGTACTATGTTAGGGAAGGTACTGAAAAAAGGAGATGTGGTGATTTATGAATCTACTACTTATCCGGGTTGTACAGAAGAAGATTGTGTCCCAGTATTGGAAAGGGAATCAGGATTACGGTTTAATGAGGATTTCTATTGTGGATATTCTCCTGAGCGAATTAATCCTGGCGATAAGGTGAATACTTTGACCAAAATCACAAAGGTAACCTCAGGTTCAACTCCTGAAGTAGCTGATTATGTAAATGAGCTATATGCCTCTATTATCGAAGCCGGTACTTATAAAGCTTCATGTATTAAAGTTGCCGAAGCTTCTAAAGCGATAGAAAATGCCCAAAGGGATGTTAATATTTCTTTTGTCAATGAATTAGCCTTGATATTTGACCGTCTGGGCATAGATACCAATGAAGTTTTGGAAGCTGCTGGAACCAAATGGAATTTCTTAAAATATAAGCCCGGCTTAGTAGGAGGACATTGTATAGGTGTAGACCCCTATTATTTAGCCCATAAAGCAGAACAAACAGGATATCATCCAGCAGTAATTCTTTCTGGTAGAAGGGTGAATGATAATATGGGGATGTTTGTAGCCAATAAGGTGGTGAAATTAATGATCCATAAGGGAAAGACCATTAAAGGAAGTAAGGCCTTGATATTGGGATTTACCTTTAAAGAAAATTGTCCTGATATCCGTAATACAAGGGTAATCGATATATACAAAGAACTTAGCCAGTTTGGCTTGGAAGTGGATGTATATGATCCATGGGCTTCCAATGAAGAGGTCCAGGAAGAATATGGGGTGTCATTAACAATTAAAGAAAATCTAGCTAAGTACGATACCATTATTTTAGCGGTAGGACATAAGGAATTTTGTGATATGGATTTGGAAAGCATCAAATCCAACGGCCGTACGGTACTATATGATACAAAAGCTTTTTATGCGAAAGAGTTGGTTGATGGCAGATTGTAAAAACTAAAATATTAAGAAAAAACAATAAGATGATGTTAAATAATAAATCGATTTTAATTACAGGAGGAACGGGGTCTTTAGGAAAAGCTTTAACGAAGCATATTTTTACTAAATATCCAGATGTAAAAAGGGTAGTCATTTATTCTAGAGATGAGCAAAAGCAGTTTCAAATGGCTCAGGAATATCCGAATCACATATACCCTCAAATTCGCTTCTTTATAGGAGATGTAAGGGATAAAGAAAGACTGGTAAGGGCATTTCAAGGTATTGATTATGTAATTCATGCAGCTGCGATGAAGCATGTTCCTATCGCTGAGTATAATCCCGATGAATGTGTAAAAACGAATATCGGAGGCGCTGAAAATGTAATCCATGCAGCGTTGGAAACAGGGGTTCAGAGAGTGGTCGCTTTGTCAACAGATAAGGCTTGCGCTCCTATCAATTTGTATGGAGCAACAAAGCTTACTTCTGACAAGCTGTTTATAGCAGCAAATAATATAAAGGGAAACAACCCTATTAAATTTTCTGTTGTTAGGTATGGTAATGTGATGGGATCCAATGGATCTGTAATCCCTTTCTTTATCAAGAAACGTAGTGAAGGGAAATTGCCTATTACTGATGTGAATATGACTAGATTCAATATTTCTCTACAGGGGGGAGTGGATATGGTCATGCATGCCATGGAACATGCGTGGGGCGGAGAATTATTTGTTCCAAAAATACCTTCCTATAAAATCCTAGATGTTGCAGAAGCGATTGGACCTGAGTGTGAAAAACCCGTGGTTGGAATTCGTCCCGGAGAAAAGGTGCATGAAGAAATGATTACAGCTTCGGATTCATTTTATACCTATGACTTGGGGAAATACTATGCCATTATTCCATCGACTCCAAAGTGGGAAGTAGATGAGTTCGTTAAAACGTTTGATGCCAAAAAGGTACCGCTTGGATTTAGGTATAATTCTGGAGAAAATGAGGAGTGGGAAACAGTAGAGTCTTTGAGAGAACTCATAACTGAACATGTTGATCCAACTTTCTCTGTTGAATTAAAGGAAGCTTAAGGAAATAGGTGAAATTCTTTTAGATAATTATTATGAGTCAGATCATTCCTTATGGAAAGCAGTTTATAACTGATGAAGATATTCAGGCGGTGGTAGAAACCTTGAAGTCTGATTACCTTACTCAGGGACCGAAAATTGCAGCCTTTGAACAAGCATTTGCGGAATATGTAGGAGCTAAGTATGCAGTGGCTGTTTCAAACGGGACAGCTGCTTTGCATCTAAATGCTATAGCCTTAGATATTCAACCTGGAGATAAGGTAATTACTACTCCCATTACCTTTGCTGCAAGTGCAAATTGTGTTCGCTATTGCGGAGGAGAGGTTGTTTTTGCAGACATAGATCCGGAGACCTATTTGCTGGACATAAAATCAGTAAAACATTTACTTGAAAACTCGCCAAAAGGAACCTTTAAGGGAATCATCCCTGTGGATTTTGCGGGTAGGTCTGTCAATTTGGAAGAATTCCGAGGACTATGTGATGAATACGGTCTATGGTTAATGGAAGATGCCTGTCATGCTCCTGGGGGGTACTTTGTGGACTCAAATGGAGTGAAACAATCTTGTGGAAATGGAAAATTCGCAGATTTGGCCATATTTTCCTTCCATCCTGTAAAACATATTGCCGCAGGTGAGGGGGGGATGATAACCACTAATGATGAGAAGCTTTACCAAAAATTATTGGCGCTTCGTACCCACGGTATTGTTAAGAATGATAGTTTATATACCAATAGCATTGAGTTTTCCGGAGGGAAAGACAACTATCCGCTTTGGTATATGGAGATGCAGGAGTTGGGGTATAATTACCGTCTAACTGATTTTCAGGCAGCACTAGGTCTAAGTCAACTTGGTCGTGCCAATGAAGGCGTGGAAAAGAGAAGACAAATTGCAGAAAGATATTATGAGGCCTTCAAAAATGCTTCCTTTTTGATTGGACAATCAGGGGTAGTGGAAGGGCACGCCTACCACCTGTATGTGATAGAGGTGGAGGATAGGCTTGGTCTATATAACCATTTGAGAGAAAAGCAGGTCTTTGCACAAATCCACTATATTCCTACTCACTTAATGCCATACTACAAACAGTTTGGATGGAAGGAAGGGGATATGCCCAATGCTGAGCGATACTACAGGAACTGTTTGTCCCTTCCAATGTTTCCATCTTTATCTTTAAAGGATCAGGAAAAAGTAATTGGAGCAATTGATGAATATTATGGTTCATAAATTAGCAATTGGGACTGTTCAGTTTGGTCTTGATTATGGGATCTCAAATAAAAGAGGAAGAACAAGTTTGAATGAAGTTCGGGAAATTCTCTCTTACTGCGATGAAATTGGGATTAACACATTGGATACCGCATCAGCTTATGGGGATGCGGAATCTATATTAGGAAAAATAGGAATAGGAAAGTTTAAATTAATATCTAAGTTTTTATTTAATAATAGCTCCGAAGAGTTCAAAAATCAATTAAAAACTACATTGTTTAAGTTAAAAGCCTCTCACCTATATGGGTATCTGTTTCATAGGCCCCTTTCTGCTTTGGAAAATAATTGGGAGTGGGACGAGCTACAAGCCTCAAAAGATGCAGGACTAATTGAGAAAATTGGTTTTTCTTTTAATGAACCGTTGGAGTTGGAAAAAATTATGGATAAGGGATTTCTACCTGATTTAATTCAAGTTCCGTATAGTTATTTGGATAGAAGGTTTGAAAAATATATGATTGCCTTAAAGGAGAAAGAAGTAGAAGTTCATACCAGGTCATGCTTTTTGCAAGGGTTGTTTTTTATGGATCCCGATTTTTTGCCTACTTTTTTTAACCCGTTATATAAATTTCTTTCAGAGTTTAAAGACAGTGCGTATAATCATGGAAGTTTATTGAAATTTGTTGTTGAAAGCCCGTACGTAGACAAAGTTGTTCTTGGAATTGAAAATAAGAGGCAATTACAAGAAAATATTGAATCTATGCTTAAAGCTAAAGTTCCAGATCTTTTAGTTCCAAATCTAACTAATGATATATTAATGCCTTCGAGGTGGCCAAATACAAAATAATGATTAAAACATTCGATTTATCGGGAAAAGTGATTCTCTTTACTGGGGGATATGGGTATTTAGGTAAAGCTGCTGTAGATTCCCTTGCATTTCATGGTGCAAAGGTTTATGTGTTAGGTCGTAATGAGGAAACTTTTTTAAATAGGTTCTCCTCTAAGGAACAGGTTCTTTTTGAACAAGCAGATATTTCAAGTACCAAGTCAATAAGCGAGGCTTTTCTGAATATTCATAATGCTGAAGGTAAGATAGATATTCTGGTAAACAATGCATTTTATTTATCTGGGCAGTCACCTGAAGAAATGGAGGATAAGGAATTTTCGGATGGGATTGAGGGAACTTTGAATAGCGTTTTTAAATGTATACGTGAAATAATTCCCTATTTTAAAAAGGCAATAGGAGGGAAAATAATCAATGTTTCCTCAATGTATGGAATGGTTGCTCCAGATTTTGAAGTTTATGAGCACTTTCCTGAATTCCTAAACCCTCCTCATTATGGTGCAGCAAAAGCAGGGGTAATTCAGCTAACTAAGTATTATGCTTCCTATTTAGGGAAATTAGGAATTAATGTAAATGCTATAACACCTGGCCCCTTTCCTTCAGAAAAAGTCCAAGTTAATGAAGGATTTGTTAGGGAGTTGGAAAACAGGACCTTACTAAGGAGAATTGGAACTCCTGAAGATTTAGCAGGCGCATTTGTGTTTTTATCATCGGATGCATCAAATTATATAACAGGACAAAATATTGTTGTTGATGGTGGATGGACTTCTAAATAATATGAATATTGGTTTTGTCATCCAAGCTCGGATGAAATCCACAAGATTGCCACATAAAGTTTTAATGCCACTTCCTTTTCCTGATGGAAAACCAGTATTGTCTCATATTTTAGATGCTATTGGAGCAGAGTTTGGAAAGAATCAAATAACTGTTGCTACCTCTGTAAATGAGTCAAATTTGATTTTAGAGCAGTTTTGTGAAAAACTTAATATAAAATGTTTTAGAGGCAGTGAACACAATGTATTGAGTCGTTTTATTCGCATACAAGAATGTGAACAATATGATCATATTGTTCGTTTAACTGCCGATAATCCTATTGTTGATGGTCAGGAGCTAAAACGAATTGTATTATGGCATATTAAGGAAAACAATGATTATTCAAATACAGTGGGGCTCCCTTTGGGAATGAATTTTGAAATATTTAAGGGGCAGGCTATAATTGATTCTCAAAAATATGTGCAAAATCAATTTGAAGAGGAGCACGTAACTCCTATTCTTAAAACTCATGATTGTTTTAAGTCGGGGAGTCTTATTTGCGATAATGATCTTGTTCATCATAGAGCAACAATTGACACTGTAAATGACTTTATGCAAATGAATTTAATCGTTCAAATTGGTAATTCCCAGAAATTAAGAGGGTTAGAATTAATCAGGTATGTAGGTGAAAAACACCCATGGGTTTTCGAGGGAAATAAATTTGTTTTTCAGAAAAATGGAAATTCTGATATAAATCAAGAATTATCCTCAGCAATAGATTTGCTCAAAAAGTTGGAGTATAATAGAACTATAGAGATTCTAGAAAGAATAAATAGAATCTAATTGGGATATGGTTATTGAGAAGTATAAAGTTTTAGGTGAAAATCAAACTTATTCTAGGGGTTCTTTAAGTATCACTCCTATTCGCCATAAGGATAGGTTCGACATAATGAAATGGCGGAATGAACAAATCTATCATTTGCGTCAGTCTAAACCTTTGACAAAAGAGGGACAAGACAATTATTTTGTTAATGTGGTTTCTAAACTATTTGATCAAGAGCAACCGGATCAATTATTATTTTCCTATTTAGAAGGTAATGAATGTATTGGTTATGGAGGCTTGGTTCATATCAATTGGCTTGACAAATATGCTGAGATCTCATTTATCATGAAGACGTCACTGGAAAAAGATTGTTTTGAATTTCATTGGGCCAGTTTTTTATCAATGATTGAAAAAGTTGCATTTGATCAACTTGGCCTTCATAAGATATTTACCTATGCATTTGACTTAAGGCCAAGATTGTACACTGCTCTGGAAAGTCAAGGATTTGAAAAGGAGGCTATATTAAAGGAACATTGCTTCTTTGAGAGCTCATTTATTGATGTGGTTATCCATGCCAAAATTCAACCACAAAAGGTGCTTAGAAATGCAACTCCTGAGGATGTGGAAGTAACCTTTAAATGGGCAAATGATCCTATAGTCCGAAAATACTCTTATAATCAAGATCCAATAGAAAGAACCAGCCATGATAAATGGTTTAGGGTTAAGGTCCTATCCAATGATTGTGAATATTATGTGTTGGAATTAAATAATAAACCTGTTGGTTCTATCAGGTTTGATATTGAAAACTCGGGCAAGATGGCCAAGATAAGCTATTTGGTGGATAGTGGCCATACTGGAAAGGGACTAGGGAAATATCTTTTAGAGGCAGGTGTTAATAGATTTAAAGCCAATATACTAGGTATCCAAAAGGTTTATGGCTATGTCCTTAAAGAAAATATTCCCTCGTTGAAAATCTTTCAAGGAATGGGTTATGAGATAGGCTGTGAAAATGAATCAGAAATTAAATTTGAATTGACTTTATTATGAGAATTGGTAATTATAAAATAGATAGTGATTCTTCTGTTTTTATTATTGCGGAATTATCTGCAAACCATAATGGCAGCTTGGAAACGGCACTTGAAACGGTCAAAGCGGCGAAAAGGGCAGGGGCTGATTGTATCAAATTACAAACCTACACAGCGGATACCATAACCATCAATTCTAAGAAGCCTGATTTTTTGATTCAAGGAACGATATGGGAGGGTAAAAATTTATATGAACTATATCAAGAAGCGTATACCCCGTGGGAATGGCATAAAGCCATTTTCGAAGCGGCAAAAAGTGAAGGTTTATTATGTTTTTCTTCTCCCTTTGATCCAACATCAGTTGATTTTCTGGAATCGTTAAATGTACCAGCCTATAAAATAGCTTCATTTGAAATCACGGATATTCCATTGATAGAATATGTAGCCTCAAAAGGAAAGCCTGTCATTATCTCTACAGGAATCGCCACTGAAGAGGATATTAGATTAGCTTTAGATGCTTGTAGAAGAATGGGGAATGATGATCTTGCGTTGTTAAAATGTACATCAAGCTATCCTGCACCTATAAATGAAGCCAATATGGTTATGGTAAAAGATATTGCTGAGCGGTTTGGTGTAATTTCTGGCCTATCTGATCATACTATGGGAAGTACGGTTCCAGTTGTAGCCACCTGTTTTGGGGCAAAGATTATCGAAAAACATTTTATTTTGGACAGGTCGATTGGCGGTCCAGATGCTTCTTTTTCCATGAATGAGGAAGAGTTTGCCCAGATGGTAAAAGCAGTAAGAGAGGCGGAATCTGCGATTGGTTTGGTTTCTTATGAATTGACTGATAAGCAGAAAAAAGGAAGGGACTTTAGTCGCTCTTTGTATGTGGTCGAGGATATTAAAGAAGGAGATTTGATAACTGAGAAAAATGTAAGAAGTATTAGGCCAGGTTTTGGGTTGCACCCAAAATTTTTTAAAGAGGTAATTAATCAAAAAGCTGTCAGGTATGTGGAAAAGGGAGAGAGATTTTCGATGAATATTATCCAATGAGGCCGTTATATTTGGTTTTAATTTTACTTGCAATCCGGTATGAGGTTGGGCGAGCTCAGACAGTGGAAATAACTGATCCTGTCGTTATATCAACTATAGGTTCTTCAAGGGCAACTGCGTATACTGATTCCAATAAAATTGTAGAAACCGAAACATCTTTATTTGTTTTATCTCTTGATTATATTGATAGAAAATTTTCTTTACTTATTCGAGAATTTGATAAGGGTAAAAAGAAAATTGTCACAGAACATGTTTTAGATAACAATGTAAAAGATAATCATGGAGGAGGGGCAATAGTTATCGATAGTAACGGAACTCTTCATGTAGTTTATGGTCCTCACCATGGTCCCTTTAGATATGTAAAGTCAAAAAATCCTTTTGATATTTTAAGTTGGGATGATTTCGTTGAGATTGGAAGTCGTATGACCTATCCATCTCTATCAGTGGATAAAGAAAATAATTTGTATTTATTAGGAAGGCAATCCAATCCCAATGGAATATGGAGCATAAACTTATTTACTAAAACGGTGGGAGGTGGCTGGTCCAAAGGAATTAAATTAATAGAACCTAATTATTTTTCAAATAAATCTAATTTAAATCGATCCTCCTATATTAGAACTTATAAATCATTAATTATTGATTCAGAGGGGGCTATTCATGTAGTTTTTAAAATGTATGAATACCTTCCAAAAGGTATGAAGAATGCTTTTTCTGATAGAAAAAATGGAGTGTCATATATGTTAGGTTACATGTATTCTGAAGATAAAGGAAATACTTGGAAGAGTGAAAAAGAGAACGTTGAAATTCCAGTGAGTCCAGATAATGTTGAATTGATCGATGGAAAAGATAATCCCGAAATAGCTGATTCATATTTAAATATTTCTAATTTAGCTATTGATAGCTTAGGAAGACCTTGGGTGACATATTCTAAGGAGTATAAAGATTCTACGGATTTTTTTGTTGCGTATAGAAATAACTTTACTTGGGTAAAGCATGAAATAAATGTACCTAATGGATATGTTTTTGGAAGCAGTGGTGTTTCTATTATTAAGGATAAAGCATATATTCTTTCAAACTTTATTTCAAAAGAAAGGTATCATAGAGACAGGCTATGGGGGCATAGGGAAAACAGGATAATATCATTATCCCTTGATTTAAAAAACCTTACTGTTAATAAAATTTTTATTGAAGAAGAGCCATCATGGCTTCCATCAATGATTCAAGGTTTTAATACTACAACACATCCTTGGTGTATATATACATCCGGACTCAGTGGGGATTCTTTGACAAAAGTGAAACTGCATAAGATAGATTAAGTAAGTGGTTTTTAGCATAAAAAAAATAAACCTAGAAAAGTGGGGGTTTTTGTTGATCATTTTAATAGCTGGACTTAGTACCATTCTTCGACCATCAATTGAAAGCAACATTACTTTATTTAGGGTGCTTATTCCTTTCTTATTTTTGTTCTTGTGGTTAAAGAAGAGAAACGACATTATTAAATTTTTCTTAATAACTACTTTATTATTTATGTATTCTTTTTTTGTTTCTGAATACATTAGTAAATATTCAAGATTTGATGTTGTTTTCTTTTTCTATTATATAATTATTTTATTTTATTATTTGTTCGTAAAGTACTTTGTTGATAAAGTTGGAATAGATTACATATATAAGTTTATAAAACTACTTTTCAAGGTAATGGTAGTGCTAGGGTTCATCCAATTAGCTTTTGGGGGAGTGTATTTTAATACTCAGGCAAGGTTGCCTGCAGTTAATATTTTTTTTTGGAATGAAAACGAATTCTCAGCTGTTTTGGGAGGATGCATTCTTCTATTTTATTTAGGGGAGAAGGGTAAAATTAAATTTTTGTGGATAGCAGCGGCGTCATATTTGATATTACATAATGGGGCAAGATTAGTCTTACTTTCTATAATTTTATTTTTTTTAACAGAGATTTTACTTAAAATCCCTATTTTTAAGAAGGGATACATAGGATTTGGGATATTGTTTGGAGTAGTTATACTAGTATTTCTTGGTATAAAAGATGTGGAATTAGGACCAGGTCTTAGTTTACAAGAAGTTTTGCTATACCCTTTAAATCAAATAGCAAATTTGGAACCTGTATATAATGTTGGGTCAATAAATAATAGGTTAAATGCGGTTATTTATGGAGTTATTGAATTAAAGAGATCTTATTTTTTGGGAATTGGCCCAGGTAATTCTATTCCCATGATGGTAGAAAATATTGTTCCCGGAACTGAAAAGTTCACGGCTTATAGCATGCATAATTTTATTTTTCAGATAATTACTGAATTAGGAATATTAGGGATGACATATTTAATTTGGCTTACTTTTGTTGTAATCAAAGCAATTAAGTCAAATGATGTTTTCCCTTTAGGAACAAAGGTTGTTTTTTATATTTCCCTTTGCTTATGTATTACACTTTTATCAGGACCTCATTCCAATTACTTCTTTCAGTTTATATTTTTTTATTCAATATTTTTTTTCAGAGATTATGAAGAAAAAGGACATATTAAAGTTGAAAAGAAAATTGCAGTTTATTGAGCCCAATAAAGAATATTTATGCTTGATGATGTTATAAAAAATATAGAGAAAGAATATTCACTAGAATCAGTTAAGGTATTGAACGACCCTATTTGGCCGGTTTTAAGGTTGAAGTTACTTGAAGAGCTCAGAAAAAAGAATGGAATGGGTTCAAGAAGTATTCAGATAAATGGATCTTTTTTTAGGCATTTAGCGAAGAATTTGTTTTATGGATTTGGTGATCTATTGAAAATAAAAAATGCCGAGTATATTTTTTTTTCATCCTCAGATAGACGGAAAAAGTTTGAGGGACTTTATCATGACAGAGTAATAGAAGACGCATTGGTTAGCTTAGATAATGCATTTGAAATTGAAAATCCATTCCCTTCCGGCATTCATTTTAAAAGAGGTCAAATACCAACAAGACATATAATAGGGCAATCAATTTTCTACGTAGGAGTCAATCTATTTGAGAGAATTTATGGTAAAAAGATTAAAATTGAGAATGAGAATATCTTAAAGGATATTTTAAAAGAGTATAATGTGAATTTGGACTACCGGGGTTTAACAAGAAGATTCTTAGGTCAGTATTATTTTATGAGGTTTTTACTTCGAAGATTAGATCCTAAAATTGTTTTTTTTGTTTACTCAGGTTCTTCATATGGTTTCATCAAGGCTTTGAAAGAAAAGCGTGTTCCTGTTGTGGAAATTCAACATGGAATTATTAATGAGAGACACCTGGCCTATAATGTAAATACAAATTTGGGGACGAATCTCTTTCCTGATTATCTGTTTACTTATGGGAATCAAGAGTTAAAGATTTTCGATGAGAGTAACTATTTCATCAATAGTGATAATGTAGTTCCAATTGGGTACTCTTTCTTGGAAAAGTATAATAAGAAAAGCAAGGAAATTACAAAGTTTGAGGAGCAATTGAGAAAAAGGGGGTTCACAAAATTGGTTGCAATAAGCTTCCAAGAGCCTTTTGAAAAGCAATTAATTGATTTTGTAAATAATGCCATTAAGTTTGATGAAAGAATTGCTTATATTTTATTTTTGAGAAGTGAAAAGTATCAATTAAGCACCTCAATACATCGTAATATAATAATAGCCAATAAATTCAATATTTATGAAGGGCTCCAGATTTCGGATTTTCATGTAACCATTAACTCTACATGTGCACTTGAGGCCTTTTCGTTTGGTGTAGAAACCATTTTATTGGATATAGAAAATCAAGCTTCCACGTATTATGGTGATAAGCTTAAAGGTTTTAAGAGTGTCTCATTTGTGTCATCCCCTAAGGAGCTTGCTGAAAAAATAAATGTACAGCCTTTTGTAAGCAAAGACGAAATTTCTGAAGAGGGGAAAGAGTTTTTTGTTACAGGCTTCCGAGAAAATTTCATACATGAGACAAAGAAGATTTTGGAAGGTAAGAAAAAAGATTTTGTCAGAAATTAGAATCCATATATCACCGTTTTCAATATCTCTTGTATGGTTTGATCTATAGTTCCATGGTTTCTTTGATTGAATTTTTTATTCCTTCCTTTATCCAATGCTTTTGTTTTAAGTGTTTTAGGAACTCAATCATGCTAAATATTTAATACTATCTCGTACTAATTAATCGGTTTTCAGAGAATTACTTAATATAAAGATTTGAACTGGTTTACCGTATTTAGAGGAAAAAAACATGTTGGCAACCGTTAATAGATTGAAATCATCCGCTCTCGTTAAGGATTCCTTAATTTATGGATTGACCAATGCCCTCTATTCGGGGCTTCCAATTTTGATTTTGCCCTTATTGACCAAGATCCTTTCTCCTGTGGACTATGGCATGGTGGAATTTTACAGGAATCTGTCTTTGGTACTGATTCCGGTTTTGGGTCTGAGTACTGTGCAGTCTATTATCCGTTTTTATTATGACTTGGAGGAGACGGATTTTAAAACTTTTGTAGGGAATATCGTTTCGTTACATTTTGTCAGTGCGGCACTAGGAATGTCCCTGCTTTACCTTTGTACATTTTTCATAGAAAACACCTATTGGTGGATCATTTTTTATTGTATTATTTTCTTTTTGTTCAATCAACTGATAGAAATTCAGTTATCCATTTTTAGGGCAAAAAAACAGGCCAGATCCTATTTGATGCTGCGTGTTTCATGTATTGTATTGGATTTGTTCCTTCTTTTTATTTTTTATTTGTACAGAGATCAGTTTGACTGGACTTATCGTGTATTGCCCAATGTTTTGGCTGCTATTCTGGTTGGCTTATTGACGATTGGTATCCTATATAAGCAGGGCTATTTGTTGAAAGGCAATAAGAGGCTTCTGAAATTGTCCCTTTCCTATAGTTTGCCCCTGATATTGCATATGGTTTCCGGCTATATCCTTAATATCGGTGACAGGTTTTTTATCCTATATTTTTTGTCTGAAGAAGATCTTGGAAATTATGCCGTGGCTTACCAATTGGGAATGTTGGTTAATTTTCTATATACTAGTTTTAATTTAGCTTGGCTACCGACTTTTATTGAAATGATGAAGGGCAAAAAGCATGAGCAGATACATAAAATCAGAAAGGCCACTTATTTGGCTGTGATTTTTTTTAGTATGTTTATTATCGGTTTAGTACAGTTTTTGTTGCTTTTTACCGATATTTTTGACAATTACTCAATCCAGTTCAACTTGGTCATCATTATCTCAGTTGCATATGTGTTTATGTCATTTTACCGCTTCGAATCGAATTATTTCTTTTATGTGAAAGATACCAAAAGCCTATCGGTGATCACCCTGGGAGCAGCCCTAATAACCATCCTTTTAAATGTCGTGCTGATTCCACAAATTCATTTGTATGGTTGCGCTATTGCCACCTTGGTAGCGGGGATATACATGTATGTGTTTGTAGTCATGAAAAGCAGAAAATATGAGAAAAGTACTGAGAAGATTTAAGAAGTTGTTTTTTAAGACGGTTGCCTACCTACTATCCAAGAATGCTAGGGTCTTTGACATCCATATTCATGGGCTTTCCATATTTACCTCCAACACTTTTTTTGGGAGCAATGCGAATTTTAATGGTTGCAGGATATATGGGAGCGGTAAAGTCAGTTTTGGAGATAATTTTCATTCCGGCAAAAACCTGAGGATCCTGACCACTTACCATAATTATTTGGGGGCTAGAATACCCTATGACGAAACGGTGATTACCAAAGATGTTGCTATCGGAGATAATGTGTGGGTAGGATTGGATGTCATTATTTTGGCCGGTGTCACGATTGGAGAAGGAGCTATTATTCAAGCTGGTAGTGTGGTGTCCAGCAATATACCCCCTATGGGCATCGCAGGGGGGAATCCTGCCAGGGTATTTAAGGAAAGAGATTCAGCTAAATATTATAAACTTAAGGAACAGAAACAATTCTTTTGAAATCATGAAAATAGATCTAATAGCAGGAGCGCGGCCTAACTTTATGAAAATAGCACCGATTATCGATGCTATTAAAGAAGCTCAAAAAAGTGGTGAGGAGATATCCTTTAGGTTGATCCATACCGGTCAGCATTATGACAAAAATATGTCGGGAAGTTTTTTTGAGCAGTTGGGCATTCCCGAGCCAGATGTGAATATGGGAGCAGGAGGGGGAAGCCAAGCCGAACAAACCGCTGCTATTATGGTAGGCTATGAAAAATTGCTTCAGGAAGAGAAAGCTGATTTATGTTTGGTGGTGGGGGATGTGACTTCTACCATGGCCTGTGCCATTTCTGCTCAGAAACTTCATGTACCTGTAGCCCATGTGGAGGCAGGAATCCGGTCGGGGGATTGGTCCATGCCGGAGGAAATCAACAGAATGGTGACCGATAGTATTACCAATTATTTCTTTACTACCTCAGAGGTGGCCAACCAGAACCTCAGGAGATCAGGAATAGAGGAAGACAGGATATTCTTTGTGGGCAACACGATGATCGATACCCTATTAAAGCATAGACCTAGGTTCCAGAAACCAGCAGTTTGGAATGAAATCGGTTTGGAGGAAGGTAATTATTTTGTAATGACTTTGCACCGTCCTGCCAATGTGGATCAGGAAGAAAAGCTCAAAGAGTTGATCGACGAAATTGTGAATCATTCAAATAGTTTGCCTTTAGTTTTTCCGGTTCATCCCAGGACCAGAAAAATGCTGGAGAATTTAGGCATATCGCATGAAAGACTGCATATGGTGGAGCCCCTTGGGTATTTGGAGTTTAATTATTTGGTCCAAAGGGCCAAGTGTGTGGTGACGGATTCGGGAGGGATTACTGAGGAAACGACCGTGATGGAAGTGCCTTGTATGACACTTAGGGACAATACTGAAAGGCCCGAAACCATTACCCATGGAACCAATGAGCTTTTAGGGACTGATCCAAAAGCCATTGCTCCGGCAATGCAGAAATTGTTTTCCGGAGATTGGAAAAAAGGTAAAGGTATTGAAAAGTGGGACGGTAATACTGCGGAAAGAATCATCCAGGCTATTGTAGAAATTTACAAAGAAAAACCGATTGCATCCAGTTCCCTTTATTAAAACTGAGCATAGGTGCTGGCTTAAACCGGGGGTATACTCCTGAGCTACCTATGTGGATTAACTTAAGTATTTGTAATGAAGATATTGTTTTTAACGGATAATTTTCCACCAGAAGTCAATGCTCCTGCCAATAGGACATATGAGCATTGTAAGGAATGGGTAAAAGAGGGAGTAGAAGTAACCGTCATCACCTGTGTGCCAAATTTTCCTAAAGGGAAAGTTTATGAAGGGTATAAAAATAAACTCTATCAAACGGAGGAAATTGATGGAATTAAAGTGATAAGGGTCTGGTCCTATATCACTGCCAACGAGGGATTTGTAAAGCGGATATTGGATTATATCAGTTATGCCTTTATGGCTTTTTGGGCGGGATTGTTTGTGAAAACGGATTTGATCGTTGCGACTTCCCCTCAGTTTTTTACAACGATTTCCGGATGGTTTTTGTCTTTCTTTAAGAGGAAAAAGTGGGTGATGGAAGTCAGGGATTTATGGCCAGAGTCCATCATTGCAGTAGGAGCGATGAAAAAGAACTTATTTATCCATTTTTTTGAATGGTTAGAAGTTAAAATGTACAAATCCGCTGACCATATTGTGGTGGTGACAGATACATTTAAACGGAAAATTATAGAAAAAGGAATTGATGGTAATAAAATCAGTGTTTTTAAGAACGGAGCAAATTTAGATTTGTTTAAGGAGTCGGAAAAGCCTGCTTATTTATTGGAAAAGCATCAACTAGAAAATAAGTTTATATTTGCCTATATCGGTACCCATGGTATGGCCCATGGCCTTCATTTTATTTTGGACAGTGTTGGAGAGCTACAAGACTCTCATCCAAATCTATTATTTTTATTTATGGGAGATGGTGCTGAGAAGAAAAAATTGTTGGCTAAAGCAGAACAAAATAAACTTAAAAATGTATTGTTTTTGGATTCGGTCTCTAAAAAGGAAGTGGTTGATTATTTGAACTTGATGGATGTGGCTTTAGTAAATTTGAAAAAAAGCGATACTTTTTTAACTGTAATCCCTTCAAAAATCTTTGAAGCAGCTGCAGTGAGAAGACCAATTTTATTGGGACTTGAAGGGGAGACAAAGGGAATCATAGAAAGTTATGATGCGGGGGCATGTTTTATCCCTGAGGATAAATATACCTTTTTGGAAAAAGTAATTATGATATCCAACGATGAAAATAAATACTATGATTACCAGGTTGGTTGTGAGAGACTTGCCCGGGATTTTGACAGAAAGAAGCTTGCAAAAGGGCTATTAAGGAATTTAAGGGAAGTTGTAGCTTAAATAAGGGGACTGCTCAATATTCTTCTCTATAATGAAATGTGATTACTTGATTAGATTTATTAAGGTATTATTCGTTTTGGTTCTTTTAATTCAAGGAACGACCACGCTGTTCGGTCAATCTATTCTTGCAGGAATGCCGGTATTTGAGGAAGCTATGCGGAGGAAACAATTATTGGGGGAATTGGATTCGGGTATTAGTTTTAATATTCGACCACTTCAGCCATCTTTGTTTTATAGTAATGAGGTGTATAAGGATTATACAGGTTTTCAAATAGGTAGCACTTTAGGACAAAAAAATGGAAATGTAGATAAAAAGTACATCAGCTATTTACCATTAAGAAATACCACTGCTTATAATTCAGGAAGACCCTATGGTTGGGGCAATGGTACCATGATTCCCAATGTGGGTTTCCAGAATTTGGTAACAGGAGGTATAGCGGGTAAATTCCATTTTATCAATATACAATTGATGCCTGAATGGGTATGGGCACAGAATAGTTCCTATTTCGGATATCCCAAGGATTTTTTGGGTTCCACCAACAGCGCACAATATTATTTATGGAATAATAGCGACACACCGGAAAGGTTTGGGGAAAACAGTTATTCCAAATTTGGTTTAGGGCAATCCAAAATTAGCCTAGGATATGGAGCCTTTGAGATTGGGGCATCAACGGAAAATATTTGGTGGGGACCTGGGCAATTTAATGCTTTGATCTTTTCCAATAATGCCCAAGGGTTTTCCCATTTAACTTTAAATACCACCAAGCCAGCAAAGACATTTTTGGGGTCTTTCGAGGGGCAGATAATTATGGGAAGGCTGGAACCATCAGGTTATGCACCCAGCCAGTGGGAGGAATTGAATGAGCAATATTTTAATCCTTTATCAGAAGACTGGCGCTATTTAAATGGGATGAGCATAAGTTATCAACCTAAGTGGGTGCCTGGTTTGTTTCTTGGGTTAAATAGGACCTTTCAACAATATAATGAAGATAAAGGGAATTCCTTTGGAGATTGGTTTCCCATCTTTGAAACCTTTACCAAGAGTAGTCTTTTTAATAATGGTAACTCAGTTGATTATGATGGGAAGAGGCAGGATCAACAAGTTTCGGTTTTTGGAAGATATTTGTTTACCAAGGCAAATGCAGAGCTATATTTTGAATATGGTCGAAGGGATCATGCCTATACTGCTAGAGAGTTTGTCATGAACCCTGAACATGCGAGAGCTTATTTATTAGGATTTAATAAGCTTTTTGAACTTCCCTACCCTAATAAATTAATTCAACTAAGGGCTGAAATGACTCAGCAGCAAGAATCAGTGAATCGGTATATAAGATATATAGGATTAGGAGGGGGAACTTCTTGGCATACACATTATCAGGTAAGAGGCTTTACTCACTTAGGTCGACCATTAGGTGTAGGGATAGGAACTGGAAGCAATGTGCAAACTGTAGAAGTATCTCTGATAGATAAATTGAATAAATACGGCATACTATTAGAAAGATTGGCCAATCACCAGGACTTTTATTATAAAGGATTGGGATATCAAGACGAGCGTCAGCCTTGGGTGGATTTATCTCTTGGTTTCTTATTTGATTATCAGTGGGATCGATTTATGCTCAGCTCGCGCTTACAATTTATCAATGGGATGAACTATCAATGGCAGTTGTATGAAAATAGTACGGAGGAGTTTCCTGTTGGGAAGGACAAGTTCAGTGTGTTTGCTCAGGCGAATTTGATTTATTTGTTGAAGTAGATATGAGACTTGAGACGCTAGATTTGAGAGTGAGCCGAAAGCCGAAGGTCAAAGGCCGAAGGGATGGAAGGCAACGTTAAACAATTAATATAACGAACATTATCCCAGCGGCAATCCCGAATCCCAATTATCAAATAACTAGTTAAGCAAGCTATCTAGGTATCATATGTGGAATGTCGTTATGTTTGGCTATCCTTTTCGAAGGGACTTTTACTGGATGCGGGATTGCCGTGTCTTCTCTTTGATCGTCCTACCATTGACGTGAATAAAATGTCCCCGAAAGTAATCGGGGCAGGCTAGGCTGACGATAGGAAGAATCTCTTCCAGTAACAATTAGCTTTAGAGATCCTTCCTTTGTCAGGATGACATTGATTTGAAGCTCTCGGTATACAGTTCTTTTATATTTGAGAAAATGTAGACCTCTAGAAGGATTAACATTTCGATAAGCTCAATGTCCAGAGTTCGCAATGACGTTTTTTCAAATAAATAATTCGCAAGCCTGTCTTCTGTCAGTTATATCCAACTTTCTAACCTTAAATAACAAGAGACCCTAATAAATAGAAATAAATATGAATTCAATCAAACCAACATTATTGATTTTAGCTGCGGGGATGGGCTCGCGGTATGGGGGGAATAAGCAAATCGATGGCTTTGGCCCTAATAACGAAACCATTTTGGAATATGCCATTTATGATGCCATCCAGGCCGGTTTCGGCAAGGTGGTCTTTATCGTAAGGGCAGAAATCCTTGACCTGGTGTCTGAGCGCTTTTTAGATAAAATCCAGGATCAGATCCAGGTGGAATTTGTCATCCAGTCCCTCAGCAGTCTAGTACCTGCAGCTTATCAAAATTCTGAAAGAACCAAGCCCTATGGTACTGCCCATGCGGTTTTATGTGCAAAGGATGTTATTCAAGAACCTTTTGCGGTGATCAATGCGGATGATTTTTATGGTAAGGAAGCCATTGATCAGTTGGGCGAATACCTAGGGAGTGCTCAAGAGCCAAATAAGCACTGTATGGTGGGCTATGCCCTTAAGAATGTACTATCTAAACATGGCACCGTAAATCGTGGCGTGTGTACATCCAATGCAAATGGTGAGTTGACCGGAATGACGGAAAGAGAAAAGATAGCCAGGGAAGGGGAGAAGGTCATCAGTAGGATGGGTGAGGATGTTTTGGAGATTGATGAAAGAACTCCTGTATCTATGAATTGCTGGGGATTCCAGCCATCATTTTTTGAGGAGACGGAAAAAAGATGGTATCAATTCCTAGAGGAAAATAAGGAAAACCCAAAAGCGGAATTTTATATCCCTACCGTTGTGAATCAATTGATTGAGAAAGGAAAGGCATCTGTGAATATCCTAGAGGGAGGCAAAACCTGGTTTGGGGTAACCTACCCTGAGGATAAGGAGTCTGTAGAGGAATCTTTAAGGGATTTGCATCAAAAAGGAGTTTATCCTGAGCAACTTTGGAAGAAGGAAACGGTTATAGAGGAATAGTCTAATGCTTAA
This sequence comes from Echinicola shivajiensis, assembly GCF_018642165.1. Lineage (GTDB taxonomy): Bacteria > Bacteroidota > Bacteroidia > Cytophagales > Cyclobacteriaceae > Echinicola > Echinicola shivajiensis. Next base: position 286,926 of record NZ_JAHHZM010000005.1, read on the forward strand.
TGTCTAAAGCCGAAAGCTGAAATCCTAAAGCCAAAAGAAGGAAGGCCGAAAGCTGAAGGTCTAAAGAGAAAAGCCTAATGCTGAAGGCCTAAGGCAAAAAGATATAAATAATCACTAAGCCATCTCATTAATTTGGGGTGGCTTTTTTGTTTTTATGGAAATAATGGAAGTTGAGAAGAACCATTCTGATTGTTTGGAATTATAGCAAGCAATGGGATTTTGCAAACTTCTGTCCAAGATATTGCATTCACATTTCTCTTCAGAAGGGTAATTTGTTTGACAGTAAATTCTTTCTTAAAGGGAATTGGGAGTAATAACGCTTTGGCTATTTCGAAATTTTCTGGTGATAGACCTCTCGCAACAGTCACATGGGCCGTTCCACTTTTTGTCTTTAAGCTGTGGTGAATTTCGGTAACTAACCTGTTATATAATGCTTGGAATATCATGGAACCCAAGTTTAGGGATTCTTCCTGACTGGTCTGTATGAATATGGTGCTTGAACTTTCCCAAGCACTTAATCCATCTAATCTTACTTTGAAGGATGATACTTGTTTTAACTTATGTCTTAACCTTTGAATTATAAGGTCTTGATGTTTTTCTTGCATTGAGAAAGCAGAAAATGTGATATGCGGAACACTATAGGCACTTGGAAAAGTGCCTATAGTGTTTTTTAAATATTGTTTTAATTGAATGATACTATCTTCACAACATTCAGTATTGGCGACAATCATATATTCAGATGGGAGAATTAGACTTGAATAGTTCATAGAATATATTGGTTAATTGATTACTTACTAAATATAATAAATGTTTGTTTTGTAAACTAATTAATGTTTGTTTTATAAACATTTGGAGTAGCTGTTTATAAATAGAACTCAACAATAATTACTTTAATTTTGCTTTCTATTTCGTGATTGTTATAGCCCAGAATGAAAGCCCCTAATAATTATTTGCTTGTATTTTCAATTAATTAATGGTAACATGCGTGTGCTTTTTTTCTGATTAAGTAGAAAAGACCTAGTAATCCTAAATAACCCATTGATGAATTTTGTAAAAGCGGATGATGAGCTGTGGCGTTTGATTGCCGAGGGAGATGAGAAGGCGTTTTCATTTGTCTATGATAAATATGCAAAAGAACTCTATAAGTATGGGCGTAGGTTTACAGGTGACACTGACTTAATCAGTGATGTTTTACAGGATATTTTTGTCCATATTTGGGAGGCTAGGGAGAAGCTTTCCATTCAAAAATCAATTAAGTTTTATCTATTCTCGTCCCTGAGAAGGGAAATCATTAAAAGGATCAATAGGTCCTACTCTGGAGAATCCTTTGATGAATTTCAGCATAAAATGTCCTGGAACGAATCATTTGAACAAGTGCTGCTCCAGAACCAAATTATTTTTGAAAGAAACCATAAGATCACTGAGGCATTGGAAAGCCTTCCTTCACGCCAAAAGGAAGCTATACACTTAAGGTACCTGGAGGAAATGGATTATGAAGATATCTCTGAACTTATGGGCGTTAAGATTACCACCTTATATAATTTGATATTTACAGGACTGAAAACCCTAAAAGAAAAATTGCCAAACAGGAAAATGTTGATTTTTTTATTGCTTCTTTTATTAGGGAATGTGTAGTGAAAACATTGATTTTATAGGTTTTTGTTAATGAAATAATCTCATTTTTGAGAATAGCGTAAAGTTGAATTATTTTTTAAATTTTTCTGTGAGATTCTCCCATTATTTGGCTCTTCCCTGTAGAAACGCAGCATTGCCAAATGATAGAAAACGAAAAATTAGATGACTTTCTAAAGCAGCCAAGCTTTAAAAATTGGGCTTTTAATAAAGATCCCAAAGATTATAAGCTTTGGGAGGATTGGATTAAAAATAATCCTTCCAAAGCAAATTTGGCGTTAAAAGCAAAAGACATTCTGTTGGAATTAGATATTGTGGGTTCTGAATGGAATCAAGAATTACACGAGGAAACCTATGCCAAAATAAGGCAACGCATTAGCGGGAATGATAATAAAGTCAAGAATATTAATGTCAATGTACATCCTATTTCATGGAATAAAATCGCTGCATCAGTCCTCATATTGATTGCGTCAGGTTTCATTTTATTTTTCGCTGCGAATACATGGCTTAATGGTAATGAAGAAAACAAGCAAAATGAATCTGAAGTACTTGCCCTGAAGGTAAGAAGTAGTCCAAGTGGTCAAAAGCTGAAAGTTAAGTTGCCTGATGGTAGTATCGCTTATTTAAATTCTGATAGTGAGGTCAAATATGGACAAGACTTCGGAATATCCAATAGGGAAATTTTTCTGGTTGGTGAGGCCTTTTTTGAAGTGAAACCCAATAAGGATCTACCTTTTAAAGTGCATAGCAATCAGGTTATTACTAAGGCCCTAGGAACCTCCTTTAATGTAAATGCCTATTGGAAAGACCAAGTAAATGTTCAGCTAGCTACAGGGAAGGTACAGGTTTATCAAAGCTCAGATGAAAATAATGGTGTGATGCTCTTACCTGGAGAGGAGGCTGAGGTTTCAGAGGAGAATATTTTCAATAAGTCATCATTTAATCTAGATGAGGGCTTCTTATGGAAGAAAGGCGTGTTGGATTTTCCGAAAATAGACTTTGATAAGGTGGTCGTTACCCTGGAAAGGTGGTATGGCGTTGATATTGATGTTCAGAATTTTCCTCAAGATGAAAGTTTGAGGGTATCAGGAAGATTTCAAAATAAACCCCTTTTTAATGTACTGGAAAGTTTGTCCTATTCGATGGGATTTGAGTATGAGATTGATCAAAAACAAGTAACAATAAACTTTAACCCTATAAAATAATAAGCGATGAAGGATCCCTGAAATAACCAAAAAAAAGAAGCCAATGATATCTGAAAATACCATTGGCCTATGATGTTGGCAAATAGCTAAGTTTCTCAGGCTAGGACTATTTGCTGATGTTCTAATGCTAATTAATTAACAATAAAACACCCTCTAATTTATGAAAAAAACATTACATGCACTATGTATGATAGGAAAATACTATCTATATGGGTTTGTGTTTCAGCTGCTTTTTCTTAACCTTATTTATGCAGCACCATCTAAGGCGCAGGAATCATTGGATCTCAAAAAAGTCCATCTCAGCCTTGATCTGAATAAGGTTTCACTTGATGAAGCGTTTTCTGAAATTAACAAAAGAACCCAGTTTGAGTTTATCTATAATCCTACTTTAGCCGAGTCTTCTTCTCCTGTTACCCTTCAGGTGAAAAACCAGTCCTTGGAAAATGTTTTGCTTGAATTGGCCAGAACCCACCGCTTGGCTTTTAAGCAGGTAGATAATAATATTAGCGTCAAGAAGATCGCAAGGAATAAAATCTCTGTCAGTATTGAAGTGGACAAAAAAGTCACGGGAACTGTTGTTGACGAGGAGGGGATTCCTATTCCCGGAGTCACGATAGTTGTTATTGGAACAGCTGTGGGTACAATAACAGACATAGATGGTAATTACTCTATTAATGTTCCGGATAATGGAAAGTTGAAGTTTAGCTTTATTGGCTTTGCTAGCCAAGAAGTAGAAGTAAACAATCAGTCAATAATAGATATCGTCCTTAAACTTGACTTGTTAACCTTAAATGAAGTATCGATAGTAGGTACTTCCATGAAAGCGTCCGACCTAACCGGAGCCGTGGTAAATGTTAATGAAGAAAAGCTTAAGGAAAGGCCTGTTACCTCTATTAATGAAGCCTTACAGGGACGTGCTGCTGGTGTTTATATCCAGAACAATCCACAGCCAGGTTCAGATGCGGGAATCAGAATTCGTGGAAATAATTCCCTTCAATATGGTGGGAACCCAATCTATGTGGTGGATGGGATTATCATGGACAGGGATTTTAATATGATCAACCTGAATGATGTGGCGTCCATCAATGTTTTGAAGGATGCTTCAGCAACTGCCCTGTATGGATCCAGAGGGGCAAATGGTGTTGTGGTCATTACTACCAAGAAAGGTAAGTCGGGAGAAGGAAAGGTCAGTTATGAAGGATGGTTTGGTGTTCAGGATTTTGTGAATGAATCATTGACCTTGGGAGCCAAAGACATGTTTGAACTCAGAATAGATGCTTTGGAAAATGCCGCAAATGTAGGAGGAGCCTATTATGCCGCCAATCCTAATGCTAGCAAGGATGATTTTATTAATGATGAACTTTTGGGTCCTGGCAAATTGTGGTTTGCAGACTATGAGATCGAGTCTTATAATAATGGACGTAATTATAACTGGCTGGACGCAGTTACCAGATCTGCCATGCAACAAAACCATACCATCAGTTTTTCCGGGGGAAGTGATAAAGGAAATTACTATTTAAGTTTTGGTTATGTAGATCAGGAAGGGCTGGTAGAAAATTCCGCTTACAAACGCTATACTGGCCGTATCAATGCCGAGCAAAACATCAAGTCTTGGCTCAAAGTAGGAACGAATACGACCTATTCAAAGAGCATGGATGAATTTGTGGACGGTAAGGTTTTTGGTGTAGCAAGTGTAGCTAATCCATTATTGCCCATTAGTACCGATTCACTTTACTTGGCTTGGGGAAACAATTGGGATATCAATATGGAGAATCCCCTTAATTCCTTAAGGATCAATAAGGATAGGTCAAAGAGTAGAATCCTGACATCCAACTATATCAATATCAATCCTATTGAGGGACTGAATATCCGTTCGACTATATCAATGGATGTCATAGACCAGGAATATTATGAATACATTCCTAGTGATATTCAGCAAGCATTCAGGGACTCATTTAGGGGAAGGGCCATTCATAACCTGGATCATGCTTCTAATTACCAGTGGGACAATTCTATTAGTTATGAAAAGCTGATCAATAATAAACACCTGATCAATGCGCTTGTAAGCACCAGTATGATCAAAAATCAATTTAAATACACCAATGTGAGTGCAAGGGACTTCCCAACGGATGATTTTGGTTATTATAATTTAGGTGCAGCCTTCGATAAGGAGAATTTTAATCTTGGTTCCAATTTGGTACAATCAACCATCATGTCCTACTTGGGAAGACTAAATTATGAATATGATAACAGGTATTTGATTACGCTCACCAGTAGGCTTGATGGTTCTTCAAAGTTTGCAAAGGGAAATGAATGGGGTGTATTCCCTTCTGTGGCCTTTGCTTGGAACTTGGCCAACGAGGAATTTATGACAGGCCAATCTTGGTTAGACCAGGCCAAATTTAGAATTGGATATGGTAGTGTAGGAAATCAGAACATACCTGACTATGCCTACTTTAGCCTTTATAACCCGGTTTATTCCAATGGAAATGTTTCATTTAATTCTACTGGATTAAGAGGTACCACAGCATTGACTTGGGAGAAGCAAGACCAGTTCAATATCGGAATCAATGCAGGGGTGCTTAATAACAGAATCCAGTTTACTGCCGATTATTTCAATATCGTCAACTCCAATTTATTGGTAAGAAGGTCGCTTTCTACTTTGACAGGGTACAGAGAGGCAATTGAAAATGTCGGTGAAATGAGAAACAGGGGATTTGAATTTTCTGTTGACGCCAAATTGATCGACCAAAAGGAACTTTCTTGGAATGTTTCTGGCAATATTTCTTTTGACAAGAACAAAATAACCCAACTATATGGGGATGTAGATGCCATATATAGCTTCGGTGGGTTTACAGGAACTGACATCCAAAGAGAAGGAAACTTCTTCCTCGGGGAGTCCATTAATACCATTTATATGTGGGAATTTGATAGGATAATCCAAGAGGAAGATATGGAGTATGTGAACTCCTTATCCCTACCAGGAAAAACCCTCAAACCAGGCGATATACTTCCAAAAGATCAACAAGCAGAAGGAGAAGAAGGTCACGGGGTAATCGATGAAGATGATAGGGTGATTATAGGAAAAAAAGATCCTAAGTTCTATGGTGGATTCTCTTCAAATATAATGTTTAAGAACTTTACGCTAAACGCAGTATTTACTTATTCATATGGGGCAAAGAGAGTTAGCGGATTCTATGAAAGCCTAATGAGTGGAACAGGCTATGGTGCTACACATAAGGATATGCTGGATCGCTGGACTCCTGAAAATACGGATACTAATATCCCAAGAGCAACTTACGACAACCCAAGCAGGTTTTCAGCTGGAGAGACTTCATGGGGAATTCAAGATGCTTCTTACTTAAGACTAGCTACGCTGTCCTTAGCCTACGATTTTCCACAAGAGCTGATATCCAAGATAGGATTGAGCAACTGTAGGGTATATACAACCGGTAATAATTTGCTCACTTGGACAAAATACAAGGGATATGATCCTGAAAATGGTGACTGGTACCCGACAGCAAGAATGTTTGTCCTTGGGCTTAACCTTGGCTTTTAAGGCCTAAGGATTGCCAGTAGGCTCTTTTTGAGCATTGTCCAATTTATATACCTTAAAAAATTAGATCATGAAAAATATAAGCTTAGCTATATTATATACAGCTATACTGTTCATAAATGTTTCCTGTTCCGAATTTTTGGTGGAGGAACCCAAAACACAACTTACCGAAGAACAAGTATATAGCGATGAAGAGAATATTCGATTGTTGATTTCCGGACTCTATCTGCAATGGAGGAATACCAAGCAGGACAGAGGAGGCTTTATGTTCAATCTGGGTACTGATGAAGCCAAACAGGGTGGTCAGCAGGTACAGGAAAATAATGTGCAGGCAGCTCTGGATAAATACAATGGGGCATTAAATCCCGCCAACTCCTCTCTAGCGGAACAGTGGAGTAAAAGATGGCCAGTGGTAAGTGCTGCCGCAAAGGCTATTTATTATGCCCAATCGGATGAATTGAAAGCGCAGGCAGCCTTTATCAGAGCAACCTTAAACTTTGAATTGGCGATGCTTTGGGGACCTATTCCAATTATTGATATCGAGAATCTCCAAGAATCAAGGCAACCATTGAAAGATGTGTTTGAGTTTATTGTTGCAGATCTTGAGTTTGCTGTCGAACACTTAAATGATACTGAGGAGGATCCGAAAATCCCTACTAAGGGAGCAGCTGAAGCATTGTTGGGGAAAGTATACCTTTATGCTCCAATCGAGTCTGAAGTGAGGGATTATCAGAAAGCGATTACTTATTTTGATAAAGCTATTCCGAGATATGGTTTGGTGGATAATTATGCAGATTTGTTCAATACCACCATTAACCAAAATACATCAGAATCAATTTACGCTTTTCAGTTTGTAAATATTTATCCAGATAATAATATGGCACAGCATCACGCTGGTTCAAGAGCTGTAGCTGATGTGGATAATAACACCTATTTCGGAGGATACGATCTTATCCTTCCAACAGCTTATTATCATAAGGATATTGATGAAGGAGGAATATGGGAACCTGGTGATGCCAGAAAATGGGCCAGCATCAGGTATGATTTTACCCTGCCTGATGGCAGAGTCCCTTCCATCACATGGACAGGACAACAGGATGAACTAGAGCCCCATACCAAGAAGTTTGAAGATTCCAGAACACAGGGAGTCCAAAATTTCTGGTACTCTGGTGGACTGATCTATTATTTAAGACTAGCTGATATTTTGCTTTGCAAAGCAGAATGTATGAATGAACTAGGGAGAACAGCTGAAGCAGTACAACTTGTAAATTCTACCGTTAGGACAAGGGCATTTGGAGGAAGTCTTCCAGCTGAATATACTTGGTCTTCCAGTATGTCCCAAAGTGAATTTCGAGATAATATTCTCGATGAAAGGATGAGGGAATTGGGATTTGAAGGTTGGAGAAGAATGGACCTGATAAGGACGGGCAGCCTGGTTGAATTGGTAACAGAAAGGAATCCATGGGCTCAGGCTTCTGGAACCATGGCAGCATATCATAACCTATATCCTATTCCAGAGTCAGAAATCAAGCAAAATGAATTGATTAATGAAGAGGACCAAAATCCTGGCTATTAAAGAAGAATAATTAGTGGGGCCATTTGACAGGGCCCACTAATTATTCTTTTAGAAAATTCCTGTCTTTTGGTGGGGCTTGAGAGGCCCTAAACATCAATATTAGTATTTTGGATGCTTTTAATAATACCTGAAAAATAAGGTAAACGGAACTTTTGTGCCTATTCCCCGACAGCATCCCTACTTAGTTATCTTTAAATTTAAAATTAAACCAATGATTATTTCGGTTAATAGAACCTTCATTGCCTTATTCGGACTATTTCTTGTTGCTTTTGGTAGGGATGCCTATGCCCAGAAAGCGCTATATCTGCCTGTTGAAACAACTAATAATGCGCTGATTTTGGCTGTCTCACCAAAAAATGATCTTAGGGTCGCTTATTATGGGAGAAAATTAAATGATTCTGGCGATTACGAGCAGATCTTAACACAGTATAACCAAACAGGGGACTATTCTGAAGTTTTGGATGCGGCATACACTCCTGCTGGAACCCAGAATTTAATGGAACCAGCTGTTTCTGTCGTTCATTATGATGGGAACACTTCTTTGGCCTTGAAATATGTGGAGCATGAGAGTGAAACAATTGATGATAATGTTTCCTTGCTGCATATTACCCTAGAAGACCCTGTCTATGATTTTAAGGTAAGATTATTTTTCAAGTCCTATAATAAGGAAGATATAATAGAGCAGTGGACGGAGATTTTACATAATGAAAAGAAGTCTGTTAGACTCACGAAATTTGCATCAGGAAATCTATATTTTCGAAATGCCCAATATTATTTGACCCAGTATCAGGGAGATTGGGCCAAAGAGATGAATCCTGAAACAAGTCTATTGACTCACGGGTTGAAAACCTTGGATTCCAAATTGGGAACCAGGGCAAATTTATTTCAGCCTTCTGTATTTATGGTAGCCATGGACCAGCCAGCAACAGAAACTGAAGGAACTGTTTTGTTTGGCGCTATGGAATGGAGCGGCAATTTTAAAATAGATTTTGAATTAGATTACCGTGATAATTTGAGATTGATTGCTGGGATGAATAATTATGCATCCGAATATGAACTCAAGCCCAATGAAGTTTTTGAAACGCCAAAATTCTTGCACACCCTTTCACATAATGGCAAGGGGGAGGCAAGTAGAAATTTGCACTCTTGGGCAAAAGATTATAAAATTCTAGATGGAAATGGCAGCAGACTGACGCTACTGAATAACTGGGAAGCTACTTATTTCGATTTTAATGAAGAAAAACTTTTTGAATTATTAGAGGATACCAAAACGCTTGGTGTTGATCTTTTTCTATTGGACGATGGATGGTTTGGAAACAAATACCCTAGAAATAATGATGATGCTGGATTGGGAGATTGGCAGGCAAATAGAAAGAAATTACCTAATGGGGTAGCCTCATTAGTAAAGGAAGCATCTAAAAATGATGTGAAGTTTGGAATTTGGATAGAACCAGAAATGGTTAATCCAGAGAGCGAGCTGTATCATAAGCATCCTGATTGGGTGATCAAACAACCGAAACGTGATGAGCACTACTTTAGAAATCAACTGGTGCTTGATCTTAGCAATCCCGATGTACAAGATTTTGTTTTTGATGTGGTAGATGAACTTTTTACAGAAAATCCAGATCTGGCTTATATAAAATGGGACTGTAATGCGGTCATTTATAATGCTTATTCCGATCACCTAGATAAGCAAAGCCATCTTTATATCGACTATGTAAAAGGACTTTACAATGTTTTGGAGAGAATCCGACAAAAATACCCTGTAGTTCCGATGATGCTATGCTCAGGAGGTGGAGGAAGAGTGGATTATGGTGCCCTGCAATATTTCACGGAATTCTGGCCTAGCGATAATACCGATCCAATGGAAAGGATTTTTATGCAATGGGAATATTCGTATTTCTATCCATCAATCAGTGTTTCTAACCATGTAACAGAATGGGGAAAGCAACCACTCAAGTTCCGCGTTGATGTAGCCATGATGGGGAAACTCGGATTTGATATTGTTATTGGGGACCTTGAAGGTAATGATCTCAAATTCGTGCAAGGTGCGGTAAAAAATTATGATGAAGTAAAGGATATTATTTGGCATGGGGATCTTTTTAGACTTTCAGATCCAAAGGAAGAAGCAGTAGCCTCATTGATGTATATAGACGAAAGCAAAGATCAAGGTATCATATTTAACTATTTGGTAAACAACAGATATGATCAGGGAAGTAAAAGGCCGATTAAACTTGCTGGGCTGAATCCTAACAAAAAGTATTTGATCAAGGAGATTAATTTGTATCCCGGCAGTACTTCTTATATCAACTCAGAAAAGACATTTTCCGGGGATTTTTTAATGAAGGTAGGCTTTAATCCCAGAGTGAGTAAGGGGAGAGAAAGTGTTGTCCTGAAGATTGAATCAGTTAGGTAATTTATCACACTATATTTATGACTTTTATGAAAGATAAGATAGTATTTCTTTGCTATACCTTGCTGGCATCTTTTCTCTGGTGCGGATGTGAAAATGAGATAGAGAACCAGTGGAAAGTGGCCTCTCCCGATGGGGATTTAGTGACTAGAATTTCTGTGAACGAAGAAGGGAAGCTTAGCTATAGGGTATCCAAAATTAATGGAGAAGTAGAAAATGTGATGCTTGAACCTTCCCCTTTGGGCTTGGTGAGAAATGATGGGCGTTTTGATCGACTGGAGTACACTGGTGTCAAATCTGTGGAAATTGTCAATGAAGACTATTGGCTCAAAACAGGAAAGCAATTAAAGAACAACAATCATTATAATGAGCTGTCCCTTCAGTTTTCTAATGAAGCTGGAAATGCTCTTAATGTGGTTTTTCGTGCTTATGATGAGGGAGTAGCATTTAAGTATGTTTTTCCAGAGAATGGAAATGAGCTGGAATATACTTTGGAGGAAGAGCTTACAGGCTTTGATCTTCCTAGTGGAAATGCTTTTTTACAAGCCTATGATTCTGCTACTGCCTATGCACCTGCATATGAACGAAATTATGGTAAGGCCATCGAAATAGGTACTGATGCTCCAGGAAAGGAAGGGTGGTGCTTTCCTGCCCTTTTCGAAATCAATGGGAATTGGCTGTTGCTGTCGGAGTCCAACTTAAAAGAAAACTTTCATGGATCCCATATTAAACCAAAAGCAACTAACGGTTTGTATGAAATTACTGGCCCGGAAGAAGAGGAAGCATTTGGATATGGCCAAGCAAAGGCGAGTTCCAAGTTGCCATGGGAAATGCCTTGGAGAGTAATGATGATCGGCGAGGAATTGGCTGATATTGTCGAGTCAAATTTGATAAACCACTTAGCTGATTCATCAAAGATTGGCAAGGCGGATTGGGTAATTCCAGGAAGGGCATCTTGGGCTTGGTGGTCAGGTTATCTTGATGGCTCCAATGACTCTCCTGAGAAGCTCAAACATTTTATTGATTTTGCCCAAGAAATGGGATGGGAATATTCCTTGATTGATGCAGGGTGGGACTATAGGCCTGGCTTTAACTTGGAGGAAATCACTCAATATGCAGCAAATAGGGGAGTAGGCCTTTTATTATGGTACAATTCAGGAGGTCCTATTAATAGAGTAAATGCTGGCCCGCGAGATATGATGTTTGATCCTGAAATCAGAAGAAAAGAAATGAAACGGATTTCTGATTTAGGGATTAAGGGAATAAAAATAGATTTCTTCTCAAGCGATAAGCAGGATTTTATAAAGCTTTTTAAAGGAATCCTCAGAGATGCGGCTGAATTTAACCTTCTGGTGAATTTTCATGGATGCACCATTCCAAGGGGCTGGGCAAGAACCTATCCAAACATGATTTCTTACGAAAGTGTAAAAGGATCTGAAGCTTATATTTATCATTCGGATTTTGAGAAGAACTCACCGGTGCACAATACTATTTTACCATTTACACGAAATGTAATCGGTTCTATGGATTACACACCGGTGGCTTTTTCTACCCAGCAGGTTCCCCATAGAACTAGTTTTGGTCATGAGCTGGCACTTTCAGTGGTTTATGAATCGGGGATTATACACTTTCCTGATACTCCTGAAGTCTACCAATCACAACCTACAGAAGTCCTTGAGTTTTTAAAGGCCATTCCGGCAGCTTGGGATGAAACCCAGTTTTTGGGAGGGTACCCTGGTAAGGATGTCCTGATAGCCAGAAAAAAGAACGAAGCGTGGTTTGTGGGAGGTATAAATGGAGAAGATAAGAAGAAGGAATTTTCTGTTCCATTGGATTTTTTGGATAATGAAGAATATGAAGTACTGGTTATTTCAGACGGAAAAGATCCTAAGCATTTTGAAGTGAAGAGGGAAGCATTAAATGCGGCTAATGAAGTGATAGTTGATGTGCTTCCTTTCGGAGGATTTGTAATGAAGATCATTCCTTCCAATAATTCGAATTAAATCATTGACCAATGAGCAATCTAAACCTATTACAATTGTTGACCATAAATGCCAATATACTCGGGAAGCCAAGGGGAATTCCTGAGTGTTTTTCAAAGGTCCTTTTCGAAAGACTATGCGTTCGGAGTTTCCTTTTGATTGGTCTAGTAAGTTTAATGGCAAATCAGGTCATTGGCCAAGAGTATGGTCTGGAGTTCGAAAATGGTTCATTATTAAACGGTGCTTCAGTACAACAGTGCAGCTCATGTTCCAATGAAGGACAAGTTGGCAATATTGGTGGAACAGATAATGGAACTGTTGTAAATACTGTTGAGGTGGATAAGGCAGCGGATTATGAGCTTACTTTATATTACAGTTCGGGAGATCCCAGATCAGTTTTTTTAACTGTCAATGATCAAAACCCTATCCAGGTTAACTGTGCCGCATCTGGAGGTTGGTCCACACCTGGGAGTACTACGGTATTGATCAGGCTGGAAGCTGGATCAAACACTTTGAAGTTTGATAATCCAAGTAGTTGGGGCCCAAACTTGGATAGGGTAGAAATATTGTTGGGAAAGACCTATAGCATTTCAGGGAAAGTGACAGGTCAAGAAGGTGGAATTGCCGGCTTGGAAGTTCAGCTAAATGGGTATCTGTCATCCAATGTATATACTGATGAAGACGGCAATTATTCTTTCGCAGATCTACCGGCAAACAGGAATTTTACCATTAGCCCAAGTTCGGAAGATAATCAGTTTGTTCCAGTGTATTTGAGCTATCCAAAATTGGAAAATGATCAAGTTGATCAGGATTTTCAAGCTGTTGAACATTGTACTGATTGTCATTGGGACTTTGGTTTTGGAGATAATGGACGCATAATTTACGATTCGGAAATCGGAACTTTTGATATCCAGCTAGGTGATGATAAGATTCTAGAAAATGTACTAGCTGAGGTGATTAATAATGATATTCGAATAGGGTCTCAAAATTTTAGTACAAGAACTGTAAAAGAAGAAGAGTGGTCAGATGATCTAGGAAGTGGGCATAAGTGGATAGTTTCCCATATCGATGAGCATCTTCCGACTATGAACCAAATATTTTATTGTTACGAGAATAAAGACTTTATACTGTTGGAGGTAGAGCTGGAAGGGGAGAATCTAAGCAGTAACTATATGGCTCCGATTGTTACCAATACTGGGGAAGTACCTGGTGTAGGAAGTATGAGAGCGCTTTCTATTCCATTTGATAACGATGGTTTTGTTAGGTACCAATCAGAAAGGCTTCTTCCTCAGTCTAGAACTGTAAGCTCTGAGGTAACGGCAGTCTATGATAATGTGACAAGAAGGGGATTAGTGATCGGTTCTGTAAATCAAGAAAAGTGGAAATCCGGAGTCATTGTAAATGGCCATGACAACCATATCACAGAACTCATGGTTCATGGGGGATTTTCCGATCCAAATATCACTAGGGACCATAAGGAACACGGGAAATTTGAAGGAAATCAAATCCGCTCTCCCAAAGTAATGGTAGGCCTTTTTGATGACTGGAGGGATGGAATGGAGGAATTCGGAAAAGCCATTGTGACTGAGCAGCCCAAATATGTTTTTGATTGGGTAGAACCAACACCTTTTGGCTGGAATAGCTGGGGGGCAATCCAGACAGATTTGAGCCTTGACAAAGCTAAAAAAGTAGTGGACTTCTTTAATGAACAAGTTCCTGGGTTTAGAAGTGGAGGCACTGCATATATTGATTTGGATTCGTATTGGGATAATATGGTAAGTGGAGGATTGGAAGGTGATTTTAGTAAACTGATAGAATTTGTTAGGTACTGTAAAGACAGGAATTTGAAAGCCGGAATTTATTGGGCTCCCTTTGTGGATTGGGGAAAAAGCAATAGGAAAGTAGAAGGCTCATCCTATGAATATAATGAGGTATGGACGAAGGTAAATGGAGGTTATCATGATTTTGATGATGCCAGGGCAATGGATCCAACACATCCAGCAACTAAGCAAAGAATTGACCTGGTCATTGATAAATTCATCAAGTGTGGCTTCGAGATGGTGAAAATTGATTTTATAGGACATGCAGCTGTTGAAGCAGATTCATTTTATGACCCTGAAGTGAAAACTGGTATGCAGGCATTTCACCAGGGAATGCAACATTTGATTGATGCAATAGATGACAAGATGCTTGTTTATGTCGCTATCAGTCCAAATTTAGCAACCGGTAGGTATGCTCATTCCAGAAGGATAGCCTGTGATGCCTATGCTGATATCAATGCAACAGACTATACCCTCAACAGCACCACATATGGTTGGTGGCAAAGTGAAATCTATGATTTTATAGACGCAGATCATATGGTGTTTGGCCAAGCTTCATTTGGAGAGAATAAAGCAAGGTTCAACTCCGGAATTATCAATGGCACACTTATAACGGGAGATGATTATTCCAAATCTGGTCCCTGGACAACAACTGCTGTTAATTTACTTCAAAATCAAGAAGTACTGGATATTGCTAAAGATGGTAGGCCATTCCGCCCCTTGGAAGGGGATAGTCATTTGGGAGCGAGTGAGGTATTTGTAAAAGACATGGATGGACTAAATTATGTGGCTATTATCAATTATGGGGGTACTAGCAAAAATTACAATATCTCTTTGGAAAGACTTGGGATTCCTAATGGGGAATACGCAGTAAAAGACTTGTATTCTGGGAAATATAATTTGGTTACCAAAGGTCAACTTGAAATTCAAGTGGGCGCAAAAAATGCAACCTTGCTTAGGTTTGATGAGGGTTTAATAAATGCAACTCCTATTGAACGCAAGGACTCTAATGCATTGATCTTTCCAAATCCGGTGTCGGACCTATTGAATATCCGTTCCGATTTTGATATCAATAAAATCAAGCTTTTGGGACTCAATGGGGAGATTGTCCTTGAAGTAGAAAATGTTGATGAAAAAAAATGTGAGGTTAATATTGAGCATGTCGGTAAAGGGATCTACATAGTTTATTTGGAAGGATTCAATGGATTAGCTGAAATCCATAAGCTCATTAAGAAGTAGAAGGCCACTTCCTCTAAGTCTTTATGGATATTCTAGAGATGGCCATTTAATCAAACTGGCAAGAACTAAAAAGATGCTTGTTTTTAAGAGGGGGATTTGTGGGGAGAAAAGCAAAACCCTTTGTAAATCATTTGTTTACAAAGGGTTTTTGGTGTGGAGCTGGCGGTATGTGGATCGAACTCTTTTTGGGATGAAATGGAAATGATAGAGAAGCTTATGGTTTTGGGGAAGTTTGGAGAGGAGCCACTATAGTTTGTTGTAAACGTAAGGTCCTTTTATTCTTACTCATTGGTGTGTTTTAAAGGTGAATAATCTTCTATCTTAATTTCATCTATTGATCTGTCGACCATTGCTGAATTAAAAGATAATGACCCCTTGTAATCAAATGCCAGAAAACGATGAATAGAAAGAAGGATGTGAAAATAAATTATTACAGGTATAGTTATTTAAATGCCCATATTTTTTAGTGAATACCTTTAATTAGTAAATAAAAGAAAATGAGAGGAATGTATTGATAAATAAAACTCTTTTGAATAAAAATTGTGGTAAATTGAAAGATTTGTCAGAACCCCTTTTCCTCTGAATATTTAATATAGCGTTTGTTTTATTACAAATGTTAATATGATAAATTTCAAAGTTGTAGCTTACAGTTTCTTCATGCTTTTAACAATTATAAGTTGTGAAGAGGCTTCTATAAAATCTGACTTTTCCAATAGAAATGATAGTGAATCATTAGTTGATTTGTCAGTCAAGAGAAAGGGAATGGTCTGGGTAAATGGTGGAGATTTTTATATGGGAACTAATGATAAAAATTCCTATCCTCAGGAAAGACCAGCTATAAAAAAAATCGTCGAGGGGTTTTGGATGGATCGGACTGAAGTGACCAATGCAAGTTTTAAAGAATTTGTTTATGAGACAGGATATATAACAGTAGCGGAAAGGAAACCAGACTGGATGGAATTGAAGAGAAACCTCCCAGAGGGAACAAGTAAACCAGATGATTTACTAGTACCAGGCTCTCTGGTGTTTGAAATGCCTGAGGATTCAGTAGGTTTGAATGATATATTATTATGGTGGAAATGGGTGCCCGGAGCTAATTGGAGAAATCCTGAAGGTCCTGGAAGTAATATTGAAAACAGAATGAACCATCCTGTTGTCCATATTGCCTTCGAGGATGCAGAAGCCTATGCAAAATGGGCTGGAAAGAGGTTGCCTACTGAAGAAGAATGGGAATTTGCTGCTAAAAGTGGGAAATTAGAAAATTCTAGGTATGCTTGGGGCAATGAGTTTAGACCAAATGGAAAAATCATGTCAAATACCTTTCAAGGAAATTTTCCCTATGAAAATTGGGTAGAGGATGGTTTCGAAGCAACAGCCCCTGTGATGCAGTTTCCTCCCAATGCTTTAGGACTTTATGATATGATAGGCAATGTATGGGAGCTTACAGCCGATTGGTATGATGCCCTTGCCCTTATGCGAATTTCCAGGGATCTTCCCGCACTAGATACTAACTTGTCTAAATGTTATAACCCTGAAAACCCTAACGCCATTGAGAAAGTGATTAAAGGAGGATCATTTCTATGTGCAGATGATTATTGTGTGAATTATAGGCCTAGCGCAAGGAGAGGGCAAGATATTTATTCTGGCACCTCTAATATTGGATTTAGGTGTGTTGCCAATTGAATCAAGTTAATTTCTAGAAATAAACACCCCTCTTTCAAATATACCGCCCTAAACTTCTGCTAAATTAAAAGTAAGAATGAGAGGAAATTTAAGTTAAAAAAAAAATATGGCATGTCACCTTTAAAATAGTCATAGTGGAATTGATACCAAACGCTGATTGTGGGATAGATGGAGAAAGTATGCCTTTATGAAAATATGAATCTGTCAAAATGCCCAATGATATTTTTGAAAAGCCTGTAATACCGAATACTCATATATTTTGAATAATTATTCATAAATGGATAGTCTTTTTTCATAGAGATTAGGGTGTTAATTTATTTATAACCCAAAATCCATTTATTATGAATCTTTTAAAAAAGTGGGCCATAGCGATTGTGTTGGCTTTATTGAACTTTTCCTGTTTGTCTTCGGGTAGCGAGCCTGTTGAAGCGAATCAAGTTTATGCTGCTGCTGCCAAGTTTTCGGTTGAGAAGGAATACAAAGGCAATCTTGAAATTGTACTGGGTGATGTAAAACAGGCCTTTATCAAGGAGAAACTCTCAACTAAGGAGCAAATTGAGAATTTGGTAAAGGGGTTCAAGTACGAATTCAAAGTGGATGGGATTAGAATTCCAATTTTTCCGGAAGGACATATGAAAAAAGAACAGCGTTTTCTTTTACATTATTTAGTAGCCAGATGCAAGGCTGAAAAATTATTGCTTTTTGCCAATCCTGCAAACCATTTGGGAGGGGTAAGAATTGCTAACGGAGATTTAAGCAATACAAACTCAGTAAAAGGTGACATGGCCAAAAGTGATCAACTAATCCAAGTAATAAAAGATTTTTCGGAAGAGTACGAAGTTGATTTTATCTCTCCATTTAATGAGGATAACAGTCCTGATGGAGCATGGACTGTAGCTCAAATCAATGATATTTATGCTAATTTATATGAAAATGTAAATGGTGCCCAACTTGTAGGATCTGATGTATGGGGGATTCCTGCCGGAATAGAGTATTTGGACAAAACAGATATCCTTCAATATGTAGCCGTGTCCACCACCCATAACCTAGGTTTTAACCATGGAAGATGGCAGGAGTTTATCAACAAATCTAATGGCCTTCCTGTTTGGGATTCCGAAACCAATATGAATAAAAAATTCCCTGATAGAGCCAGAAGGATTGAAGCAGCTATTAATAATGGAGTAGATGGCTTAGTGCTTTATAATTCATGGAATATGATCAATTTAAACACTGGAGAGATTGGACCAAATGGACAGCAATTCAGGGATTACTATTTAAAATAAAATATATCTACAAAGAGTATGTGGCCTGACATTTTTGAAGTTAAAAGCATCTCAAATGGCAGGCCTTCTTGTGTGTTTTTTGCAATTTAATATGATCGAAATCATTTGGATAAAATGCCAGTTCGATTGACAAAGGAAATAAAATACATTCTTAATCCACCTATTTCAGCAATGGCGCACCTTTGATGTATAATTAATATTCTTTGATTAAATTTTAATAATGAATAAAATCTCTTCAGATTAATTTTGAGATAGGTTCTAAAAACAGTTTGCCCAAAATGAGTTACCAAAAGATCGGTTTGATAATATTTTTATTTCTTGTTTTTGCATGTTCAAATCCTAAGACTGAATCCAAGAAGTTTCCAAACTCATCTCTCCAAGAAGTATCTTTCGAAGAGGTGGTTTTAAAGGACGATTTTTTTCAACCAAAAGCTAAAGTGGTGGGAGAAGTCACTATTCCCCATCTTTTGGATATTGCCGAAAATCAGGGAAAAATAGATAACTTCAGGATTGTGGCTGGCGAAAAGCAGGGAAAGCTATCTCTTTATAATGCACCGGATTCTGATGTGTATAAATTAATAGAGGCTGCAGCTTATTATTTGCACCAATTTGAAGACCCCGATCTTGAAAACCGCATAGATGAAATTATCAGGGTGATTTTAGCTGCCCAAGCTGAAAATGGTTACCTGCATACTCAGTATATGTTGGATTTTGATGATCCGGCAGCTCCCTCCAGGGACAATAAGAAAGTAAAGACTTTCGGATTTGGACCCGAAAACCAATGGGAGTCGCTCAGTGACAATTGGCCTTTCGCCTACAGCCAGCTTTATTGCGCAGGTCATTTAATGGAAGCTGCTGTAGCTTACTACCGTGCTACAGGCAAAAGGGATTTTTTGGATGGAGCCATTAAGTTTGCTGATTTGATTGTTAAGGTGTTTGATGAGGAGAAGGTAAAAGGATACGCCGATCATCCTCAGGTAGAAATAGGTTTGATGAAAATCTATGAGTTAACTGAAGACAAACGATATTTGGATATGGCTGACCTTTTTAGCCGCTATGTGCGGTTTAGCAGACCCGTGGATTTACATCAGGAATTAAATGTTTTGCCATTGCAGGAACAAACCCAAGCCTATGGGCACTGTGTTCGCACAGCCTATATTTATTCAGGAGCTACCGATGTGGTAAGAGCGAAAGGAAGCGATGATTTAAAAGAGGCCTTAATGGCTATTTGGGAGAATGTGGTTTCTTCTAAAATGTATGTTCATGGGGGAACGGGTAATGGTACTCATGCCGAACAACATGGAGAATCTTATGATCTTCCCATTAGAGCAACTTATTCTGAAACATGTGCTAATATCGCCCAAGGGCAATGGAACCACCGTCTTAATCTTTTGACAGGAGAGGGCAAGTTCCACGATATAGTGGAAATAGAAGCTTTTAACTCGGCATTGTCTGGGATAAGTCTGGACGGTAAACACTATTTCTATTCCAATAAACTAAACTTGGATATGGATAATAGGAAGAACCAGCACACCGGGGTGAGAAGTTCTTATTTGTTTTGTTGCCCTTCAAAAGTCCCCGGCTTCGTAGCAGGCATGGGAAGGTGGATATATGCAAAAGGCAATAATGAATTGGTAATTAACCAATACATAGGTAGTGAAGTGAAAACCACCCTTTCCGAAGGGGAAGAGATTTCCCTGGAATTATCAACTGATTATCCATTTGGGGGAGAGGTCAAAATTCATATTAACGAGGCACCAGAAGGAGAGTTAAACCTAAAATTGCGTATTCCTTCATGGAACCGAAGCCAAGATTTTATTCCCAATAGTCCTTATAAATTTAAAACACCTAATGAAAATAATGGAGGTTTTGAATTGGCCATTAATGGGGAAGAAATTAAGTTGCCAAAACAGGAAAGTGGATATTTGATATTAAGTAGGGCATGGAAAAATGGAGATGAAATACAGCTTTTATTCAACATGCCTGCCCGTAAAATATATACTAGTCCAGAATTAAAGGCCAATTCTGGTAGGGTGGTACTTTCCAAAGGCCCACTGGTTTATACTCTTGAAGGACTGGATAATGATTTTGACCTGAGGGAATTTGTCCTTCCAGCATCCCATCAAATAAGCAGTCAATATGATCCTGAAATATTGGGAGGTACCGTGGTGCTTTCTGGTCATGGAATAGCAGAAGGTAAGGAAGTTGAGTTTACAGCTGTTCCTTATTATTTATGGCAAAATAGGGGTGTTTATCCTTTAAGAACAATAGTCGTGGAGAATCCGGAAAAGGTCCGTGAAGAAATTGAAAAAGAAGAAAAACTCAATACCAATGGTTAATCAGTTAAATACTAAATATTGGTTAAATCCTTGTTTTGGCTTCGTTCTGGTAATGATGTTTTTTTGGGCTTGTTCAGAAAAGAATGCTCCAGAATCCAGCAAAGATGAATTGTACCCTTATGCAGTATTTCAAGCAGTTCCTTTCAGTGAGGTAAAGATCAAGGATAGTTTTTGGAGTCCAAAAATTGACACTATAGCCCAAAAAACGCTTCCACTTGTCTGGAACTTGGCCAAGGCCCAGGGACGCATGGAAAACTTTAAAATTGTGGCTGGTCTGTCAGATAAGGAATACGCCATTCGAAACAGCCCCGATGCCCCTGTTCATAAGTTAATTGAAGCAGCTGCATATACTTTAACCAATGCGGAAAATCCAGGTTTGGAAGCTGCAATCGACAGTATTATCCATATAATGGAGTTGGCTCAATCTCCAAACGGTTATCTCCATACCCAGTTTATGCTGGACAAGGATGATCCTCGGGCACCCACCAAAAAGAAGGCCATCAAAACTTTTGGTTTTGGAAAGGAGGATCAGTGGAAGTCAGCATATACGGAATGGCCCCATGGTTACAGTCAGCTGTTTACTGCTGGACATATGTTTGAAGCGGCTGTAGCATATTATAGGGCCACTGGTAAAAAAAGCTATTTGGAGATGTCCATAAAACTTGCGGACCATTTGCTTGACAAATTCCAAGATGAAGAATTTCTAAAAAACTATGCTGATCACCCGGAGGTGGAAATAGGCTTGATGAAATTGTATGAGGTGACAGGCAAGCAGGAATATGTGGGTTTGGCGAATAGGATCAGCCGTCATGTGAAATTTGTTCGGCCAGTGGACCTCAATAAAGAGCAAGCCATTTTGCCATTAGATCAGCAGAGGGAAGCTTTTGGACATTGCGTGAGGACAGCTTATGTCTATTCAGGGGCTACTGATGTGGTGATGGCCACTGGGGATAAGGAACTGGAAAAAGCCATGCACAGCTTATGGGACAATATTGTGGGCAAAAAAATGTATATCCATGGTGGAACTGGCAATGGCTCATCAGCTGAGCAACATGGTTTTGATTATGATCTACCCATTTATCCAACCTATAGTGAGTGCTGTGCCAATATTGCTCAGGGCCAGTGGAATCACCGTATGAATTTATTAACAGGGAATGCTAAGTATGCAGATTTGTTGGAGCATGAAATGTACAATGCCGCCCTTTCGGGAATCAGTCTTGATGGACAGAAGTTCTTTTATTCCAATAAACTTAATGTAGGTCTCGAAGGACGGAAAGGAAAACACGGAGGTGTTAGGGAAACCTATTTCTTTTGTTGCCCCTCTAAGCTTCCGAGCTTTGTTTCAGGAATAGGGAAGTGGATTTATGCTAAATCACATAATACTTTGGTTGTAAACCAGTACGTAGGTAGCAAATTGGTTACCAGGGTTGGAAAGGATGATTTTAGAATGAAAATGAAATCTGCTATCCCTTGGGAAGGAAGCGCTGAACTGACAATTGAACAGCCTACTTCAAAGGAGATGACCCTTAAGCTGAGAGTGCCAAGTTGGGTGAGATCGAATCAGCCATTTCAGGATGGACTGTATTATTTTGAAAGAGATTACAAAAACCAATTTGCCATCATGTTAAACGGGACCGAAATGTCTCAGCCGAAGATTGAGGAAGGTTATATCAGCATTACCAAGAAATGGAAAAAGGGAGATCAGGTCACTATTTACTTCAATATGCCTATTAGAAAAGTACTTTCAGATCCCAAACTTGTCTTCAATAAGGGGAGAGTAGCCTTGATGCGCGGTCCTTTGCTTTATTGTTTAGAGGGGGCTGACAACCATTTTGATGTTACAAGGTTCGTGCTTAATGAAAACCAAGCTGTGGAGGCAGGTTATGATGATGATCTATTGGGAGGAACTGTTGTCTTGACCGGTTTAGGTAGTGTTGCTGACGATAATGTGAATTTTAAAGCCATACCATACTTTTTGTGGCAAAACAGAGGCATCCATAAAATGGCTACCCTTTTGATTCGAAATCCTAAAGAAATCTATCAAGAAGATGATTCACTTAATAATGAACACAATACGAATGGCTAAAGTTAGAATTATCCAAAATAAGGGTTTTAGGAGTTTATGGTATGTCTTTGTTCTTCTGTTGATGGCATCAAATGAGCTGTTAGCTCAAGAAAAGACCAATGTAATCGTGTTTATAGCTGATGATCTAGGATGGGAAGACATAGGTGTCTATGGAAATCCTTCAGTTCATACACCTAATATGGACAGACTGGCTAAAGAGGGGATGATGTTCAACCGTTTTTTTCTAACAGCAAGTTCTTGTAGCCCAAGTAGATCAAGTATTTTGACAGGCTTGTATCCTCATAGTACAGGGGCGATGAACCTACATGAAAATATGTCTCCAGATGTTCCATTATTGGTGGAGCCCCTTAAACAGGTAGGCTATTTTAATATGCTTGTGGGCAAATCACATGGAACGAATAACAAGGATGTTTTGGGGAAATTCGACTATGTGGACAAGGTAAACTGGGCCAGGCCTTGGGAGATGGGGAATATGTGGTTGAGGGCGCTGGAAAACCGACCAAAAGATCAGCCTTTTTTTCTATGGGCAGCATCCATAGATCCTCATAGACCTTTTGGCCAAGGGGAATATCCTTATTTTCATGATCCGGATAGTATTATGCTGCCATCTTATTATCCAGACCTACCGGAAATTAGAAAAGAACTGGCTGAATATTATGATGAGATCAGCCGTTTTGACCATCATATTGGAATGGTGCTGGATCAATTAGAGAAAGAGGGGATTCTAGAAAATACCTTGATCATAGTTTTAAGTGATAATGGAAGGGCATTTTCTCAAGCCAAAACCAGAATAAATTCTCCTGGCTTGAAATCACCCCTGATCATCAGGTATCCCAAAATGATCCATGCAGGCAGTGAATGTAATGCCTTGGTAAGTGCAGTGGACTTAAGCCCAACCATTTTAGACTTTGTAAATACCGCTGAGCTACCAGGGGCCCAAGGCAAAAGCTTTTTGTCTTTGTTGAAGGGGGAAAAAGATGTTTTCAGGGAATATGCCTATGGGGAACATAACTGGCATTCCTTGAAGGCTTTTGAAAGGGTGGTCATCACCGATGACTATATGATGATAAAAAACTGGCTACCAGAATTTGAAGCTTCCGGTCCCGGAGATGTGGTTCGAGAACCTTCCTATCAAGCTATGAGGAAATTGTTTGAGCAAGGTGGGTTAGCAGAGAAATTTTCAGACTCTTTTATCAGTCCCAGACCTGCTATGGAATTGTTTGATTTGAACAAGGACCCTCTGACCTTGTACAATTTGGCTGGTTTAAGTGCTTATCAAACCGAGCTAAAAAGCTTGGTTGCCGAGTTGGAAAAGTGGATGAAAAACACCGGTGATGAATTCCCTGGAGAAGCTGCATTGAAGGGGGATTTGATCGATAGGAGATCAGGACAAAAACTGGATTAGACATTAACTTAATAAATAAAATTCAATCAAACAGAAATAATGAAGAATAAAATACTGGTGGTTTTGGCCCTTCTTGCCCTTATAGCAAATTATCAAAACGCTCAGGCTCAATCCAATGTCCCCGCTCCATTGTATGTGGACCCTAATTGGCATGGCTCCTGCGATCCTGAGGTTATTTATAATCCTGCTGATCAGTATTATTATATTTATTATACCTCAAGAAGGCCTCTACAAGAAAATACATATTTGGGAACGCCTCTGGGGGTAATTCGTTCCAAGGATTTATCGGAATGGGAGTTTTTGGGCTATTGTAAATTTGATGGACTGGGCGGAACGAAAAATGCAGAAGCTACCTACTGGGCACCAGCCATAGTAGCACACGATGGAGAACTCCACATGTTTGTGACATGGAAGCCTGATTATGAATTGATCAATAAGTCCTACTATGGTGGTCCGGGAAAAATTATTCATTATAAAACCAGTCAAAAAGATCCTGTGAATGGTTGGGAAAGGATTGGAGAAGTACACAATCCTGCTTTAAATTCAATTGATGCAACGGTATACAAAAAGGATGGTAGCTATCATCTGTGGTACAAAGCCAAAAGACCTAAAGAAAAAAATAAGCTTTATCATCTTTCATCCAAAGATATGCTGAATTGGGAAGATGAGGGCTTTTCAAAAAGTGATGTTTTCAATGCGAGTGCTACCGGTTCGGGGTTTGAAGAAGCGCCTTATGTTTTTAACTGGAAGGGAAGCTACTGGCTGATTACCGACCCGCATAAGGGGCTTTTTGTTTATAAAAGTAATGACGCTGAAAACTGGAAATTTCAAGGAACGATTTTGCTGGAGGATGGCAAAAGAAAATGGGATAATACGAGAGCAAGGCACCCAAGTGTTACAGTAATCGGTGATAGGGCATTTATATTTTATCATGTGGAGCCTTGGAGAGAGTACAAAGGACAACCAGCTACCAAACAGCCCCTGCCAAATCGGAGGTCTGCCCTGCAAATGGCAGAGCTGAAAATTGAAAACGGGGATTTGGTTTGTGACAGGGATTTAGAAATCAAATTGCCAGAAATCGCAGAGTAAATCAGGAATGAAAAACCTATATAAAATAATTGGACTATTATTAATAGGTCTTCTTGGCTGCTTTGAAGTTGCCCAAGCGCAGGAAAAGCCTAATGTAGTCATCATTTTTATTGATGATATGGGATTTGGGGATTTGTCCTCTTTTGGCAACCAAGTAGTTTCCACACCCAATATGGATGCTTTGGCAGATAGGGGTTTGAAGCTAACCAACTTTTAGGTGAATTCGCCAATTTGCTCCCCTAGTAGGACAGCTTTAAATACCGGGATGTACCCCCTAAAGTACAAAATTCATTCTTATCTGGACGATAGTCAGAAAAATGCCAATAGAGGAATGAACAATTGGTTGGATGCAGGTTCCGAAAACTATGGCCAAAGTATTCAAGAGGAATGGTTATCGTACCGGTCATTTTGGTAAATGGCACCTTGGTGGAGGCTGTGATGTCGGTGATGCTTATTTACCTCAAGCATATGGTTTTGATCAATCTCTGGTGAGTTTTGAGGGGCTTGGTGACAGACTTTTATTTAAGAATGATGGGCTATCCAATGCGAGTGGTAAGTTAGGTAAAATATGTCGATATATTTTGGAGATAGCAATTAAGAATACCGACTACAGAGTTTGGAATCCTGGTGTCAATATTAAACCCAACCATGTGGTGCTGTTATCCCAACTTAAGAGTTTGAGTTAAATTCAGCATTATTGGCATCTGCTCCCACCTATATGGATATAGGTGATTTTAAAAAGAAATATAATAGGCTGATTCTTTTTGAATCAGCCTATTTTTTAGGCAAAATGTGAATTATGCATTTTGATATACTCTCTTGTTCTTTTAGAAATACAGAAATCAAAATTTTGGAACTCATTCCAGCTTAAGGATTCAAGAAAATAAAAGCATAGCACTATAGCCTGGCGCTGAAAGTTAAACGAACTCACACTTTTTTCTATTCTAAAAGGCAGTTTTTTGAACTCTTGATATTTGATTTTTTACTAATAACAGTATTTAAAATTGCTTAAGTAGTTGTTAATCAGTGGTTTTGTTGATGTGAATAATAACTTAGACTATTTGAATAGATATTAATAAGACTTGGGGAGGGTATTTTTTAAGATTGTATTATCCCAAAAAGAATAAGTTGCTTATGGGGTCTATAATAGAAGAGTTAGAAACCTTAAAAATCCAGAATAATGACCAGACTAAGAAAGCCTTTTTTATCGCTGCACCAAAGGGTAGATCCTCCCTCCAAAAATCAATTAAAACAAATATCATATTAGATTTTTCCTGAAGTCGAAAAGCTTTTAGAAAGATAATTAACAATCTATAACCCTATAACATGAAAAAAAATATACTAAAGCCCAGTTCGTGTATTTTACCTTCAAGTAAGTACAAAGGACTGCGATGGTGTGCTGTATTTGGAATGTCGCTTTTCATGCTAGGTTCTGTTCAGGCAAAACCTAGTGTTATAAAGCATCCCGACGCAGTTGAAAAATTGAATGCAGAAGTAACGGTAACTGGAACCATATTAGATGAATTTGGTGAACCAATGATAGGTGTAGCCATATTAGAGAAAGGTACTGGAAAAGGAACGGTGACGGATATAGATGGGAAATTTTCCATTGATGTAGATGAGAACTCCTCCTTATTAGTTCGTTTTATTGGCTATAAAACCCAGGAAATAAATGTAGCGGACAGCAATAGTAGCTCCATTGAGATTACTTTAGAGCCGGATGTTGCCAATTTGGAAGAAGTAGTGGTGGTGGGATTTGGTGAGCAGACCAAACAGACTTTGACCGGAGCTGTGGGAACAGTGAAGGGTGAAGATTTACAGCGAGTAGGATCTGTGAACACCATTTCTGAAGCACTTCAAGGGGCTATGCCTGGGTTGACAGCTGTCAATAGTGGAGGAAAACCAGGTTCTGATGCTGCAGAGCTTTTTATTCGTGGGCGTTCATCATGGAATGGAGATTCACAACAACCCTTCACACTTGTTGATGGAGTTGAGAGGGATATCAATAATCTGGATCCCAATGAGATTGAGTCAATTTCTGTATTAAAGGACGCCTCGGCAACTGCAGTATATGGTGTTCGAGGAGCCAATGGGGTAATCCTTATTACCACCAAACGAGGCAGAGCAGGTAAACCTACTTTTAATTTCTCCAGCAATTTTGGTGTGAAACAGCCCACGGCAACAGCTTCGAAAGCGGATTATTTGACCGCTATGGAGATGTTTAACGAGGCGGCAACCAATGACAGAAACTGGGACCAGTTGATTCCCCAATCTACCATGGATGCTTGGAGGGAAAACTGGGATAGCAGGGGGGCGTACAATCCCTATTTTCCAGAAGTGGACTGGTATGATATGTTACTGGGTACTGGCTATGAACAGACCTACAACCTAAATGCCAGAGGTGGGACAGAATTTGTAAAATATTTTGTATCCCTAGGTTATCGAAATGATGGTGATGTTTATCAGACCGAAGAACAGGAAGAATATGACCCTGCATTTGGGATGAAAAAGTATAACTGGCGCTCGAACTTTGATTTTGATTTCACCAAAACCACCCAGTTTAGCGTGAATTTCTCCGGTAATTACCGTACCAGAACTCAGCCGGGCTATCGGGTAGACGGTGGTGGAGAAGATGGATATGGGCAGGCTCAGTTTTTTAATAAGCTTTATCAATCACCCACCAATTTGTTTCCAATTTCTTATGATGATGGTACCTATGGGGATTCCCCTTCTGGTGCGCATAATGTTTTTATGCAAATTAACGAAGGAGGACAGCGTACATATAATTATTATCAGGGCTTTTATGATGCCGAACTCAAGCAAAAACTTGATTTTATAACCAAAGGTCTGAAAGCTAAAGCCAGCGTCAGCTACACTTCTTTCTCTAATTATGAGAGACAAATCCTAAGAGGCGGAGTAGGAGGAAGTGATGCTGGTTTCAACAAAATCCGGTATTCAAGGTCTTATGATTATGCTAATCCTATTGAAGGTCCCAATGGTGAATTGACGTATCCAATTATTACTGAAGTTCGTTTTCCTGGCCCTGAAGCACAAGAGGGACCAGTTAATTCAAACCTGCCACAATTATATGGATATAATAGGAGATTGAATTACAGATTTCAGACAGATTATAAAAGAAAGTTTGGTGACCATACGGTAAGTGGAACTGCCCTGATGTGGAGACAGCAAGATACAGGTAGGGAAGGTTATCCAAGTAAAAGGGAAGAATGGGTAGCCAGAGCCAATTATTACTATAAGGATCGCTACTTGTTGGAAGTAAATACGACTTATTCTGGATCAGAAAAATTTGCCCCAGGTTTACGCTTCGGAATGTTTCCTTCGTTTGCCACAGGTTGGGTGGTTTCAGAAGAACCTTGGGTAAAAAATGTAGCGGGTACGTGGTTGGATTTTTTTAAAGTAAACTACTCCTATGGTGTGGTAGGAAGTGATGGTGGGCCAAGATTCCAATATGCCCAAACCTATAATTCTGGAGGTAATATAAGATTGGGGTATGAAAATAACACCAATTATGGGCCTCTTTATAAAGAAGGTACGCCTGCTAACCCAAACTCAACTTGGGAAACCAGTACCATGCAGAACCTATCTTTCAAAATGGATCTATTGGAAAGACTGAACATTTCTTTGGATTTCTTTAAAGAAGATAGAGAGGGGATTCTCATGCAGAGAAGGACACAGCCAGCCTGGTATGGTACTTCAAGTGTTGCTACTGGGAATATTGGAGCTACCAAGAACCGAGGTTACGAAATTGAGATTGGTTGGAATGATAAGATTGGAGCTGATTTCAGCTACTATGTCAATTTTAATACTGCTTATGCCGAAAACCGAATTGTTTACAGAGATGATCCAAGGTTACTGGCCGATTATCTAAAGGAAGCTGGTAAACCGATTGGATGGCAGTCCCGGCTATTGGCGGGAGGAAATTATCAAAGCTTAGATGATATCTATAATGGTCCAACACCCACTCATGGTGTGGCCCAGGGAAGTTTGATTGCAGGAGATTTGATGTTTGTGGATTATAATGGAGATGGAGTGACGGATTCCAATGATCAGGTAGCCATGAAGAATGTACAGTATCCATGGAGAACTTACGGATTAAACCTTGGATTTAACTATAGAAATTTCGGAGTGAATGCCCTATTCTATGGCGTAACGGATGTGGGGTATAATTTCCCAGGCCTGTTGTATTGGGATTTTGACAGTGGATTTATTCAGGCCCAGCCTGATGTGACTTCAAGGTGGACCCCTGAAAATAGTGGAACTGCAGCCAAGCCTGCCTTACACCTTTCTAATGGACACAATAACTCAGGTAGTACGCTTTTGTACATGGATGGGTCCTATATAAGGTTGAAAAATGTAGAAATCAATTATCGCGTAAATACCGCCTATCTGAAGAGATTGGGACTGAAAAGTTTCCAGCTGTATGCCAATGGAAACAACCTGTTTACCTGGTCAAAACTAAAGGATAATAGAATTGATCCTGAAACAAATGGAACCGGGACCTATCCGGTGGTCAAAAGGTATAATCTAGGTTTACGTGTTTCCTTTTAAAATTTTATAGAAATGAGAAAAAATAACCTATATATATTTATTCTTCTTTTTGGATTGTTTTCCTGCGAGGAATATTTGGATGTTTCCCCGGATTTTGGAATAGCAGAAGATGATGTTTTTTCAGAATATCAATCTGCCAGGGGCTATTTGGACAACTGTTATGATGTATTGTATGATATGCATCACTGGCGTTCCCAGGAATTAGATAGAACCAATATCAATGGGCTTTCTGATGAAGCAGGAACCTTGTATAGAAACAATTTGAATCAGGTCATCAATACAGGTTCTTGGATAGATAAGCAAGGAGTAGGAGAGATTGGCTGGGGAGGCGAAACCAATTTTGACAGAGGCTCTATTATTTCCAATGCTTTTTTTGCTATTAGAATTGCCAATAAGGTGATCGAAAAGGTGGAAGAAATTCCGAATTTAAGTCAATCACAACACGATGAGCTTTTAGGGCAAGCATACTTTTTCAGGGCTTGGTATTATTTCCAAATCATTCAGCGATGGGGAGGCATGCCCATTCTTGACAAAGCTTACACTCCAAGTGATGATTTGGATCTTCCCCGTGTGACTTATTCCGAAAGTTCTGAATGGTTGATTTCAGACTTGGATAAAGCCATCAACCTATTGCCACATAAATGGAATGATAATGAATTTGGTAGAGCAACCAAAGGTTCTGCAATGGCAGTGAAATCCATGGCCGCACTATATGCTGCAAGTCCACTAATGCAGAATGGATTGGAAAGTATTCAATATCGGGATTATGGTCAGGAGTGGTCAAAGAAAGCAGCGCAATACGCTCATGAGGCAATCAATTATGTAAATAGCGGTACTGGTGGAACGCGTTATCGTTTGATGGAGGGTGAAGAATATAAGAATATCTTTTACCATGAAAGCATTAATGCAAGTGACGAATCACTTTGGTTTAATTTGGACGGCGGACGTCGTGGTTCAAGAAGAGGTTTAAGATGTAATTATATTCCACAGTTTTTTTCTGGCGGTACTGGAAACGATGCAACGGCATTTTCCGGTCCAACCCAGAATATTGTGGACAAGTTTGAGGTGATCAATGATGGACAAGCCTACAGTATTGATGATCCTAGGTCAGGATATGACCCCCAAAATCCTTATGTCAATCGTGATCCAAGGTTCTATAATAATGTGATAGTTCCCGGTGAAGAATGGGGATTAAACAGTGCTGGTAAACAATTGTACCAGGAATTATATGTAGATGGAAGGGATTACAATATTACTACAACAAGCACCCATACACGTACTAGACAATTGACTGGGTATATGTGTAAAAAGTTTATTTGGCCTGAATGCAATCGCTTTTTTGAGCAATATGATAAATATCGGATCAATCATATTTTCATTAGGGTTGCCCAAGTTTATTTGGATTATGCTGAAGCAATGAATGAAGCTTATGGACCGAATTCGGATCCAAATGGTTATGGACTTACGGCGGTAGAAGCTATCAATGTGGTCAGAAACAGAGTAGGTATGCCAGATGTTCTAGCAGAATTTACAGGCTCGAAAGAAATCTTCCGTGATAAAATCAGAAATGAAAGAGCTGTCGAGCTGTTTTGGGAAAACCACCGTTGGCATGATCTGAGAAGATGGATGATTGCAGAGGAAGTATTCTCCAATCCCATTCAAGGTGTAAGGGCTTTTCCTCCCTCAGGACATAATAAAGTGCAGGATAAAAGTTCATTAGACTTCAATTATGAAGTAGTGGATTTGGAAACAGAACAGCGGGTATTTGGGCTTAGGTACCATTGGTACCCTGTAGCGCAATCCGATGCACAAAACCTCTTTAATTTCCAACAGAATCCAGGTTGGTAATAGCTGATCCTAAAAATGAAATTGAGATGATATTATATAAGTTTAAAACCATATTAATGACATTTGTACTTTTCTCCTTTTGCTCCATAGGCTATGGACAGCAAGAGAAGGGAAAGGCCGCAATGAATCTTCATTCACGCATCGTAGACAGTGAAGGAAATCCATTAAAAAATGTACAGATAACCCTAGGTGAAGGATTGTTGCAAACCAATACAGACGTTAAGGGAGAGTTTTCCCTGAAAGTTGCTCCTAATGGCACTCTCCTAATTTCCGCGCCTGGCTATAAAGATGTAATCATCAAACTTAGCGAGGGGGATTTTGCAGATGAATTGGTGTTGGAAAAGGACCTTGCCTTTGCCTCAAAAAGGGATATTGTGGGTTTACCTGCAGCGATCCAAACGACTCAAAGGGAATTGGTAGGTGCTGTAGGCAAGATTTCAGGGGAAGTATTGGAGAAGCAACCCTCTATAGTTTTTCAGAATACCCTTCAAGGAAGGATAGCTGGTTTGACGGTACGCAATAATGCAAATGGTTTGGGAAACAACTTGGCTGATTTGTATGTGCGGGGATTGGCTAGGGAAGGAGATAATGCTGCTTTGACCATAGTGGATGGTATTGAGCGTCCTATTGAATACCTTAATCCTGAAGAAATAGAAAGTGTGCAGGTTTTAAAGGATGCTAGTAGTAAAATACTTTATGGTCCTCGTGCAGCCAACGGTGTAGTCATGATTACTACAAAAAGAGGCTTGGCTAATACGAAGGTTATCAAAGCTTCTGCAGAATATGGGGTGAATATGACCACCAGATTGCCCGAATACCTCAACAGTGCCCAGTATGCAGAAATGTATAATGAGGCCAGAGGAAATGATGGTTTGTCTCCTTATTACTCACAAGCTGATATCGATGGGTACAGAAATTCTACCGGTGAAAATGATTTGCATTATCCCAATGCAGATTATGTGGATTATTTTCTGCGCTCTACTACGCCATTTAGAAAGGCAAATATTGAATACACAGGAGGGACTGAGGATACGCGATATGCTCTTTTGTTAGGGTATGTAGGAACAGAGGGAGTGGAAAAAGTAGGAAGAACACCTGAACAGGACCGTCTGAATATCAGAGGGAATCTGGATATACAGGTAACGCCTTCTTTAAGTGCTTTTATTGATGGAAATGGAATAATTGAAAGTAGAAGCTGGGGCAAGTTAAATCAGGATCAGGTTTTTAATGAGATCAAGACAAACAGGCCAAATGAATATCCCTTTGTGATCAATGATCCTAATTTTGGAGGAGAAGAAGGCCAGTTGGGAGTGGAAAGAATTCCACCTCTAGGAGGAAGTTACAAAAGACCGGGAAGCCTTTATGGCGATATGGTTTATGGAGGTTTTCAGGAGTATCAGTTTTTCTATGGACAGACCAATTTTGGGTTGAACTTAAAAATGGATGCCATTACACCTGGACTTTCTGCCAAAACCGTTGTGACTTTTGATAGCTACCAATATCATGCAGCTGATCAAATCAATAATCCAGTAAGGTATGCGCAGAAAACAGTGGTAGGGCCAACAGGTATGGATAGCACTGCTTATGTGCAATTGCAGCAACGTGGTATCTCTGGAAATAGAAGTGAAAGAGGAGACAATATCAGTAGAAACATTGGTTGGATGTCCAATATCAATTATGACAGGACTTTTAACAAACATTCGCTAAAAGCCAATTTGTCCCATTTTTATTACTTCAGTGAGAATAGCAATAACCGCCAAAATACGGCCAATTCAAACAGCTTCTTGAGAGCGGCTTATGGTTTTGATAACAGGCTTTATTTGGAGGCTACTGGAGCGGTAATGGGAAGTAATAGATTTGCAAAGCAAAATAGGTATAAGTTCTTCCCCGCGGTAGGTGCTTCATGGATACTTTCTGAAGAAGGTTTCTTAGCGGAGTCTGCTGCCATTGATTTTCTGAAGTTTAAAAGCAGTTATGGAATCATAGGCTATGACAGGGCTACCAGTTTCTATCTCTATGATACGCGCTATTACAATAATGGAAACGTGTCCTTTGGAGAGAGAAACCAGAACAACCAAGGTAGAACAGGTTTTGATAATTTCGGGAATATTGATCTTACCTGGGAGACCTCTAGGGAGTTGAATGTCGGACTTGAAGGCTTAGCCTTTAATAACAGCCTTCAATTTGAAGTGAACTATTTCAACGAATACCGCTCAAATATCATTTTCAACAATCCCAATTCTGTTTTTTCAGATCTAAACGGATCATTGAATATTCCTTTGAATTTAGGGGAAGTATCCAATCAAGGCGTCGATGCAGCCGTGAATTGGCTCAATACTTCAGGGGATTTGACATACACTTTTGGTGCTAATGTACTTTTTGTAAAAAACGAAGTGAAAAGGACGGATGAGGTGATGCACCCTGACGAATATATGAGAAAAACAGGACAGTCAACTGATGCCATATTCGGATTGGTGGACAATGGACTATACAAGGATCAATCAGCTGTAGAAGCTGGACCTTTCCAATCTTATGGACCTTATGGAGTGGGCAATATAGGCTACCAAGATCAAAATGGAGATGGTATGATCGATGATCGGGACAGAATGGCCATCGGTAATACTTTTCCTAGAACTACTTTGGGCGTTAATTTAGACTTGAATTATAAGGGATTTGGCCTGTTTGTGCTAGGTACATCTGAATTAGGTGTGAACCGCATGCTGGATAACAGTTACTTCCGAAATGATAGTGAGGATAAATATTCCTCATATGTATTGGACAGGTTCCATCCAGTTAATAACCCAAATGGTTCAGTACCTGCTTTGACTACTTATGTTGCAACCAATGACTTCAGAAATTCTACCTTCTGGTTGGCTGATGCTTCTTTTTTCAGATTGAAAAATGTGGAGCTGAGCTATAGCATGTCGAATGGGGCTTGGCTAGTGAAAAATGTGAAATTCTACGTTAGGGGAACCAACTTGTTTGTGCTTTCTAAAATAAAGGATCTGGATCCTGAAGTGCTCAATGCGGGCGTAGACAATTATCCGGTATTCAGAACAGTGACTGGCGGTGTATCAGTAAGTTTCTAAACCCAAAATGAAAATGAGAATAAATAAAATATATAAAAATATAACCTTGTATTCTGTATTGACAGGTAGCCTGTTTTCCTGTAATATGGATTTAGAGCCCGTATTGGATAATACATACGGGGAGGAATATGCCTTTGGTCTTCCAGATCGTACGGAAGGGTTTTTGATGAATGCTTATGCCAATGTGCCCAATACATTTGTGGCTGAATATGGTGGAGACTTCCTGGATGTAGCCACGGATAATGCGGTGACCAATGCTTTTGGGAGTGACCTTTACAGGGTTGGGGCAGGGGCTGTGAATCCCCAAAATAACCCAGTTGGGAATTGGTCAAATGCTTATAACCAGTTTAGGAACATTCATATTTTTCTGGAAAATGGTTTGGGAGATAATATTACCTATAATTTGACCGACCCTGATGCAGACATGACCAAAAGGATGAACCTAAAAGGGGAGGCTTTCTTTTTAAGAGCTTGGTGGGGATTTACTTTATTAAAGCAGTATGGTGGCAAAGCCCAAAATGGTGAAGCATTAGGCTATCCAATAGTACTTTCTTCCCAATCTTTTGAGGATGCTGCAGAATTGGAGAGAATCAAGCGAAACACCTATGAAGAATGTGTGGAACAGATCATGGAAGACTTGGATTCTGCCTATTTGTATCTTCCCGAAGAGTATACTGGAGGGGACCCAATTTTAGGCAATCAAAACATTGGTAGAGCAGACCGTAAGACTACCTTGGCTTTGAAATCCCGACTTTCTGTATATGCTGCAAGTCCAGCTTACCGATCGAATGAGGTGACGGTGATTAATGGTATGGGAGATTTTACTGTTGTAAACCAAGCAGCATTTGAAGAAAAATGGGTGGAAGCAGCTCAGCACGCGCAAGAAGCAATTGATCTAATAGGGAATTTTTCCAGTCTTAAAACAGGGGATTTCAATAATAACAATACTCCAAATGAATTTATTTGGAGGAAATACCAAAATAATAGGGACCTGGAAACCAAGAATTACCCAATCTCTGAATTTGGTACAGCGAGGACTAGCCCTTCGCAAAATTTAGTGGATGCATTCCCTATGGAAAATGGTTATCCGATAAATGACCCCCGCTCCGGTTTCGACCCTCAAAATCCATATGAAGGAAGGGATCCGAGATTGGAACTGACGGTTTTTTATAATGGACAAAACCTAAATGGCTCCAATTTAGAAATATATGAAGGTGGAAAGGACTCTAAGACAGGAAATCAAGAAAATACCAGAACAGGTTATTACCTCAGAAAATGGTTGTCTGTCCAGAATGGCTTATTGGATCCTGTAAATCCAAGCAATGACCACCATTACCATGCGCTCATCAGGAAAACCGAGATTTACTTGAATTTTGCGGAAGCTTCAAATGAAGCATTTGGGCCTACAGTAATTGGTCCTGAAATGAACCAATCTGCCGTGGATGTGATCAAATCTATCCGTTCAGCAGCTGGTATCAAAGACAACAGTTATGTGGATGAGGTAGCAGGAATGGGAAAAGAAGCATTCAGGGATTTTATCCAAAACGAGAGGAGACTTGAATTGGCTTTTGAAAACCAAAGGTACTTTGATATGAGAAGGTGGATAATGCCGCTCACTGAGCCTGTAAAGGGAACAGAAATCAATATGGATGAGGAAGGAAACCTTTCTTTTGAGAGCAAGGAGGTAGAGAAAAGAAGATTTGACAATGTTAGGTATTACTACTTGCCACTGCCATATGACGAGCTGGTAAAAAGCCCTCAGATGATCAATAACTTGGGTTGGTAGGAAATTTAAATTTGAAAAGCATGAGACATAATAAAATAATATTCGCATTGGCACTTCTGATCACAGGATTTTATTCCTGTGCGCCATACGAAGAGTATATTGAGGATTTTGATTACTCTATTGTCTATTTCGGTACACAAAAACCTTTGAGAACCATTGTGGCCTATGATAATATGGAATTCAAAGTGGGGGTGGCTCTTGGTGGAAAGAGAACCAACCCGGTAGATGAATATGCCGAGTTTGAAATAGATCCCTCCATACTGGATGATGAAAACCTTACTGAAGGAAATGAATTTGAATTGCTGCCAGCATCCTATTATTCTTTGAGTGATGAAAATAGAATGGTGATACCAGCAGGGGAGTTTATAGGAGATATCACGGTAAGTTTGGATAGGGAGGCTTTTACCCAAGACCCTAACGCAACCAGCAATACATACGCGCTGCCGATCAGGATTTCAAGCAGCTCTTTGGATTCTATTGCATCAGGTAGTTTTGATGAAGGTGGTAATGTGATCAATTCACCTAAAGACTATACCATCCTTGTGGTGAAATATATCAGTGCATACCATGGGACCTATTATCATAAAGGGACGCAGCAGGAACTTGATGAAAATGGGGAAATAATTGATGAAATCGTATATAATAATGATGACCTTATCAAAAATGGCACTTGGGCACTGGAAACGGTGAGCAGAAATCAAGTGCTTACCCCACAGATAGGGAATAAGCAAAATGGAAATATGATTTTGACTGTGGATGAAGGCAGTAATACTGTAAGCTTTAGAACAGAAAGTGAACAAATAGAAAACCTTGAAGGTTCGGGTACTTACAATGAAGAAGAAAGGGCATTTTACCTTGATTATTCGTTTACCCGAAATGGAAAAAACTTTGCTGTTAAAGATACTTTGATCATTAGACAGGCTCCTGAGCTTGACTTGGGTTTTGAGGAATGGTAAAATGATTGATGACAATAATTAAAGGGCTAAGGGAACGGATCCCCTGGCCTTTTTTTATTCACATTGATATCCTTGATTATAGAAATAATGAAAAATACCAATAAATTAATTTTATCAATAGGAGGCAGTTTGCTGTTTCTGTTCTTCAGTATTGTGGCTACCAATGCAAAGGATCCTGATAGGAAAAAGGCTGAAAGGCCCAATATTTTATTCTTGGTAGTGGAAGATACTTCACCCTACCTTTTTCCTGCCTATGGAAATACTTCCATTAGTACACCTAATATTGATTTCTTGGCGGAAAATGGGGTGACCTTTGACAATGCCTTTTCCAATGCGCCATATTGCTCTCCAGCAAGGTCTTCCTTGATTTCGGGGAGCTATGCAACCACTTATGGGACAGATTATCACCGGAATAGCATGGTCGTACCTCAAGAGTACTTCTTTCCTCAATATTTGAAAAATGCAGGTTACTATACGGTTAATGCAGGAAAAACAGACTATAATATTACTAGGGCAGTTCAAAAAGTCAATTATCCAAAAACATGGGATGGGCTGAGTGGCTACAGGAGTGATGATGGTTCTCAGGCCAACGAAAGTTATAATAACCCAGAAAGAGGGAATAGGCCATTCTTTGGGCAATTTAACAATCATACCACTCATATGAGCAGAATGACTTCAGTGACCGTGGATGTGAGAGCGCCTGTCAAACTGGATATGAATAACCTCCTGCTTCCACCACATCTTCCTGACCTTCCTGAGGTGAGAGCAGACTATGCCTTGCACTTGGAAGGTGTTCAAGATACAGATAAGTGGGTTGGGGCATTTTTGGATGATTTAAGAGAAAAGGACTTATTGGAAAATACCTTAATATTTTTCTTCTCTGATCATGGAGGCTGTTTGCCAAGAGGGAAGGCTTTTCCATTTGAATCAGGAATGAAGCCTGCATTGATTGTCTATGCACCAGAAAAATGGCAGCACTTACTTCCAGCCCAAGTAGGATCGCATAGTGGACAAATAGTTGAATTTTCGGATTTTGGCCCTACTTTACTGAGTATTGTTGGAGAGGAGATTCCAGGACATATGCAAGGAAAGCCCTTTATGGGAGAATTTGCTCAAAAAAGAAAATATGCCCACGCCTTTAGGACCAATACAGAAGATCATTTTGATCCTTCTAGAGTAGTGGCAGATGAACAGTATTTTTATATTAAAAATTATACACCCTATAAAAGACATGGCATAAAACAGTCATTTCAGTGGGGAATGCCTGCACAACAGGCATGGGATGATTTTTACTACCAAGGCAAGGCTTCTTTTCCCTTTAGAAGTTATTATGAAGTCAAGCCAAAGGAATACTTGTTTGATATGAAAACAGATCCATATGGCTTGAACAACCTTGCCCATGACCCTTCTTATCAAGAAAAACTCCAAGAGCTTAGGCAAGAAGCTTCATCACATATTAGAAGGAGTGGGGATCTTGGCTTTTTTCCAAGAGATGTAAGAGATGAATTTACCAAGGAAGGAATATCCCTATATGAATGGATTAGGGAAAGTAAGTATGATTTGGCCAGTTTACATGAATTGGTTGAAAGAGCCTCCTCCCCTCAGTCGGGAGATGAAGAATATTTTATGGGCTTGCTCAAAAGTGAACGACCAGAAGTAAGGTGGTGGGCACTTTCTGGATTGGCCTATATGAATTTGACAGAGCCCAACAAGGAAGTAGGCAAAGCAATTTACTCCCAAATAATTTCTGAGCCATATGAAAGTGTCAGGGCCATTGCTGCAGAAGCTATTGTGTACAGTGGCTATGAGCAGGGCTTAGAAATGATGATGGCTGATGTGTCGGAAGGAAATATTTTTGCAGCTTCTTCACTGGAGAATATTGGGGAACTTGCCAAACCTAAATTAGAGGAAGTAAAGGAATTGGCCATTTCAGCCAAATCAGGTAGGATTCGTTTCCAGATGAGAAGTGTATTAATTGATTTTGGACTAATGGATATGGACCAGCTTTTTGAGAAAAACCAAATATCAGGTTTTGTAAAAGGACATAAACATCGAGTGGCCCATCCCATTCCAACATTACCCTAGTTTTTATTAAGGACCAAGATTCAATGAAAAGAAAGAAATCAAATAAATTATTTAGTTCAGTACTGGCTTTAGTGAGTTTTATGAGTTTTGGATTTCTTCAAGCTCAGGAAGTCATTAAAGCTTCATTGGAAGTTATGGAGGATAAGGGGCATCCTATAGAGATGGGGGCCAGTGGTTTCAATGTGCGTATTGCAGATAAAGTATGGGGGTATACCCATCCCGATTTTAGGGAGGCAGTTCATTCGCTACATCCAGGATGGCTACGTTATTTTTCAGGTACTATGGGAGATGCATTTAGTGCGGCCACTGGGGAATATAATTTGGATTATGCCATGATGATGGACCATCAAGAGCAGTATTTCAAGGGAAATAAATTTGTAAACGTAAAGGGACCTCACCGGATCATTGATCTTTATCATTTGTTGGGAGAAGTGCAAGGAAAGTTGGTGGTGACCATCAATGGTTTCACAGAGACTCCCGAAATGACAAGGGTCTTGGCGCAATTCTGCAAGAATAATAATATTGTGGTGGATGCGTGGCAGTTCTGTAATGAACCTTATTTCTATGTTCCTAACCGGAACCGTTACTGGTGGAATGATGGCTATGACTATGCCCAAAAAATGAAACCCCATGCGGAAGCCATTAAAGAAGTATTCCCAGATGCAAAAATGGCTTTAAACTTTACATGGGATGGTATTTGGGACTTTATGAAAGAAATTCACCAATATCAGGAGGAGCAAGGTGCCTATTGGAATGTTTTTTCCAAGCACTCCTATGCTCCCCATGTGGGGGGAAAGGAATCTTTTGACCAAGCAATGAAAAGGGCCAATACAAAAATTGCTGAGGTCACCTCTCCCGAGGCGATGAAAGAAATAGAGGATTATACGGCGCCAGGAATTCCATTATTGATTACGGAGTTTGGAGTTTGGAATAGACCCTTGAATGGCATTTATTCAGCCATCTACAATGCAGAATATACCTTAAGGCAGTTGGCTCATCCCAATGCTTTTTTGATAGGCTCCCATGAGATCAGTAATAAAGCAAGGCCCAAGAAGAATTTGAATAATAGGGTACTGGAAGCATTTGAAAAGGGGGAATCTATTGATACTGATAAATTGAGAACTGGTGTTGAACTGGATGATGAAGGGAAATCTTTGAAAATTTTACATCATGCCATCAATAACTCGTATAAAGTATTGCCTGTAAAGGTAATAGGCACCCAAAAGGTAGAGGGAATGAAAGGAGAGGAGCTTGAATCAGTTTATGCTATGTATTTTGTAGGAAGCAACGGATCGGATTATTTGGCTATTACCAATAGATCCGGTCAGTTTTACCAGTTTGATCAACCCCAAATATTAAGGAATGAAGCCAGAGATTTTAATCATCAATATATTTGGTCCCCAAAAGCAGAAAACCAAAATGTATCTATTAATACTGAAGAGCATGTTGAAGGTCCAATGATAGTAAAACCTTTTTCTGTAAATCTTTTTGAATTTGAAAGTCAAGGACAAAAAATCCCACTAGAAACACGCATCTATAAAACAGAAGTACAAAATGATGGGGTTAAACTAACCTGGTGGGACAGGCCAAATGCCACAGCCTATGAAGTGGTGAAAATTGATGAGGAGGGACAATTAGAAAGTAAAACAATAGCGAGGAATGAATTATTATGGAAGGGTTTGGAAAAGGGGAAAAGTTATAGCTTTGAGGTGGTCACAAAAATAGATGAACGTGAAAGTAGACCTTCTAATATTGTGAATATTGATTTTATAGCACCTTCAAAACCAGAGATATTTAAATTGAGCAAGAGAGGATCTTCTATTACTGTATTTTGGCACAGTGTTCCT
Organism: Echinicola shivajiensis; assembly: GCF_018642165.1. Classification (GTDB taxonomy): domain Bacteria; phylum Bacteroidota; class Bacteroidia; order Cytophagales; family Cyclobacteriaceae; genus Echinicola; species Echinicola shivajiensis. Next base: position 328,414 of record NZ_JAHHZM010000005.1, read on the forward strand.
GGAGCTACTGGATATAATTTGGAACTTCGAAGTTCGGATGGGGATATTCACCAGCACTATGATGCACGTAATGTTTTTGGATATAGGTTATCAGGATTGGAGCCCAACAAGAACTACCAAATAAAATTGTCAGCTTATAATGGTCTTGGAAGCAATGGGAAAGAGGAAGTAAGAAATGTTTATTTGCCTGAAAACATTCCTCTTCCTGCAAGGAATATTTCTGCTACTGAAACTATTGATGGAAAGGTGTTTTTGCAGTGGATCATTCAGGATACATTAAATACAGATACAAAATACAATGTCTATAGGGGGAGAAAACCTCATGAGTTTGAGCTGTATGCTGAGAATATTTCAGGTAATCAGTTTGTAGATGAAAATCCCAGTGTAGAAAAAAACTTCTTCTATACCGTGAAATCAGTTTTAGGATCAGAGGAACTTGCCTTCTATCCTAATATCGCCACGGTAATAAAAAAAGATCCTTCTTATACAATGGTGATAGATGAAGTTAGTCAGGATGATGAATCTTTTAAAATCAAGGTGGAGATGGAAAATGTGGACATAGATAAGACTTGGGAATTTGGAGTTATGCTAGACGATGTATCTTACCTTAATCTTGAAAGCAAGGCTTTTAAGTCCAATGATATTAATCATGATGGTTTTGAAGTAATTATACCAAAAACCAAACTGATTAAGGGCAGATCCTATAGCATTAAAGCCTATGCAAAATCTAGAAAGGGAGAATTGAATTCATTACCCCCTTTTAATACCTTCAAGGTAAATTAAGTGGTTTAGATTCAGTCTTATATTCAAGAGTTTTATTAATCGCCCAGTTATAAAAATTGGGCGATTTTTGTTACCTTCAAGCTTGGTTTATATTAAAAATACCCTAAATGACTGCCTCTAAAGTAACCAAAGGATTCTTTTTCCTTATTTATTTAATAGCGCCAATTTTAGTCTGTGCAGATCAACAAAGTCCATTTGAGATGCAGTTTTCCTATCTTTCCTCTGAAGATGGCTTAGATACTGATGAGTGTAATTTTACTTTTCAGGATAAGCATGGTTTTCTTTGGGTTGGTACAAATGAAGGAATTTTTAGATACGATGGATACGACCTCATCAATTTGGACCAATTGACCAAAGGAGGGCAGGTTTCAAAACTGAAATATTTCGATGCGGTGGAAGGCGTTTCTGATGATCTTTGGTTTGCAACTTCCAAGGGAATACTACATTATCAAAGAGAGAGTAAAACAGTTAATTATATAAAAAAAACTGAAGAGGTAGATTTGGAAATTGGGTGGAATAGCATTTCCTGTACCAGTGACGGAGTATTATGGCTGGGTGGATTTGACGGCTTGTTTTCATATGACACAAAGTACCATGTTATAGAAAAGCACCATGTAAATTTGGGAGACAGAAAAATAAGCCCAAGTGTACGGGATATTGTGGTGGATGGGGATCAATTATGGATTGCTACTTGGGGAAATGGCTTAGGAAGATTTGACCTAAAAACCAGGCATTACGAGACCTTTAAAATATTTAATAGAGGAAATAATGTAAGTAAATACAATATTCTATATACGCTTCATCTTGATTCCAAAGGTCAAATATGGGCAGGTACTTGGGATGGAGGATTATATGTGGTCAAACCAAATTCCGATAAAAAACCTATTATTAAAAAATGGTTCAACCGATCCGCTAAAGATGCCAATTGTTTAATAGGCAATATCATCTATGATATTGAAGAGGATGCCAAAGGAAATATATGGGTTGGAACGCCCTATGGTGTGAGCATTTTGGAAAAAGGAGATTTTAAGCAACCAAAATTTTATAATTTTTCTCATTCGGTAAAAAGTAGAGCGCTGAATAATAATGAGGTACGAGGGATCTTAAGTGATAAAACCGGCCTGATTTGGTTAGCTACTTCAGGAGGGGGGATAAATAAAATTCAACTGAAGGATCATTTATATCATACTTATGGAATCACACAAGTGGATTCATTAAAGAAAAGCCAGTCAGTATTTAGTTTTGGAAAAGACAATAAAGGAAGGCTATTGGTAGGGGTACAAAGTTTAGGATTTGGTGTTTATGATTTAGAAACGTCCCGTTTTAGACATTTTTCAGAATATCCAGAATACAAGTCCTTAACAGACTTGAATATTAATACGATTAAAAGTTTTAATTGGGATACTAAAGGAAATTTATGGTTAGGAACAAGGTATCGTGGCTTGGTGAAGTACAGCCTTGAATCAGGTGAATATTATAGTATCAGTAATGGTATTGCTAATCAAACCTATTCTATCAGGACGGTAAATAAAGTTAAATTAGATTTAAATGATAATATATGGCTGGTAAGTAATGATGCATTTTATCAGGTCATCCAAGGTCAAAGCAATCAATTTAAAGACTTTAAAGTCAAAAAAATTGATATAATAAGTAAGGGGACTAAAAATATTATCAATAGTAGGCCACAAGACTTTGATATAGATAATAAGGGATATATTTATTTAGCTACCATTGATGGTGTAATTTGGAAGTCAGAAAATAGTATTTATAATTATTCAGGTGAGATTCGATTCGAACCATTACTGTTAAACCATAACAGTCGCAGGATTGATGTTGTGTATGCGGATGATGTGGGTAATGTGTGGCTTGGTGGAGATAGTGGTATTCAGGTTTATAATACTGGAGAGGGGCTTGAACTGAATGAATCCTATCTTTCTGAAATCAGGAATTTGAAAGTTTATTCTTTGTTGGAAGAGGATGAGAAAATAGTGGCTTTGTCCAATAAAGGATTGGCTATTATTGATTTGAAAGACGGGCAAAAAAAAATTAATTTATTGACTAGTGATGATGGTCTCCAAGGAAATGTTTTTATAAAAGGGGCTATATTTAAACAAGGACATCAATTTTTTGCTGGAGGACATAATGGCTTTAATGTCTTGGATATTTCTAAGGTAAAATTTGATGAAACAGTACCTAACATCAATTTTACTTATGTCAGCACTACAAAAAATGACTATTACAATACAGGAGATTTTACCTCCGAATCCCCGTTGCTGGTGCACCATGATGATAATGCGATAACCATTACATTTGCGGCTTTGGATTTAAGGAATTCTGATAACCTATATTATGCCTATAAGTTAGAGGGACTCGATCAACAGTGGAACTATGTTTCTTCAAATAATAGGACGGCTACTTATGCCAATTTGAACCCTGGCGACTATAGTTTTTTGGTCAAGTCTACCAATGCAAAGGGAGAATGGGGAGGAAACCAGAATGTATTGCCCATTTTTGTAGAAACAGCTCCCTATCTAACTTGGTGGGCATACAGTATTTATACTACCATTGTTTTGGGGATTTTGTGGGGGATTTTTGTTTTATACAGTAGACAGGCCAAGGCCAAGGAAGATCTGCGTGTGGAGTCTGTGGAAAGATCAAAGTCTGAAAAATTGAACCATTTCAAACTGCAGTTTTTCACCAACCTTAGCCATGAACTGCTTACACCCCTATCGGTTTTGATGGTGGTTGCCCAAAAGTGGACATTAAACGAGCAAACTGAAAACCGTAAAGAAGTAAAAATATTAAACAGCAATGTGCACAAGCTTCATCAGCACATTAAACAAATGCTTCATTTCCGAAAAGCAGAAACAGGAAACATGACCCTTAACTTGAATGAGGGGAATGTTTCAGTGCTTTTTGATGAACTCTATGAAAATTATAGTATGGTGGCGGCTGACAAGGAGATTCAGCTAGACTTTGATATTGAAAAGAACATCGTGGGCAAGGTGGATTTGGAGAAGATTGAGATGGTAGCCAATAACCTGGTTTCCAATGCAATAAAATACACCGGCAAGAACGGAAGGGTGAAAGTTTCCCTTGCAAAGCATGAAACAGCTGCCCATGGCGAAATATATATTAAAGTGGCGGATAATGGCAGGGGAATCCCCAAAGAGCATTTGGAAAATATCTTTAACCGGTTTTATAGGTTATCTGTTCAGGATCAGTTTGAAGATGGGCTGGGTATTGGCTTGGCACTGACCAATCATCTGGTTGATTTACAATCTGGAAAAATCAGAGTGGAAAGTGAAGTTGGAAAGGGAACTGTGTTCCATGTGTATTTACCTTTAAAGGGGTGTAATGAACTTTCTAGCAAACCTTTGTCCTCATTTTTCCAAAATGCAGAAATAGAGGTTTTGAACCTTGAACCTAAAGCAAAGTTTGGGGATCTTTCTGAAATTAAATATTCGGGTAAAAGGATCCTGGTTGTAGAGGATAATGCGGATTTTTTGGTGCTGGTAGAAACCTATTTGAGTCAATATTATAAGGTTTTGACTGCAGAAAATGGTGTCGAGGCATTAGAAATTGCCAATAATAATGAAATAGACCTTATTGTTTCGGACTTGACCCTCCCCGAAATGGATGGCTATGAACTGTGTAGGAAAATAAAATCGGATGTGAATACCAGCCATATTCCATTTGTGGTAGTGACTGCCAGGATTGAGGACCATGAAAGGCTGATTGGTTATGAGTCAGGAGCAGATTCTTATTTGACTAAGCCTTTGGATTTGAGGGTACTGATTTATCGCATGGAAGCCTTGCTGAAGGGGAGGGAAAAAGTGCATGATGAATTTAATACAGGCGCTTTCCTTGAGCCCAAGAAAATAGCAACTACTTCAATCGATGAGGACTTTCTGATGAAAGCCAAGGAAATCGTGGAGAATAATATTTCTGAGCCAGACTTTACAGTAAAAATATTATGTGAAGAGTTAGGAATGAGCAATTCGATGTTTTACCGAAAGATCAAGGGAATACTTGACCTTACGCCCAATGAATTCATTAAGAATATCAGACTTAGAAGGGCCGCCCAATTATTGGGAAATAAGGAAATCAATATTTCTGAGGTGGCTTATATGACCGGTTTTAATGATCTTAGTTATTTTGGGGTATGCTTCAAAAAACAATATGATGTTACTCCTAGTGTCTTTCAAAAGGAAGTCAGCCAATCCAACTATGAAAATGCAGGTTGAGGAATATATGACTCAAATGGGAAATGGAAATTTACAGTAAGGTCTTTTTTATATAAAAAGGCCTTTTCTTGTGAAATGGGGTGTGTTAATTAATAATTAATAGTATTTGAATAGATACTAATAATCGAATATCCCAATCAAGACTACATTTGATTGGTTAACAATAACAATTCAATAAACCATGAAATATACATTGACCAATGCTTCCAAATCTTTGTTGGTGGCCACACTGGGAAGCTTCATTCTGTCCAGCTGTTCAGGAAATAAACAGGCTGAACAGGAAAGAGAATCCCTTAACAAACCTAATATTATTTATATCCTTGCCGATGACATGGGCTATGCGGATATGGGGGCTTACGGGCAGAGTAAAATCGAAACCCCCAACCTTGATAAATTGGCTGCTACTGGGATAAAATTTTTGAATCACTATACTGGAAGCACCGTCTGTGCACCTTCTAGGTCTGCATTACTAACAGGTCTACATACAGGACATACGCCTATCAGAGGAAATAAAGAATATCAGCCAGAAGGTCAGGAAGCTATGCCTGATTCGGTATTTACGATTGGCGCGATGATGAAAAAGGCAGGCTATGTGACCGGTACTTTTGGTAAATGGGGTTTGGGATTTGTAGGTACTTCTGGGGATCCTAATAATCAAGGAATGGATTATTTCTTTGGATATAATTGTCAACGTCAAGCCCACCGATATTATCCAGACTATCTTTGGGAGAATGACCAAAAAGTTACGTTGGAGGGCAATGGATGGATAAATAAGGAAACCTATGCCCAAGATGTAATCCATGAAAAGACACTGGCCTTTATAGATCAACATAAGGATGAACCATTTTTTATGTATGTACCATTGGTCGCTCCCCATGCTGAGTTAGCCTCTCCTGATACAGCGACCATTAATAAATACCGTGAGAGATTCGGTGAGGAGAAAGCCTATGTAGGGAGAAAAGGTGCTGACTATGGAGAGGACTTGGTGATAGGTATGTACAAGTCCCAGGAATATCCTCGTGCAACCTATGCAGCTATGGTGGAAAGGATCGACCAATATGTGGGAGAAATCATTGAAAAACTGGAGGAGAATGGATTGACAGAAAACACTATCATCATGTTTGCCAGTGATAACGGTCCGCACCAAGAGGGGGGCAATGACCCGGATTTTTTTGATTCCAATAACGGTTTTAGGGGTTATAAAAGAGATTTATATGAAGGAGGAATCCGCACTGCTTTTGTAGTAAAATGGCCGGGGAAAGTTGAAGCAGGTAGTCAAACAGATCATGTATCAGCCTTCTGGGATGTGTTGCCGACCTTTGCCGATATTATTGGTTACGAAGAATTGCCAGAGCTTGATGGAATTTCATTCTTGCCATCTCTACTTGGTGAGAAAGAGCAAAAAGAACACAGCCATTTGTATTGGGAATTTGTGGAGCAAGGAGGAAAACAGGCAGTGCGCAAGGGGGATTGGAAAGCAGTTAAGCTAAAAGTGAAGAAGGATATAAATGCACCTATCGAGCTGTACAACTTAAAAAATGATCCCGGAGAAGCACATAATATAGCTTCGGATCATCCAGATGTGGTAAAAGAGATGAAGGCTTTGATGGAAACTTCTCATGTTACCAATCCAACCTTTCCTTTGTTTGCATCTGAAGGGGATGAAGATCAAAATTTATTCATTGTAGATTAAATTTCCCTTTTGATGATCTGTAGAACAAAAATGACCATGCTCTTAGTGTTGGTAGCTTCAGCATTAAGAGCACAGGTGGTAGATTGGCAAAACCCCAATATTGTTGGGCTGAACAAAGTGGCCCCTCATGCCAGTTATATACCATTTGAATCGACCAAAAAGGCCTTAAATGATGGGGTGATATATTCTTCATTGGTGAAATCTTTAAATGGCACTTGGAAATATAAGTGGGTGATGAAACCATCAGAGAGACCTGAGGGGTTTCATGAGACAGACTATGCGACCTCGAGCTGGGACAATATCGATGTGCCTGGGAATACGGAAATGCAAGGGTTTGATGTGCCCATTTATCTTAATCATCCCTATGAGTTTACCAAAAATCCCAATCCACCAAAAGTGCCGAATGATTGGAATCCTGTAGGATCCTACAAACGGAAATTTACGGTTCCTGAGAATTGGGAAGGCAAAAGGGTAGTCATCCATTTTGGCGCTGTAAAGTCGGCTTTTTATATCTGGGTCAATGGCCAAAAGGTAGGTTATTCCCAAGGTTCGAAAACTCCTGCAGAATGGGATATTACTGATTACTTAGTGGAGGGTGAAAATGATCTTTCTGTTCAGGTTTTTCGTTTTTCAGATGGCTCCTATTTGGAAGGTCAGGACTTCTGGCGTTTGAGTGGCATTGAGCGGGATGTGTATTTGTATGCCACCCCAAAAGTATATTTAGCTGATTATTTTGTAGAGGCAGGATTGGATGATGACTTTCAAAATGGAATTTTGGACTTGTCCATTAAAATGGTAAATGTGTCTAATACTAATAATGGGCAGTTGGTGATATCCCTTGTGGATGCTGATGGAAAGGAGGTATCCAAAAATCTTCAAAAGGCTTATAAAATGGGCAGAGGCAAAACACAAGAAATTGATTTCCATATAGAGGTATCCAATGTCCAGGCCTGGTCCTCGGAGATTCCCTATCTCTACCAATTGCTGATCAAACAAAAAAATCAGGATGGAGAAGTATTACAGGTAATCAAACAAAATATTGGCTTTAGAACAGTTGAAATCAAAAATGCTCAGCTCTTGGTCAATGGACAGCCAATTTTGGTTAAGGGAGTGAACCGTCATGAACATGATCCCAAATTGGGACATTATATCAGTAGGGAGAGAATGGAGGAAGATGTGAAATTAATGAAACAGTTGAATATTAATTCAGTGAGGACTGCACATTATCCCAATGACTCCTATTGGTATGAACTCTGTGATCGATATGGTTTATATGTGGTGGATGAGGCCAATATTGAATCTCATGCAATGGGGGCTGCCAAGCAAAGGGAGTATAGACATGAAAAGCATATTTCAAATGATCCAGCTTGGGGAAAAGCCCATTTGGATCGAGTGGAAAGAATGTTTGAAAGGGATAAAAATCATGCTTCTGTTATTATTTGGTCCTTGGGCAATGAGGCTGGAGATGGAATCAATTTTCAAGCGGCTTATGATTGGTTAAAAGCCAATGATAACCGTCCTGTCCAATTTGAGCAAGCCAACCTGAAAAGACATACAGATGTCTTTGCCCCTATGTATATTTCCATGGAGCTGATGAAAAATTATGCTATCCAACCCAATATTTACCGCCCTTTGATCCAATGTGAATATGCACATGCTATGGGAAATAGCTTGGGGAATTTTCAGGATTATTGGGATTTGATAGAGTCTTATGATGCCCTTCAGGGAGGTTTTATCTGGGATTGGGTGGATCAGGCTTTTTATAAGGAGACAGCGTCTGGTGAGCAATATTTTGCCTTTGGAGGTGATTTTGGGCCAGATTCCCTGAGAAATGACAATAATTTTTGCATTAATGGACTGGTAGGAGCAGACAGGAAACTTAATCCGCATGCTCACGAGGTGAAAAAAGTTTATCAGAATTTTAAAGTTCAGCCTATTAATCTGGAAAAGGGTGAGTTTTTGATTTCCAATGAAAATTTCTTTAAATCTTATAAGGAAAATGAATTGAAATGGGAATTGCTTGAAAACGGTAGTGTGGTAGATCGTGGGAAAACGGATTTGGATATTGAGGCTAGGGAAAGTAAGCTGATTACAATACCATTTTCGAGTGAAAGAGCTATTGGAAAGGAGTATGCAATTAATTTTTATTTGGTCAATAAATCTCCGTCAATTTGGGCAGAACAAGGACATATTATGGGTGGTGAACAATTTGTGTTCAACGTAAAACATCAAAATATGGCCAACAGTTATGAACCTGAAAAGGGTAAATTAAATGTGGAAGATTCTGGTACTGCAATTACTTTAAAAGGGGATGGATTTATGATCAAATTTGATCGGGAACTCGGAGAAATAAGCAGTATCAATATTATGGGAGAGGAACTTTTAAAGCAAGGGCTAAGGCCGGACTTTTGGCGCTCTCCTGTGGATAATGACTTTGGGAATGGTATGGTCAAAAGGGAAGGTTTTTGGAAGGAAGCAGGTAATCAAAGAATAGTTGAAAACGTGGATCTTGAAAAGATGAGTGAGGGAGTTTATCAGATCCGAGTTTATAATTTGATTCCAGAGGTTGAGGCCAAGTTTAATACCAGTTATACGATCAATTCAGATGGAGAAATAGATATTGAAAATGCCTTCTTAGTGGCTCCACATATCAAAATTCCAGATTTACCAAGGTTGGGCATGCAGATGAGATTGTTTAGTGAATTTGACCAAGTAGACTGGTATGGAAGAGGACCACATGAAAACTATATTGATAGAAAATCCTCTGCTTTCATTGGAAAGTACCAAGCATCAGTAGACGAGTTGTTTCATCCTTATGTACGGCCCCAAGAAAATGGCTATCGAACGGATACCCGAGTATTGAGCTTGACAAATTCTAGAGGCAAGGGAATCGTTATTATTGGCCAGCCTCAAATTTCATGGTCAGCATCCTTTTATGATCGGGAATCTTTCAGCCAAAAAAGTAAAATGGATGTGCGGCATACTGTGGATATGAAAAGACAGGACCATATCAACCTTAATGTGGATTATATGCAGATGGGAGTTGGTGGAGATAATAGCTGGAGGGCTTTGACCCATACCGAATATAGAATACAGCCACAAGATCATTATTATGCGTTTACAATAAGGCTTGTGAATAGTGATCAAAATTTTGAGGAGATTTTATCTGATGTGGAAATGAGGGTGAAAGCCAATGTAGCCGATAAAAATATAGACAATTATTACCATGAAGAATAACCTGTTAAACTCTATATTGATACTTCTATGGGCTGTGGGATTGATATCCTGCGCCCATCAGGAGAAAACTTTAGTTAATGATAGGCCCAATGTAATCCTTATCAATGTAGATGATTTGGGCTGGAAGGACTTGGGATATATGGGAGCGGAATATTATGAAACTCCTAATATCGATCGATTGGCGGAACAGGGGGCAGTATTTACCCAAGCGTATGCTGGAGCTGCGAATTGTGCCCCAAGTCGTGCAAATATGTTGACAGGTAGATATGGAATGAGACATGGTGTATATACGGTACATCCAGCGGATAGGGGGCATCCAAAGACTAGGCGACTTATTCCTTCCCATAATGAAAAATTCATTCCATCAGATATACCTACCATGGGACATCTTTTCAAGTCAAAGGGATATAAAACAGGGACCTTTGGAAAGTGGCATGTGTCAATGGATCCTCATGAGTATGGTTTTGATGTCAATATAGCAGGAGGACCTCAAGGGAATCCAGGCAAAGGGGGGTATTTCAGTCCCTATAATGTGGATCATATTGAGGCAGAAAAAGAAGGTGAATACCTAACTGACCGATTAACTGATGAGGCTGTTCAGTTTGTATCGGAAAATAAGGATAGACCATTTTTCCTTTATCTTCCGTTTTATACTGTTCATGGCCCTCTGATGGCCAAAGAAGAAGATTTGGCGAGGTTTGAAAATAAAAAAGGAAAGCCAGGGAGGGACAATGCCACTTATGCTGCCATGATATATAATATGGATAAAAATGTGGGTAAGCTTTTGCATGCCGTAGATGCCATGGGTTTAACGGATAATACAATTATAATTTTTACTTCTGACAATGGTGGAATCAGGGCTACGAGTCATCAGGATCCGCTAAGAGCGGGAAAGGGAAGTTATTATGAAGGAGGAATCAGGGTTCCTCTTATTATAAGTTGGAGAGATGAAATTGATCCTGTTGTAATTGAAAGCCCTGTCAGTCAGATGGATTTCTTTCCTACTTTGCAATATGTTCTTGGGGCAGAAGAGTTTGAAGTGGATGGGGAAAATATTTATCCACTGCTAAAGGGAAAGGAACAAGAAGAAAGAGATCTGTTTTGGCATTTTCCCATTTATCTCCAAGCATATAAGCCTCAGGAAGACCAAGCTAGGGATCCACTGTTTCGTACCAGACCCGGTTCGGTTATCCGCTCTGGTGACTGGAAGCTGCATCAGTATTTTGAAGATGGCGGGATAGAACTGTATAACCTGAAAGAGGATATCGGTGAAAAAAACAATCTTGCTGCAGAATTTCCAGATATAAAGGAAGCTCTTATGGAGAAGCTAAACCACTGGAGGACCGAGCACAGGGCTCCTGTTCCGAATGATGAGAACCCGCAGTTTGATGCAGCTTTTGAAAAGAAGAAAATAAAGGCATTGATAGCAAACTGATGGTTTATGAACTTAAGGTCTACTGTTTCATTTTAATAATGGAATAGTATTGCTTTATACGAAATACAAAAATCCCTTTACTTATAATTCAAAAAAGACCATTGAGAACGGATTTTATTATGGGTTTATTTCTGATCTTGTAGATTTAAGAAGAACTGATCAATTCCCAGGCTCTCATTTTACAGAAGATCAATTAATCAATAATCTAATTGGAGATGAAAAGTACAGGCATTTCAGAAAGTTGAGGTACATGTCATCAAACCACGAAGGTTCCCTGTTAAAAATCAGGTTTATATAAAAACCTTTTTCGTTCGTCTTTCTACTAAAAGGAAATAAATTTTACCATATAATTTTAGAAACATTGGATACGGAAGAGGCTACCTTGATCTGGCACACGGAAATAATGGTTAATGGAGGAGGAATTTCACAATCCCTGTTTGGAAAAAGACTAGATGAGGTAGAATCGGACCTTTAATTTATAGAAGATAAGGGAAGCTTTTATTGAAAGTTCCCCGGAAATGTTCAGTAGGCTAAACCATGATTATTCGGATCCAAGAAAGGGATATATCCTTTGGAAAGGGGCAATTGGAAGAACGGCTGGTTTAGTTTTTCTCGTTTGGTATAAATGTCTATTGATGTGAAAAAAAATGTTTAAAAAGTGAAATTCACATGTGGTTCGACTCTCTTTAGCTTAGCTGGAGGGATTGGTCGAACTTTTAAGAAGTAGTTGGTTTTTTGAATGATATTGTTAGTAATTTATTTTTGGCACGAATTAACAGAGGCTCGTGAAATTATAAAGATGTAAACGTTATACTGTAGTAAAATAGAGGTTTATTTATATGTTTTTGTTTTTTAAATAAAAAACGAGGTGAATTTTTACCTCGTTTTTGTGTTGTGGAGCTGGCGGTACGTGGATCGAACTCTTTTATGGAAGAAATAGAAGTGATGGAGAAGCTTATAGTTTTAGGGGAATTTGGAGAGGAGCCACTATAGTTTGTAGTAAGTGGCTCTCCCTTTGCCCTGTTTTTTGATAAGGTCTTGGTCTACCATTTCAGTGAGAATTTCGTAAGTTTTTGTGTTTTTTAAGTCCAATAAAGCCGTAGCCTCTTTTCTTGAGATTTTTCCTTTTTCAAGAAGGTATAAAAGGATGGTCTGTTTTTCTTTCTCTAATCGTTCGTAATCGTTCGTAATCGTTCGTAATCGTTCGTGATTCTGTCTTATTGGTTGGTTTTGCTCAATGCTTTCCTTTGAGGATATGGTTATTTGTGGTCGAATAAATTCAATGTCAAAATAGTCATTCTTCTCTTGGATTGTTGGGGACTGAAGCCCATAGCTTTTACAAGTATTGATGATCCTGTTAATTCCACTTCCCCATTGCTCAATCAAACCTAGCTCCTTAAATACATTTGCCAATACTCTGTTGCGAACTTCACTGCGACCATTAAAAATATCATCCATGGTTATATTATTGGGCAAGCTACCAGGCGTACTATATTTACAATGTCATCATAAATGCCCACTTTGATATCCCTGCCTTGGTTGACATAGTCCCGATGAATAATCGCATTGACCAAAGCTTCCCTTAAGGCGACCAAGGGGATTTCATATTTTTCATCCCTGTATAGCCCTCTTATTTCGGCTTGAAGGTTGATATGGTTCAATACAAAATTTTGGGTGTTTTCAAGAGTGGTAAAAATATCCCCACTATATTCCTTTTTATCAATAAAAGTCTCCATGGTAGTTCCTTTAAAGCGGGCACATTTTATGGTAGAATGTGGAAGTTTCCCTAGAATAATCATTAAGGCATTTGAGGGATATATTTTATCATTGGAGGTTTTTATCAGCTTTAGGTTTTCTAGTTTCTCATTATTTAAGGGTTTACCAACTTGTTTGAATTTATCAAGTAGAGGGGACAAGTCAAGTTTATTGAGTTCAAGATCGTAATATACTTCCTCATCATAGCTTATATGATGTTTTTGACGTTCAAGCTCTGCAATTGTAGCAGGATCTGCAAGACGGTTGGTAGCACCAATTCTAATATAGCATCCTTCTTCCCTTCCTTTGTTTTTAAGGTAATAGGGTTTTTGGTTTCCACGTACGACTTCAATAACCAAGACAAGTTTGTTGTCTATGTTTACACTGTAGATATCAGGAATAATCCCAGGGAAACAACTGTCAGAAATAATCGATGCAATCTTATCCTGTATTTCAAATAAAATGGCATCATCAATTCCAACGATACTTAATTGATCAGTCACTCCAATGATCAGTTTGCCACCACTTGTGTTTGAGAAAGCCACTATTGTTTTAGCGATACTTTCATTTTTTGGAAGGCTTTCTTTTAATTCGAGCGTTTTACTTTCTCCTTTTTGAATTTGATCGATTAAGAGCATTTTTCTACTGTGACAGTTATACGGAACTTTTTGGATGGATATAGATAGGCAAATTAACTAAAAGCTTAAAGAATAATAAAGTAATCTTGATTTCTTAACTTCCCCTATCGCTTGAAATCTATATTATGTGACATTTTGAAGTCATTGGCAAACAGAAAAGGATATCAAAGAAATTTATGGGGAATTTTGTAATCACTTATTCAGAATCGGATAAACTGGAAATATTCAATGGGCTCTTTAAGGGTAGGTCAGATGTTTTCGCTGTTCGCTGGGAGAAGGGAGCCAAAGCCGGATATATGCCCGCATACCATTATGATCCCTATATGTATCGACGCCATAAACGTAATGGTGGTACATTCAAAACCTACAAGGACAAAAGCTATATCCCGTTAAAAGGCATTGAAGTTCTGAAGCATCTTAATGGAGAACACCATATCGGTATTTACCCTCTTTTACAGGACAATACTTCCTGGTTTATTGCTGCCGATTTTGATGGAAAAAATTGGGAAGGGGAGTGCAAAAAAGTAATGGGGCTGTGTAAATCCAAAAACATTCCTTCATATCTTGAAAGATCAAGATCCGGAAATGGAGGGCATATTTGGATATTTTTCGCGAGCCCTTATCCTGCAAGAAAAAGTAGAAAGATGCTTGTCCATCTATTAAAGGAATCCCAATCGATTTCTGAATTTGATAAATTTTCCAGTTTTGACCGGCTGTTTCCAAATCAGGATTATCTATCCGGGAAAGGGCTTGGTAATTTAATTGCGCTTCCCTTAAATAAAGCCGTTTTGGAAAAAGGAAATGGTGGTTTCCTGAATGATGATATGGAACCATATCAGGACCAGTGGACTTTCCTGAAATCCGTCAAAAAGATTTCAGTGGACCGATTAGATGCCTTATATAACGAATTAACATTGGTCAACCATGGATCAAGCTCCTCAGATTTCAATACTTCAAAGAAGTTATTGATCAAACTGAGTAACAATATTCGACTCAATAAGTCTGCAATTACAACAGAGTTAACTGATTTTTTAAAGGAAGAACTGAATTTTTCCAATTCAGCCTATTTCGTAAAGAAGAAGGTTGGACGAAGCACCCATGGTACGCCATCTCATTTCCGTTTGATTGATGAAACCGAAAATAATGTTGTCATCCCCAGGGGTATTATGGGTAAGTTGGTGAGGTTTTGTACAGCCCAAAACATTCTGTTTGAATTTAAAGATGAAAGAAAACTACAACCGAAAATCTCCTTTAACACCACTTTTAAACTAAGGGAACATCAGGAGAAAGCAGTCTCTGGAGCGGAAAAGAAGCAGTTTGGGATTATTGTGGCTCCCCCTGGTACAGGAAAGACAATAATAGGTTTACAGATAATAGCCAATAAGAAACAACCAACACTTATTATCGTCCATCGGAAACAACTTATGGAACAATGGTTGGAAAGAATCCAGTCTTTTATGGGATTAAGGAAGGTTGAAATAGGAAGAATTGGACAAGGGCGTGCTAAAATCGGTGAAAAAGTAACCGTTGCAATGTTCCAAAGTCTGGCCAAGTTTTTGGACAAACCTGAATCAAGTGAATATTATGACGCATTCGGTACGGTCATAATTGATGAATGCCACCACATATCAGCAGAGAGTTTTCGGAACAGCTTGTCCAAGCTCTCTACTTTCTACCTGTATGGGCTGACGGCGACACCATTTAGAAAGGGAAATGACGGGAGGCTCATTTTTATTTATCTGGGTGATGTAATTGCCAGTATTGATCCCAAGGAAATCAAAAACTACCGGCCTGCAACGGTGAAAGTGAGGAAGACCGCCTTGCAAGTACCGTTCAATCCAAAAACTGATAGTTTTGAGACACTTTCAAAGATATTGGTGAACGATTCAGCCAGAAATCAGCTCATCATCAAAGATGTTATAAAAGAGGTGAATGAAGGGGGAAGTGTAGTGATTATTACAGAAAGAAGAGAGCATATCGCTACGTTAAACCACTATTTGAAAGGGGTTTTTGAAGTAATCACTTTGAGTGGGGAAGATAATGAACGTAGCCGCAAGGGGAAATGGGGCCAGATATCCAGAGGAGATTTCCAGGTCTTGATTACTACCGGACAGTTGATGGGGGAAGGTGTGGATTTGAATAACATATCAAGGCTGTTTTTGGTCTATCCTTTTTCTTTCAAGGGCAAACTTATCCAATATATAGGGAGGGTTCAGCGCTCCGAACTGGCTCCTGTGATATATGATTATCGGGATTATTTGGTTGATTATCTTGATCGTTTGTTTTTGAAGAGGAATACCTATTATAGAAAACTTAAGAAAGAAGCCGACTTGTTTATGGATCTAAGCGAATCTGGAGAAATGAGTGCTGTCACCATCGACAAGACAGTTAAAATTGCATTGGACAAACTGGATTTCAGGTATGGTAGCATTGCCTTTAATTATCCTGTGCAAGAACTCAATACAGAAATTGAATTTGAACTTGAAAATGAATACGTCCGTCCTGAGATTGAAGTATTAAAACCCTACTTCTCGAAGTCACTAAAAATGAAGTATGCCAATGTGGAGATTTTTGCTGAATTTGAAAATGGAATGTTAGTGGCCCAAAGAGCTGAATCCGAAGATTTGGGAAGAATTAATCAAGATACCATTGAGAGTGTCAGGTTTCAGTTTGCCATCGATGAAATTAAAAATGATCCAAATCATCAAAATGACAATAGGGCCACTTCTGATCTTGAAGGTTTAAGAAAATCCAATCAATTTCCTGGCTCTCATTTTACCGAAGAGCAACTGACCAATAACCTAATTGGAGATGAAAAGTATAGGCATTTCAGACAACTGAGGTACTTGGCATCAAAACACGAAGGTTCATTGTTAAAAATAAGGTTTATATTAAAACCTTTTTCATTCGTATTTCTATTAAAAGGTAAGAAATTTTACCATATCATTTTAGAAACCTTGGATACAGAAGAGGCTACCTATATCTGGCACACAGAAATCATGGTTAATGGAGGAGAGATTTCGAAATTGATGGTTTGGAAAAGACTGGATGAAATAGAATCGGACCTTCAGTTTATAAAGGATAAGGGAAGGCAAGCCTTTATTCTGAGCTCCCCGGAAAGTTTCAGTAGGTTAAATCATGATTATTCGGATCCAAGAAAGGGATATATCCTTTGGAAGGGGCAATTGGAAGAACGGTTGGTCTAGTTTTTTCTTTTGATATAAATGTCAATTGATGTGGAAAAAAATATTTAAAAAGTGAAATTTACATGTGGTTCGACTCTCTTCAGCTAAGCTGAAGGGATTGGTCGAACTTTTAAAAAGTAGTTCGTTTTTTGAATGATATTGTTAGTAAATTGTTTTTGGTATAAATTGGCAGAGGCTCGTGAAATTATAAGGATGTAAACGTTATACTATAGTAAAATAGAGTTTTATTTATATATTTTTGTTTTTTAAATAAAAAACGAGGTGAAATTTCACCTCGTTTCTGTGTTGTGGAGCTGCAGGGAGTCGAACCCTGGTCCAGATAGGGAAACACCGTACCGTCTACATGTTTAGTCACCTGTTGGGTTTTCGTCCCAGGGCTGCTGGATGACACAGCTACCTTTGGGCTTAGCTATTTAAATTTCGCACTGTATTAATAGCATCTCCAGCGCTAGACCTGACAAGTCGACACCCCAGAATCAGCTCTGCCAAGTCAGAGAGCTGCGGGATGTGGCCGGGGAATTACTATCGCAACTCAACCCTTTAAGCAGTATCAATCCCTAATGGGTTTGATTAGGCAGCCATGGCGTAATTAGATTCGCCAATTATAGATCATATGAATTATTCACGGACGTACATACTCCACCCGACATGCGAGCCCAGTCCTTACACCTACTGTCAAAACCGGTCAGCCCCATTTCTCAAGGATGACAAAAATAGCACAAAATTCGTTCCCATTAAAGGGATTTTTGGTCCTTTTATTCAGAGGTAGAATTATTCTTATAGGCCTTCATGAATGCTATGCATTTCCATCGATGTAAAGAGCCAAATAGGCCTATGGAGCTTCCTTCAAATTGATTTATTATCGTTTTGAGAATATTTCTTATGCTCAATTTTTCAAAACCGGAAGCTCCAAGGGCTTGCCCTTAAGGGTATTGATTTTCTTTACGTCTTATATAGCTTTAAAACCGAAGCTTCAAAGGGTTATTAGTTATTTCAAAGAGCTCTTTTGTCCTCATAACTATTTGAGAAGTTCTGGAAGGTTATAAAAAGAAAACAGGGCAACCTATTGGCTACCCCATTTAACCCACATATGTCTTTATTGCAAGTGAAATTTTATTGGGAGGGCCATTTTTACTCTGACAGGTTTGCCTCTTTGTTTGCCCGGTTCCCATTTGGGAGCATTTTCAAGTACTCTCACGGCTTCTTCATCACAACCTCCTCCAATACTCCTTGCCACTGTAATGTCCTGAATGGAACCGTCTGTATTTACAACAAAATATAAGTAAACTGTTCCTCCTATTCCCATGCGCCTGGCTAGAGTAGGATATTTAAGGTTTTTATTCAGGTATTTAGCCCAGCCTTCCAGTCCTCCAGGTGGCTGGGGCATGGTTTCGACAACCTCAAATATCTCCTCTGCTTTATCATTTACAGGCGGAGCTTCGGCCAATACGAATTCCGGTATTTTGACTTCTTCTGGTAAATTGATATCAAAACTTTCATCGATTTTGTCTATGATTTCCTCTTCGTCAGGTACCTCTTCGATTTCAGGTTGCTCTACTTTGGGCGGGATAGGTGGTTCATGGACAGTGATGGGAATATCAAGCGGAATGTCAAAATCGCCAGTTTCAGGATTCAAGTTCATTAGGTTGGCTTTAGAATAGGATTTGAATTCAAAGGCGGCCAATACTAATGCTACACTTATCAATAGTCCTATATTGAAAAACAATCCATATTTTCCCCTTAGGTCTGCTTGGGGAGTTTTCTTTGCTTCCATGGTCATGCTTTTTATGGTGAATGATCTCTTAATTGAGGTGCATACTGATCCCCTTATACCAAGTAGTTAGTGCTACTTAGGATTTGAAATCAGACCTGCAAGTACCCGGGTAAGCTTTGTGCAGTCTTTTGCTCAATATTACATATCTAATATAGAAAGGTTTAGTTAAAAAACTAATTAAATAGTTTAAAAAGAATATTTTGATTTTTTATTTGGAGGGGGAAGGGATTTCTATTGCTGGATATCAAAAAAAAAAGACTGCCATTTCTGACAGCCTTTTCAAATTATATCTTTAAATACCGATTAGCTCAATTTGAATCGGATAGGTAGTCTCATTTTTACCCTTACTGGTCTACCTCTTTGTTTTCCAGGTTCCCATGCTGGGGCATTTTTAACTACTCTCATGGCTTCTTCGTCACAGCCACCGCCGATACCTCTCAAGATACCAACATCTTGAATAGATCCATCAGTGTTAACTACGAAAACCACGTATACTGTACCTTCGATTCCCATTCTTCTTGCCTGAGTTGGATACTTAAGGTTTTTGCTCAAGTATTTGTTCCAACCTTCCATTCCACCTGGAGGGGTAGGCATGGTTTCTACCACATCAAAGATCTCTTCAGCTTTTTCCTCAACAGGAGCGTCAGCAATAACAACTTCTTTGATTACTGTTTCTTCCTGAACGTCCACGTCAAAATTTACTTCGATCTTTTCTTCAATCTCTACCTCATCAGGGATTTCCTCGATGACAGGTTGCTCTACTGGTGGAGGCGGTGGAGGTGGTTGTTCCGTGATCGGAATATCCAATAGTTCCTCGAAATCGTCTTCCACTGTTCCCAAGTCCATCAGCTCACCAGCGTCATAGGACTTGTATTCGAAAGCAAACAGCGTAAGACCAACGCTGACCAATAGACCTAGGTTCAGGAACATTCCTGACTTTTTGGTCAAATCAGCTTTTGGTGTCTTTTTAGCTTCCATAGTTAATACTCATATAAAGGTTAATAATTCTTGCTCTATTTTAGCGATAACAATTCTAACCATTTATTTTTATTTATACAAGCTTACTTTTCTTCTTGTATAAAATATAAAAACAAACAGTACCCATTAAGCTTCCCGCTAGATTGGCAATAATATCCGTAAGGTCAAAACTCCTGTTCGGAACTAATTGCTGCATCTTTTCAGCTAATATAGCAAAAATGACGCCCAAAACTAAGTGATTAGTGATAAATCTTTTAGTTATAATGTTTTCATCATTGCCAATTACTGCCCTGTTCCACAAGAACAAGAGCCCTCCAAATAGGCTGAAATGGACCATTTTGTCTAGACCAGGTATTTTTGGGCCCTCAGGTAATTGATCCCCGGGAGACATGATCAGTAGTAATAACATGACCAACCATAGCAAAGCGGGGAGAAAGCGATCGCTAAAGTAATTTTCTTTATTCACCTACCAATTCAGCATATTCTTCAGCTGAAAGCAAGTCGGAAGGTAATTCGTTTTCAAACTTCACTTTGATCATCCATCCCTCTTCATAAGGAGATTCGTTTACCAATTCAGGAGATCCTTCCAATTCTTCATTGAATTCGATAATTTCTCCTTCCAATGGCATAAATAGGTCGGATACAGTCTTTACTGCTTCTACTGTACCAAACACTTCTCCTGTCTCGATAGTTTCACCAACAGTTTCTACTTCTACATAAACGATATCGCCCAATTCTCTTTGGGCAAATTCTGTTACTCCGATAGTAGCAGTGTCACCTTCGATTCTAACCCATTCGTGGTCTTTTGTGTACTTTAATTCTTTTGGGAAGTTCATATTCTTTATTTAGGATTAATCAAAACCAAAAATACAAGCTTTCCCCAAATGATAAAACCTATTGGCCTAAATTAAATCGTAATTGTCCACCAAATGCAGTAGAACTTCTTCTATAGGCCGTGGTGATTTTTGGATCATTGACCGTACGGTCAAAATACAGGGAAACTTTTAGGTTTTGGTTGATGATATATCCCACTGTTGGACGGATCTGTAAGTTGAGGTTTCCATTGGTAACAGTGCTGCCTTCTTCAATCTTTCTCTGAAGGGTTTGCGTGTCCACAATACTTGTGCTGACCCTAATTTCAAGGTCATTGTTCAAAACTTCCTGCTGTCCCTGGATCTTAAAAGGAATTTTAACTCCAGATTTGGTATAGCCAAGATCAAACCTAAAATCATGACTGCTTTGCTCAGTTACCTGTGCATTGGAGAAGTTTAGGCCAATATTTCTTTCTGTATTGTATTCAAAAGAAATGTTCATCCTGCTTTTGGTCAGTACATCAATGCCTACTAATGGAGCAAATCTTTCTGAAATGACCACTTGGTTGAAAATATAGACAGGGATATAACTTCCAAATTCATCAGTGATACTGGCCAGTGGATATTGCTGTAGGTTATTGTATAATTCAAGCCCAGATTGATATAGCAATGAATTGGAGAAATTGCTCACATCATATGAAGAAGTGTAATTATGGGTAAGGTTGATTGAGCTGAAGTGTTCCTGGAATACTGCCAACCTGGAAAGACCTCTGTATTCCACCCTCCAATTTGGAAGAGGGAACTTAGGGAAAGGACTTAAATCTATATCTTCTGCAGATTTACCTGAATAAGCTGCAAGGAAGGAAGGCACGAGCACATCCTGACCATTTAGGTTATATTCACCACCTGGATTTAAAGCCTCCAGTCTGGATTTGATGACCGGTCTGTAATTCTCGAAATTACTGAACAAAGGAGAGTTGTTCTGGTCATCATTTTTGGCAAAGGCTGTTTTGATGATATTATAACTGATGCTATAAGCGCCCAAGCGATTAGGATTGATGGAAATATATTTGTCATCCATTTCACTGTCGCGCCTAAATATTTCAGCATATTGCCCTGTTTCCCGCTTTCGCATATCCAATGTAATGCGTAAATCCTTGATTGGTTCTAAAATGGCGTTTATCTGAAGGTTCTTTACCTGGTTTTGCCGGAAGGTCTGAGTCAACTCAGTACTAGGGGCCATGAGACCTTGGTTGGCCAGATCATATCTAATATCAGCGTTTTGGCTACCGAATATGAAGCCAAGTCCTGGATTCATAAAGCTTCTGTCCAATCCAAATAAACTGGTGTTTTCCATATAACCCGGAAGGAAAGTGCCTTCGGTAATGCTATAACGACCAGATACCTCTTTAAGCATCATGGCAAACTTCAGGAAGCCATTAAAGAATCCATCTGTTTTAATGGTATCCTGGGCCTGTCTTTGCCCCGGGATGGAAGGTCGCTTAGGGGTGTTGAGCACCCGGAGTTTGGTGACCTTATTGTACAGCTTGATCATGTCCAATTTTCCAGTAAAGGAACGGTCCCTAGTATTTTGAATGACATTACCTAAGGTGTCCTTTTGACCTATGGACCCCGTCAACCAGCTATAAGTAGCTTCATAGCGGAAATCAGTGCTAATCCAGTCAAGGAAAGGAACCTTTTCCGTAGGGATATGATAATTGGTCACCAAGGAATGGTTATAGTTGGTAGTCCTACCAAATTTTCTAAGGTTAGTTCGGACGGAGTCTCGTTTTGCTTCCGTATCCAAGTCTCCTTCTGGTTCATCAACAAGCGCATTTACCCTGGCTGTATAATCAAAGGAAAGGTTATTGGTCAGATCCCAGTTAAGGCTATAAAAGCGATTGATATAATAACTCTTTTGGAATAATGGCGCGACATTTTCAATGGTGAGCTGATCATTCCGGTATTGGGTCCTCATAAATCGCCTGTCCATATCTATTCTGGCCGTCATCAATGTTGGGGCAAGATTCAGGTTGAAGTCCTTGATCAATTGTAAATAAGGACTGCCCATTTTTTCCGAGTTTTTAAAGGGCTCAATTAGTACTGGCTCTGGCGAATAGCTGTAAGCTATATTTCCTCTATAAGTCTCAAAAGTATAGTCCTGCGTGTTGATATTGCTTTGCTTTACTAATCCATAAGCATAAGAAAAGGAGAAATTGGACAGGTCATAAATTCTGTTTTTGTCATTGTCTTCCTTCTTGATCTTACGCACATTGGTAAAACTGATATTCCTTCTTTTTACCTGATCGAGCACCAGCTCTTTATATGCTTCCCTTTCTGCATCTGTCCTGAATTTGGATAAGGCAAGTTCAAAAGGAACATCTGGATTGAGCGGGTCATATTGAGGCTTGGTAGTGGCATTTTCCATACTGACGTACATTGGGATGCTTACCCTCAATGCCTCTGGCAATAAGCGGTCTACCTGTACATTGGCAGAAATATCATATTGTGTGCTGGATTCTCTGGACCTTTGGGAGAGCCTAGTCTCCAGTCCTCCAAATCCAAAGGTGTTGTGTCGAATAGTAGAGGAGATGGTTGCCACATCAGCAATCTGGGCATTCAATCTGGCATTGGCGGCCCAGCCTGAAGATTTATTGAAGTCAACTACCCTCAATTCATTGGCCCAGATACAGATGGATTTGCTTGCCCCGCCAGTGGAAGAAGGGTTTCTTACTCCAATCATCAACCCCTGTACATAATTCAATTCAGGACGACCTACAACAGTTACCTTATACTGTCTGATTTGGGAAGTATAAGGTAAGTTTTGAGGAGATTGGTTATTGTCCCTTTCAGATTTTACACCTACTATCTCATCAATTCCAATATTGATCTCATTCAGCTCGGGCCATATTTGCTGCGGATCACGGGTGCCAGTAGGTGTGATGTATAAAGGAACCTCTATTTCATAATAGTTGTCCGTATAATCTGTTCCCAATCTCAAAAACGCACTTATTTCTCCATCTTCAGCATCTTCACTATCGGCATGGAAGAACATTTTTAAGCGGCCATATTGTACCAAGTCCAAGTTGACATTCTTGAAAACGGCCCTGGCATCTCGGCTTTGCAAGTTTTCCACGCATAGTCTTAGGGATTGCTCATTTAGTTGTCTCTCTACTGTAGAAGTATTGTCCCTGTCCCTGATTATTCCAGGAGGCAGGACATAAGGGCTTTGGTTGGCATTGCCTTGGCTGTTTTCCTCGATATTTACTACTCCTACTGTCAGGTTGGATACATCTGGTTCAGGTACTTCAAATAAACCTCTTTCATACAGTGACTCTTGGAATGTTCTCCATTGGCTGCCCACCATCTGGAACTTGGCCATTCTCAATACCACAGGCTGCTCAAAATCGGTAAGGTAAGTTCTTACGAATCGCATTGATTTGAAACCTGTTATGTCTCCCTGAACATTGTCAGGTTGTCGAACAGGGATTCGGAACAGGTACCAGTTTACTTCATCCCCATTTTCATTATGTGTAACCTTGTCCACAATATTGTTTTGACCAACGATCAATTGACCAGGCCGAAGATCTACCTCATATTCATAATAATTTTCAATCTCATTGATCGTATTATCATTGTTCAGGTCTTCATTATCCGGCTTATTGGAACCGGAAGGGGTGTAAGGTAGATTGGAATTTTCTATAATGGGGGTATTGTTTTCAAGGCCATTGAAGTATTTGTAACGCTCTAGAATCTTAATGTTTTGTTGGTCCAAATCATCCCCCAGATAATACTGAAACTTATCCGCTGAAGGATCATCTTCAATTTGCGCGTAAATATCAGGGTCCACATTTAATCGGTTAAGGTAGCGGTCTGCAAAGTAAGTGACTTCATCTTCACTACTGAGTCCATCCAAACCTACGTCTTGGTTAGGCCGGGCCTCAGGTGAATTATCAAAACCTGGAGTAAGGTACTGTTGGCTGGTTACTCTACCCCATTCATTTTCGTTGGTGGCATTGGGATCTCCATCAGCAGGCAAGCCATTTTCAAAAGCATGTCTACCATCCATCATTACATCCTCAGAGATTTCCCCAAGGTTGATCATTAGTTTACCACCAGTGGTGTTGTTTTCATTGAAAACTCCATCCAACACCCGGCCGTTTTCACCAGAAATGAAAGGGTCCATCAACCAGAATTCTATGTACTCAATATTTGTCCTATCGAAATCCACATCGGAGGTGATGGCTCTAGTAATGCCTCCGTAATTATCTTCTGGATTAGGAAGTAGTCCTCGACGGTCAAGATTGGGATTGTAATTGTACATGCCTCTTTCATGTGGGAAATAGGCCAGTTCAAATAAGGGTTCAGGGGTGACAATTACATCTCTATCCCTTTGCGGGAATATTTCTTGAGGAATAACCCTTCTTACGTAATGGTTTTTTCTGTCCTCGGAATTGATGTTGTCAGGTACGCCTTGGCCACTTTCTCGGTAAAAAACATTGTCAATATTGTACCATGCCAATCTAGCTCTCCTGTAAGCATTCCCAAGCCTGTCTTCGGTTTGCATGCTTAGATCAAAGCGATCATCCTCGGTGCGCGGAGTAGCTGAAAGCTTCCAGTTTTGTGAAGCACCACCCAAACTAAAAGGAGTTACTGCAGTTTCAAAATCATCAATATAGGAAGCTCCTTCTCCATTTACCTTATTAGAAGTACCGGGAATCAACTGGGCAAATTCCCCATTGAAGGTAATCAGGGACTTTTCCTTAGTGTCAGTAAATGGAAGTACATCGGCTAATTTGGTTAGCCATCTGGATTCGTCACTGTAATTGACATCTAAGCCCCAAAGGCTATTTTTTATGGTTTCGCTTCCAGTACTGATACGGGTGATATTTGGCCTTTCATTTAGGTAAAGGAAAGTACCCCCAATATTGAATTTATCATTGAACAAATAATCGAATCGGGTACCTAGTAAGCTTCTGGTTTGGAAGGAAACAAGATCCGCTTTTTCAAAACTAATGGATATGCGTTTTCCTGAGGAAAGGATTCCCTCGTTAATAATGACCACTCTTCCTATATTATAATCCACCGTATAATCCACGCCTTCGGTAAGAGGAATATTACCAGCCCTTACTAAGACGGAACCTTCAGAAATATTCAGTCCAGGCAGCATGATTTCAGATGAAGACCCTGCAGTCAAGCTTCCCTTCAAATAATATTTGTTGAGCCTGGTTACCAATTCTGCATCAGCTTTGGTGGTACGGTAAAGCGTGTCATAAACAAATTTATCCTTGAGGCTTTCCTCGTTAGGAAGGAAATTTTCACTTAATGTTTGCCCAAATGGTTCCAAGACAGGGAAGATCAACATGCCCTTTTCTGGCAGTATGGTCAAACCTGGCACGAAATCAAAATTACCATCAGGCTGAGGGTCATTTTGTGGGTTAAGGTTGTCCAGTTTCATTAACCTGATCAATGGAACATCTTTTACTTGTTCTCCTTCTAATAAGCTCGGGTTATCCAACCCTGTCCGGTCATCCCTATATATTACCTGCAGCTGGAAGCCCGTTTGTTGGATTTGATTGGCATTGAAATTATAGATGTTTTTCATCATCAAGTCCCAAGTAGGAACATTGACATTGATTCTTGCAGGTCTTAATAATTTCAGGAATAACACATCTGATTCAGCACGGTTTTGATAGTCTTCAGACATTTCACCCACTTTATAGGACTGGCCATTATAGGTGTACTCAAAGGAGATGGCAACTACCTCATCATTTTGTAATTTCCTGTTTAAGCTTAAGTATCCTAATTCCTTATGGAATGTGTATTCATTTTCTGCAAGCTTTCTTGCCCCATTGACTTGGGTGAAATCAGTACCTTTTACAAGATTAAGGTCATTTTCTATGGCCGTGGAGGCATTGTCATAAGGTCTAAAGGATGGATTTGATGTAAGGGTTTTGAAAAGCTGGTTGGCATCATTACTTGCTGGGCTTCCAGGGACACCAGTCCCAATACTTGGGTTTTCTGGTTTATAGATTCTTTGGCCCTCACCCAAGTCCATAAAGGCCACAAAGTTTCTCAGGGTTTCTGTGTTATTGGCCCTGTTCATAATATAAACTTCTACCCTTGTGACGTTTACACCAGAAAGGATTTGCGGTAATCCTCTTAGCCATCTTTCGTAATTTTCCCTAAAGAAATGGGCCAAAAAGAAGTGTCGGTTATCATCATACTCTGAGGCCCTGATTTCGAAAGGTCTACCTTGACCACCGCCTTCAATGACAATCTCATCTCTTCTGCCCCTTTGTGTAGACGCTACAGAAGTCATAAATAGCTTACCAAATTGCAACTGGGTTTTGACCCCAAAAAGGTTTTGAGCACCCTGGATAAGGCTATTTTGAACAGGCATGCTCACATTACCAATCTCTATACTTTTGACAATGTCTTCTTCAAACCCCCTATATTCAACCTTGAGTTGGTTTTCAAAGTCAAAGGAATTATTGCTGTCAAAATTGGCATTAATCTGCATTTTTTGTCCCAGGCTTCCATTGACACTCATTTGGATTTGCTGATCAAAGTTGAAACCACCATTTTGTTGTTGCCTAATGGGAATGGAAGGGTTGTCTATTCTTCTGAAAATTCCCCCAAAGTCCAGGTTGACGTATCCTGTTGGGGTAATATTGATTTCACTGCCTCCAAACAGCCTGTCAAAGGTTGGGCTCATGGTGATAGGGGGGATCAAGCCTCTACCGCTTACTGCACTTTCTCCATACATGCCTCGGGACCGGTTTCTCCAGTACTCATGACGCATGCGTAGCTCTTGGATTTTTGAAAATTCTTCAAAGTTGAAATAATAGCCAGGTGCCACATCCGTGGAGTCCAACTCATCATAAACCTTATAATGAATGGTGGAATCCATTTGTACCTCTACTTGCTTTTCAGCAGGCCCAGATTGGTAAAAAGGAGACTTACGGTTTTGGAATGGAGATTGACTTGGAAATAGTGGATTAGTCTCAAAATTATCCCAAAGCAAGAAAGAAGGTAATGTTCTTCTTTTGTCCAAAGAATCCACCAAATTCGGTACAGTATCCTGAACGACATTTTGAGCGGTCGTCTCGTTAGAAAACAAGAAAATCGCTGCTAACAACAAAGTAATTGTTGTATAAAAGTAGGTTGGGTTACTTGTTGAGAAAAAGTAATGTCTCACTGTAGTCAAACTTGAATAAATTAAGTTGACCTTAAAGATGCTTTAATTAATTCTTCCAAAGAAATTTCTGTGCCGCTTTTTTTCAAAATTGTATTGATATTTTTTTCTGCAACAGCTTTGGTAAAACCTAGGGTTAATAGTGCCTGTAAAGCCTCCTCTTTGACGGCATTGTTCTGTTGGATGAAACCTGAAGGAGCAGTAATTGAGCTTTCAATGCCTTCTTTTTGAATTTTATCTTTCAGCTCCAATACAATCCTTTGAGCTGTCTTGGCACCAACGCCTTTTACTCTTTGAATAGTCTTGTGGTCGTCATGAATAATGGCTGCACTCAATTCATCCACATTTAGTGAGGATAAGATCATCAGACCAGTATTGGGACCAACACCACTGATGGAAATTAGTAATAGAAAAAGCTTTTTTTCTTGCTCTTCCTTAAAGCCAAAGAGTGTATGGGAATCTTCTTTGATATGTAAATGAGTGAGGAGCATTATTTGCTCCTCATCCTTTACTTGGGAATAGGTGTTCAAGGATATCTTGACATGGTAGCCTATTCCATTAATATCTATGACCACATAGGTTGGGTCTTTGGTAACTAATCTTCCTTTTAAATAATCTATCATACTTTTTCGTGACTTTGTGCATCCACCACTGCTATGGCAACCATATTTACAATCTCCCTGATGGAACTACCAAGCTGTAAGATATGGACTGGTTTGTTCATTCCCAAAAGTATTGGCCCGATAGCTTCTGCATTACCAATTCCTGCCACCAGCTTATAGGCAATGTTTCCTGAACTCAAATTAGGGAAAATCAGTGTATTGGCTTTTTTGCCTGCAAGGGCACTGAATGGATAATTCTCTTGCTGGATTTCTTCACTTAGTGCCACATTACCCTGCATCTCACCTTCTATGACCAAGTCTGGGAATTTTGCTTTTGCTTTGGCAGTGGCCAAAGCGGTTTTAGTTGGAGTGTTTCCTTTTGCCGAACCAAAGTTAGAGTAGGAGAGAACTGCCACCCTAGGTTCCATATCAAAGAAACGGACTGCCTCAGCAGTCAATCCAATGATTTCCACCATTTGATCTACCGTTGGGTTAACGTTTACCGTGGTATCTGCAAAGAAGAAAGGTCCTTTGTCCGAATTCATGATATACATACCCGCCACTCGATCCACATCCTTTTTCACTCCAATCACATGAAGAGCAGGAAGGATCGTTTTGGGATAATCCTTGGTCAAACCTGAGATCAATGCATCAGCTTCACCAAGTTCTACCATCATAGCTCCGAAATAATTTCGGTCTCGCATCAATTTTTGGCCTTCAAAAGGTGTTAAGCCTTTTCTTTTACGTTTGTCATAAAGGATTTTACCGTAGCGTTCCAGCCTTTCTGGATCTTCAAATGGGTCAATAATTTGAACATTGTCCAGTTCAAGCGAGTTATCGGCAATCAGCTTCATGATGGTTTCTCGGTGGCCAAGAAGTATAGGTTCACCTATTTTTTCATCAATAATTAGCTGGGCTGCTTTAAGTATTTTGCGGTTGTCTGCTTCTGCAAAAACAATTCGCTTAGGATTCTTCTTGGCTCTGGAAATTACTCTGGACATCAATCGCTGATCAATACCGATTCTTTCCTGTAGCTCAAGTTCATATGCTTCCCAATCCGTAATAGGGTTTTGAGCAACTCCGGACTCCATTGCAGCCTTCGCCACTGCTGGGGCAATGGTCGTAATTAGTCTTGGATCCAAGGGTTTAGGTATCAAATATTTTCTACCAAACCCCAGTTGATCATCGCCATAAGCTTTGTTGACAATATCCGGCACAGGATCTTTGGCTAATTTGGCAATGGCATGGGCAGTTGCCAATTTCATTTCTTCATTGATGCCGGTGGCCCTTACGTCCAAAGCCCCCCTGAAAATATAAGGGAATCCTAAGACATTATTTACCTGATTGGGATAATCCGATCTACCAGTCGCCATGATCAGGTCTTCTCTGGTAGAAGTGGCCAATTCATAAGCAATTTCTGGGTTAGGATTGGCCAAGGCAAAGACTATAGGGTTTTCAGCCATTAGTTTGATTTGCTCTGGGGAAACGATATTTCCTGCGGAAAGCCCCAAAAATACATCAGCCCCCTTCATGGCATCACTAAGATGGTGAAGATCATTACCTGGATAGGCAAATTCTCTTCTAATGTCATCCAAATCTTCACGATCTGCAGTGATAACACCTTCCTTATCTACCATGACAAGGTTTTCCTTTTTCACGCCAAGGGATATATAAAACCTAGTACATGAAATGGCAGCAGCCCCAGCACCTAGGACCACTAGTTTAATATCTTCGATTTTTTTATCGACAATTTCCAGGGCATTGAGTAAAGCGGCACCGGAAATGATTGCCGTGCCATGCTGATCATCGTGCATGACAGGGATTTTCATCTCTTTTTTTAGGGACTGCTCTATCTCAAAACATTCAGGAGCCTTGATGTCCTCAAGATTCACTCCGCCAAATGTGGGTTCCAGGGATTTAATGATTTGGATAAGCTTTTTGGGGTCTTTTTCATCAATTTCAATGTCAAAGACGTCAATGCCAGCAAATTTTTTAAAAAGCACACCTTTTCCTTCCATTACTGGTTTGCCAGCTTCTGGACCAATATCCCCCAGACCGAGAACAGCTGTTCCATTGGAAATTACAGCCACCAAATTACCTTTGGCGGTGTACTTATAAACATTCTCTTTTTGAGCGGCAATTTCTAAACAGGGTTCTGCAACACCTGGTGAGTAAGCTAGCGCCAGATCCAACTGACTAGATAAAGGTTTGGTGGGAACTACTTCAATTTTTCCCGGACTTCCTTGGCTATGATATCCAAGCGCGTCCTCTTTTCTGATTTTAATCGCCATGCTAAGCTATATATTGGATTTATTATTGAGCAGCTTCCGGGAATTTCGTGGCCAATAATATGGTCTCTATTTCCCTAAGCGCTGATTTGTGGGTTTCATTAGGATAATAAAGGAAACCTTCCATATAGTATAGTTTCCCTCTTTTTTGGTCAACTACAATATAGGAAAGAAAAGACCCGCCCATGCTAATATTATTGGTTCTCCATTGCCCGCGCATTTCAAGGGCATATTTTCCATCTACTTTAATATCCCTAAATGAAGGAATAATTTGGGTCTCGGTTTTAAGATAAGAATTCGGTTTTTCTGGATCTCCAAAAATCCTTTCCTTAAGAATTTGGTCACGGAACTGAATAATATTTTCAGGGAATACTTGCTCTTCAGAGGTATAGTCTGTTTCGTAAAAAAATAGGCTGATATCTGCTCTTTGGGTGTTTGGTGTAGGTTGTCTCAACCACATAAAATGGTCTTCTTCCTTAACAAATTGGTATGAGGCAGGAATTTTAAGGTCAAGGTTGAATTTTTCCTTTGCCTTGGTTTCAATAGCTCCATTTCTACGATTAAAAATGGCTGTGCTCAATCTGTTTCTTTCTCTTACCTCAAAAAGGTTTTGAAGTTTCCCCTTGTTTTTATTCAAGTTATTAACCAATTCTTCCTCATTGTTTCCAAAAAGGTAAATGACTTCCTGGCCTTGGGCGTATTCATCTTCATTCCTGATCATAAATAAGGAGTTATCCTCTAGGGCCTTTTCCTTGGATTGAGGGCTAAATTGAGCACTAATCATTCTGCTGCCAGGTTTTTTGTCATCAAATGTGGTGACATAGACAATATTATAGGCCATTTTTAAAATCCTAGTCATGGTCCTAGGGTCTACTTTTCGAATATCGAAAATGGTTTCTTCCCTTACCAAGCCTTTGATGTCTTCCTCGAATACATTCTCTAGCGCATCCTTTACAGGCCCTTTATATTTTAGGGAGTCTATGACCAATAATATCTCACCATGACCTCCTCTGGCCTTGGGTTTATTGCTTCCTGATTCACTTTTAAGGTTTTCACAACTTGAAATGATGACCGTAAATACTATAGCGGCGGCTAATATGAATATTCTTTTCGTAGACATTTTTCGAATGATTTGGTTAAGGACTGATTACAATTTATAAAAATATGTGGGAGGGTGAAAGTTATTATTAAAAAATTAGTTATGAACTTATTACCCAATAATCAGTTTTTGTCCTGGCTTGATCTTATTGTTATTTAGCTTGTTTAGCCTTTTGATTTCCTCTATGCTAACGCCTTCCAATTTTCGGGCAATTAACCATAAAGAATCACCAGGTTGTACAATATAAGTTTTTGGATTACCCGATAGGCGAGTGGCATCCTGTTTTGCCTTATTGCTTTCAGCAATTTGTTGGTTGAAAGCCTTAGGGTTTTGATAAATGGTCAATTGCTGACCAATTTTAATATTATTGGAATATAGACCGTTCCAAGCTTTTAGGTCGGAAACAGAAGTGCCATATCTACTGGCGATCCTTCCTAATGCATCACCTCTTTTTACTTTATAAATAAACTTTTCAACAGGTTCTTGTTCTTCCAGGGGCTTTTCCTCTTGAATGCTTGCCAATAATCTTTCTTCCCTAATGTTAAGAGAATCTATAATCCATCCTTTGTTTTCAGCTAGATAGTTAGCTTGGTTTTTAGGAACTCTAAGGGCTATATTTCTTTGTGAATGGGGAATCTTATTTTTAATGATTGATGGATTCAAAAATTCAAGATCTTCCAAACAAACACCTGAAACTTCTGCTAGTTTTTCTAGATCCATTTCTGCATTAAAATGGACTTTTTCGTGGGCAATAGGGAAGGTGCCGTCTTCAAGGATGAGATTATGTTCATCCGCATATTTGAAGACATACATGATTGCTTGGAATTGGGGGATATATCCTCTTGTCTCTCTTGGAAGTCTATTATAGATTCCCCAGAATGTACGTTTACCTCCAGACCTTCTGATAGCCTTTCTGACATTACCAGGGCCACAGTTATATGCTGCCAGTGCCAACTCCCAGTCGCCAAACATCCTATGTAGTGCTTTGAGATATTTGCAGGCTGCCTCAGTAGCCATTTCCGGATCCATTCTTTCATCAATGTCTCTAGAAACATTTAAGTCATAAACTCTACCAGTGGCTGGCATAAACTGCCATAGCCCCATAGCGCCTACTCTAGATTTGGCCTTTGGGTTTAATCCTGATTCTATGATTGCCAGGTACTTGATTTCATCTGGCATACCATGACGTTTAAGTGCTTCTTCAAAAAGAGGGAAATAGATTTCCTTTCTGGCCAGGGTCATTTTAGAGTATTCCCTGTTCCTTACTGTGAAATAATTGATGAAAGCAAAGATGGTTTCATTTAGCTCAAAGGGCATTCCCGTATCCATTTTTCGAACCCTATTATCCACTTCGTCATAAGTGAAATCAGGAATAAATTCGTAATCATAGACCGGTTCAATTGTTACCTCATTATCAGCTTCAATGAAACCACCTTCCTGTTGACCTTGAGCAATGGTAATCACGACACAGTTTATCAACAGGGATAATAGTGTATATAATTTCCAGTTTCTCATGGCCATAATATATTATTGATTTTTAATTTTAATTAAGTAATCTGCAAAAGCGTAAAGTTCCGATTCTTTAAAAGAGTTGGTTATCACCTGTAGCCCTATCGGCAATCCCTTTTCATCAGTTCCATTAGGAATAGAAATGGCAGGAACGCCAGATACTGAAGCTTGAACAGTGTACAGATCTTCCAGGTACATTGCCACTGGATCATCGCTATGCTCTCCAAACTTGAACGCTGTAGATGGAGTGGTAGGCATAACAATATAATCAAATTTATTTAAAAGATCCTCAGTAAACTCTTTGATTAATCTTCTGACTTTTTGCGCTTTAGTAAAGTAAGCATCATAATAGCTGGCACTTAATACGAAAGTTCCCAGCATGATCCTTCTTTTCACTTCCTCTCCAAAACCTTCCGATCTGGTCAGCTTGTACATGCTTTCCAGGTTATGGGCATTAGGAGTCCTGTAACCATATTTTACGCCATCAAATCTAGAAAGGTTTGAGCTGGCTTCGGCAGTGGTCAGGATATAATAAGTAGGCAACACATATTCAAGTAGCGGGAAATCCACTTCTTCTACATGATGACCTTCTTCTTTTAGCTTATTGAGTACATCAAGGGTATGTTCTTTGATCTCTGGCTGTAAGGCTTCAGATTCAATGGTCTCTTTCAAATAGGCCACTTTAACTGGTTTTTTTAATTCCAGCTGTTGGCTATAAGCAGGGACTTCTTTTCTGGAAACAGTGCTATCATTGTCATCAGGTCCTGCTATGACTTCCATGACAAGGGCATTGTCCTTAACATTGGTAGAGAATACCCCAATGGTGTCGAAGGATGATGCATAAGCGATCAAGCCGAATCTTGAAACCCTGGAATAGGTAGGTTTAATCCCAACAATACCTGTAAAAGCCGCTGGCTGTCTTACAGATCCACCTGTGTCCGTTCCGAGAGAAGTGGTACAAAGATTGGTTTGCACAGCAACAGCAGACCCTCCAGATGACCCCCCAGGTACACGCTCTTCATCAAGTGCGTTAAGCACTTTTCCGTGAACCGTATTTTCATTGGAAGATCCCATACCGAACTCATCACAGTTAAGCCTGCCAATAATAATGGCATCTTCGTCGATCAGTTTTTGAACAGCTGTAGCGGTAAATTGGGATTGAAATCCTTCAAGAATTTTACTGGAAGCATTGACTTCATGGTCTGCATAGCAAAGGACATCTTTGATGCCGATAACCATTCCCGCCAGTTTTCCAGCAGTTCCGTTTTGGATTTTTTGATCTACTTTTTCTGCTTGCTCTAAAGCAGATTGCTCATAAACTTCAACGAAGGCGTTTAAATGCGCCTTCGTCTGAATGTTCTTGAGATAATAATTGACTATCGCTTTACAGTCAGTTTCCTTATTTTCAAGCGATATTTTTATTTCGTCGAAAGAATGGAATTTTTCCAATGGTGGTAATATTTAGCTTTTCTTCTTACTTTCTCCTTTAATTCCTTCCTCAATATCATCCTGAATCTCTTTGGTAGCATCTTTGAATTCTTTGATGCCTCTGCCCAATCCTTTTGCTAATTCAGGGATTCTTTTAGCTCCGAAAAGAAGGATGATCACTAGGATAATTACCACCAAGGAACCGCCTCCTATATTTTGAATGAAACCCAATGTAGTCATGATAAGCGAATTTTAGTTTTTTAAATCGTTACAAAGATATAATTGTGACTTACTATCACAAAGGAATAATGTACAGTTCTTTATATTTTCGTAATCTTTTTTGTAAAGATACTCATATTAAAGGATAAATGCTTATTTCCCCGTCAGCCAAATGGAAGGATTCATTACTTTTAATCCTTTCCAAGTCTGGAAATGAACTTCTGAAACCCCATTATTGCCAGTGGAAACTTCCCCAATTTTGTCATTTGCTTTCACTGTTTCTCCTGATTTTACAGCAATGGTCTTTAAGCGGCTATACATGGTATAATATTCACCGTGACGGATAATGATCGTTCCGCCCATTCCTGGCACGGTGGATATTTTGGTGATCACACCATCAAATACCGCTCGGACATTTTCATTGGGGCTGGTTTGGATGTCCACGCCGTCATTGGTGATCATAATGTCTTTCAATGTTGGGTGGGCATGTTTTCCATAGCCTCTCGAGATAAAGCCTTTGGCAACTGGCCAAGGAAGTTTTCCCCTGTTCTCA
Source organism: Echinicola shivajiensis (assembly GCF_018642165.1). GTDB lineage: Bacteria > Bacteroidota > Bacteroidia > Cytophagales > Cyclobacteriaceae > Echinicola > Echinicola shivajiensis. Next base: position 363,868 of record NZ_JAHHZM010000005.1, read on the forward strand.
GCAAATGAACTGGACAAAGCTGCCGCTTCTGGGGTCAAAGGCATGCTGCTACCTGCTGTCTTCTTGGTGGTTGTATTGGCTTTCTTGGCTTCGGCTTCAGCTCTCCTGATCTCTTCTTCGATCACCTTACGGATCAAATTGTTCAGTTCTTCCTGTTGTTTTTTAGTTTTTGCGATATCCTCTCGGATTTCCTTTTCTTTTGCTGAGAGTGAACTCACTATGCTTTGTTGCTCTTTTCTGAGTTTGTCAAGCTCAGTTTTTTGACTTTGCTCCTCGTTTAGAGCAGCCTCTTTTTGCCCTTTTTTGGATTCCAGTTCCTGCTTTTGTTCTTTAAGATCTGCATTGACCTTGAGGATTTGATCTACCTGTTTCTCCCTTGCATCGCTATATTGCTTGAGGTATCTCAAGCGCATGTAGAATTGTTTGAAGTTTTCAGAACTGAAAATAAATGATAACACAGTTACACCACGATTCAGCTTGGATGATACATATATCATCTGGGCATATTCTTCTTTCAGGGTCTTTAGATCGTTTTCCAAAGAACTGATCATCCCTTCTGTTTCTTTAATCTCTCTATTGAGCAATAATACCTCACTATTTAAGGTCTTTATGAAATTGCTTCTAGTTTCTAACTGTTTGTTGACCAGGTTTAGTTCATTTATAGTATTTTTCTTTCTTGCAGAAGTTTTCTTCAAGATCTCATCAAATTCCTTTAATCTTTTCTGAACCTCGGCTTTTTCCTTCTCCAGTTGGGCACGGGTTTTCCTAGTTTGAGCCTGGATTTCTGCTGGCCCAAGCAAAAACAAAAAAGCAGTAAATAATATTAAGACCAGATGAAAACTATGCTTCATAGATTAAAAATTATAGGGGAATGAAAGTGGCGTATTACTAAGGTCTACTTTATTGACTTCCATATTGACCAAGGTAGATTGAAGTTTGTCCGATTGTTGTTGGATCAGCATGGTGATGAGTATTTTATGGGCAAATGGCTGGCCTTCCAAGTCCTCAAATTCAGGGTAGACTGCAGTGAGTTTACCTTTGTGGTATCGAGAGGATGTGTTCAGTTTTTCCACTTTACCATGTTGTGCACCTATCACTGATTCATATATAATGTCATCTCTTCTTTGTGTAAGTTCAAAAGTTTTTCCTACACGGACAAGTCTGTCCCTATAGCTGACCTTGTTGGGTATATTGGCAAACAGGATGTTCTGAAATAGGTTCAAGGAAATTCTCAATCCGTAGGTATTTTGGAACTGATCATAGCTTAGGTTAATGTCCTGTCCATTGATACGGTCCTTGATTTTGATGGATTCTGTGGTGATTACACCCCTTACGGCTTCTATACCTAAGCCAGGGCTTACACTAAACCAAATGATACTATCTTTTTTTGCTCTTAAATTTAAAGTCCCTTTGGTAGTTTTGCCATTTTGCTCCTCTAAGACCACTCTTGCTTTTGCACTGAGGTAATTGAAATCAAAATAAGAAGGGGTAAACTCCTTCATGGTTTCATCAGAGGAATAAAGATTGGTTTTTCTGGCACAACCTGCTAAAAGAACCAGGGCAGCTATAAAGCTTAGTAAAAAGTATTTACTCATAGTATTTTATGTCCTTGATTTTTTTGTTCAATACTTCGCTGATATCGTTTAAGCTAAGGGCCTTCTTCCAATATTTTAAAGCTTCGTTCTTTTCTCCTAAGTGAAATAGAATATCTCCATAATGCTCCAACATAACGCCACTAGGTTCCTCTTCATTGTCTAGAGCTCGCTCCATATATATTTTAGCCTGTTCATAATTTTCCATTTGGAACAAGACCCAAGCATGGGTATCCAAATAGGTCGCATTATTAGGAAATTGCTTTACTAGGGTATTAGACATTTTAAAGGCCTTTTGAAGGTCTTTTTTCTCCAATGAAAGGAAATAGGCATAATTGTTCAGCACATGTTCATCATTTGGAGTTTGCTTCAAAATGCTGTCATAAGTGGCATAGGCCTCTTCATTTTTGTCCAAGGCATGATAGGTGTCTCCAAGCTGGCCCATGATCATGAGATCCAATTGGTTGTTCAGTCCCTTGTTTAGCTCTTGGCTTTTAAGCAAAGATTGTTCCGCTTCCTTGTGCTTATTAAGGGCCAATTTGGTAGTGCCATGGAAGAACCAGAATTCAGGCTTTTCTTCAAAGACATCAACACCTATAGTGGTGTATTTTTCTATTTCTTCGAAATCCTTACCCAGTTCAAACATTAAACTGATAATGCTTTGCAGTACTTTTGGATCGTTCTGATTTAGGCTGATGGATTTTTGATAGTAGGAGAGTGCTGTCTCATTTTTTTTGTTAAATAGTGCTCTGTCCCCTAATACGGAATATACTTCAGCATCTTTTGGGTTTCTTAAGATCATTAATTGCCCCAAGCTGTCCAATAAGTTCTCTCTTTCCTGGGTTTTAAGGTCTTTCTGGATAATGTCAGAATATGTTTGGGCTTTGACTTTTCCCTCAAGGTCTGGGTTGTCAAAACCTTTGTACAACTGTACCTGAGCTTCATTGATTTCTCCCTTTTTCTTCAATAAAGTATAGGAAGCCAGGTTTAGATCTCCTTGATTGGGGTATTCTTTCAGGGATTTTTGCACTACAGCCAAAGCTTGGTCGGTGCGGTTATTATTAAATAACATTTCCACTAATGCCAATACATACCTTGAATTTCCAGGATTGGCCTCTATCAGTTTTTCACCTTCTTTTACCGCAGACCCAAGATCATTGTTTCTAAGGTAAATTCTTTGCTTTTGAACCGAAAGCTGTTCGAGCACCCCATAATATTCCTCAGCTTCATCCAAAGCCTGAAGTGCCTTGTCGAATTGCTGAGTGCCCAAATAGATGGAAGCCAATTCGAGGATATATTGTTGGTTTTTATCGGAGCTTTCAATAAGCGATTTGAGGATTTCAGCTGCTTTCTCAGGCTGATTTTGCTTAGTGTAAACCTCTGCCACCAATAAATGATAGTATTTATTGTTAGGGTCAGCTGCTATGGCTTTTTGCCCATATTCCAGTGCATCCTCATTTTGGTTGGCCCTGGAAAGGATTTCTGCCAATTTGAAGTTGATGGCTCCAGCATTGGGGGTTAGTTCATGTGCCTTGCCAAAATAAAAATAAGCTTTTTCAAAATCCTCCAACATCATGTGCTTTTCACCTTCAATAAAAAGGCGGTCGGCCATAGCTTCTTTTTTTTGCTGTTTTTTACTTTTACGCGAACTTGATTTTTGTGCCAATGATTCATTAGCAATGAAGGTCGTGGACAGTAAAATGGCAAATGGGAAGATATATTTGTGTATGCTTTTAAAACTCATGCTTTGAATAAGTCAAATTGGTCTGGAACGGGATTAAGTCCTATACTAGAATTTTACAAACTTAATGCCTTTTTGGTTCACCAACTAATAGTCCCGGAAGTAAAATGATCAATATCAGGACTTTCCTGTACTGCCATATCCGCCAGCACCTCTTTCTGTTTCAGAAAGATCGCCTGCTTCTTGCCATTGAATCTGTTCATGCTTGGCTACGACCATTTGGGCGACTCTTTCACCGTCTTTGATTTCGAAGGTTTCTTTGGACAGATTGACGAGTAGTACTTTTATTTCTCCTCGGTAATCAGCATCTATTGTGCCAGGGCTATTCAAGACGCTAAGCCCATGTTTATAGGCCAAGCCACTTCTAGGCCTGATTTGGGCCTCAAAACCTGCAGGCAATTCCATGTATAGACCAGTCCCTACCAATACCCTTTCCAAAGGCTCCAAAAGAATGTTTTTCTCAAGATTGGCCCTTAAATCTAAACCGGCAGACAGAATGGTTTGGTATTCCGGTAATGGGTGTTTTGATTGATTGATTACTTTTACTTTCATGGAATTTTGAATTTTAAATAAAGTCAAAGATAGGGGGTTATTTTTATTTTGAAGGAATGCTTAAGGTGAAAAATAGGAAATACCTTTTTTATCTGATTTTACCAGCTATTTGAATGGAATGAATGGTATTTATTTAGAGGATTAGTGAATATAATAATTTTGGTATCTTTTATTTTATTGCTTTTTAACCTAATGGACTGGATCGTAACCGGTGAATGGGATCTTTTGATTTTGAAGTGATTTTAATGCAGTATTAGTACATTTGCCTTAAATTAGTAACCATTTTAATCTTTAGTTAATTAATTGTTTAGCTTTTCATTTTAGTTATGTTTGAATTGAGAAATTGTATTTTGATCTTTTTTTATCTGGTAAGTTTTTTAGTGCAAGGACAGCAGGTCGTAGGCCAGTCCTCTATGGATGTCAATAGTGGGGTAAACTGTGTTAGAACTATTGATTGGACCCGTTTTGAGGATAGATCTAAAACTTCTCCACAAAAAGAATTGATTGGTAAAATTTTACTCAATGCGAATAAATACGCCCTGACTACTTGGTGGAAGAAACGCGGCTTTTCCGGATCAGCCACAGAAAAATATTTAGACTTGAATGGGACTTCAGAACATAGGATACGTCCTGTAGCAGCTGAGGCAGAGGCATTGGCAGCTTCTTTGAGAATGGGACTTTATGATAGTTCGCTTACGGGAGTGACAAAGGAGGAGGCTGAAGCTAAAACTATTCAAATGATTCGTAGCTTGGCGCATAGCCATTTGGCCAATTCTAAAGATGGATGGGGTAGAAAATGGCAATCCGCTTTGTGGGCTGGATATACCAGTTTTGCTGCGTGGATGATGTGGGATAGGCTGGAAGAGGAAACTCGTGTTGAGGTAATGGCAATGATTTATGATGAATGTGACTGGGTCTTAGGAGATAAAGGTTTGCCAGGTATAAAGACCTATCAGAACCTTAATGGGAAAATTGTTAGCCCAGGAGACACTGGGGCTGAGGAAAATGCTTGGGATAGCCTTATTCTTACGGTGGCCTGCGCCATGATGCCTGAGCATCCTAGTCATTCTGAATGGATGAACAAAATGATTTTTCTGAATCTCAATGCACTGGCTAGTCCGAGTGATTTGGAATCCAGGAAAAGATATAATGGTAAGCCATTGAACGAATGGCTGGTCGGTACCAATATCAATGAGGATGGCACCATAGTGAATCACCACTTTATTCATCCTGACTATATGACTTCTCCTTTTGAATTTAATCCCATCAAGTTTTTTTGGTTGGCCAAGCAGCCTGCGCCGAAGGCAATGCGAAGAAATGTCGACTTAATATTTAATGCATTTACGGAAAAGGAATTTCATGAGGGAGATAGTATAACTGGAGGTGTGGTTAAATCTCCAGGAGGAACTATTTATAAGCCAAACTCTGGGGATATTTTTTATCCTTTAGGAACGGACTGGGGAGAAGGGAGAAGAATGAATTTTGTTTCCTTCAATAGTGCCGTAGCTGCTTTTTCAGATGATAAAAATATGAAAACACAGGCAGCGGAATGGCTGTTAAAACAAGGGGAAGTAGTATTGGATATGCAGACTCGCTTTGATGATGGCCATACTTATTTGGATAAAAGTGAGGATAGCTATGCTTCCCGTGAAGAGTGGGTGGCAGATAAGGCTACTACAGCTTATATTATTGAAGCACTTAAACTATTGGGCCGACCAATGTACACCAACAAGAAATTTTAAGAGTAAGTAACAAAATACCCTAAAGTGTTATTTTTTGATTTTTTGTAAGATTAAAGACAACTCTCTTTTTTCCAAAAAGGCAATCAAAATAACAAAAGCGACTACCAGCAGATTCCTTAGCAAGCTGGTCAATATCAAGGAATCCATATTTAAATAATAGCCAAGATAGGAGAATGCAAAAGCTACGATTAAATAGAAAACCCCTTTTTCTATTTTATATGGAATAGGGTAATACTTCTGGCCAAAATAATAGCACATGATAGACATAACCAAATAGGTAGCCAATGTGCTCATGGCCCCACCTGTATAGCCAAACCTTGGAACCATAAAAAAGATAACCAAGATAGTTACAATAGCTCCAGTGAAAGTGATATAAAAGCTGTATATGGTCTTGTCCGTAATTTTAAACCATATGCTCAAATTAAAATATACCCCTAACAACAGATATCCCATCAATAACATCGGGACAATATTGGTGGCCGCCTGATAACCTTTATTACCAAGGATTATTGGGGAGATTATATTGAGGTTTACAGCCACTAAAATCATTAAGGTGGCGCAAAATATGATGAACCAGTGCATTACAGTGGCATAAAGCTGTGGGCTATTTTTGTCCTCACTCTTGGAGAAGAAAAATGGCTCAGCGGCATATTTAAAGGCCTGAATGATCAGGTTCATGAATATGGCCAGTTTAAAATTGGCTCCAAAAATACCTCCAGCCTCTCTGGCACTTAGTCCAGGGTAAAAATTTTCAGGTAAGAGGTATTCAAATAGAAATCTTGAAAACACTTCATTGGTGACTCCTGCCAAGCCCATAAATAACAGGGGAAGGGCATAATGCCACATGGGACCTAGGATACTTCTTTCCAGGCTCCATCTGAATTTACCAGAAAGGGAAAAAACAACTGGAATGATCAGGGCATTGGCCAGTAAATTGGATAGTAAAATATAATCGACTCCCCAATCCGGATGGTAAATAGAATCAACCCAAGGCTGTAAAAAGAGTAGATAATCTCCACGGTGAATATGGAAGAATATTACAATGAACAAAATATTGAAGCCTACATTGAGCAGGATGTTCAAAAGCTTGGTCATGGCAAACTTTATGGATTTATTTTCGACCCTTAATTTGGCATAAGGAATGGCCAAGATGGCATCAATGGTCAATATCAAGGCTGTCCACTTGAACAAATAAGCCTTGCCCGGGTAATCCATCCAAAGGCTAATGGGCTCTGCGGAAAGATATAATAGCGCTCCCAGAGATAGAGAAGTGGTAAGAATCAGGGATTGGACATTATTATAGACTGTTTGGGAGCTTAGTCCTTTGCCTGTAGAAAACCGGAAAAAGGTGGTTTCCATCCCGTAAGTGAAAATGATATTAAAGAAAGCAATAAAGGCGTATATTGATGTGAAAGATCCTAAGTGCTCCTTAGATAGGTAACCTATATAAAGCGGGAGAAGAAGGAAATTAATGACCCTGCCCAGAATGCTACTTATCCCGTAAATGGCGGTTTGTCCCGCGAGTTTTTTGAGATTGCTCATGGATTAGCAGCAAAGAATTGCTTATTCTCCTTTAAAGTTGGGTTTTCTTTTTTCTAGAAAGGCAGTGGTACCTTCATTATAGTCTTCTGATTTTACACATCTGGCAAAGCTGTTGGCTTCCATAAGATACCCGTCTTCGTTATTGGTGTAAACGGCGTTGACACAATCTACTATCATTCCAAGGGCGAGAGGGGCTTTGGTCATGATTTTTTGAAGGATTTCTTCCGCTTTTTGAATGGCTTCGTCCTTATTGCTGGTGACATAGTTGACCAGGCCAAGCGCCTTGGCTTCTTCTGCTCCGATCATTTCACCTGTCATGAGTAGCTCATTGGCTTTTCCTCTACCAATTAAAATAGTTAATCTTTGCGTGCCTCCATATCCAGGGATGATTCCAAGATTAACTTCTGGTTGGCCAAATTTGGCGTTGGCAGATGCGATACGCATATGGCAGGCCATCGCTAATTCACATCCTCCGCCTAGGGCAAAACCATTAACGACAGCTATCACTGGTTTATGACATGATTCAATCAAACTGTAAACTTCCTGTCCGTTTTCAGAAAACTTCCGGGCATTTAACTCATTCAATTCGGCAATTTCATTGATATCAGCACCTGCAACGAAAGCTTTTTCACCAGCTCCGGTAAGGATTACCGCCCTGATGGATTTGTTGTCGCTTACTTCGTTGAAGATATTTTTCAATTCCTCAAGCGTATCAAAATTGATTGCATTGAGTTTGGGCTCCCGATTGATGGTGAGGTATAAGATGCCATCCTTATTTTCCGAAAGAATATTGGTAGTTTCAGCCATGCTTTAAAACCTATGTTTAAATTCAAATATACGAGGTGGTGTAGCAAAGACAAAGTAAACCTAACAAAAATGAATCCGTATGATAGCTTGTGCCTGATATCCTGAGGATTGAAATTCAATAATTCATTTGGCTTTTTATTTGAAATAGTCATTTTATTATCAATCAGGTCTGACAAAATTTTATATTTTTGTATCACATTTTGAAACCTCAAATCTATAATAATATTACGTATGTCATCCAAAAGAAAAATAACCGTAGCTTACGGAGACGGAATCGGTCCAGAAATCATGAAAGCCACGCTGGGGATTTTGGAAGCAGCTGGAGCAGATATCGAAACTGACGTCATTGAGATTGGAGAGCAAGTCTATCTTAAAGGAATCAGCTCAGGTATAGAACCAAAAGCTTGGGATTCCCTAAGGGAGTCTAAGGTGTTTTTGAAGGCACCTATTACCACTCCACAAGGAGGAGGATTCAAGAGTTTGAATGTGACCACAAGAAAGACATTAGGACTTTATGCTAATGTGAGGCCTTGTAAGGCATTTTCTCCCTATATACACACGCACTTTCCTAAGACAGATATGGTGATTATTCGTGAAAACGAAGAGGATCTATATGCTGGGATTGAGCACAGACAGACGGATGAAGTTTATCAGTGTTTGAAATTGATTTCCAGACCTGGTTCAGAGAAAATCATTCGTTATGCATTTGAATATGCCAAGAAAAACAACAGAAAGAAAGTAACCTGTATGACCAAGGACAACATTATGAAGTTGGCCGATGGTCTATTCCATAAGGTATTTAATGAGGTTTCCAAAGAGTATCCAGATATCGAAGCGGATCACAAGATCATTGATATTGGAACGGCTTTGATTGCTGATAAGCCAGAAATGTTTGATGTGATCGTTACCTTGAACCTTTATGGGGATATAATCTCTGACGTAGCTGCCCAGATTACCGGGTCAGTAGGTTTGGGAGGTTCTTCCAATGTAGGAGAAGATGTAGCGATGTTCGAAGCGATCCACGGTTCTGCTCCTGATATAGCAGGGCAGGATATTGCTAATCCATCAGGTTTGCTAAATGGAGCAATCATGATGTTGGTACATATTGGACAGCCTGAAGTTGCGGCATTGATCAGTAATGCTTGGATGAAAACTTTGGAGGACGGAATTCATACGGGAGATATTTACCAAGAGGGAGTTTCTTCTAAGTTGGTAGGCACTCAAGAGTTTGCTCAGGCGGTAATTGAAAGATTAGGTCAAAAACCTGAGAATATGACTCCAGCTAGCTTCAAGAAAAACGAAGATGGAGACGACAATATGGGAGCCATCAAATTGACAGAAAGAAAGCCATGTGTTAAAGATTTAATTGGATTGGATGTATTTATCGATTGGAAAGAAAACGATAGAGATGCCAATGTAATTGGTGATAAACTTAGATCAGTGGATGCTGATGGTCTTAAAATGCAATTGATTACGAACAGAGGTGTGAAAGTGTATCCTGATGGTATGAAAGAAACTTTCTGCTCAGACCACTGGAGGGTGAGGTTCTTTAATGCCGACCAGAGCACGATTACCCATGGTCAAATTTTAGAGGTTTTGAAGCAGGTGGAAGCACTTGGTTTTGACTTTATTAAAATAGAAAATCTATACACCTTTGATGGTGAATTAGGCTTCTCTCTTGCTCAAGGAGAATAAAGATCTTTATATTTTATTAGAAAGGGAAGTGATTATCACTTCCCTTTTTTTATGCTCTTATCTTTTTGATAGATCTGTAGTCAAAAATCTCAAATTAACGAGAGAGGTGAAACACTTTGTTTTGCCTGTTCTATTTGAAAGTATTTTTAATATATTTCTCGACTGGTTTTTTTTAAAGGGTTTTGTTTTTTCTCTTCTTTCAAATTTGGTTGTGCTAAACTAAGTGAATTAAATTACCCTCTGGATAAGTTAACCAAACAGATTTTAATTAAAATAGTTGAATTAAGGATAAATAATTATGCCAAGAAATTTTGTATGCCTTTTGGTGGGGCTTCTTTTATGGAATGTTTCCTTATCATCAGCAAATGGAAGGAATTTAATTGAATTGTCGAGTCCAACAAATAAGCTTGAAATTATAATTCAGGACATTGATGGGTTTCAACAAATTGATATTTATACTTCTGCAGAAAGGCTGATGGGAGTGCAAAGTGGGAGGTTTGTTTTCCAGGAAGGTGAATTAGAAGAAAGGTTTATTATCTCCGAAGTAAAAATGCGTAGCGGAAATGAAGAATGGAAGCCAGTTTATGGTGAGAAAAACAAAATTTCAAATCATTACAATGAAAAGGAAGTGACCTTGACTAGCCAATCCAATCCAAATAAAACCATGAAGCTTATATGCAGGGTTTATGATGAAGGTATTGCTTTTCGATATGTTTTTGAAAGTGGTTTTCAGATAGGGGATAAAATAATAAATGAATCCACTAGGTTTGATTTGGATAATAATTATGCCGCTTGGATTACAGCAAAGTCCCAAGGGGAATATAAAAAGGAAAATTTAGAGGATCTAAAGGGACTTGCGGAAAGGCCTCTTGTGATTGAGAGGAATTCATCCTCGTATTTAGCAATTGGAGAGGCCGCTCTAGTGGATTATGCAAGAATGAAACTAAGCAAATCAATTGAAGGGAATTATTCTTTAGTGACCAAACTTGATGGTGATGTAGTGATTTCTGAAAGAAGTTTTGCCACTCCTTGGAGATTTGTAATGCTTGGGGAGAGTCCTGGGGAACTATTGGAAAACAATTATTTTGTACTGAACCTTAATGATCCCAATCAATTGGAGGATGTTTCATGGATCAGGCCTGGAAAGGTGCTCAGAGAAGTGACGCTTACTACCCAAGGGGCTATGGCAAGTATTGATTTTGCTGAAAGACATCAAATCGAGTATGTGGAATTTGATGCAGGCTGGTATGGGCCTGAATATGATGATGCATCTGACGCCACCACGATTACTGTAGATCCGAAACGTTCACCTGGGCCTTTGGATTTAAAGAAGGTGATTGATTATGCAAATAATAAAGGGATTGGGGTCATTTTGTATGTGAACAGAAGGGCTTTGGAACAACAACTGGACGAATTGCTTCCCCTGTATAAATCTTGGGGAGTGAAGGGGCTAAAGTATGGTTTTGTGAATGTAGGTTCACAGAAATGGACTACTTGGCTTCATGATGCTATTAGAAAAGCTGCGGAATATCAATTGATGGTAGATGTTCATGATGATTATCGACCAACTGGATTTTCTCGAACCTATCCCAACCTCATGACCCAAGAAGGAATTCGTGGAGATGAAGAAAGTCCATCAATCGAACACAGTCTAATTACCCTGTTTACCAGAATGCTTGCCGGTGCAGGGGATAATACCAATTGCTATTTTGCTGAGAGGGTGACGGCTGAAATGGGTGGAAAGGCAGGGCAGATGGCAAAATCGATACTCCTTTACAGTCCTTGGCAATTTGTCTATTGGTACGACCGACCAATAGGTTCTCCAAATAAAACGGGTGGAGCTGGTTCAAATGATGCATTTATTATTGAAGGAGATGACCTGGATTTTTTCAAATCATTGCCTACAGTTTGGGATGAGACCAAAGTGCTTGAGGGAGCAATAGGAGAATTTGCTACCATTGCCCGTCGAAGTGGAGAGGATTGGTACATAGGCTCCTTGGCCGCAAAAGCAGGGAGGAGTGTGGAAGTACCCATGACCTTTCTTGACAAAGGAGAAGAATATGAGGCAGAAATTTATTATCAGGGGAAGCAGGATTTAAATGAAAATAGAGTAAGTAAGAAAAATGCTTTGATTAGTAGGGATACTATATTAAAACAGGAATTGGAAGCTGATTCCGGGTTTGTAGTAATTCTTAGAAAAAAGTAGAGATGAGTTTCCCATGTAGATTAATTGGATAGTTGGATTTCTTTTTTACCATGAACCTTCTTGATTATTTTCCATAAAAAAGAAGGTTCAAATTATGTTGAGTTCAAGGATTAGATTTTCTTTTAAAATTATTTGCATCTGAGACATTTTTGAGTTTGCTTTCGTATAAGTAAGGAACCTAAATTATACTCTTATGAAAAATGCTTTATTTTTATTCTTGTCCTTGTTTGTTTTTGGAGCTTGTTCTGAGGTAGGGGAAGATCCAGAAATTATTATTGATCCCAGCATATCATTTGTTGCAGGGGATTGGGAGTTAATTGATGTCAAGGGGGGCTTTAAAGTGGAAGATTCCCCAGAACCTGAGGAGTTAAACCGAACAGACATCTATACTTTTACCAATGAAGGTACTTTTATAAAAACTGTGGATTATGAGGGTTTTCATGCTGAGGCAACAGGTACTTATTTGATAAAAGAGGTTTCTGAGGAGTTTGAAGAAGAATATGTTGGGGTTGTGGTGCTTTCCTTTACAGGTGGTGATGACATAGCTTATAATTGTACTAGCCAGGATATAGAGAAAGAATCGCTATATATCTCAAAAGAAGGACAACTGGCTAATATCAGCTGGGCACCATGTGATGGGCTTTTCATGTATTACGGGAAGAAAAAATGAAATGGTTGGACTTTGTTTTTAAAATATGAAAAAGCTAAAGCTGGTTTTACTTTCTATGGTTTTAGCTTTATGCTTTTTTAGTTGTAAAGAGGAGTTTGAGCCAGCTGCTGCTATTCAGGGAGAGTGGGAGCTTATCAAAGCAAATAGTGGCTGGTCAGGCGATATCCCTGCAGGCGAACTTGACTATTCTGAAACGTATATTTTCAATAAGGATGGTTCTTTTGTGAAAAAACGTGAAGGAAAAGACGAAAGTTTTCAGATTAGTGGTAACTACACGTACGAGCAGGCTGAGATAACAGATTCAAGTATGGCACGTGTCTACATGACCTTGGATTATACCAATGAAGTGAATAGGGCCTGGCTTTGTAGTGAGGAAAAAGAAGAGTTTGTGTTGACCCATCAAGGTGAACTTTTCAAAAGTTGCCCAAATATGGCAGATGGGCCAATTTACTATTTCAAGAAAAAATGAATCAAAAAAGCCTGTTTAAAATTAATTAAACAGGCTTTTGAATTATTAAGAATGTTGATGTCAATTAAGCATCTTTTTTAGCCATTCTTGTTCTTTCTCCTTCGTCAAGGTAGATTTTTCTCATTCTCATGCTCTTAGGAGTGATCTCCAAGTATTCATCCTTTTGGATATATTCCATAGATTCTTCCAAAGAGAATTTCTTAGCTGGAGCGATTTTAGAGTTATCATCTGAACCGGAAGCACGCATGTTGGTCAATTTCTTACCTTTCTGCACGTTGACTACGATGTCATTGTCTCTAGAGTGCTCACCAATTACTTGACCACCATAGATTTCCTCGCCTGGATCCACAAAGAATACCCCTCTATCTTGCAATTTATCAATCGCATAGGCAGTAGTTGGGCCAGATTCCATTGAGATCAAAGAACCATTGGTCCTTCCTGGAATTGGGCCTTTGAATGGTTCGTAAGCTATGAATCTGTGGTTCATGATGGCTTCACCTTGGGTAGCAGTAAGCACATTGTTTCTCAATCCGATCAAACCTCTAGAAGGGATTTGGAATTCCAAGTGCTGAAGATCTCCTTTTGGCTCCATCACCAAAAGTTCACCTTTACGCTGAGTAGCCAATTCGATTACCTTACCAGCAGTAGTTTCAGGAACATCCACAACCAATGATTCGATTGGCTCATGTTTAACTCCATCAATTTCTTTATAGATAACCTGAGGCTGCCCTACTTGCAATTCATAACCTTCTCTTCTCATGGTCTCGATCAATACTGACAAGTGAAGGATGCCACGTCCGAAAACGATGAATTTGTCTTCATTATCAGTAGTTTGAACTTTAAGAGCAAGGTTCTTTTCCATTTCTTTGAAAAGACGGTCTCTCAAGTGACGAGAAGTTACAAATTTACCTTCTTTACCGAAGAACGGAGAGTTGTTGATCGTGAAGAGCATGTTCATGGTTGGCTCGTCGATCGAAATTCTTGGAAGTGGTTCTGGATTTTCAAGATCAGCAATGGTATCACCGATTTCGAAATCTTCAATACCTGTGATAGCACAGATATCACCCGCATTAACTTCCTGTACTTTATTTTTACCTAGTCCTTCAAATACATGAAGTTCTTTGATTCTTACTTTCTTGATTGATCCATCGGCCTTGCAGAGGGAAACTTGTGCATTTTCCTTCAAGGTGCCCCTTTTTACTCTACCAATGGCGATTCTTCCCACAAAGTTGGAATAATCCAAAGAAGTGATTTGCATCTGAGGAGTTCCATCTTCGATCTGTGGAGCTGGAATATGTTCAATGATGGCATCCAGTAATGGAAGGATAGAATCAGTTTGTTCTTTCCAATCAGGCCCCATCCAGTTGTTCTTAGCAGAACCGTACATGGTAACGAAGTCCAACTGCTCTTCAGTGGCATCCAAGTTGAACATCAAGTCAAATACAGCTTCATGTACCTCGTCAGGACGACAGTTTGGCTTATCTACCTTATTTACTACCACAATAGGAGTAAGGCCAAGATCCAAAGCTTTGCTCAATACAAATCGTGTCTGAGGCATTGGTCCTTCGAAAGCATCTACCAATAGGATTACCCCATCAGCCATTTTCAACACACGTTCCACTTCACCACCAAAGTCGGCGTGACCGGGAGTATCGATAATGTTGATTTTAGTGTCTTTATATCTAACTGATACGTTCTTAGAAAGAATGGTAATTCCTCTTTCTCTTTCCAAGTCGTTATTATCAAGGATCAAGTCATCAAACTGCTGGTTTTCACGGAAGATTTTAGACGCGTGAATGATTTTATCCACGAGTGTAGTTTTGCCGTGGTCAACGTGTGCGATAATCGCGATGTTACGAATATTCTGCATGGTAAGAATTAAATTAAGTTGCAAAAGTACGAAGAATATTCGGTATTATGGTTAAGGGAATGTAAAGTTTATTGAATCAGGGATTTAAAAATAGCTTGTGGAATGGATCTTATTATTCAAAAAGTTATTCATGCTTGAAATGGACTGATATTTATGTTCCATATAATTGTTTTAAATGAGAAGTGTATTGAGGTGATTTTTTGAATACTTCTGGTTGGACGATTGCATTGATGGTTAACTAGGGAGATGAAATTAGCCAAATAAGCAGAGGAAATAGTCTAATTGTTTAGGTGGGGATAGGCTGAAAACTTAAGTGAATTTATATAATAGTCTGATATTTATAAGATATCAGCGTTGTAATTGGTATAGTTTTTGGAATATATAAATCTGAATTCAAACCATTTATATAGGATGTTTCGTATAGTATGAGTAAATATTTTGTAATCTAGCGAAGGAAAAATTCTATAATATGTGGGAAATAAATAATTATTCTATATATTTATAAACTACAAAATAGTAGTTTTGAAATGCAAATTAATTGTTTTTTAGAAGTCGGAGTGACCGGCAGGAGACACGCAAGTGTATGAAATGTAACTGTTTTTAATTGAGGGTACTTAAAACCTGTAGTCAT
Source organism: Echinicola shivajiensis (assembly GCF_018642165.1). Classification (GTDB taxonomy): domain Bacteria; phylum Bacteroidota; class Bacteroidia; order Cytophagales; family Cyclobacteriaceae; genus Echinicola; species Echinicola shivajiensis. Next base: position 379,385 of record NZ_JAHHZM010000005.1, read on the forward strand.
GAAATATTTGATTAAAATTGAGATTAATGATATTGAGTTTCAGATTCATACTGAAGCTGGTAGCGAAAGAGAAGCCAAAGATAATGTTTGGGAAATCATTAGGCGGAGAACCTCTTTAAAGTCCATAGAGAAGGAAGCTATGGGCAATGAAGAAGTTGCTTCATTAGGTCAAAAATTAGCTGAAGGGATCAGAAGTGTATTGTTGTTGTGATCTGAAGTTCTAAAGGTGTTTTATGTGTGAAATTTACATTTTGTAATTGAGAGAGAAAAAAATCTGGTAGACTTTAATGTCAGGTCATATCATTATATATGGTATGGCCTTTTTTTTGCCCTAGAGAATTAAAAGCAAGAGATATCTAATCGTGATACTCTAGGTTTGTCAATGCAATTTTTTATTTACCCAAATGAATTGTGCCATTCAGGGCAAAGTAATTATCGGGATCATCCGTGCAACTTAGATAATGCAAGTATTGAAAGACATGGGGTCAGCTTAGATAAATTTTTCTCTTAATTGGATAGATTTTTTACCTTTGGGCAAAATTTAGCATTCATGAGCATCCAGAAACCAACTTTACCAAAAGGAACAAGAGATTTTGGGCCTAAGCAAATGGCAAGAAGAAACTATATTCTTGACACCATTAAGGCTACTTTCAAGCTGTTTGGCTACCAGCAACTAGAAACGCCATCAATGGAAAACCTATCTGTATTGACTGGTAAATATGGGGATGAAGGAGATCAGTTGCTGTTTAAAATATTGAACAGTGGGGATTTTTTGAAGAAGGTCGGAACTGAAGATTTGGAAAAAGGGCCCAATCATGTTTTGCCTAAAGTGGCAGAGAAGGGCTTAAGGTATGATTTGACCGTTCCTTTTGCTAGGTATGTAGTTATGAATAGAAATGAGCTGACATTTCCATTTAAGCGTTTTCAAATCCAGCCGGTATGGAGAGCAGATAGGCCGCAGAAAGGGAGATATAGGGAGTTTTACCAATGTGATGCAGATGTGGTTGGTACAGATAGTTTGATTTGTGAGGCTGAAATCCTTTTAATGATAAGGAGGGTTTTCACTCAATTGAAGCTTAATGATTACGATATAAAGGTTAATAACCGTAAGGTTTTAACTGGAATTTCTGAGGTTATTGGCGAACCAGGAAAAGAGGCTGAACTGTGTGTTGCTATCGATAAATTGGATAAAATTGGCTGGGAAAAGGTTCAAGAAGAATTGCAGCAAAGGGGCTTTACGGGTGAGGCGGTGGCTAAATTGGAACCAATCATTGATTTAAAAGGAAATAACCAAGATAAGTTATCCTTCCTAAAAGAGTTTTTGAGTTCAAGTGAAGAGGGGCTGAAAGGAGTGGAGGAGTTAGAAGAAGTGCTTGCGATTTTGAAGCATTTAGGAGAGGATGAAAAGCATGTAGACTTGGACGTTGTGTTGGCCAGAGGGCTATCTTATTATACAGGAGCGATATTTGAAGTTAAGGTAAATAATGTATCCATTGGATCAGTGAGTGGTGGTGGAAGGTATGATAATCTTACCGGAGTATTTGGCCTTGAAGGAGTTTCAGGAGTAGGATTTTCCTTTGGAGTTGACAGGATTTATGATGTATTAGAGGAGCTGGATTTATTTCCTGACGATCAAATGCAATCCACATCTGTGATGATAGGTTATTTTGATGAGGAAGGTAGGAATTATGGTTTGAAAGTTTTGAATCAGCTTAGGGCAGCTGAAATAGCCACTGAGATTTACCCTGATTATGCCAAGGTGAAGAAGCAGTTTAATTATGCTGATAAAAAACAGATTCCATTTGTAGTGATGATTGGATCTGAAGAGATAGTTCAAAATATGGTTGCCCTTAAGAACCTCAGTACGGGTGAGCAAACAATGCTCAGCCTAGAAGACGCCATTCAGGAAGTTAAGAATAATTAAGTCATTGACTATATTATAGAGGATTTAAAGGCATTATCCATTTTAAAATTACTTAGGGGTAATTTATCTTTTGTATTTCAATAAAGAAACAGCTGATAGGTGCATTACCCCTTTATTTTTGACCTGTTTCCAGATATTGGGATTTTAAGCTATTTGCACCAAGCTTGAAATTTTGTTTGGCTACTTTTTTGTTTAAAGAAGGGCTACAGGAGTGATTGGTTTGGTGTAAATATTTGGTTTTTGTGTGTTATTTGGAATAACATTCTAAGGTTCAATTCTGGAGTGTTATTTTTAACATTTTCAATGTTTAAAATAGTTCTTCCAAATAGGTTATATTTGGGACTAAAATAATTAGCTGAGATATGTTTGATTTTATGAATATCATGAATAAGGTGAAGGAAGCTCAGGCCAAGATCAAAGAAAAGCAGGCCGAGTTAGTTCATCTTACTGCAGAAGGAGAAGCTGGTGCAGGAATGGTTAAGGTTGTTGTTAATGGCCATAGAAAAGTATTGGATATTGTTATTGACGACAGTCTTTTTACACCTGAGGACAAGGATATGTTGAAAGATTTGATTGTGGCTGCGACTAACAAAGCATACGAAACTATAGAATTACAGATCAAAGAGGAAATGAAAAAGGCCACTGAAGGCATGATGCCAAATATTCCAGGGATGGATTTTGGCAATATGGTTTAATGAAAAAGGCGGCTATTGTCATACTGAACTTTAATGGGAAGGAAATGTTGGAGAAGTTCCTTCCCATTATTATTCAAAACAGCAGTTTTGAGATTATAATAGCTGATAATGCTAGTACTGATGAATCAGTAAATTTTTTAAAGTCCCAATTTCCCCAATTGCGTACTATTGCTCTTGCCTCCAACCGTGGTTTTAGTGGTGGGTATAACGAAGCCTTGGCTAAAATTCAAGGAGAGTTTAAGTATTATATTCTGCTAAATTCTGATGTAGAGGTCAGTCCAGATTGGGATGTTAAATTAATAGATTGGCTTGATGCCCATACCGAATATGCTGCGGTTCAGCCCAAGATCCTATCTCAACAGACTAAGGAGTTCTTTGATTATGCTGGAGCTGGAGGAGGATATATTGATCGATTGGGCTTTCCATTTTGTAGAGGTAGGATATTGAATACTATTGAAAAGGATCAGGGGCAATACAATGATGTAGTCCAGGTTGATTGGGTTTCAGGAGCTTGTTTTGCGATTCGTGCTAAAATATTTCATGAATTGGGCGGGTTTGAAGATGCTTTTTTTGCCCATATGGAGGAAATAGACTTGTGTTGGAGAATGAATCTGCATGGCTATAGGCTAGGCTATGTGGGTCTTGTAAGTGTTTTTCACGTTGGTGGAGGGACACTTTCTAGAAATAGTCCTTATAAAACTTATCTTAATTTTAGGAATAACTTATTGATGCTATATAAGAATTTTAGCTCTTGGGGATTTTTTAAAGTGATGCTGATAAGGGTGTTTTTTGATCTTACTGCTATTCTATATTTGTTTTTGGGAGAAAAAACCGATCATGCCAAAAAGGTAATTTCGGCCTATATTGACTTCTACAAAATGAGGAATCAAATCCGAAAAACGCCTCCTTTGGCATCAAAATTGCCTTTCCAAAATGCCGGTAAAAAAGTCTATTCAATCATAATGGCTTATTACCTAAAAGGGAAAAAAATATACACTCGGATTTAGTCAAAAAGAATAGGGTTATTACTCTTTCTGAAATACTTTCGGACTTTCATCATCATTGCCATGACCACGTAAATGATCACTGGTGAGCCAAGGGTGATAAAGGAAGTATAAATAAAGAACAACCGAATGCTGTCGATAGGGAAATTAAGTCTTTCACCTAGCTTGGAACAAACACCAAATGCCCTGTCTTCAAAGAATATTTTCAGTTTTTCCATTTTTATATGATTTAATTAAAGTGATAAAAGTAGTGAAAATATAATGAATATTCCAATAAATCAGCCCATGCTGAAACAGATTATGAAACATTCTTATAAGTATTTAATACTTTGTATTACAGTGGTTTTCTCTGCCTGCAATACGCGTTCCATTTTTGATAAGGCGGGTCAGCCTAAAATTTCAGTGGACAAGGATCCCTTGGTTTTACATAAGGATTCCATTCAGTTTACCTTGAAGGCCAGTATACCTGGGGGACTCGTGTCAGAGAAAAGTAACTATACACTTTTGCCTGAATATGAATATGGTGAGGGGGCTTTGCCTTTGGAGGAAATAGAACTTACTGTGGAAGATTTGGCCGGAACGGGACAAGGTGTGGAAATAATAAAGAAAATGTCATTTCCCTATATGGATGGAATGGACCGTGGTAGACTTAGGATAAAAGGCTTGATGGAAGAGGTTGAATCTGGAAAAAGTTATACTACACCATATATTGAATTGGCAGAGGGTATTATCAGTACGCCAAAGTTAAGTAGAGTAGGGCAATTTGCTCCTGGTGAAAATATTCCTGAAGTAGGGGCTTATATGAGTTTTGAAGGGGAGTTTGGGAATATGTCTTCTCACGAAACTTCATTCTTCTTTACCAAAGAGGGAAGTAATGTAAATTCTTCTGTTCATAATGATGTTTTTGAAGAGCAGTTGAAAGAACTTGTTGCCAAGGATGAAGAGATCAATCAGATTTTAATAAGTGGAATGGCTTCTCCTGATGAATCAAACTATGATTTATTGGCTGCAAAACGTGCCCAAGCTTTAGAAGTTTATATAAAGGAAGCATTGGTAGATGCAGGATATGGCTTTGAAACGAATGATATATCATTTGAATTGATAAAAAAAGATCCTGATTGGTTAATGTTTAGATACCTTTTGAGGACCTTTGATAAGATTGATATGAATGAAAGGGATAAATATTTTGATATTATTTATTCTGATGAAACATATAGTTCCAAGGTGATGGCCATGAAAGAACTGCCCTCTTATAAACAGTTTTCAAGGGAGAAATTCCCTGAAATGCAAATGGCTCAAATTGCATTTATGACGGATAAAGAACTTCGTGATGACCCTGAAATTTCTGCTTTGTCCAATAAATATATTAGTGGCACTGCCCAAGGAGATGAGCTTACAGAGGCTGAATTGGCAAGGGCTGCTGAGTTTAACCCTGGATTGAACGAAAAGCAAATATTATATGAGGCGATGTTGGCCAAACGTGGTTCCGCATTGGCATTTAATAATCTTGGTGTGGTTTACCTCAACCAAGCTCATCGAATGATAAAGGTAAGTGACAAGAACAGGAAGGTGAATGAAGCTATGAAGCTTTTCAGGATGTCAAATGATATTAAAAAGAGCGCTCATGCTACCCATAATATGGGACAGGCCTATTTAATGTGGGAAGATTATGGAGCTGCTTATTTGGAAATATCGCAAGCAAATGCCATTTCCAAGGATGATCCTGACTTTAATAGTTTCAATGAAGGAAAAAGAGGCGCCATAGATATTATTAGGGGTGATTATAAACTGGCAACCCTCCGTCTTAATAAAGCTCCTGCAACAGCTACCAATCTATTTAATAAAGGATTGGCCTATTATTTAGCCCAAGAATATGCTGAGGCTGGGGTAGCTTTTGAAGAGAGTGCCCTCCAGAATATGGAGTTCGGATATGCGTTTTATGGCTTGGCCATGGTAGCAGCTGAAAACAACGATGAAGAGAGGTTGTACGAAAACCTCCAAAAAGCAGTACAAAGGAGTCCTTACCTAAAAAGAAGGGCCGCCACGGACATGGAATTTGAAGATTATTTCTCAAAACCCGAGTTTAGGGAAGCGATAAGATAATAAAAGAGACAATTATTAAAAAGCACTTCACAACCGATGAGGTGCTTTTTTGTTTTTGCACTTACGAAAAAAAATATTGTTATATCGATTTAGTTGTTTAAAAAAATAGTATAATGAAAAGTGTTTTTTCTGTCTAAAATTTTCTAATTTTCGTCGCAATGATCACTTTACAGTTAAATTAATATGTCAAATAGAAGAAAATTCCTCAAAAATACATTAATGTCATCGGCACTAATTCTGCCTAGTTCCTTGACTTCAAATTTATCATTTGGAGCTATTGGAAAAAGGGAAAAGCACAAGCCATTGATTCTATCTACTTGGAACCATGGTATGGCAGCCAATGATAAGGCTTGGGAAGTCCTAGGTGAAACTGGTAATATTGTGGATGCAGTGGAGCAGGGAGTGATGGTGACAGAGTCAGACCTGACAAACTTATCTGTGGGATTACAAGGATTACCAGATAGAGAAGGTATAGTTACATTAGATGCTTCTATTATGAAGGGAGATGGTTCATGTGGGTCTGTATGTTTTGTGAGACAGGTGAAGCATCCTATTTCACTGGCAAGAAAAGTCATGGAGGACACGCCACATGTAATGCTGGCAGGTGAGGGAGCTCGTCAGTATGCCATGGAATTGGGGATGCCGATTGAAAAAGAAGAAATGAGTCCTGCAGCAAAGAAAGCTTACGAAAAATGGAAGGAGAAATCTGAATATAAACCTATTATCAATATTGAGAACCATGATACCATTGGAATGATTGGTATGGATAAAGATGGTAATTTGGCTGGATCATGCACAACCAGTGGCTTGGCTTATAAGATGCATGGAAGGGTAGGTGATAGTCCTATCATCGGTGCCGGATTGTATGTTGATAATGAAGTAGGTGCCGCAACCGCAACTGGTTTGGGAGAATCAATCATCAAGGTTTGTGGTAGTTTTCTTATCGTAGAATTGATGCGTCAGGGAAGGACTCCTCAGGAAGCTTGTGAAGAAGCTGTTAGAAGACTGATCAAGAAGAATAAGGGAATAGAGGGGATACAGGCTGGTTTCTTGGCAATAAATAAAGATGGGGAACATGGAGCCTATGCGGTTCACCCTGGCTTCAATTATGCCATGCATCATAAAGGAGGAAAATCATTGGTTGATTCAAAAAGTAAATTTTAATAGATATGTCTTCGTTGATCTTAGAGGCTCCGGTTTTTACTGTGGAGGCAGCACTGAAGGCTGCTGAATATGGTATTGACAGGTTGGAGCTATGCGCTGATTTTCTGGAAGGAGGCGAGACTCCTAGTGCCGGTACCCTCAAACTTATTAAGGAAAAGGTAGATATACCTGTTTTTGTTATGATCAGGCCTCGTGGTGGAGATTTTGTTTACACCAATGAGGAACTTGAAGTAATGAAAGAGGATATCAAGGTGTTGAAGGGGCTAGGTGCTGATGGATTTGTTTTTGGTGTGTTGACCCCAAAGGGAGAGGTAAATATCGGTGCCTGTGAGCAATTAATTGAAGTTACCGGAGGATTGCCATGTACTTTTCATAGAGCATTTGATGCCTCCAGAAACTTGGAGAAATCTCTGGAGGCGGTAATAGAATGTGGATTCCGTAGGATACTTACATCGGGTGGAAAAAACACTGTTACAGAAGGTATGGACATGATAAATAATTTGCTGGAGAAAGCTGGTAGCCGCATTGTGATCATGCCAGGAGGAGGAATGAACCCTGATTTAGTTGAACCTCTCTCCGTGTCTGGGAATCTTAAGGAAATTCATGCTAGCTGCAAGGTTTGGAGAAACTCTTATAGTGATTACTGGAATAAGGACTTGGTCTTAAGTTCTGTACCTGCATACCAGGATAAAGTGTTGTCAGTGAGTAAAGAAGAAGTTGAAAAATTCTTAAAAGTGATAAAATAAAACCGGAGATATGATTTTGCCGATAATTTCAGATTTGGTAAAATAAACCTGTGTTTAGAACTAACTGAAGGTGGTTTTACTAGCAGAAAGCTGGTGAAACCACTTTTTTTGTTTTTTGAGTAATCTAATGCCCGAATATTATAACTAATTGATTTAGGGTAAAAGTGTCAATTTTTGGTAAATATATAGAGTTGTAGCAATAATGTAATTTACCTGTTTGTCATTTTTTAATGTTGGGAAATTGTGTAGATGTTTTTTAAAATTTTGATTAAAAGCTATTTGTTGTTATATTATTGGGTACACTAAACCCGAAAATTATGGTAAAAAGCTTTCAAGGAGTCAGGCTAGCAGAGCCAAAGAAGTCCCCCGCGCAGGCCGTGTTGGTCCAAGATCATATGAGTACCAATCTTATTACCTTTCATCCTGATGACCCTATCGATTATGTAATTGATACCCTCACCCAAAAGAAGATATCAGGAGCTCCTGTAGTGGATGATTTCCAAAATCTAGTAGGAGTGATATCTGAAGTGGATTGTTTAAAAGAGATTATAAAAGGAAAGTATAATAATACACCAAGAATAGCAGGAAAGGTAAGAGAGCACATGAGTAAGGATGTCATTACCATGGATCCTGAGCTTACCATTTTTGATGCTGCCCATAAGTTTCTAGAACTTAAAATCAGAAGATTCCCGGTCTTAAAAGAGGGCAAACTCATTGGACAAATTAGTTTGAGTGATATTATAAGGGCTATCCCAAAACTTAAGTCCACAACTTGGTAGTTTACTTTAAAGTAAACTACTTTTTTATATATAGCCTACCAGCTTATAGACCACAATCCCAATCCATTCTTTAAATAACTTATGCCAAATGACAATACCCTCTGGAACAGGGGTGAAAAGTGATTTGAAAGTTAATTTCATATCATGGGAATAATAGTCCACGGGGAAGGCTTTGGTTTTTATACCTACTTTGTCAAAGCACGCCTTGGCTCTGCTCATGTGGAATGCTGAAGTGATCAATAAGTGCTCGTTATCTATTCCAAAATCTGAGTTTACTAATAATTCCTTGGCGAACAACGCGTTTTGGCGAGTATTGACAGCTTTATTCTCTATGATGATATCTTTAGAGGGAACCCCTGCGAAGATCATGAAATCAGCTAAAAGTTGTGCTTCCGTATTGGAGTTGGTCGGGTTAAGACCTTGTCCTCCTGTGATGAGGATGTGTTTTATCTTGCCCATTTTATAAAGTTGCATTGCATGGGTTGCCCGGTCTGCTCCCTTATTGAAAAAGGTCCGGTCGTAAGCGGTCTTATCTAAATTGGTAACTCCTGTTAGTACTATTCCCAACTCATATTCCGGCAGGTCGGCAATTGGTTCAAAATCGGGTTCCCAAGAACTCATCACTGCATTTGAAATAAATTGGTTGGAAAAGAAAAGCAGTAAAATTATTCCAGCGATTGAGAGTGTTTTTCCTATAGCTTTTCTCCTGAGAAAATAACCTGTAATCAATAGAAGAATGACAATAGTAAGGGGCATTGCTAAAAATGTCAGAAATTGAGCTAGGTAAAAGAACATAGGATTGAAGATTCGTCTGATAGTAATTCAAAGCATGAAATTAAGGTTTAATATTAATTTAAACCTATTTCATTAATTAAATATGACAGTCTATGTCCTTCATTTTTATAATCCGAAAAAATACTATTGTTTTGTCTAAATTGTTTGAATGTACATGGATGATAAGCCCTTTATTATTTATAAGTCCTCTGCCGGTTCTGGTAAGACCTACACGCTGACCCTGGAATACCTAAAGCTGGCCTTGGCAAATGAAACTGCCTTTAAGTCTATTTTGGCGGTGACCTTTACCAATAAGGCTACCCAAGAGATGAAAAGTAGGATTTTAGAAGAACTTGCCAGGCTAAAAAGGGAGGTGAATCCCAATGAGTTTTTGGATCAGGAGCTGATGCAGCATTTGAAAATGAATGCTCAGGAACTTCAAGAGCAGGCTGCTAAAGTCCTCAGCTCAATTTTACATGATTACGCCCAGTTCTCTGTCAGTACCATTGACAGTTTTTTCCAAAAGGTGGTCAGGGCATTTGCTAGGGAAATAGACCTTCAAGCAAAGTTTGATGTGGCTTTGGATCAGGAGGCTATACTTGAGCAGGTAGTAGACAGGGTAGTGCAAAACGTTCTCGAAGATCAATATTTGCATAAATGGTTGGTAGATTATGCTTTGACCCAAATTCAAAACGGTAAGTCTTGGGATATAAGGACCAATATCAAATCCTTGGGAAGAGAGATTTTTACTGAGAATTTCAAACAGTATCAACAGTTTATCAGGGAGTTTCTAGCGGAAGAAGAGAATATTGAGGCTTTTAAGAAGTATTTGGAGCAGAGAAAAGAGGAAATCATTGATGGTGCTTTGGAGCTGAAAAAACAGGCCAATGAGATCAGACAGCAGTTTGGGTTGGAATGGGCTGATTTTTCCAGGGGCTTTGCAAGTAAATTTGATAAACTAGGAATAAAAGAGGATCCTGTTCCAGAATTGACTGGGCCACAAAAGGAAATGGTGCATGATGAATCCAAGTGGGCTACTAAAAGCAGCAAGCTAAGGGATGCTATATTTTCAGCATATCATGCTGGATTGGGGGAAATGTGGGGTAAATTGATTCCTATGAGGGCTGAATGGTTGACTTTTGAGGCCATTAATAAAAATTTTTATGCCTATGGATTATTTAGGAATCTTTTGGATGAGTTGAGAGAATTCAAGGATGAGGAAAACCTTTTGATGATTTCAGATGCCAATGATTTTCTAAAAGAGATTACCAGAGAAAATGAAGCGCCATTTATTTATGAAAAAGTAGGCAATCAATATCGACATTTTCTGATAGATGAATTCCAAGATACCTCAGGCTTTCAATGGGAGAGTTTCAAACCACTTTTGGAAAATTCTTTGGCCCAGGGAAATAAAAACCTTTTGGTTGGAGATGTAAAGCAGTCAATTTACAGATGGAGGGGAGGAGATATGAAGTTATTGTTGGAAAAAGTAGAGGAAGACATCGGCGCTAGACAAATAGCTGTCGAAAACCTGGATACCAATTACCGTAGTTTGCCAAATATTGTTGATTTCAACAATGCCTTGTTTAAACGACTTCCTGAGCAGTTGCAATTAAGCTTTTCCAAGCAGATAGGCTTTGATGGTGGGGAAATCCTGAGTAAAGCCTATGAAGATGTAGCCCAAAAGGTTTCGGGGAAAAAGTCTGCAAGTTCTTATAAGGGGAAAGTCCGCATGGAATTCTTGGAAGAAAGTAGAGAGGAAGAGGTGAAATTCAAAGATAAAGTGGTCGAAAAACTTCCTGAAATGGTAATGCAACTTCAGGATAAAGGTTATGATCCAAAGGATATCGCTTTTCTGGTCAGGAGAAAAAGTGAGGGAGCTATAATTGCAGATGCCATGATGGCCTATAAATCAGAAAACCCTGAGCTAAAGTATAGTTTTGAAGTTGTTTCTGATGAATCCATGTTTTTGGACAAGGCCGCCACCGTGAAGGCATTGGTTGCTGGATTGCAGTTTCTGTTGGATCCAGAGGATAAGGTTCCTTTTCAAACGATGTGGTTTTACTGGTGTAGCTTACACAAAAAGGAAATAGGCCATGATATCTTTGGGGATGAAGCCCATCCAGCATGGTTAAGTGAGAAAATAAGAGATTTTGAATCAAAACAAGCTCGGCTTAGTCAACTTCCATTGTTTGAAATGGTGGAGGAACTGATCGTTTTATTGGATTTTTATGAGCTGAAGGAAGAGTTGGCCTATATTTCAGGTTTTAAAGAAGCAGTATATGATTATGTGCTTAATAGCAGAGCCGATTTGGTAGGTTTTCTTGCTTGGTGGGAGGAAAATAGGTCCAAACGTACAGTGAAAATTCCTGAAGGACATAATGCAATGTCCATCATGACCATCCATAAATCCAAAGGTCTTCAGTTTAAAGTGGTGCTCATGCCATTTTTGAGTTGGGAGATAGTGGATTTTAAAAAGGACAATATTATTTGGTCTCCATTTAAGGACTCATCCCATAATGTGCAGGCTATTATTCCCTTGACTTTAAGGAAAGAATTATCCGAGTCTGTATTTCAACCCATTCATGAGGAAGAGGTTACAATGTCTTATTTGGACACCTTGAACATGATTTATGTGGCCTTGACTAGGGCTGAGGAGGTGCTGTGGAGTTTGAGTCCTTTTAAGATTTTAAAGACAGCCCCATCCTTAAACCCCATTGAGAATAATATTAAACTTATTTTTGAAAATGGCGGATTAAAGACCAAAAATGAGGATTTGAGTGAGTTTTATGACCCCGAAACAAAGGTTTTTGATTGGGGGGAATGGCCTGAAACTGCGGAAAAAGGTGAGGATTTGTTGAAATCTCCCATGGAGCAGTTTTCATGGAAATATAGGGATTGGACGGATTTACTGAAAGTGAAGAAATATGCGGCTGATTTCAGTAAGGAGGGACTAAGCCAAAGACAAAAAAGAAATTTTGGATTGTTGATCCATGAATTATTAGAGCAGTCTCAAAATAAAAAAGGGGCTTTTAGTTGCTTACAATCCTACTATTTTGAAGGTAGGCTGGATATGGACGAAAAGTTGATTGTTGAGGAGCAACTGGAAAAGCTGTTTTCCAATAAAACTTTTAATGATTGGTTCGAGGGCCCTGGAGAAATGTTGACAGAGCAGGGGGTTATTTTGCCAGGAGGTAGACAAAAAAGGCCGGACAGGGTGATTTTATTGGATAATAGCGCTACTGTTGTTGATTTTAAAACTGGAGAGGAAAAGGATCAATATTTCAAACAGGTGAAAGAGTATATGATGCTGCTTGAGGAATTGGGACATATGGCTGTAAAGGGTTATTTGTGCTATCTGGAAACAGGGAATATCATTGAAGTAAAATAATATGCAGGGATTTCTAAAAGATACTGCCAAGGATTTGCTGGATAGATATCCAGACCTAAAAGAAGTGACGATCATCCTTCCCAATAGAAGGGCAGGCTTGTTTTTTACCAAATATCTTGGTCAATTAATCAGCCAACCAATGTGGATGCCTGCTGTTAGAACAGTGGAAGACTTATTTTATGAGTTGGCGGGGCAGCGGCCGACCGATCAACTTAGCCTTATTTTTGAACTATATAAGGTGTATAAGGAGTTGCAGCCAGATCCTGAACCATTCGATAGGTTTTATTATTGGGGAGAGATGATCCTTAAGGATTTCAATGATATAGACCAGTTTTTGGTGGATCATGAAAAGCTTTATGGGCTTTTGTCAGATATAAAAGAAGTTGAATCAGATTTAAGTTTTTTGACCAAAGATCAAATTGAGCTGATTAAGCAATTTTGGAAATCTTTTGAGAGAGAAGGTAGAGGTCATCAGGATAAGTTTCTCCGGTTTTGGCAATTATTAAGCACCTTGTATGATAGGTTTCAAGAGGAGTTGAATGTTGCTGGTTATTCTTATTCAGGTAAGTTGTACCGAAAGGTCGTTGAGCAATTGGATGCTCTTGAGCAACCGTCTAAGCATTATGTTTTCGTGGGATTTAATGCCTTTACCGCTACTGAAGAAAAATTGATAAAGCATTATGTGGCAAATTTTGGTGCAGAGGTCTATTGGGATTTGGATGCTTATTATACCCTAAATCCGCAACAAGAGGCAGGTCTGTTCTTCAGGGATTATCGAAAGGATAAAATACTTGGGCGAACCTTTGCAAAGGAACTACCCAATAATATTGTTTCCAATCCAGCCAAGATCAAAGTGTATGTGACCCCGTTGAAGGTTAATCAAGCCAATTTGGTAGGCCGAATTCTTGATAAGGTAATGCCAGGTGAAAACTTGGAAGAAACCGTTGTGATTCTCCCTGATGAGCAATTATTGTTTCCTGTGATGCACCAATTACCTGAACATATAGATCGGGTCAATGTGACCATGGGGTATCCAGTAAGAAATGCTCCTGTCTACGCCTTTTTGGAGTCTTTATTGGATTTACAACGCTATGTTAAGGTAGAGGATTCTAAGATATATTTCTATCATCAAGTGGTTAAGGATTTACTTTCTAGCACCTATTTGAAGTCAGGAAATGAAGCTTTTGTCAAAGAGTTACTGGGAAAAATCCAGAAACAAAACCAGATTTATATAAGCCAAGATGATTTAGCGGTAGGGGGAGAGTTTTATCGACTAGTGTTCCAACGATTATCTCCAGATCAGCTTTTTGATTATTTGGAATCCTTAATGATCGGTTTGGCAAATCGGCTAAAGGAGGACCCTCTACAGGGCAGTTATCTCTATCAATGCCATAAACAATTGGTGAGGCTAAAAGAAATTTTTCAATCCCAATCAGATATAGCGTTTAACCTAAAATTCTTTATAAGATTATTTAGGCAAATATTTAAGGAAGTCAGATTGCCCTTTGAGGGAGAACCTCTGGCAGGCTTGCAGATTATGGGGGTTTTAGAATCCAGAAACCTTGATTTCAGAAGGGTGATCATAGCCAATATGAATGAAGGGAGCTTTCCGCCCTCAGCAGCCCTGAATTCCTTGGTACCTTTTAATCTAAGAAGGGCATTTGGCTTGCCTGTTCAGGAGCAGAATGATGCCATCTATGCGTATACTTTTTATAGGTTGCTTCATAGAGCGGAAGAGGTGCACATGGTTTATTCTACAGCTGCAGACCAAGGTAAAGTAGGGGAGAAAAGCCGTTATATTCAGCAAATGATGGCTGAAATGGGAGTTGATATTGAGGAAGAAGTGGTGTTTGTCCCTGTAGATCTTCAGCAGTCAAAAGAGATCAGTATTGCTAAAACTCCCGAAATCAGTGCGATTTTGGAAAAGTATGCGCTGCAGGAAAATGGAAAGTCTGTGACAGCCTTTTCTCCATCTGCATTGAGTGTATGGCTAGACTGTAGGCTGAAGTTTTATTTCCAGTATCTCGCCAATATCAAAGAAAAGGAAAAAGTAGAGGAGGAAGTTAGTGCTTCTGTATTTGGGAATTTAGCTCATTATAGCCTGGAGTTTCTTTATAAGGGCTTTATGGAGAGAAAGCAAAGAAAAGTGGTCGAGAAGGAAGATTTCGAACAGTTGTCCAAATATATCTTCCCTTCCATAGAAAAGGCAATTCGGGATTTTTATCATCTAGATGAAGCTGCTGATACGAAATTGTCCGGCCAAATGGCTATTGTGAGGGATGTCCTACAAAAGTACATTAAAGCTCTTTTGGAGCTGGATAAGGAGGGCGCGCCATTTGAGTTGGTGAGTTTGGAAAAGGATATGCATTATCAGGCAGAAGTGCCTGTAGAGGTAAATGGCCGTTCGTACGAAATCGTCATTAGAGGGATTATAGATAGGGTAGATAAGCAAGGTGGAGTGGTGCGTTTGATTGATTATAAATCTGGAAAAGATCAGAAAGAGTTTCCTTCTGTGGATTCATTATTTGACCGGGAGCATCCTAAGCGGAATAAGGCTGCTATGCAGACCATGATTTATGGTATGTTATATCAGAGAAAGTTCCCTGAAAACCGATTGGCACTCAAGCCTGCTATTTATAATTTAAGAGAAATATTTAGCAAAGATTTTAATCCTTATTTGCAATTGAAAGAGGGTAGGAGTAAGGCTGAAGAAGTAAATGATTATCGGGATTATCAGGAAAAATTTGAGCAAGGACTTAAAGGTTTGCTTCAGGAGATTTTTGATTTGGAGGTTCCTTTCAGTCAGACAGAGGATTTGGATAAATGCCAATATTGTCCTTATAAGCAAATTTGTGGAAGGTAATATTCCAAGAAAAAATTGAATGGTTATAGGCCGGAAAAAATCCTTTTTCCGGCCTTGTTTTTTATTAGGTTTTCCAATTGTTAAATTTCAATTTTTTGAATCTTTTCGTGAATTTCTGGTATGGCCATGACGGCTGCTGAACCATACCATTCAAGTAACTCCATGGTCAAAACACCGGTTTTGACCGCAGGGTCTTCATTGGTCAATTCCTTTGCTTCCTCCAGGTTGTCTACATCAAAAAGGAAAATTCCACGGAGCTCGCCATCACCAAAAAAAGGACCTGCCAAAACCAATTTTTTTGCATCTACCATATGTCCAATATGAGCCATATGTCCTTCCTGAATTTTGTCTCTTTCTTCATCGGAATAGTTTGCTACATCTGGTCCTCTTTTTAGTAATGCCATGACATATTTTTTCATTCCATAGTCATCGGCTTTATATTTTTCTGCAAGGTCAGGGTCATATTTTTCCTGACCAAATGCTGCCAGATGCAGCACCAATAATAAGGGTATTATTACAATTAGTTTTTTCATGATTTACAGGGTTTATATATGAAGTTTTTACTATTGAGTGCTGGTAAATATTTTATGGTTAAACAGGTATAAATAACCTATTGTTGTTTTTTGCTTTGAGTCCATTTAACAGGATTTTCTAAGGTCTTATTCTCTCCCTATAATAGGAGAAAAATAGCAGAGGATCTTTACTAGGAAAAATACCTAATAGTTTTAAAAAAAGGAAGGTAAATGTTGTGCTTTTTTCTATCCCTTTTTTACGGAACATTGCTGGGGATTTGATGAACAGTAATTACAGAATTATAGCTTTTTGTTTGTGTCAAATTGGGGCGGAAAGGAGGGGGCTTTTTATGGGGATACAGCAGGTGATAGAAGGGAGGATTTTCTAAGGAATTGATAAGAAACAATGGGGTTGGCTCAAGGGTGAAGTGGTTTAATTGATGGACGAATAGAGGTGGGTAAGGAGGGAAAAACAGTCAAAAACGGATTAAATAGCAATAAATACTGCTTTTAGAAATGTTGGGGAATACCAAAGGATGAATTGTTTTAGTGGAATTTATTAGGTTATAAAATAATTTAATTGATTTAGTATAAAGTATTGATAAAAAGAATATTAAAATAATTTTAGATAAAACTAAATAAGTTTAAGCTAAATAATTTAGGTATGTCTAAAACAAAATAAGGGTTTGTTATCAGGTTTTGGGTGGCCTATTTTTGGAGATATTTTTTTATCTTAGTTGCTTACTCAAAAGAGGAATGAAATCTAGTTTTAGAATCCCCTTAATTTATATTTTAATAGGAAGTGCCTGGGTGGCTTTTTCCTCATTTTATTTGGGAGAAATTTTAGAAGAAATCGGAGTTGCCAAGTATGTTTGGTTTGAGGTATTCAAGGCCGTCTTCTTTGTGATAGTTTCAGGTGTGTTGATTTACTTTTTGGTGGATCGTGCTTTGGTGCGTGAGCGTAATCTATGGAGTAGTTATTTTTCCATGTTTATGTACAGCCCCATATATAAGTGGTTAGTCCGAAAGGAAGAGCAGACGATCTTTGCAGTAAATCTTATAGCAGAGCAAAATTTCGAATCGGGCAGGATTGGTAAAAAAGACCTGGAATTTAATGAAGTCATTTCCCTGAGTGAGGAAGATAATGCAAGGATTTTTAGTGAAGGAAACTGTCTGATTCAGGATGTGAAAGTGAAGGATAAAAACGGGAATATCAGGGTACTCGATTTGTATACTATTCCTCTCAAAAAGGATGCTAATGAATTCATTGTTATTACGGCTGTGGATAATACAGACTTGAGAAAAACCTTAAAAGAAAAGACACAACTTAATACTGATTTAAGACAGCAAAATGACTTGCTGAAAAAGTATTCATATATGAATTCCCATAACCTCAGAAGGCCGCTTTCAAACATACTTGGAATAATTAATTTGATTGATTCAAATGGTAAGAAATCAGAAGATATTATAAACTTACTCAAGCAATCTTCTGAACAACTAGATATAGAAGTAAGAAAGATGAATGATATTTTAAATAAAGATAATCTACAGGTAGAAATGTCAGATGGAATAAAAGGTGGCCAAATCAAATCCGTGCTTGTGGTGGATGATGACAAGGTACAACATATGATTAATAGGAGGATTCTACTTAAATGCAATCCTGATCTAGAATTGCATTTTTTTGATAATCCAATTGAAGCACTGGACTGGATAAAAAACAATTCGGTTGACAAACTTTTGTTGGATATAAATATGCCTGAAATGAAAGGCTGGGAATTTTTGGATCATCTAATTGAGTTGGGAATATATGTAGATGTAAAAATGCTTTCCTCTTCTATAGATCCCAGAGATGAGGAAAAAAGCAAACAATATGATATGATTAGTGGTTTTCTGACGAAGCCACTAAGGAAAGAGGCCTTGGATGATATCCTTTAGAATTTAAATTATCCAGATTATATAAAGCCTAATCTATCTAAAATTATTAGTTTCGCACTTTCATTTAATTTCTATGGCTGATAAATCAACTAAAAACGAAAATATCATAAGCCCCAAGATAGATAAAATGCTGCTGGCACTGACG
The DNA here is from genome assembly GCF_018642165.1 of Echinicola shivajiensis. GTDB lineage: Bacteria > Bacteroidota > Bacteroidia > Cytophagales > Cyclobacteriaceae > Echinicola > Echinicola shivajiensis. The sequence continues at coordinate 397,420 of NZ_JAHHZM010000005.1, forward strand.
GATGCCTTTGCTTTTGTCAAAAGATTCTTTGTGGAGGTTTGGTTGCCTCCATATGAATTTAAAGAAGTAATCCGACAGTGTTATAAGATAGGCTATAATTCTTTGGCCTTGATTTCTCTTACAGGTTTTATTGTTGGGATAGTATTTACAAATCAATCCAGGCCTTCCTTATCGGAGTTTGGAGCTACCTCATGGTTGCCTGCATTGATTTCAATAGCTATCGTTAGGGCCATGGGACCTTTGGTGACAGCCTTGATTGCTGCTGGAAAAGTAGGCTCGAGCATAGGTGCTGAAATAGGTTCCATGAAAGTTACTGAGCAGATAGATGCCATGGAGGTGTCTGCAACCAATCCTTTTAAATTTTTGGTAGTAACCCGCGTACTAGCTTCTACATTTATGATTCCTATATTGGTGATGTACACAGATTTTGTGGCCCTAATGGGGGCATTTTTATCGGTGCATAGTAAAGAGATGGTTAGCATCAATACCTTTTTTGTTCAGGTATTTGAAGCTATTTCCTTTTTGGATATATTTTCCTCTATCATTAAGTCACTTGTTTTTGGTTTTACAATCGGAATAGTGGGTTGTTATAAGGGGTATCATTCCTCTAAAGGAACAGAAGGTGTCGGAAAGGCAGCCAATGCAGCAGTGGTCTTGGCCATGTTCTTGATCTTCATTGAGGAGTTGTTGGCATTACAGATCGTTAACTTTTTGAGAATGTCATAAGCTATGAGGGAAAAAGTAGTAGAGGTAAGAGGCCTTAAGAAATCATTTGGAGATCTGGACGTACTGATGGGGGTTGACCTTGATCTTTACAAAGGAGAGAATGTTGTTGTGCTGGGAAAATCTGGTACGGGAAAATCCGTTTTGATTAAGATTATGGTAGGACTGCTTACCCAAGATGAAGGAACCATGAATGTTTTAGGTGATGAAGTTTCCAATCTTACACCGAAGCAATTGAATGACCTTAGGTTAAAAATTGGATTTTCCTTCCAAGCAAGCGCCTTATATGATAGTATGACTGTAAGGGAGAACCTTGAATTTCCTTTGGTGAGAAATGTGAAGGGACTTACCAAAGCTGAAAAGAATAAGATGGTTGAAGAGGTTCTAGATGCTGTAGGGCTTTTGCAAACCATCAACCAAATGCCTTCGGAACTTTCCGGTGGGCAAAGAAAGAGAATCGGTATAGCGCGGACTTTGATCCTAAAGCCAGAAATCATGCTTTATGATGAACCAACTGCTGGTCTGGACCCGATTACCTGCAGTGATATCAATAATTTGATAAATGAGGTGAGGGAGAATTTCAATACATCCTCTATCATTATTACCCATGATTTAACCTGTGCAAAAGATACAGGAGATAGAGTGGCGGTATTATTGGACGGCGTGTTTGGCGCTGAAGGAAAATTTGAGGAAGTTTTCAATAATCCTCAAGATCAAAGAGTGAAATCATTTTATGACTATAATTTCATTGTGTAATGAGAAATGATAATAAAAAATCAGTAATTGTTGGGATCTTCGTGTTGATTGGGATCATTATTATGGTTACTGGCATCCTGACTTTGGGAGCCCAGCAAAAGGTTTTTGTAAAGAGTTACAAACTGAAGGCCGTTTTTGATGATGTTGCCGGACTTCAACCTGGAAATAATATTTGGTTTTCAGGTGTGAAAATTGGTACAGTTTCCAAAATTCGATTTTATGGAGATTCCCAAGTGGAGATCGAAATGAATGTGGAAGCCAATACCCAGGATTTTATTCGTAAAGATTCAAAGGCAACCATTAGTTCAGATGGATTGATAGGAAATAAAATTATAGTTATTTATGGAGGTACTACTCAAGCGCCTGCAATAGAAGATGGGGATCGATTAGAGGCTGTTATGCCACTGGATACGGATAGTATGATGGAAACTCTTCAGGAAAATAATGAAAACTTAGTGTCCATTACAAATGACTTGAAAGTACTTACCGGAAAAATCGCTAATGGAGAAGGAATTGTTGGGGCAGTGCTTACAGATAGCTTGTTGGCTGAGAATTTTAGAAATATGGTGGCTAATCTAGAGCGAACGGCTGCCAATAGTAACGAATTGACCGCTGACCTCAGAAAATTTTCTTCCAGTTTTGAAAAGGAAGGTACTTTGATATATGAGCTGGCCAATGATACCAGTATCTTTGCAAGTTTGAAAAGCTCAGCCAGTAAATTGGAGCAAACTACTGAAGAGGCTTCCACAGCTGCTTCCAATATCAATGAGGCGACCGGAAAGCTGAACTCCACTGATAATGCCCTAGGAATGTTATTAAACGATGAGGAGTTTGCAGCATATATAAAAGAAAGCCTTGCCAATGCAGAAGTAACCACTGAATTATTAAATGAAAATCTTGAAGCCTTGAAATATGCTTGGATCATGAGAAAGGCGCATAAAAGAAAAGAAAAGGCTGAAGCTAAGGAAGCAGAAGCTGCGGCAAAAGAATAGTAGAAATTAACATATTAAATGAAAAGAGGGTGTCTTTGTACATCCTCTTTTCATTTAAATGGATTTTGGAGGAGTTAGGATTATCAATCATTTTTGTGCAATGATTCCAATATTTTATTCAGAACTCAATTCCACTAATTATTTTTTCTTTAGCCTCCATTTTGTCTTTATGGTCAGCTTCTAATTGTTCATTCTCCACTGATTTATCCAATACCAGTTCTATACTGATAGGAAAATGATCTGAGGCGATAGAAGGTTGAACCTTTAATTTTTTTACCTTGAAATGCTTGCTGACAAATATATGGTCCAATGGCCATCTCAGCATCGGGTATTTGGCATGAAATGTATTGTACATACCCCGACCTCTTCTGGGGTCTCCCATACCACTGATTTTTAGAAAGAGTTCTGTAGTATAGCTCCATGCAACATCATTTAAATCACCCATAATAATACATGGCTTATCATATTCCTTTGCCTTTGCACCGACCAATAGAATTTCAGCATCACGTTCGGTACTATGTGTGTTCTCTCCCGGGACAGGTGGGGTAGGATGAATGCCATAAATCCTTATCAGTTGATGACCTAAGTCTAAATCTGTAAAAATTGAAGGGACCTCATCGTCAATTAAGTAATGGATGGAAGTGTTTCTTAAAGGGATTTTAGAATAAAAAAGAAGCCCATAAGTATTGTTCATGGGGATTTCGATGCAGTGTGGGTAATCTGTCTTAAGAATTGAAATGGCATCTGCCCAATTTTGATCCGTTTCAACCAGCATAAAGACATCAGGTGCTTGTTTTTTGATAAGATCTAGACATTTTGTATACTCTCTATTGTACTGATAAACATTTCCAGTAAGGAGTGCGAGCGTTGTTTTTTCATGCTTATTGGCAGATTTTACCATTTTGGGACTGAAGGGGGAATAGGGGATTATTTGCTTTAAGAGGTAAAAAAAGACTAGGATAAGTATAGTCAAAATCCCAAAATCCACTTGGCTTAAATTACTGTAATCTTCAAAAGACCAAATAATTATCAATGTTAATGTCAATATAAGCTTTTGGAAGCGCGGATAGTCAAAAACTCGAAAAGTCCAATAGTCTTTTTTTACTAATGGCATGAGACTTGCGCATATAATCAATACTGAAAAAACATATAAAACTACTTTCATCTGATCATTGAATTCAGGTACTTCTTTGAGCATTTTAAGGGATGCAGTTCCCCTTTGTTAATGAACTACAATTAACGAAAAATACTTAATTTAAGGAATCAATCTGTTTTATGGTAGTTATTAATATGTAAGTCTTTTTAACCAAATAACCATTAAACACATGTTACTAGATCCATATAGTATTAAAAGCAAGCTTGAATCTGCAAAAGGGGACTTTACTTATTGGAGTTTGGAGAAGCTTCAAGAGCAAGGTTTTAAGATTGACCAACTTCCTTTCTCCATCAGGATTCTTTTGGAAAATACCTTAAGGAATTTTGATGACTTTGCAATTACCAAGGAACATATAGAAACATTATTAAACTGGAATCCTGAGCCAAGCGATAAGGATATTCCTTATAAGCCAGCCAGGGTTTTAATGCAGGACTTTACTGGAGTGCCCGCTGTAGTGGATATTGCTTCTTTAAGGGCTGAAGCAGTTAGAAAAGGGAAAGACCCGAATAAAATCAATCCGCTTATACCTGTGGACCTAGTGGTAGACCATTCTGTTCAAGTGGATTATTTTGGTACCAATTATTCCTATAAGAAAAATGTGGACGTAGAATACGAAAGGAATGGTGAGCGGTATGAGTTTTTGAAATGGGCCCAAAAGTCCTTTGATAATTTTTCCGTAGTTCCTCCTGGAATGGGAATTTGCCACCAGGTCAACTTGGAATATTTGGCTCAGGGAGTCATTAGCAGGGATGGTCAGGTTTTTCCCGATACATTGGTAGGAACAGATTCCCATACCCCGATGGTAAACGGTATTGGTGTAGTAGGATGGGGAGTTGGAGGAATTGAGGCAGAAGCAGCTATTTTAGGTCAACCCATTTATTTTATCATGCCAGAGGTGGTGGGATTAAAATTAACAGGGAAATTGCCATTGGGTACAACAGCTACGGATATGGTATTGACCATTACTGAGTTATTGAGAAAACATGGTGTAGTAGGCAAATTTGTCGAAGTCTTTGGGCCAGGTTTGGATCATCTTACTGTCCCAGATAGAGCGACCATTTCCAATATGTCTCCTGAGTTTGGATGTACGGTGAGCTATTTTCCAATTGATGACCGTACACTGGATTATATGTCTAAGACTAATCGCCCAAAAGATCAAATAAAGCTGGTGGAAGATTATGCAAAAGCCAATATGCTTTGGAGAGAAAATGAGGAATCTATTCATTACAGTAGTATTGTTGAATTGGATTTAAGTACTGTTGAGCCTACAGTTTCGGGCCCTAAGCGTCCGCAAGACAAAATATTGGTAAGGAATTTCAAGCAGAAGTTTGGAGAGCTATTAGAAGAAGTGCATGGAAGGGAGTATATCCCAATTGATAAGAGAGACAAAAGCCGCTGGTTTGGAGAAGGGGGTAGTCAGCCTGCTCAAAAACCAGGAGAGCTGCCAAAGGATGTAGAAATAGCTGCTAAAACCAAAAATGGTCTAAAAACAGTAGAAGTGAGGATCAATAATGAGGAATTTGCCCTTTCGGATGGTAGCATAGTCATTGCAGCGATCACCTCTTGTACCAATACATCCAACCCAAGTGTCATGATAGGAGCTGGACTGGTAGCCCAAAAGGCCCGAGAACGTGGCTTAGACGTGAAACCTTGGGTGAAGACTTCTCTTGCACCAGGTTCCAAAGTGGTGACTGATTATTTAGAATCTTCCGGACTCTTGGATGATCTGGAAGCATTAAGATTTCATGTGGTAGGCTATGGTTGTACTTCTTGTATTGGTAATTCAGGACCTTTGCCAAGACATATTGCACATGCTGTGGAAGAAAATGATTTGGTGGTGGCTTCTGTTTTGTCTGGCAATAGGAACTTTGAAGCCAGAGTACATCCACAAGTGAAGATGAATTACCTAATGTCACCTATGCTGGTAGTGGCTTATGCTTTGGCGGGAAGGGTAGATGTAGATTTGAATAAGGAACCGCTAGGTTATGATCCCAATTTAGAGCCAGTGTATCTTAAGGATATCTGGCCCAGCAATGATGAGATTTTTGAGGTAATGGGCAAGGTGCTCAGCCCTGGGGATTTTGAGAAAAACTATGGGGAAATATTTGAAGGAAATGAACAATGGAAAGGGTTAAATGCCCCCAGTGATCAGGTTTACCAGTGGTCAAGTAAGTCAACATATATCAAGGAGGCTCCATTCTTTAAAGGAATTTCCAGTGAGGTTCCCGAGCCCGTTGATATTCTAAATAGTCATGTATTGTTGAAATTGGGCGATTCTATTACCACAGATCATATTTCTCCTGCTGGATCATTTGCAGCAACTTCTCCAGCAGGTAAGTACCTAGTTGGGAGAGGAGTGGAGAAGAAAGACTTTAATTCCTATGGTTCCAGGCGCGGTAATGATGAAGTTATGGTCAGGGGAACCTTTGCCAATGTGAGAATCAAGAACCAATTAGCCACACAAGAAGGAGGTTATACAACTTATATACCTTCTGGCGAAGAAATGACTGTCTTCGAAGCAGCAGAAAAATACATTGAATCGAATACGCCCTTGGTAGTTTTGGCAGGTAAGGAATATGGAAGTGGTTCCTCAAGAGATTGGGCTGCAAAGGGAACCAATCTTTTAGGAATCAAGGCGGTTATTGCAGAAAGCTATGAAAGAATTCACCGCTCTAATTTGGTGGGAATGGGCGTATTGCCTCTTCAGTTTTCAAAAGGCCAAACCTCAGAGAACTTGGGTTTGGATGGAAAGGAAAAAATCAGCATCAAAGGAATCAGCAATGGGCTTAAGCCTCTGAAGAAATTACAGGTGGAGGCCGAAAAGGAAAGTGGTGCTAAGGTCAACTTTGAGGTGGTTTGTAGATTGGACTCTGAGATAGAAGTGGCTTATTATAAAAACGGTGGGATTCTACATTACGTCCTTAGACATTTTCTAAAGCAGGATTGATGTTCATATTTTATGACTTCTGATGATTGACCACAGGTAAACATGGATAGACATAGATAAAATTAAAAAGAGCTATTTTGATTGTTGTCTTACTTATCTGTGGTTAAAAATTATATTGACACTATGATAAATATTATCCTCTTCCTAATCATCAACTTATGGACTTTCCTATGGGGAGGGAAGGGTAATGTTGAGCTCAAAAAGGAAAAGGTATTTCATATATATGAGGAGTCTTTTTCATTTAAGTCGTCTGATAATCAGGTTTTAATGGGTACGCTAAGTGTTCCAAGTAATATCAACAATAGTTCTATTGAGAAAGCGGTGATTTTAGTATCTCCTCCACTTCCGATTTCAAGGGATTATGGTGGATTATACAGTGATCTGGCCGATATTCTTCTAAGAAATGGCATTGCAGTGCTGAGGTATGATAACCGATCGTTTATTGACCCTGATTTAGCTAGAAAAAAAGACTATACCATGCATGGACAAGCAGTTGATGCAGAGATGGCTTTTTTTGCATTGAGTAGTGACCGACGTTTTTCCAATGCAACAATAGGACTGATAGGACACAGTGAAGGAGGGGCAGCTGTAGCTATTGCTGCTTCACGAAATAGAGCGATTGATTTTGTGGTTTTGATGTCTACCCAGGGAATTGCAGGTGATCGGCTCAGTTATTCTCAGTTTTCGGGGGCTTTGGAGAAAATCTACAGAGGCAATGAAGAAATTAAAGAAGCCATGCTTTCGTCCGTTAGGGAGACTATCAAAATAATAAATAAGAATGAGGATATAGCAACCATGCATGGTCAGCTTAAGGAAAGCAAGCGGTATTTTTATGAGAAATATGCGGACAAAGACCCAAAGCTTTTCGGAAACCTTGATAAGACCTACAAGATGGATTCTATCCAATGGCTCAACCCACACAGGATAGCTTATATTCAATTTGAGCCTGGATTATATTATCCAAAAATAAGCTGTCCTGCCCTGGTAGTCTATGGAAAGATGGATGAAAAGTTACAGTGGGAGGAGAATATGGAAGGTATAGAGAGCCTGTTTAAAAGCAGTTCAAAAAGTAATTACCAAGTGATATTGTTGGACAGCATCAACCATTCATATAAGCAGGCTCAGCCTTCGGATAGTTTGAACTTCCTGCTTGGGATCAGTCAAGAAATGCCAAAAAGTAAGAAAAGAGCTTATTCAAAGGAATCATTTGCAGAAGTAGCCAAATGGATAAACAGGGAGTTTTGAAAGGTGTAGTGAAATTGATTTTTGGAAAATCTGTATATCCGCTATTCCACCAGTAAATATTACCCTTCAAAACATTCTCTCAAAAATGACACATATTGTACAGATAAAATTAATTAAATCCGTGGAATTCGTGAGAAATAAAGCTACTGGTGTGAAAACGGATAATCATATTGGAAAACCTTCAAATCCCATAAAACTTTAGTTGAAAATTATTTAATCTTGAATAAATAGGAATGGAAAATTATTCTGTACTCTATTTAGTGTATAAAGGGTTTGATTCGATGCAATAGTTTAGATTAATTTTGTGCAGAGTAAATTTTTGAATCTTATTATTAACCTAAACTTGAAAGAATATATTTTTTACGCCCGATATAAATCTTATTTTTGCTCACTAGACCTTAATTAATGAAACCAAAATGGGTAATTAATCCGACTTTGAGATTTTTTATTCATAAACCTGTCCTCTTTGAGACAGGGGTTCCATGTGACCAATTAAATCATAAACCAACACATGAAAAACATCAATCCAACCCAAACAGGAGCCTGGAAGAAACTTAGCCGCCTTTCTGAAGACCAAAAGGGGCAAACTATCAAATCACTTTTTGCAGATGCATCACGATTTGATCAATATTCCATCAAATTTGAGGATATTTTACTTGATTACTCTAAGAACAGAGTAGATGCCAAAGTGATGTCCACACTTTTTGAATTGGCCAAGGAGACGGATTTACCATCTGCCATTGAAGCCATGTTTGCTGGTGAGCATATTAATCAAACAGAAAACCGTGCGGTATTGCATACTGCATTAAGAAACCGTTCTAACAGTTCCATTAAAGTGGATGGAAAGGACGTGATGCCTGAGGTAAATGGGGTATTGGCGCAAATGAAGGAATTTGCCGATAAAATCAATGCAGGAGAATGGAAAGGCTACACGGGTAAACCGATCAAATCTTTGGTCAATATCGGTATTGGCGGTAGTGATTTGGGGCCAGTAATGGTGACTGAAGCATTGAAACCTTACCAAAATGAAAATTTGGATATCCATTTTGTTTCCAATGTGGATGGTACACATATCGCTGAAACTTTGAAAAAGGTGGATCCTGAGACCACCCTATTCTTTATTGCTTCTAAGACTTTCACCACACAAGAAACCATGACCAATGCGCATTCTGCCAGATCTTGGTTCTTGGAGGCAGCAAAGGATGAATCAGCTATTGCCAAGCATTTTGTGGCCTTGTCTACCAATGCTGAGGCTGTGGCTGCCTTTGGAATTGATACCAAAAACATGTTTGCTTTTTGGGACTGGGTAGGGGGAAGGTATTCCCTTTGGTCAGCTATTGGATTGCCTATTGCCTGTGCCATTGGTTTTGACAACTTTGAGAAATTGCTAGAAGGAGCACATGCCATGGATAATCACTTTAAGGGAACTGAACTCGGGTCAAACATCCCGGTGATTTTGGCTTTGATCGGTATTTGGAATACCAATTTCCTTGGTGCATCTTCTGAGGCTATTCTTCCTTATGACCAGTATTTGCACAGATTTGCGGCATATTTCCAACAGGGAAATATGGAAAGTAATGGTAAATATGTTTCCAGGAATGGTGAGAAGGTGGATTACACTACTGGTCCGATCATCTGGGGAGAGCCAGGTACCAATGGCCAACATGCTTTCTATCAGTTGATCCATCAAGGCACTCATTTGATTCCTTGTGATTTTATTGCTCCTGCTATTTCTCATAATCCAGTTGGTGATCACCATGTGAAGTTATTGTCCAATTTCTTTGCTCAAACTGAGGCATTGATGAATGGCAAGTCTTTGGAAGAGGTGAAGGCTGAACTAAAGGCTGCAGGGAAATCTGAAGAGGAGATTGCAAAATTGGCACCTCATAAAGTATTTGAAGGAAATCGACCTACCAATTCCATTTTGGTAAAACGTGTTGATCCTTATACTTTGGGAGCTTTGGTAGCCATGTATGAGCATAAGATCTTTGTTCAAGGTGCTATTTGGAACATTTTCAGTTTTGACCAGTGGGGAGTTGAATTAGGTAAAGTTTTGGCGAAAAATATCCTTCCAGAATTGGAGGGGGATGAAAAAGTAAGCTCTCACGATGCTTCTACCAATGGCCTGATCAATGCTTACAAAGCCATGAGGTAATTAGAATTATTATATTGATTAGAATATATGGCCCGGCAATTTGTCGGGCTATTTTTTTGACCATAAAAATATATGTATCAATTTATTATAAATATTGACTTTGGTTTAAAACTATGATTCCAAGAGAGTTTATATACTTGATTCACCATTATTCCAAAGCAAAAGCCATATAGCTATCCCCGGATTTTGCCCCGAGTTTTCCGCCTCCGCAAGCAATCACGATAAACTGCCTTCCATTTACTTCGTAGATACTCGGTGTAGCAAAACCTGCAGCGGGCAGTTCATATTCCCAAAGTAGCTTTCCATTGGCTTTATTATAGGCCCGGAACTTTCGATCAGGCGTGGCAGCAATAAACAACAATCCACCAGCGGTTACTACTGGGCCACCATAATTTTCTGAGCCTGTCTTGATTCCTTTTTCTTTAAACGCATCTATTTCACCTAATGGGATTCTCCATTCAATCTCTCCAGTTACCATATTTACAGCGTTTAAGGTCCCCCATGGAGGACTGATGCCAGGCAAACCCTCTTTGGTTTGGAATCTATTATAACCAGTGATATTATATGGGAGATTTAAAAAGGAGTTAACCTCGATCGGTTCGGCTTCAAATTCTTTTTGCTGAATGGATTTTAAGTCAAGGATAAATGAAGCAAGAGCAATGGATTCTTCTTTTGAGATCATGTTGAAAGCGGGCATCATTCTCCTTCCTGTATGGATCAATTCTGTAAAAGCATCTTGGCTTAATTTTTCATTGGATTTTAAAATTGAAGGATTGTTCCCAGAACCTTTTCTGTCAGGTCCATGACAGGATATACAATATTGATTATACAGCCGTTTACCTGCTTTAAGATAGTTCTCGGTACCTTTGGTTTCCATGTCCACTTCTCTGGCTTGTATCAGCCAAGGAACCTCATTGGCATTTACATAGAACAATTGTGACTCAGGGTCAAATGCAGGTCCTCCCCACTCAGCACCTCCATCTAGACCTGGGAATACTATGGTTCCTTGCAAGGAAATTGGGTTGTACATATTTCCATGCCTGCTGGACAAGTATCTTTTCTTTAAGTCCTCATAAGATGAGTCGGGAACTAAATGGTTTAAATCTTCTTCCAGAAAATCTTGTCTTGCAAAAGGCTTGGGGAAACTTGGAACGGGTTGCGTCTTTGATAGTTGTTCTCCCGCCAAATCGGTATCGAACGGCACAGGGATTTCTTCAATAGGATATATAGGTTTTCCCGTTTCCCTATCCAAGAGAAAAATGTTACCGTACTTGGTAGGTTGGGCCACTACATCTACCTCCTTATTTCCATTTATCTTGATGGTAATCAGTGAAGGGGCTGTGGGTATGTCTTTGTCCCAAATATCATGGTGCACGGTTTGGAAGTGCCACTTGTAATTTCCGGTGGCAGCGTCCAAAGCCAGTATGCAGTTGGCAAAAAGGTTATCTCCTTTTCTTTTTCCTCCATAAAAGTCGAAGGACGCCGAACCTGTAGGAGCAAACAAAAGGCCCCTTTCTTCATCTAAACTGAAGCCTGCCCAAGAATTTGCTCCGCCGATGTGGCGGTAAGCGGTGGAGTCTTCCCAAGTTTCATAGCCAATTTCCCCAGGCCGAGGTATAGTATGGAAGATCCAGGCTTGCTCTCCGGTACGGACATCATAAGCCCTAATATGGCCAGGTGCTGCATCACTTCCTTCTGAGACACGCGAGCCCAAGATCAATAGGTCCTTATAGATAATGCCAGGAGATGTGGCCGTGACATACAAATCGCCTACATCTTTTCCTAATCCCTCATGGAGATCAATTTGGCCTAGATGGCCAAATCCTTCATCCAATTTTCCTGTAAGGGCATTGATGCAGAAGAGTGAAGAACTGGCCACATAAAAGATCCGCTGCTCTTTTTCATCTTTCCAATAAGTGACCCCACGATTATTGTTGAGGATAAAGCGAGTTTTGTCTGACATCCCGTTATCTGGGTTTTTAGGGTCAAAAATCCATTTTTCCTGTCCTGTGGAGGCATCCAGGGCAAATAACTTTTGTTGGGGAGAAGTGGCATAGAGTATTCCATCGACAATGATCGGGTTGCATTGAATCTGGGAATTGTTGAGAGTATCAGCATCCTTGGTGTGGTACACCCAAGCTACTTTTAGCCGCTGAACATTGGAGGTGTTGATTTGGTTAATTGTGCTGTAACGTAAGTTTTCTTTAGAGCCTCCGGTAACTTCCCAAGTGTTATGCTCTTTTTTTGCGCAAGCAAAGAGGCTCAAAAATATAAAAATTACAAGTAGGTCTTTCATGGTCTATTTTCTCTAAAATAGAAATAAAAAATCATTTGGCATAAAGTTCTTTGGAGGGGTTGAACTTAAGTCAATCTCTGCTTTATTGTTGGTTTTGATAGGTATGCAGAATGCAAATTCTATTTATGTAAAGTAAATTGAAACGGATATAAGCCCTAAGTAAGGGCTAATTGATTGAGAATAGCGGTATGAAGTTTTAGACTTTATGGACCCCATTTTTATTCTGCCACTATATTCCTATTGGAAATAAGTTCCTTTTTGAATTGATTCGCAAGGGTTTCACTAAAGGCGATAGCTTTTTCTTTGTTTTTGAATTTCTTAATAGTGATGCTTTTGCGAGGAGTTTTACTAAACATGCATATCTCATAATGATAACTTTCATTCGTGTAAGATCTATTTGATCTACTGCGATAGATCATGCTGCTTTTGCCGTTTAGTACTGCGATAAAAGGTAATGCATCCATTGAAGTCCATTTGCCACTTTTGATACCTAAAAAGCTTCCATATTCTCTGATCAGATTTCTGCTTTTATTTATTTGTACACCATAATGACTGCTCCAGAAAAATGATCCTACTAGAACCAAACTGATTCCAGATATGGGCGTTTTAAATGCCGCTACTGATCCTGCTAGGGTTAAGATAATTCCAACAATTACAATGGGTATGGCAAATAGAAATCCAATTCTATAATTTTTCATTATGTCTTAATCCTCTTATCGCTTATAAAAATGAAACCTTTTTTAATATAGCTTAAAAACTTCCATTTACTAATGGGATCACCTTAATTATCCAAAACTATTAAACTTAGGTCATATTATAGCTTAATGCACAACAATGATCTTTTTGTTTCAAAAAGCATCCAGTTTGGAGTTTCTGAATTTATTGACTCTTATTTAATTTAGGAGCTTGTAACATGAATCAAATGCGAACAGGACTTAATTGTAAGGTTCAGGAGTTCTCATATAATTGACTTATCTCATTCTACTTTGGTAAATGCAGGGCAATTATTTAAATGCCCAAAGTTATCAGGTGTTTTACTTTATGATAGGTGAGGGCGGCCCGAATACATTCTTTTAATTCTTCTTCTGGGAGTTTTTGGTCTATTTGAAAAACTATGGCCCTTTTACCCTCAAATTGAAATTTGTCTTCGAAAACCAATTTAAAAGTTTCAACCAATCTACTGGTGCATTTAAAATACATGGCGTATTGATCAGGGGATTTTGCTTTCCAGTCCATCCTTAGTGTGCTGCCCTTTTTGCAGATGTAGCTTGGCTCTCCCCATCTCAGGGTTTCCTCTAGTTGGTCAATACCTTCGATTTCTTCAGCTGTTTTGATGACCAGTTCTCTTAGGCGCTGCATTTTAAGTCTTACAAAGTCAGGATATTGGTCAAATACAACTGTAACTTCAGGGTTTGTTATGAGTTTCAATTTACTTCTGGTTTAATGATATGAATAAGTTAACCTGTCAATTTGGTCCAGTTGGTATTGATTAATCTAATGGACCTTGATCAGCTGAGAAATTGATAAGTATATTTCCGCTCTTTTGTCCACTCATGACATAATTATAAGCCTCTTTAATTTCCTCAGGCTGATAATATCTGTCAATGACCGCTTTAAACTTGTCTTTCTCCATAAGCTGTTTGACAAATAATAAGCTTCTTTTACAATTTTGTGGAACTGGAAAGATCACCCTTTTGCCTTTCTTAAACTTTGTAATCAATGGCAAGTAAAGGTTTTCAGCATTTGGTCCAAGTTCTGAGGAAATATAAATGCCATTTTCCACAAGCAGCTTTTTGCATTTCCCGAAAGAACTCTTTCCAACAGCATCAAAAATAAAGTCATATTTTTCCTTATCTATTTCAGTGAAATCTTCCTTTTCGAAATTATAAATTTTGTCAGCGCCAAGTGATTTCATCAATTCTATATTTTTTGAATTGCCTGTCGCCGTAACATATATTCCTTGACTTTTTAGAATCTGAAGCGCAGCAGAGCCAATTGCTCCAGTTGCGCCATTTACTAGGACTTTGTTTCCCTTTTTGAGATGAACTTTATTAACAAAATTATAGGCATAATGAGCTCCTTCTGCAGAAGCAACAGCTTCTTGGTAGCTAATATTTTCTGGAATCAGGCAAACCGCTTTGTTTTCATTTATTGTCATAAACTCAGCCTGAGAAGCTAGCCCTTCGTCATTTAAGCCCCAAACCCGGTCTCCAACTTTGAAGTTCTTTACGTTTTGGGCAATTTCTACCACCTCTCCAGCAAAATCAGTTCCGGTGACTTTTGAAGAGGGTTTAAATAAGCCAGTAAAAAATCGAATGGCAAAGGGTTTTCCGGTTAATATTCCACAATCAGTTCTGTTAACGGTAGTAAAATGAACTCTTATCAATACTTCCCCTAAGGAGGGGACTGGTTTTTCAAGCTTGCTTATTTGGAGGACATTACTGTCTCCATATTGGTTTCGAGTAATTGCTTTCAAAGCTTTTTTAGTTAATGGCTTATAAAGTTACAAGAACGGCCATGTTTCTGGTTAAGGCAATAGAAAATATTGATTTTATTATAATATATCAGTATTGGAATACTTTTGATATCAAGGCAAGTTTAGTATTCACATTTAACAAAACCTATGAATTCAACTTTTTGGAAATTTAGATGGTTATCCGATGATTTAGAAAAAAGTAAAGCCGAGCTTCTAACTCGGCTTTACTGATAATGTTTTGAATATTGAGGGTGCAACTTATCTAATCCCTGATATGACCATCACCGCGAATGATCCACTTATAGGAAGTAAGCTCTTCCAAGGCCATAGGGCCTCTGGCATGCAGTTTTTGGGTAGAAATGCCTATTTCAGCCCCTAGACCAAATTGGGCCCCATCTGTAAAGGCAGTGGAGGTATTGGCATAGACTGCGGCTGCATCAACAGATTTGAGGAAAATGTCCAAAGCTGCTTGGTCTTCTGCTACGATAGCCTCACTATGTTTAGAGCTGTGTTTGGCAATGTGTTCCAAAGCAGACTCCAGTGAAGGAACAGTTTTGATGGACATGGTCATGGCCAGAAACTCCGTTCCAAAGTGTTTATCTTCCGCTTCAAATAATAGCGCTTTAGGATAGCTTTCTTTTAACACCTCATAAGCAGCTTTGTCAGCAAAGACTTTTACCTGCTTTTCTCCCAATGATCGGGCAATTTTTGGTAATTCTTCCAGCTTATCCTGATGGATTACTAAACAGTCCAAAGCGTTGCAAACGCTCACCCTTCGCGTTTTGGCATTGGTAATGATTTTGGCTGCTTTTTCGATATCTCCGGATTTGTCCAGATAAGTATGAACTATACCTGCACCAGTCTCAATGACAGGTACTTTGGAATTATTTCTTACAAAATTGATCAGTCCCTGGCTTCCCCTTGGAATGATGATATCTATATAATCTACCGCTTGCAGCATCTCAGCAGTGGCTTCCCTGTCAGGAGGTAGTAAGGCTACTATATTAGGATCAATACCGTTTTCCTTCAGTACTTGGTGAATCAGTTTGACAATGGCTGTATTTGAATCATGGGCGTCACTGCCTCCTTTAAGGACCAAGGCATTTCCTGATTTCAAACAAAGGCTGAACACATCAAAGGTTACATTGGGTCTGGCTTCATATATAATTCCGATTACTCCCAGAGGAACGGATACCTTTGTTAATTTCAGCCCGTTTTCCAAAGATTTTTCCGACAAGGTCCTGTTCAGTGGGGAAGGGAGTTTGACCACATTTAAGATATCTGCAGCAATCGCTTCTATCCTTGCTTTGGTAAGTTTGAGCCGGTCATATTTTGGATCTTCCGGGTCCATTCTTTGCAGATCCTTTTCATTGGCAGCCAATATTTCTGGGATGTTTTCCCAAGTTAATTGGGCAAGATCATCTAATGTTTTATTGATTCTATCTTCTGAGAGCAATGCAAGTGATCTGCTGGCTTTATTTACTTTTGAGAATGTATCGTTCAAATTCATAATTATTGATTGTTGTGATGAAGGTAGAGGTAATCATAATGGATTATAGGTTTCTGATTACTCTGACCTATTTTTTCGGAAGCTACTTTAGCGCCGTATGCAGCCTTACCAAGTCCAATTTTCCTGCCATCTTCACTGATTATTCTGATAATTTCACCTTTTATAAAGTCACCTTTTACCTTTAAAACCCCAATTGGGAGTAAACTGGTAATCTTGTTGGATTTTAGTGCATTTTCTGCTCCGCTGTTGATGATCAGCTCACCCTTTGAATAATGGTCACTATGGGCAATCCACTTTTTGGGGTTGAGCTTGGCCTTGGAAGGTTCAAAGTAGGTACAACGTAGGGTCTTATGATAATAGTCAACAAGCACATTTTCCCTCTTGCCATTGGCAATTATCACTCCAATACCCAGATCGGCAGATTTTTTGGCCATATTCATTTTGGTCAGCATTCCACCCCGACCAAATGAGGACTTGCTGGAAGATATATAACTGCTCATAGAAGGAGATTTTGCCCCCACATGTTCGATTAACTCAGAGTCAGGGTCATTAGGGTGTCCCTTAAAAATACCGTCTACATTGCTCAGTATGACCATTTCCTGTGCATCCATCATGGCTGCCACTAATCCTGCCAATTCATCATTGTCCGTAAACATCAGCTCAGTGACTGCCACTGTATCATTTTCATTGATGACTGGAATGATATTGTTTTTTACCAATCCTTCCAGGCAGTTTTTCATATTGAGGTAATGCTTTCTATCCCTGAAATCACTTTTGGTGACCATTATCTGTGCTATGGGAGTTTGACGATTACCAAAAAGGGATTTATAGGAATTGATCAGTTCTATCTGACCGATAGCGGCAAGAATTTGTTTTTGAACAACCTGATCAGTTTTTTCCTCAAAAACTGTTGACTTTCGTCCAAAGGCTACTGCCCCAGAAGAGATCAATACAATTTTTACCCCTTGTTCTCGAAGGTAAACCATTTGATGGACAAGGGCTTCCATACGTGATTTGTCGGGTGATCCATCTGCCTGAGTTAAGACATTAGAACCTATTTTAATAATGATTGTTTTTCCCTTGTGCTGTACCATATACTGATTATCAAACCGAAACCAAAAATAATAAGGATTATCAGATAGTGCTATGTTTTTTATTATTGAAATGCGGTATTTCATAAAAGTATATACTTTCTAAAGGCAAAGGGAAGTCCTCAGGAATGGCAGAGATTTTCACAGAGAAATTGTTGAATATGAAAGGTTATAATAGCTTTATTTGACTAGAAAAATCAATGTATTTTCTTTATAGATAAAATATATCTGTGCAAATCAGAGAAATCCGAGAGCCTTAATTTTTAAGAAAGAATCTACTTTTCGATATAGAAAAAAAATGTCTCTCACAGATTCCACGGATTTTCACGGAAAAAGTGCTGATAGGTATTATTTACAAACCTAATTAAGGTTTTCTAATGATTACCCTACAAAAAGATCCGTGTAAATCGGAGAAATCCGTGAGCCTTAATTTTTAAGAAAGAATCTACTTTTCGAGATAGAAAAAAAATGTCTCTCACGGATTCCACGGATATTCACGGAAAAAGTGCTGATAGGTATTATTTACAAACCTAATTAAGGTTTTCTAATGATTACCCTACAAAAAGACCCGTGTAAATCGGAGAAATCCGTGAGCCCTTAATTTCTAAGAAAGAATCTACTTTTCGAGATAGAAAAAAATGTCTCTCACGGATTCCATGGATCTACCTGGCGTCAGACAAGTTTTCACTGAAAGATTAGTCTTGTAAACTAATTGACAATTCTGATCAAGGTTTTTCTGTCAATAAGTGAATCGGAATTGAAGTTTATGAGGAACCCTATTGCTTTGTTGGCCAATTTAAGATAGGTGAGTAGCTGCTTTTTATGGACATTCAGTAGATTTTCTACTGATTTAATTTCCAAAATAACTTTGTTTTCAACTAGTATGTCCAATCTGAACCCGATCTCTAATGATGTGGATTTGTATGTTACGGGAATAGACATTTGAGATTCTACTTTTAAGCCTGCTTCTCTGAGTTCATATAATAATGCAGCCTCATAAACACTTTCAAGTAATCCAGGGCCTAATTCAGCATGAACTCTATAAATTGCGCCCCTTATTGCATAAGTTAAATCGTCCGTTGTTTTCATAGATTAAAAAATTGTTTCATTACTAAAATATAAAATCCGTGCAAATCAGAGAAATCCGTGAGCCTTAATTTTTAAGAAAGAATCTACTTTTCGAGATAGAAAAAAAATGTCTCTCACGGATTTTCACGGAAAAAGTGCTGTATAGGCATTATTTACAAACCAAATTAAGATTGTTTAATGATTACCCTACAAAAAAATTGTGCAAAATCAGAGAAATCCGTGAACGCTTGATTTGAATTTAGTAGTCAACTTCTTGAGCCAATGGAGAAGTCTATATCCACTATACTAAATCAAAATATATCAGATAGTAAGTATTGAAACCCAATCATTAATGGGGTTTGACCAAGATTCAGAATCCCGCTAAGGTTTGGATTAATAGGAAATTGGTGCTAATATTCATTTTGTTTTTGTTACTAGGAGGCCAATAGGCTTATTTAAATCGTTAAAGAACCACCTAATCTTATGGGGCAATTAATCATTGATTTTAGTAATTGGATATGGGGATGGCCACTGCTTTACCTTTTATTGGGCGGGGGAACTCTGCTATTTCTTTATTCTGGACTGATCCCTTTTAGGGGATTTGCACATGCCATGAAAGTGGTAGGTGGGAAATATGATGATCCAAATGCTAAAGGGGATATTACTTCCTTCCAGGCATTGTCTTCAGCCATAGCCGCGACAGTTGGATTGGGTAATATCAGTGGAGTAGCATTGGCGATTAGTACTGGTGGGCCAGGAGCTATTTTCTGGATGTGGGTGTCTGCTTTCGTTGGAATGGCTACCAAATACTTTACCTGTACTTTGGCGATCATGTACCGAGGAAAAGACAGCGCAGGACATATTCAAGGTGGTCCAATGTACGTGATAGAAGAGGGGATGGGCAAGAAATGGAAACCCTTGTCCATTATTTTTTGTGTCGCAGGGATTATGGGCTTATTGGCTATATTTCAGGCAAACCAGCTGACGGATGTTTTAAGGATAGTGATGCTAAAGCCTTATGGGCTTGACCATGGGGCCAGTACGCGTTGGATCTTGGGGATTTCAATGATGATATTGGTTGCGGTAGTCATTTTAGGTGGAATTAAAAGGATCGCCAATGTGGCTTCCAAACTTGTTCCTTTTATGGTCAGTCTGTATTTTATCAGTGTTGTGCTGATCTTGGTGCGGTTTAATGACCAGATTATATCTTCATTATTGTTTATTGTTGAGGATGCCTTTTCCGGTAAGGCTGTTCTTGGAGGATCAGTAGGGGCGGTAATTATTACTGGAGCTAGAAGAGCTGCTTTTTCCAATGAGGCAGGGATCGGTACAGCACCTATGGTCCATGGAGCCTCCAGAAATGAGGAGCCAGTGAGGGAAGGCTTGATAGCCATGTTGGGCCCCTTTATTGATACGATAGTAGTATGCACTTTGACTGCATTGACGATTATGGTTACTGGTGTTTGGGAATCTGGAGAAAAGGACGGTGTGTTGATGACCCTTTCTGCCTTTGAAAGTGGTATTCCAGGCCTGGGTAAATACTTTTTAATGGCTGCAGTACTGGTGTTTGCCTTGTCTACCATGTTTACCTATAGCTATTATGGGCACAAGTGCTTCAATTACCTTTTCGGTGCAGATAAGGCAGATTATTATAATTATTTCTATTTGGTCACCATAGTGGGAGGGGCAGTGGTGTCCTTGCAAGTGGTGATGAGTTTTGTAGATGGTATGTATGCTATAATGGCCTTTCCAACCATGATTTCAGCGGTTTACCTTTCTCCAAAGGTCATTGCTGCAACCAAGGATTATTTCAAAAGAATGAGAGAGATGGATATATGAACATCCTAATTGCTCCTAATGCATTTAAAGGAACCATAAGGGCCGACCAGGCAGCTAAAATTATCAAAGATTGTCTTGGAACCATTGATTCCAATTTTGATATTCAAACAAGTCCCATTGCCGATGGAGGTGATGGGACTTGCTATTTACTGGCCAACCAATTGGGCTGGGAAGCTAAGGAATCCATTGCTTTAAATGCTGTAGGAAGACCTAAGACAGGTGTTTTTTATTTGAATAAAAGTCAAGATAAGGCCATGTTGGATGTTTCCACCGTTAGTGGTTTGGATGGCTTGAAGCCCTTTCAGGTGGATGCACAGTTGAGCAGTACTTATGGTACAGGAGAGCTTATTGTTGAAGCCATTAATGAAGGAGCTGATGAAATAATACTTGGACTTGGAGGCAGTGCCACTGTGGATATGGGAACAGGTATTTTAAGGGCCTTGGGCTATATATTTCTTGATCAAAATGGCAGAGAAATCTCTTTGTTTGGTACTGGGTTTTTATCAAAAATAGCTCATATACAAGGGCCTGTTATAAAAAGATCAATTAGGTTTGTTTGCTTATGTGATGTGGACAACACTTTTTTCGGTACAAAGGGAGCGATTCCTGTTTTTGGACCACAGAAGGGGATAGCTCTTGAGGATATTTCAGCATTTGAGGAATCAGCAAAAAACGTTTTTCAGCTTTTGCAGAAGAAGTCGAAAGGAGCTTTAGTGGATAGGGAGGGCTTTGGAGCAGCAGGTGGGATTGCCATGGGCTTGAGTGCCTTTTTTCCAGTGGAGATAAAATCCGGAGCTCAATATTTTTTTGATCAGGTAAATATGCTGGAGAAGGTGAGGGAAGCAGACTGGGTGATCACGGGAGAAGGCCGATTTGATAGCCAATCAGCAGGAGGGAAGGGGAGCTATGAATTACTTCAGCTGGCTAAGTCTTTGGGAAAAAAATGCCTAATCATTACTTCGGGAGAAAAAGATGAAGCCCTGGAGAGTGGCTTCGATGATGTGATGCTATTACCTGAACTGGATTTTAGTCAAGATAATTATGAGAATAAAGCTATAGAAAATCTAAAAAAGATGATACAAGAATTCTCTTGGAGTACCCTATTTGAAACCAAAAAATAAGAGGTTGCTTCCTAAACAAACAGCCTCTTGAGCATTAACTTTTTATTTCTTCTCTACCATCTGCATGAATAGCAAACCTCCCCCTTTCTTTTGGATGGGTAGGTTCGTGGTTTGGCCATGGCCATCCACCAAATTGGGTAGTCTGGAAATCCTTTATGGCCTCGTGAATTTCCTGATTGCTGTTCATTACGAATGGACCATGTTGTACGACAGGTTCATTGATAGGCTTACCCTGTAAAAAGAGTAATTCAGCTGGCTGATCTCCATTCACAAAGGTGATTTCCTTTTCAGAATACAAGTCTATGGAATGTCCCTCTGGTAGTTCGAAACCTTCTGTCTCCAGTTGACTCCCTTTGTAGAAAAACAAGCTCCTGTTGATGCCTTCTTCTGTTGCAGGAAGGGTCCAGGTGGCATGGGCATCCATTTTAATGGTCCATATGGCTACATGGTTATCAGGGTTTGCAGCCCATGAATCAGGGTTTGGGGCAGGTGCTTTAGTTTCACCAATTTGTCCAGCAATTACCTTGATTTCTGTTTTGTTGCCATTTTTGTCTACTTCATTATGATAAGGAATAGTGTCAGCCCATAGCATTTTAAAATGTGGAGGCACATTTTTGCTGGCTTTGGGAAGATTTAACCATAATTGGAAAAGTAGCAAAGGGTTCTTTTTATCTTGGTTGAGCAGAGGAAACATTTCACTGTGCATTACCCCTTTACCAGCTGTCATCCATTGTACATCTCCTTCTCCAAATCTACCAGCAGCACCCAAGGAATCGGAATGGTCAGCCAAGCCCCTTTCCACTAGCGTAACTGTTTCAAAGCCCTTGTGGGGATGTGCTGGAAATCCAGGGACTTTAGAACCATGGTACATTCTCCAGCCATCTTTAATAGTGAAATCCTGACCTATATTTCTTCCTTCCAAAGAAGCTTTTGGGCCTAGGTTTTCATTGCCCTCGGGATAATCATCCAAATGATAAGCACAAAACAAGAATGGATCTTGCGTCTGCCATTGGAAGCCTAATTGTCTGATTTTTTTTATTGCTGTATCCTTCATGATATCCTCCTGGATTATTAATTAATGTAGTTGAATTTAATGTATATACATTTATTTTGAAGAAAAGGTTTCATTGATTTTTGCTTATACATCTATTTTATTGAACATCAATAGTTTGTGGTCTTATTTTTCTGCTTTGAATTTATCGGATATGGATTTTAACTTTTGGTCAATTTCATCCCTACTTATCCATTTTCCTCTGACCATTACACCAAAAGGATGTTCCATATTTCTGATATCCTCCAATGGGTTTTTGTCCAACAAAATCAGGTCAGCACTTGCTCCTTCCTTGATTTCTCCAAATTTCCCTGCTTGGTTAAAGTATTGTGCCGGGTTGATTGTGCCGATCTGTAAAGCCTCCAAGGGAGTTAAGCCAGCATCAACCATGACTTGGAGTTCATGTTGGATCGAAAAGCCGGGAACATTGAAAACTTGGGGTGCATCTGATCCCAATAATAAGCCTTGGCCATTATCATGTAAGGATTTGATCAATAGTTTTCTGATGTGCATGAATTTTTCCCATTGTTCAGGATCATAGTCTTCACCCTCAGTAAGGCTTACTTTGCTTTTAGTCCAATTTTCAATTACTTCAGGAGCCATATACTGCATTTCTGGCTGATTGGCCAAAGAATCAGCTGGAATAGGGGAGAACCATCTTGTGAAAAGACTTTGGGTAGGAACTACCCAAACTTTATTTTTTGATGACATTTCAACAAGTTCTGGTATAAGGCTGGTATCTGCCAAAGAAGTGAAGTTATATCCGAAAAATCCATTTTCACTGGGGTTGACCTCCAATGATTCAGGAACCAAACCTTCCAAAAATCCATCGACATGGTCTATACTGGCATATTTACTTTCCAAAGCATGCCTGATCCCCACCAAAGTAGAAACGTGTCCAGCGAAGGGAATTCCTACTTCATGTGCCGTTTTTACTATCTCATCAAATACATGTAATCGGATTCCTGGATGAAGCTTAAGGAAATCATAACCCTCTTTTTGGAAGTTTGTCACCATGCTTTGGGCCTGTTCGACAGTAGTGACACTATTGCCATTTAGGGAGGGGCTGGAAGTATAGATTCTTGGGCTTAAAATGGCCATGCTATCTGCTTTTTCCTTTAGTGTTAAATGAAGAGGATGACCTAGCATACCTCTAATAGTAGTGACACCGTTGGAAAGGTACAGGAATAAGGTTTCTTCCATCTGGGGATCATTCCAAATTACTGAAGGAATATGTGCATGCATCTCTGCAAGTCCGGGAACCAGGTATTTACCCTCTCCATTAATTAGGATAGCATCCTTAACTGTTTCTGCACTCGGTGCTAAGATGCTTTTTATTTTCTGGTCTTCTACTATTACTTGTGCTTTTTCAATATCCCCAGTTCTGATATCGATAAGGTTTACGTTGGTGATTACCTGAATATTTCTATTGGATTCAGCTTGTTCCTTATCTTGGTTTTGGCAGGCTGCAAGACTTTGGAAAGTCAGCAAGAGCATGAATAATCTTAAAAAGCTTTTCATAGGAGTTTGAGTTGTTCCTAATAAAGCTACTTTATTTTTATCTTATTGAAAAACAGTATGATTATATAATCACTGAACTTTATTTAATATTGTTGAACAAAAGTCATTATGTGGTTTCTGAGGTTTGAAGCAAGATTTTTCCAATATGTTTGGAGCTTTCCATTAGTTCATGAGCTTCTGAGGCTTTTTCCAAGGGATAGGTTTTGTAAATAACAGGTTTAATTTTTTTTCCGAACAAAGGCCAGATGTGTTTCAGTAGATTTTGGGCTATTTTTCCCTTATAAGCGATGGATTTCGGTCTTAGGGTGGAACCTGTTACAGTCAATTGATTTTTCATCACCCTCATCAAATCTATTTCTGCAATTTTGCCTTTCATGGCGTTGATCATTACCAATCTTCCTTGGGGTTTAAGGATATTAATATTTTTGGATCCATAATCTCCACCGATCATATCCAGGATAATATCCACACCATTTCCATCCGTATATTCCAATACTTTTTCCTCAAAGTCCTCCTCTTTATAATTGATGGCTAAGTTTGCTCCAAGGGACTCACAAATACTGCATTTTTCTGCTGATCCAGCAGTAACTATTGCTTTCCCGCCCATAGCGGTGACCATTTGGATCGCAGTAACGCCAATTCCGCTAGTCCCACCATGAATAAGAACAGTTTCGCCTTGCTCAAAATTGGCTATATCGAAAACATTGTTCCAGACAGTAAAGAATGTTTCAGGAAGTGAAGCTGCATCGATCAAGGACACACCTTGAGGAATGGGCAGGCATTGAGCAGCAGGTGCACAAACATATTCTGCATATCCACCGCTAGCAACTAATGCGCATACCTCATCTCCAATTTCCCATTGTCCGACATCAGGGCCTTTGGCAGTAATGGTTCCAGAAACTTCCAAACCGGGTATATCTGCTGGGGCATCAGGTGGAGCTGGGTAAAACCCTTTTCTCTGGATGATATCAGGTCGGTTGATTCCCGCTGCTTTCACCTTTATCAATACTTCATGGGCTCTAGGTTTTGGAATATCCTTTTCTTGGATCTGAAGGACTTCAGGTTTGCCAGGCTTGCTTATGATGACTGCTTTCATACTGGATAATTAAATCTTTAATAAATATAAGTGATTAAGAATAGAGGCTAAAAGAATCGTGAGGAAGATTAGGCCAATTGGGGAAGGAGAAAAAAAATATTGATGTGATTGATTATTAAGGAAATGAGAGAATTATTTTCTTTTTATTAATATTTAATGATCAAAATTTCATATTAAACAAAATTTTGAGGAATGAAGTGTTTATTTATTATTTGTGTTATGAAAATCATGTTTTTGTAGGATAAAATGTTAGTTGTTTCATTGGTGAATAATAATATCTTTGTTTAGTTATGTTTTAATTAAAAAACCACTGAGAGTCGTATGGAACAAGTTATCTATGTAGTCCCCGCACTGGGGATTTTGGGTTTAATAGTCATGGCCATCAAATCAGCCTGGGTCAATAAACAGGCCAATGGTGATGAGAATATGTTGGAGTTAGCAGGACATATCGCCAAGGGGGCCATGGCATTTTTAAAAGCAGAGTGGAAGGTTCTGTTCTACTTTGTAATTATAGCTGGGATTATCTTGGCCTGGTCAGGTACCTTGGTAGATAATTCCACTCCAATAATAGCTGTTTCCTTTGTTTTGGGTGCTTTTTTGTCGGCTTTTGCAGGATATATAGGGATGAATATTGCCACAAAGGCCAATGTAAGAACCACCGAAGCGGCTAAGACCAGCTTGGAAAAAGCCTTAAAAGTGTCCTTTACCGGCGGTTCAGTGATGGGATTGGGAGTAGCAGGATTGGCAGTTTTGGGAATGGGATCATTGTTCATTGTTTTTTATAATGTATATGTGGTCAGTACAGGAGGTGATGTGAATGGCCTGGACATGGAAAAGGCATTAGAGGTACTTGCCGGATTTTCCTTAGGGGCAGAGTCCATTGCTCTTTTTGCGAGAGTTGGAGGAGGTATTTATACTAAAGCGGCTGATGTGGGAGCTGACTTGGTAGGAAAAGTGGAAGCAGGTATTCCTGAAGATGATGTGAGGAATCCAGCTACCATTGCTGATAATGTGGGAGATAATGTGGGAGATGTAGCGGGAATGGGAGCCGACCTTTTTGGCTCTTATGTAGCCACAATTTTAGCTTCCATGGTATTGGGAAGAGAAATAATATCCAACGATAATGTAGGGGGGATTGCCCCAATTTTATTGCCATTGCTAATTGCAGGGATTGGGCTGGCATTTTCCATTATAGGTACATTGTTTGTAAAGATAAAAGATGAGAATGATAGTGTGCAAGCAGCCTTGAATAAGGGGAACTGGATTTCCATTATCCTAACAGTAGCGGCTTCTTATTTTCTTATAGATTTTTTATTGCCTGAAGGTGATCTCAGAATGATGAGAGAAGGTTCTCCCACTTTTACCAAAATGGGTGTTTTTGGAGCGGTTTTTATCGGCTTGATTGTGGGTGCATTGATGAGTATGATAACAGAATATTATACTGCTATGGGACGCAGGCCGGTTAATAGTATTATTAAACAGTCTTCTACAGGCCATGCCACTAATATCATTGGCGGTCTATCTGTTGGGATGGAGTCTACTGTGTTGCCAATTATGGTACTGGCATCAGGGATTTATGCTTCCTATTGGAGTGCAGGTTTATACGGAGTGGCCATTGCGGCTGCAGGTATGATGGCAACTACAGCCATGCAGTTGGCCATTGATGCTTTTGGGCCTATTGCTGATAATGCCGGTGGAATAGCTGAAATGTCCGGATGTGAAAAGAAAGTTAGAGAAAGAACAGACATTCTGGATGCAGTAGGGAATACCACTGCAGCAGCGGGTAAGGGCTTTGCGATTGCATCTGCTGCATTGACTGCTTTGGCCTTATTTGCCGCTTATGTTGGTCTTGCAGGGATTAGTTCTATCGATATCTATAAGGCAGATGTGCTCTCAGGTTTATTTGTTGGAGCGATGATACCTTTTATATTTTCTTCATTGGCCATAGCTGCCGTTGGTCGTGCGGCCATGGATATGGTCAATGAGGTAAGAAGACAGTTTAGGGAAATTCCAGGAATCATGGAGTATAAGGCCAAGCCTGAATATGACAAGTGTGTGGAAATTTCAACCAAGGCATCCATCCGTGAAATGATTGCTCCAGGAGCAATAGCCTTGCTTGCACCTATTATCGTGGGCTTTAGTTTTGGCCCAGAGGTATTGGGTGGTGTTTTGGCCGGAGTGACCGTGTCAGGAGTTTTGATGGGGATTTTCCAAAATAATGCTGGGGGTGCCTGGGATAATGCCAAGAAATCATTTGAAAAAGGAGTTGAAATAAACGGACAAATGGAATATAAGGGATCAGAACCGCATAAGGCTTCAGTGACAGGAGATACCGTTGGAGATCCTTTTAAAGATACTTCAGGGCCGTCAATGAATATTTTGATTAAGCTTACTTCCATTGTTTCCTTGATTATCGCGCCTCATATTTCGGAAGTCGATCATCATAGCATGGGAAATATTCCACAAGAGGAAAAAATAATTTATGTGGATGAAGCGAAAACTGAAATGACTGCTTTGGTGGAAATTAAAGATAATCAAAAGCCAATGAAATGATATTATCTGAGTATAAGTGAAAAAAATATCTGAATAATTATTTTTATAAAGCCTCGAAGTTCTTTCGAGGCTTTTTTATTTGATAGGCAATATTGGATAGGGGCGTCTTTTTTAATAAATGACAATTATTTTAACGGTTTGCTTATTCGCTATTTATTTATAAAATTGAAGTATTATGTTTTGAATGATTTACGGTAACAGGATGATCTGTAATAATATTCTGTTTTTTACTTTTATTTAGAAATATTGTTTTACAACAATTTTAATTATCTACAAACGTAATTCAAATGAAAAAAGTGTTTACGAAATTGTTACTTACGGTTTTCGTTTTCTTCTTGGTGCTACAGGCTTTTGCACAGGATACTACGATCAGTGGTAAAGTAACTACAGCTGATGGCGCCACTCCTTTGCCAGGAGTGAGTGTGCTATTACAGGGGACTACAATTGGTTCAGTGACGGACTTAGATGGAATGTATTCAATGGATATTCCAAGTGCTCAGGGGACCTTGGTCTTTTCCTATTTAGGCTTTGAAACTCAAACAATTGAGATCAATAATAGGTCCACCATAGATGTATCCATGGTGGAGGATGTTTCCGAATTGGGTGAGGTGGTAGTAACGGCATTTGATATTGACCAAAGTGCCAAAAGCTTAGGTTATGCTGCCCAAGTGGTGGACGCAGATGAAATTACTAAAACTAGACAGCCTAATTTAGTAAACTCTCTTCAAGGCCAAGTGGCAGGTGTTCAGATTACCAGTTCAGGAGGGGCGCCAGGACAAAGTGCCAGGATTGTAATCCGGGGTGTCAACTCTTTAGATCCAAATGCGGATAATCAGCCCCTATTTGTAGTGGATGGAGTTCCAATAGATAATTCAACAGTGGAGGCTACTGGGGCCCCAAGAGGAATGACCAATAGGGCCTCTGATATTAACCCCAATGATATTGAGTCCATGTCTGTGCTTAAGGGTGCAGCAGCCACAGCTCTTTATGGCGTTAGAGCTGCCAATGGTGCGGTAATCATACGTACCAAAAGGGGTAAGGCAGGAGAGGTCAAGGTTAATATCAACAGTTCTGTAGGCTTCGAGGAGCTCAACAGATTGCCTAAACTCCAAGATCTTTATGGTCAAGGATTTAGTGGAGAGTACGATCCGACAAGTTTTTGGCCTGCTTGGGGAGCTCCAATAGCGGAGGTTGCGCAAACCGTGCCTGGTCATAAATATCAGGATAACTGGAATAGGGCTTTTGATACTGGAGTACAGATTGATAATAGTTTAAGTATTTCTGGAGGTAGTGAAAAAGCCACTTTTTATGGTTCATTTGGCCGATTGGATCAGGATGGTATTATACCATTCAGTGGTTGGGAAAGAACTACTGCAAAACTTTCCGGTACAGTGACTGCCAGTGAGAAATTTAATTTTGGAGGTTCCATTAACTATACCAATTCAGGAGGAGACAGGGTTCCTCATGACCGGTTTATGGAGAGGATGATGTACTGGGCAGAGACCCAGGATGTCAGGGATTATATCAATCCAGATGGAACCATGAAAACCTATGGAAATACCAATCCGATCTATGATGCACGTTTTGCTACCTATGAAGATAACGTAAATAGGGTAATAGGTAATATCAACCTTAACTATAGTCCATTGGAATGGCTGAGTTTCTCCTATAGGTTGGGAACGGACTTTTATAGTGATAGTAGAACAGAAATAACACCAGGTCCCATGGGGATTGATGGTGAACTCCCCTTGAGTTCGTTGGGATTTATGGAAGAAACCAGGATCAACAGCAGGGACCTTACTTCCAACTTCTATGTGACCTTGAAAAGACAATTTAGTGCAGATTGGAATGTTATTATGAGACTGGGAAATGATGTTTTTGAAAGGAAGTTTGATAGGGTGGCCTTGAGTGGTACAGGTTTTGTCATTCCAGGATTTTATAATGTTAACAATACCTCACAGGTTTTTGCCAGTCAATCAAGTAGTATTAGAAGGCTTGTCGGTTTCTATGGAGATTTAACGGTTGATTATAAAAACTTTTTATTCCTGAACTTGACAGGCAGAAATGATATTTCTTCCACTTTGCCCAAGGATAATAACTCCTTTTTCTATCCATCTGTCAACTTGAGTTATGTGTTCAGTGAAACCATGTCATTGCCCGAATGGTTAACCTTTGGTAAAATCCGTGCATCTTGGGCTGAGGTGGGTAAAGACACCAATCCACATATCTTAGGAGCAACATTTGTGTCACCTAGCGTTTTCCCATTGGATGGCCAGGTTGGGTTTAGCCGAAATAGCACATTTGGAGATCCATTACTGAAGCCAGAGTTAACTTCATCGATAGAGTTTGGTGCGCAATTGGCCTTTATAGATGGTAGGATAGATTTGGATGTGACCTACTATAAATCCAATGCAAAGGATCAGATTATACCGGTTCCAATTTCCGATGCAACTGGCTTTAGTTCTTATATCACCAATGCTGGCGAGATCCAAAACTCTGGAGTCGAATTTGTGGTAGGTGCTGACATCATAAGATCAGAAAACTTTACATGGCGTGCATCTCTCAACGCGGCAATGAATAATAATGAGGTAAAAGGCATTAGAGAGGGGATTGATGAGATTATTGTAGGAAGTCAGTTTGGGTATGGCGGAAGTACCGTAACCATGAAATTGATTGAGGGTGAGGCATATGGTAATATTTATGGGACTAGTTACCAGAGGTTTGGAGCTGATGAGGAAAGTCAATTTGCCCAAACAGGCCTGCCCATGATTATTGCTGATAATGGTTTTCCTGCCAGGAATGCCAATCAACTTATACTGGGAAATGCAGTTCCAAAATGGATAGGAGGGCTTCGCAACGAATTTAATTACAAAAACTTCGATTTAAGCTTCCTGATTGACTTTAGGGCAGATGTGGAGCAGTACAATCAGTTTGATAATTTCTTGTCGGCTTTTGGTAAGAATGACTATACCGAGGCTAGAAATGATATCATTGTTTTTGATGGAGTGCTTTCTGATGGATCGCCCAATACCCAAGAAGTATGGTTGGGACAGGGTGTTGGACCTGATGGAAGGGACTATGGGGCTGGTTATTGGAGGAATACTTATAGGACTATAAGTGAAAATTTCGTACAGGATGCCAGTTTTATCAAACTACGAAATGTCACTTTGGGCTATAATGTGAATCCAAGGCTATTGGAAAGTACCCCTTTGTCTTCGATTAGAGCTTCCATAGCAGCTAACAATATCATTCTTTATACTCCTTGGGATGGTTTTGACCCAGAGTCATTTTCTGCTGGAGCAGGTGGTAACGCTATTGGTTTCACCGGTTTAGGTTATCCAGGTGTTCAAAGCTTTTATTTTACATTGAATTTAGGATTCTAAGAAATGACAGGAACTATGAAATTGAGCTATAAATTAAAATCTATACTTGGAGCTGTTTTAGTATTTCTTGCCAGCTCATGCGAGTCTTATTTGGATGTAAATGAAAATCCAAATAATCCACAGGATGCTCCCATATCAGGGCTGATGACAAATGTGACCTATCAATCAGCATTGAATGTGTTTGCTGTTGGAGATATTACTTCCAATTATGTACAATATTTGGCATCTCCCAATCCGGCTAGTGCATCAGATACTATGGAGCCTGTAAGCTATAGTGGTACTTGGTTTGATCTATATAATGTGATGACGGATTTATATGTGATGATAGGAAAGGCAGAGGAGTCAAATGCAAGACATTACTTAGGGGCTTCGCAAATTTTGATGGCCTTGAATTTAGGCATGGCTGTTGATATTTTCGGAGATATTCCCTTTTCAGAAAGTTTTAATTTTGAGACTGTAACACCAGTTTACGACAATGATGAGATGCTGTATGGTCAGGTTTTAGGTTACCTGGATCAGGGAATTCAAAACCTACAGGGAGAAACCACCATTTCCATTGGAGCAGATGATTTTATCTACAATGGAGATATCGATAAATGGATGGCCTTTGCTTATATGTTAAAAGCAAGGTATATGATTCATATGAAAGGTGGAGCAGGCTATAATGCGAGCGAAGTATTATCAGCGGTTGATAATGCTTTCCAGTCAAATGATGATAATGCACAGGTATTCTTCTTTGAACAGAGTTTTAACCCTTGGGCTGATGTGGCTATAGATAATGCCAACTTGTTTTTGGGTGGATGGATTTCAGAGCAGTTTATTCAAGCCTTGGATGGGACTTCCTATCCTACGGTTGATCCAAGGTTAAAGTTGATGGTAGGAACAACCAAAGATGGTGAATTCATAGGCACAGTAAATGGAGCAGGTAGGGGGAATGCACCTGAGCAGGGAGCAAGGTCTACCTTGGTAGAAGACCAATATTATACCATGATCACTTCTCCTTTACTGATAGGAACCTTTGCTGAGCAAAAGTTTATTGAGGCGGAAGCTGCTTTTGATACAGATAAGGGTAGGTCTTATCAGGCCTATTTGGATGGAATTACTGCACATATGACCATGCTTAGTGTGCCTCAGGCTGAAATGGATGCTTATATGGCTGATCCAAGTGTTAGTATGGGCGTAGGGGCATTCACCTTGGCAGATATTTTCAAGGAAAAATATGTAGCCTTATTCCTTCATCCCGAAACATGGAATGATGCAAGGAGATTTGATTATGCCTATCAGGATATGACAGTGCCAGAAAACCTCAACACTGATTTGAGTGGGCAGTTTATCAGAAGATTGGCTTATCCAGATAGTGAAAAGAGTAGAAATGGAAATAATGTGCCAGATGTAAGCCTGTTGGACAGAATTTTCTGGGATGCTAATTAATTAAAGCTAAAATCAACTTAAATCTCCCGTTTAATGCGGGAGATTTTTTATTTATCCTATATTTTAGTTCTATGAGGAAATTAATATTTGCAGCTATTATTTTTTGCGCTTCCTGTACAGTTCAACAGGTTAGAAAATCTGTCAGGGATTCGGAAGTCTTTGATCAGGGATTTACTGGATTTATGCTATATGATCCTGTAAAGGATAAGGTGCTTTTCGCTTTGAATGAAGACAAGTACTTTACGCCTGCATCAAATACCAAAATGTTTACTTTCTATGCTGCTTATAAGGTTTTGGGAGAGCATGTAAATAGTTTAGATTACTTGATTAGTGGTGACTCTTTGGTTTTCTGGGGGACTGGAGATCCTTCTTTATTTCATCCTGATTTCGAGGATAGTTCAGTAGTAGACCTGTTGGGAAAAACTGATAAACAACTGTTTATGGCCAATAACTTTGATGAGGTAACTGCTTATGGTTCTGGATGGTCTTGGAATTGGTACAACTACTACTATGGCCCTGAACGGTCTGCCATGCCCATATATGGGAATATTATCCGTTTTATGAAAGCCACTGAAGAAAAGGAAATGGCTTATACACCTAGCTTTTTTAGGCAGCATATAATAGAGAACAAAGGCTTACCTGCGAGGGATTATAGCATTATCAGAGATAAGAACAGGAATGAGTTCAGTTATTACCTGAAAAATGCCTCGTCGGAATTTGAAACTGATAAGCCCTTTGTGACCTCTGCTGAATTAACTGCAGAAATGTTGGGAGATCAACTAAATAGGGATATTAACCTGATAGATTATGCTCCTTTTAAAGACCTCCCCCACGAAAAATTAAAGGGGATTGCAGCCGATTCACTTTATAAACAAATGCTAAAGATCAGTGATAATTTCCTTGCAGAACAGTTGATGGTTTTGGTTGCTGATGAACTTTTTGATTCGTTGGACATGGAAGCCGCCATTGATTATGTGAAAAAGGAATATTTGATGGATCTGCCAGATGAGCCACAATGGGTAGATGGTTCGGGACTTTCCAGTCATAACAAGTTTACTCCTAGAAGCATTATCAAGCTTTTGGAAAAGATCAGGGCGGAGGTTCCAGAGGATAAAATATATGCCTATTTTCCGTCAGGAGGTGAGTCTGGGACGATAAAATCTTGGTACAAGTCTGATGATGAACATCCATACGTATACGCTAAAACAGGAACCTTGAGTGGAGTACATTGCTTAAGCGGTTATCTGCTGACCAAAAGTGGAAAGACCCTTTACTTTAGTTTTATGCACAATAATTATCTGATCAGTTCCAATGAACTCAAAAAAGAAATGGAAAAGATCCTATACTATATTCATACAAAATATTAACATTAGAAATTAATCACTGAGCCAATAATTTGTTGGCATTACCTCCTCAAAATACCAAGAATATGAAAAATCAAATCCCTTTTATTCTCATCTTAATAATGACCGTTATTTCTTGTGGTGACCCTAAAAAAGAAAAGAATGGTATTGAGGGTTTGAAAGTCTTAAAAAGGAGTGTTCAAGATACCTTGAATACTGTTCAAGGGGATTTTGCAGTAGCTTTTAAAATGGTTGGTAATGACTCCATCAGTCTTTATATCAATGAAAAAGAGAATTTTCATGCGGCTAGTACGATGAAAACTCCGGTAATGATTGAGCTTTATAAGCAGGTTGAAAAGGGATCAATAAGTTTGGATGACTCAGTGATGGTGATCAATGAGTTTAAAAGTATTGTGGATGGGAGTCCCTTTAGCATGGATATTTCAGTTGACAGTCAAGAGGGACTTTATGGGGAAATTGGCCAAAAAACCACCTACAGGGAACTTAATTATGATATGATTACCAAAAGCAGCAATTTGGCTACCAATATTTTGATTGATCATCTAGATGCGAAAAAGGTTAATCAAAGTATGCGAGATCTGGGAGCCATGGATATTCAGGTCCTAAGGGGAGTGGAGGATTTGAAAGCCTATGAGTTGGGGATGAGCAATACTACCACCGCTTATGATCTAATGTTGATCATGGAAGCTATTGCAAAAGGAGAGGCTGTGAGTCAAGATGCCAGTAAGGAAATGATAGCGGTGCTTAAAGACCAGCATTTTAAAGAGCTCATTCCCGCCAAATTACCTAAAGAAGTGATTGTAGCCCATAAGACAGGATCTATAACAGGGGTTAGACATGATTCGGGTATCGTTCAGTTACCTGATGGTAGAAAGTATGTCCTGGTGTTACTGTCAAAAAATATGGAAAACCCGGACAAGGGAGTTGATGCCATGGCCGAGGCTTCCAAAATGATATATGATTATGTGATGAGTTTAGATTAGGGTTTGCCTATAGACTCAAAAGAAAGTTCCTAAATTCTTCACTGTCAAAATTACTCATACCTTCTTGTCGGAAAACCATTTTGCCCTCGGGACTGATGACCATAGTAGTTGGTATTGACTCATGTTTAAAGGAGCTATTAAGTCCGTAACTAGCATGTACCACAGGGAAAGTGAAGGCTTTGTCCTCTATGTATTTTTTGGCTTTATCAATATCTTGGTCTAGGTTAACCATTAAAAAGGCAATATTCTCTTCCTCTTTTAATTTTTCTTGTAATGAGGCAATATGAGGCATTTCTGCCCTACAGGGGGGACACCAAGTGGCCCAAAGGTTGATAAATATAGTTTTACCCCGATAAGATTCCATGTTAACCGGATTACCATTGAGGTCTTTGAATTGTGCCAAATAGTTGAAATCCTCCAACAACTTTTCTTCCTTGTCCACATTGGGAGTAAACAAGCCGGTGGCCAATACAACAGATTGAATTTTCCCCATTACCGGAGTATGCCAATCCATCAAATAGAGAAATCCAAATATCCCTAAAATGATGGCCCAGCTTTTTAATTCTTTTTTCCAATTCATAAATACTCGATTGTAGTAATAATACCCTGTAGAAGCAAAGGTAAGCTTTTAGAAATTCAAAGTTTCAAAAAGCAGAACCCCCTCTTTTCTTGATTTACAGGTAAAGTTATATTTTGATTTACAATCCCTTAGTGACAAGCATCACAATAAAAACAATTTCCTTTCAGAAAACTGTACGATAAACTTTAAATTGCAGGCCTTAAGCAAGACATTTATTTATCTAATTATATATGAATATCAATCATTATCTAAAGATAGCCGAAGAGCTTAATATCAAACACAAGCAAGTGTCTGATACCATTGAATTGTTGGATGAGGGGGCTACGGTACCATTTATTTCCAGATACCGGAAGGAAGTAACCGGTTCCTTGGATGAGGTGCAGGTAGCAGCCATTAGGGATCGTGTACAGCAGCTTCGTGACTTAGATAAAAGGAGAGAGGCCATCCTAAAATCCATCAAGGAACAGGAAAAACTGACCCCTGAGCTGGAGGAAAAGATCAATGCAGCAGAAACCATGTCTGTATTGGAAGATCTTTACCTGCCTTATAAACCAAAGAGAAGAACCAAGGCAACCATTGCCAAGGAAAAGGGATTGGAGCCATTGGCAACTAAGGTTTTCGAACAAGAGTCAATTGATCTGGAAGGAGAGGCCAGTGCCTACATAGATGAAGAAAAAGAGGTAGCCAATGTGGAGGAAGCCTTACAGGGTGCTCGAGATATCATAGCAGAATGGGTGAACGAAAATGCTGAGTTAAGGAAGAAAATGCGTGATTTGTTCATTAATGAAGGGCAATTTGTTTCCAAGGTGATCCCAGGAAAAGAAAACGAAGCCATCAAGTATAAGGATTATTTTGATTGGGCAGAGCCAATCAAAACAGCTCCTTCTCATAGGGTTTTGGCCATGAGAAGGGGGGAAAAGGAATTATTCTTGATGTTGGATTCTTCACCTGAAGAATTGGACGCGCTGGCTTTGATGGAGAGAATGGTGGTAACGGCCAACAATACCAGTTCAGAGCAAGTGAAGTTGGCTATCAAAGACTGTTATAAGCGTTTGATGAAACCTTCCATGGAAACAGAGGTTCGTTTGTTTACCAAGAAAAAAGCAGATGAAGAGGCCATCAAAGTATTTACAGAAAACCTTCGTCAATTATTGCTTGGTGCTCCTTTGGGAGAAAAGTCGGTGATGGCTATTGACCCGGGTTTCAGAACTGGATGTAAATTGGTGTGTCTTGGACCTCAAGGACAGTTATTGCATTATGATGCCATTTTCCCACATGAGCCACAAAGAAAAGTAGCTGAATCCGGAGCTTTGGTGAAGCACTTGGTTGAAAAGCATCAGGTTCAGGCTATTGCCATTGGGAATGGTACGGCCGGTAGAGAAACTGAGCAATTCATCAAGTCTTTAGGACTTCCAAATAGTGTATTGGTGGTAATGGTAAATGAAAGTGGCGCTTCAATCTACTCTGCTTCAGAGGTGGCCAGAGAGGAATTCCCTGACCATGACCTAACAGTAAGAGGTGCAGTTTCTATTGGAAGAAGACTAATGGATCCATTGGCTGAATTGGTAAAAATTGACCCTAAGTCTATTGGTGTCGGTCAATACCAGCATGATGTAGATCAAAATGCTTTAAAGAATTCTCTTGATGATACAGTGATGAGCTGTGTAAACGGTGTAGGTGTGGAGGTTAATACTGCATCCAAGCAGTTGTTGACCTATGTGTCTGGTCTAGGCCCATCTTTGGCTCAAAACATAGTTAATTACAGAAATGAAAATGGTCCTTTCAAAAGCCGTGAGGAAATCAAAAAGGTACCTAGGTTGGGAGATAAGGCTTATGAGCAAGCAGCTGGTTTCTTGAGAATCAGAAATGCAGAAAATCCATTGGATAGAAGTGCTGTTCACCCAGAACGATATGAGTTGGTAAGTAAAATGGCTGCCGATATTGGAGCAAATCTTAGCGACTTGATCAATAACGGTGACTTGCGTTCAAAGGTAAACCTAAAGAACTATGTAACTGATACCGTTGGTTTGCCAACACTCCAGGATATCATTGATGAATTGGCCAAGCCAGGAAGGGATCCAAGGGAAACTTTTGAGGTGTTTAGTTTCCAAGAAGGGGTGAATGAGATGAAAGACCTTAAAGTTGGAATGAAACTTCCGGGTATCATCACCAATATCACCAATTTTGGTGCTTTCGTGGATGTTGGAGTTCACCAGGATGGATTGGTGCATTTGAGCCATTTGGCTGATCGTTATGTTTCTGACCCAAATGAAGTGGTTACTGTAAACCAAAAGGTAGAGGTTACCGTGGTTGAAATTGACCTGAACAGGAAGCGTATTGGTTTGAGCATGAAGTCAGATCCTTTTGCTGAACGCGGAAAAGGTAAAACTGGTGGAGGAAACAGAGAGAGGAGAAGAGAGCGAGAAAAAGAGCCAGAGGGAGATTTGGCTGCCAAGCTAGCTATGCTGAAAGGGAAATTTGGAAAGTAAAATTTAAAAATCCGGTCATTTTTGACCGGCTTTTACTTTTAAAAATTATACCTGGCGCTGATCAATACAATCCTGCTTTCCCAATTGTTTCTGAATTCTTGATAGAAGTCATTTGATTGGTTATAACCACCAAAGTTGGAAGTATTGAAAACATCTCTGACACTAAGGGATAGACTACCTTTTTCTTCAAAGAAATTTTTTAGCAGGGTAGCGTCTACGCTATAGCGCGCAAAATCCCTTCCTTGTGCTTCTACCTCAGGTGATTCATAGTCACCTACTAATTGTAAGTTCAGTCCATAAGGTAATTTAAAGCTGGTTGTGATTTTGGATACCAGCATAAAACCATCGCTGACAAATTCTTCTCCAATATTGGAGCCGTCTACTTTGCTATAATATGCTGACACGCTACCATTGACATTCCACCATTCTGTAATATCTGCAATTCCAATAAATTCAAGCCCATAAGCATCACTTGAATTAAGGTTCTCAGGTTGCATATAGGATATCCCATCTTCAATAACGGTGATATAATCCAGTACTCCATTGGTATGTCTATAAAACATATTGGTGGTTAAGCTGGAGTTCTCGAAGTTGGCCATATGTCCAATTTCAAATGAATCAATCATTTCTGGTTCAAGATCTGGATTACCTCTTCTGACACTGAGAGAATCAGTAATATCAGGAAAAGGATTTAATCTCCAGGCTGTGGGTCTGTCTATCCTTCTACTATAGGTGAATTTAAAGGAGTTTTTTTCATTCAGTTTATATAGCGTTTGAATACTAGGGAACAGGTTCAGGTAATCCTGTTTATTAAGTTCATTGGTATTATATAATAATCCTTCCACATGTGTATGTTCAGCTCGGGTGCCAAGGGTATAATCAAATTTGTCGGAAGTTTTGGAGTAGATAAAGTAGGCTGCTTGTATTCTATCCTTGTAAAGGAAATGATTGCTGACATCAGGGTTTTCTACAAAGTCATTTTCACTTTCCGAAAACTCAAAGAACCTGTAGTCATTATCAAACTTCCTAAAGGTTGATTTCAGACCCATTTCTAATTTTACCTTATCATTAACAGGGTGGACATAATCAGCTTGAACTACAGTTGTATATCTTTTTTCATCCGTCAGCGCTTTTTGCCTGCCATTTAGGTCTTCAGGTAGAGGTTCAGAAGCATCCCTGTAGATATCAATATTTTGGATTTTGTACTGGTTTTGATAGGAATTGTTGGCACTAACCTTGAACTCCCTGTTTTTATCATCAAAGGTCCTTTCGTAGATCAGTGCATTGTCATAGCCATCATCAGCTTCTGATTCGATGTTTTTTCTGACATATTCCAGAATAATATCACCAGTTGGCTTATCGGTCAATTGGGAGTAAAGCGTTCTGTTATCATAATCGTCTCCTATAAAATACACCCCTTGGTAGCTTATTACATTGTTTCCAAAATAATAATCCGCCCCATAATTTAGGTTGTGGTTTATTCGCTTATTTGTGGACTGGGTATTTTGATTGAGCAATTCATTGTCCTCATAGATTTCCCTGAAAACTGTTCTATTTCCTACACCTTTCCAATCCCTGTAATTATAGCCTCCATAAACATTGAATTTGGCAGTTGTATGGTTGATTCTTGCACCCGTGTTAAAGCGGTTTCTAGTTCCATAAGTGATTTCAGCACCCCCATGTGTACCCATATTTTCTCCTTTTTTAAGAATAATATTGATCACTCCACCCTCGGCCTCTGCGTCATATCTTGCATTGGGATTATTAATGATTTTTACCTGGTCAATAGCACTTGCCGGAATTTGATCAAGATTTTTGGTGAGAGAGGAGTTCCTGCCATTAATCAATACGTTGGTTGAGGAACTTCCTCTTAGAGATATAGAACCATCTTCAGATACGCTGACTGAAGGTGTATTTCGTAATAGGTCCAATAATGTTCCCCCGATATTGGCAAGATTATTATCAGGAGTGATGACAATTCCTTCTACATCTGTGCGCATGGGGATGGAATTTGATTTTACAACTACCTCATCTAATTGCTGGTTTTCTGAAACAAGTGAAATTTTTCCCAAATCCGTATTTGACTGAAGACTGATTCCTCCGAGAACTTTATCTTCAAAACCAATGAGAAAAATTTTAACATCATAATTTCCCTTTTCTGTTGCTAGTTGGAAATTTCCATTTTCGTCAGATTGGGTGTGAATAATGCTTTTGTCTGTCCCTGACTCAAATAGAGCAACTTGGGCAAATAGTAAGGGTTCTTCGGTGTTTTTATCAACAATCCTTCCCTTCAGGCTTATTTGCGCCTGTGAAGTAATGACAATTGCTAAAAATGAAATCGTAAAAATGGTTTTAGATAGGCTCATTAGGTTCTTTGGTTTATATTATATCAACTGATATCGACCTAATAGTGTTGGGTTTATGATGGAATTTTAGATTAATGGAAGAATAGACTGATTTTCGGCTAAATAAGGTAGGGAGGATGACTTAAGTAAAAACGGTAAAAAGCACTTTGATGGTATGGTTAAGAAAAATAATTGAATTCACGACATTTAGTGTCGTGAAAAGGTTTTTAATAAGAACTTAATATTGTTTATAAAATAAACTTTTTCTACTTTAGTGAAAGTAAATTAAAGTAATAGGATATGACAACTTCAGCAAAAATCAGGATCGTAAGCAAGCAACTGGCTTCAGGTAATCATCAGGTGAAATTTTATGTGGATGATGAAGTGCATCCAAAATATGGGTACTTGCTGGTTAGCGGTAACCGGGCTGTTGGAGATGTGATTCAGGAAATCAGAGAAAGGATAGATATGATGGAAAGATCCAGAATGGATCTAAACCGCTTTTCCTTTAAAAATAACTGGAGGGACGATCATAATTTTTATCTTTACAGCGCATAAATAGTTGGTAATGGTCTTAGGGAAAAACTTAAAATATCTCCGGAAGTCAAAACAGATGACCCAGGAAAACCTTTCCGATCAGTTGGGGGTTAAAAGAACAATGATATCTGCATATGAGGATGGCCGGTCAGAGCCTAAGCTTTCTACCTTAAAGCTAATTGGTGATATTTTTTCTGTTTCCTTGGATGAATTATTGTATCATGATATTGAGGAGAAGGGCAGAAGGGCTACCCAGAAAAAAGAAATCAAAATTTTGACGGTTTCGCTGGACCAAGAGGAGAATGAAAATATCACCATGGTACCCCAGAAAGCATCTGCGGGTTATTTAAATGGATATGCAGATCCAGAGTATATGCAACAATTGCCACAATTCCAC
Source organism: Echinicola shivajiensis (assembly GCF_018642165.1). Classification (GTDB taxonomy): domain Bacteria; phylum Bacteroidota; class Bacteroidia; order Cytophagales; family Cyclobacteriaceae; genus Echinicola; species Echinicola shivajiensis. The sequence continues at coordinate 438,525 of NZ_JAHHZM010000005.1, forward strand.
TTGCCTAATTTGAGCAAGAATATTACTTATCGGGCTTTTGAAATCAAAGGTGACAGTATGCTTCCTTTGCCATCTGGCACTGTGGTCATCGGAGCTTATGTGGAGCAGCTTACAGATATTAAGAGTGGAAATACCTATATAATGGTTACGGATACCGAAGGGGTAGTGTATAAAAGAGTGTTTAATTATTTGGAAGAAAATGGCAAGCTGTTTTTGGTTTCCGATAATGAACTGTATAAGCCCTATGAAATACCAGGAGAAGATGTCAAAGAAGTATGGGAGGCAAAGGCTTTTATAAGTACTGATTTTCCCAGTCCTAAGGATAAGTCCAAACCAACATCATTGGAGGACATAGCGGCTATGATTGCTGACTTGAAACATGCAATTTTACCAAGCAAGTAAATTCTTTCTTAAATAGTAGAAAGTTTATTTTTTAGCTTATACTTAATATAAGTGATCCTCAAACTTGATTGATTGTCATTTTTAATTTTTGCTAAGGCAACGTTTGTGATAAGAAAGTTTTTTAGGTTAATCCTACACATTTCATCTATTCAATGGGTGTTTTGTTGATCTTAATTATTGAAATAACTTTTAATTCTTATCTGAATAATTGTAAATGGGTATTATTTCCCGGTTAAATTCCATTCAATTCTTTAAAAAAACAAATACGGTCATCACCAAATACAACCATTTGAAAGATATATTTTTAAAAAAAATAGTTTAACTTAAATTATATATGTGAAAATATTATATTTATGTCCCAAGATTTTAAATAATATGTTTCATGAAGAATAATAGAAGGTTTTTTCTGAAAAAGCTGGGTTTGGCAGGGGCTTCTGCTGCTGTGGCTCCCATGGTTTTTGCAGAGGAGAATAAAAAGTTTGATGTTATAAAGAGGGCGAGTGAGGATTTTGCGGGTAAGACAATTAATGTTGCTTTGATTGGAGCAGGGGGGATGGGGACTGAAGATATGAATACAGCTCTTCAAACTCCTAATATAAAAATGGTGGCTGTTTGTGACCTTTATCAAGGTAGGTTAGATGGTGCTAAAAAGAAATGGGGTGATCATTTATTCACCACCATGGATTATAAGGATATTTTAAAAAGAAGAGATGTGGATGCGGTGATCATTGGGACACCAGATCACTGGCATAAGCAGATAAGTGTGGATGCCCTGAAGGCAGGGAAACACGTATACTGTGAAAAACCTATGGTTCATTCTGTTGAGGAAGGTCATGAGGTAATTGATGCTTGGAAAAACTCAGGTAAAGTTTTCATGGTTGGTAGCCAAGGGCTCTCTTCTTTGGGTAATGAAAAGGCACGAGAATTGTTAGCCGCTGGTGCAATTGGAGATTTGATTTATGCAGAAGGTTTTTGGGCGCGAAACTCAGCTGCAGGAGCTTGGCAATATAATGTGCCTGAAGATGGAGATGAATCCACTGTTGACTGGGGTAAATTTGTTTCGAATACCCAAAAAAGGGATTGGGATCCGTTGAGGTTCTTTAGATGGAGAAATTATAGGGATTATGGTACAGGTATGTCGGGGGACTTATTTGTTCACTTGTTTTCAAGTTTGCACTATATTACCAATTCTTTAGGTCCTACTAAGATTTCTTCTATGGGAGGATTAAGGTATTGGAAAGATGGACGTGAGGTACCTGACGTTTTATTGGGAACATTTGATTATCCTGAATCTGAGCAACATCCAGGTTTCAACCTTTCGCTAAGGTGTAATTTCAAGGATGGAACCAGTGGCACGACCTACCTGAGAATTGTTGGAACTAAAGGTTCTATGGATGTGAAATGGGAGGAAGTTGTAGTGAAGCTCAATAGCAATGATTTGGGAGATGATCCTTTTTTGGCAGCACAGGCAAAGCTTAATGGTGGTGTTGAAGAGAAAAGAGCTGAGATTGTTCCCCCAAGAGAAATGGTTTATAAAGCAGAAAAGGGGTATAAAGGAGCGCATTATGATCATTTTTCTAATTTCTTTGGAGCAATCAGAAATGGTGGCACAGTAGTAGAGGATCCTGTGTTTGGTTTCAGGGCAGCAGCTCCGGCTTTGCTTTGTAATGATAGCTTTTTTGAAGATAAATTTATTAAATGGGATCCAGTAAATATGAAATTGGTTTAAACACAATATATATGAAAAAGAAAACACTAAGTATTTTTGCATTAGCAGCTATTTTGTCTGCATGTGGTGGTGGTAAAGAAGCTTCAACTGAAGCGGAAGTTGTGGAAGTAGAAGCAGCAGAGGAAGTGGCTGCCGTAAATTCACTTACTTCGGAGGAAAAATCTGAAGGGTGGCAATTATTGTTTGATGGAAAAAGTGCAGATGGTTGGAGAGGTTATGCTGCCGCAGACCTTCCTTCTGGTTGGATTATTGAAGATGAATTATTCGTAGCCCTTGGAAAGGGAGGGGATATTGGTGGTGATGTGGTTTATGGCGCTGAAGAATTCGGCGAGTTTGAGTTGAAGCTAGAGTGGAAAATTGCAGAAGGCGGTAACAGTGGTATCTTCTATCATATTGTTGATGAGGAAAAGCATGATGCTCCTTATTATACAGCTCCCGAATATCAGGTAATTGACCAAATTGGATTTCCTCAAAAATTAGAGATGTGGCAATCCATCGGAGCTGATTATGGTATGTATACACCGGATTTTGAAGGAGCGGTTAAACCTGCCGGTGAATGGAATACGACTAGAATTGTCTTTACTGAAGATAAAGCTGAATATTTCTTGAATGGAAAGAAAACAGTTTCTTTCGACCCTTGGTCTGATGATTGGAAGAAAAGAAAGTCAGAAGGAAAATGGAAAGATTATCCTGATTATGGAGAGGCAAAGTCTGGTTATATAGGATTGCAAGATCACGGTGCTAAAACTTGGTATAAAAACATTAAAATTAGAAAACTATAAAAATGAAAAGAATTCAGCGTTATTTATTAATTATCCCGGTTATCGTAGCATTGACAGCTGCAGGTGTGGTTGCCAAGAAAATCAAATTATTTAATGGCAAAGATTTGTCAGGATGGACTGTTTATGGTACTGAGAAATGGTATGTAGAAGATGGCCTTTTAATTTGTGAAAGTGGTCCTGACAAAGGTTACGGCTATTTGGGTACCAACGAAGATTTCAAAGATTTTGAATTGGAATTGGAATTCAAGCAGGGGGCAGATGGTAATAGTGGTGTTTTTATCCGCTCTTCAGTAGATGGAACTAAAGTTCAAGGATGGCAAGTAGAGGTGGCACCTCCGGGTCATGCTACTGGTGGAATCTATGAATCATATGGTAGAGGTTGGTTAATCAAGCCGGATCCAGAAAAGGACAAAGCCTTGAAATTTGGTGAGTGGAATAAGATGAAGATCCGTGTTGAAGGAGATAGAGTTATTAGCTGGTTGAACGGAACTGAAATGGTTGATTTCTCTGATGCTAAGATTGGAGAAGGAGAAGGAGGGATTTGTTTGCAGATCCACGACGGTGGTGGAATTAAAGTTGCGTGGAGAAATATCAAATTAAGGAAATTATAATCCTTTCTAAGCCCCGGATTCGGGGCTTATTTTTTTGTCTAATTTTTTATGCTTGCTTTTCAATACTTTAGCTAATAAGTCCGTTTTATTTTGAAGCAGGCCCTTGCCACAGAGAAAACCTTTCTTACCTTTGTCATCCTGTTGGACGGACAGGGCCGGTTTACCGGGGTGTTTTGAGGTGTTTAGCTATGCAAGTTTTTGGTTTACAGGGCTTAAGAAATATTTTAAAATAAATGTTTTTTAAGAATGAAAAAGCCATTAAATTTGCAGACCCAAAAGAGGGAAGGGAAGTATATCCGGCCAATTAAAAAGGTTGAAAAAACTTTCAAAAACATTTTAAAAAAGTGTGTTGAAAAACAAAATAAATTCCTCACCTTTGCAGACCCAAACGGGGGAAGCTGAAATTGAAAGCGTTGTTAGAAGGTATTTTTTCGGGATAAAGTTCTGGAAAAATTAATTCTGGAAACGGTTTGTAAAATAAAGTTCTTTTTCGGAGCTTTGCAGACCCGAAAGGGAAAGCGTCCGGCCTGAAAGCAGGCAGGGGTAAAAAAACACAGGGGATCCGGCCATTGGCGGCCCGGTTTCACAAAGTCGGCGAAAGCGCCGTCGGACAAGTTCATTGAAGTATTGTAAGACGATAATAAGATACGACCAAGGTCGGTAAGGAAAAGAAGAGTTGCCTACTTCGGTAGGCACGTCAATAGAAACTTTACAATGGA
>NZ_JAHHZM010000006.1 GCF_018642165.1 Echinicola shivajiensis
CACGTTGTTGTTCCTACTCCTACCATTGACAGGGGTAACTTATATTTGTCAGGCTGAGCCCTTCGACTTAGCTCAGGATAAACTTAAGTCGAAGCCCTAAGACAAACCCTTCGACTCTACCTGGTGGTTAGACAGGTCCGCTCAGGGTGACGCAATCTATAAATTGCCAACTTTCATTCAGCTACTTTATGTTTGAGAAAGTGTTGACCTCTCGTAATGAATGATCACTTGTTACTTACCCCTAAGGGGTAACACATCCGTAGATGAGTTATAAAACAAAATTCCAACGACCCCAAAGGAGGTCGAACAAATTCTCTTTTTGGGTATTTGAGAATGGCACGCTGCAGGGTTCGTGGCAATGAATGATCATTTGTTACTTACCCCTAAGGGGTAACACATCCGTAGATGAGGTATAAAACAAAATTCCAACGCCCCCGAAGGAGATCGAACAAATTTTCTTTTATGGTATTTGAGCATGCCACGCCGCAGGGTTCCTGGCAATGAATGATCATTTGTTACTTACCCTAAGGGCTAACACATCCGTAGACGTGGTATAAACCAAAATCCCAACGACCCCGAAGGAGGTCGAACAAATTCTTTTTTATGGTATTTGAGAATGGCACGCTGCAGGGTTCGTGGCAATGAATGATCATTTGTTACTTACCCCTAAGGGGTAACACATCCGTAGATGAGGTATAAAACAAAATTCCAACGCCCCCGAAGGAGATCGAACAAATTTTCTTTTATGGTATTTGAGCATGCCACGCCGCAGGGTTCCTGGCAATGAATAATCATTTGCTACTTACCCTGAAGGGGTAACACATCCGTAGACGAGGTATAAATCAAAATCCCAACGACCCCGAAGGAGGTCGAACAAATTTTCTTTTATGGTATTTGAGAATGGCACGTTGCAGGGTTCGTGGCAATGAATAATCATTTGCTACTTCCCCTGAAGGGGTAACACATCCGTAGACGTGGTATAAACCAACATCCCAACGACCCCGAAGGAGGTCGAACAAATTCTCCTTTATGGTATTTGAGAATGCCACGTTGTTGTTCCTACTCCTACCATTGACAGGGATAACTTATATTTGTCAGGCTGAGCGGAGTCGAAGCCCTAAGACCAGCTGTTCCGCATTTGCAATGTGGAACCCGTATAACGGAGCATTTGCAATGCCCCTAACCATTCGTTTTATGCTACCACCATCTCCCTGCTTCTTACCTCATATTCCACACCAGATCCGATCCCCTCTGTGGCTGGCTCCCCTTCAGGGGCCGGGGGGAGGGGGGCAATGAGAATAAGGGAATACTGAATGTCAAAAGCACGATTGGTCTTAGCACATTATTCTTTCTGTACCGTACGAGGTTCGACCCTTTCAGGGTCGTTGGGATGACGTATTGCTTGACATCTACGTATGTTTGACCCCTTCGGGGGCTGGAGTGGAAATTGGAATGAGGAATGGAATGTTGAATTAGGCATGCTGAAAGTCAAATGTTGAATGACAAAGACTGAAAACTTATTCCATTTCCAGTCTTTACTCTTTTTTCCATACGTCGGTCCTCGCACTTCCTATTTCGTACCTCATACCTCGTATTTCCATCCTCTTTAATCGATAACTTCAGATAATGCTTTTCCACATTTGCAATGTGGACCCTATATATAATAGGGCATTTGCAATGCCCTCTTCTGTCTCCGGTCTTCCATCAAGCAGGTTCAAGACTCCCCTCTCACTATTAAAATTCCTTTTCCTTATGAAAAACCTATTATTTCCTTTCATGATTTTATATGAATTGCCTAAATCCATATAAAATGATCAAGATTATTTGAATAAATTCAATAAATTGGCCTTTTAAATATGGAAATATTATAAGATAAAACTGGAATAGTATCTTCAAAAGAATTAATAAGCAACATTGTCCTGATTTATTTACTTCTATTAAAGATTAGAATTATGTATTTACTATTCAGGCTGTTCTTATATAATCTTATTTTATCAGTCAGAACTATATGAGAATCCCTATAAAGGCCATTGGAGGATCCGGTTTTGAACAATTGTGAAAGGTGTTTAAAAAATGAGTTAACTTGCGAAGTGGACGAGCAAGATCCACTCATTTTTAACCTGAAGCAATTTTTCAAAATCAAATTGGGACAATGAAATAAATCGGAAATGGAATAGACAAATTTGAAGGAGGCTCCACAGGCCTAGTCCCGATAGCTATCGGGATGGTTCTTTTCATCGATGGAAATGCGAAGCATTCATGAAGACCATTAAAACTATTCTATCACTGAATAAAAGAACAGAAAACATTTTAATAAATTGAGATAATCTAAGTACATGAATTTTGTTGCTCAGATTATTTATAAAATAACAAATTGCTTAAAATTATTTAAACCCCTATTATAATGCATAAAAAATATCGCTTTTTTAGTTTAATGCTAATAAGCAGCTTATTATTTTCTGTAAGCCTAAATGCACAGCAGGCTTCAAAAGAGAAGCCGAACATTATCTTTATTCTTACCGATGACCTGGGATATGGGGATTTGGGTAAATTTTTCCAAAATGAACGGATGGCCACTGGAGATCGCAGTGAGCCTTGGATATTAACGCCAGAATTGGACAAAATGGCTGAAGCAGGAGCCATGTTGACTAATCACTATACTTCTGCACCGGTATGTGCGCCTTCAAGGGCCTCTATTTTAATGGGGGTAAACCAAGGTCATGCCCATGTCAGGGATAATCAGTTTGACAAGTACCTGGGAGATAATTATACCATTGCAGATGTACTCAAAGAAGCAGGCTATTCGACAGCCTTAATTGGGAAGTGGGGATTGCAAGGTGAAGGAGAAGGTCCTGATTGGCCATCGCACCCACTCAAGAAAGGATTTGACTATTACTACGGTTATATCCGTCACCGTGATGGACATGAGCACTATCCCGTAGAGGGAGTTTATCGTGGAGCTAAAGAGGTTTACGAAAATTATGAAATAACCCAAGGGCTGGACAAATGCTATACTGGTGATCTATTCACAGCCAAGGCCAAACAATATATTATTGAGCATAAAAAGGAAAAAGCAAATGAGCCATTCTTTATGTTCCTTTCTTATGATACTCCTCATGCTGTTTTGGAATTGCCTACCCAGGATTACCCAGAAGGAGCAGGCCTAAATGGTGGCTTACAGTGGTTGGGAACTCCGGGAAAAATGATCAACACGGCCTCTGGAGAGGTGGATTCCTTTACTTACCCTGAATTTGCCAATGCCACCTATGATGATGATAAAAACTCGGCCACACCTGAAGTGGCTTGGCCTGATACCTATAAGCGCTACGCTACGGTAAACAGAAGAATTGATGACCAGGTTGGGGATATCCTGCAATTATTGAAGGACTTGGAAATTGATGAGCATACCTTGGTGGTATTTACCTCTGATAATGGACCTTCTAGAGAGTCCTATTTACCTAAGGAATATGTCGATTATACACCAGAGTTCTTTAATAACTTCGCAAACTTTGATGGCATCAAAAGGGATGTGTATGAAGGTGGCTTGCGAACGGCCACCATTGCTTACTGGCCAGGCCAAATAAAGGAAAATACGGTGGTGGATGAGCCTAGTATTTCTTACGATTGGTTGCCTACTTTCGCAGATGCTGCGGGAATAGGGGCTCCAGTGAGAGCTGATGGGGTCTCATTATTGCCGTCCCTGACTGGAAAAGGTAAACAGCTGGAAAGCCAGGTCTATGTGGAATATTTCCAAAATGGCAGTACGCCTAAATACGCAGAATTTACTGAAGCTCATCAAGGCAAGAAACGTGGTCAGATGCAGATGATCCGTAAAGGAAATATGGTAGGAGTAAGGTATAATATCCAAGGCCATGATGATGACTTTGAAATCTATGATGTGACTCAAGATACTCAACAAGCGAGTGATTTGGCTGCTACGATGCCAGAGCTCCAAAAGGAATTTAAAGCTGCTGTACTAAGAAAAAGAATTGCAGATGCGGAAGCTCCTCGACCATATGATAAGGAATTGGTGCCGGCATTGGATTTGAAAAAAGCCAAGCCTGGATTAAATGTTTATAGTTATCATTATGATGCTCCTTGGATTCCACAGTTGAAAGGAAAGGCAATTCAAAGTAAAAAACTGACCGCTTTATCTTTTGCTGATGAGCAGTCTAAAGGTAACCTCCAGGTTTACGAGGGGTATATAAGGGTGCCTGGTGATGGTAAATATGAGTTTTCAGTAGAGGCTGGATCCCAAAAAGTTTTCATGAGAATACATGATATAGGAGTCTTGGATGGAAATTATTCCTCTGATGGCCCAGTTTCAGGTACAGTATATCTGGAAGCGGGTTATCATCCCATCAAGCTTTATTATTCCAATAAAGGTTTGGACTCCAAACCAAAGCTGAATCTATACTGGAACTTCAATGACACAGGCAAAAGTGAATTACCTGACAATGTTTATTTCAGGTAACAATTATTGACTTATTTAGAAATGGAAATATTGTTCAGAAGCTTTGCTGCTGGACAATATTAAATTTAATAATCAACTTAAATGTTTAAATGAGACTTAATTAACAGAAGAACCATAAATAGAATTTACAACCAAAACAAATAAACCGATTCTGAGTATTAGGGGATTTACACGTAAACAAAATATAGCCTTTATAATGATATCTATACAAGACGGCCCTTGGAGTATCTGGTTTTGAAGGATGGCGGAAGATGCTAAGAAAATGAGTTAGCTTGCGAAGTGGACGAGCAAGATCCACTCTTTTTTAATCTGTAGCTATTCTTCAAAATTAAATTGAGAAAAATGAATATTTCCTTAAACGGGATTGATCAATTTGAAAGATACTCCACAGGCCTAGATTTTTGGTTCTTTTCATCGATGGAAAAGAACATAAAAAGATCAAATTATGAAGTAGATAATTCCATATGTATGTTTACCTAAGATTAGATTAGTAAAATTAATTATTAACTTATGAAATATAATTCTTTAAAATTACTGGCCTTGTTCCTATTGGTAACGATGGCCACTATAGGATGTAGTTCCAAAACCCAAAATGAAACAGCAAGTGCTGAAGTTACCAAACCCAATATCATAGTAATTTATATGGATGATTTGGGATATGGTGATGTCAGTGCTTATGGTGCTACCGAAATCAGTACTCCAAATATGGACAAACTGGCCAATGGCGGAATTCGTTTCACCAACGGCTATGCCTCTTCAGCTACTTGTACTCCAAGTAGATATGCACTATTGACAGGCATGTATCCTTGGAGAAATAAAAACGCTAAGATCCTTCCAGGTACTGCGCCATTGTTGATCAGTACCGACCAGATGACCCTTCCTAAAATGCTTAAAGAACAAGGTTATTATACTGGAATTGTAGGAAAGTGGCACCTTGGATTGGGGAGCGGAAATGTCAATTGGAACGAAAAAATCAGTCCTAGCCCTAATGAAGTTGGCTTTGATTATAGCCATATTTTGGCAGCCACTCAAGATAGGGTTCCCACAGTTTATATAGAAGATGGTCATGTGGTCAACCTTGATCCCAACGATCCTATTGAGGTGAGCTATTCCAAGAACTTTGAAGGGGAGCCTACCGGTAAAGACAATCCTGAATTGTTGACGATGAGATGGCATCACGGACATAATAATAGCATTGTAAACGGTGTGCCTAGAATTGGCTTTATGAAAGGTGGAGAAGCTGCCAAATGGTCTGATGTAGACATGGCTGACCATTTCTTGGCAAAGGCCCAAGAATATGTTAAAGCTCATAAGGATGAGCCATTTTTCCTTTACTATGCTTTGCAACAGCCACATGTGCCGCGTACGCCACATCCTAGATTTGAAGGTAAATCAGGTATGGGGCCTAGAGGGGATGTTATCTTGGAGGCAGACTGGTGTGTAGGAGAGTTTTTGAGAACCTTGGAGGAAGAAGGCTTGATGGAAAATACTATGATTGTCTTCTCCAGTGACAATGGTCCAGTATTGAATGATGGTTATTATGATGATGCAGTAGAAAAATTGGGTGACCATACGCCAGCTGGTCCCCTTAGAGGTGGCAAATACAGTTTGTTTGAAGCGGGTACCCGTGTGCCATTCATGGTATACTGGAAAGATAAGATTGCTCCTCAAGTTTCTGATGCCTTGGTTTGCCAGATGGATTTATTGAATTCGGTGGCTGAATTGGTGGGCAATGAGCAAAAAGATTTGGACAGCAAAAACCTTTTGGATGCATTTATGGGGAAAACCCAAAAGGGTAGAGAGGAATTGGTTTTGGAAGCTACTTCAAGAACCGCCTTAAGGCAAGGTGATTGGATAATGATTCCTCCATACAAAGGCCCTGCTGTAGCTGGACATGTGAATATTGAATTAGGCAATGATAGCGAATATCAGCTTTATAATCTAAAGGATGACATTGGCCAGCAAAACAATGTGGCTGCCAGCAATCCTGAGAAACTGGAAGCTATGATCGCTGATTATAATGAAATCAGAGGTAACGAAAACAAAGAAGTGGAAGCTTTGGAATTAAAATAAACCTTAGCACCAAGCCCTCCTTCAAAAGCCCGGATTATATCCGGGCTTTGTTTATTTAACGGGGATATTGATGGATAAAAGTGACTTTGTACGACACCTTCGGAGTCGGTAGGTTCTTCAGATTAGGCGATTTCGTTAAAAAGGTTTGATCCCTTCGGGATCCTGCTAGATAATCTATTCTTTAGAAAATCTTCCTATTACCATCTGTACCCCGAAGTGGTAAAACATGCTTAGCCTGGTATGCGATATTCCTGTACCGACCCTGAAGGGGTCGAATATTTTTGTTGTAGTTATTTGATTATCAATGTTTTGTTTTTAATTGTATAATCAATAAATTAAATTCCATTTTTAAATCTATAAATATGTCCAGTACTTTTTCACAAATATATATCCATGTGATTTTTGCAGTTAAAGGAAGAAGAAGCTTAATAAAACCTGAATGGGAAACTGATCTGCACAAATACATTTCAGGAATAATTACCAATAAAGGACAAAAATTACTGGCTATAAATGGCATGCCTGATCATATTCATATCTTGATAGGAATGCGACCATCCTGCTGTTTATCTGATTTGGTCAGAGAAATAAAAAAATCCAGTAATTCATATATAAACCAATCGTTAATAAAGGGACGAGTATTTCTTTGGCAAGAGGGATTTGGAGCTTTTTCCCATTGTCCAGATTCCATAGATCGGGTTATTAGTTATATTCATAATCAAAAGGAACACCATACCAAGAATAAATTTCGCAAAGAGTATAAGGTCTTTTTAAATGAATACGAGGTGGAATTTAAGGAAGAATACTTATTTGATTGGATAGATTAAGTTAGTCATGGAAAGTTTTTTTGTACGACTCCTTTGGAGTCGGTTGGTAATATGCATTTGTTTTTGTTAGGGCGGTTTGATCTCTGTGGAATCCTGATAGCTTGTCCAATAATTTTCTGCTAGGGTGGTATGATTCTTTTTTGTATTCAGCTGTAGGATCCATTCATTTTCGTAAATCTTCCCGTTACTATTTATACCCCGGAGGGGTAATACATTTTTAGTCTAGGATAAGATATTCGATACCGACCCCGAAGGGGTCGAATATGATATTTTCGGTAAAGAACAATTTTTAAGGATATGTAGGATGCGGTTGTTTTTCTTATCTAATCACCCGTTTATGTTCGACTCCTTTGGAGTCGTAGGATTATACATACTTATGCGATTTCGTTAGAAAGGTTTGATCCCTTTGGGATCTTGATATGTTCTTTTATTGGTCTCAATCGCTAGTGAAACCTATGCACTTCTAGTACATAGTGGTTTAGTTTCGAAAATCCCCCATTGCTATTTATACCCCGAAGGGGTAAAACACTTTTAGCCTGGTATACAATATTCCCATACCGACCCCGACGGGGTCGAACAAACCGTCAGCAAGAACATGTTAGCCAATATTAATTAATGTGTTATGATTTTATTCTTGTGTTGATAGCAACCCTGATATATCTATTATGAACCGAAGAATTTTTTTAATTGGATCGATGATAATGACTATTAAAAATGGTCCTATTACCCCGCAGGGATAATACACAATTAGGGTCGATAGCGAAAATCAAATCCCGCCCCCGACGGGGTCGAACAAACCGTCAACAAGAACAGGTTAGCCAATATTAATTAAAGTGTTATGATTTTATTCTTGTGTTGATAGCAACCCTGATATATCTATTATTAACCGAAGAATTTTTTTAATTAGATCGATGATAATGACTATTTAAAAAGGTCCTTTTACCCCGTAGGGGTAATACACAATTAGGGTCGATAACGAAAATCTAATCCCGCCCCCGAGGGGGTCGAACAAAGCGTCAACAAGAACAGGTTAGCCAATATTAATTAATGTGTTATGATTTTATTCTTATGTTGATAGCAACCCTGATATATCTATTATTAACCGAAGAATTTTTTTAATTAGATCGATGATAATGACTATTTAAAAAGGTCCTTTTACCCCGTAGGGGTAATACACAATTAGGGTCGATAGCGAAAATCAAATCCCGCCCCCGACGGGGTCGAACAAACCGTCAACAAGAACAGGTTAGCCAATATTAATTAAAGTGTTATGATTTTATTCTTGTGTTGATAGCAACCCTGATATATCTATTATTAACCGAAGAATTTTTTTTATTAGACCGATGATAATGACTATTTAAAAAGGTCCTTTTACCCCGTAGGGGTAATACACAATTAGGGTCGATAGCGAAAATCAAATCCCGCCCCCGAAGGGGTCGAACAAAGCGTCAACAAGAACAGGTTAGCCAATATTAATTAATGTGTTATGATTTTATTCTTGTGTTGATGGCAACCCTGATATATCTATTATGAACCGAAGAATTTTTTTAATTAGATCGATGGTAATGACTATTTAAAAAGGTCCTTTTACCCCGCAGGGGTAATACACAATTAGGATCGGTAGCGAAAATCAAATCCCGCCCCCGACGGGGTCGAACAAAGCGTCAACAAGAACAGGTTAGCCAATATTAATTAAAGTGTTATGATTTTATTCTTGTGTTGATAGCAACCCTGATATATCTATTATTAACCGAAGAATTTTTTTTATTAGACCGATGATAATGACTATTTAAAAAGGTCCTTTTACCCCGTAGGGGTAATACACAATTAGGGTCGATAGCGAAAATCAAATCCCACCCCCGAAGGGGTCGAACAAAGCGTCAACAAGAACAGGTTAGCCAATATTAATTAATGTGTTATGATTTTATTCTTGTGTTGATGGCAACCCTGATATATCTATTATGAACCGAAGAATTTTTTTAATTAGATCGATGGTAATGACTATTTAAAAAGGTCCTTTTACCCCGCAGGGGTAATACACAATTAGGATCGGTAGCGAAAATCAAATCCCGACCCCGACGGGGTCGAACAAACTATTAAAGAGAAAAGACAATTTCCCTATAGCTAATGGGAAAGCATTATATTTATTAAATTAAATGCTCATTTTTAAAACCATAAGATAACTGTACCATGGAAAGAATCATCATTAAAACCACTGTGAATGCCCCGATCGAGAAAGTTTGGAAATATTGGACTGAACCAGAACATATCACAAAATGGAATGCCGCCTCCGATGACTGGCATTGCCCTAGTGCCGCCAATGACCTAAAAAAAGGAGGCGTTTTTACCGCTAGAATGGAAGCAAAAGATGGTAGTATGGGATTTGACTTTTCAGGTGTTTACCGGGATGTAATACAAGAGGAACTGATCACATATGATCTGGAGGACGGAAGAAATGTACAGGTGGTTTTTAAAGCTGAAGGTGATAAAACATTAATTGAGGAAACATTTGATCCGGAGAGCTTAAATCCATTGGAAATGCAAAGGGCAGGCTGGCAGGCAATTTTGGATAATTTCGCAAAATACGTTGAATCCAAATAATGGGATAAATATATATATTAGAAATTTAACATACTTAAAGGCCTTATTGGAGAATATTAACTACTATTCTCTGATAAGGCCTTTTTTAATTTAACTTTTTAGTTATTGATTTTATTTTACCCAATATCCATACCTGATTTGCAATAGCCATAAAAAGCTTTTAGGAAATTTTGATATTAAGCTGCCTAGATGTTGTTTTATTTTGATTTAGGGTATTGGATAGGGTTGAATAATATATTATTGCTAACTCCTATCCATAATTCTGCCCAAGAATCCTTTGTTAATATTTCCCAAAACACCCAAAATGCTTCGCCTGAATACACAGTTTTCAGATAATAAGGATAATCCAACCAAGGAGGATGCCTTACCCCTAATGGGCAATTCTGTTAGTTCCCTAACAGATGAATCATTATGGGAAGGAGTGAAAATGGGTGAAGATGAAGCCCTGGCCGAAATCTATACCCGCTATGCAGATAGATTGTTTAACTACGGCACTCAGATAACCAATGATCGGGACTTGGCATATGATATTGTTCAAGATGTCTTTTTGTATATGGTCTCTAAAAAACACCAATTAGGAGAAATTAAGTCCATTAAAAATTACCTCTATTCATCCTATCGCAGAAAACTGTTAAGGGTTTTAAAGCGAAACAGAAAGATAAAACTAAATGAAGATTATGAACGGGAGGATGGTTTTAAGATGGAGGTTGAAGCTGATTTCTATGCCTTGACTACCCCCTTTACCATTGATGTGAAAAAACTTCTTCACAAAATCAGCAATGACTTACCTGTAAGACAAAGGGAAATCATTTCACTCTATTTTTTTGAACAGCTTTCATACAAGGAGATTGCTGGGATAATGGATTTTTCCAATTTACGCTCCGCTCGAAATCTACTTTATAAGGCACTTAACAATATGTCCGAGGTCTTGAAAAAACATGAAGACGTACTTTTTCTGCTGCCTCTATTATTGAATATGGTTTGATTTTAAACTCTCTTCCAACCTCCCACTTCGGACTTCCCTCTTCCAACTTTCAAAACACCCTTATTCAGGCTATTGGCTTTATTTCAGATAAGCAGATTTAACTTGAATTAATTTTTTTTAAAAAAATCTCATTTTTTCCGATGTCACTTTTTGAATGTGTGTCTCTAAGTAATCAATAAAGCAAAATTGATTTCAATCTAGAGATATATAAATGGAATTCAAGCCAAAGAACGAATCTGATTTTCTGAAAAACACATTTTTTATCAAATGGGTAAGTGCGCCAAACGACCATAGCAACAGGTACTGGGAAAAGTGGTGCAGGAACAATCCTGATAAGATAAAAATGTTCAATAATGCCAGACTGATAGCCAAAAACCTGAAGCCTGTTGAAGAAAATAAGATGGATGAAGAAAGATTCTATAAAGGTTTGGATCAACTTATCCTGGCTAACCATAAGAGTGATGAGGAAGGTAGTAGCAGATATTATGCTGTGAAGAAACCTGGAATTTTCACTTGGGGAGGGTCTATAGCGGCATCTATTCTTCTTTTGGGAATGATGATGCTTTCTTACAGTATTTGGTTCAACAAACCAAAGGAAGAGGTTATTGCAGTGAGTATTCCAACAATATATAAATCAGCCCCAAAAGGCATAAAAAAGACGGTCATGCTTCCTGATGGGTCTAAGGTGGTATTGAATTCAGGTAGTAGCATAAGTTATCCTGAAACTTTTGGCAATACTAGAGAAATAGATTTGAAAGGACAGGCATTTTTTGATGTGGAAAGGGATACAGCAAGGCCCTTTATAGTTAAAAGTGGGGAATTGGAGACCAGGGTATTAGGAACCTCTTTCGATATCAAGGCATATGATGGCCAAAACAAACTCCATGTAGCTGTAGTAACAGGGAAGGTCCGTGTGAGCACGGGCAATGGAATAGAAAGCCATATTACTCCAACAGAAGCCATTTTTTATGACAGGAAAACCAATGCAATGAGCAAGGATTTCTATGATTATGAATTATTGGTGGGCTGGAAAGAAAAGATCCTAAAATTTCAGGATACGCAGTATGATGAGGTTTTTGAACAACTCTCCAACTGGTATGATGTCTCCTTTGTCATTGAAAAGGATGTAACACTTGAAGGAGACTATACAGGGAGGTTTGAAGACCAAAGCCTCAAAAATGTTCTGATGGGAATGGAATATTCTGCCGGAATAAAATTCGAAATACAGGGACAAACAGTATTGGTGAAATCCAAGGACAATACAATGTAAACTCATATGATTATTAATAACATAATTTTCAACTAACCCAGAATGATTATGAAACAACACGTACCAATTTTAAATTTTAGCAGGATGGTATGGATGCCATTTTTGCTGGCATTTGTAATGTTAAGCCAGACCCTGACTGCTAGGGCCAACAGCTCACAAGACAAGGGCATTGATGAAGTGTACCTCACCATTCATGCCAATCAGCAAGAGCTTTATTCCATTTTTGAGGAAATAGAAAGGAAGACAGGTTATGCCTTTGCCTATGAGAAGCAAAGGCTGGGAAATGTGCCTCCGCAAGATCTGTCCGTTCAAAATGGTACCTTATTATCGGCATTGGAGGAGCTTTCAAGAAATGCCAAATTACGTTTTAAAAGTATCAATAATACCATCCATGTTTCCAAACAAGAAGAAGAGGTTATGGTGGAAAACGTAGTGTTTGATAAAACAGTGAAGGGAGTGGTAACCTCTGCAGTTGATGGAATGGCCATTCCAGGAGCAACTGTAAGCATTAAGGGGACCACAACAGGTACTGCAACGGATATTGACGGGGCTTTTTCTATCACTGTTCCTGATGAGGAGTCAATACTGATCTTTTCTTTCGTGGGATACAAGCCTCAAGAGATTAGGGTTGGTAATCAGTCGATCATCGAAGTGGTGCTGGAAGAGGATCTTCAGGGTTTGGAAGAAGTGGTTGTAGTAGGCTTTGGTACCCAGAAAAAAATCAATGTAACTGGTGCTGTGGCAGATGTAGATGGTGACGTACTTTCAAGAAGACCTGTAACCAATGCTGCTTCCATGTTGCAGGGTAGGTTACCAGGTGTAAGGGTAGTACAAAATTCTGGTCAACCTGGAAATGAAGGCCTTGGGATCCAGATCAGGGGCCAAGGTACTTTCAGTGGTGCGGGTTCTAATCCATTGGTCCTAATAGATGGTGTAGAAGGTAGTTTATCCGATATCTCTCCAAATGATATAGAGAATGTTTCTGTTCTTAAGGATGCCGCTTCAGCTTCAATCTATGGTTCTAGGGCTGCCAATGGTGTGATTTTGGTAACTACCAAAAAGGGATCTAAGGGAGGATTGAAAATTGATTATAACGGCAACTATGCCATCAATACACCTTCTAGAATGCCAGAATTTATTACCAATTCTGCAGAATATATGGAATTATTCAATGAGGCAAAGTTGAATACCAATATCACTACTGGCCTGTACACCCAGGAGCAGATAGACATGTACAGAAATGCTACGGATAGGAATAAATATCCCAATGCAGATTGGGTGGACATCATGTTTAATCCTGCACCGACGCAAAACCACTATTTGTCGTTCAATGGGGGCGAGAAACTAACCACCTATAATGTTTCACTAGGATATGTCAATCAAGAAGGGGTGATGAAGGGCTTTGATTATGAGCGCTATAATTTTAGGGTAAACCTAAACTCTGGTTTGAATGAAAATATCAAGTTCGGTACCAACCTATCTTTAAAAAGGGGCGACCGATCTAATCCGCGTCAGGGAGGGGTGGACATGTTCTTGTCCACTTTGTCACAAGCTCCAACCTATATGCCTACCTTGCCTGATGGCTCCGGAAGGTATGCTTATAAAGCTTTTCCTTTTGAAAGTAATAATAAAAACCCTGTGGCCATTGTAGAAAATGGGGTGCTCAATACCTTGGTGGACCATTCTATCAATGCCCAGGCCTGGACAGAATTCCAATTGGTACCGGGATTAAAATGGTATACCAAGGGAGCTGTGGTAGCTGATTTTTCAAAAAGTAAAGACTGGAGGCCTGCTGTACCATTATACAATTACCAAACTGGTGATTTTATGACTGATTTGGATGTGGGAGGTAGAGGGCTCATGATGGATGCTTATCAGGAGATCTATACCAATTTGTTTACTTACTTAAATTATGAGAAAAGTATTGACGAAAAGCATCATTTAAACTTGCAAGGTGGATATAGCCAAGAAAGTAACTCCTATGAGTTTTTAAGAGGTTATAGAGAACGTTTTTCCAGCAATGAACTATTAGAGTTGGATGCTGGTAGTCCAGCAGTGCAAAATGCTTCCGGAACTAGCAACGGTTGGGCCATCCAATCATTTTTTGGACGTGCAGGCTACAATTATGATGAGCGCTATTTACTTGAGGTGAACCTTCGTTATGATGGTACCAGTAGATTGAGTCCAGATACTAGATGGGGTGCTTTCCCTTCTGTTTCTGCAGGTTGGAGGGTGTCTGAAGAGTCCTTTATTGCTGATGGAGATATCAACTGGTTAAATGACCTTAAGCTTAGGGCTTCATATGGTGAACTGGGAAATCAAAATATAGGTCTTTACCCTTATCAGGATATATTGGTGTTCACTGGAGCCTACCCGTTTGATAATGCAGACCTTTCCACCGGGGTCGCCCAAACCAGGCTATCCAATGCCAATATCAAATGGGAAACCACCAAAGTGACCGATATTGGTCTTGACATGTTGATTTTTAATGGACTGAGTGTTACAGTGGATTGGTATAAAAAGGTCACCTCTGACATTTTGAGGGAATCCCAATTGGCCGGGGTAGTGGGATTGACACCTCCTACCATCAATGACGGGGTGATGGAGAACACTGGTTTGGAATTCAGCATGAATTATAGAAACTACATCAAGGATGGTAGTTTGGAAGGATTGAATTATGAAGCCGGTTTCTATATTGACCGATTTAGAAATAAGCTGGTTGAGTATGGAGCAGAGCAGATCAGCGGTAATAATATTTATCGGGAGGGATTACCTTGGGGCAGCTATTATATGTTGGAATGGGAAGGTATTTTCCAAACAGAGGAAGAAGTTAACAACTCTCCAAAGCAATTCAATGATAATACCACTCCAGGAGATTTGAAGTTCAAGGATCAAAATGGAGATAATGTGATCAATGCAGATGACCGTGTAGTTATAGGCAATCCATTTCCAAAGTTTGAATATTCTTTTAACCTAGGAGCTTCTTATAAGGGATTTGACTTTTCTGCTTTCTTCCAAGGAGTACAGAAAAGGGATGTTTTTGTAAACAATTGGGGAACAATACCATTTGTACAAGGTGCCGTACCAACAGTGGATTGGAGAAATCGCTGGACTCCTGAAAATCCTTCGACAACCATGCCTAAAATGTACTGGGGATGGAATGATGGTGGTAAGATTTCTAGAGCATCTACCTATTTCCTACAAGATGCCAGCTACTTGAGAATGAAGAATTTGGTGCTGGGATATAGCTTTAATGAAGCCATTTTGAATAAGCTGAAACTCAACAAATTGAGGGTTTATTTCTCAGGGGATAATTTATTTACCATCACTGATTATCCTGGACTTGATCCTGAAAGAGGTGGGAATGGGAATTTCGTAAACTATCCGCAGAATAAGATTTACTCTTTTGGCCTTCAAGTTCAACTTTAATTCTCCCAATCAAAAACTAAGCGATTATGAAAAGGATAAAACAACATATTATAATCATATTGACGATAACGTTGATGGCGGGATGTGAAGGATTCCTTGATAAAAACCCAACTGATCAGTTATCATCTAGCCTGTTTTGGAAATCCAAGGCAGATTTCGACAATGCCCTCACAGCAATTTATGGAACCATCCAAAACTCCATGTTTTCCTTTGGAGCACCTAATTTGGATGTATTGACTGATAATGGTTATGGACAGCATAATTATTGGAATTCTAGGGAAATTGTTCAAGGAAACATCAATCCGACTTCTGGCGGATATGTTGCTAATATTTATGGAACTAGCTATCAGGCAATAGCAAGAATTAATATTTTCTTGGATCAATTGTCCGATTATGTCGGTACGGATATTAGTAGTGAGCAAAGGAGTGTTTATGAAGGAGAAGCCAAATTTTTTAGGGCTTACTATTATTTTGAATTATACAAAGCTTATGGCGCTGTACCAATTGTGTTGGAACCCTTGAACATGGATAACCAGCATCAGGAGAAACAACCAGAGTCAGCTGTATTTAACCAAATAACTGCTGATCTGAATGAGGCCATAGGGAAGCTTAGCGCAGTTCCATTTAGTGATGGAGGAGGGCATGCCGTTAAATCTTCAGCAGAAGCTTTATTGTTGAGGATCTTGATGTATGACGCCTATGATGAAAATGGAAATGCAAAAGCAGACATTCTTCAATCTGCCAAGGGTATAGCTACTTCGTTAATGGGAGCAGGTTATGATTTGTCTGAGGAATATGTTGATGTATTCAAGGATGGTACGCAGGAAGGAAATGAGGAGATTATATTCTCGATTAAGTTTTTGGCACCTGATAATGCCACAGCAATGGACCAATGGTATGGTGATTGGTTTGTGATCAGCCCGCTTCAGAATTTTGTGGATGATTATGAATGCACTGATGGACTTCCATTCGGGGAATCACCTTTAACAGATGCAGATCAACTTTTTAATAATAGGGACAGTAGATTGGCTAAAACTGTATTCAAAGATTATGTGGATTGGGGAGGAGGAAATACGCATACACCATCTAATGGAGGTCCTACTACATTTGGTCTGAAGAAGTTTCTGACACCAAGTTTGATCCCATATGGTTATTCAACCCGAAGTCAACAAGATTGGGTGCTGTTAAGATATGCTGATGTATTGTTGATGTATGCCGAATTGGAAAACGAACTTTCTGGGCCAAGTACTGCTGTGTATGAAGCAGTGAACGAAGTGAGACTTAGATCTGATATGCCTGTCTTGCCAAGCGGACTATCTAAAGAAGAGATGCGCGAGCGTATCAGACACGAGAGGAGAATTGAATTGGCCTTTGAAGGTTTGAGGCTTTACGATTTGAAGCGATGGGGAATTGCTGAAGATGTCCTGAATAACGTTGAGGACGGAATCGTCGGTTACCATTATGAGGATAAATTTTTCCACTGGCCAATTCCACAGTCTGAAATTGACAAAAGCAATGGTATATTGGTACAGAATCCCGATTATCAATAAAAATCAGTAGATTAAATAGAAAAGCTTTGGGATTACTCAAGGCTTTTCTACTTTTAGGGCTTATGATCTATTTAAGCCCTAACATACTTCTCAATTTTAAAGAATATACATTTTAGCAGAATGAAAAAGCTTTTTAGAAAAGCCCTTCCATTTATGGGAGGTTTAGTATTATTAGGGCATAATTTATTGGCGCAGAAGACAGATCTCAGTCTTTATTTTAAAAAACCCGCAAGGAACCATTTGGAGACTTTGCCAATAGGCAATGGACAGCTTGGAGGAATGATTTTTGGCAATCCAAATCTGGACAGAATTATTCTCAATGAAAAGTCCCTTTGGTCAGGTGGTGTTCAGGATGCCGACAGGGAAAATGCCCATGAGTATCTAGATGACATACAGAAGTTATTGCTTGAGGGTAATAATAAGGCTGCCGAGGAATTATTGCAAAAGAACTTTGTCAGTAAGGGGCCTGGTTCAGGTCGTGGGAATGGGGCCAAGGTAAGCTATGGTAGTTACCAAACCCTTGGAGACCTGTGGATCACTTGGAAAGATACCCTAGCTGATTACTCTGGGTATTCAAGGATTCTTGACATAGAAAATGCCTTGGCCAGAACAGAATGGAGCAGGGAAGGTGTGAACTATATCCAAGAAGCATTTTCCAGTATTGAAGATGACGTGATTTTGGTTAAGCTGTCAGCCTCAAAGAAGAAAAAACTGAGTTTTAAAGTTGGATTGGACAGGAAGGAGAATGCTAGCATTAAAAGCGTAGGTAATGCCCAACTTTTAATGACAGGTCAACTTCCTAATGCAGATATGCCTGGGATGAAGTTCGCTTCTACGGTGAAAGTTATTGCTAATGGGGGAGAAGTCAATAGCACCGATGGACTAATAGATGTCGAAGGTGCCAATACCTGTTATTTGATAATTGCAGCGGCTACTGACTATAATATTGAAGACCCAAAAACAAGGAAAGGTAATCCTGTTGATGCGGTTAATAAGAAAGTTGCTGCATTTGAAATCAAAGGCGCCGAGAAACGTCATATTGAGGCATATCAGGAATATTTTAAAAGAAACATACTTAAACTGAATCATCACGATGATGAGGTCATGGGCTTAAGTACACCTGAAAGGCTACAAAGATATGCAGATGGTAAGGAAGATGCCCAGTTGCCAGTATTATACTTTAATTATGGCAAATACCTGTTGATTTCCTCTTCACAACCAGGCCAGTTGCCAGCCAATCTTCAAGGAATTTGGGCACCTGAGTATCAGGCACCATGGAATGGTGATTATCACTTGGATATTAATCTCCAGATGAATTATTGGATTGCGGAACAAGTTGGTTTGGGTGATTTGGCTGAACCGGTGCATCAGTTTACGGCTGATTTGGTAGAACATGGAGAAAAAACCGCAAAAGCATATTACGATGCTCCAGGATGGGTGGCCCATGTGATCAGTAACCCTTGGAGATATACTTCACCAGGAGAGGGGGCAAGTTGGGGAAGTACCATGACAGGTGGTGCTTGGCTGGCTGAACATGTTTGGGAACATTATAGATTTACCAGGGATACTGCTTTTTTGGAGGAATACTACCCTGTGCTGAAGGGGGCGGCTGAATTTTTATCATCTATTCTCATTGAAGAACCTGAAAACCAATATTTGGTAACTGCGCCATCCAACTCCCCTGAGAACGCCTATGTAAAGCCAAATGGTTACCGTGGTCATACGGTCATGGGCCCAACGATGGATATGCAGATAAGTAGAGAGGTTTTTGGTAGTACCATTAAAGCAGCTGAGGTTTTGGGTATAGATGAAGTGTTTGCAAGGGAATTGGCCGAAAAGCGTGATCGTCTGGCTCCTAACCAAATTGGGAAAGAAGGTGACTTAAATGAATGGTTACATGATTGGAAGGATGCAGATCCTCATCACCGCCATGTTTCACATTTGTATGGATTGCACCCTTATGATGAAATCACTCCTTGGGATACTCCAGAATTAGCTGATGCAGTAACCAAATCTTTGGAAATAAGAGGTGATGGAGGAACAGGTTGGAGCCGTGCATGGAAGATTAACTTCTGGGCGAGATTAGGTGATGGCGACCATGCCTTATTGCTTTTAAAGAAGCTATTACAACCGGTAGGAGGTGATGGCACGAAGATCGTCATGAGTAATGGTGGTACCTATGCCAACTTATTCTGCGCCCATCCGCCATTCCAAATTGATGGTAACTTTGGTGGTGCTGCTGGGATTGCAGAAATGCTTTTTCAAAGCCAAGGAAAAGATGAAACGATCAGGCTTATTCCTGCTCTACCTACTTCCAAGGCATGGCAAAAGGGAAGTGTAAAAGGAATGCATGCCCGAGGGGCTTTTGTGGTTAGCTTCTTATGGGAAAATGGAAAGGTGCTTAATGCGGAGATTCAATCATTGGCTGGTGCAGAATGTAGTGTATTGGTGCCAGCAGGAATGAAAGTTACCACAGCAAAAGGTAAGGAGCTTATCAAGAATGAAGGAAGTACTTCTAAGACAATGAGCTTTGATACCCAAAAAGGAGAAACCTATGTTTTGACTGGAATTTAAGTACAGAGAAAATTTGATATGATCAAACAAGGAAAAGCTTTTTACGGAATATTATTTATGTTGCTCCTATGCTCCCTCAATGGTGTTGCCCAAATTCAGGAGAGAGAAAGGCCTTCAGAATGGCAAAATCTTGTTGAAGGAGCTCGCTTTCTTGATCTTTTTGAACCTATCGAACCCGTGGGGGAATTGGTGAAAGATACTTGGGGAGAGGAAGGTGTTGTTCCGAGATACATCGATAATGGGATTGAAGATGGGGAATGGTCTTATTGGGGTGGAAACATCCTCAAGGAGAAAGACGGCAAGTATCATCTTTTTGTTTGTAGATGGAGAGAAGATGCTCCTAAGGGACATATGGAATGGCCAAATTCAATTGTAGTACACGCCGTTTCTGACAATTCTATAGGGCCTTTTAAGGTGATAGATACAATAGGCAAAGGGCATAACCCTGAAATGTATAAGACCAAAGATGGTAGGTATATCATTTATGTGATTGATGGATATTATGTCTCCAAAAACTTAAATGGACCATGGCTTTATGGTAAATATGAATTTGATCCCAGAGACAGACCAATTATAGAGGGACTTTCCAATTTGACATTTGCCCAACGTGAAGATGGATCCTATTTGATGGTATGTAGGGGAGGTGGAGTATGGTTCAGCAAAGATGGTATTTCTACTTTCAATCAAGTCAGCAATGAACGGGTTTATCCGCCCGTAGATGGCCGATTTGAGGATCCTGTAGTTTGGAAAGATCATGTTCAATATCACCTTATAGTCAATGATTGGTTGGGAAGAATCGCCTTCTATCTCAGGTCAAAGGATGGTATCCATTGGAAAACGGATCCAGGAGAGGCCTATATGCCAGGAATTACCCAGTATACCGATGGAACGAAGGAAGATTGGTTCAAATATGAAAGGATAAAAATTCTTCAGGATGAGTTGGGCAGGGCAGTTCAGGCCAACTTTGCCGTGATTGATTATTTGAAGCATGAGGACAAACCAAATGATGAACACAGTTCTAAGAACATAGGAATTCCCTTGATCGTGGGAAGGCAGTTGACGATACTTAATAAAAAAGAGATAACTGCCAAAACCCAAAGTATTGAGGTTTTGGTGAAGTCTGAGGAAGGATTTGATGCCCAAAAAGACATGGACCTTTCTTCCCTGCGCTTTGGAGCACCAGAGGAGGTGAATTTTGGTCGAGGCAGTAAATTGATCCATTCCAGACCATCCGGGGAAGACCTGGTTTTGGTTTTTGAGGCTAAAGGAAATGGCTTTAAGTCAGACAATTTTGCGGCTAAACTTATTGGTAAGGATCGCTCAGGCGCTTTGCTCTTTGGCTATGCTAGACTGCCATGGGTGGAGTATTTGGAAGCAGCCTTGTCGGCTAAATTGCCTGTACTTGAGGATAATAACCTGTCAGTCGAAGTTCAAAATTTTGGACAGATTGCTTCTGGAAAATCTAAACTAAAAGTACAATACCAAAAGGGAGATGATTTGATAGAAATCGGTAGGGAAAATATTCCAGCATTAAGTCCCTTTGAAAAAACTACTGTCCATATTCCAATAAAAAATGGCGAATTACCACAAGGACCGCTTGAGGTGGAGGTATTGATAAGCTCAAAAGGAAAAGTTTCAGATAGATTAAAGGGGGAAGTTAAAGACACTTCACCAGTAAAATAAGTATATGCGTATCCATGTTTTTGCACGTATCCTCTAATAAACGAAATATTCACCGAAATCTATTATTTGACCTTTGGAGCATTCGGTTTTGGAACGATTGAGGAGGGCGTTAAGAAAATGAGCTAGCTCGCGTCGTGGAACAGCGAGATCCGCTCATTTTTAGCCCCTAGCAAGAGTTCCAAAATCAAATTGAGATAATAGTACCTAATCGAAACCGTATTCGGCTCAATTTGAATATCTTGCCCGCCCGTGGCGGGAGGCTCCACGGTCTAGATTTTTTTCCTACTTTTTCATCGATGGAAAAAGTAGGAAAGTCTAAAAATAAGTTAAACCCTTTGTTTATTCGGCTACATGCAGCACAGCGGATACACATAAATTAAGTATTATTATGATGATAAATAAAACAATAAAAGCTTTCGGCTCTATATTTTTACTTATCCTGATTTTAAATTCGGGAATGCTTTTGGCCCAAACTGAAGAACAGAAGAAAGCCCCCAATATAGTTTTCTTCTTTGTAGACGATATGGGCTGGCAGGATACTTCTGTGCCTTTTTACACCGAAAAGACCACACTCAATAAGCAATATTATACCCCCAATATGGAAAAACTGGCCAGCGAGGGGGATAAGTTTACCCAAGCCTATGCCTCGGCAGTATGTTCCCCATCAAGGATCAGTTTAATGACTGGTATGAATGCCGCAAGACATAGGGTGACTTCCTGGACATTAAGGAAAGATAAATCCCCTGACCAGGATCATCCTATATTGCAATCCCCAAAATGGAACTTAAATGGTTTGAGTGATCAGGAAGGACAGGATTTGACTGTTTACCATAGTACACTTCCGCAGCTTTTGAGAGAGGCTGGTTATGAAACCATCCATGTGGGCAAAGCACACTTTGGGGCCGAGGGTACGCCGGGAGAGGATCCTAAAAACCTGGGCTTTGATGTCAATATAGCTGGACATGCCGCAGGAGGGCCTGGAAGTTATCATGGAAAGCATGATTTTAGTGCCGTCTGGAGATCAGGCAGTCCTATTTGGGATGTGCCGGGTTTGGAAAAGTACCATGGAAAAGAAATTTTCTTGACGGAAGCCCTGACCTTGGAGGCCAATAAGGCCATTGCCACTGCAGTGGATAAAGGGAAACCCTTTTATTTATACATGTCCCATTATGCGATTCA
Source organism: Echinicola shivajiensis (assembly GCF_018642165.1). Lineage (GTDB taxonomy): Bacteria > Bacteroidota > Bacteroidia > Cytophagales > Cyclobacteriaceae > Echinicola > Echinicola shivajiensis. Next base: position 22,643 of record NZ_JAHHZM010000006.1, read on the forward strand.
TGCCCCTTGGGAAAAGGATGAGCGTTTTTATCAAAAGTATATAGATGCTGGCTTAGGAGAATTTCAAGCTACTTACGCTTCCATGATCGAGGGAATGGATAAATCCCTGGGCGATATCATCAGGCAGTTGGAAAAGTTAGGTGTGAAAGACAATACCATCATTGTATTTATGTCTGACAATGGTAGTCCTAAACAAACCCCTCAGAACCTGCCTTTGAGAGGGCATAAGATAACGCCTTATGAAGGAGGCATCAGGGTACCAATGATCGTAAAGTGGCCAGGTGTGAGCCAGCCGGGCAGGGTGATCGATGACTACCTGATCATTGAAGATATCTATCCTAGCTTTTTGGAAATGGCAGGTATTTCAAAAGGGATCGACAAAGAAGTGGATGGTCAAAGTTTTGTCCCGTTATTGAATGGAGAAAAAGCGGATGGAGAGAGAGCCCTGTTTTGGCATTACCCCAATACCTATGACCAGCCCCCATACAGTGTAGTAAGAAAGGGTGATTGGAAATTGATTTATCATCACGCAGATCAAAGGATGGAACTATTTAATATTACTAAGGATATCGGTGAAGAGAACAATCTAATAAATCAGAACCCTAAAATGGCTTCTGAATTGGCAGAATTGTTGACCAAGCATCTAAAGGAAACCAAGGCACAAATGCCGATTATAAAAGCCACAGGCATGCCTGTCCCGTATCCGCAAATGGCCTTGCAATAACCTTAGACTTTATCAGGCATTAAATATTCTTTAATGGATATAAAAACCACATTGTTTTTTGCAATGTGGTTTTCTTTTTAATGAAGAAGCATACTAATATAGTTTTTACAAGTCATATTCTGCGGATCATTATAGCTTCATAAGTGGCAAGAGACAGCGGCTTATTTTAGATTGATTTTTTTACTCAATAGCCTTTTTTAATAAAATAGGGTTTACATAATGATAATGTTTAATCGAGTGCGTATGAGATGCCAATGGTTATTTTTGTCAAATATTAAGTAGATGCAGTAATTCTTATTCATTAAGGAGTTTTTGTTGATCATATAATCATAGAAGAATATTTGCTGCACACCTTAACATGTTTAAATATCATAATTGATCATAATGAGATTATTGTTTTTGGATTTCAATCGTGTAGCCTTGACTTGCTTGTTGACTCTTTTTGCTTGTAATGTGGGTAATTTGAATGCCCAGCAAATCGAAATAGAACCTTATCTTCAAAATGCCTCTCCTAATTCGATAACTGTAATGTGGCAAACAGATAGTGGTGAGGAAAGTATTGTTGAGTGGGGGCTTACACCTAATTTAGGTAATAGTACTTCTGGGAATTCCATTGATATTAATTTTACAGATGCCCGGGTCCATGAAGTCTCCCTGACAGGTTTGGAACGATTAAGCGTCTATTATTATAGGGTGAGGACAGGAAAGGCTTTTTCTGATATTTATCAGTTTAAAACTCCCCCATTTGCAAAGGACAGGAAGTCTTTCAATTTGGTAGCCATGAGTGATATGCAGATAGACGGGAATGAACCTGATAAGTTTTATGAGGTAGTCAATGAAGGGATATTGGCCTATCTTGACAAAGAGTTTCAAGGTGAGGTTCCAGAAAATCTGGCTATGGTACTTATTCCAGGCGATTTAGTTCAAAATGGGGCAAACTATATCCAGTGGAGGGAACATTTCTTCCAACCAGCACAAAAGCTTTTTTCACAAGTGCCTGTTTATCCAGTCCTGGGAAACCATGAAAACCAATCGGTTTTTTATTTTAAGTATTTCAGTCTTCCTAAGAACGGTAGCCCAGAGTTTGCTGAGAACTGGTGGTACAAAGATTATGGAAATACCAGAATATTGGGCTTAAATTCCAATGTAGATGACGGGATTGGAGGTAGTAACTATCAACTGAGATGGTTGGATAAGATTTTGGAGGAAACGGCAGAAATGGAGGAAATAGACTTTGTTTTTGCACAAATGCACCATCCACATAAATCTGAACTCTGGATACCAGGGGAGGAGGAGTTTTCTGGAGAGGTAGTGAAAAAGCTAGAGGACTTTACAGAAAAAACAGGAAAGCCTAGCATACATTTTTTTGGACATACACATGGGTACTCCAGGGGTCAGTCAAAAGATCATAAGCACCTTTGGGTCAATGTTGCCTCGGCAGGGGGTGCATTGGATAATTGGGGAGAATTTGAGGGCAGGGATTATGATGAGTTTACTGTAACTCAAGATGAATATGGGTTTGTTATGGTAGAGGTGGATGCGAATCCTGCTGATCCAAAATTTACAGTTAAAAGGATGAGTCGTGGTAATCAATATCTGGCCAAGGACAATGATCTGACGGATTCTATTACTGTGTGGAAAATGGAAAGAAAACCACATGTCCCTAAAAATATATTTCCTGTAAATGAATTGGTCCCAGCGAGAGGTCTCGTGCTTCAGGCTGGTGAATTTAAGAGTGATCGAAAAGAAGCATTCCATGCCGCCTCAAATTGGCAAATCAGCACTGATCCAGAATTCTCCAATCTGATTTTTGATAGTTGGAAACAGCATGAGAATTGGTATTATAATGAAAACCAACAAAAAGATGATGACCTTACAGATGAAAAAGTGTTTAAACTATTGACTTCAGGGAAGAAGTATTATTGGAAGGTAAGGTATAGAGACCAACATCTTAATTGGAGTGATTGGTCAGCGATACAGTCTTTTGAAGTGGAGTGAAAAAGGGTTCCTCCAGCGAGGAAAACTTTTATAGGACTGACTACCTCAAGTTTGATCAACTTATAAGCAATTGGCTGATTTTTTCTATTGAAATTGGCTTGATGATGAAATTGTTAATCACATCATATTCCTTAGCTTTTTCATGATCTTTAGGGTCAATTGAGCTAGAGATAATATATATATTAGCCTTTTGTTTGGTTCTTATTTTTGTGAATTCATCCAAAAATTTCCATCCATTCCATATTGGCATATTGATGTCCAGTAAAATCACCTCAGGAAGAGTCCTGCCCTCATTGAGGGTTTCAGATAATTTTTCATAAGCCTCTTTTCCATTTTCGTAAAAAATAGTGTCCACGTCGAACCCGCCCAATTCGATTATTTTCTTCAAGCCGAAAGTATAGATAGGATCATCATCTATAATGCAAAGACTATTGATTTTCTTCATGTCATTATCCAAATGTATAGCTAACCAATAAATTAAGGGGAAAAGTTACATTACTAAGTAGATGATACTTTGCTATATTTCTTTTCATTATCTTTTGGGTGATGACTTTTTATTGGTTACACCACTAAACAAATATAGGAAATATTCATCAGCTGTTTTCATTGTGTTTTGAAATTTTATTCTTTAATTATTGTTTTTACACTACTATCATCTAAAAGTCAAGGTTTAGTGAAGAACAGGTCATATAGATAACCTAAACTTATAGATATTGTTCTTTCAGTGTCTTTCGAGTAATAGTCCAGTTTAAAATCCGAATTATTTAATTTTACAAAATGCAATTTCATATAGATTTGGAAATTGTATGGATTTGGAAATCATCACCCCACCTTTTGGTCTAAAATATGCATTGCTGGTGAAGCAATATCTTCCTGCAAAAATCAAAACCTAATGCAAGTTTTGTAATTGCTTATTATTCAGTGCTTAATTATTTAAAATAGTAGATTTCAATTTGAAATCCAAGTCTGTTTATTGAGTTTAGGAAATCGCCTATTGAAATTTTTCAAAATACACCTCAAAGGTAGTTCCTTTGCCCACTTCACTTTCTACTTCTATTTTACCTCCTAAGGCGTCCACTTGACTTTTGGTAATGAAAAGACCAATACCTCTTGATTCAGGGTGTCTATGGAAGGTCTTATACATCCCAAAAAGATCTTTTCTATTCCGCTCTAAATCAATTCCTAATCCATTGTCCTTAAAGGTTAGAACCACATAGTCTCCTTGTTCATGGCAATTAATTTCTAACTTGTCTTCTTTTCCATTTGAACGGTATTTAATACCATTGGTCAAGAAATTGAGGATGATACTGTCCAGATAAGCAGGAAGCCCTAGTATCTGGGGGCCCGGTTCTATTCTGTTGATGATTTTTACTTGGGCAGATTTTGCTAAAGCTGAAATGTTCTCTATTCCTTTATTAATGGAGTCATAGACCGAGATGCGTTTTAGGTTTTGCTTTACAGAAGTGTTTATTAAAGCTACCTCATTTAAATGGTAAATAGTCTCGGAAAGATTTTTTGAAGCTTGCTTTAAATGGGAAATTGTTGGGAACTCTTTTAATTCAGGTTTTTCATCCAATACAATATCTATCATGAAATCGATATTTCCTGAATGTGATTTTAGGTTATGCGAAACGATATGGGCAAAGTTTTGTAACCTGTTGTTTTGCTCTTGGGTTGTGTTTAATAGTGTCTGGATCTTTTGCTGGGCTTTCTTTAATTCCGTAATATCAATTATTTGGGAAATAAAATACATGGGGTGATTCTTGACATCTCTGACCAAGGACACTGCCAGAATGATATTAACGATATCGCCATTTTTGTGGAAGTATCGTTTTTCCATCTGATAGTTTTCTCTTTTGCCTGCCAATAATTCTTCACAAAAAGCCAAATCTGTTTCTAGGTCATCAGGGTGAGTGATTTCTGCAAATGTTAACTTAAGCAGCTCTTCTGAAGAATATCCTATTATTTTACATAACTTTTTATTTACCTTTAACCAATAACCTTCCAGACTGACAAGCCCCATTCCAATCCCCGAATTGGAAAAATTTCTGAGGAATGAAAGTTCACTGATCTTTAGCTTTTCTTCATTTACTTTTTGTTGGGTGATATCTTCTGCAGACATGATAAATCCTCCTACTTTACCATTATCACCTATCCAAGGACTTGCTTCCCATTTAAGCCATTGTACACTCCCTTCTTTGGTTAATTTATAAGCTTCTTCAGAGTGATTGTTCCCTCTGATGCAGTGTTCCTTGATTTCTTCTATTTTGTCTTTAGCTTCAGGAAAAGTGTCAAGGAGGGTGAGCTTATCCATTTTACCTTCCTCCACATGAAAGATTTGTAACCATTTTTGAGAAGCACCAATATACCGAAAGTCTAGGTTGACCATTGCAAGTGCAGAGGGTGCATGTTTAATAAAGAGACTTTGGTTTTCTGTTATTTGCTTACTGGTGGTAATGTCCCGGTGAGTCCCAAACATAAGCAGGGGTTTTCCGTCTGGTGTCCAGGAAAATACCTTTCCTTTGTCCATAATCCAGATCCAATGCCCATCTTTGTGCTTTACCCTACATTCACATTTATAAAAATCTGTTTTTCCTGAAAAGTATTGCTCCAGCTTTTTGCGTGATTTTATTAGATCATCAGGATGGATGAATTTTTCAAGTGTATTGATGGATAATGGTTGAAGTTCATTTAATGAATAGCCCAACATTTTGGCCCATCGTTCATTAAAAATAGTTTCTCCTGTTTGAATATTCCATTCCCAGGTGCCAATATTGGTGCCCTTGATGACATTATTAAGCTTTTCTCTTTCCTTGGTAAGTTTGAGGCTTTGAACTTTTTGTTTATCGATATCTTGAATAGTACCATAAAATTCCAAGACTTGACCTTCGTGGATTTGTGGAATGCCAATAATTTTGATCCAATGCCTGTTCCCGTTTAAACCAAGAATGGGTACTTCTAACTCGAAAGGGCTGTTGTTTTCTATCGCCTGCCGGCTACTGTTAATTATTAATTGTTTGTCATTATAGTTCTCCAATTTATTTAAACAGGCCTTTAGCGGAGGCTGACAATCATTTTTAATTTCTAGTATCTTCTTGGTTACTTTTCCTAGATCAAGATTTAATGTTTTGAGCTTAAGGCTCCAATACCCAATGGCAGCTGCTGTATTGCATTGTTCTAGTATTTCTTCCTTTTTTTTGAGTTCACTGAGGTCTGTATGAGCTCCCAGCATCCTAATGGCTTTGCCACTTTGATCCCTAAGGGCCATTCCTCGACATCTTATCCATACAGTGTGACCTTCCTTATGGCGGTATCTAACGATTTGATCATATGGATGATCTGGATTACTACAGTGTTTTTCGAAATTAACCCGGACATTTTTGAGATCCTCCTCAAAAATAATATTTTGCCATGCCGCAGATTTATGTGGCATGGAATCAGGGTCATAGCCTAAGGTCGACCAGAACTTATCATCCATCCATTCGTTTTCTGGGTTTTCTATGTCCCAATACCACACTCCATCCAATGAGGATTCTTTGATAAAATCAAATATTGAATCATCCTTTTGAAGCAAATCCTTAAGCTCTTTCTCTAAGTAGTTCATCGGGTAAAGCCCTTTCTCTTATTAAAAATTAAATGCGTTTGATATTCCTAATCAAGAGGTGTTCTCATGATTATTTAGGGAATTTCTGCAATTATCAATTTCATTTTTGATTAGCTAAGACGATTTGATAAATCGATCTAAAGTTTAATGATTTTTATTGAAAATTTTAAGACCTTGAAGTGAAAATCAGTGGAGCTAAAACCATTTTTTAATTTTGAAATAGGTCAACATTACAATGGTAATAATGATCATTACGATCCACATGATATAATAACTGTACTGGTAATGTAATTCTGGGAGTACATCAAAATTGGTCCCATAAATCCCCGCAATAAAAGTCAAAGGAATAAAAATAACCGAGAAGATGGTTAGGAACTTCATGATATCATTTAATTTGGAACTAATGGTAGTGTGATAGATATTCAGCTGATCGGATAACATTTCCCTGTAATTATCAGAGGTTTCAGTAGCATGGCTGATATTGGTCTGAAGTTCCCTGAAGTATATTTCATTTTCATCATCAATCAGGTCCGTATCAAGCTTGGCCAGTGACAATATCATTTCCTTTGCAGGTTGTACACATTTCCTGATGAAGTTAAGCTCTCTTTTATACCGGTTGATTTGATTAATGATTTTTTTGCTTTGATTGGTAAGAAGCATATCTTCCAAATCCTCTATTTTATCTCCCAATATACCGAGGTTGTAGATATAATTATCAATGACAACATCCAATAGGGTAAAGGCCAAATAATCAGTTCCAGAACTTCTAATGCGTCGTTTGTGCATTCTTATTCTCTCCCTTACTGGTTCGAATACATCTCCCTTTCTTTCCTGAAAAGAAATCAACAGCTTATCCAAAATTACCAAGCTTAAATTCTCAGCCATTAATTGGTCAGTCTCCGAATCCCGATATAACATTTTAAGGGATATAAAGATGCAGGTTTCATAGTCCTGGACTGTTGGTCTAGCCTGGGTATCCATTACAGTGGACAAAATGAGTTTTTGCAGGTCAAAGCCTTTGTGGATATAATCCATTATGAGGGCATCATGGAGACCATCAATATTTAACCAAGTAACAGTTTTGGTTTTGGCAAATGACAAAGTCTCAGCTATATTTTCAATGGATTTTTCGGTCAGCTTTTCAGCATCATAGTCTATGATTCTTAAATGGACTTTGTCAGATTTCCTTATTCCCCGAAACAATAACTCATCAGGGGAAATACCAATTTCCTCTTTTTGCTTTTTAATGAATTTAAAAGGATTAGAAGGCAAGTGAATTTTAGGTTTAATCATATTAGAAAAATTTTTGGCCGATTTCATTCATGACAAGATATGTTTTTTTTGGGTTTTATCACCTTTTAAATATTTGCAGATAATGAAAAAAAGTACGTTTATCTACCATATGATTTAGCTTGTTTAAATTATTTAAAGAAAATTAATTTAAAAAATATAAGGTTATTTGACCTGTTTTAATTTCCTCTTTTAACTACTGATAATTTCCAATACGAGCTTTTTGGTGAGCGGCCGACCATTCGCTATGGTTTTGATATCTTGAAATGCAAACCTGAAATCACAGCCTGATTTCCATTCACTACATCCATAAGCAGTCTTACCTTTTATAATTGTTCCTTTTTTGCATTTAGGACAAGAGGGCATTTTATTATCATCGGTTTTCTTTGGCTTCTCTTCCTTTGACTCAAGCTCAAACTGAAAGTCTCCAGTTAATTTTATGATACCATTCACCTTTTGACCATTGAGCATAAATCCTTTTAATTGGGTAGTGGCCTTTTTTTCAATGAGACGTTGGACTTGCTTATCTGTCAGTTTTTTCTCCAAGAATGTAAAAGGAAAACGGATATTGCATCCTGACTTCCAGTTGCTGCAGCCATAGGCAGATTTTCCCTTGATGATATGTCCTTTATTACATTTTGGACAACTTACTTCCTCGATGCTTTTAGCGCTCTTTTTTGGTTTTTGTGTTGGGGCAGATTTGGCCTCAGTGTTTTTTGTTGTAGCTTTTGCAGGAGGTTCTGGGGCAGCCAATCTTGGTTTGCCTGTTTCTTGGCGCACTTCATGCACCAGCTCAGCTACCATGCTTTTCATATTGTGGATGAACTTGATCGCACTGAATTCACCCTCTTCAATTTCCTTGAGTTGCTTTTCCCACTGTCCTGTTAGTTCAGCTGATTTCAATAGCTCATTTTGGATGGTGCCGATCAATTGTATCCCCATTTCAGTTGGAACAACTTGGTTCTTTCTTCTTTCTATATATTTTCTTCTAAAAAGGGTCTCTATGATACTTGCCCTTGTGGATGGCCTTCCAATGCCATTGGCCTTCATTAGGTCACGGAGTTCCTCATCTTCAACTTGTTTTCCAGCAGTTTCCATCGCCCTGAGCAGCGAGGCCTCCGTATAGGTTTTAGGTGGTTTGGTTGTCTTTTCAGTAAATGATGGCTCATGAGGTCCATGTTCCCCTTTATCAAAGGAAGGTAAGATGCCTTCTTCATCTTCTTTGTCTTCTTCCTCCTTATTTTTCTTTGAGTCCTTGGGAAATAATACTCTCCACCCTTCATCAAGAATTTCTTTGCCTTTAGCCTGGAAGGTGACTTCTTCTACAGCTGCATTTACCTGTGTTTTGGCCACTTTACAATCGGGATAGAACACAGCAATAAAGCGTCTTACGATAATATCATAAACCTTTTGTTCTGCATTTGGTAATGGCTTTTGTTCACCGGTAGGAATAATGGCATGGTGATCGGTTACCTTTTTGTCATTGAAAACCTTGGTGGACTTTCTGATCTTCTTGCCCAATAAAGGTGCTGTATAGTGGGAATAATTGCTAAGTCCTTTCAAAATCCCAGGAACCTTAGGGTACATATCATTGGGCAGGAAGGTGGTGTCTACCCTCGGATAGGTGACCACTTTCATCTCATATAGCTTCTGTACCAGTTTAAGAGTGGTGTCAGCGGTAAAACTGAATTTATTATTACAGTACACCTGCAAGCTGGTCAGGTCAAATAATTTTGGTGCATATTCCTTGCCTTCCTTTTTTTCAACATCAGTTATAAAAAGGTCTTTACCACTCACTTGCTCAAGCAGCTTTTCCCCATCTTCCTTTTTGAAGAATTTACCTTCAGTACTACTGAATTTGGTGTCCCGATAAAGGGTTTGAAGTTCCCAATAAGGTTCCGGCTTGAAGTTTTCTATTTCATGATGCCGTTGGACAAGCATGGCTAGGGTAGGAGTTTGCACTCTTCCAATGGAAAGAACTTGTTTGTACCCGCCATATTTAAGTGTATATAGTCTTGTAGCATTCATCCCCAAAAGCCAATCACCGATGGCCCTTGAACTTCCCGCATAAAAGAGGTTGTCAAAATCCTCCGCAGGCTTCAGATTATCAAAGCCTGATTGAATTGACTCAGTGGTCAATGATGAAATCCATAGGCGCTGAACTGGACCTTTGTAGTCTGCCTGTTTCATCACCCAACGTTGGATAAGTTCTCCTTCTTGGCCGGCATCACCACAGTTGATAACCAATTCAGCTTGCTTGAATAACTGTTGGATGACCTTGAACTGCTTCTTTACCCCACTGTCATCTATGACTTTGGTCTCAAACCTTGTGGGCAACATGGGCAGAGTGTACAGGTCCCATCGCTTCCAACTGGTGTTATAATCCTCAGGAGGATAAAGCGTGCAGAAATGCCCGAATGTCCAAGTGACCTGATAGCCATTTCCTTCAAAGTACCCGTCTTTTCTGGTATTGGCCCCAATGACTTGGGCGATCTCTTTGGCTACACTGGGTTTTTCGGCGATGCAAACTTTCATGGAAACTGGAAAACAGGATTTGAATATTTCCTGATGAATAAATTGAAAGGGTTAAAAATAAAGAACAATAATGGTTAGCCACAACATTTTTTAAACTTCTTGCCACTTCCACAGGGACAAGGATCATTGCGGGAAATCTTTTGGGATTGTACCGAAGTTGGTTTTGGGAAACTTCCTTCCAGATAATACCATTTGTTGTCCTCTTTTAAGAATAAGGACCTTTCGTGATGGATATGGACTTTTCCATCAGGGGCTATAAAATGAGCTTTGAATTCCACTAATCCCTCATTATCTGAGGAATTACCCTTATTGGTATGTATTATTTCCAGTTTTGTCCATCGGTTTTCTTTGGACCAATTTTGAATATCCTCAAGCCGATATTGGCTACGGACCTTGGGATGGGAAGTCTGATGGATATAAGCTGCTTCACCTACACAATATGCTGTATAGCGGGATCGCATAAGTTCTTCAGCAGTTTCTGCGGAATGGTTTTCTATAATAGGTTTACAGCAATGTTGGAAATGTCGTCCCGATCCACAATAACAATCAATCATATCCCTTTTTTACTTATTTATAAACTGGAAAATCCCTGCAAATATATCCATTGAATTTATGGATTAAAGCAACTTTAAAATGATTTTGAAAATGTGCTTCTGTAAAAATGTAAAAGGTCCCAAACTACATGATGCAAAAGAAAGTATCAAATTATTAAAGAAAATAGGAGGACAAGAATAACCAAGATTCATTTTTTTTATTCCATTAAAATTTTGTGGAGTGAAATATTACCTTGATTTTTATTCCCTAATTTTGAATTAAAGAAAATCAAATGTCTTTTAACTTCGCAAAGTTGAATTATTTTCAATTAAAGTCTATCGCCCTAATCGCCCTTTTTGGTTTAATATTGCTTTCAACAGTTAGTTGCCAAGAGAAAGAACAAGCCCCGCCAAATATCCTTTTTATTGCCATAGATGATCTAAGGCCCGAGTTGGGGGCTTATGGGAAGGATTATGTCCATTCTCCTAACCTGGACAAACTAGCAAGCCAAAGTAGTTTGTTTAAGAACCATTATGTTACTGTACCTACTTGCGGAGCCTCTAGATATAGTCTGTTGACCGGTCAATTACCTAGAACCAAAGGGGATTTGAGTAATCAGGTGGCTGCAGATAAGATTGCAGGGAAACCTGAAGGGGAAGTGCCGGAGACTTTTGTTCATCAGCTGAATAGAAACGGATATTATACTATAGGGATCGGTAAAATTTCCCATCATCCTGATGGTTATGTATATGCTTATCGAGAACCTAAAAGTGATAAATTAGAGTTGCCTCATAGTTGGGATGAGATGCTATTTGATGCGGGTAAATGGGGAACTGGGCACAATGCTTTTTTTGGCTATGCTGATGGAAGTAATAGAAATGACCTGAAGATGAAGGTAAAACCTTATGAAATGGCAGAGGTAGGTGATGAGGGGTATCCTGATGGGCTTACAGCAAATTTGGCTATTGAGAAGTTGAGGTATTTGAAAAAAAATAAATCTGAAGAACCTTTTTGTTTGGCGGTTGGATTCTTTAAGCCACATTTACCATTCAACGCACCAAAAAAATACTGGGACCTTTATGATGAAGATTCCATCCCTTTAGCCCCTTTTGCAGATATTCCGGAAAATGCTTCCAAGGTCAGTTTACATGGGAGTGGAGAGTTTAATAATTATCAGCTGGGAGAGGAAAAAGCAGGTCTTGATCATAAAATTTCAGATGCTTATGCCAAAAGGTTGCGACATGGATATCTAGCGGCAATCAGCTATGTGGATGCGCAGGTAGGAAAGGTTTTGGAGGAACTGGAGCGCTTGGGAATGGATGAAAATACCATTGTAGTGGTTTGGGGTGATCATGGATGGCATTTGGGAGACCAACTGGTTTGGGGGAAACATACTATTTTTGAAAGAGGCCTTAAAAGTGTTCTGATGATTAAAAACCCTAAATTGGAGGGGGCTGTCATTGACAAAATTGTTAGCTCTACTGATATCTATCCTACATTGATGGACTTGGCTGGTGTAGAGACCAATTATCCTTTGGATGGAAAAAGTATGGTCCCATTGATGGAAAACCCTAATTGGGAAGATTGGAGAAATACAGCCTATGGATATTTTAGAAATGGAATTTCATTAAGGACACCTGATTACAGATTGAGTAAATATTATAGGGACCAACAGCCCGAAATAGAGCTTTATGATCATAGAGATGATCCTAATGAAACTGTGAACATAGCCCAAGAAAATCCAGAAATAGTCGAGCAATTAATGCCACTTTGGGAGCAGGGGAATACAGGGATTTATGAATAATCGTTAGTTTTTTTGAAATCCAGAGCAGCTATTCAAAGCTGTTCGGGATTTGTAATCCCGAACAGCAAATTCAGCGGGATTTAGAATCCCTCATTTATTATAAAAAGGTGATTGGAAAACTTCACCTAGCTAAAATAATCTTGACTCATATTTAACTTAATCCCTCAGTGCCCTCTGAGCCCTCTGTGGTTAAACCAAACTCATTAATTCGTTTTACGGTAATTCCAAATGGCCCAGGAGTTAAAGAATACCGCAAAACCAAACATGATCAAGAAATGATTTTTCAACTGGGAAAAACCACTTCCCTTCATCACCACCATACGCATTACATCGATAAAATAAGTAACAGGATTGATCTTGGTAATAACCTTGGCCCAAACAGGCATCCCTTCAATTGGTGTAAATAGCCCGCTCATCAATAGGAAAATCATTATAAAGAAAAAGGCCAAGGACATGGCTTGCTGCTGACTATTGGAATAAGTGGAAATCAAGAGTCCAACTCCCAAAACAGCTACCAAGTAAAGCGCCAAGAAGGCGTATAATACCAAGATGCTTCCTGCGGGCACAATACCATAAACTACTCGGGCCACGATAAATAGTCCAATGCTGAATATAAACATACCGATCAACCAAAAAGGGATCAGTTTGCCTAGGATAAAATGATATTTTTTGATAGGTGTTACATTGATCTGTTCTATGGTTCCTATTTCCTTTTCTTTGACCAGGTTGAGCGAGCACATATAGGATCCGACCATGGTGACCAAAAAGGCCAAAATGCCTGGAACCATATAGAGTTTGTAATTCATATGAGGGTTGAACCAATTGAGTGTGGCTATTTCAATTTGCGGGACAGAATTATTAGACATAGTTAACCAATCTTGTCGAATTTCGTGATTGAAGTTGTTGATAATATTACTTAGATAAACTCCACCAACACTGGCCTTGGTGCCATTGATGGCATTGATCGCAAGAAATAGATCTTCATGCTGTTCTCTGACAAAGTTCTTTTCAAAATCAACAGGTATTTCCAAGATGAGGTCGGCCTCGTTTTTTTCCATTATTTCATACGCTTCCTCATAGCTATTGCCAAAATTACTGAGTTTGAAATAGCCGGACGCGATGATTTTTGAAGTCAATTTTTGAGAATAGGGGGAACGGTCATGGTCAACCACGGCTATATTGATGTTCTTTATTTCAAAGTCGGCAGCCAATGGAAGCACCAAAAGCTGGACTATTGGAATGACCAAGATCAATCTCAGGATGATAGGGTTCCTGAATATTTGCTTGAATTCTTTGCGCAATAGAAATCTCAGGGTTTTCATGCCAATCTGGTTTTGAAATTCTTAATACTCAGTGCTAGTAAAACCAAGGTCATTCCCATAAGTATCAGGGTTTCCTTCCAAATTGCAGCAAATCCCAACCCTTTGATCATAATGGATTTTACGATGATATAATACCATTTTGAGGGAACGATATTGGAAATTACCTGCAGCACGATAGGCATATTCTCTATGGGAAACATAAAGCCTGTGAATATCATGGTGGGCAGAAGCATTCCCATCAGCGAAACCAACATGGCTGCCTGTTGGGAATTGGTGACATTGGAAATCAGTAAACCCATGGAAAGCGCAGTGATGATCAGCAATGCGCTGACAGCAAACAGCAACACGATACTTCCATTGATGGGCATATCAAGTAGGTAAATGCTAAGCAAAAGGATGATGATAAGATTGACCAATGAGAGCACGAGATAGGGGACAGCTTTGGACAGTATGACCAAAATAGGGTTGAAGGGAGAAACCAATAAAACCTCCATCGTTCCCATTTCCTTTTCTTTTACTATGGAAACCGAGGTCATTAATACACAGATTAATAACAGAACCAGTGCCATTACTCCGGGAACAAAGTTGGTCGTCCCTTTCAGTTCCGGATTATAAATCATCCTTGTTTCCACATTGATGGAATAGGGGAGATTATGGTCAGGAATCAGGCTTTGCTGGTAGTCTAGGATGATCTGTCTGGCATAATTGCTAATGGTGGTAGCAATATTGGGATCAGAGGCATCGGAAATAAGCTGGATTTGCGACCTGTTTTCATGATATAGATCATGCTGGAAATTAGGAGGGAAAACTACGGCCATTTTTATATTTCCAGCCTTGAATTCTTCCAGTATTTCTCGATGGCTCAAAAGCTGCTTTTTCAAGATGAAATGGTCTCCCGCTGCCAATTTATCGGTAATTTGATGACTGGTTTCATCTTGGGCATAATCGCAGATCAGAATGGAGCTGTCTTTTATTTCATTGGTCAAAGCAAAGCCAAAGAGGATAATTTGGGCTATGGGCAGTCCAAATAATAATAAAAGGGTCTTTCTGTCACGAAATACATGATAGAATTCTTTCCGAACAAACGCCAAAAACACTTTCATCCTTAGTCTGATTTTCTTTGGGCACCGCGTGCCAGTTCATAAAATACCTCATCCATGCTGTTGGCATTGAATTGGGACTTTAAGTTCTCAGGGCTGTCCAGGGCCTTGATGCTGCCATCTACCATCATGGATATCCGATTGCAATATTCTGCCTCATCCATATAGTGGGTAGTGACAAATACCGTGATTCCCTTATCGGAAGCATCATAAATCAAGTCCCAAAATTGTCTTCTTGTGACAGGGTCTACTCCGCCAGTAGGTTCGTCCAGAAAAACAATCTGAGGCTCATGAATAATGGCCACCGAAAAGGCCAGCTTTTGCTTCCAGCCCAATGGAAGTGAACTTACTAACTTATCAGCTTCTGATTCCATCCCCAACTGCTCAATCAGGGCTTTGCTTTTGGCTTTAATTTCCTTACTGCTCAATCCATATATCCCTCCAAAGAACTCAATGTTTTCCCATGTGTTGAGGTCCTCATATAGGGAGAACTTTTGGCTCATATAGCCTATATTTTTCTTGATCTTTTCGGTCTCTTTATAAATATCAAACCCAGCCACTTTTGCCTCTCCAGAACTGGGGATAGAAAGTCCACAGAGCATACGCATCGCGGTGGTTTTTCCAGCACCGTTTGCTCCCAAAAAACCAAATATTTCTCCCTTTTGCACATCAAAGCTAATGGCATTGGTGGCAATGAAATCACCGAATTTTTTGGTCAGTTTTTGGACACTTATTACTGGTTTACCCTTCATTGTTCATCAGTTGAATAAAACAATCCTCTATACTCGGCGTGATGGGGGAGATGTGTAAGTCACCGTGGGTCTTCAAGGTATCCAATAGCTTGTTTTCCATTTGCGGGTCCTTAAGGGTAATATGGTGATTTTCCCCGAAGGAAAAACAACTGTCTACCATTGGGTGATCTCGTAATTCCTTCAGCAAAGCACTCATATTGCTGGATTTTATGGCAAATAGGGGTTTGGGAAACTGCTTAACAATATTTTTGGGTTGGTCTATGGACATGATTTTTCCAGACTGAATTAGTGCGATTCTATCGCATTGCTTGGCTTCGTCCATATAAGGAGTGGAAACCAATATGGTGATACCTTGCTCTCTTAACCTATGGAGCATTTCCCAGAATTCTTTTCTCGAAACTGTGTCCACCCCTGTGGTAGGTTCATCAAGAAATAATACCTTGGGTTTATGGATGAGTGCACAGCAAAGTGCCAGTTTCTGCTTCATCCCGCCAGAGAGTTGGCCAGCCCTTCGATTTTTGAAAGGCTCAATTTGAATATAGATATCTTTGATCAGCTCATAGTTCTCCTTAATGCTGGTATTGAAAATAGTGGCAAAAAACCGGAGGTTTTCTTCCACCGTTAAATCCTGATAAAGGGAGAATTTCCCTGGCATATAGCCAATATGTTGGCGGATTTTTTTATAGTCCTTTTGAATATCCGCTCCATTTACCCAGGCTTCACCTTGGTCAGGAAGGATAAGGGTGGTCAATATCCTAAATAAGGAAGTTTTTCCAGCTCCGTCGGGACCAATCAATCCAAAGAGCTCTCCATTATCTACCGAGAAGGAAATGCTCTGTAAGGCTTTGATGCTTCCTTTTTGGTAGGATTTATGGATGTTTTTTAGGACAATATCAATCATTTTCTGAAAAGTTGATTTCTCCGTACATCCCTATTTTGTATTGACCCGTATTGGGAACCTTTACCTTTATAGCATAAACCATATTGGCCCTTTCTGCCTTGGTTTGGATGGTTTTGGGAGTGAACTCAGCTTTATCACTTATCCAGCTTACTGTTCCTTGTGTCTCCTTGAATTCTCCTTTTCCATTATCAGTAAATACCCTAACTTCTTGTCCTAATCGAATTTCTGCCAATTGGTCAGCTGTAATATAGACCCTAAGGATTAAAGTGGATAGATTGGCAATTTTGTACAATGGCTTTCCCGGAACAGCCATTTCATACTCTTCCATGTATTTTACCAATACTGTTCCCGCTATGGGATTGATTAAAAGACTCTTTTTCAAATTGTCTTCAATTTGTTGCTGCTGGGCCTGTAGCGGTAAGATTTCCTGATCTAAACCTCCAGAGGAAATATTTAAGCTGGACTTTTGTGCGCTGAACTGTTTCTCCAATACCAGTACTTCGGCATTGATATCATCCAGTTGTTTGGCAGTGGCGGCATCTTCAGCTATTAGATTTTGTATGCGGTTTTGTTCCTTTTTTGCTGCCTGAAGCCTTTCTTGAATACTGGCCAATTGGACAGGGATATTGGGTTTTTTTGCTAAAATGGCCCTTATTTGCGCTGCAATTTGCTTTTTTTGTAGTGCCAATTGGGTGCTGTCTATATAGCCTATTGCTTGACCTTGGGTCAGTTCTTGTCCTTCTTCCAACTTTAGCTCCATTATTTTGCCTGAAACTTCGGCTGAAATAATGGTCTCTTCCGCCTCAAAGGCACCAGAGGCATCAAAGGTCCTTTTTTCACAGGCTTGGCTTATAGCCATCAGTAAAATAACAGTAAAGATGATATTTATATTTTTCATAGGACTATTCATTAGTTTCCTGTGGTGGTTTTATTATCATATAATACAGCCATTAACTGTATTTCATGGTAGGAGAGATCTTGCCTTGCCCGATTGGCTTCATTGACCCTTTGCAAATAATCAGAAGCAGTGATTACCCCATACTCAAGTTGCGACTGGGAAGTATTCTTGATATTCTCCCTAAGCGCAATGATCTCTTGGTCTGTTTGAATGAGTTTCTTTAGCTTGCCGACTTCTGTTTCCTGTTGCTCGATATTCAGTTGTGTGTTGAACAGGAAGTTTTCTTCCTGAACAGCCAGTTCTGACTGGTTAAGGTTTAGTATTTGCTTTTCTCTGCTTGTGGTATAAAAGCTGGATACATTCCATTGCAATTTGATCCCAGTTATAAAATACGGTTTGAAATTGTCATCCAACATGTTTAATGCAGGACGTCCATAACCGCCTTGGAAAAACAAATTGAACCTTGGTAAGGACTTGTCAGAAATCATGGTTTGCTTGATAGCGTTTAAGTCCCTTTGGTTGGCATATAATAGTCTTTCCGGTCGATTATTTTCATTACTGAAATGAGGCAGTACTGGCTTCTCTAAATGGTCAAAATCACTTACTGAAAGCTGGGTGAATTGGGCCAACATCTTTTTAAAAGTTGCTTTATTAGATTGGATACTGATGGCTTTTTGATTGATCTGTAGCAGTTCAGCCTGCAATAACTCTAACTCACTCCTTAAAGCAACACCATTTTCTACTGCAGATCGGACTTTTGCTATTCCAGCTTCAATATCTGATTTAAAAAGTTGAATTTGGTTCAACTGTTGTTCGGCCAATAGAATACCGAAATACAACTGATTGACCCTGTCCCTTAATTGATAAAGGGTTACTTCGGTGTTTTGTTTTTGAATTTGGGTATAGGCCTTGGCCAATTGTTTTTGTTTGTCATTGATAAACAATTCAGTAAGGGGTTGGCTTATCTCTCCATAAATTCTGTACTGGTCTTTGCTGATGGGAGGGACAGCCATTTCAAAATCAGGAACTGAAGTGACATCTGATTGGTAAGAGGCTTGCCCTGCAAACTGTATTCTGGGTAGTATTCCTCTATTTATATTATCAATGTTTAGGTCATTGGTTTGTTCGATGAGTTGATATTGTTTGATCAGTGGATAGTTTAGCTTTGCCAGACTATAGCAGCTGTCCAAACTAATGGAGTTGATTTCCTGAGCTTCTGCTATGGGAATGTAAAGAAGTGTCAGGATGAAAATGGTTTTACTGATTAGATTGGCCATGATAATTTATTTTTATTCAAACACATGGTTTATGATTTATATGGCTTTTAGTAAGCCTATCCATTTAGGAATCAGTTTCTTTCTTTCCAGCATCATTTCTCTGAATCTTTCATTGGAAATTCCTCCCAGAGGTTTCAACAGAGGACTTGCTATAAAAGGAAAGACAGTTAATGCTATCAGATTCATAAGAAAGTGCATGAAGTCAAGCTGTGGTAATTCTTCATCCATAACTGCCTTTTCATATTGTTGGGTAAAATGGGATTGGAGAAGGATGGACTTCATGGGGACATTGTCTATTATATGTTCTGGTTTACCCTTGATTTCATTGAGGATAAATAAGGGGATATTGGGCTGGCCAAGCAAAAAATCAATGTACCTATGAGCAAAAGCTTCTATTTTCTCCTCCAAGGTTGAGTTCCTGTCATTGAAGACCACACTGATGGATTGGATAAATTCCTGCAATGTTTCTAACATGATCAGGTCAAATAATTTTTGTTTGCTCCTGAAATAATAATTCAATAAGGCAAGATTAATCCCCGCCTCCTCTGCAATATCTCTCGTTCTGGTTGCTGCAAATCCTTTTTCCTGAAAGATTTTTTTGGCAGATCTTTTTATTAATTCTTCCGTAGAATGATCTTTTTCTTTGCTTTGAAGAGACATAAATGATGATTTTTTCTGAAAGGTATTCATCAAATAGTT
This sequence comes from Echinicola shivajiensis, assembly GCF_018642165.1. GTDB lineage: Bacteria > Bacteroidota > Bacteroidia > Cytophagales > Cyclobacteriaceae > Echinicola > Echinicola shivajiensis. The sequence goes on from NZ_JAHHZM010000006.1 coordinate 42,081, forward strand.
ATTAAACAAAGATTTTAATCAAAAATATTAATCAAATGATTAAATCACTTTTAATCATTAATTGGACAGGCGTCTTGTGGGAAACTTAACCAATTGGTAATCTTTATTGGGATTATTTTCGAAAATATTCTGAATAATTTTGTACTTTCAACATCCCCAATTATTCAATGTATCGCTCAATCAATTAGTATTTGGAATTTTCGTGATTGTGCCTATTAATCCAATAGAGGAGTTTTCGTTAACATCATTTATATCCTATTCTTTAGCCATCATGGAATTAAGAATGGATTATGTATAAAATATTCTAAGTGCAAAGCGCTTGAAATATTAAAGATGATCTGTTCTAAATAGTGGTTCAACTGACTGGGAAGTATAAAAATGGAGTTGCGTGTTTAATTTCTATTGAGAGAGGCTTGTCTTGATCCCAAATATTTTGATGGATTAGTATTTTAAAACCAACAAAATAAATCAATCTCTACATGAAAATCAGGAATCTCTTGGCACTTATGTGCTTTTTATTGTCTTTTAACTTGATAGCCCAAGAAGAGCCTCTTTTTAAACTTCATTCCCATAATGACTATGAGCAAAATGTGCCTTTCTGGACAGCTTTTTCCAATCATTGTGCTTCTATAGAAGCTGATGTGCTATTAGTGGAAGGACAGCTTATGGTGGCTCACGAAAAGGAAAGCATAACAGCCGGGCGAACTTTGGAAAGCCTTTATCTGGAACCTATTAGGAAAGCTGCCGAGTTGGGCCTTGAACCTTCCATGAATTTCCAATTATTGGTAGACATCAAAACTGAGGCATACGCTACTTTGGCCGTGCTTGAAAAAAACTTGGAAAATTACAGAGATATTCTTTCTGATGGTTCAAAACCTGGTGTACGGGTGGTGGTTTCTGGCAGCAGGCCAGATCCAAAGGATTATTCAAAATATTCGGATCTTATCCAGTTTGATTACCAAAGTACAGATCTAACAAGTGGTTTGCCTTGGGATAAAATTGCCTTGGTAAGTTTGCCTTATAGTAAATATTCTGTTTGGAATGGAAAGGGCAGATTGGTGGCTGATGAGGAAAAAGTGTTGAAAGACCTGATCAAAACTGTTCATGATGCCAATCGACCCATTAGGTTTTGGGGTGCACCAGATAGCAAATCAGCATGGAAAGCTTTTTATGATTTAGGAATTGATTATATCAATACCGATCAGCCAAACAAAGCTTATGAATACCTCCGAATAATGCCAAAGAATGTGGTGGGAAGTAATCATCAACATGATATTTACCAACCAAAATATCTTGTGGATGGTCAAGAAGTACCAGTAAAACAGATCATTTTGATGGTTGGCGATGGAAATGGCCTAGCACACATTTCAGCTGGTATGTATGCAAATGGCGGTCAATTGACGCTTACCCAGCTCAAGCATATCGCCTTGGTAAAGACCCAGTCAGCAGATGATTTTACTACTGATTCAGCAGCAGGTGCCACCGCTTTGGCCACAGGTGAAAAAGCCAATAATAGGGCCATAGGGTTTTCTGTGAATGATCAAGCATTGAAAAATCTACCAGAAATCCTCAAGGAATATAATTTCAACAGTGGAATAGTGACTACTGATCATGTGACAGGAGCTACTCCATCTTCTTTTTATGCACACAGAAAGGATAGGGGAATGACAGTAGATATAGCGAGTGATCTGAGTAAAAGTAAATTAAGTTTGTTTGTAGGAGCTGGGAAAAATGATTTTTTGGTCAATGGAAGGAATTTAATCGAGCCTTTAAAAAAGTCCGGCTTTGTTATGGCTAAATCATTGGGAGAAATAGCTGGAGCCGAGGAAGACCGAATAGGATATTTTGCCAGTAATCAGGGCCTACCTAAAGTGACAAATGGTAGGGTAGGTTATCTGTTGGAGGCTACACAAAACGCGCTAGCATTCTTGGATAGAAAGCAAGCCCCATTTTTTCTATTAATTGAAGGAGCTATGATTGATTCGGGTGGACATATCAATGATGCTGAAATGGTAGTTGAAGAAGAGATTGACTTTGATGTGGCTGTTGGAGAGGTGATAAAATACGCTGATGAACACCCCGGAACCTTGGTGCTTATCACCGCAGATCATGAAACCGGTGGAGTGACGGTACCTCAGGGAAATTTGGAAAAGGGAGAAGTTGAGTTAGAATTTAGTACCCATGACCATACAGGTATAATGGTGCCTCTTTTTGCTTATGGTTCCCATGCAGAAGAATTTACGGGAGTTTTTGAGAACACTGCCATTTTTGAAAAAATCATGAAATTGGTTGAAAAGTATCATCAAGTAAACCAGTAGGAGCTTTGAAAATATATTTGGCGAATTTCCATCCCAAAAAGAGTGTAATAAGGAGTCCAAAAGTTAATCCTTATAGCAAAATATGCTAGGTTTTCCTTTTCTGCCATGGGGCATAAATTACTTTGGAATGTATAAGAAAAAGATCGAAATAAGACTGCTTAGAGCTATTTCGATCTTTTTTTAAGTTTATTCCACTTTGAAAAGGAATTAAGCTATTCTTTGATGGGGTAATCTTTATCCATCCAGTCTACTTTTATATTGGTCAAAAGAGCCAATAACTTATGGTTTTTAAAGCCCATTTCATTTAAGGTGGAGAATGCTGGTCTTACGTTTGGACACTTGGTTAGTGGGCAGCATCCACAATACAATACGATTTCACTATCCTTGGGCAATTTGTTTACTAAGGCTTTTAGCTTGCTTATGTTTTTTGGGTTTTCTCCAGGTCCAATATCCACTGAATTTTTTATTACCGCTTGTGGTCCAATGCTAATAATCAATGGCTGTCTGGAATCAGGTAATTGAAGTTTCTTTGCCAATTCAGCTGGAGGCATCATTTGCTTGGCAGTCCAAGGTTCTTTTTGTTGAAAGGCTAAAGTGACTAAAACTATTAAGAATATAAGAGGGATGTAAAGAAGGACTGTCTTTTTCTTTTTTGAAGTAAGGTGTCTATTGTAATCAATCATGGCTTTTTTAATTTAATTACAATTTGAGCTTTTTACCTAGTTTTAAAAACTTAAGGTGCATTTTTTCCATTATTGGTACTTAAAAAAATGCTATATGTCCATTATGAATCAAAAGTGAAATGGTACAGCCATTCAAACTCCAACCAGAAACCGTCTTTGGTTTTATAGGATATTATAAGAGGAATAGCGCTTATGTCCGATCCCAAAATTTGAATTTCTAGACTGGACTTTTCAATTGAGGAAGGTGAGCTGACCAAAATGTATTTATTTTCAAAACAGAAGATTCCCGCCCATCTTTCCTTTTTGGAACTAAGATCAGACATTCCGAATTCCATACAAGTAGTGTCCATGGTAGATTGGATTAAATGGTAATGTGTAATCTGAGGAGCAACAATAGCCTGTTCAGGACTTACCAGTAATTGGGACAACTCTAGAATTTCTTTTTCTTCACTAGTAGAGGGGCTTCTTTTTGTAACAGTGTGAAAATTATTTAAGAGATTTTCGAACAATCCTTGATGTCCGGGATTAACGCCTTGCATTTTCGTAATTATATAGTTTGAAACTCTGAGCAATTTTATTCAGGAATTATATTAGGGTGATTTTTTACCTTCCTGATATTGTTCTTGTTTTCTTTTGTGGTCAAATATTTATTTCAATCAATACAGAACAAAGAACATTTTTTTAACTATCAATTACGATGTTTTGTTTAAGCTAAGATTGTTATGGGCTAGTATTGAATAAAAAAAATATGCCTATTATTCTTTTTGCTCCGAAAAAATTAAAGGAATAACTATCAACGTACGGTCAATATGGCAATTCGAGGGGGGATGTTTGTAATTATGTAAAAATTATACAAACAATTGTTATTTAGGGCAAATGTTCTAAATTTGATATTTGTTGTAAAGCAGAAATAATTACTTACGAAAAAGTTTTGCTTCAGTCATCCAATTTATTTAAATCCCCTTTTGGTGAGATATGAATCCAATTAAGCTGAAAAATATTTTGAGCAGAATAGTTGATAAAAATGATGAAAGGGCATTTTCTCTTTTTTTTGATCATTATCATACTAGACTTATCAATTTGGCTTTATTGTTTTTACCCAACTACCAACAGGCCGAGGAGATCGTTTCCGATGTGATTCTACAATTACTTCAGAAAAGGGAAGGATTGCTTCAAATTCAAAATTTTGAAGGATATCTATTCAAAATGGTTAAAAACCGGGCACTAAATACGCTTAAGGTTGCTTCAAGAGAAAAAGGAAAAATAAGCATTGATGATATACAGGATTATCTAATTCCAGATGTTTCAGATCCAGAAAAGAAGATGATCAATAGTGATTTAAAAAGGGAACTTAATCGGGTGATTGAAAATTTACCACCGAAAAGAAGGCTGGTTTTCAAAATGGTAAAGGACGAAAATTTATCCTATAAGGAGGTGGCAGAGATATTGGAAATATCAGAGAGGACTGTTGAGGTTCATTTGAAATTGGCCATTACAGATTTAAGGGTAACTCTTCAACAATTTTATGATGAATATAAGGGTAGGATTTCTGTTTCAAATCAGCGGTTTCTGTCTTTATTGCTTTAGTATGTACTTACTGATATATTTTTTGGCGTTTTATCTTGCATTAAAATATTTTTTCTGAAAAAGTGAAAAAAGTTAAATGATCATTACGGGTTTTTAGAAGAACTGTTGTCTTTATTATTGATCTAGATAACATGACTTCATGGATAAGAACCAAGATATAGAAATTTTATTAATCAGATTTTTTCAAGGAAGTGCTTCTACTTCTGAAAAGAAGGCTGTGCATGAATGGCTGAAAAAGGATCATAGAAACCAGTATGAATTTGAAAAACTCCAGGCTTTTTGGTTGGCAGATATAGAGGACAATAAGCTGATTAATCATGAAGATCAAAAAAGAAAAATTTGGGAACAGTATTTAAAGGATGGTGATCAAAATAACACGAAAAGCTGGAATATAAGAAGAATAAGCTATGGTGTAGCAGCATCATTGGTGACGATATTGGTTTTATCCCTTATGTTTTTTAATAAACAGGAGGAAGTAATTCAACCTATTTCAATTGCTGAAGTTCATAAAATGAACCCCTTGGGTCAAAAATCCCAATTTCAGTTGCCAGATGGATCAAAAGTATGGCTAAATGCAGATAGCAAACTTTCTTATCCAGAGCATTTTTCAGATTCTAGCAGGTCTGTAATACTAGAAGGTGAAGCATTTTTTGATATAGTAAGGGATACAAGCAGACCATTCGCAGTAAAAGTGGAAGACTTGGAAGTAAAAGTGCTAGGGACAGAGTTCAACGTTCACGCATTTAAAGGGGATAATCACTTAAGCATAGCCCTATTGGAAGGGGCTGTGAAAGTCTTAAATCACAAGAATGATGAAGAGAAGGCGCTTTTTTTAACACCTGGCAAGGGCTTGACCTATATAAAATCTTTGGATGCATTCCGAGAGTTTAGCAAAGAAAATGATATAAACACTTTTAATAAGGCCATTTTATGGAAAAATGGAGAATTGATTTTCGATGGAGTGGACCTTTCGGGTTTTGTAAAGGAAATCAGTAGGTGGTATGGTATAAGTGTGGAAATCAAAGGTATTCCTGATCAAACTTGGAATCTAAAGGGAAGTTTCAAGAACGAATATTTATCGAACATCCTAGATGCGGTTTCCTATAATAAGGGCTTTAACTATGAATTGAAAGACAAGAAATTGATACTCATGTTTAATTGAAAAACAACCTTGCTTATGAGAAAAAATATACCGTATTGATCTGCCAATCAATACGGTAAAAGAGAAGTTTAATTGCCTTGTTTTAAAACAATAAACCATTCAAAAGTATGAAAAAAAGAGTACTAAAACTATTGCTCATGGGATTTACCTATTCTATAATTGGGCTAATCACTCAGATTTTATTTGTGAACATGTTATGGGCTACGGATACGAATGCCCAAAGCGTGAAAAGCATGAAAGAAGTAAGTGTCAATGTCGGCTTTGATAATAAAAAGCTTGTTGATCTATTTGGGGAATTGGAACTTAAGACCCCTTTTGTATTCGTGTATGATAAAGCAGATTCGTTTTTATCGGAAAGAATCAGTCTTGAAAAAAAGAAGCAAAGCGTTGAAGATGTTTTGATCGAAATAGCCAGAGAGAAAAAACTCAGATTTAAGCAGGTTAACAATAACATCAGTGTAAGTAAGGCCTCTTCTGAGGAGAAAATAATCGAATACGCAATCAGAGAATTTACTGTAAATGGAACAGTCCTTTCGGATTTCGATGGGCAGCCCATACCAGGCGCAACTGTATTGGTAAAGAACTCCACTAAAGGGACCGTTACTGATATCGATGGTAATTTCTCTATTGAGGTGCCTGATGAAGGTGCGGTATTGGTAATTTCTTTTGTAGGTTATAAGTCTCAGGAAGTAACTGTAAACAATCAATCAGCCATCGAGATTAAGCTCGAGGAGGATTATAAGGGGCTTGAAGAAGTTGTTGTGGTTGGTTATGGTACTAAAAAGAAAGCCAATTTGACTGCAGCTATTGAAATGGTTGATCCAAAAGTTTTAGAGAACAGACCTGTAAGATCTGTTGCTGAAATGTTGGAAGGAGCAGTTCCTGGGCTTAATGTAAATCTTACCTCTGGAGCTCCTGATGCAACAGCTAACCTGAATATTAGGGGGTTTACGGGTTTGGGCAATACTCAATCTCCCTTGATACTTGTAGATGGGGTGGAGCAGGACATTAATACAGTCAATCCAAATGATGTTGAATCAATTTCGGTTTTAAAGGATGCTGCAGCCTCAGCTATTTATGGTTCTAGGGCTCCTTTTGGCGTAATTGTTATCACAACAAAGAAGGGGCAGAAAGGAAAGCCGATGCAGGTAGACTACTCCACTAATGTTCAAATTAACTCTCCATTTATGTTGCCGCATACCCAAAACTCATTGGATTTTGCTTTGGATATGAATGATGCTTTTTATAATTCCCAGCAGGTAACAGGATTTTACCCTCAATCTACGATTGATAATATCAGGAGACATATAGCGGGAGAAATTCCCAATAACAGTAGAATCGGCGAACGTGATGGAGGCAATGCAGCAGATGATATGAGGTGGGAAGCACATAATTATGCCCATGGGAATACAGACTATGTTGGAGAAGCTTTTAAAAATCATTCTGTTAATGCAACCCATAATTTAACCATATCAGGTGGTGATAAGAGTACAACTTATTATTTGGGATTGGGCTATAATTCGAAAGAAGGGGTCTATCAAACTGATCTGGATAAGTTTTCCCGGTATAATGCTATTTTGAAAGTAGATACTGACATCAATAAATGGATAAATGTTGGGTTGAATGTCCGGTATTCCAATATTAAAACTACTCGTCCAAACTTTAGAGGAGCTGCAGGTACAGAAGGCTCTGATGGGAATTTATGGAATAATATCAGTTATTTTCCCAACGTTCCTATAAAAAATCCAGATGGTAACTATCATTGGTTGAGTGCATTTCCTGTTTTTGAAGGTTTGCAAGGGAATTTTGAAGGAAATGAAGATGAACTATGGATGACGCCCAATTTGGTGATGAAGCCAATGAAGGGAATGACTATTCGGGGACAGTATTCAAGAAATATCACTTATAATAATAACCGTGCAACCACCTTTGAGGTGATGGTAGATCAGGGAGATGGTACTTTTAGGAGGTCGGCCCGTTCTGCCGCCTATGATGAACTGGATAGGTCCGAAGCCAATCGCCATTATTATCAGGCTGATTTAAATATTGAATACAAGAAAGATATTGAGAATCACCATATGTTATTCCTTTTGGGAGCCCAACAGGAGTATAATAAGTATAATGCAATCAATACTAGCAGAAGGGACCTGTATAGCAAGGATTTTCCGGTTTTGAGCAACGCTTATGGAGACAATTATTCTATGACCGAACGCTTGTACCATTGGGCAACCAGGGGAGTCTATATGCGTGCAAGCTATAACTATCAGAGCAAGTATTTATTAGACTTCAATGGACGCTATGATGGTTCTTCACGTTTTGCAGAAGAAAATAGATGGGCGTTTTTCCCTTCCGTATCAGCAGGTTATAATATAGCAATGGAGGATTTTTGGCCGGTTAAAGAGGTTGTCAATGTATTTAAAGTGACAGGTTCATGGGGAAAGTTGGGTAATCAGCGTTTGGATGTAAATGGAAATGGAGGGACCAACGATAATGTAGATTTATATACTTATCAACCTGTTTTTGGCACCAATCCTACCACTCGTTCTATTATTGAAGGAAGTCGTCAGCCTTATGTTACATCACCGCCACTAGCTCGATCAGATAGAACTTGGGAAAAGCCTCAGTCTATCGGTTTTGGGATGGAAGCAGGACTTTTTCAAAGCCGTCTGAAGGTAGAGTACCATTGGTATCAAAGGACTACCTTTGATGCCTTGGGTGTAGCCGAGCAGCTGCCAGTGGTGTTGGGTACATCTGTGCCTAGGGCAAACAACGCAGTAACGGAAACGAGAGGTTGGGAACTTTCCATGGATTGGGAAGATGAGGCTTTTAATATTGCCGGCTCACCATTACGCTATGGAATCAAAGGGATATTGTCTGATTATATTGGTTATGTGGTGGAATACGGCCCTGGCAATGAAGCGGGATTAAGAGGGGGGACATGGACCCCGGGTGAAGTATTTGGACAAGTATATGGACAGCGTTTTGAAGGCATTGCCCAGAATAATGAAAACTTAACTGGCTGGGTAGCCAATGGCAATGGTTTCTATTTTCCCGGAGATGTGTTCTATAAAGACTTAGATGGAGATGGGATAATTAGTGATGGATCAGGAGGATATTGGTTTGCCCAAGGTGACCGAGAATTATTAGGGTACAGTTATCCAAGGTACAAATACGGAGTGTTCCTTAGAGCTGGTTGGAAAAGCTGGAACTTATCTGTCTTCCTTGATGGCGTAGGTCAGGAAACCAGGTATGTCAATAATACTATGGCAATGGGACACGCCTCCACAACAGGTTGGTCTTCCAGAACGGCATATGATCTTCATAATGAACTAGGATATTGGTCAGTGGACAGCCCTGATGCTTTCTTTCCTAGGGTATATCAAAATGGCAAGAATGTGAACAGAGTGAATGACCATTATGCATTTGACCTTTCTAACCTTAGGATTAAGAATATCAGTCTAAGCTATGCCTTTAATCCGGAGCTTATTCAGCGAATAGGTTTGAAGAGGGCGTCCTTAAACGCATCAGTAGAAAATCTGGGATTTGTTTACAATAATTCTTGGCTTAAGCTGGATCCGACGCTCATCCGAAGAGGGGTAAGCGGTTATCCTACTTCCCAGACTGTTTCTTTTGGCCTTAATGTCGGATTTTAATCAAGAACACAAAAAAGATGGAGAAGATGAAAAAGTTGAGTATATACATCATGGTGTTGGCAATGAACTTGGGCTTTGCATCATGCAGCGATGATTTTCTGAATTTACAACCTTTGGACAGTTTTAGTGAAGAAGGTTTTTTCACTAATTCTAGTGACCTTAAAAGCTATGTTAACGCTTTTTATGATAACAATATGCTTTTAAGGACAATGGGAAGCAACAGGGTTCTTCCGTCAGAGAATGGGACAGATAATTTGGTGTCTTCAGGTCCGGCGGGAAGAATAAATACTAGAGGGGTTTCAGGTGCGGCCCCAGGTTCAATTGGTTGGGATGGACATTATGGATTTATTCGAAGAGCTAATTATTTGCTTGAAAATACCTATAAGGTACCTAGAGATATCTTATCAAGACAATATACAGGAGAAGCTTTCTTTACAAGGGCATTGGTTTACTTTGAGCTTTTAAGTACTTATGGAGATGTTCCGATTATTACCAAATCGCTCAATATTGATAGTGATGAATTGTACAAACCAAGAGATAGTAGAGATGTAGTGGCTTCTCAGATCATCAAAGATTTGGACTCAGCGATTGTGAATTTATCGTGGAAATCAGATGCTGGAATTGGCAGGATCAATAAGGAGGCTGCACTTTTGTTAAAGACAAGAGTGGGACTATTTGAAGGAAGCTGGGAATATTATCATGGAAAAAAGGATACCCCATTTGCTGTGGAAGGTAAAGATGGCTCAGAGTTTTTGCAGGAAGCGGTAGAAGCTGGTGAATTGCTTATTGATTATCAGGGAGGAAATATTTATCAAGGAAGTCTGATAGATCTATTTCAACAAAAGGATTATTCTGGAGTTTCAGGTGCTTTCTTTTACCGTGTATTTAGCCAGGATGCTTCACTCACTCATAATGTGTATGGAAATTTTAATGAAGGAACAGGTCTGGGAATTACTAAGCAACTAGTAGATGCGTTTTTAATGGCAGATGGACTTCCATCAGAAATATCCACTATGACTTATGATGAAAGTAGTCTAAGGTCACTTGGAGAAAACAAAGATCCAAGACTGTCTCAAACCATTTGGACAAGACCGGTTAATAATGAAGGGAATACAATCAGGTTTTATGATGCATATGATGTTGCTAATGACCAAACTGGAGGCTCCCAACACGCCTATAAGACCAGTTATCCGGGTTTGATCCAAAATCAACAGAGACAACCATCTCCTACAGGATATAGACCTTGGAAAGGAGTGGTGTTTGATGTAAATGAATGGAGAAATGGAGAGACTTCTGATTTGATTATGCGCTACGCAGAAGCCTTATTGAATTTTGCTGAGGCCAAAGCAATTTTGGGTAATATTACCCAAAATGATTTGGATAAAAGTGTCAATGTAATTCGTCAAAGGGCAGGCATGCCGGAAATGAATTTAGCAGCAATTAATTCATGGACCATTAATTATTCTAATAATGATGGGTTTGATCCAGCTGCTTCCAATATTTTAAATGAAATTCGAAGAGAGCGGAGGATAGAATTGGCTCTTGAAGGCTTTCGTTGGGATGATATTCGTAGATGGGCTGTAATGGATGAAGTTTTTAATGGTTTCAAACCTTTGGGAGCTCATGCAGCAGAATTTATCTCCTATTGGAATAATGAAAATGGTCTAATCGAGCAAGAGGGTTTTCAATGGGTAGGATTGAATGATGTGAAATTATTGGAAGGAAACAATTTTGGCTTGGATGAAACTGGAAATTATTTTAATCCATTCTTTAACACCGCAGATTTTGGAAATGCAGGAGATGGGGGATTTGTAGATCCTGATAGGGATTACTTATCTCCAATAGGCACAGAAGAAATAGAGATTTATCTGAGTAAAGGGGGAGTAACACTTGAACAAAATCCAGGGTGGTTTTAATTGAAATATTTAATTGTAAAGTCATGAAAAAATACATTTTAATAATATTGGCTGGATTAGTTGGGATATTTAGTTCTTGCGATCCAAGAATAGACATGGACTTGGCACAATGGGGAGATCAAGCCTTTATCCAGAATGTGCAAATATTTGAATACGAGATAAAAGATGATTTTCATCTTTCTGAATATTACAATAATGATCAAGAAACTACAGGTGTGAGGAGAGTTGTTTTGAGTGGGACTAAAGTGGATATTGATAATGAAAACTTTGTGGTAACTATTACTGTCCCTTCTTTGGAAGAGCTTACCGAAGCAGGATTTCTTATTACACACAGAAGCCAATTAGTAGAGCCTTTAAATGGAGCCCCAAAAGGAGGGGTTATAAGTGATTTGACATTTGGAAGTTTTATGTACAGACTTCATTCAGCAGATGGTACACTCCATGATTGGACCATTAATTTGGTGGATTAAGTTAGAATAACTTTATCATGTATGGGGCAAGGAGTTCATGGAAAAATGAACTCCTTGTTTTTTAGAAAAAATGTATAGGAAAAATCTCTATTAACATCCGTTTTGGATGAGACTATAATTTCCTAAAGTGACGATTAAAATTGGTGAAAAAATGAAAAACGTCTTGGTGATCAATAGTAAGATATTTTGGATAATCTTGCTATCATTTATTATTTCAGATAATCTTTTGGGCCAGGGTAAGGAGGAATTTGCTGATCAATGGGAATATATTGGAGTCGCCATCGATGAACCAGGCTATACGATTTGGGGAACCTCCCCCGTGATGGATAAAGAAGGTAAAGTTCATCTTTTTGTGGCTAGGTGGAAAGGGAATACTGTGGAGCCAGGATGGCGGTCTAGTAGTGAAATTGCGCATTATGTAGGTGAGGGACCAGAAGGTCCATTTGTTTTCTTAGATGTAGCTATTGCTGGAACTGGTTTGGATTCATGGGACCGTTTCGGGGCATGTAATCCTGCTATACAATTTATAGATGGTAAGTATGTTCTATTGTATATTGCCAATGATAATCCTAATAGTCCAATACATCCGTCCAATCAAAAGGTAGGAATGGCCATTTCAGAAAGTCCTTATGGTCCATGGAAAAAAGTAAACAAAGATGGATTGATACTGGATACTCCCAAGAATCCGGAATATTGGAATTATCAAGCAAGCAATGGAGTCAATAATCCAGCACTTTTAAAGCATCCCAATGGTGGCTACTTCTTGTATTTTAAATCTGAAAAAGCCAGAATGGGGCTTGCTGTATCAGAAAATTTGGAAGGCCCATATGTTCAACTTCCCTTTCCCGTGACTTCCAATGATACCAATATTGAAGACGGATATGCATTTATGTATAACGGGAAATTTGCCTTGCTGACTACAGATAATCACGGTATGATCGAAGAAGGTGGTGGTTTGTTGTGGTTATCTGACGACGGCATCACTTTCCGAGAGTATGAGAAAGGATTTCATCATGTCAATGCCTATGTTCCTATAGATATGTCGAATGTGGCTGTCCACTATGGCCCAAAAAATCGCCCTTATGCTAAATTTGAGCGACCTCAATTGCTTATTTTAGATGGCAAACCCCAATATCTTTATTTGCCTTCAGGCACCAATGTGTTTGGTGGAGATCATACGGTAAGTTATATCCTAAAATTCAAAGAATAAATCAAAAGGAGAACCAATGATTCAGGCATTTAAAGTTTACTCAGATTAGCACATAAGTCAGTTTTAACTAGGTTTTAAGTGCTTATAGTAATTTAGGATTTTAAAAACCACATTATAAAATAAGGAAATGATCAAGTACTTCATATTTGCAGGCGTTTTTATGTTGAATTTTTGGGACTTAGTCGCTCAAGTGCGGGAGAAAGCCGAATCATCAAAACCCAATATTATTTTTATTCTGGGGGATGATATGGGCTATGAGACCTTGGGATATAAGGAGGTTTTAAACTTTCAGACTCCCAATTTGGATGCCTTAGCACAGGAAAGTACCGATTTTACCAATTGTGATGCCCAACCACTCTGTGTGCCCACAAGAGTTAAATTGATCACTGGACAGTATAACTACCGTAATTATACGGGTTGGGGTAGTTTTAATCTTGAATTTCTTCCACTGGGACAGATGATGAAAGCTGCAGGCTATACAACAGCAGCATTTGGGAAATGGCACTTGAGTAAAACTCCTGAAGAATTGGGTTTTGACGAATTCAGTTTGTTCAATGGCAGTCCAGGAGAGCTCACTTATGCTGAGTTTTTCAAAAGGTATTTTTATAATTGTCCACTAGAGGAGAATGAAGGGGCATTTATAGCTGACTATGCTCCTGATAGATTTAATGAAAGAACCTTGGATTTTATCGAGAAAAATCAAGATCAGCCTTTTTTTATATATTACCCAATGTCCTTGGCGCATAATCCATTTGAGCCAACGCCAGATAGCGTAGATCCCACTTCCACTGACTGGCAGCAAAACTTTGAGGATATGGTGACATATGCGGACAAGATGATTGGAAATGTGATTCAAAAACTCAAAGAAAATGGATTGTATGAAAATACAATTATCATCTATACTACCGATAATGGAAGTAAAACATTAGAGCATCATATGAGTGATGGTGAGGTAATCTATGGTGGAAAGGGTACTACAAGTCATGATGGTGTACATGTTCCGTTGCTAGTGAAATATGATGGTAAAAGGCAAACTTCTGATGAGCTTGTCGATTTTACTGATTTTTATCCGACGTTCGCAGACTTAGCGGGATATGATTTATCTGCTGTAAAAGAAAAATTGGATGGGGTATCCCTATTGCCTGTTCTTGATCAGAAACAAAGAGTAGGCAAACCTTATATATTTTCGACGTTCTTTCATCCTCTGACTACTTATATAAGGGATAAGGACTATAAACTGTATTACGATGGGAGATTGTATAATCTCAAGGAGGATCCAAGGGAATTACATCCTTTTTATCAGCAAAATGATTCCGGTATTACTGCATCTGCTAGGACGGTATTAGAAGGCCTATTTGATGATATTTTTGAAAACAGTGAGCTTTCAAAGTATCCAGCCAAACATAAGTTACTGGGCAAGTATGGGGATTATAAAGGGCTTAAAGACGAGGTAATGCTAGGCGGATACATTTATGATAAGTTAGAGTTTACACCTCAGGCTAAAGTCATAAAGGTTGATTTAAGCAAGTTCATTTCAAATACAGAGCAGACTTATCAATTGAGAATAGCTAGGGAGTATGAGTCATCAAACTCTGGATTGACCTATGCAAATGTTAAAGTCAAGCATGTTAAGATTATCAAAAGTGGAAAGGTATTGAGAGAGCTGGGCAGTTTATCCCTTGAACTGAAAACAGAACGGGACTATGTTAAGCTTAGAGAAAGTGGAAATCCCATCATATCTTTTAAGATGACAGGGGATAACTCGATGCTGGAACTAGGAAAGCTGGAGAATTCTAAGGCAGGTAAGGTGGAATTGGAACTAGAGGTAGAGGTGTCCAATCCAGATAATCAATGGGGAGACCGTATTATGCTTTACGTCTTTTTGGATAGAATGAATTCGGTTTGATATAATTTTACTAATGACTGATGATGTGGAAAAAGAAGATTCTCAAAATTGATTTATGACTATTAAATAGGAAAGAGAAGTGTAACTGTACATTTTTATAGTTGTATGTATGATAGATTTGCACAAAAAATGATATATTTTTTGCTTAAGGCAAATTTAGTATTGGTTTTAGGTAAATATATTAGAGTAAATGTCCTAATTAATCGCCTAATTTGTTGTTATAGAATCGTTTAATAGGTTATAATTAGGGTTTGAAAAGGTTAAAAATCCCGGAAGCATTTCCGGGATTTTTTTGTTTGTTAGTAAAATCGGAAAAAGTGAATTTATTGAAGGCGTAAAAGAAAATTTATGATCCATAAATATTGCGTTTAATAATGCCAATTGTCTAGTACTGATTACTGCTTCGGGATGATAAAAGTCATCAGTAAAACCAAAATTGGTCATTTTTTCTTTGCAACAACTTTTTGATATTGGAAATGGTCAGAACCCTTAGGTTGATGGGCAATTTAAATCCATCAACTTTTTAAGTCATGAATGTTTAATTAAATGCCTATTCGTCATGAAAAAAATACTTGTTCCCGTAGATTTCTCGAAATATTCAGAAAATGCCTTCTTAAGTGCATTAAAAATTTCAGAAAAACTTGGCGCTCAACTAACCTTGGTAAATGTAGTCAATACGCTGTTGGAATGGGATAAACTTTCAACAAACGAAAAGACCAAGCATAGAGATATTATTGATCAGGAGGTTGAAGCTAAAGATAAATTGGATGCCTTTGTACAGAGGCACAATATTGGAAAAGTTCCTGTAGATATCGTAGTAGCAGTTGGTGTTCCTTACGAAGAGATACTGTCGCTAGCTCAAAAAATTGCTGCTGAATTGATCATTATTGGTGCTTATGGAAGGGGCACTGAGGGAGAGAAGTTTATAGGCTCAAATATTCAAAAAGTGATGCGCAAAGCGGAGTGCCCAGTTCTGGCCGTTAAACATGCTATTGACGGGAATTCTTGGAGAAAAATGGCCATAACAACTTCTTTAAATAGTCAGCTTGACGGTAATTTGGATAAACTGATTCCTCTATTCAATGGTTTTCAACCTTCACTTCATTTATTATATGTAAATACTCCAGAGCACTTTATGCCCAGCAAAAAAACAGAAACCTTACTGGAGGAATTGGCGAGTAAGTTCCATGGATTTACAGTCCATCAACATATTTATAACCATCCCGAAGTCGAAAATGGGATTGTGGAATTTTGTAAGTCTAGAAATATAGGTTGGATCACGATTGTTTCAGACCATAAAGGTGAAAACAGTAGTTACCAAATTGGAGTTACGGACACCGTTTTATTTAAAACAGCGCTTCCAATTTTAAGTATTCATACCAGTTGATTTATTATTATGATTAAATATTATCAGTACTTTGGTTTTTTATTAAGCTGCTGATAACCATATGAAACTGTTTTATCAACTGTCAGGAAATGAAGTTTTAACAGAACTTAAAAGCTCTATGGATGAGGGATTAAGTTCCGAGGAGGTTTTAGTAAGAAGAAAGGTTTACGGATGGAATGAATTTGAGCAGGTAAAAGGAAGCTCCTTGCTGAGTAAATTCTTTAAGCAGTTCAAGAGTTGGTTGGTTATAATATTGCTTATGGCCGCGCTGATTTCATTTTTTACTGGGCACAGGGTTGATACCTATGTGATATTGATTGTAGTATTAATAAATGCCGCAATAGGTTTTGTACAAGAGGTAAGGGCTGAAAGTGCGATTCATTCACTTAAAAAGATGTTGGTACCTAAAGCTAGGGTCATTAGAGATGGTTTTTCACAGCTTATTCCCTCCAAAGATTTGGTGCCGGGGGATATATTAATTTTAGAGGAAGGGGAAAATATTCCTGCAGATGCGCGGATCCTTGAATCCAAAAGTCTTCAAGTAAATGAATCTGCCCTAACTGGGGAGTCTATTCCAGTTGAAAAAAATATTGAGGCATTGACTCAAGAGACTGTTTTGTCTGAAAGAAAAAACATGCTTTGGAAGGGTACTTTTATTTCTTCAGGTTTTGGAGTGGGCTTGGTTACAGCTATCGGAGGCAAGACGGAGTTGGGGAAGATTGCCCAGGCGATCACCGAAATCAAAGCCACTAAAACCAATTTTCAGGTCAAAACGGATAAGTTAGCTAGTCAAATGGCCTTTTTGGCAATTGGGGGAACCTTATTATTGTTTGTTGTGGGATACTTTTTTAGTGATTTCGTGCTTTCAGAATTACTTATGGTTTCTTTGGCTATGATGGTGGCGGCGGTTCCCGAAGGTTTGCCGGCCGTATTATCCATTGTATTAGCAATCGGCTCCCATCGTATGGCTAAAAAAAATGCGATAATAAGGGAAATAACTTCGGTAGAAACCTTGGGTGCTGTAAGTACAATTATTACTGATAAAACCGGTACCATAACTCAGAATATTCTTACGGCCAAGAAAATTAAAGTTATGGATGAAGAGGAGTTTACCCTGCAGGGTGATGGTTGGATTCCCGTAGGTGATTTTTTCCAAGGGGATCAAACAGTAAATCCCCGATCATTTAATCAATTATACAAATTACTCCAAGTAGTAGGGACCAGTAATAATGCCAACTTTAAACAAAAAGGAGAAGTGGTTTCTGATGAGATCATTGGAGACCCTACAGAAGGAGCGCTTTTGGTTTTAGCAAAAAAGGCAGGTATTTATGGACAAAGAGGAAGTGGCCATATCAAGAGACTGGATGATTTTCCGTTTAATTCAAAGCAAAAATTTAGGGCATCATTATGTGAGGTAGAAGGGCAGAAGGAGTTATTTGTGGTAGGAGCAGCAGAGAAAATACTGGCATTATCCAATAGATACCAAAATTCAGAAAAAACATTATACCTGAAAAGTCAAGATAAGGATTGCATCAACAAGACCATTAACGATTGGTCGGCTGATGCCATGAGGGTAATTGGAGTGGCCTATAAAACCGATTTGGCCAGAGAGTATGATTTAGGTTCAGCGGCTCATCAAGAATTAATATTTTTGGGAATAGTAGGCATTGTGGATCCAATAAGGCAGGGAGTTAGAGAGGCTGTTCAAAAGTGCAAAGAAGCCGGAATAAGGGTGGTAATGGCCACAGGGGATCATATTAATACAGCTATAGCTATTGCGAAAGGGGCAGGAATTATAGATCAAGAGGGAAATGAAGGCCTCAGTCTTACTGAAAATGACTTGGAACAACTTGATGACCAGAATTTTCAACAGGCTATTCAGGAAGTTCAGGTATATGCTCGCTTAAGTCCATTAATGAAACTTAAGATAGCAAAAAGCTTGCAGGAGGCAGGAGAATTGATCGCCATGACCGGGGATGGCGTAAATGATGCACCAGCGCTGAAAAAGGCCGATGTAGGAGTGTCAATGGGGAAAATGGGGACGGACGTGGCCAGGGAGGCGTCCAAAGTGGTTTTGGCAGATGATAATTTTAGCACCATTGTCAGTGCTATTGAAGAAGGAAGGATTGTTTTTAATAATGCTCGGAATACCAGCTTTTTTTTGGTAACCACAAATTTTGCCGAGGTAGCTACCATGGTTGTTTTGGTTTTAATGGGCTACCCACTTCCACTTACCGCTATTCAAATTTTATGGCTTAACTTGGTTACTGATGGGTTTGGGGATTTGGCTTTGGCAGCTGAAAAGGGGCATGGGGACGAATTAAAAAGGAAACCGATTCCCCGTCATGAAAATATTCTGAATAAAGAGGTTTTGCCTTTTTTGATGATAATGTCTGTTATTATGGTTGGGCTTTGTGTAGCTATTTATTTTTGGCAATTCAATGAAAGTATTGAAAAAGTACGGACTGCGGTTTTTGTCACCATGGCCACCACGCAGTTGTTCAACTTGTTCAATATGAGATCCCTGTACCGTTCGGTTTTTGATATTGGGTTTTTAAGCAATAAGCTGGTGCTGCTTACTTTTTTTATCTCACTTGCTATTGAAATATCGATAATTGAAATCCCTTTTTTCCAAGAGATCTTTGACTTTGAACAATTAGGACTTTATGAATTCCTTTTTTTGATTCTAGTTTCCTCTTCAATTCTATGGGCAGGTGAACTTTACAAGTTAATTGTAAAAAGGATATCATAGTAATTCTAATAATAGCATTGCAATTGGTTTTAATGACTTGAGCTTATAGGTTAATACCTTTTAATTGAATGACTGTCGGAGTAAGGCCTTTGCCTTAATAAGTTGGTTTTTCACAGTGTTTTTGGAGATAGATAGTTCATCCGCAATTTCTTGATAGGACTTTTCTTCGTATATGTTTTTCTCCAGAACCAATTTTCTTTTAGGGGATAGGTCCCCGATGAGCTCTTCCAATTTATTGAACTTTGTTTCTTTTTCGATAATCTCTTGTTGGTCTTCTTGGAAGATGTTGTTCCAATATTGTTCTTTTAGCTCATTATTTTTTTTGACCTTTTTGAAATAATCAAAAATTTCATTTTTTATTGCAGTAAAGATGTAGGCATTGAAATTCATATCAGGGTTTATCTTGTAACTTCTCTTCATTATCTTAACAAATACCTCGTGATAAATATTTTCAGCCTCCTCTGCATCTTTGATAATGGCCATTCCATACCTTATTACAGGAGTTCTATAAAATCGATAAATTTGATCTGCAGCGTTTGGATCTCCTTGGATGAATTGTAATAAAATTTGTTTGTTAGGTTGCTCCATGATATAAAATTTTATGTTCCAACTGTTTAAATATCCAAGTTTATTATAATTGTTATTGCGTATATCACGTATTAAAATCCTCAAAATACGAAAATGATATTTCTTCCATTCATTTTATGTATAAGATGTGAGTGCTTAAGAAATAAAAATGGATTCTATTGGAAATCACCTGTTTGATGGATAGGTCTTTCGCAGAGCCTTGAAAAAAGTATAAGAAATACTTAAAAAAATTAGATAAAGAATAGCCCGAGCAGGCGACTATAAGTATTATTTACAACAAGATGAAAAAAATAGAGGATGACCTTAAAAAGTAAACGCTTAATTTCTTTGGATGCCCTTCGAGGGCTGACCATTGCCTTCATGATTTTAGTAAATAATCCAGCAAGTTGGGACCATGTATTTGGCCCATTATTACATGCAGATTGGCATGGGATCACTCCTACGGATTTCATTTTTCCCTTCTTTTTATTCATTGTGGGGGTGTCTATTAGTCTTGCGTATTCTAAGAGGTTGGATAGAGGAGCATCCAAAAAGGATATTTATAAAAAGGTACTTTTCAGAGGGCTTAAAATATTTCTTTTGGGAATTTTCTTGGGGATGTTTCCCGATTTTGACTTTAGTGATATTAGGGTAGCTGGGGTGCTTCAGCGGATTGCAATAGTTTTTGTGCTTTGTACCTTCATTTATATCAATATAGAATGGAAGAAACAGGGCTACTTGGCATTTGGGCTTTTGATTGGCTATTGGTTGGCCATGACTCTAATACCTACGCCAGGTGAGGGGATGGTAATGTTGGAACCTGGGAAGAACCTTGCTGCATGGATCGATCAGATATTATTGCCGGGTATGATGTGGCAAGGAAGTTGGGATCCAGAAGGGCTTTTCAGTACCATCCCTGCTATTTCTACCGGGATTTTGGGCATGTTGGCTGGTAGAACCCTACTTTCGGATCTGGATGGAAATGAAAAAGCTAATAAGTTATTGGTTCAGGGATTGGTTCTAGTGATGTTAGGCATGTTTTGGCATTTGTTCTTCCCCATTAACAAAAATCTATGGACAAGTTCATTTGTCTTGGTAACTGGTGGAGCAGGATTTAGTTTCTTGGGGGCCTCCTATTACTGGGTGGATTTAAAGGGGCATTCTAAAGGCACCAAACCCTGGATAGTTTTTGGTTCTAATGCAATAACAGCATATGTCCTTGCGGATTTGTTATCTTTACCTTTTTATGGCATAAACATAGGTGGAGATACCTTAAGTGGGCATTTTATGTCCATTATGATTGGATTGGGGATGGCTGCAAATATGGCCAGTATGTTTTATGCCATCATCTTCGTGGGTATAAATTATATCCCTGTTTATTGGTTGTATAAAAAGAAGATATTCATCAAATTATAAACCAATTTGGTTTTAGATAATGAACGATATTTAGTTTTGAAAGGTCTTTTGTGGATTGAATTCATTGTAAAATAGAGTAGGGAAGATATGAAAAAAGAGCAGAGTCCGGAAAAATTGCTCCAAAAATTGATAGATAATAAAATCAGCAGGGAGGAATTTGACCAGCTAATTGAAGGGATGAGTGAAGAGGATAAACAAGGCCAGTTTGAAGAACCTTTGAGAGAGCATTTCGATAAGTTTATGGAGGAGTGGATGGGCAAGGAAAAAGAGGAAAATAGCTTGAATGTTAAAAAGAAAGAAACATAAACTATTTTCCCGCAAGGTACTTTTTCCGGTATTCAATAGGGTTGCAGCCTTTTACTTGCCTGAATTGCCTTGCAATATTCTTACTGTCATTTAGTCCAAGATCTAAGGCAATTTCGAAAATTGTCAAATCTGTTTCTAACAGTTTCTGGGTGAACTTTTCTATTCGCAAATTATAGATGTATTTGTATATTGGATAGCCTGTGATCTGAAGGAAGCGCTTTTCTAAGGATCTTCTGGATAGGGGAACTTGTCTGACTACCTCATTAACCTGTAGATTGTTCTCAATATTCTGGTGAATATACTTAAGGGTAGAAGCGATGTATTCGTCATTAGTGGCGTAAATGTCGGTAGACTGTCTGGTAATAATCTGGGTAGCTTCCACAATAATATCGTAGAATGATTGATTACCGTTTTTTATCATATGTTCCAATAATTTAGCCGTATCATAACCTCCTTTTTCGATATCCATGGCGATACTTGAAAGGGGAGGAACAGACAGTTCACAGAGCATTACATCATTGTCCACACCCAGCACGGCAATATCTTCAGGAATCCTGATATTATTTTGTTGACAGGCCTCGGTGATATGAAGCCCTTGGTTGTCATCGCAGGTCATAAGTGCAATGGGCTTGGGGAGAGAGAGTAACCATCGGCTCAGAGAAATACTTTTATAATGCCAAATGTCAGTTGAACGGGCCTTTCGGTGTTCAAAATAATGTACCTTATAACCTTGTTCATTTAACCTTTCTTCAAATCCCTCGGCTCTTTCCCTAGACCAAACGATATTGTTAAATCCATAAAAAGCAAATTGTTTAAAGCCCTTTTTTAGGAAATAGTCTGCCCCTAACTTACCGGCTTTCCTATAATCACCAGTAATATTGGGAAGTTCATCAAATCGTTCTTTAAAGTCTTGTGCAATAACAGGAATACCTGAGTCTTTAATTTTCTGAAGATCCATATCGTTGTACAGCTGTCCAATGATACCGTCAGCGCCCCAGTCTTTGGCCCAATCCAAGATGCCTTCAATGCCTATGGTCTCCCTATAGTATAAAGGCATCCTGCAAAAAGTCCAAGGACCATGTTCTAATGAATACTTAGAAACACCTTTAAGGAGACTTTTACTGTATTCTTCAGCGAAATCTAATAGTAGGATTACTTTATACATTTAATCAGCCTGCAGTTTGAAACAACTCTTTGACACTTTTTACAGTGGCATTTTTGACCAGCGGCTTGGCCCAAATACCAATGCTTAGGACATATCCCAAAGTAATTAATAAAAAAAGCATGGCCAATTGCAGTCCCAATAGTTCTGCGATTCCTCCTATGATCAGTGGAACTATAGCCCCACCCGCAATGGCAGAACATAATATGCCTGAGAATGTGCCATGATTTTTCGGAACGGAATTTAGTGCCAATGAAAAGATGATTGACCACATGACTGATGCGAAAAAACCTGTCAAAGGAAAAGCAATTAATGAGATTTCTGCTGTCCCAAACAGGCCGAATAAAAGGCTAATGATGGCCGCAGTGCTAAATGCCACTAGGACCTTATTACTGTCAAGGAATTTTAATAATACCAGTCCTAAAAGGCAGCCTACGGTCAGTAGTCCCCAAAAATAGGAAATGACTTGGGCTCCCTCTTTGGCGGGATCTATGCCGTGATAAGTTTGAAGGAATTTTGAGATCCAATTGGCAATGCCTTGCTCAGATCCTACATAGCAAAAAATTCCTAAGAAGTAGAGCAGGACGTATTTATTGGTCAGGAGGGATTTGAAAGAGCCCTTAATGTCCATTTTTTCATCTTCTTTCAGCTCTACCTTGGGGAATTTTATAAAGAAAATAGCCAGACACATCAACAGGGAAATGCCAGCAAATACCCAATATAAGGAAACCCATTTTAAGTTTTCAGGAACAAGACCTTCCAAAAAAACAATTATTCCATGGGTATGCCCTGAATGAATATTGGTGACCAAATAGCTGTAAAGCATTGGGCTGAGGAATGATGCAGCACCAAATGCTAATTGTCCCATAACTGAATTAAAGGCAAAGTGCTCTTCCCCTCCAGCGGTTCTTAATAGTGGATTGATTACCACCTGAAGCATAGCCATTCCTATTCCGATAATAAACAAGGACAACAGGGCAATCTTAAAGCTCGGAAACAAGGCAAAGCTAAGGGCTCCAATAAAAGCCATTAGAAAAGCAGCCACTAAAATTTTTTTTTCCTTGTATTTTTCGACCAAAAGGCCAGAAGGAATTGACATTACTCCATAAGCCACAAAAAATGAAAAGGGTAGAAAACCCGCTAGACCAATGCTTAAGGAAAAACTATCAATAATGTCAGGAATGATAGGGCCTAAGATGTTTGTCAGAAATGAAATGACGAAGAAAATCAGCATTATGAGTAGTACAAGTAGTGGTTTTTTTGACATTTTAATTGTGTGGTTTTTGGTTGATCAATGCTGCAGCTCCCAAAAGGGCTATGTTTTCGTTATTGCTGACTTTGATTTGTAATCTATTGAGCGACTTGGGAAATATAAAATCCTTGAGACTTTCATACATACTCTCCTCAAAGAAGGAAAAAGCCTTGGAAAGGGATCCGCCTATGACAATTGCTTCTGGATCGTAGCCATAAAGTACACAGGTCACTGCTTTCCCGAAGTGTTTCCCAAATTCCTGCCATTGTGCTAAAGCTTGTGGGTCTCCTTTTTGGGCAGCCTCAAAAGCTAATAAAGCACTTGTCCCGTGAAAAGTACTAAAGAAATTCCCACTAGCGTAGTACTCAATATTCTGGTCCAAATAAGGTAATAGTCCAATTTCTCCGGCACCACAATTATGCCCTGTCAATAATTGATTGTTCATGATTAGCCCTGCTCCTAATCCTGTTCCAGCCGACATTCCCACTACTGAACTGAACCCTTTTGCCTGACCAAACTGGTGTTCTCCAAGTACAAAACAGTTTACATCGTTATTGACCTTAACAGGTAGCTTGAACTCCGCTTCAAGTATATCCTTTAAGTTGACTTTTTCCCACGAAGGAATGTTGGTTACATTATAAACTATGCCTTTTTCTGTATCGACCACGGATGGAACTCCTATCCCTATTCCAGTGACATCAGAATTCACAAAGGGATGGATAAGAGTTTTTACTTGATCCAGAGTAGAAGAAAGAGAGTCTTTATTAGTCAGGAGAGCCTTGGTTTGGTTGGAAATGATACCATTGTTTTCCAGCCCAACTTGGATTTTGGTTCCGCCTAAATCAACGCCTATATTCATATGTGAAAGTTAATTAGGTAATAGTGGTCTTGATATTATTTTTAGAAATACTTGGTTTTACATTTTTGGGCTATTGATAAATTGGAGTAATCGAATTTTAGCTGATGAGTCATGTATCTTAAAGACTTCAACTGAATCAAGTTCAATTTTGCCCAATAGCCTTATTGAACATAAAATAGTAATTTATAACGAAACCCGCATATTGTTTAGCGGGGGTAGGTTTTAATCCCAAAATTTATGTTTAAAAGATTCTCCTTAATAGAGTTAAGACTATTTATTGTGGTCATCATTTTGATTTTCAGTTTGATGGATTTTGCAATTGCTCAAGAATTGGCATTGAACAAAATTCAATTAAAGGAACAACTCATATTTCCGTTGCAATCCCAGCATGTACATGGTAGCAGCATAGTGTCTTTACCTAATGGAGACATGCTGGCTGTTTGGTTTCAAGGTTCAGGGGAACGAAAGTCAGATGATGTCAGGATCATGGGGGCAAGGTTAGAAAAGGGAAAGAATAAATGGTCAATCCCTTTTTTAATGGCCGATACTCCTGGTTTGCCTGATTGTAATCCAGTGTTATTCTTGAATAATAATAACAAATTGTTTTTGGTTTGGATAGCCGTACAAGCCAATCAATGGGAGGAATCTATTTTAAGGTTTAGGACTTCTCTGGACTATAGTGAGCCAGGTGCTCCTAAGTGGGAATGGCAAGATAATATCCTATTAAAACCAGGAGATGAATTTGCCGAGGAGGTGAGAGAAAAAACAAAAGATTTGCCCAAGGACCACTCAGGATGGTCGGAATATGCCCGCCCCTATGATGAGCATATTGCATCTGCGAGTGAGGATAAGGGTAAGCGGAGTACTGGATGGATGACACGAATCAAGCCATTATTGATGGAAAATGGGAAAATTATTCTTCCCCTGTATTCGGACGGATTTAATTTT
This sequence comes from Echinicola shivajiensis, assembly GCF_018642165.1. GTDB lineage: Bacteria > Bacteroidota > Bacteroidia > Cytophagales > Cyclobacteriaceae > Echinicola > Echinicola shivajiensis. The sequence goes on from NZ_JAHHZM010000006.1 coordinate 67,635, forward strand.
TCTTTGATGGCTATTTCAGAAGATGATGGTGATACATGGAGACCAAGCCTCCCCTTAGTTGGTAGAGGTCCCATACAACCAGCATTAGCACAAAAGGAAAATGGAGATTTGGTGGCTTTAATGAGGGATAGTGGTGGTGCTCCGAGTAGGGTGCAAAAAAGCATTTCTAGCGATGGAGGGAAATCCTGGACAGCATCCTTAAAGACTGATATGCCCAATACAGCCAGTGTAGAACTATTGAAATGGGATAAGGAGCACTGGTTGTTCCTGGGAAATGATATTTCGGATGGTAGGTATCAGTTGAGTCTATTTATGTCGGGAGATGAAGGGGATACTTGGTCCAGAATCTGCTTTTTAGAAAATGATGAGAATAAGAAAGATCGATACTCCTATCCTTGTATGATAAAAGGAAGGGACGGTAAATTACATATTACCTACTCCAGCCATTTAAGCGGAGGCGAGAAGTCCATTAAATATCAAATACTGGATCCAGAAGTGCTTTTGAAGTAGACATAGGTAGCCCTTTTCCGATATACTAAAGTATTATGCATACAAACCCACTTACCATGTAAAATTTCATCATATGCAAAAGAATATATTTATACTCACCTTATTGGCTATTTCTCTTTCTGAGTGGTCCTGCACGAGTGAAGGAAGCACTGAAAGCACCGTGTCGACCAATGTTTATATCGATGAGGTCTTCATGCAGGATTATAGTATCAAATATTTCCTCAAAGCGGATGTAGAACCATTGAAAGTTGGCAGTGACCGAAACGGTGTGATTAAAGTTTTGACAAAAGAAGGATTATACCAACCTCATGCAGGGGACTTTTTGTACCCAGGAACATTGGTCCCTGACCATAGCTATAGGGGAATTACGGATAAATCATTAAAAGATATGCAGGTCGAAGAGGAGCAATTTATGTTTTTGGACACAAAGGCAGTGCTTTCCAATGCTTGGGCTGGTGCTCTTTACGTAGAGCATGGAATGAATAAAGTACAGGGATTTGTGGCTGAATCCCGCTATGCTTATTTAATAAGCAATGGCAAATCCTTAAGTTATATTAAGGATTCAAAGAAAGTATGGAGTAACCACCTTGGAGAAGATATCAATGATATCACTTATTCTGATGATCAGGGAAAGTATTTCATTGCTAGCTCGAAAGGGCTCTATTCGTTTGATGTTAAATCTGAAAAGTTAAGACAGCTCTTGGAAGGACAAGGTTTTACCAGTTTGGTGGTTTTGACCGGTGGAGAGAAAGCTATGATAGGTACTACAAATGGATATTTTGAATTTGATCTGAGGAGTAATAAGGCAAGTAATATAAAGAAAGACTTGCCTTGGACCGATATAACTTGTGTTAAAGAGATCAAAGGCAATATATGGTTTGGTACAACTAAGGGTGCATTCAGGCTTAAGTCAGATGGTACTTATGATTATTATTTTGGAGAGCGATGGTTGTTAGGGGATGAAGTTATTGATATTGCTAAAGGGAATCATGAGGAGGTTTTGGTATTGACGGAGAAGGGACTAAGCAAGTTGGTATTTGAGCCTTTGACATTGTATGATAAGGCCATGTATTATGAGCAACAAGTGAGGAAGCGACATATCCGATATGGGTTTAACTCATCACTTTCCAGTATGGAAAAAGGGAATATAGACTCTGGCATGTTGAAGGATTCTGATAATGATGGACTTTGGACGGCGATGTATTTGGGAGGTCAGGGCTTTCGCTACGCGGTGACAGGAGATCTTGAAGCTCTGCAAAACTGTAAAGAATCGTTAGATGCTATGGAGAGGCTCTATACCATAAACCCTGTCAAAGGGTTTCCCTCCAGGTCCTTTAACCGATCAGGCTATATAGATGTACTTTCAGATCCCGAAAGGTGGCAACATACAGATCATCCTGAATGGGACTGGAAGGCCACAACCAGTAGTGATGAGGCTATCGGTCATGTATTTGCTTTTGGCGTTTTGGCTGAACTGGTGGATGATCCGGATATTAAAAAGCAGGCCATTAGTTTATTGGATGCATTGATGCAACATATTGTTGATAATGATTTTTACTTGATTGACTATGATGGAAAGCCTACCTTATGGGGAAAATGGCATCCAGATTATGTCAACAATTTCCCAAATATAGTGGGAGATAGAAAACTGAATTCTTCCAATATTATTGCCATGCTTCAAACTGCTTATCATTTTACCAATAAGGAAATCTATAAAGAAAAAGCATTTGAATTAATGGAAAAGCATGGGTATTTGGAGAACTTAATGGTTCCTATGGAAAATATTGGTAAGGTGCCAGAAGATGCGGACAAATGGGCTGCCATGCTTTCAGAAGCCTGGAACCATTCTGATGATGAAATGTACTTTTTGGGATATTGGGGATTATATAGGTATGCTTTTAATGATAGTTTAAAAACAAAATACAAACTGGCAATCAAAGACCATTGGGGAGCTGAGAGACCGGAAAAGGAAGGTTTGTGGAATATTTTTACTGCTATGGTTAGCCCAGAGGATTTTGATAGGGAAGAGGCTATCTGGTATTTAAAAGAATATCCTCTTGATTTAATCAACTGGACAATGGTCAATAGTCATAGAAAGGATATAAAAATGCTGGAAAATAATTTTAGACAGCAAAGTACAGCATCAGTACTTCCCCCAGATGAATTGATGATCCGTCGACATAATGCCAATCGCTTTAATCTGGATGGTGGATCTGATGGAAGGCAAGAGAGTAGCGCGGGAGATATTTGGCTCTTGCCTTACTGGATGGGAAGATATTTAGGTGTAATATCAAGTCCCGAAATTGCAAATTATGATTGATATGTTGCAAAATATAGAGATTAAAATATTTTTTTATCAATAATTCAGCCTAGAAAAGTCATTTTGTGGGTTTTGTAAATTTTTCGCTCTCTTCACATAAAGTTCATCTTTAGCCAATAGCCTGATTTTAACTTTTCTGAGTCTTTAATAAAATAAGCATCATCTTCTGTTTCAGGTGTTTAATGAGTTTTAGTTAATTGAGTATAATAGATCCTTTAGATTTTTTTAAGAAAGAATATACATGTGGGAATGAAGGAAAGGTATGAAAATCGAGGGGTAATAATTGAATTCCGTTCAATGAAAAATTGAGTTTGATTTCAAATGAATATGGTTTTGAGAGATGATAAATAACGGACATGTGATAAGCACCCATTATAATGATTGATGCATGTCCATAAATAACCAAATAATTATAACCACTTAAAACTTAAACAATATGAAAATTAAAATTACAAATGGAATTCCACTTGGCCTCTGGCTCAGGCGGGTATTTGTACTCCTGTGTAGCATGCAGCTCTCAGGTGAGCTATTGGCCTTAACAGATAAGGAAAACGATCCTTTAACCGAGAAAATTGGACTAAGTTATCAAGAATTAAAAGAAGCGAATGTAGCTATTGAAATTTCAGGTACCGTATTAGATGAAGAAGGAGTGGGGCTTGCGGGGGCCACTGTAAAAATTAAAGGGGCTTCATCTGGAACAATCACTGATCTAGATGGTAAGTTCAGCTTAAAAGTACCTGATAACAATACGGTCATTGTAGTTAGTTATGTAGGTTTTCATAGCAAAGAGATTATTGTAGGCAATCAAAGTGAATTGAAAATTGTTTTGGAATCCGCTTATCAAAACTTGGAAGGAGCTGTAGTTACTGCCTTGGGAATCACAAGGGAAGAGAGGTCATTGGGCTATGCTGTATCTGAAATAAAAGGAGAGTCTTTTGAAAGAGGTGGCCAGGATAATATGCTAAAGTCATTGGCAGGCCGTGTTCCAGGTGTAAGTATTAACTCTACTGGCGGGGCTGGGTCATCAGTCAGCATGGTTATCCGAGGTATGAATTCCTTAAGTGGAGATAATCAGCCTTTGTTTGTGGTTGATGGGGTGCCTGTAATCAACACCCTGAATAATGTGAGTCAAATAGGAGATAGAAATAATGTGGATTATGGTAATGCACTTTCTGATATCAATCCTGAGAATATAGAAAGTATTTCTGTTTTAAAAGGCCCTAGTGCGGCTGCGCTTTATGGTTCACGTGCTGGAAATGGTGTGGTTTTGATCACCACCAAAACAGGAAAAAATGTCGATAAAGTTACAGTAGGTATAACCAGCAATACTTTGGCGGAGGTACCATTTAAGTATTTACCAATGCACAGCCGCTTTGCAACTGGTGTAAGGCCTTATACTCCGGACAACAATCCTTATGATGGAGGTGTACTCATTATTGAGGAAGGGTCTGCTGCTGGTGCCGGACCGGAGTTGGACAAAGGTTATAATGCTATTCAATGGAACAGTCCTAGAGATGCCAATGGCAATTTGGTTCCGCTTCCCCTGGTTTCCCATCCTAACAACTTTGCTGACTTCGTTAGAACTGGAATTACCACTACTAATGGGGTTTCAGTAGCCAACAGCAATGAAAAAATGAATTACAGAATAGGTTATACCAATATGTCCAATAGGGGCGTAATACCCAACTCTGATCTTAAAAGAAATAATCTTTCTTTAAGCTCAAATCTAAACGTGTCTGAAAAATTGACATTAAGTACCAATCTTAACTTTACCAGAAGTGGTTCAGATAATAGACCCGCAGGAGATAGAGGGACTAACCCATTAGAGGCAGCAATAAAAGTATCACCGCATATTGACATTAATGAATTGAGAGATTATTGGTTGCCTGGACAGGAAGGTATCCAACAAAAATCACAGGCCATTGGCGACTATAACAATCCTTATTTTTTAGCATATGAAGTTATCAATAGCTTTAGTAGAGATAGGGTGTTTGGGAATTTGGGGCTTAATTATCAAATCAATGAGAACTTTTCCCTATCTGGAAAATACTTGTTGGATACCTATTCCGAGCGAAGAGAAACTAAACTGCCATTGAGCTATACCAGAGATCCCAATGGTGGTTATGGGATTACCAATATGGATCTTTCAGAAAGGAATATTGAGTTTTTGGCTACATATCAAAAGGATTTGACGGACTTTAGCATGACCTACTCAGCTGGTGGTAACCTACGTTATAATAAGAATTATAATACCACAACTGCCACAAAGGGGAGAGGATCCGGTCTGATTGTACCAGGTGTTTATACCTTGAGCAATACACGTTCTGATAATTTGGTTTATTCCAGCAGCATGTCAGAAAAAGCTGTGTACAGTGTTTATGGCTTGGCTAACTTAGGTTATAAGGATTTATTGTACTTGGATATTACTGCCAGAAATGATTGGTCTAGCACCTTGCCAGCGTCAAATAGGTCTTATTTTTATCCATCAGCATCTTTGAGTGCCATCATTAGTGATATCATTCCAATGGGCAATAAGATTGACTTGTTGAAAATTAGAGGAGGCTGGGCTCAGGTAGGTAATGATACAGACCCCTATAATTTATTGCAAACTTTGTCCAATATGGGAGAATGGGACGGTCAAACGCGTTTGACAGTACCTAATAATTTGAAAACCCCGGATTTGAAGCCGGAAATCGCCACATCTTATGAATTTGGTCTGCAAGCGGCCGCATTCCAAAACAGGTTACGTTTTGACTTGACTTATTTCAATACAGACAACAAGAACCAAATACTTCCAGTGACTTTGCCTCCTTCTTCAGGTTTTACAAGCAAATTCGTTAATGCAGGTTTGGTTAACAGTAAAGGTTGGGAGATGGTTTTGGGTGTGACACCGATCGATAAGGAATTTACTTTGGACTTGAATTTCAATCTTTCCAGATATAGAAGTACTGTCGTAGAACTTACTGATGAAGTGGAAAGATACACCCTCTGGACTGATGCCAAAGGAGGTTCCTGGACTTATGTAGGTGACCAGATTGGAGCAATTTACGATCGTAAGTTGGTAACTGTTGAGGACAAGGAGTCACCTTATTATGGCTATCCTATACTTGATGAAAATGGTAGTTGGCAGGCCATCAATGAATCAAGCGCTAGAAATCAAATTGGCAACTTTAACCCTGATTTCATAGCGGGCATGTCTGCAAGCCTTTCTTATAAAAACTGGAGTTTGAACCTGACACTTGATTGGAGAAATGGTGGCGATTTTGTTTCCCAAACTTTCAGGTATTCTGAATCGGACTTGAAGACCCAACGTTGGTTGGATCAGATCATCAATCCAAATGGTATGAGCGGTCAAGCGCTGAGAGATTATTTGGTAGCAAATGAGGATATATATATCAAGGATGGAATTAATGTCGTGGGTGGACCAACTGCGGAAAGTGGAGGATTTCCATTTGAATATGGGGTAACTGTAAATGATGGTGTTTTCAATCCAGGAGTAGTGGCCATATATAACGATCAAGGAGAAATTACCGGCTATGAAGAGAATTTGGGAGGAGAAGGAACCAGGATTATTCCTTATGCAGACAATTATCCGTGGGACTTTACCAAGGCTGCAATGTTTGATGCTTCATATGTTAAGCTTAGAGATGCTTCTATCAACTATGATATCCCCTATTCTGTGGTCAGCAAGTTGAAAATACAGGCCATTAATCTGGGACTCTATACCAGCAACCTTATTTTATGGACCAAGGCCAAAATCAACGTGGATCCAGAAAATGCGTTCCAGCCATCTGGTGGATCCTTCAAGCAAGGTATAGAAAGGTACAATGTAAATCCATGGGTGATCCCAATCGGGTTTAGATTGAATGCTAAATTCTAATCATGTGGAACCTGAAAAAAGTATGGAAATTATGAAAAAGATACATTCTCGAATATATAGTCGATTATCATTTTTGGTAGTCTTAGTTGCACTCACTTTCACGTCCTGTCAAGACCTTACAGACTTGAATGTCAACCCAAATGGTATTGATCCAGAGACTGTTCACCCGAACCTGTTGATTGCTTCGGTAATCTCTGAAACATCCAATGAGGAGTTAGGTTTAGGATTTGGGGAAATAGCGGGTGTAATGCAGCATACCCAAAAGGATGCATGGTTTAGTGCTCATAATGATTATGATTGGTCCAACCAAAGTTGGAGCGGATACTACAATATCTTGGAAGATAGTAGGTTGATGGAAGAAAGGGCAATGGAATTAGATTTACCTTTTTACCAGGCCGTTGCTAAAGTAATTAAAGCCTACAACTTTGGTAGAATTGCCGATCTATGGGGGGATGCACCTTTTAATGACGCATTGAAAGGTGATTTGGGAGGAGAGCAATACCTTTTGCCTAAATTTGATTCCCAACAGGAAATTTATGAAGGGATCATTTCTTTGTTGATGGATGCCAACCAATTGTTTGCAGGGATTTCTGGCGGTGATAATATTCCACAGGATTTGTTGTTCAATGGCAATACCATGAAATGGAGGAAATTTGCTAATTCCCTTCAGCTGAGGTACTACTTGAGGGTTTCGGAAAAAATGCCTCAATTCGCCTCTCAGGGAATTCAAGCTATACTGGATAATCCAAGTCAATATCCATTGATTCTTGACCAGGCAGATGATGCCAATCTTGGATTTGCAGGAACTTCAGCTGATACTTCTTGGCCCTCTAACACTGAATTTGATGGCACCAATGGTAGCAACTATAGAAGGATTAAAATGTGCTCTATTTTGGTAGAAAAGCTTCAGGGTTTAGGAGATGAAAGGCTGGGCGTTTGGGCTTCAAAGGTTCAAATTCCAATCGAGATTGATCCGAATTTACCCAGTGGTACAGACCAAATTGTAGATGGAGTTCGATATATTGCTCCAGATGTAGCAGAAGGGAAAGATGTGGATACTGATCCTGAGTTTGTAGGTATCCCACCTTCGGTTTCACCCATTCCTAGTGAATATAACCTCAATCCGACACCTGGGCAATTGTCTTATAATCCACATGTTTCTTTCTTGAATGAAATGTATACTGAACCTTTAGGAGATATGCTGCAAGTTCGTTTGATAAGTGCTGCTGAGGTTAATTTTATCTTAGCTGAATCCGCGTTAAAAGGACTGGTTTCAGGCATAGGTGCTGCGGAGGCCTATAACTCTGGCGTAATGGAGTCTTTGAAGGCTTGGGGAGTGGAAGATAGCTATGATAGCTACATTGCAGGGAGCGCTGCCTATGATGGCAGTTTGGAGAAAATTATGGAGCAAAAATGGATTGCATCATGGACTGCAGCTGCGGAATCATGGTGTGATTTCAGAAGGACAGGCTTTCCAACTTTGGTCGCTGGGCCCTATGCTCGAAGAAATGTTTTACCTGTTAGGTTCTATTATATGCAAGAAGAATTGGATATCAATGGTTCAAATGCGAGTTCTGCTTTGAGCAAAATTGAAACTACACCATATTCCCAGGCAGAAGAAGAAAATAGTGCTTGGTCTAAATTCTGGTTACTTCAAGGTACTGGTAAACCTTGGTAGTTTTAGGTGGATTTGGATAGAATATAACTGACTTTTTAAACTCCAACTAATTATAAGGCCATCAAATGATGGCCTTATTTTATTTCAATTAGGAGATAAACTATTAAGATTAAGAAACAATGCTAGTTGATTAAAAAATTCATTTCCAGAGTTTATGTGATTCAACCAGCTCATTTATAAAGAACTTGGCTTGACAGGCTATGCTGTCACAGACAAAAAGAAGTAACTTCAAAGTGCTCATATTGTACGTGTCTGGAGGTTTCTATCCTACAGTATAGTTTCTTCCAATAGTTAGCTATTAGAAGAAGCTTTGAGAATATATATTTTGGAGTTGATTATTTTATCACTCCATTCCTATCGCATCTTATTATTCTGCTTGAGATATAAAATGACTTCCCTTCAGGTGTAATGAAATGGAAGGCGAAATAAACAGATTTTTGTCCCTTTTTAGGGAGTGAAATTTTTGCTGTATTTCCTTCCAAAACCTTTTCATTCCATAATTCATCCCTGAAATCCATGTCTTCCTCAGAATACGATTCCCATACTGAAATACTCTTTGGTTTTAATTCACTTGCAGAAAGCTTGATTTTTAATGCTTCCTGTGAGGTTTTTAGAATAGCAAGATTTACATTTGGCATTTTTAGTCCCTTGCACTGAAGCTCAAAAAAGGCACTAAGATTAGCAAGGGCAGCTTTTCTATCTCCAAGATCATGTTCGACATTAGGAATATAAACCAAGTTGTTTTCTCCGGGAAGATGATCCCAGTAGTTCTTTGCAGCATCTATCGGCCAATAAGGATCATTGGTTCCTATAAATACTAATTTTGGAATGGTTAGATCATCCCTGTAAGAATAAGGATCTACCATTTCAATGGTTGCTTTTCCAGCTGGTGTATTGGCCTGCTGTGGTATTCCTAAATCAACGTAGTCTTGGATTTCAGGACTGTAGGCATTCCACATTTCTATTTGATACTGTAGACTTACAGGCATATTCAATACATCTATTACCATTGGGGCTATGGCATTGACTCGGTTGTCTTGGCTAGCTGTAAGCCAAGTTGTCCAACCCCTTTTAGAAAGGCCAGTAAGCATGAAATTGTTAATGTTCAGGCCGAGGTCTTGTGAAGAAAATGTAATGATGGCATCCATGCCTCTTTGAACGGATTTCACCATAGGAAAGAGTAGGGGCCAAGTCTCATCACCAGTTTCCTGATATTGATGTAAGGTATAGGATATGATTTCATCTTCCGTCCTACCATCGAAAATCGGCTGATTTGGGACTTGGAAAATCAAGGCCACTATTGCCTTGTTTTCCACAGCTAGCTTTTCAAATGATTTGATTACTTCGTTGTCAATATTTCTGTTGGCCGGCAAGCCATTTTCCAATTTACCACCGCCTATATAAAGAAGTGCCTGGTTGTATTTAACTTCTTTTGGTACCAAAATCACCAAGCGATGTTCCCAGATATAATCCTTCCATTTCTGTGAAGTCAATTGAAATTCATATTGGGTAAGACCTTTCAGTTGTACTTTTTCCTGAAGTTTGAAACTGTATTCAGGGCTTTCTTGGTTAAGATAATTTTTCAGTGCGTATTTGGTGGATTGTGCTTCAAGGCTAAAGCACCAAGGTAGCAGGAAAAATGATATAAGTATTGTAATTCTTGTTCGTATCATCTTGTTAAATTTTATGTAAAATAATAGCCCGATTTGGTACATCGGCAGTTTATAAGATGATATATGATAAATTATTATAGGTTGTTAAATATAATAAAAAAATAAATTAAATATATGTTTTAAATGTGTTAAAATTTAAATAAACTGTATAAAAAATAACTTTAAATGTGTTTAAAAAATTTTATTTAAGTTATAGTGTCAAACGAAAACTTGAGTGATTTATGCTATTTTTTAGTTTTTTTCTGATATAAAATAAGCATACTAAAATCTAAGTTATATAGAGAAATATAAATATTTTTTTGGTTGGATAGCTTTAAAAGCGTATTGACTTTTCAAGGAAAGTTCTGAGATTTTCCTTTGCGGGTAAGTGTTTTTTATGATAGGATAATATGCTAAGGTTAATGATAACCTCTTTTGTCAATAAGCTGTTTTAATGTACAATACCATATTGGTCACAGCGAATTATCTTGCTTGAAATATAATAGGATTTACCTTTTGGGCTGGTATAGTGATAAGCTAGGTAAAATGCTTTTTGGCCGGAATTTGGTAGGGGAACTATCAGATTACTTTCTTTTATTTTAATCGAGTTCCATTTCTCTTCTCGGAAATCCATGTCTTCTGGAGAATAAGCTTCCCATAATTCAATGAAATCGGCTTTTTTTGTTTCTTCAATATTTGTTAATAAAATCTCCTTATCACCCGATTTTTCCAGTGACAAAATAGGTTTAGGTAGATTTACACCGATTAATTGCAATTCAAGAAATGCGCTTAGGTTTTGGAAGGCTGCTAATCCATCTCCTAAACTATGTTCAACATTTGGAATATAGATTAGTCTATTATCTCCAGGGATTTCATCCCAATAGTTTTTGGCTGCGTCTATGGGCCAATATGGATCATTGGTACCCATGAATACCATTTTTGGCATGGTTAAGAGCTTTCTGTATGTGAATGGGTCGACCATATTTGTGATAGCTTTACCGGCTTTAGTGCTTGCTTGTTGCGGAATGCCCAAATCTACATAGTCCTGTATTTCGGGGCTATAATCTTGCCACATCTCGATTTGATATTGTAAGCTCTTTGGCATATTAAGTACATCTATTACCATAGGAGCTATACCGCTAACCCTTTTGTCCTTTGCTCCTGTGAGCCAAGTGGTCCAACCTCTTTTTGAGCGTCCAGTGAGAACAAAATTATTTATTTCAATATCCAGCTGATAAAGGGAGAATTTTGAGACTACATCCATGGCCTTTTGTACGGATTTAACCATAGGAAATAATAAAGGCCATTCCTCATTTCCGGTTTCTTGAAATTGATGTAAGGTGTGGGAAATAATTTCATCCTCTGTCCTTCCATCAAATAGAGGTTGGTTTGGAACTTGAAAGAGGGCTGCTACCAAACAATTATTGTTGATGGCCATTTTTCCGAGCTCCTCAACAATTTGATTATCCTTATCTCTTTTTACCGGTTCTCCATTTTCAAGCTTACCTCCACCAATATAGAGAAGAGATTTGTCATAATTGATTTTGGAGGGGGTAAGGATAACGAGCCGGTGTTTCCAAGTGTAATCCATCCACTTTTGAGAGGTGAGTGTCAATTCATACTGTGTATGTTTTTTATACACCATTTTTTCCATACACTCCACATAAAATTCCGGGGTGGATTTGTTGAGGTAATTATCGATTGCCTCGGAGTTTCCCTGAGCGTTTGATCTTAAAATAAATATAAAAAGAACGACAATAGTTAACTTAAAAGTAGATCTAAACATTTTTTTAATGAGTTAATATGGTACAATAGCCCATTCGAAGGGAATTTAAGTCTTTATTTATATTTGGGTGAATCAAATAAAAGACTTTGATAAATATAGGAATAACTCCTTTAAATAATGTAAAACATCTGTTATGAAATATTATATTTTGTTAACATTCGGCCTATTTTTAGGGATAAATTGTCAGAAAGGGCTTTTTGCGTATGATTTCAGCTGGGATCCACATATGGACAGCTTAATAAATGAAAACAATGTTCATATGCTACCTTCAGTTAAGCCAGACAGGATAATTTTGCACCCAAGCGAAACCCCCTACGTGTCAGTAGGAGTGAACTTTAGAACATCTGTAGAAGTAAAGGAAGCTTTTTTAGAATTTGCAATAGCCAGCGCAGGGCCTGAGTTTAGGTCAAAAACAAGAAGGATTGGAGCAGAAACCAGTTATTTGAAAACTAAGCATGATGGAGAACCCGAAATCGAGGCGCATTACCATGAGGTAAATATTGAAGGGTTGAAACCTGGAGAGGATTATGTTTATCGTGTGGGAACAGAGAAAGCTTGGAGTGAATGGTTCCAGTTTGAGATGCCCAAGCAAGAAGAACCAGTCCAGTTTGTTTTCTTTGGAGACGCCCAAAATGATGTTTTATCAATGTGGAGCAGGGTAATCAGGGAAACTTATTTTCAGTTTCCCAGGGTCGATTTCATGATTTATGCTGGTGATTTGATCAATAGAGAAGAGGCTGATTTCGAATGGGGTGGCTGGTTTGAGGCGGGAGGTTTTATACATTCGTCTACTCCAATATTAATGAGCCCAGGAAACCATGAATATGCAAAAGCTCCAGTGACGCTCTCCAAGCATTGGAATCCCCAATTTAATCTTCCCAAGAATGGCCCTGAGGGCATGGAGGAAGTAGTATATGAAGTGAACTATAAGGACCTGAAGGTAATCTCTCTAGATGCTGAGTTGATAGATGAAATTCCAGATAAGAGAACTAAGCAGGTGCAATGGCTAAGGAAGGTATTAAAAAATGATCCTAAGAAATGGACGGTAATTACTTTTCATTACCCTATATATTCTACCAAACCTAATAGAAATAATGAAGATATGCAGGATTTTATACGTCCGATTATTGAAGAATTTAATGTAGATTTGGTACTACAAGGTCATGATCATGCCTATGCCCGGGGACGAATGCTTTACAATGGAGGCAATGAAATTTTAGGAGAAGGGCCAATGTATGTGGTTTCTGTAAGTGGGCCCAAAATGTATGACATAGGAGATGAGGCATGGATGGATAGGAAAGCTTATAATACCCAACTTTTTCACTGGGTAGAGGTGAGCGGAAATAAATTAGAGTTTAAAGCTTTTACGGCTACTGGGGAACTTTATGATGCTTTTGATTTGGAAAAAGAAGCTTCAGGGAAAAACCAATTGGTCAATCATATACCGAGAACAACGGAAAGAATTCAAGCAGTAAAATAATTTTGTTATGATCAACCTTAGAATTTTAAAAGGACTGACGCTATCTTTTTTTGCGTGTTTAATTGTAATGTCAAGCCAAGCCCAAGTTGAGGCTATTAAGGATCGTTTTCATAGGTCAGACGAACTAATGGTGGCTGCGCATAGGGCTGCGCATCAATTTTATCCTGAAAATAGTTTGGGAGCAATTCAGGAGGCTATCCGGCTGGGTGTTGATATAGTGGAATTGGATATTAGGGTGAGTAAGGACGGAATGCCTTTGATCATGCATGACCAAACTGTTGATAGGACCACTACAGGAAGTGGGGATGTAGCGTCTTTGGAATGGGATTATTTAAAGAGCCTTAACCTGAAATTTGAAGGAACACCAAGCTCTTCAAAAATCCCAACTTTAAGAGAAGCACTATTGGTGTGTAAAGGGAAAATAATGGTTGATATGGATATGAAAACTGATCAGGTAGAAGCTGTGCTGGAAGTGGTCAGAGAATTGGAAATGGAAGAGGATTTGATATTTTTTGATTCAGATTGGGAAGTATTGGCAGCCATAAAGGCTTCCATTCCGGAAGCTATATTAATGCCCAGAGCACATAAGCCCAAGGATATAAAGAAAATGGTCAAACTGCTTAAGCCAAGTATTGTTCATATAGACCCGACTTTTTATAGCCCTAAGACCATTGCTTTAGCCGAAAAGTATAAGCTCAGGATTTGGATCAATGCTTTGGGAGATTTGGATAAGGAATTAGATAAATCCAAGGATAAGGAAAAAGCAAAAATTTGGATCAGCATGGGAGCTAATATGGTGCAGACCGATTTACCAGCATTTTGGGTTGGGATCAATTCAAAGGCGTCAAGTTTGGCCGCCTATTAAAACCAGTTTGATACTTTTATCCTTAATTGTCCGATTAATCTGGTCTTTTGTGATTAGCTATAGATTTTTATACCAAGGATAATTTTGTTAAATTCCTTATGACTATTTAGGTCAATATCAGCATTTAAACCTATTCTTTTTATTTTAGTATAAGGGATAGAAATGGATAAATACAGGACCCCTTTTTATCAAAATATTTTTGTTGGGCTGTTGTTCAACTTATTGATATTGTTTGTCATTATACTTTTTGGGAAGCCTGAGCAGCCTTGGTATGCACTTTTTCTTTTAATGGTGATCTACCCATATTGGATGGGTGCTAAGAAAGGCCATTTAATTATTTATGCGTTAGGGTCTAGCCTTGTTATCTTATTATCTTATTTGTGGATATTTGCCGATGATGGTTTAGAATTAATCAACTTTTATCCAGCATTTATATGGATAATATTAATATTAATTTTTCTCTGTTTTCATTATAGACACAAAAAGGAAATACGAAATATACGGAAGGAGAGGAAGAGGCTTTTTGCCATGTTTGAGAATGCTTCAGAGGCAATTGTAATGGTAAATGAAGAAGGGGAAATAGAGATGGTCAATAAGCATGGTCTGCAGTTATTCAAATACCACGAGGAGGAGTTATTAAGAAAACCAGTGGAAATACTAATACCAGAGAATTTTTCTAAAAGTCATGCAAGTGTTAGACGGGAATATTTTAAATCTCCCAAAAATCGACCAATGGGAAAAGGATTAGAGCTTTTTGGGCTAGATAAAGAGGGGATTGAATTTCCTGTAGAAGTCAGCTTAGGATATTTCAAAGATGGTCAAAGAACGAAGGTTATCGCATTCATTATTGATATAACCGCCAGGAAAAAAGCAGAGATTAAATTACAGAAGTTAAATGCCCAACTTGAATCAAAGGTTTTGGAAAGAACAGCAGATCTTGAGGATGCCTTGGAAGATTTGGAGAGGAACAATGAAAACCTCAAAAAGATGGAATCAGAATTAATAAAGTCTTTGGAAAACGAGCGGGAACTAGGTGAGCTGAAATCTAGGTTCTTGACGATGGCTTCACACGAATTTCGTACTCCCTTAAGCACTATTTTGTCTTCAGTATTTCTCTTGGAGAATTTTGTTGAAGAAGAAAACCCGAATGATAAAATTATCCATTTACAACGAATAAGGAGAGCGGTAAACAATATGACAGCCATACTTAATGACTTTTTCTCATTGGGCAAACTGGATGAAGGAGGTGTGGTTCTCAATTTTACTGAAACCAATATGAGGGAATTTTTGGATGGTATTTTGGATGATGTTGAAATCTTAAAGAAAGCTGGACAAGAAATTATTGTTGATGATAGGGGCTTAGATAGCTTTCAATTTGTAGATCAACAATGTATAAGACATATCATATTAAATTTACTAGCAAATGCGATTAAGTTTTCTGATGAAAACACTCAGATAAAATTAAAGGTGTATTGCCGAGATGATTATCTGGATTTGGAGGTGAAAGATGCCGGAATTGGAATTCCAGAAGAGGATAAGAAGCATTTGTTCGAAAGATTTTTTAGGGCTAAAAATGCAATTAATATCGAGGGTACAGGCCTCGGACTTAGCATAGTAAAAAGATATGTTGAAATATTGAAAGGTCACATTATAGTTGACAGTCAACTAAATAAAGGGACAGTTATTAAAGTTCAAATCCCTCTACAAAATGCCAAACAACTTTAATTTCAGTTTAATGGCATAAGCACCTTATATTTTTAAACATCCTATTACTTTATTTTTTATTTGATTAGAATCATCAATTGAACATGTTGGCGATCACTGATTTTATCTAGCTTATGGCTTAGATTGAAGAAAAAAGTCATGAAAGCGAATATGGGAATATTAGATAGAGCAATCAGGATGTCATTAGCCATTGTACTTATAATTCTTGCATCAGGAGGATTTGTAGTTGGATTTTGGAGCACCATTCTGATTATTCTTGGTGGTATATTATTACTTACCGGAGCGTTTGCATATTGTCCCCTTTATTCCGTTTTAGGTATTTCTACCTGCCATAATAGGGGTACAGAAAGTAGGTGAAATTTGGCTTTGTCCATTTCACATCTAAACAATCATTATTATTAATCAAATTCTAAAAAGTTAAAAAGGAGGTAATCATGTCTCTTTCACTTAAAAAAAATAATGGAAGTCACTCCGTTTTCTCTGACCTGCTAAAACCTATGTCTTGGTTCAATAGGGACCTGTTTGATTTTGACTCTGATTTAATGCCATCAAGGTTGGGAATCAACATGCCTACGGCAAATATAACAGAGGGCCCAAAAGAATATAAAATTGACTTAGCCGTACCAGGTTTAGAGCAAAAAGACTTCAATATTGAAATTGAGAATGGCACTTTGCGTGTCAGTGCAGAAAGGGAAGAAGAAAAAGATGCAAGCGAAGATGAATTTTCTCGCAAAGAATATTCATTTAATTCTTTTTCAAGAACCTTTGGTTTGCCCGAAAATATAGATGAAGGAAAAATCGAGGCGAAGTACACTAGGGGTGTTTTGAAAATTATCATTCCAAAAGTTAAAGAAACTCCAGCTAAGCCGGTTCATAAGATCGAGGTGAAATAAGCTGAATTATGATGAAATTGAAAAAAGGATCAGTCATCCTAAAAAATGAGAGCTGGTCCTTTTTTGACTTTCTCACGTGGATTAGTTTATAGATATCAATACTTTATTCAGATAAAAAATGGAAAATGCAGTAACCAAAAGACAAGTATCCCAAATGTTGGGAACGTTGGGCTTAGCTGAACCAAATTATATACACATAGAAATCAATGAAGGAAATCTTTTCCTAAGAGGATATGTGCAGTCTTGGATGGATAGAGACAATATTGAGGATTCAGCCAGAAGTATTCCTGGAATAGCGTCCATAGTGAATGATTTAGAGGTAAGGGCTATTCCTCAGACAGATTAAGTTTTACTTTTCTGGGTGTATGTAGCTTTCTCTTTATATTTGGATGATTAGGACATATATTACATGTTGCTCAGAAAACTTAGTTTAAAGACTATATTTCACATCAATTTTTAAGCGCATTAAAAGTCCAAATGGGACAATTCAAATGTTTGATTACCTCTTCAGTGATACCCAAATGAAACCAATGTTTAATCCCCTTATTACCATGAGTTGACATGGCAATCATATCCATTTTATGTTTTGACTGGAATTCAATTATTCCTTTTTCTTCTGTAAAGTGGTTGATAAAGTGAGAGGTACAGTTCTTCAGGCTATGTCCTTGTATATATTCTTCAAACTTTTTCTGTGCCTGCTCATCAGTTTGAAAGTGCTGAGGTGTATTGACCAACAGAAGGTGTAGTTCAGCATTAAAAAAACTCTGTAGACTCTTAAGTTGCTGAAAGTATTCCACCCTCTCTTCTCTAAGGTTGGAAGGGCATAAAATTTTACGAATTTTGGAAAGTGCTGTCGTTTTCTCAATAGCGAAAACAGGTATATTCGACTTGCGGATAACTTTTTCTGTTATGGAGCCTAGGAAAAAGTCTTCAATTCCACTTGAGCTTGCCCTGCCCATGATGATTATATCAGCTCTGGTTTCTTGGGCTACCATTAATATAGCTGGTGCTATGTCACCAGTGCTTGTTTCAATTTCAATATGAATTGGTAAAGGAACAAACCCATTTTTGAGTTTATCCAGCTCTTTACAGGCATCTAATTTTAGTTGCTGTGTAATGCTCGGCCCCGAAGGAGTGACGGTCATTTCATCGAAATATACACTTTTATAAAGTGGCGAGGTATAGATAACATGAACCAAAGTTATCATAGCATTATTGACAGAAGCTATCTGCACAGCAAAGCGAAGGGCTTCCTTGCTAGCTTCTGAAAAATCTGTAGGAACGAGTATATTATTCATTTTTAATTTCAAGCTAATTCCTTTTACACCAATTCTCCATGCCTTGGACTTTTTGAATTGATGATTTTCCTCATCGATTTATTAAAATACTGAATATAAGTAGTTTAAGCTGTGATTGATCAGCCGGATTCATTAAATTATAAATATCCTAATTAGCATGGAAGTCATTTAAATGGACTGGTTAAATGAGTAAGGGAATAGCTGACCAAAGTCATGATTTATTAGTTAAATACTGGTTAACTTATCGCTAAGTCAAAAATTCATCAAATATGAGCCACAAGATTCTTTTGATAGAAGACCATTTGGAGATGGCTGAAAACATAATAAGCATCCTAAAGTTTGCCCAATATCAGGTTGAACTTGCAAAGAACGGGAAAGAGGGGGTGGAGATGGCACAAAGTTCTCCTCCAGATTTGATCCTATGTGATATAATGATGCCAGAATTGGACGGTTATAGCGTATTGCATATTCTATCTCATAATCCAAAAACGGCAGATATACCTTTTATTTTCCTTACAGCCAAGGCGGATAAAAAGAATATTAGGGAGGGAATGAATTTAGGCGCTGATGATTATATCACCAAACCTTTTGAAGGCTTGGATTTGTTGAAAGTAGTAGAAATGAGGTTAAAAAAAAGGGAAGTATTATTAGCTAAAAGTCATCAACACGCAACTCAACAGAAAGCAGAAGACAAAATAAACTATGAAGGGCTAAAGATCGAAAATATAACGGCAAAACAGCAATCAAGGAAGTTTAGGAAGAAAGATCTTATTTATATGGAAGGTCAAAACCCCAATGTGCTTTTTCAGATTCGTAAAGGCCGAGTAAAGACATTCAAAATCAATTCTTTTGGGAAAGAGTTAATTACTGGTTTTCACCAACCTGGTGATTTCTTGGGATACATAGCATTATTGGAAAGCGGCAGTTATGTTGAAAACGCGGAAGCTTTGGAAGAAGTGGAGTTGGCAATTATTCTCAAAGATGATTTTTTAAATATGGTTTACGGTAACAAAGGAGTAGCGCAAAAGTTTTTCAAAATGCTTTCATATAGAATTGATGAACTGGAGAAGCGCTTATTGGAAATTGCATATCATTCCGTCAGACAAAGAGTGGCAAGTGTTCTGCTCAAACTTAGTCCTCAGGAGGAGAAAAGTGTGCAGGAGCGTATCATTAAGATTGCCAGAAAAGATATTGCCAATATTGTAGGAACGACTACAGAAACACTAAATCGAACTTTGGCAGATTTTAAGGAAGAAAAGTTAATTGATATAAGCGTGGATGGATTGGAGGTAGTGGAAAGAGAAAAGTTGATTCGTATTCAATACCAATGATGTGCATTTTATTATGACTTAATGAAAGTGTTTTTCATACCTGCCTGTTTGTTCAAGTATTCTTATTCTAAAAACAATGGGGCGAGTACTTTTCTCTACAAATTCTGGCTGGCTGTGTTCTTTTTCCGGTAGTGATTGAACAGCTGTACTTGGTATGAATGGGGCGAGTTTATCTTCAAGGATTTTATAGCCAAATTGGTAATCGGCTTCATCCGTTAGCTCTTCATATTCTCCCCATATGAGCACGCTTCGCCAATTGGTCATATTGTCTATGGAGTCTACCTGAAAGCAGACCCTTGGTTCCTTGCGCATCATCTTTATTTTCATTCCCAATTTAGAATGTCCGTAAATAAATCCTTTATCAAAGGCAAAGGAAATTGGCACCATATATATTTTTCCATCGTTTTGACAGGCAATGCGGCCAATGTTCTGTCCATACAGGACGTGGCTTATTTGGTCGTTTGTCAATATTCCTATCATAGCTTAAATAATTCTAAAATACATCTTTGATGGTGTATTCTTTTCCATCATATTGGAAGTTGTCACCTCTTTTTAAACCGCGCATAACTATAAACAAAGGACTGTGGGTTGAGATGCCCAGATAGTCCTTGCCTTGTGAAGAAAACTGTTCAATACTGACGGATACAAAAAATGTGGCTAGGTTGGTAATCACCACTGAACCAAGTTCAACTGTTTCATTGAGCTTTTCTCCTTTTGATGATAAGTAAGATAAAATTCCCATTTCAGCTTCTGCAAAATCGAGTGCTTGGAAAAGAGAATTGTATTCAGACTGGTCAAAGACCCTTCTATTACCGCTATTGATGTCTTCATCATCCAAATCTCTAACGCCCTTAAGTTCATGCAGCCTAAGCTGAAAGTCATCAATCAATGATTGCTGTTTTTTTCGGCACGCTTCCAGTAATTCATTTTTAAGCTGGATTTTATTTTCCATCGTTTCCATAAGGCTATAATACCTATAAATTCTTTAAATTAAGATGTTATATATCATAGGGATATTATGATTGTAATCACTCGATTTTGTGTGGTTGAATCTTTCAATATTGTTGATATTAAGTCAGTTTAGGCTTATGTCATGCATTTTGTATGGGGGAGATTAAATTTTAAATAAATGCATTATAAATCGGAATAAAACATTATAAAGTCAGAATGAGTGAAGATGAAATAGAATTATTGGCAAGGGAAGGGATTTTTCACGGAAAAGCCCTGAATGGAGATCTGATAGAGACCCATATTTCATGGGTTATCCTGTCAGATGGATATGCTTTTAAGGTTAAGAAACCCCTAAAAACATCTTTTTTGGATTATTCCAGTCTGGAAAAGCGGAGAGAAAATGCGGAAAAAGAAATCAATTTAAACAGTCGCTATTCTGATATTTACCTTGCTGTATGTCCGGTGTATTTTCATGATGGAAAATGGTATTTGGAAGAGCAAAAAGGCCAATTGATAGATTATGCGGTAAAGATGATCCGGATAGATGAAGAAAGGAAAATGGATTATCTTTTATCAGAGGATGAATTAAAAGTTGAACATATTATTCAGTTGGCAGCTCGGATTGCCCAGTTCCATCAGACTGCCAAAGTGGCAAAGCCTCCATTTGATATAGAAAAGACCAAAGGAACCTTTAATGATATAGAGCAATTGATTCCCAATACCATTATCTCGGAGAAAGAGATCTACGATTTCTCGGATTGGAGCGATGAGTTCCTTCTACAACATGGGGATGATATTCAAAGTAGGGTAAACAAAGGCCTTTTTAGGGATGTTCACGGAGATTTACATTTAGGTAATATATTTATAGATCACGAACCGATCATTTTCGATTGTATTGAATATAATGATGAGTTTAGAAAAATAGATCTTTTGTATGAAATCGCCTTTGTTTGCATGGATTTGGAATCGGCAGGTAGAGAAGATTTATCTCGTTCTTTTTTGGAAGAATATAAGCGATATATCCCTATCATAGAGGGAGCTAATGACCAGTCACTTTTTGTTTATTACAAATGTCTTAGAGCAAATATTA
The DNA here is from genome assembly GCF_018642165.1 of Echinicola shivajiensis. Lineage (GTDB taxonomy): Bacteria > Bacteroidota > Bacteroidia > Cytophagales > Cyclobacteriaceae > Echinicola > Echinicola shivajiensis. The sequence continues at coordinate 89,094 of NZ_JAHHZM010000006.1, forward strand.
GGGCCAAAGTTCACGGTCTTAGGGTCAAGCAATTAATACCAAAATCATTGTGTGTTATGGAGGAAGATTTGTTATTAAAATATTGGAATTTGATGCGCAACTATAGGGCTCAAATAAGCTTTTAAAATGCCCTGGTTTGGAGAAAATTGTCTAAAAAGGAATGAGTTTAGTAGGTATACCTAGGTGTTTCGAGGGTAAAAAGAGAATTCATGTAAATAAATGTAATTTTTTTTAATCATTTTCTATTAGGTAAATCGATAAAGGGATTGAGAACAAATCGAACTCATTTGTATAAATGAAATAAAATCCTAAATTAGAATGTGTTAATTACATGACATTCATCATTTTATAATTTTTTTCATTGCTTATCTTTATTTCGTACACAATATGTAAACCCTACTAACCATGAAAAGACATGCCCTAAACATTTCATGCTCAAAAATTTTAAAGGACAACAGAATTCCAACCATTTATACTTGTGATGGTAATAATGTAAATCCTCCCTTTAAGACAGGTAATCTGCCCAAAAATACCAAGTCTATAGCAGTGATCATGGAAGATATAGAAATGTCTCAAGGTGAATCAGTTCATTGGCTTGCTTATAATATCCCAGCTGTAGGAATAATAAAAGAAAATGAGAAGAACTGTATATGCGGTTTGAATGATTTTAACAAAAAAGGTTATACTGGCCCTTGCCCTGATCATGGACTGCATAAATACTTGTTTAGAATTTATGCCCTAGATGATTTTTTATATTTCTATCATGAAAATGTTTCCCGATTGGATGTTGAAGAAGGCATAAGGTATCATATCATTGGCTATGGCGAACTGGTTGGATATTATGAAAGATCTGAACAATTCAATTTGGTCAAGATAGCTGGTTAACTTAAACATACTTTGTTTTTCAGTTAGATTTTCCCTTTAAGAAATGCTGTTGCCCTTAATGGTCTGCTTTTTATGAAATAAATTCGGACCATAACTTTTTCACTTCTCAAATTTTCAAGCTGATGTATCATTGACAATTGATGCTTGTCAGCTGATAAACAGTATTTTTTATCAGCTTCTTTATACTGTCAAAACTTCTTTTTTTCAACTATTAATTGTTTTTGAGCTGATATGCTTTTATGATGATTAGTATAATATTATATAAGGCATTATTCAATTAATACCATAAATAGTATCTTTATTCGATTTGTGTTCTCTTCATTATTTTGCTACTTTGCTTATCTCTTATAAGTAATTATATAAAAGAGTTTTAGTTTCTAAATGTTGTTTCGATCTTTCATATTATTGTTTTTTATCTTGACAATCGTCAATGAGCCTATTTTCGGACAGGGGGAATATGAAACAGATAATCGAGTAAAGTTCAAAAATATCAGCATTGATGAGGGCCTATCGCAAAGTTCGGTATTGTGCATTTTGCAAGATCATAAGGGATTTATGTGGCTAGGTACCAGGGATGGTTTAAACCGTTTTGATGGAAACGCATTTACAGTTTACAGATATAATTATGAGGATGATTCAAGCATTAGCAATAATTATGTAAAATCCCTACATGAAGATAGTGAAGGAGTATTATGGGTGGGCGTTCAAAATGGGCTCAATAAATACCTTCCTGGTAAAGATGCATTTGAAAGGATAACACCACATGTATCGGACAAGTTTTCCAGTAATTATAATGTCAACCAAATACTGGCTGCTAATGAGGATTGTTTATGGTTGGGGACCAATTATGGATTGGCCAAATACCATAAAAAAGAAAAGGAGTACAAGCCTGTTTCGGCAGATGATTCAATAAAGTTGAAATTGAGCCAAGCCAAAATCCGTTCAATCCATCAAATTGCTTCAGGTGGGATATGGATAAAGACTTTACAGCATATTTATTTTTTTGATCCTGAAAAAGATTGGCTTCAGGAATATGTTTATTCTCCAGATGAAGAGCCCAATGACAATCATTTGAGTGTTATTTATCAGGATAAAACAGGAAAGGTTTGGCTAGGAGATAAAACGGGGCTACGTGTATTGGATAAACAAACAAAAGAGTTTGTGCCTTTAATTTTAGAGGGTAATGATCAAGCCTTGATAAGGAATGAAGTAAGAAGCATTAAGGAAGATTTTCAAGGGAATTTATGGGTTGGTACTTATAAGGGACTTTATCAGATCCATGCAGATAAGGATGGTTACAGTTTAATGGTCCATGATGAAAACAACCCAAACAGTCTCAGCCAAAATTCTGTGTATAGTCTTTTTGAGGATAAAAAGGGAGATTTATGGATTGGGACCTATGCTGGAGGTATTAGTTATTATGACAGAAGTTTTGACTTGTTTCGCCATTTTACATCAGGTACCAATTCTTCAAAGTTAAATTATAAGGTGGTCAGTTCCCTGGTTCAAGATAAGGAGGATAATTTGTGGGTGGGTACAGAAGGTGGAGGTATAAATTACTATAGTGCCGATAAGGGGACTTTTGAATATTTTATGCATGATGAAAATGACCCGAGCAGTATAAGTACCAATAATGTCAAAGCTCTGCTTCAAGATCACCAAGGGGATTTTTGGATTGGAACGCATGAGGGAGGTTTAAATTTTTTGGACACTTCTGTAAAGCCTTATCGATTTAAGAAATATTTCAAAGACCCTAATGATACTAACAGCTTAAGTGATAATCGTGTAATTTCTTTATTGGAAGGAAAGGGACAAAATATTTGGATAGGGACATCTGGTGGCGGGCTTAACCTGTGGGAGAGGAAAAGCCAAAAAATCCAAAGGATTAAAGATCCTTACGATAGAATCAGTAAGATTGTCTTTACGTTGATCAAGACAGATGATCCTGATATAATTTTAGTTGGTGGTAACAGAGGTTTGGTTCAGTTAAATACAAAAACCAAGGAAATTGTTCCTGTGGTGTATTCCGGTAGATGGGCGCCTGGTAAATTGGAGAGTGTACTTTCATTGTACTTGGAACCACAAGAAAATGGAAAACTATGGGTAGGAACCCAAGGTGAAGGTTTGTTTTGTTATGATTTTGAGACCAAAAAAAGCCAGCATTTTGGGATTGAGAGTGGATTACCGAATAACATCATCTATGGTATAGTTCCTGATGATGAAGGTAATTTATGGATTAGCACAAATAGCGGCTTGGCTCGATTAAACTTTGAGAGTCATGTAGTCAAAACTTTTGATCAGTCGGATGGTCTTCAAAGTAATGAGTTCAATTATGGTGCTTTTTTAAAAAATAGGCATGGAGAATTACTTTTTGGAGGGGCCAATGGCTTCAATATTTTTGACCCAAAGGAGATAAAGGAAAATTCATTTGTGCCACCTATCAGTATAACTTCTATCAGTGTGCACAATAAGCCTTTTTTGAATATCACTGATTCCATCAAACATATTAACCTGAATTATGATCAGGATGTGATTAATATTGATTTTGTTGCCTTGAGCTATTCCCAGGCGAATAAGAACCAATATGCATATATGCTTGAAGGGTTCGACAAGGACTGGAATCATATTGGTAATAAGCATTCGGCAACTTATACGAATTTGGATGCAGGCGATTATATTTTTAAGGTAAAGGCTTCGAATAACGATGGGCTTTGGAATGAAGAAGGAGCACTGTTGCCAATATCTGTATATCCAGCTCCATGGGCCACGTGGTGGGCCTATTCTCTTTATGCACTGATAACCTTAGTGCTGGGATTCTTAGCTCATAAGTATTACAAAATCCGCAACAAAGAAAAAGAAGAACTAAAGCAGGAGAAATTAGCCAAAGAAAGGATTCAGGAAGTCAACCAGCTAAAACTCCAGCTTTTTACCAATATTTCCCATGATTTTAGAACTCCCTTGACATTGATTTTAGGGCCGCTTCAGCGGATGATAAAAGAGAAAAAAGGAGATGAGTTTATCAAGGGACAGCATCAGATCATGTACCGAAATGCAAGTGTGTTGATGCAATTGATCAATGAGTTACTGGATTTTAGAAAAAATGAATCGGGAAAACTTCAGTTAAAAGCATCAAAAAATGATTTGATAGCCTTTGTTGATGAGGTGAAGGAAGCCTTTTTGGAATATGCCAAACGTAGAAACATCCATTTAGAAACTGAATATAGTGAGGGAGAAATTTTACTCTGGTTTGATAGGGTAAAGCTGCAAAAGGTATTGTTCAATTTACTTTCCAATGCTTTTAAGTTTACCCAAGATGAGGGATATGTATTATTGAAAGTGGTTAAGGTAGCAAAAGGGGTGAAAATTGTTATAGCTGATTCTGGTGCAGGAATTTCCCCAGATCATTTACCTTATGTTTTTGACCGTTTTTACCAAATTGGCGAAAAGTTGGGGTCCGGAATAGGTTTGGCATTAAGTAAAAGTATGGTAGAGCTTCACCACGGAAGTATCCAGGTAAAAAGTGAGGAAGGTAAGGGGAGCAGTTTTGAAATTGTACTACCAAAAGGGAAAAAGCACCTCAATAAAGAAGAAATGGTGGAAGAGGAGGTTAAAATTGATTCAGAATTTAATTTACCGCTAATTCTGGACCATGACTCAGATGGTGATCATGCTGCTACAGATAAAAAGAAAGCTTTAGATCCTAACTTGCAAACTATTTTGGTAACAGAGGATAACCAGGAATTGAGAAGGCACCTTTGTGATATCTTACAGGCCAGTTATAATGTGTTAGAAGCTGCTGATGGCAAAGAAGGCTTAAAAGTAGCGAAGAGCCAATCCTTGGATTTGGTCATCAGTGATGTGATGATGCCTGAAATGGATGGTATGGAATTATGCCAGGAACTGAAAACAAATATCAGGACTTCACATATCCCGGTAATCTTACTTACCGCAAAAACCTCAGAGAATTATCAGAATTCTGGCTATAAATTTGGCGCCGATGCTTATATCACCAAGCCTTTTGATGCAGAAATTTTGGAAATTAGAATCCGCAACCTTATCCAGTCCAGAAGGCTGCTTATCGAAAAATTCAAAAAGGATGTGATTTTACAGCCCCAAGAGGTGACGGTAAGTTCGGCAGATGAGGAGTTCCTTAAGAAAGCGATTTCTCTAGTGGAGCAGCATATGAGAAATCCTGAATTGAATGCTACTATGCTTGTTTCTGAAATGGGGATGAGCCGTTCTGTTTTATATAGGAAATTAAAGGATTTAACTGATCAGTCCATTTCTGAATTTATCCGGACCATAAAATTGAAGCGTGCTGCTCAGCTACTAGTAAAATCTGATTTAAATATCTCAGAGATCGCGTTTGAACTTGGTTTCAATGATCAGAAGTATTTTAGGGAAAGCTTTAAGCAACTTTTTAATTGTTTGCCTTCTGAATATCGACAAACTATCTCCATATATGATGCAGCTGCAGAAAACACAGAAGAGAAATACCCTAAATAATTATCAACTCAATTGTACCTAACTTTTTTGGGTTTTTAGCTGTTAAGGCCCCAATTCATACACTTTGAACCATTTGCCCCCTTCAATTAAAACCATAGCCCTCCCTTATTTATTTTTAGCTATTGAACTTAGTAAGTGTTCATTAGGATGAAAGAATTATCTCTTCTGCTAGATCTCTTGAGGAGAGGATTCAAAACATCCATGAAAGTTGATTAACCATATTTGATAACCTAAAAATCTTACTATGAAACACTTTACTTTTCTAGTGCTTTTCTTTTGTTTCTCCCAGCACTTACTATTAGCTCAAATAACAGGCCTAGGACTTAATTATTGGGAGCCTATCGGCAATAGTGAAATCGTCACAATTAACTCAGATGGTGATAATGGAGATGGAGTAGGAGACGGAGCGCAAAAAAGTCAGAACCTTGCTTCTACAGTTGGAAATGGTTTGTCCTATGCCTTTGGAGGCAGTATGCAGGAGGGACAAAGTTTAAATTTTAAAAGTTATGTTTTTAACCCAAACATCTCATATGTAAGGCTCAAAGTAGAACTTTACAATATTACCGATGAAGTCCTTTTAGTATCCGAAGGGGCAGTTTCACTCACTTCTGGTGTTGTCTATCAATTTGAGCTGGATTATGTGCCTCAAGCTTCTGATGATGGTGATGCTTTGGAGGTGAGGTATATTAGAACTGATGATGGCAATTCTGCCCGTACTTTTGCCATTGATAATGCCTCTCTGAATGGGGCATATTTATATCCAGAAGCTGATCCTGAACCAAGCTGTTTTGATCAAGCAGGAGAAGAAAAAGGCTGGGGTATTATTGGTAGTATCAATCTTAGCCAAGTCAATAATGATCCTGATAATGGAGATGGGGCAGGAGATGGCGCCTTATCTGTTAAATCAGCTGCCAATGAATCCTATCAAGGGGTATATTATCCTTTTGAATGTTTGATGACTGGAGGTCAGCAACTTGAAGTGAAAGCTTATGTATACAATTCGGCAAACTCTTATGTAAAAGTAAAGCTGGAATTGTTTAATAAAACCGACAGTGTGTTCTTGAATTCAGTAACCAAAACCCTTGTCCCAACCCAGAACCCTAATGATATTTTAAGCTTAAATTATTTTACTCAATCTACCGATGATGGGGATGAATTGGAATTGCGATTGGTGAGGAATGATGATGGGAATACCGTCCGCTTTTTCAATATAGATTATGTCACCATTAACCAAGGAACTTTAAATATAGATATTATTCCACCACCGCTGGCTCCTGAGTGCGCTTTGGGGGTAAATATTGCCCCTGATATTCCATTGGAAGCGGTTACTGTTGATCAAGTTCAGGAAGTTGAGCAGATTTATGGGAAGCTTGTGGAATATGTTATTGGCACCACATTGCCTAGCGATTTTCAAGAACAATATGATGCTGCAGTCCAATCTTACCAATTGCTTAATCTTGTAGATGAAGATGGTGAGATAGCTGGAGAGGTTGCAAGCTTTGATGAAGCTGCGGAAATGGTAATGCAGTTTTCTAAATATTTACACTTTGTAGATGCAGAGGATAGTACCACCAAAATGATGGCAACACGCTTGATAACTAAGGTAGCCCAGGATTTTTGTCGTGGCTTGATCAGCAGAGATTACAATTCATATGGTTTTAGGAATTTCTCCCAACCAGTAATGACCCTCAGGGATTTTTTATCTGATGAAGTCAAAGACCAGTTTGGCTATGTCCTCTATACGCATTCTGAAAACTTTAAGCATTTCTGGGGACAATATGAAATTGGTGCTAATTATAATACTGATTGGATTTCAAATTTGTCTCCAAGCTTATTTATGTATGCGGAATGGAGATTTCCAAGTGATGGGCAAGAGAAAGTCCGTTATATGAAAGGTGCAAGTAGGTATCTAGAACGTTTTCTGACAGTAACTGATGGTGTGGGCGATGGTATCAAGGCTGATGGTACTGGATTTCATCATAAGTCAGCCTATGACGGTTATTTGTATGCATTCGGTAGGGCTGCATTCTTAATATCGACCATGGATGATACATCCTTTCAGATTGATTTGGAGCATTATAAGGTATTGAGAAATTCCATTTACTTGCAAAGGATGGTTTCAAATGATGGAAATGTACGGGCATTATCTTTAGTGGGAAGAAATCCCCAATCTAGGTATATGTCTACAAATCAAAATGATATCAAACGTTTGGCGATAAGCGGTGGAAAGATTTTAGGCTTAAATACAGCTGATCCACTGCTTGCAGGATTTTATAACCGTAATTGGGGTTCAGAGACAGAGTTTAACTATGACTCGGTCACTCCATATGAAAATGGCTTTATTCAGTTTAACCATTACCATGCTGGGGCATATAGGCATAATAACTGGACAGCAGTAATGAAGGGGTTCAGTGATAATATGTGGGGGGCAGAACTTTATGTGACTACCAACAGGTATGGCCGATATCAGTCTTATGGTGCTTTGGAAATAATGTATACAGGTGGCACCGATCTAAATGATAATGGTTATGATGTAAATACTTGGGACTGGAATTATAACCCTGGAACGACTACTATAGTGTTGCCTTGGGAAAAGCTTCATGGAGAAAGGGGACGTATCGATGAGAAACAGGCTTATCGTTTTGCAGGGGCCTTGACATTTGATAATAAAGGGAAAGACTTGGGGGTGTTGGAGAAAAACTATGGAACATATGGTCTTTTTGCCATGGACTTTCAGGAAGTAGCCAATCAGGGCTTCGGACTTACCTATGGGCCAAATACCCATAATGATAGTTTTAAATGGAAAAAATCTAATTTCACCTATAAAGATATCATCGTTTGCCTAGCCACAGGAATAAGTAATAATGATAATGATAATCCAACGGTGACTACGCTTTATCAAAGAATGGCAGACAGCGAAAGCGGTGCCAATATCAACGGGCTTAGTCTAACTAGTAATGGTGAAAATACCTTTTCAAGTAGCCAGGATAATTGGTTGGTTAATAGTTATAATACCGGTATCTATGTCTACAGTGGAAGTGGAGAGCTGAAGCTTTGGAAGGGAAGCCAGCAGACTCCAAACTATAATGAAATTGATCCAACGGCTTACTTGGATAACCCTGTGGGGGATTATATCATTGGTTATTTGGATCATGGCACAGCCCCTCAGGATTTGGGTTATGAATATGTGATTAAGCCAAATGCAACAGCAGAAGATATGCAGGAAATAGCCATGGAAAAACCTTATACCGTGATGGAAAAGTCATCAGATCGTCATGTGGTAAATTTCCACGATGCAGGACTTTGGGGAATGGCATTGTTTGAGTCCTCGGAGAATATTGAAATCCCTGGATCTTTAGTGAAGGCCAATGATTTGCCTTGTTTGGTGATGTACCAAAGCAAAGGAAAAAAGACGGTGAAAATTTCCGTTAATAATCCTGATTTAGGATTTGGACTAAATGGTAGTGAGGTTAATGTGGAAAGAGATATTCAACTAAAGTTGGCAGGTCAATGGCTTCTAAGTGAATCCATACCAAATATCAATTTAGTGGAAATGACTGATAGCACAACCTCTTTTCAATTCCATATTGTTGATGCAATGCCTGTAGAGGTCGATTTGGTTAAAGCCTCTAAACAAGATGCTAAAGTCAGGAAAAATAGAATAATATACCTAGAAACGGGTGATGAACTTTCAATAGTTAAGAATTTAATGGATCAGTCCATGGAAGGGAATTTAGATTGGAGTAGCCAGGATCCTGAAATCGTTACAGTTGACCAGAATGGTAATTTAAAAGCCATCAATAAGGGTAAAAGTAAAGTGTATTTTGTGAATGACTTGAGTGGAAAGGCTGATTTTATTCAAGTATTCGTTGAGGACAGAAGTGGCGAATTGAAGTTCTATCCAAATCCAGTTGTTTCCGAGCTTCATATTCTTAAAAAGGGAATTAGAGATTACTATATCTATAATTCTCGCGGTGATATACAGTTGTTCCTAAATGATATAAGTTTAGATCAATTGAAGGTTGATGTAAGCAAACTACAGAGAGGAATTTATTTCCTTAAAGTAGTTGATCAGTGGGGCAATTCAGAGACGGAAAGGTTCTTTAAGGAATAAGTGCTGTTTTAATTTGATAGGAGCCCTGATACAAGTAAGTTGTCAGGGCTTTTTTATTTACAACCCCAACTATAAAATTTCAATTAGCTTTTCAGCCATTAGTCAATGCAGTTGTCCAATTGTTAAGTAAAACGGAAGAAAGTTTATTGCACTTCTTAACCTGTTTCTTTATTTGCCATAGGAGTAAACTTCAAAGGGGGTGATAAGCGATCCCTATTTATCCTTTTTTTCAAATAAAATAACAAAGAAAAATTTGCAATGATTTTTAATATATGGCTTTCATCAATAGCAATATCAGAATTTTAGAAAAAACAGGTGAAAAAGGCTCTTCAGGACCTTTTGGGCTATTATTCCCCTCTTTTAGAACGCATTGTCCCCCTAGTTTTTTCTTTGTTTTTCCAAGATTTGTTCATATCAAAGTAAACAAAATAACTTCTTATGGTAAAAGTTTTAAAAATACTACAAAGCACCCGCCCCCTATATTATATAGGTTTGGGAGCTGCGCTAAATCTTTCCATATGCAGTGCGATATTTTCCCCTGCATTGGCAAATACAAATACCTTAATAGAAAAGTATCAACTTGAGAAGGAAGCTAAAGGAAAGGTAATAGATGAGTTGGGTACACCTTTAGTTGGTGTTGCTGTCTTGGTGAAAGGTACAAGTATAGGTGTCGTTACAGATATGGATGGAAATTTTGCAATTTCCAATATACCGGATGATGCCAGCACGCTTATTTTTTCATTTATAGGTATGAAAACAAAAGAGTTACCTATTTCTTCCAAATTCATTGAAGTGAACATGGAAGAAGATATTTTTTCAATTGAAGAACAGGTAGTAATTGGTTATGGTACTACAAAAAAGAGTGATTTGACAGGAGCTGTCTCCAGTGTAAGTGCTAAGGACTTTGAAAAACAACCTGTTACTAGAGTGGAGGATGCCTTGCAAGGTCGTGCTGCTGGTGTACAGGTAATCAAAGGTTCTGGTGTTCCTGGTTCTGATGTGCAGATCAGGATTCGTGGTGCCAATTCCATCAATGGAAATAATCAGCCTTTAGTAGTAATTGATGGTGTGATTGGAGCTGATCTTCGGTCCATTAATACAAATGATATCGCCTCAATGGAAGTACTAAAGGATGCCTCTGCAACTGCTATTTATGGCTCGCGAGGTGCCAATGGGGTGATTTTAGTAAGCACAAAAAGAGGTGAAGGCAAAGCCAAGGTTGACTTGAGTGCATTTACTTCCGTCTCTTCTATAACTGGAAAAATCGATGTGCTTTCTCCTCAGGAGTTTGGCAGTATTCATAATCTGCCCGTGATTGACGGAGGGACTGTTTATCAGGATCAATACTTCCAAACTGGGGTAGCCAATAATGTTCAGCTATCCGTTAGTGGTAAAAGTGATAAAGTGGGTTATTTTATTTCTGGTAATGTCTTGGACCAAAGTGGTATCGCCCTTAATTCTGATTATTCGAGATACTCTTTACGTGCGAATATTGATACTGATATTACTGATAAATTTTCGGTTCAATTGAATATGTACGGTAGCAGCGAAAAGACCCTGAACCTGGTAAGTGGAGGTAGTTCTTCTTCTCCTGATGACAGGGCAGGTATTGTTGCAGTATTAGGATGGGATCCAGCCTTACCAATCAAAGATGAAAACGGAAATTATAATTTGCTTTCCTCAAATGGTTCAGGTTTGATCAACCCGATTGCTCAAAGGCTGGAATCAGAGGCATATGCAACTACATCTACTGTTAATTCAAATTTGAATTTGGCCTATCAATTTAATGATAATTTGAAGCTTACGGTAATTGGAGGTTTGATCCACAGAAACATTTTAGGGGAAAGTTACTATGGAATCCCTGCAGGAACCGTATTGAGCGCCCCTACAGGTGGCGGTTCTATCAGGCAGAATACTACTATACAAAACAGTAATATACTTACTTGGAAAAAAAGCTTTAAAGATCATAATCTGAAATTGACAGGTTTGTTTGAATTTCAGCAGTTTGTCAACAAAGGCTTCAATGCCAGTGCAGGCCAATACTCAATACCTGCAAATTTTTATTCTTTGGATTTAGGTACCACACCTTCTGTAGGCGCTACTTACAGCAAGAGCCAGATAGTGTCCTATATGGGAAGGGGAGAATACAACTACTTGAGAAAGTTGTTTTTGACCGCAACTCTGAGAACTGATATTTCTTCTCGTTTTAGACCAGAAAATCAAGTTGGTGTGTTCCCTTCAGCATCTGTAGCTTACCAGTTTGAGAATGTTTTAGGGGAGACGATCGAGTCTTTGAAATTGAGGGCAGGATATGGTGAAACGGGTAATCAGGCTATCTCTCCTTATTCTACTTATAATACACTTTCTACAGGTCAGGACTACCCAATTAATGGAACTGAACTTTCAAGAGGCTTGATAGTAGGGCCGACTGCTAATCCGGATTTGACATGGGAAACAACTAAACAAAGCAATATAGGAGCAGACCTTACATTCTTATATGGAAAGTTTAACCTAAGCATCAATAAATATTGGAAAAATACGGTGGATCTATTGTTAGCGGTACCGGTTCCAGGATTTGTTGGTGGTGGATCTATCACCCAAAACGTAGGCGAGGTATTTAATGGCGGATGGGAGTTTAATCTTCAAACCCACTTGGTCAATACACCTAAATTCCAATGGGATGTCAATACCAATTATTTCTTTAACAATAATGAAATTAAAAGCCTTACTGCTGATCAAAATGAGATCTTGATTAGCCCTGTAGGAGGAGTATCCAATACCACGGGAGCTTATGTCCTACTTCGAGAGGGCATGCCAATGGGGCAATTCTATGGTGCTACTTTCCTAGGAACATATAAAACAGGAGAGGCTGAAGGTACTCCTGGAAATGCAAAATACCTTACTGACGGAGATGGAAACGTAGTGTTGGATGTAATTGGAAACGGCAATCCAAAGCATAACTGGGCAATTAACAATACCATGACTTGGGGTAGTTTTGATCTTAACTTCTTGATTCGTGGGGTTCATGGCTTTGATGTAATGAACTTCACTAGGGCTAAAATCTCTATGGCGGGAGGTGTACAATCCCTTCCAACGTATGGAGAATATAGAAACCACTGGACACTTGAAAATGAGACGGATGTTCCTGTATCTGGCAATCTATTAGTGAATTCCACTAGGTTCATGGAAAAGGGTGATTTTGTGAGATTGAGCAATTTGTCCTTAGGTTATACCCTAAAGAATACAAATCTATTCAGGAACTTCCGAGTGTATGCCAGTGCCCAAAATTTGTTTACCATCACAAATTATTCAGGCTACGATCCTGAAGCCAGCTCGATTGGAGCAGGAAGCGGTGCAGCATCTTCTATAGACTACGGTGCTAATCCTAATGCACGTACCTATACCTTCGGTGTCAATATAGGATTTTAATTAAAAGATTTGGACGATGAAAAATATAAGAATAAAGCTTGCTACACTGCTGTTATTACTTACCAATTTGGTAATCATTCCAGCATGTACCTTAGAAGAAGATCCCTCTGAAGCCAGACTTGACCCGGGATCATTGAATTCGCAAGAAGCCCTTGAGGCAGCTGTTGTGGGGATGTACCGCCAGTTTACAGCTGGAAACCAATGGGCACACTCTTGGATGCGATACTATGGTGCCGATGATATTACGACACATAGTGGTAAAAATAAACAAGGTTTTAGGGAAGCAGACAGAATGGAAATGACCTCTTTGACACCTGGTATCCAGTTGGCTTACGATCCTTATTATGCTACGATCAAAGAAGCCAATAATATCATCGATAATGAAGAAAATATTGCTACTGGAGATCCAGCAACTTTAGATGCCTTGATAGGTGAAGCTTATTTTCTGAGAGCATTTTGCTACTTCCATTTGACAAGAACTTTTGGTAAGGTTCCATTGGTATTGAGTACGGACATTACTGAAAATGCAAATAAGGGAAGAGCTGAAATTACAGAAATCTACCAACAAATAGAAAGTGATTTCTTGATGGCGGAAAGTCTATTGCCAGATAAATATCCAGGTGCGCCAGCAGCTATTCGCCCAAACAATGGTTCTGCAAGGGCCTATCTGGCTAAACTTTACATGCACTGGGCAGGATGGCCTTTGAAGGATAACTCCAAATATGCCATGGCTGCAAGTAGCGCAAAGCAGGTAATTGATAATGCTGATGCACACGGTTTTGGGCTTGTTCCAGATATGTCAACGCTCTGGTCCATCACGGATGAAAATCGTTTCAATACAGAAATTGTCTTCGGATTGGCACATAGCCAGAATTTGGGAAATCCTTTTTCAAATAGACATGCTGGTAGAGGCGGATATCCTGGAGATGTGCAAGGTTGGGCTGAAATTTTCGCAGAAATTGGCTTTTTTAATGAATTCCCAGAAGGACCAAGAAAGAATAAGACCTATCGTACTGAGGTGATATTTAAAGGAAATACCATTCATTGGGAAGATTTTCAGGATGAAAGACACCCATTGTTCCTGAAAGTTACGGGATATCAGGATGAAATAGCTACTACCAATTCAGTGACTATGATAACTACTTATTCCATGCGGTATGCAGACCTATTGTTGATGTATGCAGAAGCAGAGGGAAGGTCAGGAGGAAATAGTGCGGAAGCTTGGGAAGCCCTTAATATGGTAAGAAGAAGAGCAAATGACCTTCCTTTTGATCAGGCAGATCCTTCTGTGGATTTATCAAGTGGTGATTTAGCTGAGCTGGCCTATACAGAGAGAAAGTGGGAATTGGCAGGGGAGTTCAAAAGATGGGATGACCTGACCAGGATGGAAAGAGTAGCGGATGCGCTGGCCAATAGGTCTACTGAAGAATTGGTAGGACCGATTGCTGGCGATACAAGTCCAGCCAATTATTTCGCAGAAATACCTGAGGCAGAATTGACGAAAGCCCCTCAGTTAAGAGAATAGTCAAACGGAAAAATTGGGTTGGGTGAGCTAGGTTTTAGCTCATTATATCTAAAAGATCTTCTATGCTCATGGAGAAGGGGGGATTTGGTTAATCCTTCTTTCTCCCTATTTGAAAGATTTAGCAATAGTTCTATGGATAATTATAGAAGGGAAATAGCTGATTATTAATTAGAAGTCATTGATGTGACAATATCCATCAATGACTGGTTTTAAGCTATAAGGCTAATTGTAAAAGAATGAAAGTATTGTGCAGTTAAATAATCCCAAAATTCAAGCCCTGTCAAATCAAAAGGAATTAATACGGCTTTAATCAGAGCCAAATCAGAATATTTATGGAAAAGTACGATCAATTGTTTAAGACTGTCCAGGTGTGTAATAGTGCTGTAATAACTTTTGCAACTAGAATGCTATTTGCAAGTATATTTTTTGCTTTATTGGCATGTAGCGAAGGAAAGGGAGAAAGGGCATTGCCTCCAAATTCATTAAATTATGTGGATGAAATAGCATTTAATGAAAGCAAGGCGATAGAGAAATGTGAAGAACAACTGGTGGGGACGATTTCAAGGGTCACGGACCTTTCAAAACACCCTAGGTTGATAGAAACTGGCGGAAGCGAATGGAAGCAAATACCCAATGGTAAATTGGTCTGGACTTCTGGGTTTTATCCAGGCATATTATGGTATATGTATGACCTTACTGCTGATGAAAAATGGAAAGAGGAAGCCATTAAACGGACTGAGGTATTTGAGGATTTTCAGTTTATAACTGAGCATCATGATATAGGCTTTATGATGTTTCCTGCATTTGGGAACGGGTATATATTAGGAGATAAAAAAGAATATAAGGACATTTTGCTGACTTCCGCAGCTTCTCTTGCAAGCCGCTATAACCCTAATGTGGGAACCATTAAATCATGGTCAAATAAAATGCATCCAAGATGGAAAGAGCATATCACCATCATTGACAATATGCTAAATTTAGAATTACTATTCTGGGCAGCAAAGAATGGGGGAGACCAGCAATTCTATGATATTGCGGTCTCTCATGCCGAAACTACAATGAAAAACCATTTTAGGGATGATTTAACTTCTTGGCATGTTTTGGAGTATGACTCACTTACTGGTGAAATACTAAATAGACACACAAAGCAAGGCTATGCAGATGATAGTAGATGGTCTAGGGGACAAGCTTGGGGTATTTATGGTTATACCATGGTCTATAGAGAGACTGGGGACAAGAAATTTCTAGATTTTGCAAAAAAGATCACGGATAAATACTTAAGTCTTTTACCTGATGATATGATTCCTTATTGGGATTTTGATGCCCCTGATTTACAAAACCAAGAAAGGGATGCTTCTGCAGGGGCAGTGGTAGCTTCTGGCTTGATAGAATTAAGTACTTTGATAGAAGAACAGGAATTAAAAGAAAAATACCTTACTGCGGCTGTGAAAATGCTCGAATCTTTAAGCTCTGATTCATATTCAGGCTATGGAAAATCCGATGCCTTTTTATTACATTCTACAGGCGCCAAGCCCTTGGGACATGAAATAGATGTTGCGTTAATATATGCAGATTACTATTATATTGAGGCTTTGGATAGATTAAAAAAATTAAAGGAAAAAGCCAATTCATGAATAGGAGAGCTTCAAAATATTATTTAAGAATTGTGATTGTAGGTTTAGTTTTGAGTTTTGTTTCCTGTGGTAAAAAGCAGGAAACGACTCAAAGCGAATCCACTAAGCAACCCAATTTGATTTTTATATTTCCAGACCAACTTAGAAATGCGGCGATTGGCATTAATGGGGAGGATCCTGTAATTACGCCCAATATGGATCAACTGGCACGGGAAGGAATGGTTATCCAAAATGCCATGAGCAATTTTCCTTTATGTAGTCCTTACCGTGCGATGCTGATGACTGGAAAATTGCCCTATAATAATTCCGTGTTGAGCAATTGTAATTCCAATAGGTATCAGTATGACAATAATTGGCAAAAGGAAGATACCAGTTTTTCAGATGTTTTGGTGGGAAATGGTTATGACGCTGGTTATGTAGGAAAGCTCCATTTGACTTCCCCGGCACCAATTCCGGGATCTGATTCCATTATTTGGGATGCCTATACACCTATTGATGAAAGGCATGGATTCAATTTTTGGTATGCTTACGGTACCTTTGATGAGCATAATAGCCCGCACTATTGGGTCAATGATGCAGCTGAAAATGAGCTCAAAGAAATCAATGAATGGTCCCCTAAGCATGAGGCTGATATAATTATAGATTATATCAAAACGGATGATAATAGAAACAAAGAAAAACCCTTTGCACTGTTCTGGTCAGTCAATCCACCTCATCCACCTTACCCGATAGTCCCAGAGGAATATGTTGCTACATACAAGGATAAAACCTATCAAGATCTGTTACAGCGGGATAATGTAATCTTAGGAGACACTCCTGAGGAATTGGCCTTCCATCCCGGGGGAACACGTGGAAAGACTGCTTTAGCTAAAAACCATGTGAAGGATTATTTTGCCATGGTGACAGGAGTGGATGAGCAAATTGGTAGGGTATTAAAAACTCTTGAAGATGAGGGCTTGGCAGAAAACACCATAGTGGTAATTACTTCTGATCACGGCGAGATGATGGGCAGCCATGGATTGATGTCCAAAAATGTTTGGTTTGATGAAGCCATGAATGTTCCCTTTATTATTCGCTGGCCAAAAAAGATAAAGGCAGGGCAGCAAAGTGAATTATTCCTAAGTGCTACTGATGTAATGCCAACTGTACTAAATATGATGGGGGCAACAGAAGGTTTGCCCAATAATTTGGATGGAAAAGACCTTTCCAGACAGATTTTGGAGAATTCCCCTTCAGGAAGTGACTATGCGCTTTACTATTATATCAAACAAGGACAGCCTAGCTCTGGTCATCGGGGTATTACTTCCAAAGAGGCCACTTATGTCATTACCTTTGATCAAGAAGGAAAGTCACATGAGTTCCTTTATGACAATATCAATGATCCATTCCAAATACACAATATTGCTTCAGTTAATGAGGAACTGGCATTCGCATATCGTAAAAACCTTTTTAAGGCCTTAGAGGAAAAGAAAGATCCTTGGCTGGAACTTTGGGAGGAAGGGGGTATATCGAATAGATTGTGTAATGATTAGTTAAAGTTTGAGAATCATTCATTGCTGCCGATAATTTAAATAAAATAGGATACTAAGTTTGCCTCTTGTATGAAAATCAATAAAGTTATAATTCATTTTGTTTCATTTTTTCTCTTTACCAGTCTTTCATGTTTAAGCCAACAAAATAAAAAACCATTTGTAGAATCCTTTGAAGATAAAGAGCTGCTTTCTCATTATCATTCTTCTGAAAATTCTTTTCTAAAGATTTCCGATCAAGCAAGGAGGTTTGGCAAGCAATCCCTTGAATGGATTTGGGAGAAAAGGGATAGCTATTTTCAAACCAGTAATTTGGCCCTGCTTGAACCTGATCCTGAAAAGGAGGATTTCATTAAACTATTCCCTGCAAGCCCAACTTTCAACCTTTCAGTCTATAGTGAAGAACCTCAAGAAGGAAAGGTGAAAATTTCCTTTTTCCTGGGAGAAAAAGAAGCCTTTTGGTTTTCCATACCCTTGAATTTTTACGGATGGCGGACACTGAGAGTGCCATTTTATGAAATGGAGGGAAATGTACCTTCCAAAACTGCAGCGGTGGATTTTGACCGGATGAGAATGAGCAGTACTGCCCCAAATGGTAAGCTTTTTATTGATGATATTGTTTTTGCTGAATATCAGGATGACAGGCATCAATACCCTGACTTTATGGTCCCTTTTATCAAAAAAGATCAAGATCATAGCCTAGACCATTGGATGCCCTTAATCCATAACTGGGAACTATTGGAAAGTATGGAAATAGGGGACTTTAGTCCTCTACAAAAGAGGGATATTGAGGAAGTAAAAGAACGTTTGGATGAAGAATTTAAGCTCAAAGATCTAATTAACAATAGTATAGATTGGAAGGGGGAATTCTCAAAACTGAAAATATCCCAGGAAGAAGAAAGCGTAATTGGCCCACCTTTAACCTATAATTTGAATGAAGTGTATTATGATTCTTTACAACAAGGACCCCAGGTGCATAATACTATAAGAGAATTTGGTAAGGTCATTCTAAGTCTTGCCAAGGCCTATCAGTTAGAAGAAGATGATCTTAAAAAGTCGATTATTGAGGAGAAATTTAATTTATCAGCCAGGTATTATTTGGACCAAGGCTGGCAAAAAGGAAGTAGCGGTGGCACCAGACATCATATTGGCTACCAAACCCGGGAATTAATATCTGCTTTTTATTTGATGCGTGAACCACTTTTGGATGCAGGCTTGTTGGTTGAGATCGGCAATAGTATCAAATGGCTGACCAATTTGGGGATGATTCTAGCTGATGAGGATGCCTTTAATGTTAATATAGACTATCTCAATACCCAATCATTTTACCATCTGGCTCAGATATTTTTAACTGAAGATAGAGACGAAATAGGAACGCTTTTGACAGCATTTTCCAACTATATGACTGTGATATTGGCACAAGAGGATAATGAGTGGGGCTTCAAGGCTGATGGAACCTCATGGCATCACAGTGGACATTATCCTGCTTATGGTATGGGAGCGCTTAGTGAGGTTCCTAAGATATTTTATTGTTTGGCAGGTACAGCATTCAGAATTGGTGAAGCGGGACATGCTAATTTTAGAAGGGCACTTTTAACCACTGCTGAATATAGCCACAAGTATGATTGGGGTTTTGGGAATGCAGGGCGTCACCCCTTTGGTCCTAATAATATCAGGAATTTAAAAAGAGCCTTTTACCGAATGGCCCTTTCTGGCAATCCTAAAGGGGATCAGACTATAGACCATGAGGTGGCGGGAAGCTTTTTATATTTATGGGCGGATGAAGCGGTGCAAGAGGCCAAGGAATTTCAGAAGTTAGGTATCAAAGCCACCAAAATGCCAGCTTATAAATCTTTGCCTTATGCCGCAACAGCTATTCATAGAAATGGGGATTGGGCTGCCCTGATCAAGGGCTATAACAAATACGTTTGGTCTTCTGAAATCTACCCAGTCAGTAACAGGTACGGGAGATATCCAGCAAATGGAAGTATTGAACTATTGATGTCCGGAGGACAAAAGGAGAGTGGATATGTGGAAGAGGGCTGGGATTGGAATCGCTTTCCTGGGACTACAGTGCTCAATATGTCCTTTGAAGAACTAGAACCCGATATGAGTTTATTGATGTTTCTTTCAGAAGAGACATTTGCTGGAGCGACTTATTTAGATGGGAATGGGCTGTTTGGAATGATATTAAACTCTAGCTCAGGTAAAAATGCGGACGGCTTGGCGGATGATAGAACAGTTACTTTACCGGAAGGTTTGATGGCTAGGAAGTCAGTGTTTTCATTTGGGAACAAATTAATCTGTATTGGCACAGGGATATCCAGTAAGGATACAGGACATTCAGTACAAACCAACCTTTTTCAGGCCCAGATCAGATCCCAGCATCAAAATTTGGTAAGCCATGATCAAGGTCCAATAATGGGTTTGCCAATTAATGGAAAAAGTAAAAAATGGATCATAGATAATTATGGGAATGCCTATTACTTACTAGATGATCAAGAAATTCATTTTGTCAAAGAACATCAGACTTCCTATCATAATAAATATTCTGTTAAGACGGGGAAAATGCATAGCCTAGGGAAGGGGGAAACCGTTACAGAGGGTGATTTTGCAAGTGCTTGGATAGACCATGGGATATCACCAAAAGGAGGAAATTACCAATATGTGATTTATCCATTTTTGACAAAAGAAGAGCTAGCGATATTTGGAAAGTCAAAACCCAAGGATTTTAAAGTTTTGCAGGCTAATGAATATGCACATATAGTTAAGGATGATCCTTCAGGAATCAGTGCGTATGCCATCTTCGAAGCTAATAACTTTGAAGGGGATAAGCTGATTAAGTCTGTATCATCACCCTCTTTAATTATGGTTAAAGATGATGATGGTAATGTGTTGAAATTCAGTGTTGTAAATCCTGATTTGAATTTTCCTGAGAACCCTGAGAAGAAGAATGGATTTAATAACTATAGTCAAGAAGTACCATTAAGTATTTGCTTAAATGGCGTGTGGGAATGTACTGATGTTAATGCGCTAGCAGTGGAGCAGAGAGTTGAGGAAAATTTGACTATTATTAGTCTGAAATGTGTAGATGGATTGCCAGAAATTTTTACTTTAAAAAGACAATAGGCCATGCGTAGATATTGGATAATGATGCTGTTAGTTTTCCTTCCATTGATTAATTATGGGCAGGAGAAACCTAATATCTTGTTTATAGCTGTTGATGATCTGAATGACTGGCTGGGATGTATGGGAAATGATCAGGCAAAGACGCCGAATATTGATCGCCTTGCAGCGGTTTCTACCTTATTTACAAATGCCCATTGCCAAGCACCTATTTGTGGGCCATCTAGGGCTTCAATATTGACAGGACTCTATCCCCATCGATCTGGAAATTACCTGCAATTGCATGATAAGGATATTAAAAAATCAAATGATCTGACCGGGGAAGCCATATTTATGCCTGATTATTTTGAGGAAAATGGTTATGCTACTTTCGGAGTTGGCAAGATTTTCCATATGGGGGATGCAGCACATGTATTTGATCTATATGGCGGTGATAATGGCGTTACAGGTCCAAAGCCAGATAAACGTTTCAATTATGACCCAGCTTGGTTCGAAGATAAAGTGGGAAATACCCAGACTGATTGGGGGGCTTATCCTTCAGATGTTCAGCAGATGCCGGATTTTAAATCTGTTAGTTGGGCCAGTGAAATTTTAAAAGCCCGACACGATAAACCATTTTTCCTTGCGGTAGGATTAAACAGACCCCATGTACCTTGGTATGTGCCTAAAGAATATTTTGATCTATATCCATTGGATTCGTTGGTAATGCCTGCGTATTTACCAACTGATATGGATGATATTCCAGACATGGGGAAGAAAGTGGCGGATGCCCCCATGATGCCCACTACTGAATGGTTGAAAGCTTCTGGACAATGGAAATATGCTGTGCAGGCCTATTTAGCTTGCATTAGTTTCGCGGACAGTCAGGTGGGGAGGTTGTTGAATGCTTTGAAGGATAGTGATTATGCCAATAATACAATCATTGTCCTTTGGTCAGACCATGGTTATGATTTGGGTGAGAAAAACAGGATGGCCAAGCAGGCTTTATGGAATAGAGACACTCATTCGGTTTTGATGATTCATAGGCAAGCCCAAGAGGTTGGTCAAGTTTCCTCAAGGGCTGTTCAGTTATTGGATATCTACCCAAGTTTGATTGAATTAGCGGGGCTTGATAATAATCCAAAACTTGATGGGAGGTCTTTAGTACCTCTGATGAATGAACCAGAGAAAGAATGGAATTATCCCGCCCTAACATCTTATGGAAAGGGAAACATGGCAGTTACTTATGAACAGTATAGATTGATAGAATATGCAGATGGTTCATTTGAATTTTATGATCTTGAGAATGATCCAAATGAATGGGATAATATTGCTGGTAATCCAAAGTATGATGAGAAAATAAAATTGTTAAAAAGCTTTATTCCAAAAGAGCAGGCTGCATTGTCGAAGTATAGCAAGTATAATTTTAATGATTACTTCAGAAGTATTTCCATTGATGTTCAAAAAAACGATTAAGCTAGATTTTAAAATTCCTATGAGAATCCAAGGTATTAATTATGTCTTGGGATTGAATAAATGTTAAAAGTTAGATTCCAATTGTTACAAAAAAAGGGGATATTATCCCCTTTTTTTGATTCTTATTTTTCGCCGTTCTTTATTGCGCTGACCTCATTTCTAACATCTTGTGCTAGGTTTTTAAGGTCTTGCATGCCTTTTCTAATTCTCGTTCCAGCTGCTTTGTTACCTTGCTCATAAAACTTTGCGAAATCTGCTTCTAAAGCCTCTACTAATTCTTTTGCTTCTGAAAATCTGCTCATTTTTGTTGATTTTTTTGGTTTTAAAATGTCAATATATTTAAAAAGTATTTTAATCTATAAATAATTTCAGTTAAAATTTTTACTATATCATATAGGTACTGCTAAATATTATAAAACTCAGGAAAAATATAATCTAAAACTTTTATAGATAAATTGATTTTTATTTTTCTTTTAAGTACCTCAAGATTAGGGAGAAATCAAAATTTTATAACATGGATTTCAATATTTAATTTCCAATTGATCCCCAGAATCAGGGCGTTGATCCCATTTATTGCCTTGATGGTTTACCACTTCTTTTTCCAGTTGACTTTTTTGGTGGCATGGTATGTGAAAAGATAATAGTGTTCTATCAGGAAGGTGGCTTCATCTTTTATAATGACCTCTGATTCTGCCTAAAAGAGATGTCCATTTTACCATTTGTAGAATAAACTGTGGTGGAATTCTACAAAATGAAAATAGAATTACACAAAGTGCCTTAAAAATTAATTATACGATTATGAAAAGAAGCATAAGATTTTCAATTGGTTTTTTTGTGTTATATTTAATTGGCACCACCAGTTGTATACCATCATTTGACATTGATTTAATAAACAATAACGAAGAGAAGATCACATGTAAGCTCAACGGAGAGAATTTTGCAGCAGACAACAATGAATCTGTACTTGATTTGGTAAAAGCTGAACTAGTAGAAAAGGACCAATACTTTCTTCTTACTGTATATGGTGCTGAATTGCTAGATGACGGCGGAGCTAAGGCTGTAGGCTTTAAAATAGGCGGATTATCCATTGAAGAATTACAAGCAGGAAATACCTACGAAACATGGGAAGAACTGGAAAACAGTCCTGGAGATTTTGTAGGTGTAATGGGAGCTGTGGAAGAGCGACCTTCGGTCCAGAGTGATGAAAGTATATATAAAGCCAGTTCCAATCATACTAAGAAAATATTCCTGGAAATAACAGAAGTAGATCACGAAGCAAAGACATTTTCTGGCACTTTTTCTTTTGATGCATTGGATGATGTCTCAGGAGTCAATATCAATGTGACTGAGGGGCAGTTTGAAAATGTTAAATGGGGAAAATAGTTATTTAATAGTCAATTAGTAATTATTGATAAATTAGGTATCAAAATTGTAATACATCAACCAAGTTTTATAAAAATCAACTAAAATTTACAACTATGAGGCGTAGAAACACTTTTAAACATTTATTGATGGCATTTTCAATCACCGCATTTGTGGCATCATGTTCACAAAATGATGAAATGCCAGACACACAAGAGAGCCAGGTGACTGTTTCAGCTACCGTGGCAAACAGTTCAGACCCTAATGCTAGGATGGCTACTTTGGGTTATGGTAATTTGGTTATTTCAGATATTACCATGTCAGTAGATAGGGTACTTCTCAATCTTAGAGCAACTAGCGACAACAGTAAAAAGCCAACGATTGTCAATGTGAATAGCAAAGGACAAAAAATTATTAAGTTAGTTGAAGATGGAGAGGTAATGGTAAGTCCTCTGGGAAGCGTGAGTGCTGCCAATGGCGTTTATGGAAAGCTGGATTTCGATCTGGTAAAAGCTATGAATGTACCTGAGGATGATGAGATGTATGGAAAATCGGTACTTGTTAAAGGAAATTGGTTTGATACACCAGCTACCATGTACATTGACTTGGAAGAAACCTTTAAAATTTTATATCCACAGGGAATAGAAGTAGATGGTGCTCAAGAAGTCGTATTTGGTCTTTATTTGGATAAATTCTTCGAAGATGTAGATCCAAGCCTTATTTCTGATGGAGATGGTGATGGTACCATTGAAGTTGGTCCAAATGGTGAAGATGGCAACGAAGAAACTTATAATAGCTTCTTGGCCAATATTGAATCGGCTTTATTCTTGAAAGATGGTGAATTTAAAAACTAATAATAGAAAAAGCCTTTTAAGATAATTACCAAGTATTTTTTGATGTAGATTTATCACGGAAGAGCCGGTTTATACCGGCTCTTTTTATTTAATGATTATTGATAATTTCAGCGAAAAGATTCAATGGCTAAGTTTAATGCTTCACTATGGGATTGTAAAGATTTTAAATGATAAGATTAGATGCCCTATAATGCCTCTATTCTTTCTAGTAAATAAATTATTTGGGCGTAATTAGGATTTAGAATTTATTCCTAAATTGCCCTTAAGCATGAAAAAAAGACCGAGTACCATTACTGATATTGCTAAAGCCCTCAATATTTCCGCTTCTACCGTTTCAAGGGCCTTACATGATAACCCTTCTATAAGTTTAGAAACGAAATCAAAGGTATTAACCTTGGCAAGAGAGCTCAATTATCAGCCCAATATGCTGGCTTTGAGCTTATTGAAAAAAAGGACTAAAACCATTGGGGTTATAGTACCTGAAATCACAAGTTATTTTTTTGCAATGGTAATCAATGGTGTACAGGATATGGTGGATGAGGCAGGCTATAAATTGATAATAAGTCAATCCAATGAATCTTTTGAAGAAGAAGAAAAATTGATTGAAACGCTTTCACTTGGTAGGGTAGATGGCTTTTTGATTTCCCCATCTTCAAAGACCATGAGCTATGGGCATTTGGAAAAGCTTCGTTCATCAGGTATCCCAATAGTGGTGTTTGATAGAGACTGCCCGAATTTTGAAGCTGATAAGGTATTGGTAGATGATTTTGATGGAGCCTATCAGGCTGTAGATTATTTAGTAAAGACAGGTTGTAAACGCCTCGCCCATATTGCAGGCCCTACTAATTTGACTACCAGTCAACACAGGAAGGCTGGCTATTTAAAAGCTCTAGAGGATAATAATTTGGATATCTGTGAAGATCTAATTCAAACTGTTGGAGGATTTACCTCTGAGTATGGTGAAGAAGCGGCTAAAGTGCTTTTGGATTTACCTAATCCGCCTGACGCTATTTTTGCGATTAATGATGCTGTTGCTATTGGAGCTATGGCTGTGATTTTTGAGCGTGGGCTTCGAATTCCCGAAGATATTTCAATTGTTGGTTTTGACGATGAGCCTTACAGTAAATATTTCCATCCTTCACTTAGTTCCGTTTGGCAGCCAGTGTATGATTTGGGGATGCTCTCATCTAAAATTCTGATGAATCAACTTGATAAAGACTTTGAGGATAATAACTACCGGTTTGAAGTATTGAAACCAGAGCTTATCATTCGAGAATCCTCCAAACCTTTACCTGATTTCTATAGGGTTTAAATTCAAATCAGATAATATCTGATTGCGAATAATATCAATTTTTTGGAATATTTCTATAAAATGAATTTTGCGCAAACCTTTGCATAGCAAAAAGCTTCTGTTTCTTTTTTTATGAAATAAATAAATGGAAAATTGGTTTTGCAATTAAGCCCAAGATATTCTATTGATATTATGATAGAAGCCAGTTCTTCATTTTACGGTTTTTAATTACAAATGAGGTGTTTTGACCAATTTCGATGTTATTATTTGGTTATCGCCTCGCAAGATTTGTAATAGAAGCCTAATGGAAAAACAGCCATCTCAGGTTTAGTTCAGTATTACATTTGAACCCAATTATTTGATAAACATAATACTGAATCTATGAAAAACTTTACTCATGATTTGGGCCTTAAAACGGCTTCAGTTTTAAAGGTCTTTTGTTTATGCTTGTTCCTATCCTTAATAGTAATTAAGGAAGGAAAGGCAGAAGCGTCCACAAACTATTCTCCACCAGAAATAGCTATTAGCGGCTTAGTAAAAGATGCTAGTGGTGAACCACTTCCAGGTGTGAGTATTCTCGAAAGAGGAACCAGTAATGGTACCGTTACAGATATTGACGGGAAATTTAGCCTTAGTGTTAATTCTAGTGAATCCGTGTTGTTTTTTAGTTTTATAGGATTTGAAAGTCAGGAAATAACTGTAGGGGATCAAAGGAATTTTGAAATTACCATGAGCAGTAACACGCAAGACCTGAATGAAGTGATTGTGGTAGGTTATGGTATTCAAGAGAAAAAGGATGTGACAGGAGCTATGGCTACTGTCAAATCGAAGGAGTTTAACAAGGGGATCGTTAATTCACCTCAAGATTTGATTCAAGGTAAAATAGCTGGTGTTAATGTGGTGGCCTCCAGTGGCGAGCCAGGTGCCAGCCAGAATATTACCATTCGTGGACCAGGAGGTGTAAGAACAGGTAATTCACCTTTGTTTGTAATTGATGGGGTAGTTTTGGATAACTCCAGTACTGGCGGTGATAATAATCCACTTAATTTTATCAATCCTCAGGATATAGAGTCCATTGATGTCCTAAAGGATGCTTCAGCAACTGCAATTTACGGTTCCAGAGGTGCTAATGGGGTAATCATCGTTACGACCAAGAAAGGCAGCGAGGGCATGTCTACTATAAATTATACCATGGGATATGGTTTCTCTAAAATGGCCAATCCAATTGATGTTTTCAGTGCAGATGATTATAGGAGGGAAGTGGAAGCAGTAGATGGAATATTACAAGATTCCTTGGCCAATACGGATTGGCAGAAGGAGATTTCAAGGACGGCTGTTACCGCAAACCATAACTTATCTTTCAATGGAGGTAGTAAGCGATTGGTTTATTTTGCTTCCTTAGGATATCAGAACCAAGAAGGGATAATCAAGGAAAGTGAGCTTAAGCGATATTCCGGAAGATTAAACGTTTCTCAAAAATTCCTTGAAAATGATATTCTAACTGTAGATATGAATCTAAGTGCATCTCAGACACTTAGCCAACGTCCACAGATTACAAGCGTTTTGGGTAGTGCTTTGGCAGCAAATCCGACTTTTCCTGCTTATGGCGATGATGGTTTGCCTTTCAGAGATCCTGCCGGGACCAATCCGTTGAGGCAATTGGAAATATATGATGATTATACCCGTATTAATCGTGTTATCGGGAATATCAGCGGTACTTTGGATATTAGTAAGTCCTTTAGTTATAAAATCAACGTAGGTATTGATAATTCTAGTTCAGTTAGGGATGTACAAAGTTTACCAAGTGTTGAGCCTCAGCAGATCGGAAGGCTTGAAATCACCAATGGTTATAACCGTAATTTTCTAATTGAAAATTACCTTACTTACAATTATCAGGATGAAAAAAATGTCTTGACAGCTTTGGTAGGGCATTCATATCAGGAAATTTTTGTGCAAAGCAGGTCCAGCAGTATCAATGATTTTCCATTCTCGGATATCGAACCTAGGTACAATCCTGGTTTGGGTCAGGACTTAAGTTTGGCCAATAACAGACCAACTGGATTTGCAACTATCAATGAATTACAATCTTTCTTTGGAAGAGTAAATTATCAGTTCAATAACCGCTATTTGGTTACTGCTACGGTAAGGGCTGATGGTTCTTCCAAATTTGGTGAGAATAATAAATATGGGGTTTTCCCATCGTTCTCATTGGGATGGAGACTGTCAGAAGAAGACTTCCTTTCAGAGTCGAATTTTGTAAATGATCTTAAAGTACGTTTCGGTTGGGGACAAACAGGTAATCAGGAAATTCCTTCCAAAATTACCCAGCCACTTTATACCGCTCAGGTGAGTGGTAGTACAAGTTATCCTTTGGATAATTCCTCCAATTATCCAGGCGGAATCACCTTTAGTAGATTGGCCAATCCTGATTTGCAATGGGAGGTTTCCACCCAGACGAATATTGGACTTGATTTCGCTTTCTTTGATGCTAGCCTATCTGGTTCTGTGGATTATTTCAGAAAGGTTTCTAATAACATCCTTTTGGAGGTGATTCCTGCGGATCCTGTACAACCTGCCAATACCACTTGGGTAAATGTTGAGGATATGAATATTATCAATCAAGGGGTAGAAGTAGCTTTGAATTACAGAAGACGTATTTCAAATGATGTTTCTTTCAATATTGGTGGTAATACGACTTTCATCAATAATGAAGTGAAAAACTCGCCATTTACGGTGATTCCTTCAGGTAGCGCGACTGGTGCTGGTCTATCTTCAGCAACTATCAATGGTTATATCAATGGACAACCTATTGGTTCTTTTTACTTGCTTGAGCATATAGGCTTCGATGAGGATGGTTTGAATATGTTTAGGGATACCAATAATGATGGAGTTGTCAATGATGCAGATAGAATAGTAGCAGGCACTGCCTTACCAGATCTACAATATAATATCAATGGTGGCTTAAGCGTAAAGCGATTTGATCTGTCCTTTAATTTTACTGGAGTTTCAGGTAACAAGCTTTATGACAATACAGCCAATGCTTTGTTCTTTAAACTAAGATTAGCAAGGGGCTTGAATGTAACACCAAGCGCCATTGAATTCCCTGAGGAGTCAGTAAATAACCCTGCTCCAGTTTCCACTAGGTATCTGAAAGATGCGAATTACTTCAGGTTGAATAACCTATCACTTGGATATAATTTCAATACTGAACAGATCGGTATTTCAAAATATGTCAGGGATTTGAGGTTCTCTGTGACTGGTCAGAATCTATTTGTAATCACTCCTTATGATGGTTATGACCCAGAGGTAAATACAGATAGAACCATCAATGGTGTTTCTTCATATGGAGTGGACTATATGAGCTACCCTAAGGCAAGGACCATTACACTTGGTTTAAACATTATTCTTTAATCATTGGAAATGAAATTATCTCGAGATATGAAAAAATTGATATTGTCTGGGCTGGCAGGTGGTTTATTGCTTGCGAGTGGATGTACAGACCTCAATGAACAAATATTGGATGAGACCTCAGCTTCAGGCTTGTCCCAAAATGAAATTGTAGAAGGTAATGTGGTTGCTGCTTACGCTACATTCAGTGGCTTATTTAATCACGTTAATTATTTTAACCTACAGGAAATTTCAACAGATGAAGCGATACTGCCATTTAGGGGCGGTACGGACTGGGGGGATAATGGGATATTTATTGCTATGCATACCCATAATTTCATAACAACGGACCCTAGGATCAGAAATACTTGGAACCAAATTATGCAGGGGATTTCCCGAAGTGTAACGGCCATCAACGTAATCCCTACCACTACTGATCCCAATGCTTCGGTTTATGTTGCTGAAATGAGGGCATTGAGGGCTTTCTACTCATTATTGAGTTTAGATTTATATGGTTTGGTCTTTGTTAAAGAAGATGTGAATGAAACCTCTGTAATTCTAAGAGGAGAAGAAGCATTCAACTATATTGAATCGGAGTTGTTATTTGCTGAAGATATAGTTCCAGAGGATATTGGCCCAGGTCGTATGTCCAAAGGGGCTGTACAGGCCATCTTGGCGAGGTTATACCTCAATGCAGCAGTTTATAAGGACAGGTATGCGGAGAGTTTTAATTTTGATCCAGCGGATATGTCCAAGGTAATTGAATATTGTGATAAGGTGATTGCCTCAGGGCGTTATTCCCTGTCAGAAGATTATTTTGCGATGTTTGATGATGAAAACCATAGTAATCCAGAATTGATTTTTGTTTATGATCAAAGGGCTGAACTGAATGGGCATAATCGTATGGCTTATTTCTCCCTATCTGGAGATATGTATCCATTACCTGAATTTCCGAATGCCAATGGCACAGATGGTCCTGGAATTACTTCAGATTTCTATGAAACCTGGGAAAGCGCTTATGCTCCATTGGATCCGGCAGATGCCGACCCGCGTTTCCATAAGAAAAATCTATTTATTCCAGCTGATTCCTGTATAAATGGAGAAGATTTTGAAATTGACAGAGGGATCTTGAGAGGACAGCAATATGGTTTGATCAGAAATGAAAATGGTTTCCAAAGATGTGAAGACGGGGTAGGCTATCGAATTGGTAAGCTCTATAGTCGTTCTAGAAACAGACCTGATTTGGCTGTTGATTTTACTAAGTTGATCGACTATACCACAACAGGAAGTTTATATAGTAGTGGTTATAGGGTAGAGAAATACGAGTTCAGTAAGAAGTCCAATAGTGGAAGGAATTTTGGTGAGGCTGATATTGTCTTGATGAGACTGGCAGATATTTACCTGATGAGAGCTGAAGCTAAGTTGCGTGGAAATGGAGACTTTGCTGGTGCTTTGGCAGATGTAAATATGGTTAGAACTGCAAGGACTGCCAGATTCACTGCTCCTCCGTTAGATGAAATCAACCTGGATTTGCTCTACAGGGAAAGAGGCTTTGAATTTTATTGGGAAATGCAAAGAAGAACTGATATGATCAGGTTTGGAAAATTTGAGGACACTTGGACGGAAAAAACTGATAGTGATCCAAGAAAAAGGATTTTCCCTATCCCACAGACTGCCCTGGATGGTGCATCAAGCATTCCGGGTTACCTAGAGCAAAACCCTGGCTATTAATTGTCTTGAAGTATAAATGAAAAAAGGCTACCAATTTCGGTAGCCTTTTTTCATTTATACAATGAGAATGAGACATTGCTTTTCTCTTTTTTTTTAGATTTGAACCAAGATTGATAACCTTAATTAGCAGTTATAATTTATTAATTCAAGTTGTAGATTTTATTGGTATTTAGGTCAATGGAGAAATGGTCTGAAGCTTCACCCTTTAACATTTGGTCAAATATTTTAGTAAAGGACTTAAAGGAGTTGGTAAAGGTTTCGTTTTCCCTTAGTTCAATTTGGTTAGCTAGATGTAAAAGTTCTGAGAAGATTTTAATCTGCTGAGTGCCTAAGTCTTGATAAGCGATTTCATCTCCATTTTTAATAAAGTAAAAAGCGGTGATTAAATCCAAACCAGTCCAATTCTGCAAATTATCATAGTCTATTCCCTTTTTTGTTAATGTATTTATAAGCTCCTTTTTGGAATGGTCGGACATGTCCTTAGTTTGTAAGAACTTAAACCTTTCTGTTGCTTGATTTAGTGAGGAAAAATAGAAGAGTTCTTTTCCATTCATTTCAAGTAATTGTTGGCTAAAGTCTTCTGGCCAATCATTAGGGACAAACCTTAACCTGACCAATTCTTTAAGATGATAATTGGTGTATTCTTGATAATTATGGGAATTCAATACTTGACTGTCCCAGATATCCTTTTCATTATTTGCTTTAAGATAATTGTGTTCACCAAGGTAAAGGGGGAAGAAGGTGGTCATTTCTTGAACTTCGTTCAAACGGTGTGTCTGTATTTCAATACTGTCTTTTTTCCAGACTTTGAATGTTTTGAAGGCTGGTGGGTAGGCAGCTATGGATGGTACTTGAATATTGAATAAATGGTTGCCTTCTTCATCTTCAAAAATCCCCGTGTCATTGAGATGCATATGTCCTGCAACATGGATTTTTAAACCGGCCTGTGCATACAATTGCGAAGTGGAATATTTAGGGCTTCTAGTTAGTTGGAATTTATTTTCTCCAAATAATTTGCTTAACTGCTCATCCGTTCCATCATTGAATTCCACCAAGGGATAGTGGCTGAAGGAAATCAGTGTTTTACCCTTTTCTTTGGCCAATTGACTGATTTCCTTGATCCATTTTAAGTGATGCGCTTTTTGAATGGCAGTTAAGTTGAAACCAATGCTTGATCCTTTAAATCCCTCTTCATCATTGCTGGGCTGATATACATTGCCATCAATTGCCAATAGCCAAATTCCGGGAATCGGTTCTACCAAATAGGTTAAGTCTGGTAATCTGTGTGAATCATCCACCGGAAAGCTGCGAAATTTGAGTTGGGCATTGCTCAAGCTTTTATTGAAATCATAATGGGCATAATCAAGTGCTTCATAAGGATGGGTCCAAAATAGGTCCTTAGGATTGGGATAGAAGCCAAAGTCTCCCAAAATCTCACTTATTTCAGGATAACCCCCATATTGTATTTGTTGATCAATTGTTATTGGCGAAGCGATATTTTCTTTTCCTACTAGGAAGGAGGAATCACTGATCAGTATTTGCTCCTGACCATTTGGACCAAGAAAATCCCACTTTCCTCCAGGGCTGGCAAATGGTGTTACGGGGTCATGGTTACCAGTGGTCAGATAAAACCTCATTCCATATTCTTGCTCGTATCTCTTTAGGATTTTCCTAAGTGCTTTAATATTCATGGGCTGTCCATCATCACTAAAATCACCAGGAAGGACCACTATTTTAATTCCAAGTTCATTGATATTTGCTAATGCCTGGTGGAAGGCAAAATAGTTTTCATTAAAAAGTCTAGTTGAGTTTAGCTGGGCCTTCATAGTTCGTATAGTGGCGTATTTTCCAGCTTCTTCTAGGTATATTCCTTTAAAGTCACTATTTGTTAGGTCTGCAAAAACATCTTGTAAATGCACATCAGAAACGAAAGCGATTTTGTCTGAAGAATAAGTTGATTGTGCTTGGGAAATAGGAGTAGCCAAAAGAGCAACAGCTAGTAATAATGGCCATTTGTAGTTATTCATAAGGCCCGTATTTTGATGGAAATATTTGGTGTTTTTCATTAGAGAGATCTTTCAATAGGATAATTCATTATACCTATTTAATGTATGATAAACGCTGTAAAACTTAAATTATGCCCAATTTTTTAAGATAGAGCAATATGTTCCAATTTTCAAAACATGAAGGATAATGTGTTGATTTTGTTTGTGCAAACCTTTGCGTAATGATATATTGGAAAAGACTTTTATTTAAAATTAAATTAATGGAGTATTGGAGTTAGTTAGTGTTTAAAATTTATCAATGAATTTTAAAACCGACTTATTCAATTAGTCGGTTCTTTCCTTGGAAAGGATATTGAATTTATCATTGCTTGGTCAATTAAGGGCTGGCAATACACCCAAAATAACCCTGTTTGTATAATGTTGATCTCAGTTTTATCATTTATTGCCTTTACGCTTTTTGTGGCATTTTATGCATGGCGCAAGACCAGAAAAGAAAATTTGGATACGGAAGATGGCTATTTTCTAGGTGGAAGAAGCCTTACAGGTGTAGTCATAGCCGGCTCTATGATTATGACCAATATTTCCACTGAGCATTTGGTGGGAATGAATGGATCTTCCTATAAAAATGGCTTTGTCATAATTGCATGGGAAGTGACTTCTGCTCTGGCTCTTATTGTTGCTGCCGTTTATTTTGTGCCCAAATATCTAAAAATGGGATTGACCACCATCCCACAGTATTTAGAGTCTCGTTATGATGCAGGAACCCGCTCAATGGTGGCATTATTCTTATTGGTCTCTTTTGCTGTGACTTTGTTGCCTATTGTACTTTATACAGGGGCGATTAATTTAGAAAGTTTATTTAATGTTTCTGAGGTATTGGGAGTAAGTAGGGAAACAGGACTTTGGTATACCGTCTTGGCTGTTGGGGGGATTGGTTCTGTTTATGCGATTTTTGGTGGATTAAAGGCCGTGGCAGTGTCCGATACCATTAATGGGTATGGATTATTGATTGCTGGTTTACTCGTTCCGGTGATAGCATTATTTATGATAGGAGAGGGAAATCCATTTAGCGGAATGGGGAAGGTGTTTGAAAATAGCCCAGAGAGGTTCAATGTCATTGGGGCAAAGGATTCTGTATTGCCATTTAGTACTTTATTTACTGGATTGATCATTAATCAGCTTTATTTCTGGTGTATGAACCAAACTATAATCCAGAGGGCTCTTGGTGCGAAAAACCTGAAGGAAGCACAAAAAGGATTATTGTATACAGGTGCCCTTAAATTGCTAGTTCCCTTTATTATTGTCTTGCCCGGCGTGATTGGCTATTACTATTTTGGTAATCAGTATTTCGACAGTCAGGACATGGTGTACCCAGAGTTGGTCAAAAAGGTCTTGCCTGTAGGCTTGACCGGAGTTTTTGCAGCAGTAATCATGGGAGCTGTGTTAAGTACATTCAATAGTGTATTGAATAGCGCCTCAACTATATTCAGTATAGATATTTATAAGCGGCTTATCAAGCCTTCTGCCAGTCCACATAAATTGGTGCTTGCAGGTAAACTATCCGCTACTTTTTTAGCAGTAACTTCGATAGTGGCAGCACCTATGGTAGCTAATGCTCCGGAAGGTTTGTTTCAGCTATTACAACAATTGAACGGAATATTCTTCATTCCTATTGCTTCGATTATGATTGCAGGCTTCTTTACCAAAAATATTACAGCAGCAGCTGCCAAGGTGGCCTTGGTGACTGGCTTGATATTTTATATTCTAGCAACATTTATATTGGAGATAGACATCCATTTTGTGCATGTTTGGGGAATTGAGTTCTTGTTGAATATGGGGATCATGTTTTTGATATCCCATTTCTGGCCAAAAGAAATCAAAGAAGTTGCTGTTGACAGGGAAGGAGCCAATTTTTATAAATGGAAGTATGCAGGTATCGTTTCCATCAGCTTGGTAATCATCACACTGACCATTTATATATGGTTGGGGAATGTGTAATTAAAACCATCTATTTATTCAATGAAGCCGATAAATTATTTCAAATACAGCGTTTTAGCTGCTTTTTTGAACATGGTTCAATTGGGTTTTGCTCAGCAAAAAACAGTAGTTGACTATGTGAATCCATTAATAGGAACAGCTGTGGAAGGTTTTTCTCCTGGTAAAGATGGAGGTGGAACCATGCCTTGTGTAGGCTTGCCTTTTGCTATGACCAATTTTGTAGCACAAACTAGGGAAAATAAAATCAGTGAGATGCCCTATGTTTATGAAGATGGGCATATTCAGGGCTTTATGGCTACCCATCAGCCCACAGTATGGATGGGGGATTATGGATATGTTTCTTTGATGCCAGGGGTTGGATCATTGAAATTGTTGCCGGAAGATCGTCAAATGTCCTTTTCGCATAAGAATGAAAAGCTTGGTCCACATTATTATAGTGTGGAAATGTCTAATGGATCATCAAGTATAAAAGGTGAAATAGCCGCTGCATCTAGGGCCGGCCTATTCCGCTTCACCTTTCCTGAAGACGATGAAGCGTTTATTGTGGTACAAGCCATTAACATTACTGAAAACAAAAAGGATTTTCAGGCATATTTGGAAATAGATGAGGTGAAGCAGGAAATTCGGGGATATAACCCTCAGAGAATGTCATCACATCTTGGGCCTGATTTGCCTAATTTTAAAGGGTATTTTGTAATTACATTTGATAAGCCCTTTAAGCAGTATGGTACCTGGAATTCTTTTAGGAACGAACCCCAGATCAGTCCAATGGGCAAGGAACAAGAAGGGGCAAGAATGGGTGGATATATCCAATTTGAAACAGAAGATAAAGAAGTTGTTCAAGCTAAAGTAAGTACCTCATTTATATCTTTGGAACAGGCACGTCAAAACCAAAATATTGAGGTGCCTGATTGGGATTTTGATGCTTTGGTGAAGAGGACAGAAGAAGTTTGGCAAAAGAGACTGAGCAGGCTGCAGATAAAAGGGGCTACTGAAGACCAGAAAACTATTTTTTATACCGCACTGTTTCACACGATGTTGTTCCCTAGGGAGTTTTCAGAATACGGAAGATATTACAGTGCCTTTGATGATCAGGTTCATGAAGGCGTTTCTTATAATGATTATTCTCTTTGGGATACATTTAGGGCTTTACATCCGCTGATGTATTTTACCAATCCTGAAAGAGTAAGTCCCATGGTACAATCCCTACTTCAAATGTACCAAGAGGGAGGTTGGTTGCCGAAATGGCCCAATCCAACTTATACAAATATTATGGTGGGTACCCATGCTGATGCCTTTATTGCTGATGCTTATATGAAAGGCTTTAGGGATTATGATGTAGCGTTGGCCTATCAGGCAATTAGAAAGGATGCCATGCACCCACCTTTCAGAGATACTGAAAGAAATTGGGGAGATAGAAATGAAGGAGAATTATATGAAGCCAGGGGTGGTTTGACCTATTACCATTCTTTAGGTTATGTTCCTGCAGATAAGACCAGAGAATCAGTTACTAGAACCATTGAATTTGGAATTGATGATTATAGTATTGCACAGATGGCCAAGGAACTTGGGAAGGAAGATGACTATGCTAGGTTAATGCACTGGAGTAAGAATTACAAAAACTTGTTTAATCCTGAAACAGGCTTTTTTAATGCGAGGCTTTTAGATGGGAACTGGCATGGAAATACCCAAGAGGGATTTACAGAAGGAGGAAGATGGACCTATTTATTTGGAGCAATGCATGATGTTCCGGGGATGATAGCATTGTTCGGTGGAGAGGAAAAATTTGCACAGAAACTTAAGGAGAATTTTGAAGGACAACACTATAGGCATGATAATGAGCCAGGACATCATTATGCCTATTTGTTTAATTATTGCGGTATGCCTTGGGAAACACAAGCCTTGGTTCGAAAGCATACTTCGGAGGAAAATTATAGAAATCAGCCTATCGGAATAAATGGAAATGATGATTGTGGCCAAATGTCTGCATGGTATATTTTTAGCTCACTCGGATTCTATCCCGTTTCTCCAACTGCAGAGAAGTTTGCCTTAGGGGCGCCCCAATTTGAAGAAATCAGTATAGATCTTTCTGATCAAGGAGGAGATAATAGTTTCCTGATTAAAGCCGAAAATATCTCGGATAAGAATATGTATGTGCAAGCTGTTTATTTGGATGGAAGAGAATTAAAAACGCCCTTTATTTCCTACAAGGAAATTGTGGGAGGCCATGAATTGATTTTCGAGATGGGAAGCAAACCGAATCCAAGTGTTTTTAATGATTAATTTCCAGATACTGGATAATTAACTTTAAATCTTATATGAATATATGGTCTTGTTTTTTTCAGGTAATTAAATTTTGCTAGCTGGATTGGCTAGTACTTTTTTCATTGTTTTAATAGTTAAAGCTTACCATGCATATTGAGGTTTAAAGTTGAGTTTTTTTTTAGATAGCTTATTTACGTCTCCTATTCCCATCCTGTTGTTCCTTGTTTATTAGAATCTACAAGTTTTTACGATTTCGGCTTTGGAAATACACCATATAATATCCTGAAAAAAGGAATAAAGAAGTATTTGTTATTCAGTGCAAACGTTTGCACAAATATATTTGTAAACGTCGATTTAACACTTTTAATTTACGAAATAACAATATTGTTAATTCATAAAATACAGAATCAAATATTTATAAATAGGATTACTGTAGTCTAAAGTTTGCTTTAATGCTTTATCATAAACGTAATGAATTTATCAGTTTCAATCCAAAATAACATCTTATGAACCAATTTCCACACCAAAAAAACAAATGGCTAAATATGTTCCTCCCGGGAATAATGATAGGTCATATGAAGAAATTCCCCCTGATGATTTTATTCATCATTTTTGCAAAATTGAGTTTTGCACAGAGTAATATCACAGGCAAAGTAATTTCAGGAGAAGATGAACAAGCCATCCCCGGTGTAACAGTTTTGCTGAAAGGGACCTCTAATGGTACTGTAACGGATTTGGATGGTAACTATTTCATTAGTGTACCCGATGTGTCTGCAGCGGAGCTATCTTTTTCCTTTGTTGGCTATATCACCAAGTCGGTTGCCATCAATAACCAATCCCAGATTAATATCACTTTAGAACCAGATGTGGCTCAATTGGATGAAGTAGTAGTGGTGGGTTACGGTGAAACTAAAAAGAAAGATTTAACTGGTTCTGTAGTTTCCATGGGCAGTGAGACGATCAAGGAAACCAATAAAGTGAATGCCTTTCAGGCCATGCAAGGCCAAGTGGCCGGTGTCAATATTCAGGCAGCAGATAATAAGCCTGGAGGAGGTTTTAATGTGCGGATAAGAGGATCCAACACTATAAACGCCAACGAAACAGTGGAGCAAGGAGGTTTTAACCCTGGTCAAAACCCTTTATTTGTCGTGGATGGCATTTTCGTGAATGATATATCCTTTTTGAATCCTTCAGATATTGAACGAATGGATGTATTGAAGGACGCTTCTGCCACTGCTATTTATGGTTCCAGAGGTAGTAATGGGGTGGTCATCA
The DNA here is from genome assembly GCF_018642165.1 of Echinicola shivajiensis. Taxonomy (GTDB): domain Bacteria; phylum Bacteroidota; class Bacteroidia; order Cytophagales; family Cyclobacteriaceae; genus Echinicola; species Echinicola shivajiensis. The sequence goes on from NZ_JAHHZM010000006.1 coordinate 127,466, forward strand.
TAGAAACCAAAAAAGGAAGTGAAGGCAGTGTTTCTGTTCAGTATGATAATTATATAGGGGTAAAACAAGCTTATAATATCCCTGATATGCTTCAGGGGGAAGAATTTGTAGAATATTTCAAGGATGCTATTGTTGGAAATTTTTATGCCTCCGGAAATTTTGATGTGTCGAGAGATGATGTGGATTTGGCGGATTATATGAGGCCCAATGAAATGGAAAACATTGCCAATAATAATTATGTAAACTGGATAGATTTAGTTAAACATAATGGGATGCAGCAAAACCATACGCTCAGCTTAAATGGCGGTAACAGCAAAACGGTTTATGGGATTGGTGTGGCTTATACACAAGATGAGGGAACCTTTGAAGGAGAGGATTATGAGCGGTATACAATTCGTGGCAATTTGAGTAGCAAATTATCTGATTATGTAAGTTTAAGTATGAGTAACTATGCTTCATTTTCCATCAGAAATGAGGGAAGCCGTGAAGGTTTAAGAAGTGCTTATAGATTAAGGCCAACAGGAACTCCATATGATGAAAATGGTGATCCGGTATTTTTTCCATTGGAAGGCGAAACATTTATTACCAACCCGCTATTTGAACCTAGTAACATCACTAGGGAAACTAGAAGTTTAAATTATTTGAGTAATCTTTCTTTGGCAGTGACTCCTGTCAAAAACCTCAAAATCAGTTCTAATTTCTCTCCGAATATAGAATTCAACCGCTATGGAGAATATAGGGGTAGATATGCCAAATCAACCAGTGGGAATATTGAAAATAGACGGGCAGATGTAACCAATGGAAATAGGATTTCTTATACCTGGGATAATATTGTGAACTATAAATGGGAGGCCAATGCAGATCATAGCATCAATGCAACCTTTGTTTACTCTCTATTTATGGACCGGTACGAGAATTACAGGATGCAAAGAAGGAATTTCAATACGGACGATTATCTGTTTTATAATATTGATGCTGGTTCCGATATCCGAAATGTAGAAAGCGGTTTTTCAAAACAAACGCTTGAATCATATACTGGTAGGATTAATTATGCCTTTAGGGACAAATACCTATTGACCTTGACAGGAAGATATGATGGATCTTCAATATTGGCAGAGGACAATAAGTGGGCATTCTTCCCTTCAGCTGCCTTTGCATGGAGAGTTATTGATGAAGGGTTTATGGAACAACAAAATCTATTTGATGAATTAAAGTTGCGTATTAGCTATGGGCAGACTGGAAATAATGGTGCTGGCGGAGGACTTAGGCCTTTAGGGTCCCAGTCATTGATCGGCAATGGTTTTACTAATTTGGGAGGGAATGTGACCCAAACAGCTTTTGTGAGCAGTTTAGCCAACCAGAATTTAACCTGGGAAAAGACCAAGGAAATCAATTTTGGTTTGGATTTCGGTTTCTTCAATAATAGGCTTTATGGTTCATTGGATATCTATAATAGAAAGAATACCGGTATTATTTTCTTTAGGCCAACTCCTACGGTTACGGGTTTTTCTGGGGTATTTGAAAATGTAGGTGAAGCTACCAACAAAGGAATTGAACTCGGTTTAACCTCTGTGAATTTCGATAGAAAGGATTTTAAATGGACTACTTCCTTGAACTTTGCCATGAATAAAAATGAAGTAACCCAATTATACGGGGACTTGAATGAAATATTGTTTGGCGTGCAGGCGGGTTCTTTTATTCATAGGGTTGGAGAGCCTGTGGGATCTATTTATGCTTATAAATTTGATGGGATTTGGCAATTGGATGAAATAGAAGAGGCCCAAAGTTATGGGCAACAGCCAGGCCAGGTAAAGGTAAAGGATATCAATAATGATGGTCAAATAGATGCTGATGACAGAACGGTACTTGGGGCAAATATGCCTGATTGGACAGGAGGGATTTCCAACACATTTAACTACAAACAATGGGACTTTACATTTTTTGTAAGAACAAGTCAAGGAGCTGTATCACCAAGTTATTTCCATATTTCACATTCTGGAGGCTTCGATTCTACACCTGCTAGGTTTAACAGTTTGAAAAGCAATTATTGGACCCCAGACAATCCTTCCAATGAATGGTATCAGCCAAGTAATAATGGCCCATTTGCTGAGGCATTGACCTATCACGATGTGTCTTTTGTAAAGGTAGGCTATATCACTTTGGGCTATAACTTCGATAATGCTGTTTTGGATGCACTTAAAATCGGTAGTCTTAGGTTATACTTTACCGCTCAAAATCCATTCACATTCACCAAATATGATGGTTGGGATCCGGAGAATGCAGCCCGTAATAGCTGGGGATCGGCTTATATGTCCAGAATCCTTATGGGAGGTATAAATGTTAAATTTTAATTTGAGATGATTATGAATAAATATAAAATATTATCTGTTTTTGCTGGTTTTACTTTGGCTTTACAGTCCTGTAGTGACTTTTTAGATGAAGAAAATAGGGAATCACTTACTGATGAATTGTTATTCAAAGACCCTGCGGCTTTTGATCAATTGGTGGCAAATGGATATGATAAGTTAAGATTGGCCACAACTTTTTATGATCTAGATCACCAAGGTACAGATGTGTTTACGAGAGGAGATATTATCTCCGGAATCAGTGAATTGAACGACTATGTGAACCTTAGGCCTGCCAATGGATCTGTTAGAACCTATTGGACCAATTATTATGCTGTTGTTGCCGCGGCCAATACAGCAATAGATAGGGCAGATGAAATAGAGGGACTATCACAATCTGCCAAAGACAAAGGAATAGGTGAAGCCAAGTTTTTGAGGGCATTCTCTTATTTTCATTTGGTAGAAAACTTTGGAGAAGTCCCATTGGTATTAAATGAAATAAGAAGCGCTCAATCTGATTTCACTAGGGCTTCCGAGCAGGAGGTTTATGCACAAATACTTCAGGATATAGAAGATGCTTTGGGAGCTGTGGACGAAAATACAGATGAATTTGGTAGGGTAAGCAAGGATGCCGTAAGACACCTAAAGGCAAAGGTTTTATTGACCAAAGGATACAAAAGCTTCGGCAGTTCACAGGATTTTTCTGATGCTGCTTCCATCGCTGAAACGGTGATTGCGAACCATCCATTGGAAGATAGTTTTAGCTTGTTAATGGAAGAGGAAAACCAAAGAAATGAAGAGGTCATTTTCTCTTTGCTTTATGGAAATAACCCTGTGTCCAGAGGATTGGGGAATAATAGGCACTTATTGTTCAAATTCAGCTATGATGTATATCCTGGTCAGACCCGCTCTACCTTGTACCATAGAGGTCTTGGAACAGCCCCAACTCCTTATTATTTCTCATTATTTGAAGATGGGGACGAGAGGGAGTCAACTTCTATTAGAAGGTTGATGAATGCTGAAGTAGATGGTCCTGACGGTGTAATACAGGCTGGTGATACTAGTATTTATTTTCCTAAAACAGCATGGTCAGAGGCGGTAATAGCCAGTAAAGATTATGTAGTCATTAATCCTGCTCAATATTTTGTTCCGGATGGAATTACCCAAGTGCATTATCCCATGTTCAAAAAATTTGATGATCCAGGAGTGCCTTATACTAATCCCGGTATTAACCCTGATGGAGAGCGAGATGCCATGATTATGCGTTCAGGTGAAACTAGGATAATTGCTGCGGAGGCTTACCTCCAAAGTGGTAATGCTGCCAAAGCGGCTGAGCATATCAATGCTTTAAGGTTTAGAGCAGGTTTAGAGGAAATGGTTGAAGCTGATGAAGTGGATATCGACCTTATTATGGACGAAAGTGCCAAAGAACTAGGAGGGGAAATCAGCAGATGGATGGAGCTAAAAAGAAACGGAACTTTGATCGACAGGGTATTGGCACATAATCCCCATGCTGCATTGAATAATGCCATTAAACCCTACCACCTTTTGAGACCTATTCCACAAAGTGAAGTAGATGTCAGTGGCGGTAGCATCTCACAAAACGAAGAATATAATTAAGATTGGGGTTTATAAACTAGGAACTTTTTTCTTTTGGAAAAAAGTTCCTTTCGTATTTTACAATCCATCTTTATAGTTTAATTATCATATTTTAGAAAAAAACAAAATGAACAGTATAACCCGAAAAACATTTTTGAAACAATCCCTAGGAATGGGGACTGCTCTATATTTTATGCCAGGCATGAGTATTTCCAGTTTTGGTCAATCTCATGGCAATGGAGCAGAGGGATTAATGGATCAGCTGATCGAGGCCAATGACAGGCATGTTCAGGCGCTCTTGAGTCAAGGTGAGGCAGCCAACCGTCATGGAGGAAGGAGCGATGGCTATAATTTTGCTAAATTTTCAGCAGCCTACTGTTGTAAGGAGTCGAAGTTTTTTGAAGATAAGGAACTGATTGAAGCTTTGCTGAAAACTACGGATAAGCTGATTGCTAGTCAAAGGCCAGATGGTACAATTAATGCTGGAAATTTGGAATCACCACCAGATACAGGATTTATCATGAAGCCGCTTTGTTCTGGGGTATATATTTTAGGCCAAAAGGAAGATAAAGCATTAGAGGAGGTAAAAGCAAAAATAAAGACATTTATTCAAGATGCCGGTGAAGCACTGGTCGTTGGGGGGATACATACACCCAACCACAGATGGGTGGTTTGTCAGGTTTTGGCCATGATCCATAGGCTGTATCCTGATCAAAGGTATATTGACCGAATTGATGACTGGTTGGATGAAGGGATTTATATGGATGAAGATGGGCATTACCCAGAACGCAGCATGAATTATTCTGATGTGGAGAATAGTGCCTTTTTAACACTGGGAAGGATTTTGGACCGACCAGCGTTATATGAAGCGCCAAGGAAGAGTTTGGAGATGACCTATTATTATATGGAACCAAATGGGGACTTGGTCACCACTGATTCCAGAAGACAGGACCAATATTCCCATAGAAGTATTATTGTACAGTATCTTCATTACAGGCATTTGGCGATATTGGACCAGGATGGGAAGTTTGCGCAGATTGTTAAAATGATTGAGGGCTTTCCGGGCTTTGAGGAATTGATCATTGAGGAAGAGCTTTACAGCTTTATGGATAATGAGTTGTTACAGGAAGAGCTGCCCCAATTAGAAGCGGTTCCAACCAATTTTGAGAAGCTCTTCAAAACCAGCAGCCTGGCAAGGATACGCAGGGGGGACACCACAGCTACTATTTTTGGCGGGGTAGACTGGCCATTAATTATTGCATCTGGTAGATCTGTTAGCCCTAATTTTTTCAGCTATAGAAAGGGAAAAGCCATACTATGGTATATGCGCATGTCTGCGAATTTCTTCAGTATGGGACATTTTAGAAGTGAAGGTTTAAGAAAAGAAGGGAACAAATATATCCTTCATAAAAAGCTAGATGTTCCTTATTATCAACCATTGCCCAAGGATGAAAGAAATAAAGAGGGAGATTATGCACATACGCCAAGTACTAATGACAGATTTTGGAGCAAAATGGCTTTTGATAAAAGGCCTGTCAGCAATGTAAAGACATTGGACAGTACGGTGACCATTGAGGAAAATGCTGGCAAAGTGGATGTTCATTTTGATGTAGGAGGTCTGGAAGGAGTAAGCGTTACGATCGAATTGTGTTTTGATGAACAAGGCCAATTAAAAGGAGTAGAAAAAGCAGCAGATGGGGAAAACTATTATCTTCCTACTGGAAGTGGAAGCTTCGAAAATGGAGGGGATAAAATCACATTTGGCCCTGGGGTGAAAATGCATGAAAGAATAAGGGGCTTGGACGGGGAAAAATACAGCGTTCATTTTGGAAGCTTGAGAACTGAAGGAAACCATGTTTATCTAACGGGTATTACACCGTTTACCCATACACTAACTTTTGAATGAAATTTATGAAACAGGCTAAACAAGTGTTGATTTTTGCGTTGGGAGCTTTATTGTTTTCTTGCCAGGAAAACGAAGAACAACTTTTCAAATTTTCAGTTGAAAATTCATCTAAGATAGATCTCAAAGAGAAAGCTTTGAAAGTTTCCAGGACTGATATGGATGAAAAGTCCATTACAAGCTCATTTCCTAATTTAAGGAATGAAAAAGGAGAATTTGTACCCAGTCAGCTGGTTGATGAAGATGGAGATGGTAACTGGGATCAATTATTCTTTTTAATTGACCTTGAGTCAGGCGAGAAGAAGCAATTAAGTCTCGGGTGGATAGATGATCCGGTAGAAATGGGACAGCGGACATATGTTCGTTTTGGTGTTCGACCTTCAGTCAATGATACAGTGCGTCCAGCTAAAGTCCATACATTTTATCCTGATATGTTACCTGGGGTAATGGGCTATCAGCCATACCAGACCGATGGACCTTCTTGGGAGAATGACAAGGTTGGTTTTAGGCATTATTTGGATGGAAGAAACTCCAAGGATGTTTTTGGGAAAAAGACCCCTGAAATGTCTCCGGTTGATGTCGGGATTAATTCAGATGGCGTTACTGAGGATAATTACCATGTAATGGAAAATTGGGGCAGGGATATTTTATCTGTCGGAACCTCAGTAGGTTTAGGGGGCTATTCTTTGAAAGTAGGCGAGCACTTAATGCGCTTGGGAGTCACGCAGCAAGATAGCCTGAACAATGTAGATGCCACTACTTTCTCAGTAAGAGAAAGTGGACCTCTATTATCCCTTATGCAATATGATTATAATAATTGGAAACCAGAAGGGACCAAACGGAATTATCTAGTTCGAGAACAGTCGGAAATTTGGCCGGGAATGTATGCTTTTAAAAATACTTTCAGTATTACAGGTTTGGAAGGGGATGAAGAGGCCATTATTGGTTTGGTAAATAATCAAACAGATAAGGATTTGATGATATCAGAAGTAGGGGATTTTGTCGTATTGTACACCCATGATAGACAAACCTATGATAAAGAATGGTATTTAGGTTTAGGCCTGATTTTAACTAAGGAGGACTATTTGGGCTGGATGCGAGCTCCTTCAACTGGGCAAATCACAGATACCTATTTAGCTAGAGTTAAGATCGAAAATGATAAACCCATCAGTTATTATGCAGTAGCTGGATGGGAATTATCAGACCCTAATTTTACCAAGGAAGAATATTTTATGGATTATATTATAGGTTTGGCGGAGCAACTTAATGTCAAGGTGAAGATTGAGGTTCACAACTAATAATAACTAGAAATGGCTTAAGGTTTTTCCTTGGCAATAAGTACTATAAAAAATGGACGATATTAATAAAATGAACTATTTGTATAAAAGAGTACACCATTTTAATTTTAGTAAATCAATAGGATTTCTGATGTTACTAATTTTGGAATTAGGTTTAACCTTCGAAGTATATTCTCAGGAAAAAATTACAGATACTAATACCCCATTGCATTTAATTCAGCCTGAGTATCCTGTACCATATGGTAATATTCGTCAGGAAGAAACGATAGCAGTATTGAACAAAATATATGATTATTTGAATGGAGTTACACCTGCAGAATTGGTGGAAGGTGATAATAAGGCAATTGTTAAGGAAATTTTATCTGCTTCAAGTTCTGCCAGTTTGGCAAAAGGAGATTTTAGATTGTTGAGTTATGAATGGGGAGTCACTTATGCGGGCATGTTATCTGCAGCCGAGGCTACTGGAGATTCCAAATTTAAGGATTATACCTTTGACCGCTTGACCTTTTTGAATGAGTTGTTCAAACACTATAATAATTCCACATTATCAGAGGAAAAACCAAGTCCAATTGATAAAGTTTTGCATCCACATGCCCTAGATGATGCGGGAGCTATGTGTGCTGCGCTTATAAAAGCAAAACAAGCAGGACTAAATGAGGATGTTAGGCCAATGGTGAATAATTTCATTGATTTCATCATGAATAAGCAGTACCGATTACAAGATGGTACTCTTGCTAGGAATAGACCGCTAAAAAATACTCTTTGGTTGGATGATCTTTTTATGAGTGTTCCGGCTTTGGCCCAAATGGGAAAGCTTAGTGGAGAAATGAAGTATTTTGATGAGGCTACAAAACAAGTAGAACTGTTTTCTGACCGGATGTTTAATGCTGAAAAAGGTATTTATATGCATGGCTGGGTAGAAGGCGCTGAAAACTTTCCTCAATTCCATTGGGGAAGGGCTAATGGTTGGGCATTTATGACTTTAGTAGAATTATTAGATGTATTGCCCCAAGAACATCCAAAGTATGATAAGATGATGGGATATTTCTTGGCTCATGCAAAAGGCTTGGCTCAATATCAATCAGGAACAGGATTTTGGCATCAATTGATTGATAGAGAGGATAGCTATTTAGAAACATCAGCTACCGCAATTTATACTTATTGCTATGCAAAGGCCATCAATAATGGCTGGTTAGACTATAGGGTTTTTGGTCCATTGACCATACTAGGATGGACAGCGGTTACTACTAAGGTAAATGATAAAGGGCAGGTTGAAGGGACTTGTGTAGGGACAGGTATGGGATTTGATCCGGGATTTTATTATTACAGGCCTGTTAATGTTTATGCCGCTCATGGCTACGGTCCAGTCCTCCTTGCTGGTGCTGAAATTCTAAAAATGCTAAATAAAAAAACGTTCAAAATAGATGAAACAGCAGTTCAGTTTTCGGAATGAGTAATTAAAAAATACAGATTGATTTTTTCTTTGAAATTAAAAAGGGTTTAGGTTTTTACATTTAAATCCTTTTTAATTTTATGGTGTAATGCAATGTATTGGTATTTTGATTTTGTGAAAATTTATTTTTTTGAAATAATAATTGGTTTAATAAAGAATATCCTATTTTGATTAACTGCGCAAACCTTTGCATAAATAGATTTGCTAGCCTGATTTTTTAGGTATTTCTTTGAAGTATATATCAGCAATGAACAGGTGACAAATCTTAGATTTGAGTTTATGTTATTTGATAAAATAAGACACTTGTGAAATGTAAATGATATTAAAATAGAAAGAATTAAATTGAAATTGGGGTTTATAGACGGGGATCTTTTCTCTTATAGAGAAAAGATCCTTTTTTCTTTTTGAGCCAATTTATTCGGATTGGCATTGCGTTATTTTTTTAAGATTGCTGCTGGAAGTTAAAATGCAGATGTATTTTTGTTGAAAGTCAATTAATCGATTATGTTTCTAGTTAAGTCATTCTTCTCTGTTCTGAAAAATCTGGGGCTGTTGTTTCTTTTTTTTGTTTTGCTCAGTGATTTACATGCTCAAAATTCCGATTTGATTCCTAAGCCAGTTTTCCTGGAGAGAAGTAGTGGGAATTTTAAATTAAATAAGCAATGGTCTATTTATATTGATAATAAGGAGCTGGGTGATCATGCGGTCTTGTTAAGAGAAGGGGTAGGTATTTCAAATGTTTCTATTAAGCAGTATAATGATTCACAAACTTGGGATAATGGGATTTACCTTTCAGTAGATACCAGAAAAGCCAATATCCATAAGGATTACTATCAGATAGATATAACGGAAGATCAGATAAGCCTAATAGGAGCTTCAAAGTCTTCTTTATTATTGGCAGTCAACAGATTGGTCCAGCTTAATTTATTACAGGAAAACAGGTCTCTTTTACCTGCTATTTCGCTTAAGGATTATCCAAGATTTGATTATAGGGGCTTACATATTGATGTAAGTAGACATTTCTTTCCTATCCCATTTCTGGAAAAGATGATTGACATGATGGCCATCTATCAACTGAATACTTTTCACTGGCACCTGACAGATGGGCCAGGCTGGAGATTGGAAATTAAGGAGTACCCTTTATTGACTCAAAAGGCTGCCTTTAGAACACATGGTGTATGGAAAGATTGGTGGGATTCATCAAGACAGTTTATGAATGAAGGCGATCCTCAGGCATATGGCGGTTATTATTCTCAGGAGGAAGCTTCAGCTTTGGTGGAGTATGCCAGGAAAAGAGGTATAACCATCATTCCAGAAATCGAAATTCCAGGGCATTCGGAAGAAGTGTTGGCGGTTTATCCTGAACTTTCCTGTTCAGGTATGCCATACACACAAAGTGAATTTTGCTTGGGAAATGAAAAGACTTTTGAGTTTTTGGAAAAAGTATTAACGGAGGTCATGGAGATTTTTCCTTCAGAGTATATTCATATTGGGGGAGACGAGGCTTCCAAGAAAGCTTGGTCGACTTGCGAGAAATGCCAAAGGAGGATACAAGAGGAAGGTTTGGATGATGAAGAGGAACTACAAAGCTATGGCATCAGGAGGATAGAAAAATTCCTGTCCAAGAATGGTAGAAAGTTATTGGGCTGGGATGAAATATTGGAAGGAGGACTGGCACCCGGAGCTACCGTAATGTCATGGAGGGGAGAAAATGGAGGAATAGCTTCCGCAAAGGCAGGCCATGAGGTAATTATGACTCCTGGAGCTTATTGTTATTTTGATAAGTATCAAACCAACCCCGCGACTCAGCCTCAGGCAATTGGTGGGTATTTACCTATCAACATGGTCTATTCCTATAATCCAGTACCTGAGATATTAACCAAAGAGGAGGGGAAATTGATCAAAGGCGTTCAGGCCAATGTTTGGACAGAGTATATGTCAAGCCAAGAGCATGTGGAGTATATGATTTTCCCGAGGCTTTTGGCTTTAGCAGAAGTAGCTTGGACAGCTCCGCAAGAAAAGGAATGGGATGATTTTTTTAAGCGACTTCAGTCACATTACAGACTTTTGCAGCTTAAGGGGATTAACTATTATAGACCTATAGCAGATGTTACCATAAAAGCTGTGGCGGATACTGTTAAACAAGCTTCATTGGTAAGCATATCTGCGGAGAGATATGGCGCAGATGTACGCTATACATTAGATGGTACTGATCCAGATAAGGATTCCAAAATGTATAAGGGGCCATTTTATGAAAAGGGAGTCAAGGAAATTAAGGCGGCAATTGCATTGTCCAATGGAGAAATGGGGCCAGTAAATTCAAAGGAGTTGGTTTACCATTTAGGCGTTGGGGCAGAGGTAAAGTATTTGCAGGAATACAGCCGAAAATATGCTGCTCAGGGTGATAAAACATTGGTAAATGGGATGTTAGGAAATTTCACTTATAGTGATGGACAATGGCAGGGTTTTGAAGGAAAGGATCTGGATGTGGAAATTCGTTTGAATGAACCTGAAATGGTTTCTAAGGTGAAGGTTCCATTTATGCAGATCATTGGGCCTGGGGTGTTTTTGCCTTCAGAATTAAAGGTCTCATGGTCACTGGATGGTAAAGAATTCTCAGAGCCAAAATTGATTAAACATGATATTTCGGAAGGTAATCCGGATTTGATAATCTATTCATTTGAAATACCTGTGGGAGAAAAAATCCAGTACTTACGTGTGAATGCGAAAAATAAAAACCGGGCCTTTTTGTTTGCTGATGAGGTGGTGTTTTATGGAGAATAAGTTAAAATGATTTTGTACAAACTGGGTGTAGTTTAAACTACACCCAGTTTTTTTATGTTCATTTCTGGCTAGTGCCCAAGTCATAGATTTCCTGAATTCCCTTTAGCTTTTCATTGAAATCAATTTTAAGGTCAATCAAATTACCTGTGTGAATGTCAAAGACCCAACCATGTACAGTGGGAAATCCATTATTGAGATATTGTCTTTGGACACAGGCTGTTTTGATAACATTAAGGCACTGTTCTTCCACATTTATTTCTACCAGGCGATTATATTTTTCAGTTTCATCTTTGATGGAATTTAGTTCATCCTTATGCATACGGTACACATCTCTGATATTTCTCAGCCAAGGATTTAAAATACCTAGATCTTCAGCCTGCATGGCGGCTTTTACACCACCACATGAATAGTGACCACACACTACAATATGTTTAACTTTTAGGTGGCTTACAGCATATTCAATTACCGAAGCGGAACTGTTATCATTATTAGGCACCAGATTGGCGATATTTCTATGGACAAACATTTGGCCAGGTTGGACTCCGGTCATCTCTTCTGCGGTGACTCTACTGTCACTACATCCTATATATAATATTTCTGGTGACTGTCCCTTTGAAAGATGTTCGAAAAACTCTTTCTCCGTAGCTTTTTTGTTATTTACCCATTGTTGATTATTGCTGAATATCTGATTGTATAAGTTCATGTTCTTAATTCTTTAAAAGAGGAGAATGTTTAAGGGTATTACGATTATTCCTGATCTGAATTTATTTGTTTTTATATTGATATCTGACAGATAATAAATCTAATCTTTATTTGTGACATTAAAGACATGAGCATCATTTATTGATTAGTAAGGATTTTGGACTTATGAAGTACTTATAGAGTTGCTTTATAAATAATGTCTAAAAAGAAATAAACTGGCGTCAAAACAAATAGCAAGGTTTTGAGTTCTCTAGTATTGTAAATAAACAATTAGATGAACAGATTATTAAAATTAGCTTTTTCATTCCTTTTAATTTTGACCTTGGTAGTCCAAGTGAATGGGCAAGAACCAACGGGAACTGTGGCAGGATACGTTCTGGAAGCAAAAACACAGGAACCATTAATCGGGGTGGCAGTGAAACTATTAGGTACGGAACTTGGAGGAGTGACAGACCTTAATGGTTTTTTTAAAATTGAAATGGTGCCTCCCAAAACCTATACTTTGGAAGCATCCTATATTGGTTATACCAATAAACAGGTTTTCAATCTGACAGTAAGGTCTGGGGGAAATCCAGATGTAAATATTGTTTTAGAAGAAGAAGTAAGTGAACTCGAAGGAGTGGTAGTTGTGGCCAATACTTTCGGGAAAAATGAAGAGACGCCCTTATCCGTTCAAAGGCTATCCCTAGAGGAAATTGCTACTTACCCAGGAGGAAATAATGATATTGCTAAGGTGGTGCAGGCCTTGCCGGGTGTTTCTGGGTCTGTAGGAGGATTCAGAAATGATGTAATTATTAGGGGAGGAGCGCCCAATGAAAATGTATATTACCTCGATGGGATTGAAATCCCCAATATCAATCACTTCTCTACCCAAGGGAGTGCAGGTGGCCCTGTTGGGCTATTGAATGTGTCTTTTTTTGAAGGAGTAACCTTATCCACAAGTGCTTTTGCCGCCAACTATGACAATGTGCTTTCAGGGGTTTTACAGTTTGATCAAAGGGATGGAAATAACCGGAAGTTTCACTCCAATGTGCGCGTTAGCAGTAGCGAGGCAGCTTTGACACTTGAGGGGCCTTTGTTTAAGGGTGAAAAGGAGAGCTCCAAAACCTCCTTTATCGCGTCGGTCAGGAGGTCTTATCTGCAGGTATTATTTAAGGCTTTGGATTTACCCTTCTTGCCTGACTATTGGGATTTTCAGTATAAGGTTTCTCATGAGATTGATAAATATAATAGCTTAATTTTCACAGGACTTGGTTCTATTGATGATTTTGCCATCAACCAGCCAGATGATATAGACGAAGAGCAGCAAGCTACCCTAGATCAACTTCCTATCATAAAACAATGGTCGAGTACACATGGGGCTGTTTGGAAAAGACGCTTCAAAAATGGAAGCGGATATATGACCACAGCCCTGAGTAATAATATCTTAAACAATAATTTCAGGCAATTCGATGATGTGGTCAATGAGGAAGGTGTTTATCTGATCAATGATTCAAGGGAGATGGAAACCAAGCTCCGGTATAATTTGACCAAATTTTTGGGAGATTGGACACTAAGTACTGGTGGGATTTTACAGCGAGCGGACTATAAAAACAGCTCTGTGGATTTGGTCAATGATTTTGCATATAGGTCACAGTTGGACTTTTTCCGTTATGGACTTTTCGCACATCTTACACGAAATTTGTTTCAGGAAAGACTGAGTCTTTCTGGAGGGCTTAGAATGGACGGTAATGATTTTATGGATGAGGGAAATGATATCTGGAAGACCTTTAGCCCTCGGTTTTCTTTCTCTTATGTGCTGGATGATGCCCGAAAGTGGAGTTTTAATGGATCGATTGGAAGGTATTATAAAATTCCTCCATATACCATTTTGGGTTTTCAAAACCAAGTTGGAGAGTTTGTTAATAAGAATAGCAAGTATATCCAAAGTGACCACTATGTGGCAGGCTTTGAATATTTGATCAATCCATCTACAAGGATAACTTTGGAAGCGTTCTATAAAAAGTATGATAATTATCCCGTGAGTCTGAGCAAGAATGTTTCATTGGCCAATTTGGGTGGTGATTTTTCTGTTCTAGGGAATGAACCTGTATCAAGCGTGGGAAAGGGCAGAACTTATGGTACGGAATTATTATTGCAGAAAAAGTTTACCAAAAACTTTTATGGTATTTTGGCCTTGACCCTTTACAACAGCGAATATACTGGTCTTGATGAAAATGTATACTTGCCTTCTTCATGGGACAATAAGACGCTTTTGACCTTTACGGGAGGTTATAAGTTTGATAAGAACTGGGAAATCAGTACTCGGGTAAGGTATTTAGGAAAAACACCGATTGCTCCAGTAGATGAGGATGCTACTTTGGAAAGTTATCCCGCGATAATTAAAGATTATTCCAAACAGGGTGAAATACTACTGAATGCTTTTAATCAAACAGACTTAAGGGTGGACAAAAAATGGAATTTCACCAACTTTACTTTTAATGTGTTTTTGGAATTCCAAAATCTCTTCGGGCAAGAGACACCTTCTGAACCTCTTTATGGATTGGAGCGAGATGATGAAGGGAACATCACAGAGCCAAGGACACTTAAGCAAATACCTTCCATTTCCAGTGGCTCCGTTTTGCCATCTATAGGACTGGTGTTGGATTTTTAAGGATCAATGAGAGCGAGTTTATAAAAAAGGATTGAGGTTAAACAACTTGAATCCTTTTTATTGCCCATCCAGCAATCAATAGGGAACTTGGCTTTTGTATTTGGAGGGGCTACAACCGAACTGCTTTTGGAAACATTTGCTGAAATATTTGGGGTTATTAAACCCAACCATATAACTGATTTCAGCCACCTTTAGATCTCCCTGTAATAATAATTGGGCAGCCCTTTTTAAACGAATAATGGTAATGAAATCATTGGGAGTATGTCCAGTAATCGCTTTGATCTTTTCAAATAGAAGTGTACGGCTCAGTCCCATTTCTTTTACAAAGGCAGAGATGTCAAAGTCAGCATCGTCAATATGTTTTTCGACTACTTCAATAGCTGTTTTCATCCATTCGTTATCCTTGCTTGAAACAGCTATTCCTGAAGGTTCTAAATCTGGCTTTTGCTTAAAGGAAGCAATGAGCCTTTCTCGTGTTAGCAGTAAGTTGCGAACTTTGGAGATCAAGAGATCCAAAGGAAATGGCTTGCTTAAATAGTCATCAGCCCCGGAAGCATAGCCCTCTCTTTGATAATCATAAGCACTGCGGGCAGTAAGGAGGATTATAGGAATATGACTGGTGGTTAGGTCTTGTTTTAATAAGGAGCACATGGCCACGCCATCCATTTTGGGCATCATCACGTCAGAGATTATAAAATCCGGATTATAAAGCTTGGACATTTCTAAGCCCTGCTCACCATTTTTAGCGGTGATTACTTGGAAATGCTGGGCTAAAACCCCTTTCATGAGGGATAAGAGCTCTTCATTATCCTCAACTAGTAATAGCTTTTTGTTCAATAAGCTTGGGTCAGGCTTGACAGTCGGGCTGGGATTTTCCAGAGAGCTCAATAAGTGCTTGTCAATATTGTTGAGCTCTTGCTCAATAGGTAGATTTTTGGATTCCTGTTGAGTGGGGAATTCCTTAAAATCGTGCGGGGCAAAATGTTGTTTTCCGCAAGGCAGCAATACCGTAAAAGTTGTTTTAATATTCGGCCTGCTTTCCATTTCAATACTGCCATGATGAAACTCTACTATATTTTTACTCAATGCCAATCCTATGCCTGTACCAGCAGTTAGATTTCCTTCACTATCGTCTACTTGAAAGAATCTCTCAAAGATTTTATCCTGATGTTCTGCCAATATTCCCTTACCATTATCTTCTACTTGTATGGCCAAGGCAGGTAGTTCTCCAATTTTATTTTTTATGGTACCGCTATTCAAGCTCAAGGTGATTTTTCCTCCATCAGGCGTGAATTTGAAGGCATTATAACAAAGATTATAACATACCTTTTCCATTTGATCTAGATCAAACCAAACGCTTTCAGGGAGGTTTGGACCAAAATTTAACTTAAAGTCAATATTCCTGTGTTTTGCCATAGCCTCAAATGAGGTAAATATGTTTTGTATAAAGTTCTTAGGGATAATTTCCTGTACCTCAAGCTTGACATGGCCAGTTTCCTGCTTCCTAAATTCCAATAGTTGGTTGATCAGCCGCAATAATCTAGTAGCATTGTTATGGATGGAATTAAGTTGATAATGTACCTGCTGTGAAAGATCAGCCCTGGATATGAGTTGTTCCAAGGGTACTTTTATCAACATCAGCGGAGTTCTTAATTCATGGGAAATATTGGTAAAGAAACGCAATTTCAATTGGTTGATTTCTTCCTGTTTCTGGTGTTCTAGCCTTTCAAAACGTAAATCGTTTTTCATCTTAATTCGAAAGGTAATTATGGACTTAGTGACATATGCAGCTAAAAGAATCAAGAGTATATAGGCTAAATAAGCTACTGTGCTTTGATACCAAGGAGGTAGGACCCTAAGATAAAGCAGCCTTTCACCAGAGCTTTGTTGACCATTTTCTGTGGTTGATTTAAGGTGAAATGTATATTCTCCAGCTTTAAGGTTGGCATAAGGTGCATACCGTCTGTCTGCATCGGTGTAGATCCAATCCTTATCGAAACCATTCAGCTTGTAAGCGTATTGGATTTTATCCTGACCGTTGAATTCTAAAGCACTAAAAGCTAATTCAAAGCTATTATGGTCATGGTTGAAGACCAGTTCATCACTGAAGCTGATGTCTTTTTTCAGGAGTACCTTGTCTTCAATAGTGTCACCGGGATTGACCAAGTGATTCAAGACCCTTAATTGTGTTAGTTCAGGTATCTTGGGCACGGGTGTTTGTTTTACCTGATCAGGTAAAAAAGCATTAAAGCCATTTGTACCTCCAAAATACAATTTCCCTGTTTTTTTGTCCTTGAACGCAGCACCTAAGTTAAATTCATCAGATTGAAGTCCATCATCAGCTGTGAAATTTTTGAATGTACCTTTTTCTGGATTGTAAAGAGTCAGACCTTTTACAGTGCTTATCCATAATTGACCTGTATTATCCTCTAGAACTGCCTTGATCACATCACTAGGAAGACCATCCTTTTCCCTGAAATGAACAAATTGACCGGTATTAACATCCATTCTGTTCAGGCCTCCTCCAAAAGTCCCTATCCATAAATAACCATTATTGTCTTCGTAAAGACTTGTGATGATATTGTGACTAATACTGTTGGGCTTATTGGGATCATGTTGGTAATAGGTGAATTGTCCATTGCTGAAGTTATATAGGTTTAGGCCGCCACCATAGGTACCTACCCACAATCTATTTTTGCTATCGATCAGAAGCGACCTTATATCATTAAAACTAGGTGTTTTGTTATTGTTGGCTTGATAAAGAAACCGTTTGAATTTTCCAGTTTTTGGATCGAGTCGGTTTAAACCACCTCCATTAGCTGTTCCAATCCATAATTGCCCTTCATGATCTTCTGCAATTGCCCAAACTTCATTTTTACTTAGCGAGGTATTATCGTTTTCTTGGTGTAAATAGGAATTGAACTTACCCGATTCTGGTAAATAACTGTACATGCCAGAACCATCAGTGCCTATCCAAAGCTTTCCGTTTTGATCTTCATATATTACTTGAACATTGATTTGTACCGAATTGTCAGTGTTTTTTAGGGGGAGTTTAATTTGCTCAAATTCGTTTTGATTGGTCTCTTTGAAATTTAACCCTCCATTGAACATCCCCACCCAAAGGTTATCTCTTTTATCCTTTAAAATGGATTTTACCATTTTGCCAGAAAGGCTAGCGGATTTACTGGCCTGCTGGCGATAGTGCTCAAAGTGCTGCGCATTGGGATTGATTTTATTAAGTCCTTCACCAGAATACATGCCTATCCATATATTATCATCTTTATCTTCAAACAATTTATAAACGGATTGACCATTTAAGCTATATGGATCTGAAGGGTTGTCCTTATAATGAAAGATGTTTCCTGTTTGTTGATCCAAAACATAAAGACCTCCACCTAATGTACCGATCCAAAGATGTCCTTGTTTGTCTTCTAGAAAACTCGTAATATTTTCCTTTTCCAGTGGATTAACAAGAGAGGGGTCTGACGGGATAAATGCATGAAATTTCTCCTCTTCATTAGACTTCTTAAAAACGCCATTTTTTTCAGTTCCTAACCAAATGGTTCCATTGCTGTCTTCAAAAAATGATTTTATGGATTTGATTTTTTCTCCATCATGAATAATTTCGTTTTCAAAAAAATCATTGGTATTGGAGTCTAGGATTTGCATGCCTGCGTCATAGGTGCCAATCCATATTTTTCCTTTTGAATCTTCAAAAATCTGCCATATTTTATTGTCATTAATACTTGAGTTGAAAGTATTGAAGTTGTTGATATTGAGGTTTTTAAAGTAGTTTGTTAAAGTTGGTTCTAGATCTTTTTTTGGAAGTACGATATGGTAAATACCATCAGATAAAGTACTTAACCATATATCGCCCTTTTGGTCAATGATCAAATTATTGGTTTTTGTTGACCCGAACATATCAGCCAATTGAGCTTGCTGGTTTAGGGATTGGAATTGCAGGGTTTTGGGGTCAAAAATATTGATGCCACCCCCCTCAGTACTGATCCAAATAAATCCATTTTTGTCTTGGACCATATCGCGGATAACATTATTTCCCAAGCTCAAATTATTGTTGGGGGAATGCTTAAAAGTGGTAAACTGGTAACCATCATACTTGGCTAAACCATCATCTGTTCCGAACCATAAAAATCCTTTTTGGTCCTGCATAATTGCCAGTACAGAATTTTGCGGTAGACCATCTTGGGAGGTATAGTGGGTGAATTTATAAAAAGGATGGCCAGTGACTTGGGCCTTTGTTTCAAGACCAAGAAATAAGCAGATACAAATATAAACCCATGATAGCATCCAGATAGAATGCCTGTATAAATAGCCTTTCCATTTTTGAACGCTTATAGCTTTGTGATGAATATTTTTGTTTAAAGAAATCATGGGTATTAATTCAGATTTCTAATCTAATTTTTTCCATCGATAACTGAAGACTCATTTTTAGATATTATGCGAAATGGACGATTTTATCCCCTTTTACGGACTGCAGGATACTTTCGCGGATGATAGTGGACCTTATCCGGATGATCGTTCACCTAAGTGGAAAAGGCCTTATCTAGCTTTGTTGAGAAGCCCGATCATATCACCCGATGCTGTACAGCTTATCAATCAATATATGTAGGTGCTTTAAGCTTATTTATCAATTTAACCCAAAAAAGTATGTATCTGAAAAACTACATGAAAAAGTGGCTGCTACTGTTTATGGTGCTTTTGTCCTGTCATGCTATGGCACAGGAAGCTAGTATAACAGGGACAGTTAGAGATGCCAAAAGTGGCGAGACCATTCCAGGTGTTAATATTTTAATAGAAGGCAGCACCAAAGGAACGGTGTCAGACATGGAGGGAAATTATTCTATTTCCGCTGAAAAAGGCTCCATTCTAATCTTCAGCTATATTGGTTATGTGAGCCAGAAAATCACTGTTGGCAACGCCTCAGTAATGGATGTTGAAATGGAACTGGATGCCAAACAGCTGGATGAGGTATTAGTGATTGGTTATGGTGAACAGTCTAGGGCCACACTTACTTCTGCCGTTTCTAAATTGGATGAAAAAGTATTGGAAAATGTTCCATTCGCCAATGCGGCCTCAGCTTTACAGGGTACCGTATCTGGTGTAAGAGTACAAACCACCTCAGGGCAGCCAGGAGCCTCCCCAAGAGTTATCGTGAGGGGAGGGACTTCCATTAATAATCCAAATGGGGCAGAACCTCTTTATATTATCGATGGTGTGATTCGTAGCAATATGAATGACCTTAACCCTGATGACATAGAATCCTTACAGGTTTTGAAGGATGCAGCTGCCACAGCGATTTATGGAGCTAGGGGATCCAATGGTGTTGTCATCATCACGACCAAAACTGGAAAAGTGGGTAAAACGGTGGTTTCTTACCGATATAATATCAGTGCTTCCGAATTATGGAATCGCTATGATATGGCCTCAGCAAGAGATTACATCTATTTTAACAGGAAAGGAATATTGGCAACGGGAGAAAAGCATCCTGAGCATTTGTTTCGTTTAAATTTGGCCAATGGCTTTGGTATTGGCAATGATCTATCCAACAATACAGCCTTTACCACGCAGTACCTTACAGCTGAAAATGAGTATAAATTGAATGAGGGTTGGGAGCAAATGCCCGATCCGGCTGATCCAGACAAGACCATCATTTTCGCAAATACTGATTGGCAGGATATCCTTTTCCAAACGGCTATCAGTCAAAATCACTATGTCAATGTCAGCGGTGGTTCTGAAAAGGCCCGCTTCGATATAGGTGTTGGTTATTTGGATAATGAAGGGGTTGCTATCAATACCGATTTTAAAAGATTCACGACTCATCTAAATGGAGATGTACAGGTCAATGATAAATTGGGGGTCTATGGAAGGTTGAACTTTACTTCCTCTTCAAATAGTCAGGTATACAGTGAGAATCAGCTATTCCAGAGAGCATTGGGGCTGCCTCCAACTGCAAAGCTATATTTTGAAGATGGATCTTTGGCTACTGGCCAAAACAGAAGCATGGGAAATCCACTTTACCATTTAGGTAGAATAGATGCCCTGAATGCTACCAATAGAATGACCCTTTCAGGCGGTGCCAACTGGGAAATACTTCCCAATTTGACTTTTGAGCCTATGGCTTCACTTTATTATGTGCAGGGAACAAATAATAGCTTTCAGAAATCTTTCTATAATACGCCAACGCAGTTTGTTGATTCGAGAGAAGCATCAGCTTCCAATTCACTTTATTGGCAGAAACAATTTGACGGGGTATTTAGCTATCAAAAGTCCTTGGGATTACATAATCTACAGTTTAAGGTGGGTGGGTCCTATTATGATAGAAAAAGCTATGTAGCAAGTATGACAGGAAGGGGAGCAGCATCTGATTTGATCCCTACCTTGAATGCTTCTGCGGAACCCACTTCAGTAAGCAGTTCATTGAGCCAACAGGTAATTGTCGGCTATTTTGGTAGGGTAAATTATGATTTTGATAAGAAATATCTTTTCTCAGTAACGGGCAGATATGACGGGGCTTCTAACCTTGGAGCAAATAATTATTGGGGATTTTTCCCTGGTGTGTCCGGAGGATGGAATTTGCATAGGGAGGAGTTTTGGACGAATATGCCAGAAAAGATATCTTCTTTAAAACTTAGGGCGAGTTATGGGGTCAATGGTAATATCGGTAACCTGTCCGATTTTCATGCCCAAGGACTTTATTCTGTAGGAAGCCGCTATTATGATCAGGCAGCCATTCAAAATAACCGTATGGCCAACCAAGATTTGAAATGGGAGAGATCTGGCACTTTTGATATCGGCCTTGACTTAGGTTTAATAGATAACAGGGTGACTTTTATAGCAGATTATTATAATCGCTTGACAGATAATTTGCTGACCAACCTTGAACTGCCCCAATCCACCGGCTTCAGTAGTATTTTAACCAACTTGGGATCCCTTAGAAATGAAGGTGTTGAAATGGAAATCAATGCTGCGGTGGTTCAGAACAAGGATTTTGCATGGAATATAGCTGCCAATGCTTCTTATAATATTAATACCATTGTGAAGCTTCCAGAAAATGGGAATGAAAACAATAGGATAGGAGGCGTTTTGGTTTATGATCCTTTATTGGGACAATACACTTGGAAAGGTGGCTTGCAAGAAGGAGGAAAAATAGGAGACCTATTTGCCTATCAGCAGTTAGGTATATACGCAACAGACCAAGAAGCGGCAGAGGGACCTTACGATGCATTGGTGCCTGGAGGAGACAAAAGTAAATTTGGTGGTGATACCCAATGGGCTGATTTGGATCAAAATGACTCCATTGATAGCAGAGACAGGGTTTTGGCAGGGAATATTTTTCCAAAATGGACCGGAGGATTTACTAATACCTTCAGTTATAAGGGGCTTTCTTTGACAGTTAGAACTGATTTTGCTTTAGGGCATACGATTTATCATGAGTCTCGAGCAAGGTTTAATGGACAATATCAAGGGGACATCGGGATTTTGGAAGAAACGACCACATCATGGCAAAATCAGGGAGATATTACGGATATCCCAAGGTACTATTGGGCAGATCAGCTTTCACAAAACAACTCTTTTAGAGGTAGTACTTTCTATCATGAGAAAGGAGATTATTTGGCGATCAGAGAGCTTACATTGAGCTATAATCTTCCTCAGAAGTGGTTGAATCCAATTAAGATCTCCAATATCAGGACTTATTTTACCGGCACCAATCTGTATTACTTTACAGATTACACAGGTCTGAATCCTGAAGTGGGAGGAACAGATTCTGGAAGATATCCAATACCTAGGAGCTTCCTTTTTGGTATCAACGTGAATTTCTAATTCAAATCTCAAAACAATGAAAATTAACGCTAAAAATATATTGATATTGGGGATATCGGCGATGAGCACATTATCCATAGGATCGTGTACTGATAATCTAGAGTTAACCCCAACCAGTGAAATTACCGTATCTGGTTTCTGGACCAGTGAGGATAATGCAAAAGGAGCTCTTAATGGCATGTATGTTCGTTTTAGAGATCAGGCAGCTAGCAATCTTTATATATGGGGAGAAAGCCGAAGCGGAACACTAAGTTACGGCCTTCAGGCTTCGGAGGGCTTGGAAAGGTACTTTGAAAATACCTTGGACCCCAACTATGCAGGTCCGGAATGGTTAAGACTTTATACCATTGTGCACGATGCCAATTTGATCATAAAATATGTTCCTGAGATTTCCTTTACAAGGGAAGAGGATAAGAACAGATTGCTGGCCGAGGCATATACCATGCGTGCCTATGTGTATTTCACTATGGCAAAAACATGGGGAGATGTTCCACTCGTGACGATTCCCACAGAAGGTTATGATGCAGAAACTACCTTTAGAGAGCGCTCTCCTGTTGAAGAGGTATTTGGACTTATTAAGAGCGATATAAATACAGCATTGGCTTTATATCCCAATGATCAACTGAGTGCAGGCAAAGCTTCCTGGTCCAAGCCGGCTACAAATATGTTGAAAGGTGATGTGTACCTATGGACAGGGAAAAGATTAGGAGGCGGAAATGCTGATATTCAGGAGTCCTTAGAAGCTCTTCAGGCTGCAGAAACAACTGATATGAGCCTTTTGGAAAGCTATGATGACATTTTTCGCTATGACAATAAAGGCAATAGTGAGGTGATCATGGCGGTACATTTCAGGGATTTGGAATCTGGAACGAACTATAATAACAATATGTATATCCGAGACGACCAGATTCCAGCAGATGCTAATAGCGAGTTATTGGAAAAATTGGGGCAAGGTGGTGGCCTTAACCGTTGGGGACCCTCAGAAATGATTAAATCAGCTTTTTCAGCTGATGATCAAAGAACTGAGGCTACTTTCCTAAGTATCGATTTGGAAAACAGTGCGGGAGAAATGCAACCATATGCCGCGGTTGTTACCAAATTAAGAGGTTATGTTGATCCTTCTGGCAGGAGATTTTTAGATGATGTGATATTATATCGTTATGCAGATTTGCTGCTTATGATAGCAGAAGCAAAAAATGCATTGGGACAAGACCCTAGCCCTGAGATCAATCAAGTTAGGGAAAGAGCCTATGGTGACAATTTTGAAGCACATAGGTTTGTGAACGCAGATCAAGCTAGCAATGATGAAGCGATCTTGCAGGAACGTCTTTTGGAATTGGCATTTGAAGGAAAAAGATGGTGGGATGTAATCCGATTTGACAAGGCTTTTGAGCAGGTTCCTTCTTTGGTGGATAGAGCTGGCCAGGATCATTTGCTTTTATGGCCTATTTCATTGAATACCATTAGTCTTAATTCTAAAATCCAGCAGAATCCTGGATACGGAAACTAATAACTTAATTTATAGGGCAGGCTCTTTTGCTTGCCCTAATTTCACTCAGCATGACGAATATGAAAATTGACAAAATAAAAGGTTTAATCGCAGCTACTTTTACCCCATTTGATAAATCAGGTAAAGTGAATATTTCTCTTATTCCAAGTTTAGCTTCATCTCTGAAAACACAAGGCATTTCTGGGGCATTTATTGCTGGAACCACTGGGGAAGGGGCAGCATTAACATTGTCCGAGAAACTGGACCTGATTAAAGCATGGGCACCTTTTTCCTCAGAGGATTTTAAGGTTATTTCCATGTTGGGAGGCACTAATCAAAAAGAAGCAATTGAATTGGCAATGGCAGCCCAAGAAAATGGACTATATGCGACGGCATTGACAGCTCCTTATTATATGCGGCCAACTTCTGTCGAACAATTGTTAGATTACATTCAGCCCATTGCAGAAGCTGCTCCAGACTTGCCACTGTATTTTTATCATATTCCATTACTTTCCAAGGTGGAATTGTCCATGTTGGATTTCTTGAAACTTGCTGGAGAGCGTATTCCAAATTTTGCAGGAATCAAGTACACCCATAATGACCTGATGGAATTTAACCGTTGCTTGAGATTTGAAGAGGGTAAATATGATATCCTTTGGGGTTGGGATGAAACTATGCTGGCTGGCTTAGCCATGGGAGCAAAGGGAGCTGTGGGTAGTACCTATAATTATGCAGGATCACTTTACCAAGAAATTTTATTGGCCTTTAATAATAATGAAATAGAGAAAGCCAGGCAACTTCAAGAAAAGTCCATTGAGATGATAAGTCTATTTGGCAAGTATGGAGGGGCAGCCTGTGGCAAGGCTATCATGAAGATTTGTGGGCTGGATTGCGGTCAATTCAGGCTGCCAGTGAAGCAATTGAAAGACCAAGATTATGAGACACTGCAGAGAGATCTGCTTTCAATTGATGTATTGGAATATTTAGTGCCTTCCCAGTCCGCTAAAAAAGTATAATTTTCAATAAGCCAATATTGGTCAAAGAACCAATCTTTAATAACCAAATTCATGAAGTCAAGTATCCATTTTCTTTTATTATTCATCTTTAGCTTTTTATCAGGGATAGCCTTTGCCCAAGGAGAAAAAGTAGAAAATTTGGGTAAGTTCAAATTCACAGCCCTGCCAGATATATTACCGAAAGCAGGAGAACAGGTATCACCGGGTTTTGCCGGGATGTTTGTAGGTGTTCACAATGATGTACTGATCATGGCTGGTGGAGCCAATTTTCCTGAAAAGCTACCTTGGAATGGAGGTCAAAAGGTTTATGATAACCAAATCCATGTTTTGGAAAGAGAAGAAGGGAACTATAAGTGGAGAGAGGGTATCAGTTTAAAGCTGCCACAAAATATAGCTTACGGACTTAGTATTTCTACTTCAAAGGGAGTGTTATGTATTGGGGGAGAAAATGAGAGAGGAGCATTAGATGAGGCTTTCTTACTTCAGTGGGATCCCATACTTAAGCAGATAAAAAAAGAAAAAATGCCTGATTTGCCTTTTCCTTTAAGTAATGCGGCTGGAGGAATTATTGATGGTAAAGTTTATGTAGCAGGAGGTGAAGGAAATGGGGTTTCGGATGCATTTTTAAGTCTGGATCTAAGTGCTGAAAGACCCACTTGGGAAACTTTGTCTTCATGGCCAGGGGAAGCACGTTCCCATGCTATGGGGGCAGTTCAGCATAATGGCGAGAGTGATTGCTTTTACCTATTTGGAGGAAGGCAGAGGATGAGCAATGGTATAAGTGAACGCTACCATGATACCTATTGCTATAATCCCAAAACAGAGGAATGGATTATATTGAATCCTATTCAAAAAAACGGAGAAGATGTTTCTCTATCAGCAGGAGTAGCACAGTCTTTAGGGAATTCACACGTAATATTTTATGGTGGAGTACGAGGAGACGTTTTTAATCAATTGGAGAGATTAGGATCAGAAATCTCTAGTCAGTCAGATGATAACATCAAGGATGGACTTATAAAGGAAAGAAATCATATCCTGAATAATCATCCGGGCTTTGATGGTAGTATTTTAGCTTATAATACGGTTACTGACTCTTGGTCAAACTATGGCAGTTTACCTTTTGAAACCCCAGTAACAACTACTGCTGTAAAGTGGGGAGACGAGTTGATCATACCTTCTGGCGAAATATCTCCAGGAATTAGGACTCCAAAGATTTATGCAGCAAAATTTGAAAAGGCGGTAAACTTCGGTTGGCTTAATTATACAGTTTTGGGCATTTATCTAGGCTCATTGGTGTTAATGGGCGTATTGATCTCAGGAAAGCAACATTCCACAGATGATTACTTTAAAGCAGGTGGTAGGGTACCATGGTGGGCTGCAGGAATCAGTATATTTGGTACCCAGCTAAGTGCCATCACTTTTATGGCCATTCCAGCAAAGACATTTGCAACGGATTGGACACTGTTCTTTCTTCTGATGACGATTATTATGGTAGCCCCCATTATCATTTATGTTTTCTTACCATTTTTCAGAAGATTAAACTTAACTACGGCATATGAGTATCTTGAGTTGCGTTATAATAGAACTGTACGGCTGATCGGAAGTTTGCTTTATACAGGTTTGCAGCTGGGAAGATTGGGGATAGTACTGCTTTTACCATCATTGGCGCTATCGGTAGTAACTGGCATAGATGTTTCTTTATGTATTTTGATTATGGGCTTACTCAGTATCATGTATACTGTATTGGGAGGCATAGAGGCGGTTATCTGGACTGATGTGATTCAGGTAATTGTGTTATTGGGAGGCGCCTTGCTTTGTTTGGCTTATATATTTATTGAAATAGATTTTGATTTTAACCAAATATTGACCCTGGTTCAAGAAAGTGACAAAGTGAGAATTTTTGATATGAGTTTTGATTTTACTGGCACCAGTTTTTGGGTGGTATTGATAGGAGGTATAGCTAGCAATATCGTCCAATATGGAAGTGACCAGACGGTTATACAAAGATATTTGACTACTAAAGATGAAAGAACTGCAGCCAGGGGAATAAGCACCGGTGCGCTTATGGCATTGCCCTCAGCATTTATCTTCTTTAGCATTGGGACAGCTTTATATCTGTTTTATAAAATTCATCCCATAGAATTGAGTCCATCAGTGGAAAGTGCCGATAGTATATTTCCATTTTATATTGTGACCCAATTACCACAAGGGTTATCTGGAATCCTAATAGCAGCTGTTTTTGCTGCGGCCATGTCCAGTTTGGATAGCAGTATGAATTCAGTAGCTACAGTGCTCACGACTGATTTTTATAGTATTTTGTTTCCTAAGGACCACAAAAGAAAAAATTCCCTGAGGTTTGCTCGTTGGGTAACTGTAATTGTAGGTTTATTTGGGACTGGTTTTGCATTGTTGATGGCAGGATTGGGGATACCTTCGTTATGGGATCAATTTAATATGATCATTGGCCTTTTTGCTGGTGGACTTGGAGGGATATTCCTGATTGGAATGCTTTCCAAAAAAGTAAATGGACAAGGTGCTGTATGGGGAATGTTAGCTAGTGCAATGGTGCAGGTGCTAATTAAATATTACAGTCCGTTGAGTATACACTTATATGCTTTTACAGGCTTGATAAGTGCGATGGTATTTACCTATATATTTAGTCTCCTTTTCAGCAATAAAAGGGACTTAAAAGGCTTGACAGTTTATTCTTTAAGTAATGATAAAACTGTAAGTATAAAATATGAAAAAGAAGAATTGATAAATCAGAAAGCATAATAAATTCACCATGATTAATTTTATAAAGGTCATCAAAGGATTTGCAGTGCCCATTTTATTGGGTACAATGTTACAATGTAAAGCCCAAGAAAATAACATTGAACATACCATCAATGTGGAGATTGAGCAGCATTATATTCCTGTTGTAAAAGGAAAATATAATGATGTCATTTCATTAAAGTTTGAATTGGAGCGGGAAATAGAGCTGGAAGAAATAAAGCTATCCATAAATGGGTTCGATCTATTGAATGCTGTTCAAATTAGTGAAATAAAAGAGGAAAAAGATGTTAAAGAATCTAGGGTTCTAACAAATACCGATAATATTAAGAGGAATTCTTCTCTGGAGATTAACACAAATTTAACTGCAGGAAGCCATCATTTAGTGCTTAGCATTAAACCAGAAACAGATGCTTCTTTATTAGAGAAAGTGGATATTAAGGTAGAGAGTTTAGTGTTTCAAGGCGGAAATGTGATTCCCATTTCATCTGAAAAATTTATGCCCTTACGATTGGCTACTAGTCTGAGGACAGCTGGTGATGATGGGGTAGCCGCTTACCGTATACCTGGTCTTGCCACTACAGCAAAGGGAAGCTTGTTGGCGGTGTATGATGTAAGGCACAATAGCTCTGTGGATTTACAGGAAGATATAGACGTGGGAATGAGCAGAAGTACAGATGGTGGGGAAAGTTGGGAGCCGATGCAGATAATCATGGATATGGGTAAATGGGGAGGAATACCTGAGGATCAAAATGGTATTGGTGATCCTGCCATATTAGTTGACCCAATTGATAATACGATTTACGTAATGGCACTTTGGGCTCATGGAAAACCTGGCAAAAGACTTTGGTTCAGCTCACAGGCAGGTTTAAGCCCCGAGGAGACCGGTCAGTTGATGCTCGTCAAAAGCAAAGATGATGGCAAGACATGGTCTGAGCCTATTAGTATTACTTCACAGATTAAAGAAGAAAAGTGGAAGTTAATGTTTAATGGACCTGGAAAAGGAATCACGATGAGAAATGGGACCTTGGTTTTTGCTGGCCAGTATAAAGATGAAAACGATATGCCACACAGTACTATTATTTATAGTGAAGATAAGGGAGATACTTGGCATATAGGTACAGGGGCCAAATCCAATACTACAGAGGCACAAGTAGTAGAACTCAATGATGGCAGTTTAATGCTTAATATGCGGGACAATAGGGGGGGGGCTCGCTCTGTTGCGATAACCAATGATTTGGGTAAAACATGGACAGAGCATGTTTCAAGCCGATCAGCATTGCCCGAGCCAGTTTGTATGGGTAGTTTGATTACTTATCCTGAGAATCGCTTGAGTGAAGATGCTTCAAGATTGTTCTTTTCCAATCCCGCAGCAACTGATGGACGGTATAATATTACGGTCAAGCATAGTGAGGACCAAGGAAATTCTTGGTCTGAGGGGCTTTTGTTGGATGCAGGAAGAGGATGGGGATATTCATGCCTTACGGTAATAGACGAAGAGCATTTGGGTATTCTTTATGAAAGCAGTCAGGCACATATGACTTTTCAAATAGTGCCCATTAAAGATATAATCAATGTCGAGCATCCCTAACTGATTTAAAGTAACATAATAGGTTAGTAAGTATTTATGCTTTGTACTGTTCTGATTTAAACAGAATACTGTACAAGGCTGGAAATACTATGTCCTTTTAAAAATTATAAAACATGAAAACAAATAAATTAGAAGAATACGGTCAAATCTATAAAACCGCATTATTGGAAAATATAGTGCCTTTTTGGGAGCAAAATTCACCAGACAGAGAAAATGGAGGATATTTTACCTGTTTGGACAGAAAGGGAAAGGTTTTCGATACTGACAAATTTATTTGGCTTCAAGGTCGACAGGCATGGATGTTTGCTACTTTGTACCAGCAAGTGGACCAAAGAAAGGAATGGCTTGATCTTTCTAAAATGGGAATTGAATTTCTCAAAAATCATGGAGCAGATCATGAAGGGAAATTTTACTTTTCCCTGACCCGGGAAGGCCAGCCATTAGTCCAGCCCTACAATATATTTTCCGATTGTTTTGCCGCAATGGCATTCGGAAAATATGGTTTGGTTTCAGGTGATTCACATAGTACAGAAAGAGCAGTGAACATTTTCAATCAGATTCTTTCTCGTCAAGATAATCCCAAAGGAAAATATAATAAAGCTTTTCCTGGTACACGACCATTAAAGAACTTTGCTCTGCCTATGATCTTAAGCAATCTTTGTTTGGAGCTTGAGCCGCTATTGGATAACAGTATGGTGGAGGAAACCCTGGACAAATGCATCCATGAAGTAATGGACAACTTTTTGGATAGAGAGACCTTGTTGGTATATGAAAACAGGACATTGGATAATGGATTTTCAGATAGTTTTGAAGGAAGATTGTTAAATCCTGGGCATGCTATTGAGGCCATGTGGTTCATGATGGATATTGCCAGCAGGAGAGAAGATAAGAAACTTGCCCAAAAAGCGGTTGAAGTTATGCTAAAACAGTTGGAATATGGCTGGGATCGTGAATTTGGTGGCATTTTTTATTTTTTGGATGTAAAAGGTAATCCTCCGCAACAGTTAGAATGGGACCAAAAGCTCTGGTGGGTACACTTGGAAACATTGGTTGCGCTTGCTAAAGGTTATCAATTGACTGGTAATGACCAATGCGCCAGCTGGTTTGAAAAAGTGCACGAGTATGCTTGGAATATTTTCTATGACCGGGATTTTGGAGAGTGGTTTGGCTATCTGAATAGAAGAGGAGAAGTCATATTGGATTTGAAAGGGGGAAAATGGAAAGGTTGTTTTCATGTGCCAAGAGCCCTATTACAAGTCTGGAAGACTTTGGAGAAAGAAACCATTTCAATTAATAGAACAACTAGTTTTTAAAGATTTTTCTTGGGGGAAAAGCTGAGATAAATATTCTACAAGATAAGACTTGGTGAACTAACCAAATTGAATTGATATGAAGAAATACATTTTGAACCAGGCAAATTGGGGATCACTCAAAGAGGAAAAATTTGAAATGGCCATATTACCATGGGGAGCTACCGAACCCCATAATTTTCATTTGCCATATGGCACCGATAGCCTGCAATCAGAGAAAATAGCAGAACTATCAACTTCCAAGGCTTATGATAAAGGCGTAAAAGCGATGGTACTTCCAGGGATCCCCTTAGGTGTTCAAAATCCAGGTCAAATTGATTATCCCTTTTGTTTGAATGCGAGTGCATCTACTCAATTGGCTATTTTGAAGGATATCCTAGGATCTTTGTCACGTCAGGGAATTCGGAAACTGGTGATCATCAATAGCCATGGTGGAAATGATTTTAAACCATTGATTAGGGAATTGCAACCTCTGTTTGATGACTTTTTTATTGGAGTTATTGATTGGTTTAAGGCTATGGATAATTCCCAATACTTTGATGAACCAGGAGACCATGCAGGAGAAATGGAGACCAGTATCATGCAATACCTTTTTCCTGATTATGTTTTGCCACTTAATTTAGCGGGAAATGGTGAGTCGATCGGTTTTAAACTTAAAGGATTGAAAGATAAACTGGTGTGGACTCCAAGAAATTGGGATATGGTGAGCAAGGATACAGGAGTTGGTAATCCAACATTGGCCAGTGCTGAAAAGGGAAAGATATTTTTGGAAATACTTACCGATAATATTTCAGATTTCATGATTGAGTTGAATACAGTAGATCCCCAAGATATTTATGATTTAAGAGAATAAAGGATGGTTTGGAATCTCTAGTTGTTAGTTTTTTAGGGAATTTGATATATAAATTAATTGAAATGAGGAAGCTATTGTTGTTGTTATGTTTAATGGGCCATTCTGTCTTTGCTCAGGTGGATTTTTTACTTCCAAAGCCACAGCTTGTTAAGGTCAATTCAGGTCAACTTTATCTAGAGGAAGTCTCTACTTCTATCGATTTACTGAATGGTCACTTTCAAAAATATTTGGAAGAATCCGGTGTGGAAAATATACAAGAAGGAAAGACAAAATTCTTGGTGAAAAAGGTAAATCTTATAGCAGGCGTGCAGATTAACCAAGATGAGGCATATCATTTAAAGATCGATAAGGACGGGATTACCATTGAGGCCATCCATGAAAAAGGGGCTTTCTATGCACTTCAAACTTTAGAGCAACTGAAAGATAAAGAGAACGAATCCTATCCCTATTGCGAAATTAAAGATTGGCCGGCTTTTCGAATCCGGGGCTTTATGCATGATGTTGGTAGGAGTTTCATTCCTATAGAGGAGCTTAAAGAGCAAATCAAGCGGCTTTCCAGATATAAAATCAATGTCTTTCACTGGCATTTGACCGAAGATCTGGCTTGGAGGTTGGAATCCGAAATTTTTCCAGAACTCAATGATGCGGGTAATTTTGAACGCTTTCCGGGTGAATATTATAAAAAAGAAGAGGTAGCTGAGTTGCTGGAATATGCCAAGGAACATCAGGTAATAGTTATCCCTGAAATTGATATGCCCGGACATAGTGGAGCGTTTCGAAGGGCCACGGGCCATGATATGCAATCCAAGGAAGGAATGGCCATACTTAAGTCATTAATGAGTGAAGTGGGGGAGATTTTCAGTGGGGTACCCTATATGCATATAGGTACTGACGAAGTACATTTTGTAAATGAAGATTTTGTTCCAGAAATGGTAGATCATGTCCGCGGTATGGGATTTAAAGTTATATCTTGGAACCCCGGCTGGCAGTATAAGGAGGGAGACATTGATATGCTTCAGTTATGGAGCTATCGTGGAAAGCAAATTGGAAATATACCTATCATTGATTCCAAGTTTCACTATATCAATCACTTTGATCCATTTGCCGATTTGGTTAGCCTGTATAGAAGCAATGTTCTGGGCCAATCACAAGGAAGTGACCAGGTTGCAGGATCCATACTGGCAGTTTGGAATGACAGGAAGTTAAACTGTGCTGAAGATCTCATCCGTGAAAACAATTTCTATCCATTAATGCTGACTTTTTCGGAAAGGCTTTGGAGAGGGGGGGGTGATGGATATTTTGATGAAATTGGAGTAAAATTTCCAGAATATGCTAGCAATTCATTTCAAGAATGGGAAGCTTTCGAGGATAGGTTATTGGCCCATAAATCCATGTATTTTAAGGAAATGCCATTTCCATATCTTAAACAAAGTAATATCCAGTGGGAAATCAGCGAGGCCTTTCCAAATGGAGGGAATTTGAAAAAGATTTTTCCGATTGAGAAAGACCTTTTAACTCCAACTAAAGAACTGGATGATAAATACCCTACCATTAAAACGCGAGGAGGGACGGTTTATCTTCGTCATGTTTGGGGAAAGCTGGTGCCTGCACTTTATCCTGATCCTAAAACTGATCATACGGCTTATGCTTTTACATGGGTATATTCACCTAAAAAGCAGCAGGTAGGGGCATGGATCAGTTTTCAAGATTATAGTAGGTCTGAAAAGGATTTGCCCCCTCCCAAGGGAAAATGGGATTATAAGCAAAGCAGGGTTTGGGTAAATGGACAGGAATTATTGCCCCCAGTATGGAAAAATACACATACTGAAAGGAATAATGAAATCTCTTTGTCCAATGAAAATTTACAAAGTAGGCCATTAATGCCCATTGAGCTATCAAGAGGGTGGAACAAATTGGTGTTGAAGCTCCCTGTTGGCGAATTCAGTAGCCAAGAAATAAGATTAGTAAAATGGATGTACACCTTTGTTTTTGATGATCAAAAGGGGCTTAGGTTTTCTACTAAACCTGACACTGAAAATTATTAAACAGTAGTCAATATGGTAAGGATTTTAACGATAACAGCATGGTTTATCATCATAATATTGTCCAATACGAATATTTTTGCCCAAGGAACCATCAAGGTGGCCTGTGTAGGAAATTCTGTCACCTATGGTGCGGGTATTAAAGATAGGGAGCTAAATTCCTATCCAGCCCAGTTACAAAAGCTGCTTGGAGAAGCTTATACTGTAAAGAATTTTGGACATAGTGGAGCAACTTTGCTCCGCAAGGGCCATCATCCCTACTATTTGACTGATGAATTCAAGGAGGTGGTTAGATTTGATGCGGATATTGCTGTTATCCATTTGGGTTTGAATGATACGGATCCCCGTAATTGGCCGAATTATAGATTGGATTTTAAAAGGGATTATTCTTGGTTAATTGATACCCTAAGAGTCTCTAATCCCAAAATGGAAATCCATGTGGCTATCTTAAGTCCTATTTTTAGTGGGCATCCGAGGTTTAAGTCAGGAACCCGGGATTGGCACAGTGAAATTCGTGAACAAATAATAGAGCTTTCAAAAGCTAATAATGTATATCTAATTGATTTTTATCAGCCATTCATTTCTAGGCCAGACCTATTCCCTGATCAGGTTCATCCCAATAAAGAAGGAGCAAAAATAATGGCAGAGCGGGTTTATGCCAATTTGAAAAATGATTTTGGAGGTCTTCGTATGACATCGATATTTGGGGATGGTATGGTGCTGCAGCGTGGGGACAGTATTCCTGTTTTTGGAAAGGGTGATCCAGGTAAACTAGTTGAGGTTAGTCTTTATGATAAATCAGCAAAAGTAAAGGTGGATCCCCAAGGTGAATGGATGGTGTATTTGAAAGATATAGCTGTTGGTGGACCTTATAAATTATCTATTCAGCAGGAAGATCAAATACTCAATTATACGGATGTAATGGTCGGTGATGTTTGGCTATGTATGGGGCAATCCAATATGGCTTTTCCTCTAAATTCATCAGTTTCTTGGGCAGAGGAAAGCTTATCTAAAGAAGAAACAAATATGCGTCTGTTTCAATATTTGCCTAATAAAGAAACCAATAACGCGTCTTGGGACAGCCTTACCTTAACTCAGGTGAACGAATTGTCCTATTTTACCAGTAAATGGAATGTTGATAAATCCGGGTTTTCTGCAGTTTCATACCATTTTGGAAAGGAATTGTCAAAGGAGGTAGTTGTTCCCATTGGCATAATTCAGCTGGCATTGGGAGGAGCCCCAATTGAATCATTTATATCGAGAGAGGTGCTAATGAAGGATGATTTATTGGTAGATATGTTGCATGATTGGGAAAATTCTGACTTTATCATGCCATGGGTGAGAGAAAGAGCAAAAGTAAATTTATCATCTAAATGGAATTCAACGCAAAGGCATCCTTATGAACCGTCATACATTTATGATGCTGCTTTGAGAAAAATTATTCCTTTTGGGATTAAAGGGATTCTTTGGTACCAAGGTGAAAGTAATGCCCATAACCCTGAATTATATGTTAGGCAATTTCAAGCCATGATTGAGGATTATCGCCTTAAATGGAAAAATCTCACGCTTCCTATTTATTTTGTACAACTTCCTAGCCTTGCACGACCTTCATGGCCTACTTTTAGAAATATGCAACAAGAATTAAATTATACTCTCCCAAATTCTCATATGATAGTCACATTGGACCTTGGTGATTCACTGGATGTGCATCCCAAGGCAAAAAAAGAAGTGGGACGAAGGTTAGCTTTGAGTGCCATGGGTAATGGATATGGAATGGAGGTTTTGTCAAAAGGACCTGAACTGGAGCATATTAAATTCAATGGAGATAAACTAGTTCTCATTTTCAAGAATGCTGGTAGCTTACAAACCAATAATGGAGGCCCGGTTTTAGGGTTTGAGTTATTGAGTGATCAAGGGAAAAGGTTTCCTGTAATAGGAAGAATAGAGAAAGATACGGTGGTTTTACCTGTTCCTGATAATATTTTACTTTCCAAAGTCCTATATGGTTTTGAGCCGTTCAGTCGGGGGAATTTGGTCAATGAGGCTAATTTACCATTAGGGACAAGCGAATATAAAATTGAAAAATAATACTATCCGTTAAATTTTTATTACTTCGAAAATCCGTTTTTAAAATATTCTTGAGGGTTTAAATTTCGTAATAATGAATTTTAAAATACCAATTTATGAATTTTTAAACAGGCAAAGAGAATTAATAGGAGCTGCTTTTTAAAGAAAGTTAAATTGGATGTTTTTTAATTTTTTTTGGATTGAAATTATATTTTTTGAATGCCTTTAAGTTTGGTCTTTGCCAATATTTGCCAAAAGTTGGCATTGATTAAGGCTAATTGCCATAAAAGGGCGCAATTGTAATGTATTTTTAATTGACTGGATATATGAAAATAATCAATGGGATTCCAGTCTTGTTAATTTGTTTTTTAAAAGTAAACGATTGACAAATCTGTCCATGTTAACTAAATCCATGAAAACTAAATAATTATGAAAAGAACTGCATTAATTCTCTGTTTAACACTGGTCTTTAGTGGACTCTTGGCTCAAGAAAAGCCAAATATTCTAGTGATTATGGGAGACGATATAGGCTATTGGAATTTAAGTTATAATAATAAAGGAATGATGGGGTATATGACCCCCAACATTGATAAACTTGCTGCAGAGGGAGCAACTTTCACAGATTATTATGCCGAACAATCCTGTACTGCTGGTAGAGCAGCCTTTATTACAGGTCAAATGCCCGTTAGGACTGGAATGACTAAAGTAGGCATTCCGGGTGCGACCTTGGGAATTCAACCTGAGGATCCCACTTTGGCAGAACTTTTAAAACCTTTAGGGTATGCTACTGGACAATTTGGAAAAAATCATTTGGGTGATTTGGATGAGTTTTTGCCCACCAACCATGGTTTTGATGAATTTTTTGGGAACCTATACCATTTGAATGCAGAGGAAACACCAGAAAATCCATACTATCCTAAGAATCCAGAATTTAGAAAGCAGTTTGGTCCTAGAGGGGTTATAAGAAGTTCTGCGGATGGTAGTGTCGAAGATACAGGGCCATTGACCAAGAAAAGAATGGAGACGATTGATCAGGAAGTGCTGGATGCTACTACGGATTTTATTGATAGACAGGTTAACAATGATAAGCCATTTTTTGTATGGTTCAATACAACCCGAATGCACTATGTGACCCACGTACCAGAGGAATATGCTGGTAAAACAGGGCTTAGTGAATATGCTGATGGTATGGTTCAGCATGATGATCAGATAGGCAAGTTATTGAACAAATTGGAGGAACTTGGTGTAGACGATAACACCATTGTCATTTACACTACGGATAACGGACCTCATTTTAACATGTGGCCTGACGGAGGAATAACACCATTTAGGGGTGAAAAGAACACCAATTGGGATGGAGGTTACAGGGTACCTTGTATAATAAAGTGGCCAGGAAAAATCCCTGCCGGTAAAGTGTTTAATGAAATTGTTTCTGGTAATGATTGGCTACCTACATTAATGGCGGCAGTGGGAGATGACAACATCAAGGAAAAGTTGATGTCTGGCTATCAGGTAGGAAATATGAACTATAAGGTGCATTTAGATGGCTATAATCTTTTACCTTTTTTAACTGGTGAAAGAGAAATAGGTAGGGACCAATACGGAGCCACTAATTGGCCTCGTAGGGAATTTTTCTATTGGAATGATGATGGACAATTGGTTGCCATGCGCTATGACCGTTGGAAATTGGTATTTATGGAGCAACAGTCCTCCAAGTTTGGAGTTTGGATGTACCCATTCGTTCAACTAAGAATTCCTCTAATATTTGATTTGAGAATGGATCCTTTTGAAAGGGCTCAACACAATTCCAACAGTTATTATGAATGGATGGAAGGAATCATTCAGTTTGCAGGTGGCGCTTCACAAGTCATTGCCGGTAAAATGATCTCTTCTTTTCAGGAATATCCCCCAAGACAAAAACCTTCTTCATTTAATCTTGATGAAGTTATGGAATCTTTGACTGCTGGTCAAAAGGGTAACTAATGCCTAGTTGAGGTTAACCAAAAGGATTCTCGGATTATTCAAAACAGTATATTTTTTCTAGATAGGCAATGGAGGGTAGCTTAAATAATTGAAACTTAAATAATCTAATAAGCTATGAAAAAAATAACTTTAGTAATTATTATAACAATGGTCTTTGGGGCTATTTATGCCCAAGACAAACCCAATATCCTGGTGATATGGGGTGATGATATAGGGTGGGCGAATGTCAGCGTCTATAATCATGGGATGATGGGATATAAAACACCCAATATAGACCGCATAGCTAAAGAAGGTGCGATGTTTACTGATTGGTATGCGCAGCAGTCCTGTACGGCTGGTAGAGCGGCTTTTATCTTGGGCCAACATCCTTTTAGAACTGGTTTGTTGACCATTGGTATGCCTGGCGCCAAACAAGGTATTCAAGACAATCAACCGACCATAGCCGAGTTATTGAAGCCTCATGGCTATATGTCCGGTCAATTCGGAAAGAATCACCTGGGCGATAGGGATGAACATTTACCAACCAATCATGGATTTGATGAGTTTTTCGGAAACCTTTATCATTTAAATGCAGAAGAAGAACCGGAAAGCTATTATTATCCAAAGGATCCTGAATTTCATGAAAAATATGGTCCAAGGGGTGTGATTCACTCTTATGCTGATGGCAGGATGGAAGATACAGGCCCATTGACCAGAAAGCGTATGGAAACAGCTGATCAGGAATTTACCGATGCTGCTATTGATTTTATCGAAAGAACGCATGCAGCTGGTAAGCCTTTCTTTGTGTGGTTGAGTGCGACTAGAATGCACGTTTGGACACACTTAAAAGAAGAAAGTGTTGGGGTTACAGGAATTGGCTTATATCCTGATGGAATGGTAGAACATGACAAGGCTATAGGTAGGGTTTTGGCCAAGCTCGAAGAGCTGGGAATCATAGATAATACCATCATCATGTATTCTACTGATAATGGCGCAGAGAAATTCACATGGCCTGATGGAGGTACTACTCCATTTGCAGGTGAAAAAGGCAGTACTTGGGAGGGTGGATTCAGAGCTCCTTGTGTCATTCGGTGGCCAGGAGTGATTGAACCAGGAACGATCTATAATGATATTTTCTCACATGAGGATATGATGCCAACCTTGGTAGCAGCTGCAGGAGAACCTAATGTTAAGGAAAAGTTATTGACTGGATATCAAGCAAACGGCAAGAATTTCAAAGCTCATTTAGATGGATATAATTTGATGCCTTATTTCAAAGGAGAGCTTGATGAATCTCCTAGGCATGAAATCTTTTATTTTGATGCTGGAGGTAATCTGAATGCTATCCGTTATAACAATTGGAAACTGCACTTCACCATTATGGAAGGATCAATCAATGAGGCTTATCGCAAGCAGCCTAGCTGGCCAATTGTGATCAACTTAAGAGCTGATCCGTATGAGGTTTCTTGGAAGTCCGCTTTGTATACCAGATGGTATGCGGATAATATGTGGTTGTTTGTTCCTGCTCAGGAGTATGCTGCTGAGTTCTTGGCTACATTCAAGGATTTTCCACCTGTTAAGGGTGGATCGTTGTCCATTGATGCTGTGGTTCAAAGCATGACAGCGCACCCAAGTGCACAATAATTGGATAATAAGAAATCAACATCGGACAGGTATCATCCTGTCCGATGTTATTTTATGAAATAGCATTTAAACATAAATAATGCTAATATGAAAAGATATCATAGTTTATACTTGTTGAGTTTCATGCTAGTGGTTGGAGCATGCCATTCCCCTCAAAATGTAGAGAAGGAAGCTTCAGAAACTGTTTTAGTGGAGGAAACTCCTGTATTGGATTCTTGGAATGATCCCGCAAAATCAAAAATCACCTCATGGGTAGAGGCAGTTACCAATTCTTCAGCTTCATCATTTATTCCTGAAAGGGACAGGATAGCTGTTTTTGATAATGATGGCACTTTATGGACAGAACAACCCATTTATTTTCAGGTGGCCTTTGCCATAGATGAAATCAAAAGAATGGCTCCCGATCATCCTGAATGGTCTAGCCAAGGACCTTTCAAACCTTTATTAGAGGGAGATATTCCAGGTTTTTTGGCAGGAGGAGAAAAAGCCTTGGGTTCACTACTGGCCACTACCCACACCGGAATGACCACCGATGAATTTGACAAAAGGGTCAAAGCATGGATGAAAACGGCTACACATCCTGACACGGGCAAACATTATAATGAGATGATTTTTCAGCCTATGTTGGAATTGTTAGACTATTTAAGGGCTAATGGATTTAAAACATTTATTGTTTCAGGTGGAGGCATTGACTTTATGAGAGCTTGGACTGAGGAAACTTATGGAATTCCTCCTTATCAGGTAGTTGGCTCATTGAGTGGACTATCTTATGAAATGGATGGAGAAACACCAGTGTTAAACAAATTGCCCGAGCTGTATTTTAATGATGATAAAGCCGGTAAACCCGTAGGGATTTCAAGAAGCATAGGAAAACGACCTGTATTTGCTGCTGGTAATAGTGATGGGGATTATCAAATGCTGCAATATACATCTACTGGTTCAGGGGAAAGGTTTGGGATGTACATCCACCATACCGACTCTGTGAGGGAATATGCATACGATCGAGAGTCGCATATAGGTCAGCTAAATAAAGGCTTGGATGATGCGGAAAAATATAATTGGATGATTGTGGACATGGCCAAGGATTGGAAATTGATTTATCCGTATGAATTGAAATAAACTCAATTGGGTTCGCATAAAGCTTATAATAAGGAAGAGATTCATGAGCACATTAGATAGTATAAAGCAATTGCAGCAGCGTATGTCATCATCGATTATTGGCCAAGATGAATTGATTCATCGTTTAATTCTGGTTTTACTGGCTGATGGGAATATGTTGTTGGAAGGATTACCAGGTTTGGCAAAAACCCGGGCCATTAAGTCTTTGGCTAAAGCACTGGAATGTGGATTGAGCAGAATTCAGTTTACGCCAGATCTGCTGCCTTCAGATGTGACAGGGACTGAGATTTATCAACCAGAGCTTAAAGAGAAGTTTGTCTTTCAGCAAGGTCCTATTTTCAGTAACCTGATTTTGGCAGATGAAATTAACCGTGCACCAGCAAAGGTTCAGTCTGCGTTGTTGGAAGCCATGGAGGAAAGACAAGTGTCTGTGGCTGGAAAGACCTATCCAATGGATCCGCTTTTTATGGTAATGGCAACCCAAAACCCTGTAGAGCAAGAAGGAACTTATCCGCTTCCAGAAGCCCAGATGGATCGTTTTCTGATGCATGTGATGATCGACTATCCAGACGACATAGCAGAATTAGAAATTTTGCGGTTAAATCGCGCTGAGCAGAAAAAGGAAAAAGAAAAAGAGGAGACACGGCTTTCTCCAGAGATTATTTTTGAGGCCAGAAAGGAAATCTTTGCAGTGAGTATTTCTGAAAATATGGAAAAGTACATTGTGGATATTATATCGGCCACAAGATATCCCGAAAAATACAGTGAAGAATTGGCTACTTGGATAGATTTTGGAGCGAGTCCGCGGGGTAGTATAGCCATTGACCGGGCATGTAGGACTCATGCTTGGATGGAAGGCAGGGACTTTGTTTCTCCAGAAGATATCAGGGCTGTAGTTCATGATTGTCTTCGACATCGACTGATCCTAAGCTATGAGGCCAATGCAGATGGAATCACTGCTGATAAGGTGTTAGAGACTGTTTTGAAGGAGGTAGCGGTAGTAGCATAAAAAGCTTAGGCTATGGGGAATGGTAAAGAAATTTTTCCGGAGGATATTTTCATTTCCTTAAAGGAGTTATTAGGGATGGAGCACCTTGCGCTACACTTTAGCCTATTGGCCAGAAAGCAAAAAGTCAATAGCATCTTGGGAGGGAAACATGCCTCCAAATTGAGAGGTAGAGGCTTGGATTTCGAAGAAGTACGGAATTATGTAAACGGGGATGATATAAGGAATATTGATTGGAAAGTAACAGCCAGAACTCATCAAACCCATACCCGGGTATTCACTGAGGAAAAGGAAAAGCCTGCCTTAATCGTAGTGGACCAGTCCAAATCCATGTTTTTTGGATCGCAGAAATACACCAAATCAGTAGTAGCTGCGAGGTTGGCGGCCATGGTGGCTTTTAGGGTTTTGAAGGAGGGCGATAGAGTAGGAGGAGTGGTTTTTGCTGATCAAGGCATAGATATCGTTTTTCCCAAGCGGGATAGAAAAAATATTCTCCGATTTTTTGAAATGATTGTGAATAGAAACCATGAATTGGCGGAATCCTCACCGCTGAAGTTCGAGGAGGCCTTAAAAGAAACATTCAAAAAAACCAGAAATATAGTGACCCATGATTTTTTGGTGGTCGTGATCAGTGATTTCCTGAGGTATTCTCCACAGCTGACCAAATTCATCGCCCAAATTGCTCAGCACAATGATGTGCTATTGGCTAAAGTTACGGATCCTATGGAATGGGAAATTCCCGATATCAAGTTTGTAGCTGGCGACAGGGAAAGTCAGGCGGCTATTGATGGTGAGAAAAAAAACATAAGAGATAGTCTGCAAAATAGGTTTAAGTCAGACTTTGAAAAATTTAAGGGTGAGATGAAAAAGCATCGGGTGCCCTTGTTCAGCATCAATACGATAGAACCTGTGGATGTTCAGCTGAAAGATATTTTTAAAGGAGCAGTCAAATGAGGTATTTATTTCAATCGGACAGCATTCCCACAAATGACTCAACTGCCGTGGCCCAATTACTACAAGGAGCGAAGCTTTACGAGCCTGAATCGGTGAAGTTCAGCTTTGAAACAGTTGGATGGACAATTGTAGGAGTGATATTGTTGTTGGGTGTTTTGGTATTGATGTTTATTGTGGTTAGGCGATATATCCGAAATAAATATAGAAGAGAGGCTTTAAAGAGCATTAAGAGTATATCAGGGGAAGAGCAGCGTTTATTGGAAGTTTTTGTGGTGCTGAAGAATACTGCCATGAAGACTTTTGGCCGTAAAAAAGTAGGAGGATTATATGGGCATGATTGGTTGGCATTTTTGGAAAAAACTGGAAAGCAGGTGAAATTCTTGGATAGGGAAGAAGAGTTTCTCTCAGCTTTATACAAGAATGCTTTATTGTCCCAAGAGGGCAAGCACAAGCTATTGGTCAATGCAGAAAAATGGGTGAAAACACATGCCAGAGAACTTTGAAATAGGGAATATGTGGGCTTTGTTCCTGTTGCCTTTGCCTATTTTGGTGTATTGGCTATTG
This sequence comes from Echinicola shivajiensis, assembly GCF_018642165.1. Classification (GTDB taxonomy): domain Bacteria; phylum Bacteroidota; class Bacteroidia; order Cytophagales; family Cyclobacteriaceae; genus Echinicola; species Echinicola shivajiensis. The sequence goes on from NZ_JAHHZM010000006.1 coordinate 170,434, forward strand.
CCGCCTATGCGGATGAAAAGTGCATCGATCAATTTACCTACTTATACCAAAGTGTTGAATCAAACAGGTCAAAAGCCACGAAAGGCTGCTATGGTAAAGCGTAAAGGTTTCATTTCATGGTTTTACCTGACTTTGATATGGTGTTTGCTGCTGGCGGCTCTTGCTTCGCCCCAATTGATAGGGGAACCTGAATTGAAAGTAAAGACATCTAGGAGTTTTTTGATTGCCGCTGACATCTCTTTTAGTATGGCCACAAATGACTGGACGATTGACGGTCAAAAGGTTCGGCGCTGGGATGCCGTTAAAAAGGTGATGCATGATTTTATAAAAAAAAGAGAGGGTGATAGAATGGGCTTAGTGTTCTTTGGCTCCAATGCCTATATCCAAGCTCCCTTTACTCCAGACTTGGAAACTGTCGATCAAATGCTGGAAGAGGCAGATGTGGGCATGGCCGGTCAAATCACCAATATTGGGAAAGCCATAGTCAAAGGCACAACACTCTTTGAAAAAGATACAATTGAAACCAAGGTTATGCTTTTATTGACGGATGGAGTGGATGCAGGTATTGATGTGTTGCCCTTGGATGCTGCTGATATGGCCAAAAAGGATTCGGTGATCATTTATACCATCGGCATTGGTGATCCATTTGGAAACCAAAGTGATTTGGATGAAGAAACACTGGAAGAAATTGCCGATATGACTGGGGGACAATATTTCAGGGCCATAGATGCTGATCGGTTAAACGAGATTTATGATGAGTTAAATAAGCTGGAACCCATTGAATATGAAGAGGAGGAAAACAAGCCCGTAACTTTGCTTTATATCTATCCTCTTGGGGCAGCTCTGGGGCTTATGCTCTTGGGAATGCTGATTGGAAATGTAGGAAGTACCTTGAAGAAGATGCAAAGAAAGGAGGCTTATGTTTGAGGGGGTGTTTCCGATAGATTGGGAGGCTTTCCATTTTCTGCGTCCTAAATGGTTATGGTTGATCGTTCCTGCGGCTCTTTTTCTTTTGTGGGGGATTTTCAGTATCAGGGGAGAGGTAAGGTGGAAAAAAGTCATAGCGCCTCATCTTAGGAATTATGTGATCCGAAAGGGCAGCGAAAAGGTGAAAGTATTGATGCACTGTTTACTTTTTATAGGTTTTTGCATTGGGGTCATGGCCTTGTCAGGTCCTACTTGGAAAAGGGTGGAAGTTTTAGGGCAGCAGTTAGAGACTCCCTTGGTAATTTGTTTGGACTTATCACAGAGTATGATGGCTGAGGATATGCAACCGAATCGATTAGAAAGGGCCAAATTTAAAATCAATGATTTTTTGGATCAAAACCCTCAAGCAAGGGTAGCTTTGGTGGCCTTTGCTGGTACTGCGCACACAGTTGTTCCTTTGACAAGGGATTATGATATCATCAGGAGCCATGTGGAAGGTTTGTCTCCCTCTGTTATGCCTATCCAAGGATCTGATTTAGGGGCGGCTTTGGCCGTGGCCGATACCCTCATGAGTGTGACTACTGCTCCAGGCACAGTATTGATTATGTCTGATGATTTTGAAGATAAGGAATTTGAAGAGATCCAAAAGTTTGTCAGTGGTTCAGATAATCAAATAGAAATATTGCCTTTCAATACTCCCATGGGAGCAGCTATTCCCAACCCTTCCGGAAGAGGAAATATAAGGGAGAGGGGAGAGGAAGTCCTTTCTGTATTGAATAATCAGATTATTCAAAAACTCAATTCATTGGAAAAGGCAGAAGTAACCCCATTGACCTTGGATGAAAGTGATGTGGAAAAGATCAGCAAAAAAGTAAAAGCAGGTTTGATTTTTATCGAAAAGCCGGGGGAAAAAGATAATCAGTGGCAGGATAAAGGGCTTTTATTGGTTATACCAATGATTGTGTTGTTTTTAATGTGGTTCAGAAGAGGCTGGGTTCTTTATGGCTTGGCCCTACTGATTTTTAGCTCTTGCGGGAAAGTAGATAGTTTTGAGGACCTATGGTTTACAAGTGACTATCAGGGGCAAATGCTTAGTAATAAAGGGAATTATGAAAGAGCTGCAGAAAAATATGATGATCCCATGAGGCAAGGAGTAGCTTATTTTAAATCCGGGAAGTTTACTGAAGCCATTCAGGCTTTTTCCAAAGATACCACTGCAGAGGGAGCTTTTAATTTGGGTTTGGCCTATTACAAAAATGGTGATATGACGGCTGCCAGTGCCGCCTTTGGTTTGGCCAGTGAGATGGACCCAAGCATGGAACAAGCAGCCACCAATAAGGACGCAATGAGCAAAATGTTGGGAGAAACCGATGAAGTCAATCCTGAAGATGCGCAAGAAGCAGAAAGTGGCAGAGCGGATAATACCAAAGAGAATGATAGTATGGAAGATTTGAGTGGAGGCGGACAGGAGGCCACCAAAGAGGATATGGAAAAGGAAAGACTGTCCGAAACAGTCAATACGGATATCAGGAAAGCAAAAGAACTTGATGAAGTTCCTGATGATATCAGTGCATCCAAGCAAGAGGCCAGTGAAAAAGTATTGATTCAAAAAGTGGATGATGACCCTTCGTTGTTTATCAAAAGGAAATTTGAATACCAACTTAAGAAAGGCAAAGTAAAGCCACGCTCCAATGAAAAGGCTTATTAAATATATATGGATTGCTTTTGGTCTGTGCCTTGGCATATTGACCTCCTTGCCTTCAAAAGGACAGCAAGTTTGGGAAGAAGTGCATCTAAGCCGATCGAGTGTTTATGTGGGACAACCTGTCAATGTCAGCATTAAAGTTTACACTTCGACTTGGTTTACCAAAGGGATCGATTTAGGAAATCTTCAGGTGAATGGGGCATTTACTAATTATTTCAGATCGGTCAATGGATCGTTTTCCAGAAATGGCAAGACCTACTCCAATGTGGAATTGATCTATCAGGTATTTCCCTACAAAGAAGAGGATGTGATGTTTCCTTCTCTTGAGATTACCATTGAAACTCCCCCTGAAGGAGATTATAAGGGGGTGAAGATGAAGGTGAGTTCAGACGAAAAACTGATCAAAGTCAAACCTATTCCTCCTGGCTTTGAAACAAACGATTGGCTGGTGGCTACAGGCTTATCTGTTAATGATAGATGGTTGGGAAGTCTTAAGGAGGTAAAAGTGGGAGACGTCCTTGAGCGAAGGATTGTAAGGACAGCCTCAGGAACTATGGCCAGGTTGATTCCTCCTGTGCAATGGGATTCCGTTCCGGGATTAGGACTCTACCCTTCCAGAACTGAGGTGAATGATAATAAGGGAAAGACAGAAATTAGCTCGTCTAGAACTGAGTCCATGCGATATCTTTTTGAAAAGGAAGGGGAGGTCACCATTCCAGAAATGGTTTTTCATTGGTACAATCCCTATCAAGATAAGCTTTACAAAAGGACTCTCAAAGAAGTCAAAATTGAGGTTAAACCCAATCCTAATATGGGCATGTTGGCATCCATCAGGGATTCTTTGGCGACACAACAAGCTCAATTGGTTTTGGAAGCTGAAGAAGATAAGCCATTTGAATGGTTGGGTTTGTCATGGAAACAACTGGTGGTTGTAGGTTTGGTCATTGTGGCGCTTATCTATTTTTTGATCAAAATCGTTCAGCGTTTGATTGCTTGGAGCAAGGCAAAAAGGCAGGCTTACCTTCATTCGGAAAGGTATTATTGGGACTTGTTCAGGAAATCTGTTCAAAAAGGTCATCACAAGGAAGCCCTCAAGGCAATTTACCGATGGATTGATGAGCTGGACTTGAAAGAGCCAAGTTTGAATTATTTTATTCGTGTTTATGGAACTTCTGATTTGAAAGCGAGACTTGATTCCCTGAACGGGAAAATTGAAACATCATTTTTTAATAATCATCTTGATGATTTTCATTTATCCAGAAAGCGGTATTTAAAGAATAAAGAAAGGGCTTTCAGACAACCTCGATTTTGGATCAATCCTTAATTTTTTCTTTTGCTATTGCATTTATCTTTATTGGTTAGGACTTTTTTATCGAAAGGGAATAAACTTACGTAGATCATGGCTTGACCTATTCTTGTAGTAGAGTAGTAGTAATGGTAGGGGAGTTCTTCAATAATCGAAATAATGGTTTAAATAATAAATTAATGGTGTTGTATAGTTTTGTGCTTGACTTAATTCCTTTCTCGTAAACAATAAAGTCAGCTCAGAAGGAATAAGCGGACTTGAATCCTTTATTTAATATTGTATTTCCAGCTTTTCCTTAAACTTTGGCCTACATAACATTTCCTTTTTCACTACTATCTGTGTCCGATATAGATACTTAATTAAACACAAGTTTTGAATTGTATTCAAATAATAAATCTGCTAATTTTTTAGGTTATACTAAAGGTGATTTTCGCATAGTTTTCCTCATTCATTCCTAAAGCGGATATACCTAAACAGTGGTAACAGGCATTGTATTCTTTAAATTTTCTTTTATTAATTGCAATCCCTCAAAAATCCTCAAGGACAAATTATTGAAGTTTTGAATATTTAATATCCAACGGTAGCTTATTAATAATCAGTACTTTTTCTAGCACTATATTTACAAGACATTCAAGTAATACCCTTTATCCACCATACCTGCGGCACCGATTATTATTGCTTTTATTTTCATAGGTTTCGCATTTTATTTTAACTGTAGTATAGTTTGCATTATGTCTTGAATATCAAATAAATAAAGTTGGTTTTCCAAATAATTGTGTCGCTTTTGTTAAAGGAAAACTTGATTAATTTATTGAAGGAATTTTTAAAAGATAAACCGATAATAATTTATGAACAGGGGAAATTTAAAGAATTATTCTTTAAATTATTTATAGAATTATTGAATTGAATAATTAGGTCAAATTAGCTTATAAATCCCCACACCTAAAGAGACGATGAATAAGAAATGCCTAATTTTTATACAATGTTTTCTGCTTCTTTTTACGGGAGTGGGCGCTAAGGGGTATGCTCAAGAAATAAGCAAGGAAAATTATTCTCCTTATGATTTGCTATCAAGCTATTATGAAGAGGGATTCGAGCCATTCAAAAAGGGGAATTTTTATACTGGGCTTTCTTTTTCTCTTACTGACAGGAAACTGGAAAACACCGATTTTTTGATTCAAAAAGTAATTGATGGTGAGCATTTAGATTATGATGTGACCTTAAAAGGCGGCTATTATACGGGTGATTATGGGATGGTGGGAGTGGATGTGGAGTTTTACCAGGATAAGTTCACCGGTATAACCTTTCAGGACCCGGATTCTTTACAATCCAATAGGATCAGTAGGGGGCTTTCAGTTAGTCCAAATTTTAGGTCTTCGGTACCTTTGACAAATGATGAACGGCTAAGTTTTTTCACTGTTCTAGGAGTCACTTTTGGAGGCGGAAGAACTTTAAGTCGTAAAACAAAAAATTTGGATGAAATCGAAAAGGTGTATGGGTCGGAATTTAACTTTCGAGTTGGCTTAAGTCCTGGACTGACCTTTTTTGTTATGGAGGCTTTTGCGATAGAAGTGCAGCTGGATGTTCTTGGCTATGATTTAAAGGTGACAAAAAATACCATGAACAATACTGAAACGGCTATAGAAACTCGTCAGAACATAGATTTTAATATAAATCTGCTTTCATTGGATTTAGGCTTGGCCTATTATTTCGGTGCAAAATCACATAAATATTAGTGTTATGAAGACTGCTGGCCTTTTATGTATAGTTTTGATATTATACTCCTGTGTGAATGAAGATTTTTTTGGATTATCCAGCTATGGAAATATAAAGGCCTTAGAACTTAGCAATCAAGCTAGTAATTCACTTATTGACTTGGAACAAAAAACAGTAACGGTGGAATTTCCAGCAGGCATTGATCTTAGTAGTATAAGGATTCAAAAAATGACAATTTCCACTTTTGCCATCGCAGATAGAAACATTGGAGATATTATAAATTTAGAAGATGAGAAAGAAATTTCGATTACTGCCGAGGATGGGACTGTTACTATTTGGACATTAATTCCATTAGTGGCTTCAGCAACGCCACAATTAGTAAATGGAGATTTTGAGCTTTGGTACAAAACCAATTCGGGTTATTATGAACCAGGAGAAAGCAAGGAGAACACCATTTGGGGAACGGGAAATCAAGGGACTTATATATTGAATAAGTTGGCAACTGTTCCTTATGAAATCGAGGATGGAAATTTGGCTGCTAAATTGATCACCTTAGATAACGGAGTATTGGGCGGAACTTTCGGGGCTCCAATTGCAGCAGGATCCATTTTCACTGGTGTATTTAATACAGACAATCTAGATCCAAGAAACCCTGAGGCTGCCATTGATTTTGGTATGCCTTTTAGTGGAAGGCCAACCAAATTGAGGTTTAAATATAGTTATAGACCAGGAGAGAAAAATGAGGACAGAAATGGTAATGCATTGCCCTATTCGGATATGGCTGATATTTATGCATTTTTGGAGGTAAGATCTAATGGGAAAATTGAACGCTTGGCGACAGCTTGGTTTAGAAGTGGCGAGGAAGTATCCGATTTGACCACTATGGAGGTGGATTTCTATTATGGTCAGCTTGATCCCGGTTTTCCCGAATATTTGTTCCCAGTTGATCAGGAATTTGTCAGTGAGGACTCTGCACAGTACATATTGCCAACATATATTACTTTCGTGGCATCTTCAAGTTTTGATGGAGTAAATTTTGCAGGTGCAGTTGATAGTGAGCTTATCTTGGACGATGTCGAAATGGTATATGAATAATATAAGATGGTGTTAAAATATTCCTTGAAATCCTTTAAATGATATTTATTGGTATTGTATTAAAATAAACTGTTTTGAGTCATCATACGGCCTAGTTTTGTTCTCAAAATGGCAAAAAAACTTTTAATTTTTTGACAATACTGCAAAGAGAAGTGTTTAATTGATGAAATAATGCTGAGGGTTTATTATCTTTAAAGCTCCCAAAAAACCTAGATGATTTTCCCTTGATTTGGATTTTTAGTAGGCAAAGGGGAATTAAGTAAATAACTAACAACATAAATATGAAGGATTTAGCAGACATTGGGCTAATAGGATTGGCAGTAATGGGTGAAAACTTGGTCTTAAACATGGAGAGCAAGGGCTTTACTGTTGCTGTATTTAACCGTTCTACTGAAAAAGTAGATAAATTTATTGAAGGAAGAGGCGCAGGAAAAAAATTCATTGGTACTCATTCAATAGAAGAGCTTGTAGGAGCTTTGGAGACTCCAAGGAAGGTAATGATGCTCGTGAAAGCCGGTGATCCAGTTGACCATTTTATCGATCAGATAATTCCTCATTTAGAACCAGGTGATATAATCATAGATGGTGGTAACTCTTATTATGAGGATACTATCAGAAGAACAAAATATGTAGAAAGCAAAGGATTTAAGTTTATTGGAACTGGTGTTTCGGGTGGGGAAATAGGAGCCTTACGTGGTCCATCCATGATGCCCGGAGGTAGTAAGGAAGCATGGCCACAAGTAAAGGAGATTTTCCAAGCTATTTCGGCGAAAGTAGACGGGGGTGTTCCTTGCTGTGATTGGGTGGGAGCAGATGGTGCAGGTCACTATGTGAAGATGATTCACAATGGCATCGAATATGGTGATATGCAAATCATCAATGAAGCTTATCAATTTATGAAGGATGTACTTAAAATGTCCTATGATGAGATGCATGCTACCTTCAAAAAGTGGAATGAGGAGGAATTGGATTCTTATTTGATTGAGATCACAGCAGATATCATGGCTTATAAGGATATCGATGGAGAGCCAATGGTAGAGAAGATCTTGGATACTGCTGGTCAGAAGGGAACTGGTAAGTGGACAGGAATTGATGCCATGCACCTAGGTGTTCCTTTGACTTTGATCGCAGAATCAGTGTTCTCTCGTTTCTTATCTGCTCAGAAGGACCTTAGAGTAGAAGCTTCAAAGGTATTTAAACCTACTGAGGTGAAGTTTGATGGAGATAAGGCAAAAATGCTGGATGATCTAAAAATGGCACTTTATGGTGCGAAGATTATTTCCTATGCCCAAGGCTATAATCTATTGATGGAAGCTTCAAAGGCCTATAATTGGGAGTTGAACTATGGTGATATAGCCTTGATGTGGAGAGGTGGATGTATCATTCGATCTGCCTTCTTGGGTGATATCAAAAAGGCATTTGATAAGTCTCCTGATCTTCCACATTTGTTATTGGATTCCTTCTTTAAGGAAAAGGTTGAGACAGCTCAGCAGGGATGGAGAAATGTTTGTGCTACTGCAGTGATGAATGGTATTCCAGTACCTACCATCTCTTCGGCTTTGTGTTATTTTGATGGGTTCAAGACTGAACGTTTGCCAGCCAATCTACTTCAAGCACAGAGAGATTATTTTGGCGCACACACCTATGAGCGTATTGATAAACCAAGAGGAGAGTTCTTCCATACCAATTGGACTGGCGAGGGAGCAGATACCGTATCTACTGCCTATAATAGCTAATAGAGATTATTTTAGTCAATTTTTGGCTTGATGGATAAAAAAGGGGAAACACACGTTTCCCCTTTTTTGATTTTTTGAATTGAATTTATAATTCTTTCTCAAATGATGTGCATCCATATTACCCTGGACATTTTATAATTAAAGGGCCAGAATAAAATGATCGGAGCGATAAGAAGGTAGATGAGATATTTATCATCTATTCCAAAGGTCAGATAGAGAAGGAATGAAAGTGCAGCCTCCAGGATACATAATGCATAACTGATATACATGGCTCCAAAGAAAAATCCTGGTTCCTTTTCGAAACGGTGATTACAATTTGGACAGTTTTTATGCATTTTTGGGATGGACATAAAACCAAAAAAACCAGAATTTTCAAATACTTTTCCCTTTTGACATACAGGACATTTTTTCTTTAGGATATTGCTGATCATAATTGGTATATTATATTTTGAGCAAAATTAACTAGTATTTATAGCTTATATATGCTATATATGTTGCAGGTATTTGGATAAATAGGACATAGGTTTATGAGTGTGCTTAATGTGTTGAGTTTAGGTAAATTTGAAAAGGAAGTATTGCCCGATTTCTATTGTAATACTTTTAGCAAGCATTTGGCTGCCCATAAGGATGAGATAACGGTGCCCCATAAACATGATTTTTTTCTTACTGTTTTGTTTACAAAAGGTACAGGTATGCATGAAATAGACTTTGAACAATACCTTATTAGTCCAGGGAGTGTGTTTATGTTAAACCCTGGTCAATCTCACCATTGGGAGTTATCCAAGGACACTGACGGATATATTTTTTTTCATTCAAAGGAGTTTTTTGATGCCGTGTTCACAGAAAATACCATTTATGAATTCCCCTTTTTTTACTCATTATTGAATCCCTCCAAACTGCTTCTTAAGGCAGAGGATGTACCTTATATTTCTGATTTATTTCAAAGGGTTTATTCTGCCAAGATGGAGGAGAGTTATCTAAGGAAATCAAAAATCGTATCTTTATTGAACCTGATTTATATTGAATTGAGTAGCTTATACCTAAGCAGTTCAATAGGAGAACTATCAAAGCCCAGTACTTATTCTCTGCATTTGAGGGAATTTGAACTGTTGATTGAAGGGCATTATAAGAAAGAAAAATCAGTTGCCGCATATGCCGATATGATGAACATGACTTCTAGACACCTCAATCGGATGACCAAAGAGGCAATAGGAAAGTCTCCTTCAGAATTGATTGTTGACCGGGTAATACTTGAGGCCAAAAGATTATTAAGTCATTCCAAGACAAGCCTGTCTTTGATTGCTGAAGACTTAGGCTATGACGATTATGCTTATTTTTCTCGTTTATTTAGTAAGAGGGTGGGCATGGGGCCTTCAAAATTTCAAAAAATCTATCAAAACAAATAGTGCATATAAATTCGTGTTTCGTTCCTATTGGAGGAAAAAGACTGGTTGTGATTTATTATCTAAAAGTTGTAAGTGATCCAAATAACCATTTCCATGGAACATGACACTAACACCTAAAATCTTGCCCAAAGACTGATCATAACTGTCTTTAAAAGCCAAATTATCATTAATCTTTACTTCGACATTTTTATCCTTATTATTTATTTGTATTGTATGCCACTCGCTAGTGTTAATGCAAAAATCAATTAATTTATCAGTGCCATAATCTGCTTTTTCACTTAGTATATATTCACTGTGAGCACTGCATCCTTCGTTCGTAGTTTTAAACATTATCTTGGAATTTTCACCTACCACGCTGACATATATCGAATTGCAGCGTATGGCAGGCCAAAACTCACTGCTCTTTACTTTTGCATTGAAAAGAAAATTGTCTCCATTTGTTTCTGTTGTTTTAAAATTGTCCAGTCTAAGAACTATTATTTTGCTAGTATCCATGCCTAGTCGATTCAGTTCATTTCCATTAATATGAAATGCATAATTTGGAGAATTAAAGCTCATGGGGATTGGATAATACCGCATGGAATAAGGTTGCTCATAGTAATAGCCTAATGTTTGCCAATTTTTGGATTGGACAAATAATTTTTCAGAGCTTGCCAGGATAGCTTTTCTTTTTGTTCCAATATAAGGGTGGAAGACTCCGGGAAACCTTAGATAAAGAGATATTTTCTTATTGTATGGATTAAGGTAAAAGGGTTCTATTCCATTTCCTAGGTAAAGGAATAGTGAGTCTTTTGTAACTGGGATTGAATAGCTAAAGAATACTGTTGAGGGATTATTTCCTTCTATTCTTTCCAATTTTAGCTCCGCAAGTAATGATTCAGGATCTTCTACTTTGTTTCTTGTTAAAAGTAATACAGAAACCGAAATTACAGCTAGCAATAAGAGGCCTATAAGCACCTTTTTTTGAAAATTCTGTTTCTGTTGGACTAATATTGATTCTGGGTCTTTTACCTTTCCAAATTGCTGAAGGGCCTCTAAAGTAGCTGGCTGAGGAAAATAGGCTTCACCAGTTTTATTTTTACCAAAAATCCTTTTGAGGGTTGATTTGCTGATCAGGATTTTAGTTTCAATTTTTATTTTAAAGCTAAGTGTTTCAAAATCCTTGTTCTGCCAAGTTTTTGGAGAACCGTTATTGAACCTGTCTATGACGGCTTTTTTTATAATTTCTAAATGTTTTTCCCGTCTGCTCATTATTGTACTTAAATGCTGTTATTGGGCTAAGCTTTTTAAAGGTTCAATTGATAAAACTATATAAAAGACCTTTAAATCAAAAGCTGTATTAAGAAAATTAATTAAACTGGAAATTTGGAAAAAGATCTAATTACCAAATTTCTTTAATAGTTATATTATACAGCCTAGTTTTAAAGTTATATTTCCCTTGAACCGGTTTGGTAACTTGTTCATTTGATTTTTTAATGGTTTTTAAGTTGTTGTAAATCAATAGTTAAAATTGTTCATAATATTGGTTTTGCTTTGAGTTGGGATTTCCTTACTATTCATATTTTTTCGACTTAAACTTGGTAATGTTCGAGAACTAGGAGGCAAGGTTTAATAGTGTAATTATGGTTAAAGGCGATATAATGTTTTGATCCATTTTTCCTGATTCAGTATGCATCAAGTAACTATGACCTAAGTACCCAGAGCTCAATATCAATAATAATCAAACCCAAAAAATTATGCGACAAAACTTTACCCAAGTTCATTGGAGGTGGCGTAAAAGGATGAAATTAGCATTCATCCTCACCTTTTTAATGACCAGTTTCATTTTCAAAAACTCTTTTGGTAATAGCTCTAGCTATTCCAATCATTCTTTAAATAGTTTTCTATTTAAAAAAGTAGAAATCAGCGGCCTTGTCAAAGACAGCTTTGGTGAACCAATAATTGGGGCAACAGTATTGGAAAAGGGGACCAGTAATGGTGCGGTTACAGATATCGATGGAAAGTATCAACTAACGGTTGAGGACAATGCTGTTTTGGTTTTTTCATCTATTGGATACACTAAGCAAGAAGTTGAAGTAGGAAATAGTTCAACAATTAATATAGTATTGGAAACTGAGCTGACAGATTTAGAAGAAATGGTAGTTGTCGGCTATGGAGAAGTGAAGAAAAAAGACCTTACTGGTTCGGTCGGGGTAGTAGAGGGAAAGGACTTGGCCAATCGACAGACTACCCAAATTAGTCAAGCCTTGCAAGGAGCTGTTGCTGGAGTAATGGTTACTAGAAATAACAGTGGACCAGGTGCTACCAGTACCATTAGGGTTCGTGGGATCACTACTATTGGTGATAATGAACCATTGATCATCATGGACGGGGTGCCCATTAGAAGCATCAATGATGTAAATCCCAATGATGTGGAAAGTATTTCCGTCTTAAAAGATGCTGCTTCAGCTTCAATATATGGCTCAAGAGCAGCTGCAGGTGTGATATTAATTACCACCAAGCGTGCAGAAGAAGGAAAGAGCCAGTTGACCTATAATTATGAGTTTGGAATCGATAGACCTACTAGATTACCGGCTTTTGTCAATGCTCAACGCTATTTGGAAATGGCCAATGAGATGAGGTGGAATGATAGTGGAAACGGGGATAATGAATATCCTACTTATGAAAAGGATTTGGTTGATAACTATTATCAGCTCAATGCGGAAAACCCTGATTTGTACCCTATCACGGACTGGACAGATTTGGTGTTCAATAAAAATGCCCCTAGACAATCCCATGATCTGCGTATCTCTGCTGGAACGAAGAATATAAAGACCAATATATCCTTTGGATATGATAAAATAGACGCAATTTATGATCATAGGACTTATGAGCGTATTACGGCAAGAATTAATAATGACCTTTCAATCAACAATTTCATTACTGCAAGTGTGGACTTGAACTATAAGAGGACTATTTCTGAAGAACCTACACTAAATCCTATTGGAAGGGCAAGGATATCTGCACCTATTTATGCAGCACTTTGGAGTGATGGGCGTATTGCTGAAGGCAAACAAGGAGCCAATGTTTATGCTGAACTGCATGAAGGAGGATTCAATAATGGTAATTATAATCTTTTGGGAGGTCGAGCTGCTTTGCATATCACTCCCCTAGAAGGATTGAAAATCTCTGGGGTTATTGCCCCACAGTTTGGCTTTGACAAGGGCAAAAATTTCTCCAAACAAATTGCTTGGTACCAGTATGATGCCCCTACGGTATTCGGAGGATATATAGAAAACCATGCTTCAACCGATTTGAGCGAAACTCGAAATGACAATTATCAAGTTACTTCCCAGTTTTTGATCAACTACAATAAGTCTTTCGGTGACCATAATTTCAATGCTGTTTTAGGTTATGAAAATTTCTACGCATTTGTAGAAAACCTTGGAGCCTCCAGACAACAATATGAACTGTCTTCATTCCCATATTTGAATATTGGTCCATTGGATTACCGAGGCAACAGTGGTGGGGCTACCGAAAATGCCTACAGATCTTATTTTGGACGATTGATGTACAATTATGACAATAAGTACTTGGTTCAGGCCAATGTAAGGACTGATGGTTCTTCACGCTTCCATAAAGACCACCGATGGGGAACATTTCCTTCGGTTTCCTTAGGTTGGGTGGTTTCCCAAGAGGATTTCCTAGTCAACAGCTCAGCCTTGTCCTTTATGAAATTTAGGGCTTCATATGGAGCTCTTGGAAATGAAAGGATAGGCAATTATCCTTATCAATCCACCTTGAACTTCTCTAACACCCTGTTTTATGAAGGAAACAGTATAGTTTCAGCAAATACAGCAGCTCAGGTAGATTATGCCTTGCAGGATATCAGTTGGGAAACGACTAAGTCCTATAATATTGGTTTAGATCTAGGCTTTTTACAGGACAGGTTGACTGCGGCAGTTGATGTCTATAAAAAAACAACAAAGGATATGCTTTTGGAATTGTATATCCCCTTGAATATTGGTTTTGAGAGTCCACAGCAAAATGCGGGAGATATGAATACCAAAGGTTGGGAACTTGAGCTGGGCTGGAGAGATACAAAAGGAGAATTCAATTATTCCATTTCAGCCAATTTATCGGACTCCAAGTCAGTTATGGGTAACCTTTCAGGAACGGAATTTTTGGGAGATCAAATTAAAATCGAAGGAAATGAATTTAATGAGTGGTATGGATACCAATCCGAGGGAATTTTTCAAACTCAGGAAGAGGTGGACAATTCAGCGACCATAAGTTCAGCTACCAAGCCAGGAGATGTTAAATATGTAGATATCAGTGGGCCAAATGGTGTGCCAGACGGAAGTATTTCACCTGAATATGATAGGGTACTATTAGGTGGTTCTTTGCCCCGATATCTGTATGGTGGAATTATCAAAATGGATTTTAGAGGAATTGATTTTTCAGCTGCCTTTCAAGGAGTTGGAAAACAAAATTCTAGGACAGCTCAACGTATGGTGGAGCCGCTGCCAGAAAACTGGGGAAATATACCGGCAATTTATGAGGAGAGCTATTGGAGCTTGTACAATACAACTCAACAAAACCAAGTCGCTAGGTACCCAAGATTGAGCAGAAATAGCCTATCGAATAATTATACTATGTCGGATTTTTGGATGTTTAACGGTTCTTACTTCAGGCTTAAGAATGTGACCTTGGGTTATAGTCTGCCTAAATCGTTTACCGAAAAGATCAAGATCAATCGCCTGAGAGTTTATGGATCCGCATCTGACCTTTTCTCAATTGATAAGTTTCCTGATGGCTGGGACCCTGAGTCTGCTTTAGGCAACTATATCACCACCTCGTATTTATTGGGATTATCTGTGACTTTCTAAAATCAGCATATTATGAAATTGAATATAAAATCTTTGACTTTATGGAGCCTGGTAATATTAGCATTTGGTTGTGCGGATTTGGATCTAAATCCGCTATCAGAGGGCTCAAGTGAAAATTGGTTCAGCAATGATGAGGAAGTGAATATGGCACTTAATGACCTCTACCGCTCTTATTTATGGCACCAGGATGATGACTCTTGGACAGATGATTGGACCAGTAGGGAAGCATTGACGACCATTACCAATGGAACTATTAATAGTGAATGGTCCACGTCCAAATCCCTTTGGGCAAATTCTTATAAGGGAATTACAAGAGCCAATACCATTTTGTCCAATATGGATAAAGCGGCTGAAGTAATACCTGAGGTAAAGGTTAAGCAATATACTGCTGAAGCAAGGTTTGTAAGAGCGGTAATGTATTCTTTGTTGGTGAGCCATTATGGAGATGTGATCCTGTATACAGAGGTACCTGGTTTGGAAGAAGCCTTTCAGACAGTGCGAACTGACAAGACTACTGTTTTAAATCAAATCTATCAGGATTTTGATTATGCTATTGATAACCTACCTGTGGAATATGGTTCAGGGGATCTCAAAAGAGCTACAGTTGGAGCTGCCATGGCTTTTAAAGCTAGAATTGCTTTGTATATGAAGGATTGGGAGGTAGCCCGCGATGCAGCAAAGGCTTGTATGGATTTAGGAATATATAGTTTACATGCTGATTATGGTGATTATTTTAGACCTGAGGTCAAAAACTCTGTTGAAACCATCTTTGCTATTCCAAGGAATGTAGAACTAGGCTCTCAATTGGGCACCAATTACCCTGTCAAAGCTACAATTACCCGTAATTCTGGAGGATGGTCTGCCTATAATCCTAGCTGGGATTTGTTGTTTTCCTATTTATGTTCAGATGGACAGCCAATAGATGAGTCACCTTTGTTTGATCCAAGAAATCCTTTCGATAATAGGGATCCTAGATTGAATGAGACCATTGTACCTTTTGAAACGCAGCATCTTGGTTATATGTACCAACCCCATCCAGATTCGGTAGAAGTATATGATTTCAAAAATGCGAGGTATATTAAGAACAATGACAGCAGGACCAATACCCAATTTGCTTCATACAATGGATTGGTATGGAAAAAAGGAGTTACAGAAGATTGGGCCGATGATTTGAATACAGATCCCGATATTATTTTGATGAGATATGCAGAAATACTGTTGACCTATGCAGAGGCGAGCATCGAGTTAAATCTAATCGATCAAAGCGTATTGGATGCATTGAATATGGTAAGGGGGAGGGCTTACGGACAGGATTATTCCAACACCATGGCCTATCCTGCAATCACTATATCAGATCAGGAATCACTAAGACAAACTGTTCATATAGAAAGACGGATGGAGTTTGCATGGGAAGGTTTGCGATATATGGACATCATTCGTTGGGGAATAGCTGATAAGGTACTGAATAATGATATCTATGGCATGCTGGATCCCACTGAGTTGAGAGAAAAAGTGGTTCAGCCCGGTTTATGGTTTTTTCCTGAAACCCCTGAAATTGATGCAGACGGAATACCTGTTTTAGAACCTGTTTTCAATAAGGGACTTATAAAATTATTAGCAGATAGGACTTTTGATGCCAGTAAGCAATACCTATGGCCAGTTCCTGCTGAAGAGGTAATCACCAATGAAAATCTTACACAAAATCCCAACTATTAATCCCAAAGAGCTGCGGGAATCACCCGCAGCTCAACTTCAAATTCAATATCAATTTTCATGAAGACTTATAAGGCTTTAAGATTTGATTTGGTGTTGATAGGTCTCTTTGTGGCATTATCATGGCCGCTTGTCTCGTTAGCACAGGATCCTCGGCCCAATTTTATAGTGATCTTGACTGATGACCAACGAATGGATGCATTGGGCGCAAATGGGAATGACTATATCATGACACCAAGTTTGGATAAACTAGCAGGTCAATCTCTGGTTTTTAACCAAGCGAATGTGGTCTTTTCTCTTTGCAGTCCAAGTAGAGCCGCTTTACTTACAGGAAGGTATGGAAGCGCCAATGGTGTGTTGAAATTGGGTAGTGGTTTGAAGGAAAACGAAAAGAGCTTAGCCCAATATTTAAAAGATGAAGGCTATAATACTGGTTTTGCTGGAAAGTGGCATCTATCCCAAACTCCCCATGAATTGGGTTTTGATGAGGCGGTGTATTTTGAGGGGAATGGTGCCTATTATAATCGAGAGATATTTGAGGCCAATAAAGTTTCTAGACCTGCCCAACATTGTGATGAGTATTGTGTGGATTGGTCTATTGATTATTTGGAAAATATAGTATCCCAAGCATCTCCTTTTTTCCTCTTACACTGTACCCAATTGCCCCATATGAATGGAAAATTGGTGTGGAATGCCCAATTGAGCACATTATTAAAGTATGAGGATAAAAAGATTCCTGTCCCAGAATCAAGAGGGGAGGATTTGTCCAATAAACCACCTTACCTCAAGCAGGTCAGGAATTTGACCAAAGCAAAAGATTATGGTTATCCTGCCCTAGATGCTATTGAAAAGCATATTAAACAGTATTATGCTGTTATTACTGAGATGGACGATGCCTTGGGAAGACTAATCAAAAAAGTAGAAGACCTTGGATTGATGAATAACACTTATATCATCTTTATGAGTGATAACGGATGGATGCTAGGAGAGCATGGGTTTACCAGTAAGGTTTTGCCTTACCGGCCATCCACCACTATACCTTTCTTTATTAAAGGACCTGGTGTTACAAGTTTTTCAAGAGAGGAATTGGTTCTTAATATTGATATAGCGCCAACTGTTTTGGATTTGGCAGGAGTGGAAATTCCTAGGGATATGCATGGTGAAAGTTTGAAAGAGCTTTTGAAGCCAGGGAATAATGATTGGCGCAAGGAATTTGTCTATGAAGGCCTAGGGGGATATGGAGGAGCTGATCAGAATTTGACAGTCTTTGACGGAAGATACAGGTATATACAAACTTTTTCAGATTCAAGTCTTAGTGAGTTAGTGTTTGAGGAACTGTATGATAACCTACTTGATCCAGATGAGATGATTAATATGGTTAAGGGTAATGATCAAAAAAATAGAATAGAGGATTTCAAAAAAGTGATTCAAAATCACAAAAAAGAAATTTTAAAGCAATAAATTCTCAATTATAAAAATATGGAAACGACCAATTTAATTAAAAAATTTTGGCTTTCAGGAAAGGAAGGTCAGAAGGCTAAAAATATCTTTAAACCCCAAAAAATAGTCAAGAGAAAAAATATATCACAGGATAATCAAATTAATTTTATTGCTTACCCGATGGACGTGACAAAGAATATTAAAGGCTTTTTTGATTACCCTAAAATTCGGAAATCACTTTTAGCAGTATTATTATCCTCAAGCATTTTATTTGGTTGCAATGAAGCCAATACACAGCAAAGAAATGAAATGAGGCAAATCTCTGGGGTTTATCCTCATTTGGCTTATTATAATAACGAAGGAGAGTGTGGTACAGGGGCGGTGGTTCCATGGGCCGGTGGACTTTGGGTGATCACTTATGGACCTCATAAGCCTTATGGTTCTTCTGATAAACTATATGAGGTGACCCCTGGATTGGAGCAGATTGTACATAAGGAAAGTATAGGTGGTACACCCGCCAACAGGATGATCCATGAAGAAAGTAATCAGCTGTTTATTGGTCCTTATGCGATAGATGATAAAGGAAAAATAAGGGTGATATCATATGATAAAATGCCAGGTAGGCATACTGGTAATGCCCGACACCTTACAGATCCAGAACATAAAATCTATTATGGAACCATGGAAGAAGGGTTTTATGAGGTGGATGTAGAGAGCTTGGAGGTGAATGAATTATATGTGGATGGTAACCAAGTAAGAAGAAAGGGAGAGGAGCCGCAATTTAGCCCTTTGCTTCCAGGAGCGCATGGAAAGGGACTGTATTCTGGTCAAGGAGTAATGGTATTTTCTAATAATGGCGAAGATGTGCCAGAAGCCAAAAGACAATTTGATATTGAAGCTGGGGCTTTGGCAGAGTGGGATGGAAAGGACTGGAAATTGGTACGAAGAAACCAGTTTGTCGAAATTACCGGTCCAGGTGGGATTCATGGAAATGCCAATCCCGAAACAGATCCTATTTGGGCTACGGGCTGGGATCATAAGTCTGTTTTACTCGGCGTGAGGGATAATAAGAAAGGTTGGGAGTTTTTTAGACTTCCCAAAGCTTCACATTCTTACGATGGGGCGCATGGTTGGAATACAGAATGGCCAAGAATTAGGGATATAGGAACTCAAAATGATCCTGATTATTTGATGACCATGCATGGTTTGTTTTGGGATTTCCCTCAAAGTTTCAGCGTGGGAAACACCAAAGGGATCAGACCTAGATCAGCTTATTTGAAGGTAATCGGAGATTATACTAGATGGAATGACCAACTGGTGTTTGGTTGTGATGATTCTGCTCAAAAAGAGTTTTTGAACAAAAGAAAGGTAAAGGGAAGCATTGAAGGTCCTGGGCAGTCTAATTCCAATCTTTGGTTTATCAGTATGGATAAGCCAGATCAGCTGGGACCAAATACCGCTGAGGGATCACTTTATATCAACGAAAGCATTAAAGCTGGAGAAGCATCAGATCCATTTTTATTTGCAGGTTGGAATCAACGTATAGCATGGATTGATAATAATGGGTCTTCTTCTGTCAATCTTACTTTCCAAGTTGATGAAAGGGGTAATGGGGAATGGAAAGATCTAAAAGAAGTGGAAGTACCAGCTAATAGCTCAGTAGATGTTTCATTTGAAAAAGAGGAAAAGGGAGAGTGGATTAGGGTAATAGCTGATCAAACTACCAAAGGAACTATCTTTTTTACCTATACAGATGACACACGATTCAACAGGTCTGATAAAGGAATGTTTGAGGGGTTGGCCGGTATTGGGGAGGTAAGTTATAAAGCCGGACTACTTTATGGTTTAGGAGATGATAGGAGGAGTTTGGGGATTTTGGCTGGAAAGGTTGAACAAGGGAAATTCCAAAAAACTGCTTATTATGAATTGAACGGAGATATGAACTTGGAGAAAAAGGACGACCCCAAAACATCGGACTTTATTGAAAATAAATTTGCCATTCCTAAAGAGGTGGTAAGCGTTGAAGAAAGTTCTGTCTTGGTCATCGATGACTTGGGTAGAAGATGGAGATTTCCTTTGGGAGATGCCCAGTTCGAAGACCTTATCAATAGTGGTATTCAGCGGATTGCTAGAGAAGTAGCTACCGAGAGGGATTTAATGAATTTACATGGAACATTCTATGAGCTTCCTGCGGAGAACGCAGACGGTTTTGCAAAGGTAAGGCCCATATCTTCCCATAATTTGGCAGTGTATGATTATGCCTCTTATAGGGGATTATTGGTAATGTCTGGGATTGATCCTAAAATGGGGAATTCAGAACATGTGATTGTTTCTGAAGACGGAAATGCTGCAGTATGGGCAGGCGTTATTGATGATTTGTGGGAGCTGGGCAAGCCAGTTGGTCATGGAGGGCCTTGGAAAGATCATGAGGTTAAAGCTAATGAAATCTCCGATCCTTATTTGATAGGTTTTTATGATGAGAAATCTATGACTTTGTCTCATGATGCAGATCATCCTGTTAACTTTACCGTGGAAGTGGAGCCTATCGGACATGGTCCTTGGATGGAGTATAAAACTTTTGAAGTGAAGCCAGGAGAGAAATTGGAATATGAATTTCCTGATAATTTCCAGGCCCGGTGGATCCGCTTTACTGTTGACCAGAATTGCAAGGCCACAAGCTGGTTAGATTACAAATAAACAATTGACCCAAAATAGATAATGATGAAGCATTATTTTTTTTCAGTAGTCTTCTTTTTGTTGGCCATATCCAGTGGATATGGCCAACAAAAAGGCATTTTAATAGAAGCCGAAAGTTTTGATAAGCTGGGAGGTTGGCTGGTAGATCCACAATTTGTAGAGCAAATGGGGTCTCCTTATTTGTTAGCTCATGGTATGGGGGATCCAGTTGCCAATGCCTCTACGAGCTTTAAAATCAAAGATAAAGGCGAATACCATATTTGGGTGAGAACAAAAAATTGGGTTCCAGGAGACTGGGAAGCACCAGGAAGGTTTCAATTGGCTATAAATGGCGAATTATTTTCAAGTGAATTAGGAATCCAAGCAGGTTGGGGCTGGGAATATGCTGGAATGGCTAATATAAGCAAAAAGACTGTTGACTTGGAGTTAATTGATTTGACAGGCTTTGACGGGAGATGTGATGCCATTTATTTTTCTAAATCAAAGAATGATGTTCCTCCTAGGAGCAGCAAATCATTGGCTGAATGGAGGAAAAGTGTAATAGGTGAGAGTGACCAGCCGCCAGTAGTGGAAGAATATGATTTGGTTGTCGTTGGAGGGGGAATTGCTGGTTGTGCAGCAGCCATTGCCGCTGCAGAGCAAGGATTAGAAGTAGCATTGATACACGACAGGCCTGTGTTGGGCGGAAATGCAAGTAGCGAAATCCGTGTGCATACTTTGGGGATTTATGGAAATTTTGAAAGGATCCTAAGAATGCTGGATACGGAGCACTATCCAAATGGATCTCCAGAGGCCTATAAAGATGAACACAAGCGCCAACAAAACATATCAAAATATAAAAACATTGCTTTATACACCAACTGGAGGGCTTATGATGCTTTGACCGAAGGTAATACCATTACAGCGGTAGATGCAAGGCATACTTCAGAGGGAAAAAGAATTCGGTTCAAATCTCCTCGTTTTGTTGATTCTACAGGAGATGGTTGGATAGGTTTTTGGGCTGGTGCTGAATTTTCCTATGGCCGAGAAGCTGTGGATCAATATGGAGAAGCTTATGAGGAATGGGGGGAATTATGGTCGCCGAATGAAGCTGATGGATTTGTAATGGGCTCTTCAGTTCTTTGGAGGACTTATCAAGGAGATAAGCCATATAGTTTCCCTAATGTTCCATGGGCCGAAGAAATAGCCAACGGGCATGAAGCTCAAGCAGGGACATGGAAATGGGAGCTTTCACGTTTGGATTTTCATCAGATAGAAGATGCGGAAGAAATCAGGGACCATATGCTAAAAGCTATATATGGATCATTTGCCAATCAAAAGAAACTTCCAGAAATGGAGAACCTCAAATTTGAATGGATTTCCTATTTGGTTGGGAAAAGGGAATCCAGAAGGTTGGTGGGAGACTATATTTTTACTTTCAAAGATGTAACAGAGCAGAGGAAATTTCCAGATGCTGTGGTGATGGAAGAAAGGGAAGTGGATGTGCATTACCAACAGAACCTAAAGGATGCTTCCAAACCTGATTTTCTGTCAGAGGCTATATTTTACAGAACACCAATGTATTATATCCCCTATAGAAGCCTTTATTCCAAAAATATCAATAACCTATTTATGGCAGGACGTAATTTCAGTTGTTCTCATATAGGCCTGGGGGGGCCAAGGGTGATGAGGACTACTGGACAAATGGGCGCTGCAGTTGGATTTGCTGCTGCTATTTGTGCCAAATACCAATGTGATCCTAGGTCAGTTTATAAAGATCATTTGAAGGAATATTTAGAATTAATAGAAAAGCAAAAGTGAAGTTCTATTTAAGGAAATTAATGATTTTTACTTTCCCCTTTTTGCTCATACTAGGCTTTGAGGGGAAAGATCTTTTTAAACCTCTTTTCATGGAATTGCCTTTGAAGAGCCAAGAAAACTATAACAGTATTTCTATAGGGGCTTATTCAGAAGAGGATTATATAGAACCCTTGAATATAGAACTGTACAGTCATATGGGCCAGCCAGTTTTTTACAGTTCTGAATTTCCAACTACTGTTTGTGAGGATAAAATATGTGAGATTCTATATATAAAGCTGTTTTGGGATCTAACAGGAAATTATATTGGCTATGATACCCTTTCCGGCCATCCTTTGACCAAGTTTGACCATGAACCATTTAAAGCAGAAGATTATGTTAAACTACATGAACTACTTCTAAATGAAGGTACTATTCTAAAGTTTAAAAGGAAAGATGAGCTTATTGATAAGAAGATGCTGAAACCTTCGGATGTAATTGATGGAACTACAGGTGCCACTGCATTGGAGATAAAGGAAGAAGTGGTCATGGGAGCGCTTTACACTTCTTATACGCTTTGGCATATAGCTCATAAAGGTGAAATAGAAAACCTACTCAATAAACAAACAAAAGAATTTTTTACTCCTCAATTGGCCAAAGAGTTTATGCAATCCGAAATCGATGATTACCGTATTTTCGCTGTAGAACAAATGAGTACTGAGGAGCTTAGCGAGGACAAATCATTTTTGTTGGAGAGTTTGGAGAATGGAAATCCATTATTGAGAAAAAGTATACTTAGGAAAATTCCTAACAATCTTTTGGAAGACAAACCCTTTCAGTTGAATGTCTGTGAATTGTTTGGCCGCATGGATATTAATACCAAATCTTATCTTCTAAATAGCCTGAAGCAAGCTAATTTGGTTCATTCGGAAAGTATGGGACTATTACTCAAAAATGTCTCGGGTATGTCCAAGAACCAGCTCTCTGAATTTTTGGAAATTATTAGTTCTAAAAAACTGTTGAATGATTCACTTAAGGTCAAACTTTTAGAATTAGCTGAATCGGATTATAGGTATGCTTATGTCATTTTAGACGCTGGGCTATTGGATTGACAGGAATTCAAGGCTACGGAATAGTCCTTTATAAATAGAGATAAATGGCAACTTTTGTTTTATTACTTGTTGAAGATTGTTTAAAAGTAGGTTTATATTAGGTTACTCCAATTTATGATTTGTTGCTTAATACTGTAAATTTGGATGAGAAAATATTTCAATCAATAGGTGTTGCTAATTATATAGCATACCATATTCATATATAAAAGCGGATAATTACATATGAAAGATAAAAAGGTCATAAAAGATATCTTTGTAGAAGGAGCGATAAACCCCGATAAAATTGCCAAATCCATTGCCAATCATAGTACCAAAACTGGAATTGGAGGGCATTCAATCTTTTTAGGTCAAATTAGGGATGATGTAAAGCCAGAAGGGAAGGTTATAGCAATAGAATATACTGCTTACCGGGATATGGCCTTGGAAAAAGCTAGAGAAATAAGGGAAGATATATTTGCAAAGTATGAGCTTAGCTGCATGCATATTTATCATAGTTTGGGGAATGTAAAAGTGGGGGAAATCTGTCTTTTTGTATTTACTTCTTCAGCCCATCGAAAAGCTGCAATTGAAGCCTGCAATGAATTGGTAGAAAGGATTAAAGCCGAATTGCCAATATGGGGAAAAGAGATTTTGGACAATGATGCTGAAGTCTGGAAAGTCAATAGATAATGGTTGTGTACGAGCTAGTTCAGTCTTGTATTAATTTATTTGATTTAAGAGTTAAATGACTATTTATAAATTGTTTATAGTTTTTTTCTTGCTTTGGATATTAGATGGTTTTTTGTTCTCTTGATTTATCTATTATATAAATGATAAAAGAAAAGTCCTTGAAATTCTAATAGGAAATTCAAGGACTTATTTATTGGAGATTAACCTCTCGGCAAAATGTTCTGCATAAATGGTTGGTCATAGAAACGCTTACCTGTAGCTTTATATAGGGCATTGGCCACTGCGGCAAAAGTAGGAGGGAATAAGGGTTCCCCTAGGCCTGTTGGAGCAATATCATTTTTTACAAAATGCACATCGATATGCTTTGGTGCTTCTCTTTGCCTGATCATTTTATAGGTGTCAAAATTGCTTTTTTCTGGTACGCCATTTTTGAAGAACTGTTCTCCAAATAGTGCATTGCCAATACCATCTACAATTCCTCCTTCTCCCATATTCGCTGCGGCATCTGGATTGACAACGATGCCACAATCCACAGCTGCAATCACATTAGTGATATAGGGTTCATTATTCCTCATTTCCAAATCCATAACTTCAGCCACATAGGTATTATGACAGAAATAGGCGGCTACACCTCTTTTTGCATCTTTTTTCTGAGGATCCCAATTGGACTTTTCCTTAACCAATTTCAAAACCCCTGCATAACGATTGGCTTCATAATCGTTGTTTTCTCCGACTGGATTTTTTTCTGCCCTTTCCAGTAATTCCAGACGGAAATCAATGGGGTCTTTGTCCATGGCTTCCGCCAGCTCATCCAAAAATGACTGTTCTGCACTGGCCATAAAATTAGATCTGGGAGCCCTGAAAGCACCAATGGTAATATTGGAAGGAATTTCCCAACCCTCAGCAAGATAATTGTCAATGGCTCCTGCAGGGAAGCGGTTGGGGTGTATCGGTGTTTCCGGTATGCCTCCTGCCTTTACATGAAAAGCCACTAGATTATTGTTTTTATCCAATGCGGCCCTATAAGTGGCAGAGTAAGTTGGGCGATAAATTCCATAGGTCATGTCATCTTCCCTAGTATACACCATTTTTACTGGTCTCTTAAGCTCTTGGGAAATTACCGCAGCTTCCACTAAGTGGTGACCATATGCCCGTTGCCCAAAGCCTCCGCCCATTCTGGCCAAATTGATTTGTATGTTTTCCTTGGCCAAGCCTAACCTTGCTGCTAAGGTGTTACGGATTAATTCTGGGGCTTGGATAGGAGCGTAGAGAATGGCTTTGTCGGGCCTTACATCTGCAAAACAGTTGACAGGTTCCATACAGTTATGTGCTAGAAATGGAGCCGTATAAGTCCTTTCTATAATTTTTGCTGCATGCTTAAAAGCGCTTTCAGGATCACCATCTTTTCTAAGGATATTTCCTGCTTTTTTGCTTTGTTCAGCCATCATGCCCCTATGGTTCATTGAGCTTTCCAATCCTGCAGGAATCGTGACTGACTGTTGGTTTCCTCCCCAACCTTGAACAGTGACCTCTTGCTCCTTGGCCTTCTCCCATTCTACTTTAATGGCCTTTTTGGCATTAAGCACTTCCCAGGTGGTTTTACCTGCGATCACTACCAATTCTGTAAAGGTGGTAGTATCAAAAGCATTTCTGATATAATCGTCTTTAAGGGTTTTGATGGAGAAAATTTTATTTATGCCTGGTAAGTTTTTGGTCTCACTATCATCAACAGACTTTACCTTCATCCCAAAAGCTGGAGGATGAACAATCATGGCAATCAACATTCCTTCTTGATCATGGTCCAAGGTAAAAAGTGGTTTTCCAGTTACGATATCCAAACCATCCACATTCTTTTTGGAATGGCCAATAATTTTAAAATCTGAAATCTCTTTTAAGGCTACTTCTTCCGGAACTTCAAGAGTGGCTGCCAGTGAAGCCATTTCACCATAGCTTGCTTTCTTACCTGAGGATTCATGGTGGATCATCCCTGCGGAGGTGGTAATTTCATTAGCTGGTAATTTCCAGGTTTGGGCGGCTGCATTGATCAACATTGCTCTTGCTGTTGCGCCTGCCGTCCTGAGTGGTGTCCACCCTAGTCTTATTCCCTGACTTCCTCCTGTGAATTGACGGTCATATCTTTCGGGATAAAAATCAGCTTGTTCTACGATCACATTATTCCAATCCACATCCAGTTCATCAGCCAGAATCATAGGCATGGATGTTTTTACATTGGAACCAAATTCCGGATTGGCAGACACCAAGGTCACGACACCATTTTCTCCGATTTTTATATAGTTGTTCAGTTCAAACCATTCTTTGGGCATTTGAAGGATTTCCTCTCTGTCTGTTGGTTTACATCCTGCCAGCCAACTAAAACTAAGTGCCATCCCACCTCCAGCTAAGGCCGATACTTTTATAAATGATCTTCTGTTTATATTGGTTTTTATAAATGTCATGGTCTTGGGGGATTAGGATTGAGAGGCTGTTTTAATAGCTGCTTTAATTCGAAGGTAAGTTCCGCAACGGCAAAGGTTGCCATTCATTGCAGTTTCTATATCCTCTTCTGATGGGGAAGGGTTTTTCTGTAATAGCGCCGCAGCAGCCATGATTTGGCCAGCCTGACAGTAGCCGCATTGGGGGATATCATGTTCAAGCCATGCTTTTTGCACCGGATGATCTCCTTTTTCTGATAAACCTTCGATAGTGGTGATTTCTTCCTCCCCAATTGTTGATACTGGGATTTGGCAGGACCTAATGGCATTGCCTCCAAGGTGTACAGTACAGGCTCCACATTGAGCTATTCCACATCCGTATTTTGTGCCCACGAGCTTCAAATGATCTCTTAATACCCATAATAACGGGGTGTTTGGATCTATGTCAAGCTCTTGTGATTTTCCGTTGATTTTTAGTTTTACTATTGCCATGGTCAAATACTTGAGGTTTGTTGGTTAGTATAAAAATAAAACTATTAATGGTTATTATTCAATAAGTTACAAAATTCATATTGGTTTGCCAGAAAACTAATAGCTAAGTTTTAAACCCGCGTTAGCATTCTAAGACGATCCTACTTTTGTCAATTGAATTTTTATTTGATAATCGATGAAATTTTCATTCAGACATTGATTTTAAGGAAATCTTAAGAATTCCCTAAGAGAGGCTTTAGGTAAGATTGATATTTTTGATTTGTACAAAAGTTATTTTCCGGATGCTTCAGAAGCTTATTCAATATAGCTTAAACCATAAGCTAATAATTATACTTTTCACTCTTGGAATTATCGGATTTGGAATTTATTCCTTGTCACATATTCCCTTGGGAGCTGTTCCTGATATCACGAATAATCAGGTGCAAATCATCACTACTTCAAAAAATCTGGCCACTGAAGATGTGGAGAAATTTTTGACTTATCCAGTAGAACTGGAAATGGCCAATCTCCCCAATGTGAAGGAGATAAGGTCCATTTCTAAATTTGGTCTTTCGGTGGTGACAGTGGTATTTGATGATAAGGCTGGTACCTACCTTCCTCGACAGTTGATTGCTGAAAAACTTAAAAGTGCTGAGGAGAAAATACCAAATGGATTTGGTGTTCCTTTTATGGGGCCCATTTCAACCGGATTGGGGGAAATTTATCAATATATAATTGATGTAGAGCCTGAATATAAGGATCAGTACTCTATTACAGACTTGCGCACCATTCAAGACTGGATTATCAAACGCCAACTTTCAGGTATTCCAGGAGTCGTGGAAGTTAATACTTGGGGCGGTTATTTAAAGCAATATGAAGTGGCCGTGGATCCTTCCAAACTAAGGGCCATGAAAATCCCTTTGAGTCAGGTCTATACTGTACTGGAAAAGAATAATAGCATTGCAGGCGGCTCCTATATAGAAAAGTCCGAGGAAAGTTATTTCGTGCGAGGTGAAGGACTTGTGGGCTCTTTGGAAGATATAGAAAATATGGTGGTGGAAACCAGAAACGGCGTGCCCATTTATATTAGTGATATAGCTAAGGTACAATATGGACATGCCAACAGATTTGGAGCCATAACTGGAAATGGGGAAGGGGAAAAAGTCCTTGGACAGGTAATGATGCTTAAGGGGGCTGATTCACAAGCTGTGATCAATGCAGTAAACCAGAGGGTGGCAGAAATATCTTCTTCATTGCCTCCCGGGATAGTAATAAATCCGTTTTTGGAGCGCAGCGAACTGATTGATAAGACCACATTTACTATCGCTGAAAACCTATTATTAGGCTGTTTGATCGTAATATTTGTGGTGGTGTTGCTGCTAGGAAATCTCCGTTCTGGTCTGGTGGTTGCCTCCATAATTCCATTATGTTTGCTTTTTGCCCTCTCCTTAATGTACCTGACCGGGGTGGATGCCAACCTGATGAGTTTGGGGGCCATAGATTTTGGGATTATCATCGATGGGGCAGTGATTATTGTTGAGTTTATCGCCTATCAGATTACTTCACAAAGTAGGAAGTTAAGCCAGCTAAGTGGAAATGAAAGACAGCTACGCATAGATGAGATAACATATCACGGTGCCCATAAAATGATGCATTCGGCAGTATTTGGGCAACTCATCATCATTATAGTTTTTATTCCCATTCTATCTTTGGTCAATGTAGAAGGTAAGATGTTCAGGCCTATGGCTTTGGTGTTTTGTTATGCACTGATTGGGGCCATGGTGCTTTGTTTTACCTATGTCCCGGTAATGGCTTCATTGTTTATAAAACCTGAAATTTCAGATAAGCCGGGTTTTTCGCAAAAGTTGATCAATTGGGTCTATAGCCTTTACAGGCCCGTGGTATTATTGTCATTAAGAAATAAGTCCATCGTGCTGGGGGCTTCAGGGCTTTTATTAGTGCTTAGTATATTTATTTTTAGTCGAATGGGAGGAGAGTTTGTGCCTACCTTGGATGAGGGGGATTTTGTGATTCAGCCAGTGCTTAAAACGGGGACTTCTTTGGAGAAAACCATAGAGACCACTACAAAGATGGAACAGATCCTATTGGAGTTTCCAGAGGTGGATCAGGTAGTGAGTAGGATTGGCGCGGCAGAGGTGCCCACGGATCCCATGAGCATGGAGGAAAGTGATGTAATCATTAAGCTGATTCCTAAAAAGGAATGGGAAAGCGCGGAGACCAAAGATGAGCTTGCGGAGGCTTTTAAGTCCAAATTATCCATCATTCCAGGAATTGACTTTGAATTCACCCAGCCTATAGAAATGCGCTTTAATGAACTGATAACAGGGGTGAGGGCAGATTTGGCCATTAAGATTTTTGGGGAAGATTTGGATATTCTCTATAGGAAAGCCCTTGAGGTGGAGCAAGCTATAAAAAGGGTAGAAGGGGCCTCGGATATCATCGTGGAGAAGACGGCGGGACTGCCACAAATGGTGGTGAAATACGATAGGGCTAAAATAGCCAAATATGGGCTTAATATTGCGGATTTAAATGACCTTATCAGTATGGGCTTTGCAGGTTTACCGGCAGGGATGGTTTTTGAGGGTGAAAAACAGTTTGATTTGGTATTGAGGTTCGATAAGGCAAAGCGCCAAAGTTTGGAAGATATTCGCACAGCTTCTGTTCAGTTGCCAAATGGTAGAAGCCTGCCTTTAAGTGAATTTGCAGATATTGATTATACCACCGGTCCTGCCAAGATTTCCAGGGATAATACCAAAAGGAGGATAGTAATAGGGGTCAATGTACGTAACAGGGACTTGGAGTCTGTAGTTGATGATGTGCAAAAAATCATTGGAGAGAAGATTAGTCTGCCAAGTGGCTATACCATTACTTATGGTGGCCAGTTTGAAAATTTAAGGACAGCTAGAGAAAGGTTGATAATAGCGGTTCCCATAGCCCTAATTTTGATTTTCTTGATGTTATATTTTGCCTTTAAATCGGTGAAGGAAGCTTTGATTATTTACAGTGCCATTCCTTTATCAGCGGTGGGGGGAATTCTACTATTGTATTTCAGAGACTTGCCTTTTAGTATTTCTGCTGGTGTGGGCTTTATTGCACTTTTCGGTATTGCTGTATTGAATGGTATTGTTTTGATCGAGGAATTTAAAGAGTTGCGTGCTAGTGGCGTAAAGAACGTTCATAAGGCAGTAATGATAGGCACGAGAAAACGACTCAGACCTGTATTATTGACTGCCTCTGCTGCAGCTCTAGGTTTTCTACCTATGGCAGTTTCCCAATCAGCGGGTGCTGAGGTCCAAAGACCTTTGGCTACCGTTGTGGTAGGAGGGCTAATTTCCGCCACCCTTTTGACTCTGCTGGTGGTTCCAGTGCTTTACACCATATTTGCCGAGAAGAAGCTCCAACTGAAACTTTCCAAAAAGATGATGACAGGAGCAATAGTATTAATTGGCACCTTTGGTTTTCATGATTCTTTATTTGCTCAGGATAAGTCCATTGATCTGGAAGAGGCTTTGCAGATTGCCCTAGATAATAATAGGCAGTTGAATGCATCAAAATATAAGGTAGAAAGGCAGGAAAGCCTAATAGGGAGTTCTTGGAATATTGACAAAACAAATGTCTATTACCATCAAGATCAAAATAATATTGCTGAAAATGGTGAGCCTATAAATGTTTGGGGAATAGAGCAGAGTCTTCAGTTTCCTTCAGTTTATGGTGCACAAAACAGGTATCAAAAGAACCAGGTGGACTTAATGGAAAACAAGTATCTGCTGGATGAATTTAGGATCAAGCAGGAGGTCTCCAAGGCTTATTATACTGCTGTATACTATTCCCAAGTAAAAGAAAATTATGAATACTTGGACAGCCTATACCGCCAATTTGCCTTTGCTGCCCAAAGAAAATTTGAGCTTGGGGAAAGTAATCTCTTGGAGAAACTAACTTCCCAAAGTAAATCCAAGGAAATAGAAGTTTTGCGGGAGCAAAGTCAAAACAATCTCAATCAAGCGCTTATTAAGTTCAACAGTTGGCTGCAAACAGATACACTTTTTTTAGTTAAGGCAGATAGTATGCCTATTCTAATGGATGAAGGACTGATGGATAACCACCCAGGTATCAATTATTATCAACATCTTAATGAGGTGGCTGATGCTAAGCTAAGTGTGGAGAAGCAAAAATTATTGCCCGACTTACAGGTTTCCTATTTCCAAGGGACCAACAAATTTCCTGAGGCAAGGATATATAGGGGATTTCAGGCTGGAATAGCGATTCCGCTCTGGTTTGGTGCACAGAAGTCCAATATACAAGCTGCCAAAGCGAGCCAAGCAATTGCAGTAGCACAAGGGGAAAACTATCAGGTACATCTTCAGGCCAAATATGAAAGCTTGAACCAAGACCTTGAAAAGTACAGCAAAGCCATAGACTATTATTTGGGTGTGGGGAAGGGATTAGCAGTGGGTTTGGTTCACAATGCCCAATTGGCCTATAAGAATGGAGAAATAGATTTTCTGCAATACATACAGCTTTTGGAAAATGCCAAGGGCATAGAGTTAACATATTTGGAAAACCTCTGGCAATATAATTTGACCATTTTGGAGGCAAAATACTTATTGGATTAGATGATGAAAATTAAAATGAAATATAGCTTCTTTTTTTATACCGCTCTTTTAGGCTGTTTGCTGGTTTATGCCTGTGACAGCAAAGATCAGGAGGTTATGGACAGCAATAAAGAGGAAATGGCTTCCCAGGGGAATATCATTCGGCTCAGTTCCGAACAGTATTCCTCAGGTAGTTTTGAAACAGGAGAAATGGAGCAGGTCGATTTTCATGAAGCGGTCAATGTAAATGGGATGCTCGATGTGCCGCCAGAGAACAAGGTAGCGATTAGTGCTTATTTTGGCGGATATATTAAAGAACTGAGCTTACTTCCAGGCCAGAAAGTAAATAAGGGGCAGGTATTATTGGTGCTGGAAAATCCGGATTACCTTGAAATACAACAGGATTTTTTAGAAGCGAAAGGTCAAATTAAATATTTGGAAGCGGATTATAAACGCCAGGCAGAATTGTCAAAGGAAAATGTTAGTTCTGAAAAGAAATACCTAAAGGCGGAAGCAGATTATAAGGTGATGAAGGCGAGGTATGAGTCCCTGCAGAAAAAGCTGCTGTTAATGGGGATTAATACCAGTACTCTGGATGAAGAAAATATTTCATCCCGCATCACACTAAGGGCCCCAATTTCTGGATATATCGCTGAGATTACCGCCGAAAAGGGCATGTTTTTAAATCCTTCTGATATAGCATTTACCATCACCAATACAGACCATATCCATTTGGAATTAAATGTATTTGAAAAGGATGTCTTGAAAGTAAAAGTAGGACAAAAAGTGGTTTTTAGTCTACAGGATAATCCAGCTGAAAAATATAATGGAGAAGTGCATTTGGTAGGCAGGACTATAGGTGAAGGCGATAGAAGTATCAGGGTCCATGTTCATATAGAGGGAGAAGATGAATTGGAGAATTTGGTTCCGGGGATGTTTGCTGAAGCAAAAATTTTGTTGGACAGTTCTCAAAGCCCTGCTTTACCAGAGACAGGTGTGGTTAAGGTAGATCAAGATTATTACGTACTTCTTAAAAACGGCAATGATCCCAATGAACATTCCTTTATGAAAAAACTGGTGAAAGTGGGTGAACGGGACGGTAATTATGTCGAGATAATAAATGCCAATGATTTTAACACTGGTTCTCAGTTTTTGACGAAAGGAGCTTATAACTTGATTAAGGAATAATGATAATAAATAATAAGCAAATGGAATTGGGTAAATAACAATTCAAAATACGAAAATTAAGATGAGGATGGGAGCTTATGTGACGTCGAGACCTATAAAATTTTCCTATGATTGAAGTCCATCCCTTTTGAATGTTATTTTCTAGAATATTTAATGCATGAACGTGAATTTACTGTCAAAATATGGGTCCTAAAAGTTTAGTATAGGTAAAAGCCTTATCGGCATGTTCATTAATTTACATATTTGGCAGTTCTTATTATAAAGTTTCGGTTTGGAGTATAATAGTTTAAATCAAAACACTGGTTTAATGGCAAATATTACTATTTTCAGCCTTTAGTTTACTGAAAACTGGTTTTTTGGTAAATAAAGCAAGGAATTCTATAGTAATAAGCACTAATGTATTTTCAATATTTATGAATAAAATTAAAAATATTTCTGCCCGATTTTCCATTCTAATTGGTTTTACGGGGCTTTTCTTAATGTTCTCTTTTGTATTGAGAATGATCTTGTTTCTATGGTCAGGTGATGAAGCGGATCATTCTATTTTAGCTATAATCAAAACCATATTTATTGGAATGTTTTATGATTTGGGAACAGTATCCTTTTTCCTATTATTCTATGCACTTTATCTGCTATTATTACCCGAAAAGCTGGTTGGCAGTATTTTGGATAAGGTAGTAACTTATATAGGCCTGTTGGTCAATCTTTTGATTATTTATTTTTCTTTTTTTGCAGAACTGACCTTTTGGGAGGAATTCCATACACGATTTAATTTTATAGCAGTGGATTATCTCATTTACACTTACGAGGTGATAGATAATATAAACGAGTCATACCCATTACCTTTGTTAATAAGTGGAATTTTTCTTTTGGTAGGTTTAACAATATTTGCCTTTAGTAAAGGCAATCTATTCCAGATAGCTTTTGGTGAAAAGGCATCTCTTTTAAATCGGGGAATAGTAGGTGTTTTTGTCTTGGCCTTTGCAGTGTTATTTTCCTTGTTTGTCAATAATCAGGATGCCGAGTGGTCTAGAAATCGCTATAATAATGAAATTTCCAAAGCAGGGATTTATTCTTTTTTTGCAGCTTTTAGGAACAATGAAATGGACTATGATACATTTTATGCTTCTGAATCTTTGGAATCTGCCAATGAAATTGTAAGAGAAAAACTGGGCAAATCAAAAGTGGAGTTTTTGGCTAAGGAAGGTGTATTGCGTAAAATTTTTAATGAATCTCAGAATGAAATTCGCCCTAATGTAATATTAATATGTGTGGAGAGTTTAAGTGCTAGTTTCATGGAATCTTTTGGGAATAAGGATGGACTTACTCCACATTTGGACAGTTTGGCAAGAGAGAGTATATTTTTCAAAAATTTATATGCTACAGGTACTAGGACAGTTCGGGGTATGGAAGCCATTAGTTTGTCTATTCCTCCCACACCTGGAAGGAGCATAGTAAAAAGGCCTAAAAATTCAGGATTGTTTACTATAAACAAGATCTTCCAAGATAAAGGCTATGATGCTTATTTCTATTATGGGGGCGATGGGTACTTTGATAATATGAATGCTTTTTTTAGTGGAAATGGGTTTAATATTATTGATAGAGGACGTGGATATATCCCGGAATATGAAATAAAGACTTCCAGGGAGTTGATTGCGGATGAGGAAATTCATTTTGAAAATGCTTGGGGAATAAGTGATGAAGATCTTTATGAACAAGTAATTAAGCATGCTGATAAGAGGACAGCAGAGGAAAAGCCATTTTTCAATTTTGTGATGACTACCTCCAATCACAGACCTTATACTTTTCCCGAAGGGAAAATTGATTTGTCTCAAGGTTCAAGATCCGCAGCGGTGAAATATACGGATTTTGCCATTCATAATTTCCTTCAAAAAGCTTCCAAGAAACCATGGTTTAAAAACACGGTATTTATAGTGATGGCCGATCATTGCGCCAGCAGCGCAGGGAAATGGGAATTGGATATTAAAAATTACCGTATTCCTGCCTTAGTGTATAACTTACCTGGTTATGATGCAATGGAAATTGATAAGCTTTGTTCACAAATAGATGTTTTTCCTACTTTGTTTGCTATGATGGGATGGGAATATAATAGTAATTTGTTTGGACAGAATGTATTGGATATTAGTTCTGATGAAGAAAGGGCCTTTGTAGGAAACTATAGAAAGCTTGGCCTTTTGAAAAAGGACAAATTAATGGTGTTGGATGACCAGAGGAACAGTAATTTTTATCATTGGGATGCCAATACTTTTGAAATGGAGTCATTACCTATGGATAAGGAATATCTGGATGAAACCATTGCATATTATCAATTGGCATCTTATCTATATAAGTATAATGGACTTAAAATAGATCATGAACAGAAGGAAGAATAAGACGAAGAAGAATAGTTTTATCAAATAGTAAAACATATAGCTCATGAAAATGCTCATAATAGAAGATGAGCCCGGCATTGTGAAATTTCTAAAACAGGGATTTGAAGAGGAGGGGTATATGGTGGAATCAGCCTCTGATGGAACCAAAGGATTGGATATGGCTGTTTCAACCGATTTTGATATTATTTTATTGGATTGGATGATTCCTTCAATAAGTGGAATCGAAGTTTGTAGATCATTTAGAAAACATAATAGCAAAACACCGATCATATTTCTTACTGCCAAGGACGAGGTAACAGATGTTATTTTTGGACTTCAGGCGGGAGCAAATGATTATATTAAGAAGCCTTTTTATTTTGAAGAACTACTGGAAAGAGTCAAAGTTCAGTTAAGGCCTGTTAGCGGGGAGCATGAACAGTTTTCGGTAGGGAATATTCATATGGATATTGGGACCCATCAAGTTTTTAAAAATAGGCATGAGGTTTATCTTACTCAAAAGGAATTCTCCCTGCTGGAATATTTGATTAGAAACAAAGGGAAGGTATGCAGAAGGACCCAGATCATTGAACATGTTTGGGATATCAATTTTGACTATAATTCGGGTGTAATTGATGTATATATCAATGCTTTGAGAAAAAAGCTCAATTTGAGTGATGAAGAAAATTATATCCAAACTATTAGGGGGATAGGATATATAGCCAAAGAAATATGAAGCTTAATTTTAAAAATAGGATTGCTTTTTATTATTTGATTGCTACATCGGCTGTCAGTTTATTGGTTTTTGGCTTTATATACTTTATTGTCCAGAAAACGGTTTATGGAAGCCTTGATAATAATTTAACTTTTGAAGCGAATAAGCATCTGCTGGAAATAGCAGTTGAAGAAGATACGGTCTATTTTACGCATAAGAAAGAATGGGAGGAAATAGAGCATAAGGAGGTTCAGATCAATCCAGTTTTTTTACAGTTAATGGGGCTAAGAGGGCAGGTAATGGATAAGTCTCCTAATCTTAAGGAGGACAGTCTGATGATCAACAGCTTGGCATCTATAGATGAACATTATGATACAAAGCTGAATAACCGACCTATACGGCAGGTGCATATAGAAATTAAAGACAATGGAATGACAAAAGGGTATATTGTGGCAGCGGTACCCTTGGAGGCCTCATTAATGGTGCTTTCCAACTTGATGAAGACTTTGATGATATTGTTTCCTATTTCAATATTAGGCTTGTTTTTTATTTCGAGGTACTTGGCTGGAAAAAGTATAGCCCCCATTGCAGCTATCATTAATACTACCAACAGCATAACTAAAACCAATCTAGCAGAAAGAGTGCCTTTACCTAACAATAGGGATGAGTTATTTGAACTGTCTACCTCCATCAATGGGCTTTTAGATAGAGTTGGGGAGGCCATAGAGAGAGAAAAACAATTTACTTCTGATGCTTCCCATGAATTGAGGACTCCTTTGTCTTCCTTAAGGGGAACCTTGGAAGTTCTGGTCAGGAAGAAACGCAATATTGAAGATTATGAGGAGAAGGTCAATGATAGTCTTTATGAAGTTGATCGAATGTCAAAGATTGTGGAGCAGTTGTTGTTTTTGGCCAGAAATGATCTAAATCAAGCTTTAAACGGGCAAGGAAAGGCAGCTATTGCTGTATTAGTTGATGAGATATTGGGTAGATATCAAAGTCAAATCAAAAATAAGGGGATAAGTATTTCATTACATTCTGATCAGTCAGGAGATTATTTAGTCCCTTATTATTATGGTGATTTAATTCTTGAAAATCTGATCAATAATGCGATCAAGTACAGCCATGATGATGGAAAAATAGACATTAGTATTAAAGAGGAGGCAGGTCACTGCCACTGCTATATAAAGGATGAAGGAATTGGTATTAAGGACGAAGACCTTTCATCCATCTTCAATCCATTTTTTAGGTCTCAACCGTTAGATCATAAAGGTGTTAACGGTAATGGTTTGGGGCTATCTATCGTAAAGAAGGCAGCGGGAGCAATAAATGCCAAAATTGATGTGCACAGCAAATATGGTGAAGGTACTTGGGTACACGTTGTTTTTGAATAGTTGTATTTTAGGTAGTGACAATCGTTTTATTTGGTTCATAGATTATTTTTCAGAATATTGGATTTGAATCAATATGTATTTACTCAATTAAATGAGTATCTCTGAGTTGTTAAAATAGCTTGTTACTGATTTCACAGCTTTTTACCGAAGGGATTTATTTCAGTGTAAAGCTGTCTTCTGCGGGGTAAATTGAAATAATCTTACGTAAGTATAGGCTTTGAGAAACATAATTATGTGTTTAATGGCTATTAATCATTTAAATTATTTTGGATCATATTTCTTTATCTATGTATATCAAAAAGAAGAGTCTAGTAATTCAATCAGCCTTATTTTTACTTTTGTTTTGCGTATTTTTTTCTACAAGCCTTTTAGCTCAGGATCTCCCCAATATTTTATGGTTGACCAGTGAGGATAATAGCCCCTTTGCAGGATGTTATGGTGACGAATTGGCTACTACTCCAAATATGGATAAACTGGCCAGAGAGGGCTTTTTGTATACCCATGCTTATGCCAATGCCCCTGTATGCGCACCGGCAAGGAATACTATTATCACAGGGATATATGCCAATTCCGGTGGAAACCAGCATATGCGTAGTAATTACCTCAAATCAAATTTGATAAAAATGCTTCCTGAACTATTGCGTGAAGCGGGCTATTACTGCACCAATAATTCCAAGGAGGATTATAATATTGATAAGAACCAAACAAAGGGGATTTGGGATGAAAGTTCAAACAAAGCACATTATAAGAACAGGCCTGATGATAAACCGTTTTTTGCTGTTTTCAACAGTAATATTAGTCATGAAAGCAGCATTCATAAATCCATTCCCAGTAATCAATTAAGGCATGATCCATCAAAAGTGAAATTGCCTCCTTACCACCCAGACACCCCTGAGATTAGGCATGATTGGGCACAGTATTATGATAAGATTGAGGACATGGACCAATGGCTGGGAGCAAAGCTTCAAGAACTGGAGGAGTCTGGTTTGGCAGAGAATACCATCGTTTTTTATTTTGGGGATCATGGTGGAGTGCTGGGGAGGAGTAAACGCTATGTATATGAAAGTGGGACCAGGGTACCACTTATAGTTAGGATCCCCAAAAAATATCAAAAACTGTTTCCTGCGGATAATGTTGGAGATCAGGTTGGACGATTGGTGAGTTTTGTTGATCTGGCACCAACCATGATGAGTTTGGTAGGTAGAGATATACCGGGATGGATGCAGGGCAAGGCATTTTTGGGAGACCAAAAGACTTTGGATCCAGAAAATGCATTTATGTTTAGGGGAAGAATGGATGAGCGCTATGATATGAGTAGGGCAGTCCGGTCCAAGCGTTTCAGGTATATCATGAATTATATGCCACATAGGGTTTATGGGCAGCATTTGAACTACTTATGGAAGGCACCATCTATGCAGTCTTGGGAAAGGGCATTTTTGGCTGGTCAATGCAATGAAATGCAATCTACCTTTTGGAACAAGAAGCCAGTAGAGGAATTATATGATACTGAAAATGATCCTTGGGAAGTGAATAATCTCGCCGATGATCCTCAATATGCTAAGGTTTTGATGGAAATGAGAAAAGCAGCCGTGGATTGGAGTTTAGGTATTGGAGATACGGGATTTATACCTGAGGCTGAACGGAGCATTAGAAGTCCAGAGGCTAGTTATTATGATTATATGAGGACTGTTCCTGAAAAATGGAAGGATTGGATTGAAGCTGCCCAATTAGCTGCTCATGGCAGTGAAGATAATATTGAACTACTGATGGACTTGCTTAAAAGTGATGATGCTGTTTTACGGTACTGGGGCGCCGTGGGAATGTTGATTTCAGATCAGCAAGCTAAACCGAAGGTAAAAAAAATCCTTGGATTGCTGCCAGATAATTCTGATGAGGTGACAGCTGTTTTATCGGAATGTCTTTATAATTGTGGCTACAAGGAAGAAGGGCTTAAATATTTGAAAAAGGTGGTTAATTCACCTTATTTATTTGCCAGGG
Source organism: Echinicola shivajiensis (assembly GCF_018642165.1). Lineage (GTDB taxonomy): Bacteria > Bacteroidota > Bacteroidia > Cytophagales > Cyclobacteriaceae > Echinicola > Echinicola shivajiensis. The sequence continues at coordinate 209,780 of NZ_JAHHZM010000006.1, forward strand.
TACAGGCATTGAACAGTATCGATATTCAAGGTGTACCTCGCGTAATGATTGAAGAGGAGATAAATGAAATGAAGGAAAAATATAAGCATGAAAAAGAAAATAGGTACGATCTACGTGTGGTGGAATGGTTAGAGGAAAAGTGGGGAAGGAGCTATTAAAGTTATATTTAATTCAAGCAACTTCATCTGTATCTTTTAAATTAAAAGCTCCAAGAACCTTGCAAGTAGAACGAATTGGGTCTTGGAGCTTCAAAATTGGTAAGTGCTTAACTCCCATATAATAGGCTAGATTAGGAAGCCGACGAGTTTTGCTTTTCGCTTGAATGGTTTCAACTTCTTTTTCACTGTTTTTTTATACTTTTTAAAATTGTCCTCACCAAGGATGTCTTTAAAGATTTTAGCATTGTCTTCTTTTACCATCATAAACTTTTTCGTCTTTTCCTCAGGTGACAAATCTTCCTTTGCAATTTCAAAAAGGTCATCAACGGCACTTTGATTGGTTTCTTTTAGCTTATCCTTTTTCTCAGCATTTAGGTCCAAGCCATCAAAACTATTCATTGCTCCTAAAATTTCACTTTTACTAACCTCACTTTCTTGAGCAAGCAATTGAGGTGACCAAATAAACAAAGTAATTAGTACCGGAATAATTAGAATTATTTTTTTCATAATAGATTGGGTTTAGGTAAGAAGTAATTATGCAAATATCTGATTTTTAATTAGATATAAGTAGTTTTCATAGGTGAAACCTTACCAAATCCCAATTGTTTTGGGAAATTTATATATTTTAATCTTTATGCGACTTGTGATATTTAAATATCTAATCTGGATATCCGCTATTCCACCAGTAAGTATTACCCTTCAAAATATTCTCTCAAAAATGACACCTATTTCACAGTAATAATTAATTAAATCAGTGTAATCCGTGAGAAATTTAGGCGGTCAATATTGACAAGAAAATTGTTTTAAGCGATAATATTCATATTTACTCCTCTGTATATACCAATATCTTTTTTTTCGATGATGTGTGTCATTATTAAATGGATAACAGCGAGCTATATTTAAATCTAGGAGATGAATAGTTAAGAAAAGTTTTGAGAATGAATAAATGGGCTAAATTCTCCGAGTTTCCACATGAATGTAATTATAAAGAGGAAGAACCATGATCAGGGAAGTCTTAAATATTTCTTGCAATAAATTTGGAAAGGGAGGTCATATTCCAAGTATTTACACCTGTGATGGGAAGAACATCAATCCTCCAATAGTTATTGAGAAATTACCTCCTAAAACCAAATCACTCGTAGTTATAATGGAAGATGCTGAATATGAAGGAAATGCTGCTGTATATTGGTTAGCGTATAATATTCCAGCAAAAAATGTAATTAATGAGGATGAGCATTTATGCACATTTGGAATGAATCATTTGAATGAATTCTCATACTCCGGTCCATGTCCAGAAAATGGTACGCACCGATATGTGTTCAAAGTGTATGCCTTGGATGATTTTCTGTATTTTCATCATAAGCATGTGTTTCGAACTGAAGTGGAAGATGGTATCAGGTATCATGAACTTGGGTTTGGCAAATTTGAAGGTGTTTATCAAAAATCCAAGAGGAACGAAGTATCCAATATTAATTAAATTAATAGATACTACGAATATTCATTGGCCTTAATTAATGTTTTTGTTATTCGGATTAAAAATTTTAACAGAAATGAAACGAGTTTGTATTTGGGTTTGACTTTTATGTGTTTGAGTTAAATGGTTCGCACATTAGCATTGATTTTCAAATATATAATTATGTTCAGATAGTTGAAAATTGATATTGACCTCATCATATTTCCTTTTAGGATGGAAGAAGACGGCAATCCATATAAAAGAGGAAATTTGAAGTTTACCAATCAAGTTTATTCGTTCCCTCTTCAAACAAGTTTTTTTGGTACGTTAGTCGGTATTATTAGAGGTATGGATGTATTTATATAAATAATTGGGATTGGTTTTTTTAAGTATACATAGAGGATGAAGGGTGTTGGATAAGTATTTTTTTGATCAGTGGTTTATAAATGGAAATGATCAAAATATATGGAAGAATCAATTTTAAAGAAGGCTGATTATCTTTTTGAAGTGAGCTGGGAAGTTTGCAATAAAGTAGGCGGTATATATGCTGTCCTTGAAACTAAAGCTCCTTTATTAGAAAGAACCTATCATGAAAGATTAATGATGATTGGCCCAGATGTATATAAAGGCATAGGTGTACATCCTGAATTTATAGAAGATAAAACATTATTTAAACTTTGGAGACAATTTTTAGACCAAGAAGGCCTGAAGGTAAAAATTGGTCGCTGGAATATCCACAGTAATCCTATAGCTGTTTTGGTCGATTTTACGCCTTTCTTTTTTGAGCGAAATGAAATATTCAAACATTTTTGGATTAAATATCAATTAGATTCACTTAATGGACAGTGGGACTATATAGAACCTGCCATGTTTGGATATGCTGCAGGCAAGGTTATTGAATGTTTTTATCGTTGCCACATCAATTCTACCGATCAGGTGGTAACTCAATTTCACGAATGGATGACAGGAACGGGACTATTATACCTGGAAGAAAATGTTCCCCAAATAGCCACTGTTTTTACTACTCATGCCACTGTTATAGGAAGGGCTATAGCTGGAAAGGGCATGCCATTCTATAGTCAATTATATCAGTATAATCCCGAGCAATTAGCGTTGGAGAGCAATGTGTTATCTAAACATTCATTAGAAAAGGTGGCGGCAATGAATGCTGATTGCTTTACTACAGTAAGTGAATTTACCGCTAAAGAATGTGAAAAGCTATTGGGTAAATATCCGGATGTGATCACTCCCAATGGATTTGATAATGCTATGGTTCCAGTTCCACCTCATCTGGAAGAGAAAAGGGCTTTGGCCAGAAGTAAAATTTTGGCGGTAGCGGAAGGTTTGTTTAACCAAAGGTTTCCTGCAGATAGTTTATTGGTAATTAAAAGCGGGAGGTATGAATTTAAGAATAAAGGGATTGAGGTGTTTATCGATTCTATAGCTGAAGTTCTCGTTCACCGCAAGGTTGGTAAACAGATAATAGCCTTAATTTTTGTTCCAGGACACCATACTGGTCCAAGAAAAGAGCTTACCGAACGAATCAAGTCGCCTAACTTAAAGGATCCAAGGCCCACCGAACTACTGACCCATTATCTTCAAGGAGTCGAAACAGACCCAATTTTTCAAAGGATAAAAAAAGTAGATCTCAACCGATCTGTGGATGATAATTTGAAAGTCATTTTTGTACCGACCTATCTAAATGGAAATGATGGGATTTTTGATTTTGAGTATTATGATTTGTTGATAGGATTTGATTTAGGAGTTTTTCCCTCTTACTATGAACCATGGGGATATACCCCTTTAGAGAGCTTGGCTTTTTATATTCCTGCTGTGACGACAAATGTTTCAGGTTTTGGGGCTGCTTATTTAAGTTTAAAAGAACCGCCCTCAAAAGGTATTTATATACTTGAGAGAACAGATGGAAATGAGCAAGAGGTCGTAAAAAAAATAGCGGATATACTTGAGTCCTTTTCTAATAAACCCGAACCAGAAGTGCTGGAAATCAGGGAAGATGCCCATCGTATCAGTCAGTTTTTTCTATGGGAAAATCAAATCCATCATTACGAAGAAGCATATAGTTTGGCATTGGATAAAAGCGGGGAAAGAGAAAAATTATATCAGGATAAACCCCAGGCTATACCACTTGTAGGCGTTGAAATCATGGAGTCCAGCCCTATATGGCGGGAAATAACTGTAAAAGAAGAATTGCCTCCTGTTTTACAAGGTTTGCACAAATTGTCAACTAACTTATGGTGGTCTTGGAATGAGGCTGCAAAAAATCTGTTTGAATATACGGATTCAACAAATTGGGCCAAGAGCCATCAAAATCCTGTTGCATTTCTTCAGACTTTACCGTATTCGGTAATTGACCGATTAGCCGAAGATAAGTCATATATCAGTCAATTAGAGGAGGTATTGGGGAAATTTGAGGATTATATGAATGTGCCAATGCCAGAAAATGGAAAAATTGCCTATTTCAGTATGGAATACGGCATCCATAATACACTGAAACTCTATTCTGGTGGACTGGGGATTTTGGCGGGTGATTTTCTCAAAGAGGCCAGCGATAGTTTAGTGCCTCTTGTAGGGATAGGTCTACTATATAAAAATGGATATTTTAAGCAAAGAATATCCATTACTGGTGATCAGATAATGGAATCTGAAAATATGGATTTCAGCACCTTGCCCCTTGAGCTTGTTTCTGATAAAGATAATCAAGCTTTAAAAATTGCTCTTCCATTTCCCGGAAGAACTGTCATTGCACAAGTTTGGAAATTGGAAATTGGCCGGGTAAAGCTTTATTTATTGGATAGTTTTGTAGAGGAAAACAATATTGATGATAAGGGAATTACCAGTCAACTGTATGGAGGAAATCAAGAAAATAGGTTAAAGCAGGAATTGCTGTTGGGCTTGGGAGGGATAAAGGTGCTAGAAGCATTGGACATTTCACCGGAGATTTTTCACTGTAATGAAGGACATGCTGCTTTTGTTGGAATTGCCCGCTTACAATCTCTTATCCAACATGAAAATCTTTCTTACGAAGAGGCCGTAGAAGTGGTTCGGAGCTCAAGCCTTTTCACCACTCATACTTCTGTTGGTGCTGCAATAGATAAATTTAGTGAAGAACTTTTAAGACCTTATTTTTCACATATGGCACAGCAATTCAATATTTCTTGGGAAGTTTTTATAAACCTCGGAAGAGCGCGGGCCAACAGACTTGATGAAAGTTTTTCAATGACTAATCTTGCCTTAAAACTTTGTCAGGAAGTAAACTCAGTGAGCAAGATCCATCGAAAAGTAAGTTGCAAATTATTTCAGGAACTATGGAGGGATTATTTTCCAGAAGAACTAAATATTGGATATGTAACCAATGGGGTTCATTATGATACTTGGACTGCTCCAGTTTGGAAAGCCCTTTATGCTAAATTCTTGGGAAGTGATTTTCTTAAAGATGGCCATTTGTGGGAAAAAATTCGCGAAGTACCTGATCAGGAAATTTGGAATACCAATGTACAATTGAAAAGGGAACTATTACTGGCGATCAAAGATAGGATGACCGAGACGATGAGAATGCGTCATGAGAGTCCCAAGACAATTATGGAAGCTGTGGCATGCCTGCAAGAGAATGCTTTGGTTATTGGTTTTGCAAGAAGGTTTGTAACCTACAAAAGGCCTGACCTTATTTTTACAGACCTGGATAGATTAGAACGGATTTTAAATATAGAGGATAAACCGGTATTACTGTTCTTTTCGGGTAAGGCCCATCCTCAAGACAAAGAAAGTATTGAGTTGATAAAAAAAGTGTTTGAAGCATCGAGGGGAAATGGCCTAAGGAATAAAATTTTCTTTTTGGATGATTATGATATGAATTTGGCCAAGATGATGGTTCAGGGTGTTGATCTTTGGATGAACACACCAAGTAGACAGAAGGAGGCATCAGGAACCAGCGGAATGAAAGCCATTTTAAATGGAACCCTTAATTTCAGCGTATTGGATGGTTGGTGGGCAGAGGCATATCATGAAAAAATTGGTTGGGCCATAGAAATAGAAAGAGAATATGAAAGACAAGATTATCAGAATATATTGGATGCTGACAAAATCTATAAAACGTTGGAAAACGAAATCATTCCTTTGTTTTACCGTCGTAATGAGGAAGGAATTCCTAAGGATTGGATTCAACTCATTAAAACAGCCATTACGGTGGCCCCACAATATACCATGCATCGTGCACTGGTAGAATATCAACATAATTTCTATACGAAAATATTGGAAAGAGGAAGAAAGATGAGAGCAGAGGGTTTTTCTGTCGCTAAAGAACTTGCTCAGTGGAAAAAATATGTGAAAAGTAACTGGAATGATATTGATGTGATTGCTATTACGCCTGAAACTATAACTGATTGGGGAAGAGGTCTTGAAGTTAAATTAACCCTCAACATGGGGGATTTAACCATTAATGATATTGGTGTAGAATTGGTGGTTTTGAGAAAAAATCCAATTGATCCTGAAATAGGACACAGTAGTTATGAGCTCAATCCAATGGAAATAGCCAAGGAAAAAGTGGTCTTTGGGCGGAAAATGCCTGAACTCGATCCAGGTAATTATGAATACAGCTATAGAGTTTATCCAAAAAATCCACTTTTATCTAACAGGTTTGACTTTCCATTGGTGAAATGGATTTAATTTTTGTGATTTGAAAGTAACCACAGGAGCAGTGAAAATACAGACTAAAGTAGTTTGAAAAGATTCTTTTTTTCAGGTATATAGGCTAACTTTTTTTTGTTTTTGCTGACAGTTTTTAGAAGCTGTTTGAAATCCGAAAGTATATTCATATAGTTAATAAATGCCTCAAAAGGACTTTTGTAAGGCATACCTTGGTAATTTTTTAACATTTGAGTATTCATAAAGTAAAAATGGTCACTGGATTGTAATTCTCGCCATGTCTGGATAATCTCTGGAACACCGCAATTTATAACTTGCTGTTCAAGCTGATAAAGGGAATAAAAAGCTTCTTGTTGGATGTCATTGGATAGCCAGATATTAGTCGTTTCTGAATGATCCTTTATTGATATTGGATTTTGTATGGAAAGGCTTTCAGCTACTGATTCTGGACTTGTAGAAGGTAAAATAAACTTCCAACCATTATGAATAGCTTTAGTAATGAAGTGATAGAAAAAATCCATAATGCCCGATTCGATGGGGTATTTATGCCCTAAAGTTTTTAAATCCATCCAGATATTAACTAATTGGTCGCTAGCAGGGAGTTGTTCTAGCCATGTCAAGTATTTATCTGCGGTTAAGGGCCATTCTGACCATGATTTACTTTGGAATCTTTCGGTAATGTCTTCGCTGAGAGATCTATTCCTGACCAATAGACGAAGTTTTTCATTTGTCGCGCTTTTATATATTTTATTGGCAGTCCTTCCTTTTAGCGTTCTTTCGTTTGATTCAATCATAATATATTTATAACCGAGGTCATATATCATGTTTCCAATAAAATCAGCATGAATTAGTTCTGTGTTTCTAAATGTTTTTGGTCGTTTTCCGAATAGATGAAAAATTTTGTCTTCATACATATTTACCTGCTTCATGAATTCATGTTTACTTTGCAAGGCTGCCAAGGAAGGGTAATAGGGCTCAGCTGTGAATTCTGCTTGTCCGCGAAGGGCATAAGTCTCGAAGCGCTTTATTAAATTAGTCATATGCGCTTCCATTAGCTCAAGTGTCGGCCCTGAAATGGAAAAACTTATTTTGAATTCGTTTTTAAATTTCTCCATTAGACGTGTAAATAGCTTATTTGTAGGGATAATACTCTTATCGACAAGCTCTTTGAGTAAGACTAATGTTTTCTTTTTATCAAAGTATGGGCTATGGCTTCCTATAAGGGTAAAGGGATAATGGGACAAGTGGTCCCCAAGGTGTAGGCGAAAATTGAGACAGATATTTTTCATGGATAAGCAGTATTACAACTATTGATCAGCTGTTGATATAGGTGTTTTATTTTGAATGTTTGCCTATCCCAATCAAAATGATTTAATTCTTTTTGGCTCCCACATACTAAGGTACGGGAAAGGCTGGGGTAGGAACCTATTGCATAGATGGCATTGGCCATGGCGTCAGTGTCCCAGAAATCCAGTTTAATACTATGATCCAAAACTTCTTGAACACCAGATTGGATGGAGATAATTGAGGGAATTTGGTGATAGGTAGCTTCTAAGGCAGAGAGTCCAAATGGTTCTGAAACAGAGGGCATAACATAGGCATCACTAATAGAAAGCAAATCTTCTACTTCTTTGGCGTTAAGGAAACCCGTAAAATGAAAATGGTCGGATATACGGTGTTTTGACGCCAAGTCAATCATACGATACAACATATTGCCATTTCCGGCCATAACGAAACGGAACTTCCTATTTACTTTTAAGACTTTGGCTGCCGCTTCAATAAAGTATTCTGGGCCTTTTTGGAAGGTAATTCTTCCAAGGTAAGTGACGATTTTTTCTTTATGTTTTCTTAGTCGACGGTAATCCGTCTTTGCATCAGGTTTTTCTATTGCATTATGTATTACTGAGATCTTTAACGGAGATATCTCATAGCGGTCTACCAGTATTTTTTTTGTAAACTCGCTCACTGTAATTATATGGTCTGCAATGAGCATGGTATCTTTTTCCAATTGGTAAATATCCTTATTGATCGAATCCCCGGCTCGGTCAAATTCTGTGGAATGGATATGGATGATAAGCGGTTTTTTGCTGAGTTTCTTGGCCATTATACCTGCAGGAAATGCGTGCCAGTCATGGGCATGGATGATATCAAATTGTTCTGACAGTGCCAGTGAGGAAGCTACAGCTGCATAGTTCCCCACTTCCAAGAACAAATCTGGTCCATATCGACCAGAGAATTTGTAAAATCTGCCTTTATTTTCAAAGTCTTTGTATTTACTGATATCGATGGAAGAAGCTTTAGCAGAGAAGTCTTCTGGATCAAGATAGGGGACAATAGGACTGTTTATTTCATAGTAATGGTAGATTTTATGGAGTTCTTGCTGTATGTTTTCTGAACCTGTTATAGGGACTTTTCCTGCATCTATCAATCGGTATGGCTTAGTCCTGTCTTCTAAAATTTTTGGAACAACTAAGGCTACCTGTACCTCATTTTTTATAAGCCCTTCAACGATCCCTTTACATGCTGTGCCAAGTCCACCAGAAATATAAGGTGGAAATTCCCAACCAAACATTAGAACTTTTACTGACATTTTAATTTATATTTATTGTTCTGTAATTGGTTTATTGAAAGTGATTTAGTTTGTTCATTAAAGTTCGATATCGTTTCTATAAGAAGAAATGATGCCCGTCATAATATATTTTCAAGTTGATCTTTACTGTTTTAAAAAAGTCCTTTCTACAACTGATTGTTCTTTTTTGGTATGGGGAAATCCCCAAATAATTTTTGATACTTAAATGTATTGTGTTTAAAGGTTAGGGATTTAATAGGTAGACTAAACCACTATGCACTTCTAGTGCATAGTGGTTTATTTTTTGTCCTGAGTAGTGGAAATAACTAATAAGGAAAAAGGGATAGGATTGAAGGTGAATGGTTACTTGTTTGAACCATTCAAATGTCTTGTAATAAATGACTAGTCTTATCAAAAATGAAATTTTTCATCATTGTGAAAGGGATATCGTTTAAGCAATTTTATTTGAGATGAAGTTTATTTCTGGTCATTATTGTTAAATGCATATATTAATTTCCCCTCTTTCAAATGGATCAGCTTTCTGATAATGCCAATATAGTGCTTGAGCAAAGGTACCTGTTGCGCGGGAAGGACAATCAACTGCTCGAAAGCCCGGCGGATATGTTCATGCGTGTGGCCAAAGCCATAGCAGAGGTTGAAATAATCTGGGGCAATAAAAAGGATGTTGATCGATTTACCCGTGTTTTTTATCAACTGATGAGCCAATTGATTTTTTTACCTAATTCGCCCACATTAATGAATGCAGGAACTTCGCAGCAACAACTAAGTGCCTGTTTTGTGCTTCCTGTTGAGGACAGTTTAGAAGAGATCTTTCATACATTAAAAAGTACGGCTAAAATTCACCAGAGAGGAGGGGGGACAGGCTTTAACTTTTCCAGAATACGTCCAAAAGGCGATAGGGTGGATAATAAATGGGATGTAGCATTGGGGCCTGTTGCCGTGATTGAAATTTTTGATCGTACAACTGAAAAAATTAAGCAAGGGGGCAAAAGAAGAGGAGCCAATATGGGAATTTTGAATATTGATCATCCAGATATTGAAGAATTTATTAGTTTAAAGTCTGGAGGGGGAAAAGTGAATAATTTTAATTTGTCCATAGGTATTACGGACCAATTCATGAGAGCAGTGGAAGAAGATAAAACATGGAAATTAATTAATCCCCGTGATGGGGCAATCACCAAGAAGCTACCTGCCAGAGAAATTTGGAAAAACATTTTGAAAAATACGTGGATATGTGGTGACCCGGGTTTGATCTTTTTGGATGCTATTAATGCCCATAATCCTCTTGTTAGTTTAAGTGAAATTTCAGCAACCAATCCTTGTGGTGAGGTGCCACTCTTTCCCAATGAAGCTTGTAATTTGGGTTCTATAAACGTAACCAAATTTATCCGAAAGCAAGGAAATAAATATGTTGTTGATTGGGATTATTTGGGAGAAGTAGTGATGCTTGCTGTAAGATTTTTAGATAATGTCATCGAAGTCAATGATTATCCAGATGAACTTATAGAAAAGACAACAAAGGCCAACCGTAAAATAGGGTTGGGGATCATGGGCTGGGCAGATTTTTTAATAAAATTGGAAATTCCATATGCATCCAATAGAGCAGTTCAACTGGGTGAAAAATTGATGGATTTTATTGGCCAAAAGAGCAGGGCAGCTTCCTCAAATTTGGGGGAAGTCAGAGGGAATTTTCCTAACTGGTCGCATAGTATTTTCTACCCAAAAGAGCCTATGCGAAATGCGACCAGAATTAGTATTGCCCCTACAGGAAGTATTTCTATTATTGCAGGTGTGTCAGCTTCCATTGAGCCAATATATGCCCTTGCTTTTGAAAGGGGAAATGTGCTGGGAGGCTTGATCTTAAGCAGTTTTCACCAACTTTTTTTAGATTATTTGGTTCAGCATGGACTGGATAATGAGACCGTTCTTCAGAAAGTCAGAAGAACAGGAAGCTGTAAAGAAATAAAGGTACTTGGCGAGGATATACGCGAAATTTTTAAAACAGCCTTGGAAATTGAACCCTATTGGCATTTAAGGCATCAAGCGGCTTTTCAGCTGTATACTGATAACGCCGTTTCCAAAACCATCAATTTACCTAATGCAGCGACTATAGAAACTGTAGATTCTATTTACCAAGATGCTTGGAATATGAAACTAAAAGGAATAACCATGTTTAGAAATAATACAGGAAACCTACAAGTTTTGAATAGTGGGATAGAAGATAGCAGCTCTATTTGCAAAGTCTGTCAATAAGTGTTTTGGTGGGATGGTGAAATTTATTTTTTCCTTCTTTCTAAGAAAATAGCATAAGAAATAAACTACTCTTAATTTGATTGGATGATCTTATTTTTGTTTAGGATCAATACTTCTTCAGGGTTTGAGAATGTCAAAATTTTGGTGGTATTATTCGAGTCGAATGGTTAATTTTTAAATACGAAGTATGTGTTTATTGAGATATTGCTAGAAATCCTGTGTCCATAAAGTATAATTACAAAGTACCATTCGGAGAATTTTTTGTCTTTGTAGTTTATTAGATCATTCACCAATTAATCAGAATAACCTTCCCTTTTTTAAGGTGTTTAATTAGCTTTTTCAAACCACTGGAAAATTTATGATAGGAGTGAAGGCTTCCCTTTTTTTGAATTTTAATCATGATTAAATTTGCCTCGTATAGCTATTGATAGGTGATTAAGTTGTTTGAATGTTAAAGGTTCAAGCGGTTTAATTACTGTGGTTTATTTCTTTTAGTTGTAATTATGCCTACAGCTATAGAATTGTTTGATAAGTTTATTTAATGCTATTAAAAATCTTTATGGCTTCCTGGTCTGTTATTGGGTTAAAATCCATATAATAGGGGCCAATGGCATGAAAATTATTTGCTTGTTCTAAAACCAACACCTCGCTTACAAGGGGAGATTCCTCAATTTTTAATATCGCTGAAAGAGGAGATACCGGTGCTGCAACCAAAATATGTTTAGGATTTTCCTGTGCTATAAGTTTGATGGTGGCCAATATGGTATTACCCGTAGCTATTCCATCATCTACCAAAATCACCGTTTTATCCTTGATAGAGCTAGGTGCTTTGTTCTTATAATAAGCGTCACGTCTTGATAGAAGGAGGTTCCTAATGTTCTCGGTTTCCTCTGCAATATATTCCGGTGAAACATTTCCTGTTTCTTCGCTTAGAACGATGCTATTTAAGCTTACTGCACCTATGGCGTATTCCTTGTTGAATGGATGGCCGATTTTCTTGGTCAATGCTATATCCAATGGCAAGCCTAAGGATTTGGCAATAACAGCACCAACAGGAAGGCCTCCGCGCGGAATCGCCAGAACTACCGCATCCTTTCCTTTATAGTTAGCTAATTCCTCAGCCAAAAGTTTGCCAGCTTCGTATCTATCTGTAAACATTTATATTAAATTATTCTGTTATATATTTCTTATACCAATGAACAGACAAAGTAGCAACTTGATCCAATTTTCCTGGCTCTTCAAAGAGATGGGTAGCGCCGGGTACTATTTCAAGTTTTTTAACAGTATTCATTTTATCATAGGCCAATTGGTTTAAAGGAATTACATTATTATCCAAACCACCTACAATGAAAAGAGTGGGGGCTACCACTTTAAATAACTCCTTGTCTCCTGCTAAATCAGGCCTACCTCCACGGGAAACAACCGCAGCAATTTTGGAACCTAAGTATGCAGCCGCATTAAGCGCTGAAGCAGCACCCGTGCTCGCACCAAAATAACCCAATTTTAATGTTGAAATATTTTCTTTGCTTTGTACCCATTCTGTTACTTCAATTAATCTTTCGGTCAATAAGGCAATGTCGAATCTTTTTTCATAGACTGTATCTTCCTCATCTGTTAATAAATCAAATAGTAATGTAGAAAACCCATTTGTATTTAAATGATTAGCTATAAAGTTGTTTCGGGTGCTTAATCGACTGCTACCACTTCCATGGGAAAAGATGACCAGACCATTTGCACTGTTAGGAACGGTCAATATTCCTTTTAATATCAAATCCCCTATAGGAATGTTGATTTGATGTGAAGCAAGGCTATCCATTATTGGTCATTTTTTAATCCTAGGATATTTAAGGAATTAGCCCTTATATCAAGAAATGTAATGCATATTATATTTTTGTCCCCAAAAGTATAACTTCCCCCATGGTGTTTTTTACGTTTAATTTTGGGAAGAAATTCCATAATATCTCATATATCCTACATAAAATTCTCCTATAATCAACAGAAATAAAGAAAGTCTCACGATCCGTTTCCAGTACAGTACCGATCTCTGGGCTATCACGGTGCTAACTTAGTTTTTCAAGTTAATGGAGAAGTTCCAATTCCTCTTTGGCATATTCTATGGTGCCAAGAAAGCCATCATAATCTCTTTTTTGGAGTTTTTTACTGGTATCGCCTATTTCTAGGTTTTTTACATCACTGGTCTGTATCAATTCTTTTAATCAGTCTTTAAAGTCCTTGATCATTGATTTTTACTTTAACACATAAGCATCAAACAGACTTTGCTTGATTTGGAGATTGTCTGTTGTTGTTGTCATAATGCTTAAAGTAAATACAAATATTCTTAATGGGTGATAACTAGCATCAGGTTATCCTAGTGATTTTCATCATGCTATGAAGGTTTGAGTATCATGGAATTATAAATTGTTTTTATGGAGATTGTAATAAACAAATTAAACCTAGGATGATGATAATTATGGTAATGGGCCTTCCAGGAACAGGGAAAAGCTATTTGGCTTCTAAGTTGGCTGATAGGCTTGGTGGTGTACTTCTTAAAAGTGATGTGGTCAGAAAGGAATTGGGGCTATCAAATCAATATAGCAAAAGGGATAAAATGAAAGTCTATAAAGAAATGGAAAGAAGGGCAAAGTTGGTATTAGATAAGGGGATTCCCGTCGTTCTGGATGCCACTTTTTACCTCATAGAAACCAGGGTGCCCTTTTTTCAACTGGCCACTAATCAACATACCTCTTTGGTCAAAATATTGGTAAAAGCGGAGGAGAATTTAATCTCAAAAAGAATGGAAAAACCAAGGCCTGATAGTGAGGCGAACTTTAGTGTTTACCTTAAAATAAAGAAGGCTTTTGACCCTGTTTTACACCCTTATCTTCAATTGACTTCCAACAACTCTAATATAAAGGCCATACTTCAGCAAGCCCTAAACTACATTCAATTGGGTGAAAAGGTATAAAAGGATTAATAAATGACTACGAAAAAACATTTAAAAAGTCAATCAGCAAAATTTTCGATTTTGATGATTGGAATCATTAGCCCTTATAGGGCGCATATGTGTATTTAATATTTTAGGACTTACTAAATAGAAAATAGGATCAATTGATTTAAGATTGGGACCATAAACTTTAAGAACAGATGGGCTGGAAGGAAAGAGCTAATATAATGTTGTTCTTACCTGCGTGTACCGTATTCTGTCGCTCTGTTCTTTAGGACAATTCTCATTTTAGCATCTAAAAATAATATCAGTTGAACCATCATTTGAGGGATTGTACGGATAATAATGGGAATTCATTCCGCTACATTTTAAAATTATGGATGAGGAACAATATATAGGTAAAGTTACCCGTGTTAGGGGTAGTGTTGTGGATGTCAGTTTTGACAATAAACTCCCTCCGCTTCACAGTGTTTTATATACTGGTACCCATTCAAAGGTAATTATAGAAGTATTATTGCAGTTGGATGCTCATCAAGTCAGAGGAGTCGCTCTGACTCCTACACAGGGACTAGCTAGAGAAATGAAGGTGAGGTATACTGGGAGGTCCTTGGAAGTACCTGTAGGCGATACTACCCTGTCTAGGATGTTTGATGTTTTTGGTCATACCATTGATGGGCTCTCTGATCCTCTGGATGTGGTTTGGCGTCCAATACTCCGAGATCCTCCTGATTTGATGAGTAGAGCTACCCGTTCAGCAATCTTTGAAACAGGGATCAAATGCATCGATGTACTAATGCCATTGGAAAGGGGAGGAAAGACAGGACTTTTTGGAGGAGCTGGTGTAGGGAAGACCGTATTATTGACTGAGATGATCCACCATCTCGTTGGGCAAAGCAAGGGGGTAAGCATTTTTTGTGGTATTGGAGAAAGGTGCCGTGAAGGAGAAGAATTGTACAGGGAGATGAAATCGGCAGGGGTATTGCCTGGGATGGTGCTGGTATTTGGGCAGATGAATGAGCCTCCAGGCAATCGCTTCAGGGTGGGGCATGCTGCGCTTACCATGGCTGAGTATTTTAGGGACGACAAGAACAAAGATGTATTGCTATTAATTGACAACGTTTTCAGGTTTATTCAAGCAGGAATGGAGGTATCTGGTTTAATGGGGCAAATGCCATCCAGAATGGGATACCAGCCTACTTTGAGTACCGAATTGTCCAAATTACAAGAAAGGATTTCAAGTACGGATAAAGGGGCCATTACCTCAATACAGGCCGTTTATGTTCCAGCGGATGACCTGACGGACCCTTCAGCAGTGCATACTTTCAGCCACCTATCTGCCTCCATAGTTCTTTCTCGAAAAAGAGCTGGTGAAGGATTATTCCCAGCGATTGATCCGCTACATTCTGCCTCTAAGATGTGTAATCCAGAGGTGATCGGCCAAAGACATTATCAATTGGCACAGGAAATCCGTAAAAATTTAGCCCAATATGAAGACCTTAAGGACATTATTGCCATGTTGGGAACAGAGCAATTGTCGTCAGAGGATCGAAAGACCGTAAATCGCGCAAGACGGCTCGAGCGGTTTCTAACCCAACCATTTTTCACTACCGAAGTATTCAGCGGAATTCCTGGAAAGGTTATTCCATTAGAAGAAACCTTAAATGGATTTGAAAGGATCTTAAATGATGAATTTGCCGATATACCTGAAAATTGCCTATACATGGTTGGGGGAATTGAGGAAGCAATTGAAAAAGAAAAATCGATTAATATAAATGAATCAGGCTCCCTACATGAAGCTTAAGGTGCTATTACCTTATAAGGTAGTAGTTAATGCCGACAAAATAGGCAGGGTTGTACTCGAAACCTGGCAGGGAGCTTTTGGTATTTTGCCCAATCGCTTGGACTGTACAGCTGCCTTGGCACCTGGTATATTAATGTATGAAATCATTGGAGAAGAAGCTAAATACCTTGCTGTTGGGGAAGGTATAATGGTGAAAACAGGAAATGAGCTTGTCATCTCAGTTAGAAGGTGCATCAGTGGGAAAAAACTTGGGGAATTACATCAAGCCATTGAAATGGAATTTTCCCATCACAGGGAAAGTGAAAGCCAAATAAGAACAGCATTGGCAAAGCTTGAAAGTGGATTTATAAGGAATTTCCAGGAACTCCTCAAAACATGAAACCGGGGGAAAATGAAAAGTTTAAGGAAACTGTAGCTGAAAAAGAAGACCGTAAAATCAAAGCTCAAAAGAGACCTATCAGAAGTATTTGGTTTGGCTTTAGCCTTTTTGGAATAGTGGGGTGGTCTGTTATGGTACCAGCTGTCCTGGGAGCACTATTGGGAATTTGGCTTGATTCTAAGTTCTCTAGTCAATACTCTTGGACCTTGTCCTTCTTGGTGTTTGGGATTGGTCTGGGCGCCTTAAATGCCTGGTACTGGATAAGAAAAGAAGGGAATGAAATAAAGGATGATAACCATCAGGAGAATAATTGAAATGGAAGAGTTGATCATCAAAATAATTCTTAAAGCATTGGGAGGTGCAGTATTGGGCCTCGTTTTCTGGGCTGGTCTATTATGGACGATTCAATATGGTTTCAAGTCAAAATATTATGCGATTTTATATCCTATGAGTTTCTTTTTCCGCTTGGTCATAGTAATGCTTGGATTTTATTATTTGGCCGAAACAGATTGGGTTGATCTCTTGGCTGCTTTCTTAGGATTTTTGGGCATTAGATTGGTCTTTTTGAGAAGTATCAAAAGCCAAATGAAATATAGGGTCAATGATGGGAAGGAGGTGGATGATGAGGTTAAGTCCTGATGACTGGATATTCTGGGAATATGGAATATTTAAGTTAAACGCGACCATTGTATTTACCTGGCTAATCATGTTTATAATGGTATTGGGGTCTATTTTGATCACCAGAAGTTTAAAAAAAGGAATAAAAATTTCGGGCTGGCAATGTGTTTTGGAAATATTAATACTTCAAATGCAAAAACAGATTAAAGCAATCGGAATTGCTAAACCGGAAAAATATTTAAACTTTTTGGGTACACTATTTCTCTTTATTGCCATTTCCAATTTATGTACCCTTTTTCCTGGCTATGAGCCACCCACAGGCTCACTTTCTACTACTGCTGCCTTGGCTTTGACTGTTTTTGTGGCAGTACCGGCTTATGGGGTGGCAGAGTTGGGGCTTGGGAGGTATCTGAAAACTTACCAAAGGCCTAGTTGGTTGATGCTGCCATTTAATATAATAAGCGAATTGACCAGGACACTTTCTCTGGCCGTCAGGCTGTTTGGAAATATGATGAGTGGGGCCATGATTGTGGCGGTTTTGGTCGCTATCGTGCCCTTTTTTTTCCCGGTAATCATGCAGGTGCTTGGCTTGCTTACCGGCATGGTACAGGCCTATATATTCAGCATATTGGCTACTGTTTACATAGCTGCTGCAACACGTAGAGAAGAAATTTTAGATCAACAATTATAATAAATTTTATGCTTATGGATTCGGTAACAATTATAGGAATGGTTTCGATCATTACGGCGGGTTTTACTACCGCCATTGGCTGTATTGCACCTGCATTTGCAGAAGGAAAGGCTGTGGCCTCTGCGATGAGTTCATTGGCTCAACAACCTGATGCTGCTTCAACAATGACCAGGACACTATTTGTCGGTTTGGCAATGATCGAGTCCACTGCGATTTATGCATTGGTAGTGGCCATGATTATCATTTTTGCCAACCCTTTTTGGAATTATTTCATCACCAATGCCCCGGGTGGATAGGTCATGCTGATAGATTGGTTTACCATATTGGCGCAGGTAATAAATTTTCTGGTCTTGGTCTTGCTATTAAAGCGTTTCCTCTACCGACCTATACTCAAGGCGGTACATGATAGGGAGGAAAAAATCAGACAGGAACTAGAAAAATCAGAAAAGGTATTATATGAAGCCAATAGTGAGCTAAAAAGCTATCAGAAAAAAAACGCAGAATTTGAGCAGGAAAAGCAGAAAATGCTCCAAGTAGTTGAGGATGAGGCAAGGAAGAAAAAGGAGGAGCTCATAAAACTTGCCAAGGAAGAAGTAAAAATATTGAGTGAAAGGTTGAAGGATTCATTGGACAGGGAACAGAGAGGGCTTCAAGATGAAATCTATAAAAAAATGGTTCGGGAAATTTTCCTTATGTGCAAAAAACTATTGGGTGAATTGGCCAATGTCAAATTGGAAGCACTAATGGCTGATGTCTTTTTAGATCGTATTGGCGATAAGAAGCAACAAGTGGATGGACAACTTTTTGAAGGTCTAAAGTCTGCTTCCGGTCCAATAATACTTCAAAGCAGCTTTGTGCTTCCAGATAGTCTTCAGGAAAGTTTTAAAGAAAAATTGGAAGCATTAGTAGGGCGTTCCGTGAATTTGAGATTTGAAACCTCTTCAGAAAACATAAGTGGTTTTACACTTAAAACCCAAAACTATCAATATAGCTGGAACTTGATGGAATACTTGGAAAGATGGGAAGATAAGGTCCAGGATACCTTGAATAACAGTATTTTGGGTAAATCAGGGAAATTAGAATCTAAAGACCAAGACCATGGAAAACCTATTTGATCCACTGTTCAGGGATTTGGAGAAAGTCAGATCTGAATATGCTCCGGGTGTTAGTAGCAAAGAAATAGGTAAGGTAAAGGCTATATACCAAGGTGTAGTATTAGTGGATGGGTTACCCGGCACTGGAAATGAGGAATTGTTGAAATTTCAAGGGGGGCTTTATGGGATGGCATTTAACCTTGATCCAGATGCCATAGGCGTAGTCCTATTGGGTGAAATTAAGAATTTGCAGGTTGGGGATAAAGTGGAAAGAACAGGAAAGGTTGTAGATATTCCTGTGGGATCGGCTTTGCTTGGAAGGGTTATTGATCCGCTTGGCTTTGCATTGGACAATAAAGGTTTATTGGAGCAAAGTTCACGATCACCTGTGGAGAGACCTTCACCTCCGATTACTGACCGAGCTCCAGTAAGTAGGCCTTTGCAAACAGGGATCAAGGTGATTGATGCTTTTATTCCAGTGGGTAGAGGGCAGCGGGAATTAATACTGGGTGATCGACAAACTGGAAAAACGGCTATAGCCGTTAATACCATCTTAAATCAAAAAGACAAGGAAGTCATCTGTATATATTGTGCCATAGGTCAGCAGGCTGCTTCGGTAACCAAAACTTTGGCTGTTCTGGATGCTCATCAGGCAATGGACTATACCATTGTAATGATTAGCCAAGGAAATGATCCGCCAGGCTTGATTTACTTAGCTCCATATGCAGCTACTAGTATCGGGGAGTACTTTATGGAAATGGGTAAGGATGTTCTTATCGTATATGATGATTTGACACACCATGCCAGGGCCTATAGGGAAATATCATTGTTGCTTCGAAGGCCGCCTGGAAGGGAGGCATTTCCGGGTGATATTTTTTACATCCATGCCCGGCTTTTGGAAAGAGGTACCCAGCTGAATAATGAAAGGGGCGGTGGATCATTGACGGCCTTACCGATTATAGAAACAGAAGGGCAGAACCTTGCGGCTTATATCCCTACAAATCTTATTAGTATTACAGATGGTCAAATTTACCTTTCTCCAAAGCTGTTTGAACAAGGGATGTTACCTGCAGTGGAAGTAGAAAAATCTGTCTCTAGGGTAGGAGATAAGGCCCAAAGACCAGCCTATAGAGGGCTGGCTTCCCCGCTTAAGTTAGCTTATATCCAGTATAAAGAATTGGAAGTCTTTATGCGTTTTGGTACCCGAATGGATGACCAGACCAAAAAATATATAGCCCATGGGCAAAGGATTCAGGAATTTCTGTTTCAGATGGAATTTGACCCTGTATCACTTCCAGAACAGATAATAATATTAACTGCCTTATCTGATGGCCTTTTGGATAAGATTCCTTTGGAAAAGTTAAAACAAACTGAGAAAATCCTTCGGAAAGCGGCTAGACTGCTCCCAGAAGATCTATTGGACAGAATGAATTCATCTGAAACCTTCTCAGAAAAAGATAGGGAAACCCTTGCGGAGTTGGCTGACATGTGGCTTAAAAGATTCTATATCGAATAGGTAAATCATGAGTGAATATTTGGAAGTCATAGCAAATAAGATCAATAAAGGAGAGGAAATCTTTACTTTGGTCCGATCCATGAAGGCTTTGGCCTCCACCAATATTAATCAATATGAGCTGGCTATGGAGGCTTTAACGGATTATTATAGAACCGTTCAACTGGGGTTATCCATAAGCCTTAGGGATGTTCATCAATTCAATTTTCAAGATGGTGATTTTATAAAAAGTAAATCTGTACAGGTTTTGGTTTTTGGTTCTGACCAGGGTTTAGTGGGGAGATTCAATGAAGTGATTGCTGAAAAAGTACTCAGGTTTTTTAATGATTTCCCATTGGATAAAACTAAGATATGGGCTGTTGGAGATAGGATTGCAGGTCATTTGACCGATCGTCATTTGAATATAGAGGGAGTATTGGAATTACCTACTTCTGTCCATGGAATCACTTCCTTGGTGACTGAAATATTGGATACTATCCCTTTGAGTACCATATATATTTTTTACAACCAGCCAGTAATGAAAAATTTTTTATTTCAGCCCTATCAAGAGCAGTTACTTCCTTTGGACAAGGAGTGGTTAGAAAATCTTGAAAAAAATACCTGGCCAAGCAATAGAATACCGGAAATTATGGGGGATAGGGAAAAGACCCTTGGGCTGTTGGTAAGGGAATACCTATTTGTTTCTCTATATAGGGCTTGCGCAAGTTCTCTCACTAGTGAAAATACCAGTCGTTTAGCTTCAATGCAGAGAGTCGAGAAAAACATCCGTGAGTTTTTGGAAAATCTCCAAGAACTTTATTATCAAAAGCGGCAAGAAGTTACTGACAATGAATTATTTGACCTCATCTCTGGTTTTGAAGCCCTAAGAAATGATCTGGATAAACGAGACTTGTTTTGAAGAACATTTGTGCATAACAAATTTATAGTACTTGTAATTTGTGCCTGGTTTAAATCTTTCAAAACTAATAGTCCTTTGTGAGCAATATATTGCTTTTAGATGATGGTTATCATTCAATAAGTTGTCAATTAATAGGAGATTAAGAGAAAAAAAGGCCATGAAAAAGGAGAATGAATTTAATAAATTATCAGCTTCAAACATTAAAGATGAAGCAGAAAGAAATTGGGAGAAACTATATGATGATGTACATCTCTTTATGTCTGATATAGAGTTTCTTGCAGACGAGTTTAACTTCTTTAAAATATTAATTAACAAATATTTCATCTGGTTGAACGCACCAAAGTTTATTTCCAAAAATCGCTATTATGTAGAAACCTTGTCCACATTGGAGAAACGCCAGTTGAGCTTAAGTAAACGGTTGAAAAAGCATATGAGCGATATAAGTGAGCAAATAAAATCCAATAAGGAAAAACCTTCTCAAGAGATTATTGAAGATCATTTGGAATTGAAAATTATGGAGAAGGAACTGGTCAAAGAAGTCCGCTTATTAAAAAAAGATATATTCAAATTGACCGAAAAAAGTTTGATGGATATGAAAGGAGATCATTTATTGGGATAAAATAATGCCGTTTTAATTAAAAGTTATAATCCTTTTCCACTTTGGAAAACCAAGAGGCTAATTATGGATATCTTGAAAATAGCACCAAGATGGATGTGATTTAAGCTCATTATTATCCTACAACGATATATATGTTGCTTATTGATGATGTCAATCATTTATGAAGATATATTGACTTGTTAAGTTTAAATAAAAAAGGAATGGAAACTACAAAGACCATAGCAAATGGAGAGCTAAATGAAAGTTCTTTGAGAGCAAAGCACAGGAGTACTGCTGAGTGGTTGTCGGCTATTTCATTTTGGAAAAAAGAGATGGATTTCTTTCAGAAATTACTTGACCGATATTCAGGAAGTTTCACATCTGTTGGGGATAAGCAGAAAATCGATCATTTTCAGAATCTTATCATATTTTATAATGGAGAGCTTTTGGAAACCTTTAAGTCAAAAGTAAGGTCACATGATAAGCGATTATTTAATATGGTAAAAAAGATAGAAGAGCTAAATAGGGAGTACGAAATAGAACATCAAGACTTAATGGAGGAAATGGAATCAGTGAACAAGCAGATCTATTCCTATCATGATGAGCTTTTTGGTTTTATTGAAAAAGCGATTAAGTAGTAATGTGGAGCCTACCCAAAAAATGGTTTCCTAAAAAATAATTTTTATTGGACATCATAAGATCAAAGGATAATGCTATGAAATCACTTGAGATTAGCAGTCCTGTGTTCAAGGCAGGACAAGTCATTCCTGCCAAATATACTTGTCAAGGGATGGATATCAATCCTCCTATTCATATTGGGAAAATACCATATGAGGCAAAAAGCCTTGTTATTAAAGTGGATGATCCAGACGCTCCCAATAAAACATGGCTTCATTGGTTGGTTTGGGATGTCGTCCCTAAGGAATCGATTGAAGAAGATATCATTCCTGGAATTCAAGGAATGAATGATTTCAATAGAATAAACTATGGTGGTCCTTGTCCCCCTTCTGGGATTCATCGTTATTTTTTTAAGGTATATGCCTTGGATAAATTGCTAGGGTTAGCAGAAGGTGCGAGTTTAAATGAGATCAATGAGGCTATGAAGGGCCATATTATTGCTTTTGGAGAGCTCATTGGAAACTACGCGATGGCTAAGTAGAATAAATCAATTTAACGGTAATTTTTATGAAGGCTTTTGTAATTACGGAAACAGTTGATTTGAATAGTGAAAGGAATTCGCTCAAGGAAGTAGATCTTCCTAAGCCAACAATTAATGATGATGAAATATTGATTAAGGTTTCCTGCTGTGGAGTGTGCCACACTGAATTGGACGAAATAGAAGGTAGGACTCCTCCCTCGCATTTACCAATGGTTCCAGGACATGAGGTAGTAGGAATAATCGAAAAATGTGGTAATAAAGTTAATGCCTTTAAACCCGGAGACCGGGTAGGTGTGGCATGGATATTTTCATCATGCGGTATTTGTGAGTATTGCAAATCAGGTTTGGAAAATTTATGTCCAGCATTTAAAGGAACCGGAAGAGATGAAAATGGTGGTTATGCTGAATTTATGCATGTTCCTGCAGAATCAGCTTATTTGATCCCTGATGTATTTTCAGATGAAGAAGCGGCACCATTAATGTGTGCAGGAGCTATTGGCTATCGTTCACTTTATTTGACAGGCCTAGAAAATGGGCAGACATTAGGGTTGATGGGATTTGGTGCTTCTGGACATTTAGTATTGAAAATGGTCAAAAAATTAATGCCAGATACTGAAGTGCTGGTTTTTACTAGGAACTTAGAAGAACAGAATTTTGCAAAATCAATTGGGGCAAAATGGGCTGGAGAAATTGAGGACAATCCTCCTTTTTTGCTGAATGCCATGATTGATACTACCCCCGTTTGGAAGACCATGGTTCAGTCATTATTGTACCTTAAGCCTGGGGGGAGGCTAGTAATCAATGCAATCAGAAAAGAGCATATGGATCAATCTGCCCTACAGGGCATTGTATACGAAAAGCACCTTTGGATGGAAAAAGAAATTAAGTCTGTGGCCAATATTACCCATAATGATGTAAAGAAATTTCTTGAATTTGCTGGCAGGGTTTCTTTGAAATCAGTGGTACAGAAATATCCCTTTGAAAGGGCCAATGAGGCAATATGGGATTTGAAGCATAAGAATGTTAAGGGAGGAAAAGTACTTGTGTGGTAAGCTTCCAAATACCTCCAACCAATCATTAAGCTTTCTAAGATATACTTCAACCAATGAGGTATATAATCCTGATTTTTTGCCATCCATTTCTCAGTTTTAATGAATGGCATTCAAGTTGACCACTTTTTCGGCAAGAGCACTAAGGTGTTGGTCAACAGTCTTTTCTTCCTGCAAACTTAAGTGAAGCGCTTTTTTGGCATCATTAAAATTCAATTCCTTGGCATAGGTGGTAAGGATACCATAGCTAGCGATATTATAATGGTTATAGTGTTGGATAGAGGCTATTATTCCCGCATCCCTGGCTGAAGGATCCGTACATCTTTTTGCCAATTCAATAGCTTCTTGAATAAGCCCTTTTACGGCTAAATTTTCTTCGCCGTGCCTATTTCTATTCAAAGAATTGAAAATGTGATCTATGCGTTCCATTTGATTTCTTGCATGGCCAATATGAAAATCTATGGCTTCCTGCAAGCTATTATTACTTGTCTTACCTCTCAATTTTGGATAGGCCTGCAATTGTTCTCTGGTAGCATGATATTGTTCTTTTAATTGCTCAAAGAACAGTTCTTCTAGGTTGTTAATGCTTTTCATGATTAATGTATTTTTGCTCTTGCTGATGCAAAGAACATAAGTTGAACATACTATAAAGATAAGCCTAGCTCATTACTTAAGGTATAATAAGAATTGTTTAGTGGGGATGATTTTGATCATCAATTAAATTTGCCCACATAGGTATCTTTATATATGGATGAAATGGTCAGAATACATGTCAAATTACTCACAAAGGGTACAAATGATCCTTTGTTTGGAAAGGAGTACAAAGTGAAATTCTATGATAAGGATTTGATCAAGGATGATTTACTAGGAGAATCGGATCTTGATGATCACGGAGTGGCCAAATTGTTAATAAATAAAAAGAATTATACATCCCTTGATTCGCCTTTTGAAAGACATCCTGATATTTATTTTACTTTTTCTAAAAATGGTAAAGTAATATATAAAAGTCCTGTTTTAGAAAATGTTCATTTGGAAGAGCAATATGGTTACCCAGATGTTCCGGGCTTGGATTTTGATCTGGGGTCCTACTTGTTGTAGAATGAGGGGACACTTTAAGTGAAAAGCATCCTTTTATAGGATGGAAAGGTAGTTAGGGATGCTCTAGAGTAAGGCATCAATAAAATAGTATCAGTATGTTGATTCCAGGGGAGGAGGCTTTTGAAAGTCATATCCTAAATAAAATAAAAGCGGAAGCTCATGATTTGAATAGCTCCCGAGATTTGGACCAATTGATCCAGAAAGGAGGGGATGCGCATTTTGTATTATTGGGGGAAGCATCGCATGGCACCCATGAATATTATACTTGGCGTACAGCAATCAGTAAACGTTTGATTATTGAAAAAGGATACTCATTTATTGGAGTTGAAGGTGACTGGCCTGATTGTTATAGGCTTAACAGATATGTCAAAGGATATTCAGATTCAGGTAAAAGTGCGTATGAAGTTTTAAATAATTTCAATAGATGGCCAACATGGATGTGGGCAAATTGGGAAGTAGTGGCTTTGGCAGAGTGGATGAAAAAACACAATGAAGGGCTTCCCATTGAAAAAAAAGTTGGCTTTTACGGATTAGATGTGTACAGTCTGGGGGAATCAATTGAGGCTATTCTTAATTATCTTGAAAAATCGGATCCAAAAGCCTACCTGACCGCTTTAAAAGCCGTTGAATGCTTTGAACCCTATAGTTTTGAGGGGATCGATTATGCCAGGTCCACTCAATTTGTTCCAAAAAACTGTGAAAAGGAAGTAGTTGATTTACTTAGGGATATCCGTACTAATATAAGTAATTATAATACGGATGTGGAAACTGTTTTTAGTACTGAACAAAATGCGCTTGTAGCCCTTCATGCAGAGAATTATTATAGGGAAATGATTAAAGGTGGACCACGTTCATGGAATATTCGGGACATGCATATGGTAGATACATTGAACCGATTGATGGATTTCCATGGTGAACAAGCCAAAGCCATTGTTTGGGAACATAATACTCATATCGGTGATGCTAGGGCCACTAATATGACCAAGCATGGTATGATAAATGTAGGCCAATTATTAAGTTCCCAATATAAAGGAAAGGGTGTGATTAAATTAGGCTTTGGTTCTTACCAAGGAGCAGTTATTGCTAGTCGTAGTTGGGGAGAAGCAATGCATAAAATGATTGTTCCTAAGGGGATAGAAGGAAGTTGGGAATTCTTGCTGAATAAAGCCGGTGTAGAAAATAAAATAATATTTTTAGACCAATGGAGGGAAGATTCTAACTTTGATTGGCCGATAGCTCACCGGGCAATTGGCGTGATTTATCATCCTGAGAAAGAATATATTGGTAATTATGTTTTGAGTATTATTCCTCAACGTTATGATCTGTTTATATACATCAATACGACCAAGGCCTTAAATCCTTTACATATTAGACCTGATGGGCATCAAATACCAGACACTTATCCTTGGGGTTTTTAGTATTTATTTTTTAGAACAAGGAATCTCTTATCTAGGACAGACTTGATTTTTTGCATTTACTATATGTAAAAGCAAGCCAACAGCAATCAAAATTTCTTATTTGGATGATTTGTGTCATCATCTGTTCTATGCATGTTTTATAATTTGTATTCTATAATCAATAAATAAAGCATCAGTTGATGGTTTTACTGTGATCTGAAAATTATTTGTTAAATCCCCATGTTAAGTCCTAATCTAAAAGATTACATTGAAAAGTATAACTCCTTTGATTGGGAAGATGAAAGCCAATGTTTTGGAAAGCTTTCTCCTGATATAGGGCTGAATATTGCAAATGAAGCAGTGGATAGACACGCTGATAGCCCGTTAAGAGATGCCATATCCATTAGAGTGATCCGAAAGGACCACACAAGACAAGATCTTACCTATGCTTCGCTAAAAGTGGAGACATCCAAATTTGCCAATGTTTTGGAAAACGTGGACGTCAAAAAAGGAGAAACGGTTTGTTCGCTTTTGGGAAGGGTTCAAGAGCTATACATTACAGCTTTGGGCACCTTAAAAAGAGGTGCTATTTTTTGTCCATTGTTCTCTGTATTCGGTCCAGAACCAATTTTCCAGAGACTTTCAAAAGGAGAGGCTTCCTTATTGGTGACGACTAAGTCGTTTTATGAAAAAAAGGTTGAAAAACTCATCGATCGATTACCTCATCTCAGATACATTTTATTGATAGACTTGGAAGAAGATTTGTCAGAAAAGGTATTATCCTTTGATCGATGGATGAAAAGAGCTTCATCCTCATTTAGTATTCCATTTACCTCTCCTGAAGATCCTGCGCTCCTTCATTTTACCAGCGGAACTACTGGTATGCCCAAAGGTGCTCTACATGTACATAAAGCAGTTTACACACATTATTTAACTGGAAGGCTGGTATTGGATTTTCATAAAAGTGATGTGTTTTGGTGCACAGCAGACCCAGGTTGGGTAACTGGAACATCTTATGGGATTATTTCGCCTTTGGTGAACGGGGTTACCAGTATTGTGGATGAGCAGGAGTTTGATGCTATGAGATGGTATCAAATCCTCGAACAGGAGAAAGTGAATATTTGGTATACTGCTCCCACGGCCATCAGGCGATTGATGAGGACCGAAATGGATCCCAAAAAGGAATTTGACTTGAGTAATTTACGTCTAGTGCTTAGTGTTGGAGAACCGTTGCATGCGGCTGAGGTGGTATGGGCCCAACAGGCATTTGGTGTGCCCGTTTTGGATAATTGGTGGCAAACGGAAACTGGGGGCATTATGATTGCCAATTACCGAAGCATGGAAGTAAGACCAGGATCCATGGGGAAGCCTTTGCCCGGGATAGAGGCTGCAGTGGCGGAGATTGATGGAGATAACATTGAATTGATTATGGGGCCTGAAGCCCAAGGGCATTTGGTTTTGAAAAAAGGTTTTCCCTCTATGTTCAGAGATTATCTACATGAGCATGAACGTTATAATAAATGCTTTATAGGTGATTGGTATATTACAGGTGATTTGGCCAAAATTGACAAAGATGGTTATTTCTGGTTTGTAGCTCGTGCTGATGATATTATCAAGACTTCTGGTCATATGGTGGGACCTTTTGAGGTGGAAAGTTGTCTGATGATGCATCCTTCTGTGGCAGAAGCAGCGGTAATAGGTAAGCCTGAAGCATCGATTGGCGAGATGGTAAAAGCTTTTGTGATTTTGAAAGATGGTGTAAAGGAGAATAGCGAAACGAAACTGGATATTATTGGTTTTGCCCGAAAGGAATTAGGGCCAGCTGTAGCGCCCAAGGAAATAGCATTTGTACAGCAATTGCCCAAAACCCGGAGTGGGAAAATTTTGAGAAGACTTTTGAAAGCCCGTGAGATGGGATTACCTGAAGGAGACCTTTCAACCTTAGAACCTAGCTGATAGACTTATCCCGATGTCAATATAAACCCAATAATTAACTTGATACCTTCTAGATATGAAACGTAATCCTTCCCCAAAAAAAAGTTCATCAGGAGAAGAAGAGCGAGCTTTACTCTCCCAAATGATGCTAATTAGAAAGTTTGAGGAAAAAGCAGCCGAACAATATACAAAAGAAAAGATCAGGGGTTTTTTGCATTTATATATTGGAGAAGAGGCTGTGGCTGTAGGAGTCATCCAGGCCTTGGCCGAGGAAGATAATATTTTATGTACCTACCGGGAACATGGACATGCTTTGATGAGAGGATTGGATCCGGGAGTCATTATGGCAGAAATGTATGGAAAGCTGGATGGATGCAGCAAAGGAAGAGGTGGCTCCATGCATCTGTTTGATGTAGACAAGCATTTTTTTGGGGGAAGTGCCATAGTTGGAGGACACTTAGCCATGTCAGTGGGAATGGCATTGGCTTCAAAGAAACAGAAAAAAAAGAATGTAACTTGTTGCTTTTTTGGAGAAGGTGCTACAGCTGAGGGAGAATTTCATGAAGCGATGAACCTAGCAGCTTTATGGAAAGTACCGGTATTATTTGTCTGTGAGAATAACCTTTATGCTATGGGGACAGCATTAAGGTATACCCATGCTATGCAGGATTTAAAGAGAAAAGGTGATGCTTATGGTATTACTTCCGTAGAAGTGGACGGAATGGATATTATGGCCATTCGAAAAGCAGCTAATGAAGCAGTAAAGTATATCAAAGAAAATGGGAAGCCCTATTTTCTGGTCTTTAATACTTATCGCTTTAGGGCACACTCCATGTTTGACGCGGAGCTCTACCGCGATAAAAAGGAAGTGGAAGAATGGAAGAAAAAAGATCCAATTCCCAAATTCCAAGGCCAATTAAAACAGAAAAAGCAACTGTCCAATCAACAAATTGAAGAAATGGAAAGAGATATAGAAAGTCAAATCAAAAAGGCTGTCTCTTTTGCTGAAAAAGGAAGTTTTGAGCCTGTTGAGGATCTTGAAAAATTTGTTTATAGCAACAATAATGGTGAAGGTAATAATAAGCTCTAAGGAAAGATGATATATTAAACCATAGAATAGTATCCATGGACAAGGAAAACACCATAAAAATAACCTACCGGGAAGCTTTAAAACAGGCTGTTCGAGAAGCCCTCATCAATGATAAACATGTTTTTCTTATGGGAGAAGATGTTGGTCGATATGGCGGGGCATTTGCTGTTAGCAAAGGATTATTTGATGAGTTCGGTCCTGAAAGGATTATGGATGTCCCTTTGTCGGAATCAGGCTTCGTAGGGGCAGGAATAGGAGCTTCACTAGCTGGAATGAAACCTATTGTGGAAATCATGACGGTAAACTTCAGCCTATTGGCTATGGACCAAATTGTAAATAATGCGGCTACCTTACTTCATATGTCTGGTGGGCAGGTTAATGTTCCCGTAGTGATGAGAATAGGTTGTGGTATAGGCAGACAATTGGCGGCTCAACATTCCCATAGCTGGGAGCCATTTTTTGCACATGTACCTGGATTAATTGTATTGTCAGTAGGAACTCATGAGGATGCCAGAGGAATGCTTGCAGAGGCGCTGAAAAGCCCTGATCCAGTGATTTTGTTGGAATATACTTTTATGTTGAATATGGAGAGGGAAATTTTATCTGATCCTTTTACAGTGGATATTAGCAAAGCAAAGATTAGGCGTGAAGGAAGGGATATAAGCCTAATAACTTATGGCAATGGTGTTTATAAAAGCTTGGAAGCGGCAGAAAAACTCTCTGATTTGGGTATTGAGGTTGAGGTGCTTGATTTACGGGTATTGAGGCCCTTGGATGAAGAAAGTATCCTATCCACAGTGAGCAAAACCCATAGAGCAATAGTGGTAGAAGATGCTTGGAAATCGGTTGGGATAGCTTCGGAGGTTTTAGCAAGAATTAGCGAAAAAGCTTTCTTTGAGCTTGATGCTCCTTTAAATAGACTTTGTGGGGTGGAAGTTCCCATTCCTTATCCAAAGCATCTAGAAGATGCTTCCGTTCCCCAGGTTCAAGATATTGTCGATTCAGTAAAAAAAATGATGGGTCATGATTGAATTTAAAATGCCTAGTTTGGGAGCCGACATGGAAGTGGGCACCTTGGTAGAATGGAGGAAAAAGATTGGTGATCTCCTCAAGCAAGGTGATATCATTGCAGATGTGGATACCCAAAAAGGATTAATAGAAATTGAAGTCTTTGATGATGGGATCCTTGATCAGATGTTGGTTAAAGAGGGGGAAAAAGTCCCCGTAGGAACTGTTTTGGCCTTGATAAAGCCATTAGATGGGGAAGAAAAAAATATAGAAGGTTCAGGACCACTTCCAGAAATAAAGGAGCCAAAAGATAAGCAAGTCATTCTTCCTGTTGAAAAGCGCTTGAAAATTACCCCATTGGCAAAAATAATGGCCATTGACAATAAAATTGATTATTCTCAACTAAATGGAACTGGGCCAGAAGGGGAAATTGTCAAAAGGGATATTGAAAAAGCAATAGAGGAAGCTGCTGTGTTAAAAGCCTCTCCTAAGGAAGAAGCAATTATAGAGCCCTTAAGGGAAGATCTTGAAAAGAAAAACAATATACCCTCTCTTAGGTCAATAAGGGCTGCTGTAGCAGCAGCAATGAGTAAATCAAAACGGGAGATTCCACATTACTATGTAGAAAAGAAGATTGATTTGAGTATTGCTTTGGAATGGCTAAGAAAGAATAATGAAGAACGTAGCGTGCAAAAAAGACTGTTGCCAGCTGCACTTTATATTAAAGCTTTAGCCAGTGCAATTGACGAAGTACCTGACATAAATGGGGTTTGGGAGGATGAACTAATCATAAAAAATGAAATCAATATAGGGTTTGTGATATCCCTTAGGGGAGGGGGAATCATTGTACCTTCTATAAAAAATGCTGATTTGAAAAGTATTGACGAGATCATGGAATGGATCAATGATATCATTCCTAGAGCAAGGGCCTTCAAATTACGGAGTTCTGATTTATCAGAGGCTACCATAACACTCACCAACCTTGGGGAAGGTGGGGCCGATCGGGTTTTTGGGATTATTTATCCTCCCCAAGTAGCGATTATTGGTCTGGGAAATGTGCTTGAAGAAGCCTTTGCAGAAAATGCAATGATGGGAATTCGACCAGTAATTTATGCAACATTGGCTGGGGACCATAGGGCTACTGATGGCTTGATTGGAAGTCGATTTTTGTCTGCACTCGATAAGAACTTACAAAACCCTGATAAATTATGAAAGATGAGGAATTGCTCAAGATCGTTTATGACTTATTGAAACAGATTGCGCCTGAAACTGATCCAAGCAGTTTAAGTTTGGATGAAAATATAAGAGAATCCCTAAATATAGATTCTTATGATGCTTTGCAGTTCATTGTAGCTTTGAGTGAGAAGTTAGGAGTGGATATCCCTGAAAAGGATTATGGACAGACTAGCAATTTGAAAAATCTACTGAGGTATTTAGAAAAAAAGCTCAATTGAGAGTGATTTATAATTGAAGTCAATCAATTCTTAAATAGAAGTAAGACATTCAGGTACAGCCACCTCATTTTTACAGATTTAATTATCTTATTTAAAGCCAAAGAATTATGCCCCAGAAAAATTGCATTCAGAGATTTGGTATGACTGGAGTTTATTGACTAACATAAAATATGATCCTATGAACCCTAATAATTCAATACTACAATCCATAAGCTATTTTTTGATAACGCTGACATTGATTTTTGTGGTATTGAAAATTGCCTCCTTTATTTTTATTCCAGTGGCTTGGTCAGCCCTTTTGGCAATTGCCCTTGTACCAGTATGTGATTGGTTAGAGGAAAAAGGAATTCCCAGGCAAGTAGCAATAATATCGAGTATTTTAATGACGACTTTGATTGCAGCGGTAATCTTATTTGTTTTGACCAATCAGCTTGTCGGCTTATTGAAAAGTACTCCTGCAATTGGTAATAAGTTGGATCAATATGTTTTGAATATGCAAAATGCCCTAGAGCAAATTTTTGATATTCAAATAAGTGATGATGCTTTTGGGATGAATCTTTCTAGCTTGATAAATACACAATCCATTAGTGCTGTTTTGATGGATTCTTTCCAGACAATAATGACTCTGGGAATTATGCCGGTTTTGGTTTTCTTTTTTATTTATTATCAAGAGTTTTTTATGGAATTCTTAAGGCAATTGCAATTCAATGAAAATAAGAAGAATCTATTCGAAGGAGCTTGGATGGTTGAGGCTAGTATGCTAATTAAAAATTATTTAATTGGTTTATCATTGGTAACAATCATTGTTTTTGTAATGGCCAGCATTGTCTTTTACTTTTTGGGCGTCAAGTATTTTTTGTTTTTCGCCTTGTTTGTAGCAATCTTTAATTTAATCCCCTATATCGGTGTTTTTCTTTCCTCTTTGATTTCAGTGATTTATGTCCTATTGACTACAGATTCTTTGCTCTATCCTGTTTTAACCCTTCTACTATTATGGGGCATCCAATTAATTGAAAACAATTTAATTACACCTATGGTAGTAGGGATGAAAATAAAACTTAACCCTCTGGCAGTAATTCTTGCTATTATCCTTGGGGGCTGGACTTGGGGAATATCAGGGGTGATGCTATTTATTCCCATGATGGGAGTCCTGAAAATTGTATTTGATCATATCGAAGCGTTAAGCCCATACGGGTACTTATTGGGTAACGAAATGCCGGCGATCCAGCGAGAAAAGAAATTTTGGGCTGAGGTAAAACGAAAATTTTGGAGCAAAAAATAGATTGTTTAGACTCCAATATTAATTATTATTCTATCATCAGATTTGGGTTATCGTAGTTAGGAAGACTTATTTCATAAGCTTTCTTTTTATTCATTAAGGCAATAGGTCCATATTGGGCAACCACTTTGACTTACAATATCTTCGGTGATACTTCCATAGAAAGCATGGCTAAAACCCGTTCTGCCATGGGTGGACATGGCAATCATATCTGTTTTATTGGATTTTTGAAATTCAAGTATTCCCTTCTCCTCTGTCCAATGGCTCGTAAAATGGCTTTCATAATTTGTGAGTTGGTGATGTTTTGCAAATTCTTTAAGTTCTTTCCAAGCTTCTGTTTCAGGTTGAAAGTGCATTGGAGTATTGATTAGCAATAAATGAAGCTTGGCATTAAATAATTCTTGAATGCCTTTCAGGTGCGTAATGAAATTCTCCTGACCCTTTTCTAAGTTTGAGGGTAAAAGAATGTGTTTGATTTTGGTGACTTCTGTAGGCTTTTGTATGGCCATTACAGGTACTGTGCTTTTTCGTATTGTTTTTTTAGTGATCGAACCAAAAAAGAACTCATCAATGCCATCTATGCCGGATTTACCCATTATTACTAAATCAATATTAAGCTCTTTGATTTTTTCCAGAATGGTATTGACTATTTTACCATTAGTGGAGACGATTTTAGTTTTGACATTAGTGTTAGCTTCATTACCCAAAAAAGTATCCAAGTCTTTCATTATAGAATCGCGTATTTCTTGAATAAAATCATAATCCAAATTACTTCCTAAACCTTTCAAATACATGGTTTCATTCATTGGAGAAATATAAAACACATAAAGAAGGATTATTTCAGCACCAGTTTTGGAGGCTATATCTACCGCAAATCGAAAGGCATTTTTCGAAGGCGTTGAAAAGTCAAACGGAACAAGAATTTTATCCATTATCAATTGGTTTAATAATTAAATTCACATGGTCAGTTTATTTATTATCACATTATATCCGATTCGTATGGTTAGGGGTTTTATAGAATAATTATACGATAACTATTGTGCTACCCAACCTCCATCTACGGCCATAGCATGTCCTGTTACAAAAGATGATTTATCTGATAATAACCATAAAACCGCTTCAGCAATTTCTTGTGCTTTTCCTATTCTTCCCACTGGCTCCATATTCTCAAATTCCTTCAAAACTTTATTATCGTTTCCTGTAAATCGATCGATCATTGGCGTTTTGATCACTCCTGGGCAAACCGCATTTACACGGATGCCTTCTTTGGCATATTCCAGGGCAGCTGTTTTGGTTAGTCCTAAGACCCCATGCTTTGAAGCGGTATAGGCAGGAATATTAGCAAAACCTACCAAACCGGCTATGGAGGAATTATTCACGATGGCACCTTTACCCTTTTTAATCATTTGTTCAATCTCATATTTCATGCACAACCATACTCCCTTTAAGTTGGTGTTGATTACTTTTTCCCAATTGGCTAAACTACATTCATGCGTTGGAGCGGTTAGCCCTTCTGTTCCTGCATTGTTAAAGGAATAGTCTAATTGGCCAAATGTTGCTATGGTTTTATTAATCATTTCCTTTACTTGTTGATCATTGGAAACATCACAATTAATAAAGATGATTTTTCCATTTGAATTCTTGACCAAATCCTTTGTCTCCTGATTTTCTACAATATCAGAAATAGCTACGTTTGCTCCAGTTTTCACAAGGGCTTTGGCAGTGGCATGGCCAATTCCTGTATTTCCTCCTGTAACCAAAGTTGTTTTGTTTTTAAGAGATTCGTACATGATAGTAGGGGTTAAGGCTTAACATTCAATAAAGAATGATTTTGCTGTTTTTCTGCCATAGAAATATTTTCAATTCCAGTTATCAATGCATCTGGGTTAAAGGATATACTGTCTATGCCCTGAGCGACCAAAAACTGGGTAAAATCCGGAAAATCACTTGGAGCTTGACCACATAGGCCTACCTTAATACCATTGGCATGTGCAGCTTGGATCAATTGGCTGATCATTTTTTTTACTGCAGCATTTTTTTCATCAAAAAGGTGGTGGATGATTGAGGAGTCCCTGTCTACACCTAGTACCAATTGCGTAAGGTCATTTGAACCAATAGAAAAACCATCAAAGAGATCTGCAAATTCATTGGCGAGGATTGCATTGCTGGGGAGCTCAGTCATGACGTAAATTTCAAGTCCATTCTTGCCTCTTTCTAAACCAAAGTTTTTTATGGTTTGCAGGACTTTTACTCCTTCTTCAGTTGTGCGGCAAAATGGAATCATGATCTTTATATTGGTCATGCCCATTTCATCTCTAAGGATCCTGATGGATTCACACTCCAAGGCAAATCCATCCTTATAATTATCATGATAGTACCTTGAAGCCCCTCTGAAACCTAACATGGGGTTTTCCTCATTAGGCTCAAAAGTACTTCCCCCCAACAGCTTGGCATATTCATTGGTTTTAAAGTCACTCATTCGTACAATTACCTCCTTGGGGTAAAATGCAGCTGCTACCAGTCCCAGATGTTGAGAAAGGATTGATGTGAAATAGTGTTTTTTATCCTGAAAATTGACTGTTTTCTTTTCTATTTCATCCTTTTCGGGTCCATCGGGTAGCTCGTCAAATTTTACTAATGCCATTGGGTGAATACCAATGACATCTGCTATAATAAATTCCATTCGAAGTAATCCAACCCCTAGATTGGGATAGTTGGCTAGTCGGAATGCCTGAAAAGGATTAGCAAGGATGAATTTTGGCTCAGTTTTGGTTTTAACTTCCTTAGATAGTACGACCTGTTTTTGCTCCCAATTGATCTTGCCATCATAAATATACCCCGTGTCTCCTTCTATACAGGAAACGGTTATTAATTGGCCATCTTTTAATTTTTCAGTAGCATTTTGTGCACCAACGACGGCGTGGATTCCCAATTCCCTCGCTACAATGCTAGCATGGCTGGTTCTTCCCCCCTTATTGGTTACAATGCTGACTGCTTTGCGTAGCAAAGGATTCCAGTCAGGACTTGTAATGTCTGCTACAATAATATCTCCTTTACGCACTTTATCTTCGTCTGCAAGACTATTTACCAAGCAAACTTTTCCCGATACAATTGATCTGCCCACTGCGGTCCCTGAACATATTGGCTTGGGCTTCGAAAGGAGATGATATTCTTTTTCTTGGATCTTGTTTTTGTCTTTTTGTGAGTGTATGGTTTCTGGTCGTGCCTGCACAATATAGATAATGCCCGAATTGCCATCTTTTGCCCATTCAATATCCATTGGAATTCCATAGTGCTTTTCAATTTGATAACAATTCATGCCCAGCTTTTCAACTTCCTCATCAGTTAATGAAAATTGGTTCCTTTCCTCGGTACTTGTAGGGATATTCATTATTGGTTTAGGTCCCTTATTAGCATAAACCATTTTATTTTGTTTGGTCCCGAGTTTTTTGTAAAGAATACGTGCTTGATTTTTTGCGAGAAATGGCTTGAACAGGTAAAATTCATCAGGGTTCACAGCACCCTGTACGATGTTTTCTCCTAGGCCATAAATAGATGTTATATAAATGACATTCTCAAAACCACTTTCTGGATCAAGGGTAAAGGCCACTCCAGCTGAGCCTATGTCTGATCTAACCATTTTTTGTACTCCAACAGATAGGTACACCTTCATATGTTCGAAGCCTTTGTCAAGACGGTATTTGATGGCCCTGTCATTGAACAACGAAATATAACATTTTTGAATAGCATCAATTAGTTGACCATGATCGCTAATATTTAGAAAACTATCATGCTGACCTGCAAAACTTGCCGAGGGAAGATCTTCTGCTGTAGCACTACTCCTGACGGCAAACGTATCATGATTATGATTTAACTGCTCAAAGGCATTAATAATGGAAGTGAGCACGTCTTTTGGAAACTTTCCTTGGCCTATAATTTTTCTACACTTACTCCCTATTTCTGCCAGGTTGCTTAATTCATCCTTGTCTAGCTGATCCAATTCTTCGGTAAGGGGAGTGATGAGATCATTAGCGTGTAAATATTCTTGGTAAGCTGTAGCTGTTAGGGCAAATCCCTCGGGAATATTAATTCCAAATGATTTCAATTTCTGTGTCATTTCCCCTAGAGAAGCATTTTTTCCCCCGACTTTCTGAATGTCATTATTGGAGATATTTGAAAAAGGAATACAATATGATTGATGAGAGATGGACATTTTAAATATTGATTTATTATGAATTAATGTTTGATATCATAAATCGGAATTTGAGTACTTCCATCAATTATCTATTCACTATTTAGGGATGTTTTATTTCAATATCCCTGACTTTTGATGTGCGGTTTCTTTATTATGAATAAATCTAGTAGGATTATAAACCATAAAAAATGATGGCAACTGCAATTAATGATGATGAGTATCATTCCATTAATACCGGGGCAGAAAGTTGACAGCATTTTGAATTGAGGCCTATTAGGTAGGGAAACGAAATGGAAGTGGGTTTTTATGGTTTTAAACTATCAAGGATATATATAATCTGGTCTCTCAGCATATCTTCCATCATTGATTTGCCTTTCATAATTTGCTGCATTAGCTCATTATTGGTGTAAAGCTTGGTCATTATCCAATATGTATTGTAGCATATTCGATATCGTTTTCGGCTCATTACAAATTGTATTCATGATTTCATTTTGCAATGATTCTTTTTAGAAGCGTGTCTACTCTTTTCTCTTGAAGCTTAGAGCAGCTTATTGCTACAATGATATTGCTACAATGATAAGTGCTAAACTTAGAAGGATATTAATAACTGTTGTTTTCATCATTAAGGGTGTTTCTATGCAATGGTACAAGCATTTTTAACGATGGGCATCAAGGGCAAATCCGTTACACTTCCTTTATTTTAAATTTTACTGCTCAAGTTTATCCAAGAATGGGCAGAGAGGCTAAATACACCTGTACAAAAGTGATAATGATACCTACTTAGAAACATAAGCGACCATTGAAACTATTTTTTTATCGGAAATTTGATGGTTAAATGTTTTTAGAAAATCCATTAATTAAATGAAGACAAAAATAACGCTACTGGGTTTAGCTGGAATGCTAATATTTGCTGCTTGTTCCAAATCCGATTATGAAGAAAACCAAGATGGAATAATTCTCAACTTGGTACAAAAGGATAAGAAAGAAGCCGCTAAGCTAAGATTGCAGGTATTAGGTGATGAACTGATCCATGTCTCGGCTACGCCTGACCAGCACTTTCCCAAAGACACAAGTTTAATTATTGTTCCGAATGCTCAAACAATTCCTTTCACCGTAGATGATACCGGTGATTCTATCACCTTAAGCACTGCTCGGTTGAATGTAAGGGTATCGAAATCTGATGGTGGAATAATATTCAAGGATAAAGACAATCGCCGTATTTTGGCTGAGGCGAAGGGGGGGGCAGGATGTTTGTTCCTATTGAGGTAGAAGGAACAAAGGGCTACTCGGTTAGGCAGCTATTTGATTCACCGGATGACGAGGCTTTTTATGGATTGGGACAGCACCAGGCCGATGAATTCAATTATAAAGGAAAAAGTGAGGAATTGTTCCAATACAATACAAAGGTTTCTGTACCATTTATTGTTTCCAATAAAAATTATGGGCTCTTGTGGGACAGTTACTCTTTAAGCCGTTTTGGGGACAGCCGGGAATTTAAGCAACTAAACAAGGTATTTACCTTATACGATAAAGGAGGACAGGAAGGTAGTCTGACAGGTACTTATGAGTCTTCGAGCATTGAATGGCCAAGATTGGTACGCAAGGAAGATTCTCTGCATTTTGAAGATATTAAGACGGTAAGAAACCTGCCTGAAAATTTCCCTTTGAAAGGAGCTAATGTTACCTATGAAGGTGCTATTGAGGCTCCTCATGACGGGATATATCAGTTTAGCCTATATTATGCCGGATATGTGAAAGTTTATTTAAATGACGAATTGGTAGTACCGGAACGTTGGAGAACATCTTGGAACCCGAATAGTTATAAATTTACTTTTGAGATGGAGTCCGGTAAGAGAGTACCATTGCGCATAGAGTGGAAACCAGACGGTGGTAAATCCTATTTTGGCATGAAGGTGCAGACACCACAGGAGGAAGATGAATTAGGTAAACAGGTGTGGTGGAGTGAAATGAACAAGAAAATGGATTATTACTTTGCTTACAAGTTTTGACATCATTTTGTGTGCAAATCGTGCGCAAATCTCAAATCAACTAGTCATGGAAAAGAAACTTGCCAAGTCTGGAAAACAGTTTGAAATGACCATCTACTTGGACACCCGAAGGACTAAAGCAGATGGATTTTATCCATTAAAAATAAAGGTTTATACTCCAATGCCCAAAAGACGGAAATACTATTCCGTTGGAATGGATATGGACGAGGTAACCTATGAAAAGGTATTCCTATCA
The DNA here is from genome assembly GCF_018642165.1 of Echinicola shivajiensis. Taxonomy (GTDB): domain Bacteria; phylum Bacteroidota; class Bacteroidia; order Cytophagales; family Cyclobacteriaceae; genus Echinicola; species Echinicola shivajiensis. The sequence goes on from NZ_JAHHZM010000006.1 coordinate 249,340, forward strand.
GTTAAACCCAGAAAAGCTGAAAAGCAAATCCGCATTCAAATAGAAAGCCTACTACATAAGTATATTGAGGTGGCCAATAGGCTGGACAATTTCACCTTTGAATCTTTTGAAAACCTCTTATTTAAACCTGAGGGTGATGTCAAGGATGTTTTCTATTTGTACCAACAAAAGATAAAGGCTTTAGAGTTGGAGAAAAGGGAAGCCACCAAACATACCTATGAGGCCAGTTTAAAAGCTATTAAGAAATTTCTAACAGCTAATCGACGAAAAAGGGAGCCCAAAAACCTTTACATACAAGATATCACAGTGGAATGGCTAAAGAATTTTGAAAAGTGGATGCTTGATAAGGGGAATACAAAAACAACCGTTGGCTATTACTTAAGAACGCTTAGACACATCTTTAATACCATCAAAACTGATCATTATCCTTTTGGTAAAAATGGCTATGTTATTCCCAAGGGAACTAATAAAAAGAAGGCCTTGGATAAGCACCAATTAAAATTATTATTTGAGGGTGAACCGCAGAACCAATTCCAACAAAGAGCCAAAGACTTTTGGTTTTTCTCTTACTTATGCAAAGGGATGAATATGAAGGATATCTTGTATCTCAAGCGGAAAAACGTTAACGGTGATTTCTTAGAATTTGTAAGGGAAAAAACCAAGGATACCACAGACGATCAAATTGTTATTCGTGTACCACTTTTGAAGCACTCCAAAAAGGTGATCAAATTGTATGGAGCAACCAGTGGCGATCGTGAAGAATATGTATTTCCGATTCTTCACAAAGAAATGGGGGAAGGAGAAAAACTCAAAGCTAAACAGAACTTTACTCGTTTTGTCAATCAGCATATGAAGCGATATGCCGAAAAATCGGGAATCAAGGATAATGTCAGTACATACACTGCAAGACATAGTTTTGCTACCATGGCAATACGAAATAACGCTTCCACTGAATATGTAGGAGAATCCTTAGGACATGCTGATATTAAGACGATTAAGGCGTATATTAAGAGCTTCTTGGATGATGAAAGTGATAGAGAAATGTTGGGGAAGTTGATGGATTTCAATTAAAAAAGATGTGGTTGGAATAAAAATAAAATCTAAACAAGTTTAATAAAGACCTTTTTAATTAAATATTTAAAGTTAAGAGTACCGAGTTGTTGACCTCTAGGTACTTGTTTCGAACCGGTTTTTGGAGGATTTGGAGGAGGTTTTAAAATTAAGCGCTAAGATATTGATTCCCTAACATTATCCATATGTTAGGGAATCAATACTTTTAAAAAATCGACGATGGTGTCGTTTTCATTGAGCTCCAATTTTTTTCTAAGGCGATGTCGGGCGACTTTTATAGAACTTAGTGAAATACCAAATAGTGTGGCCATATTTTGAGAAGTAAATCCCATATAGATCAGGGCACACAGCTTTACGTCCCTTTCACTAAGTGAGGGATTATTGGATTTTAAGGTTTTGATAAAACCTGGGTGAATTTGATTAAATAGTTCGTAAAACTGGTCCCAGTCTTTGTCCAGCATAATGCTGTCATCGATATGTTCAATCAGTACCTTAAGGTTTTCTTTTTTTATAGGATTGTTTTTGAGTTCTTTTCGTAGGCTAGCTTTGATCTCATTGAGCAAATCATGTTTATGGACCGTTCGTAAGGTCAGGTTGGTAAGTTCTCCGGTTTTAAAGCTTAATTCATCTTTAAGTTGCTTTTGTTTTAAAGCTTGATTGTTTTTTTCAATGTTTAAAAGGTCGATTTTGTTTTGGGCGATCTTTGACTGTTGCTTTTTTACTTCCTGAGCCTTTTCATCTAAAAGTATTTTTAAGTTTTGTCTTTGTTTTGTGAGCGATGATAATCTCCATCGGTATAAAGACAGTAGCACAAGGATCAAAAGGACTATTAGGCAAATCTGAAACCACCGGCTTTCTAAGAGTGTTGGTAATACTTTAATTTTTACGTAGGAGATATGAGGACTCCAAGCCCCATTTTTATTGGCTGCTTTTACATAAAGCGTATATTCTCCTGGCTTAAGGTTGGAGAAGGATAGGGATTTCTGATGGCCGATGTTGTTCCATGAGTCTGATAATCCTTTTAACATATAGGCATAATTGACCTGTTCGGAGAGAATCGGATCGCTGCAGGCATAGTTTATGGTAAGTAAAATGTTTTCTGGAGCAATATTAATTTGTTTGTTCGGGTTGTTTTGGTAATTGTAAATAGATGTCGAAGATAAAGTAGAGGAGGTATTCTGACTTTTTGATATCGCAGCAGTAAAATTGATTTTAAAATTGGGATCAGAGGGCCTAAGGTCTTTTGGGTCGAAAAAGGAAAGTCCGTAGCTACCAGCCATCAGTATTTTGCCATCATGTGATAAATGCGCTTTACCTCCTGTGAAAGGATAAATCCCATTGCTTTCATCGAAGTCTGTGATATTGCCTGAGGGATCAATTTTAGTGAGTCCAGAATTTGTACTTAACCAAATATTGTCGGAATCATCCATTAAAATCCCCTGAATGATTGAGGATCGTTTGTTGGGTAGCTTAATCCGTTCAAAATTATCATTTTCTCTATTGTATTTATTCAAACCAAATCCATAAGTGCCCACTAATATAGACAGGTCTTTGGTTTTACCTATGCTAAGGATATGGTTGTTGCTAATTGACAGAGAATCATTTTCATTATATAAGTATTTGTGTTTTTTGAGTATCCCGTTTTTCATTTCGTAGCGGAAAAGCCCGCTAATGGTTCCAGCCCACATGTCTCCGTTTATGTCTTGAAAAATTGATTTTGTCCCATTTGAAAGTGGTATGAGTTTGGATGAAGGGGATAAGTCTTGGACAGGCCTTAAATTCATGTCAAAAATGGTGATCCCCATTCTATGGCCAACCCAAATATTGCCTTCCTTGTCTTCAGCAATGGAGAAAACAGAATTGAATTGTTTGTTACTTTTTATAGGAATGAACTTATCACTGCGCAAGTCTAACACACTCAATCCTCCTCTAAAAGTACCTATCCATAGCCGGTCTTTTCGATCTTGGCATAGCGATAGAACTATACCTCCATTAAGGTCATTTTTTCGATTAGGATGATCGGTATAGAGCTTTGAAACTTGGGTTTGTCTATTATACCTTAATAAGCCTTCCCTTCCTGCCGATAGCCAAATGTCCCCTTTATTATCCTCAAGAATGACGGACCCTTGTTGGTCCACATGCGAGAAGCCTAGTTGGCTTGAAGAAATGTTGGTAATGTTGAACTTACTTTTTAGTACTGAAAGCCCACCATGTACAGTAGCTAGAAAAATATTATCACCCAAGCCTTTTTTGATAGAGAGGATTGAATTGTCAGCGATACTGTTGGTGGTTGAGTTTTGAAAGAAATAACTGAAAGCACCTTTGTCTATCTCGTACAAATTTAAGCCTCCCCCATCTGTGCCGATCCATAGGTGATTGTTTTCTGCCAGAATTGAAATAACCATATTATTATTGATCGTTTTTTCAGGGGAAGAGTCATTTTTGAAATGGCTGAGAATTTGTCCATCAGCATCGATTTTTAAAAGCCCGTTTCCATTGGTGGCTACCCATAGATTTCCTGATTGGTCTGGAGCGATGTCATTTATATAGGTGTGATTTTCATTTCTGTCTAAATAAATCTCAGAAGTATCATTACGGTATTTGAAAACCGTGCCATCAGTGGAGCCTATCCACAGATTATCATGTGCGTCTTGGACAATTGCAGTGGCATAACCAGTTATTTTCTCAGGCTTTTGTATAATCTCAAATTTCTCTTTTACCAATGAACCATCTGAATCAGGCAAAAATTTGACCAAGTAGCCATAGTTGGAACCAAAATAGATAAAGCCGTCCGAGGAATGCCCAATACAGGTGATTCTTTGGTTAATTATGGTCTGTAAATCTGGGTTTTTAACAGTTAATTTTTTGAATTGGTTGATTTGCGCGTCGTAGAAGTAAATTCCTTTATTTGTTGCTGCCCATATATTGTTGTGGCTATCTTCTATCAGTTGGTTGATAGTATTGTTCCTGTCCAAATAATAAGAAGAGGTGTTTTCACCATCGTATCTATCAATAGTTATTTTATTGCCTATCCAGATTATTCCGTTTGAAGCTTGAAGTACATCAGTTACCCGGGTATCTGATAATCCATCCTTATTATTTAATGATTTGAACTGTAGCACATATTGCTGAGCAGTTAAATGCTTGCCCCAAGCAATCAAAGCAAGAAATAAAAATAAGATTGACTTAATACTCATAAAGTAACCATCGGTGGAAAGTAAATTGGAAGGTCTAAGATACAGAAATCTTTAAAAATTGCTTATATGAGCCGTTTTTAGGTGATATTTTTTTTATGCGTAACCCTAAAGTAATGTTGATGTAACCCAATTGTAACCTCTTCTGTTAACGAATTGTTAAGCTCAGTTTTTAATATTCGAACTGTTATAGATCGGAATATATGACTTGTTGAATTTTATTTTTCTAATTGAAAAGTTTGGTTTTTCCGTTCTATTCAAAATGATGTTTCACCTAAAAGCCTTGAAAATGATGATTTAAAGAAATTGTAATACTTGTCAATTAACCTCTCAGAAAATTCCGAATGGAATACAAGGGGATTTGAAAATCTATTAATAACAAACAATATTAAACATGAGAAAAACACTAGAGTTTAATAAGGGTGTTATTTTTTCCAGGTCTGGCCTAAAAATGAAACTCACCGGTTTGGTGTTATTGGGGTCATTTTTACAGATCAATGCGGAAACGCCCAGCTTTAATAACTTCAATAATTTAAATCCTGATTATGATAAAATTAATTACTATGAAGATCAAGAAGCACATAGAATAGAAGGTGTTGTATTTGATAGTAAAGGTGAACCTTTATTTGGAGCGAATATTATTGAAAAAGGTACAAGTAATGGGACACTTACTGATTTTGACGGCAAATTCAGTATTGAAGTAGCTGATGAAAAGGCCGTATTGGTTATTTCTTATATAGGATTTAAACCCCAAGAGATTGTTGTTGGTAAAAAAACGAGCTTCAATGTTACCCTTGAGGAGGAGATGTCTGCTTTAGGTGAAGTAGTGGTAATGGGGTATGGTACGCAGGACCGTCGTAGCGTTACTTCTTCAGTTTCTTCGATAGATGTGGGAGAAGCTGTAAAAGGACCTGTGTCATCTGTGGCGCAATCACTAAGCGGAAGGGCTGCAGGTTTGACAGTTAATTTGAATTCAGCGCAGCCAGGTGGAGCTGTAAATTTCCAAATTAGAGGTTCCGCAACAGGAAGGGCTCCTTTGATTGTAATCGATGGTATGCCTACTACTGGATTTTCTCCGGCGAGTGTGGGGCAATTTGGTACGGGATCTTTGGATGGGGTGTTATCATCTCTTAATCCTAATGATATTGAGCGTATTGATGTGCTTAAGGATGCCTCGGCCACCTCCATTTATGGTTCGAAAGCTGCTGGTGGGGTAATCTTGATTACCACGAAGCGTGGAAAAAAAGGAGGTGATTCTTTTACGGCAGATATAAGTGTTTCCAGTGGGGTACAGGAATATTACAACTTGCCAGAGATGCTGGATCCTATAACATATATGAAAGAATCCAACCGTGTGAAGTATGAAAAGTGGTTGTATGATGGTAGACAGGATGTTTATGAAGGAGTACCGAAGCCAGGAGGATGGTCTGCACCAGGAGCATATACACCTTTATATACAGATAGTCAGATAGCAGAATATGAGAATGGAACCAAGACCGGTACCAACTTTTTGGATCAGGTAACCCGTACTGGTATGGTGCAGGATTATGATCTTTCAGTGAGAGGTAATCAAAAAAACACCAGATTTTATGCTTCTTTTGGTGGATACAACCAAAAAGGGATCATTAAAAACAATGACTTGTCCAAGTATACCGGTAGGGTAAATATCGACCAAACCCTAGGTGATAAGGTAAAGACTGGGCTTACTATAAACTTTAGCCAAATTAATTCTGACAATGTTTCTATAGGTAATGGATCAAGATATGAAAACAGTGGTATTCTTACCAGTGCATTACAATTTGATCCGACACTTCCTGTGAGAAATGAAGAAGGAGGTTACCAAGTCAATATCAGACAATCTAATTTCCCGAACCCTGTTTCATACCTGGAAATAGATAATAAGACCAAAATGGAGCGCTTCTTTGCCAATGCCTTTTTGGAATATGAAATTTTACCAGAGTTGTCCTTTAAAACTCAGGTGGGATATGACCGCAATCAAAGTGATAGCTATGGATATCTACCAACAAGCACCATAGCAGGTTTGAGTACCAATGGACGTGCTGATAGGGCTGCAAATAAGAAGTCCAATAAACAATTCCAAGCCTTATTGAATTACAATAACACCTTTGGTGAAAAACATAACCTGTCTGGTACTTTGGGTACTGAGTACATGTATTATGAATGGGAAGGAAATGGGATGCGCGCAACCAATTTCCCTTATGATGGAGTAAAATGGTATAACCTAGGATTGGGTGCTGATAGGCCGAATATCTGGTCAAATGGTGGTAGCTCTGAGGTAATCTCATTTTTCATGAGAACCAGTTATGATTTTGACTATAAGTATTTTGTGACCATGAATATGAGGGTAGACGGTTCGTCTAATTTCTCACCTAAACATCAATATGGTTTTTTCCCTGGGATATCAGTAGGATGGGATATCACCAGAGAGAGCTTTTTGGAAGGCTCAGCCACCTGGTTGGATCAACTTAAGTTGAGAGCAGGTTATGGTGAGACGGGAAATGATAATATAGGTACTGCATTTACAGACTATTATTCACCGGGAGCCAATACCATGTGGGGAAATTCGGTGATTTCAGGAGTGAGATTGGCCGGATTAGGTAATCCTGATCTAAAGTGGGAAAAGCAGGTGGATATCAATTTTGGTTTGGATTTCGCCATGTTTAATGGTCGGGTATCCGGTTCAGTGGAATACTTCAATAGAGAGATCAGTCGTATTCTAGGAAGCAAAAACCTATTGAGTTCCAACCCAGTTTCTTCACTCCTTTATAATTTGGATGCAAAAAAGAGAACCTATGGTACGGAAGTTACCCTGAACACCCAGAACATAGTCAAAGACGACTTTTCGTGGGGAACCAACTTCACCTTTACCTACTATCGTGACCAATGGTTAAAGAGAGACCCAAGCTATGTTTTGGCCATCAATCAAAGTCCTCAACAATATTTTGGTGAATTGTGGTACTATGAATCCGATGGTTTGGTAGAAGTTGGATCTGAAGACCCTCTGAATCAAATTCCTGGTACAATCAAGATTTTGGATGTTGATGGGTATTTGATGGATGAAGATGGTAACCGCGTAATGGATGAAAATGGGAAGCCTATGTACAGTGGGGAGCCTGATGGTATGATCAATGCGGCAGACCGAGTTAAAGTAGGTGTCAACACCCCTTTCACAATTGGCCTAAACAATACCTTTAATTATAAGATGTTTGACCTATCTGTATATGCCTATGGTATGTTTAATAGATGGAAAACCAATGCCACTAGAACAATATATGGAGGAGGAAGTATTAATGCCATGTTGAGCAATGCATCTAATATGCAGACTGAAATCTTGGATAGATGGAACAGTGATAACCGATCTGGCACCGAGACATCTTCTTTACAAAGTGCCGCAAAATATGGGGCTGGGGACTTCTTTTTGGAAGAGGCTTGGTTTGTCAGGGTGAGGGACATCACTTTGGGCTATACTTTACCATCTACTTCACTGGATAAATTGAAAATTAGAAAATTAAGGGTCTTTGCTAATGTGCTGAACCCGTTCCTTTTCACACCTTATACAGGTATGGATCCTGAGACGGATGTCTATATCGGGGCTTACCCTAATCAGAGAACATTCAATTTAGGTTTACAAGTTGGTTTCTAATTCAAAATTGAGCGAAATGAATAAAATGAAATATATCGTATATCTGATGGTCACCACTTTGATAATGCAAAGTTGTGAACTAGTGCGAGAGGAGTATAATAAGATTACGCCGGACAATTTCTATCAGACTGAAAAAGATGCTGAATTGGCCTTGGCAGCCTTATACTATAATTCTATTACAAAAGTTGGTACTTGGAGTCCGGGGATGTTTGTCCAAAACATCAATTCGGTACAAATGGCATCAGATATTGCCGCAGGAGACATGGTTATGTGTTCATACGGAACCAATCCTTGGGAATATCTTAGGACCCACCAGTGGGAGGAATCTCGTGGCTATGGTACAGAACGTTTGTTCAAATACTATAACCATATTTCCAATGCTAGAATAGTGATCAAGCAGATAGAAGGAATGGCGGATATTCCTGATGCTAAGCGAAATGCCTTGATTGCAGAAGCCAGCGTGGTTGCGGGTTGGAAGGCTTTGCTACTTTATGATTGGTATGGACCAGTTCCATATCCAACAGAGGAAATGCTGGCCAACCCTCAGGAGATCAAATATCCTGAGCGCCCGAGCAATGAGGAATTTGTCAGTATAATTGAATCATTCCTTCAAAAAGGTGAAAACCTTCCTAAGGCAGATTTTGGAAGTGGTTTTGGAAGGGTAAATAAGGATTTGGCCAATTTCCTTTTGATGAAGCTATACATGTTGGAAGCAGGAAGAACAGGCAATGCTGAATTTTGGTCCAAAGCTAAGGAAGCTGCTGAAAAAATTATCAGTGGAGGATCCTATGAATTGCAGTCTAAGTACAGTGATATCTTTACCGTTTCCAATAAGAGAAATAGAGAAATAGTGTTTGCCACTCCTTCTGACTATTCTTTCAATACTAATATGTGGCATGCGGAAGCCTTGCCCAATAACTATCCGAGTGCCCTTAACCGTGGTGCAGGAGCTTGGGGAGGTTATAAAATTCTTTGGTCTTTTTACGACACCTTTGACCAAAAGGATATGCGTCTATCTGGCATAGCAGCGTCCTATACTACGGATTCAGGTTTGGAGATCACTAGGGAAAAGCCGTTCAGCAATAGACATGGTCTTGCAGATGGAGCCATTCCTGTGAAATATGAGCCTGACGATAATCAGGTAGGTTTTTTCCAAGGGCATGATTTCATTGTTTACCGTTATGCTGATGTGATATTGTCCATGGCTGAAATATTAAATGAATTGGGTGAGACTTCCAGTGTCAATGCCCCAAGCACGATCCAGCAAAGTCAAGATGGTGAATTGCTTTCAAGTGACGGTGGCAATACAGCCTTGTCCTTTTTGAATGCCATCCGAGTAAGAGCAGGACTGGGCACTTTGTCCAATCTTTCACAGTCCCAGTTAAGGGATTCTGTACTGATGGAAAGGTCTCATGAGTTGTACTGTGAAGGAAGCAGAAGAGCTGATTTGATCAGGTACCAAAGGGTGACCAATGGCAATGGATATACCAAGTTTGATGAAGATCCAAACAAGATGTTATTCCCTATCCCTGTTGGTTTTATCAATGAATACAAAGGGAATTTAAAGCAAAACCAAGGGTATTAACAGACTGATCTTGTATTAGTAAGTTAATCATATCATTATTCTATTTGGGTTTGGATAGATTCTAAACTCAAATGGAATAATGTTCCTTGGTAGTTTTTAATATGAATACCCGCCTTTAAGGTCGCTTCTAATTTTTACTAAAAGTGATGAAGGATGTTTTTAATAAACTGATTTAGAAAATATGATTTTATCAATTAAAAATGGAACAACAGAAAAATCATCAATTAATATAGGCACTAGTTTTTATACCATGTTTTATTTCCTTTTGCTTATTATGTCATTTGGCTGTGCTGAAAAATTGGATGATACAGACAATGACAACAACAAAGAATTATCCTTGAAGTCCTATATTAATAGTTCTTTAATTGTCCCAACGGCTTACAGTTCAAATTTATCAGATGAAGTTAATTTGGTCATGGCCAAGGGGGAAATAGAAAGCTTTCAATTGGCCTTGGAGCTTGATGAGTTACAAAAGCTGGAATTCATTAAAAATAGTGAGAATAATTTATTGAATTTTAGTCTAAGTGAAATTGAAAATTATAATGGTGCGAGGGATGTCATCGTTCCAATAGATGATGAAACTTTTGCACCTACTAATAAGACTATTTACTTATTGGGGACTTATGAGGCAGACAGAGCCATTGAAGCAGGGACTTACGAGGATGAATTAATCATTCAATCGTATAGTGGTAAAAAGACGATCACTATAACTGTTGAAGTCAAGGATGTCACCATTCCTGTGACCCCGTCGATCCCTTTAACTTTTGGTATCTATCAAAAGGTTTTAACGACTTCAACAAATCAAGAAGAAATTATAAATAAAAGGAAAGAGTATTTCGAATTATGTTTTAAGAATCGCTTATCTCCTTATTTGGTGAATTGGGGACCTCCTGATATGCATTTGGATGTTCAATCATCTCCCTATGATTGGGATGATCCTAGAACTGAGGATTATATCAAGGACCCAAGGTTTGCTGCGATTGGATTACCCTATTATCATTATAATGATGAGGAACTGACCCAATTATACAATAAGGTAGAAAGTGCTGGACTGTTGAATAAGTCATATGTCTACTATTATGATGAGCCAAGAAGCTATGAAGATCACGCTAAGGTGCTGGATCATGCTGAAAGACTATCTACTATTTCCCCAACTTTAAAAATACAACTTCCTGTTTTTTGTGGAATGACTGCTGAAAGTGACAATTTGATTGAGGTATTTGAATACTATAAAGAATATCCACTCATAATCAACTCGGGGTATTATCCATTACAGAGCAGCGAGGAGAGAGCCAAGCAATATCTTGAAAAGGCTTATCCAAATCAAGAGTGGTGGACTTATACATGTTGTGGAGTGAAGCCAGGTTTCACCTATAACACTTCTGCTATAGGGATGAGATCCATGATGTGGAGAAGTTGGAAAGAACAAAGTAAGGGCTTTTTGTATTGGGCAGTTAATAATTACGAAAGCATAGACCCAGATGTGATTCCTACTTGGGCTAAGCCAGGAGATGGCCATCTCATCTATAGAGGACATGAATTTGGAAAAGATTACCCAGTTTCAACCCTACGTTTAGAGCGTTTTAGAGATGGTGAAGAGGATTATGAATTGTTGAAAATGATTGAACAAAACTTTGGTAGAACGAAAGCTTTGGAACTTTTAAGCAAAGTATATCAAGGGCCAAATCAACAAGTAGAAAATCCTGCAAAAGTTGAGCAGTTTAGATTAGAGATGTTGAATTTACTATCTGAATAGACTCATATATCTGTTCGATTTTAACTCAATTTAAATTTAAAAGGCATCAGTTGAATAGGATTGTTTTGTCTTTATGGTGCCTTTAGTTTGGACCAAAAAACTAAATAAAAATGAAAGTCAATATAATTAAATCATTTGCACTAAGTGTAGCTGTACTTCTAAATTTATTTGGATGTATAAGTGAAGATGATACAGATAAAAATGAACCTGTAGCTGATTTTGAATTTGAGATCAGTGAAGGTAAAGTTGAGTTCATCAACAAATCCATCAATGCCGATATTTTTTTATGGGAGTTTGGAGATGCTGAAGACTCAGAAAGTGTAATGGATAATCCCTCCTTTGAATATACCCGACCGGGGAGTTATGATGTTACGGTAACTTTAAAGGCTACTAATAGTGAAACAGGGAAGGTAAGTACGGTGTCTAAGGAAGTTTCTTTAATTGATATTCCAGCTTCCATAGCTATCGATGGAGACTTCACGGATTGGGGAGAAATTCCTTTTTTGGAAGATGTAACAGGGGATGGCAGTATAGAGAAAATTAAAGTGGATGGATCGGGAGATTTGATCAGTGTATACATTGAAGGTAATTCAGATTTATCATTGCATATGCCGGAATGGGCAGTCAATACAGATGGAGATATCTCAACTGGATTTGTCAATGATAATTTTTGGTTAAACACTGGGTTCGATATTTTAGGTTCGGATACTGCGCATGGGCTATATACACGTAAGGATGGAGCTGAGTCTTCAGAATGGAAGTGGACATGGCAATCGGAAGCAGCCGTTTGGTGGTATTTTTCTGAAAAGAAATCTTTAGGAAATGGAAAAGTCGGAATCGAAATGGGCCTTTCTAAATCAGAAATCCAAAAATTTGCTACGCTTTCAGATGAAGGCGTTTATATGGTCATAACGGATTGGGGACCTCAATGGGATTTAAGAGGAAGAATACCAGCAAAAGAAGCAGGCCAGTCAGCTATTTATGTGAAATTCTAATATAATTACTTAAAAAAAGACTTGCTTGCTGCACCGTTGGATGTTTTGAGCAAGTCTTTTCTATTATTCTAAATGTAGTTTTAACCATCTGATCGTAATCTAAAATCAATGTGCATTTTATGATCTAATAGTTGATTTGCCAGTTGTGTCAGTGGGGGAACAATCAAGTGTTGGACAAACTTGCTATAAGTAAAAAATATATGAGTAAAATTGAGAAAGTTTTAGGAGACCCTTTAAATTCCTCTAAAACTTTATTTCTGCAATTGATTATTGTGGCATTATTGGCTGTAGCATGCACTGCTAGAAAAAGTGGGGGAAGCTCCATGAATATAGAAATGGAACCCGATACGACCAGTGTGCTGAAAAATCCAGCAATGGGCTGGGTGATGTACAATGAGGGCTGGGAACTGTATTCCTATTACCAAGAAAATTTTGATCACCTCAATGTGGATAGTTTTTGGAAGCAGATGGATGAAGTGAACGCCCATGAGGTAAGTAATATTCTATATATTCGGGCGATCTGGTCTGCATTTGAGCCAGAGGAAGGAGAGTATGCTTGGGAGCATGATCCTGACTTTATCAAATTGATAGAAGGAGCGAAGGAGAGGAATTTGAAATTGGCATTTCGTGTATTTCATCACAGTGGAAGTCAGGTTCAGCAAGCTACACCTGACTATGTGTTTGAAGCAGGTGCCCAATATGAAGTGTCAAAAAAGGGATCTAATAAACGGGGTTTTAAAAATCCATATTATGATGATCCTGTTTTTATGCAAAAATTCAACACATTTGTAGCTGCCTTAGCAGCTGAATTTGATGATCCAGAGGTGACAGATTTTGTAGATGGTTATGGAGCGGGGCTTTGGGGAGAAGGCCATAACCTCCTTTTAATTGATAAAAATAAGAAGGGAGAAGTAATCGATAGAATCACTGGTATCTATGAATCCCATTTCAAAAATATCCTTACCGTCTATAATCTATCAAGTGCAGACTGGAAATATGCAGGGCCATTGGTTTTTGAGAACAAACATTTCCTGCCAAGAAGAGATGGCTTGGGCAGTTATTGGTTTGCCCAGAAATCAAGGGATAGGGTTGATAATTACTTTTTCCCAAAGTATCCGCTAATGGCCGAGGGGTGTTATTGGCTCAATAGTAAAACCCAGGATACAACAGGCACTGCCTATAAGACAGACAAACAGTTTGAGTTTCATTCTTGGAGAGAAGCTTTAAGTTTTGGAATGGAAGATGCCTTGAACCATCATGCCAATATTTATGATTTAAGGGTGCCATTGCAGGCAAAATTTTGGATAAAACAAGCTCCTGATGCGGTTCAGAAGTTTATCACACATGGTGGCTACAGGCTTTACCCAAATGAAGTAAATATTAGACAAACTTCAGATTCATTGATAGTAGAGAGCTCGTGGGAAAATCTTGGCGTTGGGGTTTTGCCCAATCACCACCCCAACTGGAATGGTAAGTATAAATTGGCCTGGGGATTGAAACATAAAGAGAGTGCAGAAGTTACTGCCATGGTAATTGAAGGAAGTGCCAATCCCGGTGATTGGATCAAGGGAGAACATTATTTATATATTACTGAAATTAAAATTCCTCAAAATGTCAAGAGTGAAGATTATTTCTTGGTAACAGCCATTGTAAATGAAAGAAATAATCAGGCAGAAATTGAATTGGCACTCAAGGAAAAGCCAAAGGATAAGTGGTACAAAATATCTAGTTTAACATTTTAATATGAATCTGAGTACAATGAAATTTAACGTTTTATTACTACTGATGCTGATTGGTTTTTCGGCTAAAGCACAACGTCCGCAGACCCCGTTAATGGGATGGGCAAGCTGGAACAATTATCGAGTAAATATCAACGAAGAAATTATTAAATCCCAAGCAGACGCGATGGTGGAACAAGGGCTTTTGGAGGCAGGTTACACTTATTTGAATATGGATGATGGTTATTTTGGAGGCAGGGATGAAGAAGGAAACCTTTATTCACATCCAGAAAAGTTTCCTTCTGGAATGAAGAGCTTAGCAGATTATATCCATAGTAAGGGGCTGAAGGCTGGAATTTATACCGATGCGGGAATCAATACTTGCGCATCTTATTGGGATAAAGACACCCTTGGTGTTGGAGTGGGGCTTTATGGCCATGAAAGAAGAGATCTTTCCCTCATGATTGAAGATTGGGGATATGATTTTGTAAAAGTGGATTGGTGTGGAGGAGACTGGATGGGCTTAACCGAAGAGGTGAGGTATACCGAAATCGGGAATATTATCCGAGAGATGGATCCCGCTGTTGTTTTTAATGTTTGCAGGTGGAAGTTCCCTGGTGAATGGGTAGTCAATTTAGCAGACTCTTGGAGGATTTCTGCAGATATAGCCAATACTTTTGAATCCGTTATGGGCATTGTAGATCTCAATGCTGACCTATGGAAGTATTCAGGGCCTGGACATGTAAATGATATGGATATGCTACAGGTGGGTAGAGGGATGTCCTATGACGAAGACAAAACACATTTTACCATGTGGTGCATGCTTAACTCTCCCCTGATGGCCAGCAATGACCTGACCACTATTTCGGAGGAGACCTTAGGTATATTGACCAATAAAGAATTGATAGCAATCAATCAGGATCCGATGGTTTATCAGGCCAGGAGGGTGATTGACCGTGGAGATTTGGAAGTTTGGGCCAAGCCCCTGATTTCAAGCATAAGTGGAGAAGTAGCTGTTACATTGCTGAACAGGTCAGAGGAAGATAAAACAATGGACTTCAATTTGGAAGATGTGGGTTTGCTGGCTGAAGAAGGCTATGAAATGATGGATCTATGGTCGAAAAAGTTTTACCCAAATACAAATATGGAAACGGTTTCACTGAATGTTCCATCGCATGGGGTGGTTGTACTCAAAATTAAGGGGCAAAGTAAACCGTTTAATTTATTTCAATATAAATAATCTGATTATCCGTTTTAACACCAGTAAACTTATTTCTCACAGCCTGTCCCGATTTATCGGGATTCCACGGATCTACACAGATTTAATTTAGTATTTCTGAGAGATATGTGTTCTCTTTTTAGGAAATGTTTTGAATGGTAAAACTTACTGGTATAATTGCGGATATACATTATAAATAATAACAAGTTTAATAAAATTCCTGACCCATTTGATATAGTTGGTAATACTGATAAAGCGACTACCAAAAATAAGGTATTTGGGGTATCTCAATATAGAATATGAAGTTAGATAGAAGAAAGTTTTTACAAGGTATGGGAGTGATGGTGCCTAGCCTACTTCCTTGGCAAAACCTTAAAGCTCAGCATGGGTTTATTGAACAATTGGCCAAGGAGGGATCGTTTTTTATGGATTTTAAAAAGCTTCCAGATAGGGTTTGGATAGCCCCATCTTTTTGGGCTGTTCCAATGGAAGACTGGAGGATAAAGAATGGAGGCCTAAGATTTATAGGATCAGAGAGGCAATCCAATCTGAATTTGTTGGAGTACCAGCTGAAAGCTGGAAAAGGAGAGTTTTTCATCAGTTCTGAAATGGAACTTAATGCTACTTCAAGTAAGCTCCAGGTTGGTTTTACACTTGGGATTCAAGACCAAACGGACCCAGGTAATACTCAGGCCGCATGTTATTTTGGAAAAGGTCTTTTTGTAGGGGTGTCGGCTGATGGTAAATTGATTTTGGGTCAACAAGAAAAAAGTATTTCAACCGATGTTTTTTCATCCTTTAAACTGCAGCTTACTGCTGAGGATCATGGGGAAAGAACTACATTAAAATTGGAGCTGGTTCAAGGTAAATCAGTAGTGGAATCCTTGGTTGAGGAAGTGAATCATGGAATGTCCGGTTTGGTCGCTATTACCTGTAAGGGAAAAGAAGAAAGTCCAAGTGTTTCTTGGAGCAATCTACACTTCGGAGGTACGAAGGTGGTTTATATGCCTGAGGAATCCTTTGGTCCGATATTATGGACCATGTATACGCTTTCCGATAATAGACTGAAACTGACAGCACAGCTTCCACCTATAGGGGAGAATGATGCCCAAGAGGTTCGTCTTTCTATAAAAGACGGTAAACGATGGAAAAAGCTTCTAGAAAGGCCAGTGGATAAGAAAGCTTATACAGCGCATTTTGATCTTTCTGATTGGAGTTTTGATCGTGATGTTCCTTACAAAGTGGAATATAAGTTGGATGGAAAAGTATATCTTTATGAAGGAATTGTCAGGAAGGAGCCTATCAGTGAAAACCTCGTGTTGGGCGGTCTGACCTGTCAACATGCTTCAGGGTATCCCTATCGTCCTTTGACTGAAAATCTGAAAAAGACCAATCCTGATCTGCTGTATTTTTCCGGAGATCAGATTTATGAAAGTAATGGTGGTTACCCGATCAAGCGAGCACCTGTTGAAGCATCCATTTTAAGTTACTTAGGGAAATGGTATATGTTTGGCTGGGCATTTGGGGAGGTCATGAAAGATCGTCCTACGATATGCACACCTGATGATCATGATGTTTTTCAAGGGAATTTGTGGGGTGAAGGTGGCTTGCAAGTCTCCATAGAAAAATGGGACAGTGTAATGGATGCACATGGAGGCTTTGTTCAGTCAGTTCCTATGATCAATGTGGTCAATCAAACACAAACATCGCACTTGCCAGATCCAGTAAAGGCCAGTCCCCTAAAAGCGGGATTTACCACTTGGTTTACTCAGCTTAAATACGGGAGGATCAGTTTTGCCATAGTAAGTGACAGAATTTTTAAGTCCGGTCCGGAGCTGTTGGATATAGAAAATACAGGGAGAATAGATCATATTAAGGATTTTTATCCATCTAGTGAGCTAAACCCTGAAGGTTTGAACTTGGTAGGTGAGGAACAGTTGAAGTTTTTACAAAACTGGGTTGAAGATTGGAAGGACGTGGATATGAAAGTTTTGCTTAGTCAAACACTATTTGCCAATGTCTGTACCTATCATGGACCGAAAAAAGATTATCTTCAGGGAGATTTGGATTCAGGAGGATGGCCCAAACGTCAGCGGGATGAAGTATTGCGCGTAATTAGAAAGGCCAGTGCTTTTCATGTCAATGGGGACCAACATATTCCATTTTTATTGCAGTATAGTGTAGATGCTAATAGAGATGCTGGGTGGACCTTTTGTACTCCAGCCATTTCCACAGGATATCCAAGGTGGTGTCAACCAGATACCTTGAACTTGCCTTTCTCAGATCGTCCAAGTCACAATCTTCCTAATACCGGTATTTACAGGGATGTTTTCGGAAACCAAAATTATATCTATGCTACTGGAAACCCTTTGGATCAACTTCCTAAAGAACCCAATAGGTATAAAATGGCACAAGCAAAGGCCTCTGGTTTTGGATTGATAACTTTTGACCAAGTACACAGAACCATTAAAATGGAAGCGATTAGATTTTTGGCAGATATGGATAATCCATCTGAAGAAAATACCTTTCCCGGATGGCCACTGACAATTTCCCAATTGGATAATGATGGAAGAAAACCAATGGGGTATTTGCCTAAAATGTCATTAAAAAAGGCCAATCAAGTTATCAAGGTTTATCATGAAAATAATGGAGAACTTATTCAAGCAATAAGGGTAAGAGGCAATGAGTTTATTCCTCCAGTATATGAGGGAGGCACTTATCGTTTGGAGATAGGAGAGGATGATCCGGTGATTTTAAATGGGGTTAAAATTACTACCAATACAGTTGATGAGATTAAAGTGTAGACCTTACTGATGTAAAAAATAGATGGCTATTTAGAAATACAATGTCATTGTTTTTTTGATTTTAAATTACAAAAGCCGCAATAGTAAATGCGGCTTTTGCTTTTGTTGAGCTCATTCGACACTTATTTTAAATGGCTATGTGGAGAATTTGGATTTGGTGTTTAAGGTCTTATTTTAACTGGATTGAATAATGGAATGATGAATTGTTATTTATTTGTGAGTTTATGAGAAATTAAGTCTATTTGTTTAAACAATGTTTTAAACCAAAAAAGAAATGCCTTCTGAAGGCTTACATGTTTATTAAAAACTTCCTAGTAATGAAAACTTTTAATTTTGGCATTTCTCATTGTCTTTGATTGATACTATTTTTTGGAAACCACCTATAATTATGGATATTAAATTAAGGTTAATCTTAGTATCTAATTTAGATACAGCAAGATGTAGTTTTGTATACAAAACCCTCTTTTCAGCCTCCCAAGTCGGGGGAAAGGTGCTCGGGACTCGCAGCCTTTTGATAAGTAAAAATCTTAGGTCCGTTAGACGAATCAAACTGCACAAATACTGAAATTCCCAAGATTATGGGAGAGGGGATAATTAAAAAATCACCCTCATATTTATCAAAATTTGAACTTTGGTCAACAATTAGTTTCTTAAACTTTCCGGGATTAAATGATATCGTTTTGGACATAAGCAAGATGTAGGATTGTGCCACAATCCCATCTTGCAGTTCCCTTACTTATCATGGGAACAAAATCCTTCGACGGCGGATTTTTCTACTAGATTTCTAAAAGGGAATTTATTTATCTCTTTTCCCTCAAGCATGCAAAGGTATTTTGCTTAGGTTATTCCTCAAGGGCAGGTAAATGCCTCCTTATGTCAGCCCCCTTGACCAATACCCTTCGCTTCATAAGGTGGCATTCAAGAGGTAAAAAGAAACAGTAAGGTCAATAATATAGTACAGGGGATTTTAACCTCTGAAAAAATAATTATGCTAGAACATCAAGGCTTTAGTTATGCAGTAGGCACCTCTTTTTGAATTTCAGTCAAAACCATATAGCATTCTTCAGCTAAAGGTTTTAGTTCTTCACCCGTTTTGGATAGGGGATAGTCCATGCATTTATTCATGAACAACATATAAGTTTCAATAAAATCATTTACATCATCATCTGATATTTCCATCAGCTTGGATATGAGATCAAGTATACTAAGAAAATGGCAATAACCTGCATCCAGATTAAGTCTATCCAATCCATAAAGTAATTGGCAATGCTTAAGGTCTTGGAGTATTAAGGTTTTAATAAGTTCGTCTTTTTGGATATTGTTCATGATTGGTTTATTAAAGGTGAAACTAAGGTGTCTGCTAATATGTCTTTCAATGAATCGTTACTCTCTTTAAGTTCCTTTAAAATATGGATCAAGGATTCTATTTGATTCTTGTCCATCAAATTATTCTTGTTTTCAAGTCCATAAAAAAAATCAATTATATGACCAGGTTGGATGGTAAGGATATGAATGGGGTTAACCTTCACACACTGTGAAAATTGTTTAATGATTTCTATGGTGATTTTATTCTCCCCACGCTCATACTTGGTATAGTTGGCTTCTGACATGCCAAGATGCTCAGCTACTTCTAAGGCTTTCAGATTCCTAAGCTTTCTAAAGGCCATCAAATTTTGGCCAGTCGCGTGATTGTCTAGAAGTTGATCTTGGAAAGGATTCACATCATTCATAATGCCTAAATTTGGAGTAGTGCTTGGAGCCTTGTTGCCTGATAAATTCTAATACTTGAAATTCTTTGTTATCTTTAGCTTAAAGATTTCCTTATTCATAAAGATCAGAAGAATGAGCTTAGGTTGTAATAAGGAAAATGTTCTAGCTTAGA
Organism: Echinicola shivajiensis; assembly: GCF_018642165.1. GTDB lineage: Bacteria > Bacteroidota > Bacteroidia > Cytophagales > Cyclobacteriaceae > Echinicola > Echinicola shivajiensis. Next base: position 269,228 of record NZ_JAHHZM010000006.1, read on the forward strand.
ACATTTCTTTTCAGGTTTAGCAACTTTTATCGATCTGGCTATGCAAAACGCTCAAAAAATTATGCGGATACTACGGGAATCCAAGGACTTTAGTCAAGAATATGTAGCCAATAAGTTGGATATGCATCAGCGAACCTATTCTAATCTTGAATCAGGAAAAACCAAATTGACAATTGAACGGATAAAGCAATTGGCTGAGTTTTACCAACTAGAACCGGTGGATATAACGGTTTGAATTGTGCCACCCTTTTCGGTCAAACTGTGCCAGGCCTTTCGGTTTAAACCGTGCCATTTCCAGTTGGGATTTCGGTTCGAACTGTGCCACTTTTGAAAGATCAAGTTTAA
>NZ_JAHHZM010000007.1 GCF_018642165.1 Echinicola shivajiensis
TTAAACTTGATCTTTCAAAAGTGGCACAGTTCGAACCGAAATCCCAACTGGAAATGGCACGGTTTAAACCGAAAGGCCTGGCACAGTTTGACCGAAAAGGGTGGCACAATTCAAACCGTTATATCCACCCAACTAGAACTGTTGCTATGACAAACCTTGTCGAATTGTTTGATATTGCTTGGAGTATAAAAAAAGAAAATCTTGATCTTGGAACAGCTCGAGAAAAGTATTTTGGCAAGGAAATAAACAAAGCTTATAATACTATGTAAAAATGCATTAAAACGTATTTTACATTAAACGTTGTGGGCTTTAAAAAATTACTTACAAATGACTTGCTTACAAGGAGGACCGTTTTTAGAAATTAGTTTTTTGTTGACACTTGACACGGACAGACCAATGTTTGTTGAAACCATCTTGACTAAACTAAAATCATTCTCACCGACAGTTGAGATGCCTGTACTTTACTATAGCAGATGATTTAAAACAAATGGCCCCTAGGGCCAAAAAAAATCGGTTGAAAAACCGTAAAAAATAGCGAAATAAGCGAATTGTCAATAGGGTATATTTGTCTTAATCTCAAATGAACGCCTATTTAATAAATCACATAAAGTATTTCTATCTAATAATATTCTCTTTTTTATTCTTGGATCTTTTAGCTAAGGATATATACTTTTTCATGTCAAAGTTATAGAGCTCCTTTATAGACACTTTTACTTGTAACGATATTTTTAAGAGGGTTTCGTAGGTAGGATTTGTATTACCTCTCTCAATCTCTCCAATTGTTTTTTTGGCAAAACCGGTGCGATAGCCCAATTCTTCTTGTGAAAGTGGTTTATTTGTTTCAGCGTCAATAACTTTCTCTCTAAGTTCTCTAATTCTATACCCTAAAGCCTCTTTCTCTTCTTTGAAACTATTCTCTTTCATGTGAATAAAATTCCTGGTTTAAAACCGAAAAAAAGATATATGTATGTATCCTTAAAATATTTATTTTATGACTGCTATCGAGTCAGACACTTTTAATTTACTGTCCAAAAAATTATTTTGTTTATTTTAAGATCAATCTCTAACAAGAACCAGAGGGAGATTATTTTTTCTCTAGTTCTTTAATATACTTATCTACATTAATTTCTAATTCGAAGAGGCTTATTGTCTTTAAATTTAACGCTTTGGCTAAAAAAATTAATTTATCTAAGGTGGGATTGGCTTCTCCTCTTTCTATTGTCCCAATTAAGAATTTGGTCAAACTAGTATTATTGTCAGCAAGTTCTTGTTGGGAAATATGTTCTTTATCATACTCTTTACTTGGTATTTTTTCCCTAAGTTTTAATAAATATTTTCCAAGTTTTTCCTTTTCAGTCACTTTTCTTCCATTTAGCAATCTTAAATTTCTCACTTACTCCCCCCAGGGCCATATAAAAATCGGTCGAAAAACCGTAAAAAATAGCGAAATAAGCGAATTCTCAACAGGGGTATATTTGTCTTAATCTCAAATGAACGCTTATTTAATAAATCACATAAAGTATTTCTATCTAATAATATTCTCTTTTTTATTCTTAGATCTTTTAGCTAAGGATATATACTTTTTCATGTCAAAGTTATAGAGCTCCTTTATAGATACTTTTACTTGTAACGATATTTTTAAGAGGGTTTCGTAGGTAGGATTTGTATTACCTCTCTCAATCTCTCCAATTGTTTTTTTGGCAAAACCGGTGCGATAACCCAATTCTTCTTGTGAAAGTGGTTTATTTGTTTCAGCGTCAATAACTTTCTCTCTAAGTTCTCTAATTCTATACCCTAAAGCCTCTTTCTCTTCTTTGAAACTATTCTCTTTCATGAGAATAAAATTCCTGCTTTAAAACCGAAAAAAAGGATACATATATGTATCCTTTAAATATTTTTTTTATCTTTGATATGAATACATATATCTGCAATTCTTCAAATAGAAAATACTAGAAGCAATTGCTTTGAGTCTCCAATCGGAAAACTGGCACTTTTCTTTTAGGAACGAGATGATAAGCAGATTTGCTCACGACCCGGGCGTGGGCTCTCTTATCGTTCCAATGGTATGCCAGTACCTCTGATTAGATAAGTAGAGTTCCACGCCTTCCTATTTTATATTCCAGGGGTGTTCGGAATGTACTTCTCCTCCAAAGCAAAGGTTTCTGCATAGGATCATTATGAAGTCTTGCAAGGGAATTCTTTTACCTTAAGTATTCCAAATACAAACGCTATCTGCAAAACTTTATGCTTATGAAAAGTATGCACAAGCCCATGGAAAAGTATTATGAATTATTAAAAAAAGGCGACCCTTATGCTTTAGAACAAATTCATACCCAATATCGTGGCATCATCTTTTGGATCGGTAGAAGAATACTGAATGATCAGTTTGCAATAGAAACTTTAGTTCAGGATACTTTTTTAAAATTATGGTTTTATAGGGACAGAATAGAAAGACCTGAGCATATTCTCTATTTCTTAAAGTTTGTGATGAAAAAGGAATGCATCTCCTACTATTATAAACCCAGAAATAAGTTTTTAAGGGAAGTCAATTCATTAGAGGATTATGATAATTACCAAGACTATATGGTGGGCTACGACCCGGAAAGTGTGTCTGAAAATCTGAAAGACCAGGAATCGGAACAAAAAGCCTTCGACCGAATCCAAACTATATTGCCATTGCTCAATGCAGAAAGAAGGAATTTGATTGGACTCTGTTTAAAATATGGCTTTCAGTATAAAGCCATTGCCCAGGTTATGGGAAAGGGTATCACTGAAACCAGTAATGAGATAAAACGGGCTATTCAGGACATTAAAACCATCGTACATCATGGAAATACAAGCGCATATAAGCAAAAATCTCCTGGTAGTGATATAAAAGGTCCAGAGGAGATGACCGAGGAACAGGAAAGGATATTGGAACTCAGATGCCATATGAAGTATTCCTTTGCGCTAATTGCCGAAGCGCTGAACCTGTCTCAAAAGGAAGCTCACAAAGAATTTGTTACCGCATATAAACTATGGAAGGAAAAACAGTTCGAATCCGTTTAGCATGGAAAACCCTACACTAAAATTAACAAGGAAGATCCAGTTATTGGTTGACCTGCCCACCAAAGAAGAAAAGAAGGAAGCATTGAGTACGCTTTACCGATGGCGGAATCGATGTTTTAGAGCAGCCAACCTTATCGTTTCCCATTTGTATGTACAAGAAATGATTAAGGATTTTTTTTATCTCACAGAAGGGGTCAGGTATAAACTGGCCGATGAAAAGAAAGATGCAGATGGCATCTTGGAACGTTCCCGTATCGGTAGCACCTATCGGGTGGTATCAAATCGCTTTAAAGGCGAAGTCCCTACCGATATTTTGTCATGTATGAATAACACCTTACTATCTACTTTTAATAAAAATAAATTGGAATATTGGAAAGGTCTACGTTCTCTGGAAAACTTAAGACGAGACATTGCTTTTCCATTTAGGCCAAGGAACATAAAAAGCCTATCCTATGAAGAAGATAAAAAAGCTTTTTGCTTTCATTTATTTAAAATTCCATTTAAGACCTATTTAGGTGGAGATTTTACCGACAAAAGACAACTATTAGCGCGTTTGCTAAATGATGATATTAAGCTATGCACTTCACATATTAAACTCGAAGATGGAAAAATCTTTTGGCTGGCAGTATTTGAAATTGAAAAGGAAGAGCACGGCCTGAAACCCGAGGTAATAGCAGAAGCATCACTCTCTCTGGAATGCCCTATAGTGGTAAAAACCGGTAAGACAAAACTCAGTATTGGAACCAGAGAAGAGTTTCTTTACAGGAGGTTGGCCATACAAGCAGCCTGTAGAAGGGCACAGATGGGCGCTACCTACTGCAAATCAGGAAAAGGACGTAAACGAAAACTTAAAGCTGTGAACAAGTTTCACCATATGGAAGCTGATTATATACGTGATCGTATACATCTATACAGCAGAAAACTCATTGATTTCTGTATTAAACATCAGGTAGGAACTCTTATTTTATTAAATCAGGAGGATAAGATCGGAATAGCTAAGGAGGAAGAATTTGTATTACGGAACTGGAGTTATTATGAACTCATGACAAAAATAAAGTACAAAGCCGAGAAAGCAGGGATTGAACTTATTGTAGATTAACAAATGAATCGAGGGTGCTTGTTCACCCGTAAAGTGAGGTCTAGGACACTCACCAAATGCAAACAGCATATACAACAAAAATCCGATCTAATTAAATCAGCAGGGGCTTCGACTTAAGTTTATCCTTTGCTAACCCGCGTTTGCAACGCGATTTGCTAAATCCAAGCATTTGCAATGCGGTTTTAAAATGAATTGTAGCGTTTAAAACGCTTAGATTTAGGAGTGCTTGTTACAAACGAGGACAAGATAGGATAGAACTTATTGTAGAATAACAAATGTATCGAGGGTGCTTGTTCACCCATAAAGTGAGGTCTACGACACTCACTAAATGCAAACAGCATATACAACAAGAATCCAATTTAACTAAATCAGCAGTGCTTCGACTTAAGTTTATTCTGAGCTAAGTCGAAGGGCTCAGCCTGACACATTAAGTATTTCCCTGTCAATAGTAAGGAAGTGAGGTCTGCTTTTCCCAGGCAGGCAATCTCATTTATAAAATACAAGACGCTCCGCTGTATAGGTGTCTCAAAGTGAATTGCTCAAGAACAGATCCCCCTGTTTCTCCTTTCTCCTCCTAAATTAAAAGTCCAATCACACTAAAAGACTAAAATTTTACCAATTATATCTAAAAATACCCCATATGGGGTATTTTTTGTTTTTTGGGGATTGGTTATGTTTGGGATTAATCAATTTTCAAACATTTATAAGTGAATGTAAATGCTTGAAAATGGGAAAAATATAAGAGATATAAACGCAATGCGTTTATTTACTCGTTGTGTGTAATTAAAAAAGAACCCGCTGATAATTGACAAAATTAATTGAAATAAAGCGAACCCCATATGAAGAGCCTTATCACATTAATCTGATTTTTAAGGCTACGAATGGAGAAAGTGCAGGACAGCTTGAGATTTATGATAATGCGGATAGACTGAAAAAGTTAGCGGACATTCTTGAAGATTTTCCGTTTGAAGATGAGAAGCAATATTTATGGGAGTTGGGATCTGAAAAACCCGAAGACAGATTTGCATTCTATTTTAAATGTGAGTTCTCATTAATAAAACACACGAGCGACTGTTTAGTAGGGATTAGATTGAATAACAACGAAGAAGGAATTGAAAAATCCATATCTGAATTTAATATTCAATGTAAACCAGCAGAATTGAATAAACTGGGACAACTATTCCGTGAATTCTCGAAATTGAAAACAGAAACTCTGACTTGGCATGGGTTAGATGGAAAAGTAGAGTAGGCGCAATATAAGATAATATGACCAATAAATTAAAACTGGGAGAATTAGAAAGAAGAATTGATGAGGTCTTATTTTATGTTTGGGACCCAATTGGAGTATCTGACACCCCCGCTGCTAGAGGTGAGTACAGTTCCTACACTATGACAATTCTCAAATGTGTTCTTGAGGAAGATATTAAGAAGATTGCACACCAGTTGGGTAAAATTGAATCAAGCTCAATGGGATTAGGAATCAATGAAACAAAAAATTTAGAAATCGCTGAATTACTGGTGGACTTTAAGTACTCAGTAGACGAAGGATTAAAATAACTACACACAATAACTAAGCATTCGTTTGGCCGGAACGGCCAAACCTGAATGCAGTGTTGAACGAGTGGTGCCAGGAAAGGGATAATTATGGGGAAAGCTTTTTCCCCCTTTTGTGTTTTTGGAGGTTCGGGGTCAAAAAGCACGGTGCTTTTAGAACTTGTTTTCTTTCTTTTTGGCAGTGTTTAGGTTTTTCTTTGTTTGGCTTATAGTCCTTTGGACAGCTTTACGGGCTGTTTTTTGGTTTTTTGCAATTGTAAATCGGCTAGGATAATTAGGGTGTAATTGCAAATTACACCCAACCACCATAGATGGTTTATTCTACACCTAGGTGGGGGTTAATACTTTTCCTTCTACTTTTAATAATAGTTCAATTGGAATAGCAAATTCATTTTCATTTGCCTTTTTTGCAGGTGTTTCTGGTGAAGTAGGAGTAGTTAATGATCCTTATGGGGGAAGAAGAAGATTTTATACAGTTTCAGCTAATTTTGGTTTTGGGATAGATTTTGGCTATAATCACAAAGAAATATTTCCAAAACCTGGAACAAAGTATCATGTAGACAATTACAAAGGGAATGGAAAGAATTTAAGTTTTGGAGCAGGATTTGTTGGAGATTCCAGAGGAGGAGATGCTAAATGGAATATTAATCCAAAATCTATGGGATATACATATAAGGAAAGAAGCACTTCGGTTTCCCCGTTAATTGGAATACCAACACCGGCAGATATTGGAGTAATTTATCAAATGGGTAGAACAAGATTTTGGTAATGGAAAGATTTAATTATCAAATATTATTAATGTTAATTATTATATTTTCAACAATAATAATATGGACAATAGGCTTTTTTGATGATTTTCCTCGACAAGATATTAATTGTATAGAACATTACGAATTTTTTAAGAGTGAAATAAATAGAGGAAGGGTTAAAGAAAAATATATAGATTATAATAATCATGAATATAAGATTGTAAAGATTGAAAATGGAAACAAAGTGTATAAATTATTATTAAATCTTGAAAAAGATAAAAAGTACTTTGAAGCTTTGAAAGTGTCAGATATTGTTAATAAAGCTAGTAATTCTTTTATTATTGAGATTAATGGTAACTATAGCTTTAAATTAGGCTATGTTTGTCCATATGATACAATTTATAATGCTAATTAAAGTTTAAATAATAAAATTTCAAAACCTTATATGGATGAAGGGTTGGATACAAATATATGAGTTTAATATGGTCAAGTCTTTATAGTAGTAGAGACTTGGACCTGAATTTACTCCTGTCTTTAGCTTGTTGAGCTGAAGTATATAAAAATGTGATTGGGTCTGGTCTAATCAGGCATTTCAATATGGTTTAGGTTTTTAAAGAAGCTTAAGAATGGTCTCAGTCTTTAGCCCAGAGATGACTGAGACCATTACATTTTTCTTTAAACTTTGTGACCTCATTGCACTTTGTGGTTATAACTCATAACTCCTACTTTTCCTTTGAAGCCTGTATTCCCTCCTTTAACCCCATATTTTCTTTCTGAAGATCAGCCACCTGTTCTTTTAATGATTCCATTTCTTTGTTAAGTTGAATAACATGCAAGGTCATTTTCTCCATCTTTTTCAATAGAAGCAGGTTCATTTCCTTAAGCTCGATGCCATTTTCCTCCATCTCAGCCGCAGAAGGGATTTCAGGTAGGTGTTTGTTGGCTTGGATATAAGTTTCGGGTTCTTCTAGTGAGGGAAGGGGATAGTTTTCTTTGAGTTCATATTCAGGAGCTATGAAAGCTTCCCTTTCTTAGGACAGGGTAAAACTAGACAAATAAACTATGGCTTTAAAAACGCAAAGACTTAAAAGTCCTCGTTGCAAACGAGGACTAGGGTGTCTTTACTTCGTCATCAGCTTTTCCAGCCTTGCGATCATCTCGTCTTTTTCCTTGAGCATGCGCTCATATAGGGCCATTTTTTCCTCATGGAGTTTTAGAATTTTGTCAGCAGGATCAAAAACGGGCTTAATATTAATTGCCGATGCGCCTTCTTTAAAATCCTGAAAAGTATTCGCAATAATATTTACCGCTTGTTCTTCATCAAAGTTCTGGAAGGCTTCTACGGGGATATGGAGAATTTCTGCTACTTGGCGCAGGATATCCTCTTCGATGGTTTCCTTTTGTTCCAGTAGAGAGATTTTCTTTTGGGACCAGTCATCACCCAGTTCATGGGCTAGCGCATCTTGCTTGATACCAAGCATTTCACGGAATCGTTTGATATTTCGACCCTGATGGATAGTATGTGAAGCGGAGTTTGTCATATTGATGGCTACTAAAAAACTAAAGGACAAGTTACATAAAAAGTCCATAATTGGAAAGGGGAGTTTTTGGAATGACTGTTTGGTTTTACTGGCTTTCATTTGTTGTCCTTTTATTCGGGTGCAGTTTTGTTCTTGATTGTCCTCATGAATGCTACACATTTCCATTGTTGAAAAAGGCCACTTCTTGATGTTAAAACGATTTTCTGATTAATGGATTGACAAAGGGATTATTATATGTGTGAAATTCCTTTTATAATAGTGAAATTTTTATCCTTAAAAGATGAATGAAGGTGCTTTTAAAAGTTTATTAATTGCCCTAATAGCTTTGTTGGCTATATTATTTAAGCTATTAAAGCCAAAGCTTAAAGGCATTTTAGGAGAGGCAAATGTTTCTTTAATATTAAAGCTGCTAAACCGAAACCGCTATAAGGTAATAAATGATGTTCTAGTTAAGGATTTTTCAAGGAGCAGTCAAATTGATCATATAGTAGTATCTAATTATGGGCTGTTTGTAATAGAGACCAAGAATTATAAGGGTTGGATATTCGGGCATGAAAGTTCAAGTTATTGGACGCAAACCATATATGGAAAGAAGTACAAGTTTAGAAATCCAGTATTACAGAATTGGGGGCATATCAATACTCTTAAAGCTGTTTTACCTGACTTTCCATCAGTTTCATATTATTCTGTAATTGTGTTTACTGGAAATTCAAAACTAAAAAGAATCACCTCGAAGGTTCCCGTTTTGAAACCCAGTAAATTACTGCGCTATATTTCAAAATCTAGTAAAAACGAATGTTTATCTAATGAAGAAGTTGATCAAATCTATCAAAAACTGATCAGTCTCAATAGGCTTGATAAAGGATCAAGGAAATCACATATTAGAAAAGCCAAAACAAATCAACGAGGCAGTGTAAATCCGATAACATGCCCAAGATGTGGAGGAGGCTTATCGATAAAACAGGGGAAATATGGAATGTTCTATGGTTGTTCTAATTATCCGAGTTGTGATTTTACAAAAGATTATAGGACATAAACTAATCTATTAGAAGCTAATTTGACTTTCCCTCCTTTCTACTCCCTAATTCAAAGCCTAACCACACTAAAAGACCAAAATTTCACCAATTATATCTAAAAATACCCCATATGGGGTATTTTTTGGTTTTAGGGGATTGGTTATGTTTGGGATTAATCAATTTTCAAACGTTTATAAGTGAATGTAAATGCTTGAAATTGGGAAAATATAAGAGATATAAACGCAATGAGTTTATTGACTCGTTGGCCACAAGCTCTTGAACGAAATACAAATAATAATTAAATGATCAATTCTTTTCAAATTAGGAACATTGCAACATTTTGCGACGAAGGAATAGATATTCCAAGTCTCAAAAAAATAAACTTTATATATGGAGCTAATGGAAGTGGAAAAACATCTATTTCTAATTATTTTTTAGATCCTACTAAAGAAAGTTATTCAGATTGCAGGATTATCTGGAAAAATGGAGATGATTTAAAGACTTTGGTTTACAACAAAGAGTTTAGAGATAGAAACTTTGGTAAGGAAACTATTGCAGGAGTTTTTACTCTTGGAGAAGCAACAAAAGAAGAAAAAGCTACAATAGAATTAAAAAACCAGGAATTAGTTGAATTAAAAGAACAAGGAACTAAGAAAAGAGAAACTCTCGTCAAACAAGAACAATCCCGGGAAGATTTAGAAAATGAATTCAGGGAAACAATTTGGAAAACAGTTTATAAGAAAAATGAAAAGAATTTTAAGGAGGCATTTACTGGAGTGATGCAAAAGAAATCCTTCTTAAATAGACTGCTCAAAGAATATAAAAATAACTCCTCGGACCTTCGTGAATTTGATTATTTAACTAAGAAAGCAGAAACAATTTTTGGGGATACTCCAGAAAAAATAAACGAGATAACAGAAATTGATTTTAATGAAATTCAGAGTATTGAGAGTTTAGAGATATGGCAAAAAAAAATTATTGGAAAAGGTGATGTTGAAATTGCCAAACTAATTCAAATACTGAGCATTAATGACTGGGTTAATGAAGGAAGAAAATATATTGAAGATGAAAGCGAAGTATGCCCTTTTTGTCAAGAAAAAACAATTACCGATAACTTCAAAAAACAACTAGAAGAATACTTCGACCAAACCTTTTTAACTGATATAAATGAAGTAACAGAACAATCTGAGAAGTATTCCGGAGATTTCGAAAACCTCATAAATCAACTAAACTCAATAGAAACGAATGAAAAATCAAATAAAAAATCAAAATTACAAATAGAAAAGTTTTCGGCACTCCTTAAGACTTTGAACAATCAATTTTTAGTAAATAAAGAATTGATTAATAATAAAACTAAAGAACCTAGTAGAGAAATTAATTTAAAATCAACTAAATCTCAATTAGAAGAAATAGCCAAATTAATAAGTGATGCCAATAGATTAATCAGTGAACATAACCAGATAGTAGATAATTTCAGTACTGAGAAAACAAATTTAGTTAAAAGCGTTTGGAGATATTTAATTGAGGAAAATAAAGACCAACTTGAAAATTTCGATAAGAAAGCCAATGGTTTAGAAAAAGGAATTTCAAAATTAAATGATGATGTAGAAGAATTATTAGAAAAACATCGAAAATTAAAAATCAAAATCAGAGAGTTGACCAAGAATGTCACAAGTATACAGCCATCTGTAGACGAAATAAATACAACTCTAAAATCTTTTGGTTTTAAAAATTTTAAAATAGTTCCTTCTAAAGTTGGGGTTAACACATATCAAATTCAAAGAGAAAATGGTGAGTTGGCAGAGTCAACTTTAAGTGAAGGAGAGATTACCTTTATAACATTTCTGTATTATCTACAACTTAGCAAAGGAAGTGTCTCCGAAACTAACATTACTGAAGAAAGAGTTTTAGTAATTGACGACCCAATTTCTAGCTTAGATAGTAATATTCTTTTTGTGGTTAGTAGTTTAATTAAACAGATAGTTCAAAAGATAAAATCTGGAGATACTAATATAAAACAACTAATATTACTCACTCATAATGTATATTTTCATAAAGAGGTTTCTTTTATAAATGGACGAACCAAAGAATGCAATCAAACAAATTTTTGGATTCTTAGAAAAATAGAGAATCGGTCATTTATTCAAGATTTTGAAATGGAAAATCCAATTCAAAATTCATACGAACTACTTTGGAAGGAATTAAAAAATAAAGACCATCATTCAGGTGTAACTATTCAAAATACGATGAGAAGAATAATTGAAAATTATTTCAAAATCCTTGGTAAATATACAGATGACAGTCTTATCGATAAGTTTGAAAATCCACAAGAAAAAGAAATTTGTAGATCATTAATAAGTTGGATTAATGAAGGCTCTCATACAATCCCTGATGATTTATTTGTAGAGTTACAGGACACTACCACAGACAATTATCTTGAAGTATTTCAAAAGATTTTTGAAGAAACTAATCAAATTGAACATTACAATATGATGATGCAAAATTAGAGCCAGTGGCCAACATCGGTTCATCGCAAATAACGGGTATTGTGGAAAAAGTGTAAAATTAGAAACCAAGAAAGAAAATGGTTCATCCGACAAGTCCGCGTCCCTACTCCCACAACTTGCGATAACCGTAGCCCTTGTACGTCATTTAAAAAGAACTAATGCTGAGTTGGTTGACAAAAAATAAAACCAAAGAATATAAGGACAGACTTCTGAAATCCTTTCCGGCCGAGCTCAAATCTGACGTGGAATCGGTTATCAAAATATTGCCACTCGAAAAGAATGAAGTGAAGCTTTGTGATGGGCAGGTTCATAAAGTTGATAATCTGATTCATCCGACTGAATTGACGATTAAATTGAATGGGGAACAGCTGACAATTCCTTACAGACTATGCTTTGACGAGCCGGACATTGACTCTGAAAATAATTTAACAGATAGACAGAAAACCATTCTGAACTGCATTTTTCTGAGACATCACAATGGGTACTTACGGGAAAATAGACTTGAAAAATTAGTTCATAAGGATAACAAGTGGATAATCCCATTTACAGTTCAATTGCTTGGGGAGTATGTATATGAGATTTTAGAAGTCTTGGAAGAACACATAAATGAAAAGACAATAGATGATTACCACTCATTTACAGAAGAAAACCCTAAATATTGGCAACAGACTGAAAGCAGAATGATAAGTTATTGGAATGAATATTACAGACTGAAATTTTCAAATCTGAAAGAGTATTTAGGGACAGCATTAATAAAAAGAATAAAAAAACGAACGCACAATAACTAAGCATTCTGACGGCTGGAACAGCCAAGCCTTCCAAAGAGGGTAAACCTTTTAGGAGAGTCAGACCTATGCTTGGCAGGTGAATCTGAATGCAGTGTTGAACGAGTGATGCTGGGAAAGGGGGGATCAGTTGAAAGATTTTTTACCTATATTTCGAATAAATAAAATAAGAAAGCAATCCTAAAACTGGAATAATAAGTGCATTTCCGAAAATAAGTTGTTTGGTTACAAGTTTTTTATCCCTTTTAATTTCATTTAAGGTTCTGCCCTTTCCACTGAAAATCCACAATAAAAGAGCGCCGACAAATGTTGTCATTTCAACCCATATTATATCAATGGCAATATTGTCTAAATCCATGTTCACTTATAAATTGAAATTTTTTTAAGAATATTAGGGGCCTTATCTAACTACCAATCCTTTCAATATAGTAAATATAAATTATGGCATTGATAAACGCAGGGATTTAAGAGTCCTCGTTGCAAACGAGGACTAGGTTCGACTGGGGCATTTTACAAATTAATTTGAATTGCACATATTGCACAAGATGCCAACGCTCAAAGCCATACACATTGCCAAGTAGTGAGTAGGTCCCGCGTCAGAGACAGCGGGACAACTAATTTCGTTTTTTATGTCTAGCGTCTCAAATCTCACATCTCCCATCTATTCTTCATAGACCTCAATCACCACTGGCCCCTCAATTCCCGAAGGCATGACCTTCCAGCCGGAGGCGTCGAAAGGTTTATAGTTGATATTGACAAAGTTGATTTCGTGGTAATTTCTCCATTCCAAGCCTTGCTGGTCCATATAGCGGATGCGGTTGGCCATCAGGTTGGCGACTTGGATTTCGATTTCGTTTTTGCCATCCCTGAGGAATTCCCCAATCCGTAACTGGTAAGGAAGGCTCCAGGCATAGCCGGCTTCCTGTCCATTGATCCAGACTTTGGCGCTTTCGTAGACCTTACCCAGTTTAAGCAGGTAGCTCTTTCCGACTTCTTTTTGAAGGGTGAAGGTGCTGCTGTAAGTGGCCTGTCCGGAGAATTGGTCGGCTATTTTATCTCCCTGATTGGTCCAAGGCTGAATGGTTGCCATGTTTTGATCTTCTGGGATTTCTGGTCCACCCTGATCGAAATGGACTTGCCAAGGGCCTTCTAGGGTGATTTGTTGGTTGGTGATATCAAGGTATTTCCACGCTGGGATATTCTGATGGGCTGATGGGCTGGTTTGCAAGATCAGGCTTTGCCCGGATGCCAAATGAACCTTGACCAAGGTCTTTTCTCCCTCGATACGGGATTGTGCCAGGCCTGTAGTTCCGCTCAGTGGATCCAGGATGCTTACGGTTTGGGCTGTTAGGTTCAGTGGGATTTCTTTTTGGATGGTCTTGTCAGTGTGATTGACCAAGAAATAGTATTTGTCCGTGCCCACTGCCCTGCGGATAAACTGCAGACCCGTATCGGCCAGTTCTTCCCGTTGTATGCTTTCGGTTTCCAAGGCAGTCTTAATATCCTGATTCAGGATCACCTTGCCTTTGCCATGGGAGGCAATGCCTTGTGCATTGAAATTGAGTTGCTCCCAAGCCTTGTTTAAGGAAGCTGTTCTTTCTTCTACTTGATGGAAACCCGGTACAGCTTTAGGCTGTTCCTGGAAGATGATCGTAGCGCCTTGTTCTGCCAGTTTTAAAATGTTTTCCAAGGTTTTTAGAGGCAGGAATTCCATGGCAGGGATCAGCAGGGCCTTGGCAGGTGTAGCATCTGCATGTGTTTGGACTTTACCGTCGATTACCTGTGCCCCTGCTAATAGTTTGTCGGAGGCAAAATCCACCGCGTAACCTTGTTCCATTAAGGCGGTGGACTGGGCATAAAACTGTGTAGGGTGCAGCCAGTGGTCAATATGGTGCACGGAGATCATCTGGAACATATTGCCCTCATCCGCCCATACATCATATACCGGCCAGTACATGATCAGTTCATTATCCGGTTTGCCAGCCTGGAGTACGGACTGACAGCGGGCGATATATTCATTAAAGCTTTTGAAATGCGGCCAAAGGCTGTTTTGCTGGGTCAAGTTCAGGGAGGCATAAAATAACCAGCCTGGGAATTCCACATCCTTAGGAGAATAGGTCACCCCATGGTAAAATATATGGTTGATGCCTGCCAAGAAGGCTTGGTCTACCTCGGGCTTCATCTGTGAAAAGGAACTCTTGAAATGCTCGCCCAGCCAGGTGAAGGTCTCGCAGGAAATCAGTTCTTTGCCTGCCAGGTGGCCAGCGGAGGAAGCAAACTTCAGCATAATGGGATCGGGATCCACATTGCGGATATCGGCACTGTCCCTGCGCAATCCCGGAATGGGGAAATAGCTGGAGCCAAAGGTTTCACATTCGGGAATGTCCACGGTGGCATAGAGGTCGATCAGGTTGCCCGGTGAGCCATGGGCCTGGTTTTTGGTCAGCTTGCCTTTATGATGCGCCCAATCGGTCCACCGTTGGGTAAAGTGTTCCAAGAGCAGTTCATGCAGGGTTTCGCGATAGTCGGACTTGATCCGGCGGGCGTTATCACTGTCTGATTTGCCAAGCAGTTCAGGCAAGTGAGGCTTGAGGTCATAGCCTCTACGTTCTTGGAATTCCTCCAAAAAGTCTTGGGTGAAGTTGGCTCCATAGACTTCGAAACTATCATTATAAAAGCTTCGTATGCCTGGTGTTTTCTTGATAAAGGCGCTATCAAACTCTCCCAAGTAATCTTCAATGGCCTCTTCAGCGTAATGGTCTAGTACATAACCTTGATCTCCGGGAGCGGCCCGCTTTACTTTTTGCCCGGTTTTGCCATTATAGATGGCCATGATTTTCCAGTTTCCTGCCGCCTCCCAATTTATTTCCCCATTTTCTGCTACCTGAGTGGTGATATCTTCGACCTGTCCATTTTCACCATAGGCCATCACAGCAAGTAGTTTGGGAGAAAGGGCAGGATTTTTTTCATTTATTATATTCAAATCGGCCTTAAAAGTCCCATTGCCATTAAAATCAAAATCCTTGATTTCCAGTTTGGAAGCGGCAAAATGAGGTTCCACAAAAGGTCCTCCAAATGGCCATCCGGTACCCTGGGTCAGGTCCACACCCATATCTAAGCTATCGGCCACATCCACGGTATAGTGCAGCATGTCCAGCCATGGTTTGGACAGGAAATCCAAATAACGCTCCTCATAACCTTTGGCCCCATAGATCGGGGCGATCTCCACGCCACCAAGTCCGGCATCAGCATACTCATGCAGGAGATAGCTCAGGTTCTCCTTGTCCACCGCATTGCCCATCCACCACCAGCGGGTCCAAGGTTTGGCGGTCTGGCTGATCTCCGGCCAGCTGCCTGCTTGTATTTGGGGGACAGTTTGCGTTTCGGTGTTTTGCTGGCAGGAAAAAGTAAATATGGCTGTAGCTAAGCTTAAGGAAAAAAGGCCTGTTTTGAGTTTCATGAATGGGTTATTTATGGTTGCAGGTTTTTCAATTTAAATAGACAAAATATTGTCCACAGAATATTGTCCACAGATGAAAAGGATAAACACAGATATATGCTGAAAGAACCACTCCATCGGTGTTTATCTGTGTTCATCCCTGCCTAAAGGCGGCAGGCAGGTGTGGTTAATTTTTTTTTGTTGTGCTTATCCGCTATAGCGGAGTTATTTATGGTCGAATTTGGTTTTATATATGAGGCCCTCATCACAGTCGAGGGGGCAATAATTGACTTTAGCTCTTTGTCATTCCGACGATAGGAGGAATCTCTTTAGCTAATCGTTACTGGAAGAGATCCTTCCTTCGTCAGGATGACATCGATTTGAAGCTCACGTCATTCAGCTCCTTTATATTTAAGAAAATGTTGACTTCTTGCAGTGACGTGTGTATCTATAAAGTAAACACTTCCTTCAAAGGTACACTTACCGGTGAATTGTCCGGGTGGGTCTCCATGATGTCGGCCATGTAGGCCCACCATTTTTGCACGATCTCCGTGCTTCCCAAATCCTGCGAGGAGCTGTCGCCCGAAACGGTCTGTACGGCAAATAGGCTGGAAGTTGCTTTGTCCAGGTAGATGGAGTAATCCAGCACACCATTGTCCTTTAGCAGTTGGACCAGTTCCGGCCAGATTTCCCGGTGTCTTTTTTCATATTCTTCCTCATGCCCGGGAAGGAGTTTCATGCGGAAAGCGATTTGTTTATTCATGGACTTCATTTCAAATCAATCTTGTAAAATGCCAAAATAAAAATACAAGGTTCTTTTTACAGGGCCAAGTACTTTATTGTCGTCTCCTTGTGGACCATAGACGCCCGCTCTGGAGGTGATTCCCAGTGCCAGCTTACTGCCCAAAGCCGGGATGCCATCCAAGAAGGAAATGTCTCCTGTAGGCAGTTTGGGATAGGAAGTTGGTCCGGAAATGCCATAGAAGTCAAATAACCTGACAAAGAGTTGGTCGCCTGGAGAGACGATATAAAACTTTCCTTGGGCGGTGTTGATCTCCATCCAGGCAATATCGCTAAAATAGCCCTTGAACTCCGGATATTCCCATGGCGTAGCGCCCGTATGGGTATTATTATACAGGTTCTGGTGGGAGCCAAACTGTCCTTGGGGCCTGTTTTTCCACACCCGGTAAGGTCCTTTGCCCAGCCATTTGGCGCTGATAACATTGGCTTCGGGATAGTCAAAGCTGATGCCCATATAGGGATATTCGCCCTCTGGCAATTCGTATTCATAGGTGAGTGCTACCCAACCATTGGGCTGGATGGT
Organism: Echinicola shivajiensis; assembly: GCF_018642165.1. Lineage (GTDB taxonomy): Bacteria > Bacteroidota > Bacteroidia > Cytophagales > Cyclobacteriaceae > Echinicola > Echinicola shivajiensis. Next base: position 17,063 of record NZ_JAHHZM010000007.1, read on the forward strand.
CCATTGGGCGTATTTCAAGGCACCATCATAATTGACTTTGAAGATTTGCTTGCCGTCAATTTCTTCATGGCTTATGGCACTTACCTCCCCATCGCCTTGGGTAAAACTAGGGCCATTATTAAAGGAAAGCTCAGGCCCTGAAGGTTTCTGGATACGGGCAAGTTTGCCGGTTTCCTTGTCAAAGCTAAGGGTGAAGCCTCCGCCACTGATGGCTATCAGCCCATCCTTTTCTTCGAAAGTGCCAGTTTTTCCTTCTTCGTTATTTTTGATCTGTGCCATCAATCCTTGGATAGGAGCAATGGGCCAGGACCAAGTGTAAATTTCTTGCCCATGCTGATCGGTAGCGGTAAGCCTTAATCCTTCTTGTTCCTGCCAGTTGGCGGGCAATGGGATTTGGATGGAACCAGTCTTCAGAGGAGCCAAATCAGGGCCTTGAAATTGGCCTGAGATAACAGTCTCATATCCTGTTTGGGGACTGGACATGGATGCATAATCCACCAGCTTCCACTCGAAAGTGATTTCATTGAGATTGGTGAAGTGGTAGCGGTTTTCCAAAGCAATGGTGCCGTCAAAGGCTTCAGGTAGTTGCTCCAATTGGATTTTTACCGGGGAATAAATTTCTTTGATGGCATAGACACTGCCTTCTTTTTGCCTGAAAGGCCCTACCAATCCGTCAGGGGCATTGAGGCGGTTAACATCGATTTTATTGTGAATATCTGTTCGGATAATTCCTTCGTCGGCCAATACCCAAAGAAAGCCACCTCCAGACATTTTGGATTGCCACATCAGCTCCCAGTAATCGTGCAATCCGGAAGCAGCACCGCCATCATCCTGACCGTGCAGGAATTCGGTAGGCATATAGATCAGGCTGTCGCTCTTGAATTTGTTGCTTAGGCTCTTATAGTTTTCATAATGGTCTGTATCTATTCCATTGAAGGCATTGCCCGGACGGTGGTGGGCATGTAGCACAGGTCTTTTGGAAGGATCATAAAGTAAAAAATCATCGTCCAGTTCCTTATTGGTCCCTCCCTCATTGCCATTGCTCCAAAAGAGGATGGAAGGATGGTTGACATCTCTCATGACCAATTCCTTGACCAGCTTTTCACCGGATTCGGTATCATAGGCATTTTGCCATCCACCCAGTTCATCCATGACATAAAGTCCCAGTGAATCACAAAGGTCCAAGAAAGAAGGATCCGGGGGATAATGGGCCGTACGGACAGCGTTCATGTTCATTTCCTTGATCAGCAATACGTCCTGTAGGTCGATTTCTGGTGTAAGTGACCTGCCAGTTTCCGGCCAGAAAGCATGTCTGTTGACTCCTTTCAGTTTTACTTTGGTGCCATTGACATAGATGCCGTCACCTTGTCGGATTTCTATGGTACGGAAGCCAAAGCGCTCTTTGCTGGTAAAGACCGTTTCCTTACCCTCCATAAGGCTCAGGTGCAGCTCATAAAGATTGGGCGTCTCAGCAGTCCAAGTGGCAATATTATTCAGCTGACTTTCGATCGAGGTGATGCCTGTTTTGTCTACCTTGACATCCAAGGTTTTGATTTCCCGTTCATTTAAATCGGTAATGATGGCCTTGATCCTACTGTTTTTAGTAGTGGATTGGGTGTGAATTGCTGCCTTGAAGGTGCCTTCTGCCTCAGCGACAATAGCGGTATGGGCAATATGTTGTTCAGGGAAGGCCTGCAGGTAAACTGGTCTGAAGATACCGCCAAAGATCCAATAGTCTGCATAGCGTTCTGCCCTATTGACGGAATGGTTTGATGACATTTTGCTGACAGTCACTTCCAGTAAGTTTTCCTCACCAGGTTTCACTTTGTCGGTAATGTCGTATTTGAAGCGGTAAAATGCGCCTTGATGGATATCCCCGGCAAGTTGACCGTTAACCTTTACCTCTGTATCAGTCATGGAACCTTCAAATACCAGCTCGATGGTTTTGTCGGCCCAGTCAGCAGGGACGTGGAAAGTATGTTTGTATTGACCCTTTTCATCCGCAAAACGGAAGGATTTGCCATAGGTATAATAATCCCTGCCGTAATTATAGGTACCGAATCCTTGTTGCTCCCAATGGGAAGGGACTTCAATGGTGGTCCACTCTCCACTGTTTCTGCCTCCGGTGCAGTAAAAATCCCAAGTAACGGTATGTTTACTGTCTTTGCCACTGAGGTATTGTACTTCTTTTGTTTGGGCAATAAGCCATTGAGGTAATAATAAAAGCCCTGTCAGCAGGTATAATACTGTTTTTAGGTGATTTGACTTTTTTTTCTCCTTAGACAATTTTAACTCCATAGGCTTAGGTTATTTTAAAGAATTTAATCGACTAAGAAAGGAATATATGGGCTAAAAACTGTTATGGTCTGGGAGGGATGGGGAGTGGTTTGTGTTTTTAACCATTAAGGAGTTAAGGGGCATTAAGGGTTGGGATTGATTTTTTGTGTAGAAGATTGCTTTATGTTCTTCATGCTTTTATGTCTTCATGGTTCTTTTTTAACCATTAAGGGATTAAGGGACATTAAGGTTGGGTTTGTTTTTTGAGTAGAAGATTGCTTCATGGTCATTATCCCTTCATTTCTTCATGTTTTTTAGTTTTTTGAACCATTGAGGAGTTAAGGGGCATTAAGGTTGGGTTTGTTTTTTAAGTAGAAGATTGCTTCATGGTCTTCATCCCTTCATGTCTTGATGTTTTTTAGTTTTTAAACCATTAAGGAGTTAAGGGGCATTAAGGTTTGAGTTTGTTTTTTGAGTAGAAGATTGCTTCATGGTCATCATCCCTTCATGTCTTGATGTTTTTAGTTTTTTGAACCATTAAGGAGTTAAGGGGCATTAAGGGTTGGGATTGATTTTTTGTGTAGAAGATTGCTTTATGTTCTTCATGCTTTTATGTCTTCATGGTTCTTTTTTAACCATTAAGGGATTAAGGTTCATTAAGGGGTTTGGATTGGGTTTTTGTGTGGAAGATTGCTTTATGTTCTTCATGTCTTCATGGTTCTTTTTTAACCATTAAGGAGTTAAGGTTCATTAAGGGTTGGAGTTGTTTTTTGGGAAGAGCTCTTCATTTCTTCATGTTTCTAATTTTAAACCATTAGTGCCTTAAGGGAAATTGAGTTTAATATTTGATTTTATTATATTCGTAGCTATTGTTTTTTGTTGGATAAAAATTTTTTAGAGATGTCTTCATTTTTGAATATGACCAAGTTTGATGTTACGCAATTGTCCTATGAAATAACTGGATGTGCTATAAAGGTGCATCGGGAGTTGGGACCTGGTTTGTTGGAAAGCGTGTATCAACAATGCTTGTCTTATGAATTAAGAAAGCAAGGTTTTAAAGTTAAAGAGCAAATGATTGTCCCAGTAGCATACTACGGACAGGTTATAGAAACAATTTTGCGCTTGGATTTACTTGTAAATGATTGTGTGGTGGTAGAGTTAAAAGCAGTCGAGAATGTATTGCCTGTTCATGAAGCTCAGCTATTAACTTATATGAAGTTGTTAAAGAAGCCTCAGGGGCTATTGATTAATTTTTTTACTGATAATATTAGCAAAACTATGAAACCTATGGTGAATGAATATTTTCGGGAATTGCCAGATTGAAGCATGAGTGGAATTTGTGTTTTTAAGCATTAAGGAGTTAAGGGGCATTAAGGTCTGGATTTGGTTTTATAGGTGAATGGTGCTTCATGCTCTTCACTCCTTTATATCTTCATATTTTTTATATTTAACCATTAAGGAGTTAAGGGGCATTAAGAGTTGGGATTGGGTTTTTGTGTAGAAGATTGCTTCATGTTCTTCATACTTTTATGTCTTCATGTTTTTTAGTCTTTTAAACCATTAAGGAATTAAGGGACATTAAGTTTTGGGTTTGTTTTATACGGAAAGAGTTCTTCTTGCTCCAAATATCGCCACAAGCTTATGTTTTATTTTTAAACCATTAAGGAGTTAAGGGGCATTAAGGGTTGGGATTGGTTTTATAGGGGAAGGGAGCTTCTTGCTCTTCACTCCTTCATTTCTTCATGTTTTTTAGTCTTTTAAACCATTAAGGAATTAAGGGATATTAAGTTTTAGGTTTGTTTTATACGGAAAGAGTTCTTCTTGCTCCAAATATCGCCACAAGCTTATGTTTTATTTTTGAACCATTTAGAAGTTAAGGGACATCAAGGAATAGAGTTGTTTTTTGAGGAAGAAACCTTCATGTACTTAATCCCTTCATGTCTTCATGGTTTTTTTAGTTCTAACCATTGAGAAGTTAAGGGACATTAAGTTTTGGGTTTGTTTTATACGGAAAGAGTTCTTCTTGCTCCAAATATCGCCACATGCTTATGTTTTATTTTTTAACCATTAAGAAGTTAAGGGGTATTAAGCTTGGTTTTGATCTAATTAGGGAAGTATTGCTTCAAGTTTAGATTTTCAACGACTATTGATGGCAGGATACCCCATAACAGTTGGTGCTGAGATGTTATGATTTTAAGGTGTTGTTTTAAGTATATATTGTCTTGAAATAGGTTGTTTTTTCTATTTTTTAAGATGTTTTAATGGTGTTATTAAGGTTTTAAATATTGTTTTATTGATGTTCTGATAATTTTTGGTAGAAAATTCAAACGTTTGAAAAGCCCGTTTTCCATGATAGTACAGTACAAATTTTTAAAACAGTGATGCTAGTTTGCTGATGTTATGAAAAACTAACTGGAGTTAGCAGAAATCTTTTGATCCAAAGAAACAAGGTTTCCATGCTTATAAACCTAGTAGTAGAGGATGGTTGGGAATATTATTCCTAAGTAGAAATGATTCGATTCATTGGACAAACTAAACCTAAAATTAAACCATGAAAAAGCAATTTACCTTAAAAAACCATTGGCTGAAGGGAAGTCTCTTCCTGTTGGCCATGGCAGGCGGTACAGCAACTAGTGCAAGTAGTTTGCTTTATGATGCAGCCGAATTAAAATTGAATGATGCTCTTGTACTTTCCCATGAGCAATTCGCCAAAGAAGTAAGCGGAACGGTGCTGTCAAGCGAAGATAATATGCCCCTTCCGGGTGTAAGTATCCTGATCAAGGGCAGCAGTACGGGAACGGTCACTGATATTGATGGAAAATTTAAGATAGAAGTTCCCAATGAAGAATCTGTATTGGTTTTCAGTTCCATCGGATTTGAAAGGCAGGAGATTACTGTCGGTTCCCAAAGTACGATCAATATTACCATGCAGGTGGATTTGCAGCAGTTGGGAGAAGTGGTCGTGGTAGGTTATGGTACCCAGAAGAAGGCCAATATTACCGGGGCCATCGCCCAAATCGAACCTGATAATTTAGATGAAAGACCTATACAGAGAGTGGATCAGGCATTGATCGGCCAAATGGCGGGTGTTCGGGTAAAGCAAACCTCCGGGGTGCCGGGCAGGGGCTTTGATATCCAAGTGAGAGGGGTAGGCTCCATCACTGCCAACAACCAACCGCTATATGTAATCGATGGGTTTCCCTTGGAGAGTGCTGGCGGCAATCCCATGGATAACCTGAACCCGAATGATATTGAGACCATTCAGGTATTAAAAGATGCATCAGCTGCAGCTATCTATGGTTCCCGGGCATCCAATGGTGTGGTTATCATCAATACAAAAAGCGGAAAATCGGGCAAGGCCCAAATCAGCTTAAATGCCTATACAGGATGGAATGAGACGGTGAAGAAACTGGATGTGCTGAGCCCTACGGAGTGGATTGATCGCGCCACAGAAATGATCAATACCCAATGGGAAAATTCTGGTGAGGGCAGGTCAGCCTCCCAATCCCTAGCTGAAAGGGAAGCTATCTTGGGTGGTTTTGATCGAAATTATATGTATGATGAACGATGGATGCAAGAGGGATACCCTGGCTTAATGTTGGTGGACTGGCAAGACCATTTGTTCAGAAAAGGCTTGGTACAGAATTACCAGTTGAATGCTTCAGGAGGTAATGAATTTGTCAAATATTTTATTTCTGGGGACTATATGGACCAGGAAGGGATAGCAGTTGGAGTTGATTATAAGCGCTATTCTGCCCGTGCTAATGTAGAGGTTCAGGCAAGTGATAAATTGAAATTTGGCTTGAATCTCAATCCTTCCTATTCCTCTTTGGATGATCCGGGGGTAGAAGGTAAAGATGCGATTACCCATACTACGGTAGGAATGGCCCCAGTGGTAGAAGCTGATGCGGGCTTGTATACAGGTGTGGGAGATATTCCGCTTTATACCTGGGCCAGCTCTAGGATCAGCCCTATAGCATATGCTGAAGAAAGGCTTAATCAAACTACCATATTTAGAAACCTGGCGACTATTTATGGACAATATGACTTTATAGAGGGATTGGCATTCAAAACAACCTTGAATGTGGATAATGTGGATCAACAAAATAAAAACTATACCCCAGCACCTGTTACCAGAAATAAGCAGACTACGGGGGGCTTTAACGGGTATAGAAAACTCACCTTTGTCAATGAAAACACCCTTTCCTTCAATAGGACTTTTGATGAAGTGCATAATGTGAGCGCCGTGGCAGGGATGTCCTATAATTTCAATAAGCGCAATACCTTTACTATGGGAGGTAATTTTGATGTAGAAGGCATTACGACCCTGAATGCAGCGGTGATCAATGCAGGAAGTACCAATACTACAGAAACACAAAGCACCTTGCTTTCCTATTTTGGTCGTGTGCAATATGATTATAAAGGTAAGTATTTGATTTCTGCATCGGCAAGGAGAGATGGTTCTTCACGCTTTGGACAAGATACCAAATGGGGTTTCTTTCCTTCCGTGTCCTTGGGTTGGAGGCTTTCAGATGAAGACTTTATGAAAGATATATCTTTCTTGAGTGATTTGAAATTGCGTGGGAGCTGGGGACTTTCTGGTAATAATGGGATAGGAGATTACTCCCATATCGCTACCTTGGATTTTGCCAATTATTCCTATGGTGGAGCATTGGTCAATGGTTTGATCCCCGGTAATTTCCCTAATAATCAACTGGGATGGGAAGAGTCCGAAATGCTCAATATCGGATTGGACCTAGGGGTATTGGAAAATAGAATTTATGCTTCCTTTGATTATTATACCAAGAAAAACACCAACCTTCTATTGAATATTCCTGTGCCATCCGCAACAGGTTTTAGCTCCGCCTTGACCAATATCGGTGAGGTGATGAATAAGGGCTGGGAATTTGAGTTGAGCACCAGGAATCTAACGGGTGAATTTACTTGGTCTACCAATTTTAACCTTAGCCATAATACCAATGAGGTCAGACAGCTAGGACCAGAAAACACGCCGATTTTAGGAGGTAGCTTCGATATCAACCACAATATTACTATGGTAGGCGAGCCTATGTACAGCCTGTACTTGGTGCAGAATATTGGGATCCTCACCCAAGAGGAAATTGATAATGGAGCGGCACTTTATGGTAACCAACAGGAGGGTGATCCCCAGTATTTTGATGCCAATGGTGATGGGGTGATCGATCCAGATGATAGGATACTTTCAGGCCATCCCAATCCGGATTATGTTTGGGGGATTACCAATACCTTTTCATATAAAGGATTTGACTTAAATATATTGGTGCAAGGCCAATGGGGAGGATTGATCTATTCCACTTTTGGCAGGGCGATGGACCGTCCGGGAATGGGGTTTGTTGAAAATACCCTTGGCCGACACAGGAATCGCTGGAGATCACCAGAGAACCCTGGTGATGGGCAGACAGGCAAGGCCGTGTCCAGTTTTGGTAGAATAAAAAATACAGACTGGCTCTATCCATCAGATTATTGGAGGATCAGAAATATTACATTGGGGTATGACCTTGGCAGACTGGTAAAAAACAAGAATTTCCTTACTGGTGCCCGTATCTATACCACTGCTGAAAATTTCTTTGGAGGAGATAAGTATACGGGAGGCTTCAATCCTGAGGCAGTTAACAATAACGGAGATGATTACGGTGCCTTTCCGCTTTCCAGATCAGTTGTATTTGGTGTAAACCTTAAGTTTTAACTCCTAAAGACAAGTATCATGAAAAAGATAAAAATTCTATATATCGCTTTGATCAGCGTGGCCTCTGGAACAATGATGTCCTGTGAAAGTAAGCTGGATCAATCCCCTAAGTCTTCATTGGGATCAAACGCATTCTATCAAAATGAGTCAGACTTTATCAAAGCACTTTCAGGTGTTTATAATGGCTTGAATGCCTATCCAATCAATCATTTTGAACTGAGTGAGGTGCGCTCGGATAATATTTACAGCCCGGGAACTGCAGGTGTGAGGGATTATAACCTGATCAATAACTTCAATACCAATTTGGCAACAGCCGGTATTATGAACAGCACTTGGAATGACCTGTACAATAATATCATGCGTGCTAATACCATTTTGGAAAAGCTGACTGCTGATGTGGTAGCAGATGATAATATGCGGGCCAGGATTGAGGGTGAAACAAAGTTCTTGAGGGCCTTATTTTATTTTGATTTAGTACGGTTTTATGGAAAAGTTCCACTGTTTGATCGACCAGTTACTCCTTTGGAAGCCTTGGAAATACCAAGGAGTCCAGTTGCTGAAGTTTATAATCTGATTATTACTGATTTGGAATTTGCCATTTCAAACTTGCCAGATGAATTCACCAGCGCCACGGATTTGGGCAGGGCTACCTCCCACGCTGCCAGAGGGCTTTTGGCCAGGGTATATATGACCCGGTCTGGAACGCAACTTCATCCGGATGGACCAGTATTAGGTACCAATGAATGGGATAAGGCCATTAGTTTATTGGATCAGGTGATCAGCAGTGGCCAGTTTGATTTGGTGGACAATTATGCAGATATCTTTGCCTATGACAATGAGAATAATGAGGAGATTGTGTTTGACATCCAGTTCTTGAGTGGTGGCCAAGGTGTAGGTGGAGAATATGTGCAATATCATTATCCTGAAGCATTTGCCAGAACCAATGGGATTCCATTTGCAGGAGGGACTTTTCCTGATGCACCGAAAACGGTATCAGCCAACTTAATGGACTCCTATGAGGGCAATGATGTTCGTGATGATTTTTCAGTTTGGATCAACTATGATGATGGGAATGGAAATATCACCCAGGACAGATTTATCAAAAAGTACCTGGATCTGGATAATCTGGGTGTAGATCGTTTTGATTTTGAGCTGAATTTTCCAGTAATACGTTATGCTGATATTTTGTTGATGAAGGCTGAAGCCTTGAGTAAAAGTGGAGGTTCACAGTTGGAGATAGATGCCTTGGTGAATAGGATTCGTCAAAGAGCTGGCCTTTTATTGCCTTTGGTCAATGTTTCCTATGCGCAGATCATGGAAGAGCGAAGAAGGGAGTTTATTGGTGAAGGACTGAGATGGCATGATCTGGTAAGGTCAGGAATGGCCATCGAAGTGATGGACGCTTGGATTGCGGAGGAAGATGAGGCCAATAAAATCTCTACCGATATCACATCTGATGATATGATTTATGCCGTTCCAATCAACCAATTGGATGTCAAGGAAGGCTTATATGACCAAAATCCTGGGTATTAAACGATGGAAATGAAATAAGGCTTAATTAAACCATCCGCATCAGTCGGATGGTTTTTTGGCTTTTGATTATCTGCTTTGAAATGAAATTGTGTCAATAATATTATTTTATGTTTAGCCGGAAATACTCGACACCTGCCTTTTTAAAATAAAAACTAATTCAAAAATTATGATTCAGCGATTTCCAAGACACAGTATTTTTCAATTTTGTGTCCTGCTTATAACCTTGTTTCTAACACTGCAAAGTCCCTTGGTCCTTGCACAGGAATATTGGCATGGGGAATATAGGGAGCTTCGATACCAACCGGATGGAGAGGATTTTGTAATCAAAAATGGAGCGCGTAGGTTCAACCGGGCACTTTATGGTTATCACTCTGATTTCAGAACAGAAGCGGGAGATTTGCCTTTATTTTCTTTTTACTTACCGGGTATGGGAGGACACTTCCGCTTTGGCATACAGCAGGGAGAAAAATCAAAATGGCTGAGTGAGGCTACTTATATCGAGTCCCGCTACCGGGCAGGATCCATGGTCTATACCATTGCAGACCCTATGCTTTCAGGTGGAAAAATAGAAATAGTGGTCATGCCACTTAGAGATAGGGAAGGGGCTGTTTTTAAGGTGATGGCCAAAGATGAAGTTGGGGAAGTGAACCTGGTTTGGCTTTATGGTGGGGTGACAGGTAAGCGGTTTAGAAGGATGGGTGATTTGGGAGCAGATCCACCTTCTGTATTTGATCTGAAGGTGGAAAACTGTATAGGAAATAGTATACAGGTGAATGAAGGCAATCAGATAGCGCTTTTCTATGGTGATGAAAAAAGCGAAGAGGAAAGAGCCAAGATGATGGGTGTTTTTCCAGAAGTGGCTAGCCTGAAAAAGGTGAATCCTGAAGCGATGGATGATATTAATAGGCTTTGGTCGTCCCAGGCAGATGAAGCAGCGGCCATAATGGGGAAAATGAGCTTGTCTTCCAAGCAGCATTATTTTGCCATTTATCGGCCAGGTTTTGGTGAAATGGTTTATACAGACCTTCCCATAGCATTTGAAAGAGCGAATAAAGAAAGAGCTGCTTTAGCCAATAGGGTAATGGTGAATACTCCCGATCCTTTTATCAATACCATAGGTGGCGCCTTGGGGATTGCTGCAGATGCCATTTATGATGCCCCGGCCTATGTGCATGGTGCAGTGGCTTGGAGGATGCCCCTGCCTGGTTGGCGAGGAGCTTATGTGGCAGATTGGATGGGCTGGCATGATAGGGCAAGAAGCCATTTTGACGGTTACTTGGCCTCGCAATATTTGGGACCAGAGGGGAGTAGAAATGACCCTGACTCTGCAAAACATTTGGCCCGCCAACTTGAAAAAACAGGCAAATCTATTTTCAATAAAGGATATATCAGCAGGAGGCCAGGGGAGCCATCAGGCCCGCATCATTATGATATGAACCAGGTGTTCTTTGATCAGCTGATCCGCCATTTTGATTGGACAGGAGATATTCAATACCTGAAGGAAGTTTGGCCAGCAATCCAAAGACACCTTGCTTGGGAGCAGCGCAATTTTGATCCAGATGATGACGGCCTTTATAATGCCTATGCCAGTATCTGGGCCAGTGATGCCTTGCAGTATAATAGTGGTGGCGTCGCGCATTCTTCGGCTTATAATTATTATGCTCATAAAAAAGCAGCAGAATTGGCGGATATTTTGGGAGAGGATGGAAGCCGGTATCAAGCGGAGGCCCAAAAGATTTTGAGGGCCATGAATGAAGAGCTATGGTTAAAGGATAGTGGCTGGTATGCTGAATACAAAGACTTTTTGGGGCCGAAGACATTGCACCCCCAAGCGGGAGTTTGGTCGGTGTACCATACCCTAGATAGTGAAGTTCCGGATGCTTTTCAGTCTTTTCAAATGACCCGATATGTGGATACGGAAATTCCCCATATTCCCTTAGTAGCTGCAGGTCTTCCAGAAGGGGAATTCCAGACCATTTCCACGACGAATTGGATGCCCTATACTTGGTCTGTGAACAATGTGGCATTGGCGGAAGCCTTACATACCAGTTTGGCCTATTGGCAAGCAGGCAATGCAACAGGGGCTTTCAAGCTCTGGAAAAGTGCCATTTTGGAAAGCATGTATTTGGGAGGCAGTCCTGGGAACTTTCAGCAGTTGTCCTTCTTGGATGCCATGAGAAGCGAGCTTTATAGGGATTTTGCGGATGCTGTCGGTATGGGAGCGCGTTCTTTGATAGAGGGACTTTTTGGAATACAGCCTGACCTGATGCATGATCGTTTGACTATTCAGCCAGGTTTTCCGGACAGCTGGGATTACGCTAAACTGAAAATACCCGATTTGGCAGTTGATTTTAAAAGAGAAGGAAAAGAGGATCAGTATGAGGTAATTAACCGCTTTGGGAAAGGTTTGGAGTTGAATTTAATACTTGATGCTCCTTACGAGTCTATTCAGGAGTTGAAGATAGATGGCCAAGAAGCTTCTTGGAAACCTTTGGGAGAGCAGGTGGGAAGCCCCAAGGTCTCGATAAAAGTTCAGTTGGAAGCAAAGGCTACCATTTCAATTGTTTGGAAAGGGGCGGAAATAGAAGCGGTTTCACACGAAGAAAGTCTTGTTCCTAGGGATTTGATTAGACTTGGCAGTGATAAATTAGAAGTGTTACAGGTGTATGATCCAGAGAATATCTTGACGGAGGCTGAAGTTGCGGATAAAATACTAACAGCGAGTATTGGAAATGTCCTGGGCCATGGTACTTTTTTTGCAAAACTAAAGCAAGGTCAAATGAGTTGGTGGGAGCCAATAATCACTGAGGTGAAGCCTGTAATAGAATTAATATTGGCAAAGGAACAGGATGATTCATCCTTAAAGTTCAGGGTCAATCACCATGCTGAGCAAAAGCAACAACTAAGTATCAAAGTCAATGGGAATATATGGAAGGAGCAGCTTGATTTTAAGGCCAAGGAACAAAGAGATTTAACCATTGATTCGCATGAATTCCTCAAAACAGGGACGAATATAATAGAGGTGTTTGCAGGTGAGCAGCTACTTTCCCGTGAAAAAATGGTCAACTGGAACCTGCCTATTAAAGCTCGGGAGTTGGAACCAATTGATATTTCAGGTGCTTTTAACGATAAAGTGACCAATATCTTTAGAAATGAATATATAAGTCCGCGCTCGCCCTACCCTACCTTGCAAATACCCATCCAAGGGATGGGGGATTGGGCTTCATATGGGGCATATATGGATATTGATGATGTAGGTCTGAGGGCATTGGCTGGTGATGAAAATAAAATCACCTTACCACAGGGGATTCCATTCTTCTCCCCAGGAAATCCTGCCGAGGACAATATTGTCTTTACTTCGATTTGGGATAATTACCCTGATAGTGCAAAGGTTTCATTATCCGGCAGGGCTAGTCATGCCTATTTGTTGATGGCAGGTTCTACCAATCATATGCAAAGCAGGATAGAAAATGGAAAGGTCATTATTCATTATAAGGATGGCAGTGCTACTGAACTGTCCCTAAGGAATCCGGAGACATGGTGGCCTATTGAGCAGGACTATTATATAGATGGTTTTGCATTTGAAACAGGTGCTCCACGACCTGTCAGGGTACATTTAAAAACAGGTAAAATAAGTAATCAAGCCCATGATGATTATACGGCCATAGATCATTTTACTACTTATGCGATTGATGGAGGAGCGGCTACCGTTTGGGATCTACCACTTGACCAAAGTAAGGAATTGGATTACTTAGAGGTCAAAGCCACCACTATTGAGGTGCTTATTGGATTGATGGGGCTGACTTTGGAGAGATAGCAGCTTGTTAATATTGGGAATGAAAGAATAACTTCTAATAGTCATGATCTCAGGATTTAAGAATATTGTCCTGAGTTTTTCTTTGCTACATAGATTGACGGTTTAAATTATAATGTGTAGCCAATTTTACTTTAAATAGCCTTGCTCTTATCGGGTGGGGCTATTTTTGTTTTATACCAGCATGATTTTAAGAATTTCATTTAGGTGCAACTACCATTAAATGGTGTAAAACTAATCAATTATGCAAATATAATATCATGTTAAGCAAATAAAATATTAAAATAATATAAGAAAATATATAAATAATGCAAGCATACCCGTACTGTATGGTCAGCACAGGACAGTACAGATCAGTTGTGATTTCTGATGACAATATATTTAGATTATAATTTTTACCCTGAACTAATAGTAGAAAAGTAATTTCTCTAATTGGCAGATTTTAACAATAGAGTTTCGGGCTGAGACCTGGGCATAGTTGCCAGAGAAAATTAACAACCCAATTTAATAACCTAAACCAAGTTAAGATGATCAAAAGGATTACTTACTTTTTTTCAGCTTGCTTTCTACTATTTGGATGTAGGGAAGTAGGCTGGGAAGAACATTATGAAAGTCCCGAATGGCTTAAAGGAAATGCCTGGGAATTGCTAGAAAGCAGGGGAAATTTTACCATCTTTCTTGAAGCCGTTGAAAAAGCGGGATTTAAGAGTCTGGTGGAAGGAAAAGGAATTATCACGGTGCTTGCTCCGTCAGATGAGGCCTTTGAAAAGTACTTTTCTGAAGAGGGTATTGGCGGTGTCGATGAACTATCGGTAGCTGAGGCCAAAAAGTTGATGGGCTACCATTTGGTGTATTATTCTTTTTCCCGAAATCGTTTTGCCAATTACCGTCCTGAGGGACAGTCAGTGGAAAAGCCAGCCTTGGCGGGAATGTATTACAAGCACCGTACCAAAAGCCGGGATACAGTTTCGGTGGAGATGGACAAGGTAGCAGGGAAAGAGCGAACGATTTTTCACAAGGAGCGCTTTGTGCCTGTCTTTTCCTATAACTTATTTACTTCTAAAAATATCGATGCCGCATCCAATTACGAGTACTTTTACCCTGAAAGTAGATGGACCGGTTCAGGAGGGTTCAATGTTTCAAATGCTACGGTAGATGAATATGCCTTGCCTACTGATAATGGCTATGTCTATATTGTGGACCGCGTGGTAAAACCATTAGAGACGATCTATGATGAACTGGGACAAGAGGCAAACTACAGTGACTTTATAAAAATTTACGATCGTTTTACCAGTTTTTGGTATGATGATGAAACTTCCAAGGCCTATGCAGAGGCGGGTGATTCTTTGTATATAAAGATACATACTGGTCTACCAGAAATCGCTTCCGAATGGTCATATAATGGCGGCGTTGGTCTGGCGGATTATGCAAATTTAGCAGCACTTTCAGGCAATGCCTATAATGTCTTCGCCCCAAACAACACTGCATTGCAGACTTTCTTTAATGAATACTGGGCCGATCATTATGCTTCCCTTGACGAGGTGCCATTTTTGCCGATCAGGTTATTGCTGACTAACCACGTCTACCAAGGAAGCATTGTTTTTCCTTCCGAAATCGAACGAGGAGATATCCAAAGTATCTATGGTAATATCATTCAGTTTGATCCTGAGCAAGACGTGGAAGAGAAAGGAATAGGAGTAAATGGCGTTTATTATGGCTTGAACGAGGTGATCGTTCCTGAACTTTTCCGTGGAGTGATCGGTCCTATGCTTCAGCAACCCGAATACAGCATGTTTTTACAAATGCTCTACAGTTCAGGCAGCCTGCAAGCCTTTCTCGGTGATGCCCTGAAGTTTACTGTCTTTATTCCCAGCAATGAGACCATTCTCAATACCATTTATGGGGGGAGTGAAATTTTCTGGAACGAAGGTAATCCATTGCAGTTTGGCGATGAAGCGGTAGAGGTTGAAAATGCCGATGGTATCCGGGTACCTATGAGTACCGGTGCGATGAGGGCTTTTGTCCAAAACCATATTGTAACAGAGGAAATCACGGAGATTTCTGGTACAAAGGTTTACAGGACAAGAAATCCATTCAGCTATCTGTATATCTCTGATGAGGGGGTAGCCTCCTCCAATAATTATAACCTTGGAGAGTTTGCTCCAGCATCGGCAGTCAGTGGTGAATGGAACAATGGCATGGCCTACGAAGTAGAACGCTCATTAATCCGTGAAGAAGGAAGTTTCAAATACATCATCGCATCAGCCAGTTCAGGAACAAGTACCATTCAGGAATTTTCAGAGTTTTCCAAACTCCTCTCCCAAGCGGGTTTGGTGGACCCCAATAACGAATTTGAATTTTTATTTGGGGACAATTATATGCTCTTTGCACCGACCAACGAGGCCATTTTAGCAGCCAAGGAACAAGGCCTTATTCCAGAAGATGAAGGTGATTTGGAGAATTTTCTTCGGTATTTTTTTGTGCCGGCGAGTACCAATAGCTATAGCGATTATGCTTTTCCAGGCATGGGTGTTCAAGGCGAGCTGGTCACTGCCCAGGAAAATGGCGATGTATTCAGTCAACTTGCACTTTTGGACAATGGTACAGGCCTACAGGTAAGGTCGGCTACAGGAGAGACGGCCAATGTGGTCAGTGTTTTTCCAAAAATCTATGTGGATGGCGCTGTTTATCAGATTGATAAAGTGCTCAGTTCAGGACATTAAACCCTCAATACCAGTTTTATGAAAACAACTTATATCATTAGCTGTCTGCTAATGCTGCTCTCTGTATTGCCTTTACAGGCACAAGAGCAACAGACGGTTTTGACAGGAAAAATAACCGATACAGGTGGAGAACCGCTTATTGGCGCGAGTATCTTCATCGAAAATGAACAGCAAAGGAGCTTAAATGGAACGATTTCTGACGAAAATGGAAATTATCGATTGGCAGTTCCTCAGGGAAATAACCTAAAAGTGGTTTTCTCCTATATTGGTTTTAAAACCAAAAAGTTAAGCATTGGGAATCAAACGACCCTCAATGCCACATTGAATGAAGATGCCTTCGAATATGGTTCGGCAGAAGTAGTGGCGGAGCGCGTGCAGACCAATTCACTGGGCATTAGCCAGCGTGAGCAAGTGTCTTCCAGCCAGCGCTTTGATGTGGAACAATTAGAGGAAGTACCCATGACCTCAATTGAGTCAGGGCTTCAGGGTCGGATGGCCAATGTGGATATTATCTCAGGTGCTGACCCTGGATCAAGGAGTACTATTCGGATTCGGGGGACATCTTCGCTGAATGCCAATTCCGACCCATTGATTGTGGTGGACGGGATTCCTTATCCTACTAATTTTGGAGATGATTTTAACTTTGCTACAGCCAATGACCAGGATTTTGGGGCCTTGGTCAATATCTCTCCCAATGATATAGAGTCCATCGAGGTACTGAAAGATGCAGCTGCTACGGCCATTTGGGGTTCCCAAGGTGCTAATGGTGTGCTGATATTCAAAACCAAGAAAGGGAAAAAAGGCAAGACGAAGTTCTCCTTTTCTACCAAGTCAGAAATGAAGAAAGAGCCCAATACCATTCCCATGCTCGATGGTTCCCAATATGTCAGCCTAGTGCAGGACGGGATTTGGAATTCGATCAATGATGTAGGCTATCAGTCTGGGTCAGCCTATACGGACTTGTTGTTTCAGACACCTGAAATCAATTTTGACCCGGAATGGGTGTACTTTGACGAATACAACCAAAACACCAATTGGATAAATGAGGTAACTCAACTGGGGTATTTTTTGGACAATAACTTCTCGCTCAGTGGAGGTGGGGACAAGGCCATCTACCGAGTCTCATTAGGCTATCTCCGAGATGTAGGAACGACGATTGGTACCTCATTGGATCGGTTTAATTCCATGGCCAGTGTAACCTATAATTTCTCTAATAAATTGAGTGTAAGTGCGGATATGTCGTATTCGCAGAGTATTAAAGAGGCTAATTGGACGGGAAATGGTATTTCGTCGGCCCGATCCATGGCCATGAGAAAGATGCCCAATATGAGTCCTTATGTGCTGGATGCCAATGGAAACAGGACTTCGGAATATTTCTCACCTTTGGAGAATTTCCAGGGGAGTTTTGCCAATAATAAATTTTACAATCCAGTAGCATTGGTGCATGAATCAAGCAATCAGACCAAGGCTGATAATGCGCGGGTAATCTTTCGCTTGCGGTATCAGTTCAACCCTGATCTGCAATACCAAGGGACAGTAGGCTTTGATACTAGAACGAATAAAAACACCAGCTTCCTGCCGCAGTCAGTTACGGGGGTACTCTGGACGGATCCTTATTTTAACAGGAGTTCGGACATGCTTTCAGATCAACTGTATATCAATACCGAAAATAAACTGATTTATAATAAGGCCATCAATGATAAAAACCATATTATCCTCAGTGGCTTGGTACAGTCCAATGAAGGAAGAAATTTTGGTTATGTCAGTCAAACCAGCGGAAATGCTTCGGTTTCGTTAAGTGATCCTACAGATGGCGCTGCCGTTTCCAGAATGGAGTCTGATAACTCTATGACCAGGAGAGTGTCGACGATTGCTAATGCCCACTATACCTTTAATGGTAAATACATCATTTCTGGTGGTTATCGCTGGGAAGCCAATTCCAGCTTGGGTGCCAGTAACCGTTGGGCTGGATTTCCTTCCATCGGTTTGGCCTGGCACTTCGGTGACGAGCCATTTATGAAGGACCTTGCCGGCATTGAGTTGGGCAAATTAAGGGCTAGCTGGGGTAAAAGCGGTAACCCTCCAGGAGGCGCCTTTCCTTATATCGGTACGTTCAGCCCGATCACTCCTGGCTATATGGACATGGTAGCCATTTCCCCTTCCAGTATCCAGCTGGAAAACCTTCGCTGGGAGACGATTACCCAGTCCAATATCGGCATTGACTTTTCCCTGATGGAGGGCAGGTTATATGTTACTGCAGAAGTGTATGATAGACTTACCACAGATTTATTACAGAAAGATTATAGCTTACCTTCTTCCACAGGATTCTCAGAGGTGAGGTACTACAATTCCGGAGAAGTGTATAATAGGGGCTGGGAGCTGATTTTTAACTATGATGCGATCAAGCGAGAGGACTTGGGGGTATCTTTTAACTTCAATATTGCCCGAAACCGAAATAAGGTGGAGGAGCTTCCCGAAAACATGCTGTTTGAAAACTATGAGTTTAAAAACGGATCCTATGCCCACAAGATTGTGGAAGGAAATCCAATTGGATCTTTTTATGGCTATCGCTATGAAGGCGTCTATCAGAATGGGGAAGAAACCTATGCAAGAGACAATGATGGCAACTTGATGTACGATATCGATGGCGAACTGGTCTATATGCAAAATGGAAACCGCCGTGTATATCCCGGTGATGCTAAATATGAGGATATCAACGGAGACGGCGTCATTGATCAATTTGATATCGTTTATTTGGGAAATGCCATGCCCTTATTCACAGCTGGTACCGGTTTTAACATCCGGTGGAAAAACTTCATGCTGACTACCTTTTTCCATGGAAGGTTTGGGCAGAAGATTGTCAACCAGACCCGGATCAATACTGAGAACATGTATGGAACATCCAACCAAAGTACTGCTGTGCTTCAACGGTGGAGACATCAAGGAGATGATACGAATATTCCTAGGGCGCTTTATAACGAAGGGTATAATTACTTAGGCTCAGATCGTTTTGTGGAGGATGGTTCATTTGTACGGTTAAAGACCGTTTCGCTGCGGTATTCTTTGCCAAAATCTTGGTTGTCATCCAATAAGATCGATCGGTTTGATGTGTTTTTTACCGCTCAAGACCTGCATACTTGGACCAACTATTCCGGCCAAGATCCGGAGGTCAACCTCTCCAGCAATATTTACATGCTTAGTGTGGACGGTGCATCCACTCCACGTCCCAAGCGATTTGCAATGGGTGTGAATATGAACTTTTAATCCGAAGTAAACATGAGAAAGACATATATATGCTTACTGGCTGTCATGACATTTGCCATCAGTTCATGTAATGATTGGCTGGAACTACAGCCCGAAAATAATCAGGTCAGTGATGAATACTGGACCAATAAAGAAGAAGTGGAAGCGGTTCTTGGTGCCGGCTATGTGAGGCTTCGTGAAACCATGGAGCAGCAGCTGGTTTGGGGGGAAATGCGCGGGAATGGTCTAACCACGGGTAGTGGGGCCATCTTAGCAGATATCTTTAGAATCAATCAATGGGATATTCTCCCGGGTAATGATTTTGTGAAGTGGGATAAGTTTTACCAGGTAATCAATTATGCCAATATGGTCATCAAGTATGGCCCCGAGGTGGTGGAGCGAGATCCTTCTTTCAATCAAAATGTCATGCAATCTTACCTGTCTGAAGCTTATTTCCTGAGGGGCTTGGCTTATTTCTATTTGGTGAGGAATTTCCGAGATGTGCCATTGATCACAGAGCCGTATATGGATGATCAGACAGCCTTTGAAGTGGCCAAATCCCCATCCAACGAAATTTTCCAACAGATTAAAGTGGATCTAGAAGGTGCAGTGGAATATGCCAAGGAAGTCGCGCCTACCGTCTGGGAAGCGAAGGGAAGGGCTACCAAGTGGTCCATATATGCCACACTAGCGGATGTTTACCTGTGGACGGAAGAGTATGAGAAGGCGATACAGGCTTGCGATGCCGTCATCAACAGTGGCCAACTGGGATTGCTGGAAGGAATGGTCAACAATAATAATAATTGGTACAGCATCTTCAGTGAGGGTAATACCAATGAAGGGATTTTTGAAATCCAATTTGACTTTGACAAAAGCCAGACGAATAATTTGATGTCCTGGTTCGGTACAAACCAAAGGTATAATGTTACCGAACGCACGGTAGAATTATTTGCGGAATCGGATGAAGATGTCCGAGGAGAAGGAGCGAGCTATTTGGCTGGAGACTTTAGCGTTTGGAAATACTTGGGTGCAGAAGCAGAAACAGGTATCCCAAGGGTTTACAGTGACCAAAACTGGATCATTTATCGTATTGCGGATATTTATTTGATGAAGGCAGAAGCGATGGTGATGAAAGGTACTGGCAGCTATGGAGAAGCCGCAGAGCTGATCAATCAGATACGTGAACGCGCCCAAATTTCAGAACCTGTATCGGCCGCTTCCACGGAATTGGAAATGCTACAATTGGTCATGGAAGAGCGGGGTAGGGAATTCGTCGGCGAAGGTAAAAACTGGTATGATATCCTTCGCGTTGCGAGCAGGAATGACTATCAATACAAGGACTACCTGATTACCCAGGTGCTGCTGACGGCTCCTGCGAGTTCCGCTCCCATCATACGTTCAAAATTGCTTGACGAAGACAGCCATTACTTGCCCATTCACATCCAAGAGTTGGCTGCTAACAGGCTTTTGGAGCAAAACCCCTATTACGATAACCTAAATTAACCTCGCCATGAAGATCATAAAGAACTATTTCATATACCTAATGGGGCTGGTCATGGCACTGGTCTCTTGCTCGGATCCCTATGAGGAGACGACATTTACCGCTTACGAAGAGTTGCCTATTTCCTTATTGCTGGAATCCCAGCCAGAAAAATTTTCCATGTGGGTAGAGCTTATGCAACATGCGGATATGTACAATACGCTGAATCTTAAGAGTACCTATACGGTTTTTGCGCCAATTAATGAAGGCGTACAGGAATATTTGGAGGCCAATAACTGGTCCAATATAACAGACATTCCCAAAGAGGATGCTGCCTATTTGGTAAAATACCACACCATCAATCAGGTTAAAATCAGCCAAAGTCAATTTGAAAACGGTGTGATCAATGACCGCAATGCCACCGATGATAATCTATCCATTGAATTCCGCGAAGGTGGTCTGAATGCCATCTTCCTCAACGGGGAATCCCGCATCAAGGACTTGGACATCGAGGCGACCAATGGTATCATCCATAGTTTGGAAGAGGTGCTGGTGCCGGTAAGGGCCACGATAATGGATCGTCTGGGAGAGGAACGTTTTTCGATCTTCCGGGAGGCAGTGGAGATGACAGGGAGAGCGGATATACTTAATACCATTGTGATTGAAGAAACAGATATCAGCGGAAATCCCTTGGAATACAGAATTCGCATGACAGCTTTTGCGGTGTCTGATGAGGTATATGCCCAAGAGGGCATCATGAGTTTGGAGGATCTGATTGCAAAATTGGAGGTGGAGGATGATAATTATACAGACAACGAGAATGGCTTGAGAAAGTATGTGGATTATCACTTGCTGTCGCAAGTTAGGTCCTTTGCGGATTTAGGTAAGTTTCCGGAAGGAGAGACTTCTATGAACATCAATACCTTGGCGACCAATGAGCTGATTAACATAGCCGATCGGTCTGGAAGTTTGGTGATGAACTTTGATGCAGCAGCTAACAGGGGAGTGGAGTTTATTGAAGAAAACATCAATTGCAAAAATGGTGTCATGCATGAGGTGGACCATTGGATGCCACTGTTCACTCCGGAAAGGGTGACGGTCATTTGGGATTTGACAGATTATGCTGACTTGCAAGCCCTTTGCGACCAATACCAAAACAGCAGTTTGAATTCCACTTATACGAGGGCTTTTACCCAAGAGGAATTGAGCTGTTATAAGTGGAAGTCGACACCTGAATACCGACCAAATGCAGTGGCTTATCGGAATAATCGAGGTGCTGATGGTATCTGGTATGCTGATGCGGTAAATCACGATCACCTTCGGTTGGATTTGGGACAGTCCGGTTGGATAGAGATGGAGACCCCAGTGCTGATCAAGGGAAGCTATGAAATCACCATGACTTACCTCAGCTATACAGAAAAAGAAAACACAGGTTACCTGCAGTGTTCTATGGACGGAAAAAGACTGGGCAGTCAATGGCCAGTATCCAATCGACGCTATGACAGGGCATTGGAGAGGCGTATGACTAGTTCATTCACCTTTGATGAAACCGGCAGCCATACACTCAGAATTGTGGCCATTGACGGTGAATTGCTAACACTAGATCACATTAGATTTAAACCTGTTGACTAAAAATGAAGCGCATGAAAAATTTAAAATATCTATTAGGACTGGCCCTCATACTCTGTATGGGGTGTAAAGAAACCTGGGATGAGCACTATGGCTTGGTAGGAACAGATGAAAATACCCAAGTGGTTTCGGAACTCAACCTATTGGATTACCTGAAATCAAACCCAGACTATGCCAAATTTGTGGAAGCGTTGGAAGTGAATGGGATTGCTGAGGAATTAACCAGAGATCAATATTTATCAGTTTGGGCGGTGAATAATGAAGGGATGGATGCCCTCGCCCAAATGAACTTGGATACTGAATTTGTCCTACGCTACCATATCAACAACCTGACCTATGATATGAGCAAGTTAAGGGATGGGCTGAGGTTGAGGTCACTTAATGGAAAATACATTCCCGTGACCCGTAAGATAGAAAATAACATTATGGTGGCAGATGCTACCATAACGAATGGAAATCAGTTTTGTCAAAATGGAGTGGTACATGAAATCAGCGAGCTGATGGTGCCTGATGAGAGCATTTATGATTATGTCTACCAGCTTTCAGATGATTATTCCATGATCAGGGATTCTGTATTTGCGGCTAATGATACGCTTTTTGATGCCCAAAATAGTGTTCCGATTGGGGTAGATAAGTCTGGAAATACGATCTATGATTCAGCATTTGTGATTGAGAATCCGATTTTTGAGGAGGTTGATTTTAGGTCAGAATTTTCTCAAGTGACCATGTTTCTGCCCAGCAACCAAGTGGTGGACAATTGCTTTCAGAACCTTCAGGGACTTTATGACCAATTTGGTAAGCCTTTTACCAGAGAGGATTCTTTGACTGCTTGGAATTGGATTATGGATGCGGTTTTCTATGATGATATAGTAGAGGATTATGGTTCGGAAGAGGATTTGATTTCTGCTTTTGGAGCACGGTGGAAAACCTCCATACAAGGTGTCAATACACAATACAAAAGGATGAGCAATGGCCGAATCTATGATGTGAATTTCTTGAAGATTCCAAACAATGTCCACATATCGGCCATTAAACAGCTGTTTTATTATTATGAATTTGTGCCAGATGCCCAACGTGATGCGCTTTTTACCTTTCACAATGCCACAGAGATCAGGGCGCAGGGCACGGACAATTATTCTTTTCCAAGCTTGAATGTATCGGGTACATATACCATCCTTCGCTTGTTTGGAGATGATATTCCAGGCCAACCCTTGGCAGTGGATTATACACCGGTAAAGCTTGACAAAAA
Organism: Echinicola shivajiensis; assembly: GCF_018642165.1. GTDB lineage: Bacteria > Bacteroidota > Bacteroidia > Cytophagales > Cyclobacteriaceae > Echinicola > Echinicola shivajiensis. Next base: position 40,736 of record NZ_JAHHZM010000007.1, read on the forward strand.
CGAAGATGGTACCACGACAGCCTCCGTGGTGGAAGTGCCCCCAGGGGAATATAACCTTTATATGGGGGTTCAGTCCAAGAACCATCCCTTCTTGAATGTCTACATTGATGATCAACTGGTAGCTTCTGAGTTAAACGTGGAGCCTTCATCACCATGGAACTATGACAGAAGCACCAATACCGTTTCAGGAACCAAATGGGATGGTCTCGGCGGCTTGGTCGGCGTTGTGAATATTGAAGGGGATGAAGTACGAACTTTTAAGATCCGGATAGAGGTGGCTTTGTTAGGGAAATCCTCCAGAGAAGAAATGAAGCTTTATCACTGGGCGCTTGTACCCACCCAAAATAACTATTGATGAAAATGGAAGGAACAATGATAAAACAACATAAAATAGCCTTACTGATTGCAGTGATGATGGTGTTGGCTTTTGGGGCCAATGCTCAGCAAGTGCTGAAAGGAAAGGTAAGCAGCCCTTACGGTGATGCTCCTATCAGTGATGCTTACATTTCGATAGCGCATGAGGAAAGTACTGCCCAGACGGATGAGCAAGGCGAATTCAGTATAGAATTAGACCATTTGGAGGGTGATTTGACCGTTTGGGCTCCTGGATTTCAAGAGCAGGTGATTCCTTTGTTAAGTAGGGATTATATTGAAATTGTCCTGATTCCCCAGCGGACAGACTATTATGATGTGCCAGCCAAAAGTGATGCCCAAGGAAATATGAAGGGCGCAGTATTACCCGCGGAACGTTTTAAACCGAGTGCCATGTACGTGGAGGATGTCCTTCAAGGGGCATTCCCTGGGCTAAATGTCATCAACAAAGGAGGCATGCCAGGAGAAGGTGCTACGGTGAATTTGCGGGGGATTCGATCCTTGACAGGCAAGAATGCCCCACTCATCATCATCAATGGTATGCCCTATTTACCAGATATGAACAATTCTGCGATCATCCAAGGCTATTCTCCCAGCATGTTCAATGTCCTCAGCGTGGATGATATTGACAATATCAAACTCGTAACGGGAAGTGCAGCTTCCCGGTATGGCTCCATGGGATCTAATGGTGTTTTATTGATCGAGACGAGCTCTCCAAAGGATATGGAAACTGTAATCGAATTTTCCGGTCAATATGGCATGGCCTACAATAATAAACGCCTGCCGGTATTGGGTGTGGATGATTTTAAAAGTTATATCGGAGATGTGGGGCTTACCCGTTATGAAGATATGGGCGATATGCTGGATTTGTTTCCTTTTTTGCGCGACGATCCAGATTATTACTATAATTTCCTTTATAACAATCAAACCGATTGGCAGGAGCTGGTCGATAAATCTGCCTTTGTTACTTCTAACCACCTGCGTGTAAAAGGTGGGGATGCGATTGCGAAGTATGACCTATCTGTAGGGGCCAGCAACCAAGGAGGAACCTATGATAATACTAATTTTACCCGTTATACGACTCGCCTAAATGCACAAATTGAACTGAGTCAGCGGTTTCAGTTGGTGACTTCCATGGGCTTGACTTATGGGAATAACAAACTGCACGAGCAGATCCTAAACGACGCTACTAATCCTTTGATGGCAGCCTTGTACAAGGCACCTATCTTGAGTCCATTTAAGAAAGATGAATACAATAACCAGCTGCCTGCTTATGATGCAGTTAGGCAGTTTGGAGTATCCAATCCTTTGGCTGTAGTAAATGATACTAAGATGGAATCGGATAATTTTGATGCCTTCTTGAACACAGGATTAAATTTTGAAGTAAACGATCGCACTAAAATGCAGGCCGTATTTGGCTATTATTCTGGCTATAAGCGGCAGTCTGCATTTATCCCTGGCCGGTCAAATCAGACCATTGCCCCACAGGAAGAAGGCGTGGCGCTTAACACTGCCAGGGCAGGAACCGGTAAAGTCTCTAATTTATTCTATAAGGTCAGTGCGGACATCGTAGAGGAATTGGCAGGAAATCCATTGGAGGCGGGCATTGGCTATCAGGGAGTAATGACCCGGCATGAGTTTGATGGAGGTTTTGGTAGGAATACCAGTTCGGATTTTTATAAAACCCTTTCCTATGTAGATGCAGAGGGAAGATACTTTTCTGGGTATCATAACGCTTGGAATTGGATGAGCCTTTACGGTTATGCCAAGTACACCATGGGTAGCCAATGGATTGCTTCCTTAAATATGTCGGCAGACGGTGCTTCTTCCACAGGAGCTGATGCGACCAGGTTTGGCGTCTATCCAGGATTGGAAATGACATGGCAAGCAAAGCACAGCCCATGGCTGAAGAATAGCCAAGTTGTGAATCAATTGGATATACATGTGGGTTATGGATTGACAGGAAACAGCCAGTTTCCTACTGGTCTGAGCCGCCAGTTTTATACCAGTCAGGCCTACCGTCAGTTGGCCGGGATTGTAAATGGCAATGTGGCCAATACCAGTCTGGGTCGGGAACGTAATCAAAACTTGGATGCGGGCATAGATGCAGGGTTCTTTGACAGACGGATTGTAGCCAGCGTCAACCTTTACCGGACCATTTCCTCAGATGTGATTTTTCCTCAAAGTATTTCCTCAGTATATGGTATTGAAGAAATGTATATCAATGGAGCCAAGCTGGAGAACAAAGGAATTGAGGCAGCAATACAGTTGAGATTGGTGGATAACAGGAATGTGAGCTGGAGTGTAGGAGGTACCATCAATAAAAATCAAAATAAGATCACTGCCATGGAATGGGGAGAAGGTCCTCTTATCCGCGAAATGGATGGTGGAAATTGGGCTGTTTCATCTGCTGTAGGTCAAAATCCTTATAATTTCTATGGCTTTGTCTCAAAAGGCGTGATCAGCACGCAGGAAGCAGCAGATGCCTTGGCTTTGGTGGATTACAAAGGTGACCAATTCAATGCAGGAGATATACAATTTGAAGATTTGAATCAAGATGGGGTTATTGATGATCAGGATAGAACTATCATCGGTGATGCTTCTCCTGACTTGTTTGGCAGTTTTTTTACCCAAGTCAGGTATAAGAAACTAGCCCTATCAGCCCAATTTACTTTTAGTTCAGGTAATCAGATCTATAACGGAGTAAGAAGGGAAATGGAATCACTGAGTGATTTTAGGAACCAGTCATTGGCCGTGGATAAGCGTTGGCAGACGGATGGTCAACAGACCGATATTCCCAAAGCCAACTATGGTGACCCAATGGGCAATAGTCGTTTCTCTGATCGCTGGATAGAGGATGGATCTTATCTGCGCCTAAATAATGTCACTTTGAGTTATCAGTTGGGCAAGTGGAGCTTTTTCGAAGGTGGAGAAGTGTATTTGGCGGGTGAAAACCTGCTGACATTTACCGACTATTTAGGGCTGGATCCAGTGGTTTCTTATGCCTATCAGCCCGCTTGGCAAGGAGTAGATTATGGTGCCATGCCACTACCTTCTACCGTCAAATTCGGTTTTAACCTACAATTTTAATGACAGAAGCTATGAAGTATAATGCTTTTTATAAATATACCTTAATCTTGAGCTTATTGGTCTTGGGTAGCTGTGAAAGCTACTTTGAGACTGATACGGATGATATGCTCTTAGAGGAAAATTATATTGGAAATACCAATGAGCTGTATTCTGGTTACATGGGCATTGCAGCCAAGGTGCAGACAGTTGCAGATAAGGCTATTTTCCTTTCAGAGCTGAGAGGGGATTTCCTTGAACCTACGGATAATGCCCCACAAGAACTGTGGGAAATCTATAACTATAACATCAGCCCAGACAACAGCCTGGCTGATCCAAGGGAATACTATGATGTGATTTCCAATGCCAACAACTATATCAAAAAAGCCTTTGAATACAAGCAAGCCAATCCGAATGCAGTGGAAGATGCTGTTTTTGAGCCCTTGGTAAGTGGAGCGATCCGCTTTAAGGTATGGGCTTATCTGATGTTGGGTAAGCTTTATGGTGAAGCAGTGTACTTAGAGGAACCGCTGACTAAAGAAGCAGATTTGTCCCAATATCCCACGATGGGCTTTGAAGAGCTTATCAGTCAACTCATCAGCTTGATGGAAAGTGGTGTAAATGGGGTTGATGGTAAGCAGGTATTGATTTGGTCGGATCTCTTGTTTCCTGGTGTGAGTACTTCCGCACAGGACCTAACTTGGAACATGATCTGTCCATCACCTGAGCCGCTACTTATTGAGCTCTACCTTTGGAATGGTAATTATGAGCAAGTGGTGAGTTTGGGAATGTCCTTTATTTATGATCAGGGCAGTGGAAGGTATAAGCTGGGCAATGATGACTATAACGGGGAGTGGATCCAGTTCTTTTACCGAGATCCAATCACTAAAACTAGGGAGTTGATCAATATCGTTCCTTTTGATTACCAACGTCAACAGACTAACAGACTGATAGAGTATTTCTCCAATACAAAGCCCAATAAGTACTATTTACGCCCTACAGATGCGGCAATGGGGCGTTTTCAACAGCAGGTAAGACAAGATGGAATCACGATTGGTGATAATTATCGTGGAGAAAATTACACCTATTGGAGACAAAATGGTGAATGGGTAGTCCGTAAGTTCTCGCGTGCTCACGAAACCGCTGATAATATCCACAAGAATGATGTACATGTTGTTCTTTACAGGGCAGCTGATATCCATTTATTTATTGCTGAAGCACTCAATCAAATGGAACAATTTAAAGAAGCGGAGGCATTTCTTAATGATGGAGTTCAAAATTACATTTCCCGAAATGAAGATAATTTAGCCTATCCATTGAATAATGAAACCTATAACGCGGCCATAAATATTAACTGGGGAGTGAGAAGAAGGATTGATCTTGGGCCGGTTTATCCGGAGGGACTGAGCAAGGAAGACTTGGATACTCCTGAAAAGATTGAGCAATATAAAAAAGGTCTGGATAGCCTGTTATTGGAAGAAACCTGCATGGAGAGTGCAGGGGAGGCAAGATCTTATTTTGCCATGATCAGGATGGCGAAGAGATGGAATGATCCAAGCATGCTGGCTGACCGAGTAAGTGCTAAGTATCCTTCTGGAAAAAGTGAAAGCATCAGAAACCTGCTTATGCAACCTGAGAACTGGTTTATCAAGTACGATCTGAATAAATAAAAAGAGGCAAAACTCATGTCAAATCAAACACCAGATCCACAAGGCCTTTATTGTCATTCAATTATTGATTTCATACTTGGGGTTTGTTAATTCAGTACAGGATCGGGCAAATTCTTGCCCGGTTTTGTCTTTTTAATAGTAAGTATAGAGTAGCTAGTATTGAGTCTTGAGCTGGATTCTCATGACTCAATACTCATCAAAACCATTTGAAAAATGAGATATATCCCATTATTATTAGTCATAACATTATTTTCATCTGCGGTTAGCTATGCCCAGCAATTGGCCTTTCCAGGTGCAGAGGGCTTTGGTAAATATGCCTCAGGAGGAAGAGGAGGGGAAGTTTATAAAGTTACCAACTTAAATGATTCCGGTCCTGGTTCCTTTAGAGAAGCAGTAAGTCAGTCCAATAGGACAGTAGTTTTTGAAGTAGGAGGAGTGATTCATATTAAGTCTAGGATCGTGGTGAAAGAAAATATTACCATAGCAGGGCAGACTGCTCCTGGTGAAGGAATAACGATTTATGGAAATGGATTGAGCTATTCTGATGCCAACAATACCATTACCCGATATGTCCGTGTAAGAATGGGAAAGGTTGGAGACAAGGGAAAAGATGCAATAGGGATAGCTCACGGTCATGATATGATTTTTGATCATGTCTCGATTACTTGGGGCAGAGATGGAACTTTTGACCTCAATGGTGATGTGCAAAATGTTACTTTGCAGCATTCTATCATCGGACAGGGCTTGCAAACACATTCTACAGGAGGCTTGATCCAGCCGAATGGCGGTGTTTCTATCTTGTCTTGCCTATGGATCAATAACCATACTAGAAATCCCAAGGTAAAAGGTATGAATCAATATGTCAATAATGTGGTCTACAATTGGGCAGTTGCCGGTTATATTCAAGGAGGAGGCTCAGCAGGGAAATCTTATGCAAATGTAGAAGGCAATTATTTCATAGCCGGTCCCGAAACAGGAGATACTCCACCGTTTAACCGGTCCAATGAGAACTTTCATATTTATGCCAAAGACAATTGGTATGATGGGAACTTCAATGGAAAGTTGGATGGTGAGCCAGTAGAGAGAAAAGTATATGAGCCAGTTACGTGGATGGAAGAGCCCTTTGACTATCCAGAGGTGATGGCCCTCGATCCAAATGAAGCCTATCAGCAAGTTGTGGATCAAGTAGGTGCATCACTGTACAGGGATGAGGTGGATAAGTTCCTGATCAATGACTTGATTTCTCTTGGGAAAAAAGGAAAAACCATCAGTGATGAAATGGAGCTACCCATGAAAGGTCCAGGAAAGGTTAAAGGAGGCAAAGCTCATAAAGATAGCGATGGTGATGGAATACCAGACAAATATGAGCAGCGAAATGGCTTGGACCCGAAGGATGCTAATGATGGAAACCGGACAGACAAGAACGGATATACCGCATTGGAAAATTATCTTAATGGACTGGTAGAGGATCGTTCTCTAAGTTGGAATGGAAACCAGTTTTGATAGATTTTACTGTGTTGAAAAATATTTCAGGAAGGGATTTCGAGGGAAAGGAGATGAATGAGTCGGTTTTATCCGCAGTAATATCTTTTATGAAGCACATTAAATTCAATAATACCCATATGATCAAATTATTTAAGAAGCGTTCTTTCAAAGCATTTAGTTTGGTATTGTCTGCTGGATTAACTTTTTATTCATGCTCTATGCCCCAAGAGAGTGGGGAGGAGAAATCCACCCCAATAGACCGTTTTTCCTTGGTCAATAGGCATAATGTAGTATTGACTGAACCAGATACTTTAGCCTCCCTTTCTGTGGGGAATGGGGAATTTGCCTATACGGTGGATGTCAGCGGCCTGCAGACATTTCCTGAATATTATGAAAAGGGAGTGTCCCTTGGTACCCAAAGTCAATGGGGCTGGCATGCTTTTCCCAATCCGGACAACTATCAATGGGAGGAGATTTTACGATATGATACCTCAGCCATTGGTCAGGTGATATCTTTTCCAGTACAGTGGAAAGAGGGACGAAAAAAGAAAGTTACTGATTATTTCAGGACCAGTCCACATCGTCTGCATTTGGGCATTATTGGTTTGGAGATATTAAAATCAGATGGAAGTAAGGTGGACGTGGATGATCTGGAAAATATTCATCAGGAATTGGATTTATGGAATGGGAAGGTCACTAGTGAATACACCATAGAAGGTCAGCCTGTCAAAGTAGAACTTTTTGCCCACCAGGAAAAAGATGGGATTGCGGCAAAAATCAGTTCACCTTTGGTGGCAAGTGGCAAATTGAAAGTGAAGTTTGAGTTTCCCTATGGCTCTGGTTGCCATGTTTGTCCTGGATACGATTGGAGCAAAGAGGATAAACATACTTCTTATGTAGAAGTAAAAAGGCCAAGTCAAGTAAGTGTGTCCAGGACATTGGATAGCACCCATTACGTTACGGATATTAGTTGGGAAGGTAATGGCGCTTTTGAAAAAGCAGCAAAGCATTCTTTTCTGTTGAATGCCCAAGAAGGGCAGGAAACATTGGAATTTACAGCCCTTTTTTCCAAAGAGGGAGAGGATACATTGCCCGACTTTAAGGCTACCGCAAATAGCAGCAGCCAAGGTTGGGAAGAATTTTGGCAATCCGGTGGGGTGATTGATTTTTCAGAATGTACCGATGAGCGTGCAGAGGAGCTGGAAAGAAGAGTGGTGCTTTCCCAATACCTTACCAAGGTCAATTGTGCGGGTTCCTTACCTCCGCAAGAGACAGGATTAACCATGAACAGCTGGTATGGAAAGTTCCATATGGAAATGCACTGGTGGCACGGTGCGCATTTTGGGCTTTGGAATCGCGTGGACCTAATGGAGAAAAGCCTGCCTTGGTATTTCAGTTCATTGGAAAAGGCTAAAGCCACTGCAGCTCGTCAGGGATTTAAGGGAGCCAGATGGCAAAAAATGACTGATCCTTATGGAGATGAAAGCCCCTCCAAAGTGGCCCCATACCTGATCTGGCAGCAACCTCATATCCTGTACTTTGTAGAGCAACTTTATCAGGATAGGAAGGATCAGGCCACTTTAGAGAAATACAAGGAGCTTGTGTTCGAAACGGCCGAATTTATGGCATCCTTTGCAAAGAAAAGCGATAAGGATGGCAAATACCATTTGATTGCGCCATTGATTCCCGCTCAAGAGCTATTCCCTGCCAATGCTACCGATGATCCTCCTTTTGAGTTGGCTTATTGGCACTATGGCTTGAATATAGCATTGGATTGGCAAAAGCGTTTGGGTATGGAAGAAAATCCTCAGTGGAGAGAGGTCTTGGATAATTTAGCTCCTTTGGCCATTAAAGACAGTCTTTATCTGCCTAGCAGCACTCATCCCAGGGCTTATGAGGATGATTTTTATCTGCACGATCATCCAGTGGTTTTGGGGGCTTATGGGATTTTACCTAAGACCGATATGATCGATACGGTCATTATGAAAAATACATTGGAGAAAATTTTGAAGATTTGGAACTGGGATTCTACCTGGGGCTGGGATTACCCGATGATGGCCATGAGTGCAGCAAGACTCAATATGCCAGAAACAGCTTTGGAGGCCTTGTTTATGGGAAAAGAAAAGAATACCTATCTACCCAATGGTCATAACTACCAAGATACGCGGTTGAGAATTTATCTACCAGGAAATGGGGGATTGCTAACCACCGTGGCTATGATGGCTGCGGGTTGGGAAGGAGCGCCAGACCGGGCCAATCCGGGTTTCCCGGACAATGGAAAATGGAATGTCAAGTGGGAGGGACTGAGGAAAATGCCTTGAAATAGACGCTAGATATTATATGAAAGATGTGAGACTTTTGATTGAGCTTCGATCCCTGAGCTCGTCTGACGAAAGGCAGGCTTGTCGAAGGGTCGAAGGGCTTTTTTAGCTGCATCTGCAATGTGGCCTTTTGCTATCCTTTAAGCATTAAATATTATTTCACTTCGAATGCGGTATCTAAGCATTTATAAATTAAAACATTATAACCTTACAACCAGAATTTAACCGACATGAAGAAGAATAGTTTCCTACTTATAATGGCCGTTTTTTTAAGCCAATTGACTTTTGGACAATCTGGGCAGATTGATGAAAATCTGGATTGGTCAGAGCGGATGGCTTTGTCCGTGATGAAGCGGAATCCTGAAGCCTGGCAGGTGGATTTTATGGATCGAGCGGTGTGGAGTTATCCACAGGGATTGATGTTACATGCTTTTGAAGAATTATGGAAGAAAACCAACAATGATACCTATTATGATTATATCCAAGCTTATGCGGATAAACTGATTGAGACGGATGGGCAAATCAAAACTTATAAGTACGAAACCTATAATATTGATATGATCAATTCCGGTAAGTTATTGTTCAACCTGTATGGTCAAACCGGTGATGAACGTTATAAAAAAGCAATAGAAATCCTCAGAGGTCAGCTGAAATATCAGCCAAAAACCAGTGAAGGTGGATTTTGGCACAAACTGCGCTATACCAACCAAATGTGGTTGGACGGTGCTTATATGGGCACACCGTTTTTGATGCAATATGCAAAGGAGTTTAATCAGCCAAAGGACTTCGATGAAGCCGTGTTGCAGTTGGAGCTGATGGAAAAACATCTTAGGGATGCCAAAACAGGTTTGCTTTACCATGGTTGGGATGAAAGCAGGTTCCAAGCTTGGGCGGATCCTGAAACTGGCAGATCACCTAATGTATGGGGCAGGGCCATGGGGTGGTATGCCATGGCAGTGGTAGATGCCTTGGATTTTTTACCTGATGAACATTATGGAAGTGTGGTTCTGAAAGGAATCTTGCAAAGGCTCGCATCAGCCGTAAGTCACTATCAAGACAAGGAAAGTGGATTGTGGTATCAGGTGGTCGACCAAGGTGATCGTGAAGGAAACTATTTGGAAGCATCGGTATCCAGCATGTTTGTCTATGCATTGGCTAAAGGTGTGAATAAGGGGCATTTGGATAATGCTTATTGGGTGACGGCCGAGAAAGGCTTTGAGGGGATTATCAGTGAGTTGATAGAGGTGAAAGAGGATGGTGAACTCAACTTGACGCAAGTATGTGCAGTAGCAGGACTGGGAGGTAAACCATATCGGGATGGCTCTTATGAATATTATGTCAATGAAAAGATCAGAGTCAATGACCCGAAAGGTGTAGGGCCATTTATTTTGGCAGCTATGGAATTGGGGAGGTAGAGAGATTGGAAGATTGTGGAATTGTAAAATTATAAATGATGAAAATAAACAGTAGCTATTATATTTTGGGCTTAATAATTAGTCTATTGATAGGTTGTGGCCAAAAGGAAGTTGAACAGGTTGACCAAGGTCCTTGGTCGCAATTGGATTCCATCCGAGCTTTGATTAAGGCTCCTGAATTTCAGGAACAGGATTTTCTTATTACAGATTTTGGTGCCAAAGCTGGAGGCGAGCAGCTCAATACGGCAGCTATTGCCCAAGCGATTGCAGCATGTAACGAAGCAGGCGGTGGACGTGTGATTGTGCCTGAGGGGGTATTTCTTACGGGAGCGGTACACCTGAAGAGCAATGTCAATCTTCATATTTCAGAAGGTGCTGTACTGAGGTTTAGCCGTAACTCCAAAGACTATCTACCTGTGGTGCGCAGTCGTTGGGAGGGCATGGACCTGATGAATTATTCGCCTTTTATCTATGCCTACCAACAGGAAAATATTGCCATTACCGGTAAAGGCGTTTTGGATGGGAATTCTGATATGGAGAATTGGTGGCCATGGTGCGGTGCCAAGCATTATGGCTGGAAAGAAGGTATTGGACGGCAAAATCCAGCTAGGAAACTCTTGCATGAAATGGTGCATGACCAAGTTCCTTTAGAAGAAAGGGTGTTTGGGGAAGGACACTTTTTGCGTCCGCAGTTTGTGCAACCTTTTGAGTGTAAAAATGTATTGATCCAAGATGTGAAATTGATCAATTCCCCTATGTGGAACCTACATCCTGTGCTTTGTGAGAATGTTACAGTAGAGCGGGTTCGCATAGAGACCTTGGGACCCAATAATGATGGTTGTGATCCAGAGGCATGTAAAAATGTCTTGATCAAAGATTGTTATTTTGACACCGGAGATGACTGTATTGCGATAAAATCTGGAAGAAATGAAGATGGGAGAATTCCTGGTATTCCTTCCGAAAACATCATCATTGAGGGTTGTGAGATGAAAGAAGGTCATGGAGGTGTAGTGATCGGAAGCGAGATTTCTGGTGGTGCTAGAAATATCTTTGCTCAAAATCTTTTGATGGATAGCCCTAACTTAGACCGAGTGCTTCGTATCAAAACCAGCTCCAAGCGGGGAGGGATCGTAGAGAATGTGTATATGAGAGATGTGGTGGTGGGTACTTATAAAGAGGCAGCAGTTCGTTTTAATATGTTTTACGAAGAGGAAGGTGATCATGTTCCGACCATTCGAAATGTCATTGTAGAAAACCTTCAAGTCAAAAATGGAGGTAAATATGCTGTTTTGGCCAATGCTTATGAGAGTTCTCCAGTAACCAACTTCCAAATGATCAATTGTCGTATTGATAGCGTGGAGCAGGTATTCAATGTCAACCACTTAAAGGATGTTAAATTTGAAAATGTGGTGATCAATGGAGAGGAAGTTAAGTTTGAAGGAGAAAAAGAATAAATTTTTGGTTCAACTAAATGGCTAAAAATTGGGAATAGGAAATAAATGAAGGACGGTAAGGGAATTGAGGATGCTTGCTTAATTAGGTTAAAAGTGCTCTTAATTTCCCTTCTCTATTTAATGATTGAAACCTAAAGAAAGGAAGTTGTAAAGTAGATGTCTCTTCAATAAAAATGAAATCCAACTCTTAATGCCCCTTAACTTCTTAATGGTTAGTACTAAAAAAAACCTGAAGACATGAAGGGATTATGTACATGAAGGTTTCTTCCTCAAAAAACAACTCCATTCCTTAATGTCCCTTAACTTCTTAATGGTTAATAACTAAAAAAACCATGAAGACATGAAGGGGTTAAGTACATGAAGGTTTCTTCCTCAAAAAACAACTCTATTCCTTAATGTCCCTTAACTTCTTAATGGTTAATAACTAATAAAACCATGAAGACATGAAGGGATTAAGTACATGAAGGTTTCTTCCTCAAAAAACAACTCCATTCCTTAATGCCCCTTAACTTCTTAATTGTTAATAACTAAAAAAAAACATGAAGACATGAAGGGATTAAGTACATGAAGGTTTCTTCCTCAAAAAACAACTCTATTCCTTAATGCCCCTTAACTTCTTAATGGTTAATAACTAAAAAAAAACCTGAAGACATGAAGGGATTAAGTACATGAAGGTTTCTTCCTCAAAAAAACAACTCCATTCCTTAATGTCCCTTAACTTCTCAATGGTTAGAACTAAAAAAACCATGAAGACATGAAGGGATTAAGTACATGAAGGTTTCTTCCTCAAAAAACAACTCTATTCCTTGATGTCCCTTAACTTCTAAATGGTTAGAACTAATAAAACCATGAATAAATAAAGGTGTGGAGAGCATGAAGGACCCAGATTTTTGCAATTTTTGGAGCAGCGTACTTTGATTGTTTTTGAGGTAATACAGTATAGGTCAGAACAGTTCCCTTTACATTATTTTTGAAATTGCCTGTTACAGTAATAATTATTTTTGCAAACCCCAAGTGTTAGTAAAGTTTTAACCAAAATAACCAAGTACTAACATGAATTTTACTTTTACTTATCCATTTAGGAAAGTAGGATTAGCCTGCTTTCTGACCATCCTATTGACAGGATTAATCATTCATCAAAATATTGCCCAAACCTTGGCTTTTCCCGGTGCGGAAGGCTCCGGGAGATTTGCAGAAGGAGGGAGAAATGGTGAAGTGTACATTGTAAGCAATCTCAATGACTCCGGCCCAGGATCCTTTCGAGATGCTGTAAGTGAACCCAATAGAATCGTAGTGTTTGAAGTGGGAGGGATTATTCAGACGGATTCAAGAATAGTCGTTGCCCATAACGTCACTATTGCGGGACAGACAGCTCCGGGAGATGGAGTCGTCATTTATGGTGATGGTATTACCTTCACCCAGGCAAGCAATTCCATTGTCCGTTATCTGCGGGTAAGGATGGGACGCTATGGCACCAGTGGTGCAGACGCCATGACCATGACAGATGATGCTAAGCACCTTATCTTTGACCATGTCTCTGCTAGCTGGGGAAGGGATGAGACTTTCTCTATCACTGGACATGCTGACAGTATCACCATCCAAAACAGCATTATCTCCCAAGGACTGGAAACCCATTCCTGTGGTGGATTATTGGAACCGTCAGGGGTGATCAGCCTATTTAGGAACTTGTATATTGACAATAATACAAGGAATCCCAAAGTTAAAAACCGGAATCAGTTCGTGAATAATGTGGTCTATAATTGGGGCCGCGGAGGCGGATATATTATGGGGGGATCGACAGCTGAATCACGAGCAAATATCATCCACAATTACTATATCGATGGGCCAAGTACGAGCATCCGACCCTTTTCCAGAGGAACGGAGTCATTTATCCCCTATGTGGAGGGGAATTATCATGACGGTAATTTAAATGGTGTTTTGGACGGAGAATTGGTAGAGCAATCTGCATATGAAGGGATCACTACCTTTGCGGATACACCTTACGATTATGCTTTCCCAGAACAGGTTATGACTGCTCAGGAGAGTTATGCTTATGTTTTAGAGGAGGCAGGGGCCAACTATCCGCGAAGAGATCAAGTTGATGAATTCCTGATGACTGAGCTGAGCAGCCTTGGCTTGGAGGGCAAGCTGATTTCAAATGAAAGGGAGCTGCCAACAGGAGGTCCGGGGCAAGTTTTTGGTGCTCCATCAAAAGCAGATACGGACCGGGATGGGATTCCTGATGAGTGGGAAACGGCCAATGGGCTGAATCCCAATGATGCTGCTGATGCCATGCAGATAGCTGCTGATGGCTATGCCCATATCGAACATTATATCAATGGAATTCTGGAGCAAACCCCTGAAGATTTTTTAAGGCCTATAACGGAACTGTCTTATGGTGAGGTTAGTCCTTATGCTGTTGAGCTGGATTGGGTGAATAATGATGGCCGATATGAGGGCATCGTATTAGAAAGCGCAACTGGCAATGGAGAATTTAGCTTGTTGGATAGCCTATCAGGAAATACTAATGAAGTATTGGTTGAAGAGCTTGAGCCGAATACGAATTATCGATTTAGATTGACTCCATACAGCAGTGTACTAACGGCGGTGCCTTCAAATACTTTGAACGTTAAAACCACCCCGATTCCAACAGCTCCTTCTGAAGCGAGCTTGCCCTATCCTGATGATGGTTTCAGTTTTGCGGATACCACTTCTTTGGATTTAAGGTGGACAGGAAGTGATAATACCGATTTTTATTTACTCTACACAGGTAGTGATCCTGAGGATTTGCAGTTGATGGATTCATTAACTACCAATGAGTATCAACTGATAGACTTGATATCCAGTCATACCTATTATTGGAAAGTGGATGTGGGCAATGAACTTGGGCTTACAGAGGGTCCTGTATGGAACTTTACCACCCGTCCTTATATCTCAAGAGGTTTGGTAGGGGCTTGGTTGATGGATCATGAGGAAGGAACTTTGGTGGCTGATAGTAGCCGATTTATGCATGATGGGGAGGTCAATGAACTTAATGATTTTTCCTGGGCAGAAGGAAAGGTAAATAATGCCTTGGACTTCACTGATGCGGAAAATCCTTCCCATGTTTTTATACCTCATGCAGATCAACTGTATTTTGATGAACATTCTTTTGCCCTTTCCATGTGGCTAAAATCCTCTACTCCGACCTCACAATCCTATTTGATTCACAAAGGTACGTTCAAAGCTGATGAGAACACGGGTGGAACTGGGCAATGGTATGGCCTAGAGATCAAAGATGGCAACCTTCGTTTTGCTGTGGACGATGATGAAAACAAAACGGAACTTTCCACTAGTGCATCCCCTATTTTTTCGGGAGATTGGGTGCATTTAGTGGCCATCAGGGACCGGGAGGATGATGTTCTGAGGATTTATTTTAATGGGGTCAAAATAAAGGAAACCAATGACCGCACAGAGAAAAGTATCGGACAGTTGGAACCGATTGTTTTGGGAAATTCAAATGGGTTTGGAACACCTTTTAAAGGCTATATTGATGAGGTGAAACTTTTCAACAAGCGGCTGACTGAGCAGGATGTGCTAGAATTATACCATACCCTTTCGACACCGATGAAAGCATTTGCTCCTTCATTGGCCGAGGGGGCTATTTTGGAAGGATTTGATGATGAAATCCCTGTCAGCTGGAAAGGTGGTGTGAACACTACTTCTTACCAAATATACCTTGGAGAGGAAGAAGATAATTTAGAATTGGTAGGCAGCACTGATGTAGAAAACCCCAGCTATTATTTGAAAGATCTGGAAGGAAAAAAGACCTATTATTGGAGAGTGGATGCGGTAGGACCAAATGGTACTTCTACTGGGGATGTTTGGAAGTTCGAGGCTGCTGCTCCTGCGGGTTTGGTGGGCTATTGGAAGATGGATAAGCAGACGGGGATTTTGATAGAAGACCACAGTATCTATGAACAGGATGGAGTGGCCCAAGGCTTTGCTAGCTCAGATAGAGTAGCAGGGAAATTTGGGCAGGCGTATACTTTTGAAGGCTCGAATAGCACCGCATCCATTGATATTCCCCATGCCGATCATTTAACCTTTGATCAGACTTCGTTTACCATTTCCATGTGGGTGAAAATTCCAGAAGATACCTATCGATATGGGGAAGGGAAAGATTGTTATTTGATTCATAAAGGAAGTTTTGCAGATAATTGGTATGGAATCCAACTGAGAGATGGTCGACTGACATTTGCTATTGATGATGATAGGACCAAAACTTCTGTAAGTACTACCGTTAGCAATGGTTCTTCCCATCCGATATTTATGGATGAATGGGTGCACTTGGTGGCCATTCGGGATAGCGATTCAAGCAAGATCCGATTTTATATCAATGGACAAATGACTGCAGAAACAAGTTCAGGTACAGGTAGGATAGGAAAAACGAGCCCTGTGAGGTTGGGCAATTCTGATGAAGATAAACCTTATAGGGACAAAATGGATGATGTACGACTATATAATTATGCACTGGACCCATCTGAAATAACGGCTTTGTATTATGCTTTTCCAAAACTGAAGGTTGTTTACAAAAATGAAGATCTAAATCAGTTGGTGGATAATCAGATTCAGCCAAACTTCAAATTGGTCAATAAGGATACCATGGCAGTAGATTTAAAGGATATTACTGCAAGGTACTGGTTTACTCCAGAAAATATCCAGCATATTCAAACCAGGTTGGATTATGCTGCGTTGGGAGCAGACCAAGTGGCCATGAGTTATGTAGGCTTAACTGAACCAAGGGAAAAGGCCTTAGGCTATGTGGAGTATAAATTTGAAGAAAATAACCACCTTGCTCAGGGCAATGATTCCGGAGAAATCAAATCGGGAATCCATGATGAAGATTGGTCTGACTTTGATGAAACGAATGATTATTCCATGCTGGAGTCTTCTGACTTTACCCTTAACCCATTCATTACCTTGTATTATCAAGGAAAATTAATTTGGGGCAATGAGCCTTCCCTAGTACCCGAAGAAAGGGTGACCAAAATTTATTCTAAACATCATTCCTCAAAGGATAATACGATCAAAAAGTCCTTTAATTTAGCAAATGATGGTAATACACCTTTAGATTTTGAAGGACTGAGTTTTAGGTATTGGTTTACCAAAGATGGGGGAGGCACTTTGAAGCTTACTGCTGATTATGCTGTATTGGGCAAAGACAATGTGCAAGGCGCCTTTATGGATGTAACTGGAGATTCTTTAAGTGCGGACCACTATGTCGAAGTAAAATTGGATCAGGCCTTGGGAAAACTGGCCCCTCTGAGCAAGACGGGTGAAATAGCGCTTAGGATAACCAAGACCGACTGGTCTGATTTTGAGCAGGAAAACGATTATTCATTTATGGATAATAGTGATTGGACTTTGCAAGATAACATCACGGTTTATTACTACGGAAAATTGATCTTTGGTAATGAACCCCAAGTTAATTCAATTGAATCGGCTGATCTGCGGAGTTTGGCAAAGGCTATAAATAGGGTTAATGGTGAAGGAGAAGTGCAGGTTAAGGTCTTCCCAAACCCCAGTAGCGGATTGATCAAGCTCTATTTGCCAAAAAAAGTTACAGAGTTGGTCAGCGTAAGTATCTATGATGTCAATGGAGTTAAGAAGGCTGATAGATTGATTGACAGCCCGGTGAGCACTTGGGATATCAGCAGTTATGCATCTGGTATTTATTTCATGTATGTAAATATTTCTGGTATAAGGACAGTCCAAAAGATCATCAAGGAGTAGGGGCAGATATTGTTTTAAAGCGCTCCATTTTAAACAGCAGCTTCAGGTGATATGAAGCTGCTGTTTGTTTTATAATAGTTGACTATTAAGAAAGTCCCCCAGATTGATCAGGGAATTGGTTGTTTTTTCGTTCAAGTCCAGTCTAAAGCTTAATAGGAGGCCATTTTTAAACTGACCCTGAAGGGTGAAAGTCATCAGATAAATCTTACTTTATAATGGTACCTTATGCTCAGCTCAGTGATTAACCAAGCTCTTTTTATTTTGATCAGCCACGCAGTAACTTTATTGAATATTAGGGGTTTTCTTTGCTGGACGGTTTTATCCTCAATATCTAAATCCATGGCAAATAGATTGTATGGGCAATTATATAAATTGGAGTTCAAGGCTTATTGCCTAATACAATTTATCAAATTAATGTGATGATACTTTCTCCTTTTCCCCAGAGACATTATAACCATTGCCTATGATAAGTCGGCTGTATAGAACTTCCAGATTATCAACTGTCTTGTTGATATTGTGGAGCATGTATTCAATGTCAATCACATGAAGGATGTGAAACTTGGAAATGTGGTGATCAATGGGGAGGAAATGAACTACCCTTAATTTTTGAGTCTTTATTTTGGTGAAATTCTAATATGCTGTCACATTAATAAATATTGTTTCGTATAGATTTAGAAGAGAGTGTAAGGAAATAGAATTTCGATAATAATGAAAACAGCGAAAATATATTTAATTCTGATTTTGCTCATAAGTTCATGCCATGAGGGAATAAACAAAAAGGCCTGTGAGTATAATGATCCCTTGAAAGAAATTCCTTGGCTAAAAGATATAGTTGAGCAATTTGAAGAAGCAGATGGTCAAGGATCCAAAAAGAAAATCGTTCAATATGAATATAATGGAACGGATATTTTTATGGTTTCGGGCTGCTATGACTGCGCAGATGAGCTATATGTGTTTTATGATTGTGAAGGCAATGAATTTTGTAAAAGTGGGGGAATCGCTGGCTTCCACACCTGTCCTGAAACGGGAATGAAAGAGGTCAAGGTTTTATATGAAAGTGAGTGATTTTGGAGTGAAACTAATTTGATTTACCTGACTACCTGAAACTTTGCAGGTAGCATTCTAGAAACAAAATATTTAAATGATATTCATCTTAAGGCCTTTGGAGCATTCGGTTTTGGGACAGTTGATGGAGGCGTTGAAAAAATGAGCTAGCTCGTGTCGTGGAACAGCGAGATCCGCTCATTTTTAGCTTCCAGCAGCTGGCATAAAATCAAATTGAGCCAAAAGTAACAATGTCGAAAATAAAATTTTCTCAATTTGAAGAATGCTCCTTGGCCTAGATTTTTTGCCTACTTTTTCATCGATGGAAAAAGTAGGAAAGATCAATTTAGGAAAAACAGTATTGAATTTCGATATATGCAACATTTTGGAAACACAGTTTTTTAAGTCAATTCCTTAAAGAAGAATAAGCTTCAAAAAGTGCTTGATCAGATTTAATCAAACTTTCTTAACTGTTTAGGGTCCTAAAAATCACAATAATTAGTCCAAGCAAAAAGATACTAGTGAAAATGATTTTGTTGTACTTGGCCAAGAAGTTGGGAAGGAATATATCAAAATTTTCCCGCTGGGAATTGGAGTAGTTTCTGGCCAGCACGGTCAGTGGGCAGTACATGTTGAAAATTAGCAAGACCAGCCCCTCAAATATTATTAATCCAATACCTATCCAAGTGAAAATATTTATCCTGTTACTTATCCCTGAAAAAAGGATATAAAAAATCACCAAGACAAAAAACATCCAGATAATGGTATGGACCAGTTTTATGATCAATAACTTATCCTTTGGTTTCATAGGTGTTTTTTTGTTTTCAGTTTTTGTCAGGATGCCATGGTTTGAAAATATCCTGGTTCAGGATATTCAAGTCCATTTTCTTTAAATAGGTGCTCGTATTTTACCTTTCCCGCTCTGTACCGTTGCATTTTTAGATCACTGTTTAGCTTTTTTAAGTCTTTTGCGCTTAAAAAGGCCCACAGTGCTTCTTTGAGGCTCTCGCGAGCAAGTTCTTCTTCCTGGAAAAACTGGTGTTTTTGGTATTGCATGCACCAATAGTCCTCAGATTTATAAACAGATTTTTTGATTTTTTGGATTTTTAGAAAAGTAATAATAAGGGCTGCCAAAAGTAATGCGCATCCTAAAAAATAGAGAAAGACCAAGAATATCATGATTTTAATTTGGTTTAAAACACAATTTAGCGTTTTCTGATTAATCCAATAATGGATTTAAATGGAATTATTTCAAGTAGGCACCCATTAGATTTTAAGGCTTGGTTATTTACATAAAACAGAATAAAACGCATAATACAATAGTACATTTTATTGATTTCCAGTAATACTTAAAGAAATCATATCCTTATAAACTTTTAAGAATCAGATTGATGAAGGATTTATTGAAATTGATCTTTATATGCTTTTTAAGCATTAGTATGATTAGTTGTTCCCATTCAAAAGGGGATCAAGGATCAGAAGCCGAGGCAATGCCTCAGACTTGGGCAGAAAAACTTGGATATCCTGCTGGTAAGAAGGTAATTATTCTCCATGCGGATGATGCGGGAATGTGCCCGGAAGCCAATGAAGCTACCATGAATTATCTAAATAATGATTTTATTCAGTCTGCTGCTGCCATGCCACCTTGCCCTAATTTTGATGAATTTATTGCCTGGGCCAAAGAAAGTTCCAAGGAGGATATAGGGCTGCATTTGACGTTGACCAGTGAATGGAAGACCCACCGATGGGGTCCTGTCTCCAATCCCAAAGATGTACCCAGCCTTTTGGATCCACAGGGAATGCTTTGGCCGGAAGTGCCTGATGTAGTTAGGCATGCCGCTCTTGAAGATGTAGAAAAGGAAATCAGGGCCCAAATCGAAAAGTCCATTGCTCTGGGCTACCGCCCGAATCATATTGATACCCATATGGGGACCCTTTATGGCCATAAGGATTATGTCAATGTATTTTTTAAAGTTGCTGAAGAATATAATATTCCAGCAAATGTCATTGATCTTAATAAGCCACATATTGTAGAGAAGTTCAGGAGAGGAGGTTATCCAATAGATGAGGATATCATTGCCTTGGCCAATGACTATTCATTGCCAAAACTGGATGATTTTACCAGTGCTCCAAATGCGGATACTTATGAAGAAAAGGTTGAGAAATTCAAGGCATTGGTAAGATCCTTGGATCCGGGGATTACCGAAATTATTTTTCATCCATCCACGGATACAGAAAACCTGAAGACCATTACCAACTCATGGAAGCAGCGAGTATGGGAGGCCAAAATGTTTGGAGATCCGGACCTGATTCAGTTTTTTGAGGAGGAGGGTATTATTTTTACTAATTGGAAAGAGGTTATGGGGAGGTTTGAAAGTTTAAATTAGGAATTTTGAAATTCTAAGACTTACTTTTTATTCAGTTAATGTTTTATTCTTGATGGTCATCATGAATGCTTCGCATTTCCATTGATGAAAAAGTAACAAAAAATCTAGGCAGTTGTTCTGACTTTTAAATTGGGAGTTGGTTTACTTTAAAATATAGCGAGTATGTTTCCCAATTTAATTTTAATTGCATTACTACAGCCTAAAAGGAAGTGGATCTCGCTGTTCCACGACGCGAGCTAACTTCCTTTCTTAACGGCTTCTGTAATTCAATTAAAATCAGTCATACCAAAGGCCATCCATTAGAAATCAAGGAGGTTGAAAGTAATTCGGGTTAATTTTTGGAACGAAGGGTATGATTTTGGTTCTCTTCCGGATTCTACCCTGTATTGTATGTTGTGATCAGATAATTAAGATCAAAACAGTTCTCTTTCTATTAATTTAGCCCATTTGGCGCATTATGTCCAGTACTTCTCCCCAATCAGAATCGGCAAGATTTTCCAGATAGTCTCTGTCTTCCAAACTTAACTTGACCAAGCCTTGGGTATTTAGTTGGACCTGCTCAGGTGTTCTGATTCCGGGAATTACTGTACTGATTTCTGGGAACGACAAAATATAACTCAATGCCAAAGAGGATAAGCTGGTGCCGTACTTTTCAGCCATGGCTTGCACCTTTTGTTCTAGGATGTCCAGCACTTTTTTGACCAATTCGGAAGATAACCTGTAGGATCGATGATCGGTTTTAGAAAATATCTTATCAGGCCTGATCTTACCGCTTAGCAAGCCAAACTGTAAGGGCATACGGGCAATGATTCCATAGCTTTTGCCAGCAGCTTGTCGAATGATGGGCAGAGCGAGTTGGTTGATCAGGTTAAAGACCAGTTGGAAGCCTTGTCCTTTATTTAACTCTATGAGTAGCTGAGCTTCTGGTTCTGGTGAAAATGTGTTCAGGGAGCTGCCCCAATAGCGGATTTTTCCTTGTTCCTTTAATCGCTCCATGGCTTCGATGCATTCCCCTTCTTTTAGGTGCTGGACTTTGGCTACGTGAAATTGATAATAATCGATATACTCTCTTTTCAGCCTACGCAAGCTTTTCTCACAGGCCTCCATGATATAGGCTTTTGAGTAATTGATTTCAATATTTCCGTTTTTCCCAGCTCTTTGGCCGACTTTGGTGGCGACTATTATATCCTGATCATTAGGGAAGGCTTTTCCAATTAATGTTTCCGAATGGCCCAAACCATAAAAGTCCGCAGTGTCGAAAAAGTTGATTCCTGCATTTTTGGCAGATTTCAGGGCTTTCATGGACAGCTTATCATCCGAAGGCCCCCAGCCAATTTCAATTCCCCCGACTTGGGCTGTCCCTCCTATTGCCCAGGCTCCGAATCCGATTTCGCTGACCATCAGCTCAGTATTTCCAAACTTCCTATAATTCATATGATTTCACTTCAAGGGCTTTCTATTAAAATACAGAATTTATCTTAAAAACAAATGAGGGATGATTGATGCAAATATTTGATTATAAGTGTTTTTTGTTCGGTGCAGGGTGGTATTAATTTAAGCGGTGTGCTTATTTTAAGGAGGTGGTGAGACTTTTCTGTTTTTCCAGACTATTGTTCAAAAGTTGCCCCAATCTGACCAAAGAATTGGCTGTTTTTTCATTCCAGTCCAGCCCAAAGCTTAAGCGCAGGCAATTCTTGAATTGATCCCGAAGGGTAAACATTCTCCCAGGGGCATATTTAATGCCCTGTTTTAAGGCTTCATCATAAAGAAGGGTGGTGTCAATCATCGGGTCCAGCTCTACCCAAAGTAAAAAGCCTCCATTGGGATGACTTACTTTGGTATTTGGAGGGAAATGCTCATAGATCACTTGCAAGTATTTCATCAGATTGTGATGAAGGCTTATTCTAAGCTGTTTAAGATGGTTTTCATAGCGTCCTTTGTCGATAAAACGGGCAATGACTTCCTGGGTAAGGGAGGAGCTGGCGACATTATGGTAAAGTTTGGTTTTACAGATTTTGTCCATAAACTTCCCTGGAGCAATCCAACCTACCCGGTATCCAGGGGCCAATGTCTTGGAAACAGAACTGCACCAAAGTACTATGCCATCCTTGTCGATACTTTTGCAGGAAAGGGGACGCTCAGAACCAAAGTAAACATCTCCATAAAGGTCCTCTTCCAATAGGGGAACCTGATGTTCCGTGCAGATCTTTACCAAAGCCCTTTTGTTTTGGTCGGGCATGCAGTAGCCCATAGGGTTGGAAAAATTGCTGACGACAATGATCGCCGAAATTCGCGTTTCTTTGATGGTCTTTTCCACGGCTTCCAAGTCCAGTCCGTATTCGCTATGAGTGGGCATTTCAATGACATTGAGCCCAAGGCTCTTGGCCAATTGTAGGGTGCCAAAATATACAGGGCTTTCCGTGATGATGCTATCGCCTTTTTGGCTTATTGACATCAGGGCAAAGGCCAGTGAATTCATACAGCCATGGGTGGTGACCAGGTCGTCAGCCAACAAGCTGTTTTCCCAGAGCAATGTCCTCTTGGCTATTTGGCGACGCAAGTATCCACTGCCCATGATAGGCTCATAATGTATACAGGCATCGGGGAGATCCCGCATCATGTCCCGAACGATTTTTTTGAATTTGGCAATGGGCAGCATCTCAGGAGAAGGAACGCCTACAGAAAAATTGGACAAAGACTTATCACTGTCCATAGGACCATAGACCTTTTGGATAAAATCCTCGATATCTCTTTTCCCTTTTCTGGCAATAGGTTTGGAAATAACCGGGTTACTTTGGTCAGGTCGAGGATAGGGACTGACAAAATACCCCTTTTTGGGTTTGGCTTCTATCAAACCCTTGCTTTCCAGAAGGTACATGGATTGCAAAACCGTGCTGATACTCACCCCCGTTTCCTGATGAATGCTACGAACAGAAGGGAGCCTGTCACCGTAGTTGAAAGTGCCTTTTTTGATTTGCCTTTCCAGGTCATCCGCCAATTTTTCGTATAAATTCATAGTAACTTATCTGTTATGGTCAAAAATACGAAAAACTGTATCTGTAATGGTTGTGGATTGTTGGTTAATTTTGAAAAAAATCAAAACAATAACCTGAAAGAGGAGTGGTATGGAAATCAAAATGCAAACAAAATCCCATAATACCGCGGATCAATTCAACTTTGACCAGTTCCAGTTTGGAGTGAAAGCCACCGACCATATTTTGGTGGCCCGTTACAGTGAGGGCAAATGGCAGTCGGCTGCGATTCAACCCTTTGAACATTTGAGTGTTTCACCTTTGGCCATGTGTCTGCATTACGGGCAGACGGTTTTTGAAGGCCTCAAAGCTTACCGACAGGTCAATGGGGAGCTCAGTATTTTCAGGTTAGACAGACACTATGAAAGGATGAACCAATCCCTTCAACGCATGGCCATGCCCAATGTCCCAGAAGAACTTTTTAAAGATGGCATCATGAAGTTGGTGGACTTGGAGCAGGAGTGGATCAGTGACCGAGAAGGGTATTCGCTTTATATTCGGCCATTTATGATTGCCACTGAAGAGCGCTTGGGGGTAAGTATTTCCAAAGAATATCTTTTTATGGTGGTCTGCACTCCGATGGCTGCATATTATGCCAAGCCACTTAAGGTAAAAATAGAAAGGCAATACACCCGTGCTGCAAAAGGCGGCGTAGGAGCGGCCAAAAATGGGGGCAATTATGGTGCGGCCTATTATCCCGCCAATTTGGCCCAAGAGCAAGGATTCGATCAGGTGATCTGGACTGATGCCCAAACACATAATTACGTGGAGGAGTCCGGAACCATGAACCTGATGTTTATAGTGGATGGCAAATTGCTTACTCCTCCAACCGGGGAAACCATCTTGGCAGGGGTGACCAGGGATTCTTTGCTTCAAATAGCCCAGGATCTGGGCTGGCAGATGGAGGTGTGCCCGATTAGCTTACAAGACCTTAAGGAAGCATTTGAAGCAGGTAAGAAAGTGGAAGCTTTTGGTGTAGGGACAGCCGCTGTGGTAGCTCCCTTTGAATTGATCCAGTTGGACGGAGTGGATTACTTTCCCTATACAGGAGAGGACGCTCAAATGTATCAGCTAAAGCAAAAGCTTACAGCACACCGCTCTGGTGCGGAAGATGATGTCTACAATTGGAATACATTGGTGGGAGTGAATGCTATAAAATAATTCCTGAAATTTTAGTAAATCTGTAACGTGTTGCGGATGACTAGCGTCTAAGTAGTAAGTTTTTTGTTAAAGATTAAAATTGTTTAAAGGATGAAAAAAATACTAATCACTTTTACGCTAGTCTCCCTTTTTGTTTTTGAGGTATTGGCTCAAGCTCCCCAATGGACTTTTTCCACTGGATTTTCTCCAATCTCCCGATCTGACAAGAATAGGGTGCTGGAGAATTCATATCATAATACCAATTGGGAATGGATGAATAAGGGAGGGATCATGGTAAATGACCATATGACAATAGGAATTATGGGAATGATCAGATCCCAGAATGTACAAGAAATGGCTTCTTATCATTTTGAGATTGGGGCAACAGAGGAATATAAGTTTGAAACGGATAATTTACTTTGGGGCACAGGACCATTTATTAGCAAGTTCTTTAGATTAGGAGAAAGATTTGAACTTCAAACCACTGTTTTTGGACTTTTTGAACAGGGAAAAGGGGTTTTTACTACTGATTACGTAAGCTTGGTTTGTCCTAGCTGTAATGAAAGCGCTATTGAAAATTCTATCACTCCACCATATGGAGAAATAGAGCGTTTGGAATACAGAGAAAGGAATCTATACGCGGGCTTAACACTTGGTTTGAATTATTTTTTATTGGAGCGCGTAGCTGTTCAGGGAAATCTAAACCTTTTCCAATATGAAAATTATGATAATAAAATTGTAGGTGGGAAGAATGTGACAAGACCTATTCCAGTGGAGAGAAATGTAGAGCAATCTGGTAGTGATTTTGTTTTCTTTACCGACAGGCCGATATTCCATTTAGGCTTTATGATGCTATTGAATTAATTGGAGGATTCCATCATCTTTTTATTGGGAAGAATACCTGTGATCAGAACCAACTGCAAGTGCCATACAGATAAAATGGGCTAAAATTGTTAAATTCAATATAGTATGGAATTCTAGGCGAATGCCCTGTTTTGGCTGGATGCTAGTTTAGGGAAACACAATACTTGATTTTTGTTACGCTTTTTAGCCAATGGAAGAAATATTCATGATCGATCAGGAAAGTTTTCAGCTTACTCAGCTGGACTTTTTCATCAGGCTTTTGGTGGCTACGGGTATTGGACTGTTGATAGGCCTGGAACGGGAGCATGCTTCTTCTCCAATCAAAGATGAAATCTTTGCTGGAGTGCGGACTTTCGTATTTGTGGTACTTTTTGGTTTTCTAACAGCTTTTCTCAGTTACTTTTTTACCCATTGGTTGATTGTGGGAGGGCTGTTTTCGGTGATGTTTTTTGGTGGGCTCTCTTATTGGATCAAATCGCGCGGTGGGGACATCGGAGGAACCACAGCATTTGCCATGCTGATGGCTTATCTTTTAGGTTGTGCTACACTTCTTGGCTTTATAGAGGTAAGCCTAGCTGTTACGGTAATTGCTTTGGTGATTTTGTCCTTGAAAGGCCCCTTGCACAGTATTGTGCAGCAGATCACACAGAATGAGTTTTATGCCCTGGTAAAATTTGTTGTCATCTCCTTATTGATATTGCCTTTCTTGCCCAACGAGACCATGGGACCCTATGATGTCTTCAACCCAAGAGAGGTAGGTTGGGTGGTCATGTTGACATCCGGAATTGGTTTTGTAGGCTATATTCTTATGAAATTTTTGGGAAGTAAAAGGGGAATATTGCTGACCGGGATTTTCGGAGGATTGGTCTCCAGTACGGTAGTTGCCTGGGTGTTTGCCGAAAAGAGCAAGGAAGTGGCAGGCTTGTCAAAAAATTGCGCAGTAGCCATCCTTTCCGCTTCCACAGTGATGGTGGTCAGGGTATTGGTGTGGATAATCATTTTTAACCAAGCCATGCTTGGGAAGTTGGTTTTGCCCTTGGTCTTGGTGTTTTTGGCAGGTTTTGGAGTGGCTTATTATTATTTCAAAAGGCCTTCCCGCCATTCGGACATCACGACGGGCTTTCCCTTGGGTGAGCCGCTTAACCTGAAGAAAGCTTTCTTTTTCGGGATTCTTTATTCCGGGATCCTGTTTCTGGTGAGTTACGCCAACAGTCAATTAGGAACTAAGGGGATCTATGTTTCCAGTGCTGTAGCTGCTTTGACGGATATAGATGCGATCACCATCTCAGTCTCAAAGCTGGCGGGGGATTCTTTTCCTATCCTTACAGCCCAAAACGTAATTTTGCTGGCCACACTTTGCAATACCTTGGTGAAAATAGGAATATCACTGACTGTGGGCAGCAAGGCCTTAAGAAAGTACGTCCTTTGGGGTTTTGGACTGATATTTTTGGCCGCTATAGCAGGTTTCTTGATTATTAATGCCTAGGGCCAAATATCCAGGAGACGCCGAACGAGTATTATTTGGCCAATATGATAGGCATTATGATCAGCCACTAAAAGCAGCTCGCGC
This sequence comes from Echinicola shivajiensis, assembly GCF_018642165.1. GTDB lineage: Bacteria > Bacteroidota > Bacteroidia > Cytophagales > Cyclobacteriaceae > Echinicola > Echinicola shivajiensis. The sequence continues at coordinate 68,331 of NZ_JAHHZM010000007.1, forward strand.
AAATAGCTTTGTCCTGTGCCATGTGGGATATTGTCCGCTAGGTCCAATTCTGGATTGAGGGCCAATTGTATTAATTCCTGTCTATCTGAGCGGTATTGGTGAATACTTTTCTCCCATAATTCAGCAGATGCTGGAGCTCTTGAAGCCGGCCAGTAATCTTCAGGCCAAGCCAATTCCTTATAGTTGGGATTTTGGCAAAAATCAAGGATATCATGTTGGGCAATTCGAAGGTGTTCTAAGATTTGCCACAGGGAATGGGAAAGTCCGGGGGGCTGCACCCCCCGGAAGGTTTCAGGAATATCCTGAATGGCCGTATCAAAGTTTATATGGGCATCTTCCCACTGAAGAAGAGCAACAAGCTGCTTTCGAAGGTTATCATGGGTCATGATCTTAGGGGTTATCTTAGTGCGATGGGTATAGCTGCAATTACGGCTGTTATCTGATAAATCCAAGGATGGTAGTTGAATTTCAATTCATTGATATTGAAATTTTTAGCAATTTTCGCATTACTTCATATTGGTTCCTATATTGATTAAAAAAACAGTTGATGTATAATTTGATTTCTAGGAGAGATTTTGTCAAATCAGCAGCCACCATAACGGGAATGGGGGCCATTCCGGTTTTTGCAGAGGAGCCTTTAAATAAAGTTAAACAATTAATTGAAGATAAAGGAATGAGAGTATTGTTTCAAGGAGATAGTATTACGGATGGAAACAGGGGACGTAATATGGACCTTAACCATATTATGGGCCATGGCTATGCCTTTTCCATAGCCAGCCGGATAGGGGCTGATTTTCCGGAAAAGGGCTGGGAGTTTTTTAACCGGGGGATTTCTGGAAACACAGTTACTGATTTGCAGGGACGATGGGCCAAGGATGCATTGGACCTAGAACCCGATCTGCTCAGTGTTTTGGTGGGGATCAATGATGCAGGGCAGCATGTGAGGAATCCTGAAAAAAGCCCCCAGTTTCAAGTTTTTGAAACAGCTTATCGTGATATATTGACGCAGAGTAGGGCACAAAATCCAGATCTGATCATTGTCATGGCCTTGCCCTTCGTATATCCTATAGGAAGCCGTATCCCGGTCTATGAGGCATATGAAAAGGATGTGCAGAGAAGAAAAGAGATTGTCCAAAAACTGGCAAAGGAATTTGATGCCTTATTGGTGGATTATTCAGCTGCATTCGACAAGGCTTTTGAGAAGGCTCCCCCGGAGTATTGGATATGGGATGGAGTACATCCAACTGTGGCAGGCCATGAGGTCATGACCAAAGCTTGGCTAGCAACCGTCGCTGAAAAGTTTCCTTTTTTGGATGTTTATTGATGTGCTTGGTTTTTCTATTACATGGCTGTAAAGGCGTGTAATAGTCCCCTTTTTTAGAGGACTTATCTGGAATATAGATAGGATAGATTGCAATCTTTTGAAAAAAAATGATCAACCCGGGTGATATTCTTTCAAAAAGGGCACATATAGTTGAATATAAGTTTAGAAACCATGAAAGATCAAATGAAAACTTCTGAGGGAAGACAAGCCGTTTTCCTCAGACTTTATCAGCAGTGCTTTCCGGACCTTGCGAAGTATATCCAGAAAAGAGGAGGCAGTCTGGAGGATGCGCAGGACATTTTTCAGGACAGTTTGGTGATTTATTATGAACAGCTGGTTGCTGGCAAGGAAATCCAACAAGAAAGTGCATACCTCTTTAGTGTAGCCAAGTACCTTTGGTTTAAGCGGTATAAGAGCCAACAAGCGGAATGGGCAATGGACGATTTGGAAGCAATAGAAGAGGTGGAAGAATATGCTATAGCCGAAGAAAGTTCAACTTTTCAGCTTATACCATTTCTACAGCAGGCCGGTAAAAAATGCATGCAGATGCTAAAGTCATTTTACTATGATCGGCTGAGCATGGAAGAGCTCGCTGGCCAGTTTGGCTATAGCAGTACCCGATCAGCCACAGTTCAAAAATATAAGTGCTTGGAAAAAGTAAGGGATCAAGTAAAGGAAAAAGCATTGACTTATGAGGACTTCGTTAAATGAGATTAAGGATATAGAGGAATATATCTTCCATCTGCAAGCTCCTGGGGAGCGTTTATTGATGGATGCAAAAGCACAATTAGATAAAGAGTTTGCCTTGAAAGTTCAAAGTCAGCAAAGTGCCTATTCGCTGATTAGAAATTATGGAAGGGAACAAGTCAAGGCTGAAATCGCTCATGTACAAGATCAGCTTTTTACCCAATCAAAATACCGACGTTTTAAAGAATCGATGCTTAACCTATTTTCTCCAAAATCATGATCGCAGCAAACGTGTCCCAAGTAGTCCCCATGGTGATTGACCAAAATGATCATAGTGGCCGAGCCTATGATATTTATAGCCTATTGTTGAAAGAGCGCATTATCTTTTTGGGAAGTGCCATCAATGATCAAGTGGCCAATTTGGTCGTTGCCCAATTGTTGTTTCTTAACAGCCAAGACAATAAGAAACCCATCAATATTTATATCCAAAGTCCCGGGGGAAGTGTCTATGCTGGCTTGGCCATTTATGATACCATCAAAATGATTTCTGCCCCAGTCAGTACGGTAGCGGTTGGTTTTTCCGGTAGTATGGCCACTGCCCTATTGACCTCCGGAGAAAAAGGAAAGCGGCTTGCCCTATCACACGCTACCATCCACATGCACCCTACCAGTGGTGGGTCAAAAGGTTATACAGAGGATGTGCGCATTGCTACTAAAGAACAGGAGAGACTGCAGGTGCAGCTCTTTCACATTATTGGCAATAATACAGGGCATAGCTGGCAGGAAATCGAAGAATTGTTTTTACGGGACCGTTATATGAGCGCTCCGGAAGCCAAAAACTATGGCTTGGTGGATGAGGTGCTGGGCACTACAACTGATATTATTCAGCTTAAGGATATGCCGTTTGGGGTAAAGTTGTTTGAGGAAAATTAGGAGATATTCTATTCGTGGCACCTTAAGGAGGGTTTAATTTGTAGCCTTGTCCAAAAAAGTTTAATATCTCCTTCATAATGATGAACAAAACCTACTGAATATTTATTGTCCAAAATTTTATTGGTTTTTTTAATGAGGGATTCAAAAAATAAGAACTCTTGAGAGGGAGCGGTAGAGTCTGCTTTAGTTAAATTAATAAATTCAGGAGAATTAAAAGTTTCTAATAGTAAATCCCCTTCGTCTTCACTTTTGGAGAATTTTTCCTCATAAACATCAATCCATTCAAACTTGAACCTAGAAACATTGTTTACTGAATCAAATAGGTCGTAATAATGTCTAAATACAACGGTGTCCTGACCATAGATGACAAACCATTTTCCTGTGGGTTTTCCATTGATGTAATGAGATATGGAAGTGGTATCCTTTTTTAAATTGAAAATAACTTTTCCTGAAAGCAAAATGCCTTCAGGTTTTAAATAAGTCAAGTAACTTTTTTTCTGGATATCTGGGTTGAAATAGACTTGTTCTTTCTTTTTACAAGAGAAATAAATTAAAGAGATTAATAGAAAAAATATAACTGCTCTCATTTGACTAATTTAAAAAAAAAAAATATAGCGTGTAGCGTAGTTTCTTGGCTTTTAGGCAGGAAAAAAGCCAGAGGCGAAACCCCTGGCCTTTCAAACCTAATTAAACCCAACTTATTTTATATAATCCTTTAGCTTACATTCATCTAAGTCTTTGATACCTTGGACCACTGCTTTGGCGTTATATTCGGCGCCTTCCAAGATGGTATGCGTGTGATCAGAATCATTAAAGAAATGTTCCCTTACATATTTCTCTCCCAGGTCATCATATCCATCAGCGATAATTTTATTTAAATCGATAAAATAGACTTCTCGGGCTGATGCGGCTTGCTTGGCCCATAGGCCATAGCTACTATCAGCACGGTTTATCTTTCCTTCTTTCCAGCTGTTTCTTGGTATAAGTGAACAGACAATTGGTATAGCTCCTACAGCTTTGGTTTGGGTGATCATCTGTTTGAGGTATTGCCCATAAGAATAGACGGTCTCGTATTGTTGTGTGATAGGGTTAAAGATTTCCTCTGCTTCTGTACCGGCACTTTTGATGGTGCCCCTTGCCCGATGGCTATCGTCCAATGGACTGCTGTCATTATGGCCAAATTGCATGATGACATAATCCCCAGGTTCAAGTTTTTCATGTACTTTTTCCCAAAGTCCATAGGTCTGGAAAGTCCGGCTACTGGTGCCTCCAAGGGCATGGTTTTGCACTTTGATTTGGTCCAGGTCAAAGTACTGTGCCATATAGTCGCCCCAGCCCCAAAGGCCACCGGCTCCATCTCCTTGGCCGTTTTTGACTGTGCTGTCCCCTATGAGATAGAGGGTAGGTTTGTCTTTTTTGAGATAAGCTTTTAGTTTACAATCTTCCAAACTTTTAATGCCTTTCACTACTGACCAGGCATTTATCCTTGCCCCAGCTTCATTGGTATGGGTATGGTCTCTTTCAAATAGGGCCTTGACTACATCCGGTCCCCATTGGTCGTATTGATCAGCTACCATGTTGTTGAGATCTACAAAGTAGGCCCCTGTCTTTCGTGCAATTTCTTTGGCCCATTTGCCATAATCTTGATGGGCTCGCTCTACCTCTCCGTCCTGGAATTTATTTCTAGGGATCATGGAGCAAATGATAGGGGTCGCACCTTTTTCTTTGGCTTCAGTCACGAATTTTTTCAGGTACCATCCATAGGTGTGAACGGTTTCGGGACTGCCGTCAGGCCAAGTAAGTTCCACGGTTTCACTACCAGTACCTCGCAATACTCCTCGATAGCCTGCACGTGTGGTGTCCGGCCTGCTGCCCTCATTATGGCCAAATTGCATCATTACAAAGTCACCTGGCTTCAGTTCATCAAGGACCCTTTGCCAACGGCCCTCTTTTACAAAAGTACGGGTACTCCTTCCGGCCATGGCTTGGTTGCTGACCTCAAGTTTGGTGCTGTCAAAGAAGTCATCTATAAAGGTTCCCCAGCCCCATTGTCCTGGGCCACCATCTCCACGGCTGTTGCGCACAGTACTGTCCCCAATGATATATAGGGTTGATTTTTCTTCCTTTGAAACAAAGGCTGTAAGGGCTAATAAGATAAAGGAGGACAAGAAAATAAAAAGACTGTATTTTGAATTTTTCAACGTCATAATCGGGGTGGTTTGTAAATTCTTTGTTTCTCAGAAGTACAATAAATAATGGACTTATAAAACTAAGCATCTCATTTAGAATAGCTGTACTGCTGTATATGGCTTTTGGACTAGGGCCCTACACTACAGCACAGTAAATTCTTTCGAAAAGCTAACTTTATGTTTTAATTCAATAATTTAAGGGAAGGAAAATTTATTGCTGACTATATGAAAATCCAAAATACCTTTTTGAAACCAGGATTATTGGGAATGATGAGCTTGGTATTGGCCTGTTCTCCCCAAAGTCCCAAAGAAGTAACACAAACTGAAGAGAAAATCACAGACACCAACACTCCTTTGCACTTATTGCAGCCGGATTATCCAGTTCCATATGGCTATCCAGAAGAAGCCGAAGTGAAGGCTGTCATCGATAGAGTGCGGGATTATTTAGCAGGGACAACCCCTGCCGAGATCTTAACTGCTGAAGGTGGAACACCCATTGCTGACTTTAGCAAGGTGGATGGAAATTCAGTGTTGAAACAAGGTGATTTTAGGTTGTTAAGTTATGAATGGGGAGTGACTTATTCTGCCATGCTTCTGGCCGGGGAGGTGACTGGGGATGAAACCTATACCAATTATACCAAGGAGCGGGTAAAGTTTATTGCTGATCTTTATCCGCATTTTCAGAAAGTACCTGGAAAAGAGCATGCCTTGCATTCTGTTTTATACCCTGGGGCCTTGGATGATGCAGGGGCACTTTGTGCTGCCTTTATCAAAACTGATCGAATTGGTGTGGATGCCAATGTCCGTCCGGTAATTGAGAATTTCATCGACTATATCATGAATAAGCAATTCAGGTTGGAAGATGGTACCTTGGCCAGAAACCGGCCTTTAAAGAATACCTTATGGTTGGATGATATGTATATGAGCTTGCCGGCCATAATCCAAATGGGTAAGTATACGGGAGAGCAAAAGTATTTTGATGAGGCGGTAAGGCAGATAAAACTTTTTTCTGAGCGGATGTTCAATGAAGAAAAGGGGCTTTATATGCATGGCTGGGTGCAAGGAATGGATGTGCATCCTCAGTTCCACTGGGGCAGGGCCAATGGCTGGGCCATTTTGACCAAGGTAGAAGTATTGGATGCCCTGCCTGAAGATCACCCAGGGAGGCCAATGGTCTTGGATTTATTGCAGAAGCATATTAGGGGCTTGGCCAAACTGCAGTCTGGATCTGGGTTTTGGCACCAGCTTTTGGATCAGAATGATTCTTATTTAGAGACTTCAGCGACTGCCATTTATACCTATTGTATTGCCAAGGCAATCAACGAAGGATGGATTGATGATCAGGCCCATGCGCCAATGACCCTGTTGGCCTGGAATGCAGTCAGTACTAAAGTCAATAATCAAGGGCAAGTGGAGGGCACTTGCGTAGGTACTGGAATGGGATTCGACCCTGCCTTCTATTATCACCGTCCGATCAATCCTTATGCAGCACATGGCTATGGACCGGTGATTGCGGCGGGTGCAGAAGTAATCAGGATGCTCCAAATGCATGATTTTGAAATCAATGATAGTTCAGTACAAATGCTGGATGCTTCCTCAATAAATTAAAATTAACCCACATAATTTTGACTGACCACAGAGGGTGCTAAGTCGTGAAAAGGAGATGTCTATTGTTATTTATCAATGTCTTTACTCCGTACTTGGTGTCCTTTGTGGTTTTACTGGAATTTTATATAGCCAGTGTAATTGCTTTTTTGATAAGTTTTGTCGTGGTTTTTTCTGTCCGTGATGTTTTTTCTTATTTTAAGTTTGGTGGAGGATAAAATAGGTTGAAGAAATATGGAGGTGTAACTGGGCTATTCATGTTGGAATTATCCTTGCCTTAATTTGTAGGAAGATTTTTAGTGTTATAAAATGTGATTTTATCTAATTAGTCAAAGATTTTGTCTGTTTTTCATAAGTGGGTTATTCTTTGGTCGTATAGAGTTTTTGCGTTTGTTTTTGCTTATAATTTTTGTCTTTGTGAATTATTTTTGTTCTTTTACTTGATCTTCATTGTTGTTTTGATCAGCCATTAATGGCTTTTGCTTTAAAGGGCTAGGTGTCAAAAAATGGAGAAAGGATAATCACCCAATAAACCTATGCTAAGTTCCCTGACCAATAAAGCGCTTTTGTACCGTATATCAGCTAATGCTGATAAGCGGGCTTTTGGGGAGCTTTTTAAGAGGTACCATTCCAAATTGATTTCTTTTGCTCTTTGCTATCTGCCTAATTTTGAGGAGGCAGAGGATGTGGTCTCAGATGTTTTTGTCAAACTTTTGAAGAAACGTGATTCATTAAGGGATATAGAGAATTTTGAGGGCTATATTTATTTTTCCGTAAAGAACCAATGTCTCAACCAGATCAAAATAAATCAGAGAAAAAATCAGCTTTTTTCGATAATCGATTTTGAGGATATCAAGACGGGGGAATACGTACAGCCCTTGGATGAACTGTTGATCAAGGAACTTCGAAATGTCATTACAACTATCGTGGAGCGATTGCCCCATAAGAGACGGTTGGTTTTCAAGATGGTCAAGGATGAGGGCCTGAAAATTGGTGAAGTGGCCAAGTTATTGGATATCGCAGATAAAACGGTGAAAAAGCATTTGGAATTGGCGGTTAAAGATTTGAGAATAGGCATCACCGAATACCTTTCCTCCAAAGACGATTCTACCAAAATTATTCCCCTTCAAAGAAATGCTCAAATGATCTGGCTTGCCATTTTTTTAGTTGAAGCGGGAATTGTGGAAGGGATTTGATTTTAAAGGCTTAAGATAGGGAGTCCACGAATCCACCACGGCGGACAAGTTTGCACGGATTTACACGAATTTTTTTCGAGGCAATGAAATTCTCAATAAAGTGTTCTACTAGCAGAAAAGCGGCTAATGTATTTTTTGCTCTATATGAAGTCATGGGGCCAAACGTTCTTATGAACAATAGCCTGAAGAAAATCCGTCTAGGATTATGCAAACGTGTAGGTTAATCCACCTTGCAGGTATTGGGCGTTAAGAAATTAAAGAAGTGGGCAAGCAAAAAGGTAGGCTTGCCTGCCTGTCCGGCTAGGCAGGTTTGACGAAATGCTGATCAAAAAGGTGATTGGCAGCTTAGCAGGAGGAGTTTGCCTGCATGAGGGAGGACTTTAATTTTAGGCAAATACATGCATAGCGACGTGGTTTTTTGGTTACTTTTTTGACCTGAAGCAAAAAAGTATGAATTGATTATTATGGTGATATTTTGCTAACACAATCAAATCCGGTATTCAATATAAATTATATAGAGAAAATTTTTTAAAAAACTTCACCTCCCATTACGCCTTTTGATTTTTAGGATTGTCTTTATAATGTGAGCAATGAAGAACACCATATAGACAAGCTACTGGCAGACTGGTTTGCGGGCAATGCCAGTGAAGCGGATAAGGAAACCATTAAGCATTGGGCGGCAGAAAGTGAGGAAAATTTAGCCCTGCTGGAAAACTTGAAAGATGTTTGGGCCGAGAAAAGCCCTGAGCCTATTTTAGTCCATTCTGACGAAAAGATCAATGCGATTTGGGAGGCAGGAATGGAGGATACAAAAAGGAATAAATCTCCATGGAAGGCCGTATGGAACTATGCTGCAGCCATATTGATATTGATCAGTGTTGCTGGGAGTCTCTACTATTTTCTGGATGAATCTGATACTGAGCCTACGGCTGTTTTTCAAGCAACTTATGTGATAAGAGAGAATCCCTCGGGGCAAAAAACGAAATTGTTTCTTCCAGATGGGTCGGTAGCTTATTTGAACAGTGCCTCTAAGATCAAGTTTCTTCAGGGCTTTTTAGGCAATGAAAGGCGGGTATTCTTATCCGGAGAGGCCTATTTTGAAGTGGCCAAAAATAAGAACAAGCCCTTTGTGGTAGAAAGCCAAGGATTGGAAACAGTGGCTTTGGGTACGGCTTTTAATGTGAATGCCTATCCTGGGCAGGATGAATTGAGCGTATCCTTGGTCGAAGGAAAAGTAGCGATTAGTCAGCTAGGCGATGATGGGAATGGGTTGATCCTGCGTCCCGGAAGGGAGGCCAGTTTAGTACAGTCTACCAATGAAATATTTGAAAGGTCTTTTGATCCGCTGACCATTATTGGTTGGAAAGATGGCAAGCTTGTCTTTAGCAATGCGGACTTTGATCAGGTGAAAATAAAGCTGGAAAGGTGGTTTGGGGTGAAAATTGAGGTGCGGGGAGATATTCCTCAAGACTGGCATGTAAGTACTATTTACGAAGGACAAAACTTGAAAAATATATTAACTGATTTACAATACACTAAAAAATTTGCTTATGAGATAAAGGGAGACAACATAACCATAAGATTTTAAAAAAGAAGAATCAGTAGGATGGATCCCCACTGATTCTAAAGCCGGTTTACCCAAGGGTTTGGTCGCTTATTGGATAAACCTATCAAAATACTAGTCAGTACTTTAATAACCCAAAATTATGAAAAATAAACCTTTACTGCTAATTCTGAAAATGACCAAATATACCCTATACGGTTTTTTGTTTCAGATGCTAATATTAAATGTGGTTCTGGCCCATAAGATTGAAGCCCAAAAAATCGACGAAGTTTATGTGAGTATTTCATTCGAGGAGGAAAAACTCGTCAAGGTGCTCCAGGAGATTGAAATCCAGTCTGAATTTCATTTTACCATTCATGAGGGAGATTCCTATTTAAAGAAGAAGATTTCCATTTCCTCTCCAAGAATATCCATTGAAGACGCGCTGAAGGATATCAGCAGGCAAACTGGATTATCCTTTCAACAGGTGAATAATAATATTTCTATTCGATTAAGAGATGCAAAGGTTCCCCACTTTCCGAAAGAAGATGTCCTTTTTAAAGAGGTTAAAGGGAAGGTTACCGATGAAAATGGGGAGCCCATTCCTGGAGCAACAGTGCAGGTTCAGGGGACGACCAAAGGTACGGTGACGGATATAGATGGGAAATATAGTATTGATGTAGAAGAGGGAGCAGTGTTGATTTTTAGTTTTATTGGCTATGAACAGCAGGTTTTAGCAGTAGGGAATCAAACTGTCCTTAATATCTCATTATCTCCAGATCTGAAATCTTTGGATGAGGTGGTGGTGGTTGGATATGGCACCCAGAAAAAAGTCAATGTGATTGGATCTGTTTCTCAAATTTCCTCTGAAAGCATAGAAAACCGACCAGTGCCAAATGCAACCCAAGCTCTCGCCGGACAAATGCCTGGTGTTACTGTAATTCAACGTTCTGGTCGTCCTGGACAAAGTAGTGGATCCATCCGTGTAAGAGGGGTAGGGTCTTTTGGAGCAAGTCCCAATGCCTTGGTCATCATTGATGGTATCCCGGGTACTTTGGATGATATAAACCCTAATGATATCAAGTCAGTATCGGTACTAAAAGATGCTTCCTCTGCAGCAATATATGGTGCAAGGGCGGCAAATGGAGTTATTTTGGTCACTACTAAAAGTGGTAGCGAAAGCAAGCTGACAGTAAGTTATAATGGCTATGTGGGATTCAATGAAGCAACAGAATTACCTGATTTGGCCAACTCTTGGGAATTTGCAGAGCTTTATAATATTGCTTCAGGAAGCAACAGTTATACTGAAGAAGATATTGAAAAATACAAGAATCAGTCAGATCCTGATAATTACCCAAACACCCGTTTTTTGGATGAACTTTTTTCCAGAAAAGGAGTACAGACGGGGCACACTATCAACCTAAATGGTGGAGGGGATGTTCATAAATACTTTCTTTCTGCAGGATACCTTGGTCAGCAAGGGATCATTGAACGAAATAATTATAAACGTTATAATATTCGTTTGAACTTGGAAAGTGATCTCGGCAAGAACCTCACCATGACTACAAGGTTGTTTGGTGCCATTGAAGAGCGGAATGAACCTCAGGCCACAGCCAATAAAGGGGGAGAACTTTCCGATCAGTTGATCCAAAATGCTTTGCGTTACCCCGCCGTTTATTTGGGGCAAGCCTCCAATGGTGATTTTGGCATTGGTCCGGAAAGCGGCGGTACACCAATTTCTTGGCTGCAATCTGCCTCTTACCTGAAAAATCCAGAGTCCAGAATGGGAGCAAATGTCAGATTGGCGTGGACACCGGTTAAAGGGCTGGTTTTAACAGGAATAGGAGGTTACAATTTCACGCTGCTAGAGCAGCGCTCTTACCTAGCATCCCAGCGTCTCAACGATGATGTATATCTTTCCCAATCCTATTTGAACCAATACAGCAATAAGCAAGTATATAAAACTACCCAACTATTAGCCGAGTACACCAAGGAGATAAATAATAATACCTTGGACTTTTTGGTAGGCTACTCTTTTGAAAACCAAATCCTTAATTACTTTAATGGTTATCGACAGGATTTTCCGAGCAATGATTATACAGTGCTAGGAATGGGAGGAGCGGATAATCAGCTTTCAGGCGGATATGATGATGAGTGGGCGATTCAGTCCCTGTTTTCTAGGTTAAAATATAACCACGATGAAAAGTACTTGTTTGAGGCTACTGTCCGGTATGATGGTTCTTCCAGGTTTCCTGAAAGTAACAAGTATGCACTCTTTCCTTCAATGGCATTGGGATGGAGAATATCAGAAGAGGACTTTTTCCAGAACGTAAATTGGGTGTCTGATCTTAAAGTTAAGGCCTCATGGGGTATGTTAGGGAATCAGAATATTGGGAATTATCCTTATCAAAGAGTGCTGCAGTCAGGACGAAATTACCCAATCGGTGGTGGCATTGCAACTGGCGCAGCTTATTCTACTTATAAAGATGCTGACATCAAATGGGAATCCACCACGACCACAGATGTGGGTTTTGAAGCAGGCTTTTTTGAGGGCAAACTTACCTTTAATGCCACCTATTTTAACAGGGCTACTACGGATATTCTGTTCCAGCCTTCTGCAAGTGTTTCCTCCGTATTGGGCGTTAGCATGAGTGAAACCAATACTGGTGAAGCCAAAAACTCAGGTTTTGAATTTGATTTGGGATACAGAAATAGAAGTGGAGATTTTGAATATTCCTTTGCTGGAAATTTTTCCTTGATCAATAACGAAGTGGTCACCCTTGGACTGGGTAATGTTGAGCAGCCAAATGGTTTCGTGGGTAATGGTTCCAACTTGTTTATTGGCTATCCCATGGAGATGTACTATGGTTATCAATCAGACGGAGTATTTCTTGATCAAGAAGATATAGGTGAGTGGCCAAATCAGACTGCTGTCAACCCTAATCCTCAGGCTGGAGATATTAGGTATAAGGATATCAGCGGACCGGATGGAGTGCCGGATGGTAAGGTAGACCCTACTTATGATCGTACTTATCTAGGAAGTCGTATTCCCAAATATACTTTTGGTTTCAATTTCGGTCTAAACTACAAAAGCTTTGACTTTTCAGTCTTGATGCAAGGCGCAGCTGGTGTCAATGGTCTTTTGAACAACTATGCAGGATGGGCATTTTTCAACTTGGGTAATATCCAGAGATGGCAGATGGAAGGAAGGTTTGACCCTGATAATCCAGAGCGTTATCCTGACTATCCTCGCTTGGAAGTGATTACAAATAGTGGTACACCAAATACCGTATTATCGGACTTCTGGGTGATGAACGCCTCTTACCTAAGGGTAAAAAACCTTCAGCTTGGGTATACCCTTCCGCAGGCAGCTGTAGAAAGAATAGGGCTTCAAAAAGCGCGACTTTATTTGAGTGGAGAGAACCTGCTTTCCTTCAACTCCTACAGACAAGGATGGGATCCTGAAATCAATACCGCTGGCGCATATTATCCCATCTTGGCAACATATACTTTAGGTGTAAACATTAAATTCTAAGACTATGGCATTTCCCAAAATAATACATACTAAAACAAAAAGTATTTTCAAGTCACAGATGATTTTGAGCCTAGCTATGCTCTTAATGTTTTCCTGTGAAGACAAACTTTCACAATACCCTTCCAATGCATTTGCCCAGGAAAATTTTTGGAGAACCGAATCGGACGCATTGATTGCACTGACAGGAATGTACCGTGGTGCCATTGAATTTGGAACACAGGTTGTGCCAAGCGATTGGTGGACCTATTGTGGAATAGTATTTTTGGAATTGGCAACAGATAATGGCTATGATCGTCGTGGGGATAACTCTACAATTAACCGCCTGACCAATGGTACACTTCTTCCAAATAATAATGTAATTAATGGCTATTGGCAGGGGTCTTACAAAAGAATAGCAATCTGTAATGATTTCTTGGAAAATATAGAGTCTGTAAACATGTCAACGGAAAAAATCCAAAGAATGGCTGCGGAGGCCAGGTTTTTACGGGCTACTCAATATTTCTATATGTCTCAGTTTTGGGGATCGGTGCCTTTGGTTACTGAGACCCTTACTCCAGAAGAGGCCAATAATGTGGTGAAAGCGGAGAAGTCTGTTATAGTACAATTTGTGATAGATGAGCTTACTGCTGCTGCTCAGGACCTACCTGCTTATGGGGAGCTTCAGGCATCAGAAACAGGAAGAGCCAGTAAGCAGGCCGCCTTGGCATTTTTGGGTAGAATATACCTTAGTGAAAAGAGGTTTACAGAAGCTGCTGCAGCTTATAAGCAAATCATTGATTTGGGAGATAATGAAATTGATCCGGATTACCAATCCTTGTTTAATCCCAATGGGGAAAATAGCTCAGAAAATATCTTCAGCTCCCAATTTGCTCCAGGACAGGCACCGAATGCTTTGCCACAACATACCTATCCGGCCATTTCCGGCGGTTGGCATTTTGTGAATCCTTTGGGCAGCCTGACTGATGCTTATGGGTTTGATGATGGAAGCCCTCTTTCCTATGACGACCCTAGGTTCAATTATGATGATATGGGTGAGAACAGGGATCCTCGGTTCAGGTATAACTTCCTTTGGAACAACAGTACCTTTGGGTCAAATGTCTATAACTGTCACCCAGATGCCACCAGTTCAGTGGATCAGCTGACTTACTCAAAGCAAGCCACCAGAAGTGGCTACGGCCTTAGGAAGTTTTTTGATGAGTCTTTTTCAGGTAACTTAAGAAATGATTATGGGGGGAATATTCCAATTATCCGCTATGCAGAAGTGCTGCTGAGTTACCTTGAAGCTGAGTTGGAAGCAGGCAATCCGATTACCCAAGATCTGCTCGACCTGACGATCAACGCAGTTCGTGGACGGGCATCAGTGGGACTTCCTCCGATTCAAGAAACCAATGCTGACGCTTTGCGTCCTATACTGAGAAATGAAAGAAGAATAGAATTGGCCTTCGAAGGTGTCAGACTTTGGGATATTTTTAGGTGGGAAATCGGAGAAGAAGTGTTGGTGGGTGATTTTTGGGGAGCTCCTTTTCCTGATTCAGAGAAATATGCCACTACCTCCAAAAAACTTGATCCGGATTTTAGGTGGTTTGTGACTTCGAAAAACTTTAGGCCAGGGGTGGATGATCAATGGCCCATTCCAGAGTCTGAGGTAAATATCAATCCAAACCTTGGACAATAAGTAGAATTTGGTCATTTAATAATTTTTGAAATATGAAAAGAAGACATGCTGTTAAAGCCATTGCCTTAAGTTCTGTTGTTCCACATGTTTTGCTAGGAGGAACACCTTTAAAAAAAGGGAAGGTGATTCCTTTAACACTAACAAATAATAAAAGCTATGAAAGTCCTTGGCATCTTTGGCCAGACATGAAGTGGGTTGGTCCGGAGTTTTGGGGAAATAGGCTACAAGATTGGGAAATCAGACAAGGCAAAGCCACCTGTGTGGTCCGAGGTAATAACAGGACGCTATATACATTGTCCCATGAATTAGGCGATCAAACGGGCGGTTTTGAGTTCAATGTTACCTTGGATTGGTGGGCAGAAAACTCAAGTTCAGATGTCTATGCCGGTTTTCATGTAGGGGCGAAGGGAAAATTTGATGACTATCGATCGGCTGCGGTGTTTGGCCAAGGGCTTGATGCCGGTATCACAGGAGACGGGAAGTTGTTTATTGGAGATAGTGAGGGTACTGAAAGTATACCTTTGAACCAAAGTCTGAGCTTGAAGTTAGAGGCTGAGCCAAAAGCAGGGCTTTATAATTTGAAATTGACAGCCCTTTCTGAAAGCGGAGATACTTTAGCAGTGCATCAGGTTGAGGGGATTGCTTCGGCGGCTGTTTCAGGAGCTTTGGCTTTGGTGTCTCATTTTCCTGGTGACTCCAAACAAGGGAGTGATCAGCCTTCTGTGGCCTTTTCTCATTGGAAATTAAATGGAGCAAAAGTATTGCAGTTTGAAGATCGGGAATTTGGGCCGATTTGCTTTGGGCAGTACACCTTGCATGAAAATACGCTTAAGTTGAATGCCCAGCTGGCTCCGATTGAGGCCATAGCAGGTCATAAGATATCCTTGAAAACTAAAACCAATGGAAAGTGGGAAACTATACAGGAAAGTACGGTGGATCTCATGGGAAGGGTGGCACAGTTTAGAATAGAAAATTGGAAACAAACTGATGCTGTCCCTTATCAGGTTCATTTGGAATTGCCTCTTTTGGAGCAAGTGAAAACTTATACTTATGAGGGAACTATTGCCAAAGAACCTACAGCGATGTCTCAGGTGAAAATGGCTGTATTTAGCTGTAATGCAGATTATGGCTTTCCAGATGGGGAAGTCAGTGAGCATGTGGCCAAACATCAGCCAGACTTAGCGGTGTTTTTAGGGGATCAGTTTTATGAAAGTACGGGAGGTTTTGGAATACAAACCTCTCCCATAGAAAAAGCCTCGTTGGACTATCTCCGTAAATGGTACATGTTTGGTTGGTCCTACCGCGAAATATTCCGTCATATTCCCAGTGCATTTATTCCAGATGACCATGATGTTTATCATGGAAATGTGTGGGGCGAAGGAGGTAAGCATGCTCCATCGGATGAAGGTTGGGGCTATGTCGCCCAAGATCAAGGGGGGTATAAAATGCCTCCGGAGTGGGTGAATATGGTTCAGAAGACGCAAACAGGACACTTACCGGATCCCTATGATCCAAGTCCTGTCAAACAAGGGATTGGTACCTATTATACAGATTGGATTTATGGTGGAGTCAGTTTTGCGATTTTGGAGGATAGAAAGTTCAAGACTGCCCCAAAAAATGTACTCCCTGAAGAAGCAAAAGTCACCAATGGTTTTATCCAAAACCGGGATTTCGATATCAAAAAACACTATGATATCGAAGCCCAGCTGCTGGGAGATAGACAATTGGAATTTCTTGAAAGTTGGACGGTAAATTGGCCCAAGTCAGTACAGATGAAGGCGGTTTTGTCCCAAACCAACTTTTGTACGGTTGCCACTTTGCCTGAAGGAAGTATTATTGATAGTATTGTCCCAAAACTGCCTATTCCAGCGCCTGGGGAGTATGTCTCAGGAGATGCACCGACATCGGATATGGATTCCAATGGCTGGCCTCAAAAAGGTAGGGATGAAGCATTGAAAATTATCAGGAAGTCCTTTGCCTTACATATTGCGGGTGACCAGCATTTGGCCAGTGTGGTTCATTATGGGGTGGATGAATTCGGAGATTCAGGATATGCGTTTGCAGGACCTGCCCTCAATAATCTTTTCCCCAGGAGATGGTGGCCCCAATTGAGCGATGAGCATCAACCGCTGCCAGGAAAATCCAAAAATACAGGTAACTTTCATGATGGCTTTGGGAATAAGATGACCATACATGCCGTAGCCAACCCCTCCCAAAGCGGGAGAGAACCTGCGCTCATTTATGATCGGGCAACAGGATATGGCATAGTGACCTTTGACAAATCCGCCAGAAATATGAAGTTGGAATGTTGGCCTAGGTATGTGGATCCCGAAAAGAATCCTGATGGGCAATATGAAGGATGGCCAGTTACGGTTTCCCAAGATGATAATTACGCCAGAAAGGCTGTTGGGTATCTTCCATTATTGAAAATAGAAGGCAAGCCAGACCCGGTTTTGAAGCTAGTAAATGAAAGCTCCGGTCAGACAGAGTACTGTTTGCGAATAAGGGGGAATATTTTTAGACCTAAAGTGTTCGAAAAAGGAAAATATACTGTGATCTTAGAAGAAGTAGGATCCGGGAAGTTGGAAATATTAAAAGGCTTAGAGGTTACAGAAAATGAAAAATCATTTAGAGAGGTTTCATTAAAAGGATAAGATTCGAATATTCACTTTTATAAAAAGCGACAGGTAGATTTTCAACTTGTTGCTTTTTTTTTGCAGTATTTGTAGCGTTCCATTTTGTACATAGTGTTAGCTAAGTTTCAGGTATTATGGATTTGGTAAAACAGAACTGATTTTTTAGTCCCAAGTTAAATTAAATTCACTGTTTCAAGATGAAACCTAATTCAGAATATTCACAATGATCTTGGTCTGGAATGGAAGTTAACACTATCTTGAAATGAGCTTTGAGCTCTACTTTTGTGATTTTAATTAACTATTTCAAACCTAATTTATACCTAATCAATAATGAATAATATTTTGAGTGAGCGTATTTTGGCTTTTTGCCTGCTCATATTCGCTGTTTCGACCCTAGCCCAAGGCCAGCAATACGCGAAGAAAGTAAGCAAATCCCATTATTTACAAAATAGCAGGCCCTTGCTAGAGAAGCCTTATTTAGAATTACCATTGGGTAATATCCAGCCAAAAGGTTGGATCAAAGATCAACTTTTGAGGATGAAAACAGGGCTTACTGGTAATCTAGATGAAATCTATCCAGAAGTGATGGGGCCAAGAAATGGATGGCTAGGGGGAGATGGTGATGGTTGGGAAAGAGGACCCTATTGGATTGATGGACTTCTGCCATTGGCGTATCTTTTGGATGACGAGGAATTAAAAGCTAAAGTACAGCCATGGATAGAATGGACTTTGAAAAACCAACAAGAAAATGGCTATTTGGGGCCAATCCCTTTTGAATCTGAACCTGCCTACGAGCCAGGCCTGCAGCGTGGAATGCGGAAAGATTGGTGGCCAAAAATGGTGATGTTGAAGATCTTGCAACAATACTATAATGCTACGGGTGATCAGCGGGTTATTTCTGCTTTAACAAAGTATTTCAAATATCAGTTGGAAGAACTTCCAAACACCCCTTTGGATAAATGGACTTTTTGGGCCAATAGACGTGGTGGTGATAATTTGCAAGTGGTCTATTGGTTGTATAATATCACTGGAGATAAGTTTTTATTGGATCTAGGAGAACTACTTACTGAGCAGACGTTTCCTTGGTCCCAAGTTTTCCTCAATGAAGAAAACCATACCGATCCGACCTCACCTTGGTATTTCTATCAAATGAAGCGGTATCCATTTGATCAGGAAGAAATATCATCATTGACTGTGTCAAAAATTGGAGGAATCCATACAGTGAATTTGGCCCAGGGCTTGAAGCAACCCATTATTCAGTACCAATATGATAAGGATGTCAATCACCTCAAAGCCCTTAAGGAAGCCTTGGCCGACTTGAAAAAGTACCATGGGCAGCCACAGGGGATGTATGGTGGAGATGAGCCTTTGCATGGGAATAAGCCTACCCAAGGAATTGAGTTTTGTTCGATTGCTGAGGGGATGTTTTCCCTGGAATCCATCTTACAAATTACCGGGGACATGCAGTATGCCGATCAATTAGAGAAGATCGCTTATAATGCCTTGCCTACCCAAGCTTCGGATGATTTTATGAGTCGCCAGTATTTCCAAGCGGCCAATCAAGTGAAGTTAACCGATCAATTGCAGACATCATTTGAAACCAATCACCATAAGGGGACAGATTTTGTTTTTGGGACTTTGTCGGGGTATCCTTGCTGTACCTCCAATATGCATCAGGCCTGGCCTAAGTTTGTTCAAAATCTATGGTATGCCACCCATGATGGAGGGGTAGCGGCACTGTTGTATGCCCCAAGTGAGGTAGCGCTGAAAGTAGCCGATGATGTGGATTTAAAGGTCATTGAAGCAACAGGATATCCATTTAGAGATCAAGTTCATTTTAGCATGGAGCTGAGTGAATCAGCCTCTTTCCCTTTCCATTTAAGAATACCTGATTGGGCGAAAAGGCCAGTGATTACGATAAATGGAGAAGAATGGAAAGGAGATATCCATAATCAGTTGGCGATTATAGACCGCTCTTGGAAAAATGGGGATAAAGTGACTTTGACCTTGCCTATGGAACTGAAGCATTCCCAGTGGTACTCCTTCAGCGCAGCGATAGAAAGGGGGCCTTTGGTGTATTCCTTAAAGATAAAGGAAAAGCAAGTGTGCAAAAATCGAAATGATGGATATAGGGAATTTTACGAATATATACCTGCCGAGGAATGGAAGTATGGTCTATTGGGAAGTGATTTGGCTGATCTTAACAAATTTGTGGAAGTGACAGAAAATAAATGGAACGGCGAATATCCATGGAATCTTGAAAATAGTCCGATAAGTCTCAAAATGCGCGGAGTAAAAGCTGCAGATTGGACACTGGAAAATGATGCTCCTGAGTTGCCTGGTTTTTGGAGCAAGAGAGTGAGGGAAGAGGATATTGTGGATGAGATCACTCTGGTACCATATGGCTGTACGACTTTAAGAATTACAGAATTTCCTGTTTATGAAAAGTGATGTTTTCATTACTGAAACATATTCCCCTTCCTTCTTTCTTTAATTTTCAAAAAAGAAGGAAGGGAGATGTTTTTTTCGGATGAAATAATGTAGCTAGTTTGTTGTAATTTGGGTTTACCCCAAATTTTCCTCAAAAAACTTAATAGTCCTTTCCCAAGCCAGTTTGGCTGCAGCCTCATCATAGCGAGGGGTGGTGTCATTGTGGAAGCCGTGATTGGCATTGGGATAAATATAAGCCATATATTCCTTATTGTTCTCTTTTAGTGCTTTCTCATAATCCGGCCAACCAGCATTTACCCTTTGGTCAAGTTCTCCATAGTGGAGTAATAATGGGGCATTGATCTGTGGGACCATTTCAAGAGGTGGTTGACTACCATAAAAAGGTACGGCAGCCTTCAATTCAGGAACTTTTACGGCCATCATATTGGAAATCCAGCCTCCAAAGCAAAAGCCTACCACGCCTATAGCACCGGAACATTCCTCATGGTTTTTCAGGTATTCAAAGGCAGCAATAAAATCTTCCAGCATCTCATCCCTGTCCCTTTTGCGTTGCATTTCCCTGCCTTCATCGTCATTCCCTGGATAACCTCCCAGCGGACTTAATGCGTCCGGAGCAATGGAGATAAATCCAGCTTTTGCCGCCCTTCTGCCCACATCTGCGATATAGGGGTTGAGTCCCCGGTTTTCATGGACCACCACAATTCCAGGTAGCTTAGCTTTGGCATCCGCAGGTCTGGAAAGTTGGCCCTTTATTTCTCCGCCACCCTTGGGAGAGGAATAGCTGATCGTTTCAGTATTGAGGCTTTCATCCTGTAAGGGTACTTGGATATTGTCCTTATAGTTGGGCATTAAAAAGCTGGTCAAGGAGCTTAGGGTAAGCCCACCCACGGCGTAGGCGGAAAGTTTCTCCATAAATTCCCTTCGTTCCAGTTTATTATGGGCATAGGCATCATATAAGTCAAATACCTCTTGCTTGATATCTTTCCTGCTTAGTTTTTTCATGTTTAAATGGTCTTATGGTTGTGCAGACATAAGTTAAAGAAATACTAACAGAATAAACCGTGGTTCAGTTATTTTATTCGTTTGCATAGGTATATCCACTTATAGTGAATTAACTAGTTTTTTTTCAGCTGCTACCCATACTTTATAGCCCATTTCATTGAGGTGGGTGCCATCATTGGTAAGTTCACTTTTCATCAATCCATTCTGATCGGCAAAAAAGGAATGAAGATCAATCACCTGGTAATATTCTTTGGCCTCATTTTCTTTGATAATGCTGTTAACCAAATTGATGCTGGCTTTTAGATCAGGCCTGGCATTGGGAAGAACAGTCTGGACATAAATTTTGGTCTTTGGGGAGCCTTGGTGAATCTGCTGGGCAATTTTGACAATATTATTGCCGACATATTCAGGAGAAGGGATTTTGGTATGGTATACTATGTTTGCCCTAGATTCATTTCCCTGATGATAATTGGACAAATCATTGATGCCAATCAGCAAAAATACCGCTTTGGGTTTGTGATAGATGATTTCCCCAAGTCTTGCCAAGATGCCATCTGTCACATCACCGGAAATCCCCCGATTTCTGATATGTTCCTGACCAAACTTTTCGCCCCAATTTTTGCCTTGCTCTGTGATACTGTTCCCTATAAAGACTATGTCTCCGTAGGAAAGGGGATTTTCTTTGAAATTTTTGATTCGATTTTGATAATGGCCTATGGTCCATTGATTATGATATGGAGTGACTATTTCCTTCGTGGGATATAGATTCTGATTGTCTACGGTTTTTTTAAAAGTACCACAGCTGCCAAGCAATAAGATTAAGCAAAAGGATAAGGAGGGTTTCAATAAATAGATAAGATTGTTTTTCATGCCATATATTGTTAATGACTAATATTAAAATAAAAAAGGAAGCTAAGTTTTTTAAGTTTTAAAGGCACACTCAAGCATATAAATTGCAAGTTATCAGAAAAAGCGATTTGGGACTTTTGCTATGTGAAAAAGGTCGCTGGATATTTCTTTTCTTACCAATTCCTTTTTTTAAAGGAGGAATTCCGAAATAATTTTATCTGGTTTTAATTACAGATGTTTGGGCCTTGCTAGGGGAGATTAACGTCCATCCATCAAAAAAATATGGAAAGCTTGAAAAGATGGGGAAAGGGCTTTTGGTCTAAATGTGTATTTTTATTGTTGATATTTATTTGTGAAGTAGGCTCATTGATCCAGGGCTTTTGTTTGTTGGATCCAATATTTTAAAGATAATTAAAAAGATGAAAAGAGTTTTTGCAGGTATTTTGGGGGTCTGCTGCAGCATGGCCATGGCCTGTACTGGCACAAAAGATACCACCACTTTTTTGGTTTGTGGGGATAGTAAGGTGTTGCATGTGGATTATGAGAAATCGAATGATGAACATGCGGAAATCATATGGACTTGGGATGCTCATCAAACCATGGACCTTCCAGAGGTGTATAGAGAAAAGAGATTTAATTCTATGGATGACTGCAAGACAATTTCGGAAGGGAAAAAGTTGCTTGTCTCTTCTTCCTCAGGAGGGGTGGCTTTATTAGATATGAA
This sequence comes from Echinicola shivajiensis, assembly GCF_018642165.1. GTDB lineage: Bacteria > Bacteroidota > Bacteroidia > Cytophagales > Cyclobacteriaceae > Echinicola > Echinicola shivajiensis. Next base: position 90,680 of record NZ_JAHHZM010000007.1, read on the forward strand.
GGAGCGAAGCGTATTATTTTATGCCACAGTTCCCAACGCCCATTCCGTAGAGATATTACCGAATGATAGACTTGTAGCAGCGGCCTCTACGAGTAAAACAGGTAATAAGATTATGCTTTTTGATATAAATGAAAACGAGAAAGTTGTATTCGAAGATAGCCTGTATTCTGCCCATGGTGTAGTTTGGCATCCTGAAAGGGAAACTTTATTTGCCTTGGGATACGATGTGCTAAGAGAATATAGCATGCCCAATCCAAACAAGTTGGTATTGGAGAAGGAGTGGAAGATACCGGGAGAAGGAGGCCATGACCTTCAGCTTTCTGAGGATGAAAAAGGTTTTTATATGACAGAGCATACTGGAGCATGGTTTTTTGATTTGGCCAGCCAAGAGTTTGGGAAAATAGAAGGGTTTCCAGAAGCGGAAAATATAAAAAGTTTGGGAGAGCAAAGTAGCGGACAGCTGATCTATACCGTGCCTGAAAAAAGTTGGTGGACCCACCATGTGCTTTTCCATCAACCTGATAAAAAAGTGCCTTTCCCGGATATGAAAGTCTACAAGGCCAGATGGTTTGAGTAATTTATCTCATTGTAAAACCAGTCTTATGTTATAGGGCTGGTTTTTTGTTTTGGACAGTACTGATCAGTACACTTTTGAAGGCCCCTCAGATTATATTTGATGATGAAGGACCGGGTGCGTCCAATATAAAAAGTTTCAAAAGAACAAAGATAATGAATAGGCTAAGTTGGTTGTGTAAGGGAATTGGTTTCATTTTTTTGCTTGGATGCTCAAGCCCAAAGGGAGAAGTGCTATTTGAAGAGTTGGTTTTGGAAGCCCCTTTTGAAATTGCTTCCATAAAGGTGCCTGACTTTAGCAAGGCAAATCGGTTTGTGATTACAGATTTTGGTGCGGAAAAAGGTAATAAAAGGGCAAACAGCCAAGCGATTGCTATAGCTATATCAGAGGCGAATAACACTGGTGGGGGAACGGTAGTGATACCAAAGGGAGAATGGCTGACCGGAAAGGTACATTTAAAAAGCAATGTCAATTTGCATTTGGAAGAAGGAGCTGTGCTGTTGTTTTCTGGAGCCCCTAAGGATTACCTGCCAGCAGTTCAGACGACATGGGAGGGTATGGAATGCTTTAACTATTCTCCTTTGATTTATGCTTTTGACTGTGAAAATGTAGCCATTACAGGTGAAGGAACGCTCAAAGCTGAAATGGAAACATGGGAGAAATGGTTTGCCCGGCCAAAGCCTCATATGGAAAGTCTTAAACTACTTTATGAGCAAGCGGCTGAGGATGTTGCTGTAAAAGATAGGCAGTTTGTAAATGATACCGCTAATTTCCGCCCCCAGTTTATTCAGTTCAATAGGTGCAAAAATGTCTTGTTGGAAGGGGTGAAAATCAGAAACAGCCCTTTTTGGGTGATCCACCCCTTTATGTCAAAAGATGTGGTGATCCGAAATGTGGACGTCTATGCCCATGGTCACAATAATGATGGTGTGGATCCTGAAATGAGCCAAAATATATTGATTGAAGACTGTGTGTTTGACCAAGGAGATGATGCCATAGCTGTTAAGGCAGGAAGAAATCAAGATGCCTGGAGGCTAAATATGCCCACTAAAAATGTGGTCATCAGAAATTGCCTGGTTAAGAATGGCCATCAACTGTTGGCTATAGGAAGTGAACTTTCCGGAGGGATAGAGAATATTTATATGGAAAATTGTAAAGTGGAAGAAGGAGCCAAATTGAACCACCTGCTATTTATAAAAACTAATGAAAGAAGAGGTGGGTATGTTTCCAATATCATCATGAAAAACATTAAGTCCGGAAAAATCGACAAGGGAGTTTTGGGCATAGAAACCGATGTGCTTTACCAGTGGAGGGATTTGGTCCCTACCTATGAGCGCAGATTGACCTCCATTAGTGATATTCAAATGACCAATATAAATGCCAAGGACGTGCAGTTTGTCTCACGAATATTGGCAGATGATGAGCAGCCAGTGAAGCATGTTTTGCTCCAAAATATTCAAGTGGATTCTGTAAGGGAGGTCAAGCTGGTGCATCAAAATGTGCTAGGTTTTGAGTGGGGCAAATGATTGATTGATAGCAACCGCCAATCAACTATACAAGCCTTTTTTATCGAGGACCAAGCCTTTTATGGTTTTTGATTCCTAAGTAGTTCAGAAAGAAGTTTATAAAGAAACAAAGCATTTTAGGAATGCTTCTTCAAGAAAACAGTTCCCATATTTTTGCCTACTAAATTGGCCTTACTTTTCTTCTTATCATTTTTACTGCTTTTATTCTGCGGTTACTTTTTGTCCAATATATAATACCTTCCTTTAATAAGCAGGTTCTATTGATTTTGTTGGGGAGTTTCTCTTTTGGCTTAATAAAATACAGATATTAGGGTGTTTTTGATTCTGTAAATAGCTGATCGCTAATAAGAAAATTCTTTGATAATATTATTTCCGTTTGTCATATCATTATTTTAATTCATGTTTTTTATATTATATTTGCTTTAGATCATATGCCCTAATTGATGATCCCGCCTTTAGTCACCGCTTGAAGGACGAAGTATTTTACATTGTATTATATGAAGTTGACAGCAGTGATTTTATGCGTTTCGCTGGCAATTAACTACAATGGTGGAAGGCCATTTTATGTGTCTACTATTAGGAGTGGAGGGAGATTTTAATGATGGTAAAGAGCTAGGGATTTCCTGAAAGTTAATTAATGGAAGTGTTTTGTGTTTTATTGAGAAAACGTGTTAAACAAATGATCATTCTAAAATTTCATATAATCAAGTGTATTTATACTGTCTATTTGTTTATATAAATTTCTATTTGATTGGTCACTAACCTGTCTGAATGTGAGAATTGAGGATAAATTATTATTAAAAGAAATTCAAAAGCGGAATAAAGAAGTTTTTGAAGCACTTTTTCATGATTATTATTCTTGTTTGATAAAATTTGCAGAGGGTTTTGTATTTGATATTGAGGTTTGTGAAGATATAGTACAGAACATATTTGTATATATTTGGGAGCAGGCCGAATATTTGAATATTACTACTTCATTCAAATCCTATTTGTATAAAGCCGTTAAGAACAGGTGTTTGAATTATTTGAGGAATCTAAAGATTGTGGATAAACATCACCTATTATATATCGAAGCAAACTTAAATGATTCAAATGTTAACTTGGAGGATCCTGAGCTTATTCAAAAAATTGAAATGGCTATTGAATCCTTACCTCCTAAAATGGCTGAAATTTTTAGGCTGAAATATTTGGAAGAAAAGACTGTACGGGAAATTTCATCCCAACTGGAGGTTACCGAAAATACCATTAAAACCCAATTGCTCAGGGCAAAAGATAAGTTAAGGGTGGGACTTCGGGAATCGCTGGATATTAACTTTTTTCTATAAAATTATGGGCCTTATTGCGGGTCATTAGTTCAAAATAATACAGTTGGGCCAATGAATTAAATTCATTTTTCAAGCTTTCCTGATGGATATTAGGGTGGTGCTCAGCGCTATAATTATTTTGGATCCATGTTGAAAATGAGCAAAATCAATTCGTACTGTAAGGTAATTTACAAGTAAAACACACCCTGTTTATGAAAGGGATATTGTAATAAAATGGTTATAGCTTAAATGGCTTCATTTTCTTTTTTCAATTTTATCCTATCAATAGTTTTATGTTGAATAATATTAAAAGCAGCCTCTGGGCTTAACTTTTCATATATAATAGAAACATCCCTGCTAATTAATTTTCTCCATCCAAGCCGTTTGTAGCAACAGATTGAGAAAAAAATAAAAAAAAATAAATTTGTCACCCATTGAGTAGTTCCGTGTGTCATATGGTAAAAACTAGCAATAGGTGAGTAAAAATTCTGAAAATATAGACTTTTCAATTATTTGGAAAAAAATTCATTCTTCTTTGACTATAGAAGAAGAAAGGCAGTTAAAAGACTGGCTGTCTGCTAGCGAGGAGCATCAGGGATATTTTGATAAGGTAACTGCGTTTTATCAAAATGGATCTCAGTTTGAAAACACTGAAGATACAAACAAAGAGGCTTGGTCTTCTATTTTGAATAAAATCGATCTTTCCCAGCTGAAAAGGAATAATAGGGTTTTGCTATATGTAGGATCATTGGCTGCATCCATTGTTTTGTTGTTAGGCTTTATGGCCATTTTAAGGCCAGAATTATTTCAACAACAACGCCTCATCCATGCTGATTCATCCATTATTCCTGGTACAGAAAAGGCCATCCTGCTAATGGATGATGGGAGTTCATATGATCTTTCTTCAGGTAAGAATCTTAGTCTTGACATAGGAGGGACAGAAATTTCCAGCCAGGGGACTTCTCTAAAGTACAATAGCGAAAAAGTAGCCACCAGTGAGGTGAAGTACAATACGCTAGTAATACCTAGAGGAGGGCAGTTCAATTTGACTTTGGCGGATGGGACCCAAGTCTGGCTTAATGCTGGTTCCACCTTGAAGTATCCAACTGCCTTTGTGGGAAATGATAGACGTGTAGAGCTTACAGGAGAGGCCTTTTTTGAAGTTACAAAAAATAAGGAAAAGCCATTTAAAGTCATTAGTGGAGGGCAAATAGTTCAAGTTTTAGGCACATCATTTAATGTTTCATCCTATGAGGAAGAGCCTACTATTTATACAACCTTGGTTGAAGGCAAGGTAAATGTCTACCTGGAAGATGAACCTCAGCAACAACAGGTCTTGGCTCCGAACCAGCAAAGTATGCTGATTAAAGGCCAAAATGTGATTTCACAAAGGGAGGTAGAGGTGATGGAATATATCTCTTGGAAAGACGGTTGGTTTTATTTCAAAGATAAACCTCTAGAATCCATTATGCTGGATTTGGCACGGTGGTACGATGTCTCCTTTCAATTCAAAAAACAAGCAGCAAAAGAAATCCCTTTTACAGGTAAAGTTCCGAGATATGAGAATTTAGAAGATGTTCTGAAATTAATTGAAAAAACCGGAGATGTAAAGTTTAAAATAGAAAGGAGGATGGTTACCATACAATAAAAAAGGAGGATGCTACCAACATCCTCCTCAAAACAAATCGAATAAATCTCAATGTTTTACTTAAGCAATTTAAAATTATGAAAAAAAGCCCAGCAACCTACCCTTTGGTTTAAGGGGTAAAATGTTATTAACCATGAAACTCACCCTGATACTTATATTGGTGGGCGTGATGAAAGTTTCAGCCAGTGTCTATTCCCAAAATATGAAACTGAAATTGGACTTACATCAGGCCACTGTAGAGCAAGTGTTTGAGGAAATTAAAAGCCAAAGCGAATTTAATTTTCTGTATCGATCTGATCTTATCAAGAAGATCCCAAAAGTTAATGTCAGTTTGAAAAAGGTAGGCATTGAGGAAGTTCTTGATAAGATTTTGGTACCCTATCAATTTTCCTATGAAATCCATGATAAAACAATCATTATAAGTCAAAAACCAAGCTTAGAAACGGATGAAGCAAGTTTACAAGAAAAAATAAACACCATTGAAATAAAGGGGAAAGTTACCGATGAGAATGGCCAGCCCATTCCAGGTGCTACCATTCAGCTTAAAGGGACTACGAAAGGTACTGTAACCGACATTGACGGAAATTATACTATTCAAGTAGAAGAAGGAACCGTGTTGGTTTATAGCTTTTTGGGCTATGAACGCCAAGAAGTGGCGGTAGGAAATCAGTCCGTATTAAATGTCAGTATGGTTCCTGATACCCAATCCTTAGAAGAAGTTGTGGTGGTGGGATTTGGCACCCAAAAGAAATCACACCTTACAGCTGCTGTAGAGCAAATCGGTAGTGAAATGTTGGTCAATAGGCCCATCAATAAATTGTCAGAAGCGCTACAAGGTGCCATGGCTGGACTTTATATCAGCCCTACTAATGGAGGACCAGCCAGTGAGGCCAATTTTAATATTCGAGGGTTTACAGGTATAAATGAAAGAGGAGGTCCACTTGTGCTAGTGGATGGTATAGAGCGTACCATGAGCGATGTAAATCCCAATGATGTTGAGTCGGTTACCGTTTTGAAAGATGCTGCTGCATCTGCAATTTATGGTTCAAGGGCTCCTTCAGGTGTTATCCTTATTACTACCAAAATGGGGGAAAAAGGGGATAAAATAAAGGTCAATTATAGTAACAACTATAGTATAGGTACTCCATTTGGAATGCCACATTGGGCCAATTCCTATGAATTTGCTGAAAAGGTAAATGAACAATATAGGAATTCATTACAGACACCAATCTTTAAGGAAGAGACGATACAGTTAATGAGGGATTATGCCTCTGGGGAAATTGATTATAGTAATATAGCACTTCCAAATGGTCAATGGGGTGCGCACTGGGACATGTTTGGAAACAGTGATTGGTTTGATATCATGTTTAAAAAGGCAGTTCCTAGTCAACAGCATAATGTCAGCTTATCAGGTGGAGGAAATAAGACGAGTTATTATATGGGCCTTGGTTACAATGAGTCCAATGGGATTATTAAAGGCGCCAACGATAAGAAAGACCGGTACACTACCTTGCTGAAAGTTAAGACAGATGCTACAGATTGGCTTGAGCTGAGGATGAGCATGAATTATGTGAAGACAGATGAAGTCGCTCCTAATTATCGAGGTCGTGGAGCTGATTATGCAGATATGTGGGCTAACGCCGCCGCAACGCTCCCTTCTTGGGTAGATATAAACCCTAATGGTAGTCCTTCATTTTTAAGTAGTGGACCATCCATGAGAGGCGAAGGGGGTAATCAAACCAATGATAGAAATGAGATTACGATGACCGGTGGCTTTACATTAAAGCCATTTAAAGACTTTAATGTAAGGGGAAATTACACTTGGAGGAATTTTACTAGCCATTTCAACCGTAATACCTATGTGATTACGGTGATAAATGCAGATGGTAGCACGCGTAATTCAGCAAGGTCCGCCACGCAAAGTAGTGTGATCAGACAAATGGATTTAAGGAATTACCACACGCTTGATCTAGTAGCTGATTATTCTAAAGAAATTAATAAGCACTCCATAACGGCTTTAGTGGGCTACCAGGAAGAGTATAACCGGTATACCCAATTAAGTGGAACGGGTAGGGATCTATATACCAATTCTATCCCTACGATCAGTACAACATATAATGAAAACCCTTCTGTATCGGATGCATTAAGTCACTGGGCCACCCAAGGTGTTTTTGGAAGGATGGCCTATAATTATGATGAAAAATATTTTATAGAGTTCAATGGACGTTATGATGCCCATTCAAAATTCCCAGCAGACATCAGGTGGTCATTTTTCCCATCCGTTTCAGCTGCTTGGAATATAGCGAGAGAGAATTTCTGGCCTATCCAACATGACCATGACTTAAAATTAAGGGCCGCGTATACCTCCTCCGGTAATCCTGGAAACGGTAATTACCTTTACCTCCCAACTATGGGAACAGGGATTGGAAATGGGGATGTGTTATTGGGAAGCTCAAAACCAAATATGGTATTTATGCCTGGATTGGTAAGTTCTGATTTGACCTGGGCCAAGCCCAAAACATTAGGCTTTGGACTTGATGCAACAGCGCTGAATAACAGACTTGAATTTACCTACGACTGGTACCAGCGTACGATTTATGACCAAGCAGGCCCCCCTAAATTTTTACCACAAACCATAGGGACAAGTTTGCCTGATGTGAATAACGCAGTTAGTGAGACGCGTGGCTGGGAATTTACAGTTAAGTGGCGTGATATTGGGTTTACTTTAATGGACAAACCAGTGAATTATGCCCTAAAATTTAATATAGCCGATTATATAGGTTATGTGGTTGAGTATGAGGATAATATTAATGGGTTTAGGAATTCTTGGACACCAGGTCAAAAATTCGGTGAGGTTTATTTATATGAGTCTAATGGCATTGCCCAAAATATAGAAGATGTTGAGGCCAATGTACCCCAGGGAGGAGCTTGGTATTATCCGGGAGATTTGATGATGAAAGATCTAAACGGCGATGGTCAGATTAATGCAGGAGAGGGTGGTAAATGGTATGCTCGAGGAGACCAAGTATTTGCCGGCTATGATTATCCTAGATACCAGTACGGCTTTAATCTTTCCGCCAATTGGAATGGCTTCGATTTTTCGGCACAACTAACAGGGGTGCCAGAATGGAAAGTCTTTTCAAATAATTTTTACGTGAGTCCTGCCGGACACGATATATGGAACTCAAAATGGTTTGAAACCCATAAAGAATTAGGGACATGGACACCGGAAACTCCTGATAATTATTATCCAAGACATTCATTTAAAACTTATGCTGCAAATGATCAGTACCAGTTAAATCTTGCACACCTTAAAATTCAAAATTTACGTTTGGGATACAATTTGCCCAAGAGTTTAATCAATAAGGTCAAGTTAGACCGGGTGCATTTTTATACTAGTGTAGAAAATTTGGGCTTTATCTATTATAAGTCAGAAATTAAATACTCTCCTGAGATTATTGCCAGGTACGGAGGAAGAGGTTACCCTCCTCAGCGTCAAATTTCCCTGGGTGTGAACATTGGTATTTAATTAAAAAAATAACTAAACATGAAATCAAGACTAATATATATATGGATATTGCTGGTAGCGTTTGTAATATCAATCAGTAGTTGTCGAGAGGATTTTCTTGAAAGATATCCATTGGATCAAATGACTGATGCTACCTTTTTCACCTCAGCAAATGATTTGAAAGTAATGGTAAATGGTTTTTACAGACTATTTCCAAGATATCATTTTCAGCAAGGAGGTAATGCTCATAATGGTTATTTGGACGCCAATACGGATATCCAGGTGGGGACAGGTCCCTCAGGTAGCTTAATGCAGCGAGGAAGTAGTGGGCAAGCTCCTGCTACCGATGGTTTCTGGAATGGTAGTTTTAGCTGGATCCGACAGATAAACTATTTAATAACCAATGCTGAACGTGTCCCAAGTGATATAGAAGCAGACCAATACATCGGTGAAGCACATTTTTTCCGTGCATGGGTATATTTTAATATGTTGCAACGCTATGGAGATGTTCCAATCTATACAGAAGTGCTGGAAACGGATAGTGAAGCATTGTACAGAACTAGAAACTCTAGATACGATGTAGCCAAATTTATCCTTCAGGATTTGGACATTGCTATTGAGAAGATGGATTGGAAAAATTCAGTTTTTGCAAAGCAAGGACGAGTAAATAGAGAATCGGCCATTGTGATGAAAGCCAGGGTTGCTTTATACGAAGGCAGTTGGGAGCATTATCACGGTGCTAAAAGTACTCCTTTTGCTGTCAATGGTAAAGATGGTAAAGAATTTTTGCAAATGGTTGAACCTACCATACAGGAATTGATTGATCATCAAGGGGCGGCATTGTTCAGCAATGGAGGCCCGCTTAATGAGGCCTATAATCAGATACTCTCCCAAAAAGATGCCTCTTCTTCAGAAGGAGTATTTTTATACCGTATTTATGATGTAAATGAAATTGTAGGACATAATTTCTACGATAAAGTGGTGGATAATCCTCAGTCACCAACAAAGAAGTTAGTAGACAATTACCTGGATAAGAATGGCGTTCCGCAAGAGTTGTCCTCATTATCTATAGATCCACAGCGCTTAAACAGCCTGGGAGAAAACTTGGACCCAAGATTTAGGCAATCTATATGGACTCCGGATAGAGGTCCGCAGAATCAATTAGTAGGTTTTGAGTCACAGGCACTTCCTTTAAGGTACCCTACCATTAATAATATTTTTACTGCCAATTATTCATCTACGGGTTTTCGTGTATGGAAAGGGGCAATTTTTGACGCGAATGAATGGAGAAATGGTTCGGTGGATGATGTATTAATTCGTTACGCAGAAGGGCTTTTGGCCTTGGCTGAAGCGAAAGCGATTTTGGGTACGCTCAATCAATCTGATTTGGATAAAACGGTCAATATTCTTCGAGACAGAGTAGGAATGGCCCCAATGGTGCTAAGTGAAGTGAATTCTTGGCCTATATCCTATTCCGCTAAAAATGGGTTTGATCCTGCTGAATCAAATATTGTAAATGAGATTAGGAGGGAAAGAGAAGTGGAGCTGGTTTTTGAGGGACATAGAGAAAGGGACTTAAAAAGGTGGGCGATTTTCCATGATGTAATCAATGGATGGAAGCCAAAAGGAGCATATAGCCAGGAGTTTGTTGATTATTTTAATGATCCATCAAAATTGACTGCGGATGGTCTTGGTCCTGTTGATGCCCAAAAATACGGATTGACATTGGGCGTAAATTATGATGTTCACGAAGACGGGTTTTTAAATCCATTCTACGTAAATCCTGATTTCAATGAATCAGGGGAAGGGTACTTTGTAGAGCCTGGACGTGCCTATTTATCTGCTATTCCAAAAAATGAAATTGATTTATATATGGAAGCAGGTGTTGAATTAACCCAAAACCCTGGTTGGTTTTAAACTTTAATTGATCATTAAACTGAAAACATCCATGAAAAAAAATATTTTAATTCCCTTCATTTTAGCATTTGTAGGGATCCTATTTTCTTGTGAACCAAGAATTGATTTTGATGAAGGACAATGGGGAGACACTGCCTTTATCACTAATGTGAACATATTTACCCTTCAAACTGATGAACATGAACTTCAGGAGTATTATGAAAATGGGGAGTTGACACCTGCCCGAAAAAGACTCTTTATTTCTATGGGAAATGCAGAAATTGATAATGAAAATTTCACAGCCACTGTTAGAGTGCCCGAATCGGCAGACCTGAGCAGAGCAGGAATTGTGATATACCATCAAAGTGTTAGGGTCGAGCCTGTTGACGATACGCCAACGGCTGGAATTTTAACAGACTTATCTGATAGAGAATTTGTTTATATGCTCGTATCAGCAGATGGAACCACGCATGATTGGACCATTAAGATTATTGTAGAATAATCAAAAGATCATATTAGTTGGATGGAAATCAAGCAGTCAACTGTATAGTTTGGCTGTTTGGTTTTTTTACTGAGAATAAGCAAAAGAGTTAAATGTGCTCAAATGAACCTCCATAAGACTTAATAGAACAAATTCATAATTACAGTACTAATGAAAAATTTTATAAAAGCCCTGTTTTTTATAATTATTCCAATACAAGTTCATGCCCAAAAAAACATTGATCTCTTTATTTGGGCTGGCCAATCAAATGCCCAAGGTTACACCGGTGATGCGAAAGAATACCCTAAAGATGAACAAGGCCTTGATAAATCCATATTATTGAACTGGACTGTTTCTGGGCATGATAGTTCAAATGGGGAATGGGTTACCATGCAAGCCCAAAAAGGAAGGTACCCAGCTGGTCACTTTGGTCCTGAAGTAAGTTTTGCCCGTCAATTGAAAGTGGCAGGTTATAACCCCGCAATTTTCAAATATACTAGGGGCGGCACTGGTCTAGCCAGGGACTGGAAAGCACCTGGCGAGCAAGGAATTTATGATCATATGGTCAAGGATTTAAAAAAGGCTATTGATCAACTGGAAAAAGAAGGCTATGTGGTGAAGGTCCACGGATTTGTGTGGATTCAAGGGGAGACAGATGCTGGTGACGAGCAAGAAGCTGAAATGTACCAATCCAATTTAAATCACATGATAGACCACCTGCGTAATGATGTCCTAGCGTATGATGATCTCAAAATAATTTTGGGCGTTGATGAACAGCATTACCTCGTCGAGGAGCGTCCAATTGTGGTCGTAGCCCAACAAAAAATTGCTCAAGAGGATGTCAATATAATCTATACCACCATGTATGGTCTTCCAAAGGCTGACAAAACTCACCTAACCCCTGCTGGGCTAGTAGAACACGGAAACCGTATTTATAAAGCTTTTAAGGTAATGGAAAGTGAAAGAAGTTTAGGGTATAGAGAGCATAATTAGGCTGAAATGTTTCCAACTGCTTTGCCCTAGTTGGCCTTGCCCCTTGTTTTCAAAATAGTAAAAGATGAAAAAATATATAATCAATACCTTTATAATTACCTTCTGGGCAATTACCTGCATGGCCCAGAATACTGGTAAAATCCCCATTCCCACCCAAGCGCAACTGGATTGGCAAAATGCTGAATTGGCAGCCTTGGTATGCTGGGATATGCATGTTTTTGATGGAGAATTTTATGTGCAAAAGGATGTGCGGATAAAACCCGTAAAAGATTATAATACCTTTAATCCACAGCGATATGACATGGATCAATGGATAAGGTCTCTAAAAGATGCTGGGTTTAAAATAGCTATTTTTACTGTTAGCCATGAAACGGGCTTCTTTTTTCACCAGAGTGATGCCACTCCCTATAGTATGAAGGCACTAAAGTGGCAAGATGGTAAAGGCGATATTTTAAAGGATTTTAAAGCTTCCTGCGAAAAGTATGGGATTCTTCCCGGGGTATATATCGGTACACGATGGAATGCTTTTTACGGTATCCATGACTTCAAAGTAAGCGGCGATAACCAGTTTGCACAAAACAGGCAAAAGCATTATAATATCATGATTGAAAATATCGTTACCGAGATTTTTTCCAATTATGGTGATTGGGCAATGGTTTGGTTTGATGGTGGTGCGCATGGTCCTGAACAAGGTGGCCCGGATGTATTGTCTATTTTCGAAAAATATCAACCTAACAGTTTGTTTTACCATAACCTGCAACGTGCGGATATGCGTTGGGGAGGAAGCGAAACGGGAACAGTACCTTACCCTAGTTGGGGAACTTTCCCCTACCCATCTACCGGTGCAGGTGAATCTGCAAAAAAAGAGATCCATGCCAATAACTTTCAGCTATTAAAAACAGGAGATCCTAATGGCCAATATTATATGCCAGCCATGAGCGATGCGCCTTTAAGAGGTGAAGGTGGGCATGATTGGTTTTGGGAACCTAATCGGGAACATACTATTTTTTCGCTGGAAAAATTGGTGGATAAATATTATAAGTCAGTCGGCCACAATACCAGTTTGATTTTAGGAGTAACGCCCAATCCAGATGGCTTAATGCCTGAACCGGATGTGAAACGACTAAAAGAATTCGGAGATGAAATAAAAAGGAGGTTCTCTAATCCACTGGAAAGTACTTCTGGAGCTGGGGAAAAGTTAAGCCTGAAACTGTCAAAAAATCAAAAAGTGAATCAGCTTGTATTGATGGAAGATATCAGCAAAGGAGAACGTGTGCGCCAATTTGTATTGGAGGGTAAGACCAAGAATGGCTGGCAGACCATTACTGAAGGATCCTGCATTGGCCATAAATTTATTCATAGGTTTGATGGGCTGGATGTATCGGAAGTACGACTTAAAATCCAGGAATCAAAAGGCGAACCGCAGATTAAAAAACTGGCTGTGTATAATATTGAAGATTAGTTAATTGGAAATGATGAAAAAAGTACTGGGAATATTAATTATTGGGATCGGCTTTTTGTGCTCACTTCATGCTTATGGTCAGGCGAGTGACTCTTTACAGGAAAAATTTTCCAAAATGGAATTTGCTTTTGAGGAAGTAAGCGGAATTGGTTATGAAGCAGGTTGTACACGTCGTGATCCCAGTGATGTCATAAAAGTGGGCCAAACTTATTATGTGTATTATACCAAAATACCTGATGCCCAGCCGAAATATTGGGGTGCGGGATATTGGGGAGCAAGCGTCTGGTGTGCAAAATCAGAAGATGAGGGGCATTCCTGGACGGAAGTGGGTGAAATGCTGAAGGTAGGTGAAGCAGACCAATGGGATGCCCAAGCTGTTTTTACCCCAAATATCATTTATGCTGACGGAAAATACTATTTGTACTACACAGGGGTGAAACCGACACCAGGAAATGCTGAGGGTGAGTTTGAGAACAATAACTTAACGGATAAAACCGCCATTGGAGTAGCGGTATCAGATTCACCAGTAGGGCCTTTTAAAAGATTGAGCAATGAACCCATCCTGAAAGTAAGTGTAGAGCCTGAAAAGTTCGATAGTTATCGAATAGATGATGCATCATTACTGTATCGTAATGGATTGTATTGGATGTATTATAAAGGCCGGTCATTGATAAGTGGACAAGGAGGGCCTGCGCACACAAGTATGGGCGTGGCCTATTCTAAGCATCCTGCCGGGCCTTATACTAAGCTTGGAAAAGCCATTCTCGAAAGAAGCCATGAAGTACTCATCTGGCCACAAGGTACAGGAGTAGGCGCTTTTGCTTCGCTGTCAGAAACCTTTGAATATGCACCTGATGGGGTGGATTTTATGTCGGACAAATTTAACGCAAAAGCGGAAGAAAGGGCAGTTGCCCCGGGAGCTTTTCGTCCAGACTTAACCGCTCCGGTAGTTGTGGGAGATGGATTAAAATGGGGCATATCAATGGTCCCCAATAAACATGAATGTTACTTGGTACGATTTGAAATAATAACTAAATAAAAAGACTCCTCTCATCAATCAATACGCAGCATTAAACAAATAAGGTGATCTGTACTAAACCAAAGTTTTGCCAAGTTCAATTACCCAAATAATGTTGAATAGGGAAAGTGAAAGGTATCAGGCTTTTCCTTCAGTAATACAAAACTTATGGAAGAAAGTGATGATAGGGTATGTTAAGGCTCGATTTAATAAATAACTATTATGATAAAACTATTAATTGGAACACTGACTTTGTTTTTATCGGTATCTACCATCTTAAATGCGCAAAGCAATGCAGTGGTACCTATACCCACACAGGCTCAGTTAGATTGGCAAAATGCGGAAATGGTTGCCGTTTTTCATTATGACCTTCATGTTTTTGATGGGCTTAAATACAACCAAGCAAAAAACAGAATAACTCCCATTGCAGATTATAATATTTTCAATCCCGAAAAACTGGATACCGATCAATGGATAAAATCCATTAAGGATGCAGGCTTTAAAATAGCGATTTTAACAGCTACTCACGAAACGGGTTTTGCCCTTTATCAAAGTGACGTGAATCCGTATAGTTTAAAGGCGGTAAAATGGCGTGATGGGAAAGGGGATATTGTTCGCGATTTTGTTAATTCATGCCGAAAGTATGGAATTAAGCCTGGTATATATATCGGTATTCGTTGGAATTCATTCTATGGGGTATATGACTTTAAGGTAAGCGGAGATGATGCTTTTGCAGCGAATCGACAAGCACATTATAATCGCGTTTGTGAAGGTATGGTTGAGGAGCTGATGTCTCGTTATGGGGATTTGGCAATGGTATGGTTTGATGGTGGTGCCCATGGGCCAGAAAAAGGAGGTGCCGATATATTGCCCATTGTAAAGAAACATCAAAAAAACATCATCTTTTATCATAATACCCAGCGTGCAGATATTCGTTGGGGAGGAAGTGAATCAGGTACTGTGCCTTATCCTAGTTGGGGTACCTTTCCGTTTCCCTATTCCCATTCCACCAACCAAGACGTGATTTTTAAAAATAATTTTCAGCTATTGAAAGAAGGTGACCCCAATGGGGAATATTATATGCCTGCCATGAGTGATGCACCATTACGAGGGTATAATGGGAGACACGAATGGTTTTGGGAACCCAATGATGAAGCGGGCATTTACCCATTGGAAAATCTAATGAAAATGTATAGTAATAGTGTAGGGCATAATACCTCTTTGATTATGGGGTTGACCCCAAATGCTGATGGTTTACTTCCTGAGCCCGACGTACAACGATTAAAAGAGTGGGGCGATGAAATAAATAGGAGGTTCTCTAATCCTTTGGCCTCCACTTCTGGAGCAGGTAAGGCCTTTAATTTAAAATTAGAAAAAGGGCAAAAAGTCAATCAAATTGTGTTGATGGAAGACATCACCCAAGGAGAGCGTGTCAGGAAGTTTAGTTTAGAAGGAAAAACAAAAGAGGGATGGCAAACGATTTTCGAAGGCTCAAGCATAGGGCATAAGTTTATCCATAGTTTTGAGCCCCAGGTTTATTCTAAAGTGAGGCTTAGGGTTTTAGCATCCAAAGGAGAAGCGCAGGTCCAATCAATGGAAGTATTTTATGTGGAATAGTATAAAAAGTATAGAGATGATAAAGCGCAGATCTTTTTTGGTAAAAGTTAGTTTGCTGCTATGTGTGTTATTCATTCCATACAATTTTGAAGCACATAGCTCCAACCATAAAATAATAAAAGTGGCTTGTATTGGCGACAGCATAACCTATGGCGCGCGTCTTGAAGATAGAGACGCAGATTCTTATCCCGCTCAATTACAGGAATTGCTTGGCAAACAGTATGAGGTGTCAAATTTTGGTGTTGGCAGTTGTACGCTAATTAGAAAAGGCATACCAACGGTTTGGGATCAACTTTCTAAAATTAAAGCATTGGAACCTGATATGATTGTCATTAGTCTGGGAACAAATGATACCTGTGGTATGGGGACCTGTGGCAATAGGAAATGTTGGGAATACCAAGATGAATATGAAGCCGATTATAGAGACCTGATTGCAGAGTTAAAAACATTAAAGTCAAAACCTAAAATTTGGATTTGTGCGCCATCTCCTATGGTTTTGGAAACCCCCGGTCTGGAGGATGATCGTGTGAAGGGACTGACAATACGAAAGCCCAGGCTACAGCAATTAATTGGATATATCAAAGAAGTAGCTGATGATGAAAATGTAGGGTTTATTGATTTGAATACCCCACTGGATCATAAGCCTGAGCTGTTTACAGAGAAGGATGGGGTTCATCCCAATAAGGCAGGATATAGGGCTATTGCTGAATTGGTTTATAAGGGTATTAAGCAATAAACAGGGAGAAAGCATAAATAATGAGCATAAAACTTATCAAGAGCATCTTCATCATTAATTTAATTTTACTTGCAGGATGCGATAAAAAGGAGGGGGAAAAAAAGCCCAATGTTTTATTCGTTTTAGTGGATGATTTAGGCTGGAAGGATTTAGGATATTCGGGTAGCACCTTTTATGAAACCCCCAATATTGATCAGCTGGCTGAAGAAGGGGCTGTATTCACCGATGCCTATTCAGCTTGCCCAGTATGTTCCCCTGCACGTGCAGCGATAATGAGTGGGAAAACACCTGCTCAATTAAACCTTACCGATTATATCCCGGGAAATCGCAGTTTTGGGCCACACGAAGACCAAAAATTAACTTCGCATCCCTTTAAGCTACAGCTTGATTTGGAGGAATACACCATTGCTGAGAGTTTCAGGGATGCTGGCTATAAAACCATGATAGCAGGGAAATGGCATCTCGCAGAGGAAGAAAAATACTATCCACAATTCCAGGGCTTTGACATAAACAAAGGGGCCAATAGAACTGGGCATCCAGCAGGAGGCTATTTTTCTCCCTATAAGAATCCAGAACTGACAGATGGTTATGAAGGGGAATACCTGACTGACCGTTTGACAGATGAGGTAATCAGTTTTATAGAGCAAAATAAGGAAGCACCCTTTTTTGCCTACCTTTCATTTTATACGGTTCATCTGCCCATGCAAGGAAAGCCGGATAAGGTGGAGAAATACCGGGAAAAACTGCAGAAAACAGATTTCTCCAATAAGGAGTTTGATAAAAATGGCAAGACTTGGGTAAAACAACAGCAAAATATGCCCCATTATGCGGCCATGGTGGAGAGTATGGACGAAAATGTGGGGCGTATTTTAGCTACCTTAAAAAAACTCAAGCTGGATGAGAATACCATAGTGGTATTTACCTCTGATAATGGAGGAATGGCCACCAGTAATCGTACCGATAATATTCCTACTAGTAATTTGCCGCTTAGAGCTGGTAAAGGCTATTTGTATGAGGGAGGAATCCGCGTGCCTATGGTGATTAAATATGCTGATAAATACAAAGGTAAAAGCTATGATTTTCCAGTTTCTGGGATAGATTTTTATCCAACCCTATTGGATCTTGCTCATCTTAAACCTGCTCAAGCTATGGGGCTGGAAGGCATAAGTATCAAGCCTTTGCTTGAGAACAAAGAACAGGAAGAACGGCCTATTTTCTGGCATTATCCCCATTATAGCGGAGGTTTGGGGGGGAGACCTGCTGGGGCCGTTAGAATGGGAGATTATAAGTTGATTGAGTTTTATGAAGATATGCACTGTGAGTTGTATGATATTAAAAATGATATCGCAGAGAAGAATGATTTGTCCATAAAGCATCCCGAAAAGGTAAAAGAGTTAAGGAAAAAATTACATCAATGGCGTTCAAAAGTAAATGCCCAAATGCCCTATCCAAATCCCAATTATAAGAATGACTAGTAGATTTAACAAATACATTAAAAACCGCTCAAAGAATAGCCTGAAAGTGAAAGCTATGGTTTTTTTTATGGGTATGATAGGCATCATGTCATGCCAGGAAAAGGAGGAGGTGATAAAATTCTCCGAGCATGACTTGGTGTTTGATAGTATACCCCATGTTTGGGATGAAGGTATACCTTTGGGGAATGCTTTTATTGGAGCGCTGATATGGCAAAAAGATACCAAGCTTAGGATGTCTTTGGATCGGGTGGATTTATGGGATATGCGTCCTATGGAAAATATCCAAAGTAAAAAATTCAGTTTTAAATGGGTATATGATAAGGTCATGGAGGATGATTATAAATCTGTTCAGGATGCTTTTGATGCACCTTATGACAATAATCCGGCACCATCTAAAATTCCCGGGGCAGCTTTGGAGTTTAATCTGGAGAAGATGGGAAAGGTGCAAGATATTGGCCTGCATTTGGATAATGCAGTTTGTCAGGTACAATGGGAAAACGGCGCAAATATGCAAACATTTGTCCATGCCAATAAAAATGTTGGATGGTTTGTCGTAACAGGGGCAGATGCCTCTTTTGTGCCGGAATTGATACCTCCAGTATATGAAAAACCAGCAGATAAAGATGATGGTCCGGTTACAGGCCTTTCCCTGTCCAGATTAGGTTACCAACAAGGAGCAGTAACCAAAACAGGGAATAAAATGGTATACAAGCAAAAAGGTTGGGGCGATTTTTATTACCAAGCAGCGGTTAAATGGAAACAGGAAGGTGACAGAATGATTGGGGTTTGGGCCTTAACTTCATCGATGGATGATGAAAATGCATCAGACATGGTAGATGAGGCTTTGGCATCTCAATGGAACAAAGCCAAAACAGCGCATACGAATTGGTGGAAAGAATACTGGTCTCATTCCAGTATCAATATTCCAGATCAGTTATTGGAAAAACAGTATTATAATGAAATGTATAAGTTTGGATCTGCTACCAGATATGATTCTTATCCCATCTCATTGCAGGCAGTATGGACGGCGGATAATGGGAAATTACCTCCTTGGAAGGGCGATTACCATCATGACCTCAATACACAATTAAGTTATTGGCCTACTTATACCGGGAATCAATTAAAGGCTGGAATGGGATACTTAAATACACTGTGGAATCAACGCAGTGTGCATAAGAAATATACCAAGGACTTTTATGGAACATCTGGATTGAATGTGCCAGGAGTGGCCACGCTAACAGGGGAGCCAATGGGCGGATGGATACAATATGCGTTTTCACCCACCGTTTCGGCTTGGTTGGGACAGCATTTTTATTTGCATTGGAAATATTCCATGGACGAAAAATTTCTAAGGGAAAGGGCTTATCCTTATTTAAAAGATGTGGCCACCCATTTGGAGGAAATCTCTATTATGAAAAATGGAGTGAGAACACTTCCTTTAAGTTCAAGTCCAGAAATTTATGATAATAGTATTAAGGCATGGTTTAAGGATATAACCAATTATGACTTAGCTTGTATGTCTTTTGCATTCAAGGCTGCAGGGGAAATGGCAACCGAATTAGGTTTGGAGGAAGAAGCTCAACATTGGAGAGCCTTAAGGAAGGAATTGCCAGCTTATGATTTGGACGAGACAGGAGCATTAACCTTTGCGAAGGGACATCCCTATAATGTGTCGCATCGTCATTTTTCTAATGTAATGGCCATCCATCCTTTTGGAAATATTGATTGGAGTGATGGAGAAAAGGCCCGAAAAATTATTCAAGCGACAATAGAAAAGCTGGAAAAAGTAGGACCGGATTACTGGACTGGGTATTCTTACAGTTGGTTTGGAAATATCTTGGCCAGAGCTTTTGATGGAGAAGGGGCTGCCCGGTACTTAAGGGATTTTGCCAGTTCATTTTGTCTAAAAAATACCTTTCATGTGAATGGAGATCAGTCTAAATCCGGTAAGTCTACGTTTTTATACCGTCCTTTTACCTTGGAAGGAAACTTTGCTTTTGCTTCTGGAATTCAAGAGATGCTAATTCAAAGCCATACAGGGATCATTAAAATATTTCCAGCTATTCCAAAAAGTTGGGATGATTTGAGTTTTACTGATTTAAGAACTTATGGCGCTTTTCTTATATCAGCAGAAAAAGGAAATGGCAAAGTCGTTTCTGTAAAAGTCAAATCGGAAAAAGGAGGATTACTGAAACTTGATAATCCATTTAAAACAAAAAATATAAAAATTAATAATTCGAAGTCTTATAAGTGGGAGGGGAATGTTTTGGTAATAGAAACGCAACCTGAGGAAATGATTATCATTGAGCAAAGTAGTCCTTCATAAAGTAGTTTTGAAAAGGTTTAAGCTGATATAGTGTAGCATCTTGAAATTGGCAAGAGGTATTAAAGGATGATGTTAATTTATTGGGTGCTTGAAAGGTAATTCTCTGACTGTTCCTATTGGAGCCTATAATCAGACTTGGCCGATTCCTATTGAGGAAATTACCAATAATAATATCGAACAAAATCCTCTTTACCAATAATCAAAAGAAAAGTCTGAGGGTTTCTCAGGCTTTTCTTTTTGCATTTATTTAGACCAAACGACCTAATATGTTCTTTTGTCCGTAACAAAGTGATGAACATAAATTATTTGATAAGATATACTATGAAGTTTAAGAAGATTACAGCTGCGTTCCTGAGCGTCTTTTGTATTTCGTTAATGAGCAAAGCCCAAGATGGAAAGACATTTTATGTGTCCCCAAGTGGGAGTGATAAAAACGCAGGAACTGTGGAATCACCCTTTGCTAGCATAACCAAAGCTAAGGCAGTCATCAAAGACTTTAAGGAGGAAAACTCCGAAGATCAAGTTAACCTGATCCTCAGGGAAGGAACTTATTATTTACAGGAACCATTGGTGTTTGGGCCCATCGAATCCGGCAATGAAGCGGCGCCCTATATAATCCGTGCAGAAGAAGGAAAAGAGGTGGTGCTAAGTGGAGGAAAGGTACTGGAATTAAAGTGGAAGACGTATGAAAATGAAATATTGGTGGCCAAAGTACCAAAAGGACTTCAGTTCTCCTCTTTGTTTATCAAAGGCCAAAAGCAAATCAGGGCCCGCTATCCTAATTATCAGGAAGGAGTATATCCGTATAGTGGTTTTGCAGAGGATGCCCTTTCCAAAGAAAGAATCGATAGCTGGAATAATCCAACAGGTGGCTTTATACATGCTCTGCACTCCGGGCGCTGGGGAGGAATGCATTATGTGATTACTGGCAAGAATGCAGATGGGACCTTAGCCTATGAAGGAGGCTGGCAAAATAACCGTGAAAGTGAGATGCACAAAAGCATGCGTTTTGTAGAGAATATATTTGAGGAATTGGATGCTCCGGGAGAATGGTACCTTGATACAAAGAAAAGTTTGCTCTACTATTATCCCAATGAAGGGATGGGCAAAGAGGATATTGGACAGGTAGAAATTGCTGTTTTGGAAAACTTGGTAACGCTTAAAGGAGAAAAAGACCATCCAGTACAGTATATCAGCTTTGAGGGAATTGAATTTACCCATACTGCCCCTACATTTATGAAGACCGAAGAACAGCTCATGCGTAGTGACTGGACAATCTACCGAGGAGGGACTATTTTGATGGACGGAACAGAAAACTGTTCTGTCACTAATTCGGTTTTTAGAAACCTTGGAGGCAATGCCATATTTGTAAGTAATTATAACCGTCAGGCGAATATCAGCAGCAACTTGATCGAGGAGATCGGCGGGAGTGCCATCAGTTTTGTGGGCGGAGCCGATGCCCTTCGTTCACCGAGCTTTAATTACCATGAGTTTGTCGAAGAGGAAAACCTGGACACGATTCCTGGTCCAAAGACAGCTAATTATCCTTCGAATTCCACCGCTTCGGATAACCTGATCAGGAATATAGGCCTGATAGAAAAGCAGGTGGCAGGTGTTCAGATACAGCTGGCGATGGATTTACATATTAGCCACAATACCATTTATGATGTTCCCAGAGCTGGTATTAATATAGGAGACGGTGCTTGGGGAGGTCATATCATCGAGTATAATGATGTTTTCAATACGGTAATGGAAACAGGTGATCATGGCGCTTTCAACTCTTGGGGAAGAGATCGCTACTGGCATCCCAATCGAAGTAAGATGAATGATTTGACCGCAAGACACCCTGAGTGGATAAGGTTGGATGCTATCAAAACCACCATCATCAGAAACAATCGCTTCCATTGTGACCATGGCTGGGACATCGATTTGGATGATGGTTCCAGTAATTATGAGATTTACAATAACCTTTGCTTGAGTGGTGGTTTGAAGCTCAGGGAAGGTTTTTACAGAACGGTGTACAATAATATCACGGTGAATAATGGTTTCCATCCCCATGTATGGTTCAAGGAAAGCCATGATGTCTTTACCCGAAATATCGTGATGACTGCACATAAGCAGATCAGGGTGGATTTTTGGGGTGATAAGGTGGATGAAAATTTCTTTACCGCAGCTTCTGATTTGAGCAAAACACAAGAGTTTGGGGTAGATGCCAGCTCGGAGTCAGGGAATCCATTATTTGTTGCTCCTGAGGAAGGTGACTTTAGGGTTCAGACAAATTCTCCAGCAAAAACTTCTGTGGGATTTGAGAATTTTGATATGGATGAGTTCGGAGTGGTTTCTCCTGTGCTAAAGTCTAAGGCAGGACAACCAAAGATTCCAGATCTTTTATTGGAGAGAAAAGAGGAAGCATCCAAGGTTTATGGCTGGCATGGCTTTAAATTGAAAAAGGTGGAGACATTAGGAGAACAGTCTGCAGCTGGATTGAATGAAATTGCTGGAATATTGGTATTGGAGGTGCCTAATGGGTATGATTCTTCTGATATGTCAAAGTTACAAAAAGGGGATGTGATATTAAGCAGCTGGGGTGATGAGGTAAATGATGTAATGAGCCTGCAAAAAGCTGAAAAAGGGAATGCTTGGAAAGGGCGAGTGGAGTTGGAGATTTGGAGAAATCAGTCGGTTATTTCTATTACTATTCCTAAATAATGTGGAAGCTGAAAGTAATTTCGAGCAGAAAATCCCGACACATTTATATTGGTATACTTCCTAATAATTATGTTGGTCGGTTTAATATATGCCAATAGATTTAAACCGACCGAATTCCAATCTAAACATGCGATATAAAAAGATGAAGACTTTTCCTTTTATACTAATCTTTATGTTCACAACGGTCCTATATGCCCAAACAGATGAATTAGAGAAGGGTGTTGTTGACATTAATCTGAACAAGCAGACAGACAATATCACTGTGCTGATGGCAGCAAGTTCAACAATGAGCCAAGGACTTACTGTAAAGTGGCCAGACAAATCTCCTAAGCATTTTTGGGTGGAAGGGTTTAATGATATAAATCAATCCTTGGAATGTAGAGTGAATGTCAAAAAATCTGGTCGCTTTCATGTAGACGTATTATTAAGTGCCAAGCCGCAAGAACAATTCGAAATTCAGGTGCTCAATAATGGTTCAAACTTACTATTTACCTCTTCAATAGATGGATGGGATAAAATTGATGGGGGAATGATTTCCCTCTCAAAGGGAGAAAATATCATTCGTTTGATCAAAAAGACAAATAAATCAAATGTGTCCGTAAAGTCCTTGGAACTTATTGAAGAGGACGAATTGAGTGATTATAGAAAAAGAGTTGAACAGTTTAAGGTGAGTACTGATTGGTTTGCTGATACAGGATATGGCTTGATGTTTCAATATGGTCCTTGGGCCTATCCCCAAAAAGGAGAGGAAAGAAAGACCATGGATGAAATGGCGCGTGATTTTGATATTAATAAATTCGTTGCCATGGTAAAAGAAACAGGAGCATCTTATGTTATTTGGTCGCTCACTTGGTGGGATTATAAATTAATGATGCCTTCGAAAAGTGTCGACAGGATAATCGGTAATAGTGAAAGAACGTCCTCGGAGAATTTTATAGGCAAATTGGCCCATGAACTTAAAGCAAACAATATTCGCTTTATGCTTTATTATCATTTAGGACATGCCAGTCATATGGGAGGAAAAACTGATTGGTGGCAAGCCCAAAAATGGCCAGAGGAGTTTGCGGCAACAGGAAGCGGACAACGTGATGTGTTTTTTGCCAACTGGATGGATGTGATCAAAGAAATTGGTGAGAACTTGGGAGAGGACCTTGATGGTTGGTTTTTTGACGATGGATTGGTGTATTATCCTGCCCCATTCGAAAAAATGGGTCTTGCTGCAAGAGCAGGTAATTCGAATCGTTTGATTTCATATAATCCATGGATCTGTGCAGATTATACAGAATTTCAAGATGTTTATTTTGGCGAAGGTAGTCATGGAGAAGTCAGGGCAGGTAGCTCGCCAATTGGCGGAAATGGTGTTTTTAGATCTGGTCCCCACAAAGGCTTATTGCAGCATTCCATGTTTATAATGGAAGGTGATTGGGGAATTCATAAACCTAATCAAAAAATTGAAACGAAAATATCAAAAGAGAATGCCTTAAAATGGTTGAATAGTGCGATAGAAAGGAAAGTGCCACTTTCATTTAATTTATTGATGTGGGAAGACGGCACTGTGGCAGCTTCTTCTGTGGAAATATTAAAGGAATTGAAAAAGGAGCTGGATAAAAAAGACAAATAAGAATATTTTCTCTTAGACAAGCACGTCAGGAGCTAGTACCTGACGTGCTTTTATAGTTTATTGGAGTTATTTAGAAATAGACAATTCTTTATTCCATCAACTTATACATTTCTGAAGCGGCCAAAAGGAAACAACCTAGACCATAATCTTCAAAATCAGGTTTGCTAGTGTAAGTTACCGGTTGGCCATCTTTGGGCTCTTTACCAGTACCCTGAAGAAAGCCCAAATAGCCATTGTCATGAATGGCTTCTTTTGAAATGGCATTCCAGGCCTTGGTGATGGCCGGCATATAGACATCTTTTTCTAACAGTCCATTGTTGACTCCCCAGGCCATACCATACAGAAACAAAGCGGTACCAGAGGTTTCCTTACCTTCAAAATGGTTAGGGTCGTGCAGGCTGACATTCCAAAAACCATCAGTTCTTTGTACGGTCAAAACGGCCTTCAGCATACGTTGAAACATTTGTACATATTCAAAGCGATGAGGGTCATCTTGAGGCAAAAATTCAAGGGTACGCACCATAGCAGCCACTACCCAGCCGTTTCCCCTAGACCAATAACAATCATTCCCATTCGGTTCTTGATAGGGAGGAAGAAAGTCTTTGTCTCTCCACCACAAATTATCTTGAGGGTTAAAAAGGCCTTGGGTAACCTTGGTATCCATATACATTTCATACATGCGTTCCGAATATTTCCTGTCGCCAGTTAAGCTGGTCAATTGGGCAAAAACCGGCATGGCCATTTGAAGAGCATCGATCCAATCCCAATCATTGATTTTATAAGTCTCCAGCATATCGTCCACGGAAGACTGGATATCCCGGATTCGCTCCGGCTGTGGGTCTATTTCATATAACATGATATAGGTTTGGCCTGCGCAGTGGTTGTCGGCATGACGGGTTTGGGCCCCGTTTCTTAAGCCCCACTGGTGTGCTTCTCCCCATTTCACGGCATAGTCATAATAGGCTTTGTCATCTTTCAATGCATAAAGGGCCATGAGTCCTTCATAGTATACCGCGCGGGTCCATAGGTTACTGGACCGTTCTTTGTTGGTGATGACATTGACTCCTGGGTCAGGCCATTTATTCATCAAATACTGATTGGTCAAGACCATTTGGTCCATGATTTCTTTTTGGGAGGGTAGCTCTTGGGCCCTGGTCCAACTAGCCGAAAATAATAAGGCAATAAGTAGAACAGCTATACGGTTATTTTGCATGATATATTGAATTGTTTTTTAGCATTAATGCAATTGATCTTCTCGAAGATAAAAACATGCCTGCAAATAGGTATACTGATATGTCCTGATCATGATTTGGAATAAGGATATAATGACAGGGAGTTTTTAAAAAAAAAGTTAAGTTGGATTTTTAATTTACGTTGTTATTTTGAAATGACGAGTTAAATTTAAAAATGGTATTTTTTGATCAACTCATTGGTGAACAATTAAGCGCTGTTACATTGTTCAGGATTATTTTTAACTGGCTGCTTATGGTTTAAAACTCAAAACTATTGGATTGATTGTTACAATGTTAATAGTTTAGATGATCGTTAAATCAGGTATTTATTGAAAGCATTTTAAAATAAAGTGCCAAGAATAGATTTGAAGTGAAATTCGATCTATCTGGAACAGTTTAATACATAGTCCACAAATAGATACAGATGAACACAGATTTGTAGTGAATGGATAATACCTATCTGTGTTCCTCCTTTTAATCTTTTGGCTAGACCATAGTGAGTGGTCATCTTGAAATCATGATGTTTTGTTGTTCTGGCTACTAAGTAAAAAAACTTATTTAGCTATTTTTTTATCATTAAGTGTAATGTTCTCCAGTTGAAGATTATGGATATAATCGATATCGATTCCTTTTTCCTCAGGAGCAGAAAGACTCAGGTTTTTTAGGCTTACTTCAGACACCTGGTATTGATCTGAAGATTGGGTATTAAAGATGCGATCACATTCCAGATTGATATTGTGGAAAGATATGTTATTTGCAGCAGAAGTTTTGATGCCGCTTTCACCCTTTAGATCGAAAAACTGAGTCCAAGGTTTGATATAGAGCATATTGGCTGCATTTCCACTGATGTTCTCCAGCTGGATATATTCATAATGCTGCGGGGTGTCGGGACGCATTTTGAGCCATAGTAAACGGGTAGCATGAGAAACCTTTGTTCTACGCAAGATGATATTCCTATTGTGAATTGATTCACTTCCACAGGTCAAGGCGCTGTGGCAGTAGCCAAACTCACAGTCTTCAATGATGATGTTGTAGTTGCCGCCGTTATCTGGGTCCTTATCTGCATTTGGTCCTTTCCCGCCCTTTAGGGCGATGGCATCGTCATTGACCGACATGTAGCAGTTTTTGACCAATACATTTTTGCAGACATCCAAGTCGATGGCATCTGAGCTAGGTGCTTTTTCCTTGGCAGGTTGGTGTGGAGCAAAAATATACAAGCCCAAGATTTTTACATTTTCGCATTTGTAATAGTGGGAAGTCCAAAAGGGAGAATTGATCAGGCTGATATCGGATACTTGCACATTCTTGCTGTTGGAAATAAAGAGCAAGCGAGGACGCATTTCATCCACATTGGTGCAGTTCGGGTTCCACTCTCTTCTGAGCCAAAAAGCTTTCCAGAAGCGCAGGCCGTTGCCATTGAGGGTGCCTTTTCCTGAAATGGTGAAACCATCCAAACCGTCAGCATTGACCAGCGCAGCAAAGTACTTGCGGTTTTGTCCCTCAATACGTGTCATCAATAGCTTAAAGTGGCTGATGTCATCACTGCCTTTAAGCACAGCACCCTCTTCCAAATGCAGGTGAGTGCCTTGCTTGAAAAACAAAGAACCACTTAGGAAAGTCCCTGCTGGGATGATAATTACCCCACCACCTTCTTCATGTGCCTTGTCTATAATGGCTTGGATTTGCGCTGTTTGTAAAAGGGTACTGTCCTTTACCACTCCAAAGTCAGTAATTCGGTAATGTTTTCCCAGTTGGTCAATATCAGTAGCTTGGGTGTCACTGAACCAATCTGGCACAGGAGAGCCATCAGGAAAAGTGTCTTTTTGTGCAAAAGAATTAGTGTTGAAAATTATAAGGAGAAGGAATAAAATCAGGGAGTTTCTCATGAGGTATTCAGGTTATTGTTGGTTTAATTGTCCAGTCAATCTACGTGATTTGGCCTACGGTTTTCTACGATCACTTATTTTTAAGCTTGAAAAGGGAATTTAGGCAATCCCTTAAATAGATCAATCCTGTATTGTTCTGGTCTCCAAAAAATTACTTTTCTATTTAATATTAGATTTTGATTATTATGTGTATCCGTAATTTTGCACGTACTGGTTTATAGGCATAATATGGTATCGAAAAGTAAGGATGGCCCTTGTTGGGGCAGGTTTTAAGGAAAATGGGCAGGCTGTTAAGAAAATGAGCTAGCTCGCGTCGTGGAACAGCGAGATCCGCTCATTTTTAGGCCGGAACAGTTTTCTTAAAATTAAATTGGGATAAAGGATTCCTATATTAAAGATAAATCGGTATACCCAATTTAAATGCCGCACCACCGGCCTAGTCCCGATAGCTATCGGGATTTGGTCCTTTTCATCAATGGAAATGCGAAGCATTCATGATGACCTTTAAAAGTCTATATATACCTGAATAAAAGGACAGAAAAAGAATTATAAAAGCATAAACCAAAGAAAATATAGCTACGTGCAACATTGCGAATAGTCATATTGATTATTGAAAAAATAAATGGTGGTTTAAATAATGGCTTCTTTTGTTGTATCCCATTGTCTCGCAATTTTTTAGTTTGACCCCTCTCGTTGAAAAGGCCTTTTTGAGTTAAAAAAATAAAATCCCCATGGTGGATAGGTTGGGTCATTTTTGAATTCTTCTATTGCGCACAAAGAACATTTAAAATTAATCCAACTCTCGCAAACCATGGAGACCTTACTGAAATTATTAGCCCTAAGCTTAGTTTAACTAAACTTCTTCAATCTGCTAAAATTTAGCTGAGAAGGGCTATCCATAACGTGCAGAAACCTATCATTTTTGAACATTAAGGCAAGTGATAGGTTTGTAAGGTATTGATTGTTAGTTTTTTAATTGTTTTCAGTCTTTTCTTTGATAAACTGGCTTGGAGAGGAACCGAAGTGTTTGGCAAAAGCCCGGGTGAAATTATTGGGGATGCTATAGCCGACTTTGTAGGCCGTTTCTGAAATATTGTATTGGCCACTCAACAAGAATTCAGCAGCTTGATTCATTCTAAAGGAGGTGACAAAATCTGATGCGGATTTATTGGTCAAGGCTTTGATTTTTCTGTAAAACTGGGAGCGGCTCATATTTAACTGCTCCGCCAGTGAGTCAATGTCCAAGTTTTCGCTTTCTAAATTGGATTCAATTAACTGGCGGGTTTTTTCAAGAAAAGCTACATCCGTAGCATTGACCGCAATTTTCTTCAAGTCCTTGGCAGAGCCATTGGAAAAAAGTTCCCTTAAGCGTTTCCGCTGCTCAAGAAGGTTGTGGACCTGGGCCCTTAAAACAGATGTGTCAAAAGGCTTGGTCACATACGCATCAGCGCCCGTTTCATAGCCCTCTGTTTTGGCTGCGGCGGATTGCCTAGCGGTCAACAGGATGATCGGAATATGGCTGGTGCGCTCATCAGTTTTTAATTTTTCACACATCTCCAACCCATTCATGTCCGGCATCATCACGTCACTGATGATCAAGTCAGGAATATGGTTTGTTGCACTTGCCAGCCCCTCTAAGCCATTGTTGGCAGTGATTACTTGATATTCCTGATCAAAGTTCATTTCCACGTAAGATCGAATGTCATCGTTATCATCAACCACTAAAATTACAGCTCGATCAGGATCAATATTTTGAGAAACCGGGTTCTTTTTCTCATCTCCCTTGCCCTCAAAAGCAAGAGGTTCAGTGTTGGTGATTACTGTTGGTGAAGTTTCTGATGACGTTGTGTTGTCTGGAAGGAAAACTGAAAAGCAAGATCCCTCTCCCAATTCACTGTCCACCATGATTTTGCCCCCGTGCAGCGCGATTAGCTCCTTGGTGAGACTTAAGCCAATTCCAGAGCCTTTGTACTGCTTTTTATTATTGCTGGCTTGATAGAAAATCCCAAATACTTTTTCCAATTCCTCTTTAGAGATGCCTTGTCCGGTATCTTTTACTTGGATAATTACTCCCTTCTTGGGCTGACTGGTTTCCTTTAGTTCCAGGGTGATTTTTCCTTGATTAGGGGTGAATTTGAAGGCATTGGATAGCAAGTTGTTCAGTACCATGGTCAGCTTGGCATGGTCAAAAGGCATAATCACTGGTGTTGAGTTGGTCGTTACTTTGAAAGAAATTTGTCGTTGTTTGGCCATTTCTTCAAAGGAGGCGGTCAGGCTACGCACAAAGGCAACTAAATCAGAATCCTCCAAGTCTAACTGCAAGTGCCCAGATTCGAGTTTTCTAAAATCCAACAACTGGTTGACCAGGGCCAATAATTGTTGGGCATTTCGGTGCATCAGTTGGTAGTACTGCTCAGCCACCTTTTGTTGGGGCTTTTCAGCAATTAGCCTTTCCAGCGGGTCAATAATCAGCGTCAGGGGTGTCCTGAATTCATGGGATACTTCTGTGAAGAAATGGAGTTTGGCTTGATGAATGGCTTCTCTTTTTCGAAGCTGAATTTTTGAATTCAAGTAACGATACACGAGCCAGGCCAAGGTGCAAAACAGCATGAAATATATTAGCATTGCCCACCAGCTTAGCCACCAGGGAGGAAGGATTTTGATTTTTAAGGTCGTAGCAGTTTCATTCCAGAGACCATCACTGTTGGCTCCGTGAACCTTAAAAGTGTAATCTCCTGCAGGAAGGTTAGCGTAGGAAGCCGTGGGTCGGGAAGCATCTGTGAAAATCCAATCCGCATCATACCCTTCTAGCATGTATTTGTATTTGTTGCTGCGAGGGTTGGCGTAATGCAAAGCTGTAAATTCTAGCATAAAAGTTTTGTCCCACCAAGTGAGTGTAATTTCTTCAGTAGCCAGCAAGGAGTTTTCAAGGATTATCCGGTCATTGACCTTATTGCCTATTTGTACAGCTTGGTGCATGACATCGAGCTGTGTCAAAACTACCTTTGGGAGATAGGGATTGGCTTTGATTTGACTGGGCTGAAAAGATGTCAATCCATTTGATCCACCAAAAAAAAGCATTCCGCTGGGAGTATGCTGAAAAGCTGCATTTTGTTTGAACTCATTGCCCTGAAGGCCATCTTGCATGTTGAAGCTTTGCATTGCGCCAGTCTTGGCATTTACTTTTGTCAGTCCTTTGGTGTGACTGACCCAGATAAACCCTTGCGCATCAGCTGACAAGGCTGTGGTAAAGTCGTCTGGGAGGCCGTTTTGCTTGGTGAAGTTTTGAAATCGATTATTTCTTGGATCCAGTTGGCTCAGGCCAGCATCTGTGGCAGCCCATATATTTCCCGCTTCGTCTTCTGCCAAGGAATAAATTCGATTACTGAGAATTCCATTTTCTTGGTCTATATTTTCAGTATAGTTGGTGATGGTAAACTCCTTTTTGCCTATAAAATTGGGAGGAGGGGAGAGCTTGCTCAGTCCACCTTCTTCTGTAGCTACCCAAAGGTTGTTTTTCTGATCCACCAACAGGTCCATAATTTGGTTTCCTGCTAATCCCGATGCCTTATTGATACAATGAAACTCATCTAAATTGCGGTCGTATAAGGCAAGTCCATTATAAGTACCTACCCAAATGGCGCCTTGTTGATCTTCTGCTATGGCAAATACACTGGGATGGCACATGTTTAAGCTACAGTTTTTAAACTCATCCTTGGCAGGGTCATAATATGCCAGTCCTTTTTTTGTCCCTATCCAAACTAAGCCTTGGCTGTCGCAGAATAAATTTCGAATCATTAAATCGTTGAGAAATTTACTGCCTATATACGTGTATTTGTTTTCTTTTTTCGAAGGATTAATAATGGTGATTCCATGGTTTTCCGAGCCGACCCAAATTCTGCCATGATGATCCATTGTCATGGCCCTGACAACATTGTCAACCAAGCTTTTTCCTGCTGGTCCTTTATGGTAATTCACAAAGGGTTTGGTGTTCAGGTCAGCATGACTGACACCGCCTGACTGTGTGCCTACCCAAAAATGCTGCTGGTCATCCAGATAGATGTATTTGGTAATGTCATCAGATAAGGAGGAAGGGTCGTTTTGATCGGATTGATAAAGAATTGAGTCGCCTGTTTCTCTATTAACCTGCAAAAGCCCATTGGAAGAGGTGGACCATTCATAGGAAGCGTTTGAAATTCTTTTTACATTATAACGGTACTGAACATTGATTTTATCGAGGATGTATGGTGGAGTGTTGTCCCTAGAGATTCTGTGAAAGTTTTCCTTTTCATAATTGTAGAGAAACAAATAGTCTCGGGGCTCTACTTCTATCCAAATATTGTTCAGTGAATCGGTTACAATTGCGCTGACCCTGTTGTCCGAAAGGGCTGTGGAATCATTTTCATTGGCTCGGAATACCTTGACATGATAGCCATCGTAGCGAACAGCCCCTCCCCAAGTCCCAAACCACATAAAACCATACTTGTCCTTGGTGATCGAATAGACTGAATTTTGGGGAAGTCCATCATTGACTGTCAGGTGCTTAAAATTCAATTTGGTGTCTTGGCCATACCCCATTTCTCCATGGAAAAGAAAGAGTGAAAAGAGTAGAAATGCAATTATCGAAATTCGGGACATGTTTGCCGAGTAATAAATGATGCCAATAACGAAAGTAAAATTTATTTCTTGATATACCATGGGGCACTTACATGCAATGATTATTGTTTTTTTTAGTTACAGTCATCTACAGTTATTTAATCCTTTAAATTTTCGTGTCCTCACATATCAACGATGTTTTTAAGCTCCTGTATTTAGAGCACCTCAAGCTTCTTCAGCCCTATACCTTAGTTTTTAACTTTTTGTGAAATTTAATTGCAGCCCAATTATCTCATAACAGTGCAGAACGGTTTTAGATAATTTTTGCCATAATTTGATCAGGCATTCAGTCTTTATCATGTTTAAAGAGCGCGGCTAATCGTGAAGGCTGTTCAACTTAAATAGAAGTATCAATGGTTATTGATTCTAACCAATAACTGTTGGTGTTTTTTTTATGCCACTATTCAACTCACACCCAAAACAATCTATTATGAAGAAAATTTATAAAAATTTTACGTGCTTAATGATCCTTGCTTTGTCGGCAATGTGTTTCATTTCCTGCTCTGAAGAGGAAATGGAGCCAGTTGAGCCAATCGCAGGCTTTTCAACGGTCACCAATGAGCTGACAGCTACCTTTACCAATTCTTCTGAAAATGTAAGGTCCTACTCCTGGAATTTTGGTGATGGCAATACTTCCACAGAGGAGAGTCCAAGTCATGATTACGAGGACGCTGGGATCTACACAGTTGTATTGACGGCTACGGGTGCGAATGGCAAAATAGTGGAAGCCGACGAGGATATTACCATTATTGAGAATCTTAAGGCAGACTATACTTTTGAGAAAGAATACCTGATGGTAACTTTTACCAATGCCTCCGAAAACGCAGTTTCTTATTCTTGGGATTTTGGTGATGGCAATACTTCCACGGAAAAGAGCCCAATCCATACTTATGAGGCTCCTGGAACATATACCGTCACTTTGTCTGCAACAGCCCAAGGGGGAACAATTGTAGAGATCAGCCAAGAGATAACAGTGGAAGGTCCTCCTATGGCAGATTATACTTTTGATGATGAGGGACTAACGGTTAATTTCACCAATATATCCGAAAATGTGGTAACTTATTCTTGGGATTTTGGTGATGGGAATACTTCCACAGAGGAAAACCCAAGTCATACCTATGCAGGAGAGGGAACTTATACGGTTGTTTTGACCGCCACCAGTGAAGATGGTCTTGTAGTAGAAACCAGTCAAGAGGTAACCGTGGAAATTCCAGTGGATACCTCTCTTTATACGATTGTGTTTGTAACAGATGATGCCTTGGACGATGATCAAATTGGGTGGATAGAGGAAAAGGGCTTTAAAGTGATCAGGTATTACAATAACGCGCTCAGCACTGCTCCTCAAGAGGATATTGATATGCTCAATGCTGCAGATTTGGTCATTATTGGCCGTAGTGGTAGTTCCGGAGACTTTGATGGCAATGATAAAATTGCCTGGAATGCCATCACTACTCCGCTGATACTGAATTCACAATGGGGAGCCAGGAATAACCGTTTAAACTGGTTTGATAATGCGGGCAACCCTGCTGCTTATAATCCAGAGGGAGGTGAGGTAGTTCGTGCGCTGATACATGAACCTGACGATTTGGCTTTTGATGAGGGGACTATTGGCGAAGATAATTTACTTCCATGGCTGGATAGCCCTGTGAATCTGCTTTATACCAATACGGCTACCAATGGACAAGTATTGGCGGCCAGTGCAGCAGGTGATGGAGGTAGTACAGAAGGCGGAGCCATGTTGTTTGTTCGATTTGAAACGGGAACAGAGTTCTATGCAGGCGCAGGTGAATCTGCCTCCGGGCCAAGGACTTACTTCGGTTTTGGGGCCGATGAGGGAGGGGTCTCTTATTATTGGCAGCTAACTGATGAGGCGAAAGCAGTTTACTTTGAGGAAATTATCAGATTGGTCTTATTGTAAAAAATAGCTCTCCAAGTAAAACCAAAAAAATCCGTGCCTTTATTGCTTGTTTATCAAGTAATAAAAGCACGGATTTTATTTTAAAATAATGTCATTACCCGCATTGATGCCAATTGCCTTGAGTCCTTTGAGCAAGTGGTTAGAAGTCAGAGGACCGAAGCGGTTGACAATTAAATCCAAGCGATCATTTGGCCCCCTTTATTCCTTACTGTTAAAATAGAGGATTTACATAAAAAGTAATAATGAGGGCAATTACTTTAAAGTAGCTCAAGCCTTAGAGAAATTTATGAGATAAAGCACTGGAAGTTGTTATTTGCATGCAAAATAAATATACTTTTTTAGGATAGTTTCGTAGACCGGAGCACTGTAACCCCTATTTTTTCATTTTAATACCGCTAATCCCTTGCTGGCTTTTCCTTTCATTCTAGGCGTTATCCATGTAGCTATTGTTCTCCTGAAGGAGAAAGGTTGTGACGATCATTGCGATGGGGAATGGGCAAATTAGGGTGTAAGGGGGCCTTACGATGAGGATAGCAAACAGTGAAAGCATCAAGCACATTTTGGGCATTGTCAAACTTGTAGGCTGTGCTAGAGAGGGATTGAAGGATTTTTTCTGCCAATATGAGGTGTAATATAAAGTCAAACAAGAAGTTTGATAACGATATTCTTGGTGGCCTTTATTTTTTTTCTGATCAAAATCAACTGTCCTGAAATGCAAAATTAATATTAGGCAAGGTTGAAATGTGGTGGTTTTCATCTGTAGGTCTAAAGTCCTAACTAATCGATTTAGTAAAGGAATGTGCTGTATTTTTGATTTATAGTAAGTGGTGTTTACTAAGTCCTAGTAGTAAATGTCGCTTTAATAGTGATGAAATCTTTGCAGGTTTATAATTGTATAATACACACTATACCAGTATAAACCATAACACTTGTTGAGTTCTACTTTTTTAAATTTCGTGTATATCCCAAAATGTAAAAGTTTTATGATGCGACGATTGGCGTTCCTATTCAAGAGGTTGATCCGTAGCAATAAGGGCTAATTACTAGGGAGAAATCGATTAACAAAACCTCAATAATCTATGAACAATTTTACAAAACTGCTTTTGGCGTGTTTTTGTTTGTCAGGTGTTTTCTTGGTGGGTTGCCAGGAGGAGTTTGATGAGTATTATGCCAGACCAGAGGGCTTAGAAGGCCCGATCTATCAAGTTTTGTCTGATTCCATCCGGTTTCGGGGGAACTTTGACCATTATTTGGCATTGGTAGAAAAGGCAGGCTATAAGCAGACGCTGAGCACAGCAGGTTACTGGACTGCTTTTGCTCCCAATGATGATGCTTTTGAGCTTTACTTCCAACAAAACAATATCAACGGTGTTGATGACATCAGTGAAGAAAAGGCCCGTGAGATCGTGTCCTACTCATTGGTTTATAATGCTTATAACTTAAAAGATCTTGCTTATTATCAAACAGGACCTCAGCGGGATACCCTTTCCGCGTCTTTTCGTAGAAAGACAGCCTATTATAAAGGTGTTTTCAAAGAATTGGTTGAAGGGGTAGAATTTGATGTTGTAGCTGCCAACAGGAACGGTATAGGAACCTACAACCTGGACGACAACAACAACAAATACATGCCCTACTTTTTGCAGCATTACCTAGATCGCTTGGATTTGACTGCCAATGACATTGAAGGGTTTTATGATCGACCATTTTCAGGTGCCCAGGTTGCTGAGGCAAATATTATCCAGAGCAATGTGATTGCAGAAAATGGCTATGTGCACGTGGTGGACCGCGTAATAGAACCGATGCAAAATATCGCAGATTACCTTTCTGACAATCCCAAGTACAGCTTGTTCAAATCCATTGTGGAAATGGAGTTTAGAAACAGGCAAAACAATACAGCCATTAGTTATGATGCCGCTTCGTATCCAGAATTGACAGAACGCTTTTCTCCAGTATATGACCTTGGAGGCCCTGTTCATGTCAAGTCATATACTGGGGCTTACGCTTTTGCACCCAATAATGAAAACTTTCTCAGCGGAGGAAATGATGCCCAGTCAGATAGCTGGACACTTTTTGCTCCTGAGAATGAGCCACTGCAGCAATTTTTGGATGAGGTGCTGCTAGAGTATTATGGGGAGTTATCCAGCGTGCCAGATCAAATTTTGTTTGATTTTGTAAACATGCACATGTGGCAGTCTACCATGTGGCCAAGTCGATTTACCTTGTTTACCAACCTTTTGAATGAAGAGGTAAGGTTTGATCCAGATACGGATATTACTGACCAAAAGGTGCTCAG
The DNA here is from genome assembly GCF_018642165.1 of Echinicola shivajiensis. Classification (GTDB taxonomy): domain Bacteria; phylum Bacteroidota; class Bacteroidia; order Cytophagales; family Cyclobacteriaceae; genus Echinicola; species Echinicola shivajiensis. Next base: position 127,559 of record NZ_JAHHZM010000007.1, read on the forward strand.
CAATGGCTTGTTTTATGGTACTAACAAAGTACAAGAAGGTAATTTCTTCTTTACCGTGTATAGTCGTCCCTATTTGGACCCTCAATACAGTATCATGAGGACGCTTTTGGAAAGTTACCGATTTACCATTTCCGACCCAGGGCAAAATTTTGCATTAATGATGATGTCTAACCAGCAATTAAATGACGCTGGATTTGAGTACGATCCAGGTGCAAGGAACCAGTGGACTTACAATGGAGAGCCTAACCAAGCCTATGAAAGATTAATCAGGATGATTGAGCTCAGCATTATTAAATTGAGCCATCCTGATGAGCTTGATGATATCTCTGGTGCTGGAATATTGGAAACTTACGGTGGTGAATACATCAAGTATGAAAATGGGATGTTTGTCGCTTCAGGGAATATAGACAGTGATGAACCTGTAGGGATAAATACTGGTGTAACTTATAAAGCTAATAATGGAGCGGACTTTTATACTGATGGTTTGCTGAATTATACAGAAAAGGTGCTTTCAGAGAAAATTTTGGAAACTCCCCAGTTCTCCAAATTTGCGGAATACCTGTCCAACTCCAGTATTTATGATCCTAATTCTTTACAGATCGAAGGAGTTTCTCCAGGACAGTTTTTTACGGTATTGGTTCCTTCCAATGAGGCCATGGATGCTGCGATCGCTGATGGTGTAATACCTGCTGACCCATATACCAACGATTCAGAAGAATTGTACACCATAGCCTCTTTCCTAAAATACCATTTTGTACCTAGGGATATCATTGTACCTGACGGTAAAAAGATTGTAAGTGAAGATGGCGAAGATTTTTCAACCCTCTTTGCCACCGTGGAAGGTGAAATCAAGAAAGTTATCATCGACAACAGTGCCAATGGTTTTCAGCCTCCATACACCATGACGGTGACAGATGAAAAAGGAAATGTAGCCAATGTAAACATCCCTTACAGTAATGTCCTGGGAAGTTATGCAGTGCTACATGAAATAGATCGAGTATTAGAAACTAACTAACCCCAAAAACCAAAATATTTCTTATGCAAAATTTTACCAAGAAACTTTTGTGGTTTGTCATGGGGCTGACCTTGATATATACAGGGGCAAATGGCCAGCAACAGCAGGCGCAAACCCTGGAAATTGTCAAAGGACAGGTCATTGACAAAGAAGATCGGACATCGATCATTGGTGCCACTGTTGTAGAAGTGGATAGTGATGAAAGGACCTTGAGAGGAGTGGCTACTGATGTAAACGGTGAATTTTCCCTTAGAGTATCCAGCAAGCAAAATAGGATCAGAGTATCATTTATTGGATATAAAACCATTACCGTTCCTATCGATGGTCGCTCTGAGATCAACGTACAACTGGAGTTTGATGTCAGTGAGCTGGATGTAGCTGAAGTAACAGCAGAGAAGATGATTGATCAGGGAATGATGAAAATAGATGAACGTGACCTGACTTCTTCCTCTACCCGGGTAGATGCTGAACTATTGAAAGAAATGTCTGCCCTATCCATCGACCAAGCACTGCAAGGTAGAATGGCCGGAGTGGATATTGTGTCCAATTCTGGAGATCCAGGGGCGGGGATGTCTATTCGTATTAGAGGTACTACATCCATCAATGGCTCTTCAGAACCTTTGATTGTGGTAGATGGTATCCCTTTCCAGACGGAAACCTCCAACTTTGACTTTGCCAACGCCAATGAGCAGCAGTATGCACAGCTATTGAATGTGGCTCCTTCGGACATTGAATCCATTACGGTGTTGAGAGATGCGGCCGCCACCGCGCTGTGGGGCTCCAGAGGTTCTAATGGTGTTTTGGTGATCACCACCAAAAGAGGTTCTAAAGGTAAGCCAACAGTAACCTATAGCTTTAGAGGTGCTGTGACCAAACAACCTGATCAGATCCCTATGCTGAATGGTGATCAATATTCCACCTTGATTGCAGAAGGATACATGAACAGCTTTGGTGTACCCTTGAATATCAATGCCAATAAGGAATTCTCTTACGATCCATATGACCCTTACTATTTTTATAATTACAGCAATAATACAGACTGGATCGATCAGATCACCCAGCTGGGCCATATGACTGATCATAATATTGCCCTATCTGGTGGTGGAGAGAAGACCCGATACAGGGTGTCTGTCAATAAAAACGGTTCTGTGGGTACGACTAAAGGAACGGGCTTTGACCGTTTTTCTACTCGGATCAGTTTAGATTACTTGGTATCCAAAAAGATCAGAGTGATGACCGATTTGGCCTATACCAATTCAACTACGGATAGAAATTGGGTGAATTCCAGAGATGGTCAAGACCGCGTACGTGGTGTGGCCTATGAAAAGATGCCCAATATGTCGGTTTATGAATACGATGTGTATGGCAATCTGACTCCCAACTATTTTTCTCCAGAGTCCAATATTCAAGGCTCATTCTCCGGGACTTATAATCCTTTGGCCATGGTAGAGCAAGCATCCAATACTGCTGAAAGTAATAGGATCATCCCTAAATTTACTTTGCAATATCATATCAGGCCTGACCTGATGTTCCAGTCGGATGTAGCCTTTGATATTAACAATACTAAGTCAAATACCTTCTTGCCCCAGATAGCTACAGGTTTGCCTTTGAACAACCAAAATGTGAATGCCGCCTCTAATTCTGATTATGAGAACTTGATCACCCAGACCTTCAGTAAGCTGTATTATACACCTGATTTGGGAGAAGACCATAGTCTGATGGGCTTATTGATGTTTACAACCTATGAGGTTAGGAGTGATGGATATTATGTAGGGACGACTAATGCGCCATCATCATTCTTGCAGGATCCTTCCTCGGTAACCAGAACAGATAATATTTTCCTGTCCTCTTCCACTAGCCAGTCTAGGGCCATTGGGATGTTGGCAAATGTACAGTATGGCTTTTTAGATCGCTATATTATCAATGGCTCTTTACGAAGAGATGGTAGTTCTAAGTTTGGTTCAAACAACAGATGGGGAACTTTCCCTAGTATTTCCGGTAGATGGAGAATCTCCGGTGAGCCATTTATGCAGAACCAAAGCTTGATCAATGAATTGAGCTTAAGGGCCAGTTATGGTGAGAGTGGCAATACTCCCCGGTCCAATTATCTGCATTTTAGTACCTTCTCTAATTTGAATTGGAATTACTTGGGGGAAACCGGTGTGGTTCCGGATAACTTGGAGTTGACCAATTATAAATGGGAAAGTGTGGGACAGACCAACTTTGGTTTGAATCTGGAAATGTTCCAAAGTAGGTTCATAGTAGGATTGGATGTTTACCGTAAGCGTACGAAGGACTTATTTTTTAATAACCTTAGGATTCCAAGTTCTTCCGGTTTTTCTTCCATTGATATGAATATCGGTACCATGGACAATAGGGGCTGGGAGCTTTCAGTTTTTACCACTCCATATAAGAAAGGTGACTTGAAAATTGACTTTGACTTCAACGTCGCCAGAAACGAAAACATCATACAGGAAATCTCTGATTTATACCAGACCGATAACCTGGAGGCGATGCAGTCAAATGGGAATTACTTCGTTACGATTCAGGAAGGGAATCCACTAGGTTCTTTTTATGGCTTCAAATACAAAGGTGTTTATAAAGACGGTGAATCGACTATCGCCAGAGATGCCAATGGTAATGTGATTACAGGACCGAATGGTGATGTGGTACAGATGATGTTCAACTATCCTAACATCGCTTATGAATTCCAACCCGGTGATGCCATGTATGAGGATATCAACCATGATGGAAATATTGATTATAGGGATATTGTTTGGTTGGGGGATGCCAATCCAAAATTGACTGGTGGATTTGGTCCAAGGATCACTTACAAAAACCTACAGATTTCAGGGTACTTCAACTTCCGCTATGGTGCAGATATAGTGAACCGCACCAAAATGTTAACAGAAAACATGTATGGCTATGACAACCAGAATACGGCTGTACTGAACCGTTGGAGAAGACCTGGTGATGAGACAGATATGCCAAGGGCATTGATCAGAACGGGTTATAACTGGCTAGGATCAGACCGGTATGTGGAAGATGGTTCATTTATGAGATTTAGAACTCTTACGGTTCGATATGGTATGCCGAAAGAATTTTTGGACAAGATCAAATTGAAGGATTTGAGTTTTTATGTGACAGCAGAAAACATCTTTACCTGGACCAACTATACAGGTCAGGATCCAGAGGTAGGTTTGATGAGTTCCAATGCAAATAGACTCTTTCAAATTGGTTATGATGAGGCAAGGACACCACCTTCCAAAACCTTTACCCTAGGTATTAACGCGCGGTTCTAATTTGATGATTAAAAAGAAGATAACCATGTTTAAAAAATATATATCCTATACATTACTGGTTTTGATGGCCATTGCAGGGACAGCATGTGACAGCTGGCTGGACCTTCGCCCGGTGAATGGAGTGGTCAAGCAGGACTTTTGGCAGACCAAGGAGCAAGTACGCTCCGCACTGATAGGTGCCTATGCCTCTTTAAATGGTAATTATCGAGGCTATCAGTTGACAGAAAGAATGTTCCTTTGGGGAGAACTCAGAGGTTATATGTTGGCTTTAAATACGGGAGCCAACTATAATGATACCCAAATTATATTTGGAAATATCCAAGCGACCAATCCCTTGGCGGATTGGAGCGGCTTCTATGGAACCATCAACCTTTGTAACAATGTCATTGAAAATGGACCTCTGGCATTGGATACTGATGAAACCTTCCGAGTGGAAGACTTGAATAATTATGTGGCAGAAGCCAGAGGCTTAAGGGCACTAATGTATTTCTATTTGGTAAGGACATTTGGTGAAGTGCCATTAGTGACGGATGCCATCGATAGTGATGAAGATGAATTGACCGTGCCAAAAGCCAACCAGGAAGAAGTGCTTGCACAGATTTTGGAGGATTTGGAATTGGCTGAAGCTGATATTTACGAATCACATGAAAACACTTCTGCCTCCAAAGGTAGGATGACCAAATATGCCATCAATGCCCTTCAGGCGGATGTGCATTTGTGGATGGAAAACTACGAAGAAGCTGTGGTGGCAGCAGATAAAGTGCTGGCAGGTCCTTACAGTTTGGTAGAGCAAGAGAATTGGTTAAGGTCTATTTTTTCCGAAGGAAATTCAACTGAGAGCATTTTCGAAATCCAATATGAAGCGCCTCAGAACAATGCCTTCTTTAATATGTTCAGCACGGTACAAGGTAGAAGGTTTTTGGCTTATCCATCCGTGTTGGAAGATAATTTTGGTTTTGACATCAACTTTCCAGAAGATATTGATTTAAGAAGTATTGATGCTACACTAAAATCCAGCGGGGAAATATGGAAGTACATCGGTTTGGGAGAGTCCCAACGTCGTGAAGCAACTGATTCCTATGCCAACTGGATTGTTTATCGTCTTGCAGATGTAATGCTAATGAAAGCTGAAGGCCTTTCCCAAATAGGCAGGGGAGAAGAAGCCTTGGAAATCATCGCTGAAATAAGAGAACGTGGTGGTGCGGTTGAGGCCACAGAAGAAAGTCCCTCCGCTTCCAGTGCAAATGATATCGTTCGCTATGTTTTGGCAGAGCGTGCAAGAGAATTGGCTTTTGAAGGAAAGCGCTGGTTTGATCTCCTTAGGGTATCCAAAATGGACAATTATTCCAATCTGGATTTAATGTTGAACGCGGCCATTACCAATGCCCCGGAGACTAATTTGAACTCAATTTTGAACCAATTAAGGGATACGCGCAGTCATTATCTTCCAGTATTTTTCTTGGAATTGGATGCCAATCCTGAGCTGGTTCAGAATCCTTACTATATCAAATAAACCTAAAATATCTGCAGATGAATACTACATATAAAACATCAAACTGGAGCAGGTGGACAGGATTTCTCGTTTCAATGCTGTTCTTGGGATTGATCAGCTGTGATTTTGAACCGCCATCCAATATCAATATCACTGATGATACCAATATCAGTGGCTATTTGAGACAAAACCCAGATGATTATTCCAGTCTTTCCAGGGTTTTGGAGATCTCCAATACAGAAGGTTACCTTGGCGCTTATGGAACATATACTTTCTTTGCGCCTAATAATAAAGCCTTAGACAGTTATTTTAGTGATAATGGTTTGAGCCTGGAAGGATTGAGTGAAGAGGAGGCCAAAGATATCGTCAGGTATCACCTACTTACAGATACCATATCAACAGCTAATTTTACTGACGGAAAACTACCTATCCCTACAGAATATGGTAAATACCTCGTAACAGGAGCAGAATATGTGGATGGCCAAACCTCTATACGGGTAAACCGTCAGGCCAATATTTTACAGAGTAATATCAAATTGGGGAACGGTGTCATGCATGCCATTGACAATGTATTGTCTCCCCCAACCAAGACTGCAGCCGTATGGATTGAAGATAAACAAGAATACTCTATTTTCTCAGAAGCATTAAAGTCCACAGGTTGGTATGATGTCTTGAATAGTGAAGAAGATGGTGTCTGGTATACAGTGATGGCCGAGTCTGATGAGACTTTTGCAGCAGCTGGATTTGACAGTTATGCTGCATTGGAGGACCGCTATTCTCATTTGGGAGATCCCAGCAATCCAACAGATACTTTGAACTTGTTTATGGCCTATCATATCCTGCCAAACATTAAGTACATTGCTGATTTGGTGACCGCTACAGCCCACCAAACCCAGGCACCGCAGGAAGTGATTACCATTAAACTAAAAGGGGAGGAAGTGCTGATCAATGAGGATGTTTTCTTCGGGGTGTTGGAGCCAGGGTCTGTACTCATTCGACCTGAAAGTGATAATTCTGTTACAAATGGAGTAGTGCATAAAGTAGAAGAGCATTATGCCATTAAGCTGAGAGCACCCACTGCAGTTTATTGGGATGTGGCAGACCAACCTGAAATTAGACAGTTGACTTCATATTTTAGAATTCCAGGAGCACCTAATTATACATTCAAATTAGGAGAACTATCAGGAATGTCATGGGGAGGAAATTATGTAGACTATATGGTCAATTATATTCCACCTAGCTTGAATGAAATTTATTATAACCATGGTGATTTCATGAAAATTGAGATTCAAGGAAATCGTCTTACTTCAGTTGAATTCACTACGCCAGTTTTGGTGAAGGGTAGATATAAAGTTTGGGTTTGTCATTATGGTGACAAGTGGAATAATGGTGCAGAGCTCAAAATGACTTTTAATGGTGAAGATATACCAGGGGCGAGACTCTTAGATACACGTATCAAGGCTCCATCAGGAATGAATGAAGATGAGTTGGAATCAAGAGGATGGAAAGAGTATCTGACAGCAGGTTCCAATGGCGGTAGAATCATGGGTCGATTCATCGGTACCATTGATGTACAGACTACCGGTGAGCATAACCTTCGATTTGACAGAATTACTGGTATCGGACGTAGTAATGGCGGGCTTTGGTTGGATATGATCCATTTTATCCCAGAGGGCGATAACCAGATTTATCCAAAATTTGCACTTGATGGATCACTGGTGTATGAAGAAGATGAAGACTAACATATGCCTTCTGGAAAATCTATGTCCTATAATTTTCAAATAGCAAAAACATGATCAAAAAATATAAAAACCACCTGCTAATGATACTTTTCATTGGTCTGAGCGCTTGCTCAGATCAATGGGAAGAACATAATAATGCAGCGCAGGATTTAAACAATAATTTGGTACAGTTGATCCGCTCGGACGAGGACCTCAGTACCTTTGCGGATCTTTTGGTGGCGTCCGGATTGGACAAACAGCTAGCCTCCGGTTCTTATACCGTCTGGGCACCGACCAATGCCGCATTAGCAGACCTGCCATCAGGGATAAGCGGAGATAAAGAAGCCTTAAAGCTTTTTGTTGGCAATCATATTGGTTATCAAGAAAACCTAAGCTATCAAGCTGAGGAGGCACCAATAAGGGTGAAAATGATGAATGGAAAAGTGAGCGAGCTTCGTGAAAATAGCATTATTTCAGTTGATGAATCCGCCTCATTTGAATACGCTGACCGATTGGCGAAGAATGGTGTTCTCTATAAAGTAGATGCTTATATGACTCCCAAAAAGAATATTTGGGAAGTATTGCAGGAAGAAAGTGATAACCCGATTAGTCAGTTGGTCATGAACATGTCCGTGACTGATGAGGTAACCATGGAAACGTACAATTACTTCCGATATGATGTAGCGGACTTGAGCAACGAAGACTCTACCTATACTTTTATCATGTTGGATGATGCTGCGTACGAAACATTCCAAATGGAAATGGAACCTTATTTTAAGGATACCTTACCAGATGAGATGTCCATGCCGCTCTCATTAGGGCTTACCAAAGATTTGGTGTTCACGACTTCTTATTATGAGAATGTGCCAGACACGATTTTATCTGTAGATAGTGTAAAGGTAGCTTTTCATCCTGAAAACGTGCTAAGGCAGATCAATGCCTCCAATGGAGTGGTTTATATTATGAACGACTTTGACTATAAGCTTTCAGATAAAATTCCAGCAATTAAAATTGAAGGAGAATACTTTGATGCGATAAGCGGGAGTTCAGGTCCCGTAAACGTTCGCGCAAGATCTTGGGCTTCCAATGAGCGTGATCTGTTGGTTTTCAACCACAGTACACCATCTTACCATGTGACGTATAATGTTCCGCAGGCACATTCTACAAAGTATAAGATTTATTGGCTGGCCAATAATGATAACTATTGGCCGAGAAACAACTGGCAGAGTATTGCCATAGATTCGGTCAGCAACCTTCCTTATGGGAATAAGATGGTGGAGTTCAATAACCTTGAAGAGGTGTATATAGGAGAGCATGAAGTGCAAAACTATGGTCAGCTGAAGCTGATCCTGAAGGCGGAATCTACCTCAAATAATGACTGGAACACCTTGGTTCTGGATTACCTGAAATTAGTTCCAGTATTTGAATAAACCCAAAATCAGAAATCGATGAAGCTAAAAAATATATACAAGATATGCACAGCAGTGCTAGCCATTCAGTTGGGTTTTGCTAGTAGCATGATGGCTCAAGAAGTAGAGGAGGTCAAGGTACTGCCCAACAGCGAATCAATATACCTGGAGGAAGTATTGACGGGTAAGATAGTTTCCAAAAGAACTGGAATAGCTTTAGAAGGCATAGGTTTGTCCTACAAAGATATTTCAGCAACTTTCTCCAATTCAAATGGGGAGTTTAAACTGCCTGTTCCAAGTTATTCCACCACCATTGTGGTGAGTTTGGGAGATGAAATTGTTAAAGAAATCCCATTGAAGGGAAGAAGTAGCCTTGAAATAGCACTGTCAGATTTTGAGTTGGTCCAAGCGGGAAAAGGTTTGGTGCAGTTGCCTTATGACGAGAGATTGTCTCATCAGGTAACAGGAGCAGTATCTACTGTGGACCTTACCGATGCCTGGAAGGGCAAAGCCAATTCTCCTGAAACGGCTTTTCAAGGAGAAGCCGCAGGGGTCAATATGATCAGAAGATCTGGTACCCTTGGTATAGGTGCTAATACATTTATTCGCGGTCTAGGGTCCTTGAATGCCAATGCCAAACCTTTGGTGGTGGTGGATGGAATGATCTATGACATGAATGAATATGAAGGTTCCGTGATCAATGGCTTTACATCCAATCCACTATCGTTTATTGATGTTAAAGACATTGATAAAGTGACTTATCTCAAAGACGGAGGATCAATATATGGCACGAAGGGCGCAAATGGAGTCGTGTTGATCACTACTTCGAGGGCGAAGGATTTGACTACAAGGATTGATTTTTACACCTATGGAGGAGTCAATATTCAACCCAAGAACCTTCCGGTGATGCAAGCAGATGAATTCAGGTCCTATTTTTCTGAGATGTTACGCAGTAGCGGTCTTAGCACAAATGAGGCACTGAACCACCGCTACTTAAATGAAGTACCAGATACCTTAGGGTATTATAACTATCATAATAATACCAATTGGCAGGATCAGGTAATGCGTGCCAGTTATGATCAAAACTATTTTGTTAAAGTATCTGGTGGAGATAATATCGCCAGCTATGCATTGTCTATAGGTCATTTGAAAAGTCGTAGTGTCATAGAAGGTGAAGGGTTTTCTAGATCAAACGTAAGGTTTAACGCTGATTTTCAGGTTACGGAAAAATTCACGGCAGGAACCAATATGGCATTTTCCTATGCGGTGACGGACTTGTACCAATATGGCAGTGAAGTGAATAGTATAAGCCCTCTTTACCTTGGTTTGGCCAAGTCGCCGTTTTTGGCACCAAATATTTTCTCTGAAGATGGTATAGAATCTCCTAATTTGAGTGATTCTGATTCATTAGGGATCAGTAACCCCCGTTCAATCATTGAAAATATGCAGGCCCAAAATAGAAGGTTTCGTTTCTTTGGTTCATTTAATGGTAAATACCAATTCAATGATCATTTTAGTCTACAGAGCTTGTTTGGCTTGACCATTGATCAAAATAGGGAGTCTTTCTTTGTTCCTGACTTAGGGGTGGAAGAAGAAAACGGTACCAATACCATTATAAAAAATAAAATTGGTGGCCAGGTTCAAAGGTTGTTTTCTACCTATAGTGACACCAGGTTTAATTATAACAATACTTTCGGATACGCCCATAATTTTGACTTGGGTTTAGGTTTTAGATTCAATAAAAACACACTGGAAGAAGACAGAGGTTATTCCTTTAACTCAGGGACTGATGATTTCATTACTTTGGGATCTGGGGTAGTGAGCTTAAATCAAGCTTTTGGAAATAATGGAGAATGGATCTGGATGAGTTACTATGCTGATGCAAGCTATAATTACCTTAACAAATATTTTGTAGATGTAGATGTAGCGGTGGATGGTTCTTCAAGGTTTGGCCGTAAGGCACAGGATGGTATCAGTTTATTCAACCATAAGTTTGGTGTTTTCCCTTCTATTAGTGGTGCATGGTTGATTTCTTCTGAGGATTTTATGGCATCGAATCCGCTTGACCTTTTGAAGCTGCGCTTGAGTTACAGTCAAACTGGTAATGACGGAATTGGAAATTATAACCAATACCAATTGTATTCAGGCTCCAATGTCATGGCTGTACAAGGCTTGGTAAGGTCCAATATTGCCAATGATCAAATCCAGTGGGAAACCAATTCTAAAGTAAATGCTGGTATTGACATTGCTACTGCCAACAGTACTTTGGGTTTTAGCATCGATGTATACCAAAATACCATTTCAAATATGATCACTTACCAGCCGCTTAAAACGGTAGTAGGTTTGGATTATTTCCTCTCCAACGGTGGAGAAATGGTTAACCGAGGAGTTGACCTTGGTGTCTCAGCAAAAGTGTTGGACAGAGATGTAAAACTGGATCTTGGACTTCAGATCGGAACTTATACCAATGAGGTGAAAAAGCTACCTTATGATAAGCGAATTACTCCTGTGGCGGGTGGCCATGTTATCACCACTACCGGAGAGTCTGCAGCCATGTTTTATGGATATGAAACAGATGGAATTTACAATACGAGCGGAGAAGCTGCTTCTGCTGGCCTGAGTGCCTATACCGAAAATGGAAATTTGACTTCCTTTCAGGCTGGTGATGTGAAATTCATTGACCAAAACAATGATGGCGTGATCGACGAAAGTGACAAGACCATCATTGGCAATCCAAACCCTGATTTTTATGGAGGTTTTACAGCCCATGCTACCTATAAGCGATTTACGTTTGATGCGGCATTCTCTTTCAGTTATGGAAATGATGTTTACAACTATGTAAGGCAGAAAATGGAAAGCATGTCAAGCTATGAAAATCAGTTCTTGAGTGTCAGAAATCGCTGGAGAGCAGAGGGACAAGATACCGATATGCCAAGACTGGCATATGGAGACCCATCTGGTAACAGCCGCTTTTCTGATCGCTGGATAGAAGATGGCTCCTATCTAAGGTTGAAGACCATTAATATCAGCTATGATATTCCGGTGAATGCTTCAATTATCAAGAATGTGAATGTATATGCGGCTGGTCAAAATTTATTGACCATTACCAACTATCTGGGCTACGATCCTGAATTCAGCTATACTAGTAGCGTATTTGGGCAAGGTGTAGATGTGGGATTAAGCCCGCAATTTGCCAGTGTATTGTTGGGACTTAAAATCGGATTGTAATCATGCAAAAGTTAATAAGAATCTTAAAAGCCCAAAATATGAAAATGATGTTTGTCCCTTTCAAAAAATACCTGGCGGTGGCCTCGATAAGTGTGGGATTATTTTCTTGCTCTGATATGCTGGACGTGGAGCCAACATTGGAGTTGGATAAAGACCGGTTTTATCAAAATCAGCTAGATGCCGATGTGGCGGTAATGGGTGTATATGGCGAAATGATGAAGCTAGCCGAGCAATATGTAGTGCTGAATGAAGTCAGGGCGGACTTGATGGAGCCAACCATGATGGCTGATGCTGACCTGGTAGATCTGAGCAATCATAGTGTAGTGGCTTCTGACAACAATAAATACGCAGATCCAAAACCATTTTATAGGGTGATCTTAAACTGTAATGATGTCTTGGAAGGCTTGGAAAAGATGCGAGATGAAAACAGGATTACAGAGGATCAGTATAATCAGCGCTTGTCCGATGTGGCTGCGGTGAGGACCTGGGTTTATTTACAATTGGGGATCCATTTTGGAGAAGTACCTTATGTGACCAAGAGCATTGAGAGCATTGATGATGTCAATAACCCTGGGCTATATCCCAGGCTAAGCTTGATGGCATTGATTGATGAATTGGTAGAATATATGGAGTCCATGCCTTATCTGGATGCATATCCTTCCAATATTGGTTTGGTAGGAAGTTCTGCTGGCTATGACTTAAGTACTTATTTCGTCAATAAAAGAGGGCTGCTTGGAGACTTGTATTTGTGGCAGGGAAACTATACCAAAGCTGCAGAGATGTTCAGGACCATCATGGAGTCCTCTACTTCAATGGGGCCTGGGGCAGGAGCAGTATATTATGATCGGATGAGGCTTTCTTGGAGCTCCTCCAATTATTTCAATGTGCGGTATGGAAAGGAAAACGATATCAATTCACTATACAATGACAATACCAATGGTTGGCGATCAATTTTTGGCCGTCCAGCTGGAGAGCGCTATTCCTATGATGTTTGGGTTTGGGTAATGCACTATGATAGTGATTTTGCTCCTGAGTATCCTTTTATTAGATTATTTGCCAATGAAGGTGAGGGACAATATCAACTGAAACCTTCTCAGTCTATTCTTGACAAGTGGAACAGTCAAACCCAATGGAATAATGTGGAGTTTGATGCACGGGGAATCCTTTCTACTAAAAAATGGGATACCATGGAGCCTGAAGTGGGTAAGTTTACCTTTAATTATAATGCCCTAAGCACCCCACTTCAAAAAGAGGGGAAATGGATATTAGAAAGAGCTGCTTCAGTACATCTGAAGTTTGCGGAAGCTGCCAATAGGGATAATCTGGATGGTATTAGTAAGCTTTCCAGGGCCCTTATCAACGATGGAATAAGGGAAGCTTATACTCCAGATGACTTTTCTGGTGATGATGTTACCGATATTCAGAACACCTTAGCTTATGGTGCTCCTTATGATTTCGATGCCAGACAGGGGGATTTTCCAACCTATAGAGGGCCTTGGTACAGACACCAAGGAATCAGAGGAAGGGCTTATTTGCCTCCGATTACCTTGCCTGGAGAAATTACTGGCATGCAAGAAGAAAAAGACTGGACAGAAGATTTGATCATCCAAGAGACGGCGCTAGAATTGGCATTTGAAGGACACAGATGGCCGCAATTGCTTAGAATTGCGATGAGAAGAAATCCATCTGTTTTAGCAAACAGGGTATATGATAAACTGTCCAAGTCCAAAAACCCAGATGCGATGGGCAGAGCAGCAGGTGTAAGAGCTAAATTAATGAGCGGAGATTGGTTCCTTCCTTTTCATTGGGAAGAGTAAAATAGATTGTAATTGATTTAAAACCAGTAAGATTTAGTGTGAAATGCATAAAAGCGTGTTTGAATAATATTTTTTATTCAAACACGTTTGTTAGAAATAAAGATTAGTTATATTAAGGGAAAGTTAACAATCACCCAATGTTATGAAGTATCTAAGCATGAAAAAGTCTTCTAGATTGAGCTTGAAGACCCGGTTGTTAGTTTACTTAGCTACTCTTTTAATATGTGTTTTGGCGGCGAATTTTCGCACTGAGATACAGCAGGTCACAGGAAATTCTTACAGTGAAAATGTAAAAATTTCAACCATTGAAGAATAAGCTATGTTCACTAACCTTTTAAAATACGGCAAGACCTTGGGTCTTGCCGTATTCATTTTACTTTTACTCAAATTATCAATTGTGTCTGGCCAACAGGCAAGACACATGGAAGCCCTAGACCGGGGATTAGTGGCACTCTCCTCTCCAAACGGAGGGAATTTTATAAGTTGGCGAGTGCTTGGCACCGAGCCGGATGATATCAGCTTTAACCTCTACCGCCTTGATCAATCGGGCAATGCAGCAAAAATAAATGACACCCCCATAATCCAGACCAGTAGCTATGCTGACAAAGCAGGGAATAGTCAAAGTGTCTATGAGGTAAGGGCTATTGTAGAGGGTAAGGAAATGGCTTCATCAAAGTCCAGTACTACCTGGCAAAAAAACTATTTGTCCATTCCTCTGAAAACTCCTGAAGGCTATATGCCCAATGATGCTTCAGTGGGAGATTTGAATGGAGACGGGCAATATGAAATCGTACTTCATCAAAGAGGGAGAAGTAAAGACAATTCTCAGAAAGGAATTACTGATGATCCCATTTTACAAGCTTATACCTTGGAGGGGAAGATGCTTTGGGAAATTAACTTGGGCAAAAATATTCGGGATGGTGCCCACTATACCCAGTTTATGGTCTATGATCTGGACGGCGATGGAAAAGCAGAGATAGCCTGCAAGACTGGTGATGGTACCACTGATGCCTTAGGGAACGTGATTGGCAATGCCAATGCGGATTATAGAAATGAGGATGGATATATTCTGGAGGGTCCTGAGTTCCTGACCATTTTTGATGGAGAATCAGGCAAGGCCTTGGCCACGACCGATTATATTCCACCTCGGTATCCAGGAAAACTTAATCCTAATTCGGATGAACTCAAATCCCTATGGGGAGACGGGTATGGCAATCGTGTGGATCGATTCTTGGCAGGGATTGCCTACTTGGATGGAGAGCACCCAAGCTTGATTATGACCCGTGGTTATTATACAAGAACGGTAATTGCCGCCTGGAATTGGCGGGAAGGTGTCCTGTCGGAAGTTTGGACGTTTGACAGCCATGATGGGGATTCTGACCATCTTAAATATGCAGGGCAAGGCTATCACAGCTTATCCATTGGGGATATTGATGAAGATGGGAAAGATGAAATCGTTTTCGGGGCGATGGTCCTGGATGATGATGGGTCTGGGATTTACAGCACAGGTCTTGGGCATGGTGACGCTTTACATTTATCGGATATAGACCCAGAAAGACCAGGCATGGAATTATTCGGGATTCACGAACATGTTAGACATGAGCATGGTGCCAACCTCAGGGACGCTGATACTGGAGAGATCATTTGGTCTTACCCTTCAGAAGATGTGGGAAGGGGCTTGGCCATTGACATTGATCCGAGATATATGGGCTATGAGAGTTGGGCATCAGGACCAGGGCTTAAAGGTCTTTGGAATGTCAAAGGAGAGGTAATTTCAGAGAAGAAGCCCAGCTCCTGCAATATGGGTATATGGTGGGATGGAGATTTGCTTAGAGAAATCCTAAATGGAGTGGATATTGACAAATGGGATTTTGAAAATGAGCGCTCTAATCGCATTTTTACAGGTGAAGATTATCAGGTAGCCAAAAATAACGGGACCAAATCCAATCCAGCACTTTGTGCGGATATTCTTGGAGATTGGCGGGAAGAACTGATTGCGAGAACGGAAGATGGGCAGGAACTAAGGATTTTTACCACTACCATACCAACAGCACAAAGGCTCTATACCTTGATGCATGATCCCGTTTATCGCCTAAGCATTGCGTGGCAAAATGTGGGTTACAATCAGCCAGCCCATACAGGTTTTTATCTTGGGGCAGGAATGCAAAATCCTCCCAAACCTCAGATCAGCACAAAGTAAGAAGACCATGGACTTAATCATGGCATGATGCTAATTCTTGCCATGATTAAGTGATCAACCTTATTCCCCAACCAACACAGTTCAGCAGAGTTGGACGGTTTTTTCTTTTTATTTTAAGCGGTATATAAATAAGGACAACTATGAAGTATTCTTTTTGGATGCTGTGCACCACCATCTTGATGGGCTCAGCATGTAATCCTGCAGAGGAGAGTGAGGAAACAGTAAATTTTACAATAGAGAACAAGGCTGAACTTGCCTTGACAGATAAGCCTGTCCTATTGAAAAGAACGGCAATTCCCGGAGAGGGGGATAAAGAAGGAAAGTTTCCGCTGATCATCTCAGGAGGAGACACGATTCCTGCTCAGTGGGATGATACGGACGGCGATGGGGCATGGGATGAGCTGTTTATGGTATTGGATTTTTCGGCCAAAGAAAAGAAGAAACTTCAACTGGCTTGGGCAACTGAGAAACCCGCCTTTCAAGCAAGGACGAGTGTCCGTTTTGGCTTAAGGGAGGGGGCAGATATTTCCGTCCATCCTGCTCAAAGCGATACTTTACCAGCAGACGGCCTTCCTAAAAGTGTAGGATATCAGCCATATCAAACGGATGGGCCTTCTTGGGAAAATGATAAAGTAGGCTTTCGTCATTATTTTGATGGGAGGAATGCCAAAGATCTTTTTGGCAAGAAAACTTCCCAAATGAGCCCTGAAGAAGTGGGAATCAGTAGCGAAGGAGCTGTAGAGGACAATTACCATGTGATGGAAGATTGGGGTCGGGATATTTTGGCTGTTGGGAATTCTGTAGGCTTGGGCGGTGTAGCTTTGATGATCGATGGTGAGCCAGCCAGGCTTGGGGTGACTGTCATTGATTCCATTAATAATGTGGAGAAAAGTGTTTTTCAAATCATCGAAGAAGGGCCTGTTCGCTCGATTATCCAATATGACTACTTGAATTGGGAAACTCATGACCGCTCCTATGACGTCCAAGAGGTCAGTACCATCTGGCCTGGAATGTACGCCTATAAAAATGAAGTGTCTGTAAAAGGGCTCAAAGGTGATGAGGAGCTTTTGATCGGTTTGGTGAATATTAATAATGATATGGACCTTGCTGAGATTGAGATCAATGATGAATGGGTGGTTTTACTGACCCATGATCAGCAGACTTACGAAAAAGAATGGTGGCTGGGGATGGCGCTCATCCTGCCAAAATCAATTTATCAAGGATTTACAGAAGCACCTGAGTCGGGAGATCTCTCCAACAGTTATTTGGCTAAGTTAACGGTAGAGGAGAGTCAACCGGTCGCCTATTATGCTGTAGCAGGATGGGAGCTTTCTGATGAACAATTTACCGATCGGGAATATTTTAAAAGCTATGTAGTTGACTTGGTGAACCAATTGACTGCAGAGGTAGAAGTAGCTTGGGTAAAATGAAAAGATGGAGACATGGTATAATGGCTTTTGTGACGGGTATGCTGGTTGCTTCCTGCACCTGTTCCGTAAACCATTCTTCCGAACAAATGACCATTGTCAAAAAACTAATTTTTGAAGATGATTTTTCATTACCTCTTGATACCAAAATATGGAAAATAGAAATGGACAGTCTTCTCAACTCTTCAGCTTCATCTTTTGATGGAAAACTGGTTTTGGATACCAAGGGCGGAGTTACGGTTTGGTTGGATAAAAAGTTGGCCGGTGACATTGAGATTCACTATAAAAGGCAGGTGGTAATGGCTGATGGACCCAATGATAGGCTCTCTGACCTGAATCAGTTTTGGATGGCTACAGATCCAAAGGATACGAATCTATTTACGCGGAGCGGTAAATTTGAAGAGTATGATTCCTTAAGGATGTATTATGTAGGTTTTGGAGGGAATTATAATGGAACTACCCGCTTTAGAAAATACCAGGGAAACGGTGAAAAAACACTGCTTTTTGACTTGGAAGATGAAGAACATTTGCTACAGCCCAACCATTGGTATGATATCAGTATAAAGGTGGAAAATGGAACCATTACCTATTGGGTAGATGGAGAAAAATTCTTTGAATACAAAGATGAAGCGCCATTGACCACTGGATATTTTGGATTTCGCTCCACTTGGTCACATGATGAAATTGACAGTCTGAGGATTTATCAGCTTCAGATGCTTGAAAACAAAAATTAATCCACCGATTGATGGATAAACCCTAAATACGCATAGCATAAAATGAAAAACTACTCACTTTCCCGAAGGAGTTTTGTCAAAAATTCAGCATTGATTACTTCTTCTCTTTATATGGCTCCTGAAATAGCGCAGGCTTTTTCTAGTGAAAATAAAAGCCCAAAAATAATAGAACCTGTAAAACTCCATTGGTTGGAAAATCCAGAAGGGATGATAGCAAGCGGCACCACACTGGGAGTGCCCTGGCCAATGGGGAAGGTGAAAAAAGAAGGTTTTTATTTGGTGAATGAAAACGGAAAACAGCATCCTGTTCAAAGTTGGCCATTGGCATATTGGCCTGATGGATCTATCAAGTGGTCAGGTCATGCGATACCTAGACCTGATAAGATCGGAAAAGGTATACAGTTGATGCCAGGCAAGGGCATCCAACCAGAGAAGTCCCTTGTAGTGGTGGAGAGTGATGAGCAGATCCTGGTAGACACCGGATTGATTCAATGCACTATTTCAAAAAGCGGTAATCAGTTAATCAAAAGTATAATCAGGAATGGCCGAGAAGGGTTGATCAATGGACGTTTGGTTTTGTTACATCAAGATGGTGTGTTAGGAGAAAAAGAGAATATCACGTCTTCCCTTTTTGAAGGGCAAATTGAAAAAGTTGCTGTAGAGCAGCAAGGCCCTGTGAGAGCTGTGGTAAAGATTGAAGGAAAACATGCAGGAGAGGGACGTGAAGCTTGGCTCCCTTTTGTGATTCGATTGTATTTTTATTCCGGAGGAGATTCCATAAGGACCATGCATACCATTGTGTTTGACGGAGATGAGGAAAGAGACTTTATCAAAGGCTTAGGTTTGAGGTTTGAGGTTCCTATGGAGGATGAGTTATATGACCGACATGTTCGATTTGCGGGAAAAGATCGTGGAGTATTTGCTGAGGCCGTCAGAGGTTTGACAGGCTTGCGAAGAGATGCCGGCAAGGCGGTCAGAGATGCTCAGGTCCAAGGAGAAAAAACGCCCGATGAAGCAACTTTCCCTGATAGTGTTAAATCTCGTTTGCATTACATCCCAGCCTTCGGGGACTATACCCTTTCTCAAACCAGTCCAGATGCTTTCTCCATTCGTAAGCGCACCAAAGCTGGACATTCTTGGCTGAAATCAGGATTTGGAGATCGGGCGCGTGGAACAGGCTATATCGGCGGACCTTCGGGAGGAGTTGCATTTGGGATTAGGAATTTCTGGCAGAGTTACCCTGCGCAGCTGGACATCCGAAATGCGCACACTCAAAATGCTGAAGTGACCATGTGGCTGTGGGCTCCGGATTCCCTAGCCATGGACTTACGCTTTTACCATGATGGCATGGGGCAGGACACCTATGAAAAGCAGTTGGATGCTTTAAACATTACCTATGAAGATTATGAGCCAGGCTTTGGTACTGCCAAGGGAGTCGCCAGGACCAGTGAGATGACCATTGCAGTCTTGGAAGAAACACCTGATGCTACCTATTTCAATGCCATTACTGATGGGGTAGCGGTTCCTCCACAGCTCAGTCCTGATCCCCAATATTTGCATCAAGTGGGTGTGTTTGGGAAAATTTGGGACCTGCCAGACAGAAGTACTACGACCAAGTCCAAAATTGAGGATTATTTGCAAGATCATTTTGAGTTTTATCATCAGCAGGTAGAGGACCGTCGATGGTATGGCTTTTGGGATTTTGGCGATGTGATGCACAGCTATGATTATGATCGACATACTTGGAAGTATGATGTAGGCGGTTTTGCTTGGGATAACTCAGAATTGTCCACGGATTTATGGTTATGGTATTATTTTTTGAGAACAGGAAGATCGGATGTATTTAGGATGGCTGAGGCCATGACCCGCCATACAGGAGAAGTGGATGTACACCATCTTGGACGTTTTGCTCCTTTGGGAAGCCGGCATAACGTGCAGCACTGGGGTTGCAGCGCCAAACAGCTTCGCATTTCCACTGCAGCCAATAGACGTTTTTATTATTACTTGACAGGTGATGAGCGAGTGGGTGATTTGATGCGGGAACAGATCAATGCTGTGGCTACCTTGAAAGCAATTCCGCCTACCAGAAAAGTGAGTGACAAGTCTGTTTGGGAAACAGAAGATGACCCGAACAAGGTCTACGTGGGTTTTGGGACTGATTTTAGTGCTATTTCAGCAGCTTGGTTGACAGAATGGGAACGAACTGGAGACAAAAAAATGAAAGAGAAGCTCATGAATAGTATGCGGACCATTGCCGCCCAACCGAAAGGTTTTTTTACAGGAGGAAGTAGAATGGATTTACAGACAGGAGAATTTGAAATTCAGGATCGTCAGCGCGCATCTGCCTCCCATCTGAGCGCCGTATTTGGTTTGATGGAGATATGTGCAGAATTGGTTCAAAATATTGAAATGCCAGAATTCAAACAAGCCTGGTTACAGTATTGTACTTTGTATAATGCAACTGGTGAAGAACAGGAAAGGGAATTAGGAAATGCCTTGGGAAGGCTTAACCTCGGCCAAGGACATAGTCGATTAACCGCCTATGCCGCACAGCAAAAACAAGACCCAGCATTGGCCAAAAGAGCATGGGATGAATTTTTTGGGGGAGCAGCAGGTTACCGTTTTGATAAACCAGCGATTTATACTGTGGAGGGAGAGGATGTGTTGCGGCCTGTAGAAGAAGGGCGCATATCCACCAATGCCACTGCCCAATGGGGTTTGGCGGCCATAGAATGTTTGGGTTTGGTAGGAAGCGAATTAAAGGAATAAAGATGAAAATGTTCAGGATTTCAGTTTGGATGATCCTCACTTTTGGGATCATCCTTACTAGCATTGCACAACAGAAGCATTCTAAGAACTGGAAGTTTGACTTTGGAGAAGGCAAGGTAGCCAAGGGATATCAGCAGGTAAGGCCTGACATGAAATATTCCAGTGCTCTGGGGTATGGTTTCTTGGAGGGACAGCCAGCAGTAGCAGTGGATAGAGGAGGAGATGTGCTCATAGGAGACTTTATTACCAGTGATCAGCCCTTTTTCTTTACGGTGGATGTGCCTGAGGGAAATTATGATGTGAAGGTTGTCCTTGGGGATACAGAGGAAAGCTCCTCTGTGACCATTAGGGTGGAAAACAGAAGGTTAATGTTGGGGCGCACCGATACCAAGCCAGATGAACAGGTTGAAAAGTTCTTATCGGTACATGTTCGCTATCCAGAAATCAAAGGCACCAATGAAAAAGTAAGACTTAAATCACGTGAGCTAGAATATTTGCATTGGGACCATCAGCTGACCTTTGAGTTTAATGGTGCTTCCCCGAAAATTGCGGCCATTGAAATTATTCCAAATACCAATGCGCCCACGGTGTTTTTGGCTGGAAATAGCACTGTAGTGGATCAGGCTTATGAACCTTGGGCTGCTTGGGGACAAATGTTCCCTGTATTTTTCAAGCCTGGAAAGGTGGTGATAGCCAATCATGCTGAGTCCGGAGAGACCTTAAAGTCCTTCCGTAATGCAGGAAGGTTGGACAATGTGTTGAGTCTGATGAAGCCTGGGGATTATCTTTTTATGGAATTTGCCCATAATGATCAGAAGCCAGGAGGAAACCATGTGGAGCCTTTCACTACTTATCAGGAGATCATAAGGGAATATATTGAAGCCGTAAAGGAAAAGGGAGGTATTCCCGTTTTGGTGACTTCCATGCACCGCAGGAGATTTGATGAAAATGGCAAAATTATCAATACACTTGAAGAATATCCTGAAGCCATGCGTCAGTTGGCTGAAGAGGATGGAATAGCCCTTATTGATCTCAATGCCATGAGCAAGGTCCTTTATGAAGCCTGGGGAGTAGATTATTCAAAAAAGGCATTTGTCCATTTTCCTGCGGGGACTTTTGAGGAACAGACACAGGATTTTGCTGATAATACGCACTTCAGTACTTATGGGGCCTATCAACTGGCCAGTTGTGTGGTAGAAGGGGTAAAAGCCACTAACTTAAAACTCAGAAAGTACCTTAAAAAAGGATTGCCAAGCTATGATCCAATAAACCCACCAGCTTTTGAGGACTTTTATTGGCCTTTGAGTTCTAGGACTTCAATTATTAAGCCGGATGGAAATTAGGAAGTAGCCAGTATGGAGTATCAAGTACAAAGTATCAAGTACAAGGTATGAAGTACATATAAGAGAATGCAATGGCTGTTCGGGATTTCAAAGCGCGAGCAGCTTTTGGTTTAAATAGGTTAATATTTTTAAGTGTATAAATAACAATTAAATATTTTTTCTATATTTACCTTATTATTAATCCAAATGGATGATAGGATCAGTAATAACTACTGATTCCTTGTCGGATCCATTAACAATAAAATCAAATAAGTAACCTCAACCATGAATAAGCTGAAACCCCTGATGCTTGGAATGCTGGCACTTTTGCTGCCTTTTGTGAGTCAAGCGCAAAATCAAACCACCCTTTTAGAAATTGACCTGAATGAAAAGGTAAGTGATATCTCTCCCAATATGTGGGGACTGTTTTTTGAAGATATCAATTTCGCGGCCGATGGAGGCTTATATGCCGAAATGATCAAAAACTATTCTTTTGAATTTGAAAACCCTATGATGGGCTGGAGGAGAGTGGAGGATCATGGAGCAAAAGGCTATGTGTTTAACAGAAATCATCCTAGTGGTGTCAATCGAAAATATTTACGCATTCAACGTTTGAATGAAGATGGGAACTTTGGTGTGTTCAATGAAGGTTTCCGTGGAATGGCCGTTAAAGAAGGGCTGAAATACACAGTAACTTTTATCGCCAAATTGGCCAAAGGAGAAAATTTAGCCATCAAAACCAAATTATTGGATGGCGGAGAGCTGGTCGGAGAAGGTGTAGCAGGTGGCTTTACTGATGAATGGGAAGAATATGAAATAGTAATGACTGCCAGCAAAACCCTTGATGGTGTGCAGTTTCAATTTTTGCTGGAAGGAGAAGGGGAACTGGATGTGGATCTGATTTCCATGTTTCCTGAAGATACCTGGATGGGGCGTAAAAGAGGCTTAAGGAAGGATTTGGTGCAATTACTGGCTGATATGGAGCCAGGTTTTTTGAGATTCCCAGGAGGTTGCATAGTTGAAGGTTTTGATTTGGAGAACCGTTATGAATGGAAAAAAACCATTGGAGAAATGGAGGACCGAGAGGTGATCAAGAACCGTTGGAATATTGAGTTTGCTCATCGTACCACACCGGATTACTATCAGTCATTTGGGATTGGCTTTTTTGAATATTTCCAACTTTCAGAAGATTTGGGTGCAGAACCTCTGCCCATCTTGAGCTGTGGTCTGGCCTGTCAGTTCAACACAGGTGAGCAGGTTGCTATTGGAGCCTTGGATGAATATGTCAATGATGCACTTGACCTGATTGAATTTGCGAATGGATCTGTGGACAGTAAATGGGGATCGAAGCGGGCAGAAATGGGACATCCAGCACCATTCAACCTGAAATTTATTGGAGTAGGAAATGAAAATTGGGGACCACAATATATAGAGCGTGCCCAAATTTTTGAGAAAGCCATCAAGGCGGCTTATCCTGAAATCACCATTGTATCTACTTCAGGCCCTTTTCCTGACGGGCAGGAGTTTGAATATCTCTGGGGGGAGCTCAAGGAAATGGATGCTGAATTGGTTGATGAACATTATTACAGACCACCTTCTTGGTTTAGGGAGAATGCCAGAAGATATGATGATTATGATAGAAATGGTCCAAAGGTTTTTGCCGGGGAGTATGCCGCTCATAGCACAACGGTGAAAGATGCCTTGAAGCGAAACAATTGGGAAGCAGCATTGTCCGAAGCAGCTTTTATGACCGGATTGGAAAGAAATGCGGCAGTGGTAAGGCTTGCCTCTTATGCCCCACTTTTTGCCCATGTCAATGGCTGGCAATGGAATCCTGATATGATTTGGTTTGATAATCTGAGATCATATGGAACACCGAATTATTATGTACAGAAATTATTTTCTACGAATAAAGGAAGTGATGTTTTGTCCATCGCTGCAGACGGAAAGAGTTTGGCAGGTGAAAACGATTTATATGCCTCTGCCGTAATGGATGGAGAAAGTGGAGAATTGATATTTAAGATTGTGAATGTTTCTCCTGAGGTAAAGAAAGTTAGTATCAAACTGGATGGAAAATACAAGGGCAATGGAGAAGGTGTTTTATTGGAAATGGCCAATGATAATCTGGAAGCATTTAATTCCTTGGAGCATCCAAGAGCTATAGAACCACAAGAAAAAAGTATCTCAGTGGTCAAAAAGGCCATTGAACTGGAACTTAAGGGCCAATCGGTGAATGTGGGTAAAATTAAACTGAATAAATAGGGTAAACATATAGTTTGAGTAATTAAGGCCAGCAGTAAGCTTGGCCTTTTTTTGTGCCAAAAAATCGCGAAGAATCCGAGGAAGTTTTAATTATTTGGGAAACTGTGCTATTTTACTAGTGTATAATCAGCACAAAATGCACGTTTTTGGATAATATATGGCGATAAGGACGATATATAAGCCCTTTTTAGGTGTTTTATTGGTGATGTTGATGCTTGCTTGCTCGACCTCAACAAGAAAGCAAAGGAAGATTCTTGACTTCAATAAAGGTTGGTACTTTAAATTGGGGGATCACCCCAATGCCCTAAATGCTGATTTTAATGTTTCTAGTTGGAGACAGGTGACCTTGCCCCATGACTGGAGCATTGAGGGCGATTTCAGTGAGAGTCATTCAACAACCACAGCTGGAGGAGCATTGCCAGCAGGTAAGGGCTGGTATAGGAAGTCATTTTTGCTTTCCAAAGAAGCGGCTGAGCAAAGTATTTGGATTGAATTTGATGGGGTATACCGCAATAGTGAGGTCTGGATCAATGGACACAGGTTAGGGCAAAGGCCAAATGGCTATAGCTCCTTCAAATATGATTTGTCCAGATATTTAAATTTTGGTGATGAAGCCAATATCATCGCTGTAAAGGTGGACAATTCAGATCAGCCCAATTCGAGGTGGTATACTGGTTCTGGTATTTATAGGAACGTTAGATTGGTAAGGACAGAGAAAATCCATATTGATCATTGGGGACTTTTTGTGAGCACTTCACAAGTGAGTGAAGTGCAGGCGAAGGTAGATTTGGAGGTAATTATAAAGAATGAAGGCCTTGTTCAAAGGCATGTGACCTTAGAAACCAGGATTTTGAATAATGAGGGTTTGGAAGTGGCACGGCAGTCAACAAAAAAGACCGTTAAGGGAAATCAGCGTGCTGAAATTGTTCAGGAGATAAGGGTAGAAAATCCTCAGCTTTGGTCCACTGAAAACCCCTATTTATATAAAGTAGAGACCAAAGTTTATGCTGGAATGCAGCTGATGGATGATTTGACAACACCTTTGGGCATTCGGTATTTTGAATTTGATCCTGAAGAAGGGTTCTCTCTTAACGGGCAGCCCTTGAAAATAAAAGGTGTTGCCAATCACCATGATCTGGGAGCACTGGGAGCTGCTGTGAACAAGAGGGCGATAGAAAGGCAGTTAAAGATTTTGAAGGAGATGGGAGTCAATGCGATCAGGACAGCCCATAATCCTCCAGCGCCTGAGTTATTGGATCTGTGCGATCAAATGGGCTTCCTTGTCCAGGATGAAGCTTTTGATGTTTGGAAGGAGGAAAAATTGGAATCCGATGGACATGCCTTTTGGGAACAATGGCACAGAAAGGATTTGGAAGACATGGTCCTTAGGGACAGGAACCATCCTTCGGTAATAATGTGGAGCATAGGCAATGAAATTCCCGAGCAATATGATAGTACGGGAATTAGTATTGCCAATGAGCTTGCTGGAATTATAAAAGAGTTGGACATGACCCGTCCTATTACTTCAGCATTGAATGAAAATAGACCCGGAAAAAACTTTGTCATTCAGTCAGCTAGCTTAGATGTATTGGGTTTCAATTATAGGCATAGAGATTATGTGAATCTGGATAATTGGTATCCTATGATGAATATGATTGCCTCAGAGGGAATGTCAGCTTTGGCAACCAGGGGACATTATGAAATGCCTTCTGATAAAATAGTCAAGATGCAGAGCATCAAAAAGGATTCTTTGGAAGCAGGAACAAGTATGTATGCCATTTCTGCTTATGACCATAAATCTGCAGAATGGGGCAGTACCCATGAGGAAACCTTGCGGGCGCTGAAAGGTAAAGATTATATTTCCGGGATTTTTGTATGGACAGGTTTTGATTATTTGGGAGAACCCACGCCTTATCCTTATCCCGCTAGGAGTTCTTATTTTGGTATTGTGGATCTTGCAGGTTTTCCTAAAGATGCCTATTATCTATACCAAAGTGAATGGACTGATCAGCCTGTTTTGCATTTATTTCCACATTGGAACTGGGAGGAAGGCGAGAAAGTGGATGTCTGGGCATATTATAGTCAGGCAGATGAAGTAGAATTGTTTTTGAACGGAGAATCCTTGGGGATAAAAAATAAGGAAGGTGATGCCATGCATGTTATGTGGCGTGTCGACTTTGAGCCAGGATCGCTAAGATTGGTCTCCAGAAGAAATGGTGAGCAAGTACTGGAAAGACAGGTTCACACTGCTGGGGAACCTGATAAATTATTGTTAATTCCAGATAGGAGAGTGCTTACGGCCGATGGTAAGGATTTGTCATTTGTTACGGTCAGTGTGGTGGATAAAAAAGGTGTTTTGGTACCTAATGCCGATAACCTGATCAATTTTAGGGTAACGGGTGAAGGCAAGATTGCTGGGGTAGATAATGGTTATCAGGCCTCTTTGGAGCCTTTTAAAGCAGAGCGCCGAAAAGCCTTTAATGGTAAATGCCTGCTGATCGTCCAAAGTAATGAAAACAAGGGAGAAATCGTCCTAAGGGCAAGTTCTGATGGGCTAAGGGCTGCTCAGACTTCTTTAACAGTAGAATAACTATCAACTATGATTTTTTCACGCAAAGCACGCTAAGGTTTCGCAAAGCACGCAGGGACAAAATAGAAATACTCCGCGATCTTTGCTACTTCTTTGCGCACTTTGCGTGAAACATGAATTACTTAATACGAATAGCTTACCTGACTGCCTTTTTCTGCATCCAGTTCTACTTTGGCAAATACCCCGATTTCTTGTTGGAGTTCTTCTACATGGGAGATGATACCGACGATCCTATTTTCATGCCTTAGAGACTTGAGGGTTTCAAAGACGGTCCTGAGGGCGTTTTTGTCCAATGCCCCAAAGCCTTCATCCAAAAAGAAAAAGCTCTGCTCCGCCCTGTTCAGCGATTTTACCTTTTCGGCCAGTGCCAATGCCAAGCAGAGAGATGCCTGAAAAGTTTGGCCCCCTGAAAGGGATTTTAACAATCTCCTGTTTCCTCCATTGAGGTGGTCAATGATCCAGAAAGTATTGGACTCATCCACATCTAGGCTTAGGCTATTTTTGGACAATTTCATAAAGCGGAGGTTGGCGGTCTGTACCAGTTCCTTGAGATAGATATTGCTGACATATTTCACAAATCCGCTTCCCTGAAACATCCTATTGAGCTCATTTAGGTTACTTTCCCTGTTTTCAACTTCTTGAAGGGATTTTTTCAATTGATTTTTCTCTTCCAATTTTAACTTGATCTCTGCGATTTTATTGGTGATCAATGATAAGGATTCCTGGACTTCATGCAGGGTCGTTTTGAGGGATTTGTAATCCTCCTGCATTTTGATGAAGCTTTCGGTAGAAAATTCCTGTACAGCTTGATCAGCTTTGAGCTCTTGGATTTTTCCTTTGAAAAGGTCTCTTTGTCTATCGAATTCCTTGATCTCCTCTTCCAATTGCCTTGGATCGATCTGACTGGACAATAATTGTTTTACGGCATCTACATCATTGAACTCATGGCTTGCCAGGGCCAAGGTCAAATCATCCTTAAGCTTTAATAGCTTTGATTTTACCTCTTCCAGTCGGCTTTGATAATGCTTAAGATTGGTCAGGTTGGTGGTCTGCTTTTGTTTGGCTTCATTGAGGGAATCTTGGGCTCTAGGAAGATTCACTTCAAGCTCTTCCAAAAAGGTTTTAACCTTTGAAATATCCTCATCTATTTTGATAGGTGAAGCTCCTCGGTACCTTTCCAGTAGATCTTGGTAGGTGATTTCTGCTAGCTTGGTTTCTATTTTGGTCTGCAGGGTTTTTACCTCTTGGTCAGCGGCCTGTAATTTCTGCTGATCTTTTTCCGCATCAGTCAAAAACTGTCTGTATGCATTTTGGACTTGCTTTAATTCTAGGCTAAGTGACTTTTCAGTTTGTAGATCTTTTTTTGCAGTCTCAAGCCTGTTTTCCAAAGATGCTTGATCCTTTAAGCCAAGCGAATCAAATTGTTGGACGAGGCTTTCATTTTTTGCTTTAAGCTTTTGTGTTTCCTTTGATTTTTCTTCTTTGTTGTTTTGGGCATTATTCAAGCTGATAGTCACCTTTTCATACTTGGACTGAGCTTGCCTTATTTGTTCCAATTTTGATTTGTATTCCTGGATTTCTTTTTCGCTTTTCCATAGTTTTTCTTGGTCAAAGCTATGGGAAAGCGGAGATGGATGATCCAAGGCACCACAAAGTGGGCAGGCTTCTCCTTCCTGAAGCCGTTGGGCATAAGTAAAAAGGCCTTGTTGTTGAAGGAGCACTTCTCTTTCTTTTTCTAATTGGGAGAGCTGAGAGCCCGTATGATTGAGCATTTTTTCAAAATCAGCTTGATCGGTTTGGAGTTCAAGCAAGATGTCCCTTGCTTCATTCTGAGAATTGACAATGTTTTCTTCTATACTGCTGATCTGTAGGTCCAGATTTTCAAGGGTATTGGCATTTTGCCTCATTTCTACCAAGGTGGATTCCATTTTACTGATTTCCTCCATTGCCGGAATCTTTATGGTTTCCAGTTTTTTCTCCAGTTGAAGGATGTCTTCTTCCATTTCAGCCTTTTTATTCTGGTAGTTTTGGCTGTTTTTGGTCAGTCTTTGAAATTCCTCCTCCAACTCCAGTTTTTCCGTGCTGAGTTGGTTAAGGGTTTTTATCTGCAATAAATCCCTGATGCGGGCTTCCCGTTCGCCCTTTTTCCTGTATTCCTGATATAATTTCTGGTACCTGGATTCCTTCTGCTCTATTTCCTGTTCAAATGTTGACTTGAACCGTTCACAGTCGATTAAGCTTACACTGTATTTTTCCTTATCGACTTCTTGTTCTTTAATTTGGTCGAGTATAGGCTTAAGATAGGTCAATGCCTTTTGGTATTGCTTAAGTTGCGCTTTCTTTTGCTGGAAGGCAGGGACTCTTTCCTCGAGGTTTTGCGATTGATGAACAAGTTGTTTGAGTTGCTCAGCCTTTTCTTTGATTGATTGAGCCTGTCTAAGTTCTTGCTCCTTTTTGTCCACAAGCTTTGATTGCCCCTCTTTCTGTGCAGCAAGGGATTCCTGTTGGTCCTTGGATTCTTGCAGGGCCTCCTTGGTATAGGATTCCAATCCCTCTAATTTGGTGTTTAGAATGGTCCTCTTTTCTCTTTCCGCATTGAGCAATCTCCTGGTGCGGTCAGATAGATCAAAGCGTTCCAGACCGAAAAGTTCCTTCATCATATCTGCCCTGTCTTTGGGCTTTTGTTCGATAAACTCCCTGAATTTTCCTTGGGGGATGATTACCGTTTGACGGAAGTGGGACATTTTCATACCCAATATTTCCTCTGCCCCGATCTCCAAGGGCATCCATGAACCGTCTTTTGACTCATAAAAAGTATGGGTGGCCGGTTTGATATCCTCAAACTTCTTGGGGTTCCTTTTGGCCAGGTAACTGGCCTTGTATAATTGCTGGTTGTTTTTTCCTGCTTTGAATTCCAGGTTGATGGAGATGGCTTGGCTCTGAAGGTTGACCATGCTGTTTTTCTCTCCTTTGCTGGCCAGCCTTTCCGTATTGCCATAAAGGGCCAATAAGATAGCTTCCAAGACAGAGGATTTACCGCTGCCTACTGCCCCAAAAATGCCAAACAGGCCAGCACCGGTGAGTTGGGTGAAGTCAATGCTTTGTTTTTCTTTATAGGAATATAATCCTTCGATTTCCAGTTTGATAGGGATCATTGATCGTCTTTTTGGCTGATGATTTCGTTAAAAAGTGTTTTGATTTCCTCATTGGGTTCTATGCCCTTGGTGCTTTGGTAAAAGAGGGAAAAAAGCGTGCCCATATCCTGTCCAAGGTCTTCAGCCTGGAGACTGTTATCCTGTATTTTTCCGAGATCAGAAAGTTTAGGGATCAGGCTGACTATGCCATCATGGGCTTTCATAATGGCCTTTCTAGTGGCGGCGTCTATGGAGCTGTCCGTCTCATAGGTGATCTCCACAAAGCAATAAGGATGGGCTTCCAGCCATTCCAAAGTGTCTGTCAAACTGCTAAATGTTTCTTGGTATAAAGGACGTCCTTGTTCCAAACCAAGTGCTTTATAACTGACCTGCTTTGCCGGTTCTGCTTCTACCAGTACCACTTTTTTCTCTTGATTGGCCTCACTGAAACTATAGGCCAAGGGAGAACTGCTGTACACTATGGGGCAGGGAGATTTGCCCGCTGCATGATAGCGATGCAAGTGTCCCAAAGCGGCATACTGAATGTTCTCAGGAATGAGATGTGTATAAATGGCTTGGGCTCCTCCCACATGAAGGATAGGTCGCTCGCTTTCCGGTTCTGCCTCGGGTTTTTCTCCTTCCTTAATAAAAAAGAAATGCCCCATAAAGAGGTTTACCCCATTGTCATCACAGTATTTGTCAGCAATCTCTTTCCATTTTTGTCCCAGTACATTGCGCAGTTCAGCTTCTTTGTCCTCTTCTCCCAGATAGGTTTTTAGCAAAACTTCATTGGCATAGGGAGCAAGTATGAGCCTGATAGGGAAATTATATTTTGGAAGTTTGAGTTCTATAAATCCCGGAGCTGCTTGAGTGACTTCGATGCCGCTGTCCAATTGGCCAGTGCTGAGCACTTGGTCGTACTGGCTGTAGAAAAGTATGCCCAGTTCTTTGGCTAGTGGATTTGGGGCACTGATAAATTGGGTACTGTCATGGTTACCAGAAATGGCAATAATAGGCCTTTGACCATCTTTAGAGAGTCTTTTTAGGCTTTTGTACAATAATTCCACCGCTTCATGACTGGGGTTAAAAGTGTCAAAAATATCCCCGGCAAGGAGTACCAAGTCTACATCTTCTCGATCGGCAATTTGTATAATCTCTTCTAAAACCAGCTCCTGTTCAGGCAGTCGGGAATATTCTTGAAGGCGTTTTCCTAGATGCCAATCGGCTGAATGTAAGATTTTTAGCATATTTTAAAAATGCGTATTTTATGTTTTGAATAAAATTCAGATTAAATTTATGCGCTTAAAATTTGTGAAGCAAACCTATTCGAAGGCGATGACAGTATTTGGCATTTAAATTGAGTAGGCCAATTCTTATGAAAAAAGCAGTTTGTTTAATTGTATGTCTGGTGGTTTTGGTCTCTTTCAAGCTGTCTGCCCAATCAATTGATGTAGCAGTAGATTCTACGCTATTGATAGAGCAAGGAATTGCCAGCTATTATGGTAGGTTTTTCCATAATCGCCGAACCTCAAACGGGGAGATTTTTGATATGGAAGGAATGACAGCCGCACATAAAAACCTTCCTTTTGGTACAATGGTACGGGTAACCAATCTCAAAAATAAAAAGGAGGTCATTGTAAAGATCAATGACAGATTACCGCAAAATTCCAAAAGGACGATAGATTTGGCCAAGGGAGCTGCCAGAAAGTTGGGGATGATACAAATGGGACTGGCACCGGTGCATATCAGTGTATTGAGACCGGAGATAGTGGCTGAATTGATCAATTATTATGCTGATGAGACTCCTGAAACCTTAAGGTTAAGAATGTACTATGAGCCCATTATTGTAGAAAAGGATCTTGAAACACTTTTTAGCTGGACGGCTCTTGAGCTAAGCGATGATGAGTAGCAGCAAGTATTTAGTACTAAGTATCAGGTATCAAGTACAAAGTATGGAGAAGATAGAATAAAGAGGAAAGAACAAAGAGCAAAGACACATGTTTCAAGTCTAATATCTCCAATCTCAATACTCATGACTCCCTACTCAATACTAAGCGTTACATCACATACTCATCATTGATCGGACTCACTGGAGCTGGAATATGTTCTTCATGGATCATTTCGAGCAGGTTGATCTCAATGGTCCGGGTGATCTGGTCTAGAGGAATACCCATAGGGATAGGTTCAAAGGGATTTACGATGGACTGACCAATAAAGTGGATGGTATGAAAGACATAACCAATGATGGTCCCAAAAACAATGGCTCTCCAACCCACCGTAGGGGCCACAGCCAAGGTAAAGGCAATATTGAACAGCCAGATAAACATTTTGGTATAATAATTATAGGTGGTGGGGAAGACGGTGTTTTTTATTCTTTCGGATTTGCCCATCTCATCACAGAATCGGGTGATTTCGGCATTTAGCTCCAAAAACTCAAAGCCATCTATCAAACCATCCCTTTTCCAGCTTTTCAACTCCATGGTTTGTAGGCTTAGGATGGCATTATGCTTATTGCTTTCTCCCTTAATAATATCCAAATCGCTTTGAATAAGGTATTTCTTGTATTCCCCTGTTGCTGTTCCGCGCAGTTTTTCCTTTAGGGCATAGAGGAAGGCAATATGTCTTTTGACCGTGTATTCCTTCATCAATTGTAAATGCTGTCCTTTGATTTGTTCCGTAGCCGTAGGGAGCAAGATGATATTCCTTGCCCAGGTTCTAGAGCTATTCACCAAGCTGCCCCATATTTTTCTGGCTTCCCACCAACGATCATAGGCCTGGTTGTTATTGAAACCAATAAAAAATGCCAAGGCAGTACCTAGGATGCTCGGGACAATGGCGGGCATTTCAAAGTGATATTGAATGAAGTACCAATAAAGAAAAAATGCCATAGAGCAGGTAAAGGCCACCATGATAGTGTTTTTCCAGGTTCCTGTAACTATTCTACCCAATCTAATATTATGTGTGATGATCATCTTATGGTTTTTTATGCTTAGGGTAACTTATCAATTTAATAATAATGTATGGGATTTTGGGGATGATGGGTGTGGCTTTTTAAAGATTTAATAGGGATAAATGGCTATCAGTTATAGGGGACTGAATATTTAGCAATCTTCTGGAAGCATAAAAATACACGATGCTCAAAGTGGTTATAGCTTTGAAGTCCAATTAATTAATCCTTGCTGACACTTTTTAAGCTTAGTCAAAAACAAATAAGTGAACAAACTGGTTAAATGGTAGTAATTACAGAAAAAATATTATAAAATTAGAAAAAGGCCCACTTATTCTTAATTTATAAGCTTACAATTATTAATGTAATAGTAGGT
Source organism: Echinicola shivajiensis (assembly GCF_018642165.1). Classification (GTDB taxonomy): domain Bacteria; phylum Bacteroidota; class Bacteroidia; order Cytophagales; family Cyclobacteriaceae; genus Echinicola; species Echinicola shivajiensis. Next base: position 161,304 of record NZ_JAHHZM010000007.1, read on the forward strand.
AGTCCTTTACAGAAGATTCATTTTTTCAAGAATTTAAAATTTCATATACAAAATCAAGTCACAACTTTAACGCAAAAGCTATGAAACAACTAAATTTTATCATTGCCTTTCTGTTTCTAAGTCATATGGTGATGGCACAAGATTCGAAAAAACCCAATATCCTTGTGATTTGGGGAGATGATATTGGTTGGCAAAATGTGAGTGCCTACGGTATGGGAACCATGGGCTATACCACACCCAATATTGATAGAATAGGTAAGGAAGGTATTCGTTTTACGGATCATTATGCTCAGCCCAGTTGTACAGCAGGAAGGGCGGCATTTATCACCGGGCAGTACCCCATTAGGTCGGGAATGACTACTGTAGGACAACCAGGGGATGTATTAGGGCTGCAAGCTGCATCACCATGTCTTGCGGAAGTACTCAAAGCCCAAGGCTATGCTACAGGGCATTTTGGTAAAAACCACCTTGGTGACAGAAATGAGCATTTGCCCACTGCACATGGTTTTGATGAGTTTTATGGCAACCTTTATCACTTGAATACCCAGGAAGAGTCAGAGCAGAGAGATTACCAGCGGTTTGGCGAGGCGTTTTCAGGTAGCTTGGAAGAATATGAAAGTAAATATGGCACAAGAGGCGTTATTCATTCATGGGCAACTGATGAAATGGATAATACAGAAGACCCTAGGTTCGGTTTAGTGGGTAAACAAAAAATTGAAGATACGGGAGCGCTTACGCAGGAAAGAATGAAAAATTTTGATGCCGGTGAGGTGATCCCCATGGCCCAGGATTTTATGGAAAGGGCTGTTGATGATGATAAGCCATTTTTTGTTTGGCTGAATACCAGTAGGATGCACCTATATACAAGGTTAAATGATGAGTGGAGATATGCTGCAGAGGAATATACCAGTGAAGCTGATTATCATGGTTCTGGAATGCTGCAGCATGATCATGATATTGGCTTGGTCTTAAAATGGTTAGAAGAGCAGGGATTGGCAGAAAATACAATTATTTGGTATTCTACAGATAATGGCCCGGAGCATTCATCATGGCCACATGGCGCTACCACACCTTTCAGGGGTGAAAAGATGACCACTTATGAAGGTGGTGTTAGGGTGGTTTCTATGTTAAGGTGGCCAGGGGTAATTGAGCCTGGTAAGGTGCTAAATGGCATTCAATCCCATCAGGATATGTTTACCAGCTTGGCTGCTGCAGCAGGAGTGGAAAATGCTGCCGAGTTGGTAATGGAAGAGAAACAACAATATATAGATGGGGTCAATAATCTTCCTTACTGGAAGGGGGAAATGGATGAATCGGCCCGAAATCATATTTTTTATTATTACGAGAGCAAGCTTACAGCAGTAAGGATGGGGCCTTGGAAATTTCATTTCTCTACTAAGGAGGATTATTACGCTAATGTAATTCCACGGACAGTTCCATTGGTATTTAATATCCGGATGGATCCTTTTGAAAGTTTTGACAATAAGGATTCCTATGGGCATTTGATGCAAAAGGTCTCCTGGTTGATACAGCCCATGGGAACCCTTATGGGGGCACATTTACAATCCCTGGCAGCATATCCACCAGTGCAGGGAGGGAAATCCTTTGATATGTCAAATGTAGTGGATGAGTTTATAAAGAAGGGCCAACAGTAAAACTAGAAGAGTTGATAAAGAGAGGTGTAGTTAAAATAGCTACACCTTTTTTGGTTTATAAGGCTTTAAGCGGAAATTAGGGAAATCGCATCATTATTGTTTGATTAAATAATTAGTTTTATAACTTAGTATTACGTTATTTTAGTTTAACTTTTGAAATTATATGATTGATTTTAGTAATCGGCTTTTTGTATTGATCGTTTTGCTCAACTTTTTTTCAGGATGTAAGGGTGATGCCCAAAAAGAAAATGCTAATCCTGAACAAAGGGAAATATCACTGATTAAGCAAGAAAGCACAATAAGCCTGCCTCTGGATGCTGAAACCCCAAACCTGAGTATGGGACTAGCCTATTATCCGTCTGAGCCACCTATGCTTTTTAATCTAAATCCCAAAACGAATAGCTTGCAGATATTTGACTTGGAGGAGAAAGTGTTGTACAAAACATTGACTTTTGAAAAAGAAGGTCAAAAGGGCGTTGGCAGGGTCTTTGGATTCCATGTCCATAATTTGGATAGCATTTTTCTATTTCCCCAAAATAAGGGAGAAATCTATTTGACAGATACTTCGGGGATGCTAAAAAGCAAGGTGAAATATGATGTCCCTTTATATCATACAGCTGCATTTGTGATGAATTCCTATTTTGCTTCTTTACCAGTTATTGAAGGTGGGGAAATGGTAGTGAAGACACATGTAGATGGAGACCATAAGGCAATAAAGTCAGCCGAACTGGCAGAAAGGTCTTTGACCTATAGCATTGATTTGAACGAGGGAAAGGTAAGACTTTTGCCTCATCATTATCCTGCGGATTACTTGTCCAATGGCAAAAGGCATTTCGAAGCGAGCTTTGCGGCTTCTCCTTCAAGAATGGTTTATTCCTTATTTGCCGACCATAAGCTGTATTATGCCAGTTCTAAAGGAGACAGTTTGAAGGTCAAAAATGCCCCCAGCAAGTATGTCAAGTCCGATTTTGGAAACTATCCCATAGGCAGTAAGAGGTTTGAAAGCTATCAATACTTTTATGCTTCCCCTCACTATGGAAGTCTTTTATATGATCCCTACAGAAAGGTGTTTTATCGCTTTTGTTATCCAAAAGTGGAGGTTGAAAACGAAGAGCAAGCCCTTAAACTAAGACGATATCCTGAGGGCTTTTCGATAATGGTCTTGGATGAGGATTTGAATATATTGGGTGAGACCTTGTTCGCGAAGGGGAAATATTATCCAAACAATGCCTTTATTACGGAGGAGGGGCTTTATCTGTCCATCAACCATGCGGACAATCCGAGGAACAGAGAGGATTATTTGAGTTTTGATTTGTTTGGTTTGGAGGAGGCTGGAAATTAGCACTTTAGAGAAAAGAAGTAAGAGCAAGGAGTAAAGTATGGAGTATGAAGTATCAAGTACAAAGTATCAAGAAGGACCCCTTTGGACTATAATGCAGGATTAACTTGATGCAAACCCCAAAGGGCTTAAATATACATATATGGTGAGGTACCACCGGACCTCACGATCCTGAAGGGGTCGAATAAAATACGGATAGGGAATTATGCTGTGGGAATCTCTGTGAAAACTCAGGGCCCTCTGTGGTCACAAGTTAATTCTAACTTTTTGTGTCAAGAGCAAAGAGAAAAGAAAAAGATTTTACCACCGATGAAGATTCTGGTATTGCTGTTTTTGAACTGCCGGAATGAAGATGGTTATTAGTGGCTTTGCTTTATTATCAAATGGTATAAGATAGGAAGGTGTAATTGCAAATTACACCCAGTTAAAGAAACTTTTTAAAAGAAAAATGATGACTAAATTACAGAAAGCGTTATTCGGAATTGCTTGTGTTTTACTATCTTTTTTTACCTTATCATGTAACTACAAGGACCATAATGAAGATTATTTTCAGGTGAAAATAGATTTGGATGATTCCAGAAAGGGTAAATTATCAGACTATTTTGAAACACCTGAATTTATTTTTTTACAATCCCAAGATACCTTGCCCTTGGTATCACCTTATGATTTTGAGTTTAAAAACGAAAAAATATATGTCCTTGATTACACCCTGAATAATATTTTGATTTTTGATAAAGAGGGGCATTTGCTGGACGCGCTCCTCCCACAAGGAAAAGGTCCCAATGAGTTTTTTCAGCCTGATGGCTTTCAGGTAGTGGGTGAAAATATGATTGTCCAAGATACCTATCTCTCCAAGGACTTGACATTTGACAATAATATGAAGGTTGTTCTGGAGAGGAAAAACAAGTTTAATAATACTTCCTTTTATTATGGGGAGGATTATATGCTATACTTTTTGGACTATAATCCTGAATTTGGAAGGCATAATTTCCTAAGGAAAGATTTAGGTTCTGGTGAAGAAGAAACCTTTGTGGACATCCCAGGTAATTTGGAGAATTTGACGAAATATAGTAAAAGAAATGATTTTGTAATTGATGAAATGAACCAAAAGTTCTTATACACTATCCCTCATTCCACCAATTTAGCCGTGTTTGATAAAGCAACTGGTCGTCTGGATTCTATGGTTTATTTTGATTTTGGAAAGCATAATATGGATGATGAATTTAGAAAACTAGACAGGAGGCAGAAAAATGAGGTGATATATGAAAGAGGTTATGTTGAACGGGTTGATTTGTTCGGGGTTTTCGAGAATACAAATTTGCTTTATATAAAGAAGGGAGGAAAGGATCATCATCTTATCTTTCTCAACAAACAATTGGAGCTTACAGACCAAACGGTGAACCCAACAAATGACTTCAATAAAATCAAATTGAAGTTTCCATGGACATTAAATGAAAACGCTATTTTCTACCTTAAAAATTCCATCAGGTTCTATAATGAATACCTTGAAGCTTACTCAGGGAAAAAAGTGAAGGTCCAGGAAGGAAATGTGCATGATTTCTTTTCCAAAAATAAAGAAGAATTAAAAAATGAGGGCTGGATTTTGGTAAAGCTCAGGCTTAAATCTTAATAGAGGGAATTGCTGTTTTTGAATTGCGGGAATGATGGTTTATTGGTGACTTAGGCTTAGCTATTCAATTTAAATTGGAAGAAGATAGAAGGGTGTAATTGCAAATTATACCCAGTTGAGGAGGGAAATTAATAATAGGAACCAAATATGGAGTTTTAGCCCATGCCATTTTCAAAGAAAAACTTGATTATTTGATTAAATATTTAGTTATTAAACTATTCTTTTAATTGTTTATTCATTGTTTTATGAGGGTAGTTAGCTGCTTATTGATCATTTTATTGGGCTTATCGATTATGTTTTGTACTGGGCCTACAGCAAAACAAAAGAAAGGAGAAGTGCCCTCGACCTTAATGGAACTTTCTGATTATCAAAGAGTGGAGGAGCCTATTGACTTCTATGATTTGGTTGAGGTAATTGATTTTGTATCCTTAAAGGATTCAGAGCGGTTTTATGTGACTGATATTCAGAAGGTCGAAAAATGGCAGGACAAGTTTATTTTGCTTGATAAGAATAAACATGTGGTAGTAGTTTTTGATGGTAATGGGAATTTTATATCCACAGTGGGAGAAATAGGAGAAGGGCCTGGACAGTATCGTGGAGCCAGTGATGTTATAGTGGATGAAGAGCGAAAACTAATACTGGTATTTTCGAGGGGCGATCAGGCTTGGTTTGAATTTGATGAAAACCTGGTGTTTAGGAGAAAGGTGAAACTGGGGTTCTGGGCTTCCTATATGTCATTATTAAGGTCAGACCATTTGGCATTTTACCGAGATATGGAAAAGGATGGAGAGGGAAATATCTGGATGTGTAATACTGATGGGGAAGTCTTGGAAAAGCGGATGTTTTACCCAGAAGGGAAGAAATATTACGCCTTTGCTTATACGGGTTTTCTCAAAAACGGCTATTATACCTATCCACTATCATCGAAAATATACCAGCTCAATGAAAATCAAAAGTCAGATAAATTGATCTGGCAGATTGGAATTCCTGGGGGCTTGGAAGAAGATAAAATTTTTGATCATCAAGAGTACCTGGATATAGGTTATACTGATTTTGCCGCCCAAAAATCCATTTTAAATCATTTTGAAGTAGGCAGTGAGGGGAAGGAATTGATTTTTAGTTATGGGTATAAAAAGGGAACAAAAAGGATGATGGGCAAAGGTGTTTTGAATCGTTCCGGTCAGCTATTTACACATGAAAATCTAAATAGGGATTGGTTTTCAAAATCGTTTTTTTCTTCCCAACAGCTTCCCAAATATTCTGCTATCCATAACAGTTTTTTTGCGGTGGCCGATATGGAATACTTGGAAAAATTCTTTCAGGTAAATGAAAATGCTGAGCAGCAAAGCAGACAAAGTCCTTTGGAAAAGGTATTGGCCAAAGCAGGACCTGAAGACAATCCTGTCATTGTCCAGTTTGCCATTAAAAAGAAGTTGGCGTTAGATTGACATTCAGTTGTGCAGAAGGAGCCCTTGCTGTGATACCTCTGCGTCCTCTGTGGTTACTAGCGTCTAATATCTAAAATCCATTCTTAGCTCCTTACCTATAGCTGTGACGATTGACAATTATAAAGATTCTTAAGCTGCTTATGACCAAAATATGGAAAGGTGTGTTCCATTACTTTTCAAGGACATAAGGTGCAAATTACCCTAGGTCACTGATAAGAGAAACACGGGTTAAACACGGGATAAACACGGCTTAAGCAGGAGTTAAATACGGGTTAAACAGAAGCTTTAAAAATGTTACATTATAATATGGTTATCCGTTTATCACACCAATAACCTTATACGTCTTTATCAAGATTGAAGAACAAGGAGAAAGAAGTTAAGACAAAAAAGAAACAAAGCTTTTGGTGGGTTGAACAAGTGTTTTCACAGCTTGAATGAATTTTGTGAAATGGTCCTAAAGCAGAAGTGAAATCTATAATAGCTCTTGGAATCAAATCCTTTTTTGAATAAACCTTTGAAATATGACGTTTTCTTTCGAGAAGAAAGAAAATAATTCCATTTAATATGATTTAAGTTTATTAATTATTGCTTTTTAAGTCTTCTATATTGTATTTCATCTCATTAAGAATAAAAATACCCTACGTGGGGTATTTTTTGTTTTCGATATATTTCCTTGTTTAAAAGATTAATATTTTAATGAATGGGGTAAACGGTGTTCTACTGCTTTAGGAAGTGGTGAGGGCAGCGTTTTTAATAGACATGTGTCGATCAATATAGAAAATTGGAAATAAGGTTTCCTTGTGAAATCTTCAAAATTAGAATAAGAGAATTATTATTAGAAATGAAAGGATATATTTTATTAGTTCTTGTAGGAATATTAGGACTTGGTAGTTGTACTAAGAATAAGCAAGAAACCAATATGGTACAATCACCAAATCACCTCTACATGAATATTACTTCCCAATTGGATAATATGTCCAATGGTTTTAGCGATATTTTTAATGAGGGAACTTTTATACCAATTGATTTAGGGGAATCGCTTTTCCTCACCTCATTGGATGAACTGGAGTTGGATAAGGACAAATGGATTATTTTGGATCGAAAGAGCTCACAGCTGCTGGTTTGTAATCATTCTGGAAGGTTGATAAATAAAATTGGAGAATTGGGCTCAGGTCCAGGAGAATTTCAGGGGGTAAATGATTTTTTTATCGATAAAGGAGAAAACGAGCTGATTGCATTTTCCAATTCAGACATGTCCTTCTATTATTTTTCGTTGGACAACGGGGATTTTATAAAGAAAGTGAAGTTAGGCATGTATGGAGACAAAATAGAGCAGGTAGATAAAGATTCATATTTACTTTACTTAAACCACAATCTGAGCGATAAAAGTGGAAAGTTCAATCTGGTTTTAATTGATAAAAAAGGTCAGGTTAGAGATAGGTTCTTTCCAATTGATCCTCAAAAATCCAATATGGTAATTCCGTATTCAGGATTTCTTACCAAGTCGAATGGTGAATTGCTTTTTTCACCTCCATTTAACAATGAGGTATTTCATTTTAATTTGGACAGTAGGAGTTTTCAAGAAAGTATAAGCATGAATATTAACAGTGATTATATAGAAGAAAACAAAGCAGATTTTCTAAAAATAGTAAATGCCAATGTGTTGGTACATGATAAATCAGTAAGATTTCTTGGTGAAACATTCATGAAAAATGAGGACTTCATTTTATTTAGTTATCAATATAAATCCCAAAGAAGATTTGGATTGTATAGTATAATAGAAGAGTCACTTATTTCTTTTGGGAAATTCTTGAATGATCCCCTGTTTAAGTTACTTGAAAAGCCACTATACTTGGATGAAGAAAACTTTGTCTATTTTGGAGTTTCTTCAGACCAAATTGCTTACTTAAGAACGAAAAGTCCTGATTTATATCAACAACTCAATTCGGAGACACGACAAATGTTTGAAGAAAATAGAGAGCAGATCAGCCATTATGTTTTAAAAGTTAAAATAAACGATCTTTAATTCATGGCATGACTCAAAGTCATGCCATGAATGCTCAAGTCTGGCGTCTAATATCTCAAATCTAATATCTTCCCCGTATTTCTTTTCTTTTACTTAATAATTTAGTTAATTAAGGATCGGAAAATTTTATATTATAATACATGAAGTTAAAACAACTTTTTTTACTGCCTTTTTTAACCGTCCCAATCTTCTTTTCTTGTGATAGCAAGGGTGAAAAACAGGAAGAAATTCCCCTGGAGTCCATGAGGAATGAAGTGACCGCTACCAAGGTCACTGTGGCCAAGGCGGAAAAGCGTTCCTTTGATTACCTGATCAATGCCTCAGGAAAGGTGGAGGCAGCCCAGCAGGTAAAAGTCTTTATCGAAAGAAGGGGCTATCTCAAAGCATTTAGTCTAAAAGAAGGACAGTACTTAAAGGCAGGGAGCCTATTGGCCCAATTGGATAATACGGACAATCTCTTCCGCAAGGAAAAGGCCCTGGTGCAGTTGAAAAATGCCCAGGCCAACTATAACAGTGAAATGTTGGGCTTTTCTACCATCATGGAAGGAGATGACCAAGAAAAGATTGCGGAATTGCAAGAGCAGCTTAAGGCCAGCAGTGGGCTGTTATCAGCTGAAATCGAACTGAAGGAAGCAGAATTGGAACTGGAGAAATCCACAATCAAAGCGCCCATATCGGGCAAGGTGGCTGACCTGAAGCTTAAGCAGGGAAGTTTGGTCAATGCGGGAGAGGAGCTTTGTGAAATCCTTAGTACAGAGGAACTGAACCTAAGGGTCAAGGTACTGGAATCGGATATTCCTTTTATTTCCCTAGACCAGGAGGCGGAGATATATCCGGTTGCTGCTGGAACGGGGAGCTTATCAGGCAAGGTCAGTAGTATCAATCCAAAGGTGGATGAAAATGGTCTGGTGGAAGTCAATATCAAACTTAAAAAAGGAGAGAAATTACTTCCCGGTATGAATGCCCGGGCAGTGATCCGCTCCCCACAAAATGACAATGTGGTCGTTCCCAAACAGGCCTTGGTCTACCGTTCAGGTCGTCCGGTGGTCTTTACCCTCAATGGCGAGGAATCCAAATGGAACTATGTGGAGGTAGGCAAGGACAATGGCCGGGAGATTGAGGTACTCGATGGGATCAAGGATGGGGAAACGGTCATCACCAGCAATAACCTTCAGCTGGCCCACCAAGCTCCCGTACAAATCGTCGACGAAAACGAATAGCCCATGGTCCGGTTTTTATTATCTAGGCCCATAGCGGTCACCATGGTTTTTCTGGCATTGATGGTCTTCAGCCTAATAGGCTTTACCAAGCTGCCCATATCCCTTTTGCCGCCCATAGATGTGCCACAGATCGTGGTCAAGGTGAATTATCCCAATGCCTCTCCTGAGGCCATCGAGCAGAACGTGCTGAGTAGGGTGCGGGAGAGTTTGATTACCCTCAATGGGCTTGAAGATATGGATAGTAAGGCTGGCAGTGAAACCGGTACCGTCAGATTGCAGTTTGCCTATGGCACTTCCATGGAGCTGGCCTATATCGAGGTCAATGAAAAAATAGATCGACTGACCAATGGCCTCCCCGAGGAGCTTTCCCGTCCGCAGGTCATCCGCATCAATACCAATGACATTCCCATGGTGCGCATTCAGGTCATACCCAAGGAAGGGACGGATTATGCAGAAGTGACCAAGTTGGCCGAAAATGTTATAAAAAAGCGGATAGAGCAGCTACAAGGAATATCCCTGGTAGATATCAATGGCAAGCAGGAAAGGGTGATTACCGTGGAACCCAATAAGGCGGTCTTGGCCGGATTGGGCATATCTGAGCAAAATGTCATCAATGCGATCCGTTCTGGAAACAGCGAACCTTCAGGGATAAGCGTTAAGGATGGGCAGTACCGTTATTTTTTGAGACTTGCCACTAGGGTGGATACACCGGAGGATATAGCACAGTTGCCGGTCTTGGCGCCAGATGGAAATGTGGTGGAACTGGCCAAGCTTGCGAATATTCATTACCAAATGGGAGAGCCTATGGGCTACCATCTATATGGAGAGCGTGAAGGCTTGGTCATCACAGTGCACAAGCAGGCTGCCGCCAAGATGAATGAGCTGATGGAAAAGGTCAGCGAGTCGGTGGAGCTGTTCAAGCAGGATTATCCTCAGGTGGACTTTGCCCTGAGCCAAGACCAATCTGCCCTGCTCAATGCTGGAATCAATAACCTGCAGACCAGTTTGCTCTTTGGAGGGATTTTTGCCTTTGGGGTGCTGTTTATCTTTATGGGCAATTATAAGATGCCCTTGATTATTGGTGTCAGCTTGCCCACTTCCCTACTGATCAGTTTTCTGGTATTTTATGCTTTTGGGATTTCCATCAATGTGATTTCCCTAAGTGGCCTGGCCTTGGGCTTGGGCATGTTGATCGATAATGCCATTATTGTTTTGGACAATATCACCCGCAAAAGACAGGAGGGCTTGCCACTTTTTGAGGCTTGTGTCAAGGGGGTGAATGAGGTAATGTCGGCTTTGATCAGCTCGGTATTGACCACCTTGGCGGTTTTTGTTCCCTTAGTGTTCTTGAGTGGAATATCCGGGGCCTTGTTCTTTGATCAGGCGGTTTCGGTAGCAGCCATCCTTTTTGTGTCCCTATTGGTGGCTTTTGTGCTCTTGCCTTTACTTTACCGTCTTTTCTTTGCCAATAAGCAATGGGACAGCAATCAAGAGGATAGCCGCTTTTTTAAATGGGTATTGGCTTTATATAAAAATGGCTACCAAAAGGTGATGGCCCAAAGGCGCTTGAGCCTGATTTTATTGTTGGCGCTTATTCCACTGTTTCTGATGATCGGCCTGGTACTGCCCAAAGAGGGTTTGCCCCCGATCGGGAAAAAGGATGTACTCCTGGAAGTGAATTGGAATGAAGCGATAGATGTGAAACAAAACCGTGAGCGGGTAAAAAATATTATTGCTGGACTAGGTGAAGGCATTGAACAGGCTGAGGCTGATGTGGGCATCAGGCAGTTTTTGCTCTTTGACGGGGAGAACTCGGTACAAGAGGCCAGTATCTATATTGATTTCAGTAATCAGGCCAGAAAGGATGATTATACGGAACAACTGGAAAAAGGACTTAGAGAAAAATATCCACGAGCCAGTATCAAGCTCATGGATGCTCCCAATGCCTTTGACCAGCTGTTTTCCTCCAATATCCCCTACTATGAAATGCGGTGGAAGGAGCTAAAGGACAAAAAGCCGGTTGATGCAGCGACCATGGGACCTTGGTTGGAGGATTTGCCAACTGCGCTTTGGAAGAAAGGGCCAGGACTGCAGGAAGAGTCGGCAGTGGTTTTCAGGTTGGACCTTGAGAAGTTGTCCCTCTACAAAATCGAAACCAACGAAATGGTCAGGCAAATTGAACAGCTCTTTGGGCGCTATACCATTGATGAGATCAAACAGTTCAGTGAGGTGACGCCCATCAGGTTGATGGAAAGTGATGCCGATTATAGGGAAATTTTAGAAAGCAATTACTTAGGGTCCAGGGATGGTCAGCGCTATGCCTTGGCCAATTTTATCCAAGTGGGATATGAGGACCATTATAAGTATGTGACAGCGGATAAGACCGGGATTTACCAATCCGTGGAAATTACTGCGCCAAATCCACAAAATAGGGATAGGGAGCTTAAAAACTGGGGATTGGATAGAAACCTCAGTGTGTCTTTTTCCGGGCAATATTTCAAAGATCAGGAAAACATTCAGCAATTGATCGGGATTTTGGGCGTGGCGGTATTGCTGCTTTATTTTATCCTTGCTGCCCAGTTTGAGAGTTTTGTACAACCGCTGATTGTGATCTTTACCCTGCCTCTGGGAATTGGAGGGGCACTACTGGTGCTTTGGCTGAGCGGCACTTCTCTCAATATTATGTCGGCGATTGGACTGGTGGTAATGCTGGGGATTATGGTCAACGATGCCATTCTAAAAATCGATACCATTAACAGATTGAGGGTGAGTTATGCGGAGCAGGAAGAGAATTTAACGGGCAGGGAGATTTTGGAAAAGGCCCTTTTTAAGGCTGGGGAAATCAGGCTGAAACCTATTCTGATGACTTCGATCACCACGATTTTGGCCTTGCTGCCAGTGGTGTTCAGCTCAGGCTTGGGAGCGGACCTACAGAGACCCTTGGTGTTCAGCGTGATCGGTGGATTGACCATTGGGACGATGACGGCATTGTATTTTGTGCCTTTGGCTTATTGGGCGTTTAGTAGAAAAAAGAATAAAGAGGAAAGAAGAAAGATTGATGTGGCTAGAGTTTAGTACGAAGTATCAGGTATCAAGTACGAAGTGTGAAGATTTTAGAAATGTTGTACCAAGTCTCCGACTTGGTACTAGTTAACCTTGAGTCTCTGACTCAAATAAAAAGGAAAAGAGGAGTCAGAGACTCCAAGCTATTTGATCCCGCGACAGAGTCGGCGGGATAACAGCGTATCAGGTATCAAGTACGAAGTGTGAAGATATTAGAAATGTTGTACCAAGTCTCCGACTTGGTACTAGTTAACCTTGAGTCTCCGACTCAAATAAAAAGGAAAAGCGGAGTCAGAGACTCCAAGCTATTTGATCCCGCGACAGAGTCGGCGGGATAACACCAAGATGCTAAGTTATTTAGCCCGCGGCACAGCCGGCGGGATAACAGATAAAGAAAACAATAGATGATAAATTCAGACAAGCCATATCGCATTACCGATCAAAATGGAGTCTACTTTTTGACTTTGACGGTGGTGGATTGGCTGGACGTGTTTATACGAAAAGAATATAAGCTAGAAGTGGTAGATAGTCTGAATTATTGCGTGAAGAACAAAGGTTTGGAGTTATATGCCTGGTGTTTGATGAGCAATCATTTGCACCTTTTAGCAAGAATTAAGGAGCCTTTTAAGCTAAGTGATTTTCTCAGGGATTTTAAAAAGTATGTGTTCAGAAAAGTTTTGGAGAGTTTGGAGAAGGAATCTATTGAGTCAAGAAGAAAGTGGTTGTTGGATAGAATGAGGTTCAGGGGAACCATGGTAAAGCGGGTGGATAGCTATAAGTTTTGGGAGGATGATAATAGGGCTATTGGGATTGAATCAGCGAAATTCTTTGAGCAGAAACTTAATTATATCCATAACAATCCAGTAAAGGCAATGATAGTAGAAGAGCCTGAAGAATATCTTTTCAGTAGCGCAAGGGATTATTCGGGAAGGAAGGGCTTGGTGGAGGTAAGCGTCTATTAAATGGTTGGTTCGTTGATTAAATCAACTCATTTCTACCAAGTCTCAGTTGTACTGAAGATCTTTTGGTTGTGTTGGGTTGTACCAAGTTTCCGTCTTGGTACTTGTTGACCTGGAGTCTCCGACTCAAATAAAAAGAAAAGCAGAGTCAGAGACTCCAGGCTATATGATCCCGCGACAGAGTCGACGGGATAACAGCGTAGTTAGTATTGAGTATTGCAAACGAGTTCGTTGTGCTGATCTGTCAAGGCCTGGCACGATGGAAGTTGAGTAGGTTGAACCAAGTCTCTGACTTGGTACTTGTTGACTTGGAGTCTCTGACTCAAATAAAAGTAAAAGCGGAGTGTTATTTAGTCCATCAGCACAGCTGAATGGACAACATGACTTGAGTCTCAAGACTCAATACTCACATCTCAAGACTAATCTAAAGTCTAAAATCTTATGTCTAAAATCTAGTGTCTAAAACAAAATTTGAGTCCATTTAGAATTGTCATATCGTTTTTTGTGCTGGCCATCATAGGCTTTGCCTTGGTGCCCAAACTTACCGTTGAGCTAAATCCGCGGGAACAGCAGCCGGTGCTCAGTATTTCCTATGGGGTGAGGGATGCTTCGCCAGATTTGGTGGAAAAGTTGGGGACAGCGCCTTTGGAGGGACTTTTTAGCCAGTTGTCCGAGCTTAAGAAAATCGAGTCGGTTTCCCGTTATAATGGCGGTTCGGTCACCTTGCGCTTTGATAAGCACACGGACATGGAATTCAAGAAGTTTGAAGTAACTTCTTTGATCAGGCAGATTTATCCATCCCTGGATAAGAAAGTCAGCTTTCCGCTGGTTTATCAGTCTGCCCAGCGAAATAATGAGCCGCCCATTCTCCAATACAGCATCAATGCGCCCTTTGCGGCCTTTGAAATCAAAAAGGTCACTGAGGATGTGCTGAAGTCTGTCCTTAATCGCTTTGAGGAGGTGGAGGAAATTCAGGTCTATGGAGCTAGGGACCTACAGCTTTTTGTGACCTACGATATACAAAAACTCCAAGCTTTTGGCATTAGCAGGGGAATGCTGAATTCAGTGCTGCGCAGTGCTTTTGGGACTAGTTTTCCCGGGATGGCCCTGAACCATCATGGGGAAGCCTTGTTTATTCAGGTGGACCGCTCCTTGGTCGAAATGGAACAGTTGGAAATGCTTAGGATTACCAACCGGGATGGGAAGGATATTTACCTCAGGGACATTGCCCAGCTGACCTTGGAGGAAGCCGAGCCCAACCGCTATTATAGGATCAATGGCAATAACTCCGTGACCATGAGTATTACCAGTAGGGAAGGGGTAAACAAAGTGGTTTTGGCACAAAAGCTGAAGAAGGCCATCAAGGAAGCAGCTGAGCTTTTGCCAACTGGGTATGATGTACGCTTGGAGCAGGATGATACCGAATACCTGTCCAAGGAGCTGAACAAAATCTATAAAAGGTCTGGGCTGTCCATCCTGATTTTGGTGGTCTTTATCTTTTTGATCAACCGGAACTGGCGTTACCTGACCGTACTGTTTTTGGGGATTCTGGTCAACCTGAGTGCTACAGGAATAATCCTCTATTCTCTGGGGACCCATCTGCACTTGTACAGCATTGCCGGCCTGACCATTTCGTTTGGCTTGATCGTGGACAATGCCATTATCATGATCGATCACCTGCACAAACATAAAAACAGAAAGGTCTTTTTGGCCCTTTTGGCCGCTTCCCTGACCACCATTGCCGCTTTGCTTATGGTATTTTTATTGCCGGAAGAAGACCAGAAAAACCTGACAGACTTTGCGGTGGTGGTAGCCGTGATGTTGGCAGTATCGCTGATGGTGGCCCTCTTGTTTACCCCGGCCATGTACCAATTGTTGTTTGGGGAAAAAGTAGGCCAGAGAAGAAGTATCCCTGTCCCCAAGTTGAGGAGAAGGGTAAGGTGGTTTAGGAGATATCAAAGGATCATTAGTTATGCAGCCCATTACCGCAAGACCTTTGTGCTGTTTTTGGTCTTGCTTTTTGGCTTGCCTATATTTTATCTGCCGGCCAAATGGGAAGGGCAGGATTGGTACAATAAGGTCATTGGCAGCACGATTTATCAAGAGGATATCAGGCCCTATGTGGACAAGGCTTTGGGTGGTTCTTTGCGGATGTTTGTTCGGGGCGTATTTGAAAAGTCGGGCTACAGGGAAGCGGCCCAGACAAGGCTATATGTCAATGTGCGCCTGCCATTTGGCAATACCCTCGATCAGATGGACTTTATCATTCGGGAGTTTGAGGAGTTTTTGGAGGGCGTGGAAGGCGTGGACAAGTTTGTCAGCAATGTATCTTCGGGGCAATATGCTTCCATTACCATTACCTTTAAGGAAGCTTATGAAAATTCAGCCTTGCCTTATCAGCTAAAGGGAAGACTGTCAGTAAAAGCAACAGATTGGAGCGGTGCAAGGTGGAGTATCTATGGAGTGGGGCAAGGTTTCAGTGCCGGCCCGGGAGGAGAAGGAATCCCATCCTTTACAGTGATGATGAAGGGCTATAATTATGATGAGCTGGCAAGGCAGTCGGAAGTACTGGCAGAAAAACTGATGAAGCACAAAAGGATCCAAGAAGTCAACACCAATGAAAAGCTGTCCTATAACGAAAGGAGCTCAGAGGAATTTGTGCTTCGCTTTGATCAGAAGAAGCTGGCGCTGCAGGGCACCAACCAATATGAGGTGATGAGGGCCTTAAATGATAGATCCAAACCCACTGGGGCAAGTCTTTATTTGAACCTAGAGGACAAGAATTATGGTGTGGTAGTGAGGGAAAAGCATGCCGAAGATTTTTCACGTTTTGATCTAGAGGAAACTACCCTGATCAGTTCTGAAGACAACATGTTTAAAGTGTCCAGTTTGGGAACATTGGTCAAGGAAACTACCACCAACTCCCTGCACAAGGAAGATCGGCAATATATCCGAAGGGTAGCCTTTGAGTATATGGGCTCAAGGAAGTTTGGCAGTGAATACTTGGATGAAGTGCTGGAAGAGATGAAAACCAGTATGCCTATTGGTTATGCTGCTGAGACCTCTTCTTATGGCTGGGGCTATGGAAAAAGCAAACGACAGTATACCCTGCTATTGGTCTTGATTGTGGCTATTTTCTTTATCTGCGGGGTATTATTTGAAAATCTCAAACAGCCTTTCTACATCATTGCCGTGATCCCTATTGCCTTTATCGGCTTGTTCCTGATCTTTTCACTATTTGATTTTTATTTTGACCAAGGGGGCTATGCGGCCTTTGTGATGCTAGGGGGATTGGCGGTAAATGCCGCGATTTTCATCGTCAATGACCTGAACAATAGAGAAAATGGATGGTATAACCGCAATGTACTGAAGTCAGTAGCAGGTAAATCCATCCCTATCTTATTGACGGTTCTTTCCACCTGCTTTGGATTGATTCCATTTATTATGGAAGGGCAAAACGAGATTTTCTGGTTTTCGCTGGCCATTGGCACCATTGGGGGACTGGTGTTCAGTATGCTAGGGGTATTTGTGGCCTTGCCGGTATTTTTGTGGAGGAAGGAGGAGAGTATGAAGTATCAAGTACGAGGTACAAAGTAGGAAGTACGTAGAGTAAAGATTTTATCACAAAGGACCCTATGGAAGCTCAAAGGCCACAAAGATTGAATTTTTTAAAAAAAATAGAGACCTCTGTGAAAACTCAGTGCCCTCTGTGCTTCTAATTTTTTTATCAAGAGAGTAGAGGAAAGAATAAAGTATGGAGTGTAAAGTAGTAAGCCTGTCGACTGTACAGTAGTAATTATCTTGACTCAAAGCCCGAAGGGCTTAAACATACCTAATGGTGAAGCATCATAAGATTTCGCGACCCTGAAGGGGTCGAATAAAATACGCATAGGGAAGTGCTATGGGGGAAATATGGAATATGAACTCGAGGTATAAAGCAGGAAGTTTGGATGGGCTTTTAGAATCATGGCATGACTTTAAGTCATGCCATGATTTGATAACTATTTCAAATGATATCTTACCAAAACACTTCCTGAATCCTGGTTGACTTGATTGGCCATTTTGGTAAAGGCATTGTCATCCTTAGATAGTTTTTCCTGATGTTTTTCATAATGTTCCATCAACGATTCAGGGGAGAAGATATTGAAGATAATATTATCCTGAAGGAACCTAGGGTTGAGGTAAGGTAGACCATTATCAATATCGTTGATGAACCTGCTGGCAGAGATGGATTTACCTGTGTTTCTGTTAAAAATTAATGTTCCACTGGCATTTTCTATATAAGAGGTGATCAAATAGTCCTCACTGGCATATAGCCTGGCATTATGATAGATATACCTTTCTCTTGTGCTGGGCTTATTTAGTAATTCGACCAAGTCATTTTCTTGCAGAAGCTTCATTGGGATTAATTTGTTCTGGAACTCCAAATGATATTTTTGGAATACTTTATTGTCTCTGAGCCAGTAGATGGAATCGGTAAATGATTTGGTAAAGAAATAATCATCCTTTACTCTTTTCAAGATATTGGATTCGCTCATAAAGGGTATTTGCCCCTCATAGGGATTGGGTAAAATGGGCGCCAGCTCGTTTGTTTTGCAGTTCCATTGGTAGAGCAAATGATTATCCAGTGCCTTGTCGTTTTTAGCTAGGCTACTTTTGATCCCTGGGTGGATATGAATGATATAATCATCGTTTTGAAGGTGTTCCAGTTTGGAAATGAGAAAAGGGATTTTAAATTCTTCTTTGAAATTACCCTCAAAATCATAGCGGATAAGCTTGGTTCCTGAGAGAATGTCCAAGGTCTTTGATGAATTATTGATGCATGCATCCTGAATGTATTGGTATTCTCCTGGCCCTCCTCCATAGTTTTCTATGGTTCCTGATAATCTAAAATACTTGTCAAGGATGGCAATTTTATAGGTATGCCCAAAATCCCCAAAGAAATAGCTTTCCCCATTAAAAAGGATTTTGTCTGTAAAGAAAAAATTGAAATTGTCAGGTAGGGGAATGTATTCAATCTCACTAATGATTTTGCTCATTTGAATTTCCCTGGAATCAGATAAGGAGATGGTGGCTATGTTTTTCTTAGAAGCAGTAGGCTTTTCACAGGAGAGGCAAATAAATAGGGACGCAATGAAAAAAGTTGATTTCATGGTTTTATTTGTTTTCGTTTAATAAATACTCCAGTTGTTGTTGGAAGTGCTTGGTGACACCTATTTGAGCAAGTCCTTGTACTTGATGTTTTTTAACCAAAAAAGGTAAAAGGTTTTTGTTGTCGAGCGATACCGTGTCCAGCTTATTTTGCTGGAAAAAGGAACCGGAAGGATCATAAAGGACCGGAAAAGGAAAGTGGTAATTATTGAGCTCTCTCTCGATTTTTTCTTTGTCTTGACCGCTTAGATAGAAAATAAAGGCTATTTCTGAGTATTTTTCCTTTGTTTCAGCCCATTCAAAAACTTCTGAAAGTGCATGTAAGTTTAGCTTGTCTGTGTTTAAATAAACCACGACCTGATATTCATAATTAAAGTAAATGTCTGTTGAATTATCTATTGAAGGAATGATTTCAAGATTCTGAGGTAGGTCAAGCGGATTTTGTTTATGATTACAAGAGCTTATGGTAAGGATTATTATACAAAGTGAAAATATAAGATACTGTTTCATGCATCAAGGAGTTAAAGTGGTAGAGATGATAACAGGAAAGTTGAAGTCACTCTCAGGCAGAGAAAAGTTAATAGGCTGTCCTATTTGGGCTAAATAGTCTTTTAGCGAATCATGATAAGTGAGAAAGAGAAAGTGCCCCTCCTGATCTATTCCTATTGGGTAATAGAAAACAGGTGATTCCTCTTCATTTATTTTAATACTGTATTTGGTGTTTTTATCATCATCCAAGAATAAAAGTTGCTTATAGACTCCAAAAGGCCCCTGGAGCATGCATTCGATCAAGGTGTTTTGGTCGCCTTGGAAAATGGCTGTGATGTTGCCAAAACCCTTTTCATTCAGCATGGAAAAGCCTTCCATAAAATCCATATCCCAATAGGATGATGGAATAGCATAAGGGCCGAAGTCTATTGTATAAATCGGCTTTATGGAATCCCCTGCGTATTGATAGGTTTGATGGTCAAATGACTCAATAAAATTGACTTTATTACCAGAGAGAAAGAAGTTCCGCTCTGTCATGGGAAGTAGTTGTCCTGAATATTCATTTGGAAGATAAGTATCTACTATTTCACCCGTTGCTGATACTTTGACCACCCTATTTTTAATTATAGGTAGATTATATCCGCCACAGAGTAAGTACTCGTCATTTGGAAGTTTGGTGAAAGATGTAGCAACATATTCTGATTTGAATTTGATTTCAGGGCTTCCTAATGTGCTGATTTGATAAATGGTGGCCATGTCTCCCACTGTTGATAGTAGCTCCAATTTTCCATCAGTGCCTATATGGAAATCATCCAAGGACGGAATGTTTTCAGGACCTTCGCCTTCTTCAATGGCCATTTTGACATAGTTACCCGCTTGGTCGAAAACATGAAGGCTTTTACGTTTGCTTTCCTCATCCATGATATATAAATGGGATCCGGATTTTCTGATTCTTAATCTATTTCCCATCAAGTTCTCCGAATTGGTTTCCAAAGGAATGGCATCAATGATTTCAAGACTAGTCGTCTGAAGTTTTTTGGTGTTTTCCAGTGAGATTATGTTTCCAGCGTTCTGCTTAGAGGATGGCGAACTGCAGGAAAGAGAAAGACAAATAACTGTTAAAAATAAGTAGACGCTTTTCATATTAGTTGTTATCTGATTCGGTAATTTGGTAAATGCCATATTGGATAAAATCCTCTTCCTCATCTGGGTTGATCAATCGGATCAAGAGACGGTTTCCCGGTAAGGCCATGGCTATTTTTCCATAAGGAATGGATAGGTCTTTGCTCAGCTGCTTATGTTCGTCCAGTAGGATGATTTTGTGATAGTTCGGATCCTTGAAGTGGTGGTAGTTAGGATCCTCCGCTTTGTTTTTTTCGTAAATCCCAAGGGAAATATCCTTTACATATTCCAGTGCCATCAATTCACCATCCAATTTGAACAGATTACGATTGAAGGCTGACAGGGTGATTCTTCCATTGGAGGGCATATTGTCAAGGGAGATAGATTGGCTCTCAAGGACTTTAAACTCATCGTGGTTGATTTTTACCCTTGATATTACTTCGCCCGTATTGATATCTAAAACAGTGATTTCATTGTCCAAAGAAGTGGTCAAATACAGCTTAGGATTGTTTTTTCCTTGCAAAGTGTATATGGGAGAGTAAACATCATTAATGGATGGGTCAAGGGACTTATATAGAGCCCTTTCTGCTACAGGTGCAATTTCATAGGAGTTACTTTCCTGTTCATTGGAAATCTCGATAAGGTTGGTGCTTCTAAAATCTCTTTTTCCCATATATTTGCTTACTCCTGAAGGATTGGAAATAAAATAAAGGGAGGAAGGGTCATTGTTTTTGTAGAAATGGGCAAAAGGTCTCAAGCTGCTATAGAGGTGTATTTTTACACTGGATTTATAGGGTTGTCGTTTTTGCAAAACTAACTTTTGATCATAAAGCAATAGCTCTGTAGCCGTTAATGCCCATATATCCCCGTTTTCTGAAAAACCAAGACAATTTAAGGACGTGGTGTATTTGTCAGGGGCATCGCCTTGCATGTTTTTGCTGATGAGAATTTCTCCTTTCTCATTCAGGATAGCGATTTCAGTTCCTTCGCTGCGTTTATGAATATAACCGAGATAAAGGCCATCCTTTGGGTAGTGGTCTATGATCTCCACTGGCCAGAGTGAGTTGATCTGAAATTCATCTACTTTTTCTAAGGAATATTGTGCGAGAGTATTCCTTGTGAAAAATATACCTAATAATAGAAGAAAAGAAATAAGCTGAGATTTCGATAGAAACTTGAGATTATCCATAGAAATGGTGTTTTAGTAAATAGCTTTGATTAGGAAATGTTATTCGGAGAAGAATGGTCAATTGTCATCCTTCAACCCCACTTTATAAATCGTGAAATAATCTTTTTCCACTTCTGGATCAGGTTTTTCCTGCATCCAAATTTGACCGTCGCGCACCAGCATGCTATTTGCCCTCAAATCTTTGGGAATAAAATCATTTAGTCTATTGCCCAAAGTATCAAAGACAGCAATATGATTGGAATACTTTTTAGCCATCCTTTCCCTAAAAAGTTTTGCTTCCTCTGGCGTTTTATTGCTCTCACTTGTTTCCCTGTCCTGGGCGTCATAACCAGGGAAATAGGCCACTAAAAATTGATCATCAATTTTTTTAATATTATAGATTCTGCCTGTTGTCAAAAATAGCCCTACAAAGTCAGCAGTGGATTTTAGGTCGCCTCCCTTGAAGTAACGATAATTGGGCAATTCAATGGGGATAGAAGAAATCAATGTATAAGGAGGCTTGGCCTCAAATTCATAAATCACAGGTTCAATCCCAAATACGATATAAATTCTATCGTCGGTTGAGGTATACGCAGGAGCCCAAGAATCCCTGAAAAAATGCTTGCCATTCCTAAAAAGACTTCCTTCGGGAAAGGAAATAAAGGGCTCTTTTTCCCCTTTCTCTGGGTCAAGCCAATTCATCAAAGTCATTTCTTTGTAGCTTTCCAAACTGGTATAGTCCACTTTTCCGGAGCCTTGATTGTAATAGATATATCTGTTTCCCAATTTTTCCATTCCAAAGCCCATGGTTTTATTGGAGAAATTATAATACTCAAAATCTTTATGCTTTACCTTGGATAGCAAATTTCCCGCAAAATCGTACCTCAAAAATCCATTATAACCATATGCCAAAAAAGAACTGTCGGAGTCAATCCTCAAGGGAGACATTAATCCTCCATAACCATCGGGTATATCTCCCAATTTTGAAAATGATGCATGGATATTTCCATCAAAATCTGCTACTTGAATTTCTTCTGAATTGGGGCTGTCATCGGTAAATATGATAGTTTCAGTCTTGGGGTCAATATCATGAATTACAGGAAGGCCTAGAAGGTGGATTTGTACGCTATCGAGAATTTCGAGTCTTATTGTACTCGCTTTTTTTATCTCGCCAAGTTGGCTTGATTTTTTCTCTTGGGTTTCGCAGGAAAGGAAAGCTGGAAAGACTAAAAGAAAGATGTAAAAAGGCTTTAGCATGGTCCTAGGGCTTATTGGTTAAAAATTAGTTTTAACTTTTCATAAAGGAGGCTATCATTAAAAGGAGTCCCTGAATTGTTTTTTATGTTCTGAAAGTCTCAGTATTGGGGAATTAGAAGTTTTATACAAAATTTATTAAAGTTCAAAAACCGCCACATTGGGATCTTCATCTTTAGTGATAGCATAAATTTTCATCTCTTTTTCATCCATTGAAAAGCTTAGTATGGGATAATCTAAGAGATAATTATTTAGGAAATTCCCCTCATAATCAAATTGAAATATTTTTGAATGAGAGTCGGGAACAGATTCTCTTGAATTTGTTTTGCCGATATACAAGACGAAAAAACTGTCTTTGGCTAAGTATAACTGGCTGTAATGCATAGTAGAAGGTTGATGAAAGACCGGATAGGTTTCTGTTGTCCATTGACGAAGTTCAAATGAGGGATCTTCGCCTAAAGGCCCTTCTATATATAAAATCTTGCCCGTTTCGAGCTCAAAGATTTCCACAAAGTCTTTTAGTATACCAGAAATCCCCACATATTTCTTGTCCAAAGAGCTACTAAGTTTGCCTTGGCAGATATGGGAAACAGAGAAGGGATTGAGTCCCTTTTTATCGATCATGTTTTTCCAAGAGCCCAGTTTTCTTAGGGTGTCTCCTTCAAAATTTATTTCTGCCAGTTTATCCCAAATATTTGCTGTCTTAACGATAAATGAGCTTTGTGAAGTAAGAGTCATTTCAGTGACCAGATTTAGGTTGGTAGGGGCTTTTATTTGAGTGGTAGCCAGTTTGCTGCTATCATCATCATTTATATTGAATTTATTGATTGTTCTGCAGTTGGAATCATAGTTCCAGAATTCTCCAGTTTTGAAACCGGCTTCCAAGCTAGATGATGTTATTATTTCTCCTGGACCAAGTCCCTTTTTTCCCATTGTTTTAAGAAAGGTCCTTTTTTCCAGGTTATACAAATAGAAAACGTCAGATTCTTGTTGGCTATTTTCAGCGATAATAAGATGATTGTCCAAGTATAAGATATGTCTTGGATTTAAGAATTCTTGGAAGGATAGCTTTAGGCCTGTTAGTTTTTTCGGTGCAGGGATATCTTTTGCTGTAAAATTTATTTTTTTTCTTTGGTTGTAAGTGGAGGTTTCCTGTTTTTGGCTACAGTTTATTGTTAATAGGAAAAAGGAAAAGATTATAAAGTATCGCATATTTAAAAGTAATGTTGATATAATAATAGTGTAAACTACAAAAATAGTTTTAAAACTAAAATTTAATTAATGTATTTTTGGTACTACTTATGTTTGGGATGTGGACTGGATGGTCATTGAGGATAAAAGGACATTAAAAAGGAAATCAAATCATGGTAAGGAATTCATTACTGATAGCTATTGGTGTGGCTGTATTATTAGTTGGCTGTGGGAAAAAGGAAAAGCAAATACTGCAAGGGCCGACAGCTGATCTAGAATTGGAACTCGTGGATTCTTTGGTGGTAGATGAGCTGGAACCCTTATTGATGGATGATCATCTGGCGAGTTTGGGCTATTTTATGCTGAGAAACAATCAAAGTCGACAGCCTTTATTGGTAGATGAAAATGGGACTGTGATAAAGGAATATGATATTCTTAACGACAGCCCCAATGGAATTGGAAGCTATGGGGTTGGATATAGATTGTTGAACGATACTGCTTGGGTGGCCCAAAATCTAATGACCGGTTATTATGTTTTTGACTATCAAGGAAACAAGAAGAAAAGTTTGCCTGCAGTGACCGAAGGTATATTCTCCATTACCATAAATGCGACAAGAACTACCTTTCATCCCTACAGTAAAAATGGTGAGTTGTATGTTCTTGGAGAGGAAAGAAATGCCTATAACCATAAGGAGGTCAATGCAGAAAAACTAGGTGCAGGTTTTTACAGCCAAGCGAAAACAGTTTTTAACTATAATATTGAAGATGTAGAGAGTGAGCTAATTACTACCTATCCTGAGGAATGGGAACCTAGGAAGTCTGGCCGATATGTGGGAGAGGCTTCTCCTCTGGTGACCATTAACAGGAAGAATAAAGAAATGGCTTTGCTGCCATCTGCAGGGAATCAGCTTTTTATATATGATTATTCTGGAGAAGAACCGATTTTAAAAGATAGTGTCAAACTGAGTCATCGTTTCAGGCCTGATTTAGCTCCAGATATAGATCTTGATGCTGAGCGTTGGTTGGATGATTATCCCTTTTTTACAGACCTAAGGGTTTTGGATGATGGATATTTGGTGGGCTTTTATACCAGGATACCTAAGGAGATATTGAAGGAATTACGAGCCAAAAGTGAGCAGTACTATCAGTTGCCAGAATTTAAGGAGGCCTCTGAACAGTATGCCAAGCCATATTATATGGTTATTAAGGATGGCAAGCAAGTAGGGGTGATCAATGAGCTGCCAGTTCATGGCGGCATCAACTTTTCGGACGAAGAAGGATTTATCTATGTTAATGACAATCTTGACCCGGAAGTGGAGCGGGATTATAATGTTTTTTATAAGCTGAAGGTGAAATAAGTATCAAGTAGCTAGTATTAAGTACAAAGTATTTGCTCAGAGGCTAGACATTAGATGATAGACTTATAGAAAGTTGAGCAAAGGTCTCTCTCTGAATTAGCTGATAATAATAGCAGAAGATTGTGGCTCTATATTTAATAATGTGACTAAACCTTAATAAGGGATACCTTCTTAGCAAGCCTGTCGCAGGCGACCTCAATTATATTTGCAAATCCGCCTTACAGATATTGAGCGTTAAGAAATTAAAGAAGTGGGTAAGCAATAAGGCAGGCTTGCCTGCCTGTCCGGCTAGGCAGGTCTGAAGAAGTGCTGAACAAAGAGGTTGCAGGTAGCTATGCAGGAGGAGTTTGCCTGCATGAGGGAGGGCTTTAATTTTAACTCAATAGATGTATACCTGTGCGCTGTGGCGTAGCGGCGGGGTTTCCTCCTTAGGCGGACAGGTTTAGGTTACTTTTTTCACCTGTAGGAAAAAAGTAACAAATCAGATGAGGTAAGGATCACACTGAAATTTGGCAAACAAAGTAAAAGTTGCCCACAGTAAATCATATAGAACCAAGGTTTTTTCTTATAGCCAGAGCCTCCAAAAGCAGATAATTGATAGGGTGACTTGGATATATTGGGAAAGAAATGAGTGTTGCCTTTTATTGTATTAATGTGATTTTTAGGTTTGTTTTAAACCCCGTATTTTAAATAATTATGTGTATTTATTGTTTTTAGGTTTGTTTATTGATCTTTTTTTAAATTTTTTTCATTTTATGCCTTTTGTGAAAAATGTAATTTATTTGGTGTTTTTTGAACTGGACTATTGTTTGAATTGCCTGCAAACGGTTTCGGCTTTTCAATATTAAATAATTATCACTGAATTTCGAATATTGTCAAATTGTTAATAAAAATTATTTTTTGTTGCGGTATTTGCAATTTTGAATCCTGTTTTTTACGTTTGAATTACAATCACGTGATTAAGTAATTAATAGTACCTGCCCAAAATAATTAGCCTCAGAAAAATCCGGCGCCCAAGGGACAGTCGGGAGGTTTGACAAGTGTTAGTTATAACCCTTAAAATTTTGAAACCATGAGATTAATTATTGCAACTTTAGTAGCAGTGTGCATTTCAGGAAATGCATTTGCTTATTCAGCAGGTCAAAAAGACCTAGAGAAAGAAAAAGACAAAAAATCAACGGTGGTCCTTGAGAAAGTTGGGGACAAAAAAGTTCAGCTAAAGTATTTATCGGAACCTACTGGTAAAATATTGGTGAGAATCAAGAATGATAGAAATACTTTGGTATTTAAGGAAATCATCAGTACCGATAAGGAGTTCAAAAAGAGTTATGACCTATCTGCCTTAGCTGAGGGAAATTATGAGTTTGAAGTGTTTACCAAAGAAGAAGGTACCATTGATAACTTTGAAGTGTCATTAGGTAGAGAAAAAGCAGCTGGTTCTAATTACTTCACCAAAGTAAAAGTCATAGACAATGAAAATGTGGCTCTATTGGTGAAAACCCAGGGGGAAAGTAAGAAGACTATACGCATCCTTGATAAAGGGCATGTGGTATTTGAAGATTCTTTTGAAGGGAATAAATACGGGAAATTATTCAAACTTAAAAAAGTAGAATCACTTAAAGACCTTGTATTCGAAGTAAGAGGTGAAAATGGTGATGGCAAATACCTGTCTGCTCTTTAATAGAATTGAACCAACATAATATGGAGACCATCTGCCTAGGCGGATGGTCTTTTTTGTTGCTACCCAAGTGTGCTTTCTTGGTGATGAAAACATCTTTATATACTGGGCTATTGTTGGTGAATTAATAGGAAAGGGTTTTGATTTTAATGATGCTATTGTACATGATTTTGAATCAAAATGTCCCGCAACCGTTTTCGGTATTATTCCAATTAATATTGTGATAATGTTAAATCATATATTTTTTAAATAAATTTAATTTTTTTGTAGTTTATTTTTTCAAATTAAAATTTTGAATTACTTGTGTTGTCTGTTTTTGCTTTTCATTTTTTATAAAATGTTATATGATTAGTTTTTTGGCTTAATTGTTATTAAATCGTTAAAACTATATTGTTTTGATTGAATATTTTGCAATAGAATTATTGGTTTGTACCTTTGTAAGGTGATCGGAGATCATAACAAGCCCACCCAAAATAGTTAGCCTCTAGAAATGGCCCGAGGCCTAGTGGTCTCGAGCTGGAAAATTTAAGAAAATATAAAGCATCAAATAAAATTTCTAAAATCATGAGATTAATTATTGCATCAATCTTAGCATTAGGTATTTCAGTAAGTACATTTGCTAAATCCGATTTGGACGACAAAGTTGTTAAAATCGAAAAAATTGCTGACAAAAAAGTTGAGGTGAAATTCCTAGCGGTACCAAACAGCAAGGTTTTGGTAAGAATCAAAGATGAAAACAGTTCAGTAGTATATAAAGACATTATTTCAAGTGAGAAGTTTTTCGCTAAAAAATATGATCTTACAGCACTAGCTGAAGGAGATTATAAAATCGAAGTGTTTACTCCTGAGCAAGGAACACTACAAAACATGGATGTATTTGTAGGAGCGAAAAAAGAGCAGGTTGATTATTTCACCAAAGTAAAAGTATTAGGTGATGATAATGTAGCCGTTTTGGTTAAATCAACTGATGATGCCAAAAAAACAGTAAGGATTTTTGATAACGGAAATGTGATCTTTGAATCGTCTTTCGAAGGAAACAAGTTCGGAAAGGTCTTTAAGTTTGAAAAAGTAACTTCTATTGACAACTTGGTTTTTGAAGTAAGTAGTGAAAATGGTCAGGGTAAATATTTCTCTGCACTTTAATAAGTATATTGTTAGTGAAAAGGCGCTTTGAAATCTCAAAGCGCCTTTTTTTATTTAATTTTTTGAGATATAAAGCGCCTTTTCCAAATTGCCCATCATGGTAAGGTAAATATTCCTATTGCCATCCATATTGTTCGGTTCAATTTCAACCACGCCATTATTATTTCCATCAACAGCTAAGCTAAGGTCAGTGTTTTCAAGTAGTAGGTTGAGGTCAAAGTTGATGTACACTTCTTGGTTGCCTTCTATTTTAAGGCTTCCTCCATTGGCTGCAGCAGTAAGTATTTCTTCTGTATCAGTATAAATATTCAATAACTGTCCATTTACATTTCCTTGGATATTGATGGTTTTTTCAAACATTTCATCACTTTCAAGCAAAGCCTCATCCTGTTGGAATTGCAAAGTTATTCCAGAATAATTTCCTGCGTCTAAACTAATGCTGCCGAGTGTTTCACTTTGTGGCAGCGCACTTTGGATCAGGTTGAGGCTATAGCTCATCGATTCTTCTACAGGTAACTGGATATTTCCAGAGGCACTTGAGCTTCCAATGATAGAAAGGTTGCCAAAGGAAAAATCTGCACTGGTAATACTTGCTCCAGAAATGAGCCCATTGTTTTCTTCTGAGTTGTTTTCTGCCACTGCTCTGGCTTTTACTGTTACATTGGCTCTGGGCATTTCATCTGTATCGTCATTGTTACAGGAGGATAAAAATCCTAGGCTTCCCAGAGTTAAAAGCCCCATTATTAAAGTATTCCTTTTCATAATAAATAGTTGGTTTAGTTCTATCTGCATTAGCCAATGTCCATGCCATAAAATTAGTTTTAGTTATTGGGTCGGGGATTTAGGTTTTTATAACTAGCTATTGTCGAAAATCCTTTTGGCGAAAAGGGATATAGATTGTACCCATCTTGCTGCTTAAAATTGCTGGGTCAAGAAGGAATCTTCAGCCACGGGTTGGTATTGTTTTGTGTCGGAATAGTACAGTTTATTGTCCGAAATAGAACAATTTTGACTAAATGATATCCTATACCTTTATTTTTTTATTGAGTAATAATAAAAAAATATATTTTTTTCTAACTCCCTTAGACAATAAGTCCGTAGCTAGTCGAAAGTAGAAAATAGCCAAAAACTGTATCGGATGCGATCATATTAGCGGACACCTATATCAGTACGATACAACTTTCTGAGAATTGGGACTGTGCCAAAGGAGCCGATATTGAAATTTTTTAACAATTGCTTCATTTTGAAAAATTAAAAAATGCCAAATAATAGATGGTGAATTTGGTGTGGTACATAATTGGCAATAATGGAGGTACAATCACAAAAAATAAAACATTCAATTAATTAATATACACCATCATGAAAGCATTATTAACCTCCGTATTCGTATTAGGATTAATTTTTATCGCACAGGCTTCTGTTGATCCAAATCCTTCTACAAAAGAAAGTCTAATGGCCGTGACAAGCGTTGAAGCTAATGACGAAAAGGTCAAAATCAGTTTTAAGGAACCTGTAGGTAAAGTAACCATTTCCATCTTAGATGAAGAAAATAAAATCTTGGCGCATAATAAGTACAATGCCAAGACCCCGATGAAAATCCCATATGATCTAACGGATCTGCCAGAAGGAAATTATTCAGTAAAAATCAAGACCAAGGATGAAGTCGCTATCTATAATGTAGAGACTGAAGAGAAAAAAGTGGTTTTTGAAATGCCCATAGTGGCCTTTGGTAAAGTAGTGGACAATCATACCATCAACCTAATGGTGTTGGGGATAGAGGAAGAAGGAACTCAAGTGGATATTTTTGATGAGGGCAACCATAAAATTGCCAGTGACATAGTGAAAGTTAAAGATGGATTTGAGAGAGATTATAGAATTACCAACAGGGAAGTTGAAGGACTATATGTAAGAATCAAGGATGCCCAAGGGAGAAAGAAATACATTTATTTCTAATCCCACC
Source organism: Echinicola shivajiensis (assembly GCF_018642165.1). Classification (GTDB taxonomy): domain Bacteria; phylum Bacteroidota; class Bacteroidia; order Cytophagales; family Cyclobacteriaceae; genus Echinicola; species Echinicola shivajiensis. The sequence continues at coordinate 191,158 of NZ_JAHHZM010000007.1, forward strand.
AAGTAGCATAGGTTTGGGCTGAAGGCTGTCCGTTAAGGGCAGCCTTTTTTAGTATTTAAGGAGTTTTTCCAACTTTTCTTTAAACCTGTCCTTGGGCAGGAAGTTATTTTCTAGATTGGCGGCAAAGGGTACTGGGCTATCCAGGCTAGCTTCTCGCATCACTGGAGCATCGAGTTCTTCAAAGCAATGCTCGCTTATCCAAGCTGCAATTTCTGCTCCAATTCCCCCAGTTAAACAATCTTCATGAAGAATGATGACCTTATTGGTTTTTCTCACCGTGGTAGCAACTGCAGCCTTGTCCCATGGTAATAAGGTGCATAGGTCAAGGATGTCCGCTTTTATGCCAGTTTCTTGGGTGGCCTCTTTTGCCCAATGAACTCCCATCCCATAGGTGATAATGCTAAGCTGTTCTCCTTCACTCACCAAATGGGCTTTGCCAATTTCAAGATTGTAATAGTCATCAGGTATTTCTTCGCTTATAGATCTATAAAGCCCTTTATGCTCAAAAAATAGGCATGGGTTAGGGTCTTCAATAGCTGAAGCCAACAAGCCTTTGGCCTGATAAGGGGAGGATGGATAAATGATTTTAAGCCCTGGGGTATGAAAAAACCAAGCTTCATTAGACTGAGAGTGAAAAGGCCCTGCACCAACTCCGGCGCCAGTTGGCAGACGGATGACCACATCTGCATTTTGCCCCCAACGGTAATGTAGTTTCGCCAAATTGTTGACAATTTGGTTAAAGCCACAGCTGACAAAATCTGCAAACTGCATTTCTACCACAGATTTATAACCGGCAACGGACAGCCCCAGTGCTGTGCCAATTATGGCGCTTTCACAGAGCGGGGTATTGCGTACCCTTTCAGGACCAAATTTCTCTATAAATCCATCAGTGACTTTGAATACCCCTCCATAAGTTCCAATGTCCTGTCCCATGAGGATTAATTCAGGATGGCGTTGCATGCATTTTCTCAGCCCATCTTGAACCGCATCAACCAATCTTTTTTCAGAGGTTTTGTTGGATGTAGCTTCGATTAATATTGGATCATAAGGGGCATAAATATCCTCCAGCTCCCTTACTGTATTTGCTTCAGGCGGAGAACTGGCAAAAGCCTTTTCAAGGCCTGTTTCGATTTTTTCCTGGATATCTTGGTGGATTTCCTGCTTTCTACTTTTATTCAGAATGCCTTCTGAAACCAAGAATTCCTCAAAGTTTTTGATAGGGTCTTTTTTGGCACCTTCCTCAAAATAGCCCTGGGGGACATATTTTGTCCCTGAAGCCTCTTCATGGCCACGCATCCTATAAGTGCATGCCTCTACGATAAAGGGTCTCGGGTTCTCCCTGATATCTTTTGCTATTTCTGAAAGGCAGTGGTAAAGTTCCAGGATATTGTTCCCATCCACCTTGACTGCTTCCATACCGTAGCCAGGTCCCTTATCTATAAACTGTTCGCATCTGAACTGTTCATGGCTTGGAGTGGAAAGCCCATAGCCATTATTTTCAATTAGAAAAATTACTGGTAATTGCCATACTGCGGCTATGTTCAGGGCTTCATGAAAGTCTCCTTCTGAGCTGGCACCATCACCGGTGAAAACCAAAGTGGCTTTTTTTTCTTTTTTCAGTTTATGAGAAAGGGCTATTCCATCTGCTAAAGCCATCTGAGGCCCCAAATGGGAGATCATTCCTACTATATGGTGCTCTATTGAGCCAAAGTGGAAGGATCGATCTCTGCCCTTGGTATAGCCAGTGATTTTGCCTTGGAATTGGGCGAATAGCCTGTCCAAGGGAATGCCCCTGCCTGTAAATACACCTAAATTCCTATGCATAGGGAGCAAGAACTCATCAGGTTCCATGGCCATTACAGCAGCCGTAGAAATTGCTTCCTGACCCCATCCGCTAAACCACTTGCTGATTTTTCCTTGACGTAAAAGAATCAACATTTTTTCTTCGATCTTCCTAGGTACCAAAAGTGCTTGATAAAAAGACGCTAACACTTCATCACTCAGGCTTTTGCGATCAAAAAACATCAAGGAATTGGTTTTATTCATGGTATATTGAAATATAATCAAAGCAAATTACAGTAAGTTATATTGAAAACAAAGAATTAGATTAGGCCAAGAAAAATGAGTTCTATAGGGGTTGATAAAATTTTCAGAACTTCTAATTGGTCAAATCAGTTTAAAGAGTATGTCGGAAATTTTAATTAAAAATATGGTTTGTCCTCGCTGTATCATGGCGGTAGAAAAGATTTTTAAGGACCAGGGTGTTGCTGTTGACAAGGTCGAATTAGGGAAGGTGAGCGTTCAGTCTCCTCTTGATAAAGAAATAGAGAAAAGCCTTGAAAAAGCATTACATGGGATGGGGTTTGAACTATTGAAGGGAAAACAAATCCAGACGGTTGAACGGATAAAGAATGCCTTGCATGCGATGATGCAGGAGGAGGAGCTTAGTACAGATTTAAATATTTCAGCTTATATCAATTCGATTATCCCAGAAGATTATAGTAGCCTAAGTCATTTGTTCAGTACTACTGAGGGTATAACCATAGAGAAATATTTTATCCATCTTAAGATAGAAAAGACCAAGGAATTGCTCTGTTACCAAGAGTTGCAATTGAGTGAAATTGCTTGGCGTTTAGGGTATAGCAGTGTCCAGCACCTGTCGAGCCAGTTTAAAAAAGTGGTGGGCATGACTCCTTCAGCCTATAAAAAATTGAAAGACAAACCTCGAGAAAGCTTGGACCAATTGAAATAAAAAGAGCGATGAATTTCATCGCTCTTTTTATTTTTTAGAACAGCCTTAAACCAAGTGATAAGATCAGCTGGTTTTGTCTTTGGTCCGTTTCCAGTCCAGCAATGCTTTCTGCTTGTTTGCTCAACGAACCTTCGTATTTTAAGTCGATGATCATATTGGCAATATCCAATCCAATACCTGCCTGATATCCAACGGTGGATTTCTTATAATCAGGAACGGGGTCGGATTCAAGCTCCTCAGAAAACTTGGAGTTAAGCAAAAAGCTGCCAACTGGCCCACCTTGTATTCTAAATAGATTTCCCAATTTAAAACCTAAGATAACAGGGACATCCAACCTGTTGAAGCTAGCTTCAAAACTTTGCTCATCAGGGCCGTTTGTCTTGGTGATTTCTCCACCTGTATTTACATACAAGACCTCTGGTTGTAGATACAGGGATCTTCCACCCATCCTGGCAAAGGCACCGATATGGTAGCCCAACTTGCTGCTACCACTTTTGTACTCACCATTGTTTACGCTGATGTTTCCTTGGGATATGCCTAGTTTTGGGCCTATGGAAAAGTCCTGGGCCTTCAACTGGGTAGACAATGCAAGAAAAGAAAATGCAAAAAGGGCCAATAATTTTTTCATCACTTAATATTTATCCGTTGAAATCTAAAATATGCTTTCTCCTAAACTTCAAATACCTTGCCAGAGCAAGGTGTTTGAAGTTTAGTGAAGATATTATTACATGTTTTTGATTGCTTCGGTATATTTTTTTAGTTCTTGCTTTACCTTGGGGAATAAGAAGAACAATCCAATCATATTCGGGAATACCAGGGCCAAGATCATGGCATCAGAGAATTTAACTACGGCATTTAAGGTGGTAGAAGCTCCAATTACAATAAATGCCAGGAATATGATTTTATAACTAAGGTCAGCAGCCTTACTTCTTCCAAAAAGGAATTTCCAAGATTGAAGTCCATAATATGACCAGGAGATCATGGTCGAAAAAGCAAACATAATGATGGCTACTGTCAACACATAGGAGAAGTGAGGAATCACAGTGTCATAGGCCATTGTAGTAAGCTCTACACCACCAACTGATGCTCCTCCATCTTTAAGGATTACATTTCCGCTGCCATCACCTCCATAATTGAATATGCTTTCTACATTGCCAAGACCACCGTCAATATTGAAAAAGATGATAACCAATGCAGTCATCGTACATACGATTACAGTGTCAATAAGTGGTTCCAAAAGAGCAACTACACCCTCACTTGCAGGGAATTTGGTTTTCACAGCAGAGTGGGCGATTGCAGCAGATCCAGCACCCGCCTCATTGGAAAAGGCCGCTCTCTGGAAACCTACAATAAGGACACCTACCATACCGCCAAGTCCTGCCATGGGGCTGAAAGCACCTTCAATGATCAATCCAAATGCATCGTCTATATAATCATAATGCGCCCCTAAAATAATCAAGGAAGCCAATACATAAACACCAGCCATGAATGGAACGATTTTCTCAGTAATAGTGGCAATTCTTTTGATTCCTCCGATGATTACTACTGCAACCAACATGGCAAGTACAATACCGATCCAAAAACCATTGGTTTGGAAGTTGATGCCTAACAGGTTTGAAAGTTGGGAGGCTGCTTGGTTGGATTGGAAGGCATTTCCACCCCCAAATGAAGCTCCCACACAAAGCACTGCAAATAGTCCTCCTAGAAATTGTCCCAAGCGCCCTTTTTTAAGATCATGTCCTAGTCCACGGGATAGATAGTACATTGGGCCACCATATACTACTCCATCCTTGTCTACATCCCTGTATTTCACACCAAGGGTACATTCGACGAATTTGGTGCTCATCCCTAAAATACCACAGATGATCATCCAGAAAGTAGCTCCCGGTCCACCGATGGCAATGGCCACTGCAACACCTGCAATATTACCAAGACCGACGGTTCCTGATACAGCTGTAGCTAGGGCCTGAAAGTGACTTACCTCTCCTCCCTTAGAGTCATCCACCATAATTTCCCCAGTTTCAGGGTCTTTATAGTTTTTCTCCATATCATCATATTTTCCCTTAACGGTATTGATGGCCAAAGGCATTTTGGTAATGCCAGGAACTGCAAAGTAAATGGTGAAAAATGTTGCACCACAAACCAATAAAATCAAAACGATCGGAATATTATAGTCACCTATGGTGATAGGGTAAAGAACGAGGCTCTCCCAAGCATCCGCTACAGGTTGAAATGATTGGTCGATTCTTTGTCCAAAACTTAAGTCTTCCGTAGGTGAAGTTTCCTGTGCGTATAGGGAAATGGGTAGTAGAAAAATTAAGAAGGATAGAAGTTTTCTATACATAATGTGTTTAAGTTTGATTTGTATATTTGAGTCTTATAAACTTTAGGATAAATTCTGTTTTTAGTTTATATCTCCCAATCCAATCTCCCTTAAATACTGATTTTTCATCCGCCGGACTTGGTGTTCCGGTTTATGATAAGGAGGTATTCGGTTTAAGAATACCATCCCTATAGCCATATGAGCTAAATAAATTAAGGATGTGATTCATGATTATGAGGGATAAAATTGGATTGTGCTAATATTAGTTGAATTTATCAATCGGCTAAATTAAGCTGTTTTGCTAGAATACCAATTCCATTTATAAAACTTTTTGGTTGATAATTAAGCTGTTCTTTCGCTTTTTTGATGATAAATCCTGTTTTTAGGGGTCTTTTTGCCTTTTGTTGGAAGGTGTTGGAGTCAGCCCTGTTGATCTTGGTTTTGTCCAATTTGAAGAAGTCTGCAGTCTGCATAGCCATTTCATAAGGAGTCAAAAGCTCTTCCCCAGAAATATTGAAAATCCCGGTAGCTCTTTGTTCAGCCATCAATAGGCAACCTTCTGCGAGATCTTCTGCCAAAGTAGGAGTCCGAAGTTGATCATCTACTACCTGCAATTCTTTTCCTTGCTCTATTGAGTTTTTTACCCAAAGGACAATATTGGATCTGCTCATGTCGTGGGAAAGGCCGTAAACCAAAACCGTTCTTGCTATGCCCCATTTTAATTTCGAAGCGAAAACCAGGTTTTCTGCCTCTAATTTGGTTTCTCCGTAATAATTGATAGGGTTGGCTTTTGCCTCCTCAGTATATGGGCCTGCTTCACCATCGAAAATGAAATCGGTAGAAACATGGAGCAGGTAAGCGTCAATTTTCTCAGAGGCTGTGATGATGTTTTTAACCGCACTTACGTTTTGCGCATAGCAGGCTTCCTGTTCAGTTTCACATTGGTCCACATTGGTCATGGCGGCACCATGGATAACTATTTCAGGATGATAAGTAGCAAAGACTTTTTCGATGGATACGGGGTCGGTAATGTCCATTGGTTCATAGTCGAAGCCTTGCCAGTCTTTGGGGAGCCTGCAGCCTCCTCTTCCAGTAGCGACTATTTTGAATGAGCCTTTTTCGAGGAGTCTTTTGATCAGCTTTTGACCTAGCAGGCCATTGGCACCTGTGACCAAGACGGTGTCCTGATGATTGTTTTTAGTATTCAAAACCGTAATCTTTCGTGATTTTCTTTTTGCTCATGTTCTCCACTTCAACAGTGATGTAAACCGGATCAATGGGCTGGTCCATTGGATTGGTTTGTTCGGCAGAAATTTTATCCACCACATCCATTCCTTTGATGACCTTGCCAAATACAGTATATCCACCCTCATCTAAATGGGGGGTTCCACCTACGCTCGTATAGGCTTCAATTTGCTTTGGGCTTAATTTTTTATCCAAATTGATATCATAAAAGTCTTCCATGATAACTTTCTTTGAAAGCATCAAATCATTCATTCCTTTGAAATCACCAAAAGCATAAAGTTCAGCATAACGCTTTCCCAAATCTTTGTTGCTCTCCAAACTGATATATTTCATGAACTGTTTTTGTAAACGCCTCATGTCTGTGGTCAATTCTAATTCGGTATATTCCTGGCCCTCGACGATATAGAACTGGCAACCGCTGGATCGCTTTTCTGGATTGATATTATCTCCCTGTCTGGCAGCTGCAATGGCTCCCTTTTCATGAATAAGGTCATCGTTAAATTCTGCGGGGATGGTGTACCATTCATCTTCTGGCAAGCCTTCTTTAGAAAAAACATCGCCCGCTTGAATCATGAAATTGTCGATGATACGGTGGAATTGGGTGGAATCAAACCTTCCAGCTTCTGCCAATTTGATGAAGTTTTCCTTGTGCTTTGGAGTTTGATCATGTAAAATGGCGAAAATGTCTCCATGCCTAGTATGAATTTTGATCAATGCATCCTTGTCAGATGAACAAGAGATCAACAAGGGTAGCAAACAAACTACCCAAAGAAATCTTAATTTCATGATTTACTTTTTAAGGGTGTCTTTTATTTCGGCCAACATTCTGCCGCCGCCTGATTGGATGACTTTTTCAGCCAGTTCCTTGCCTAAGTCTTCTGCTTTTTCAGCGGGACCTGTAATGCTATGCTGAATTCTTTCTTTTCCATCTAGGCTTACGATTCCTCCATTGAGGGTCAGTTGGCCATTGTCATATTCTGCAAGACAAAATACGGGAATGCTACATCCTCCTTCAAGGACTTTCAGATAGCTGCGCTCAGCTTTTAGACGATAGCCTGTTTCCTCGTGATGGGTGGCATTAATGATCAGCTTTCTCAGATCGCTGTCCAATTTTGAAGATGCTTCTACTGCAATACTTCCTTGTCCCACAGCTGGGGTAAATTCATCTAGGGAAAGCTCATGTCGGATCATATCATCATAGCCCATCCTATGAGCGCCTGCATAGGCCAAAAGTAGTGCGTCACAAACACCTGACTCCATTTTTTTTATTCTGGTCTGAAGGTTGCCTCTGACCTCTACGGTTTTGATATGAGGGTAGAAATGTTTTAAAGTGGCCACTCTCCTGGTAGAAGACGTTCCTAAAAGTAGGGGCTTTTCAGGATTGGTATAATCGATGTTTGCATTGTGGCTCAAGATGATATCATTTACCTTTTCTCGCTCAGTAAAGGAAATGAGCTCAAACCCTTCTGGAAGACTTGAAGGCATATCTTTGGCGCTGTGAACGGCAATGTCCACTTCACCAGATGCCAATTGATCCTCCAGTTCTTCAGTAAATACGCCTTTGCTGCCTATTTTTGAAATGGAAACATCCAATATTTTGTCGCCTTTGGTTTCAATGGTGACAATCTCTGTTTGAATTCCTTGGGCTTTTAAAAGGTCTGCTATATGATAAGCTTGAAACAGTGCAAGTTTACTGCCTCTGGTTCCTATTTTGATAGGCTGCATTATTGTTTGATTTTGCTTTTACTAGTTTTTTTATTTGCGGAAGCTTCGATATACTCCACGATTTTTCCCGCTATATTAACTCCCGTGGCCTTTTCTATGCCTTCCAGTCCCGGAGAGCTGTTTACTTCCAAGATTAATGGGCCGCGGGCGGATTGTAACATGTCAACACCAGCTACTGCCAGCCCCAAAGCCTTGGCCGCGGCAAGGGCAGCCCTCCTTTCAGCTGTGGAAAGTTTGATTACGGTAGCTTGTCCACCACGGTGAAGGTTCGATCGGAATTCGCCTTCTTCACCTTGTCTTTTCATGGCGCCTACCACTTTGCCATTGACCACAAAGGCCCTGATATCTGCACCTTTTGCTTCCTTGATAAATTCCTGAACGATAATTCTGGCTTTAAGGCCATGGAATGCTTCAATTACGGATTGTCCTGCCTTTTTGGTTTCTGCCAGCACTACTCCTAATCCTTGGGTGCCCTCCAAAAGTTTGATTATTAGAGGTGCTCCCCCCACTTGGTCTATCAGCTGCTTCTCCCCTCCTTTGGAGAAATTGGTGAAGGCCGTTTTGGGCATGCCCAATCCTTCTCTGGAAAGTATCTGTAAACTCCTTAATTTGTCCCTACTTCTTACAATTGCCTGGGACTCTACCGCTGAGAATGCGCCCATCAGTTCAAACTGGCGGACTACGGCAGTGCCGTAAAAAGTCACAGAAGCTCCTATCCTAGGAATGATGGCTTGAATGTCCCTAAGCTTTTCCCCTTTATAAAATATAGAAGGGCCTTCCTGCTCGATGACCAAGTCACATAATGAATGATCAATGATCAATGCCTCATGTCCAGCATCTTCTATGGCTTCCTTTAGCCTCCTGGTGGAGTAAAGGTTTGGGTTTCTTGAAAGTACGGCTATTCTCATGGCTGTGAAGCTTTATATTTTTTTGATAGGTTGGTTTCATCTACATCTACTATGAACCTTCCTTTTAGCATTTTTCGGCCTAAAAGAATCGCATTACGCATTTTAGACCGGTCTGATAAGGTGAATTCTGTTTCAAATTCCTGATTAAACATCAGCACTTTGGTGGATACCTTGTATCTTAACTCTGCACCTCCAAAGGAGTTTTTTACTTTTTTCTGACTGTATTTTTTAGTTTGGATTAATTTATCGTTATAAAGGCGATGGGTGGGTGCAAGGAGTTTGAATTCCAATACCTTTTTACCATCTATTTCCTTTTCTTCCACCCATTCGCAATGGATGGCATTGGTATATGCTCCAGTGTCCACTTTGGAGGAAATCATGTCCAGCCCCCATTCGGGAAGGCTGATTTTTTCTCTTCTGCCGATAACGAACTTTTTCATTCTTCCTCCTTTTTTCTTAGGACTTTGGCCATGTTAAAAGAAAGATCGGCAAAAAGGATTTTAGCATTTGCATTTCTTTCTAAATGGTAATGGGCTGTGTTCAGCATTTGGTATATGCTGAGGATTTTGTTTTCCGTAAGGGCCTTTAGACTGAAGTTCTCAATGAATTCCCTGTCATTTGGAGCTGTCCTCATCAAGTCTTCCAATTGGCTTCTCTTCAATAAACTTTCCCTTAATATGTTCAGCCCCGTAAGGAAAAGTGCTTTTTGGCCTTCTTTGTCCAAGGTTTGGAAATTGTCAGACCAAGACATGATATTGTTGATATCCAAGGTAAAGCAAAGTCGCATCCAGTCTCGGAATTTGGCGGTGTTTTCATCTACTACCTGATCCGCCAAACGATATGCTTCTCGCATATTGCCATTTGCCAATGGAGCGATCTGCATCCCCGCTTCCTTGGAGCAAAGCCCTTCAGCAATCAGATGTCCTTTGATCTCTTCATCTGTAAATGCCCTTACCAAGACTTTTTGGGTCCTGGAAAGAATAGTGGTAAGCAATTGCTCAGGTTGATTGGCTACCATTAAGAACAGCGTCTTTTCTGGTGGTTCTTCCAATACCTTCAATAGTGCATTGGCAGATGATGTATTCATCAATTCTGGAATCCAAACCAGAATTACCTTATAGCCTCCCTCAAATGATTTAAGGGAAATGGTTTTTATGATTTGCTTCGCTGCAGCCTTTGAAATGTTCAGCTGCTTTTTTTCGAATCCATTATGGTATATCCAATCCTGAAGATTTCCATAGGGTCTTTGAAGTACAAATTCCCTCCAAGGAGCCAAAATGTCAACTTTCTTGCCGTTTCCATCATCATCATCCTTGATAAGGCTTCCTGGGACTGGGAAAGTGAAGCTCAGATCTGGATGAACTAATTTAGCCATTTTTTGGCAGGCGCTGCATGCTCCACAGGCATCATTTTTCCCTGGGTTTTCACAGTTGACATAGGTTGCCAATGCCAAAGCCATTTTTAGATTGGCAGAACCTTCAGGTCCATGAAATAGCAGCGCATGGGCCAAATGATTGTTATTGATGGCCTTAATGAGCTTGTCTTTGGTTTCCTGTAAGCCTGGAATGGATGAAAATAGCATGTTTATTCTTTTCGCTTATACCTTCTTATCCCAAATTCGATAAGCCGTGGTCATGTCAAATATATTCTGGAGCAAAGATTTTTCGGTCTCGTCAAAGCTGAAGCCTCTCCTTTCGATGACTTTACTTGCGGTTTCCTCAAATTTTCTGAATTGGAAAGTAGAAAACCCGGCGGCACCGCCCCAAGCAAATGATGGTACGAAATTTCTTGGAAATCCTGAACCGAAAATATTTGCTCCGACGCCTACTACAGTTCCGGTATTGAACATGGTGTTGATGCCACATTTGGAATGGTCCCCCATCATTAATCCACAAAACTGTAGTCCTGAGTTGGCAAATCCACCTTTGGTATAATCCCAGATTTTGACTGGAGCATAATTATTTTTAAGGTTGGAAATATTGGAATCAGCTCCAAAGTTACACCACTCTCCTATGACAGAATTGCCAATAAATCCATCGTGACCTTTATTACTATAGCCAAAGATGACTGTGTTGGATACTTCTCCTCCTACTTTAGAGTATGGCCCGATAGTATTGTCTCCTCTCATCTTGCCTCCCATATTGACCACAGCGCCCTCACAAAGTGCAAAGGGGCCTCTGATCATGGCACCTTCCTGGACCTGTGCGTTTTTTCCAATATATATAGGTCCATCTTCTGCATTGAGTATGGCCGCACGGATTTGGGCTCCTTCTTCCACAAAGATCATTTCAGGATTGTAAACCCGTGTATGTGGATCGTTTATTCCTACAGAATTTCTGTTGGCAGTGATAAGCAGGAAGTCCTTTCTGAGTTCAAGGCCATTATACTGAAAGATATGCCAATTCCGGTGAATAAGAGTAGTTTCTCCTTTATATTCTATGGCTTCTTCTTTCTCTTTTATTTCATCTATCGAGAAATCGGTAGGTGTTTCTACTATCGCCGCCAAAAGGGTGTTGTCCTTATATAGGGCTTGGCCTTTCTTTAAGGATTTGATGGCAGTAACCAAATCATGGTCTGGACAAAGTCCTCCATTGATAAATAGTTTTGCCCCTTCCTTTTGGGGGAATTTACTTTTTAAATAATCCTGGGTGAAAAAACCAACTTTAGTATTAAGGTGCCTTTCCCACTTTTCACTGATTTTTAAAATACCCACTCGGATTTCAGCCACTGGGCGCGTAAAAGTAAAAGGTAATAGTGAACCCCTATAAGCAGGGTCATCAAATAATGTGATTGCCTCCATGGTACAAAAATAGAAAAGTCTCTTGGAATACAATTTCCAAGAGACTTTTAAAACGCTTTTTTACAGAAAAGTAATGAATTACTTCTTCTTGTATCTTCTGTTGAATTTTTCTACTCGACCCGCAGTGTCCAATAGCATCTTCTTACCAGTGTAGAATGGATGTGAGTTTGAGCTTACTTCTATTTTGTAAACTGGATACTCGTTTCCATCTTCCCAAGTGATCGTCTCGTTAGTTTCGATAGTAGACTTGGTAATGAATTTATATTCACTGGAAGTGTCATAAAAAACAACCTCTCTGTAGTTTGGATGAATGTCTTTTTTCATGGTAATCCCTATTTATATTAAATGTCGCTTTTTCAAATGGAGGCACAAAGTTATCCTTTTTTGTAAAAGCCTCCAAATGTTTATCAATGAATTATTTAACTAGAAGGGGTTCAGCCATCTAATCCGGTGCAAAATTGGGAAAAAAATGCTGGATTAGCCCTATAGGACCAATAAAATTTGAAAGTTTAACCATTGATGATGATTTTAATGGACTTTTGAAAAAGGCTTTTTTATTAGAAAAACCTCGTTTTCATCTAATAATGTTTTAATTTTTGTAGTTGAATAGAAGAATTGTGTAAATAGCTGCCCATGAAAAGATTTTTACTATCCCTAATTGCAAGCATTTTCCTGTTTCCGCTTTGTTTTGCCCAAAGTGCCTATATTGATTTCAATAGGGACTATTATCATTTAATAGACCGTTTTGAAATATTGGGAGGGAATTTTAATTCTTCCTTCCACACCGGCTACAAGCCGTATAGAAGAGATGACGTGGCCAATTTTTTGGGGACAATTGACGGGCAAGAAATGTCTAGGGTGGATGCATTTAATTTGAATTTCCTCAAAAACGATAATTGGGAGTTTATGGAGGAGGAGACAGACTTTTCCAAAAAGCCTCTCTGGAATGCGATATATAAAAAGCCGTCTGATTTTTATTACCATAGAGATAAGGTGGTAGGTGTGCATGTCAATCCAGTTTTATATTTTCGGGGAGGCATGGATTCAGAAGAGGATTTTATGAATTTTAAAAATACCAGAGGTATAGCTATCAGGGGAAGTGTGGACAGAAAGGTGGGCTTTTATACTTATTTGAGTACCAATGAGGTGATTTTTCCTTCTTGGGTAGATGCCTATGCCAAGCATAATGGGGCAGTGCCAGGTGAAGGATTTTGGAAAACCTACGGAGATAATGGTTACAGTTATTTCTCTGCAAGAGGCTATGTGACTGTTCAGGTCAGTAAGCATATTTCAGCCCAGATGGGCCATGATAGAAATTTTATTGGTGAGGGGTACAGGTCCATGGTGCTTTCTGATTTTTCCAATCCCTATATGTTTTTCAAACTAAACACAAGGGTATGGAAACTCCAGTTTACCAATACTTGGGCCCAGTTAAATGCCGATGTTTTTTTGGATGGAATAGGAAGGCCAACAGATGGCAGATATCCTAAGAAGTTCTTTAGTCTACATCGCTTGGGTCTAAATTTGGGTAAGCGATTTAATCTAGGTGTATTTGAATCTGTCATGGCCAATAAGGCTGATTGGACGTACTTTAATCCGATAATATTTTACAGATGGGTAGAACATCAATTGGGGACACCGGATAAGGTGATGCTGGGGACGGATTTTAAATGGAATGTGGCTAATTCCATGCAGTTTTATGGGCAATTTGCTTTGGATGAATTTGTCTTTGGGGAATTTTTTGGTCAGGACGGGAAAAACTCCAGTAGAAATAAGCATGGCTTACAAGTAGGGTATAAATATATCAATGTGTTCAATGTCTCCAATTTGGATTTGCAATTGGAGTATAACCAGGCAAGACCTTATACCTATCAGGAAAAGGAAGAATATCAAGCCTATACCAATTATCGTACTCCCCTTACCCACCCAAGGGGAGCCAATTTTAGGGAGATGATTGGTATTATAAGGTATCAGCCATTACCAAAATTATCCCTTAATTTTACAGGAGTTTATCATTATTATGGGGCAGATCCAGATGAGGAAACCAATATGGGAGGTGATTTGTTGAAAAACAGATTGGAAGGTACTGACGGTTTGGGACTATATGGGCATACCATTGGTCAGGGGGTAGAAAACAAGATGTTTATTGCCAATTTAAGGGCTTCATATATGCTGCGACACAATTTGTTTTTGGATGCAGGACATAGTTATCGAAAGCGCACTGCCCAAGATCTTGATAGTCCTGAGATGACCAATTATTCCCAGCTTTCATTAAGGCTAAACATTGCCCGAGAGGATTTTAATTATTAGATAATGGGGTTTTTCCCTTAATAGATGAAGACCTATTTAAGAATTCTGGCCTATGCCAGACCGTACAGACAATATTTTCCATTTTATATAGTATATGCATTTCTGGCAATCATTTTTGGCTTGCTAAATTTCACCTTGCTCAAGCCATTATTTGATGTGATTTTTGAGCAGGTGGATCCCGTGGAGCTGGAGAAATATGCCATGTTGCCAGATTTCTCTTTTACCATAGATTATTTTATGCATCTGTTCAACCACTATTTTATTCAAGTGGCAGAAATGCATGGTAAATTTGGGACCTTGGTTTATGTGTGCATAATTATCGTGGTTTCGGTATTCCTCTCCAATTTGTTTACTTATTTATCAGGAGTAGTCCTGGCCAAGGTGCGCGCAGACGTGATCAAAAAGATGCGGATGAATGTCTTTGACCAAGTGAGTAGGATGCATATCGGATATTTTTCCAATGAGCGAAAAGGAGACCTAATGTCCAAAATGACCAATGATATCCAAGAAGTCGAAAATAGTGTGGTTCAGTCTTTAAGGGTTGTTTTTAGAGAGCCGGTTACGATTATTTTATATTTTGGAGCCTTGTTTTTTATGTCGGTAAAGCTGACAGTTTTTACCATCCTTATCATTCCGATCTCAGGGGCACTTATTGGTGGAATTACCAAGCGGCTCAAGAAGAAGGCAATTGAAAGTCAAGAGTCATTGGGAAGAATTGTAAATATATTGGATGAAACAATTGGTGGCATGCGTGTGGTGAAGGCTTTTGGCGCTAGGGCCTATGTTTACGATAAGTTTGATGAGGAGACGGGAAAGTATTCTTCCATTAATGTTTCAATGGCGCGCAGGAATGAGCTGGCATCTCCTATGTCCCAGTTTTTGGGGGTTTTTGTTGTGGCAGGTATCCTCCTATATGGAGGCAGCTTGGTTCTTAACAATACCTCTGACTTAAGCGCCAGTGAGTTTTTGGCTTATATTATTTTGTTTACTCAAGTACTTAATCCTGCTAAGGAGATTTCCAGGGCGATGAGCACCATCCAAAGAGGACTGGCATCAGCAGAAAGAATCTTCAAGGTGATAGATACCCCTTCAGAAATTCAAGATCCAGCATCTCCCAAACCTCTTGGCCAATTTACAAAGACAGTTGAATTTGAACATGTTAATTTCGGCTACGAGCAAGAATTGGTGTTAAAGGATATTCATTTTACTTTGGAAAAGGGGAAAACTATTGCTTTGGTAGGGCCTTCTGGCGGAGGCAAATCTACAATTGCTGATTTGTTACCTAGGTTTTATGATCCTCTTAACGGTAGGGTGAAGTTAGATGGTGTGGATATTAAGGATTACAAAATTGCAGACTTGAGAAGTTTAATAGGAATCGTAACCCAAGAGTCCATATTGTTTAATGATACCGTATTTAATAATATAGCTTTTGGTCTGGAAGGTGTTCCAGAAGAGGAAGTGATAGAGGCTGCCAAGATTGCCAATGCGCATGAGTTTATTGCTAAATTGGAGAATGGATATCAGACCAATATTGGTGAACGCGGAAGTAAGTTGTCAGGAGGTCAAAGGCAGAGGCTGAGTATTGCGAGGGCTGTTTTGAAAAACCCACCAATACTGATACTGGACGAAGCTACTTCAGCATTGGACTCAGAGTCGGAACGATTGGTGCAGGAAGCCTTGACCAATTTGATGAGTCATAGGACCACTTTGGTAATTGCTCATAGGTTGAGTACCATCCAGCATGCGGATGAGATTTTGGTGATCCAACAAGGTGAAATAGTAGAAAGAGGAACACATGAGGGGCTGTTAGAGAAGGAAGGATTGTACAAGAAGCTTTCCTCAATGCAGTCAGTTTAGTATATTAGGTAGGAAAACCCAATTTTAAACATATGAAAAAAATAACAAGCATATTTCAGCTTTTGGTAGCGCTATTTTTCGGAGTTGCATTGGTCTTCTTTTTGGCGTTTGATAGTGTAAAGAATGGTTTCAATATTGAGGAACTTACTGCTGGAAAGGTGGTGGCCTGGCTGTTGGTTGGATTTGTGATGTATTTATTGGCTTGGTTGTTTCAAGGGATGTATGCCAACGGGCTCAACAAGAAGATCATGAAGATGGAAACCGAAAATAATAGTTTGAAGGCTAAGCTTTATGATATTGAGCAGGGCAGGAAATCAAGGCTAAGTGATGAGAATATTAATGTTTCAGAGGATGATAAGGATTCATCAGTGATCAAACCTCGGCAAAACATCAAATAGTAGAAAGTAAAACACTAGTATAATAATTAGTATATTAGGAAATCTCGACTGGAGATTTCCTTTTTTGTTATAAGAATACATTATAAATGGTAGCTAAAACTTTTGGAAGCACGGTGTCCGGAGTCGATGCCAAGCTGATTACGATTGAAGTAAATGTAGGTCAGGGAACAAGTTTTTATATGGTCGGACTGCCTGACAGTGCAGTCAAGGAAAGCCAGCAAAGGGTGGAGTCAGCCCTGAAATATTTTGGCTATAGGATGCCCAGGCAAAAGGTAGTTGTCAATTTGGCACCAGCAGATATCCGAAAGGAAGGGTCTGCTTATGATCTTCCCATTGCTATGGGGATATTAAAGGCGTCTGAGCAGGTTGGTTTTCCGGAGTTGGAGCAATATGTCATCATGGGCGAATTATCCCTAGATGGTCAATTGAGGCCAATCAAGGGCGTCTTGCCCATCGCGATAGAGGCTAGAAGATCGGGCTTTAAAGGAGTGATACTTCCAAAAATGAATGCCTCGGAAGCGTCCATAGTCAATAACCTGGATGTAATAGGAGTGGAAACTTTGGAGCAAGCCATTGGTTTTTTGGAAGGGGAATTGGATATAGAACCCTTGGTAACTGATACGCGGGATATTTTTTACCATAGTCTGGAAGATTATGAATTTGATTTCGCAGATGTTCAGGGGCAGGAGAATATTAAAAGAGCCATGGAAATAGCAGCGGCAGGTGGTCATAATGTGGTGATGATAGGTCCTCCAGGTGCGGGCAAAACCATGTTAGCCAAAAGACTGCCTTCTATTTTGCCCCCTTTGACCTTGCAGGAAGCTTTGGAAACTACCAAGATTCATTCTGTTGCTGGAAAACTGGGGAATGAAGCTACTCTTATTGCACAAAGACCTTTTCGTTCTCCTCATCATACCATTAGTGATGTGGCATTGGTAGGTGGAGGAGGGAATCCCCAGCCTGGAGAGATTTCCCTGTCACATAATGGAGTATTGTTTTTAGATGAATTGCCTGAGTTCAAAAGGACTGTGTTAGAGGTAATGCGCCAACCGCTTGAGGAACGCAGGGTAACCATCAGTAGGGCAAGAGTGTCGGTAGATTATCCTGCTAATTTTATGTTGATTGCCAGCATGAATCCATGTCCCTGCGGATACTACAATCATCCAGATAAGGAGTGTGTGTGTGCACCTGGGGTAGTTCAGCGATATTTGAATAAGGTAAGTGGTCCATTATTGGATAGGATTGATCTGCATGTGGAAGTGACGCCTGTCAAATTCGAAGAGATGACCTCAATGAGAAAGGCAGAGGATAGTTCTTCTATCAGGAAAAGGGTAATTGCAGGCAGGGAAATGCAAGTAAAACGGTTTGAAGAACATAAGGATATTTACTGTAATGCCATGATGCCATCACATTTGGTTAAAGAAGTATGTCAAATTAATGAAGGGGGGAAAAAGCTGTTGAAAACTGCTATGGAAAGGTTGGGATTGTCGGCACGCGCTTATGATAGAATTCTAAAAGTAGCGAGAACCATAGCAGATTTGTCAGGAAGTGAACAGATAAGAGTTGAGCATTTGGCCGAGGCTATTCAGTACAGAAGTTTGGATCGTGAAGGATGGGCGGGTTAAAACAAAATTTTTAGTAAGTTTTGAGCTAAATTTGAATAATTATGTAATTAGAAAAGTGATATATTATTTCCGGTATTTGTATTTTGAAAAAGCAGTATTGAAATATTCTTATAAAATTATTGTACTTTAATTATTATTAAGTTTTGCAAATAAGTATGAAATGCTTTTATTTGCAGACAAAGTTGTTGTCACCCTTATTAATACAATCCAACTAATTCAACACACTTTTTCTTTAAAAAGTCAGTTAAAGAAAAAAGCCATCCGCCTAGGCGGATGGCTTTTGTTTTTTTAAGTAGTCAATTGATTTTTTTAAAAGCCTGTTCCATGTCTTCCAAAAGATCATCTAAATGTTCTAAGCCGACAGATACCCGAATAAGGTTTTGTGGGGTTTTGGTGTCAGGCCCTTCTACTGCAGCCCTTCTTTCTATTAGACTTTCCACACCACCCAAGCTGGTAGCGTTACTAAAGAATTTAAGATTTGATATAAAATTATCGGCATTGTCTGGCCCGCCTTTTATTAAGAAAGAAAGGATACCTCCAAATCCTGTCATTTGTTTTGCTGCTGTTTGATGTCCGGGATGATGGGTTAATCCAGGGTAAAAGACTTTTTCTACCTGTGGGTGCTGATCCAGGAAAGTGGCAATAACTCCGGCATGTTCTGCATGGCCCTTCATTCGGTAGGCCAATGTTTTTATACTTCTAGTTAAGTAATAACAGTCAAAAGGAGAAGGTACTGCTCCCCCTGTTTTTTGAACATTAAGTATTTGGTTCCAAAAACTATTTTCTTCCTTAGTAATCAAAACTCCTCCAAGAATATCACTATGTCCTCCAAAATATTTGGTAGCGCTGTGCATTACCATATCTGCACCAAGTTTTAATGGATTTTGGAATACAGGTGTGGCGAAGGTGTTGTCACAAATAGAGATGATATCATTTTCCTTTGCAAGGGTACATAGGGTCTTGATATCACTGATTTTTAATAAGGGATTTGAAGGGCTCTCAATCCAAAGTAATTTGGTATTGGGTTGCAGACATTTTTTGAGTTTTTGTGTGTTACTTAGATCGATGAAGGTTACCTCTAACTTGTCATGGAATATTTCTACCAACTGTTTTTTGAGACCATGGTACATGTCCGTAGGGGCGATGACATGGCTTCCATGAGGTAAAGCCTGAAAAACCGCCATACCAGCAGCATTGCCTGAGGAAAAAGCTGCTGCAGATTTTCCCATTTCAAGTTTGGCCAGTAAGCTTTCTAGGGCCATTCTATTGGGATTGTTGGATCGGGAATATATTAGAGAATCTTTTTGGTGCTCAAATGTGGTGGACAATGTGATTGGTTGGACTACCGGTTTGTGACTGTCCGTAATCAAATTTCCTCCATGGATAGCTATGGTCTCGAACTTCATGATTGTCTATTTTTAATAAAATTAAAGAATTTGGGCCAGACTGGGATAAAATTCTGCTGTTAGCAGCTAACTATTCAGGAAATTTGTTTGAGATTATCTCAATTAACCGTAATGAGAGATATTCTTTGATATACCTTGAAGTGTTGATCTTGAGCACATAAGGACAGGTAGGAGAAAGTGTCAATGCATTAGAAATTTTATAAATTGGATAGAAGAAAAAATCCACGTCTTTCCAACCATTTGGCTCCTAATCGCCTCTTTATAGTGGAAACCGATCAAAATGAAGTCAATTTTTGAAAAAGATCTTATTGCAGCCTGTGTCAGGCAGGATCGAAAAGCTCAGTTTGAGCTCTTCGAGAGATATAAGGTAGCCTTGTATTCCACGGTTTATAGAATTTTGGATGATGAGGCTGAGGCACATGATGCCCTACAAGAATCCTTTATAGAGATTTTTAAAGGCATAAAACATTTTAGGGCAGAAAGCACTTTGGGAGCATGGATGAAAAAGATAGCAGTGAGAAAAGCGATACATATGGTGAAAAAGAGGATGTATTTCACTTCACTGGATCAAGTGGAATCATTTTCTGATCAAGGGGGAATAAATGGATGGATAGATGGAGAAATGTTGGACCATGCCATTAGAAAATTGCCCTTAGGATGTCGAAGTGTGTTTCTCTTGGTAGAGGTGGAAGGCTATAAGCATGCAGAATGCGCTCAACTGCTGTCTATTTCGGAAAGTACTTCTAAATCTCAGCTGTTTTATGCTAAGAAGTTATTGAGAGAGAGTTTGAACCAAGTCTTAAAGGCATGAAGGAAAATTTTGATTTACCGGAATATCAGCCCAATAAGAATTTTTGGGATAAACTGGAAAGCGAAAGGAGCTTGGAAAAGCAATTGTCCAGAGAATTGAGACATTTACCTTTAACTGCTCCCAAACAGGAGGCTTGGCAAGGTATCGAGGAAGTACTGGATAATCATAGGTCCGTGCTTTATTATTGGAAAGGGGCTGCTGCGATTTTCATTGCTATGGTTATAGCTTACCTACTTTTCATGGCAGTTGAAACGGATTCTTCTTTCCATGAGCAGGAATATCTTTTGACGAATACTTATTCTAAAATTGAAATACCTTGGGAGGTGCCTGAAATAAGTGAACAGGAAATTGCCGAAGCAAGGCCTGTTCAGAAAAAAGTGGTTCAGGAAATACCCAATGAAAGTTTTATTCCAAAGGATAATATTGCCTTGGATGAAATAGAAGTCCCTGAGTTATCCATGCCAGTATTTATTATGGGGGAGTCAGTAAATGCGCCTAAAGAGTTAGCGCATGCCCCAGTAGAAAAAAGGGATGAGAAAAGTTTTCATGAGGTAACTGTTTCGTGGGGTATTAATGATAAGATCAAAATCAATACAGCTTACTCGGCTAAAAACAAACTGATGGATACGGAAAGTGAGCTGAGTAAGGCAAAGAGAAGTCCTGGGAAATTTGTTTTGAGATTTTCTAATGGGCAGTGAAATTGACTTTTTTGGTTTCCAACTAAATGAATTAATCATCAAAAAAACATTAGATAAAATGAAAAAGGCAGGTTTATTGGCCATGCTAATGGGGATTTTTATGTCTTCAGTTTTGGCCCAAGAGATAGAGAATACACTTTCCAATAGCCAACAGAAATGGTTGGATAAAGATTGGCCGATTACTGATACTTTGCAGTTCAGCTTGCCCAACGAAGGAAAGGTTTTGTTCTACTACAACGAAAGTGAATTCTCCACAGAGGAGTTGAAAACAGAGTTGGAACCCTTGATGAAAAGGGCTACTAGATTCCCCGAGTTCGAAACCAAAGCATTTAGGTTGGCCAATAATTTCGCCCCAACGAGTTTGGATAATGTGAAGAATAAAATTGACCGGAACTATGTCCGACATTTAGAGAGTATCGAATTGGGGATTCCAGTGGGGATAGATTTTACTGCGGGATATTTTACCCCTGAGGTAGGCTTTAGGGCACATCTGAATTTGCCAGGTTACAGTTTGGGCGCTTCCATTACCAATACTGTTTATTTTCCTGATAGGGAGGCTGGAGACTTAGAAGTGAACAGTAATTGGTTTTTGAATGCTGAGTTTTCTTGGAATAAAGGGCGGGCCATTGTAAATAATGACCAGACTGTTCAGTTGGGGATATTATTGAATCAGGGAAGTTATAAACTGTTTCAAGGAACAACCTTGAGGGCTGTTTACAGACATAGATTGAGCAAACACCTTTATATCCAGGCGGGAGTAGTGGCCACAGATGATTTGAAAACCGTTTACCCAACTATTGGAGTGCGGTTTTGGTAAATAGCGAATTCATAAAACACAAAAGGCTAACTCATTGGTTAGCCTTTTGTGTTTTTAAGCTGTAATTGCCTAACGAATTCTGTCTACTGATTTGACCAATAATTCGTCTTTTCTGATAAACCTATTGGCCACAATATTGAAGATCATCGCTACAATAATGGTATAAAACCCCAACATAAAGGCTCCACTGGCCATAGGGTTAAAATCTAAATTGTAGCTATAAGTAATGTATACGA
Organism: Echinicola shivajiensis; assembly: GCF_018642165.1. Classification (GTDB taxonomy): domain Bacteria; phylum Bacteroidota; class Bacteroidia; order Cytophagales; family Cyclobacteriaceae; genus Echinicola; species Echinicola shivajiensis. Next base: position 213,069 of record NZ_JAHHZM010000007.1, read on the forward strand.
TGATACCTAAGTTAATGACCATTACCAAGGAGTTGATCATATTTAGGAACATCTGTTTTGTTCTGGTCTTAAACTGGCTAAGGCTGTAAAGGGCTACTAAGGCAGCAAGAATAGCCAGTGCTCCAATATAGTAAGTGCCAGTTTCTTCAATTAAGGTATCGTTGGTCACATCCATATGGGTCATTGACCAGGCTGTTAATTTTAGGCTTTCAGTTTGGTCCACATTTACTTGGGTCCAAATAGGGAAGTAAGTAACTAAAAGCATGGCGACAGCCACAAGAAATAGGAAGATAGTTTGAATTCGCTGTATCATTATTAAATTTTAAAACTTTTGACAAAGAAACAGGGTAATTTGAATATTAGCAAGGAATCATTCATTTCCCAAATTATATTCATTGGGAATAGTATCTTTGTGGATTCATGAAAGCACAAAAAAGGTATTTTCTGGAAGTAGCCTATAAGGGAACCCATTATCACGGATGGCAGGTTCAGCCCAATGCCGTTACCGTTCAAGAGGAAATAGATAAGGCGCTTGCTACTATTTTGCGAAGCAAGGTAGATACCATGGGCAGTGGTAGAACAGATACAGGAGTACATGGAAAGCAGCAATATTTACATTTTGATTTTGAGGAGATTTTGGATAAGCGGACTTTTCTAAAGAAAGTCAATGCTGTTTTGCCCAAGGATATCAGTATTTATGACTTAAGGGAAGTGAAGCCTGAAGCCCATGCTCGCTTTGATGCTGTCTGGAGAAGTTATGAATACTATATCTCTTTGCGAAAAAATCCGTTTGAAGAAGAGTTATCCTGGCAATGTTATTACCCACTGGATGTGGAGGTGATGAATTCAGCGGCCGAATTATTATTGAGCCATAGGGATTTTGAGTGCTTCAGCAAGGTGAAGACAGAAGTAAACCATTTTGAATGTGAAATAAAAACGGCTTATTGGGAACAAAAAGACCAACATTTGATTTTTCATATAACGGCAAATCGTTTTTTGAGGGGAATGGTACGGGCAATAGTGGGTACCTTAGTGGAAGTAGGTACAGGAAAGATGGATAAGAAAGGGTTTCAATCAATTTTAGAAAGTAAAAGTCGGGGTAAGGCCGGTGCTGCTGCGCCAGCCAGAGGATTATTTCTGAGCAGTGTGATTTACCCTGAGGAAATATTTATATAAACAGCAATAGATTTTGAGTCTAGACAAGGAAAATGTAAAAAGCGGGGATATTATTGACACGCAAGAGCTCCGTAAATTATATAGGTTTGTGTCTCCCTATAGGGGTAGGTTTTTCTTTTTGATCTTCCTGACCGTTGCTTTGGCAGCACTGGCACCTACCAGGCCTCTTTTTATCCAAAAAGCCATAGATAATTATGTGGCGTATGGGGACCAAGAAGGGCTGATGTTCATCATTATGATTCTGGTGGGTTTATTGGTGTTACAAGCAGTGGTGCAATTTGCCCATACCTATCTTTCAGGATGGTTGGGCCAGGTGATCATAAGAGATATTAGGGTCAAACTTTATAAGCATTTGTTGAAAATGCGCTTGAAGTTTTTTGATAATACGCCTATAGGTCGACTAGTTACCAGGAACATTTCTGATATAGAAACGCTTTCCAATGTTTTTAGTGAAGGGCTTGCAGCTATAATTGGAGACTTGTTACAATTGTTTACCATTTTGGGTGTGATGTTCTGGGTTGACTGGAAATTGACCTTGGTGAGTTTAAGTACTTTGCCTTTGCTGATCATATCTACTTATGTATTTAAGGAAAAGGTAAAAGTAGCCTTTAATGAGGTGAGAAATGCTGTTTCGAATCTCAATTCATTTCTACAGGAACATATTACGGGAATGAATATAGTTCAGATTTTCAATCGTGAGAACGAGGAGTACAGGAAGTTTAAGGAGATCAACACGGAGCACAAAAAAGCGCATGTTAAGTCTGTATTATATTATGCTATTTATTATCCTGTAGCTGAGATTATCCAAGCCGTAGGAATAGGCCTGGTGGTATGGTATGGTGCCACCGGTGTTTTTGGCTTGGACCTTAAAGTGGGGGTGTTGATTTCTTTCATTATGTACCTTCAATTGTTTTTCCGACCAATTAGAATGTTGGCAGATCGTTTCAATACGCTGCAAATGGGTGTGGTGAGTGCCTCTAGGATATTCAAGTTATTGGAGAGTGATGAGAATATCCCAAATGAAGGGAAACTGGTTCCAGAAAAGATCAAAGGTAATATCGAATTGGAAAAGGTCTGGTTCGCCTATAATGATGAAGAATGGGTGCTTAAGGATATCAATTTTAAGGTGAAACATGGAGAAACTGTTGCTTTGGTAGGTGCTACTGGTGCAGGTAAATCCTCCATTATTAACCTTATAAGTCGTTTTTATGATATCAACAAGGGGGCAATTAAAGTGGATGGGACAGATATCAAGGAATATGAATTGGGAACATTAAGAAAGCATATAGGCGTAGTGTTACAGGATGTGTTCCTTTTTTCTGATACTATTTACTATAATATTACTTTGGGCAATGAGGATATTACTCGAGAACAGGTAATGGAGGCTGCAGAGTTGGTAGGAGCCCGAAAATTTATTGAGCGTTTACCTGGAGGATTGGATTATAATGTCATGGAACGTGGCGCCACCCTTTCTGTAGGTCAACGACAATTGATTTCATTTGTTCGTGCCATGGTATACAATCCTGAGATTATAATCTTGGATGAAGCGACCTCTTCAGTGGATACAGAAACCGAAGAGCTGATCCAAAATGCCATTGACAAGATGATGAAGGGTAGGACCTCCATCGTCATTGCCCATAGGCTGTCTACCATACAAAAAGCGAATAATATCATTGTTTTGCATAAAGGGGAAATCAAGGAAATGGGAACTCACGAGTCCTTGCTTGAGAAGGAAGGCTATTATGCACAGTTGCACCAGATGCAATTAAAATCCATGGTCAGCTAAAATATGGGGGCCTGTTGATCAGTTATTGATGAATAGGAATTAATTTTGCACCGTTTGAATTAAAATACACTTACACTATTATGAAAAGATTATTGCTATTGGTCATCTTTAGCTTGCCTGTTATGGCCTTTGCTCAAGAACAATCTATCGGTTTGAGATTGGGTGAGCCTTTAAGTATTACTTACAAAACTTTTATTGAAGAAAAAATATCTCTGGAAGCCATGATCGGTAGGGGGAGTTCCAATAGCTCATCGTATTACAGACGAGTATTTGATAATAATAAACCTGCTCCAGGATCTTTTTATGTTAACCATAGTTCAGGGGGAGGACTTTCTTTAAATGGTCGTGTAGCATATCATGAGGATGTTACATCAGAGTTTGATATTACAGAAGGCAAACTATTGGCTTATGGTGGGGCCGGGCTTCAGCTGAGAAGTATGTCTGTAGAATATGCCTACTATGAAACACCTGATGCCAATATCCTTAGGTATGAGAATAGAAATAACGTGGATTTTGGTCCAGAAGTGTTTGGAGGAGGAGAGTATTATTTAGAAGAATTGCCGATTACTGTATTTGCGGAAATTGGTTTGATGATGGAGATTGTGGACAGGCCAGGCCATATTAAAATGCAAGGAGGCTTAGGTGTTAGGTATCTTTTTTAGGAGTAAAGATTAAAGAGAAAAGAATAAAGTTTAAGTCCCTGCGATTGGTGACCTTATAAATTAATGACTTGATTATGAAAAAGGCGGCGATTATCATTGTGGTAATAGGTTTGCTGGGAGTAGGAGCTTTCTCTTATTTGGGTGGATTTGAAAAAATCCCAATACAAAAACAGTCCATAGGAACCTTCAAATTATATGGTTTAACCTATAGGGGGACCCCACAAGATGAATTGCTGAAGAAAACTTTTGAGCAAGTGGAAAGGTTGAAGGAGGCTAATCCGGAGGGAGTAATGCATACCATCTATTATATAGAGCCTGCGGGGAAATTGGATACGATGAAAGTTTTTGTGGGCTTAGATCGCTTGGATGATAAACTCGGAAAGGATTGGGAGGAGAAGACTATTGAAGCAGATCAAGTATTGGTCGCAGACCTTAAGGTGAATAAATTAGTGATGCCTAGACCCGAAACGGTCAAGGATGAGTTAAGGGAATTTGCGGCCGACAATGGATGGGGACTTCAAGAGCTATTTATTGATAAATTATTGTCAGAAGATCATGTTCAGGTAATAGCTCCGTTAAGAAAAGCTAACTAAAGAATACAATAAAACTGGTACGGTTTTAGTTATTGTTAAATAATTAGGGCATTTTGGATATTTGAAAAAATATTCTTCCTTTGAGTCCTGATAGGAATTGATAAGAAGTGTAAACTATCTCAACTATGAAAAAAATATTATTAGCATTGTTTGTAGCTTCAGCCATGATTTTTCAAGGCTGTGAAGGCCCAGAAGGACCTCAGGGACCTCCAGGTGTAGATGGAGGATTAATTGTGGGAGAGGCATTTGAGGTGGTTATTGATTTTAACGATGAGAATGCTTTTGCTGAATTATTTGAATTTACAGAGCCTCTAGTGGATGGTGATGCATTGTTGGTTTATATGGAAGAGGCTTCTCCAGTTTATGAAGATAGTTTTGCTTGGAGACTGCTTCCACAGACCTTTTATTTCAATGAGGGAATTTTAGTGTATAACTTTGATTATACTCCTGTTGATTTCAGCATATTTATGGATGGGGCAATTGATTTTACTCAACTGGATCCTTATTGGACTGATGGTTTGACCTTTAGAGGCGTAATCATTCCTGCCGATTTGGTGGATGCCAGAATGGATTTCTCGGATTATGAGGCAACAATGAAGCACTTTGGAATTACTGAAGAAGATTTTAAAAAGAAATAGAGTTAAATAAAGAAATGTTTGAAGCCGTTGAGATTGAAATCTTAACGGCTTTTTCTATTTCTGCCCATCCAATTGACAGGAAGGGTTCGTATAATTTCTTTTCATCAACTATCTTTGTGCCATGCAATTTAAAAATGACTTGTTATTAAGAGCTGCCCGCGGGGAGCAAGTAGAGAGAACACCAGTTTGGTTGATGAGACAGGCTGGAAGGATTTTGCCGGAGTACCGTGAAGTAAGGAGTAGTGTGAGTGGCTTTATTGAATTGGCCCAGACCCCTGAGCTGGCAGCTGAAGTGACTATTCAACCGGTGGATTTATTAGGGGTGGATGCAGCCATAATTTTCTCAGATATTTTGGTGATCCCAGAAGCTATGGGGCTGCCATATGAGATGATTGAAAAGCGTGGACCTAAATTCCCAAATACAGTTTCTTCTGCTGCTGATCTGAAAAAGCTGCGAATTGCAGATGGGGTGGATGATCTTAGTTATGTTATTGAAGCCATAAAAATCACCAAAAAAGCCTTGAATGGTCGAGTGCCGTTGATTGGATTTGCAGGTGCGCCGTGGACCATTTTTGCCTATATGGTGGAAGGCTCAGGTAGCAAGACTTTTTCTAAGTCCAGGGCCATGCTTTATCAAGATCCAGATTTGGCGGAGACGCTATTGGATATGATCACCAAGTCAACCATCAATTACCTTAAAGCGCAGATTGCTGCTGGTGCCGATATTGTACAGGTCTTTGACAGTTGGGCCGGAATTCTTCCTCCTGACCATTATCAGAAATATTCCCTAAAATATATTTCAGCTATTTGTGATGCCATCACTGAGGTTCCTGTGACTGTATTTGCAAAAGGAGCGTTCTTTGCCCGAGAAGAAATGGCCAAGCTAAATTGCGAAACTATTGGCCTGGATTGGAATATGGGAATTGAAGAGTCAAGGAGATTGATAGGTCCAGATAAAACCCTTCAGGGTAATTTGGATCCTGCTGCTTTGTATGGCTCAGATGCTGAGGTGGAAGCTGCTACCAAAAGGATGTTGGATCAATTTGGAACTGGAAGGCATATAGCCAATTTGGGTCATGGTGTTTATCCCGATATTGACCCTGCGAAAGTAAAAGTATTTATCAATACCGTAAAGGAGTACAGTGCTCAACTGAGAGCAGAAAAGGTCTAAAGGATTTAGAAAGCTGAAAAACACAAAGCCTTCACCAACTAGTGGAGGCTTTTTTATTTGATAATTAGTTTGTCTCCTACCTTCACCGTTCCATTTTTTAAGGAAATAAGGTTTTGTCCAAACAGTACCTTATTGTCTTTACGTCTATAGGTGGATAAGGTCTTTAGAGGTTCTTTTCCCTTTATGCCAGTATTTTGGTCTACAGTGGTCAGTACACATCTAGCACAGGGTTTGGTAACCTTAAAGCTGCAATCTCCAATTTGAATATGCGTCCATTGATCCTCCTGAAAAGCGGCTCCACCACTGAATACTAGGTTAGGCCTGAACCGCTCCATTGGAACTGGATTATCTAATCTTGAGTTCAGTTCATCTAGAGAGCCTTGACCGATCAAAAGGTAAGGCATAGCATCTGCAAAGCTGACAGTTTCATTATTGACTGTATATTTTTCTTCTACCGGCCGAAGGCTGCTTTCAGGCATAAAGATCAGTTGGCAATTGATGTTCAAGATCTCGGAAAACCATTGGTTGGCTATTGGGCTGACAATTTGGCCCAATAGCCTGTCCTCCCAGACCTGAACTTGGATGAAATCCTTTGTCTCGGGTTCAAAGGGAATGTATATATTGTTGTCAGGTTTGTTTTTAAGAAATACTTTGAGACCATCGGTCTCGATATCCACCTGTAACAATGCCATGTGATGCAGGCTGCGTTGGCTGAGGAAAATACCATGTTCGTCCACCAGCATCCATCTACGATCCCATTTTAAGCCTTTGGTTTGGACTTCTGCTTCCTGCAATCTAATTCCTCCCAATGACTTGATGGGGTAGATATAAATGTCTTGGATCTTCATAAATGGCTTTTGCCAGCTAAGTTAGACGATAATCAGAAAAATAAATGCCCGATTTGTTTTTTCTTTTTTGGAGAAAAGGAAGGGAGAAATATTTGTTCCAAAGGTTGCTTCAATTCGCCTATAGTGCGAGGATTTACTGATTGGCTTAAGTTGCTGGGAGCTTTGGATTTCTTTTCCCACTCGGAAATGATCAAAGAAGCTATCAAGCCTATCAAAATGACAATTGCCCATCTTATTCGTTCTTTATTTAGTGAAGCATTCATTGGTCAAGTTGTTATTGTTGACATAAAGGAGTTGTGTCTTAAGTTTATTGTTTAAAAGTATTAACGGCATTGGCTCCAAGGCCAAATACCATTCTTTTCATGGCTTCCTCTTTATAGATGCTTATAAGCATCAAATGGTTGCACCAAGTACTTCATTAAATGAGATAATTAATAAAAAATGCGACTAATCTGGTGAATAATGTGATGGATATAGTTTTTAAAAAATGGTTCAGGGAAAAGTGTATTTGACAAAATAACATTCCAATGTCTGCTATTCCAGATAGGCTTGACAGATTTTTATACCGAAAACTAAGCTGTTTGTCATGATTGCTGACAATCTGACACAGAAAGGAAAGAAATAGGGCTTGGCACATGAGTTGTTAATTATGTTTTCGAGTAATCACATAGAAAACAGCAATAAAGAAATATAAAAAGTTATGGGAAAAATTATCGGTATAGACTTGGGAACCACTAACTCTTGCGTTGCCGTAATGGAAGGTAACGAACCTGTGGTAATCCAAAACAGTGAGGGAAGAAGAACAACCCCTTCTATTGTGGCATTTTTGGACAATGGAAACGGAGAAAGAAAAGTAGGGGATCCCGCCAAAAGGCAGGCTATCACCAACCCGGCGAATACCATTTCTTCTGTGAAAAGGTTTATGGGTAAAAAATTCTCAGAAGTTTCTGATGAGAAAAAGCATGCTTCATATAAAGTAGAAAAAGGTTCTAATGACACTGTAGCCATTAAAATTGGTGACAGATCTTATACTCCTCAGGAGCTTTCAGCTATGATTCTTCAAAAAATGAAGTCTACAGCTGAAGATTTCTTAGGACAAGAAGTAACTGAAGCGGTAATTACTGTTCCAGCTTACTTTAACGATGCTGAGCGTCATGCTACCAAGGAAGCTGGCCAGATTGCAGGTTTGGATGTGAAAAGAATAATCAACGAACCTACCGCAGCTGCCCTAGCTTATGGTATGGACAAGAAAGACAGGGACATGAAAATCGCTGTGTATGACCTTGGTGGTGGTACCTTTGATATCTCTATCCTTGAGCTTGGTGATGGTGTATTTGAAGTTAAGTCTACCAATGGTGATGTTCACTTGGGAGGTGATGATTTTGACCAAGTGATCATCAACTGGTTAGCGGATGAATTCAAAGCAGAGGAAGATATTGATTTGAAGCAGGATCCAATGGCCCTTCAGAGATTGAAAGAAGCTGCTGAGAAAGCTAAAATCGAACTTTCAAGCTCTTCATCTACTGAAATCAACTTGCCATACATTACAGCTACGCAGACTGGTCCTAAGCACTTGGTGAGAAATCTTTCAAGAGCTAAGTTCGAACAATTGTCTGAAGACTTGGTGAAAAGATCTATGGAGCCTTGTAAGAAAGCTTTGTCAGATGCAGGAATGTCCGCTTCTGAAATTGACGAAGTGATCTTGGTAGGTGGTTCTACTAGAATCCCTAAAATTCAGGAAGAAGTAGAGAAATTCTTCGGTAAAAAGCCATCTAAAGGTGTTAACCCTGATGAGGTAGTGGCTATTGGTGCTGCGATCCAAGGTGGAGTATTGACTGGTGAAGTGAAAGATGTGTTGTTGCTAGATGTAACTCCTCTTTCTTTGGGTATTGAGACAATGGGAGGAGTATTTACCAAATTGATCGAAGCCAACACTACCATTCCATCTAAGAAGTCCGAGACCTTCTCAACTGCGGCTGACAACCAACCAGCAGTAGATATCCACGTGCTTCAAGGTGAAAGACCATTGGCGAAGGATAACAGAAGTATCGGTAGGTTCCAGTTGAGCGATATCCCGCCAGCACCAAGAGGAGTGCCTCAAATCGAAGTGACTTTCGATATTGATGCTAACGGTATCCTTCACGTATCTGCTAAGGACAAGGGAACTGGTAAAGAGCAGAAAATCAAAATAGAAGCTTCTTCCGGCCTTTCTGACGAGGAAATCGAAAGAATGAAAAAAGAAGCTGAGGCTAATGCCGCTTCTGATAAAGAGGAGAAAGAAAAAATCGAAAAGCTTAACCAAGCTGACAGTTTGGTCTTCCAAACTGAGAAGCAGTTGAAGGAGTTCGGTGATAAGCTTTCTGATGGCAATAAAGCCAATATCAATGGTGCATTGGAGAAATTGAAAACAGCTCACCAAGCTCAAGATTTGGAAGCCATCACTCCAGCTATTGAAGAACTTAACAAAGCTTGGGAAGCAGCTTCTACAGAAATGTATAACGCTACTCAAGGAGCTGGTGCTGAAGGTGCTGCTGGAGCAGGAGCCGGGGCTACTGCGGATGCAGGTGCGAACGCTGGTGATAGTGTTTCCGATGTAGATTATGAAGAAGTAAACGAAGAAGATAAGAAATAATTTTCTTCGGGATCAAGGATAAAGAAAGCATCTCGATTTTTTCGGGGTGCTTTTGTTTTTATAAAGTAGTACAAAGCTTAGAAGTTATGCGCTTAACTGAAGATAATAAGTTGAAAAAACTGGTAGTAGTGGGAGATCGGGTATTGATCAAACTCAAAAAGGCTGGGGAAAAAACTTCTAGTGGGCTGTATCTGCCGCCAGGTGTAAAGGAAAAGGAGCAGGTACAGCAAGGTTATATTATTAAAACAGGACCTGGTTATCCTATCCCAATGCATGTGGAAGAGGATGAGCCATGGAAGGAAAAAGAGGAGAATATTCGATATATTCCTTTGCAGGCGAAAGAAGGTGATTTGGCCATTTTTTTATTGAATGGAGCACATGAGGTGATTTATGAAGAAGAGAAGTTTTATATAGTATCCCAAAACGCTATATTGATGTTGGAAAGAGAAGAGGAGCTTTGATTGCTCCTTTTTTTATACCACGGTAACAGTGATCCCTTTTTCTTCTAATTTTTTGATAAAGTGGCTTGGGGTGCCCTTGTCAGTTATTACTTCATCGATGTCTTCTATATCACATATTTTCCCAAAGCCTTTTCTTTCGAATTTGCTTGAATCAGCCAGTACAATGGTTTTTTGGACGGACTTGATCATTTGTGCATTTAGGTGAGCTTCCATCATATTGGAGGTGCTAAGTCCATAATCCATGCTGATACCATCTGCTCCCAGGAAAAGTTTACTGCAGGAAAACTGTTTCATCATGTTTTCTGCATAGTATCCAACGACAGAAGAACTACTCTTTCTTACAACTCCACCTAATTGAACCACCTCCACTTCTGGAAGGTCTATTAGTGACATGGTGACATTCATGGCTGCTGTAAGTACGGTCAGTCTTAAGTTTTTGGGAATAACTTGTGCAAAGGCAACGACGGTTGTCCCAGATCCAATGATGATAGCGTCATCCTGAAGAATCATTTCTGCAGCTTTTTGGGCTATTCGTTTCTTTTCGTCAACTTTTTCCAGCTGCTTTTCATTTACAGACCGATCGTTTACATATGGAGGTACAGGAGTGGCACTTCCATGGGTCCGATAGAGGAGTCCTTTGTCTTCGAGGATTTTGAGATCTTTCCGGACGGTTACCATAGTGACCTTCATGCTTTTGCTCAGCTCGGATACGCTCACATATCCTTCCTGGTCCAATTTATCCAATATTAACTTATGTCTTTCTGCTATTGTCATGATAGAACGAAAATAATCAATTATTACTAAAGATTTGTTTTAACAAGTATTTAATTATTTTATATCCTTTTGTTTCTTTTTATTTCTTTTTGTGTTACTTTTCCGGTATTAAGTTGTTTTTATGGATAGATTAGGAAATATAAGGAAATTAAAGGAAGCTGCAGAGGCTTGGGATATTGTGGTGATAGGGGGAGGGGCATCAGGCTTGGGAGTTGCTTTGGATGCCTTGTCCAGAGGCCTTCGCGTGTTGCTGCTTGAAGGGAATGATTTTGCCAAAGGGACTTCTAGTAGAAGTACGAAATTGGTTCATGGCGGAGTGAGGTATTTGGCTCAAGGGGACGTGTTTTTGGTATGGGAAGCATTACGTGAACGTGGCAGAATTCTCCAAAATGCGCCACACTTGGCAAGTGTACAGCCTTTTGTTATACCTATATATTCGTATTGGGATAAATTGAAATATATGATAGGCTTGAAAATTTATGATTGGATGAGTGGTAGGTTAAGTCTGGGGGATTCCTCTTATATTTCAAAGGAAGAAGTGGGAGCACGCCTACCTACTATCAAGCAGGAAGGACTGTTGGGGGGGGTGGTTTATCATGATGGGGCATTTGATGATGCCAGATTGGCGTTAAGTGTGGCCCAGACTTGTGATGATTTGGGAGGTTGTGTGCTTAATTATGCCAAAGTAACCTCATTATTGAAATCAGGTGATGGGAGGATAAATGGTGTAAGGGTAAAAGATGTTTTAGAAAAGAAAAGTTATGATGTGCATGCGCGCATGGTGGTCAACGCTACTGGAGTTTTTGCGGATAAGGTTTTGAAGTTAGATGAGCCGGATGCTCCAAAAATGATCCGGCCAAGCCAAGGTGTTCATTTGGTTTTGCCCATGGAGTTTTTAGGGAGTGAAGATGCGTTGATGATTCCTCAAACTAGTGATGGCAGGGTTTTGTTTGCGGTACCTTGGTTAGGGAAATTGGTAGTGGGTACAACAGATACTTTACGCAAAAAGACTAAACTCGAACCAGAGGCATTGTCCAGTGAAATTGATTTTATACTTCAGACTGCTGGTTTATATTTGCTTAAGAAGCCTAATAGAAAGGATGTACTTGCAGTTTTTGCAGGATTGAGGCCATTAGCAGCTCCAAAGGAAGGAAATGCAAAGACCAAGGAGATTTCAAGAAATCATAAGGTGATTATTTCTTCATCTGGTTTGGTGACCTTGACTGGCGGCAAATGGACTACATTTAGGAAAATGGGGGAGGATACAGTGGATTGTTTTTCAGACTTAACCGGTAAAAGTGTAAAGAAAAGTGAGTCTTGGAAAGAACGGATACATGGTTTTGGCCCCATCCTTTTGGAAGGGCATTGGAGGCAATATGGTTCGGATGCAATGGAACTCCTGCAAATGATCAAAGATGAACCCGAATATGCTAAGATTCTTCACAAGGACTATCCTTATACTGTCGGGGAAGTGGTTTGGGCAGTAAGGAGGGAGATGGCCATGAAATTAGAGGATGTGCTGGCCCGCAGGATGCGGATATTGTTTTTGGATGCCAAAGCAGCATATGAAATGGCTCCTTTGGTAGCAGAAGTAATGGCGGCCGAATTAAAGCAGGGTGATGAGTGGGTAATGAGTGAGTTGGAAGATTTTAAGAAAACAGCAAATAAATATATGATTTAACTATTTAACCATGACCCAGAGTAATCAGTACATTTTGGCCTTGGATCAAGGAACTACCAGTTCTAGGGCAATACTTTTTAACCAATTAGGCCAGCCAGTAGGGATGACCCAAAAGGATTTTAAACAGTATTTTCCCCAATCAGGTTGGGTAGAACATGACGCAACAGAAATTTGGACCTCTCAAGCTTCTGTAATTTTGGAGTTGGTAGCGGAGACCGAAATTTCTCCGAAGCAAATTGCAGCCATGGGGATTACCAATCAGCGTGAAACGACAATTTTATGGGATAGAGAAACAGGTAAGCCGCTCTATAATGCTATTGTATGGCAAGATCGTAGGACATCTGTTTATTGTAATGAATTGAAAAACAAAGGACTTTCCGATATGGTCAGGTCAAAGACAGGCTTGGTCATTGATGCTTATTTTTCAGCAACTAAGATCAAATGGATATTAGATCACGTAGAAGGAGCTAGAGAAAAAGCCATGCAGGGAAAGGTCTGTTTTGGTACAGTAGATAGCTGGTTGGTGTGGAAGTTAACCAAGGGAAAAACACATATTACAGATATTACCAATGCCAGTAGGACCATGTTGTTCAATATCCATGAAAGAAAATGGGATAAAGAACTGTTGGCCTTGTTTGATATTCCTGAGTCTATATTACCAGAAGTAAAGTCATGCAGCGAAGTTTATTGTGAGACAGCCGGGGATGTTCTGTCTGCAAAAATTCCTATAGCTGGTATAGCAGGAGATCAGCAGGCAGCACTTTTTGGGCAACTATGTACTGAATCCGGGATGGCCAAGACTACTTATGGTACAGGTTGTTTTTTAGTAATGAATACTGGTGAAAAACCAGTGAATTCCAATAATCAGTTGTTGACTACAATTGCCTGGGAGATTAAGGGCAAAGTTAAATATGCTTTAGAAGGAAGTGTGTTTATTGGAGGTGCAGCCATTCAATGGCTGAGGGATGGTATAAAAATCATCCGTGACGCAAAAGAAAGTGAATCCCTTGCGCAAGAAGTGAAGGATAATGGGGGAGTTTATTTTGTTCCTGCTTTAACAGGATTGGGCGCTCCATATTGGGATCAAGATGCCAGAGGGGCATTTTTTGGTATTACGAGAGGGACTACGCGGGCACATTTTTCGAGGGCGGCATTAGAAGCTGTTGCTTTTCAAGTCTACGATGTACTGAATGCCATGGAAAAAGATGCGGGAGGGAAAACTATCGAAATGCGTGTGGATGGGGGAGCGTCTGCCAATAACTTTTTGATGCAATTTCAAGCAGATTTGGTTGGAAGTGATATTAGAAGGCCCAAGGTTACTGAGACCACAGCTTTGGGGGCAGCGTTTTTGGCTGGTTTAGCAGTTGGTTATTGGGATAGTGAAGCTACTTTACAGAAATTATGGGAAGAAGATGCATGCTTCAGTCCACAGAAAGCCAATGAAGAGGTGGCTAAGAAATTGCATTTCTGGCATAAAGCAGTAGAGCGGACTAAGAATTGGGAGGAATCCTAAAACTTTCATTTTTCAACACATCTCAATAATTAAGATAAACAATGAATATATATGTAGCTGAATTTATTGGTACAGCCCTTTTGATCTCATTAGGATCAGGAGTGGTAGCCAATGTGGTTTTAAAGGAAACTAAGGGGCATCAAAGTGGCTGGATTGTGATAACCACTGCTTGGGCATTGGCAGTATTTGTGGCGGTGGTAGTGGCAGGTCCATACAGTGGTGCCCATATCAACCCTGCAGTTAGCGTAGGATTGGCCGTAGCAGGATTATTTGACTGGGCCCTAGTGCCAGGATATGTGCTTGCGCAGGTTTTAGGAGCTTGCTTTGGGGCTTTTATAGCATGGATGGTATACAAGGATCATTTTGATGCAACAGAGGATAAAGGCCTTAAATTTGCCCCTTTTGCCACGGCTCCTGCTATTAGAAATTACCCCTCCAATTTTATTTCTGAGGTGGTCGGGACATTTATATTGATTTTTGTGATTTTATATTCCACAGGCGCGAAGTTGGAGGATGTGAACAATACACCTATAGGCCTTGGTGCTTTAGGGGCATTGCCTGTAGCTTTTTTGGTTTGGGTGATTGGATTAGCCATGGGGGGAACAACTGGTTATGCTATCAATCCCGCCAGGGATTTAGGACCAAGAATCGCGCACCAGATACTTCCAATAAAAGGAAAAGGCAGTAGTGATTGGGCCTATAGCTGGGTGCCCATTTTGGGTCCTTTGACCGGTGCTTGCTTGGCGGCTTTTTTGTATTTATTTTTGGGCGTGAGTTAATTTTTGTCAAACTAAAATGGGATTTTTATCTAATGAGAAAATATTATTTTTTAGCGCTGGCTTTATTAATGGCCTGCTCCCACGCTAAGGAAAGCATCAAAAATCGTGTTGAAACAATCGAGATAAATACGGAAGAAATTGAGGACAGTGTGGATGTCTCATCCTTAATAAAAGAAATTAGGCTTGTTCCGCTAGAGGAGATAGAAGATAATTATTTGAAGGGTGTAGATAGGGTTTTGATTACGGAGGATCATTATATACTATTTGATCGATTTATGTCCGATGAAGTTAAAGTCTACGATCGGCAGGGGAAGTTCGTTAAGCGATTAGGTGAGAAAGGAGAGGGACCATTAGAAGTGCGACAAATAAATGATTATTGGTTAAATGATGAAGGCTCCTTGGAAATCTATGATTTCAATCTGAAAAAAATTGTGGTTTTTGATAAGGATTTTAATGCAGATAGCTCTTTTAGAACAAAAGATCTCCTGATTTTTAGTAATGTCACGAAGTTATTAGGTCATGAAGGTTATGTTGGGTTTAAATCATATAGCCATCATAATGGCCCATTTAATAATTTGCATTATAAACTGGGCTTTTTAGACAAGGATTTCGGGTTAAAAAATACGGCATTGAGTTATTCTCCTGAATTAGATGGGACTTTAATTGTTACGCCAATAAATCCATTTGAGCTTTATAGGGATTCTATAAGGTTTTATCAAAACTTTGATGCCACTATTTATCATGTTCAATCACCCGGTACTTTGATAAAGCGTTTTGCTATAAAATACCATCCTCATCCAATGCCAGAGAATTGGGAGCAGGAGGTTATTTTGCCAAATGGGGCATATTTTAAATCTAGGGAACATGATTTTGAAAAAGTTAAGTCTATTTTTAAAGGAAAATCAGGATTTGCTGGGGATTGGAAGGAGTCAGCTAAGTATGTTATAATCAACTCGTTTGATGAAAATTATAATCGTTTTTATTCACTTTATTCAAAATCTGGCAATAAAGTAATTTCTAATGGAAGAGCACTCATCGAAAAGGATCGTTATCAAATGGCATTGCCTCCTATTCAAGTAGTTGATGAAGAAAAAGACATGTTTGTTGGGGTTTGGCAGGGAGCCTTGTTAAAGGAATACATCCTTATGCAAAACAGCCCATTTCAGGAGAAAATAAAAGATTTGGAAGGGTTTTACCTAGTGGAGGTGACTTTTCAATGAAATAAAAAAAGCGAACCAATTTTGGTTCGCTTTTAATTTATCTTGATGTTTAGCTGATTAATCGAGGATTTTTTCAGCTAAAAGAATAATCTCGTTTTCTCTTACTTCCACTACACCGCCGTCCACTTCTAGAGACTGCTTGCCGTCATTGGTAGTGTAAGAAACGGTTCCTTTTGCCAGTGCAGACACAATAGGAGCGTGATTTTTCAATACTTGGAAAGCGCCAGAGGCACCAGGAAAACTGGCTTCTGATATCTCTCCGTGAAAAACCTTTTTGTCCGGTGTTATGATTTCTAAATGCATGTTGCTGCTAGTTTTGTTTTAAAAAATCACAGGGAAAAGCAGACGAATAAGCTTTTGCCCTGTGATTCAGTCCTCTAAAGAGATTTAGAGGGCTTTGATTATTTAACCTCAGCGAGCATTTTCTCACCCTTAGCGATAGCATCGTCGATGTTACCTACCAAGTTGAATGCTGCCTCAGGAAGGTGATCCAATTCACCGTCCATGATCATGGTGAAACCTTTGATGGTATCCTTGATGTCTACAAGCACACCTTTAAGTCCTGTAAACTGTTCAGCTACGTGGAAAGGCTGAGACAAGAATCTCTGAACCCTTCTAGCTCTGTGAACAACCAATTTATCTTCTTCAGAAAGTTCTTCCATACCAAGGATGGCGATGATGTCCTGAAGTTCTTTATAACGTTGTAGCAATTCTTTAACTCGAGTAGCACAGTCATAGTGCTCGTTGCCCAAGATACCTGGCTCAAGAATTCTAGAAGTAGAATCCAATGGATCCACAGCAGGGTAGATACCCAACTCGGCAATTTTACGGGAAAGTACGGTAGTAGCATCCAAGTGAGCGAAAGTAGTCGCTGGAGCAGGGTCAGTTAAGTCATCCGCTGGTACGTAAACGGCCTGTACGGAAGTAATTGAACCATTTTTGGTAGAGGTAATTCTCTCCTGCATGGCACCCATCTCAGTTGCTAGGGTTGGCTGGTAACCTACCGCTGATGGCATACGTCCCAATAGGGCAGATACCTCAGATCCAGCTTGGGTGAATCGGAAGATATTGTCAATAAAGAATAGGATATCTTTACCAGCGCCATCACCTTCACCATCACGGTAATATTCAGCAAGTGTAAGACCAGTCAAGGCCACACGAGCACGGGCACCAGGAGGTTCGTTCATCTGACCGAACACAAATGTTGCCTTAGAATCTTTCAGTTTTTCAAGATCTACTTTAGAAAGATCCCATCCTCCTTCATTCTCAAGAGATTCAACGAAGTCATCACCGTAAGTTACGATGCCAGACTCGATCATTTCTCTCAAAAGGTCATTTCCTTCACGGGTTCTCTCACCAACACCAGCAAATACAGAAAGACCTGAATAAGCTTTTGCAATGTTGTTGATCAATTCCTGGATCAATACGGTTTTACCTACACCGGCACCACCGAAAAGACCAATTTTACCACCTTTTGCATATGGCTCGATCAAGTCGATAACTTTGATACCTGTGTAAAGCACTTCAGTTGAAGTAGACAAGTCCTCAAATTTAGGAGCGTGTCTGTGAATAGGAAGTTTATTAGAAGATTCTACTTGCGGTAGACCATCGATTGGTTCACCAACCACGTTGAAGAGACGTCCTTTGATTCCCTCTCCAGTTGGAACAGAGATAGGAGCGCCCAAGTCTACAGCAGCCATTCCTCTGGTCAAACCTTCAGAAGAGTCCATCGCAATGGTTCTTACGCGGTCTTCACCGAGGTGCTGTTGAACTTCCAATACTACTTTTTGACCATTCTCTTTGGTGATTTCGAGTGCGTCCAGGATATTCGGCAATTTTCCCCCTTCGAATGAAATATCTACTACGGGGCCAATTACCTGAGTTATCTTACCAGTATTCGCCATTTTTGTGTATTAATGTAAAAGGAATTAATGCATTTCTATTATTCGACTGCAAAATTAACTAATAATGATTAATACCAAAGGATGTTTTCAAAATTAATCTGCTTTAGTTCAAATTTTTATATTCTTTAAGGCCTTGAGTCAGACTTTAATAGCTTAAAAATCTGCTGGTACTGGGCCTCGATTCTTGTTTAAAAAGTTGCCTAATTGAATTTTAGGCCCGATAGCTATTAAAAATAGCGCCTAGCCCTAATAAACCTTGGGTGCCAATATTTAGAATATAAATTGTCCTCTGTTACACCAAGAGATGACGATGAATGAATAAATTGTATGCTTTTTCTATCAGCATCTGTGACAATGCCTGCATGGGTAACCTGTCTTTTCTTTTTGCCTGTGGCAAAAAATAACACATCTCCTTTTTCCAGTTTGTTTACAGAGACCTTTTTTCCTGTTTTACTTTGAGCATCAGAAGTTCTGGGTAAGGTGACCCCAACACTTTTAAAAGATAAGTATAATAAGGCGGAGCAATCCATGCCTGCACGGGTGGTGCCTCCGTAGCGATAAGGTGTGCCCCGGTAGGTTTTTGCTGTTTGTACTACAGTATTGACTTTTCTTTTATATGCTTTTTTGGAAGCTGAGCATGAACTGAAAAATATCAGGGAAGAAAAAAATAGGATTAACAGGAAAGGTGAATCTGTTTTGATGCGCATTGAATGAATTGTTGATATTTAAACGTTACTCAATTATACATAAGTATTATCAGCTAAACAATATGTGGCGGGTTGTATATATACCTATTTAAATTTAATAAATGATAAAAAAATATTATTTGTCTGAAACTTGACGTTAAGTCAGAAGGTTAATAGTTTTATAACTTGGTGGCAAATGGAAGGTGTTGATTATTTATTGGAATAAAGATGATTAAGGGAGAATTCAAAAAATTGCCTATGCATAAGAAAATACAAAAGCTCTACACAGAGGGGACCTTTGTGGTAGGGATAAGGTATTATGGGCATAAGGTAAACCTTTATCTTTTGGACAATGAATATGTGGAAGTCTTTTATAACCACAAATTAGATAAGATTGATAAAATTGATTTTTTAAACCACGAACACACGAGGATGAAGTTTTATCTTGATCAGATCAATATCAAAATGGATTGACTATTTCTCAATGAGGCTTTGATGGATTTTTAAGACTTGAGGGATTAGCATTTTATTGTCCACATTCTTTATTGTAAAATCCGACAATTTGTTTTTTTGCTCATCAGGTAGTTGACGGTCAATAATTGCATTGATTTGTTCTTCAGAACGTTGTGGATCTCTTGTCAAAACCCTTAAGATTCGAACTTTGATCGGTGCGCTTACATTGATGATTTTGTCCAAGTCTTTATAAGAACCTGATTCGAAAAGCAGGGCTGCTTCCTTTAAGACATAAGGGCTCGATTGTTTACTGGCCCAATTTTCAAAATCATTTTTTACAACGGGGTGGACTAGTCCATTGATAGTCTTGGTTTTCTCCTGATCAGAAAATACTTCATTGGCTAGAAAGGCTTTGTTTAAGCTCCCGTCAGCATTATAAGAAGATTCCCCAAAAGATTTAGAGATAGCAGCAATCAGGTTTTTGTCATTTGCCATAAGCCACTTGGCCCTATCGTCTGCAGAATAAACCGGTATTCCCAGAATGTTGAAGATTTTAGCTGAAGTGGACTTACCAGCACCAATGCCTCCGGTGATGCCCACTAAAAGTGGTTTGGGCTTATTCATATTTTAACTTAAATGTATTTGGTTCGAATGCTATTGATTCAATATAATCTGGCAAATCAGGTATTTCTATGCGGACGGTGCTATCGTCTTTGTTTCTTTGGTAATAGTCTATAATTCCCTCGAGCTCTACTTCCTGCAAGTCTCCTACTCTTCTTTCATCTACCCTGTAATTGAGGAGAATTGAATTGATTTCTTGTTCGATACTTACATTTTTCGGGAAGTTTTTCTGTTCAACGGAAATTCTTTTATTCCCTTCTATGAACTCGACCAAATCAAATTTAACCTGAACACTTTTAGGTTCTAAGGTTAAGTAGGGGGCCAATTTTTCTGGAAATTCTAATGGAAGGAGTTGGTCAAAGTTCCCATTCAAGCCATTTTCCTCAATATTGATAAATAAGCTGTCTTTTAATGCTTCCACTTTTGATTCGGCGCCTTTAACTTGAATAAGTACAGGCTCCACGAATATAGAATCGGCAAATTTAAAGTGAGGGGCAAGTTGAAGTTCGCTCGTATCCAGCCTTACCTTAAATTCCTCGGTGATGATTTTATCAATATTGAACTTTAAGGTATCAGTTAGGATGGCAGAAAGATTGGTAGGCTCCAATATTTCACTTAGGCTTCTTCTGTATGCAGAAGAAAGTAAGTATTTCTGTTTATCAGGATTGGGGAGCTCTATAGAAAAAGGAGGGACATTTACATTGAAATATTTTCGGAATAGGTCCCATCCGTTGCCATTGATTTCAATCTTGATATTGGTAGGGAGTTTTTCCACTGCCATATATTCCTCACTGTTGTATTCAAAAGTTATGGGGTAATTGACAACTGTGAGGTAATTATCTTTATTAAGGGCATTCAAAACCCAAAAAGTGGTGGCCGCTATCACACATAGGACCACCACTTTAATGTCAGAGGCTTTCTTTTTTTTAAGCTTCCCGAAGTATTTTTCAAATTTGTTCAATACCTCTTGTTATTTAGTGCCATTAGCTTTCTTTGAGAATTCTGCTGAAACGGCTGATTTTTCTACTTTGATTTTCAATCCTTTGTCAAGATCAAGAATGACAGTTTCTCCTTCGATGCTGTACACTTTTCCGTGAATTCCACCGATGGTTACTACTAGGTCTCCTTTCTTAATGGAATCGACAAAGTTTTTGGCATCTTTTTGCTTTTTCTGTTGCGGTCTGATCATGAAGAAATACATGATCAAAATGATCGCTCCAAATAGAAAAACTTGTCCCATGATACCGCTACCTCCGGCAGCTGGTGCTTGTAATAATATAGTACTAATCATCTTTACTTTTTAACAGGACCAACAGTTTTGGTGGTCGAAGTATTACTTGTGTTTACTGTTCCTTTTAATTTTAGTCTGGTTACGCTTGGTGAAGTATTGGCTGTGATGGTTACAGTAGGGCTTTGCGCTCCCGACTTGCCTGCTGAGTTGAAGCTGACCTTGACATAGCCTTCTTCACCCGGTTTTATAGGCTTTTTGGACCAATCAGGAGTAGTACATCCGCATGAAGCCTGAATATTGGAGATCACCAATGGGGATTCTCCATCATTTGTAAACTTGAACAAATGCTCTATTTTCTCTCCTTGCGTGATGGTTCCAAAATCATATTCCATTTCTGGGAATTTGAATTTACCCAAACTAGCAGGGTCGATTGCTGCTACATTTTGCACGTTGGCCGGTGGGGTTTTGGTGCTTTGGTCTGCCTCTAACTTTGCAATCTTTTGTTCTAGTTCTTCTATTTTCTCTTTGTTGTTCGTATCACAACTGGATACAAAAAGAGAACCTGCAAGTAGTATTGCAGGTAGTCCTAAATATTTCATAATAATTGTGATTATTAATTTTTGTCCTTATTGATTTGGTCAATGAGTTTGTTGACATCATCCAGTAGATTTTCAGCCTTGCTTTTGGCTTCAGAAATCACCTTTTTGCCTTCTGTCTTTGCTTCATTCATAGGGAGATCCTTGCCTTCGATAAGGTCATTGATCAAGTCCTCAAGTTCAGCCTTGTATTTTGAAAGTTGGTAAGAAAGTTTGTCTCTGGTATTATTACCAGAATCAGGTGCGAATAATACCCCTAACGCGGCACCTACTCCAGCGCCTAAAACAAAAGCTAAAATAGAATTACTTTGTTTGCTCATAATTAAATAATGTTTACTTGTTATCTAAAAGGCCTCTTCCACTCTTACGGATTTTTCCTTGATCGGTTAGCTCTTTTGCCAAAACATCCAATAAACCATTTACAAATTGCTTGCTTTTAGGTGTACTGTATGTCTTCGAAATGTCAATATACTCATTGATGCTTACTTTTACAGGGATGCTAGGGAAAAATGACATTTCTGTAATGGCCATAGAGAGGATGATTTTGTCCGTTGAGGCGACACGCTCTATATCCCAGTTCTTTGTTTTTTCTGCTATCAATGTCCTGTTTTCGTAGTCATTTTCGATAGTCAAGTTAAATATATTTTGGAAAAATTCCTTATCCTCTTCCCAGTTTATAGCGATTTCTGGAAGTTCGTAATCTTGGCTGTCAGGTGATTCACTGATGTTTTTGAGGACTTTTACTGCGAGGCTTCTTACTACCGCTTTGTTTTCAGTCCAGTTAAGGTCCTGCTCGGCAAAATAGCTCATGATGGCCTCGTTTTTGAAAATGATTTTTTTGATCATTTCCAATAAAATGTTCAAGTCTTCCTCTTCAGTAGGCTCGTTTAACTTGATATATTCCTGGTATTTTTCCCAAGGTTTGATGTATTCACGGAACCACTCTTGAATTTCTAATTCCAACTCTTCTACATCAGCTTGTTGACGGATAGTTTCAGAATTAAATGCAGGAGCATCCTTAAGGTATTTGATTGTTTTATTATTGGCCAGGTTCAAATCTCCAGAAAGAGAGACTAGGGCCTCCTGATTTAGCTTGCGCTTTCTGTCGTATTCGCCTTGGACATGATTGCTAAATCCGCTCAGAATATGGATGACTTTAAGATATAACTGCGGAATGCTTTCTGCAGCACTGACCATATTCTTTTCCAGGAATTCTAAGTCTTTTTGATTGTATTGGTGGTAAAGATTTACCGCTTTTATAGCAATGGATTTGATTTTGGTGCCGTAGTCACCTGCTGCTATAAGGGCTTTATTGTTCAGGTTTTTAGAAAAAAGTGCGATGGTCGTTTCCGCATCCTTTTTTAATTGGGCTTTGTCTTGCACTTCCATGCTATTTAGATCTGGAAGGAAAGCATCCCTAATGTAGTCTTTGGCTAAATTTAGATTGGAAGCTTTACACTGTTCATAGGCGTAAAGGTTCTGAAAAGCCTTAACTCTAAGTATTCTTCTGTTTAACATTACCTGAATATAAAGAACGTAAAATTTGAATTGTTTGTAGTGAAACGAATTGGTCCCTTTCACTTATTGCTTCTGCAAAGTTAAAAAATAAAAAAACCAAATGCACGGATTTTATTTTCCATTGCATTTGGTTTGATGAAAAAGGTAAGTTTATCAGTAAGTTGATTTTAGCTTACTGATACTGTTTATTCTGTTCCAAGCCATTTCAATAGCTGCTTGTTGGGCAGGAATGCCCTCTTTTTCTGATTTGTTGAGAATGGCCAGACAAGTGTCATAGATTTTTTCCGCTTGCTGATAAGCTAGTTCTCTATTGTAGTTACCTAAGTATTCTGCATAAACATTGATCAGGCCACCTGCATTGATAAGAAAGTCAGGTGCGTAAATGATACCTCTTTCGATCAAGGCTTGTCCATGAACTTCCTCGTCCTTCAATTGATTATTGGCAGCTCCTGCAATAACCTGACAGTTAAGTCTACTTAAAGTTTCATCATTTACCGTAGCTCCTAAGGCACATGGAGCATAGATATCCATGTTTACATCATAAATGTCCTCAGGTGAAATGACCGTAGCTCCGGTTTTTTTAGCCACTTCTTTCAATCTGTCTTCGAAGATATCAGTGATGAAGATTTCAGCACCTTCTTTTACCAAATGGTCAATCAAGTGTCGACCAACTTGCCCAATACCTTGTACTGCAATTTTCTTGCCTTCTAGGCTGTCTTGGCCATAGGCTTTTTTTGCAGCTGCTTTCATGCCTAAATAGGCGCCATAAGCTGTTACAGGAGATGGGTCGCCACCACCGCCTTTTACTTCGGGAAGGCCAGTAACATGCGAGGTCTCCATGGCAATATATTCCATGTCAGATGTTTTCATGTTTACATCTTCAGCAGTAATATATTTTCCTCCTAGGCTTTGAACAAATTTTCCAAACCTTCTTAGAAAAGCTTCATTTTTCAGTTTTGGATCACCTATGATGACTGCTTTGCCTCCTCCAATATTCAGTCCTGAAATGGCTGCTTTGAAGGTCATGCCTCTGGAAAGGCGCAATACATCAGTAATGGCTTCTT
The DNA here is from genome assembly GCF_018642165.1 of Echinicola shivajiensis. Classification (GTDB taxonomy): domain Bacteria; phylum Bacteroidota; class Bacteroidia; order Cytophagales; family Cyclobacteriaceae; genus Echinicola; species Echinicola shivajiensis. The sequence goes on from NZ_JAHHZM010000007.1 coordinate 237,076, forward strand.
CCTCAGAAGCATAATTCCACATTCTGGTTCCACCTAGTGCTGGCCCTAAAACTGTATTGTGAATACCAATAATAGCTTTCAGTCCTGTAGGCTCATCGTAGCACATGACCAATTGCTCATGCCCTAAAGATGTGATTTGTCCATAAATTGAGTCTCCTTTGACCATTTCCTCGGTTTTAATCTCTATCATAATGAACTTAGAAGTTTAGATTATGTTATATTTGGGTAAGTCTTTTGGTTTACCATGTCATTTAGAATTAAATACTAAATAGTGGCTAGGTAAAGCTACATAAAAGATTATTATAAAACAAAATAAGATATTTTAAAATTTTTATTTCGTGAACTCCCTCTGGCGTCTGAACAAATATTTATTCAAGTATAAGGGCTATCTTCTATTAGGTATACTCTTTACCATTATTTCCAACGTATTCGTAATGATACCTGCCCAGTTGGTGCGGGTAGCTATCGATTATGTGGTGGAAAGCTTTAGTTTCTATCAAATGTTTCCCGAAGGGGAAGGGGCCTCAGCAATTAGGGGTGCATTCTTGGATTATATTTTTGTTTTTGGGGTGCTGATCTTAGTCATGGCCTTTTTAAGAGGCTTTTTCCTTTTTTTGATCCGGCAGACCATTATTGTGATGTCCAGATTTATTGAGTACGATCTTAAGAATGAGATTTTTGATCATTATCAGAAATTGCCCCTCAGTTTTTATAGAAAAAACAGTACAGGAGATTTGATGGCAAGAGTAACGGAAGATGTCAGTAGGGTTAGGATGTACTTTGGTCCGGCATTGATGTATGGAATTAACCTATTGGTGCTTTTTCCTTTGGTGATTGGGTATATGTTGAGTGTCAATGTGCCCTTAACCATTTATTCTTTATTGCCTTTGCCAGTCCTTTCGATTAGTATTTATTTGGTCAATAATATGATCAATGAAAGGTCAGAAAATATTCAACGCAGTTTGTCAGGCTTGAGCACATTTGTTCAAGAATCCTTTTCAGGAATCAGGGTGATTAAAGCTTTTGTTCGAGAAGATGATAGTAGCAAGGATTTTACCCAAGCAAGTGAGGATTACAAAGAAAAATCCATCAGCCTCACAAAGGTGCAGTCTTTGTTTTATCCTTTGATAATGGGATTGATTGGAGTCAGTACGATCATTACCGTTTATGTGGGAGGAAATCAAGTAATAGAAGGAGCAATAGGTTACGGTGTGATTGCCGAGTTTATTCTGTACGTTAATATGTTGACTTGGCCAGTGACTTCGCTGGGCTGGGTGACCAGCATTGTTCAAAGAGCTGCAGCCTCTCAGACAAGGATCAATGAGTTTTTGGATGAGAAAAATGATATTATCAGTGAAGAGAATTTAACCACTCCTATAAAGGGGCAAATTGTATTCAATGAGCTTTCCTTTGTGTATCCAGATTCTGGCATTAAAGCCTTGGACAAAGTGAGCTTTGATATTCAGCCTGGACAATCTTTGGCCATTATTGGTACAACGGGCTCTGGGAAATCCACCATTGCCAATTTGCTTATGAGGATGTTCGATGCTTCAGAAGGGAATATTCAGTTGGACGGTGAGGATATCAAAGCATTCAATATTTCCTATCTAAGGAATCAAATCGGATATGTGCCTCAGGATGTTTTCCTTTTCAGTGATTCCATATATAACAATATTGGATTTGGCTTGGATAAGTTTCCAAAGGAAGTTGTAGAAAAAGCGGCTAAGGATGCAGATGTTTATCAAAATATAATTGACTTCCCAGCTGGATTTGAAACCAGGTTAGGCGAAAGGGGGATTACCCTTAGTGGTGGGCAGAAACAAAGAGTTTCTATAGCAAGGGCTATAGCCAAGGACCCTTCCATTTTGCTTTTGGATGATTGCTTGTCAGCTGTAGATACCAAAACAGAGAATGTGATTCTTAATGCGCTAAAGGGTATAATGGAAAATAGGACATCCATAATTATATCCCATAGGGTTTCCTCTGCTAAGCTGGCTGATAAAATAATTGTACTGGATGATGGAAAGGTAGTGGAGGAAGGTTCCCATGATATTTTGATGGCGCAGAAAGGCGTTTATGCTGAATTATATGAGAAACAAACCAAGTCAAGTGAAAGCATGGAAAACGAATAGGCTTGTTTACCAATCTTCGTTATAGTTATTGGTCCTTTGTTTGGCTTTTATTTTGCCACCACCAAACTGCATGCCTACACCTATGCTGACAAAATCACTTATTGTTTTTCCTGTAAAATGGTAAGTGGCATTAAGCCTGAATTTCCCTGCAATCACTCCGGCCCTTGGTGCCAAACCGAAATTCACCTTGTCATTATAGCGAGTAATGATGGTGCCGTCAGCACTGTCGACAATTTCATAATTGCTTCTTCTGTACATCCCGGCCAACACACCAATAAATGGTCGGGTTTCGTTTTGGCCAAATTGGTATTCGGAACTTACTGATAAATTACTAATGGCCTGGGCTCTAAAGATGGCTTCTTTATGGTTGAAAAGGGATTCTCCTTCACCCAAAATATTGCTGGCAAGCTGTAAACCTACCTGTAGGTGGTCGTTGATGCCATATCTTGGTTCAACATATAATCCTCCGCCAGTTGTTAATGCTGATTCAGTAGGAAAAGTGAGGTTAATTCCAAGGTCTACTTTGAACGGTTTATATTTTCGAGAACCTATTATACCCTGTCCTTGTGTCAATAGAACAGTAGTAATAAAGCAGATGACAAATAGTAGTGACCTTTTCATTTTACTTCCGGGTAATTAATTGATCAGATGTGACTTCATTAAATTATCAAGATATATCAAATTTTTAGGCCTCACCAAGACTGAAATATAATCATTTTTTTATCCCACTTTAAGATATAGCCTCTTTTAATTTAAAAACTCAATAAGGTCTGGGGATGTTTAATTTCGGGCACAAAAAAAGTGCCCGAAATTTTTTCGGGCACTTTGTAATATTAATTAGGTAGGAAAGGATCAACTTCCACACATCTCGCAATCATCAGGATTGTCCAAGGAACAGGCTATAGCGTCCTTGTTTTGCTGGCCAATGTTTGGATCAACTTCTGTTGATTTCTGATCGGCATTTTGCAAATTTGATTTGTCCACAGTAAACTGGATGGCACTTGTAGCTGCTTTGGATCTCAAGTAATACATTCCCGTTTTAAGACCTTTTTTCCACGCGTAAAAGTGCATGGAGGTCAACTTACCAAAGTTAGGCTCTTGCATGAATACGTTCATACTTTGGGATTGGCAGATATAGGCACCTCTATCAGCGGCCATATTGATAATCACTTTTTGTGAGATTTCCCAAACTGTCTTGTAGAGGTCCTTGATGTTTTGTGGAACTTCAGGCATGTCTTGAACTGATCCATTAGCTGCAATCAGTCTGTTTTTCATGTTGTCATTCCAAAGTCCTAAACGGATAAGGTCTTTCATCAAATGTTTGTTTACCACCACAAATTCACCTGAAAGGGTTCTTCTTGTGTAGATATTAGAAGTGTATGGTTCGAAACATTCATTGTTACCCAGGATTTGAGAAGTAGAGGCAGTAGGCATCGGCGCAACTAACAAGGAATTCCTTACACCGTATTTTAGTACTCTGTCTCTAAGGTCTGACCAATTCCATCTGCCTGATTTTGGTGTTACTCCCCAAAGGTCAAACTGGAATTTGCCTTCAGAAATTGGAGAACCCTGATAGGTTTCATAGGTTCCATGATCCTTTGCCAACTCCATGGAAGTCTCCATGGCAGCATAATAAATGGTTTCGAAGATATCTTCGTTAAGACCTGCAGCCTCTTCAGAATCAAACGGCATTTTCAATAAGATAAAAGCATCTGCCAAGCCTTGCACGCCGATACCGATTGGTCTATGTCTGAAGTTGGACTTACGAGCCTCTTCTACTGGGTAATAATTGATGTCAATCACCTTGTTAAGGTTACGAGTAGCTACCTTAGTGATTTCATATAGTTTTTGATGATCAAAGGTTTTGTTTCCTTTGGCATCAGTAGTAACGAATTTAGGAAGCGCGATGGAGGCAAGGTTACAAACTGCTACCTCATCAGGAGAAGTGTACTCCATGATTTCAGTACATAAGTTGGAAGACTTGATAGTACCGAGGTTTTTCTGGTTTGATTTGCCGTTGGCAGCATCCTTATAAAGCATATATGGTGTGCCTGTCTCAATTTGAGATTCCAAAATTTCAAACCAAAGCTCCTGCGCTTTTACAGTTTCTCTTGCTCTACCTTCTTTTTCGTATTTTTCATAAAGCTTTTCAAATTCCTCTCCATAGCATTCAGAAAGGCCAGGGGCTTCATTAGGGCAGAATAGAGACCATTCTTCGTTGGCTTCTACTCTCTTCATGAATAGATCAGAAATCCAAAGGGCATAGAATAAGTCTCTGGCTCTCATTTCTTCCTTACCATGGTTCTTTTTCAGTTCAAGGAAATCCTTGATATCTGCATGCCATGGTTCTAGATAGATAGCGAAACTTCCTTTTCTCTTTCCACCACCTTGATCTACGTACCTTGCGGTCATATCAAAGTTTCTAAGCATAGGTACAATACCGTTGGAAACCCCATTTGTTCCTTTGATATATGAGCCTTTTGCTCTCACATTGTGAATGGAAAGTCCGATACCACCTGCTGACTGTGAAATCTTAGCGCATTGCTTCAATGTATCATAAATACCGTCAATGCTGTCTTCTTTCATGGTCAACAAGAAACAAGAAGATAGCTGAGGCTTAGGTGTACCTGCATTGAATAATGTAGGAGTAGCATGGGTGAACCATTTCTCCGATAGCAAGGTATAAGTTTCGATAGCCGCATCGATATCCTCTTTATGAATACCAATAGCTACCCTCATAAGCATATGTTGAGGTCTTTCTACTACTTTATCATCCAGTTTGATCAAATAGCTTTTTTCCAACGTCTTGAAACCAAAGAAATCATAGTTGAAATCCCTGCTGTAATCAATTACTTCATCAAGTTTGGCAGCATGTTTTTTGATTACTCCATAAACATCAGGGGCAATCAGAGCAGCGTTGTCGCCGGTTTTTGGATCTACATAAGTGTATAACCTTTTCATGGTGTTTGAAAAGGACTGACTCGTAGTTTTATGGAGGTTTGAAATAGCAATTCTCGCTGCTAAGATGGCGTATTCAGGGTGCTTAACCGTCATGGATGCACAAACCTCTGCTGCGAGATTGTCCAAAGCTGAGGTGGTAACACCGTCATAAAGTCCATCAATAACTTTTTTGGCTACTTCGATGGGGTGGATATAACGTGAATCCAATCCATAACACAAGTTTTCAATTCTTGTGGTGATTTTGTCGAATCTTACTGATTCTCTTCTACCGTCTCTTTTTATTACTAACATGCTAATGGGGAGTTTAAGGGTGGGAAGAAAAGTTAATTAAAAGTCCTCTTCAATAGAAAATTTAGAGGAATCAGATGCGTCTTTACCTTTCATAACCCCAGCCTTTTGGTAGTCCCCAACTCTCTTCTCAAAGAAATTGGTCTTACCTTGTAATGAGATCATGTCCATAAAGTCAAAAGGATTGGTGCTGTTCCAAACTTTTTCACAGCCCAATTCTACCAACAGCCTGTCGGCTACAAACTCAATATATTGACACATTAATTCAGCATTCATACCGATCAATCTTACTGGAAGGGCATCGGTTACGAATTCTTTTTCAATGGCCACAGCGTCCTGAATAATTTCAGATACCGTTTCTTTTGGCAATTGATTGGTGATATGCTGGGTGTACAGGTGACAAGCAAAGTCACAGTGTAGTCCCTCATCTCTTGAAATCAACTCATTGGAGAAGGTTAGGCCCGGCATTAAGCCTCTTTTCTTCAACCAGAAAATAGAACAGAATGAACCTGAGAAGAAAATTCCCTCAACTGCCGCAAAGGCAATCAATCTTTCATGGAAACTGCCCTTGTCAATCCATCTAAGGGCCCAGTCTGCTTTCTTCTTAACACAATCCAGATGTTCAATAGCATTGAACAGTCGGTCCCTTTCAGCAGCATCCTTGATATAAGTGTCGATCAATAAACTATAGGTTTCAGAATGGATGTTTTCCATAGCGATCTGAAATCCGTAGAAAAACTTAGCTTCTGTGTACTGAACTTCTGCCACAAAGTGTTCAGCTAAATTTTCGTTTACGATACCGTCACTGGCTGCAAAAAACGCCAAAACATGAGAGATGAAATGTTTCTCATCAGCTGTCAAGTTTTTCCAGTCCTTAATATCTTGGCTAAGGTCTATCTCCTCTGCAGTCCAAAAGCTGGCTTCAGCTTTTTTATAGTATTCCCAAATATCATCATGTTGGATTGGGAACAATACGAACCTGCTGTTATCTCCTTGCGCTAATAGGGGTTCCGGTTTTTGCATTACTTATTTGTTCTAATATTAGTAAGATGTATATATTCTTAAATTCGGTAAATCAGCTACTGATTAATGCTTTTCACTTCGTAAAATAGTGAGTTTGTAGTAGTTTTAATTTTGAGCCGCTGAACAAATATGCTCAACAAATTCCAAAAATAAAACCCCCGCATCAGTGCGTTACTTTAGTTTTTGACTCTTGGTCAAAATAGTCATAAATAACTGTAATTCAATTAATAGAGTAGCTTTTTTTAAAGTGTTAATTCTATTGAAACGTCCTCTAAGGGCATTTCAGGATGGTCCGAAAAAATTTAAAAAAAATATTTCGAACCAAAATTCAAGTGTAATTTGACTTTTGGTCAAATTAGGATGTTGTGTGTAAATAGCTGTTTAGCAGGTGTTTATATGGTTTTTATATTTTCAATTATTGAACTTGTTGATTCTCAAATCCTAAAGAAAATCAAGTGTTTTTAAAATAATTTTTAATTTTCCTCCAAAATATGGTCGCTTAGCGGTTCGGCTATGCTTCTCATTTGGGGCCGCAAATATAGGAGGCCTGTTTTGGATAAAATGTATGGGGTAAAGATTTTATTTATGCAAATTTTGAATCCGATTGACTGTCTGATCTATAGCATTAACTTAAGTGCCTCGAAGGGAGTTTATTAAGGAATTTTTCTAAATCTTATGCATTAGTTTTTTACTTATAAAAATACTCTGTATATTTGCACCTCAATTTTGATAAAAAGTTCTTAGTATGTACGCAATAGTTAACATAGCAGGAAAGCAGTTCAAAGTAACTAAAGATCAATTTGTCTATGCACCAAAGTTGCAAGGCGATGTTGACGCTTCCGTTGAATTCGATGAGGTATTGTTGGCAGATGACAACGGTGCAGTATCGGTAGGTGCCCCTACATTGGCTGGCGCCAAGGTGACAGGAAAAATTCTTGATCATGTAAAAGGTGACAAAGTAATCGTCTTTAAAAAGAAGAGAAGAAAAGGTTACAAGAAGAAAAACGGTCACAGACAAGAATTCACTAAAATACTTATTGAAAACATTACTCTTTAAGATTATCTGAGGGTAGTCCAAAACATTTAAAATTATGGCTCACAAGAAAGGTGTCGGTAGTTCCAAAAACGGTAGAGAATCCCATAGTAAACGACTTGGTGTGAAAAAATTCGGCGGAGAAGCTGTTATTGCAGGAAACATCATCGTTAGACAAAGAGGAACCAAGCATCACGCTGGATTGAACGTAAAAGTGGGTAAAGATCACACTTTGTTCGCTGTAGCTGATGGCAAGGTAGAATTTAAGAAAAAGCATGATGGTAAATCTTATGTAAGCGTAATTCCAGCTGAAGCTTAAGATTTTCGATTAAAGAAATATTAAGAAGCTGCTCTTTTACTTAAGAGCAGCTTTTTTTTTGACTATTGAATGAATTCTTTCTGAATCATTATCTTGTTTAATAGATTGATCCTGATTAACACAAGTTAGGCGTCTCATCGTTATACATTGCCTTAATATAATATGGTGTGTATGTGGTGATTTTATAAATAAACGTTTCACAGGTGTAAATAACTTGTTTGTTGCATTTTTTATTTAAAGGAATAATAGAGTATATTTCATTTATAAATTAATTTTCATGAAGACTGTTTTTCCTTCATCCATTGTCGAACAGACGTCTGAATATTATCAGAATAAAATCACTGTTAGGTCCCGCATTATCTACATCAGTTTACTGATTCTTGTAATTGGAATCTTTTGCAGCCTGCCTTTTATAGAAGTGGATGTATCAGTGAAGGGAGATGGGAAGTTTCAAACCTCATTAAGTAGAAATGAGATATATGCTCCCATTTCAGGAAGGGTCTCATCTATAAACATTGTCGAGAATGGATCAGTGCAGAAAGGAAGTATTTTGGCAGAAATCAAGTCCGACCAAGTGGATTTGGAAATAGATGGGCTTGACAGTAGGGGAATACAATTGCAAGAATTTATCTCTGATCTTAAAAAGTTGATGGAGGTGAGCCCTACTAACACCAGCGATTTTTCCCCAAGAGATTTGGAATCAAAATATTATAAGGCTGCTTATTATGAATATAACTCGGAAGTGCAGCAGCTTAGAAATGTCCTTGAAAAGGAAAAGAGGGATGTGAAAAGGGCCAAACTATTGTTTGATTCTAAGGCATTATCATTAGTTGAATATGATGAAATAAGGGCAAAGTTCGAGCGGGCTCTGACAAATCTAGATCTTTTCCAGAGCAAAAAGCTTTCTATTTGGGAGCAGGAGCTGTCGAGCTACCAGCGGGAAATGGCAAAGCTGGGTAACGATAAGAAATTACTCAGGGATAAGCTACACCAGTTTAAGATTTTTGCGGGAGTTTCAGGAACCATAGTGAACTTTGAAAATATCAGACCAGGTGATTTTGTGTTTGCCAATCAGAAAATAGCAGAGATTTCTCCTGACAGTACATTAAAAGCGGTGACCTTTCTTTCTCCCGCAGACATTGCATTTGTTAAGCCTGGGCAAAAAGTCCTTTTTCAGATTGATGCCTACGATTATAACCAATGGGGCTTACTTGAAGGGGTAGTAAGTGAAATTAGTAAAGACCTTCAAATGATTTCGGAAAACCAAGTGGCTTTTAGGGTGGTTTGTGATTTGAAGAGAAAAGCTTTGAAGTTACAAAATGGAATTGAGGGCGAAGTGAGGCGAGGAATGACTTTTAAAGGTCGTTTTTTGGTGACCCGTAGGAGTTTGTATCAATTATTATATGACCAAGTGGATGATTGGCTAAATCCTGCTATGCAGTAACGTCTGAAATGCTTAATTAATGGTGATTAAAATCAAACAAAGGGATATTACAGATTGTGGGGCAGCTTGTCTGGCTTCAGTAGCTAGTTATTACAGGTTGAAGATGCCTCTTTCAAAGATTAGGTTGTTGGCCTCTACAGGTCAAAAGGGGACCAATGTTTTAGGATTGGTGGAAGCTTCAGAGAGATTGGGATTTTCCGCCAAGGCATTAAAGGGTACTTTTGAAAGTTTGGCGATATCTCCCAAGCCTGTTATTGTTCATATGATGATCAATAAAGCTTTGCACCATTATATGGTGGTGTACAAGATAGGTAGGAGATCGGTTAAGCTCATGGATCCAATGGATGGACGGATGAAAAAGATGAGCCATGAGGAGTTTAAGAAGTTATGGTCCGGGGTGATGGTGATACTAATGCCCAACGAGGAGTTTAAAGCCATGAACCAAACGGTTTCCGTGACCAGGCGCTTTTGGTTTTTAATCAGTCCCCATAAAAGTGTGCTTTTTCAAGCAATGATTGGTGCAGTGGTTTATTCAATATTGGGTTTGTCCATTTCCATCTATTTGCAAAAAATCATTGACAATGTTTTTATAGATAGGAATGCCAATTTGCTCAATTTGATGAGTGTGGCAATGGTGGTTTTGCTTTTGTTTCAGATTTTTATTGGTGGTTATAAGAAGGTCTTTGCACTTAAAGTAGGGCAAAAAATAGATGCACGTCTGATTTTAGGTTATTATAAGCATTTGATGACCTTACCTCAAAGGTTTTTTGATACAATGAGAGTGGGTGAAATCATTTCCAGGATTAATGATGCCGTTAAGATTCGTTCACTGATCAATGAAGTGTCCGTCAGTTTGATGGTGAATGTTTTTGTTGTCCTATTCTCCTTTGCTTTGATGTTTGCTTTGTATTGGAAATTGGCATTGGTGATGGCATTGGTAATACCATTCTATCTATTGATTTATGTATTGACCAATAAGTTCAATAAAAAGGTGGAGCGTACTTTAATGGAGAAATCTGCCAATTTGGAGTCTCAAATGGTTGAATCTGTTCGTTCTGTTGGGTTGATCAAAAAGTTTGGTGTGGAAGATTATGCCAAGCTAAGGACCGAGTCTAAATTTGTATCTGTTTTAGATTCGGTATATAAGTCGAGTCTCAATAATGTGATTTCAACAAATGCCACGGATTTAATATTAAGGCTGTTTATAATAGTGTTGCTTTGGGTTGGCGCTGGATATGTGATAGGTAATGAGATCAGCCCAGGTGAGTTAGTGGCTTTTTACGCTATAATGGGGTATTTGATCACTCCTGTTTCCAGTTTGGTAGGAATGAACAAGACTGTACAAAATGCAATGATCGCAGCGGACCGTCTCTTTGAAATTATGGATTTGGAAATGGAGGAAAATTCCTCAGAGAAATTTGACCTTGAGCCCTCTTCATTAGGAGATATTGTTTTCCAAAATGTTTCCTTTAGATATGGCAGTCATGCCAAAGTATTTGATGGACTTGACCTGTGTGTTCCTAAGGGAAAGGTAACAGGAATAGTAGGTGAAAGTGGATCCGGAAAATCAACATTACTGGCCTTACTGCAGCATATTTATCCAGTGGAGTCGGGTCAAATCAAAATCGGTCAATATGATATAGCATATGTAAGTCATCATAGTTTAAGAAGGCAAATAGCTGTTGTTCCCCAACAGGTGGAGTTGATTTCGGGTAGCTTAATAGAAAATATTGCTTTTGGAGATCTGCGACCAGATGTCAAGAAAATTATTGAGATATGCCATCAACTTGGGATGACATCGTTTATCGAAGCTTTGCCGAATGGAATATCGAGTCATTTAGGAGAATATGGGGCCAGTTTGTCCGGTGGACAAAGGCAGTTGGTCTCAATAGCAAGGGCGCTTTATCGTGATCCAGAGATTTTGATTTTGGACGAGGCCAGTGCGTCATTGGATCCGAAAGCGCAAGAATTTTTACACACTGTTATAAAGTTGTTGTCAAATCAGGGGAAAACCGTTATTTTCATTACACATCATCTTACTTCGGTCAAAGATTTTGATCAAATTATTGTCATGGACAATGGAAAGGTGGTAGAGCAAGGGTCTCATGATTCCCTTGTTGGTCTAGAAGGTAAATACCATGAAATGATTTTTAGGTAATATTAACTTTTCGAGGATTATAAAATATAGTATTATGAATTTTATAAAGCATATTGAGCGAATCCAGTTGATAAATAAATTGATCAGGGAAGAGAAGACAGGGAGTCCTGAGGAGCTTTCGGCAAGACTGGGAATTAGTAGAAGGCAGCTTTATAATCATTTAGAAAGCCTTAAAGATATGGGCTTGGAGGTTTCCTATTCCAGAAAGCTAAATAGTTTTTATTATGTGGACGAAAAGCATTTGGAAATGAATTTCAGCCTCAAAGTAATAGGGCCAGAAGAAATAGAAAGTATTTATGGAGGGGTTTATTTTCCTTTCATTGAAGATGCAGAACTTGAGTTGGACTGGCTTGGAACCTGGTAAGGTTGATTTTTAGGGTTGGAAATTTATGATTGGCGGGATGTATGTTTTCTTTTTGATTTTTTCAATTGATAAACATCGTGGCACAAAGCGTATTTCAAGACCAAAGTATTGTTGGTCCTAATTTTGAGGCTTTTGTAAATTCTAATAATCTGGAACCTAAAAAAGGTTTTATGATTGGACAGATCTAGAAGCTGGTTTTATTCGTATATCCTGTATATAATATTCTTAGAGTGATTTTTTACAGATTTCTTTTGGAAGAAATTCTATCCGTGCAAGTTTAGTGCACGGACTCCCCTTATCTTAGTATTAAGAATTAAGGAGATCCAAAAAAATGGTAAATAGGAGATCCTAAATTCAACTGGGTTCAGTAAGCGTAATAATAAAATTTTAAAGATAATTTTTTAGCACTAATGATGTTGGTGACTTATTTAGTGCTCGTGTTGATTAACGTCAGAGGGATACATGTGTGGTGTATCCCTTTTTTTAGTTTTAAATAAACTTCGCTAAAGATAAAATATATTATTGTATAAAAATAGTGAGGTGAAAGTTTTTGTTTTGCAAAATCCTTATATTATAAATACTTATAATTTAGAATTTGATTCTTGGTGATTTTTCTTTTATGGCCAATGGTCTCTTTTTTGAAAGGTAACCCAAATGTTGTTTTAAAAAGTACTCAAATTTTACGGGTAATTTGTGCAAAATGACAATTGGTACAGGGCTTTAGTATTACTACAGAGAAATTTGTTTGTGAATACTATAAGTAATATTTTTAATCGTTAGGGATTAAAGTATTCATTGCATTTATTTAAAAGGCTCAATTCTTGGGCTTTTTTATAATTTTAATTTAAACATTCAGTATGAAAAAGTTTACACTTTTGATGTTATGGGCCTGTTCCGTATGCTCGCCAATCATCGCGCAGAATGATATTGAATTCAGGGAGTTTACGCTTGATAATGGTTTACATGTGATCATGCACAAAGACAATACTACGCCCATTGTAGTGACCTCTGTACTCTATCATGTTGGGTCCAAAAATGAAAATCCAGAAAGAACTGGATTTGCCCATTTTTTTGAGCATTTGCTTTTTGAAGGAAGCGAGAATATTGACCGTGGAGAATATTCCAAAAAAATCCAGTCAGAGGGGGGGACACTAAATGCTTATACTAGTAATGATATTACCTATTATTACGAGTCCTTGCCTTCCAATAAGTTGGAGATGGCTTTGTATATGGAAAGTGAGCGCATGTTGCATGCTAAAATTGATGAAGTGGGAGTTGAAACCCAAAGGGAGGTTGTCAAGGAGGAGAAAAGACAAAGGTATGATAATCAGCCTTATGGTACTATTTTGCCAGAAACACTAAAAAGGGCATATGCCGAACATCCATATCAGTGGGCTCCTATTGGTTCATTAGAGCATTTAAATGAAGCATCACTGGATGAATTTATGGATTTTTATAAAACATTTTATGTCCCCAATAATGCCACTTTGACCATCGCTGGAGATATTGATTATGATCAAACAGAAGAGTGGGTAAAGATGTATTTTTCTGAGATTTCAGCTGGGGTGAAGGAAGTCTACCGTCCGTCAATAGAAGAGCCTAAAAAGGAAACAGAGATCAGGGACGTAGTTTATGACAATATCCAAATACCTGCTGTGATTCAAGCTTACAATTTACCTCCAAAAAATGATCCTGATTCTTATGCCATGGATATGTTATCTACTTATCTGACAGGAGGGAATTCTTCATTAATGACCAAGGAGTTGGTGGACAAGCAACAAAAAGCATTGGCTGTGGCGGCTATTCCACTTGATCTGGAGGACGGTGGTATTTTTATCATGTATGGAATTACTAATATGGGAGTTAAAGCAGAAGATTTGGAATCCGAAATAGATCTATTGGTAAAGCAGGTTCAGAACGAAGGTGTTTCAGAGCAAGACTTTAAAAAACTACAAAACATTATAGAGAATGATTTGGTGAGCAAGAACGCTACAATGGCGGGGATAGCTCAAAACCTTTCTCAATCACATGTTTTCTTTGGCGAGACAGATCATATTAATAATGAATTGGAAAAGTATAGAGAGGTAAGCAGGGAAGATTTGCAGCGGGTGGCTAAGAAATACTTGACCTTAGATGGTAGAGTCGTGTTGTATTACCTTCCGAAGTCTGAACAAACTCAACAATAGTGAATGACAATTTTGTGACTGTTATGAAAAAGACATATATATATATCCTTATTTGCATGGTATTATCAACGGTAGGCTATGCACAAGTAGATAGAAGTAAATATCCAGAACCAGGGCCTGCTCCTAAAATTGAATTGGAGGATCCTGCAACTTTTATCCTGGACAATGGCCTAAAGGTTTTTGTGGTTGAGAACCACAAATTGCCAAGGGTTGCCTTTTCATTGGTGATCAATAGAGATCCCTTATTGGAAAATGAAAAAGCAGGGATGACCGGTTTTGTCGGAGATATGCTGACTGCGGGTACAATCAATAGGTCAAAAGATGAACTGGATGAAGAGGTGGATTTTATAGGCGCTTCCTTGAGTGCAGGATCTACTTCTATTTATGCCTCTTCTTTGAAAAAGCACCAAGGCAAGATTTTGGACTTGATGTCTGATGTGCTTTACAATCCTGTTTTTCCACAAGAGGAGTTGGACAAGCTCAAAAAACAAGCAATTACAGCTTTGGCTACATCAAAGGATGATCCTAATTCCATTAGTGGAAAGCTAACGGCTGCTTTGGTGTTTGGTAAGGGGCACCCTTACGGTGAAATTCAAACAGAGGAAAGTCTTGAAAATATCACTATTGAGGATATCAAAGCTTACTATAAAACTTATTTTAAGCCGAATATAGCTTATCTGGCAATAGTGGGAGATATAGATGAGAAGGAAGCAAAGAAGCTGGTTAAAGAACATTTTTCAAAGTGGGAGAAAGGAGATGTGCCAGAATTCAAGTATGAAAAACCTGCTTTGCCTGAAAACAATGAAGTAGCACTTGTGGACAGATCTGCTTCTGTACAATCGGTTATTGACATTACTTATCCTTTGGAGATGAGTTTAGATAATGATGACTATCTCGATACAAGGGTTTTGAATTATATTTTGGGAGGTGGTTCTACTTCGCGTTTATTTATGAACTTGAGAGAGGATAAAGGCTATACTTACGGTGCTTATTCTACCATCGGAGCGGATAAATTGGTAACCAGCTTTTCTGCCGGCGCTTCTGTTAGAACTGCTGTAACTGATTCTGCCATTCATGAGTTTATTTATGAAATTCATAGGATAGTTGAAGAAGGGGTTAATGAAGAAGAACTGGATGCGGCGAAGGCAAGTTTGAGTGGAAGTTTTGGTAGGGCATTGGAAAGCCCATCGACCTTGGCCACCTTTGCCATAAATATTGATCGCTATGATCTTCCAAAAGATTTTTACACGAGCTATCTGCAAAGATTGAGTGCTCTTACAGTTGAAGATATCAATACAGCAGCAAAGAAATATATCAAGCCTGAAAACATGTATATCACTGTGGTGGGCAATGGGTCTGAACTTAAGGGGAAATTGGATCAGTTTGGTTCTGTAAGTCTTTATGATAACCAGGGGAACCCTGCAAAGGAGATTGAGATGACAGATGCCAATATTACAGCTGAAAAAGTGATTAATAAATACATTGATGCCATCGGAGGAGAGGAGGCTGTGAGCTCCCTAGAAACAGCCAAGATAGTCATGAAGGCAGAGGTGCAGGGGCAGATTATTGAAATGACTGTCCTCTATGATGATCCTGGAATGCGCTTTAACCAAAAAGTGGCTATGATGGGAAATACGGTTTCCAGCACTACTTTGGCGGACGGTAAAGGCTCTGTTATAGCAATGGGCAATACTCAAGAACTGAGTGATGAACAGTATGAGGAAGCCAAAATGAATATGTTTTTGGTACCAGAATTGCATTATGAGGAATTGATGTACAGCCTAAGTTTAGATGGTGTCAAAGATATTGAAGGTGAAAATGCTTATAAGGTAGTGGTTTCTAATCCTACTGGAGCTAAAACAGTCAACTATTACAGTGTTGATTCAGGTTTAAAAATCAAGAGTGAAAACGAAAAGTCAGGAGAAATGATGTTTTTGGATTACAAGGAGCAGAATGGGGTGAAATACCCAATGAAAAACATTGTGAAATCTCCTATGATTCCAGTACCATTAAACACTACCGTGGAGAGCTTGGAATTCAATCCTTCACTAACTGACGAAGACTTTAAATAAAAATCAATGAAAAAGAAAGTTTTGGCCTTGGCTGTAATGCTAGCTGGGGCAAATTTTGAAAGTAAGGCTTTGATGGAAGGGGAGTCCAGACTGGAGCTAGTTAGGCAGGAGGTGACGGTAGAAGAGGTAGTGCAAAACTATATTGCTGCTGTTGGTGGTCAGGAAATGGTCGATAATCTGCGAAATCTCGAAATGGTCATGAAAGCTGATATTCAAGGAATGTCCTTGAACATTACTGTTGTGACAGACCAGGAGAATGAGCGTGCTTTGAACCTTACAGAAATGAATGGAAATCAGGTTGCCAAAACATTGATTAAGGATGGTAAGGGTAAGGTGATCAGTATGGGACAGGAGCAGGAAATCAATGGTGATCAATTGAAATCCATGATGAGTCAAACTTATATTATTCCTGAAATGCATTATGTGGATTTGGGCTATGAAATCAGCTATGATGGGACTGGAGAGGTAGATGGAGAAGAGGCGCATAAGTTGCTGTTGAAGGATACAAATGGTGTAGAGACCAGGGAATATTATAGTGTTGAATCTGGCTTGAAGTTAATGACAGAGTCGGAATTGGCAGGTAGGGTTGTTTATGAAGATTACAAGGATTGGGATGGGATAACTTTGCCATCCAAGATTACGATGTCCAATAATATGATGCCTATGCCAATGGAGGTAAATGTGATCTCGCTGAAAATGAATCAGGAACTCGATGATCAATTATTTAATTGATAAAAAATTATAATGAAATAGGGATCCAATTGGATCCCTGTTTTTTTACCAGTTAGGATGATTTTTCATCCAATAATCAAGAGAGAATTTTCCCGAACCGTAAATTAAAAAGACAATAAGTAAAATAAGTACAGCTAAAGAAATTTCAAACTCCATATTATTGGATACAGATAAGAATCCTTGGTTGATATTCACAAAGAATACCGCACCGATCAAAATGGGGATTTGGAAAACAATTGCAAATCGGGTCAGTAGACCAAAGGCAATTAATCCTCCCCCTACCAAATGCGCAAAGGCAACATAATGCGCCAAAGCCAAATTGAAAAATCTGAGATCACTATTGCTCATCATTTCCATTAAGGCGTTGGTATTCGCAATAAACATGACGCCTTTATAAAAGATGAATAGCCCAAGGACTACTCGGATAAAATCAATCCATTTAGGATGGTGGGAATCTGCCCATGATTCGATTTCTGAAATAGTTGCCATGATATTTTTGGGTTTTGTTGCTATATAATATACGAAATATCATGTTATGATGGTGAAAATCATGGGTTTAAATGCTGGTGTTTCCCCTGGGTTTTTATAATTATTTCATCCATTTTATTCTTTTATCGTTTTCTTCCATTATTTGAAATTGATAGGTAGGATAATAAGAACCTTTGTTGTCTTCCAGTTCAACACTTATTGTTCTTTCAAACCTATTGATTGAGAATGTGATCTTTTGGCCTTTATATGGCCTATTGGGATCAAATGTTTTCCCATTTACCAACTCGACTTTATCTCCAAGCATCAAGAGGCTAAACGCATTGGATTTAGGGTGGATTTTGGTGATGGTTCCGTCACTTTGGATTTTGATCCCAAACTGGGACATATAAGCATCGCTATTCACTTTACTTGTGATTTTTATATTAATACTTGCTAATTGTTCCTTTAGTATCGGAAATATGTCCTTTTTGCCTATTATGTAGTTGTCAAAGAAATTTTCGACTATTTGGGGAGTGGAGTGATGATCGGAAATCGTTTTTTTATAATCGTTCAGATCATAACCTTTGTGGTTTTTACCAAAATTAATCCACATGTCTTTCATGACCTTATGCAGGGAACTGCCCTCATCCAATAACATTAGATCAAGGCAAAGGGATATCAAGGCCCCTCTATTATAGATACTGACTTTTTTGTCTGGAAGTCCCAGTTTATATCCATCCAACCATAGGTCAAAGCTGGATTCTGCAATGGATTGGTTTTTCCAACCAAATGATTCGAATTCTCTTTGGAATAGCTTTTCTAGAATTTCGTTTAGATATTCTTCCAAATTGAAATAGCCAGATTTTAACAAAAAGATGTCCCCCATATAGGTAGTCACCCCTTCAGCAACGACACCTGTTTTGATATAGGCCTCTTTAGAAAAATCATAAGGCAATAATTCCTTTGGTCTGATGCGGCAAACATTCCAAAAGTGGTAAAGCTCATGTGAACTCACGCCAAAAAGCTCATCCAGATTTTTCTTTTCTGAAAGACTTTCAGCAGGTCCAAATGTAATGACCGTGGAGAATTGATGTTCTACGCCATGATGGTGTTTATAAGGTAGTAGTTGGTAGAAAAAATGATAATCTGGTGCTGGAAATTCACCAAATGCTTGAATCTGTTTGCTTGTGAAGGAGGTAAATTGCCCAATTAATTTTTCTACATCAAAATGGATTTCCCCATGGAACCAAAGATGGAAGTTTGATTGCCCCACTTGATAAGTGTAATGATTTAATGTGGCACTGCTAAGAAAAGGACTGTCTACTAAATGTTGGAAGTTATTAGCTTTGAATTGGTTTTTGCCTGTTTTTGGCAGGGCTGTAGCGGTTTGGAAATTTTCAGGGATTTCAATGGAAATTTTGATGTCCTCCTGTTCCCTTCCTTTTATTTCGAAAACGAAATTGATAAAGTTAAGATAAAGCTGTTCATCATCGGACCAGCTGCCGCCAGCATCCATTTGGGTGGCATGAAATTCATATGAAATAGAATAAAACCCTTTGTTGGAAGCTTTAAAAGACCATAAATCTTTGTTTTGCTTGTTCCATGTAATTGCTGATTGATCATGAAGAACTGAGAACCCCCGGATTTTTTGAGCATAATTGGTGATTTCATACCTTCCGGGCCTCCAAGAGGGGAGCTGCAAATCTATTTTTTCACCTTCATTGCAATGAAGGTTTAGCTGAACTTCAATAAATTGACTAAGTGGATTATTTCGTTTTATCAGGTATTCCATTTACATTTGTGCTTTGACAATAAACAAAAGTAACCCACTGGTTTGTAAATAAAAAAATCCTATCTATCTTTGCAATCCTTTTCGGGGTCAACTGGAAAGGGAAGTCAAAGAAAAGCAATAAAAATTAAAACATAAATCGGTAATGAAGTAAGGGGCTGGTAAGATTATCACTTCATATTTCCGCTTTACTGATAGAAAATTAGACGATCATGAAAAGAACATTCCAACCTTCTCGCAGAAAAAGAAGAAATAAGCACGGTTTTAGGGAAAGAATGGCAACACCTAACGGAAGAAGGGTAGTTAAGTCAAGAAGAGCTAAAGGTAGACATAAATTAACAGTGTCTTCAGAAAAAACGCTTAAGAAGTAATTGAATTCATTTCTTTGTTTTGATGCCTTATTGCTATGAACTATAGGCTTCCCAAGAATGAACGATTACATTCTAAAAAGTTAATAAAGGAACTTTTTGATAAAGGTTCCTCTTTTTTTTTATATCCCTTCAAGGTAATTTATTTGCCTTTAGATCACACTGAGGAAACCAACCAGGTACTTTTTTCTGTTTCCAAAAGAAAAGTAAAGAAGGCTGTCGACAGGAATTTCATCAAAAGACGTGTGAAAGAGGCCTACCGGCTAAATAAATCCATTCTTTTAGATGGTGAAACCGAGAAAAAATTGATAGCTTTCGTGTACGTTTCATCAAAATTGGAAACCTTTCAGGTCATCCAACCTAAGGTGATTAAAATATTAAACCGCCTTGCAGCCCAGCAAGGGAACAAATCTAGTCAAGATGAAGAAAAGAAATAGAGTTATTGCCTTCGTTATGGTCCTCATTGTAGGTGCAGGACTTTTGTTTTCATTCAAAGGCAAGAATGATAAGCTTTTTCTGATAGCTAAAAATCTGGACATTTTTGCCTCTCTAATCAGGGAATTGGATTCCTACTATGTGGATGAGATCAATCCGGAAGAGTTGGTGACTGTTGGGATCAATGCCATGTTGGAAGAACTCGATCCCTATACAACTTATATTCCTGAAGAGGAATCTGACGATTTCAGGACGATGACCACCGGGGAATACGGAGGGATTGGTGCCTTGATAGGTAATAGAATCGGTATTAATATGGTATTGATGCCCTATAAAGGTTTTCCTGCGCAAAGTGGAGGGTTGAGAATTGGGGATGAATTGTTGGAAGTTGATTCCGTGAATGTGGTTGAGTTACCAACAAGTGATATTTCCAAGATGCTGAAAGGACCAGCAAATACTCCTGTTAAGGTAGTGGTTAAAAGGAATAATGATACTTTGTCATTTGACTTGACCAGAAAAAAGATTGTCATTACCAATGTCCCTTATTATGGAATGGTCAATGATAGAGTCGGATATATCAAGCTGACCGATTTTACGACCAATGCTGGGGATGATGTTCGCAAAGCTTTGGTGGACCTAAAAGAACAAGGGGCAGAAGAATTGATTTTAGATTTAAGAGATAATCCGGGAGGAATTCTTAAAGAAGCTGTTGATATTGTCAGCTTGTTTATTCCAAAAGGTAAAGAGGTCGTGAGTACTATCGGTAAATTGGATAATGTAAATGCTGAATATAAGACCTCAAGATCACCAGTTGATAAAGAGATGCCATTAGCTGTTTTGGTTAATGAGAGGTCTGCTTCAGCTTCTGAAATTGTTGCTGGTGCGCTTCAGGACTATGACAGAGCAGTATTGGTAGGTAGAAAAACCTTTGGTAAGGGACTTGTACAAAGTACTATTCCTTTGTCTTATAATGCCCAGGTAAAGGTGACCACCGCAAAGTATTATATACCAAGTGGCCGATGTATTCAGGAAGTTGATTATAGTCACAGGGATGAAAATGGAAATGTAGGTCTTGTGGCTGATTCATTGAGAAAGGAGTTTAAAACTAAGAATGGCAGGACAGTTTGGGATGGGGCAGGTGTTGAGCCAGATGAGAATGTGGAGCAGAAAAAATACGCACCTATTACTTATAGCTTGGTAGCACGAAGCTTGGTCTTTGAATTTGTTAACCAATATTATTACGATCATGATAGTATTGAGGCTCCAAGAGAATTTGAGGTGAGTGATGAGGAGTATGATGAATTCGTTTCTTGGTTGGAAGGTAAGGATTACGATTATGTTACCAGAGTGGAAAAATCTATTGAAGATTTGGAGGCTTATGCCAAGGAGGAAAAATACTTTGAAGACATCAAAAGTGAAATAGACTCATTGAAGAAAAGCTTGAGTCATAATAAAGAACAAGACTTGATTACTTATAAAGACGAAATAAAAGAGGCTTTAAAAGATGAGATTGTTTCTAGGTATTATTATCAGGGAGGTGTAGTAGAAGCTTCTATTGATAAAGATGAAGAGATAGAGAAAGCGCTGGAAGTCTTAGCTGATCAAAATAGATACGAGGAGATCTTGCGGCCTGTAATGGCGAAAAAGTAAGGTGTCAGAAAGATTTTGAGCTCCTTCTCAGTTTCGATGAAAATCGTGAATGGGAAGGAGTTTTTTTGTTCTGGAGGCTTTATTTAAAGGGAGCTTAGGTGAATTTGTCTTAGGGAAGCATGAAATAAGATTTTGTTATCTTTGCTAACCCTTTTACTAAGGGACATAAAAAAGAAAAAAATGGGATTAATATTATCAATAGATACTGCTGTTTCTGTTTGTTCTGTGGCTCTGCATCAGGATGGTCAATTGTTAGCTTTGTTGGAGTTGCACCAAGAAAACGTGCATGCCCAAAAACTAATGCCTGCTATCAAAGAGTTGATGGAGCAAGCGGGTGTGCAATCTTCCCAATTAGATGCAGTGGCAGTTTCAGAAGGGCCTGGCTCATACACGGGGTTAAGAATAGGAGTCTCTACTGCTAAGGGGATATCCTTTGCGCATAATATTCCTTTGATTGGGGTGGGAAGTTTGGATGCGCTTGCTTACCAGGTTAGAAGATTTGCAGAAGAAGGCACCGTGATTGTTCCTATGATCGATGCGAGAAGAATGGAGGTTTATAGTAAGGTGTTCAATAGTTCGCTTGCCATAATTGAAGAGATAAAACCAGAGATTATTGATGAGTCCTCTTATAAGGAGTATTTGAAAAATGGCTTGGTTTATTTTTTAGGAGATGGTGCCCAAAAGGTGTCAGAAGTCATAATGCATTCTAATGCCCGTTTTTTCGATATTACTAATTCAGCTGTTTCTGTAGGGGGGATAGCACATGAAAAGTTTGAAAGAGAAGAATTTGTTGATATAGCTTACTTTGAGCCGAACTACTTGAAGGAGTTTAGGGTTGTGAAATCAAAGAAAAATCCATTATTGTCATGAGTGAAATTGTTAACAGGGTAGCTAATAGTCCTATTATTACCATTGATCTTGAAAACTTTTATAGTGAGGAGGAAAGGTTGGTGTTTGATATTAAGGATTATCTGTTTCAGCAACTGGTTTTGAAAGAGGCTGATTTTAGAAAAGACTTGAAGGGCTTGGATTGGGAGCAATACCGTGGTAAATGTGTTGCGGTTACTTGTACAGCAGATGCTATTGTTCCTACTTGGGCATTTATGTTGGTGATGACTTATCTTTCAGGTTTGGCTAAGGAAGCTGTTGTTGGAGATTTGGCAAATTTAGAGCAGTTTTTATTTCAAAAGGCGCTAGGTGATCTTTCTCCTGATGATTTTGAAGGAAAGCCTGTGGTGGTCAAAGGTTGTAGTAAGTTTCCTGTGCCTTTATTTGCCTATGGGGAAATTGTGAAATTATTAAAGGGTAAAGCAAAGTCAATAATGTATGGGGAGCCGTGTAGTACGGTACCTTTGTATAAGCAAACAAGAAAATAATAAACGTATTTTATTTAAATTGAGTAGGTTGTGGGTGAGTTGATGATTTTTTGAAATTCAGGTTTGGTAATTATAAAAAAGAGTTCTATGTTTGCATTCCCATTCGGGGAAATCATATCAAAAGGATGTGCTTAAATATTGAAAAGAGAGGTTGAAAAAAGCTTTAAAAAATATTTTTCAGAAAAATGTTTTTTAAGAAATAAAAAGCTTTTAACTTTGCAGACCCAAACGAGGGGAAGTAAGAAAGTTTGATTGAAGATAAGGTGGTGAAACTTTAAAATCATCAAAAGAAACTTTCTTAAAAAATAATTTAAAAAGTATTTTTGAAAACAAATTCTTTTTCGGAGCTTTGCACAGCGAAACGGAAAAGCGGTCAGAAGAAAGCTTTTGGCAGGTGTTTTGAAAACGGGATTTGGTCAAAAGAGTCCGGTTTCACAATGACGGCGAAAGCGCCGTCGGACAAGTTCATTGAAGTATTGTAAGACGATAATAAGATACGACCAAGGTCGGTAAGGAAAAGAAGAGTTGCCTACTTCGGTAGGCACGTCAATAGAAACTTTACAATGGA
>NZ_JAHHZM010000008.1 GCF_018642165.1 Echinicola shivajiensis
AGTCTTTAAAAGCTACATTTAAGTCTTGTTTTTTCACACCTCAAAATATCCATTTTGAGTTAAACAGGAAAGGCTAGCCGAGATATCAGCTAGCCTTTTAAACTATCTACTTTTGAGACAGCCTCTTCTTTTTTTAGAGTTTTTCGGTTTCTCATATTCCTTGAATAATAGATAAGCTATTTATTAATACTGCAACTATGTTGCAATATTAAATGAAGAGGCTATATTTGCGTCATATTAAATTTGCCACACTGTTGCGTTTTAAAAGAAGACAAAAGCTTTGTGGTTTAAACAATGATCATTGGTCCTGAAAATCAGGATGTTTTTTAGTAAAAAAAATACTGGCTCATGGATAGGGATAACAATTTTGAAGTAATCATCATAGGGGGAAGCTACGCTGGACTTTCCGCTGCAATGGCTTTAGGCCGCTCTCTTCGTAAAGTATTAATAATAGATAGTGGCATGCCCTGCAATAGGCAAACGCCACATTCCCATAATTTTATTACCCAAGATGGGGTAAAGCCAAGTGAAATTGCAGCAAAGGCCAAGTCACAGGTTTTGAAATATAATACAGTGCAGTTTTTAGAAGATACAGCTGTTAAAGGTGAGAAGATCGGGGAGAGTTTTCTTGTCAACACGGCAAGTGGAAAACAGTTTATAGCAAATAAAATAATATTCGGTACTGGAATTAAGGATATCATGCCGGATATAAAAGGCTTTTCCGATTGTTGGGGGATTTCAGTGGTTCATTGTCCTTATTGTCATGGATATGAAATACGCCATAAAAAAACCGGTATTTTGGCCAATGGTGACAAGGCTGTGCATCTGGCTTCTTTGGTCCATAACCTTACTGAAGAACTTAGTATTATATGTTCAGGAAAGGCCGATTTTACTTCTGATCAGTTGCTGAAATTTGAAAAGCATCAAATAACGCTTATTGAAAAAGAAGTTGCTGAGGTAGTGCATGATAAGGGGCAGATAAAAAAAGTAGTTTTTAAGGATAGAAGTGAGGAGGATTTTGAAGCCCTATACGCTGCCCTACCATTTAGTCAACACTCAGATATTCCAGCTTCACTAGGTTGTGAACTTGGTGAAGATGGCTTTATCAAAGTTGATGGTATGCAAAGAACTAATATTGATGGAGTGTATGCGTGCGGAGACAATAGTTCTGGAATGCGTTCTGTGGCCAATTCCGTGGCTAAAGGCAATGTGGCCGGTGCTGTGGTGAATATGGAACTTATCCTAGAAAAGTTTTAGTAAAATACTCATGCCTGTTCGGGGTATTATATCCCGAACAGCTTTTTATTTTTTTTCAATGTTCGTAAGGTGAATAGTGGGCTACTTTTGTGTATAAAATAAATGAATACAAGTGTAAAATACTCATTTTTGAGTATTTACATGAATTGGTTAATAACCTACTTTTGAGGCATAATAGTTTTTGTTGACTTAGGATTTGGAGATGCATATCAGGGAAATTGAGAATTATTAGGGTAAAGCCTTAATTTTTTCACCATCCAGAAAAACAAGAGTGGAGATGCCTTTTCAATATGGGAAATGCCAATGAATTTGTATCCTTTTAATTCCTACATGAAAACTGATTATGAAATGATTAGTCCCATTGAATAATTAATGATTCTGATTATCCGCTATGATGCCAGTAACCATAAATCCTTTGCTCAAGTGGTCGGAAGACTGAAGTCTGAAGGCAGAAGCAGTTGATACTTTCATCAAAAGGATCGATTCGCTTTTAATATTTACTGGCGCAATTGCGGATATACATATTAATGATTTTTAAATATTTCAAACTATGAGCATTCAAAAAAAATATCTGTATTGTTTGGCTTGTTTGCAGCTACTATTATTAAGTACCCTTTGCAGTTATGGCCAAGATTCTACCCAAGTCCAAATAGAGTACGTGCAAAATTTCCCAACTGATTTTAGGGGTAGTTATATAAGATTAGGGCTCAATAATGTAATGGACAGTGAATTAGACCCCTTAATGTCTCCATATGAAAATGTAAACAATGGAAAAATAGGTGCATCAAAGGGCTTTACATTTGAATGGGGGCGTAATTTCTATTTTAATAAGAGAAGCAATGGTGCCTTAAAGTACGGCTTGGACTGGACAATCATTAACCTTTCCTATACTGAACTGGACTGGACTGATTATGCAGAATCCAAAGCCGGACAATCCGAAGATTCTAACGTCTTCCATGGCGCTAGTTTGACAACAAAAGTTGGCCCTGTACTAAGCTATAATCCTGTGGAAGAATTAATAGTGGATTTTAGGGCACAATTAGGATTGTCCTATCACGGTATGTTGATTGATTATTATGATGAAACTGCCGATGATTATTTTACATTATTTTCTGGAGAAGATTTTGAAGGAGCAATGTCAGATATGTCCTTGTATCCAAGTTTTGGGATCACTGTCAGAAGAAAAACTTTTGGTCTGGCGATAGATTATTTTAAGCAAAAAGTAAATATGCCTTATGAATCTGAAAATAATGGTGCAGGAATGGTAGAGGTCCCAATTTCTACCATACAGTACAAGCTGATGTTTTCTTTCAGGTAAATCTTTTAAAATTGGGTCTCCCAATTGGAGGTTTTATACTCAATTAAATGCAAATGTTTATTAAAAATACCCCATGTGGGGTGTTTTTTTGTGTTAGGGTATTTTGTATGTTTAAGGCTTATCAATTGTAATAATTGATTGAAATTCAATAGTCAATAAGTTTTGATGATCTGTTTTTAAATATTATTTACCTAGAGAAATCAGTATGAAAAATCTTATAATATTTTTGATATTAATTGGATTTATAGCCTGTGAAAGCAGGGATGAGCAAAATGTCCAGTTTCTTCCTGAAGCAGTAGAATTGAACGATAGAGCTGTACAATTATTAAGTTTGTCCAAGGAGGATAGTGCCCTGATTTTATTTGATCAGGCAATTAAAATAGATGAAAATTACTTTATACCACATTTTAATAAAATAGGGGTTTATTTAGGAGAGGAAGATTTCGACAAAGCACTTTATGAAAGCGAAATGGTAATAAAGAAAATTGAGGATTCACCTGAAAGTTGGTTTTTGGCAGGCCTATTAAATGAACATCAGGGAAATGAGGAAAAAGCATTGATATATTATAAAACGAGTGTGCAGATATTTACTGATAGAATTGAGGATGGAGGAATAAAGGCAGATATCAATGCTGATAAGTTGAACCGCGCCCTGTCCAAAAAGTTCTTAGGGGATCAATCCTATGTGGAAGATTTTAATGAGCTGGAAAAGGTGGACAACTACAAGGGATTGGTAGAGCAATTCAAAGTTAAATCAAGGGAGGAAATCTTAAAAGATTTTTTCAACTGATGAAGAAGCTGTTTTTTTGAGTTCCGTTTAATAGCCGGTTATCCATCAAAGTTAATCTGAAGTCCTTGATTACCTGTGCTTCAAAACTTGTACCTAAAAATAAAGGTTGTTTGGGATCAAGAATCCCAAACAACCTTTATTTTTTTAGTAATGACTATAAAAGGCTCACCTAATTATAAATCACTTCTTTTTGGTTTTACTCCATTTCATAAGTAGTGCCAATTCGTCCTCTGACAATTTGCCTTCAGGCTTGTTATCCAAGAATTTTTTAGGAGGCATATTACCTTCGGCAAGCACATCATAGATTTTTCCCTTTGTTTCTGACTGTTCGGCCTTACTTAATGTTTGCAAAGCGTCCCAATCCAACTTAGATTTTGCTTTTTCACTCCTAGCATTGGCATTATGGCATCCGTAGCATTTTTGATCTACTACTGCCATTACTTTTTTTGGAAGTTTTTTTCCAGCTATCTCCAATTCTGGATTACTGCTAAGCTCAGTTTTTGGGGTTCCCTGAAAGAATAATAGGCCAATGATTGCGGCCATTGGAAGTAAGAATAATTTTTTCATAAGATGGTTAATGGTTTTAAAAAAGGAATATTAAATAATATTAGGCTATGTAGCAATAATAGAATATTTTACTCAGATTTATATCAATGTCAAATAAAATAAATAATTGGAGTAGTTATTATACATATTGTAAAGCGTATCCATACTTTCCAATTTAAAATCTATGATAAACAAAACTTAAATCATACAAGTAAAAACGGGCAGTCCCAAAATAGTGGAACTGCCCGTTTTTACTTACAGTTTTAAAGAAACTGCTGTTTTACTTTAATGGCTCAATTCTAAAGGAATAAGCTAGTTTTTCATTTTCAGGGATCATATATTGCTCGAGAGGAAGCGGCCCACAACTGGCATTCCCCAAACCTTGTTGGATCCTGTCCAAACTTAAAAAAGTATATGGCTTGGCGGTATCCTTCAACTCAAATCCATGTGAAGTCTTCCAAAGCGCTTCATCTGAATGATGCAAAGCGGTAAATGCCAGAATATCCTTGGAAACGATCTTTATCCCCTGTTCTTGATCATTCTTTAGGACCAGCCACCTTACATTTTCACGATTGCCCATACTCTGACCCTTGGCATAATTTTCAGCCTCTTCCAATTCGCTTACTGTGGCAGTATATTGTCCCAAAAATGCGGCCTCTTTTCTGTCCGAGTAATTTTCGAAAGGTCCTTTGCCATAATAGCTGACATTTTCCAAATCCTGCTCCAAGGTCATCCGCAATCCTAGACGCCTAATGATAGGTTGATTTTCAGGTTTTACGAAATCAGTATTTACATCTATCGTACCATTACTATAAACCACATACTGAATGTGATAATTGAATTGCATCTTCTTATCGGGCCTCTCTATCAACACCTCTTTTTCCAAATCAATTTTTACAGATTTTGCGGCAGGTTGCAACTCATAATCAACAAATACTGCTTTTTCAGACGTTGGGTAATAGCTTTGTTCAGTATATTTATCATTGGAAACACTTCTGTACCAGTTGAATTTAGGCCCCTCTTCATCATGGATCATTTCTTTACCATTATACTTAAGAGAAGTTATCACACCGGTTTTCTTATTGATTATACTGCTAAATTGCTTTCCTAAAAGGACCAATTCCCC
The DNA here is from genome assembly GCF_018642165.1 of Echinicola shivajiensis. GTDB lineage: Bacteria > Bacteroidota > Bacteroidia > Cytophagales > Cyclobacteriaceae > Echinicola > Echinicola shivajiensis. The sequence continues at coordinate 5,038 of NZ_JAHHZM010000008.1, forward strand.
TCCTTTATCTTCCACATAGATTTTATCCAGTTTCTCCAAATCTACCGGGGCAACTTCCACCCTATCGGTCAAACTAATTTGTGCAGAAGCCATTTCATGTCCTTGCGCTGCCCAAGTCTGCTCTTCAGCCAGTTGAAAGTAAATGTTCAACAAGTACTCATGCTGTGTGCTGTAGTTTCCTTTAAAAGGAATTTGAAGCTCTGATTCCTCACCTGGCGACACATTCACAGGCTTTAAACTGCCTTCTTCCACAACTACTCCATCTTCCAATACTTCCCATTTGATTTTGAAGTGATTCAGGTTCAAAAAGTCATAAGTATTCTTGATCTTAACCCTACCAGCTTGTGCCTCCTCAGGTTGGATTTTAATGTATTGATACACTTTTTTCACCTCGTGAAGTTTTGCTGTGGGTTTTCTATCAGAAGTCACTATCCCATTCATGCAAAAGTCATGGTCATTTGGACGATCACCAAAATCACTTCCATAATAATAATGCGCTTCATTTTCACCCTCTTTAACCAAGCCCTGGTCTACCCAGTCCCAAATACATCCACCGATCATCCGCTCAGATTCATTTTCAATATAGTCCCAATACTCCCTGAGATTCCCTATGCTATTGCCCATGGCGTGGCCGTATTCACAAAGAAAATAAGGTTTATTACTTCCATCCTTATCAAAAGACTCCATAAAGTCCAATGAAGGATACATATGCGAATCGATATCCGCGCTCTCATTTTTTCCCTGATAGTGGATAGGCCTGCTGCGGTCCATCGCCTTGGCCACTTTGTACATTTCACTAAAATTAGCACCATTGCCACCTTCATTTCCCAATGACCAGAAAATCACTGATGGGTGGTTCCTATCTCTTTGGATAGCCCTAATTATCCGGTCATTGAAAGCAGGAATCCAACTTGGTGTATCACTGATCTCTCCATTGCCATGATTCTCCAGATCTGCTTCATCCATGGTATACATACCATAATAATCCATCATTGCGTACATTTTTGGACTATTGGGATAATGACTGGTCCTAAGGGTGTTAATGTTGTTTTGCTTCATCAAGACTAGATCTTCAATCATAGATTCCACAGGGATTGCCTTACCCAACAGCGGATGGGTATCATGACGATTAACACCTTTAAAGAACACCTGTTGGTTGTTAATGAAGACACGGCCTTCTTTCACTGCAATATCTCTAAAGCCATATTTATTGGACATGGCCAAAATTTCATCTTGCTCCTCATTTTGAACAGAAATCACTACGGTATATAGATTCGGGATTTCAGCAGACCATAATTGAGGGTCATCTATTTCCTTATTGAAGGTAATTTCTTGAGCTTCTTTTTTCTTGATTTTCTCTATGTTCCTCTGTATTTCAAGCACCTGTTTTCCTGCAGGATCAAATAAACTCACTTTCACTAAAGCATTTCTCAGCTTCTTTTTATCATAATTTTTCAATCGGACATTTACTGAAAAATCTACTTTAGAAAGCTTTTTATCCTTAAAAGATCCAAGGATGACGAAATCCCGTATAGCCAGTTTTGGCATGGCATATATATACACATCCCTGTGAATTCCACTCAAGCGAAACATATCCTGATCTTCGATAAAACTTCCATCTGTCCATCGAAAGACTTGAGCTGAAACCGTATTTTTTCCGGCCTTTAAATACTCGGTAATATTAAACTCAGCATCATTATTAGAGCCTTGTGTATACCCGACTTTCTTTCCGTTGATCCATAAAAACATCCCACTGTATACACCGTCAAAGTGGACAAAGACTTCTTTTCCATCCCAGTTCTCTGGCAGCTCAAATTCACGGCGATATGACCCTACAGGATTAGGCTCACTTTCATTGGTATAGCCTTTCTGTGGTTCGATAAATGGAGGGTTATTTTTGAAAGGATAGGTAATATTGGTATAGATCGGGGTACCATAGCCTTCCATCTCCCAATTTGATGGTACGTTAATTTCTTCCCAGCTGGAAACATCATAGTTCTGCTTATAAAAGTCCTGAGGCCGCTCTGATGGCGATTTTACCCAATTGAATTTCCATTTACCATTCAAAGATTGATAAAACGAAGAGTTAGGCGTTAACCAGGGCTTATCATAAGTCCCGTCCTTCTTCAGGGATTCTGAATCCGGATAGGGATAAAAAGTCACATGGCCTTCTTCCTTATTAATAGCAAAAATGGTTTCATTTTCCCATTCATTTTCACTTCTTAACTTTCGCTTACTGATTTCAACCTTAATTTTGGTCGGAACTAATTTCCAGATTTGCGCTGAGTTGGGCATTTGAAAAGCACCTATTTTGCCTTCTTTTGCTTCCTTATAATCCATGGCCATTTGGCTACTTTTCTGGGTAATGATATAGTCACCGGTTCCTGTCTGGCTAATCTTCCATTGTTGGTTGTTATTGGATTTTTCAGTATTCCACTGAATAAGCTGATTTCCTTTTCCAGATTGGACTCCACCATTGTCAATACTTTTTCCAGAATAGGAGTTTTTAATGTTAAACAAACCATTTTCCAATGGAACAATTTGCCAGAGTTGGTCTTTTGCTTCGTCTTTCACCTCTTCGAGCCAGATCAAAGCATCATTATCCATATTCTCTGCCGTTGATAATACCAAACCACTAGGTGCTTGGATTTTATAATACCGGTTTTCTGATAAATCTTGAGCAATGCTCAAAATGGGTATAAAAAGAACAAAGATTAAACTTAAAATTCGAGAATTCATAAATTGTTATTAAAGGGCTTTCTATTGTTATTAAAAGGATTTAGCAAGTTATTTTTTTTCTTTCAAACAATCAAAAAATCAGCATACTTCTCTTCTAAGCCTATCAAAAAAACCATTGCCAAACTGAAGCTATTTTTAAAAATAAATAAGTACAAATTCCCTCTTTCTATACTTACTTTGATCCAATCTAGAGATTAAAACATAATCTTTAGAGGATCTATAGACACTCTTTTCTTTTCAATTAAAATGGCACCATTAATTCTTCATTGAGTTAGCTTCTTCAATGAATCAACCTCAAATGACAACAAAAATCCTGTCCTTAAAAATTTTAGTTATATAATTCAAAAAAGATTTGAAGTCGTAGTGGAAGCTTTGAGAACTTTGTGGTCCAAATACTTACAGTATCCTCTGCAGAGCTTTTAGATTAAAAAAGGTTCTAATTCACCCCAACCCCACTTTTCTGCTCCAATACTAAAGCGGCTCCATAAGCTGAACCCAGTGGAAAATCGGAGAATTCTAATTCACAATCAGGCAAGTAGTACCTCAGCAGTTCCATAAATACTTCGTTATGGACAAAACCGCCATCGATAAAGACCTTATTGATCTTGGAACTTCCCTTAGCTAATTTCAAAGATTCCACTTGCAATAAAGTCAAGCCCCAAATCAAATGGTGGTAAGCTTCTTCATAAGAGTCAAATTCTTCTGGCTTCCAATCATTGCCTTCAAAAAGTAATTTCACCAAGGGTGTTTCTGCAATATGCTTTGGGCAAAAAGTATTTATGATTGCTCCATCTTTAATAGGCTGAAGAATAGACCTGTCCACCACGATATTTTTGTAATATTTGTCTGGCTTATTAAAATGCTTGTTGATTCTATCAATCTGGTAATTAAACTCATAGCCCATAAAAAAGCGGGACGCTTTCACCGGGTTACCATCAATACTCAAAAAATTCAAGCAGTCGTTATCCAATTCCTCCTTGGTCAATGGATCTTGGGTAAAAGGATTCAAAGATATGCTCCATGTCCCCGTGGAAACCAACAAAAAAGGCTCTTTGATCCTTACCAAATAGGAAGCCAAAGCAGAAGAGCTGTCATGGATCCCTACACCTACTTGCACCTCATGGCCGCAAAGCTCACTGGGGTAAGTCTGGCTCGTAGGCACAATTTCAGGCAAGACCCTGTCTATCCCTTCTTGCTTTACCCAATCATGATATTCCCTCTTCTGAAAGTTCCAAAGACGCGTATGGCAGCCTATGGATGTCGGCTCACTGACTGCTTTTCCAGTAAAGAGGTAACTCAGGTATTGTGGAAAATGCAGTGAATATTTGATCTTAGAAAACAAATCTGGTTGGGTCTTTTTCAGCCAATAAAGTTGTAATCCAGAATTCAGCATTCCCAAGGATGGTGAGGCAGTTTCCAGATTATTGGTTTCTTCAGGATAACGTTGGTAAAACCCTTCTATAATCTCTTGAGGTATTTCTTTCAGATAATTATAAAGGGGAGTCAGCGGTTGACCATCTTTACCAATATGTACAAAAGAGGCTCCATAAGTAGAAAAATTCAACCCTTTTAACTTATAATCTGGAGAGTTACAGATACCATTGATAGTGGATTTTATCCATTTTGTCAGTGCCTCCAAATCATCACATTCAAAACCATCTTCATCCTTGGTCAAGGGGATTTTATAGTACTCCTGCTTGATTTCGTTCATATTCTCATCAAACAAAAAGAACTTCTTATTGGTCTTTCCTATATCAAATATGGCTATTACCTGTAATGGCATCATGGGTAATGTTAATGGTACTTTCCTTACGGAAAATAAGATACAAAACCGGCAATCCAACTCATCCCTTTGGAGATATTTTTCAAACCTATTAAACCCATAAATAGAGAGATGAATAGATTACCGGTAATAATTTAAATAGTCAGTAGTTTCTGGAAAATGTTCTCCTTTCATAAAAAGAAATGGCTTTCCACAATAATGATCTTTTACAATCCTGTAGATACAGTTTTGGCTCCTCGCTGGCTAATCAACTCTCTTCTTATATTAAGTCGTCTATAAGCCCCAATGGGGTCCAGTGCTCCATCAGCTTGCAACCTTGCCTCAGCCAACAAAGGGCGAACATCAGTTCTGTATGCATTTTGTAAAATCTCTTGCGCCAAGGAAGGATCATTGTTTTCCCTCGCCTCTTCCAAAGCAGCCCTATCCACCAGCAATGCCTGTGCGTAAGCCAGCTTAATGGCCTCCAACGACTGCAATAAATCCTCCAATGGATCCTTCAAGTTATGGCTGGCATCTATCATCCAAGCTGGGTAAGGATTATTGGAAGTCGGATCTTCCATTCCATCCACCAGTTCATTGAAGATCAAAAACAGTTGATATGGTTTCAATGAGCCTACCGTCAAATCATCATCACCGTATTTGGAATCATTAAAGTGAAAGCCACCCAATTTACCAACCATCATCAAAGTAGCTACAATCTGTTCAATATTCGTATTGGGCAGGTGATGGCCTAGATCTACCAAACTATAAGCCCTGTCACCTAACTTATCCGCCAACATATGTGAGGAACCCCAGTCTTGGATTACTGTGGAGTAGAAATTAGGCTCGTATGGTTTGTATTCCACAAACATCTTCCAGTCAGCTGGCATGCCCGCATAAATTTCCTGCAAAGACTCCAATGTCCTTTGAAAAGCTTTTTTAAAGTTCAGCTGGCCTGGAAAAGATGAGCCGTCAGCCAGCCAAACTGTCAAAGATTTTGAACCTAATGCCTCTCCATATTTGATCACTTCCAAGTTATGGTCAATGGCCTGTTGGCGTACTGACTTGTCCACGTGACAGAGTGATCCAAATTTATACGACAGTTCTTGTTCCTGTTGGTCCTGGAAGGTGTTTGAATTTACGGCATCAAACAATAAGCCGTAACTATCTGCCAATTGCTTGATAGCTTCTACATCTTTTGGAATATCCCAAGGAATGTGCAGGGAAATGGCACCTGCCGACTGACTTAGTTGATGGATCAATCCTACATCCGCAATCTTGTCTTCCAAGGTACCTGGCTCTCCTCCGCCAGAAAAACGAGCAAACCTGGTCCCTCCAGTCCCTAAGGCCCAACTGGGAATTGCCACTTGGAATTCCTTTAATTTCCCGACCAAAGCATTGGCATCAATACTTTTTCGAGCTAATACCTTGCTCAAATGTTCAAAACTCTCCCGGTGTTCCGAGAGAGCCTGATCATTCAGCTGATTTATTTTTTGCTGATCTATTCGCATAATTATCTCACAAAAGCGGCTGCTACACCACCATCTACATTTAGAATATTACCGGTACTTTTGCTCAAATCTCCACCTAGAAAGGCAAAAACCCCATTGGCAATGTCATCAACACCAATGATCTCATTCAAGATAGTTCTTTTGGCGTAAAATGCCGGTAATTCCTCCACTTTGATTCCATAGGCTTTTGCTCTTCCTGCTGCCCATTCTCCTTCCCAAATCTTGCTCCCCTCAATAACTGCATCAGGATTCACCACGTTCACTCGGATTTTATCTTTGCCCAGCTCTGCAGCAAGAAGTCTGCTCATATGGACCTGCGCAGCTTTAGCTGTTCCATAGCCAATATTGTTTGGACCTGAAACGAGTGCATTCTTGCTGGCTATATTGATGATATCACCACCTAACTTTTGCTCTCTCATGATTTCTACTGCGGCTTTGGAAACGGCAAACTGACCTTTTACCAAGATATCCTGTAGCAAATCCCAATCTTTCTCTGTCGTTTGCTCAATCGGCTTGGAAATGGCAAGCCCTGCGCAGTTGACAATTATATCAACACCTCCAAATTTCAAAACTGCAGCTTTCATGGCAGCAGCGATCTCTTCGCTTTTGGTCACATCCATCACCACACCAGTGCCTACATCCTTGGAATAAGTAGCTACTGCTTCATCCAAGCGGTCCTGATTGATATCAGTAATGAACACACAGGCCCCCTCACTGGCCAATTTATCAGCAATGGCCTTTCCAATACCACCAGCACCACCAGTCACCAATGCCACTTTCCTAGACAATGGCTGCTCTTTGGGCATTCTTTGAAGCTTGGCCTCTTCCAATAACCAATATTCAATATCAAAAGCTTCCTGCAAAGGTAGGGATACATATTCAGAGACCGCCTCAGCACCACGCATCACATTGATGGCATTGATATAAAATTCACTGGCTACGCGAGCGGTCTGCTTGTTCTTGGCATAGGAGAACATCCCCACTCCTGGCCAAAGGATGATCACAGGATTGGTATCACGAATGGCCGGACTGTTATCCCGCTTATGGTCTTCATAATATTTCGTATAGTAAGCCCTGTATTCTTCAAAATCCTTTTCCAACTTGGACTTTATTTCCTCCGCATTGCTCAAGTCAACATCCGCTGGAAAATCCAATACCAAAGGTCTGATCTTGGTTCTCAAAAAGTGATCAGGACAGCTGGTTCCCAACGGAGCCAATTTATCAAGATCATGGCTGTTGGCAAACTGCAATACACGCTCATCATCTGTAAAATGGCCGACCATTCTATTATAGCCAGAAGCCAAACCTCTCAATACCGGAGCAATCTTAGCAGCTTGTTCTAGCCTTGCTTCAGGAGCCAATGATTTTATTTTCTGGCCTCCGAAAACAGGACGGTCTTTGCCATAGTTTTCTTCCAGATAGATGGAAGCCTTATCGATCACTTCCAAGCTGTTGATATAGCATTCATAAGCCGTATCTCCCCAAGTAAACAATCCATGTCCACCCAGCATAATTCCACGGATCCCAGGATTGTCATTCAATGCTTTTTCGAGCTGAAGGGCCAAATCAAAACCTGGACGTTGCCAAGGCACCCAAGCTATCTGTCCCTCAAAAAGTTCTTGGGTGATTTTTTCTCCATCCTTTGCCGCTGCAATGGCGATCGCTGCATCAGGATGAAGGTGATCGATATGTTTAAAAGGTAAAAATGCATGTAATGGGGTATCAATGGAAGGTGCCTTTGAGTCCAAATCATAAATACAGTGGTTAAATAAACCTACCATCTCATCTTCAAACTCCAATCCTCGGTATACATTTTTCAAGGCATGCAATTTTTCCAAATATAGCCCTGCAAGACCACTCTTCTTTAAGGTGCCTATATCTCCTCCTGAACCTTTCACCCACATCACTTCGGTATCCTTCTTGGTCAATGGATCTTGCTCAATGGTCTTACAGCTGGTATTGCCACCGCCATAATTGGTGATCCTCAGATCTGCTCCCAAGATGTTTGATCTATAGATCAATAGGGCTACCTCATCTCCTTCCAGTTCCTGGGCTTTCTTATCATCCCACAGGTAATTCACATGCTTAAATGTACGTTCCAATGTGCTCATTATCTTTAGATTTTTTAATATCTTCTTTTAAATTTATGGTAGCGAATTTATTTTTTTCATTCAGCAATACTGTCCTGTTGTGTACTGATGAAAACACACAGAAGGGAGCTAATCTTCACTATTTATATCAAATAAAAGTGACTCTCCACTGGCCTTTTCTGAAGCTGCCCATAGGATTTTTTGTTCTTCATCATAATACCAACCTTCCTCCCCTGAAGTCACTGAATCTGCAGAAACCATCGCTAAATCCCCCCCCTTCAAAATCACCGAATTTGGTTTTTGATCCATATGTACTTTTAGTATATAAAACCGCTTCCCAGACTCATATTCGCCTTTTGCTTCCCCAATAGAAATAGACGTTTTGGCATTTGAACTTTCCAAAGCTATATGGGTCAAGCAATAAGCTCCATCCATATACTTCTCAGAAATCCCATCATCCTCAAAAAATTGATATTGATTACTTATGCCAGGAAAAATCTCTAGGGTGATGTTTCCATAAGGCTGCTTATCATCATATGTAACATTGTCTTGCATTGGAATTATAGCTCCTGCTTTCACAAAAACGGGCAGCTTTTCCAATGGAGTAACAATATTATAATATTGCTTTCCTTGGTATTCTCTACCGTTCCAGTAATCATACCAAGTACCTTCAGGTAAGTAAACTGTCCTTGTTTGAGCTTCTTTGGTAAGTACTGGGCACACCATCATCTGGTCTCCAAAGTAGTATTGGTCGTCTACGGAATAAGTGTTAAAGTCATCTTGATGCTCCAAGACCAAAGCCCTCATGATAGGTTTTCCGGTTTGATATTGTTGAAAGGCAGTACCATAGATATATGGGATCAAACGGTACCTTAAGCGATCATATTTTGTAAATATTTCTTCCGCCTTTTCACCATAATTCCAGGGTTCCTTATATCCTGGATGATCCATACCGAATACATGGGCCACAGGACTGAACATCCCAAACTGTACCCATCTGGCAAACAACTCAGGGTCAGCTTTGTGCTCAAACCCACCCATATTATGCGACCAATAGCCAACACCAGACATCCCTATATTAATCCCTGCTTTGATCACAGGGCCATAGTACTGCCACTCACTTGGCCAGTCGCCAGCCCAGATGAATGGGTAACGCTGTATCCCTGCATAGCCTTCCCGGGTATGGTTCATCCCACGCATGCCATTGTACTCTTTGAACTTTTCATAAGGAGCTTTGGCGTAAGCTACTGGAAAAACATTGTGTAATCTCACCGCTCTTTCTCCTGTAGGTCCAGTTTTGTCACTTTCATTGGCCTTTCTGCCAAAAGCACTCCCTTCGTCTGTTTTGAGAAACATAGCCCCTAATTCAGCTATGCGCATCACCCCATTCTCCCACCACCAGTCTACCGACTCCTGATCAAAGACATTGACAAACTCCCCAGGGTTATTATCCTCTGGGTAGACATATCCCTTTTCCCTAGCCTGATCTAATAGATTCAGGTAATTACCATTATCAAAACGTGGCCTTACATGAAGTCCTACCATATTCACATCCATAGCATAAAGGCTGTCAAACATGCTTTGGGGATCTTTAAAGGTTTCTCTCCACTCAAAGGAAGTAGCTCCACTGCCGCCATTCTTGCCAAACATCCTCCAAGTAGAATCCAAATGCAGTACATCAAACGGAATTCCCTTTTCCCTGTACTTTCTGGCAAGTTCCAAAACATAATGTGTTGAGGTCATCTCCTCATACCCCCATGTCCCTCCACTGTAAGTACCCACATGCAGTCCATGAGCGAATCTCGGCAATAAAGGAGATCTACCTGTTAAGGCTGTATAATGGTATAGTAATTTGGAAAAATCAGGTCCATACATAAAAAAATAATCCAACTCTCCACCTTCAGCTTCAAAACTCAAAGCATTGGAATGGCTAGAGCCCATGTCCCAATTTGTTGCATAGGAATTATGAAAAAAGATACCATAGCCCCTAGTACTCATAAAAAATGGAACTGGGGCATAATTTGCCTCCAAAATATTGTAGGCACCTATGATATGTGGCCTGCCAAGACCTCTTCCGACATTTAACTGTATCTTTTTTCCTCTCTGGTCTAGAAAGTCCATTCGCTCCCCAAAGCCAAAGAAATGCTCATCAGCAGCCAAGGTTTTAACCGTACCCACTTTTTCGCTGGCTTTATATGAGCCACCAGAAACGCCTTCTACTTCTTCTCCAGACAACAGCTTGCCGCTTACATCATAAACAGAAAGCTGAAGATTGCTTTTATCCACCCTCACGATTAAACTACCAGTCTCAAAAACAAACTCTTCAGTTAGTTCCGAGGATTCTACAGGTATAGGTTCAAACTTTTGCTGCTTTAGCATATAGGAGTATTCCTTCTCAAATTCTCCAGACCAAGTGCTACGAATCCTGAAAACCTGTGGAGAGAGAAAGTATAGTTGTAAGCTCTGCTTAGGAGTCGAGATAAGATAAGTATTTTGATTTTCCCTCAGCTTGACCAAGGTTTCCTGCGCATTCAAAAGGCTGAATTGGGTCAAGAAAAGGAAAAAAGCTGCAAAGAAATGTTTAATATTCATGAAGCTATAAATTGATTATATTGGTTTTATTAAGGTAACTTTATCCTTTGGTTGCCTATGCTCAAAAAGCAACTCAAGAATGGAAATTTAATCCTTAATTCCCTTTCAGGTGTACTTTACTTTCCTGTATGCCCCGGCATAGACAAAACAGTATGGTGCAGGATGAAGATGCGAATGAAGAAACATAAATTGGGAATTTGAAATAAAAAACTATGCGAGTAGGACTCTTTATACCTTGCTACGTCGACCAGTTTTACCCTGGCGTAGCAAAGGCTACCCTTGAATTATTGGAAAAACATGGTGTGGAAGTGGATTACCCGCTTTCTCAGACTTGTTGTGGACAGCCCATGGCCAATTCAGGCTATGAACGATATGGCCATGAATCGGCAGAACTTTTCATGAAAAACTTTGGCGGATTTGACTATATCGTAGCTCCATCAGGCAGCTGCACCCTTCATGTCAAAGACCATGTGCTTCCAAAAGAGAACAATGCACCCAAGATCTACGAGCTCTGCGAATTCTTGACTGATGTACTGAAGGTGAAAGATATTACCTCTTCCTTTCCCCATAAGGTAGGATTTCATTCTTCCTGCCACGGATTGAGAGGGCTAAGGTTGGCTAAATGTTCCGAGAGGATGGACCCAGAATTCAACAAGCCTCTTTCCTTGCTGAACCAAGTAAAGGATATAGAAATGATAGAACTGGACCGCAAGGATGAATGCTGTGGGTTTGGTGGCACCTTTGCCATTGCTGAAGAGGCAGTTTCTATCACTATGGGCAACGACCGTTTAGCTGATCATATTAGAAATGGGGTAGAGGTATTGACTGGTGCTGACATGTCCTGTCTTATGCACCTGCAAGGCTTGATCAAGCGCCAAAATAGTCCGATCAAAGTCATGCACATCGCTGAAATCCTCAATGGGAACCCTGTCGAATAAGCCATTATGAAAACTCAAAGCCATGCCCAAGCGGCAGCAGAATTTATAAAAGATGATGCCAGAACTCACTGGCATGATGAAACACTTTGGCATGTACGCCAAAAAAGAGACCTTTCCGCACAAGGCATTCCTGAATGGGAAAAACTCAGAGATACGGCCTCTGCCACTAAGGACTATGTGTTGTCCCATTTGGATGAACTTTTGGAACAGTTTGAAGCCAATGCTCTGGCAAATGGAGTGGAGGTGCTCTGGGCCAAAGACGCCCAGGAACATAATGAACATGTATACCGAATCCTTCAGGAAAACAAGGTTTCCAATATTGTTAAAAGTAAATCAATACTTACTGAAGAATGTGGACTAAACCATTACTTGGAGGACAAGGGCTATGATGTGGTAGATACTGACCTTGGAGAGCGTATCATTCAATTTGCCAAGCAAGCACCTAGCCATATTGTACTTCCAGCCATTCACCTGAAAAAACAGGATATTGGAGAAATTTTCCATGAGCACATTGGCACGGAAAAAGGAGCTAGCGACCCCAAATACCTTACTGAAGCCGCAAGACAGCACCTTAGAAAGAAATTTGTAGAAGCCAATGCTGCCATTACCGGAGTAAACTTTGGCATTGCTGAAACTGGTGGGTTTGTGGTCTGTACCAATGAGGGAAATGCCGATATGGGTACCCATTTGGCAGACATCCATATTGCTTGTATGGGGATAGAAAAGCTGATTCCAAGAGCTACGGATCTAGGGGTGTTCCTCAGGCTTTTGGCCAGGAGTGCTACAGGACAAAGTATCACTAACTATTCCTCCCATTTCCATAAACCTGCTCCAGGCAAAAAACTGTACATTATATTAGTGGATAATGGCCGTACAGAACAGTTGGGTCGTGAAGATTTCAAAAATTCCCTTAAATGTATCCGTTGCGGAGCATGTATGAATACCTGCCCTATTTATAGAAGAAGTGGTGGCTATAGTTATAATTCGACTGTTCCTGGACCAATAGGATCAATACTCTCTCCTGGTAAGGACCTGAAAAAATACAGCACTTTACCTTTCGCCTCCACGCTCTGTGGGTCCTGCTCCGATGTTTGTCCTGTGAAAATCAATATTCACGAACAGCTTTACAAATGGCGTCAGGTAATCACCGAAAACACAGATGTGGATGCCAGTAAAAAACTGGCCATGAAAGTCGCTGGTTTTACCTTTGGCAAGCCGGTGCTTTATGACCTTGCTGGAAAAATGGCCCGAACGGCCCTGAAAATAACACCAGACAGTTTGGTTTATAGCAGTATCAATGTTTGGGGAAAACACCGTGATTTGCCGGAAGTTCCTAAGGAGAGTTTTAAAGAATGGTACCAGAAAAACAGAAAATCATGAGCAGTAAAGCATCCATATTAGCGGCCATCCAGAAAAACAAACCAAAAGCAGGTTCTTTGCCTGCATTACTCGTCTTTCCCGATGAGCAGAATTTAGTGGAGAAATATGAAAAAGGATTAACTGGCAATGGAGGGAAACTAATCCAAGCAGCCAACCTTGAAGAAGTCCAAGCTTATATTGAAGCCAACTTCTCCGGTGAGCAACTCAAAGCCTCACTGGTTGAAGGTGTTGATGGCAATGTCAACGTCAATAATATCTCTGATCCCCATGATCTAGAACATGTTGAATTGGCTGTGCTAAATGGTGAGTTGGGTGTGGCAGAAAATGGTGCCATCTGGATGCCAGAAAAAAATGTAGTGCATAGGGTCCTGCCGTTTATCGCCCAGCATCTGATCATTCTACTTAAAAAGGATAGTTTATTGACCAATATGCACCAGGCATATGAAAAGGTAAAAGTAAATGAACATGGTTATGGAGTATTCATTGCGGGTCCATCCAAAACAGCTGATATTGAACAATCCCTGGTCATTGGCGCCCATGGTCCAAGGAGTTTGACCGTTTTTTTGGTTGATTAAAGACTTTTAACCAAAGTAAACCAAAAACGGCCAATCCAAATATTGATGGATTGGCCGTTTTATTTAATATGGGAATAGAGAGCATTAAACGCTGAATCATGAGAACATTATTTCAGCTTAATACTCATGGTAAAATTTTGTCTTTGCTCTTTATTCCTTGCTCTTTGATCTAATATTCTAGCATCTGATTCTTGATACCAACTACTAGCATCTTGATACTTAACACTTCCTATTCTTCATTCAAATCCAATATCTTCTGGATATCATTGATTTCTCCAAATAACACTAAAATATCATTATCCTCAATTACCGTTTGAGCACTGACCACCCCCATTACCTTCTGTCTTTCTTGCATATTGCCAAAAATATTGGGTCGGTTTCTCATCTTGATAATGGTCAAGATATTCACATTGAACCGATTTCTTACAGCTGTTTCCCCAATAGTCTGCCCCACAAACTCCTTTGGAGCTGTCACTTCCACAATATTATATCCATCAGAAATATCAAAGCTGTCAATCACTCCCTTCATCTCCAGTTTCTTGGAAAGGCGTTCTGCGGTTTCCTCCTCTGGATGAATAATTTCATCCACGCCAATGGCCCTGATTACTGTTTCATGAGTATGGGTAATGGCCCGGCTAATGATTCTTTTTGCCTTTAATTCCTTAAATACCGCCGTAGCCATAATAGAAGCCCCCATATCTTCCCCTATCGCTATCAACACCACATCAGCATCCGAAATAGGCAGATTCTTGACAACATTCTTATCCGTGGCATTGAGGCAAATGGTATGGGTAACACTTTCCTTGGAACTGTCCACCTTGGCCATATCACTATCTATTCCAATCACCTCATGGCCCTTATCTGTGAGCCTAGCGGCCAAATAGGCACCAAAATTACCCAAACCTACTATGATAAACTTCATATGATTAATATTTAAAATTCTTCTTTATTAAGTTATAAACACCGATTCTTCGGGATATCGATAACTCAGGGTTTTCACCCCTCTACTTATTCCAATCAAAAAGGTGAGTATACCAATTCTACCAACAAACATGGTTAGAATCAACACCATCTTACTTCCAAAGCTAAGTCCCGAGGTAATTCCCAAACTCAAACCTACTGTTGAAAAGGCTGAGAATGCTTCAAACACTACACTGGTCAAGGGCAAATCACGGTCAAAAAATTTCAGCAGAAATACTGCTGCACCCATCACCATTATTGAAAGAAAGGTCACTGCAAAAGCTTTTCTCAGGGTCGCATTGGAAATCTCTCTCCTGAAAACTTCCACCCGGTCCTTTCCTTTGGCAATACTAAAGGTACTCAATATGGCAACAGCAAAAGTACTGGTCTTTAATCCCCCACCCGTGGAGCCAGGAGAAGCACCAATCCACATCAGTAGCAAATACACTAATACTGTTGGGCCAGCCATGGATGTCATATCTACTGTATTAAACCCAGCAGTCCTAGGTGTAACAGCACCAAAGAATGCCGTAACTACCTTTCCATATCCCTCTATTCCCTTTAAGCTATGCTCTTCTTCAAAAATCCAAAACGTGATAAACCCTACCAATAATAATATTCCCGTCGTGATCATAACCAATCGGGTGCCTACATTCACAACCCGGGGCACATGTCTATAGCTTTCTCCAAAAACCATTTTTTTATAAAGCCCCTTGACCAGATGCTTTATGTATTGGTAATAACTCAAGACTACTGGAAAACCTATTCCTCCTAGCACAATAGATAGCGCAATGATCAGTTGCATATTATAGTTTTCCCTAAATCCTTCTTGGTAAAGTCCATCACTCAAAATGCTAAAGCCCGCATTACAGAAACCGGAAACACTGTGAAATACTGAAAAGAAAACCATATCCAATCTCCCTTCAAAAAGGCTCCGGTCGAGACTAAGATAAATTAGAACAGCTCCCACACCCTCAACCAAAAAGGTAAAAGTAATTACTTTCAAAAGGGTATTAAATACCTGCCCAAAGCGGTCTTCATTGATAAAGTCCTTTAAGAACAATTGATTTTGAAAGCTAAAATGTCCTTTAAAAAAGAAGCCAAAGAAACTGGTAAAGGTCATCATTCCCAAACCTCCTATCTGGAACAATATCATGATGATAAATTGACCGAAAAGGGTAAAGTCCTTGGCAGTATCCAGAACTATCAAGCCTGTGACACATACAGCACTGGTAGCCGTGAAAAGAGCATCCACCAGATGAATGGGCTCATAAGTGGCTTTGGGCAGCATTAATAAGAATGTCCCTACCCCAATCAAAGTCAAAAAACTCAATATAAATATCATTTGAGGGTTTAACGTCAGCCCACCAATGCCCAAGCTTAATTTTGACAATTCTATGAGGAAGACTACCGACACCAGTAAATCCACTAAAAACCGATCTGTAGTAATGGATGTCATTGCGTCCATTCCTTGAACCCTAAAATGTGAAAAAATAAAAAACAGTGCTAAGCTGATCATAATAATCAATATTATCTCTGCTACCTGTTTCTTAAAATTAAACTTGACCCATTTGGAGAGAAAAAACTGGGCAATATACCCTATCCAAATCATGGTCAAAATCACCTTCAAGACATAATGGGAATCCGGCAATGATAAAAATGGCTGCTTGAACCCTTCTTCATATATTACAAGGAAAAAACTTATTATGCTTAATACCAATACAGCCTTTTCGAGAATCTTTTTTATCAGCTTATTATTTGGGATCATAACTTACCGTTCTAAGATATAAAGATATACCATATTAAATCACTTGGCTAATAAATTATAGCCTCCCCCCACAATACTTACAGTGGTAGGCGTCATCATCATGACCTGTGGCGTGACAAATATGACAGGCTCGCTGCTCTGCGGCCAACTTATTTTTTGCATTAACTGCAGTAATTTCAGAGGAAACTATCCCTGTAGGCACAGCAATAATAGCATATCCAAGAAGCATAATCAACGAAGCCATAAACTGACCAAGTGGGGTCAATGGTGAAATATCCCCATAGCCTACAGTTGTTAAGGTAACTATGGCCCAGTACATTGACATGGGAATACTTGTAAATCCACTTTCTGGTCCCTCTATGAAAAACATTATTGTTCCCATGACCAAAACTATGGTCACCACTGACCCCAGAAATATCTGGATTTTCATCCTACTATTGTATAAGGCATCCGATAGCACCTGGGCTTCTCGCATATAGCGTCCCAACTTCAACACCCTTAACACCCTTAAAAAGCGTAGTGCCCTGACCACTGCCAAAAAGTGGCTATTCGCCACTACCAAACTGATATAAGTCGGCATTATCGCCAGTAAATCCACAATCCCATAGAAACTGAAAACATAGCCTGCAGTTCTTCTACTTAGCCAAACCCTCAATATATATTCAACGGTAAAAAGCAGTGTAAATGCCCATTCCAAAAAATAAAACACAGTGCCAAATCCATCATGCAGTGACTTAACTGAATCCAAAACAGCCACAGTTACACTACCAAGAATGGCAATCAACAATACCACATCAAATCGCTTTGATGCGATATCATCCGATTCGAATACAATATGCGCCAGCCTTTTTCTGGTCAACCTCATAAATCAATGATTAATAAACCTTAGAAAACGCTAATTTTCACTATTTTTCGCTATTATCCATACTGCATGAACTATCCCAGGAATAAACCCCAACAAAGTCAGTAGAATATTGATCCAAAATGACTTGCCCAAGCCAACAGTCAAAAACACCCCAATTGGAGGAAGGATAATTGCAAATAAAATTCTGATGATACTTTTCATAACACTTTTACTATTTCATAGTACTTTTCGGATTAAGCCTACTTTTCTTTTTTGTTCAGGCCATATTTTTCCCTTATAAACTCGTAACTATTGTGTTTAAGATGATCCTCATCCGGTTCCCCTATCAAAAAGCTGAAAGCTTGAGTAGCTTCGGTCATATCAAACACTATCTTGATCACTGCTACCATAGGAATGGCCAGGATCAAACCTGCCAAGCCAAATAGCATACCTCCCAAAATCAGGGAAAGGATTGCCACCAAAGGATTCAAGCTTACACTCCCTCCCACAATGTTCGGAGTTATGAAATTGCCTTCCAAAAACTGTACTACCTGGAACCAGCCTATCACCCCTAAAGCATACCAATAGCTGTCCATAGTTGCCAAGGCAAAAACTGCAGGAATAATGGACCCAATAGCTACGCCAATATAGGGCAATAAGATTAGAAAAGCGGCCAGAGTGCCAAAAAACCAAGCATGCTCAATGCCCATTATTAAGAGTCCTGCTGTATTTAAAACCGCAACAATCCCCATCACTATCAGCAATCCCAATAGATAGCTTTGGATCACATGGTAAACCCTTTCCATGGTTTCAATTACTTTTTCTGCAGGAGCGCCCTTAATGGCTTGAATAAGAAAATCCCTAAAGAAATCCCTATAATACAATAAGAAAAAAGAATACAAGGGAATTAAAATGCCATTGGCAAGTGTACCGCCCGCTGAACTAAATAAAGAAGTGATGTATTTCCCTATATTGGCAATGGAGTTTTCTGCCTCATCTTTCAACCTATTAGCCAATTCACCAAGCTGAAGGCCAAAAGTAGCTTCAAACCAAACCTGAATCTTGTTATAGATATTTCCAAAATTTGAAGCTATCTCACTGCCATCTTTTCCGATAATAATCACCTGATGGACTATAAAATAAATCATTCCTGAAAGTACCAAAGAGGCCAAAATCACAGAAATCAATGAAGCAGCTGCCCGAGGAACTTTCCACCTTTCAAACAAATTACACAATGGGTATAACATGATGGAAATTATCAAGGCAAACATCAAGGGTATCAAAACCCCTTTTAGGAAATAAGCCAATGCAACTGTCAGAAACAAAACAATCAACTTGGCTGCAAGTGTAATACTACTGGGATATTTTCTCTCCATAAAAATAATGGCTAATTAAAACAAATCAATCATTTAAGGTGAATCAAAAACCTCTGGACTTCATCCACATTACCTTTCAAATTCAAAAAGAACAGATTCACCTTGATATTAAATACATATACAAATATTACTTATTATTAATCAATATTCTCCCCAGGATGATTAAATATTAATCCCATTTTTTTTGCTCTCTCCTCCCATTTGTTTCTTGCCAACACCTGCATGTCCTTCTCCTCATCGCTTTCATCTTGAATTTCAAGCCCCAAAAGCGTCTCTAATATGTCCTCCAAAGTAACTATCCCAGACATACCTCCATACTTATCCACTACCAATGCGATGTGCTCTCTTTTATTCAACATCATTTCCAAAACACGGGGAATAGGATAATGTTCATACACCAGTGCTATTTCCCTGCTTAGCTCTTTTAATTTCATGGAAAATTGATCCTCAGCCATAGCAGCGAGTACATCATGCTTTAGAATATAACCTGTAATATTATCAATGGTATTATTATAAATTGGAAAACGGGAAAATCGTTTTGCATCTGGCATGGCATAAAAATCCTTGACCGTTTTATCTTCCTCCATCGCCACTGTTACTGTCCTTGGCGTCATCACACTGCTCACCAAAATCGATCTAAAGCGGATTAGGTTTTGAATAATTTTGGATTCCCCCTCGTGAAAGACTCCTTCTTTGGTGGCTATACTGGCCATGGCCGACAGTTCCTCTCTGCTCATGGTTTGCTGCTCTTCAGACTTAAAAGCCCTGGTAAGCAGTTCCGAGGCCCTCACCAGTGGATATAGTCCAAAGATCATCAGTTTCAAAATCCCTCCAATAAATGGCGCCAGCTGTTTCCAGTAATTTGCTCCAATGGATTTTGGGATAATTTCCGAAAAAATCAAAATAGCAAGGGTCAGTCCTGCCGAAATCCAGCCGAAATACTGCTGGCCAAAAACTTCCACCGCCTGGGCTCCAACTCCCGCTGCACCAACGGTATGCGCTATAGTATTGAAGGAAAGTATGGCAGCCAAAGGTTGATTGATGTTTTCCTTGAGCTGTTTCAGTTGTTTGGCATATTTTTTTCCTCTTTGCTCCTGAGTGGCAATATAAGATGGAGTGATACTTAAGAGTGCGGCTTCAAGGGCTGAACATAAAAATGAAATACCAATGGCCAAAAAGAGATAAAGAATCAATAAAGTCATAGAAGCTGCTTGAATTTAATCTTCATTTAAATTAATGAAAATTAACAGCACCATCAATTTGATGATAAAAATTCATGCCATGACCTGAGGTCATGGCATGAATACGGTTTCCTTAAATACAATAAGCTACCTATCTTACTTCATATGCTGGCACTTTAGGTGCTACTGGAGGATTTTTACCAAGCATTTTCAAAACTTCCTCAATGGCCTTTTCCAATTGTGGATCCACACCATTTGACAAAGAGGTAGGATCTTCTTTGACTTCTATGTCCGGATCCACTCCATGGCCTTCCTCAAACCATTTTCCATTGGAATTAAACATCCTAAAGGTAGGTACGGTAACCCCTCCTCCATCAATTAATGAAGGCGCACCCGTTATTCCGATCAGACCTCCCCAGGTCCTGGTACCAATTAATGGCCCCAATCCTGCCTTTCTGAAATAGTCAGGAAATGCATCTCCTCCAGATCCACTCCAACCATTTATCAACATAACCTTAGGTCCAAAATTGGCCACTTGTGGCCAAGACCATGTGACTCCATCTCTTACTGCCCAAAAAGCCAAAGGCTTCCTGTTCAACAACTCAATAAAGCGATCTGGAATCTGTCCACCATTATTGAAACGCTCATCCACGATCAAGCCTTCTTTATCATGCTGTGCATAAAACATTCTGGCCAATTCCTGTTGTCCATCCAACCCCGTACTTGGCACATAAATATAGCCGATCTTTCCGTCTGTGGCTTCATCCACTCTTTTTCTATTCGCTTCTATCCAAGCTAGATTCCTTAAACGGGTTTCATCATTCAATGTCTTTACAATCACTTTTCTGGCCCCATCCATACTTGGTTTATCATTTACTGTCAACTCCACAGTCTCATCAGCCAGGTCCTCAAATGCTGCCCAAGGATCTTTTTCCATGTCAATTAGAACAGCATTTACTGCAAGGATAAAGTCCCCTTCCTTGATATCAACTCCACCTTCATCCAAAGGCGAACGAACCTCATTATCCCAAGGGGCACCACGTATGATTTTCTTCACATAATAAGCATCATCCCTGACTCCCCAGTCGATGCCCAAATACCCCACAGATTTTCTTGAAACACTCTCGATATCTCCTCCTCCTTTATACGTATGCGAAGCACTGATCTCTGCAATCAATTCCCCAATTATATAATTCACATCATCTCTGGTTATGGCATGATCTATCAATTTTGCGTATTGTTCACGCATTGCCTCCCAGTCCACACCATGCATATTGGGATCATAAAAAAAATCCCTCTCCAACCTCCACGCTTCCTGAAACAGCTGCCGCCACTCCTCTTTAGGCACCAGGGTCATCTCCATCTTTTCCACTGGCATTTTATCCTCCAATTTTTTCCCTTCACCAATTTCAATCATGCCAAAAGAACCATTCGAAACTACCAGGGCTTTTTCTCCATTGGCTACCAAACGATAAACACCAACATTTTCAATTATGGTTTTTTCTTCCCTTTTTTCCAGATCATAGTAAACCAAAGCAGCTTTTTTGGATTCATCCCCATTGGAAGGGTGCTTGATATAGAGTACTTTTCCTTTTGCTGCAGCCAATTGATTAAAATTTCCGGCTGCAGGAGGAAGAATAACCAATCGCTGTTCCAAGCCCTCCCAATCTATGTCCACGGAAATCTTATCCTCCTCACTTTCCTCATCCTTGCTCTTTTCTTTCTTTTCATCCTTCTTTTCCGTTGGTTCCTCCTTCTTTATACTTGTGGTGTCATTCTTTGGGGCAAGTGGAGAGCGGGTAGCTTTGCCCAAAGGAATCGCTGCAATTTCAGTGGCATTTGCATAAACCCATGCCCCTTCAAATTCACTGTAAATAGGGTCAAAATCCCTGCTGGTAAAAAAATAAAGGTACTTCCCTTCAGGATCAAATACAGGATTTCTGTCATCATAAAAACCTGAAGTGATTTGATGTAACTTCATCTCCTCCGTATCAAAAAGGGCAATGGCATTATGGGAATTATTCAGGTTTTTCTCGAATGCCAAATACCGACTATCAGGGGACCAAGATACCGTATAGTTATCCAGTGAATATTGGTACAGGAATTTCTGCTTATCTACATGAGTAGTTTCTCCACTTTCCCGGTCATAGAAATAAATATCCATGGCCTTATCTACAAAGGCTATCTTTTTACTGTCCGGGGACCAAAAAAGCTGGTACCTGAAACCTTCCCCATAAGATGTAAGTGCTTTTTCTTCCTTCGCAGCTTCCATATCTCTTACCACTAATTCATATTCGCCGGACCGGTCACTCCAATAGGCCAAATATTTCCCGTCTGGAGACCAAGCAGGATATCGCTCAGCCACTCCTGAAGTCTGTGTAAGATTGATAACGGGCCCATCTTTGGCGGGGACAGAAAAAAGCTCACCTCTAGCTTCAAAAATCGCTCGATTTCCATCATACGATGGCCAGGCATTCTCGATGAAGGATTTTACTTGAACTTTTCTAGGCATCAACGTCGCTACATCGGTGCTCACTTGTATAGGCACTTCTTGATATTCTCCTGTTGACAAATCCAACAAATAGATCTTCCCACCTGCAGTAAACACAATTTCCTCCGGACCAATGCTAGGAAACATGACATCGAAATCTGTAAAGTAAGTCACTTGCTCAATGGTTTTACTGGTCAGATCAAAGCTGAAAATATTATTACGCTGTGAATCCCCACGATCCGAAAGGAAATAAATTTTTTCCTTTGTCCACATAGGAAATTCATCATTGTAGATACTGTTACTGATATTTTCTGAAGCATGACTTTCTATATTAAAAATGAATATATCAGTAGCCATTCCTCCCTTATAGCGCTTCCAAGTTCTGAATGCCCGGCTCTTAGGAGTGAAGGCCATTTGCTGCCCATCAGGTGAAACCATACCAAACTCCCCATAGGGAATGGGCATTTTTTCAGGCAGCCCTCCCTTAATAGCTACTTTGTAAAATTGGCTGAATCGCTGCTTTTCACTCTCCCGGGAAGAGGTAAATATCAAATGGTTGCCATCAGGATACCAATCTGTCACCCGATCACTCATCCCATGGTAGGTAAGTCGCTCAGGAACGCCACCTTTTGAAGGCATGACATAAACATCCACATTTCCATTATATATTCCACTAAAGGCCACCTTACTGCCATCTGGAGAAAATTTAGGAAATGCTTCCGCTCCTTGGGAAGTCGTGAGCCTATAGGCCATTCCACCTGTTTTAGGAACAACCCATATATCACCTCCATAACTGAAGGTGATCTGGCTTTGGGACACATCAGGATATTGGGCGATTTTTGCGTCTATTTGGGCATAGCTAAGCCAAGGAATAAATAACACTAGCCCAAGTAGCTTGATTAAGCTCTTTAACATAATGATTGGTTTTTAGTGAAAAATAAAAATATACTAACACCCCGGAAAATATTACACTGTACTTTTCATCAAAAAACTCAGGGCTTATCAAATATAAAAAAAACTAAAGAATGACAATAAAAAAGCGTGGATATCGCTATCCACGCTTTTATAAGGTTAATAAGGCTAGTTAGTATAGAATTACTTAGAATGAATAGGCCAGTTTCACACTGATTTTAGTGCCAGGCTGCAACCTACTGAATATTTGATCTTGCGCTTGGTAAGATTTAAATACTTCTTTTCTCTCCTGGTTTAGCAAATTGCTTACTTTAATACCAGTTTGGAATCTTTCATCAGCGCCAAAAGTCTTGTTGACGTTCAGGTTCAAGCTGTGGAAGGGTACAGTGTAAGTATCCGTTCTGTTTCCAAATCCAATATAAGTCAATGTTGGTCCTTGGACATTATAGAAGACACCTGCCTCAAGTCCTTTTTCCCAGCTTTCATAGGCTATACCCGTATTGATGATATATGGTGCCTGACCAGCCATATCCCTAGTGGAAGAAACCACTTCTCCCTCTCTTGCTGAAAGTTGTCTGGATCTTAATTCAGATTCCGACATCTGGATAGAGGACTTGGCCAAAGTCACATTGGCATTGAAGAAGAAATTCTCCGCCGCTGGAGTGATGATATCCAAAGATTTTCTCAACTCCAATTCCAAACCTGCTACTGAACCATCACCAACGTTTCTTGGCTGGAAGGCTCCTGGATCAGAAAGGAACTGAACCATCTCAATAGGATCTGCAAACATTTTGTAGAAAGCACTGGCAGAGAAAATCTCTCCACGCTTAGGGAACACTTCCCATCTTGCATCAAAGTTATTCACTCTGGTAGCCTGCAAGTCACCATCCCAAAGGACATCCTGGCCACCATTGGTTGTTTCTGGGAACAAACCTCCGATAAAGGTTCTACCGGTAATCGGGTCAAGGATTTCAGCAAAAGAAAGCTCCTTAAAAGATGGTCTAGCAATCGTTCTTGAATAAGAGAACCTTAGGTTTTGGTTGTCCACAAGGCTATAGATCAAGTTAAGTGTTGGGAACAAATCCAAGTCGTCCAATACCTTTTCGTTGTTAAACACGATGGTATTGTTCTGGTTTGAACCGGTGTAATACTGATCATATTTTTCCATTCTCAATCCAACAATTGCCTTCAATTTCTCAGCAGGATTAATTTCTGCATTTACATATGCACCAATATTATTGACGCTGGCATTGTACTCATTAGGATTGTTCGGGATAAATAATGGACTATATCTTACACCATTGATATTATCAGCTGAGAACAAATTCTCCTCATTGAAAATCTCGTTTGGATCACCGCTGAAGTTGGTATTACCTACAGGGAACTGGAAACTCTGGATCAAGAAATCCCTTTGCTTATAAGCATAGCTGGTACCAAAGCCCAACTTGGCCATTTGATCATTGAAGGTAAAGTTTTTAGTGATATCCACTTTACCTACTGCATTGTCCTCTTCCAAAGATCTCCAGATTCTTTCTGGTAATCCTACCTCAGTAGAAATAGAGTTATTGGTTGATCTGAATCTTGCAAAACGTACATCAGGATCATTGATCACAGATCTTGTGGGAGATAATTTCCAGTTTACTGACCAATCATTAGTTGGACCCAATTTGTGCTCACCACTCAAAAGGATATTGGTCAAAGATCTTTCACTGTATTCTATATTGTACTGATCAGCATTGAAGGTGGTTCCTACATTATTGCTCTCGAAATCAAACTCACCAACCTTGGATTCACCATTTTGAAGTCTTAACAAGTTCAGCTTAAACTTAGAAAGTCCAGTCTTATAAGCCACACCTGCTAATCCTCCCAATAGGACATTATTTACACCAAAATCACCTTTTTGCTTTTCAAGGCCTACCAATTCATTCTGATTACCATCGCTGGACTTACCATAAAGGTTGTATTCAGTACCTTGGAAGAAAGAAGTTTCATTGGTATAGGTCAATGCAAGGTTATATCCCAATTTATTGGCTCCTAAAGCTACTTGGTTACCAAAGGAAACACCTACACTCATGTCCATCAAGCTGGTCTTGCGATCTCCACCCATAGTTGGATTAAAATCCCTTAG
Organism: Echinicola shivajiensis; assembly: GCF_018642165.1. Taxonomy (GTDB): domain Bacteria; phylum Bacteroidota; class Bacteroidia; order Cytophagales; family Cyclobacteriaceae; genus Echinicola; species Echinicola shivajiensis. Next base: position 30,285 of record NZ_JAHHZM010000008.1, read on the forward strand.
GATAGATTGGTATTCCTGGCCTTTGGTTCCATTAGGGTTACCTACTACTTCTGCATATTGAGGGATATCAGTTCTACCCCCAGTTGGGATATCTCTGTAACCGTTGTCAAATCCCAAGAAATCTGTAGAAGATCCCTTAACACCCAAATAGTTACTATTGAAGTGCATGGATGGATTATAACCACCGCTTACGCTTACTTTAAATGTCTTTTCTTCTGGAAAATCCTTGGTTTCAATATCCACAACTCCTCCGGTAAAATCTGCAGGAAGGTTACTGGTAAAGGACTTAGAAACGATGATATTGTCCACTACATTAGTTGGGAAAATATCCATCTGAATAGAGTTTCTATCGGGATCAAGACCTGGGATGTCCACACCATTTAGTACGGTTTTGGTATAACGGTCACCTAGACCTCGGATATAAACGTATTTGCCACCTTCAATGGAAACACCGGTAACTCTTTTGATAGCTGAAGCAGCATCGCTGTCTCCGATTTTCTTAAAGGTAGATGCAGAAATACCGTCAATCAAATTGGCAGCATTTCTTTTAACGGTCATCAGAGCAGCTTCTGTGGTTCTGATAGCCTGAGCAGTCACTACAACAGACTCTAGTTCTTCAGTGGTCTCACCCATTTTTAGGTCAGATAAAAGTGTCACCTCACCAGGTTTCACTTCCACTGCATTGATTTCTAATTTATTGAATGAAATAAATGAAGCAACAATTGTATAAGTTCCTGGAGCCAATTTGATTTCAAAGGTTCCGTCCAGATCCGTAACAGCACCGGTTTGTGTTTCTTTTACTAAAACAGAAACCCCAATTAAAGGTTCTCCTAAACCTTCATCTATAATATTTCCTCTTAGGGTACCTTCTTGAGCAAAGGTAAGGGTGGGAAGAGCAGCAAATACCACTAGGGCAATGGCCACAATAAGCTTGTTCATTTTTATATTTTTAAGTTACAGCTAACGATTTTAAAGTTGAAAAAGTAAAGGGTAGAAGGAGTCCTTGAAGACTCCTTCTGAAATATTTAGAAAGTGTTATTATTTCAAGTCATCAAGTGCTCCAGACACTGCAGTCCAAGACCATCCAGCAAAGACAGACTTATCAGCACCTACGGTATTTTCACCTTCAGCTACTGCAGTTACATAAGCATCAGAACCGTCCAAGAAAAGATCAGCAATCGTAATTCCTTCAGGAAGGGTTACTTGTAGGTTTGATACAGCTGAAGCTACAATTGGCATTTGGTCAAATACTTGATTAGTAATTCCAGTGAAGTAAATACTAGACATATCTACATTGGTATTGTCATCATTGTCAACCAACTTAGCAGAACCTCCTGCGATTACAGTTCCATTAGTAAGCGTGTAGTTACCATCTTTATAAGAACCTTCAGGACCATCCAATTCAAAGCAGTTATCTCCAGAATCTTCAGTTTGAGCAATGATAAAGTTATCCAAAGTACCATTCCAGGCTTGGTCAGCATCTACCGCATCATCCATCACACCCCAGAAAACTACATTCTTCACAGAAACTGTTCCTCCGAACCATTCGATACCGTCATCTTGATTAGATACGATTTCGATATTTTCTATAGTAGTTCCTGAACCAACAGCGCCCAAGGTAAGACCGTTGATTTCATTACCTTCCCCGATATTGGCTCCACCATGACGGATAGAGATATACTTCAAAACACCAGAATTATCTTCATCTTCAGAACCACCGTAAAGACCGTTAGAATCGGATGGTGGAATACCTTCAATCTGTGCTTCAGTAACATCGCCTGGAAGAGAAGCATGAGCTTTACCAAGAACGATCACACCGCCCCAAAGACCATCCAAGTTTGGATCAAGGTTAGGACTGGCTACTTCCCCTGGCATAATTTCATCAGCAATAGAAGTGAATATGATTGGTTGATCAGCAGTACCTTCTGCCATTAATTTAGCGCCTCTGGCAATGATCAAAGCAGTTGCATTCGATCCTGAACCAGCTTGACCTTTGATGATTACACCTGGCTCGATTGTCAAGGTAACATCAGCTTCAACAGCAATTCTACCAGCTAGTGTATACACTTCTCCAGTTTTCCATGTCATGTCTTGTGTGATATTAGCACTAATAACATTTTCATCTTCTGGATTAGGATCTACTATAGGATCATCATCGTTGTTACAAGAGGTAAATGCAATCATTGACCCCAATAGTACAGCAAATAGTAAGTTGAACTTTTTCATAAGTATGAAATTGATTTGTGTTTTTTGCTTGTTTTGTTCCACAAATCTGGATCAATTTTCTGGGGCTAAAGAATTTTTCCAATTATGTATTTTTTAAAAAAGTCGACCGGGATTAATATTGAATTAACAAAAAGCATAAAAAAAAGCCTTTGATCTCTCAAAGGCTTTGTATAAGCTTTAAATAGGCTTATTTCAATGTTACGGATTTATTAATTGGTATCTTATCCAATATAATCTGAATGAGGTCTCTGGTGTTTACATTGTCCGCTTCTGCCTCATAATTAAGGATAATACGGTGATTTAGCACATCTTCAGCCACCTCTTTGATGTCTTCAGGAAGCACATAATCCCTTCCATCCATAAAGGCTACAGCCCTTGCTGCAAGGTTCAAATTGATACTGGCCCTTGGAGAAACCCCAAACTGAATATATTTGGCTTCATCATGTAATCCATACTGCTCTGGGAACCTAGTTGCAAATACCAATTCAATAATATAGTGCTCCAACGGCTCTGATACCTGAACCTGATTGATCTTATTTCTGATCTCGAAAATATCGTCTTTTGAAAGCATGGCCTGAACATCAGCTTTATAAGCCATATTGGCCATTCTTCGCATCACCTCCAATTCATCTGATTTACCTGGATAGTCAATATGGACTTTCATCATAAATCTATCCACCTGCGCTTCAGGAAGTGGATAGGTTCCTTCTTGGTCTACTGGGTTTTGGGTAGCCAGTACCAAGAAAGGCCTGTCAAGCTGGAATGTATTCTCTCCAATAGTAACCTGTTTTTCCTGCATGGCCTCCAACAAAGCGGACTGGACCTTAGCAGGAGAACGGTTCACCTCATCCGCTAATATCAAATTGGAAAAGATCGGCCCCTTCTTTACTTCAAAATCACCATTTTGCTGGTTATAGATCATCGTACCGATCAAATCCGAAGGTAACAAATCCGGGGTAAACTGTATCCTATTAAAATCCAAATGCAATACTTTGGCCAGGGTATTCACTGTAAGGGTCTTTGCCAATCCGGGCACCCCTTCCAACAAGATATGTCCATTGGTAAAAAGCCCGATCAACAGCCTGTTGACCATTCGCTCCTGACCTACCACCACTTTCTTCACTTCATTGATGACTTGCTCAATCTTTTCCTGATGCATTATTGTGATCTTTTATGTTTTCTTTCCTGTTTCGTTCTCAGGGCAATTGCTGCCTGCTAAAATAAGAAGCCTAAATTAGAATAAATTGCCATTTAACACAATTTAACATTGACTGAAAATACCCTTAAATTGCCACTATCTCTTTTTCCTAAAGCCACCCTTTCCACTTTTATGAAAAGGCTTATTGGACTTTGCTACCAATTTACCTTGGTTCACCCTCAAAAGCCTGTAAATTTCAGTTTGTTCAAACTCCCTAACTTCTCCCACTTCAAAGCCCTTTATATCCAAATTTTCCATGGACCACCTCACCAGTCTAAGGGTGGGATGCCCTACTGCTGCCGTCATCTTTCTTACCTGCCTGTTCTTACCTTCAATCAAGGTCAATGCCAACCACGAATCTGGTACGCTCTTACGATAACGAATGGGCGGATCCCTTTCGGGTAATTCGGGGGCATTAATTTTCAATTCAGCCTTTGCTGGCTTGGTATGGTATACCTTCCCCTCCACTTTAATATCCACACCTTTTTCCAGTTGTTGGATATTCTCCTCTTCTGGGACACCTTCCACCTGTGCCACATAGCATCGTTTATGACCAAACTGGGGATTGAGCAAATAATGATTTAGGGCTTTATCATCAGTAATCAATAGCAATCCCTCGCTGTCCTTATCCAATCTTCCCACAGGATAAACTTCCTTAGGAAAATCAGCAACAGACTTTAGGGTATCCTCTTCACCACTAAACTGACTCAAAATGCCAAATGGCTTATATATCACAAAATATCGGGGCATAAATACGCTTCTTTGGGGATGCACAAAGTTGATCAATAATGTAGGCAAAAGCAAAAACTGGAACCTCACAAATCAACGATCATTTTATATAATTAATTATTAAAAAAGGCCTGGTTTTTGGATATTTATATTCAAGACGCAAAAGTGCCAACGAATACTTTCCTATCTATTTTCCAAATTATCAGACCAACTCTCTCTATTGATGAAAATTAATTTCTATTTGACCTTATCACTTTTGCTGGCTGCAATTGCCTGTAATTCTAAAAAATCAAACCTTTTCTATGAAAGTGAATTGCTGAGCATCAAACAGCTTAGCCCCAACAGCTTTTTACATATTTCTTATCTGGAAACTTCCGATTTTGGAAAAGTTGCTTGCAATGGTTTGATTGTAATCGATCAAGGAGAAGCTTTGGTCGTAGATACTCCAGTTGATGAAGCTGCTTCCAAGGAATTGATCGAATGGATAAAAACCAATCTCAAATGTAAGCCTATAGGGCTTGTTGCCACTCATTATCATATAGACTGCATCGGTGGTTTGGGGGAATTCCACCGACAAAACATCCCTTCCTATGCCAGTTTTAGAACAATTGAACTCTCACAATCCAAAAATAAAGTTTTGCCACAAAATGGCTTTGAGCAAATCCTAAAACTAAAAGTAGGTGAAAAAGAATTGATCAATGAATTTATTGGGGAAGGTCATAGTAAGGACAATATCATCAGTTATTTTCCTTATGAAAATGTTTTGTTTGGTGGTTGCTTGATCAAGGAATTAGGCGCGGGAAAAGGGAATCTCGAAGACGCCAATATCAAAGCTTGGCCCCAAACTGTAGTGGAATTAAAACAAAAATTTAAGCATGCTGAAACAATTATCCCAGGACACGGTCAACCAGGAAGTCAGGAATTATTAGACTATACAATTGAATTGTTTACAGAATAAAATCAATCCCAACAGCACCATGAATAGATTAAAACTTCTTCGATGGACATCTAACCTTACCGTTTTCATTTGGATGTTATTGGGGCTAATCACCATTGGGAGCATCCTAAACGGTACTGCAGGCATTTTCATCAATATCATTGTAGGTCTTATTTTTTCAGCTACTGGGATTTACTTCCTATTGAGAAAGAATAGCTTCGAGAAAATGGCCACTAGCGCTTTCCTTCCTAAAACTGAAAATAATCAACACCAAAATCCCTTTTCGAGATTCTTGGCATTAGAGATTGTGTTGGTTATAATGACCGTGATTTTGGGAACGCTAATGTTATCAGCAGTCGTTTCTAGAGCATTTTTTGAAAAGCTTCCCATTTTTGGATAATCCATTTTTCTTATATTTAATAAGTATACTACTCGTTCATAAATAATTTTTAAGGTCTTCAATTACTGTTTAGCCGGTGCTAAATCACATTTAGGAGTACTCTTTGATTTAGACAACTAATAATTGTAGATCTTATTTCCATCGCACCGAGATCATTTCCCACTAAAAACATTTAGATTAAGAACAGAAAAAATTAATAGGTTGAGAATAAAAGCAAATACAAACTCCAAACTTGCAACAAATGAAACTACAGAAAAAAATCTTCTTCATTTTATTGACAGCTTTATTCATTGTACTGGCTTATATCCTTTTTAATACCTTTACTTTTAAGTCCACACAGGTTACCATTAGTCCTGTTGAAAAAATGGGAATCAATCCCTCATCAATTGAAAACTTTTCAAAGGCTATTCAAATAAAAACCATTTCCCCTGAGAATGAATTAGATTTTGACTCGCTGCAGTTTCGGCAATTTGCTGAGTTTTTAGCATCAAGCTATCCCCTGACCGATTCCCTTCTGGAAAAAAAAATCTTCAACAAATACAGCTTCCTTTACAAATGGCAGGGAAGAGACCCAGAATTAAAACCTATTATCCTTATGGGCCACTTGGATGTGGTTCCAGTAATTCCTGAAAACATACCTGACTGGAAAGAAGCCCCCTTTGGAGGGAAAATTGTGAATGATACGATTTGGGGACGTGGTACCATTGATGACAAAGTAGGTGTAATAGGCATCTTGGAAGCTACTGAATATTTATTAAAATCAGACTTTCAGCCTCAGCGAAGTATTTATTTGGCCTTTGGGCATGATGAGGAAATAGGAGGCCAAAAGGGTGCCATGGCCATTGCTGATTACTTGAAAGAAGAAAATGTCGAAGCAGAGTTTGTCCTTGATGAGGGAGGGAGTATTGTTCAGAATATGGTCCCAGGAATTAAAGGTGATGTAGCATTGATCGGTATTGCTGAAAAAGGTTTTGTCTCATTGGAGTTATCTGTAAAAGTGGAAGGCGGGCATTCATCCATGCCAGAAAAAGAAACGGCCATTGATATTCTCTCCAACGCAATCGTAAAATTAAAAAAAGACCCATTTCCTGCATCTATCTCCTTACCCATTGAAGGCTTTATTAAAAATTTAGGGCCAGAAATGCCTTTTTTCAATAAGATGGTCTTTGCCAACAAGCCCATATTCGAGTCTATCATAATTCGAATCTATGAAGAGTCCGCCTCCGGCAATGCCCTTGTAAGGACCACCATGTCTCCGACAATCTTCAACAGTGGCGTTAAAGAAAATATTATCCCTCAATCAGCAAGGACCACGATTAATTTTAGAATTCTGCCCGGTGAAACCATTGAGACGGTAATTGCTAGAGTGAGGAAAGTGACCGATGATGAACGAATTGCAATCAAAAGCAGCGAATTTATTTCAGAACCTTCTAAAATTTCCAGCACTGATTCATTTGGTTATAAGGAAATCCAAAAAACGATCTCCCAAATTTTCCCATCCACATTAGTAAGCCCTTATTTAGTGGTAGGAGGTACCGACTCAAGGCATTTCAATGAAATATCAGAAAATATTTACAGGTTCTCTGCCATTAAGTTAAATAAGGGAAATATTAAGTCTTTTCACGGACTGAATGAGAGAATCCCTGTGAGTGATTTCGAAAACTCCATCCGTTTCTACCACCAGTTAATCATCAACACCAGCATTCAATAAATGGATGGTAAAAAGTCTGTTCTTTGTTAAGCAACTTAATTGGACTTTCAAAGGCCAAATCTATATGTTGCCATTAACATTAATTGCTGTTTGGTTTTCAAAAAGCTATACTCGGTTTTAAACTGCCATTTTTCATTATGCTGATAGTTAACACCTAGTAGCATACTGTATTCGTGTTCCAGCCTCTTATCAAATTTGTAATATACATTATCATCTGCTACTCCCCTTACCAGTTCATAAGCTGTCTGTTGAGCCAAGCGCTGGGCAAGGGTCAAATCATCCCAATACTCACCATTTCCATTAGGAACTTCATTATTGGTATACTTCTCCCAATGATCATCCAATCGCTGTTTATCCTCTTCACTTATACCCAACGCTTCGTCAAACCCTATATTTCCAGAAGTTCGACTATCCAAATTTTGAAATTGAGCGCCTCCCCATACAGCAAAATACCTGTCCTCCTTTTGAGTTAAAATTCTTCTGATCAACCTTATTCCACTCACCTTGACCAAAACGGGCCTATCCAAGTTTTTATTTGTTGTCCAAGACCAAGAATAATCCATACTTAGGACAACTGGCCCCAAGGGAGCCAAGCCCAGTAAACTCAAGCCATAATATTGGCCCACAATATCAGTGGTGCTCTTAAAATAATCACTCCCAACAACACTAAAACTAATGGTCTGCTCTCCCCAAACCCTGCCATAATAGCCTCCAACTGCAAAAAAAGGCAATAACCAAGCATCACCCCGAAAATTCAAGGTATTGATCCTGCCTTCGGATGGCCCAAAGTCAAGAATCCCTGTCAAATCCCTATAGGTCAAATCGGATTCAGGAGCATTGGGATCGGCTATGGTCATTTCAAAATTCTCCAATACAAGACCCTGCCTATTAAATATAGTACCAACATTCAGTCCAAAAGGCAATGGCAGTTTATAGCCTCTCTCATAAGCCTTATCTCCTAAAAAGGGCAATATATAGGGGTATTTCTTCTCGAGTTCTACGCTGTCCTTCTCTTGGGCTATGACTTGTGTAGGCTTAAGGGCCATACTAAACAATATTAAAATTAAGAAAACAGAAAAAAACCTAGCAAAATAAGAAGCAGCCATATCCATCTTAAATCAATTTTAACTAAGCATAAAATAATACAATTATCGTTAACAAACTACCGTAAAGTATAAATAAGACTTTACACACCCAATTATGGACAGGATTTTTTTACAGATACTTTTTTTGAACTGACCGTTAAATCCCCCGCTTATCAGGGATATATTTTGTTTAAAATCACTGCAGAAAGCTGACTGTTGTTATGGTTTTAAATTTTAAAAGACAGTAAATTAAAGAAACCATAAATTGCTTTCAAATAATCAACTTAAAAGTAGATGTACTTCTATTGACCCCATAATCAATAGAGCAAACAGGATCTAGGTACAATCCCAAGAACATGGTTTATAACTTTTTATTATATCATTAGAAATATGAGATGGGTTTTTATGATCATATTAGCGCTCCATGGGACCATCCATTTGCTTGGGTTTATGAAGGCATTTGGGCTGGCCAATCCATCAGGACTGAGCCAAAAAATCTCCAAACCTTTTGGTATAATTTGGCTCGTGGCTTTTGTACTTTTCTCAAGCACGTTGTTCTTATTTTTAAACAAAAAAGAATCCTGGTGGCTAATGGGTATAATCTCGATTATCCTATCACAGTTTTTGATTTTTATCTTCTGGAAAGACGCCCAATATGGTTCCATCCTCAACTTGATAATTCTTATCCTTTGTCTTCTATCCTATTTAGAGTTCAATTTTCGACAAATGGTAAAAAAGGAAGTCAGTCAAATGAGCTCGGTTTTCAACACTTCTGAAGAGGAAATAATAACAGAGCAAATGATCCAAGACTTACCTGAACCTGTTCAAAAGTGGCTAAGCAAGTCTGGCATCATTGGTCAGCCCATGCCAAAAGACGTGTATTTAGAACAGGAAGCACAGTTACTATTAAAACCTGGTCAAAAAAACTGGATACCTGCGAAAGCGCAACAATATTATACCATCAATCCCCCAACATTCATTTGGTCAGTAAACATGAAAATAAATAAAATAATCCCCCTTAGAGGCAGGGACAAATTTGAAAAAGGCAAGGGAGAAATGAGCATAAAACTATTTTCATTTCTTCCATTAGTACAGGAAAAAGGAGGGGAAAAGTTAAATCAAGCGAGTATGCAAAGATTTTTAGCGGAATTAGTTTGGTTCCCATCTGCCGCAATACAGCCCTATATTTCCTGGGAGGCAATTGACCAAAATACCGCTAAAGCCAACATGAGTTTTAATAACACAAAGGGAAGTGGAATTTTCCATTTTGACGAAGAGGGAAACTTTAAAAAATTCACCTGTCTGCGCTTTAAGGAAAATGATGATGGAGCTCCAACTGAATGGACGGTAATTGCTACCCAAACGGGAATAATTAACGGAATAAAAATCCCCACAGCCTGTGAGGTTAACTGGAGTCTACCAAATGGCGATTGGAACTGGTATAAAATAAAGATCAATAATTTGGCATACAATCAATTACCAAGCCCCTAAAGCAAGCCCAGATAAAGTGTTTCATTTTGGCATCCTATATTTGGGCTTGCTTTTAGGCTTCACTTATTCCACCACCTTCAAATAGCATCAAAGCTCCTTTTGTAAATCACTTTATGACCTCTTAAAAAATTATAAAACACCCTTTATTTTAAATACCGCAGCAAAATTATTTGGCCTTTCTGATGGAACAGAAAGAACAAGCTTTTCTGCCATTTGATTAAAACCAATCTGATCATTGCTTCCAATCATTTCGACAGAAGTAATCTTACCTACTTTTTGCTTAGAATTCCTACCCAATGATGAAAGCTCGATATCTCCTGCCTTGGGGTTTAGCACAATTACATACAAAACATCCCCTTTGGTCACAAATCTCACTTCATCATGACCATATTCAGGGCTCTCAATAGTTCTTTCATTAAAATGCCCAGACTTCTGCTGTTCTTTCAAGGCCTGAATATCCGTTTCGGTTACTCCAGAGTCATCTGATCTAAGGTATGAATCCAAATTATCTCCATAGATCACCCAAGGCTTTGTCGCATAGATAGCTTCACTGTTAAGGTTAACCCAAGCTCCAATATCATCAAGCATCACCTTTTGTTCTGCAGGAATTGTCCCATCCCCTTTGAGCTCAACGTTCAACAATAGATTCCCATTTTTACTCATATAATCTGCCAAAAGCTCAATAATGGTTCGGGCATTCTGCTTGTATGCTAAATTTTCAGGATCCTCCTTGTAGAACCAGGTACGCAATGTAGTAATTCCTTGCCATGGATAAGGCAATATTTCATCGGCTCCTCCACGCTCAATATCCTTCACCAAAAGAGGCTCTTCACTGATTTTTCCAGCAATCACTGCATCAACCTCCCCATTTTTTTCCAATTTGTGATTGAAAAATGCTTCGCAGACCTGCTTTCCATATTCATCGTAGGGAAAGCCATAACCATCAAACCAAAGCATATCAATATCATATTTGGTCACTAGTTCTGTATGCCTCAAAGCCCAATTTCTTTTCACCTCTTCGATATATTCAGGTGTTCTTTTTTCAGGTGGCAATCCATACAAATCTGCAGGATTTAATCCTTCCCACCATTTTCCTTCTCCATCTTCAACGGTCATATAACCATCATAAGGAACATCTTTATAGACTCCTGAAGTATCCGCTCCAAAAGCAGGAAGCCACCATGAAAGAAACCTGTCATCATGGGAGCTAACACCATAGGGCATATCATATTTGGCACAGGAAAGTTCAAACTCTTTAATAATGTCCCTTTTTGGCCCCATATTTACTGAATTCCATGGATGGTAAGTGGAATTAAAGTTATCAAAATGGTCATGGTGGTTCGCCAAAGCGACAAAATATTTTGCACCAAGTTGTTTAAAATATTTTACTAAGGCATCAGTATCCAAATTCTCTGCCTTCCATTCATTTAATACATCCTTATAACCAATTATTGAAGGATGACCATATGTTTTGTTATGGTATGCATAGGCGTTTTTCCCCCATTTTTGACGCCCAACATCCTGTTGGTACATATGACGAGCATACCAGCCGCCGCCCTGCATGGGTTCTGTCTGAGCTCCCCAATGGACCCAAATACCAAAGCGGGCTTCAGTGTACCAAGCTGGAAACTGATATTCCTCTCTCATGTCCTCCCAAGAAACCTTCGCCTCTTGAGAAAAAGCTGGCCCACCAATAAAAGCTGCTAAGAGTAAAATCAATATTAATTTTATCCTTTTCATTTCCGGTAATTTATTAATTATAATTTCTTGCTAAAATTGAAGAATATTTCTTTTAACCATTAAAGATTCTTAAGATGCTCAGGAGTACACCTAATTAGCAAGGGACTCCCTTGAGTTAGGCATTCCCCAAAATCTTCTTGGTATCAATCTGACAAAACTAATTGAATTAGGCCGTTTGGACAAATTCAATAACTGCAAACACACCAAAATGCGGAACCAGTATAACTAAAGGCCCAGAATATTCAGAAGAAGTTCAAAATTATTATCTTTTCTTATCAGGAATGCTTCTCAATCCTAAGTGATTTGGGTGGGTCGTACTTTCCCGTCATTCGTGAAACAAGTATAATGGTCACCAAGCCTGCCAACATAGCCACCGTACGGTATGGAAACAACACCATTCCATCCTTAATCATCGGATAGTCGATTATTATTGGAATCCCCAGTGTTGGGTCACCACCTCCCATTCGAAGAATAAATGCTACGATAAAACCTGTCAATGATCCTATTGCATTGGCCTTTTTATAGTACAAAGCGGTCAGTAATTGAGGGAAGAGGAGGGTATACACCAGGTCACTACACAAGAACCAAAGAGCATAAACACTTTGTATTTTCAAGGCTAACAAGGTTGCTGTTATCCCAATAATCCAAATACTGCGTTTGATCACTTTCATGAGATCCTTATTACTAATTTTCGGATTTACCAAGGGCCTGAAAATATTCCAGCTGGCCATAGATGAAGCCGAAAGTATCGATGAATCAACCGAAGACATCACTGCTGCGGCAATGGCTCCTAAGCCCACAGTAGCCAACATTCCTGGAGTAAGATAGCGAACTACATATGGTAAAATCAAAGAAGCATCCTCTGGAGGTCCCTGGGCACCCAAAGCCTCCCAAGATGGAACAGCCACTCCGATGATGCCGATTATAATAGCAGGAATAGCCGACAACATACAGACAAAGCCGGCAATTACTGATAGCCTAACAGCTGTTTTGGTGTTTTTTGATGAAAGAACACGCTGAAAGTACACCTGCCAAGGAATCCCTCCAAAAACCAACAGCAGCATATTGTCCCACCAGTTAAGGTAGTAGTCACCCAGATTTTCTTTTGAAGGAATAAAAGTGGCCAGGTTCCCCATCTTCTCGCGATAAACTCCCCAAGCATAGTCCCATCCACCTACTTCCTTCAGTCCAAAAGGAACAATAATCACCAGGCCTACAAGCAAAAAGACCAATTGTACCACGTCCGTCAACGCAACAGCCCATAAGCCCCCGATTGCAGTATATGCTATTGCAATAAAGGCGGAAAGAATAATAGCCGTCTGTATGTCAAGCCCCAAAATAGTGGCAAAAGTAGCTCCCAATGCAGTCAAAATAGCTGCGGTCCAAAAGACCTCTCCCAATAATGCTGGTAAGAAAAGTACTGCCGACATCCGTGTTCCAAAACGCTGAGCCAAAGGATCTATCATGGTTTGAAATTCAAAATGTCGCATTCTGCGCGCAAAGAACAATCCCCCAATGATAAGACTAAGGCTATATCCCCAAGGAGCCTGCACCCAAATCAAACCAAAGGAAGCATCATAAGTACTTTCTGCTGCCCCATTGATATATCCACCACCTACCCAAGTAGCACTCATCGTAAAGATCGCTACCCACAGCGGAATCTTACGGCCTGCCAACATTACATCAGTAACTGAATTCTCCTTTTTTAAATTAGCCGCATAAGTGCCCATAAAAAAAATGAGCCCATAAAACAGCACCATGGAAATATATCCTGGCCAATAAATATTGCTATCCTGGTAATAATGTAGAAATAGCCCCGCCAAACTTAGCGAAACAATCAAAATCAGTGTTGGAAGCAGATTTTTTATCAATTGAGCAATCATTACTTGCTGATTTCTTTGCATAAGACAATAATTTGCGAACCACCTACCTTGTGGTGACGAAACATTAAAATTGGGACAGTCCTTTTTAATGGAGTTGGCTTCTGGGGAATTCCGTTATAGAGGGGAATAGCTGAACAATGTCAACTATTGAACTTTAAAAACAATCATACCAGATCCTTATTTGGGATCCGGTATGACAAGCTTATCAAACATCTTCAGGGTCAAGCGGGCTATTTCCCAAAATCATATCTGCTGCTTTTTCTGCAATCATCAATGTAGGGGCATATATATTCCCATTGGTGATAAATGGCATCACTGAGGCGTCAACAACCCTCAGGTTCTCTACCCCATGAACTCTTAATTCGCTGTCCACTACAGCCATTTCATCATAGCCCATTTTACAAGTACAACTTGGGTGATAGGCACTTTCGCCCTCACGAGCTACCCAGTCAAGAATCTCTTCATCTGTTTGCACATCCTTGCCCGGAGACAATTCTTCGCCCCTGATATCCTCCATAGCTTTGGTTTCAATGAGTTCCCGGGTTTTGTGAATTGCCGCCACCCAATTCCTTCTTTCATCCTCAGTAGAAAGATAGTTAAAAAAGATACTTGGATGCTCATAAGGGTCAGCAGATTTTATTTTCACGTGACCTCGAACATCGGAATTCATCGGCCCCACATGTAACTGGAACCCATGCCCTTTCACTGGAGTACTTCCGTCATAACGGATCGCCAGGGGTAAGAAATGATATTGTAGGTTCGGATATTCTTTATCATCATGGCTCTTGATAAATCCTCCGGCCTCAAAATGATTAGTAGCACCTGCTCCTTTCCGGCGGAAAAGCCAGTTAAAACCAATCAATGGCGCACGCCAAGGACTAAGCGAAGGATATTCACTGATCGGCTTTTTACATTTCCACTGAATGTAAACCTCCAAATGGTCTTGCAAATTCTCCCCGACACCTGGCAAATGATGAACAGGTTCTATGCCTAGCTGCCTTAATTCATCAGCATTACCTATTCCTGAAAGCTGTAGCAATGTGGGCGAATTAATAGCTCCGCCGCAACTGATAATCTCATTACCGAATACTTGCTGCACCTCACCTTTATGCTTGAACTCAACACCTATGGCCTTTTTTCCTTTGAACAAAATACGATGGGCCATAGCTTGTGTAAGTACGGTCAAATTCTGCCTATCCTTTATAGGCTTAAGATATGCTCGAGAGGTGCTCATTCTGCGAGAACGATAGATGGATTGATCAAACTTACCAAAACCTTCTTGATGCGCACCATTTACGTCATCGGTGAGTGGATATCCAGCCTCCTTAACTGATTCAAAAAAAGCTTTAAATAAAGGATTTTTATTCTCAGGTGTAGTTAGCTTCAGAGGCCCTTTGTTACCATGGTATTTATCAGGACCGATCAACCGGTGCTCCAATCTTTTAAAATAGGGCAAACAGTGGGCGTAATCCCAATCTTCCAAGCCTTTTTCCTTGGACCACTTTTCAAAATCCAACTTGTTTCCTCGGATCCAAATCATCCCATTGATGCTACTGGATCCTCCTAGCAATTTCCCGCGAGGCTGGGCAATTCGTCTATTCTTCATATGGGGTTCCTCATCTGAAGAGTAAGCCCAGTTATAAAAAGTCCCAGTCAACAAATAGCTCAATGCCGCTGGCATGTGAATTCTAAAATCTAATTTATAATCTGGGCGTCCAGCTTCAAGCACTAAAACCTGATTGTTTGGATCAGCACTCAGACGGTTGGCCAATACCAGGCCAGCACTTCCTCCCCCCACAATAACGTAATCATACTGCATTTCTCTTCTTTCTTTATCGGTAAGGTGAATCAATTTTGTCCATTTCTACATACACTGTCTTAAGTTGAGTATAAGCTTCTATAGTTGCCAATCCGTTTTCTTTTCCAAACCCAGACTGTTTGTAAGGTCCAAATGGAATTTCCACTGGAGTGATATTGTAATTATTTATCCAACACATCCCTGCTTCCAAATGATCAACCATGCGGTGGGCTCTTTGTAGGTCCCTGGTGAAAATTCCTGCTGCCAAACCATAAATGGTATCATTCGCTTTTCGAATCACCTCCTCCTCTGTTTTAAACGGCAATACGGTCATTACTGGACCGAAAATCTCCTCTTTCGCAATTATGGCCTCCTCATTTTCAGTATAGAAAATAGTCGGCTCAATAAAATACCCCTGGTTCAACTGAACATTATGATGATTTTGGAACCTATTTCCTCCATACATCAGGTTTGCTTCTTTTTTGCCTTGATCAATATATCCCAGCACCTTTTCCATATGTTCCTGACTGATCAATGCTCCTATATGAGTTCTCATGTCCATAGGATCCCCGGTGATCAATTTCTTGGTCTTTTCAATCAATTTTTCCAAAAACACTTCCTTAACGGATTCCTCCACATATACTCGAGTGCCATTGGAACAAATTTCCCCTTGGGTATAAAAATTGGCAATCATTGCACCCTGTACTGCTTCATCAAGATCAGCATCTTCGCAAATGATCAATGGTGATTTTCCCCCAAGTTCCAAAGTCACATGCTTTAATGTTTCCGCTGCTGCAGCCATTACTTTTTTACCTGTACCTACTTCACCTGTAAGGGATACTTTTTTAATAGCCGGATGCGCAGTGAGCATCTTTCCTACCTCTGCATCTCCCTGCACTATATTGAAAACCCCATCTGGAAGTCCTGCTTCCTTATATACCTCCGCCAAAAAAACCGCCGAAAGGGGTGTAAGTTCAGCAGGCTTAAAAATCATGGCATTTCCACAAGCTAAAGCCGGCCCTGATTTCCAACAGGCAATCTGAATAGGGTAATTCCATGCACCAATTCCTGCAACTACTCCCAGTGGTTCACGACGCGTATATGCAAAGGATCCACCCAGATCATGGTAATCCCCTTTGATTGTTGGTGCCAATCCAGCATAGTATTCAATAGCATCAGCCCCCGAAATTATATCTACTGAAATAGCTTCTGAAAGGGGTTTGCCCGTATCCATCACCTCTATCTTCGCCAATTCTTCATTGCGTTCACGAAGTATATCTGCCGCTTTCTTCAAAACACGGCCCCTCTCCGTCCCTGTCATTTTTGACCATACCTCGAAACCTCTTTGCGCAGAGATTACGGCCTTTTCTACATCAGCAGCAGAGGCTTGTCCAACTTCTGAAATTAACTGAGCATTAGAAGGATTAATATTGGCTAAATACTTTTCGGACGTAGAGTGCTGACGCTCTCCATTATAAAAGAGCTGCCTTGAATCTATATTCATTTTTTACTTGGAATAGTTAACAACTATTGTTTTAAGATATCATAACATATTTGGCCAAATCTTTATCAGCCAAAAACATGTTACAAACTTTAGGAGTCAGATTGAACTCTAATATATTGATTGAACATTCAATATATTAAATCAAATTTACAAAAATCATCCTTTTTAAAAAATTTCATCAATCCTGATCTTACCGGAAATAAAATTTGCCCAATGCTTATTCGACATATTCAGGCTTTTTCCAACAAATAACTTCCAATATTTTTCTTAAATCTAAAGTACTCTCCTCCATTTCTGAGACACCCCATCAATCAAGCACCAAATAATACTGATATACAGATAGTTAAACCACAAAACAACCTATATAAAACCATTATATTCCAAGTCTCAACTTAGATAAAAGGTCTATTTTCAGTTTACACATTTTCACAACACCAATCTTTACAACAGTAAATAATAAATGATTTCTAGATTGAACTCAAAACCTAGACATTTTAGGAAGCTCCACTCTTGGGAACTTGGCTTTCGTCACTTTCAAGTGAATCATTATCTTCCTCAATCCACTCCATAATCAAAGTATAGCCCAATGAAACAATTATTGCTCCTGTAAAAAGCCCCACAAAGCCCTTAACAGCAAATCCCCCGATCACTCCAAGAAATATTACTATCATGGGCACCGTAGCCCCTTTGCCCAAAAGCATGGGTTTTAACACATTATCCGAAAGTCCCGCCGCAAACAAATACAGTGACCAAAGTGCGGCCACCAATGGGCTAAGTGACGAGAACAACCATATTACCGCTGGTATAACCACCAAAAGGGAGGGCAGCTGTAGGATAGATAAAATAAGTACTACAAGAGTCCAAACACCCGCATAGGGAATTCCTGCCAATACTAATCCAATACCTATAAGAATGGTTTGCAATATAGCCACTCCAAGTACACCTTTAACCACATTCGTTACCGTTTTGGCTATGATATTCGCAAATTTATCGCCCCTGCTTCCAACCAGTTTTCTAAAAAACATCTTGCCATATTTCTCACTTTGGGGATTGGCAAGCAAAAATCCGGCGATAATGGTAGCTACAAAAATCTGAAAAATCCCAGCACCAAAACTTTTGAGACCTTCAAAAATGACCTTGCCATATTCATGGATTTCCTCATTATATTTTGAAATAAATGCTTCTAAGTCCTGGGAAGCCTGGGTCCATAACTGATACAGGTCAGCCCCAATCAAAGGCCAATCGGCTATATCCTCTCTTGGAGGGGGAATAGTAAGACTTCCGCTTTTAAGTTCCTCACTTAGTTCCTTGACTCCATGAACAGTCGCATCAAAGAAAAAATAGGAAGGTATAATTATTATTAGAACCCCAATCAAAACTATAAAAAAGGCTGTTCGACTGGGTTTGTTTCCAATTTTACCGTTTAAACTTTTGAATGCCGGAAATAAGGCTAATGCTAATATGATTCCCCACAAAATTACATCGAAAAATGGAGATAATATTTGCAGTAGCCAAGCTAGAAGCAATAGCAGGAAAATAATCCTAATCGTAATTTCAACTGCCAGACTAATGCTCTCATTCAGGTTTTCCTTTTCCATATTTACCCTTTTTTATTTGGTACAGATTTATAACTACTGGGAATTGGTAAAATAATATGGTAAGCTTAGTTTACTATTTTGCGTTCTTGCTATTCTAATTCTTAAAACATTCCACAGCAAGAACCATAGGCACAAAGAAATTTTCACTCAGTTGATCTGGTATATAATTTACAGATATTTTACACTATTAACCAATGAGTTAGTATCCAATCTCTTAGAAATTTAAACAATCTATGCTTATGACTAAAAATTCGGGAACTATTCCCTCAATCACTAACTATTAATGACCAGTATAAACTGAACACTAACTATTAAAACAATAAGGATAAAAAGTGAATAAGTATCTTAATTACAACTAAAGGTACCCTAGCAAATGAAGGTTTAAAGAAACCTAATTTTATATTTTAAAAGTAAAAAGGGGGTAAGCCTCTATAGAGCATCAAAACCAATATCTTCCTAATAGTGAAACAGCTAAAAGGACATGTAAAAAAGATGGGGCCCATACATTCCCAAAAGACTTGTCCATGGGCCCCCATATCAGTATCGACTAACACGAAACGGGTAAAGACTCTGTTAATTCCTCCTTAATTCTGATACTGAAGCATATGATCAATCAATTCGACTGGGCTTCTAAAAGACTGAGCTACCTCTTCCTGCAACTCCACCTTTAGGGCATCTTCTACGTCATAGATAAGACCATCCAAAAACACCCTGTCAAAGCCCATATCCTCCATAAAGTAGGATTGCTTTTGCTTAGAGATGGGAGCAATACCATATTTTCCCATTACCTGAATGATGGTTTTAAGCTTGGAATAATTATTGGTTTTCATAGCTTTTTATTTTTTAGGACGAGACAAAAACCAATTTTGTCTCAATAGTTTGTAAATCAATTCAATAAGAAGACACGTTGATACATTAATACCCTTAGTAGAAAAGGGCTGCACGGAAAATTAACCTGACTTTACTATCAACAAATAACTTTCACAGATCAACAACCGCGCATGCCCATTCACACACAATTAATAAACATACTCAGCCACTTCTGACTCAGATTCATCAAGTTCAGTCTCTTCAATCTGAATTTCCTTCTTCTTGTCTTTGCCAAACTTCGCCAAGATCCTATCGAAAATATAATAGATCACAGGTACTACTACCATGGTAAGGAACATGGAAGAGATCAGTCCCCCAATCAGTGCCCAAGCCAAACCATTTTTCCATTCAGCACCTGCTCCGGAGGCCAATGCGATCGGCAACATCCCAAATACCATTGCCAGTGTAGTCATCAGAATAGGGCGAAAACGAATCTCAACAGCTTTGTACAAAGCAGCCTTCACTTCCATGCCTGCATCTTTTAGCTGATTGGTAAAGTCCACCAACATAATGGCGTTTTTAGCTACCAATCCCATCAGCATGATCAGACCTAGAATACTGAAAATACTTAATGAAGAACCTGTCAATGCCAAGGCCAATAAAGCTCCGATGATGGCAAGTGGCAGGGAGAACATTACTACAAATGGATATACATAATTGTCATAAAGGGCTACCATGATCAAATAAATCAGCAGTATGGATGCCAACAAGGCGATTCCCAAACTACCAAATCCATCCTCTTGCCTTTTAAGATCACCATCAAAAGAAACAGCAACTTCTTTTGGCAATTCCATCTTACTAACTAATTCCTTGACCTCTGTCCCCACTGTACCGACCGGTCTGCCTGAAACTTGGGATTGTATGGTTACGGAGCTTATCCTGTCCTGTCTTTGTAACTTACTTGGTCCCTCTGAAGGAATCGCTTTGGCAAATTGTTTTAATAGGATTGACTGACCTCTTTGATTGACAAATGCCAGGTTTTCTATGTCCGAAACAGATTTCCTGTCAAATTCATCCATACGAATATTGATGTCATATTCATAGTCGCCATCTCTAAATTTAGTATCTGTATTTCCATTAAAAGCTACCTGCATAGTGCCTCCGACCATGGCCATGTCCAAGCCCAGATCAGCCATTTTAGCCCTATCTACCTCAACACGAATTTCTGGATTGCCGTCTTCCAAGGAAGTTTCTATCTTTCTGGTACCTGGTATCTTCTCCATCTCCGCCATTACCTTATCAGAAAATTCCTTCAATACTCCCAAGTCAGGTCCAGAAACTACTACCTGAATGGGCGCATCATTGGCCGTACCAGTTATACTGATAGGAACAGCTGTAAATTCCGCCCCAACAACATTCTCTTCCAGTGCAATTTCCATTTCTTTGGCAAATTCAGGAGCAGTCACGGCTCTTTGCTCTGGTCCTACCATTTTTACAGTAATCTCAGCAGCATATGGGGTAGTCTGGCTTCCTGACATTCCTGAAGTTTGGCCAACAGTGGTAAATACATCTGTAACCTGAGGATATTCCATCATGAAATTCTCCACTTCCCTAGTCGTAAAATTGGTCTCCTCCAAGGTGGCTGATTTTGGCAATTCCAATCGCATGATGAATTCCCCTTTATCTCCCTCACTAACAAACTCACTTCCGATAAACCCATTGCTTACCAATAGAAAAGAAGAAATAAATAGTACAAAAGTAACTGCTAGTGTGATGATTTTGTGGTTAAACGCCCATTTCAAGATTCCGGTCAACCAAGCAATTATCCCATCTAACATTTTTTCAAATCCATTCACTATCCTTCCGAAAATGCTTTTCGGGTTGATATGTTCCAGCTTTGTGAACCTAGAGGTCAATAGAGGAATCAGGGTAAATGCCACCAATAAACTCATTAATGTTGCTACTGCCACAGTAATACTGAATTGGGTCAAAATTCCAGAAATCAGCCCTCCAGTCAAGGACAGCGGCACAAACACCACAACAATTACCAAAGTAATGGAAGTTACCGTACCACCAATTTCCCGAATACCATCATAGGAAGCCTGAATAGCTGTTTTACCTTTTTCCATATGACGGTAAATATTCTCAATAACCACAATGGCATCATCCACTAAAATCCCCACCACCAATGACAAGGCCAGCAGACTCATCAAGTTCAAGGTAAATCCAGCCATGTACATCACCGTAAAGGTGGCTATGATAGAAGCAGGAACCGCAATCATTACAATAACCGCATTTCTGAAACTGTGCAGGAACAATAACATGATCACCGCTACCAAGACCACAGCAATTACCAAATCATGAATAACTGCATTGGCAGCTTCCAAGGTAAATTCTGAGGAATCCTGGGAAATCTCAAATTTCAAGCCCTGTGACTGATAGGTTGTTTCCAATTGTGCCAAAGCTTGATTAACCTTCTCAGCTACATCCACAGCATTTGCATCTGATTGCTTCTGTATGCTTAAACCAATCGCTGTATTTCCATTCAATCTGCTGAGCACTTCATCATCCTTTTGCGAATCCACTACCTCGGCGATATCTTGGATTTTCACTGGCGAACCATCTTTATAACTGACGATAAGCTCACCTATTTCATTCACTGACTTAAACTTCCCTGCTAATCGAATCAGAATTTGTTCATCATCACTTTTTAATTTACCAGTTGGAAAATCAAGGTTGGCCTGCGCAATGGCTTGATTGACCTGCAAGGGGGAAA
Source organism: Echinicola shivajiensis (assembly GCF_018642165.1). Taxonomy (GTDB): domain Bacteria; phylum Bacteroidota; class Bacteroidia; order Cytophagales; family Cyclobacteriaceae; genus Echinicola; species Echinicola shivajiensis. The sequence continues at coordinate 52,171 of NZ_JAHHZM010000008.1, forward strand.
TCCCATAGGCTTCCATTTTATTCAAGTCCAAATTGACTTTAATCTCTCTTTCGGTACCTCCCAAAAGGTTAACCTGTGCCACTCCATCTATCTGAGCCAATGTAGGCTGGATTCGCTGATCCATTAGATCGTAAAACTCGGTAGAGGATAGGGAGGAATTAGCTCCCATTTGCATAATCGGCATATCATCCAAACTGAATTTTCCCAATGAAGGAGGATCTGCATCTTCAGGTAGGTCCCCCAGTACCGCATCTATTTTTCTTTGGGCATCCTGCAGGATAATATCAACGTCCACATCATCATCTAATTCAATGGTAATGATGGAAAAACTTTCCAAAGAAGTAGACTTCATCACATCAATTCCCTCTAGGGATGCCAGTGCATCTTCTAATTTTCTGGTTACGGAATTTTCCACTTCGGATGGAGCCGCTCCTGGATAAAGCGTAGAAACCGTTACCACATTCGAAGAGAACTTTGGCAAAAGTTCATAGGACATTTGACTGTAGGAAAAAAGCCCCAACAAAGTCAAAATTGTAAACAGTACCACCACAATAGTGGACCGTTGTATGGATACTTTCGTTATTTGCATTTCCTTGATTTTTATGCTTATAATTCTGTCACAGGAATTCCGTCACGTAAATTGATCAATCCGGAAGTCACTAACTTTTCTCCTTCCTTCAATCCCTCGAGCACGACCAACTTGTTTTCCCCTACTTGTGCCAACTTCACTTTTTTCAACTTTGCCTTGCCATTTTCCACCACAAAAACTTCAGGGTCCTTCACCCCGCCAACCAATGATTTTCTATCTATCAACATGGCCTCTTCAGCAGGATATTGGAAGGAGGCATAAGCAAACATTCCAGGTTTGATCTGTTCAGATCCTTCTTCCAGTTCAATCTCAACCTCATATCGCAAGGATGCATCGCCTTTATTACTGGTAAAAGAAACCTTTCCTCCGAATTTCTTTTCTGGCAAAACTCCTACTTTCACATCAACCATATCTCCAGTGCTAATGCGGGCTATCTCCAATTCAGATACATTCACAATTAATTTCAAAGGGCTAAGGTTTACAATATCGACTACATTCATCCCTGGGCTCATCAGGGTCCCTATCTCGATATAATCCTCATTGATATATCCAGAGATAGGGGCTTTGATCACGGTATTGGCCAATCGCTTCTTTTTCATAATGACATCGGATTCAGCCATTTTTGTCGCATTACGGATTTCCTCCAACTGCTTTTCTGTAATGGCTTCGGTCCCTGCTAAATTCTCATATCTGGCCAAATCCTTTTTATTCTGTTGAAGTTTAATCTCAGCAATAGCCAACTCCTGTTGGATTAGCTCATCATCCAATTTGGCAATGATGTCCCCACTTTTTACATAAGCACCCTTCTTCTTATAAATCTTGACTACCTTACCATTTGCCTCGGATTTTAACGTAAGCTCCTGACTAGGCTCAAAAGTACCGTTGGAAGAAAAAGAAATTTCATGTGGTTCCACTTTGGTCTTTGAGGTCTTTACGGGAATAGACTCACTGGTTTTCATGGCTTCTTCAGCCTTAACTTCCATTTCTTGCTTGTTTTTGAAAAGCGTAAAGCCAATCGAGGCAGCAATGATGACTAATACTAATGGTGTGATAAGTTTTTTCATGACTTTAGATGATATGATTGGAGGATATCCCCTCTATTGTTCTTAGATTGATTATTTAATGACCTTTTCGATTTGTCCTTTAGACTTATACAAATCTGCCTCTGCAGTCTTAACATTGATGATCTGCTGATAGTAAGCCGACCTAGCTTCCCTCAACGAGGTTTCTGCATCCAGCAAATCAGTTAATGGAGAAAGCCCTTCTCTGTACAACTGTGCTGTTTCATCAAATACAGTTTCAGAAAGCTCCATATTGGACTCTTGGGCTTTCAAACTTTTGATGCTATTTCCCAACTTCTTGACAGCATTGAGGTACTCAGCCTGTGCAGATTGCTCAGCCATAAATTGATCATGTTTGACTTTTTCTGACTCCACCTTAGCTTGAGCAATTTTGTTCTTCTTCTGAAAACCATCGAAAATCGGCACGTTCAGCTGAAGACCAATCAATGCTCCTCTGTACCAAACATGGCTATCAGAAATAAAATCGAATTGCTTGGAGAAGGCGTTATAATTCACATCAGCGAAAGCAGATAGGGTAGGATAATAGCCCGATTGGATATTTTTGATATTCAAGGAATGCAGCTCCAATTGTTTATCCAACACTTGCAAATCATATCGATCACTTAAGTCACTATCTGATTGCAACGCCTGCAATGGCAATTCCTTGTCGGTAAAATTATAAGGCGCCAATTCCAATGGCAGGTCCACTGGCATCCCCATCATCAATTTCAGGTAATTGGTCCTTTGCTCTGTGATGATTTCCAAATTGTCCATCTCTGTTTCCAAGGTGGTCAAATTGACCTTTACTCGATTGTAATCCACCTTTCTCGCCAAATCATTATCATACTGGGCCTTAATGATTTCCTCAAGTTTTTTCAATTTATCATGATTGGCCTGAAGGTTACCCATTTGTAACTGAGTGGCTATCACATTATAATAGTTCAAGGAAATATCATAGATAATGTCTTCCTCAGTCATTCTGGTGAGCAGCCTATAAAATTCCTCTGAGGTTCTGGCTGCTTTCAAACCAACCAAATAAGATTGACTGAAAACCAGCTGATTCAATTTAAATCCCGCCTTCATACTTTGTGGCACCCCAAATGATATCACATCTACTCCATTCGGATCTGATTCAGGATTCAAAACTCCTCCAGGAATGGCCTGTGGATATACATCCAAGAAATTATTGTATTGACCGTAGGCATCTACTTGCGGAAGCCCTGTCCCTGTAATTTCCTTGCGTTGATAGTCCGCAGCCTCTTCGTCCAGCTGGGCCTTTTTGATTTCGGTATTATGTTTTAGGCCCAAGTCTATGCACTCCTTAAGCGTAAAAACTCCTCCCTCCTCAAATTTGTCCTGAGCCAATAAGCTACCTGTCACAAAAAAGGCAGCTATTAAACCAATCAAATAGTGTTTTTTCATTTTATTAAAATATAGTTATTTTCTTATTTATTACTTTGTTCTGTATTTTAAGAACTAATGAATCAAAAAATATATCAGCCGTGTAGCCGATCATATTTTTCGATTAGTTTTGGCATTTCCTCCTTCATAAACTCAATAAAGCTTTGAAAATCCGAAATACAATGATTGAATTCAGAATTAGAATTCGACCTAATTTCCATAACCTCCTTCAACAAAGCACTGATCCTGAAAATCCCATTCAAATCCTCTTGCATGTCCTTTCTCCAGTTCCTCACTTTTAGGCGGAAATATCTTTTCCGCTCACCGGGCTTGGTAGTGTATTCTACCCTATCAAGACTCTGCAATAGTGTAAGTGCATTGCTGACAGCACTTTTACTTACAGATAAATACTCCTGAATCTCATCAAATGTGGCCTCAGCCTGATCTAAAACCAACAGCAAGCCCATAATTCTCCCTAATATGGGCTGATGTCCCTTTTTCTCAAAAAAGACCCCAATTCGTTCAATTATTTCTTGTTCTTTGTCGCTTAACTTCATGCTATCTATGACATTTAAAAGGAGTAAACGATGCAAATATACAAAAGGTTTTGTTAGTTCATAAAAAAGAGAACCAAAAATATTTACCTGATAATTACAAACATAAAACCTTCATGAATAGAGGAAATTCACCCACAGGCATGAAAGTTATAAAAGAAGCGAGCATCACTTGTTTAAAAGAGAAATTTGATGGAACTTATATTCTTAGAAATTGAATACCGAATAAAAGGCTTGTATTACTTTAAAATATTAGCGTCCAAATAAAAAAAGGTCGTCTTTTTTTATTTGGACATATACCCCGTACATAAAACTGATATCAGACGCTAAGTACCCACAGCTGTTGCCATAGAGCACGTAGAAAAAATTTTTCTCTCAAGAAATACTTTAGTCAAATCTGATATCCTGGAATAATTATGGGGTATAAATACGAGACTTTCAGAAAAAAGGCCCAATAATGGACCTCTATTAAAATTCAAGATGTTTCTATGGTTTAGCTGCCACATCCTATGCAATCAAAATGGCTATCCATAGGCTTAGTTCCATTTAACTGCATTTCAAGATTGTGAATTTTATCGCGAATTTCCATGTCACTAAACATGTCACCAGTCAATGATGCTTTTAACTTTTCAATTTCGTTAGTAAGAGCTGTTTTTTGTTCTGCGTTCATAGGATGAAAGTTTTAGTAGATAGAAAGCAAAATTGAATATAAATAAGTTCGGCCAAATAATCTATCTTTTTCAAATTTTATATAAGAAGCTGATTTCAAGCTTGAAAATTTAACATAAATCATGATTTAAAAGCAAAACTCCAAGCTAGAACGGTTTGGGAAGTCTCTTTAATCAACTAACTTAAGTTCCAAGGTTTGCTTCATAACTAACCTGTTGTGTTCCCAGCATTGAGTCAATTGCATAAGGCACAGCACTAAACGGTACGATTTTGGCACAAATCACTATCAAATAAACTTTTAGAGATATGAAAAAAGCAGATTTTCAAAAATTAGTCAATTTTAGAAGGGAACTCCATCAATATCCTGAATTATCTGGAAAGGAAAAGTCCACCGCCAGAAGAGTAAAAGATTTTTTTAGCTCTTTAAAGCCAGATGAGTGCATCGAACAGCTTGGAGGAAATGGCTTGGCATTTATTTTTAAGGGAAGGCAAGAGGGCCCTAGCACTTTGATACGTTGCGAATTGGATGCCTTGCCTATACAGGAAAATCACGACATCAAGCATAAAAGTAAAATCGACAATTGCTCGCACAGCTGTGGACATGATGGACATATGGCCATCGTTGCAGGATTGGGAATGTCAATATCTGCTCAAAGGCCAGAAAAAGGACAAGTTAGCCTGCTGTTCCAACCTGCCGAAGAGACAGGAGAAGGGGCTGAAAAAGTCCTCCAAGATCCAAAATATCAAAAAATAAAATCGGATTACTCATTTGCCCTCCACAACCTTCCTGGAGAACCAGAAAATGAAATTGTACTCAAAAAGGGAGTCTTCACAGCTGCCTCAAAAGGAATGGTCATTAAATTAGAGGGGAGAACCTCCCATGCCGCTCATCCAGAAGATGGCAACAGCCCAGCGGAAGCCATGTCAAAAATCATAGTAGGACTACCCCTTATTTCCAAAAATATAAAACCCTTTAGTCTGGTTACGGTCATCCATGCTGAACTGGGCGAAATAGCATTTGGTACCAGTCCTGGAAAGGCTAGCGTTAGAGCCACTCTTCGGACTATTGATGACGACAATATGGATCTACTGGTGGACTATGCTGAGAAACTTTGCCATTTAATAACGCAGGAGTACAAGCTTGGTTTATCCATTTCTTACACAGAAGAATTTGCCTGTACTGTAAATGACAATTCAGCGTGGAATTTCGTCAATGAAGCAGCCAAAATGTTAAAGCTAAAAACCAAACATGTCCGAAATTCATTTAAATGGTCAGAGGATTTTGGTCAGTTTTCTTCTCAGAGTAAAACCCTTCTTTTTGGTTTGGGATCTGGCAAAAGCCATCCCCAGCTTCATGAAGCTCATTATGATTTTCCTGATCAGATCATCCCCACTGGAATTAATATGTTCGAAAAAATATTGGCTCAAATTCACCAGTAAACACCTAAATTCTTAAAGCCCATGCCGCATACTTCCCACTTGGAAATCAGTAAATCTGCCTATCGAAGAAATATAAAATTCCTCCAAAATCAACTGGGAGCTGAAACCATCATCTCTTCCGTAGTAAAAGGAAATGCCTATGGACATGGCATTGAAAACATAATCCCAATCGCAGAATCTGCAGGCATTAGACACTTTAGCACATTCAGCACTGATGAAGCAATGAGGGTACACAATACCATCGAAAAGAACAGTACCATCATGATCATGGGTATGATTGAAAACAGAGACTTGGAATGGGCAATTGAAAAAGACATTGAATTTTTTGTCTTTGAGTTCGATAGATTATTGGCGACCATCAAAGCGGCCAAAAAACTAAGGAAAAAAGCAAAAGTTCATATAGAAGTAGAAACAGGTTTCCACAGAACTGGATTTGAATGGAAAGAAAAGGAAATTCTGGCAGAAATGCTTTTTGAACAGCAAGAACACCTCGAGCTGTCCGGGCTTTGCACGCACTACGCCGGGGCTGAAAGTATTGCCAATTATGTACGGGTCCAAAACCAAATTAAGAAATACCATGAATTCAAGAAGTGGTTTTTCAACAAGGGAATAAAGTTCAAAACCCATCATACCGCCTGTTCCGCTGCTAGCCTAAGTTACCCAGAAACCATCATGGATATGGTTAGAATTGGAATCGTTCAATATGGTTTTTGGCCCAGTCAAGAAACTTATATGAGCAAATTCAAACAACTAGCTGTAAACCGAAAAAATCCCTTAAAGCGGCTTATCACCTGGAAAAGCAAGATCATGAGTCTGAAGAAAGTAGAAATGGGAGATTTTATCGGCTACGGCAATACCTATATGGCCCCAAGAAATATGCTGGTTGCCATGATCCCCATAGGTTATGGTCATGGCTTTAGCAGAATGCTTTCCAATTTGGGAAAGGTTTTGATTCATGGCAAAATCGTTTCTGTAGTCGGAACTGTGACCATGAATTCCATCACTGTAGATGTGACTGATCTTAGGGATGTAAAAAAAGGAAATGAAGTAGTGATCATTGGTAAACAGAAAAACAATGAAATTACCGTCGCTTCCTTTAGTGAATCAAGCCAGCAGGTCAACTATGAACTTTTGACAAGGTTACCTCAGGACATTCCAAGAAAGATTGTATACTGAGTCCATCGATAAACATGTAAGACCGCAAATCAAAATATCAGCACATTCATATTTATCAACAAGAGGATAAGTATAATTTTTGTTTGACAACCACCTATCAGGTTCATTGCTTCTGAATCCAGAAGTAAGAAATCTGAACTAGCACATCAAAAAATTTACAAACAAAAAAGCTTTTAACATGAAGTTACTTAATTCACTATTCTTAACCTACCTATTAGCCTTGACATTTTTTGCCTGTGGTGGCCCCACCGATATCGGAGCACATGATTGGAAAGTCAAATCCATCAATGGAGCCCCTGCCACACAAGAACAACTTTCCACCATGACCTTAAAATTCGGAGAAGACAAAAAGGTCTCTGGGTCTTCTATTTGTAATAACTTCAAAGGGCAAGCGGTATACAATAGGGAAAAAGTGAAATTTTCCACATTATATGCTGACAGTAAGCCTTGTGAAGAACGGTATATTGAACAGGCCTACCTAAGCTCTCTAGAAATGAGTGAAAAATATAGCCAAACTGCCAACCGATTGGTGTTCTATGATGAAAAAGGCAATATCACTGTAGAACTTGAAAAAATCAACTGAATAAAATCTTCTAGAAAATAAATTAGGCTGTCCAGTAGACTACCGCTGGCCTTGATTAGCAATTTTCAGAACCGGCAAGTCTACAGGACAGCCTTGAAATCTAATTAAATATGATAGTCTTATTGCCCATGACCATTACTTTTTGGGCTATATGGTATTTAATGGCTTTTGACAATACTACTTTTTCCACATCCTGTCCAATTTGCACCAATTCCTCCACTGTATTATGGTGCTTGACACGAGCAATATCCTGCTCGATAATAGGCCCTGCATCCAACTCTTCGGTCACATAATGACCTGTAGCACCAATGATTTTCACACCACGCTTATGGGCCGCATGATAAGGCTTTGCTCCTACAAAAGCTGGCAAAAATGAATGGTGAATATTGATGATCTTATTAGGATATTGAGCGATGAATTTAGGACTTAAAATTTGCATATACCTGGCCAATACCACGAAATCGACTCCCTTTTCAGCCATCAATTCCAGTTGCTTCTCTTCTTGCTCAGCTTTGTTTTCCTTATTAATTGGAAAATAATAAAAAGGGATATTAAAGGCTTCCACCACGGGCTTTAGTTTTTCGTGATTGGAAATCACCATTGGAATTTCCACATCAAACTGCCCTGAATAATACCTAGAAAGAATATCAAATAAGCAGTGGGAATGCTGGGAGACCATAATGGCCATTTTTGGCTTTGGTTCGGTAAAGTACAAGGTAAAGTTCATGCCAAACTTGGTACCTACAGTCTCAGCAAAAATACGCTCTATTTGATCTTTTTTTATGGCAAAGGTACTCAGTTCCCACTTGGCACGCATAAAGAAATCTCCAGTCTCATTATCTATATACTGGTCAACTTCTTCCACATTTCCATTGTGAAAATAAAGAAACTGAGAAACAGCTGCCACTATACCTTTCTGGTCCTTACACTGTATGATCAAAATCGCACTTTCCATACCAATCAAAAATTAGGGAAACAATACTATTACTGCTTTAAAATTATATCTTTTTTAGATTACGGCCATTATTATTGGATAAATTTCAAAAAAAGATCATTTGCAAGAAGCATTTATTTAATCTTCAAAGGTTTTATTCTAATAATGCCTCTATATCCTCCTTATTGAGGTTTTTCATAAAGCTTTCTTCAGTGCTGATCAGTTCTCCTGCAAGGGCCATTTTTCTTTCCTGCAAAGCCATGATTTTCTCTTCGACTGTATTATGGGCGATGAACTTATAGATGATCACTTTGTTTTCCTGCCCGATTCGGTGTGCTCGGTCAATTGCCTGAGCCTCCACAGCAGGATTCCACCAAGGATCTAAAAGGAAAACATACTCAGCCTTGGTAAGGTTAAGCCCCACACCTCCGGCCTTTAAGGATATAAGGAAAATTTTCACTTTTTCATTTTCCTGGAATGCTTTCACTTGGGCCTGCCTATCCTTGGTCGTTCCATCCAAATAAGCATATGGAATATGATGGGTATCCAGATACTCCTTCACAATGGCAAGGTGCTTCACAAACTGACTAAAGACTAAAACCTTATGACCTTCCCTTGCTGTAGAATCCAGCATATGGATAATATCCTCCATCTTCCCTGAATCACCGGCATATGTAGGATCGGTAAGCCTTGGGTGATTGGCTATTTGACGCAGCTGAGTCAAGCCTCTTAAAAGCGTAAATGCTTGCCTGTTCATTCCCGGAATGGACATTTCCTGAACAATTTTTTCACGGTAATAAGCCTTCACTTCTTCGTAAGCCTTTTCCTGATCAGAAGTCATATTGGAATATTTGACATTGATCACCTTCTCAGGAAGGTCAGTGGCCACTTGGGTTTTCAGCCTTCTCAAAACAAATGGTTTGATCATGGCATGTAGCTTTGTAGCCTTGTCCATGTCATTCATCTTCTCAATAGGCTGCAAGAACTGCTTCTTAAACATCCCCTGAGTACCAAGAAGTCCTTGGTTTACAAAATTCATTTGTGACCAAAGATCCATTGTTCCGTTTTCTACCGGAGTACCAGTAAGTATCAATCTATGTCTACATACCAATTGATTGACCGCTTTGGAAATGATACTTCCTGGATTTTTGATTGCCTGAGATTCATCCAAAATGATATAATTGAAGAAAAAGTCTTTCAGTATATCCACATCCAAACGGGTAATTCCATAAGATGTCAGCACCAAATCATATTTTGAAAACCGGCTACTGTCTTTAATCCGCTGCGAACCTGTATAGACCAAAATCCTCAGATTTGGAGTAAACTTTCTGGCTTCCAACTCCCAGTTGTATATCAGTGAAGTAGGCATCACCAAAAGAGAAGTGGCTCCTTCAGTACGCTCCTTTTCATGGGCCAACAGTGCCAAAGTCTGAACAGTTTTACCCAAGCCCATATCATCAGCCAAACATCCTCCAAAATTATACTCATTCAAGAACCTCAACCAATCATAGCCTGCTTTCTGATAAGGGCGCAAGGTCCCTTTGAAATTAGGAGAAATATCATAGGACTCCATTTCAGAGAAATCCTTGAGTTTTTCCAATTTTCTACTAAGCGTTAGATCAATTAGGTTCCCTTTTTGTAATTCTTGGGCCAGCGCAATATGATGCTTTTTAAGCTTCATATGTTCATGCTGTTGCTCACCAGTTTCCAGAAAAGAGAAAATTTCAGAGTAGTTCACAAACCAGGAATCAGGTATTACGGCAATTTCACCATTAGGCAATTCAAATTCTGCTTTCCCCTTCACCAATAATTTTCTTAGTTGACTAAACGGTATTTCGAATTCACCAAAACGAATGACCGCATTGACATCAAACCAATCTATATTCTCCTTGATCTCGACTTTTATGGAAGCATGCCCAATAAAATACTTCTTGCCTTTTCCACTTTGGTTTTGAAGGATTTTCACCCCCATGCCTTCAAGTGCCTCTCTGTGAGAATTTAACCAGTCAAAAGCTTTGGATTTTCCCAAACTGAACCTGGAAGCTCTTACAGGCAATCCCAGATCTTTAAGGTAGTCTCCATAGGATTTCTCTTTCTCCAAATCCCGAATCACTTTATGGAAGACGTAATTATCCCCTTGCTCTTCCAACTCTACATTATTGGATTTCTTCTCTTCTGAGCGGAAGGAATAATTTCCATATTGGAATTTGAGGTCAAAAACGATTTTATCTTCATCTTCAGACTCCTGTGCTTGACCAAATAAGTCTGTACTGTTGCCCGAACTTGGCAGATCACTTAGGCTTAACAATGCCTCAGGTTTACTGCGCTGAACTTTTATATCAAACCCCTTGGCATAAACATCAAAGGATGCTACTAATTGGGTGATGAATTTCTGGTAATAAGATCGCTCTACATTTTTGGGAATGACAATAAACTTCTTGTTCAGGAAAGGCTTAAGTTTCTTTCCATCTACATTTTTCTCAAAATTATAGAGGTTGCCATTCACCACAAGCCAAGCAGGTTCCTCACAAATCAAGTAGCCTCCTCTATACTGCCATTCCATTTTTTCCCCTTCATATTTAAGGGTAGGGAAATAATGGGTATTATCTTCATTTCTCCTAAAGTGGAAAAGTACACTGGCCTTTTCTGGCATTACATTGATCTCCTTCCAAATTGGATTTCCATCATTGCCCATTTCAAAGAGTCGCTTGCCCTTAATCTTCTCCAAAATCTTGGCTCGCAATCCTTCCAAACGGATTTCTATCATATGACGGATCTCCTTATTCGCTGCAGACTCACTATTGGTGTCATAAATCTTGCGAAGGTATTCTTTAGGCTTGAGCTTTTTAGTATTGAATTGTTTAACGATAGCATCATGTTGCATGCTATCCATCAACTTGATCAACTCATAGTCTTCATCATCCAGTCCACTACCAAACTCTCGGGCATTTTGTGAAGCAATATTCTGATATGCAAAGGAGAGCCTCCCCTTATCGTCCAATTGTATAACAAAGGACTCAAAAAGGATTCCCAAGTATTCGTGACTGAAAAGAGAATAAACAATTTCAAATGGCTTCTCTGGAGAAACTTTCATAACACTTTTAACAATCCTACCGACCTAAACCGCTGATTAGGCAGTAATTTTCTAAAATATACTAGCTTGCAAAGTAAATAATATTTATAACTTTTAATAGAAAAAAGAAAAGAAAAAAGGGATATTTTACAAAATCTTTAATACAAATACGGTCATATCATTTTTCACATCATTCACACCTTATATATTGATTTTCATTTTGTTAGCAGGAATTTTCAAGAGAAAAATCTACCATCAATTAAAAATATCAGCCCATTGCCCTGCCAAGTCAGTCAACTAATTTGCCAGAAACTCAATTTTCAAGAAAAACCAGCTATCGATAATTAGTCCATACATGCAACCAAAAAGATAGGAGAGACCACTGATTATAATCAATCAACATGTGTAATCCTTTCATAGAACAACACCGAGAAGATTATCCGAAAGTTTATTAGTAACTCCACAGTCTGCACTCATATTTACGCTACTTTCAAGTTAAAGTAGAGCAAGCATAGCGAGAACAAAAATCAGAAATTTTTCCAAAATATGGAATTATGACATTAAGCAAAATCGCGTAAAACACATTTAAACAGACTTTTAGAACAAGGCACCCGAATTGTATTAGATTTTTGACATCAGTGAAATGGTTATTGGTTCACTGTTATAAAACTGATTATAACAAAAACTGATATGGTCATGAGTAAAATTCTTAAAAGATTTTGCCATCAAGATTCTTAATAAAAATGAAGACCAGTGGCAATTAGACTTATAAAGCGCTACATGCACTTGGGAAAATAAATTCATCATCATAGCAACACATGAAGTGGTCAAGCGGAAAGGTTGACTTATCACCCTCAAATTTAACAATTCATTTTTGCAATGAATTGTGATCTGACTTTGGCCGGAATGGAAGTTCCGGCCAAAGTTTACCGATTTATCTAGAACATTCATTATTACCCTAAAAAATCAAATCATGATAAAATATAAATCTATCATCAATAGTAACTACGTAGCTAATAAGGATGGAAATACATGAAACAGATCATGTGATATAGTGGAGTTTGAATATTCACCACTCAGTAACATTGAAAATTCAGCCCCCATAAAAGAACAGCTTAATGGCTTTGTACAAGTAGAAAGGAATGGATTAATCACCCAGATTATTACAGCTCATCCTGCCAATAATATTTAAGCCGATTCCTTCAAATATCCCTAATGGATAAATACGCTAACATAAATCCCAATATCAGCATGAAGTAAAAATCAATATCTCAAATGAGTTAATAAATAGTCACCCTAGCTAAAATGAAAAACTTCTTATTCACCCTCATGACAACATGGCTTTGTCTATGCATGAACGCGTATGCCCAAATAGTTCCTGAAACTATGGCTAACCTTAAACTGGGAAATCACAATTATGTTAAAAACAATATGATGCCCAGTCAAATCGTCGGCAGTGACGAAAGTGGTATTTATATGATCAAGGTAAAACTTAAGCATGAAATCAGAGACAGCAACAACTTTCCGATCCTAGAGCATTATAATGATCAAATGACGCTCACCAAGTTTAGGGAACTGAAAGTTGCCAATACCGAAACGGCTGTACAATTTGAACGCATTATCGAACTTGGAGATCAGCTTTTCTGCTTTTATAGCAGCTTGGACAAAGGCATAAAATCCAAAGCGTTGTGGGCTCAAAAAATAAATAAGAGCACGCTTTCCTTGGAAGATGAAGTAATCCCTGTACAAGGGATAGATTACACAGGTATGCCGTCTTATCTTAGTCCGGATTTTCACTTTAAATTATCCCCCAATCACAAAACTCTTTTGGTGAGTTCCCAAAAGACCGCGAGCAAAAAAACTGATGAAGGATTCTTGTTTTCGGCATTTAACGAAAACCTAAGTAAAATATGGACAAAGGAAACATCCAGTCCTTTCGAAAAAGGTCTTTTCAGTATTGAAAATTATCATATTACAGACAAGGGGAAAGCATATATGCTGGCCAAAACAGTAAAAAAGGCGAAAGACCTAGAGCTTTTCTGGGAACCCAACTACTCCTTTGAAATTCTGGATCTCACCCAAGATGGAAAAGAGCCGTTCCTGATTCAACCTGAAGTAAAAGACAAATTCCTTAGCAAAATGCAAATCACCACAAAACCGAACGGGGATTTGATTTGTGCAGGATTTTATCTTGACCAATTGAATAAAAATGTTACTGGAAGTTATTTTATCACCTTGACTAGTGAAACTGGAAAAATCATCCACTCGGATTTTCAGGCATTTCCTACTTCAGACAGTAATGACTCTAACAGCAAAAAAACGCGTCAGCAAAATATCACCCAAAACATTTTTGCCTATTCCCTTAATGATTTGGTTTTAAGAAATGATGGCAGCACAGTCCTTATTGCTGAACAAGCTACCATTGTCTCAGGCAACAACCCTCGAAATAATATCCCAGGAACCAATATCAGCTACAATAATATCGCCGTGACCAGTATAGATCCCGAAGGCAAAATCATGTGGACCCAGAAAATTCAAAAAAACCAGGTTTCCTCTGCTGGATACAGCTTCTTTTCCTCATTTGCCAATGCAGTTTTGCATGACAAAATATACTTGGTCTTTAATGACAACCCTGAAAACCTTTGCGAAGGGACTTGCAAACCCGTCCTCTTCAGCCCAAAGTCGCCTAAAAAAGAAGTTCTTATTGCTTTAGTTGAACTGGATTGGCATGGTAACATCAAGAAAAGAGCCCTGCCCTTTTCCAGAGACCTCAATATCCTAACTAAACCAGAGGCTTGCCAACAAGTTTCCTCCAATGAAATGGTAATTTTAGGACAAAACAACAAATCCTACCAAATGGCCAAACTGGAATTTGAGAAAACCTTTTCTTATCAATAAGGAGACCTAATGACGTTGAATAGATCTTTCTGATCTAGCTTTCATTGAAAGTTAGATCAGAAAGATCTACAAATGCTCCACAGTATTCACCCTGGAGGCAATGATGGCAGGCCTATAAGAAGCAAAAAAGGTAATCAACACCACACTGATGCTGGTCCATAGAAAATCTGACCAAATCATCTTTACGGGATAATTCTCCACCACGGAAGACGCTATTCCTAGGGATACCAGGCCAAAGTTATCCTGCAACCAACAGATCAAAAAGCCCAAGACCAATCCCACAATGGCCCCACTAAAGGCAATAATTACCCCTTGCTTGATATATATCTTCTTGATCAATTTGGTAGGAGCTCCCATGGCCAACATCACAGCAATATCCTTTTTCTTTTCGATAGCCAGCATGCTCAAGGAGAAAAAGATATTAAATGACGCAACTGCTAGAATAAATGTCAGCGTAATAAAGACAAAAAGCTTTTCAATTCGAATGGCCCTTAATAGACTGGCATGTTGTTCGTCAGTATCTCTAACCTCAAATTCATCTCCTAAAAGGGCCTTTATAGAAGATTTGACCTCCTGTATTCCATAGCCATTGGCTACCTTTACTTCTAATGAAGTTCGCTTATCTCCATAATCCATCAGCTCTCTGGCAAAGGAAAGCGGAACCAAAACATAATTATCATCAAACTGCTTCTCCACCCTAAAAAGGCCTGCAAAATCAAGCATATTTGAATTGTACATTTTGGAGGGATCAATAGTACCCGCCCTAGGTGCTTTAGGATAGTACATCCTTAGCTTTTCAAATTTATTGTTAGGGTCAACCCCAAGAAAATATCCAACACCACTTCCCAAGATGGCTCTGGGGCGTTGCTCAGTACCCAAACTCATCTCTCCATTAAACACTCCACGGCTGAATCTTTCCTCATCCAAAAAATTATCGGAAACTCCCTTCATGGTCACCACCAATTGATCATCCCTGTACTTCAACAAGGCATTATCTTCAATCACTTCTATCAAACCTTCCACCCCTTCTACAGCACCTAGACTATCCATCCACTCCTCAGTGGCCACAAAAGACTTTCCTTTCACTGCCTGTATTTCCAATTCCGCATCAAAGGAAGCATATAGCCCCCTGATCAGGTCCTCCAAGCCATTAAACACAGAAAGAACAATGATCAAGGCCATTGTCCCAACTGCCACGCCTACCATGGCGATCCTTGAAAGAACATTGATGAAGTTCCTTTTCTTTTTACTTCTGAAATACCGGGAGGCAATGAAAAATGAGAGATTCACAGTTTACTTATTTCTAATCAGCACTATTAATATTCAATGTCCTTTAAACTAATTTAAAATTTAATAATTTCTCGCGAATAATCAGTCCTCTTCATCCTCTTCTGGAGCCTCAGGGATATCCAAATCTCCAATTATCTTGTCCATATGCTGGGCATAAGCGGATGAATCATCTGGATAAAATACCAATTCAGGCACAATACGTACTGATTTCCCTATTCTTTTACCCAAATGCTTACGGATTTCGCTTTTATGGGCATTGATCTTGTCAAATAACTCTTCCTTATTGGCCAATAAAAAGCTAAGGTTAATTTTAGCCACACCAAGATCCGGACTCATCAGTACCCTGGTTACGGTGACCATTGCATTGCCCACCAATGGACGTGACTCCCTCTGAAATATCTCTCCAAGCTCCTTTTGAATTAACTTTGAATACTTTTGCTGTCTCTTACTTTCCATATTGTATAATTTTCATTGCAAATTTAGTGAATTAAATGACTAACCTTTAATTTCGTACGTTCAGAATACGCAACCTACAACAGATATTATTCTTGCTTAGTTTTTTTAGAATCAACGACCCCTTTAGGATCCTGGGAATAGCACTCCTTTTGATCATCTTAAGTATTCCATATATACTAATGGATATCCCCTTGCTATCCCCTGAGCTATCATGGATGCTAATTGGTGAAAGGATGAGTGCCGGCCACTTTCTATACGTAGACATCATAGATGATATAGGACCATTGTCAGCGTACACTTACTGGGCAATTGACTTTTTGGTGGGAAGGTCGTGGTGGACCTATAAAATACTGGCCTCGCTGATCATCCTTTTCCAGATTTACTATGTAAATGGACTTCTAACCCAATATAGGGCATTTGAAGAAAGTAGCTATATACCTGCATTGGTGATGGTGGTTTTGTTCCATTTGTCTTTTGACTTCTTGACTTTGTCTCCCACACTGTTAGGCAGTACCTTTATAGTGCTTGCTCTTGGACAACTGTTTTCCCAAACCTTAATCAACGAACAGAATACAGAATCCATTTTGCTGGTAGGGATTTTTGGAGGGCTTGCTGCCTGCTTTCACTTTCCCTTGGTCATCTTCTTGCCATTCTTGATCATTGCAGGAATTTCCGTAAGTGGATTTTCATTCAATCAATTATTGCTGGCACTATTTGGATACTTCCAGCCATTCTTACTTTGCTGCATCTATTTCTTTTGGATTGGTGCATTGCAAGAGTTTATCAACGAGTTCATCCTTGCCACAAGGGTAAGAGGAAGCTATCCTCATGTAACCTATATTGACCTAACCATCTTGATCGCTACACCGATTGCCTTTTCGGTATTTGGATACCTAGTAGGAACGGTTACAAAGAGTATTACGGTCAATCAACAAAAGCAAAAGCAATTGATGATCATATTTTCCATCATTGCACCACTATCTATCATTTTGGCCAATAGAAGGACTCCTTATCAAATGGTGGTCTTCCTGCCTGGATTAACTTACTTTATCAGCCAGATCTTTGTTTATGTCAGAAACAAAAAACAGCTCAACCTATTGTTTTACTTGTTCATATTACTAATTCCTCTGGTAGGATATAGCTGGGCCATTTATAAAAGCCAACCTAATAAAAACTGGAATTATACACTAAATGAGAAAGTTCAAAACGAGGGCAAGAAAATCGTTGTTCTGGGAGATAATATCAGTCCTTATTTAGGGAATACTTTGGCCAGCCCATACCTTAATTATCGACTTTCTAAAAGGGTTTTGACCAATTACGAGAGCCATGAAAAAATGATAGAAGTGTACCTTCATTTCCAAAAAGAAAAACCAGAAGTGATCTATGATCAGGAAGGCACATTCTCTGAGCTACTCAAGCATATTCCTGCATTGGCAGAAATGTACACTGAAAAGAGTCAAGGCATCTACCAATTAATCAATAACTAAAGCCTTCTTAAATAACTTGCTATCAATTCAAAAATTGGATTTGTTATATTATCTTCGTCAAATCTTTTAACAAATACAATTTCAAATGAATTATTTAAAATTAAGCTTTTTTGCAGTTATTCTTTTTTTCACAGCCCAACTTTCCAAAGCCCAAGTAACAGCGGGTTTGTACACCAATAGTTTTTCTACGCAAGTAGGTATAGGTACAAATCCAGAAAAGAAATTCTTTGGCGAGGCACGTTTGTTTGCAGGGGATTTTCTACAAAATGCTTATGGTATTGAAGCCGTAGGTCAGTATAACTTCATCCAGTCTGATTGGTACAATCTTTCTGGAGGATTAATGGTCAGCTACTTAGAATTTGACGAGAATAGGATAGGATTACCAGTCCTTTTGGCCATTAAGCCTATTGAAAACCACCGCAAACTCGCTTTGATACTCGAGGCTACGCCACTTTTTGATGGAGAAGTTGGCCTTAGGGGAAACTTTGGTTTAAGGTACACCATAGAAGGGAACAAATAATCCTCAAAAAATCAAAACACAAAAAAGGCTGTCGATATCGACAGCCTTTTTTCATTTATATGTCAAGAATATTTTATTTCAGTCTAGCAAGCGGGGTTATTCCTCCCTTGGTCACATCATCAATATTCACTAAGATTTCTGCATCAAGCGGAACAAACACATCCACACGGGATCCGAATTTGATAAAACCAAATTCACCTCCCTGCACCAAAGGATCTCCCTCCTTCACATAATATTTGATTCTTCTAGCAACAGCCCCTGCAATTTGTCTTACCAATAATTTCACATCCGACTTGGCATGCTTGATCACCATGGTTGTGCGCTCATTCTCATAGCTAGCCTTAGGATGCCAAGCCACCATATACTTTCCCGGATGATATACGAAGTAATCGACTATCCCACTGATCGGAGAACGGTTTACGTGCACGTTCACAGGAGACATAAAGATAGAAATCTGTTTTCTCCTTTCTTTGAGCACTTCATCTTCTTGTGCTTCCTCTATCACTACTACTTTACCATCTGCTGGAGCATATACCAGATTTTCATCATCTGGTAATGGTATAGTAGGGTTTCTGAAAAATTGCAGCACCAGCAAGTAAATTATAATACTGGCCAACAGAATCAAGTTCAGCACAGCATCCTGTCCTGGCAAAAGCTGGTGCATGGCAAAATTGACACCCGTCAAAATCACCAACATCCAGAATAGCAAACTTCTTCCTTCTTTATGTATGGTCATAATTTAAAATTAAGGAGGCAAATTTAACTATAAATAACCAATTAAGGATACTTACTTATCATTTAGACAATCAAATTTTATTTTTTGCCCGCTTAACAAATATTATTCAGTGCATTACAAAGCGTTTTAGTAGCCGCCCCTATATTGGTAAGTTTGGGCTACCTTGTCAATAGCGACAATATAAGCAGCTATCCTCATAGGAACATCATATTTTACAGAAGCTTTGTATACATGATCAAAGGCTTCTTTCATAATCCTATCAGACCTTCTATTGACCCTTTCGGCGGTCCACTTATAACCCAAGCGGTTTTGTACCCATTCAAAATAGGAAACTGTTACGCCACCTGCATTGGCCAAGATATCAGGTACTACCATGATTCCCTTTTCATTGATAATCTTATCGGCATTAAAAGAAGTAGGACCATTTGCCCCTTCCACAATTAATTTCGCCTTAATTTTATCAACATTTTTCTTGGTAATCACATCTTCAACAGCTGCGGGAACCAACACATCCACCTCTAATTCAAACAATTCATCTGCCCTGGAAAGTTTCTCTGCCCCATGGAAACCTTCCAAAATACCATTATGCTCATTTCTATACTTAATGGCTTCCTGGATATTGATCCCATTGCTATTATAGTAGGCACCGGAAATATCAGAAATGGATACAATTTTAAGTCCTCTTTCTTCCAAGAGTTGGGCAGCCCAAGAGCCTACATTCCCGAATCCTTGAACGACACAAGTAGCCTGAAAAGGATTGATTTTTAATTTCTCCATGGCTGCCAAAGCAGAAACCATTACCCCTCTACCAGTCGCCTCAGTTCTGCCCAAAGAACCTCCCAAAACCAGTGGTTTGCCCGTAACTACCGCATTGACGGTCATACCATTTGCCTTGGAGTACTCATCCATTAGCCAGGCCATCTCTCTTGGACCAGTCCCCATATCTGGTGCTGGAATATCCTTGTCAGGACCAAATACATCAATCATGGCCAAGGTATATGCCCTCACCAAACGTTCGATTTCTCCCTTGGACATCTCTCTGGGATTACAACGAACGCCACCTTTTCCTCCACCATAAGGAATATCCACTACGGCGCATTTCCAGGTCATCCAGGCTGCTAAAGCCCGAACTTCATCAATATGTACATCAGGAGCAAAACGAATCCCGCCTTTAGCAGGCCCGAGAATATTTGAATGTACCACCCTAATGCCTTCAAAAACTTTTATTTTACCATTATCCATGGTAATAGGCAGGGAAACAATCACTTGTTTAGCGGGGTTTTTCAGCACGCTATAAACCTCATCAGAGAGGCCTAGTTTTTCTGCTGCGATATTAAACCTCTCCATCATTGACTCCAAAGGATTTTCTTTGTCCTTTATAGGGGCCGGTTCAATGTAAGCCATAATTGGGTTCTAGTTTATTTAGCAATTGAATTACAATGCAATATTAATACATTTCCAAAACACCCAAGCCTTTTTTAGAACATTTTCAAAAAAGCAGCAATAAAAGGTGCTGAAACTAACAATCCGTCAAAACGATCCATAAAACCACCGTGGCCTGGCAATCCTTTTCCTGAGTCTTTGATTGCAATACTTCTCTTGAACAAGGACTCGATCAAATCCCCATAGGTGCCAGCAATAACGATGATTCCAGCTATACTAAACCACTTCCAAGATGCTATAACCGTAAAGTTAACACTCAATACATAGGCAATAATCAATGCCATCACCGCTCCTCCCAAGCTGCCCTCCCAGGATTTCTTTGGGGATACTCTTTCAAACAACTTTGTCTTTCCAAACTTTGTTCCAGCGAAATATGCGCCTGTATCACTGGCCCACAATAATAATAGGCAGCCTACGATCACTTCATAGTGGAAAGTATCATCCACAGAAAAAGCAGCCATATTCAATAAGGAAAATGGAACTGCCACATAAAACAAACCTAAAAAGGTATAGGCAATCCCTGTGAAAGGCTTCTTATCTGTTTTCTTATACAATTTAATAAAGAATATTAGGGAGACCATTGGAAAGATAAGAAAGTAGTATTTATCTGCCATGTGTTGCATTTCCACCAGGAAAGACATCGCAAAGATCATTGCACCCAAAAAGGTCCCAAAAGACTTTAAAGGGAGCATACCATCCAATCCCGAAAGCTTATAAAACTCCATTTGAGAAAACACCAAAATCACCCCGAATACCACAAAATAGGTCCACTCACTATAAACACAACCTCCAATTATCGCAGCTGCCCCAATGATTGCCGTGATTACACGTTGTCCCAGCTCACTATAATTGGAAATATTAAAACGAGATTTCATTCTTTATTATATTAATTGCCACAAGGGCCTTGTCTGCAGCTACCATCACTTGATAACTACCATGAATTTGATAAACTGATTCTTTTTTATTGAGTACTATGGCTGTTATTTCATGTTCGCTTAATACACCCTTAACTATTTCAGCCCTTATAGGTGTACTACTCTCAAATACCTTCTGCCATTTTTCCATGTGAAGAGACATTTCTATTTTGAGCAATAAAAATACGCATACAGAAAATAAAGACTACCAGCCCTATGACAATCGT
Source organism: Echinicola shivajiensis (assembly GCF_018642165.1). GTDB lineage: Bacteria > Bacteroidota > Bacteroidia > Cytophagales > Cyclobacteriaceae > Echinicola > Echinicola shivajiensis. Next base: position 73,622 of record NZ_JAHHZM010000008.1, read on the forward strand.
ATACCATGAAAAATCATCAGGTTCTTCCATATTAAAGTCTACCATGCCCAGTTTGTTCAAGTAAACCATAACCAGGGTAAAGGAATTATTGAGCACATGTCCTAGCATAGGGTAAACTAAGCTGCCGGAAAATAAATAGAGATAGCCAAACAAAGCCCCTAAAAGCATCCTTGGAAAGAAGCCATAAAACTGAAAATGAATCGCTGAGAAAATAAATGCAGAAATCCAAATCCCCATATGGGCATTGCCCGTATAGCGATGAAACTTTGGCTGAATCAAGCCACGAAACAAATACTCCTCTCCTATGCCTGCCAAAACACCTATCACCAGTAGTCCAAACAGAAACTCAACAGGACTCTGAAAATCAGTAAGATATTTAGTCAAAACCATGGCCTTATCCTCCATTTCCCTGGCGAAACTTTCAAAGCCAGACATGAAAGAAGGGAAACTGATGTTCATATTCCACTCTACTATGGCAGAATCAAATAAGATAAAGCCAAAAAGCAGAGGAAAAATAATCAGCAAGCCACTGAACTTTACACGGTCAAACTGTTGTTTCCAGTCGAGATCAGCTTTTTCTACCAGCTTAATATATAAATATGCCGCTAGGAAATAAGCCAGTCCTCCTCCCAGCCCCTGAAGAAACAGCATGGCTGCTCGCCCGTTGGAATGATCCAGCTGCCCTTCAAAAAGAGGCAGAATATCATTATAGGGGATATCAAACATAAAAGGGATCAGGACCAATGCCAGTCCTTGTGTAAGAGCAAGTACGCCAAAAGTGATCAAAACTAGTACAACCATGGACAATATCCAGTTACGTTTTGCAGCAATTTGGCTTTGGGTTTTATAAATCTCCATAATTGGGGTAAATTTACAGGAAAATTATAAATCAGTCGTGGTAAAAATAGGAAACTTAGACTTAGGAGAATTTCCATTGCTGCTAGCACCTATGGAGGATGTCAGTGATCCGCCTTTTAGGGCTGTATGTAAGGAAAATGGCGCAGATTTGATGTACACAGAGTTCATTAGCTCTGAAGGCTTAATCCGTGATGCCGCCAAAAGTGTCCAAAAACTCGATATTTTCGAATACGAAAGGCCTATTGGTATTCAGATTTTCGGCAATGAAATCGAATCCATGCGGGAAGCCGCTGCCATCGCAGAAGCTGCTGGACCGGACATTTTAGACATCAATTATGGCTGTCCTGTAAATAAGGTTGCCTGTAAAGGTGCTGGAGCAGGCATTTTATTGGATATTGACAAAATGGTGGAAATGACCGCTGAAATTGTCAAAGCCGTAAAGATTCCCGTTACTGTAAAAACCAGACTAGGCTGGGACCATGAAACCATCCGTATCGTTGAAGTAGTAGAAAGACTACAGGATGTGGGCATTCAGGCCATCAGCGTGCATGCCCGTACCAGGAAGCAAATGTACAAAGGCGAAGCTGATTGGACCTATTTGGCCAAAATCAAAGAAAACCCGCGCATCCATATCCCATTATTTGGAAATGGGGACATCGACAGTCCAGAACGCGCCCTTGATTATAGAAACCGATTTGGAGTAGATGGCATGATGATCGGTCGAGCGGCCATTGGCTACCCCTGGATATTCAATGAGGTAAAGCATTTTTTTGAAACTGGAGAAAAACTGGCCGCACCAGATTTGGCCGAAAGAATCCGCGTGACCAAAAAGCACTTGGACTTTTCTGTGAAGTGGAAAGGCGAAAAATTAGGAATCCTTGAAATGCGTAGGCATTATACCAACTACTTCCGCGGTATGCCCAATTTCAAACCTTACAGAATGCAAATGGTTACCGCCGACACATATGACGAAGTGGCTGCCATTTTGGACGAAGTAGCGGTACAATTTGCCGATTACCAGTTTGTAGCCGGTTAATTCAATAAACATGAACTTGCATTACCCAAGGTTGGCCCATAAAGCCAACCTTTTTTTCACGCTGAGAACGCAAAGATCCCGCCAAGCACGCGAAGATTAATGGATATACCCTGAACTTTAACTTTCTGATCTTTGCGCAACCTTGGCGCACTTTGCGAGACCCTTTCAAACTATTAAGAATATTTCACGCAGAGAACATTAAGAAGTTGTGAAGCTCACAAAGCTTGATTTTGAATATCCCCAGCCTTTCCGGTCTTTGTACAACCTTTTGCTCCCTTTGCGTGGAACTATTTTTCACTAACATTTTTCTGAAAAGGCAACTAATTATTGACCTTGGCTGTTAATTGAAAAGTTTACTTTTGTGGATAATTTAGCATCAGATTTAACCCTAATATAATGACACCAAACCAATCAGGCGATCAAAGTCTACGTAGCTGGCTATTATTGGCCTTTTTATCATTAATCTGGGGCAGCTCCTTTATCCTTATCAAAAAAGGCTTACTGGTATTTTCAGCAGGTGAAGTAGGAGCCTATAGAATTGTTTCTGCAGCCATTGTCCTGCTTCCTCTTTCCATCCCCAAGCTAAAAAAATTGAATAAAAAACAACTCTTCAATTTGGTCATTGCAGGAATGGTGGGCAGTTTTATCCCTGCCTTTCTCTTTGCCACGGCCCAAACACAGATCAGCAGTTCTATCACAGGAGTACTTAACGCCCTCACCCCCCTTTTTGTAGTAATCATTGGTGCTTTATTCTTTGGAGCAAGAATAACCACCAGAAACAGCATTGGTCTAATCATCGCCTTTCTTGGAGTATTGGTACTTATCTCCGTAAAGACAGGTGCAGGTTTCTCCGGCTTGACGGATATCAATGCCTATGCCCTTTTGGTAATTTTGGCTACCGTGTGTTATGGCATCAATCTCAATATCATCAAGCATTGGTTTGTCAAACTCAGGCCGGTGGAGATTACCGCTATCTCCTTACTATTGGTTTTGCCAGTGGCATTAGGCTATTTATTATTTGCGACAGACTTCACCCATAAACTGAGTCATATAGAAGGAGCAAAATTGGCGGCTGGCTACCTGACTATTCTGGGGGTACTGGGCACAGCCTTTGCTCTGATCATTTTTAATGGTTTGGTTAAAATCGCCTCTCCAGTATTTGCCAGTATGGTCACCTACCTGATCCCTATAGTGGCGATTGCATGGGGCGTCATTGATGGGGAAGTATTATTACCTGGTCATTATATAGGGATTCTTGCTGTCATTGCAGGAGTTTGGATTGGGAACCGTAAAAAGGCCAAACAGCTAAGCCCTAGCTCTTCAAGTTAAACCTAAAGCTTCTTTCACCTTTTCTTCTTCGTCTTCTGAATTCATCATCACCATTAACTTATCGCCAGAAACAATTTCGGTATGCCCATTGGGAGTAACAAACTTCCCCTTCCTATTGATCAATACTATCAGAGAAGTATTTGGAAAACCCAGTTCAACTATTTTTTTCCCATCAATGGAAGAATTTTCTGGAACATCAACCTCTATGAGAGCATTCTTAAAGTTCTCTGATAGTTCCAGGTCTAACAAAGACTTCTTTTTCATTCCTTCGGGAACTGCCAGCTTCAGCAGCTTGGCTACAAAAGAAAGAGTGGTCGCCTGTAATGCCACTGAAGTCAAAACGATAAAAAAGACAACATTAAAAATCATATTGGCACTTTCAACCCCAGCGATAAGAGGAAAAGTAGCAAACACAATTGGGACTGCTCCTCGAAGCCCTACCCAGCTAACAAACAACTTATCCTTAAAGCTAAATTTAAAAAATGCCAAAGAGACAAAAACTCCAATAGGCCTTGCTACAACTATTAAAAATAAAGCCATGACAAAACCAATACCCATTACTGGAATCACTTGACTTGGAAACACTAATAAACCTAGTGTTATGAACATTATAATCTGCATTAACCAAGCAACACCATCGAAAAATTTAATAATGCTTTTTTTATGGATCATTTTACCGTTCCCAATTGTGACAGCTGCGATATAGACACCCAAAAAACCATTCCCTCCCAACAGATCAATCACGCCATAAACCAACATCACCAATGCCAGCATTAGTACAGGGTAAAGGCCTTCATATTCCAATTGAATTTTATTAAAAAGCAAAACGGTTCCTCTTCCAAACAAATATCCACCAAGTCCACCAACCAACATTTGAAGCACAAAAACAGGCAAAAGACTTTGAAATGTAAATCCCTCCAAGCTTATTAAAGAAGTCAACCCTATGGTTAAAAAATAAGCCATGGGATCATTACTCCCAGACTCCAATTCTAATAAGGGACGCAAATCCCCCTTCAAACCGATGCTCTTTGTCCTCAAAATGGAGAAGACTGCTGCGGCATCAGTTGATGAAACAATGGCGCCAAGCAATAAACTCTCCAACAAACTAAAATCGCCAATCCAATACGCAAAGCCACCAACTGACATTGCGGTAAGCAGCACCCCTAAAGTAGACAGTGTCAATCCAGATCCCAAAACTGGCTTGATACTTTGCCATTTTGTATCCAGACCACCTGAAAACAGTATATAAGCCAGGGAAACTATCCCGAGAAACTGAGCAATTTTAGGATCATCAAAAGCGATTCCCCCTAGGCCATCAGAACCTGCCAGCATTCCAATTCCTAAAAACAATAGCAAAACGGGAATCCCTGCCCTTCCTGCGGTCTTGCTTGCCAAAATACTTGCGATTAGCAAAACAGCTCCAATAAGAAGTATATTTTCAGCAGTCAATATCATCTATCTAAAAGTATTTAAGGTTTAAGTCTTTGTAAACGCTCACCCGGCTATTTTATTCCTCCAAGCATAGGCCAGCATGGTCAGCTGAGCATAGCTGCCCACTCCTGCCTTGACTCCCTGGGCTTTTAAGTAAAGGTCATTTGATTTTCGACTGAGCTCCAAGGAAAAGGGTTCAATCTTCCTATGGTTTTCAGAAATATCCGCAAAATCATTTCGAACTCCCTTACCTAGGGTCTTAATGAATGCCTTATAAGCCTCCTCATCTTGGCGATAAAGATCTTTAAGCTGATAACTGAACAGCCTTAACTGTGCAGAATAGTTCAACAAAGGTATTTCACTTTGGGTACAAACCACCCAAGCAAAGAAATTAGCCTCTCCCTCATCTGTTACGCCACAGCTATGGGCCATTTCATGGGCAAGCGTAAAAGGCTTTTCCAGATGGTGCAAGGTAGGATCGATATAACTCTCCCCAGTAAAAGGAAAATAAATACCCAATATGCCCAATTTCCTCAAAAAACCCCCAGGATATAACTGCCTCGTTCGCGGATTCCCGGAATATTCAAGCCCCAGCATGGTTATTTTCTCTTCTATTGTTTGACGCACCATGTCCTCCAATGCATCATAATCGATATTTTGATCCAATGCTGAGGTATCATTCGAAATCTGGTCGCGCCATGCTTGAAGATCGTCTCTGGTAAGCTGAAGCTCACTCAGTAACTCCTCCTTTTCAAGGGGTAAGGGCTCCAAACTCAGCTGCTGAAAAATGGGAATTCTTTGATAATTGAAGCCCCAAAGTAGGAGAAAGACAAAAACCAGAAAACCTAAAAAGTTCAAGATATTCCTCGCTGTGAAAACCAAACTATTCAACCAGCCTTTTTGAAGTCTCCAACCTTTCCAAAAATAATACAGTGCCACCAACAGTCCCGTAAAAAAAAGATATATACTGGGAATGGGGAATTTCCCAAAACTAAAGTCAATAAGATTTCTAATAACCGGAAAAAAACCTCGGGAATAAATTTGCTCGGTATCCTCAGGAAACTGAAGAAAGAAATATCGAACGAGCAATGCTATTAACCCAAGCACAGCCCATGTCCAATTTCCCTTTATGATTTTATCCAAGCGCATACTGATGTAATAATACAAAAAAAGGTCATTCGCCTAGGCGAATGACCTTCAATTTTGTTATTTATCTCTTATATACCTTCAGCTTCTACTGCCTTTACTTCATCAGGAAGCATTCTGGTAAGTAAATTCTCAATTCCTGCCTTTAAAGTCACTGTACTGGATGGACAGCCTGAACAAGCGCCTTGCAATAATACCTTAACAGTTCCTTCATTGAAACTATGGAAAATGATGGCTCCACCATCTTGCTCCACAGCTGGACGTATATACTCGTCCAAAATCCCTTTGATTTTCTTAACCGTTTCACTGTCATTCTCATCAAACAAAGGGTCTTTATCCAACACCACATTGATGGCTGGCTTCCCAGCTTCAAGGTACTGCTTGATATGCTCCCTGATATGATCTTGAATTTCCGGCCATTCAACATCATCCTTCTTCGTAACGGTCACAAAGTTAGAAGTGATAAACACCCTTTCCACTGCGGCAAAATTAAATAGTTCTTTGGCCAATGGGGAGTTCTCTGTGCTCTTTTCATCAGGATAATCAAAGCTTACTCCATCATCCGTCAACATGAAATTCACCACGAATTTCAATGAATTGGGATTAGGATTGGCTTCCATATAAATATGTACTGGCTTTTTCTGCGCTTGTAACATGATCTTAATTTTTAGCTTTCTAGCAATTCAAACAGCAAAATAAGCGATAAGTTCCTGTTTTGCCTAATTTATTGTTCTACAGCTGTCAATGGATTAGATTCACGAATCAGGCCGTCAGGCAATTCACCCTCTGTACTGGCTACTACGGTACAAACCGTTGCATCTCCAGTGACGTTCACTACTGTTCTGAACATATCCAAAATCCTATCTGGTGCCAAGATCAAGGCCAAGCCTGCTGCTGGCACCCCTATGGACTCCAATACAATCAAAAGCATAATCAATCCTGCCCCTGGTACACCTGCAGTTCCTATTGATGCCAAAGTAGCGGTCAATACAATCATTAACTGCTGAGTAATGGTCAAATCCATTCCCAAAGCCTGGGCAATGAAGACAGCTGCCACACCTTGGTAAAGGCTGGTTCCGTCCATATTAATCGTTGCCCCTAAAGGCAATACAAAACTGCTAACTTCTTCAGAAACCCCAATTTCTTCCTCCACCTGCTTCATGGTTACCGGCAGTGTGGCAGAACTCGAACTTGTTGAGAATGCCAATAGCTGGGCAGGGCGCATGGCTTTAAAGAAATCCTTATAAGGGACCTTGGTAAATAGCTTTAGAATGCTTGGGTAAACCACCAAAATCATAATAAGCAAGCCTCCCACTACTACTAAGCTATATTTCAACAATGCGTATAAAAGTTCAAAAGCAGAATCAGGATTGTCTCCCGCAATTTCCACAATTAAGGAAGCCATCAAAGCAAAAACACCATATGGGGCAATCAACATGATATAACCCACAATCTTAATGATCACATCGTTCATTCCATCAAAGAAAGCGATCACTGGACTGGCCTTTGCTTTGGGAATCTGCAGCAATGCTATGCCCACAATAATGGCAAAAAACACTACTTGTAACATGGCCCCATTATCGGTTGCTGCCTGGAAGACATTTTGCGGCACAATATCCACCAATGGCTGAAGCGGGCTTTGTTCCTGAAGCTGAGCAGCCTGATTCGACTTGTCACCAACTACATCATCATAGAGGCCCATTAAGTTTTCCCGGGTTTCTACTGGAAGGCTTTTTCCTGGAGCAAATACATTGACCAATACTAAACCTAAGGAAACTGCAATCACTGTGGTAAGCATATAGGTGATAATGGTCTTGCCTCCTATTCTGCTTAATTTCGAAATATCACCCAAGTTAGACACCCCTACAACCAATGAAGCCAAGACCAAGGGTACTGCTATCATCTTTAGGGAATTGATAAAGATGGTACCAATAGGCTTGATATAATCAAGTGTGAAATCTGGTGAAATCTGCATTTTCACAATCACCAAACCAAACACCAATCCTAGAACTAGGCCAATAATAATTTGGGTATGAAGGGGTATCTTTTTAATCATGTTGATGGGTTTAAAATCCTATTCTTCCAATTTATTTAATCGATTCAACAATAAGAAATCAGCTAGTACCAAAGCCCCCATTGCTTCCACAATCGGCACTGCTCTTGGAACTACGCATGGATCATGTCTTCCTTTTCCAGAAACGGTAACACTTTCCCCTGCCTGATTAACACTTTCCTGATCCGTCATGATGGTGGCTACTGGCTTAAAAGCTACCCTGAAATAAATATCCTCCCCATTGGAAATCCCGCCTTGGATACCGCCTGAGAAATTGGTTTTGGTCCTCACCCTATCTCCATCCTGATAAAAAGCATCATTATGCTCTGAGCCTTTCATGGAAACACCATCAAAGCCACTTCCATATTCAAAACCTTTCACTGCATTGATACTCAACATGGCCTTGCCCAGATCTGCATGAAGTCGATCAAAAACTGGCTCTCCAAGCCCTACAGGAACATTTTTGGCTACACAGCTGACCACTCCACCTACTGTATCACGGTTCTTTCTTATTAAGTCAATATACTCGATCATTTCCTCCGCTTTTTTTGGATCTGGACAGCGAACGATGTTTTTTTCTATTTCAGAAAAGTCGAGCTCTTGGTAATTTTTATCCAATTTGATATGGCCTGCTTGACTTACATAGGCATTGATTTCAATACCAAAATGCTTAAGCATTAACTTGGCCACAGCCCCTGCAGCTACCCTGGCAGCAGTTTCTCTGGCACTACTCCTTCCTCCACCTCTATAATCACGGACACCATATTTTTCCTGATAGGTGAAATCGGCATGAGAAGGCCTGTACTTGTCCGCAATATGGGAATAATCCTTGCTCTTTTGGTCCGTATTCATGATCACTATCGCTATTGGCGTACCGGTACTTTTCCCTTCAAACACCCCTGATAGGATCTGACATTCATCTTCCTCCTTACGTTGTGTTGTGATTTTGGACTGTCCTGGCTTCCTTCTTTGAAGCTCCTGACGGATGAAATCCTCATCAATTGGCAGTCCTGCAGGACAACCATCAATTATAACTCCTAGCCCTTTTCCGTGTGACTCACCAAAGGTGCTAATCTTAAATACTCTTCCGAATGAATTACCCATTACCTCTTTTTCATAATCAGTACGGCTAGCAGAATTACTGCGCCGACCAGTAGTATATTGATAAAAGTCGAAAAATAATACTTATATCGTTGGTTTAAAAGCTTATTGTCCTCAAGTTCGATTAAATCATATATTCCTCCCAACCTTGTCGAGGAAATGGACTGGTTGATTTTACTTTCACCTACCACTTCCAATACTGCCTGCGGACGCAAAGTATCATACGTTTCTCTGTCCGTATTGAAGTATATCCATTCGAAGTGATCATTCAGATCCACTTCACCTGGTTCATTGACAGTGATATAATATTCAAACTGCTTGATCCCCGTAACCCGACCTCTGCCACGGTTTATCTGCTGGCGCTCATTAGGGTCATAGGTATTCAGCTTGCTCATATCCATTTTTCTTGGCGCCTTGATCGAACTGATATTTCCCTCACCTGCAATACCAAAATCATAAGTCACCCCTTCACCGGTCTCTATTTTCTTTGACTTAAAATTCTCCCTTAACCTATAAACACCCACGCTCACCTCATTTTTCAAAGGATGTGGTGGCAGGGGCTTTACCTTTACGGTTTTTGCAGAAGCATAAAAGGTCTTGAAATCCTGTTGCCTGTTATTCCCAAAGAAGGTGGGGTTTTTAGCCACCTTATATTTGATCATCTCCCAAGCCACCTGTGGCAATTCAATCTCTCCTTCATTAAAAGGATAAAAAGTGGCTTCATAGACTTTAAAACGAGTCCAATTTTTACCATCTATGGTGACCCTTTCAGGCTGGATATTGGTAATATTGAAGTTCTCTTCCCATGCACTGGTAGGCTTGATCTTCTTTACTATCTCTTCCAGCTGTTTTCCAGGTTCATAAAAGTCAAAAGGGGCCTGATTGGATGCTGACATATAAAATGCCAAGCTTACATTAAAACCTTCGCCCAAATAAATCTCATCCTTATTGACACTCATAGAGAAAAAGGCCTCATCATCTATCTCTACAAATTCTTGGGGCTCCTGCTCTGTTCTTCCAAAGAAATCATCAAAAGGGTCTCTGGAACGTTGACTTTGCTGATTTTGGTTGGCATCAGTAACTGTTATGGTCATCCCTTGGGAAGATACCGACTGGCCGTTGATCTGCAAGGTAAAATCCGGCAACTCGAACATTCCTTTCTTTGTAGGCCGATAGTATTGAACAATACTATTCGTGCTGCTCATCTGCCCGTTGATCACATTCATGGAAGAAGACTGGGAAATGCCCTGCTTCTGAAAACCTGGGATTTCAGGGAATTGATCATAGGACTTTATTTTTTCATCCGAAATCGTTATTTTTATACTGAACGTTTCATTCAACCCTATCTCTTCTGGACCAAGATCAACTTTGATATCCTGTGCGAATGCCTTTGAAACCAACATTGCACATAGAAATACTAGATTGAGGTAAAGTTTCGTTCTTTTCATAGATACATGTGCTGCTTTTAATAATGAACGCAAATTAACGAGTATATTTTAAACGCAACAAATTAGTCGTGTAGTCGTATTGAATTTTGTATTGTTTAACATAATTTAAAAACCAAATGAGCCATGATTGAATATGTTAAAACCATTTTATTGAAGGTGAGTTTTGACAAAAAGCTTTTCGAGAAAGAGTTAAGAAAGGGCCTCAACATGCTTGTACCCTCTGAGGTTCAGGAACTAAAAGTTTGGTGTTATAAGACGTTTTCAAAAATTTATTTATCTGTGCTAAATAAATATTTTGTAAAGCTCACCTAGAAAAATACAGCCCCGCATTAGCGGGGCTTTTTCTTTGATTTTTTTGAAATTCAGTTTATATCTAATATTTTAGTTGAAGACAAATTTTTAAAGTTTTTTGACTTCTTTTATTATGAACAAAAGTCATGGCTTGAATCTATTTAATCTAATATTCCAAATCATCCATGGTCACCACAGGAATATCCTTGGAAGCTAGGACTTCCATTTCCTTAAATTCTTCTTCTGGATATTGATATCCATTATCCGCCAATGACCAAAGCAAAGGACTCAAATTCAATACCGTAGCCTTATAACCCTGCATTATAGCGGCCATATTTCCCGTACCTTTTGATAGCCCCGCTTCATTCTCAATCTCATATGGTCCTGAAAAACCGCGTTCCTGAAGGGTATTGATAAATTTTCTCCAATCCATACTATCCCCCACACCAAAGCCCGGCAAGGTGGCCTCATAATGATGCCTGTCCCATTCATTCTGGGGATGGGGAACTCCCGCTTTTTTTGCCAAAGCGGCATCTACCAATTGCGTAGGGTACATATTTCCCCAAAAAGGATCTGCATTGTTTCGGGTAGACTTCACATGAATACGCTTCAGTCTATCCATATCCGTGTTTTTGATTACCTCCACCGGGTCAGTATGCTGCCATACATCATGAGAAGGATCATAGATTTCTCCATGTGCTTTACTTGGGATCATGGCGTACATCAATTTCCTAGCTGCAAGCACACCTGAAAGGTTATTAAAAGTCCCCGTATAACCGGCAGCTCTCCAGCCTTCCATGGGGCAATTTTCATATAAAACAGTTACCCCTAAATCTTCTGCGTATTTGATAATTGGACCGAAAACCCTGGCATATTCTTCTAGGTTTTTCTCAAACCCATTTTCTTCATTACCTAGCTCATGGTTATAGCCCACAAAAGTTCCTATCTTGATATCATTGTCATCACCGCCCATCAAATGCGCCATTCGAATCAGCTTAAGCAAATGGTTTTGATTCTTGATTCTTTGCCCTGGATCTCCCCCGATCAAATTATCAAAGGCCCCCAAAGACATGCTTAGCCTGGCCTCATTAAATTTCCCAAGCGTTGCTTTGGCCGTATCCAAGCTAAAATTATCATAATCCATATGGGTAGCCACAAAATCATCCCGGGTGCCATCTTTCCTAAACACACACACATCCAGCCCTTGTACTCCAGTTTCCTTTGCTTTCTTAATTACCTCATCCAAATTCAGCTGGTCAAAGGCAGAGGTCATGATCCAAATCGGGTTATTCATATTATCTATTATTAATCTTAATTGTTACTCAACTAAATTAAAAAAACAAAGGCAAATGCCCTTTGACATTTGCCTCTATTTGACTTATCCGAAATTTAATTAAAGGTAAATCGTATGGAAAGTGCCAATTCATCTCCCCACCAGGTTACCCCATCAGTGAAGTTATAGGCTGGCTTATAATCCAATGAAAGGTTTACAGGAGCATCTACAAACTTGTAATCCAAGCCAATGATCCCATCTATACCGAATACCGTGTACTCAGTCTCATCTGAATCAAAAGGAGGGTTAGTTTTTTTGCCCCAAGTTCCAAGGTGGGCACCACCACCATAAAACCATTTCAAACCCTGAATCTCACGAATATCCTTGTGTACTTCATAGAGACCAGTTACCAAAAGTCCTTTCCAACGGGTGTGGATTATCCCCTCAACTGCTGCATCATAAGTCAAAAACTGTTTTACAGTTAGTCCGTTGGTTACACCTGCTCTAAGTCCTACACCAGTACTATAGGTCTGGGCTTCGGCCTCCTGACTTATAACCATAACGAATACCGCAAAAATGGCTACAATCGCTTTTTTTAACATATCAAATAAAATTTAGTGAAATAGATGGTTTATTTAAATTCAATAATTCCGCTAGGTAAAATACATAGATCCAAAGTGACATCATGCTCCTCAATTGCAGAAATGGATACTTCAGGCAGAAAATAAGACAAGCCAATTTTCAACACCTCGGAAGAAAGCCCTGATAAAAACTTATCATAAAAACCTTTCCCATATCCAATGCGGTTACCGTCCAAATCATATGCCAAAAGCGGAACAAACACTACTTCAAGTATTTCATCCCCGACTTTTTCAAATTCATTTGGTACAGGTATTCCCCAATCATCCAATATAAAGGTAGTTTTTGAATCTATTTTCACAGACATCAAATTTCCTGTTTCAAAATCTGAAATAGAAGTATAAACCTGCTTTCCCGCTTTTGTCAAAGAGTCTAACAATAGAAAAGTATCTATCTCAAATAGCTTTTCAATCGGCAAAAATAAATGAAAATGCTGAAACCTATTTTGGGCTGCCAAAAATTTCTCAACCTGTTCGACTATTTGCCTAGAGTATTCTCCCCTTTTCTCAGGGCCTAGGGATTTTCGCTTTTCCTTATATCGTTTTCTAAGCTCCGCTTTTTCTTCCATCTTGTTCCAAGATAATAAAATCAAAATCCAAGGGATCAAAAGACTGATATAATGAACTTATAAAATCATCATTTTCTAGGTAAAACTCCAAAAAGTTAACTTTTCTCTCTTGGGCAGTCCCGCCCGGAAACAATATATCCTTCAAATCCTTCATTTGCCTTAGGGCGGTTTCCAGATTGCGCTCTTCCCCTTTTCTCAGTTTTTTCCCAAAATGCTCCAACACCTTAAGCGCCCTGGTCTTGGCTGCTTCCGCAGAAGACTTAAGTGTAGGATCTATCTCAGCAGCCTCTTTACCCATTTTTTCGAATATTGCCCCCAGTGCTTCTTTTTCTTTTTCCAAGCTCACATCTGTTTGGGAATGCACCAGAACATAGTTCTTTTTCCACTTGTCATAATCGACAAAAATCTCTGCTTTGCTCAGTCCCAAAGCTTTCATTTTCCTTTGGGCCTTTGAATTTAATATCATCGCAAAATTCCTGGGCATGACCATTGGATAATCAGTTTGGTATCGGTCAAAAACCAATTTCAGCTGCAACCAGTAAGCTACTTCTGCCGGACCTCCCAAATAGGCGATATTGGGCAATATATATTCTTGATAAAGAGGCCTCAACACTACATTGGGACTAAACTTTTCCGGATGCTCCTCCACCAAATCAAGCATCACATTTTTCTTAATCTGCTCACCCGTATCCAATATCTCAAAGCCTTCCTCGGTCTTTACAATCCTGGAACGAAGACCTTTATCCAAATAGAAAAAGTTAATTTCTCTTGGGAATATCTGACTCTTATAACCCAGTTTCTCCAAATTTTCAGTCTGCATATTCACCAGTTCATTGGCCTGATTGGACAGCAAATCATCCTTGATGATTGGCTTAAAAAGCTGCTTTAGGGAGGCATCATGTCCATCTACAATAACCAATCCTTTATCATCAAATAAATAATTCACATAATCCCTGACAGCTTCAGCCAAATTCTGCTTTTCCTGATAGGCCCTTTTGAAGAAATCTGGAGCAAAACAGAGTTCCTTTATTAAACCCTGCAGTTGGGCGTCCAGTTCAAAATCACCCACAGCACCTTTTTGCCCTGAATTCCAAGTGTATTTCTTGCCTTCATAAGTAAAATGATTGATTTCCTCAAAGTCATGATCTTCAGAGGCCATCCAATACACTGGAACAAATCGGTAATTTGGATATGTCTGCTGAAGCTTCTCTGCCAAGTTTATAGTAGATACGATTTTGTATATAAAATAAAGCGGGCCAGTAAAAAGGTTAAGCTGATGCCCTGTAGTGACCGTAAAAGTATTACCATCTTCCAAGGCTTGGATATTTCCCTGAACTTTCTCTGTCAACTCAAAACCCTCATATTGTTTTTCCAAAGTAGCCCTAAGCACCTTTCTCTTTCCTTGATCAAACTTCCTCTCCTGAACAATAGATTCAAAATTTTCCAAGCTAGGGTATTGATTATAAAAAGGACGGAGACTCTCGTCTTTTTGGATATAGTCAATAAACAATGGTGAAAACTGACCGGTACACTCCGGTTCAAGGGTTGATTTCATCATGAGTCTAAAAGATTTTGCTGGGCAATTTATGGCTTTGTGTTGTTAAACTGGAATTAAGCCTTTAAAGTTCGGGATTTTTTTAGAATTCATGAACAAGCCTCGCGCTGTTTAATCATTTCAAAAATTGTATAAATAAGCATAGGACCTTTCTGCCTAATTTTATACCAACAAAAAAAGAAAAAATGTCCGCTAATACATTAAAGGCAAAGAAAAATGAGTGGCCGGTAACAGGCATGAGCTGTGCCGCCTGCGCCACTTCCATAGAAGACACCTTAAAGAAACAATCAGGTGTGCACTCAGCCAATGTCAATTTCGCCAATCATACTGCCATTTTGGAATTGGAAAAAAATGCCGACCCCAAATCCATCCAAAAGGCCGTAAGAGCAACAGGCTATGACATTATAATTGATCCCCAAAAGGAACAAGACCTTGAAGCCATACAGTTGAAAGCATATAAAAGCCTCAAGAAAAACACGATAGCTTCTGGGATTTTGGCCTTTCCGGTATTTGTCATTGGCATGTTCTTTCATGAAATCCCCTATGGCAATTATATGATGTGGGCCCTGACCACCCCTGTTCTATTTATATTTGGAAGACAGTTTTTCATCAATGCCTTGCGCCAGCTTAAGCACCAAAAGGCCAATATGGATACTTTAGTGGCCTTAAGTACAGGGGTAGCCTATCTTTACAGTTCTTTCAACACCTTTTTACCTGAATGGCTAAGCCAGCGGGGAATTAGCCCCCATGTATATTTTGAGGCGGTCGCCGTAATCGTATTTTTCATCCTTTTGGGAAGAATGCTAGAGTCAGGGGCCAAGGCAGGCACTGGACAAGCCCTCAAAAAACTGATGGGCTTGCAGGCGGATGAGGTAACTGTCATAAGTGGTGGAAATGAACAAATCAAAAAAACTGCAGAAGTTAATATAGGAGAGCTTGTCCTGGTTAAACCCGGGCAAAAAATCCCACTGGACGGCAAAATAATCTCTGGAAACAGTTATGTGGATGAAAGCATGCTAACAGGTGAACCTATTCCTATAGATAAACAAAGTGGTGATCAGGTTTTTGCGGGGACCATCAATCAAGCTGGAAGTATCAAATTTGAAGTGGAAAAGGCAGGGGAGGACACGTTTCTTTCTCAAATCATACAAAGGATAAAAGAGGCACAAGGCTCCAAAGCCCCAGTGCAAAAGTTAGTGGATAAAATCACTGCTATTTTCGTTCCTATAGTGATCAGCATTGGGGTGTTGGCCTTTCTTATTTGGGGATTTAGCGGAATAGAAGATTCCTGGCTTCATGGCATGTTGGCCTTTATTACGGTCTTGGTTATTGCCTGTCCCTGTGCATTGGGCTTGGCCACTCCTACCGCCATCATGGCTGGTATAGGCAAGGGAGCCTCTATGGGCATTTTGATCAAAGACGCTGAAAGCCTGGAAATAGGACCAAAGGTAGATACTGTTTTACTTGATAAAACAGGGACCATTACTGCAGGTAAGCCAGCTGTATTGGAAATATTGTTGGATCCGGGACTCAATGAGATCGACAAAAAGTTAAGTGTTCTCTTGGCCATGGAGTCAGAAAGTGAGCACCCCTTGGCAGAGGCAGTTGTCCAACACTTAAACAAAGCTCATAAAAAGTCTTCCATAGACAACTTCCAATCTCATACCGGAAAAGGTGTTTCTGCTATGAGCGATGCTAATCATTATGCCATAGGTCAAAAAGATTGGCTTCTTTCGCAAGGTGTAAAGACCAATGACTGGATGCAAGATTTTGAAAACAATCATTTGGAGAAAGGAAATATAGTCGTCTACCTTTCCGAGAATGATAAATTTATAGGAGTAATCAGTATTGCAGACCAAATTAAGGAAAGTTCAGCCAAGGCAATTTCCCAAATGAAAGAAATGGGGTTGGAAGTACATATGCTTACAGGTGATCAAGAAAAAACAGCTGCTGCATTGGCGGAAAAAGTGGGCATTAGCCATTTCAAAGCCAAAATGCTTCCTGAGGATAAGGGCAATTATTTGAAAGCCCTGCAAGCTAAAGGTAGAACCGTAGCCATGGTGGGCGATGGAATCAATGACAGCGAAGCCCTTGCTCTGGCAGATCTAAGTATTGCGATGGGAAAAGGAACGGACATCGCCATGGATGTGGCCAAGGCCACCTTAATCCATTCGGATCTAAAACAAATTCCACAAATGCTGAGTTTAACCAAAGACACTGTCAAAACCATCCGCCAGAATCTATTTTGGGCTTTTATCTACAATATCATCGGAATACCTATTGCTGCGGGTATTTTATTCCCGGCATTTGGCTTTCTACTTAACCCCATGATAGCTGGAGCCGCCATGGCATTGAGCTCAGTCTCTGTAGTTACCAACAGTTTACGTTTAAACAGATAATTTTAACTATTTATATATCCAAAAGAAAATGATAAAGCTTAAAACCAATATCAAATGTGGCTCATGTATAGCCACGGTAAGTCCTAAACTGGATGCATTGCCAAATACAAAATGGGAAGTGGACCTAAGCCATCCTGATAGAATCTTAACCGCAGAAGGCGAGGCCAACGAAAAAGAAATCAAAGCTGCTTTGGAGTCAGCAGGCTATCAAGGCGAATCGATTTGATTAATCTTCGGTAACCTTTTGCCAGATTTTGTTAGCTTTGCGCAAGACAACTGTCCTAATTTATTTTCAACAGTTGTCTTGCGTATATTAAATTAGTACCAGTATTTTCATTCAGAAGTCCACCCAGGTTAATTTCCATAAGGATTTTTTGAAAGTGTAGCACCTAACCAATGATTAATTACGAGCGATTTATATTAGAGAACGGCTTGCAGGTATTGGTCCATGAGGACCATAGCAGTAAGATGGCGGTTAGTAATATCATTTATAAAGTCGGTTCTAGAAATGAAATCCCTGGGAAAACTGGATTGGCCCATTATTTTGAGCATCTGATGTTTGGAGGCTCCAAAAATGTCCCCAGCTTTGATGGTGCCTTGGAAAGGGTAGGTGGTGAGTGCAATGCCTTCACCAATACTGATATAACCAATTACTACATCACCTTGCCGGCCACCAATATAGAAACTGCTTTTTGGTTGGAATCGGACAGGATGCTGCAGCTCAACCTGAGCAAAAAAACCATTGAGACCCAGCGCAAGGTGGTGATCGAGGAATTTAAGCAAAGGTACCTCAATCAACCATATGGAGATGCCATGCACCGCTTGAGACAGCTTTGCTATAAACAACACCCCTACCAATGGCCTACGATCGGTGTTGAAATTGCCGATATTGAAGGTTTTACAGAAAAGGATATCCGTTCTTTTTACCAGCAACATTATGCACCTGATAATGCCATACTGGTGGTCGCTGGGGATGTGGACAGCGAAGAGGTCCTGGAAATGGCCAAGAAATGGTTTGGTCCGATCCCTTCATCAGGCAAAAAAGGCCAAACTATTCCAACAGAATGTCCCCAAGTAGAAAAAAGAGTACAAACTCATTTTGCTGATGTGCCAACAGATACTTTATACAAGGCCTATCATGTTCCGGGCAGACTACAAGAAGGCTATTTAGAGTGTGATTTGATCACTGATATCCTGGGCTTTGGCAGGTCATCCTTACTGGAACAGAAACTGGTTAAAAACACAGATATTTTTGCTTCCTGTAATGCCTATGTTCTCGGTTCAATTGATCCGGGATTGATGGTCTTTACCGGAAAAATGGAAAAAGGGAAAAGTGCTGAAGAGGCCGAAAAAATACTGGACGAGGTAGTTCAGGAGTTTATTGAAACGCCTATTTCAACAGAAACCCTGGAAAAGGTCAAAAACCAAGCTGAGGCCATGAAGACCTATGAATCCATTCAGCTGATCAACAGGGCCATGAACCTTGCCTACTACACCCAGCTAGGAACCCCTGACCTCTATCAAATAGAATACGATAAGAAAACCAGAATTTCTGCTGAAGAAATCTCCGCTGCAGCCAAAAAGTTTATCAGAGAGGAAAATGCTTCTGTACTTTACTACAAAAGCAACAAAAGCTGAACCCGGCTTTAGACAATAACCTCCATTGACAAAATCTAAAGTAAAAGCATTATCTTCACCGCATGAATAACTTTAGAATTGGATTTGGATATGATGTTCACCAATTGCAGGAAGGTTATGACTTCTGGCTAGGTGGCATTAAACTAGAACATACCAAAGGAGCCGTAGGGCACTCAGACGCTGATGTATTGATTCATGTGATCTGCGATGCGCTTCTTGGAGCTGCCAACCTTCGTGATATTGGCTATCATTTTTCAGATCAAGACCCGCAATATAAAGGCATAGACAGTAAGATTTTACTCAAGAAAGTCATGCAACTTATCCGTAAAGAAGGCTATGAAATCGGCAACCTGGATACCACTGTTTGTCTTCAGCTTCCAAAGGTAAATCCACATATAGACAACATCAAAGCCTGTTTGTCGGAGGTGATGGAAATCCCAGCCAACAATGTTTCCATCAAAGCCACCACCACTGAAAAATTGGGTTTTGTGGGAAGGCAAGAAGGCGTTTCTGCCTACTGTGTAGCATTGATTTACAAAAACAACTAAGATGGACAGAGAAATCAAACTGATAAAAACGGAGGATGGCTCACATTCACTTTATGTGCCCGAATTGAATGAAACCTACCATTCTTTTCATGGTGCCTATAGAGAATCCATCCATGTTTTCTTTCTCTATGGATTGGACCATTGGTTGATGCACCACCATGGCCAACAGCCTGTGCGCATTTTCGAGGTGGGCTTTGGAACTGGGCTGAATGCTTGGTTGGCGCTGGTATGGGCAGAGCAAAACAAGCACCCTATGCTTTATCACACCATTGAGCCATTCCCTATTCCAGAAGATATTTATACCAAACTCAATTATACCTCTATTGACGAGGAAATCAGCCATTATAAAGGCTATTTTGAAGAATTGCATAGGGCAGAATGGGACAAAGGGGATGCTGTCACCCCTTATTTCAATATGAAAAAGGATAAAACTACTTTGGAAGAGGTAAAACTTTATCCTACAGATGTGGTCTTCTTTGATGCCTTTGCTCCCAGCAAACAACCTGAGCTATGGTCCAAAGAGCTACTTAAAAAAGTAGTGGATGCCATGAATCCAGGAGGCGTATTTGTCACCTATTGTGCAAAAGGCCAACTCAAAAGGGACTTGGCTGAATTGGGACTGCAGGTGGAAACTTTGCCTGGCCCTCCGGGCAAAAAAGAAATGATCCGAGGCACTAAGCTGTAAACAAATTAAGATAGATTGCAGGGATAAGGCCAGGAATAGAATGTGCTAAAATCCCTGCAATCTATTTGACATTTTTTATTTCTAAAACTCCATCATGTATATCCGCAAAGACACCAGTAGCTTCTGGATAGTATGATAATCTTTCAAAAAGCACAGGAGAGTCCAGAGAAATAAGGTTTTATTCTGTGCAAATCTGTGAAATCCGTGAGAAACAAATTTACTGGTATGATAACGGATAATCATAAACTCCATTTACTCCATTCCAATATTTTTTCTCCTCTACTTTTTAAACAATAATCCGGAATTTCCCTGAAATCCCTACTCATTCTTAGCCTTCTTCTTATCCGCTGATTTATAGTAAGGAACTGTTCATCTTTTTTTCCAACCAGAACACCCCAAACAATATCAATCAATTGATATTGAGATATATAATACGTATTATAGTGCTAAAACAACACAAATAATACTTTAGCTTTTTGGTGACAGCACCTGGAGGGGAAACCAATCCCAGATCTGTAAAATTTCCTGCAATAAACCATACCAAGCATATTCCTACAGGCTGCTTGGTTTATTAACTTTTAAATTATCATTCTATGAAATCTTTCAATTGGCTGAACAGCATTTTATTTATTATGCTTTTAGCATCTTTCACTGCCTGCGATCCATCAAGCTCATCTAATGAAAAAGTGGAAGAAAAAGTAACAAGTATCGAGGCAAAACCTACAATCACTAAGGAATATGATATGTCAAAAGCATGTCATATTGTGGGTGCGGATATGTCCAAGGTATTGGTGGATACACTAGGCGTAGTAATGTATGAATTTACTATGAATCCTGGCGACTCTGTTGCATGGCATGAACATCCTTATCATACCCTCTATGTTTTAGAAGGAGGAAAAGCTGCTGTCTATTTTAATGGTGGGGAAAAACAAATAATGGAATTTCCTACTGGCTACGGTATGTTAGGAGAACCACTAGGAGATGCTGCGGTTAATATAGGAGATACCCCAATTAAGGTTCTCACCCATGAACTCTACTCTCTAGCACCCTAGTTTTCTTTAATTTTATTTCCGTGTAAATACGAAATACCCCACATGGGGTATTTTTTTATTTATACCAAATCCTTAGTTTTAGTTTTTATTCCTTTTGGACAGACATAACTTAAACCATTAACTATCAATTCTTTTAAGAAATAATCCCATGGCAATGCTATTTAAAGGATTGACCAATAAAAAACAATCATGACCAAGAGCAAACTAATTTTTTTCAGCCTGATCACTTTAATTTTCACCTCATGTGGCGTTTCCTATTCTGAGAAAAAATCAATAAAGATCAAAGAAAAAACGATCGATGGTTCCAAATACCGCCTCTTTAATCGGCTCAAATTCAAAAGTGTTAAATTCCATTTTGCGAAGGGATTTATGCTAGAAAATAAAATATCTTTTATTGGATTGGAGAATGACATTCATAAAATCATTGATAGATCAGAGTTTGAAAAAAAAGTAGATCTAAACAGCACAGAGTCATTTCAAATTGACAGTGTCTCCTTTGTCGTCAACGAATCAAAGGACAAAGTTGAATTATTATATTATTTGAACATTGATGATCAACCAGAATTGGTGACCATGTCCTTGGAGAAGGATAAGGATCAGTGGACTTTGAATTGATCTTTATATGCTAAATCCAAATTCGCTCTTTTCAATCTATAACCCCAAACTATGAAGCCCCTAAAAACCACACTCATTATTTTTTCCTCACTATTGATTTTCTCTTGCCAAGCCAAAAACCCTCAGCAATTGGAGGAAGGCTACTATCTTTTGGAGAGAATAGTCAAAGAAGGGGACACCACGCTCAAAGATTTGGATATCAATAGCGGGGTACTTCAGGTAAAAGGTCAAGATTCCCTCATTTTCGAAGGGAATATGAATATAGGCCAACACTTTTTTGATAATGATCATTTCAAATATCAAATAATAGGAACAAGATTAATCCTACAAAACAATAGCTATAAGGAGAAATTTGCCCTTAGCTTTGACAAGGACAGTTTGTTGAGAATTGATATTCATGACAAAACCCAATTATACTTTAAACAACTGAAGCTTAATTTGACCGGAAAATATAGTATTGTCAGTTATGAAAAACATCCGCAAGCAAATCTGGATACTATCAGCAAATACCGTGATGAATTAACAAAGGGAATAGCTTTTCATTTTAATAAAGACAATACGGTAAATATCAATCCCAAGGTCGTCCAATTCCTTTTGAAACATCCCAATAACAAGAATGAGGTCTTCGATTATGTCTTGACCAATAACTCTATTGTGTTTGATAATTCGGATTATAGTTTTCTATTGGACTATACCTATGATGGTATCCTCCATTTTTTCCCTGAAGACAAGAATTTCAGAAGATTGGACTTTATGAAACACCCTAAGCAATAGCCTAATTGAAATCCAAGCTTCCGGGAAGATTCAATATCAAACTAGCTTCTAAGGGTTCAACAGAAATGAAAGAGCAATTAAGTTCTGTTTATGGGCTGAAATTAGTAAATACCAATGATTCTGTGGAGTTTATCAATATCGAATTTCAGTAGACCACGATGAACTATTAGAAAAGGCCATTGAAATCATCATGAAGGAATAAAATCTTTATAATATGAAAAGGACAATAGCAGCAATTCTTTTAGCATTTACCATTTTAAACACTAATCTGGCTTATGCTCAGTTGACCTCCCATGAGATCGATCAATTGGTAGAAGATGCTAGGTCCAAGTTCAATATCCCGGGAGTAGCGGTGGGCATAGTAAAGGATGGAAAAATCGTACATGCAAAAGGCTATGGCTTTAGTTCATTAGACACGAAAAAGGAAGTAGACCAACACACTCAGTTCGCCTTGGCATCGGTTTCCAAAGCCTTTACCACTACTGCTATGGCCATTCTGGTGGATCAAGGAAAAATATCCTGGAAAGACAGGGTCATAGATTATATTCCTGAATTCACCATGTATAATGATTATGTCCGTGAGAACTTCATTATTGAAGATCTATTGACCCATCGAAGTGGGCTGGGCCTAGGGGCAGGAGATCTGATGTTTATCCCTGATGAAAATGATTTCACCATTAATGATATTCTTTCTAGTTTTCAATATTTCAAACCAGTATCAGCTTTCAGGACTCAATATGACTATGATAATTTACTTTATATAGTAGCCGGTGAATTGATCAAAAGAGTAAGTGGGCAGTCTTGGGAAGATTTTGTTCAGACCAATATTTTAATACCACTAGGAATGGACAATTCCTTCTCTTCAATTGCCAATATTCACGACAAAAGTAACCTTGCAGCTCCTCATATAAAAAAGGCTTCTACACTTCAGACCATAGAAAACTTTAAACGGACAGGAAATGGAGCCGCAGGAGGGATCTTCTCCAATGCAGAAGACTTCTGCCAGTGGATGCTTGTACAACTAAACAAAGGTAGATTCGGTAGCAATCTGGAAAGGCAATTGTTTACGGAAAAGAGACAAAGAGAAATGTGGAAACCTTATATATCCAATATCACTCAGCCCAGTAAACCTTACTATGTCAATTTTAATGGCTATGGCCTTGGCTGGGTGCTCAATGATATAAATGGACATTTTATAGCACATCACAGCGGAGGACTACCAGGAATTAGCACACAGACCATCCTTGTTCCAGATGTTAATTTAGGTATAGTAGTCTTATCAAATAGCGATATAAGTGTAGAGCCTATTTCCTTTTCAATTTTGGATAATTACCTTGGTTTACCAGACAATAACTGGGTGGATAAAATACATGAAGGACACGATAAGAACAGTGATGAAACTGAAAAAATCGTCCAAGAAATTTGGGAAACAGTAGCAGTTGCGGAAAACGAAAAATTAACTCCTGAGAAGCTTATAGGGCTATATGAAGATAAGTGGTTTGGTAAAATCGAGGTATTCAACAATGAAGGTAAACTTTGGATAAAATCATATAGATCACCAAAACTTAATGGGCACTTGCAATACTATAAAGAAAATACCTTTGCGGTCAAATGGGAATATCAGGACCTGAACGCTGATGCTTTCATAACATTTTCTTTAGATAAAACAGGAATGGCACAAAGCATAAAAATGGAGGGCATTTCACCGGATATTGATTTTAGCTTTGATTTTCAGGACCTCGATATCAAACGCATTGAATGAATTTAAGTGTGTATGATCATTTCAAAATATTATCAGATGCCTCAAGAATTGGGTTAAATTAAAGAACCTTATACACTACAATGAAAAAAATAAAAATTGTCCTGCTCTCACTAGGCATACTATTGACCATAGTTTTTGCCTACTATTTGGTTATCGTAATGGATGCCCGAGCCAAAACCCCGGAGATCGTTAGCCGTGCTTTAAGTCCAGACAAAATAAAACTGGAATTATCAGATCTTACAGAAGAACAGCTTGATGCACTCCTCAAAATTCAGGACCCCAACTTTTATCATCATAAGGGCTTTGACATCAGTACTCCAGGGGCTGGAGTTACCACCCTAAGCCAAGGTTTGGTAAAGCTTTTTTATTTTGAAAGGTTCAAACCAGGGATAGCAAAAATCAAACAGAGCTTGATTGCTAGATTTGCATTTGACCCTTTAACTCCAAAAGACACCATACTAAAGCTATTTATCAACCATGCCTATATGGGCCAGGGAAATAGGAAAGCAATCTATGGGTTTGAAAATGCTGCCGAATTTTACTTCAATAAACCCTTCAAAGAGCTCAACAATGATGAATATCTTGCTTTAATAGCCATGATTCGTGCACCGAACACTTTTCATTTCATCAATAAAAGGGAAGCGAATGATTTAAGAGTTAGTCGAATTAAACGCTACCTTTCCGGAAATTATACTCCCAAAGACAACGGTGATTTTCTTTACGATCAGGAATAAATTTAATTGTCCGAAAAACAACAACCGAGCAGTTTTAAAATATTAAACCCCTATAACAAAATGTATCTATCCATTTTATTAAGCAGCATCCTATTTGTCTTGGGAATAATTCACTTTAACTGGGTAATGGGTGGCAAATTCGGCTTTGAAGTATCCTTGCCCACCAATGAAAAGGGAGAAAGGGTATTAAATCCCAAAAAAATTGACAGCGTTGTAGTAGGCTTGGGATTAACTTCCTTTGGATTATTCTATCTCATCAAATCTGGATCGATTGAATATAGCTTGCCTGAATGGATCATGAATTATGCTGGCTGGATCCTCCCATTGATATTCCTCTTAAGGGCAATTGGAGAGTTTAAATATGTGGGATTTTTTAAAAGTGTAAAGGAAACAGACTTTGGAAAAATAGACAGTAAATTCTTCTCTCCACTATGTTTGGTCCTATGAATTTTAGGAATCTTGATCCAGATACTTTAGCCTTAATTACACAAGTCCAAACTAAGCCAATATAGATTTTGAGCAATCAGGAACTGATAGAGCACTTTAAACAAGTCTTTCCTTTGCAAGAGGCCGATTTAAAGGTTTTTCTTTCGAAGTTTAAATCCCTTTGCCTGAAAAAAGGGGAATACTTTATCCATGAAGGACAGATTTGTAAAAAAATCGGATTCATCCTCGAGGGAAGCATGCTTTGCTCATACAATAAAGACGGACAGGAGATCATTGATGAGTTCTCCTTGGACAAAGAATTCATAACGGATTATTATAGTTTTTTGACCCACTTGCCTGCAGATAAGAATGTCAAGTGCCTGGAAGATTCCGAACTTTTGGTCATAGCTTATGACGATATTCAAAGCTTATACAGTCAAAATCCAATTTATGAGAAGCTGGGAAGGATCATGGCCGAAAAGCTTTTTATCAATTGGCAGCAAAAAAACAAATCCCTGATGTTGGACAATGCTGAGACCAGGTATTCAAAACTCATCAACAGAAGACCCGACCTGCCTCAGCGCATCCCACAATACCTAATCGCATCCTATCTTAATATAAAACCCGAAACCCTAAGCCGCATCCGCAAAAAGCTGGCCTCCTCATAAAGCCCTATTTCTTTCTTGATCTAGGTCAATCATTTTAGCAATACTGCTCTTTAGCTTTGTTCTATTAACCTATGATAAAGCTATATGCGACGAAGGAACTTTATGATAAAAGCTGGTCAGATGATGACTGTTTCCATGTTTATGTCGGCTGCAGTTGACTCCTCAATTTTGGCAGCTTCCAACCCTAAACTTCAAAAGCCCGAACGCTGGAAAAAAAGGCCCAAGCCCAATGATTTTGACCAACCGATTTTAAAGGCCATAGCTTTGGGGATCAATGCTCCAAGTCCCCATAATACACAGTCTTGGAAATTTAAAATTGTCGATGAGCTGGAAATGCTACTCTATGTAGACGAAAACAGACTTTTGCCTGCCACTGATCCACCATCAAGGCAAATCCATATGGGCGCTGGGTGTTTTATCGAAACACTGGTCATCGGAGCCAGTAGTTTGGGTTATCAGACTCAAGTGGATTATTTTCCTGAAGGCTACTATGACGCATCTGATTTTGGTCAAAAGCCTGTAGCTTTCATTCGCATTGAGGAAGGAGGCGCTAAGGATCCATTGGCTGATTATATTTACAAAAGGCAAACTAACCGGAAAGCCTATACGGCAGAGAAGATTTCACAAGCCACTTTTGAAAATGTTAAGATCACTGCAGGAAAAAGCCATTCCAGACTGCTCTTTAAAAATGAGGATTTGACAGCCCTAAAAAACATTTTTTATCAGGGGCTGGACATAGAATCCAGGACCTACCGGACCAATGAGGAAACTAGGCTCCTGTTCAGTTTCAGTGAAAAACAAAGAGCCGAAAAACGTTATGGATTGAGCATGCCCCAAATGGGCTATGAAGGCTTATCAAAAACCATAGTGGAATTGGCTGTAGATAATGGCAATCCTAAAAAATGGCATGATCCAAAGACTATTGATAAATCCATGAAGTCCATTAAAAAAGCCATTGACAGTACCCAAGGGGTAGTTTGTTGGATTAGCCCAAGCAATGATTTCCAGGACTGGCTTGCATCAGGCAGGGACTTTGTCAGGTTTTCACTTTCCCTTAGCAAACACGAAATGTATTCCCATCCCTATAATCAGGTCATTCAAGAATTTGATGAGATGAAGAAACTTAGTAAGGAACTTGACCAGATTTGGGATGTTCAAGCTGGT
This sequence comes from Echinicola shivajiensis, assembly GCF_018642165.1. GTDB lineage: Bacteria > Bacteroidota > Bacteroidia > Cytophagales > Cyclobacteriaceae > Echinicola > Echinicola shivajiensis. The sequence goes on from NZ_JAHHZM010000008.1 coordinate 100,815, forward strand.
GAAAAAATACAGATGATGGTAAGGATTGGGAAATGCAAAGCGCCCTATTACAGTTACCGCCTGCATCTGCAAAATTATTTGATAGCATAAGAGCCGGTATAATACCGTCCACTTATGCTATCAATAAAGTTAAATTTCAAAGAAGTGGAAAATTATCAGCAATATTATTTATATGTATATCCTAAATCATATTATTTTACTAAAAAAGACCTTTCACAAACACTGTAGCATAGATAATCCCTCAAGCAAAACACTTTTCCAAAAACCCAACAATCAAATATTATCATCATGGCAAAACTGACCTCTTTCACATTTATCTCATTAAATGGATTCTATAAAGGACCTCAGGAAAATATCGACTGGCACCAACACGGAGGAGAAGAAGCTGACTATTCTGCTAAAAGTTTAAAATCAAACAGTATTCTGCTCTTTGGCAGGGTGACCTATGAAATGATGAAAAGCTTCTGGCCTAGTCAAATGGCCTATGATGGCTTTCCAGAAGTAGCAGAGGGAATGAACAAAGCAGAAAAATTAGTAGTAAGCAAAAGCCTGGAAACTGCAGGCTGGCAAAACACCAAAATCATCAAGGCAAACCTAATTGAAGAAATCACCCAATTAAAACAGTTTGGAGAAAAAAACATCACACTCTTGGGCAGTGGAAAGGTCCTTGAGCAACTGGCCGCAGCCAATTTAATCGACGAATACCAAATAATGATTGACCCGGTTTTTGTTGGAGGCGGAACACCCATTATAGACCACCTGAATAATAATATCATCCTTGAATTAAAGGATTGCAAAACTTTCAAAAGCGGAACCATCTTGCTTAATTATCTTCCCAAATTAAAATAAAAAAGGATCTCCTGGCATGAAAATAGGAATCGCACAAATAAAGCCCAGCAAAGGAAATATACAGGAGAATATCCAGATCCATAAAAAGTGGATTGAAGCTTCTATTTCGGAAAAGGTAGACATTATCGTTTTTCCTGAACTGTCACTTACAGGTTATGAACCAGAACTTGCTCAAGAATTGGCCCTGGAGATAAATGATGTTAGATTGGATGAGTTTCAGAAATTATCAGACCAAAACAATATCACCATTGGACTTGGCATCCCCTTCAAAAAAGCATTGGGTATCTCCATTGGCATGGTCATATTTCAACCTAAGCAATCGAGGATTATATATTCAAAACAAAGATTACATCCTGACGAATTGCCCTATTTTATTGAAGGAGAGGAACAAGTGGTAGTAAATGTAAAAAATCACAAAATTGCCCCAGCCATCTGCTTTGAATCCTTACAGGAGGACCATGCAGAAAATGCCCAAAAGCTAGGTGCTGAAATCTATTTGGCCAGCGTGGCCAAATCTGAAAATGGAATTAAAAAGGCTTATGAGCACTATCCAAAAATCGCTAGGAAATTTTCAATGCCCATACTGATGGCCAATTGTTTTGGATTTTGCGACAATTATTTTAGTGCTGGGCAAAGTGCAGTCTGGAATAAAGAAGGAAAAATTTTAGAGAAACTAAAAAAGGATAGTGAGGGACTATTGGTTTTTGACACTGAAATTGGGGAGGTAATTAATAATAAATTAAAATGTCTAAATAATCGGGGCTAGTCCAATATAGGGTATTTCATATAAACAAATAATTCTCTAGTTTAAAGGATATAAATATTAAAACTACTTATGATTAATCGTAGTATATCAATTGCTGTCAGGGCATATTTTCACACCTAAGATGAGAGAATAAATCAAAGGAATATAATATTTCAGCCTTTATCCGCTCATTTGAACATATAAAAAATGAAAACATTTATAACTTTTTTATTACTCATATCAATCCTTCAAATAACAGTTCAAACTGTTGACATTGATAAACTGAAATCTGCCTTCTCAAAATTAGAAAAGAGGAACAACCTTACTAATCAAAGAACATTTTTTGAATTGTTTCCCAACTCCTTCGATGCATTTGAGCAGACTTTTGGATATAAAAATGGAAAGGCAGCACCACTATATGACGGACACGAATATGTGGTTAAATTCTTTTCTCTTGATAGTATTCCTGAACATGAACAAATGAACAAGTGGATTAATATTTCAATTGGGGGCCATTGGGAGGCTGATGCTATCAACTACTTTCAATATCAACTGAGGCCAAGAATTTTAAAGAACACCAACTTGACCTATGAACTTCTTAAGAAAAGAAGCGAAAAAGATACTGAAGCTTTCTTCTACTTTTTCTTTAATCAGGTCCATCCTGAGTTTGAAAAGGTCCCTAATGAATTTGAATCGATTAAAAAACTTGACAATGAATTTTATAGCCTAATTTTAAAAGGATACCAACGTGCCATTAAAGACAGTGGACATTAAGAGTAATCCTTTACCCCAATCCATCCAAAAACGCTTCAGCCTTCTCCAATAGCTTTTCCCTCTTGGCTATGTCCATTTTATCAAGTGTTCCTAAAAGCATCTTTAATCTTGGATTTTTCTTGAAAAAATCTTGGTGCACATGCATAAAGCGCCAGAAAAGTGCATCCCAGATTTCTTCCCAATCACCCTTAGGAAAATCACTCATTTTCTTCAGGTAGTTACTTCCACTGATATAAGGCTTTGTGGCCATCAATCCACCATCGGCAAACTGACTCATACCATAAACATTCGGCACCATCACCCAATCATAGGCATCGATATACATTTCCATAAACCAGCGGTACACCTCCTCGGGATCAAATTCACAAAGCAGCATAAAATTGCCCAGCACCATCAGTCTTTCAATATGGTGGTTATAGGCAGTATTAAGCGTCTTCTTGATCGTCATATCGATGGGAACAATCCCCGTATTTCCCTCCCAAAAAGCTGTTGGGATCTTACGGTCAAAACCCCAAAAATTGCTGGTTCGCTCTTCTGAGCCCTTCCATTCATATACCCCGCGGATAAACTCACGCCAGCCCATGATCTGCCGCACAAAGCCTTCCAGAGAATTCAAGGGAACCTCATTTTCTTCTGCAAAAGCAATTGCCCTATCCAGTACTTTTATGGGAGAAAGCAAGCCCACATTCAGCAAGGGCGTCAGCACACTGTGATTCAAAATACTTTCTGTCCATACTATGGCATCCTCATAAGGTCCAAATTCCTCAAACCGCTGCTCTAGAAATTGCTCCAGCCATGATGCTGCGGCTTCAAAAGTCACCGGATAATAAAACCCATTGTCTATACTCCCATAATTACCAGCAAAGTGTTTTTTCACATAATCCTTTGCCTCCTTGATATAGGCATTTTCTTTGGGCCAGTGGACTTGGGGAGGACTTTTCTTTTTGGGATATTTCTTTCTATTATCGGCATCAAAGCTCCATTGACCTCCCACTGGATGCTCACCATCCATCAACACATCCCGCTTTTTCCTTTGCTGGGCATAGAAATCTGCTTGGAAGTATTTTTTATTTTTACCGAAATATTCCTCCAGTTCAGCTTTGGTATTAAGAAAAAGCTGACTTTCATGCAACTCTAGCGCTATTCCTTCCAACTGGCATGCCTTTCTGATGCGACTTTCCAGCCAATTGTCCGTCGGGTCAATGGTAACAATTTTCTCCACCCCTTCCTTGGCCAGCAGAGGAATCAAATTTCGAATATCTGAGTTCTTATCCGTACTAGGGATATAGTTTAGTTCTATTCCAATATCCTTGAGATAATCCTGATAGGCCTGCATGCTTGCCCTATGAAAAAGCAATTTTTGTTGGTGGAATTTATACTGACGAAAAAACAAATACTCTTCCACTAAGTACACTGCATAGCCATTGTCCATCAAGGGACTTTTTTTATGTAACTCGTGGGGAAAAATAATATTGACAGTTTGCTCAGTCATCTATCCAGCTCTTTTGGCACTTTTTCCAAAATGCAAAAAAGGAAGGGTAATAGCCCTTCACCGTAAACATCCAATCCCTGGGATCTTCAGTGCCTTTATAATGTCCATTTAAAGGATGTTCTTTATAGAAAATATCATCCAAGCCAAATTTTTCCTCCAGTTCCAAAAACTCCCCTACCATTACTTGAAAACCTTCAATATTTTCTGCCAGCTTCAATATAAAGTCAATGGTTTTTGGGGCCACTGGATACTGATCAAAATGGCTTGGTTCCAATAATAACACCCTGTTGGCATCCACATCCTTCCTCCATTGTGGATCAAGGTTATAAAAATTATAAATCAAGGTCGGCTTTTGGGGATCTAGCACCAAGGCCTTGGTCTCAGGAAGGTTTACTGTTAAATTAGGTAATGCAGTAGGTTTTAATTGCTCAGGAATATCTATTTCGGCCAATTCCTCATAACTTCGATCCAGAAAAGTTCCCCGCTGAGCTGAATGGCAATATTTATTGATATTCTCTTGATTGGCCAGGTATTTTTTGTGGCTATTGCTTCCTGCCACCCATTGCCAACTCAGCGCATTACTGGCCCAGTCTCCATCAAACAAATGATAATACATCCATTTTGCAGGGATTTTCCAATGACTCTGTCCAATATTACATGCCAATGCCGCCAAATACATGCGCACATGGTTATGAAGATACCCTGTTTCGTAAAACTCTCCGATTAACTGATCAATGACCTTAATTCCCGTATTGGTCTCAATAATAGCTTTGGGCATTTCGTGGTTATTTACGGGGCTTTGGCTTTGCTTCACATCTTTGTTGATCGCATTTCCTTTTGCAATCCAAACCTGCTGCCAATAATCCCTCCATGCCAATTCTTGAAGAAATTTGGTAATTTGTGATGGTTGATATCCTTTTGCCAATACATGCTCCATCACTTGCTTGGTGGAGATCACTCCCCTGGAGATATAGGGGGAAAGGTAGCTTACAGCTCCATCAAGAAAATTACGCGAGCGACCATAAGCTATTGGGTCCACCTGAGCCAAGCGATGGATTATCTGATCATATGCCGTGGGAAAACACATATTACTTTTCCAGAATTTCATCAGGCTTGTATTTCCCAAATTTCTCCTCGACTGCCTTGAAACGATAATCAAAAATTTGTTTCAATTGTCTTTTTATAAAGACAGCATTGGCAAGTGCTCCCAATGGACCCAAGGGAGGTTGATAGGTTACTATATCCGACATAAGCACCCCTCCTTCTTGGAGGAGTGTCAAACGGTGTTGGTGATGCCACATAACATAGGGACCAATGCGCTGCTCATCCACAAAAAATTCTTTTTCCTTCACTTGAGTAATTTCTGTCACCCAAGTCATTTTGATGCCCAGCAATGGACTTACCTTATAGGAAATAATCATTCCGGGGTACATCTTCTCAGGCAAGTTTTTAGAAGTGATATCAAATCCCATATGATCTGGAGTGATCACTTTCAAATTTGCCGGAGAAGAAATAAAATCCCAAACCTCCTCCAAACTGGCAGGAATTTTTTGCTCGGTAAATAGCTGGTAATGTGCCATGAATATTGATTAATTTTTATTCTCATTCATTTATCTTCTCCTTAGATCAGATCTACAAGCATTAAACATTACTGGCCAGGAATTGTTTGATAGTATTTAGCTACAACTCTCTCTAAACGATCTTAAGTACATGTCGAACCTTTAGTTTTAGTCGGTCGAGCGGAGTTGAGACCCTACGATTTCTTATTTCTTAATACGCCCCCGACTCTACTTGGTGGTAAGACAGGTCCGCTCAGGGTAAAAGGGAGATTGGAACCCTGTCTTAGATATTGACAGGTGTATTAGTGTAACAGTACTAATAGGCTTGAAGCATTTAGGAACAGGATTTAGCTATTTAACCACCAAATACTAATATTCAGAATAGAGGCAAAGCTGACCCAGAGGATATAGGGGATTTGTAAATAGGCTGCCCATTTATTTACCCTATGAAAACTAATAATCATCCACAGGATCATTCCCCATAAAACCAAAATTTCAATAGCCGCTAAGCCTGGCAAATGAAAATAAAAGAATATAAAGCTCCAGCAGAAATTCAATAATAACTGAATAAAAAATATCCTCAAAGCTTTTGTCCTAATTGCACTTTTTGGAGACTGCCAAATCAGATAAAGGCTTACCCCCATCAAGGCATAAAGGGTAGTCCAAACAGGGCCAAACACACTATTAGGGGGATTAAAGCTTGGTTTTTCCAAGCCTGCATACCAGGTTTGAATGTTACCGATATTGGCCAAACCAGATATGCTCCCCAAGAGCACAATCCCGAGCACGCAAATTAATAGCTTCAGCCAGTTGATTTTATTTTTTTGAAAATCTAAAATGGTATCCATAAAAAATAATTTTAGTTTCTAATTGAGGACATTCCGCCATCCACGGGCATAATTTGTCCACTGATCCAAGAACTCTTATTCGAAAGTAAAAATGCCGCCATCGCTGCAATATCTTCTGCCTTGCCAATTCTTCGCAAGGGATGCCTCTTGGCATTCACTTCCCTTTTCTCCTCTGAAGAAAGCAAAGAACTTGCCATTGGAGTATCTGTCAGAGAAGGAGCAATGCAATTGACTCTAATACCGGGGGCTAGTTCAGCGGCCAGGGCCTTGGTCAAGCCTTCTATAGCTCCCTTTGAAATGGCCACCTGACTATGAAAAGGAAGCCCCAACTGCACTGCTACTGTTGAAAAAAGAACAATGGAAGCCCAATCTGACTTTTTTAACTTGGGCAATACTCCTTGAATGATTTTAACTGCTCCGCTGACATTGAGCTGTATATCTTCCAACAGGGCCGCCTCCTTAATCCGGCCAAAAGGTTTGAGCTGGATGCTTCCTGGACAATAAACCAGCCCATGCAATTCATCAGGTATTTCTTCATTCTTCCACTCATCCTTCATAACATCATATGGAAAAAAATTCACTCCCGAGAGAGCCTTTACCTGATGTTGATTATAGCTGCCCCAAACTTGGTTTCCCTCCTTAACCAATTGCCTTGCCAGCTCCTTTCCTATGCCTGATGAGGCCCCGATGATTAGATAATTTGACATACTTATAAAACAAGTCCAATAATAAAATGTTTGAATTCCTTTCAAATGGAATTTAAACAGGAATACAATCCATGATTATAAAGTGCAGCGTATATGCTTTCAAACAATAAATGATATGCTCATGAAAACGACAAAAATTTTACAAGGGGCCTTGCTGGCATTTTTTGTGCTAGGTGCATTCCAGGCATTTGCCCAATCGAAAAAAACTGTAGAAGTAGGTGGAGCCCCTATGTACCCCACTAAAAACATTGTGGAAAATGCGGTAAATTCAGATGATCACACCACTTTGGTAGCTGCAGTAAAAGCGGCTGGCTTGGTGGAGACTTTACAAGGTGATGGACCATTTACAGTTTTTGCTCCCGTCAACAAGGCCTTTGATGCACTTCCTGAAGGAACGGTAGAAACTTTGTTAAAACCAGAAAACAAAAAAGCCCTGACCAATGTGCTTACCTATCATGTGGTAGCAGGAAAAATGAGTGCTAAAGACATCATGAAAGCCATAAAAAAAGGTGACGGAAAAGCCATAATGACTACTGTGGAAGGTGAAGAGCTTACTGCTTGGATGAAAGATGGTTCCTTGTATATTTCGGATATAAGTGGAAATAAAGCTAAGGTAACAATCCCCAATGTATTTCAGTCAAACGGTGTTATTCATGTAGTGGATGCAGTATTGCTACCAAGCATGTGACTCTTATTCGAACCTTCAAACTTAGTAACTGTAAAAATATCCCAAGAAGATTTTTCTTGGGATATTTTTACAGTTACTGGCATCTGACAAGTAGGTTCAAGCTCTTTTTGATATGGTATGATGCTATTATTTCTGTTTTATAAACGCATCCCCCGACCTTGCTCAAAGTAGAAGAATGGTGAGATTGGGAGGGCTGCAGTAACAAGGGTTGAATATTATATACAAATAGGATAGAGGCAAAAAAAGAAATGCAGAACACAACGTCCTGCATTTCTAAAACATATAACTATAACCTATAATATCGCTAACTTACCAACTTCTGGCACCACCTCTTGGCGGTCCAAAACCTCCTGGTATTCTTCTTTCGTCTCCTCCCTCTGGTTGTTTGAACTTGCCAATGATATAAGTAAAGGTCACCAAACCATAGCTGGTCAAAACATTGGAATAAACATCAGAAACTGTCACATCAGATACCGTCCTATTGATACTTTGGTTTTGGCCCAAAATATCAAAAATGGTCAATTTCAATTCTCCTTTATTATCCTTCAAGAACCGATATCCCCCTTCAACATTCCATAACCAGATACTCTGATCAAAACCCTCAGACAATCCAGTATAAAGAGTGTTGGCCATGGTGGTATTAAAGAATAATTTTCCATCATTAGGAGAATAATAAAGCTGCACATTAGAGTTTTGCTGATAGTAATTATTGTCCAGATTACTTTGCAGACTACTCTTGACTATGCTATATGTCGCGGCAGTAGAAACCGTAAAATCAATATCCTTTGAAATATTGCTGGTAAGGGAAAATCGTTGGGTCAAACCGATATTATTATTATAATTCAGTTCATTATTGATCAAGCCGGGTGTTCTGTTATAGCTCACACTGGAATTCAGGTTCAAATTCGATTTCAATTTCTCTACAGGAGTACCATAATTAAAAAACAGCCTTGCATTCCAATTGCCACTCAAATTAACAGGCTGGGTGATCTGACCTCCTTTTCGCAAAAGCACCTCTCCATTGATCAAAGTATCTTTTTCTGCCACGTAAGTATGTGTTCCAATATAATTATTGGTGAATGAACCTGTAGCAAACAAAAACATGGTCTTGGATCTTTCCATATCAAACTTTCCATAGTTCATAAAGAAATTATGGTTATAGCTTTGACCCAAACTAGGATTACCCACACTCAACTGCAATGGATTATTATTATTGATCACATTTTGCAATTGGTTGACACTGGGCTCATTTGTACTGGTTCTGTAGCGGAAACGCATATTTTTTCCACTTTCCCTGTCCCGATACATGATACTCGCATTGGGCAAAACATTATTAAAACTTCTTTTAAATGTCGCTTCCTCCGGAAAAAAGGCTTGGTTATTCAATTGGGCATTTTGATAATCCACATTTAAATTAAAATTGAAGCCATTTTCACTGAAACGATAACCTAGGCCAGCTTTTTGAGTTGTGAACTTATTATCAAACTCATTACTTAATGCTGTATCCAAGATCATTAAATTTTGTTCTTCTGCCAACACAAAGGTTTTTTGGTCAGCTGAGCTTTTATTGTTTCCAATCTGATAATCGAAAGACATGATGGATTTTTCACTTATTGGCTCTGTATAGGTAATATTAGCCCTATAATTAAATCCGTCAGATAGTGCATTGCTTTGCTGGAAAACCGTATCCACAGAGTTTCTCACAAAATCACGGTTGGCCATAAGTAGATCTGTAAATTGGTCCCTTTCATTCAATCCTGTATAAATATTCGTACTTATTGTCCTGCCTTGCTTATCAAACTTATAGCGATAGGTAAGATTATTGGAAATATTATAGCCATCTGTCAGTCTATTATTGATCGTCTGGGCGGCACTCAAAGAATCTAGATTTTGATCCAAATTCAGCCCATATTCATCACTGAACATTTTGTTATTCTGCCAGCTTAAACTTGGACTTATAATCAGAGAATTTCTGTCATCAATATCGTATTCGATTTTAGCATTAATCCGGTGATTTTCATTTTTGGTATTACTAAGCAGGTTTTCTTGGTAATACTGTCTCCTGTCCTCGGAAATCACCGTTTCAGTATTCGTATTCTGGATCAGGTTATTATTGGAATGGTTGAAAAAGTAACTTCCTGTAAAATTGATTTTATCACCCCACTTATCGCTGTAATTTAAACCTAATGAGTTTGTTTTGGCAATTCCATTGTTATTTCCTGTGAGGAAGTTATCATTTCCTCCACCACCTCCACGTCTTCTAAAGCGACCTCCGCCCACTCCTCCTGATACCCCTAGCAGATCCTGTGAGGAGAAATTCTGTTGGTTGATATTATTGGACAAACCAATGATGGAAATTCTTTTATCTCCCTTAAAAAAATTGATATTACCTCCTGCAGAGTAACGCTCATCTGTACCATATCCACCATAGAGTCTCCCAAAATATCCATTGCGCATATTTCCTTTGGTGATGATATTGATGGTCTTGGCATAATTACCATCATCCAAGCCTGTAAGCCTGGATTGATCAGATTTTTGGTCCAAAATCTCCACTTGATCAATCATATTTGACGGAAGGTTTTTCAGGGCAATATTGGGATCATTTCCAAAAAACTCCCTTCCATCCACTAGGACTTTTTGGACATCCTCACCTTGGGCCTGGATCTTCCCGTTTTCTATTACCACACCTGGAATTTTCTTGATCAGGTCTTCTGCATATCCATTTTCCTTGGTCTTAAAGGCCGCAGCATTGAAAACAGCGGTATCCCCTTTCATTTCCCCAACAGGTACTTGACCTTCTACCAGCACTTCATTAAGTTCATTGCTATCCTCCATCAAGCTTAGCGCTCCCAGATCCACTGGACCACGCTGATCTACCACTTTCCTCAATTTGGTATAACCTATATATGAAATCTCTACAATTAGATGAGAAATTCTGGGACGGGAAATGGAAAAAGCGCCCTTCCCATCAGTAACGGCTGCAGTCATTAAACTATCAGTTTCCGTTTTCAACATTACATTGGCACCAATCAAAGGCTCCTTTGATTCAGCATCCAATACAGTCCCTGTTATATTAAATGAGCCCATACCGCGTACTCCTCTTTCCCTGCCACCATTCTGTTGCGCTATTGACCCAAAAGCAAGTAGAAAGAATAATAATCCAAAAGTTGAGAAGATAATTGTCTGTTTCATAAATCGTGCATTTGATGCTTATTAGACATCGCAAAGCCACAGACGTTTAAAACTAAGGCAGAAAATAATACCTGAACTTCAGTTTTTATTGACGGATGGTAAAAAATAGATTTAAAGTAGAACTATGCTTATTTGAAAAAATAAAAAAGGTGCCATCAGATTTTGAAGACACCTTGAATATGATTTTTGAGAATTGGATGATTAGCCAACTTGCCCGATAATATCCTGATAATTGATCCCCATATGGCTGTTATCATAATACGCCATTCCGTCCTTTACCAGTATAACTTGCGGAGACTCATGCTCTACAGCAAATTCTTCTGCTATGGCATTTGATATTTCTCTATAGCTCAATAGATCTAAAATATACGGACTGACCTTTTCAAAATCCTGGTCCTGCCAGTTCCTTTGTAAACGGTTCCAAGCCATACCACTAATAGAGCAGCTGGTTGAATGTTTAAAGATCAAAACCGGTTGGTTTTTGCTTTCTTCTTTAAGCTGTTGGATTTGCTCCAAATTATCAATTGATTTCCAAGCCATATTAATTCAAATTTTGTTTCTCCTAGCCCTAACAAGCTTGAGGGGTATTTTGGTTCGAAGATAATGGAAATCAACAAAATAAACCTAGAAGAAGCCTCCTAACTTTTTGAGTAATCCACTCATTATACTCTCCTACAGCATCAAGCACTGCTTAAATTAACTTCCTTTAATTCATTTCATTAAAGAATTGGTCTCAAAAAAAGAATTTAAGAAATTTTAAGGCATGATAATGGCAAAGACTTCACCACTAACTCCCCAAAGTCCAAATGATTTATTAATCTTGTAGGCCTGAAAAGTCCATTATGAAAAGTAACATATTTGTTGTCGGCTTAATATTGCTGATCATTTCCTGTAAAGGTATCAATCCAGAAAAACCCCAATACGAAGGAGCTCCTGTCGTTCTTCCGGAGGCCATTTCTAAAGTGAATGTACCTCTTGAAATCCCCCTTAGATACATAGAAAAAAACCTCAATCGGGAATTAAGTCAATTGCTTTATAGTGACCAAGGGTTGGACATGGGCAATGGCTTGATGGCTGATTTGGAAGTAAGCAGAACCGGAGATATTGCGCTCAGCGCTTCTGGACAAAAGCAATTGGAAATAGAAATACCACTCAAGCTTAAAGGCAAAATCAATATAGAAAAGAAGCTCTTCGGACAAACCATTTCCACAGCGATCCCCTTTGATGAAGGACTGAAACCAAGGGTTAGCTTTATCTCGGAAATTGGCAGAAATTGGGATATCGGCATTTCCAATATTAATATTGAGAGTTGGGGAAGGTCGCTCAAGTACAATTTGCTGGGGTATGAATTTGACCTTGAACCCATGTTGGAAAAACACGTTGAAAAGATGCTCGACGATCAACTTACGGGAGATAATCTTACCAGAATTAGTTTTAGGGACATGATTCAGGAAACTTGGGAAGCTTATGGTAGACCAGTAAAAATTGAACACGAAGGATTTGACGCTTATGTATATACAGTCCCGCATAAAATAAAAGTAAAAGAAAAATTCACCACAGATCAGAAGCTGGAGTTGACCATAGGAATAGAAGGAGAGGTATTTACCCAAATAGGCTCAGAACCCCTTGTTGAGCTGAGTCCTTTGCCACGACTATACTATAATGATGATAGTGAGAATTACCTTGACATCACCTTGCCACTATCCATACCCTATCAGGATATGGACAAATACCTTAACGATATGTTGGCAGGCCAATCCTTCAAGATGGACGCTAGCACCCAGTTAATCCCAAAAGCATTTAAAACCCAAAACTTTGGTAATAAAGCCTTGGTGAAGGTGGATTTTGTAGTCAACAGAACAGGCAAAAAAAATATCTCAGGTAATATTTATTTAGTAGGTAAACCAACTTATGACCCATTACGAGAGGCCATTGTTTTCGAAGAAATCGACTTTGACCTCAACACGAAAAATATTTTGGCCAATAGTGCTAGCTGGATGAAGCAGGGACAATTGTTGGAGGAAATTCAGAAATATGCCAGCTATCCAATTGGGAATTATATCAAAGAAGCCCGAATGGAATTGCAACAGCAGGGCTATATAGATACCAAATTTGCCTCTTTTAGAGTGATCCGACCTGCCTTGGAGGTGGAAGGGATCTATACCACCAAGGAAGACATCAGACTCTATCTTAAATCAACAGGACAGATGGAAGTAAAGCTTAAGGATTAAAAGGGAAATTTTCTTTACTCTTTTCGCTAATCTTGCTACTAAATACTTGCATCTTAGTACTCTATTTAATATCTCATCAAATCCCCATAGGTCTTAATCCCTTTTTTGTCAGCCTCTTTCAGTAGCTTCAACAATAACTGGGCGGTCAAAAAAGCATCGCCAGCAGCTGTATGACGATCATGGATAGAAATATTATACCTTTCACACAAAGCATCCAAACTATAATCTTTCAAATTGATTCGGCTGGGGTCATAGGGCATACCATGTTCTATGCGGATAGCCAAGTCTCCTGTATCCACCACAGGGTTTAGGATCTTTCTCAGTCCATATGGTTTTGCTAATTTCTCCAGCATGGCCTGGTCAAAGCCTGCATGATGGGCTACCATGATGTGCTTACCCAAATAAGGGAGCAGTTGTTTCACAAAATCATCAATGGGCATGGCGTCATTGGACTGAATGATTTCATGAATCTTTATGCTGGATACATTTTGCTTGGTAGAAAACAATAGACTTTCCATGCTTGTGTCCACCTTGATTCGCCCCTTGATGATTTTTATTCCTCCAAAAGCCAAAACATGATCATTTTTCACATCCAAACCTGTTGTTTCCGTATCCAAAACTACAAAGGAAAGATCTTTAATAGGTGTTTTCTTGGAAAGTTCAACTTCAAACAACGCCTCATATTGATTCACTTCAGGAATTTTTTCCTGTTTTTTTCGAAAAATATCCAACCAACTCATTTACCTGTCAATAAAATCAGTTTGAAACCTCAATGCCAACATTTCCTGAATTTGATGAATCGGGGAAAAGGCATTTTTCAACATTCGGCGCTGAAGCTTCCCCAGGGAACTAGGACTGATATATCTTCCAGATGAATTCGAGCCTATACCTTCCAAGGCCCTTAAGCGCAAAAATATTTCATAAGCCTTTCCAGCTTCCCTAAAAACCTCTGCATTTTGGGGTTCCAATTCTGCCAATAGTTCGAACCTTTTGAAAGTATTGTTGACGCCCTTTTGTCGGTGGCTTAAAATCAGAAGCCTAGCAGCATCGGCCAAAGGTAGCATGGCCCTCAATTTAATATCAAACTGATCCTTGTGTTCCCCGGATTTTTCTACAATAAAATTCCTAAAAAAACCTAATGGAGGTGGATTCAACAAGGCATTATTCGCCAAAAAGCTCATAAACACTTCCCTTTTGTCAATAGCCCTGAAGATATAATTGGTCATTGCCTCTGCGAGTTCCTTATTTCCATATACTGGCCTAAAATCAAAAAATATGGTCGCCTTAATCAAGGATTCCTCATCTGGCAAATTTACCCATTCACTAAAATAAGACTCCCAGGTTGAAAGTGAATTACACCATTTTGGGTTGTTGGCCATGACCTTACTTGGGCAAGGGTGAAAGCCACATGCCAGTAAAATATCTATCACCTCCTGTGAAAGTAGCTGAAAATAGTCCTTGGTTTCCTCTTGTTCAGCATCCTCCACATCTTCATAAACCAAGGCATTGTCCAGGTCTGTCCTCAGTAACTGCTCCTGTCTGCCTTCACTACCCAAAGAGAGGAAGCAAAATGGCACTTTGGAGGCCTTTGGATATTTGGCATCCAATTTTTTCTTAGCCAATAAAATGGCCCTTCTTATGATCACATCATTTACTTCAGAAATGATATTGGCGATAAAATCGATGGCTACTTCATTTTCCAAATAATAGGCAAGTAGGTTTTCTGCCCGGTCTCTGATCACTTTCATTTCCTCTACCTCCCAAGTATTCATCAAAGCATGTATTAAGACCGCAGGGCTGTTTCCTTGAGATAGAAATACATCATGATCAGAAAGTATTCCTGTTATCTTACTTTGATCTGTACCATCCTCAGTTAATATCAAATGATGGAGGTGATGCTTGATCATCATTAAATAAAGGCTCGGAAAATTACTTTTATGGTGCATGGTCATCACTGGAGAGGTCATTATTTCCTCCACTTTGGCATCCACTGACAAGCCCGTGGCCACCACTCTATTTCTTAAATCTTTATCTGTAATAATACCTATCGGATGTCCCTGATCATCCAGCACTACAATAGATCCCACATCCATTTTGTGCATCATCTGAGCAGCCTCACTTATCTTTGCACCTTTTTGACAGCTGAGTACTTCTGTAGGGAAATTGACCTTTCCATTTTCCAAAAACAAAGATAGACCATGGTCTGAGGAAGCATCCTTAAATAATTTTCTGGCCTTTTGAGATTGGGAGAGATCTGTCCTTACCACTACCTGGCCTGCCGCAAATCCAGCTGCAAAATATAAACTGACCTCACTGTTTTCTTTAAGGATCTTGTTAAAAATATCTACAGGAACGGCATATAAAAGACTGTCCTCCGCAGCATAGGCATTTAAGACATAAGGCCTGTTTCCCAAAAGGGCCATTACGCCAAATACATCTCCCTCATCACAATAATCCTTCACAACCATTTTCCCGGAATCTTCTTCTGTCAGATAAACTGAACCCTCTTTCAAAACAAAAAAATGAGGATTGGCCATATTTCCTTTCCGAAAAATATATTCTTCCTTGCTGAAATACATCAACTCCACTTCCTTGGCGACACTTTCCAAAAGCTCATCTGAAAGAAAACTGAAAGGAGGATATCGAAATAAAAACTCCTTTACCCTGTTGACAATGACGTTTGACATGGTTATTGATTTTGGGCTATTGGCATATTAATTAGGTAAATACCCCAACATGGCTCCTATTAGCAGGCAATCTACTTAAAAACCATTGAAAGGTAAAAGCATGTAGAAAGAAAGCTTAGTGAAGGCATAACGTAAATTGACCTCAGTTGCTTAAAATTAAAAAAGCCGTTTCTTAAATTAAGAAACGGCTTCAAATTCATATCATTCAGTTTTTACTCAATCCTGCCCTTGATGATTTCATCCACTACAGACGGATCCAATAGCGTAGAGGTATCGCCCATATTATCCATGGATCCCTCTGCCACCTTTCTTAAGATTCTTCTCATGATTTTACCAGAACGCGTTTTAGGCAATCCCGGTACAATCTGGATTTTGTCCGGCTTAGCAATAGGCCCAATGATTTTACTAATGGTATCCTTAATTTCTCCTTTAAGGTTTTCCTCTGTCCTATTTTTCATATCACAGATCACATAGGCATAGATTCCTTGTCCTTTTACTTCATGAGGATATCCCACTACTGCAGATTCTATCACTTTAGGATGCTCGTTGATGGCATTTTCCACCTCAGCAGTACCCATTCTATGACCGGACACATTGATTACATCATCTACTCTTCCAAGTATTCTGTAATATCCGTCATGGTCCCTTTTGACACCATCACCTGTGAAATACATGCCTTTGTAGGTAGAGAAATAAGTCTGCTTGCAACGCTCATGATCTCCATAAGTCGTCCTGATCATTCCAGGCCAAGGGAATTTCACGCAAAGATTACCTTCTACAGAATTTCCTTTCAGCTCTTTCCCTTCCGGATCAACTATGGCCAATTGAACACCTGGAAGTGGCAAGGTTGCATAAGCGGGCTTGGTCGGAGTAACACCTGCTAAAGGAGACACCATAATCCCCCCAGTTTCGGTTTGCCACCAAGTATCTACGATTGGACACCTATTCTTACCTATATGGGTATGATACCAGTGCCACGCTTCCTCATTAATTGGCTCTCCTACGGAACCTAATACCTTCAGAGAGTCTAATTTATAAGGTTCAATAGGCTTAGTACCATGTGCTTCCAATGCCCTGATGGCAGTTGGAGCGGTATAAAACTGGTTCACCTTATATTTATCCACCACAGCCCAAAACCTTCCGGCATCGGGATAAGTAGGAACTCCCTCAAACATAATAGAGGTTGCTCCTGCCAATAATGGTCCATAAACTATATAAGAGTGGCCGGTAATCCAGCCAATATCAGCTGTACACCAATAAACATCACCTGGTGAATATTGGAATACATTTTCAAATGAGTATTTGGTGTAAACCATATAACCGCCAGTGGTATGTACCACCCCTTTTGGCTTACCCGTAGATCCTGAAGTATAAAGGATAAATAGCATATCCTCGCTGTCCATTACCTCTGCCTCATTGGTGTCAGGTTGACCTGCAATGGCATCATTCCACCAAATATCTCTTCCTTCTACCATATTGACCTCTTGCTTGGTCCTTCTATAAACTACAACGGTCTCCACCGTGGTAGTTTTCTCCAAAGCCTCATCCACAACGGCCTTAACAGCTATCTTTTTGGTGCCACGGAAGTTCCCATCTGAGGTCAATACCGCTTTGGCTTCACAGTCATTGATTCTATCTGCCAATGCATTGCTTGAAAAACCCGCAAAGACCACGGAGTGAACAGCTCCAATCCTTGCACAGGCCAACATGGCAATGGCTGCCTCTGGTACCATAGGCATATAGATAATCACCTTATCTCCTTTTCCAATTCCCTTGGATTTTAGTGCATTGGAAAACTGACATACTGCATGATAAAGCTCCCTATATGTCAAAGTCCTGCCTTCTTCATTGGGATCGTTTGGTTCCCAAATAATGGCAGGGCGGTCACCCATGATAAAAAGGTGCCTTTCAAGTATATTTTCGGTGATGTTTAGCTTACCATTGACAAACCATTTTATATCTGGACCCTCAAAATTCCAGTCTAAAACTTTATCCCAACGCTTTTTCCAGTGAAAGGAATCTGCTATCCTTGCCCAAAACTGTTCCGGTTCAGTAACACTTTTTTGATATTCATGAAAATAACCACTAAGGGTGTGGATTCTATCACTCATGTTATAAATTAAATTTTAGGTTTTATTATTAATTTGTTTTGTCCTTTTTGGATCCTCAAGCTATTTCTAATATTTCGAAAAACAAACAATCCATTAAAGAAATATTTCGAAAAAGATTAGGTCTCATTGTATTAAATCATCATGTCTAAAACTTAATTGATTTTTTATTAAAGTATAACAATTATACTGATACCCATAATTGTAAAATAGCCTCTCAAAGATTTCAAAGGTATCTACTAAAGATTCTTTATCCGTGAAAATCTGTGCAATCTGTGAGAAACTAACTTATCTGTATATAGTCATATAACTGTAAACTATAACGCGACGAATCCCAAATAGATATCCAAGTTAATATTAATTAACAAAAACTAATGAGACTGTGCCGCTCCTGCACCCCTAGGAATGCGGATGTCCTCCACCATCTCTTGAACAGCGGCAGGTGGAGCAGGTGTCATCATGGACACCACAAAACTCACCGCAAAATTCAATAGCATTCCGATTGAACCAATTCCCTCTGGGGAAATCCCAAATAACCAATGATCCTCAGTTAAGTTTTCTGCAGGTACTCCCAGCAAATTCGTACCGAACTTGAAATAAATGATATAAGAAAGCGTAAAAACCAATCCAGTTAGCATTCCAGCTATTGCTCCTTCCTTATTCATCCTTTTGGAAAAAATTCCCATTATAATCACAGGAAAGAATGAAGCCGCTGCCAAGCCAAAGGCAAAAGCCACCACCTGGGCAACAAAACCAGGAGGGTTAACACCAAAATAACCTGCTACTATCACAGCAACTGCCGCAGCAGCCCTGGCGATCATCAATTCTTTTTTATCAGAAATCCCCGGATTGAAGTTTTTTACCAGATCCCTCGACACGGAAGTAGAGATTACCAAAAGTAAACCTGCTGCAGTGGAGAGCGCTGCCGCCATTCCTCCTGCAGCCACCAATCCTACCACCCAATTGGGCAATTCTGCTATCTCTGGATTCGCCAATACCATGATATCTTTATCAATGGTCAGTTCATTTTTATCAGCTTCAGCAAGGTATTGAACCGTTCCATCACCATTTTTATCATCTATCTGTATCAGTTGTGTCTGCTGCCAATTCTCTACCCACTCGGGTAAATCATCCACAGGTTTCTCAGCGACTGAATCAATGGCATTATATATCCCAAAAGCTGCCACAGCAGGAGCAGTAGTATATAAGATCGCAATAAAGACCAGTGCATATCCTGCCGATAATCTGGCACCCTTCACTCTAGGCACAGTAAAAAACCGGACAATTACATGCGGCAAACCAGCTGTTCCCACCATCAAAGCCAATGTAATGGCAAACATATCAATCATTGGTTTTTGACCAGTCGTATATGCGTTAAAACCCAATTCGGTCAATACTCCATCCAACTTATCCAATAGAAAAGTCCCATCAGACACAGTTCCTCCCAGTCCAAGTTGAGGGATAGGATTGCTGGTCAACTGCATGGAAACAAAAATGGCAGGCACCATAAAAGCAAAGATCAGCACACAATATTGAGCCACCTGAGTATAGGTAATCCCCTTCATACCTCCCAAGACCGCGTAGAAAAATACGATACACATCCCGATGACCACGCCGGTATTGATATCTACTTCCAAATACCTAGAAAATACAATCCCTACTCCTCGCATCTGACCAGCTACGTAGGTGAATGAAATGAAAATAGCGCAAATGACAGCTACTACCCTTGCCTTATTGGAATAATATCGATCCCCCACAAAATCAGGCACCGTGAACTTTCCAAACTTGCGCAGATAGGGAGCCAATAACAGAGCCAGCAACACATAACCTCCTGTCCAGCCCATCAAATAAACAGACCCATCATAGCCCGCAAAGGAAATTACTCCCGCCATTGAAATAAATGAAGCGGCAGACATCCAGTCAGCCCCCGTTGCCATCCCATTTGCCAAGGGAGACACTCCTCCTCCTGCAACATAAAATTCTTTGGTAGAACCAGCCCTGGTCCAAATCGCTATCCCTATATATAGGGCAAAAGAAAGCCCTACCAGAATATAAGTCCAAACTAAAATATCCATGATTTAATTATTTTTACTGTGCTAGAAAAATTTATTCGTGTACATCAAATTCCCTGTCCAGCCTGTTCAAAAGCCAGACATAAACAAAAATCAATAACACAAAAACATAAATAGAGCCCTGCTGGGCAAACCAGAAGCCCAATTTAAAGCCGCCAATATGCCATTCATTTAAAAAATCTACCAGTAAAATACCGCATCCAAAAGATACGCAAAACCAAACTGCTAGAAGAGACAAAAGAATTTTCACGTTCTTCCTCCAGTAGGCCTTCATTTTTTCTTGATGAGTCATGATCAGAAAAGGGTATTTGGGGTTAAATTAAAAGACTTGAAGCAGAAAGCATCCTCAACAACCAATCCTTTGAATGGTCATCAACTTAACACTAGCCACTTCATATCAAACCTTTAAATAACAATAAATACACTGATTATCCAGACTATTGCCAAACATTTTTTCTTTAAATCGACCAAAAGCGAGAATAAATGAGAAAGATTGAAAAAAAATACCACATTGTAGCGAAACAGATAATGCCACCGTCTCGACAACATATAATAAAACTATAACCGGAATTATGAGGCCTTATTTTCTTTTACTTTTTTCAATTGTCTTTGGTCTTCTTTCCTGTAATAAGGATGATGAGTTTCCTTCCTGTGTTAAAGCAAATGTCATAGGGCCAGAGCAGTGTTCTGATTTTATTTTAGTAGAGATCATTAGTCCTGGCGGTGTTGGAAAAGACATCACCTACTATGACGGGAAGAGCTATCATAATGTGATCAAGTTAATTTCGAACGATGGTGTTCAGAATATCAACAGTGGTTATTACAATGTCCGTGATTTCGACCCCGAAAGGGATTCAGCGCTGAGCGATCCAGTTATTTGCCAAGCCATTTATGCCCCTTACAATGTCCCTGCAATGGTTGCAAATGCCTTTTCTATAATGGAATGTCCTTAACCTCCCTTTAGATCAAATATTCCGTGGCTATTGCCAAAAGAGCTGCAAGCAAACTCAGCAGTAGTCTATTCAAATGAAATTTGTGGTGAGGACTACTTTCAAAAAAGATAGTAGTAGAAATATGTAGGAAGCCCCCCGCAACAAGGCCAAATAATAGGTCTATTGCTTCGGTACCTAATATATTTTGTGCAAATAGGAACTGGCTAGACAGCATACCTAGAGGAGAAGCCAATGCAAAAACCAATAATAGTATTAACACCTTATTCCTTTTTAAGTTATTCATCAACACGGCTACCAAAGCAAAAGCAGCGGGAGCTTTGTGCATAATAATTCCCAACAATAAACTTTCCGTACCATGATGATGCCCTGAAAGGGAAGGCTGTTGACTTAACAAAGTCCCTTCCAAAAAGGCATGTAGTGACAAGCCTATCATCACCATCCAAACAGTATTTTTACCTGTACCATGATGGTGGATATGGCCATGCTCTATACCTGAAGAAAGAAATTCCAATACCTGTTGCAACAAAAAGCCTATTAACACATATAAGCCCATATAATAAGCTGAGTCTTTATTGGCAAACAACTCAGGTAGAATATGTAATACAGTAATAGAAAAAAGATAAGACCCTGCAAAAACCAGTATCAATTTGAAACTCTTTTCCTTCCATTGAGGCATGGCATAGGCTAGCAAACCTGCAATCATGGCTGACAAAAAAAGTATTAGAAAATTTCCGATCATAGGTTATTCAATATAATTATCCGCCTTCTTCTAAATGAGAATTTGGAATAAAACCCCAGATAATTTAAAATCTTAATCAATAGGACAATGATTGTTACCTAATTTAATTCTCTTCTCCCTTAATATAAGAAACAAAAGGCTTCAGCTTCTCACTGATATAGGTTTTCATTACTCCTTCTTCATCATAAATAAGAAACACATCGATATCCGCTGTTTTCTCCTGCAAAGCAATCGCCTTTTCTGTGCCCATCACCATCATGGCAGTAGCAAAGGCATCAGCTGTCATACAGTCTTTCGCCAAAACAGTTGCTGACAATAACTGGTGATTTACTGGATAACCGGTTTTAGGGTCGATAGTATGAGAGTACCTAACGCTATCCTTGACATAATAATTCCTATAATTCCCAGATGTGGCCATTCCACGGTTATTCAGTCCTATTATGCTATAGATATCATTATTACTAATATCTTCACTAGGTTGATTTACACCGACTTTCCAAAGCTCTCCATTTTCATTGGTTCCCTTAGCAGCCAATTCCCCACCAATTTCCACCAACATATCCTTGACACCCTTGCTTTGTAAAAAAGTCGCGACCACATCAACTCCATAGCCCTTGGCAATTGCGCTGAAATCCAAATAGACTTCCGGCTGTGTTTTCCAAACCTTCTCCTTATCAAATTGGATTTTGTCGAAACCCACTTTTTTTAGCAATGCCCCAATATTCACACTGTCTTTTGGATTGGCACCCTCTGGCCCAAAACCCCAAACATTTACCAAAGGACCAACCGTTGGGTCAAAAGATCCAGCAGTCTGCTGATTAATTTCCTTGCTTCTTCCCAGTACAGTAGGGAAAAATTTTGACTCAAAAAACAAGGTATCTCCCTGATTAAAACGGCTAAGCTCAGATTCTGGAATATAAGTGGAAAGGGACTCATTGAAAACTTCCAAAAGAGAATCTACTGAGGCCGTAAAATCCCGGTCTTCCAAATCCAGATAAACTATCCTGTACGAGGTCCCCATGGTTTGACCGCTGATCACCATTTTCCCTTCTTTTTCAGGTTCAGGGGCTTTAGGAGCCATTTGGTTCTGTCTGTAAAGAAATACTAGGAAAACCACCAAAAGGAGAATGATGGAATAAATAATGTTTTTTCTGGCGTTCTTTTGCATGTAAATCAGGAAATTTTCCCGAAAGTTAATTTTTATTTTTTTAATTGTCTCCAAAAGTCTGGCACAAGTCCTTGGGCACTGACTTTTTCCTACTTTGATTTTTCTATATTTGTATCCAAGGAAAAAGGAGAATATGAGAGAAGACTATCTAAGCGGCGAAAATGAAAATATGAGCCATACCGACAGGGAAATAGAAAAAGCCCTACGTCCCCTCAGCTTTGATGACTTTACTGGTCAGCAAAAAATCGTGGACAATATCCAGGTATTTGTGCTAGCTGCCCGTAAGAGGGGAGAACCGCTTGATCACGTTCTTCTTCATGGCCCTCCAGGTCTAGGAAAGACTACTTTGAGCCATATTATCTCAAATGAGCTGGAAAGCAGCTTGAAGATCACTTCTGGGCCAGTATTGGACAAGCCCTCTGATCTTGCGGGTTTACTGACCAATCTGGATGAGGGGGATGTGCTTTTCATTGATGAGATCCATCGTTTAAATCCCGTGGTAGAGGAATACCTTTATTCTGCTATGGAGGATTTCCGAATCGATATTATGCTTGACTCTGGACCTAATGCCCGCTCGGTACAGATTTCCTTGAATCCTTTTACCCTCATCGGAGCTACCACCCGTTCAGGGCTTTTGACCTCTCCCCTAAGGGCCAGGTTCGGAATCAATGCCCGGCTGGAATATTACGATGCCAAATTATTGACAACCATCGTAACCAGATCGGCCAATATTCTGGGAGCTCCCATTGACGAGATTGCAGCTTATGAAATTGCAAGAAGGAGCCGAGGCACCCCTAGGATTGCCAATACACTTTTGCGTCGAACCCGTGATTTTGCAGATATCAAGGGAAACGGCACTATTACGATTGACATTGCCAAGATGGCCCTGAATGCCTTGGATGTAGATGAAAATGGACTGGACGAAATGGACAACCGTATCCTAATGACCATCATTGATAAATTTAAAGGTGGCCCAGTGGGCATTTCTACTATTGCTACTGCTTGTAGTGAAGAAAGCGAAACCATTGAAGAAGTTTATGAACCATTTTTGATCCAAGAAGGCTATCTAAAAAGAACCTCAAGAGGAAGAGTTGCGACTGAATTGGCCTATAAGCACCTTAATATTCGTCCCAATTTTGGAGGACAGAATGGACCGCTGTTTGGTGACCAATAGGCGAATTACCCTTTATTTCTCCTAAAGAGATGCTTTCCATGAATCAAAATGAGAAAAATGCCACTACCATAAAGCAATTGGCCAAAGAACTTGGCTTTGAATATTGTGGTATCGCCAAAGCAGATTTTCTCGAGGAAGAAGCCCCAAAATTAGAAGCTTGGTTGAACCGCAATTACCATGGAGAAATGGCCTATATGGCCAATCATTTTGACAAAAGGCTGGATCCTCGTAAACTGGTGGATGGCGCCCAGACAGTGGTCAGCTTGATTTATAATTATTACCCTGAGCAAAAGCTCCCCGAAGGAAACGAGGATTATAAAATAGCCAAATATGCCTATGGCAAGGATTACCATTTTGTCATTAAAGACAAATTAAAAATCTTTTTGGAAAGGCTTAAAGAAGCTATTGGAGATATTGAAGGCCGAGCCTTTGTGGACTCTGCTCCGGTAATGGAAAGGCAATGGGCCCAGAAATCCGGCCTAGGTTGGCAGGGTAAAAACAGCCTTTTGCTCAACAGAAAGATGGGGAGCTTCTTCTTTTTGGCTGAGTTGATTATTGATCTCAAGGCAAGCCCTGATGTCCCTATGAACAAAGACTATTGTGGAAGTTGCACTCGGTGTATAGACGCCTGCCCCACCGATGCCATAGTGCAACCTGGAGTGGTGGATGGCTCTAAATGTATTTCCTACTTCACCATAGAATTGAAAGATGAATTGCCCAGCTCCATGAAGGGGAAATTTGAAAACTGGATGTTTGGCTGTGACATTTGCCAAGATGTATGTCCCTGGAACCGATTCTCCCAACCTCATCAGGAAACAGAGTTTCTGCCACATCCCGAACTCCAAAAGATGACCAATAAAGACTGGGAAGAAATCACCCAAGAAACTTTCAGCAAAGTATTTCAAAAATCAGCAGTTAAACGAACTAAGCTAAAAGGCCTACAAAGGAATATCCAATTTTTGAAGGAAGAAAAATAAAAGCGAGTGACCTGTAATAGAGGACAATCAACAAGGGCTACAAGTGAATTGCAGCCCTTATTATTTGCCATTTATTATTACGCTTCTTTTACTACCATCTTAAACCCTTCACCATGGATGGTGATGATCTGCACTTTAGGATCTGCCTTTAACAGCTTTCTGATCTTACTGAGGTAAACATCCATACTGCGGGCATTAAAATAACTGTCATCACCCCAAATTTGCTTTAGGGCATAGCTTCGATTGACAGGCTTATTCAATTCAGAAGCCAAAAGCCTTAGCAACTCATTTTCTTTCGAAGTCAATTTATGCTTGCCTTGGGGACTTTCAAGCAATTGTTCATCATAGTGCAATACCAAATCACCCAAATTATAATTCTTCAAACTAGCTGGAGCCTCATTACCCTTTTGGGTTCTTCTAAGAATGGCCCCTATCCTTAGCAACAATTCCTCCATGCTAAATGGTTTGGTGATATAATCATCAGCACCAATTTTCAGCCCTTCGATTACATCATCCTTCATATTCTTAGCAGTCAAATAGATAATGGAAATATCCTCCTGTATCTTCTTTATATCCTTCCCAAGCGTAAAACCATCCTTTTTGGGCATCATGATATCCAATATGCATAGGTCAAACTTATCTTTCTTAAATTGATTCCAGCCCTCTTCTCCATCTCTGCACAATGCGGTATCATATCCTTTCATGGTCAAGTACTCCTGAAGGATATCTCCCAAGTTAGGGTCGTCTTCTACGACCAAAAGTCTAGCTTTACTCATTTTTTTCGGGGTAAATTGATGGTAAATGTACTTCCTTTATTGATTTCACTTTCAACAAAAATCTCTCCATGGTGCTCTTCCACCATTGTTTTGACATAGGCCAATCCCAAGCCAAATCCCTTTACATCATGAACATTTCCGGTAGGGACCCGGTAGAATTTATCAAAAATCTTCTTAACGGAATCTTTTGACATGCCCATCCCATTATCTTTTATGGTGATGGTAAAGCCTTCTGGATTCTCTACCAATTTAAGTAAAATCTCCGGCTCTTCCCTGGAGTATTTGGTGGCATTGTCCAAAAGGTTATTGATGATATTGGACAAGTGAAAGGCATCAGCTTCTAAGTAAGGGTTTTCCACAGCGACATCCATCTTTATAACACCACCCTTTTTCTCTACCTGTAGCTCAAAATGCTTCTTGGCATCCTCCAATAAGCTCACCAAATCCACCTGTTCAAATTTCAATTTGAAATCCTTCTTGTCCAAAGCGGCAGCCTGAAGCACCTTTTCTACCTGTGTACCTAAGCGCTTATTTTCATCTTTAATAATGCCCAAATACCTATTCCTAAAGGCATCCTGATTGACCAACTCTGGATCCTGCAATGCCTCCACTGCCAAGCTGACCGTGGCAATAGGTGTCTTGAACTCATGGGTCATATTATTGATAAAATCATTCTTAGTTTCAGAAAGCTTTTTCTGTCTGATAATCACCTTTATGGCATACACAAAACAAAAAATGATGATTAGTAGAAATACCAGTGAACTGGATAAAGGAAGCCAAATTTGACTGATCAAGAAGGCGTTTTTTGAAGGGAAATTGATCATCATGAAATTTTCCTTTCCTACCAAATCACCAGGAAAAAGCTCTGCTTTCAGGCCATTGGCCAAAAAGAATTTAGGATCAGCGATATTATTAATCCCTATCAGCGAATTTTCATGGTCCAATATTGCCAGTTCAAAATGTCCATTAATACCCCTTTTACTAAGCTGCGATTTAATGTCCCTATGCAAAGCAGCTGTATCCACCCTGTTTAAAATACTAATTTTGGCATCTGCCAGTAACTGGGTCATTACGACTTCCACCAATTCGATTTTTTTATTGGCCTTTACGATATTTTCAGCAGCATTTTCTGAAATATTATATTCCTCAGTGATCAATGCCTCCCTATTTAAACTATAATCCTGCACCAAAGCAAAACTGTCCCGCTTAGCTACAAACTCAAGGTATTTTTCTTTTTCCTGAAGATAAATAATCATTTCATCAGGTGTGAATAACTGACTGGCAATGGAAGGAGGAAGCTCAAAATACTTCTGCAGCTCAAATTGATCTTGAGGCTTTCCATTTCTGGATGCAATCATCCTCCTAAAGGTCTGTGATACCTGTGGAACGGTTTCCTTAAATAGAGAATCCAAAACGGAAGGCCTTCGCTCTATGGAGACCTGCCTTTTGATATTAAATTCAATCGGCTCAATTTTTTGGAACAGGACCTTTTGGAAAGAACTGTCCTTTGCCATTGCGTTCAGGATAATTTCACTGGTCTCTCCCTTTTCCAATTTAGCAATACTGGCCGCCAAAGACTGGTACACATTCTGCTCGAATCGCTCTTGATTGATCTTGATGGCATTGGCTACCCAATAGTATTGGAAAGCCACCAAGCCCAAGCACGCAAGGGACATTAACAGAATTATTATTTTCATTTTTGTCTTAGACATATTACAAATTTACTGGTAAATATGGAGTATGCCGGAACCTTAACAATTTTTAACAAGGCTTAACAGGCCAAGCATAGAATTTTATTTCGAAATCAGGTACTTTTATACTCATCAACTTATTGATTTAATTAATAACATAATTAATCGATAGATCATTTCTTAAAATCAAAGTTCCCTCTAACCCCATATCGCTATGAAAACGAAATTAAATTGGATTATGGCAGTTTTTTGCTGCTTTGCCATCTCTTCAGTTTCCTTTGCTCAGGATACTGAAAATGGAACCAAATATTTCCTCAATGTCACCTCTGAAAAAAATGGCGTGAAGGAAAATATTTCTAAGACCTATGACAACCGCGAGATCATGGAAAAGGATCCCTTCTTTAAGGAATTAAAGCTAGACCTTCCAAAAGGACAACATGACAAGTTGGTCTTGGAAACCACCATCAATGACAAAAAGATCAGCCTTTCGACTATGAAAATGACTCAAAAAAGATTGGCGATTGGCAAACATATGGCTTGGGTGGATAGAGACGATGATGTCAATGTGGAAATACTGAATGAGAATGGAAAGCAAGTTAGAGTGATAGAAAGAAAGAGTGGATTTCAATATCCTAGTTTTGAATTCGATGCTCAGACAATAGAAGGTGGAAACGCAAAAATCTTTAGCCAAGACAAAAAAGTAGAGGTTTTTGCCTTTGAAAAAGATGAAGAAGGCCATATCAAAATGGATGATGCAGAAGTGGATGAAACCATCAAAAGACTGGAGGATTTGGTTAAAGAGCTAAAAGAAGCCAAAAAAAATAATTGATAAGTTTAAATTATAAGTTAGTGGATTAAATTTCAAAGAGGAAGGCAATGCCTTCCTTTTTTTGTTGCCCGGCCTTTTCTATCTTTGCCCACTTAATTAATCATGTATCATGACTATCAATAACGAACAGTATCAGATTCAGGGTGTTCCACTTTTGGACATCGCCAAAGAATTCGGCACTCCAGTATATGTCTATGACGGACAAAAAATATTGGATCAAGTAGCCGCATTAAAAAGTGCATTTTCTACAGTAAATCTGAAGATAAAATATGCTACTAAGGCACTTTCTAACATCAATATCCTGAAGTTGATGAAGAAGGCTGGTACTGGTGTGGATGCAGTTTCGATAGAAGAAGTAAAACTTTGTCTACACGTTGGTTACACTCCAGAAGAGATCATGTATACGCCAAACTGTGTTTCCTTTGAAGAAATCCAGCAAGCCGTAGACCTTGGAGTGATGATCAACATTGACAACATTCCAATGTTGGAGCATTTTGGCACCTATTATGGCAACACTGTGCCTATTTGTATCCGCTTAAACCCACATATTTTGGCTGGAGGAAATGCCAAAATTTCCGTTGGGCATATAGATAGCAAGTTTGGTATTTCCATTCTTCAATTGAAGCACGTACTTAAAATAGTAGAAGTACACAACTTACAAGTGATTGGACTACATGTCCATACTGGATCCGATATTTTGGATGCCGAGGTATTCTTAAAAGGTGCTGAGATTTTATTTGATGCTGCCAGAGAGTTCAAAGATTTGAAATTCTTGGATTTTGGGGGAGGCTTTAAAGTTGGCTACAAAGAAGCAGATATTACCACTGACATTCAGGATGTTGGCAAAAAGGTCTCTGCTGCTTTCAAAGAGTTTTGCAATGAATATGGAAGAGAGCTGGAAATCTGGTTTGAGCCTGGGAAATTCTTGGTAAGTGAATGTGGTTATCTATTGGTCCATGCCAATGTTATCAAATCCACACCTGCTTCGACCTTTATTGGAGTAGACTCAGGACTTAACCACCTTATTCGACCAATGATGTATGATGCCTATCATGGTGTAGTGAATATTTCAAGGCTAAATGGGCCAGATAGAGTTTATACCATAGTAGGGTATATCTGTGAAACCGATACCATCGCAGCAGACAGAAAATTAAAAGAGGTAAAAGAAGGTGATGTTTTGGCCATCAAAAACGCCGGAGCTTATGGTTTTAGCATGGCTTCCAATTATAATTCCCGTCTTCGCCCTGCTGAAGTATTGGTATTAGATGGAAAAGCTCATTTGATCAGAAAAAGAGAGTCATTTGAGGATATTTTAAAACATCAAATAGACATTAATATTATGTAGAATTATCAATTTATCTAATTATTAACTGATAATTCTTTGAGCATTAACAGGATATATTTAAATTAGCGATGAGTATAAACCATTGCACAAGCCTGGTAGTAATAATTACAAAAGCTCGGAGCCAACTCTCCGAGCTTTTCTTTTTTAGTCGAAATCTGAACTGCAGAAAATTTCCTCCAACTCAGGCACCCTTTAAAAAATTTAAAAGGCTAAGCCTCTGAGACTTCACCGAATTCTCAGGAAAATATCCCCATCAGTCATTAAATTCTTGTCATTCCGTTAGAGAATTTTCCTCCAGGTACTTTTCTCCAGACAACTGGTTTTTATCAACTTTTTCATGAAAACTATTTTTTCGCAAAAAAAATATTAAAAAATATCAAAATTTTAACATAACAGATAGCACCAATACTTTTGCTGTTAAAAACTTATTTTTTGTTTTTTACTCCGATTTCTTTCGTTTTTCACTTTTTAGAAAGCACTATCTGAACGAAGCTGCGCCATACTTTATTTTGTTTATATGTTTTTTATTTCATTTATTATAAATAGAAACTGGAATTAACAAATTTCAATTATTTAAATATGAAATTCATAAAATATTGTTTCAAATACTGAAACACGTTTTTCCTGTTTCGAAATGCAAATAACCAACGATAATCTACCCGGATTAATAATTATTTCTTCGACGTTAATCATATGCAGAAAAGTCCATATATATATGGGTCTAGGCTTCTTTGTCTCTTTGCATTTGTCCTTGGTATTTGTTTGTGGACAAACAGTAACAGCTATGCCTCTTCCGCTCTTGCCGTAGAGGTAAGTGGAAAGCTTGCACTATGTTCTTATGAAGAAAAAGGGAATATTATTCTAAACGTTTCTGGGGGAGTTTCACCTTACCAATACGAATGGCCATCTATCAAACAATACACTTCTTCGATAGACAATCTCAATGCAGGAAAGTATACTGTCATCATTACTGATGCCAATGGATTAGAACTCACCAAAGAGATCCTTATTCAGCCGCCCTATCCACTAATAGGAAAATTGCTTCAAACTGAAGCTGCTACCTGTGGCGCTGCCAACGGAACTGCGGAAATAAAAGTAGTAGTGGGAAGGGGAGATCCTTACCGTTACGAATGGAGCAATGGACTGAAAGGCTCCACCAAAGCTGAAAACCTGCAAGCTGGTGACCATTCAGTTGAAATCTTTGACAAATACAATTGTAGCACGACTTTATATTTTACCATAGAAGAAAAAGGCAGCCCTATTAATATAGCGGAGTCCCTAGTACACAACAGTTGTGGCAGCACAGACAAAGGTGCCATCTCACTGAATATTTCAGGGGGACAGGCTCCTTATGAATTCGAATGGTCCAATGGAGCCAAAAGCGCCAACTTGGATCAACTCCCTAGCGGAGAATTCAGCGTCGAAATCAAAGATGCCTCAGGATGTAGTATTAGCAAGACCTTCCAAATAAAAGATTCAGAGTCATTGCAGGTAGCAGTTGAAAAACAAAATATTAGCTGCAATGGGGCCGAAAATGGATGGATATCACTTTCCATAGAAGGAGGAGCAACGCCTTATACAGTAAAGTGGAGCGACACTGATGAAAACATTAGAGAAAGAAGCCAGCTCAAGCCAGGAACCTATATTGCAACTATCATGGATGCGAATGGCTGTATAGCTGAAAAAAGCATCGACCTTAGTGATGCCAGCCTTATGAATGCCAGAATCTTATCCATGGTGAACGTGGATTGTGGAAATGGCTCAGCCACAGGAACAGCATGGCTAAATATTGAAGGCGGCCTTCCTCCCTACAAAATCGAATGGCATAATGGCACCAAGAATCAAGATGAAATTTCTTTCAATCAGGCACAGGAAATAAGCGTGACGATCACCGATTCTAAAGGCTGTACCACCCAAAGCTCAGCCAAAGTAGATTTCCCTTCAAACCTAGCCAGAACCAATTTTACCTATGAGCTTGAAGGTTTTTCTACCAGTGAGGAAATTATCGCCAGAAAACCAGTGGCTTTCAGAAGTAATACACCTGAAGAAGTTATTGCATGGGAATGGGATTTTGGAGACGGAACAAGTAGTGAAGAAGCCAACCCAGTCCATGAATTTGTAAAAGAAGGGGAGTACGAAGTTACACTAAGGGTACATAATCTATATGGATGTAGCTCTGCTTACTCCAACACCATAGAAGTGGAAGACAATAGTTCAAGTATTAAAATACCCAATGCATTCAGCCCCAATGGGGATGGTCTAAATGACTATTTCGTTCCAAAGTTCAAAAACATAAGCGAGTTAGAATTAAGCATATTTAATACTTGGGGCGAACTGATTTATCATCAAACCAAGATAGAAGGCAAAGGCTGGGATGGCAGCTATAAAGGAGCTATTCTCCCGCCGGACAATTATGTCTACAAGGTCCAATTCAAAGATTTGGAAAATAACGTAATCGAAGAAGGAGGAGTATTTACACTAATTAGATAAGGGATGAAGAAGGCATTACTGTTTGGCATATTTTGGATGACTTGCCTCCTATTACAGGCACAGGACATTCAATATTCACAATTCTATGCTGCCCCAATATACTTAAACCCTGCCATGACAGGGGCAAGTGAAATGACCAGAATCGGCATGAACTATAGAAATCAATGGCCAGGACTAAACCAATCTGTAAATTCCTATTCAGCCTATATGGACCACTATATGTTCAATATCAACAGTGGCATCGGGCTTATGGTCAACAAAAGCCAACAAAGTGCTGCGAATTTGAGCACAACAGAAATTGCTGGTTCTTATTCCTATAGACTTCAACTGGGGGCTGAAAGCTATTTGCGCATGGGCGGCCAAGTGAGCTATATGTCCAGAGATGCCTATTTTGGCAATCTTGTCTTTGGCTCCCAATTAGATGTAAACTCCGATCAAATTATCGGCCCAAGCGGCGAAAACCTTGGTAACGATATCAAACATCGCTTTGCTGATTATAGCTTTGGCTTATTATATAATAATAAGAATGCCTGGCTTGGAATTTCAGGACACCACTTAACCACTCCAAATACCAGTTTTCTAGAAGATCAACTTAGCGAGCTCCCCATGAAATTATCAGCCCATGGTGGAGTTAAAGTTGACCTTCTGGGAGCTGGGATGAACACATTCAACGATAGAAGCATCACCTTTGCTTTCAATTACAAAACACAAGGGCAGTTCCAGCAGCTGGACCTAGGAACTCAACTCGACCTCAGCCCAGTGGTTTTGGGCGTATGGTACAGGGGAATTCCTGTCGTCAAACAAGAAACCCCTAACCACGAGTCCCTTATTGGGCTTTTCGGTTTCTCTTTTGACAATGGCATTGACATAGGGTACAGCTATGATTACACCTTATCAAAACTAGGCAACAACCTTTCTGGTGGAGCACATGAAATCTCCCTTAGATTTTCCTTTTTCGCTGGAGATTCCCGTTTAAGAGGCAGAGAAAGTTCAATGCCCTGCTTTAAATATTAAAACATAGCATTGCCTATTGGTCAAGCAATATATTGAGGGAGATATCTGCATATCCTTCTCCATCTTTTTTGTATCTTTGCCCTTTAATTCATTAGAGATTATTCTCTTAAAAGGTTTTACCTTAGAAAAAGGAAAAATATCAATAAGATGACGAAAGAAGTACGCGTACGTTTTGCCCCATCTCCAACCGGAGCCCTACATATTGGAGGTGTCCGCACCGCCCTTTACAACTACCTTTTTGCCAAAAAGCACAACGGCAAATTTTTGTTGAGAATAGAAGATACTGACCAGACCCGTTATGTACCGGGTGCTGAGGAATATATTAAATCTGCTTTGGAATGGATAGGCATCACACCAGATGAGAGCCCATGGGTAGAAGGTCCACATGGCCCTTACCGCCAATCTGAAAGAAAACCACTCTACATGCAATATGCCATGGACTTAGTGGAAAAAGGCTATGCGTACTATGCCTTTGATACAGCTGAGGAGCTAGATGCTATGAGAGAAAGATTGACTGCTGCCAGAGTAGTTTCTCCTCAGTACAATGCCATTACCAGAACCCAGATGAAGAATTCACTTACCCTTCCTGAGGATGAGGTAAAAGAAAAACTAGCGTCTGGAGAACCTTATGTCATCCGTCTGAAGGTCCCTAGAAAAGAAGAAATCAGATTAAACGACATGATCCGTGGTTGGGTAATGGTTCACTCAAACACATTAGATGACAAAGTTCTAATGAAATCTGATGGGATGCCTACCTACCATCTTGCAAATATTGTAGATGACCATTTAATGGGAGTTTCACATGTAATCCGTGGTGAGGAATGGTTACCTTCCGCCCCTATACACGTCTTACTTTACCGTTATCTGGGATGGGAAGACAGCATGCCTCAGTTTGCCCACTTACCATTATTATTAAAGCCTGATGGCAATGGTAAGTTATCCAAAAGAGATGCTGACAAGCATGGGTTCCCGATTTTCCCTATGGACTGGACAGATCCTAGAACCAACGAACTTTCTCCTGGATTCAAGGATGCCGGCTACCTTCCTGATGCTTTTGTCAATTTCTTGGCCTTCTTGGGCTGGAACCCAGGTGATCACCGTGAGATCTTCAATATAGAAGAACTCATAGAAGCGTTCACGGTAGAAAGAATCGGCAAATCAGGGACTAAATTTGACATCAATAAAGCAAAATGGTATAACGAGCAATACTTAAAAGCCAAATCCAATCAAGAGTTGGCGGGGTACCTGATGGAAGACCTTGAAAAAGAAGGAATTGAAATCCTCCAATCCAAGGCTGAGAGGATTGTAAATATCATGAAAGAAAGAGCCACTTTCCCTGCAGATTTATGGAGAGAAGGTAGATTCCTATTGATAGCCCCTGACTCCTTTGATGAGAAAATAGCTGGCAAAAAATGGAATGAAGATGCCGTACAGGTATTGAGCAGCTACAAAGATGAACTAGCTAAATTTGAAGGTGAGTTCACACCAGAAAGCGCTAAATCCTTATTGGAAAAAGCAGCAGAAGCCAATGAAATCAAACTGGGTAAGGTGATGCAGGCCGTAAGATTAGCCACCACTGGAGTGGGGGCTGGCCCTGATTTAATGGAGGTATTTGTGATCATTGGAAAAGATGAACTAATCAAAAGAATTGATTTTGCGTTAAATACATTAGAAGTAAAAGCAAATTAATCCACGAACAACCAGTCTACTAATAATCACTGGTTTAAAAAGAAAGGAAAAGTCATGGCTAAAAAACCTAAAAAAGAGGAAAACCCTAAAGTAAATCCAGAATTGGAAGGATTTAAAATGAATATCAATTCATTTGGGGAAATCTCTAGTTCTTTTTCCATTGACAAAATCAATGAGTTTCTGAACAAAAATGTAGAGGATAAAAAACTCAAAGACCGGAATGATTTAGACCAGGTCAAAAAAACCGATAAAAAATAGTCTGCGTAGGCAGACTATTTTTTATTATTTTTAAATTACAGAGCAGCTATTAAGTCTTCAACTTGAATCCTATCATCAAAAAACAGATCTATTATATTGCTAGTCTGGCATTAATATTTACCCTGTTGCTGTTCAACAGTTCATATACTTATGCCCAAACCAATATTGGCTTTAGAGGAGGTTTGAGCTATTCAGGCATGACTTACAGATCTGTTGCCTCACTTCCCAAAGTCAAGGCGCACGGTGTCAAAAACCAACCGACCTTTGCCTTTGTCTTTGAGCATTTCTATAAGGACCATGCAGGTATAGAGGTAAGTTTCCAGAAAGTGACTACGGGATTTATAGAATATAATGAGGACGAAACAGCTACCAATGAAACCCATTTTGACTATTTCAAAGTACCGGTTTTGGCCAATTTCTATTTTGGAAGGTCAGGGCGCTTTCATATAAAAATGGGGCCACATTTTGGAAGACTCCTCAAAGCCACAGATGTCAAAAGGGAATTTGAAGCTCCAAATGAAAACATTCCCATACTGCCTACTTACGGACAGGAAGGGGATGATCCCAAAAAATTAATGTACGGACTTACTGCCGGAGCGGGAATTTCTAAGGTATTTGGCATAAGCACCATAGCAGCAGACGTTCGCGCATCTTATGAATTTGGCCGACCAGAAAATCAAGACAGGATTTTTGATATGACCGGAACAAATATAGAATTCACCCTTGCTTATCTTTTCCGCGTGGCAAAAAGAAAATAAGCAGATCAAAAAAAGCCACCAATTTTCATTGGTGGCTTTCTATCTATTCATTTCTGTTTGTATCAATCCTCACCTAAGAAAGGATATCTATAATCCGTAGGAGTCACAAATGTTTCTTTGATGGTTCTTGGCGATACCCATCTCAACATATTGATCATGGCACCTGCTTTATCATTGGTACCAGAAGCTCTGGCTCCACCAAATGGCTGTTGTCCAACAACTGCTCCAGTACATTTATCATTGATATAGAAGTTACCAGCCGCATTTCTCAATTTCTGTGTTGCCAGCTGAGCAGCATACCTGTCCTGGGAGAAAATGGCACCCGTAAGTGCATAAGAAGAAGTTTGGTCTACCAATTCTAGGGTAGCTTCAAAATTATTTTCCTCATACACATAAATGGTCAATACCGGACCGAAAATCTCCTCACACATAGTGGTGTACATAGGATCCTTGGTCAATAGTACTGTAGGCTCTACAAAATAACCTTTTGATTTATCGTAATTACCTCCGGCGATCACTTCAAGGCCATCAGCTTTGGCATTATCGATATATTTGGTAATCCTATCGAATGCTTTCTCATCAATAACTGCATTGACAAAGTTGCCAAAGTCCTCAGTTCCTCCCATTTTAATGCTAGCAAGATCTTCGACCATATACTTCTTCACATCTTCCCAAAGGTTAGACGGAACATAAGCACGCGAAGCTGCAGAACATTTTTGGCCTTGGAATTCAAAAGCACCTCTTACCAATCCTGTAGCAAATTGCTTAGCATGGGCAGACTTATGGGCAATCATAAAGTCCTTACCACCTGTTTCACCTACAATTCTTGGGTAAGCTTTATATTTAGTGATGTTTTCACCGATAGTTTTCCAAATTGTCTGGAATACAGCAGTGGAACCTGTAAAGTGAATACCAGCGAAGTCTGGATGGTTAAATACCACTTCACCAGTGTCTGGCCCATCTACATAAATCAAGTTGATCACCCCATCAGGCACACCAGCTTCCTTAAATACCTCCATCAATACCTGAGCAGAATAAATCTGGGTATAGGCAGGTTTCCAAACTACCGTATTGCCCATCATGGCTGGAGCAGTAGGTAGGTTGCCGGCAATAGCGGTAAAGTTAAAAGGAGTCAAGGCAAAGACAAAACCCTCCAATGGACGTTGTTCAGTCCTATTCCAAACGCCATTTCCAGAAATCGGAGGCTGTTGGGAATAAATTTCCGTCATGTACTTTACATTGAACTTCAAGAAATCTACGATTTCACAAGCAGAGTCGATTTCAGCTTGATAGGCGTTTTTTGATTGCCCCAACATCGTGGCAGCATTCATCTTATACCTATAAGGCCCAGCGATCAAATCGGCAGCTTTTAAGAAGATAGCAGCTCTTTGCTCCCATTCCATGGTTTCCCATGCTTCTTTCGCACCCAAAGCAGCATTAATCGCCTGCTCTACGTGAGACTTGTCTCCTTCGTGAAAATATCCAAGGATGTGCTGATGGTCATGAGGAGGAGAAAGTGGAAGTTTATTCCCTGTCCTTACTTCCTCGCTACCAATATACATTGGTATATCCACTTCCATAGCGCGAGCCTCTCTGATTGCTTCCTGTAACTTAGCTCTTTCTGCTGAGCCAGGAGCATAATCAAATACCGGTTCATTTTTCGGTTCCGGTATATTGAAGAAACCTTTTAACATAATAATTTGAGTTTTTTATTCTGATTAGTGCAAAGATAAAATTTCGGACTTAAATTCTATGCAAAAGGACGAACAGCCTGCTAAAGAAATTTCTCTAATTCTTTGAATCCTTGAATAGTATATGTGGCCTCCACCCCAATATCCAATCCTTTGGGGTTGAAATAAACCTGATCTATGGAGGCACTTTTTGCGCCCTCCACATCAGATATTGGATTGTCACCTATCATCAAACATTCCTCAGAATAAGTTGCCAGTTGCCTCATTGCATACTCAAAAATCCGCTTATCGGGCTTCTTGTGCCCTGTTGTTTCAGATGTAACGATCAGCTTGAAATAATTATTAATTCCAGAAGCGGAAATTTTCTTAGCCTGACTTTCATCAAATCCATTGGTGATAATATGCAAATCATATTTCTCCTTTAAGTATTCTAAAATCTCCTTTGAATAAGGAAACAAATGTGGCTTTGAGGAAGTACGATGCATAAAATCCTCCTCCATTTCGACGGGCACTTCTATTTTATGAGCACCCAACTGATCAAAAATCCTCCTAAAGCGTTCCTTTCTAAGGGTAATTTTATCAATTTTCCCTTTATCATAATAATCCCACAAACCATGATTTACCTTGATAAAGGCTTTGTAAAAATCATAGTTCGAAGGTACTCCCAGATTCTCCAGTGAATAAACCTCATACAATTCAGATAATGATTCCTGTACATTTCGATCATAATCCCACAAAGTGTGGTCCAAATCAAAAAATAGGTGACGGTACTTTTTCAAAACTTTAAACTTTAGCGGTAAGGGGTATTTTCTATTTTGTTGATCGCTAGCTCCCTATTGGAACGCAAAATCTCATAAATTTCCTGATCTCGGATCAAATTGACATCTTTTTGAATGAACTTAAAAATTTGATTGATAATCTCAATGGCCTCGTCCAAAATATAATAGAAGGTCCATTGGTCCACTCTTCTGCTGCCCACCAAACCAGAGTTTTTAAGATAGGCAAGATGCCTGCTTGTCTTGGTCTGGGTAAATTCCAAGATATGCTCCAAATCGGAAATGCATAACTCCTTGTTTTGGATCAGCAAGTGAATAATCCTTACCCTAGGCTCTTCTGAAAGTGCCTTGAAGACCCGCATGCCGTAATTTAAACTGATATTTTTAAGTCTCATTTAATAATTTTTAACGAAGAAACCTCCCTGAAATTAAGAAAATGCAGTGAAAATAACCTATAATAGCATTTGAATTTGGGAGCTACTACTTAAACCAATTTCCTTAAGGAACGTTTCTCATTAAAAAGCTTTATTTTGAAAATCACTAATTTATATCTCCCTTTATTTTTGTTTTTTTTCCTGCTCATGACAGGAATCACTTCTTCTTACGCACAAGATTCTAAGGACAGAAAAGTGCTACAGCTGTCTGGTATTATTTTAAATGCAGACAGTACAACGGCTATTTCGGGAGTAAACGTATATGTACCCAATAAAGGTAGAGGAACCAGCTCTAATAATTTCGGATACTTCTCCATGCCTGTAGCTACAGGTGACAGTGTGGTCTTTAGCTTCGTAGGATTGAAAAATCAAACTTTCAAAGTTCCTGATACGGTAGAGGAAGATAAAATCAGTCTTATCTTGACAATGGTTCAGGACGAAATTGCCTTAGGCGAAGTAGAGGTAATGCCTTATCCTACAGAAGAAGAATTTAAACAAGCGGTATTAGCCATGACTGTGGATGACATCCCATTAGATAGAGGGAATTTGAGTCCTCAAATGCTGCTAAGATGGGCTGAGCAAATGCCATCTTCACCTAATGAGAATTTCAGAAGCTTCCAAAGCGGTCAAATGCAACAAATTCAAGACCGCTACGGACCAAGATCATTCCCACTACTTAACCCATTTGCTTGGGCCAACTTTATCAAGTCCATCAAACGGGGAGACTTAAAAAGCAAGGATTAAAAACCTACATAAACAAAATGGGCTGCTTCTTCCGAAGCAGCCCATTTTCATTTTCAACATTAATAGCTTTCAAAGCTAATTCCTACAATTCTGGCAATACCCATTCCTCAAGAATACTTGGCTTTTTCATCATTGCCTCTATAGCTTCGCTGCTTCTAGGTGCATCTGCAGAAAGGTTAACAAAACCATCCTTTGTAATCAGCACATCGTCCTCAATCCTTACGGCAATATTCCACCATTTCTCATCACAATCACTTCCTTCTGGAATATAAATACCCGGCTCAACAGTCAATACCATTCCCTCTTCCAAGGGGCCATAAGCACCTCTATCATGCACGTCAAGTCCCAAATGATGACTGGTACCATGTGGGAAATAACGGTGACGCTGGCCTCTGACAATAATCCCCAAGTCTACCAATCCTTCATTAATGATTCTCTGTGCTACCTTATTGACCTCACTAAACTCAGTACCAGGTCTACAAACTGCCATTGCCTCTTCTTGGGCCTTATAAACCAAATCATAAATAGCCTTTTCTTCTTTGGTAAATTCACCGGAAACAGGAATAGTTCTGGTAACATCAGCCGTATACCCCCTCCATTCGGCCCCAAGATCCATCAACATCAAACGGTTTTGGGGATCTCTCAAATCATTGGAGATATAATGTAGAATACAACCATTTTGACCAGCCCCAACAATAGAAGGATAGCCAAC
The DNA here is from genome assembly GCF_018642165.1 of Echinicola shivajiensis. Lineage (GTDB taxonomy): Bacteria > Bacteroidota > Bacteroidia > Cytophagales > Cyclobacteriaceae > Echinicola > Echinicola shivajiensis. Next base: position 140,985 of record NZ_JAHHZM010000008.1, read on the forward strand.
TGACTCAGCACCATAACGCTTATAAACAAATTCATGTATGCCTTGAACCTCCCTTTCAGAAATTCCAGGCTTCAATGCTTTCATCACCTCTACCTGTCCTATGGCAGAAATACGGATAGCATTTTTCAACATTTCAATTTCTTCCGGAGTTTTTACCCCTCTCAATACGGTCATCATCTCAGGCAAACCTGCCACATCCACCTTGGTTTCCGGCAGGTTCTTTGCTATTTCCATTCGCTTTTCTGGTGTCTCTGCATCAGCAAATGCGATTAGTAAGGCATCATTTTCCACCTCTGGATAATATTTTCTGTATCGACCAATTACCTGAGCAACATTTGCGGAATTGTCCAAGTCAGTCGCTTTGATCAGATCATACATTTGATTGGTTACTTTGGAAATCTGTTCAGGATAATTACTGGCAGCCTTAAATCCTTCCATCATGGTCATCATATCCTTATTGGCGCTACTTTCCTCAATCCCTTTAAGATTAAAGGTTAGCACTTTATCCAGTTCGCCCAAATTAACCTTGGCCTCATCATTAAACTGGGAATTCAGAAACACCTGCTCAAAACCCAACTTTTCTTTTACACCTTCAACTCCAAGCCTTTTCCCATTCCACATTTCAGCATTTTCATCCCTCGCCTGCACATAAATCACTTCATCAACCATTTCACCTCCTACCAATTTTGGCTCACTGAAAATCACCAAAACAGCATTAGGCTCTCTATAGCCAGTTAAATAGAAAAAATCTGTGTTGGGATGATATATAAAATCCACATCATTGGATCTGTTCTTCACAGGAGCGGTAAAAACCACAGCTGCTGAATTTTCTGGAAGCATTGCTCTTAGCGCTTCTCTTCTACCTTTGTGAAAAGATTTGTCAAGGCCATCATCAAAATATGACTGGGCCTTTACCATGTTTATCCCAAGGCAAAACAAAATTGCCAACAGTATTTTACTACCTTTCATATGCGATTATTTTTTTTCAAATGTGAATATAGGGGATTAAAATTACAATGGTTTTTACATAAATGACAAAAAGCTTTTTATGGCTTTTCAGAAAATTTCCAATTCCTTCTGCCACTTGTCCATTTGATTGACCAGATTCCAATTTTATTTATCCAAAAACCACCTTATTCCCTATATTTGTCAAATTCATAAAAAGCTAAAAACCTGATGAAAAAGATTGTTCTAGCCAGTTTAATTTTGTTGGCTTGCTTATCCACGGGATTCGCTCAAAATTCCCAAAAACCAAAATTAGTAGTAGGTATAGTAGTAGATCAAATGCGCTACGAATATTTGCACAAATTCCATGACCGATATACTGAAGGAGGTTTCAAACGCCTGATGCACGAAGGTTTCATGATGAAAAATGGCCATTATAATTATATCCCTACCTATACCGGGCCTGGTCATTCATCCGTCTACACAGGAACTACTCCTGCTACACATGGCATCATTGGCAACAGCTGGTATGTAAGAAGTATGGATGGGAATATGTATTGTGCAGGTGACAGTACAGTAACAGGCATCGGGGGCACAGCATCTAGTGGAAGAATCTCCCCAAGGAACTTGTTGACCACTACCATTACGGATGAACTTAAACTATCCACCAATCACCGCTCAAAAGTAGTAGGTGTAGCTATCAAAGATCGTGGAGCTGCCTTGCCTGCTGGTCATTTAGGAGATGCTTATTGGTATGATGGCAAAACCGGTGAATTTATGAGCTCTACCTATTATGGAGAGGAGCTACCTGATTGGGTGCAAAAATTCAATAAGAAAAAACTGCCTCAAAAGTATCTTTCAAAAGATTGGAAGCCTCTTTACAATATCAAAACTTATATCCAAAGCACGGAAGACAATAATGACTTTGAGTCGCCATTTATTGGAAGGGAAACTACTAGTTTTCCTTATGACCTTAAAAAACTCCAAGAGAATAATGGGGGCCTTGGCTTAATCTCTTCTACACCATTTGGAAATGACCTGACTTTAGACCTTGCCTATGCAGCACTTGAAGGTGAAGACCTTGGTAAAGGTGATGAAACTGACTTTTTAGCCGTTAGCTTTTCCTCTACAGATTACGTTGGACATCGATTTGGTCCAGCTTCCAAGGAAATTGAGGACACTTATTTAAGGCTAGACCAAGGACTGGACAAATTCTTTGCTTACTTGGATAAGGAATATGGAAAAGGTGAATACCTTGTTTTCCTTACCGCTGATCATGCGGTGGCCGATGTGGTCAATTATATGAAAAGCATCAATGTCCCAACAGGAAGTTTCAACTCTAACTTTGCCAATACACAACTTAAGGGATTCACCAACCAAAAATATGGTGAGGGAGACTGGATCCTAAACACTTCAAATGAACAGATTTTCCTAAATAGAAAACTGATAGCCGAAAAAGGGCTTGATCTGGCAAAAGTACAAAGAGAAGTTGCTGATTTCATGATGCGATTTGACGGCATTAAAGAAACATATACCGCCTCTGACATGATGAGTCATGAATATACCCAGGGTAGGGCCCACTTACTGCAAATGGGTTTTAATCATAAAGCCTCAGGCGATGTTTTATTGATTTTGGAACCAGCTTGGTTAGTCAACTCTTCTAGAGGAACCACGCATGGCACTGGCTATAAGTATGACACACATGTCCCTATTTTATTCTACGGATGGAATGTTGACGCAGGAAGCAGCTCAAGGTATTGCACAATTACTGATATAGCACCTACTGTTTCCATGCTACTAAATATCAGAATCCCTAATGGAGCAAGTGGTGAGCCAATTTTAGAAATCACCGACTAATAACAATTTCTATTGATTGAAAAATCCCTCCCAGAATCTTATCTGGGAGGGATTTTTAATTTCAAATTTCCAGCGTCTGTAAAGGGAAAAAGGAACAAAAATTATTTATTTTATCCACAGCTTTTCCACAGTTTTTCCCTGCCTTGTTTTGACCATAATCAGCAGCATTCCTTTTGGCAAATTCTGTATATCAAATTCATAAATACCATAATCAGGAGTTATTTTCCGTATATTTTGTCCCATTGGGTCTAATATACTAATCTCTACCACTTGAGGCAGTCCTGACAGCCCAATGTGGATATCTCCAGACGATGGGTTCGGATAGATATTTATGCGCCCATTTTCCACCTCTTTTTCAATAGAAGTGATCAAATCAATATTAACATCCAGGCTTTGCGATGGACCTGATTCACAGGCATTCATAGGCACAACATTTAGGGTAAAATCACCCTCAACCTCCCAGCTCACGAGCACTTGATTTGTACCCTGCCCCTCAACAATTCTACCACCATCTGTACTCCATTGATAATTCACGCCTTCCACTAATGGAACCTCATAAACCTCTTCCTTCAGGCCTACTTTTATTGGGCCAGTGATACTGCCAGGTTGTGCTGGCGCTTGGCTAACTGAAATGGCTTTTTCAAATACTGCAGCTTCACCACAAGTGTTCCTCGGAAACACTCTTATAGATTGATTCCCTTCACTTTCCCATTCCACAGCAATATGGGCAGTACCTTGCCCTTCTTGGATGATTCCACCACTTACCTCCCAAATATAGGAAGTACCAGGTATCGAGTCTACTTCGAAGGGTTGAGTTACTCCCAAGCAGGCGATACCATCACCAATGATATTGGACACTTGAGCAGGCTCCTCTGAGACCAAAACTTCCAATCCAGTGGTTGGACCATTACCGCAAATATTTTGTCCTCTTACCAAAACTGCATTCCTTCCAGGAGTATCCCATTGAACCACTACTCTATTGCTTCCTTGCCCTTCCAAAATAGTTCCTCCATCTACTCTCCATTCATAAGTCACTCCAGCCCCTACTTCATCCTGAATAGTATAAATTTGTTGGCTCAGGCAAATATCTTCCTCACCAAAAATAGCACTCGGCTCTAATGGAACCAGACAGCTATATTGATAAAAAATCCCGTTTTCTCCTACCGCATATCCAGTATTCAAATCTCCAAAACTAATATCTGTAAAATCCTGGTAGGTGCTGGTCAAGGTTTGTTCCCAAGTTTCACCTTGATCCATGGTTTGAATAATCAGACCTTTCTCCCCAGCAATAAAGCCGACAGACTCATCCAGAAAATCAATCCCTGAAAAATCCTGGGAATAAGTCAATGAAATCTTTTTCCAGCTCAGCCCTTTATCTTCCGATTTATATAAGGCTCCTGATTTACCTACCACCAAAACAGTCAATTCATCCAATATTTTCAATGCGGTAAAATCCTCCGAGGCTCCTAAACTTACTTTTTGCCAATTATCAGCTCCATCTGTCCTATAGATATTTCCTTGATCACCAATGATCAAACCAATATCCTGATCAAAGAAATCAATGTCCCTAAAATTAATAGGTAGTGCGCCTTCTGCAATTGTGGTCCAATTAACTCCACGATTGTCTGTTTTGGCGATATAGCCATTTTCACCAACTATGTACCCATTATTGGCGTCAAAAAAATGTATGCCATACAGGTTCTTTTCTGTATTCGGGTTTAAAGCTGTCCAGCCCCCACCGGAGTTAGTGGTTATTAATATCGTTCCATTATCGCCTACCACATAGCCAAAGGAAGCAGACACAAATTCCAAATTGTTAAAAGGTATGGAAAGGGGCCTAGAACGATCTGCAAAGGAACTACCACCATTGGTTGTAGAAAGTATTAAAGCCTCTTGCCCCACAATATAACCACGAAGATCCGTAACAAATTGGGTAGCTGTAAAATCATTATTCCTACCGGACATTCTAAGCGACCAGGATGCCCCGGAGTTTGCCGAAGATATCAGCACGCCTGAATTGGCTACAGCATAAACATTATTGGTGGCCAGCTTATAGCTTAGCCCTAAGATATTTTGATCTGTCCTACTTGTTCTTTGAGAAAATGTAAGCCCTGCATTGTTGGTATATAAAACCACTCCGCTCTCGCCAGCCACCAAACCAACGTTCGGATTGGTGTCATGAAAATCTACCCTGTTATAATTAAATTCAGTTCCACTTTGTATAAAAGTCCAGCTCAATCCGGCATCTATGGATTTCAAAATTGTGCCCGCATCACCTACAATATAACCTGTTGTATCATTCACGAATACAATATCATTTAGGGGATTGCTGACTGGTGTATTGATTTGAGTCCAGTTATTCCCACTGTCAACAGTACGGAGGACTTTTGCATCAGAAGTGGCCAAATAGCCTGTGTCCAAATTATAAAAGTGCATGGCATTCAAATCTGCCGTAAAGCCAATATTTTGGAAAGTCCAAGTCTGTCCACTGTCATCTGATAAAAATACTGTGCCAGCATCCCCGACTATATAAACCTTATTTTCTGTCAAGTATTGGACTGAATTTAGATCTTCACTGTGACCTATACTAACCAAATCCCACTGATCACCTCCATTAATTGTCCTAAAAACTAATCCCCCTTCACCAACTATCAATCCCATATCATTATTAAAGAAATCCAATGCCAGCATTTTACCATCAACAGGGCTTTCTTGCTCAAACCAACTCAATCCTCCATCTATTGTTTTTAAAATAATCTGATCACCTGAAATATAGCCTACGTCGTCATTTACCCAATGAATACCTGTAAGCTCATTTCCCCATCCGGACATCCTCCTCCAACTCTGAGAAAAGGACTGAAGTACAAAAAACTGAGTGACTAAAAAGAAAAGTATATATTTTTTCATGTAAATAATGGCTGTATTGATAAACGATGTTGTAAAAGTATATTTTAAATTATTCAAATACCATCCCCAAAAGCGATATGTCAACGCTTCATTACTAGTAATTTACAAAAAAATAACACAGATACCAGCTTTCCACTCACCCTAAATTATTCACCTTCAACAAGTAGCAAATACATCAATCCATTAATTTTTACTCCAGTCCACTTATATTTTAGGAAGGACCTTATATTCAAGAGAGTCACAAAACATAAAAGTTAGTAGATTATATAAAAAATTAAGCACAAAAAAAGGCTGATAAATCACCAGCCTTTCTATGTCTATACTTATATATTTTATCCATTAACGATCATCAGCACCTACAGAGATCATAGCACATCTAAACCCGATGCTATTGGTAGCTGAATCTTGGTGCATAAATCTCCTTGTACCTGGAGACAACCAATAGGCTACATCCTTCCAAGAACCACCTTTATAAACTCTATAATTATCATCAATCAAAGATGTGCCATATAGGTCTGCATCATCCAGAGTACCATCTTTTCTCAACGGGTTCAAATCTTCAAAATCTTCATAAGACAATGGTCTGTAAACATCTTGAACCCATTCGTTCATATTACCTGACATATTGTACAAGCCAAAGTCATTTGGTGGGAATTCGTAAACATTGGCAGGGATAATTTCTCCATCATTGGTAATACCACCAGCAATACCGGCATAATCACCTCGACCACGCTTAAAGTTAGCCAAAAGGTCACCTTGACGGGATTTCCTCTTCACATCATAAGGATTTCTAACGCCTCTACCATCCCAAGGATAAATTCTACCATTTTCTTGGTTCTCGTCTAAATACTGCGTTCCGATCATGGCTTTTGCAGCATATTCCCATTCAGCCTCATTTGGAAGTCGATAACTTGGCAATACTACACCTCTTTCTATCAACTGGTTTTTGCTCATGGTACTGTCCAGCTCATTTTCTTTTCTGTACAGCTCATTCACATACACCGTTCTCCATTGAGAGTAAGCATTTGCTTGAGCCCATGTAACACCTGCTACAGGGTAAAAGTTAAATCCAGGGTGACGGAAATAATAAGTAGAATATACGTCATTATAAGATAAAGCTTCAGACCAAACATCTTCTCTCGGCTCTAACTTATTCAATGAATCCGCGCTTACACGGCTTCTCATATTGAAAAGAAACTCTTTATAATCCACATTGGTCACTTCAGTTTCATCCATATAGAAAGAAGCCACAGTTACTGTTCTCTCTACATTGTCCCTGAATGCCATAACATCCTGCTCTTGGGTACCCAAGACTGCTCGACCACCTTGAATATATTTCAGCTTAGGCCCTACTACAGGATCTTTAAGCCTTACAACAGTAAATTTTGTGGTGTCTTCCAGATCAAAATTCAACTCAGCACCGGTTGAGGCACTGACCTTACCTGGATTTCCTGCTGTCCTTCTACCATACGTTGGACCGTTATTTTTAGCACAAGAAGCCAAAAGTGTCATTGACAACATTAAAAATGCTGCAAAGACTAATTTCAAATTTTTATTTTCAATCCCCATTTGATCGGTTGTTTTTTCCAAACCTAAACTAAGTACTAATATATAATCATTCAATGAGTATTCACAATACTTTAAATGATCCCGTACGCATTTTCCCTATTTATCTTAAATATAAAAGAACATAGTAAAAAGCACAACAAATAAAGTATTAGATATAATAAAAGCAAAATTTAATGCCTCATATCTGCCAACCACTGCTTGGCAATATTTACAGATTGAACTCCACTAATCGTAAGAATTAAACGATTTTTATGCTCCTTTATTTTACAATATCTTCCCTTTGATTGAATAAACCGAATTATATTCCCAAATACCTCAGATTTAAAATAAATTTCTCTTGATGATGGAACAAAATAACATTTCATCATTCCATTTTTGAGCACTAACTTTTCGAAACCCAGTTTCTCGGCCATCCATCTCAATCGCACAGTCTCAAACAAAGCACTTACTACTTCAGGGACTGGCCCAAAACGATCTGTAATGGATTTGGCAAATTTTTCCAGTTCCTCTTCGGTTTTAATATTATCTAATTTCGAGTACAAGCTCAATCGTTCGGAAATATTCGTCACATAATCTTCTGGGATCAAAAGCTCCATATCGGTTTCGATCACACAATCTTGTACCAACACTTCTACTTTCTCCTTAAGGTCCACTTCAAACAAAGCGGCAAATTCATTTTCCTTCAACTCCTGAACTGCTTCATCCAAGATTTTATGATACATTTCAAAGCCCAAGTCTGTAATAAAGCCACTTTGTTCTGCCCCCAAAAGATTACCGGCTCCACGAATATCCAAGTCCCGCATGGCCACCTTAAAGCCATCTCCCAAATCAGAAAACTCCTCCAAAGTCTGTAGCCTTTTTCGTGCTTCAGGTGTTAAACCTGACATTGGAGTGGTCAACAGATAGCAATAGGCTTTTTTATTGCTCCTTCCAACCCTGCCACGCATTTGGTGAAGGTCACTCAAGCCAAACATATGAGCCCTATTGATAATAATAGTATTGGCATTTGGAATATCCAGACCTGATTCGATAATATTAGTTGAAACTAAGACATCATATTCTCCTTCAATAAAACTCACCATCACCTTTTCCAATTGCTTCCCATCCATTTGCCCATGGGCGCCTACCACCTTGGCATCTGGGACCAATCTCATAATTAAATTGGCTATGGAATCAATCTCACCCACTCTATTGTGCACAAAGAATACTTGACCGCCCCTTTGAAGTTCCTGAGAAACAGCATCACGAATAACTTCTTCTTTGAATGCATGGATCTCAGTGGTCACAGGCTGTCTATTAGGCGGAGGAGTAGCTATCACCGAAAGGTCCCTTGCCCCCATCAAGGAGAAGTGTAGTGTCCTTGGAATAGGTGTAGCAGTAAGGGTTAGCACATCCACATTTACCCTTAGTTCCTTGAGCTGATCCTTTACCTTCACCCCAAACTTCTGCTCTTCATCTATAACCAATAAGCCTAGGTCTTTGAACTTCATGTCCTTATTGACAATCCTGTGGGTCCCTACCAAAACATCAATCTCCCCACTTGAAACCTGCTCAGCAATCTCCCTGACCTGCTTTGCAGTCCTGAATCGGTTAATATAATCCACCTTCACAGGGAAATCCCTCAACCTTTCTTTAAAGGTTTGGTAATGTTGCATGGCCAAAATAGTGGTAGGAACCAAGACCGCCACTTGCTTGCGATCATTAATGGCCTTAAAAGCAGCCCGAATGGCCACTTCAGTCTTTCCAAAACCAACATCCCCACACACCAACCTGTCCATTGGATAGGCTTTTTCCATGTCATCCTTGACATCACCTGTGGCACTGGCTTGATCAGGGGTATCCTCATAGATAAATGAACTCTCCAACTCGACCTGCAATACACTGTCAGGTGAAAACTTATACCCTGGGGCATTTCTGCGTTTGGCATAAAGTGCTATTAAATCCTTCGCGATATCCCTTACCTTGCGCTTGACCTTCTTCTTTTTGTTCTCCCACTCTGGTGATCCCAGCTTAGACATGCTCGGCATGGTTCCTTCCTGCCCAGAATATTTTGATATTTTGTGCAAGGAATGGATGTTCACATAAAGTAAATCATCATCTCTAAAGACCAGTCGCACTGCCTCCTGCAAGTTATCATTGATCTCTACCTTTTCCAGACCTGCAAATCGACCTATCCCATAATCAACGTGCACCACATAATCTCCAGGCTGCAAGGTCTTAAGTTCCTTCAGCGTTAGGGCTTTCGTTTTACTGGCCTTTTGATTGCTTTTATATCGGTGAAAACGCTCAAAAATCTGGTGATCAGTATAACAGGCCAACCTAAGGGAAAAATCCAAAAAGCCTTCCCTCAAACTAATGGGCATGGATTGCACCTTTAGTGTAGGATCGAGCTCCTGAAAAATATTTTGTAATCTTTCAACTTGCTTTTCACTCTCCGAACAAATGATATTGACCAATCCTTGCCGCTCATTATCCACCAGATTCTCCACCAACATATCAAAGTTCTTATTGAAAGATGGCTGAGGCTTTATATCAAACTCAAACACCTGAGCTTCTGGAAGGTGAAACTGATTGCCAAATTCCAGTTTATTAAATCCAGCAATGGACTTCATAAAAGCCGCCCCATCATCAAACAAACCATCAGGTTTTAGCATCAGCTTTTCACTCCCCGTTTGCCCCACTATCTGATCAAATTTTTGACTGGCTTTATCAAATGCTTGATCCAACAAATCCATGGTCATTTCCACGTCCTTTATCCAAACCTGGGTTCCTTCTGGCATAAACTCCAAAAACGACTGCCTTACTTCCTGCATCAGCCTGGTCTGCACATTGGGAATGATGCTGATCTGCTCTAAATTCTCCACTGAAAGCTGGCTCTCAGCATCAAAAGACCTTATACTTTCTATTTCCTTGCCAAACAGCTCTATTCTATATGGCTCCTCATTTGCATAAGAAAAAACATCAATTATACCTCCACGAATGGCAAACTGCCCAGGCTCATAGACGAAATCCGTTTTCTCAAAATCATAAGTGGCCAATAATTCTGCAATAAATTCAGTATCCACTTTTTCACCCACCTTAGCAGAAAAAGTATTGTCTTTTAAGGACTTCTTATTGATTACTTTTTCATAGAGGGCTTCTGGATAAGTCACTACGATCTCCTGCTCACTCTCCTTTGATAGAATTTTATTGAGAATCTCTGCCCTTAAAAGGACATTGGCGTTTTCCACCTCGTCATATTGATAAGGACGCTTATAGGAGGAAGGAAACAATAATGGCTTGATTCCATCCACCAGCATTTTAAGATCATCAGCAAGATAGGCCGCTTCCTCCTTATCACGAGCAACTATCAAATGATAATTGTCTCCGATTCCTGCCATTGCTGCCAATAAGACCATGTCCATACTTCCGGTCAGCCCTTTCAACTGAAAGTTTTCACCCTGAACACTGAAAATACTACTGGCCACAGTCCTGATATAAGAATCCTCTTTATACAGGGAAAGAAATGCTTTTTTATCCAAAATGAATATATCTTAAAGGTGGTATTCCAATTTTACGCTATCGATCTGCAAGTTAGGAAAAAGCTAGCTTTTCTCTCTGCCTGGGAAGATATACTACGCCAAGCAAATTTGTATATTCTTTCACTTTTACAAACCAAGCAATAGTTGCAACCAATTCACAGCTACTTAAGTTATAATCACGTACGACAAATCGATGGTCTCATCCGAAAATTGGCTCATGAAAACAAAAACAGAGGATAGCTGGGTAAAAAAAGTAGAAAGACTCCATCCATATCAAACCTTGGTTTATCTAGGAATGTTGGGTAGTGGTCTTATTTTCCTTTTTTTGTCTGTCGCATTTCTAAGCTCTTTTTATGACGCTAGCCCCCTGGAGGTTTATAAGCTTCCCAAACCTTTTTGGCTAAGCACACTGGTTCTTATTGTCAGTAGTTTTATCACCCATAAATTGATCAAATTCTACCAACAAGATCAGCCAAAGCAATTGGAAAGACTGTTATGGTTTATTTTCCTATTGGGATTATCCTTTACCAGCCTCCAGCTTTGGGGCTGGGAAGAACTGAAAAATCAGGGAATTAATTTCAGCGGTATACCCAGTGGAAGTTACCTATATGTGCTCACAGGAATACATATCTTTCATTTAATGGGCCTTTTGATCTTTGCCTTATTCCTTTTATGGGAAGTTCATCAAACTATTCTTGACCCTGTCAAAGATTTGGTATTTAGTACCAACCCCTATGCAGAGATGAAATTCAGGTTATTCATAATTTATTGGCATTATGTGGACATTATTTGGCTCTGCTTATTCCTAATATTCACTTTAGCATTTTAGCATTTTTCACCATTTACTATGCTTATTCCAATATTTTTTTGAAATTTCAATTTTCGAATAAACAAATTTTACCTTTATGGCAAACAATAATTTTGAGATCAATATCAACCCCGATTGGATCAAAAAGCACCTACGGAAGATCATTTTTGGACTGATCCTCCTCTATGCGGCATTTAGCGCCATATACACTGTAGGTCCTGAGGAAGAGGGAGTAGTTCTTCAGATGGGAAAATATAACCGCACCGTGCAGCCAGGCCTGAATTTCATTTTGCCTTTTGGCATTGAAGAGATTTTCAAAATCCCAGTCCAAAGGCAACTAAAACAGGAATTTGGATTTAGGACTTCCAATCCAGGCCAAAGATCAGATTATGTAAAGGACGGCTACCGCGATGAATCCACCATGCTCACTGGAGACTTGAATCTTACCGATGTCGAATGGGTGGTCCAATATCGTATCAGCGACTCCTATAAATATCTTTTTAAAGTCAGGAACGCGGACAAAACCCTTCGTGATATGTCTGAAGCAGCCATGAGGAAAGTAGTAGGCGATAGGACTGTCAATGAAGTGCTAACAGTGGGCAGACAGGAAATAGCCACCAGTGTGGAACAATTACTTCAAGAATTATGCGATGAATATGAAAATGGCATTCGAATCGATCAGGTTGTATTGCAGGATGTCAATCCACCGGACCCTGTAAAACCTTCCTTTAATGCCGTCAACGAAGCTCAGCAAGAAAGGGAAACCCTAATCAATCAAGCAGAAGCAGACTATAACCGGGTAATCCCAAGAGCCCGAGGTGAGGCGCAGGAAACCATTGAACTGGCAGAAGCCTTTGCCCTGAACAGGGTAAACCGCTCGAAAGGGGAAGCAGACCGATTCAATTCACTTTTCAAAGAGTATATAAAAGCCCCTGAAGTAACCAAGCAAAGGATTTATCTGGAAACCATGGAAAAAGTCCTGCCGAAACTAGGCAACAAGGTCATCGTGGATGAAAAGGGCAATAATGTATTACCCTTACTCAACTTGGACAGGAAAGGAGGAACTGAGAAATGAGCAGAAATATCATCATATACAGCATTATAAGTCTTTTGTTGATCATTGCAGCAAATGGCAGCATTTTCATCTTGGATGAAACCCAACAAGCTATCGTTACCCAATTCGGGAAGCCAGTGGGTGAACCGCGCACCAGTCCTGGACTCAACTTTAAAATTCCGTTTTTACACAAGGTTCAGTTCTTTGACAAAAGGTACCTGGAATGGGATGGAGACCGAAACCAAGTCCCTACCAAAGACAAGAAATTTATCTTTGTGGACACCTATGCCAGATGGGAAATCACCAATCCACTGCAGTTTTTTATCAGATTGAGGGATGAAAGATCTGCCCAGTCCAGATTGGATGATATTCTTGATGGTGAAACCAGAAATGCCATTGCCAGTCATGATCTACTGGATGTGGTCCGCTCCACCAACAGGGACCCAGAAGTCACAGAGGATTTTATGGAGGAACTGGAAATTCTGGAAGAGATCTCCGTTGGCCGAGAAAAAATCGAAGAAATCGTCCTTTCTAAGGCCAATGAAAGAACGGCTGATTTAGGTGTTAGAATTTTAGATTTTAAATTCAAACGAATGAATTATGTAAATGAAGTTCGTGACCGCGTGTATGACCGAATGATCAGTGAGCGAAATAGGATTGCCGATCAGTTCCGTTCTGAAGGTCAAGGTGAAGCCAGAAAGATCCAAGGTGATAAAGAGCGTGATTTGGCAAAAATCCAATCAGAAGCCTTTAAAGAAGCAGAAGAGATAAAAGGTCGGGCAGATGCTGAAGCTACTGCAATTTATGCCGAAGCTTACAACCAAAACAGACAGGCAGTGGATTTATATAAATTCCTAAGAACAATGGAAAGCTTTGAGAAGTCCTTGGATGAAAATACCAGCATTATTCTTTCTACAGATAGCGAATTCTTCAAATATCTCAATAGTATCAAATAAGAAAAGAAACATATTAAAACCTGATTATCCGCTATGATGACAGTAAGCTTAAGTCCTTTGCTCAGGTGGTCGGAAGTATGAAGTCCGAAGTAGTTCATATTTTAGTCAAAACGATCATTTCGATTCGCTCTTAATCATTATTTGTTCAAATGCGGATATACATATATTAAAAAATAAATGCGCCATCCACTGAATCGGATGGCGCTTTCTATTTGTCAGGTAAATCTTTTATTTCCTATCTTATTCCTTTGTCGCAAAATCAGGATATGCCCTCATGCTATGCTCATTGATATCCAAACCTTCCACCTCTTCACTTTCATGAACACGTATACCAACAGTCTTCTTCATAGAATAGAATAATACCCAGCTAAATACTATACAGAACACACCAACAGCAGCCACACCGATTAATTGAGACATCAATTGAGAGAAACCAGCAAGGTCACCAAAAATACCTACTGCTAGGGTACCCCAAATACCGCCTACCAAATGTACTGAAATCGCACCAACAGGATCATCTACTTTTACTTTGTCAAAGAAAACAACTCCAAATACTACCAAAGCTCCGCCTACGAATCCGATGATGGCAGACTCACCGACAGACATTAAATCCGCACCGGCAGTAATCCCCACCAATCCAGCCAATACTCCATTGAGTACCATAGTGATATCGTAAGACTTGAATTTCAAATAAGAGAAAATTAATGCACCAAAAGCACCAGCGGCACCAGCGATAGAAGTAGTCACAAACACTTTAGACACAGTTCCTGGGTCTGCACTCAAAACCGAACCACCGTTGAATCCAAACCATCCGAACCAAAGTAAAAACACACCGATTACAGCCATTGGAATATTGTGTCCAGGGATCGCATTCATACCTCTTTCAGTATATTTCCCAATTCTTGGCCCCAATAGATAAGCTCCAACTAAGGCTCCCCAACCACCTACAGAATGGACGATCGTAGAACCCGCAAAATCATAAAAAGGAGTACTTAGGGTATCCAAAAATCCTCCGCCCCATTTCCACATCCCAACGATTGGGTAACAAATAGCTACATAAAGTGTGGAGAATATGATAAATGGCCCCAATTTGATTCTTTCTGCAACAGCTCCCGACACAATAGTAGCTGCAGTAGCTGCAAACATGGCTTGGAAAATAAAATCAGTGAAGAACGTATAACCTTCGCTATAGGCATAAGTATCCCATCCTTCAGGAAGGCTTAAACCCAAGCCACTCAAGCCAAAGAAACCTCCTGCAAAAGCTTCTCCCGGATACATCAGGTCGAAGCCAATAAATGCATAGGTCAACAAACCCATGGCCGGAATAATGGTATTTTTAAATAAGATATTAATGGTGTTTTTGGCTCTTGTAAGTCCAGCCTCAAGGGAAGCAAAGCCAAGGTGCATGATGAATACTAGGATAGTGGCCACCATCATCCACACATTATTGATGGTAAATAATTCTTGGTTCATTAGAAAGGGAAATTATTGATTAGGATTTGAAAGGTGATAGATTAATAGTTGAGGAATTATAGTGCATCCGCACCTTTATCCTCATTTCTTACCCTATAGGCTTCAAGCACATCGGTAACGAAGATTTTACCATCTCCGATCTCACCTGTACGGCCTTCTTTCAGGATACATTTGATGACTGAATCTACCAGATCCTCTGTAACGACAATTTCCAACTTGGTTCTAGGAATAAAAGCTGGCTCATAAGCCACCCCCCTATACTTTTCAATCTTTGCGTGCTCAAGACCCATACCCTTAACTTCATAAAAAGTAAGGAATTTTACTCCTAAGGCAGCAATACATTTGTGAATCACCTCAAATCGAGATGTTCTAATAATCGCTTCTACTTTTTTCATTTTATTATACTGACAAACTACTCGGTTATATTTAAACCATTTTTTAA
Organism: Echinicola shivajiensis; assembly: GCF_018642165.1. Lineage (GTDB taxonomy): Bacteria > Bacteroidota > Bacteroidia > Cytophagales > Cyclobacteriaceae > Echinicola > Echinicola shivajiensis. The sequence continues at coordinate 156,517 of NZ_JAHHZM010000008.1, forward strand.
CTGAATTGCATGCAAATCTAATAATACAGATTAATTTTTAACCCATATTTTTCATTTTTTTTAACAAAAACTCATTTCGTCGGGTATTTAACAAACCAAAAAGGAAGAAAACAGTGAGATTTGACAACAAACGGGTGGTTTTTAGCATTTTTTGGAAATCGGTCTAATTTTTGACTGCCCACATGGTCACTTTAAAAGATTGTCTTAATTTTAGGCACCAAAACAAACCAGACTATCAAGAAACTTTCAATTTCATGAATAAACCAACACTTTTGATTCTAGCTGCAGGGATAGGTAGCCGATATGGAGGGAATAAGCAAATAGATGGCTTTGGCCCAAAAGGAGAAACGATAATAGAATACTCAATATATGACGCAATCAGGGCAGGCTTTGGGAAAGTTGTCTTTATAGTCCGTAAAGAAATTCTGGAATTGGTCAAAGAAATTTTCTTGCCCAAGCTAGAAGGGAAAATCAAAGTCGAATTTGTTGTTCAATCCCTGGAGAGCATGGTTCCTTTGGAATATAGAAATCCCGAAAGAAAAAAGCCCTACGGCACAGGTCATGCAGTATTGTGTGCAAAGGATGCTATTAAGGAACCTTTTGCTGTAATTAATGCAGATGATTTTTATGGGAAAGAGGCCTTTCAGGTCTTGGGAGAATTTCTTCAAAATGGGGTAAAAGAGGACTTACACTGCATGGTCGGTTATGCGATTCAAAACGTACTTTCTGACAATGGCACTGTCAGTCGCGGAGTCTGCGCGACCAATGGTCATATGCAATTGATGGGAATGACAGAAAGGACAGCCATCGCACAGGAAGGTGATCGAATCCTTAGTCGTGAAAACGATCAAGAAATTGAAATACCTACTGATACTCCTGTTTCTATGAACTGCTGGGGATTCCATCCTTCATTCTTTGAAGAAACAGAAGACCTTTGGAGAAATTTCTTGGCCGAAAACAAGGACAATATCAAATCCGAATTCTATATCCCTACTGTAGCCAATGCTTTAATAGAGAAAAAGAAAGCCAACATCGCCATTCTGGAAGGAGGCAAAACATGGTTTGGAGTCACTTATCCTGATGACAAACCTGTGGTGGTAAAGGCGCTTCAGGATCTACATGAGCAAGGAGATTATCCTGATTCATTATGGACATAAGCCTATAATGGTTTCTTCCCAAAAAGATTTTACCTTAACATTATACTTCTGGATATTGTCCAATAGTTTAATTGAATAAGCGTTGATATTATAAGCACAATAAAATCAGCTTTTTATAATGAAAAAATTACTTTTCTCACATCGTCCATTTTCGCAGAATTTTGCGCTTTTGATCCTTAGGTTGAGTGCTGCAGGTATGATGATGACTCATGGCTGGTCTAAAATCGCCAATTTCAGCGAGTACCTGACCAAATTTTCAGATCCTATTGGATTAGGCCCAGCGGTTTCTTTACAGCTGGCTATTTTTGCGGAGTTTTTCTGCGCGATCCTATTGGCACTTGGCTTTATGAGCAGATGGGTATTGATCCCTTTGATTATCACTATGATGACCGCAGCATTTATAGTACATGCAGATGACCCCTTTGGAGGAAAAGAAAAAGCCCTGCTATTCCTAGTGATATTTGTTGTATTGCTTTTTACAGGCCCTGGAAAAATCTCCATGGATGCCCAGATAAATAAAAAAAATAGATATCGTTAATAAAAAGTCCCGGTGATCACCGGGACTTTTTATTATACCATTCTAGCTGTCTCCACCAGATTTATAATTTCCTCATAATTGATATTATGGTAATTCTGGGCGATCCGAGGATCGCTCATTACCTTATCCATAATTTCATTTTGGAGCTGGCCTTGTGCATAAGCGTCAGCATACTTCATATCTGAGAAAGTCACCATAGTGTACAGGGGCACCCATTCTTGTGGATATAGTTCATGGAGTTTTGCCTCTATTTTCTTGCGAATAATAAACTTAGGATTGGCCACACTGTCCCTCATTTCCACAAAATTATCCCTTGCCATTTGACTTATGGCATCTGTGTCGGGCTTTCTGATTTTCTGGAATTTCTCAAACACCAATTCCCAAGAAGTTGTACCAAATTTCTCTATCAGCTCATCCAGTATAAAGCAATCTTCAAATCCACAATTCATTCCCTGTCCAAAGAATGGAACCATAGCATGGCAGGCATCCCCAATCAATAAGGATTTATTTTTTTGCCATGGGAAGCATTCCACATTGATCAGTGAACTTGTAGGATTATTGAAAAACTCATCAGACAAATTCGGCATCAATTCAAAGGCATCATTAAAGAAAGTCCTGAAAACACTTTCCAGATCACTCTTATCGTTGATTTTATCAAAACATACTTTTTCACCTTCAAAAGGCAAAAATAAAGTACAGGTAAATGATTTGTCCGGATTTGGCAAAGCAATAAGCATAAACATACCTCTCGGCCAAATATGCAAGGCAGTCGGATCCATAGCAAATTCGCCTTCCGCCGTGGCCGGAATGGTCAACTCCTTATATCCGTGAGAAATATATTCTTGCTTATAATTCAATCTGGTCTGCTTCTGCATGGCATCCCGCAAGGAAGAATACGCTCCATCTGCCCCAATGATCACATCGGATTCTTTCACAAACTTTTGCCCGTCTGCATAGGAAAAGCTCAAAGATGTTTTAGAAATATCAATTTCTTCACAGAGATGATCAAAATATATACTCACCCCTTCTTTTTCTGCTTCGTTGATCAGCAGCTCATTGAAGTCTCTTCTCGAAATAGAATATATTGCTTGGTTTTCCTTTCCATAAGGCAAAAAGGATGTCTCACCATGTTCATCATGGATACTCCTCCCATACATGGGCAAAGCCATAGGAGCCACTTTTTTCCGTAGGCCAATTCTATCCAAGGCTTTCCAGCCACGGTCACTCAAAGCCATGTTGATGGACCTCCCTTCGGGAACATTCTTTTTATCCCTGAGATCAGAACGCTTTTCATACAAGCCAACTTCCAGTCCTTTTTTTCTCAGGTAAATTCCCAAAAGAGAACCAATCAATCCAGCTCCAATAATGCTTACATTATTATTCCTCATCGGTTCAAAATCAGTTTAATAGGTTAATTAAATAGGTCTAATATTTATTTATCTTAAGCAAATTTTGCTAAAGATCGTTCCAATATCTGCGCAAAGAGAAAAACATCCTCAAAGCTGTTGTATAATGGTGCTGGAGCTAGTCTAATCACATTCGGATTTCTCCAATCTCCCACAATTCCATTTCTATAAAACTCATCAAAAACAGCCTTTCCTCCTTTATGGATCAAAAGAGACAACTGACAGCCTCTAGCTTCAGGGTCTTCTGGGGTAATGATTTCCAAAACTCCAGTTTCACCGCTAATTTTGCGAATCAAGAATTCCAAATAGCCGGTCAATAAGACACTCTTTGTCCTCAGCCTGCCCATTCCCGCTTTCTCAAAAACATCCAAAGAAGCTTGATGGGCGGCCATCCCCAACACGTTTCCATTGGAAGTCTGCCAGCCATCCGCACCATACATGGGCTTGAAACCTTTTTCCATCATAAACCGCTCCTTTTCATCATGTCCCCACCATCCTGCAAAACGATTCAATTCCCTATTATCTGCATATTTTTCATGGACGTAGATTCCTGCCACATTTCCAGGCCCGGAATTCAAGTACTTATAACTGCACCAAGCTGCAAAATCCACCTTCCATTCATGCAAGACCAAGGGATAATTCCCAACAGCATGCGCTAGGTCAAAGCCTACCAAAGCCCCAACCCCATGACCTGCTTCGGTTATTTGCTTCATGTCAAACACCTGACCGGTATAATATTGCAGGCCTGCCATCATCACCAAAGCTAGCTCGTCCGCATGTTCTGAAATAGTATTCAGGATATCCTCAGTTCTGAGTGTATGCTCACCAACTCTAGGCGATACTTCTATGATGGCCTCATCAGGAGAATAACCGTGAAACTTCACTTGGCTCTCCAACATGTACATATCAGATGGGAAAGCTCCAGCCTCTGTCAGTATTTTAAACCTCTTTCCTTCCGGACGATAAAAAGAAACCATTAAAGCATGAAGATTGCTGGTCAGGCTGTTCATCACCACCACCTCATGTTCCTTGGCCCCTACAATATGGGACAAAGCCTTTTTTGCTCGAGTATGTACTGAAAACCAAGGTTGCTCTCCATCAAAATGTCCATCTACTGCCTTGTCCGCCCAAGCATGAAGTTCTTTCTGCACATACTCTTCTACTGCTTTTGGCTGCAAACCCAGTGAGTTTCCACAAAAATAAATAGCTGATCGTCCATCAATTTTTGGAAAAAGAAATTGAGATTGAAAATCCTTTAAGGGATCCTCAGCATCCATCTTTCTGGCAAAATCAAGGCTGTATTCGTAAGAAATCATGCTTTTGATCAAAATTTCGTGTTATTGGCTGCGAAGTAAATGTACCCACAGCCTATTTTTCCATCTTAGTTCCACACCGTGAACAAGTGGTATTCTCTGGATTGCTCCAGAATCTCTCCATGATAGGAGGCAACTGGTTAACGATATCGGTTACTTCATGGTATTCTTCATAAAGTTTATTTCCGCAATTTTCACAATGCCAGATAAAACCGTCCTTTTCACCTTCCCTTCTGTAACGCTCAAACACTAAGCCTATAGTATTGGCAGGCCTTCTTGGACTATGTGGAACTTTTGGAGGCAAAAGAAAAATCTCACCCTCTTTGATGTGGATATCCTTTGGCTCACCATCCTCTATCACTTTCAGGACAATATCCCCTTCCAACTGATAAAAAAACTCTTCTCCTTCATTGTAGTGATAATCTTTACGGGAATTTGGACCGCCCACTACCATCACAATAAAATCCTCATTGCCTGTATAAACTTGCTGATTACCGATTGGTGGTTTTAAAAGATGTCTATTATCATCAATCCACTTTTTGAAGTTAAATGGCTTTGCTAATTTCATGGTAATTGTGGTCTTTGTATGCATCAGAAATATAAATACTTCCTCAGTATCAATGGTTTTTATTAAAGGTGTTTTTAACGCCCTAAAAGTAAAAAAAAACTACCAGTTTATTGATTATTTCGCAAAATGGCTTCACCATTAAAAGCCATTAATTCCAAGATTATAGTTTACTCAAATCAAGACCTGACTTAATTAGGCCATTTTCAAACAACTAAATCCATAGCTGACTTCAATCTCCAAGCCAAAGCAATCAAAAACTAAATTGCTATAATAATTTCCTATTTTAGCCTCATATTAAACAATTACTTCGAGCTTCATTAACCTCCACAATTAGATAACATGTCCTCGCACCACTTTGTTAAAGAGCAGCAAGAACCCGCCTTAATGATACTGGATACAAAAGGCTATAATTTCGCCCAATTATCCTCTTTACTGGAATGGGTCCCGACCGTAGTAGTTGCCCAAGACGCTATCGAAACGGTCATTTCTTGGGGAATCAAAATCGACATCATTTTAGCTTCCTCAGAGTTCCAAAGAGAAAACCTGAACCTGCTGGAAGAACAGTACCCCATCCAATTCCTAACCGTCAAAAACAGCGATTTTCTCAATGAGGGATTACAATATTTAATCGCCTCTAAACATTCTGCAGTAAATATCATTGGCTTTGATCATCTAGAAGCTTTCAACTTGGAGGAAAAGCTGGATTTTCTAAATATTGTGATCTTTGACGGCCCCATCAGGTATTTTCCTGTGAGGGAAAAATCCTTTAAAAAGTGGTTCCCCGAAAGCTCATTACAAATTCATGCTCCAGAAGGAAGTATAGTAGAGATAAAAACCGCCAATGAAAGCCATTTGCTCAAAATCAGCCATGCCACCTTTATTGAAACAGAAGAAGGCACAGTGACCTTTAACTCAATTAAACCTTTTTGGATTGGGGAAATGATCTAAAAAAACAGGGATTACAGCTTCTTGACCACTTCTTTTTTGGGGATGGAAATGCTCCACATTCCCCTCAGATCACCTACTTTATGACCTTTGGCCTTATCCTCAGGATACAGTTCATCCAACTTGGACATTGTTTCCTCTGTGATGTCTTTGCCAGGTTCCCCATGACAGTTCAAGCAGAGCTTACCAGGAATCTTTATAGCCTTGGTATAAAGCAGCACTTCACCTCCTGGCAATTCCTGCACATTGGGTTTACTCTCTATATTGTTTTCTTCATTGTATTCATAAGCCTGCAAAAGCATTTCCTCCATTTCATCGGGCTGATCTGAAGGATTTCTGTAATCATGGGATACTCGCCTAATTTCTACACCGTATTCACCACTTACTTTTTTAAGGCTTGAAAGTGCCTCCACATTACAGAATGCCACTGCTTCAGCTGCTCCCTTTTCTTCTAAAGCAGTAGTCAATTTAGTCATCAGTTCTTCTTGAGCAGCTGCACTGATCTCACCACCCCATTCCATGGCCTTATTGATAATATCCACATCACTTACCTTTTTGATCTCCATGGATTGGTTAACTTCTTCCAAAACCTGCTTGTCCACATGTTTTTCAGAATTACAGGCCAAGAAGCCCCATGCACATAAAGCAATTATCAAAAGTCTCTTCATCTTTCAGCTAATTTGTAGATAAAGTTAATTGATTTTTTCCTGCATTTAAATCTAAGCCTGCTAAATGAAACAAAAGCCGAGTTGTTGAGATTTAGAGATAGCTGATTATAGATACCAGAATCCCACTTATTTTCTTAATTTTGATGCTTGAAAAGAAATTGAAATTATGCTTGATAAGTTAGAGCACATAAAAGACCGTTTTGAGGAAGTTGGACAGCTGATCATCCAGCCCGATGCTATGGCGGATATGAGCAAATACACTAAGCTCACCAAAGAATATAAGGACCTGGAAAAAATAGTAGCAGTTTATGACGAGTATAAATTGGTGCTGGAGAATATAGATAGTTCTAAGGAAATCCTGGAAAATGAAAAAGATCCTGATTTCAGAGACATGGCCAAGGCCGAACTTGATGAATTAAAAGACAGACAGGTAGTATTGGAAAAGGACCTTAAGCAGATGCTTATCCCTAAAGATCCCAATGACTCTAAAGACTGTATCCTTGAGATCAGGAGTGGTACAGGAGGGGATGAAGCAGCAATTTTTGCTGGTGACCTTTTCAGAATGTACCAACGATTTGCAGAAAAGCAAAACTGGAACCTGACCATTCTCGATTTGACCTTTGGCTCAGCGGGAGGTTATAAGGAAATTATCAGTACCGTTTCCGGAGCAGACGTTTATGGAATGCTCAAATATGAATCGGGCGTTCACCGTGTACAAAGGGTTCCAGCCACTGAGACACAAGGCAGGGTACATACATCCGCTGCTACAGTTGCTGTTCTACCTGAAATGGAAGATGTAGATGTGCAGATAGACATGAATGACGTACGTAAGGATACTTATTGTTCTTCAGGACCTGGAGGGCAGTCTGTAAACACCACGTATTCTGCAGTTAGACTGACACACGAACCAACTGGAATAGTAGTAACTTGTCAGGATCAGAAATCCCAGATCAAAAACTTCGAAAAGGCCCTAAAGGTACTGCGCTCTAGAATATATGAAATTGAGTTGGCCAAACACAATGAGGCTGTTGGTGCGCAGAGAAAATCAATGGTAGGAAGTGGTGACCGCTCTGATAAGATCAGAACCTATAACTACCCACAAAGCCGAGTTACTGATCACAGGATCAACAAAACCGTTTACAATCTTCCCGATGTGGTGGAAGGAAATATTGAAGAGTTCATCAGTGCGCTGCGATTTGCAGAAAATGCTGAAAGGCTTAAAAACAGTGGCATGGAGGATTGATCTCCATGCCTTTTTCTTTAGCATACTTTTTTTTCACCGCTAATCATTATTTTCTCCTCTCTACATGATTTTCGTCCTCTAGGATCATTTTGGGTATGATATATGTAGTGTATTCCGATTATTCTGAACACTACATAATCTATTATCTACCTCATATGAAAATTCAAGGAGACAAGGGCGTAGCACTAGTATCCTGGGGCGGACAGCACTTCCACAAACTGTATCCCATGGCCAACAACCCAGCTATTGCCAATAATTTAAAGGATAGTTTTCCACAGCCCTACACCATTCATGATGCTCGTGCATGGATAGAACACAATATAAAATTCAATCCTCCACAAAATTTTGCTATTGAAAAAAATGGCGAATTGGTAGGCTCTATTGGTGCAGAAAAAGGAAAGGATGAATTGCGAACCAATATGGAAATCGGCTTCTGGATAGGCCAAGCATATTGGGGACAGGGAATTGCTACTGAAGCCACAAAGCTTTTCGTCAATCACTTGTTTGAAAAATTTCCTGTCTATAGAGTATTTGCCACAGTTTTTGATTTTAACATCCCGTGCTTGCGTGTCATCCAAAAGGCTGGGTTTCAAGAGGAGGCCATTTTAAAAAATGCCTTTATTAAAAATAATAAAGTAGGAGACATCTATCAATATGTGATGCTCAAAGATGAATTTAAAAATAAATGATCAGCCATAAAATGGTAATGTAACTCTCAAAAACAGCAATTAACAACAACGTTTTCAATGTTGGTCTGATTATTGATTTTTGAGAAGCATGAAAAAATTTATCAAACATATCGGATTTTCACTGGTTCTATTCTTTCTTGTTTCAATGGTCACCAGTTCCTGCGTAGTATATGACCATCATCATGGACATTACTTCAAAAAGAGTTATAAAAAAGTCCCTTCTGGACATTTGAAAAACCATAATGGCCATCACCCCAAATATCATAAAAAAGGAAAAAAGAGAGGAAAATGGTAATAATTAAGACAGGGTTAATCCTGTCTTTTTCCTTTTCTCATCTTATATCCAAATCTATTTCTTGCTAAAAACTTTTACCTTTGCCCAAAGCAAATTAAACCATGAACGCTGCCAGGCAACTTTACAATTCTTTCCATTCCAAAATTCTAAGTATTTACCCAGATCCTGAGGCTCAACAATTAGTATTTTGGCTCTTTGAGCATTTTCTTAGAATTAGCCGGGCAGACATTATTAGAAATATAGAAATTTCTGAAGTACCTGAATCTCTTAATTTGGCCCTGAAGGAATTGGAATCTGGAAAACCAATCCAGTATATATTGGGCCATGCTCCCTTTTATGGGCGTGATTTTAAGGTTTCCCCTGCGGTGTTAATTCCCAGAAATGAAACCGAGGAACTGGTTCACCTTATCATTCAGGAAAACCAACAGCCTAATTTAAGGATATTGGATATTGGGACAGGTTCTGGTTGTATTCCCATTTCACTTTTTCTGGAAATGCAGCAACCTGAGACCCATGCTTTAGACATTAGTAATGAAGCACTGGAAATTGCCAAAGCAAATGCAACACAACTTCATGCAAAAATAAACTTCCACAAAACCGACATTTTAAAGGAAGAAATACCTCTGGAGGAGCTGGATATTTTGGTCAGCAACCCTCCCTATGTGCGAATGCTGGAAAAAACATGGATGCGTAGCAATGTTCTGGACCATGAACCTGATTTGGCTTTATTTGTCACGGATGACGATCCACTGGTTTTCTATAGAACAATTGCCCAAAAGGGTTTAAATGCACTCAAGCCTGAAGGCAAGCTTTATTTTGAAATCAACGAGGCCCTAGGAAAGGAAATGATTAAGCTAATAAAAACCATGGGCTATTTAGATGTTACCATTCACAAAGATCTACAAGGAAAAGACCGCATGCTATCGGCCACTAAAAGATAATTTAATCTCTATTCCAAACGCTCTACTGCCAATTTTCTAACTTCAGCATCTGGATCATGGAGAACAACAGAAGACAAAGTAGACTGTGTTTTCAATTTGCCAACAGCAATTTTTCGAACCTCTGCATCAGGATCATGAAGGGCGACTGATGCCAGCGTACTTTGGTTATTTAAATTTTCATCCTCTGTTTGAAAAGCTCCATGCATTTCCCCTTCATCTACAGAAGAAACAATTACCTCATCAAAGGATTTTTTTGACTCATAGCGAACTTTCATGCAGGAATTAAGAGCTAACAAAAGACCTAATGCAACAAAAAGATTTTTCATAGTACAGAATTAATCAAAAACTAAAACATTAAGTTATATCGATTCCTTTCAAATTCAAAATGATACAACAAATCAAACTATAATATTGGATCACTTACTTTCTGAATGATGCGATGATTAATCCACCAAGCTAAGGCCATATTGGGCACCCAGCATAACCAAGCCACAATAGTATAGGCTGTAATGAATTCAGGGAAAATCATGTTTAAAAAGGGTAAATAAATCCTTAAGGTTACCGCGGCCCAACAAAGGGCATAACTATAGATCATCATCTTTTGATGACGGATGATCTCTTTTCTCAAAATATAAAAATAGGCTGCAAAAGTACTTGAGAACCAACATAAGCCTAAAATTATGAAACCCATTTTGGTCAACCAGGTACCAGTAGCATAAAAGCCCAAATAAAAGCCCGCTAAAGCTCCAAGCAGGCCACAAATCACATAAAACCGCCCAATCGTCCTATGAATTTTTATATGCTGATTTCTAATTTTTGTGCTAAACTGAACCCAACCGATCAGTAAAGCTATCCCTGCAAAAACTATATGAACATAAAAACCTAAGTTCCAAGCAAAACTATTTAGCAACACCAAACTTTTGGTTCCTAAAAAACCTATATCCCTATCATTCATAAAAATATAAACAAGAGGATACACTCCTATCAATAGGGAGAAAAGGGCGAATACGAACCACCTGAGTTTTTTCACGATAGAAAGGAAACTATTTCCCATCAAATTAAGGAAATAGAACTATAAAAAAAATCCCCTGATCAGAACCTTCCAAACAGGGGACTTGTCAAACAACCGCAAATAATTAAGACAAAACTAATTACTTAAGTTATACTAGTAAATACATGTAATCATGTAATAAGCCCCATTTACGATCCTATCTAATCACTTTATTTATTTTCAGGAGATATCAACATGGATAGAACGATAATCTTGATTCAACTTAATCAAGATTAGATATACTATTTGTTTAACTCCTTCACAGCATAGTCAACAGCTCTTGCAGTAAAGGCCATATAGGTCAATGAAGGGTTTTGACAAGCAGAAGAAGTCATAAAAGAACCATCTGTAATAAACACATTTGGAACTTCATGCATCTGGTTAAATCCATTCAATACTGAAGTCTTTGGATCTCTACCCATTCTTGCCGTTCCCATCTCATGAATACAATGACCCGGAGGCGGGGCATTATCATATGAGTTTATATTCATTGCACCAGCAGCTTCCAGCATTTCCTTTGCACTGTCCGCCATATCTTTACGCATGGCTTTTTCATTCTCTCCAAATTCACAGTCAATATCCAAGGTCGGCAATCCATTGGGATCCAACTTATCATGGTTAAGGCTAACCTTATTATCATAATTTGGAAGCATCTCACCAAAGGCCTGAATCCCCATCCCCCAATTGGCTGATGCCACAGTTTTGGATATTTTAAAATCAGCTCCTATTCCTTCAGCCCCAACTTCTCCACGGCCTCTACTTGCTCCTCCCTGATAACCATATCCACGAACAAAGGCATCCATTTTAGTAGCCTCGTTGATATTTCTGAATCTTGGGATATAGATACCGTTTGGCCTTCTACCATAGGTTGTTTTATCTTCAAACCCTTCAATCTTTCCAGATGCACCTACCCCATAATGATGGTCCATTAGGTTATGTCCTACCTGTTCACTTCCATTACCTAAGCCATTAGGGAAGGCTTCTGAGATAGAGTTCAGTAAAATCCAGCTTGTTCCCAAAGTCGATGCATTCAAGAATATAATCTTTGCATAATATTCTATATATTCCTTGGTTTCGGCATCCATGATCCTTACACCATTGGCCTTGCCTGACTCCTTATCATATAGGACCTCCGTCACGATAGAGAATGGCCTCAGGGTCATATTTCCAGTCATCATAGCGGCAGGTAAAGTCACTCCATTACTACTAAAATACCCTGTAAAAGGGCATCCTCTTGTGCACAAACTTCTGTACTGGCAAGGACCACGACCATTATGGGCTTCGGTAATATTTGATGAGCGACCAATGGTCATGATTCTGTCCGAAAATTGCCCCTTAATACGTGCAGCTACATGTTTTTCTACGCAGTTCATTTCCATGGCCTGTAGAAAATCACTATCTGGTAGTTGTGGGAGCCCTTCAGCCTGACCTGAAATTCCCGCAAACTTTTCCACATAACTGTACCAGGGAGCAATATCATTATACCTTACCGGCCAATCCACACCATGTCCATCCTTCAAATTGGCGCTAAAATCTATATCACTCAACCGGTAACACTGCCGGCCCCACATTAAAGAACGACCTCCAACCTGATATCCTCTGATCCAGTTAAATGGTTTGACCTGATTGTAGGGATTTTCATTGTCATCCACCCAAAAATGCGCTGTAGTCTCGTCAAAAGCATAACATTTACTTTGGATGGGGTGCTTTTCTCTCATCTCATGAGTGGTTCTCCCTCCATGATCAAATTCCCATGGATTCATATTGGTGGTAGGGTAATCCTTGATATGCTCCACATTTCTCCCCCTTTCCAAGACCAAGGTTTTTAAGCCCTTTTCACTCAGTTCTTTGGCAGCCCAACCACCACTAATACCTGAGCCAATTACGATAGCATCGTAAGTATGCTCCTTTTTGGCTTTAATATTTAAATTCATCTACTTTCATTTAATATCAGGAGTAAACCCCATCATTAACACCTATGGTGGGAAAAGCAAAAAGCCGGCTCAAACCGGCTTCTATAATAAATTATAGATTTTGTTTTTTCAGTTCCTTAACCGCATGATCAGCTGCTCTAGCAGTAAATGCCATATAAGTCAAAGATGGATTTTGACATGCAGAAGATGTCATAAAAGAACCATCAGTGATAAATACGTTTGGAACTTCGTGCATTTGATTAAATCCATTCAATACTGAAGTCTTTGGGTCTCTACCCATTCTCGCAGTGCCCATCTCATGGATACAGTGCCCAGGAGGAGGAGTACTATCATAGGAATTAATATCTCTGGCACCAGCAGCCTCTAGAATATCAATGGCACTTTGGCGCATATCCTTTCTCATGGCTTTTTCATTATCCTTGAATTCACAATCAATATCCAAGGTTGGTAAACCATTAGCATCCAATTTATCATGATTGAGTGTAACCTTGTTTTCATAATACGGTAAATGCTCACCCCAAGAACCTATTCCAAAGCTCCACTCATCTCTAGGCTCAGTCTTGGACATCTTAAAGTCTGCTCCGATACCTTCAGGGCCTCCATTACCTCTCCCTCTACTTGCTCCTCCTTGATATCCAAATCCTCGAACATAATCATCTCTCATAGTAGAATCACTGATGTTTCGGAATCTTGGTACATAAATACCATTTGGTCGACGGCCATAGAAATATTTATCATTAAAACCATCAAACTTACCCGATGCGCCCACTCCAAAGTGGTGATCCATTAGGTTGTGTCCTACTTGCTCACTACCGTTTCCTAGCCCATTCGGGAACGCATCGGAAACAGAGTTTAACAATACCCAGCTGGTACCCAATGTAGAAGCATTTAGGAAAATGATTTTGGCATAATATTCCACATACTCCTTGGTTTCGGCATCCATGATTCTAACACCAGTAGCTTTTCCTGACTCTTTATCGTATAGCACCTCAGTAACAATAGAGAAAGGTCTCAGGGTCATATTGCCTGTCTTCATCGCTGCTGGCAAGGTCGCAGAGTTACTGCTAAAGTACCCTCCAAAAGGACAGCCTCTGGCACACATATTTCTATATTGACAAGGCCCACGTCCATTATGTGGCTGGGTAACATGAGCTGCCCTACCAATGGTGATGATCCTATCATCAAATTTTTCCTTTACTCTTTGCGCCACATGCTTCTCCACGCAGTTCATCTCCATTGCTGGAAGGAAATGGCTATCGGGAAGCTGTGGAAGCCCTTCAGCCTGACCGGAAATCCCGGCAAACTTCTCCACATATTCATACCAAGGAGCAAGCTCCTTATACCTAACTGGCCAATCTACCCCAAAACCATCTTTGGCATTGGCTGAAAAATCAATATCACTAAGTCTATAACACTGTCTTCCCCACATCAGGGATCTACCACCAACATGGTAGCCTCTCAACCAGTTGAATGGCTTAACCTCATTATAAGGATTTTCGTTATCATCCACCCAAAAATGCTCCGTAGCTTCACCAAAAGCATAACATCTGCTTTGGATAGGGTGCTTTTCCTTCATCTCATTGGTAGACCACCCGTGGTGATCCATTTCCCATGGATTAAGGTTGGTTGTAGGATAATCTTTGATATGCTCTACATTTCTACCACGCTCAAGCACCAATGTTTTCAGCCCTTTTTCGGCAAGCTCCTTAGCTGCCCATCCACCACTGATTCCTGATCCTACGACAATAGCATCGTAGGTATTCTCTTTATTTGCTTTAATATTTAAATTCATGATTTATTATTTTAGGCCCAAGCTTTGTCTCCAGGATGATAGTCTACACATCCATCATATCTTCCTGGTACCAACTTATACCTTAAGGCTTGTGTTGCACCAATTTCAGAACTGAAGTATCCAAAAAGTGTTAATTCTTTTACAATTTTATATCCTCTGGTCAAATTTTCATCTAGATCATTCTCCTTTGCATATACTTTAGCATCAATTTCGGCTATTGTAGCAACTTGACCATCAACAGCAAGGGATGAAAAGTCTTTTTCATTTTCAATATGAGCTAAAAAGGCAGATACTTTTTCCCTGTCTTCCTGTGAATAACAGTCTTCTAAAACAGTCACCATAAATGGCCCAACACCCGCTGCTTTCGCTCCTGGGCTATCTGGAGTATCCGGAATGATGATGTCTCCGATTTCTGACATTAACTGCGCGTCTTCAGGAGTAAATACTCCTGGTGCAGCTTCCTTGGAACGAGTACATCCTTGTTGAAAAACGGTCAATGTAGACACTGATAAAGCACTACCAAATATCAGCGCGACATTCTTCATCGCTTCGCGTCTTTTCATGTTAATTTATGTTTAGGATTAGTTTTTGCAAGCAATACAATCCCTGAAAATATTGAAAACCAAAATGATAAAAAACTTTTTTCTTACAAAAGGTAGTTATAGTCCTTTAGGCCATATCTCTGGCTTAAGAATATAGCATAGGTATTTTAGTCAATAATTTTGAGGAGATTTAAAATTTCATTTTAAAATTCTATAGACAAGCCTAATAGGGGCCATATCAGTATTTCCTATTGCAATAAAAAAGCTGCAAATTCCCTTTTCTTTTTTTGGGCAGATCAAAGGGGATACGGTAAAAATTTTACAATAGCTGACTGACCATTTTTAAACCTTTCCAAATTCGAAAAAATACATCCCAAAAAACTCGGAGCCCAGGAGATGTTGACTTTAATAACAATTAAGTTAATTTTATCGCAGATTTTACATTGATTAGTACTCAAATCAGTCCTTCAACATTTCTACCACTTTGCTAATAGGTAAAGCCTTGATCTCATGCCCCTCATAACCTCTGGTAGTTTCAGCAGCAAAAAGGGAATTGATGATAGCCTCTTCAGTCGCCTCAATAACCGCCAAAAACAATCCACTCATATCATCATTTCTCAAAACACTCATTTCATGCTTTTCCAATGATTTTGCCTGATAGGGAATTCTTAAATTTTCGGCAGTGGAAAAAGCCAATACATAATCGCCCGATCCATTGGAAGCAATCCCGCCAGTTTTGGCCAATCCCAAAAGGGCCCTCTTAGCAATGCGCCTTAGGTTTCTTTCATGCACTGGTGCATCAGTAGCAACTATGATCATACAGGATCCATCTGCGGACTCCAATTGGTTTTTAAATGCATATTGTTCCAAAGCCTTGCCAACCGGCAATCCATCTATTTGAAGCACACCGCCAAAATTGGACTGTACTAAAACCCCAACAGTATATCCGCCCATTTCCTCTGGCAATTCCCTGGAAGCAGTACCAATCCCTCCTTTAAAACCAAAACAAACTGTTCCAGTACCTGCACCTACATTGCCTTCTTCCACAGTCCCACTGCCTGCATCTTTTATTGCTTCCAAAACATCTGAAGCTTTTACATGTCTTCCACGAATATCATTCAAATAACCATCATTGGTTTCGCCCACAATAGAATTTACTGAACGAACACCGCCATTTTCTGGAAAGGAAAAAGTATAATCAATAAGTCCTTCAATCCCTGCTGCCACACTTAATGTATTGGTCAGCACTATGGGCGTTTCTATGTTTCCCAATTCCTCCACTTGCGTACTTCCCGCCAATTTCCCAAAGCCATTTCCCACGTAAACCGCTGCGGGTACTTTTTCCTGAAAAATATTTTCTCCATGAGGAAGAATTGCTGTAACACCTGTCCTCACACTATCTCCTTTAACCAAAGTTTTATGTCCCACCATGACACCACTTACATCGGTAATGGCATTCATCTTCCCAGTTGGCATCACCCCAAATTCAAAACCATAATCTCTGGCTCGCTTCTGGGCTGAAACCTGAAAAACAGGTAAAATCAATAAAGCCAGCAGGCATAGCGATTTTGTAAAAATATTCATGGATATGGGATATTAAATTCACATTATTGGATAAAACAACAAACATCTCAAACTGAACTCTGTACAATTTAGGGGATAAACACAAAACCACAAGATTTTAGGATTTCTTGTGGTTTTAAGGAGGAAATAAAACTTAATTTCCATCATGTTTTTATAGACTCTTTTAGGCTCCCAAAATGCCCTTAAGGTCTGCTGGAGAATAATTCACAGATTTTAGGGTTTTACGGTCCTCTTTTCTAAAAACCAAATACAAATCCCCCTCCTTTTCATAAAAGCAATCCACTCCTTGGCCTTGATAATGAGCCATTGTAGCCTCAGCTTCCTCTACAGACTTACAGGCTTTGCTCATATTAGACCTTTGCACTTCATCAAAGAGCTCCTTGAACTTATCGGCCAATCCAAATTCCAACACGGCCCCTGCCAGTACATATTGTAAGTCACATAAGGCATCTGCCACCTCTACTATATTTTCATTTTTTATTCCCTCTTCCAGCTCCTTTAGCTCCTCCGCCAAGAGCGAAACCCTTAACTTTGATCTATTCTCATGAGGCAAGGTTGGCGCCTCCAACACTGGATGCTTAAAGGTCTGGTGAAATTCAGCTACTGCACTTAAAGTCTTAGGATCTTTCATAATTCAATATCTATAATTAATCGGCACGAAAGAAATTCAAAAAGAGACTAAATACAAAAAAAGGCGAGAAAATCTCTCACCTTATTTTATGTTTACTTTGAAAAACCTATCTCATTGCTTTTTCAGCATTACCGCGCTTTCCAAATTACTTTCTACTTGACTGTATAGCAAACCGTTTCCGTCTACATTTCCAGGACCTATCTCTACTATCCCATCAGCATTAGCGTCCAGCGCTGTGCTTATATCCACGCCATCAAACATCGCCTCCATATCAAACACAACAGTCATATCTGTATTTCCTTCCACCTTATATCCATTGGAAGATTCAGCAGCGGCTCTTAACTGCTTTTCGGCCGAAAACCAAACTTCAGTTGTCTTGCCTTCCATTTCTCCCATAACCATAAGCGATTTATCTTTCATTTCACCATCAGTATGCTTATGCAGCTTAAAGATCACTTCAGTATAACTTCCATTCGGAGTTTCCCCTTCCCCAATCACTTCAACTTTACTTTCTCCATCTGCTACCAGCACGAGGCTTTTCTCTTTTGTCACTTCAGAACCGAGTTCCGCACTGAGGTTCGTCAATAATGTACCATTCCCGATGCTAATTCCAGCACTAACTTCTGCTTGGGACATATATTTCATTTCCATGTCCTTTGTACCTACTTGAAAAGAACTCACCGTCATAGCCCCCAAATCCATTCGACTGTTTTCTGATGTACTTCCCGCATCAGCTTTGGCAGTAGATTTTAAAGTTACTTGACTGTAACCTTCTTTCGGCATTTCATCATCCTGTGAACAGGCCATCATTATTAAGCCTAAGCTAAGAGGCATCATCCATTTCGCAATGTTTCTAGTTGAATTATTCATAATGTGTAAACTGTTGGTTTATCTTCAGGAGCTAGCCTTGCAAACAAAATGCCAAAAACGTGTATGAAATTCTGAATAAATGAAACAAGTCGTAATAATACATAAATAAAATACTCATACACAAAAGTAAAAACACATCCACAAGTACCATTGTAATAAACAGAAACAACAGCACTGAAAAAAAGAACTATAAACCTAAACCCGCCTTACTTTCACACCCATTATTACCCAGAAGTCTCCATCTATTCAGATTGTTGAAAAACTGAAAGATCCATAAGTAAAATGTAGATAATAAGAAATGAGTTGACAAAAATCGTAAATGAACAGAATTAAAAACAATATTGTCCAAGACATAAATTGAGGCTATTTCCGCAATTGCAAAGCCTTTTGAAGGTTTTGATCAAAGGCCAAAAATATAGCTTGATTTCCGTCCTCATTATTTGGACCTATCTGTATTATCCCGTCATTATTTCCATCCATGGCAGAGGACATTTCAATATTTTCAAATAATTTCTCTACCTCAAAAACCAGGGTTAATGCTGACTGAGAATAAATTGCATATGCATTAGTATTAACTGACTTTGCCTTTAGCCATTCTTCATTCGCCGTCCATATCTTCAGTTCCTTTCCTTCAAACACCCCCTCCAACTTCAATGAATGGGAAGTGATAGCACTTGATTTTTTTTCCAAATGGAAAATTACTTCTTGATATAAACCATTAGGCGTCTTTTCTTTCCCCAGTAAATTTGACCGCAACTTACCATCTTCTATCAATTTCAAAAAGGATCCAGAAGGGTTTCCATATTGATCAATAAAGGTATGAGATTCCATTCTATCCAAACCAGCATTTATTCCAGCCTCAGAAAGATAGCTAACACTAAGATCACTCAAGCCAAGTTCAAAATCATCAATTTGCAGCCCGCCAACATAAATAGCATCATCCAGATCGCTGCTTGACGCTGCTGCAGTTAGATTGATTTTCAATTCACTATAGCCCCCCTCATTGTTTTCATCCAATTCTACACATGAAAACATCAAAAAGCCTAGCAAAAAGCTAAAAGATACTTTGAATAATATATTGAAAAGATTACTCATGCTGGTCAATAAAATTGGCACACATCCATTTATACATTGGACAAATCCAGTACCAGCAATGGTCAAGCTCCTGCTTGGGCATAGCCTAAGCTCAAAAATGGAGTTTAAAAAACAAATAAAGCCGGATAAACAAAATTTATCCGGCTTTATAAAAATATCCTAAACTGTGTATTAAATGATAGAATTGTAGCGATTTTCCACAACTGACCAATCCACAACATTCCACCAATTAGACACGTACTTGCCTCTTTCATTTTGGTAATGCAGGTAATAAGCATGTTCCCAAACATCTATTCCCATTAAAGGAATACCTTGGAAATCCGAAACATCCATTAATGGGTTATCCTGATTTGGAGTAGAACCTATTTGCAATTTTTTATTCTCGTCTAACACAAGCCATGCCCAGCCAGAACCAAATCGGCCTTTGGCCGCAGCTTCAAATTCCTCTACCATCTTATCAAAGCTTCCGAATGCACCATCGATAGCAGCTGCCAACTCTCCAGCGGGTTTCCCCCCGCCATTTGGAGACATGATACTCCAAAACAGCTCATGGTTGTAATGGCCACCACCATTATTTCTCATTGCTGTACTGAAGTTAGAAACTTTCATCAAGACTTCTTCCAAAGGTTTTTCCATGTCCACTCCCTCAGCTTCACAGGCTGCCTTTAGTTTTTTGGCATAACCTGCAGCATGCTTGGTATAGTGAATCTCCATGGTCATGGCATCAATATTAGGTTCTAAGGCTGCATAGTCATAATTTAAGCCTGCTTGGGAAAAACCTGTGCTCAGACTTACAGATTCTTCCTCTTCTTTTGCAGCACCACAAGCAGTTAAGAAAGCTGACCCTAAAGCACTGCTTCCTATTCCTACTGCCAAAGTGGCCTTAGTACTTTGTGTTATAAAAGTCCTTCTTGAAGGATTAAATGAAACTTTTTTCATTACATATAAAATTTTATTTCGAAAACGAATTAATACTTCACAATATTCTTCTCAATAATTCCATTATTGAATCCAAGCAAGTTAAGTAATTCACTTTTAAAATAAAACCATAATTCGGACATTGCGTCCGAATTAATGACAAGTTGATTATGTTTGTAATTCAATAATAGAATGGATTGGTTTTTGAACCGTCATTTTACTTTAAAATACTTCAAACAAGGATATGGAAATATCATTTTATAAATATCAAGGAACAGGCAACGACTTTGTCATGATCGATGATCGATCAGAGCAATTTGATGACCAAAACCTTGAACTGGTTAGCCGGCTTTGTGACAGGAAATTCGGGATTGGCGCTGACGGTCTAATCCTGATTCGTAACAAAGAAGGCTATGATTTCGAAATGGTGTACTTTAACTCTGATGGTTCACAAAGCATGTGTGGCAACGGAGCCAGGTGCGCAGTAGCCTTTTCGAAATTTTTGGGCATCTTGGAAGAACACACCAAATTCCTTGCCATAGATGGACCGCATACTGCACGAATCGCTGATGGTTTGGTAGAATTGGGCATGAGTGAGGTAAGTCAGCTTTCGAATGTTGAGCAAGATTATTTTGTCAACACGGGTTCCCCTCACCACGTACGCTTCGTAGATGATGTAGCAACCTATCCAGTGGTAGATAATGGAGCAGAAATCAGGTACAGCAAAACCTACCAACCTGATGGTACAAATGTCAATTTTATTTCTGCCTTAGCTGACAATGAAATTTTCGTAAGAACATATGAGCGCGGAGTGGAAAATGAAACACTTTCCTGCGGTACTGGGGTGACGGCCTGTGCATTGGTATATGGCCAGCAAAACAAACTCAACCATGTTCGCATCAAATCTCTCGGAGGTAACCTAGCCGTTAAATTTACAGCTTCCTCTGATGGCAGTTTTAAGGATATATTGTTAATTGGCCCCGCTGAGCAGGTCTTCAGTGGAAAGGTAAAAATATAAGCCATTACTGCGAGCCAATTTCATACCCGATTACCGGGTAAAAACTACCGATTGTAACAAAAAGAAAGTAATTTTAAACGCTATTACAATTTTCAATATAATATGTTAGACGCTATTGCTAAAGGTCTGGCCAAAATCTTCGGAACCAAGTCAGATCGTGATATAAAAGAATTGCTCCCAATAGTGGATAAGATCAATGCTGAATTCAAGCAGCTCTCATCCATTACCGATGAAGAATTAAGGGCAAAAACCATCGAGATCAAAGGAGTTATCAATACGGAGTTAAAATCCTTCGATGATAATATCGCCACATTGAGAACTCAAATTGAAGCTTTGGCTCCAGATAAGGTGCATGAAAAGGACGCCCTTTTCAACCAAATCGATGGTGTCGAAAAAGATCGCAACGAGGCCTTGGAAGTGGTACTTGAAAAAGTGCTTCCCAAGGCTTTTGCCGTTGTTAAGGAAACTGCCAGAAGGTTCAAGGAAAATGGTAAAATCGTGGTTAAGGCCAATGATTATGACCGTGAACTTGCAGCAAGAAAAGACAATGTAGAAATCAACGGTGATGACGCCATCTGGCATAACAAATGGATGGCAGCAGGTACCGAGATTACTTGGGACATGCTTCACTATGATGTACAGCTGATTGGTGGCATGGTACTTCACAAAGGCAAAATCTCGGAAATGGCCACTGGGGAAGGCAAAACATTGGTTTCTACCCTACCATCTTATCTTAATGCCTTGGCCGGACGAGGCGTACACGTTGTAACTGTCAATGACTACTTGGCCAAAAGGGATAGTGAGTGGAATGCACCATTATTTGAATTCCATGGTCTTACTGTAGATTGTATCGATAAGTACCAGCCTAACTCTGCGGGCAGAAGAAAAGCTTATAATTCCGATATCGTTTATGGTACCAATAATGAATTCGGCTTTGACTACCTAAGAGATAATATGTCCAGGGAAGCCAATGACCTGGTTCAGGGCAAGCACCACTTTGCCATGATTGATGAGGTCGATTCCGTCCTGATCGATGATGCCAGAACGCCATTAATCATCTCAGGCCCTATCCCTAGAGGAGATGAGCACGAGTTTTATGATATGAAACCTAGGGTCGCTACCCTGGTGGATGAACAAAGAAAACTGGTTCAGGGATACCTTACTGAAGGTAAGAAACTGATCGCAGCAGGCAACCAAAAAGAAGGAGGTCTGGCATTGTTCAGAGCTTACCGCGGTATGCCTAAGTACAAGCCTTTGATCAAGTATCTTTCAGAGCCAGGAATCAGGGTAATCCTTCAAAAAACCGAAAACTATTACCTTCAGGATAATAAAAGGATGATGCCTGAAGCGGATGAGCCGCTTTTGTTTACCATTGATGAAAAGTCCAACACAGTGGACCTTACCGATAATGGTATTGAAGTAATCACCAAGAAAAACGAAGATACTAGCTTCTTTATTCTTCCAGACATTGGCACGGAAATCGCCGAAATGGAAAAAGATGAGTCTATCGATGATAAGGAGAAGTTGATCCGCAAGGAAGAAATCATCAAGGATTATGGTGTTAAGGCACAAAGGATCCACACAGTAAACCAGCTATTGAAGGCTTACTGTATGTTCGAAAAAGACACTGAATATATCTTGGTAGACGGTAAAGTAAAAATCGTCGACGAACAAACGGGCCGTGTGATGGAAGGAAGAAGATATTCTGACGGACTTCACCAAGCTATTGAGGCAAAGGAAAATGTGAAGGTTGAAGATGCTACACAGACCTATGCCACCATTACCTTGCAGAACTATTTCAGAATGTACCACAAGTTGTCTGGTATGACCGGTACGGCTGAGACTGAAGCAGGTGAATTCTGGGAGATATATAAACTGGACGTAGTAGTTATCCCAACCAACAAGCCTATTCAGCGTGATGACAGGGATGATAAAGTATATAAAACTGTCCGTGAGAAATTCAATGCAGTCGTTGATGAAATCAATGAACTGACTGATGCTGGAAGGCCTGTGCTAGTGGGTACCACTTCGGTTGAAATTTCCGAAGTTCTCAGCAGAATGCTGACTTTGAAAAAGATCAAACACCAGGTGCTGAATGCGAAGCAGCACGCCAAAGAAGCGGAAGTAGTTGCAGAAGCAGGTAAGCCGGGAACAGTGACCATTGCTACCAACATGGCCGGTCGTGGTACCGATATTAAATTGACCCCAGAATCCAAGAAAGCCGGAGGTTTGGCCATCATTGGTACAGAGCGCCACGAATCCAGGAGGGTAGATAGACAGTTGAGAGGTCGTGCAGGTCGTCAAGGTGATGTAGGTTCTTCCCAGTTCTTTGTTTCCTTGGAAGACAACTTGATGCGTCTGTTTGGTTCTGAGCGTATTGCGAAGCTAATGGACCGCATGGGCCTTGAAGAGGGTGAAGTTATCCAGCATTCCATGATTTCTAAATCCATTGAACGTGCCCAGAGAAAAGTTGAAGAAAACAACTTTGGTGTTCGTAAGCGTTTGTTGGAATATGATGATGTGATGAACTCTCAAAGAGAGGTAGTCTATAAAAGAAGAAGAAATGCCTTGATGGGTGAAAGACTTGAGCTAGATATCCTCAACATCATGTACGATGTCTGCGAAGGAATCATCGAAATGGCCAAGTCTACCGAGGATATTGAAAACCTAAGGATGAATATCTATAGCTCTTTGGGCATAGATCATAAGTTCAGCGAGGAAGATATCAAATCCAAAGATTTAGCTGTACTGACGCAAGAACTCTTTGATGCTTCTTACCAGAACTATGTGACCAAAAACCAAAGAGTCCTTGAGCGTGCCATGCCAGTACTGAAGGATGTCTATGAGAACAGAGGGGCAACCGTTAAGGAAATCATGGTCCCAATTACTGATGGCATTAAGCAAATCGGCGTGGTCATCAATTTGGAATCTACCCTTGCAAATGAAGGTAGGGATTTGATAAGAGCTTTGGAGAAAAACGTCACTTTGGCTATCATCGACCAAAACTGGAAAGAACACTTAAGGGACATGGATGACCTTAAGCAATCTGTACAAAATGCCGTTTACGAACAAAAAGATCCATTATTGATCTATAAATTCGAAGCATTTGAAATGTTCAAGCGTTTTGTAGGCAAATTGAATGAAGACATTATTTCTTTCTTGGCCAAGGCAGAATTGCCACAGCAAAACCCTGATCAGGTTAAAGCGGCACAAGCGCAGCGTCAGCCAGAACCAGCTGTACAAGCTTCTAAAGAGGATGCCAGTAGTTCTTTGAATCCACATGCCAATAGAGCAGCTGCTGCAGCCGTGGCCGCTAACCGTGGAGCTCAAAAACAAGCTGTGGCCCCAAGGAAATCAGACAAGGCCTATGGTAGAAATGACCGTGTTTCTGTCCAATATCCTGATGGAAATGTCAAAAAGGATGTTAAATACAAAAGTGTTGAGCAGGATATCATTTCTGGCAAGTGTATTGTTATAGAAGATTAAAAAACACCATGACAAAGCAAGCTTTTTCCCTTTTAATGTCTATAGTCTTCTTGGCAGGTTGTGCTGGAGGAAGTAAGATCAGTCGGTCTGCTGCAGCCTACAACAACTATCAAGAAGACCTTAGCTATAACCGGATAACCTACCCTGACCTACCACAGGAAAGCAGTGTTGTTCCTGAGAGCAATGGTCCGATCAGCGCTGAGGCTGGCGATCCAGTAGATGCCGATCTTCAGCAGGCATTAACCAGTTTTTCTATTGAAAATGAGGAAAGAGGCACTTACAATGGCTTTACTATTTTAGTCTATAGTGGTGTGGATAGAGAGCAGGCCTTTAGTGTAAGGAACGATCTCTATAACACCCTTCCTAGCGAGGTAAAAGCCGAAATGGAATATGAACAGCCAAGATACATGGTAAAAGTAGGACAATACCTTTACAGGATTGAGGCTCAATCCTTATTCCATACCATTAAAAAGGATTTCCCAACAGCTAGGATCATTAGACAAAGATTTGGCAAAGCCCCTGAAGAAGAAGCGCCAGAAGAAGGGGGAATTATTGAAGGAGAAGATATTTAAACATGTTAAAAGATAAAGTGAAAGCCCTGGCCGGGGAATACCTGGAACAGATCACCATTAATAGAAGATATATCCACGCCAACCCTGAACTTTCTTTTGAGGAATACAAAACCAGTGCTTTTGTAGCCTCCCAGTTGGAAGAAATGGGGATTACCAATATTGAAAAAAAGGCCAATACCGGGTTGGTAGCACTCATTGAAGGGAAAAATCCTTCAAAAAAAATCATTGCCCTAAGGGCAGATATGGATGCGCTACCAATCGTAGAACAAAATGACGTTCCTTATAAGTCAACTAATGAAGGAGTAATGCATGCCTGCGGACACGATGTTCACACGGCTTCCTTATTAGGTGCTGCCAAAATTCTTAATGGGGTAAAAGACGAGTTCGAAGGAACGATCAAATTGATTTTTCAACCTGGGGAGGAAAAAATACCAGGTGGTGCCTCATTAATGATCAAGGACAAAGCCCTGGAGAACCCGAAGCCAGAAGCTATCGTAGGTCAGCATGTGATGCCGCTGATAGACGCAGGAAAGGTAGGCTTCCGTAAAGGAATGTATATGGCCAGTGCTGATGAACTTTACCTTACCGTAAAAGGAAAAGGCGGTCATGGTGCTATGCCAGAAACCTTGGTGGATCCAATACTTATTGCCTCACATATCATCGTAGCCTTACAGCAGGTGGTCAGCCGAAATGCCAGCCCAAAGGTTCCTACTGTACTTTCTTTTGGGCATATTGAAGCAAAAGGCGCTACCAATATCATCCCTAATGAGGTAAAAATACAAGGAACCTTCAGGACCCTTAATGAAGAATGGAGAGCTGAGGCCCACAAAAAGATGGTCAAAATAGCTGAAGGACTAGCTGAAGGTATGGGAGGCTCCGTGGACTTTGAAGTGCGCAAAGGGTACCCTTTCTTGAAAAATGCTCCAGAACTTACTGATCGTGCATATAAAGCTGCACAAGAATTCCTTGGAGAAGAAAATGTGGAAGATTTGGATATTTGGATGGCGGCTGAAGATTTCTCCTACTACACTCAAGAGATGGATGGTTGTTTTTATCGTCTCGGAATAAGGAATGAAGAAAAAGGTATTACAAGCGGAGTACATACTCCTACTTTTGATATAGATGAAAGTGCCTTGGAAGTAGGAGCTGGATTGATGGCTTGGATAGCTATCAATGAACTCGCCAAAGGCTAGTAAAAGGCTTTTAGCTATACCTCCGGGCAATTTATTTTTAAAAAGATTACTAATATGAAGAAGAGTATTGCAGCACTTTTTTTGAGTACAGTAATTATTTTCCAATCATTTGGATGGGGGCAAAATGGACACAGGGTGGTTGGGCAAATAGCAGCTTGGCACCTGAGCAAAAAGGCAAAGAAGAACATTGCTGCGATTTTGCAGAATGAATCCATTCCCATGGTTGCCAATTGGATGGATCAAATCCGATCTGACAAAGCATATGACTATGCCTATTCTTGGCATTTTCTTACAATCCATGAGGGCAAGGGCTATCAACCTGAAATCCAGGGTAAACGTGGCAATGCCTATGAAACACTGCTTAGGTTGATAGATGAGCTAAAAAACAAGCCTCTATCTTTTAAGAAAAAGCAGGAAAACCTAAAAATGCTAATTCATATTGTAGGTGACCTGCACCAGCCACTGCATGTGGGAAATGGAGAAGACATGGGCGGCAATAAGGTAGATGTTTACTACTTTAACCAAAAGACCAACCTCCACACGGTGTGGGATACCAAAATGATCGAAAGGCAGCACCTGAGCTATACTGAATTGGCCAAACATCTCAATAATAGAGCGAACAAGGATAAAATTAAAAGACTTCAATCAACACCTATTCTAGATTGGCTGGAAGAAGCTGTTGCTCTAAGAAAGTATGTTTATGAGCTACCTGAGAATAAAAAGCTTTCCTATGAATACGATTATAAAAACTTCCCCATTATAGAAGAAAGGCTGCTTGCTGGAGGAATCCGCCTAGCTGGAATCCTAAATGATATTTATGGCTAAAAATATTCTAAAAACTAAAAGAGCCACTTAATACATTTTATGCTTTAGGAGGCTCTTTTTTTAATCAATTAATAGACTAATCCTTCAATTCTAGAATACTGTCAATATATTCCCTATTATTGGCTAGACGAGGCACCTTGTTTTGTCCTCCTAACTTACCCCTGGACTTCATCCATTTTTCAAATAAGCCATGTTGGGCAAAGTGTATTTTAGGCTTGTCCAAAGCCATATCCTTATAACGCTTGGCATCATAATCGGAATTAATTTCCCTGAGCGTAGCATCCAGCTTTTCTTTAAACAAACCTTCATCATTGGGCATTTTACTGAACTCGATTACCCACTCATGTGCCCCCTTGCTTCCTGCACCTTCAAAATACACCGGTGCAGCAGTAAAATTGACGATGGTAGCATCAGTAGCTTTGCATGCTTCTTCAATGGCTTTTTCAGCGTTCTCAACAATTACTTCCTCTCCAAAAGCATTGATAAAATGCTTGGTCCTGCCTGATATTTTTATCCTGTATGGGCTGGTGGAGGTAAACTTTACCGTATCGCCAATTTTATATCTCCAGAGCCCTCCATTGGTACTGATTACTAAGGCATAATTCTTCCCAAGTTCAACCTCTTCAAGTGGAATAACTTTGGGGTCGTCGGAATCCCACTCCTCCATTGGGATAAATTCATAGTAAATTCCATAATCCAACATCAGCAATAATTCATCGGAATTCTTTTGATCCTGGATGCCAAAGAAGCCCTCTGAAGCATTGTAGGTTTCCATATAATGCATACCTGAGGAAGGTATCAAATCTTGAAAAAGCCTTCTATAAGGACCAAAGGCAACAGCTCCATGGAAAAACACTTCCAAGTTGGGCCATACTTCCAGGATATTCTTTGAACCGGTAATTTCCATTATTCTCTCGAGCAATACTATGGTCCAAGTTGGCACTCCAGAAATGCTTACTACATTCTCCTTCATGGTCTCATATGCCATTCTCTCTATCTTCTCTTCCCACTCACTCATCAAGGCCGTCTCCAAGCTTGGAGTTCTGGCTAGCTGGGCCCAAACAGGCAGATTTCTCATAATTACAGCTGAGATATCTCCATAATGGCTGTTTTTGTTTACATCAAAGCTATTCACCTGATGGCTGCCCCCAATGGCCAAACTCTTTCCGGAAAAGAGTTTGCTCTCTGGGTAATTATTTACATAGAGGGAAAGCATGTCCTTGCCCCCTTTAAAGTGGCAATCCTCCAAAGACTCCTGTGAAACCGGGATAAACTTGCTTCTGCTTCCTGTGGTACCAGAAGACTTCGAAAACCAAGTGATTTCTGTTGGCCAAATCACATTTTGCTCGCCTTTCATCGTCTGTTCGATATAGGGCTGCATTTGCTCATAATTATGAACAGGGACATTATGTGCAAAATCCCAATGTGATTTGATATCTGAAAACCCATATTTCTTTCCGAACTGGGTTTTTCTGGCTGTTTTAATAAGATCGAAAAAAATATCTTGTTGAACTTCAATGGGGTTTTCTTTGAAGTTATCAATCTGACCTATTCGGATTTTAAAAATCCAGGTCATAAAAGTATTCAGTACGTCCATAAAATCAAATCTTACGTTTTAGCTCAAAATTCTTACCGAGGTATACTTTTCGAACCTGTTCATCAGCTGCAAGTTCTTCTGCCGTACCTGCCTTAAGCAACTTTCCTTCAAACATAAGGTATGCCCGATCGGTAATGGATAAGGTCTCATTCACATTATGATCGGTAATCAAAATACCAATATTTTTGTTTTTTAACTTGGCTACTATCGTTTGGATTTCTTCTACGGCAATAGGATCCACACCTGCAAAAGGCTCATCCAATAACACAAATTTGGGATCAACTGCCAAAGCCCTAGCAATTTCCGTTCTTCTTCTCTCGCCACCAGAAAGCACCATCCCCAGGTTTTTACGCACATGGGTAAGACTAAACTCCTCGAGTAACTCTTCCATTTTTTCCTTTTGAGCTTTTTGAGGGAGATTGGTCATTTCCAGTACAGCCATAATATTCTCTTCCACAGATAATTTCCTAAAAACAGAAGCCTCCTGTGCCAGATAACCAATTCCTCTTTTTGCCCTTCGGTACATGGGTAAAGGAGTAATTTCCTCTTGATCCAAAAAAACTTTACCGCTATTGGGTTTGATTAGACCTACAATCATATAAAAGGAGGTCGTTTTTCCAGCCCCATTGGGCCCTAAAAGCCCCACAATTTCTCCCTGCTCAACTTCCACGGAAATATTGTTCACCACCTTTCTACCCTTATAGATCTTAATCAGGTTATCACCTCTAAGTTTCATTTCAATCGAATTTTATGTCCTTAACGTACAGTTGTAAACTACTGGTATTCCTAAAAGTATTTTCCCTTACCTCAAAGGCAATATTGAAACGCATTTTACTTCTGAGCATTTCATAATAAGTGGCAAAACCAAAAGCAATACAAACTGGAGTAGTTACTTGCCCATCTTGTACAATTTCAAATTTCAAATGCTTGTCCTTTAGTACTTTTATATTCTGCGCATACACTTGATTGGCGCAAAATACAGGCTCAGGATTTCCAGGACCAAAGGGAGCCATTTGACGCAATATATTATAAAATTTATAATTGATCTGGTCCAGTTCAAGCTCATCATCCACCTCCAAGACCGGCTTGGTATGAATATCTGAAATCCTTCGGCTGACTACCTCTTCAAATTTTTCCTGAAATGCTGGCACATTTTCCAATTCCATGGTCAATCCTGCCGCATATTTATGCCCACCAAATTGCTCCAATAAATCACTGCACTCACTGATGGCCTCATAAATATTAAAATCAAATACCGAGCGCGCACTACCTGTTGCCTTATTATTGGATTCGGTCAATATAATGGTTGGCCTATAATATTGTTCTATGCATCTAGAAGCTACAATACCTATCACTCCCTTATGCCAATCCTCCTTATAAAGAACAGTACTTTTATAGGGCTTTATCTGCTCCCTATCCTCGATCATTTGTATGGCTTCCTTGGTGATATTCTCATCAAAGTTCTTTCTTGCAGCATTGACATCCTCCACTAATTCAGCACGCTCAAGAGCATCATGGATATCTTTGGAATTTAATAGTTCAACTGATGCCTTTGCGTGTTCCAATCTTCCAGAAGCATTGATACGGGGACCAATCCTAAAGACAATATCAGATATTTCAATATCCTTATCTGATTTCAACTGAAGCATTTCCCTGTGCAGCAACTGTCTATTTTCCTGCAATTCCTTTAGGCTGCGCTGTCCCTTTCCGGCCAAGATCAGGGCCATTAAGCCCGGGCGGGGGTTATTATTCAGTCTTTCCAGTCCATAGTGAGCTAGGATCCTGTTTTCTCCTGAAATGGGCACAATATCAGCCGCAATACTCACAGCTACCAAGTCCAATAAACCAAAAAGGTGACTGGCATTTTTTCCAGTTCGCTCTGTAAATCCCTGGATCAATTTAAACCCCACTCCACATCCACTCAACTCCTTATAGGGATAGTCACAATCCTCTCTTTTGGGATCCAACACTGCCAAGGCTTCTGGCAGCACCTCTCCTGGAGTATGGTGATCACAAATAATAAAATCGATCCCAAGGCTATTGGCCAAAGCCACTTTTTCAAGTGCCTTGATTCCACAATCCAGGGAAACTATTAATTTAAAATCATTTTCAGCAGCAAAACGAATACCGCGCTCTGAAACACCATAACCTTCTTGATATCGGTCCGGAATATAGAAATCTACATGTGGGTAAAATTCCTTCAAAAAGCCATAAAATAAAGCCACGGCAGTAGTTCCATCCACATCATAATCTCCATAGACAAGGATCTTCTCCTCATTATTCACCGCTTCCACCATTCGATCAACGGCCTTGTCCATATCCTTCATGAGAAATGGAGAGTGGATTTTATCCAAATCCGGCCTAAAAAAATCTTTAGCTTCCTGAAAATCAACTACTCCTCGATTGACCAGAAGATTGGCCAATGTCGGATTGACATTGATTTCGCTGCTAAGGGATTGAACGGTTTCTTGATCTGCTTTACTTTTTATTTCCCACCTAAACTCCATGCCGCCTAAATTACTAAACTAAACTGCTTCTTTATTAAAAAAATTTGCAATTATTTCCTTTCAAAAGCCTTTACATGCACTAAGTACCTGTGTCTAAGCCTATGAGCGCACAATTTAATGGATATTAGTTTTAAATAATACAATCATATTTTAGCTCAGTGCAAATTACACCAGACGAACCGCTGGGATAAAACTATTTTTGTTAAGTTTAAGCTACCATTTTTTACCCCTTAATTGCTATGAAATGATCAAAACGAAAAACTTTTCCCTCTCGGAAAGAGAATTTTTTGAAATAATCGCTACTAACCGGCTCAAAAAATTCTGGTGGCTTTATCTGATTTCCTTTATTATAGGGCTTTCAAACCTTAACAGCTTTGGAGGTGATAAATTCTCTACTGCCCTAGTAATATTTGGATTGACCTTTCCTCCGTTTATCTTTCTTCATTTATTTTATTGGGTAAAATCTTCGAAAAATGCCAGCCTATTTAATGAAATGAGCATGACATTTTCAGAGGAAATGATCAGTTTGTCTATGTCCAATGGAAATTATAGTGAGGTTCCTTGGGATCAAATCATGGAAATCAAAAAACGTCGCAATTATTGGTTACTTTATATTTCAAGCAATCAGTTTCTATTTTTGAAAAAGGAAGCTTTTGACTCTATTGAAGACTTTGAAAAATTTGAATTATTAACAATTGAAAAATTCACCAAATCATAAATCAAAACTAATGAGAAACACCGTCACCCTTTTATGTCTTTCACTATTGATACTTTCCTGTAGCTCAAAATCCACACAAACTTACCCAGTCGGTCAAGTAATCACCCCAAAGGGGGAAATGTTATTTTGGCTTTATGAGGAAACTCCTATTCATAAAGAAAGCTTTATAGAACTAGCCAATGCACATTATTGGGATTCTCTAACCTTTAATCGGGTAATAAAGGGCTTTGTGATTCAGGGAGGTTGTCCGGATACACCTGAAGGTTTTGGAGATTCTCCTTATCTGTTAGAACCGGAATTTGTCGATGGCATTAAACATGTATATGGTGCGGTAGGTGCTGGAAGAGATGATAATCCGGAAAAACTATCTGCAGGTTGCCAGATTTATATTATCCATGACAAAGATGGTATTGAAAGGCTAGACGGGAATTATACTGTTTTTGGGCAAGTATTTAAGGGACTAGATGTATTGGATGCCATTGCCACGGTTAAAACAGATTCCACCGATACACCTTTTGAGGATGTAAATATGGAGGTCAATGTCATTCAAATGACAGCTGAAGAACTTAAGGAAAATGGTTACGAACTGGAACTAAGATAAATCCATCATTTATCTACAACGGTATCTAGGACTTCTTTTAAAGTAACCCTTTCACCATCTTTATAGGGAACTATCCAAGCTGTTTTTATTCCAATTTTACGCATTAGCTTTTTAAAGGTATTGGCTTCATCATAGTCTCTATAATATCCCAAAAGCATTCGCTTCAAATCCCCTTTTTCTTCCACATCCATAACGAAGTCAGAGGGGATTTCTTTATCATACTCCTTCTCGGTTAAAGCCCCTATCTGCACCCGAAAAACTACCCCTTTGCTCCATTCTCCATCCAATTTGTCAGGAGCCCCGTGCAATTCCTCATGGGCATCTTCCATCATGGCACTGGTATATTTTTCCTCCAACTCCTCATGTCTCTTTTGAAGAATGGTAAGGTCTTGGGATTTGCTGGACAGTTCTTTCTTTAAATCTTGATTTTCCTTTTCCAGTTCTAGGATATTGACCTTTTGCTGCTGCTGCATTTCCTGCATCTGTCGAAGCTGCTCCGGAGTCATGCGTTTCAATTCTTTCTTCAGTGCTTTTTTCTCATCTTTCGATAACTGGGCTAAAGCATTTGTAATATTTGACAACAAAAGTGCCAACAGTAAGCATGATCCTAAAAGGTATTTCGAAACCATATCCTCCAATAATAATTTAGTTTAAACAAAAAAAGAAGAAGCATATTTCATGTAAAATACAAAATATACTTCCTCTTTTAAAATTTGGATAAAATAAAGTTAAAATATCGGTCTTTGAAGATTAATCCAAAAACAAATTATTTCATACTTCCTATCATATCTTCTGGTTTTACCCACTCATCAAACTGCTCATTGGTTAATAACTCCAATGCCAAAGCAGCTTCTCTTAGGCTAGTGCCTTCTTTGTGTGCTTTCTTGGCAATAGCCGCAGCATTTTCATAACCGATATGGGTATTCAAAGCTGTTACCAACATCAAAGAGTTTTCAAGGTGTTTCTTGATAAACGGCCTGTTTGGCTCAATACCAATCACACAGTTATCATGGAAAGAAACACAAGCATCACCTAGCAATCTTGCTGAAGTCAAAAGGTTATGAATCATCATTGGCTTGAACACGTTAAGCTCAAAATGACCATTAGAACCACCTACTGAAACCGCCACATCATTACCCATTACCTGAGCACAAACCATGGTCATCGCCTCAGCTTGAGTAGGGTTTACTTTTCCTGGCATAATAGAAGATCCTGGTTCATTCTCAGGAATTAGGATTTCCCCGATTCCAGATCTAGGACCTGATGACAACATTCTAATATCATTGGCAATCTTCATCAAGCTTACTGCCAGCTGCTTCAATGCACCGTGCGTTTCTACGATGGCATCATGTGCCGCCAAAGATTCAAACTTATTTGGAGCCGTAACAAAAGGTTGACCAGAGAATTCAGCTATCTTTTTAGCTACCAATTCAGCATAGCCCTTAGGAGTATTCAAGCCAGTTCCAACTGCTGTTCCTCCCAATGCCAACTCAGAAAGGTGCGCTAAGGTGTTTTTTAAAGCCTTAACCCCATGGTCAAGTTGGGCAACATAACCAGAAAATTCCTGTCCTAAAGTCAAAGGAGTAGCATCCATGAAGTGAGTACGGCCAATCTTCACCACATCCATAAATTGTTCAGACTTGCTTTTAAGGGTGTCCCTTAACTTCTCAACACCAGGAATGGTTGTCTCTACCACCATTTTATAGGCAGCAATGTGCATTGCCGTAGGGAAAGTATCATTGGAAGACTGTGACTTGTTCACATCATCATTTGGGTGGATGGTCTTTTTCTCATCCTCCAAGGTACCTCCTTGCAATACATGGCCCCTATAAGCGATCACCTCATTGGCATTCATATTGGATTGGGTACCAGAACCTGTTTGCCAGATAACCAATGGAAACTGGTCATCCAATTTGCCTTCCAAAATTTCATCACAAACTTTGGCAATAGTTTCTGCCTTTTCAGGTGCCAAAACGCCTAATTCAGCATTGGTCAGGGCAGCTGACTTCTTAAGAATGGCAAAAGCATGGGTAATTTCTAAAGGCATTCGGTTACGTTCACCACCAATTTTAAAGTTATTGATGGATCTTTGGGTCTGAGCACCCCAGTATTTGTCCGAAGGGACTTCCACTGGACCCATGGTGTCTTTTTCTATTCTATATTTCATGTGTAAATAATTTGTTTTAACTGTCACATAGCCTGTCCCGAACTAGTTACGGGAAAATCTCCCATTTCATAATTATCATTATGAATTACATGCTTGTAATGCTCGGTTTCAACTTTTAATTAATATTGATTTTGGTCAAAAATCCTGTTTCCAGCCAGTATCTTGTATTTCAAGCTGCTGTCAGCCAACAGTGCCACTAAATTACTACCTGAGGGCCAAAATCCATAAATGAAGGGTAATTTTGTCCTTTAAAATTCAACTGTTTTTTTGCAAGCTCAACATTTCGTGAAAAATTTTCTGGGACTCTTTTACCTTACGCTTAAAATACGACCAGGCAAAAAGGACATTGCCTAATCCTACGCCCAAACTCATCATGGCAAATATGGGTTGGCCAGCTGCCAACAAAAAGAAAATCCCCATGGCAAGGGTAATGACCGACCAAAATATGATAAAGAAGGATGAACCTGGAAATAGACTAAAATCCAAAAAAATAATGCAACCTGAACCAGTCGATTCTATTTTACCCTTGATCAGAGGAATAAAGCTGTCCGCTTTGGTCAGCACTTTAGAAAGTCTGAAAGAATCCTTATTAATACTACCATTAAAAATTTGCCCATCCTGAGATTCCAATGACGTCTGGGCAAGATAATCCACCTTTTGCGTTACAGCATTCAAACGAGTGATGACTTCCTCACAAGTAAGAGAGGAAACCAACACTTCAGTATGATGGGGCAAGTACTGGAACATTTACTCCTGCCTCCACAGGTTATTATGATTTTATTGCAATACAGGAAATTTCTACCTGTACGTCTTTCGGTAATCTGCTCACCTCCACAGTCTCCCTTGCTGGTGGGTTGGACTTGAAGTATTGACCATAGGCTTCATTGATGGTGCCAAAATCATCCATGCTCTTAATAAAAATAGAACATTTTACGACATCACCAAAACTATAGCCAGATTCTGTCAATATTGCATCCAGATTTTTCATCACCGTATGGGTTTCTTCAGTGATGTTTTCATTGATCAACTCACCCGTTGCAGCATCAAGAGCAATTTGGCCAGACACAAACAGGGTATTTCCAGCTTGGACCGCCTGACTATAAGGCCCTATTGGAGCTGGAGCTTCTTTTGAATAAATAATCTTATTTGCCATTTTCTAAAATTTTATCCCAAATGTAGGGAATTCTGATTGAATGCAATATGAGTCCTGAGTATTGAGAACAATTAAAACTATCCCCTACTCAAGACCCAATACTATTGACTACCTATGAGATCTCCCTTCCCATTAAAGGATCCGAAATACTATCCTTTCCTGTCTCCAATCTCCCTGCATATCGAATCCCAAAATTATCCAAACCTGGTACTTCAAGTTTAAAGTCATACCAACCCTGATTTTTAGAGGTATCCAAAGTGAAGCTTTCTGATGAGTCAGGCTGAACGGTAAAGATCTTCTCCAGTTTCTGATAAGTATCATCTGCCAGCCTTAAGTTTAGAGATTGTAGTTCACTGATATTATTTACAGTGATTTTTAGACTGTCAGTAATTTCCTTGCGCTTCTTTATTGGTTCACAGCTGATACTAACCCTAGGACCTTGAGTATTACCCAAAAACTCACGGTAATATCCATTAGGTCCATAAACCCTTAAATGATACTCACCACCTTCAAATGCTTCCAGCGGCCATTGATATTCCAATTCATCACCAGACTTCACTGCAAATGCCCAGGTTCTCACTGGCTCAAAGGCTTCTTTTTCACTATTCCAATAGCTTCCAGGTGCATAAACATTAAATGGAGCACCTAAAGCCTCTTCTCCAAACAGTTCTTGGGCAGCTTTAAATCGAATAATAAAATGCCTTCCATCATTACTTAATTTCCCATCAGCATATAACTCATATTTTAGCGCGTTGGAAGGTTTTGTTCCCTGCTCTTGCTTTGGCAAAATATCACTGCCCTCAGGATTTTGCCCTACTTCTCTGGCTTCTTCCTCTGAAAGGGGTGTAAAGTTTTTAGGCAAGTCCTTAAATTGGGCATTGAAAATTTGTTGCATGTGTTGATTTCTATCCAACCACTCTGGCAAATTGATATCCTCTCCATTGTAAGGTCTAAACACTGATGTCAAATCACCACTGATCTCCCTTCTCCATGCACTGATATTGGGTTCTTCCACCTTCTTACCCGTCTTCTTGGACAACCAATTCTCCATAAACTTGATCGTAGAAGTAATATCACAAACCTGTGAGTTTACCCATCCTCCTCGACTCCATGGAGAGGCTATTACTAAAGGAACCCTGTATCCCAGGCCTACTGGGCTGGTCCTGGCATCTTTTTCCTTGAAACCAACTGCCAATTCCTCCTCTTTGGTCACAAACTCACCGGTCACATCCAAACCTTCAGATGCTTTTCCGCTTTCGGCATCCATAGGATTAGGTGCTACAAATGGTGGCACATGGTCAAAATACCCATCGTTTTCGTCATAGTTCAGAATAAAAATGGTCTTTTTCCAAACGTCCGGATTTTGGGTCAGGATATCCATTACCTCAGACACATACCAGGCCCCATACCAAGGAGCACTTGGGTGATCTGAGAACTTTTGTGGAGCTACCACCCAAGAAACTGTAGGTAGCTTACCTTCTTTCACATCCTTTCTGAATTGGTGTAAAATATCACCTTTTGGAACCTTGGTTTCTCTGGCCTCTCCATTCTCCGTATAGGACATGGTTTCTACTTTATGATAATTGGGATCACCAATATTGGTCACAAAAGCCTTTTCATGTAAGCTCTTCTCCCTTGCGGAAAGCTTTTCAAACTGCTTTGGGTTCCACTTTTTGATATATTCTTTTACCTGGATAAGATCCTCTTTCTTCTCTGCTAACTTCTTGGCTAAATCCTCTTGGTCTTCGTTTGGAAGTTTTAATTGCTTTTCTAATTCTTTGATTTCTTTAGGAAGATTTTTTTCCCTCTTTTTCAGATAGTCATAATGCCCGGGACTAAAACGCACGCCAAATTGCGAGAACCATTCCAGGTTATTATCGGTAAAATTGGAAAGCAAGGAGTAATCCTCCACATCAGCACCCACACTCACTTCATTTTGATACACCTTCCAAGAGATGCCATTGTCTTCCAAGCGTTCAGGGAAAGTTGGCCAGTGCACCTCATTATTATATCCTAACTCATGATTTCTGACTTTAGCCTTTTCTCCATCAGGATGAGTCCTTCCTGTCCAAAAATAATTTCTGTTAGTGGTCGTCCCAGTTAATGAAGCACAAAAATGTTGATCACAAACCGTAAAGGCATCCGCCAATGCATAGTAAAAAGGAATATCCTCACGACTGTAATAGCCCATAGTCATAGGCACATCTTTGAATTCTTTGCGTCCTGACCTTTTAGCTTCTATCCATCCATTATATTTCCCCTCATTTCGGGCATCCACCTGGTTTTCCCAGGAATGGGGTATATCCCTCATCCAGGTAGCTTTAGTATCTTTAATATCAAATCTAAAAGGGGCAAAGCGGTTGCCATTTTTATCTGGCTGTAACCAAACAGGGTTCTTATCAGGTAGATTTATTGCTCTGGGATCATTAAAACCGCGCACTCCCTTTAAGGTGCCAAAGCAATGGTCAAATGACCTATTTTCCTGCATTAACAAAACCACATGTTCTGCATCATAAAATGTAGTCCCTGGGTCAGGAGAAATGGCCATAGCCCGCTCAATAGATGCCGGTAAAGCACTCCAAATCCCAGCACCACCAGTTAAAAGCGCCGCTTTTTTAAGAAATTCCCTTCTTGAATCCTTCATATTTAATATTCTTTAAGAACTTAATTTCAATAATATCACATTGTTGTAAGCTATCAAATAAAAAAAGTGGAACAATTTCCATCTTGGACAGGAATTGTTCCACTTTATCACTAAAAATATTGATTAATTTACTCTAACCACCAGGTCATTTTGTTGATTTGGTCATTACCCTCGCCAAATTGTCTACTGATTGCATCAGTAACATTACTGGCATTATAGTTATATTCTGACTGAGGGTAAATCCATCTATATGGAATCTCCACACCTGCAGGCCTCCTAAATGAAGGATATCCACCAGTCCTATGATGATCATAAAATGAGGTCCATCCTAACTGGAAGAAAGACTGCAGGTACTTTTGCATAATGATCAACTGTAATTGCTCATCCTCGTTTATTGCGTTACTGAAATCATTGATTGGTTTAGCCAAATAGGCCATAGCAGCATCTTCTCCAACCCACGAAGAATAATTCTCTGCATACATTTCGTAAAATTTAAAGGAGGCTTTCACCGCAGACTCATAAAGCATTGCCGCATCAGCAGAAATCCAACCCTTTATAGCGGCCTCGGCCAAAATCAGCTGCTGCTCAGAATACCCCAAAAGCATGTATGGCTCATTAACTGGGTCTTTATGATAACGTTCATTTACTTTGGACACATTTCCCTGAGTTGCCTTTTCATTTACCTCAGCATAAGGAGCTGCAGGATCACCGCCTTCATAGGCAGTAAAGTCATCAATGGCCTTTCCAGCTTCTTTAGCGGACTTGGTTTGCGTACAGTAAATAAACAATCTTGGATCTTCACGTTCCTGCAGTCTCTGCACAAAAGTAGAATCCATATACATTCCAGAACTAAAACCACTGGAGTTAAAGTCGGGATAACGATTATCCTGTTGATCTAAAAACACCAACTGACCGCTTTCCTCCACATTCTCCATTAAGGGCTCATTCTGATAAATAGATGCAAACTCACCTAGGTTTATTTCGCCCTCTTTTCCAGACAGTGTCAACATTACCTTAAGACGGAAAGCATTCACCAACTTTCTCCAGCTCATCATATCACCATCGTAAATGATATCACCAGCTATGATAGTATTATTGGCAGCAAGGATATCGCTAGCTTCCTTCAACTCAGCCAAAATGCCTTCAAAAACGGCTTTTTGATCATCATAAACTGGTTGGTAATTTTGTTCTGTTTCGCCCTTTAAGGCTGCTGAATAAGGAACATCACCAAAAGTCAAAGTCAGGTTATAGAAGTAATAAGCTCTGAAAAATTTCCCAAGCGCTACATAAGAAGGCTCCCCAATACGCTCTCCCTCCTCAATCATCTTAGATACATCTCTTAGCACACCATATGGTCCATAACTTCCTCTGTCCCATTTGTAATACTGATTGGCATTCTCTCCATCAGTTTGCACCAACATTTTCAATGCATATAAAGGCGAAGTCCCACGGTATGCCCTGAAAGCATCCCATTCAATTTTGGTCAATAACAACTGAGGGTGCGTCTCAGTGGGCAAATTAGGGTTGATGTTCATTTCCTCTAGGTTTTGACAGGAGAAAAGCCCAACCAACAGTAAACATATAACTATTATATTTTTCATTTTTTCTCTTTTTTCTTAGGCTGAAAAATCAATTAAAAGGTTGCGCGAAGGGTGAAACCAACATACCTTGAAGATGGATCTTGTAAGTTGTTATCATCTCCATAATCAGGGTCCAACAAAGGCATCTTTTTCCACATGGCCAGGTTATATCCATAAACCGATAGATCCAGTTTCTTGATTTTTTCCGAAGTCATGATATTCATCAAATCATAAGTCACAGAAAGCCTTCTCAACTTGAAATAAGAACGGTCATACACATTGGCAAAAAGCTCATTTTCTTCCTCGGTTACTTGGGCACGATAAGGGTAGATCTGAGACCAAGTCTGCCAGCTAACAGCTGTGGTGTTCTGGGTATATTCGCGGGTATCAGAAATAATGTTTCCATTTACATCCCTAACCAACTCACCTCCGGTCACCACTACACCTTCTGGTACATAAACTGGTGCTCCAGCTGCATATTCTTCATCTCTATACAATACCGAGTTGGGATGTTTACCTCCCCACCACATTTTCTCAATGGTCAAGGAACGAATCAAACCACCCCAAGCTCCATCGATATCCATATCTACTCTAAAGTCTCCTACTCTAAACCTGTTCTGAAGACCCAATCTCCAAGATGGATCCAAATGTCCGATTTTGCTTGGGTAAGGATCCCTAGTTGGTAAACCTGTATTGGCATCCAGGATCACTTGACCGTCAGCACTCTTTTGCCAAACAGTAGCATAGTAAGCATCCGCTC
Organism: Echinicola shivajiensis; assembly: GCF_018642165.1. Classification (GTDB taxonomy): domain Bacteria; phylum Bacteroidota; class Bacteroidia; order Cytophagales; family Cyclobacteriaceae; genus Echinicola; species Echinicola shivajiensis. The sequence continues at coordinate 197,518 of NZ_JAHHZM010000008.1, forward strand.
TATCTCCAACACTTAGATTTCCAAATTTTTCATTGCCACCATAGATATCAGTGATCTTCTTCACATATCTGGTCCAGTTCATACCGATATCCCAGCCAAATTTGTTATGGTCAATCGCATTGAAATTTACCATTGCCTCAAAACCATGGGTGGTATATTCATTACCATTAACTTTTCTTGAAGAAAAACCAGAAGCCTCAGAAATATTCAGGTCAATAATCTGGTTCTCATCCAAAATCCTGTAATAGGTACCTTCCAAGGTCAATCTCTTCTGCGCAAATGAAGTGGAGAACCCTGCTTCAAAGGAAGTAGATTTCTCAGGCATGATCTGCGAATTCACCAATCCAGAAGGATAGTATACAGACGGAGTAGATCCATATGTAACTCCTTTTTGGTAGGTAGCATAAATACTGTAAGGACTTAAATCACTTGATACCTGAGACCAAGAACTATACAGCTTCAAATAATCCATTGCCTTTGGCAATCTGATAAATTCAGAAAGCATGGCACTCAGGGACGCTGAAGGATAGAAATAGGAATTGGTGGAGGTTGGCAAAGTAGATGACCAGTCATTTCTTCCTGAAATATTCAAGAATACTGAATTCCACATATCAAAGTTCACAGAACCATAAGCACTTCGAATGGCTTTTTCTTGAAAAGAATTTCTTGCTTGAACAGGACCTTGGGTATTGCTTAAACTATAAATTCCAGGAACGATCAATCCATCTGAAGAAGCAAATTCCTGCTGATAGGTCCTGTAAAAACTGGAACCACCGGCATTTACTGTAAAGGCAAAATTTTCGCTTATGCTCTTATTATAAGAAGCCAATATATCCGTATCCAAATTCAACCTGCTATCATTCCACATCTTATAATCACCATTTCTGGAATCACCATAGTTCATATAAGACTTTGGACTTTCCATATCGGAAAAAACCCTATACTCTCTGGCTGAAACCCTACCCTGAACATATAAATCTGGGGTGATCTGGTATTTCAATTTCAATTTACCATCCAAGGTATTCTGATTGTGCTTCTGGTTAAGCTCATGAGCAGCGAAATACACATTATTATACCAGGCATAGTTATAATTGGCTTGACGATAACCTTCAAGCCCCGGTACATACATATGGTCTCTTAGATCCTGTCCATTGACATCATCACCCATCCAGATCAATATGGTGTACATATGGTTTTTAGGCCCATAGCCATACCTTGGAAAGTTGGGAGAATACACCTTATTATAACTCAAAGTAGCATCCAACTGAAGATTACTTGTTAGATCAAATGAACTATTGAAGTTCAAGCCTCCAGTGTTAAGGGAGGTATTTGGAACCTGTCCTTTTTGGTAGGAATAATTACCAGAAAAGTAAAATCTAGATTTTTCGCCCTGATAGGCAACAGAAAAATCATTCTTGGAAACCACGCCCGTCTTCAAAAAGTCCTTCAAGTTTTCATGCCTTTCCCACGCGATTGGCACTCTCTCATAACGAGATTTATCATCATATACGGTTCCGGCGACATTTCCGTACCATTCTATCACCTCTCCAGTTTGTAAATCCCTAATAGGGCTATTCCACTGCGGAATCATCACTCCAGGCTCAAACTTAGGTCCCCAGATCATATCCCCATCAGAGATCCCACCATCAGCACCATCCCAGAATTCATATTTCCCATTTGATCCATTACCGTATTCAGTCTGTGTTTCAGGGAAAACAGTGAAACCTGCAGTTACCATATTACTAGTAGAAGCAGTTACTGTCAAACCTTCTTTGGAAGCATTTTTTCTTGTGATCAAGATCGCTCCATTTTTACCTCTTGCACCATAAAGAGCGGATGCCGCACCTCCTTTAAGCACATTGATACTTTCAATATCCTCAGGAGAAATGTCAAACAAATCAGTCTCTACTGGAATACCATCCAGAACAATCAAAGGAGTCTTACCTCTCAATTTGAAAGAAGGAGATTGAAAAATACCCGTTGGGTTGGTCACTGTTAAACCAGCAACTTGCCCAGAAAGGGCATTACCCAGGTTCATGGTTCTGGACTCACCCAAAACCTCGGTGTTCACTTCTTGGGTAGCATAACCCAATTTTTTCTTTTGTTGTTTGATACCTATAGCCGTAACGACTACTTCATCCAAACTTTTCTGGTCTTCCTCCAAAACCACATTGATTAGGGAACGACCATTTATGGCTTCCTCTTTTGCAGTGAAACCGATAAAACTGAATTGTAGCACCGCGTTTCTGTCAGCATTGATCTTGTAATTTCCATCAAAATCCGCAACAGTGCCATTTGTGGTCCCTTTGATCATAACCGTAACCCCCGGAAGACCCGCTCCCGAAACATCTGTTACCTGACCTTTTACCAAGTCCTGCCCCGATGCGAGGAAGGGGAAACCCATCAGCAGGAAAATAAAAACTGTAAAAACGTGTTTCATAAGTTAGTGTGAATTATAAAATTTAAATAATTGATTTTCAGACAAATAATTACTTTTAAAAGGTTTACAAGGTGCAATTTTGACGCAAAATTAGAAGTCTGATTAAAGGAGGAGATATAAGAGCAATTATGAATTCTTTAATTGCATTTGGATATCCTTAAGTAAAAATTAATATAAAAGTCGTGATCCTGGTTATGTAAAAATGCCTATAGCTTTAAATCAATATTTGTCATTAAAAAAGATCAATAAAACCAAATAGCTGACACCATAAAATAATATTTTAATACCGATAGATATATTATCCAAACGTTAAAACAACTACAGAAGCTGTAAGCTTATCCATGCTCAAAATTGATTCAAAAGGGGAAAAAGATCATTAATTAAACAGGATGAAAATAGAAATGGGTATTTAGAAAATCTGATTATCCGCTTTGATGCCAGTAACCATAAATCCTTTGCTCAAGTGGTCCGAAGACTGAAGTAATTGATACTTTCTTCAAAAGGATCGTTTCGATTCCCTTTTAACATTTACTGGTGCAATTACGGATATACATATTAGAAAAAACTACACTTAAAAATTGGTCAAAAATAACTGGATGTAAATAGAAATCATCCATGCCCAATCAAAGCCTGGCTTCTTGAAAAAAGGCAAAAAAAAAGGCAGATAGACCCTACCTGCTTTTTTCAAAATTAAATCAACCGCATATTTAAAATCTTATTGACATAAAAATCAGTTTTTCACCAATAATTCCTTTGTCAACTTATTCAGTGCTTCCACCTTATATTCAAAGTCTCCTTTTAAGGTATCTCTATATTCATTAATGTTCTCGACCATTTCATTAATATCCTCAGGAATTACCTCTTCCAAAAATTGTCTTAATCTTTTGGCTGTAGTAGGTGATTTACCATTCGTACTGATGGCTATTTTCACATTGCCCTTGGTAACAATTCCACCAAGGTAAAAATCACATAATTCAGGGGTATCGGCAATATTCACCAGAAGGTTTCTGGCTTTTGCATCCACTTGGATCTGCTTATTTACTTCCTTGTCATCAGTTGCGCCAATGACAATATGTCGATTCTCCAGGTATTTTTCCGAATAAGCATCCTCTACCAGAGAAATATTATCCTTTTCTCCAGCTATCTTTTTGATCTCATCGGAAACTTCTTTGGCAACGATGGTGACTTTTGCATTTGGACTGGATTTGAGTAAAAAAGAAAGCTTCTCTAACCCAACATTTCCAGCCCCCACTATTAATGTATTCAACTGTGCTACCTTAAGGAACACAGGGTAAAGTTCGTTCATTGTGACATGATTTTTATGATAAGCACAATTAGAGCATTAATATATTAATAATATCTCAATACTCCTGCTTTATTTATGGAAAAAACTAAATTCGTATAGCTTCTCGATAAATATTCATCAGTTTAGGGCTTTCACTGACAACATTTCCAATGATAATGATCGCCGGAGCACCCACACCACTTTCAAGTACCTTTTGCTCAATATTATATATTTGACCGGCCACTACTTTTTCAGTTGGGGTTGTTCCATTTTGAATCAAGGCAATCGGAGTATCCTCTCTCCCAAGAGCGCTAAACTCTTGGACAATTTCCTTAAGCTTTCTTGTCCCCATAAGGATAACCAGGGTGGCGGTGGATTGAGCAGCAATTCTAATATCTCTAGACAGTTGACCGGAAGAAGTAGTTCCTGTAATCACCCAAAAGCTTTCTGAAACACCTCTTTTGGTAACAGGGATTCCTTGATAAGCGGGAACAGCTACACTTGAGGTAATGCCCGGAACAATCTCCGTTTTTATCCCAAACTTCTGGGCATATTCAATTTCTTCTGCTCCCCTACCAAAGACAAATGGATCTCCACCCTTAAGCCGGACCACATGTCCGTACTTCAAGGCGTAATCCACTATCATTTGATTGGTTTTTTCCTGAGGGTTTAATTTACTCCCCTGTCTTTTGCCCACAAACACCTTTAAGGCATTTTTTGTGGCATGATTTAGCAAAGATTTGTCTACAAGTGCATCATATAATATCACATCCGCCTTGCCCAGTGCCAATACGCCCTTTAAGGTGATCAACTCAGGATCACCAGGGCCAGCACCGACCAAAGTTAACTTAGGTGTGATTTTAGGGATCATGCTTCTACCTCCTTAGCTCTGTAATCACTTATAAGATGGTAAACTTTTTCTGCTTTAGCATAATAAGCTCTTGCAAACTCTTCAGTTGGCTCATTTTTCTGAAGCTCATATACAATATCAGCAAAACTAGATCCCAAATCGATTTTGCCAGTAGACACAAAAATTTCATCAAACTGACTTACAATATTGGCATAAGAGTTAGCTGACTTTCCTTCAGAAATCATGATGGCCTTAGCTGTGTTCACCAAAGTAGCATAAGTATGGTAAATGCTATCTGACCATTTTTGATCATTCAAGCTATCTTCAGCATTGGCCAGCTTTTCTCTTGCTTCCAAAAGCAGGGTTGCCACCAAATCAATTACCACACCGGCACACTCACCAACGCCTACTGCTTTCACATATGGTTGCTCATTGCCCCAGTCTATGTAATCTGCATCTACCACATCATCCGTACTGGCCAATGGCTTCAGCTGCTCATAGAAATACATTTGACCCTGACGGTCATAGTAATTCACAAAAGTCTCACCTTTTTCAGCGTTTTTATCAAAATCATCTAAAATAACTCTTAAAGCCTGAGGTGCTCTTTTACTTGGGATTTTAATCACTTTATCGGCAAATCTTCCTTCACCGTCACCAAGAATTGCTCCACCCAAAAGTACCTGAAGGGCAGGAATCACAGATTTACCCACTTTAATGGACATGCCTTGGAACCCAATGGCAGCCATATTATGCTGACCACAAGCATTCATACAACCTGAAATTTTAATGCTCAAGTCCTTATTAAACAAATGCTGAGGGTATTCTTTAGCAATGACTTCTTCAAGGACATGTGCAGCACCAGTACTGCTGGCTATACCCAAGTTACAAGTATCAGTACCTGGACAAGCAGTAAGGTCTCCTAGAGTATTGTAACCAAAAGCCACGAAATCCAGCTTTTGCAATTCTTGATAGAAGAATGGCAATGCCGCTTCCTGCACATCTCTGATCAGGATGTTTTGCCTTAAGGTAAGGCGGATCTCATCATTGGCATATTCACTTACCAAATCTGCCAATTTTCTGGCCTTATCGGTATAAAAATCTCCCAAATGCACCTTAATACCTATGGATACATAACCAGCTTGCTTTTGAGGAAGCACATTGGTCTTCAACCAGTTTTGGTAGGCCTCTCCTTCTGGAACTGCTACTGCAGGCACTTCAGGCTTAGCTATTGTGTTTTTAGCCTCGTAGGCTTTATAATCGATTGGATAGGCCTGGAACTGCAGGGCTTTTTGTTCCTGCTCCACCAAACTCATGAATTCATCCACACCAATTTCCTTGATAAGGAATTTCATCCTTGCCTTCATTCTCTTGGCCCTTTCACCATGTCGGTCAAAGATCCTCACCACACCTTCAATGAAAGGAATCAATTTATCTTCAGCTAAGAAATCGGTAATGATATCTGCATTTCTAGGCTGTGAACCCAAACCTCCACCAAGCATTACTTTGAATCCCCTTTGTTCTTGACCATCTACGGTCTTCACTTTAGGAATAAAACCCAAGTCATGCAGATAGGTCAAAGCTGTATCCTCCTCCGTTGCAGAGAAGGCCATCTTGAACTTACGGCCCATTTCCTGACAAATAGGATTTCTAAGCATATACCTAAAAGTGGCATCTGCATAAGGCGTAACATCAAAAGCTTCCTTAGGATCAACACCAGCCGTTTCAGAAGCTGTTACGTTTCTGACGGTATTACCACAGGCCTCTCTTAGGGTGACATCATCCTTTTCCAGTTCCGCCCATAGTTCGGGAGTCCTGTCCAAGCTCACATAGTGGATCTGAATATCCTGACGGGTAGTGATGTGCAATCTACCCGTTGAAAACTCATCAGAAACCTTACAGATCCTGTGCAACTGCTTACCTGTCACCTTACCATAAGGTAATTTGATACGGATCATTTGCACTCCTGGCTGTCTTTGGCCGTAAACACCTCTAGCCAATCTGAGACTCCTGAATTTTTCTTCGTCTATTTTACCGTCCTTGAAAAGCGCAATTTTCTTTTCCAGTTCGATAATATCTTTTTCCACAACGGGATTTTCTATTTCTGTTCTAAAGCTTTGCATAGTGGTTATTGTATTTGGTATGAATGAACCTAAAAGGGCTGAATTAATCAGCCGGTTCTTTCTACTGGATGAAACCTACACTAGTAGTATCAAAGGAAGCTTCATCAATTAATATGAAACTACCATTGGACGTACTTTCTTTGTATGAATCAAAGTGAATTGGTTTGCTCAACCTGAATTTCACTTTACCGATATCATTCAGTTTCAACTGATCTGCTGCTTCCTCACCCGAAAAATCGGTATGCACCAAGCCTTCTATGCTGTCCACCTTGGCTAATACCTGGTTAACACCATGTTGAAGGATATATTTTGCCCCTACTCTTAAAGGCTTACTGTTTACTTGACAAATAGTTGCTGAAAGTTGTTTTTCTGACTTTGGCAGCTCGCTGGACTTCACCAACATATCTCCTCTACTCACATTCACCTCGTCTTCCAAAGTAATGGTAACTGAGCTCCCAGCAACAGCTTCCTCAAACTCCTGATCGAAGAATTCAATGGATTTGATTTTACTTTCTGTGAATGATGGCAATACAGTTACCATATCACCTACTGCAAGGCTTCCGCCATATAATTTACCGGCAAAACCTCTGAAATCATGGTGGGTATCCGTTTTTGGCCTTATCACATACTGAACTGAAAAACGGGCATTTCCATTTTCCTCCAACTCATCAATCTCAAGATCCTCAAGATATTCCAATAGAGAAGGACCGTGGTACCATGACATGATTTCAGATCCACTGGCAATATTATCACCATGCAATGCACTTACTGGAATAAAGGTCACCTGATCATCAGAATAATCACTTTTTTCAATCAGTGATTCGAAATCCTTTTTGATATCCTCAAATACCTGCTGATCAAAATCCACCAAATCCATCTTATTGATCGCAACGATCACATGACCTACCCTAAGCAGGTTATTGATAAAGAAGTGACGATAAGTTTGCTCGATCACACCCTTTCTGGCATCAATCAAAATGATCGCCACCTGAGAGGTGGATGCACCGGTCACCATATTACGGGTATATTCCACGTGACCTGGAGTATCGGCTATGATATAATTTGTCTTCTCTGTGTTGAAATAAATATGGGCAACATCAATAGTAATACCCTGCTCCCTTTCTGCCACCAAACCATCAGTAGCCAAGGAGAAGTCCAGATAATCGTATCCTTTTTGCTTACTGTTTCTCTCAATGGCCTCTAACTTATCTGTAGTCAAAGATCGGGTATCATACAACAACCTTCCGATAAGGGTACTCTTACCATCGTCTACACTTCCAGCTGTTGCTATATTAATCAGTTTTCTATTTTCAGTACTCATTGTGTTCTTTTTTAAAGGGATTTGATGCGATGAAGTCCAAAAGTTCACCATAGGACTCCTTTTAGAAAATTCCAGAATTAAGTGGATCCTAGAAGTAACCTACTTTCTTCCTGTTTTCCATGGCTGCTTCAGAACGCTTATCATCAATTCTGGCACCACGTTCGGAAATGGTACTTGCCCTGATTTCCTCTACCACTTCCTCAAGCGTTTCGGCCTCAGACAATACCGCTGCAGTACAGGTCATATCCCCAACTGTTCTGAATCTCACCATTTTTTCAACCACTTCTTCGCTATCCTCACGGTAAACATGCTCAGAGGCAGTCCAGATCATTCCATCTCTTTCAAAGATCTCACGCTTGTGCGCAAAATAAATGGATGGAATGGAAATATTCTCAGTCTTGATATACTCCCATACATCAAGCTCTGTCCAGTTGGAAATAGGGAAAGCCCTTACATTCTGACCTTGATGGATTTTTCCATTTAACATATCAAAAAGCTCTGGCCTTTGGTTTTTCTCATCCCACTGACCAAAGTCATCACGTACAGAGAATACTCGCTCTTTGGCCCTGGCCTTTTCTTCATCCCTTCTGGCTCCACCAATACAGGCATCAAACTTGTACTTCTCAATAGCATCTAGCAAAGTGGTGGTCTGAAGTGAGTTTCTACTGGAATAACGTCCTTTCTCTTCCTGAACTTTTCCCTCATCGATAGAATCCTGCACCTTGGCTACGATCAGTTCCAAGCCCAATTCTTCTACCAATTGATCCCTAAACTCAATGGTTTCAGGAAAGTTGTGCCCAGTGTCTATGTGCAGTAATGGAAAAGGAATTCTTGCTGGGTAAAAAGCCTTTTGAGCTAATCTTACTAGGGTAATCGAATCTTTTCCGCCTGAAAACAATAGGACAGGCTTCTCGAATTGCGCTGCCACCTCACGGATAATGTGTATAGATTCGGCTTCTTTTGGATTAGGAACAAATATATTTTTCATGCTAGACATCTATTTTATATGTAAACCACATTCTTTTTTTGAACTTTCCCACCACCATCTACCGGCGCGTGGGTCTTCTCCCGGCTCAATGGCACGGGTACAAGGTGCACAGCCTATGCTGACAAAACCCTTGTCGTGAAGCGGGTTATATGGGATTTTTTTCTCTTCTATGTACTGAAGCATCTCTTCCATGCTCCAATCCAATAGAGGGTTAAATTTCATTATTTGATTACCTTCATCCCATTCCAGTTTGGTCATGGAACTTCTGTTGGCACTTTGCTCGGATCTCAATCCAGTAATCCAAATACTGTTTCCTTTAAGGGCCCTTTTCAATGGCTCAACCTTACGTACATAACAGCAGCTTTTTCTATTTTCAGGGGATTCGTAGAATCCGTTGATCCCGATATCAGCTACCAGGTTTTCGACAGAACTCGCCTGGGGATAATACGTTTTGATTTTCAATTTATATTTGCTTTCTGTCCTTGAAAGCAAATCATAAGTTTCGTAAAACAACCTTCCTGTGTCCAATGTAAAAATCTGGACTGGCAAATTGTTCTTTGCAATTATCTCAGTAATTACCTGATCCTCCTGCCCCAGAGAAGTCGAGAAAACCACTTTTCCGGGAAACAATTCACATAACTGCGCAATAGCATCAGCTATGGAAATATTCTCTATTCGAACAGATAAGTCTTTTATTAAATTCTTCTTCATTCTACTCTCTTATTATTTATCTGTGATTCTGGCCCAAGCTCTTTCATGGAAATAATACAATACCATTTTGCTTACGACCTCTATAGAACCAATGGACAATGCGGTCTTAATCTGACCAGTGATGAGGTAAGAAATAACGATGGTATCCATCGTCCCTACAAGTCTCCAGGAAACAGACTTCAAGACACTCTTGATATTGCTGTCTTTTCCTTTATCATCCACAAACCATTTTTTGATAGGCTGATCAAAAATCATAGGTTTCATAATTTGTTGAATTACAAAAGTATATAAAACCTATAAAAAAAGTAGGGTTTGTAGGAAATTTTTTTTCACCCTTTATCAAGTATATCTGACAAGGTCTTGTTTTCCAGTATATTAAGGGTTTCATCACGCACCTGAATCATCACTTTATTTAAACCACATCTCTCTTGATCTTTACACTCCTCACACGCTTCATAGTAATTCAAGCTTACACAAGGTAACAAAGCTATTGGGCCGTCCAACAATCTAATAATTCTTGACAACGGAATATCCTTAGGCTCCTTGATCAGGTAATAACCTCCACCTTTGCCCTTTTTGCTTCCAAGAAAACCTGCTTTCTTTAATTCTAGCAGGATGTTTTCAAGAAACTTATGAGAAATACCATGCTCTGCAGCAATATCATGAATCAATACAGAACCTTCATCTTTGTGCTTTCCAAGATAAGTTAGGGCATGAAAAGCATATTTGGTTTTTTTGGATAACATCTTACAAAAATATAATAATTCCTTAAATCACCCCATTTGTTGGATTTTTTTAATGGAAACCGTTTTCCAGCCCACTAAGGAGCATTTTTCCTAAACAAAATAATGCTTATTACATACAAATAAACGCATAAAATAAAAGCTCTCCAAATAAATCCAGAGAGCTTTTATTATTTTTTAAGCATGTATTAAATCATATCTACACTTCTCTTTACAAATTCTGTCAAATCTTTACCAGAAAGCATCCCCTGGGAAAGCTTAGCCAAATCAAAGGCCTGCTTCGCTAACTTGGTCTGCTCTTCCTCACCTCCTGCATTTAGGATCCTGTCGATGATTTTATGGTTAGCATTGATGGCCACTTTGTAATTATCCGGCATTGCTCCGTAGAATCCCATTCCACCACCAGTTTGCGCCATGTCTTTCATCCTACGCATAAACTCTTCCATGGTAATGGTCACCGGCAGCTCTTCAGGACTTAGACCTTCCACCTCAACAGTATAAGCTTTGTTGCCAATAGCCTTTTCAAACACTTCCTTCACCTGTTTGCTCTGCTCCTCGGTCAAAACATGTGCAGTATCTTCTTCCTTCTTGATCAACTTATCCACCACATCGGCATCGACACGCTTCAATGAGGTCTTTTCCAACTTCTGCTCTAACTGATTAATGAAGTGACTGTCAATTGGAGTATCCATCACCAGGACATCATAACCTTTCTTATTTGCGGACTGAATAAAAGCATCCTGCTTTTCAGCATCAGTACTGTAAAGGAAGACAGCCTGACCATCCTTGTCAGTTTGATGCTCCTTCACCTTTTCTTTATATTCCTCCACTGTGAAATGCTCACCTTGAGTATTGGTCAGTAAAGCAAAGTCCTTTCCTTTATCATAGAATTTATCCTCACTGATCATTCCATACTTCACAAACAGCCCGATATCATTCCATTTGGATTCATATGCAGCCCTATCCTTCTTGAACAACTCACCAAGCTTGTCTGCTACCTTCTTAGTGATATAACTGTTAATCTTTTTCACATTGCTATCGGCCTGCAAGAAACTTCTAGACACGTTCAATGGAATATCAGGAGAATCAATTAACCCATGCAACAACATCAAGAATTCCGGAACAATATCCTTAACCTCATCGGTAATGAAGACTTGGCGGGAGAATAATTTGATTTTGTTTTTCTGAAGATCGAATTCATTCTTCACCTTAGGGAAATAAAGCACCCCTGTAAGATTAAATGGATAGTCCACATTTAGGTGAATCCAAAACAAAGGATCCTCGCTCATTGGATACAGCTCCTTGTAGAATGCCAGGTAATCCTCATCTTTCAACTCACTTGGAGACTTGGTCCAAATCGGCTCAGTGGTATTGATAATATTATCCACCTCAACAGATTTGTACTTAGCCTTACCCTCCTCATCAGTACCATCTTCTACACTTTCTGTTTTGGTTTCAAACTTGATTGGAACTGGCAAGAACTTGCAGTACTTATCAAGGATTTCCTGAAGTTTCCACTTGTCCAAAAACTCCTCAGATTCTTCGTTGATATGAAGGGTAATTTCTGTTCCTCTTTCTGTCCTATCCCCGGCAGAGATCTCAAAAGAAGTACTGCCATCACATGTCCATTTGGCAGGTTCAGCACCTTCTTGATAAGAAAGTGAGTGAATATCCACCCTATTGGCCACCATAAAGGCAGAATAAAAGCCTAAACCAAACTTACCGATGATCTCATTAGCATCTTTAGCATCCTTGAATTTTTCAACAAATTCGGTAGCTCCTGAAAAAGCAATCTGGTTAATATACTTTTTGATTTCTTCAGCAGTCATACCAAGCCCCTTATCGGCTATGGTAATGGTCTTCTTCTCCTTATCGAAACTAACCTCTACCGTGATGTCTCCCAACTCTCCAGAATACTGCCCAAGCTGAGCCAATCTTTTGATTTTCTGCGTTGCATCAACAGAGTTGGAAACTAATTCTCTAAGGAAAATTTCATTATCAGAATAAAGAAACTTCTTAATGATTGGAAATATATTCTCGGTATGAATCGAGATTGTACCTTTCTCCTGCATAACTTATATAAATTTTATTTTTTTCTGGTTTTCACCTGCCAGATAACAAGTGCCGTTCCAAACAGAATTTTGTGCCAAAATGACAGCACCAACGACAAAAAACAAAATGAAAATACAGTAAATCACAAGCCTCCCAATCAAATCTCTAATACACAAACTATTGATTCTTAAAGCATTTTACTATATTTATATTACATTTTAATTTATTTAAAACAATTTAAACAGGCTAGATTTGATGAAACTAAAAATCATTATGCGTCAAAATTCATTTCATTATTCATGTCAACTTTTACTCTATGAAAATAACTATCATAAGCGAATGCAAAGCCAGAGAAATGGTGGCAATTGACAAAATTTTACAGTTCTTCCCTGAAGCCACCATCGTGAAACCTACTTTTTCTAAAAGCAAGAAAAAACTAAGGACGCTCCCCAAAAGGGCCTTTTTGAAAATACAGTATAAGCAGCTCACAAAATTAGTCTTAAGAAATAACACCAAACTACACCCAGACAAATTCATCACATTCCCAGCTGCTAAAATAAACACACAAGAAGGTGTAGACTTCTTCAATGAACTGGACACAGACCTCCTTATAACCTGTCGTGCCCCGATAATATCAAAGGAAATTATCCAAACACCTAAAATCGCTGCCATCAATATCCATTATGGTATTTCTCCAAATTACCGTGGCAATGATAGCCATTTCTGGGCATTGATCAATAAGGACTATGACAACCTAGGCGGATGCCTCCACCGTATTGATGCGGGGGTCGATACAGGCAATATTCTAGCAGAAGTCTACCCTCTATTAAAGCCAAATGATAATGAACTGAGTATTGGAATAAAGACTTCACACCTGCTGGGAATAGCTATGGTAAACCTTATCAAAGCACAAGAAAAAAATCCATCCCCCATTGAAGGCATACAACAAAAACAAAAAGGAAGGAATTACCATTACACAGAGCGCACCTTTTGGAACAGCCTTGGACTAATCATAAAACAATTAAACCCTAAATACTCCTTACCGGAAAGAAGCCAAAAGGTCATCACTTATTTTAAAAATGAAACAGCTAATTTCTTCAGCTAAACCAAACAGCTTGAATCAACAAATAGCGATTTGCATTAAACCCAAAGCGCAAAAACCCAATATCACCACAACATTCAATTAAAAAAAGTGACTGTATCATTTAGATTCTAAGCCATTGACCTAGTGTTATTAAATTTCTTAAATTGTAGTAAAAATAAACCCAAAATAATATGGCTTTTTATCATCGATTAGGAAATATCCCTCCAAAACGCCACACCCAGTTTAAGCAAGCAGATGGCAGTTTATACAAGGAGGAACTGGTCAGCTCTAAAGGCTTTTCCGGCATCTATTCTATACTTTACCATATCCACAACCCCAATGAAATCAAGGAAATAAAAAAACCTGAACCCTATCATTGGGAAATAGCACAAGATTATGGACTTAAGCAAACCCATTTGAACACCTCTGAAGTAAAAACAACTGGAAAGGATTATTTAAATGCCCGTAGGATATTATTAAAAAACAAAGATGTCATGATGGGCATTTGTATGCCGGAAAACCACAAAATGGATTATTTTTTTAAAAATGCCGATGGTGACGAGGTCATTTTTGTCCATGAAGGAAGCGGCCAATTAATCTCCCAATTCGGTCAACTCGACGTGGAAGAAGGCGATTATATAGTTATTCCACGAACAACCATCTATCGCTTTAAATGGAAAAGAGGCCCAATCAAACTCTTGGTCATAGAATCAACAAGCCCTATAGAAACAGTCAAGCGCTACAGAAACGAGGTTGGGCAACTTCTCGAACACTCACCATATTGCGAAAGAGACATCAAAATCCCAGACAAATTGATTTTGGAAAAGGAAAAAGGAGAGCGCTTGGTGCAAATAAAAAAACATGACCAATTACATCAATACATCTATAACCACAGCCCTTTGGACATAGTAGGCTGGGACGGCTACCTTTACCCCTACGCACTGTCCATTAAAGACTTTGAACCCATTACCGGCCGTATTCACCAACCGCCACCAGTACACCAAACTTTTCAGTCAGCAGGCTTTGTTATTTGCTCATTTGTCCCAAGGTTGTTTGATTACCATCCATTATCGATTCCAGCCCCTTACAACCACTCCAATATAGATTCAGACGAGGTTCTCTATTATGTAGACGGCGAATTTATGAGCAGAAAAGGAATTGATCGAGGCTCTTTTACGGTTCATATGGGCGGCCTCCCTCATGGCCCACATCCTGGAATGGTAGAAAAAAGCATTGGTGCTACCAAAACAGAAGAAACGGCAGTGATGCTAGACACTTTCAGCCCTCTCTATTTAACGCAGGATGCACTGAGATACGTGGACAAAAATTATCCAATGAGCTGGACAGAATAATAGCAAGTCAATTATGGTAAGGCCAGGAGCAATAAGATTAGTCAATATCACTTTATCCTGCGCTTATTTCTGTATCTTTGCAGCTTAAAATCAACCAATATCACATGAGGCTTCATTCCAACACCGTTTACGGGGTAGTCAATGCCATAGACCAAATATTCAACGAAAAACAATATGCCGATAAGGTCATCGAGAGAACCTTGAAATCCAATCCAAAATGGGGATCAAGGGACCGTGGATTTATCGCTGAATCAGCTTATGAAATGGTCCGTTGGTGGCGACTCATCAATGAAGTCAGTCCGACAGACGACCTTTTCCATTTGTTTGCTACCTACTGGCTGATGCAGGGCAACGAACTTCCACCTTGGAGAGAATTCGAGGGAATCGACGCAAAAAACATCAAGGATCGCTATGAATGCATCGATGACCGTGCAATCCTTCAATCTATCCCTGACTGGATGGACAAGATGGGCGAGGAGCTGCTAGGAGAAAAATGGGATAAAGAAATAGACGCTCTCAACGAACAAGCCCAAGTGGTCATCAGAGTAAACAGCCTCAAAACAAGCAGAGAGGACTTGATGAACCGTTTCAAGGAAGATGGCATCGAGACCTTTGCCCCAAAGGGATACAAGGACGCTTTGGTTTTGGCCAAAAGACAAAACATATTCAGACATCCCGCATTTAAAGAAGGGCTTTTCGAGGTTCAGGACGCATCTTCCCAATTGGTAGCAGCTGCATTGGATGTTCAACCAGGCATGAGAGTGATCGACGCTTGTGCAGGTGCTGGAGGCAAGTCACTCCACTTAGCTACTTTAATGGAAAACAAAGGCCGCATTCTATCCATGGACGTGGAAGACTGGAAGCTTAAAAACACCAAGCTAAGAGCCAGAAGAAATGGCATCAGCATTATCGAAACCAAAACCATTGACGGTAGCAAAACCATCAAGCGTTTAAATGAATCAGCCGATAGGTTATTATTGGATGTTCCCTGTTCTGGAATGGGCGTATTAAGAAGAAATCCAGACACCAAATGGAAAATTTCTGAGCAGTCCATTGGCAATGTCCGCAAAATCCAACAGGAAATTCTTCAAGGATATTGCAATATGGTCAAGCCAGGCGGGATGATGATTTATGCGACCTGCAGCATTTTCCCTTCAGAAAACCAAATGCAGGTAGAGCAATTCCTGAAAAGTGAAAAAGGCAAAAACTTCAAACTCATTGAAGATCAAAAAGTTCTCGCCCACGAAAGCGGATTTGACGGATTTTATATAGCCAAACTACAACGAAAGTAAATTTGGCATTGCAGGGAATTCTTGCTATTTGATGGCGACTTCCCTGCATTTCACCTCCTTCTATTATTTTAAGTTTCCAAAGATTATTCCTTGAAGGCGCAATTTATTCACGAAATATTAAATTATTTTTTAGCTATCATTGATTCACATTCAAAATTGTTTGTATCTTTGACGGGCAAATAGGGTTCCTTAACCAAATTTGCCATGAATCTAAATACCGATAAATTCCTCTTCGAAGCACTCACCTATGATGACGTGCTTTTGGTTCCCGGATACTCAGAAGTATTGCCGCGAGACACCAATACCTCCACTCAACTTACAAAAAAAATCAGGCTGAATATCCCTTTGGTATCAGCAGCCATGGATACCGTTACTGAAGCTGAATTGGCGATTGCCATCGCTTTGGAAGGGGGGCTAGGCTTTATCCATAAAAACATGACCATCGAACAGCAAGCTGCTCAGGTTAGAAGGGTAAAGCGTTCTCAAAGTGGTATGATCCTAGATCCAATCACCCTACAGGTGGATGCCATAGTTAAAAATGCTGAAGACATCATGAGAGAATACCATATTGGTGGTATTCCAGTAGTGGACAAGGATAGAAATCTAAAAGGAATTATCACCAACAGGGATTTGAGATTCATCAAAGATCAACAAAAACCTGTCAAGGAGATCATGACCTCCGAAAATCTCATTACAGCTAAAGCTGGTATCACCCTAGAACAAGCTGAAGAGATTCTTCAAGAATATAAAATCGAAAAGCTTCCTATCATCGATGAGGACAACAAACTTACAGGACTGATCACCTATAAGGATATCCTCAAAAGAAAAGACAAGCCAAATGCTTGTAAAGATGAATATGGCCGTCTAAGAGTGGGAGCTGCAGTAGGAGTTACCGCTGATATAGTTGAAAGAGTTAAAGCACTTAAAGATGCCGGTGTAGATGTGGTTTCCATTGACACAGCACATGGTCACTCCAAAGGGGTTATCGACACTTGTAAGAAAATCAAGGAAACCTTCCCTGACTTAGAAGTTATTGTAGGTAATATCGCTACTCCAGAAGCTGCTTTGGCTTTAGCAGAAGCAGGAGCAGACGCTGTAAAGGTAGGGGTAGGACCAGGAAGTATCTGTACTACCAGAGTTATTGCCGGTGTAGGTGTGCCTCAGCTTTCAGCAGTATTTGAATGTGCCAAAGTGTTAAAAGACAAAGGTGTTCCTGTTATTGCTGATGGTGGTATTCGTTATTCAGGCGACTTAGTTAAGGCTGTGGCAGCAGGAGCCAGCTCTATCATGATTGGATCATTATTGGCAGGAACTGAAGAGGCTCCAGGTGAAATGATCATCTATCAAGGAAGAAAATTCAAGACCTATAGAGGAATGGGATCTTTGGAAGCCATGGAATCAGGATCAAAAGACCGTTATTTCCAAGATGCTGAGGACAATATCAAGAAATTGGTACCAGAAGGTATCGTAGGAAGGGTAGCCTTCAAAGGCCTGGTTGCTGAGGTACTTTATCAATTGGTAGGTGGACTTCAGGCCGGCATGGGCTACTGTGGCACCCAAACTGTAGAAGACCTTCAAACCAACGGTAAATTTGTTAAAATCACTGCTGCTGGGGCTCACGAATCCCACCCTCACGATGTAAGCATCACCAGAGAAGCTCCTAACTATAGCGTTAAAGGGTAATCAATTACTCATTATAAATATAATATTAAAGGTCATTCGTTTAGGCGAATGACCTTTTTTTTATTGAGGACCGGATGGAAAAATAAGGAGAACTATAAACTGGACACCACATAATTAGGCCTACTTTCTTTAAAATCCATTAGCATCAATATATCCAAAAATTATATCTGCACTACCGATAGCGATTTACACGAGCCCTTTATATCTGTACTTAATAATATTTGCCCACTGATTAATAACAATATTTTATGATTACCCTCATTTACAAAACACAATCCATCAAAAAGTATCCCCCTAAATATTTAGGCATAAAAAAAGCGTGACAGATTAACCATCACGCTCTTAATTATTATTCTTTCGGATCAATCCATTCCTAAGAAGTCAACTTCAAATACCAATACCGAATTGGCCGGGATTCTCTCTTGCTCCCTATCTTGATAAGCATAAGGTGAAGGAATCACTAACACGGCCTTAGATCCACTCCTAAGTCTCCTAAACCCATAAGTAAAACCTTGTATAGCTCCTGTTGAACTTCCAAGAGTGAATTGATAAGGCCTATAAACATCTCCTTCTTCATGAAGGCCACTGTCTTCTGCCACTGACTGGATATTAGTATCAAAAACAGTATCGTCAGTCAACATGCCCACATAATTGGTATAAATTACATTTCCATTGTTAGGACGAGAACCTTCGCCTTCTTCCTGCACGATAATCACCACGCCGCTTGGATCATGAATTCTATAAAGACTGTCGATTTCAGCTACCTCTAAATATTCAGCTATCTTGACACTATCTTTTTTTAGATTACCCTCAAAATCATAAACGGGCCCAGTATTATAAGGGTTATTAGGCTCACAGGATATCATGCCTCCAATCAGTGCCAATCCCAACAATCCTAAAATATACTTTTTCATATTATTCTCCAGTTTCACTATCATCCTCAATATCCTTATCCACTTCTTTCAGGTCCAAGTCAAACATCAATACGGAATTTGCAGGAATTCTACTTCCTTGATCAACATTTCCATAACCATAGTAAGAAGGAATAATCACTCTTGCTTTATCTCCTTCTTCCATTTTGGAAAGCCCAATTAAAAAACCTGCGATGTAATCATTGTCGTACAAGTACTTAATTTTCAAAGGAACATAATCTCTATTTGAATTATAAATTCGATTATCTCTGGCTATATCCTCATTAGAAGTATCAAATACGCTTTCATTCAACAACATTCCAGTATAATCCACATGCAAGGTATCACCTTCTTCTGGCTCAAGCCCAGAATAAGACTTATGTCCCCACAAAACCACTACACCCGTATTCTCATCTTGCTCCATCTCTACATATGGATAATCCGATGTAGCGAGGTATTCATCGATTTTCTCAAGATCACGCTGGTAAATCTCTAGTGGCGTTTCCTGTTCCTCCAAACAAGAAGTCAGCACCCCTGAAATCAGGAGTGCTGACAAAATTATTTTTATACTATTCATTGATTTATTTCTGAACATCAACTACTTCTACGTCAAAAATCAAGATAGAGTTCGGCTTAATCACCTCACCAGCTTGTCTTGGCCCGTAAGCAAGAGTAGAAGGGATCAACAACTTGGCCTTGCTACCACCTTTAAGCAATTGCAGACCTTCATCCCAACCTGGGATAACTCGACCTTTTCCTACCATTACATTGAATGGTTCGTATGGACGGTTTTCGTTGAAAATCTCATTTTCCTTAGCTACTTCTGCCACACTGGTATCGAAGATGGTACCATCCAAAACATAACCGGTATAATTAACAGAAACAGTGTTTCCTTCTTCTACAGTGTCACCATCACCTTCTTCCTCTATAATATAGAAAAGACCAGATTCAGTTTTTGTGGCATTAAGATCATTCTCAGCCATATAATCCTGGATCATTTTGATATCAGATGCCAATTGCGCTTCTGATGCCTCTTCTTGCTTTGCACGTTGCTTTTCCTGAACCTTAGCCATAAAACCCTCCATTTCAGACTCATCCAAGATATCAGTTACACCGATATTCAAGGTTACATTTTCATCAGGAGTCAAGAAAGGAGGCGTATTCATATCACCAAAAATCTTAGAAGCAGCAGCAGTAAACTGAATACTGTCTCCTTTTTTAAGGCCAGAAAAAATCTCATCAATAGCTGGTCTTACTTTGGTAGTATCATACCTTTTGATGGAATCATTGTGCATCATATAAGCAGGCGCACCATTTTCTATGCTAGAAAGAAATACGGAGTCTTTTGCATTTTTTGCCGTGAATTCATAGATCACAAACTGGCCATTTTCAGGCTTCTGAGATCCTTCTTCAAGATAAGTATACTCCGTACCATCTTCTGTTGTTTTCGTCTTGTTACAAGAAACGACCCCTAAGGACAATGCCAGCACACTTGCTGACAACATCATGCTTTTAATGTTTTTCATTGACTAATTCTAGTTGATTTAACAATCTTTGTTGATTATCTTTTATTAATTTTTCAAACTTTTCTATGGTCTCCTTTAAAGACAAATCGGATTTTCCGCCGGCAGCATTTTTATGCCCACCTCCGTCAAAGTATTTCGCAGCAAACTGGTTGACCGCTACATCTTCTGTGGATCTGAAGGAGATTTTCACGCCATCCTTCCTTTCCGTAAACATGGCAGCAATTTTCACACCATCCAAGGAAAGTGCATAGTTAACCAAACCTTCCGTATCTCCAGTACGAGAATCATATTTTTTCAGGTCTCTTTTACTGATCCAGAAATAGGCGGTATTCAAGTCTGTATGAATCACCAATCTTCTGCTTAAAGCAAAACCTATAAATTTAAGACGGTTTACGGAATTGGTGTCATAAATCAGCCGGGAAATTTTTGCATTGTCAGCCCCAAGGCCAATTAGTTCAGCAGTTACACAGTGCACATGCTTGGTGGTATTGGGGTGTCGGAAACCACCGGTATCGGTCATGATACCCGAATAAAGACAATCTGCAATATCACTATCGATCAAGTCTTTCTCTCCCAATTTTACAATCAGGTCATAAACCAATTCACAAGTAGCTGCAGCCTCAGTACTCCAATACCTAAAGTCCGCAAAATCCTCTGGATCCAAATGGTGATCGATATTGACCTTAACCGCTTTAGATTCCCTGACCAATTCACCCAGCTCATGAATTCTTTTTAAACATGAAAAATCCAGGCAAATAATCATATCTGCAGCAGCCACTTTTTTAGCTATCTCCTCCTGATGACCCTTGTCCTCGTAATTCAACACTTCATCATTACCTTTCATCCAATATAAAAAGGACGGGTAATCAGATGGAGTAATCACACTTACCTCATGATTCTTTTTCTTGAGATAATTGCCCATACCCAACGAGGAACCTAATGCATCTGCATCGGGTTTATGATGGGTGGTGATTACAATTTTCTTAGGCGAGGACAGTAGTTTTTTAAATGACTCTAACTCTAGCATCTACATTATTTTAGTAGCACTTTCAACACTACACAAGATGCAAAGGTCATTATAATTTTTTAAAAATCCCAATTTGCGCAAGCCACTAAAATAGAGCAAGATAGCCCGAATTTCTTTTCGCATATTCTATCTTTCCGTTAAAAACACTATTTTTGCAGGGGAAAATAAACCTTGTACTATTAATTAATCAAAAATGGCAAATAATAGAACATTCACCATGATTAAGCCTGATGCTTTTGGCGCAGGAAATGCTGGAGCGATTCTTAAAATGATCGAAGAAGCTGGATTCAAAATTGTAGCAATCAAAGCTACTCAGTTGACAGCTGAATTGGCCGGAAAATTTTATGAAGTTCATAAAGAAAGACCTTTCTATGGTGACCTATGTACTTATATGTCTTCTGGTCCTATCATTGCTGCTATCTTAGAAAAAGACAATGCAGTTGAGGACTTCAGAAAACTAATTGGTGCCACCAACCCAGCAGAAGCCGCTGAAGGTACTATCAGAAAATTATTTGCCAAGTCTATAGAAGCCAATGCGGTGCATGGTTCTGACTCTGATGAAAATGCTGAAATCGAAGGCAACTTCTACTTTAGCCAATTCGAGAGAGTTCTTTAATCTTTCGAAAAAAGACTTCGCTCCCTGGGAAATTACTCAGGGAGTTTTTTTTATTTACAGACCCCTTCTGTCCAACTTTTCACCCCATTGGATTTAGCCACACAATCATTGGAATAAGTTTTGCCATCGCAACCACAGACAGGTTGATATATCTCGAAACATGCAGCACCGGGATCTATCATATCTGGATCTATGCAATCGGATACAGTGGGATTTTCATCATTATTGCACTGAAAACCTAAGGAGAGAAAGGCCAACACAATAAATAGTATAGGGGTTTTCATTGGTTCATCTTTTTAATCTTTACGTGATATAGTTCTCTTTCGCTACATGATAACTTAAGTTTCGTTATAAATCAATCCGCCTAAAAACTAGTCATACCCCATACCTTTAATCAAAGCTCCTAGCAATAAAATAAAAATAAAGTGGTGGAGAAATCAATAAAGAAGAAAAAAGAGCAGGGGGAAAGGACAGCAAAAACTTGCCTTTTTATACCTTAAAAACTTCGTATCCTCTGCGGCATCTTAGTGCGCTCTGCAAGAAAAGAGGTCCTTTACTAAGAATTCCAATCATTTCTTTATTAATGTAAATAACACTTTGCTAGGTCTAGATGATTAACGAACTCTGCGGGAAAGAAAATGAATTGACATTACTCAGCCGTTTCCTCTTTCTTCTTAAAGAACACCTGCCTGATCCATCTAGGCAAAAAGACTGCTCCCAAAAGCAGATATGGGTAATAAGAAAACATTCTCCATAGAATACTGGTAACAAAAGTGTAATTGGACAGAAATTCATAAAAGAACTGGGCAAAGAAAAACTCTGCAGTTCCGCTACTTCCCGGAGTAGGGGAAACCATCATGACAATCCACATGATAATCTGTCTGGCAAAGACCACAATATGTTCACTAAAACTAATATCCACATAGGCAGTAATGAGTGCATTTAACATCAAATACCTAGAACACCATATAAATATAGTAGCCACCGAAATGGTCAACCAATAATTGGCCTTTTTTCCCTGCAACTCCTTACTGGACTCAATAATCTGATCGCCATATTCGCTAGCATTATGTTTCCATTTTCTGATCCACCGAATGCTAAATATCTTCAGCAATATCCATTTGAATACTCTTGGCCGGTAAAACAATGCTGCTGCCATTATCAAACTATACAAGGCATATAAAAAATAGCTAACCCAAAAGATATAACTCAAGCTATTTTCCAATCTGAGCTCTAAAACCTTACTATCAGGAAAAATATAACCTTGGGCAAAGTAAAGCACTATAGGTGCACCGATTACAAAAAAAAGATTATCCAAAATAGCTGTCACCATCACATAGGCAATAGCCTTTCCCAACTTGATCCCTTCCTTGTGTAAAATAAAAACCGCCACCGCAGTCCCACCAACAATAGAAGGGGTAACTGCAGAAGCAAATTCCCATAAAATAATCACATAGATAGCCCTAACCCAAGTAAGCTTCTTGTCGGTAATTTCCCTAATACGGAATACATAGCCTGCATCGCGCATAAAAATCACCGCAAAAGCAATAAATAAAGAAAATAAGGAAGCATCAAAAACACTACTTAGATTCTCCTTGGTGATCGAGGGATCCATATAGAACATAAGGAAAACAATGCCTATCCCGATCAAAATTGGAATCCAAACCTTATTAGGGTTCAGCGTTTTGAAAATCTCTTTATTATCTAATCTCATAAATGCTAGGCCTGAACTTCTTCTGTTTTCTCCACCCAAAAATTGTTAAATCCTTCTCCCAGCTTAATGGTTACGAGCGACAACTGCAATAATTCCAGTATCGCAAGAAAAGTATAAATCACGAATATCTTATCAGGCTTATATTCTATAAATTCAGAAAATGCCACATGTTTTTTGAAGCTGATCTTGTCCAAAACAAAGTTCTTCTGCTGATCAATAGTGTAGGGATATTGGACCACAGTGTGTTTTGTTTCATCAGTCCTGGCAGAATACTTTGCCATTACTTTTTGGAAAACCTTCAGGATTTTATATAAATCTATATCCTGCACTTCACTTTCCACATCATCCACCTTACTCAGCTCTTTAAGTTCAGCGGCGATGTTCCCTCTCTTCTCCTTGCTCATCCTTTCTGCTTCCATATCGGAAAGCTCATTGATCACTGACTTGTACTTCTTGTATTCCAAGAGATGACGGATTAGTTCTTCTCTCGGATCAATTTCTTCACCATTCTCATCCAATTCGGGTCTTGGGATCAATAATTTGCTTTTTATTTTCATCAAAGTTGCCGCCACCAATATAAATTCGCTGGCCACTTCGATTTCCATTTTCTCCAAATGTTTTAGATAATCCAGGAAATCATGGGTGATTTTTGAAATGGGAATATCATAGATATCCAGCTCATCGCGCTCGATAAAGAACAGCAATAAATCGAAGGGTCCCTCAAAAAGCGGTAATTTGATCTCGAAACTCACTGGATAGTATTAAATTTCTCTTAATTTTGCGATCGAATTGATTATCAAAGATATTACATATATACAAAAATCTATACGAGACGGTTCAAAATCCATAAGATTTATTTCAGGATGAAAGATTGGCTAAATTTTAGCTATATTGAAACAATTGAACCTTAGTCTCAGTTATTATTGCCAAACGGTCTCAATCTGCCATGTTAATAGAACCAGGGAAACTTCTTGCCCAAATCAACTCCCCAGATGAATTGAAAAAATTCAGCAGGGATCAACTCGTACAAATTTGCGAGGAGTTGCGTCAATACATTATTGACTCTGTGTCCGTTTATGGCGGTCATTTTGGCGCCAGTCTCGGCGTGGTGGAGCTAACCGTTGCCTTACATTATGTATTGAACACCCCTTCTGACCAATTAGTTTGGGACGTGGGCCATCAGGCTTATGGACACAAAATCCTTACAGGAAGAAGGGATAAATTCCATACCAATAGGTTATACAAGGGAATCTCAGGATTTCCAAAAAGAAAAGAAAGTGAGTACGACAGTTTCGGCGTTGGCCACTCTAGCACCTCCATTTCAGCTGCCTTGGGAATGGCCATGGCCTCCAAGTATAAAGGAGATGACTTAAAACAGCATGTAGCGGTAATAGGTGATGGATCTATGACTGGGGGAATGGCCTTTGAAGCAATGAACCATGCTGGAATCTCAGACACCAATATGATCATTATTCTTAATGACAATTGTATGTCTATAGATCCCAATGTCGGTGCTCTAAGGGATTATCTAACGGATATCACCACATCCCAGACCTATAACAAGTTCAAGGACGATCTTTGGAGAACCCTCGGAAAGTTCAGCAAATTCGGATCAAGTGCACAAGAAATTATCTCTAAGGTCGAAGGAGCTGTAAAATCAGCATTGCTTAAGCAAAGCAACCTTTTTGAATCCCTAAACCTGCGCTACTTTGGCCCGGTAGATGGCCATGATGTCAACCATTTGGTGGAAGTACTGAATGATCTTAAAAGAATACCTGGTCCAAAAATCCTTCATTGCCTGACCGTAAAAGGTAAAGGCTATGATCTAGCAGAAAAAGACCAAACCAAATGGCATGCTCCAGGGAAATTTGATAAAATTACCGGTGAGATTTCTAAAAAAATACACGATACGCCACAGCCTCCCAAATACCAAGATGTCTTTGGGCATACTTTGGTAGAATTGGCTGAACAAGATGAAAAAATCATGGGTATCACTCCTGCCATGCCTTCAGGCTCTTCCATGAATATCATGATGAAGGCTATGCCTGACAGGGCTTTTGATGTGGGGATTGCCGAACAACATGCTGTGACTTTCTCAGCAGGTTTGGCTACTCAGGGGCTGAAACCATTCTGTAATATTTACAGCACATTCATGCAACGTGCCTATGACCAGGTCGTTCATGATGTTTGCCTGCAGAATCTTCCAGTGGTTTTCTGTTTGGACAGAGCTGGATTTGCAGGTGCAGATGGACCTACCCACCATGGTGCTTATGATTTGGCTTATTTCCGTTGTATTCCAAATTTGGTTATCAGTGCTCCTATGAACGAGGAAGAGCTAAGAAACATGATGTTCTCAGCTTCCAAATATGAAGGTCCTTATTCCATTAGATATCCTCGAGGAGAAGGAGTGATGCCTGATTGGAGAAAACCAATGAGAGAAATCCCAACCGGTCAAGGACGAATCATCAGAGAAGGTGAAGACATTGCTATTTTGACCTTGGGACATATTGGAAATTACGCCATAGAGGCCTGTGAAAAGCTTGAAAAAGATGGCCTAAACCCTGCCCACTATGATATGCGTTTTGTAAAACCATTGGATGAATCATTGCTTCATGAAGTATTTGGCAAATTCAATAAGGTAATCACTGTTGAAGATGGTTGTCTAATGGGTGGATTTGGCAGTGCTGTACTAGAGTGGATGATGGACCATAATTATCAGGCCCAGGTAAAAAGACTGGGAATTCCCGATGAAGTAATCGAACATGGCACACAGATGGAATTGCACAAAGAATGTGGTTTTGATCCTGACGGAATCGCGCAAGCAGTAAAAAAGTTAGCTGATCCCATATCAGTGGAAAAATAAAATATCTTAGAGCCCACACAAGGGCTCTTTTTTTTACCCCATTCATTAATTAATTTTCTCCTATGACCAGTCATATAGAATATACCGATCAAGGAAACGGCAATCCTGTAATATTGATACACGGTTTTTGTGAAGCCAAAGAAATGTGGAAAAAATTTGGGGAGGAATTATCTTCCCATTATAGGATTCTTTGTCCGGATTTGCCTGGCTTTGGAGAGACCCGATGGTATGAAGAAACCATCAGCTTGGAGAGGGCAGCTGAAATGCTCAAGGAATGGATAGAAGAATTGGGACTGGAAAAACCTGTTGTAATTGGCCATTCTTTGGGAGGATATGTAGTCTTGGCCTTGGCCGAGCTGATGGGGAATAAACTGGGTGGAATTGGGCTTTTTCATTCTACAGCATTTGCCGACGATGAGGAAAAAATCGGAGTAAGAAATAGGACCATCACTTTTGTGAAAAAACATGGTGTCAGGAAATTTGTAGACTCCTTTGTACCCCCATTATTTACCGAAGAGCATAGGGAAACAATGCAAGAAAGCATACAAGAAGTGGTGAAAATTGCCAGAACAACCACTTTTGAAGGCCTGATTTCCTTTACCATAGCTATGAGAGACCGCAAAGACCGAATGGATATCCTTCGAGATTTTAAAGGAAAAAAACTGATGATCGCGGGGGTATTAGATGGAGCGGTAAAGATCAATGCCAGCCGAAAACATCAAGGATATGTGGATTTCTACCACGAACTTCCTGAAGCAGGACATATGGGAATGTTTGAAGCCGAAAATGAAACCCTTCAAATAATAAGGGATTTTTTGGAGGCTTGATTTGAATCAAGTTGAAAAAATTGGGGAAGGAAAAATAGTATCTGGTATTTGGTATCAAGTAGCTAGCCTTCAGATTAGATAAAAGAGCAAAGAATCAACAAAACGCACAAAATAGGTCTATGTGAAGCGGGATATTTAGTATTGATTCCAAGTAAAATGTAGAGCCTAAGGTTTAATTCTAATCGTACCGGAACAAAGCACTAGGCACGGCCATAACCCTCCCATACGGGTAATCTAAATTAACAGAATAAATCAATAAGCCCTTGGAACGGGAATTTCCAAGGGCTTATTTTTGACCTAAGTCCTATTATATCAGAACTTCACATTTACACCTAGCATAAAGTTAGTTCCGGCCATTGGGTAATAATAATTTTCTGTTATCAATTCCCGGTTTGTCTCCCCTGGAACGAAATAGCTGAAAGTATACCCATTTGGCTCATACATTTCATTGAAAATATTATTCACCTTCACATTAAATTCCAATGCTTTCACAAACCTTGGACGCACGGAATAGATCAAGCGAAGGTCATTGGTAAAGTAAGCATCCAACTTGCGGACTCCATTTTGGGTATTATCCAAATATTGATCATCCACATACTTGGCCATCCAGCTGATCTCCATATTCTTCACCGGTCTGAAATCGATAATGGCAGAACCTACAATATTGGGGGAAAAAGCAATATCAGTATCCGTATAGGTAAAGTCTATCTGCTGAAACTGCTCTGAGGCATAATCATCAACATACTCTGTAAACTCATCTATCTTGTTTCGGCTAAAAGCAATATTACCCCCAAGCGTCCACATTGGCGAAAGCCTTACAGCACCATCCAATTCAATCCCTGCCCTGTATGACTTATCCACATTTTCACGAATATAAGCCCCTACATCATTGATTTGTCCAGTTAAGATCAACTGATCTTTATAGCCCATATAATAGAAATTGGCATTATAGCTGAAACTCCCTCTTTGTGCCCTTACACCTGCCTCCACATTATTCAGCCTTTCTGGCTTTGGTACTTCAGTAATAGGGTTATCAATAAAATCACTTCTTACAGGCTCTCTGTTGGCCACGGCATAAGAAGCATACCAAGTCTCTCCACTCCCTGTTTCATAGCTGATTCCCACTTTTGGATTGAAGAAATCATAATGCTGGCTTCCATCTACCACCCTTTGATCATCGTTGACGCCTTGGAATTGATAATCTATTTGTCTGAATTGCAAATCACCAAACAAATACAGCCTATCAGCCACTTCATAGGTAGCTTTAGCATAAATATTTCTATCATCCTTTACCGCATTATTATCATAGTAGCGGTCCCGAATTTCAGTATCTCCAGCTATCCTTGCCCAGATAATTTCACCAAAGTGATCTCCATCATAGCGATTGGCTCCACCACCGAATAAAAAGTCCAAGTGGCCATTATCCGAAACATAGTTTAAGGAGAATACGCCCCCATAGAAGTCATTGTCCAACCATCTTCTTCTAATAATATCCGTGCTCTCGATTATCTCGCCCCCTATTACCAAAGGATCTAAACCATAACTGGCGAAATCATCATCCTCCCGATATTGCTCATAATATCCTCGGCCATACGTATAGTGGAGGGCACCATTGGCTTTCCAGTTCTGGCCAAACTTTCCAGTATAAATAAATTGATAATGATCTTGTTGATAATTATCGGTTTCATTATCATAGGTATAATAATTAAAGGTCCTGTCATCCTCCAATTTGGACTCAGGCAGGCCATACCAAGATTGATAAGTCTGTTCTTTTCCTGAGAATATGTTCACTTTAAAAACATGATCATCCCCATAGTATCCTCCAGAGACAAAATAAGATTTCAAATCAGAAAAAGCCCTGTCCACATATCCATCAGAGCTAATTTTTGAAAGCCTGGCATCTACTGCCCACCGATCATTCAACAAGCCTGTCCCTGCCTTAACAGTGTGTTTCCATGAATTAAAAGACCCAAAGGAATTCCCCACTTCTGCATAGGCTTCTTCTTTTTTTGTATCCGTTTGAATATTCATACTTGCACCAAAGGTGGCCGCTCCATTTGTAGAGGTACCCACCCCACGTTGAATCTGAATATTATCTACTGAGCTCGCAAAATCAGGCATGTTCACCCAAAAAACCCCGTGTGACTCGGCATCATTCATAGGGATTCCATTCACGGTTACATTTATCCTGCTCTGATCGGATCCACGAATCCTCAGCCCTGTATAGCCAATCCCGGCTCCCGCATCGGAATGCGTAACTACTGAAGGAGTATAATTAAGCATAATTGGGATATCCTGTCCCAAATTATTCTTTGCCAATTCTTCCTTATCAATAGTTTGGAATGTCGTAGGAGTAGTTGCTGAAGCACGCGTGGCAGAAACGATAAACTCCTCTGTCAGGAGGGAATTTCTTTCAAGCTGAATTTTCAACCCATTCACTGGTGCTTGGATATCTTGAACAAAGGTCTCATAACCCACAAAGGAAACCCTTAACTTATAGTTTCCAGCAGGTACATTTGCGATGGAAAAATTTCCCTCCAAATCGGAAGTACTTCCTCGGCCTGTTTCCTCCAAAACCACATTGGCTCCAATAAGCTCTTCACCGGTTTCTACATCCGCAACATGACCAGCCACTCGATTTTGTGCCATAGCACAAAGTCCGACCAACATACATAATGTGGTCAAAAAGACACGTCTCATAATAATCTTAGTATTAAAATTGGTTAAACTTCAGAACAGTCCAGGGGAGACTGCTACAATATATGTTCACCATAATATCCACCCAGAGTGGAATTCTCATTTCCCTTCGTCGGCATTACCCGAATCAGGTATTATGGGTATGATCTCAGCCCGATAATTTAGGGCACCCCTTATTAGATCTATTTGCAAGGGCAAAGTTAGAAGGTTTATTTCAGAAAGAAAAACATAATGCCATTAGCACCATGAAACCTGGACTTTTCAAGCAGTCAGGTCCAACAATGACTTATTTATTAAATTATCTTCCTAGTATCAATGCATAGACAAACTGCACAAGCGATATGGCCCACCTACAAACATGTAGACGAGCAGACGTTCTTATAAAACAAACACGGCTTTACTTGGGGTTAAACCTGGGTAATTAATTATCAAAGAAAATGAAAAACCATCTGGCATTTTGAATTGGGCAGGAACTTTATGACAACTCCCTAAGGCGATTTTTTCTCTCTATAAATAAGCATAGCCCTTCAACAACAGAACGAACTAAAACTATTCAATAAAAAAGCCACAAGATTTAATCATCTTGCGGCTCCTTCTGTTTAATAATTGTTTATCAGACTCTTCCCAAAACCCTTAGGTGTTTAACATGGGAAACAAAGGCCAATCTCATTTTGGGATGCTCCAGATAAGGAATATTATATTCCAAACAAGCTTGCTTGATAATCTTACTGATGGCGGGATAATGTATATGGGAAATTTTTGGGAACAGATGATGCTCAACTTGAAAATTCAAGCCTCCCAAAACCCAAGAAATCACCTTATTGTTGGTAGCAAAGTTGGCGGTAGTTTTCAACTGATGAATTGCCCATTCATCTTCCATTTTATTAGTCTGAACATCCGGTATTGGAAAGGATGTTTCCTCTAAGCTGTGTGCCAACTGAAAAACTACCGTCAACATTAAACCTGCAAATAAACCATATACCGTAAATCCAATCACCCAAGGCAAAAATCCAAGCAAGTAAATAGGCAGGGCAATAAACAAAGCGGCATGAATCAATTTAAAGCCCCAGAAAGAAACATGATCCATGGTTTTCATTTTCTGAATAGGCACAGGTCCTACTTTTTTGGTTACATATTTTTTGTAATCCGTGAAAAACACCCAATACAGATACAAAAGTGAGTAAGTTAAAATAAAGTAATAATGCTGAAAACGGTGGATTTTATACCTTTTCTGTGCCGGACAAAGTCGCAAAAACGGCCTTGCGTTCATATCATCATCTACTCCCTCTACATTGGTATAAGAGTGGTGCACCACATTGTGCTTGGTCTTCCACATGAAAACATTGGCCCCGAGGAAATTGATAGACATTCCTGCTGCCTTATTAAGCCAATGGTATTTGCTAAAACTTCCATGAGCACCATCATGCATGACATTAAAGCCAATGGAAGCTGTAAGCGCTCCTAGAATCACACACTCGAATATGGCAATGGCCCAGTGCGGAGTAAAAAAGAGTAAGTGCACATATAATAAAATAAAGGCGACTACCAGAATCGTTGCTTTAATGAATAATTGGGAATTTCCTGTTTGAGAACAGCCTATTTCTTTGAAGTATGAACCTATTCTTTTTTTCAATTCAAGATGAAAAGAAATATCAGGTCTTGAGAATTTTGGCGTAGCCATAAATTGATATTTGTTGATAATAAATGAGGAGAAATTGAGCGGAACCTCAGGAGGGACAAGTCAAGATACCTTTTGTCAAAGATACACTAATAAAAACGGAATATAACTTCTCTTATTGTCCGCCCTCCCTTCAATCTTGGCAACTAAGAATTTGTCTAAGTGTAAAACCTGTTCATTTGACCTATTTCCATTCTTTTAAAAAAAATGTCTCAATAAATTATAAAAAAATTTAACGAATTTTAAGGTAATCACCCTCTATTGCATCTATAGATTTAGCCAATCTCTGCTCCAAACTACCAGAAATCTTTACCACAGGAATCCCAGTCCCCAACAATAAACGCTCATACCAATCATAAAAAAATTGTCTCATATCAGGATCGGGATGTTCACGCTGCGGGTCTTCTTGCCAAGGAATATCTATGTCCATCAGCAGGTATAAATCGTAATCCCGTCTTTGAATCTCCTCCATAATCCAAGGATCCGTTTGTCTGAATTTATGCTCACTCCATACCTGAATAACATGCAGATCTGTGTCACAAAAGAGAAGCTTCTTGGCCTCCTGAATTTTGGTGTCTTCTAATTTCATTTGCCCTCGGGCCATTTCCAAAAGATCATCATACCTGTATTCACGGTCTAATCTTTCAATATAGCCTCTGGCATATTCCTCCACCCAAGGCTCACCATAATGAGCTGCCAAAGCCTGTGAAAGGGTACTTTTACCAGTTGATTCCGGCCCGATTATTACGATTTTTTTAAGCTTCCCTTGCATAGTTTTTCGCAGATTTGATCCAAGCAATTAAGCCAATAATAGCCAGAACCGTAAAAAATAAAAATTGGAATGAAGTCAAGATCAATCCCTTATAGAAATATAACGGAACTGATACCAGGTCAGTAATTATCCAAGCAATCCAGTTTTCCACTTTTTTCTTGGCCATCAGATACATCCCTACAAAGGCCGAAGATGTCGTAAAAGAATCCCAGTAGGGCACATCACTATCTGTAAAATTGGACAGGACATAATATAGCACACCATAAGATGTCAATAATAACAAAACAGAAAACACCCATCCATTCCACTTTAGCCAAGTTACTGGCAGCACTTCTTTACCTGCCTTGGG
The DNA here is from genome assembly GCF_018642165.1 of Echinicola shivajiensis. Taxonomy (GTDB): domain Bacteria; phylum Bacteroidota; class Bacteroidia; order Cytophagales; family Cyclobacteriaceae; genus Echinicola; species Echinicola shivajiensis. Next base: position 230,419 of record NZ_JAHHZM010000008.1, read on the forward strand.
ATGAGTCCATACATACCAGCCAAAAATAGACATGGAGAAATAGTAAGCATTGATACCCATATCTGCATAGAGCTTTACTTCAAGACAAATCCACACATAGATTAAGGTACTGATAATTCCTGTAGGGTAAACCCAGATATTTTCTCGCATGGAAAAAAACACACTGGCGACACCAAAAATCACCGCAATACCCTCTAACCAAGTCATTTGTTGAAATCCTGCCACAAAACCATCTATGATCCATTGCAAATCCATGCCCGAAATAAGGAAAAAAATAAATAAAAGGAATGTGATTATTAATTTATCTGATAATCCGCTATGATGCCAGTAACCATAAATACTTTGCTCAAGTGGTCTGAAGACCGAAGTAATTGATACTTTCATCAAAGGGATCGTTTCGATTCCCTTTTAACATTTACTGGTGCAATTGCGGATATACATATAAATTTTTGCCTTGATTACTTAATAACTATACATATTAGCCTAAAACCTCTGCTACCCTTTCTTGAAGAGCAGGCAGCACTTCTTGTTTAAACCAGGGATTTTTAGCTTGCCAAATATTGTTCCTTGGCGAGGGATGTGGCAGCGGAAAATAATCTGGCAAATACTTCTGATACGCTCTTACAGTATCTGTCAAGTTTTGCTTTTCTTGCAAGTAATATGACTGTGCATAATTCCCTACCAAAATAGTAAACTCTACCTCCTCCATAAAAGTCAAAAGTTTTGGGTGCCAAAGTGGAGCACATTCAGGCCTTGGAGGTAAATCCCCCGACTTGCCCCTTCCGGGATAACAAAATCCCATGGGTACCAATGCAATCTTTGCCGGATCATAAAAAGTATCTCGATCCACTCCCAACCAGCTTCTAAGATTATCCCCACTTTTATCATTCCAAGGAATACTTGTTTCATGGACAATCTTTCCTGGTGCCTGACCAATAATCACTATTTTACTCTCCAAACTTCCCTGCACAACTGGATTTGGTCCTAAGGGCAAATGTTCCTTACAAAGAGTACATGCCTTAATATCACAAAGAAGATCATCCATAAATATTCCTATTTTTCAAATCAATATTAATACCAATTAAAATACACAGCAATAAATTCCCCAACTTGACCAATAATAACACAATAAAAAACTTACTACCCCTGTTAAAATAGGTTTTAAGGCCATTTCTGTATTGGCATAATTGCTGAACAATTGTATTCAAGAGATTACAATACAGTAATCCAAAACAAACTAAATTAACCAATTTAAAATTTAACAACCATGAAAAAATTAGCTTTAGTATTAGCCCTAGGAACCTTCACATTTGCAGGAGTTCAAGCTTCAAACATTCTAACCAATCCTGAGTTTGACCTAGTGCAAACTGTACAGGATAATAAAGAAGAAATCAAAGCTGAAGATCTTCCTCAGGCTGTAAAAGACACCATTACGGAAAGTGAAGAAACCCAATCATTGTCTATCTCAAAAGCTTATAAAACGCTCAATGCTGATGGCACTGTGACCTATGAGGTCAAATTTGGAATGGAAGAAGACTCCACAACCAAAAAATATGATGCCGAAGGCAATGAAATTATTGAATCATAATATTTAACCACAAGCAACCATTTTAAAAGCAGCTATTTTCAATAGCTGCTTTTTTTACATTTGATGATTAATGATCACGTTTAGGTTTTTCCTTATTAAACTCAGGATTATTAATCGGAAATTGAGCACCTGTTTTTTCATGAAATTCATTTAAAACAGTTTTCAGCTCCGCTACTTTTTCCGGCATTTTTGAAGATAAATCATTCGTTTCTTCTAAGTCTTCCTTTATATTATATAATTCTACTTTTTCATCCTCATAAAACTCAATATAAACATAATCCCCCTTTCTAACAGCTGCGCCAGGTTCCCAGGCACTACCATGATAATGGGGATAATGGAAATAAAGGCCTTCTCGATCAAGTGATTTGTTTCCTTTCAATAATGGCATCAAAGAAGTTCCGTCATTTTCAGGAATTTTATCCTTGGAAACGTTAACCGCTTCGGAAATCGTATTATAAAAATCTATACTGATCACTGGTTCTTCGGATGTTGAATTTGGTGTAATCCCAGGCCCTTTAATGATCAAGGGCACCCTAATTCCACCTTCATAACACCAGCCTTTTCCAGCCCTCAAAGGCTCGTTAGAAGTAGGTGCCTTTCGGTTATTTTGCAAGGTGGATAGTCCACCATTATCAGAAGTAAACACCACTAAAGTATTTTCATCCAATCCAAGCTCTTCCAACTTATCCATTAATCTCCCCACATTTTCATCCATTGCGGCTATCATGGAAGCATATTCAAAATTGTCCTGCCTTAGCTTGGTCAATCCATCATGCTCCATTCTAAACCCACTATCAGCAATTTCCTCGAGCTTTTCTGCTTTTTTCCTAAAATGCTCTACATATTTTTTGTTAGCCTGGATCGGCGTATGAACATTATAAAAGGACAAGTATAGTAAGAAAGGATCCTCTTTTGCTGACTCCATAAATTTGATGGACTCATCTACCAGTCTATCGCTTAAATATTCCCCTTCAGGACCATCCTCCAATTGTGGATTATGATAAGGGGAATAATAGCTGACAGGACTTCCTTTATGATTACCTCCGATATTGATATCAAAACCCTGATCTTCCGGAAAGAAACCCTTATCTCCCAAATGCCACTTTCCAGCAAAGAATGTCTTATAGCACTCATTTTTCAATAGCTCCGCAATGGTAATTTCTTCCAAAGCCAATTCATTCCTATCCTGAGGCCCCAATAATTTTCGCCCTTTTGGGTCTTGTCCAGGTATCCAATCTGTGATATTCACGCTGCTGGGATACTTGCCTGTCATAATAGCAGCTCTGGTAGGAGAACAAACCGGAGATGCTGCATAAGCTGAGGTAAAACGCATTCCCTGTTTGGCCAGTGCGTCTATATTGGGGGTTTCATAGAAATCACTGCCATAGCAGGCCAGATCAGCCCACCCAAGATCATCCACCAAAATAAAGACAATATTAGGAGCTACTTGCTTTTCTTGCCCACAGGAGATCAAACCAAGTCCAATAAATATCAGACCAATTAAGAAGATAAAACGCATCACAAAGTGAATTAAATAATAAAAAGGTAGGTAGGGTTAATCACAATCAATAATACTGCGAAATTATAAACTCTACAAAATCATTTATAAATAAAAAACAAATTCAAAAAAACTATCCCCCTTAATAAACATTAAAAAAGGCCCTGATATTAATCAGGACCCTTAATTTATTTCTCTTCTATAAACTGCTTCTGGATTTCATCCTCTTCAATTTCCTTCTTTTTTCCCTCCTCCGGTTCTGCAAAGAATTTCTTTTGGAAAAGCAAAATAATAACAACTCCTATAAAGATGGAAGCATCAGCTACATTGAATATTGGCCAAAGAGCGGTATAACTTCCACCCCAAAGTGGCACCCATTCAGGAATCCAACCTTCCCAAATATCAAAATAGAACATATCTACTACCTGGCCATGAAACCAAGGGGTATTGGCATTTGCTGGTGCATTGTTCAGCCAAACACCATAGAACACACTGTCCACCAAATTCCCGATAGCCCCTCCCAGGATCATCGCTATACAAACAATATAACCCGTATGTACTTTCTTTTCAATAAGATGGTAAAGGTAATAGCCTATCCCCACCATAGCCACTAAACGGAAGCTGGTCAAGATCAATTTCCCATACTCAGAACCCAATTCCATCCCAAATGCCATACCTGGGTTAGTAGTATAATGCAACTTGAACCAATCGCCAATAATTTTGATCTGGCCTACCGATCCCATCTGCATATTAGCATCCACGACCAGCTTGACAATCTGATCGATTATAATGACCAGTAAGGTTATCCCAAAATACTTTAAATATTTCATAAGCTATTTTTTCAGTAGAAGAATGGGGCTATAGCCACTATTATACTTTTTCTACCTTTACTTTAAGTTCGAAATCATCCATATCCAAGACGGTTCCCTCTACTACATCTCCATTAACGGATAAGGATAATGCCTGAGTTTCTGATTGGATATATTCAGAGAAATTAACCAATGCCTGATCTACTTGTTCATTCAACTTGGCCACCTTAATGGTGATCTTATCCTGAACTTCTAGTCCCATATCTTTTCTAAGGTTCTGTATCCTGTTCACTAGATCACGGGCTATTCCTTCTTGCTTCAACTCCTCAGTCAAAGTAACATCCAAGGCCACGGTAATGCCATTATCACTAGCAACAGACCAGCCTGGAATATCCTGTGAAGTAATCAATACTTCCTCCAGTGAAAGTGCTGCCTTCTCCCCATCTAGATCAATATCAACTGATCCATTTCTTTCGATATTAGCGATTTCTTCCTGGCCCCATTGGTTGATAGCAGCAGCTACCAACTTCATTTTTGGACCAAAACGCTTTCCTAAAAGAGGGAAGTTTGGCTTGGCATTTTTCACCAAAATACCAGAAGCATCATCAATATATTCAACGCCCTTGATATTCACCTCGGACTTGATCAATTCCTCTACGTGTTGAATTTGCTCCTTGGTCTTTTCACTAAGGATAGGTATCAAGATTTTCTGCAAAGGCTGACGAACTTTCAACTTGTCTTTTTTCCTCAAGCTGTGAACCAATGAAGAAATATCCTGCGCCAACTGCATGCTAGTCTCCAAATCTTTATTGATCAAAGCTTCATCCGCAGCATTCCAATCAGTTAAGTGCACAGACTCGGCAATTTTCTGTCCAGCCTCCTTGGCACCATCAGTCAAATTCTTGTACATCCAGTCCGCATAGAAAGGAGCAAAAGAAGACATCAGCTGGCAGATAGTTGTAAGACATTCATACAATGTCTCATAAGCAGCCTGCTTGTCTTCATTCATATCACCTCTCCAGAAACGTTTTCTAGCCAATCTCACATACCAGTTGGACAATTGGTCCACGGTAAAATTCATAATGGCCCTGGTAGCCCTGGTGGCATCATAATTGTCCATGGAGCTTTCTACTTCTGCAATCAAGGACTGTAGTTTTGAAATAATCCAACGATCCAACTCTGGTCTATCACTCACTGGCACCATTTTGCTGGCATCATAGGTGAAGTGATCGAGATTGGCATATAATGCAAAGAAGTTATAGGTATTTTGAAGGGTACCAAAGAACCTACGTTGTACTTCTGCAACACCTTCCAAGTTAAACTTCAAGTTATCCCAAGGATTGGCATTGGAGAGCATGTACCAACGCAAGGCATCTGGTCCATATTCTTTTAAGGTCTTAAATGGATCAACAGCATTGCCCAATCGCTTGGACATTTTGTTGCCATTTTTGTCAAGTACAAGACCATTGGCAATAACGTTTTTGAAAGCAACACTATCAAATAACATTACAGCAATAGCATGTAGGGTAAAGAACCAACCTCTGGTTTGGTCCACTCCCTCAGCAATATAATCAGCTGGATAATTGGCCTTGAAGATCTCTTCATTCTCAAATGGATAATGCCATTGAGCATATGGCATGGCTCCCGAATCAAACCAAACATCGATAAGATCTGGCTCACGGAACATTTTCTGTCCATTGGAATCCACGAGAATAACATCATCCACATAAGGTCTGTGAAGGTCCACTTCCTCACCCTTGAAAGGTGATTCGGTCATAAAACCTTTTTCTATGGATTTTTCAATCTCTTCATTCAGCTCTGCGATTGAACCGATACATTTGGTTTCAGTAGCATCCTCATTCCTCCAAACAGGAAGTGGGGTACCCCAGAATCGGGAACGGCTAAGGTTCCAGTCCACCAAGTTTTCAAGCCAGTTTCCAAATCGACCTGTACCGGTTGCTTCAGGCTTCCAGTTGATGGTCTTGTTCAACTCTACCAAACGATCCTTGCAAGCAGTGGTCTTGATAAACCAGCTTTCCAAAGGATAATAAAGCACTGGCATATCAGTTCTCCAGCAATGTGGATAACTGTGCTCGTATTTTTCTACCTTAAAGGCCTTATTTTCATTCTTCAGGATGATGGAAATGATCACATCGGTATTTTTATATTCCGCTGCGTTCTCATCTTCCTTAAGGTAATTCTTCACATAGAAATCATCCACGCCATACTCTTTATGGGCAGTGATTTCATGCTCTTTCATTTTAGCTTGTAAATACTCCCCTATCACAGGAAGGAATCTACCACGCTTATCCACCACAGGAATCTCATTCCCTTGCTCGTCTTTGACAAAAACGCCAGGAACACCAGCCTGAACCAATGCCCTAAAGTCATCCGCACCAAAAGCTTTGGCAAGGTGTACGATACCTGTACCATCTTCAGTGGTTACATAATCTGCAGAGATAACTGTAAATGCAGGACTTGGAAGAGCGATTCCTTCAATTGGGAAAAGTGGCTCATACTCCATTCCCAACATGTCCTTTCCTTTGAACTCTTCAATGATTTCAAAAGGAATTAATTTATCCCCTGGCTTATAGTCTTCTATCTTTAATCCCTCTGCTTTCTTATTGAAGAAAGCACCTATTCTGGCTTTGGCTAAAATTACCGTCTGCTCTTGATAAGTATAAGGGTTAAAGGTCTTAACTTTTACATAGTCGAGTTTTTCACCTATGGCCAATGCTGAGTTGGAAGGCAAGGTCCAAGGGGTAGTCGTCCAGGCAATGATATACTCATTTTCGCGGCCCTTCACTTTAAACTGCGCTGTAATGGAAGTATCCTTCACATCTCTGTAGCAACCTGGCTGGTTAAGCTCGTGAGAAGAAAGTCCAGTCCCTGCAGCTGGTGAATAAGGTTGAATAGTATAACCTTTGTATAAAAGGTCTTTCTCATATAGACGCTTGAGCAAGCTCCATAGTGATTCAATATATTTAGGGTCAAAGGTGATATATGGATCATCCAAATCTACCCAGTAGCCAATTTTTTCAGTAAGATCATCCCACTCATTCTTAAAACGCATGACCGTCTCACGGCATTTTTTATTGTACTCCTCTACAGTGATCTTCTTACCGATATCTTCCTTGGTAATGCCCAATTCCTTTTCCACCTGTAATTCCACAGGCAAACCATGGGTGTCCCAACCGCCTTTTCTTTTTACCTGAAAGCCTTTTAAGGTTTTGTACCTACAAAAAATATCCTTTAGGGTTCTGGCCATTACGTGGTGAATGCCCGGAGTACCGTTGGCAGATGGTGGTCCTTCGAAGAAGGTGAAGGTCTCCGCGCCCTCACGGTTCTCTACAGACTTTTCAAAAATCTTGTTCTCCTGCCAGTAACTCAGTACGCTTTCTCCTATCCCGGGATAATCTACTTGTTTGAACTCCTGATATTTTTTCACGATATCTATATGATTACTTCTTATTCAATTATTTGGCTGCAAAGGACTTTGGCCAACTGAAACAATTCAGCTTTCCTGTAATCCTTTCAAAAGCAGGCACAAAGTTAATAGAAAAGTAGGGTTTATGTATGTAGAAAATAGAAAAACTCGCTTTTTGGTAAAAGCCAGTGCTCTTCCATTCACTCTCCTGACTGTCCAAATACTTCCACGCATTCCTGTAAGCAATGACCCAGGCTTCATATTAACCCTTAATCTTATACGGGATAAATTATTTAATAGCTAAATATTTTATGGACAAAAAGAACAAAGACAGGCACATATAACAGTAATAAGCATCTTAGTATTTTAGCGTGACCACAATAGAAAAAACTTCCCCAAAAGTCTTTCCCTAACATATTTCACCTGATATACTCACGTGATTTTTGACCTTATAAACTATTAGCTTAACGCTAATAATCTCACCAATTTATTAACCAACTAATACGGGCTAGGCTAATTTCTCCTATTTTCATACATGTGAGAATAATCACAAGAAACTATCGGTTATAACCCAATTATACTAGAAACCCAAATGCTATTCAAAACCTTGGGATATATGTTACAGACTGAAATAAATCTATCTGACAATTTTAATATAGACTCCGGGAACTAAGATATAGGTAAATGGGTTTAAATTTTCATAACAATGTTTCGATTATAAAAATATATTTCCCAAAAACATTAAAATTGTAAACAATATTCCTTTCTGTATTAAATCAAAGCAGAAAAATCATATTTTATTTGGAACACAAAGAGTTTGGCACGTAAATAGCTGTTAAAGAAAATATTAGAGTAAAATCAACCGCAGATGGCCAGGGTATATTGACGAAAGTCAGTTCCCTGGCCTATTTTTTTAAGCCCCTGGCAATGAAATTCCTTTAACTTTCCTGTAAAGAGAAAGGGCATATTTATCAGTCATTCCTGAGATAAAATCAATTAAATTTCTCAAAAGCAAATAAGGCATCAATGCCTCTTTATTTGTCCTAAATTCCTCTGGCAGCAACCTTAAAATACTTCTATCCTGTCCAGAAAACCTTTCGCTATCATAATATTTATGGTACAAGGCTTTTGAGAAAACTTCCAGTAGACCTTCCAAAACCTGAAAACCTGCTGCTTCCTTTTCCAACACAGGCTGGGATCTGTAGATTTTATTGATAGAAAGCCTACTGATTTTTTCCAATACATGGGCTGAATCTATAATATCGGTCAAGGCCTTGTCAAATTCTCCTGAGAGCATTTGTTCTTCATATTTCTTGAAGCATTCCACTGACTCATCTATCAGCCTGCTAATGGCCATGGCCCTTAGAATCGCTAATTTCTGAGCTTTAGAATTTAAGGAATTAAGTTTTTCTTCATCAAAACGCTCCCCAATGATCTCCGCCAATAAGGTCACTACCTCTTCCAGTTGGACCAAGCCTAATGTACAGCCATCCTCTAAGTCAATGATACTATAGCAAATATCATCAGCAGCTTCCACCAAAAAAGCAAGAGGATGCCTATACCAAGTATCCTTGCCAGATGAAGGGATTCCGAGCAGTTTTGCCAAATTATGATACTGCCCAATTTGATCAGCAAAGAAACCATACTTCTTTTGGCTTCTCCTACTTTTATCCTTTTGTTCAATTTTTGAGGGTCGAGGATATTTGGTAAATGCAGCTAATGTAGCAAAGGAAAGCTGAAGTCCATTATCCTTTTCCAAAAGCATTCTGAACCCTTGGGCATTCCCCTCAAAACTGATCATATCTTCCCACTCTCCCTCATGCAAATGAGTTTTCCACAGTTGGCCACAAGGATGAAACTTGAAAAAATCAGAAATGGCATCTTCCCCGGAATGCCCAAAGGGAGGATTTCCTATATCATGAGTCAATGCAGCCGCAGCAACAATGGCCCCAATATCACTGGACTTAACCCCTTTCTCCTTGAGCTCAGGGTATTTCTGCACCAAGTATTCTCCAGCCGATTTCCCTAATGATCTTCCCACACTTGAAACCTCTAAGCTGTGCGTTAGCCTGGTATGCACAAAGTCAAGCTCTGGTAATGGAAATACCTGTGTTTTATCTTGTAGATTCCTGAAAGGGGCCGAAAAAATAATTCGATCATAATCCCTTTCAAATTCACTTCTATATTGGTCAGGGCTAGATTCAGTCCTCTTTTTAAGATCTGACCTGCCAGCTCTGAGCAGCTGTTCCCAATTCATCATGTCCAAAATTAATGATCCCTAATAAAAATCTTACGATATTTAACTATAAAATATCCATGCCTTGAGCTTAGCCTTCGCATTATACAAGAAGATAATTTACTACAAAAGCAGTAGCAAGCAGAACATAATTAAATATCTTAGCAAAGATTTAGCAGATTTAACAAATATTCAAAGAATGAAGAAGGCATTACTACTTCTATTGACCATTATATCAAGCTCCTATCTTTTGGCACAGGAAGCAGCAGACAGAAGACATTATGTGGCCTACAAACCAGAAGAAAAACTGGTTATAGATGGCAAATTAGATGAAGAAGATTGGAAAAGAGCGGAATGGTCTGAACTGTTCAAAGACATTGAAGGAGAACATAAGCCAGCTCCCTTCTATGACAGTAAAATGAAAATGCTGTGGGACGACGAGCATCTTTATATAGCCTTCTGGATGGAAGAGCCACACCTTTGGGCCACCTACAAAGAGAGAGAATCTGTAATATTTCATGAAAACGACATTGAGATATTTATAGATACCAATGGGGATACACATAATTATTACGAATTGGAAATCAATGCCCTTGGTACTGAATGGGACCTGATGATAACCAAACCATATAGAGATGGTGCCTCGCCTATCAATGGATGGAACATCAATGGACTTCAAAAAGGAATCCAATTGAATGGCACGCTGAACAAGCCTGAAGATATAGATGAATCATGGACAGTAGAGTTAGCGATCCCTTGGAAAGCCCTATCCCAATCAGGCCCTTCCTATAGTGCGCCTAATGATGGAGATCAATTACGTATCAATTTTTCCAGGGTACAATGGCAGCTCGAGGTTAAAAACGGTCAATACGTAAAAAAAATCAATCCTGAAACAGGCAAGCCTTTTCCAGAATACAATTGGGTTTGGTCTCCACAAGGCAAAATCAACATGCATATGCCTGAACAATGGGGATACTTACAATTCTCCGAAAATACAGTGGGGCATGTAAAGACTGAATTCAAACTTAGTGAAGACGAAAAGGTCAAGGACGACCTGAGAAAAATTTATTTCCTACAAAAAGCGTATTATCATAAAAATGGCTCTTTTGCCAAGACCATAGACGAATTAGCAATACCCCAAAATATTGAAAGTGAACAATTTGACTTTGAAGTAAGCAAAACCAGATTTAAGATTTCAAGCCCTTCTTTAGTTTCCGACAAAACTTGGCACATTATTGAAGATGGCAAAGTCTGGAAAGATTAAAACATATTCTTAATTGACAAATTATTTAAAGGCAACGGATGATTTGTTGCCTTTTTTATTATCATGAAAACGTAATAATATTCAAAGCCATAAATTCGTTCTATACATCTAAAGCTTTCTACTAATACCCAAAAACATAACTTTTATTAGGTCAATAGCTACAATCAACATCAAAAAGATGTTTATGGCATAAGTTTTGTGTAAGTATTGATCTACTAAACCAACATCTAAACATTATGAAATCTTTACAAATGAAAAATTGGATTTTTGGACTTGCCGGACTTTTGGCCTTTGCCTCATGTAATTCAGATGATGATCCGGCTATGGAAGGTAATGCAAAAGTTAGTGTATCCTTAATCGATGCACCTGCTGACTATGATGCAGTATGGATTGAGGTTTTAGGAGTTGAGGTATTGACAAACGATGATGATGAAAATGATGAGTCTGCATGGATTACCTTTGACAATGAAATCATGGATGATCAGATCAACTTACTTTCTTTGGTAGGTGGAGAAGAGGCTGATTTAGGAACTGAGGAAATTCCAGCTGGGGAAATCACTCAAATCAGACTATTATTAGGAGATGACAACTATCTAGTAATTGATGAGGAAGAATTCGAACTTACCACGCCAAGTGCTCAGCAAAGTGGCCTGAAACTAAAATTAAACCAGGAATTACTTGCTGGCATCCAGTATAAAATCGTAATCGATTTTGATGCTGCCAAGTCAATTGTAGAAGCTGGAAATTCTGGAAAATATATTCTGAAGCCAGTATTGAGAGTGGTGGCTGAAGAGTCTGCAAGCATTGAAGGTCAAGTATTGCCTTTAGAAGCTGATCCATTGGTAATTGGCATCCAAGGCGAAGATACTGTAAGGACTTACACCAACGAACTAGGAGGTTTTGCTCTTAGAGGCTTACTCGATGGAGAATATAAGGTTATCTTCCAACCGGTAGATGGCTATGAAGCTGATACAATTTATAATATACCTACTGTAGCAGGAGAAATAACTATTCTAGATCCAGTTGAACTAGAAATGACACCTGTTGAAGAAGAAACCCCGACTGAAGGAGAAGAGGCTGGAGAGTAAGCACATTATTAGATAATTTTACAAAAAAGGAGTCTTAGGACTCCTTTTTTTGTGCTTATAAATATTTGAGGGATTACTGGCCCAATTTACCCCTTGAAATGGTTACTTTTGTGGGGTGATCGTATCCAAATCGGATAAGCCTTTCGTTCATACCTTATATTTCAAACCTTGGTCATGAAAAAAATCAAGCAAATTTTCATATTAATACTTCCTTTTTTGGTGTTTACTAGCTCCTGTTTAGAAGATGCTGTGAATCAAAAAAGGTCTTTGGTAAACATCTATTTGATAGATGCACCTGGTGACTTTGACCAAGCCTGGCTAGAGATCTTAAGAGTAGAAGTTTTTTTGCAAGAAGGCAATAGCGGTGGAAAAGAAGGGTGGATTCCTTTTGATTATATTCCCCTAAGCAATATGGTGAATGTGAGTGCCCTAGTAGCAGAAACCCAATTAATCCTAGGAAGAAGCGAACTATCTTTAGGCAATATCAGTCAAATAAAATTGGTTTTGGGAGAAGAACATTACCTAATCAAAGATGAGGATAGACTCCCTCTCAACTTGGCCCCAGAAGTAGGAAATGAAATCATTATAGATGTAGAATATGCTCTAAGGGGAGGAAATTCCTATGATATTTATCTGGATATGGACTTAAGCCGATCTATTAAAGCAGACCCCAACTCAGAAGAAAGCTTTCTTTTAAGCCCCGTTCTAAGATCATTTGTAACAGGTGAAGAAGCCGCAGTTAAAGGAAAAGTAACTCCTATAGATGCCCAACCTTTTGTCCATGCCATCTTGGGTCAAGATACCCTTACCACCTTAACGGATGAAAGTGGAAATTTCTATTTCCGGGGATTAAAAGCCGGTGAATATAAAATATATTTTCATCCTGCAAGTCCTTACCTCGACAGCACCACCACGGTTATTACTAAAATCGATTCGCTGTCTCAAATGGAAACCATTCTCCTTAGCAAACCTTAACCAATCCCTTCACTAGCAACTGTTTTTTTGAATGAAAGAGAATTCACGCTTTATGCTCAGAGCACTTGAACTGGCTGAATTAGGCAGGGGAAAGGTCAGCCCAAACCCTATGGTAGGCTGTGTAATTGTGCACAAGGATAAAATAATAGGAGAGGGTTACCACCAGCAATATGGCGGACCCCATGCCGAGCCCAATGCAATCAACAGTGTGGATAAACCTGAGCTGCTGAAGGAATCCACGGTTTATGTCAGCCTGGAACCTTGTGCGCACTTTGGGAAAACCCCTCCTTGCGCCAATCTGCTAGTCGAAAAAAAAGTTAAAAAAGTAGTCATAGCTGCTTTTGACAGTAATCCTTTAGTTGGAGGCAAGGGCATTAAAACCCTTGAAGATGCAGGCATAGAAGTAGTCACGGGCATGCTGGAGAAAGAAGCCAGAGCACAAAACAAGCGTTTCTTCACGGCTATAGAAAAACAAAGGCCTTACATTATCCTCAAATGGGCACAAACCCTAGATGGCTTTATTGCCAGGAAAGACTATGACAGTAAATGGATCTCCAATGCCTATAGTCGCCAGTTGGTGCACAAATGGAGAGCTGAGGAAGATGCCATCATGGTGGGTACCAAAACTGCCCATTTTGATAACCCAAAACTGAATGTCAGGGACTGGACGGGAAAAGATCCACTTAGGATTGTTCTGGACAAGCAACTGACGCTTGATAAAAGCCTTGCACTTTTTGATCAAAGCATACCAACCATCTGCTATAATTTATTATTGGATGAAGAAAAAGAGAACCTTAATTATGTAAAGCTTCAACCTGACTTTACCATAAAAGATATTCTTTCAGACCTGCACCAAAGGAAAGTGCAAAGCATTATCATTGAAGGAGGTTCACATCTGTTACAAAAATTCATCCAAAGTGAACTTTGGGACGAGGCCAGAGTGTTTACTGGCCAAAGTCAATTTGAAACTGGCATTCCAGCTCCAAAAATTTCATTGCCCCCTCGAGAAATTGAGGACATCATGGGCGATCGGCTTGAAATCTATAGGTCTGGAAATTAATTCTTAAAACAAAACAACAATCAATAATGGCTGAATCTATATTCCTTCCTGAAAATGCTAGCAAAACCGAAAAGTATCAGGCAATACTTCCTCAAATTGAAGCTTTGGTCAGTGGAGAGGAAGACCTTACCGCCAACCTGGCCAATATAAGCGCTGTACTTAAAGAGGCCTTTGATTTTTTTTGGGTAGGTTTTTATTTGGTAAAAGGAGAACAATTGGTTTTGGGGCCATTCCAAGGACCGATTGCCTGTACACGAATTGCCAAAGGAAAAGGGGTTTGCGGAGCAGCATGGGCTGAAGGCCAAACCCAGCTGGTACCGGATGTAGATGCATTCCCTGGCCATATTGCATGCAGTTCTGCTTCTAAATCAGAAATCGTCCTACCTGCCTTTAAGGATGATGAAGTTGCTTTAGTCTTAGATATAGATAGCGACCAATTAAATGACTTTGATCAAACCGATGCCGAGCAATTGGAAAAATTGATGAAGATAGTTGAGCAATGTTTATAAGCACAGCTCAACTTAGCTTTGGTGTCTCCCACTTTGGGATAAACTTCGGCACATAAGCAGCCATTTTATCCAACATTTCTGCAGGATCATCACTGATGATCAACAAGTCCATTTGTTCCTTTTTCAGAAATCCTTCTTCAGCAGAAAACTGCAAAAAGTCTATTAGGCGGTCATAATATCCTTTAACATTATAAAGTGCCAGCGGCTTTTGTATATACCCCAGTTGATTAAGCGTCATAATTTCAAATAACTCTTCCAAGGTCCCTATTCCACCGGGCATGGCAATAAAACCATCTCCGCGCTCAGCCATCAACCATTTCCTGTCCCGCATAGTTTCCACAATGGTCAAATCCGTCAATCCTTGATGGGCGACTTCCACATCAACCAATTTCTGGGGAATAATCCCATAAACATTCCTACCAACGCTGAGCATTTGATTTGCGATCACTCCCATTAGGCCTACTTTTCCAGCTCCATAAACCAAATCCATTTTTCTAAGGATCATTTCCTGGATAAGCTCTAGCGCACCTTTCTTATAAGCTGGATTTTTTCCAGTATTAGAACCACAGTAAATTGTTATCTTTTTCATTCAAAAATCATCTAATGGGTAAAACGATTGCTCTAATTACAGGAATTTTAACCCTTTTCGCAAAGCCTATATATTAATTGGGTACTAAGTTTTATTTATGCCCTTACCTTTAAGCAATATGCTTCTTCAGGAGCAGGAAAAATTCATTATTTTTGGATTATGAAAATCTGCTTTGCTACCAACAATCCGAAAAAAATAGAAGAGGTTAAGGCCGCCTTGGGAGATGACTTCACCATAGTATCTCTGAAAGAAATTGGCTGTAATGAAGAACTTCCCGAAACAGGGGACACCTTAGATTTTAATGCCTTTCAAAAGGCCCGACATGTATCCGAAAACTATCAGGTAAGCTGCTTTGCGGATGATACGGGATTAGAGGTAGAGGCTTTGGAAGGCGCCCCGGGGGTCTATTCTGGTAGATATGCCGGTGAACCTCGTAGTGATGAAAGAAATGTGGACCTTTTGATGGAAAACATGAAAAATAAATCCCACCGAAAGGCCCAATTCAGAACAGTCATCGCTTTAATATTGGATGGAAAAGAGTATAGTTTTGAAGGTATTGCAAAAGGTGAAATTACTTCTGAAAGATCTGGAAACGGCGGCTTTGGTTATGACCCCGTATTTAGACCAGAGAACCATGATCAAACTTTTGCAGAACTCAGTATGCAAGAAAAAAATGCCATCAGCCATAGGGGAAGGGCAGTGAGGAAGCTTATTGACTTCTTAAGCAACTTAAAATAATTCGATAATCAGGAGAATTTGGTAATTTAAAATATGAGAAAGCCGTATATAGTTGGCGTCACTGGTGGCAGTGCTTCTGGAAAGACCCTCTTTCTAAATCAACTCCTGAAAACTTTTGAACCGGAAGATATCTGCCTTATCTCTCAGGACAATTATTATAAACCGAAAAACGAGCAACCTAAGGATGAACTAGGTGTGGAAAACTTTGACACCCCCCATTCCTTTGATTTCATCCAATATTCGACAGACATCCGAAATATCCAGCAAGGCAAAAAGGTGTTTCGACAGGAATATACTTTTAACAATCCCAGTGCTACCCCCAAAATACTGGAATTCTGTCCAGCCCCTGTAGTGGTGGTGGAAGGGATTTTTGTCCTATACTCCCCTGAGTTGGCTGATTTACTGGATTTGAAAATATTCATTGATGCCAAGGACTATATCAAGCTGAAAAGGAGGATTGTCCGTGACAAGGTAGAAAGGGGACATGACCTTGATGATGTGCTCTACAGATACGAAAAGCATGTCATGCCTACCTATGAGAAATATATAGAGCCTTTCAAGCATGATGCAGACCTGATCATCCCCAACAATGACAATTTTGAAAAAGCACTTGAGATGGTGAAGGTATTTTTGAAAGAAAAGATCACTCAGCAACCTAACATATAGCAATGGGCTAAAATTGAAATTAGCCCATTGCAATTTACTCCTTCATGAATTTTTGGCAAAGAGTTTGCAACTATTGCATTGAAAACTAAACCAACTATTTATTACCATGAAGAAGTTTTTGATATTATCCTTAACTGCTTTTCTATTTTTGCAACACAAGAGTATGGCACAGATCAGTGCCGGAATTTACCAGCTTAGCTCCAATACCTACTTGGCCGTAGGAAGTGATCCAGACAAGAAAATGTTTGGAGAAGCCAGGTTAGGTGTGGGGCATGATTTGGACATTGAAGGTACTTTCGGCTACAATTTTGTCCAAAAGCAAGAAGTCAATTTCTACAGTGGCTTTCATTTGGGAGTAGATGGTCACCACTATCATGAAGACCACCATCATGGCCATAATCATTTATATCTGGGTATACCCTTGGGGGTATTGATAAAACCCTTCCCTTCTGTCAGGAACTTTGGCTTCCTACTCGAAGCAAGCCCTATTTTCGGGAATCATTCAGAAAATTATTTGAGAGGGGGGATAGGATTAAAATACACCTTCAGATAAAAAAGTTGTAAATCCCAAAAAAGTAAGGCTTGGCAGAGAAATCCGCCAAGCCTTTTTGTTTAGATCAGGCTACTGAAACAGCCCTATCTAATTTATTTACTGACAAGCTATTTTATTCACTCTATTGGCATGTCTTCCTCCTTCAAATTCTGTGCTTAGGAAGATCTCAATCATATCTTGAGCTAGTTCATAAGGCACAAATCTGGCAGGAATGGAAATGACATTGGCATCATTATGCTGTCTAGAAAGCGCAGAAAGGTCCTTGTTCCAGCAAATGGCAGCACGAATACCTTGGTGCTTATTGGCGGTAATTGCCACACCATTTCCACTACCACAAACCACTATCCCTTTCTCAAACTCTCCACTTTCAATCGCATCACATAAAGGATGAACATAGTCAGGATAATCCACAGAAGCATCAGTAAAAGGGCCAAAGTCCTTCACCTCAAATCCAGCTTCTGTCAAATATTCCACCAACTTCTGCTTATAATCGAAGCCGGCATGATCTCCACCAATTGCTATTTTTTTGGACATGATTCTTATATTAATCGTTTTCTTCTAATGCTTCTTCCTCTCTTTTTCTCCTTTCCAGTCGCTTGGCAATCATAATACCCGTTTCATACAAAACCAAAATTGGCATTGCAATCAACAACTGGCTAATCACATCAGGAGGGGTAATAATAGCTGAAAGTACCAAAATCATTACCACTGCATGCCTTCTGTATGATTTCAACATCCCAGAAGTAACCAAGCCAGACATGGACAAGAAATAAATCACTACCGGCAACTGGAACATTACTGCCGAAGCCAGTACCAACATGATCAATGTAGAGATATAAGAGGTAATATCAAATTCATTGGCAATGGATGGATCCAGTCGATAATTGGAAAGGAAGTTGATAGACAATGGGGACAGGATATAGTACCCAAAAGCCGCTCCCAGAAAAAACAGCAAACTTACAAAGAAAACAGCTCCACGAGCAGCCTTTCTTTCCCTATCGTAAAGCCCGGGACTGATAAAACGCCATACTTCCCAAAACACATAAGGGAACGAAATGATCAATCCCACCACCAAACTGGAGGTCATGTGCATGGAAAACTGGCCAGTCATCTGACGGCTTTGCAAAATAAAAGGAAGCTCATCTATACAAAGTGCTGAGATCCCTAAGGCCTCTGACAATTTACATAGCATCCTATAAGTAAAGAAATCTACCTTAGAGGGTCCTAATATTATTTGCCCAAATACGATACTCTTGGAAAGGAAAGCCAGCACGGAGAATATCAGTACTGCAGCTATGGACCGGACCAAATGCCAACGCAATTGCTCCAAATGATCCAAAAACGACATTCCTTCTTCTTCCTCTTCTTCCCTGTATTGATCTAATGCCACTTAATTTTTACTTTTCTTAGTACAATGGAAACTGAACCATCCAATCATTCACCTCTTTCTTGATTTCAGCAAGTGTGGCTTCATCTTCATGGTTCATCAAAGCCTTATCGATAAGGTTAACAATTTTAACCATATCATCTTCTTTCAGGCCTCTGGTGGTGATGGCAGCCGTACCTACTCTCATTCCTGACGTTACAAAAGGAGAACGGGTATCGAATGGCACCATGTTTTTGTTAATGGTGATGTCTACCTTACCTAAAGTCTCTTCAGCAATTTTACCGGAAAGATCTTTGTTTCTCAGGTCGATCAACATCAAGTGGTTGTCTGTTCCACCTGAAATCAACTTATATCCTTTTTCCACGAAAGCATCAGCCATCACGGAAGCATTTTTCTTCACTTGAAGTACATACTCCATATATTCGTCAGAAAGCGCCTCTTGGAAAGCAATTGCTTTAGCAGCAATAATATGCTCCAATGGACCTCCTTGCATACCAGGGAATACTGCAGAATCCAATAACTGGGTCATTTTTCTCAATTCACCCTTAGGATTCTTCAACCCAAATGGATTATCAAAATCCTCACGCATCATGATCAAACCACCTCTGGTACCTCTAAGGGTCTTGTGAGTAGTAGTGGTCACAATATGGCAATGCTCCAATGGATCATTCAAAAGTCCTCTGGCGATCAAACCAGCTGGGTGAGAGATATCAGCCAATAATAAAGCCCCTACCTCATCTGCAATTTCTCTGAATCGGGCATAATCCCAATCACGGCTATAAGCAGAAGCACCACAAATGATCAACTTTGGCTGAACTTCTCTAGCTTTTTCAGCTACTTTGTCCATATCGATCACACCAGTCTCTTCTTCTACACCGTAGAAGTTAGGCTTATAGTTCTTACCGGAAAAGTTAACTGGAGAACCATGGGTAAGGTGACCACCATGAGAAAGATCAAAGCCTAGGATGCTGTCGCCTGGGTTCAAGCAAGCCAAAAATACTGCTGCATTGGCCTGAGCACCTGAGTGAGGCTGAACATTGGCCCAAGTAGCACCGAAAAGCTCCTTGGCACGGTCGATGGCAATCTGCTCAATATCATCCACTACTTCACAACCTCCGTAGTAACGCTTCTTAGGAAGTCCTTCAGCATATTTATTGGTCAATACACTACCGGCAGCTTCCATCACCTGCTTGCTGGTGAAGTTCTCTGAGGCGATCAATTCAATGCCTCTTTTCTGACGATCTTCTTCTTTTTGGATTAGGTCAAATATTACCTGGTCTCTTTTCATGAGTATGCGCTTATTTTTACAGTATTTTTCTGTCCAAAATAAATTGGGGGTTTCCCGTCATGCCCTATGGTTAAGCCGGAAATAACGGATATATTTTTGGCTGCCCAAAATTAGTTCGAAACAATGTATTATCCAATTGATTGAGAAATTGCTTGTGCATAAATTATTCATGCCAAAAAATTACTTTTCCCGAAATTTTGATTTTGCCTTTATTCAAGTCAATGCCTATTTATTTCTAAAAAGCCCAAAGATGAAGTAATTATGATTTTTGAGTCTAATAAATTACCCCTGGGATTTAGTATTCTTTGGGACCATCACAGGATTTTTTGCTTTAATTTCCTTTATAGTTTTCTCAGTATTAAAGGATTCTATCAATAGCGAATTGAAATAACAGCTCACATTGGAATAGAGGTCAATTTGAATAACCTTTGTGTTTATTTACCTTTGGAGGTATTAAATAATTGCTATGATTGATTTTGAATTTGCCCCCAAAAGTTATTTCGATGGCACCGGCCCTTCGGCCTTGCTGGCCAAACTCTCTTACCCTGAAAGCCAGTGGGGAGAAGAAATGAGCATTTATGCAGCTCCCTTGGACGGCAAAATTTATTATGAGGTGGTGGACTTTTACGGTAATGAGTTTGATCTCAGTCCTGAGAAATCAAAGAAGCCCTTGACCCTGCAGGAATTGATTTTCATGATAGAGACCCTAGAAGTAGTGGACAATAGTGTAAAAGGGGATATGAACCTTACACTTGCAGGAATCCCTGAAGCAAAAAGCAATGTCTATCCACAGCTTGAGGAGTATTTCACTCAGAAAAGGAAAAATTTCGGAATGCTTTGATTACAAATCCCAAATGGAATATGCACTATCTTGGTGGAGCTGGATGATATTCAGCCAATATTCATAGGTGTCAAAATCAATACAATCGGTAAGCTCAATCCCCTGAAAATTGATTTTCTTTACTGAATTCTTTGGTAGGAAGCTCCTAAGATCATTTTCTTGGTCTATGGACAATTGGGATAATTGAATAATCTGCTGGTCTCCGATCAGCATCGGTACTACTTTAGTCATCATCATGGTGTTTTTAATATTTCAAATAAAATACAGAGAAATAAAACATTGAATAATAACAGGTTATGTTTCTGTTAATAATTTATAAAACTGCTTTAATTTTTCATTTATGACCAATATCATTCTTGTCATCCTCTGCTTAATCATTGGCATACTATTACAGCAGCTTAAGGAATTGCCAAAAGACGCACCCAAAACCCTCAATACCTACCTGATCTATATCGTATTGCCTGCATTGGCATTATTGCATATTCCCGAAACCGAACTGTCCTTTCGTCTTTTGCTTCCGGTGCTGACCGCTTGGATCAGCTTTGGGGTATCTTGGTTGCTTTTTGGCAGTCTGGGAAAGAAGTTGGGTTGGAGCAAGGCCACCACTGGTTGTCTGATCATTGTACCTGGACTGGCCAATACCTCCTTTATTGGCTTTCCCATTATCGAGGCTTTATATGGTGGAGAAGGATTGAAAATCGCCCTAATGGTGGACCAGGCAGGTTCCTTTATCATTGTCAGCAGCATAGCCATCATAGTAGCTTCTATCTATGGACATGAAAAGAAGCGCAAAAGGGATGTCACCAAGAAAATCCTGACCTTCCCCCCTTTTATCTTTTTCTTGCTTGCCTTGGGCATGAATATTTTCCATTGGGAGTTCTCTGGAACCATGCATGAGATCCTCAAGGCCTTTGCTGCTACTTTGACCCCATTGGCCCTGATTTCAGTAGGTCTTCAGGTAAAAATCAATGCCGAAACACTTTCTCTAAAACCACTTTGGTATGGGCTAGGCTATAAATTATTACTAATCCCCTGCCTGATATTTTTTGTCTATCAATTATTATTACCTACCAACGGCATACTCTATAAGGTCAGCGTAATGGAAACCGCCATGGCCCCCATGATCACCGGCTCCATCATTGCCATCAACCATGATCTTAACCCCAAACTGGCTTCACTGCTGGTAGGAATCGGTATCCCACTTTCCTTTGGCAGTTTGGTGGGCTGGTATTATTTGGTGGGCTAGGGATTAAAGAATAATTCAGGGATAACCAAAACCACTTAGGACGCAAAGAGCTCAGGAGAGGAACTTAGATTAAAAGCAGCGAGGATTCTAATTATCTATCGAATCCCAATTACTGATAGGGAAAAAAGACTCTTGGATAATGAAAACAATTATCTTGATAGTTTAATTTATTAATTTCTACAACCACCCTCAATAAATAAATGTATTTAAGAATAAAACAAAAAAATTCAATAGAAAATGAACCAAAATAGCAGGAATGATTCCCTTTTTGTATCTAATAAACATAAAAAATAAAGCCCCGGGAAAAAAAGCTGTTATCGACATAATTAAACCATTCTCCATTGTTTCAGCATTGATTTCTTTTAAATGAGTTAATGAAAAAAGAATAGACGAAAAAAGAATAGAAATATAAAATAGCTTATTTGAAACAAAAATATTGTTTCTTCTAATTATCCTCTCCCTAAAAAATGCTCCAATTAATAAAGCGGAAAAAAACAAAATCCATAAAATCCATTGTACATAAAGCATGCAAAACAGTACTATTTGAATTACAACAAAAAGATAATGTTTTCTATAACCGCTCAAATAGCCTCTAAAAATTAATTCTTCCAATATAGGGGCAAAAAACAATGTACCAAGAATTCTCTCTATTGAACTATTTTTAAACGACACATCAAAGCCATTAACCCCGAAATACATGGCTATAGGATCAACAATAAAAAAACTATATAGTATAATAAGAAAGAAAAATAACAAAATCATTCTATTACTACTAAACCAATCATATATACAATTCATAGCAATCTTAAAATTTAAAAAAAATTTGGTCGAGGATTACCCCTCCTCGACCAATTAAATCCATTATGATGGACAACAACCTACTTCTGCATTCAATACCCCTCCATAAACAGAACCTAGGTTACCTGGCCCCCCATGTTTAAAATAGCCAACTGTAAAATTTGCTAGGTACCTTATTCCACATCCAACATCATATGCGAAACCACCTCCGTTTAATTCATACAATTCTTTTAATGTAAGATCTTTCATAACTTTTCTTTTTTCAAATTAAACATCATTTTACTTCTTCCTCCCCTTTCAAACCTGCTTTAAAATTATCCCAATCATTAATTATTGCGACAGCACCTCCTATTATTATTCCGGCTGCTACTTTAACTAAAAAACCAAATCCTCCATTTATGGACTTTAACTCTGATTGTTTCAATTCTCTCATATTTTCCATAACAGTTATATTAAAAATAAACCTGACCTTTCCCGGGCGCCTAGTTTCCCAATCTCAGATAGATAAATAGGCCCAGCTAGCATTGACCACCTATCACTGATCATACCCTTAAGATAAAGTTGTTCCGTCTAAAATTTTAGACGGAAAAAGAAAATCTGGCCTTTTTCCTCCTCCAATTTCTTTACAATCATCTGCCTTTATAACTCTAAAGGAATAATTAAAAGTCAATCGTTCACAATTAGTATAATAGAAAGTTGCTGTCCTTTTCGAATACTGAACATGTACTCCTATATCTTTCAGTTCCTCAAGCATTAAATATAATTTGGACCTGCTGATGCCAAGCCGATTTGCTAACTCCTCTGGAGGACCGGTACGCTGTTCACTGATCAATTTGTTTAAAAGCTGTATTCTTTCAATTCGTCTAAAAAGATTCATGGCAAAAATTGTTTAAATAATTTAAAAAACATGATCAGTCCATCCTAAGCTTTTCCGTTTGATATTAACATTTGCTTTTGGACCATATCATAATAAGCGGACTTATGACTTATTAGCTCTGAATGACTTCCTTCTTCAACTAAATTCCCCTTTTCCATAACATATATCCGATCAAAGTCACATACAGTAGATAGTCGGTGCGTAATAAAAATAATGGTCCTACCATCATTAGCTAATTGGCGGATAGTTTGCTGAACATAGCCCTCAGACACTGGATCCAATGAAGACGTCGCTTCATCCATAACCAATATTTCAGGCTCCCTGTACAAAGCTCTAGCGATAGCTATCCTCTGCCTTTGACCTCCGGAAATGGACGCTCCATTTTCTCCTAAATAGGTCTCAACACCGTTAGGTAATCCTTCAATAAAATCCATCATACCCAGTTGCTTACAGATATCCACAATTCGATGCATATCTGGCTGATAGTCCCCTAAGGCAATATTCTCAACCAAATTACCGCTAAACAAATCAATTTTTTGAGGGACTACCGATACGAATTTTCGCAAACTTTCATTCTTAATATAACGAATATTATATTCTCCAATATGAATAGTCCCTGATTGCACAGGGTAAAGGTTTTGTAGCAATGAGATTAAGGTGCTCTTACCTGAACCACTTTCCCCAACGACCCCCGATATTTTTCCTTTTTGAAAACTTAAATCCAGTCCAGAAAAGACATCTACTCTCGTTCCATACCTAAAACAAACATTTGAAAATACTATATCCCCCATATGTTCTCTACTGAAACTAAAACTTTGCTCAGAAGTCTCCACTTCCAAATCCATGATTTCAAAAAGCCGATCAGCTGCTATCAATGCATTTTGTATTGTTTTATTCATTCCTATTAAGGAAGAGACTGGGCCAGTCAAATAACCTGTCAACGCATAAAATGACATTAATTCTCCAGGAGTGATTTCATTTTTCAATACATATCCAGCCCCAACCCAAAGAAGAACGATGATAAAAACTTTAGTAATACCTTCAGAAGATGTGCTTGCAAACAAGCCGTTCATGGTCGACTGATACACTGACCCTAGAAGGTTAATAAATCGCGTTTCTGTTTTAATATTTGCGTGTGTTTCAGCTCCAAATCGCTTAATTGTACCTATTGCAGTAATGGACTCCACTAACTGAGATTCTAATTCAGCAACATTTTCCATTTGCCTTCGCTCCATTTTCTTATTGAGCCTATTGGTAATCCAATATACCCCAAAATAGATAGGCACGGACATTAACATCACTACAGCCAATTTCCAATAAAATGTAAACATCAGGCCAAATGAGAAAATCACTACAAAAACATTAACAATCAAATTAATGGAGACATCATTAATAAAAGTTCTTATTTTGAAAGCATCACTAATGCGAGAAATAATCTCACCAACACGCATAGTATCAAAAAAACGCTGGGGTAGGGTCAACAAATGTTGATAATATCCCAATATAAGCCTAGCATCAATTTTTTGGCCTATTTTGACAATGAAAACAGATTTCATTACCCCAATAAACACTTGGAACCCTAACAATACCAGCATGATAACTGATAGGAGATTTAATAGATTTGCATTCTTTCCAACAAAGACATGATCGACTATTTTCTGGATATAAATTGAAGTAGAAAGACCTAAAAGAGTATAAACCAATGCGCCAAAAAAAACTTGGATCATTACTGACTGATGTGGCCTAATCAAAAACCAAAATCTCCTGATAACACTTTTTGTCTCATTTATTTGCTTAAACTCCCTATTCTGCATTAACAAAACCAAGACTCCAGTCCACATCTGCTTGAACTCTGCATGGGAAAGTCTTTTCATTCCACCATGTGCAGGATCCATGATTTCTATCCACTTATCCGATATTTTATATATCACCACATAATGATGAATAGCCCTGTTTATTACTACATGAGCTATACTAGGCTTAGGGACATCGTAAATAGCATCAAAATCAGCACGAACACCCTTGGCTGAAAAACCCATATTTTTCGCAGCTTCTATCAATCCCAAGATATTAGTTCCCTTACGATCTGTAGAAGCCAACTGCCGGATTTTAGAAACAGGAATATTCACTCTGTAAAAAGCTCCAATGGAAGCAAGACAAGCCGCCCCACAATCTGTAACATCTCGTTGCTTAATATTGATTCTCATAAAAAAATTGATTTGGATTCAGGATCTTTAATTCAACTTTGGATTCAACCAATCATCAGCCTTATCATACAAAAGATCAAAAAGTGATCTTTTTGCTAAAATAAACCTCCCATTAAAGGTCATTCCTGTTTTCAAATGACCAATATGGCCATTATCTAAAATCAATGATTTTTGGTCCAATTCACATACCACTAGAAAACCCGAAGTATTATTAGGCAAAACACTTATATCCTGTCCTATTTCCTTCACCCTTCCCGATATAAGTCCCCACTGATTATAATCATAAGTATCGACTTGAAAGTGCACTATTTGCCCAGATTTTATATGCCCTATATTTGACGGGGAAATATATGTATATGCCAACAATTCCCCTTTGGGAGAAATCTCTGCTAGTTTTTGATTTGAAAAAACATAATCTCCCAACATAATATTACTCGTAGCAGTTAACACCCCTGAATCACCAGCCCTTATTTGAAACTTCTTCTTTTTTTCCGAAAGCAAATCAAGCTCATTTAAAAGCTTTAATTTCTCCTCTTCCAATCTAAACCTTTCCTGGTTCCAAATAGCCTTTTGCTTTTTCAATTGTAAATTGATTTCCTTCTTTGATTGTTCGTATTTGAGCTTTGCTTCATCATACTCAGTAAAAGCAATCACATTTGTATTGTAGAGATAGGAAGCTCTTTTATAATCTCTAGTCTGTTTTAGTAAGCGTGACTCTAGACTTTCCAAGGTTGCTTCATATTCTAAAAATTTAGCTTGGTACAAATTAGATCTAATAGATAAAAAGCTGTTACCGTCCCTTATTAAGAGTCCGAGATCATGTAAATAGTCATTTATTTTGTCAATACGCTCAGATAAACCTTGTGACTCAATTTCAACAGATTTTGATTTAATAATTGCTAAAACTTCACCAGCGTCTACTTCCATATTTTCAGCTAAACCAATCCATTCTACTTCACCAGAAACAGGAGACACTAAAGTAT
Organism: Echinicola shivajiensis; assembly: GCF_018642165.1. GTDB lineage: Bacteria > Bacteroidota > Bacteroidia > Cytophagales > Cyclobacteriaceae > Echinicola > Echinicola shivajiensis. The sequence continues at coordinate 257,046 of NZ_JAHHZM010000008.1, forward strand.
TTCTGCTCACACTAGTTTGAAAAGTCCCTTTTGACTGAATTGAAACGTCTACATATAGAAAGGGCAATGCACAAAATGCTATTATCATGAGACCTAATATAGCTATGTAAACAGACTTTGAACGGACTGTAATTTTAGATTGATAAACTTCGGTGGTTTGATGAACCACCGCCGATGGGAAAATGGCATTCATCACAAAAAATATTTGTTGCCATTATAAATAAATGGCAAGATGGTAAAACAATAATGTTAAAACTATAGTAAGACTATACCCGAATCACCCTATATAAGATGTATAAAATTGATATGCCCAAAAATCACTTTAAGGAATAAAGTACCGGCACTAACAAGCTTTTTCTCAAACTTAATATTAAAATTTAATATAGTTATTCCAATTTTCAAAACACCCAGTAACAATTTCAACCCACCCATTACGCTGAAAACATTAACTTTAGCGATACTATAACTACTTACTGATATCCAAAACCCAAATTTTGTAAGCAAAAAAAATCTCCAAAAAACTCTGCATCATCAATGCTATCAACCATAATCCCTAGCTGGACTTATGGTTGATAGGTCATAGTCTCTTGCTTTTCTTTCACTCCCCATTAGGTTGGCATTATTTTGAGGGGTAGCAATGGAAGATTAATTCAGTAGTAGATGCAAAAAGTTAACCAAAGTGGGTTCAAAGAGGGCACAGTCTTGAACATGAGAATTTTGGAATCCCAAACTCCAACAGCCAAAAGAAAATAGGCTTTGGAGAAGTTTTGCTGTTCATAGAAATCATTTTTAGCAACTGCCTGTTTACTCCAAATGGCTCAATAGGTTAATCGTTGCACCGTTGGGGTCTTTTACAAAGAACCTCCTTACTCCCCAAGTTTCATTTGTAATTGGATATATAACCTCAACACCTTGTTGCTTCGCCTTTTCATACCAATGATCAATACCCGAAACCTCAATGGACAAGAATATCGCCGAATTATCTAAGGGGCTATTTGCTTCGTTTTTGAAAATTGAAATTTGTGCCGTTTTATTTTCCTTAGATACAAAAGTCAAAATCCAACCCATATCCATAGCGAGCTCCATTCCTAAAAAGTCAATATAGAATTCCTTGCTCTTATCTACATCGTTCGAATAAATGTTCGGTACAATTCTCCGCATAATTAATGTATTCTTCCTTAATGAATCCTAAGTTCAGGCATTTACATTCGCTTATCAACATTTGATAACAACTCACTATCAAACTTAGCCAATCCCCACTAAACAAAAAACACCCCTATATTGAGGTGTTTTTTTATCACCTAATCATTTATGAACCAATAGGCTTCTGCCATCTTGAAGGACTTGATGGCCTGAGAGGTATAGAGGTAAACTTTTTGATAATCTGATATAAAATTTAGTGAACATGGTATAACCTAATTCAAAAGTCACCTCATTTGAATCCATTAGGATTTTAGCGCATTCCTACAAGCCCACTTTCTTTTCCTCCAAGGCGCAGAAAACGTGCTGCATTATTATAGAAGATATCTTCTTTCTGTGCTTCCGTTAAAAAAGGAGCCTGTTCAATCGACTCTACTGCGCTGCTGATCTTCTCTGGCCAAACCATTTGATCCGATCCAAACATCAGCCGCTTTCCTAGCCCTGCGGTGATCAGCGTTTCCAGATAATCATAAAAGGAGGAACGGGGGATCACCCATGTGATAGTGGAAACATCGGCATATAGCTGAGGATACTGGTACATCATCGCAATCATTTCGTCGCGATAAGGGAAGCCTGCATTTTCCACATAAATCCGAAGTTTAGGGTGTGCTTTCAAGACATCCTCCAACAACACGGGATTACCCATAGCCGATCGGAAGTTGGGCGTATGGGGGCCTATTCCCAAGGTGTGGATAAGCACGGGAATGTCTAACTCTTCCGCCAGCTGAAAATACGGTTCCAGGGAAGGATCATTAGGCGGTATCCCACTGAGTTGGGTTCCTATTTCTCCCATACCCTTAAACTGTCCGGAAGTATAGGCTTGTCTCAACTTTTCCAATTCAGCATATTCGGGTTGCAGAATAAAAGGGGATAAAATAAAGCGATCCGTAGCTGTCTCGCCCCACTCCTGGACCAATGACCAGTCCACTCCGCTTAGAAAAGCCTTACTAATATGGTGACGATCCATAGCCGCAATGGTTTTCTCCAGCAGTTCCGCAGGATCTACAGTGGCCATTACATCTCCTTCACATGGCTCTGGGCGACAAATAGAAGGCATTCCAGGAGGAACTTCAAATGGAAGGCCTGTGTGCATATGCATGTCGATAATCTGACCTGTATACTCATAAGCTTCAGGCACATGTTCTACGACATTACTTTGATCGGTTTTTGGGTTACAACTAAGCAAAATACCTGTCAGAGAACCCAATATTACTATTTTGAATCTCATGATTTAGTGAGTTAGTTGGAGAGAACCACCCTTTACTATGTTAATTAAAATCATCAAAAATCACATTTCCAAACTCATCAGGCTATTCTCAAGATAATTTTAGATTGGAAGTGACCTTTATCATAAGTTACAAAGGTTTCTACACTTTCTCCACTATTCTTTCTGCTTCCGCAATAGAGAAAATCCTCCCACCACCCTTTCATTTAACAATAACCGAATTGTTTTGACTTAATTTTAGCCCAACTATAATGCCTATCCCAAATTTTGATAAGTAGAATATTAACCAACAGAAACGGTATATAAGGGTACAGGAAGGATCTATTATCCTACAGCAAGGCCATTCCAGGGCACAGCAAACTCTCACAAAAACCATTGAGACATTCTGTGTGCCCTCATTGTCCTCAGTGCCTAAAAAATCAGAAGGTGATAAAAAACAAAAAGCCCCTTTCACGGTGTTTGTGAAAGGGGCCTGATAGGTGAGGGCGGCGACCTACTCTCCCGGGTGTAACCCCAGTACCATCGGCGCGACAGGGCTTAACTTCTCTGTTCGGGATGGGAAGAGGTGGATCCCCTGCGCCGTACCGCCCA
>NZ_JAHHZM010000009.1 GCF_018642165.1 Echinicola shivajiensis
TTAAACTTGATCTTTCAAAAGTGGCACAGTTCGAACCGAAATCCCAACTGGAAATGGCACGGTTTAAACCGAAAGGCCTGGCACAGTTTGACCGAAAAGGGTGGCACAATTCAAACCGTTATATCCACTTATAAAACTATATTCTGTTTCTAAGAATAAGAACATTCTGGAATTGGCAACCAGTGATATTTTTATGAATAATGACCTACTGAATGATCCTTTTGCTGAAACTATAATTGGGTTTTATATATTAAACGGTGTTCTTAAAGGAGAAAAAAGTAATTCACGAAGTTCAGTATTTTTCGATTATAAAAAGGCTTATGACATAATCGCCTCACCTGAAAGTATTGACCTAAATGACCAATTGATTAAATATATTAAGTTCTTATGCCTCGAAAAGATGATCAAACAAGGTGAGAGCTTCGAAAGTACAAATAAACGCTATTTAGATTTTAAGAATACATATCAAGACAGCTCGTTCAATAATTATCTTGAAGAAAGGTATCTTATAAACTTCGAAAATCTCAAAAAAATAGAAGATGATATATCATTAATTGGTTTAGATCGAAAGATAAAATATTTTGATGCTCTCAAAGATCAACTAAAAGGAAAAATAATTTTTATAGACTTTTGGGCAAGTTGGTGCGGACCATGTAGAAATGTAATGCCAGATTCAAAAAAACTTATTTCCTTCTTTAAAGAAGAAAAAAATATTGTATTTATCTACTTATCAATAGACAAAGATTATGAAAAGTGGAAGAGTGCTTCTTACAGTGAAGAGTTAGAATTATATGAACACAATTACTTAATAGTTAACTTGGATAAGTCTAGTTTTCTAAAAGAAATAGGACTTAAGGAAATCCCAAGATATATTTTGTTTAACAAAGAAGGAAATTTAAGTCATATCAATGCGCCTGGGCCGAAAGGGGAGGAGCTAAAATCTGTATTACTCAAAGAACTGAAACAGCAAAGCTCCAACTGAGTGTATCATATTCATCATCATAGTGTAAAAATAATTTTTTTATATTGTTTCAATATTTTATAAAAGCAATCAATTTTAGTACACTAAACAAGTTAAAATACTCAATTTGTCAGTCTGAGCGAACCTAAGCCAAAAAAATGCCCTTCCAATCCGCTCAGGATAGCTTCATCTAAACATTTCCTTCTGACATTGTAAAGGATATTTTTTTGGAAAGACGCTTATAAGAACTGTTTAATTGATATTTTTTCCAAACTTAAAGCCCAAATAGGCTCCACCAATTACCATGACCAGTGTTATCCCTATGAGGAGTAAAAGAACTCCTAAAGGCATTTCCCAATCCTCCGAGCCAATTCTAAATTTGATATTCTTCTTGAAATCGATCATAGTCCTAAAGAAAAATGACGTCTGAATAAAGATGTTTCCTTTTTCCCGACGCCATTATATTTTCATAAGAAAATTAACACTTAGTCATCCAAAGTGTCTTTCCAGCCCTTAAGTTCAACCTCTCGGGCAGTTTCTTCTACCTTTTCTTTTAATTCTTTCTTATAGCTGTCTAAAGCTTCTGCTACCTTGGCGTCATAAGCACCTACCATTGAGGCTGCAAGAATTCCTGCATTTTTAGCTCCATTCAAGGCTACAGTAGCTACTGGAATTCCTCCAGGCATCTGCAAAATAGAAAGGATACTGTCCCAGCCATCAATGCTGTTAGAAGACTTGATCGGCACACCTACTACAGGAAGTGAAGTCATAGAAGCGACCATACCTGGCAAATGGGCTGCTCCACCCGCACCGGCAATGATTACTTTGATTCCTCGTTGACGGGCACTTTCTGCATAGTCGATCATTCTATGTGGTGTCCTGTGGGCCGATACAATGGTCATTTCATATCCTACTCCCAACTCTTCCAATGCCTTGGCTGCTTCTGACATAATGGGAAGATCTGATTTGCTTCCCATAATGATTCCTACCTGTTTGCTCATGATTTATGCTTTTATCTTAATGATATCCTTTACTTTCAAGGCTTTGGTCTTCAAAGCCGCTACATTTTCCTCCAAAATAGTCACATGTCCCATTTTTCGGAAAGGTTTGGTGATTTTCTTACCATATAAGTGAATATACACCCCCTTCTCTTTCATGGCTTCGTCCATTCCCTCAACCAGGGCATCACCTGTAAATCCATCCTCTCCCAATAAGTTCACCATGGCAGCAGGCATTCTCAATTCTGAATTGCCCAAGGGCATGCCCATCACCGAACGCAAATGCTGCTCAAACTGAGATGTAAAGTTGGCTTCTATGGTATGGTGTCCTGAATTATGTGGTCTAGGAGCCACTTCATTGACTAGTATTTTCCCATCCTTGGTCACAAACATCTCCACGGCCAAAATACCGATCATATCCAGTTTGGTGATGACATCCTTGGCTACCTTGATAGCTTCCTCGCCAATCTTCTCAGATATCTGCGCCGGAGCAAAAAGAAACTCTACCAAGTTGGCAGTAGGATGGAAAGCACATTCCACCGGAGGAAAAGCATCCAACTCACCATGTTCATTTCTAGAAACGATCACTGCGATTTCTTTTTCAAAATCCACCAACTTCTCCATTAAGCTAGGTGCTTCAAAAGCCTTGTCCAAATCAGCTTCAGACTTCAACACTTGCACACCACGACCATCATATCCTTCCTTGCCCAATTTATTGACTGCAGGAAGAAAACCTGCATTTGCCAAAACAGCCTCCTTATTATCTGTCAGGATAAAATCAGCTGTTGGAATATCTTTCTCCTTGTAAAACTGCTTCTGCTGTCTTTTGTCTTGGATAAGCTTGATAATATGTGGCTGTGGAAAAACTTTCTTGCCTTCTTTCGCCAATTGCTCTAAAGCATCTGTATTCACATTTTCAATTTCAATGGTCAGAATATCACATTTCTGACCAAAGTGATATACAGTATCATAATCCGTCAGCTTTCCCTGCGTAAAGTCATGACAAATATCCTTGCAAGGCGCATTGGCATCCGGATCTAAAATATGAATATCTATATTATAGTTGATGGCGGATTGAATCACCATTCGGCCCAATTGACCTCCACCTAATATTCCCAGTGTTTTCTGCTGATAATTATCTTGCACTTTTTCTTTGGTTTTATACAATGATCGGACAAAATTAAAACAAAAAAACGCTATCCTTAGTGAAGAATAGCGTTTTTTTCATTTATGTCCTTTATATCAGACCGCTCGACCTCCAATTAGTCTAAATAAGACAGCAATAACTGCCAAAACCAATAATATATGTATTAATCCTCCGACACTATATACGAAGGCGCCAAATATCCAACCAATGACTAATATGATCGCAATTAAATATAATAGAGAACTCATAACTATGGTATTTAGTGAAACAATTGATTTATAACTAATTACAACCAATCTTAATGCCACAATTACATTTTCCAACTTTTTTAATCAAATCTGATTCCCATTAATTCCATTAATTTATGGGCATTAAAACTTGGACAAGGCCCTTTTTTGATTTTATAATCAAATAAAATTTCATTGTCTTTTATATCACTTTGGAAACTATAATTGACCAAAGACTCATAGCTCTCCTCCAATTTACTTAATTCTATATCGTGAGTAGAAATGATCCCCTTACTCTTACTGCCCATAAGTTGCTTGATCAAAGCCTCGCTTCCCATTACCCTGTCTGTGGTATTGGTACCTTTTAATATTTCGTCCAAAAGGAAAAATACTGGCTTACCCTCTTCTGCCTGTTCCAATAAGCCCTTAATTCTAGCTAGCTCAGCATAAAAGGAACTTACGCTTTCTCCTAAGCTATCTGTATTTCTCATACTTGTAAAAAGCTGAAAAGGTCCAGAAAAGTAATAACTGGCAAATGGACTCAAGCCCAGATTGACCAATACCATATTGATACCTAAGGTTCTCATAAATGTGGTCTTTCCAGACATATTAGAACCTGTCAGGAGTACTGTCTTTTGTTGCTCCTGCATTTCAAAATCATTTGAGATGCAGACATCTTGTGGCAATAGCGGATGCCCTAAAGATTTAACTCCTATCTCCATTTTCTCTGTCCATTCAACTTCACAGCTAATGTTCTCCTCATTGGTAAATGCAGCCAAAGAAACCAATACCTGCCATTCTTCAAAAACCTCTTCCCATTCCTGCATATGCCCAGCATATTTTTTCTTCCAGCGTTCCAACCTCCAGAGTACCCAGAAATCTGCCCAGAAAAATAAATTAAAGATCAAATAGACCAAATTGGTCCGGTTCTGCACCGCAAAGCTTTGTTGTTCTAGGGACTTTAAGGCTTCAGATGCGCGGTATTTTTCGTCCAGAACAGGCGCTTGAAGCTGCTTTAGATAGACATCATTAAACTCCAAATGCTCCAGTTCACCAGACCATGCCCTTAAGGTTTTCAAATCTCCTTCATCTGGCATAATCTTATAAGCTTCCATTAAGGGCCTGAAGATCATGGCCAAAAATCCCAAGCCAATCAGTATCCATGCACTGAAATAAGCAGGAGACCAATTCATGAGCAACCATCCAAACAATAGCATTAAGCCCACCAAGGGACCTGTAATTAAAGGGAGCCAATAAAAGCTTTTCCAAGTTATTGGGCTTTTCAACCATTTATAAAATGGTTTCTTGTTTTTTTCCTCTTTGACAAAGGCCTTGCCGATGGCTTCAAAGTTCCTCACAAAATTTTGATGGCCACTTAGCTCCTTAATGGCGCTAAACCTTTTTTTAGCTTTTTGAGGATCTACCCCTGCCTTTAACCATTTTGCCAACAATGTTTTTCCACCATCGGCCACTGTGTGATTTAATAACTGGAATAGCGAATGTTCCCCAAAAAGATCGAGATCATTACAAAAAGCATGGTTCTTATCTCTAAACTGCTCTCCTTTATCAAAAGATGACAATTCCCTCTTCTTCCTTAGTAATTGATTACTTCTCATCTTCAAAACAGCCTTCAAGAAGTTTTGACGGTCCTTTTGATCATTAAATAGTTTGATCAAATAAATAAAAAGTGCAGCCAAGGGGAAAAATGCTAGTAGCATAAGGCGGACTTCACTCAATCCAATGATCAGGACCGCGCCTATGCTGAAAAACAATACCAACCTTCCCAGAGCCAAGCTTGCAATTGCTTTCTTACAAGCCCTAAGCTCAACCTGAGGGTTATCAGTTTGAAAATTCTTATTCATGCCCAAATATAGGAGAGAAATCTATACTTCAGGAAATAGAAAGTACAAGTTCCCCTCTCTCATCAATCTTTTATTTCAACACAAACAGTCAAAAAAACAGCAAGCCCTAAAACATCAAAAAATGCATTATAAATATATTTTACAAACATACACAATATTTAAAACGCATTTCATATAATATTTTAACTATAAAAGCTTATATTTATGGTACACCGACATCAACACTGACTAAGTATTTTGAAAAGTCTATTTTTACTCAAATTTCTGCAGGGCATATCTATTTCCAACCTGCTAATGACCTTTATCTTATTGTCCTTGGGTCTGACCAACACCTATGCGCGCGAAGAACAGCCCAATTCAGAATTAAGTTTTAGCAATGCCCCCAATTTGTTGGTATCACAAGAATCAGAAAGTACTGACTACTTACCCAATGCCTTTTATCCCAGCTTTGATTTTTCTTATTATCTAAATTCCTATACTGATACCTATCAGCTAATTCCCGATTTATCAATTAAACAGCCCTTTTTCAAAAATCCCTGGAGTAAAACAGTCTTGATTTTACTGTTAGCGGGTAGCCTAGCTTGGGGATTAGGAAAAACCCGTCAAACTCATTATGCAGGATTGCACCATTTAAGTGGTGACAAGCCCCAGGCATTATTAAGGATTAAAGAAAAACAAATCTTGGTCATAGGAACTGACCAAAAGCAATACATAAACTTAGTTGATAACGGCTTTTATGCTCGGTTTGCTTCAGACAACGATAATATCCCTGTTCTCTTTAAACAAAGTAGGCCCAAATTCATCTTATTGGACCTTAATATGAGCCCAGAAAAAAGCAAGCTGATACTTAGCACTATCAGATCCATGGATGTTCGTCACCAGATCAAAATAGTAGCATATGGCGGGGTCCCCAACTTTAGTCAAAAATTATGGGCACTGTTCCACGGAGCAGATGAATATATTTTTGGCCCTATCAGTCCACAGATTCTCGAAAACCATTTATTTACCAGTTGGCATCATTTAGGTTTTTTGGAAGATTCGCTACCCATTCAAAGAAACCCAATCCACAAAAAGAATAAGAATCTAGAACAATTACCCAGTTCTATGGAAGACTGTTTTATAGAAAAAGTCTTCCATGCCATATTGGAACACTATGAGGATGAAAACTTTAGCATAGATGAGTTGGCAGCCCTAGTGAATCAAAGCCGTTCCAATCTTTACAGAAAAGTCAAAGAACAAACAGGAAGGACCCCGAATAATCTTATTAGGCTTGCCCGAATCACCAAAAGCGCTCACCTGTTAGCATCTAAAGCCGGAACAATCAGTGAAATAGCTTATTCTTCGGGCTTTAGCAGCCTTTCTTATTTTTCTAAGGTCTTTACCGCCAGCTTTGGAATAAGCCCAAGTAGCTATATGGAAAGCCATTAATGGTAGTTTTGGGACTATTTTACAAGCTTTTGAGAGAAATTTACAAACATCAACTAACCCATATCAATTAATTTTAAATACTTAGCCAACGGCCCACAGCTTCAATAATCTTTTGTCATAAACCCAAACCAAAATGAAGCATTTTAGATATTTATTGGCCCTTACTATTTTTCTTTTATCAGCCTTGCTATCCAGCCACACCCAAGCAAGACAGCAAGAAAACATAGAGTTTATTCGTGTCGTCCTTGAATTCGATGTGAAGGAAGGACACGCTAAAAAGTTTGAGGATCACCTAATGGCATGGAAAGAATGTTATCTTTCCAATGGAGGGCAAACTGAATGGAGCGTCTTTTATCGCATGAATGGCGAAGGAGACAATTATGTATTTACCTATGTAAAACCAAACTGGGCTGCATTTGATGTAAAAGATGAAGCAGCTGGAGAATGTTTCAATTTGGCTGAACTGATGGTTTCTCCGGATATAAAGACATCCCGAACTCATATAACGAAGTTTATGCCTGATGTGAGCAAAGAGATTTCGACAGATGATATTTCAGTTATTTGGGTAACATTCTTTAAGGTAAAACCTTCTGGATATGCCCATTTCCTAGAAAACATCAACACAATATCAAACCAAATTGCTGAAGTTGAAGGCAATAAAAGAGGCTATTGGTATCGCTACCAAGGTGGTGCAGAAGGTTATCCACATTTTTTCGTGACTCAAGCCTTTGGTGATTTTGCCAGTTTAGATCAAATCAACGGTGTTTGGAAAAATCTGGAAGATGGACTAGGCAAAAAGAAAAAGGATGAACTTTATCAACAGTTCTTCGAGCCCGTCGCCAGTATATACAGTCATTTATACCGTAGAATGGACGAGCATAGTCATGAAAATGAATAATAACATTTCATACAGTTTATACTCTAAGCAGGTAGGGTTCCCTGGGTCCTACCTGCTTTCAAGATTCTTTATCAATTTAGAAAACATAGTGTGCTACCATCATTCCTATATTTTGGTTTAACGACGGAATGATTGTTGACAGATTTAAGCCTCAGCATTTAAGCTGGGGCTTATTTTTTATCTAAAACAGGACATTTTTTAGAAATTTACCATTTATTCTAGACCAATAGACTTGATCTTTCTGTATTTTTAAAATGATAATAAGTAATTAATCAAAGTAAGCGGAATCCCTATGTCACAATACCAAATCAACCAAACCGAAAAAACCCGTTGCCCATGGTGCTTAGGCTTTGAAGATTATATCAAATATCATGATGAAGAATGGGGAGTTCCAGTATGTAGTGACAAGGTTCACTTCGAATTTTTGGTGCTTGAAAGTGCCCAAGCTGGCTTGAGCTGGGCCACTATTTTAAAACGCAGGGATGGATATCGAAAAGCTTTTGCCGATTTCGACTACAAAAAGGTAGCAGATTTTCCAGAAAGTATGGTGCAAGAACTTCTTCAGGACAAAGGTATCATCAGGAATAAAATGAAAATTGAAGCGGCCATTAACAATGCCCGCCAATTCATGGAAATTCAGGCCAAAGTAGGCAGTTTTACCAATTATATTTGGGATTTTGTGGATGGCAGACCTATAGATGGCCTGCTAAAAAGCACTGGTGATGCCAAAGCCACTACAGCTGAATCTGATAAACTATCAAAAGATTTGAAAGCAAAGGGCTTCAAATTTCTGGGCAGTACCACCATCTATGCCCACATGCAAGCTACCGGATTAGTAAATGACCATTTGATGCAGTGTTTCAGGCATCAAGAAGTAAAAAGAATGATCAAGTGAACTCTGCGACTTCTTAATGAGCTTTGCGAGAACTGGTCTCACGCAAAGGGCGGCAAAGGTGGCACAAAGAGCGCTAAGATTCTTTATTATTTCCCTCAAAGCAACCAGTCTTTGCGAGCTCTGCGACTTCTTAGCGAACTTTGCGAGAACCAGTTCCACGCAAAGGGCGGCAAAGGTGGCGCGAAGAACGCTAAGGTTCTTTATTATTTCCCACGAAGCAACCAGTCTTTGTGAGCTCTGCGACTTCTTAGTGAACTTTGCGAGAACTGGTCTCACACAAAGGGCACAAAGGTGACGCAAAGAGCGCTAAGAATTTTTATTATGGCTTACTAAAATCCAACTTTGACGAACTCAGTGAAAAAAACCACACGATCAAAGATCATTAACTAAACGATGAATTCCTTCTTTTAAAATTTTCGTATTAAAGTTGATCAGGAGAGCTAATTTTTTGTTGGACAATTTCAAATATGTAAGTGTCTGATAAAAGTGAACAGGGGCAAGGTTTTCAACAGATTTTATCTCTATTATTACTTTATCCTCCACCACCAAATCTAATCGATACCCAACATTGTGCTTTACTTCCTTGTAGATTAGTGGCATTGCAACCTGATTCTTTACATTTAATCCAATTTCTTCCAAATCATACATTAAGGCATTTTCATAAGCCGATTCTAATAAACCTGGACCTAAAGCTTTGTGAAAGGCTATAGCACAACCAATAATTTTATAAGATATTTCATTCTCATCCATAACTAAAAAGTACTTTGAATTCCCTATTAAAAACTTAATCAATTAAAATATAACAAATTCTTGAATAGCATAAATTGCTTCACGAAAAGTAGATGAAAGTAAGTCAATGATTTCTATCTATTTATCCCCTAAAGTCTATTTATTTCTTAGCGATCTTGCAATAGCTAGCTTCGCGCAAAGAACAGCAAAGATGACGCGAAGAACGCTAAGACTTTGATTATATCTCACTGAAAAACAACCTGGCGAGCTCTGAGGATCCTTAGCAGACTTTGTGAGAAATAGTCCCACGCAATGGGCAAAAAAGAACACTAAGTCTTTTTTATGGCTCACTAAAAACCTGCCTTAGCGAACTCTGTGGATTCTTAGCGGGATTTGCGAGAAATAAAAAAATCCCAACCGGAAAGGCTGGGATTTAATTTAATTTTAAATTCCTTTGATTAAGAAAGTGCCTTCTCACAAAACTCCAAGCACCGCTGAACCTCCTTCACCGCATCAGATCCTTCAGGAATCTTATATTCCAATTCTATGGTCGCTGGGAATCTATATTTGTTTTCCTTCATCGTATTAAGCAATTCCGGAATTGGTGTATCTCCTTCGCCCCAAACCAAGTTATCTTGTCCATTTTCCTTTGTACGCCTGTCTTTGGTATGCATACTCATGATGCGTTTATGATGCTTCTCAATCAGTGGAAGTAAGTCGGTATTTCCTGCAGCAATATAATGGCCGGCATCTAGATTCAAGCCATTTCTTGGGCTTTGTGCAATTGCAGTATCCCAGAAATCAAAAGTTTCCTGAGTATGACCGTGATAGCCCACAGTCATCTTATACTTTTCTCCCAATTTCCCTAATCGCATGGTATGCGCATCATCAGATGGATGTTCCAAGGTCACATGACTTGCTCCCAAGGCTTTTGCGGCTTTCATCCCGTAAGCGATATCTGAATCTGTATTATTTTTACCAAATGAATTGGGCTTAAAGGCATATATGCTCACTCCAGCAGCCTTATACATCTTACGTAGATCTTCAAATTTTTTCATGTCTACATTGGCCCTCCAATCAGCTACCTCTTTACTATAAGCATCACTTTCAGCAAGCAGCTCTTCCAGTTCAGCCTTTTCTGATGCGCTAAGTTCTTCACCATTTCGCTTTTTTCCTCCCAATTGATACATCCTTCTTCTATCCAAATCCAACTGGGGCTTACCGGCAAAACTCTCTGCTGGATCTCCCATCAATTCAATAGCACTGATACCTGAATCGGTAACATATTTCAAGGTAGCTTCTGCACTTTGATCTGGCATGGACCGAAAAGAGTAAGTTATACAACCAATCTGTACGCCATTTATCAAGGAGTTAGGTTTATTATAGCTCTTGATGATGGAAGGCGCGCCTTGCAACCAGCTAGGTGCCGTAACCAAACCAGCTACGCCTAAAGCTGATTTCACAAGAAATTCTCTTCTGTTTTTCATACTTTTTTGAGGTTATTGAATAGGTTGATAATGTTAAAGAACAACAAATTAATAATTTTTCATTGAAATGGCCTTCCAAATCAATTGTTCCTTAATATGAAGGGATAATTGGTAAAAAATTTATTTAAAGATGGCTAAATCCCTTGGAAATTATTGTTAAGCCTTTGCTTCCTTTTTCATCACCCTTTTGCCTATCTTAAGTGCTATGTCTATAAAAATCAGTCAAAATAATTATTGTTTTATTCATTGATTAGTGAGAAATTATAAGCTAATATTTTATGGCCCAAAAAGTCTTTTACTATGAACAAATACGTCAAAATTGCTATTTTTTCACTTTTACTGATCATTACAGGAACCATTTATTGGAGGTATTTCTTTGTCTTTGCTGAAGGCGTAAAAGGCGGTACCCTTAATTATTACGAGAAAAAAGGCTTTGTATTCAAGACTTGGGAAGGCCGTTTAGTGCAGGAGGGTTTCCAAAGCCCTACAGCAGGTGCACTTCAAAGTAATGAGTTCAGATTTAGCGGACAAGGCACTGATGTCTCAGAAAAGTTGGAAAGAGCCAGCGGGAAATTTGTGGAATTACGCTATAAGGAATACTTGGGCAAACTTCCTTGGAGAGGAGCAAGTAGATTTGTGGTATACGAAGTCCTGGAAGTCGGAGGGGTAAAGGAAGGTGTGAATAGTGAAATTCCCGCGAATAAAGAATAAGTTCTTTAAATCCATTCTTTTATGGAAAAAGCAGTATAGATATAAAGGGGCAATTTTAAATTGCCCCTTTTATTTTACTTTTTGGTTGCTATAATGACCCCAGTAGACCAATTCATTTTGCAAATGGAAAGATCCTTTCTCTGCTCCAAATAGGCTACCAACTTATCCACATTATCTTGGTGACCTTCAGGCCAATTGGGCTGCGAATTCATATCATCAATGACATAGAAACCTCCTTTCTTTAGTAAAGACAGCGTTTCCTCCAACACATTGTACTTGCCCGGCCAAGCATCTGCAAAAATCAAATCAAAATGTTTACCCTCGTATTCTCGGATCCACTTGGATCCATCAGCACAAATAATATCCACACGTTTGTCCTTTCCAAAATAGCCCTGTGCAATTTCACTTAGGGAAAAATCATTATCCACAGTAATAAGACTGGAATCTTCATCCAAACCATCCACCATCCAGGCGAGAGAAAGACCTATCCCGGTACCCAGCTCTAAAAATTTACCACAGGGTTTAGAGGAAATAAGGGTCTTCAGTAAAGTGCCAATAAATTTATCAGAAGGCATGGAAAAACCAATTTCCGCACACTTAGCTTCAATTTGTGGATAAATTTTCGGCAGGTCTAAAATATTACTGTCTTTCATCATAAAGAACATTAGAGGGATTTAATAAAAATTTCAAACTGAATATACTTAATTCTTACTTATTTGGGCAATGGCATCTATTTAATAAGCACAGCTATATGCTTATCCACATTCATTGAAAAAAATCAAACTACAATTTTTTATCGAACCAAACCAATCATTAAGCCTACAGATAGTCCCAAAGTAGATTTTTTTGATGATAGCATACTGTTGACAGCCACGCTTGCTCCGACATATTTTGAAAAAGCAAATTCCACCTTTGGAAGCAATACCAAGCCAATGCTTGACTCATCCACGTTCTCATATAAATAATTGGCTCCATTTGTCCCCTCACCCAAGGGCACCGCAGACCAATTGGTAACTGTTCGATGATCATTATAGCTTAGGCCAGCTGATAAATTTGCCCGAATAGTTTTCGCATTATTGAAGCTAATGATTTTCCCAAGGGATACCCGGTAGCTTCTTATCCTGTCATGGGGCCTGAGCAGTCCAATACTAAGGATATCAATAATAGGATGAATCCGGAAATTATCTGGCTTATTGCTAGAAAGCATATAGGTAGTATACCCCAAGTCCAAGGTCAACTTAGAAGCCCCAACATGGTGAAGACCAATATCCAGCCCAATTCCAGACCCACAAGTATATCTTCAGAAAATTATAGTGCCTTTTTGAAGCCTCTTGGGCTATTGATTTCAGCGATGACATGGAACAAACAATTAGCATTAAAAAAAACCGTTTTGTCAAAACTAAAAATTCTGCTTTTCGCCAAAACGTAGTGAGCGTAAATTGTGCCCAATATAAAAAATAAAACTGTCCCATAAATTGATTTGTTAACCAGCCTGTTTATAATCAAGACATGAAATCAAAATATGGGACAGTCCCTTATAGTTTTTATGCTTTTGCTGTGGCCAAGCGCTTTTGTTGAAAGCGAAAGGACACCATCAAGATAGCTAAAAACACCAATGGCATTACTGTGGCAGAAACTGCATCTCCCAAAGCCAAATGTGTGATAAATGCAGATACAAATACAATCACAAACCCCACATAAGCACTGGTTTTGAATAATTGGGGGATACCTGGAATCAACAATACCAAAGCACCAATGATCTTGGCGGTTCCCAGCTCTATCCTAAAGAAATCAGGGAAGCCCATGGCCTCAAAACCTGCTTTCATATTGGGATCAGCGAAATAATTATAGGCGCTGAAAAGCATCATCAAAGCCACTATGGCTGTGGTTGCCCAATAGATAATATTATCTTTCTTCATCTCTTAAACGGTTTCAAGTAAAAACTCTTCCTTTGGAGTTCTCACCTTTTTCAAATTCACATTCCAATCTGCAGACTCATCTCTGTATCCAAGAGGTAAAATAACTGCACTTTTCAAACCATGTTCCTTCAAGCCTAGAAGTTCATCCATAGCTGCATTATCAAACCCCTCCATAGGAGTGGCATCCACCTTCTGTTCAGCAGCTGCAGCTATCGCCAATCCAAAAGCAATATAGGCCTGCTTTGCAGCATGGTTTGCATGCCATTCTTCGGGTAACTGATTATACATTCCCCAAAGACGCTCCTTATAGTCATCCATTCTATCCAATGGCAGCCCTCTTTCTTCTAAGGTCTTGTGGAAAACCTCTTGGATCTTTTCTTCAGTGTATTTGTCCCATGAAGCAAAAACCAAAATATGTGAGGAATCGGTAATTTGACTTTGGTCCCAGGCTATGGGCTTCATCTTTTCTTTCACCTCTGGATCAGTGATGACCAATATCCTATATGGTTGCAAACCAGAGGAGGAAGGTGCCAATCTCGCTGCTTCAAGTATATATTCTAATTTTTCCTGAGGAACTACTTTTCCATTCATCTTTTTGGTGGCATATCTCCACTCTAAATTTTCTATTAAGCTCATAATCTTAATGTTTCTTTTTTTGATATGGCAAAATTAGCTATATTTACTATACAAAAGTAAGTACTATACTTTTGTATACTGATATACTAAAGTATAGCTAACTCGTTTAAGATAATGGAAACAATCATAGAAAATCAAAAAGTTCACTTATGCTCCAGTGAATTTGTTTTAGCCGTTCGTGAGGCTATGAATGCCATTAGTGGCAAATGGAAATTGCCGATTATTGGATCTCTCTGCTATGGCACCAAGCGATTTAAAGAATTGGAAAGAGATATTCCCAAAATCACGCCAAGGATGCTTTCCAAGGAATTAAAGGAACTTGAACTGAATAGTATCATAAAAAGAACTGTCCATGACACTACTCCTGTGACAGTAGAATATGAGCTCACACCTTCAGGAAAAAAAATCAAAAATGTATTGGATGCAATGGTCAAATGGGGCTTGGAGCATCGGGAAAGTGTGATGGTATAATTTATATTTCCTTATTCCTGTGAATAATGATCCACCCATAGATACCAAAAAAAGGACAACCTATAATAGACTGTCCTTGATTTTAACTTTCACTATCTGATCTCAGTTACTTCAATGTTCCTAGCGCAGCCTTTATCAGATCCCCGCTGATTCGGGTATCATAATTGGGATTGATATATTCAAACTGAATATTTCCTTTTGTATCCAAAGCAAATACAGCTGGAACAGGAATAATTCCCGGATTTAACTGAGCAGAAGCTTTGAAAAGCATTTCCTTATACCTGCCAGGAGCTTGGAATGCCAAGCCAAAGGCCTTCGTCACTTTCAGGTCATTATCTGAATAAAGGCTGTATGTTAAGTCATTCTTATCCACAGTAGCTTTCAGCTGCTCAGGAGCATCTGGACTAATGGCCACAATCTGATAGCCCATATCCAAAATATCCTGCTCTATGCTTTGCAACTCTGCCAAATGCTTATTGCAGTAAGGACACCAACCTCCACGATAGAAAATCAACAACGTTGGTTTTTCAGCTACGATATCATTTAATGATTTTTCATTTCCTTCCGTATCTTTAACCTTACTTTCCGGTATTTGCTCACCAATCAAAAGGGGAGAAATATCAGTTGGATCAGCTGGCACATCCATTCCTGATTGTGCGAAAGCACTATTATATTGGAAAAGAGCAATAAGCAAAAAGGCCCAAAGGCTTTGAGAATAGTAATTTTTCATTTTTTCTAAATTCACATCAATAGTTCAGGTTTAGCAAACGTCATTTGACGAACAATAGTTGTCAGTAACAAAAACCAGTTTTTTAACCATCGGTTTTCATTGATAAACCCTGACCCAATCCACCTCCATATCCACTGGCAAATCATCTGGATTGGCTGTCCCAACCCAGTTTCCTTCTAGCTGCATGTCGATTAACAAGTAGAATGGTTGATCATAGGGCCACTGGGACTTATCCACATTTTCCACCCGTGGATAAGTAAAAGTAGGCTCCCCATTAAGTGTAAATACCAATTTATCTGGATACCATTCCAAACCAAAGGTATTGAAGGCATGCTTATCAAAATCTGCAGTTCCACCATGAGGCGGATTATCCGTTTGTTTTAGATTTAGCGTATAATGGGAGTGGGTAGTTTGATAAATACGGTCTTCAAAATTGATATGCTCCATAATATCAATCTCACCATTTTTTGGATAATTTCCGTATTTATTCTGTTCAGCAAGCATCCAAATTGCTGGCCAAGCCCCCTTGGCAGCACCTAACTTGGCTCGGATTTCGATTTTACCATATTGAAATGCAAATTTCCCCTTGGTATAAACCCCGCCAGTCAAATAAGGACGACCATCTTTTGATTGGTCTTCATTCTTGATGCCTTTAAGTATCAATTTGCCATCCTTAAAAGCATAACATTTTGGATCAGAAGTCATATAATTCCCCCAATCAGCACTATTCGGTGGAATCTTGGTCCATTTCTCTGAATCTATTTCCCCCTCCTCAAACTCATCATTCCAAACCAATTTCCATTCTTTGTCATATCGCTTACTCTTTTGAATATAACTGTGGCCTTCAGAAATCTTATAAGGCTTGGGATTACAAGATTGCATCATTATACCAACCCCCAGCAAAAAATGGGGCAGGATCTTTGAAATTTTCATGTTTTACTAAGTTTATGAATAGGAATTGCTAGGCTTGAAAGGGCTATCATCTATAAAGATGTAATAAAATCAAATATATTACATGAAATTAATTCACCAAAGGGAAACTAGATGCAAAAGTTGGAAACTCAGGAAATGTTGGTGCATAAGTGCATCCATTGAAATTCAAACTGTTCTTTTAATTATTAACTGTCACTATTAACTACTCAGGCTTATCCTTTTTAATATTGACATTAAAAGGCGGGGCCTGATAATCC
This sequence comes from Echinicola shivajiensis, assembly GCF_018642165.1. Taxonomy (GTDB): domain Bacteria; phylum Bacteroidota; class Bacteroidia; order Cytophagales; family Cyclobacteriaceae; genus Echinicola; species Echinicola shivajiensis. The sequence continues at coordinate 16,290 of NZ_JAHHZM010000009.1, forward strand.
TTTGGCAAATAATCCGATGGAATAGTAGTACTGTTTCCATCTCGCTGCGCCCTGTAATGTGGAGAAAGAATCTCTACGCCTTTCTCATTACAAACATCCTGAATATTTTGATGCAGATTGCTATAGATCAATGCTTGCTTACTAGCTTCTTTGGTGTAAGCATTCAGCTGATAAGCCACATAAAAATCATCCAAACTGGTTTGCAGTACAAAAGGCTTAGGGTCCTTCATAATCAAATCCGTCCTTAAGGCTGCTTCTATCAAAGCTTCATACATCAGCTGCCAAGGGACATCATAACCAATGGTCACAGAAGTGTGGATAATTAATCCTTCATTCTGCGAATAAGAAGTATAATTAATGGTATTTCCTGATAAAATTGCTGAATTGGGAATGGTTACTTCTTCATTTTTGATGGTTTTAATTCTGGTAACCAATAACGTTTTTTCTACTACATCGCCTGAGGTATCACCAATTTTGATCCTATCACCGATTTTGAACGGCCGCATATAGGTAATCACCAATCCAGCTATCATATTGGCAATGGCGGAGGAAGATCCCAAGGAAAAAAGAATACCTATAAATACAGAAACCCCTTTAAAGATATCTGAATCAGATCCAGGTAATAAAGGAAAAATCAGAACAAAAGTAAAGGCATACAAAAGAAATCGAACAATATTGAAGGTAGGTCTTGCCCAATCTGTATGAAAGCCGGTAATATTTAGTTTTTCATTTTCTATTTCACTAAAAATATACTTAACAAACCTGATCACATAGTTCATAACCAAAATGATAACCAAAATATTAAAAAGGGCCGGCAGGTAATTCCATATATCAAAAATGATAGATTTGAATGGAGACCATATCAAACCAAAAAGCTTAATTGAATAGCCACGCGTAAATGGAAATATGCTAAGCACTAAGGGCATGCCAATATATAAAACAAAGGCATAGATCACCCATTTCAAAAAACGACTGATAAAAATGATGAATTTGAATTCCTGATAGGCCGATAGGAAGGTATAATCTTTATATGATAAATCCTTCAGCCAATCATCCTTTCGGCCAGCAATAAACTTCAACAATCTGCGGTGCCCCTTTCCAACCAACCAAATCAAAAGCCATATTCCAAAAATAGATAGGACGACCAGTCCGATTCTAATCAGTATGGTAACAAAGCTATTATCCTTTCTTGCTTGTACTATTGATGCTTTGATCTCTAATGCATAGCTATCTGCTAGGCTTCGGATAGTAGTATCATTCCATAAGGCATCCATTTCTGAAACACTCATGATGATGGTTTCATCGTAGATAACATCTGCTAAATTATCTTCTGAAACCACATAGATGGAATCCACCACCAAAAAATCATCATCATATAATTCCTTAATCTTCTTGCTGATGTTCTCAGCCCTTTCCTCGGGCCTGGAAGCGCCTATTTTTGTGTAAATATGAAAAAGGGTGTCACCCATCACTCCCAAAACTGGATAACCTTTGGTATTTTTTCGAAGGGAATCTATCTGTGACATTTTTAGGGTCAACCTTTTGGATTCACGGCTGGCAATCTCATCCAACTGGGCCTTCAACTCTTCCTTCTTGAGATTATCGGTAGTTTTCAGGGAATTAAGCTGCTTCTCCAAGGCTGCCCGCATCAAGGAATCCTCCAAGCGCTGCTTTTCTATGGCAGCAATCTTGGACTCATATGCCTCTAGCATCACATTATCCATGGAATCCTGATTGATCAGGCTATCCCTTTGGGCATTGGCTGCTAATGTACCTAGCAGAAGCATTATCAAAAAAGAACCTAACAGCTTCTTCATCTACCAAAGATTATCATATTTACAAAAAACGTGGCCTCTTTTGCATATCAAAGGCATTATTTCTATTATTAAAAATAAAGCTATTATTTGAAAAACCCCTCATACAAATCGAATTAACGCAAAATGATGAATAGGATTTGCTATTTAGTTATAAGTATGCTATTGATTTTGGGTAAAGTCAATCTTACGCTTTATCCTTTCTTCCTTATTTCAAAAAACAATACTACACCAATAAGAAATCTTCGTACATAACCTTTAGAACTACTTTTATTGATAAAGCTATACCTTTCATATCAATATACCACTTTTTGGGTATAGGACGCATTAAATTAAATATCTAATTTACCGCTTTCAAAATACCATTTGATATCTATAATTTTACCAACTCCTTTTTTTAAATGAAAAACTTCTACGCAAAGTTATTTCCCATATTACTGATATTGGTTATGAACTCTTGTTCTAGTGAAGAAGAGTCTTCCCCAAATCCTAAAAAAGGCATGATAACATTAAGTGTTTCCGAAGCCCAACCCTTACAATTGGTAACAATAAACACAGAAAATTCAATTTCGGAAACGGCTATTTCTGGACTGTTGGGAAACTTTGCTATTAATCTTCAAAAAACGGGTGATAAGGAATTATTGTTCATGGTACCTGCAGAAGCCGCCACAGGAAAACAAAACATCTCTTTCTCTATTGGAGACAACATTTTTCAAACCAATATCAACATTATAAACGCCACAACCATCAATGATCCGGAATCTTTTGTGGACAACTACTTATCAAGTTATTTTGAGGATAATCCCCATTATAATGGAATGGATAAAAGCGAACTTGAACAAGCCAAAGCTGATTTTGATCAACTAAGTCTAGTTGAAAAGCAACAAGCAGCTGCATTTATAGAGGCTAATTCCAAGCAACTCATTCAGCTTCGAACAGAGTTGGAAATTTATGATGAGCTGGTGAATAATATTGATCCCAATAATAGGCTTTTGGGAGACTGCAATGCTGCTTGTAGGTTCACACAAATGAAAAAGGTTACCCTCTATACCATCGGAGCAATAGCAGTAGTACAAAGTTCTGTTGCAGCTGCGGTAGGTATTGGGATTGTTGGAGCTTTGGATATTGGACTTAGTCTTATCACAGGAGAAAAATCATTCCTTTTGGATAAAGTAAAATCAGCAGTTTCTCAATTACTAAATACAGCCTATTTTGCACAAACTGATTTGGGAGAAAGTACTTTTGAGTATGCTGATGGGGCCATTTCCAATTTTCGAATGATGACAGATCCTTTTTCATTCTCGAATAAAGAAAAAGTCGCTTTTAATATCAAGATCAATTATAGGACCTTAAATGATGAGGAAAAAAATATAGACATACCAGTGATAGCTGAGTTTATCGACCTTTATAAAAAACTAATAACTAATTACCCAAGTCTGGGATTACCTGATTTCAATGATAATACAGAGCAAAGATATGTGGATGATTTTGAAAACCTCTCTATTTCAATTTCCGGAAATAACAAGGTACAAGTAAGTGAATTGACAGGAGACACTGAAAAGTTCTATGCCACATTTAGTACAAGTGAAAAAAGTGATCAGTCTTTTGGCTTCACTTTGACCTATGAAGATGGATTTGGAAATCAAACTTCGAATAAATTTGACGCTAAGATCATTTACAACAATGCATCAGATATCCTAATTGACCAAAGTCCATGGGAATTGGACTGGGAAGCAGAACCTGGCTCCGGAGATACTTATTATGAAAAATTCACCTTTAAGTCCGATTCTACAGCTGTTAGGTATATAGAAGCTAATGGAAAAGGAAATTCAGCTCATTATTACTACTGGAACATTCAAAGCCAATGGGAAAACTCAACAGCACCAGCAGGTCAGTACTATTTAATTTTGGGCCAAAACAATCAACTTTTTGTATATGGTACAGTCACTTCCCTAAGCAAATCAAAAATGATCATTAATAAAACAGGAAAGGAATATACCTACTTGGGAAAAAACTAATTTCAAACACTTGGCTTGCATTTTGACATAATATGCAAGCCATTATTTTTTTCCATGATTAGAGAATTTACTGATCAAAATCCCCACAAGCACCACATTATAAAGCTGTCCCATTACACCAAAAAATGAAGTGACCATTTTGGTCGTATGGGATAGGGGAGTGATATCTCCAAAGCCTATACTTGTTTGTATAATAGAAGAATAGTACACCATATCTACAAAAGTATTAGGCACGCTGCTCATATCTATATTGTCAATTGATAAGGGATCATTATACACCAAAAACTGAAGCATAAATGCGCTGATCTCTATCAATAAAAAATATCCACAACCTGCCGCAATCAATAAATCCAAATTTATATACTTGGGCTTCAACAAAAACCTGATGATCTCACCAAAGATTATAATGAATAATCCCATATATACCAAGCTAGAGATTTGCAGGTAAATGGCCACATTCTGCTTTAGGAACTGAAAAATGGGGAGAAAAACCACTAATAAAAGGAGCATATTCTTAATTCTAATCAACCACTTTCCCTTACCCATAAAAACCCCAACGCTTGCCAAGCCCAAAAATATCATATTAAAAGGCCAGATAATATGCATATAAAAATCTAGATTCTTGAAAAATACGGAAATATAGAGATGTTGAATCAAGGCATATAGCAACAATTCATACTTCCAATTTTCTAAGATGGCTAACAGTTTTTTCATACACCATTGAAAAAAAAGAAACTAGACCAATAAATTAACTTCAGTTAATCTAACTAAAATAAAAAATTCAACTCCCTTTACCAACAAGGAGAGGAAATTGAAACAGGTCAAAAAGTAAATATTAGATAATTCCTTCCATCAAACACTTGGTCACCAATTTTCTCATGGAAGAATACTTGGTCTTTTTAAGCATATTTTTTCGATGCGTGCGTACCGTAAGTGCTGAAATATTTAGGTTGATCGCTATTTTATTGACCGAATAGCCTTTAGAAGATAATTGGATAATTTCAATTTCTCTTTTCGTCAACTGTTTACTTACCCCGTCATCAACATCTTCAGCATCTTCAAAGGCTGATTTATCCAAGTCAATTTCCACATCGTAAAATGACTTTCCCCCACCTAAATGAATGAAAGATACGGTTTCGGTCTTCTGAACACCCATAAAGGAAATATCGGTATGAACACTTAGTACATGTTCAATGGTACCTTTTTCAGAAACCGATAATACATTTACTTGAAGCAACATGGTCCTATATTTACCAAACCTATCTTTGATTCGATACATATACAGCATCTTATATGAGGGCAATTCCTCAGATGGAACCACATTTTCCATAAATTCCTTTAAGACCAATTCCTTGGCTTTAACAGACGCTACATCATCCGGATCAATGGAGGTAAGCAGATTCTCTATGGTAGCCTCATTAGGGTCGACATCAATAAATTGCTGCACACCTGGATGAACATATTCAACCTCCAGATTATGCATATTTAGTATAAAATAGAAAAATTCCCCAGGACAAAATAATGAGGCTATATGTTTTAGTTGCTCAATAGCCTGGTAGGGTTTATAATTTTCAATATGATTGGAATAGCCCTCCTTCCATAAATCAACCAAATGTGTAATTCCAGTACTCATATTCACTCTATAATACTTCTTGAGTTCTCTAAAAATTCAAAATTTTACTCAATTATACTAAAAATATAGGTTTATAAGAGACTTTCAACATGATTCGAAAGAATTTCTTTTAGGCTGTGTTTTACCATTTCTGCTAATCCCTTAGCAAACAACTGTCTATGTGGTCAAGGACAAATCCATTATAAAAATCACTGTTTTTAGCGTTATATAACCTGTTTATTGGAATTCAGACGCTTTACAGACAACTGAACCAGAGGTTAAGATATGGTTGATTTCAATTGTTTTATTGGCAAAAATCATACTTATAAACGTCCTCAACTAAAATGTTTTTTTAATTAAAATTAACATTTAGTCTTGATCCTAAATATCAACCCTTATATAGATTTAAAGAAAAAACTGAAAACATTACCCGAGTTATTCTAAAAAAGAACTATAATAACTTCCCTTCCTTATTATTTACAAATCATTCTTTTGTTATCATCCGAACTATTTCTTCTTCAAAATTCTCCCCACTCATCTTCTCAGCTATTTCTCTGGCTTTCTCTTTATAGGAAGGATTGTTCCATAAATCCAAAAGGCTATTTTCTAATTTCTTTAACTTGAAATCCCCTATATCCATGCCTTTAGGCCCTGCACCTAATTCACTTAGGACATCATTCCACATATATTGATCAATAATATGGGGAACAATCATTGCAGCACATCCATGCTTGAGCGATAGATGTGTTGTACCAGAACCTCCGTGATGAACCAGTGCATACATTTTTGGTAAAATCCAATCATAAGGAACGCTGGACACAAAGAAAACCAATTCCGAATCATAACTATCCGGAATAACCAAACCTCCAGCCGCAATGTTGATAACTGTTGGGATCTTATGTTTGTGGATAACTTCCATCAAAATCTTAGTTTTCTGCCCAGGAGCTGGATTAACCATACTTCCAAATGTTACAAAAAGCACCTTTTCCTGCTTCTCTATGAAGCGCTTTAAATCATTATCTACTTCCCAGTTGCTACTGCTTTTTCGTTCCTGATAGCCAAGCACCTTCACATTTTCAGGCCAATAATCAGGTCTATGAAAAATTTGGGGTGAAACGGTGTAAATGGTCTTGGCTCCCAAAATAGCAGCCTTTATTTCCATGGTCGAACATTTCCTATTTAACCAGCTTGCGCTCTTTTTTATGGTTTGTGTCAAACCTCCCATAGCTATCCAATAGGTTAACCGATTGAAAAGCAAGCCATAATCGCCGGAAAAGGCAATATGTGCCCGGTTTTTCACCAAATGAACTATATAGGGTATAGGACTGACCAGGATGGTTTTACCTGGATTATCCATGGACCAAAGTACCGGATAAACGGCCTTGGCATGTCTGATAATACGATCGGGGATTTCCTCACTTACTATCTCTGCTTGCCTGAAGATCAATTGCTTATTGATTCCTTTGTATTTAAAGGCCAAGTGTATATAAGCAGGTAGCTTAGTAAAAAAGGAACCACCTCCACCCAAGGCCCTTTTACCTGCATCAGTTTCCAGCATATCCAAAAATTCTGGGCCCAATGATCTAAACTCCAATCCGGCATCCCTTGCAAGCTCTCCAAACTGTTCGGGGAAAACGGCGATTACCTGATGCCCTTTTTGTTTTAGCAATTGACCAATTGCCAAAAAAGGCTCCATATCTCCACGAGTTCCAATGGAAACTATTAAAATTTTCATCTAAGATTGTTTAAGCCACATTATTTAAAGCAACAGGAGTTGCTCAACCAGCTGATGCAGCAGCATTGGTCGCCACGGTAGAAGCAACAATTGTAGTGATAATAGCAGCTTGAACCTGAGTAATGGTTGCATCAACATTAACGGAAATAGGACTTTCCTTAACCAATTGCTTTAAATCTTTTCTTAGGGTCCTCAATTGGGATTTTTCTTGACTTAAAACGTTGTGCATTTTACATGCCTCCACCAAACCCAGAACAGACATATTTTCGGGAACAATGTCTTTCTTTCTAAAAATCTCACTTTTCAACTCTTGAATCATCTTGTTTCTAAGCTGGCTATTGAGCAGATAGGTTTGGGTATAAGGAATGAATCCCAAAAACCTTTTCTTTTCAACCTTGATCAATCTTTCCTGTGCCATCTGATCATAATAAAAATACCTCCACCTCGAAGCCTTATGACCGATTTTATGCACCCAATATTTCATTTTCCTCGGCTTTCTAGATGATTGGATCAATTCTGCTACTTCCCTTAATTTGAGATCATGAAATTGCGCGCCCTTTTTGATATAAAGCAGCTCATCTTTAATCGTTAGTTTATCCTCCATGGACATTTGGAGCAGTAATGCCCCAGCCAGACCAAATTGAAGATGTATACCAGAAATCAACATCCTTCCTTTTTCAGGATGTTGGGCAAGCAATAAAAATCGCTTAGCAATGCTTAACTCCATAGCATTCATTTACTTTTTATTCTGAAATAATATTGATCACTCAAGTGAGCCAATGCTTTTTGATACTAAAATTGGACAGCCAAACAAGAAATATAGCAAACACAATCACCATTACAGGCACTACTGCTGCCCCAGGACCATAAACTTCCATAGCACCAGAAATGACTAAACTGTGAAACATCTGAATAATTATTCCTATCAATGAAATAATCAATACCATCTTTGCCCATTTCTTTTTAAGGAGCAAACCTATACAGCCCAAAGCCCCACCAAAAACAGCAACAGCATAAGCCACGGTGGTCCATAGCGGATATGATGAGTATAATTCCCTTTCTGCCTCAGGCATGGCAGCCATAGCTTCGTCTGACATTCCTACTTGAGAAAAAAAGGCGCCTACACCCAGTAAGTTCCAAAGTAGCATTATGACTGCGACTATCCAGTACCAAGCCGGAATTTTAATTGAATTTTCCATATCTAGTAAGTTTAGCACAACTAGTTAATTTACTAAATTCCCAGTATAAAACACCATTTATGATTTCAGTTTGACATTATTATTTCATGAAGTCAAGGCATTTTTCTCGTTTGTTCAACGAAAAATCAACCTGGTTTATCGAAATAATTTTAGGACTTTTTTCTGCTTTTATACCTTCAAAGCATCATTCATTTAAAATTCAATGCCCATGAAAACTTTAAGAAATATCAGTTTGCTCTTCCTGCTCATTGTCTCTTTGGTCAGCAGTTGTGTTTTACGCAGTTTACATCCTCTTTATACTGAAAACGAATTAATACTGGATGATCGCTTGATTGGCAACTATGTGGTAGACGGGACTGACGCATGGAATATATCTAGGGCCAATAATCAAAGTCAAAAAAATGGGGATAAACTTTATCGTTTGGAACATGTACAAAATAGGGATACGGTTATTTTTGATCTATTCTTGGTGAAGCTGGATAAGTATCTTTACTTGGATTTTTTTGTAGATGACTATAAATCAAAAAATTTAGAGAATGAATTTGCAGCATTCCATCTTTACCCTGTTCATAGTTTTGCAAAAGTTTCTTTTAAAGGGAACGAAATCATCATTAATCTATTTGACAGTGAATACCTTGGTAAATTGATAGAGCAAAATCGAATCAAAATATCGCATGAAGTGGCCGCTGAAGATATTTTATTAACTGCTTCCCCAGAGGAATTACAAAAGTTTGTAATAAAGTATTCGGACGATGAAAATATTTTTGATGATGAACCTTTAATTCTTAAACCTAAAGTCTGAGTGAAGCGACCTACAAATAATAGAATTTATCAAATCCTCCAAAACAGTATACTCAACCACTTACTGTTTTGGACTATAGCTTATTTCATACTGGTAAATATATTTTCGAATTCCAATAATATCCTCCCAGTAGACAGGATATATACTTTGATATTTATGGTGACACTGGCATTGCCCGTTTACCTCAACCTTCAGTATCTTATTCCAAGATTTCTAAGAACAGAAAAGTACTTTACTTTTCTACCGGGATTTTTTTTGGTTTTAAGTATTGGAGTAACTTTTAACTATTTCCTGTTTAGCCATCTTATTGATTATATATTATCTGGCTACTATTTCATTTCCTATTACACACTTTGGGACCTAGCCAAATTCTTTTTAGCCTTCCTTATTTCAAGCACCTTGCTGAAACTTTCAAAAGAATGGTTTCAGTTATTGAAGACACAAAAGGAGATCAGCGAATTGGAAAAAGAAAAAACAGCCATTGAACTTAAAGCCCTTCGATCTCAGGTAAACCCGCACTTTCTTTTTAATACTTTAAATGTACTTTATACCTTGGCATTGGAAAGGGCTCATGAAACTCCTGAAGTGATCATCAAACTATCCGACTTATTGCGCTATGTCATCTATGACTCCAATAAAGATAGCATTCCTTTATCTACAGAGCTGGAACAAATCAACAATTATATCAGTCTGCAAAACTATAGGACGGAAAATTCGGCCAAAGTGAGCCTTGACAAGCAAATAAAAGAAGATATCCACATTCCACCCATGTTACTGATCCCATTGGTAGAAAATAGTTATAAACATGGCATCAAGGGGGGCTTAGATAATACCTTTATAAATATCAAGGTCAGTGCAGACAAGCATCACTTGGGTTTTGAAATTGAGAACAATCTCCCTGAAACAAAGGAAAATCAAGATGGTGATCACGGAGTGGGCTTGGCCAACATCCAAAACAGATTATCGCTACTTTATCCTGATAAACATATTTTCCAAATATCACAAAATGAGCATACATTTAAAGTAAGCCTAAAACTAAGTCATGAAGATTAACTGCATCATTGTTGAGGACGAGCCCAAATCCAGGGAACTATTGGAAAAGTATATTGCCGAATGCCCCTCTCTTAATCTGGTAGCGAGCTGCAAGCATGCTTTGGAAGCCTTGGAAATTATCAACACAGAAAATATTCAATTGATATTCCTTGATATTAATATGCCCAAAATATCAGGTTTGGACTTTTATAAATCCCTGACCAAAGCTCCCTATGTTATATTTACTACCGCTTATCCACAATATGCCATCGAAGGATTTGAGTTGGACGCTGTGGATTACTTATTAAAGCCATTCCCCTTTGAACGTTTTCTTAAAGCAGTCCAAAAAGCACTCAATATGGTAAATATAGAACAGTCAGGACAAAGAAAGGAATCGGCTTTTATTGTTCTAAAAGCGGATAAAAAGCTTTACCGAATTGATATTGATGAAATTTATTATCTAGAAGCTTATGGTGATTATATCAAGGTAATTTGTGTGGATAAATCAATTCTGGTACATGAGACTTTCCAGGGTATTCTGGACAAATTACCCCCAAATAAGTTTATCAGGATACATAAATCCTTTGCACTTGCACTCAATAAATTGGATCATATTGAAGGCAATATGGCACATATTAAAAATACCACCATTCCAATAGGACAAACCTATAAGGCAGAATTTTTAAACATCATAAAAGCATAATGATTGAGAATTAATTATCGATCAAACAGCGGTGGCCTTTTTTCATCCCATTCGGTAGCTTCCTGATACATTCTTCCCAACATAATCAACTTTTCCTCATCAAATAAATTGGCAAGGAAAGTGATAGAACTTGGACTGCCAGCTTCATTAAAGCCATTGGGAAGGCACAAGGCAGGATGGCCACTTAGGTTAGTTATCAACAATTGGTTTCCTGCAAATGAAGGGCTAATGATTACATCATAATCTTTAAAAAGTGCATGGATTTCTTCTGTTAACAAGGCCCTCAGACGACTGGCCTGTATATATTCTACTGCCGGGATAAATCGTGAAGCCCGAAACAAGTTGGGCCAAGCATTTTTATTTTGGGATACCAATAAATCATCTTTTCCAGATCTGGTCATTTTATCAAAAGCAGCAGCCCCTTCCGACATTAACATAATGATCATGCTGCTCACTGGAATATCCGTCTTCAATTCCAAAGGAATAAGGTGGATACCCTTTTCTCTCATCAAATCCAATACTGCCATATCTCTTGCCTTTTCGGTATCAAATAAATCTTTGAAATAGGCAACCTTCAAATTTTTAATATCGTTTTCCACATCATAATTAAAGGCGGCAGGTATAGTACTTTTATCTTTGGTGTCCCCACCATTTAATACTGATAATACAATTCCATTATCCAAGGAAGACCTGGAAATAGGTCCGATTTTATCCATGGACCAACTCAGGGCCATCGCCCCATGTCGGCTGACCCTTCCATAAGTAGGTCTTAATCCAGTCACTCCATTTCTGGTGGAAGGAGAAACAATACTTCCATAGGTTTCGGTACCTAAAGCAAATGGTACAAGGCCTGCACTTACGGCAGAAGCAGATCCAGCAGAAGAACCGGAAGACCCTTGCTCCAAATTCCAAGGGTTCCTTGTTATCCCGCCATACCAGACATCCCCCATGGCCAATGCTCCCAAAGTAAACTTAGCTACCAAAACAGCCCCAACCTCATTCAACTTTTCCACAACGGTGGCCGTTTCATCAATTTCCTGGTCCTTATAGGGCATTGCTCCCCAAGTGGTCTTGGTGCCCCTAACTGCAAATAGATCCTTAATTCCATAAGGTATCCCATGAAGTGGTCCTCTATATTTCCCTAGCTTGATTTCTTCATCCATCAGTCTTGCCTTGGTCAGTGCCTCCTCTTCAAGCAAACTAATGAGGCATTCCAAAGTATCACTATGCGTCTTCAATCGCTCCAAATAGATTTTTGTCAACCTTTCTGAGGTGATTTTCTTATTCCTAATTAATGTGGATAAGTCGGCAACGGTCATAAAAGCGATATCCTTGTCCATGTCAGGCAATTCAGCATTATTGATGCCCCAATTAAATTCATATTGCTCTTGGTTGGGATAAAAGCCATGGGGAAGGGGATTAAAAATTATGGAGGGAGCAATCGAATTATCAAGATCTGTCTTCCGTATATTCTGGAAATCCTGAACTTGCTCTTGGATCAGCGAAACCATACTATCCCGCTCAGAAGGCAAAAACTCCAAATCAATAAGCTGCTCTGCCCATGAAATGGCCTCTGTAGAAATCTTTTGGCTGCGCTTCCCTATTACAAATCCAGTTATCAACAAAACCAGGCCTAAGAGGAATATTGGCCAAAATGCAGTGTTTTTATTTTCCATGAGTTAGTTTTGTAAGGTCTTAGGGAAAATCCCCTTAGGAAGTTAGAAAATTTTAATTATGGAAAAAAATCAGGAATTTCCTCGTTTTTCAATGCCTCTGAGAGGGCTATTATTACTAGCTGGAATGACCACAGTGGCTTGGGGAGCATTTTTCAAGTGGTTTGGCGGTCCTTTACTTTCTTGGCTTTCCATGCATCCGGAAATTCCAGTTAATGCCAGTTCCAATGTCTATGGAAGCTTTGGACTGATCATTGGTTTTTTAATTTTCTTAAGCGGCTTTTATCCCATTAGTTGGTTATACCTCATCATGGTCGGAATAGGAGGTAAGTTAATCTCCGCTATTTGGTTTGCAGTGTACTATTCTGATATTTTAGGTTGGAACAAACGAACCATTTTCCACTTGGGCTTCAATGAAGTATTATGGATAGCTATTTTATGTATTGTACTTTGGAAAGCGCTTCAGGTAAAGGCCTATCTACAAACTATTGAAGAATAAATACCTTTTAAAGTTTCCCCACATTTTGGTCGTTCATTGATGAAAAAGTGATATTCCTTATCTTTTTTTGACAATTCATTTTCTTAGTATATATTCACTGTCTAAATTTTATAGTTTATTTTAGGTCTACTTCATTTAAAAAAGACCTAAAACTGGCCATTTCGGATTTTCACAATTCTTTATTGAAAATTTTACCATAAATCTTTTATCAACTAATCTTTAAAAAATGGACGCTGCTAAAGTAGATCTTTTTATCATGACCAACAGCAAGTATTTTGAGGGTCATCAATTACCGCTTATCAGACAACGCTTACTTGATCTCGATGATTCCATGTGGAACATTGTACAAGTACTTCAATTCAAAGACCCAACTACCAGCTTGATCGTTTCTTTGCTTGGAGGAAGTTTAGGCATTGACCGTTTCATAATAGGAGACACTGGTAAGGGTGTTGGTAAACTCCTAACCTGTGGTGGTTTTGGAATATGGGCCATCATTGACTGGTTTATGATCCAAGGTGCTACAAGAGAAAAGAATCAATTAAGACTTCAAGAAGCCTTAGCAGTAAGCGCTTAATATGAATTCTGGCAGCAAAAAGCTCTATGCGCTTTTGATCACTGCCTTTGGGGCAGGGTATATTTGGGTGATATATCAACTGGGCTTTGTTTCTCATCAGCAGGAGGAAGGATTTACAGTTTGCTTGATCAAAAACACCACGAATATTCCCTGTCCTTCATGTGGAAGTACCAGATCTGTACTCTCGATTTTACATTTTGATTTCCCAATGGCCTTTTATTATAATCCCTTGGGATTTCTCATCGTTCCTGCAATGCTGATCCTGCCATTTTGGATACTCTTGGATATCATATTTCAAAAGGAAAGCTTTTGGAAAGTATATCAAAAACTAGAACAAAAGATAGTAAAACCGTCTCTGGCCATACCTCTCATCCTTTTGGTGCTGATCAATTGGGCCTGGAATATTTATAAAGGCATATGATCCAAATTCAAAAATTCGATTATCAACCTGGTGAACATGAAGCTGAAAAAGCTTCCAATAGCTACCTGATGTCATTGATTGCCTTGATGGCTGGACTTCCCTTGCCCATCATTAATTTAATGGCCACCTTGATTTTCTATCTTGGGAACAGAAAAGGCACCTACTTTGTCCGCTGGCATTGCACTCAGGCGCTGCTGTCCCAACTTTCCTTATTCTGCATTAATACAGTGGGATTTTGGTGGACCCTCTCCATTATTTTTGAAGATACCCCAATCAATGATATGTATATAGCTTATATCTTCACCTTGATTTTATTTAACCTATCCGAATTTATCGCCACCATCTACAGTGCCATTCAAGTCCGAAAAGGAATTCACTTCCAATGGTGGTTTTATGGTGGACTTACTCAATTAATCTGTAAAAAGGCCATATGAAAAAATTACTCTTTCAGGGTATTACTTTACTTTCCCTATTCTTTATATGCTGGTTTTCTCTGGCCCAAATCCAATGGACAAATATTTTTGAATTGGAAAAATCCGGTAAAGAGCTTGAAGAAAAACTTGGTGAGCAACTTTGGGAAATGTATTCTCAAGAGGGAAGAGAAGTGCTCAATGACACCATTGTCCAATCTTTGGATTCTATCATTCATACCATCTGCCAGGCCAACAAAATCGACGAAGAATCAATAAAGCTTCATGTTTTAGAAAAAGATGAAATCAATGCATACGCCCTGCCCAATGGACATTTAGTTATAAATACCGGATTGATCAAAGCCGTTGACAGGCAAGAAGAGCTGACAGGGGTAATAGGTCATGAAATCGCTCATATTGAGTTAAATCATGTGATGAAAAAACTGGCAAAGGAAGTAGGAATCTCTATGTTGATTTCTATAAGTACAGGAAATAATAACGGGCTATCGGAAGTAGCAAAGTCACTTTCCTCTTCAGCTTTTGACAGGAGTCAAGAACAAACAGCAGACATAAAAGCAGCAGAATACTTGAGCAAAGCCAATGTTAGTCCCGAGCACTTGGCTAATTTTCTATATAAAATGTCTTTGGATACCCCTGAATTTCTAACTTATTTCACTTGGATCAATACCCACCCTGACTCCCAAGAAAGAGCAGAAAAAATCTTAAATTTCCAAGAAAAAAACCTTGTGGTAAATAAGCCCATTCTAAGTAAAAAATCATGGGATGAAATTAAAAATCTAGTGCAATAAAAAAGGGGCTGATTTTATAAAATCAGCCCCTTTTTTATCTATCCCATATTGAGATCAGGTTACTAAAATCAAGATCAACAAAATAATAATAATGGCTCCAACAGATAAAAAGATTCCTCCACCCATGGTTTTGGCTTCTTTCTTCATGCTTCTTAACTCATCCCTTACTTCCTTTCTCTCCTCCTTGCTCATTTCACTAAAATCCATGGCCTTTATTTCATCGACCCTGGCTTTCATTTCTTCCAGTCTTGCTTCATCCTCTGGACTTAGTTCTGTTTCATCTTTGTCTTTCTTAATGGGCTCAGCCATTATACTTGGTGCAAATGCAGTGAAAGTAAACATCACTGCTAAAAAGAACGCTAATCTTTTCATATAATTTTCAAGTTTAGTGAAATAAAATAATTAACAATGTCTTATTAAGATACAAAAATCCCGATCATTTTAAAATCAAATATTAGGATCGACGATTTATCTTTATCAAATATTAATCCAAAGTCTCCAATTTATATTTATTATTCGTCCACAGTCATAAAATTATGGTGAATGATAAAATATAAAATGCTTATTAATTGATTAGAAGAAGAAAAAAATACCTGAGGATAAAAGTCTTTTGACTTGCCTTTTTTATGTACAAAGAAGATCGAAAAGCCTAACTGACCTTTGCATTATAATTTGTAATTTAGCCACACTCCCATACTGGGAAAATTGCCTTATGGGCTAATTCAAACATTTTAAGACAATTAGACCGATGTCCAGTTCAGACAAGAAAAAACTGTTTCTACTTGATGCCATGGCCCTGATCTATAGGGCACATTTTGCTTTCAGCAAAAATCCCAGAATTAATTCCAAAGGGCTTAATACCGGGATCATGTTGGGATTTACCAATACCCTGCTCGAAGTAATTGAAAAACAAAAGCCCAGCCATTTGGCAGTCGCTTTTGATACCTCGGCACCTACTTTTCGTCATGAACAGTTTGAAGCATATAAGGCCAACAGACAGGAAACTCCTGAAGATATCAGTGTGGGGATTCCTTGGGTAAAACAGATCGTTGAAGGATTTAATATCCCTATCCTTGAACTAGATGGCTATGAGGCTGATGATATTATAGGCACCATTGCAAAAAAAGCCGAATACAAGCACTTCGAAGTATTTATGATGACGCCTGATAAGGATTATGGGCAGTTAGTGGATGACCACATTTTCCTTTACAAACCTGCCTTTATGGGCAATGCAGTCGATATCATGGGGCCAAAGGAAGTTTGCGAAAAGTGGGAAATTGAAAGTCCAGATCAGGTAAGGGATATCCTAGGCTTAATGGGGGATGCGGTGGATAATATCCCTGGCATTCCGGGCATTGGTGAAAAAACCGCCAAAAAGCTGTTAAAAGCCTATGGTTCCATTGAAGGTTTATTGGAGCATACAGATGATCTAAAGGGCAAGCAAAAGGAAAATGTAGTCAATTTCGGCCAACAGGGCCTACTCTCAAAAGAACTAGCCACCATTATGCAGGATGTTCCTATTGAGTTTAATCCCAAAGACCTTACCTATGACGGCCCTAATGAGGAAAAACTGAAAGCCTTATTTGCGGAATTAGAATTCCGAACCTTGACCAAAAGGGTATTTGGAGAAAATATTAAAAAGCCCACTGTAAAAGTTAACGAACAATTGGGACTTTTCACTGGACCGCAGGATACTGTGGCTGAAGAAGAGGAGGATATTGAAGAAGCCAGCCCAATCCCGACGCCTACACAGATGGATACTGTTTTTTCAAAAGCCCATGATTACCATAAGGTAGATGGAGTGAAAGCTATCAAGGAACTGGTAGAATACTTGGAAATCCAGGATGAGCTTTGCTTTGACACGGAAACTACTGATGTAGATCCGAATAGAGCTGAGCTGGTAGGAATTTCCTTTGCCTATATTACCGGTGAAGCCTTCTACATTCCAATACCTTCAGATCATGAAGAAGCCCAAAAACTATTGGCTCCTTTGAAGCCAGTTTTTGAAAATGATAAAATCACCAAAATTGGCCAAAACATCAAATACGATGTCTTGGTGCTCAAAAATTATGGCATTGAGGTAAAAGGTACTTACTATGATACCATGTTGGCCCACTATCTCATAGAGCCAGAAGGGAAGCATGGTATGGACTGGTTAGCCGAACATTACCTCAACTATAAGCCTGTTTCCATAGAAAGCCTGATTGGTAAAAAGGGCAAAAACCAAGGCAATATGCGGGATGTGGATGTGGATAAAGTGGTAGAATACGCTTCTGAAGATGCTGACATCACCTTGCAATTGGCCCAAAAGCTAAATCCAGACCTTAAAGAAAGAGGTTTGGAGAAATTGTTCTACGAAGTAGAAACGCCTTTAATTCCAGTTTTGGCAGCCATGGAGTTTGAAGGAATCAGTTTGGACAAGGAAAGTCTGGCTGAATTATCTACAAGTTTGGAAAAGGACATTACAGAAATTGAGGCGAAGGTTTATGAGTTGGCTGGTGTGAAATTCAACCTAGCTTCACCAAAGCAGCTGGGAGAAGTACTTTTCGTCAAAATGGAATTGGATCCAAAGGCCAAGAAAACCAAAACAGGTCAGTATGCCACAGGAGAGGAAGTCCTTTCCAAATTGGCCCATAAGCATGAAATTGCACGAGCCATTCTTGATTTCAGGGAATTGGTTAAGCTCAAAAACACCTATGTGGATACTTTGCCTACCCTGATCAACCCTAAAACCGGTCGAATCCATACCACCTATAACCAAATAGTAGCAGCAACGGGAAGACTTTCTTCCGTCAATCCTAATTTGCAGAATATTCCGATCCGAACAGAAAGAGGCCGGGAAATCAGAAAAGCATTTGTGGCGAGGGACAAAGATCATGTAATCTTGGCTGCGGATTATAGCCAGATAGAGTTGCGTATCATGGCCGCCTTCTCCAAGGATAAATCCATGATAGAAGCATTCAAAGAAGGGAGGGATATCCACAGTACTACTGCTGCAAAAATTTTCCAGGTACCATTGGAAGAGGTTACCTCAGATATGCGTAGAAAGGCCAAAACAGCCAACTTTGGTATTATCTATGGCATTTCAGCATTCGGATTAAGCCAAAGACTGGATATTTCCCGTACCGAAGCAAAGGAAATTATTGATGCCTATTTCAAGGAATTTCCAGCAGTCAGTGAATACATGAATGATTGTATTGAGAAAGCCAGGAAAAACGAGTATGTAGAAACCATTTTAGGCAGACGTAGGTACCTAAGAGATATCAACAGCCGAAATGCCACCATGAGGGGATTCTCTGAAAGAAATGCCATCAATGCCCCTATCCAGGGCAGTGCCGCAGATATGATCAAAGTGGCCATGATCCAAGTGCACAAATGGATGCAGGAGAAACAACTGAAATCCAAGATGATCCTGCAAGTACATGATGAATTGGTATTTGATGCGCATAAGGATGAGGTGGATCTATTGAAAAAGGAAATTCCAAAATTGATGACAGAAGCCTTGCCGATTGAGGTACCTATGCAAGTAGAAGTAGGAGTAGGTAAGGACTGGCTGGAGGCCCATTAAGAAAAGGATTCGAAGTTATGCACAATAGCACTTGAAGAAGATTGTCGCCTCTTGACTCCGCTCGAGGTGACACTTTTTCTTTTCGCTGTTCGCCATTTGCAATGGCGAACTTTTAATTAAAGGGCTTTTGTAAAGCCGCTAACAAATATTTAAGCAAGGAATGTACTGATTAACAAAATGGATTATAAATCCAAGCTATTAAGTAGATCGGAATAGCACATTCAATATTTCCTGCAGACTTGGCCAGCTTTAAATAACCAATAACCGAAAAACTAACTCATGCCTAAAATAAAAACTGCTTTTTTCTGTCAACAATGCGGCGCCCAAAGCCCGAAATGGGTGGGCAAGTGTCCCGCATGTGGCGAATGGAATACTTATGTAGAGGAAGTTATCCACAAGGAAGAATCGGCCCGAGGAAGCTGGAAACAGGGTTCTGAAAATAGTAAGCGGCAAGGTTCGCCCAGAAAGTTACAGGAGATCAACTATGAAGAGCATCCAAGACTGATCACTCGAGACCCGGAATTGGACAGGGTTTTGGGAGGAGGAATTGTGCCGGGCTCATTGACCCTGATAGGTGGGGAACCTGGAATTGGTAAATCCACCTTGATGCTACAAATCGCCTTGATCCTTAATCAAACCAAGGTCCTTTATGTCTCTGGTGAGGAAAGTGAAAGCCAAATCAAAATGAGAGCTGACCGGATGCAGTTTAAGTCGGATAATTGCTTTGTGCTTTCTGAAACCAACACCCAAAATATATTTCAGCAGATCACTGCCCTTAAGCCAGAAGTGCTGGTTATCGATTCCATACAAACCTTACACAGTAAACATGTGGAATCTGCAGCAGGAAGTGTTTCCCAGGTCAGGGAATGTACTGCAGAACTGATGAAATTTGCGAAGGAAACTGCTACTCCTGTTTTTCTTATTGGCCATATAACCAAGGATGGCTCTATTGCAGGCCCAAAGATCTTGGAGCATATGGTCGATACGGTATTGCAATTTGAAGGAGACCGTCATTTATCTTACAGGATTCTGCGTACCTCCAAAAACAGATTTGGATCTACCAATGAATTGGGCATCTATGAAATGCGCGCTGATGGACTTCGGGGAGTTGCCAATCCTTCCGAAATCCTACTCAGCCAAAGGGAGGAAACCCTAAATGGGGTGGCCACTGGGGCCATGTTGGAAGGAAACAGGCCCTTATTAATTGAAATCCAATCCTTGATCAGTCCTGCCACCTATGGTACTCCCCAGCGAAGCAGCACGGGCCACGATGCCAAAAGGCTGAATATGCTCTTGGCAGTATTGGAAAAAAGAGGTGGAATGCGCTTAGGCAACCAGGATGTTTTCCTAAACGTCGCCGGCGGTATGCGTGTGGATGATCCAGGCTTGGACTTATCGGTATGTGCAGCTTTATTATCTTCTTATGAAGACACACCAATTTCAGCTGACCTTTGCTTTGCAGGTGAAGTGGGCCTAGGTGGTGAAATCAGGGCGGTCAACAGAATAGAAAACCGTATTGCAGAAGCGGATAAGTTAGGATTCAAAAAGATCATTGTTTCGAAATATGCCGTCAAGGGTGTGGACTTAAAAAGCTTCGGGATAGAGATCATCCCCATCACCAAGCTAGAAGAAATGTATCAGCAGCTGTTTAGTTAAATTTTTCACGCAAAGAGCGCAAAGGTGACGCGAAAGACGCAAAAGATGTTTTTTAATCTCTCTCCAAAAAATGTTTGCGAGCTTCGCGAATTCTTAGCGGACTCTGCGTGAAATAAAAAAGGTCCACACAAAGAACACTAAAGCTAATTTTTTAAGCTGTATTCTAAAAATTCTTTGTGTACTCTGCGATTTCTTAGAGAGCTTTGCGTGAAATAAAAGAGATTCACGCAAAAGGCGCAAAAGTGGCGCGAAGACTGCCAAGATTATTTTTAGGCACCTTCCTAAAATCTCACAGGACTCTGCGTGAAAAACTAAATAAATCTGTGTTTATCCTTCCCTTCTGTGGTTAAAATATTAGCGCTTATTACTTTTGTAATATGAAAATCTTTCAGAAACATATATCCCTAAAAGCTTATTCCAGGGGCTTCCATTTGATTACCGATGAAGTGGAAGATGCCATACCTGAAATCAGGGAAATAAAAATGGGCACACTGCAGGTTTTTATCAAGCATACCTCTGCAGGCCTCACCATCAATGAAAATGCCGACCCAACCGTACGCAAGGACTTCGAAACCTTTATTAATGACTTGGTTAGCGAAACTTATCCACGATTTATCCACACCTACGAAGGACCGGATGATATGCCCGCCCATATCAAAAGTAGCCTCTTTGGTTCCACGGTAAATATTCCCATTTCAAATGGAAAATTGGCCTTAGGAACCTGGCAGGGCATATATTTGGGGGAATTCAGGAATTATGGTGGGCCTAGAAAATTGGTGATCACCGCCATGGGGGCCTAAAAAATAAAGTGTGGAAAACCTGCTTTTATAGTTTTTCCACACTTTTTACTTCATTTATATCAAATTGTTTTATTTAAGCATTTCCAGAATACTTTGTACTGAAATTTCACTATAATCATTGATATAATACTGACAAGGAGGCAGCTCTTCTTTAGTGTGCGAAGTAAGGACTCCGACCACCTGCATACCGGCATTAATTCCTGCAGAAACACCGGAAAAAGAGTCTTCAAAAACAATACAGTTTTCAGGATGGGCCGAAAGGTTCTCTGCAGACTTCAAATATACCTCTGGCTCTGGCTTATGTGTCTTCACATCTTCACTGGCCATAAAAGATTCCATCAGCTGCCTGATCTCCAACGTATCAATAATCAAGTCCATATTGGCTCTTGGCGCGGAAGTACCTACGCCAGTTTTAAAGCCATTTTGCTTCAAACCATTCAGAAACTCCAGATAGCCCGGAACAGGCTCCACCACAGAAGCATAGATTTCACGGAAAAGTCCTTCTTTTTCATTTTCCAGCTCAATAAGTTCTTCTCCCTTAATTTCTCTTTGTAAAAAATGACTGAAGATATAGCTATTCGGTTTGCCATACATATGTTGGGCATATTCCTCCTGGCTAGGATTCATGCCACGTTTAGCAAAAAACTGTTCGAAAGCCTTAGAATGGTAGGGGTTGGTATGACAGATCACCCCATCCATATCAAATATCACTGCAAGATTTTTCATAGCGCAAAATTACGGCTTTTTATGGGATTGAAGAAAGGAAGTTAATTATTGCTATGTTAAAGAAGATTGGAGATATGTTGATTAAGAGGTTTACTGTTTAATTGTGGGTTGCTGTCGAACTGTTGGATTGAAAAATTGTAAAGTTGAAAATCAGTGGGACTTGAGGCAATTTGGTAATCTATGAAAAACAGCGTCAGAGACTCAACTTTAATCGTCCCGCAGCGCAGCTTACGGGACAACAGGAATATAAATTTAGGAGTTCATCATTTGAAAGTTTTAATTAATTACAATCTGACTAACTGAGACTTTACGCATTTCATTTAAGAAATGAAATATTCAACTGAATTCCATTAAATGGCCTTTGGAGGTTTCGGTTTTGAGTCAGTTGATGTGGGCGTTAAGAAAATGAGTTAGCTCGCGAAGTGGACGAGCGAGATCCACTCTTTTTTTGCCTACAGTGACTGGCACAAAATCAAATTGAGGCAAACACTTTTAATCGGTAACGAAATTCGCTCAATTTGAAGAAAGCTTCATGGCCTAGATTTTTGTTTCTTTTCATCAATGGAGAAGAAAGAATAAAAAGTTATCTCAGAATTGAGCTTAGAACACAATATTTTATAAACATTATTCATTCATTCCTATCTTAGAGCATAAAACCACTTTTCTATGTTAAAGGTAACCTGCGCCATAATTGTTCAGGATGGATTGGTGCTCGCTGTCCAAAGAAGTAAAAAGATGAAAATGCCCCTAAAATGGGAATTCCCCGGTGGCAAATTAGAAGAGGGGGAATCAGAGCAGGAATGCCTCATCAGGGAAATTAAAGAAGAGCTGCACTTGGAAATTCTGCTAGGAGAGAAGTTGCCCGAGGTCATCTATGAATATCCCGACTTCAAAATCTGTTTAATCCCTTTTATCGCCAGCATCCAATCCGGTGAATTGCACTTGGCAGAACACCAAGCCTATCAGTGGCTTCCAAAAAACAAATTATTAGACCTAGACTGGGCATTAGCTGACGTGCCAGTGGTGCGGGAATTTTTAAAAAGAACATAAAAACTAATTGTTATAAAATAACAACTCAAAATCACAAAACATCACTCTCAATTATTGACAAATCAAAGATTATTGATAATCTTTCTCACACATACCCCCAACTCCTTTTTTACTTCAAAATCCCAAAAGCGAAGTACTGTCCAACCTTTTTGTCGGTAGAAATAATTAATTTCCCTATCTCGTTGCATATTCCTTTCGATCTTGGGGATCCAAAATTTCCGGTTGGATTTAATAGCGTTTTCTCTTTCAGACCAGTTGTGGCCATGCCAGAAGGAGCCATCTATAAAAATGACCAGCTTGTATTTGATAAAAGTAATATCTGGCTTGCCCGGTAAATTCTGTTTGTTGGAACGGTGATGGAGACCGGTGTGCCAAAGGGCTTTTTTGAGGAGTTTCTCCGACTTGGTATTATTCCCTTTGATCCTGGACATTATAAAAGACCTTTGCTTCGTGGTATAGAAGCCGTTTTCCTCACAAAAGCGAGGAACCTTGATCTTTTGTTCTGAATAGGGCTTTTTCATTTCATTATGAAAACGCGATTCGAATAAAGAGGGTTTCTCAGGAGAATTTACAGAAGTCTTGATTAATCCCAAATGATTTCATTATTTGCAATTTTGAAGAATCAATATTGAGATATTATAATCATTTGTCATTATCAGCTTTCCGAAGAATCTCTTTACAGCATCGCAATACTGAAGAGATCCTTCCTTACGCCTGTCCGCCCAGGTGTATCAGGATGACAAAGTATTATAATATTTATAAAAATTCATTTCCGAAAACGAATACGCTGTCATTCTGAGCAAGGCGAAGAATCTATTTGTAGTATTGCAATACTGGAAGAGCTCCTTTCCCGATAGAATATCGGATAAGGAGCTCTAAAATCAGGATGACATAGATTAGGTATTTTGGTTAACATCCCCATTATATTTAACAAATGTTCGCCTCTTGAAATGATGGTTTTTAAAATTTGAAACAAAGGCCTTTCTTCAATTGCTCTTAGGGTTTTAAATTAAAATATATTGTCCAATATTTGAAGCGGGAAAAGTATATCGTTCAGATAAGGACAACAGTACCTCGCCCAGCATAACTTTCTTGAGAAAACTATGGATTTACGCACTGTAAATGTGACCAGATATATCCTTCCGCTAAGGGAGGGAGGCTCCTTGCCGGCCTTGACCGATGCCGATGATGGATTCAAATATGTTTTGAAATTCAAAGGTGCCGGGCAGCGTGAAAAGGCATTGATCGCTGAACTGCTTGGTGGGGAAATCGCGAGAGCTTTGGGATTTAAGGTTCCCGAACTGGTTTTTGCCTTTTTGGACCCAGCATTTGGCAGGTCAGAAGGTGATGAGGAAATCCAGGATCTACTCAAAAGTAGCCAAGGGCAAAACCTGGCCCTGCATTTTCTATCCGGTGCCATCAATTATGATGCTCTGGCCATGGAGGTGGACCCGTTACTAGCCTCCAAAATCGTATGGCTAGACATGCTCATTACCAATGTGGACCGCACTTTCCGTAATACCAATATGCTAATGTGGAACAGGGAGCTTTGGCTGATCGACCATGGTGCAGCCTTTCTTTTCCACCATGCCTGGAGCAATTGGGAGAAAAGTGCCACCAAAGCATTTCCTATCATCCAAAACCATGTTCTATTGCCACAGGCCAGCCAACTTGAAGAAGCTAACACCCTTTTGAAAGAAATGCTGAACCCTGAAAAACTGAAAGAAATCGTAGCCTTGATTCCTGAGGAATGGCTATTGGCAAGTGGGGATGGTGAGGATACCGAAGAATTAAGAAACATTTATCAACAATATTTAGCGCTGAGATTTTCTTATGCCGATCATTTTACCAAAGAAGCCCAAGATGCAAGAACAGCACTTATTTGATTATGCCATCATCCGGGTGGTACCACGCGTGGAAAGGGAGGAATTTATCAATGCCGGAGTGATCCTCTGTGCTTGGAAAAGCGGTTACCTTAAAGTAAAAACCTCACTTAACGAAGCAAAGCTCCTAGCACTAGATCCAGAAGCTGATATAGAAATGATCAAATTGAACTTGGCTTCCTTTGACAAAATCTGCTTTGGAAAGGACAATGGGGGAAGAATAGCCGAAATGGACCTAGCTTCCCGTTTCCGCTGGCTCACAGCTGTCAGAAGCTCCATCATCCAAACTTCCAGACCCCACAGCGGTTTCAGTAAGAACCTAGACCAAACTTTGGAAAAGCTTTTTAAGGAAAATGTGCTATAATAGTATCCTTGATAGCCTTTGAAAGTCAATCAAATACCTGAATAAAAGTACAAACAACTATTCAATAACCCCATCATGCCTACACTCGAAAATATAATTCAGGAATTCAAAAGCAGTCTAGAGGACCATGTGTTGTCCCGATCTGAAAAGAAAGCCATAAAATCCGATCTTTCCCACTTATCCACACATGAGAAGCAGTTACTTTTATCTGAAATTAGGCATTTGGCGCTAGAAAATACCCAAGATGTACAAGTTCAAAACTTGATCCAATGGTTTTATGAAGCGGTTAAGGTATTACAACAAAAAGAACAGGAAAATTCTACTACAGCTGCCTATTTCAGCCCTGGAAATGCTTGCAGGGATGCCATTAAGCAAGAAATAAGAAATGCTTCTTCACTTATCCACATATGCGTTTTCACCATTAGCGATGACCACATCACCGAAGAATTACTACATGCGCATCAAAGAAAGGTGCCCATAAAAATCATCACCGATGATGATAAGTCTTTTGATCTAGGGTCGGATATTGATCGAATGGAAAAAGCAGGCATTCTCATCCAAAAGGACAATAGTCCAGTCCATATGCATCACAAATTTGCCATTTTCGATCAGAAAAAAGTCCTTACAGGAAGCTATAATTGGACAAGGTCTGCAGCAGAATACAATTATGAAAATATTGTTCTGCTAGAGGATACCCACACAGTAAGGTCCTTTCAAAAGGAATTTGAGAAATTATGGCGACAATTTTAATCTCTGTCAAAAGCCCCTTCATCATTCAATTTTTATCAGGCAAATTAAAATAATCTGACTATCCGGTATTATGAACGCATTATTAAAGAAGTGAAATATTTAACAAAAACCCCAAGGAGGCCTTTGGAGCATTCGGTTTTGAGCCAGTTGATGGAGGCGTTAAGAAAATGAGCTAGCTCGTGTCGTGGAACAGCGAGATCCGCTCATTTTTAGCCTTTAGCAAATGGCACAAAATCAAATTGAGGCAAAAACATTAAAATAGGAAACGAAATTTACTCAATTTGAAGAATGCTCCATGGCCTAGATTTTTGGTTCTTTTCATCAATGGAAATGCGAAGCATTCATGAAGTCCAATGAACATCAAATACTTCTGAATAAAAGAACAGGAAACCTAATAGAACATACAATGGTTTGCTATATGCAAAATTGCGGACACATATAAAAAATAATTTCCATTAGCAGGATAAATTGATGCACCAATTCTTTATGCTTTAGTCAATGAATTACCTATTTTAAACTTATGAATCATGAAATCGGAAAATGGCTAATGGGTATTGGACTGGGAATCCTGGGGATAGGTCTGATAGTTTATATTTTTGGCAGCAAATTACATTGGCTAGGGAAATTGCCGGGTGATATTCGAATAGAGAAAGAAGATTTCAACCTATATATCCCCATCACCACAATGATCTTGCTCAGTATTATCTTCTCCCTTATCATCCGCTTGATCCAGTATTTTACTAAATGATATTAGGAGTATTTTAAAAAGGAGTTACATTAAATCAATTCCTAATACTCTCAGCAAAAAAATCCTTTTTCCACATTTCATTAGTAATGAAATTGACCGTGTCTAAAATCCCATAAACATTTTTAGGAACGAAAGGACTGATACGAATTTGATAATTTCCATGACGGTCTTTTTGGATGTCCATTTCATATTTATTTTTCAAATGGAGCAGGGCTCTTGGAAAAAATATCTGAACATGTGTGGAAGTCATCTCGGAATGGATGCCAAAACGCTTTTTCTTATGGTGATAATGCTGCAAAACTGCCTTATCTTGAAAAGTCTTTTCTTGAATTACCAGCGAGGATTCCAACCATAACTTGGGATTGAACTCATGTTTCACTAAAATATTACCCTTCTTAAAGGAATAGTGTACATGATTATCCAAATCCAGCTTAACTGGCATATTATTCTTAATCCCTAGAAATCTCCAGAGATTGTCAATCTTCTTAACATCCATACGGTTGTACTTTTGGGTTTATTCTATGAGCCTGAAATAATCCTCAGCAGTTACTGTAAAAGCATAACGCTCTTTTTCGGAATCTAGTATTGTTTGCCAATCACTATTAATTTTCACCTGAAACCTGGTACCATCTTCTATTAATGGTGCTAAACGGGCTACAAAATCAAAATGGGAATGCCTATCTCCAGGGATAAAACTTAAAGTTCCTGTATTACCATTCTCGAGATTTTCCCACCTGACCTGAATTTCTTTCTCATCATTTAGAAGTTCCGAGGGCTCCAAATAAATAAAGGCCTTATCTTTTATACGGCTTATTATTATAGAAAGATTGATAAATGGCCGATTTTCATCTTTTAGCCTTTTCCCATAGCGAAAGATATCCAGCTTGGCCTCATCCTTTTTTTCCACATCATAATAGTATTGGCGCATATTTTTGAAATACAGTCTACTCGCATCGGTAATATGGCTTTGGCCTGCCTCTCCAGTATTATCCGCGCGGTAATCATTAAAAAAAGAAAAGACAAAAACTATCCCAATGGACAGCAAACCAAAAATCTTGATGATCTTGATCAGTTCTGGTGTGAATATGGGTTGCTTGGCTGCCATCTTCGGTTTATATAGGATTCATCCAATGTCTACTTATACACAAAACTTAAATATGGGCTAACTGAGTTCCGCTAACTTTTCCATTAATAGTTCCCAAGCCATTTCAATTTCATTAACGGAAACATCCGTTTGACCGATTACCCACCTTATACAATACTTGCCATCCAACTTGGTATGTGTAAAGAAAACCTTTCCTGTAGCATTTACCGAATGCATCCATTGAGCATTAAGGCTGTTTAACTTTTCTTCGCTTAAGGACTTATCCACAAACCTAAAACAAATGGTATTCAATGGGATAGGAGCCAAGAGCTCCAAATTCTCATGGTTTTCGACCAAGTTTGCTACCTTTTTGCTAAGGGACAAATGCAATCTAAGCTTCTCCCGGATTCCCTCCAGACCGTAAGACCTGAGTACAAACCAAAGCTTCAGAGCACGGAATCTTCTGCCCAATTGAATTCCCCAATCCCGGTAATTATTCACATGCTCATCCTGTTTTGTTCTCAAATATTCCGGGGTCATGGAAAAAGTATTTACCAAATATTCAGCATCTTTAACATAAAGCACAGAACAATCAAAATTGGTAAACATCCATTTATGGGGATTGAAAACATAGCTATCTGCTTTGACCTTATTATCCAGCATCCAGCGGCACTCTGGAAGTAATAATGCCGTACCTGCATAAGCTGCATCTATATGATGCCACAGCTCATATTCCTCACAAATTTCTCCGATTTCCTTAACAGGATCAATGGCTGTGGAACTGGTCGTTCCTAAAGCTGAAACTACGCAAAGAGGGGTAAATCCAGCCATTAAATCTGCTGATATGGCCTCACTAAGGGAATTTAGATCCATCGCATGGGACTTATCCACAGCAACTTTTACAAGGTTTGCTTCTCCTAATCCGGCAATTCTCATGGCCTTATCCACTGAAGAATGCACATGAGAGGAACTGTATATCCTATATTTTTCTTGACCTGTAAATCCATCCTTATTGATGGAAAAATTGCTGGCCCTTTCTCTAGCTGAAAGTATGGCACAAAGGGTAGCAGTGGAAGCAGTATCCTGAATCACTCCTTGCCAAGATGAATTGAGTCCCTTCGCATCCCTTAACCATTCCAATACCTTTTCTTCCAATTCAGTAGCGGCAGGAGAGGTCAACCAAGACATACACTGCGCCCCCAAGGTAGACATCAGCATTTCCGCTAAAATTGATGGTTCAGAATTATTGGCTGGGAAGTATCCGAAAAAGGCAGGATGCTGCCAATGGGTCATGCCAGGCATAATGATTTGCTCAAAATCCTGGAAAATATAATCAAAGGACTCAGGTAGCTCAGGGGCTCCTTTTGGGATTTGTTGATAAATATCTCCTGGTTGTACATCTGGACTAACAGGATAGGAGCCCTTATTTTCCAGATAATCAGCCATCCAATCTACCAGTTTATGGGCATGCTTTCGAAAATCCTTATTATTCATGGTTTATTATAATAGTACAGAGTAGTGAGTTTTGGGTAAATACATCATCGCGAGAGGTCAACAGTTTCTCAAACATAAAAGAGTTGTATGACGTGAGCTTCAAATCAATGTCATGCTGACGATAGGAAGCATCTCTTCCAGTAACGACTAGGAAAAGAGATCCTTCCTTTGTCAGAATGACATTTTATTCACGTCATCGCGAGAGGTCAACATTTTCTCAAATATAAAGGAGCTGAATGACAGTTTATTGGCTAACTTCAGTGTATTTCTTATGCAGTATGGCCGCTTTCGGTATAGTGCATTTTGCCTGTCTGCGAGTATGGTTCCACAGGATATGGTAAAGGAGTTTGGAACGTCATCATTGATTGTCCGCATGGTAGCCTGTCCGTTTCCCTGTCCCTGTGGGCATAAGAGAATATTCATTAAGCTGTATATGCTATGGAAAAGATCCACAACAATGCTGCGGGCATAGACATAGGCTCCCGCAATATCTACATAGGCCTGGAAGGGGCCGAAGTAAAGGTTTTCGGAACCTACACTTCCGAATTCAGGAGTGCGCTGGCATACCTTCTGTCCAATGGCGTGAAGACCGTGGCGATGGAAGCGACCGGTTCTTACTGGATCATCCTGTACGACATGCTCGTGGAAGGAGGGCTGGACGTCTGGTTGGTGGACGGAAGGCAGACCCGCCAGGTACCGGGACGCAAGACCGATGTGAAGGACTGCCAATGGATACAACAGCTGCACAGTTACGGCCTGCTGAACCGCTGTTTTGTAGCCGAGGGGGAACTCAAGGAACTCCGGGGGTACCAACGCCTGCGTGAAGACCATATCCGTAGCGCGGCGATGCATATCAACCATATGCAAAAGGCCCTGATAGAAATGAACATCCGACTTCCTGAAGTGCTCAGCCAGATACAGGGAACAAGCGGAATGTCCATCATCCGTGCCATTCTGGGCGGTGAACGGGATGCTGAAGTCCTGCTTTCGCTGTGTCACAACAGCCTGGTCAAAAACAAATCCCAAGAAATCCTTTCGGCCCTGGAGGGTTTTTATACCGAACAGGGACTCTTCTCGCTGAAACAGGCACATGATGGTTACATGTTCTACCAAGGGCAAATAGCTGAATGCGATGCCGTCCTCAGAGAGGTTCTCTGTCGGATCAACAGGGACAAGACCTGCCATCAGACCGGAACCCGAAAGCCCATCCGCCACCATAAACCGGCTATTCCGGATCTGGGGAAGCACATGCTGGACCTGTTCGGAGGAAGGGATGCCACCGTCCTGCCAGGTTTTACCGACTACACCTGGTTTCAGGTATTCAGCGAAACGGGCACCGATCTGGAGCGTTGGCCCACTGAAAAACACTTTACCAGCTGGCTCGGCCTGTCGCCCGGACAGAACAACTCCGGTCAGCGAAAGAAACGGGCAAAAAAGAAAGGAAAGCCTACGGCGGGACAGATATTCCGCGGCATGGCCCAAAGCCTCCTGCAAAGCAAGAAAATAGCCTTTGGGGCTTTTGGAAGAAGGATCAGGGGGCGAAAAGGACCACAGGTAGCCATCAAGGCCGTTGCCCGAAAGCTGGCCGCGCAATACTGGAGGCTTATGGTAAAGGGAAAGGAATTCGTTGAAAAGGGAGTCGCCGATTATGAACAGATACTCAGGCTTCAAAAGGAGAAATACCTTAAGAAACTCGCCTTTGAACTCAATGTTGTTATCGATATATGAAAAACTATAAAACATATAATATCTATTTAACCGAATATTCTATCGACTGTCAATGGTAGGAGCTCTGCGACGTGGCGATCTGGTCTTAAAGTTTTAATCTAGCGTATCAAATCTAAAGCCTAAACTAATGCACATAAGATCCAGCATTGAAATCTATGGTACTTCCAGTGGCATGGTCTGCTAAGCCCGAGCACAGCAAACAAACCATTGGCGCTATATCTTCAGGCTCTGTCAATCGCTCCAAAGCAATATCCTCAATGGCAAAATCCTCCCCGTACTGATCAATAAAATCCTGGGCCATCTCGGTGCGAACGAAGCCCGGAGCAATAATAAATGCTCGGATGCCCTCTTTTCCATAATAACGCGCTATAGATCTTGTAAATCCCAGCAAAGCCGATTTGGATGCTGCATAGGCCAAATACTCTGGTGTATCACCTCTAAAAGCAGCCCTGGAGCTGATACTTATTAATCTTCCATTCTTATTCAATCGGGCATGGTTGATAAACTCCTTACTGATAATGGCCAGTGCATTTACATTAACGGTCATCGTTGCCAACCAAGTTGAAGCCCAATCATTTGTTCCAGCCTCATCAGAAATCGATTTGGCAATGCCTGCATTGTTAATCACCGCATCTATCTTTCCATATTTATCCACCAAATCAGGCAGCCAGCCCTTTACTTGCTTCAAATCAGCAAAGTCACATTGAACCAAATGGGATTTATTTTTCAGTTTTGATTGAAGCAGTTGAGCCTCTTCTAAATGTTTGGAATAGTGAATAAGCACCTCCGCTCCTGACGAGGACAACTGCTTGGCAATGGCTCTTCCAATGCCTCTGGAAGCTCCAGTGACTAAGATTCTTTGTTTTGAAAGGGAAATATTCATGAATAAATAATTGGCTTGTTCTAAAAATAATAAATGAGACTACAAGGACAAAAGGAAAAATATTATCGGGGATAAGTTAGTTACTATGGCCTCAAATTTTTCGCTAGGTCTGCTTTATTCCATCTTTGGTGGACAAATAGGCAAGTATTTCTGTTTCAGAAAGATTAAAAGTTTCCTTAATGCCGGCAATAATTGTCGACAAATAGGAGGGATGGGGCTGGACTTTAGGAAAAATGATCTTTTCATGAGTAAAGGTAAAAATAGGGGCTCCTCCATTTTCACCCAAATAACAAACGGTATTATACCACTTTGTATTCTTGATAATGGCATTTCCTTTCTTCTCGATGACATCAAAATCAATAGTAGGTCTTTTGTTAAGGGCATTTTCCTGCTTGACTACATCGATGAACTGATCTTTTGTGATCAAATACATCCTAGCATATGTCTTGGCTAAAACATCTTCCTCTTTGTGGATAAATGCAACCCCACCATTATGCCATACCCTTGCTTCCTTCGCAAAATATAGCTTATGCTTAATAATGAGGCCTTTTTTATCCCTTGGAAGTGATTTATCCACACATCCTTCATAAGTTCTATTCGCCCCCTTGGGTTGTCCGCCACAGATATAACATAGGAATCTTTCTTCCAATAAATTAGATCCATAACTGGCATACCAAACGAGGGCTTTTGAAACTGTATTATTGTCATTCTTATCCATAAATTTACCAAGGGAATCATCCTGGGATCAATTTAACAAAAGAAGGTGGTAGAAATGAACAGATTTTACAAGCCTTACTTAAGTTCATTTTTTGGCTATTGCCGCACTGGTAGGACCTGTAAGCCGCATCAATGAAACATCCCTAAATCCCGCTTCCTTCACCAACTCTTCAAAATCTCCGATACTAAAGTCGTAACCAGCCTCGGTCTCTATCAGCATATTCAAAGACATCAAAAGACCAAAAGTATTGTCTCTGCGTTCATTGTCGATGATATTTTCAATGATGACCAAGGCTCCTCCTTCAGGCAATGCCTCGTAGGCCTTGCTGATTAACATCTTCTTATCATCTTTTCCCCAATCATGCAGGATATTTCCCATGGTTATCACATCCACCTTTGGAAAACTGTCCTCAAAAAAGTCCCCTGTTTGCACTTTCACCCTTTCTTCGAGGCCCATAGAACGAATATTATCCAGTGCGATAGGCGAAACAGGTTCTAAATCAAAGGAAACACAGCTCATATGGGCATTGTTCAGAGCTACTTGTGCAGAAAGATATCCACCAGCACCACCTATATCACATAGGGTAAAATAAGAGGAAAAATCAAATTCATTGGCAAACATGATGAAGTTCCCCATTTGTATGCCGGCCATGGCATTCAAAAACTCCCTCAGTTTAAATTCATCCGCATAAACCTTTTCAAAAATAGAACCGTCACCTTCCTTGGCTTCGTTTTGAGGTTTTCCAGTTCTTAAACCTTCTTCCAGGTTGGCCCAAAAGGGATAAAGCCTATTATTGGCCATTTCCAATATCCCCCCTACATAACTTGGTTTGTTTCTATCCAAAAATTGGTCTGCCTCTGCTGAGTTTGAATAGTAGGCAGTTGATTTCAAACCTTCCCGCTCCAAAAATCCCAATGAAACCAGTGCATCCAGAAAATCATATAAGGACCTATCGTCCAAACCTAATTTTTCCTGGATGGCCTTGGATGATTGCTTTCCAAAAGATAAAAAGGTAAAGAGTCCCATTTTTACTGCAACTAACAGTACCTTACTGGCAAAAAAGCCCATTCCAATTTGTAGGATTTTTTCTGGAGTAACTTGATCTGAATTCATCTTGATTGGGTTTAATGTGGAAAATAACTAATACCTTTATCAAAGTACCTGAAAAAAGTATTTACATCCTGTGATAAGCTAATTTATCGGCCATTCAATAAAATAACCACAAAACCCAATAGCGAATTGATTAGTCCTAATCAGCTTGGTCTCAAATATGTTGATCTATCAACACAGGATTTCCGTCCGGATCAATAAGTACAACACTTCCAGGACCAGATCCTGATTCTTCCACTTCCTGCTCAGGTATGATTCCTGCGTTTTTCACATGTTCTTGAATCTTCCTTACGTCATCAAAATCCTTAAGGGTGTTGGCATTCTCATCCCAACCAGGGTTAAAGGTCAGGATATTCTTTTCAAACATGCCCTGGAACAAGCCGATCAAAGCATTGCCATTTTTCATGATCAGGTAGTTCTTTTCCATATCTCCAGCAAAAACTTCAAATCCCAATTTTTCATAAAAGTCTTTGGAAGCCTTAATATCCTTAACACTAAGACTGATGGAAAAAGCGCCTAATTTCATTTGCATCGAGGTTTTGGTGTCCTAATCAATTTAAGCATTTTTTGGAAGAAATTATTGGAATATAGCTGATTAAAGGTGCTTATATCTAAGTATTATATTTTTATAGAAAAAATAGGATGAATTATTACAGCCGATTAGAATTGATATTTGTGTGTAATATTAGATTCTAGTAAATCGCTCAATCAAAGCCTTATGCTGAGGAAACTCTCCTGATAATCTTTCCCGCTCGGCCAGTTCAAAATCCCTAAAGTCAAAACCTGGTGATACAGTGCACCCCACCAAGGTAAAACTGTTTTGCTCTATCAGCTCAGCGGCAAACCAATCTCCAGCAGGGACTACCAGTTGTGGTATTTGCCCATTTAGCAAATCCGAACCAATTAAAAATTCTTCATGAATTCCATCTGGTGACAAGCAATGAAGCCGAATGGGAGAACCCATATAAAAGTGCCATATTTCATCTTGCTTGATCCGGTGAAAGGCCGAAAAGGTATCAGAAGTCAACATAAAGTAAATACTGGTGGAATAATTTCTGTTACCAATGATCCCTTCGGGCAAGCTTCCCTGATGAACTTCTCCCTCACTTCTATAAACTTCTTTAAAATACCCACCCTCAGGGTGTGGTTCCAATCCCAATTTTTTAATTATCTGTTGAATTTCCATAGTTTGTGAATAATAAGACATCCCATGATCCGAACTTAGCTATGCTTAATGGATAATTCAAGCTAATTCGCATTGATTACAGCCTTTCTACTATTGGTAAATATTAAATCATATATATAGAGTCCTTTACAACCAAAGCCCAAGGAAATCAATATTTCATTTTGAGCATGGCCCAAAGATATCCTTAAAGCAAAAATTATTGGGAGGAGCAATATAAACCGCAGCATCAATCTTTCATTAAAAATTGCCGCAAAGCTTCATTTTCTTATTTCCCTGCAGCGATTACCGCAAGATCCACTTGTACAGCACCAGCCTCAATAAGTTTATTGGCACAAGCTGCTAAGGTTGCCCCCGTAGTCATCACATCATCCACTAACAGTAAACTTTTGCCCTTTATCTCTTCCCCAGATGATATGGAAAATACTCCTTCCACATTCTTAATCCTTTCCAATCGCGATTTTTTTGTTTGCGTTGAAGTAAAGTGTGGTCTTTTAAGACTTTGCACAACTTTGATATCCAAAACAGCTCCTAGTCCCATTGCAAACTGAAAACTTTGATTATAGCCTCGCCGTTTTTCTTTAAGAGGATGGAGAGGAACGGCCAGAATTCCATCCCAGTCTGCCTGGAAACCACTTTCCAATAACCTCTGCCCATAGAGCTTTCCCAAAACCTGACCTAATTCAGGCCTATTTCTGTATTTCAGTTGATGAAGTAGCTTTTGACTCATGCCTTTCTTAGTAAACCTAAGAAAAGACATCACATTACTTGCATGAGTAAGCCCATAAACCTTGATAGCCAAATCATTGTTCTGGGGGCGTAAATGATAAGTGGTCACAGGGAGCTTTGATTGACACAGCCTACACAATTGATTTTCAAAATCAAATAGGCTCCGTTTGCACAAGCAACAGCTTTGAGGAAACAATAATGCCAAAAAATCATTTAAAAAATTGAAACGCATTAGGAAAAAGACTTGTTAGTTCTAATTGACAGGAAAATACCTGTTATATTTGCTAATTAGATAAAAACTATCCTATAAGTTAATGAATTTAGTAGACGAATTCAACGAGTACCGCGCCAAGATGAACGAAAAGATACTTGGAGAAGACAATAAAGTGCTTAAGCGCATTTTTAATCTGGACACCAATGCCTTTTCCGAAGGAGCAGTAGATGTTAAATCAAAAGAAATGATTGGCTTAGCTTGCTCTATGGTTTTACGATGTGATGATTGCGTCCGTTATCACCTGGGTAAATGCCATGAAGTGGGTCTCAGCAAAGAACAAGTTTTTGAAGTGTTTTCTATTGCCAATCTTATTGGAGGAACCATAGTAATTCCACATCTACGCAAAGCAGTTGAATACTGGGAAGAGTTAGAACAACAAAAAGGATAATGTTAAAGAAAGATCTAGATCTTGAAAAAAGATGGGAAAAACTCCTGATCGGCCTGCACGATCTTATCGGCAAAAAACCGGCTGATTTAAATGGAGTGCTTTTCATTATAGGTGTTCAAGAACTTGGACAGGGTATCAAAAACTTCAGTAAGGAGCAAAAGCAGGATTTAATGCATATTGCCATCTGTAAGGTTTTGAGTCTTGCTGGATTTTATGAGCTTGATTTTATAGATCAAGATGGTTGGCCGCACTGGAAATTAGTGAAAGAACTGCCCCATTTTGACATCTTGGAACAGGAAAAACTACTCAAAATCCAAGTCTTGGAATATTTCGAAAAAGAATTTGAAATAGACATTAATTAGATAAAATACTTTAAATAAAAATACAAATTAGTCGTAAAGGATAATTATTAGACCGAAGACAGCTATAAAAAACCTATTACAATATGAATATAGTATCCTATAATGTCAATGGTATTAGAGCCGCTATGAGAAAAGGTTTTACCGAATGGCTGGCAGAATATTCACCAGACATCATCGGATTACAGGAAATTAAAGCCACAGAAGACCAAATAGAAGTTAATCTATTAGAAGATTTGGGATACCATTGTTATTGGTACCCAGCTGTAAAAAAAGGCTATAGCGGAGTTGCGATAATGAGTAAGGAAAAACCTAAACATATAGAATATGGTATGGGAGTACAATCATTCGATGATGAAGGTAGAATGATTAGAGCTGATTACGAGGATTTTTCTTTCATCAGCGCATATTTCCCCTCTGGAACAACAGGAGGTCCGAGGCAAGATTTCAAATATGACTTCCTGGATGATATTTACGGTTATTCTCAAGACTTAAAGCAAAAACTGCCGAATTTAATCCTCAGCGGGGATTATAATATATGCCATAAGGCCATTGATATTCATAATCCAATAAGCAACAAGAACACTTCAGGTTTCTTACCAGAAGAAAGGGCTTGGATGGATAAGTTTACAGCATCTGGTTTTGATGACAGTTTCAGGTTGATCAACCAAGATCCTCACCAATATTCTTGGTGGAGTTATAGAGCCAATGCTAGAAACAACAACAAAGGTTGGAGAATAGATTACCATATGACAAGTTCCCCTATGAAAAACAGAGTAAAGGGAGCGAGCATATTAGCAGATATAGTTCATTCAGATCATTGTCCAATTTCACTGGAAATTGAATAGGTATATATATTAGGAAGATAAACAATAATATAAGCTTAATGAAATCAATAAAAATTTCTATCCCTTCTCTAATTGAGAATATAAAGATCATAGAAAGCTTCATTGACAATGCGAAGGAGAAATTCCAGATCAATGACGACATCTATGGAAATATCATGATTTCAGTCACGGAATGTGTCAGCAATGCCATAATCCATGGAAATCGGGGAGACGCTCAAAAGACTGTAAAACTGGAACTCACTTTCCTCGAAGACCAATTGAAGTTTATTATTGAAGATGAAGGCAAAGGCTTTGATTTTGATAACTTACAAGACCCTACAGCACCAGAAAATATTGAAAAATCTGGAGGCAGGGGAGTATTCATCATGAAAAACCTTTGTGACGAAGTAAAATTTGAAGAAGAGGGCAAAAAAACAGTATTAACTTTCTACATGAATTAATATGGCCATTAATTTCTTCCAAGAAGACATCAAATACAATCTTCCTCAAAAAAATTTAAGCAAGAAATGGCTAAGGCAGATTGCCCAAAAAGAAGGCTACTCCATTTCTGACTTAAACTATATATTCTGTACAGACGAATACCTACATCAAATAAATGTAGAATATCTGAACCATGACACCTATACTGACATTATCACCTTTGATAATTCCGAAGAAGAAAATAAAATCGAAAGTGACATCTTCATCAGTATAGAAAGGGTCAAAGAAAATTCCAAAACAGAAGGACAAGAATTTCAAAAAGAAATACTTAGAGTATTAAGTCATGGAATCCTCCATCTCTGTGGATACAAAGACAAATCAAAAGAAGAAGCGCTACTAATGAGAAAAAAGGAAGACGAATCCATAGATTCCTTTTTTCAATTAACAGAACATAAATAACGTTCCACGTGGAACATCATCTTAAAAACAATATGATAACACATTAAGTTATCACATGTTCCACGTGAAACACTATATATAATTAAGAAAAATATTCAAGACTGTTTCACGTGAAACAGTAAAAATGAATAAATAAAAACCAAACATGTTCCACGTGGAACAGTAATAAAATTATTAAAATATGTTTCCAGAATACGACGTAATAGTAGTAGGGGCTGGTCATGCGGGTTGTGAAGCCGCACATGCAGCAGCAAAGATGGGGAGTTCAGTGCTTTTATGTACCATGAACATGAATACTATTGCCCAAATGTCATGCAATCCAGCTATGGGTGGCGTAGCAAAAGGGCAAATCGTTAGGGAAATTGACGCACTTGGTGGTCAATCTGGTATTATTTCCGATAAATCCATGATCCAATTCCGTATGCTGAACCGTTCTAAAGGTCCAGCTATGTGGTCTCCAAGATCACAGAATGATAGAATGCGCTTTGCGGAGGAATGGAGATTGGCATTAGAAAGAACACCAAATGTGGATTTTTGGCAAGAAATGATCACTGGTTTGATCGTAAAAGACAAACGTGTAATAGGAGTAAGGACTAGTATTGGTCTAGAAATAAAAGCAAAATCTGTTGTCCTAACAAACGGCACATTCTTGAATGGACTAATTCATATAGGTGAAAAGCAATTTGGTGGTGGTAGAACAGGTGAAGCAGCAGCTAGGGGAATCACTGAGCAATTGGTGGAATTAGGTTTCGAGGCAGGTAGAATGAAGACAGGAACTCCTCCAAGGGTAGATGGAAGGAGCTTGGATTACTCTAAAATGGAAGTTCAATATGGGGATGAAAAGCCTGAAAAGTTCTCCTTTTCTGATGAAACCACCCCATTAAAAGAGCAAAGAACCTGTTGGATAACCTATACAAATAAGGAAGTTCACGAAACACTGGAGACTGGTTTTGACAGATCTCCTATGTTTAATGGAAGAATTCAAGGTTTAGGGCCTCGATATTGTCCATCTATCGAAGATAAAATCAACAGGTTTGCAGAACGCGATAGGCATCAAATATTCGTTGAGCCTGAAGGTTGGGATACAGTAGAGATATACGTTAATGGATTTTCCACATCCTTGCCAGAAGATGTTCAATATAAAGCAATACGCAAAATACAAGGTTTTGAGAACTGCAAAATGTTCCGGCCAGGTTATGCCATTGAATACGATTTTTTTCCACCAACGCAATTGAAGCTAACCCTGGAAACCCAATTGGTAGAAAACCTATTTTTCGCAGGACAAATCAACGGTACCACAGGTTATGAGGAAGCCGCTTCACAAGGTTTAATAGCTGGGATGAATGCAGCACAAAAGGTCAAGGAAGAAGCGCCTTTTATCCTTAAAAGATCCGACGCTTATATTGGTGTATTGATTGATGATCTGATCAATAAAGGGACAGAAGAACCGTATAGAATGTTTACTTCTAGAGCCGAATTCCGTCTCTTATTAAGACAGGATAATGCTGATTTACGATTGACTCAACTAGGGCATAAAGTTGGCTTGGCGTCAGATGAGAGGCTTGACAAAATGATGGACAAAAAGAATGATACTGCCAAACTGATCAATGATCTCAAGCAGAAAAAGCTTAGTCCTGAAAGTATCAATACAGGTTTAGAAGATCTGCAAACAGCTTCAATTAAGGAAAAAATAACTGTAGAAAAACTATTAAAAAGACCTCAGCTAGGTTTACAAAGTATTAAGAATTTAGATAAGGAATTAAATAGCTATCTAAGTAAGTATCCAAAAGAAGTATTAGAACAGGCAGAAATCCAGGTCAAATACAATAGCTATATAGAGAAGGAACAGCAGATGGTAGAAAAGCTCAATAATATGGAGAATTTCAAAATACCTCTTGACTTTGACTATCTATCTGTACCCGCTCTATCCGCAGAGGGCAAACAAAAACTTAACAAAGTAAGACCAGAAACCCTAGGGCAAGCATCAAGAATCAGTGGCGTATCACCAGCTGATTTATCCATACTCACAGTATATTTAGGAAGATAACATGTACGATAGATTAACCAAATGTCCACTTTGCCAGAGTGGACTTTTTATTAATCATTTGGTGGTAAAGGATCATAGTGTTTCGCAAGAATCCTTTACCATTTGCAAATGTAATAACTGTAATTTTTTATTTACCAATCCAAGACCAGACCAAAAACATATTGGTGATTATTATAAATCAGAAGACTATATTTCACATACCGATAAATCCACCAATCTGGTCAACTTCATTTACAAGCAAGTAAGAAAATTTACATTAAAGCAAAAGGTAAACTGGATCAATAAATACAGTAACAAGAAGGGAAGGCTTTTGGATTTTGGATGTGGTACCGGACATTTTCTTAACCAGGCAAAAGAAGATGGATGGCAATGCATTGGACACGAACCTAGCGAAGATGCAGCAACTATTGCAAGCAATAATTTCAATCTCTGTATATATCATACCCCTCAGGAATTAACCAAGGAAAAGAAGTTTGATGCGATAACACTATTCCATGTATTAGAGCATGTCCATGATCTAAGAGGTACCATGGATCTACTATTAAACAGACTGAAGAAAAGAGGAACACTGTATCTGGCAGTCCCTAATTATGATTCATATGACTCTAAATTGTTCAAGGAGGATTGGGCATCCTTGGATGTACCAAGACATCTATACCATTTCACACAAGAAACCATGCAATTCTTGGCAGATGAATTCGATCTGAGAATAATAGCCAAAGAACCGATGCCTTTTGACAGTTACTATGTCTCAATTTTATCCAACAGTATAAAATATAAAAGGAAAAATCTAATTAATTCCTTTATAACTGGATATAAGTCTAACA
This sequence comes from Echinicola shivajiensis, assembly GCF_018642165.1. Classification (GTDB taxonomy): domain Bacteria; phylum Bacteroidota; class Bacteroidia; order Cytophagales; family Cyclobacteriaceae; genus Echinicola; species Echinicola shivajiensis. The sequence goes on from NZ_JAHHZM010000009.1 coordinate 57,687, forward strand.
AAAGTGCAAAAACAAATAATAATAACTATTCAAGCATATTGTTTATATTAAAGAAAAAATGAATAGCAGGTTATACCAAATATCATTAGCTTTTATAGCTATAGTTTTTTGCTATGCTTGTGCAAAGCAAAGTTCCCCTATGGGTGGACCCAAAGATGAAGATCCACCCCAATTACTTTCATCTAATCCGCCAGACCAATCACTAAACATCAAACCAGAAAACATTACTTTAGAGTTTGATGAATATATTAAAACTGACAATCCAACCAGGAATATCATTATTACTCCAAGTCTGGAAAAGGATAAAATGGAGATCTTGGCTGTAAAGAATACTTTGCGTATCAAAATCAACCAGGAAGTAGAGGACAGTACCACCTACGTTTTTAACTTCCAAAAAAGCATACAAGACATTTCTGAGAGTAATCCTGCAATGAACCTAAAGCTTGTTTTCTCAACAGGGAATATGATAGACAGTCTTAAATTTTCTGGTACGGTCGATTACGTCTTTCCTCAAAAAACAGCAGAAATAAAAGATGTCCTTGTTGGTCTTTACAGAATAGAAGATGATACAATGGATATTTTCACGGATCCTCCATATTATATCAGTCAAGCAGATTCAGCGGGTAGTTTTGAGATTACCAATATAAAAGCAGGAAAATACAGGGCATATGCTTTCCATGATGCCAATAATACTTCAAAAGCCGAATTCAAGAATGAAAGGTATGGATTCATAGCTGATTCCATCGATATAATGAAAGATGTTAATGGTGTACATTTTAAACTTTTCAGAGGGGATCTTTCAGACTTTAAAATCAATAGATCCTCAGCTCTTGGCAGCAATTTCGATATAGTATTAAGTAAATCACCTTCTAGCCTACACGTGGAACATCCTGATTTGGGCAATGAATTATTTTATAGATTAGAAGAAAAGCAAGTCCGCTTATATCATAAGAGTTTAAGAAATGACAGCACACAAATCAGATTAGTGTCAACTGATTCTGTTGGTTTCAAAATAGACACCACGCTATATGCTTCCTTTATGGAAAGTGAAAGAAAGGCCCAAAAACTGGAAGCTTCACTCGATAAAAACAAAGAATTCCTACAGTCGATCAAAACAAAGGTGACCTTTAATAAACCTATTTCAGAAATAAATTATGACTCACTATATGTTCAATATGATTCAGCATCATTTATTGAAATAAAACCTGAATTTTTAAGTTTTAGTGATAGTAGCAAGAGAACTGAATTATTGTTTAACATCCCCATCAACGATACACTGAGCAGTAATAGCTTTAATTTCCTTGCTGCTGATTCCAGCTTTATGGACATCGAAGAGCAGTACAATTCTTCTGCTCTTAAATCCTCTTTTAAACGCCTTCTTCAGGATGATTTGGCAGACGAAATAAGCGGAAAGGTATTGACCGAAGAACTTCCTATTATCATTCAATTAATCACGAAGGATGGTGATATCATACAAGAGCATTACCTAACAAATCAAAGCTCATATAGTTTTAAAAAAGTAAAAGCTGGAGAATACGAAATTAGGGCAATAATAGATCGCAATGGAAATAGAAAATGGGACCAAGGTAATTATTTCGAAAAACGACAACCTGAGCCTGTTTATTACTATTATGACGAGGAAAACAAAACCAGAAAGGTATTGTTGAGAGGAAGATGGACAAGACAGGATGTCAATATCAAAATCACACCAGAATCAGGTTTGAATGGACTCGAAGAGCCTATTACTGATAGTTTAAACAATAATAAACCAACTATTGAAACAATGTAGATAAGTATGGAATATAGTGTTAATAACTGTATAAAACTTATGGACAAAACTAGACTTATCCCGAAAGAGCATTCACTTTCGGGATATTTTTTTCCAGCCTGAGGATAACCACAATTTTGTAAACGTCTATCCACATTTATACACACACCAATTCATACACATTTGCAGAACACCAACTTTATACACAAAAAAAGATCATTTTTATGAAGTACTTAAATTATAACTACTTACAAGTTGATAAACTGTGGATAGACGGTGTATTAAGTATGGAAAAACTATGATAAAACTGTTGGTAAAATCACCTTATAAACTTACCCACAAATCCACAGCTTAATAACTGTAATAGTTTTTTATTTAAAAAAAGAATATATATAAATATATAGGATGTGGATGAATTAAGAATTGACAAAAAAAGGAAGCTCAATCGGTTCATCGAAATCAAACAATCAAGATTTGTTTAAAAATTTGAATTGATAAAAAAACTAAGCATTCTAAAGGTCTTTTAAGCTGTTTAAAAAAGTCAGATGAGTAACGGTGGCTTAAAACTGATTAAATCGAAACAGAGGGGCTTAAAATAACCTAAAAAGGCATAAGCCAAATTGAGCTGAACCAAATAAATAAGGGCAGTATAAGAAAAGTGTTAAAATGGACATAAAAAAAATTAACCTATTGGAATATATCTTATGGGCAGAATAAAAGATTTTTTATTGTTCCAGTGTATCAATTCAAATAAAAATCTGCCGAAAACAAATAAAAATGGATAAATTTAAAAAATAATGATCCCTCTGTCTTTATGGGATCATGGCCTGATTTTGGAGATTAAAAGGTTTCTAAAAGAACTTAATTATGATTAAACGATTTTTCATCTTGATGCTTTTTGCCTTGGCTTTTCAAACTAGCATTGTCACAGCACAGGATAAAATATATTTTACAGATTTTTATGTTTCTGCTGGATTTAGGAATCAAGCTTTCAAAGAGCTTAGTGATTATTTACAAAATTCCGGTTACCAAACTTTTGATCAACAAACAGCAACTTTAGGAGGAGGAGTCTCTTATGTAGCTATGTCAGGAATGGGTTTATACGTAGAAACAGAGTTTAACCTGAACAGAAAGCGTTACAGCAATGAATTTGTCAATTACCGGTATCTGCCCATTCATGTAACTGCTGGATTTCAGTATCATTGGATAAATACAACACTTCAAGATTGGAGATTTTATCCAAAAGTAGGTCTGTTTTATGGATCGACTTCATTGGATATGATAGCAAAGGATCTTAATACAGATTTCAATGAAAACCTGATGGGAGGAATGAATACAAGCTTTATGTATCAAAGAAATATAGGGCTTAATATCAGCCTCAATGCAGATAAAATCTTGGGGGCATTTTTAAAGCCCACCACCCAAATAGGTGTATATTCGAGAATGGGATTACAAGTTGGATATATGCTTAATCTTTTTTCCAGTGTTACCAAGCTAAGGAGAAATTTTAATCCCGCCTTGCGTAAAGATTTAATCATTTCCAATGCACCCAAATTCGACCCTAGTGCTTTTTACCTCAAACTTAATTTTGCCATCGGAAAGTTTGAAAAGAAGAGTGAATAGTTGAAAAATTGTTTAGTCAAAAGAGCCTTTTAATTGATGATAAATAGCTATTTACTGTGTTGATTTCCCAATGAATCTAGATTAGTTATACAAAATTTATTTGACAATTCCAGTCTCAACCTTTAATACCAAAAAAATAAAATGAAAAGAATATATCTACTGTTTACCATTTTTTTAGGAGTTCAAAATCTAAGCTTTTCCAAAACAGATACGATTAAATTTCATAGTAAAGCTATGGACAAAACAATTGCAAATTTGGTCATCACTCCGGAAAATTATAGTCAGTCAGAAAGCTATCCAACTGTTTATTTATTGCATGGTGCTGGAGGAGATTATACCTCTTGGTCAGGAATAACCAACCTGCAGTTATTTGCTGATCTTTATGATATGATCATTGTATGTCCTGATGGTGGAAAGACCAGTTGGTATTATGATAGTCCTGTAGATCCTCAAATGCAGTATGAATCTTATGTGACTTCTGAATTGGTCGATTGGGTAGATGATCATTATGCTACAAAGCAGCAAAGAGAATTTAGGGCCATTACTGGTTTGAGCATGGGAGGACATGGAGGACTGTACCTTGGATTTAGGCATCAGGATATTTTTGGAAATGCAGGAAGTACCAGTGGTGGTGTTGATATCAGACCATTTCCCCGAAATTGGGACATTTCCAAAAGATTAGGAACTTATGCAGAAAACCCTGATACCTGGGAAAAAAATACTGTTATTAATTTAGTCCACCTGCTGGATGGAAAAAGTTTGAATATAATCATTGACTGCGGTACTGCTGATTTTTTCTATGATGCCAACGTACGCTTGCATGAGAAGTTGGAAGAAAGAAATATTCCACATGATTTTACTAGTAGACCAGGCGCACACAATGGAGAATATTGGAAGAATTCAATTGCCTATCAACTGCTGTTTTTTAACAATAAGTTCAAGTCATTATAGTTAATTTTCTTCCTCAAAAGATGATCATACATGATAAGCTAATCGGAAACTAGGTAAAGTTTATTTTATTCAAAATGATGATTTATAAAATAGACACTTACTTGGTTTTTGATAGAAAAAAATACTGAATAACAGTGATTTTAAGCTTTTTTTAAATCTTTCGTTAAAAAATCAAATTGAGGGAATTAATATATTAATTGGTTGAAAATAAGGATCAATCAGCAATATTCTATATTAAAAAATTTAACCATTTAGAGATTTATTCATTAAGTCTAAAAAATTGAATTATCCGATTTTGATCAGGTTTAGCGAGATTATTCCATTGATTTTCAAATAGGTGTTGAACTTTTTTTGCTTCCTGAGATAAAAATCATGATTTAGATATGTAAAAAAAAATGGACTTAATATAACACAAAATGAAAAGCAATTTTGTGAAGCATGCTTAACCTCGAAACTTGCTTAAATTTCCTTTATAGTGAACTAGATTTCTTTTTTTATTTATGGTAGATGACCTTATCGAAAATGTCCTTTTCGAATATTCTTATGTCCAATTGTATGCCTTGTCCTTTGGGTATTTTATACTTCTGTACTTTGGCTTAGCCCCTCTTTTTTTATTGGTTTGTAAATATTTCGTTAGAAAAAATCTTCTTGATTTGATTGATAACCGGGAGCTTAGACCTGGGCAATTAGCCTTTGAAAAATGGCATTCACTTAAGTCAATTATTGTTTTTGGATTTTCGATTATCCCTGTCATTTATTTTATCCGAATGGGATGGATTGTCCTTTTGCCAAATACTTGGATAAACATTTTGATTGGATTAGTCGTACTAACTCTCTGGAATGAAATCCATTTTTTTGTGGTACATCGAATCATGCATCAGCGCTTTTTTATGAAGAATATCCATTTTGTTCACCATAAATCCATAACACCCACCGTTTATTCGGTTTATAGTTTTCATTGGTTTGAGGCGTTTTTGCTAAGCACTGTACCGATTACTATTGCGCCATTTTTACCTTTTTCTATCCTTGCGATTTTTATTTATCCCTTTGTCAGCATTCTATTGAATTATGCAGGGCATTGTAATTATCGATTTGGTTCAGGTAAGGGAGATAATTGGTGGCTCTTTGGAACACATCATAACAAGCACCATAGCAAAGGGAAGAAGAATTATGGCTTTGCATTGAATTTCTTGGATAAATTATTTTCCAAGCCTAATCATTAGATCATGAATGAAGTATATATAACGAGTGCCGGTATTTTTTTACCGAACAATGCCATTTCCAATGAGGAAATGGAAGATTATCTAGGCAGAATAAATGGAAATGACAGCCGTGCCAAAGAACGTATCCTAAAACAGAATGGAATTAAGCAGCGCTACTATGCGCTCAATAAAAATCAAGAAACCACCCATTTCAATAGCCAGCTGGCCATCAATGCAGTGGAAAGTGCCTTGGAAAAAAGTAACTTAAGAACAAAGGACATTGAACTGCTTTGCACCGGTACTACTCAGGGGGACTTACCTATTCCGGGCTTTGCCAGCATGGTGCATGCAGGCTTGGATTTCGAACGATGTGAAGTGGCCAGTTTCCAAAGTGTCTGTGCCAGTGGAATGATGGCGCTAAAAGATGCTTTTGCCCAAATAAAAAGTGATGAAAAGCAAAATGCAGTTTGTGTAGGTAGTGAGCTGTCCAGTAGATTGTTCAAGGCATCTCGCGTAGAAGCCCAGAATGTAAGTTCACTGCCTTTTGATGCAGAATTTTTACGTTGGATGCTTTCGGATGGGGCGGGTGCCTTTGTCCTCCAAAACAAAAAAAGTGATCAGGGCATTTCTTTGAAAATAGATTGGATAGATCTCAAATCCCATGCAAATGAATACCCGGTTTGTATGTTTACAGGTAAGACTGACAATCAAGATGAGCAGGAAAGAACCTGGTTGGACTATCCCAGTTATGAGGATGCATCCAGGGCAGGGGCCATTAACTTGAAGCAGGACACGCGATTACTGGATAAAGTGGTTAAAACTGGTGTAGCTCATTATTTTGATTTGATCGATCAGGGAAAAATCAGTAAGGATGAAGTGGACTGGCTTTGCTGTCATTATTCCTCGGAAGTTTTCAAGGCTCCGATTAAAGAACTCATGGAAAAGGGAGGTGGTGCTATTCCTGATGATAAATGGTTTACCAATCTTACCAAGAAGGGCAATACAGGAGCAGCATCCATTTTTATTATTTTGGAGGAACTGATGTATTCTGGAAAATTAAAGCATGGAGACAAAATTCTCTGCATGGTTCCAGAGAGTGGCAGGTTCATTACCTCCTTTATGCAATTGACGGTAGAGGGAGTCGATAAGAAAAACCACAAGGCTTATCCAGTTCGCGAGATTGAATCTCCGGAGTTGATTATTGATAAAAATGAAACTTCTGAATGGTTGATCCGACAGCTGGCCCAAATCTGGATTGATTTTGAAACGGCCTTGTTGAAAGTGCCCATTGTCTCGAGAATCCATAAGGGGCAGTTAAGTCTCGAGGATTATAAATTGCTGTTGATGGATCTTCGCCAGCAGGTGATTGATGGTTCGCAGTGGATTTCCCGCGCAGCATCCAATATTGATATTGACTTATTTGAGCTTCGGTCTGCTTTTATCAAACATACTGCTACAGAGCATAAGGATTATCAGATGTTAGAAAGAAATTTTGTCGCTTTAGGCGAGCCTCTATCTGCCATTCATTCAGGTGAGAAGAATATTGGGACAGTAGCTTTGACTTCTTTTATGTTTCAGCAAGCGAGTAAACCCAATCCAATTGATTTGCTGGGAGCCATGTTTATCATTGAGGGAATTGGAAAGCGATTGGCAGGTTATTGGGGAGAGATGATAAAAGATCAGCTGAATCTCAAAGATAGCCAAGTGTCCTTTTTTACTTATCATGGTGTGGCAGATGAAAATCATTTTCATAATTTGGAGGAAGCGCTGAATCATCCGAAGATGAATCTGGAAATAGCCAAAAGGATTGCTAAGACCGCAAAAACTACTGCCAAACTGTATACCATGCAGTTGGAAGAACTAGGAAATTATTAATATGAAAGAAAAAGAATTGGATATAAGCACCCATGATGAAAGAGATCCAGATCCTTGGTTGGCCTTGTATTTGGACGATAGTATTCCTATTAACAATAAAGCGAAACGGGCATTGATGAGGGACAATTCCTCCAAGTCTTCCCGCTATCTCTTGCCATTTATCCAGCTTTGGTCGAAACTAGCCATGTTTTTTATACATGCTTTCAAGTTTTTCTTTCCGAAAGCCTTTAACTCCTCTAAGGTATTACACCGCGTTTTGGCTTGGGGACTTAGGAATTTTGTCAGCCCAGATGCGAATTTACTTATATTTAGACATTTCCATGTTGGAACGGAGATTTTGCAGTTTATTGCTGGGAACATCCCTGAGGTGAGGATTGTTGGCAACCCTTTAAAACCAAGAGACTTTGAGGATATTAAGGATGATTTATTTTTGAAGCATGATTTGAATTTGTACAACTTTGTCATTCATCTCAACCATCAGCTTAAAGAGAAGGCTGTTTCGATAACAAAGCCAGAAAAGATCAATCTCGAAATGATCACCGAGGATCAGTTTGATCATATTGAATTCCCTAATAAATGGACGAATATTTTAGACTTGCGATCGGCCATTGAACTTTTTACACCATTTTATCAGCTGTTTTTGACTTCAAATGATTTTGTAAGAGCATCTAATTCCTTGCAGTTGGACGAAACCATCGCAATCTATACCTCACAAATACTAGGAACCCCAGGTCATTTGGGATTAGTGAATAATAAGCATCCGATGGTGCCTGTCAGCACTTTCAGCGCAGCATACCGATTGGTTTTGCATGGTTTGGCTGCAGAGACCTTGCATCAAATATTGGTAGGAATAAAGCTTAAAAAGAATGCTGATGGAGTGATGACACCAAATTTTAAATAAAATTCTTATGGACAACAGTATCAAAGCTTATCATGAAATTCAATCTGAAGATGATCGATTAATATGTGAGCAATTGTATCAGGAGATTGAAGAAAACTTACCGGATGCAGAGCGTAAGATTTGGCACCGACATCCCGTTTGGTTTCTGAAGGGCAATCCTATTGTTGGTTATAGTAAACTGAAAGGTTGTATCCGCTTATTGTTTTGGAGCGGGCAGTCTTTCGAAGAGGAAGGCCTAGCACCTGAAGGGAAATTCAAAGCAGCAGAAAAGCGGTATACCTCAGTGGAGCAGGTCAATAGTGTTGACCTCAAGCGCTGGATGGAAAAATCAAGAAAGATTCAATGGGACTATAAGAATATCGTCAAGCGTAAGGGAAAGCTGGAGCGGTTATTTTGAAATAGTATTCAGATTAGTTATTGAGAAGAAATCCCTATAACGTTTCGGTGCTTCGGCAGGATCAGCAGACTCAGCAATCGAATTCGTCTGGGTCATTGAGCCTGTCTGTCCGCTAGGTAGGTCTGTCGAAATTATCCTTATTTATCCGCTAAGACAGGCTTGTCGAAATGAGCTTTGATCAATCCTCCGATCAGAAAATTTTTTAACAGAAAATAGTATGCATGCATACAAAGTTTTTCTTATATTACGTTAGATCAATAACAGATTGACCAATACAATGAAACCCGAGGAAACCGTAGACTTTTATATCAAGACTGCTTGGCATGCCATCTCCCGGATGTATAATCAAAAGGGGGCAGAGGAAGGCTTGACGACCTCCATTGGTTTTGTGTTGATCAATATTAATTCGCATGACGGCACCCCTGCCACCAAAATTGCCCCTTTGATGGGCTTGGAATCAAGAAGCCTTACCAGAATGCTGAAAAGCATGGAAGAAAAAGGTTTGATTTGCAGAAAGCCAGATTCCACAGATAAGCGATCGGTCCGCATATTTTTAACAGCAAAAGGAAAGCGGAAAAAAGAAATATCTATTCAAACGATCAAAGAGTTCAATGAGGCCATTCAAGGGCAACTCAGTAAAAAGGAGCTTGATCATTTTTTTAAAGTATTTCATAAAATCAACCAAGTTATAGAACAACAACAATCAGAATTGATAAGCCCGAACGATGTTTAGGGCCAATTGCTAAAGACTATATTTATATGAAACGAACCATTCAAAAAGTAGCTATTTTAGGTTCCGGAGTAATGGGATCCAGGATTGCCTGTCACTTTGCTAATATTGGTGTTCAGGTATTATTGCTGGATATTTTGCCCAAAGAACCCAATGAGGCTGAAGTGAAAAAAGGGTTGACACTGGAAGATAAGGCAGTCAGAAACAGACTGGTCAATGAAGCTTTACAAAAAAGTCTGAAATCCAAGCCTTCTCCCATCTATGATCTATCCTTTGCCTCAAGGATTCAAACCGGAAACTTTGAAGATGATCTTCCAAAAATCAAGGATTGTGACTGGGTGATAGAAGTGGTTGTGGAGCGATTGGATATCAAACAATCACTCTATGAAAAAGTGGAGCTTCATCGTAAACCGGGAACATTGATCACTTCCAATACTTCGGGCATTCCCATGCAGATGCTTTGTAAGGGAAGAAGCGAGGATTTCCAAAGTAATTTTTGTGGAACCCATTTCTTTAACCCACCTAGGTATTTGCGTTTATTGGAAATCATTCCGGGACCCAATACCAATCCTGAAATCATTAATTTTCTGATGGGCTATGGGGACAGGTTTCTTGGCAAGGAAACGGTATTATGTAAAGACACTCCAGCATTTATAGCCAATAGAATTGGGGTATATGCGATCATGTCCAGTATGCATACCATTGAAAAAATGGGACTAGGTGTATCCGAGGTGGACAAGCTTACTGGGACTGTGATAGGCAGAGCTAAGTCGGCTACCTTCAGGACAATGGATGTGGTGGGCCTTGATACTATGGTGAATGTGGCGAACAATCTCCATATGGCTCTTCAACATGATGAATCCAAAGACCAGTTCAAGCTGCCCAAGGTGGTTCAGTTTTTATCAGAAAAAAAATGGTTGGGAGATAAAACCGGTCAAGGTTTCTTTCATATGATCCGGCATAAGGATGGACGGAAAGAATTAAAGGAATTGGATTTTGAGACCCTTGAATATAAACCCGTAGAAAAGCCCAAATTCAAAGCCTTCGAAGGATCCAAAGATATTCAGGATCTGAAAAAAAGAATCAAGTACCTGTTGAACTTTGATGATAAGGCAGGAGAATTTTACAGGGCTACTTTTTATGATCTGTTTAAGTATTGTTCCTTCAGGATCCCAGAGATTGCTGATGAACTTTACCGTATAGACCAAGCGGTCTGTGCAGGTTTTGGCTGGGAATATGGCCCATTCGAAAACTGGGATATTGTGGGCGTACAGGAGACGGTTAAGAAAATGGAAGCCGCTGATCAGCAACCAGCAGACTGGGTTTATGAGATGATCGACGCCGGCCATGATAGTTTCTACCGAGTGGAAAACGGTAAAAGACAGTACTATGATATTCCTTCTAAAACCTATAAAGAAATTCCAGGCCAGCAGGAATTTATCCTTTTGGACACTTTAAAGGCTGGGAACAAAAAAGTTTGGGGCAATGCAGGATCCACCATTTACGATATGGGCGATGGAGTGCTTGGTTTAGAGTTCCATACAAAAATGAACTCGCTTGGTGCTGAGGTAATCGAGGGAATCAATACAGCCATTTCGATGGCAGAAAAAGATTATAAAGGATTGGTCATCGGAAATGAAGGAGCCAATTTCTCAGCAGGAGCCAATCTGGCTATGATCTTTATGTATGCCGGAGATCAGGACTTTGACGAAATCAACCTGATGATTGCCCAGTTCCAAAAGACCATGATGCGGGTACGTTATAGTTCAATTCCCGTTATTGTTGCGCCACATAATATGGCTTTGGGTGGTGGCTGTGAAATGTCCCTTCATGCGGATGCAGTACAGGCACATGCCGAGCTATATATGGGCTTGGTGGAATTTGGAGTAGGTGTGATCCCGGGAGGTGGTGGCACCAAGGAGATGACCTTGCGATTCTCCAATAGCATCCATAATGGTGATGTAGAGCTGAACAGATTGCAGGAAGTCTTTATGAATATCGCGACAGCCAAAGTTTCCACCTCAGCAGAGGAAGCAAGAGGACTCGGTTATTTACAAGACAAAGATGGTATTACCCTTAATAGAAAAAGGCAATTGGCTGAAGCGAAAGCTAAAGTGATTGAGTTATACGATGAAGGATATACCCAACCCTTGCAACAAAGCAATATCAAGGTATTGGGCAAAACCTCCTTGGCCTATTTCGAAGCAGGAATTACTGGAATGTTATATGGTTCCTATATCTCCGACCATGATGCCAAGGTGGCTAGAAAATTAGCCTGGGTAATGAGTGGTGGTGACTTATCTCAGGAAACTGAAGTGAGCGAACAGTATTTGTTGGATTTGGAAAGGGAAGCCTTTCTCAGTTTGACTGGTGAGCAAAAGACTTTAGAACGAATCCACAGCATTCTGTTCAAGGGTAAACCACTTAGAAATTAGCTAGCAGTATCAAGTCGCTAGTATCAAGTAACTAGACAAAGTGAATTTAGATAAGATTTTTCAACTTAAATTATAATGTCATGCACAATTTTAAAGAACTGAGAGTTTGGCAAAAATCAGTTGATTTTGCGGTTAACGTTTATCAACTGACTCAAGAATTTCCAGATGATGAAAAGTATGGACTAACATCACAAATGCGAAGAGCTGGGGTTTCTATTCCCTCAAATATTGCTGAAGGTTGTGCAAAAACTTCAGAAAAATCTTTTTCAAATTCACTAGAAATTAGCTTGGGAGAAAGTTTTGAACTTGAAACGCAAATAGAAATAAGCAAGCGCATTGGACTGCTTTCCAAAAAAACAGTAGAGCAGATAGATTCGGATTTATCCGAAATACAAAGGATGATTATAGGATTAAAATCAACATTGAATAAGTAGCCAAGTCTTGATACTTGCTACTAAAATCTAAATACTACAAATGGAAGCTTACATAGTTAACGGATATAGAACAGCAGTGGGAAAGGCCAAGAAAGGTGGTTTCCGCTTTTATAGGCCGGATGATCTGGCCACGGATGTGATCAAACATTTATTGGCACAGACACCGGGACTGGAACCAAGTAGGGTAGATGACCTGATCGTGGGAAATGCAGTGCCAGAAGCTGAGCAAGGCATGCAGATGGGAAGGATGATTTCTCTCATGGCTTTGGGAAAGGTGGTTCCTGGATTTATCATCAACCGATATTGTGGATCTGGTTTGGAAGCGATTGCCTTGGCTACTGCAAAAATCAAGGCGGGTATGGCAGATTGTATCATTGCAGGTGGAACAGAGTCCATGTCTATGGTTCCCATGATGGGCTATAAAACATCCCTTAACTGGAAAATTGCCCAAGAACATCCTGATTATTATCTCAGCATGGGGTTGACAGCAGAGGAGCTGGCGAAAGACTATGATATCACTAGGGAAGATTCAGATCAATTTGCCGTTACTTCTCATGAAAGGGCGATCAGTGCGATCAAGGAAGGGCGATTCAAAGATGAAATTGTCCCTATACAAGTGGAAGAAACCTATGTGGATGAATCTGGCAAAAGGAAAAAAAGAACCTATACAGTAGATACTGATGAAGGACCAAGGCCTGGAACCAATATGGATGTATTGTCCAAGCTGAAACCTGCATTTAAACAGGGAGGACAAGTAACGGCCGGAAACTCTTCGCAGACTTCAGATGGGGCATCCTTTGCCTTGGTGATGTCTGAAAGAATGGTCAAGGAGCTTAATTTGGAACCAGTGGCAAGATTGGTGAGTTACTCCGTGGCTGGTGTAGATCCAAGGATCATGGGCATTGGACCGAAAGAGGCAGTACCAAAAGCACTTAAGCAGGCAGGACTTAGCTTGAATGATATCAATTTGGTAGAGTTGAACGAAGCCTTTGCCGCACAAGCCTTGGCAGTGATCCGCTCTCTGGATATGGACCCGGAGATAGTCAATGTGAATGGAGGAGCTGTAGCATTGGGACATCCACTAGGTTGCACAGGTGCTAAGTTGACTGTACAAATGATCAATGAACTTCGCAGAAGGAAACAGAAATATGGCATGGTTACCGCCTGTGTAGGAGGAGGCCAAGGAGTAGCAGGAGTGGTTGAATTGTTAAGATAGACACTAGACTTGAGACACTAGATTTGAGATTAAATTTTCATTCCTGATACATTATTTTTTAACAAAAACAATTGTGTTATGCATAACTATAAAGAGTTTAAAGTTTGGCAGAGGTCAATTAAATTGACTGTTGAGATTTACAGGATTTCAAGATTTTTTCCGCCGGAAGAAAAGTTTGGTTTGACATCTCAAATTAGAAGATGTGCTATTTCAGTCCCTTCCAATATATCAGAAGGAGCTGGTAGAAAAAGTGATAGGGAGTTTGCTCAATTTTTGGCTGTTTCTCACGGATCTATTTGTGAATTGGAAACTCAACTAATTGTAGCAAAAGAACTTAAATTTATTGAAAGTAATGATTTTGATATACTTTCAGAAGAAATCAATGAATTGCAAAAGATGCTTTATACACTGATTCTCAAATTTGAAGGCTAGTTTAAGTCTAGTGTCTAAAGTCTTATATCTAAAATCTAAAATAACATGGAAACAACAAAGAAAAATACCATCAACGGCGGGGAGTTTTTGATTCGGGAAACGGAAGCCAAGGACATATTTATTCCTGCGGAATTTTCTGAGGAGCAGCGCATGATGGCCCAGGCTTGTCAGGATTTTATTGATACGGAGATCTTAACAAAAGTAGAAGAGATCGACAGTATGAAGGATCCTGAATTGGTACCGGGTATTCTTAAAAAGGCCGGTGAACTGGGCTTGCTGGGCATTTCCGTTCCAGAAGCTTACCAAGGCTTGGGGATGAGTTTCAATACATCTATGTTGATAGCAGATATAATGGGTGCTGCAGGATCTTTTTCCACTACCTATGGGGCACATACGGGTATTGGTACTTTACCGATCCTATTTTATGGCACCGAGGAGCAAAAGGAAAAATACCTGCCCAAGTTGGCCACTGGAGAATGGGCGGCTTGCTATTGTTTGACAGAACCTGATGCTGGATCGGATGCCAATAGCGGAAAGACCAAAGCTACCCTCACCGAAGATGACAAGCATTATTTGCTCAATGGGCAAAAAATGTGGATTTCCAATGGGGGATTTGCAGACCTGTTTATAGTCTTTGCGAAAATAGAGGATGACAAGAATCTAACGGCCTTTATAGTGGAGAAGGATTTTGGTGGAATTACCATGAATGAGGAGGAGAAAAAGATGGGCATTAAAGGTTCTTCCACCCGTCAGGTATTCTTCAATGATTGCAAGGTGCCTGTTGAAAACATGCTTTCCGAACGACAAAATGGTTTTAAGATCGCCGTAAATATCCTGAATATAGGTAGGGTAAAATTGGGGGCAGGTGTTTTGGGTGGTTGTAGGTTGGTGCTAAAAAATGCTTTGACTTACTCTTCTGAGAGGAAACAGTTCGGGGTATCCATCAATACCTTTGGTGCTATAAAATCCAAATTGGCGGAAATGGCCACCAAGACCTATGTCAGCGAATCCCTTTCCTATCGATTGGGACAGGATATTGAAGATCGTATTGATGCCTTGATTGCTGAGGACATGGATGTTAATAAAGCCAAATTGAAAGGAGTGGAGCAGTTCGCCATGGAATGCGCCATTTCAAAAATCCATGGTTCAGAGGTTTTGGATTATGTGGTGGACCAAGGTGTACAGATTTATGGGGGTATGGGCTATTCGGCGGATGCACCCATGGAACGTGCATACAGGGATGCGAGGATATCCAGAATCTATGAAGGTACCAATGAAATCAACAGGATGTTGATGGTGGGCATGCTTTTGAAGCGAGCCATGAAAGGAGAAATCAATCTTTTTGACCCAGCAAAGGCTGTTTCTGAGGAATTGACCTCTGTACCATCCTTTGAAACTATTGATACTTCAGAGTTATTCGCTGCTGAGAAGGAAGTGTTGAAAAAATTGAAAAAGGTATTTTTGATGATAGGGGGCAAGGCAGCATTAAGTTTACAGGCAAAAATAGAAGAAGAGCAGGAGATTATGATGAACTTGGCTGATATCATGATTGAAATCTATGCTGTAGAATCTGCTTTGCTAAGAACTAAGAAGAGAGTTGGCTTGAAAGGGGAAGAGGCATGTAAGCAGCAAATAGCGATGGTGCAAGTTTACTTAACCGAGGCAGTCAATAAAATACAATCATCAGGCAAAGAAGCCATTGCGGCTTTCACTTCAGGAGATGAGCAAAAAGTAATGTTGATGGGCCTAAAACGCTTCACCAAAATGGACCCTTATAATACCAAGGAGCTAAGAAGACAAATAGCCGATGATATGATCGCCAAAGGGAAATATGCTTATTTTGAGTAAAATGAGTAAGGAGTAGAAAGTATTGAAATTTGAGTTTGGAAATATTGTCCCGCTGTCTTAGACACGGGACTTTTTTATAATTTGTGATTATACAAGGAGCATGTAATTCGAACTTATTAAGTTGGTTTAAGATTTGTGCATCTAGTTTCGATATTTCCGAACTAAACAGTTTAATGATTGTTTTAAATAGGCTACGAATTGAAGTTTAGAAATAGAAGATTATAATTAAAAATTGATAAGTGACTGATATGCAAAATTTTGAATTTAAGAATCCCACAAAAATTATTTTTGGAAAAGGGCAAATGCAAAAGCTTGCTGAGGAGATTCCTTCTGGGGCAAAGATCTTGATGACCTATGGAGGTGGTAGTATCAAGAAGAATGGAATTTACGAATCAGTAAAAGAAGCCTTAAAGGATTATGAGCTAATTGAGTTTGGTGGAATTCCAGCCAATCCCGAATATCATGGTTTATTGCCGGCTTTGGAGATAATTAAAAAAGAAAATATTACCTATATGTTGGCTGTAGGGGGTGGATCGGTAATTGATGCTACCAAATTCCTTTCTTCCGCTGCCCTTTTTGAAGGCGAGGAACCTTGGGATATATTGGCCAATAAAATCAGGACCGAAAAAGGTTTGCCTTTTGGAACGGTTTTAACCATTCCTGCAACTGGTTCTGAGTCCAATTCCGGTTCAGTAATATCCAATAAGTATACCAAAGAGAAATTAAGTATGGGCGGGCCTGGCCTGTTTCCACAATTTTCAATATTGGATCCTACAGTGGTTAAAAGTCTTCCCCAAAGACAAATAGCTAATGGCCTTGCTGATGCTTTTACTCATGTATTGGAACAATATATGACCTATCCCGCGGAAGCCTATTTACAGGACAGATTTGCAGAAAGTATACTACAAACCTTAATTGAAGTGGCACCAAGAGTAATGCAAGATCCAGGAGATTATAATGCGGCAGCAAATTTTATGTGGTCATGCACCATGGCCTTGAATGGTCTGATCCAAAAAGGAGTACCCACTGATTGGGCAATCCATGCCATGGGACATGAATTGACTGCCCTTTATGGTATTGATCATGCAAGGACTTTGGCCATCTTGACCACTAGCCACTACGAGTATAATTTTGATAATAAAAAGGCAAAACTCGCCCAATATACCGAGAGAGTTTGGGGAGTTGTCCAAGGATCTGAAGAGGAAAAGGCCAAAGCAGGGATTCAGAAAACAGATGAGTTTTTCCATTCATTAGGAATTGACACCAAGCTTTCTGCTTATGTAGATGATTATAGCAAAACTGCCCAAGAAATTGCAGCAAGATTTATCGATCGCGGTTGGTTGGGATTAGGAGAATATAAAAATCTCGGTCCTTTAGATGTACAGAAGATTGTTGAGCATGCCTATTAGTATCGGGCATGAGTGACGAAGATGGATTAATCAATTAAAATCAGGAACCATGAATATTCTATTTGTATTGACCTCTCATGAAGACCTCGGTGGAACAGGAGAAAAAACCGGATTTTGGATAGAGGAGTTTGCAAGTCCCTATTACTATCTTTCAGATAAAGGGGCAAAAATTACCTTGGCTTCACCTAAAGGAGGGCAGCCTCCAATTGATCCCAAAAGTGATTCCCCAGATTTCAGTACACCTGCCACAGAAAGATTCAAAAAAGACAGGGCATTGCAGGAGAAACTAAGTAAAACCTTAAGACTATCAGAGGTAAAAGAAGCTGATTATGACGCTGTATTTTTTCCGGGAGGCCATGGGCCATTATGGGATTTGGCAGTGGATAAAAATTCTATTAAGCTGATCGAAGATTTCTATAATGAAGGAAAACCTGTGGCTGCGGTTTGTCATGCGCCAATCGTATTTAAAGAAACAAAAGACCAAAATGGGGTTCCATTGGTTCAAGGAAAACAGGTGACAGGTTTTTCCAATTCTGAAGAAGCCGCTGTTCAACTTACGGATGTGGTGCCTTTTTTGGTTGAGGATATTTTGCAATCTAAAGGTGGACTTTACAACAAAGGGGATGATTGGTCAGCTTTTGCCTTGGAGGATGGCTTGATCATCACTGGTCAGAATCCAGCATCCTCTGAATTGGTTGCAGAAAAATTAGCCAATAAGCTTCAAGCAAGGACTTCAAAATAAAAGAAAACAAATCCTCTGAGAGAAATATATTTTCATTCAGGGGATTTTACTTTTTTGAATATCAATATTTTAAGGTGGTATTTGATGAAATTATTGGTTATAATTAATAGGTAATGCTTTTCACCCGTAATCTTAATTATAGCCATGTATATTAAAAGAAACTATGGTTTTTGGATGACTTTTGATTGGTCCAAGAAACCCTTTATTATCGGACTAATTTATTCGCTGGCGATCTTTCTACTTTTCAGTTTTTTACAAATAGATATATCCATTCCATGGCAGCCGATTAGTATCATCGGTATTGCTGTGGCGTTTTACCTTGGCTTTAAGAATAACAGTTCGTATGACAGAACTTGGGAGGCCCGTAAAATCTGGGGCGGGATAGTGAATAACAGCAGGAGCTTTGGTGCTGCAGCAGTGGCTTTTGTACAAGGAGAAGATCATCAGAAAATAAAAAAGGAATTAATCTACAGACATATAGCTTGGTTGGTAGCTCTTAGGTATCAGTTACGCTTAAGCAGGGAATGGGAGCATCAAAGGCATCGCCTAAATGATCGTTATTCACCAACTGTATGTGAAGATTATACTGATAAGCTGGAAAATGAATTAAAGCGATATCTATCAGGAGAAGATTTAGATAAGGTTTCCAAAAGTACCAATACAGCTACACAAATTATGAGGCTCCAATCTGAAAGACTCCAAGAATTAAGGGATAAGGAATATTTTGAAGATTTCAGACATATGGAATTTCATGCCTTGATCAGGAGTTTTTATGATGATCAGGGAAAATCAGAAAGGATTAAGAATTTTCCTTTTCCCAGACAATATGCCTCTACTGCAGTTTGGTTGACTTTTGTGTTCTGTGCTTTTGTACCACTTGGATTGTTGAATGTATTCAATGATACGCAGAATTGGGTTTATTGGGCCGGTCCAATAATTTCAGGTCTTCTGATCTGGGTATTTTTCTTAATGGAAAAGATTGGTGATTATTCTGAAAACCCTTTTGAAGGAACCTATAACGATGTACCCATAACATCTATTTCGAGAGGGATTGAAATAGATCTTAGGGAAATGATTAATGATACCAATATCCCAGGACCAATCAAGGATGAAAATGGTTTTTTGATGTAAGAACAAGAAGATTGTATTTTTTGCCTAAACAGGTAATCCAAAATTTATTAAGGTATAAAGAGCTAAAATCCCTATATTCAATAGTTGAAAATGGAGAAAGGAATCAATCCTTTTAGCTAACCCAAAATGCCTACTATCAAGTACTGTAAATAATATCACAGCTGGCATGAACAGAAAAGAATTTTTGATTAGATCAGGAATGTTAGGTTCCTCTCTGCTTTTATTTAGTGGATTTACTATTCTTAATAGGGAAGGAAGGCAAAGCTTAAAACCTTTGGATATTTCAGTACCCTTGGATGGTGAAGATCTTTTTAGCTACATCAACAGAAAATCAGGAAAGTATAATTTAGACCTTTACCGGCAATTGATTGGCGCTGCCAATGAGTTCAAAGAAGGAGACCAAACCTTGGGCATAGCTGCCAAGAATGAATCAGACCGAAATCATGCGCGTACACTTTTGGGAAATACACGATTGGGTGAGATCAATAAGCATGTAATTTATAAAGATGATCAGCTTGATTTGATCTTGGATACCACTGATTCTGTAAAGAGAATGAAGTTGGATAGCTGGACCATGACTGAGCTCAAGGATTTTTTGCTAAAGGAAGATGAAAGGGCCATAAAAGAAATCATGCCGGGTCTGAGCAGTGATGTGATTGGCTGTGTGGCAAAGCTCATGAGTAATGAAGATTTGATACAAGTAAGCCAAAAAGTTTTCAATCCATTGCCCAATAGTAAAATTGGCAGTAAAGGATATATGAGTGCAAGGGTCCAGCCCAATTCACCCACGGATAATCCAGAAGATATTATCTGGCAGGTATTTGATGCCTGGTCCTATGGAGTGGGCGATTTGGTTTTGGGTACCAATCCCGTTTCTTCTGAGGTAGCTTCAGTAGCCAAAATTGAGGCAGCGCTTTTTGATATTTTGACCACCTTTGGCTTGGAAAGTACCATGCCCAATTGCGTTCTCTCGCATATAGATGTGCAGGCTGCTGTAGAAGAGAAACAGCCTGGAACTACTGGAATCTGGTTCCAGAGTTTGGCAGGAACCGTGAATGCCAATAAGACCTTCGATGTCAGCATAGATAAAATGATGGACCATCTGGCCAAGAGAGACGGGCAGTATGGGCTTTATGCTGAGACTGGTCAAGGGGCAGATTTTACCAATGGACATGGTGAGGGGTTCGATATGGTCTTGCATGAATCCAGGAAGTATGGATTTATTCGTGCCCTCAAAGCAAAAATGGAGGAAGGAAAGACAGAAGATCAAATTCCTTGGGTACATGTAAATGATGTAGCAGGCTTTATTGGCCCTGAAGTTTTTAAAACCAAGGAACAGCTGGTCAGATGCTGTTTGGAGGATACTTTCATGGGCAAATTGCACGGCTTGTGCATTGGACTGGATGTATGTTCAACGCTGCATATGGATGTGAACCTTAATGATTTGGATTGGTGCATAGAGCAGATCATGCCTGCGAATCCAGCTTATTTGATGGCATTACCCACCAAAAATGATCCTATGCTTAGCTATTTAACTACCGGCTTTAATAATCATGTCAAAGTCCGCGAGCAGTTTGGCTACAAAGTCAATGATGCTATGTGGGATTTCTTTAAAAGAATAGGGGTGATTGGGAGTGACAATAAGCCCACTGTTCATTTTGGTGACCCTACTTGGGTATATTATCAATATTGTTTGGCAAAAGGAGATCTAAGAAGTCGAGAAGAAATCTTTGCGGATGGCAAGCGCAAAATTGTGGCTATTAGAGAAAGGGGAGTTCCTATAGCCGAAGGTTATGGAGAAAATATTTGGGACCTTGAGCCTCAGCTTGCCAAGCAGGTAGATGAACTGTATGAGGATGCAAAGGTAAGTTTATGGACAGAGATGCCAGAGATTTTCGTCAAGGGAATTCCATCTGCAGTGCCTATCCTTACCCAATCTTTAGATAGAAAGGACTATGTCTATCATCCCGAATCAGGTGAGCAGCTAAGCAAGGAGGCAATAAAAAGTCTGAGAAAAATAAAGTCTAATTGGAAGGGAAAGGCCCCTAATGTTCAACTGGTGATTTCGGATGGTCTCAATGCAAGAGCTTTAATGGACGAAGGACATTTAGAGGCATTTTTGGGAATGCTAAAAAGTACCTTGGAGAATGAGGGATATACGATTTCAGATGAAAATATAGTGATACGACATGGGCGTGTTCGTGCTGGTTATGCTTGTGGTGAATTATTGTTTGGAAATGATAATGAGCCAAATTCCTGTAAAAGCATATTGCATATTATAGGTGAAAGGCCAGGATCCGGGCACCACAATTTTTCAGTTTACCTGACAGCTGCCCCATCCAGCACTTGGGCGAAGAAAGGTGAGGTGGACCATAATATTTCGCGGGTAGTATCCGGGATATCAGATAGCTCACTGGTACCGGAAAGGGCCGCTAAAGAAACAGTAAATATTCTTGGACAAATGATCGCTAAGTGGGCTTGATCTCTTGTGGGCTTTTAATTTTATTGGGAAACAGTTAAATTTATGTAATATACTGTTTATCAATGAAATATAAAATATTCATCATATGGGCCTTTATTATTAGCTTACCGCTAATGGGCTTTGGTCAGTCGGAAGATCTGGACGGAGAGGACATGAGCCTTCCTGATTTTTCATTGGTGGATTTGGAAGGTAATACTTTTACGGATGAAGATTTCAGAGGGAGTTATTTGGTGCTACATATAGCGACTACTTGGTGCCCATTTTGCAATGCCGAAGCACCTTATTTACAAGAGTTGGCAGAGGATTATCAGGATAAGAATGTAAAGGTCCTGATCATTGATGTGAAAGAACCGGCAGAATTGGTGAGGGAGAAACTGCAGGATAAATTTAATTTTACCTTTCCTGTTTTACTGGATGAGGATGGAGAGGTGGCAGCCAGTTTTGCTCCTCAAGATGTATTGCCTGATTTAGCTAGGGATGAGGTAATGTTAGCCTCCAATATGTTGATCGATAAAGAGGGAAATATCAGGTTCATGTCCCTTTTGGATTCCAAAAATTTTGATGCTAAGCTGGTGGCTTTAAAGGCTAAATTGGATGAGATTTTGGAAGAAAATTAGTTTGGGCTGCCTTGCTTTGTTATTGTTGTCTTCCAATACAGTTCAAGAAAAACATTGGCTGACATTTTTTTCCAAGGAAATAAATTTAAATGTCAATTCAGAATTTATTGAACTTGTTTTCCATATTGATCCTGAGATGCATATTCAGGCCAACAGGGTGAAAGACCCTAATTTGATTCCTACTAAAATATCCATTGATTGGCCAGCCAAATTAGAAGTAAGCCCACCTCAATATCCTAATTATAAAATCCTAAGGCTAAAGGGAAGCGAAGAAGGTTTACAGGTTTATACTGGAAAATTATTAGTTAAATATCCATTGGGCAAGCCCACGGCGGGTGTTTATAGAATAGAGGGAGATATTCTTTATCAAGCTTGTAATGAATACAAATGTTTTTTTCCACGAACACTAAATTTTAGTTTCTTACTAAATATTGAATAGAGGCAATTCGGGTTTGCAGTTGATTTTTACAATTTTGACATGAAGAAATATTTGAAATTATTAGTGTAAAGAGGTAATAAAAAAGCACTGCAATTATGATAATATTGCAGTGCTTTTTTATGCTTAGAGGGAATTTATTTTCCCAATATATCCATGCTTGCTATATAGAAATTGCGGTCTACTTTTAGACTAGCTTGCTTGGATGCAAGTTGTATGGAGTTCCATTCGGTCGTCGGTTTTAACCATTTTTCCTTACCATCAATCCAGATTTTAACAGGCATATTAAAACCATCCACTGTATTTTCCCATCGGTAGGCCAAAGTACCATCTTTAACTGTATAGCTGAATACAGGGATTTTTGTATCTCTCAAGTATTGGTCAAAAACGTTACTTAGGTCGATGCCAGCATTTTCGCTAATATAGTTCTCAACCTCCCTGCTTGTAACAGTTTTATGGTAAAATTCTTTATTTAGGCTTCTGAGGATATTACGCCATTTTTCATCATCATTAATGATTTGTCTAATGGTATGTAGCATATTGGCCCCTTTATAGTACATATCTCCTGATCCTTCATAGTTGACCCCATATTTTCCGATGATAGGTCGATCATTATTGATGGCCATGCGTGTTCCTAAAACATAATCACTGGCAGCTTCTGTGCCATAGAAGTAATCCAAAAACAGACTTTCGGAGTAAGCGGTGAAGCCTTCATGCACCCACATATCAGCCACATCCTTATTGGTGATATTATTGGCAAACCATTCATGTCCTGATTCATGAATAATAATAAAGTCAAATTTTAAGCCCCAGCCTGTACTGCTAAGGTCACGACCTAAATAGCCATTGCCATAGCGGTTTCCATATGTAACTGAGCTTTGGTGCTCCATTCCCAGGTAAGGAACTTCGACCAATTTATAGCCATCTTCATAAAATGGGTAAGGACCAAACCAATGCTCAAAGGCTTCCATCATCCTGGTAGCATCCTTAAATTGTTTTTTGGCCTTGTCTAGATTTTCACGCAAGACATAATAGTCCATATCCAATTCACCTTTTTCTCCTTGGTACTTTTCTGAGAAATGAACATAGTCACCAATATTGATATTGATGCCGTAATTATTGATCGGATTTTTTACTTCCCAAGTGTAGGTTTTTGTTTTGGCTTTTCTGTTTCTTTCAGTTTTGATGAGTCTTCCATTGGAGACATCCATTAAGTTTTCGGGAACTTCTACTTTTATAATCGCCCCATTGTCTGGTTCATCTGAAGGATGGTCTTTATTGGGCCACCAAATACTGGAGCCTATTCCTTGGTTGGCATTGGCGATAAACGGCAAGCCATTGCTGTCTTTGTTCCAAGTAAGTCCTCCATCCCAAGGAGGTCTAATAGCAACAATTGGTTTTCCAGAAAAGTAGAAGGTGATGTCATAAATATGACCTATAGTTTGATCTTCTTTTAGGCTAATAAAATGCGCATTTCCATCATGTTCTATTTCTAGTTCTTCACCATTTTGAACTGCTTTACTTAGTTGCATGGGAGGCTGAAGGTCAATTTGAAGTTTCTTTTTTTCAGACTTGACCTTATAAGTCATGGTATTGGTTCCGGAAATAAATTGCTTGTCTGGTTCTACTTTGATATCCAGTGAATAATGCTGCAAGTCCCACCAAGCCCTTTCTTGCGTTATGGAACCTCTTAAGGTATCTTGTCTGGTAAACTCCCCATCATGCGGGAAAAGCTGTGCATTTGCAGATAAGCTGCAAAGCAGTAAGGTTGCCATAAACAATGGTCTTATCAATTTCATATCCATTAAAATTGGGTTTCTATTCTAGATTTGATATACTAAGGTACTTTTTATTGATTTAATAAGTGAACGTAAATTTTGGAAAAGTAATAATTGATTGTATAAATATTAAGCTCCACCATAAACCTTGTTAACTAATAATTTATCCTAAAATACTGATTTCAAGTAGCTTATTTTTTTATATTAGGAATACCTATGCCAGTATGAACCTAAATGCTTTTCTATTATGAAAAAATCAGTTTTTGCCCTATTACTATTAATAGGCTGTATGGGAACCACATTAGCCCAAACCTTTAAATCCCAAGACATCAATATTGAGTATGAACGGTATGTTTTACCTAATGGTCTGCGACTTTTGGTACACGAAGATCACAAAGCACCTATTGTGGCGGTGAATGTTTGGTACCATGTTGGTTCTAAAAATGAAAAACCTGGAAAGAGTGGTTTTGCCCACTTATTTGAGCACCTGATGTTCAATGGCTCTGAAAATTTTGACGATGATTATTTTCAGGCCATAGAAAGGATAGGTGGGACCGATGTAAATGGAACAACCAATACTGATCGAACCAATTATTTCCAGAATGTTCCTGTAGCGGCTTTGGATCAAGTCTTATTTCTTGAATCTGACCGAATGGGTCACCTGCTTGGGGTCATTGATCAGGAGGTGTTGGATGAGCAGCGTGGTGTGGTGCAGAATGAAAAGAGGCAAGGCGAAAATCAACCTTACGGAATGCAGTGGGATTATCTTACCAAGGCCATGTATCCTAAAGGGCATCCATATTCTTGGACAGTCATAGGGGAAATGGAAGATTTGGATGCGGCCACGGTAGATGATGTGCATGAATGGTTCAAATCCTATTATGGTGCGGCCAATGCGGTAATAGCTATCGCAGGAGATATAGAACCAGATGATGTTTACCAAAGGGTCTTGAAATATTTTGGTGATATCCCAGCCGGTCAAACGGTAGAGCGGCAAGAGGTTAATATTCCCGTACATGCCAGGGATTCTTACCAGGTTTATGAAGACCGAGTACCGGAAAGTAGGATACTCTTTGCCTGGAATACTCCACAGTTTGGAGATCGAGAGGATATTCATTTTGATTTGATTTCGGCTTTATTAAGTAGTGGTAAGAGCAGTAGATTGTACAAAAGATTGGTTTATGAAGATCAATTGGCCAGCCAGGTGCAAGCATTTCAGGCTTCTTCAGAAATCGCCAGCCGATTTATAACCTATGCCAATGTCAGGCCTGGTGAGGATGTGCAAGAGGTTAGAAGGATTATGCTGGAGGAAATAGAACGATTGGTAAATGAAGGCCCAACAGAAGCGGAACTCAAACGCGTGAAGGCAGCGTATTTTGCCAATTTTATTAAAGGAATGGAGAGAATTGGTGGATTTGGAGGGGTTTCGGATATTTTAGCTTCTAATGAAACTTATTTTGGAGATGCTTCTTACTATAAGACTGTTTTGAAATATGTGGAAGAGGCTACCGTAGCCGATGTTCAGGCGACGGCAAAAGAGTGGTTGAATCAGGGCAAGCATGTATTGGTATGTAATCCTTTCCCTGATTATACGGTCAGTGAGGGTACGGTTGATCGTTCATCCTTGCCTCCGTTGGGGGAGCCTAAAAGTTCTAAGTTTCCTGATTTGCAAAAAGCAGAACTATCGAATGGGATGAAAATAATTTTGGCCCAGCGAAAAGGTGTTCCTACGGTAGCCATGAATTTAATGTTTGATGCTGGATATAAGTCGGATTACCTTTCCAAGGCGGGGACTGCTTCCTTAGCCATGAACTTGATGGATGAAGGGACCAAGAATATGAGTACTTTGGAAATCAGTGAAAAATTGCAAATGCTTGGTGCCAGTCTAAATACAGGATCTGATACAGATATTTCTTCTGTCAGCATGACTACCTTAAAACCCACCTTGGATGAAAGTTTGGATTTATTTTCTGATGTGGTGCTCAATCCTGCTTTTGCAGAGAATGAATTTGAGCGTTTAAAACAAGAACAGCTGAACAATATCAAGCGTGAAAAATCCCAACCTGTGCCTATGGCCTTGAGGGTAATGAATAAATTCCTTTATGGGGAAAACCACCCATATAGCAGTCCATATACCGGTACAGGTTATGAAAATACTGTGACTGAATTGAGCCGGGAGGATATGGTGGACTTTTATCAAACTTGGATAAAGCCGAATAATGCCACTTTGGTAATTACCGGGGATGTGGAAATGGCTGAACTGAAATCTAAGTTGGAAGCAGCGTTCAAAAACTGGAAAAAAGGTGATGTGCCTAGTATCAAATTCACCAAGCCTGAAACAGGCACCAAAAATACCTTGTATTTGATGGACAGGCCTGAATCCCAACAATCTGTAATCATTGCAGGTAACTTAATTGATAAATATGGCGATATTTCTGAGATCGCCCGTGAGCAGATGATCAATATTTTGGGAGGTGAATTTACTTCTCGCATCAATATGAATTTGAGAGAGGATAAGCACTGGGCCTATGGAGCCTTTGGTTTGGTCTTGAATGCAGAACATGAGCGTCCATTCTTGGTTTATGCACCGGTGCAAACTGATAAATCAGCCGAATCCATCCAAGAATTGAAGAAGGAATTGACACAATTTATTGGCGATAAACCCGCTACTGAAGAAGAATTGGAAAAAGTCAAAAACAATCAGGTTATGGCTTTGCCAGGGCAGTGGGAGACCAATTCAGCCGTTAATGGTTCATTGTATAATATGGTGAAATACAATCTTCCAGAAGATTATTATCAGAAATACGATGCGAATGTAAGAAATCTGAACCTCTCTGATGTGAAGAAAGTAAGTGAGCAGGTAGTCCAACCAGAAAATGTCAATTGGTTTGTTGTTGGAGACAAGTCAAAAATTATAGATAAGTTAGAATCCTTGGGTTTTGATCAGATTGTAGAGATTGATACCGATGGGAATCCAGTTAAGAAGGAAATGCCCAAAATCCCTCAGGAGGGGGACAAATAATAAAGTGGTTTGATTAAGTCATCAAGTGCCTGGTTCTTATTTGGATCGGGCACTTTTTTTATTCCTCACAAAGCATGTGAAGACTTTTATTGGATTCCTAAAGTTCTTTTTGCGCCCTTAGCGGGACCTTTGTGTCCTTTGCGTGGAATTGTTTGTTATTCTCGCAGAGTACGCTAAGATTGCGCAAAGCACTCCAATACATTTATTGTATCTCTACGGTTCTTTTTGCGTTCTTGGCGCCAACTTTGCGTCTTTTGCGTGGAGTTATTAATTATTCTCGCAGAGCGCGCTAAGATTGCTCAAAGCACGTGATGACCTTTATTATACCCTTTATTCCTTTGTACTCTTAGTGGCATCTTTGAGGCCTTTGCGAGGAACACTTAAAACCTTTTCATTAGGATTTTTTATCTAAATAAACTCCCCCAAAAGCCAAATTTGTCTAAAACCGGGAATAAAATATAATTTTGGAAAGCTTTTTGGCATTACGCAGTTTAACATTTTTATCAGCCCAAGAATACTTTGAACCTACAGTTGATTTATTCTTAAAATTGTACAAAAAAGAAGGTTGTATTATATTGTTTATATGTTTTGTTTAATAATATATATGAAAATTAATAAATATTTCATTTGATATTTTTATGATTTTGAATTATATAAAGTATTGCGTTTTTAAATTTTGTCAGTATAAAAATATAATTTATTATTTTATATAGTTGTAATATATTGTTTGATATACAGGTGAGATGGAGTGTTGCCTTCCTGTTAATATGAAAAATGTTATATTTGCATTTATGGATAGAGAAGAAATTAATTCCGAAATTCACAAAATCATCGATAAGCTACCTGACGAGATGTTTGAAGATTTAGATGTAGCAACAGATAATCAGGAAAAACACAAGACCAAACTCCTTCGCTTTTCTCACAGTCTAAACAAGATTTTAAGAGAGGATAAAAAAGTTTTTAAAAAGCTTATCAAGTAATTTCTATATCGAAACTGCCGTTTTAGTTGGTCTGAAAATCAGTATTCGGCCTTTCAATTATTTCAATCAGCTTTTGGCTCAGTGGACAATTTTTCCTATTGCTCAATAGGTGATGGGATAGTACGTCCTAATAAAACCAAATTACCAATAACTTGTACATAATTAACAAGTACTTTTCCGGAAGAATTATATCCTAGATTCTTCAGTATTATTTGACTATTTTTATTATTGGCCTGTTTTGCCTTTTTAACCAATACCGAATAAACTGATGAAAAAGAGATTATTGATCATGGCTTGGCTAATAGCTACACTGCCCATATTTACCATTGCGCAAGATGCTAAGCTGACTTTAGACCGAATTTATTCAGGAGAATTCTCGCAAAAGGGACTTCCTGCCTTGCAGTGGGTAGATGGAGGTGAGGCTTACGCAGTAGTGGAGAGAAATGAATCCGGTCAACCAGAGATTGCAAAGTATGCTGCTCAAAGTGGAGAAAGAAGCCTTTTGGTGGAGGCTGTAGATTTAATTCCCGGGGGATCAGAAGGATCGATTGGCATTGAAAGCTTCAATTTCAGTCCAGATAAATCCAAACTTTTGATTTTTACCAATTCCTCAAGGGTGTGGCGTGCCAATACCAAAGGGGATTATTGGGTGTTGGATTTGGAGACAAAAGAACTGGATCAATTGGGTAAGGACTTTCCAGCCTCTTCACTGATGTTTGCCAAATTTTCTGATGATCAATCCAAGGCTGCTTATGTACATGCTTTTAACCTTTATGTGGAGGATCTTGAAACAGGTAGGGTTACTCAGCTGACCAATACAGGTGGAAAGGACATTATCAATGGCACATTTGATTGGGCCTATGAAGAGGAATTTGGTGCCCGAGATGGGTTTAGATGGAGTCCATCTGGAGAGCAGCTGGCCTTTTGGAACTTTGATATTTCCAAGGTGGGGACTTTTTATATGATCAATAATACCGATTCTGTTTATTCCAAGCCTATTCCCTTACAGTATCCTAAGGTAGGACAAGACCCTTCCTCAGTGAAAATAGGTGTTGCGGACTTAGGCACAGATGAGGTTTACTGGGTTCCGGTTCCTGGATCGTCAGTGCAAAACTATATACCCGGAATGCAATGGGTAGATGAGCAAACTCTGATGATCCAACAATTGAACAGGCACCAGAACAAGTTAACCGTATGGACTTATGATGTAAAAACTGAGGAGCTCAAAGAAATTTACACTGAGAGAGAGAATACCTGGGTGGACATTTATTATCCTGACGTTTCTGCAGGTGGCTGGGAAGAAAATGACCTGAAATTAGTGGATGACAATTCTGCCTTTTTGCGCATGACAGAGAATGATGGCTGGAGACATATTTATAAAGTGGATATTGCCAGTGGAAAAAAGATTTTGCTTACTCCTACTGAGTATGATGTCGCTAGCATAGCAGGAGTGACAGATAAGGAAATCTATTTTCATGCTTCTCCCGAAAACACGACTCAGCGTTATTTGTACAAAACTGATTTAAAGGGCAAAGGAAAAAGCAGTAGGGTTACTCCTGAAGCGTTCACTGGTATCAATATTTATAATTGCTCTCCGAATGGTGAATATGCGATTTTAAGTCATAGTGAGGCAATGTCCCCAAGTACTTACCATTTAATTGCTCTGAAGAAGCATGAAGAGATCAGGACTATGGAGGCCAATTTGGAATATAAAGAGCAACTTGGGAATTTGGATTTGCCAGAGGTGGAATTTTTCCAAGTGGACATTGATGGTGGAGTACAGATAGATGGCCGAATGATCAAGCCGGTGGATTTCGATCCAAATAAGCAGTATCCAGTGTTATTCCATGTTTATGGAGAGCCATGGGGAGCTGTGGCTACGGATAATTTTGTTGGTCTTTGGAATATCATGTTGGCGCAGGAAGGCTATGTAATTATTGATATGGACAATAGAGGTACGCCATGTTTAAAAGGCAGCGAATGGAGAAAGAGTATTTATAGGAAAGTGGGAGTGATCAATGCCGATGATCAGGCTAAGGCTGCCAAAGAAGTTTTTAATACTTTTGACTTTATCGACCCTGAAAGGGTGGCAGTATGGGGTTGGAGCGGAGGAGGTTCCATGACCCAGAATTTGCTCTTCAAATACCCTGAAATATACCAAACGGGCTTGGCGGTTGCAGGTGTTTCCTTCCAGTTGATTTATGATAATATTTACCAAGAGCGTTATATGGGATTGCCTCAGGAAAATCCAGAAGATTTCTTCAATGGTTCACCTGTTACTTATGCCAAGGGACTACAGGGGAATTTATTATTAGTTCATGGTACCAATGATGATAATGTGCATTATCAAAGTCAGGAAATTTTGGTCAATGAGTTGATCCGTCAAAATAAGCAATTTGATATGATGGCCTATCCTAACCGTTCTCATGGAATCTATGAAGGTGTGAACACAAGAAGACATTTGTATACGCTTTTGACCAATTATTTGATGAAACATACTCCAGTCAATGAGTAATTAATATCTATATAACTTAAAAGTATTATTTGGGCCTGGACTCTGATAGGACTGACAAAAAGAAGTCTAACTATTTGGAGTCGAAGCCTAATTTTTAATACCCAATATAAATTCCCACAATTACCGCCAGTGCCCCTAAAGCCAGCATTATCAAGGTGAGTCTTAAGGCAAAGCCCAACCATTTATTGAAGGAAATGCCTGCTACACTAATAATGGCCATTAATGCACCATTGGTAGGAATAATCATATCCATCATGATAGCACCGTATTGGTAGGCCAGTACACATGCCTGTCTAGAGATACCGATAAGATCCGATAGAGGTGCCAAAATCGGCATGGTCATAATGGCTTGTGCGGAATAACTGGGTACCGGAAAATGTAATAGAGCTTGTGCTCCCATCATGGAAATGGCAGCTACACTTTTCGGTAAATACTGTAATGGAGTAAATAGTGAATAAATAATAGTGTCGATGATTAGGCCTTGCTTGAGTATTAGGGTGATGCTATTGGCCAAGCCCATTATGATCGCGGCAAAAGTCATTTCCTTAAAACCTTCAATATAGGCTTCTGCTGTTCCATTGAAGCCCAATCGGCCCACAAGCCCAGCAATAATTCCCAAAGCAAAAAACTCCGCTGACATTTCATTAAATCCCCATTCCAGAATTACAAGCCCATAAATAACTATAATAAAAGCCATGGCTGTAAAAAGAAGAATTATAATATTCCTGCCTTCCATTTTATGTGGTTGGATGGATGACTTTTTGGGCTTTTCAGTCTTATTATTATTTGCATATCGAATAATTAGCATGGTCCAAAGTAAATAGGCTAGTATTAAAACTGCTATCCTGTATACACTTCCTGAAAATAAGGGAAGCTCTGCTGTCTTTTGGGCCATCCCAACCCCAAAGGGATTCATGGGGCTAAAGGAGGAACCAACTACAGCAGATCCATAACTTATTCCAACAGCCACAAGGGTATTGTATCCCAGGCGATGGGCAAAAAACAATAAAACAGGTATCATGGCTATTATTTCCTCTTGAAGCCCATTAAGAGCACCTCCAGTGGTGAACAACAATGAAATTACGGCGAGCGCCCACGATTCTTTTCCCGAAAGTTTTTCGGTCATATAATGTATGCCATCTCTAAATGCCCCAGTTTTATCAACCACGTAAAAGGCACCGCCCATTAGAAAAATCAATGCAATCAATTCAGCCCTCCCAATAATACCTTCTGGAATGGATAATAGGATTTGCCCTATCTTTAAAGGTTCAGCATCTATTTCTCTATAAGAATCAGGAACTACCGTGACATAACTGAGATCAGGGTTTTTAATTCGTTGGTATTCACCTTTGGGCAGCAGGAAGCTTAGTAGGCTTACAAAAAGAATAAAGCCCAGCATAATGACGAGGGCATTAGGGAATTTTCTCATATTCAGGCGGGTTGGATATTATAAATTAATAAATAATCCATAATATAAGCAGGGGCATCGCTTTTAAACCATCAAAAAAGTGATGCCAGCCTGATCTGACCTGATTGTTAGTGGGGTTCACTCTGTCTGAAACCTTAATTATTCAATTTGAATAATATCATTGGTTTAATACGATTTCCAAGAACATATAGGGCGTTTCTTACCTTGAATTTAAATATTGAGATCAGATTAAAATAAACCAAAGATCTGCTTTTACGAAGTTTTTGATTGATGGTGAAGAATTAATTCACAGAATTCTATAAGTTCGGGATTGATTATTCCAGTATTAATTTTTGAACGAAATATGAACCCTATTATTCCCAAACTTGGCTTTGGATTGAGTTTACTGTCTATTCTTATGGCTTGTAAACCACAAAAATCAGAATTTTCCCTTGAGGATGGTGTTTCCCAAAACCTCGCTGAGACCAGAAAAGAGCTAATCAGTGATGTAGTGTATACCATGGATTTTGATATTCCTTCAGAATTAAAAAAGCCTATTCCTGCCATTTTGGATTTGAGCTTTGGGCTGGGAAATAAGGAGGATGTTTATCTTGATTTCAGTGCTGCCTCTGAGAACCTCAAAAGCATAGAAGTGAATGGTGATAGTGTGGGAATAATCCATCAAATGGAACATATTCAAATTCCAGCTGAAAACCTGAATAAGGGAGCCAATGAAGTCCATATAGAATTTATAGCTGGGGAAAATTCACTCAACAGAAATGAGGAATATCTCTACACGCTATTGGTTCCTGATAGGGCAAGATCCCTTTTCCCCTGTTTTGACCAGCCAAATATTAAGGCCAGCTATCAGCTGAACATTACCGCACCTAAGGACTGGGAAGTCATGTGCGGTGCTCCAGAGCTCAGCCAATCTGCGAAGGGCGAAAGTATCCAACACCGGTTTGGGGAAACGGATAAAATGAGCACCTACCTATTTTCCTTTGTGGCAGGAAAATTCAATACTGCAAAAGAAAATCCTGGCAGCTTTGAAATGGAATTGTTTTACAGGGAGACTGATCCTGAAAAAGTGGAGGGCTCTGTTCCTCAGATTTTTGAGCTGCATCAAAAGTCAATAAGCTTTTTGGAGGATTATACGGCCTTTCCCTTTCCATTCCAGAAGATGGATTTTGCAGCTATTCCGATATTCCAATATGGTGGAATGGAACATGTGGGGGCCATCCAATACAAGGAGCCAAGTTTATTTTTGGATGAAACTGCCACTGACAGTGAACTTCTGGGCAGGGCCAAACTAATTTCCCATGAAGTTGCCCATATGTGGTTTGGTGACTTGGTGACCATGGACTGGTTTGAAGATGTTTGGCTGAAGGAGGTCTTTGCCAATTTTATGGCTGATAAGATCGTCAACCCTTCTTTTCCAGAAATCAATCACGATCTATTGTTTTTGGTGAGTCATTATCCTGCAGCTTATGCTGAGGATCGCACCCAAGGAACTAATCCCATAAAGCAGCCTTTGGAGAATTTGAAATACTCCGGAACCCTTTATGGGAATATTATATATCACAAGGCTCCCATTATGATGCGGCAGCTGGAAGCCCTTATGGGAGCGCAAGATTTTCAGCTTGGTATTCAAGAGTATATGGAGACCTTCCAATACAATAATGCCACTTGGGCCGATTTGGTGGAGATTTTGGATAAGAGAACTGAGGTAAACCTTGCTCAATGGAGTGAGGTTTGGGTAAACCAAAGTGGAAGGCCAATTTTCAAGGACAATATCAAGTATGATGAGAAAGGATTGATTTCTGATTTTGAGATTTGCCAATATGCTGAGGATGGCAGCGAGCATTTTTGGCCACAGGTATTTAATATAGGTCTTGTTTACGATGTGGGAACTAAGGAAATAGCTGTGGACATGAAGGAGGCTAAGATTATTTTAGATGAGGCAAGGGGGCTTTCCAAACCAAAAGCAATTATTTATAATTCCGATGGATTTGGCTATGGTGTTTTTCCGGTTAGTGAAGGGGAACTTGAATTCATTCCACAATTAAAGGATGATGTTAGTAGGGCGCAGGCTTATATCAATAGCTATGAAAACACTCTTTCAGGAAATATAAACTCTATTGTAGCTATGAGCTTGCGACTAGAAGGATTAAAGCAGGAGGAAAATGAATTGTTGATCAGAAATATCAGTGGACAGTGCAGCAATCTATTTTGGAATTATCTTTCCCAGGAGGAGAGGAATTCCGTCCAGCAGGAGTTGATAGAGGTGCTTTATGATAGGCTGAATGGTGAATCGCCTGCTAATGTCAAAAAGACCCTATTTGGTCTTTTCTCCTCAATAGCTTATAGTGAAAAAGCCAGGGAACAATTGTATAAGATTTGGAGCAAAGAAACCGTAATTCCCAATTTGAATCTCAATGAGGATGATTATACAGAATTGGCCACGAAGCTGTTACTTTTTGAACATCCCAGGACCGAAGAAATCATCAAAATTACTAAAGATGCTATCACCAACCCTGATAAGCTGGAGAGGTTTGAATTCCTTTTGCCTGCTTTATCATCAAATGAAAATCAAAGAGATGCAAAAGCGGAAGGATTTTCCCAAGCTGTCAATAGGGAAAAGGAAGCTTGGGTAAGTTCAGCATTGTCATATATCCACCATCCTTTGAGGCAGAAAAGCGGAATCAAGCACCTTCGTGCGAGTTTGGATTTGCTGGATGAAGTGCAAAAGACTGGGGATATTTTCTTTCCAAAGGCATGGTTGGGTAGTACGATAGGGAGGTATAGTTCTCCAGCTGCCTATGATATCCTAAATGACTATTTGGCTGAAAATCCCAATTTGAACCCAGTCTTATGGAAAAAACTGATGCAGGCATCTGATGATTTGATTAGGATAAACAGTCAGTGAACCAATGATGGATAGGGAAAGAATGGTTAATCTTTATTCATAAAGCTGATTTCCAATCAAAAACCATTTTACCTTTGAATAATATCAAGCCTATATTAGTGCAAAAGTAAAAACGGCTTTTATGAAACAATCCCATTTTTATATTGACAGGAGGAAGTTTTTGAAACTTTCGGGAGCCTTTACAGGCAGCCTATTATTGTCTTCTTTTAATCTTTCAGCAAATGGAAAGACCATTAGGATAGGCCTGGTGACGGATACCCATTATGCTGATGCTGATGCTAGGGGAACACGATATTATAGGGAATCGCTGGATAAGATGAGAGAGTTCGTTGGAGTGATGAATGATGAAAAGGTGGATTTTGTCATGCATCTGGGAGACTTTAAAGATCAGGATGATCAACAGCTTGAAGAAGATACGCTAAAATATTTGAGGGATATTGAATCTGTCTATGCCCGGTTTAAAGGGCCTCGATACCATTGCCTGGGCAATCATGATGTGGATAGTATTCGCAAAGAGCAGTTTCTGTCCAATATAGAAAACACAGGGATTACCAAGGATAGGAGTTATTATTCTTTTGATCAGAAAGGGATGCATTTTATCGTTTTGGATGCCAATTACCATGAGGATGGGAGGAATCATTTTTATAAGGAAGGGGCAGATTGGACAAATACCAATATCCCAGAATTTGAGCTAGAATGGTTGAAAGCAGACCTTGAAAGGAATTCCAAACCAACCATTGTATTTTGCCATCATCCACTTTTTGAATATTTCCATGGTCAGAGCCAGATGCATGTCAATAATTATAAGCAGGTCAAAGCTATTTTGGAGGATTCAGGAAAAGTAATGGCTGTTTTTCAGGGGCATGTACATGAGGAACGTTTTGATCATCAGGGAGGAATTCATTTTGCGACCCAAATGGCTATGGTGGATGGAAGTGGAGCAGAAAACAGCAGTTTTTCCATCTTGGAAATTGACAGAAAGGGTATTCAATTATTAGGCTATAAAAGGGCTAGCGACCATAAAATGAAAAAGTGACTGCCATAAATAATAAATAGGCTTTAGCATAAACCAAAATTTTCCAAAATGGGTTATAGAACGAGAATAATAAAATCGATCAGAAAATGGAAATGAGAAATTGGAATAAGCCGCAAGTGTTTTTTGCTATCCTATTTTTAGTCTGTGGGATATTATCATTTGTTCCGAGTTTTGAGCAAAAACAATTGAGCATTTTAATTGATCACACGAATTATCTGATCAGCTATAATGTGTTGTTTTATGCTCTAAGTTTTTTGTTCGGGGCTTTGGTCTTTTTGATTTGGATGATTTCTATTCTTAAAAACAAAGATGCCAACCGCTTATAAGTTTATCGTACTGCTTTAATTGATTTTCTCTAAATTGGTTTTTGAACTTAAACTTGACCAAAATAACCTTATGAGAAATTCATTTAGCCAATTGCTCTTTGGTATAGTACTTTTATTATCTCCCTTTCGACTTTTTTCACAGACGCCTGAAAAACCTAATGTCATATTGATCATAACAGATGATCAGGGATATGGCGACCTTGGCGCTACAGGAAACCCATATGTGAAGACTCCCAATATTGACCAGCTGGCGCGGGAAAGTATCCGATTTAATCAGTTTTATGTTTCCCCGGTTTGTGCTCCTACAAGGTCCAGTTTGATGACTGGAAGATATTCTTTGAGAACAGGAATACGGGATACCTATAATGGAGGAGCCATTATGGCAGCAGGAGAGATCACCATAGCTGAAATGCTAAAAGATGCCGGCTACCAAACCGGTGCTTTTGGTAAATGGCATTTGGGAGATAATCATCCCTCTAGACCAAATGATCAGGGCTTTGATGAATCTTTGATCCACTTGTCCGGTGGAATGGGCCAAGTAGGTGATTTCACTACTTATTTTAGGGGAGATAGCAGTTATTTTGATCCAGTGCTTTGGCATAATGGACAGCAGGAATCATATGAGGGCTACTGTTCCGATATTTTTGCAGGGGAAGCCATTAAGTTTATTGAAGAAAACTCCGACCAACCTTTTTTCTGTTATTTGGCTTTCAATGCCCCGCATACACCATTGCAGGTTCCTGAAAAGTACTATAAAATGTACAAGGATATCGATCCTTCCCTAGGTTTTGAGGAAGCGATGAGGCCTTACCGCAATATGAGTGAAAAGGATAAAGAAGATGCAAGGAAAGTATATGCTATGGTGAGCAATATTGATGATAATCTGGGAAGGCTTTTCAGGAAATTGGAAGAGCTCGAAATTGAGGATAATACCATTTTGATTTTTATGACAGATAATGGCCCTCAACAAATGCGCTATCTCGCAGGTATGCGAGGTAAAAAAGGGGATGTGTATAGGGGAGGAGTTAGGGTACCTTTTTACTTTAGGTATCCCGCAGCATTTAAGGCAGATCAGGATATAGAAACTGTTGCTGTGCATATGGATGTGATGCCCACTTTGGCAGAAATGTGCCAGGCTGAATTGCCGCAAGATCGTGTAATTGATGGAAAAAGCTTATTGCCTTTAATGTATGGAGAAAAGGTGGCTTGGGAGAATAGGCCCCTGTTTTTTTATTGGACAAGAAGGTATCCGGAATTATACCAAAATATGGCTTTACAGCAAGGCGATTATAGGTTGGTGGCCCATGCTGATTATAATTCGGACTGTCAGGATTTTGAACTTTTTGATATGGGGACGGATCCATATGAGCGTAATAATATCAATGGACAAAAGCCTGAGATTACCAAAAGAATGAAGCAGCAGCTTGATGCCATTTATGGTGAATTGATCCAATCGGACAATATCAAAAATCAACCTTTTATATCCGTTGGGAATGATCAAGAAAACCCTGTGGTACTCAATAGAAATGATGCAGGCGGGGAACGTGGTATCTGGAATCAAGAGGAAATCTATGGCAAATGGCGGGTAAATGTGACGGAAGGAAAGTATAAAATTCGTTTCAAATTTATCAAACCCATTCCCGCCGGTGGAAGGATGGTCATGGAAGCCGGAGCCCAAGTATTTCAATCTAAGAATTCGGCGGAGACTGATGTGATTGTAATGGATAATGTGAATTTGGATAAAATGGAGGGGGATTTGATACCTTTTTATGCTATACAAGGAAAAAATATCATGCCTTTTTGGGTGGAAATTGAGAAACTGGAGTACTAATAATATGACAGAAAAAGAAAAAATGCTTTCCGGAGAAATTTACAATACCCTGGATCCAGAACTTCTGGAACGTTATCATAAAGCGCGAAAGCTTATTAAAGACTATAACCTGTTGGATTCGGAGGATATGGAAAAAAGGGTAACAATTTTAAATGAGCTTTTGGGAGAGAAGGGAGAAAAGGTATGGATAGAAGCACCTTTTTATTGTGATTATGGTGAGCACATTAGTATTGGTGAAAATACCTTTGTCAATATGAACTGTACATTTTTGGATGATAATATAATTCGAATAGGTAAGAATGGATTGATAGCTCCAGGAGTTCAAATTTATACCGCCTCCCATCCCCTAAAAGCTTCTGAAAGGATCAGAAAGCCAGAAGAACAGTCTCCAAATGAACCGATATATAGGACATTTTCCAAGCCTGTGATAATCGGTGATAATGTTTGGATTGGTGGAAATACCTGTATTATGCCTGGAGTGACCATTGGGGATAATGTGACCATAGGTGCTGGTTCTGTAGTAACCAAGGATATACCGGACAATGTTCTGGCTTTTGGGAATCCTTGTAGGGTAATAAAAACCATTGAATAATAATGGGTGAGATTTTCCATATACTGAATGGGGATGCTTTGAAGGATCAATTTCCTTCAAATTTACCTGGGCAGACTATTGTCTTTAGGGAATGTTTAGTAGAGGGTGATTTGAGTGGTGACACTGATCAGGAATTTTATCATACTCGGGCTAGATTCATTAGATTAACCTATGGGGATTTTGATGAAAAAACTTATTTCGAAATTACCGTTCCGGAGTTAGAAAAAATCAAGCAAATCCCTCAAGGATCCATTGTGTATTTATGGTTTGAGGATGACCTCTTCTGTCAGGTCAACTGCTGGTATGTTTTGCATCAACTGAGTAATCAGCATCATTCCGGTGAGGTGATTTTGGTTAGGCCCTATAGCAGTTTGGAATATGGTTTTGGGGGATTGGATATCCGGGGCTTGAAGGAGACCTTTGAATGGGGCAAATGCCTATCAAATGAGGAGTTTTTAGCCTTAAGTAAGATGTGGAAGGCTTATCTGTTGAAAAACGATAATGAACTGTATTAAATAGTAAATGAACTGCCTGATTTTTTTAGTTATTTGATTAAAGTGGTAGATGCTGAAATAGCCAGAAGGCCTCCTAATGGTGGTTTGGGAAGGCCTGAACAAAGTATGATTGGTATCATGGAAGAGCTTCATACCGATGAATTTTCCAAGTTATTTCGGGAGTTTTCCAAGCGAGAAAGTATTTATGGTTTTGGGGATTTGCAGGTTAGGAACTTGCTGGAGAAGGTGAAAAATTCAAGATGATTTTCAGTGAGCTTCTGTAGAGAAAATCTTGCTAATAATTCTTAAAATAAGCGCTTAGTTGTATATTGAATAGGTAAGTGTTTTTTAGAATCTTGTTTTATTTATCATTTTATTAAACCCATCTACCTAATGAAAAGAATCAAAAAATTCGGAGTCCTTCAAACAGCCAAAGTAGCGGCATTACTTTATACAATAGTATCAGCAATTTTCATTATACCTTTTGGGTTTATAGCGGTGATTTTCTCTTCTGTAGACTATCCCTTTTCAGCACTAGGAGGAGGAGGGATTTTGATATTTTTCCTTCCCTTCTTATATGGCTTTATTGGATTCATAACTGTGGCTATTGGGTGTTCGATTTACAACCTCATATCAGATAAAATTGGAGGGATTGAAGTAGAGGTGGAGGATGGTCCAAGCCCTTTTGTCGGTCCACAAAATTATCAGCAAGGTTAGGAATAATCGAAATCTTTCGAGAATTAGATGTACCATTTTTAAGCAGTTTGCAAATCATGAGCCTAATAGCCTTAAAAACTTTTGATAATTCGGTTGAAGCACATCTTTTAAAAACCAAATTGGAAAGTGAAGGGATTCAAACATTCTTGATGGATGAAAATATGGTTACCCTCAATCCTTTACTTAGCATTTCAATTGGAGGGATCAAGTTAATGGTTCCTGAAGAAATGCTGGAAAAAGCACTCGGCATACTAAATAAATTCAATCAGGCGCCCATTTATGATGACAAGGATAATATAATAAAATGTCCCCACTGCGAGTCCAGCCATATTGTTTCTGAAACAAGTTCCATTAAAGATGGAAAGGGGATTTTGGCCTTAATGCTTTCTGCAATCTTTTTTGTTTTGCCTTTATATGTTAGACGCTATCACAGATGTTTGGATTGTAATCAAGTGTTCGATAAACATAAATAAGCGGTTTTTTTTCGTTTATATAATGTTTTATGTATTTTTAAATATAGTTTAGGTTTTTATTCCTAAAATTTTTCAAAATTTAGCATCATGACCCAAGAGCATCAACTCGCTTTTTGTAAGTCTTGCACCCTCCGTAAAAAGGATGGTAAGCAGGGATTGGTCTGCTCATTAACTTCTGAAAAGCCTGATTTTATTCATGAATGCCCTGACTATAAGTATGACTCCAGAGTGGATTTGCAGTTGGGTAATGAGCAGGAGCAGGAATGGAGGGATTTAAAAGAAATACTTTATGCAGATAATTTTGAGCGATTGCGCCTGGAGCAAAATTTACCTTTAGCAATTTTTGGTGGGTTTTTTACCGGAATTATCGGTGCTGTTATTTGGGCAACCATCACCTTAATGGCGGATTATCAGGTAGGTATTTTGAGTATTGCTTTAGGAGGATTAGTAGGATTTTCAATTAGGTATTTAGGCAAGGGGATAGATCAGATTTTTGGTTTTTTTGGAGCAGCTATTGCCGTGGCCTGTTGTTTACTGGGAAATTTCTTGGTCTCAATGGGCTATATAGCCAATGCCGAAGATCTAGAATATATGGAAGCCCTTTTCCTTTTTGATTATAACTATATCATTCAATTAATAGCAGATACCTCTAATTATTGGGATTTGATTTTTTATATTATAGCTGGCTTTGTAGGCTATAAGTTGGCCTTTAGGGATTTTACCAAAAGGGAAATTATTGAAATGTCATAACACCTTGAGGTCTTTTAGTTAACTTTTATAAATCCGCCATGAAGAAATTGGTTATCAGAAGACTTTTGGCTGGAATGATAGACTATGGTTGCATAATGGTTTATGCCCTGATATTACTGGCTATTTTTAGTGGAG
The DNA here is from genome assembly GCF_018642165.1 of Echinicola shivajiensis. Lineage (GTDB taxonomy): Bacteria > Bacteroidota > Bacteroidia > Cytophagales > Cyclobacteriaceae > Echinicola > Echinicola shivajiensis. The sequence goes on from NZ_JAHHZM010000009.1 coordinate 99,299, forward strand.
TTTATTTTGTGCTTCAAGTTAACCCTGCCAGCATTCATCCGTTATTTGCCCAATCAATTGGTTTTTTGACCTTAACCTTACCCGTTTTCATCTATTTTTATCAAACTGAAAATGGCAGATATCATGGTACGCTTGGAAAAAGAGCCTTAAAGATTAGGGTTGTTGGTGGGAATGTTTGGCTCCGAAATGTGCTGAAATTATTGCCTTGGGAAATGGGACATGCAGGTGTCCATTGGATGATTTTCTTTGCCAATAGAGGGGAAGAGCCTGCTTTATGGCTCTGGATTTTATTAATTTTTCCACAGCTGCTTACTTTAGGCTATTGGGTAAGTATTTTATTTAATAGGGGAAGAACAAGCATTTATGATCATCTGGCGAAATGTCGAATAAAAATGACAGTATAGCCGATTATTCAGTTTGGTAGCCTTTCAATGACTTAGCAATTATTCCTACATTAATAATTGCTTATATTACTGTATGTCAAATCTATAAAGTACACCGGTATGCCAATTAGATTCAGCTTATTAATATTGTTTTTGTGCTTAATGGCTTGTTCAGGTTCTTTTGACCATGATGTCATTATCCGAAATGGGCAAATTATCGATGGAAGTGGAAAACCTGCCTTTCTTGCTGATATTGCTATTAATGCAGATACGATTACGGCTATTGGAGATCTTAAGGAAAAGAAGGCCCAAACAGAAATTGACGCCAAAGGATTAATTGTCGCTCCCGGTTTCATCAATATGTTAAGTTGGGCAGTGGAGTCCTTAATAGAGGATGGTCGATCCATGAGTGATATCAAACAAGGAGTAACCTTGGAGGTTTTTGGAGAGGGTAGCTCTTGGGGACCTTTAACACCTGCTTCCAAGAAGGAAATGAAGGATGATCAAGGCAAGATCAAATATGACATACCATGGAATACCTTAGGCGAATACCTAGAGTTTTTAGAAAATAAAGGTGTTTCAACCAATATAGCCTCCTTTGTGGGGGCCACCACCTTAAGGGTAAATACGGTGGGCTATGAGGATAGGGCTCCAAATGAAGAGGAATTGGATAGCATGAAAATAATGGTCAGGAAAGCCATGGAAGAAGGTGCTATGGGAATAGGTTCTTCCTTGATTTATGCTCCAGCTTTTTATTCAAGTACAGCGGAGTTAATTGCTCTTTGCAAGGTTGCCGCAGAGTATGATGGCATGTACATATCCCATTTGCGCAGTGAGGGGAATAGGTTATTGGAAAGTCTGGATGAGTTAATCCAAATTGCTGATGAGGCCGGAATTAGAGCAGAGGTCTACCATCTCAAACAAAGTGGCGCAGAAAACTGGGATAAATTTCAATTGGTAGTGGACAAAATTGATTCCGCAAGAAAAGCTGGATTACATATTACCACTGATATGTATAATTATACTGCTGGGGCAACGGGACTGGATGCAGCTATGCCACCATGGGTCCAGGAAGGTGGTTATGATACTTGGTCTGCTCGTTTGCAAGATCCGGATATTCGCGCTAAAGTTTTAGAAGAAATGAGGACACCTGCAGAAGACTGGGAAAGCCTAATGCAGGCAGCTGGTTCTGCGGACAAGATGATACTGGTGGGATTTAAGAATGACAGTCTCAAGCATTTTACCGGAAAAACACTTGCTGAGGTGGCCAAAATCCGTGGAAAGTCTCCAGAAGAAACGGCTATGGATTTGGTGATAGAGGATGGGAGCAGGGTGGGCACAGTTTACTTTTTGATGTCTGAAGAAAACGTTAAAAATCAAATAAAACTTCCTTGGATGAGTTTTGGCTCAGATGCCCAGTCCATGGCCACTGAAGGGGTATTTTTGACTTCCAGTACCCACCCTAGAGCTTATGGTAACTTTGCCAGATTGCTGGGGAAATATGTGCGCGATGAAAAAGTAATCAGTTTGGAAGAGGCCATCCATAAGCTGAGCGCATTGCCAGCTTCTAATCTAAAGATTAAAAAAAGAGGGAGTTTGAAGCCCGGGTATTTTGCAGATGTCATTATTTTTGATCCGCTTACTATTAAGGACAAAGCCACTTTTAACAAACCTCACCAATATGCTGAAGGAATGGTGCATGTTTTTGTAAATGGAAAGCAGGTTTTGAAAGATGGGAAGCATACAGGTGCCTTTCCAGGGAGAGTAGTCAGAGGACCTGGATGGAAAGGCTGGAAGTAGTAGATTTTTATTAAACGATTAGATTCAGTGAAACAGAATTATCAGATCAAAAGGATTAGTCCTGAGCAAACTTGGGATTTGCGGCACAGGGTTATGTGGCCAGATAGGTCAATTGACTATGTTAAATTGGATGAGGATAAGAAGGGGCTTCATTTTGGTTTGGAAGTGGAGGGCAAGTTAATTTCTATTATTTCTGTGTTTGTAGAGGAAGGAAAGGCACAGTTTAGGAAGTTTGCCACTGATAAGGGCCATCAGGGAATGGGCTTTGGTTCACACTTACTGGCCCATGTTTTGGAGTTATTGGAGCAAGAGGAAATAGCACTAATTTGGTGTAATGCCAGGGTAGAGAAAACAGCATTTTATGAAAAGTTCGGTTTGGTGAAAACCAATAAAACTTTTCAAAAAGGGGGAATAGACTATGTGATTATGGAGAAGAAAGTGATTTAAGATGGATTAGTCAATGCCCATTATTTTAAAGAACAAATTTATAATTTGAAAGTTTATGGATCTTCTTACTCAAATTATTCTTTATGCCGGTTTTTCTGGAATTACAGTTTTTATTGGCGCCTTGCTGGCCAATTACTTTGAACATCATATTCTAAAAAGAAAAATTAAGTATGAGATTACCCATACCGCAATGGCGTTTGGGGCGGGCATTCTACTTTCTGCACTGGCTTTGGTGTTAATACCAAAGGGACTCGAGGAACTTAGTTTATGGCCTATGTTGATATCATTTTCATCAGGCGCGATTGTATTTTTTATTATTGATAAAAGACTTGCCCAAAGTGGTGGGAAAATGGCCCAGCTTCTGGCTATGCTGATGGACTTTGTTCCAGAATCGATCGCTTTGGGCGCTTTGTTTGCCAGTGATCCGGCCACCGGTACTTTATTGGCAGTGTTCATTGGTCTCCAAAATTTGCCCGAAGCATTTAATTCATTCAGGGATATGGTGATCAGTGGATTTACGGTAAAGAAAACCTTGATAATGATGTTTTTTTTAAGTTTTGCAGGAATAGTAGGAGCAATGATTGGCCATTTCTTTTTAAGTGGTAGTCCTGATATTACCGCTCATTTAATGGTTTTTGCGAGTGGAGGTATTTTGTATTTGCTGTTTCAGGATATAGCGCCTGAAAGTTCGATGAAACACCATAGGTGGGGGACCATCGGAGCGTGTTTAGGTTTCATGGTGGGAATGATTGGTGAAAAAGTGATTTAAATTTATTTCGTTCCATTAAGTTTAGATGGTTCTGAAACTTTATTTTTATGGCATGAATAAGCCATATTTTGAAAGCGAAGTATTCTCTGGAAGTGACTTTAACGTAGCAAGCCTAGCATTTGGAGAATATGAGTCCTGTACTTTTAAGCAGTGTGATTTCTCAGGGCTAGACCTTAGGGATTTTAGTTTCATTGAATGTGAATTTGTATCCTGTGATTTTAGCAATGCCCAGCTTCAGCATACCGCTTTTCAGGATGCCAAGTTTATTGATTGTAAACTTTTGGGTTTGAGGTTTGATAAGTGTAATCAGTTTCTGCTGACTTTTGAGTTTGATAGGTGTCAACTTGATTTTTCCTCTTTTTATGGTTTGAAATTGCAGAAGACCAAATTTAAAGAGTGTAGGCTGGAGGCTGTTGAATTTGTTGAGACCGACTTAACGGCTTCTTCCTTTGTTAATTGTGACTTGAGGGATGCTGTATTCGATAGGGCCAATTTGTCTAAAGTGGATTTTAGATTGGCCAATAACTTCTCCATTGATCCTGAACGAAATAATATCAAAAAAGCCAAGTTCTCCTTTTCCAATATTCAGGGTTTACTGGACAAATATGATATTTCTGTAAGTTAATGAAAGCCTTTGGGCTTTATTGTTAGAGAAGTAATATGGTACTGTTTGAGAAACAGTATAAATAAAAAATCAAACAAAGTCTAGGGGAGAGTAAGACAGCTCTCCCCATGAAATAAAATCATTTGACTGCTTTATATTCGCCCAAAAATACATTTACGCCTTTGGGAATTGGGTTACCATTTGCTCTTCTGAGAGTTGCAATCTGTCCGCTGTGCCAAAGGGCATCTGCCAGCGGGCCATTGATCACGATCCAAAAAGGGTAGGTGCCCTGGATACTTATTTTTTTCAGATCAGATTCAGTCATACCTAAAAGCTGATCATAGGTTTCCTTTAGGATTATTAGGGTTTCAGCACGGGTAGCTTCCATGTTGAGATTTTCCTTTTTTTCGTAGGGACTTGGCAAAACAGCATTTCTTATGACCATGCTTAAGCCATAAATATGTTCAATGGTTTCCCCAATGGTTCTAGCTGTTTCCTCAGCCTTAAAATCATAATCTGTTTCTTTCAGGTCTTGAGAAGCATAACGGTACCTGAAGCCCAGGCTTTCTACCATTCTTGCCGCTACACTACCTGGGCTATAATCAACAGGGTGTTTGGTGATATTGCTGAAGGGAAGATTTTCTGGTAATTCCATAGAACTTTGTGCTTTTGAAAAAGAGGATGATAGTCCCATTAAAACAAAAAAGACCAAATAAAATATTTTCATTAGAATGGAGAGTTTTTTAGATAAGAATACTTTTGGTAAGTGTTTGTAAAGTGAACAGTGAAAATCAATTTGTTATGAAACAATTCCCCCCTTGTATTTTTTAAGGCGGTATTCAAGACTCTTTTTCACCCCATGCCACTCTTGGGCAATAATGGAAAACACAACTGTGTCGCGGTATGTTCCGTCAGCATTGAGTCGGTCATTTCTTAAAATCCCATCTTGTTTTGCTCCCAAGCGTGCAATGGCATTTCTTGAATTGACATTGAACCAGTCAGTTTTGAATTGAACAGCAATGCAGTTCAGTGTTTCGAATGCGTATTGTAACAAAAGGTATTTGCATTCGGCGTTTATCCCAGTTCTTTGATGGCTTTTTGCATACCATGTGTAACCAATTTCCAACCTTCTATGGGCAGCTTCGGCATTACAAAATCTTGTTGACCCAATGATTTTGTTACTTGATTGCTCAATGATGACAAAAGGCAAAGCGGTTTTGGCCTCTTTTTGTGCTATTGCTTGAGAGATGTACTGGTCTATGGTGTACTCTGAAGGAACAGTGGTGAACCAAAGTTCCCAAAGTTTCCCATCAGATGCAGCTTCCACTAGCCCATTTTTATGTGTTTTTTCTAAAGGAATAAGCTTTACTTTATCTCCTTCCAAGCTCAGTGATTTTAACCAATTTTCCATGCTTTCATCAAGTATGAGGCAAACAATTTATTGCTTGGCAAGATACTAATTAAAAAAATAGAGGAAGAAAAACCCTGATCATTTTCCTTCCCATATGGCGCAGTAGACCAATTGATATTGCAGCTATTAATGGTTTAGAAAATCCATCAGATACCCCCTAAAATCATAATACTCTGGATGTTCGAGGACTTCTTTTCTTATTCTTGGCCTTTCAAATGGTATCACCAGTTCATCGCCAATTTTGGCATAAGGTCCACTGGTCATCATTATTACCCTGTCTGCCAGAAATATGGACTCATCCACATCATGGGTGATGGCCACGGCAGTGATTTTCTCTTTTTGCCAGATTTCTAATAATACATCCTGTAGTTCGCCTCGGGTAAGGGAATCTAGCATGCCAAATGGTTCATCCAAAAGAAGGATTTTGGGTTTCAAGGCAAATGCCCTTGCGATGCCCACCCTTTGCTGCATTCCTTGTGAAAGTGAGGTGGCTTTTTTGTTGAAGTCATTTCCAAGGCCTACCTTGTCCAAATAGTATTTGCAGATGTCTAATTTTTCCGCTTTGCTGGCATGTGGGAAAACTTGTTTTACCCCAATCATTACATTTTGTAGGGCTGTAAGCCAGGGTAATAAACTGGGAGACTGGAATACCACTGCACGGTCAGGGCCAGCACCCCTGATTTCATCTTGGTCGACATATATTTTGCCCCCGCTAATATCATTCAATCCAGCTATCATGGTCAAAAGGGTGGACTTACCACAACCTGAATGGCCAATTATGGATACAAATTCTCCTTTTCTAATAGACAGATAAAGATCATCCAATACCACATAATCTCCTTTGGGAGTGGGGTAGACTTTTCTGATTTCCTGACAGCTGAGCATATCCGGTTGTCCTTCCAAGTGGGGGATATACAGATTTTCTTTATTCAATAATGCTTCCATATTGGCAGTTTTTTAGGATTGGAAATATTTTACTTTACTGCTTCTGCTTTTTCTCCCTATTTCTATTCTACCAGGCATAATAGGCTGTAATTCGGGAAGAATATATTTCTGATCACTGACTTGTCTTCTGGTAGCTCCTACTTCTATCAAGTATTCCAGAATATCATTTCTTAACCTTTTGTAGTGGGGGTCTTTATTGATGGCAGTTATATCTCGGGGTCTTTCGAAATTTATCTTGAATTCTGGGCCCAAAGTGGCTTTTGGTCCTGGTGTAAGTGGAATTATTCGATCTGCCATGATGATGCCTTCGTCTACGTCATTGGTGATCAAAACCGCAGTCTTTTTGTCTTGGCTCCATATTTTGATGATTTCTTCTTGCAGTGTTCCTCTTGTAAGCGCATCCAGTGCGCTAAGTGGTTCGTCCATTAATAGAATTTGCGGATTCATGGCCAGTGCCCTGGCTACAGATACCCTTTGACGCATGCCTCCTGATAGTTCTTTAGGAAGTTTATGGGCTGCATGGCTGAGATTAACCATTTCTATGTACTTTTTTATATGGGCTTCCTTTTCTTTGTTGGGTAGTTTTGGGAAAACCTCATCCACTGCCAACTTTATATTCTTATATACACTAAGCCAAGGCAAAAGGGAATAGTTTTGGAATATTACGCCACGGTCTGGTCCTGGCCCAGTAATGGCCTTAGCCTGAAGTAAGATTTCTCCGCAATCGGGAAATTGCAGCCCATTGATCAGATTGATCAGACTGGTCTTCCCACTTCCCGAAAATCCTACAATGGCCACAAATTCACCTTCTTCAACAGATAGATTGATATTGCTCAGCACCTCGACTTTTGAAGAGCCTGTTCCGTAGGTTTTAGATACATTTTTTAATTCAAGAATAGGCATGGTCTTAGGCTTTACTGAATGTCATGAAATTCTGTACGGTGAGCATAATTCTGTCCAAAAGGAAACCAATGATGCCTATAACAAACATGGCAACAATGATTTTGGCATTTGAATCACTGGCCCCGTTTTGGAATTCTTCCCAAACAAAAGAACCTAACCCGGGGCTTTGTGCTAATAGTTCAATAGCAATTAAAACCATCCAAGCGACGGATACGGTAATCCTCAAGCCGGTAAAAATCAATGGAAATGAGGCAGGCAAAATGATTTTGAAGATCTGTTTGCCAATACTTAATTTCAATACCTTGGAGACATTTATATAGTCTTTATCCACGGTGGACACACCCATGCTGGTGTTTACTAATGTAGCCCACATAGCACATAGCCCCACGCTTATAAATGAGATGATAAAGGACTTGTCCATATTGGGATCGGTAATGACTGTTTTTACAATCATGAATACCAATAAGAGCCAAACTACAGGTGAAACAGGCTTTAGGATTTGAATCAGCCAGTTAAACGAATTCCGTAGCACATCACTTAAGCCAATGATGATGCCAATAGGAACAGCTACAAATAGTGCCAAAAGGAATCCCGCAGCTACGGTTTTAAGACTAGTACCTATTTGGTCCAAAAAGGAAGGTCTTCCAGTATAGGTAATAGGGGACAAACCTTGCTCTTTCCTCTGGACATTGGTTGTAGCCACTTTTTCTTTGAATTCATCTTTCTTTTCAGCGATTTGTAAATGGTCTTTCCAGAGGGCAATATATGCATGGTAAACTTGCTTTGGAGAGGGTAGTGTGTTGGGTTGGCAGCTCACATCCCCTGAAGCTATACAGTCGGCCATAGCTATGGCTGCTTTTTCTCCTTGTTCTGTTCTGGCTTTTTCTATTCTGGCGTTGGCTTCTTTATTAAATAAAGCTGTTGCGCCCAAATGCCATATTAGGATGAAAAGAAATATTGAGGCTAATGGAAAGAGACTTTTCTTGATAAAGATTTTCAGGTTCTTTCCGGGCTCTTCCCCACTGATCATTTTAAGCAGGGGCTCTAAAAAGCCTAAACCCAAAAATCGAATGGTTTTAATGGTCTTGTCTTTCATAGCTTGATCAATTTTAGTTTTTCTGATTAAATTTTGGAAATAGCTTTCCTGTCCGCTGGAAGATTTCAGTTTCCAAGGGGACTAAGACAAAGAGCTGTAGACTATTTTGTTAGTCCTCAGCTCTTTGTGATTGGTGATAATCAAAGAGCTTATTAATTCTTATTTCCGATTCTAAAGCTGTTGATATAAGTGATTGGGTCTTTTCCATCGTATTCTATACCGTCGATAAAATCAGCAGTTGGCGCTTTATAACCATCAGTGCTGGGAACTTCTTCTGCTGAGAGTTTACCTTCTTCCATTAAAATATTGGCAGCTTTTTCCCAAATATCCGGGCGGTAAATATCCTTGATGGTCTCATGGTACCATTTTGCAGGTTTACTTTCAGGGATTTGTCCCCACCTTCTCATTTGGGTCAGGAACCAAATGCCATCAGAATAAAAAGGATAAGTAGCATGGTATCTGAAGAAAACATTAAAATCGGGCATGGATCTTTTGTCCCCTTTTTCAAATTCGAAAGTTCCGGTCATGGAATTGGCAATGACTACGGAGTCAGCGCCTACATATTCAGGCTGCGAAAGAATACCAACCGCTTTTGGCCTGTTGCCTGGAGTATCCAGCCATTTGCCCGCTCTGATAAGGGCCTTGGTTACCGCGATGGCCGTATTTGGATTTTCTTCGACAAACTTCTTTGTCATCACAAAGACTTTTTCGGGATTGTTTTTCCAGACATCATAATTGGTGGTAACCGGAACTCCTATCCCTTTAAATACAGCTTGCTGGTTCCAAGGTTCTCCTACACAGTATCCGTAGATAGTGCCAGCTTCAAGGGTGGCAGGCATTTGAGGTGGAGGAGTTACGGAAAGCAAAACATCTGCATCCACCTGCCCCTGAATATTTTCAGCGGTGTAAAATCCTGGGTTGATGCCTGCTGCACCCAGCCAATATCTGATTTCGTAATTGTGGGTAGAAACAGGGAATACCATACCCATTTTAAAAGGTTTTCCGCTGTTTTTGTATTCAGTGATGACAGGTGCCAATGCATCCGCTTTGATAGGATGGACAGGTAATCCATTATCATTAGTAGGAACATTTGGTTTCATTTTGTTCCAAACTTCATTGGAGACAGTGATGCCATTTCCATTAAGATCCATGGAAAAGGGAGTAACCAATTCTGCCTGCCTACCAAAGCCTGCCCCTGCAGCGATAGGCTGCCCAGCAAGCATATGGGAACCATCTAGTTGTCCATCTATGACCCTATCCAATACATTTTTCCAGTTGGATTGTGCTTCAATGGTTACATAAAGTCCTTCATCTTCAAAGAAACCTAATTCTTTTGCAATGGCCAAGGGGGCCATATCGGTAAGCTTGATGAAGCCAAAAGTCAGCTGCGGTTTTTCAATGGCCAGCTTAGAGCTAGTGGATTTTGCGGATTCGGGTGTTTCTTTTTCTTCTGTGCTTTTTGAATTTCCACTACTGCAGGCAGTCCATAGGGTGGAAAGAGACAATAGGATTCCCAGGCAAGTTAGTAACTTGCTATTTTTTAAATAGTTCATGTCGATTAAAGGTTTGTTCGGAAATTATTTAGCTGTGGTAAATAAGGTAGGCTTGAAGGTGATCATGGTCCATGCCCAGTTTTGGATATGGCTTTTATCTCCACCGCGAAGAGATTCCATGGTGTCGCTGGCAAACATTTGGGAATAACCCAAATTCCAAGTTACTCCGCCTTTGAGTTTCAATGTGTATACGAGGTCAATCTCGGTACCCATACTTTTGCTTAATTCTTCTCCTGATATATTATACTGAGTTGAGCCCGTCAAGAAATGATGGGCATTGGCTGCTAAAGTACCTTTGCCCGCTGGCCATTTTGTTTTAAGGTAGATATCGTTTACACCTACAGAACCATTGGCAGGTCCTACAAAGAAATAATCCATATAACCATTGAAGGCATGGTTGGTACCAAAGTCTGGATTAAAGGCCTTATCAGTACCATTGCTTGGATCATCGTCTCCTGAGATGTATTCCACTCCTAGGGTTATGGGAGTCACAGAGGTTTGGAAAGTGGCATTTACACCGGCCAAAAATGCATTTACACTCTTCTTGGCCAGTTTTCCTGTTTGGTAATAAAAGTCCCCTGCCAATTTTATCGTTCCTATTTTAGTTGATGGAATAAAACCAAAGGTTTGTTTATTGGATAGGGTAGTGTCTGCATTTTGGTATCCGGCGTTTAAGGCTAATAGGGAAAATGAGGTGGATTCATAATCCTTATGGAACCAGCCATACTGTAAGGTTTTGTAGTTTCCTCCTACGTTATAGAATCCGGCACCCACTCCTTGTATAAAGCTTGGTTCTGGGACGTCTGAATCTTGGTTATAGGCAAATCCCAAATGTAGTTTCGCATTTTTTTCCTCATTTTCATACAAAAAGAGTAGGGCGTCATGTCTTCTGCCCTGCTGTGCCCATTCAAGCCCACCTATGAACCTTTCGTTGTCATAGGATATAATTTGTCTTCCTGCTTTTAGGCTAAAGTTAGTACTAAAGTAGTATTGGCCCCATGCTTCACTGATGAAGGTTTTTCCCAATTCTTCCTTGAATATTTGAGGTGATTCACCCCAGATACGGATGTCCTGAAAAGCTAATTTAAATTTGAAATCAGTGGATAGGTAGTCAAGGTATAGTCTGGATCTTTGTTCAGTGAAGAATGCAGGATCTTTTGATTCATCTGTCAATGTCTTAAAACCATTTCTAAATTCTGTTCTTGGCCTGACTTCAGCTGAAATGGTGAACTGGGCTAAAGCATCATAGGCTGTCAAGCAGATTAGAAATGCTGATAAGTAAATTATTCTTTTCATGGTGAATTGTTTAATGGTCTTCTGTTTAAATAAGTATTATTACTTAGTTCTTACAAACTTAAGGGCTTGTCCTTAGGTTTTATATGGAATAACGCAGGTATTATTCCTTTTTTTGACCATTAAAAAACCTGTTAAATTGCAGGTTTTTTATTTAAACCCTACCATGAAGGCCTTTTGAGTGGTTTAGCTATCAAGAAAGAAGTTGTGATCGGAAATCTCTTTGCTAAGTAAATCTACGTTTTTTATACCTAGTTTTTTTCCCGAAGAATGTATGTGGCCTTCTTTTTTCAGACTGGAAAGGGTCCTAATAACCTGTTCATCGGTGGTGCCAGCAAAATCAGCTATATCTTTTCTTGATAGTAATAAACTGAAGTAGTTACCTTCTTGTCCAAATTTCCTGTTGATATATAGTAATGCGTCAATGACCTTTTCTCGAACGGTCATCTGAGCAAATTTCTTCACTTTTGTTTCACTTCGGTTAAGCTCTTCGGCATAAAAAGTCATCAAATTATAGGTTAAGGATGGAATTTGATGGAGCATTTTGTTCATGATTTCCATTGAAAAATTACATAAATGTGTGTCCTCAAGGGCTGTAGCGCCAATATGATAGAATTGGCCAGCACCAAATCCCCGGTGGCCAATAATTTCTCCATTACTGGCAAACCTGACTATCTGGTCTTTTCCATTTAGGCCTGTTTTGGTGACCTTCACCTTACCGTGGTTTACAAAATACAAACCATGGACTGGAGCACCTTCAATAATGAAATTCTGTCCTTTTTTACAGAAGAGGCTATTTTTCATGTCCAAGTAGTCTTTTACTTCTTCTAGCTGGCAATTTTTTTTTATGATGCAATTATTGTTTGAGCATACTTGACAATCCGAATAAAAAGCTTCCATATCAATTTTGTTTATACGTAAATATACGTAAACAACTTGAGCGAACCAATTCCTTGTCTTTTTTAAGCTTCATTCAAGTAGCAGCTAATTATATTATTGAATGTCTGAAGATAACAGTCAATTGTATTTTGTTGATTTCAAAGGATAGTATTCCCCTCCTACTTATTAAATATGGCATTTCTGCCAAAATTTCGTTGGAATTAAATTACAAAAAACAATGATGGAAAATACTGATAATAAGTGATTTATATAAAAATAAATTTTACGAACATTGAAAATTTAAGAAAAATACTTATTAAATTAAATACAAAATTGGTTCAATAACCAGGATGTAGCTGAATATACCTTTCTAGCTAATTTTATTTTATAAACATTTAATATGTAATTAAAAGCATAAAAATGTGATAATAGCACCTTTTTTTGTTTAGAATTCTGAGTTATCAAATGACGTTAATTTACTAATTTCATATCAATAAACTGCCGAAATATGGAAGCATACGAGATTATTATCAGACCTGCCACATTAGAGGATATGCCTAAAATCCAAGAATTATATGTGCAAACCATACAAGATTCCTGCAAAGGAGACTATAGCGAAATGCAACTTGCAGCATGGATTTCCTCTGTAGTAAATGAAGAGAGGTGGCGAGGAGCTCTGTCGAATGAATATTTTTTAGTTGCTGAGGATGAAAACAAGATTATCGCCTTTGGGGGATTGGAGAATGGAAATTATTTGGATTTTATGTATGTCCATCATGACTATCAAAGAATAGGTCTAGCTGAACGCTTATTGAAAGCCTTGGAAAATGAGGCTTCCAGACAAGGAGCTAAGGAAATTACCACTGATGCGAGTAAGACATCCATTCCTTTTTTTGAGAAAAAAGGGTTTCATTATGTCCAGGAAAATAAAAAGCATATAAATGGACTGGAAATTGTCAACTACAAAATGAGTAAGGGGATCCATTAAAGCTTTTTTATTTCATAAAATCTTCAGATTACCAATAGTTGGTATTTTACTTTTATAAGCTAGATTTTAAAACTGTTAAATTAAGTAAGCACTAATAAAGGGTAGATGGATAATCAATTAAGTTCTAAGTAGTTGATTATCTGAATTATTTTTTAATTTAAGAATAAACCTGATCTACCCTAAAATGAAATATTTTCTTCTTCTAATATTAATCACTTTCCAGAATTTTTGCTTTGGGCAAACAGGAATAGCTGGATACGCCAATAAGGAATCCATAGATTCAAAAGAGTATAAACTGGAAGTGGAGGAATGGTGTGCTAGGGGGCTCGAGGTACCCTGGGCCATAGAGTTCGTCAATGAGCATAAAGCTTTGGTTTCGGAAAGAAACGGGAAACTAACTTGGCTAATCGATGGGGAGCCAGATCCTGAGCAAATTATTGGCCTTCCAAAACCCCATACTGGTACAAGTACCGGTGGTTATATGGATATTGCCTTGGATCCTAATTATGATCAAAATGGATGGATTTATTTGGCATATAGCCAAACCAATGGGGATAATGCAGCTGAAGATGCATTGGCTATGACTAAGGTGGTTCGCGGAAAAATCAAGAATCATCAATGGCAAAATGAGGAGACACTTTTTGAAGTTCCGGATCCCCTAAAAGTAAGGAAAGGAAACCGATGGGGATGTAGGTTTTTATTTGATCAAGGAGGGTATTTGTTTTTTTCTATTGGGGATATGGCAAGAGCAGAGGATTCCCAAGATCCTAGTAAAGCTACCGGAAAAGTTTTTCGTATTTATCCTGATGGTAGGATTCCGGAAGATAATCCCTTTATTAAAATAGATGGAGCGCTTGGCGCTGTATATTCTTTAGGAAATAGAAATGTGCAGGGTATTAGCATGCATCCTGAAACTGGAGAAATTTGGATGACTGAGCATGGACCTAAGGGTGGAGATGAACTGAATATTCTCAAAAAAGGAGCAAATTATGGCTGGCCAGTAATTACCTACGGAATTGATTATGATGGATCCATTATTTCAGACAAAACACATCAAGAAGGCATGGAGCAGCCAATCACCTATTGGACTCCTTCCATAGCAGTGTGTCCAGCAGAATTTGTAGTGGGAGAATTATTTCCGGCTTGGAAAAACAATTTATTGGTGGGTGCCTTGGCATTTCAGGAAGTAAGGAGAATAGTATTGGACAATCATAAAGTAGTTGAACAAGAGTTGTTGATCAAGGGAAAAGGGAGAGTGCGTGACCTTAAATTCGGTCCAGATGGGGCACTATATATTGTAACTAATGGACCCGATAAAATCCTCAGGGTGGTTCCGGAGGGCAATTAACAATAGAATGAATTAGGTCATTTTAAGGATTAAAAGAATTCATTAGAAAACTGTTAATTGCTCCATTATATTTGGAAGATAAATAGTTAATTGTTTCTTCGATATATCACTATGCATATTTTTAAAAGTAGGGCCAATATTTCGTTTTTTGCCCTAAATGGTTTGATTCTTTTTGGGGTGTTTACAGGTTTTGCAACAAGCCTTTTTATCAAGGGATTTGGGCAGTTGGATGAAGGCAAGCATTGGTTCAGAACATCTATATGGCCTGCAGTATTGGTACTCATGATAGGTTTGATGATTATTTATCAGTTTCTAAAAAACTGGCAAAATTTTCGAATTAGTGAAAAGGGCATCACTATTTCGAGATTTTTTAAAAGTGAATTTATTAGTTGGGAGGAGGTTAAGAAAATTGAATTAACTGGAAAGGCTGAGGATAGGATTTTGGGTTTTACTCAGGAATTTGAGGTATTAAGCTTTGAACTTAAGAATGGTGATGAAAAGGCCATTTTTGAGCATTATTACCGGAATTTTGATGAGGCCAGAAGACTATTAAGTCGAATTCAAGTACAGATACAATCCCATCAATCTGTTAAGATTACTTCAGTTGGATTGAGTGAAACAAAAGGAAGGAATAAACTTCAGCACTTTGATTTTTTAAACATTTACAAGGACAGGTTTATTAGCTCTGTCCATGGTGTCATTACCTGTATTGGACTTGCATTAATGATCTTGAAAATCATTTTTTATAATATTGATTATTTCCCTTTAATCGTATTTCCAAGCCTGTTTTTGGCAGTGATGGGCTTTTTATCCCATTATTTTTTATTGGATAAAAATTACTTGGTGATAAAGAACCATATCTGGTTTTTCTATAGTAAACATTACAAAGTTTCAGATATAAATGAAATAGTGGTTGACCATGAAGGCCGAAGAGGTTGGTGCTTGAGAGTGATTACCAAAGATTATAAATCACGATCTTTCCCTGCAGGAAGCTTGAAAACAAAGACTTGGGTAGATATGATTCATGATTTAGAAAAACTGACCATTCCAGTTAGGATGCAAATAGATAGCCTAAAAGAGGCCTTGGTCAAAGCTAGGGATAAGAAGGTGTTTCCAAATTAAACCCGTAAATTTGCCTAGCCAAACATTCAAGGAGGTCAGATGGAAAACCAAACGGTCAGGATAAATAAGTATTTAAGTGAGATAGGATATTGTTCCAGACGAGCTGCTGATAAGCTATTGGAGCAGGGGCGGATTACCATAAATGGCAAGGTGCCGGAATTGGGGACCAAAATTACTCCTGGAGATGATGTGCGTGTAGATGGTGAATTGGTTTCCCCTCCCAAGGAAGATTTTATCTATTTGGCTTTTAATAAGCCTGTTGGCATTGTGTGTACTACAGATACCAAAAGGGAAAAGAATAATATTGTAGATTATATCAATCACCCTAAGCGTATTTTTCCTATTGGCAGGCTGGACAAACCCAGTGAAGGCCTGATCTTTTTGACCAATGATGGAGATATTGTCAACAAGATTCTTCGAGCGAAGAACAACCATGAAAAGGAATATGTGGTGACAGTTGACAAGCCCATCACACCGCGTTTTATCCAGAAAATGTCCAATGGTATTCCGATTTTGGGCACTATGACCAGAAAGTGCAAGGTGGAGCAGATTGGCAAGAACAAATTCAAGATTGTACTTACCCAAGGGCTTAACAGGCAAATCCGGAGGATGTGTGCTTTTCTGGATTATGAGGTGACCAAATTGAAGCGTATCAGGATCATGAACATAGGCCTGGATGTGCCTGTGGGGAAATGGCGTTACCTTACATCTGAGGAATTGGCGGAGATCAATCAATTAACTGCGGATTCAAGCAAAACCTTCGATGGCTAATTTTTGGTGCAATTATAAATAATGGAAAAGATCAGAGCACTTTTTGAGCAACAGGTATCCATGAGTGACCAAGATTGGTATTCCTTTTCTTCTAAACTTAATAAGGTAAATTTCAGTGCAAAAGCTGAGATCCTAAAGTTTGGCGAGGTGGAAAACTATTTATCTTTTATTGCCTCAGGGATTATTCGCTATTATATTCCTGAAGAAGAACAGGAGCTCACTTTTGGGTTTTCATTTGAGAATGAGTTTGCCAGTGCCTATGATTCTTTTCTGACAAGAACGCCCAGCACCTATGTTTTGGAAGCTTTGGATTCTGTGGAGCTTTGGAGAATATCCTATGACGACCTCCAAAAAGTATATCAAGAATCTGTTGTTGGTAATATTATCGGTAGAAATGCAGCAGAAGGGCTGTTCCTAAAAAAGTCCAAACGGGAACTGGCCCTGTTGCAGGAAAGTGCTGAAGAAAGGTATTTGAAGATTTTTACTGAGAGACCTGAATTGATAAGAGCAATTCCCCTGAAATATATAGCCAGCTATATAGGCATTACACCTCAGGCTTTAAGTAGGATCAGAAAACGAATTTCTTAACCCTCTTGATTAATCTTCCTTCAAACTCAAACTCAGTGTACCATATTGGCCATTTAGTTCGCTGGCGTTTATTTGGTAAGTGTATTTTCCTTTACTTAATGGAGTTTCACCTACATAATCAATAGGCTGAATGGTATAAGTATTACCTTCTATTTCCAGTTCAACGAAAGCATACCTATAAGCCTTCTCAAAAACTTTGTATTCTGAAGTAGTCTGGGCATCTAGATCATTAAACTCAACTTCACCCGTACTTGTATTGACGATGATATTTTTGAAGTCATAGGTACTGATATTGGACAGTCGGACATTGACGGCTTCAGGATTTATATCATCCCTAGAACAGCCGAAAGAAATAGATAAACAAAAAATAAACACCAATAACTTTTTCATTTCTTATAGAATATAATGACAGAATGATAACAATTTAATCATGGATGATAATTCCTGCAAGCTCCAAGGATTATCCATTTCAGCCTGAATTATCTTCTAATTTTTCTTAACCTAGGTTCATTGCGCAATCAATGAAAAGAATTGAAATTTGTTCTGAATCAAAGAAGAATATTATGCTTCCATTTTATGTTTTACTGATCAGCTTTTTGTTGAGTTCCGGGGTAATTTACTTGCTTAAAAAAAGCATACAATGGAGTTTGGCTGGAAGAATAGCCCTTTCCATTATGCTGGGATTTACAGCTTTGGGTCATTTTATGTTTACAGATGGGATGTGTAAAATGCTTCCGGAATTTATTCCCTTCAAAGCTATCATAATTTATTTTACTGGCCTGATTGAAATAGCTGCAGGGATAGCTATCCATATTCCAAAATTCAGAAAGCTGACAGGGATGCTGTTAATCATATTTTTTTTAATGATTTTACCGGCGAATATTAAAGCCAGTTTGGAAGGTCTCAATTATCAAACCGGTAATTATGATGGTCCAGGGCTGTCTTATTTGTTTTTCAGAATTCCCTTTCAGATTTTGTTGATGGGTTGGACATATTGGTTTGTAATAAAAGGGAAGTCTTATAGGAATAGATCTTTTGGGGAGGCTTAAAATGCCTCGCCAATTCTAAAATAGATTCCCCAATCATCCTTACCCACAGCTGCATCCAAACCAATATTGAACTTGACGTCTTTAAAGGCCCTGTACCGGTAACCGATTCCTCCTCCTGGATAGATATTCCAGTCAAAATCTGGATTGTCAGAACCATAAATGGTGGCTAATCCTGCAAAGCCTACAAGGCCCATTTTCGGATGAAAATTATAACGGTATTCACCCTGAAAGGCAATCAATCCATCACCACGGTACTTGCCTTCGGAGTAGCCTCTGATGTCTTTTCCTCCTAGGACTTCTTGCTGTTCAAAAACAATATTTCCCAAGCCGAAATTTCCAGCATATCTTGCCGCGAAGACGTCTTCACCATCTCTTGTCGAAAAATATTGGTTATATTCTGTTTTGATTTTGTTAGAGGTGAGATCATTGCCAAACCATTCAGGTAAGCTGACCCATTTTACCTTTACTTGATTACCTTTATTGGGATAATAAACATCATTTCTGGTATCAATGGATATAATATATTCCAATGCATTGGTTGAGGTAGTTTCATTGGGCAAAACCTCATCTTCATACACCGTATAATAATGAGAGTAAGTATAGTTTAGTCCAAGAAAAATATCGTTAAACACTCTTCGCCTTACCCCAGCAGTAACAATGGTGGTATTGGAATTATAATCATAGAAACTACCATTTTGAAAATCATCCATAAAAAACTGTGAAGTATGGTTGCCTGTTAAGCCAAAAAATATGATCCTCCATTTATCTTCCTTTAAAAAGAATCTGTTGAAAACAGAAATAAAATGGGATCCATTGGTGGTATAAACACCAGCAGCGCCTGAAAGGGATTTTGGCGAAATGCTATCCTGTTTGTCTAATTTATACATCAACATGGGAATAGCTCCAAACATAAATTTCAAATTTCTATTATAGCTAAAAAAAGGCATCACCTTGAACTGAGTTGAGTTTTCTTCCTTCAACGAGGATTTGTTGAGACTGTCTTTTTTTACTTCTTGGGCAAATATGAGTCTTGATGAAAAAATAAGGACCGTAATTAGTAGTAAAGTTCTTTTCATTTGATGAACCATTAAGGAAGGAAAAATTACATTATTAATATATGCAATTGTTGGTATATATGTTTAATTATCAAGTGTTTTGTGGGTGATTAAAAAGTTATTTCTTATTTGCTGGAAGATATTTTGGGATTTATACTGAAAAGTCTTTAACACGGAATGTTTAATTTTAAAGCTATGGATCAAAATTTTACAGAGGATGAATTGAAGGCTATTGCGCTGCAGCTTGGCCACCCAAAGGGAGAACAGGGTCTAGCAATAGCTAAGAATATGGAAGAGTCAAATATCCTTATGGTTGAAAAAGCAGTAGAAATGCTTCATTTGGCTGGAGATGAAAAGGTACTGGAGCTTGGCCACGGTTCGGCCCAACATGTTTGCGAGCTTCTGGAGATTTTTGATGGTTTGGAATACCATGGATTGGAGATTTCAGACCTGATGTATGAAATAGCCCAAAAAGTAAATGAGCCAATGGTAAAATCCGGAATGGCCCAATTTCATTTGTATGAAGGAAAAAAGATTCCCTTTGAATCAGCCTATTTTGATAAGGTGATGACGGTCAATACCATTTACTTTTGGGAGAACCCCAAGGAGATGGCCCTTGAGATTTTTAGGGTTTTAAAGGAGGGAGGAAATTTCAGTTTGGCCTTTGCACAGAAAAACTTTTTGGAAAAACTTCCCTTTACCAAATTCAATTTCAAATTTTATGATTCGGAAATGGTGGATGAGTTGATGTACAATGCAGGATTTACCATTATCGAACAGGTGGATGTAAGAGAAAAGTTGAAAAGTGATCCGCTTGGAGAACTTGAAAGAGAATTTACGGTTATGCGCTTCATTAAGTGAGGATATTTATCGAAATTAGGTAAGGCTAAAAGGCTAATCTATGAAGCGGGTACATCTTTTTGAGTTTGAGGATTTGAGCTGGTTTCCGGACTTGATCAGAAACTATATGACGGATTTTTTGGCTTTTCTGGCCAATGCTACCAAAATGTACCATCCCGTTTTGCCTATTCTTGAAAAGGGAATTCATGCAAGCGGAGCCGGTCACTTTATAGATTTAGGTTCTGGGAGCGGTGGAGGTTTGATTTCCCTCAATAAGGAATTATTGAAAAAGATGCCCCATTTGAAAATTTGGATTAGTGACTATTATCCAAACTGGGAGGCTTTTGAGCGGGTCAAACAGCAAACAACAAATATAGACTATGTCAAGAACCCTGTGGACGCCCGAGATGTACCTGATGAGCTTAATGGATTAAGAACCCTATTTTTGAGTTTTCACCATTTCAAGCCAGATGATGCCAAGGAGATTTTACAGGATGCTATCCATGCAAGGAGTCCAATTGCTATTTTTGAAGGGCAAGACAGATCATTTGCAAGCCTGTTGGCGATGTTTTTTTCCCCGATTACAGTATTGTTGACAGCACCATTTATTAAGCCATTTAGTTTAGGGCGCTTGTTTTTTACCTATCTGGTACCCATTATTCCACTGGCAGCTTGGTGGGATGGAATTGTCTCTTCACTACGGACATATTCTATTCCTGAGTTAATGGAGCTTATCAATGGCTTGGAAGATGCGGATAAAATGACTTGGGAAATGGGAAAGGTAAAGTCAGGGCCTGGTTTTGTCATTTACCTTTTGGGAACACCAAAATAAATTAGTTCGAGGATTTTTATCTCCTAAAAAATAAGGGAATTGTTTGTTGAAGGGTTATTGGAAGAAGTTAAATGAAAAGAAATTTTGTTGTTTTTTAATGGGGTCTGAATACAATCTTTTTTATAGAAATCATAAATATTGGTTTTGTTGAAATAGTTAAAGGACATATTCCTTTCGATTTCCCCTGGAGCAATTCCAAAAGAATCCTTAAAGCATTTACTGAAATATGCCGGACTATTAAATCCAACCTGATAAGCTATTTCTGAAATAATGTTTTTCTTTTCCGAAAGGTATTTATATGCTTGGAGTAAGCGGATATAACGGATAAACTTTCCAGCAGAAATACCTAGGTAATGCTTTAGTTTACGGTGTGTGTGTTCCCTGCTGTAGTGGAGGTTTTCAGAAAGTTGCGTTACAGAAAAATGGAATTCGCCTAAGTTTTTCAAAACAACTTTGACCGCCTCTTGGACAAATTGCTCATTTATTTCAGTAGAATTATTATTCATTTTAAAAGTCTTTTTAGCTATCGTAATCAAAAATAGAACTGTCTTTGTAGCATTAATTAATATAGATATTTTATAACTTATTAAAAAGTTGTTAGTCGTTCATTTTGAGTTGTTTAAATGATTATTCCACCAAGAATTTTGATGATTGACAATGAAAGTGATTTGACTGTAGATATATATAATAAAATCGGTAATGAATTCTTTTATTATGTAAATAATACGAAGGAGCTGTCCCTTTTAAAATATTGTTGGACAACAGTTGGTATCTTTAATTTTAGATGAAATGCCTGTATGATTTTATTGACACGGCTTTGTGGATTTTTATTTATGGTTAAATTTTAAAGTAAGATTTAATTATTTCTATAAATGTTTGTAGGAAATATTTTTTAACTTAAAAGTATTAAAAGTCAGTTGCTTACGTGTTTTTTAAAGAATCTTGTACCCTTTGAATTGCTGATATATGGGGTTTTGGCAGACTACAAAAAGAAGAATGTTTAGTTGGCATCTAATTCCACCTCATAAATGGAGGAAGCCAGCTATTGTGCTTGTGGCTGCCATATTCGGCCTTGGAATTTATTTGATAAAATTAAGTAATGCTACTTCCTACTTATCCGATGATCCCCAAGCATGTGTCAACTGCCATTTGATGACCCCGCAATACATTACCTGGGCAAATAGCTCACACAGGGAAGTGGCGCATTGTAATGACTGTCATGTCCCTCATGATAATGCATTTAATAAATATTTCTTTAAGGCTAAGGATGGATTATACCATGCATCCATATTTACCCTGCGCAAAGAACCTGAAGTAATCAGGGCATTGGCGCCTTCTCAGGCAGTGATTCAGAGCAATTGTATAAGGTGCCATGAAACACAGGTTACAGATGTCAAAACGATGGCATTTGTTCAGCATCATAAACAAAACCGAACAGACAGGACATGTTGGGAATGTCATCGGGATGTGCCACATGGCAAGGTAAAAAGTCTTTCATCAGTAGGGTATCAGATAGAACCTATCAAGGCCCATGCTCCAAGTGATCTGGAAATAATTCCCTCTTGGCTGAAGGCATCCATGGAAGCGAAAGAAAATACAGAAGAATAAAATCAATAGTGCTATGAAAAATTGGATTCTTTTTACGATGACCGCAGTCATTGTTTTCTTATTGGCAATGTTGGCATACTCCATTATGGATAGGAAGACAGAGGCAAAATTTGCTTATGTTCCCAAGGTAGATATCAATGACATCGAACCAAGGGACTCCATATGGGGGCTTAATTTTCCAAGGCAGTACCAATCCTATATGAAAACCAAGGATACATCCTTTCATAGTATGTATAATTCTAGTGGTCATGTAGCTGTTTTGGAAGAGGATCCTGAATTGGTGATTCTTTGGGCAGGATATGCTTTTAGCAAGGAGTACAACCAACCAAAAGGCCATGCACATGCAGTTGATGATATTAGGGAAATACTCAGAACGGGGGCTCCGATGGAAGCAGGGGAAGGTCCTATGCCCAGTACCTGCTGGACCTGTAAAAGCCCAGATGTCCCTAGGTTGATGAAAGAACTTGGGGTAACAGAATATTACAGTAAAAAATGGTCAGATTTCGGTTCTGAAGTTATCAACCCTATTGGTTGTGCAGACTGTCATAGCCCTGAGACCATGAACCTGACCATTACCCGTCCAGCATTGATAGAGGCCTTTGAATCAATGGGTAAGGATATCAATGCTGCAAGTCATCAAGAAATGAGAAGTTTGGTTTGTGCACAATGCCATGTGGAATATTATTTCGTTAAAAATGCACCCGGTAAAGAAGGTGCTCAATACCTGACTTTTCCATGGAGGGATGGGATGGACGAGAAGTCCGTGGAGGCCTATTATGACCAAATTGATTTTGCGGATTGGGTAAATCCTATTAGTAAAACGCCGATGCTGAAAGCTCAGCACCCTGATTATGAATTGTTCACATTGGGAGTGCATGCCAAGAGAGGTGTTTCTTGTGCAGATTGTCATATGCCATACAAAACCGAAGGAGGTCAGAAGTTTACAGATCACCATATTGGCTCACCACTCAGCAATGTTGAAAATTCCTGTTTTGTCTGTCACCGGGAGAAAAAAGATGATCTGATTTCTGATGTTTTTGAACGACAACGAATTATTAAGGAGGGCTCACAAAAACTGATGAGATTGATAGCTATGGCCCATATTGAGGCTGGCAAAGCTTGGGAACTTGGAGCTACACAGGAACAAATGGATAATATTCAACTTGGAATTAGGCATGCCCAATGGAGATGGGATTATGCGGTGGCTTCACATGGAGCGGCCTTTCATGCACCTTTGGCCACCAGCAGTATTGTGACTTCAGCAACGGGAATCATAGAGGAAACAAGAATAGAATTAGCCAGATTATTAGCGGATTTAGGGCATAATAAGCCTGTTGAAATGCCGGATTTTAAGGATACTGAGGCTTTACAAGCCTATGTGGGCTGGGATATCGAAAAGGATAAGGTTGCAAAGGAAAAATTTCTGGAAGAGGTGGTTCCTGTTTGGTTGAAAGAAGGGAAAAGGCGTGAGGAAGGTTATTCAGTCAATATGATTTCTGATAAATGATGGAAAAGCCAAAACAAGTATTGACTGGAATATTTTTAATTTGATTACCCAAATTGATGCCATATGAGATTATTAAGGTTGCTGGTATCCAGCAAGTTTATGTTGCTATTGTTGATCTTGTTTGCCATTGCTTCCGCTGTGGCGACATTTTTGGAAAATGACTTTGGAACTGCTGCAGCATGGGAAATGATTTATGAATCTATTTGGTTTGAAATGATCATGATTCTCCTGGCAGTTAATTTTTTGGCCAATATTAGGAGGTACCGACTTTTTACCAATAAAAAATGGCCTATTGGTTTATTTCACATTGCCTTTGTCCTCATTATTATAGCTGCAGGAATTACCCGTTATTTTGGGGAAGAGGGCATCATTCATATTCGAGAGGGGAATGCCCAAAATATTTATTACAGTAATGAGTCCTATCTCCAATTGAGGTCCGTTAATGGTGATGGCCATGAAAATTTTCAAAAGCCGATTACCCTTACTGCCAGCAGCAATTTGCCCGTAAAGGTAGAAGTACCTATTGAAGAAGGACTTCACCTGCAAATCAAGGAATTTATCCCCCATGCCAGAGTGGACTTTCAATCTGGAGATCAGGATTATCTCGAAGTGGCACTCACTACCGGTGGTGGCAGGGAGGACTTTACTTTGCCCTTAGGAGAAGAGTTGCAAATGGGAGCGATTGGCCTAGGAACTAGTTTGGCAAGCGATAGTCCTATTGTTATTTATCAAATGGATAGTACCTGGATGATCAAAACTAGTCAACATCTGCAAGTGATGGAAATGAGCACCCAAGAATTGGGAGTATTGCATGCAGGGGAGGAAAAGCCACTACAACTTTGGGCATTATATCAATGGCCGGAAGGTGCATTTTTGGTCAAATCCATTCAAGAAAATAGTAAACAGGTTTTTGTAGAGGAAACCGATCCCGAAATTGCAGAGAACCTTACCAATGCCGTCTTATTGGAGGTTTCTGATAATGAGGGGGAATTGGTTGAATCGGTTTATGTGCAACTTGTGAAGATCAATCCCAATTGGCACAGCTTTGATTATATGGGAAAGACTTTTCAAATCACTTTTGGGCCAAAGGCTAAACTTTTACCATTTTTTGTCTATCTAAAGGACTTTCAGATGGAACGCTATCCAGGCAGTCAAAGCCCCTCTAGCTATGCAAGTGAGGTAGTTGTGGAGGATGGAGAAAAGGCCTTTGATCACAGGATATTTATGAACAATGTGCTGGATTATAAAGGCTACAGATTTTACCAGGCTTCTTATGATATGGATGAAAAAGGAACAGTACTTTCAATAAACCGTGACAGATTGGGAAGTAGCCTGACCTATTTAGGCTATTTCTTACTGGGATTAGGGATGTTTTTTACTCTTTTTACCCTAAACAGTCGTTTCCAGTATTTAAATCTTCGGCTCAAAGATATGAAAAATATGACCACATTTTTTGTGCTGTTTTTAAATTTGGGCTTCGCTTATGCGAAGGAATCTCCATCTGAGCAATGGATAATCCCTCAAGAAAGAGCAGAAAAGTATGGCCAATTAGTTGTTCAGGATTTGGATGGTCGAATGAAACCATTGAACACTCTTGCCCACGAGATCGTCAGGAAGCTAACGGGAAAATCCGAAGTCCTACTGGAAGAGCGAGGAATTTCCCTCAGTCCAGAACAATTCCTGCTTGCTGTCCAAATGTATCCTGAGATGATAAGCAGTATGTCCATCATCAAAGTGGATCTCGATAAAGGAGCTCAAATATTTAAGTCTTTAGAAATTTCTGAAGGTGAAATGGTGAGCTTTATGGACTTTATTGGTCCAGAGGGGCGATACAGAATTCAGTCCATGGTAGAGCGGGCGAATATGCTCAAGCCAGCTGAGCGTAATGAGGCAGACAAGGAATTGCTTAAAGTGGATGAGCGCTTCAATATCTTTTATGGGTTGTTGACAGGCGGCTTTTTAAAAATCTTTCCAAACAGGGTGGATGAAAATAACACTTGGTTTACCAGAGAAAGTAATACCGACAGTTTTCCTGAAGAGGATGCACTATTTGTGAAAAACATCACCAATATTTATTTGCAGGGACTTAAAGATGGCTTGAACACAGGTGATTGGTCCAAGGCAGAGGAATCGTTGGGGTATATCGACCTTTTCCAGCAGAAGGCAGGAGCCGATGTTTATCCGGATGAGAAAAGGGTCAATGCAGAGCTCCTGTATACCGAATTGAATTTAGGTAATCGACTTTTTGGTTTATTCTGGCTGTTGGGTTTGGTCATGTTGCTTCTGGCCATATGGCAAATGTTTAGAATAAATTCCCTTAATACGACTTTATGGAAAATCGGTTTGCTGTTGACTGGCCTTGGTTTTTTTGTTTTTACCTTTCATCTGGGATTGCGATGGTATATCGCCCAACATCCGCCATGGAGTGATGGCTTTGAAATGCTCGTTTTTGTCGGTTGGGGCGTTTTATTCTTTGGCTTGGTTTTTTCAGGGAAATCCAAGTTTACTGTTCCTCTGGGCCTTTTGTTCTCAGGAACCTTGTTGTTTGTCGCATTTTTGGAATGGCTCAATCCTGAAATCACGAACCTGATGCCTGTTTTACATTCCTACTGGCTTAAGATTCATGTGGCTATTATTGTCAGCAGCTATGCGCCATTGGCTTTGGCGGCGATCATGTCATTGTTTTCTTTATTATTGATCGTCTTCAGGCCGAAACACCCAGATAGTTCATGGAATAAAAGCATTTTGGAGCTGGCCATAGTCAATGAGCTGGCCATTACTATCGGACTTTTTCTGCTTACCATAGGGACATTTTTGGGTGGAGTTTGGGCAAATGAAAGTTGGGGGCGTTACTGGGCTTGGGATCCAAAGGAAACTTGGGCTTTGATTTCAATTTTGATTTATGCTGCTGTTCTGCATTTGAGGTTGGTGCCTGGCTTAAAAAATTTTATGGTGTACCAATTGGCCAGTCTTTGGGCCTTTTCCTCCATCATCATGACCTCTTTTGGAGTGAATTATTATTTGTCTGGTTTACATTCTTATGCTAAAGGAGATCCTGTTCCCATACCTCACTGGGTGTATTGGTGCGTAGGTGTTCTATTGTGTATTTCAGTTGCCGCGAGTATTAGGTTTAAGGGCATGCCACCAAGTAGCAAGGCGATCTTGAAGGTTTGAATGAAGGCAATAAAAAAGGACTAAAGCTACTGGCTTAGTCCTTATTGTATAGAAATTATTTCCTTTCTTGGTCAAGTTCTTTTTTTCTCTTTTGTGCTTGTTCTAAAATGGTATCCAAGGACATTCGGTCATAGTATTGGCCATTGTTGATCACGGCAAAGATGTCTTGGGTAGCGCTGATACTCTCCAACGGGTTGCTGTTTAGAATGACCAAATCAGCCTGCTTTCCTTTTTCAACACTGCCCATACTGGATGATTTGCCCATAAATTCAGCGGCATTGATAGTTGCAGCTTGAAGTGCCTGTAGTGGGCTAAGTCCCGCCTCTTCAAATAGCATCAGTTCTTGGTGAAGTGCATAGGCTGGATAAACAAAAGTGTTCAATGCAGCAGCATCACTTCCCGCTAAAATAGTCATCCCTGCTTTTTGGATATAAGGAAGCTGCTTTGCGATCAATTGATAACGGACCTTGCTTGCCTCCCATTGTTTAGGGGTATAATCCTTTAGTCTGTCAATGCGCCACTGGTAGTTGGAGGTAAAACGCTCAGTTAGGTAGCTTAAGAATTCATCATTGGAATGATTGTCCTGATCATAATAAGCCAGTTGCTTCCCACTAATCAATGTAGGAGTAATGGCCAGTCCCAATTTTCCCAACTTTTGGTAGTTCATAAATGCGGAATCCTGATCGAAGTGTTCAGCATAGTAATTATTGGCTTCCCCTTTGGTCAAGGTGCCATCGGCCACCTTTTGGGCAATTTTATTCTCGTCCGTTCCCAACCTCAAAAAGTAGCTAGCATGCTCTACACTTGAAAGTCCTGCATTGGCCAGTTGTTCAACACTAAGGTCCAAGGGAACATGTGCGGAAACCAAAAATCCCCTGTCATGAGCTTGCTGGACACTTTTTAGGAAAAGGTCTCCTGACAATGCGTTTTCGGTCACTTTGACCAAATCCACTTGATAGTTTTCCAGGTTATCCAGCATTTGCTTTAATTCCTCTTCATTGGCTATTTCCAAGTCTCCTTTCCAGAAAGAGTCAATACCTTCCAGCTTTCTTCCTGCAGTGAAGATTTGAGGAGCAAGGAATTTGTTTTGTTCAATATCTTCCCTCCATTGAAGTACCTGTTCACCAAGGTCACTGGCCATATCCCT
Organism: Echinicola shivajiensis; assembly: GCF_018642165.1. Classification (GTDB taxonomy): domain Bacteria; phylum Bacteroidota; class Bacteroidia; order Cytophagales; family Cyclobacteriaceae; genus Echinicola; species Echinicola shivajiensis. The sequence goes on from NZ_JAHHZM010000009.1 coordinate 127,411, forward strand.
TACAGTGGTAATCCCATAAGCAATAAAAACAGGAAAAAGGGCCATATTGTCCTCGATCAAATCCTGACCTTCAAAATGCACATGCATATCCCATAAACCGGGGATAATGTATTTGCCACTGGCGTCAACCTGGTTTTCCAAAGGAAGCAGCTCTGTCAATTCCTGATCATCTGCTATCAGTTTGATCTTGGCACTGTCAATAAGAATGGCTTTGCCCTCTAGGATGCTTCCATCTTGGACATTGATAATTTTTGCTTGTCGGATCAGTTTTGCCTGAGGGGACAATTTAATATCCAAAGGTTTGGAGGGCTCGCATGAAAAAAGGCCAATAAATAATATCGCCAAAAATGAATTAATGATGTATTTCATTATAAAGTTATGTTTTAACAAATGATGGGTTTATATATAATTATCCAAAATTAGGAACTAGCAGCTTCAAATTTACTATGCTATCCAATTTATGATGGCCTTTCACCAAAAGTTAAGGATTCAGAAACAAATTTATATGGCTCAAAATGCGGTTAAATCATCGTTTTTAATCCACCTTCTGATTATTTCGTATATTTAATTGACAGTAATAATCCTTTGATCATGAAATATCTCGCTTTATCACTTTGTTTTATATTAGTTTTTGGGCTAGCCTGTAGCTCTGATGATACGGAACCCAATATTCCTTCCATGATGGCTGATGATAAGGAGACAGATGATCAATTAGGGGAGGTGTTGTATCAAGGAGATTTTATGGATGATGCACACCCTACTTCTGGCATTGCCTCAGTTGATCAAACAGGAAGTGCATTGGGCTTTACCAATTTTAAAACAGATAATGGTCCAGTTTTGGAGGTCTATTTGGCCACAGATAGGAAAGCAAGCGAATATATTTCTTTGGGAGAATTGAAAGGTATACAAGGGAATTATACCTATGATATCCCAAGTAATGTTGATCTAGAAACTCATAAGTATGTCTTGATCTGGTGTGTGGAGTTTTCCGTTAATTTTGGTTATGCTGTTCTAGAATAATATAATAGGCCAGTGCTCGGTGCTTTAGATTTTCTATTTGATTTCTATAATCGGTTCCTTTTTTAGATATCCTAGGGATTGTAAAAAATCATCAGTCTTGATGATAGTATCTTTATAATTATCTAACTGACTATAATTAAAGAAGCCATGTCCTTCACCCTCATAGAGGTTTAACTCACAGTCAGAGCCCAACTTTTTACTGACAGTTTGATAATATTTTGCCGTTTCCACTGGGATAAGTTTGTCTTCTGTACCAAGGAAGAATACTGTAGGAGGAAGGCCTGCTTTTAAATTGTGTAAGGGGGAAAAATCTTTGTATTGCTCACCTATTCGTTCATAGCCATAGCCTCCGGGGCCATTGTCAATGACCGGGTTGAAAAGCGCCAAGGCATTGGGAATACAGCTTATATTGACATCATCACTCGGATCATTGAAGCCTGGAATTACTGCTGTAGCAGCAGCCAAGTGCCCACCAGCAGATCCACCGGCTGCAATTATCTTATTAGGGTCTATATTAAAGTCATCAGCATTTTTTCGAATATACCTAATAGCTGATTTGGCATCCATCAAGGATTCAAAAGGACTGGTGTCATGGATATTCCTTATCCTGTAGTCCACCAAAAAACAAACTAAGCCCCTTTCAGAAAAATATTGCGCATGATGCTGAAATTGGCTTTTATTTCCACCTACCCAGCCGCCTCCAAAGAAGAAAACGATGGCAGGTTTATTATTTGCTATCTCTGTTGATGGAGGATAGTAAATCTCCATATATAGATTGGTGGTGTCTGCTGTTTTGTATAATAGTGTTTCCTGAGCAAAAGCCTGGCTGTAGATTAATAGCAGAAGATAGGTACTGATGATTTTAATTGTCATGAGTTCAAATATTACCTAAAGAATAAAAGGCTTAATGCAAGTTGGCTCACCAAATATGCTGTTTAAGGCCTTTGACTTCTGGCTTTTTAAGGTTGATAAGATAGCCATTAACCACCGCATAAGCCAACTCACCGTTTTTCTTTAAAAAGAAATTGGGGGCACTGCCTACATTGTATCCACTGGGAATACTGTCTTTTTCCTTAAGTACCAGAATAGGGAGGTCATGGAATGGAGAATCAGCATTGTTCTTCACTTTTACACCCAAGAAACCTTCATTTAATAGCTCCAATGCTTTTTCCTGGTTAAGGTCACTGATATGCTCAATAGTCTCAGTGGCCAATTTCCCTTCTGCATATTCAAGCCCAGAAGCATCCAGTTCTTTATATCCAAAATATACAGATAGGTCCCCTACATCATCAATCTGACCTTTTATGGCATAGCCATTGTCCATTTCCATATTTTGTCTTTTGATGCCCAGATCCAACTGATACTTATTCTTACCGTCATTGATGGTGACATTTTTTAGAATCAGGTCCATTAGTTTTCGGTCATTATCTGGAATGCGGAAATAATCTTCCACCGCATAATTTTTATAGTCACCATGGGCAATTTCATATAGGGCATTCAGGATAATCATAAAGTTGAGTTGACGGATATATTGCTTCTCAGGATCATTGGGATAGCCTCCGGACTCTATAAGGATAGTGCTGGTTCCCCATTTTTGAAAATTGTCTCCAAAGGCTCTTGGTTCGAAAGCATCATCATATTTTCCTACCTGTCCAGGTGTCACCTCTTGAAGGATTCTGTTCATGCCCACGATTACCTGCATGGCACGAGCACGGACATCATTTACCTCAGTTTTATAGTTGAAGGCAGGCGCTAGGACTGAGATCGTAGCTGGGTTAGGCGTTTGTTCTACATTATAATATATCTGTTGATCGTGGAGGTTAAAGCCAAAGCTTGGTGCAAATTCTTCCCTAGCAGCTTTTAGGATGCTTGCCTCTGGACTTACTTCCTTAATAGCATCTCTATTGAGGTCAATGCCATAGGCATTTCTACGGGTGAAAACTTCAGCACCGTCAGGGTTGATCATAGGGATAAAGTGGATACTAAGATTTTCAAGGATGAGCTTTCTGATAGTTGAAAAATCATCATTTTCAGCTTCAAAAAAGTTAAAAAGATCAAATAGAGCCATGGTAGCAGTGCTTTCATCCCCATGCATTTGCGACCATAGCAGTACCTTAATTTCTCCCTTTCCGATACTCAGTTGGGTTATATCCCTGCCCTGAACGGATTCACCAAGTTTAGTGAGTTCAAATTTTGCTGAATGTTTTTGAATCAATGGCTGTAGGTCCCTATGCTTGAACCTGCGATGGGTAATGGATTTTTCCTTGAAAGAATCATAAGCGGTTTCGAGGATTTCAGGCTCTAAGCCATTTACTGTTTTCTGTGGCTTTTCACAAGAGTACAGGAACAGCAATAAACCAAGGGCCAATAACTTTGATCCTTTAAATGATGAAATTATATGGTAGTTCATAGTACTTCTGTTCATCCTTTTCAAAATTCACTTTTTATTGTCAACCAAAATACTAAACTTCATAGATAATTAATATTTAAGGGCTAAAAATGGGGTAAATGAAACTACAAGTCTTTGTTAAACAGCTTCCACTGAAGCATACTTTTACTATTGCGCACCAAAGTAGGGATGTGCAAGAGACCCTGATTGTAAAATTGCAGGATGGGGACTTATATGGCTTGGGGGAATCCACGACCAATCCTTTTTATGGAATGACAGTGGAGAATATGAGTGCCGCCTTGGAAGAGGCCAGACCAATAGTAGAGAAGGATGAATGGGAAAGCCCTGAGCAACTTTGGGAAATGTGCAAGGAGATTTTTGCTAAAAATCCTTTTGCCCAATGTGCATTGGATTTAGCTGCCTGGGATCTTTTTACCAAGAACAAAGGCCTAAAACTTTATGAATACCTTAAGCTGGACCCTGCAGATATACCTACCACCAATTTTACCATTGGCATAGCATCCACTGAAAAGATGGTAGAAAAGATGAAAGAGATGGACTGGCCCCTATATAAAATTAAGCTGGGTACGGATCATGATATGGAAATCATTAGGGAGTTGAGGAAACATACAGATTCAGTATTCCGGATTGATGCCAACTGTGCCTGGACCGCAGATCAAGCTATCTCTTACTCTGAGGAATTAAAAAAGCTAAATGTGGAATTTATGGAGCAGCCTTTGGGTAAGGATGATCTTGAAGGGATGAAGCAAGTTTTTCAATATAGCCAATTACCAGTAATAGCTGATGAGAGTTGCATCATAGAGTCTGACGTAGTCAAATGCCATGGCCTTTTCCACGGTATCAATGTGAAATTGGTGAAAGCCGGTGGAATTACCCCAGGTCTCAGAATGATCTATAAGGCAAAGGAATTAGGTATGAAAACCATGGTAGGTTGTATGACAGAATCTTCAGTAGGAATTTCAGCAATTGCCCATATAGCTCCACTGTTGGACTATGTAGATATGGACGGTGCGATGCTGTTATCCAAGGATATTGCCACTGGAGTAACCATTGTGCCTGGAAAAGTCACGTTCCCTGATGGACCAGGGATTGGGGCGAAGCTTTTGGATTAAACCTGTTCAATTGGAAAACTGATAATTTAACATTTTAGCATGCAGCATCATCCGGTTCCACATAAGATAGGTCGTATTATTCCCTGGGAGGGGAAGGATTACCTTTATTTCAGTGGCACTGCCTATTTGGGGATGGGAAATGTTCCTGAGTTTGAAGAGATGATCATGGCTGGATTGATGCAGTATGGACCAAATCACGGAGCAAGTAGGTTTAGTAATGTCCAGCTTCAGGTTTATGATGAGCTTGAGCAGTATTTTGCTGAAGAGGCCGAGGCTCCTTTTGCAGCTTTATTGAGCAGTGGGTTTTTGGCAGGATATATTTGTAATAGTCTATTGGAAGAAATTTGTGATGAATTATGGCCAGCACCTGATGCTCATCCAGCTATATTACCCAATAGTCTAACGGTGGATGTTTCTCTTTCATTTGATGAATTTGTAGAGGCCTGTATTCAAAAAAGCCATACGTATAAAGGCAAGACTTTGGGGATTTTGTCCAATGCAGTGGATACCATCAAACCCTCAATTCATGATTTTCAATGGGTGGAAAAGCTATCTCCTGCTAACCAATATTATCTTTTGGTTGATGACAGCCATGCCTTTGGGGTTTTTGGTAAAGGGATTTTTGGTACCTATTCTTTTTGGAAAGACCTCCCCGTAAAATTAATAGTGACGGGATCTTTGGGGAAAGCTTTGGCTACTCCTGCCGGCATGATTTTAGGAGATGCAGCGTTTATTGGAAAGGTAAAGAACGGGGCCATGTTTAGAGGGGCTTCTCCTGCCACTCCAGGTAATTGTCAGGCATTTTTGCAGGCAGGTAGGTTATTTGCTCGTCAACAGGAAATACTCAGAGAAAATATGGATTATTTTTATGAAGGAATTCGAGGTTTATCTGGTTTATCCTTTGTTGAAAACTTTCCTGTAGTAACCTTAGTGGAATCCGGCTTTTCGGAGCCGCTTATGAAAGCCGGGATATTGATATCCTCTTTTTCATATCCCAGACCTGAAGATATTCCTGTAGACAGAATCATCCTTTCAGCTTACCATAGAAAAGAAGATCTAGATTTTTTAGTTGATCAGCTGTGTCAATTATTAAGGTAATACCTCATTTTTTGAGCTGGATATTTTTTAGTCTTTTTTGAGTGATTTAACAAATTAATTTACACCAGCGGGAATATTGGAAAAAATTCAGGTTAAAAAAAGCTTTGAAATAGTAGTTATTATAAGCCAATTTTTGCAAGGTTTACCCTTCATATAATTTTAAATCGACTAGCATTTACGCTGATTTTGTTGTAATTTTTTATATGTAAAAAATTGTAAATCAAATAGTTAAAATATTGATTTTAGTGTTTTTGGTGGTGGTAAAAATATTATATTTTATTTAGGCCATTTGTAAAAAAAATAGATATGTCCAGCTAAAGTTTACAGAATTTATGATGTATCATAATGTGAAAAAAGTAATTATTTAAGTTATAAAGTGTTAAAAATACTTTATATTTAGAATTAGCTTAATAAATTAAATAATCCCTATGAACAAAAATCTACAATCCCTGATGGTGTTTGTGATGCTGCTGTTCAGTCAGACAGTTTTAGCACAAACCAAGACGATTTCAGGAACGGTTACAGATGCGGGTGATGGTACTGCCATTCCCGGGGTAAACGTATTTCTGAAAGGTACTACGAACGGTACTTCCACCGATTTGGATGGAAAGTATTCTTTGGCCAATGTTCCAGAAGATGGTACACTGGTTTTTTCTTTTATTGGCTATGTTTCCCAAGAGGTTTCGGCTGCAGGAAAAAGCACAATTAATATTGATCTTGCCCAGGATACGGAAGAACTGGGTGAAGTGGTGGTAACTGCTTTGGGTATCAGTAAGGAAAAAGAAAAGCTAGGTTACTCCGTGACGGAAGTGGGCAGCGAGAGTTTAAACAAAGCCCGTGAAACGAACGTAGCCAACTCTCTTGCTGGTCGAGTGGCTGGTTTGGTAGTGAAAGGCACGAGTAGTGGACCGGGCGGTACAGCTAAAATTACCCTGAGAGGTTTACCAAGTATTAGTGGTACAGGCTCTCCGCTTTATGTGATCAATGGTGTCCCAATGGACAACTCCCAAAGAGGATCTGCTGGTCAATGGGGCGGTAGTGATAACGGTGACGGTATTGGTAACCTGAGTCCGGATGATATTGAGTCCATGACGGTGTTGAAAGGACAGGCTGCTTCGGCACTATATGGAACTAGGGCTTCCAATGGTGTAATTATGATTACAACCAAAAAGGGTTCAAAAGGAGATGATTGGTCCTTGAATTATACTTTAAACTATATGGCCGAAAAGCCCATTGACTTTACAGATTTTCAGCAAGTATATGGACAAGGTACAGGAGGTATCAAACCAGGAAGTGCGGATGAGGCTAAGACTACCGGGAGGTTGGCTTGGGGTGCTATGATGGATGGAAGTTCTGTTTTGGGCTTTGACGGTAATCAGTATACTTATAGCCCCGCTTCTGAAAATTATATTGATTTTTACAGAACGGGTTCTAATCTTACCAATACAGTGTCTATTTCCAAAGGTTTTGCTGATGGGTCTTTTAGATTTTCCTATTCTAATTTGAATGCCAAATCTATTGTTCCTAATAGTGATGTGAACAGGAATACCTTTAACTTGAATGTGGATCAGAACATTTCCGATAAGATCAATATTTCTGCTATGATCAACTATATTGATCAGCGTTCAGAAAATATTCCTTTTTTGAGTGATGGTCCTAAAAACCCAAACAACTTTCTTTTCTTGGCTCCTAATATTGATCATAATATTTTCGCTCCAGGATATGATGAAGCGACAGGTGCAGAGACTGTGTTCAGTGATGATATTTATGTGACCAATCCTTATTTTATCACAAATCAAGGTGTTAATGACTTGACAAGGAGAAGGATGATTTCTGCTATTTCTGCCAAATACAGTTTTACGGAAAAAATCTACGCTATGTTAAGAATGGGGAATGATGTTTCCAATGATAAAGTCTTCGGAGTGGATCCTTATGGTCTAGCTTATACAGCGAATTTGCAAGGGGGCTTATCTTCTAGAGGTCAGTCCGAAAGATCAGAGCTCAATGTGGATGCTATCTTCGGAGCCCAAGTGGACTTGACCCAAGACATAGATTTAGATGCCATCATTGGGGCAAGTGTTAGAAATAACAAATACGAAACAGTGGGAGTGGGAGGTAGCAGATTTGTGCTTCCTTATTTGTACTCTCCTTTTAATGTGGAGGCTTTCTCAAGATCCTATGATTATGATGAAAGAGAAGTTCATTCAGGATATTATTCATTGGGTTTTGGTTATAAAGACTTCTTGACATTGACTACAACGGGTAGGTATGATGTTTATAGTACTTTATATCCAACTGATGATGCGGGTATATTTTCTCCATCAGTGACAGCGGCTTTCATTTTTGATCGCTTGCTGAATATTCCAGCGATGGATTTTGGTAAGTTGAGAGCGTCCTATGCGGTAACCAGTGGTGAGCCTTACGAAGCATATTTGACCAAGTTTTATTATTCTTCTGCCAATGCCTATAATGGAGTTCCTGCAGGTTCTTCTCCTTTGACTTTGCCCAACCAAAACTTAAAGCCATTTACAACTGATGAAATTGAAATTGGCTTGGATGTAAGTTTCTTTAAAGGAAGATTGGCCTTTGATGTGGCTTATTTTGATAAAACAACCCATGACGAGATCATGAATGCCAATTTAAGTATTACCTCAGGCTTTAATGGCTATACTGTAGCGACAGGTTCTACCAATAATAAAGGGCTTGAAGTATTGGTAACAGGTGTGCCAATTAGAAATAATGATTTCAGTTGGACCAGTTCATTTAACTTAACCACTTTAAAAAACAAAGTACTGAGCACGGATATTAATAACAATCCTGTGAATTTGGGCCAAAACAGGGCTACTTTAGGTAATGCGGTTACTGCATATGTGGTTGGTGAGTCAGGGCCTCAGATTAGGGCCTATGATTATGCCTATGACGGTAATGGGAATATCATGGTAGATGAGGCAGGACTTCCTATTAGAGGTGAACTGAAAAACTGGGGTACTGTATTGCCAACTCTTTATGGAGGCTGGAATAACGAATTCAACTATAAAGGAGTTAATTTGTCTTTCCTAATAGATTATAGCTATGGTAATAAAGTGCTTTCAGCTACTGAATTCTACTCTCATTTCAGAGGGTTACATAAAAACACCCTTGTAGGAAGGGAAGGCGGCGTGACCAATGATGGTGTTACGGCTAGTGCGGAAGATTATTATAGGGCTTTGGTACAAAATGTCACAGCAACCAGTGTGGTAGACGGAGATTATATCAAGTTGAGGCAGTTTACACTTGGTTATTCTTTGCCGTCCAGAATATTTGCCAATACTCCAGTGCTGAAGGGATTGGATATTTCCTTTGTGGCCAGAAACCTTGCGATTCTTATGCGAAAAGCGGATAATATAGATCCAGAGGCCAGTTTCGGATCCAATATCAACTACACTGGTATAGAAGGTACCAGTTTGCCTAGCACCAGATCTTTCGGATTTAACCTTAACTTTAAATTGAACTGATCATGAAAAGATATATATCCTTATTCTTAACAGGATTATTACTGGCAGTCTCTGCCTGTGATGATAATTTTGAAGATATCAACACCGATCCTAACCGAGCGGACGGTAATTTGTTTGATCCTAACCTGATCCTGCCAACTGTATCCTATGATTATGGAAATATGGTGACTGGTTATACAGGTTCCATACTTTTCCAAAGTATGTGGGTGCAGGTTTTTGCGTCTACCACTACTGGTGGGGCCAACTATTATTCCAATGGTGATAAATATGTAGCCTCTGTAAATACCAATAGCTATATTCAAAATGTTTGGGCCAATGGTTATTCAGCAGCCTCTAGAGTGTATCAAATGCAGTCGCTTGCTCAGGAAAAGGGTTTGACAAATTTGGATGCTGTAGGGGAAATCATGAAGATTTTGACACTCTCCTTTGTATCTGATATTTATGGTGATGTGCCTTATTCAGAAGCTTTGCAAGCTGAAGATGGAATCACCCAGCCAGTTTATGATGCTCAGGATGCATTGTATATGAGGATGCTTGAGGACCTTGATGGTGCATTGAGTACTTTGGGTTCTGGTACAGATGCCATTTCAAATGATGTGCTTTATGGCGGGGATGTAACCAAATGGAAAAAATTTGGGTATTCATTGATGCTTAAAATGGCCATGAGATTGGTAGATGTGGATGCTACCACCTCGCAGACTTATGTGCAAAAAGCTGTAGCCGGTGGTGTTTTTGCTTCCACTGCGGATGAAGCTGTTTTGGTGTCAGACCAAACCAATGGCTATGCCAATTCCAGTGCAAATGCCCTGAATACAGTGGATGATGTTTATGAGGTTCGTTGGTCCAAAAATCTGATTGATTTTATGAAGGCTGTGAACGACCCAAGGCTTCCAGTAATTGCTGAAGTACCACCAGCAGGTTTGGCAGCTAATAGAAACGGTAATGTTGTAGGGGATAATGATCCTGCCGTACAAATAGGTTTGCCAAATGGTTATGACCTTAAAGGTGGAGATACGGACGTAGTGAATGAGCCTAATTATCCTGGAGCAACTGGTTCTGGGGACGATGTAGCTCCAATAGGTGCTTATTCTAGACCTACTGCTATCTATAGAGACAGAGATGCGCCGGTATTTATTTTGACCTATGCAGAAGTAGAGCTTTTATTGGCTGATGCGGCTTTGAGAGGTTATAGTACTCCGATGACTGCTGCTGAACATTATAGAGCAGGTGTGATCGCTGCGATGACCAGTATAGGGAAATTTGGTGGTGGAGCAGTAAGTGCGTCAGATGCAGTGAGCTTTGCTGATGCCAATCCATTAGATATGAGCACTACTGAGAATGGATTGAAAATGGTCAATGAGCAAATCTGGGCCACTACGGGTGTGATGGTTAACTTTGTGGAATCTTGGAATAACTGGAAAAGATCAGGTTATCCTGAGTTGACGCCAGTGACTTACACTGGTAGCTTCTCTCCAGGACAAATTCCTAGAAGACAGCTTTACCCAGCTTCAGAAAGTACTACCAACCCTACCAGCTTAGCTGATGCTATTGCACGAATGGGTGGTGATTCTTGGACAACCAGGGTATGGTGGGATGCACAATAGACATCCGATCATAATGATTTGAATAAATACAAAAGGAGGGTTTCGGCCCTCCTTTTTTTGATATGGTTGATTTAAATTCCCTTCACCTCCATCACCACAAAGGCGAGTTCATCTTCTATATTGTGTTGGAAGAATATTTTGTTGTCTTTAATAAAGCTGTTGGTTGAATAGTGTTCCTTTGGAATTTCGTTTTCTGAGATTTGGTTGAAATTTTTATCAAAAACTGTTAGAACATAGGTCCAGTTTTGTTGTTGGGGAGAATCTTTACCTAAAGAAATTCTATAATATTTTTCTTGTTCAGGGTCTGTAATTAAATTCCTGAAGATAATCACATTGGGGGTTTCGATATTTATTCTACGGAATTCTTCTTGAGAATGGACAATATTCTTCTTCGGTTTTGGTTGTCTGTTGGCTGTTAATTTGCTTTCAAAAGTATAATATATTGTGGTGTCATTTTTAATGTCGTAAACGAAAAGTTCGTTAACAGAACTGTTTGATATTAAAATCCTATCGTTTTCCCTTTGAAAGTAAATAGATGCACTTCTGGAAGTTCTACCACCATCACTAATGAAATCTACCTTATAGGCTTTAACGGCATCAAGACCTTTTAAGGGTTTTTTTGTAAAAGTTTTTGATTTTATATCAACTACAGCAATACCGTGAGGTTCTCCATAGCCGTGTCCATAAAACGAATAATATTTATATGTTTTTGGATCTATGGATCCGAATGTGTCTATGCGTTCATTTGTGCTTAAACTATCACCATTGAGATCATCGTTGTTCAATTGAAAGCTCTCCAATTTTTGTCCAGTGCTATTAAAAATTTGTATCCCATCATTGAAGTTATTGATCATGAATTTATCTTGATCAAAATGATCAATGCTGGATACATAGCTGGTGGTACCATTGGGGCCTTCGGTTTCAAAAGGTATTTGCTTTTCCAGCTTGAAATCCTTCAAATTGATGACATCAATTACGTTTTGTTTGTAGTTGTAGTTGAAATAGTAATTTAGATCATCACTAAAGTCTGTCCTTGCATCTTGATTTTCAATTAAAATTATTTCTTCTCCCGAATCGATAAAGAGCGTGTCTACTACTTCTAGTGTGAATTTCTTTTCTGAATTTTCAGTCAAACTTGATGTTTCCTTGGTGGTTTTTTCAGTACAGGAAAAGATTAAAAAAGGCAAAGCTGCAAAAAAATGCTTTTTCATAAAATGGATGTGTTTAGATTCAAAATATATTTAAAACTAAAGCTTTTGGAGAAGAATGCAATTGGCTATCAAAAAAATGGACTTGCAAATTCCTGATAATGGATAGGTCAGGATTTTAAATCCCGACCAGCAAGTGTATGGTCCCACCAGCAAGCAGTGTTTATTTATAGTGTTAAAATTTCTAACATCTGTGTTTATCTTATTTAACTACCAGACCGGCGAGGCATGTCTTTGATAGTTTAAGAAAATAATGCCCTGTAAAACGAAGCTCACAAATTAATTTCCTTGCAATACGCCCATTTTGGATACAAAATCCCAGATGGTGATACCCATGCTCACTGAGATATTTAAGGAATGTTTGGTGCCGAATTGAGGTATTTCCAGTACATGGTCGCTTGCTTGTATAACCTCTTCTTCCACCCCGAAGACTTCATTGCCAAAGACAAGAGCATATTTTCCATCTTGTGAGGGCTGGAAATCCTGGAGCATGGTACTTTTGTCTACTTGCTCCAAGGAACAGATTTGATATCCATTTGCCTTGAGTGAGTCAATGGCCTCCATGGTGCTGCTTGTATGCTCCCATTCTACAGACTCGGTTGCACCTAAGGCAGTTTTTTGAATGTCTCTATGTGGTGGGGTGCCTGTGATTCCGCAAAGGTATATTTTCTCAATACGGAAAGCATCAGAAGTTCTGAAGGCGGAGCCTACATTGTTCAGGCTACGGATATTGTCCAGGACAATGACCAAAGGTATTTTGTTTGCGGTTTTATATTCATCAACAGACAGTCTGTTGAGCTCGTCCATGCTTAATTTTTTCATTCGGTTTTTGTTTACCTTTTTGAATCGATTAATTTCAACCCTTGAATAATTTCCAAAAGTAACATTTAAGATTTAAATCCGGTAGAAGATGGCCAAAGCAAAGGCAAAAGCAGCGAAGGAAACTCCCTTGATGAAGCAATATAACAGTATCAAAGCCAAACACCCAGGTGCTTTATTGCTGTTTCGAGTGGGTGATTTCTATGAGACATTTGGGGAAGATGCCATCAAGGCCAGTAAGGTGCTGGATATTGTTTTGACCAAGCGGGCCAATGGTTCGGCAAGTCATATTGAATTGGCCGGATTTCCACATCATTCCTTGGACAGCTATTTGCCCAAGCTGGTAAGGGCAGGGAATAGGGTGGCCATTTGTGACCAATTGGAAGATCCAAAAGAGGTCAAGGGAATTGTAAAAAGAGGAGTGACCGAATTGGTGACTCCAGGCCTTTCTTTCAATGATAATGTGTTGGATAAGCGCAGGAATAATTACCTGGCATCGATCTATTTTGGGAAGCAAAGTTTAGGTGTTGCCTTTTTGGATTTGTCTACGGGCGAATTTATGTGTGCCGAAGGGAGCGATTCTTATATAGAAAAACTTTTGCAGAGCTTTAATCCTTCTGAGGTCATTTACTCTAAAGCTGACAAGGCCAAAGCTGCAGACTTGCTAAAGGATGAATATACTACCTTTCATTGTGAAGATTGGGTTTTCCAATATGATTATACCTATGAAAAGCTGACTAATCATTTTGAGACAGCCAATTTGAAGGGCTTTGGCATAGAGAACCAAGGGCATGGGATTATCGCTGCTGGAGCGGTGCTTTATTACCTTGCAGAGACTGAGCATAAGGAAGTCAAACATATTGCCTCAATTTCCAGGATTGCAGAGGAGAAATTCGTTTGGTTGGATAAGTTTACCATTCGTAACCTAGAATTGGTTTATCCACAGCAAGATGGTGGGGTTCCTTTAATTCAGATTCTGGACCAAACAGTGACACCAATGGGCTCCAGGATGTTGAAGAAGTGGATGGTGTTGCCATTAAAGGAGAAGGCTCCGATAGAAGAAAGGTTGAAAGTAGTGGAGTATTTCCATTCTGAACCAGAATTAAGTGACGAAATCCTTTCGCATTTGAAGCATATTGGGGATTTGGAAAGATTGATTTCAAAGGTGGCTGTGGGAAGGATCAATCCGCGAGAAATGAACCAGCTTAAAAAGGCCTTGAAAAGTTCTCTGCCTATTAAGGGGTTGCTCAAAGACCAGAAAAACCCTTCACTCAAAAAATTGGGTGACCAGATCAACGCTTGTGAGTTCTTACTGGAGAAAATAGAAAGAGAACTTAAAGAAGATGCGCCAATGCTCGTCCATCAAGGTAATATCATCTGTGATGGAGTGGATGCTGAGCTGGATGAATACCGTAAACTGGCAACTTCTGGAAAAGACTATTTGGTACAAATCCAACAAAGAGAAGTTCAGCGGACTGGTATCAGTAGTCTGAAAATCGCTTATAATAAGGTGTTTGGATATTATCTCGAGGTATCCAATGCGCATAAGGATAAAGTTCCGACAGAATGGATCAGAAAGCAGACTTTGGTGAATGCGGAGAGGTATATTACCGAGGAGCTAAAGGAATATGAAGATAAGATTCTCCATGCAGAAGAAAAGTTAATTGTATTGGAGCACAAGTACTTCAATCTTTTGGTGCAAAGTGCCGGAGAGTATGTGACGCAAATCCAGGAAAATGCGAGAATCTTGGCTACTGTGGATTGCTTGGTTTCATTTGCACAGGTGGCCATCAGCAATAACTATTGCAGGCCAAAGGTAGCGGATACCGATACCTTGGAGATTAAGGACGGCCGTCATCCCGTGATCGAAAAGCAACTGCCTATAGGGGAGGATTATGTTCCCAATGATATTTATTTGGATAATAGTTCACAGCAAGTCATTATTATTACCGGGCCTAACATGGCGGGTAAGTCGGCCTTATTGAGGCAAACAGCTTTGATTGTCTTGATGGCCCAAATGGGAAGCTTTGTGCCGGCCTCTTATGCACGGATTGGGATTATTGACAAGGTCTTTACTAGGGTGGGGGCTTCTGATAACCTTTCAAAAGGTGAATCAACCTTTATGGTGGAAATGACTGAGACAGCAAGTATCCTCAATAACCTTTCTGATAGAAGCTTAGTGTTAATGGATGAAATCGGCCGAGGTACTTCTACCTATGATGGTATATCTATTGCTTGGTCTATTGTGGAGTTTTTGCATAACCATCCTAAGTTCAAGGCAAAGACATTATTTGCGACTCATTACCATGAATTGAACCAATTGGCCGAAGATTTTCCTAAAGTGAAGAACTTCAATGTGTCTGTAAAAGAGGTGGGGGATAAGGTGATCTTTATGCGTAAGCTGAAAGAAGGGGGTAGTGAGCATAGTTTTGGTATTCATGTAGCCCAGATGGCCGGTATGCCTAATCCAGTGGTGTTAAGAGCTGCTGAGATCATGGGGCATTTAGAACAAGACAAGGATATGCATAAACAGCAGGAAAAAATGAAAGATGTTCCAAAGAACAATTTCCAGTTGAGTTTGTTTGAGATTGATCCCAAGTTCAAGGAAGCTCAGGAGCTTTTGGATGCTATTGATATCAATACAATTTCACCTGTGGAGGCCCTTTTGAAACTTAATGAAATCAAGAAAAAGCTGGAATAAAAATCTCCTTGAAAATCAGTAGAATACGGATTTTTGAGTAAAAAACATGAAAAATTTTTATCAGAGCACTTGTGGTTTAGAAAAGTCTGCGTACATTTGCACTCACAATGACGGAGATAACACGGTCAAAGTCAAAGTTTCTAAACAAGCGAAAGTAGCTCAGCTGGTAGAGCACGACCTTGCCAAGGTCGGGGTCGCGAGTTCGAATCTCGTCTTTCGCTCTCAAGGGCCCTTGTAAGAAGGGCTTTCTTGTTTCTGAAACAGCTTAGCTTTTCAGTTCAAGAGAAAGAAAACTTCTATTCAAACTAGAAGAAGCCGGGATGGTGGAACTGGTAGACACGCAAGACTTAAAATCTTGTGGCCATTAGGCCGTGCGGGTTCGATTCCCGCTCCTGGTACAGAAGCCTCGTAGCAATACGGGGCTTTTTGTATTTTATTTTTATAGAATAGATGTCAGACTAAAGACAATAGATTGAAAAAAACGGATTTAGTTATCAATTCATGAAAAATCTGTGTTCATCCTTTTCATCAATAATTAGATGTATATATGGGTTAATAAAGCTGATCCCTGAATTACCTTTCTACCCTAGAAAAATTGCTGGATCCGTTTTTATGACCTTTTTCAAAATGCGCAGTACCAAGTTTTTATAAGAATGGGATAGGGCATGGCAAATGCCTTTTATTTGGACTTCCACATTGCAAATGTGAAACAGCTTAAATAGAGAAATTATCTGTTATTCATTTTACTTGGTTTAACCTGCTTTTATGGTAGTGTACAATATTGGTCTTATTGTTGATGTTAATAAGTCGCTAATATATATTTACTGTAATGTCCAAAAGGCATTATATTGTTTGATTATAGTCACCATCTAAACAAATATATTATGAAGAAAATACTTGGAGTATTTTTAGCGGTGCTTGTGGTTTTTGCCTCCTGTACCAATAATGAAGGGCCAGAGATGCCAGTAGGGGATGCCCCTATCATGCCACCGGAATTAAGTATGGCCCCTGATATGAGCCTATTTGATGACCAAGGCTCTGAAGGAAACCGTGAAATACAAGTGGGAAACTGGGCGTTCGCAGCTATAAATGTTGGAGTGTATTCAGCTATACTTTATCAGCATTTAGTAGTTCCCGTAACAGCTTTTAAAGCGACAATTGGTACAAATGCTATATATAATGAATCGGAAGGCCTATGGGTATGGGAAAAGGATTTTCAAATTCCTGAAAAAGGTTCCTTTAGTATTCGTCTTACAGCAGAGGTAGTAGAAGAGGATATCTTTTGGACCGGATATGTATCTGGTGAGGGTTTGAATAAGTTCGTTTGGTTTACTGGTGAGTCAAGCAAAAATGGCCAAGAAGGCAGCTGGCAGCTTTATGAAAGCCCTGAGAACCCTTCAGTTTGGCTTTCAAACAGATGGGAAATCAATAGAGAGGCAGGTAATGGCTTTACTAAATTTACAGTAGAAAAAGAGGGAGATCATAAAGGCAGTTCCATCAGATATGCCGTAAACGGTGATGAGTATTTTGATAGAATGGTTACCATCTTTAATGCTGCTGAGGAAAATACCATTTATGTGGACTGGAGAAGTGATGAGAAAAATGGAAGGGTTAAAAGTTTAGCTCATTTTGGTGATGAAATGTACCATTGCTGGGATGGAAGCCTTCAGAACGTTAATTGTGAATAATAATCCTGTGCAATAGGTTAATGATATAAAGCTCGGTAAACTTCAATTTACCGGGCTTTTCTTGTTAATCTCCTTTGGTAATTAACGCAAAAAAGGTTTTCTTCAAAGGGATTGAAATTTTATCTTTCTAAGGTTCATTTCTTTAAGGCTGTACTGAAGATCTGATATAACACCCATTTTTATATTTTTATTAGCTTTAATAGTGACCAATTGGTTATTGTCCATATCCTTCATTTGATTTTTTAAGGCGAGTTTTAGGTTGTTAATTTTTAACGGTTTTCCATTGATGTGTACTAATTCATTATTTGTTACCTCAATGATAATCGGTTTTTCAATGGATTCCATTTTTGAATTTTCATCATTGGAACAGGCCGTAATGACACTTATTAGGAGTAAAGCAAAATAGATATAATTCATCTTAATTGGGTTTAAGTTTGTAATGGATCCAATATATTAAAAGTTTAGTTAATTAAAAACTATCTGATTAGTTATTGTAATCGAAGAATAATATAATAATGCTAATGCTTCTTAGTGATTTCATATCTATAATTATTTAATTAGCTTAAGAGAACAAAAACTGAAGCCATGAGATTGATACAATTTTTAGTATTGCTAGCTGTTCTTTCCAGCTGTAGTAATAGCAAGGAAACTGTTGAAGAAAAAAACTGGTACAAAGGGAATCTTCACACTCATTCATATTGGAGTGATGGCGATGACTATCCTGAAATGATTATGGATTGGTATAAATCCCATGGATATGATTTCGCTGTTTTATCTGACCATAATGTGCTGGCTAGGCAGGAGAGATGGAAGGTGGTTCCAAAATCTCCAACACATCAGAAGGCCTTTGACAAATATTTGGAGCAATATGGTGAAGACTGGGTGGAGTATCGAGAGGATTCAGCAGGAAGGGTGGAAGTGAAGCTGAAAACATTGGAAGAGTACAGGACACTTTTTGAGGAGAATGAGAAGTTTTTGATTGTTGAATCGGAGGAGGTGACCGCGAGTTTTGAGAAAAAGCCCCTGCATATGAATGTCACCAATATTCAGGAACTGATCGAGCCACAAGGGGGCAATTCTATACCAGAAATTCTACAGAATAATATTGACAAGGTGAAGGAGCAACGTGAGCTGACTGGAGAGCCTATGTTTTTGCATATCAACCATCCCAATTTTGGCTGGGCTATCTCACCTGAGGACATCATCCAACTGAATGGAGAGCGGTTTTTCGAAGTATATAATGGCCATCCATACGTGAATAATTATGGGGATTCCTTGAGGCCAAGTATGGAAATGTTATGGGACAAGGTACAGGTAGCTTATTTGCAAGCTAGCAAGCCCCTATTATATGGTCTAGCTGTAGATGATGCGCATAATTATCATGTTTTCAATGAAAAGAGCAGTAATCCGGGCCGAGGATGGGTGGTCGTAAGGTCATCGGAATTGAAGCCCACTGCATTGATTGAAGCTATGGAGGCAGGTGATTTTTATGCTTCCACAGGGGTAAGTTTTAAGCGTTTGGATTTTGATGGGAAGACATTGAGTTTGGAAGTAGATGTTGAGGCAGGGGTGCATTATACCATACAGTTTTTTGGGACGAAGAAATCTTCTCCTGAAAAATATGGGGCTTTGTTGAAAGAAGTGAAAGATGCTAGTGCTGAGTATACCTTGCAAATAGATGATATGTATGTTAGGGCAAAGGTGGTTTCATCCAAGCCAAAGGAAAATCCTTATAAACCTGGGGATACTGAATTGGCCTGGACGCAGCCAGTGGTTATGGAATGATATGAGTAAGAAACCCTATTGCTCAATAGCTATTGTATTATAATTTAGGCCATGCAGTTATGTATGGCCTAAATTATTCAATTAGGGATTAGAATTGATGAATCTCAGACTTAATTTATTGGATAATAATTTCTATAAAATATAATTAGGTCTTTTGCACTAAAATTTATAGTTTTCGGAAAGAAAGTAGTTACCATACTTTTGGGGAACTGTTTCTTACCTAAATTTTAAACCAAAATAGAATTGAATACCATATCACCAATTGACTTAATCATCATTATAGCTTACCTCGTTTTGATCGTTGCGGTAGGTCTTTGGTTTAGTAGAAAAAGTAAGCAGAGTAGCTCAGGTTATTTTTTGGCCGGAAAATCTCTGACCTGGTCTGTTATAGGAGCCTCTCTGTTTGCCTCAAATATTTCCACCGTCCATTTAGTTGGTTTAGCAGAATCAGGTTTTCGGGATGGTATTGTATGGGGCAATTTCGAATGGTTCTCATCTTTTGAACTGATCATATTGGCATTTTTATTTGTGCCATTTTTCCTTAGGACGAAAATATCGACCTTACCTGAATTTCTGGAAAAAAGATATGATAGTCGGTCCAGGATGATATTGGCCATCTTTAGCATTTTGGCAGCATTGTTTATGCATATAGGTGTGAGCTTTTATGCTGGAGCGGTGGTTTTTGAGCATATTTTTGGTTTGAATATCATGGTCTCCATCTTGATCATTGCCGCAGCCACCGGTATTTATACAATTATCGGAGGGCTTACTTCAGTGGTTATCACAGAAACTGTACAGACGGTAATTTTGATTTTTGGTTCCTTGGCAATTACCCTGCTGGCCATTTATAAGTTGCCTGAAATGGGTATAGCCTCCTATGATGCTTTGAAGGATGCAGTAGATCCTGACAGGTTAAAGGCAGTTAGCTTTGATAGTGCCAAGAAAGGTTTCACATTTATGGATATGCTGTTTGGACATTTGGTTCTAGGGATCTGGTATTGGTGTACGGACCAAACAATAGTGCAGCGGGTTCTGGGAGCTAAATCGGAAAAAGAGGCGAAGCTTGGGGCACTCTTTGCCGGCTTCTTAAAAATCCTTCCGGTATTTATTATGGTGGTACCAGGTATATTGGCCTTTGCCCTTTTCAGAGAGGAAATCGGCGATGATACCAAGCAGGTTCTTCCTGTTATGATTATGAACCTTTTGCCTATTGGAATGAAAGGATTAATGGTGGCGGCTTTATTGGCAGCAGTGATGAGTAGTGTGGCAGCGGCCCTTAATAGCTGTTCAACCTTGGTTGTTTTTGATGTTATCTCCAAGTTGAAGCCCGATTTGTCAGATCAAGGCAAAGTAAGAATTGGGCGTATCACTGGAATAGTGGTTTTGGTGATGGCGGTGATTTGGTCACCATTTCTAGGGGATCTGGGGGCAATTTTTGAACTGATCAACCAGATGTTCAGCATATTTGCCCCATCCATTGTTGTGGTCTTTTTGTGGGGAGTCATTTCCAGAAAAGGTACTGCCAATGCAGCCTTTTGGACATTGCTATTGGGGAGTTCTTTTGCTGCCATCGTATTTATTCTTGAAAAATATGTTCCTATCAATGGAATAACCAACTATATCTCCAGTGCTGATGGTTTAGGCCTCAATTGGTTAAGACAGACCTACCTATACTTTATCATTTCTACCTTAATATATGTGGGAGTTTCATTATTTGATAACTCTGATCAGTATATCCCAGAGGAGTTTTACTTAAAAATGAACAAGCCGTCTAGGTTGGTCAATTATCTAAGTGCTTTCCTTGTGCTGGTAATGCTAGCGCTTTATTATGTGTTTTATTAAAGATAGTGTATTGGCGGAGACTAGGGACCTGATTACAGATGATTTTGAGGATTAGGTTTTATGAATCAAGAATTAAAAGATATGCAGATTAAACAGCGAGTCATATTGCCCAAAACACCATTGCCGATTGTCATTATCGGTGCTGGAGGTATTGTGAAGGATGCGCATTTGCCTGCCTATCAAATGGCAGGTTTTAGGGTTCAGGGTATTTTTGATCCTGATATCGTAAAAGCGGAATCTCTCAAGCACCAATTTCCAGGACTGGAAAAGGTCTATCAAAGCCTTTCTGACTTAATAGCAGATGGAATAAGTACTGGGGCAGTTTTTGATATTGCGGTGCCTGCAAGTAAAGTTATTGAAATATTAGAGGAGTTGCCTGATGGGGCTGTGGTTCTGATCCAAAAGCCTATGGGGGAAACTTTGGAACAGGCCGAGGCGATACAGGCCATTTGCGAGAGAAAGCAGCTTGTCAGCGCAGTTAATTTTCAACTTAGATATGCTCCCTATGTTTTGGCCGCTAGGGATTTAATTGATCGGGGTCACTTGGGAAGTATTTATGATATAGAGATCAAGGTCAATGTCTATACGCCTTGGCAGCTTTGGGACTTTTTGTTTGAGCTACCAAGGATGGAGATTTTATATCACAGTGTTCACTATCTGGATTTGATTAGAAGCTTTTTGGGCAATCCAAAAAAGGTATATGCGAGTACTATAAAACATCCCAAAATGCCAGACTTGGCTTCGACCCGTTCAAGTATAATTCTTGATTATGATGAATTTACACAGGCACGGATCATGACCAACCATGGGCATGAATTTGGGCTGAAACACCAAGAATCATACTTGAAGATCGAGGGTACTAAAGGAGCCATAAAAATAAGGATAGGACTTTCCTTGGATTATCCGAAGGGCATGCCACCGAAAATGGAATATGTGATTTTGGAAGATGAAAAAGGTTGGCAGGAACTTCCTTTGGAGGGAGGCTGGTTTCCACATGCCTTTATAGGTACTATGTCAGATCTTCAGCGATTTTACCAGGGTGAAATAGAAGTCTTGCCACACAGCACAGAAGATGCTTTTCAGACCATGAAACTGGTAGAGGCCGCCTATAAATCTAGTGAGGATGGCGGAACAAATTTTTAATAGAAATAAAGAGAATAATTAATAGATATGAAGTCAGTAGTAATCAAAAAAGGAATTGCAGAAGATGCGCGTTTTCAGCTAAAAGATGGAGCAGGGTCAGATGCAATTCATACCACACCAATCTATGCTTATGCTGTATGTCGATTGAGAACAGACACAGGACTTGAAGGTGTGGGCTTGGCCTTTACATTGGGGGCTGGAAATGAAATGGTGTGTAAGGCAATATCCTATTTGGTCAAACATCTTGAAGGAAGGGAAATAAATGAGTTGATGGCTGACTTTGGCACTGCTTATAAGGCTATGGTCGATGATCCCAATTTCCGCTGGTTAGGACCACATAAGGGGGTAGTGCATTTGGCGGTAGCTTCAGTGGTGAATGCTTGTTATGACCTCTGGGCTAAATCAAAGGGATTACCATTATGGCAGTTATTGATTGAGTTAAGTCCTCAAGAAATCGTAAATACGCTTGATTTTTCCTACTGCGAAGAGGTTTTGTCAAAGGAAGAAGCTATAACACTTCTCAATTCCAAGCAAATTGGAAAAATGGAGCGTAAAAAGATCTTGGATCTAGGCTATCCGGGCTATGATACTTCCATTGGTTGGTTTAACTATTCTGATGAAAAGGTGGCTGCTAATATCAAAAAGGCCATGGATATGGGTTTTACAGCAATGAAGCTGAAAGTGGGTTCCAAAGATGCTGCACGAGATATCAGAAGAGCCCAAATGGTAAGGGAAATTGCCGGAGATAATGCCACCATCATGTTTGATGCTAATCAGCAGTGGAACCTTCAGGAATCCATTAATATTTGTAAGGAACTTTTGCCCTTAAATCCCTATTGGGTGGAGGAGCCAACCCATCCAGATGATGTTCAGGCCCATGTGACTTTGGCTAAAGAAGTGCCTGTGGCACTAGCCTTAGGTGAGCATGTGCCCAATAAGGTTATTTTCAAGAATTTCCTTCAATCAGGATGCATGAGCTTTAATCAAGTTGATGCGGTTCGAGTAGGGGGAATATCAGAATTTATTCTGATCAGTTTGCTCTCGAAAAAATTTGATGTGCCTGTGGTCCCTCATGTAGGTGATATGGGACAGATTCACCAGCATCTGGTTTTATTTAACCATATTACTATGGATCACCCTGCTTTGCTTTTGGAGCACATTCCGCACCTCAAGCAATATTTCCAGCACCCTGTGGAAATTATAGATGGCAGATACAAAACGCCTCAAGAACCTGGTATTGGAGCTGAATTAATGGGATATTAACTAGTTGGATTTGCACAATAATGGAATTTAATAAAATATTATTCTGGACGTGCCTATTGATTGGGCAGGGATTGGGCATGGCTTTCGCTCAGAAGGGATCAAGTAGTTTATCCTTTGTTGCTGAAGGACTTGAATGGAAGGGTGTAGCCGTTCAAGATGAGGATTATTCTATTTGGGGCTGTGCACCTATAGTTGGCGAAGATGGCAAGGTCCATATTTTTGCTGCACGATGGCCCGAAAAAAATGTGGATCCAGCTTGGAGAAAGTCTTCCGAAATAGCCCATTATGTGTCAGATAGTCCTGAAGGCCCATTCGTATTTTCAGATATTGCTATACAAGGCACAGGTGAGGATACCTGGGACAAATATGCTCCGCATAACCCGGAAATAGCTAAAGTTGGAGATAAATATGTGCTGCTTTACATTGCCAATACAGATTATAACCGTCCTCCCCATCCAGCCAATCAAAGAATAGGCATGGCAACGTCTGATTCGCCTTATGGTCCTTGGGAAAAAGTCGGGGATGATGGTTTGATCATCGATGCCGATAACCCTGAAAAGTGGAATTATCAATCAAGAAATGGAGCTGTCAATCCGGTGTTTTTGGAGAAGGATGGTAAATTCTTTATTTATTTTAAATCCCACGGAAAGACAGGTTTGAAATATGGGCTGGCAATCAGCGAGAAGCTGGAAGGTCCATACGAAATAACTGAAAAACCAGTGACCTCCAATGAAGGAACCTTAGAGGATGGAACGGCTTTTATCTATAATGATTATGTTTATTTATTGACTACTGATAATCATGGTCAGAATACCGGTATAAACGGAGGAGGGACCCTTTGGAAGTCAAAAGATGGAAAATCTTTCGATCTAAAGGACGCGACAATTGGGTATAAGAATATAGAGGATTATTATGAAAAATATCAGGAAAGTTTGGTAAGAAAAATTTATGGGGGATTGCCCAAATTAATGGAGCGGCCTAAAGTACTCATGATAGACGGAAAACCTGCTTATTTGTATGGGCCAAGTGGTTGGAATTATTTTGGTGGTGACCGTACAGTATGCCATGTGCTGAAAATTAATTTGGATTAGTCTAAGGTACTTGTAAATAGTAAAAGGAAAACCGGTCTTAAGCATTCGCTAGACCGGTTTTTTTATGCTATTCTTAAAGATACGCCTCCCAATGTTTTTCTAACCGTTGGGGTTTTAGTTTCCTTAATTTTTGATCAACCTTAACGCCTCTTTTTTACTCAAGTTTGCTAATGAGGTCCTTTTCACAAAGTCCATCACCCAGTCAGGGGCAGTTTTGCTGTATTGTCTCAGTATCCAACCGATAGCCTTATTGATAAAGAATTCCTTTGACCCAAGTAATGAATTGATGGTGTGGACAAGTAAGTTTGTGTCTAGGTTTTTCTTATA
This sequence comes from Echinicola shivajiensis, assembly GCF_018642165.1. GTDB lineage: Bacteria > Bacteroidota > Bacteroidia > Cytophagales > Cyclobacteriaceae > Echinicola > Echinicola shivajiensis. Next base: position 152,016 of record NZ_JAHHZM010000009.1, read on the forward strand.
GTTGAGTTGGAAGAGGAGGGTAGAGCGCTGCAGCCATAAATGGTCACTAGCTAACCATTTATCCACATACTTTTTACGGGCTTCAGGATATTGCAAAAAATAAGCCCCCATCAGTTTTACAGCAATAAAATCAACAGTATCCCACCATGATTTGTTTCTGACCATATATTCAAAAAGATCAATATCTTGGGGTTCCAGGTTTTTGATGTACTTGTAGGCTAGCTCCTGTGCAAACAATTGGAAGTCCCTTTCAGGCTTATTCCAAAGAATCTCGACCAGTTCAGGTAGTTTTTCCTTGGGTGGAAGATTCGCCTTCATCAAGAAGGGTTGCTGCAGTTTTCTCCTTAATGGTGTTTTAATTCCAAAAAACTCAAAATTTTCTTTCATATAGGCTTTTTGGCCCTTTGCTACTATAGCATTGGCATTAAGTCTAAACTCATCCTCAAGCGTCCTAATATATCCGTCCATCAAATTTCTAAGTAAAAAATCAATCCATGAAGGATTCTACATCTTTATTTCTTAAATCAAGTCCTCCCTGCAAAATGGAATTAAGGTTTACCAAATAAAAGGTCCAACCTGTCTTGCAGCCAACATGATAATTTTCCTTGGTAGTATTATAATGTGGGATATTCTCTTGATCGAGCTTGACGATCGTCTTTCCATTATCTTCAAGTATGTTAACACTGACTATCCCTGCCTTGCCAAAACTGAATTTTAAATGATCCTTACCATTGATTTCCAGGATTTCCCCTTCTTCCATTACAGAGTCGGGATATCCATGCCATAACCATTTGTAGGTGTCCAAGATATGGAGATGATCATTTTTGTCTCGTACTTTACCGGAAGCATCTTTAAATTCTGCGGAACGCAGAAACCAACTCTCAAGACCAGCAGGAGTGGTCCAAGCATCATAAATACTTTTTACATCACTCTTAATTGGAGTTTTTATGGTAAACCTACTCCAGTCAAATGTACTATTTTCAGACATGGTTATATGGGGTTTAGGATTTATTAGATTGTGTTTTTATTAAAGTTTCCCTGATGCGCTAGAGCTTGCTTAATATGAGCCAAATGGTGCTCACAATGCCATGCATACATACCAATGGTTTCTTTCAGATTTAACTCTTTGCGATGCTCTGGGTGGTAGTAAGTTTTATTTAGATCTTTTTCATCCAAGCTTTTTAGTAATAGAGTCCAGCGATGATGCAAGGCCGAAATCAGCATTAGGGAGGCAGAAATATCCTTATCCTGATAATCCGCCAATTTGGCCCATCGATCCTCAAAATAAGGTTTGATGCTAGGGCTGTCTTCGGTAAGTGCTAATTTAAATCTTATGATACTATTTATATGACTATCTGCACAATGGTGAACTACTTCCCTAATATTCCAGCCATCAGGCCGATATGGCCATTCCCTTTCCTCATCTGTAAGCCCTTTTGTAAGGGCTTTGATTTTCTCAGGAAAGTCAGCTATAGCTGTTATCCAATTATTTATCTTGTCCTCATCTATGGTTAAAGGAAGCTTAAAAGTGCCTATGGGATATTTTAATTTTTGAAGTTCAAGGTTGTCCATGAGCCTGTAAAATTTAGTAATGATGTAATTTAAAAATTCTTTATCAATAGCATTCTTCTGGGACTAATGTTCAGGGAAATCGATTTTAAGGTATCAGTGCAAAGATGTCAGCCTGAGCGGAGTCGAAGGCTAGACGTAGGACCTCGACTCCGCTCGGTCTGACCCTTTATTACCTGCATTAAATAACAACTTGGCCAAAAGGCGATTTCCCTAGACTAATGTTCTGTTTTGACTTTTCAATCAGGTTTTCTTTTATAAATACCTTTAAATGCTACTTTTTCTACCTCTAGATTCCGATCCAATATCTCCCAAAGCTGGATGATACTACCATCTGTTCCAATGGTCCAAGTGATACGGTTGTATTGCCATTTGCCTTCCGGACTTTGACTCAGTTCACTCTGCAAAACCATACTGCTAGCAGTGGCCTTTCCTTTTAGCTGAAGGTTATTCCCTTGATTGTCAACCCAAATCTGGTTCCAAGTAGAATCGGCAGGATCATAGAAATTAAAACTACTGCCAGTGCTGCCTGATTTTCCTTGCCAGTTTTCTTGGATCAAGCATCCTGCTTCCATTTTGACAATATTATTTTCACCTATTTTCTTCCCATCGGTATCATAAACATTCCATTCCCCTAGCCAAAAGTCAAATTGGAGATGGTTTTGTGTACAGCAACCGCATTCTGCTTGAGCTAGGGTATAATGGTGGATTGATATCAAAAGGAAAAAAATGGACACAAACTTTTGCATAGTCTTTGGATTTATAAGCTATACATAATTTAAGTAAAATATGTCCTAATGGCAACATAGTCAGTTGTTTAGTGTTTAGTGTTCCCAGAAGTGTTTTTAATGACGTTAATCTGGTTTTTGCCTGAACCGTATAGGCCATTTTGGAAGTCCCCATCACATGCCTCTAGCATTAATTTTTTGAGCTGTTCCAGTTTTTCAGGTTTTTGCTTAGAAAGGTCATTCTCCTCCTTATAATCCTTTGGTAGATAGTATAACTCGAAGACATTTTTCCTCAAATAAGACCTGATTTTCCAACCATCTTCTGTAATTAAGGTAGGTCCTTCAAATGAAGAATGTACTATATAATCATGCGATTTTTGTTCTCCATCTCCTAATAAAGTATTAAGAAATGAAATACCATCAGAACCGGTATTTTTGCTAAAGCCAGTTATTTCGGCCATGGTTGGTAAAAAGTCATAATTGGTAACCAATAAATCCGAACTGCTTCCAGCTTTTACCTTGCCGGGCCATCTCACGATCAAAGGAACCTCAATACCACCTTGTAGGTTACTTCTTTTCATTCCCGCACGGCCATTATTGCCATCAAAGATATCTCCAGCCAGTTCACTATAGTATTTCCTTTCCAAATTGTCAAAACGTTCACCTGTTTGCATATTGGTGTATGGCTTTAGCACCCGGTCTTTCATGCTATAGTATATCTCATGGCCATTGTCTGATGTGAAAATTACGATGGTATTATCATCAATTCCATTTTTCTTTAGTTCATCCAAGATTTCCCCAACATTATCATCCAGCAATTTGACCATGGAGGCATATTCCTTTTCGATTTGTGTCAGATCATTCAGTTTAGCAATTTCTGGATGTACAGCAGGAATGGACACAGGCCCGTGAGGCAGCTGGGTAGGGAAGTAAAGGAAAAAAGGCTGATCTTTCTTTTCCCGAATGAAGCTAAGAACCTCTTCCATAAAAATGTTCTGGGAATAAACGGCCTTTCCGTTCATGTCCCACCTTTCTCTATAGGCTTCTTCGGTCTCCATTTCAATGCTTTTTCCACCGTTTATTAGCGTATTGCCAGGGATTTCTAATAATTCACCATCTTCAAAAAGAAAGGGAGGATAAAAGCCATGGGCACGCACGTGGTCCAAGTATCCTAAATAATGGTCCCAGCCATGTCGCTTCATTTGCATATGGGAAGCAGAGAAACCCCATTCCAACTTTCCAAATTGGGCAGTGGTATAGCCTGCTTCCTGAGCTACTTGGCCCAAGAATACTTGCTCCTCAGGAATTGGGCTGAGGGCTGTATTGATCATATTCTCTATTTCTTCGTGCTGCAATTCTCCCGTACTGATAGCTTCATATAGTTTTCCCTGGGTGATTTCAAAACCATCTTCATGGCAATCATGCAAACCAGTAATCAAAGCAGCTCTTGCTGGGGCACAAAGCATGCTTCCGCTGGCATTGGTAAACCGCATGCCTTCCGCTGCTAAGCGGTCGATGTTGGGAGTTTGGATATATTGCTGTCCTTCATGGCTGAGAAGTCCTTTTCCTAGATCATCAGCATATATCAGGATAATATTTGGCTTTGAAACTATGTCCGCTTTCTTGTTACAGGAAGTGGCAATGATCAATGATGTAATAAATAAAATAGTTTGGGTTTTAATATTCATGTTTATGGGATAATATAAAGTCAAGCCTTGCAGATTGACTTTGGTGGTAAATCTAAAATTGGGGAAAGGGCAGATTATCTTATCTTAACCTCTGAAACCATGGCCTCAGGATCCAATACCTTTTGTTTTTCCTCGGGGCTGAGGGACAATTCAGAAATGGTTTTTGATTGGGAAGGTTTATGAAGGAGGAATATAATGATCATGATACCAGCAAGGCCTAGGAATAGTAGGTCTGCGCTTACAAAGTAGGCAACAATGGCTGTTATTGCAGGAACTTCCAGCATGGCGTATTTGACCACCAAAGCTGTAATATATCCCGTTAACTTGTCCTTCAATTGTTTGTTCTGTTTAATTTTAATCAACTGCTTCTTGAAATAGATACTTGAGCCAAATATGGCGGTCAGCACTAAAGTCGGAATTAGAAATTTCAAAAATAGGTTGAAATCCACATCTGGATTCTCAGGTTTTTCGGTCAAAAAATAGGCTGCAGTGAAAAATCCTATTTGGGTAATCAATAACATATTATAAAGAATAGACATGTTTTTGAAATACTCTTTTGATGATTGGGCCTGAGTACGCATATGAATTCGATTGAACTTAAAATCTATTAAAAAATAATATTAAGCATAAATTTATAAACTAACTATATGGATAATGAGGTCAGGAGAGTTTTGGATAATTGTTGATAGATTTTGATCAATATTTTATAAGTAGCGGTATAAATTATTGTGCAAATTGATCCTATCAATTGAGATTATACCTTAAAACTGGTGGTCTTTGAATATCACTTTAAATGCTGAATACTGCTATGCAGATAATTATGGCCAAGATGCTCACCCATTTGTTTTTGGCCATAGCTGACCAAGTGCAGGCTAGGGTAGCGAAGAGGTAGATCATGGAGGAGAATTGTTGGGAATTCTTGTAATCTGCCCAATTTCCCTTTCCTTCATAATAATAAAAAGTATTGTTACCTGAGAGATTAGGTGCGTTAAGCCATTCTGAAACTGAATACAGGAAAAACACCAAAGAAACCAGCCCTAAAGCCAGTACCAAGGGAACCAGGTAATGTTGGTTGAATTGTTGTATTTTAGTTTTCATGCTTAATTCGTTAAATTTTTCCCAGATTTAAATTTCTGGACAAGGACTTTTCCTAAGCCCCTTATGATCAAGATTAAGAAGAAGCCATAAACCAAAGTGGTGACCAATAAGGACGGAATGCCAATTCCATAATTTGTACTTAAAATGGCTATGATTGCCAAAAACATAAGCATTCCGATTGACCACTTCTTTAATATGGTATTGATAGGAGTAAAATCAGCCTCTTTTTCCCTGTGTTTTTTTGTGCGTTCCAAGTAAATAATAAAGCCGCTTAAGGACAGATAGGCTGAGCATAAAGCAAGGAAGCAGTATAATAATTTTAATGGAATCCCTGCAAAATCCCCAAAATGGAAGGATTCCTGTACAAAGAATAGTTTTGCTCCAAAATCCTGATCGCTGATATTATATTGGTGAAGTTTTGCATAATCTGCTTTGTCCAAAACCAATTTATTGGACCTTCTTTCATAGGTTTGACCTTTAACGTTTCCGTAGATATGGATCAATGCCTGACCATTGGTAGTAGGACGGATATTCCACGGCTGCATTTCAGGAAACTCGTCTTGGATCCTATCGAGTATTAAATCATAATCAAGGGGAAAGACAGTGTCTTCGGCTTTGCTCAGGAGTTTTTCCTGCCTCACATAATTATTGGGCAAATCCATATCAGCGGCTTGCATGAGATATACTTGCAGACCTAGCCAAGCACCGGTGATGGCAATTACGAAGTTAAATACCAAGGTGGCCACACCGATCATTTTGTGGATATCTCCTTGGGTGATGCGCGTGTTTTTTTTGCGGATTTCACCAAAGGCATGCGTTTTCATGAATTTTCCGTAAATGAGGAAGCCGGTAATGGTAGAAATCAATAGGGCGATTCCTGCCAGACCTACTATTTGCCTGCCAAATTCCGCTTCATAAAGCCGCACATGGATATTCCTGAGGTAATAGCTGAATGACTCAAAATAGTTTCTTTGGCCTAGAATTTCTCCAGTGTAGGGGTTGATATAAACTTCCCAAAACATGGGGTATAATTCTTCGGCTTCTTTGGGTTTAAGGCGGATGTTCCAGGTGTCGACATAAGCCTTTGGAAGTTCCACCTCAAAAAGATTTTTGTCAGGGTTGGCGGCCAAGGCCTTATTCACAGCCTCGGTTAAGGATACAGTTTTAGATTGCTTTTCTACTTTGGTCAGACTTGGATTGAGGGCCCTGTCAATTTCTGGGCGAAAAAGGGCAGCGGCACCAGTGATACATAGGAATGCTATCACCACACCTGTATAAAGTCCGATCCAGTTATGAATTCGCCAAAGTAGTTTTGTATCCATATTTATAAACTCAAAAACTTCCAGTGATTATCTGGAAGTTTTGTACTTTATTGAGGTAATGTTTTAAAGTTAGAAAACATAAGAAACAGTCGTCATTACATTTCTAGGCGCCCCAGGGAATGCTCTTAAGTAGTCATATCCCCCCACCCAATGTTTTTTGTCCAACACATTGTTGATATTCATCTGGATCTGGAATTTTTTCATTTTGTAATAGACCGCAGCATCTACTAATTGATAGGAAGGAAATACTGGCGGTTCTGCCGTTGATCCCAAAGAACCATATCTTTCCGTAACGAAGTTGGTTCCCAGGCCAAAACCAAGCCCTTTGAAGGAACCTTCTCTAATGATATATTTGGTCCAGATATTACCCGCATGCTTTGGAGCATTTGGTTTTTGTCTTCCGATCAGGTTTTCATCATCACTTTCTTCTATAGTAGCCTCATTGAAAGAGTAGTTGGCTACCAAGCTCCAGTTGTCGGTGATTTTTCCAGCAAGATCCAATTCAAATCCTTGGGAAACATCTTTGCCAGTTTGTACCAATAAATCAGGGTTTCCAGCTTGATTGGCATTGTACAAGGCTCCTTTTTCAGTAAGGTAATAAAGGGCTACCGAGGCACTTAACCTACCCTCAAACCAATCACTCTTTGCACCAATTTCCTTTAATTCACTGGTCAATGGATCAAAAGGTCCTCCTGCGAGAGGGTTGTTGATCACGCTGGCTGTCTGAGGCTGATAACCTTGGACATATGTACCATAAAGGTTGATGTTTTGATTGAGTTCATAAACCAATCCCACTCTTGGAATCAAGGCGTTTTGGGTGACTTTTTCTTCATCTTCACTTTTGTAGTTCAGTACATCTGTATAGTATTCTTGTCTCAAGCCCAAAAGTACTTGTAGTTTACCAATGGTCGCTTGTTCCTGAATATATATGCCATTGGAATATAGCTGGGACTGAGCGAAAATGTTGGTGCTGTATAAGTACTTGCTAATATCCCTGATCTGGTTGGCAAATGGGTCAGTCAGGTCAAAATGTGGCACTACAGGTATAGGATTACCATCAGCATCTAATGCATATTGGTCTTTATTAACAGGATTATAGGAGTTTATGGCACTACTGCGATCAGCGTTCCAATAGCCTCTTGCTTGTAATTGTGACCCTCCTGGGTGAAGCACTTGTTGGAAGTAATCATAGCCGAAAAGCATTTTGTGGTTGATACTTCCTGTACTGAAATTATAGTTGAAGTAGTTATTGAAATTATTATTGCTCCAGCTTCTTTTTCTGATCGACATTCTCATCTCCACTTTTTCTGGATCTAGGCTACCGTCGCCAAGTGCTGCATATTTATTATTGCTTCGGTGTTCCAATAGGTCCTCTTGATAATTAGACCTCATATAGATGGAATTAAAGCTTAACCCTTCTGTAAATTCATGACGAAGAGATATAGTTGCATTAACACTTTCTTCCTTCAAATAATCGTTTGCAGCATTCAGGGCCTTGGTAATAGGAACAGAATATAAATCCCCATCTCCAAATACTGCTTGTCCTCTGTCCAATCTACCGTCTGAGTTTTGGTATACGATGTCCAGATTAAGCCTGGTTTTATCAGAAGGAAGGAAGGAGAAAGAAGGTGCTACCACCAGGTTTTTGTCATATTGTAGGTCACGGAAGTTTCCGGAATTTTCATAACCCAAGTTTAGACGGTACAGCAAGGTCCTGTCTTCAGTCATTGGGCCGGTAAAGTCTCCTAAGACCCTAAAAGTATTGAAACTGCCAACTGTTGAAGTGATGGATTGTCTGGATTCTGTCAATGGCTTTTTGGTTACCCTGTTGATGGTACCTCCAGCAGATGCATTGCCAAAAAGTGCAGAGGCAGGGCCTTTGATGACTTCCACTCTCTCAATATGCGGGATTAATTGTTGTTTCCAAAAGCTGGTAAATGAGCGCATGCCATTTACCAAATTGCCCGAAATATCCTGTCCCTTGATACGATGACCTCGGATGGTAATATCGTTATAGAAAGTAAATTGGTTAACACCACTTATGTTTTTTACTACATCGTTTACCCTAAATGCCCCTTGGTCCAATGCCAGTTCCTTGGTTACATAGCCAATGGATTGGGGAACATTTTTTATCGGAGTAGAGGATTTAGTGCCGATAAATGAGTTAGTGTTTTTATAACTGGTTTCAGCTCTCCCCAAAATTTCAACTGTTTGGAGTTCTAACTCGCCTTCACTAAGGCTTATATCAATTTGAGTGGTCTGACCAGAGCTAATTTGTACTTGCTTGGTCAATGTCTCATAGGCAAAAGAACTGAATTTAACAGTTTGTGGGCCAACGGGAACATTATCGAAATGAAATGTCCCATTTTCATCAGTTAAAACACCTAAGTCAGTTCCTTCAATAAGGACATTGATATATTCAATCTTTTTTCCATTTTCATCCGTCACAGTTCCCTTTAATTGACCTATTTGGGCCATTACAAAGGAACTTAAACAAACAAATAGGGTGAAAAGTAAACCTTTTTTCATCTTAGATTCTATTTAGACTAATTCTTAATGACGGCAAAATTAAACCTGATTTGCTTACCCAACAAGGATTTACTGGTTTTATTTAGATTTATTCTTATTAAGGATAGCGAGTGATTATATTTAGAAATTTTCAGGTTGTAATTTTATGTTCTGAATTTTAGGTCATTAGCGCTTTATATTTGTCTGATAGAAGTGAATTCTTTTCAATTTATTTTTCTCAGGGTTTTAGGAGAAAGAAGTGTTATTAAATAAAAAGCTTATGAAGCATTAAATGGAGGAACTGTAAAGTCGTAGTTCTCATTTGATTATAAATAAACTTGATTAAATTCGGGACACAATAATCCCCGATTTATTATTTAATCACATATGATGAAAGTAGTTTTACCAAAAGTTTTAATCTTGTCAATGGCTATTTGTTTGGTCAATTTTCTTTGTTTTGCGCAAAAGAAAAATTTTAAAACAAGCCCCAATATTATCATTGTTTTGGCTGATGACCTTGGCTATAATGATGTGAGTTTTAATGGATCGACTGAAATTCCAACACCAAATATTGATAGAATTGCCAATAATGGCGTCAAGTTCACCAATGGATATGTTAGCTACGCAGTGTGTGGTCCCAGCAGGGCAGGCTTGATCACTGGCCGTTATCAGGGAAGGTTTGGCTTCAGCCGTAATCCGCTGTTTGCACCCAATGATCCCAATCAGGGTCTTCCCCTTTCTGAGGAAACTATGGCTTCTACTTTGGGCAGGGCTGGTTACAAAAGTTTGGCCCTTGGCAAGTGGCATTTGGGCGCACATGAAAGTCAAAGACCTTTGAAAAGGGGCTTTACTGAGTTCTATGGATTCCTTACTGGAGGGCATTACTATTTTCCTGAAGACTTGACCTTAAATGATATTTCAGAAATAGAAAGTCAGTATGCAGCCTATAGAACCAAGCTTTTGAGAAATGACAGCAGAGTGGATGAAAAGGAATACCTTACTGATGCTTTTTCAAGGGAAGCAGTGGATTTTATTGGAAGAAATAAGGACAATCCCTTTTTTATTTATTTGGCCTATAATGCGCCACACACCCCGCTTCAGGCTACGGAGAAATATTTAAGTCGATTTGATCATATAACCGATAAGAAAAGAAAAACCTATGCGGCCATGGTTAACGCTGTGGATGATGGTGTAGGTAGGGTATTGGATAAATTGGAGGAATTAGGCATCAGTGAAAATACCTTGGTATTTTTCTTATCAGATAATGGCGGGCCAGAACCACATAATGCCTCCGATAATGGGGCCTTGCGTGGGACTAAGGGATCCCTTTGGGAAGGCGGTATCAGAGTGCCTTTTGCCGTACAATGGCCAGGAACTATTCCTGCATCGCAGGTATATGACCATCCAATTATCAGCTTGGATATTTTTGCCACTGCGGCAGAGCTTGCCAATGTAAAGCCTAAAAACAAATTGGATGGTGTGAATTTGGTTCCTTACTTAACCGGAAAAGAGAAGGGAGAGCCGCATAAGTCCTTAGAATGGAGAATGTATGATAGAAAAGCCTATGCCATCCGTAAAGGTGATTATAAACTGGTGAATGTAGATGGTGAAAAGGAAATGCTTTTCAATATTACTAATGATATTGGAGAGTCCACTCCATTGGAAGAAGGGAAAACAGCAATAGCCATGTTAAAATCTTTTAATAACTGGCTGAGCATGCTTATGGATCCAGTTTTTCTAGGTCTTAAGGATGACAGCAAATATAATGAACTTCATCCTGATCGATTTGATTTGGAGAAGTATTAAATAATAAAGGGGAAATGGTATATACCATTTCCCCTTTATTATTTTTATGCCTTTTTATCTTAATCAATCTTTTTAAACACCAATACTGTTTCATGATTGCTTAATGTAAGAATGCCTTCTTCAATTTGATATTCATATTCCTGATCATTGATTTTAGAAGTAAAGATTCCTTCTTGTTCCATTTTTGGGCAAGCCATCATGGTAGAAAGTGCTTTTCCGAATTGGATTTTTTGATCTCCAAAACTGAAAGAACCATTTATCCTATTGCATCCGCCAAATCCGTAAAAGCGATTTTCTTTGAGGTTGAATTCCATATTTGGTGCCTTAGCTCCTTCAAAAAGGTTTTCCCCATTGATACTTTCCAATGCCCATATATCATTAAGCCTGTAGTCACCCTGGTAGTCTCCACAGCCGCGGTATTGCTGATAATCCGTTTCAGATGTCAATTTGGTTTGAATACTTACCTGGTAGCCAAATTCGTTGTCGGCCATAGTATCTTGGCATTTACCTTTGATGATGGTTACATATAGGCTGCCTTTTTCTGTTTCTGCTCTATAGCTGATTCCATTCACATCCTGGATTCGGATTGCTTCTGGAACCGGAGTGCTGATTTCGTAACCTGAAAGGGTATTGAATACCATTCCTTTTTCAAAATCAATTTTCAAAGACCAGAAAGGCTCATTGCCAGTGGCTTTGAAATCAATATTATAATCTTTGTTTTGAGCCATCGTTTCTTGATTGCTTTCACTTTTTGATGGAAGATTCTTTTTGGAGCAGGCTACCATGCCCCAAAGGCAGAAAAAACTTAAATAAAGTACCTTTTTCATAATGCTAATTTTGTCTTTTTTACCATACGCAAATCTCGATCCAAACGCTACGACATAATTGTCATTGATCTTATAAAGAATGTTAAATAAGTGAGTGACATCTTGGTTTGCTTCTGCTAATTTTGAACAAATCATGTTTCTATATGACTGAACTTCAGCAATACCTAAAATACTATTTTGAGATCAGCACCAAAGACCTAGACCTACTCGCTGATCAATTTAAATTTGAAAAACTTTCAAAAGACGATTATTTTTTGTCAAAAGGCCAGCTTTCTACTAAGTTAAGTTTTATTAAAAAAGGGCATTTGAGAGTGTTCGACTATGTGGATGGAAAGGAAGTCACCCAATGGATATCCTCCCCAGGAGATTTTATTACGGACTTGGGGACTTTAGTTTTTGGGGAGGCGGCTAGGCGTAATATTCAGGCTTTGAATGACTGCGAGCTTTATACTTTAAGTGAAGATAGGTATAAGCGTCTGGGAGATATTATTCCTGCCTGGCAAGAATTGGAGAAACTATTTATTGCCAAATGTTTTATGACCCTTGAAGACCGAGTATTTGGTTTTTTGTCCATGACAGCAGAGGAGCGCTTTCAGCAATTGTTCCAGTATAAAAGGGAGCTGTTTAATGAGGTTCCCCTCCAATATTTGGCTTCAATGATGGGAATGAGCCCTGAAACCTTAAGCAGGATTCGAAAGAAGATGAATTCTTGATTTATATCAAGAATGGAATGGATAGCTTTGATGAACTTTGGGCATATCAAAAGTTTAGATGATGAAGATTACTACCCAAATTCAGATCAATGCGCCAGTACAAAAAGTATGGGAAATATTAATGGATTTTGATACTTATCCACAATGGAATCCATTCGTTAAAAGCCTTGAGGGCGATATCAGGGAAGGTGGGAGTATAAAGGTCAAATTACCCGGCATGACATTTAAGCCCATAGTCCAAGTTGTTAGTCCAAATAAGGAATTCAGATGGCTAGGTCATTTGTGGATAAAGGGATTGTTTGATGGGGAGCATTGCTTTCAGTTGGAGGAGTTGCCAAATGGGGCTACAAGGTTTATCCACAATGAAAATTTTAGTGGAATATTGGTTGCTTTGTTCAAAAAACAATTGCTTACAAAAACTAAGCTTGGCTTTGAGGCCATGAATAAATCCCTTAAGACTCGGGCAGAAGCCAAGGCCAATTTGTAAATTTATTGGAAGTTTATATGACACAAAGAATTATGGAAGTGGCATTAATTGATAGAGAATATTTATTGGAGAAGTTTCCAGGAAAGGGTGGATGGACCTATGCGGCGATTCCAGAAATAAAGCCCGCCAAACATCAGCATTTTGGTTGGGTCACCGTTAAGGGTTCTATTGATGGTTATGAGTTAAAGCACTATAAGCTGATGCCTATGGGGAATGGAGAACTATTTCTTCCTGTAAAGGCAGCTATCAGAAAGAAGATCAAAAAGGAACCAGGGGACTCTGTCAGGGTGATTTTATACCTTGATGAATCTCCATTAGAAATTCCAGATGAATTAATGGACTGTTTTGGAAACGAACCCAAAGGGGCTTTAGAGAAATTTAGAGGGCTTTCAGATGGGAATCAGAAACGATATTTGGATTGGATTTATTCTGCCAAGAAGGAAGATACAAAAGCTGATAGGATTGCTCAACTGATGGAGGAAATGTTAAGGGCTTAATTTGGAGTGCAAAGAATATTTTGAGGTGTTGTTGCTGACTTGTCAATGATTTGCTTGTCAACACTAAGAAGCTAGTATTTAGTGATTTTTTTAGCCATAGTCTTTTCTTTTATTTCTATATTTAATCCTTTTGAAAAATTCATTCACAATAACCAAAATGATCGTATGAAAAACCGTAAAATACTGCTGAGTGAAAGTGAAATTCCGGACAAGTGGTATAATATCATTGCTGATATGCCCAATAAACCGCTACCACCGCTTCATCCTGTGACCAAAGAGCCAATTGGTCCTGAAGCATTGGCAGACTTATTTCCTGAAGAACTTATCAAGCAAGAAGTGACTACTGAAAAGTGGGTGGATATTCCAGATGAGGTAAGAAATATTTATTCCATTTGGAGACCAACGCCAATGTATAGGGCCTATGGCTTGGAAAAGGCTTTGGATACACCTGCTAAAATATATTATAAATATGAAGGTGTGAGCCCATCTGGTTCTCATAAACCCAATACTGCTGTTCCCCAAGCCTACTATAATAAGCAGGCAGGCGTAAAAAGAATAACTACTGAGACCGGTGCAGGACAATGGGGCAGTGCCTTAAGTTTTGCTTGTAAGCACTTTGATATAGACTGTGAGGTATATATGGTGAGGTTGTCCTATGACCATAAGCCCTATAGAAAGGTGATGATGAATACCTGGGGAGCAAAGGTTTTTCCATCTCCATCTGAGGCTACAGAAGTGGGCAAGAAGATTTTGGAGAAGGACCCTAATACTTCAGGTTCTTTGGGGATTGCCATTTCTGAGGCCATTGAACGCGCTGTAACAGATCCTGAAACTAAATATGCTCTGGGAAGTGTGCTCAACCATGTAAAGCTTCATCAGACTATCATTGGCCTGGAAGCTGTGAAGCAAATGGAAAAAGCAGGAGATATGCCGGATATTGTGATTGCACCTTTTGGAGGTGGATCTAATTTTGCTGGATTGGCCTTTCCTTTTTTAAGGCTGAATTTGGAGGAAGGTAAAAATATCCGTTGTATTGCCAGTGAGCCAACTTCCTGCCCTAAATTGACCAAAGGGGTTTTTAGGTATGACTTTGGAGATAATGTGGGAATGACACCACTCTTACCTATGTATACTCTAGGGCATAATTTTGTTCCTGCGCCTATCCATGCTGGAGGTTTGAGATATCATGGTGCAGGGGTGATTGTAAGCCAATTGCTTAGAGATCAATTGATAGAAGCGAGTGCCCATGATAATATAGAAGTATTTGAAGCTGGTGTAACTTTTGCCCAAGCTGAGGGGATTATTCCAGCGCCAGAAGCAACGCACGGAATAGCCACAGCTATCAAAGAAGCTAAAAAGTGCAAGGAAGAAGGCACCTCAAAAACAATTCTTTTCAATCTTTGTGGTCACGGTAATTTTGATATGAAGGCCTATGAAGATTATTTTGCAGGAAAAATTGTTAAGCATGAATTAAGCGATGAGGATATCCAAAAATCCCTAGCTGAATTAGATACCCCTTTGATCTCATAATTTTTATTTCCATCGCCAAAACAAGTAACAATGCCAAAGAAGATCACCAAAATAAGCCTAGTATTCATTCTTGGTATTTTCCTTACTAATCTGACATTTGGACAAAATCGCCCAAATATAGTGTGGATAACTTCCGAGGACAATTCTAAGCATTACCTTTCCCTATATGATGAAAATGGGGTCAACACCCCAAATATTGCGGCCCTTGCAGAAAAAGGATTGATCTATGATCATGCTTTTTCCAATGCTCCTGTTTGCAGTGTGGCCAGGTCTACCCTGATTTCAGGATGTTATGCGCCGAGAGTGGGGGCTGAATTTCATCGGGAGCTGAAAAAAGTCCCTTTGCCCAATGAGCTAAAGATGTTTCCCACCTACCTGAGAGAGGCAGGTTATTATACTACCAATAACTCAAAAGAAGATTACAATTTCATCAAAAATGAAGGAGTTTGGGATGATTCTTCGAATAAAGCCAGCTATAAAAACCGGGAAGATGGCCAGCCTTTTTTCCATGTGTATAATATTGCTTCTACGCATGAGGGAAGTTTGCACTTTGGTGAGAAGGCAATGCAAAATGAGCCATTGAGTGAATTGCCTAATCCAAAAGAATTGGATCCACATCACCCAAAGACTGATTTGTTTGAATACACCAGAGCTAGGTATCTCTCCAAAATTCAGGGCATGGACCAAAAAGTAGGAGAATTGGTTGCTGAACTGGAGAAAGAGGGATTACTTGATGATACTTTTATTTTTTACTATGGAGACCATGGTGGGGTCATGCCTGGAAGTAAGGGCTATTTATACGAAACCGGACTGCATGTTCCCCTAGTTATCCACATTCCTGAAAACTTTAGGGAAATGGTTACTTATCCACAGGGTAGTCGAGTGAAGGAGTTTGTGAGTTTTGTGGATTTCGGACCAACAGTCTTACAGCTTGCAGGTGTTGATATCCCTAAGGAAATGGACGGTAGGCCATTTTTAGGATTGAAAAAGGCCTATAAAGAAAACAAAGCCTATGGGTATGCTGATCGATTTGATGAAAAATATGATTTGGTGAGGTCCTTAAGGAAAGGCAAGTATAAATATATCCGAAATTATCAGCCTTTTAATTTTGATGGGCTCATGAATAACTATCGCTATAAGCAAATGGCCTATAAAGAATGGTGGGAGTTATACAAAAAGGGAGAATTAAACGAGACCCAGGCTGCCTTCTTTGAAGGAAAACCCGTCGAGGTGCTTTATGATTTGGAGAATGACCCTTATGAAACCCATAACCTGGCCAATGACCCAATGTACAAAGAGGTATTATTGGACCTTAGAAAGGATTTGCAAAAATGGGTAAAGGAAATGCCGGATTTATCCTTTTATCCAGAGTTCTATTTGATCAAGAATGCCTTTGATAACCCAGTTGAGTTTGGGAAGCAGCATCAATCTGATATCAAGTCCTATGTGGATATCGCTGATTTGAGTTTGGAGGAATACCAGAATGTGGATAAGTCAATTAAAAAGGCTTTGTCCGATAATGATCCTTGGAAAAGGTATTGGGGGATAATTGTAGCCAGTAGCTTTGGGAAAGAAGCCCTTGGCTTGAAAGATACTATTGATTTAATGGCCTCCAATGACCCGGAAATGATGGTGCGTGTGCGTGCATTAGAATTCTTGGGACTTAACGGTTTGGCTAATCCTGTTGAGGAAATGACCAAGGCTTTATACCAATCTAATGACGGTACCGAGGCGCTTTTGATCATGAATTCCATCGTGTTGATGCAGGATGGGGAACATCAATATAAGTTTGAGATTGATTCCAATAAGATTTCAGAGGAAGTAAAAGAAAACGAGGAAGCCCAAAGAAGATTATTATATCTGACCTCAGGTTCTTAAAAAGCCTTACCTTCACTTTATGTTTGATTTTAGACTTCAAGTGTTTCATACGGTGGCCAAGCGGCTTAATTTCACCAAGGCTGCGGAAGAATTGTATATTACCCAGCCAGCCGTGACGAAACATATCCGCCAGATTGAGGCTCATTATAAAGTAAAACTTTTTGATCGGCAGGGAAGTAAGATTTCACTTACTCCTGCCGGCCATTCCCTGTTTGAGTATGCAGAACAGATTTTTGCGATATACCGTAATTTGGAGTTCGAGATGAACAATTTTGCCCAGTCCCATCGGGGATTGTTGAGGATTGGGGCAAGTACTACTGTAGCGCAGTACCTTCTCCCTCCAATTTTGGCCTCTTTTCATGATAAATTTAAGGATATCAAGCTTAGCTTGACCACTGGTAATACCGAACAAATAGAACGTTTGCTTCAAAATCAGGAAATTGATCTGGGAGTAATAGAGGGACATTCAAAACAGACCTTGTTCAAGTACACCGAATTTATCAAAGACGAACTTTTGTTGATAGCCAGAACTGGCCATCCAAAAGCTAAGAAGGGAATCATTTCAAAAGAAGAATTACTGGAGACATCTTTATTATTAAGAGAGCCTGGATCAGGAACTTTGGAAGTAATAGCCCATGCCCTCAGGCCGCTGGGTATAAAGCTTGGGCAGCTCAAGAAGGAAATGCAATTGGGAAGCACAGAGAGTATCAAGCGGTATTTGATGAACTCCAATGCCATGGCTTTTTTATCAGTATTCACGGTGTTAAAGGAGCTTGAGAATAAAGAATTCACGGTGATTGAAATGGATGAATTGAATATAGAGCGTTATTTCTTTTTCATACAGCCTCATGGGCAAGGGGATTCTTTATCCGATTTATTTATGAAATTTGCCTTTCATTATAACCTCAGGTAATCAGTCATTGCTAAAAACAATTTCCATAAGTGATTGAATTGCTTCAACTTTGTTTCATCCCAATTATAGGTAATGAGGATGGAAAGAAGCAATCATATCGGCACTAAAATTATCGGATTCCAAAGATTTTTGGATCGGGCAATTAGCTTAAGGCAATTGCTGTTTGTTTTGGCTGGGATTATCTGTTTGTTTCCATTTGTATCGGCATCCTTTGCTTTATTGTTGGGTTTGGTATTTGCATTTTTTGTCGGCAACCCGATTGGGGAAAGTGGGCAAAAGGTGACCGATTATCTATTGCAGTTGGCAGTGGTGGGTCTTGGCTTTAGCATACAAGCTCCAGAAGCCATTGCTACGGGGAAACAAGCTTTTCCACTTATTTTGACAGCAATCCTAAGTACGCTGGTTCTTGGATTGGTAATAGGAAGAATTTTTAAGTCAGGCCAAACACTATCTTTTTTGATTGCTGCGGGCACAGCCATTTGTGGAGGAAGTGCCATTGCCACAGTGAGCCCTGTTATCAAGGCCAAGCAGAGTGAGGTGACCATTGCTTTGGGCGCTGTATTTGTTTTAAATTCTTTGGCCTTGTTTATATTTCCCTTAATAGGAGACTTCTTAGGACTAAGTCCTCAACAGTTTGGAATTTGGTGTGCCATTGCCATTCATGATACCAGTTCAGTAGTTGGCGCAGCGAGCCAGTTTGGAGATCAGGCCTTAGCCGTTGCGACCACTTTGAAATTGGCCAGGGCAATGTGGATAATTCCTGTTGCACTGATCGCTGCCGTTGTGTTTTCTAAGAAGACCAGCAAGGTAAAGATTCCTTATTTTATCGGGCTATTTGTAATAGCAGTATTGCTCAATAGTTATTTGCCCGAGCTTGTCACGATCAGATCTTATATTGTTAGCCTTTCGCATGCATGCATGTGTCTGGCGATATTTCTGATAGGAAGTAGCTTGTCCAAGAAAGTGCTTTTCAGCGGTGGGCCTAAAATATTGTTGCAGGCCAGCTTGCTTTGGCTAGTCATAGGATCTGCTACTTTATGGGTGATCATTAAATTTTACTAATATGATTTCAGTTTTCACACCAGTAACCTTGTTTCTCACGGATTCCACAGATTTGCACTGATTTAATTCATCATTTCAGTAAGATCTGGGCCATCTTTGAGTAAATGTATTGAAGATTCAACATTACTGGTGCAATAGCGGATATACAGATTTATTAATTACCACAACTCCATATACAAAAAAAAGGTGCTGAATTGGTTTTCAGCACCTTGATTTTTGATGTTTTGAATTGACTTATTTTTCAAATTCAGCCTTGGCTTTGTCTAGAAATTCGATAAAATTCTGCGGATTGGTATCATAGGCTTTTGGTCTTATCAACATGTTTTCTTGATTATCCAAAATGACATAATAAGGCTGTGCATTATTATTGAACCGTGTGATCTGGAAATCAGCATTTTGCTTGCCAATGGTTTTCTTTACCTTATTATCATATTCAGAAGTATACCATTCTGATTCTGGAAGTTCAGTTCGTTCATCGACATACAATGCCACCAAGACAAAATCATTTTTCAATCTACTGAGTACTTCTGAGTGAGACCAAACCTTGGCTTCCATCTCTCTACAGTTGACACAGCCATGGCCCGTAAAATCTATGAAAAGTGGCTTGTTTTCTTGTTTTGCAACACGCAGGGCCTGATCATAATCAAAATATCCCTGCAGGCCATGTGGCCAATGCAGCAAGTCAGCATACTTTGGCGCTTCGGTCATTGCACTTTCTGAAATAGCTGCCCCTTTATTTTCACGGATCAACTTTTCCAAATTAAAATCATGGGTAGCCATTGGGGGGAGGTATCCGCTAAGTGACTTAAGTGGAGCTCCAAATAATCCCGGAACCAAATAGATCACAAATACAAAGGTGATGGTTGCTAGCAATAATCTAGGTACACTTAAACTCTCTAAAGGGGAGTCGTGCGGTAACCGGAGTTTGCCCAATAGGTAAAGTCCAAGTAGGCCGAAGATTACGATCCAAATGGCCAAATAAATATCCCTGTCCAATAATCCCCAATGATAAACCTGATCGGCTACACTTAGGAATTTGAAGGCAAGGGCAAGTTCAAGAAAGCCTAATACCACCTTTACTGAATTTAACCATCCCCCAGATTTAGGAAGGCCATTCAACCATTCAGGGAAGATAGCAAAGAGGGTGAATGGTACTGCGAATGCCAATGAAAAGGCAAACATTCCAAGGATTGGCTTTAGAATTTCTCCACCTGCAGATTCAATCAGGATGGAACCGACAATAGGGCCGGTACATGAAAATGATACCAATACTAATGTAAAGGCCATAAAGAAGACACCTGTCAAGCCTCCTTGGTCAGCTTTGGCATCCATTTTATTGACCAAGCCACTAGGTAAAGTGATTTCAAAAAGGCCTAAGAAAGCCAATGCAAAGAAGATAAATACCAAGAAGAAGAAGATGTTCGGCAGCCAGTGTGTGGATAACCAATTGGCAAATTCAGGACCTTGGATGGCAGCCACTAAGGTTCCCGCCAAAGTATAAATGACAATAATGCTGAGCCCATATATAAAGGCATTTCTAATTCCTTGAGAGCGACTTTTGCTTCTTCCTGTAAAGAAGGTAACCGTCATAGGTATCATTGGGAAAACACAAGGTGTCAGGAGCGCCGCTAAGCCTCCTAGTAAGGCTGCGATCAGGAATGGCAGCAAGTCTGTGGCATCACCTTGTTTGCCTTCAGGATCGCCTGTAAGGTCAGTGGTTTGCTTTTTGGTTATTGATGGTTCTGTAACAGTCTTTTTCTTAACGGGTTCTTTTGTGATTTCAATTAGTGTTGTTGTTTGATCGGATTCTTTTTCCGGTTCTTCTATTTTATTATCCTCTACCTTTTTTTGTGATACGGCGTTTTTAGGAGTGGATTTCGTTTGACCTTCCGCTGTCATGTTTTTACTGAAATCCTCATCATAAGGCACACATTGCCCGGTTACATCTGAGCACATTTGGTAGCTTACTGTGGCATTTACTTTAACTTGTTCGGCAGTGATCTTGATTTTTTGCCTAAACTCGCCTTTGCCAGTAAAATAACTTACTTCTCCTTCCCAAATTTCATCCATTTTCCTTTTGGGCTTGATGGGCTGAAGCTCGCCTACTTTTTCGAGGCCTTCAGAGCCTTCCAAGCTTAGCTCTGTGAGCATAGGTCCCAAGTCCGGATCAAAGTCATTGGAATAGATATACCAATTTTGTGGAATTTCTGCCTTAAAAATCAGTTCTATTTCTTCTCCAACTTTGACTGATTGCTCAGATAGGGATAATTCCCATTTTGGTGGCTGGATAATCTGTGAAAAGCCACTTACACTTAGTAAGCATAAAATGAAAGCAATACGGAATGATTTTTTCAATGTGCTCATGCGTCATTAATCAATGGATTGATTACTAAAGGCAAACCTGTGTTTATAAGTTCCTAAAAACTAAAACCACAAGGTTTTCCTGCAAGGTTAATTTCTAATTCTTTCTGGAATCTCGAAATTAAACCAACGCAATATAATCCTTGTGGTTTCGAAGACTTTATAATTTTCCTTTATTTATTGGAAAGTTTTTTGAATTCTTTGAAATACTGAACAATGGTCTCAATTCCTAGCAAGTAATTGTTTACCCCATAATGTTCGTTTGGAGAGTGGATAGCGTCCGTATCCAAACCAAAGCCCAATAGAATAGGGTCAAGGCCCAATTCCTCTTGGAAAAGGGAAGTGATGGGCACTGATCCCCCTTCTCTGGTAGGAATGGCCTCTTTACCAAATACTGTTTTGATAGCTGCTTCAGCTGCTTTGTATCCTACAGAATTGGTAGGAACCACCGCTGGTTTTCCTCCATGGTGAGGCGTTACTTTCACCTTCACAGAATCTGGAGCCAAAGATTCGAAATGTTTTTGGAACAGTTCAGCAATTTCATGGTGGTTCTGATGAGGTACCAGTCTCATGGAGATTTTTGCATAGGCTTTTGAAGGCAATACGGTTTTGGCCCCTTCACCGATATATCCACCCCAAATACCGTTTACGTCAAGGGTCGGCCTGATTCCGGTGCGTTCCAAAGTGGTAAATCCCGCTTCACCTTCTACTTCCTTAATGTCCAGTTTTTTCTTATAGTCATTGAGGTCAAAAGGCGCTTCATTCAATTTTTTCCTGTATTCATCAGAAAGTTGTTCTACTTTATCGTAGAAGCCTGGGATGGTGATCTTTTTGTCTTCATCCTGAAGTTGCGCAATCATCCTGCAAAGCACATTGATAGGATTAGCTACTGCACCACCATAGGTACCGCTGTGAAGGTCACGGTTAGGCCCAGTAACTTCTACCTGCATATAAGCTAAGCCCCTTAGTCCCACAGTTACAGATGGGGTGTCCAAGGAAATCATACTGGTGTCAGAGATCAGGACGACATCAGCTTCCAGTTTGGCTTTATTTTCTTTGATGAAATTTTCTAGATTATCAGATCCCACTTCTTCTTCCCCTTCAATCATGAACTTCACATTGCAGACCAACTCGTTTTCGGCCATCATGGTTTCAAAGGCTTTAACATGCATGTAAAACTGCCCTTTGTCATCGGCAGAACCCCTGGCGAAGATGGCTCCCTCAGGGTGTAATTCAGTCTTTTTGATAACTGGTTCAAAAGGGGCAGAGTCCCAAAGCTCATAAGGATCCGCAGGCTGAACATCGTAATGCCCATAGACCAATATAGTTGGGAGAGCTGGATCGATGATTTTCTCTCCATATACCACAGGATAGCCTGGGGTTTCACATATTTCTACTTTATCAGCGCCGGCGTTGATCAGGCTGTCCTTTACATAATCAGCTGCTTTAAAGACATCGGATTTGAATTTTGGATCAGCACTTACTGAAGGAATGCGAAGCAAATCAAACAGTTCGTTGAGGAATTTTTCCTGATTCCGCTGAATATATTCTTTAGCTGCCATATTTGGGATTTTTATTTTAATATGAGAAAGCTCAAAATTACACTATTAATAGAGGAATTCCAGCCAAGTACTCATTTTCCAATAAATTAGCAGATTATGTACTTCCAAAAACTGTATTTCAGTATTTGAATTTCACAACTTTTCCATGTGCCTTAGAAGTCATATTGACGGGGATGGAAGCTGTAATTTCATTATAAAGTAGTTCTACCAACCTTTTTTTGAGAAAGCTTCGGTTGAGAATGATACTTACTTCCCTGATGGGATCTTCTCCTGAAAATGGGCGAAGCCTGGTTTTTTCCTCCTCACTAAGTTCGTATGTGGCCAGTTCGGGCAATAGGGTAACTCCTTTATAACGGTTGACCATATTTTTTAAGCCTTCCAATGATCCACTCTCGTAATGGAAGTTCATTCGCTGGAATTTACTTTGTTCACAAATATTGAGCACTTGATCACGGAAGCAATGCCCCTGTTGGAGCATCCAAAAATCATCCCCCATGAGGTCTTCTACCTTTACTTCCTTATTGGCTAGTAATTGATGTCCTTTTGATAGATAGGCGTAGAATTTTTCATAAAACATGGGCTTTTCTATAATGCCCTGTTCTTCCAAAGGAGTGACTACAATGCCTAAATCCAGTTCGTCATTTCGGAGTCTTTTGATAATTTCTTCTGTAATCAGTTCTTCTACCTGAAGCTGGACATTGGGATACTTCTCAATGAAGTTTCGGATAAAAAGGTGTAGGAGATATGGGGCCAAAGTAGGAATAATCCCCAGTTTGATTACTCCGCTGATATTTCCCTTAAGCTGAGCTATAAGCTCATAGATGCCCTTGCTTTCAGAAACGACCTTTTTGGCCTGTTCGATCAATTGTGAGCCGATCTCAGTTGGGATTACTGGCATCTTTGAGCGATCAAAAATCACCACATCCAGTTCTCCTTCCAATTTGTGGATTTGGGCACTCAAGGTGGGTTGGGTCACAAAACAGGCTTCTGCCGCATGTCCAAAATGGCGGTGCTTATCTACTGCCAAGACGTACTCCAATTGCTGAATGGTCATATCATAAATGCTTTATGTAGCGCGTAAAAACTAGCTGCAAATATATTAATTTTTTCTTTTTATTTAGACTTGATTTAAATAAAGGTTGTGAAATAATAAATTTGCATAGAATTTTGACCCAAAAGTCCGGTTAAAGGTCAATTTAACGCCAATATTTAGTTTTAAGTGTACCTATACCAAATTTTCCTTTTAAATTTACTGGAATGGCTAATGAAAGGAACAGCCCACTTTTTTAGTCGCAACGAAACTTTGAAGCATTAGTAAAGCATGAACTTACTCTCCCTTCACGACATTAGTAAAAAATATCCCCAATCCAAAGGAAATTCCCTTCAACACATTGACCTTGATGTAAAGGAAGGAGAGATAATAGCCATTGTTGGAGAGAATGGTTCCGGGAAAACGACCTTATTGAAATTGATCGCAGGTTTGGAGCATCCGGATAAGGGAAGGATTACTTATGCTGGGCAAACTATCGTAAATGGAAAGATGGCCACGCCAGCGAATCAGCGTGGAGTGGGGGTGATTTTTGAGGATTATGCTTTGTTTCCCCAAATGACACTTTTGGAAAATGTCCGTTGTGCCCTTCACCAAAAGGAAAAGAATGCCCGAAATATTGCCAAGGATAGTCTGGCACTAGTGGGACTGGAAGATAGCTTTGCTTTATATCCTCATCAGCTTTCCTCAGGCCAAAGGCAAAGGGCAGCATTGGCCAGGGCTTTGGCTTCCAAGCCAAAATTGTTGTTATTAGATGATCCCTTTAGAAGTCTGGATACCCGATTTAAAAATGAGATCAGTGAGGACCTGATTGATATTGTAAAAGGTAGTGGAGTTACGGCAATTTTAGCTAGTCATCACGCGAAGGATGCCCTTTCTGTGGCAGATACCATCGCTATTTTGCACAAGGGCAAGTTACAGCAAGTAGATAGCCCTGTGAATATCTATAAAAATCCAGCCAATGCCTACGTCGCCAATTTCTTTGGTAAAAGGAATGAAATTCTAGCCACTCCAACAGAGGATGGTTTTTATTGCGGCTTTGGTTTTATATCTGATGAGCAGTCCAAGAATTTTACTGAGAAGGTAAAAATCCTGTTCAGGTCCGAGGATGCGAAAATAAAGAAAAATTCTGAACAGCCACTAAGTGGTGAAGTGGCGAGGACATTGTACTATGGAGACCATCAAATTGTACGTCTGGTAGATGATGAAGGTAAGCAGATCAGTATAAAAGCCGCTCCCAGAAGGAATTTTGAAAAGAACGACCGGTTATTTTTTACCATTGACAAATATGAAATAGAAGAAGCCTTCTAAAAATAGCTTGTATGGGCAATTATTAATTTGAATTGGGTCATCTGGGTTTGCTAAATCAAAACTGGGAATGTATTTTCAACAAATACAATTTACTCAACTAGACCCAAAACCATCATGCGTAAAAAAGATTCCTCGCATTTTTCAAGAAGGAAATTCATGGGGGCTTCCCTATTAAGTGCTGCAGGCCTTTCCGTTATTCCACAGCTTAATTTTGCCAAACCAACTTCAGATTTAAACAGTTTGCCAGAGAGCAGTAAAGTTCGTTTGGGCTTTATTGGGATGGGAAGACAATCCTATGGTATTTTGAAAGGGATGATTAAAATTCCTCAAGTGGAGGTGATTGCAGGCTGTGATGTATATGGTGTCAAAAGAGAACGTTTTCAGCATGAAGTGGCTAAGCATTATGGCAAGATTCCAGGGGACATTCCTGTTTATGAAAATTATCAGGACCTACTGGAACGGGATGATATCGATGCAGTAGTTATCGCAACTCCGGATTTTTGGCATGCGATGATTGCCATTGATGCTTGTCACGCCAAAAAGGACATTTACTTGGAAAAGCCATTGACCTTTACAATTAAAGAGGGTCAGGCACTAGTAAAAGCTGTTCGTGATAATTCCATTGTTCTGGCAGTCGGTAGTCAACAGCGATCCGAAACAAATTTTCAATATGCAGTCAGAATGGTCCAGAAGGGGCATATTGGGAAGATTACCCATGTGAAAGCCAATGTCGGTCA
This sequence comes from Echinicola shivajiensis, assembly GCF_018642165.1. Taxonomy (GTDB): domain Bacteria; phylum Bacteroidota; class Bacteroidia; order Cytophagales; family Cyclobacteriaceae; genus Echinicola; species Echinicola shivajiensis. The sequence continues at coordinate 177,661 of NZ_JAHHZM010000009.1, forward strand.
ACCGGAATCTCCCAAGCCTTATGACTTGCCTGAAGAAAGTATTCCCTCTGACTTGAACTGGAAGCTTTGGCTGGGGCCAATAAAGCCAGTGCATTATAATGCTGATTTAAATCCACCTATTACGGTTGATCCAGTTCAAAATGAACAAGTATGGGGAGCTTGGAGATGGTATGAAGAAACCGGTGGAGGCTTGATGACCGATTGGGGTGCGCATATGTTTGATATTGCCCAATGGGGGATCAGTATGGATAAAAATGGGCCGGTAGAGATCATTCCACAAAAAAATGGTAATCCATTAACCTTTACATATGCCAATGGCATTGTGATGACAGCAGAGCCTTTTGATGGTGACACGAGAGGAGTTAAGTTTTTTGGAGAGAAAGGCTGGATTCAGGTCAGCAGGGGTGGATTTAAATCTTCAGACCCAAGCTTAAAGGTCCCTGATCAAGAGCAGAATATTTCCGAGGCGCCTGCCCATTATGTGGATTTTATCCAAAGTGTAATTAGAAGAAAAGACCCTATTGCTAATGTAGAGATTGGGCATAGTACCTGTACTGTTTGCTCTCTTGGGAATATTGCCAATAAATTGGGTAGAACATTGCATTGGGACCCTAAAGCGCAAGATTTTCACTATGATGTAGAGGCCTCAAGTATGTTGCACTACGATTACGAGAATGGCTATGAGCTGAAGTCCTAAAAGGACCGAAAAGAATAGAATCAAGGTGGTTCTTCTAAGTTTAAAGCCTAGGTAGAGCACCTTTTTTATTTGGTCAAAAAAGAAAAGGACCAGCTTGTGCCGGTCCTTTATATTAATTGATATATCCTTTTCTTTTTAAAATTGTTTCTACAAACTTTCTTTCATTTTCAGTGTTGAAGATTTTGAAAGGAAGATGTATAAATTGAGCTTTTGACATTACCAGTACAAATGCGTCTTTGGTGATTTCCACTTTTTTGATCATTGACCAGTTGATGGGCATGCCCTGTTTGGTATTGATCTTCATCATGATCTGACGGCTGTCGATTTCGTAAGCAAGCTTTTCAAACATCACTTTGTTCTGTTCCATCTGACTTACTCCTGCAAATTGGATCACCCAAAAAAGGATATAAAGCACATAAGCCAAAATGGCCATGCTGATCCACCACCAAGAAGGAATCCAGAAGTATCCACAAGCAATAGCCACAGCGATCAATATGACCCACCATTGATCTTTCAAGACATTTACTAAACCCATTTTTACGTAGGTACCTGTTTCTAGCTTGTATTTTTTTGTTTTTACAATCATGGCATTAGTTTTTCGAACGGCAAATATCCGATGATATGAGGTATTTAACAAGTAGATTGGGAAATAGCGGGGATTTTTTTCCTGTTGGGGGCAAAAAATAGGCTGTTTGACAAAGGAATCGCTGGTTTTTTAGCAGTACTGGATTTTTCAGTTCCTTCTTATTTCCAGTCGAAAATTTTCTTGAGAAGGGCTTGTGACAATAAAAAATTGATATCCAAAAAAATCTATATGAATAGTAAAATGATGTGTGTCAGCTTATTGACTTATAGCGATATTTCTTGTAAATTATCCTAAACAAATAATTATTATGAGCAGTCTAACCATAGATATGATTTTATGTGGAATAGCTTACGTGCTGCTTGTGTATTTTATTGTTACTATGTCACGTCCACCTTTTGGAAAAGGTAGAAATAGGGGAGATGATGGAGATGGGGGAGTAGAAGATAGTTCACCACCAAAGATTGATTTACCTCCAGGAGTAATTTGGCCTACAGATGGTCCAAAAACTAAAAAACCTGGGCCTCCAATGGAAGTTTAGCTGCATTTGTTGCAGGTGCCATGCACCAATAGACTTTTTTCCTTTACGATATAACCTTCAGGTAGGCTAATAGATGGCAGTGCAATTTCAGCAATACACTGGGTTTCTCCACAAACATCGCATTTGAAATGCACATGTTCGTGATCATGATGACTTTCAGAAGCGTCATGATGGCAAAGAGCATATTTGGTTACCCCTGTATCATCTAATACCTTGTGAATGATATCACTCTCCAGAAATGTTTTTAGGGTGCGGTATATGGTAACCCTGTCAAAGTTTTCCTTTAATGCTTCCTCAAGATCAGAATGAGACAGTGCAATGTCCTTTTTTAAAAAAGCCTTGAGCACATCTCTTCTGCAACTAGTGATACGAAGTTGATTATCTTTGAGTATTTCAGCAGATTTTGAAGACATATCTAAATTTAGGTTTTCAGGATTACCGGGCTAAAATTACAAGAATTTAATGGATTTAACCTAATGATACATTATTAGGCTTGGTCCAAAGCTTATTTATATTTTGAAAACGAAAAAAGGGGAACACATTGTTCCCCTTTAATACATTCCATTTAACTAGATCATTACTTTGGGTCCAAAATGGCATCAATCCTGGCCAATAAATCTTCCAAGTGGATTTTGGAAACTTTATCGGAGGTTCTAGGGATGGCAGCCTTGATCATCCTTTGTAAGGTTTTTAGTTCCGCTCTAACAATTGGTCTAATATCCGATTGGGAAGCATTGATCTGTTTTCCATATCCTGATGCTTCTCCTTTCAATAAGTATTGGAGCCTTTCAATAAGGGCACGCTGAAGGCTTCTTCTATAGACATCTATGGCTTTGCCTGCAGATAGTTCAGTCCATATTCCAGCTCTCAAATCATCAAATAGGTTCAGCATATTATAGGCTTGATCACCATTGAGGGCTGTATTTTCAATTACCCTTGCCAGTCTGCCCCAGTCGAGGATACTCGTTAAGATTCTTTCCTGAGCACTGCGAATCCTGTCCGTATATCCAAAATCCTCTGTCCTTTCTATGATTTTGTTGTCAATTAACCATTCTGGAGTCTGGAATAATTGATCGTTGAGGAATAAAACAGCCGCTTTTTGCGTGTCTTTATCCACATGAGTATAGATAGCTTTGTCCTGTCCTGCAGAATGGTAAACTTCATAGACTCCACCTATATTGGTACGGACATGCCCCATATATCGGTTGAACTGTGTAACCACTTGCCCATACATTTCTTCCAAGTCCTGGAAGTTCTTAAATGGCTGATCATCCTCTGCAGACCAATCAATTAGATTGGGCATGATCCTCTTTAGGTTTTTAATGCCATATTCTGAGGCTTTCATGGCATTGTCTCCTAAATCCTCGTTTTGGGCACTAGGGTCATAGGAATTTCCTTGGCGACCATATCGGTAAAGTGGATCATCATTTTTTGACAATATCCATTTATCCAAAGTGCTTTGTTCATCCTCTGGGGTTTGGGCATCCAAGATAGGTCTGTAACCCCAGGCAACCGCATATTTGTCATAAGGGCCAACATTTGGAAATAAACTTACATCCTTGTCCTCAGGCTGGGCGATATAGTTGAACCTGGCATAATCCATAATGGATGGTGCTGTGCCAAATTTTTGGGTAAACTCAGCGCTTCTTAAAGAGTCTACAGGGTAGGCATAGGAAGATGCAAAGTTATGGGGAAGTCCTAAGGTGTGACCTACTTCGTGTGCAGAAACAAAGCGGATCAACCTGCCCATTACCTCGTCTTTGAATTTTACACCTCTAGCATCTGGGTTTACAGCAGCAGTTTGTACGAAATACCAGTTTCTGAGTAAATTCATTACATTATGGAACCAGCCAATATCAGATTCAATGATCTCACCCGATCTAGGATCGGAAACGTGGGGCCCATAAGCATTTTGGATATCCGAAGCGAAATAGCGGACTACTGAGTATCGGGCATCTTCAGGACTCCAGTCCGGGTCTTCCTCTGGACTTGGGGCATACTTGGCCTGTATGGCATTTTTAAAGCCTGCTTCTTCAAAAGCTACATTCCAGTCTTCTACACCTTGTTTGATAAATGGTGCCCACTTTTCAGGGGTAGCTGGGTCAATATAATAAACAATTGGCTTTTTAGGCTCAACCAATTCACCTGCTTTGAATTTTTCAATATCTTCTTCTTTTACCTCAAGCCTCCAACGATCCAGGTAAGTTCTTTTTGCTGCCTTTTGGGCATCTAAGCCATAGTCCTGAACGGTAGTGGTGAACCAGCCTACCCTTTGGTCATGTAGTCTTTGCTTCATTGGTTCTTTTGGAAGCAAGACCATGGAGGAATTCATTTCAACTGTAATTGATCCCATGCTACTGTTGGATGGTGGCTCAGAAGCCTCATAGGTCATTACATAGCGGTTTTCAATATTAATAGGGTAAGGACTGATTCTCTCTATATAGGATTTCTCAGTACTTAACCTAGAAACCTTATAAGCTTTCCTTCTATATTCAGGAAGGCCAATGGTCTTAATGTCTTTAGAAAAAAGATCTGTCACCTCAATGACTACACCGCTGCTATCCTTGGCGATGGCCTCAATATCAAATTTGTAAATGATAGGCTCAAGGTTCGAGTTTTTCACAGCATGATAAATTGGGAGTGAATCGGCTGCCGTGTTATTATAGGATACTTTTTTAAGTAGAATATCATTTCCTTTTCGGTCCCAACGTACCACTTGGGTGTTGGCACGCTCACCACCGTAGCCCATGCCATCTGCAGTTTTGGCAATGGTCGTAACAACGAGCATTTCACGCCCCATGAGGCTATCAGGAATTTCATAATAGTACTTTTCTTGAATCTGGTGTACCGTAAAAAGTCCATCTTTGCTCTTTGCTTCCTCGGTGATTACCTTGGAATAAGGCTTAATACCGTTTTTGTCTTCTTTGGGCTTAGGAGTTTCTGTTTCGGCTTTTTTATCTTTTTTCTTTTTGCGTTGGGCAAGGGCTTCATCACTGTGAAAGATAGCTCCCAATGCCAGGGAACAGATCAATAGCCCCCTGAGAAAATTGGGGTGGAATTTGTTCATATATACTTAGATAATTATAATTTGTTTATAAATAAACTCAGCTTATTTATAAGAAGGGAGTAAAAATAGAAAAATTATATAAATGGTAGGGCTGTAGACTTCTTTGTTTTAAAATGGAGATTTTATGTTTTAATATGACACGGTTCTTACACTTGGTATGCTTGGATCTATAAAAAAGAAGTGCATAGCTTTATCAAGAATATGTGGTAATCTAAGCGCTAATGGAATTCCCTTTTAATGAGGGTGTAATGGTCATTAATAAAATAAAAAGGCTGCTATATTAATTTCTAGCAGCCTTTTAAAATTTTCATTTGTTGATTACCAACTTCCTCCAGCACCTCCGCCGCCGAAGCTTCCGCCTCCGAATCCACCGCCCCCGCCAAAGCTGCCGCCACCACCGGAGAAGTTTCCGAAACCACCGCCTCCTCTGCGGCCTCCGCCAAGAAGGTTCATCAGCATCAATGAGGTGAATAGGTCAACGCCGCCACCTCTGCCACCCATGTGGTTATCATTGTCGTTTCTGTTTTTTAGCAGTGGAAGAATAACAAATACCACTATAAAGAAAAGGACGAAGAAAATGGCCCCGCCATGATTTCCTTTTTTCTCAATATCTTCAGCATCATACTCACCACTAGCCAGTTTGATGATCATGGAAGTGGCTTGATCCAATCCGTCATAATAGGCTTCCCTCTTGAATGAGGGAACTATGACATTGTCTACGATTCTTCTGGCCAAGGCATCCGGAACAGCACCTTCCATACCATAACCCGTGGCTATAAATACTTTTCTATCTTTCATGGCAGCCAAGATCAACAGCCCATTATCCTTTCCATCTTGTCCTATACCCCACTTTTCTCCAAGTTGAAAGGAATAGTCGCTGATGTCATATTGGCCCACAGAGCTTAAAAGCACGACGGCAATTTGTGTCGATGTACTATCATTATACGCTACCAGTTTACGCTCAAGAGCAGCCTGCTCAGAACTGGACAGGGTATTGGTGAAATCGTTTACCAGTTTTGGCGGATTGGGTCTTTCAGGGAAATCCCCTTGGGCCATCAGCAGGTTGGTAAATAGAAAAAATATGAGGGTGAATAGAGGGGATTTCTTGGTAAGCATATTATCCAAAGGAAATTTCATCGGAGAGTTCATTTTCATCTGTATCAGGATCATAGGGGAAATGTTCTTTCAAGGCTTTGCCGGACATTCCTATGCCAGTAACCAATCCTTCAGTGTAATTTCCCTGTTTAAAATATTCGAGCATTTTTGTTTTAATACCCTCCCAAAAATCGTCAGGAACTAAAGCATTGATCCCGCCATCTCCAAGAATGGCAAATTTATGATCCTCTACAGCTAGATAAAATAATACTCCGTTTCTAAGCTTGGTTTTGTGCATTTTGAGCATAGCAAATACATCTGCTGCCCTGTCCAGTACATCTTCTTTGCAATGATTTTCCAGATGTACTTGAATTTCGCCACTAGTTTCCATTTCTGCAGCTTTGATGGCTGCAATGATCTGGTCTTTTTGTGCTTTTGTGAATAACTTTTCGGCCATGCCATATATTTTGGCTGTCCGGAATATTTTCCCGGACAGCTGAATGAGTCAATTTAGAATTCTACGCTTGGTGCATTTTCTGCTCCCTCAGTGGCTTCGAAATAACCTTTTTTATCAAAGCCATACCAGCCAGCAAAGATATTGTTTGGAAAGGTTCTAAGGTTGGAATTATAGGATTGTACGGATTCGTTAAAGTTCCTTCTGGCTACCGCAATTCTGTTTTCTGTGCCTTCTAGTTGGGCCTGCAAATCCAAAAAGTTTTGATTGGCCTTTAGGTCAGGATACCTTTCTACTGCCACCAGTAGCCTGCTCAAACTTCCGCTTAATTGGTCCTGAGCTTGTTGGAACTGGGCAATTTTTTCTGGTGTTAATTCATCTGCATTGATATTTACTGAGGTAGCTTTCGCTCGGGCTTCAATTACTCCTTGCAAAGTTTCCTGTTCAAATTCTGCATAACCTTTTACAGTATTGACCAAGTTTGGAATCAGATCTGATCTTCTTTGATATTGTGTTTCCACTTCGGCCCATTTACCGTTGATGTTTTCTTCTGTTTTCACAAATTGGTTGTAAGTACCTACCGCTTTGGTGTAGACAAAAATACCTACTACTGCAATAATAAGAATTGGAATAATCGCTTTTTTCATAGTTTGTGTTAAATCTGTTACACGAATTTAGATATAATCACGCAAAAGAACCTCTAGGGTTTGGGAAAATTCGATAAAGGTCTTTAGTTAGCCTCAGTAATACTCGCTTGTTTATCTGCTAGACTTAATTTTTTTAGCATTACTTTGAAGCAGGTACCTTTCCCCAACTCACTTTCTAAAAATATCTCTCCTTCGAGAGACCTTATTTGTTCCCTCACCAAATACAGGCCCAGGCCTTTGCCTTCAATATGAGAATGAAAGCGTTGATATAGTCCGAAAATGCGGTCTTTATATTTTTCTAAATCTATACCAATACCATTGTCCCTAAAAGTTAGTAGGAAGTGGTCGTTCAGCATAGAAGATTCAATCCAAATTTCAGGATGGCGATCAGGATGGCTGTATTTTATGGCATTAGTCATAAAGTTCATCAAGATGTTTTCTATATGACTGTGGATATAATTGACCTTTTCTGTCCTGAAGTTTTTATGAATTTTTACATTGGCTTCCTGTAATTGTTTAAATATGCTCTTTTCTAAATTGTTCATTAGATCATTCAAGTAGATTTCTTCTACCTTCAAAATCTTTTGTTTTCTAAAGGAAACCACTTCTATTAAATCTGTAAGTGTTGAATTCAAAATCGACACAGTCAATTTTAAATTATCAATGACCTCGATATTTTCTGGGCTATCCGGCTTTTCTTCATCATATAAGTCTAAAAGCGAGGTTATGTTTACAATTGGTGCCCTTAAGTTATGGGAAACGATGTAAGCAAATCTTTGCAGTTCATCATTATGGTTGGAAAGGTCTTTTATGAGTTTTTCCCGCTCAATTTCTGATTTTTTTGATTCGGTAATATTTTGTGTAACCAGTAGGATTCTAAAGACCTCATCTCTTTCATTTTTTAATGGAACACCGGTCTTCTTGTAGATTTGATCGTTGAGGCTTACTTCGTATATTACCGTTTGTCCCATCATCACCTTATCCAGTTGGCCTTTTGCAAAAGCTGCTGTTTTATCATCATACTTTTCCAAATGGTAGGAACCGATTAGCGTTTTTGGATCTACTTTTAATTTCTTGTATTCATTTCCTTCTGTGTAAATATACTTCAACTCTCTGTCAAGCACATCCACGGTACCTTTTGGGAAGTTTTCTGCCACGCTTTGGTAGAGCTGCTTTGATTCTATTAGTTTTTGTTCGTTCTTAATTCTTTGCAGATCTGCGCCTATTCTGTCCCCTAAAATGGTGAGTATATTTTTTATGCCTGTTTGATTGTCCAGGGCTTTGGTATCCATGATCAATAGGATTCCTATCTTTTTACCAGTCTTATCGTTAATTCCTGTTGAACAATAAGATTGGATGTTCTTCTCAAGAAGCATTTGATCAAGTGGGAATATCTCGCATACATGATCATCATAGATGGTGATCTTATTTTCACTAGAAAGGGATGTTTCACATGGAGTATGCTCTAAAGAATACCTGATATTAGGAACCAATTTGCCATTTTCTGCCATAGCCAAAGATTGGATTGAATTGGTTTCTGGAAGATATTCTCCAATAATACTAACTGCCATGTCTAGTTTCTTGGTAATAAGCTTGACGGTTTCATTGAAAAATTCCTTATCACTGTATCGGGCAGAAATTTCAGCGACATCATTCATGATCAGCTGGGTATATTCTTTTTGACTTAGGTCTTCGAAGAATGCTTGGTACCCCTGCTCATATTCCATTTTCTCAACAGTTAGCCTAATGTAGAAGTGGCTATTATTGAGGGAAGATAAATAGGGGCCTTCATAATGTCCCTTTCCTGTTTTAAAGGCCTCGAAAAAGGCTTGGTCTATATCGCCATTGGTTGCAAAATCCCGAATGTTTTTGCCAGTGATTAGACTGGGGTCATCAATATTTAACTTTTTTAGTAAGGTTTTATTTACACTTTGAATAGCGCCATTTTTGTCAAAATTCATTATGGCCAATGGGCTATTGTCATAGATGGACTGAAATTGTTCAAGGTGCTTTTTGTTCCTAATTTCCACTTCTCGATGATAGGTGATATCCATCAAGTAGCCAATGCGAATATTGTTTTTTTCGGAGCTATTGAATTTGCTTGATGTGGAGAATATGGATTTGATCTGTCCTTCGAGGCTTATTATTCTGAAGTATTGCTCCGGATTTCCTTGGTTTATAGAGACTTCTTTGTTATGTTCGGTTACTCCATCTACATCTTCCGGGTGAATAAATTCCATAAGGGCCTTTTTTCCGCTCATTAAGTGAGAGGGACTTATTCCCAGTAATTCGTTGGCCACTCCATTAGCAAAAATTATTCTTTGGTTACCATCTGGCTTTTGTTCGAAAAGATAAACCATACAGGGGATTTGTCCTGGAATATGATGGTCGTTTTCTAGAGAAATGTCTCTGTTTAGCTCATTGATATTGGTAATATCTTCAATTATCCTAACCGTGATTCTTTTTGACGTGTTTTGGTCCTGAAATATTCTAGCAGTTTCCTGCACGTAGATAAAGTCTTTTTCTGGGTGTTTTAGTCTATAATACGAAAAAACTGGTGCTGTAAGCTCTTCAAAAGGCTCAAATGTAAGTGATAGTTTTTCCCGATCTTCAGGAAAAATATAGCTTTCCCAGTCTTCTGGACATGAGATATTTACTGATTCACCAGATAACCCAAATATAGAACAGAAATTTCCATAGGCCCTAAACTCATTGTTTTCAACTCGCTGTTCTAAAAAGACAGCTGAAGGCTTTTCCTTTATGGTGAGATCCAGTGATAACGAATCTTTGTCAATGGAAATGAATTCTATATGACTAAGCTTGATTAGGCTATATCTATTACTTCCAGTACCAATTAACTCCTTGGTTATAGTGATCCAAGTATAATCTAGCGGATTACTATTTTCATCCTCTAAAAATTTATTTAGATCCGTTTCTTTTATTTCAGAGGCCAGTAATTGAAGGTGTCTTATAAGCTCTTCTGTGCTATTTATTGTGCCATTAAAATCAGAAGTAGGAATGATGGATCTAGTATCCCTATCATAAATCCAAGCATCTTCACCATTGAAGCTGCTATCTAATGAGATCATGATGTTTAATAATTCTGAATCTCCTTGACCTACGATATTACCTTGTATTTGAACCTTTTCAAAACTGCCATCTCCTATTAGCATATAGGTTTCAATGCGCTTATGGAAGCATATTTGTTGATAAATAAATTCAAGTGCGTTTATTGGTAAGGCCGGAAAGATTTTTTCGATTTCTTCCACAGTTTCCTTTGATTTATCTTGGATAAACCCTTCACTTAGAAAAGCTATTTGGAAATTGTTAGCATTAAACCTAACAGCGGTCAGTAAACATGGTGCCATAGGTGGTCAATTGTGTGGAATTTAAATATGTCATCAAAAAGGTATTTTAAATTTAGTTTATTTCAGTTGAAATTGCAGAAAAAATCTAGGATATTCTTTTACTTTCTGTATATGAGTTATTTAAAGTTGTTTTTTGAGCACAATTGATTTATCCAGCTCAACGAGTGCTCCCCTGATGTTTCTGATGATGGTAAAACGGATTGTTTTTCCTTCCTCTGAGCGCAATAGATCATTTATTTCAGCCAGTTCCCAATATTCTACAGGTAGAAGGTTAATGGAAAGGATTTCATCTCCTGCTTTGATTCCTGCTTTTGAGGAAGGTGTATTTTCACGGATGCTGCTCACATAGTATCTACCATTTTCTGCACTTGTCATCCGAATTTTCATTCCACTCATATCGTAATTAAAAGCAGCGTGAAAGCCTGATCCTTTTTTATAATACATCTGCTCCCGGGGGTAGTCAATGATGATTTGCATACGGGATAATAGCTCTGATCCTAAACTTCCCATTCTCCCCGATTCAATAATAATAGAGGAGAATTCCGTCTCATCTGGGTAAGAAGTAATGACCTTTTTGAAATCTAGTTTCCCAATGGAATATTTTTGTACCCGTCCTGCATGGCCATAGAGGTCTCCTCCTAAGGATCGTCCAAGGTCTGTTTCTATATTGTTGGGAGGCAGGACTATTTCATCAGAAGTTTCCCTATTCAGCAATAGACCATGGTTGGCACCAGTATCAATCAGGAAGTTGCCATTCAAGTCAGGGCCTTCAATTTGTTTAACTGTGCCTTCCACATAAGGTTTGTAATTATCAAATTCCAGGTCAATTTTTCTATACCCAAAGGGTTTTTTGCTCATTCTTTCAGGGCTGTAGAAGGTGAGATAGTTAATTTGATAGTTTATTTTGATGGGGTTGTACTTGAAAAATTCATAACCTAAAATTCCATGGATAGGCACCCCAATCACTTTTTCCAACTCAAGAAAATCTTCTGTAAGAACCAAGATGGCTTGAATTGAACCTTCTACAGGACCTAAGTCTATAGTGTTATTTGGAGAAACCAAGGCAGTGAGCACTGTTTTTCCATCTGCCCCCATAAGATTGAGGGTTCTGGTGTAATAGAGTCCCAGTTCATCCCCTAGGTTTTTGCTGAAAAGTATGTTTGATTTTACACCCGTATCAATGAGGAAATTCATCTCCTTTCCTTCATTAATGGAAACAGGCAAAATGATTAGATTATTGTAGTTATAGAAGGGGATAAGGGTTTTCTTTTTTTTCTCTTTCATGTAAAATCCCGGCACTTGAGCCCAGCTTTCCATTGAGAAAAATAATAAGATGGATATGGGAATTAAAAACTTCCTTAGGATCATACATAACCAATTTAATATTATCTACTTAAAATAAGAAAATATTTAAAAGTCTACACAATGGACAGTAAGGTGAATATTAAATAAGCTTACTCAATCACCAATTTTGCTTTGCTTATGCTAATTTAGATTGAAAGCAAATAAGGGGCGATAGCTTGGAGATGTAATGCTTAGTTTGATAAAATCTAAAAAATCCTGCATCTTTATTTTTTAGTAAATGATGTTATGGCAGAGAAGTCTATCTTAGAAAAAGCAAAGAAAATATTTGAGAACTTTTTGTTGCGACAAGGAAGTAGGAAAACACCTGAACGTTTTTCTGTTATTGATGAATTGTATGCACTACCTCAGGATGAACATATTGATGTTGAGGGTCTTTTTCTATTGATGAGGAACAAGGGTTATTCTATTAGCCGAGCCACCATTTATAATACGCTGGATCTTCTGGTTGAGTGCGGATTGGCTGTTAAACACCAGTTTAAAGATAAAGTAGCTCTTTATGAGCAAGCACTAACTTACAAACATCATGATCATCATGTTTGCAATCAATGTAGGAAGATCAGAGAATTTTCTGATGAGCGTATCAATGCTATCAAAGAAGCAATGGGTAAGGAATTTTCTTCGGCAATAACCAGTCATTCTTTGGTGCTTTATGGGGACTGTCAAATTCCTGATTGCAAAAACCTTAAATTGGTTTAATCTTCCCTATTCCTTTGTAATTTATTTTACTGTTAATAATCGATACTTAGTTGGTGTTTAATACCAGTATTGATTTCATATACAGAAAAATGTATTGGATGTTTTTGCTGCTGTTTTATTCTGAAATATGAAATTTTCTAACTCCAAGGCTTTGCCCAAGACCAATAGTTTGGAAGAAAATATATGGGTTAAAACGGCCATAAACAAGGCCTAATTTTTAACTGGAATTTTATCCACAATTATCAATACTTATCCACACTGATGCTTGGTTGATACTTAAGTGGCTGTAAAACAGTGATTTATATCTTTATTTGAAAAGGCTATTTGTGGATAAATGGCTGGAAATGAAATTATTATAATTTTGGCTCTTGGGATAACGCGTGGATAAGCTGAAGACCGAATATTATTTTTCTGAGTAATTATTCTTGCTGTTGACGAATTAATCTGGTACGATAGGCATTGAAGATTCTTGACTTACTTATAAAACCCAAGTACCTACCATTATCCACCACCGGTAGGTTCCACGCACCAGATTTTTCAAATTTATCCATCACTTCTCGCATTCCTTCTGTAGGTTGAATGCTGTCTGGAGGACTGTGCATGATATGGCGGATTTGAACAGCTTCCTGCTTTTCACGGTCAAACATAATATCCCGGATATCATCTAGTGTAATGATGCCGTTTAGCTGACCTTCTCCATCTACTACAGGGAAGATGTTCCTCTTAGAGAGTTTCACGAGTCCACAAAGATCTTTAAGACAGGCGTCTGGATGTATGGGAAGCAAATCTTTTTCCATGATCCTGCGAATGTCAATTAGGTCAAGAACTTGTTCGTCCTTGGTTTCGGGAATGTGTTTTCCTTGCTCGATTAATTGGCTTCTGTAAAGGGAGTTTTTATTGAAATAACTTGCAGTAGCCATAGATATGGCTGACACCAGCATGAGGGGTACAAACAATTCATAGCCACCTGTGACTTCGGCAATAAGGAATATCGCTGACAAAGGTGCATGTTGCACCCCGCTCATCACCCCACACATAGCGACTAGTGTAAAATGAGCCACGGGAAGTGGGATATAAGAGCCAAAGAAGTTATTCGAATAGGCGAAAAGGAATCCCGTTATCCCTCCTACGTATAGAGAAGGCGCAAATATCCCGCCACTACCGCCACTACCAATAGTCAATGCTGCCGCTATTGGTTTCGAGATGATAATCAATAACAGGTATACCAGGATAAAATAATTGTTATCTATTTCAGAGAAGAAAGGGCTTCTATCAAGTAAGTTTGAAGGATCTCCAGAAATCAATGAATTCAAGGTATTATAGCCTTCTCCATATATCGGAGGAAAGAAAAATATCATCAAGCCCAAAACTCCCCCACCATAGAGAATTTTTAACCAAGGATTCTTAAAGTTCTCCAACATGCTCTCAGTCTTTAAAACTGAGCGATTAAAATAAACTGATACAATACCTGTAATGACACCTAATGCCAAATAATACGGTGTATGCGCGGCAATAAATTCATCAGTAATATTAAAAGAGAAGATCACGTCATTACCAATCAATACCATGGTAGTCAGTGACCCCATCACCGAAGCAATCAGTAGAGGAATAAAGGAACCTACATTAACCTCCAACAAAATAACTTCTATGGCAAATATAACTCCACCGATTGGAGAACCAAAGATCGCTGATATACCACCTGCAGCTCCGCAACCAATAAGTATGTTTCTTTTCTTGGCGTTAAGGTGCATCAGGTTACCAGAGTTAGAGCCAATAGCTGAGCCAGTAACTACAATAGGAGCTTCGAGACCGACAGATCCTCCAAGTCCAACAGTAAGACAGGAAGTAACTACCCGGCTGTACATTTTTACTCTTGGGATCAGGCTGTTTTTCTTTGAGATGTTATATAGAATATCGGGGATTCCATGGCCCCCGTGATCCTTCACGATGTATTTGGCAACAACATAAGTGAGGAATATCCCTATCATGGGATAGAGGATAAAAAAGAAATTAGCATATTCTATTTGTAGTGTTTCGAATAGCCAATGTTGGATAAAGTGAACTGACTCCTTTAGAATTACCGCTGCCAGGCCTGTTAAAATACCAATTACACCACTAAGAATAAGAACAAAATTCTTGGTGCTGATGTGTTTGAGCCTCCAGATTAGAAACCGGGTAATTATATCTGTTTTTGCCAAAACGGAAGATTCTTGTTAATCAATGGTAAAATGCAAACTAAGGGTTATTTGGCTTGTTTTCCGATAATTAGATCAAAAGTAAAAATTAATTGTTTCTCAAAAATCATATCACCCAATAAAATTATACTTTTTATTGATTTTTGGCCTCATTCCAGAATTTATCCATTTCAGTAAGGCTCATATCTTCGAGCTTCTTTCCCGAAGTGCTTGCTGATTTCTCGAGGTATTGGAAGCGGTGTATGAACTTTTTGTTGGTCTTTTCCAGTGCTTCTTCTGGATTGATATCAATAAACCTTGCGTAATTGATCAGTGAAAACAATAAGTCTCCAAATTCTCCTGTAGCCTTTTCCTTATCGATGGTCTTGTTTTCTGTGGCATTGAATTCAGACTTAAATTCCTGCATTTCTTCTTCCACCTTTTCCCAAACCTGGCTTTTTTCTTCCCAGTCAAATCCAACTCCTCTGGCTTTTTCCTGAATGCGCATGGCTTTGATAAGGGCTGGAAGGGATCTGGGGACTCCACCGAGCACACTTTTATTGCCCTTTTCTTTCAGCTTAATTTTTTCCCAATTTTGCTTGACTGCCTCTTCATCTTTCACTTCTGTGTTTCCATATATATGGGGATGTCGTCTGATGAGCTTTTCACATAGACTATCGATCACAGTACTAATATCAAAGGCCTTCTTCTCCGAACCTATTTTGGCATAAAATACAATGTGTAATAGAATATCTCCCAATTCTTTTTTTATCTCTTCCAGGTCATTGTCAAGGATGGCGTCTGATAGTTCAAAGGTTTCTTCGATCGTCAAGTGCCTCAAGCTTTCAATGGTCTGCTTTTGATCCCAAGGGCACTGCTCCCTGAGTTCATCCATAATGGTCAGTAGCCGGTCAAAAGCTTCCAATTGTTGTTGACGGGAGGAGATTTTAGACATGAGAAAAAGGGGAAACTATTCTTATTATGTGGACGTTTTCAAAGTATTACGTAAATTTGAGCAAATTAATTGGATATGACAACTGTATATTTGACTTTAGGGTTTTTGGCCTTGTTCTTCATCTTGATGTCAGTGAGGCTGATATTTTTGAAAAATGGGCAATTTAAAGGAACTTGTGCTTCTCAGAACCCCTATTTGAATAAAGAAGGTGAGACTTGTAGCTATTGTGGCAAGAAAGTGGATGATGAGTCGCAATGCGGTAATCCTGATTCCGAAGTCAATAAAGTCATGGCCAAATTCAAATAATCAACCATTTAACCCTTCCTGTTTCTAGTTGAATTCAGGATTTTTTTCTTTAACCTATCAAATAAACACTTTATCAGTGACTTTAATTAAATCTATTTCCGGTATTCGAGGAACTATCGGAGGAAAAGTCGGGGAAGCATTGACCCCATTGGATGTAGTGAAATTCACTTCTGCTTATGGTGCATGGATTTTAGAAAAAACCAATAACCCAAAAGTAGTAGTAGGAAGAGATGCTAGGATATCAGGAGATATGGTCTCCAAATTGGTGACAGCGACCCTTCAGGGATTGGGAATACATGTAATTGACTTAGGACTAAGTACCACTCCAACGGTGGAATTTGCGGTGCCATTGGAAAAAGCAGGAGGGGGAATCATCCTTACTGCCAGCCATAATCCTGTGCAGTGGAATGCATTGAAGCTGCTTAATGATAAAGGGGAATTTATTTCCGATCAGGATGGCAAGGAAGTGCTGGAAAAGGCAGAAAAGGAGGATTTCAAGTTTGCTGAAGTTAAAAAGCTTGGTGCCTATACTCTAGTGGATGATTATTTGGACAGGCATATTGAACATGTGCTTAGTCTTGACTTGGTGGATAAAGAGGCTATTGCAGCCAGAAAATTTAAAGTTGTTATTGACTGTGTCAATTCAACAGGAGGGCTGGCATTGCCTAAGTTGCTGACAGCTTTAGGCGTGGAGCATATTGAGGAAATGTACTGTGAGCCGAATGGTTATTTCCCTCATAATCCTGAGCCATTGCCAGAAAACTTAAGGGATATTTCTGGAAAATTGCATAATGGCAAGTTTGATCTTGGTATTGTGGTGGATCCTGACGTTGACCGTTTGGCTTTTCTGACAGAAGATGGCACTCCGTTTGGAGAAGAATATACCTTAGTGGCTGTTTCAGATTATGTCTTATCCCAAACTCCAGGAAATACTGTTTCCAATCTGAGTTCAACCAGAGCCTTGAGGGACGTTACTGAAAAGCACCAAGGAGTATATAATGCTGCTGCGGTAGGAGAGGTCAATGTGGTGAATAAAATGAAGGAAACCAATGCGGTTATCGGCGGAGAAGGTAATGGAGGGGTGATTTATCCCGCTTCTCACTATGGGCGTGATGCCTTGGTAGGAATTGGTTTGTTTTTGACTCATTTGGCTAAGTTTGGAAAGACTGCCAGTAGGTTAAGGGCAAGTTATCCGAACTATTATATCTCAAAGAATAAAATTGAACTTACTCCGGAAATTGATGTTGATTCAATACTGGATGAGATCACAAGAAAATATAGTAAGCAGCCCATTAATGAAATTGATGGGGTGAAAATAGAATTTGATAAAGAATGGGTTCATTTGCGTAAATCAAATACAGAACCAATTATCAGGATTTATTCCGAATCAGAAAGTCAGGCTACTGCCGAGCACTTGGCCAATAAATTGATCCTTGATATCAAGGAGGTGATTTCATTGACCAAGTAGTAATACCCAACCCAAGTATAATAGAGAATGAAAGTTTATTTTGATAATGCAGCTACTACTGCACTAGATGAAAAGGTTTTGGAAGCCATGTTGCCCTATATGACGGGGCATTATGGAAATCCATCATCTGTTCATTCACATGGCAGGGAAGTGAGGACGGCAATAGAACGGTCTAGAAAGAAAGTTGCTGAATTGCTTAATGTAAGTCCCGGAGAGATTTTCTTTACCTCAGGAGGGACTGAAGCAGATAACACGGCTTTGGTATGTGCTATTGAAAGTTTCGGCATTAAGGAAGTTTTAACTTCTCCAATTGAACACCATGCTGTGCTTCATACGCTTCAAATGTGTGAAAAGGCTGGGGAAATTAAGCTCAGCTACACGGAGGTAAATGACAAGGGTGAAATCGACATGGGCCATTTGACTGAATGGGTGAAGTCTCATCCGAAGTCCATGGTATCCATTATGCATGCCAATAATGAGGTTGGAAATATCAATGATATTGCTACCATTGGCGAAATCTGCAAAGAGTATGAGGTGTTTTTCCATTCTGATACGGTGCAGACCATGGGGCATTATGTTCATGATCTAAAGAATTTGTCAATTGATGCCATCGTGGCTGGGGGGCATAAATTTCATGGACCAAAAGGCTCAGGTTTTTTATACCTGAACAAGAAAAAAAAGATTCGCCCGTTTATATATGGAGGAGCGCAGGAACGCAATATGCGTGGAGGAACAGAGAATGTTTATGGCATAGTTGGAATTGCTAAAGCCTTGGAGCTGGCCTATGAAGAAATGGCTGACCATCAAAAGCAAATCCAAGAAATAAAAGCCAGATTCATTGAGCGTTTGAAGCAGGATATTCCTGGAGTGGAGTTTAATGGCCTTTCTGGCGATTTGGACAAAAGCCTTTATACGGTGTTGAATGTCAGTCTTCCTCCTTCAGAACAAAACAGCGGTATGTTGTTGTTTAATTTGGATCTTAGTGGCATTTCTGCCTCAGGAGGCTCAGCTTGCAGCAGTGGGGCAACAGTTGGGTCCCATGTATTGAGGGCTTTGAATGCCAGTCCGGAAAGGGATTCCGTGAGATTCTCCTTTAGTCGTTTCAATACAATAGAAGAAGTAGATTATACCGTAGATAAATTAAAAGAACTATATGGTGTAACAGCCTGATAGAGTGAAAAAGTGAAGCAGTTTAAAACCGGCCCAAAGGCCGGTTTTTTTATAATTGGAAATGAATATGCTTTACTAAACTGCAGTGGAACCAAATTAAAAAGGCAGTTTACTGACATCTACATTTCCACCAGAAATGATGATACCGACTTTTTTATCCTTAAAGACCTCTTTATTGGCCAAAACTACTGCTAGAGCCACAGCACTGCTGGGTTCAATGACCAGTTTCATTCTTTCAAAAACCAGTCGCATTGCAGCAATAATTTCTTCATCTGTGACAGTGAAAATATCCTTTACGTATTTTGATATCAAAATAAAATTACGTTCACCCAATGATGTCAAAAGACCATCAGCTATAGTTTTGGGATTTTCCATGGGGATGATATGCTTAGCCTTTAAACTCCTTTGGGCGTCATCTGCACCTTTGGGTTCTGCTCCGTAGACTAAGGTTTTTGGCGACAAGAAATGGGTGGCCAAAGCTGTGCCTGCAAGCAATCCACCGCCACCCACTGGTGTAACAATGGCATCAAAGGGGATTCCTTCATCCCACATTTCCAAGGCGCAGGTAGCCTGACCCTCTATTACGTCCATATAATCATAAGGAGGAATAAATGCAGCCCCAGTTTCTTCAACTACTTTTTCCAATGTCTTTTCCCTGGCCTTTAGGTTAGGTTCGCACTCAATGATTTCTCCTCCATAACTTTTCACTGCAGCCTTTTTGATGGCAGGGGCATTGGATGGCATAACGATAAAAGCTTTGGTCCCCGTTTCACTGGCTGCTCTTGATAGCGCCGCTGCATGGTTGCCGCTACTGTGGGTGGCGACGCCATTATGTCTAAGTTCTGGGGGGAGTTTGAGTATAGCATTGGTAGCTCCGCGGGCCTTGAAAGCTCCTACTTTTTGCAGATTTTCACACTTAAAATATAATTGGCATTCAGCTATTTCATCAATAGCGTCGCAGGTCATTATCGGGGTACGATGAATATAGGCCATGATCCGCTGATAGGCCTGCTTGAGGTCAATGAGTTGTGGAAATCTGAATTGTTGCATCTACTATAAAGTTAACACTTTGAAGCCAAAATTTGTATCTTTCGACAAATTATCCTGCATGCAAAATATAATCAAAATACTAAGTGATAGCACTCATTTTCCCATAATGGGCTTAAAATTGACCGCGGGAAATTCATTAAAATTGGATTTTACAGCAGGAAATAAGGATTTAAAAAATCTGAATTTAAAAGATACTGTTGAATTCAGTAATTATGTTTTTGGGAAATTGAACGCAGAAGGAAAGGATTTTGGATTTGGTGGATATATGGAACCAAGAGCAATTTATCAGCGAAGTGAGGTGTTTGGTAGATCTGAAGAGGAGTTTAGGAATGTTCATTTGGGTATTGATATATGGGCAAAGGAAGGGCAGCCTGTTTATGCTCCCTTAGATGGCCAGATACATAGTTTTCAGGATAATGGTGCTTTTGGTAATTATGGACCCGCAATTATTTTGGAGCACAAGATTCATGGTGAGGCATTTTATACCCTTTATGGTCATTTAAAAAGATCGGATTTGGTGGGGCTGGAAAAGGGGCAGCGGGTTTCTGCCGGTGAGGTTTTTTGTCATATAGGGCCTTATCCTGAAAATGGAGATTGGCCACCACATTTACATTTTCAATTGATTCTGGACCTTGAAGGCAATGAAGGAGATTATCCGGGAGTTTGTGCTCCTAAAGACATGGGAAAATATCAAATTAATTGCCCAAATCCTGAAATTATGCTTTCCTATGGCAATTAGGTGGTCTAAATTAAGCACTGATACTGTTGTATAATGAAAAAATGGATAGTTTTGTTTTAAGATTACTCAAAAGGGATCGTTTCACCGAAATAGTTCAAAATAATCTGCTTTTAATATTAGAGAAGTTTATAATCTTCCATAAATGAATTAAATTAAGGGAGCTTGGGATATATTCAAGCATTGCCCATTTCTTTAAATAATATACATTATAAAATCAACCCTTTTTACTTATGGACATTAATGCCGAAACTTTACAGACACTTTATGATGAAGGGATAAAGCTTTTATCTAGCATTGTACCTAGCATAATATATGCTATTTTAATCTTCATTGTTGGTAAGATCATCATCAACAAAATTATTAAATCTATTAAGTTGGTAATTGCTAAGAGAGAGCCCGATCCTTCACTTACCAATTTCTTAATGAGTTTGACCAGCGCAATGTTATATGTGCTGTTATTTCTGACCATTGCCTATGTATTGGGCATTCCAGTAACCTCATTTGTAGCCATTTTGGGTGCTGCAGGTTTGGCAATTGGTCTGGCGCTTCAAGGTTCACTGGCCAATTTTGCTGGTGGTGTTCTGATTTTATTATTTAAACCGTTCAAGGTGGAGGATGTAATTGAAGCGAAAGGCCATTTGGGTGTAGTAGAGTCTATTGATATTCTTTACACCAAGATGAAGACTTTCGATAATAAAGATATTATCATTCCAAATGGTGCATTAGCTAATTCTGACCTTATTAATATGTCCAATAAGCCAACCAGAAGATCTGAAATTAAGGTGGGCGTAGCTTATGGTACAGATTTAAAGAAGACCAGAAAGATCATGTTGGATGTTTTTGCTAAAGATGAGAGAATCCATAGGGATCCAGAACCGGTTGTGTTTTTCACCAATTTTGGGGATAGCTCATTGGACTTGGTAGCAAGAATCTGGTCAGATGCTGCGGATCTTTGGCCTGTGTACTTTGATAATATGGAAAGAATCAAAGAGGCTTTTGAGGAAAATGATATTGAGATTCCATTTCCACAGCGAGATGTTAATCATTATTATCCTGATGGCAAGAAAGACGCGTAATAAACCCATTCCATTCAAAGGGCAGCTGATCAGTTGCCCTTTTTTTTAGACTTTTTATTTGAGGCGCAGCCTATGTTTTTGGTTAAGTCTACATCTTCTGGAATTCCTCCAAAGCCCTCATTAAAATCCCATTCCTCGGAAGGAGTCTTATCCGGTTTATTTTTCTTTTTATTCTTGGGTTTCATATTCTTTTCTACGTGTTAAGTAATATTAAGGCTGTAATGTGTGTGATTTTATGCCTGGGTTTTTAATTGATTAGGTGTTACAGTTAAGATTTATAAGTTTATTTGGGAGCCATTAGTTTTTTTGTTATTTTTAGGTCTTTAGGCCTAAAATAAATCAAACCATTTATGAAAACACTTTGGAATACCTTATTATGTCTGATTTTATCTCTTTCTATAGTTTCGTGCTCATCTGGTCCAGCTAAAACGACTCAAAAGCCTAATATTGTTTTAATATTAGCAGATGATTTGGGCTATGGGGATTTGGTTTCCTACAATAGTGAAGCTAAGCTTAAAACACCTTATTTGGATCAGCTGGCAGCAGAAGGAATGAGCTTTACAGACGCGCATTCACCATCTGCTGTATGTACCCCCACCAGATATGGGATTTTGACGGGACGATATAGTTGGCGTACAAGACTGAAGAAAGGTGTACTATGGCCATGGGATTCCCCTTTGATTGAGGAGGATAGAACTACTTTGCCTCAAATGTTGAAACAAGAGGGATATAAAACTGCTGCAATAGGGAAATGGCATTTAGGATGGGACTGGCCAACTTTGGATACTATCCCTGCGATTGAAACCAAAGGTGAGAATGTAGATTATAGCCAATCTATTTTGGGCGGTCCTAAATCCAGTGGGTTTGATTATTACTATGGTGATGATGTCCCCAATTTTCCTCCATATACTTTTATTGAAAATGAAAAAGTAACTGCTTTTCCTGATGAAGAAAAGCCAAAAGGAATGTTTGGAATAGCAGGAGCAATGGCTCCTGGTTGGACATTGGATGCAGTGATGCCAGCTATTACCCAAAAGTCCGTGGATTATATTGAAAATAAAGTCAATGAGGAAAAGCCTTTCTTTTTATATTTTGCCCTTACCGCACCCCATACCCCTATTGCTCCAGCGGCAGAGTTTAAGGGAAGCAGTGATGCAGGTGCATATGGGGATTATGTCCAGCAAGTTGATTGGACAGTTGGGCAGGTTATGGAGGCTTTGAAACGTAAAGGTTTGGAAGAAAATACCATAGTGATTTTTACAAGTGATAATGGCTCTCCAGCTAGGAATGGCGCTAATCATAGTGGGCCAGTATCATCTGTTATTCAAGATTATGGTCATAAGGCCAATGGAAACCTTAGAGGATTCAAGGGGGATGCTTGGGAAGGAGGACATAGGGTTCCCTTTATCGTGAAATGGCCAAATCAGATAGAGGCAGGAAGCAAAACCAATGGCTTGATTTCTTCCCTTGATATAATGGCTACTGTGAGGGATATTTTAGGAATCCCGAAGAAGACCACAGTATCTCCTGATGGGCTTAGTATGTTGCCAAGTTTAGAAAATGCAAGTGCTGATGCAAGGGACTACTTAGTGCATCATTCTCACCAAGGAGTTTTCGCTATCCGTAAAGGAGATTGGAAATTGATTTTATCTCAAAAATCAGGAGGTTTTAGTGATGGATTGCATAAGGAAGGGTATGGGATAGAAACAGATGGACAGCTGTATAATATGAAAGAAGACTTAGCAGAAAAAAATAATCTATACGCAGAATTTCCAGACAAGGTTGAGGAACTTTCCAAGTTATTACAGGGGATTAAGGATGCTGAGATGAACTAACCATTGTTGAAGATTAACGGTTTTTCAACCATCACAAGAGAGTGTGTTAATAGAAGATTTTGTATAATAAAGGATTTAAAAATTTAAAAAATAATAAAACCACTTAAATCGTAAGGAAATATTTGCTAGATTGAAAGAGATCTTATTGTTAATTATTACTAAAGTTTTCGTTTTCTTCTAATGTTTTCCTACGATATACAGATCAAGTCGGTTAATGCGGACTCCGTCAATGAGTGGTGGGAGGATTTGAGAAATGGTGATAAATCTGGATTAAAAGCAATTTATTCCTTCTATGTGGAGGATATGTATAGGTATGGAATGGCAATCCTTAACAATAAAAGTTTTGTTAAGGATTGCGTTCAGGAAGTTTTTATCAGCCTTTGGAAGTATAGGAAAAATCTGAGGGAAGAGACTAACGTTAAACAGTATTTGTTCAAATCACTTAGTAATAAAATTCAAAAAGAGGTCGCCAAGGAATCTAAACTGTACCACTCTAATGAGATCGATAAATTTGAATTCAATTTGGTTACTGAGTCATTTGAAAGGCAGATAATTGACGAGCAACAGAGATCAAGTATCCAAAAGAAATTGTCAAAAAGCTTGAGTTCACTTCCCAGTAGGCAGAGAGAAGTAATCCACTTACTTTTTTTTGAAGAACTGACTTATGAAGAGGTTTCCAAGCTAATGGGGATTAATATCAGATCAGTTTATACCTTGGCTTGGAAAGCAATATCAAGCTTAAAGAAAAGTCTGATTGTCTTTATTGTAGCTATATTATATAGTATTTTATAGCTGTGTCAGATTATCGATTCACTTTACACGAGATTTTTTTTCAAAGTATCAATCATGTTTTCATTTTTTATTGATCGCTACGAATACTCTTCATTTCCCTTGTTAATACAAGACGATTTACCTGTAAGAGGATTGATATAATTAGGCTCTTTTTGAGCCGAGATGGGTAGTCAATTTTGAAGACTAAAAAAAATAAATAAAATTTTTTTCTTTTTAGAAGGATAACTTTTGTCTGTTGTTGACTTATATGTATGAATAAGTTAATTATGGATATTTCTAATTTTTCAGTCGAAGATTTTGTTTTAGATGCTCATTTCAGAAGTTGGGTGTTACAGCCTACGAGTTCCTTGAATGCGCAGTGGGATTCATATATCGCAAAGCACCCCTCGAAAGTCAAGGATATTGTTGCCGCCAGAGAGCTTGTGCTTAATATGTCCAACAAGAGTCCAAGCATTACACAATCTGAAAAACAAGAGATGTGGGACGCGATTGATAATAAGATAGAAGAGGAGGATGATCAAGGTTCGTCACATGGACCAAAGGTGGTCTATCTTAATTCAGCCAGTGTAATTTCCCAATACGATGAACCATATAAGCCTAGGTTTAGATCACAGTGGAAAAGGGTTGCAGCAATATTGGCCATTTGTTTTAGCTTAAGCATTTTGATGAATTTGGTTTTATCTCAAAGTGAGGATGAAGTAAAACCGATCATTTCCTATACAGAATTTAGTACACCTCCTGGTGTAAAGTCATTGTTGCGTTTGGCAGATGGATCAGTTGTGAAACTCAACTCAGGAAGTAAAGTCAGGTATTTGAAGAATTTTACTCCGGAGAAACGCGAGATTTTTCTTGAAGGGGAAGCTTTTTTTGAAGTAGCCAAGGATGCGGAAAGGCCATTTATAGTACATACAGGAAATACGTCCACAACTGCTCTTGGTACCTCTTTTAATATTAGATCCTATGAAGGGGAATCTATGGAGGTGGCCCTATTAACGGGAAAAGTTGCAGTAATGGATAGCGCAATTAATAGGAAAGTTTATTTAAAGAAGGGTGACGGGGTGATGATAGATCCTGACAAAACCAAAATGGACATTTTTAGATTCGATAAGGAGGTTACTACAGCTTGGTTAAATAAGAAAATAATTTTTGATAGAACACCGGTTAATGAAATGGTGAGGACTTTGGAAAATTGGTATGGTGTCAAAATCAGTCTTGCACAAGAGGATAAAAAAGATTTGTGGGTATCAGGTATTTATACCAATGAAACCCTAAGTAATATCCTAGAAGGACTTAGTTATACAGCACGTTTTGATTATGAGATTAACGATAGTAATGTGAAAATAAAATTCAAGCAATAAAGAAGGCCTATGAAATAAAGTTCGATAAGCAAAACACCCAAAAGAAATGAAAAATCCGAAACTGCGCTAACAGTCTCGGATTGCAAAAGGTATCTGGATTGCAAATCGCCAAACCCGCATCCAGATGATGTTAAATCAAACAGATTATCAATCAATTCAATTAACATTCAAATATATGAACAAAAGGATACTTATTCACATAACCTACATGACAAAGCTCTTTATATATGCTTTTGTAATTCAGGCATTTTCGATGAGTTTCCTGTGGGCAAATGACAGTAAATCACAGGTTAAGAGTATCGAAGAAGTAGAAGTTAAGGTTGGATTTAGTGAGGCATCATTATTAGAAGCTTTTGATAAAATAGAAGAAGTTTCTGGATTCAACTTTGTCTATACCAATAAAGAATTAAAAGGTATAGGGGCCATTTCCATTAATCAGGAAAATAGAAGCCTGTATGACCTTTTACTTAATATTGCCCTGCAAACCCAGTTGGAGTTCAAGCAAGTCAATCAAAATATTCATGTAAAGAAATCGGAGAAAAATTTACGACTTGTAAGTCCAGTAGCTATAGCTGATATTACCGTAACGGGTACTGTATTGGATCCTAATGGCGAAGCACTTCCAGGAGTAACTATCACCGTTCAGGGAACTACCAAAGGGACCGTTACTGATTTAGATGGTAAATATAGTATTAGTGTTCCAGAAGGTGTTGAACTGGTTTATTCTTTCATTGGCTATAAATCCCAGGTAATCCAGGTTGGAAATAGTACTGTAATAAACATAACTATGGAGGAAGATGCCCAGGCCCTACAAGAAGTGGTGGTCGTTGGTTACGGAACCCAGAAAGTTACCAATCTTACAGGAGCTGTGGATGTGGTTGATGGAAAGCTTATTGAGAGTCGCCCTTCTCCTACAGTGTCCCAGCTTTTACAGGGAACCTCTCCTGGATTAACATTTAATGTAGGAAATTTTGGGTTTCAGCCAGGAGCCAATATGGGAATTCAGATCAGAGGTATGGGATCCATTAATGGAGGTGGAGAACCTTATATCATTATTGATGGTATTCCTGGAGATATGAACCGTCTAAATCCAAATGACATAGAATCTATTTCAGTCCTAAAGGATGCAGCAGCTTCAGCTATTTATGGTTCAAGAGCTCCATACGGGGTAATTGTTATCACTACCAAATCCGGTAGAGGAAAACTAAAAGCTTCCTATTCTGGTAGTGTTTCTGTGGCAAGTCCCCAAAATCTGCCTAGCATGCTTAACTCATATACCCATGCCCGTGTAATCAATGAGGCAGGAACTGCTGTGCCGGGTGCTGGAGGTAGATTCTTCAGAAATGAAATAGTAGATAATATCATTGCCTATCAAGCTGGTGATTATGATTTTCTAAGGAGCCGTCCAAACTTCCCCGCAGACGCTATCTATTTTGAAACCACCCCGAATCTTAACAATACCAATCAGTGGGGTTTTAATCAATTTGGTAATGCCAATAGAGACTGGTTTGATGAGTATTTCGGAACCGGTTTTATTCAAAAGCATGATGTAAGCATTTCAGGGGGGACAGATAAAACCTCCTATTATTTCTCAGCTGGTTTGTTTGGTCAGGAGGGAGTTCTAAACTACGGTACAGATACATTTGACCGATATAATATTATGGGTAAGATCACCACCTCGATTACGGATAATTGGGATTTTACTTATCAACCACGTTTCTCCAAGCAAGTGAGAGAGATTCCTAATATGGATCGTCAAGGTTCTTATGATTTGATTTTCCATCAAATTGCCAGAACGATGCCTACCAATGCGCTGTATGATGGTTTTGGAAATGTTATGATCCAGTCAAAGATTCCTTGGGTAAATGATGCAGGGACTGATGTTACAGAAACAGTGGAGAACTGGCATACCTTTGCAACAGATTTCCGACCAGTGGAAGGATGGACCATTCATGCTGATTTTGCCATGAGAAATGTGGATCAGTTTTATCAGAGTAAAGAGTTGACCGTTTACGATCACCTGGTAGATGGCACTGTAACGCCTAGTGGAAACACACTTCCTAGTAATATTCGCTCCACACATTGGAGCAATAACTACTGGACTACCAATATTTACTCCTCCTATGAGTTTAAGGTCGGTGAGGACAACAACTTTAAAGTGATGGGGGGTACGCAATTTGAACGGTTCAAGACACGTAGTTTAACTGGTTTTAGAACCAATCTGTTGGTTCAAGATGTACCATCTTTAAATACAGCTGATGGGGAGATCCAGATGAATGAAGGTTTACAGACTATCAGTACTCAAGGGTATTTTGGTAGATTTAATTATAATTTCCAAGAAAAGTACCTTTTAGAAGCAAATGCACGCTATGATGGTAGCTCCCGCTTCAGAGATGGAAAGAGATGGGGCTTTTTCCCTTCTTTCTCATTGGGTTGGAATATTGACAAAGAGGTTTTTTGGGAGCCAATTAGCAATGTCGTAAACACCATGAAAATCAGGGGATCTTGGGGTGAACTTGGAAACCAAAACACCGATCCATACCAAGATTTGTTGTTGATACCTCTTTCAGGAAATGCAGTCAATTGGATCTTTGAACAAGGAGGTAGTCGACCAATCGGTTTTGCTGGTACACCAGCCTTGATAAGCCCTGATTTGACATGGGAAACTGCAAGAACCATCGATATTGGTACAGATTTGACATTTTTGGAAAGAAAATTAAAGCTAACCTTTGACTGGTTTGAGCGAACGACCTTTGATATGATTGGTCCAGTATCCCCAGTGCCAGGCGTGCTAGGAGCTGCTCTTCCAGCTTCCAATAATGCTACATTGAGATCGAGAGGATGGGAAAGCAGCATTTCTTGGAATCAGACCTTATCAAGTGGTTTCAGCTATAATATTGGATTCAACATCTTCGATAGCAAAGCGGTAATTACAGAGTATTTGAATCCAAATGGTGTTTTAAGCGATTGGTATGAAGGAAGAGAACAGGGTGAAATTTGGGGATATACCGCAAATGATCTGTTCAGAACACAAGAAGATGTAGATACCTATACCTCAGAAGTAGATTTGACACCACTTGTTGGTGGATTGGCTTGGAATACGGGGGATGTTAAGTATTTGGATACCAATGGTGACGGAGTGGTAGGGCCTGGAGCAAACACCTTGGAGGATCATGGTGACTTGAGCATTATAGGTAACAGCACACCACATTTTCAGTACGGATTAAATCTTGGTGCAGCTTATAAAGGATTTGATTTTTCCATGATTATCAGAGGCGTGGCTAAGCGTGATCTTTGGTTTGGAAGCGGAGAAAACATTTTCTGGGGTTTCAGAACTGGAAACCAGTCTTCTCTATTCCCAGAGCACTTGGATTATTTCCGTGATCAGGTAGGAGACAAATATACTGGTTTAAATGAAGGAGAAGCCAATTACAATTTGGATGCTTATTTTCCTAGGCCTTATATCAATAATGCACAGAACAATAAAAACCGGATTACCAGTAGTCGATATTTGCAAAATGGTGCTTATATGAGAATACAAAATGTGCAATTGGGTTACACTTTACCAAATGCTGTATTAGACAGGTTGCGTTTGAGCAATCTCAGAATGTATGTTTCTGGTGAGAATTTATTCACTTTCTCTAGTCTTCCTTCAGGAATTGACCCTGTGGCAGTTAGTAGTAGCTGGGGTGTAGGTAAGACATATGGCGCGGACCGTATCATTTCATTTGGACTGCAGGTTTCTTATTAATCAAAAAGCAAATAGACATGAAGAAAATACAATATATAGCGAGTATGTTCCTGTTGTTGTTGGGGACGGTTTCATGCGAGGATTTTATTGATAATCCCCCTGAGGACCAGATTTCTGTCAATGATTTCTTTAGGACCAGCAATGATATTGAAAATTATGTGAAGAAATATTATGCACAATTCCCTAGTCATGGAAGTGCTAACCTTCCTATTTCTGAGGATAATTCCGATAACCTGATAGTAGCTACCCCGAATGCCGTGCTGGATGGGGCAAGAGCAACCAGAAATGGCCAGTGGACCAATGAATGGTCTGATATTAGAAGTATCAATGTTCTTTTCGATAACCTTGGCAATGTGGAGGATGATTTGAGTTCTTACCAACAGTTTTTGGGAGAAGCACATTTCTTCAGGGCTTGGTTTTATTATGAAATGCTTCAGTCCTATGGAGATTTGCCGATCTATGATCATCAGTTATTCCCAGAAGATGAGGAATTATTGGATCCAAGGGCGCCAAGGACAGAAGTTGCGGATTTTATCCTTGCAGACATCGATAATGCTATTCAATATTTAGAGCTCCGTTCAAGTGTAGGTAATTCTAGATTGAATAAAGAAACTGCCTTGGCCTTCAAAACGCAGGTTGCGCTATTTGAAGGTACTTGGCAAAAGTATCATGCGGGTACTGAATTTGGCACTGCTGGAGCAGATCCGGATAAATATTTCCAACAGTCCGTTAGCGCTGCTGAGGAGTTGATAAATGGGAATTATACTGCAGGTATTTACAACACTGGAAATCCAGAGAGTGATTATTATACCTTGTTTGGTTTGGATAATATGTCTGATGTAAATGAGGTGTTATTTTACCGAATAGCCAGCACAGCTGAACAGTTGGGCCATGAGTTGCAGTTTTATACAACTCGTAGAACCAGGAATATGGCGATTACTTGGTCATTGGTTACCTCTTATTTGGGTAAAGATGGACAGCCTTATGATTATATGGGCTTGGCAGGTAATACAAAGGGAAATGCCTTTTTAAGCCAAATAGCCGACGATTGTGATCCTAGATTGCATTCTACAGTTTGGGTTCCTGGAGATCTAAGGGTGGCAAGTGCCGGACAGGTATTTAATAAGCCGTTCTTGGATGGTGGTTCAGAAGAATTATGCGCCACAGGATTCCAAGTGAAGAAGTTCTCCAATCCATTTTCTCCAGCAGCTGGGGCAGATTTTGGAGGATATAGCCAGACGGGTAGGATTTATTTCCGTTATGCTGAGGTGCTTTTGAACTATGCTGAAGCTAAATATGAATTGGATGGAACGGTGGCTTTGGAGCAGCTAAACCTTCTTAGGCAAAGAGTGGGCATGCCTGATTTCGAAGCAATACCACAGGTTGCTTATGGAGATAATCTTTTGGATTATGGTTATCCAATTGATGATGCGCTCTATGCCATTCGAAACGAAAGAAGGGTAGAGTTGGCTTTGGAAGGCCAGCGAATTAATGATTACAGAAGATGGGCTGCCCACGCATTATTTGTAGGCAAGCGGCCATTGGGCTATCCATTTGAGCAATCTGATTTCCCTGGTTTTGCAGTAAAGGTAAATGAAGATGGTCTAGTGGATTATTTTGAAGATGCTATGCCAGATGGTTATGGATTTAGGTCTGATCAGGATTATTTGAATTCCATTCCTAGAGATGAACTTACTTTGAACCCTAATTTGGAGCAAAACCCAAATTGGAATTAAATTTATTAAAAGGGAGGCTGATTACCTCCCTTTTAAATGTATATATATTTAGGACATGAGACACATACTTATATTTTTATTGCTGGTAATTACTTTTAATGCCACTGCTTTTCAGAAGGAAGTTCAGCAAAAGCCTAATATCATTTTGATCATGGCTGATGATTTGGGCTATGAGACTTTGGGGGTAAATGGTAGTGAAAGTTATCAAACACCAAACCTAGACCAGTTGGCAAAAGATGGGATGAATTTTACCCAATGTTATTCGACCCCATTATGTACACCAAGTCGAGTGCAATTGATGACCGGAAAATATAATTTTAGAAATTATATAGGCTTCGGTTTGCTCGATCCAAGAGAGAAAACTTTTGGTCATTATCTAAAAGCGGCTGGATATGATAATTTTATTGCTGGAAAATGGCAGCTATTTGGCAATGAACATCAACGGAAACTGGCAGGTGATAAGGAGGGCTCTCTACCAAAAGATGCTGGATTTGATGATTACTGCTTATGGCAAGTGCAGCAATTGGGCAGTCGTTACAAGGATCCTTTGTTAAGCAGCCCATCTGGAGATAAAGTCTATGAAGGTAGATTTGGACCAGATATTTTTGTGGAACGTATTCTTAACTTCATTGAAAAGGACAGAGACAATCCCTTCTTTGTTTATTTTCCTATGGCCCTGACTCATGATCCATTTGTTCCAACCCCTGATAACGAATTCTTCCCTGACTTTGATGCTAAAAGTAAAACTAACGATCCGAAATATTTCGGTGAAATGGTAAGCTATATGGACAAGCTATTGGGGCGAATTTTTGATGCAGTAAAATCAAATGGAATTTCAGAAAATACCCTTATCATGTTTATTGGGGATAATGGAACTGACCATGATGTGACTTCCATTCAGCATGGTAATTTGATTAAAGGAGATAAGGGGCATACAACTGCAGCAGGTACCCATGTTCCAATGATAGCAAATTGGAAAGGCAAAATTGAAGCAGGTACAGTGAATGATAATTTAATTGACTTTACGGATTTTGTGCCTACACTTTTGGAAGCGGCCAAGCAAGGGCAAGATAAGACAGTGTTGACTGATGGGCTGAGCTTTTATCCCCAATTATTGGGAAAGAACTCTCCAACAAGAGATTGGGTTTTTTGCCACTATGCTCCTAATTGGGGCAATTTTGAGGATAAGCGCTTCGTTCATGACCGAGTCTTGAAATTGTATGAAAATGGAGATATTTATAAAATCGATGATGATCCCTTGGAAGCAAATCCCTTAGAATTGAATCAATTAGAAAAGAAAGACAGGAAAAAAGCGGCGAAGTTTGCTAAGATATTGAATGAATTAAGGTAATCGTTGCTTTGTTCTACACAAATGGATGGATATTATTAAGTTAAAAGTGAGCATATAACTACTTGGAATGTTTTCTTTGAATAACTTGTTTGTTGATTTTTATGATTTATGTATCCTAAATAGTAAAAAACCTATTTTAAATTGAGGATTTAAAGTGATATATTTTTTTATTTGTTCTTTAGTAAATTATTTTCCTCCCAGAGATATTGAAAAAGTGTTATTGGTGGAGGAGGTTTTATGCCCTTAATTCATGGAAAAACAAAAGAAAGTATCCACAAAGAATAAGATTATTAATGCTGCAGTAAAGCTTTATAATGAGAATGGTGCACAAAATGTAACCAGTAGACATATTGCTGCGGAACTAGGAATAAGTCATGGGAATTTGGATTATCATTTCAATAACCGCGAAGCCTTATTGCTTGCTATCTATGATCATATGAGGATGGAAATGGGACCATCCTATACAGCAAATGAAAAGGGTGAAAATGCATTTGAACAATTCCATTTCTTATTGAAACATCTAGAAAAATTTCAAACACATTATTCCTTTTTCAATTTGGATATTTTGGAAATCTCCAGGGCTAATCCAAAGGTGAGTAAGGTTCTTCAAGAAACTCTGGAATTGAGAAAAGGTCAAATTAGGGGTTTCTTCAGTCGCTTTGTAGAAGAAGGATTGATGGAGGACAAACTGGAATCTTCCTACCTACGTCTTCAACACACCATTCGAATACTCATTACTTTTTGGCTGTCTCAGAAAGAGGTTCTTTCGCATTATGCCTTTAATGAGCCTGGTGAAATGTCTTTGCATATTTGGGAGTTGATGGAGCCATTTATGACCAATAAGGGCAAGAAAATATATGAAGCGCTTTATAGGGATTAGTTAAACTTAGTTATTGGAAATTAGAGAGGGAGGCTTGTTTAAAGGAAGTCTCTCCTATATAAGCTTCCGTATTTTTCTCTCATTAATTTTAGTTTTGGACTGATATATTGTTTGCAGAAGGGAGCGTCTCTTTTGTTCAAATAATAATTGGAGAACTCAGTGCTGTTTTCTCTAAAATTGTCGAATTCCAAAATTTGGGTGATAATAGTTGAATCAAACTTCTTTTGAAGCTGATCAACGCATTCAGTGGCTTGGGCTTTTTGTTCGTAGGAAATGTAATATATAGCGGAACGATATTTATTTCTTTTGGAGTGGTTTGATGTGGAAGCGTGTGTTGCTAAATGGATTTCAATCAAGTCATGGAGAGATATTTCATTAGGGTCAAAACTGATCAGAACAGCCTCTGAGAATTCATCGAAAGGAGCTTTACTTGATATCCAGCCTTGGCGGACTTGTTGGACTCCTTTTAATGATTGAAATACTGCTTCTGTACACCAATGGCAACCTCCTCCAAAACCAATTTTCAATACCATGATTAATCTATTATGAAATGGTAAATGGCTTACTCAACCTTTTTCAGTGACACGGCATTTACACAATACCTCAGGCCGCTAGGTTCTGGCCCATCTGGGAAAACATGCCCTAGATGGGCATCACAAGTATTGCAAGTGATTTCCACTCTAACCATTCCAAAACTTTCATCCTTATGATAGGCAACGGCATTGCTTTCTAGAGGTTGGGTGAAGGAAGGCCACCCAGATCCGCTTTCGAATTTTCCCTCCGCATCGAAAAGTAAGGTTTCACAGCAAACACATGCATATTTCCCTGGGTCAAACATGCTGCAAAGCTCAGAACTATAGGCCCTTTCTGTTCCTTTTAATCGGGTAATATGAAACTCTTCTTCCGTTAACAGTTCTTTCCATTCTTGAGCTGATTTTTCTACCCTTTTACTTGGGCTTGGATTTCCCTGATTGGTAAATCGAATTATATCTGACCATTTAAGCATAATCAAATTTAAAGATTAAATAGAATAATAAATTGTAAAGTACGGTTTTAATAAGCTATGGTAGTGTTTACGAAATTACTGGTGGTTTGATTTGTCCATGGATAAAAAATAATTTTCCTCCTGGTTTTTAGTAAGCATTAGCTTATAGTAAATGTCTATGACCAGGGGCAAACGCTGGAACCAACTTAGTTCTTCTCCCGCTAGCTGCTCCAAGTGTTTCTGTGCAAAAAGTGATGGATGGATGTCTCCATAAGTGTATTTGACCTCTACATAAGTCATAAAACTCCTGTCTTTTTGTTTCACCTTTGCCAGCGCATACATGAATAATCCATTCTTGTTGAATAATAGTGTCGAATCGCTATTTGTTGGAGCTTCGGTAGGTTGATTATAAACGGGAAGGATCAACTTATTTTGTATTGATGGGGATTTATTCATGCTGAGATCAAGGGAATTAGCCGGATATTCAATAGGGATCAATTGATCCACTGGGTAAGAAGGGTAGCTGGATTTTTCGCAGTTATAGATATATATGTCTTTCCTCAGTCCACTTTCCTCCATCAGTTTAAGGATAGCTGGTGTATTTGGGAGGTTCCTGATGCTAAGGGAATTGTTTTCCTTTACATCTTCCAAAAAAAGGAAAGTCTTGTCTGATATTTTTACCGGATCAGGGTATTTGGTAAACAAAAAGTGTTCGTAGGATGCAACTAGTTGGTTCAGTGCAGCCATTTTTTCTTGTCCTATTTCTTCTGAAAACCGCTCTATTTCCTGATGCTCCGTTGTGCACCCCAAAGAATAGGTAAATATGAGGATTAGTAGATAAAGATGTTTCATAAGCTTTGGACTATAATGTTAAAGCTAAACCTCTGAAAATCAATATAGAGTTTCTATAATATACGTATTTTTTTGGAGCTAATGTTTTAAAATTTAGCTAAATAGGATAGGAGCTTTTATCTAAATAAGGATACAAGATTGCTAAATTGTCTTAGGTATAAAAAAGAGATTATGTCGCAAAGCCTATTTTCTTTCAAAGGCTCTTTATGGTATGTGGAAGGAAATAGTTCTGGCGAGAAAAAAAATAGTTTAGAGAATAAAATTGACATACAAATCAATGAGCTAATAGATAGGATGGCTTATACCCAAATTTTTCAGAGAAACATTTAGTAAAGTAGGAAGGGCTACTATAGCCGACCTCCATGGCTACTTGGGCAATATTCTCCGTTTTTTTCATTAATAGCCCTCGGGCTTTTTCTAGACGGAGGTCTCTAAGAAAAATTATAGGAGATCTTCCGGTGATAGCAGTGATTTTGCGATATAGTTGTGGCCTGCTAATGCCTATATATTTGCATAGCTTAGATATCGTGAAATTTTGATCCGATAAATTGAGATCAGATGTTTTGCAGACTTTAAGAATGAAAGATTCTTCAGCGGGAGATATGATTTTAATAGAGGATGAGTCTCCTTGAGCGCCATATTGGATTTGTTTTGCCATAGGAGATGACACCAATATCTGTTCATTATTTGCAATCCTACTAAGGCATTGGGCGTATTGAATGGCAGGCTTCAAATAATTTGATGTTTCTGTTTTGCTATCACAAAGTCCTATTTTGAAAGAAACAGGTTGTAGGGCGTGTTTATTGAACTCAATGAGTTGGGACTGGATCTTTAAGGCAGATGAAAATGCTTGATTTCCTTCTTTGAATTGGGCTAAAAAGTCTTCGGTCTTATAATCATATGAAGCCTTACTTTCATTTTCTTCCATTATTTCTTTGATGACCTCGATAGCCCAAGAGGGAATAGGTGTTGAATAATTCGAATGAGGTGAGTTTAGCCATAGGCTAAGTGAAAGAATGTATCTATTTCCTAAATCAGGAATTCTATGTTGTTCTTCAATTTGATCCCGGATTATAAATGGATTGACACCTTTCATGTTTTTAAAAAATCCAGGTTCCACTTCATTCAAAGAAAATACAATCTGTTTATAGGTCAATAATGGATAGACCTTTTCACAAGTGGCCTTATCAGGTCCCTCTATCAGGCAGAAAACTGTGCCTGTGTCCTCATTGACCCAGAACTGGTGGTATTTCACCCCATAATTTTCCAACATAGCCTCATTTCTGATCAGGCTCATTTTTACATCCTCTAGGGTGATGTGGTCGAACTGATGAAAGTCCATAAATAGAGGCATGGCTAAAAATCTTTTATTAAATATAATTCTAAATACTAGAATAATGTAGAAATAACCTGTTTATGGGTATGAATGTCTTGTATGTGTTATTTAACGGCTTTTTTTTATAAATGATAACTTCTGGAGTTTTTTTGATGAGCTTCTTACTTGGGCAAATAAAAAAAGGGACCGAAGTCCCTTATGTATTTTAATAATTAAAATGTTTATTAGAAGTCTCTGTAAGGAGCATCCAATAATTCATTTACCTCATCTTCTGCAAATCGACCAGATTTTGCATCCCAGTGCAATTTCTTATTAGGGAATCTACCAGCAATGGTGCCTAATAGGATGGTTTCTGTAAGTCTCGCTGCATATGAGAATGGTGCACTTGTTTCGTCTTTTCCTAAGCAAGCATCCACAAATTGATGATAGTGTTTGTTGCCCTCACTATCATAGTCTCTAACTGGCTCACCGATATGCTCTGTACCGCTTAGATCAAGTTCCTTATACTCCCCGTCTACGATCAATTTAGGTAGTTGCATAAAGTGAGGCAAAAGTAGTCTTCTTCCGTCTTCGCCAATAAACATGGCGCCCTGTCCAGGCAATTTATCTTCATTAGGAAGTTTAAGGTCTTTATGCTTTGAAGGTGCTCCAGGTCCATCATACCAAACCCACTTCAATTTCTTGGTGGTATAAGGTGTCTGTGGAAATTCATAGGTTACCTCATTGTTTTCCGGGAATCCAAATCCAGTAGGCTTTCTACATTTGTTTTTGATGGTCATTGGGACATCTAGTTCCAATGCATTATATGGAGTATCGAAAATATGAACACCCATATCTCCAAGTGTGCCGCATCCATAGTCCAATAGTTTTCTCCAATTTCCAGGATGGTACACGCCCTCTTTATATGGTCTTTCGGCCGAAGTTCCTAGCCATAGGTTCCAATCTAACGTTTCTGGAATTGGATCATTTCCTTCTGGAACCGGTCCATCATAGCCCCAATTTTTAGGAGACCATGCCCTTACAGTCTTCACCTTGCCAATTATTCCAGACTGGATCAAATGGGTAGCCAGTTTATAGTCATAAAAGGAATGCACCTGAATACCCATTTGGGTGATGATATTATGGTCTTCAGCATATTTTTTCATCGCTCGGGCCTCGGTGACATGGTGGGTCAATGGCTTCTGGCAGTATACAGGCTTGCCTTTTTCCATGGCCAACATAGAAGCTGGTGCATGAGTATGATCCGGAGTGGATACCACTACAGCATCAATGCTATCTACCATTTCCTTCATCATTTCCCTGTAATCCTTATAGGTTTTTGCATTTGGATGCATAGCTTTGGCAGTAGCCAAGGCCTTAGAATCCACGTCACAAAGTGCGACTACATCCACAGAAGAATGGGAAGCGATTGATTTCAAATCTGCAATCCCCATCGCTCCCAAACCAATATGTGCGGTGCGAAGTTTTTTACCTTTAGCCATGGACCATACAGATCCTGGTAATAATGATACAGCTGCTAGTGCGGCTGAATTTTTCAGAAATGCTCTTTTTTTCATGGAGTACTATGTTATTGTGGTAAAGTCTAATCAGTATAAGTAAATAGACTTTTTATGTTATTATGTTTAAGTTATTAAAAAAAATTTACTATCTGATCCCTAATATATTAAAGTATTTGAAGTAATGCCAAAATGTTTCAATACTTATTGCGTACGATTTTGGTTTTGGGTTTATTGTTTTGTATTCCGAGGATTTTCAAAATTCAATTCTGGCTCTAATATGGGAGCTTGATTGTTAATGGATCGATGGCTTGTCTTAGTAATTGGTTTGGGCATAAAAAAAGAGGTTGATTACACCTCTTTCATTATTTGATCAATTTCATTCCTCTTTTTTTGCAAGGCCTTTAATAATAAGCCTTGGTTTTTAGCTCTATGGAAATTATGCTCTGGATATTCTATTGGATAATAAATATTCCCATTTAAATAATCCGTTAAAAAGCGCAAGCCCATTATGCAGGCCATCATTTCCCCTCCAAAAGGTAGTGAGCTTTTCTCTTCTTCAGTTAAGTCATTGCCCATGGCTGCTACAAAGCCTTTTAGTAGTGCGGCATATTTGTCCAGGTCCACATCTATTTTGTCCCATTCCAAAGAAGCTTCTTCCTCAGTGCAGCTGACTGTTCTCACTAAATCGCCAAAATCATAGAAAATAAATCCTGGCATGACCGTATCAAGATCAATTACCGCATTGATTTTGGAGAAGCTGTTATCATAAATTACATTGTTGATCTTGGTATCATTATGAGTCACCCTTAAAGGTAAATTTTCTTCGTAGTACTTATATTTCCTTACCAACAAGGCCTGATGCTTAAAGAATTCTATCAATTCTTTTGCCTCATCATGTAATTCGATCGTAGTTGCTTTTAAGGCATTTTCAAACTGGCGAAAGCGCAAGGAAAGATTGTGGAAGCCTTCAATTACTTCTTCTAAATCATTGGTGTTTATTCCAATGCAGGCTTTTACAAAACCTCCAAATGCCTTTGCAGCCAAATAGGCCTGTTGGGAAGAAGATACTTTATCTATACATTCTCCAGAAATAAAGGGGAAAAGTCTGTAAGAAGATTGGTCCACAGCTGAAAAAAGTGCTCCGTTGGCAGTCTTCATAGGTAGAACTAGATTGAAATCAAGGGTTTTACCTTCAAGATGCTCGTTGACTACCTTTAAGTTTTTTGCTATTCTATCAGGAAAAGGAAATACACTGGTATTGAAATTCTGAAGAATAAACTGTTTTGAGGTACTGTCTATTAAATAGGTTTGAT
This sequence comes from Echinicola shivajiensis, assembly GCF_018642165.1. GTDB lineage: Bacteria > Bacteroidota > Bacteroidia > Cytophagales > Cyclobacteriaceae > Echinicola > Echinicola shivajiensis. The sequence goes on from NZ_JAHHZM010000009.1 coordinate 216,800, forward strand.
GGATATGACCAGAACCATACTTTTTTACATCCGACACTGCTTCATGCTGCCCATAATCAACTAGTATATCGTCAATGACCCTTTCCATTTTTACTTTACTGAAATGTTAAAAATATATTTTCTCTCCAACCTCTATTCCTGTTTGTTCGATAAATTTAATTCAAATGTTTGAAATCAAAAGAATTTGAAACATTTATACAATAAAACCGAATGCAAAAATAAAAAACATAATAAATAATATATGTTTTCGATAAGATTTATTTTATTTGAAGGAAATTTATTTTGAGCCTCAAATAGAGGGTTTTTGAATTTCTTGAATTATTGAATACATTAGTGAAAATTATTTCAAAAGTAAGTTTTATTAAATGTAAAATTTTGTAAAACAAATTTTAAAGAAGGGAATAGTTTTCAATCTCAAAAGCATTCGAAATTAATACAATTTAAAATTTACATTAGGATATTATGAACATTTCTCCAATTGATTGGGGCATTATTGCGGCCTTTTTCATCATTTCCTTATTGATTGGTCTTTTTACCTCCAAGTCTGCTGGTAAAAGTGCTAAAGACTTCTTCCTTTCGGGAAGAAATATGCCTTGGTGGTTATTAGGTGTTTCAATGGTGGCAACTACATTTTCTGCCGATACACCAAATTTGGTTACGGATATTGTACGTGTGAATGGCGTGTCTGGTAACTGGGTATGGTGGGCTTTTCTTTTGACAGGGATGTTGACTGTATTTGTGTATGCCAAATTATGGAGAAGATCCGAAATCACTACCGACCTTGAATTTTACGAATTGAGGTATAGTGGAAAGGGAGCTGCATTCCTTAGGGGCTTTAGGGCCATTTACCTTGGGGTGTTCTTTAATATCGTCATTATGGCGACTGTTTCTCTCGCAGCTATTAAGATTGGTGGGGTGATGTTGGGGTTGAGCCCGGTGCAAACTCTATTGATCGCTTCTATTGTAACGGTGGTATATAGTTCACTTGGTGGATTGAAGGGGGTGCTTTTAACTGACTTCTTCCAGTTCTTCATAGCTATGGCTGGTGCTATCGGTGCGGCATTTTATATTCTTGATTTGCCTGAAATTGGTTCTTTGGATAATTTGCTTGCTCACCCTAATGTGTCTGACAAGCTTTCCCTATTCCCTGATTTCAATGATATGAACTTGGTGATTCCTTTGTTGATCATGCCAATTGCTATTCAGTGGTGGGCTACCTGGTACCCAGGAGCTGAGCCAGGAGGTGGGGGATATATTGCCCAAAGAATGCTTTCTGCAAAGGATGAGAAAAATGCGATTGGTGCAACCTTGTTCTTTAACGTTGCCCATTATGCCTTGAGACCTTGGCCATGGATTATTATCGCTTTGGCGTCTTTGGTGGTTTTCCCTCAGATCAGCGATATGCAAGAGGCATTCCCTCATATGCCTGCGGATAAATTGGGTAATGACCTTGCCTATTCAGCGATGTTGACTTTCCTGCCTACTGGTCTGATCGGTATTGTATTGGCTTCTTTGATTGCTGCGGTGATGTCAACTTTATCCACACACCTTAACTGGGGATCATCTTATGTGGTAAATGATTTTTATTTAAGATTTGTGAAGCCTGATGCCAGTGATAAGGATTTGGTAATGGTAGGTAGAATTTCTACTGTGGTATTGATGGGGTTTGCTGCGCTTCTAGCACTTGCTCTTTCCAATGCCTTGGAAGCCTTTAATATCCTATTGCAAATTGGAGCTGGTACTGGTTTGATCTTTATTTTAAGATGGTTCTGGTGGAGAATCAATGCCTATACTGAAATCTCAGCGATGATCATTTCATTTATCGTAGCCATTTTCTTCGAAACCATTAACCCTAAATTAGGACTTATCAACATTCCTGAGGGAATGGAATACTTGAAATTACTGTATGGTGTAGGGATCACTACTGCCACTTGGTTGACGGTAACTTTGGTGACCAAGCCTGAAAAAGATGAGGTATTGTTGTCGTTCTACAAAAAAGTAAAGCCAGCAGCTTATGGTTGGAGAAAGCTTTTGGATAAGCATCCTGAGGTAGAAGCAGAGCAAGGCCAGCTTCCATTTGAAATTGGATTGATGGTTACTGGATCTATCGCAATTTATGCCGCTCTTTTTGCCATTGGATTCTGGATTTATGATAATACAACTTCAGCTATCATAGCTTCATTGATTAGTGCTGCTGGGTTCTTAATCCTTATCAAGAGTTGGAACAAGATTAAGTTATTCTAATCGATAGATATATTAAATGTCAAAAGCCCGCTTGAATATCAAGCGGGCTTTTTTTGTTCTAAGTAGATATTCAAATAGTCCACAATATGTCAATGGATTCAAGGCAGGTGAAGCATAATTGCCCGCTATCTAAATCAAAAGCCGATGATAACCAAGCAAGGAGAAGTGGGATATACACAGATTATGATAAAAGGATAATAACAACTGTATTAATCTATAAACATCTGTGGTTAATAATATACGAGATTATAAAATGAAAGTGTTTAGATCAAAATCTTCATTTCCTCTAATATTTTCTGATGCCTCTTCAATTGTACCTGAACTTTATTGTTTCGTTCTCTAGGTGATTAAGGCTTCCAAATTTTAACTTGTGAGAACTCTCCAAAGTTGCCCAAGAAACCAATGGCCAAATAGGGGTAATTCTGTACCATATAGCTGTCGAACATAAAGGTCTTTCCATCGATGGATGTGCCAGTGTATTGGCTTTCTACCAATTCCCATTTTCCACTGGTGTTAAAACCAAATAAGGCCACTGACTTGGCCAAATAAGCATTGTCTATTTCTACCTGCAGGCCTCTATCAGATATATGGAAAGTGGATATGTCAGGGTTAAGACTTTCAAAGACATTGTTTCTTGCCTTATTGGGGGTTAATACGGGCCGTTCGTACATCGTTTGGGAAAGCAGGCTGGCCACATCTCTATTGCTTCCCATTAGGGATCGGGCACGGAAATATAGATTGCCTTCAACAGCTGATTTCGATCTTCCTACTGCTACTTGGTTGGGGATTTCATAACTGTTTTTCCAGGCATCATCTTTATCGTTTCTGATTTTATAGCTGCCATTTCCAATATAAATTCTGGTACTGCCAGCATTTTTGGACCACCAATCCACGAGTTCCCTGTGTGAGGCTTGTGGATGGTCCAGACTCCAATATATCTGTGGAGCCAAATAGTCAACCCATCCATTTTTTACCCAAGATAATGGATCTGCATAAAGGTCATCGTAATTGGTTTGGCCCGCTTGGGTCATGGAACCTTTTGGATCAACAGCTGCATTTCTCCACACGCCAAAAGGGCTTACGCCAAACTGTACCCAGGGTTTTTCATTTTTCACCAAGTCACTTAGGCTGTGGATAAGTCCGTCTACATTGGCTCTCCTCCAATCTCCCAGATTAAGGCCGTTCCCATACTTTTTGTAGGTATTCTGGTCTTTAAATTCTTGTCCTGGGATTTTATATGGATAGAAATAATCATCCAAATGGATTCCATCTATATCATAATTACTTAAAACCTCGTGGACAATGTTCACCATATGTTCTTTTACAGCAGGTATTCCAGGATTATAATAATATTTACTGCCGTATTTTATCATCCAGTCAGTATGACGGAAATAATCATGCATGGGACTTAGTTCCTCAACTTTCAGATTGAAAGTTGCCCTGTATGGGTTCAGCCAAGCATGAAATTCCATGCCTCTTTCATGGGCTACTTGAATCATCCATTTCAAAGGGTCCAATTTGGTTTTTGGGGATTGTCCTTCTTTTCCACTTAAATACCTTGACCAAGGAGCCAATTTACTGGGATAAAAAGCATCTCCTGCAGCTCTTACTTGGACAAATACTGCATTGAAATTATGCTGACGATAGAAATCCAAAATCTGAATAAAATCCCTTTGCTGTTTTTCAAAACTATCCGTTCCAGAGCTAGGCCAGTCAATATTTGCCACAGTAGCTATCCAAACACCGCGCATTTCACGACTGGGAGCAGTGAAGGAAGGTAGGCTTTCAACTGTTTCTTCCTCGGGTTGCGGGGCAATCTCAGGAGTAGTTGCGGGCTTTGTGGCTTTTTCTGTTGGGCTTGGAGCAGGCGCTGATGATTGGCTGGTTTTATTGAAAACCGAACAGGCACTCATTATCAGTGCAATTGCCAAAATGCTTAATCGTTGTAAACTAAAGTTCATTAAATGTCAAATGGTTTTGGAAAAACTATTGGTGTCAAAAACTAGGCCTTAGTTTTTGAATTTGAGGGAATTGATCAGGTGGATCATATCCTCTTTTATATATTCAATTACAGGGGCAAGGGAATCGTTTTTTACAGCTGTATTAAAATACAACGCTCCCCTTAAGAAATTTTGGGTGGAATCTGTTACGAAAAATTGAAAGGGAGTAGGTACTTCGCCGCTCAGCTCTGCAACGACTCCAGTATATCCATGTGGTGTTTTGATTACCCCCTCTTCTATACTATAGGCTTTGACCTGGTGCTTTGCAGTGAGGTTAAAGGAATCATCAAGATAGCTTTTTAGCGTCTCTTTATTTCCATCTATTGGTTTATAGGTAAGGTGGATTTTTGCCCCAAGACTGGAATAGTGCAGGTTAATCCAATTTTCTTCCTTTAAATTAAAGGAATCAGCCTCTGTTTGGGCAAATACTGATTTCTGGAATTGGTAAGGGTATGAGTCTGTAAGGGCTTCAAAGGACTTCTCGGGAAGGTCAATCCTGTTATAACCTTTTGGTTTTGGTAGGTAATGCTGATCACAGCCAAACAAGACAAACCCAACAATCCAGCAAATATTTTTGAATTTCATAGTTCCAAAGATAAAAAATAGATCAGAATCTCTCATTTAATGCATAATATATTGCTGGAGATGTTACTATTTATGGTGAAACTTCACGAAATTAGATACTTAACCTAAACTTTAAGCGATATGAAAAAGATTTTCAAGTCATTGATTTTGGGGCTATTTCTAAGTGTATCTTCCCTATATACCTTAAATGCCCAGACAAACCAAGAGGAGTTCTTGGCAAAATGGCAAAATATGAAAGCCTATACGGTGGAAATACTTGAAGCCATGCCTGAGGATAAATTGGATTTTAAGCCTGTAGATGAAGTTTCCAGTTTTAGAGAGCTCATTATGCATATTGCAGGTGGCAATGTAATGATGGCCAATAATTTTCTTAAGGAGGGAAATCCAGGTGTTGATTTTGAGAATAAAAGCATGAGTAAGGCTGAACTGGCTGATGCTGTAAAAACTTCATTTGATTTTGTTGCTGAGACCTATTCATCTTTATCAGAAAGTGAACTGGGGGAAGAAGTGGAGGTTTTTGGAGGCAATAAAATTACCCGTCGCCAAGTGGAAGGCTTGATTGATTCACATGGTATTCACCATAGGGGTAATTTGATTGTTTATCTACGGTTAAACGGAATCACTCCACCACCATTTAGAGCTTGGTAATTTGGTTGGTTTCAGAAAAGAAAAGCCTCTCCTGTATTCCTACTTTGGTTATAAGAGAGGCTTTTTCATGTTTTTTCTTAAACATTATGATTTACTCCTCAGTCTTGAGATTTTGAAGAAAACTAATCAAAGCCTCTTTTCCATTGGGCTCTGCATCCCAGGTAGGTCCAATATATAACTCATTTCTAACAAGGAACTTGATATAATATTTCACCACAATTCTATCTTTATCAGACAGTGCTGAAGAGCTCAAACCCATGCTTTCCATAAGGTCAGCTTCACGCCCTTCCACCCTCATTAAGACGAACTGTATCTTGTCCGAAATAAGTTCTTTATCAGATCGGATAGAGGTTAAAAAAACTGTTTCATACGGATAGAATTGGTCTAAAATGCTTTCTAGACTGGCTTTCTCAGCTCTTTGAGCCGCTAGGATTTGATCAGAGGACTTGCCTAAAAGATCATAACGGAACTGTGTCAGCAAGGCAGCTTCACCTGATGCACCTGAAAGGGGGATTCCCAATTTAAAAACATCAAGGTTTAAGGGATTCTTGGCAATAAACCGAGAGGAAACCGGGAGGTTGTTCTCTTGTGATGGGCTTGGCTCCGCCCCACCTACCAATGGAGGTAAAAAACTGGGTACGTCCAAAGCCATCAGGTTCTTTGACCTAAGGCCTTTCCCTGCTGCAATAAGGTTTTCCTGAAGGACTTCCATATTGTCCGCCTGAATGGACCAGTGGTTTCCTGCGTTTATAATATTGCTGTTTCCAGAAAACTCCATGATATTGACAAAAAAGTCACCGTTTCCTTTACGGGTAACCGTGACAATATTCCTTACCATACGCTGCAAGAAGCTTTTTCCATAAGCAGCTTGAATTTCCTCAGAAAGTATGACTTCTTCCAATTCGTAATAGCCGATGGGATCCCCGCCGGCTTCTACCAATGCTGGATGGATTTCTTCCGCAATATTTTTCCAGTCCATCGGGGGCCTCGCACTGGGTGCAGAGGAAATCAAAATGACTGCCTTTCCATCTAAAAAGTGTTCGGGCAAGGTACTTTGGCCAAAACTTTGAAAGGAAGAAAATAGGATTAAAAATAATGCAGAAATATATTTCATAGATATTTGAACGTTCCAAAAGACTAAATTAGTATTTTCACTTTAATACTGGTAGCCAACAATCGATAATCACATGAAAATGTCAAAAATACTCATTTTAATACTTTTCATACTCAGCCCCACTTTTTTAGAGGCGCAAGATCTGGATAGAAATCAACTTATTGCTGACCTAAAATACCTGTCCTCTGATGAGCTAGCAGGAAGGGCTCCTTTGAGTGTGGGAAGTAAAAAAACACAAGAGTTTATCAAAAAAAGATTTTCATCCTTAGGACTGTCCAGTCAGTTTAGTGATTATACCCAGTATTTTAGTTTTGGAGTGGAAAACAAAGTGGAAAATGCAGCCAATATAGTAGCTTTTATTCCTGGAGAAGAGTCCGAAAAGATAATCGTCATTACTGCCCATTATGATCATTTGGGGGTGAAGGATGGTGAAATTTATAATGGGACCGATGATAATGCCTCTGGAACTGCAGGGTTATTGGCTCTGGCAGAATATTTTGCCGAGAACCCTCCTAAGCATTCCATGGTATTTGCCGCATTAGATGCTGAGGAAAGGGGATTGCAGGGAGCTAAGGCACTGGTCAAGGATTTTCCTTTTCCTCTGGACCAGGTGATGCTCAATATTAATATGGATATGATCAGTAGGAATGAGCAAAATGAAATTTATGCTGCGGGTACCAAGCATTATCCCAATTTAAAGTCCATTTTGGAAAACGCCGCCAAGGGTGAGCAGGTAAGTCTAATGTTTGGCCATGATCTGCCAAATACGGGGCATGATGACTGGACCAGTGCTTCGGACCATGCTGCTTTTCATGAAAAAGGGATTCCTTTCGTGTATTTTGGCGTGGAGGACCATGCGGATTATCACAAGCCAACCGACACTTTTGAAAAAGTCAATCAGGATTTCTACTTTAATACCGTTACTTTGATCAAACGCTGTGTAGCAGAGCTGGATGCCAATTTGTCTTTATAAAGCGGGTTTATCGGGAAAATGTAAGAACGTCATCCTGACGCCAAGAAGGATCTCTTTTTGTAATGTGATGCTGCGAAGAGACTCTCTACCTTTGGCAGACAGGTTCGCTATGCTCAGTATGACAGGGAGATTGCTGTCAAAATTGAATTTGTTTGAACTGCAAATTCTAGTCCTTTATAAAAATTGCAAACACCGCTCACTGTTTTCAGTGATTTTGCCTGGTTTATTCGGGTAATCGCCGAAGAATTGACTTGCTGAAATGAATTGGGACTGAAAATTCGATATCTTTCAAACCAAATTTTAGCAAAGGATATTTTATGGGGAGCAAAAGAGTATTAGCGTTAGATGTGCTTAGGGGGATTACCATTTTTGCAATGATCCTGGTCAATAATCCAGGTTCATGGTCAGCAGTCTATCCGCCACTATTACACGCCAAATGGCATGGCTGTACCCCGACTGATTTAATATTTCCATTTTTCCTTTTTATAGTTGGAGTGGCCATGGAGTTGTCTCTGGGTGCTCAGCTGAAAAAGGGAATTGAGAAAAAAGCTATAATTAAAAAGGCCCTATTCAGGTCATTAAAATTAATAGGGCTAGGTTTATTGCTAACAGCAATTCCATATTTTGATTTGAGTACGCTACGGTTTCCTGGGGTTTTACAGCGCATTGGACTGGTATATTTCTTTGCCAGCTTGATGTATCTTTATCTGTCCAGAAAGCAGTTACTGATCAGCGCTACAGTGATTTTGATGCTTTACTGGATCTGTATGAGTTTTATTCCTGTGCCTGGAATTGGTGCGGCGAATTTAGAGCCTGGAACTAGCTTGGCTGCTTGGATCGATCAGCAAATTCTAACTGGGCACATGTGGTCCCAAACCAAGACATGGGATCCTGAAGGGCTATTTTCCACTCTGCCCGCTATAGTAACCTGCCTTTTGGGAATAGTGGCTGGAAAAGTACTTAAGCAATCAAAAGAAGATCAGAAGAGGATGAAAAGCTGGCTACAATGGGGCTTGGGATGTCTGGCGATAGGCTATTTATGGTCCTTTGTTTTCCCCATCAACAAATCCTTATGGACAAGCAGCTTTGTGCTTTATACTGCTGGTTGGGCCTTTTTGGCCTTGGCTGCATGTTATTGGCTGTTGGATATTAAAGGCTGGCAAAGCTGGTCCAAACCATTTGTGATTTATGGAATGAATGCCATTACGGTATTTTTCCTCTCTGGGATTATTGCCAAGCTTTTTGCTTATGCCAAGGTGTCGTACCATGGGGAAATGGTGAGTTTGAAACTCTTTTTACAGGAATTGTTGTTCAACGGCTGGCTTTCTCCCAAAAACGCCTCCCTGGGAGGAGCCTTACTGATGATGGTGATTTTGTTTGTTCCTGCTTATTGGATGTGGAAAAAGAATATAATCATCAAAGTTTAACAGGATAAGGGCTGTTGATTTAATGGTCCCTAAAATCAGTGTGTTGATTGTTAGTTTGTTACATGATGTTTCATATGAAGCCTTATAATTCTGACTTAAAACAGGAGTTTTGGAAAAGGTATTTTTCCAAAAAACTGATTTTATTTCAAAAATTACCTACATTTGCTTTCTATGGAGAATAAAAGAAATCAACGTACACTAGTGCAAAAAAGGATCAGCGTCCTTTTGGTGGCACTATGCTGCTTTCTGATTTCCAATTCCCATTTGTTTATTCCTACGCATGATCAACAGTCTTGCGAAGTGAAAATGCAACAGCAGTCCGATTCAGATCAGGACAATCAGAAACACCAGACCTTTTTGGATGTTGCTTCTGATGCAGTAGTGGTTCCTTTTGCCTCCATGGTAGCACAAAGTACCATGCATTTGATTTATGAAATTGTAGGTTTCGAAGAACAAGAATTCGTGCCTCAGGCCTATATGGCCAAATATCCAAGTCATTTTTTAGAAGTTCTCCTAGAACGGATAATTTCTCCCAACGCACCTTAAGGCATTGCCCATTTTTTCCTTCCTAGCAGCGAATGGTACATTTGCGCGCATCAATTAGAATTCAATAACAAATTATATTTATTTAAGTAAATCATGCAAAACAAAGGGATCATTGTGTTTTTGACAGTGATTGTTACAGCATTATGTTTGTACTATCTGTCATTTACCTACGTATCAAGTAACGTCCAAAAGGACGCCATTGCCTATGCTACAGATGCTGATGGCAATTTGGATTTCGCAAAGAAACAATCTTACCTAGACTCTGTTTGGAGAGAGCCAGTTTATAAGTTCCTAGGTGCTAATTATACTTTCAAAGAAGTAAAGGAAACTGAATTGGGACTTGGCCTTGACCTTCAGGGTGGTATGCACGTTACACTTGCTGTATCTCCGGTTGAGATTGTAAAAGGATTAGCTGGAAACAGCAAAAATGAGGCATTTAATGCTGCTATTGAGGAAGCCAATGAGGCCGCAAAAACCTCTGATGAGAAATTTGTAGATCTATTCTACAGTGCTTGGCAAGAAAAGTCAGGTGGACAGTCTCTGAACAGCATTTATGCTACTGCTGCTAACAGAGGAAGAATTTCATTGGAAACTTCTGACAGCGAAATTTTGGAAATTATCGACGGTGAAATTGAAAACGCCATCGAACGTTCTTTTAATATCTTGAGAACGCGTATTGACCGTTTCGGTACTTCTCAGCCTAATATTCAGAGAATCCAGGGAACTGGCCGTATCCAGATCGAATTGCCAGGTGTGGATAACCAAGAAAGGGTAAGAAGTTTATTGCAAGGCGTAGCCAAGCTTCAGTTCTGGAAAGTGGCAGAGATCAATGAATATGGTGATGTATTGCAAAGAATCAATGGAGTATTGGTAGCAGAAGCCCAGGCCAACAAGAAGCCAGCAGCCGCTGCATCTGAAGATACTGTAGAGGGTGATTCTACCCTAACTGACCTTGAGCGTCAATTGGCAGAAGGTGGTGATGAAACTGATTCACTTTCTTCTCAGGTTTCACCATTATTCTCTCTATTGAAAGCTAACTATGGTTTGGTCTATGAGGTGAAAGACACCATGGCCATTAACAAAATCTTTAAAAGAGAAGATATCCAGTCTATCATCCCTAGAACATTGACCTTTATGTGGTCCGTAAAGCCTAGAGAGGCTGATGGTCTTGACTTATTGGAACTTCATGCTATCGAAACTCCTAGAGGTACTGAGCAGGCTCCTTTGGAAGGTGATGTGATCACCGATGCCAGCCAGACTTTGGATGAGTCTTCTAATCCTGCTGTGAGCATGAGTATGAATGCTGAAGGAGCTAGAAAATGGAGAAAAATGACTGCCGAAAATGTCGGTAGAAGAATTGCGGTTGTTCTTGACAATTATGTATATACTGCGCCAAACATCATTGGTGAGATTCCTAATGGACAGTCTAGCATCACTGGTAACTTTACCATTGAAGAAGCCAAGGATTTGGCGAATATTTTGAAGTCAGGTACTTTACCTGCACCTACCAAAATCGTAGAAGAGGCCATCATCGGTCCAACATTGGGTAAAGAAGCACAGGCTCAAGGTATCAATTCCATCATTGCCGGTTTGGCCATTGTGGTATTGTTCATGATTGCTTACTATGCTAAGGGTGGTTTTATCGCTACTGCCGCTTTGGTATTCAACATCTTCTTTATCTTGGGTATCCTAGCTCAGCTTGGAGCGGCATTGACCCTTCCTGGTATTGCAGGTATTGTATTGACGATCGGTATGTCCATTGATGCCAACGTATTGATTTTTGAAAGGATCAAGGAAGAACTGGCAGCAGGGTCTGGCTTATTGCAAGCTATCAGCAGTGGTTATAATAAGGCTTTTAGTGCGATTCTCGATTCAAACGTAACTACCTTCTTGACAGGTGCTATCCTTTATGCATTGGGTCAAGGTCCAGTGAAAGGCTTTGCCATCGTATTGATGATCGGTATTGCTTCTTCATTCTTCTCAGCTGTATTTATCACTAGAGTGATCGTTTACTGGTTGAGCAAGAAAGGTGATCAAAGCAAGATTTCTTTTGCTACCCCATTCTCTAAGAACTTGTTCAGCAATCTTAATTTGGACTTCATGGGTAAGAGAAAGGTGGCCTATATTATTTCTTCTGCCATCATCGTGATCGGTTTGGCCTTCGCTGTTATCAATGGTCTTAAGTTTGGTGTGGACTTCACCGGAGGTCGTTCTTATATCGTTGAGTTCAACCAGCCAATTGTTCCTTCAGAACTTAAAGTAGGCTTGGACAAGCAATTTGAAGGATCTGTAGAAGCGAAGACTTATGGTGCCAATAATGTCATCAAAGTAACTACTTCTTACCTCATCAATGATGATTCTGATGAGGCGAACAGTGAAGTGGAAAGCAAGGTAATCGAAGGAATTGCCAGTATTACTGGCCTTCAATATATCGATGATGCCGGTCAATTGGATGATAGTTCATTTGCTATTGCTGGTTCGTCTAAGGTGGGTGCTACAGTGGCCGATGATATCAAGAACTCTTCTATGGAAGCGATGTTCTTTGCTTTGGTTGCTATCTTCCTTTATATCTTATTGAGATTCCGTAAGTGGCAATATTCATTGGCTTCTATCATCGCCTTGGTACATGATACCTTGTTCGTAGTAGCTGCCTTTGCTATCGCAAGTGCTTTCGGTGCTTCATTTGAAATCGACCAGGTTTTCATTGCAGCGGTATTGACCGTGATAGGTTATTCCATCAATGATACCGTGATTGTATTTGACCGTATCAGGGAGAATATCGCCAATAGAGGTACTTCCAAATTGGTGAAAATGTTCAATGAAGCGATCAACCAAACCATGTCCAGAACCTTGATTACTTCTGCTACTACCTTGATCGTGGTGATCGTACTATTGATCTTTGGTGGTGAAGTATTGAGAGGATTCTCCTTTGCCTTGTTTATCGGGGTATTGATTGGTACTTACTCGTCTATTTATATCGCTTCTCCAATTGTGGTGGATTTGATGAAAAAGGAAATTGAGCAAGAAAAAGAAGAAGCTAAGAAATTGGCTTAATCTGTTTTCATAATGAATATTTAAAAGCGTTCTGTTTTGGCAGAACGCTTTTTTTTTGAAACTATTTTTAGAAGACTTTGCTGTCCCGTCAGCTGTGCTGCGGGACTAAGTAAGCCAGCGCTTTCAGCTCTAATGATAAAAAAATGAGGCTGTCTCATTTGTCGTTTTTTTGTGTTATGCTGACGTTAGGAAGAATTTCAAGCGACTTATTTTCAGTAGTAAATAAGTCTAGAGATTTCTCCTAAGGTAAATGACAAGATTTAAGACAGCCTCGCTTTAGCCGTGTCTGGGCTCAGTCCTCAGTACAAAGGAGTAGTATTTTTCTACCTTTATAATTCGCAATTGGGATGGTAGTCTCTTTGTAGCATCGCATTTCCGGAGGAGATCCTTCCTTTCGTCAGGATGACAGGGATTAGTAATTCGTATAAAATTCTATTTTGACAGCAATCTCTTTCGTCACGATGACATGCATTTTATAGATTGATAAGTACCAGTAAACCTTGGTAAATGCCTGCTATAGGGTGGTAATCAATTGACAGTGTGAAAAATACCGTGATCACGGTATTTCCCAATAAGGCGAAAGAACCTAAATTGCCGTATCGGAAAAATGCAATAATTATGAGTCAAATCGCTTATTTGGGAGTAATTCTAAGTAGTTTAATAGGAAGCTTTATTTACTACTTCTATCAAAAACCAGCCTACCGAACTGCGCATAAGATTTTGCTGTTTACACTGGCATTTGTGTTTTTCTTGGAAGCAGCAGGCTATTTTACGAGTAGTAAAGGAATCAACAATGTTTTACTTTATAATATCTGTGGTACTTATTTACAGTCTTTTCTGCTTGTTTCTTATTTACAATTATTGGAAGTTAATAGAAAGTTCAAGCAAAGGACAAATTTGGTATTTGGAGGCCTATATATTTGGGGGATTATTAATTCCGTTTACTTGCAGCCTATTGACAAAGTATTCCAGTATTATAGTTTAGTGCCATTTGGTTTGTTTATTCTGTTTTTGGCAGGGAGATTTTTGTATCAAGTTATTAAGCTAAGGACATATTCAGATTCGAACTTGGTTGCTGTACCGCATTTTTGGATAGTTACTGTCCTTATTTTCTTTTATATAGAGGTGATTTTATTGTTTGGTGTAAACCATTTCTTTCCTGGGATCGATTATGTGGTTTTAAAACCCTGGCTAGGGCTTAATAGGGTATTTGCTGGCTTAATGTATTTAACATTTAGTATTTCGTTTTACACTCCTTTTCTATTTGTTGACCGTAAATTCAACTAATTTTGTAATTTTAATTGTTACTTAACAACCACAGCACAATAAATAAGACTACACTTAAACAATTTTAAACCATGGATGGTAAAAAGAAAGAAAAAATCACCAAAAAACAGTTTGACGAAATTACCAGCAAGTACAAAAAAGAAATCAAAAAGGGACTTACCGGTATAGGTAAGGACGGGAAGGAAATTACGGATCAAACCGATTGGATTTGGTTCAGTAGAGAAGAAATCCAGAAAGTCCTTGATGAAGGTAAAGGAGGTATCAGGTTTTATTTTAGCCAATACGATGAATCGTTTGGTGAAGAATTGGGAGAGGAATATGTTGGTAGACTAACCTTGGCTATGCTCCCTGGAGATGAAAAATTAGTTGCTGAAGCTACTTCCGAGGAGGAAAAAAGTACAGATGCCGAGAGAGATTATGCTTATAATTATGGAGGTATATGCCCTCCAGGTTGTTAATACCTTTATTTTTGTGAGAAATCCAATATGAAATGACTTTTGATCTGTATTTCTACACAATAATTTTGGGATTAATAGCTAGCCTGTCAGTTTTTGTCTTTAAGACTGACAGGCAATATCGTAAAGCCCATCTTCTGATTTTTTCAATTTTTGTAATTGTTGTATTCCAGGAATACATTGCGTTAACAATTAAAAACCTCAATGAAACTCATGATAACAATAATTCCATTGTATATAATTTAGTAGGCATTTATTTATTGATTCCACTCTATTTAAGGTTTTTTAGGATGGTTTTTTTATCCGAAAGGATGAAAAGAAGAATTGATATATCGATTTTACTTTTATTTATTTTGGGGATTATTGACTCATTATTTTTTCAGCCTGTCACAGAAATTTTTCAGCATTATATGCTTTTATATGGTAGTTTGGTGATCATTTTATTTAGCATTTCATTTTACTATAAGGTCTTTACCAGAAACGATTATATAAATTCAAATCTGTTGTCCATTCCCTATTTCTGGATTATTACCATGTTGTTTTTTTATTATTCCAGTACATTTTTAATCTGGGCCAGTTTTTCATATTTATTGAAAGCTGATTATCGGGCTTTTGTAATCTCCTTGTTTGACCTGAACAGGTTATTAGCAGGAGTCAGTTATCTGGTAATGGGCTTAGCATTTTACGCTCCAAAAGTATTCAGGGGTAAGTATTTTATCACTTAAGAATTTCCTGTATGACTTCAGATCCAGCACAATTTATTTTCTTGATTACAGCCGGTGTGTTGATCACATTGGTTATGTGTAGTTTTATTGTAGTGTTGGTTCTCTTTCATAGACAACAACAGTTTCGCAATAAGCAAAAGATGGATCAGCTAAAGGCGGAATATGAGAAGACCATTTTGGGCGTGGAAAAGGAGATCCAGGAACAAACCCTGTCCTTTATTGGGCAGGAATTACATGATAACCTTGGGCAGTTGCTTTCCCTCACCAAGCTGACCCTCAATCAGCCAGATCCTGAAAACTTCTCTGAAGGAAAGCGGCTGATCAACCAGGCCATAAAAGAGGTGCGGTCCCTGTCCAAAAGGTTGAACCTTGACTGGGTGAAGGAGGTGCAAATCCAGGATTTTGTTGCCGGCGAGTTGGAGAAAATAGAAAAGTCCGGATTTTGTAAAACCCAGCTGGTAAGTCAGGTCAATGGATTAATCCTGGAGCAGGATGCCAAACTGGTCCTAATCCGTGTGGTACAGGAATGTTTGAATAATATCATTAAGCATGCCGAGCCCCAAACCATTTCCATCAACCTTTTGAAATTGGGCGATGAATTTTCCCTGCAAATAGTAGATGATGGCAAGGGATTCAATACCGAGGATAAGTCCAAGGGTATGGGCTTGCACAACCTTAAATCAAGGATAGAAACGATCGGTGGGGAATTGGATATCCATTCAGAGATAGGGGAAGGAACTGCAATTAAGTTAAGGGTTCCTGCATAATCACTCATGTAAATTATTTGGATTTGGTAAAGTAATCCATTAAAACTGCTTATTTTAGCATTGTCTATAGGCTTTTTTACCAAAATCCATAAATAATGATCCGTCTAGTACTTGCCGATGACCATAAAATGTTTGCTAAGGGCATTGCCAATCTATTGGAAAAAGAAGAAGATATGGAAATCCTGTCCATTTTTTCCAATGGTAAGGATTTGGTAGAGTTTGTAAAAAATAATAAGGTTGATGTGGTGTTGACGGATATGAACATGCCGGGCATGGATGGATTGGGGGCCATAGAACAAATCAACAAGCAAAAAATCAAGATCAAAATGATCGTACTTTCCATGTACGATGATGAGGATATTTTTAAAAAATGCCAAAAGCAGGGAGTGAATGCTTATGTGCTTAAGGATGCCGATCCAGATGAGTTGATTTATACCATTAGGGAGGTTTTTGAGGGACATCATGTGATGCATTTCGAACGGGTGCTTAAGCAGGTGGATGAAGACCAATACTTTGATGCTTATAAGCAGAAGTTTAAATTGTCCCGCAGGGAACTGCAGATTCTTAAGCTGATCAAGGATGGCAATAGTAACCATGGCATTGCCGAGGAGTTATTTTTAAGTGTGTATACGGTGGAAACCCATAGGAAAAATATTCATAATAAATTGGGCGTAAACAATAGCGTAGAGCTAATGCGGAAGGCCATAGAAATGAATTTATAAATGACTAGAACCATAAAAACCGGGCTGGTAGGTTTTGGGAAGGTTGCAGAAACCATGCATGCCCCATTGATTCAACAAGAGCCCCTGCTAGACCTGATTGCAGTAGTAGAGCGGCACCAAGAAAAGTCCAAGGAAGATTATCCCCATGTGACGGTGTACAAGAGCTTGGCAGCCATGCTGGAACATTCGGAGGTGGAACTGGTGGTCATCTGTACGCCTAATGAATGGCATTTCCCCCAGGCAAAGGCTGCTTTGGAAGCAGGCAAGCATGTGGTTGTGGATAAGCCCATCACTGTGAGTTCCTCAGAGGCTGAGGAATTGATAGAAATGGCCAATGAAAGGGGGCTTGTTCTCACAGCCTATCAGAACAGGCGTTTGGATGGGGATTTCCAAACCGTCCAAAAACTCCTCAATGAAAAGGTGCTGGGAAATATTGTTCATTTCGAATCCCATTTTGATCGGTTTAGACCTGAACCCAATCATAATTGGAGGGAAAAGGAAGTTCCTGGAAGCGGGATATTATACGATTTGGGAGCTCACCTGATTGATCAGGCGCTTATACTTTTTGGGCAGCCTAAATGGGTATATGCAGAGATCCTCAAACAGCGTAAGGAGGTTGATGCCGATGATTTTTTTGACATCACCATGATGTATGAGCATACCAAGGTGAGGTTAACAGCTAGTATACTCATGAATGCCAAATTGCCCAAGTTCCTCGTATTAGGAGATAAAGGGTCTTATAGCAAGTTTGGTTTGGATGTGCAGGAAGCAGCCTTGAAAGCAGGAATTATACCTGGTGGGGATGGTTGGGGAGAAGAACCAGAATCAGGCTGGGGTGAGGTATTTCTAGCCCATGAAAGCTATCCCTATCCAACCTTGAAAGGAGATTATCCAGCTTACTATAAAAATATTGCCCAGGTATTGAATGGCAAGGAGACCTTATTGGTTCAGCCACAGGAAGCAGTACAAACCTTAAAGATTATAGAAGCCGCCCAGCAAAGCCATACCGAGGGCAGAAGAATTTATTTATAGAGGATTGAACTGATTTTTCAATTCAAGTAATATTAAGTGCTCTTGATGTTTGTAAGAGCACTTTTTTTGTGTTTTGGGCTTCAGCTCCACTCAGCCTGACAAAAGACCTAATTATCTATTTACCTAGGCGATGTTCAGTCTTACTAGAACTGAGCATCCTAGTCAGTTTCACCTATTTGGCAAAAATCTGCCTAGGATCTTTGAAGGATTTGAACTCCAATGCATTTCCACTAGGGTCCAAAAAGAACATGGTAGCCTGTTCACCAACTTTTCCTTGAAAGCGGATGCCAGGTTCAATGATAAATTCAATACCTTCCCTTTTTAGTTTTTCAGCTAGTTCATGCCATTGGTCCCAGGAAAGTACTGCTCCAAAATGTCTCACAGGAACCTGATTGCCATCTACCTCATTAGTTTGGGCAGACATAAGTTCTTCAGGTTTTACATGGGCAGATAGTTGGTGACCGAAGAAATTGAAATCAATCCATTTGTCCGTGCTTCTGCCTATCTCGCAGCCCAAGATATCCTGATAAAAGGCCCGGGTAGTCCCAATATCTTTTATGGGAAAAGCCAAGTGAAAAGGATTGTAGTCTTGCATATTTTCTAACTTTGGGTGAGTATTTGATAAGCTGTCATGAAAGTAACAGATTCTTTTAAAAATTACCATGCAAAATAAAACTGTTTCATTGGTGCTTTCCAGTGGTGGAGCGCGAGGATTGGCCCATATTGGAGTAATAGAGGCGTTGGAAGAGCAGGGCTATACGATAAAGTCCATAGCTGGTTGTTCCATGGGGGCATTGATTGGGGGGATTTATGCCAAGGGAAAGTTGCCTGTGTATAAGGATTGGATCTGCAATTTGGATCGTATAGATGTATTTTCCCTGATGGACTTTACACTTTCGACCAGGGGATTTATCAAGGGCAATAAAGTTTTTCAAGAGGTAGAAGCACTGGTAGGAGATGATTTAATAGAAAATTTACCCATACCATTTTCCTGTAATGCTGTGGACATCCACAGTGGTGAAGAAATGCTTTTTAAAGAAGGAAAACTATTTGAGGCCATCAGGGCGTCGGCTGCCATACCGACAGTAATTAAACCATTTCCAATAGGGGCAAATGAATATGTGGACGGGGCCGTTTTAAATCCTATTCCAATGAACCTTGCAATAGGCCATGGAAATGAGCTGCTTATGGTATCCAATGTAAATGCCCCTGTATCTCCAATCAATTGGGAAAGCCCAAGAAGCAAGGAGAGCTCCCTGATTATTGTACCCGCTTGGGTAAATGAATACAGGAATAAAATGACCAAGTATTTTCCGCAGGAAAAGAAAGAAAAGCCAAAAAATACCAGCTTTTTAGACCTGATGAATTTGTCCTTTGAATTGATGCAGGACAAGCTTTCTGATTATATCTTACATACTTACCCTGCAGACCTTGTGGTGCAGATGTCCAGAAAACAATGTGGTACTTTTGAGTTTTATCGGGCAAAGGAATTGATCGCATCAGGTAAGCAATTGGCCCTGAAATCCCTAGAACAATTAGAAGCATGAATATACCCGAATTAAACCAATTACTGGGCAATATCGATATTTACCTCTTGGATCAAATTTTAAAGGGCCGTTTTACCCCTGAAATGAGAATTCTTGATGCAGGATGTGGTGAAGGAAGAAATTTGGTCTATTTGATTAGGTCTGGTTTTCAGGTCTTTGGCGTGGATCAGAATCCCACTGCAGTGCAAATGGCCAGGACCTATGCCAGGACATTGCAGCCTAAGTATGATTTGTTGAGGTTTCAGGTGGCAGGGGTGGAGGATATGCCTTTCCATATGGGTGCCTTCCAAGCCGTGATCAGCTCTGCGGTATTGCATTTTGCTCAAAGTACAGTCCATTTTTACCAGCTTTTTAGTGAAATGGTCAGGGTATTGGAGCCTGGTGGTATTTTGTTTTTGAGAATGACGACTGGATTTGGAGGAATGCAGTCAGCTTCCAAGGAAATAAATGACGGGGTTTATCAACTTCCAGATGGATCAAAACGATTTTTGCTGACCGCAGATTTGTTGGAAAATGTCATGGACAAGCACCACCTGGTTCATTTGGAATCTCCCAAGTCTGTTTTGGTGCATGAACAGCGGGCCATGGGAGTTTTTGTAATGCGAAAGTTAAAATAAATCTTGGATGATTCTTATTTGTGCAATGCAGAACACGCGGGTTATTTCTATCTTTAAGCAAAATTCTTTTTAACGCAATACTGTATGAACCTTCAATATATCATGGAGTTGGTGGGAACCTACTTCTTTGCCATTTCAGGTGCTTTAGCTGTTCAAGACAGTGAGCATGATGTTTTTGGGGCTGGGTTTATGGGCTTTATCACGGCTATTGGAGGAGGAAGTCTTAGGGATATGCTGTTGGGAGCATATCCATTGGCGTGGATCGATGATATTAATTATCTATACAGCATAATAGTTGGGGTTTTGACCGCTATATTTTTTTTTAAGATCATGTCCAAACTACGCAAGACCTTGATGCTCTTCGATGCCTTGGGAATTGGCTTGTTTACGGTTTTGGGTACTGAGAAAGTCTTGAGTTTGGGGCACGGCTGGGAAATTGCGGCCATTTTGGGTATGGTTTCTGCCATTATGGGAGGTGTGATCAGGGATACCTTGTGTAATTTAACTCCAGTGCTGCTTAGGAGAGAAATTTATGCCACAGCCTGTCTTTCAGGTTCATTATTGTATTTATTGTTGAGAGAACTTTCGGTGCCAAGGGATACTAATTTGATTATCTGTATGTCATTGGTCATTACTATTAGGATCGTTGCGGTCCGTTATAAACTCAGCCTACCTCGGTTAGGCTGGGTAAGATAGTTGGATATGCTAATTGATTAATTGTCAGGTGTTAAATCTGGTAAATTAAAGACACATATAGTAAATTGGATTAATAGAATTTTTGATAACAAAACCCAAATTATCATGGCAACTTTAAACCCCTATTTGAACTTCCTTGGAAATTGTGAGGAAGCATTTAACTTTTACAAATCTGTTTTTGGTGGAGAATTTACTTATCTGGGTAGGTTTTCCGAAATGCCTCCTCAAGACGGTGTAACCTTGTCAGAGGAAGAAAGCAATAAAATCATGCATGTTTCCTTGCCTATAGGCTCGCATACCATTTTGATGGGCAGCGATGTAGGTGGAGATTGGGCTCCCCAGACTGTGATAGGTAATAATATATCCGTTTCGATTACAGCGGATACCAAGGATGAGGCAGATAAACTGTTTGGAGGATTGTCCAATGGAGGTCAGGTAACCATGCCCATGGCGGATACTTTCTGGGGCGATTATTTTGGAATGTTAACTGATAAGTTCGGAATCAACTGGATGGTGAGTTTTAATCAAAATGCCTAATAAAAAGATTAATTTAAAATGAGGCTGTCTCATAATTTTCAGGTCATTGATGATTTGATATTATTATGAGACAGTCTTCTAATTTTGGTAGTTATGAATAGGTTCAGTGCAATTCCTTTATTTTTATTTTCCATACTCTTATTTTCCTGTCAAGAAAATTCAAAGAATGAGGAAGTAGTAGAAAAAGAGAATCCTTCTGGGGGAGTAGAGATTGTAGATTCCCCAAGCCCTGCTATGAAGGGAAATTATGTAGATGATGGCTATTCTAAGCGTGGAGATGGTCATGATTGGGTTGCTGTTCAAATTACCCCATTGGACAAATTCTACATGAGGGTGAGCATTCGGTCCAGGTCTGATAAGAAAAAGCCCAGCTGCACCTATGACACCAATGCTTTGATTGTAGATGAAAATACCTTGAAAACGTATGAGAATGGTAAAACAGTGCTTTTTAGAATTCAGGATGATTCCTTGGTGATCAGTACAGAAAACAAAGAAGATGAAGGGGCGCTGTATTTTTTCTGCTCTGGTGGAGCTAGCATCGCTGGTACTTATTCCAAACTGGATGATGAACTGGATAAATCCCAAATGGATTCCAGGGACTATGTGAAGTCATTAAGTTTATTTGATGATATATTTATTCTTGAAGCAAGGGCTGGAAAATTGAGCATTGAGGTGCCGGGCGTGGAGATAGATAAGGGCCCGTATACCCATGATTTGGTTGGAGAGGTGATAAATGCTGAAGTTGGGGATTTAAATGTTGACGGAAGTCCAGAGATTTTTATTTACACTAAAGACGCTGAGGGCTATGGTCACCTAATAGCTTATTCTGTGAATAATGGTAAATCCATGAGTATGGTAGCTGTTCCTGAGTTAAAGGATAATGCTGATGCCTTTGCTGGCTACGAGGGGAATGATGCCTTTGCAGTGGTCGAGAATAGCTTGGTTAGGAGATTTCCGATCGAGGGCGGAAAAAAGACTAGACAGATACAGTACAAACTGAAGGATGGGGAGGCTTCCAGACAATTGGTAGTGGACAAAGTAATTGTATATTGAAATCAAATTTGTTAATAAGCAGGAAGGAAAAGACAAGTATATGAACCATTACAAAAGTGGATTGATTTTAATTTTTTTACTATTTCAGCAACTATATGCTTATGCGCAAAATCCAAATATTATCATGATCATGACAGATGATCAAGGTTATATGGATGCAGGCTTTAACGGTAATAAAGGGATAAAAACCCCCAATATGGACAGACTTGCAGGTATGGGGATGGTTTTTGATCGTTTCTATAGTGCTGGTCCTGTGTGTTCACCGACCCGTGCGAGTTATATTACTGGAAGGAACCCCTTGCGACTGGGTATTGGAAATGCTAATGAGGGACATATGAAAAAGGAGGAGATCACCCTTCCTGAATTGCTCAAAGAAAAAGGCTATGCTACTGGACATTTTGGAAAATGGCATCTAGGAACACTGACCAAGGAAACTAAGGATGGGAATAGGGGAGGGAGGCCTGATCAAGAAGTGAATTACAGCTTGCCGACTTGGCATGGCTATGATACCTATTTCTGTTCCGAATCCAAGGTGGCAACTTTTGATCCACTTAAGGTTCCTGAGGAATTTGAAGCTGGGGAAAGCTTACGCTATGGCTGGAAGGCCATTGAGGAAGGTAGGTCCTCCAAGGCCTATGGTACCTTTTATTGGGTGGGAGAGGAAGAAATGGCCAATGATAATTTGGAGGGAGACGATGCTAGGGTAATCATGGACAGGGTTCTGCCCTTTATAGATCAATCCCTTGAAAAGGACACTCCATTCTTCACGAGCATTTGGTTTCATACTCCCCATTTACCAGTAGTCTCGGATATTCAGCATCGTGAACTTTATGCCAATTTAAGTTTTGAGGAACAATTGTATTATGGAACCATCACCGCATTAGATGAACAGATCGGTAGGCTTTGGGATTATTTGGAGGAGAATGGGTTAGCGAAAAATACCCTGATTTTGTTTTGCAGTGATAATGGGCCTGAGGTGAATACTCCAGGTAGTGCTGGACTTTTTAGGGGAAAGAAAAGAAGTTTATATGAAGGAGGAGTACGTGTACCTGCATTTGCAGTTTGGGAAGGCCATATTGAGGGAGGAACTAGAACAGATTTTCCAGCTGTGACCAGTGATTATTTACCTACTATTTTGGATATATTGGATATTGACTATCCAGATAAAAGGCCAATAGATGGTGAAAGCTTTTATCCCTTATTATTGGGGAAAGACCAAAGTAGGAAAAATCCTATTGGGTTTATTTATTTGAATCAACACCGGGTTTCTTGGGTAAGTAAACAATACAAATTGGTAAGAGATGCACCAGACAGCCCCATGGAGCTTTATGATATGCTAAATGACCCAAGCGAGAAGGAAAACATTATCCAGCAATTGCCCTTTGTGGCTTCAAAGATGGAAACTGAACTTCAAGAATGGTTAAGGTCAGTAGAGAATAGCAAAAAGGGTGGTGATTATTAAAAATGGATTTCGAAGCCAAAATTGATGAGAATCAGCTAACTTATAGCTACAAAATTAAAGAGGGTGTGTCCTACGAAAGACTAGGGTTGCATATTCTTCTAAAAGAAAATATCATCGATGTCCTTAATCCCAAAAAGACCTAACTGTAAACTATGAAGGAGGCAAATCAAATTAACCAACTTATAAAACAAGTGGATAGCTATGTTCAAAACTGTCCCGAAAATGTCATGGAGTACAAGGCATTCCCCCATAAATGGTCCAAAAAGGAAATCTTAGGACACTTGGTGGATTCGGCCATTCATAATATCCAACGCTTTGTGGAAATCCAATTTTCTTCCTCAGTCTATTCTGTACATCCTTATCGTCAAAACGAATGGGTAAGTGTAAACGATTACCAACATACCAACACGCAATCCCTCCTCCAACTTTGGATGGTGTTGAACCAAAGGATCGTACAAATTATTTCAAACCTTGATGAAGACACGGTTAACATCCCCATTTTTATCAATGAACACCGACAGGAAAATCTAGCTTTCTTGATCAGTGATTACGCTCATCACATGGCCCATCATGTGAAACAAATTGTGGGATAAATATGAATGTTAGCATTAGGCAGGAAACCAATTCAGATTACCATGAGGTTTTCAATCTTATAAAAGAATCTTTTCAAAACGAGCCCATGAGCGACCATCGGGAGCAGTTTTTGGTGGACCGATTAATGGATTCTGATAGCTTTGTTCCTGAACTTTCGTTGGTAGCGGAAGTCGGAAATCAGATTTTGGGGTATATTTTACTTAGCAAAGTGAAAATTGAGGATGGTCATCACTCTCATGAAGCGCTCGCTTTGGCTCCAGTAAGTGTGTTGCCTGAATATCAAAGGAGGGGCATTGGAGGAAAATTGATATCAGAGGCCCATAGAAAAGCCCGGGAAATGGACTTCAAGGGGATAGTGCTGCTTGGCCATGCGGATTATTATCCAAGATTTGGATATAGACGGGCAAGTGATTTTGGCATCTCTCTTCCATTTGATGTGCCAAGTGAGAATTGTATGGCAATGGAATTATATCCAGGTGCTTTTCAAAATATCTCTGGTATGGTAGAATATCCAAAAGGATTTTTTGAATGAAATCATTAGATTTTTCAAAGGAAATAGTCATCGTACTAATACTATCAAGAAAATGGAATTGTGAGCTGCTAAGAGGTTCTTTTCTATATTGAATAGAGAATTAGGGATCCAGTAATTCATGAACTAATACTTTCGATAAAACCATTATTTAGTTGATTTTAGCCATATAAAAGGTTAAATTACATTCTACACAAAATAAAAAGTAATGGCATACAACACCTTTTTAGCAGATCGGATAGAGCATGTTTTACAGCATGCAGGGAAGCCTTTTGAGGCAAAGAAAATGATGGGTGGCCTTTGTTTTATGGTCAATGGAAAAATGTGCATCGGTGTTCATGAAGACCGAATTATGGCAAGGGTGGGCCCTGATCAATATCAGGATGCCCTAAAGCAAGCGGGCTGTATGGAGATGAATTTTACCGGAAGAAGCATGAAGGGATTTGTGTTTATAGACGGCAATGTGGTGGATACGGAGCCACAATTGGAGTATTGGGTGGAAAAATGCCTGAAATTTAATCCACAGGCAAAATCGAGCAAGAAAAAATAAGAAACAGTTTTGTCCAATGTTCACTTCTTTCTACCAATCCTAAACCTTTTTTATGAAGCCTGCTAAAAGAATTCTTCCACTGATAGTATTCGCCCAGTTTTGCTGCACTTCCATTTGGTTTGCCAGCAATGCTGTGATGGAGAGTCTTTTGGAGAGCTTTGATCTAAGGAGTACTGCTTTAGGTCACCTTACCTCAGCTGTTCAGTTGGGGTTTATTTTTGGGACATTGATATTTGCATTTTTAAGTGTTGCAGACCGTTTTTCTCCTTCTAAGGTGTTTTTGCTTTGTACCTTATTGGGAGGTTTTTTTAATCTTGGCCTAGTATGGCCTGGGAATACTTTAGCAAGCTTAGTAATCATGCGTTTTTTGGCTGGTTTTTGCTTGGCAGGGATTTATCCTGTGGGAATGAAGATTGCGGCAGATTACTATGAACATGGATTGGGAAAATCTTTAGGCTTTTTGGTTGGTGCATTGGTTTTGGGAACGGCTTTTCCCCATTTTCTTCATGCATTTATAGGTGACCTTTCCTGGGTTTACGTGGTTGTTTTTATTTCAGCTTTGGCCATTTTAGGAGGTTTTTTGATCGGTTGGTTTGTGCCAGATGGACCTTACAGAAAGGCGGCCACTGGTCTGGATTTAACTGCTATTTTCAAAGTGTTTCGAATTAGGGAATTTAGAGCTGCAGCGATCGGATACTTTGGGCATATGTGGGAACTGTATGCCTTTTGGGCATTTGTTCCATTTATTTTGTTTAGCTATAGTAACTTACATTCGGATGTTCATCTGGATATATCGATTTGGTCCTTTTTGATCATAGGTATAGGGAGCTTAGGCTGTATTTTGGCTGGTTATCTTTCTATCAATCAAGGGGCCAAAAAGATAGCTTCATTGGCCTTGGCAATATCTGGTTTTTGCTGTTTGTTATCGCCTCTGATTTTCCTTCAATCTTCCTCGATTCTTCTGATCACATTCCTTTTGATCTGGGGGCTTGCAGTAGTGGCTGATTCACCATTGTTTTCTACCATGGTTGCACAAAATGCTCCAGCAGATTTTAAAGGAACGGCATTGACCATTGTGAATAGTTTAGGATTTGCACTGACCATTTTTAGCATTCAGCTTTTGAATTATTTCAGAGGAGCAGTGGATGCACATTACCTTTTTATCGTGCTGGCCATTGGGCCCATATTGGGTTTGTCTGTTTTATGGAAGAAGAAAAAGCAAGTTCAGTAAAGAGTAGATAATTCTTTGGTTGTGTCAGATGGAATATTTTGGACGATTTATGTCACAGCTAGAATTTGTCTAAGGAATATTATTAAGCAGCAATAGCTTTTCACGGTATTAAAAATTAATTTGTGGCCGAGTTTGAATTGACCACCAAGAAAGCAGGAAATTGCCGGGATTCTTTGATACAAAAATTGAGTTTCTAAAGGGGGTAGGCCCACAAAAAGCAGCCTTAATCAATAAGGAGCTAGATATTTTTACTTTTGGGGAGCTCCTGCAGCACTATCCTTTCCGCTATGAGGACCGTACCAAATTCTATAAGATCAATCAGGTCAATGGAAACCTTGAGCACGTGCAGGTAATAGGCAAAATCCGAAGAATAGAAACTGTGGGTTTGGCACGAAAGAAGCGTTTGGTCGCCTATATTGAGGACGAAACGGGAGAGATGGAATTGACCTGGTTTAAGGGGATCCAATGGGTGGCCAAAAAACTGCTTCCTGGTGCATCTTATATTTTCTTCGGAAAGCCCAATCAATATGGGAGGAAGTTTAGCATTGCCCATCCTGAGATGGAGCCTTTGACGGCTGCCCAGGAAGAAAAGAGTTTTTTCCAGCCTGTATATCCAACCACCGAAAAATTGAGGGCCAGGTACCTCGATAGCAAGGGGATTTCGAGGATAATGGATGTCTTGGTCCAAAATGCCTATCCACAGATTCAGGAGACTTTACCCGCTGAGGTGATGCATCGATTCAATTTGATGCCCAAAAAAGATGCGATCAAACAGATTCACTTTCCTGATGAGCCTGAACGCCTTAAAAGAGCCAGATACCGCCTTAAGTTTGAAGAGTTTTTCTTTGTGCAGCTGCGACTGCTTAAGTTAAAATTGACCCGAACCGAAAAGTTCCAAGGACAGGTATTGGGGAAAACTGATTTGGTAAGCCAGTTTTATACGGATCATTTGCCCTTTGAGCTGACCAATGCACAAAAGCGGGTAATTAAAGAATCCTTTGCGGATATGCGTTCGGGTAAGCAAATGAATAGATTGATCCAAGGGGATGTGGGAAGTGGGAAGACCATGGTGGCCTTTATTTGTGCTTTGATCGCCATTAGTTCTGGAACACAAACCTGTTTGATGGCTCCAACGGAAATTTTGGCTACCCAGCATTTTGAAGGATTGAAGGAGTATGCCGAAATGATGGGCTTGAGGATAGATCTTTTGACTGGTTCCACTAAGAAATCCGTCAGAAAACGGATACATGCAGATCTCTTAAATGGGCAGTTACATATCCTAATAGGTACCCACGCTTTGTTGGAAGATGTGGTGAAGTTCCATAATCTAGGCTTGGCGATAGTGGATGAACAGCATCGTTTTGGAGTGGCACAACGGGCAAAGCTTTGGGCTAAGAATAACCATTATTATCCGCATGTATTGGTGATGACAGCCACGCCCATTCCACGTACCTTGGCGATGACCCTTTATGGAGATTTGGATATTTCAGTAATTGATGAGATGCCAGCAGGGAGAAAACCCATACAGACTGTTCACCGCTTTGATAGGGATCGTTTGAAGGTGTTTGGTTTTATGAAGAAGGAAATAGAACTCGGAAGGCAGATATATGTGGTATATCCCCTGATAGATGAATCCGAAAAGTTGGATCTTAAAAGCCTAATGGATGGCTATGAGAGCATTTGTCGTGCCTTTCCCCAATATCCAATCAGCATAGTTCATGGTAATATGAAGGCTGCGGATAAGGAATTCGAAATGCAGCGTTTTGTGAAAGGGGAAACCAAGATAATGGTGGCCACTACAGTAATAGAAGTGGGAGTGAATGTCCCCAATGCTTCTGTGATGGTCATAGAAAATGCCGAGCGGTTCGGCCTTTCGCAGCTTCACCAGTTGAGGGGCCGGGTAGGTAGGGGGGCAGAGCAGTCTTATTGTATTTTGATGAGCAAATACGAGCTCTCCAAGGATAGTAGGGTTAGGCTGGATACCATGGTGCGAACCAATAATGGATTTGAAATTGCTGATGTTGACCTCAAATTACGTGGTCCTGGTGATCTGATGGGCACCCAACAAAGTGGCGTGGCAGATTTGCTGATAGCAGATTTGAGTAAGGATGCTCCTATTCTTACCATGGCCAGAGATGCCGCTCAGCAATTGATACAGGAAGATGCCGACTTAAAACTTCCTCAAAATGCCATGGTCCTTAGACAAATCAAAAGCCAAAAGAAGCATGCTGTCAACTGGAGTAGGATAAGTTAAATTTCCTTTTGGGAAAAGGAGGATTTTTTATGAGTCAAAACTTATTAGATCGATGAATGGGATCTGATACAAAAGGGACGTGATTTATTAGTGATATTTTTTTTAATTAATTGTCAAATAGTTATGGGCGGTTGGTTTGCTGTGAACAACCTATTTTTTTGTAAATTTGTACCAGCGTATTTAGGGCTAATAGGTACAATGGGCCAATCCGACTTCATCATTTATTTGCATGAAAGCCTTATTGTCTTTGGTAGGAGGACTTATTTCCTACCCATTATAGATACAATTGTTAACCTTTAATTGAATGTCATGAAAGGTTTATCAAATAGCGTATTAATTGTCGTTTTCCTATTCCTGTGCTTATCCTGTGGTGCTCCTGAAGAGAACACTGAAGAAATGAAAATTGAGGCTGAAAATTCCTTAAGACAAGCTGATTTGGATTGGTCAGCATCTGCCAAGGATTTTGAAGCATTTATTGGTTTCTTTGAGAATGATGCGGTAATGTTAATGTCCAATGCACCGGCTTTTAGTGGTGTGGATGAGATAAGAGCAAATATGGAAGGGCCACTTAGTGATGAGGGCTTTAGCATCGAATGGGTGCCCAATCATGTGGAGGTCGCAAATTCTGGTGATTTGGGATATACCATTGGAACCTATAGTATGACTATGGAAGATTCTACAGGGATGTCAATGGTAGAGAATGGAAAGTATTTAACCGTGTGGAAAAAACAGGCGGATGGAACTTGGAAGGTTGCTGCTGATATGGGCAATTCCAATGAGCCCATGCCAGAGCACTAATGGTTTAAAAAAATAGAAAAGAGGCTGTCTCAGAACTTGTCATTTCGAGACCTAACATTTGGTACCCAACCGCACAAAAGGGAATGACGTTTAGATCGAAGTGGCCTGTACAATATAGCCGTCCCTGGTATAGTGCAAATTGCCTGTTTTCGAGCATGGTTGGATAGAAAGGAG